>CP074402.1 GCA_018388625.1 Nocardiopsis eucommiae | reverse complement strand
GTTTGTGGCAGCGTTTCCGCTAAACACGAGATCGGGGTAAAGCCCGTTTGCTCCGTTTGGTTCCGAGTTGCTGCCTTGCGGCTTTTGCTCGTTTCCTTGAAGCGACTCTCCGAGTTTACATGGCCCGAGCAGTGCTCGAACCGCTGTGTTTCGGAGAGGATGTCTGAGATCGCGACCCGGCTTCGAGTCGACCCTCGCGGGCCGCTCACCGTCTCGCGGCGACCTGGAGAACATTACCCCCGCCCAGACCCCAGGCAAACCGAACCCCTGTGTCCCCGGTCACCGGCCCCAACCCCCAGGGGGGTCTCCTCTGCCACTCCTCGCCGCCCAGCGGACCCCACCTTGCCCCGCTTGCCCCGCACGTTGACCCGCGACCCGCGCGCGTACGCGCGCCCGTTCCTCTGGTTCCGTCCGCGGTCTCCCGCCACCCGCCTGCCCCTCCCCCGTTCGTCGCGGGCAGCTGCTCCCATGCGGCACTCCCCGCTTCCGTGTCCCCTCGGGAACCATTTTCACTCACCCCATTGAGGAAGTCCGTCCCGGGTATTCCTCATCACGATGACAAAGGGAGACGCATATCCGAGGCCCCTCCACTTCCATGATCGACCGTTCCAGACCGACGGCACCCAACATGATCCTTCCATCATTCCCGCACGTCAGAGCCGCACTTTGGGCAGCACCCGCTCCTTTGTCCCGGGTTTCGAGAAAGCGCGAAAAATTCTCGTGGCTCCCTTGTCATCCTGTCGATCCCGATACATGATGTGCAGCGTCACCGAAAGAAATGCTCTGGCTTCGACCCCGCCCACACGGAGAGGGTCAGGCCGGGCCGCGTGCCGGAAGTTCGGGGAACGGCGGGCGCAACGCGGCCATGCACCCTTGGAAGGACTCGCATGGACTCCCCTCCCCCGATGACCGTCACAGCGCCGCCAACCCGACCGGTCCCCGCTCCTCCCCCGCATCCGTCCCCTCCGGCACCCTGGACCCCACCCCCGCCTCGAACACCGTGGAGTCCCCCGGGAGTCACACCAGCTGGAAGCGGTTCGCCCTGTTCTGCGTCCCTGCGGGCGCGGCCGTCGGAGGCATCCTCGTCGCCATGGCCAGCGGGGCCCTGGCGGCCTCGTTCAGCATCTCCGGCCAGCAGTTCAAGATCGCGGCGGACGAGATGCACGGTGAGGGCTTCACCCAGTTCGGCTGGGTCAACGCGACCGTCCGCGACCAACCGGTCCCCCTCGCCACGGCCGGGATCAGGTCCGCCGAGATCACCGGGCTGTGCCAGTCGGTCCTGACCACGGAGTTCCCCCTGGTCGGCTCGATCTCCCTCATGTTGACCGCCGGTGACGCTGGCACACCGGTTCAGGCCTCCGACCTGGTCATCGACATGGAGCAGATGGACGGCAACGCCGAGTTCACCAACATGGAGATCGGCCGTGACGCCTCCACCCTCGACAAGGGCCCCGACGGCCTCGGCTCGGGACGCGGCCACACGGACCTGTTCGGCATGCAGTCCGACACCATCCACGTGGAGGGCCTGGAGCAGACCGCGCGGGCCGCCTCCGCCGGAACCTTCAAGCTCCACAACCTCAGCCTCGGAGTCTCCCGAGGGGACGCCGAGTGCTTCTGAGAAGGGGCGGACCCCCGTGGGCGGCGTGGACCAGGTGGCGCAGGCGGCGCCCGTTCCTGGCGGGCCTGCTGATGATCCTGGCCGGGGTCGAGATGGTCCTGGTCACCCGGATCCCCGTGGAGCTGATGCTCCACCTCGGCATCGGTGCCGTCTCCACCCTCGTCTTCAGCGGAATGCTGGTCGTCCTGGGCCTGGTCACCTGGTTCACCCCGAACCAACACGTGATCACCGGCAGCTTCGCCGGGTTCATCGCCCTGGGAGCCCTGATCCTGTCGAACCTCGGCGGCCTCGTCGTCGGCACCCTGCTGGCGCTGGTCGGGGGCGGTATGGCCTTCGCGTGGCGTCCCGTCGCACGACCGCCCCGGCGACGGCGCGGTCGTCGCCGTAGGCACCACGGAGGACAGGAACCCCCGCCGGGGTCGGAGCCGAGCCCGACCCCCGATCCCGACCCACGTCCCGCCGAGGCCGGAGCCGGAGTCGCGGCCCCCGGCCCAGGCTCGGACCGCCCTCCCGACCCGGCTCCGCGCCCGGGGCGGGGTCCCGACCCCACGGCCTCCTGACCGGCCCGCCCGTCCGCGAGACACCGAACAGGGCGTCAGCGAAGCCCAGGACCGCCACCGATCCCCCGGGGCGAGTGGGCACCACACCCCTGCCCATCCCCGTCCACCCGTCCCGGGTCCCCCGTCCGGCAAGTGACGTCCACCTACTCGGCGCGTGCACACCCCCGTCGCGCCGGGCGTCCCTCCCCCGAGCCGCCCGGCCACCCCACCCAAGGAGTACTCATGTCGGTTCCGCGACCGAGATCCCGCACCCGCTCCTGCCTGGCCGTCGCCGCCGTCGCGGCGCTCGTCCTCAGCTGGGGCGGCCCCGCCCTCGCCGAGCAGCAGGGCCCGACCACCGTCGAGCCCGCGGGCGCCGCCTTCACCGCCGAACTCGTCGGATCGGCCGTCTTCACCGCCGGGGACGTCACGATCACCTGTGACGTGTCCGCGACCGCCCCCGGCAACGGCAACAACCTGGTTCCCGACGCTCCGGACAACCACGACCCGGACGGCGCGGTCGGCGGCCCCATCAACGCCCCGAACTTCACGGACTGCACGACCGACGTGGTTCTCGTGAACGCGACCGTCACCGTGAACGACCCCGTCTGGCAGATGACGATGCAGCACGGTTCGCCCTCCCTCGCCACCATGATCGTCCCGGCGGCGGGGATCGTGGTGAACACGTCCGGTCTGGCCACCTGCACCGCCACGGTCAGCCCCGACGCGGACGCGCCGATCGAGGGTGAGTGGACCAACGGCGACCCGGCTTCGACGTTGGCCTTCGACACCACGACCGCCGTCGACGTGGAGGGAGGCTTCGGCTGCCCCAGCGTCAGCGAGGCCGGATTCACCGCCGCCTACGCGGTGACCAACGCGGACGACCCCGCGAGCCCCATCACCGTGAGCGGCTGATCCTGCGGGGCCGTACCGCACGGTCCCCGCGCCGCGTCGTTCCTCCGGTCGGTCCCGGGGCCGGCCACCCTCACCAGGGGCGGCTCCCCGGGGCTTCCCCTCACCACCGGGCGGCCTCGCCCGCCGGGGTTCCCCGCTCCGCGAGGTCGCCCGTCCCCCCGCCGTGTCCGCGACCGACGAACGGGGCCGGGCCACGCGTGCCTCACGCTGGCCCGGCCGTCCCCTCGGACCGTTCCCCCGGCCGTGTCGACTTCTCGACTCCTCGATTCGGCGACTCCTCGACTCCCCCACGGCAAGGCACCCCGGCGCCGCCGCACCCCGGCGCCACGGCATCAACGTCTCACCCCAGCGACACGAGACCCGACCACACCTCCGGTCACCGCCGCTCCCCCACCGACCGCGCCAGGGCCCGGCGACCGGCGACCGGCGACCGGCGACCGGCGAACCCACTCTCCGGTGACAACTACGCACCAGTAGTCACTCACCTGACGACGGAGAAAGTCCGTGGCCTCCTCGCCTACGGTCGCAGTACTCCGTGGAGTCACGAGGCGAAGGCTCCCCGGAGGGCGCGGACCGCTTCGCCCGTCCCCGTACCCCCTCGGAGACCTCATGGCGTCCCCAGCCAGCAGTGCGCCCACCCCACCGGAACGGCCCACCCCGTCGACCGGGTCGATTCCGCCCGATCCGTCGGATCCCGGGACGACGGCTCCGCCACCCCTCCCTCGACCTCGTCGAAGCTCCGACACACGCTGGAGGTCGCGCGGGTCCTGGTGCGGGCCGGGGTCCTCTCCCCGGGCGTCCGGACAGAATCGTCCGCCAGCTCCGCGCGTTGCGGACCTGGGGAGCCACCATCGCGGGAGGTTACGCCGCGGCCGGTGAACGCGTGCCCGACCAGGTGTCGTTGATCGACGAGTCCGGAAGCACGACCTTCGGAGAGATGAACCTGCTCGGGCGCGCGCTCGCCCGGGACCTCCACGGCCTCGGCGTCGGTCAGGACACCCGTGTGGGCATCCTGTGTCGCAACCACGGCGGGCTGGTCCAGGCCGCCATCGCCTGCGGTCGCCTCGGTGCCGACGCCGTCCTCCTGAACACCGGGCTGGCCGCGGGTCCCCTGGCCGACGTGGTCAGTCGCAACGAGGTGTCGCTGCTGATCGCGGACGCCGAGTTCGAGGAGCTGTACCGTGACCTGCCTCCGGAGATCCCCCGGGTGACGGCCTGGGGCGAACCGAGCGTTCCGGGGCCTCGGATACCCGTCAAGGGGCCGGGGTCCACGGGGCCCACCGGCTCGACCGGGTCGCCAACGCAATCCGCGCGCTCCGGTCGGCCGGGACCAACGAATCCCCTGGTCGCCGGGGGCCGAAACAAGGCGACCGGAGGGGCCGGGTCGACTCGCCCGGCTCAACCGGCCGGGCCGACCAGCACGAGCAGGCGGATCCACCGCCACCCGAGCGTCCCGGCAGGCTGATCGTGCTCACCTCGGGGACGACCGGAACTCCGAAGGGGGCGCGTCGGCCCACACCGAAGGGACCCCAGGACGCCGCCTCCGTCCTGTCGCGGATCCCGTTGAACTCCAGGGACCGCATCCTCGTCTCGGCTCCGGTCTTCCACACCTGGGGGCTGGCCGGGGTCCAGCTGGGCATGTCGATGCGGGCGACGTTGGTGATGCGGCGGTTGTTCGAGCCGGAGGACGTACTGCGGACGGTCCAGGAACAGCGGTGCACGGTGTTGTTCGCGGTGCCGGTCATGCTGCGGAGGATCATGGACCTGCCCCGGTCGACCCGGGACCGGTACGACACCTCGACTCTGCGGATCGTGGCGTGCAGCGGGTCGGCGATGAGCCCGCAGTTGATCAGTGACTTCATGGACGCCTTCGGGGACGTGGTCTACAACCTGTACGGGTCGACCGAGGTGTCGTGGGCGACGATCGCGACCCCGGAGGACCTCAGGTTGGCCCCGACCACCGCGGGTCGGCCTCCCCTCGGAACGAGGATCGCCGTGCTGGACGAGCAGGGCGGGGAGGTACCGCGGGGAAGCAGGGGCGCCATCCACGTCGGCAACGAAATGCTCTTCGACGGATACACCAACGGAAACACCAAACGAATCGCGGACGGGCTGATGGAGACCGGTGACCGCGGCTACGTGGACGCCCACGGGTTGCTGCACGTGGCCGGGCGGAACGACGACATGATCGTGTCGGGTGGTGAGAACGTCTTCCCGAGGCCGGTGGAGGAGGCGATCGTGACGATGCCGTCGGTTCGCGAGGTGGTGGTGACCGGCGTCCCGGACGAGGAGTTCGGCCAACGTTTCGCCGCCTACGTGGTGCCGTACGAGGGGCAGACCGTGGATCCGTACGACCTGCGCATGCACGTCCGTGAGGCCCTGGGCCGGTTCTCGGTGCCGCGTGACGTGGTGGTGCTGGCGGAGCTGCCGCGCAACGCCACGGGGAAGGTGGTCAAGCGGCGGCTGCCGAGCAGTACTCCGGGCCAGGCGGAGGAGTGACGCCGCGGGGTTCGGGCGTCGGCGGCGCGGGCCGCTGACGGGGCGGGCCACTGGCGCCTGAGCATCGGGGCCGTGGTCACCCCCTCGGCTCCTCGCGCAGGCGCTTGGTGCCCGTTGCGCACGCATGGTCCCCCGTGTCCCATTTTTGCTTGTGCGCAAGGCAATTGTGGGCTTTGACATCGGGTGCGTGGTTACTACGATGTGGAACGATGCCCGACCGATCCCCCGCCCCGACGGGCGACTTCGAACTCCCGGCAGTCGACGAGCAGATGTGCTTCGCGCTGTACGCGGCCTCGCGTGCCGTCACGAACCTCTACCGCCCACTGCTGGATCCGCTCGGCCTGACCTACCCCCAGTACCTCGTGATGATGCTCCTGTGGGAACGCGGGGAGTGCGCGGTCAAGGAGATCGGCGCGGTGCTGCAACTCGACTACGGCACCCTCACGCCGCTGCTCAAACGCCTGGAGACCAACGGCCTCCTGTTCCGGGAACGCGACCCCGCCGACGAACGCTCGGTGCTGGTCACCGCCACGGGTGCGGGGACCGAGCTGCGGGCCCGCGCCAGGGGCATCCCGGAGGCCATCGGACGGGTCATCGACCTGCCCCCGAGGAGTTCGAGGCGACCAGACTCGCGCTGCGCAGACTGACCGCCCACGTGCTCGCGGGCGAGGCCCGCGTCGAGGATCCCTAGTCGACCCCCTTCGGGGAGCGGCCGGGAGGACGGGCACCACGGGGGTCGTGCCCGTCCTCCCACGGTCCGAGGGGAAAGCGTGCGGACGGGCCGGAAAGCCCGTCCGCACCGGCTTTCCGGCCTCTTCGGGTTACCGTTGCACCATGGCGATCTGGGCTTCAGACAACCGTAACGGCCACGTCCGCGAGGCCCTGACCCTCCTGCTCTCGCAAGGGGTGATCGACGACTTCCGGATCAGCCCCGAGGACGAGTTCCCGTTCAGGATCCAGGTTCCCGCCGGAATCGTCCCGATGACCGAGCACCAGGCGGCGCACTTCGCCCTGGGGGCCGTGACGGCGCACTTCGGCCACCTGGCCCGGGACTCCGAGGGGACGGGGACCGGATTCTGACCTCTCAACGGCCCCACGTGCCGCACCGCGAGGTCCGCCCGCCGCGAGGTCGGCCCTCGCGGCGGCGACCGCCCTCACCGACTCAGCAACCTCCCGGGGTGAGGTCCCAGTGGTCGGGAGACGACTCGGTCAGCGAGGTCCGCACGGCGGTGTTCCAGAGACCGAGCGGGTCCCCGGAGCCCAGCGCGTAGGCCCGGCCCTGACGGTGTTCGGCCCGGCCCTGGGCGACGTGGTCGTAGTTGCTCGCGGTCACGCACGCTCCCGAGGGCCCCTCGGTCGGCTCCTCCGTGGGGGCCTCCGTCGGCTCTCCGCCGCTGATCCCCCCGACACCCCAGAACCGCGCGGTGTACCCGGTGGAGCAGACCGTGTCCAGGAAGTGCGCCCCCGCCGTGCCGCAGCCCGACGCCGGATCGACCGGGGTTCCGTGCCCCATCCCGGCCACGGAGAAGGACGCGACCGCCGCGTCGGCGGATCCACCACCGCCGTAGTACTCGGCGGTGGTGGATCCGGGCAGACCCTCAGCGCCGTCCGGGGAGCTGGGCAGCCCCCACACGTTCACCCACTGGGCCACGCCGGCCCGCCCGTTGGCCGGAACCACGGTGTGGTCCGCGGTCCCGTGCCAGACCGCCACCCGGGGCGGGTCGGCACCGTCCGGCAGCTTGGCGCGGACCCGGTCGCCCCACTCCTGCGGGGTCAGGGTTCTGCCCGGGTTCATACAGGTGAAGGCGTCGAGCATGCCGCTGGCGCAGCCCACCGGGACACCGGCGACGATGCTGCCGCCAGCGAAGAGATCGGGGTAGGCGGCGAGGAGCTCGGCCGTCATCGCCCCGCCGGCCGAAAGACCGGAGACGAAGACGCGCCCGGCGTCCAGACCGTGTCGGGCCACGGCGTGCTCGACCATCGAGGCCACCGAACGGACCTCTCCCGAGCCGCGGGCCACGTCAGCGGGCTCGAACCAGTTGAAGCACCGGTTGGCGTTGTTGGCGGTCCGCTGCTCCGCGTAGACGAGGGCGAGACCGGACTCCTCGGCCTGCGCGGCCCAGCCGGAGTTGCGGTGGTAGGTCGCGGCGTCCTGGGTGCAACCGTGCAACAGGACGACCAGGGGAGCCCCCTGGGGAGGTCGTCGGGGACGTACTCGTACATGGAGAGCGCGCCGGGGTTGGTGCCGAAGGCGGGCACCGGGGAGAGTTCGGCGGCCGAGGCCCGCGGTGCGGCCACGACCAGCACCGCCACCGCCATCAGGAGCACGGTGACCACGGAGAGGACGGGTACCGCGTGCCGGAGGAGGCCCGGCCGGGGGCGGGACGACACGGAGGCGCCGGGTGACGCGGGCGCGACGGAGACGGCGGGGGAGTGGTGAACGGGGGAGGGGAGGAGTGGGAGGAGTGCATGGTGCGGCTCCGGGGGACGAACGGCGAGCGGGACGAACGGCGACCGTGTGGTTCGGTCGCGTCGGTGCCCGCAAGCCTAGAATCGATGTGATCCACGCGACATGTGGACGAGACGCCGATCACAGGCCGCCGACGCGTGGGAAGCCCACAGCCCCCGAGCGCACATGGGCCCAACCCACATGGACGTCCAACGGGGTGTGTCTCCGGTCCCCGTCCCCCGGTTCACGAGCCGCACCTAGTTTGCTGGCATGACGACGCACGAGTTCCCGTCCGAACCCTCCCTCCGTCCCCCTTCGGAGCCGGGTGCCCCTCCCGCTCCCCAGACCACGCGGTTCCCCCTCACCGGGAGGACGGCCCTGGTGACCGGCGCCGCCAGTGGAATCGGTCGCGCGTGCGCCCTGCGTCTGTCCGCCGCCGGTGCCGCCGTCCGGATGGTCGACGTCGACGGTCCCGCCCTGGCCGAGCTCGCTGAACAGGGTGTGGGAGAGCCGGTCGAGCTGGATCTGACGGATCTGGACGCCGCCGAGGAGGCCGCCCGGGGGCGGACATCGTGGTGAACAACGCCGGGGTCCAGACGGTCGCCGCCGTCCAGGACTTCCCTCCCGAGCGTTTCTCCCTCATCCTTCGACTCATGGTCGAGTCGCCGTTCCGCCTGGTGCGCGGGGCCCTGCCGCACATGTACGAGCGCGGGTGGGGCCGGATCGTCAACATCTCCTCGGTGCACGGGCTGCGCGCCTCCGCCTACAAGTCCGCGTACGTGGCGGCCAAGCACGGGCTGGAGGGATTCTCGAAGGTGGTCGCCCTGGAAGGTGCCCCACACGGTGTGACCTCCAACTGTGTGAACCCCGGCTACGTGCGGACCGCGCTGGTGGAGAAGCAGATCGCGGACCAGGCCGAGGCCCACGGCATCCCCGAGGAGCAGGTGATCTCGGAGGTCCTGCTGGCCCGTACCCCGGTGAAGCGGCTGATCGAACCCTCGGAGGTGGCCGAGATGGTCGCCTACCTGTGCTCCGACGACGCGTCGTTCGTCAACGGGGCGTCCCTGCCCATCGACGGAGCCTGGAGCTCGAGCTGAACACCACCCCTGACCCTCAGGCCGGTTCCCGCGAGAGATCGGGGGCCGAGCAGCAGGCGCTCTTCCTGGAGCTGTTGCTGCGAGACGCCCCGGCCGTGGAGTACGAGCGTCCGGTGCTCCGTGCGCGCTCGGACGGTTCGGGCGCGGAGACGGTCGCCGCGCTGGAGAACGCCAAGCTGGCGGCGCTGCGGGTACGGGCGGTGCTGCGGGACCGGCAGCGGCGCGAGTCGGAACTGAGCGCGCTGTTCGAGACCGCCAACGACCTCGCCGGGATGCGCAGCCTCGACCAGGTGCTCCGGGCGATCGTGGAGCGGGCACGGCACCTGCTCGGAACGGACGTCGCCTACCTGACGCTGAGCGACCCGGAGGCGGGCGACACCTACATGCGGGTGACGTCGGGGTCGGTCTCGGCGGCCTTCCAGCGGCTCCGGCTGGCCCCGGGAAAGGGGCTGGGTGGCCTGGTGGCCAGCACGTCGCTGCCGTACGTGACCGCCAACTACTTCGCGGACCCCCGGTTCGAGCACGCCGAGAACATCGACACCGCCGTGCGGGAGGAGGGCCTGGTCGCGATCCTCGGAGTGCCGCTGCGGATGAACGGGCGTCGGGTCGGGGTGCTGTTCGCCGCCAACCGCCGGGAGCGGCCGTTCGCCCACTCGGAGGTGGCGCTGTTGTCGTCGCTGGCCACACACGCCGCGATCGCGATCGACAACGCCAACCTCATCGACGACACCCGGCGGGCCCTGGACGAGCTGCACACCGTGAACGAGCGCCTGCAGCGGCACACGGCGTCGGTGGAGAGGTCGGCGGCGGCGCACGACAGGTTCACCGACCTCGTACTGGGTGGGGAGGGGTGCGGGAGGTCGCCTCGGCCGTCGCGGAGGTCCTGGGCGGCACGGTGTGCGTTCACGACCGCACCTCGGACGAGGTGGTGACGGCGTCCCCGGAGGGTGTGACCAGCGTGACCGCTCCCGGAACGATCGGCGGGTCGGTGGGCTCGGGCGGGAACCCGCGGCCCTCCGATCGCTCCCCGGTCCTCCCCGCCGACCGGGACTCCGCCCGCCCTTCCCCAGAGCCCTTCCGGCACCCGGGCACCGACCACGTACCTGGTGAGGGCTCCGGGCCCGAGGAGGGCGTGGATCTGACCGGGGCTGCACGTTCCTCCCTGGCCAGCGGCCGGGCCGTGTCGGTCGGGGGCACGTGGGTCGCGGCCGCGGCGGCCGGGGCCGAGCCCCTGGGCACCCTCGTCCTGCGCGGGGTGGAGCTGGACGACACCGACCAGAGGGTGCTGGAACGGGCGGCCATGGTGACCGCGCTGCTCCTGCTCATCCGCCGCTCGGTGAGCGAGACCGAGCACCGGGTGCGCGGCGACCTGCTCAACGAACTCCTGGAGGTGCCCGCGCGCGATCCGGTGTCCCTGCGCCAGCGGGCGGCGCTGCTCCACGCGGACCTGGACACCCCGCACGTGCTGGTGGTGGCGGAGGCCCCGGGGGAGACCCGCAGCGGTTGCGTTCGGCGGCGGCCTTCGCCGCCGAGACGGTCGGCGGACTCGCGGCCTCGCGGGGCGGCAGACTGGTGCTGGCGCTGCCCGGCTCCGACCCGGCGGAGGTCGGCGGACGGGTGTCGGCGGAGCTGTCCGCCGCCGCCAACGGCCCGGTGACGACCGGGTCGGCCGGGCCCACCCGGGGCCCGGAGACCTTCCGGGACGCGTTCACCGAAGCGGTGCGGTGCGTCCAGACCCTGCGCGCCCTCGGCCGGAACGGAGACGCCGCCACCTCTGACGACCTCGGGTTCTCCGGCCTGCTGCTGAGCCAGGACCGGGACGTGCCCGGATTCGTGACGGCGGCACTGGGACCGCTCCTGGAGTACGACGCCAAGCGGGGCACCCTGCTGGTGGAGACCCTGCGCGCCTACTTCGCGGCCGGGGGCAACCTGTCCCGGGCCAAGGACGACCTGCACATCCACGTGAACACCGTGGCGCAGCGTCTGGAGCGGATCGGTCACCTGATCGGCGCGGACTGGCAGCTCCCCGACCGTGCGCTGGAACTACAGCTCGCCCTGCACCTGCACGGTCTGCTCGACCAGGGCGTGGACCTGCTCGGCGACCGGGACCACACCTGACGGGACCGCACCGTCGACGGGACCCGCGTCTGGGGCCTCCAGGTGAGGCCCGGTGCGGTCCGGGCGGCCCGGCCGGGTACCGGTGTGCCGACGTTCCCGGGTCCACGGCACCCCGGGGGGTTGACCTCAACATTGGTTGAGGGAGTGGAGTGGTCTCCGGGTCCCGTCGAGGAGACCCCCGGGCCCCGGGGTCCGGCGCCCACCCACAGGGGAGACACGATGACCCAGCCCACGACGTCCCAGCCGATCCTGGTCACCGGAGCCACCGGCAACACCGGCCGACACGTGGTGGCGGGACTGCTCGCCGAGGGGTGCCGGTCCGTGCGCTGACCCGGGATCCGGAGCGGGCGCGGTTTCCCGAAGGCGTCGAGGTGGTCGCGGGGGACGTCACCGTCCCGGCGGACGTGACGCGGGCGGCGAGGGCGCGGGCGCCGCCTACCTGGTGTGGCCGGGAACCGATGCGGCCGCGAAGAGGGCGGCGGAGGTGGTCGAGGCCCTGGGCGCCGAGGTCGGCAGGGTGGTCTACCTCTCGGCCGCCGGCGCCGAGGAGACCGGAGGCGTGTGGGGCGGTGTGGAGCGCGCCGTGCGGAGATCCGCCCGCGCGTGGACCTTCCTGCGGGTCACCGGGCTCGCGACGAACGCGCTGGCCTGGTCCGACAAGGTGCACCGGGGAGTGGTGCGGGCCCCGTTCGGCGCGGCCTCCCGCTCCCTGGTGCACGAACGGGACGTGGCCGCGATGGCGGTGCGGGCGCTGGTGGACGACGGGCACGCGGGTCGGGCGTACCTGGTCACCGGGCCCGAGGTGGTCAGCCAGACCGACCAGGTGCGGGTGCTCGGGGAGGAGGTCGGGATCCCCGCGCGGTGGGAGGAGCAGCCGCTGGACGAGGCCCTCGTGGAGCTGTCACTGGAGGTGGGGGTGGAGTTCGCCCACCAGATCATCGAGCACTGGACCGTCAACGTCGACATCCCCGAGGAGGTGTCCGAGGACGTCGCGCGGGTGCTCGGCCGTCCCGCCCTGAGCTTCCGGGAGTGGGCCCGCGACCACGTCGCCGACTTCACCCCGGACCGAGCCGAACCCTGACGATGATCAGGTCCGGAGAGCACTCGCGCGGCCCGATCCCGAGACCGGTCAGGTCCGGAGGCCGGTCAGGTTCCCGAAACCGGCCAGACCGAGGTGGGTCCGACCTCGGGCACTGACCAGGGGGCGTGGCGGGGGAGCGGTCGGCTCCGGGTGCGAGGGGGCGCCCGGAGCCGAGGGGGTCAGCAGGGCCCCTGGTCGGACCAGGCGCCCCACTCCCCGCCCAGGTCCGGCGGGAAGCCCTGGATCCACCACCGCGCCTCGTAGACGCGCCCCTCGTAGTGGACCCGGTCGCCCTCGTCGTAGATCGTGCCCGCGTCCCAGGCGGAACCGGAGCAGGAGCCCCCGGGTGCGGCCTGGTCACCGTCCTCCCCGGACCCACCCTCGGCGGTGCCGCCGTCCTCCGCGTCCTCCGTCTCCTCCTCGACCACCTCGGGGCCGGTGGAGACCGTGAGGGTGACGGCGCCGTCCTCGGGCAGGATCGTGCCCGGTTCGGGGTCCTGGCCGCTGACCGCGCCCTCCGCGACGGACTCGCTCGGCGCCTCCACCACGGACACGGTCAGACCGAGCCCGCCCAGCGCCTCGGTGGCCTCCGCCTGCGCCATCCCCACCAGCGTGGGAACGATGACCCCCTCGCTGACGTGCAGGGTCACCTCCTCCTCCCGGTCGCCGTCCTCCCCGACCTCGGGAACCGAGGACAGGACGGTGCCCGGCGTCTCCTCGGCGGAGTGCTCCTGCACGACCTCGACCTCGGTGAACCCGGCCTCGCGCAGCAGCGTGCGGGCGTCGTTCTCGGTACCGCCCACGACGTCCGGCACCTCCACGTGCCGCGGCCCGACGGACAGCGACAGCAGGATCGCCTCGCCGCCCTCCAGCTCCGTACCGGCCGTCGGTTCGGTCGCGGCCACCTCACCCGGGTCGACGTCCTCGCTGTAGGCGTCCTCGTAGGCGAAGGTGAGCTCCATGTCCAGGGCGGCCAGCTCCACCTCCGCCATCTCCGGGGAGAACCCGGTGAGATCGGGGAGTTCGGCGGCGTCTCCCGGTACGAGGGCCCATCCCGCGACGCACAGCGCCAGCACCACGGCCCCGGCTCCGACCAGGACGGGCAGTCGCCGCCAGGGAGGAGTGCCCTCGCCCCGCGCCGGGGAGCCCCCGGCGGCGAGGGCCTCGGCGTCCACCACCGGGATCGGCTGGGTGACGTCGCCGCCCTCGGTCCGGGGTCGGGGCAGCGACCTCAGCACCTGCTCGACCAGGGTGAGGTACTGACCGGCGTCGCGCGGCCGGTAGCGGGGGTTGGGTTCCGTGGCGTTGGAGACCAGCATGTCCAGGTCCGGCGGCAGTCCGGGGACGGTGGCCGAGGGCCGCAGCGGTTCCCCCTCCTCGACCCGGAGGTCACCGGTCAGCAGGCTGTGCAGGAGCGCGCCCACGGCGCGCACGTCCGTGCGCGGGGTCAGGTCCTCGGTTCCCAGCAGCCGGAACCCGGTGACCGTGACCCGGTTGTCGGCGGCCAGGACCACGTCGTCCGGGGCGAGGCCGCCGTGCACCAGACCCTCGTCGTGTGCCGTCCGGAGCGCTTCCAGGACGTCGGCCACGATGGTCAGGGCCGTGTGCGGGCCGTAGCGCAGTCCCTGGTCGCCCCCGCCGAGGACCTCTCCGAGGGGCTCTCCCCGCGTGGACGCGGTGACCACGTACACGTGGTCGCCGTCCCTGCCGTCTCCGAGCACCCGCACGAGACCGGGGGACCGGAGTCCGGCCAGGGTCTGGGCCCGTCCCAGGAAGGCGTGGACGGCGGCGGGGTCCGCGACCAGGTCCGGGGCGAGGAGGGTGACGGTGACGGGCTCGTCCGCCACCGTGTCGTGTCCGTCGTGGACCGACACCGAGCCGTCACCACCGACACGCGCGCCCACGAGGACGCGTCCGTGCAGCGTGGAACCGGTGGGTGGGGAGGGGGTGGGGGACTCCATGAGTCGGATTGTACGGCGCCGAAACCGCACGGACCCTCCCCAACGTGCCGGATACGGACAGAAGCACCCGGACCGGGCGCGCGGTGTCAGGTGTCCGAATCCCCGGTCTCCCGAGGCCAGGCCGCGCGTCCGACCCACGGAGTAGAGTCGGCCGGACACCCCTCCTCCCTCCTGTGAGGCCCCATGAACACCCTTGGCGACGACCCCGACCGGGACGGCCTGGACGATCGGGCCGCCGGGGCCCTGCTCGGGGCCGCGTGCGGTGACGCGCTCGGTGTGCCCTACGAGTTCGCCGCCCGGCTGTCCGAGCGGGAGGTTCCCGCGATGGTCGGCGGCGGCCTGGGGCCCTACGCCCCCGGGGAGTACTCGGACGACACCCAGATGGCGGTGTGCCTCGCGGAGGCGCTCCGGGACCACGACGATCCCCGTTCCGGAGCGGCCCTGGACCAGACCGCCCGCGCCTTCCTCTCCTGGCGTCGCGAGGGCGCCACGGACATCGGCGCGCAGACCGCCCGGGTCCTCGGTGACACCGAACGGGCCCTGGCCGCCGACAGCACGGGGCGGACCGGCGCCGCCGAGGAGATGATCCGGCTGTCCGCGCGGATGTTCGGCGCGGGGGAGCGGTGCGCGGGCAACGGATCGCTGATGCGTGCCGCCCCGTTGGCCCTGGCCCATCTCCGCGAACGCGACCAGCTGGCCGAGACCGCGCGTGTGTGCAGCCTGCTCACCCACGGCGACCCGCTCGCCGCCGAGGCGTGCGTGCTGTGGTGCGAGGCGATCCGGCGGGCCGTGGTGTGGGGGTCCGACGAGGGGCCGCGCTCCGGGCTCGACCTACTGGAGCCGCACGCCCGCGACGCCTGGGCCGGGTACCTGGCCGAGGCCGAGGGCGCCCCGCCGCACGCGTTCTCGCCCAACGGGTTCGTGGTGCGCGCGCTCCAGGCGGCGTGGTCGGCCATCGTGCACACCCCCGTGGAAGCCGGGGACCCGGACCGGTACGCGGCCCCGGTGTGGGCGGCGGTGCGCGCGGGGGACGACACCGACACCGTGGCGTCGATCGCCGGTGCCCTGGTCGGCGCCCGGTGGGGTCGCTCCGCCGTTCCGGAGGAGTACGTGGCGGCGGTGCACGGCTGGCCGGGCTATCGGGCGGACGGGCTCACGCGGCTGACTGGGGAGATCGTGCGGCGGCACGGGGGCTAGGTCGGGCGTCCGTTGGCGAACACGCGGCGGACGTGCGGCATCATGGTGGCGCACGAGAGCGGGAACGTGAATCGGTACGGGAACGGGGAGCGGCCATGGCGGAGCGAATCGACTGGGTGCCTGCGCACGATCACCCGGAGCTGACGGCCGATCCGGTGCGCGGGGCCATCGCGCCCTTCGACGGTTCGGTGCGGGCCGCGGCGATCGACCCCGAGCTGGCGGACACCGCCGAGTTCTGCGAGGCCTACGGGCTGTCCCTGGAGACCAGCGCGAACTGCGTGGTGCTGTCCGCGAAGCGGGGCGGCGAGGTGACGTACGCGGCGTGCATGGTGCTGGCCACGGATCGGGCCGACGTCAACGGGGTGCTGCGCAGACACCTGGGGGCGCGGAAGGCGTCCTTCGCGCCGATGGACGAGGCGACCGGGCTGACCGGGATGGAGTACGGAGGGATCACACCGTTCGGGCTGCCCTCGGGGTGGCCGGTCCTGGTCGACAAGCGGGTGTACGACACCCCGTGGGTGGTGGTGGGCAGCGGCCTGCGCCGCTCGAAGCTGCGTGTTCCCGGCCCGCTGCTGGCCGAGCTGCCGGGTGCCGAAGTGCTGTCGCTGACCCGCTAGGGGAAGGGACTCCGCACGACCGGGACCCGCCGCGCATCGATTTGTCGACAAATCCACGAGTGGTTAAGGCGGGTTTCGGAACGGGGACGACTCCGGCACTAAGCACCTGGTCTGGGGACATGCCCGTTTCCGAGGAGGGCCTGTCCGGAAGTGGCCGCGCTCGCGTGTGGCCACCCGGGCGAGATCCCCAGGAGGAGAGAGGACGCACACATGGCACGGATGACCCACCTGTACTCCGTACTTCCCGTCACTGACCCCGAGGAGTCGCTGGGTTGGTACACGGCGCTCTTCGGCCGACCCGCGGACGAGGTGGTCGGGGAGGAGTTCATGTGGCGCGTGGACGACACCGCCTGGGTCGTGCTCGCGGCCCGTCCCGACCGGGTCGGGGGCGGCCTCCTCACCCTCGGGGTCTCGGGGCTCGACGAGATCCTCGCGCGGCTGGTCGCGCACGGCGCCGGGCACGAGCCCGTGGAGACCTACGGCAACGGCGTCCGCCACGTGGTCGCCCACGACCCGGACGGCAACAGCCTCTCCCTGGCGGAGCCTCCCTCCGACTGACCGCCCGCCGCCCGCTTCCTAGGAGGCGGGGTAGCGCAGGCGGTACCACTGGGGCGAGGTGCGGTTCATGGGGAAGCCGAGCCCCCTCCGGGGGCGTCCTCCACGTCGAGGAGCTCCCACCCCGGGAACGCCTCCAGGACCTCGGACCGGGACACCCCGCCCACCATCCTCCGGAAGATGGACGGACCGAACTCCAGCATGATCAGGGACGCCCCCGGCGCGGCCAGCGCCGTCACGCCGCGCCCCTGCGCGGCCCGCTGTTGGGCGTCGAAGCCCTGGAAGCAGCCGATGTCGACGAACAGGTCGAAGCGCCCAAGGTCGGGGAGAGGTCGGTGGCGTCACCGACCCGGTAGCTCACCTCCGCGGGCCCCTGGAGACGAGCCGCCTCGACGGCGGCGGGGACCAGGTCGACACCGGTGACGTCCCACCCCTGGGCGGCCAGCTCCGGGGTGAACCGCCCCCGGCCGCACCCGATGTCCAACGCCCGGCCCGGACCGCCGCGTTCCTCGGCCTCGCGGTCGAGGAAGGAACGGAACCGCACCATGGCCACGGGTCCGTAGCGCTCCCACGGGGTGAGGCCGAGACGGTACATCCGCGCGTAGTTGGTCATGGCTCCACGGTAATCCCGGGCACCGGGGTGGCCAGGCGCCTCGGGTGATGGCGGGGAAATCGCAGGTGGGGCGTTGCCCGGCTGGTCAGGGCCTATTTACTGACCGATCGGTCTGTAATACTGTTCGCTCAGGCCCACACCGAGGAGAGGACCGTCACGTGTCCGAAGTACTGGAGAGCTACGCACAGGGATCGTGGTTCACCCCCGCGGACGAGGGTGCCCCCTGGCCGACGCGAACACCGGCGAGACCGTCGCGCGGATCTCGACGCGGGGTCCCGACGTCGCCGCGATGGTCGAGTACGCACGTGAGGTCGGCGGCCCCGCGCTGCGCCAGCTCACCTTCCACCAGCGGGCGAACATCCTCAAGGAACTCGCCAAGCACCTGATGGGGTACAAGGACGAGTTCTACGCCCTCTCCCACCGCACCGGGGCCACCAAGCGCGACACCATGGTGGACGTCGACGGCGGTTTCGGCACGCTCTTCAGCTTCTCCAGCAAGGGCCGCCGCGAACTCCCCAACGCGACGGTCATCCTGGACGGCCCCCTCGAACCTCTGGGCCGGGGCGGCACCTTCGTCGCCCAGCACGTGTACACGTCGCGGCCGGGCGTCGCGGTGCAGATCAACGCCTTCAACTTCCCGGTCTGGGGCATGCTGGAGAAGCTCGCCCCGGCCTTCCTCGCGGGCCTTCCGAGCATCGTCAAGCCCGCCGGTCAGACCGCGTACCTGACCGTCGCGGTCGTCCGGCGGATGGTCGAGTCGGGTCTGCTGCCCGAGGGATCCCTCCAGCTCCTGGTCGGCAGCCACCGGGGCCTGCTGGACGCCCTCGGCCCCCAGGACATCGTGGGCTTCACCGGCTCGGCGGCCACCGGCGCCCTGCTCCGGGAGCACCCCAACGTGGTCCGGGGCGGTGTCCAGCTCAACGTCGAGGCCGACTCGCTGAACTGCTCGATCCTCGGCCCCGACGTGGGCGTGGACGACCCCGAGTTCGACCTGTACGTCAAGCAGGTCGTGACGGAGATGACCGTCAAGGCGGGTCAGAAGTGCACCGCGATCCGCCGGGTGATCGTGCCCGCAGGGATGGCCGACGCCGTCACCGAGGCCCTGACCGCCCGCCTGTCCAAGGTCGTGGTGGGTGCCGCCGACCACCCCGACGCCCGCATGGGCGCTCTGGTCTCGCTCGCCCAGCGTGAGGAGGTCCGCAAGGCCGTCCGGACCCTGCGCGCCTCCAGCGAGCTCGTGTTCGGTGACCCCGAGCGGGTCGAGGTGACCGGCGCGGACGACGGCACCGGCGCGTTCATGTCACCGATCCTGCTGCGTGCCGCCCCGGGCGCGAAGGAGCCCCACGACGTCGAGGCGTTCGGGCCGGTCAGCACGATCATCACCTACGGCTCGGTCGCCGAGGCCGTGGAACTGGCCGCGCGCGGCCAGGGCAGCCTGGTGGGTTCGCTGGTCACCCATGACGAGGACGTGGCCCGCGAGGTCGTCCTGGGCGTCGCCCCTGGCACGGCCGACTCCTGGTGCTCGACCGGGACGACGCCAAGGAGTCGACCGGCCACGGTTCCCCCATGCCGGTCCTGGTGCACGGCGGGCCCGGCCGCGCGGGCGGCGGCGAGGAGATGGGCGGTGTGCGCGGCGTCAAGCACCACATGCAGCGCACGGCCGTCCAGGGCTCCCCGGACATGCTCACCGCGATCACCGGCCACTGGACCACCGGTTCGCGCCGCGCCGTCGGTGCGACGCACCCCTTCCGCAAGAACCTGGCCGAACTGCGGATCGGTGACACCATCGAGTCGGCGGAGCGTGCGGTCACCCGCGCCGACATCGACCACTTCGCCGAGTTCACCGGCGACACCTTCTACGCGCACACCGACGAGGAGGCGGCCGCCGCGAACCCGTTGTTCGGCGGGATCGTGGCGCACGGATACCTGGTGGTCTCGCTGGCCGCGGGGCTGTTCGTGGACCCGGCCCCGGGCCCGGTCCTCGCCAACTTCGGCGTCGACAACCTGCGCTTCCTCACCCCGGTGAAGGAGGACGCGGTGATCCGGGTGACGCTGACCGCCAAGCAGATCACCCCCGCACCAACGCCGAGTACGGCGAGGTCCGCTGGGACGCCCTCGTCACCGACCAGGAGGGCGAGCCCGTCGCCACCTACGACGTCCTCACCCTGGTGGCCAAGGGCGAGGAGTAGGCGGGGCCCACCGGTGCGCGTCTCGCTCCGTCGTCCCGTCGACGGGACGACGGAGCGACGTCTGCCCGCGTCCACCGAGCGGGTCCGGTTCCGGGGCCCCGCGCCAACGAGTCCGGACCCAAGGCATAACCCGTGTTTATGTTCACGAGAGGCGCGCCTTCCTAAGGTGAGTGGGGTGTGGACACCGAGGTTCCCGACACGGACAGGGAGGCGACATGGGACGCATCACCGTCGACGCCGAGAACAGTGATCCGGTCGAGCTGTACTACGAGGACCAGGGGAGCGGCCAGCCGGTCGTCCTCATCCACGGGTACCCGCTCGACGGACGCTCCTGGGAACGGCAGACCGCCGTCCTGCTGGACTCCGGGTACCGGGTGATCGCCTACGACCGCCGGGGGTTCGGACAGTCGTCGCACCCCGCCGACGGGTACGACTACGACACCTTCGCGGCGGACCTCAGGACCGTCCTGGAGACCCTGGACCTCCACGACGCGGTGCTCGTCGGATTCTCGATGGGCACGGGGGAGGTCGCGCGCTACCTGGGTTCCTACGGTTCCGACCGGGTCGCGAAGGCGGCCTTCCTGGGATCGCTCCAGCCCTTCCTGCTCCAGACCGAGGGCAACCCCGGCGGGGCCGCCCCGCGCGAGTTCTTCGAGGACATCGTCGCCCAGGTCAGAGCCGACCGCTACGCCTACTTCACCGCGTTCCTGGAGGGCTTCTTCAACCTGGACGAGACCCTGGGGGACCGCATCAGCGAGGAGGCCGTGCACAACAGCTGGAACAGCGCCGCGCACTCCGGACCGGTGGCGTCGGCCGCCTGCCCGCTGACCTGGATCACCGACTTCCGCGAGGACGTGCCGAGGATCGACGTGCCCGCGCTGATCGTGCACGGGACCGGTGACCGCATCCTTCCGGTGGAGGCCACGGGGCGCCGGTTCGCGGAGCTGCTGCCCTCGGCCGAGTACGTGGAGATCGAGGGGCACCGCACGGTCTGCTGTGGACCCACGCGGACGAGGTCAACGAGGTCCTGCTGCGTTTCCTGGCCGCCTGACGTGGGAGAACGTGACCGGAGCGCCCGTCCGCGACGCACCACCAAGCTGCGTGTGACCGAGGACTTCGACGCACCGCCGGAACGGGTGTTCGCCCTCACCCTCAGCGAGGAGGGCTTCGTGGACGCGATGCCCCCGGGCGTGGAGGTGCTGAGCTGGCCCGAGCGGTTCGGTGAGGGAGAGGTCCTGGACCTGCGCTGGGGTGTGGCCGGGGTCCATCCCGTGCGCTGGGTCGCGGTCGTCGACGCCTACGAGGAGGGCCGTTCCTTCAGCGACCTCCAGGTGCGCGGCCCGTTCCGCTACTGGCGGCACACCCACACGGTGGAGCCGCACGGCGCGGGCACGCGCCACACCGATCTGGTGGAGTTCGGCACCGGCCTCGGTCCGGCGGGCGACCTCGCGGCCGCGATCGCCATCCGCGGGGCCTTCGGACCCAGGCTGAAGCGTATGCGCGCCGCCCTGGAGGGGCGGACGTGAGAAAGCGCCCCGGAGGTGCCGACTCCTCCGGGGCGCCGGTCCTTGGGTCTACAAGCGGGCGATCGCCCTCGCCGGATCCTCCATGGCGTCGGCGACGACGCGCATGAACCCGGCGGCCGCGCCGCCGTCACAGACCCGGTGGTCGAAGGCGAACGACAGCTGCGTGACGCTGCGGACCGTCAACTCTCCGTCGACCACCCAGGGCCGGTCGATGATCCGGCCGAGACCGAGGATCGCCACCTGCGGGTGGTTGATGATCGCCGCGCTGCCGTCCACGCGGAGCGCACCGTAGTTGTTCAGTGTGAACGTGCCGCCGGTGAGCTGCGCGGGGGTGGCCCGACCTTCGCGGGCCAGTCGGGTGAGCTCCCTGATCTCGGCGTCCAGCTCGGTGGTGGTGAGCCCGTGGGCGCCCATCACCGCCGGGGCGACCAGGCCCCGGTCGGTCTGGACCGCCAAGCCGAGGTTGACCCCGTCGTACTGGACGAGTTCCTCGCGTTCGGTGTCCACCCGCCCGTTGAGCTCCGGGTACGCGCGCAGGCCCGCGAGGACGAACCGGGCCACGTAGGCGAGCAGCCCGGGGCCGTCGGGGTCGGACCGGCGCAACCGCACCAGTTCGGTGGCGTCCACGTCGACCCACACGGTGGCCTCGGGGATCTCGGACCGGCTGCGCGAGAGCGCGGCCGCCACAGCCCTGCGGAAGGTGCCCATCGGGACCCGTCGGGACTCGGTGAGGCCGGTGCGGGAGTCGACGGAGCCCGGGGCGACCGGCACCGGGGCGGTGACCGGCGCGGCCTGGGAGGGGACCGCGATCGGGGCGGACGGGGCCGGAGCGGTGTTGGCACCGGCCGCCTCGATCGCGGAGCGTACGTCGCGGCGGGTAATGAGGCCACCCGGGCCGCTGCCCTGGACGTCGGCCACGCGCAACCCGGCCTCGCGGGCGAGCTGACGGACCAGGGGCGAGGTCACCAGCGGCACCCGGCGCGCCGGGGCCGCCTGGATGGGTGTCACCGAGGCGACCGGGGTGGAGGGCCGGGCCGACTCCGAGACCGCGGACGCGACCGGAGCGGGCGGCCGAGCGGCCTCCGAAGGGCGCTGGCGCGGTCGGCGGCGGCGACCGGTGCCGGTGGACTCCGGCGTGCCGTAGCCGATCAGGACGTTGCCCGAGCCCGCGCGCTCCTCCTCCCGGTAGCGCTCACCGGCGTCGTCCGCGGGCGCGGACGCCGTCTCGGGCGCCTCGGGGACCGGGACCGCCGCCGTCTCCGGTGACGCCTCCGCCCCTCCCACGCTGATCAGCGGCTTCCCGACCGCCAGGACCTCACCCTCCCGTCCGTGCAGGACGGTGACCGTCCCGGCGAAAGGTGAGGGGACCTCGACGATGGACTTGGCGGTCTCCACCTCGACGACGGGCTGGTCGAGGGTGACGGTGTCGCCCACGGCGACCAGCCACCTCACGACCTCGGCCTCGGTGAGTCCCTCCCCGAGGTCGGGAAGGTCGAACGTACGGGTCGTCACTGGTCCTCCCACTGAAGGTCGTCGACAGCGTCCAGGATCCGGTCCACGCTGGGCAGCTGGAAGCGCTCCAGCTTGGGCGGGGGAAGGGGATGTCGAAGCCGGTCACCCGGCGGACCGGGGCGGCCAGCGAGTGGAAGCAGCGCTCGGTGACGCGGGCGACGATCTCCGAGGCGACGCTGGCGTACCCGCTGGCCTCGGCCACCACCACGGCGCGCCCGGTGGAGCGGACCGCCGCGCACACGGTCTCGTCGTCGAAGGGGACGATCGAGCGCACGTCCACGACCTGGAGGCTGCGGCCCTCCTGGGCGGCGGCCTCGGCGGCCTCCATCGCGGTGGACACGGCGGGACCGTAGGCGATCAGGGTGGCGTCGGTCCCCTCGCGGCGGACCACCGCCCGACCGATCCCGGGGGTGGGGCGGTCGACGTCGACCTCGTCCTTGGCCCAGTAGAGCTTCTTGGGCTCCATGAAGACCACGGGGTCGGGGGACGCGATCGCCTCGCGCAGCAGGTGGTAGGCGTCCGCGGGGGTGGCCGGGGTGACGACCTTCAGGCCCGGGGTGTGCGCGTAGTAGGCCTCGGAGGAGTCACAGTGGTGCTCCACCCCGCCGATGCCTCCGGCGTAGGGGACGCGGATGACGATGGGCAGGCCGACCCGTCCCCGGGTGCGGTTGCGCATCTTGGCGACGTGGCTGACGATCTGCTCGAAGGCCGGGTAGGCGAAGGCGTCGAACTGCATCTCGACCACCGGGCGCATGCCGTTCATCGCCATGCCCACGGCCATCCCGACGATCCCGGACTCCGCGAGCGGGGTGTCGAAGCAGCGGTCCTCACCGAACTCGGCGGTCAGCCCGTCCGTGATGCGGAAGACACCGCCGAGGGGGCCGACGTCCTCGCCGAAGACGTACACGGAGGGATCCTCCGCGAGGAGTCGCGCAGCGCCCGGTTGAGCGCCTGCGCCATGGAGAGCTTCTCGGTCGCCATGCTCAGTGGCCCTCTCTGCTCAGTTCGTCGGCCAGGAAGGCGGCCTGCTCGGTCAGCTGCGGGGTGGGGTCCGCGAACACGTGCGCGAACAGGTCGGCGGTGTCGGGTTCGACGTCCTGGTTGACGCCCTCGCGCATGTGGGCGGCGACCGCCTCGGCCCTCTCCGTGATCTCCGCCCGCCGGGCCTTGGTGAGCACCCTCTTCTTCTTGAGGAAGGCCTCCATGCGCAGGAGCGGGTCGCGGGCCACCCAGGGGTCGACCTCGTCCTCGCTGCGGTAGCGGCTGGCGTCGTCGGCGTTGGTGTGCGCCTGCATCCGGTAGGTGTGCGCCTCGACCAGCTGCGGGCCGCCGCCGGAACGGGCGGTCGCGACGGCGCGGTCAAGGACGGCGAGGACGGCCGCGACGTCGTTGCCGTCCACGCGTTCGCCGTTGACGCCGTAGCCGACGCCCTTGTGCGCGAGGGAGGGCGCGGCGCTCTGCCGGGCCAGGGGGACGGAGATCGCGTACTCGTTGTTCTGCACGAAGAACACGACCGGCGCCCTGAAGACGGCCGCGAAGTTCAGCGCCTCGTGGAAGTCGCCCTCGCTGGTGGCTCCGTCGCCGCACAGCGCCATGACCACGGTCTTCTCGCCGCGCAGGCGCGCCGCGTGGGCGACGCCGACGGCGTGCAGGAGCTGGGTGGCGAGCGGGGTGGCCTGGGGGGCGACGTGGTGGGCGTAGGGGTCGTAGCCCGCGTGCCAGTCGCCCTTGAGGAGGGTGAGGACCTCGACGGGGTCCACGCCGCGCGCGATGACGGCGGCGGTGTCACGGTAGGTGGGGAAGAGCCAGTCGCCGTCGGCCAGCGCGAGCGCGGCGCCGGTCTGGCAGGCCTCCTGACCGTGGGAGGAGGGGTAGACGGCGAGGCGGCCCTGGCGGACGAGGGCGCTGGCCTGGTCGTTGACGCGGCGGCCGATCACCAGGGAGGTGTAGGCCTCCAGGAGGCGCTGGGTGTCGGGCATCCGCAGGTCGGCGCCGCCGACCGGGACCCCGGACTCGTCGAGCAGTTGGACCGGCTGCTCGGAGGGGAGTAGGCCCGGGTGTCCAGCCATGCTGCAACCTCCTGGTGCGCGCGGGATTCGCGAAAGATCTGTACAGGGACATGGTGCTGTTCACGACCATCTGTTCGCTACAAACCGGGAGGAATCGAGAAAATGTCGCGAAAGTTACCATACTTCGCGTCAGTCCGTCCACGAATGTGACCCAGGACACCGGGCCTGGTGGACATGTGGCCCACGCCTCACGTCCTGGTGACCCTCACCGCGTGGACGCCCCGGGCCATCGCCGGGGCTCCCCGGCGTCGTTAGCATGTAGCGGTGCCGCGATCGCCCTGACCTGCGACGCACCGAGCGCACACCACACCAGCGGGAACACCAGGGGGAACCAGACCGTGAGCGACGAGCGCGAGAACCTGAGCTACGAGCTGTTCGGCACGGCGATGCGCGAGATGGCCCAGGCGATCGCGGACGACGGGTACGAGCCGGACATCATCCTGTCCATCGCCCGGGGCGGCCTGTTCGTCGCCGGTGGCCTCGGATACGCCCTCGACGTCAAGAACCTGCACGTCATGAACGTGGAGTTCTACACGGGAGTGGGCACCACCCTGGACATGCCGGTCATGCTGCCGCCCGTCCCCAACGTGGTCGACCTGAGCAAGAAGAAGGTCCTGGTCGCCGACGACGTCGCGGACACGGGCAGGACGCTCAAGCTGGTGCACGACTTCTGCGCGGAGCACACCGCCGAGGTGCGCAGCGCGGTCATCTACGAGAAGCCGCAGTCCCTGGTCAAGTGCGAGTACGTGTGGAAGCACACCGACCGCTGGATCAACTTCCCGTGGTCGGTGGAGCCGCCCGTGGTGCGCCGCGAGAACCAGGTCCGCGACGCCTGACCCCCGGGGTCACGGGGTTCACCCCGGGGTGGCGGCCCCGTCCTCCCGCACCGGGTGGTCGACGGTGGCGGTGTTCCCTCCGCCCCGTTCGTCCTCCGGGGCCCGGAGGAGCAGGCGGGCGACCACCGCCACCATGAGCGCGCCCAACAGGAGCATGCCCACGGCCGCGGGCAGCCGCCAGGGCCCGGGCACGTACAGCGGCAGGTGCCAGGACCGCTCCGCCACCCCCGAGGCCAACGCCACCAGGGACATCGATCCCTGGTAGAGGGGCAGCCAGAAGGTGAGCCCCAGGGCCGTCACCACGGCGCCGGCCCTGGAGGACAGGGAGTCCAGGTTGCGCCCCGCCCGGGAGAGCGGGGTCCGCCTCGCGCCCTCCGTCCCGGAGGGGTTCCCCTCGCGTTCCGCGTCCGTACCGGTCTCCGCCGCACGGGGGAGGTGTCCCGGCCCCAGCGCAGGGTGCCGAGCAGCTCCGGGCCCCGTCTCTCCAGGCGACGGTGAGCGACCCGGCCCAGGCCCCAGCCGAGCAGGAGGCCCTCCAGGACCCCCACCGCGACTCCCGACCACATCAGGCCCGGCTGGTCCAGGAAGAACCCGAGGGCGGTGACCGCCACGGGTGGCACCACCGAAAGCAGCAGCACCGGGAACAGGACGTTGAACTGGCCGACGACGTCCCCCGACTCCAGCGGGTCGCCACCGTGCCGGTGCGGTTCCGGGCCGGGAGCGGGCCAGAGCACCGCGAACAGCACACTGAACCCTGCTCCGCCCCCGACGAGGGCGGGCAGGACCGCGAACACCCAGGGCCAGGCCCAGTGCTGCCCGGTGAACAGGATGCCGCCGACCGACAGCAGGACCGCCACCGGCACGAACACCAGCAGCCAGGCGGCCTGCCGTCCACGCACGTCGTGCCGCGCGGCGCCGGGTGCGAGCAGGGTCTGCCACAGCGCGGTGCCGTCCAGCGCGTACACGTTGAGCGACATCAGCGCGGCCAGCGCCACGACGACGAGCCCGGCCAGCGGGATCATGAAGGTGAGCCCGACCAGCACGCCCAGGGCGCAGACCAGGACACCGGTCCACAGGGCGGTGCGCAGCTCCAGGGCCCGCCGGGGATCCCGCCCCCAGGTGCGCAGTTCGCGCCCGATCACCGCGCCGACGGGACCGGAGGGCAGGAGGCTCCCGAGCCTCCCGGTCACACCCCGGCCGTGGCGGGCGGGGGCGGTGGTCGGGCTGGTCATCCGTTGACGGAGGAGCGAGGCCCAGCACGCGGTCAGACCGGTGGACGCCAGGACCAGTGCGGCCAGCGCACCCAGAGCCGACGGGACGTCGCCGCGACCGGCGGCGGTCACCGCGTGGACGCCCCAGCCCGAGGGCAGGGCGAGCAGCACGGTGTCATAGGGGGCGGGGACGCCCCGGTTCCAGAGCAGCGCGAACACGTCGGTGTACTGGGACACCGCCTGGTACAGCATGTACGCCGAGAACCCCGCCGCGAGCACGGCGGCGTTCCGGATCGCGGTGACCTCCACTCCGATCCGGGTGCGCAGGGCCGCCCCGGAGAGCGCCGTGACCACACGTGACGCCAGGACGAGGAAGACCACCTGGAGGGGATCGCCACCACGGCCACGAGCGCGGCGAGCACGCCCCACCGAACGGCCAGGACGAGCAGTGACAGGGACGCCACCGCGGTGACCGGGACCGTCACACCCACGAAGGACGAGGCCAACAGGCCCAGGGCGATTCCGCGCGGTGGGATCGGTTCCAGGGCGAAGTACTCCGGGCGCAGCGACGTGTCCCCGCCGCCCGCGCCGGAGGGTCCCAGGACCCAGCCGACGAACCAGGCAGCCATCAGCGCGGAGAGCAGACCGGTCACCGCGAGCGGCGGCGCCAGGGCAGCGGTGAGCACGGTGAGGAGCGCCAGGGCCAGACCGATGACGCCTCCGACCGCACGTCGGGTACCGGACCCGTGCCGCAGGACCGCCAGCCTCATGCGGATCATCACGCCAACCACGCGAACCCCCGACCGGCGCGGGCGCGCCGACCAGCGCGACGAAGGCCTCCTCCAGGCCCGCGTGGTCGCCGCGCACCTCCGCCAGCGTCCCCTCGGCCAGCACACGGCCGCGCGCGATGACGCCGACGTGGTCGCAGACCTGCTCGACCAGGGCCATGACGTGGCTGGAGACGACCACCGAGCCACCACCGTCCGTGAACGAGCGCAGGATGCCCTTGATGACGCTCGCCGAGATCGGGTCGACGGCCTCGAAGGGCTCGTCCAGCACCAGCAGGCGTGGTGCGTGCACGAGGGCACCCGCCAGACCGATCTTCTTCCGCATCCCCGCGGAGTACTCGATGATGAGGGTGTGCTCCGCCTCGGCGAGGCCCAGACCGTGGAGCAGGTCGTCCACCCGTTGGCCGACCTCACGCTCGGACAGGCCGCGCAGGCGCCCCAGGTAGCTCAGCATCTCGCGTCCGGTGAGACGCTCGGGAAGCGCCATCCCGTCCGGCAGGACGCCGATCATCGACTTGGCCCGGACCGGGTCCGCCCACACGTCGGCTCCGAAGACCCGGGCCCCGCCGCTGTCGGGGCGCAGCAGTCCGACGGCCATGGTCAGCGAGGTGGTCTTGCCCGCTCCGTTCGGACCGACGAGGCCGTAGAAGGAGCCGCCGGGCACGGAGAGGCTCACGCGGTCGGCCGCCTGGTGGTCACCGAACCTCTTGCTGAGCTCGTACAACTCGAAGGCGGGAGGAAGGCGGGTCATGAACACCTCGGGGGTCGTGTCCGACGCTGGCTCGTGCCTTCGACACTAGGAAGGGGCGGACGCGTCCGGTGTCCTCCTACAGGGCGGAGGAAGGGGCCCCGTGTCCTCCGTTCGGAGGAGGCCGCCGGTGGCGGGTGTTTCACGTGAAACACCCGCCACCGGGTCACCACGCGGGCAGTCGAGGTGTCGGTGGGTCGACCTGACGACGAGGCACCAGGTCGACATGTCGACGGCGATGAGCCGACGGAGCGCGGTCACGGCTCCACGGGGAGTCGCCCTCAGGTGGTGCGCTCCACGTCCGCCGACGATGCCCCTGGGGTCGGGCCGTCGGACGGTTCGGCGCCGACGGGGACGGACTCCGGGGCTCCACGGCCCGCCCGGCCGTAGGCCATCCGGCGCAGGAAGGCCTCGGGCGGACCACTGACCCCGAACCGGCCCATGATCGCGGCGACCACCACGGTGGCCACCCAGACCCCGGCACCGAGCAGCACCGACTGGGCGTCGTCCAGGCGCGTGGCCAGGTTGAGCGTGTACGGCATGAACAGCACGAGCCACGCCACGGACTGGAGGAGGTAGCACGTCATGGATCGCTGCCCGGTGGCCGCGAGCGCCCGCACGACCGGCCCACGGCGATCACCCAGGGCCACCGCCACCAGCGCGATCAGCGCGGCGTAGCCGAAACCGCCCGCGTACCCGGACAGGACATGCAGCCACTTCGCCCCGACCTGGAGGGCGGGGTCGGGCGCCCAGACCCGGATCAGCACGAGCATCTGCGGGACGGCGCCCAGCACGGCCAGCGGAACGCCGAAGCCCGCGACGCGCCGCAGGAACGGGAGGTGCCGCTCGGGTTCCTCCAGGAGTCGGCGGCGGGCCGCCCAGATCCCCACGGTGAAGGGGAACAGCGAGATGGGCACCATCACCATGGCGAGGAACGGCCAGGTCCCGAGCCGGATGAACAGGTCCATGAGGGGGTGACCTCCATGGCCACGTCCTGCTGGGTTCCCGACAGGGAGAGCGCGACCTCGGCGGTCGAGTACAGCAGGCTGCCGAGGGACATCCAGACGAGACCGTGGGCGAGCAGGCGGCGGTCGCCCAAGCGGAGCAGACCGGCGAACAGCAGCGCGATGAGCCCGTACACGGCGATGACGTCGCCGTGGAAGATCAGGACGGTGTGCAGCAGTCCGATGACGATCATCCACCGGCCGCGCCCGCGCAGCAGGGAGCGGACCCAGGGCCACTCCCGTCCCTCGGCGGTGCGGCGGAGGTGGATCCGCGCGAGGCCGTAGCCGAACAGCGCCGCGAACATGGGGTAGCCGCGCGACTCCGCGAAGAGGGTCATGAAGCCGGTGACCGCGACGTCCAGGGTTCCGGCCAGGCTGAAGACCTCGCCTCCCGTCGCGAACTGCCGGAACATGTGGGCGTGCACGGTGGCGATGACCAGGAGCATGAGGCCCCTGGCGAGGTCGGGGGCGAGCGAACGTGGGCCGGTTCCCTCCGGTGAGGGCGGCCGGTTCGGTGAGGCGGTGGATGGCACCGGGGTCTCCCGTTCTCCCATTATTGGATACGATTGCGTATCTAAGAGAATAAGATACAACACCGTTTCTTATGAACGGACGGACATGACTGACCAGATGCGGCCAGCCGCCAGGACCACCCGAAGGCGCGGACAGGAGCTCGTCGACGCCATCCACCGGGCCGTGATCGCGGAGACCGCCGAGAGCGGCGTGTCCGGCCTGACCATGGAGGGCGTCGCCCGCCGCGCCGGGACCGCCAAGACCTCGCTCTACCGCCGCTGGGCCTCACCGGAGGACATACTGGTGGAGGCGGTCCTGCGCCACTATCCGCAGGAGAGCCCGACCCCGGAGGGAGGCGACCTCCGCGAGGACCTCGTTCGGGCGCTGGAGCTCTTCCGGGCGCTCATGGGCGAGGCCACCCTGGGACGGGCACTCATGGCCGTGTTCGCCGAGGGCCTGCACCGACCCGAACTCCTCGAACGCATGACGACGGAGGTGTACGAACCGCGCGGCGGACGCTTCACCAGGACCGTCCTGAAGCACTACGCGGCACGGGGGAGATCGACCCGGGCCGGGTCACCGACGTCACCACCGACATCGGTGAGGCCATGATGATCAAGTACTGCGCGGACAACGTCGGTGAGGTCCCGTCGACCGAGTACCTGGAGCGGATCGTCGACGAGGTCGTCCTCCCGCGGTCGGCTGGGCACCGGAACGGTAGCCCGGGCGCGGGTGCGGGAGGACCCCGGTAGGTACGACGAGTCGACGAGTCGACATCACGACAGGCGGGCACGTCGACTCGCCGCCCGTCACACCGGGCGCGGTTCGGCTGTCCCCGTCCGGGGCGGACCAGTCGCCGCTCCCCGGCGAGGAGGTCGTCCACCGGGCCCGGCGGGCGTCGGTGCTACGGACCGACCAGGCGGGAGAGCTCCACCCGGGAGCGGATGCCGAGCCTGCTGTAGATGTTGCGCAGGTGGTGGTCGACCGTGCGGGTGCTCAGGAAGAGCCGCGCGGCGACCTCCCGGTTGGTGGCCCCGTCCGCCACGTGCCGGGCGATCCGCAGCTGTTGCGGGCTGAGCAGGTCCACCCCGCCGCTCTCGCGCGTCGCCGTACTGCCGCGCGCGGCGCGCAGCTCCTCCCGGGCCTGGCGCGCCCACGGCCGGGCGCCGAGCCGGTCGAGGACCTCCATGGCCGTGTGCAGGTGCTCGCGGGCCCGCCCCGGATGCCGGGAGCGGCGCAGGTGCCCGCCGTACAGCAGCCGGGTGCGGGCCTCCTCGAAGTCGCAGTACCCGGAGCCGTGCAGGTCCAGCGCGCTCTCGAAGTACCGGTTGGCCTCCTCGCCCTCCAGGAGCAGGCCCCGGCAGCGCATGACCTGGGCCCGAGCGGTGTCCTGACCGGTGGCCTCCGCCCAGCTGGCGAAGGTCTCCACCGCCTCGTTCACCCGCACCGCGACCCCGCCGCGCACCGACGCCTCCACCAGGTGCGGGGTGATCAGCAGCCGCACCGCCGCGTGACCGCTGCCCGGACCGGAGCGCGCCAGCGCGCGCAGCCGCATCGCCGCCTCCGAGGTACGCCCGGAGCCGAGGTCGAGCAGGGCCAGCGCCCAGGCGGCCAACCCGGCGGGCAGCCCCACGTCGTGCTCGCCGGCCTGGGCCAGGGCGGTTCCGGCGTGCTCCCGGCACGCGTCCTCGTCCCCCCGGATCGCGGCGACGAAGGCGAGGGCGCCCCGGTGGTGGCTCGCGCAGTTGTCCTGACCGGACTCCAGGGAGACCCGGAGCCCCTCGGCGGCGCTGCCCTCCGCCAGGGACAGCCGTCCGAACCACATCTCCGCGTAGGTCAGGAACTCCAGGATCTGCGGGACCAGTGTGAGCGCCCCGGTGCGGCGGGCCGCGGACGCCGCCCGACCGGCCAGGGCCCGCGTGCGTACGTGGTCGCCACGGAGCAGCGCGGCGATCACACCCAGCACGAGCGCCTGCGGGTCACCAATGCGGTCGGCGGCCTCCACGGCCCGTTCCAGGAGCACGACGCCCTCGCGGTGGCGTCCCTGGAACATGGCGGCCTTGCCGGTCATGTAGTCGAGGACCAACCGGTCCCAGGGCCTGTCGGCGCCGTCCGGCTCCCCGGGCGGTTCCGCCGCGAGGTCACCGGCCCTGCGCGCGGTGGCGAAGAAGCGTTCGTGGTCGCCGGACAGGCAACTGGCCTCGCCCGCCTGGAGCAGGACCCGCAGCGCGGCGCCGGGATCGCTCAGGGCCAACCGGTCGGCCGTGGGGCCCAGGAGCTGGAAGGCGTCGATGGCCACGCCCGAGCGCAGGTCCATCTCGGCGCGGAGGAGGTCGGCGCGCACCTGGACGGTGTGCGCCTCGACGTGGCCGGGGCCCACGGTGTCCTGGTCCGGGAGCACCCTCGCGAGGACCCGCCTGGCCCGGTCCGGATCACCCGACAGCCACGCGGAGCGGGCGGCGTCGGTCAGGCGCAGGCCACGGAGGGCGGGGTCGGGGGTCAGCCGCGCCGCGTGTTCGTGGAGCAGCGAGGCGGGCGCGTGCCCGCCCCGGTCGACGGCACGGCGGGCCTGCTCATGGAGGGCGGCGGCGACGCGTTCGTCCGGGGCGCCCGCGGCCAGGGCGCGGTGCCAGACCGCGCGTCCGTCGTCCCCCGCCGCCTCGTGGGAACGGGCCAGGTCCCGGTGGACGGAGCGGCGCTCGGCGGGGAGGCGCGGTGGTAGGCGGCGGACCTGGCCAGAGGATGGGCGAGGTCCGTCCGCGTCCGGGTGTCGGTGAGCAACCCGGCGCGGCGCGCGGATTCGAACGGGTCCGGGGAGGCGGGATCCCGGCCGCTGCCGGGATCGGCGGGCTCCGGGGCCGCGTGGTCCGAGGCTTCTGCCGGGTCCTGGGCCGCGTGGTCCGAGGCTTCTGCCGGGTCCTGGGCCGCGTGGTCCGAGGCTTCTGCCGGGCCCGGTTCGTCCGAATCCGCGGTTTCGGCGGGTGCGGCGGACTCGGGGTCCGGCGCGTGCGGGTCGGCCGCGACCCGCAGGAGGGCGAGCCGGGTGGCCCGGGGAGCCCGGCGAGCGCGGTGGCGAAGGCGTCGGTGAGCTCGCCCCGGGAACGCGGCGGCTGGTCCAGGGCGACGGCCCCGGTGCGCTGTTCGGGTCCGGCCCCCTCCAGCAGTTCCAGGGCGGCGCGGGGGTTGCCCTCGGCCGCCCTGGCGAGGGTGACCGCCACCGGCGCGGCGAGCTCGGAGGCCTGCTCACGGCTGGCGTCGGAGAGCAGGTCCAGGACCGCTTCCTCCCGCAGGGGGCGCAGCCGGAGCACGGGGATCCCGGCGAGCCGGTCGGGGTCGCCGTCCCGGGCGCTCAGCAGGACCGCCGCTCCGTCGTGGGTGAGTCGGCGTGCGGCGAAGGCGACCGTCTCCCGGGACGGTGCGTCGAGCAGGTGGAAGTCGTCCACGCAGAGCAGGAGCGGGCCCTCCGCGGCGGTCTCCGCGATCAGTCCGAGGGCCGCGTTGGCCAGGGGGAGGGGCGCGCCGGGATCACCGGTGTCCAGGGCGCGGGTGAGCGTCTCGCGCTGGACGGGCCGCAAGCGGGGAGTCGGTGGAGCGCGGGGCGCAGGAGCTGGTGCAACCCGGCCAGAGGGAGCCGTCCCTCGCCCGGGGCGGCGCGGGCCCGGAGCACCGTGAGCCCGTGGCTCTCGTCCACGGCGCGCTCCACCAGGGAGGTCCGGCCCGCGCCGGAGGGGCCCGTCACGAGGAGGCCGCCGCCGTGTCCGGAGCGGGCGGCGTCGAGCAGGTCGCGGACGGTGCGCAGTTCGTGGTCGCGTCCTCGGAGGGGCGTCGTGCGTGTGAGCGGGTTCACGCTGATCACCCCCTTAAGTTACTCGTCGGTTAAGTCCGAGTAAAGGGACCGGCGATTCAGCCGATGCGCTCCGTGTGACCGGGGGCACACAATCGGGTTCCCCGCTTCCCCCACCCTCGGAGGTCACATGAGACGGCTGACCGCCCTCCTGTGCGGACTCGTCCTCGCCCTCACCACGGCCCTCCAGGCCGCCCCCGCCACCGCGAACACCCACACCCCGGTCGTCTTCGTCCACGGGTTCATGGGCAAGGGCGGCCAGTGGGACGACATGCGCGCCGCCCTCGCCGACTCCGGTGTCCCGGAGGACCGGCTCCACGTCTTCTCCTACGACTGGGCCCGCTCCAACACCACCATCGCCGGGCAGCTGGCCGCCCACGTCGACGGCGTGCGCGAGCAGCACGGCGTGGACCGCGTGCACCTGGTCACCCACTCCATGGGCGGCCTGTCCTCGCGGTACTACGTCAAGAACCTCGGCGGCACGGAGACCGTCGACCAGTGGATCTCCATCGGCGGCCCCAACAACGGGACCAACATCGCCAACCTGTGCCCCTCACCGATCACCCCCTGCCAGGAGATGCGGCACGGGTCGGACTTCCTGAACGACCTCAACACGGGCGACCCCACGCCGGGCCCGGTCCGGTACACGACCCTGCGCTCGCCCTGCGACATCGTCATCTCACCCACGGACAGCACGTCGCTGCCCGGCGCCGACAACATCCAGGTGGGCTGCGTCGAGCACATCTCGATGATGTGGAACGGCGAGGTCATCGACCACGTGCGCGGCCTCGTCAGCTGACCCGCTTCCAGCTGAGGGCGCCGTGTCGCCCTGTCGCCGTGTCGCTCTGTCGACAAGGAGAGAGGGAGACACCGGGGCGGGGTGGCGGATCGATCCGCCACCCCGCCCCACGCGCGTCCGGTCCCTACTTGGCGGGGGCCGGGTCGCTGTCGTCGACGTGCAGGTCGACGCCCTGGATGCCCTTCGGCACCAGGGAGACGGCGACGAACGAGATCACGGACAGGCCGATGATGTAGACGCCGATGGTCCACGAGGCCCCGAAGGAGGTCAGCAGCATCTCCGCGATCATGGCGGCGAAGGCGCCGCCGAGGATCGCGCCCAGGGCGTAGCCGATGGACACACCCGAGTAGCGGACCTCGGCCGGGAACATCTCCGCGTAGAGGGCCGACTGGGGGCCGTAGCTCAGGCCGAAGGTCAGCGTGAAGACGAAGACGCCCACGAAGTACATGTAGATGTTGCCGGTGTCCACCATGAACCACATCGGGACCGCCCAGGCGGCGAGCAGGACGTAGCCGATCTGGAAGGTGCGCACCCGACCGATCCGGTCGCAGATCCATCCGCCGTACAGGGTGGAGATCAGCCACCCGAAGGACGCCAGGGCGGTGGCGAGCAGGACCGGGCCCCGCTCCAGACCCAGGCCCATCTCCTCCACCGGGCGCGAGGCGTAGGTGGCCAGGAAGGCGATCACCAGGTAGCCGGCGGCGTTGTTGGCGACGAAGATCAGCGCGGAGAGCACCACCTCCTTGGTGTTCCTGCGGAACAGCTGGCCGAGCGGCGCGGACGACTTGGCGCGGCGGTTCTGCATCACCTTGAAGACCGGGGACTCCTCCACGGTCTTGCGGATGAGGTGACCGATGATGATGAGCAGGAAGGACAGCAGGAACGGGACGCGCCAGCCCCACTCGAGGAAGGCCTCGGTGCCGATGGCGGTGGTGATGCCCCACAGGACCAGGGTCGCCAGGATCATGCCGCAGGGGACGCCGATCTGCGGGTAGGCGCCGAAGAAGCCGCGCTTGTCGACCGGCGCGTGCTCCACGGACATCAGGGCGGCGCCGCCCCACTCGCCTCCGGCGGAGAAGCCCTGCGCGATGCGCAGGAGGATGAGCAGGATCGGCGCGGCCATGCCGATCTGCGCGTAGGTGGGCAGCAGGCCGATCGCACAGGTCGCGACACCCATCATGACCAGGGTGAACACGAGGATCCTCTTGCGCCCGAACCGGTCTCCGAGGTGCCCGGCGACGATGGCGCCCAGGGGGCGGAAGAGGAAGGAGATACCGATGGTCGCGAAGGAGAGCACCTGCGCCACGGCCGGGTTGGCGTCGGCCAGCGGCGCCATGAAGAGGGGGCCAGCACCAGGCCCGCGGCCTGGGCGTAGATGAAGAAGTCGTACCACTCGATGGTGGTCCCGACCATGGTCCCCCCGAGGACCTTGCGCTTCTCCTTGGGATCGAGTGTTCCACCGGGTCCAGGGACCGTGGCGTCGGAAGTCGCCATTGCTGCTCCGTAGGTTCTCTACCGGCCGGGGGCCGCGTTCTCTGTCGGGACCGGGCCGTCGGCACCCGCAGACGGAACGGCGGATACCGGGACAGACCACGAGCCCCAGCACACCATGCCATGTGATGCAGTGCACTTTCTACACTTGGGCACGATTTTCGCAGCTAGACACACATGTACTGACCGAACGGTCGGTGAGGAACCCCGGTTGACGAGGGACGCTGGCAGCAAGCGACCGCCCGGTCACGAACCGCAGCCCGCCCGCCGTCCACCAGGTGAGACGTGGCGACACGTCGACCTGTCGCCCGTGTCACCTTCCGGCGGCCCCGACCGTCACAACAGCTCCTTCAGGTAGACACCGGTCCGGCTGTCCGGGACCGACGCGATCCGTTCGGGGGAGCCCTGGGCGACGATCCGTCCGCCCTCCGCTCCGCCGCCGGGCCCCAGGTCCACGACGTGGTCGGCGGTGGCCACGACCCGCATGTCGTGCTCGGCCGCCACCACCGTGGCCCCGGCCGCGACCAGGTCCCGCAGACGGCCCATCAGGACGTCGGTGTCGTACGGATGAAGACCCGTGGTGGGCTCGTCCAGCAGGTACACCGTGTCGGCCACCCGGCGCCGCTGGAGCTCGGTGGCGAGCTTGATCCGCTGGGCCTCGCCGCCGGACAGCTCCGTGGCGGGCTGGCCCAGGCGCAGGTAGCCCAGGCCGACACCGGAGAGGGTCTCCAGGGCCCGGAGCACGGAGGGTTCCTCGGTGAAGAACCGCGTCGCCTCCTCCACGGACATCGCGAGCACGTCCGCGATCGTGGCCCCCCGGTACCGCACGCGCAGGGTGTCGTCGTTGTAGCGGGAGCCCCCACACGTCGGACAGGGCGCGTAGGTGGTGGGCAGGAAGAGCAGCTCCACGGAGACGAACCCCTCGCCCTCACAGGTCGCGCAGCGTCCCCCACCACGTTGAAGGAGAAGCGGCCGGGGCCGTAGCCGTGGGCGCGGGCGTCGTCGGTCCCGGCGAACAGCTTCCGGACGGTGTCGAAGAGCCCCGTGTAGGTGGCCAGGTTCGAGCGCGGGGTCCGCCCGATGGGCTGCTGGCTGACCCACACCACCCGCCCGTGCCCGGCCGCCTCGTCCGCGATCCGGGCCAGCAGTGTGGACTTGCCGGAGCCGGACACACCGGTGACCGTGGTGAACACCCCGAGGGGCACGTCCACGTCCAGTCCCCGCAGGTTGTTGCTGGTGACCCCGCGCAGCTCCAGGTGTCCGCGCGACTCGTGCGTCCGACGTTCGGGCAGGGCGCGGTGGAACAGGTAGCGGCGGGTCACCGACTCCGGGACGTCGCGCAGCCCGTCCACCGGCCCGCTGTACAGGACGCGCCCGCCGTGCTCGCCCGCGTCCGGTCCGACGTCCACGATCCAGTCCGCGCCGCGCACGATGTCCAGGTCGTGCTCGACGAAGCACACGGTGTTGCCGCCGTCGCGGAGCCGACGAAGGATGCCGGAGAGGGCCTCGCAGTCGGCGGGGTGCAGCCCCGCCGAGGGCTCGTCCAGCACGTAGACCACGCCGAACAGCCCGGTGCCGAGCTGGGTGGCCAGCCTGATCCGCTGGAACTCCCCGGTGGACAGCGTCGGCGCGGGCCGGTCCACGCTGAGGTAGCCCAGGCCCAGTTCCTCCAGGACCTCCACCCGACCGGCGATCTCCGCGACCAGCGTCGCGGCGGCTCCGGTCCCTTCCAACCAGGGCGCAGCAGCGCCGAGAGTGCGGCGAGCGGCAGTGCCGCGAGTTCGGTGATGGTGTGCCCGGCGAAGGTGACCCGCAGTGCCTCCTGGCGCAGCCGCCGTCCGCCGCACTCCGGGCAGGTGCGGTTCACCATGAACTCGCCCGCCCGGCGCCTGCGGGCCTCGCTGGCCGAGGAGGCGTAGGCCTTGAGCACCAGCCTGCGGGCACTGCTGTACCTGCCCTGGTAGGGGCGGTGGACCCGGCCCGCCTCCCGGACGGGGTGGACGGTCACCACGGGCTGCTCGTCCGTGAACAGGATCCAGTCGCGCTCGCTCTGGGGCAGCTCCCGCCAGGGGCGGTGGATGTCGTACCCCAGGGTGTCGAGGATGTCGCGCAGGTTCTTGCCCTGCCAGGCCCCCGGCCAGGAGGCGACGGCCCCGTCGGCGATGCTCAGCGCGGGGTCCGGGACCAGTGAGTCCTCGGTGACCTCGTGTTCGATCCCCTCTCCGTGGCACACCGGGCAGGCCCCGGCGACGGTGTTGGGGGAGAAGGAGTCGGAGTCCAGGTGCCCGGCCCCGGGCGGGTAGGTCCCCGCACGGGACAGGAGCATGCGCAGCGTGTTGGAGAGCGTGGTCAGGGTGCCCACCGTGGACCGCACGGACGGTGCCGTGCGCGGTTGGGTGAGCGCCACCGCGGGCGGCATGCCGGTGATGTCGTCCACCTCCGGGGCCGGGAGCTGCTGGAGGAGGCGGCGGGCGTACGGCGCGACCGACTCCAGGTACCGGTGCTGGGACTCGGCGTAGAGCGTCCCGAAGGCCAGTGAGGACTTCCCGGAGCCCGAGACGCCGGTGAAGGCGACCAGGGCGTCACGGGGCAGCTCCGTGTCCACGTTCCTCAGGTTGTGGATGCGGGCGCCGCGCACCCGGATGCGGTCGTCGAACTCTGTCATGTCCCCAGATGTACCCGGTCAGCGCTCCCACCTCGTCGGACGGGGCCGCCCCGGTGGTGGGGCGGCCCCGTCCAACGGGTGGGCGCGGGGTCAGGCCCCGGTGGTGGTCCGGCCGTCGTCGGCGGCGGGGACGCGCCCGTCGTCGGCGGCGCGCAGACCCAGGCGGCCCCGCGTGGCCAGGGCGAGGATCGCGGCGACGGTCAGGACGGCCGTGACCTCGAACACCCCGGCGGGGTCACCCACCAGCATGCCCTTGAGCCCGGAGACGACGTTGACGGCGGCGTGGGCGATCACTGCGGCGAGGACCCCGCCCCGGGCGGAGTTGAAGACGTGGCCCATGACGACGGTGAGGCCGACGCAGAGCAGGGCGTACGCGGGGAAGTTCACCTCGGACTGGATGGTGCCCGCCATGTCGAAGAGGGGGCGTGCCACACGGCCCAGACGGCGCCGAGGGTCACGTTGGCGGCCAGCGGGGGAGCGATCCCTGGAGGCGGGGGAGGGCGAACCCGCGCCAGCCCAGTTCCTCGTTGCCGCCGCCGACCAGCGCGATGAGCAGGAACTGGACCGGTACGCCCAGGAGCGCGGCCCGCAGCGCCGCCTCCTCGACCTCGGCCGTCCCCAGGTACACGGGGAGGGCTGCCGAACCGGCGATGGCCGCGACGATCAGCACGGTGACGGCGTAGGGGCGGAGGCCGCCCCGGCGGCCGAGGGAGTGGCGCCGGAACAGGGCGCCCACTCCGGCACGCCCCTGCGTGAAGGCGGTGACGACGATGGCGGCCACCATCGGGCCGAAGGCTCCGACGAGGACGGCGGGGTCGGGTCGCCCCCGTCGAGGAAGCGGGGGATGAGCCACCAGGCGGCCCAGGAGAAGGCGAAGGTGACGACCAGGAAGGCGGTGAGGCCGCGCGGGTCGACGGCGGTGGTGCGCGAGGGGTCGGGGGCGGTGACGGGGGCGGAGGTGTGCGGACGGATGGAGGGGGTCTCTGTTGCCATGCCGAGAAACATACACTGTTGGAGAGCATCCGACAACGTATGATTCCTTGTATGCTGTTGGACATGGACGAACAGCCCCCGGACAGCGGATCGACAGCGTCTTCCACCGGACCCCGCGCCGTCGGCGTTCCCCACCCGCGCTCAGCAGGGACCGCATCGTCACGGCGACCATCACCCTGCTCGACCGCGAGGGCTCCTCCGCGCTGACCATGCGCAGGGTGGCCGCCGAGCTCGGCGTGCACGCGACCAGCCTCTACTGGTACGTGGAGCGCCGGGAGGACCTCGTGGACCTGGCCGTGGACGAGGTCCTGGCCGGGGCCGCCGCCGCGCCGCCCGCCACCGACCTGCCCTGGGACACGGCGGTCAGGGAGACCGCCCGACGCTTCTACGCGGCGCTGACCGAGCACACCTGGGCCGCCGAGTTCGCCGGTTCGCGCCCCCTTGTCGGGCCGAACGCGGTCGCGCTGTCGAGACGGATCATCGAGGCCCTCGGGGAGCTCGGCGGCGGAGAGGAGCGCCGGGCGGTCGCGATCCGGGCGATCTCCAACCAGATCCTCGGAGCGGCCACCTCCGCCGTCGCGATGCGCGTGGCCAAGGAGGGCCGGGCCGACGAACACGGGGGCGCCCTGGCCACGGCGGTGTCGGAGGCCGACACCCTGGCCGTGGAGCACACCTTCTTCGACCAGGCACTGGACCTGGTCCTGCTGGGGATCAGGACCAGCGAGGAGGCCTGAGGGCACCGGAAGTCCGGCCGGTCGACACGGCGATTCGGCGAGATGTCGACGAAACGCCCTGTCGATGCGAGGGCGGAGCCGGTGCGGCACTCCGGCGTCCAGGGGGCCGGGGTCACACCGACCACGAGACACTCCTCGCCCCGGGCTCGGCGGTGACGCTCCCACCACGTGGTGGCCACGGGGGCGCCCCGTGGCCACTGCCGATCGGGAGCGCCGACGCGGGCCGTCCGGTCCCGGAAACGGCGGAGGCCCCGCTCCTCCCTGGGGGAGCGGGGCCTCCGGGATCCCGGGGGTCAGCCGGTGTAGTTGGGGTCCTGCTCGATCGGGGCGACCGGACCGGCCTCGTCAACGGGGTCCGACGGCTTCGGCTCGACCGGCCCGGACGTGGGCTCCTCGGGAGCGGGCTCCGCCGGGGCCGGAGTGGGCTCCTCGACCGAGGGGTCCTCCGGGGCGACCGGGCCCGGGGCCTCCGAGGGGGCTTCGGGAGCGGGGAGCACCGGGGAGTCGTCCGACGCGAACGCCGGGGCGGTGCCGAAGAAGGCGGCCGCCATCGCGGCGACGATGAGCACTCGGGACTTCACGCGCATGGTTGACCTCTTGTCGTGTGTTCGGGTGTCCGCTCGGGGAGCGGTCAATCGTTGATCTCGACCGGGGTGCCGATCGGCAGGCGCTCGGCCATCCAGGTGACGTCGTCGTTGGACACTCGGACGCAGCCATGGCTGACCTCGCCGCCCAGGCCCGCCTCGTCGTCGGTGCCGTGCAGACCGAGCTGGCCGGGACCGCCCGCGAAGCTCTCCAGGGTGTCGGAGTGCCCGCTGAGGCCGAAGGCGAAGGCCCCGTACTCGCCGTCGGGGTCCGAGGGCCGCAGCAGCTCGGTGACGTAGTACTCACCGGGCGGAGTCGGGTTGTCTCCCGTGCCGATACCGATCGGGCCGGACAGGACCTCCTCCTCGCCCTCGGTGACGGTGAAGGAGAACTCCGCCATGTCGACCACCACGCGGTACGCCGTGACGGTGATCGCGACGTCGTCGGCCTCGATCCAGCCCGTGGAGCCGTTGGGCCGTACCGGCAGGAGCACCTCCAGCCACGCGCCCCGGTCCTCCTGGACGAGGAAGGCCCGGTCCGCGCCGAAGTCGTTCGGGCTGGCGAGGGTGTGCACGACCTCGCCGCCTCCCGGCTCGGAACGCACCTCGATCTCGTCCGTGAGCGCCGTCGCGATCCGGGCGCCCTCGGGTTCCGTCGACTCCTCGGCGCGCACCGTCGCCTCGGGGGTCTCCTCCCGAGGCTCCGCCGACGAGCAGGCGGGCACGGCGGCCAGAACGGCGACGGCGGCCAGGAAGGGAAGTCTCCCGACGGTTCCACCGGGTATCAGGGATCGGCGCATGGGGTCCATCCGGTCGAGGGAGTCCGGCGGGTCTCTCCGCGCCGGACACCATGAAGCGTGGCCGAGCGATGTGAAGAACCCGTGTTGCCGCCGTGTGCGTCCCGTGTGGTGACCTGCGAGGTCCCGGAACACCCTCGTCAGCCCAGTTGGCGGCGGTCGTACGATCGTCGGTGTCGGGGGTGCCTCCCATCCCCGCACGGCGAACGGAGGCCCTTCACGTGTGCGCGCATGTCCTGGTGGCCGAGGACGACGTGAACCAGGCCGAACTGATCCGGCGCTACCTGGAGCACGAGGGCCACGCCGTCCGCGTGGTCCACAACGGACGATCCGTACTGGACGAACACCACCGCGACCGCCCCGACCTGATCGTGATGGACGTGATGATGCCGGTGATGAGCGGGTTGGAGGCGTGCCGGGTTCTGCGGGCCGAGTCCGACGTGGCCGTGCTGCTGCTGACCGCCCGGTCCACCGAGGAGGACCTGCTCACCGGACTGGACCTGGGCGCGGACGACTACGTCACCAAGCCCTACAGCCCGCGCGAGCTGATGGCGCGGGTACGCACCCTGCTGCGCCGCTCACGTACCCCGGTCCGGGACGAGGAGCGGGTGCTGCAGGCAGGCCCGATCACCGTCGACCCGGCCCGCCACACGGTGCGGGTCGACGGGGAACCGGTGGGGTGCACCCCCGTGGAGTTCCAGCTGCTCCAGGCACTGGCGGTCCGGCCCGGCCGGGTGCTGAGCCGGGCCCAGCTGTTGGAACTCATCCACGGGATCAGCGGCTACATCACCAAGCGCACCATCGACGTCCATGTGAAGAACCTGCGCCGCAAGATCGAGCCCGACCCCCGGAAGCCGGTCAGGCTGGTCACCGTCTACGGGGTCGGCTACAAGCTCGCGGTGCCCGAACGTGCCCGCTGACCGGCCGCGCGGGGAGAGCGGTGGGCCTCCCTGCGGCACGGCCTGCTGTTCCGTCTGCTGGCGGGTTCGGTCCTGGTGGCGGTCTGCTCGATCACCGCGACAGCCTGGCTGTCGGTGCAGCGGACCTCGGAGTCCATCACCACCCAACAGGGGGACACCCTGACGGTGGACACCCACATCCACGACACCCTCGTCGGCTACGCGGCGGCCCACCGCGACTGGTCGGCGGTGGCGGAGACCGTCGACGCCCTGGCCGAGGAGACCGGTCGCCGGGTCGTCCTCACCACCGAGGGCCGGTCGGTGATCGCCGACTCCGCCGCGGACACCCCGGCGCTGCCCACCCGGACCTCGTCGGTGGTGGACCCGCTGGCTGTCGACGTGACCCTGGTCGCCGGGAACGGAGACCGCATCGATCCGCGCGCGGTGGGCCCCTTCGCCCTGACGGAGGAGGAGCGCGGGACGCTGCGCGACCGGGCGGAACAGGGGGTGTCCTGCCTGGAGTCCCTCTACGGCCTCCCAGCCGAGGTGGTGACCGGTCCGAGCGGGCGCCCGGCGGTCGAGGCGGAGGGCGGGGACGCCCACGCGTGGGCCGACTGCGGCCTGGAGGCTCTGAACCAACCGGTCGGAGGTGAGGTGGAGGCGCTGGCCGACCTCAACGCGCGGGCCTCGGACTGCGGCGATCCCGAGGCGAACCTCGAATACGTGATGGACGGCCGCACCGGGGGTCTCGTGATCACGGGGAGTCCGCACGTACCGGTGCCGGTCCCGGGGCCGGACGAGGCCCGCCCACCGGCCGCCCCGGAGGACCCGGCCGTTCCCGCCCCGGAGGAACCCTCGGAGGCCGCCGATCCGGGAGCGGAGGTCCCGCTCCCGGAACCGACACACCCGGGCGAGGAGGAACCCGTCGTCCCCCCGCGGGCACCGGGTCCCGTCCTGCCGGGCGAGATGCCGACCGATGCCCCACCGGACCGGCCGTCGCCCGGTGAGGTCGAGCCGGCCCCCGGCGCCGAGAGTCTCACGTGGTCGACGGTCGAGCTGGGACCGGAGGAGGCCGCCTGTCTGGACGCCGCCCGGCGCGCCCAGCTCGACCCCCACGTGGCGCCCGCCGCGCTGCTGTTCATCGACGACCCCGAGGAGGGGCCGGAGGCGGGACTGTCACTGTCCCGTGACGGCGCCCTGCGCCTGGGTGGCGTGGTGCTGCTGATCCTGGTGTTGACCGTGGTGGTGAGCACGACCATCGCGACCCGACTCCTGCGCCCGGTGCGCGCGCTCACCGACGCCGTGAACCACATGAGGCGAGGCGGTGGCCCCACCACCCGCGTGGAGGTCCGCGACGCCGGGGAGATCGGCCGCCTCGCGGAGGCGTTCAACGAGATGTCCGAGCACCTGGAGCGGGCCGAGGACCAGCGCAAGGCGATGGTGAGCGACGTGTCGCACGAGCTGAGGACACCGCTGAGCAACCTGCGGGGCTGGTTGGAGGCGGTCCAGGACGGGGTGGTCGATCCCGATCCGGCCCGCGTGGAGATGCTCCTGGGGAGACCCTGCTGCTCCAGGCGGTCATCGACGACCTCCAGGACCTCGCGCTGGCCGACGCCGGACGCCTCCGCCTGTCCCCGGAACCGGTGGAGATCGGTCCCCTCGTGGGCCAGGTGGTCTCGGGCCACGGGCTGCGCGCGGAGGAGGCCGGGGTGCGACTGGTCGACGAGGCACGCGACGTGACCCTCGTCGCGGACCGCACCCGGATGCTCCAGGTGTTGGGGAACCTGGTCGGCAACGCGGTGCGGCACACCCCGGAGGGCGGGACGGTCACCGTGCGGGCGTACCGGGCGGGCCCGGACGCGGTGATCCGGGTGATCGACACCGGAGTCGGCATCGCGGAGGAGGACCTGCCGCACGTCTTCGACCGGTTCTGGCGTGCGGACCGTTCCCGCAACCGGCGTACCGGGGGCAGCGGCCTCGGGCTGGCCATCGTGCGTGGACTCGTGGAGCTGCACGGCGGTTCGGTGACGGCGGACAGCACGGTCGGGAAGGGCACCGCCTTCACCCTCCGCCTGCCCCTCGGCGGCCCCGCCGACACCGACAAGTCGACATGACGACTCGACGCGGTGTCGACAAGTCACCTCCGCCCGACTGCTCGACGGTGGCGGGCGTCACGACCGGTCTTCGGGGTGGAAGCAGGGCGAGGAGGCCCCGACGGAGAGAGTGCCCTCGTCACTCACGCGGAGGGTCATTCCGAACCCGTCCTCGGAGTGCCGCACGGAGATCGAGAGCTTCTCTGGCCGCCGGTCACTCGTGACCTCGTACCCGTGCTCGGACCAGTACTGGTGCAGTGCCTCGGCGTTGGCCTCGTTGTCCTCGGAGTCCAGGTCGCGAAGCCAGTAGATGTGGCTGGCGGTGACGGGCTCGTTCCCGCCGCCGCCGTCACAGCCGCCGAAGGTCGGTTGGTCCAGGGGCTCCAAGCGGACGTCCTCGGGGAGCACGCCTACCGCGTCCTCGATGTGCGCGTCGATCCTCTCGACGGCTTGGTCCTCGGTCATGTTCGCCTCCGTTCCGGCTCCGAAGACGCAGCCGGTGAGCACGAGGACGACCGGTGCCACGCAGGCCGCCGTCCTCCCCGGGTCCTTCACTGAGCTCTCCTCTCCCAGCGACGACCCCGCCTGTGGTCCGACACCCTCAGGCGGCGCTGGCCCAGGAGGTCGGCTGACGTTCACGGCGGACCGGCGGGCTCACCTCAGGAACTCGGTTCTCCGTCGGGCCACACGCACGGGGATGCGGCGCTCATGGACAGGGAACCCTGGTTGCTCTCCTGGACGGACACCACGAAGGAGTCCTCCTCGTGCCCGACGGAGACGTACAGGTCGTCAGGGCGGGAATCGGTGAGTACCTGGTAGCCGTTCGCGGTCCAGTACTCGTGGAGGAGGTCGACGTTGGCCTCGTTGTCCTCCACTGCGAGTCCACGGATCCAGTAGTTCACGCTGACGGTGACCCGTTCCTTGGGGCCGCCGTCCGTGGGGTCGTCGCAGGACGCGGTAGTGACCCCGTTGCGATCCTCCAGTTCCGCACCGTCCGGGAGGACCGCGGTCGCGTTGTCGATGTGTTCCTGTGCCTTGTCGGCGGCTTCGTCCTCGGTGATGGTCTCTTCCGTTCCTGTCTTCTGTCCGGTTCCGGAGGTGCAGCCGGTGAGCACCAGGGCCAGTGACGTGACGCAGGCCGCCGCTATCCGTCGGTTCATTACCTCGGGCCTTCTAGTGGTTTCCAGCGATGACTTCACCCATGTACCTCAGTGAAGGGCTTCCGTCCAGGAAGTACTGCGAGTGCGCGTCCCGGAGCGGCCAGGCCCCGTCCGAGCTGCCCGGAGCGGACTCGAACACGGTCGCACCGAAGTCGGGACTGGTGGGATCGGCGCCGTGCGTCAGGCCGGTGAAGCCGGTGATTCCGTCGTTCTCCGCCGTCGAGGCGTGCACGTCTTCAGCGAGGAAACCGAGTTCGGACGCGTGCCGGGAGTTCGTGCCAGGACTGCCCACCAGGACGATCTCGTCGGCGTTGAGTCCACCATCGCCCTGCGCGGTGTGGCCGACGACGGTCGAACCGTAGCTGTGTCCGATGACGGTGTTGTTCGACTGCGACGAGTTCCGGTGGGTGGCCCGGAGGCCGTCCTGGAAGCTGCTCAGATCATCGACCGCGCCCTCGGCCCTCCCCTTCCCGGCCGCTTCGGGGATGTTGGGCGCGTCATATCCGATCCAGCTGATCACGGCGTGATCGGCGTCCTCGTCCGCGTTCTCGGCGGCCAGGACCAGGTTGTCCGCCCGCCCCATCTGACCCTCGATGCTCTGCCAGGTGGTCGTGGTGCCCGGGACGAGGGTGGCGACGTTGTCGGCGGTGTCGGGGTTGCCCTGAGAGACGATGGCGCGGCCGTTGTCCCCTCTCTCGAAGGCCAACAGGAACTTGTCGGTGTCGGCCGAGCTGTCCCCAAGGTCGTCGAGCAGTGTCTCGACGACGCCCTTCTCGGCCTCCAGCTCCTCGATCTGGTTGTCGAGGATCCGCCGTTTCCCGTCGTGGCCGGGGCCGTTGCTCAGGGCCTCCCGCTCCTCCCTGAGGTCCTCGATCTCGCTGTCGATCCGGTCGGGCTCCTCGGCCAGGTAGTCGCGGTTGAGCTGGTCGCGCACGTCAGCGGGGATGCCGTCCAGGTCCCGGAGGAGGTCGGGGTCGTCGGCCATGGCCTGTTCGCGCTCCTCCTCGGTGAGCGAGTCCCACCAGGCGTTGACCAGGTGGGGCGGTTCGCTGCCGTCGATCTCGTCCGGCACCATCGCGGGGTAGTGGTCCCCGTAGGTGGCGATCTGCCCGGCCGTGAGCAGGCCCGCCTCGACCATGCGCTCCAGGGACTCCTTGCTGGGCCCGGTGCGCAGCTCGATCTTGGTCCGTTCGGCCCGGGTCATCAGGGTGCCCCAGATACCGGCGTGCTCCGAACGCAGCTCCTCACGTGTGGCCGCCAGCCGGTCGGCCTCGGTCTCGCCGCCGAACAACTCCACGACCGCCTGGCCGATCGCGTAGTCGCGGCCCATGCCCCTGAGCGCCTGGATGTCGGCCTTGGCCTGCTGCCAGCGTTGCACGATGTCGGCGCGGTCGGTGAGGTAGGTGTCGATGTCCCCGGCCCACAGACGCAGGATCCCGGCACCGTAGGTGAGGGCCCTGGAGGCCTCCTCCCACGCCATCAGCTCGTCGGCGGAGGCGGAGCTGATGTCCCAGGCGATGCGGTCGGTGAACTGGTTCGCGGAGGAACGCATCTGGCTGTCGGTGTCACCCGACTGTCCGAGCATGTCCGCGTGCAGTTCGTCGAGCTCCTCGGCGCCCGAGCGGATCGTCGGAGGGTCGGCCTCGATCGGGTCAGGCAGACCGAGGGTCATGTCCTCGACACTGGTCATGGGGCTTCTCTCAGGGGGGTCAGAAGTTGATCGGGATGTCGAGTTCCTCGAGCCCCTCTCGGAACTCGTCCGCGTTCTCGGAGTCCGTGGCGGCGATCTCCAGGACCGATCCCTGGACGTTCTGCGCGAGCGCGATCCCGCTCCGGGCGGTCGCCTGGATGTCCTCCAGGGTGTTGTCGCCGTAGGTGGACAGGCCCGAGGCCACGTAGGAGGACACCGGGCCGTGCAGGCTCTCCAGGATCGTCTCGAACCTGCCGCCGAGGAGGGCCATGGTCTCGGCGAGCAGCTCGGCCGCCTCCGCCTGGGGGAGGGCGTCGACACTCACGCCGGCTTCGTCGGACATGGGGATTCCCGGAGGATGGGGGACAGGAGTCACGCCGACCGTACTCATCGGAAAGCACATGAGGGAAGCGCTCCTCTGTCTCGCGTCTCTGCCCTGAGCTGCGGGGATGACTTCTCGATGGAGAACGCAAGACCGGGGCCGATTGTGGCCACCCGCCGGTGGGGAGGGACCAAGGCCCCTGGACGGGTTCCGCTAACCGGATCCGCCGCCACCCCCACCGGACGGGCACGAGTCGACATGACGACTCGACGCGGTGTCGACACAGCGCCTCATCGACCCGGTCAGTCCGCCTGCCCGCGCGTCCCGGGCCTGGTCAGGAGCACGGCGATCACCAGGGCGACGGCCAGCAGACCGGCGCTGGCGAGGAGGGCGACCGCGTAGCCGTGGGTCAGTCCGGCTGCTGAGCCCGGGTGTACCTGACGGACACGGCCTGGGCGCATCGGAGGCTCCACGCCGCCCATCCCGGCCTCGCGCAGGAGATCACCGGCCTGCGGATCACCGCACCGGCCCTGGTGCGCCGCAGCAACCGTGGACATGCTGGCCGAGCTGGTCACCCAGGCCTTCCTCGGGTCGCCTCCGCAGGAGGAGGACGCCGCGGTGCAGGACTCCGGGACCCTCTTCGAGGAAGCGCAACGGCGCCGCCGGGAACTGACGGAGCCCTGGTGGGACCTGTACGACGAGCGCCTGCGCGAGCCACTGGCCGAGGCCATGTCCGGCCCGCCCTCGGCCTGGTTCGAGCGGAAGCTGGCCCTGTTCCTGGACAGCGTCGCCACCCGCCGTCCGGCTGACTGAGAACCCGGGACACGAAAAAGACCCACCAGCGATCTGGTGGGTCTCTCGTACGGTGGGCGTACCAGGACTTGAACCTGGGGCCTCATCCTTATCAGGGATGCGCTCTAACCGACTGAGCTATACGCCCGCGTTCCGTCAGGAACTCTACCGCATCCGGAGGGGCGGAGCGAACCGGAATCCTCGGGGTGGGGAGGAGGTGCGCGGCCCGGCCGCGTCCCTCTTCACCTTCGATTTTAGCGGGCTTCGGGAGTGCTCGGGACGCGTCGGGCCCGGCACCTCGGAGAGGTGCCGGGCCCGGACGGGGAGGCGGGCTACTCGGCCTCGGAGAGCGTGACGTCCACGCCGCCGACCAGGTCGGAGACCAGGTTGTAGAGCATCGCGCCCACCGTGGACAGGGCGGTGATCAGCACGACGTTCAGCGCGCCGATCACACCCGTGTAGCCCAGCACACGGCCCGGGGAGAACCAGGCGGCCGGGTTCAGGCCCAGCTCGTCCTCTCCGCCGTCGCCCTCCAGGAGGGCGCTGATCATGTTGGTGAGTTCGTCGAACACACCCAGCATCGACAGGGTCGCGTAGATCACCGCGACGGCGACGAACAGGATGATGAAGCAGACGAGGGAGACCACGAAGGCGAACTTCATGACCGACCACGGCTCCACGCGGGAGACGGTCAGGTGAGCCTTGCGGCTCGCCAGGGTCGCCTTCACCGCGCTCGGTCCCGCCGGGGTGGGATCCCCCTCGGGCTCGGACGCCGACTCGGTCACCTGGGGCTCCGCGATGGTGGCCTCCGAGGAGCCCTCAGCGGTCTCCCCCGCCGTCTCCACGTCCGCGTCACCGGCGGTGGCATCCGCGTCGGACTCGTTGCTGGTGTTCCGCTGGTTCTCAGACATAGAAGCGCTACCGCTGGACTTTCGTTGAGACGGGTCGATCCGTGTGTCCCGTGGGGCCGTCGAAACGCACCCCACGGGACGTACTGGTCTTAACGCGCAGTCTAGGCGTCAGGGTTGCCTTCGCCCGCGACCTGCTCGACCGTGTCGGCGTTGGCGGCCTCGACGGCGTCCGCGACCTCCTCGGCCTCGGCCTCCTCGGCGGCCTCGGCGTTCGCGGCGACGGCCACGATCTTGTTGCCCTTGTCCAGGTTCATCAGCCGGACACCCATGGTGGTGCGCCCGGACCGCTTGACCTCGGCGGCACCGGTGCGGATGACCCCGCCGGCGGAGGTGATCGCGAAGATCTCGTCCACCTCCGGGTCCACCATGAGGGCGCCGACCAGCTTGCCCCGGGCCTCCACGACCTTGGCCGTCAGCACGCCCTTGCCACCGCGGTTCTGCACCGGGTACTGCTCCGAGGGGGTCCGCTTGGCGTACCCGTTCTCGGTGGTGACCAGCACGTCGGAGGAGCCGTCGTCGGGGCGGATGACGTCCATGGAGAGCAGGTAGTCGCCCTCCAGGAACCGCATGCCGATCACACCGCTGGTCGCGCGGCCCATGGGCCGCAGCGACTCGTCGGAGGCCGGGAAGCGGATCGCCTGGGCGTCACTGGAGATCAGCAGCAGGTCGTCGTCGGCGAAGACCAGGCGCGCCGCGATCAGCTCGTCCTCCTCGCGGAGGTTGATCGCGATGATGCCCGCCGCGCGCGCGGAGTCGAAGTCCTCCAGGCGCGACTTCTTCACCAGGCCCTCGCGGGTGGCCAGCACCAGGTACGGCGCCGCCTCGTAGTCGCGCAGCGCCATGATCTGCGCGATCTCCTCGCCCGGCTGGAAGGGCAGCAGGTTGGCGACGTGCTGGCCGCGGGCGTCGCGAGCGGCCTCCGGCAGCTCGTAGGCCTTCGTCCGGTACACCCGGCCCTGGTTCGTGAAGCACAGGATCCAGTGGTGGGTGGTGGTGACGAAGAAGTGCTGGACGATGTCGTCCTGCTTGAGCTGGGCACCCCGCACGCCCTTGCCGCCGCGCTTCTGCGCGCGGTAGTTGTCGATGCGGGTGCGCTTGGCGTACCCACCGCGGGAGATCGTGACGACCACGTCCTCCTCCGCGATGAAGTCCTCCATACGCATGTCACCCTCGAACGGGATGATGTGCGTGCGCCGCTCGTCGCCGTACTTGTCGACGATCTCGCCCAGCTCCTCGCGGATGATGGTCCGCTGGCGGGAGTCCGAGCCGAGGATGTCGTTGTAGTCGGTGATGAGCGCCATGAGCTCGTCGTACTCGGCGGTGAGGGCGTTGCGCTCCAGAGCCGCCAGCTTGCGCAGCTGCATGTCGAGGATGGCGCGGGCCTGGATGTCGTCGATCTCCAGCAGCCCCATCAGGCCGGTGCGCGCGTCGTCGGCCGAGGCGCTGCTCCGGATGAGGCTGATGACCTCGTCGATCCGGTCCATCGCCCGGAGGAGGGCACGCAGGATGTGCGCCCGCTCCTCGGCCTTGCGCAGCAGGTACTTCGTCCGGCGGACGATGACCTCGACCTGGTGCTTGACCCAGTGGCGGATCATCTGGTCCAGGCGCAGGGTGCGCGGCACCCCGTCGACCAGGGCCAGCATGTTCGCGCCGAAGGTCTCCTGGAGCTGGGTGTGCTTGTACAGGTTGTTCAGCACGACCTTGGCGACGGCGTCGCGCTTGAGCACGATGACCAGGCGCTGACCGGTACGGCCGCTGCTCTCGTCGCGCACGTCCGCGATGCCGGTGATCTTGCCGTCCTTGACCAGGTCGGCGATCTTCAGCGCCAGGTTGTCCGGGTTGACCTGGTAGGGCAGCTCGGTGATGACCAGGGTCTGGCGTCCCCGGCCGTCCTCCTCGACCTCGACCACGGCGCGCATGGTGATGGAGCCGCGCCCGGTCCGGTAGGCCTCCTCGATGCCGCGCTTGCCCACGATGAGTCCGCGCGTGGGGAAGTCGGGGCCCTTGACACGGGCGATGAGCTGGTCGAGCAGCTCCTCGTCCTCGGCCTCGGGGTTGTCGAGGTACCAGTTGACGCCGTCCGCGACCTCGCGCAGGTTGTGCGGCGGGATGTTGGTGGCCATGCCGACCGCGATGCCCGAGGAGCCGTTGACCAGCAGGTTCGGGAAGCGGGCGGGCAGCACGACGGGCTCGGAGGAGCGGCCGTCGTAGTTGGGCCGGAAGTCGACGGTCTCCTTGTCGATGTCCCGGAGCATCTCCATGGCCAGCGGCGCGAGCTTGCACTCGGTGTAGCGCATGGCGGCCGCCGGGTCGTTGCCCGGTGAACCGAAGTTGCCGTTCGGGTCGACCAGCGGCATCCGCATCGACCACCACTGGGCCAGGCGGACCAGGGTGTCGTAGATGGCGCTGTCACCGTGCGGGTGGTAGTTGCCCATCACGTCGCCGACGACGCGGGCGCACTTGAAGTAACCGCGGTCGGGACGGTAGCCGCCGTCGTACATCGCGTACAGCACGCGCTGGTGGACCGGCTTGAGCCCGTCACGGACGTCGGGGAGGGCCCGGCCAACGATGACCGACATCGCGTAGTCGAGGTAGCTGCGCTGCATCTCGACCTGGATGTCGACGGGTTCGATCCGGTCGGTCACGCGCGAGAGGGACTCGACACTGGAGTCCCCGCCCTCAGGGGCGTCGGGGTTGTTCGCATCCGTCACGGATGTCGATCCCTTCTACGAGGCTTGCTTGGGGCACGGGTGGGAACGGGGGACCTAGATGTCCAGGAAGCGGACGTCCTTGGCGTTGCGCTGGATGAAGGCGCGCCGGGACTCGACGTCCTCACCCATGAGCACGCTGAACATCTCGTCGGCCTGGGCCGCGTCCTCCAGGTTGACCTGGTCGAGCACGCGGCGGTCCGGGTCCATCGTGGTGTCCCACAGCTCGTTGGCGTTCATCTCGCCCAGACCCTTGAAGCGCTGCACCATGTCGCGCGGGCGCGGGTCCCTCTTGCCCTCGGCGATCCCGGCCTCGATGACCCGGTCGCGCTCGGCGTCGGAGAAGGCGTAGCTCGCGTCGCTGCCCTTCTGGTCCCACTTGATCTTGTAGAGCGGCGGGCGCGCCAGGTAGACGTTCCCGGCCTCGACCAGCGGCTTCATGAAGCGGAACAGCAGGGTGAGCAGCAGCGTCCGGATGTGCTGACCGTCGACGTCGGCGTCGGCCATCAGGATGATCTTGTGGTACCGCAGCTTCTCGGCGTCGAACTCCTCGTGGATGCCGGTGCCCAGGGCGGTGATGATCGCCTGGACCTCGTTGTTCTTGAGGATGCGGTCGATCCGCGACTTCTCGACGTTCAGGATCTTGCCGCGAATGGGCAGGATGGCCTGGTTGTGCGGGTTGCGACCACCCTTGGCGGAGCCACCGGCCGAGTCACCCTCGACGATGTAGACCTCGCACTCCTCCGGGTTGGTGGACTGGCAGTCCGACAGCTTGCCCGGGAGGGAGGTGGTCTCGAGGAGGGTCTTGCGGCGGGTGAGGTCGCGGGCCTGGCGGGCGGCCACGCGGGCGCGGGCGGCCTGGCTGGCCTTGGACACGATGTCCTTGGCCTCGCCGGGGTTGCGCTCGAACCAGTCGCGCAGGTGCTCGTTGGTGACCTTCTGGACGAACGACTTGGCCTCGGTGTTGCCGAGCTTCGTCTTGGTCTGGCCCTCGAACTGCGGGTCCGCGAGCTTGACCGAGATGATCGCGGTCAGGCCCTCGCGGATGTCGTCGCCGGTGAGGTTGTCCTCCTTGTCGCGCAGCAGCTTCTGGTCACGGGCGTACCGGTTGACCAGAGTGGTGAGCGCGGAGCGGAAGCCCTCCTCGTGGGTGCCGCCCTCCGCCGTGTTGATGGTGTTGGCGAAGGTGTGCACGGACGAGGTGTAGGACTGGTTCCACTGCATGGCGATCTCGACCGCGATGCCGTCGCCGTCCTCCTCGAAGGAGATGATCGACGCGTGCGCCGGCTCCTTCTTGGCGTTGATGTGCCGGACGTAGTCCGACAGCCCCTCCTCGTAGTGGAAGGTGTTGACCACGGGACCGTCGTCGGTGTGGTCGGGCCGCTCGTCGCGGATGGTGATGGACAGCCCCTTGTTGAGGAAGGCCATCTCCTGCATCCGGCGGGCCAGCGTCTCGAACGAGTACGTGGTGGTCTCGAAGATGTCGCCGTCGGCCCAGAAGGTGATCTCGGTGCCGGTCTCGTCGGTCTCCTCGGCCTTGACGAGCTCACCCGTGGGCGCGGTCATCTCGTAGTGCTGGCGCCAGACGTGCCCCTGCTGGCGGATCTCCACGTCGAGCGCCGTGGACAGCGCGTTGACGACGGAGATGCCGACGCCGTGCAGACCGCCGGAGACCGCGTAGGACTTGCCGTCGAACTTTCCGCCCGCGTGCAGCGTCGTGAGGACGACCTCGACCGCGGGGCGCTGCTCCACGGGGTGGATGCCGACCGGGATGCCCCGGCCGTTGTCGGCCACCCTGATCCCGCCGTCGGCGAGCAGGGTCACCTCGATGGCGTCGGCGTGACCCGCCAGCGCCTCGTCGACCGAGTTGTCGACCACCTCGTAGACCAGGTGATGCAGACCCCGCTCACCGGTGGAGCCGATGTACATACCCGGGCGCTTGCGTACTGCCTCAAGCCCTTCGAGAACCGTGATTGATCCTGCGTCGTAGGCCAAGTGGGAACACCCTCCTGCTGGGGACGCCTGTCGGCAGCGGCCGAGCGGACGACGGTCAACCCACGACAGGGTGATCGGAGGGCCGACTTGCCGCGACACCTGGGGGATCACCGTTCGCCGCACGGGCCGTCCGCCCACCCTCTACATGGGAGCGTGATACCGGCTACAGGCGTCTGAAGAACCGTCTCCATGATACCCCGCCCAGTGCGACAAAGTGGCATTCGCGGCCCTGTGCCGCTCCAGAACGAACGTTCGGGGCGGGACCCGAGTCCCTACACGCGGGCGACCCCTTGCGCAAGTCCCGGCGCGGTTCAGTGGCCTTCGCAGGGCCCCGGCACCCCCACTGGGCCGTGTCGCGGGAGGAGAGGCGTCCCGCGTGACGGGGCACGTGCCCGGAACGGCCACCGAGGACCACACGGGACCCCCAGGTCACAGACGTGTCGGGGCGAGACGGGGCGAACCGGGCGGGGTCACCGACGGCGGAACCCCGGCCCCTTCACCTTGATCGCGATGACGGTGCCGTCACCGAGCTCCTCGTTCAGACGGCGCATCAGATCCCGAACCATCGCTCGCGCGTGGGCCGCCATCGTCGGCGAATCGGCCACCACGACGAGTTCACCCTCCGAATAACTCTCCGGGCGAAGGTGTTCGGCGTTGAAATCACCGACGATGTCGGCCCATCGGCCGAACACGCCGCCGATGGCCACCTGCTCCTGCCAGCCGTGCTCGATCAGCCAGGTGCGCACCGCGTCACCGAACAGCTGGGGCTCGTTCCGTGACCGCAACCGGCCACGCCCGCGCTTCCGGTTCATGCCCCGGGGAACGGCGCCGCGCTCGCGCGCCTCCGCCCGGGCCCGGGCCAGCGCCTGGCGGGCCAGGTCCGCCCCGAGACCGGAGGAGGCTCCGGGACGTGCGGGGCGGCCGGGAGGTGCGGGGCGGCGCCGTCCACAGGCTGTGGACGGACCGCCTCGGTCGCGTCGGCCAGCGCGTCGCGACCGGCGCCGGTGTCCACAGGCTGTGGACGACCCTCACGCATCCTCGACCACTCCCCGCCGGACCCCGAACCGCGCGCCGTCCAGTTCCTTCGGGATGTCCTCCGCGACCGCCGCCGTCACCAGCACCTGCTCGGTGTCGCGCACCCGCTCGGTCAGCCTGCGGCGGCGCTCGGAGTCCAGCTCCGCGAAGACGTCGTCCAGGATCAGCACCGGATCGTCGCCCTCCTCCCGCAGGAGCTCGAACGCGGCCAGCTTGAGCGAGAGGGCGTAGGACCACGACTCGCCCTGGCTGGCGTACCCCTTGGCGGGCAGGTCACCGAGGTGGAGGTGCAGATCGTCGCGGTGCGGCCCGACCAGGCTGACGCCCCGCTGGAGCTCCCGGTCGCGCGCCCCGGCCATCGCCTCGCGCAGGACGTCCACGAGCTGGGGACGGTCGTGCGGGAGCTCCACCCCTCCTCGACCGAGGAGCTCCGGTAGCTCGGAACGGCCGGGCCGCCGGAGTCGGTCAGGCCCGCGTAGGAGTGCGCGATCAGCGGGCGCAGTTCCTCCACCAGCGCCAGCCGCGCCGCCAGGAGCTCCGCCCCGGTCTCGGCCAGGTGGGAGTCCCAGACCTCCAGCGTGCTCAGGTCCGGGGTGGCCCGCTGACGCATCCGCGCCGAGGCCGACTTCAGCAGGGCGTTGCGCTGCTTGAGCACCCGCTCGTAGTCGGAGCGCACCCCCGCCATCCGGGGGCGCGCGCCACCAGGAGGTCGTCGAGGAACCGGCGCCGTTCCCCGGGGTCCCCCTTGACCAGGGCCAGATCCTCCGGGGCGAACAGCACCGTCCGCAGGATGCCCAGTACGTCGCGGGGGCGCCCGGCCGCGCCACGGTTCACCCTGGCGCGGTTGGCCCGGCCCGGGTTGATCTCCAGGTCCACCAGCATGTCCCGGCCGTCACGGACGACCTTGGCGCTGACGATCGCGCGGGGAGCGCCCTGGCGCACCAGAGGGGTGTCCGAGGACACCCGGTGGCTGCTGAGGCTGGCGACGTAGCCGATCGCCTCGACGAGGTTGGTCTTGCCCTGGCCGTTGGAGCCGACGAACACGCTCACGCCGGGTTCGAGTCGCAGCTGGGCCGTCTCGTAGGAGCGGAAATCGGCCAGTTGCAGGTGGGAGACGTACATCCGGCCTTCCTCCTGGAACGGGGGAGCGGGAACGGTGGGGGAGGGGCGGTGGGAGAACGGTGCCGGGGTCGGTCCGGGGATCCCCGGACCGACCCCGGGAGGAGCGGGCGCGGTCAGCCCTGCTCGGCGTCCGTGGGCGCGGCCTTCGTGACGGCGTGGCCGCCGAACTGGTTGCGCAGGGCGGCCACGACCTTCATGGCCTGACTGTCGTCCTGGCGGGAGGCGAACCGCGCGAAGAGCGAGGCGGTGATCGCCGGGGCGGGGACCGCGAGGTCCACGGCGGCCTGGACCGTCCAGCGGCCCTCGCCGGAGTCCTGCACGTATCCGCGCAGCTCGGAGAGGTCCGGGTCCTCCTCCAGCGCGCGGCCCAGCAGGTCCAGCAGCCAGGAGCGCACGACGGTGCCCTCACGCCAGCTCTCGAAGGTGCCGGGGACGTCCTTGACGATCCCCGAGGCCACCATCAGCTCGTAGCCCTCCGCGAAGGACTGCATCATGCCGTACTCGATGCCGTTGTGGACCATCTTCACGAAGTGGCCCGCGCCGACCGCTCCGGCGTGCACGAAGCCGCCGCCGTCGTCGGGGGTCAGGGAGTCGAAGACGGGGCGCAGGCGCTCCACGTCCTCGACCCCGCCGCCGACCATGATCCCGTAGCCGTTCTGGCGGCCCCACACGCCGCCGCTGACACCGGCGTCGACGTAGCCGACGCCCTTGGCGGCGAGCGCCTCGGCGCGCGGCGCGTCGTCGACGTAGTGGGTGTTGCCGCCCTCGACGACGATGTCGCCCTCGGAGAGGAGGTCACCGAGCTCGGAGACGATCGCGGCCGTCGGTTCGCCGGACGGGACCATCACCCACACCACGCGGGGGGCGTCGAGGCGGTCGACCAGTTCCGACAGGGTCTCGACGTCGCGGGCGCCGGGGGAGACGTCGTAGCCGACGACGTCGTGCCCCTTCTCACGCAGGCGGGCGGCCATGTTGCCGCCCATCTTGCCGAGACCGATCATTCCGAGTTGCATGTGTACTCCCCTGGGGCACCTGTGGACATGTGGAAGCCGACCGGCCCGTGGCGCTGTGCACGGGCCGGGCGGCGGACGCTCGTCGGTGGAACGGGCGTTCCGGTCAGCCGGAGAGGCGGACCGGCATGATCAGGTAGCGGTACTCGGGGAAGCACCCTCCTCAGCGGGCTTCCCGGTGAGGATCGCGGGCTTGGTCGAGGTGGTGAAGTGCAGGCGGGCCACGTCGGTGCCGATGGCGCCCAGCCCGTCCAGCAGGAACCCGGAGTTGAAGGCGATCTGGATGTCCTCGCCGTCGAGGTCCGCCTCCAGGGTCTCCACGGCCTGCGCGTCCTCACCGGTGCCCGCCTCCAGGACCAGCGCGCCCTGGGTGAAGGCGAGCCGCAGCGGGGTGTTGCGCTCGGCGACCAGCGAGACGCGCTTGACGGCCTCGACGAACTCGGAGCGGCTGACCTCCGCGACGGTGTTGAAGGTGTCCGGCAGCAGGGCGCGGTACTTAGGGAACTCACCGTCGAGCAGACGCGTGGTGGTGCGTCGGCCGCCGCCCTCGAAGCCCATCATGCCCTCGCCGGTCTCGCTGCCCGACAGGGCGATGGAGACCTCGGCGCCCGAGGTGAGCGACTTGGCGGTGTCGTGGAGGGTCTTGGCCGGAACCAGCGCGACCGCGGACAGGTCCGGGTTCTCCGGCTTCCAGTTCAGCTCGCGGACGGCGAGGCGGTAGCGGTCGGTGGAGGCGAGGGTGATGGTCTCGCCCTCGATCTCGACCCGGATGCCGGTGAGCATCGGGAGCGTGTCGTCACGGCCGGCCGCCACGGCGACCTGGCTGACGGCGGCGGCGAAGGCGTCGCTGCCGACGGTCCCGCTCACGCCGGGCATCTCCGGGAGGGACGGGTAGTCCTCGACCGGCATCGTGTTCAGGGTGAACTTGGCGCTGCCGCAGCTCACGACGACCTTGGGGCCGTCCGTGGAGATCTCCACAGTCTGTGGAGGAAGGTTGCGGGTGATCTCGGCGAGGAGGCGTCCGGAGACCAGGGTCTGCCCGGGCTCCTCGATCTCGATGTCGACGGAGACCTGCGCGGAGACCTCGTAGTCGAAGCCGGACAGGCGCACGCGCTGTCGGCCGTCGATCTCACCCGCGTCCAGCAGGATCCCGGCGAGGACCGGTACAGAGGGACGCGAGGGCAGTGTGCGCGCTGTCCAGGCGACAGCGTCGGCCAGTACGTCGCGTTCGACCCGGAACTTCACTCTCCGACTCACTTTCCGCCCGACCGGGGACCGGTCGCAGCCTCAACGTTGCAGCTCGTGGGTGTCTCGTGGATCCGCCGGGGGCGTGTCCCCAGGGTGTGGACGGCGTCCGCGACGAGGGCGGACCGTGCCGCTGGAGCGGTCTCGGACTCCGTAGGGGTCACCGCTCAGATCCGGGCGGCGGAGGACAGGGGCGAGACCACACGTTACCCGGATTCACCCGCTGCCGCTGACAGCTCGGGACTGACCCGCCGTCACCTCGATCTCAGGCGTTTGTCCACAGATTTTCCGCGAAGCTGTTTTGACGCCACATCTTGGTTAATGAAAGTGCGTCGTAGTAGTAGGGCCTGTGGATAGTGTGGATAACCCTTGTTCTCGCAGGTCAGACTGCGAATTTTTGTCCACAGGGCCTGTGGATGACCCTGTGCGTAACTCGGGCCCGCTGTGGACAACCAGAGGGCCCCTCAGCTTGTCCACAGAGCGTCCACAGGTTCGTCCACAGCTTTTCCCCAAGTTGTCCACAGCGCCTGGGGGTTCCGTGGTCCGATCATCGGTGGCCGTGTCCACAGGGCGACCCTGGGTTACCCACAGGCGCGGGGCTGTTGTCCACAGGTTATCCACAGGGTTGTCCACAGAATTCGACCCCTCTCTGTGGATAACTCCGCCGAGAAAACCCCAAACTTTTTCGGAGCCCGGCGCAGAGCGCGCGAACCTGGACAAAGAGTCTGTGCACAGGGTTTTCCACAGGTCCTTCGCGAAGCGCTGGTCCCGTTCCTCGTCACGGCCCCTGACCGGCGCCCTTCACCCCCGCTGTGGCCAGCGCAACAGGCTCCGCACACCCGGGAAACCAGGGGAAACAGTGCGTGTCCGGTACGCACCGTACTGCTCGGCCACGACACGGACGTACCTCTCCCCAGGGTGCCAACACCCACACAAGCCTGTGGATAACTCGGCCCGGGTGGTTTCGGGGAGCCCCGGAGACTGTGGACAGGCGCGAGCGTGCGTACGGAGGCCCACCGGCGCGGTCACGGGCCTCCCGACGGGCGCGGGACGGGGAGAGAAGTCGACACGTCGACTCGGGGACACGTCGACAGGCGGACACGGAGACACGGGGACAGGCGCACGGACCGGGGGCCCGCGGGTACCCGGAGACACCCCCGGACACGGCGGAGGGGCGGGCCGCCGCACTGGCGGGCCCGCCCCTCCGGTCGTCGTACGCCCGGCACGTCGGTCAGGTCAGCGAGGGCTGGTCCTTGATCCGGCTGGTCAGCTCGTGCACCTGGTTGTAGATGGAGCGGCGCTCCGCCATCAGCGCCCGGACCTTGCGGTCGGCGTGCATGACCGTGGTGTGGTCCCGGCCGAACTGCTGCCCGATCTTCGGCAGGGAGAGGTCGGTGAGCTCACGGCACAGGTACATGGCGATCTGCCGGGCCGTGACCAGGACCCGGGACCGGGAGGTCCCGCACAGGTCCTCCAGGCTCAGCCCGAAGTAGGCCGCGGTCTGGGACATGATCGCGCTGGCCGTGACCTCCGGGACCTCGGCGTTGGGGACCAGGTCGCGCAGTACCTGGCCGGTCAGGTCCAGGTCCACGGACTGCCGGTTCAGGCTGGCGAAGGCGGTCACCCGGATCAGCGCCCCCTCCAGCTCCCGGATGTTGGTGGAGATCTTGCTGGCGATGAACTCCAGGACCTCGGGCGGGGCCGCCAGGCCCTCCTGCGCGGCCTTCTTCCGCAGGATCGCGATGCGGGTCTCCAGCTCCGGCGGCTGGACGTCCGTCAGCAGGCCCCACTCGAACCGGCTCCGCATCCGGTCCTCCAGCGTGGTCAGCTGCTTGGGCGGCCGGTCACTGGAGATGACGATCTGCTTGTCGGAGTTGTGGAGCGTGTTGAACGTGTGGAAGAACTCCTCCTGCGTCTGCTCCTTGTTCTCCAGGAACTGGATGTCGTCCACCAGGAGCACGTCGATGTCCCGGTAGCGGCGCCGGAACCCGTCCGCCTTGCCGTCCCGGATCGAGTTGATGAACTCGTTGGTGAACTCCTCCGAGCTCACGTACCGCACCCGTGAGCCCTCGTAGAGCCGGTGCGTGTAGTGGCCGATGGCGTGGAGGAGGTGGGTCTTGCCCAGTCCCGAACCGCCGTGGATGAACAGCGGGTTGTACGCCTTCGCGGGGGCCTCCGCCGCAGCGACCGAGGCCGCGTGCGCGAACCGGTTGCTGGAGCCGATGACGAAGGTGTCGAAGGTGTACTTCGGGTTCAGCCGCGCGTGCTCACCGGGCGGGATCTCCTGGGACCGCCCGGGCGGAGAGGTCGGGGCGGGTGCCGGTGCGGACGGTGCGGCGGGTTCGCTCTCCTCCGCCGCCGGGGGATCAGCCACGGGCTCGACGGGCGCGGGGGCGGCCTCGTGCGCGCTCGGGGCCGGTTCCGCGACGGGCGCGGGCTCCGGGCCGGGCCTCGGGGCCGGGCTCTCCCAGCGGTTGGGCTCGTCCCACGACGCGTCCGACCAGCTCTGCTGCTGCCATAGCTGCTCCTGGGCGGGCTGTTCCCATCCGGTGGCCGAGGCCGCGGGGAACGCCGTCCGGTGCCCCTCCTGGGGGCGCGCGGGGGGATCGGGGAGCGGCTGCTGGGCGCCGTGCGCGGGAAGGTCCGTGGCGGGCCGTGCCGGTGCGGGGGCCGGACCCTGGGAGGAGCGCTCCGGAACGTGCGGGGCCCGGCCGTCAGCGGTCACGTGCCCGTGCTGCTGGGGCGCCGGTCCCTGCTGGGGCGCCGGTCCGCGTTCGGCGGGCCGCGGGCCCTGGGCGGAGGAGGCGGGGCCGAGCAGGTCGGCCTGCGCCTCCTGGGCACGCGCGTGCCCAGGGTGGGCGCCGAGCGCCTCGGACGGGTGCGGGGCCTGCGGCCGCTGGGGTGCGTCGAAGGGGTGCGGTCCGGCTGGACGGGCGTGCTGGCCACGGGGTTCGTGGACGGAGGGCTGGTCGGCGCGGCCCGGCGCCGGGGGCTGCTCGGGCGGCGCGGAGAGCGACGTGTGCGCGCCCGTGTCCCTGCTCACTCCGTAGGGGAGGGAGTCGGGGGAGGGGTGGGCACGGCGGTGGGGTCCACGGTGACCGCGACCCGGATCTCCCGTCCCAGGTGTGCCGAGAGCGCCTTGCTGATCGCCGGGTAGAGGCGCGTCTCCAGGACCTTCTTGGTGAACTCGTTGGGCGCCGCGATCAGCGCCGTGTCCTCGATCAGACCCAGCGGACGGGTCTGCGGCAGCCAGGCACGCTGGTGTGCGGGGAGGGAGTCGTGGTCGATCCCGTCCAGCACGCTCGACCAGACCATTGCGAGGTTGACCTGTGCTTCAGCCAAGGTGACCTGCCATGGTTGCTGTCCCTTCGGTGCGGATCTGTTCGGTGCGGTGGGAGGCGGTGAGGGGACGGGGGCGTTCGGTCCGGCGTGTCTCTGGGGGCGGGGACCCCACGGGACCCACACGTCCCATTGTCCTCCCCTGAGGGAGGTGCCGGGCCGGGGTTCCGGTTCGCGGGCGGTCGTTCGGGTCGTGCGCGGCCTGTGGACAACGGACGCGAAGTCTGGAGTCCAGGAGTGTGACTACCTTCGGGTATCCACAGCTTCCGGAGGTTGTCCACACCTTGTCCACAGGTTTATCCACAGGATGGCAGACCCCTGTGTGTATCGGGAGGTTATCCACAATCCCCAGTTCAGGGGGTGTGTGCAGCGATTGTCCACAGGTTTGGGATGGCTGTGGGCAGTCTCGGGGGCGAGTTATCCACAGGTTGAGGTTATCCACAGCCCCCACCCCTTGGGGAAGTCTCACACGCTGTGGACAACCGGTTGTCCACAGGGAGGCGGGTAGACTGTGGCCGGTGGCGTCCGCCACCGGTCGAGCCGGGCCCCGGCCTCCCCTCGCGGGACGGTCAGCGGGGCCGATTTGACCACGACCCGACCAGGTCGTATGTTCTTTATGCTTATGCCGACGATTCTGCCTGCGCTCGTGCCAGCCACGAAGTCGCGGCCTCGTCGCACGCACTGTAAGGCCCCGCATATCCTGGGGGTCTGTCGTAGTACTTTCCTGACACGCCCCTGGAGCCAGTAGTGAGCAAGCGTACGTTTCAGCCGAACAACCGGCGTCGCGCGAAGGTCCACGGCTTCCGGCTGCGCATGCGTACGCGCGCCGGTCGCGCCATCATCGCCTCGCGACGTCGTAAGGGACGCGCCGCGCTGACCGTGAGCCACTAGGCCACGTCAAGCCTCAAGTCTTCACTGGGACCGGTCCGGCCTTCTCGCCGGTCGGTCCCTTTGTCGTGGGGCACGGAACCGGTAGCCGGGGGCCGTGCCGCACCCCTCTCCCGGAGGAACCCCGATGTTGTCGCCGGAGAACCGGATGCGCCACAGCGCCGAGTTCGGAACGGTCATGCGTTCCGGTCGGCGCTCCTCGCGTGACGCTTTGGGCGTCATCTACCTCGCTCCCCGGAAACCGTCCGGCGACAGTGACCACACCGACGCACCGGCACCGCCGCGCGTCGGTTTCGTCGTGAGCAAGGCCGTCGGGGGAGCCGTCGTCCGCAAACGCGTGCAGCGACGCCTCCGGCACCTGATGCGCTCACGGTTGGCTGTTCTGCCAAACGGTAGCCTGCTGGTAGTGCGGGCCAGGCCCTCGGCCGCGAACCTGCGGCAGGCGGACCTGGCGGTACAACTCGACAGCGCGATCGCCGCGGCGCAGCGTCCCCGTGGGGCCGACAAGCGTCGGCGCGGCCGCGGGGCCCACGCCCCGAACCGGTCGGGTCGGCGAAGAGTGAAGCAGACGGTGACCGTCGCCCCCAGGAGGGCGCAGAACGGTGGGCGCAGCAATGACCGAGCACAGACCGACGTCGTTCGCACGGCTGCTGATCCTGCCCATCCGGGGGTACCAGCGCTTCATCAGCCCGCTCTTCCCCCCGGTCTGTCGTTTCTACCCCTCGTGCAGCGCGTACGGCGTCGAGGCGCTGCGCGTCCACGGGGGCTTCGCGGGTTGTGGCTGACGGTCAGGCGCATCGCCCGCTGCCACCCGTTCAACCCGGGGGTCTTGATCCGGTTCCGCCGCCCAAGGGGCGCCGGAACGAGGAGTCCGAGGAGTCTACGGGCGGAACCGGGCACACCGGCACCGCTTCCGGGGACCAGTAGCTGAACCGAATCACCGAGGAGTTGGCCGGTGCTGGACTGGCTTTACAACATCATCGGCCACGTGTTGGTCTGGATCCACTCGGGTCTGACCATCGTTGGCCTGAACCCCGACAGCGGGTGGGCGTGGGGCCTGTCCATCGTGCTGCTGACCTGCCTGATGCGTCTGCTGATGGTGCCGCTGTTCGTCAAGCAGATGAACACGCAGCGCAAGATGCAGGAAGTGCAGCCGAAGATCATGAAGCTTCGGGAGCGCTACAAGCACGACAAGGAGCGGCTCCAGCGGGAGTCGATGAAGCTCTACCAGGAGAGCGGCACCAACCCCATCATGGGCTGCCTCCCGCTGCTGCTCCAGATGCCGGTCTTCTTCGCCCTGTTCAGCGTGCTGCGCAGCGTGGCCGAGGGCAAGGTGCAGTTCGGCTTCACCCAGGAGCTCGCGGACAGCGCCCGTGAGGCGCTGATCTTCCACGCCCCGATCGCCGCCCAGTTCAACACCCCGGCGGACGAGCTGCGGGCGCTGGGCGCGACCGACCCCATCATGGCCAAGGTCGTCATCGCCATCGCGTGTGTGGTCATGGGCGTCACGACGTTCCTCACCATGCGTCAGAGCATCAAGCGCAGCATCGCGCAGCAGCCTGACAACCCGATGATGCAGACCCAGAAGATCATGATGTACATGGCGCCGGCCTTCGGGCTCTTCGGCCTCATGATGCCGATCGGTGTGCTGGTCTACTGGGTCACCTCCAACGTGTGGACGATGGTGCAGCAGCACTTCCTGTACCGGAACCAGCCCGCGCCCGGCACGGACACCGAGTCCTCGAAGGGCTCCTCCTCCAAGGGTTCGGCCAAGGGCATGCTCGGCCGCAAGAAGGCTCCGGAAACCGCTCCGGAGCCGGTGGAACAGCCTAAGATCGAACGCAAACAGCCGAAGAAGCAGACGCGTTCCAAGCGCGGCGGCGGCGCCAAGTAGGGCCTCCCTGTTTCGTGTCGGCGTTCACGGCTTTCGAGTGCGCAGGCGAGAATGCCCCTGAGGCGTACGGCGGCCAGGGACTGACGGATAGAGGAGACGGGATCGCTGTGGGACGTAGCGAGGAAGAGAGCGGTGGTGTGGCGGTGGCTGACGCACCTGAGGCGGGAGTCGACGTCGAGGCCCTGGAGAACGAGGGCGACATCGCCGCGGACTACATCGAGGGTCTGCTCGACATCGCGGACTTCGACGGCGACATCGACATGGACGTCGAGGGCGACCGCGCGATGGTCTCCGTCGTCGGGGCGACCCTGGACGAGCTGATCGGTCAGGACGGCGAGGTCCTGGAGGCGCTCCAGGAGCTGACCCGTCTGGCCGTCCACCGGGCCACGGGTGAGCGCAGCCGACTGATGCTGGACATCGGCGGCTACCGCGACGGCCGCCGGAAGGTGCTCTTCCAGATCGGCGCCGAGGCGGCCACGAAGGTCAAGGAGACCGGCGAGGTCCACCCGCTGGAGCCGATGACGCCGTTCGAGCGCAAGGTGGTGCACGACGCGGTCGCCGCGGCCGGACTGCGCAGCGAGTCCGAGGGCGAGGAGCCCAACCGCTACGTGGTGGTCCACCCCGCCGACTAGGCGACGGACGGGCGGTCGAGGGGCGGTGTTTCACGTGAAACACCGCCCCTTCGTCATGCCCGGAGGGGCGGTGGGTCACCGGCGCGGGACCCACCCGGACGGAGGTCCCGGGACCGAGTCGGACGCAAGGGGTGTTTCACGTGAAACACCGGTGCGGCCCCCGCGTAGGATCGTCTGCGGGGACCTTCCCACCACGAGTCGTCCCACCCTCGGTACCCCCGGGGTGGCTCCGCGAGTGGAGTCGCGAACCACACGATCCGTGTGGGGGAGGGACGAACCCCCATGCGCGCGGTCGGCCGCGATCCGACGCGCGCTTCCCGCGTCGTTCGGTCCCTGTCCCCTTGTGGACAGGTCGACATGACGACCCAACGGTTCATGGAAGTGACGATGGACGAGTTCCGACAGGTGGTGACCGATGACCTCGGGCACTGAGGAGCCCGGCGCCACGCTCCCCGCCCCGCCCCCGGAGGCGGTCGCGGTCTTTGGCGACACCCTGCCCGTGGCGACCCGCTACGCCGAACTGCTCGCCGACGACGGGGTGCGTCGCGGGCTGATCGGCCCGCGCGAGGTGCCCCGCCTCTGGGAGCGGCACCTCATCAACTGCGCCGTCGTTGAGGAGCTGATCCCCGAGGGCGCCGAGGTGGTGGACATCGGTTCCGGTGCGGGCCTGCCGGGGCTGGTGCTGGGTCTGCTGCGCCCCGACATCAGGATGATCCTCCTGGAGCCCCTGCTGCGGAGGACGGTCTTCCTCGACGAGGCGGTCCGGACTCTGGGGCTGACCAACGTGGAGGTGCGCCGGGGGCGCGCCGAGGAGGCGCACGGCGAGCTGTACACCGACTTCGTGACGGCCCGTGCGGTGGCTCCGCTGGCCCGGCTGGCCGGTTGGTCGCTCCCCTGCTGCGCAAGGACGGCAGCCTGTTGGCCCTCAAGGGGAGCAGGCGGAGGCCGAACTCGCGGAGGCCCGGGAAGACGTTTCGAAACTGCGCCCTGGCGTGAGCGATGTGATCAGGGTGGGGCGGGGTAAAGTCGATCCCGCTACCACGGTCGTTCGCGTCACGGTGACATCCGACGGTGGCCCGCCCGCGTCGGGAGGCTCCCAGAAGAAGGCGCGGAACGGCAAGAAGAAGCGCGGACGGAAGAGGTGAACTCATTCGTGCCCCAGAACCCAGCCGACGACGCCGGTGTTTCACGTGAAACACCGGCGGGCGCCTATGGAGACCTGCTCGATGTTTCACGTGAAACACCGATCGACTCCACGGCGGGCCAGCCCCCTGTTTCACGTGAAACATGGAGTGGCGAGGCGGCCCCCGACAGCGTCCCCGACACTCCTCTCGCCCGAGCGGCCCGAGCCGCGATGACGGGCCGTGCGCACGAGGACCCCTGGCCTCGTCCCAAGGCCTGCCGGATCATCAGCGTCGCCAACCAGAAGGGCGGGGTCGGCAAGACCACCACGACGGTGAACATCGCCGCCGCCCTCGCCATGAACGGACAGCGCGTCCTCGTGGTCGACCTCGACCCGCAGGGGAACGCCTCCACCGCTCTCGGCATGGAGCGCGACACCCAGACCCGGTCCATCTACCACTGTCTCGTCGAGGACGAGGAGATCCGCAAGCTGGCCCAGCCGGTTCCGGACATCCCCAACCTGTGGTGCGCTCCGGCCACCATCGACCTCGCGGGCGCGGAGATCGAACTGGTCTCCCTCGTGGCGCGGGAGGCCCGACTCAAGCGGGCCTTCGCGGCCTACGACACCTCGGACCTCGACTACATCCTCATCGACTGCCCGCCCTCGCTCGGCCTGCTGACGGTCAACGCGATGGTGGCGTGCGACGAGGTCATGATCCCGATCCAGTGCGAGTACTACGCGCTGGAGGGGCTCGGCCAGCTTCTGCGCAACGTGGAACTGGTCAAGTCGCACCTGAACACGGGACTGTCGGTCAGCACGATCCTGCTGACGATGTACGACGGTCGGACCCGGCTCGCCCAGCAGGTGGCCGACGAGGTGCGCTCGCACTTCGGAGAGCTCGTCCTGAAGTCGCTGGTACCGAGGAGCGTCCGTGTCTCCGAGGCGCCCAGCTACGGGCAGTCCGTCATGACCTACGACCCGGGATCGACCGGAGCCGTGGCCTACCTGGAGGCGGCGCGAGAGATCGCCTTCCGGGCCGAGGGCTCAACCCCGGCTGACGGTGGTTGTTTCACGTGAAACACTTCGCCCGGTCGGCGCGGCCGACCGGGCGGGCGGAAACTCACAAGGAGTGTGGAGGGAGTTGCCGGTGAGCCAGCAGCGGCGCGGACTGGGCAAGGGGCTGGGGGCGCTCATCCCGCAGGGGCCGGCGGCCCCCGCGCCGGTGGACGTCCGCGACACGGTGGTGTCCGTCCCCGAACCCCCTGCGGCCCAGGGGCCGACGGAGATGCCGGACGGGACCTACCTGGAGGAGGTCGAGCTCGGCTCGATCACCCCCAACCCCCGTCAGCCCAGGACCTACTTCGACGACGAGGCTCTGGACGAGTTGCGGGACTCGATCATCGAGGTCGGTCTGCTCCAGCCCGTCGTGGTCCGCAAGCTCGAAGGCGGGGAACAGCCCCGCTACGAGCTGATCATGGGGGAGCGGCGGTTCCGGGCGAGCAAGCTCGCGGAGTTGGACCGCATCCCCGCGATCGTGCGTCGGACGGACGACGACGAACTGCTCCGGGAGGCGCTCCTGGAGAACCTGCACCGGCAGCAGCTCAACCCGCTGGAGGAGGCGGCCGCGTACCAGCAGATGCTGGACGACTTCGGCACCACCCAGGGGAGCTGGCCCAGCAGGTCGGGAAGTCGCGTTCGCACATCGCCAACACGCTGCGTCTGCTCAATCTCCCGGGGAGGGTGCAGACGCGGGTGGCGGCCGGGGTGCTGAGCGCCGGTCACGCGCGTGCCCTGCTGTCGATCGACGACCCGGAGGCGCAGGAACGCCTCGCGAAGAGGGTCAACGACGAGGGGCTGTCGGTCCGGTCCCTGGAGGAGATCGTCGCGCTCCGGGAGATCCCGGACGAGGACAAGCCCCGAAGGGCCTCCGCCGGGCGGATTGACAACCCCCGCAGATCGAGGAGTGGGCCACCCGTCTGGGTGACCGGCTGGACACCACGGTGAAGGTGGATATCGGCCGGAAGAAGGGCAAGATCGTCGTGGAGTTCGCGACGATGGAGGACCTGGAGCGGATCATCGGTCAGATGGACCGCGAGAACTGACCTCCACCCTCGCGAGTGATGGCGGTGTTTCACGTGAAACACCGCCATCGTCGTGTCCGCCGCCAGGGTGACGGCGGTGTTCGGAGGGGCTGTTTCACGTGAAACAGCCGGTCAGGAGGTCGCTGGCCCACTGACCGCGCCCTCAGGTCGCCCGTGGGTGGCCCAGGGAGTGCAACCCTGGGGTGAGTCCGACTGGACGCCAAAGGCCCTCAGGCTTCGCCTGAGGGCCTCTCGTGCGTGTGTGCGGTGCTCCGGGTCAGAGGAACTCCGCCAGCTCCTTCTCCAGGAGTCGCTTCGGCTTCGCGCCGATGATCTGCTTCACGACCTCGCCGTCCTTGTAGACGTTCATGGTCGGCAGCGACATGACGTTGTAGGCGCGGGGCGTCTCGGGGTTCTGGTCGGTGTTGACCTTGACGACCTCGATCTTGTCGCCGTGCTCAGCGGCCAGCTTGTCCAGGACCGGGGCCATCTGCTTGCAGGGACCGCACCAGTCGGCCCAGAAATCCACCAGGACGGGCTTGGCGCTCTTGAGGACGGTCTCCTCGAAGGAGGCGTCGGTGGCGTTCTTCACGGTGGACACTGCTTGGTTCTCCTTGGTTCGACGAAACCGGGTGAGGGGGCGGGGAGTCTAGTTGCCGAGGGCTGCGAGGAAGCGCTCGGCGTCCAGCGCTGCGGAACAGCCGGTACCCGCGGCGGTGATCGCCTGACGGTACTGGTGGTCGACCACGTCGCCCGCGGCGAAGACGCCTTCGAGGTTGGTCCGCGTGGACGGGGCGTCCACCTTCACGTAGCCCTCCTCGTCCAGCTCGACCTGCTTCTGGAAGAGCTCCACGCGCGGGTCGTGGCCGATGGCGACGAACAGGCCGGTGACGTCCAGCGTGCTGGCCTCGTTGGTCTTGTTGTTGACGAGCTTGAGGCCGCTGACGCGGTCCTCACCGACGACCTCGACGACCTCGGTGTCCCAGAGGAAGCTGATCTTCTCGTTGGCGAGGGCGCGCTCCGCCATGATCCGGCTGGCGCGCAGCTCGTCGCGGCGGTGGATCACCGTCACCGACTTGGCGAAGCGGGTGAGGAAGAGGGCCTCCTCCATGGCGGTGTCGCCGCCGCCCGCCACCGCGATGTCCTGGTCGCGGAAGAAGAAGCCGTCACAGGTCGCGCACCAGGAGGTGCCCCGGCCGGACAGTTCCTTCTCACCGGGCACGCCGAGCTCGCGGTAGCCCGAGCCGGTGGCCAGGATGACGGTGTGCGCGAAGTAGGTGTCACCGCCGACGGTGACCTCCTTGACCGGCTTGGTCAGGTCCACGTCGGTGACGTCCTCGGGGACCAGCTCGGCGCCGAAGCGCTCGGCCTGCTTGCGCAGGTTGTCCATGAGGTCGGGGCCCATGATCCCGTCCGGGAAACCGGGGAAGTTCTCCACGTCGGTGGTGTTCATGAGCGCACCACCGGCCGTGATGGACCCCTCGAACACCAGCGGGCGCAGTTCCGCGCGCGCGGCGTACACGGCAGCGGTGTACCCCGCCGGTCCGGAACCGATGATGATGACATTGCGGACGTCACTCACGCTCTAGGCCCTTCACACAGTCGCTGCCCGGCCACGGTGGTGTGACAGGGAAAGATGGTTAGCACAACCGATGGTAGGCGCACGCCATTCCCGGTCCGACATCCGTGCAGCGTACGGGGGTGGGGTATGGGACTCAGCCCTTCCCGGACCCCGGCCACCGGACCGCCCGGACCGCGAGGGCCAGGCCCCCGGCGAGAGCCCCCACACGGCGTTCACGGTGAGCACCGAGAGCACCGCGAGGGGGTGAGTGAGCGGCACCCGGAACCCCTCACCGAGGAGCGGCGACAGCACCGCGCCGAGCAGGACCGCGAGCACCCCGTAGGCGACACCCGCGCAGACGAGGGTGACGAAGGGCCGGGGCACGTGCGCCACGACCACGGCCGCAACCCACGCCACCGTCACCAGCAGCGTGACGCCCAGCTGTGCCCAGGGGGCACCGATCGTCTCCGTGACCCCGGTGACACTCATCAGGGGGCGTATCAGGGCCAGTGCCCCCAGGCTCAGGACCAGGGGCCAGGGCACGCCGGTCGGGGCTCCGGTGGCCGGGGCCGGACGGTGGTTCATGGGGTCCCCCTCGTGGATTCTGGGGCGGCGGACGCCGCGACGACCTCCCGCACGCTACGGACGGGGCCTGCTCGGGGCGTCCGTCGCGTATCCCCTCCGGGTACGTCGAAACGCGTAGCCGGACGCGCCCGCGAACAGGGGTGCCGACGGGGCCGGGCTCCGTAGAATCACGGCATGCCCGACCGCCCCGGCCCGCGCGGCCAGCAGGACCCGTCCGGCTCCACCGACCGCACCGGCCGCCAGGCCGTCGTCGTCGACGCCCTCCTGGGGTTCGCCGTCTTCGCGGTGGTGGCGATCGCGATCGGGGCCGGGATCGGCGGGGAGACCTCCCACCGACCGTGGCCTACGCGTTCGCGACCGCGCTCGGACTCCTCATGCTGGTCCGGCGCCGCTGGCCCCTGGCGGTCCTCCTGCTCACCGCCGTCCTGCTCATCGTCTACTACGTGGCGGATCTGCCGGTGATCGGGCTGGCCGTGCCCGCGGCCGCCGCGCTGTACTCCGCCGCCCTCTTCGACCGCACCCGGTGGGCCGTCGGGACCGCGGCGGCGCTCGTCGTCGTCTCCACGACAGCGAGGCTGGCCGAGGGCCAGGACCCGGCCTTCCTCCTCGGGTACGAACTGGTGTCGACCGTGGCCATCATGGGTGCGGCGATCGCCCTGGGGACGGGGTCCGCCAGAGGGCGGAGGGCGCCCGCCAGCGCGAGCTGATCGCCGTCCTGGACGCCCAGGCGAGGGAGGCGGAGTCAGCCGAACTCCTGGCCCGCGAACGCGCCCGGATCGCGCGGGACCTGCACGACGCGGTCGGCCACCACCTCTCCGTGGTCTCCCTGCACACCTCGGTGGCGGCCGAGGCCCTGGAAGAGGGGGCGGTGGACGCACCGGTGGCCCGGGCCGAGCTGGACCACGTCTCCCAGGCGGCCCGGGAGGGACTGCGTGACCTGCGTTCCACGGTGCGGGCGCTGCGCGACCCCGGGCCACGGAGTGACAACGGGGACGGGGTCGAACGGGTGGCCGGGCTCGCGCACCTGGACGACCTGGTGGCCTCCGTGCGCGCGGCGGGGCTGACCGTGCGGGTGACCGGCGAGGGTGGTCCCGAGCTGCCCGGTCTGGTCGACGCCACCGCCTACCGGGTGGTCCAGGAGGCGCTGACCAACACGCTCAGGCACGCGCGGGCCGAGACCGCCGAGGTGGTGCTCGAACGCGCGGAGGAATCGCTCACGGTGACGGTCTCCGACGACGGGACCGGGCCCCTCCCCGGCGGGGCGCGCCGGGAGCCGCTCGACGGCGGGCGCGGCGGAACGGGGCTCGCGGGGATGAGGGAGAGGGTCCGGATGGTGGAGGGGACCCTGGAGGCGGGGCCGGTGCCCAGGAGCGGGTACCGGGTCCGCGCGCGGCTGCCGCTCGGGGGCGGGGAGTGAGCGCGCCGACGAGGGTTCTGCTCGTGGACGACCAGGAGCTCGTCCGCGCCGGTGTGCGCTCCCTGCTGGAGCGCGAGGGTGACATCGAGGTGGCGGCGGAGGCCGAGGACGGCCGCGCGGCGCTGGTCGAGGTCGACCGCCACCGCCCGGACGTGGTGCTGCTGGACCTCCAGATGCCCGTCATGGACGGGCTCGCCGTGCTCCGGGAACTGGAACGTCGACGTGTCGACACGTCGGGCCGCCGACATGTCGACACCCGGGTGGTGGTCCTCACCACCTTCGGCGAGGACGCCAACGTGTTCACCGCGCTGCGCCTGGGCGCCGCCGGTTTCCTGCTCAAGGACGCCAGGCCCCGTGAGCTGCGGGACGCGGTCCGCACGGTGGCGGCGGGGGAGGCCCTGCTGTCGCCCGGCGTCACCCGGCGCGTCATCGAACGCCTCGCCGGGAGCGAGCCGCCGCCCGAGGCCGTCGCGCGGCTGGAGGCGGTCACCTTCCGGGAGCGCGAGGTGCTGGCCCTGGTCGGGCGGGGGATGTCCAACCAGGAGATCGGGGCGAAACTGCACCTGAGCCCGGCCACCGCGCGCACGCACGTGGGCCGCCTCCTGGCCAAGCTCGGGGTGCGTGACCGCGTGGGGCTGGTGGTGCTCGCCTACGAGAGCGGGCTGGTGCGCGCGGGGGACGGCCGCTGAGGACGGGCCGCGCCACCGGTGGCGCGGTCGCCTACAGGGGACGCTCGGAGAGCACGCCGCCTCCGGGGTCCCCGTCCGTGCAGCTGCTCGGGTCGAGGACCACCACTCCGGCGCCGTCCTCGTCCCGGGTGAAGAGGACCCACGCGGGTCCGGGACCGTCACCGGCGTCGTAGAGGGCGTCGTCGACCAGGGTGACCCGTGTTCCGGCGTCCTTCTCGAAGCGGGTGACGCACTCCTGCGCGTCGGCGGTCAGCTGCGTGAGCTCCTGGGTGCCGGTCTCCTCCTGGGCGCCCTCCGTCGCGCGCGAGGCGGCCAGGACCTCCGCCGCCTGGGAGCCGAGCCGGTCCTCCGTGTAGACCGTGCCGCTCGCCACCGAGGTCGCGGAGTAGGACTGGGCGGTGTCGGGTGCCGACTCGGACTCGGACTCCTCCAGCAGCGGCGACGCGGCGGTGGACTCCTGCTGGTCGTTCATCTGCCCGTTGAGGATCGCGGCGCCGCCACCGACCACGAACACGGTCACGGCGGCGATCGCCATCAGGTGGGGAGGCCGAAGCCGCGCCGCCGGTTGAGGGGGACCACCGGTGCCAACGTCTCCGCCCCGGGGCCCTCGGACGCGTCCGACGCGTCGGAGGCCGAGGAGTCGGCGAGAGGGGGTTCCCCGGCCGTCGGGGTCGCGGAGCGTTCGCGCACCGCCTCGGCCACACGCCCGTCGAGGAGGTCCGCGACGTCCTGCGGCAGTGCCGGAACGGGCTCGTCGGCGAGGACGCGGGTGACCCCCGAGAGTTCGTCGAGGACCGTGGCACAGGACGCGCAGGTCTCTATGTGGGTGGCAACGAAGCGTTCCTCGTCGGGGTCCAGAAGGTCCTCCGCGAAGAAGGCGAGTGCCTCCACGTCAGGATGGGACGTCACGATGGGTTGGCACCTCCTCTCCCAGATGTGACGTCTCGGGGAGGCTGAGGGTTCCTTAGATGGGCCAGTGAGGGAAGAAGTTTGGCGCGACCTCGCGCACACCGGCTCTTGACGGTGCCCGACGCGACCTCGAGGATCTCCGCCGCCTCGTCCACCCGGTAGCCGAGCATGTCCACGAGGGTCAGCGCCATCCTCTGGTCCAGCGGGAGGAGTTCCAGTGCGGCGTGCACGTCCAGCCGGGCCTCGGTCTGCGCGGCGTGGTCGTGTCCGCCCCCGGAACGGCTCAGGCGGTCGTTGGAGATGACGTCGAGGGTCTCGTCCTCCGTCGGGGTCGCCGGACGCACCTTGCGGCGTCTGAGGCGGTCGTGGCAGGCGTTCACCACGATGCGGTGCATCCAGGTGCTCACCTGCGACTCGCCACGGAACCGGTCGGCGGCGCGGAACGCGGACATGAAGGCGTCCTGGAGGGCGTCCGAGGCCTCCTCGGGGTCGCCCATCATCCGGACGGCGACAGCCCACAGGCGCTCACGGTGACGGCGAACCAGTACCGCGAACGCCTGTTCGTCACCCTGAGCGTGCCTCGACAACAGCTCCGTGTCAGGAAGCTCCTGGGCCGCGTCCATCAGCGCTGATCACATACCCCACAAAGTAGAACTAGGTCCCGCGAACCTCGACCTCGTTAATGGTCCCACGGAAGCGTCCGTCGTCCGAGGGCAGGTCGGTGAACCAGACGAGGACGTACCGGCCGGTCGCGGCCTCGTCCAGGGTGACGGTCTGCTCACCGCTGACCTCGCCCTCCCACGCGGAGGGAGGTTGGCGTCCAGGCTGGCGTCGTCGGAGACGGCGTTGCTGTCACCGACCCTGATCTGGACCCCGTAGGAGCTCGAGGGCACCACCAGGTCGACCTCGTGGACCTCCTGGCTGGAGCCCAGGTCCAGGAGCAGGCCGACACCGGACTTCTCGGTGCCCATCGGGTCGTTGTAGCCCTCGGTGTTCCAGGCCGTGCTGGGATCGCCGTCGTGGGCCAGCGGCGCGTTCTGCCCGTGCTCGGAGTTGTCGCCCAGCGGGTCGAAGCCGTCGGAGTCGGAGATGTCCAGGACGCTCAGTTCGGCGTCGGCCGGGGTGTCCTCGGTCGCGCTGACGCTGGGGTCGGCCTCGCCGTCCGTGCCGGAGTTCATCATCGAGCCGAACGACCAGGCGCCGACGACGACCGCCACGAACAGCACCACCGCGACCGCGCCGACCAGGACGCGTTTGGTGGACGAGCCCTCCTCACGGGAGGCGCGCTGGTCCATGCGGGAGGGTGCCGGGCGGGAGGCGCCGCGGGCCGGGGCGGCGGCGGTGCGGCTGGTGCGGCGCTGGTTGTTGGTGGCGTCGAACTCGCCCGTGCGCCGGGAGGTCCCGGGCTCGGGCGGCGCGGCCTCGGCCGGGGAGACCGGCAACGGGATGAGCCGGGGACCTCCGCCATGGCGGCGCAGAACTCGGCCGGGCTGGAGATGGGCGGGCCGGGCACCATCTGACCCACCAGCTGCGGCAGGGCCGCGCGGGTGGTGATGGAGGCCAGGGGTTCGCCCACGCCCTGTCTGAGCTGACCGGGCGGGTAGGGGCCCATCGGCCCCTGGGGTGCGCCGGGCAGACCGCTCTGCGGACCGCCGGGCCAGTACCCCGTGAGGGCCGCGTAGAGCAGGTTGCCCAGGCCCTGGGCGTCGACGGCGGCGGGCTGGGGGACGTTGTTCCCCAGCAGGGCGGCGTCCACCCCGATACCGGTGACCTTGACCGCTCCGCCGCTGCTCCACATGAGCTTGCTCGGGGTCAGGCACAGGTGGTGCAGGCCTCCCGCGTGCGCGGCGGCGATGGCCTCGGCGGCCTCGGCCACCAGACCGGCGGCGCGCTCGGGCTCCATCGGGCCCTGCGCGAGGAGTTCGGCGAGGGAGGAGCCGATGACCCACTCCTCGACGACGTAGGGGACGGGGGTGGTGTCGTCGGCGTCGAAGACCTGGGTGACGCGGGCGTCGGGGATACGGCTCGTCGCGCGGGCGGCGCGCACCACTTCGGACGTACGGGGGAAACCCTCCGCGAAGGTCCACACCGCGACGGGGCGCGCGAGCGTCTCGTCGGTGGCCTTCCAGCGGGTCGCGCCACCGGTCTCGCTCACCACGGTGTCGAGTCGGTAGCGGTTGGCCAGCTTCGCCCCGGGTTCGATCAGGAAGGTGCTCATGATGGGAGTGACGGGTGACAGTGCCGTGGTTCGCGTGGCGCCGTCGCGGGCGCACGCGCGGGGGTTCGGCGCTGTCTGCTGTCCCCAGCCTCCCTTCGGGCAGCTCGGATAAACGATGCTCTGGCGGTAAAGCGGTGTCTGTCCATGCTAGGACGCTTGAACAGCCTCTTTGGAGGACACCGGATGGTCACGCTTCTTCCGGGACGTACCCGGGCGCGACCACCCAACGTCATCCATTACAGGTGATCAGCGGCGTCGTAGCCGGGTTCTGACCAAATCAAGGAATGCTGTGACTTCAGTCACATTGAGGAACTTGGCGGCAACCACGAACAGTACGGCACCGACCAGTCCTCCGGCCACCATCGACGCGAGGGCGGGCCACACGTCGCCCGGCAGGCCGCCGAGGGCGAAGATCATCAGGACGCCGAACGCCGCCGCCGGAACCGTGGCCACGTGCAGCTTGAACAGCGTCACCGCGGTCCGTCGGCCGTCGAGCCCGTTCAGCCTCCTGTTGAGGAGGTACCACATGATGGCCGAACCGACCACGTAGTAGAGACCGTAGGGCACCGGCAGCCACACGACGATGTCCTGCGGGTTGTCGGCCATGAAGTACAGCAGGCTGAGCGCCGTGACCGCGTGGGCGATCTCGGACGGGATCGACACCAGCGCCGGGGTCCGCGTGTCGCCCAGCGCGTAGAACACGCGCATCTGGAGCTGGAAGAGCGTGAAGGGGATCAACATCACGCAGAACACCATGAGGATGCGCCCGATCGCCGCCGCGTCCTCGGCGCTCGTGCTGCCCTGCGCGTAGATCATCACGCAGAACGGGACCGCGAAGACGATCATCGCCACCGCGATGGGCACGATCAGGACCGACGAGAGCCGGAAGCCCCGGGAGAAGTCGCTGCGCACCTGGTCCTTGCGCCCGGCCGCGACGTGCTCGCTCATCCGGGGCAGCAGGGCGGTGATCACCGAGACCGCGATGATCGCGTACGGAAGCTGGAACAGCATCGACGCGAACTTGTACGCCGCGATGCCCGAGCCGGTCTCGTAACCGAGGTCGGCCGCCATCGAACCGGCGCGCGTGGCGACGTTGGTGGAGACGAGCGCGCCCACCTGGGCGACGACGATGTAGAGCATCATCCACGAGGCCGCGCTGGCGGCCTCGCCCAGCCCGGAACCGCGCAGGTCCAGGCGGGGACGCCAGCGGAAGCCCGCGGCGGCGAGCGCCCAGACCAGCACGCCCGCCTGGACGACCTGGCCCACCGCGGTGCCGAGGCCCAGCAGGGCGAGCTCGCCGGAGGTGATGGTGTCCGGCGTCCGGCCCGGACCGGCCAGGGACAGGAACCACAGGCAGACGCCGATGATGACGACGTTGTTGAGCACCGGCGCCCACATCGGAGCGCCGAACTTGTTGCGCGCGTTCAGCATCGCGCTGGCCAGGCCGCTGGCGCCGATGAAGAAGATCTGGAGCACCAGGTAGCGGGCGAGGATCACGGAGACCTCGTACTGGGCCCCGCTGAACCCGCCCGCGTAGATCCGGATGAACCACTCCGCGATCAGCACCGACACCAGCGTCAGCACGAACAGCGCGAGCAGCATCAGTGTGACCAGACGCTGCTCCGTCCGGTCACCGCCGTCCGCGTCCAGCTTGCGCCGCTTGACCAGGAAGGGCACGAACACGCTCGCCAGCAACCCGCCGATGAGCAGGTCGTAGATCATGTACGGCACCATGCCGGCGGTCTGGTACGCGTCACCCAGCAGCTGGGTGCCGATCGCGGCGGCGAGCACGATGGTGCGGACGAAGCCCGTCACACGCGAGGCGATGGTGCCGACCGCCATGATCGCCGTCGACTTGGCGATGTTGCCCGGACCGGTGTGCGTCGCACCGCCGATCTCGTCGCCGTCCTCCAGGCCCGCGCGGTCCGCCGTGCCGACGTCACCGATCTCGCTGGGATCCCGGACCGTCCTCAGGCCGGTCTCCGGCTCGGTCCGGGGTTCGGCGCGCTCGTAGGCGTCGAGCACGTCCTCGGGCATCACCAGGTGGTGCCGGGGCGCGCCCTCGTGGGTTTCCTCGGGTCCGGGCTCCGGACCGTCGGCGTGCTGGCGGGGATGATCGCTGGACACCGTGGGGTGGTCCTCTTCCTCTGACTCTTGCGGCTGGGGTGTCCGGCGGGGGCGGGGCCGGAAGGGCTCACGGCATCTATCGACGCAGGCGGCCGCGGATGAGTTCCACGGCGGAGCTCAGCTCGGGGACGCGCAGCAGTCGGGCGGAGAGCAGGAACAGCAGGGCGCCGACGGCACAGCCGACGAGGGGGCGCCGACGTTGGTGGCCAGACCGGGTCCGACCCGCGTCTCGAAGAACCAGAGCACACCGAAGCCCGCCGCGATGCTGGGTACGACGGCCAGGTGCAGCCGCAACAATGTGCCCATCACGTGCTTTCCGTCAAGTCCCCCGATCCGGCGACTGAGGATCTGACCCGCGATGGTCAGGCCCGACAGGAACGAGAGCATGAAGCCCGAGGCGACGCCGACGACGACCAGGTTCGGCGGCAGGAGCAGGTAGGCGACGAGGGCCAGACCGCTGTGAACGGCGAGGTTGGCCAGGCCGATCAGGGCCGGGGTACGGGTGTCGCCCATGGCGAAGAACACGCGCAGCATGAGCTGGAACACGGTGAACGGCAGCAGGCCGAGCGACATCACGGCGAGGATCTGGCCGATGGCGGCCGCGTCCGCGACCGACACCGAGCCCCGGGCGAACGCCAGGATCGACAGCGGTTCCGCGAACATCGCGACGGCGAAGGCGATCGGGACGAGCACGAACGCGGAGATCCGCAGCGTACGGGAGAAGTCGGAGCGGACGGAGGCCCAGTCGCGGTCGTCCGCGTGCGCGCTCATGCGGGGGAGCAGGACGGTGATCAGCGAGACCGCGATGATCGCGTACGGGAGCTGGAAGAGCTGGTACGCCAGGTTGTAGGCGCTGATACCGGCACCGACGTCCAGGCCCTGCTCGATGCTGGCCACGTTGGCGGCGTTGGCGATGTTGGTGGTGATCCACAGGCCCGCCTGTGTCAGGAGGGTGTAGAGCATCATCCACCCGGCGGTGCGCAGCGCCTCACCGAGACCGGAGCCGCGCAGGTCCAGGCGGGGGCGCCAGCGGTAGCCGGTCCGCGTCAGGGCGACGAACAGGACCAGGGCCTGGAGCGCCATGCCGGCGGCGGTGCCCGCGCCCAGCAGGGTGAGCTCGCCGGTGGAGACGGTCTCGGGGGTGCGGCCCGGACCGGCCACGATCAGGAACATCGCGGCGACGCCCATGATGACGACGTTGTTGAGCACCGGGGCCCAGACCGCCGCGCCGAACTTGCCGCGCGTGTTGAGCATGGCGCTCAACAGGCCGCTCAGGCCCACGAAGAAGATCTGCGAGAGCAGGAAGCGGGCCAGGTAGACCGACGCCTCGAACTGCAGGGGGTGAAGCGGGAGCCGTACAGCCAGATCAGGGCCTCGGCGGCCAGGATCGCGACCGTGGTCACCAGCAGCAGCGCCAGCACCATGGAGGTGAACAGGCGGTCCTCGGTGGCCTTGCCACCGTCGGCGTCGCGCTTGCGCCGCTTGACCAGGAACGGGATGACCACGGAGGCCATCAGGCCGCCGATCAGCAGGTCGTTCAGGATGAAGGGGATCGTGTGCGCCGTGTGGTAGGCGTCACCGAGCAGGTGGGTGCCGATGGCGGCGGCCAGCACGATGGTGCGGGCGAAGCCGGTGATGCGGGAGGCCATGGTGCCGACGGCCATGATCATGCTGGACCGCATCATGCCGCCGGAGTCGGAGCCCTCCGGCGGGGCGGGTGCCTCGGGCTCGGGGAGCTCGCCCTCCTCGTAGGAGGGGGTCGGGCCGCCGGTGGGGCGGACGGCGCTGTCACCGGGCATGGGGCCCTCGTGGGGAGGCCTGGTGTGTTTGGGCGTGTGACGGGGGACTGCTCGTCGCCGTTCGGGGAGTCGGTGACCACCGTGGATCAGGGTTCCTTTCGTCTGCGGGGAGGGTTCGGGCCGCGACGCCGTGGGGACGGCGCCGCGGATCAGGGTGTGGCGGTCACTTTCCGGAGCCGCTGCCGTCCGGGTCGTCCTTGGTCGTGGGGGAGTCGTCCGTGGTGTCGCCGTCCGCCGTTCGGTCCCCGTCGCCGGGCGTCGCGTCGGAGGGCCGCCCGGCGGCGGGGGCGTTCGGGGTGGTGCCCTCCGGCGTCCCGTCACCCTCGGGTGCGTCGGTCTCGGGCGCGCGAACGTCGGGATCGGAGTCCGTCCCGGCCGCGTCGGTCTCGGAACCGGCGTCGGTCTCGGAGCCGTCGGCGGACCGCTCGCCGTCCGCCGTACCGTCTCCGGCCTCGGCCGCCTTCGCCCTGGCCGCCTGCTTGCGGGCCCACTTGCGCAGCGCGCGCGGGGCCAGCGCCGCGACCAGGATCAACAGGCCGATCCCGCTGATCAGCAGGGCCTGCGTGCCCAGACCCGTGGCGTTCACCTGGATCAGCGTGTCCTGCGAGCTGATCGGCTCACCGTCGGCGTTCTGGAGGCTGACGTGCACGTTCGTGCTGCCGTTGATCCGGGCCGACAACGGGACGTAGACCGTGGTCTTGGCCCCCGGGGCGATCTCGAAGTGGTGCGTGTACTCGCCGATGCTCAGACGCTCGGAGTTCTCCGAATAGAGCGACAGGTACACGTAGACGGCCTCGTCCTCGAGGTCGTTGGCCACGAGCACGCCGGTGGTCCCGGTGCGGCTGGCCAGCGTGACCGGCTCACCCGGGATGACGCGCACGTCCTCCCGGCGGCTCTGCACCGACTTGACCACCAGGGTGCGGGTGGCTCCGGCGAGGGCCTCGCGGTCCCGCCAGTGGACCGACTCCAGGCGCACCAGCGCGGGCCGGAACGGGTCGCTGTCACCGACCAGGATGCTGTTGAACAACCGCACGTCCCGGCTGACGTCCTCGATCTGGCCGAGGTAGGTGGAGCTGAGCCCGTCGCCGTACGCCTGGTCCGGGTAGTCCAGCTCCTGACGGGTCTCCTCCCGGTCCTTGGAGTCGGGGAGCTCGACCCGGTCCAGGCGCTCGGGGAGAGCCAGGGCAGGCCGTCCGTGGCCTCCAGCACCCCCGACGCGAACTCGGGGCTGGGGTCCCAGCCGGGCTCGGGGGCGGCGACGACCACCCGGTCGCCCTCGCCGCTCTCCCCGGCGATCATCGCGGTCTCCGCCGCGAAGCGCTGGAGGGCCAGGGCGGACTCGCCCGGCTCCCACGAGGGCATCGACAGCACGTCGGTCAGACCGGAGTCCGTCACCAGCGCGTAGGGCTCCTCGTCAGCTTCCTCGTCCCCGCTCACAGGCAGGGGGCCTGCGCGCTGGGGGTCGTGGAGATCCAGGAGGCGGGGGAAGCGCCTCCTCGGACAGCAGGAAGCGGTCGGCGCCGTGCTCGGTGTACAGCTCCTGGACGCGCTCGTCCATCAGCCCCTCGGCCGGGACCGCGAACCGGTCGTCCGCCTCCAGGGCGAGCGCGCGCGCCACGGCCTCCTGGCCGAGCCGCAGCGAGGCCTCGGCGTCACCGTTCATGTCGTTGAGGAGCAGCGCGACCAGGTCGGCGTCGGCGTAGGGGAGGCCACGACGGTGTCGGCGGCCAGGACCTCGCGGGCCTCGCGCAGCCACACCTGGGCGGCCACGTCCGCGGGGCGCCCCTGACGGCCCGGTTCCTCGGCCGGGTCGTCCAGGGGGCCCTCCAGGACCTGGTGCTCGGCCGCGGCCATGCGGAGGACGTCGTCGAGCGTTCCGGGGTCGACGGACCAGGTCACCGGGATGCCCTCGGTGCGCGTCGGCCTCTCCTCACCGCCGTCGTCCTCGTCGTTCCCGCCGTCCTCCTCGGGAGAGGCGGAGGGGTCCGCCTCCTCGTCGGTGCCCTCGTCGGACGCCTCGGGGAGACCGAGTCGGCGCTCTCCTCCGCGGTGACCTCCTCCCCGGCGGTCGGTGAGCTCTCGTCGGTCGGCTCGGGGCTCTCCTCGACGCCCTGGTCCTCCTCCAGCCCCAGTTCCTCGACGAGGTCCTCGTCCCCGGCCTCGAAGGACAGGGGGACCTGCGCACCGGATTCCAGGAGCCGTCCGAGGCGCCCGTCGGCGCCGACCGACCCGTGCAGCTCGTCGCTGAGGAAGGTGTCGTCGTCGGCGCGCTGGGGGCGTCCATCAGCGGCCAGACCCAGGCCAGGTCCAGGGTGGGGACGTCGTCGTCGGCGGTGTAGGGAAGGAAGGTGTACTGCGCGCCGAGGGGTCGCCGTCACCGTCGACCGCCTCGACGACCATGGGGTACACCCCGTAGGAGCCCAGGCCCAGATCCTCGGCGGGGGTGCTCAGCGAGTACTCCAGGGTGCCGTCCGGCTCCAGCTTCCCCTTGAACTCCTTGTCCGGCCCCGAGGCGCTCGGCTGCCAGTCCTCGCCGGTGGCGAAGTCGTCCAGCTCGTCGCGGGAGGTGAAGGGGTGCCGGGAGTAGCGCACGCGGACGGTGACGTCCTCGACGGTCTCCCCGGTGGTGTTGGTCACCTCGCCCGACACCCGCAGGGTGCTGTCCTCGTCCAGGGCGTCCGGGGTGATCCGGTCCACGACGAGCGGAGCGGCCGCCCCTCGTCGTCGGGCTCGGCCGACGCGGGCGAGAGGGTGGCCGGTATCGGAAGCAGAGCGGCGGTCATGGCCATGACCGCGGCCGCGGAAGCAGTTCGACGCAACGCTTGGTTTCCTGATTCGGGTCCAGGTGTCCGTCCCGCCAGGGATACGGAAGGTGGGGCGGGGTCGGTCGGGGTGCCCGCGCGGCGCGCTCGGCCCAAGCGGGGCTGGTGGCCTCGGACTGACCGTGACATGCCACCACTTCACCCGAAGATACCGCGTTCCTCGAATCCCGGTTCTGACGCGGACCGTTGTTCGGGGTCGTGGTCGGCCCACCCTTTCATTGACCGGGGTCCGACACCAGGGCCGCCACAGGCCCTCAGCGGTATCGGACTGATTCGCGGTCACCCCGTGTGGCCGCCTAACCTGCGTGGTGTGCCGAACACAGAGCCTTCGCGTGAGAACGACGCCGCCCGGAACCCGTCCACGGGGGTGAACCCGCCCGCGGGTGAACTCAGTGGTGCGCAGCGAGCGGCGGTCGCCGCGTTGGTCGACGCGATCCAACCCGTGGCCGACGAACTGGGCGACCGTTTCGACGCCCAGGGGCAGCAGCTCGCCATCGTCGGCGGTCCGGTCCGCGACGCGCTCCTCGGCCGCGACTCCAACGACGTGGACCTCACCACCGACGCCGTGCCCCAGCGCGTCCTCGAACTCATCGACGGCTGGGCGGACTCCGTGTGGACCGTCGGCATCGAGTTCGGCACCGTCGGCCTGCGCAAGCGCGGGCTCCAGCTGGAGATCACCACCTACCGCAGCGAGGCCTACTCGCCCAAGTCCCGCAAGCCCGAGGTGGCCTACGGCACGAACATCCACGACGACCTGCTCCGCCGCGACTTCACGGTCAACGCGATGGCGGTGCACCTGCCCAGCCGGGAGTTCGTGGACCCCTTCGGCGGTCTCGCGGACCTCAGGGCCAAGGTGCTGCGGACCCCGGGCCGCCCGGAGGACTCCTTCAGCGACGACCCGCTGCGCATCATGCGCGCGGTCCGCTTCGCGGCGCAGCTCGGCTTCTCCCTGGCACCCGAGGTGGCCGAGGCCGCCCGGAACATGGCGGACCGGCTCGCCATCGTCTCGGCCGAGCGCGTCCGCGACGAGCTCACCAAGCTCATGCTCAGCCCGGACCCGCGCCGGGGGATCGAGCTCATGGTGGACCTCGGCATCGCCGAGCACGTGATGCCCGAGATCCCGAGGATGCGGCTGGAGATCGACGAGCACCATCGGCACAAGGACGTCTACGAGCACTCGCTCACCGTCCTGGACCAGGCCATGGACCTGGAGCGCCGACGCGGTCACGAACCCGACCTCGTGCTGCGCCTGGCCGCCCTGATGCACGACGTCGGCAAGCCCCGGACCCGTGCCTTCGAGGGCGGCAACAGGGTCACCTTCCACCACCACGAGGTGGTGGGCGCGTCCATGAGCCGCAAGCGGCTGTCCGCTCTGCGCTTCCCCAAGGACGTGATCTCCCAGGTGAGCACGCTGGTCGCGTTGCACCTGCGGTTCCACGGCTACGGCCGGGGCGAGTGGACGGACTCGGCGGTGCGCCGCTACGCCAGGGACGCCGGTGATCAGCTGGAGCGCCTGCACATCCTGACCAGGGCCGACTGCACCACCCGCAACCGGCGCAAGGCCGCCGCGCTCGCGCGTTCCTACGACGACATCGAGCGTCGCATCTCCGAGCTGGCCGAGCAGGAGGAGCTGGACCGCATCCGGCCCGACCTGGACGGCAACGACATCCAGGAGATCCTGGGTGTGAAGCCCGGTCCGCTGGTGGGCAAGGCCTACCGGTACCTCCTGGAGCTGCGCCTGGAGAACGGCCCCATGGAGAAGGAGAAGGTCGTCGCGGAGCTGCGCTCCTGGGCGGCGGACCACCTGGAGCAGGACGGCCGTCAGGACGGGTAGTCCGCGCGGGCGCCGGGAGGGTGGTCCGGCGCCGCTCAGAGCCCCGGCTTCACCGCGGTGACCGCCATGCCCGCGCCGAACACCCGCAGCGGCGTGCCCTCCAGGGCCCCCGACACGCTCGGCAGGGCCGGCGGACGGCGGTCGAGGGACGGCATAAGGTAGTCGATCGCGCGCACGCGCAGCCCGTGGCCGCGCAGCAGGCGTCCCAGCTCCTGGCTGCTGAAGGACCGCGTGTCCGACATCCGTGTGTGCAGGGGCCGCACCCAGGGCAGGAACGGGGCGGTGACGGCGGGGCGCCGCCGTACCCCCAGAGGACCCCGTGCGTCTCGAAGGGGAACCAGCGGTTGGACGTGGTCAGGGAGAACGCGCCGCCGGGCCGCAGCACGCGGTGGATCTCCGCCAGGGCGCCGTCCAGGTCGTCCAGGTGCTCGACCACGTCGAACGCGGTGACCCGGTCGAAGGTGTTCGTGTCGAAGGCCAGGGAGTCGGGGGTCATCTTGTGCACCCCGATCCGGTCCTCCAGTTCGGTTCCGGCGATGCGCCCGTTGATCGCGTCGAGCAGCGCGGGGTCGGTGTCGATGGCGTCGACGCGCACGTACCCCGGGGCGAGCGCGACGGTGTGGGAGCCGTCACCGCAGCAGACGTCGAGGAGGCGGTCGCCGCGGACGGGCAGCTGGCGGGTGACGGCCCCGACGCGTTTGGCCACCCCTCTGTCACTCCCGGACCCGCCCCTGGACCCGTGCGAAGCACCGCCGGTTCCGAAACCGCCGCTCATGGCCACCATCTCCTGCTCGTGCGCGAATGCCTGCGGGGAGACTACATTAAGTGTCGCTTTGACTACTCGTAGAGAGGGTGACATGTCGACTCGTGGTCAGGGGCCTGACGGCACCGTCTCCCGGAAGGACCCGCACCCGGGAAGCCGATCCGCCGGTGCGAGGATGGCGCGATGACGATCACCACCTGGTACCTGGAGACGACCGACCCCGCCGAGCTGCGGCCCGGCCGCGAGCCGGAGGGCGCGGTGACCCTCGTCCGCGCGGAGGTGCCCAGCCCCGAGCTCTCGCGGTTCCTCTACACGACGGTCGGCGGCGACTACCAGTGGATCGACCGCGCCCGTTGGAGCACCGACGAGTGGCGTGCGCGGGTGGCGGACCCGAACGTGGAGACCTGGGTCCTGTACGACCGAGGCACGCCCGCGGGTTACGCGGAGCTGGAGTCCCAGCCCGGAGGGGAGGTCGAGGTGGTCTACTTCGGCCTCCTTCCCGGGTTCCTCGGACGGGGCCTGGGCGGGCACATGCTCACCGAGGCGCTGCGCCGGGCGTGGGACCTGGGGGCCCGCCGGCCGGACCGCGAGGCCACGCGCCGGGTGTGGCTGCACACCTGCTCGCTGGACGGGGACCACGCCCTCGACAACTACCGGGCCCGGGGTCTGCGCCTCTATCGGGAGACCACCGAGGAGCAGCCGGTGGCCGAGGGTGTCGGAGGCTAGGGGCCAGGGGCCAGGGGCCAGGGGCCAGGGGCCAGGGGCCAGGGGCGCTGGGGTCGACTCGTCGACGAGTCGGCACGTCCACGAGTCGACACGTCGACCCAGCCCGGGGGGCTCGTGACCGGCGTCCTCCAGGGGAACGGACGACGTCCCCCGGGTCCCCGCGCCCCGGGTCCCCGCCGGGACACGCACGGGCCCATGAGGAAGGACACGGCCCGAAGAGGGACGTGTCCTTGTGGGGGCGTGCCCGGGGCCCACGGGCCCCGGGCAGGGGAGCGGCTACTCGCCCGCGATGAAGCTCTCGACCTTGTCGTGCGCCTCGGCGTCGCTGTACTGCTCCGGCGGCGACTTCATGAAGTAGGAGGACGGCTCCAGGATCGGGCCGCCGATGCCGCGGTCCTTGGCGATCTTCGCGGCGCGGACCGCGTCGATGATGATCCCGGCGGAGTTGGGGAGTCCCAGACCTCCAGCTTGTACTCCAGGTTCAGCGGGACGTCACCGAAGGCACGGCCCTCGAGGCGGATGTAGGCCCACTTGCGGTCGTCCAGCCACGGCACGTGGTCCGACGGACCGATGTGCACCGCACCGGCGTTGAGCTCGTGCGGGATCTGCGAGGTGACCGACTGCGTCTTGGAGATCTTCTTCGACTCCAGGCGCTCGCGCTCCAACATGTTCTTGAAGTCCATGTTGCCGCCGAAGTTCAGCTGGTACGTGCGGTCGACGATCACGCCCCGGTCCTCGAACAGCTTGGACAGCACCCGGTGGGTGATGGTGGCGCCGATCTGCGACTTGATGTCGTCACCGATGATCGGCACACCGGCCTTGGTGAACTTCTCGGCCCACTCCGGGTCGGAGGCGATGAACACCGGGAGCGCGTTGACGAAGGCCACGCCCGCGTCGATGGCGCACTGCGCGTAGAACTTGTCGGCCTCGTCGGAGCCCACCGGGAGGTAGGAGACGAGGACGTCGGCCTTGGCGGCCTTCAGGGCGGCGACCACGTCCACGGCGTCCTCGGGGGACTCCTGGATCATCTCGCGGTAGTACTTGCCCAGACCGTCGTAGGTCGGGCCGCGCATGACGGTCACGCCGGTCGGCGGGACGTCACAGATCTTGACGGTGTTGTTCTCGCTCGCGGTGATGGCGTCCGCCAGGTCGTGCCCGACCTTCTTCGCGTCCACGTCGAAGGCGGCGACGAACTCGATGTCGCTCACGTGGTACGGGCCGAACTGGACATGCATCAGGCCGGGGACCCGCGACTCCGGGTCGGCGTCCTTGTAGTAGTGCACACCCTGGACGAGCGACGCCGCACAGTTGCCGACACCCACGACGGCTACACGTACCGAACCCATTGGTCCTTGCTCCTTCTTCTCCGCGAACATGGATTCCACAGCGCACGGCGACGGGCCCGCTCCGACGGCGGTCCGGGGCTCGTCATCCTGCGTCGTATTCCGTATGTGATCAGCAGCGCGCACGGCGGTTCTGTTCCCCCTCATGGCCGTCGAATCAGGGAGAACTGTCCATGTCTGGCTGGTTTGTTCTGATCTGACTCTATCCACGACCGGTGGTGGGGACGCAGGCGGTCAACGGTCACGAAGACACCGGAGTGACCACTGGTGACCACGGTGCGGGGCGGTCCCGTTCGATCCCGTGCGTGATCCCACACGAACACCCCGAACGGGGACGACACCGGACCGCGCCGCACGGGTGACCGCAGTCACACGCTGCGCCCCTTTCGGCTCCGCGTCGCTGAACTGCCAGGACCGGCGGTTCCCGGCAGACGGTGACGAGGTCTTCCAAAGCGAGCGATACCCTCGCGCGTGGGTTGTGCTATATCGTTCGATCGCTCTAACGTGACCTTTGATTTGCGTGCGAAGCCGGTCCAGACCCCGAACGAAGCCATGCCGCGGCGACGTTGACGTCGGCCCAGAGCACCGACGCGACCGGGGAAGCGCTCCCGCAGGCCAACGATCAGGAGGAAGTAGCGGCCAACGTCTTCGCGACCTGTTGAAAACCTTCACCCCCGGGTGGGCGTCTCTTTATCAAGCCTTGAACCACAGGCGAAAGCGGCGGAACCGGGTCGAACCACACCCGAGCGTGCCGCTCCACGAGTACAGGTCGTGAATCACCGATCCCCCAGGGGGACCGACCCCCGTTTCCACCAAGGAATCGTCAGGCCGAGCGGCCGTGAGAGGCAATCGAGGACCACGTGAGTACCGAACGACGACGGAATGCCGACGGCGGCCGTCGCCGGGCCGACGGCCCGGACGACGGTCCGCGCGGTGACGGCGGAAGGCGCAGGGCCGGTGGCCCTCCCCGGGAAGAACGTGCGGGCGGACGGCGCCGACCTGACTCCGAGGACGGCCTTCGGGGAGACGACAGGCCCGCTCCGCGCTCCCGCAGAGCCCGCCCCCCGGGGACGAGGCCCGCTCCGAGGGGCGCCCCCGCCCCGAGGGCGGCCGCCGCCGCGCTGAAGGAGAGCGGCCCCGCCGCCCCGACGGCGAACGCCGACGCCGCCCCGAGGGCGACGGAGAGCGCCCGCGCAGGCGCCCCGACGACCCGCGCTCCCGACGACCCGAGGACGGCGACCGCCCCCGTCGCCGCCCCGACGACCCCCGGGCCGGCGGACGCCGCCGCTCCGAGGGCCCCCGCGACCCCCGCGACCGTGAACACGGCTCCCGATCCGAGGGACGCCGCTCCGGAGGGCGCGGCGCCCGCGCCGCCGCCGCCTCGGGCGGACGCGGCGGACGAGGCGGCGGCGGAGGCCGCCGTCGCCCCCGCGAGGACGAACCGGACGACCGCCCATGGTTCAAGCGCTTCCTGTCCAAGGCCTGGAAACCCGCGCTCGCCTTCTGCGGTCTGATGATCATCGCCGGGGTGGCCGCCTTCGCGGTGCTCTACGCGATGGCTCCCGATCCGGAGGAGCTGGAGAAGAACGCGGAGAAGGACGCCTCGGCCACCCAGATCCTGTGGGCCGCGACGGGCGACGCGGAGAAGGGTGAGGTCGCGCTCACCACCGGCGAGGTCCAGCGCGTGGCCATCCAGCGCGAGGACATCCCGGAGGAGGTCGTCGACGGCGTGCTCGCCGCCGAGCAGGCCACCTTCTACGAGGACCCGGGCATCAACATCAAGGGGATCGGCCGCGCCATCCTCTCCGGAGGCGACGCGGGCGGTGGTTCGACCATCACCCAGCAGATGGCCCGCAACTACTACAGCGACCTCGACGGCGACCCGCCGCTGACCCGCAAGATCCGCGAGATCTTCATCTCGATCAAGCTGGGCCAGAAGGTTCCCCGGACGAGATCCTCACGACCTACCTCAACACGATCTACTTCGGCCGCGGCGCCTCCGGCATCGAGATGGCGGCCCAGAAGTACTTCGGCAAGAGCGTGAGCGAGCTGGACCGGGCCGAGGGCGCGTACCTGGGCATCATCATCCAGATGCCCAGCAACTTCGAGAACCCCGAGCCGGACTCCTGGACCGCGAACTACCTGGACAAGGAGCGCTGGCCGTACGTCCAGCGCCAGCTGGCCGCCATGTACGAGAACACCGGCGGCGAGCGCGGCCTGCCCGAGGCCGAGGCCCAGCAGCTCGAGGTACCGGACTCGATCATCCCCTACGAGCCCGAGGCCGACCTGGACGATCCCCGGCAGGGGTACATCCGTCAGGCCGTGATCAACGAGGTCGAGCGGCGGTACTCGGAGAGGAACATCACCGGCGCGGACATCGCCACCAAGGGGCTGGTCATCCAGACCTCCCTCGACCCGGATCTGATGACCGCCGCCGAGGAGGCCTTCGACGTCCTGCCGGAGAGCGCGGCCGACGACACCATGCACGGGCTGACCGCGGTCGACCCCAGCACCGGTGAGATCGTCGCCTTCAACGGCGGACCGGACGTGTCCACGGTGATCAACAACTCCCTGGTGCACCAGACCCAGGCGGGATCGGCCTACAAGCCCTACGTGCTGGCGCGCGCGCTCGCGGACGACATCGGTCTGCGCAGCCAGTTCAACGGCGACAGCGGGTTGGAGTTTCCCGGTCTGGCCAGCCCCGTGATCAACTCCGGTGAAGTCGACTACGGCGAGGTGGACCTGATCCAGTCCACCGCCGACTCGGTGAACACCAGCTACGTGGACCTGGCGATCAAGGTCGACCCGGGCCGCGTGGACGAGCTCGCGGTCGAGATGGGCGTCCACCCCGACCGGCAGACCACCTCCCAGGTGGGTCCGCTGGTCGCGCTCGGCACCCACCAGGTGAACGCGCTCGACATGGCCAGCGGCTACGCGACCTTCGCCGCCGAGGGCCGCCACTTCCCGGCGCACATGGTCACCCAGGTGACCACCGCGGACGGCGAGGTGATCGACCCGGACGACGAAGCGGAGCTGGAGAGCGGCACGGAGGTCATCTCCCAGGCGGTCGCCGCGGACGCCACCTACGCCATGCAGCAGGCGGTCCTGGAGGGCGGCGCGAAGGAGGCGGCCCTCTCGGACGGGCGCCCGGTGGCCGGTAAGACCGGTACCTCCTCCGACGCGGTCTCGGCCTGGTTCGTGGGCTACACCCCGCAGCTGTCGGCCTCGGTGGGGCTGAGCCGCGCCCAGGGCGATCCGCTGGACTTCGGTCCGGAGATCGGTGACGTCTTCGGCGGCACCACCTCCGCGAAGGTCTGGAAGGCCTTCATGGAGGTCGCCATGGAGGGCCAGGAGCACCAGCAGTTCCCGGCCCCGCAGTGGGTGGGCGAGGACCAGCGGTTCCTGCCGACCCCCACTCCGAGCGAGACGCCGGAGGAGACCGACGAGCCGAGCGACGAGCCCAGCGAGACTCCGAGCGAGGAGGAGTGCGTGCCCGGCGAGCCCGGGTGCGACGTCGAGGAGTCTCCTGAGGACTGCGAATGGGGTTGGGAGCCGGGTTGCGACCCCGAGGAGAGCCCCGATCCCGAGGAGTGCGACAACATTTTCAACAGGCCTGATTACTGCGACGATGAGGAGCCCAACCCGGGCGTCCCGCCGCCCGGCAGCGACCAGAGCAACCAGGCCAACAGCAACAACAGCCTGATCAGGCCGAGAGACTGACCGGCTGACGGTCACGGCCCGGCGGAGGGCCGGTGCGCGGAGGGAGACCCTTCGGCACCGGCCCTCCGCCGTGTGGGAGAGGGGCCGCCGCGGTCCGGAGCCCAGCACCGGTGGTACTCCGCTGCTGGTAGCCTTGGTTCCCGTATGGCTCAGAGCCTGAGCGATGCCCCCGGTGGGACCGGGCGGCGGAACGCCGGGCTCCTGCCCTCCTGCCATGGAGATTCCATGGCCGCGACAGTCCAGAGGAGGAACGTACGCTCATGCGTCGTTACGAAATCATGGTCATCCTCGACCCCAACCTCGACGAGCGCACCGTCGCCCCGTCGCTGGAGAACTTCCTGGGCGTCGTCCGCAACGACGGCGGCTCGGTCGAGAAGACGGAGATCTGGGGCAAGCGTCGCCTCGCCTACGACATCAACAAGAACTCCGAGGGCATCTACGCGGTCATCGACCTGACCGCCAAGCCCGCGACGGTCAAGGAGCTCGACCGTCAGCTCGGCATCGCCGAGGCCGTGCTCCGCACCAAGGTTCTGCGTCCCGAGGTTCACTAGGCACCCCGGTGCCCTGACTCCCTGAGCCCCGATCGTTCCGCCCCCGGGACTGTTTTGTCTCTGGGGGCGCGGATGATGTGGGGAGCAGGCGAAACCGCTTGATCCCGAACTATCTCGAACCGGAGCCGATCCATGGCAGGCGAAACCCAGATCACGCTCGTCGGCAACCTCGTCGACGACCCTGAACTGCGCTTCACGCCCAGTGGAGCCGCGGTCGCCAACTTCCGTGTGGCCTCGACGCCCCGCACCTTCGACCGCGCGTCGGGGAGTGGAAGGACGGAGAGTCCATGTTCCTCTCCTGCACCGTCTGGCGTCAGTACGCGGAGAACGTGGCCGAGAGCCTTCAGCGTGGCATGCGCGTCATCGTGCAGGGCCGCCTGAAGCAGCGGTCCTTCGAGACCCGCGAGGGTGAGAAGCGGACCGTCTTCGAGATCGACGTCGAAGAGGTCGGCCCGGCCCTGCGCAGCGCCACCGCCAAGGTGACGAAGACGCAGCGCCAGGGTGGCGGCGGCTTCGGCGGCAACCAGGGCGGCGGCGGTTTCGGCGGTGGCCAGCCCCAGGGCGGACAGTCCCAGGGCGGCTACGGCAACCAGGGCGGCGGTTTCGGTGGCCAGCAGGGTGGTCGGGGCGGCGCCCCGGCCGACGACCCGTGGGCCACCAACGGCGGCGGCGGTGGTTTCGGCGGCGGCAACAGCGGAGGATTCTCCGACGAGCCCCCGTTCTGACCAGCGGCTTCCCCACGTAACACCGACCCGGCCCCTCCGGGGGTCGCGTCACCTTTCCATTGTCCCAGCCCATCCCCGGGAGGACCCCGGGGCTCTTGCGAAGGAGCACCACGATGGCTAAGCCGGCAGCGCGCAAGCCCAAGAAGAAGGTTTGCCTCTTCTGCCAGGAGAAGCAGTCCTACATCGACTACAAGGACACCACGCTTCTCCGTAAGTTCATCTCCGAGCGCGGCAAGATCCGTGCCCGTCGGGTGACCGGCAACTGCACGCAGCACCAGCGCGACGTCGCGACCGCGATCAAGAACGCGCGCGAGGTGGCCCTGCTGCCCTACACCAGCACCGCTCGCTAGCGGCGATATCCGAGGGAGGTCTTTGTCGTGAAGCTGATTTTGACCCACGAGGTCAACGGTCTCGGAGCCCCCGGCGACGTCGTCGAGGTGAAGAACGGTTACGGTCGCAACTACCTGCTGCCCCGAGGGTTCGCCATTCGGTGGACCCGCGGTGGTCAGAAGCAGATCGACCTCATCCAGCGTGCCCGCAAGGCGCGTGACATCCGCACCCTGGACGAGGCCCAGCAGGTCGCCGGCCAGGTCGGTGCGCTGAACGTGCGCCTCAAGCAGCGCGCCGGTCAGGGTGGTCGTCTGTTCGGTTCGGTCACGCCCGCGGACATCGTCGAGGCCGTCAAGGCCACCGGCGGTCCCGAGCTGGACAAGCGCCGGATCGAGATCAAGAACCCGATCAAGTCCGTCGGTGCCCACAAGGTCCAGGTCCGCCTGCACCCCGAGGTCGCCGCGACGATCAAGCTGGACATCGTCGGCGCCTAGTACGCGCTGACCGTTCCGGTCGGAACCCCGTCCCTCCTCGGAGGGGCGGGGTTCTTCTGTTCCCCCTGAACACGCCGATGGGGCGAAAAGCCCCCTTTGATTACTCTTTGTAATCTATCGTGTTCTCTGTGTCGCGTCACTTTCAGTGACGCTCCGCACGGAGAGGACAGCATACCGATGGCCGTTGAAAGACTGCCCGAGACCGACCACCCTCTCGCGGTGGACCGTAGGACGATGCTGCGAGGGGCCGCCCTGACCGCCGGGGAGTACTGATCGGCGGAGCACTGGGTGTGTCGGTGACCGGCCACGCCACCGCGGCGACGACGCCCAAGGTGTACACGCGGTCCGACTGGGGGCCCGCGCTCCCAAGAGCGCCATCCAGGTGCTCGCCAACGGGCCGACCCACATCGTCGTGCACCACACCGCGACCTCGAACGTGTCCGACACCTCCACCAGCCACGCCGCCGCGCTCTCCCGGTCCATCCAGCGGTACCACATGGACAACAACGGCTGGAGTGACACCGGCCAGCAGCTGACCATCAGCCGGGGCGGCCACATCATGGAGGGCAGGGACAAGTCCCTCCAGGCCATCCGCGACGGCAAGCACGTGTTGGGCGCGCACACCGCCAACCACAACTCGCACACCATCGGCATCGAGAACGAGGGCACCTACACCTCGTCCACACCGCCCGGTGCGCTCATGAGCTCGCTGGTCGACACCTGCGCGTGGCTGTGCCTCGTCTACCGCCTGAACCCGCAGGAGGCGATCGTGGGCCACCGCGACTACAACGCCACCAGCTGCCCCGGCGACCAGCTCTACTCGATGCTCCCCAAGCTCCGTAGCGACGTGGGGAGCAAGCTGAGGCAACAGCTCAGCCAGCTGAGCGGGCCCGCCGGACAGGAGCTCAGCCTGGAGCAGCTGCCGAGCTACCCGACCGTCCCGCAGTCGGAACGGGTCGCGACCTTCTACCACGGGCCCACGGTGGGAGACCTCGACACGGGCTTCTAGAGAGTCCGTTCCGCGACGAGCCGTCCCTGTTCCCTCGCAGGGGCGGCTGTACCCTTTGCACCTCCGCTTCGCTTCGGTGCGTGTTCGGCGCCTTTGCAGAGGGATTCTTCATCCTCGTCCACGCCTGACGCTCGTTCCTCGCTGGCGGCTTGACTCGTCTTGCAGAACCCTCTCCGGCGCTCGAACGGGGCACCCCCTTGTGGCTGAGGTATGCAGGAGGGACTCACCTCTGTGGCTGAGGGACCGTCGGCGCTCGAACGAGGCACCCCTGTGGTGGAGGTGTGCGGGCGGGACTCTCTGCTGTGGCCGAGGGGTCGTCGGCTACCCCCTGACGCGAGGTGTGCAGGGGGCGCGCCTGTGGCTGAGACATCGGGTCGACCGTGCGACTACGCCCTTGTGCATGCGAGGTCGCTGGGCTGGGGGTGAACCTCGTGCCCGTGGCCGGAGTCGACTTGGGGACTTGGGGACTTGGGGACTTGGGGACTTGGGGACTTGGGGACTTGGGGACTTGGGGACTTGGGGACTTGGGGCTCAGGGGCGGTGGGCGCCGGTGACGAGCCAGGCCTCGCCTCGGGCACGCAGGCCCAGGGTGACGGCTCGGGCGAGGATCCACACCGCGAAGGCGATCCACAGGCCCACCAGACCGCCAGTCTCCGAGGTGGCCAGGCTGGGGATGACCAGGGCGAACGGCAGGAAGGCGAGCATCGTCCACAGGGAGGCCCACGCCAGGTAGCGCTGGTCCCCGGCGCCCATGAGGACGCCGTCCAGCACCATGGTGACCCCGCTCAGCGGCTGCATGAGGGCGACCACCACGAGGGAGGCCATGATGAGCGCGGCCACGCTCGGGTCGGAGGTGAAGGGGACGTGCGCCCAGGGCAGGACCAGGAACACCACGACGGTGAACAGGAGCCCCGACATCACCCCCACTCGACCATTCGCCGGGTGGCGTGCCTGGTGCCGCGCACGTCACCGGCACCGAGGTAGCGCCCCACGATGGACTGCCCGGCGATGGCGATGGCGTCCATCGCGAACACGAGCAGGGCCCAGATGTTGTAGCTGACCTGGTGAGCGGCGATGGACTCGTCACCGATCCGGGCGGCCACGGCGGTGGTCACCAGCGCCACGACGCGCATGGAGACGCTGCGCAGGAACAGGGCGAAACCGGCCGACGCCGAGGCGCGCAGACCCGCCAGTGAGGGCGCGAGCGAGACCCCTCCCGCCGGGCGGACCGGGCGATGGCGGCCACGTACCAGAACGCCCCGCCGCCCTGGGCGATCACCGTCGACCAGGCGGATCCGGCGATGCCCCAGTCGAACACGAACACGAAGGTCGCGCACAGGGCCGCGTTGCCCACGTAGGAGGCGACCGCGACCACCAGTGGGGTCCGGGCGTCCTGGAGCCCGCGCAGCACCCCGGTCCCGGCCATGATGACCAGCAGGAACGGCGTGCTCAGCAGACTGATGCGCAGGTAGGTGAGGGCGTAGGGGGCGACCTCGGGCGAGGCGCCCAGGAGGTCGATCATCCACGGACCCAGGGGCCAGCCGATCCCGATCGCGGCGATCCCCAGCAGGATCGCGAGCCAGAGCCCGTCCACCCCGTCGCGGACACCGCCGGGGACGTCCCCGGCACCGAACTTGCGGGCCACCGCGGCGGTGGTCCCGTAGGCGAGGAAGACGCACACCGCGGCCAGGGTCAGCAGGACCTGGCCCGCGATCCCGAGGCCGCCCAGCGCCTGGGTGCCCAGGCTGCCGACGATCGCGGCGTCGGTGAGCAGGAACAGCGGCTCGGCGATCAGCGCGAAGAACGTGGGGACGGCGAGGGCGAAGATCTCGCGGTCGTGGCGGTGCCGGAAGGGGGCCGCCGAGAGCAGTGTGGCCATGACGAAGCCACAGTACCGGACAGACGTTCGACGGCCTCTGTGGCGTCGGGCACCGAAGCGGCCAAGCCTGTGGATAACCTGTGGAAAGCCGTCCTGTGAGACATCTTGCACCTCCCGGCTGTGAATCGTGTTTTCCCAGTTCAAGTGGGTCATTGGCGACTCGCGGCAAAGTTATCCACAGGTGATGTGCATAACCTCTGTGCGCAATGCCCCACGGCGCTTCGGTTGTGGTGGTAGGGGTTGTCCACAGGCGCGCCGAGCGGCGTCTTCGGCACCCCGGATGGGGCATCCTGGAAGAGTCGGTCCGATCCGGGCCGACGCACGCGGCCGGTGTGGGGAGAAGTTCGTGAGTGTCGCTGAGCAACCACCTGAAGAGGGCGGATACGAGCGCACCCCACCCCACGACATCCAGGCCGAACAGAGCGTTCTGGGCGGCATGCTGCTGTCCAAGGACGCCATCACCCAGGTCGTCGAGATCATCCGCTCCGCCGACTTCTACCGCCCCGCGCACCAGATCATCTACGACAGCGTCGTGGACCTCTTCTCCCGGGGCGAGCCGGTCGACGCCATCTCGGTCAACGCCGAGCTGACCAAGCGCGGCGAGGCCACCCGGGTCGGCGGCGCCCCCTACCTGCACACGCTCACCGAGGCGATCCCCACCGCGGCGAACGCGGGCTACTACGCCAAGATCGTCTCGGACCGCGCGGTCCTGCGCCGCCTGGTCGAGGTCGGCACCCGCATCGCGCAGATCGGCTACGCGGGCGACGGCGAGGTGGACGACCTCGTCGACCACGCCCAGGCCGAGATCTACAAGGTCGCGGAGAAGCGGACCGGCGAGGACTACGTGGTCCTCGGCGACATCATGCCCGGCGCCCTCGACGAGATCGAGGCGATCGGCGCCAACGACGGCAGCATGACCGGTGTGCCCACGGGCTTCGCTGACTTCGACGCCCTGACTAACGGCCTCCACCCCGGCCAGATGGTGATCATCGCCGCCCGCCCGGCCGTCGGTAAGGCCCTGGCCCTGGACACCCCCTGCCCACGCCGGAGGGGTGGACGACCATGGGGAGGTCAGTGTCGGTGACGAACTGCTCGCCGCCGACGGGACCCCGACCCGGGTGGTGGCGGCCACCGACGTCATGCGGGACCGCCCCTGCTACGAGGTCACCTTCGACGACGGCACGGTGGTGGTGGCGGACGCCCAGCACCAGTGGCTGACCGACACGCGAGCCTCGCGCCGAGCGGCGCAGGAGGCCCGGGCGAGTGGTGGCGCCCCCGGGTGCTGCCCGGCGTGCGGACCACGGAGGAGATCGCCCGTACCGTGCGTCTGGAGACCGCGGACCGGAGACTGAACCACTCGGTGAGCAACACCGAACCCTTGCAACTGCCGGAACGGCGGCTGCCACTGCCGCCCTACTTCCTGGGCATGTGGTTGGGGGACGGGGCCTCCCACTCGGCGCGGATCACCACCGTCGATCCGGAGGTCCTCACCAACATCGAGGCCGACGGACTGGTGACCAAGCCGGTGGGGAACGCTTCGTGCACCTACGGTGTCTTCCTCCCGGCGGAAGAGGTCGAGGTCGCGGAGAAGACCTGCGTGGTCTGCGGGGCCAGCTTCGTCCCGAAGTTGCCGCACGTGCGCACGTGCGGCCAGTCCTGTGGCGGGCGGGCCCGCTTCGTGTCGGAACCGGTTCCGCACACCAGTTGCCCCGACTGTGGCCAGTCCTGCTTCTCCAGCGTTCGGTGCCGTCAGTGCCAGGACGGCCACGGGAGCGTTCAGGCCCTGCTGCGGACCCTGGGCGTTCTGGGCGACAAGCACATTCCTGCGGCTTACCTGCGTTCGTCGCTCGCTCAACGCCGGGCACTCCTGGCGGGGCTCCTGGACAGCGACGGAACCGTCAACGCGGCTGGGTCGGTCCAGTTCGCCGTCACCAACGAGCGCCTGGCGGCGGATTTCCGGGAGCTGGCCCACAGTCTGGGGTACCGCACAGGTCTGTCGACCAAGCGGGTCAGGGGGCGCTCGGAGGAGAGCTCGACCTGTCACACCGTGACCTTCGGTTCCGAGCGGGAGGTCTTCGGTATCGAACGCAAGCGGGCCGCGCACCGGGAGCGGTCCGCCGGGCGGGCCTACTCCCGCGTCGGAACGAGGTTCGTCACCGACGTTCGCCCGATCGACGGTGTCCCCGTGCGGTGCGTCCAGGTCGACCACCCGGACCACCTCTTCCTCGCCACGCGTTCCATGGTGCCCACGCACAACTCGACCCTGGCCCTGGATTTCGCGCGGGCCGCGTCCATCAAGAACGAGATGGCGTCCGTCTTCTTCAGCCTGGAGATGGGGCGCAACGAGATCGTCATGCGTCTGCTCTCCGCCGAGGCGCGGGTGCCGCTGCACACCATGCGGTCCGGTCTGATGACCGACGAGGACTGGGCCCGGCTGGCCAGACGGATGGGCGAGGTGGCCAGCGCGCCGCTGTTCATCGACGACTCCCCGAACATGTCGATGATGGAGATCCGGGCCAAGTGCCGCCGCCTCAAGCAGCAGCACGACCTCAAGCTGGTGATCGTCGACTACCTCCAGCTGATGAGCTCACCCGGCCGGGTGGAGAGCCGCCAGCAGGAGGTCTCCGAGATGTCGCGTTCGCTCAAGCTCCTCGCCAAGGAGCTCGAGGTGCCCGTGGTGGCGCTGTCCCAGCTGAACCGTGGTCCCGAGCAGCGCACCGACAAGCGCCCTCAGGTTTCTGACCTGCGCGAATCCGGGTCCATCGAACAGGACGCGGACATGGTGATCCTGCTTTACCGCGAGGACGTGCACGACAAGGAGTCCCCGCGCGCGGGCGAGGCCGACATCATCGTGGCCAAGCACCGTAACGGCCCCACCGCAGACGTGACCGTGGCCTTCCAGGGCCACTACAGCCGCTTCGTCGACATGGCCCCGGGCTAGGCCGATCCGGCCAGCCCCGAGCGGCATCCTTCCGGTGGGCGCCGTTCGTGCGGCACCGCCTCCTTGACGGACGGCCCTTCGTGGGGGAGCGGGCCGGGTGGACCATGCCGCGCTGATCTCGGTGAGTACGGGGCGTGACCTTGGGTGGCTGGATGCGCCCCTTCGGTCACGCCCCGTTGTATCGGTCAATCCATTAGTCGACTTATGGGCTAGCCGTAATGTCGACAAAGAGACACGTCGACATTACTCTGCGGAGTCGCTGGTCACGGCCCCCTCGCGGAGCTCCAGACGGCGCCCGGTGAACCGCTGGCGCGCTCTCCGATCGTGCGTCACCAGGAGCAGGGCGCCCGTGTACCGGGACAGCGCCTCCTCCAGTTCCTCCACGAGACCGGGGAGAGGTGGTTGGTCGGCTCGTCCAACAGCAGCAGGTCATGGGTGCCCGAGGTCAGCCGCGCCACCTCGATCCGGCGGCGCTGCCCCACGGACAGCGAGGCCACCGGCTGGTCGAGGTCGCCGCTCCGGAACAGTCCGAGCGCGGCGAGTTCGTCCCGGTACTCCTCCGGAGGACCGGGACGCCCGGCCGCGTAGGCCTGGAGCACGGAACGACCCTCGGGTACCGGGGCGTCCTCCTGGCGCAGGAGTCCCACACTGCGGGGCAGCGCCACCCGGCCGGAGTCGGGGACCAGCTCCCCGGAGAGCACCCGGACCAGGGTGGTCTTGCCCGCCCCGTTCGGGCCGGTGACCAGGACTCGTTCGCCCTGGGCCAACGACAGCGCGCCGACCTCCAGCCGATGGTCCACCCGGACCCGCTCCAGCTCCGCGACCGGGGCGTCCTCCGGTGCCGGGCCGACGAACTCGGCGGCCATCCGGAGCGGGACCGGTGGCGGCGCCACCGGGTGCGCGGTCAGCCTGGCCATCCTCTCCTTGGCGTTGCGAATCGGGCCCATCGACCCGTGCGCCGCCCCACGCAGCCGGAAGGCCCCGTGCCCGAAGGCGGCCTTGTCCATCATGCGCGGGATGGCCCGCAGCGCGGCGATGTTGTTGTCGGCCAGGCGTCGCTGCCGGGCCAGGTCCCGCTTCCAGTCCTCGTGCTCGCGGGCCCAGCGCGCCCGCGCCGCCGCCTTGGCGGCGAGGAACCCGTCGTACCCGTCGCCGTACCTCCGGACCCGGTGCGTGTCCGCGTCCACCTCCAGCACCGTGTCGGTCACCGCGGCCAGGAAGGCCCGGTCGTGGGTGACCGCGACGACCGTGCCGCGATGGTTCCGGAGTCGCGCCTCCAACCAGGCGACCGCGTGGTCGTCGAGGTCGTTGGTGGGCTCGTCCAGCAGGAGGAGTTCGGGTGAGGCGGCGAGGGTCGCGGCCAGCGCCAGCCGTGAACGCTCTCCGCCGGACAGGGTCCGCAGCGGCCGGTCGCGGTCCAGTGAGGGCAGGCCCAGGCCGTGCAGCCCGATGTCGACACGTGTGTCGGCGTCGTAGCCGCCGCGCGCCTCGAACTCCGCCAGGAGGTCGCCGTAGGCGTCCAGGTCCCCGGGGTGGCGCCGCCGAGGGACGCCTCGGCGGCGTGGACACGCGCCTCCAGGACCCTGAGGTCCCGGAGCGCCTGGTCCACCGCGTCGGCGACGGTGCCGAGCGGAACCCCGTCGGAGACCCGTTCCAGCGTCTGGGGCAGGTAGCCCACGCCGCCCGGGGCGCGGGCCGTGAGCTCCCCGTTGTCGGGGTCCTCCACGCCCGCGAGGAGGCGGAGGAGGGTGCTCTTGCCGGAGCCGTTGTCCCCGATCACGCCCACGCGTTCGCCAGGGGCGATGGTGAGGCTGACTCGGTCGAGGACCGTCTGGTCCCCGTAGCGTTTGGTGATCTCGCTCAGGGCGAGTTGGGAGCGGTGTCGCATGCCTGTTCCGAGCATGGGTCCTCCTGTTCTGCGTGGTTCCTGGGAAGGCCACGGAGCGCAGGGGCGGCCCGGTGTTTCGGTCATGGGCGCACAGGTGTGCTGATGGACCGGAACTCGGAAGAAAGGAGGCTGCCCGTACGCGACCGCGGTGTGGGGACGTCGACGGAGCGGGCCCGGACCGTGGTGCGGTGGGGCGCGTGCTCGGAACGTGGACGTCCGGCGCGGGTCACAGGTGGATGTGCAGCCTCATGTGCAAGACGATACGTCTCGTTTCCGAGGCCGTCAAGCCCTCCGGGTGAGACGGGGATCACCGGAGAGGGGCGCCCGAGAGGCTAAATAGAGACGTCCACATCTGGATTTATGGTCTTGCCGATTTATCGACATAGCGACGAAGGGGCTCCGGAGCGTGAGCGGTCCGGGCATGACGAAGGGCCGCCCGCGTGGTGCGGGCGGCCCTTCGTGAGCTGTCGTCGTCGTGGCCTAGAGCCAGCGGGCCTCGGGCCGGGTGCGGCCACGGTCGTCGGTGACCAGGACCCAGTGCATGATCGGGTGCTCCGAAGTGGTGTCGGTGTCCTCTTGGTCCGTGCGCGGACGCGGGACCAGCGCGGGTTCGGGGGCCAGGCCGGAGAGTCGGCGGCTCGCCGCGGTGGACCGGGTGCGCCGAGGGGTGGTCGCGGAGTGAGAGAGGTGCGGGCCGTGCTCGGTCCTGCGTGCCATGAAGCCCTCCTCGTTTCCTTATCAGATGACCCAAGTTAACCCTATGTTCACCTTCGAGTCAATTGGGTTCCTTCGTGGCGCGTCCGCTGCGCAGGGCCCGAGCCTTGGTTCGGGCTCCAAGGTGAACGGGAGGTGAACGGAGCGGTAACTGGTTCGTACCCGCGGCGCGCCCGGTTCACTCCGCTCCCGGACACGAAGAAGCACCCGCCGCTGGGGCGGGTGCTCCGTGAACGTCCGTGGTCGGCGCGTCCGGCTACTCCTTGAAGATCAGTCCCACGACCTCCAGGTAGAGCTGCTCCGGGTACGGGATGAAGGCGATCTTGCTGAGCGCCTGGTCCTGACCGGCGGACTCCATCACGAAGGTGCCGTAACCCAGGAAGCGGCCGATCAGCGTCCGCTCGAACCGCATGTCGGTGACCTTGCCCAGCGGCATCATGTTCACCTGCCGGGTGATCAGCCCCGTGGTCAGCAGCAACCGCGCCGACGTGATCACGAAGTAGTCCACGGACCACTCGGCGACCCGCCAGACGAACCACACCAGTACGAGCAGCCACAGCCACCACACGAGGGCCAGGGTCGCGGCGCTGTTGGCGCCGATCGTCTGACTCAGGATCGCCGCGAACACCAGGGCCGCCAGGACCGCCCCCACGGGTCCGATGAGGACCGCGGGGTGCCGACGGATGGTCACGACGTCCTGCTCGTGCGGCAGGAGATAGCGGTTCACCGATGCCGGAGCCGCGTTGCTTGAGGCTACGAGCTTCATGAAACCCGACCCGTCCCCGCCTACGACAGCAGCGTGTTGACGAACCGGGACATCGACTCGGCGCCGCCCACCAGGAGATCCAGTCCGCTCTGGATCACGCCGGCCGCGCTTTCAGGTTGCGTGAGCAGATAAAACGCCACGAAACCGATGAGCGCGTAACCGCCCCATTTCTTCAACTTCGCCACGACTGACTCCCCTTGGAATCCACCTGACCCACCAACCCAGCAGCGATTGTCGCACCGACCATCTTGCCCGTAAAGCCTGAAGCGCACTCTCGGCGTGGCGGTATGTCGGACGTTCACCCCTTGCGGGCTGTGTCCGGTTTCGGTGGTGTTGGTAACCGAGTGACTGACGGTCCGGAAAGAGTTCCCGTTCTGACGCAGGTCAGGGCGGTGGAATCGGGGCGCGGTGCCGTTCCTCTCCGTGCTGGGAACAGGGCACGGGGCCCTCGGCCCGGCTCCGGAGGAGGGGTCACCGGTCCGTGAGGACGGGTGACGGAGAGCCAGGTTCTTCGCGAGCCGAAGAGGCGAGTAGTGCGCGCCCGAAACCGATACGGGAGTGCCGCGTGGGCTCTAGCGCTGTTCCGCGAAGGCCAGGGCGAGTACCTGGAGGTGCTGCCGGGCGATCCGCTCCACGAGGTCCGGGGTGGCCCGTCCGGTCACGTCCTGGGCGCCGTGTCTGGCCGCGTCCACGCACCGCGAGACGGTGGAGGAGTGGTGCACGTCGGAGAACTCCGACGACAGGCGGTTGACGACGGGGCTGAAGTGCGGGTCGCGGGCGGCCTGGGCGGTCGAGGGGGAGGTGTTCTCGGGCATCTCACTCCTTGGGGCTGCGGGGCTGCGGGGGCGGAACAGCACGGCGCGTGTACGGCTGGGGGCTTTGAGTAGCCACTGGAGGGTTGCCGGAGCGCCGCGCCGGAAACGGGCGGCGACGTTCGGTTATCAGTGGGCTGAGCCCCTTGTGGGGTGGTTTCGGCCTGGCAAGTGCACCCGGTTACGGGTAGTCAGGAACCATGATCACTCTAATCTGTTACGTTCCAATCTCGAAATGAATTCGGCTAATGCAACACCGTGTCGGTAGCCCTCCGGGCAAGCCAGCTCCACCTGGGGAGACACCTCGGGGTGAGGGTGCGTGATGGGACCAATGCCCGATTTTCGGGCGTTCATTCACCCCAGCAGAAAAAGAGCCGAAAAAGCGCCCAACCGGTGATCCGGTTGGGCGCTCGTGCCGCGCGTCGCGGGGTTCTGGTTCAGGAGCAGCCGTACAGACGGTCGCCCGCGTCGCCCAGTCCCGGGAGGATGAAGCCGTCCTCGTTGAGGCGCTCGTCCACTGCCGCCGTCACCACGCGCAGCGTGGCGCCGTGGTCGTCGGGCAGGGTTTCGGCCAGTTTCTGCTCGACGGCGACCAGGCCCTCGGGCGCCACCAGCAGACAGATCGCGGTGATGTGGTCGGCGCCCCGCTCCACCAGCAGCTTGAGGGCCGCGGCGAGGGTTCCGCCGGTGGCGAGCATCGGGTCCAGCACGTAGCACTGGCGGCCCGACAGGTCCTGGGGGAGGCGGTCGGCGTAGGTGGCGGGCTGGAGGGTCTCCTCGTCGCGCGCCATGCCCAGGAAGCCGACCTCGGCCGTGGGCAGCAGACGGGTCATGCCGTCGAGCATGCCGAGTCCGGCGCGCAGGATCGGGACGACCAGCGGCGTGGGGCGCGTCAGCTGGGTGCCGGTGGCCTCCACGAGCGGGGTCTGGATGGTGACCTCTGTCACGCGGACGTCCCGGGTCGCTTCGTAGGCGAGCAGGGTGACCAGCTCGTCCGTCAGCCGCCGGAAGGTCGGTGAGTCGGTCCGCACGTCGCGCAGGGTGGTCAGCTTGTGCGCGACCAAGGGGTGGTCGACGACCAGGGTTTCCAAAGCGTTCTCCGGGTGAGCTGGGATAACGGGACGGTGGATGGGGAGAGGGGCCTGCCCGAGTCTAACCGCGCGTATCACCCGAACCAGGGCTCCCCACGGCCCCCGCCTCCCCTTCCGCTCTCCCCCGGTGGCGTCGGGTGGGAAACAGGTGCGCACGGGTTCGGTCACGGGGGCGCGGTGAACCCGTGTCTCGTGAGAGCGTTAGGGCGTTCCACGGCGGACGAGGGACCACGACGCAGTGAGGGTGATCGTTACCATGGCACTCGCACGGGCGGGCCGGGCTCCTCTCGTCCGCACCGAAACACCGTCCGGGTTGGGGTGACGATGACAGTGCTCGATCATGGTGACGACGACTCGGGTGACTTCGCGGCCGTCGCGTACAGGGAAGAGGAGTACTGGGACGTCGACCTCCTCCCGATCGCGCTGACACACGATCTCAAGGGGCTCATCCACGCCCTGCGCCAACAGCCGAGCATCAGCGGATCCCTCGGGCTGGTGTCGGTCGGCGACGACTTCTTCATCATCGTCCGGGTGTACGGCGAGGAGGTCTCCCTCTTCCTGTCCGACGTGACCGCCTCGGTCGACTGGCAGGTGGCCCGGGACGCCCTGGACTACCTGGACATCGACCTCCCGGAGGACGACGACCTCGACCAGGTCCTGCCTGCGGGTGACCTGTCCGTGGTCGCGGACCTGGGCCTGGACGAGATGGAACTGGGCGCCCTCGCGGGCGACCTGGACCTGTATCCGGACGAGGTCCTCGCGAGCGTGTCCGAGCGTCTGGGATTCGCCCAGGCCTTCCAGCGTGTCCTGGACGGTATGGGGTAGGGCACGCCTGGAAGACCACCAGGGTAGAGATCAGGAGGGCACGCGGTGTCGACCTTCGCAGCCGTCTTCGCTCCGAACGGCAAGACGTGGCGGGGTACTGAGGTCGATCTCGGTGACGTGGATGCCATCGACGACATCACCGACCTCATGCTGGACCTCGCCACGGACTGGGGCAGCGAACTGACCCTTCTGTTCGTGGACGCGGACGACGAGTGGTTCGCCGTCGTCCGGATGGATGAGTCGGATCCGGACCCGAGGGTGTACCTCTCGGACGGACGGGTGGTGCACGACCACCCGCTGGCCGGAGTGCTCTCCGAGGCGGGAGGGCTCGGCGCCTCGCAGCCCGCCGAGAGCGCGGGATCCCGCCCCGACCCCCGGCCCGACGGTGACGGGCGACTCCTCACCGACCTCGGGGTGACCGAGGACGAGCTCGCGGACCTGTCCGTGGGCGGCGGCGTCCTGCCCGGTGACGTGATCGCGATCATCGCGGAACGTTCGGGGTTCGCCGACGTCCTCGACCCGATGAGGCTGTGACCGGGTGACCGGCCTGCCCGAACTCGACCGGCACGTGGTCGACGAGGCGATGCTGGCCGCCCTGGCCGAGGCCGAGCTGGCCCTGGCCACCGACGACGTCCCGGTCGGCGCCGTGGTGCTCGGCCCCGACGGCGCCGTGCTCGGTCGGGGCCACAACGAACGCGAGGCCACCGGCGACCCGACCGGCCACGCCGAGGTGCTCGCGCTGCGCGCGGCAGCCGAGGCGCACGGCGAGTGGCGCCTGTCCGGGTGCACCCTCGTGGTCACCCTGGAGCCCTGCGTGATGTGCGCCGGGGCCACGGTGCTCTCCCGGGTGGACCGGTTGGTCTACGGCGCGCGCGACGCGAAGGCGGGCGCGGTGGGATCGATGTGGGACCTGGTCCGGGACCCGCGCCAGAACCACCGTCCCGAAGTCGTTCCACCCGATCTGATCAGCCGCGACATCGCTGACCGGTGCTCGGATCTGCTGATCGGGTTTTTCGCACGGCGCCGCGTCCGGTAGAGTACCTCTCGGTGGATTCGCCTAGTGGCCGATGGCGCCCGCCTCGAAAGCGGGTAAGGGGCAACCCTTCGAGGGTTCAAATCCCTCATCCACCGCCACCAGCCGCCCCCGGCACAGCCGGGGGCGGCTTTTGGTGCGCCCGTCCTTCGCGCACACCGGACGGCTCGTGCGCCCGGCGCTTCGTGCGCGCGCTCGCCTAGGGGACCGAATCGCCCTCCGGGCCGGGGCCGGTCAGGTCCGCGATGGCCCCGTCCAGCCAGGTCACCCAGAAGAGCTCCAGGTCGATGCCGCCCCGGAGCACCAGCCCCTGGACCCGGTCCCGTTCGGTCCCGTGCCCGCGCGCGGCGTCGCGCCGCTGGAACTCCCGGTACTCCGCCAGACGGGCGGCGTGCAGCGCACGGTGGCGGCGCAGCTCCTCGACCAGGTCGGCGCCGACCCCCACGACCCCCGCCGCGCGCAGGCGCAGCATCAGCGGGTCGCGGAGGGCGCGCGGCTCCTCCTGCTCGCCGACCCAGCGCCCCAGCTCCTCCCGGCCCGGGACCAGCACCTCGTACTCCTTGCGCTGGCCCCGGGTGGGCGAGTCCGTCGGCAGCGCCCGGATGAACCCCGCCTTCTCCAGCTTGCCCAGCTCCCGGTAGATCTGCTGGTGGGTGGCGGACCAGAAGTACCCGATGGAGCGGTCGAAGCGCCGGGTGAGTTCCAGTCCGGAGGAGGGTTTCTCCAGCAGGGCGGTCAGGATCGCGTGGGGCAGGGACATGAGCGCATTCTAGGTAGGGGGCTACAGGGCGGCGGCCAGCTCGGTGCCCTGCTTGATGGCGCGCTTGGCGTCCAGTTCGGCGGCCACGTCGGCGCCGCCGATCAGGTGCACGGCGCGACCGGCGGCGGTGAGCTCGTCGGCCAGGTCGCGGCGCGGGTCCTGGCCGGCGCACAGCACCACGGTGTCGACGGCGAGCACGCGCTCCTCACCGTCCACGGTCACGTGCAGGCCCTCGTCGTCGATGCGTCGGTAGTCGACGCCCGCGACCATCTCCACGCCCCGGTGGCGCAGCTCCAGGCGGTGGATCCAGCCGGTGGTCTTTCCCAGGCCCTTGCCGACCTTCGAGGTCTTGCGCTGGAGCAGGTGCACGGTGCGCGGCGGGGCGGTCCGCTGGGCCGTGCCCAGGCCGCCGCGCTCCCGGTACTCGGTGTCCACGCCCCACTGGCGGAAGAACGTCTCGGGGTCCTGGCTCGCGCCCTCCCCGCCGTCGGTGAGGAACTCCGCCACGTCGAAGCCGATGCCGCCCGCGCCGATGATCGCGACCCGTTCACCGACCTCGGCGCCGCCGCGCAGCACGTCCACGTAGCTCACCACGCTGGGGTGGTCCGCGCCCGGGATGGCGGGGGTGCGCGGGGTGACGCCGGTGGCGATCACGACCTCGTCGTACCCGTCGAGGTCGGCGGCGGTCACGGTGGTGTCCAGGCGCACGTCCACGCCGTGCTTGTCCAGCTGGACGCGGAAGTAGCGGAGGGTCTCGTCGAACTCCTCCTTGCCGGGCACGCGGCGGGCCATGTTGAGCTGGCCGCCGATCCGCGAGGCGGCGTCGAAGAGGGTGACGGTGTGGCCGACCTCGGCCGCGGAGACGGAGAAGGCGAGGCCGGCGGGGCCGGCGCCGACCACGGCCACGTTCCTGCGGGTCCGGGTGGGGGAGAGGACCAGCTCCGTCTCGTGGCAGGCGCGCGGGTTGACCAGGCACGAGGTGATCTTCAGGTTGAACGTGTGGTCCAGGCAGGCCTGGTTGCAGCCGATGCAGGTGTTGATCTCCTCGGCCCGGCCCGCCTCGGCCTTGGCCACGAAGGCGGCGTCGGCGAGCATCGGGCGGGCCAGCGAGACCATGTCGGCCTGGCCCTCCGCGATGATCCGTTCCGCGACCTCGGGGGTGTTGATGCGGTTGACCGCCACCAGCGGGACGGTCAGCTCCTTCTTGAGGCGCTGCGTGATCCACGTGTAGGCGCCGCGCGGCACGGAGGTGGCGATGGTGGGGACCCGGGCCTCGTGCCAGCCGATGCCGGTGTTGATGATGTCGGCGCCCGCGGTCTCGATCCGCCTGCCGAGTTCGACCACCTCGTCGTAGGTGGAGCCGTCGGGGACGAGGTCGAGCATGGACAGCCGGTAGACGAGGACGAACTCCGCGCCCACCCGCTCGCGGACCCGGCGGACGATCTCCAGGGGAGGCGGACGCGGTTGTCGAAGGAGCCGCCCCAGCGGTCCTCGCGCTTGTTGGTGGCGGGCGCGATGAACTGGTTGATGAGGTAGCCCTCGGAGCCCATGACCTCGACGCCGTCGTACCCGGCGCGTTGGGCGAGCTCGGCGCAGCGGGCGAAGTCCTCGATGGTGCGCTCGATCTCGTCCTCGGTGAGGGCGTGCGGCACGAAGGGGCTGATGGGGGCCTGGAGGGCGCTGGCGGAGACGGACTCCTCGCTGAAGGCGTAGCGGCCGGTGTGGAGGATCTGCATGGCGATCCGGCCGCCCTCGCGGTGCACGGCCTCGGTGATGAGGCGGTGCTGGGCGACCTCGTCGTCGTTGGTGAGTTTGGCGCTGCCGGTGAAGGTGGCGCCCTCGGGGTTGGGGGCGATGCCGCCGGTGACGATGAGGCCGACGCCGCCGCGCGCGCGTTCGGCGTAGAAGGCGGCCATCCTCTCGAAGCCGTGGGGGCCTCCTCCAGGCCGACGTGCATGGAGCCCATGATCACGCGGTTCCTGAGGGTGGTGAAGCCCAGGTCCAGGGGTTCCAGAAGGTGGGGGTACTCGCTCATGACCTCTCCTCGCGGCGTGCCTCCGGCCGGTGTCCTGCCGGCCCGCCTTTATTATGCAACAAGTTGCACAAAGAAGCGCGAGGCACCCCGGGCCACCGCCGCCCGGGGCTCAGACCACCACGGGCAGGGGGACCGGGCGCTTTGCGGTGCGGCCGTCCCCGGAGGAGCGCCCCCGCAGCCGACGCACGACCCACGGGCCGAGGAACGACCCCAGCCACCGCACCTCCGACGCGGCCGAGCGGAACACGCCGGGAACCGAACGCTCCGGCAGCGGGTCGGCCCAGCTCTCGTCGCTCCCCGGGATGCCGAGCGCGTGCGCCACCGCCCCGGCGATCCTCCGGTGCCCCTCGGGGAGCAGTGCAGCCGGTCGACCCCCCACAGGCGGCGGTCCGTGGCCACCTCGTACGCGGCGGTGTCCGCCACCGCGACCCCGTGCCGACCAGCAGCCTCCCGGACCCGCTCGTTGAAGTCCAGCACCCGCGGCACCAGGGGTCGGGCCAGCGGGGCGATGCGGGCGATGTCCGGGAAGGTCAGCGTGGCCACCCGCGCGCCGACCCCGGTGAGCTCCGCGAACATCGTCTCCAGGTGGCCCACCACCTCGTCCGCGTCGTACCCGGGCCGGATGAGGTCGTTGACCCCGGCGAAGACCGTCGCCACGTCCGGACGCAGCTCCAGGGCGTCCTTCAGCTGGCCCTCGTGCACCTGCCGGGCCAGACGGCCGCGCACCGCGAGGTTGGCGTAGTCCACCCGCGCCCCGGTCGCGGCCAGGTGCTCGGCGAACCGGTCCGCCCACCCCCGGTACCCGGACTCCTCGTCGCCGTCCCCGATCCCCTCGGTCTGGCTGTCCCCGAGGGCGACGTACCGCAGATTCCCGTCCAACCTCATGTCCCGCACCTTTCCTGGGTGTCAGCGAACAATACTCAACAAAGCGACTATTCACCTTGTTCACCACCCGGCTTCGGGTCAACCCCTCGAACCGGTCCGGATTCGGCATGGCCGCGACCACGAGCGTGGCGGTCCGGCACTTCCGGCCGGGGCGCTCCTAGCGTGGGCCGGGGGCGACACGTCCGGCCCCCGGTCGCGCCGTGCCCCGGGAGGGTCCCTTGAGCAGGAACACCGTCGCCGAACAGCTGGTCCGCACCCTGGTCGCGGCGGGGGTGACCCGCATCTACGGCGTCGTGGGCGACAGCCTCAACCCGGTGGTGGACGCCGTCCACACCACCGACGGCATCGAGTGGGTGCATGTCCGCAACGAGGAGGCGGCGGCGTTCGCGGCGGCGGCCCAGGCCCAGATCGACGGGAAGCTGGCCGTCTGCGCGGGGTCCTGCGGCCCCGGCAACACCCACCTCGTGCAGGGCCTCTACGACGCCCAGCGCAGCGGAGCCCCCGTGCTCGCGCTGGCCTCCCACATCCCCTCGCGCCAGATCGGCACCGGCTTCTTCCAGGAGACCCACCCCGAGCGGCTCTTCGGTGACGTCACCGAGTTCCGCGAACTGGTCTCCCACCCGGACCAGATGCCCCGGCTGGCCCGGATCGCCGTCCAGCACGCCCTGGGCACCCCCGGCGTGGCCGTGCTCGTCCTGCCCGGCGACATCGCCGGACGCAGGGCGACGGGCCCCGCCGACACCAGCCCCGTCGCCGCCGGACGGGCCACCGCCTGGCCCAGTGAGGACGACGTCCGCGAACTGGCCCGGCGGATCAACGAGGCGGACACGGTCGCCCTGTTCTGCGGCGCCGGGGTACGCGACGCCCACGAGGAGGTCATGGCGCTCGCCCGGCGGGTCAACGCGCCGGTGGGCCACACACTGCGCGGCAAGGAGTGGATCCAGTACGACAACCCGTACGACGTCGGCATGATCGGCCTCCTCGGCTACGGGGCCTGCTACGACGCCCTCCAGGAAGCCGACCTCACGGTGCTGCTCGGGTGCGACTTCCCCTACGACGACTTCCTGCCCAAGGACAACGTGGTCCAGGTGGACCACGACCCGCGCAGGCTCGGCCGCCGTGTCCCGCTCCGACTCGGCGTGCAGGGGGACGTCGCGGCGACCCTGCGGGCGGTGCGCCCCTCGGTCCGGTCCAAGGAGGACGACACCTTCCTCAGGGACGTCCTCCGTCGCCACGAGCGCGCCCTGACCAAGGTCGTGGACGCCTACACGAAGAACATCGAGCACCACACCCCGATCCACCCCGAGTACGTGGCGAGCGTCCTCGACGCCCTGGCCCCGGACGACACCGTCTTCACCGTCGACACCGGCATGAACAACGTGTGGGCCGCCCGGTACCTCACCCCGAACGGCCGCCGCAGGGTGATCGGCTCCTTCACCCACGGCACCATGGCCAACGCCCTGCCGCACGCCGTCGGCGCCGCCTACGCCGCGCCCGACCGCAAGGTGGTGTCACTGTCCGGGGACGGCGGCCTGAGCATGCTCCTCGGCGAGCTCATCACCGTCCACCAGCACGACCTCCCGATCACGACGGTGGTGTTCAACAACTCCTCGCTCGGCATGGTCCGGCTGGAGATGATGGTGGACGGGATGCCCGCCTTCGAGACCGACCACGCGCCCGTCGACTACTCGCGGATCGCGGAGGCCATCGGTATGCGGGCGATCCGGGTCGAGGACCCCGGGACGTCCACGACGCCCTGCGGGACGCGCTGGCCGCCCACGTGCCCGTGCTGGTGGACGTGGTCACCGACCCCAACGCGCTGTCGATGCCCTCCCGGATCACCGCCGACCAGGTCACCGGCTTCGCCCTCTCGGCGGGCCGCACGGTCCTGCGCGGCGGGGTGGGGTCGATGATCGACCTCGCCCGCTCCAACCTGCGCAACATCCCCCGGCCCTAGCCGATCCGTCGACTCGTCGACGCATCGCCCTGTCGACATGGCGCCGAGTCAACCGTCCCGGCTCTGGAAGGCCCTCCGGTAGGCCTGGGGGCTCGTGCCCACCACCGCGCGGAACCGCTCGCGGAACGCGGTGGGGGAGCCGAACCCCGTCTGGGCGGCGATCCGGTCCACCGAGTGGCGGGTGGACTCCAACAGGAACTGGGCCCGACGCACCCGGGCCCGGTACAGCCACCGCAGCGGCGTGGTCCCGGTCTGCTCACGGAACCGGCGGCTCAGGGTCCGGGTGCTCACCCCGGCGTGCGCGGCGACGTCCGCCAGGGTGAGATCGCGCCCCGAGTTCTCCTCCAACCACCGCAGCAGCGGCTCCCAGGCGGTGCCGTCCGGGACGGGCGGGGTCTCGTGGACGACGAACTGCGCCTGGCCGCCCTCGCGTTCCAAGGGCGTCACCGAGAGCCGTGCCGTGTCCGCCGCCACCGCCGACCCGTGGTCGGAGCGGACCATGTGCAGACACAGGTCCAGCCCCGCCGCCGCCCCGGCCGAGGTGAGGAACTGCCCGTTGTCCACGTAGAGGACGCCGGGGTCGACGGTCACCTCCGGATGGCGCTCGGCCAGGGCGTCCGCGCCGCGCCAGTGCGTGGTGGCCCGCAGCCCGTCCAGCAGACCGGTGGAGGCCAGTACGAAGGCTCCCGTGCAGATGGAGGCGATCCTGGTCCCGTTCGCGGCGGCGGCGCGCAGGGCGTCCAGCAGGGCGGGCGACGGGGCCGCGAGGGGGTCCTCCGTTCCGGGCACGACCACGGTGTCCGCCTCGGCCAGCGCCTCCAGGCCCCGGTCCGCGCGCAGGCGGAAGGGACCGGCGCCGACCTCCGGCTCGGGCGCGCAGACCAGGACCCGGTAGGCGGGCCCGCCTCCGGGCAGACGGGTGCGCGAGAACACCTCGACGGGCGTGGCCAGGTCGAAGCCGATCACTCCGTCGAAGGCGGTGACCACCACGGTGTGCATGCCAGGGAGCCTACTGGCTGGAATCCGTTGGAAGGTGTCCGTCCAGCCACTGTCACCGCGCCCCGGCCTTCCGTAGCTTCGTGCCGACGGCCTCCGAAAGGGGAGGCCCGACCACACGAGGGGAGGACGATGCTGGCCCAGGTCGTGCTGTTCGACGGGTTCGACCCGCTGGACGTGATCGCGCCGTTCGAGGTCCTGTACGCGGGCGGGGCCGCCAGCGGCGGCGCGCTGACGGTGGAACTGGTCTCCGCCGAGGGCGCTCGGGAGGTACCGAGCGGGAACGGAGTGTCGCTCCGGGCCACCGCGCGCCTGGACCCCGGGCGCGCCGACGTGATCGTGGTGCCGGGAGCGGTGGGGAGCGTTCCCGACCCGGACACGGTGGACGACGAGCCCGACCCGGACTCGATTCCGGTACTCCTCGGAAACGCCCTCACCACCGAACTCCCGGTGCTGCTCGGTGCCGCCGTGGCACGGGAGGACACGCTCGTGACGGCCGTGTGCGGTGGCTCCCTGCTGCTGGCCATGGCCGGGCTGACCGAGGGCCGCGCGGCCACCACCCACCACCTGGGCCTGGACCTGTTGGACGCCACCGGCACCACGGCGGTGGACGCCAGGGTCGTGGACGACGGGGACCTGGTCACCGCCGCCGGGGTCACCTCGGGGCTGGACCTGGGCATCCACCTCCTCGAACGCGAGCTGGGGCCCCGGATCGCCCACGCGGTGGAGAGGCTCTTCGCCCACGAACGACGCGGCGTGGTCTGGCGGGCCGAGGGCCCGTCCCCGTGTCCTGACCGGCCCGCGCACCACCCATCACCACCGGAAGGAAGAACAGTGTCGGTTGCCGGAACCTGGGACCTGACCATCAGCACGCCGATCGGGCGGATCAGCCCGAGGATGCGCCTCACCGAAAGGGGAGGGAGCTCAGCGGGGTCGCCTGGAACGAGGGGGAGGAGCCGGGCGAGCTGGTCGGCCTCACTCTGGAAGGTGACCTGCTCACGTGGCGGCAGGCGGTCACCCGGCCCCTGCGGCTCGATCTCGTCTTCGCGCTGACCGTCGACGGCGACCGGATGACGGGTACCTCGAAGGCGGGGCGTCTGCCCGCGTCGAGGGTCGTCGCCCGGCGTGTGGGCTGAGCCGGGGAGCGTGGAAACGACGAAGGCCCCGACCGGTCTCCCGGTCGGGGCCCTCGCTCCTGTGGCGGAGGATAGGGGATTCGAACCCCTGAGAGGTTGCCCTCAACACGCTTTCCAAGCGTGCGCCCTAGGCCACTAGGCGAATCCTCCGTGGACAACTCTACAGGCTTCGCGACACTGCTTCGAACGGCTTTCAGGCCGCCCGGAGGAGGGGCCCGGCGCGGGTTGCGGGGGTCCCGGGTTCGGATACACTCGGGGCAGACCCCTCGTGCGGCGTCACCCTACGAACCTCCCCAGGGCCGGAAGGCAGCAAGGATAAGTGGGCTCTGGCGGGTGCGCGGGGGTCCTTTCTTGTTTCCGGGGGTACCTCGCCCCAGCGCCGCCCCCTTCCCGGTTTCCCCGACCAGGTGCGAGTTGTCTCCGCCAGCGGGTTGAATGGGACCGAGGCAGGGACACAGGGGAGTGATCACACCGTGAGCATCGCGCTGTACCGCAAGTACCGTCCCGCGACGTTCGGTGAGGTGCGCGGTCAGGAACACGTGACCGACCCGCTGCGCCAGGCGTTGCGCAGCGGACGTATCAACCACGCCTATCTCTTCAGCGGCCCGCGCGGCTGCGGCAAGACCACCAGCGCGCGCATCCTGGCCCGCTCCCTCAACTGTGAGCAGGGTCCGACCCCCGACCCGTGCGGCACCTGCGACTCCTGCGTGGCGCTCGCTCCCGACGGCGGCGGCAGCATCGACGTGATCGAGATCGACGCCGCCTCCCACGGTGGTGTCGACGACGCCCGCGACCTGCGGGAACGCGCGTTCTTCTCGCCGGTCAACTCGCGCTACAAGATCTACATCATCGACGAGGCGCACATGGTGACCCGCGAGGGTTTCAACGCGCTCCTCAAGCTGGTGGAGGAACCCCCGCCGCACCTGAAGTTCGTGTTCGCCACGACCGAACCCGAGAAGGTCATCGGCACGATCCGCTCGCGGACCCACCACTACCCCTTCCGGCTCATCCCGCCGAGCACTCTCAGGGAGCTCATGGAGGACCTCCTCAAGCAGGAGGAGGTCGCCTACGACCCGTCCGCGCTGCCGCTGGTCGTGCGCGCGGGCGCCGGTTCGGCCCGTGACACCCTCTCGGTCCTGGACCAGCTCATCGCCGGTTCGGACGAGGGCGGCATCACCCGTGAGGGCGCCGTCTCCCTGCTCGGCTACACGGACTCCAGCCTGCTCGGGGAGATGGTCGACGCCCTGGGCGCCCGCGACGGGGCCGCCGCGTTCGGTCTGGTGGACCGGGTCGTGGAGGGCGGGCACGACCCGCGTCGTTTCACCACGGACCTGCTGGAGCGCTTCCGTGACCTCGTGGTCCTGGCGGCCGTGCCGGACGCCCTGGACAAGGGCCTGGTGAACGTCTCGCCGGAGTCCGTGGAGCAGATGAAGGACCAGGCCGCCAGGTTGGGCCCGGCCACGCTGTCCCGGTCCGCCGAGATCCTCAACCAGGGGCTGACCGAGATGCGCGGCGCGACCGCGCCTCGGCTGCTGCTGGAGCTCATGTGCTCCCGCATCCTGCTGCCCGCCACCGACGGTGACCAGGGCACGGCGCTGCTGGCCCGTGTGGAGCAGATGGAGCGTCGGCTGGCCTCCGGTGCGGTGGCCCCGGCCGCTCCCGCGCCGGTGGCACCCGCGCCCGCACCCACGCCAGCGCCAGTGCCGCAGGCAGCTCCGGCCCCCGCGCCGCAGGCCGCACCCGAACCCGCTCCCGAGGCACCCGCGCGCGCCAGTGCTCCCGAACCCGCTCCGAGCCCGGCGCCGCAGGCCCCCGGACCTCCCGGGCCGCGACCGGCGAGCCCGCTGGCTGGGACGCCCCGCCGCGCGGCGCCCCCAACCGGCCCCGCAGCGTCAGGCCCCCGCCGGTGGCGGCGGGCTCGACCTGGGCCGGGTCCAGGGCGCCTGGCCCCAGATCCTGGAGGCGGTCAAGGGTCGCCGCCGGTTCACCTGGATGGTGCTGGCCGGCGGCGACGTCCAGCCGGTCGGGGTCGAGGGCAACAGCGTGCTGCTGCGCTTCAACAAGCCCAACGAGGCCAAGGGGTTCAGCAACAGCGGCAGCGACCAGGTGGTGGCCGGTGCCATTCAGCAGGTCCTCGGGATCGAGGTCCGGGTGGCCCCCGCCAGTGGTGGGGCGGCGCAGGCCTCCCCCAGCGTCGGGCCGAACCCGCACCGGCCCCGGCGCCCTCCCCGAAGGCGGAGGGCGAGCCCCCGGTTGGGACGCGCCGCCCCCGGTCTCCCGGCCCGAACCGGCCCCCGCACCGGAGGCCCCGCGACCCGACGTGGCGGCTGGACCGCCGCCGGACCGTATCGTCACCGGTCTCCAGGAGCCGCCGCCCGACCCCTACGAGGACGGTGCCTCGGCCCCGCCGCCGGACGACGGCGGCTTCGGCCGCCCCGCCCAGCGTGCTCCGGAGCGGGCGCCCGAGCCGAGCCGTCCGGCGCCCGCCGGTCCCGCCCCGAAGCCCCAGGGGAACACGGGAGGTTCCGCCGGTGCCTCGGTTTCCCCAGGTGGTGGTGCCGCGCTCATCGAGACCGAGCTCGGCGGCAAGCTGCTCGAGGAGATCGAGCACGGCGGCGAGAGCTAGGCCGGGGGCTGGTCAGGGGCGCAGTCCCCGCAGGACGGTGTCCACGAGCCGGTCCGCGTACTCGTGGGTGATCGGCGCGGTGCGCAGCAGCCACCGGTGGTTGACGGGGCCGTTGAGCAGCTCCACGACGAGGTCGAGGTCGACGTCCGTGGCGAGCTGCCCGGCGGCCTGTCCGGAGCGCAGCCGTTCCTTGACCGCCTCTCCGTTGGGTCGGACGAGCTGTTCGGTGACGGCTCGGGCGAACTCCTCGTCGTGTTGGACCTCCGCGGTGAAGGCCCGGGTGGTCCGGTCCGTCGCGGGGTCGTTGAACTCGTCGATGGTGGCGCGGAGTACGGTCTTGAGGTCGGCGGCGAGGTCGCCGGTGTCGGGCAGCGGTTGCCCGGCCTCGGCTCCGGTCAGCCGGGTGAAGACCTCGAAGACGACGGCGGCCTTGGACGGCCACCAGCGGTAGATGGTCTGCTTGCCCACCCGGGCGCGGGCGGCGATGGCCTCCATGGTGAGTCTGGAGTAGCCGACCTCACCCAGCAGCTCCTCGGCGGCGTCGACGATGGCGTTCTGCGCGCGCTGGCTGCGGCGGCGGGGGTCCGGGGCCCGTCGGCTCTGTTCATCGGTGTTGTCGGCCATGTCTCCACGGTAACGCTCCAAAATGACGAGACGTATCGTCTTGGCGCGGGTAGCATCAGGGGTGACGGCTAAGACGAGACGATGCGTCTCGCTGCCTGATGACGAGAGGAGTCAACGGCATGGCCAAGAACAGTGACAACCTCCTCGGGATGGGTGGTCAGCGCACCACCGTCTCCCGTTCCACGCTCCGTGGCGGCCAGGGCGGGGGCAAGGGCGGGCCCAGCGCCACCGCGCGTGAGCAGAAGCAGGAACTCCTGCGCAGGCTCCGCGAGAAGCACTCCACCCCCGAGACCGGGGACGTCGAAGGCCAGGCGTGACCGCTCGGCGTCGGCCCCCGCCTGAGGGAACGGCGGAGGGCCGACCCGGCTCAGGTCGAACCGGTCGGCCAGGACCGCCCGTCCGGTGTGTCCAACCACACCCGCTGCCCGCCGTCGGCTCCCACCACGAGGCCGAACCGGTCCGGCCCGGGTTTCCCCAGGTCGGACCAGGTGGCGAGGGCCTCCTCCACCTCGTCCCAGATGCTCCTGGGGCCACCCTGCTCGATCATCCACGAGGTGCCGTAGGGGTAGACCCGCACCCACGAGTCCCCCGCACGTCGCACAGCCACATGCCCGAGCCCGTGCCGATCCACCGCCGCCGCATCCGCCAGTCGGGGACCATCACCGAGACCGCGAAGGCCGAGGCGAAGGCGAGCATCGGTGCGACGGGGTCGACCTGGGTGAGCCGGTACTCGTCCGGCTGCTGACCGGCGTCCCGGGCCGGGCGGGGAGACGTGTACGGGGTGCGCAGCGGCACGAAACCCACGCCCCCGTGGAACCGGCCCACCGCCCTGGCCCCGGACGTCCCCGCCACCGTCTCGGTCCGTTCGAGGCGCATGAGCACCCCGGCGCTCTCCAACAGTCCCCACGGGCACACGACCAGTCCGTCGTCGGTGAGCTGCTCCAGCCAGGCGCCGGGCACGCGGCGCACCCCGCACGCGCTGACGATCCGGTCGAAGGGTGCCGCCTCCGCGTACCCGCCGTACCCGTCGGCCAGGCGTGTGTCGGGGAGAGGCCCGCGTCGTGGAGCGCGCCCCGCGCCGCGCCGAGCAGTCGTTCGTCGATCTCCAGCGAGGTCACCGCGCCGTCACCGAGCCGGTGGGCGAGCAGCGCCGTGTTCCATCCCGTCCCCGTGCCGACCTCCAGCACCCGCTGCCCGTTCGCGAGCCCGGCCAGCTCCAGCATGCGCGCGAGCACCGTGGGCGCGGAACTGCACGTGGTGGCCGGGCCCCGGCCGTCTCCGTGCCGTGCCGCCACCTCCGGACCCTCGACCCGGGTGACGATGGCGTCGTCCGCGTAGACGGCGGCCAACCAGCGGTCCGGGTTCCCGGAGGCGTCCAGGGCGCTGCCGTTCGCCGCGAGCGCGCCGTGCTCCGGGATGAACAGGTGGCGGGGCACGGAGCGGAAGGCGTCGACGAGTGCGGCGTCGGTCAGCGTGCCGTCCGCGATTATCGCCTCGATCAGAGCCGAGTTGCGCTCTCTGGCGGTCAACACGTCCTCAGTCCCCTGGTGGTCCGGCTGTCTCGGTCGGGGCGCGGCCGCCGGAGCGGCCGACCAGCCCCGTCGAACATCCTTTCAACCCAGAGTGACTCGTGCGCTACTCTTCGCTCCCTTGCCTGGTGAAATCAGGTCAACGGTGCGACCAAGCGCGCGTTGTCCCGACGCGTGTCCGCCTGGTCGTGCGTGGGGTAGTCCACGTAGCCCCGGGGACCGGACGTGTAGTGGAAGTTCCTCTCCCTGATCACCGACCACGGCACCCCGGCCGCGAGCCGCTCCACCACGTCCGGGTTGGAGATGTAGGGGCGGCCCACCGACACGAGGTCGGCGCGCCCTCCGGCCACGAGCGCGGCGGCGCTCTCCGGGGTGGTCGCCTCGTGCTCCCCGGTGTTGCCCACCAGCGTTCCGGGCCAGTCCCGCCGAGCCTCTGCCAGCGCGGGGTGCACCGGGTCGGCGGTGACGTGCAGGTAGGCGAGGCCGAGTGGAGCCACCTGGCGCAGCAGCTCCCGGTAGACCGGGGCGGGGTCGCGTTCCACCATCTCGAACTGGCTGTTGCCGGGGGAGAGCCGCAGCCCCACCCGGTCCGCGCCGACGGCGTCCGCGACCGCCTCGGTGACCTCCACGGGGAACCGGATCCGCCCGGTGACCCCGCCGCCGTACGCGTCCGTGCGCTGGTTGGTGTTGTCAGCCAGGAACTGGTGCGGCAGGTACCCGTTGGCCCCGTGGATCTCGACCCCGTCGAACCCGGCCCGCACCGCCGCGCGCGCCGCCTCGGCGTACGCGGCCACGGTACGGCCGATCTCCCGGAGGGTCAGCGCGCGTGGGGCGACCGGAGCCACCTTGCCGTCCAGCGTGTGGACGAGGTCCGTTCGCGGAACGACCGAGGGGGCGCCCGGGGTCCCGCCGTCGGGGCGGTTGGCCGGGTGGCCGCCCCGCCCGGCGTGCATGATCTGGGCGAAGACGCGTCCGCCCGAGGCGTGCACGGCGTCGGTGACCCGCCGCCACCCCTCGACCTGCGCCTCCGAGTACAGGCCCGGTTCGGTGAGGTACTGCTGGCCGTCGACGCTGGGCGAGATCCCTCGGAGACGATCAGGCCCGCGCTGGCCCGCTGGGCGTAGTAGGTGGCCATGAGGTCGCCGGGCACGCCGTTCCGGTCGGCGCGCAGACGGGTCATCGGGGCCATGACCACCCGGTTGGGCAGGTGCAGCGACCCGAGGTCGTAGGGGTCCAGGAGCGGGTTTCCGTGGGTCTTCGCGGTGTCCATGCGAGGAGCGTAGAATCTGACACCCGTGTGAGGTTCAAGCGTTCGTGGCCAGGGTCACAGGAGGCCGTTCGTGGCCAGGGTCACAGGAGACGACGGGAGGCGCCCGTGCGCATCGGAGAGCTGTCCGCGCGGAGCGGGTGAGCCCCGTTCGCTGCGCTACTACGAGGAGCGTGGCCTGCTCGCCTCGACACGCACCGCGGGCGGGCACCGCGAGTACGGCGAGGACGCCGTGGAGCGGGTGGACCGCGTCCAGTGCCTGCTCGGGGCCGGGCTCTCGACCGAGGTGATCGGTGAGCTGCTGCCCTGCGTGTACGCGCGGGAGCGCGGCGAGCCCGCCCCGGACCTGCTCGACTGGCTCCGGCGCGAACGGGACCGGGTCACCGGGGCGATCCGGGGGCTGGAGCGCACCCGCGAGGCCCTGGACCAGGTGATCGAGGACTCCCGCGTCTCCCCGCCCGACGTCCGGGCGAACGGCTCCGGGGCCGCCGCGGGTGACCGGGCCGCCGGTGCGCGCGGCGGGGGCGCCGACGGACGTGGCCGGGGTGCCCCGGTCGGACCGGTTACCCTCACAGGCAAGTGACACGAAGCTATGAACAGCACCACGTGTGTGGCGAGGAGACGGCCGTGAACCCTGGCGGAATGGACATGCAGGCCCTGCTCCAGCAGGCCCAGCAGATGCAGCAGCAGCTGGCACAGGCCCAGCAGGCCCTGGAGGAGGCCGAGGTCGTGGGCACCTCCGGCGGCGGCCTGGTCAAGGTCAAGCTGAGCGGGCGGGGCCAGGTCGAGGACATCACCGTCGACCCGAAGGCGGTGGACCCCACCGACGCGGAGGAGACCGCGCAGACCGTCGCGGACCTGGTCCTGGCGGCCATCCGTGACGCCGAGGCCCAGGTCGAGCGCCTCCAGCAGGAGAAGATGGGCCCGCTGGCCGAGGGCCTGGGCGGCGGCGGGATGCCCGGCGGCATGCCCGGCCTCCCCGGCTTCTAGCCTCGGGTGCCTCCGGGGCCCGCGCGGGTTCCCGGAGACCTCACGGTCGCCGTGCCGCCGCTCCGGTACCGCCCGTCGGTACGGGAGCGGCGACGGACCGCCGCGCGGCTTTTCGGCGACGCGGTCGGGGGACGGTCGCGAGAGGTCACCGCCCCCGATACGGTGGGGGAGGGGCAGGAGTGGCCCCACCGGGCCCCTGCCCGGTTCCGACCGAGTGGGTAGGCATGTACGAGGGCGCGGTTCAGAATCTGATCGACGAGCTGGGGCGACTGCCCGGCGTCGGTCCGAAGAGCGCGCAACGCATCGCCTTCCACCTGCTGTCCGCGGAACACGCGGACGTCAAGCGCCTGGTCAACTCACTCGTCGAGGTCAAGGAGCGGGTGCGCTTCTGCTCGATCTGCGGCAACGTCGCAGAGGAGACCGAGTGCCGCATCTGCCGTGACGCCCGCCGCGACGCCGCCGTCATCTGCGTCGTCGAGGAGTCCAAGGACGTCGTCGCCATCGAACGCACCCGCGAGTTCCGCGGGCGCTACCACGTGCTCGGGGGCGCCATCAGCCCCATCGAGGGAGTGGGCCCCGACGACCTCCGGGTCAAGGAGCTCATGACCCGTCTGGCCGACGGCCAGATCACCGAGCTGATCCTGGCGACCGACCCGAACCTGGAAGGGGAGGCCACCGCGACCTACCTGGCGCGGCTGGTCAAACCCATGGGCCTGAAAGTCACCCGGCTCGCCAGCGGACTCCCCGTCGGCGGCGACCTCGAGTACGCCGACGAGGTCACTCTGGGGCGTGCCTTCGAGGGCCGCCGCAGCCTCGAGTTCTAGCTCACACTTCGCCGTAATCGGGCGGAAATATGAGTAACCTCCGCTCTGGCGGGTAACCCGATCGCCGGTGTGTCAAGACGCCACGCCCTCCCTCCGCAGGTCGGAAGGGGTGCCTTGGTCGTCGCTGGCTACACTTTGTTGTTCATTGTCTTGATCCCAACTCCTCAGGAGCATCGATCGTGGCCCTAATCGTGCAGAAGTACGGTGGGTCTTCCGTGGCTGACGCGGAAGCCATCAAGCGAGTAGCCCAAAGGATCGTGGCTCAGAAAAAGGCGGGACATGACGTCGTGGTCGTGGTCTCGGCCATGGGCGACACGACCGACGAACTGCTGGACCTGGCCGAACAGGTCTCCCCGATGCCCCCGCCCGCGAGCTCGACATGCTCGTCACCGCGGGTGAGCGCATGTCGATGGCCCTTGTGGCGATGGCCATCGAGAACCTGGGCTACGAGGCCCGTTCCTTCACCGGCTCCCAGGCCGGGGTCATCACCACGTCGTTGCACGGCAACGCCAAGATCATCGACGTGACCCCCGGCCGTATCCAGGAGGCCATCGGCGAGGGCTCGATCTGCATCGTGGCCGGGTTCCAGGGCGTCTCCCAGGACACCAAGGACATCACCTCCCTGGGCCGTGGCGGTTCCGACACCACCGCCGTCGCTCTCGCTGGCGCGCTGAACGCCGACGCCTGCGAGATCTACAGCGACGTGGACGGCGTGTTCACCGCCGACCCGCGCGTCGTTCCCTCCGCGCAGCGCATCCCGCAGATCTCCTACGAGGAGATGCTGGAGATGGCCGCCAGCGGCACGAAGATCCTGCACCTGCGCTGCGTCGAGTACGCGCGCCAGTACAACATTCCCCTGCACGTCCGTTCGTCGTTCAGCCAGAAGCCCGGGACGTGGATCGTCTCGGAAGTCGAGGAAAGCGAAGGCATGGAACAGCCGATCATCTCCGGGGTCTCCCACGACCGGAGCGAAGCCAAGATCACCGTCGTCGGCGTCCCCGACAAGGTCGGTGAGGCCGCGACGATCTTCAAGTCGCTCGCGGACGCCGAGATCAACATCGACATGATCGTGCAGAACGTGTCGGCGGTCTCCACCTCCCGCACGGACATCTCGTTCACCGTCCCCAAGGACTTCGGCAAGGAGGCGGTCGGCGCCCTGAAGAAGGTCCAGGAGAAGGTCGGCTACGACTCCCTGCGCTACGACGACAAGATCGGCAAGGTCTCCCTGATCGGTGCGGGCATGCGCTCGTACCCGGGCGTCACCGCGCGGTTCTTCGACGCGATCGCCTCCTCCGGCACCAACGTCGAGATGATCTCCACCTCGGAGATCCGCATCTCGGTCATCGTCGAGGAGGACCAGGTCGACGCGGCGGTCCAGGCCGCGCACAGCGAGTTCCAGCTCGACGCCGACCAGGTCGAGGCTGTCGTCTACGGAGGTACCGGCCGATGAGCAACCGTCTTCCCACCCTGGCCATCGTCGGTGCCACCGGCGCCGTCGGCACCGTCATGCTCGACATCCTCACCCAGCGTGAGAACGTGTGGGGCGAGATCCGGCTGGTCGCCTCCGCGCGCAGCGCGGGCAAGGTCCTGAGCGTGCGCGGCGAGGACGTCGTCGTGCAGGCGCTGGCCCCCGAGGTCTTCGACGGCGTGGACGTCGCCATGTTCGACGTGCCGGACGAGGTGTCCAAGGAGTGGGCGCCGATCGCCGCGGCCCGTGGCGCGGTGGCCGTCGACAACTCCGGCGCGTTCCGCCTGGACTCCGACGTCCCGCTGGTGGTTCCCGAGGTCAACGCGGACCAGGTGCGCAACCGCCCGCGCGGCATCATCTCGAACCCGAACTGCACCACCCTCTCGATGATCGTGGCGATCGGTGCGCTGCACCGGACCTACGGCGTCAGGGAGCTGGTGGTCTCCTCCTACCAGGCCGCCTCCGGAGCCGGCCAGGAGGGCATCGACGTCCTGCGCGACCAGATGGCCAAGGCGGGCGGTGACCGCACCCTCGGTGACAGCTCGGGTGACATGCGCGCGGCCGTCGACGAGCTCGGCCCCTTCCCGGCGCCGCTGGCCTACAACGTCGTGCCGTGGGCGGGTTCGCTCAAGGACGACGGCTGGTCGTCCGAGGAGCTGAAGGTCCGCAACGAGTCCCGCAAGATCCTGGGGCTGCCGGACCTGAAGGTCTCCGCGACCTGCGTGCGCGTGCCGGTCATCACCACCCACTCGCTGGTGGTCCACGCGTCCTTCGACAGCGAGGTCGCCGCCGACGACGCCCGCAAGCTGCTGGCCGGCGCCGAGGGCGTCAAGGTCGTGGACGACCCCGCCAAGGGCGAGTTCCCGACCCCGAACGACGTCGTGGGCACCGACCCGACCTGGGTCGGCCGCATCCGGCAGTCGATCGACGACCCGAAGTCGCTCGACCTCTTCCTGTGCGGGGACAACCTGCGCAAGGGCGCGGCGTTGAACACCGCGCAGATCGCGGAGGTCGTCGCCAAGGAGTTCACCCAGGCCTGAGGCCGCACCGAGGGCGGTGGCCCGTTCCCCTGCGGAACGGGCCACCGCCCTTCGGCGTGCCTACCGGCGGCTCCGTGGCCGGGCCAGGGACAACTTGTAGAGAAGTCGACACTGCTCGACCGAGCCGATGAGGTCGGAGGTCTCGACCGGGCGGTCGCCGCAGTAGTGGGTGCGTTCGACCACCAGGACCGGTACGCCCGGGGCGGAGTCCAGGAGTACGGCCTCGGAGTCTCGCAGCGCACGGACCCCCACCTCCTCCACGACCCGGTCCACGGGGAACCCCGCGGCGCCCAGCCGTTCCAGGGTGCCGGTCTCGGTGGCGTCGAAGGGGTGCGCAGGGTTCCGGCGGTGAGGATCGCCGGTTCCCAGGACCGGTGCAGGGTGACCGGGCGGTCGGAGGAGAGCCCCCGCGAGGTGGTGCGGTACACCGGGTCGCCGTCGCGCAGCCGGAGTCTGGTGCTCAGCGGGGCCGTGCACCGCTCCTGCTCGGTGCTGACCCGCTCACGGCTGAGTTGTCCCAGGCCGGAGCCGGAGGTGGCGTCGGTCCGGGAGAGCCGGAAGGTCTCCGGGACGGTCCGCACGAAGTACCCGGAGCCGGGCCTGGCCTCGACCAGGCCCTCGGTGACCAGGAGGCGCAGAGCGGTGCGGGAGATCTGTTCGCTGACCCGGTAGGAGCGGGCCAGGCGGGTGCGGGACGGAAGTCGGGTGCCCGGGGTGATCTCGCCGTTGAGGATCGGTTCTCGGAGTTGTTCGGCCAGCCACAGGTAGCGGGGTTGCCTGGACACCGCTCACCCGGCCTCTGCCGCGCCCCTGCTCGGAGGGGTGGCTCTGGCCGGACGCGCGGATCGCTGGTCACGGGTGGCCGTGCGGGCACCGTCGCCGGTGCCGGCCCCGGGCCGGAGGGAGGGAGTGGACCTGCCAGTTCGCCGAAGCTCGCCCATGTTTCCAGTAAAGCAGTGGGGAAGCCCGGTGGGGGCGCTACCCGAAAGTAGTCGGCTCGGAACCCTGCGAAACCACGGATTCGGAGGTGCGTGGGCCGATGAGGGGAAACGCCCGAAAGCGTCGGAATGTGCGTGACTGGCCGCCACGAAATACTACGCTATGTGACCAGGGAGTCACTTCTTGCTTGGGGGAGACATGATCACGAACCTGTCGGAGCTCGCTGATCGAGTGAGCCTGTCGCAGATGGACAGCGGCGAACGCACCTTCGCCTGGTTGAGCGGCATCACCGGTGTCCTCTTCCTCCTCCTGTTCCTCGCCATCGCCGTGCTGGTGATCGCCGCCGTCATCTCGACCCTGGCCAACGGGGACACCACCGGCGGGGGCAAGCTCCTCTGGGTCATCTTCATCCTGTGGTTTCCCCTGTTCGGCGCGGTCGCCTGGTTCGTGGTCGGCAGGAAGGGGCACCTCAACCGCTTCCTCGGCATCGACAAGGGCCGGGCTCGGCACACCGTCCCGGGGAGCGTCGGGCAGCACAGCAACATCCCGCCCGACCAGACCGGACTCGGCAACGCCTGACCGCACGACGAGGGGCCCCGGGTGATCCCGGGGCCCTTCGCGTTGTCCACAGCCTGTGGACAAGTTCCCATGTCGACGCGTCGACGTGGGATCAGCCCTGGAAACAGGGGCCGGGCTCCATCACCGTCTCCAGCGCCGTGTACCGCCCCGCCGGGTTCCGGACCAGACGGCGCAGTCCCGTCACCGCCGGTCGGGGGATCGGTCCGTACACATGGGGGAAGAGCACGTCCGCGTCGACCCCGGGCGGCGGGACGGGCGCCGCCGCCTCCCACCGCACCTCGGCGTCCACCTTCTCGGTGTTCACCACGAGTACGACCAGCGCCTCCGCGGGATCGGAGTAGAAGGCGTTGGCCACCGCCAGCATGGTGGCCTCGTCGGGCGAGGCGTGCAGGAACCCCTCGGTGCCCAGGGAGTCGGCCTCGACGTCCCCGTCGGCGCGCCAGCGTGAGAGTTCGGTCAGGTGCAGTACGTGAGCCATGCAGCGGACGCTACCGCGTCACCCCCGGAGGCGCGGGGACCAGGGGTTCCCGGACGTGCCGTGGGAACGACGGACGCCCCGGCCGGGGACTCGGGCCGGGGCGTCGCGTACGGGGGTGCTACAGGATGATCCGCATGGGCTCTTCCAGGATCTCCGCGAGCTCCTTGAGGAAGGCGGCGCCCACGGCACCGTCGACCGCGCGGTGGTCCACGGACAGCTCCAGGGCGATGCGGTTGCGCACCGCCACCTCACCGTCCACGACCACGGCCTCCGGACGCATGGCGCCGACCGCGAGGATGGCGGCCTCCGGCGGGTTGATCACGGCGGAGAAGCTGTCGATACCGAACATGCCCAGGTTGGACACGCTGAAGGTACCGCCGCTCATCTCCTGCGGCTTCAGCTTGTTGTCCCGGGCCTTGCCCGCGAGCTCACGCGTGCGCGTGGAGATCTCGGACAGGGTCGCCTTGTCGGTGTCGTGCAGCACCGGCACGACCAGCCCGGCGTCCACGGCGACGGCCACGCCGACGTTGGTCCGGTGGTGCTGGACCAGGGTGTCGTTGATCCAGGAGGTGTTGACCTCCGGGTGCAGCTTGAGCGCGGTGGCGCACGCCTTCACGATCAGGTCGTTGAAGCTGACCTTCACGCCCGTGCTGGACAGCTGCTCGTTGATCTGGCCCCGGAAGGCCTTGAGGGCCTCGGCGTCGATCGAGCGGCGCAGGTAGAAGTGCGGGACCGTCTGCTTGCTCTCGGTCAGACGGCGCGCGATCACCTTGCGCACGTTGCTGGTCTTGACCTCCTCGGAACCCCGGACCTCGTCCTGGGTCGGGGCGGCCTGGGCGGCGGGCGCCGGGGCGCTCGGCGCGGGGGCGGCCGGGGTCGCCTGGGCGGCGGACCCGTCCTTGGCGGCCTCGATGTCGGCGCGCACGATCCGACCCTTGGGGCCGGAGCCCTGGATCTTCGTGATGTCCAGGCCGTACTCCTTGGCCAGCCTGCGGGCCAGGGGGAGGTCCGGGGGCGCTCGCCGGCGGGCTCGTCGGCGACGGGGGCGGGCGCGGCGGCGGCCTCCTCCTGCGGCTCCTCCTTGGGGGCCTCGGTGGCCGGGGCGGCGGGCGCGGCCGCTTCCTCGGGCACCGCGTCCGGGGAGTCCGCGATGAAACCGATGACCTCACCGATGGGGACGGTGTCGCCCTCGGAGAAGTTCTGCTTGACGAGGAAACCGTCCTCGTAGGCCTCGAACTCCATGACGGCCTTGTCGGTCTCGATCTCGACCAGCACGTCACCGGAGGCGACCTTGTCCCCCACCTTCTTGACCCAGGTGGAGATGACGCCCTCCTCCATGGTGTCGGAGAGGCGGGGCATGTGGATCTCGCTCATTGACTACTCCCTCTACCCGACCCGTTTGCCGACGGCGCTCAGGGTTTCCTTGATCGCGGTGCTGATCGACTCGACCGACGGCAGGGCGGCGGTCTCCAGCGGCTTGGCGTACGGCATGGGGACCTCGGCCATGGCCACCCGGCGCACGGGGGCGTCCAGGTAGTCGAAGGCCCCCTCCTGGATCGACGCGGCGATCTCCGCGCCGATGCCGTAGGTGAGCCAGTCGTCCTCACAGATCACCGCGGCACCGGTCTTCTTGACCGAGTCCACGAAGGTCTGCCGGTCGAGGGGACGCAGGCTGCGCAGGTTCACGACCTCGACGCTGATGTCCTCCTCGGCCAGCTTCTCGGCCACCTGGGTGGCGACCATCGCCATCCGGGAGTAGCCGATCAGCGTGATGTCGCTGCCCTCGCGGGTCACGGCGGCACGGCCGATGGTGGCGACGTTGTCGTTCTCCGGCTCCGCGTAGTCCTCGGGTACCTCACCCTTGGAGTTGTACAGGCCCAGGTTCTCCAGGAACAGGACCGGGTCGTCGTCGCGGATCGCGGCGCGCAGCATCGAGGAGGCCTCGGCCGGGGTGCTGGGAGCCATCACCTTGAGGCCGGGGATGAAGGAGTAGAACAGCTCGATGTTCTGCGAGTGCGTCGCGCCGAGCTGCTGACCGCCGCCGCCGGGGTGCGGATGACCAGCGGGACGCTGGTCTGGCCGCCGAACATCCCGTAGATCTTGGCGGCGTGGTTGATGATCTGGTCGATGGCGATCAGCGAGAAGTTGATCGTCATGAGCTCCACGACCGGGCGCAGGCCCAGCATGGCGGCGCCGACGGCGGCGCCGACGAAGCCCTCCTCGGCGATGGGGGTGTCCTTGACCCGGCGGGGGCCGAACTCCTTGAGGAGCCCCTCGGTGATCTTGTAGGAGCCCTCGAAGACGCCGATCTCCTCGCCGATCACGAGGACGTTCTCGTCACGCACCATCTCGGCGCGCAGGGTGTCGCGCAGGGCCTGGCGATAGGTGATCACGGACATGTGAGTGGTTCCTTCCTATTCCGCGAACACCGGGTCGGCGGGCATACGCCGCGACTCGTTCGGCACCGGGGTGGCGTAGGTGTAGTCGAAGAGCGTGGACACGTCCGGCTTCGGGCTGTTCTCCGCGAAGTCGGCGGCCTCGGTGACCTCGGCCTTGACCGAGGCGGCGATCTCGTCGCGCAGGTCGTCGGTGAGGATCCCGGCCTTGGCCAGCTGGGCGTCGAAGATCACGATCGGGTCGTTCTCCTCGGCCCGGGCCGACTCGCGCTGCTCGTCGGTGCGGTACTTGGCCGGGTCCACGACGGAGTGGCCCTTCTGCCGGTAGCTCCAGGCCTCCAGCAGGAACGGGGTCTGCTCCTCGCGGGCGCGCTCGACCAGGCGGGTGGCGGTGTCGCGGACGGCCAGGACGTCACGGCCGTCGACGCGCTCACCCTCGATGCGGAAGGCGGCGCCGCGCTTGTAGAGCTCGGGCTCGGCGGAGGACATCTCCACGGTGGTGCCCATGCCGGTGAAGTTGTTGATCACCACGAAGACGACCGGCAGGTTCCACAGCTTGGCGATGTTGAGGGACTCGTGCCAGGCGCCGATGTTGGTGGTGCCGTCGCCCATCTGGCACATGACGACCTCGTCGCCGCCGCGGTAGGTGACGGCGAGCGCCGCACCGGTGGCCAGGGGAGCTGGCCGCCGACGATGCCGTAGCCGCCGAGCATGCGGGTCTCGGTGTCGTACATGTGCATGGAGCCGCCCCAGCCCTTGGACACGCCGTCGACGCGTCCGTAGAGCTCGGCCATGACCCGCTTGGGGTCCATGCCCTTGCCGATCGCGTACCCGTGGTCACGGTAGTTCGTGAACAGGTAGTCGCGCTCCTGGAGGGCGGTCATCAGACCGACGACGGTGGCTTCCTCGCCGAGGTTGAGGTGGCAGTAACCGCCGACGCGGGCCTGGGTGTAGGCCTGTCCGGTGCGCTCCTCGAAGCGTCGGATGAAGAGCATCTGGCGGTAGTAGTCGAGGAGGGTCTCCGGCTTCTCGTTGCCGATGCCGGAGTCCTTCCGGGTCCGGCGCCGGGACGCGGAGGCCCGGGCGGTGCCGCCCTTCGGCTTGGCCGTGTCAGCCATGGTGTGCCTTTCTACGTGCGCGGAGGCCGCGCGCATCCGTCCTGTGGGTCGGAGACGCGGCCCGCCCGGACCCCGCTGTCAGGCGTGGTCCCGGCGCGTGCCGCCGCCGGGCTCATCGGCGGCGACACTGTGGCTGTTGCGGGGCGCGTCCGGTCGGGCCTGGCGGGGCCCGGGTGCGGACGCGAAGCGAATCGGGGTCACGTGTGCAGTTGTCGCGCCGCGACCCTTGACGGCATTGCTTCCCGGTCTGGGGTGCGGTAAGCATCCGCCGGGAGGTCGGCCGAGTTCGTTCACCGGCCGGATGAACAACCCCGTGCCACCAGGGGGCACGCGCGTGTGTGGTGTGACGTGCGTCGCGCACACTCTACGGTCTGATCGATGATCGATCAATACAACTTTAGGACAGAAACCCGGAGTTCGGTGCAAACCACCAGGTGACGGCAGGAGCCGCCCAGGTGGGAAGGGAGGGGAGGGGCGTGGAAGCCCCGCCTCCCGGGGCCTAGCGACTGCCCTCGTGGGTCCGGAGCGCCGCCTCGACGTAGTTCATGACGTGGTCGCTGAGCATCTGCCCCACGGCGGGATCGCCCTCGCGGAAGGCCCGTGTGATCTGCGCGTGGTCGGCGGCCTTGGCGTGCAGCTCCATGTTGAGCCAGCGCACCGACAGCGCCGTCCACACCTCGACCCCCAGGGACTCCCAGGTGTGCAGCAGCACGCTGTTGTCCGCCGCCCGCACGACCTCGCGGTGGAACTCCACACTGTGCCGGATCTGCTCGGTGACGTTCCCCTCGGCCGTGGCGCGCTGGAGCGCCTCCACCTCGCGTTCCAGGACGGAGGGGTCCTCGGCGAGGCGCGGCGCGGCCAACTGTGCGGCGACCAGCTCTAGACCGGCGCGGACGGGGTAGATCTCCGCCATGTCCTGGACTCCGAAGGCCCTGACCCGGGCCCCCTTGTTCGGCACGGTCTCGATGAGGCGCAGCGTCTCCAGCTCGCGGAGCGCCTCGCGGACCGGCGCCTGGCTGACCTTCAGCTCCGTGGCGATCCTGCGTTCCACGATGCGTTCTCCGGGCTGCCAGCGGCCGGACAGCAGACCCTCGACCAGTACCTGCCGGATCTGTTCCCTCAGCGGCTCACGGGCCAGCTTCGAGGGGTCCTCCGGCAACTGTGGGAGGTCGACCATCCAGGGCCCTTCCGTCTTCCGACCCGTGCGCGACCAGCACACGTGCCGACACACTCCAGCGTCTGACAAGCTCCTTGAAGGGTGCCACACGCGCACGTGTCCGCCGGACGGTCGGCCTCGAAGTGCTAACGGAACCCTCACGAACCGGTCGCGTGCGGGTGAAGCGCGCCGGTCGTCGACGTGGGCTTCCGGCAAAGTCCGAGGTGGAAGGGTCACACTTGGCCCGGGAAACCACCAATGAGGGCGACTGTCCGGGTAGGCTCGCGTGTTGGCAATATCCACCCAAAGCCGTACGGAGAGTTACCCACGTCACGGTGATGGCCCGACGAGAGCGCCCTGACCTGCGCTGACCGAAGCAATCGCGGTAACGAGCGCCCACACAGACGCCACTGTCGACCAGTTCCGTTCCCTGGACGTCGAGCCTGCCCGGCGACCGGTCACGACCACCGTGAACCAGTCCGAAGGTTCGACCGTCGAACGGGGTGTGAGGGGTAAGCCCCCGGTACGTCCCACACTCCGTGTCGGCCCCCGGGGACGTCAGGATCAGTCCCAACAACCGCGGCTAGCCCGTCCCCCACGCCTCAAGCAGTGCCACAGGCGAGCCCACGACGTGTGAGACAGCACTGAGCACATGACGCAACCTTCGCGGACCCGGCACGCGCGGTCCAGACAGTCCACGACGCCACACGAACCGGAGCGGCGCAAGCCGGAACCCGGACCCTACAGCGGCCCGATCCCCGTGGTGCCGAGCAAGGAGCTCGCGCCGGGGCCGCCCGTCGTGCGCGCGGTCAGGTGGCCGAGTGTGAGCGAGATCGCGTGGGGGCTGGCCTCCGACCGCATCGCGATCATGCTCTTCGTGGCGCTCATCGTCATGACGATGCTGGCCGCGGGGCCGCTGCACCCGGTCGACAACCTCCTCAACGAGCTGCCCCGGCCCTACTGGGACACGCTGCGCGAGCCGCTGATCTTCTGGCCGGACAACGTGGCCTCGCGTTACGTGGCCCTGCCGGTCCTGGGCGTCACCACGCTCCAGTTGGCCTACTGGCACCGCAGCTGGCGGCCGATCATCCTGGGGGCGGGCGGCGTCTTCGGGATGATGTCCCTGGTCTCCGTGATGAAGCTGCTGTTCAACCGGGGTCACGCCAAGTACTACGACCCGGACTTCTTCGCGGGGGCGGGCAACGTCGCCTTCCCCTCCGGGCACGGGGCCAACGCGATCCTCATCTACGGCCTGGTGCTGTTCCTCATCATCCGGTTCGGCGCGGCGCGCCCCCACATCATCAGGCGGTTGGCCTACTGCATCGTGGGCATCGCGCTCCTCCAGTCGACAGTCTCGATCTACCTGCACTTCCACTGGTTCACGGACCTGCTGGCCGGGATGATCGCGGGCGGGTTCGCGCTCAGACTCACGATCCGCCTGGACCGGATGATCCCGCACGGCCACACCGTGCAGTGGTGGCCCTGGTACGGCCGGGAGACCGAGACCGCCACCTAGGCCGTGTTTTTGGATCATTCCTCCCACCCGTCGCCCGCCACCACCCTCAACGGACGCCTTCGGCGCTGTGTCTTCGCGTTACTGCCAGGCTGCCTCTCGCTGCGCCGATGAAGCTCGGACAGCCAAACCCGGGCGGGCCCCCGCTGTGCGAAGCTGCGGAGCTTGCGTAGCAGCGCACAGTAGGGGCACCGTCGCTCCTCGTCTTGCGAGAGATTGCCTGGACGGCCGCTCGCATCGATGGCGGCTCCGCCAGCCACCGGCGAAAGCATCCACAAAAACACGGCCTAGCCCGCTCCGGCCCGCAGGGGTCCGGCAGGAACACCCGTCGAGACGCTCGGCGGGTGTTCTTCGTGTTCGAACCCGCTTCGGAATACCCCCAAGGGGTATATGCGTTGGTGCGAGACGCGCGTACGACGCGGACCTCCGTGGTTCGGAGGCCCCGGGCGTGCAGGGTCGGAGCAGGAGAGGGGTCGACATGACGACAGGTCAGCAAGGCGACGACGACGGCGGGGCGCACGAGGGGCGCGCCGACCACGGTGAGCACCGTGACCACGGGGACCGTGCGCGTCACGGTAGCCACGCGGATCACACCGGTCACGGGGACCACGGCGCCGCCAAGGACCATGGTGACCACGGTGGTCACGGGGGCCACAGCGGTCACGGGGGCCACGGGGGCCACGGGGGCCACAGTGGTCACGGCGGACACGGGGACCACGCCGCGATGTTCCGCGCCCGGTTCTGGTGGAGCCTGCTCCTGAGCGTGCCCGTGGTGTTCACCAGCCACATGATCTCCGGGTGGCTCGGCTACGACGTCCCGCAGGCCCTCACCTGGGTGCCGCCACTCCTGGGCACCGTGGTCTTCCTCTACGGCGGCTGGCCGTTCCTCGCCGGTGTCCCCGGTGAGCTGCGCGAACGCAGGCCCGGGATGATGACCCTGGTCGCGATGGCGATCTCCGTCGCCTTCGTCGCGAGCCTGCTCTCCACCTTCGGGGTGGTCGGCATGGAGCTCGACTTCTGGTGGGAGCTGGTCCTGCTGGTCGTGGTGATGCTCCTCGGCCACTGGCTGGAGATGCGCGCCCTCGGGCAGGCCTCCGGGGCGTTGGAGGCCCTGGCCGCCCTGCTGCCGGACCGCGCCGAACGGGTCGGCTCCGACGGCGGGGTCGAGGAGGTCCCCGCCGCCGATCTCCGCACCGGCGACACCGTCCTGGTCCGCTCCGGTGGGCGGGTCCCCGCCGACGGCACGGTCGTCCAGGGATCCGCCGCCGTGGACGAGTCCATGATCACCGGCGAGTCCCGTACCGTCACCCGTGCCGAGGACGACCGGGTGGTCGCCGGGACGGTCGCCACCGACTCCTCCCTGCGGGTCAGGGTGGACGCGGTCGGTGACGACACCACCCTCGCGGGGATCCAACGCCTGGTCAGCGAGGCCCAGGAGTCGAAGTCGCGGTCGCAGGCGCTGGCCGACCGCGCGGCCGCGCTGCTGTTCTGGTTCGCCCTCGCCGCCGCCGTGGTCACCGCGGCCGTGTGGGGAGTGGTCCTCGGGGAGGGCAGCCAGGCCGTCGAACGGACCGTCACCGTGCTGGTCATCGCCTGCCCCCACGCGCTGGGGCTGGCGATCCCGCTGGTCATCGCGATCTCCACGACCCTGTCGGCGCGCAACGGCATCCTCGTCAAGGACCGGCTGTCACTGGAGCGCACCCGGCTCGTGGACACCGTGCTCTTCGACAAGACCGGAACCCTGACCAGGGGCGCCCCGGCGGTCGGTGACTCCGCCGCCGTCGACGGGTGGACCGACGAACGGGTCCTGGCCCTGGCCGGGGCGGTCGAGGCCGACTCCGAGCACCCGCTGGCCAGGGCGATCGTCCGGGCCGCCCGGGAGCGGGGGCCGGTGCCCGGGGCCACGGACTTCCGTTCCCTGACCGGACACGGCGTCCGGGCGGTCGTGGACGGTGCCGAGGCCCAGGTGGGCGGGCCCGCGCTCCTGGAGTCCCTGGGCGTCACGGAACCCGACGACCTGGCCGAACGCACCGGGTTCTGGCGCGACCGGGGCGCCACCGTCCTGCACCTGGTGGTGGACGGCTCCGTGGTCGGGGCGCTCTCCTTGGCCGACGAGGTACGCCCCGAGTCCGCCTCGGCCGTCCGTCAGCTCCAGGAGCAGGGGGTACGTGTGGCGATGGTGACCGGTGACGCCCGCAACGTCGCCGACGCCGTCGCCACCGAGCTCGGCCTGGACGAAGTGTTCGCGCAGGTGCTGCCGGACCAGAAGGACGCGGTGGTCCGGGACCTCCAGGAGCGGGGCCACCGGGTCGCCATGGTCGGTGACGGGGTGAACGACGCCCCCGCCCTGGCCCGGGCGGACGTGGGTGTCGCCATCGGCGCCGGGACCGACGTGGCCATCGAGTCCGCCGGAGTGGTGTTGGCCTCCGACGACCCGCGCGGTGTGGTGTCGGTCCGGAAGCTGTCCCGGGCGGGGTACCGGAAGATGGTCCAGAACCTGGTCTGGGCCGCCGGGTACAACGTGGCGGCGGTCCCGCTGGCCGCCGGGGTGCTGGCCCCGGTCGGCATCGTGCTCGCCCCGGCGGTGGGTGCGGTGCTGATGAGCCTGTCCACGATCATCGTGGCGCTCAACGCCCAGCTCCTCCGGCGTCTGGACCTGCGTCCCGCGGACTGACCGGGAGCGGTCGGAACGGCCCCGTCCGAAGAGTGGAACCCCTGCCGGTCTGGACCTGCGGGGAACCGGGTGTCACCATTGTGGGTGCCGCGGACTCCCTCTTGTAGCGGGAGAGGGCCCGCGCAACCAGACCGCCGCCCCGACCGGTTACGGGGCGGCGGTCGCTCCGCGCGACCGGTCGGGGCGGGTGCGAGACGGGGGCCCGCTGTTTCACGTGAAACACCCGGTACCGGTCGGTCAGTCGCCCGCCACCGCGTCCTTCGGGTGCCGCACGCGGGAGGGGTGGTCCATGCAGTGGCCCATCGCCCGGTGCCAGCGGTTGCCGCGCAGGTCCGGTTCGAGGGCGGCCAGCGCGGCCGCGTACTTGCTGAACCGGGCCTCCCGCACCCCGAGCGCGTGCAGCCGCCGCTCGGTGGTGGTCAGCCCGCCCCGGGTCTTGACCTCCAGCAGCACCACGTTCGGGCGCATCCGCACCTCCCAGTCGCCCCGGTAACCCACCAGGCCGTGGTCGATCGTCACCCGCTCCTCGCCGGACAGGGCCACGACGGTGGTCCGCCGGTAGTCGGTCACGGCGGAGGGCCGCAGGACGTCCGGGGGAGCGAGCCGACACCGGCTCAGCGAGCGGTCGAGGAAGTCACGGGTCCGCCAGGTCAGACGGTCCACGGGGAGCCCGGGGGCAGTTCGACGCGCACCTTGTCGGTGATCCCGCGCGCCCCCTTCAGCTTCACCTCGAACATCGTCGTGCCGGTGTCCACGTAGGAGCGGGTGCGCACCTTGTAGCGCAGCCGCCGCCCCTGGCGGTGGTCGTGGAAGGTCCGCAGATCCGGGGTGTCCAGATAGGTGGACGAGTACAGGAACGACGTCCGTCCGTCGATCTCCAGGACCCCGAACGCGTCCTCCGCGCCGTCGAAGAGGGCGGGCACCAGGTCGGCGGGGAGCAGGTACTTGCGGCAGGTGCGGGTGACGAGGGCGGCGCGGTCGTTGATCTCCGCCAGGGAGACCGGGTGCAGCCGGTCCAGCCCGGACGGCGCCGTGGCGGGGGAGAGGACGGGGGTGGGGGAGGGGGTTCTCAACGCCCACCCCACATGGAGGCCAGCGGCTGGCGTCCGGCGGGCCGCCCCGGGACCTCGGTCGGCTTCGGTTCCTGGAAGCGCACGTCAACCACCATGAGGTCGCGTACGTAGTCCACCTCGGTGACGTCCACGTGCCGCACCCGGCCGCGCAGTCGCCGCTCCAGGTCCTGCCGGAGCGCCGTCGGGTCCTCGTGCACCACGTCCAGGGTCATGACCCGGCGCTGGGTGCGGGCCAGCAGCTTCGGGTGCCCGGCCACGTACAGGGAGGACAGCAGGAGGGCGTTCAGTCCCAGCAGCAGCCACGGTGCCGGAGCGGCCACCGCGTTCACCAGGCCGAGGGCGATCGCGATGAAGTAGTAGCCGATCTCCCCTGGCTGATGAGGTCCGAGCGCAGGCGCAGGATCGACAGGACGCCGAAGAGCCCGAAGCCGACCGCCAGGCCGACCTCCTGCTGGGCCAGCATCGACACGACCGCGAAGATGCCGACGTTGAGCGCCACGTAGGCGAGCACCAGGTCCCGCCGGCCGTGCCTGCGGAAGTAGAGGACGTAGGACAACAACGTGATCGCGGTCAGGTCGACCGCAAGTGCGAACCAGAACATGTCGACCATGGTGGGCAGCCGCGGTGAGGTGATCATGAGCGCCGCATGAGGGAACCCTCATGTTTCGGAGGCGGCCGCCGCACGGGCGTCCGGTCCCGGACACGCGGGGGCCGACCGGCCCAGCTGCTCGGCCGGTCGGCCCCCGGGGACGGCGCCTCGACTGGTCAGCCGGTCAGCCGGTACCCCATGCCCCGCACCGTGAGGATGCGTTCCGGGCCCACCTTGCGGCGCAGCGCGCGCACGAACACGTCCACCACGTTCGACCCGGGGTCGTAGTCGTAACCCCACACGTGCGACAGCATCTGCTGGCGGGTCATCACCTGCCCCTGGTGCCGCATGAGCAGCTCCAGCAACGCGAACTCGCGGGCCGTGAGGTCCACCGAGTCCTCGCCCACCGCCACCCGGCGGGTCCGCAGGTCCAGGCGGAGCCCGCCCGCGTGCAGCACCGTCAGGTCCGGGGCGCGCTCCGTGCGCATCCGCAGCCGGACCCTCGCCAGCAGCTCCTCGAACCGGAACGGCTTGGTGACGTAGTCGTCCGCACCGATCTCCAGGCCCGTCACGGTGTCCCGGACGCCGTCCCGGGCGGTCAGGATCACCACGGGCACGTCCACTCCCAGGGCGCGCACCCTGCGGAGGACGTCGAACCCGTCGGTGTCCGGCAGCCCGAGGTCCAGCAGCATGAGGTCGAAGCCACCGGTGACGGCGTAGTCGACCGCCTCCGCCCCGGTGCCCACCACCGTGGTGGTGAACCCGCTGGCGGTCAGCCCCTTCTGGACGAAGGAGGCGATCCGCTCCTCGTCCTCGACGATGAGTACTCGGCTCACAGGTGTTCCCTTCCGACGCGGCCGGGGGTCAGGGGGATGACGAGGGTGAAGGTGGAGCCCGCCCCGGGCGCCGAGACCAGGTCCACCCGGCCGTGGTGCGCCTCCGCGATGGCGCGGACGATGGCCAGGCCGAGCCCGGCGCCCCGGTCGCCGCGCTCGGTGCGGCCGCCCCGGGAGAAGCGCTCGAAGATCCGGCCGTGCTCCACGGCGGGGATGCCGGGGCCCTGGTCGGCCACCCACAGGCGCACCTCGGAGTCGCTGACCCGCGAACCGGTGCGCAGGGTGGACCCGGGGGCGGTGTGCCGCACGGCGTTGGCCGCCAGCTGCACCATCGCCTGGGTGACGCGCTGGGGGTCCAGGCGCACGGTCTCCTCCGCCAGCGACTCCAGCCGCCAGTCGCGGTCTCCGAGCTGGCGCACCTTGGCGTCGATGTCGCTGGTGAGCTCGGCCAGGGAGACGGGCTCGGAGCGGACGAAGTCGGGCTGCTGGGCCTTGGCGAGCAGCAGCAGGTCCTCCACGATGCGGCCCATCCGGTCGAGCTCGTCGGTGACCAGCCGGACCACCTCTCGGCGCTCCTCGGGGTCGTCGCCCATGAGCTCCAGGTGGCCGCGCACGATCGTGATGGGGGTGCGCAGCTCGTGCCCGGCGTCGTCGACGAACCTGCGCTGCTCGGTGAAGGCGCCCTCCAACCGGTCCAGCATGCTGTTGAACTGCTCGGCGAGGGCCGCGATGTCGTCCCGCCCGGACACCTCGATCCGCTGGGAGAGGTCCTCCTCGGAGATCTGCGCGGCGGTCTGCCGGACCAGCCGCACGGGGGCCAGGATGCGGCCCGCCACCCACCAGGCGGCGGTGGCGGCGGCGAGCAGCCCGACCGCGCTGACCAGGGCGAGGGTGCCCATGGTCCCGGCGGAGGTGTCGTCGTCGTACGCGGTGAAGTAGCCGATCACGAACCAGCCCGCCGGGCCCCCGTCGCCCTCCGGGGGCAGCGCGCGGATCTTCTCCCACTCGACCGGACCGGCGGGGGTGTCCAGGACCCCTCGGGCGTCGGGGGTGCCCAGGACCGCCTCGACCATCGCGGGGTCCGCGGAGAGATCGTACGGGGGCTCCTGCCCCTGCCGGATGCGGCCGGTGACGGTCTCGGCCGAGCCCCGGTTCCCGCGTGAGGCCGTTCCCTCGGCGCCCGTGGCGCCCGACTCGGGCTCGTCGACCCAGCCGAAGAGGATCTCGGAGTCCTCGGGGAACTGGCGCTCCAGGTGGACCCGGATGAGGGTGGAGACGTCGGTGAAGGCGGTGCCGGTGCCGGGGTCGACCCCGACCGCCGCGAACTCCTGGAACTCCGCGATCTCCTGGTCCAGGGCGCGGTCGACCCGCTCGTCGGTCCGGGCGGTCAGCGCGCTCCACGTGACCACGTTGACCAGCACGAGGACGGCGGCCATGAGCAGGACCACCCAGGCCATGATGAGCAGCCGGGCGGGGACCCGGCGCCGCTGGGGAAGCTCGGGCTGGGGGCCGCGCAGCACGAGGGTCGGGAACACGGAGGTGCCGCCCGAGGAGGGGGCTCCCGGGGGCGGCGCGTCGTACGCCGGGTCCTCGGGTCTGGACCGGCCCGGCGGGACGTGGACGGTGGTGGCGTCGGGGTCGGGGGCGGGTCCGGGGTCGGTCCCCTCACCGTCCGCCCCCGCTGGCGGTCAGTCGTCATCGTCGTCGTCCCCGTTCTCGTACCGCGTGTCCATGCAGGACTCCCACCAGAGCTCCCACTGTTCCTCACCCCAGGTCTCGTGGCCGGAACCCCCGTCGAGACAGTCGAAGGGGAAGCCGGTCGGCGGCTCGGGTGAGGGACTGGGCGAGGGCTCGGTCGAGGGCTCCGGAGAGGGGTCCTCGGAGCCGTCCCCGTCCCGGTCGGTGACCGGGGAGGAGGGCTGACCACGCCGTCGTCGGGGTCGGCGGAGGCGGCGGCCTCGGGGGACTCGCCGAGCACCACCTCGGAGGCGAGCCCGGGGTCGGGGTCGCGCAGGAACAGCGCCCACAGCAGGGCGGCGACCGAGACGGCGACGACTGTCAGCGCCCCGACCGCCAGCGGCACCAGAGGTGATCTCATGACACGAGCTTCCCCTGTGAAGGAGGCGTCCGCATGAAACGGACGTGAGGAGATCTTCATGATCCCAGGTCGGCGGGCGACGAGGGGCGGGCCCCTCCGCACCGGAGGGGCCCGCCCGGGGCCCGGAGGCCGAGCCGTGCCCCTGGGGGCCTCCGCTTCGCCTCGGCCCGTCCCGTCGCGGTCAGGAACGGCCCTCCAGGTAGTGCACGGCGAGGCGGGCGAAGTTGTCGCCGCCGTGGCCCGCGTCCACGACCGCCCGCGCGAACGGGAGGACGGCCCCGAGCGGGCCCGGGTCCATCGACCGGTCCCGGGCGGCGTGGACGATGTGCTTCATCGTGGTCGTGTTGGAGAGGACGCCGGAGCCGTCCGCCGGGAACGAGCCCCGGTCGAGCTTGCCCGCCATGTCGGTCACGGACTCGGGCAGGATCCCGATGATGCCCTGGGCGAAGGGGCGAAGTCCGCCGCCTCCACCCCTTCAGCCTTCGCCAGCGCGAACGCGTGCGCGAGCCCGGACATCGAGGTCCAGAAGATGTCGAGCAGCGCCAGGTCGTAGCCGGCGGCGCGGCCGTGGTCGGCGCCCAGGTGGGTGTGCGAACCGTTGATCGCGGCCAGGGTTCCCTCGTGGGCGCGGTAGACCTCCTCGGATCCGCTGTAGAGCACGACGGCGGAGGGGTGCCGATGGTGAAGGTGGGCGACATCACCGCGCCGTCGACGTAGTCGATGCCGTGCTGGGCGGCCCAGGCGGAGGCGGCGCGGGAGCGGTCCGGGGTGTCGGCGGTGAGGTTGACGAGGGTGCGCCCCTCAACGTGTCCGCGATCGGCAGGAGGATCGCGTCCGAAGCGTCGTAGTCGAGGACGCAGACGACCACCAGCGGGCTGGCTGCGGCGGCCTCGGCGGGGGACGCCGCGAGGACGGCGCCCTTCGCGACGACCGCTTCTGCCTTGGACGCGGTGCGGTTCCAGACGGTCGTGGGGTGTCCGGCCTCCACGAACGCGCTGGCCAGCGCCTCGCCCATCGGGCCGAGGCCGATCACGGTGACGGGGGACTGGGTGGTGCTCATGGGTGTTCCTCTCGTCGTGCGGTGGTTCCCACGGTGCCCGGGGGCGCTGTCGGTCGGCCGTCGGTCCGCTGCCGGTCGGCCGCCACCCGGGCGGGACCCGCGCGCCGCCCCGAGGGCGCCCGCCCGCCCTCCGCCGGTCGGCCGGTTAGTCTGCGTGAATGCGTTTCGGGGTGCTCGGTCCGCTCACGGTGTGGACCCACGACCAGCGGCCCGTCCGGGTGGCCGAGGCGAAGGTCCGCGCCCTCCTGGCGGACCTGCTGGTTCATCGCGGTCGACCGGTCTCGGCCGACCGGCTCGTCGACGACCTCTGGGGGAGCACCTTCCGGCCGATCCCGCCGGGACGTTGCAGGGGAAGGTGTCGCGGCTGCGGCGCGCGCTGGGTGACACGGACGCCGTGCTGTTCGGCCCGTTCGGGTACCGGCTGAGGGTCGGCGCGGACGAGGTGGACGCGGACCGGTTCGAGGCGACGGTGGCGCACGCGCGGAAGCTGACCGACCGTGAGCGCGCGGAGGGGCTGGCCGACGCCCTGGCGCTCTGGCGCGGGGAGGCGTTCTCCGGCTTCGAGGACGCGGGGTTCGCCCTCGCGGAGGCCCGTCGGCTGGCGGAGCTGCGGCTGGTCGCGGCGGAGGAGCTGGCCGAGACGCGCCTCGACCTCGGGGAGCACGGGCTGGTGGCGGGCGAACTGTCCGAACTGGTCGCGGCGCACCCGCTCCGGGAACGGCTCCGCGCCGCCCACATCCGCGCGCTGTACGGCTCCGGAAGGCAGAGCGAGGCCCTGGAGGGCTACGGCGACGTCCGCGCGCGGCTGCGCGACGAACTCGGCGTCGACCCCGGCCCGGAACTCACCGCCGTGCACGCGGCCGTCCTCCGGCAGGACCCCGCGTTGCGTGCGGCGCCGCGCCGCACGGCGGAACGCGGCAACCTCCCGGCCCGTCTCACGGAGCTGGTCGGCCGGGCGGAGGCGGTGACGCAGATCCGCGCGTTGCTGGGCACCGGTCGGATGGTGACGCTCACCGGACCGGGCGGGGTGGGCAAGACCCGGCTGGCGGTGGAGGTGGCCCGCACCCTCGGCGGGCGGTTCACGGACGGGGTGTGGCTGGTCGAGCTGGCCGGTCTGCCGTCCGGGAGCGGGCCCGAGGAGGTGGCCGACACGGTGGCGGCGACCCTGGGAGTACGGCAGGACGGGCCCCGGGACGGGGACTCCGCGTCCGAGCCGGGGACCGCCCGGCTGGCGGCCGCGCTGCGCGGCGGGCGGACGCTGGTCGTGCTGGACAACTGCGAACACGTGGTGGGCGCGGCGGCGGAGGTGGCCGCCGGTCTCCTCGGCGCGGTGCCCGGCCTGCACGTGTTGGCGACCAGCCAGGAACGCCTCGCCACCGCCGGAGAGCTGCTGTGGACCGTCCCGCCGCTCGACGCGGGCGGCGCGTCGCGGATGTTCGTCGAGCGCGCGGCGGCGGCCGAACCCCGGTTCACCCTCACCGAGGAGAACCGGGCCCACGTGGAGGCGATCTGCCGACGGCTGGACGGCGTGCCGCTCGCCCTGGAACTGGCCGCCACCCGGGTCCGGTCCGTGGACGTGGCCGAACTCGCCGCGCGCCTGGACGACCGGTTCCGGCTCCTGACCTCGGGCAGGCGGGACGCGCCCGCGCGACAGCGGACCCTGCGCGCGATGATCGAGTGGAGCTGGGAGCCCCTGACCGACCCCGAACGCGTGGTGCTGCGGCGTCTGGCGGCACACGCCGACGGCTGCACGCTGAGCGCCGCCGAGGAGCTGTGCTCCGGGCGGGCGTGGACCCGGCCGACGTCCTGGAGCTGCTGGGACGACTGGTGGACCGCTCGCTGGTCGTGCACCGGGACGGGCGCTACCGGCTGCTGGAGTCGGTGGCGGCCTACTGCGTCGAGCGCATGGTGGCCGCAGGGGAGCTGGAGCGCGTGCGCGACCGGCACCTCGCCCACTACCTCGGCCTCGCGGAACGCGCCGACCTGCGGGGGCGCGACCAGCGCGACTGGCTGGCGCGGCTGGACGCGGAGGCGGGCAACCTCCGTGCCGCCCTCCAGCACGCGGGTGGCTCGCGCGACGGCCTGAGGCTGGCCAACGCCCTGGTCTGGTACTGGTTCCTCCGGGGCCGTCTCGGTGAGGCGCGGAGGTCGCTGACCCTCGCGCTCTCCCACGGGCGCGGCGGCTCCGAGGTGCGCGACGACGACCCGCTCAGGGTGGAGACGACGGCCTGGCGGACCGGCATCGGGATGCTGCTCGGTGACGACGTGGACCCCGTCGGCCGCTCCCGCGAGGTGCTGGAACGGTTCGACGCCCACGGGGTGCGGGCCGCGCGGGCGAGGTGGTTCATGGCCTACGCCCAGTACGGCTACGGGGAGCAGCGCATCCGTGAGGAACGGGTGCTGGCGGCGCTGGCCGAGTCCCGCGCCGAGGACGACCGCTGGGGAGTGGCGGCCGCGCTCGTCACGCTGGCCTCGCCCGCGCTCCTGCGCGGGGACATCGAGGCCGCCCGGAGGGCCGGTACGCGGAGCCTGGCACTGTTCGAGGAGATCGGTGACGGCTGGGGACGGCTGCGGAGCACCGCGGTCCTGGCCGACCTGGCCGAGATCGCCGGAGACTACACCGAGGCCGCCCGGCTGCGGCGGGACGGGCTCCGCGACGCCGAGGAACTCGGGCTCTGGCCCGAGGTCTCCTACCGGCTGGCGGCCCTGGGGCGGTTGGCCCTGCTCGCCGGGGACCTGGAGGAGGCCGACGAGCTGCACGAACGGGCACGGCGGATCGCGGCGGAGCGGACCAGCAGACAGGAGGAGCAGTTCGCGGAGATGGGCCTGGCCTTCGCGGCGCGGCGGCGGGGGCGGCTCGACGACGCCGAACGGCACCTCGACCACTGGCTGGAGTGGAACCGCAGCAGGGAGGGGGAACCGGGGGTGGCGCTGATCCTCGCGGAACTCGGCTTCGTGGCCGAGCTGCGCGGTGACGCCGAGACCGCCCTCACCCTGCACCGGCAGGGGAGGCCAGCGCGCGGACCATGGGAGACCCGAGGTCGGTGGCGCTCGCCCTGGAGGGACTGGCGGGCGCGTGCGCCCTCGCCGGGGAGCACCTACGCGCGGCGACCCTCTTGGGGAACGCGGCCGCGCTCCGCGCGTCGGTGGGCGCCCCGCTGCCCCCGGGAGAGCGGGGCGACGTCGACCGCGCCACCGCCAAGGCGCGTTCGGCGCTCGGTGAGCGGGGGTTCGCGGCGGCCTTCGCCGCCGGGCGGAACGGCTGAGTCAGTAGCGGCGGCCGCGCAGCTCCGCGACGAGCACCGCCGCCTGGGTCCGCCGCTTGAGGTCCAGCTTCGCCAGCAGCGCCGAGACGTAGTTCTTGACGGTCTTCTCGGCCAGGTACAGCCGCTCACCGATCTGCCGGTTGGTCATGCCCTCACCGATGAGGTCGAGGATCTGACGCTCCTGCGGGGTCAGCTCCGCCAGCGGGTCCGGCTCGGCCTGGGCGCCGCGCAGCCGCTCCAGCATCGCGCCGGTGCTGCCCGAGTCCAGCAGGGAGCCGCCCGCGGCGACCGTGCGCACCGCGCCGACCAGGTCGGCGCCGTGGATCTGCTTGAGCACGTACCCGGCGGCCCCGGCCATGACGGCGTCGTACAGGGCGTCCTCGTCCGCGAAGGACGTGAGCATCAGGCAGGCGATCTGGGGGTGGTCGGACCGGATCTCCCGGCACACCTGCACCCCGGAGCCGCCCGGCAGACGCACGTCGAGCACGGCGACGTCGGGCAGGACCACGGGGATACGCGACAGCGCCTGTTCGGCGGTCCCGGCCTCACCCACGACGGTCATGTCGTCCTCGGTCTCCAGCAGCGAGGCCACACCGCGCCGGACCACCTCGTGGTCGTCGACGAGGAAGACCCTGATCGGCTTCCGGGCACCCTCGGCTCCACCGTCGATCATCGCGGACCTCCCTCGTCTCGTGTCCGTACGCGCATGACACCACTCCGAGGAAGACGTTAACGCCTGCGGGGGTGCGGCGGGGGTCTTAAGGCACCGAACTCCCCGGGCGAAGGTCCCGGAAACGGACAAAGGACTGACCCTGGGGGCAAAGCGCCAGATCACGGCCGGTGCTGGTGTGGCCACCGTCGCCGCATCGTCACCATCTCGTCACCCGGCTCCGGGCCCCGGGCCCCGCGCCCGGGGCCCGGAGCCCGCGCGTCACGGACGTCGACCCGCCCAGGGGCGGGCGAGCTCGAAGGCGCGGCAGGCCCGGAGCACGCGCTCGTCGGAGTGCCGGGGGCCCACCACCTGGAGGCCGATCGGCAGCCCGGACCCGCTGAACCCGCAGGGGATGCTCGCGGCGGGCTGCTGGGTCATGTTGAACGGGTAGCTGAACCCGGCCCAGGAGGTCCACCGCTTCCCGGACAGCTCCGGCGGCGACTCCAGCCCGGCCTCGAAGGCCACGATCGGCATGGTGGGCGTCAGCAGGAGGTCGTAGGTCTCGTGGAAGCGCCCCATCCGGGCACCCATCGCCATCCGCAGCGCCATGGCCGTCAGGTAGTCCTGCGCCGAGTAGGTATTGCCCTCCTCGATGATCTCCCGCAGCCCCGGGTCCTGGAGGTCCCGGTCCCGGTCGCTGAGCCGGTCGGTGGCCTTGGCGGCGCCCGAGTACCAGAGCACGTGGAACTCCTCCAGGGAGTCCGGAAGGTCGGGGTCGGCCTCCTCCACGTCGGCGCCCAGCGACGCGAACACGCGCACCGCCTCAGCGACCGCGCGGGCCACCTCCGGATCCACGCTCTGCCCGCCCAGGGTGGGGCTGTAGGCGATCCGCAGCCCCCGGACCAGCTCCTCCGGGTCGGTGCCGCGCCCCGCCTCGGCGAGGCCGGGCCCCGGCGTGGGCATGGCCATCCAGTCCCGGGAGTCGAACCCGGAGACGACGTCCAGCATGAGCGCCATGTCGCCCACGGTCCTGGTCATCGGGCCGGTGTGCGCCAGCGACCCGAACGGGCTCGCCGGGAAGTGCGGCACCAGGCCCCAGGTGGGCTTGATCCCGCAGATGCCGGTGAAGCTCGCCGGGATGCGGATGGAACCGCCCCCGTCCGTCCCGGTGGACAACGGGCCCATCCCGGCCGCCACCGCCGCCGCCGAACCCCCGCTGGAGCCGCCGGGCGTGGTGGACAGGTCCCACGGGTTGCGCGTGATGCCGGTGAGCGGGTTGTCGGTGACGCCCTTCCAGGCCAGCTCGGGGGTGGTGGTCTTGCCGACGAACACCGCCCCCTGCTCGCGCATCCGCGCCACCACCGGGGAGTCCTCGTCCCACGGACCCTCCTGCGAGGAGGTGACCGACCCCTTGAGGGTGGGCCACCCCTTGGTCAGGTGGATGTCCTTGACCGAGGCGGGCACCCCGTCCAACCGGCCCTCGGGTTCTCCGCGCCGCCACCGCTCGGCGGAGGCGCGTGCCGCCTCGCGCGCCTCCTCGGGGCGGACCAGGCAGAACGCGTTCAGAGCGGGGTTGTCCTGCTCGATGCGTTCGAGGACCGAGTCCACCGCCTCCACCGGGGAGAGCTCCCCGCTGGAGTAGGCGCGGAGGAGCTCCTCGGCGGACAGGTCGGCCGGTGTCACGGGCTGACCCGCGCGCGCCGTCGGGACGCCGCGCGCGGCCCCGGGGCGGCCCCGGCGGAGCCTTCGGCCGCACCGGCGGCCGCACCAGCGTCATCGGTCCCGGCCCGGTCGGAACGGATCGTCACATCAGCCTCCCAAGTCACGCGGGGGTCAGCCGGGTACGTAGCCCCGGCTCTTGTCCACGGCGTTGCGCGGTCCCCGCCCGTCCAGGTAACGGGCGAGGTTGTCCAGGAACAGCTCCACCAGGTCCTCCCGCCAGCCGACGACGTCACCGGACATGTGCGGCGACACGACGGAGCCGGGCAGCCCCCAGAGCGGGTTGATGGCCTTGAGCGGTTCCCGTTCGAAGACGTCCAGTGCCGCGCCGGCGATCACGCCCCGGTCCAGGGCGACGACCAGGTCGGACTGGACGACGATGGGGCCGCGCGCGATGTTGATCAGCCGCGCGGTGGGTTTCATCAGGTCGAGGAAGGTCCGGTCGACCAGGCCCCGGGTGGACTCGGTGAGCGGCGCGGCGACGATCACGTAGTCGGCCTCGGTGAGCTCGCCGAACAGGGTGCGTCCGCCGTCGGTGCCGCGTTCGGCCAGGCTGGACTCCACCACGGACCCGAAGTCGGGGTCGCCGTCGCGTGCGTGGCTGCCCGAGCCGTGGACCTCCATGCCCATCGCCGTGAGCTTGCGGGCGATCGCGCGGCCGATGGGTCCGGTGCCGACGACGAGGGCGCGCCGACCCGCCACCCGCTCTGTCTCGCGGTGCCGCCACCGGCGTTCGCGCTGGAGGTCCCAGGTGCCGTGGAAGTCCTTGGCGAAGGAGATGACCAGGCCCAGCACGTACTCCGCGATGTGCTCGTCGAACACGCCGCGCGAGTTGGTGACGAGGACGTCGCTCTCGACCAGCCCGGGGAACATCAGGTTGTCCACTCCGGTGGTGGCCGCGTGCACCCACTTCAGGGAGTCGGCCTTGGACCAGGAGTCGGACAGCGCCTCGGTGAACAGGTCCCACACGAGCAGGACGTCCGCGCCGGGCAGGCTGGCCGGGAGTTCGTCGGCGGTGGCGTAGACGACCTCGCCGAGTCCCGGGTGGTCGTCGATGCGCTCGTGTCCGGGTGGAAGGTCCGCACCGCGGAGCACGACGAGTCGGGGACGTTCGGGCACGGACGGGTGGGTGGTGGAACTGTTCACGGGCGCGCTTTCCGGTTGCGACGGTGTTCTGACGTGCCGATCCTGTCGTCGGAGGGGTGTTTCCGCCCTGCACGGGAAACGCTAGGGAGCCGACATAGGATTGTCAACAATCCACAAAACGGCTGTTTCGGGCCTATGGGGCGTGTCTCGCGGAGTCCCCCAGCGCCCGTCCGGAGTGTCGTCCACCCGCACCGACGCTCCCGACATACCCGCACGTCCCGGTGCCTATTGCCGATCTTGGTAGGTAGATCGTAAGATTGTCGACAATCAACAGTTCACAACGGACCGAAGGGCACCGAACGAGGTACACCGCGAAAGCACCGTCGGAGGGACACCACTTGCCCAGACTCATGACCGTCACCCTCGCCAGCCGCGGGGTCTCCTGCGTGGCGGAACTGCTCGACCAGGACGCGCCCCGCACCTGCGAGGCGGTGTGGAACGCCCTCCCGCAGGGGGACGCCGTCCAGCACGCCAAGTACGCGCGCAACGAGGTCTACACGATGGTGCCGAGGTTCGCCGACCCCGAACCGGGCCAGGAGAACCCCACCGTCACACCGATCCCCGGCGACCTCGTCTACTTCTCCTTCGACGAGGGCATGCTCGACCGCACCTTCAAGGAGGACAAGGGCATCGAGCACCTGCCCGGCGTCATCGACCTCGCCCTCTTCTACGGGCGCAACAACCTGCTGCTCAACGGAGACGTGGGCTGGGTCCCCGGCAACGTGTTCGCCACCGTCGTGGAGAACCTGCCCGCCATGGCCGAGGCCTGCAACGACGTCTGGCGCTCCGGCAGCGTCGGTGAGCGCCTCCTGTTCGAACGGCTCGAACGCTGACCCGCCCGGACGGAGAAGCCCGTCCCGAGGGGACGGGACCGGGGCGGCACCGGCCGCGCCCGGCGGAAACGGGACCAGCACTGGGAGGTGAGTGACCGATGCGGACCGAGGGAAACCGACCGGACCACGAGGACGGCCCCGAACCCGAGATCCCCGCCACGGGCGGCCTGTTCCTGGGACATCCGGCCCTGCCCGAGCAACCCGCGGCGCACGACGTCGTCGAACTGTCGGCGGTCACACTGACCCCCTGGCAGGCCGGGGTCGGCGTCGTCGCGCCCTACGACTTCGCGCTCGACCGCGAACTGTGGCGCTGGACGCCGGACGACGTCTCGTTGCTCATCACCCGCCTGCCGTTCGTACGCATCCCGGTGACGGTCCACCAGGCCGCCGCTCTCAGCAAGAGGAAGGGCGTGACCAAGGCGGTCCGCGCCCTGATGGCCCCCGAACCCCTCGCGGTCGGCTACGCCTGCGCCTCGGGGAGCTTCGTCCACGGCGCGGAGGGCGAGCGTGAGCTCCGAAGAACCATGCGGGACGCGGGAGCCCCCGCCGCCGTCACCACCTCGGGCGCGCTGATCCGCGCGCTGCGAGCCCTGGACGTCGGTCGGATCGCGGTGGTCACCCCGTACGTGGACACCGTCACCGACCGGCTCCTCGACTACCTGGAGGAGCACGACGTGGGGGTCACCTCCAGCGTGGGCCTCGGCCTGCTCAGCCACATCTGGAGGGTCACCTACGCCGAGGTCGCCCGCGCGGTGCACGAGGTGGACCGTCCCGACGCGCAGGCGGTGTTCATCAGCTGCACCAACGTCCTCACCTACGACATCATCGCGCCCCTCGAACGTGAGCTGGGCAAACCGGTGATCGCGGCCAACCAGGTCACCATGTGGGACCTGCTCCGGACCGCCGACCACCGGGCCGTGGCCCACGGACAACGGCTGATCGACGCGACGGCCCCCAGCGCCGTGTGACCACCGCCCGGAGGGCGCCCGAGAGCCAAGGAGAACCATGACCCGAGTAGGAATCCTCTATCCCGGTCACAGCGCCGAGGACGACTACGGAACCTTCGCCGGCCTGCTCGGCGGGGGATCGAGCTCCCCGTGGTGCACACGCTCATGCGCGAGGACGCCCACCGTGTGGACGCCCTGCTGGACGTGGGCAGCGAGGGCGTCCTCGCCAAGGGCGCGCAGGAGCTCACCACGATGGGAGTCGACTCCGCCGTCTGGGCCTGCACGAGCGGCAGCTTCGTGTTTGGCTGGGAGGGCGCGCGGCGCCAGGTGCAGGGGGTGCGGGAGGTGACGGGGGTCCCGACCTCCAGCACGTCCTTCGCGTTCGTGCACGCCCTGAGCCAGCTGCGCGCGTCCCGGGTCGCCATCGCCGCCACCTACCCCGACGACGTCGCCCTGCGCTTCGTGGAGTTCCTGAACGACGCGGGGGTGACCGTGATGTCCATGGCCAGCCACGGCATCGCCACGGCCGCGGAGGTCGGCCACCTCGACCCCGACGACGCACTCGACTTCGTCATCTCCAACGACCACCCCAGGGCCGAGGCGGTCCTGGTCCCGGACACCGCCCTGCACAGCGCCGACCTCATCGAACCGATGGAGGCGCTGCTGGGCAAGACGGTGCTCACCGCCAACCAGGTCAGCATCTGGGAGGGCATCCGGCTCGCCGGTCAGTGTGAGGCGCGGTCCGGTCCGGGGACGCTCTTCCGGTCCGGGGCCTCCGTGGTCCGGAGCGCCTTCGAGGCCGAATAGCCTCGGGGGCCTACCCACGCCCGTTTCGTCACCTTTGAAAGGAATGCCATGCCAGCCCCCGGCCAGCTCAGACCCGTACCCAGGCGGTCCACCGCCGAGCTGATCGCCGACCAGCTGAGATCAGCGATCATGTACGGCTCCCTCGCGCCCGGGGACCAGCTCGGTGAGGCCGAGCTGGCGGGGCGGCTGGGCGTGAGCCGGGGGCCCCTCCGCGAGGCCATGCAGCGCCTGGTCCAGGAGGGTCTGCTCCGCAGTGAACGGCACAGGGGCCTGTTCGTGCGCGAGCTGACCCCGGACGACGTCCGGGACGTCTACGTGGCCCGGCTCGCGGTGGAGCGGACCGCCTGCGAGTTGATCATGCGGGGCAACCGGGGGAGGCCCTGGCCCGCCTCACCCCGGCCGTGGACCGGCTGGCCGAGGCCGCCGCCAGCGCCGACCGGACCGCGATGAGCGACGCCGACCAGGAGTTCCACCGGACCCTGGTCAGCTGCTCGGGGAACTCGCGCCTGGAACGCATGGCCCAGACCCTCCTGGTGGAGACCCGCATGTGCCTGACCGTGATGCAGGCCGTCTACCCCGAACCCCAGGAGCTCCTGGACGAGCACCGCCGCATCCTGGACGCGATCGTGGACGGCGAGGAGGAACGGCTCCTCACGCTCATCGAGTCGCACATGACCGACACCGTCGCGCGGATCAACGCGGAGACCGGCACCTGATCGGGGACCGCCCCGGGCGGCGTTCCCGCCACCCGAGGCGCCTCCGCCGGGATCAGTCGAGCCCGCCGATCCCCACGTACTTGGTGTCCAGGAACTCGTCGATGCCCACGCGGCCGCCCTCGCGGCCCAGGCCCGAGTGCTTGACCCCGCCGAACGGCGCCGCCGGGTTGGACACCACGCCCTGGTTGAGGCCGACCATGCCGGTCTCCAGGGCCTCACTGACCCGCATGGCCCGGTTCAGGTCCCGGGTGTACAAGTAGCTGACCAGGCCGAACTCGGTGTCGTTGGCGGCTCGGACCGCCTCCTCCTCCGTCTCGAAGGTCAGCACCGGAGCCACCGGGCCGAAGATCTCCGTGGTGGACAGCTCGGCCGCGAACGGGACGTCGGCCAGCACGGTCGGCTGGTAGAAGTGTCCCGGCCCCTCACCGGCGCCGCCGCCGACCAGCACGCGCGCGCCCGCCGCACGGCGTCGTCCACGAGCCCCTGGACCTTGTCCCGCGCCTTGTCGTCGATCAGCGGGCCCACGTCCGCGCCGTCGTCCAGGCCCCGGCCCAGCCGGAGCGCGCCCATGCGCTCGCTCAGGCGCCGGGAGAACTCCTCCGCGATCCCGGACTGCGCGTAGATCCGGTTGGCCGCGGTGCAGGCCTCCCCGATGTTGCGCATCTTCGCGAGCATCGCCCCGTCCACGGCCGCGTCCAGGTCGGCGTCGTCGAACACCAGGAAGGGCGCGTTCCCGCCCAGCTCCATGGAGGTGCGCAGGACCTGCGGCGCGCTCTGCTCCAGGAGCTTGCGGCCCACGGCGGTGGACCCGGTGAACGACAGCTTGCGGATGCGGCCGTCCGCCAGCAGGGGCTCGGTGATCGCCCCGGGGTTCGTGGTGGGCAGCACGCTCAGCACGCCCTCCGGCAGCCCCGCCTCCGTGAGGATCCCGGCCAGCGCCAGCGCGGAGAGCGGCGTCTGGTGCGCGGGCTTGAGGATCATGGTGCACCCGGAGGCGATGGCCGGCCCGATCTTGCGGGTGCCCATCGCCATGGGGAAGTTCCAGGGGGTGATGAGCATGCAGGGGCCCACCGGCTGGCGCATGATGAGGAAGCGCGACTTCCCGTCCGGCGAGGTGGCGAACCCGCCCTCGATCCGCACGGCCTCCTCGGAGAACCAGCGGAAGAACTCGGCGGCGTAGGCGATCTCCCCGCGCGCCTCGGCCAGCGGCTTGCCCATCTCCAGGGTCATGAGGACGGCGAGCTCCTCCTGCCGCTCCATGAGCAGCTGGAAGCTCCTGTGGAGGATCTCGCCGCGCTCGCGGGGCGCCACCCTGGCCCACCCCGGCTGTGCCCGCTCGGCCGCGTCCAGGGCCTCCATGGCGTCCTCGCGGCCCGCGTCGGCGACGTCGCACAGCACCTTGCGGGTGGACGGGTCCTCGACCGGGAAGGTCGCGCCGGAGGAGGCGTCCCGCCACTTTCCGCCGAGGTGGAGCCTCTTGTCCACCTGTGCGACGACCCGTGCTTCGCGATCCGACATGTTCTCTCCTCCGTCGACGGGCCGACCCGGCTTGGGGCGGCCTGTGGTCAGAACTGCCCGACGTGCGTCCGCTGGACACCGCCGCGCCCCGGATGTTTCCATAGCAGCGTCGATTGTCAACAATCCTACGGAACTCGACACAAGGAATTGAGGCCACCGCATGGCGGAGCTCTCCCCGGTTCTCAAGCAGGCGACCCCGGTCGTCGCGGCGCGAGGCGAGGGTGTCTACATCTACGACGAGGACGACCGTCGTTTCCTCGACTTCACCGCCGGGATCGGCGTGACCAGCACCGGGCACTGCCACCCCAAGGTGGTCGCCGCCGCCCAGGAGCAGGTCGCGACACTGATCCACGGCCAGTACACCACCGTGATGCACCGGCCCCTGCTGCGACTCACCGAACGCCTCGGGGAGGTCCTGCCCGAGGGCATCGACCGCCTGTTCTACGTGAACTCCGGGAGCGAGGCCGTGGAGGCCGCGCTGCGCCTGGCCCGCCAGGCCACCGGCCGTCAGAACGCCGTGGTCTTCCAGGGCTCCTTCCACGGGCGCACCATGGGTGCCGCCTCCCTCACCACGTCCGGGGTGAAGATCCGCGCGGGCATCGGTCCGCTGGCCCCCGGTGTGGTGGTCTCGCCCTTCCCGTACGCGTACCGCCTCGGCCTGTCCGAGGAGGACGCGGTCGCCCACGCCCTGCGGGAGCTCGACTACCAGTTCGCGACGGTGACGTCCCCCAGGACACCGCCGCCGTGTTCATCGAGCCCGTCCTCGGTGAGGGGGCTACGTGCCCGTCCCGGACGCCTTCCTCCAGGGGCTGCGGGAGCGCGCCGACAAGCACGGGTTCCTCCTGGTCGTGGACGAGGTCCAGACCGGTTTCGGTCGTACGGGCACGTTCTGGGGCCACGAGCCCTCGGGGATCCGCCCGGACATCGTCATCACCGCGAAGGGCCTGGCCAGCGGCTTCCCGCTGTCCGCGATCGCCGCCCCGGCCGCGATCATGCAGAGGGCCTGGCCGGGCTCCCAGGGCGGCACCTACGGCGGCAACGCGGTCTCCTGCGCGGCCGCCCTGGCCACCCTGGACGTCATCCAGGAGGAGAACCTGGTGGAGAACGCCGCCCGCCAGGGCGAGCGGCTCCAGCAGGGCCTGGTCAAGATCGCGGAGGCGCACCCGGGCATCGGTGACGTCCGTGGCCGCGGCCTGATGCGGGCCAACGAGTTCGTCAAGGAGGACGGCAGCCCGGACGGCGCCGCCGCGCAGCGCGCCCAGCAGGCCGCCGCCCAGAACGGCCTGCTGCTGCTCACCTGCGGCCCGGCGGGCAACGTGGTCCGGTTCATCCCGGCCCTGGTGGTCAACGGCGAGCAGATCGACACGGCCCTCGAACTGTGGGCCGCCTCCGTGGAGGAGAGCGTCTAGACCCCTGCGGGGCGCCGGCCGCCGCGTCGGCGCCCCATGGCCCGGGTCACACCGGAAAACGGCGCGAACGCACTCCAACACCGTGATAGAGTCGGAGACGTCGCAAGGGAGAGCCCAGCTCAACCGGGCGACACACAACTGAAGACCTGCACTCGTAGCTCAATGGATAGAGCATCTGACTACGGATCAGAAGGTTGGGGGTTCGAGTCCTCCCGAGTGCACCACCTTGAGACAGTGGAGACGATGCCCGGACCTGGAGACAGGTACGGGCATCGTCTTGTGTTGTCCCGTACCCCGTGCCCGAACCGCTCACGCAGCTCGGGCGGCTTCTTTTGTGGCACGGGGAGGAAACACTCGCGCGGTTGCCGCCGGGCACTCGACCGTCCGGGCCGGTGAACGCCCGGCCGGTCGCACGGACCGTGGTGTTTGGCCACCGTACGGGTCAGGGGTTACGCGAGGCGTTCGGCCCGGGTTGTCTTGCCGGTAGGAGTCGGCATGAGCGCCACCCCCACAACCGCGGAGCGGGAGCCTCCATCCCATGAGACGCAGGGCACCGTTCGGTGTCTACCTGGCCACCGGCTGCACACTCGGCGTGCTGGGTGTCATCGGGTTCGTGTTCGGCTTCCTGCCATCGAGCGCGGTGGTGCAGCTTCTGGCCTTCTGCACCACTTTCCTTCTGTTCCTCTATCTCACTCACATGATTGAGCTCAAGCGGTCTCGAGGGCATCAGGTCTCCCCTTCGCCGGAGGAACCCGAGAAACCCACCGCGTGACCGTCTGCCATGGCTGTGGTGTCGTCATCGGAGACGAACACGACCCGCAACCGCACCGGACTGTCTCGGATTGCTGACCCTGTTGCCGCCGGGCACTCGACCGCCCGGGGGTGAACTAGTGTTCGTCGTCTCGGTCGGCGGCGGTCAGCTGGTGAACCGCGTGGAGCCGAGCACCGAGAGCAGTCGCAGTTTCTCCGCCTCGGCACCGCGCGGAGGAACCGACAGCACGACGAGCGTCTGGGACTGGTCCTCGCTGAAGAGCGCCTGGCAGTCGAAGCGGATCGTTCCGACCTCGGGGTGGACGAGGACCTTGTGGTCCTCGAACCGGTGGGCCACGTCATGGTCCGCCCACAGCCGCGCGAACTCCGGGCTGCTCCGTTCGAGTTCGCGGGCGAGGCGGGCGGCGGAGGAGTTCGCTCCCCGACGAGTGACGGCGATGCGCAGGGAGGCCACGAGTGAGCGGCCCTGGCGCTCCCGGTCCTCGGGCGGGTACACGGCCCGTTCGCTGTCGGGTCGCGTGAACCAGCGGTGGATACCGCTGCGGTCGTCGCCCGAGAACCGACTCCAGTCCCCGAAGAGCGCCACCGCCAGCGAGTTCTGCGCCAGGGGCTCGGCGATGTCGGAGACGACGAAGGCAGGGGTCGCGGAGAGGTTGTCCAGGACCCGCAGAAGTGCGGGTGAGACGTGCGAGGTTCCGGAGACCCGGTCCGGGGCGTTGTGCCCGGCCAACCGGTACAGGTGGTCCCGCTCGTCCAGGCTCAGGCGGAACACGCGTGCCAGGGCGTCCAGCATCGACGTGCTCGGCTCACTGCCGCTGCCGCGCTCCAGGCGGCTGTAGTAGTCGACCGACATCGCGGCCAGCTGCGCGACCTCCTCGCGTCGCAGTCCCCGCACCCGCCTGCGCGCGCCGGCGACCACGCCCACGTCCTCCGGGCGCAGGCTCTCCCGGCGCGACCGCAGGAACTCGGCCAGCCCAGTTCTCTCCATGGGAGACACTCTCCTCCGCCGCGCCACCCGTATCCAGGCCCTGCCAGGGCACGGTTCCACATGTCCTGGATGTGCCCCCGCCACGACCCTAGGTTTCCTGAGTGAACACCACCGGCGGCCGCGTCGTCGTTTCCGGACGCTTCCGAAACCGGCTGTGGCCAGGTCGGATCTCGCGTCGCCCAGCGCGAGGAGGTCGGCCCTCGGGAACCACCGTCGCGGACGCGGTCCCGCCGTTCCCCGAACCAGAGAGCAGACGAGGACATGAGTGTGAAGTGGACAGCGGCGCATCTCCCCGACCTGACCGGCAGGACCTTCGTCATCACTGGCGCCACCGGCGGGATCGGCCTGGTCGCGACGCGCGAACTCGCCCGTGCCGGAGCCGATGTCGTCATGGCCGTGCGCGACCCGGCCAAGGGCGCGCGGGTGGCCGACACCTTCGGCCGCGGCCGCGGACGGATCGACGTGCGGCGGCTCGACGTCGCGAGTCTGGAGTCCGTCCGGGCGTTCGCCGACTCCTGGACCGGCCCCCTCGACGTCCTGATCAACAACGCCGGGGTCATGATGGTGCCCTACGCGAGCACCCACGAGGGTCTGGAGAGCCAGACGGCCACGAACTACTTCGGCCCGTTCGCGCTCACGAACGCGCTGCTCCCGCACGTCACGGACCGCGTCGTCCACGTGGCGTCGCAGCTGCACCGGTTGGGTACCGTCCGCCCCGACGACCTCAACTGGCAGAAGCGCGAATACGACCCCTGGAAGGCCTACTGCGACTCCAAGCTCGGCCTCCTGCTGTTCTCCCACGAGTTGCAGCGCAGGCTCGACGCCGTCGGCAGCCCCGTGCGGTCGGTCGTCGCGCATCCGGGGATCGCCAGGACGAACCTGGTCAGCCACGTCGGTGGTGTGGCGGGCTGGCTCAACGGTCTGGCGCGGCCCCTGCTGAACGACGCCGAGCACGGCGGGCTCCCCACCCTGTTCGCCGCGACACAGGAGGTCGGCGGCAACGCCTACGTCGGCCCCGACGGGATCGCCAGCGTCCGGGGCTATCCGAAGGTGCGCAGGGCCTCACGGTCCGCGCGCGAGCCGGAGTCGGCCGCGGCCCTGTGGGACGCCACGGTCCGGATCGTCGGCCCGGATTTCTCCTTCGCGCTCGACCGGCCGAGCTGACCCCACACCGGCCGATGCCTCCGGGCGGTTCTCCCGTTCCCTCCGAGGGAGGCCGGGTGACGGGAGGGGCCCGGGCTCAGCGGCGCGGGCGCCGTCGTCCACGGGGCGTCTGCGCGCGTGCGCGCTCCTGCGGCACGGTGGACCGCACGGTCACCGGCAGGCCCGAGGGTTCGCGCGCCCCGGTCACCTCGGCCAGCTCCGGGGTGTCCGCTCCGGCGCCCAGGGTGCGCGGTTCGATCCGTGCCCTGCCGACCAGACGGGTCATGTCGCGGCGCTGGGCGGGCATCACCAGCGTGACCACGTTGCCGGACTCGCCGGCCCGGGCGGTGCGCCCGCCCCGGTGCAGGTAGTCCTTGTGGTCCGTGGGCGGGTCGATGTTCACGACCAGGTCCAGGCCGTCCACGTGGATACCGCGTGCCGCGACGTTGGTCGCGATCAGTGCCGTGACGTCGCCCCGCTTGAACTGGTCGAGGGTGCGGGTGCGTTGGGGTTGGGTGCGCCCGCCGTGCAGGGGCGCGGCGAGCACCCCGTTGGCGAGCAGGTGTGCGGCCATCCGGTCCACCGCGCGCTTGGTGTCGAGGAACATGATCACCCGGCCCTGTCGAGCGGCGATCCTGGTGGCGACCGACCTCTTCTCACCGGGGAGACGTGCACGACGTGGTGCTCCATGGTGGACACGGCGCCCTCGGACAGGTCGACCGAGTGGACCACCGGGTCCTCCAGGAACCGGCGGACCAGCTGGTCGACGTTCCGGTCCAGGGTGGCGGAGAACAGCATGCGCCGCCCACTCTTCGGTACCACCTGGAGGATCGCGGTCACCTGGGGCATGAAGCCCATGTCGGTCATCTGGTCGGCCTCGTCCAGGACGGTGGTCTCCACCCGGTCCAGCACGCAGTCGCCGCGCTCCATCAGGTCGCGCAGCCGTCCCGGGGTGGCCACGACCAGGTGGCTCCCCTGCTGAAGGGAACGCGCCTGCCGGTGGAGGGGCATGCCGCCCACGACGGTGGTGGTGCGCACCCCCACCGAACGCGCGTAGGGCTCCAGGGATCCGGCGACCTGCTGGGCCAGCTCCCGGGTGGGGGCCAGGACCACGGCCAGGGGGCGCCGCGGTTCCGCGCTGCGACCGTCGAGGCTGGCGAGCAGGGGCAGGCCGAAGGCCAGGGTCTTGCCGGAACCCGTCCGGCTACGGCCCAGCACGTCGCGTCCGGCCAGGGAGTTGGGCAGGGTCGCCGCCTGGATGTCGGACGGGGTCGTCAGCCCTTGGCGGGCCAGGGTCCGCTTCAGGGCCGAGGGCATGTCCAGTGCCTCGAAGGAGTCCACGGGCGGCAGGGCCGGGGTGACGGTGACGGGGAGCGCGAACTCACCGGAGGGGCCCGCGTTGCGAGGGCGGGCGGAGCCGCCGGGACGCTGTCGACCGTAACTCCGTGCCGGTCGGGCACGGTCAGTGGTGGGGTGGGGATGGCTCATGAATGGCCTTTCGCCGTCGGAGTTCGCCGGGCGGGAGGCCTCACGGCCTCACAGAGAAAACCGGTGACACCGGATGAATGAAATCTGTACGCCCGACTGGAGGATTTCCGGGGCGAGTGGAGATGGTTTGAGAATCGGCGCGCGTGAAACCGGGCGCGGGAAAACAAAAGACGGGGTCCGGCTCCTGGAGGGCGGACCCCGTCACGGGGGAGTCGCCTCCCCGGATCAGGCTTAGCGCAGCGTGATGTTCTCGGCCTGGGGGCCCTTGGCCCCGGCGACGGCGTCGAACTGCACGGACTGGCCTTCCGACAGCTCACGGTAGCCCGTGGCCTGGATGTTCGAGTAGTGGGCGAAGACGTCGGGGCCGCCACCGTCCTGCTCGATGAAGCCGAAGCCCTTTTCGCCGTTGAACCACTTGACTGTACCGGTGGCCATGATGGCACCTCTCGCTCGACAATGAAGAAAACCGCAGATGACGATTTTCCCGTCACTGCGGTGATCTCCTATGGAAGTGAGGTTCCATGGGGCCACTACTGCAACTCGTCTGACAGTAGCACAGAAAATTCCATTATCCCGATTATCTGGTGTGCCACGTGGCGTCAGAAAGAGTGGTGCGGAAAAGAGGGGGTGCACTGGGAGTCGTCGATCCGGTTCTCATGGGCCCCGTCGCGCGTTCGCCCCCGGGAGCGGCGCGAGTCACGACGGTGCGGCCCGTCGTGACCCACCGCTCAGGCCGGGGCGGGGACGGCGGTCGGCAGCCGGACCCCGGCGAGCTCCTCCAGCTGGCGCCACACCGACTCCATCGTGTCCGGAGGGGGCGACTGGGTCAGCGGGTTCGGGGTCAGGCGGACCGGCGGCCCCTTCACACCGCCGCTGGGGGAGTAGAGGTCGCCGCCCTGGGCCCGGGGGTCGGTGAGGGCGCGCAGGGCGGACCAGGCCGCCGCGTCCTTGCCCTGGGCCCACAACGTGTAGGGGTTGCGCTGGAAGGGGACCGTCTCGTCCCGGATGCCCGGGCGGCGCGGTGTCCGGGCGTCCACGCCGACCCCCGGGCGGGAGACCAGGGAGGCCACCGGCGCACCCGAGGCCCGCAGCCGCCGGTCGAGTTCGTAGGCGAACATCTCCGTGACCGCCTTGCTCCGGGTGTAGGCGCGCACACCGACGCGGGAACGGGCCCGCACGTCCCGGACCCCTGTGCGCAGCAGATCCACGAACGACGTCGAGGTGTGCACGATCCTGGCGGTTCCGCCGTGCCTTCGCGCGGTTCGCTCCAGGTGCGGGAGCGTCCCCGCCGCCAGGCCCACGTTCGCCCGTACGTGGGTCGCCAGGAGCGTCGACAGGCCGTCGGCGGTCCGGTCGGCGGCGCGCAGCGCCATGGACCCGCCGTTCAGCAGCAGTCCGTCCAGGCGTTCGTACTCCGCGAGCTCCGAGACGGCTGCGGCCGTCGACTCCGCTGAGGCCAGGTCCAGGAGCAACGAGCTCAGGTTCGCGTCCGGTGCCTGCTCGCGGATCGCGGCCTCGGCGGTGCGCAGGCGTTCGGGCGAGCGCCCCGCGAGCACGACGTGCGCTCCGGCGGCGGCGAGTCGTTCCGCCGCGAAGTACCCGATGCCCGCGGTCGCCCCCGTCACCACCAGCGTGCGTCCGTGCTGCTCGGGCAGCACTTCGGTGTCCCAGTCCATGGCGCCTCTCCCTTGAATCGGATGAACTATCCGCTTACTGTAACAGCAAACGGATGACTTATCCGATTCAAGTAGGATGCCCTCATGAACGCACTGCGCGCTGACGCCGCCCGGAGCCGGGAGCGCATCCTGGAGGTCGCCCGGCGCAGCGACCCCAAGGACCTGCGCCTCAACGAGATCGCCCGTGAGGCGGGGGTCGGGGTCGGGACCGTCTACCGTCACTTCCCCACGTCCCACGCCCTCGTCGAGGAGCTCACCGTGGAGACGTTGGGCCGACTGCGAGCGCTGACGGCTCAGGCCTGCGCCGACCCGGATCCGGGTCGGGGGTTCGAGGTGGCCCTGCGTGCCGTGGTCGACCTGCACCTGGAGGCGGGCGGTCTCCAGGCGGTCCTCCTCGCCAACGAGGACGTGAGCGAGGAGGTGGCGGCGCTCAAGGCCTCGATCTTCGGCGAGCTCGAGGGGCTGCTCCAGAGGGCGCAGGGGAGCGGTGCGCTCCGCGGGGACCTGACCACGGCCCAGGTCGAGCGTCTGGTCTGCGGGATCGAGCACGCCATCCGTCTGGGGGGACCGGAGGACCGCGACGTCTTCGTGGACACCCTCGTCGCGGGTCTGCGGCCGACCGCCTCGCCCGCCACCGGGGCGACGTCCACGCGCTGAGGCTCCGTCCGCGCGCCGGGGCCCGCTTCCGCACGCGGCAGCGACGAACGGCCGTCGCTCCGGTGGATCGGCGGACGTGTGAGGGAAGGGGTCCGAGCCTTCGACGGCGGGCCGTGCGGTCCCCGTCGCTCCTCAGGCGCCCCGGTCGGTGGGGTCGCTGGCGCCGGACCGGACGGCGGAGGCCGCCCGGACCGTGCAGGCGGTTCGGGCGGCTTCCGGTGCGGTGCGGCTCAGTCGCTGACCCGGCTCCGGGACTGGTAGAGCAGGTCCTGGTACTCGGGGTGACGCGCGATCCACCCCGCGAAGAAGGGGCAGGTCGCCAGCACCCGCAGGCGCGCGGAGCGGGCCTCGTCGAGCGCGGCGCGGACCAGCGCGGACCCGACCCCACGACCCTCGTACTCCGGGGCCACCTCGGTGTGCACGAACGCGACGAGCTCCGCCGTGCGGATGTACCCCGCGATGCCCGCGACCTTCGTTTCTCCGTCGACGCGGGCCTCGTAGCGCTTCGCTTCGGGGACGTCGTTCACTTCGACCGCCATGGGTCCTCCTTGTGTCAGGCGCGGGAGTTCAACAGCTGCGTCTCCCAGGCGAAGGCGACACCGGTGGCACCACCGTGCTGCTCCAGGACCCCGGTCATGGCCGACACGGTCTCCTCACGGGCCCAGTCGCGCTGCCACTCGCCCGCCACCGCCAGCCAGGTGATCGGCACCACGCCGGCCTGGACCATCCGCCGCACGGCCATGTCGTGGGCCTCCGCCGAGGCACCGCCGGACGCGTCGGTGACCGCGAAGACCTCGTAGCCCTCGCCCGCCGCCTGGATCGCGGGCATCGCCACGCAGATCTCCGTCCAGAGACCGGCGATGACCAGCTTCTTCCGGCCGGTCGCCTTCACGGCGTCGACGACGCGCTCGTCCTGCCAGGTGTTGATGAAGGTGCGGTCGATCGGCTTCTGCTCCGGGAACACGTCCCGCAGCCCCTGGATGAGGTGGCCGCCGCGCTCCTCCAGCACGGTGGTCAGGACGGTCGGGACGTCGAACGCCCTGGCGGCCCTGCCCAGGGCGACGGCGTTGTTGACGACCATCGACGGCTCGTGGCTGTTCAGGTTGGCGAACTGGAACGGCTGGTGGTCGATCAGGAGGAGAACGCTCTCCTCCGGGGTCAGCAGTGCCTGGAGTCCGTTCTTGGGGGTGGTGCTCACGGGGGTCCCTCTCCACGATGGGTGTAGTTGACGCGTCACCCAAATTAGCAGCATTGGTTGATGCGTCAACTATGGTCCTCGACCAGGAGGTTGGTGCACCAACCTCCGGTGGTGTCGCGACGGAAGCGAGAGACGATGACCCTCACATCACGGAACTGGCCCGCCCTGCGGGTGTCGGACTGGACCCCCACCCGGGACACCCTGCACATGTGGACCCAGATCGTGGGCAAGATCCGCATGGCCCACGCTCCCCTGGTCAACCACTGGTGGCAGGTGACCTTCTACGTCAGCCCGCGCGGACTGACGACGTCGGCGGTCCCGTACGGCGACGGGGCCTTCGAGATCGAGTTCGACCTCGTCGGCCACCGGCTGGAGGTCCGCGGCAGCGACGGCGGGACGGGGGCTTCCCGCTGCGTCCGATGACGGTCGCCGAGTTCTACGCCCGGATCCTGGACGTGCTCGGACGGCTCGGGATCGAGGCGCCGATCCGGCCGCGTCCCAACGAGGTCGACCCGGCGATCCCCTTCGCCGAGGACCACGAGCACGCCTCCTACGACGCCGAGGCGGCCACCCTCTTCTGGCGTCAGCTCCTCCAGGCGAACCGGGTGATCGGTGAGTTCCGGTCGCACTTCGTCGGGAAGGTCAGCCCGGTGCACTTCTTCTGGGGAGGGATGGATCTCGCCTGCACCCGCTTCTCCGGCCGGTCGGCTCCCCGCACCCGGGCGGGGCCCCCAACTGCGGGGACTGGGTCATGGTCGAGGGCTACTCCCGGGAACTGTCCAGCTGCGGGTTCTGGCCCGGTGGCGGCGAGGAGGGCGCCTTCTACTCGTACGCCTACCCCGCCCCCGAGGGCTTCGCCGACCAGCCGGTCGGCCCGGAGGGCGCGTACTACAGCGCCGAGTTCCAGCAGTTCCTGCTGCCCTACGAGGTGGCTCGGGCCGCCCCCGACCCCGACCGTGCGGTCGCCGAGTTCCTCCGCACCACCTACGAGGCCGCCGCGAACCCCGGGCGCTGGGACCGGGCCGCCCTGGAGGACGACCCCTCCGGTGGGCCGGAGCCTGAACAGACCGGGCGGCGGAGGGCCACTCCTCCGCCGCCCGCAGGTGGGTGAGATGTCAACTTCCTTGTTACGCTGCGTCCATGGACGAGACACCACGTTGGCTGGACGCGGAGGAGAAGGCCGCGTGGGACGGCTTCATTCACATGCAGGAGACGCTCATCGGGCGACTCTCCCGTCTCCTCCAGGCCGACTCCGGGATGTCCGCCTCCGACTACATGATCCTCGTCAACCTCACCGGCACCAGTGACGGGAAGATGCGTTTCCTGGAACTGGCCAAACTCCTGAACTGGGAGAAGAGCCGCATCTCCCACCAGGTGAGGCGGATGACGAAGCGTGGTCTGGTGGCCAGGGAGGAGTGCCCCGACGACGCTCGCGGAGCGTTCATCGTCGTGACCCCGGCCGGTCACGCGGCGATCGAGGAGGCGGCGCCCCTCCACGTCGAGCACGTGCGCCGTCTGTTCGTCGACGCCCTCACTCCGAACCAGCTCAGCACGTTCGCCCGGCTCAGCCAGCGCGTCTCGGACCACATGGAGAAGCAGCCCGACTGAGCCGACCCCCGGGTCGTCGCTGATCCGCGCCCCGCGCGATGATGAGGGATGTCATCCCCCACCGAAGCCGGGAATCCGACCGTGTTCGACATGTTCACCGACGCCGCGAAGCGCGTGGTCGTCCACGCCCAGGAAGAGGGCACGCGGCTCCACCACAGGCGGATGGGCCCCGAGCACCTGCTGCTCGGTCTGCTTCGTGAGGAGGAGGACCTGGCGGCCCGGGCCCTGGGCGGGCTCGGGGTCGGCTACGAGGCGGCCGAGGCGGAGGTCCTCAGGGCCATCCCCGCGAGGAAGCGGCCCGTGGACGACGGGCTGCCCTTCTCCCGGGAGACCCGCGCGGCGCTGAGGTACTCCTTCCACGCCTCGGCCCGGCACGGGCACGGCCACCTGGGCACGGAACACCTGCTCCTCGGGGTCCTCTACCGGGACCGCGCGACCGTTCCCGGCCTGCTGCGGAACCTCGGGATCGCACCCGAACGGGTACGAGGAGAGGTCGAGGACCTGATCGCCGCCATGACGCGGGAGGCCGCCGAGCCGGGGCCGCCCGTCACGAACCCGGCCACCGAAGCGCCCTCCCCGACTCCGCCCCGGAGTCCCCGTGAGCGGACTCGACCCCGAGGGCCGCCTGAAGCTGGTGATCGCCTGCGTGCTGCTCTTCCTCGGCGGCCTGCTGATCCTGGTGTCCGCCACGCCGCTCACGGGCGATCCGGACCCGACGAACATGCTGGGTGGCGGGGTGATGATGGGGGTCTCGGTCCTGATCTACCTCCTGGTGCTCCGGCGGCGGTGAGGGAGGGGCCTTCCGGCGCGGTCGCGTCGGGAACCCGAATATGACCCGCCCCGGTGCGGATTCCCGAAATCCGCGCCGGGGTTTCTTCACGCGCGGGAAACGACGTCTTGATCCGCGTGAAATCGGGGTCCTGTCGTGTGTTCTCCCGAAGGGCCCACCACGGCACGAACGAACCCCCGGCGGCTCCGGAGCGGCCGGTTCCAACCACGGCGTGACTCAGCGGCTCGAGGCGGCGTCATGACACGCGGGGCGCCACCGCCGACGACGGAGTCGGCGGTGGGGACGCCGAACGACCCCGTCGGCGCCTCCGAGAAGAAGTCTCCTCGAAGGCTGCGCGAACACTCCGTCAGAGCGGGGCGGAGGGGTGTCTCACCAAAAAATGTACCAGCGTTTGTCGCACATGGTGCGGGGGTGTTTCCCTTGTCCGACAGTGCTTCCGGGGTCGGAGTGAGGGCCCGCGAAAGCCTCCCCGGCGCTCGTGGGGACTTGCCACACGGCTCTCACGTGCTAAAACCTAGATGGGTTGGTGTTGCTACCAAACCCATAACGAATCGTTGAGAGGTGGTTCATGCATCTACTTCCCTCCGATACCGAGAAGCTTCTCCTGGCCGTCGCGGGCATGATCGCCCGGGATCGGCGGTCCAGGGGCGTCAAGCTCAACCAACCGGAATCGGTAGCGCTGCTGTCCTGCTGGGTGATCGAGCGGGCTCGTGAAGGAGCCAGAGTGGCCGAGCTCATGCAGGAGGGGCGCACCGTGCTCTCCCGTGAGGAGGTCATGGACGGGGTTCCCGAGATGATCCCGAACCTCCAGGTCGAGGCCACGTTCCCTGACGGACGCAAGCTGGTCACCATCACGGAGCCGATCCAGGCGCGTCCCCATCTCGTCGCCGGTGGCGTCCCGTCTCCGGAGCCGACCCGTCCCGCCCCCGGAGCGACCCCATGATCCCCGGTGAGATTCGTACCCGCTCCGTGCCCCTGGACCTGAACGCCGACCGCGAACGATTGTCCCTCGTCGTCGTCAACGCCGGTGACCGAGCCATCCAGATCGGCTCCCACCTGCACTTCCCGGACGCCAACCCCGCGCTGCGCTTCGACCGCGAGGCGTGCCAGGGGTTCCGGCTGGACGTTCCCGCGGGCACCTCGGTCCGCCTGGAACCCGGTGTGAGCCGCACCGTCGAACTGGTCGCCCTCGGCGGCCGACGGTACGTTCCGGGCCTCCAGATCGAGGACCTGAGCAAGGAGCCCAGGACCGGCGAACGCGTGCCGCGGACGGTGGTCCCGTTCGGCACCCCCGGCGTCGAGGTCCCCGAACCGGAGCGCGCCTCCGGTACGACGATGCGCGTCGGCGAGGTCGACGCGCACGACGGCGACCCGGCCGAGGTGGTACCCACCGAGGTCCTGCCGGGGGACCAGGACGCGACAGAGGACACTGAGGAGCAGCAACCGTGAGCCGCATCGACCACCGTGAGTACGCGCAGCTGTACGGACCCACGGTCGGGGACCAGATCCGCCTGGGCGACACCGACCTGTGGATCGAGGTCGAGGAGGACCGCACCGTCGGCGGTGACGAGGTCGTCTTCGGCGGCGGCAAGAGCATCCGCGAGTCGATGGGCCAGGGCATGACCCTGCGCTCCGAGGGCGCCCTCGACCTGGTGATCACCAACGTGGTCGTCATGGACCACTGGGGGATCGTCCGGGGCGACGTCGGCATCCGCGACGGCGACATCGTGGCCATCGGCAAGGCCGGCAACCCGGACGTCATGGACGGCGTGCACCCCGACCTGCTGATCGGTCCCGGCACCGACGTCATCGCCGGTGAGGGCAAGATCCTCACCGCCGGCGCGATCGACACCCACGTGCACTTCCTCAGCGAGATCGAGATACGCGAGGCGTTGACCACCGGCACGACCACGGTGATCGGCGGCGGCACCGGCCCCACGGAGGGTTCCAAGGCCACGACGGTCACCCCGGGCGCACACGCGCTGCGGATGATGCACCGCGCCCTGGACACGTTCCCGCTCAACGTCCTGCTGTTCAGCAAGGGCAGCACGGTGTCCATCGACGCGCTGCGAGAGGACGCCCTGGCCGGGGCGGGCGGCTACAAAGTCCACGAGGACTGGGGCGCGACCCCTGCGGCGATCGACGCGGCCCTGCGCGGCGCCGACGAGTTCGGTCTCCAGGTGGCGCTGCACGCGGACTCCCTCAACGAGACCGGCTACGTCCAGCACACGCTGGAGGCGATCGCCGGTCGCGGCATCCACGTGTTCCACTCCGAGGGCGCGGGCGGCGGCCACGCACCGGACATCATCATCACCGCCGGTGAGTCGAACGTCCTGCCCGCCTCCACCAACCCGACCCTGCCGTTCACGGTGAACACCGTGGCCGAGCACATGGACATGCTCATGGTGGTGCACCACCTGAACCCGCGTGTCCAGGAGGACCTGGCCTTCGCCGACTCGCGTATCCGCGCCACCACGATGGCGGCCGAGGACGTCCTGCTCGACATGGGCGCGATCGCGATCACCTCCACGGACGCGCAGGCGATGGGCCGCATCGGTGAGCTGATCTGCCGCACGTGGCAGGTGGCTCACGTGATGAAGAACAGGTACGGGCGGCTCTCCTCGGACCTGCCCGCCGACAACGCCCGTGCCCGCCGGTACGTCGCGAAGTACACCATCTGTCCCGCGGTGGCCCACGGCGTCGACCACGTGATCGGTTCCGTCGAGCCCGGGAAGATGGCCGACCTGGTGCTGTGGGACCCGGCGTTCTTCGGTATCCGGCCGTCGGCGGTGATCAAGTCGGGCGCGATCGTCGCGGCTCCGCTGGGCGACCCCAACGGAGCGGTCCCCCTGCCGCAGCCGGTGCTGCTGCGCCCGACCCTGGCCGCGCAGCCGACGTCGGCGGCGGACCTGGCGGTGAGCTTCGTGTCCCCGATGGCGATCGAGGACGGTCTGGCCGAGCGGCTGGGGCTCCAGCGCAGGCTGGTGGGCGTGCGCCCCACCCGGGACGTCACCAAGGCGGACATGCCGAACAACAACGCGCTGCCGAAGATCGACGTGGACCCGGAGACGTTCGCGATCAGCATCAACGGTGAGTTCGTGAAGCCCCAGCCGGTGGACGTGGTACCGCTCGCACAGCGGTACTCGATGTTCTAGGCCGCCGTGTGAGCACTGGACTGGGCACACTCCTGCTGGCCGACGCCCGGCTGCCGGTGGGCGGCCACACCTACTCGGCCGGGCTCGAACCCGCCCTGCTGGACGGCCTCCCGCCGCACCGCGTCCCCGAGTACATCGCGGCCCGCACACGCACGGTGGGCCTGGTGGAGGCGGCCGCCGCCGTCCTCGCCCACCGGGCGGTCGGGGGCGTCACCGCCTCGGCCGTGGACGGGACCGAGGGCGTCGGCGTGGACACCGGAGCCCTGGCCGACGCGCACGAGGCGCTGCTGGCCCGCTCACCGAGCGCGCCGCTCCGGGACATCTCGGGGCTGCTCGGCCGGGGGCTGGTCCGCCTCGCGGACCGCCTGTGGCCCGAGCACCCGGCGGTCAAGGCGCTGCGCACGCTGGGCCGGGCCCCGCAACGGCCGATCGCGCTCGGAGCGGTGGCCGCCGTCATGGGCGCGGACGAGGCGGAGGTCGCCCGGGTGAGCCTGTACGACGACGCCCAGACGGTCGCCTCCGCCGCGCTCAAACTCGCACCCGTCGACCCGGTGGACGCGGCCGGTTGGGTGCTCGGAGCCGAGGGGTGATCTCCGCGACCGTCGCGGAGGCGCTCGCGGTCCGGGGGACCGACGACCTCCCGGCCCGTACCGCACCCCAGATCGAGGGGTGGTCCCTCGAACACCAACTCAAGACCAGGAGGATCTTCGTTGCCTGAGCAGACCGAAGCCAACGCGGCCGCAGGTTCCACCACCGCCCCCGTCGCGCGATGCGCCTGGGCGTGGCCGGACCGGTCGGAACCGGCAAGAGCACGCTGATCGCGACCCTGTGCCGTGAGCTCGCGGACGAGCTGAGCATGGCCGTCGTCACCAACGACATCTACACCGACGAGGACGCCCGCCTGCTGCGCGCCGCCGGGGTCCTGCCGGTCGAGCGCATCCACGCGGTGGAGACCGGTGCCTGCCCGCACACGGCCATCCGCGACGACGTCACCCCCAACCTGCTCGCCGTGGAGGACCTGGAGGCGGAGTTCGCGCCGCTGGACCTGGTCGTGGTGGAGAGCGGCGGCGACAACCTCACCGCCACGTTCAGTCCCGCGCTGGCCGACGCGCAGATCTTCTGCCTGGACGTGGCCGGCGGCGGCGACGTGGCCCGCAAGGGCGGGCCCGGCATCGAGCGCGCCGACCTGCTCGTGGTGAACAAGACCGACCTCGCCCCGCACGTGGGCGTGGACGCGGAGCAGATGGTGGCCGACGCCACCAGCTCCCGCGGCGGACTCCCGGTGCTGGCCCTGAGCCAGAGCGACGACGTCTCCATCAAGGCCCTCGCCGGGTGGGTGCAGCAGGTGCTGGCCGACTACCGCGCGGGCCACCACGTGCCGCGCGACCCGGGCCCGATGGCCCCGCACTCCCACGCCGACGGCACCACCCACACCCACGAGGGTGACGGGCACGGCCACGAGCACGGATGAGCGAGACCGTCGCGGCCCGCGTGACCGTCGAACGGGTCGGCGGGCGGGTGCGCCTGACCGACCTGGCGGGGGAACGTACCTGCGGGCCCAGCCCCTGGGCGTCCGGGGCGACACCGCCCGGGTGGCCCTGCTGGGGACGTACGCGCTGCTGCTCGCCGGGGACGACCTGCGGATGGAGATCACCGTGGGCCCCGGCGTGTGGCTGGAGCTGGTGGAGCCGTCCGGGATGGTCGCCTACGACGCCCGGGGAGGCGCCGCGAGCTGGCGGGCCGACCTGAACGTGGCGGACGGCGCGTGCCTGGTGTGGCGCGGCGCGCCGTTCGTGGTGACCGCGGGCGCGGACATCACCCGGGAGACACGGGTGCGCCTGTCCGGCTCGGGCCGGGCACTGGTGCACGAGACCCTGGTCCTGGGGCGCAGCTACGAGTCGTCCGGGGGCCGCTGCGTTCGGTCACCCGGGCCGACGTCGACGGTCGTCCGCTCCTGGTGGAGGACCTCGACCTGCGGGATCCGCTGCTGTCCACGGCCCCCGGGGTCATGGGCGGCAACCGGGTGCAGAGCTCGACCTTCCTGCTCGGCGCCCGCCCGGAGCGGTCGGTGGGCGTGCGGGAGACCCTGTTGCACGGTCCCGGCGCCCTGGCCCGGGCGGTGGCGGAGCACGCCCACGAGGCGGACGCGCGGGTCGCTGACTCCTGGGAGCGGTGGCGGGCGGAGTTCGCCGATCCGGCTGGGTACGAGGGTGCGACGGAGGACGTGTTCGCCTGAGGCCGCACGGACCACGAGGTACCCGGATCACGCGGGGCCGGGGAGCGTCCCCCGGCCCTTCCCCGTGTCCGGTCGGGGGAGTGGTCTGACGGTGCGGTGCGGTGTCGGAGGTGTCGGCCAGCGGGTCTCTCGCCCGGTCGGCCGGGTTCTCCGCGACGGTCCGTGCCGAGCACCAGCGGGCCGCTCGGTCGCCCACGCAACCGGTCACTCCTGGCCAGGATCCGGTCGGCTGGTGAGGCGACCGGTCAGGGTCATCAGGACCGGCCCCGCCATGATCCCGCCCCAGTTGTTCTCGTCCGGCTTGAACAGGGACAGCAGGGCGACGTGCAGGGTCTGGTTCTCCGGTCGGGGTGGGACCCCGGGCCGGTGGCGGGCGGGCAACCGGATCTCCGGCCGTCCACCGGTCGGCCCGCGTCCCCGCCCCTCCGCTCAGTCGGCCAGGTCCCCGAGGTCCACCACCTCGTCGGCCCACGCCCTCAACAGCGCGTGGTCGTGGCTGATCGCGAGGACGCCGACCCCCTCGGCGGCGAGCCCGGACAGCAGGTGCGCGACGGTCGCCGTGGAGGCGGCGTCGAGCATCGCGGTGGGCTCGTCGCAGACCAGGTAGGCGGGGGCGGCGGCCAGGGCCCGGGCCACGCAGGCCCGTTGCAGCTGCCCGGCGGAGACCTGGTCGGGGTACCGGTCGAGCAGGTCCGGGGTGAGCCCCACCCGGCGCGCCAGCTCGGCGGTCCGGTCGGCCGTCTCCGCCGCGCGTGAGCGGCCCCGCGCGGCGAACGGTTCCGCGATGATCCGCCGCAGCGGCATCCTCGGGTCCGTGGCGGCTCCGGGGGACTGGTGCAGCAGTCCGAGGCGGCCGTCCATCCGCCCCCGCCGGGTGGAGACGGGCAGGTCGTCGACGACCACGGTGCCCGCCTCTGGCGGGCGCAGACCCGTGAGGATCCGGGCCAGGGACGACTTGCCGCTGGCGGACGGACCCGTCAGCCCCAGCACGCGTCCGGGTGGGACGGTCAGGCTCACCCCCGCAGGACCACCCGGTCCCCGTAACGGCAGGCGACGCGGTCAGCCACCAACGACATCGGTTGCTCCCGTCCGGTCGGTGAGGGAAGGGTCGGCGGGCGGGTCCGTCAGTTCTGGGGGCATCCCCGGCAGCGGGTGCAGCCCGTGCGCGGGCAGGGCCGCCGTCAGCGCCCGGCTGTAGGGGTGCTCGGGTTCGGAGAGCACGCGTCGGGCGGGACCACGTTCCACGATCCGCCCCGCGTACATCACCGCCATGTGGTCGGCCACCTCCGTCGTCTCCAGGGCCTGGAGGTCGTGGGTGATGACCAGGACCGCCGTTCCGGAGTCGGCCACGCGACGCAGCAGGCGCAGGACCTGGGCGGCGAGCTCCGGGTCCAGCCCGGCGGTGGGCTCGTCGGCCAGCAGCCCCCGGGGCCGACCCGCGAGCGCGGCGGCCGTCACCGCCCGGACGGCCATGCCGCCGGAGAGCTCGTGGGGGAACAGTTCCGCCGCGTCGGCCTCCAGACCGACCCGTTCCAGGAGCTCGGGGACGGTCTCCTCGGTGCCCAGGGCGGAGACGACCTCGGCGATCTGCGGTCCCACCCGGCGCACCGGGGTGAAGGTCCCCGCCCCGGACTGCGCGGCCAGCCCGATCGTGCGCCCCCGGAGCGCGCGCCAGGCGCGCTCGTCGGCGCCCGACATCTCGCGGCCGTCCACCACCACGCTCCCGGAGGAGCGGGTCCCGGCGGGCGACAGCCCGCACAGGGCCGAGGCCAGCGTGGACTTCCCGGAACCGGACTCCCCGACCAGCGCGGTCAGTTCGCCCGCGCGCAGGTCGAGGTCGAGTTCCGTGGCGGCGTGCACCCAGCGGCCGTCGTCGGTGGGCAGCCGCAGGGTCAGGGACCGTACCCGGACCAGCGGCGGGACGGAGTCGGGTGACGTGTCGCCGTCCGGAGGGAGGGTGACCGGCAGCGGGTCCGGACCCCGGCCGCGCCGCCGTCCGGGACGGCCGCCGTCCAGCGCGCGGGTCAGCCCGGCCACCGAGAGCGTGGTGGCCACGAGCACCCCGGCCGGGGCGGCCAGAGTCCACCACGCCCCGGTGAAGACGTCGCCGCGCGCGACCTCCAGCAGGGTGCCCAGGCTGGCCTCGTCGGGGGACAGACCCAGGCCCAGGAAACTGAGCGTGGACTCGTGCCAGACGGCGTGCGGGACCAGCATGACCAGACCCACCAGCGCCTGGGGGAGCGCGGCGGGCAGCAGGTGCCGCCCCAGCACCTGCCCTCGGGAGGCCCCCCACAGGTAGGCGGCCTCGACGTACTCCGAGGAGCGCACCGACAGCATCTCGGCGCGCACCACACGGGCGATCTGCGGCCAGTGCGTGAGCGCGATCGACGCGATGATCGCGGGCAGCGACCCGGGGTAGAGGGCGACGATGACGACGCCGATCAGCAGGTGGGGCAGGGCGTTCACCCCGTCGGTGGTGCGCATGAGAAGGCGGTCCACCCGGCCGCCCGCGGTGGCGGCGACCGCGCCCACGGCCACGCCCAGCACCGTGGCCACAACGGCGCAGACCAGCGCCACCAGCAGGGACACCCGCAGTCCCTCGGCGGAGCGCACGAACAGGTCGTAGCCCGAGTGGTCGGTACCGAACCACTGGCCGGGGCCCGGAGGCAGCAGCGCCCGGGCGAAGTCTGCCGTCTGCGTCCCGGCCCACCAGGGGACCAGGACTGCGTAGGCGACCAGGGCGGCCAGGGTCGCGGCGGGCAGGATCCGGACGGCGCGGCGTCGGCGGGGCCGTGCGACCGCCGGGGACGGTACCGCGTCCGCGCTGGGCCCGGTCACGGCGTGGTGCGTGTCCCGTGTGTCTGGTGTGCCCAGTGCGGTCTGTGAGTCCAGAGGGTCCGACGAGGTCGGGGAGGTCGGGTCGGGTACGGGCTCAGACATCGGCGCTCACCCTCGGATCCAGGAACAGGTACGCGGAGTCGGCCAGCAGCGAGCCGAGCAGTACGACGGCGGTGGTGGCCAGCGTCAGGGCGGCCAGCAGGGGAAGTCGAGCGACTGCGCCGAGGAGACCAGCGCGGCGGCGATGCCCGGCCAGGCGAAGATCTCCTCCACCAGCACCGCGCCCACGACCAGTTCGGGCAGCCGCGCCCCCACGATCGTGACGAGGGGGCGAGCGAGACCGGCAGCACGTGACCGGTGACCACCCTGGCGGGGAGACCCCGCGCGCCCGGGCGGCGCGGACCGGCTCGGACCCCCGGGCACGGGCCACGGCGGTACGCACCGCCAGCAGCAGCCACGGGAGCTGGGTCAGGGCGAGGGTGCAGGCGGGCAGCACCAGGTGGGTCACCACACCGCCGAACGTGGGGGCCTCACCGGGGGCGGCGGCCCCCGCCACCGGGGCCCAGCGCAGGACCACCGCGAACACGGTGACCGAGCCCAGGGCGAGGACGAACGGGGGCACCGCCTGCACCAGCACGCCGACGCGCGTGATGACCCGGTCCGACCACGACCCGGGACGGAGCCCGGCGACCGTGCCCCACACCAGGGCCGACAGTACGGCGACGGCCAGGGCGGTGCCGGAGAGCAGCAGGGTCCACGGGAGTCGTTCGGCGAACACCTCGGAGACCGGCATCGCGTACCCCCGGGACCAGCCCAGGTCCCCTTGGAGCAGGTCGGAGACCCAGGACCACCAGGCCCGCCACCAGGGGACGTCGAACCCCAGAGCGGTGCCGAGGGACTCCCGCTGCTCGGCGGTGGTCCTCTGGTAGCCCGCCCCCAGGTAGGCGGCGAGCGGGTTGAAGGGGAGCGCGCGGCCAGCAGGAACACCAGCGCGCTCAGTCCCACGAGCATCGGGAGGCCGATGGCGACGCGGCGCGCCACCAGTCCCGCCAGCTCGCGGCGGCGGTCCCGCCACCGGGTCCGGTGCGGCCGGACCCGGCGGACGGGGAGGAACTCATCGACGCCACTCGGAGAGGTTCCACCACGGGCCCCAGGAGACCCCGTGGGCGTGGGGTTCGAGCACGAGCGGGCCGCGGTCCCAGTCGTCCTCGGCGGCGACGTAGGTGTGGTCGACGAACGCCATGAACACGTAGGTGGGGTTCTCGACGTAGGCCCGCTGGACCCGTTGGTAGGCCTCGACGCGCTCGTCGGGGTCCAGGGTGCGCCGGGCCTCCTCCAGGGCCTCGTCGACGCCCGGGACGGCGAAGTCGCCCGGGTTCTCGTAGGTGGGGGTGTCGGCCTCGCGGGTGTGCAGGGTGGCGTACACCTGGGTGTCCAGGTCGTAGGGCTTGTCACCGCCGCCGAGCAGGATGCCCGCCTCGGTGGAGTTCTCACCCATCTCGTCCCAGGAGGCGCCCTGGATGTCGACCTCGATCCCCAGCGGCAGCATCTCGGCGGCGAAGGCCGTGGCGAGGTCGCGGCGCAGGTTGTCCGAGGCCAGGTAGTACAGGGTGAACTCGGCGCGGTCGCCGTCGCGGACGCGGACCCCGTCCGGGCCCTCCTCCCATCCGGCCTCGTCCAGGAGGTCGGCGGCTGCCTCGGGGTCGTACTCGAAGACGGCCTCAGGGTCGTGCGCCGCGCCGTAGACGTCGGGGACCGGGGTGTGGGCGGGACGGCCGTGACCGGCGAGCACGTTCTCCACGACGCCGTCGCGGTCCACGCCGAGGTTCATCGCGAGCCGGGCGTTCGGGTCGGCGGTGAAGGGGTGGTCCGAGGGGAGGGAGAGGCCGCGCCACTCGGCGGTGCGCACGGGCACGACCTCGGTGCCGTCGACGTCCGCGAAGGTCTGGGCGGTGACCGGGGGAGCACCGTGCCGTCGATGTTGCCCGCCCGCATGCGCTGGGCACGGGTGTTGTCGTCGGGCACGGAGAGGATGACCAGCTCGGTGACCTCGGGCGCCGTGCCGTGGTACTCGGGGTTGGCCTCGAACACCGCCTGGTCGGCGCTGAGGTCGGCCAGCACGTAGGGGCCGGTCCCGACCGGCGCGCGGTTGCGCTCGGAGTCCGCGGCGGGGCCCGGGATGATCTCCTCGGACGGGGTGATGCCGAGGGTGAGCCGCGCGGGCATCGCGTAGTAGGGGTAGTTCAGGGTGAAGCGCACGTGGTGGTCGTCGACGGCGGTGACCGACTCGATCATCGAGTACGAACCGGCGACCTCCGACGCGGTGTCGGGGTCGATCACGGCCGAGTAGGTGGCCACGACGTCCTCGGCGTCGAGGGCGGAGCCGTCGGAGAAGGTGACGTCGGTGCGCAGCTCCACGTCCCAGACGGTGTTGTCGTCGTTGGGCTCGGGAGCGGAGGCGGCGAGGGCGGGGACGAGTTCGGGGAGTGCGTCGTCGCCGGAGGACTCGGGGCGCAGGAGGCCCTCGAAGATCGGGGAGACACCGAGTTCGCCGTAGCCGTTCACGGGGTCGAACTCACCGACGGGCTGGGCGTCGGCGAGGACGATCCGGGTCGGCGTGCCCGTGGCGTCGGCCTCGGTGGAGCCGGTGCAGGCGGTCAGGAGGAGGGTCGGGGCGAGGGCGGTCGCGAGGAGGGCGCGTGACGGGACGGTTCCGTTCATGCAGTGCTTCCTTGTGGGAGTCGTGGTCTTTCGATGGCGAAAGGTTGACCATCTGATCAGATGATAAGGTATTGATCGTTCCCGTCGGCCACGTGTTCGACCAGGGCCGCCCCGCACCGGAGACGACGGTCACCCTTCGGGCCCGATCGGGGATAATGGACCCGATGACCTCCCACAGCGACGGGTTCCCCTCGGAGCCCAAGATCGACATCGGAGCCTGGGCGGACCGCTTCCGCCTGCTCGGAGACCCGACACGTCTGCGCCTGCTGGCCGCGATGCACCACGCGGGACCGGCGAAGGCCTCGGTCGGGGAGCTCGCCGCGATGGCCGGGATCACCGACGTCGCCGCCTCCCAGGCCCTGAGAACCCTGCGCCTCCAGGGCTGGGTCCAGGACGAGCGGGTCGGGCGCACGGTGCGCTACACACTCGTCGACACCACGGTGCACTCCCTGCTGCACCTGATGGGCGCCGAACACTGAGGGACGCCGAACACCGAGGGGACGCCGTCGGGGCGGGTGCCTCGCGCACCCGCCCCGACGACGTTCCCCCGTTGACCCCTAGTCGATCCGGAACAGCGTGGTCGTGCCGGAGACCTCGTTGGCCACGGCCAGCACCGGGGTCCCGGGGATCGGGGAGTCACCGGCGCTGATGAAGGTCAGACCCTCCGCGCCCAGGTCACCGGCCTCGCGGCCGGCCGGGTCCTCGGCGAAGTCGCGGTTGTTGAGGTACTGGGCGAAGGTCACGGCGCGCGGGTCCGTGACGTCGTAGACCATCACCCCGCCCACGCGCTCCAGGCCCACGAACGCGTAGGTGCGGCCCCGCACCTCGCCCAGCACGACCCCCTCGGGCTCGGGGCCCTTGTCGTCGCTGCGGCCGGCGAAGGTGTTCTCGCGGTGGTTGGAGTTGAAGAACTCCGGCGCGGCCTCGGCGGTGATCCGCTCGAAGTCGGAACCGGAGTCGAACAGCTGCTCGCCGTCAGCGCCGAAGATCGAGAAGGACCGCCCGCCGAACGAGCGGATCTCCTCGTGGCAGGAACCGTCCTCGCTCAGTCCCTCGGCGGTGCTGACCGAGAGCCGTCCCAGGTTGTGGTCGGCGGTCAGCTCCTCGACGGTCCCGATCCCCCGGTCGTTGTCCTCCAGGAACTCCCGGACGCCCGGGGCGTCCTCGCACAGTTCCAGGTCCTTGAGGCGGGTCTCCTCCGAGTAGCCGTCCCAGTCGCGGGCGTCGCCCTCGTTGGCGGTGACCAGCAGGGTCTGCCCGCGCCACCGGTAGCTGTCGAAGCCGTCGGGCTGGTACATGCCCCGGACCGGCCAGTTCGCGAGGGTGATCGCGCCGTCGCGGTCGGACACGTCCAGCTCGTTCCCGGGCTCCATGTGGTCCTTGGTGCCGAAGGGGAGGATGTCGGTGAACTCCGCCCGGCGCAGGTCCAGGACGGCGAAGGCGTTGGCCTCCTGGAGCACCACGTGGGCGCTGTGGTTGGTGTCCGCCACGATGTACTCGGGCTCCAGGTTGCGCGCCACCCGCCCGGGCGTCCCGGCCTCGCCGGTGGACAGGTCCGGGCCGTACACGCGCACGTCCGGGTGGAGCTCGCGGCCCTCGTCCCAGGCACGGAAGTCGGCGGTGCGCACGTCGTCCTGGGTGAGCGCGGCGGGCCTGCGGTTCACCGGGATCACGCTCACGGAGCCCTCGGGGTCGACCGTGACGTCGTCGTTCGGCTCGCCCTCGTTGGCGACGAGCAGGGTGCGGCCCTCGGGGGTGAAGGTCAGCATGTCCGGCAGCGCGCCGACCCGCAGGGCGTTCACGGCCCTGCCGCCGGTGTCGAAGAGGACCACCCATCCGTCGTCGGTGCGGTCGGCGGCCTCCACGGCCACGGCCACCACGTTCCCGTGCACCGCCACGGAGTTGGCGGCCCCGCCCCGCTCCACCACGGACCCGTCCGCCGCCCGGACACCCGCGGTTTCCAGGTCGAAGAGCTTCTCGGGCCGCTCGGGGTCGGACACGTCCAGGACCTCCACCACGGCGGCGGCCGCGTTGACCACGAACAGGCGCTGGGTGCGCGGGTCGTGGGCGACGATCTCCGCGCCCGAGGCGTCGAAGACGTCGGCGTGGTAGGTGCCCAGGGCGGACAGCTCGACGGCCCCGGTCGCCTCGGGAGCACCGTACGAGGTCGCCTCGTCGGCGTGGACGGGGGCGGCCAAGGTGAGGCCGAGGGCCAGGGCGGCCGAGACGGTGAGGGATCTGCGCATGGGGGTTCCTGGGGTTCGCGGGTGGGGGAACAGGCGAAGCCAACCATCCCGGGACGAGGGGAGCCCCAACTTCCGGTGACCTCCGGGTGAAGGGGCGGCCCCGATACCAAGCGTTCCCGTCGCAGGTCAGAGGATGAACGGACGGTCGCCTCCCGGAACGCGCTCCGGCGACGCGCCGACCACCGTCCCCGGCACCGTGCGGACCGTGAGATGGGCGCCCCCGCGCTCCACCCGTCGTCCCACGCCCAGGTCGGGCGGCGGGCCGTGGTCGTCTCAGGGGGGACCGTCGGGGGTGCGTGGCCGGGCGGTCCCAGCCCCTGAGCCCGGGGAGAACCGTCGGCCCGCTCACCCGCGCCGCCGGTGTCACTCCCAGGTGAGGCGGCGGGCCGTGGTCACCTCCAGCGGAGAGGTGCCGACGTGGGCGGCGAGCAGGACCCGCCCCTCCTCGGAGCGGGTGTGCACCACCGAGCCCAGGGACACCCACCGACGCCAGGCCCGCTCGAACGCGAGCGCGCCCTTCCGGTTGCGGGCCAGGACGGAGGGCACCGCGTGGAACACCGGCACGGTAGCGTCCGTCGGTGTCACCCCGGAACCCGCACCGCTTCCGCCCCCTCCCGGTCGCTGAGGACGTACCGGGGGATCAGGTAGCGAGGGTCGCCCACCAACGGCCCCAGGACCTCGTCCAGTGACTCCGCGAACAGCTCCGCCGAACCCGGGTCGGTGAGCGTGAACCGGTACACGCCGTCGGTGTCCACGTGGACGCGGACCCCCTCGGCGCCGGTGGCCGAGCGGCCCGCCCGGCGCAGCGCGTCGGCCACCGCGCACGCGTACCGCGCGGTCCCCACCGGCTCACGGGCCGCCGCGCGGACGCGAGCGGCCTCCCGCCGCCTGCGCAGGGTCTCCCCGCGCACCCGGCGGGCGTCGCGCCACCAGTGGACCAGGGCCGCGAGACCGAACCCGGCGGCCACCGCGAGCGGCGCGGGGCCGTGGGACCCGGGCCCGAAGGAGGCGAACACCAGGCAGAGCGCGGCGATCGTCCCCGCGACGAGGGTGGGTGCCAAGCGTCGGGCGGGCGGTGCGTCGACCGGCTCCGGTCGGATCACCTGGTCCCCCACCAGCACCTCGGGCGGCTCGGGAGGTGCCAGGTCCAGGCCCGCCTCCGGCACATCCGCCGGTACCGCCCGCCCCGCGTGCACCCGGAGCGTGGGCAGCACCAGGTCCGCGTAGCCCGAGCCCAGACGCCACCGCGCCCGCGTGCCCTCGCGGTCGGCCGCGCGTCCGGCCATCCGGCGGTTGACCCGCACCGGGTCCTCGGGCGGTTCGTAAGGGGAGAGCTCCGGGTCCACGTGCGCGACCCCGCTCATCACCTCGCCGTCGGCGCCCACACCGAGATACCCCTCGTGCTTGCGCACGAACCGGCTCCAGTCGGCCGCGCCGCGCGGGTGCTCGTGGCTCACGCACACCACCGACCAGGTGTGCGCCACCTTCTCCGGCCACTCCGGGTCGAGCCGCAGCGCCCGCCCCCGACTCTGCACCACCGAGGTGGGGGTGGTGGCGGTGGTCAGGTCCACCACGGTGTTCACACCGCGTGCGTCCCATCCCTCACCCAGCAGCGCCCGTGTCCCCACCAGCACCTGGGCGCCGCCGGACTCCAGGAACCGCGTCACCACGCCCACCCAGGAGCGTGAGGTCCAGGCCCCCTCGACGGAGTGCAGGCCGTCGACCTCGCGGAGGGCCAGCTCCACCCCGGGCAGCTCCGCCCGGGCGAACTCCAGGAGCGCCGCGCCGGTGCGGGGACCGGTCGCGACGGTGCGGCCGGTGACCAGGACCGGATCCAGCGCCGAGGTGCGCGGATCGGCGGCGAGCTGGCTCACCTGGAGCCAGGCCGACCCGGCGTCGTCGGGGAGCACGCCCCGGAGCGCGGCGGGGGCGCGGGCGGACGCGCGTTCGTGGTCGCACAGGACCAGTGCCCGCAGCCGTGGGCCCACGGCGTCCTTCTCGGCGGCGAGGATCTCCACCGTGGCCAGCGACTTCGCGGCGCTGCGGGCCAGGACCCGGTCCACCGGGGAGGTGCCGCGACGGACACCGTCGCGCGTGAGGTGGTGGCCCACGGACGGCAGGGCGGCGCGGATCCGCTCACGGGCCTCCCGGTCGGAGTCCGGGGACAGGCAGTTCCCGGCGTAGTCACCGATCAGCGCCGTCCAGTCCTCCGCCCGGGGAGGGTGCCGGTGCCGTTCGTGGACCCTCGCCCCTCGGGCAGCGCCACCAGCCCCCGGTGGTGCAGGCGCAGCACCGCGTCGGTGAGCTCGGGCTCCCGCACAGCCAGGTCACCCCACCCGACCCGGCCGCCCTCCCGGGTCTCCCGGGAGACGAAGCGCGCGTCCAGCCAGGGCAGGAAGTCGGTGGTGGCGAACCCGGGGGCCAGCAGGTCCGTGCACATCTCCTCGAACCGTTCCGCCTGCCCGGCCAGGTACTCGTGTTCGGTCAGGGTGGGTCCGGTGACGTGCACGAGCTCGGCGAACGGGGCGAGGTATCCGTCCCGGACCAGAGCGGGGATGGACGCGCCGGTCACGGGCGGGCCGAAGAGCCGGTCGACGAGGTCCCGCTCCGTCGCGGTGAGGCTCGCGGCGGGGGTTCCGGTGAGCCCGACCACGCGGGTGTCGGGGAGTTCGTCGAGGATCTCGGAGAGCAGGCGTCCCCACACCTGGAGGAGGTGGTGGCACTCGTCCAGCAGGAGCGTGAGCGGACCCGCGTCGTGCAGCGCGTCCACCAGGGCCCGTCCGTTGGCGTGCAGCCGGTCGCGGACCGGGGTGGCCGAACGCCCCTCCTCGTCGGTCTCGGCGTCCGGGTCGAAGACGGCCAGCGACTGGTAGGTGAGCACGTTGACGGCGTGCCCGAGGTCCCGGCCGCTCCCGGCGGTGCGTCCCTCGGGCCGGGTGAACCCCTCCCAGTGCCGGATCCACTGCCCCTGGATGGCGGTGTTGGGGACCAGGACCACGGTGCGGCGGCCCAGACGGCGGGCGGCTTCCAGCCCGACGAGGGTCTTCCCGGAGCCGGGCGGGAGCACGATCCAGGTCCGCCGGGCCCCGTCCGCCCAGCGCCGGTCCACCTCCGCGAGGGCCTCGCACTGGTAGGGGCGCAGCTCACCGGGCCAGGCGGCGCCGCTCAGCGGTGCCGTGTCCGGCGGTGGCCCGCCCTCGGGCCGCGCCCCGGTCTCCGACATCCCCCCAGCCTAGCCACGGCGGTCCGGTGTGCCGGTACCGGTGTCGGGGGTGGGCGATGGGGGTCCGTGGCGGCCGGAGCGTGACGGGGTGCCCGGGGACCGGTGATGAGGGCCCGGGCCACCGCGACCCTTTGCCCCTCACCGTCCGAGCGCGTGCCGGGGCGCGCACGCGCGCGGTGACGGCCCGTGCGGACCGCACGGGATGGCTCGCGAGGGGCGCGCGGCGCGGGTGTCACCGGTCCGGGCGCGCGGGTGGGAGCCCCGGCCCGGAACGCGGCCGGGGCCGGGGCACCGGGACCGGACCGCTCCGGCCGGTCAGTGCTGGGGCTGTTCGTCCTGTCTCGGGACGCTCGCGCGGGCGTCCTCCTCCGCGCGGGCCGCGCGGCGCAGGCGGTGCCAGGAGGTGGCCCAGCGGAGTCGCTCACCCTCGTCGGTGCCCACGCAGGCGGTGACGAAGGCCATCAGGAACACGTACCCGGGCAGGTCGGAGCCCTCCAGCGCACGCTGGAACTTGGCGGCGCTGACCACGCCTCCGCACTTGTACTCCAGTTCCAGGTACGACCAGCCGCCCGCCCAGGACAGGTAGCGGCGCATGGTGAGGAGGAACTCGGCGGGGGTCCGCGCGTCCATGGGGTTGGGGCGCACCGGCTCGGGGCGCACGCTCTCGACGGGATCGACGGGGAGGCTCATGGTTTCGGAGGGGCGTGGTCCAGCCAACCGGCCAGGTGTGGTGTGCGGTTGGGTCCGGTCGGTTCGAGGAGGCCCGGGACACTCACACGGTCTCCTTTTCGGCGGTCGAGACGACGGCCTGTGTCATGGAAAGACTCTCCAGTGCCCGTGGGTCACGGGCACGGACAAGGGGGATCTGAGAGAGCCGACCGTCTGAGAGGGAGCGTCGTGGCGGGAACGCTGACCGGCCGGTTGCAGGGAATCTACCCGAAGAAGGCGAAACGCGAAAGCGCCTGGTGTCCGCGTCCATGCGAGGCGTACGTCTCTTTTTCGAGGTGACGGCCCCGTGGCGCCGTGTTCGGTTGGGAAGTTCTCTCAGAAAACGGATTTCCGGTCATCGCTGGTCCCAATGAAAACGTCAGCAATGCCGGGAACATTCTTACCCCAGTTCACTTGGGTTCCACTCGAAAATGATCTTTCCTTTTCACCAGATTCGGCGTCCGAAACCCCTTATTTTTGGGTGTCCGTAATCTGAAGAGACTCAGGGGCCCACCAGAGGGCGGTGGCGTCGTCCCGCACCTTGCCCCGAGGGAACCGACGGCGGGAGGGATCAGCCGCCTCCAACTCACGGACCCGGCGCACCAGGGCCTCGGGCCCCCGGTGCCGGACCAGCGCGAACGCGCCCTCCCAGGAGAGGTCCCCGAACACCTCCACGGCCCGGCTCGCGCCGTCGGTCATCGCGACGAAGGGGCCCAGAGGAGCCGTTCCGACCACGGCCTCCTCCGCGGCGCGGGGGTCGGCGCCCGCCGTCCAGAACCCGCCCGGGACGTTGCGCCAATCGCGGACACGCGTCCCCGGGGCGACCCGGGGACGGAGGTCGTCCAGCGTGGTGTCCGCGACCAAGCGGACCCCGCCGTCGCCCTCGGCGAGCAGCACGGAGTCGGACAGCACGAGGTACTCCAGATGGTCGGCCCCGATCCGGACCGCCACCACCGTGGCCGAGGGCGTCTGCTGGACGCCGAGGTCGCAGGTCCCCTCGTGCAGGGACGACACGGTGGTGATCGCCTCGGACAGGGCCTCGCGCGGGGCGGCGCCCCCGTCCAGTCCGGCGAGCAGCAGCGACCCCAGGCGCCGGGTGTGCCAGGCGACCCCGTGCGAGCATCCGTCGTCCAGGTCGGTGGGGGCGCTCACCCCGTCGAGCAGCACCGCGACCGTGGCGGTCGCGGCGGCGAAGTCCTCGTTCGGACGGTCGGGGAGTCCCGGGGCGGTGGCGATGCGGAAGGGCACGAGCCCCTCCTACCCGCGACGGGCGAGCCGACACGGGCGGAGGGGGCGGGGATCGGTCAGCGCACGACCACGGTGGAGTAGACGTCCATGTGGCCCTGCTCCCACAGCCAGTCCATGGCGGCGAGGCTCACGCGGGCGCACCCCTTGGAGGCGGGCTGGGCCGGGACGCTGGGGTACCCGTGCACGGCGATGCCGCCGTTGAAGTACTTGGGACGGTAGAGGGCCCCGTACGGACCCGGGTCCCAGGCGTCCACGTCACGGAAGACCGAGTACTCGCCCGTCGGCGTGGTGGCGATCCGCTCGGAGCCGTCCGACCCCTCGTAGGGCTGACCGGAGCCGGTGGACGTGTGGATGACCTTCTCGACCGCGCCGTCGACGACCACCAGCAGCAACTGGCGTTCGAGGTCGATCTCCACCGCCGTGCCCGAGCTCGTGGCCGAGGGCACCGTGCCCTCGTCGAGTGCGGTGCGGGTGGCGGGGCCGACGATCCCGTCGCGGTCGATTCCGGCGGCCTTCTGGAGGGCGATCACGGCCTGCTCGGTGTGCGGGCCGAACTCGCCGTCCACACCGTCGATCCAGTAGCCGAGCTCGGACAGTCTTTCCTGGAGGGCGTTCACCTGGGCGCCGGAGTCACCCGTGCGCAGGTCCGAGGTCACCCCCACGGGGAGGACGCCGGGGCGGGGGCCGCCTGGACGGCGTGCGCCGGTGTGGCCAGCAGCGCCGAGCCCACCGCCAGGGCGCAGGCCGCCCCGAGGGTGAGGGTCGTAGTGCGGAGGGTCTTCCTTGCGAAGTGTGATCGGGGGGAAACCATAGGTTCCATTTACCCACAAGTCAGCCGACGTCCCGGAATCGGGGCGGCGGACGTTCGTGCGGAGGGTCACTCGAAGCGTGAGCTGCGCACGGGGCCGGAAGTGGAGACGGGCAGGCGCGGCCCCCGGGCCCAGAGGCCCGCGACGGCCCCGGCGAAGGTCGGCAGGGCGGGGTCCGCCGGGTCCTCGGCACCGGCCGCGACGACGCGTTCGGCCAGTTCCTCCTCGGGGGACGCGTCGGCGGGGACGCGCTCCACCTCGTCGTCCACCACCCGGAGGTGCTCGCCCCACGGTGACGCGACGTTCTGGTGGAGCACGGAGACCACGTCGGCGGTGACCCCGGGCGGGGAGGTCCAGCAGGAGGCGTGCTCGAAGAGGACCTGTCCGGGGGCCCGGGGCACCAGATCACGCACGAGGTCCGGCTCCGTGTCGTTGAGGTCGTAGGCGACCACCAGGGCGTCCGAGCGCTCCGGGTCCACCGGGACCACGGGCAGGCCCAGCACGCGGGCGGCGGCCAGGCCGAGGACGCGGCTGGAGCGGTCCGGGAGCGGCATGACCGCGTCCGGTCGGCTTCCCGTGGCCTCCAGCACCGTGGTGAGGTCGCGGAGCCCGCTCCGGCACGCCTCGTAGGAGTCGCCCAGGTGGGCGTAGCGGCCGTTCATCCCCTCGTCGAACCCGAACGGGGAGATCTGCCCGAGCAGCGCCCCGGTCAGCGCGAACTGCCAGCCGCGCAGGTCACGGCCGTCCAGGGGCCCCGCCGCCCTGGCCGCACCGGCGCGCTCCACCATGCGGGTGACACGGTCGTGGGCGAGGTCCCAGCCGTCGTCCTCGGGGGTGGACAGGCGGTCGAGGACCTCCCGCGCGGTGTCCACGTCCCCGGAGCACAGGGAGTTGTACGCGAGCAGGTAGCCGCCCGGCCAGTCCGGCAGGCCGTCCTCCCAGGCGCGCAGCTCACGGACCGCGTCGGCGTGCCGTTCCTGGTCCTCCAAGGCCGAGACCAGCTCCCACAGGGCGGGGGCGGCGGTCGGGGCGAGCCGACGCGCCGCGCGCAGGGCCGGGACCGCGAGGTGCGGGGCGCCGACCTCCAGGCACTCGAACCCGAAGTCGTAGCAGGCCTGGGCGCTGTCGGGATCGGCCCTCAGCGCCCCGGCGGCGGTCGAGAGGTCGTCGAGGCCCAGGGCCCCGGCGACCGCCGAGGCGAACGCGGCCAGGTCCGCGAGCGGCAGGTCGTCCGAGGCGTGCCGCAAGGAGCTCACGGCGGCCGGGGCGTCCCCCGCCTCCAGCAGCTTCCAGGCGCCGGGGAGTGCCGATGTCATGGTGGTGCCCTTCGCTCCGGGTACGGGCCCCGTTCGGGACCCGTGGTGGTCCGGCACCCGGCCCCGCCGACCATGTCGGCGCGCGGACAGCGTCCAGGGTCCCCGCCCGGTCGGTGCGGGCACCCGTGCCGTCGGCGGTGGTGCGGTCACCGACCCAGCGGTGCCTCCGCCAGGGAACGGGCCACCTGGGCCAGGGCTCGGCAGCGGGCGAACTCTACCGGAGTGAAGGGCAGCCCCGCACGGTGCACGGTCAGGGAGCCACCGCCGGGCGCGGGCAGGGTCATGACGGTGCCGGACAGTTCCTCCCGTGGCCCGGACGTTCCCGGTCCCGCGCCCTCCACGCTCCGCTGGATCTGCCGTGGCCCCACGTGGCGGACCTCGTGGGCGGCGGCGAGGGCGATCAGGCAGCGTTCGAGCGTGGTCGCGCCGGTGACCAGCGCGTCCACCAGGGTGAGGGTGCGGCTCGTGGTGTCGCTGAGCTCGTGGACGTCGGCGGTGCGCACCACGGCGCGACGGCCCCCGGCGTCCCGCACGGCGCGGCGCAGGTCCGCCTCGTCCACGTTCGGGGGCACGGTCACGAAGAACTCGTCGACGGCGTCGGTGCCGTCGGGGTGGACCTGCATGAGGCGGATGTCGACCCCGAGCGCCGCGAACCGGCCCGTGAGGGCGGCGAGTCCGCCCGGCACGTCGGCGACGGTGACCCGCACGCTCCAGAGCCGGTCCTCGACGGGGGAACGGGTGTGGTCGGGGAAAGGTGCCGTGGTCGTGTTCACGGGTGACCGGCGGCGGTGCCTGCGCCAGCGGTGCAGGGCGGAGAAGGCGAGGAGAAGGGACCCCAGCACGATCAGGGCCCGGACCCCGCTGTCGCTGTGCCCCAGGGAGACCACCAGCAGGTGGGCCGCCCCGGCCGCGAACAGCAGGGTCCCCAACTCCAGCACCTCACGGCCGAGGAATCCGTGACGGTCGTCGTTCGCATGGCTGCCACTGAAAGCGTCCATGCACCGAAGGTCGCAGGCCCAGGTTGCGCTCGTCCTTCGTTCTGTGTCCTCCCGGTAACGACGGAGCGTGACCTCAGTCACGATTTTGTGCAGGCTTGGTGACTCCGGGTGAACGGAAGGGAGGGGGCGGACGTATTCACCTGGGTCCGCGAAGGGCTCGCGGGCGGCGACAGGGGGATTCCCAAGCATGAGGACAGCAACGAGGCGGATCACGACCGGAGCGCTCGCGGCGGCGGTCGCCGGGCTCCTGGCGGCGGCACCGGGAACGGCCGCGCACGCCGGTGAGGAGGTCCCCGAGCCGGAGGTGTTCACCAGCGAGTTCCGGGTCGTGGCCACCCCCGACATGGTGGTCGACAACCAGGGTGCCCCCGTCCCCGGGGAGGAGGGCGCGTGGGGCTCCTTCAGGTTCCGGCTCAACAGCGCCGAGGACGTCATCTGCTACGACATCAGGTTCTTCGGTGTCACTCCGCCCTACCTGAGCCCCGCCAAGACGGCCACGCACATCCACCAGGCGGCCGACGGCGAGTTCGGCCCGCCGCGCCTGGCGTTCCCGGACCCCGAGAGGGACGGCCGCGGAGGCCTGCGCAGTTCCGGCTGCATGCGGGGGCCGTTCACCACCGGTCTGGAGGGCGACGACGGCAACGACACCGGCGCGGGCTTCACGGTGGCCCAGATCGAGGACGACCCGTCGAGCTTCTACGCCGACACCCACACCGCCGACTTCCCGGCCGGTGCGATCCGAGGCCAGCTCAAGGACGCGGACCGCGGATACGGCCGGCCCGGGTAGAGCGCTCGGACGCACCGTGAGGGAGTCGCGGTGACGGTGCCGCGATGAGGGAGCCGCGGTGGCCTCGGGGACGGGGCCACCGCGGCGTTCTCCCGCCCCGGCCGCCGCGCCGTCCTCAGAACGAGGAGCTCACCACGGCAACGCCGTCCTCATCGGTGATCTCGAACCCCACCGCGTCCTCACGGAGCAGCGCGCTGTTGAGATTGCACACCATGGGGTCGGGGCCCACCCCCACGAACTCACCCGCCGGATGCTCGGCGCCCTCCTCGTCGAAGAGCGTGGCCCGATAGGTCCGCCCCGCCTCGAACCCGGTGCCGGACAGTCGGATCTCCACACCCCACGTGTGCGGGACCAGTTCGGCCTCGGCGTCCACGTCACCGCCGTACACGGTGGTGGCTACGCTCTCCAGCGGGACCGGGTCCGGGGCGAAGACCGCGTGGCCGCCGGCCATCCCCGCGCCGACTCCCACGAGGAGGGCGACGGCGCAGGCGGCCACGAGCCCTCGGGTCCTCCCGGCGCGGGCACGCGGCGCGGCTTCGGCGCGCACCCCCGCCAGTACGCGCTCTCCCAGTTCGGGAGGGGAGCGGGCGGTTCGGACGCGCGGTCGGGGTCGGCGAGGGGGAGGAGCTCGGCGGCCGGGGCGACGAAGTCGAGTTCGGTACGGCAGTCCGCGCAGCCGTCCAGGTGTGCGGAGACCGCCGCGCGCTGCTCGGGGCCGAGCATGTCCAGGGCGTGGGCGCCCAGGAGGTCACGTACCGCCCGGTGGGAGTCCCTGCTCATTCGCGCACCCCCATCTCGTCCATGACCACGCGCAGGGCCTTGAGCCCGTAGAAGAGGCGGCTGCGCAGGGTGCCGACCGGAATGCCCTGTTCGGCGGCGACCTCGGCGTAGGGTCGGCCGCGCAGGTAGGTCTCCACGAGGGCGGCCCGGTGCTCGGGGCCGATCCGTTGGAGCGCCTCCTCCACGAGCCAGGATTGCATCACCTGCTCGTCGATGCTCCGCCCGGTGGAGCGGTCCGGGAGCCGCCCGTTCCCGCTGGGTGCCATGGGGACGGGCCTCCTGGCGGCGCGACGAAGTTCGTCCACCAGGACGTTTCGGGCGATGGCGAACAGCCAGACCCGCAGGCTGGCGAGCTCCGGATCGAAGCGGTCCGCCGCGCGCCACGCGCGCAGGAACACCTCCTGGACCACGTCCTGCGCCGCGACCTCGTCGCTGAGCTGGCGCAGGGCGAACCGGTACAGCTCGGGCCCGTGTGCGTCGTAGGCCGCCTGGAGCCCGCCCTCGTCGCGCAGATCCGGCGCCGGGGCACCCGCACCGGCCCCGCGTCGACGGCGTCGTCGAAGCACACGGGCCATCCGTCCCCCGTCCCTGTTCACCACCGGAGCTCTCCCGAGCCGTGTGTTGGAAGAGTGTCTACTCCCCTCGGGCGCGTGGCGTTCACGGTTCGGCCGAGTTGACCCGACGGGGGCTCGGTGACCGGCTCGGCCGGAGGCGGGCTGCGGTGGTTCAGGGAAGGTCGATGACGTCGGTGACGTCGATGTCGATCCGCGCCACCCGCAGGCCCAGGCGGTCCTCGACGAAGGTGCTCATGTCACGGCGCGCCGACGCGGTGGCCTCGGGGATGACGGTGCCGGTCAGGACCCGGGCGGTGGCCGCGACGACCAGCCCCTCCGAGGTCTCCTCGATCCGGCAGCGGCCCAGGAGCAGTCCCCCGGCCGGGTCCACGCGGGCCCGCAGCATCGCGGAGACCGCCGAGTGGCGGACGCGCGTGTCGCCGGGGGCTCCGTCCCCGCCGGTGCGGGGCAGCCGGATCGTGCTCCGGGAACGGCCCTCGGCGCGCACCACGCTCATGACGTCGTCGAGCAGCCCGGGCGGGGCGGTGACCTGACGGTCGTCGTCCAGTGCCGCGCCCAGGGCCGACAGCAGGGGCCGGAACTCCTCGGCGGCGGCCCGGCAGTGCGGGCAGGTCCGTTCGTGGTCGGTGACGGTGCCCGCCCGGAGGTGGTCCAGGAGCGTGTCGGCGGAGGTGCCGCAGGGCAGCCGTTCGTGGTCGTCGGACGGTTCTACCGCCATGGTTCGAGCGCCTCCACGAGATGGGTACGCGCGCGGTGGATGCGCCCGCGTACGGCGGTCGGGGTCGTGTCGACGATCTCCGCTATCTCCTCATAACCCAATCCTTCCATTTCCCGGAGGACCCAGCAGATCCGCTGCGGGGGCGGCAGACCGGCCAGCGCCGCGCGCAGGGCCTCGTGCAGGTCGGTGGCCAGGGCCCGGTCCACGGGGCCCGCGCCGCGCTCCCTGAGCTCGGAGTGGTCCTCCTCGGCGGGGTCCTCGGGGCGGCGGGCGCGCAGGGCGTTCAGCGCGAGACGGCCGACCATCCGGTGCAGCCAGGCGGGGAACGCCTGCGGGTCCCGCAGGTCCGGCAGCCTGCGCCAGGCCGTGATCAGGGCCTCCTGCGCGGTGTCCCTGGCCTCGGCGGCGTCGCCGAGGGTGCGCAGGGCGATGCGGTAGACGGTGTCCTGGTGGCGGCGCACCAGGGCCTCGAAGGCGTGGTCGTCACCGTCCTGTGCCCGTTCCACGAGCACGCTCTCCGGTAGTGCGGTGTCCGTGTGCATCTGCGGGGTCCAGCTCCCGAGGCCGGGTCAACTACCTGTGGTCAGAAGGTGACCACCTTACGCAAGGACGCCGCGATGTCTAGTGTGGTGCAGGTCACATAGAAACGTGCGTGAGCCGGAGCCCTCCGCCCGTGTCCTCCATGTGACGGCCCGAAAGAACGCAGGGCCGCGTCGAACGTCCGTACCGATCCGCAGGAGCACCCCATGGCAGCCAAGGACCCCGCGACCGCCCGCACCGACATCCACGAGGCCCCCGCCCCGACCGCCCTGGACACCACCTCGTCCGGGCGCACCGACCGGAGCCCCGCCCGCTCCGGCGAGCACGGGCGCACCGACATCGCCGACCACGTGGTCGCCAAGATCGCGGGGATGGCCGCCCGTGAGGTGCGCGGCGTCCACCAGATGGGCGGGGAGCGGCGCGGGCCTTCGACGCCGTCCGCGAGCGCATCCCCGGCTCCACCTCCACCAACGCCGCCGCCCGCGGCGTCTCCGTCGAGGTCGGCCAGACCCAGGCCGCCGTCGACATCAACCTGGTGGTCGAGTACGGGATCTCCATCCCGGACCTCGCCGGGGTGGTCCGCCGCAACGTCATCGCCGGGGTGGAGCGCATGACCGGCCTGGAGGTCACCGAGGTCAACGTGACCGTCGACGACATCCACCTGCCCGACGACGAGGCCCCGGAGACCCCGTCCGAGCCGCGCGTCCGCTGACGCGCGTCCCCTCTCACAGCAGCTAAGGAGCACGAACGATGTGGTCGATCGTCGGACTGGCCTACGGGTCGTTCCTCGGCCTGGTGGCCTACTTCGGCGGGTTCGGGGCCTTCCTCCTGGTCCTGCTCCTCGGGGCGGTCGGGTTCCTGGCCGGACGCGCCTACGCGGGGAGACGGACCTGTCGCCGCTCTTCTCCCGCGAGCGCTCGGGCAAGGACACGCGATGGTGAGCGCCACGGTGGTCGACCCGGCCCGCCCGCCCGCCTCCGGGGCCGGGGAGCGTGCCGCCCGCCGCGTCGCGGTCCGTACCTTCCGGCCCCGGCGGTCCACCGCCGCCGTCCTGGTCAGTGCCGTCACGGCGCTGGTCGCGGGGGTGGCCGCCGCCGAGCTGATCGCCACGCTGGTCGGCAGCCCGCTGCGGATCGTCCCGCTGGACCGGGTCGCCGAGCCGGCCGCCGGAGTCCACTGGGACGGCCCCGAGATGCTCGTGGCCTCCGCGGTCACCGCCGTCGTCGGTCTGTTCCTGCTGCTCACCGCGCTCGTGCCGGGACAGGGCAGCCACATGGTGCTGCGCACCGACGACCAGGACCTCGTCGTCGGCCTGTCCCGGCGGGGGCTGTGCCAGCTGGCCGAGACCACCGCCCGTGAGGTCGGCGGGGTCACCGGTGCCCGCGCCCGTGTCCGGGGACGCACCGTGCGGATCACCGTCCGCGCTCCCGCGCCGGTCGACACCGGACTCCGGGAGCGGGTGGAGGGCCTGGTCCGGGACCGCCTGCACGCTCTCGACACCGTCCGTCCGGTACGCGTGCGCGCCAGGATCCGCCGGGTGGAAGGGGGACTCCGGTGAGGCGCCACCCGCACCGTGCCGCACGTCGGACCGCCCGGGGGAACCGGCAGGGGCTGGCCCTGGTCGGCGTGGTGCTGACGGCCGTGGGGGCGACCGTCCCCCTGCTCGCGTACGGGCCCTTCGACCTCCTCCCTCCGGGAGCCTCGGGGAGACCCTCGGATCCGTGGGCGCACTCCTCGCCCCGCACCTGTCCGCGCCGTGGGTCCCGTACGCGGCGGCCGGGCTGGCCGTGGTGGTGGCGGTGCTGGCCCTGCGCTGGCTGGTCGTGCAGGGGCGCACCGCGCGGGTGCCCTCGCTCCGCCTCGACGAGGGGGAGCGGGGCCGCACCGACGTCGCGGCCCGCGCCGCCTGTTCCGCCCTGGCCAGGGAGGTCGGCGGATACCCGGGGGTGCGCAGGGGCGGGCCCAGCTGACCGAGTCGCCGCGCGAGCCCTGCCTGCGTCTGGACCTCGTCCTGGCGGAGGACGCCGACCCCGTCGCCGTGTGGCGGCGGTGCCGCGACGACGGACTCGTCAGGCTGCGGGCCTCCCTGGGGCTGGACCGGCTGCCCACGGTGCTGCGCGTCTCGGTCTCCGGGCAGCCGTCCGACCGCGAACTCGCCTGAGCCCGCCGCGCACGCGCGCGGGCTCAGGCTGAGCGACGGGGGTGGCGCGGGCCCCGGGTCACTGGGGAGGACCCGGCACGGCCCCCACCCCCGTCCGACCTCAGCCGCCGCCTCGGGCGGGCTCCTCCGCGGCGGCGGGTCCGCGGGCCCTCCGCCCGCCGTGGACGCAGCGGCGCATCAGCTGGTCGAGCGGACCCGGCCGGTTCCGGACCTCCAGCCAGGCCGCCAGCACCAGGCTGACCGACCAGGCCAGCGCCGCCACCAGCAGCGCGCCGAAGCCGCCCACCCGGGTGCCCAGACCGAGCAGGTCCGGGTGGAGGACCACCGCGACCAGCACGGAGTTCAGGATGTAGAAGGTCAGCGAGCGCTGACCCATCGCGGCGACGGCCCTGGCCAGCGGGGAGCTCCGGCGTTCCAGACGGATGCCCCACAGGGCGAACAGCGCCGCGTACCCGGCGCCGCCGAGCACGCCGCTGAGTACCTGGAGGCCCATGGCCAGGCCCTCGGTGAGCGCCCCCGGGGAGAGCAGCCCCTGCACGGTCAGCGCGACGGGCAGCGCGCCCAGCACCGACAGCGAGGTGCCCACGACCGCCACCCGGGTGAGGAAGCCCCGGTGTGCGGCGGGGTCGTCCAGCAGGCCGGCCCGACCGGCTCGGTAGCCGAGCACCACCAGGATCAGCAGGGGGTAGGCGAAGGCGATGAACAGCGGACCGAACGGCAGGAAGACCAGGCGTTCGATCCAGTCCCCGCGGTGAGGTAGCCGGGGACGAGCCCGTACTCGTCGGCGGCGTCCGACCCGCCCGCCACGGCCATGCCGACCATGGCGAGCGGCACCGTGACCACGTAGAACACGGCGAACACCACGGCCGCGCGCACGATCGCCCTGTTGGAGCGGAACAGCAGCCAGCCGGTGACCAGCGCCGCCAGGCCGTACGAGGTGAGGATCTCGCCGGGGAAGACCAGGAAGGCGTGGACGAAGCCGAACAGCAGCAGGAAGCCGCCGCGCCGCCGCAGCAGGCGCCGGACCTCCCGCTCGGACGTGCCCCTGGCGAGCTGACGCGAGACCATCCAGGCCATCCCGTAGCCGAAGAGGATCGCGAACATCGGGAAGGCCCGGTTGTCCAGGAAGAGCGTGGTGAACAGTGACGCCGCACGGTCCCGGAACGGGTCGCCCGCGACGTCCGTGCCGAACCCGCCCCCGACGTACACCCCCGCGTACGCCATCGCGATGAGCATGAGCATGGCGCCGCGCGCGAGGTCGGGCGCCAGCTTGCGTGGGGCTCGGGTGGGTGGCCCGACCCCTGTAGTTGCCGACATGTCGATGGGTCCCCTCTTTTTCGTGGCACGCCTGGGAGTCTGGTCGCAGTCTTCGCCAGCCGGTCGGTGCGGGGCATCGGCCGACCGGCCAGCCGATCGGCCAGAACTGGGTAGGCAGGAGGTGGGAGGCGGCGCCCCGCGCGGCGCGGTCCCCGGCCGAGGGATTCCCGAACCAGGAGGCGGCATGAGCCGGTTCTTCATGAACGAACGCGAGACCCTGGTGCCACAGGCGTTGGAGGGGCTGGTCGAGGCCCACGGCGGGCTGGTCGAGGTCCATACCGACCCCCTCTTCGTCACCCGGCGCACACCCGCCACGGGCAAGGTCGCGCTGTTGTCCGGAGGGGGATCGGGCCACGAACCGCTGCACACCGGGTTCGTGGGCACCGGGATGCTCGACGCCGCCGTGCCCGGCGACGTCTTCGCCAGCCCCACCGCGCTCCAGGTGCGCGCGGCCCTCCGGGCGGTGGACGCCGGGGAGGGCACGGTGATGGTCGTCAAGAACTACACGGGCGACGTCCTCAACTTCTCGATCGCCGCCGAGCTCCTGGCCGAGACCCACCGGGTCGAGCAGGTGCTGGTCGACGACGACCTCGCCACCCAGAAGGAGGACGACGGCGGTCCCGGGCGCCGGGGCACCGCCGCGGTGGTGGCGGTGGAGAAGGTCTGCGGTGCGGCGGCCGAGGCCGGTGCGCCCCTCTCCGAGGTGCGGGCGCTCGGCCAGGACGTGGTGGCCCGGTCCGCCACGCTCAGCGTGGCCTTCGAGGCCTGCACCAACCCGATGACCGGGAAGCGCTCCTTCGAGCTGGAGCCGGGCCGGATGGAGTTCGGTGTGGGCATCCACGGCGAACGCGGGATCGAGACCCGGGCCGCCACCGAGGCCGCCGCCCTGGTGGAGAGCCTGGTCGACCCGCTCGTCGCGTCCGTGGGCATCAGGCGGGGGGACCGGGTCCTGGCGATCGTCAACGGGCTCGGCGCCACCCACGGCCTGGAGCTCGGGGTGGCGGCCCGGGAGACCCGCAGGGTCCTCGACGGCAGGGGCGTGACCCTCGCGCGGTCGCTGGTGGGGCCGTACGTCACTTCGCTGGACATGAAGGGGTTGTCGATCACGCTCACCGCGCTGACCGACGACCTGGTGAAGCTCTGGGACGCGCCGGTGCGGACCCCCGCACTGGCCTGGTGAGAGGAACGACCATGTCCGACAACGAACTCACCGGTGCGGACGCCAGGGCCTGGCTGCTGGCCTTCGCGGACCGGGTGGTGGCCGACGCCGACGAGCTCACCGAGCTCGACCGGCAGGCGGGGGACGGCGACTTCGGCTGGAACATCGGCTCCGCGCTGAAGCGGGCCCGGGCCAACCTGGACGGCGACGATCCGGCGGCGGTCTTCCAGTCCGGCTCGGACACGTTCCTGGCCTCCGGCGGCACCAGCGGACCGCTCTTCGGCCTGTGGTTCGGTCGCCTCGGTGCGGGGCCCTCCGCTTCCTGGTCCGTTCCCGACCTGGCCGGGGCCTTCGAGACCGCCACCGGTGCCGTCCGGCGGCTGGGTAAGGCGGAGGTGGGCCACAAGACCATGGTCGACGCGATGGTCCCCGCGACGCACGCGCTCGCCACGACGGGGTCGTCGCACTGGCGGGAGGCCCTGCGCGAGGCGGCCGTGGCCGCCCGGGCCGGGGCCGAGTCCACCAGCGGAATGGTCGCCCACCGGGGTCGGGCCAGCTACCTGGGGGAACGGGCCCGGGAGGTTCTCGACCCCGGGGCCGTCTCCATCGCCTGGTTCTTCGAGGCGGCGGACGGGATCTGACCCGGTCCTCTGCCCGGGGCCCGGGTCCCGGTCCGGGGCGGGGGTGTCGTCGGGTTGTCCACAGGCTGTGGACAACCCGACGGGTCCCGTGTCGGTAGTCTCCAGCTGGCGGCGCCACGGCGGGCCGCCGAACCGAACGAGGGAGCCGACCGTGGGTGCTGCTGTCAACGACCACAAGGTCATCGTGATCACCGGGGCGGGCGCGGGGATCGGCCGGGAGACGGCCCGGAGACTGCTCGGCGACGGCCACTCCGTGGTGCTCGCCGGGCGGCGCCGGGAGACCCTGGAGGAGACGGCGGGGGAGCGCCCCGGAGCGGTGGTGGTCGAGGCGGACGTGACCTCCTCGGAGTCGGTCGCGGCGCTCTTCGGGACGGTCCGGGAACGCTTCGGCCGCGTCGACGTCCTCTTCAACAACGCCGGGGTGTTCGGCCCCGCCGCGTCGGTGGACGAGATCGAGGACGACGCCTGGCGCGAGGTCCTCGACACCAACGTCACGGGTTCGCTGAACTGCGCCCGCGAGGCCGCGCGGATGATGAAGGAGCAGACCCCCGGCGGCGGGCGGATCATCAACAACGGCTCGATCTCCGCGCACGTCCCCCGGCCGTCGAGCGTGGCCTACACCGTCAGCAAGCACGCGATCAGCGGCCTCACCGCCTCCCTCAACCTGGACCTGCGGGGTCACGGGATCGCCTGCACCCAGATCGACGTCGGCAACGCCGCCACCGCGATGACCACCGGTTTCGGCGCCAACGCGTTGCAGGCCGACGGTTCGGTCCGTCCGGAACCCACCATCGACGTCACGCACGTGGCCGACACCATCGCGCACATCGTCTCCCTGCCCCTGGACGTCAGCGTGCCGACCGTCACCGTGATGGCCCGGGAGATGCCCCTCGCCGGTCGCGGCTGAGTTCCGCGAAGGCGTGGCGGCCCGCCGGACACCGTGCTAACGTCGCTCCTTCGCGGCGACCCGGACCTGGCCTCCCGGCCCAGGGACGTGCCGAACCCGTGTCTCCCCGCCCGTCGAGGGCGTGGAGAGCGGACGTTTCTGCACGTTCTCCGACTGCCAGGGAGCCACGCCCGTGCGTGTCCACTGCGCGGTGTACGCCCTGGGGCTGCGCCGCTACTCCACCTACCGTGCGGCCACCGTCGCCGGGGTGTTCACCAACGCGGTCTTCGGCGCGATCAACGCCATGGTGCTGCTCGCGCTGTTCGCCGCCCGCCCCGAGATCAACGGCTACGACGCCACCGACGCCGTCACCCAGGTCTTCGTGGCCCAGGCGCTGCTGGCGCCGCTCGCCATCATGGGGCCCGCGCTCGACCTCAGCGAGCGCATCCGCACGGGCGCGGTCGGCGTCGACCTGCTCCGCCCCGTGCCGCTGCTCGGCTGGACCCTGGCCCAGGACATGGGCCGGGCCACCTTCGACCTCGCCTTCCGCAGCGCCCCCACCTTCGCGGTCGGCGCCCTGCTGTTCACCCTGGCCCTGCCCGGCGACCCCGTGCGCTGGCTCCTCACCCTGCTCTCGTTCGCGCTGGCCGTCGTGGTGGGCTTCGCGTTGCGCTACCTGTACTCGGTGGTGGGGTTCTGGCTCATGGACACCCGGGGCGTGTGGGCCGTGATGGGCCCGGCCGGGCCGGTCCTCGCCGGGATGCTGCTCCCGCTCACGCTCTTCCCCACCGGTGTCGCCGACGTGCTGCGGTACCTGCCGTGGGCGTCGATGGTGCAGATCCCGGCGGAGGTCTTCCTCGGCAAGGACTCGTTGCCGGGCGGGGGTGTGTTCGGCGGGTTGGCGTTGCAGGCGGGGTGGGCGGTCGCGCTGCTCTCCCTGGCCGCCTGGCTGACCGGCCGGGCCACGCGCAGGGTGGTGGTCCAGGGTGGCTGACACGCTCTCCACGAGGCGGTGGGGCCTTCCCGCCCCGCTCCGCGACCTCGCCCGGGAACCGCGCACGTACGCGCGCCTGGCCTGGACCTGGACCCGCGCGGTCGCCCAGTACCCGATGGCGCTGTCCCTGTTCACCTTAGGGGTCACGCTCGCCTCGCTGGCGGAGATGGGCGCCGTCGTGGTGGTGTTCGCGCACGCGGGGACGCTGGCCGGGTTCACGGTGTACGAGGGCCTGCTGGTCTACGCGCTGGCCGCGTTCTCCTTCGGCGCCGCCCAGCTGCTCACGGGTTCGGTGGACCGCCTCGGGGAGCACATCCGCACGGGCAGCTTCGACACCATGCTGGTGCGGCCGGTGTCGCCGCTGGTCCAGCTGGCCGCCGACCAGTTCTCGCCCCGCCGCTTCGGCCGGATCGTCCCGGCCCTGGTCGTGCTGGTGGTGGCGCTGGTCATGTGCGACATCGACTGGACCCTCGAACGGATCCTCATGCTCCCGGTGCTGCTGGCCTCGGGCGTGGTCATCTGCACCTCGGTGTGGCTGATCGCGGGCTGTCTCCAGTTCTTCGCGACCGACGCCCGGGAGGCGGCCAACTCGGTCACCTACGGCGGGCAGGCGCTCACCGAGTACCCGATCGCGATCTACGGGCGCGGTCTGGTGCGGTCGGTGACCTACGTGGTGCCGCTCGCCTTCGTGAGCTGGCAGCCCGCGCTCCACCTGCTGGACCGGCCCGACCCGACGGGCCTGCCCGGGTTCCTGCGCTTCCTCGGACCCGTCGTGGCCGTCGCCCTCGCACTGGTGGCGGCCCAGGTGTGGCGGTTCGGCCTGCGCCGGTACCGCTCCACCGGAAGCTGACCCCGCGCCCGTTCCGACACCTGCCCCGGCGGGCCGGGGCACCCCGGACCGCCCGCCCCCGACCCGGCCTGAGCCCTCCCGACGACCCTGAGCCCTCACGATCCCGCCAGCCCTGACCGCGCCCCCGACCTCGCCTCCGATCCCGTGCTCCCGTGCCCCGACCCTGGCTCCCCCACCCCTACCGACCGAAAGGAGTGTGCCCCCTTGCGGGTCCACGCAGCGGTGTACGCCCGAGGGCTGCGCCGCCACTCGACCTACCGCGCCGCGCTCGTCGCCGGTGCCCTCACCAACGCGGTCTTCGGCGCGATCAACGCCATGGTGCTCCTGGCCGTGTTCGCCGCCCGTCCCGAGATCAACGGCTACGACGCCAGTGACGCCGTGACCCAGGTGTTCGTCGGGCAGGCGCTGATCGCCGTCACGATGATCGTCAACACCGCGCCCTCCCTCGACCTCGCGGAGCGCGTGCGCGGCGGCGAGGTCGCCACCGACCTGCTCCGCCCGGTCTCCCTCCTGGGCTGGTGGATGGCGGAGGACCTCGGCCGGGCCACGTTCACGTTCCTCTTCCGTGGCGTACCGACCTTCTGCGTCGGCCTCCTCCTCTTCGACGTGGTCCTGCCGGGCAGCCCGGTCCAGGTCGTGGCGGTCCTGCTCTCCGCGGTCCTGGCCACCGTGATCGGGTTCGCGCTGCGCTACCTGTGCTCGTTGAGCGGCTTCTGGCTGCTGGACTCCCGGGGGCTGTGGACGGCGAGCGGCCTCGTGGCGCCGGTGGCCGCCGGGATGCTGCTCCCGCTGGCCCTGTTCCCGCCCGCGCTCGCGGACGTGCTGCGGTATCTCCCGTGGGCGTCGATGGTGCAGATCCCGGCGGAGATCCTGCTCGGCAAGGACTCGTTGCCGGGCGGCGGCGCGTTCGGCGGGTTGGCGTTGCAGGCGGGGTGGGCGGTCGCTTTGCTCGTGTTCGCCGCCTGGCTGACCGGCCGGGCCACGCGCAGGGTGGTGATCCAGGGTGGTTGAGACACCGACCCGGGTCCGTGCGACCGGGAACCCGCTGGTCCACGCCGCCGGGGCCGTCCTCCGGCCGGTCCAGGACTACCACCGGCTGGCCTGGATCTGGGTGCGCGCCTTCGCCCAGTACCCGGCCTCCCTCCTCCTGATGTCGCTCGCCGTCACGGTGAGCGTGCTCGCCCAGGTCGGGGCGGTGGTGATCGTGTTCGGGCACGCCGGAACGCTGGCCGGGTTCACGGTGTACGAGGGGCTGATGGTGTTCGGGCTGGCCGCGAGCGCCTTCGGTGTCGCTGACATGTTCATGGGGGCCGTCGAACGCCTCGGCTCGCACATCCGGGCCGGTTCCTTCGACGCCATGCTGGTCCGCCCGGTGTCCCCGCTGGTCCAGCTGGCGGCGGACGAGTTCTCCCCGCGCCGCCTCGGCAAGGTCGTCCCCGCCCTCGTGGTGCTGGGGATCGCGCTGGCCAACATCGACGTGGAGTGGACGCCCGGCAGGGTGCTCCTGCTGCCGGTGATGATGCTCTCCGGGGTGCTGATCTGCGGCGCGATCTGGGTGGCCACGGCCTGCCTCCAGTTCTTCGTCGCGAACGCCCGCGAGGCGGCCAACTCGCTCACCTACGGCGGGCAGGCGCTCAGCGAGTATCCGCTGGCGATCTACGGGCGGGAGATCGTCCGCTCGGTGACGTACGTGGTGCCGCTCGCCTTCATCAGCTGGCAGCCCGCCCTGCTCGTGCTCGACCGACCCGACCCCCTCGGCATGCCGGAGGCCCTGCGCCACGCGGGCCCGGTCATCGCCGTACTCGCCTGCACCGGAGCCGCGCTGCTGTGGCGTTTCGGGCTCCGCCACTACCGATCCACCGGGAGTTGACCGATGACCGCAGAAGGAACAGAGGAACCCACCACCGTGGCCGTCGAGACCGTCGCGGCCACTGGGGCCCAGGAGGACACAGGGACCGTCGGGACCCACGACGAGACCGCCGCGCCGAGCTTGCCCCGCGGGTCCGGAGCCGAGACCGAGCCGATCATCGAGGCCACCGGCCTCGGCCGCGACTTCGTCGTCTCCGAGGGTCCCTTCCTGCGCCGGACCCGGCGCACCGTGAGCGCGGTCCGGGACGTGACGTTCTCCGTGCGGAGGGGGAGATCGTCGGGTACCTGGGGCCCAACGGGGCGGGGAAGTCCAGCACCATGAAGATGCTCACCGGCATCCTCACCCCCACCTCGGGCAGCGTCCGGGTGGTCGGGCGGGACCCGTCCCGCCAGCGCACCCGGCTGGCGAGGGACATCGGCGTCGTGTTCGGGCAGCGCACCACGCTGTGGTGGGACCTGCCCCTGCGCGACAGCCTCAGCCTCACCCGGCACCTGTACCGGGTGCCCGCCGACGTCCACGCCGAGCGCCTGGCCGAACTCACCGAGCTCCTGGAGCTGGAGCCCTTCCTGGACACCCCGGTCCGCCAGCTGAGCCTGGGGCAGCGGATGCGCGGGGACCTCACCGCGGCCCTGCTGCACGCGCCGCCACTGTTGGTGCTGGACGAGCCGACCATCGGCCTGGACGTGGTCAGCAAGTCGACCATCCGGGAGTTCCTGCTGCGGATCAACCGGGAGCGGGGTACCACCATCCTCATCACCACGCACGACCTCGGGGACGTGGAGCGGTTGTGCGACCGGGTGATCGTGATCGACAAGGGACGGTTGGCCTTCGACGGGGGCCTGCCGGAGCTGCGCGCCACGGTGCCCACGCCGCGTGTGCTGGTGGTCGACCTGGCGGCTCCGGCGCCCGCGATCGAGGTGGAGGGGGCGGTCACGGTGCGAGTGGACGGGCCTCGCCAGTGGCTGGAGCTCGCGGACAACCCGGCGCGGGTGATCTCCCGGGTCACGGCGGGGCACGAGGTGGCCGACCTGACGCTGCGGGAGCCCGACATCGAAGGTGTGGTGTCCGCCCTGTACCGAGGGGCCGCCCCCAACGAAAGTCGGGTGTGATCCCGCTGTACTCAGGGGTCGCGCTGCGGGATCATGGTACGTATGTCCCCTTTGTCATACGGCCTGTGGCTCGGGGTCGCCTTCGGAGTGATGTCCTGTTGCGCGTACACGGCCGCCGCTGTCGCGCAGCGCAGACTCGCCGTGCGCGTACCCGAGCCGCTGACCGGCGGACACCAGATCGGAGCGCTGCTCCGGCACCCCTCTGGTGGATCTCCCTCGTGTTCAACGGTGGTCGCGCCGGGTTCCAGGTGGCGGCGGTGAGCTTCGCGCCGTTGACCGTCGTGCAGCCCCTCGGTGTGCTGGTGCTGGTGCTCGGTATCCCGTGGTCGGCGCGGCTCGCCCACCGGAGGGTGAGCCGCGCGGAGTGGTGGGGCGCGGCGTACACGATGGTGGCGCTCGGGGTGCTGCTGGCGGTCACGGTCACCGGGGACCATGGCGGGGTCCTGTCCTACGGGGACTCGGTGCTGGTGGGGGTCGGGGCGGTGGTCCTGCTTGGAGCGGTCGCGTGGGTCGCGGGTCGGGTGCCGTCGCGGGCCTGGCGGAGTTACCTGCTCGCGGGTGCGGCCGGGGTGGCGTTCGGGGTGTCGGCGGCGACGGTGAAGACCGCCGTTGGGGCCTTTGGTGAGGGTGTGCTGGCGGGGCTCACGCACCCGTCGAGCCCGGCGACGGCGGTGATCGCCGTGTTCGGGTTGTTGCTCGCCCAGGCTGCGTACCAGGGGATGGATCTCGGGGCGCCGCTGGGCATCACCACGCTGGCCAACCCGGTCGCGGCCGCCGTGGTGGGGGTGGCGCTCATGGGGGAGACCTACGCGGGCGGTTGGTTGGGCGGGGTGGTCGCCGTCGGGTGCGCGCTGGTCGCCGCGCACGGGATCCGGTTGCTGACGGTGGCTTCCACTGAAGAGGTGGAGGCGGTGCCGAAGGGGGCACGGGGGCTTAGCGGGCTTTTAGGGCGGGGGCCTCATGCCGCCACCGCCTGCCAGTGTGGTCTTGGGGCGTGTTCCGAAAGCCATCAGCCAGCGGTTCGTGACGGCGATGCGGCACGTGGGCGATGGGCTCGAACGTCCACAGGGCGTCCATCGGGATCGCGAGTCAACATCGTCCACTGCGTGGGCAGTGTCTCGATCTGTCCGACCGGCCACCCGGCAGTCAGGATGTGATCGCGGACCTCACACAGTTGCGCGTATGTTCCCACGCGCAACCCCCACCCCGCGCTGCTGAGGGAATCGAGACCAGTGGTGGGGACAGTAGCGGTTTCGACGATCAAAAGGTGGTCGTTCCCGCCGACATCGATGGCTGCGATCCGAGGCTCAGAAGTGGTTGCAGCGCGTTCGAAGGCGAGCGTTGCTCCGAGCAACTCCGTGTAGTAAGCCACGAGCCGGTCGAGGTTGGTCGTGGACAGCGTCAGATGGTTGATTCCGTAGAGATCGGGCATAGTCGGTCAACTGTAGTCCAGACGCTGCACGGAACCTGGGCAGGCTTGGGATGTGATCCCCGCAGAACTGGGGTGATGCATGCAGAAGACCCCGACCATGATGGTCGGGGTCTTCTGCGTTCGATCTACTGAGCGACGCGAAGGAGCGCTGTCCACTCGAAGGAGGGAAAGGCCAACGCGCCGAGCTCTCTGTTCTGGGTGTCGCGGACAGCCGACGTTCCAGGGGTGTCGGCTACCTCGACGCAGTCCTGGCCACGTGCGCTGCTGTAGCTGGACTTACGGAAGTGCAGGTGGGATTCACTGCTGGTGAGCATCGGTGTGTCCTCTAGTCGAGCTGGTTGAGCCGTGCCTCCAACCACACCCGTGAGTCTTCGACGCTCAGCGCTGAAGCCTGGACGTGGTCAAGCACGGTCTCGTAGATCGTAATCTGCTCGGTGTCTTCGATGAGTAGGCCACCTCCGCCGACCTGTTCCGCGTATACCGCTGACGGGTCGGATTTGAAGTCCAGGACTACGAAGCTGCCGTCCATGCCCGCGTGCGGTCCAACGAGGTCTGGAAGTACTTGGACCCGAAGTGACGGACGCTGCACCATGAGTAGGTGGCGAATCTGGTCAGCTGCCACGTCGCTGGGTAGCTTGCGAAACGCAGTCTCGTCGATGACCGCCCACAGGCGTGGAGCATCTAGGCGTGTCAGCAGGTGTTGGCGCATCATTCGGACCTCAACGCGACGGTCGACCTCCTCTTCGGAGGTCACACCGCCAGCTCGGATCATCGCGCGAGCGTAAGCCTCTGTCTGGAGCAGGCCAGGGAGATGCTGAACCTGGTAGGTGCGGATACGGGATGCCTCAGATTCGAGGTCAACGTAGGTGCCAGCGCCCAGGATGTCGCGATAGCCGTACCACCAGCCGCTGGTAGCTGCTTCGCGAGCGAGCTTGCGGTAGGCCTCCCGTTGATCGGGATCTGAAACCCCGTAGACATCAAGGAGGACTTGAAGATCTGCATCTTTGACTCGCAGAAGCTTGCGGGTCTCGATCCGAGTGATCTTCGCTTCGAACCAGCTCTTGTCAGGTGCAGCCTTCTTCGCCTCGGCGGCAGCTTGCTTCGCCGTGAGACCAGCTTCCTCCCGAAGACGGAGAAGTTCTCGGGCAAGCCTGCGTCGCCGGAGTGTGGGGCTGGCGGCCAAGTCACTCTCCCTGGGTCGATGCTGACTTGAGCCTACGCTCCGTGGCGATTTCCTAGACATTTCACGCACCTTGCTCACGGGATAGCTACTGCCTCTTAATATTGTCGCACTCTTTTGAAATCGCATCTTGCGCTAAGAGATGCATTGAGTGACGATGGTGTCTCACTAGAAGCTCAGTCGGGCTTCCCGCCCGGCACTGTCCGTACCGGAGGTGTGCGCCGTGGCGCCCCGTTACATGAATCTCTCCGCGCTGGCATGCGTGTGCCATCTCGCGTCCGTGGCGTTCCATCGCCGTCGTCCCAGGCAGGCCGCGCGTGTGCGTGCCTTCGCCGCGAACCCTCGCCGCACCACCACGTCTCGTTCTCGGGGTCCGTTGGTCCCCGCGCCCAAGAGGCCGATCGACTCCGTCCCCTTGCAGGTCCTGGAGGTCGTCCTGGCCGGGCTGCGGCGGTTGGCGGTGGCCACATGAGCGTGTTCTCCCCGAACTGACCGCCCGCGAGGCCACAGTCCCTCTGGCGAGCTTCATCAAGCCCTTCCACGCCCACTACTTCTCCCGGACCGTGGGCACCCCGTTCCGTAAGCGCAAGTACGCCTTCGCCGGACTCCCCAGCCTCATGCCCCTGGTCCGCGCGTTCCTGGACACCAGCGCCGCCGAACGCTCCACCGACTACCGGTACCTGTTCACCCTCCTGGGGTCGGAGTTGGCCAACAACGCCATCGCCCACTCGCTGTCGAGTGAGCACGGCCAGACCTACTCACTCACCGTCGACCGGGGTGCGATGGGGATGACGTTGACCTGTCAGGACCAGGGCACCCGGCACCCCATGGCCCCCGGCCCGCTCACTGCCGCGACTCCCCAGGAGATTGCGTCGGGGAGCGCGAAGGGCAAAGGGCTCGCTCTCATCGACACCCTCGCGGACCGGTGGGGCGACAACGGGAACCCGAAGTTCCGGCAGGTCTGGTTCCACCTCTCCTACGACCTCACCGACAACCCGTGGACCCGGATCGAGGGAGAGCAGTGATGCTGGACATCGACACCAGGGACCTGCTCGCGACCGCCGAGGACGCCCTGACCGCCCCCACTCATCTGACTCCCGCGCAGGTGGACGTCTGGCACAACCACACCCTGCGCAACCGCCTCCCCTGGTCCTGGAAGCCCTACGGATCGCGCGGGAGGAGAGCGATGGGGAACTGGCGGTCCGGTTGATCGACCAGGCCATCCACGACCACCCCGCACCCACACGGGTACCCGGAAACAGGCCAGTAGCGGGGACGGTCCCGAAGTTGAACAAGCTCCACGCAGATTCGCTGCCGGTCCCCGAACACGTGCTCTGCACCCTGCTGCACAAGCACTGGAACATGACCGTCGAAGGCCAGGTCCCCAACGAGACCTTCGTGGCCCGCCGCCCCCTCGGATGGACCGGCGACGGCGACCCCTACGAACGCATCACCGCACCCAACCGCATGGAGCTCCTCAGGCTGCTCGCCCACCGCCACCTGGGTGTTCACAGGAGCGATCCGGAACCTCCGCCCGCTGCCTGAGCCCCTGAAGCCAGTTCATGAAAAAGCTCTGGCGGGTGCGACAACACCCCCAGAGCAGGCCGACAACAACCACCTGCTTAGAGAAAGCGATTGCCGACATGGCCATTGTGCCGCACACCCCTGCCCTCAACCACACGAACAGCCCACCCGACGAGTCCCGGTGGCAGAGCCGCGTCTACCCCGGGCACCTCTCCCACACCAGCCAGGTCCGCACCGACCTCACCTGCGACCTCGACCGCATGACCAACCTCCCCGTCGAGGCGCGGGAGGACATGGTGTTGTGTCTGAGCGAGATGTTCGCCAACGCCTGTGAGCACTCCCGCTCCGGAGAAGACCCCGAGGGGAGGGTGGTGCGCACCCTGGACCTGCCCCGTCCAGGAACGGCGCGGATCTCGGTCATCGATGACGGCACCCGCACCAACTCCACCACGGACACCGTTCCGAAGGTCCCGCGCAGGCGCACGAAGCGGGATTGGGAGCGCGCCGAACGCGGACGCGGCCTGCTCCTACTCGGCCACCTAGCCACCCGTTGGGGGTTCCGGCCGGTGTTGGACTTCCCGTTCTGTGCCGGGCTGGGCACCGTGATCTGGGCCGAGTTCACCCACCCCACCCTGACAACTGGTGGGGACGCCTGTGGTGGTGTCCGATGAACCGGCCCCAGGTCAGGGAGGAGATCCGGTCGGTCCTGACTGCACCCCGAGGCCACCGCTTCCCCCGGACCAACACACGCCCACCCCGGCCAGGAGTCCCGGCCCTGGAATCAGCGTCGGCCTGGACCGAGACCCACCAGGACCGGCAGGAACGCCTGCTCCGCCAGATGCAGGGCAACCCCCGAGTGGCGTACATGCTCGAACACGGTCCCCTCCCGCACTGGGTCACGGTGGCCCGCCACCACCGCGAACAAGCCGCACAAGAAGCCGCCGACGCCGCTTCCCACGCCGAACCCGAACCGGAACCGGTTCCGCTCCGGGGCCGCCACCGCGCTCCCCGCCCCTGGTGGGGATGGCCCGCCACCGCCATCAGCTCCACCCTCCTCCTGGGCCTCAACGCCCTCGACGTCCTGGGTCAGAACCTGACCCACCCCATCAGCTTCCTGACCCAGCAACACAGGACCGGGGCCCGGCAGACGTCGGGCCCCACCCGTCAAACGTCCGAGACCGACTCGCCGCCGATGCCCCTGATACTTCGCCAGCAGAGTGCCGCCCTGTGGTCTCCTGCTCGACCCGCCTTAGAGAGAGTGCCATGTTAGCCCCCACTTCCACTCGGTGATCCTGCAACCCACCACGCTGTGCAACCTCAACTGCTCCTACTGTTACCTGCCGGTCCACGAGCGCATCTGCCAAGGCGGACAGGGCCGCAACGCCAAACAAGAACTCGTCCGTGCCCTGGGCGAGAAGATGGGAGTGCGACCGATGACGACTCTGACCGGACTTGAAGCATCCGAGCGGGCCGCCGACCTGATCGACCGGCTCCAGCCAACGACACCCGTGGGACCGTTCGACAACCGCGACACCTGGGACAACGTCGGCGGAGGCCCCTGGGACAACCGCTCGACGCGGGACAACTGGAAGAAGTAGGGGACCCCTGTGCAGACCGCCGAGATCCGGGGCGCGAAAGTGCTCCTGCCCAGCGACGACGAGCCGACAGTGCGCGCTTGGCCCTACCCCAACCCGCTGGAGGAAGAGAAGGTCACCAACACCCACTTCGTCTCCCCCGACTTGACCTCACACCGCCTGGTGGACACCACCCTGAGCCGGTGCCGGTTCACCGGCTCACGGCTGATGGGAGTGTCCCTGGCGCGCGTCTCGATGACTGACGTGCTCTTCGAGGGCTGCCAGTTCGACTACTCCACTTGGGAGCAGGTCAAGGTCACCGGTGACGTGGCGTTCGTCGGCTGCTCCTTCAAGGAAACCGAGATCATCGGAAGCGACCTGCGCGATGCGGTCTTCGACGACTGCACCTTCGCCGTGGACATCAAGAACACTAAGATGTCCGGCGCCGACCTGCGCGGCAGCGACCTGTCGAACCTGTCCGGGCTGGCCTCGCTCCACGGAGCGAAGGTGACCGAGATCCAGCTCCGGCAGTTGAGCGAGGTCATGATCCGCGACCTTGATCTCACGATCGCGGAGCTCCCGCTGTAGTCACGCCCAGAAAAGGGGGTCCTGTCCGTGAACCCGCAGGGACCCCTGTGGGGCGCCCTGGTCGCGCGAGGATGGGCGCGACCTGGTCTGCACGTCGCACCACGTGGGCCGAACTGGAGATGGTGGACCACTGGCGTCGCTACATGTCCGACCCCGGCCGGTACCTGCGGCATATCGTCGACTCATCACCACCGCTCGGGATCTGGCCGACCAACGCCACCGTGACCACATGCGAACCCTGTTCGCCCAGGCCGCCGAGGAGTTCGGGCTCACCCCGACCGGGGAACCGGTGTTCGGATGGCGGGACCGCACCATCGGCGCACCCGCCCACGGCCCCCACGGAGACCTGTGGGTGCGGGTCACCACGGAGTTCCCCCGGTGGGCACAAGGGAAGTCCTGGACCGGCAACGCCGACGCCGACGCGCTCACCGGGATCCCCCGGCCCGAGGTCATCGAGGTCACCGAGTGGGACGACCCGCCTCGACGGGTTCGCGCCGAGGCCTCCACCCTGCTCCCCGGGGACGTCTGTTCGCCAACGCCTTTCCTCCAGGACTTCCCCCATGTGGGAGAGGGCTGGTGGCCAGACCTGCGCGGCGCCCTCGACCGGCTGGCGGAGCAGGAAACGGACCGAGTCGCCATCGACCAGGACACCGTCACTCGGCGCCTGGCCGTGTTCTTCGGTGACACCGTCGACCCGACCGTCACCCACTGGACCACCGCTCACGGGGATCTGCACTGGGCCAACCTGATGGGCCCCAATCTGGGCGTTCTGGACTGGGAACTGTGGGGTCGTGCCCCGGCCGGACTCGACGCGGCCACCCTGTACTGCCACAGCCTCACCCATCCCGAGACCGCCAGGCGGGTACATCGGGTCTTCGCAGACCAGCTCGACACGTCGGACGGGATACGCGCACAACTGTTCGTCATCGCCCGCCTCCTCCTGCGGATCGAGCACGGAGACGACCCGAGGAACGCACCACTCCTCCACCAGCACGCATGGGGCCTTCTGGCCCGGTGACCGGACGAGCACCCGTGTTCCCCGGATTTCCCCGAACCAACTCCGCCAGCATCTCCCCACGGGGTGTGATCCCATCCCGGGCCTGTGCTGTGCACGGAGCCCGGCACTGGTCACCAGGCGAGTGAGGTGTCGGAAGTCTGGGCGCGAGTGGCCGGGCCTGTTTTTGTCCCCAGCCTGTGGATAACCCGGTGGAGAAACGTTACGGCGACCGCCGCCGGGAGCGCCCCAGCAGCAGGGGTCGGCTTTCGTTGCGTATTTTCGTCACGGTGAGTTGCGTCTCCGCGACCGTTCCGCCGCAGGTCACCGCATCGCCGTCGCACCTCGGAACCGGTGTACCCGGCGCTGCGGGACCTCCTTGCGGTGGACGGGCCCACCGGGCTCAGAGCTCGGGGAAACCCACCGTGACCACCAGACCCCCTCCGGACGTGCCCTCGCGGTGGCCTTGGCGCCATGGGCCGTCGAGATCGACCGGACGATGGACAATCCGAGCCCGCTCCCGGGACGGCCCCGGTGCAACCGTGCCGCGTCGCCACGGTGGAAGGGCTCGAACAGCTCCTCCGCGTCACCCACCTCCGCCCCGGAGTTGGTCACCCTCAGCACCGTGCGCCCCGCCGCCGTGCGCACCCGCACCTCCACCCACCCGTCGGTGGCGTTGTACCGAACGGCGTTCTCCACCAGGTTGCGCACCAGGTGCTCCAACAGGACCGGATCGCCGTCCACCGGAGCGGACTCCGCGTCCACCCGCAGGTCCACCCCTCCTCCTCGGCCGCCCCCGCGTGCTGGGCCACCACACCGTGGGCCACCTCGGCCAGGTCCACCTCCTCGGTCCGCGCCAGCCCGCGATCGGACCGGGCGAGCAACAGCAGCCCGCTGATCAGCGCCTCACTACGCGCCACCGAATCCAGCGCCCGACGGAAGGTCGGCCGCAGATCGTCCGGGACCCGGTCCTGGGCCAACGGCACCTCCAGCGCCGCACGCTGCACCGACAACGGCGTGCGCAGCTCGTGCGAAGCGTTGGAGACGAACCGGCGCTGGGAGTCGAAGGCCCGCTCCAACCGGGACAGCATGCCGTCGAACGTGTCACCCAGCTCCCGGAACTCGTCGTCGGGCCCCCTCAGGTCCAACCTGCTGTGCAGGTCGTGCTCGGACAGGGTGCGCGCCGCGTCGGTCACCCGGTGCAGCCGCCGGAGCGGCCCGCCCGCGATCACCCACCCGGCCAACGCCGCCAACAGGGTCACGCCCAGGAGGATCAGCACCGAGTTCAGGAGCAGGTCCGACAACACCCCCACCTGGTAGTCGTCCACCAGGACGGCCAGGGGTTCGGCCCCGGTCGCCACCCAGTCGGTGGTCGGGGCCGCCTCCCCGGTCTCTCCCGGCTCCCCGCCCTCGCTGGTTGGCGCGGGAACGGTCGGAGCCGGAATGACGAGGGTCTCGGCCGGATCGCTGGTGGGCAGCGCCGCCGTCGTGGACAGCTCCACCCCCGCATCTCCAGACTCGCTGAGACCATCGCGTAGTTGGCGGAGAGCAGCAGCGCCCCGCCGACGGCGAAGACCCCCGTGTAGACGAGGGCGAGCTTCGTCCGCAGGGTCAGGCTGGCGAACCGGTCCAGCCATCGACGCGTCACGCCGGAGACGGCGGAGTGCGGCGCGGCCACGTCAGATCCGGTAACCGTGGCCGGGCACGGTCTCGATCACCGCGGGCGCACCGAGCTTGCGGCGCAGCCCGTGCACCACCACCTTCAGCACCCCGCTGAACGGGTCCAGATGGGCGTCCCACACCTTCTCGATCAGGTGCGTCGCGGTCACCGGCGCACCGTCCGCGCGCAGCAGCTCCTCCAACACCCCCAACTCCTTGGGGAGAGCGACAGCGCGCGCCCGTCACGGGACGCCGTCCGCCGCGTGGTGTCCAGCACCAGGCCCGCCCGGCTCAGCGTGGGCGGCGCCGCCGGACGCGCCCGACGGCCCAGGGCCCGCACCCGCGCCACCAGTTCCAGGTACGCGAAGGGCTTGGCCAGGTAGTCGTCGGCGCCCAGGTCCAGCCCGTCCACCCGATCCTCCAGACCACCGGCGGCGGTGAGCATCAGCACCCGGGCCTGCACACCGGGGTCCTCCGCGATCCGCAGGCACACCTGGTCCCCGTGCAGCACCGGCAGGTCGCGGTCCAGGACGACGACGTCGTAGTCGTGCACGGTGGCCATCTCCAGTCCGGTGTCACCGTCGTGGCACACGTCCACCGCCATGCCCTCACCGCGCAGCCCCTCGGCCACGGTCTCCGCCAGGTCGGGCTCGTCCTCGACCACCAGAATGCGCATGCGTTCCCCTCGCCCCGAGCCGATCGTCGGCGTTCCCGACTGACCAGCACTATCCACCGCCCGGTTAGGCCGAGGTTAACCCCGCGAAGCCCCCGCGACCGGGCGACCGGGGGCCGCAGGACCCTAACCACCGGCTAACCGCGCTACCGCTGACATGTGCCGTGCACCCACCCAGCGGCGTCGGCCCGACCGGCGCCCGGACCAGGAGGACCACATGCGCTCACTGACCCTCACGGCCGTGGCGCGGCGGCGGCCGGGCTCCTGCTCACCGGCTGCGGAGCCCTCGGCGGGGACGACGCGGCGGACCCGGAGGCCGCCCCCGAGAAGTCCATGGACGAGGCGATGCTCGACTACGCCGCCTGCATGCGCGACGCCGGTTTCGACATGCCCGACCCCGACCCGGACAGCGGCATGATCTCCCTCCCCACCATGGAGGAGCCCGACGAGGAGATGATGGCGGCCATGGAGGAGTGCGAGTCGCTCCTCCCCGTTGACGAGAACGCGCCCTCCGAGGAGGAGCAGTTCGAGATCGACCTCCGGATCGCCGAGTGCCTGCGGGAGAACGGCGTCGACGTCCCGGACCCCGAACCCGGAATGGGGCTCGGGATCCCGATCGAGCCCGACGACGACGAGCACATGGCGGCGGTCAGCACCTGCACCGGTGCCGAAGAGGGCGGCGGCGTCGAACTCGAATCCGTCGAGGGCGACTCGTGAGCACGGACACCGACCTCCTTCCCGAGGAGGAGACCCGTGACGAGGAGCCGCCTCGGCCCCGTCGGGGGAAGGGATTCGTGTGGCTGGCGGCGGCGCTCCTGAGTCTCGCGGTCCTGTGCGCGGGAGCGGCGGTGACGGTCTGGGGCTGGCCCCAGGGAGCCAAGGAGGAGGAGACCACCGCCCCCGGCGCCACCGCCTCGGTCGAACGCACCACCCTCCTGCGGGAGGAACGGTTGGACGGCGTCCTCGGGTACGCGGGCGGCGGCTCGTTCTTCGCGCGCTCCGACGGCGTGCTCACCTGGCTCCCCGAGGAGGGCGCCGAACGCTCCGCCGGGCAGCGGGTCTGGGAGATCGACGGCCGCCCCGTGGTCCTGCTGCGGGGCGACACACCCGCCTACCGGACCCTGGAGCCGGGCTCCAAGGGGCCGGACGTGCGCCAGTTCGAGCAGGCGCTCTCCGAGCTCGGGTACGGCGGCTTCACCGTGGACGACGAGTACACCTGGCTCACCGCCGAGGCGGTGAAGCGCTGGCAGCGGGACACCGACGGCATGGAGGTCACGGGCACGGTCGAGCCGCACCAGATCTGGTACACCTCCGGCCCCGTCCGGGTGACCGGACACGAGGCCGCGGTGGGCGAGAACGTGGGCCCCGCGACGCCGCTGGTCACCACCGCGTCCACCCGACGCGTGGTCCGGGTGGACCTGAAGGTGGGCGACCGCGACCTCGTCGACGAGGGCGACGAGGTCACCGTGGAGATGCCGGACGGCCAGACGGTCACCGGAGAGGTGGAGTCCGTGGGCGACGTGGCCCAGGTGGAGGAGGACGAGCCCGGCGGTGGCGGCGGGGGTTCGCCCACTGTGGAGGTGCTGGTCTCCCTGGACGCGGACGCCGAGGGGGCCGAGGGCTTCCTGGACCAGGCGCCGGTCAAGGTCCTCGCGCAGGGCGAGTCGCGTGAGGACGTGCTCGCCGCTCCCGTGGGGGCGCTGATCGCCCTCTCCGGCGGCGGCTACGGGCTGTCCGTGGTGGACGGCGACGGAACGGTGCGGGACGTGCCGGTGGAGACCGGCTGGTTCTCCGACGGGCTGGTGGAGGTGACCGGTGACGGCGTCGACGCCGGTACCGAGGTGGTGGTCCCCGAATGACCGCCGTGGAGTTCACCGGGGTGAGCCGCCACTATCCGGGCGGGGTACGCGCGCTGGACGAGGTGGACCTGCGCGTGGAGCGCGGGGAGATGCTCGCGATCGTCGGCCCCTCGGGGTCGGGGAAGTCCACGCTGCTCAACCTGCTCGGCACCCTGGACGCCCCGACCTCCGGGAGCGTGCGCGTGTTCGGTTACGACGTCGGGGAGCTCGGTGACGACCAGCTCGCCGCGCTCCGGGCGCGGACGATCGGGTTCGTCTTCCAGCAGTTCCACCTGGCGCCCAACGTGTACGCCGTGGACAACGTGGCCGACGGGCTGCTGTACGCCGGTGTGCCCGCCCGGACCCGGGTACGGCGGGCCCGTAGGGCCCTGGAACGGGTCGGGCTGGCGGACCGGGCCCACCACCGTCCGCACGAGCTCTCCGGCGGGCAGAAGCAGAGGGTGGCGATCGCGCGGGCCGTGGTGGGTTCTCCACCGCTGCTGCTGGCCGACGAACCCACCGGGGCACTGGACACCGCCTCGGGTGAGGCCGTGATGCGGGTGCTCCGGGAGCTGAACGAGGACGGGGTGACCGTCGTGGTCATCACCCACGACCGGGAGCTGGCAGACTCCCTGCCCCGCCGGGTGGAGGTGCGCGACGGCCGCGTGGTCGCGGACTCCGGTGCCTCGCGAGAGTCGGGAGACCCACGGGGGCAGGTGAGCTCCACGGGGCGGGTGACGCACGCGAGCCGGGGGCCCACGGGCTCCGGGTGGCCCAGAAGCCTCAGGTGGTTTGCGGGGATCGGGCGCCTCGGACGAGCCGGGGGACCCACGCGAGACAGGTGACGCACTGACCCCGACTGGCCCACGGGGCTCGCAGGGCTCTCCGACGCCGGGCGCCGCCCCGGGCTCGGAAGGCACCCGGAACCGGGCGGAGGCGGGTCGGTGAGGGGGCTCCCGCGCTTGTGGCGCGACCGCCGGTCACCGCTCCGCCCCGCCCGACTCTCCCTGGTGGACCGCCTGCGGACCGGGTCGAGCGGGCTGCGCGCCCGGCCCACCCGCGTGGTGCTCTCCGCTCTGGGCATCGCCATCGGGATCGCGGCGATGGTCGCGGTGGTGGGGGTCTCCTCCTCCGGCCAGGCCGAACTCGACCAGCGGATCGCCCGGCTCGGCACCAACCTGCTGTCCGTCACTCCGGGCGAGAACCTCTTCGGTGAGGCCGCCAAGCTCCCCGAGGAGGCGCGGGGGCGGATCGACCGGATGCCGGAGGTGGAGCACACCTCCCAGGTGGAGCAGGTGAGCGGCGCCAACGTCTACCGGAGCGACCTCGTCCCGAGCGCCGAGTCCGGCGGGATCGCCGCCTACGGCGTCGACCTCGACCTGCTGGAGGCCGTCCGGGCCGAGGTGGCCGAGGGCACGTGGCTGAACGGGGCCACCTCCGACCACCCGGCGGTCGTGCTCGGCGCGTCGGCGGCCGGTCGCCTGGGGGTCGACCGGATCACCCCGGACACGCTGGTGCTCATCGGAGACACCTACTTCTCCGTGGTCGGCGTGCTGGAGCGATCGGAGCTGGCACCGGAGCTGGACAACGCGGCACTGGTCGGCCAGAGGATCGCGGAGGAGGTGCTCGGCGCCAAGGGCGAGGCCTCCACGGTGTACGTGCGGATCGACCCCGAGCACGTGGAGCGGGTCCGGGACGAGGTGGGCCGCAACGCCAACCCGGAGAAGCCGAACGAGGTCAGGGTGTCCCGACCGTCGGACGCGTTGGAGGCCCAGCAGGCCGCCGACCAGACCTTCCAGGGGCTGCTGCTCGGTCTGGGCGGGTTGGCCCTGCTGGTGGGCGGGGTGGGAGTGGCCAACACGATGGTCATCTCCGTCCTGGAGCGCCGGGGCGAGATCGGTCTGCGCCGCGCCCTGGGCGCCACCCGCCGCGACATCAGGGGGCAGTTCCTGGTGGAGGCGATGGCCCTGTCCGCGCTGGGCGGGGTGTTCGGGGTGCTGCTGGGTTCCCTCGCCACGGCGGGGTACGCGCTGCTGCGCGGCTGGCCGGTCTCCCTGCCCTGGTGGGCTGGGGCGGGCGCGGTGGTCGCGACGGTGGCCATCGGCGCGGTCGCCGGGATCGTTCCCGCGCTGCGTGCCGCCGCCCAGCACCCCACGGAGGCCCTCGGTACCGCCTGACGGGCGCGGCCCACGGCCACCGCCTGAGCCCACTCACGGCGTGGACGGAACGGCGGACCACGGTCCGCCCCCGGCTCCGTGGATCACGGCCGCCCCGGCCCGGGGCGGATGACCACCCAGTGCCGGACAGCCCCGGCGGCCCGTGGTCCGCCCGGCCCGTGGAGCACGGCGGCCCGGCCCCGGTTCCCCGGGACCGGGCCGCCGCCGGATCCGCACCGCCCCCGAGTCACCCCTGCGGGTCGGCCTCCGGAACCGGAACCCTCCACACCAGCACCGTGCCGCCGTCCTCGCCCCGCCCCGCGCTGAACCCGCCGCCCAGGGCCTGGGCCCGCTGGTCCAGGTTGCGCAGCCCGCTGCGGCGGCCCCCTCGGGGAGTCCCACCCCGTTGTCGGTCACGGTCAGGACCAGGGTGGTGGGGCGACCGGTGGCCGACTGCTCCTCCACCGTCACCGAGACGTGCACCTCCGTGGCGCGGGCGTGCCGGGCGACGTTGGTCAGTCCCTCCCCGAGGACCGCCAGCAGCTGCTCGCCCACCTCGTCGGGGACGGACGCGTCGATCGGTCCGTCCAGACTCACCCCGGGGTGGCAGCCCAGGCTGTGCGCCGTGTTCTCCGCCAACCGCAGGATCTGCCCCCGCAGCGACGTGTCCCGTCGGCTGGGCGGGTGTTGGAGGTCGAAGACGGTCGACCGGATCTCCCGGATCGTGCCGTCCAGCTCGTCGATGGTGCGCTGGACCCGCTCCCCGGCCTCCGTCGAGCTGATCAGCCGGACCGTGCTCATGAGGGTCATCGCGGACGCGAACAACCGCTGGATCACCACGTCGTGCAGGTCCTTGGCGATCCGGTCCCGCTCCTCCAGGACCACGATCCGCTCGCTGTCCCGCCGTGCCTCGGCCAGCTCCAGCGCCACCCCCGCCTGCACGGAGAAGGAGTGCAGCATGCGCCTGATGTTGGAGTCGAACGGCGCCCTGTCGGAGAGCTTGCCGAGCAGCAGGACCCCGCGGGTGTTGCCGGGGGTCCCCAGCGGCACCAGCAGCCCGGGGCCGTAGCCGCGGTGGGTGAGCATCGGGCAGTTGGCCTGGCGCAGGTCGGGGATGGCCTCGGCCTCACCCGTCTCGTACACCCAGCCGCAGGAGGAGTCCTGGATCTCCACCGGGGTCCCCAGGATCTCCTGCGCGATCGGACCGTCCGCGAACTCCGCGAACAGGTGCCCGCGCGCGTGCGGATCCGGCAGCATCACCACGGCGGTGTCCGCACGGGCGATCTCCCTGGCCTGGGCCGCCATGTAGGCCAGCACCTCGTCGGTGTCGGCCCCCGACAGCAGCCGGGTGGTGATCTCCGTGGAGGCGGCCAGCCACCGCTCGCGCAGCCGGGTCTCCTCGTACAGGCGGGCGTTCTCGATGGCCACACCGGCGGCGGTGGCCAGCGCGGTCACGATCGTCTCGTCCTCCTCGTCGAACTCCCCGCCGTTCTCCTTCTCGGTCAGGTACAGGTTGCCGAACACCTCGCCGCGCACCTGGATCGGCACCCCGAGGAAGCTCGACATCCTCGGGTGGCCCTCCGGGAACCCACCGAAGTCCGGGTGGTCGCGCAGGTCGGAGAGGCGGAGCGTGGCCTGCTCGAACGAGGGCGTGCCGAGCACGCCCTTGCCGTGCGGGAACCGGCCGATCCGCTCGGCCTGTTCCTGGGTGAACCCGACCGGGATGAACTCGGTGAAACCGCCGTCCTCACCGATCACGCCCAGCCCGGCGAACCTGGCCTCGGCCAGGTGCGCGGCGGCCTCGGTGAGCCGCCGCAGTACGGTCGCCAGGTCCAGATCGCCACCGATGTCCAGGACCGCCTGGAGCAGAGAGTGCATCCTCCCCTGAGCGGAGAGCCCCGGGTTCATCTGGGAGTGCACATCCGCGAGGAGCTCGTCCAGGGACTTCGGGGACCACCGGTGGCTCTGGGGGATCTTGGTCATGTGTGGTTCAACCTCCGCAGAGCCGTTGAGGGGTTGAGGGCTAATACCTGAATTGTCGTTGGTTTTTTCCCGGTTTGCCACATCTTGCTGCTAGGAAGCTTGTTCGAGGGGCCGGGAATTCCCCCGCAATCGAGGACAGCGGCCCGGCAATTCATGCTAACGTCACGTTCAGTTGGCGCAGGAAGGCACTCTGTGACCTCGTGTCGACTGCCCCCGCACCCCCGTTCTCCGGGGTGCCCCCACACGAACACCACGAGCCTCCGTCACCCGGTGCCCCACCGGAGCGGACCGGCTCACTCGGCGGAAGGAAGCCCCCGGTGTCTGGATACCACGGTACGGTCGGCGCCATCGGCGTCCGCCTCGCCGTGTGCCCGGAACCGATCCGACGGGCCCTGACGCTCGCCGGTCTGGTCACCGGGGTCCTGTTCACCGTGTGGCTCGTCTCCGCGGCCCCGGCGCACTCCTCGGAGTTGCCCGGTGCCGAGAACCCGCTCACCGCGGGCGTGGTGGGAGGCACCGGACTGGTGACGGGAACCGAGACGCTCGGCGGTTCGCTCAGCGGCGCGGTCACCACCGTGGGGAGCGCGCCACCCAGCACGCCACACAGGCGGTCGACGGCGCCTCGGAGACCGCGCGTGCGGTCGAGGCCGAGGCCTCCGAACCCGTCCAGCAGGTCCGGGACGCGGTCCGGGAGACCTCCCTCCCGCGCCCCGACCACCTGACCGACCTCGTCGTCCCGGAGACCCCGCGGGTCACCGAACCCGTGCGGGTCCCCGAGGACGAGGACCCCTCGGCCGACGACCGTCAGGACGACCGCGAGACCGGTGCCCAGGCCCCGGACGAGCGGCGCGCGGTGGCCGAGAGGCCCGCCGCCGACGCCCTGGTCGCGGCCCAGGAACGCGGTTCCGTCGAACACCGGGCCGGGGACGCCACCGAGCGCGACCGGTCCACCGACACCGCCCCCGCTCCGCCGAGGCGCTCACCACCATCGCGGGCGGCACCGCCCCGCGTCCGGTGGCACCGCCTTCGCGCCCGCCGTCGCCGGGTTCCTGCCCGTCACCGGCGCCCCGGCGCCCGCCCCCGGCCTGTTCGAGGCCGCCCGGCACGTCCTGCGCTCGGTTCCCGCCGAGTCCGCCGACGAGCCGACCTTCTCTCCGGACTAGCGGACCACCGGACCGCGTCCCGCGCCCGTACGCCCTGAGCGTCCCGCGCCGCACGCGACCAGCCCGGCACGGCTTCTCCAGCCACACCCTTCCCAGCGGCACCAGCACTCGGTGACCTTCTGGGGGTTGACGTGAACCCCGCACCTCGAACGCGAGGTTCACGTCAGCCGGTGGTCCGCCAGACCGACCGACTGAATCCGGATCGAACCCGCTCGCCCGCACCAGGGACGCAGGGGCTCACCGACCGGAGAGCTCGCCAGTACCACCCTCAGGACCGACGCCCCTGGCCAGGGAGACGGTCCGACGCGACGGGGCACGACACCCGCTCCGTCGCGCCCCCTCGAACAGAACACACGCTCACTCCGGAAGGACTCACATGTTCCACACCGCCCGTACCTCTGCTCGGACCCTGCTGGTGGCCGCCGGCACCGCCGGATTCGTCGCCCTCGGCGTCGGAGTCGCCGGAGCCGACACGCTCGGCGGTGCCACGGACGCCCTCCCCTGGGCGACCTGGGAAACCAGGTTCCCGGCGCCCTCACCGAGGGGATCGCCACGCCCCTCGGTGACCTGGTGAAGGTCCAGCCCGGCGAGATCTCCGCCCAGCCCGACGTCCAGCACCAGAACAACCCCGTCGGGACGGTCGTCGGCGACACCGTCAGCACCGACACCCCGGTCACGGCCGGTCAGGACAACGCGGGCAACGTCGGTCCGCTGGACCTCGGCAAGGCCACGGAGACCCTGCCGCTGAGCGAGGCCGGCGGCGCGGTCGACCCGATCTCCATGCTGCTCGGCGGGACCGGCCTGCTCGACGGCCTCGGGGGCGGGAGCCTGCCGGTGTCGATGAGCGCGCCCAGCGCCGCCGTCGTCGAGGACACCGTCACGGAGCTCGGCACCCGGGCGCAGGAGGGTCTGCACCAGCCCGGCCTCGATGTGGTCGGCCTGGACTCCCCGTCCAGCAGCTGGGCGAGACCGTCCCGATGAGCGAGCCGGTCGGCTTGGACGCGGGTGAGAACGCCGACCTCACCGGCGGCCTGACCACCCTGCTGCCGAAGGACGTCCGGGAGACCCTGCCGATGTCCGCCCCCTCGGAGCTCCAGGTGGTGGGCGCCACCGAGCAGGCCGTCACCGACACCGTGGGCGACGTCCGCGGCGCGGTCGACGGCCTGGGGATCGAGGAGACCCTGCCGATGTCCGGCGTCGAGGGCCTCGAACTCGTGGACCCGGCCCTCGACGGCGGCCTCCACGGGGCCTCGGGCCTGGGTGAGAAGGTCGGCGCCATGGAGGCCGGCGACGTCGCCGACGTGGCCGGTGGAGCGATCGGCACCGGTGGCCTGGTCGACGTCCAGGGCCTGCCGGAGCTGGGCGAGCCCGAGGTCGCCCCGCTGCCCCTCGCCTCGGAGCTGCCCACCAACGAGCTCCCCACGGGCGAGCTGCCGACCGGCGACCTGACCTCCCAGCTGCCGCTCGGACTGTAGGCCCACGAACGTGCGCCCGTCGGTCGTGGCGGGCGCACCACGCCTCGGGCGGTGAGCGGAACCACTTCCGTTGACGGTGGTGCCAGTGGGGACTGTGGGGGTTTCCCGGCACGTACCAGCGGAAAGTCAGAGTTCCCGCCGCCCGGGGCACCTGCCCTGCCAGGGGCACGAAGGGCCCCCGTCGCTGTTCGCGACGGGGGCCCTCCGCGTGCCCGGGTCGGTTCCGATGGAACAGCCGGATCCCACAGGGGCACGAAGGGCCCCCGTCGCTCTTCGCGACGGGGGCCCTCCGCGTGTGCGGGCCGGGTCCCGTGGAACAGCGGGACTCCGTTGTCTGGCTGGAGCGGTCAGGCGAGGGACGCGCGTCGGTCCCGCACGTGTGGTCTGCGATGGCGGCTCGACGGTCCGGGGCACAGAGAAGGGCCTCCGTCGCTGTGCGCGGACGGAGGCCCTCTCCCGTGAACGGATCCCTGGCGCGTGGCTACCAGCCGTCGTCCTCGCCGGTGCCGAAGCCGAGCCCGTCCTGACACGGGTTGGACGTGGCGTCGCGCCCCTCGCCCGGACGCGCGGACGGCTCGGGCGACGAGGCGTCGCTCTCGGCCCCGCCCGCGTTGCCCTCCGGGCTGGGATCGACCGGTGTGGGCTCGTCCATGGGCGACTCCTGCGGCGCGGGCGCGTCGTCGGCCAGCAGCGCGGGCAGCGGGCGGTCCTCACGCACGGCGGCGAACAGCTCGTCGGCCTCCTCCTCGTGCCACATGACCCGGTTGGGGTCGTAGGGCGCCTGGTACCAGGGAACGGTGTGGAACGCGATGTCGGACAGGTCCACGTCGGCCATGGTGACCGCGATGGAGAGCATCCGGTCCAGTGACAGCTCGCGGTCGGTGGCGCTGTGCTGGGCGACCGCCTGGAGGATGCCGTTGAGCTTGGACGGGCTGCTGAGCACGTCGCTGCTGGTCACCTGGTCCGCGAGCGCGGCCAGGAACATCTGCTGCCGGTCGATGCGCCCCATGTCGCCACCGTCACCGATGTCGTAGCGGGCGCGGACGAAGGACAGTGCCTGGTCGCCGTCCAGGGTCTGGTCACCGGCGTCGAGGCTGAGCTTCGACCTGCGGTCCTCCATGGGCTCGGGGATGCACATGTCCACCCCGCCGATGGCGTTCACGACGTCGCGGAAGCTCGCGAAGCTCAGGTGGACGAAGTGGTCGACCCGGATGTCGGTGAGGGTCTCGATCGTCCTCACCACGCAGGGCGGTCCACCGTGGTACATCGCGGCGTTGATCATGCCGAAGTAGCCGTAGGTGCCCTCGGTCTGCCCGTACGCGTCGCACTGGGGCAGCTGCACCAGCGAGTCGCGCGGGAAGCTGACCACCGAGACGCGGTTGTCGGGCGAGATGTGCGCGAGCATCAGGGAGTCCGAGCGCTCGCCCTCGAACTCGGTCGAGTAGGCGGGGCTGTCCTCCTCGTAGCCGTCCGACCCGATGAAGAGGATGTTGACGGCGTCGCTGATCTTGTCCGGCCGCTCCTCGTCTCCGAGCAGGGCCTCGATGTCGTGCTGCACCATGCCGGAGCGCAGGGAGTGGTAGTAGGCGTAGGCGGTGCCCACCCCGAGCACCAGGAGCAGGGCCAGGGACGCGGACGTCCACATGACGGTCCTGCGCAGGCGGCCGCGCTTGCGCTTGTTCCCCTTGACCGGAGCGGCGGCTGCCGTGGCACCGTCCTCGGAACCGTCCGGTCCCGGGGCGTCCCCGTCCTTGGCGTCCGGTCCCGGGGCGTCCCCGTCCTTGGCGTCCGATCCGGCGTCGGTGACCGGGGAGTCCTTGGCCCCTGCCTCCGGGGTGCCCGGCACGGGAGCGGCGGCGCTGGCGGCGTCATCCCCGTCCTGGTCCCCGTCCTGTCCGGCGGTGGCGCCGGCCTCCGGCTCCGAGCGGTCCTCGTCCCCGGTGTCCGGCGCGGGCGAGGCGGCGCTGACGGCGTCGCCCCCGTCCGCCTCCCCGTCCCTCTCCCGGTCCGCCGCCTGCGCACCCTGGACCGAGTCCTCCTCGGAGGGCTCGTCGGGGTCGGCCTCGGCGCCGTCCTCCGCTCCGGACCCGGTGGCGACCGGTGCGTCGACGTCGATGACGACGGTCTCCGGAGCCTCGTCGGAGTCGGCTGAGGGCTCGTTCTCGGCCGGAGCCTCCCCGGTGGGAGTCTCGGGCTCGGTGGGCTCGTCGGCGGCTCCGGAGCCGGTGGGCTCGTCGGCCGCGGAGCCGTTCTCGTGTGGCTCGTCCCGTTTCACGTCCAGCCCTTCCACATCCGACTCGGCGGAGTCCGCCGCAGTCCCCTTGGTGCCCTCAACCTGGGAAGAGGGCTCGGAGTTCTCGTCTGGTGTCAGGTCCGCGCCGGAGTCGGCGGGGTTCTCGTCAGCGGGCATCGTGACAATCTCGGTGGGTTCGGACGGCTGGGCGTGCCAACGGCCGGACACCGACCCTGGAGGGTCACGGGCCCGAGTCCGGGGAGGGCGGGGGTCGCGCGGGGGAAACACGCGGGCTGACCGGAATCCTGACCGAAAAGTCGCCGAGAGAGAGTCCCGAGGCTGGGGGAAAGCCGGGACGCCAGCGGACAGGGATCGCCAAGTACACCGGAACCTGCGCGTGGCAGTGATCCTAGGTGAATATCTCGCTGAGTGCGTGCTCGGGTTGTCCATGCGCGCGGTTCCTGACCACAATTGCGCCGGGCAATTCCTTCGCCGGGCGGCAGTCGTATGCGGCTTTCGTGTCTGACTGTCTCATCTGTTCCCCCGTGAGCCGTGTTCGACGCGCCGGTGAAACGCGGATTATTGGTGGTGAGGCACCATTTGGGCTGGATCTCCCACCCTGTAGGGGTTTGGGAGTCTTCGCCGCCCGGGGAGGTGAGCTGTCCGAAACGGCGGGATCAGTCGTCCCAGAAACCGCTCTCCTTCTCCTTCTTCTCCGGCTCCTCGGCGGTGGCGGTCGTGGCGCGGCCCTTGCCACTCGGCTTGGCGGCGGTCTTCGCGCTCTTGGTGGTTCTGCGGGCGGTACTTCCGGAACCACCGGCCGCCTTGGCGGTACCGGTGTGGCGCGGACGGGCGGTGACCTGGCTCTTCTCGATGGGAGCGCTGGGCTTGGGCGTCTCACCGGAGTGGATGCTCAGGGCCTCCTCCTCCACGCTGAGCATCTTGCGCATCAGGGCGGGCACCTCGGGCAGTCGGTCCGCGCGCAGGTGGGCGCCGAGCACCTCCAGAGCGTGGTCGCACAGGACCCGCTTGGCGGAGGCGGCGCCGACCCCGCTCAGCTGCTGGACCTCGGGCAGGTCGTGTTCGCGCAGCAGACGGACGACCTCGCTGAGCCGCTCGCGGGCCTTGCGGTCGGTCATCGACATGACCGTGAGTTCGGCCTCGCGCAGGAAGTCGGTGCCGTCGCCGTCGCCGTCGCGTTCCGCGATGAAGGCGCTGGTGAGGTTGCGGGCCGAGGTGCGTGTGCCGGTGCGCAGTTCGGCGCGGCGGATCTGCCGGGAGTGCAGCGCGGTCACGACCACGCTGGTGACGAGGCTGATACCGGCGCCGATCACGACGAGCACGGCGGGGTTGTCGAGCAGCATGTGTACGGGAGACCTTTCCGGGCGGTGGTCCGCACGGGACATGGCCACGGTGTTGACGGGGGCGGCGGGGTGCGGGGGTGGCGGAGGGTGTTCGAGTGCCAGCCGGTACTCGGGTGCGTGACTATTCGGCAGTTCGGTACTCGTTGTCAAGTGTCATGACGGATCGGGCGCTCGCTGGCGCGGCGCCTTCGCAGGTCAGGGCAGATGGGGCAGGATCGACAGTTCGTCCTCCCTACCGCTTGCCCGACCCCGATCCGGGTAAACATTCGCTGTCCACAGCCTGTGGACGACGGGGCTAGCCCGCGAGGAGTTCGTTCACGGCCTCCGGCGACAGGATCTCCTCACTGACCATCGCCGCGCAGCCGCGTACCCCCGCGTCGTCCCACAGCGTGCTCGCCACGATCCTCAGCTGGCGGGTGGCCAGGGCGGTGCACTGCTGGAACACCACCTCCCGCACCCCCGCCACCAGGTGGTCGTAGGCCTCCGAGAGGTCCCCGCCGAGCACGATCAGCTCCGGGTTGAGCAGGTTGACCGCGCCCGCCAGGGTCTCGCCCAGCCGCCGCCCGGCCTCGCGCACCAGCGTGACCGCCACCGGGTCGCCCTCCGCCGCCAACGCGACCAGCTCCTGGAGTCCGGCCACCTCGCGGCCCCGCTCGGCCGCCTCGACCAGGAGCCTGCGCCCGCCCGCCACCGCCTCCAGGCAGTCGGTGTTGCCGCAGCGGCACGGCAGGCCGCCGCCGTCGCGCACGGGGACGTGGCCGATCTCCCCGGCCGCGCCCAGGGCGCCGCGCAGCAGGCGCCCGCCGGAGACCAGCCCGGCGCCGATCCCGGTGGAGACCTTCACGAAGACCATGTCGTCGGTGTGGCCGTGCCCGCCAGCGATGTGCTCACCGAGCGCCATGACGTTCACGTCGTTGTCCACCGTCACCGGGACGGGGAAGCGCTCGGCGACCAGCGGGCCCAGGGCCACGCCCGCCCACTTGCCGAGGAAGGGGCGGTCCTCGGCCCGTCCCGCGTGGAACTCCACGGTTCCGGGCAGCCCGATGCCCACCCCGCGCACCTCCTCGGGGGAGCGGCCCAGCCCGGCGATCTGCTCCGACCAGGTGTCCAGGAGCCAGGGCACGGTGGCGTCCGGCCCCAGCTCCATGCGGGGCGAACCGGGGGCGCGTACGAGCACCCGACCGTCGAGGTCGCACACGGCGGCCTGGCTGCGGGCCATGCCGAGGGCCGCGGTGAGGATCAGCCCGCTGGCGGCGTTGAACTCCAGGAGCGTGGGCGGGCGGCCCCCGCTGGAGGCGGCGCGGGTCCCCTCGGTGACCAGTCCGCCGTCCATCAGTTCGGTGACCCGCAGGGCCACGGAGGGCCGGGAGAGCCCCGTCGCCCGGGCGATCTCGGAACGGCTGGTGGCGCTGCCGGTGCGGATCATCTCCAGGATGTGGCCGCTGGTGGCGGTGGAGGACAAGCGTCCGGGGGTTCTGGCCATGCCTGTCATTCAACCATTCACTCGACGGTGTGGCTTGAAGTTCGTGCACTTATGTAAATTAATGTTAGGAAGTGTGCTTGGATTTTTACCATAGTGGGATTAGGGTCGAAACCGGACCGCGGACCCCGGACAGCACCCCTCGCCCCCGCGCCGCGGTCTCCTCCCCCACCCCCGCCCCACCCCTCGCACGTCCCCCTCCCGCAGGAGCCCCACGAATGCCGCAGCAGCCCGCGCCCAGCCCCACCGACCTGGTGGTCTTCGGCGGAACCGGTGACCTGTCGATGCGTAAACTCCTCCCCTCCCTCTACCTCCTCGACCGCGACGGCCACCTGGGCGGGGACACCCGGGTCGTCGCGGTCTCCCGGGACGGGCTCACCGACGCCGACCTGCGCGACAAGGCCTCCTCCGCCGTCCGGGGCCACAGCGCCGTCCAGGTCGTCGAGCCCGACGTCCTGCGGCGCTTCCTCGGCCGCATCTCCCACGTGACCGTCGACGTCGGCGGGGACCCCTCCGGCTGGACCGACCTCGCCGCCGCCCTCACCCCCGGCCGCGACCGCGTCTTCTACCTCGCCGTGCCGCCGATGATCTCCGGGGCCATCTGCCGGGGGCTCCGGGACGCGGGCCTGGTCACCCCCGAGTCCCGCGTCGTCATGGAGAAGCCGCTCGGCCGCGACCTCGCCTCGGCCCAGGCGGTCAACGACGAGGTGGGAGCGGTCTTCGAGGAGTCCCGCACCTACCGGATCGACCACTACCTGGGGAAGGAGACGGTGCAGAACCTGCTCGTCCTGCGGTTCGCCAACGTCTTCCTCGAACCCCTGTGGAACGCCCGGTGGATCGACCACGTGCAGATCACCGCCGCCGAGACCGTGGGCGTGGGCGGGCGGCGCGGCTACTACGACTCCTCCGGCGCCATGCGCGACATGGTGCAGAACCACCTGCTCCAGCTGCTCTGCCTCACCGCCATGGAGCCCCCGGCCAGCTACGACCGCGACGCCGTCCGGGACGAGAAGCTCAAGGTCCTCCAGTCCCTGAGACCGATCACGGGCGACCGGGTCTCCGAGCACACCGTGCGCGGCCAGTACACGCGGGGGACCGTCCAGGGCGAGGAGGTCCTCGGCTACCTGGACGAGGCGGGCGGCCCGGCGACCAGCGACACCGAGACCTTCGTGGCCCTGCGCGCCGAGGTCGCCAACTGGCGGTGGGCGGGCGTCCCCTTCTACCTGCGCACGGGCAAACGCATGGAGCGCGCCCGCTCGGAGATCGTGATCCGCTTCCGCGACGTCCCGCACACGATCTTCCCCGGGGCCACCGCCTCGGGAGCGGGCAGCCTCGTCATCCGCCTCCAGCCGGACGAGGGCATACACCTGACCATGCTGGCCAAGACGCCCGGCGCCGGTGCGCTGCGGCTGCGGCCGGTCCCGCTGGAGCTCAGCTTCGCCGACACCTTCGCCACCCGCTCTCCCGAGGCCTACGAGCGGCTACTGACAGATGTGTTGGCCGGGGACTCCACCCTCTTCATGCGCCGCGACGAGGTCGAAGCCGCGTGGCGGTGGGTGGACCCCGTCATCGAGGCCTGGAACGGCCTCGGCTCACCCCGAGACCTACCCCGCCGGAAGCTCCGGTCCCGCAGGAGCGCAGCGGCTCATCGGCCGTTCCGGCAACACGTGGCACGAAGAGGAGCAGGCATGACCGCGCACAACCCCGGCACCGCGACCCCCGGCACCGGGACGCCCGCCGCCGTCCACCCGGTGATCGACGAGGTCACCCGGCGACTGACCGAGCGCAGCGCCCCGACCCGCTCCGCCTACCTGGCCCGTGTCCGCGAGGCGGTCGGTCAGGGCCCGGCCCGCACCTCCCTGGGCTGCGCCAACCTCGCGCACGGCTTCGCGGCCTGCGGGGTCGGTGACAAGCTCTCCCTGGCCGGGGACGTCACCCCCAACCTGGCGATCGTCTCCGCCTACAACGACATGCTCTCCGCCCACCAGCCGCTGGAGACCTACCCGGCCGTCATCAAGAAGGCGGTCGCGGAGGCGGGCGGCGTCGCCCAGTTCGCGGGCGGGGTGCCCGCCATGTGCGACGGCATCACCCAGGGCCGGGCGGGGATGGAACTGTCCCTGTTCAGCCGGGACGTCATCGCGATGTCCGCCGCCGTCGCGCTCTCCCACGACATGTTCGACGGCGCCCTCATGCTCGGCGTGTGCGACAAGATCGTGCCCGGCCTGCTCATCGGCGCCCTCTCCTTCGGGCACCTCCCGGTGGCGTTCGTCCCCGCCGGCCCCATGCACTCCGGTCTGCCCAACAAGGAGAAGGCCCGGGTCCGCCAGAAGTTCGCCGAGGGCAGGGTCGGCCGCACGGAGCTGCTCCAGGCCGAGTCCGCCGCCTACCACTCACCGGGCACCTGCACCTTCTACGGCACCGCCAACTCCAACCAGATGCTCATGGAGGTCATGGGCCTGCACCTGCCCGGGGCCAGCTTCGAGCAGCCCGGTACCCCGCTGCGCGAGGCCCTGACCGCCGAGTCCGGACGCCGTGTGCTGGGACTGACGGCCCTGACCGAGCACCACACCCCGGTCGGTGAGCAGATCGACGAGAAGGCCGTCGTCAACGCGGTGGTCGCGCTGCTGGCCACCGGCGGCTCCAGCAACCACACGCTGCACCTGGTCGCCATCGCCCGCGCGGCCGGGATCCAGCTGACCTGGGACGACTTCGCCGCGCTCTCCGAGGCCGTGCCGCTGCTCACCCGCATGTACCCCAACGGCGCCGCCGACGTGAACCGCTTCCACGAGGTGGGCGGCATGGCCTTCCTCATCGGTACCCTGCTGGACGCCGGGCTCCTGCACGAGGACGTCCGCACCCTCGCCGGACCGGGCCTGGACCACTACCGGCGGGTGCCCGAACTGACCGAGGGCGGCGAGCTGACCTGGGTGGACGGACCCACTGAGAGCGCGGACACGACCGTGCTGCGACCGGCCGACGACCCCTTCGCCCCCGACGGCGGACTGCGGATGCTGGAGGGCAACCTCGGCCGCGCCGTGATCAAGGTGTCCGCCGTGGCGTCCGAGCGGCACGTCGTGGAGGCCCCCGCGCGGGTCTTCGCGGACCAGGCCGAACTCCAGACGGCCTTCGCCGCTGGTGAGCTCACCGGGGACTTCGTCGCGGTGGTCCGCTTCCAGGGGCCGCGCGCCAACGGCATGCCGGAACTGCACAAGCTGACCCCGCCGCTGGCCGTCCTCCAGGACCGGGGGCAGAAGGTCGCGCTGGTCACCGACGGGCGCATGTCCGGGGCCTCGGGCAAGGTGCCCGCCGCCATCCACGTCTCGCCCGAGGCGGAGGCGGGCGGCCCGCTGGCCAGGGTCCGGGACGGCGACACCATCCGGTTGGACGCGGTCCGGGGCACACTGGAGGTCCTGGCCGACCTCGACGGGCGCGAGGACGCCCGGCCCACGGTGGACTCCTCCGCCGGGACCGGACGCGAACTGTTCGCCGCCCTGCGCGGGGCGGTCGGCCCGGCCGAGACCGGTGCCGGGGTCTTCGGCCACTGAGCCCGGACGGGCCCCGGGTCCGCCGCCCACTCTCACCATCGGTACCCACTGACCACTTGGAGACAGCCATGACGACGATCCCCCGCTCAGGTGCGGACGTGCTCGACCTCGCACCGGTGATGCCCGTGGTGGTGGTCGAGGACGCGGACCAGGCCGTGCCGCTCGCGCGCGCCCTGGTGGCGGGCGGCCTGCCCGGCATCGAGGTCACCCTCAGGACCCCGGCGGCCCTGGACGCCATCGAGCGCGTCGCCCAGGAGGTGCCGGAGGCCGTGGTGGGCGCCGGGACCGTCGTCAACGGCGAGCAGGCCCGCGCCGCAGCCCAGGCGGGCGCGCGCTTCCTCGTCAGCCCCGGGTGCACTCCGGCCCTCGCCCGGGAGATGGCCGACACCGGACTGCCCGCCCTGCCGGGGGTGGCGACGGTGTCGGAGGCGATGGCCCTGCTGGAGCTCGGGCTGACCGAGCTCAAGTTCTTCCCGGCCGAGGCCTCCGGCGGGACGGCGTTCCTGAAGTCGCTCACCGGTCCGCTGCCGCAGGTCCGGTTCTGCCCGACCGGCGGCATTACCGCGCGGAGCGCCCAGGGCTACCTCGCGCTGCCGAACGTGGGCTGCGTGGGCGGGAGCTGGCTGACCCCCGCCGCGCTGGTCGGTGAGGGCCGCTGGGACGAGGTCACCGAGCTCGCGCGGGCGGCCGCGGCGCTGGAGCGCTGAGGCGGAGGCCCGGACGGCCGACCCCGGTGCGAACCCCGCTGTGCGAGGCCGCGCGGCTCGCGTGGCAGCGCACAGCGGGGAGTGGCCGCTCAGGTGACGGCTCCGTCGCCACCGGCGCGGCCCCCACGCATCCCGACCTCGTCGGTACCGGAGCGGGCGTCGACCAGGACCTGCACGCCGTCCAGGACCCGCTCCAGGCCGAAGGCGAACTCGTGGTCCGCCGCGTAGAGCGCCCGGTGGGTGGTGCCGACCGACACGCCCACCCGGGCGGCGGTCGGGTGCTGGGACTCGTCGGCCAGTGCGGCCAGCAGGGGGTCGGCGGTCCGCCACCACTGCTGGTCGTCCATGCCCGAGTCCCGCGTCAGCCACTCGGAGTTGACGGTCTGCCGCGCCGTGCTCTCCACGTAGCCGTTGACCAGGCTGACCGTGGAGTCCATCTCGACGTCGCTCAGCCCCAGACCGTCCACGGCGGAGAGCTCGTGGTCGTACTTGGCGATGAGGTTCGGGCCGAGCAGGCGCGTGGTGACGGTCTGGAGCATCCACGGGTGGCGGATGTAGAGGTCGCGGTTGGCGTGCGCGATCCGGTGCAGGCGCTCCCGCCAGGTGCCGGACCGGTCGCCGGTGTCCAGGTCGGCGTAGGCCGCGTCCACCATGAGGTCGATGAGCTCGCCCTTGCCGGGGACGTAGGTGTACAGGGACATCGTGCCCACGTCCAGGGCCTCCGCGACCCGGCGCATGGACAGCGCGTCGAGCCCCTCGGCGTCGGCCAGTTCGGTGGCGGCGACCACGATCCGGTCGACGCTCAGCCCCGGTTTCCCCCTGCGGCGGCTCGCGGGTTCCTGGGTGCGCCACAGCAGGGCCAGGCTGCGCGCGGGATCGCCACTCTTGCTGTTCTGCGGGGACATCGGTCCGTCCTGGTACTGGGTCCGTAGGGCGTACGGGTCAGTGTACGTCCGTGGAACCCCGCCCCCGCGCGCGCCGGAGGGGACGCGGGGCGGGGGCGGAGTCAGCCGCCCAGGGAGCGGTACCGGTGCACGGACAGCGGTGCGAACACCGCGACCAGCACCAGCGGCCAGACCACCGCCATCAGCAGCGGGTTCTGTGCGATCCAGGACTCCCCGGCCACGGTCGAGCTCCCGGCGCGAGTTCGATCAACTCTTGTTCCGGGGCACGCCTGTGGCGCGGGAGATGAGCGCGTCGAACTGTCGGTCGGAGAGCATTCCGCGCGCGGCGATCAACGGCTTGGCGCCGAACCCGACGACGTAGCGAGTCTTGGGACGCCCGGCGGTGACCGCCTTGCCGATCGCGTCGGCCACGACCGAGGGCGGGGAGTTGCGGCTGGCGTTGGCCTCCGAACGCAGAGACTTGGCGACCGCCTCGGCCTGTGCCGCGTAGGGGCCGTGGCCGGAGGTCTCCTCGACGTGGTCGGCGGCGATGCCTCCCCACTCGGTGGCGATGCCGCCCGGTTCGATCACCACGACGTCCACACCGAAGGGGGCAACCTCCAGCCGGAGGCAGTCGCTGAGCGCTTCGAGGGCGAATTTGGTGCCGTGGTACCAGCCTCCCAACGGAGTGTGCAGCTTGCCGCCCATCGAGGTGATGTTCACGATCGTTCCGGACCCGCGCTCGCGCATGTGCGGCAGAACCAGCTGCGCGAGCCGCATCGCCCCGAACACATTGACCTCGAACTGCCGGCGCCCCTCATCGATCTCGACGTCCTCCAGCGCCCCGTAGGAGCCGTAACCGGCGTTGTTCACCAGCACGTCGACGCGGCCCGCCTCGGTCACGATCCGCTCGACGCCCGCTGCCATGGATGCCTCGTCGGTGACGTCCATCGACAGCGCGTGGACGCCTTCGGCAGCCGAGTCCCGCAACCGGTCGGTGCGTCGGGCCGCGCCGTAGACCGTGTAGCCCAGGCTTTGGAGCTTGCGTGCGGTGGCCTGTCCGATGCCCGAGGACGCCCCGGTGACGAGGGCTACTTTGTCGTGGCTCATGGTCCCCCCAGTAAGGTGAATCAGCGTTCACAATCATCATGAACTATGATTCACCTTGGTGCAAACACCCATCGACAAGCCGTGGAGAAAGGCGTGACCGTGCCAGCGACACCACAGCGAGCGACGCGCGCCGACGCCGTGCGCAACCGTGAGAAGATCCTGGCCGCCGCGCAGGAGATGATCACCGCCCACGGCCCCGAGGCGGGCATGGGCCAGATCGCCCGGACCGCAGGGGTGGCCGTGGGCACGCTCTACCGGCACTTCCCGACCAAGGCCGATCTCCTGACCGCCGTCCTGTTCGGCTATGTGGCCGACATCGCCGCAGATGCCGTGGACGCCCTGGAACGGGCCCGCGCCGGGTCACCGGCGCACGAGGAGGTCGTGGGCTTCTTGGAACGGGTCACCGAGTCCACCGCCAAGAACCACGCCGTGAAGATGGCCGCCCAAGGACTCGGCGTGCAGGGTCACGGCGATGACCAGGCGGAGGGCGAAGCCGCCCGAGCTCTGGCCCAACTCCTCACACTCGCCCAACAGGCCGGACACATGAACCCCACGGTGACCGTGGCCGACATCTATCTCCTCATCAGCACCGCCCCCGTGGACCAACCTGCCCGCGTACGAAACCGATGGCTGGATCTGGTGGTCGCTGGTCTGACAGGCCTCCGCGTCGCAGCGCGCCCTGAAAGCGACCCAGGGGAGGACTTCTCCCTGGGAACGACCGTTACAGGTGTGGATTAGTACCGTTACGCCATCGGGGGTCAAGCCAGCGCAGCCGCCGCCCGGCTGCCCGCGGCCTGGGGGCGCATGGGCACTCACCGCCCCGCGCTCGTCCCCCAGAACACCAGTTCAGAGGCTGTTAGGTGTAACAGGGCTGCAATCGTTGGGTCCGAGGAGGGGTCGCCCAGGAGGTGCCCGGGCAGGACCGACGGGCCGGGGAAGGAGGCGCCCGCCTGGTGGGGGCGGGTGTCAGGCCCGGTCGGTGCTCTCGGGTGCGCTACGCGGTGAACTCCTCCGCGTGCTCGGCGGCCCACTGGGCCAGGGTGCGGCCTGGCCGGCCGGTGACACGGAGGACGGTGTCCTGGACCTGCCCACCGACCTCCGGGGGTTGGCCGCGAGGTCCAGGGCGAAGGCCACGTACTCCTCGTCGTGTCCCTCGGCGCGCAGGCGCCGGGCGGTCTCGTCCGGGCCGAGGCGGACCAGCGCGACCTCCCTGCCGATCGCGGTGGAGAGCCGCTCGGCCTGCTCGGCGGGGGTCAGGGCCTCCGGACCGCTGATCGGGTACGACCGCCCGCCGTGGCCGTCCTCGGTGAGGGCGCTGACCGCCACCGAGGCGATGTCGGCCTCGTGCACCATGGCGCTCGGCTGGTCGCGGGACACCCGCATCAGGCCCTCGCTGCGGATCTCCTCGGCGTGCGAGAGCAGGTTGGACATGAACTCGACCGGGTCGAGGAAGGTCCAGGCGAGCGCGCTCGCGCGCAGGGCCTCCTGGACGCCGCCCTCGTGGAAGTCGGACAGCACCGTCACCCGGCGCACACCCGCGTCCTCGGCCAGTTCGACCAGGCGCGGCCCGGTCTCCAGCGGCGCGTAGTCGTCTCCGCCGAAGGTGATGAGGTGCAGGCCCTCGACCCCCGTGAGGTGCGGCATGAGGGAGTCGGGGTCGGTGAGGTCCCCCGGACCGCCTCGGTGCCCTCGGGCACGCGGGCGCGTTCGGGGTCGCGGGTGAGCGCGCGCACGGGGTGTCCGGCGGCGACGAGCTGCCGGACGACCTCGCGGCCGACGGTGCCGGTGGCTCCGGCGATGAGAAAGGTCAAGGCGCATCCTTCCGTAGTGCGTACAGTACAGCGTACGGTAAGGATCAGGCGGGCTTGGCCGGGCAGCCCCGGAGGTGGTCGTCGACCACTCCGGTCGCCTGGAGGTAGGAGTACACGATGGTGCTGCCCACGAAGTTGAAGCCGCGCTTCCTGAGGTCCCGGCTGAGCCGGTCGGACAGGGCGGTGGTCACCGGCACCTCCTCCGGGACGGTCCAGTCGTTGACCACCGGCGTGCCCTCGACCCACCCCCAGAGATAGGGGTCGAAGCCGCCGAACTCCTCGCGGACCCGCAGGAAGGCCTGGGCGTTGCGCACGGCGGAGGCGACCTTGAGACGGTTGCGGACGATGCCGGGGTCGGCGAGGAGCCGGTCCGTCTCGGCCGGTCCGTAGGCCGCGATCCGCTCGACGTCGAAGCCGTCCATGGCGTTCCGGTAGTTCTCCCGCTTGTTCAGCACCGTCGACCACGAGAGACCGGCCTGGGCGCCCTCCAGGACGAGCATCTCGAAGAGGTAGGTGTCGTCGTGTGAGGGCCGCCCCCACTCGTGGTCGTGGTACTCGGTCATGAGCTCGGAGGCGTTCCGGGCCCAGGCGCAGCGGTGGAGGTCGGTCATGGGTGCTCCTCGAAGCGGTGTGCGGACGGGCTCCCATCGTCGCGGAGACCGGTGACGGTCGGTGCGAAACCGGTGCTCAGAGGCAGGGGAAAGGGGAAACACGTTGTGCGGACCGTGCGGCCGGGAAAGGATGGAGGGGTGACAGACGCGCCGAGTTCCCCGCCGCCCCGTTCCACCGCCCCCACGGTGCGGCTGGTGGAGATGACCGAGCCCGTGCTCGCCGCGCTCGCGGAGGGGACACGGTGACCGCCAGCGCCCACGTGGGCGTCGAGCTCGGTGAGCACTTCGCCACCGAGGAGATGCGCTGGCTGAGCCGCTACCGCCTCGGTCAGATCCAGGCCGTGCCCAGCCGCGCCGGGTGGCTGACCAGCGTGGTCGTGGACGACGAGCACGGAGTGGCGGTGGGCCACGCCGGGTTCCACGGGCCGCCGGACGAGCGCCGGATGGTCGAGATCGGGTACTCCGTGGTGCCGGAGCTGCGGCGCCGGGGCTACGCGCGGGCCATCCTGACCGAACTGCTCCGCCGGGCCGACGCGGAGCCGGAGGTCGCCGTGGTGCGGGCCTCGATCCGGCCGGACAACGCGGCCTCGAACGCCACCATCGCCGGGTTCGGCTTCGAGCACGTGGGCGAGCAGTGGGACGACATCGACGGCCTGGAGCTCATCCACGAACGTCCGTCCCCGCGCCCGGACCCCGCTCCTTAGGGGACCCCGATCGCGACGACCCGGGGCGCCCTCACGTGAGGCCCGGTCGAACGGCGGACCGGCGCTCTCGGGTACGTCTCCGCACCGGCCCGACCGTGGACACGGGGCCTGCCGCGACGTGCTGAGGCGCGCGCCGCGAGCCCCGGTCGGACCCCGGGGAGGCGTCCTCGGCTACCGTCTGACCCGTGCCCTTCCCCCACGGCGCGCCCCTGCCCACGGCTGCCCGCTCCGATCCCGCCCCCACCCCCACGGAGGAGTCAGCACGTGAGTGCCCTCGACATCAGCGGTCTCAGGCGCGTCTACCAGCGCAAGGGGCGTGACCCCTGGAGGCGCTGCGCGGGATCGACCTGGAGGTCCCCGAAGGGGAGGTGCACGGGCTCCTCGGCCCCAACGGCGCGGGCAAGACCACGCTGTGCAAGATCATCTCCACGGTCCTGCTCCCCACCTCCGGAACCGTCCGGGTCCTCGGACACGACGTCGTCACCGGCACCGCACGGGTCAAGAGCTCCCTGGGGATCGTCTTCGGCGGGGACAAGGGCGCCTACGACCGGCTCACCGCACGGCAGAACCTCACCTTCTGGGCCTCGGTCTACGGGCTGAGCGGGGCCCGGCGCCGCCGCAGGGTCGAGGAACTCCTCGAACGCGTGGGCCTGGCGGACCGCGCCAGGGACCGGGTCGGCGGGTTCTCCCGGGGCATGAAGCAGCGGCTCCACCTGGCCCGAGGGCTGGTCTCCGACCCCGGGGTGCTCATCCTGGACGAGCCCACCGTGGGCATGGACCCGGTGGCCGCACGCGACTTCCGCACCCTGGTGGGGGAGCTGCGCAGCGGCGGCACCACCATCCTGCTGACCACGCACGACATGGCCGAGGCGGCGGCGCTCAGCGACCGGGTCTCCCTCATCGATCAGGGCGCACTGGTGATGACCGAGACCCCGGAGACCGTCGGTGACCTGGTCTCCGCCTACGAACGCGTGGACGCGCGCGGGGTCCCCGAACCGCTCCGGCAGCGGTTGGGCGCCCTGCCGGGCGTGGTGTCGGTGACCGGAACCGAGGACGGGCTGACCCGGGTGGAGACCGAGACCCGCGGGCCACGCTGGCGGTCCAGCGCGCGCTGGTCGACGCCGAGATCCACGACGTCTCCCTGAGTCGCCCCACCCTGGAAGAGGTGTACCTGCACCTGGTGGGCGACCGGGGGATGGCGGTGGACCGGTGAGGCGGCTGCCGATCTCCTTCGCCCTGGGCTTCGGGTTCCAGACCCGGGCCATGTCCCGCGCGGGCCCGTACCGGGAACGGGATCCTCGATTGAGAGCCCCTCCCGGTGATCCTCCCGACCCGTTCCCCCAAGAGAGACGCGACAGTATGGCTGACTCCCACCCCGACCCCCGGGACACGGCTCCGGACACCTCCACCGGGTTCGGCTTCGGCCTGCACCACGTCCTGATCTGCCTGCCCCCGGGCGGTGAGGACGCGTGCCGGTCCTACTACGTGGACGTCCTCGGCTTCGTCGAGGTCGCCAAGCCCACGACCCTGGCCGCGCGCGGGGCCTGTGGGTCCGCGCGGACGGTCTGGAGATCCACCTGGGGGTGGAAGAGGACTTCACCCCCAGCGCAAGGCCCACCCCGGCATCCTGGTCCGGGAGCTCGACACCCTCGCGGAGCGGATCACCTCGGCCGGATACGCGATCACCTGGGACGAAAACCTCCCGGGCCACCGGCGCTTCCACACCTTCGACAACCACGGCAACCGGCTGGAGTTCCTCACCCCGGCCTGATCCGGCCGTGGTGCCGCCGAGGCCACCGTCCCGAACCCGCCCCGCCCAAGGTGCGCGGGCCGGGGAGGGGTACGGCGGTCAGTCGGTGCCGTGCCAGGAGCTCCACAGGGCGGCGTAGGCTCCGCCCGCCGCGATGAGCTCGTCGTGCGAGCCCAGCTCGGTGACGCGCCCGTCCACGACCACGGCCACCCGGTCGGCGTCGTGCGCGGTGTGCAGCCGGTGCGCGATCGCGATCACGGTCCGGCCCTCCAGTACCGCCGCCAGCGACCGCTCCGTGTGCCGCGCCGTCCTCGGGTCCAGCAGGGAGGTGGCCTCGTCCAGCACCACCGTGTGCGGATCCAGCAGCACCACGCGGGCCAGCGCCACCTGCTGGGCCCGGGCCGGGGACAGGGCCTCGCCGCCCGAACCCACCCGGGTGTCCAGGCCGTCCGGGAGCTCTCGCGCCCAGTCGGCGTCCACGGCGTCGAGGGCGCGCGCCAGGGCGGCGTCGTCCACGTCGGCGCCCTCGGCGGCGGCGATCGCCAGGTTCTCCCGCAGGGTTCCGGTGAACACGTGGTGTTCCTGGTTGACCAGGACGATCCGTTCGCGCAGCACCCCAGGGGAGAGCTCGGAGACGGGCACCCCGCCCAGCGACACGTGCCCGGAGCCCGGCGCGTCCGCCCCCGACAGCAGACGGCCGAGGGTCGTCTTACCCGCCCCGGACGGCCCCACCACGGCCAGCCGTTCCCCGGGGCGCACGCTGAGGTCGATCCCGCGCAGCACGTCGTGGCCGGGCACGTAGGCGTAGCGGACACCGGACAGTTCGATCCGGTCGTCCGCCGGAAGCCGACCCCCGTCCGACGACTCCTCCGGCAGCCGCTGCACGCCCTCAGCCGGGCGAACGACGCCCCGGCGCGCTGGAGCTCCTCGAGCCGCTGGGTGACGCCGATCATCGGGTCCACCATCTGCTGCACGTACAACAGGCAGGTCACCAGGGTGCCGAGGCCGATCCCGCCGTCCAGGTACAGGGCTCCGCCCACCAGCAGGGTGACGGAGACGGGCAGCACGAAGACCGATTCCGCGACGGGGAACAGCACCGACCGCAGCCGCAGACTGCCCCGGCGGGCCCGGTACAGGACGCCGACGTCCCGGTCGGTCACCCCACGGCGGTCCGCCTGGACGCTCAGGGCCTCCACGGTGCGACCGCCCTCGGCGGTGGCGGTGGTGCCCTCCAACGCGGTGGAGAGGGCCGTCCCCTCGGCCAGGTAGGTCTCGCGGGAACGCCTCAGGTACCAGCGAGCGGCGGGCCACACCAGGGGAAGCCGAGCAGCGCGCACAGCCCCAGCAGCGGGTGCAGCCAGGTGATCGCGGCCACCAGCACCAGGATCTGGAGCAGGCCCATGCTGATCTCCGGCAGCGCCCCGCGCAGGCTGGCGCCCACGTTCCCCACGTCGGCGGAGACGCGCGTGGTGAGGTCGCCGGTGCCCGAGCGCTCCACCACCCGGGTCGGCAGGGACAGCACCCGTCCCACGAAGTCCTCACGCAGGCGCCGCAGGACGTCCTCCCCGAACCGGTAGACGGCTCGGCGCGCGTACCGGGTGAGCAGGAGCTGCACGAAGGCGGCCGCGAGCACGCCGGCGGCGAGCAGGTCCACCGTCCCCAGGGTGGCGGTACCCGCCTGAACCCTGTCGACGATCCGGCCCAGGAGATACGGGCCGACCAGCCCGGCGCCGGTGGCCAGACAGGTCAGCAGGACCACCCGGACCACCCGCCCGCGCTCCGCGCGCAGCAGCAGGAGGGCGTCCCGGCGGACCTGGGCGCGGTCCGCCACCGGGAGTGCGTGGTTCATCGAGGGGTCCCTTCGTCGTCGGCGCCGCCCCGGCCGTTCTCGTCGTCGGAGGCCCCACGGAAGACCAGCGTCCGGTAGTCCGGTCGGTCGAGCAGCTCCCCGTGGGTGCCGACCGCCGTGACCCGCCCGTCCACGAGCAGGACCACCAGGTCCGCCCGGTCCAGCAGGAGCGGCGAGGTGCCCGCGACCACGGTGGTGCGGCCCGACCGGGCCTCGTGCAGCCGCTCGGCGATGGTCGACTCGGTGTGCGCGTCCACGGCGGAGGTGGGTTCGACCAGCAGTAGCACCTCGGGGTCGAAGAGCAGGGCCCGGGCCAGTCGGACCCGCTGGCGCTGCCCGCCGGAGAGGTTGCGGCCCTGCGGCTCGACGGCGGAGTCGAGCCCGTCCGGCATCGAGGTGACCACGTCGTCGGCGCCCGCCACGTGCAGGGCGGTCCCGATCTCGGCGTCCGTGTGGTCGCCGTGCGGGTCCAGGACCTCGCGCAGCGCCCCGGCGAACAGGTAGGACTCGTTGTCGGACACCAGGACGCGTCGGCGCACCTCCCCGATCTCCACGTCGCGCAGCGGTATCCCGCCCCACCGGGTGTCGGAGGCCGTGTAGCGGCCGAGCCGGTCAACGACGTCCGCGGCCCCGGTGTCGGCGGAGACGAGGGCGGTGGTCAGGCCCGGTGGGACACGCACCCCGGAGACGGGTTCGACCAGTTCCGCGCCCTCCTCAGGGCCGGGCAGGTCCCGGCCGCTGCCGGTGGGCGGGGGTCGAGGGTGAGCAGGCGGAGGGTCCGGCGCACGGACACCAGGCCCTCGATCACGGCGCTGGCCCCCTCGATGAGGAAGAACACCGGCAGGATGAGGATGGCGACGTAGGCGTAGACGGCGACGGTCTCGCCCACGGTGATCTGCCCGTCCACCGCCAGACGCGCGGCCACCCAGGTGACCGCCCCGAGGAAGACCACCGGCAGGCAGGCGCTGACCGCGTGGAACCAGCTGGTGGTCTCGCTGACCCGGTAGCCCTGGTGCAGCAGCTCCCTGGACCGGTCCTCGTAGCGGCGGGCGAAGTGCTCCCTGCCGCCGATCCCGCACAGCACCCGCAGGCCGGACACGATGTCGGCGGCCAGCGCGGTGGTGCGCCCCTGGTGCTCGCGGTAGACCGTCTGGTGGCCGTGCAGCCGCCCCATCAGCGGGCCGACCACCGCGGCCAGCACCGGGACTCCCAGCACGACGATGACGGCGAGCAGCGGCGAGATGGTGAACAGCAGGACCGAGACGCCCGCGTAGGCCACGACCGATCCCACCCCGGGTCCGGTCAGGGTGAGGATGTTGGCGATCCGCAGGACGTCCGAGGCCTGCACCGTGGAGAGCTCACCCGAGGAGACCCGGCGGGACAGGGACGCGCCCAGCACCGTGGAGTGACGGGTGAGCACGCGCATGGTCCGGTGCGCGGCGTCCGTCCTGACCAGGGACATCGTCCGGTGTCGCAGGATCGACACGGTCGCGGTGGCCACGGCCGCGACCGCGGCGATCCCGGCCCACAGGACGAGGGCGCGTGAGTCCTCGGCGCGCAGGCCGTCGTCGATGGCGCGGGCGAGCAGATAGGGCGGGAACACCAGCCCGAGCATCCACAGGGTGCCGTAGAAGGAGCCCCGCAGCACCCGCCACGGCTGGGAGGCGATCAGCCACCACACGTAGTGGAGGGGGCCGCGCAGGTCGGGATCACCGGTGGGCGGGAGGGCCGAGCGGGGGAGCGGGCGAGTCCCCCAGGGGCCGGGGACACCCGTGGTCTCGGTCAACTGACACCTCCGTGTGCGCTGGGTCACGACCATCCAACCAGGGGGCGGGGACCTGCGCGGGACGAGGCCCCGAGGCGCCCGCGCGGCCCAGGCCGGACCCGCCCCAGAACAGCGCGGGACCCGGACCCGGTGACGGGCCGTCAGCCCTGGGTAAGGTGGTGACAGGCGCTCGGCGGCAGGGTAGAACGGCACGAGCGTCCACCCTCAAGAACCGAGGAGCACCACCCCTTGACCGTCAACCCGTTCCTGTCCCCCAGCGAACTGCCCTACCGTCTTCCCGACTTCGCGGCGATCCGCGAGGAGCACTTCCTGCCCGCCTTCGAACAGGGCGTGGCCGAACACCTCGCCGAGGTCGACGCGATCGCCCGTGACCCGGAGCCCGCGACCTTCGACAACACCATCGCCGCCCTGGAGCGCTCCGGTGCGACCCTCCGGCGGGTGGAGGTCGTGCTCAACACGCTGACCAGCTCCGACGCCACCGACGGCATCCGTGAGATCGAGAAGCAGGTCGCACCCCGCGCCACCCGGCACCGGGACGCTATCTCCCTCAACCGCGACCTGTGGGCGCGCATCCAGCAGGTCAGCACGGACGACCCGCAGGAGGCCTGGCTGCTGGAGCGGTACCGCCTCGACTTCGTCAACGCCGGGGCCGACCTCGGTGAGGAGGAGCAGGAGCGGCTGCGCGAGCTCAACGCGCGCCTGGCCGAGCTCGGCACCGAGTTCTCCCGCAACGTCGTCCGCGCCACCGGCGAGTCCGCCCTGGTCACCACCGACGTCTCCGACCTCGACGGCCTGGACGAGGCCCGGATCAGCGCGATCAGGCAGGGCGACGAGTACGTCCTCCCGCTGCTGAACACCACCGTGCAGCCCGCGCTGGCCCAGCTCACCAACCGGGCCACCCGCGAGCGCCTGTACACCCTCAGCGCCGAGCGGGCCCCGGAGAACCTGGAGATCGGCGCCCGCATGGCCGAGCTGCGCGCCGAGCGCGCCCGGCTGCTGGGCTACCCCGACCACGCCGCCTACAAGGTCGCGGACCAGACGGCGAAGACCGTCGAGGCGGTCGAGGAGCGGCTCGGCCAGCTGGTCGGCCCGGCCCTGCGCAACGTCGAGAAGGAGGCCGGGGTGCTCGCCGAGCACGCCGGGCACGAGATCGAGCCGTGGGACTGGCCGTACTACACGGAGCAGGTCCGCAAGGCCCGCTACGACTTCGACGAGGCGTGCTGCGGCCCTACTTCGAGCTCGGCCGGGTGATCGAGGACGGCGTCCTCCACGCGGCGACCCTGCTCTACGGCGTCACGTTCACCGAGCGCCCGGACCTCGCGGGCTACCACCCCGACATGCGCACGTGGGAGGTGTTCGACGGCGACGGGACCCCGCTGGGCCTGTTCCTGCTGGACCCGTACGCGCGCCCGACCAAGCGCGGCGGCGCGTGGATGCACAACCTGGTCGACCAGTCGTACCTGCTGGACGAGCGGCCGGTGGTGGTCAACAACCTCAACGTCGCCAAGCCCGTCTCCGGGCCCACCCTGCTCACGTTCGACGAGGTGGAGACGGCCTTCCACGAGTTCGGCCACGCCCTGCACGGCCTGCTGTCCGCGGTCCGGTTCCCCCGGGTCGAGGGCACCAGCGTGCCGCGTGACTTCGTGGAGTTCCCGTCACAGGTCAACGAGATGTGGGCGCTGTGGCCGGAGGTCCTGTCCCACTACGCGCGGCACCACGAGACCGGTGAGCCGGTGCCCGCCGAACTCGTGGAGCGGCTGACCGCCGCCAGCCAGTTCAACCAGGGCTTCGGCACCTTCGAGTACCTGGGCGCCGCGCTGCTCGACTGGGCCTGGCACCGCCTGGCCCCCGGCGAGACCGTCGAGGACCCGGCGGCCTTCGAGGCGCGTGCCCTGGAAGCGGCCGGTGTACTGCACCCGCTGGTGCGTCCCCGGTACCGGAGCGCGTACTTCCAGCACATCTTCTCCGACGACGGCTACAGCGCGGGCTACTACTCCTACGTGTGGAGCGAGGTGCTGGACGCCGAGAGCGTCGAGTGGTTCAAGGAGCACGGCGGGCTCACCCGCGCGGGCGGCGACAGCTTCCGGGAGAAGGTGCTGTCCCGGGGCGGGAGCGTCGACCCGATGGAGGCGGTCACCGACTTCCTCGGCCGCGAGCCCGGGATGGGCCCCCTCCTCACCCGCAAGGGCCTGAACTAGGCAGCAGGGCCGGAGCCGGGGAGGCCCGAAGCACCCCGGCCCGTACCGGCGGGGCCCGAGCCGGGGTGTCCCCGCGGCCCGCTCGCGGCGGGTCGCGGGGCCGGGCTCAGCCCTTCGGCGCGCGGGGCTCACCCAGACCGGCGCGCCTCCGCACCCGGCGGCCGACCCCCTCCACCGCGCGCAGCGCGTCCCGGACGTCCCGGTGCGAGGGGGTGAACGGCAGGTTGTGGATGGTCTCCTCCGGGGCCGTCGCGGCCGCGACCACCCGGTCCAGCAGCGCGTCGTCGGCCTTCCCCAGCCCGGCCTCGGTCAGGGTGGTGGGCAGACCCGCCCTGGCGGTGAACTCCGCGAACTCCTCCACCTCGGAGGTGGGCGCGCCCTCCAGCAGCAGCTGGGTGAGGGAACCGATGTTGACCTTCTCGCCGTGCGCGAGGTGGTGGGTCTCGTCGACCGCCGTGAGGCCGTCGTGCACCGCGTGCGCGGCGGCGAGGCCGCCCGACTCGAACCCGAGGCCGGAGAGCAGCGTGGTCGCCTCCACCACCGCCTCCACGTCCGGGGTGACCAGGTCGTGGTCCACGGCGTCCAGCGCCGGGAGCGCGGACTCCCACAGGATGTCCCAGGAGAGCCGGGCCAGGGCGGTGCCCGCGCGGGTGGGACGTCCCTCCACCATGTTCGTGGCGTCGGTGCCGCGCAGGGCCCGGGCCTCGATCCAGGTGGCCAGGGCGTCGCCCACCCCGGCGGCCAGGAACCGCGTGGGAGCCTGGGCCACCAGTTGGGTGTCGACCACCACCAGGGCCGGGTTGCGGTCGTAGAAGCGGTAGGACTCGAAGGCGCCCTTCTCGGTGTAGACCACGGAGAGGGCGGAGGTCGGGGCGTCGGTGGAGGCCACCGTGGCGGCGCTCACCCAGGGGACTCCGGCGTTGGCGCCCGCGGCCTTCGCGGCGTCGATCGCGGCGCCGCCGCCCAGGCCGACGATCACGTCGTGGTCCTGTGACCGGATGACCTCACCGACCCGCTCGGACTCGGTCCTGGTGGGTACACCCCCGAACCGCTCGAAGATCAGCGGCACCCCGACCTCCGCGAAGGAGCGCTCCAGTGTCGCGCCGACCAGCCCCCGCACGACGTCGTCGGTGAGGACCAACGGCCTGCTTCCCACGCCTCCGACCAGTGAGCCGAGCCGCTCCATCGCGCCCCGGCCCTGGACGTAGCGGCCGGGTGAGGCGAAGACGCGCAGAGACGGAGTGTTCTGGGCCATGGGAGTTCCCCCTGTGGTTGGTGGTTCTCCTCCCGGCCTGGCCGGTGGACGGGCCACCCAAACGTCCCGCACCACAGGTTGCCCTGTTCTTTGCCCCACACCACCGGACGCGCCCCCACCCGGGTCGGGGCGCGGGCGCGATGGTCTCAGGCTGTCGCGGCGGCCTCGGCCTTGGCCCTGCGACGGCGTACGGCGGCCGCCCCGACCGCGCAGATCGTCACCAGCAGGGCGGTGCCGCCGACCACGGCCATGACACGACCGCGCGTGGGTTCCCTCGGCAGGTCCAGGGCGAACTGCTCGGCCTCGACCGCGTCCCCCGAGCGCGGCCCCATCTGTCTGGTCAGCGCCCCCACCGGGTCCAGGAACCCCGTCCCGAAGGCGGCGCCGGCGTCCGGGTAGGCCGACAGCACCAGGCGCTCGGCGGTCTGCGCCGCGCTCAGCCCGGGATCGTGGGAGCGCACCAGGGCGGCCACACCGGCCACGAACGCCGCCGCGACCGCGTCCCCCTCCGCGACCGCGTGCCCGTCCCCGCCCGGCGCCAGACTCATCACGGACTGGCCGGGCGCGCTGAGGTCGGGTGCCGAGATACGACCGTCCGCCGTGGCGGGCGGCGGCATCAGCGGCGCGCCCTCCGTACCGGTCGCCGTCACCCCCAGCACCTCGCTCCGGGTCGCCGGAACCGCCGCGTAGGCGTCCCGCTGGACCATGGCCGTGGACGGCGCCACCACCAGGACGTCCTCTTCCACGGCGGTGTCCACCGCCGCTTCGAGCCCGGAACTGCCCAGGGGGACGGCGACGCCCACCAGCACGACGTCCGCTCCGCCGGAGACCGCGTCGGTGATCCCCTCCGCGACCGCGTCGGCGTCGGCACCGCCCCAGTCGTCCGTGACCGGCACCGACAGCACGCGGGCCTCCGGGGCCACCCCGACGAGGCCGCTGTCCGGCTGCGGCCGGGCGGCGACGATCCCGGCCAGGAAGGTCCCGAACCCGGTGCAGTCCTCACCGGCCCCCTCCACCACCCCCTTGAGGGCGGCGGAGGAGTCGTCCACCGCCGAACTCACGACGGCCACGGTCGTTCCGGCCCCGGAGGAGGCGGACCGCGCCCGGGGAGGCCCAGGGCGTTCTCGGTCCACAGCTCCTGGTCCACCGTCTCCTCGGAGGACGGCACGCACTCGTCCCCCACCAGTTCGGGTGCCACCTGGGGCAGGGCGGGCGCGACCTGGTCCGCCGCCGCGGGCGCGGCCGCCACCAGGAACAGCGCGGCCGTCAGACACACCCCAGCCCCGAACCGAAGCCGCTTCCGTTCCGCTCCGTTCGACACGGGGCCTCCCGTTCCTCTCCACCGACCGCGCGGCGGTCGCTTCCTCGTCAGGGCCACTCCACGGACACCCGTCAGCCGCGGGCGTCCGCCTCCTCGGTCTCGGGGTCGAGCGCCAACTGCACCTTGACCGGGTCGCGCCGGTCGAAGCGCAGCGCACGGCCCGGAGGCAGACGCTGCGGGCGCAGCGATCCGAACAGCACGCCCTCGGAGGGCGGGCAGGACAGCACCATGCTGGGGGTGTTCGCGTCGATGAGCATCCGCAGCGCGGGCTCGCCCATGGCACGGCTGAAACCACCCGCGCCGCGCGCCAGGATCAGGTGGAACCCGATGTCGGCGCCGTGGGGCAGCATCTCCATGAGCGGGGACAGGGGCCCGCCACCACCCGAGGAACTCAGCAGGTCGTAGTCGTCGATGACCACGAACAGCTCGGGCCCGGTCCACCACGAGCGCTCGCGCAGCTGCTCCGGAGTGACCTCCGGGCCGGGCAGCCGGGGCTTGAGCGCCGCGGCCGCCGCCATCATCATCTCGCGGGCGCTCTCACCGGTCACCGCGTAGCCGAGGCGCTGTTCCTCGGGGATCGCGTTGAACAGACCGCGTCGGGGGTCCACCACGACCACACGTGCCTCGGTGGCGCTGTACCGCTCCCGGATGGTGCGGGTGACCAGGCGCAGCAGGTTGGTCTTGCCGCTCTCGTTGTCACCCACCACCAGCATGTGGGGCAGCACCGAGAAGTCGTGCCACAGCGGCTCCAGACGGCGCTCCTCCAGACCCAGCGCGATCTTCGGGCCGTCCTCGGGGGCGGCAGGTCCGACGCCGGAAGCGACAGGGGCAGCAGCCGCACCTGGGGAGCGGACGGGCCGTCCCACCGCTCTCTGACCGCCTCCACGACACCGGCCACGGAGGCCTCCGGCCCCTCCTCCATCTGGGGAGGGTGGACAGGAAGTGCTTGTACTCGGCGGTCAGGCCGCGACCGGGGATCCGGGGGACCTTCTCGGCCTGGCGCATGTTGATCGCGGAGTCCACCGCGTCGCCCAGACGCAGCTCGAACCGGGTGACCAGCAGGTCACGCAGGCTCGACTGCACGTCCGCCCAGCGCGGCGAGGCCACGATCAGGTGGATGCCGTAGTTGAGGCCGCGCTGGGCGATCTGCGTGATCTCCGCGATGAGGTCGATCATGTCCGAGCGCACCGTGGCCCAGCCGTCGATGACCAGGAACACGTCACCGTAGGGCTGGTCGGAGAACTCCCCGGCCGCCCGACGCCGGCGGTAGGCGCTGATCGAGTCGACGCCGTGCTCCGCGAAGAACTGCTCACGGCGCCCCAGCAGCGCGGTCATCTCCGCGACGGTACGGGTGACGCGTTCGAGGTCCATGCGCCCGCAGATACCGCCCACGTGCGGCAGGTCCGCCACTCCGCGCAGCGTGCCGCCGCCGAAGTCCAGGATGTAGAACTGCACCTGCTCCGGGGTGTTGGTGAGCGCCAGCGCGGTGATCAGCGAGACCAGGAGGGTGCTCTTGCCGCTCTGCGGACCTCCGATGACGGCGGTGTGCCCGCCCGCGCCGCGCAGGTCGGCGGTGAGCGGGGTGCGCAGCTGCTCGAAGGGGCGGTCCACCAGGCCCACCGGCACCGACAGCACCGGCTCGGCGCCCCACGCGGGCAGCGAGGTCGCGCCCGCCGACCGCAGCATCTCCGCCACGGTGGGGGCCTGGTCCAGGGGAGGCAGCCACACCTGGCGTGCGGGCGGACCGACGTCGCGCACCGCTTCCAGCGCGGTCTCCAGCAGGCTCGTGTCCGACTCCTCCACCGGCTCCGGCTCGGGCTCCACGGGTGAGGCGGGCGGCCCGGCCACGTACCCGGGCAGGAACGGGGTGATCTCGCGGGCGGCGGTCGACGCCCGGGCCGCGCGGCGCTTGGCGCGGTAGGGGCCCGAGACGTACGCGGCCTTGAACCGCGTCAGCTCCTCGGTGTCGGACTTGAGGTAGCCCGATCCCGGTGCCGGGGGGAGCTGGTGGGCGTCGGCCACACCGAGCACGCCGCGGCTCTCCATCGCGGAGAACGTGCGCAGCGCGATCCGGTAGGAGAGGTGGCTCTCCAACTGGTGCATGCGGCCCTCGTCCAGCCGCTGGGAGGCCAGCAGCAGGTGCACGCCCAGGCTTCGGCCCAGACGGCCGATCATGACGAACAGCTCCATGAAGTCCCGGTGGGCGGCGAGCAGCTCGCTGAACTCGTCCACGATCACGAAGAGCGTGGGCATGGGCTCCATGGTCGGGTCGCTCCGGCGGCCCTTCTCGTACTCGTGCACCGAGCTGAAGTTGCCCGCCGAGCGCAGGAGTTCCTGGCGGCGGATCAGCTCGCCGTGCAGGGCGTCCTGCATGCGTTCCACGAGGGAGGTCTCGTCGGCCAGGTTGGTGATCAGCGCCGAGGTGTGGGTCAGCCCGTCCAGGCCGATGAACGTGGCGCCGCCCTTGAAGTCCACCAGGACGAAGTTGAGCTTCTCGGAGGAGTGGGTGAGCGCGAGGGACAGCACGAGCGTGCGCAGCAGCTCGCTCTTGCCGGAACCGGTGGCGCCGATCAGCATCCCGTGCGGGCCCATCCCGCCCAGCGCCGACTCCTTGAGGTCCAGTTCCAGGGGAGCCCCCGAGGCCGCGATGCCGATGGGCACCCGGAGGCGGCTCTCCGGGCGCTCGCGCTCCCACTCGCGGGCGGCGTCCCAGGTGTGCAGGTTCGGGATGCCCAGCAGGGTGGTGAGGTCGAAGTCGGTGGTCAGCGGTTCCACCACGTCTGCGGCGACGCTGACGCGGTAGGGGGCCATCATGCGGGCCAGGGAGCGGGCCCGGGGAGGTCCAGGGAGTCGGGCCGACCGAGGTGGGAGAAGGATTCCCGCCCGGAACGGTCCAGCTCACACATCTCCATGGAATCCTTTTCGACCCGTAGTGAGAGTGTGTGAGGCGCCCCGTCCCACATGCGCTCGATGCCCACTTCGATCACGATCGCGTTGCGAAAGCCTCCGCTGAGCAATCGTGAACCTTGCGGCACGGATCCGCCGTCGACGATGATGACGGTGAACGGCTCGTCACGCCCGGGCACGGCCTGAGGGTCGAAGGGCGGCCGGTCCGCGAGCTCGGGACCGACGAGTCTTTCCAGCTCAATGGCGTCGGAGGCGATCAGTCGGACGGGCCCCGCACCGTCCCGCTCCGCCGGGTGCATGCAATGGGGGAGCCATTTCATCCATTCCCAGTCCGCCATTCGCTCATCGTTCACACAGGCGACCACACGCAATTCGTCCGGCGCGTGAAAAACTGTGACCTGTCCCACGAGTGCGCGCACCATTGCACGGATGGTTTCGGTTTCACCGCGCAGACCCAGATGCGCGAATCCCCGTAGATAAAGCGAGACCGGCAAGTCCGCGACGGTGCCGTAGGCGTTGATGAAACGGCGCAGCGCGTGCGCGCAGAGCGGTTCCAGGTCCTCCACCGGCTTGGTCGACAGCGGGGCGATGCGCGTCTGGAGGGGCTGCTCGCCCACGCCGATCCGGATCTCCGCGAAGTCGTCGTGTGCCCCGCGCCGCTCCCACAGCCTGCTCGTACGCACCAGCGACCACAGGGCGTCGGGGTCGGGCCCGTTCCACGCGCGGGCCTCACGCTGGGCGACCACGACCTCCCGCACCCGGCCGCGCATCTGGCCGAGATAGCGCAGGTAGTCCCGGCGGTCGCCGGAGAGCCGACGGCTGCGTTCGATCCGCACGCGCAGGATCTGGCCGCCCACCATCGCCACCGCTCCGACGAGCATCATGCCGCCCGCGATGAAGGGCATGGCAGTGCCCAGGGCGCCGCCCCCGCCGGGCCGGATGAACATCATCACCATCGCGAGCGAGCTCAGCGCCATCGGCAGGTACATGAAGACCCCCGAGATGCTGTTCTCCTGCTCAGGGAGGACCGGGGGTTCCTGGAGGGAGAGCTCGCCCTCGGGCGGCTCGGGGCCGGGTCGACGCGCCGGCCTGCGGACGAGGATGGTGCTGATCAGCGTGTCCCTTCTCTTTCCCCTGGTCAGAAGGTTCTCGAACCAGGGGCGCCGGGCGGACCGACCGGGGGTAATTCCGACGGGCTCGAATGGAGGAACCCCAGAGCCGGATTCGGTCTCCGGGGCGGGGCCGGGGCGCTCAAATGAGCAAAGGTATCTCCGAGCCAGAGTTTTCCGAAACGTCATGACCGGAATTCCGGAAGTGATGCTACTCTATCCCAGCATTTCCAGTTCGGGTGCGCCGTGCCCCTGCCCCCGGGTGTTCCGCCGAGGAATGGCGCAGCCCGGCCCTTCTCCCCCTCCACGGGTGTCTTTATCCCCCACCCGTAATCCGACCCAGCCACTGTCGTCCAGCGAGGAGGACCGATGTCGGACGTCGTCTCCGCCGATCTCTGCCGCCTGGTCGTGCGCGCGCCCAACGCCTCCTTCGAGATCGCCGTTCCGTGCGACCTGCCGCTGGCCGAGCTGCTGCCCACGTTCCTGCTCTACGCCGAGAACGAGAACGAGGACCTCGACGAGAGCGGACTCGAACACGGAGGGTGGGTGCTCCAGCGACTGGGCTCACCCCCGCTGGACGAGTCCGAGACCGCGGAGACGCTCGGCCTCACCGACGGCGAGACCCTCTACCTGCGCGAACGCGCGGACCAGATGCCGGAGATCCACTTCGACGACCTCGTCGACGGCGTGTCCGACACCCTGTCCGAGCGCGCCGACGGGTGGGGGCCGCGCGTCGCCAGGCGCACGCTGACCGGCACCGCCGCGGTGGGCTTCGCCGGAGCCCTCGCCCTGCTGATGCTGCTCGGCCCCACCTGGATCGCCGGCACCACCGCCGCCGCCACGGCGCTGCTCCTGCTGCTCGCGGCCGGGGCCGCCGCCCGTGCCTTCGACGCGCCCGTCGCCGGTGCCGTCACCGGGGGCTCCGCCGTGCTGTTCATGGCCTTCGCCGGATCCACCCTGCCGGGCGGCGACCCCAGCAACGCCCTGATCGGGGCGCGGATGCTCTCGGGCGCCTCGACGGCGACCGGAGCGGCGGTCCTGGCGATCGCCGCCGTCGCCGCCTGCCTGCCGTTCTTCACCGCCATCATCGGCACGGCCCTGTTCACCGCCGCCGCCGGCGCCCTGCTCATGTTCTGGGACAACGCCCCGCCGCCCGGAGTCGCCGTCTCGGCCGCCGCCCTGGTGCTGCTGCTCTGCTCGTTCGCCCCGGCCCTGGCCTTCCGCCTGGCGGGCATGCGCCTGCCTCCGCTGCCCGACGGCGTCAGCCAGCTCGGTGAGTACATCGACCCCCACCCGGCCCGCGACGTGCGCACGCGCACCAAGCGCGCCGACCACTACCTCGGCGCCCTGCTCGCCATCGTGGCCGTGGTGTGCGCCGTCTCGATGACCGTGCTGGCCGCCCACCCGAGCGGACTGGCCTCCACCGCGGGCGTCTGCGTCGCCTTGATCCTGCTGCTCCAGTCGCGGGGGCTCAGCGGTGTGTGGCACCGCGTGTGCCTGTTGGCCTCCGGCGTGTACGGGCTGGTGGCGATGGCCGTGGGAGGCGGCCTCGTGGGCGGTGACACCGCTCGCATGGTGCTGTTCGGCCTGCTGCTGGTCGCGGCACTCGGGCTGCTCCTCGCCGCCTGGTCCGTGCCGGGCACCCGTCCCATCCCGCACTGGGGCCGGGCGGGGGAACTCATCCAGAGCCTCGCTGCCATCGTCCTCGTGTGCCTGATCCCGGGGAACCTCGGGCTGCTGGCGTTGATGAGGGGGATCGGCGGATGACGCGTAGCGGAAGGCGGGTGGTCTGATGCAGACCCGTCGCGACCAGGTACAGGCGCACTCGTTCATGGTGCGCCGTCTCTCCACGGCCATGGCCGCCGCCGCGCCGGACGCGGCCGAGGAACCCTGCGGCGCACCCGGAACGGCGCCTTCATCGGGCTGATCCTCGCGGTGCTGCTGTGTGTGGGCTTCCTCGTCTTCGGCCTGATCTTCCCGGGCGGCTCCACCTCGTGGCGCAACGAGGGGACCCTCGTGGCCGTCAAGGGCGGCGCGGGCCGCTACGTCTTCTCCGACGGAGTGCTCTGGCCGGTGTCCAACCAGGCCTCGGCCCTGCTGCTGGCGTCCAACCCCAAGCCGGTCCAGGTCGCCGCCGACTCGCTGGAGGGCACCCCCGTCGGATCCCCGCTGGGCATCGCCGGGGCCCCCGACGGACTCCCCGCCGCCGACGCGGAGGGGCCCATGGTCTGGCAGGTGTGCGCCACCACCGTCAACACCGGGGACGGCGTCGAGACCCTCACCTCGCTCACCCTGGGCCGGTCGCCGTTCGGCTTCCCCGTCGAGGCGGACGACGGCGTCCTCGTCCGGGGGCCGGGCGGCGGGGTCCACCTGCTGTGGAAGGGCAACCGCCTCGCCATCGACGAGGAGAACGGTGCCCTGGAGTCCCTGGGGTACGGCACCGCGGTGCCCCACCCCGTGGCTGCCTCCGTCCTGGACGGCGTGCCCGCCGGACCCGCGCTCTCCGCGCTCGACGTCGACGGCCGGGGCGAGGACGGGCCGCGCGTCAGCGGTGCGGACACCCGGGTGGGACAGGTCTTCAGCGTCCCGGCCACGGAGGGCGGCGCCGAGCAGTTCTACGTGCTCACCCGGGAGGGACTGACCCCCACCGACGCCACGCACGCCCGCCTGCTGCTGGGCCACCCGCTCACGGTGGAGGAGGCCTACGGGGGCGGTGAGGCGGCGCCGGTCGAGCTGACCGTCAACGAGCTGCGCTCGCACCTGTCGGGCGAGGAGCCGGTGACCGGTGACGGCCTGCCCGCCACGCCGCCGCCGCTGACCGACCCCCAGGGCGCGGCGCTGTGCGTCATCGACCAGGGAGACGGAGCCCTGGCGCTCGCGCTCACCTCCCCGGCGGACATCGGCGGCCGCGCCGCGCGGCCCCCGGCGGGCAGCAGGGCCGCCTGCACCGCCCCCGACCTCATCGACATCCCGTCCGGGGAGGGCGGCCTGGTCAGAGCGGCCCCGGCCGGAGGGGCGGCGCTGCGAGGCTCCTACTTCCTGGTCACCGACACCGGGGCCAAGTACCCGGTGCCCGACGCCAAGGCCGCCGAGACGCTGGGCTACGCCCCCGGCGGGGCCTCCGCGGTCTCCACCGCCCTGTTGGACCTGCTGCCCACGGGGCCCGACCTGACCCCGCAGGCCGCCGCGGAACCCGTCGGCGCCCTCGCGGAACCGGGGGAACCCCGGTGCCTTTCCGACTGACGCCCCACAGAACCAGGAGACTCCCATGTCGATGATGCGCAGTACCGACCAGGCGATGCGGACCGGCCGCGACGCCATGGAGACGGCCCACACCACGTGCAACGGCGTCTACACCAGCGTGGACGGCGTGCGGGACCTGCTCGGCGGCAACTGGCAGGGCGGCGCGGCCACCCAGTACGACACCGCGCTGGTCAAGTGGCTCGAGGAGCTGCGCCTGATCACCAACGACATGAACGACATGATCGGCATCCTCGGCGGCACCGAGCGCAACTTCCACGCCATGGAGGACGAGAACATGCTGTCCGCCAACTGGATCACCCAGCTCAACCCGAACCAGGCCGACGTCGCTCGCTGACCTGATCCGACCCCCCACCCGATCCGCCCGCCTCCACTGCCGGGGGCGCACCATCGAGAGAAACCGGAGCCATACCCGTGGACGGATTCGAGATCAAGTACAGCGGTGCTGACGACGCGGGCATCGACCTGCGGAAGCAGACCGACATCATCGAGCAGGCCATCAACGAGCTGGACGCCAAGGTCCAGGCCGTCAAGTCCGACTGGATCGGTGAGGCCTCCGAGCAGTACGACCAGCGGCTGCTGTCCTGGCGGCGCAACGTCGCCGACATGCGCGCGCTGCTGGGCCACGCGCAGGTCTCCCTGGGCGACATCACCGAGCGCTACCGGCGCGGCGACCTCCAGGAAGCCGGGAACTGGAACGCCCGCCGCTGACCCCCACCCTCGGCCGCGGCGACGGTCCGCCGGGTCCACGCCGCGGCCGAGGGAACACCGCACCACACCGGATGACGCCGCACCGCGGCTTGACGAAGAGCTGGACAGGAGAGGACGGGGCAGGACGTGTCAGAGGAGAAGACCAAGGTCACGCTGGACTACCTCAAGACGTTGCAGACGGCGCACATCGATCCGCTTCGGGAGAAGGTCTCGAAGATCAAGACGCAGGCGGCCGAGTTCTACCCGGGTGGCGAGGGCGCCTCCGCACCCAACGTGCCCTTCGGGAATCCGAAGCTCCTTGACTACGCGGGCGGACTCTCCTCGGAGGTCGGCACCGTGCTGTCGCAGTTCACCACCCTGATCACCGACCTGGAGACCCGCCTGGTCGGGATGTCCGCCGGGATCCGGAACAGCGCCATCACCTACGAGGAGTTGGAGTCCGACGCGGAGCTGGACGCCACCCAGGTCGGCCAGATCATGTCCAACGGTGCGCCCACGGGCGGCGGTGGCGGCGGTGGCGGTAACGGTGGCGGCGGCAACGGCTCCAACGATTCGCCCAACGAGACGCCCGAGTCGTCCTGAGCCGAGGCCCTCGGCACAGCGTCCGTCCGCTCCGTCCCCCGAGCACCCCTTCGCCCCACGAACCCGCCCCTGAGGAAACTCCATGGCTGACGAGGACCTCCCCGAGAAGGAGGGGACCGACCCGCGGTGCCCGACGGTACCGCCGAGGTCAAGGAGATGGCCCACGCCATCAACGCCTTCGCCGACGAGGACGACAAGGGATCGGCCCCTCCGATGGGCTCCGCCCAGGCGGTGAAGGACACCAACTGGCTGAGCAACTACTTCTGGAACGTCAACAACCCCAAGAGCGCGGACGAGTGGTTCGGTTTCGACAGCCGGGCCTCCGACGCGGAACAGCTCGGCGGTTACGAGTGGGGTTTCGCGGTCTACTCCGGTATCCACATCAACGACGCCGTCAAGGACACCGACGGCACGGTGTGGGGCAACTTCATCGACCGGATGCGCACCATTCTCAACGCCGCCTCCGGTCCCGGGACGGGAACCTTCAACAGCAGTGTCCTCAGCCGCATCGAGACCGACCTCGGCGACTTCCGTGACTTCTCCACCGCCCGCTACGACGAGATGTGGGCCCTGGCCGAGGAGATGAAGCCGGGCAACGAGAAGTTCGAGGGCGCCGGAGCGGAGGCCCTGCGTGGGTACCTCAGGAAGCTGGCCCTCGAGTTCCAGAACATCGCCACCTACGTCGAACCGGCCATCGGAGCCGTGAACTCGGCGCGCCTCGCCGCCAACCCCACCTACCTCCAAGCGGTGATCGGCGCCTTCAACACCTGGCAGAGCAGCTCCGACCGGAGTCCCCGCTCGACCATCCGCAACTGGTGGGAGGAGCAGCGGGACAAGGTCACCTGGGAGGACAGCATCATCAAGATCCGCGGTATGCGGACTGATGAGAAGGCCACCTGGGAGACCTTCGAGACCGAGATCAAGGAACGCTGGTGGGACAACCTGGCCGACCTGCGCAAGGCGGCCACGGAGGGTATCTCCACGGTCTCGACGACCTACAACACGTCCGCGGCGGAGATCCTGCCCTTCACTCCCGTCACGGTCACCCCGCCCGGTGGCGGTGGTGGCGGCGGTGGTGGCGGCGGCGGTGACGAGAACGGTCCCCCTCGGTGGACGAGATCCTCGAAAGGCTGTTCGGCGGCGGAGATGGCGACGGCGACGGTGACGGCAGCGGTGGCGGCGGTGACGGTGACAACCGCACCATCGAGGACATCATCGACGAGTACCTCAACGGCGGCAGCGGTGAGGGCGGCGGCGGTGGCGGCGACGGGAATGGTGGCGGCGGAGACGGAAACGGCGGTGGCAACGGGCCCCTGGGCGACGGCCGCACCATCGACGAGATCGTCGAGGAGTACCTGAACGGTCAGGGCCCCAACAGCGGAGGGTCGGACATCCCCGAGGGCGGCGGGCCCGTGCCCGGTGGCTCGGGCGAGCTCAACGGACCGCCCTCGCCCGGGTCGGGTGACCTCAACGGTCCGCCGAGCCCGCCCGGTTCGGACACCCCGGACGGACCACCCCTCACCCCTGTCGGCGGGTCGATGACCTTCGATGGAGGTGGTGGGGGCTCCGGTGACGGCGTGGGCGGACCCGGCGGAGGCCCCTCGACGGGATCGGCGGCGACCCCTCCTCCTCGGGCGGGGGCGGCGGGTTCATCCCGCCACCGGTGGCGCCCGGCATGGGCAGCCTGGGCGGCGGTGGTGCCGGCGGCGGCTCGAACAACTCGGGACGCCGGGAGCAGGGGACCCCGCTCCCCGACGGCAGCGCCCTGCTCCCGGACGGCAGCACACGTCTGCCGGACGGCACCGTCGTGAGCCCCGACGGCAGCACGCGCCCGCCGGACGGCAGCGGGCGGATCCCCGAGGGGAGCACGCCACTCCCGGAGGGAGCGCCCGGCTCTCCGACGGCAGCATTCGGCTACCTGACGGGAGCGTCCTGAACCCCGACGGTTCACGGGCCGAGGGCGGCAGCGGCGATCCCTCCAACATCGGGGGCCCGCCCCGGGCGGTGTCGGTGATCTCGACTTCTCCTCCTCCACGGGCGGAGCGGGCGGCAGCGTGCCGCCGCCCCCGGCTCGCGTCCCCACCGGGGGCGACCTGGACCTCTCCTCGGGTGGTTCGGGCGGGGGCGGAAACGGGCCCGGGTCTCCGGTTCCGGGTGGGTCCGGTGAGATCGGTGGTCCGGGTAACGCGGACCGGCCCGGGCTGCCGGACACCCCGATCATGGGTGGTTCGGGCGGCAGCGGTGACGGGCCCGGGTCTCCGGTTCCGGGTGGGACCGGTGAGATCGGTGGTCCGGGCAACGCGGATCGGCCCTCGCTTCCCGATCCCCCCGCCCTGGGTGGTTCCGGCGGCAGCGGCAACGGTGATGGGCCCGGTTCTCCGGTTCCGGGTGGCTCCGGCGAGATCGGAGGCGGCTCCGACCGGCCCTCGCTCCCCGATCCCCCTGTCCTCAGCGGCGGTTCCGGAGGCGGCGGGGGCAGCGGCTACCCGTCGCCCGGCGGCATCGGTGGTCCGGGTGACCTGAGTTCCTCCGGCCCGGGCTCGGGCAGCGGCGGCGGCAGCGGGTACCCGGGTCCCGGCGGCATCGGTGGTATCGGCGGTCCCGGTGACCTGAACTCCGGCTCCGGCTCCGGCCCGGGGTCGGGCGGCGGCGGGATGACCCCCGCGCTGACTCGGGTTCCGTGGGCGGCGGTGCCGACGGCGGCGGAGGCGGCCGGGGCAACGGACCGGGTGGGACCAGCCCGTTCGGCAACTTCGGCGGCGGCCAGGGGGACGGCTCCACGACGGGCGGAGGTCCTGGCACCCCCGGGGCGCCCGGCACACCGGGCACCCCGGTATGCCCATGATGCCTCCGGGCGGCATGGGAGGCGCCGGTGGTGGCGGCGGTGGCGGCGGACAGGAGCGCAGCCGCACCACGTGGCTCTCCGAGGACGAGAAGGTGTGGGGCACCACCGCACGGGGCGGCCCCGCCTCACTGGGACGCCCCGGAACGCGAAAAGACAAGGGAGTGAGCAGCGTTGGACATGTCCCTGCAGGGTCAGATGGAGAGGTCTCTCGAACAACTTCGTCAGACCCAGGAGCGGCTGGCGGAGGCAAGCGCAAACCTGGAGTCGGTTACCGCCGAAGCGGTGTCCAAGGATCGGATGCTCAGCGTGACGGTGAACGCCAGAGGCGAGATCGCTGAGATGAGGTTCCACACCGAGAAGTACCGGATGATGGCGCCCGCCGAACTCGCCGCGGCCGTCATCGAGGTCGTCGAACGAGCCCGGCGCGACGTCGCCCAGCAGGTCTCGACGTCCATGGGCGGGCTGGTTCCGGGCGACTCGGCGGCGCGTGAGCAGGCGGTGGCCGGAGACCCCTCCGCCCTGCTGGAGGAACTGGGCCTGGGCAACGTGCACCCGCCCAGGTGACATACGGCCGGGTGCGGGGAGGGGTTCCTCCCCTCCCCGCACCCGGCCGCGACGACGCAGACAGACAGGACGAGTAAGGAGGGGCCATGTCGGAACGCATCTCCATCGACCCGGAGGCGGTCGCCAGGGACGGTGCCGATATCCACGAACTCGCCGCCTACGTGCGGGGGATCGACCAGTGGTTCACCACCTCGAGTGATGCCCTGGGTGAGTGCTGGGGCGACGGCGACGCCGTCGCCAAGTCGTTCGAGAAGAACTACGTCCCCAACCGGGACGGGTTCGCGGTCTTCCTGAAGACGCTCGGCACGGCGTTCGAGGACACCGCCGAGGCCACCATCAACACCGCCAAGCAGTTCGGCCGCTCCGAGCAGTACGGCATCGACACCGCGGCGCGCCTGGGCGGGATCCAGGGCGGCCTCGGTGGTACCAGCGGGAGGCACTGACCTCCCATGGGAATGGAACTGCCCGCCGAACTCCGCAACCTGTTCTCGGTCCTGACCGGTTCGGAGTGGCCCACAGCCGACGAGACACGGCTGTGGGAGCTCGCCCAGGTCTACGGCACCACCGCCGACCAGCTGGAGGTCGAGCTCCCGCAGCTCGTCATCCGGATCAAGAACAAGGTGCGGGAGAACTTCGACGCCACGGCGGCGGACTTCTTCGACCAGTCGGTGGACGAGTTCACGGCGGGGCAGAACAACTACCTCGGAGAGGGCACGAAGGTCGCCCGGGGTCTCCAGGAGTACGTCCACAACGCGGGCACGCAGGTGCAGTACGCGAAGTGGATGATCATCGGCCAGCTCGTCCAGCTGGCCCTGGAGATCGCCTGGGCGATCGCCATGGCGCCGTACACCTTCGGCGCCTCCCTCGCCAAGATCCCGATCTTCCAGGCGATCGCCCGCACCGTCATCGGGCGGGTCATGTTCCGGCTGCTCTCGACACTGCTCCAGCAGATGGCGATCAGCCAGTTCTTCGCGCTCACCCTCGACGCGCTGATCCAGCGCATCCAGATCGACCAGGGCAACCGCGACGGGTGGGATCACAAGCTCACCGAGGACGCGGCCAAGGGCGCCATGCTGGACGGTCTGTTCGGCACCGCCGCCGTCTTCGGCGGCAGCGCACTGTCCGGCCAGTTCAACAAGCTGCTCGGCAACACCACCGGGCCCTCCATCACCAAGCATCTCGACGACAACTTCCCCACGGGCGGCCCCGGTGGCGGCCCCGGCGGCCTGCCCGAGGGCATCGGCAGTGTGATGGGCCGCAACAGCGACGAGCTGCTGCGCCCCTACGGCATGGACAACCGGCCCGGGTGGAACCGTCCGATCGACGGCGAACGCTTCCGCACCGACATGGGAGACCAGTTCGCCAACTCCCTCGGCGGGTCGATGGGCAAGGACCAGGCCCGGGAGTTCGGTAACGCGTACGCCGACGCGTTCACCCGGAACTGGGGCAGGAACGGGCTCGACGACGCGCTGAACGACGTGGTGAGCAAGTACGGGCGGGGCCTGGACCCCAACATGCGTGACTTCCTGACCACGGGCGTGCCCGCCAGTGTGCGCGACGGCCTCTCCGACGTGGGGACGCACTGGAAGAACTTCCTGGCGCAGCTCGGTGGCCAGGGCATCGCCAACGCGGCGCAGGGGATGCTCAGCGAGGGCTTCTTCAACCTGCTGTTCAGCGACGAGAAGAGCTTCTCCATCACCTGGCTGTCCGGTGTCTCAGGCCTCGTCTCCGGAGCGGTCCAGCAGAGCCTCACCCAGGGCGGGCTGCTGCTCATCGACCACCTGAGGAACGCGGGTCTGCCCGAGGGTGTCCCGCCGCCCACCCCGACGCCGAGCCCGACCGACGACGGCCTCAACGACCACCGCGGCGGCGACGGTTCCCCGGACGGGAACGAGAACGTCAGCACGTCCGACTCCGGGTCCTCCTCCTCGAACGGACCCGGCTCGAACAACTCCTCCTCGGAAGGGGCGGGCGGGGGATCGCGCGACGGGCGGGGCGACGGCTCGCAGAACTCGACCCCGCCTCCTCCGCCGCCGCCGCAGCGGGTGTCCACCGAGTCGTCGGACACGAACGACCAGGACAACACGGGCTCCGCCACACCCGAGCCGCCGTCGAACGAGAACAACGGCTCGAACGAGGGGCCCGCCACCGAGGACTCCCCGGGGCGGGGATCCGACCGCCCCGTCGACAACGCTGACGAGAACACGGGTGGCGACGACTCCGACCACCTGAACCGCGGTGGCCAGGAGAACTCGAACTCGGAGGGCGGTGGGCCGGGCGACGCACCGGTCGTCGGCGGTCAGGAGCGGGACACCGGCGGACAGGACCGTTCCCCCGAACAGACCGGTGACGGCGAGGGTGCGGGGGCCGCGGACGGCCCCGAGACGCCGAACGGGGACCAGGGAGGGCCCGAGAACACACCTGCGGAGGGGTCCCAGAACCAGGAGACCCCTGCCCCGACCCCGAATCCTCCGGTCCAGGAGCCTCCCGTGTCGGAGACCCCTGCCCCGACCCCGGCTCCTCCCGTCCAGGAGACGCCGACGCCGACGCCGACTCCTCCGGTCCAGGAGACCCCTGCTCAGGAGACCCCTGTCCAGGAGACCCCTGCCCCGACCCCGAACCCTCCGGTCCAGGAGACGCCTGCCCCGAATCCGAATCCGGCCCCTCCCGTCCAGGAAACGCCTGTCCAGGAGACGCCCGTCCAGGAGTCCCCTGCCCCGGCCCCGGCTCCTCCGGTCCAGGAGACGCCGAATCCGACCCCGGCTCCTCCGGTCCAGGAAACTCCCGTGTCGGAGACCCCCGTCCAGGAGACCCCGACCCCGAACCCTCCGGTCCAGGACGCGTCGGGTGACGGCGAGGTCGGTGGCGGCGGTCCCGCGCGGGAGAACGGCGGGGACACCGCCCCGGTTCGGGAGACGCCGAACCAGGAGCAGCCCGCCCAGGATTCCCCGAACCCGAACCCTCCCGTCCAGGAGCGGCCGGTCGTGGACACGTCGGGTGACGGCGTGGTCAGGGACACGGACGGCCCGGTGCGTGAGAACGGCGCCGAGGACACGCCCGTCCAGGAGTCTCCCGTCCAGGAGCAGCCCGCCGGTGACGGTGTGGTGCGGGAGCCGGGTGGTTCCGAGGACGCGAACGGCCCTGAGGGCACGCCGGTCCGGGAGACGCCTGAGCAGAACGTGCCGGTTCAGGAGTCCCCGAACCAGGACGCACCTGTTCGGGAGACCCCGAACCAGGAGGAGTCCAACACCGGCCGACCGGATCTGACGACCGACGACCAGGGCGGCCGGTCCACCGACCAGGACACCCCGGCTCAGGGGTCCCAGGACGCCACCGACGGCAACGGCCAGACCTCGACCGGGCCGTCCCCGAACGCGGGCGGACAGGGTTCGAGCGACGGCAACGCGAACACCCACCGTCCGAACGGCTCCGGGCGCGACGGCGGTCCCGAGACCGTCACGGACCACGAGACCGGATCGGACGACACCCGCACTTCCCAGGACGGCACCGGCGCCGACGTCCGGCCCCCTGGGGACCGGCCCTCCGGCGAGTCGGACTCCGATGCGACCGTCCACCAGAACGGTGACCAGCAGGGACGACAGAACGACGACGATTCCCAGGGCTCCACGCGTGACGAGGACGGTTCCGGGGCGCCCGTCCGCCAGGACGACGGCTCGAACGAGTCGACCGCGCGTCCCGACGGCACGCCCGTGCCCGTTGTCATGGCCCCGCCGCTCCACCCCGGCGCGCAGGGTGGCCAGGAGTCCACGGGGGACGGGCGCCGTCAGCCCCCGCCCGGCAACCAGACCAACACCCCACCGGTGTCCCGCCCGCGTCCCGACCCCGACGCCCCGGCCCCCGTGTCCGACCGGATGCGCCCGCCCGCTGACTGGCAGAACATCCGGGACAGCATCGAACCCACGCGTGTGGGGGCAACCGCGACCGCTCCGGCGTCGACACCGACGGTGTCGAGATCCTGCACGGATCCAGCAAGGACAACCCGATCACCTCGATCGCGGATCGCGGCTTCGACGTGCGTCGCATTCCGCTGCCGGACCCCGGCCCCGACGGGCCGACGCACGTCACCGAACTGACGGTCCGGATCAACTTCGACACCGGACCCGACGTCAGTCAGTCGGACGCGAACACGGCCCAGCAGGTCTTCCTGGACCGGTTGAACGACGTCGTCAACGAGCGCTACCGTCTGCCCGGCAGCGGTGACCAGCTCCACGTCCGTGTGGAACCGGTCGGTCCCGACGGTCGACCGCACTCCAACGTGTCCTGGGTCCGCGACAACCCGGACCTGCCCGGGCGCAGCGATACAGCCAACTGGCGCATGGACGACGGCCCCGACGTCTGGCTGCACGAGCTCCTGCACCGGATCGGTCTCAACGACGAGTCCCAGGACCTGTCCCAGGACGGGTCCGGTCGCCCCCGCGCCGTGCTCCGCGATTCGCCGAACTCGAGCGCGGTCCACGAGGTCGGCGGATACATGGACTCGCCCGGCGGGCGCGACAACCGGCCTCCGCAGATCCTCAACCACTACCTGGACCAGATCGAGACCCAGGCGAACGAGGCCTCCCGCTACGACCCGCCCGCCCGGGTGGGCGACCTTCCCGACTCCGTGCACCGGGACCTGTCCCAGGTGCTCGACCCCGACGGGAACCGGAACCACTCCGACAACGTGGCCCTGTTCGGCGCCGCCTACGACAGCCGTGTGCGCGGTCGCGGTGACGACCAGGTACGCGCCGACCTCCCGCCCCGGCTGCGGGAGGACTTCGACCAGACGGTCCGGGAGTGGACCTCGGACGGGCGTTGGGACCAGGCCCTCGACACCGCGCGCGACGCGGGCATGGACGCGCCGCTCTCACGGATGCCGAGCGGTCCCACTCCGGTGACCACGCAGGGCGGAGACCACCGGGCCGCCTCACCCCTCTTCAACCCTTTCAAGTCCAAGAGCGGCGGAAGTAGCAGCAACAACGGGGGCGGCGGCCGCAACAGCCGTAACAACGGAGGCAGCAGCAGGGACAACGGAGGTAGCAGCAGGGACGACGGGGGCAGCGGCCGGAACCGTCGGAGGCCCGAGAGCCATCCGATGCGGGACCTCGGGGACCAGCGTGACCGCGAAGGCGACGGGAGCCGCAGGCGTCGTCGCACCAGAGTCACCGACGACGGGGGCGAGGGTTCCTCCCGTACCCCGCGCGGGACCAACCCGACCACCACGGGCGAGACGCCCCCGCCTCAGGTCCAGGACGGGACCGTGGCGCCGACCGACACGCAGCAGCAGGTCGACGGTGAGACCACGCGGCAGGACCCCCGCAGATCGTCGTCACGCCCGACCTCACGCCACCGGACCCGCCGCCCGTGACCAGGCCCGTCACGCAGGAGACCGCCGAGGTGCTCGACGTCCTCGCGGACATCGGGCCCAACGCCGACCACGGCGGCTACTCCGGCATGCGGATGAACCCCGACGCTGACGTCGACGGTCTGCGGGACCGGCTGTTCGACCAGATCCGGCGGCAGGGCGTGGAGCCGGACGGTTCGGCGCTCACCGATGCCATCGAGCGCATCAGCGGAGGGCGGACCACTCCCGGGGAGACGATCGACGTCCCCGTGCACGATCCCCGTCGGGACGGGGACGGCGACGACCGGAACACGCCGCCCCCGCGAGGGAACGTACAACTGTCGGTGGACCGCACGTGGCGCGACATCACGGACTCGCCCGACCGTCGCGTCGACGCCGGGAACGCGACCGAGAACCGGGCCAAGACCGTGGGCAGCGGCGCCCAGCAGAGCCGCAAGAGCGTCAACCCGGCGTTTCCCGCGGCCGTGATCGGTGAGATCGGGGGCACGGCCGCGCTCATCACCCCGCGTCTGAAGGCGTCGTTCGCGGTCCGTCAGCGCGGCACCGAGTACCAGACGAGTACTGAGCGCCGTCACAAGCGCAAGGTCGACGTGGACGGGGACAATCCCGCCCGCTTCACCGGCGACCTCGTGGTCAACGCGGTCCTGGACATCGCGCCACCGCCACAGCGACCCTCTCCGCCCCCGGCGAGGCGGCCTCTGGCGACCAGCGGCGACCTTCGGTCCAGCAGCCACCGGGACAGGACACCGCTGGTCAGCAGCAACCCGCCGTTCCGCCGGTCCGGGTCGAGTTCTCCGACCGGTTGAACGACGCGTTCGACCTGGTCCTGCCGGGTCACCTGCGTGACAACGGCGGGGAGAGCGCGGCTGACCACCGGCCCGCCCCGCAGGAGTTCCGCACCGACGACCCCGCTTCCCGTGTCGACGGCGGAGACGGGACGCCGATCCGCGCCCCCGGTTCGCACAGACGCTGGGCCTGATCGACGGTACGTTGCCCCCGGATTTCCCCGTCAGCCCGCGGACTCTGCTGGACAACCTGCCCCGGGCGGACAACGGGGAGGTTCTGCGCTTCGCCTACTCGGACCCGAAGGGCAGGACCCAGATCCTGGAGATCAGCGGTGGCCCGGTCAACTACGTGAAGGTCGGACCGGACCTGAAGGACTCGTCCTTCACGGACACCGGCAAGTCCTCCGGCAACGCGACGTTCGGCGCGGCACGCACCGACAAACAGGAGGTCCGGGCGGGTGCCGGGTTCCTCGGCGGCATCCTCCCCGGGGAGTCCGTGGTCCTTCGCGCCGGTCCCGAGGTGGTCGTCGGGGCCAAGGGCACGCAGAAGCACACGCGCAGCACCGAGTACGGCAGCGAGCGCGTTTTCGGGCCCGGCGCCAAGGGCGACTCCGCCTTCTACCAGGTGGAGCGCACCTACCGTGTCACGACAACCGAGCCACAGCCCGCAGCACCCGCCGCCGAGAACACGACGAACACGGACGACACCGGGGCGAGCACCGAGGGCAACGGAGGAGAACGCGGTGACCGTTCGTCCCAGCCGCAGCCCCAGCCGCTGGTACGTCCGGGAACCCTGGACCTGACCACCCTCGACCAGGTGTCCACCGACGACGCCCGCACCCTGGCGGGCGGTGGTGACAACCGGGCCGCCGCGACCCCTCCGGCTGCGCCCAGTGTTCCCGGCCTCACGGCGGACGGCGTGCGGCACCTGGGCGAGGCGGCACCGGTGCGCGCCGAGTGGAACGACGGCCGTCTGCGGGACGGCAACGGCGACTCGCCGATGACCGTCGCGGCCAGGCGGCTCCACGAACAGGTGTTCGCCCTGCACCCCGAACTCGTCAACGACCCCTCCGGGGCTCCGGGAGCCAGAAGGGGCTTCTGGGGGAGTCTGTGGCGGGGCCCGGACCTGCGCGCAGAGAACACCCTGGAGATCTACGATCAGGTCGGCAGGGCGGTCTCGGGGGCCGACGCCCTGACGACCAGCGGTGTCGACATCGTCCTCCGCACCGGTGGGTTGCGCAACGCACTCACGCCCGCCCCCGGCCCCCTGCGTGACTTCGTCAGCGCGATCCCCGGGTTGTCGTCGGTACGCACCGACGACCGGGACGGCTCGGACTTCCTCACGGTCCACCTGAGCGGGGAACTCAGCGCCCCCGTTTCGAGGGCTCCCGCAGCGGCGGCTCCCTGAGTTCCGGACTCGGCGCGTCGACCGCGCAAGGATCAGGCAAGCAGAACTCCATCGCCTACGGCGGGGAGATCACCGCCGCCTTCCAGGCGCGGTTCGGGATCACGGCGGGTGGCCTGCCCAAGGGCGTGCTCGAACTCGGTGGTGGATACACCTACGAGCACGAGACGGCGAAACCGTTCTCCGGCAACCGCAAGGAGGGTGTCGAGGCGTCCTCCAAATCCGAGGGTGACCTGGACTCCTGGTCCTACGAGCTGCGCCTCGACGCGTCGATCGGCAGCAACACCCCCGTGCGGCTCGACGTCACACCGCAGGGCGCGGGCCCCGACGCGGGGGCCCACGGGTCGTGTTGGAGGGACCCAGGACCACGCCCGTCCCGGGGAAGTCGACCGCCCCGGACCGAACACGGACCGCTCGGCTGACGCGAGGGCGGCCCGCGACGCCGCCCGCCAGGCACTGGCCGATGCCCAGGAGGCACGGCGGGCGGTGGACCTCGCCGAGACGGAGCGGAACCGGGTCCAGGCTCTGGCGAACGCCCTCGTCGACCGTCAGGAAGCGTTGACCGAGGCTGAGAAGAACCTGGAGACCGCGGAGAAGAAGGCTGAAGGGGACCAGAAGGACTTCCAGAAGAAGGACGAAGCGGCCACCAAGGCCGAGAACCAGGCCGGAGCGGACCGACGGCAGGCCGTCCAGGACCGCCTGGACGCCGCCCGGATCCAACAGGAGGCGGCGGAGCGCCAGGCCGACGCGGTCCAGCAGTTGTGGGACTACGTCAGTGCGCTCCGGGAGGCGACCGGCGGTCCGGCGCGGGAGGAGGGACCCGGCAGCGGTCCCGATCTCACACCGCTGGTCGTTCCCGCCCCAGGGCAGACGGATCAGACCACCGCCAACGACCTGCTGAGCACGGCCGTCGACAACTGGAACAGGACCGTCGACGCCAAGGACGAGGCGGTGGAAGCGGTCAGGGAGGCCGAGGCGGACCACCGGGAAGCCTCCCGGCCGAGCGCCGACGACGGTGCGGCCACCACCACGCCGCCGCGCTCGGAGACGCCGCCCGCGATGCGGGAGCAGCGCGACGACGCCCGGGATGCCCTGCGGGACGCCGAGCGTCTCGACGGTGACGCCAGCGCCCAGGACACCAGGGCCGACACCGCCGAGAGCAAGGCCGACGAGAGCGAGAAGACCGCCAACGATCTGCGGGGAAGGCCGACGAGGCCCGTACCCGCGCGGACGAGTCGGCTCGACGCGCCGACGAGGCGAGGGACACGGTGGACACCGCTCGCGACGACCGCGACGCGTCGGTGAACGCCGTGCGGGACCTGCCCGGCAGGGAGGAGAGGCTCACCCAGGCGCTCGACAACGAGCGGCTCAGGCACGGTGACGCCGCCGCGGCACGAGGGCGCGGTGAGGACCACCGGTTCGCGCTGGAACGTGACGCGCGTCTGCGCCCACCGAACCCGACGAACAACGTTCCCCCAGCGGCGCCGGTACAGGGGAACCAGGGGAACACCCAGACGCAGGGGAACCAGCAGAACCAGGGCGATCAACAGGCCCAGAACAACCAGAACAACCAGCAGGGCAACCAGAACAACCAGACCCAGAACAACCAGCAGACCCAGAACAACCGGGGCGGAGGCCCGCGTCCCCGGCCCGACCTCGATCTCGACAGCCTGCCGCACGCGCCCAAGCACTCCGAGTCGCCGGGCCTTCTGGACAACCTCGTGGACTCCGTGAGATCCGCGCCCGGGTTCACGCCCGCCTCCCGGTCGGGAGAGGCCGTCATGGGCACCTGGCGCGTCCTCGGGTCGCCCCGGACCCTGGCCGCCCACGAGATGGACGTGCACGACGGAGGGCTCCCCTCCAGGGCCAGTTCGAGGACGGTTGGCGCAGACGCGCCGACCTGTCCCTCAACGTGCACGCCGAACGGGAGTCGTTGCACATCTCGGGGGTGCAGCGCGACGGCGGGGTCGACCTCACCTTCAAGGCCGAGTCCGACCGGGTCGTCGGTACGAGCGAGAGTTCCTCCCACAACGTGACGGTCGGGCTCAAGGGGAGGCGGCCCTCAACCAGGCCGACTCCAGGTACAACCGGCTACGGGGCGCCGTGGGCTTCACCCCGTTCGCCACCAAGCAGACGGAGACCCAGGGCGACTCGACCTCCTTCGGTGAGGAGAACAAGGTCTCCCTCCCCGGAAGCACCGTGGACGTCACGACCTTCGACCGCTTCGACGTGGACACGACCATCCGCACCCGTTGGAACCTCGGGGTCTCCCTGCCGTTCAGCAAGACCGTCGACGGGAACGGCAACGTCCTGAGGCGGGGGTCGGCCGCGGAGGGATTGGGTGATCGCAACCCGCCCCCAGACCCAGACCCAGACCCAGACCCAGACCCAGCCCCAGACCCAGGACCACACCCAGAACCAGGAGGGGAACGACCGGAACCCCGAGCAGGACGGTCAGGTTCAGGAGGAGGTCACCCCGCCCATCACACCGCGAACGGGCAGACCGACTCCCGTTTCCGTGTCCTCGACCTCGCCCAGAAGGGGGCCCTGCCGGGGACCGCCGGTCTGGACTCCGCGCTGGAGCGGTCCCGGTCGGTCCCGGACGACATCAGGGTCGTCCCCGGTCGGGAGGGGTCCGGTCACGCCCTCAACAACATCGACTCCGCCGCCGCTCTGGACAGCATCAACAGGGCGGTCCGGGACAACAGGCTCGAACTGACCGACCAGAGCCAACGGGACATCCGGGCGGCCCTGTCACCGAACAACACCCGGGGCCTCAACCTCAGGTACCAGACCGGGGGCCTGGCCCTGGAGGTCAGGTTCCGCAACGAGTTCATGGGGGAGCAGCGTCCCAGCAAGGGCGGGTGGATCCTGCTCAAGCTGGGCCCCGACGGCGGCCCCGTCTTCGGTCCGGTCGAGTCGGGGATGTCCTCGGAGCGTTCGGTCTCGCAGTCCACCGAACACAACGACTCCGAGGGCAAGCAGAAGAAGCACGGAGTGACCGCCACGCTGGACGGAGGGGTCAACCCGACCCAGTCCATCGGGACCGACAGCAGCGGGGACCCGACCTTCCCGAAGGACCGTTACCAGTCCTTCGCCCCGAACACGGGGACCGGCCTGGAGAGCGGGACCACCAAGACGCACCTGACCTCGGACACCGAGACGGAGTCGAGGTCCCGGACGGTCAAGGCACCAGGAGCCACCGGGAACACGCCGACGAGGTTCGACTTCACCGTGTCCGTGGAGGACGGGAAGGTGTTCTCCTCACACGCCGACGTGGGAAGCCGTACGGAGGTCTACCCTGCGGGAACCTTCCAGCCCACGCCCCCGGCCAGCCGCCGGCGGCCGCCCCGCCTCCGGTGACCTCGCAGCCGGTCCCGCCCCCGCGCCCGCGCCCGGGACCGAGCCCGGGACCGTCGACGTGCGGACCATCTCCGACGCCTGGTTCGGTGGACTCGGCCGCCCGCAGGTCAGCCTGCCGCCGGTCGAGGCGGTCGGGCGCGGCCCCATCGCCGACGCCGCGGTGATCGCCCAGGCGCGCGCCCTGGACTGGGAGCCCGCCACCGGAGACCGGAACGTCACCAACGCCGTGGACCACCTCAGTCAGGGGCGCCCCGGCCCGCGCGGGCCCATGCTCGGAGCCGCCGTGGACCAGCAGGTGCTGACCACGCTGTTCGGCTCCTCGTCCACGGGCGACGGCGCGACCCTCGTCGGGCTGGACAAACAGGGGCCCTTCGCCGTACCGGGCCTGGAGACCAAGCTGTTCACCCAGGTCGATCCCGGTGGCGCCAGCATCATAGGCTCGGTGAAGGACCTCTCGACGGGCGGCGAGAACCAGAACACACACCGGGACGAGGACTCCGTCGCCCACGCGGGCTCGACCGCGCTCACCAGCGGTTTGGACATGTCCGGCATCAAGGGCGTGGACCAGTCGGCCTCCGGCTTCGACGAGAGCGCCGCCCTCGTCGGCGGTGGCGCGAGCAACGCCGGTGCCAAGAGCTCGGCCGCGGGCGGCGGGAAGCAGTCGACCTCGGCCGTGCAGACCCACGCCGACGCCGCGGTCAAGGGGAACGGCTACCTGGTGCGCTTCCCCGTCGACGTCCTGGTCGTCGCCCAGGACACCAAGTCCGGCACCCCGCCGAGGGCGGAGAGCACGACCTCGACGGTCGACGTCTGGCTGAGCCTGGACCAGATTCGTCAGATCGCACCCGGCGTGAGTGCCGAATCCGTCGCGGCATGGGACACTGTCGCGGTGCGTCAGGGCGCCGCCGCCGACTCCGAGAAGGCGCTCGGCACCGCGCTCGACAACGAACTCGGTCTGCACCGGTCCGAGGCGGATCGGGGGCACGCCCGTCAGGCCACCGACCTGCTGGCCCTCGGGCCCGAGCTGAACCCGAGATCATGGTCGGCGGAGACCGCGGACAGCGTCCAGGCGATCCGTGACTACCTCGGTTCCGGGGCCGAGGACCGCGGCTGGAACCGTACGGTGGAGCAGACCGCCGAGCGGCACGGCGAGGCCCTGAACGGGCTGCGCGACCTCTGGAACACCGCTGGTACCCCCAAGGTCTGTCAGAGGACACGGTGAGGGCGCTGAGTGATCTGGTGGAGCGCCGCGACGCGCTGCACGACGCCCTGCGCACCCACCGTTCGGCCCTGGACTCCTACTTCCAGGCCCTGAGGGAGGCCTTCCACCCCACCCCTCCGGCACCACCCCCCAGCCCAACACCACAGGAGTCAACCCGTTGATGCAGGCGAACTTCATGAACGCCCTCAACCCGACCTCCTGACGGGCCCACAGACCACCCCCACCAGCGCCGCTTTTCGCGGCCGCCCCCGATACGCCGGAGGACCTCCGGTTTCCGAAAGGAAGAACGAAGGATGACCGACAACACCGAGGCACCGCGCGGTCCCCACCGCACGGGGCCCGTGCTGAGCTCGACGGGGGAGGTGCCCTCGGCCACGGCCAGGGACGCCATCGGGGCCCCGTCCGAGCGAGGCCCAGGCCAGACCGTCCCCAACCCCGCCCTCGCCCCCGTCCCCGCTCCGGCCGCGGCCTCCTCGACGGACACCGCCGCCGCGACCGAGGCCAAGGCCGACGGCACCGAGCGCGGACGCAACGCCCTGCTCGCCGCACTGGCGCTGCGCGGTGGCGCCTCCCGGACCACCGAGGGCACCGAGAAGGCCGAGGAACGCTATCGTCCGGGGCGTCCGACCCTCGCGGTCGCGGCCATCGCCGGTCTGATGCTCGTGGCGGCTCCGTTCGGCCTCTCCGCGGCCAAGGAGCACCAGACCGGGACACCGCTCCAGACCGACCTCGCCTCGGGCAGCTTCGCTGACCCGTCCAGTGCCGCCGCGTCCGCCTCCGCTTCGGGGACGGGCGTCCAGGGGTACGTCCCCGAGGTACAGCCGAACGCACCGGTCCTGCCCGGCGCGGACACCGGGGCCGACCCCGGGGCCGCCCCCGACCCCGCGACCGCGGGGGCGGAGGCCCGGCGGGTGGAGGCCTGCCCGAGCGGCCCGTGGACCCCTCGTCCGGCGGTCCCGCCGGAGCTCCGGTCGCCGGAGCCACGGAGGACGACGACGAGGACGGCGGCGAGCGCGGCGGTGACGGCACGGGCGGCGACGGCACCGGCGGTGCCGGCGAGCCCCAGGGCGTGACCGTCGAGAAGGGGTCGCTGCTCGAAACCCTCCTGACCGAGCGCAACGGCAAGGACGACGACACCGAGGAGTCCGAGGAGCCCGCGTCCGGCAAGGGCAAGGGATCCGAGGAGGACACCGAGGACGACACCAAGGCCGACACCAAGGCGGACGAGGACGCTGACGGCTCCGAGGGCGACGCCCCCGACGGCGCGGTGTCCGAGTCGCTCAGCGCCCAGAGGTCCGAGCCGCTCAGCGACGTCAAGGAACAGCAGTCCGCGTCCGCTTCCGAGCCCCGGTCCGACGAGGAGGCGGTGCCCCAGACCCACCGGGAGCAGGAGCCCCAGGTCGACCCGGAGCCCGAGCCGGAGCCCGAGCCGGAGCCCGAGCCGGAGCCCGAGCCCTTCCGTGCGGTGGCCGGTCCCGGCTGCGACTCGGAGGGCGCCCGCTACCAGATCCACGGCGAGGGCGTCTGGCGCTCGGGGCCCGCGGGCTACGACGGTGCCGGATGCGACGACGGCTACGATGTCATGGCCGTGAGCGGCGACCCCGACGGCGGTGACACCTCCGCGGAGTGGACGTTCTGGCCCGGCGGCGCCGGTTCGACCTGCACGGTCAAGATCCTCGTGCAGAACGGCCCCGACCCGCTGTGGGCCAACGGCGTCCCGACCCACTACGAGCTGTTCGACGGCGAGAACGCCGGGGGTTCCTTCCGCGGCGGTTTCGAGGTCACCCAGCCCGACGACGGCCGCTACTGGGCCCTGACCGAGCTCCAGGACGTCGGGGACTCGTTCACCCTGCGCGCCCGCAACAGGGGTCCCATCGCCGAAGGCGGAGAGGCCCCGCAGCTCCCCCTGTCGGTGGTCGAGACCGAGTGCCGCTGACGGGAGAGTAGCCGCCGGTAACCCCCTTACCGGCGGAGTAGGACAAGCCCGCGGGCCTCACCGGCCCGCGGGCACAGAAAGGAAGACGACAGGCGATGAACCGTCACGTGCGCGCGGTCGACCCCTCCGGCGGAGCCGAGTTCCGCACCATCGGCGAAGCCCTCGCCGGCGCTGGTGACGGCGCCGTACTGTCACTGGCCCCCGGCCGCTACGACGAACAACTCGTGCTCTCGCGCGTGGTCACCCTGATGGCCGCCGAGGGCCCCGGAACCGTCGAGATCCTCTGCTCCACCGGCACGGCGGTCACCTCCGTGGCCGAGGCGGTCAAGCTCACCGGCCTCGTCCTGCGTGGTCGGGACTCCGAGGCCCCGGTGGTGGACGCCGCCGCCGGGCAGGTCGAACTGGCCGACTGCGAGGTCGAGGGGGCCGCCTGGGCGGCGGTGCTCGCCCGGGGCGAGGGGGCCCTGGCGCTCCGTGGCTGCACCGTGCGCTGTTCCGCCGGTGCGGGCATCGTCGTCACCTCCGCCCAGACCAGCGTCATCGAGGACTGCGTCATCGAGGACGTCGGCACCAGCGGTGTCGTCATCAACGACAAGGGCGCCCCCGAGGTGCGCCGGTGCACGATCCGCGACGCCGGAGCCAACGGCGTGTACGCCGCGGGCAGCGGCGCCGGTCACATCAGCGACTGCACCGTCTCGGGCACCACCAAGGCCGCCGTGGTGATCGACGAGCACGCCGCCACCGGCCTCAGCGACCTCCGGGTGCGGGGCGGCGCCGACGACGGCGTCGTGATCTCCACCCGATCCCCCGTGACCATCAGCGACCTCGTCGTCGAGCAGCCGACCGGCCGGGGCCTGGTCCTGCGCGCCGGGACCGACCCCCGCGTGGAGCGGGTCCGCGTCACCGGCAGCGGCGGTGTGGGCGTCCTGGCCGAGGACAAGGCCAAGGGCCACCTCCGCGACTGCGAGATCCGGGACGCCGGTGCGGAGGGGGTCAGTGTCACGGGCCGCTCCTCCACCGCGTTCAGCGGGCTGACCGTGCACGGCACGGAGGCCGCCGGAATCCACGTCACGGAGGACTCCACCGCCGAGTTCGACCGCGTCACCGTGGGCCGCACCGCGGGCCCGGCGTCGAGATCCTCTCCGGGGCGGCTCCCTTCCTCCGCAACGGCACCGTCACCGGAGCCCGGAGCCACGGTGTGCGCTGGGAGGGCGGCGGCGGTCGCGTCGAGGACTTCGAGGTCACCCGCGCCCGGCGGACGGGCGTGTACGCGGCCGCCGGAGCCCGGGCCTCACTGAGCGGCGTGCGGGTCATCGGCGCCCGGGAGAACGGGCTCGCCGCCACCGGCGGTGCCGTGCTCGACCTCCGCGACAGCGAGGCCTCCGAGTGCGGCGGCGACGGCGTGGCCGTGCACTCCGAGGGCGAGATCATCGCGCTGCGCGTGCGCTCGCACGAGAACACTCGCAACGGTGTCCTGGTGGCCGCGGGCGCCCGCGCGGTCCTGCGCACCTGCGAACTGGTCGGCAACGGCGGCGACGGCGTGCTCGTCGGCAGCGGGAAGGACGTCGTCCTCGAGGGCTGCACCGTGCGCGGCAACGCCCGGGCGGGACTCCGCCAGACCGTCGCCGGAGACCAGGTCCAGGCCACCTCCCTGATCAGCGAGGACAACAGCGCCGAGGACAGCTACGGGCCCGACGCCGTCCCCGTCGACTCCAACCCGGGAACGTCCACCGAGGACGACGAGGAGGACGACGAGGAGCGGGGGCCGCTGGCCGAGCTCCAGGCGCTCATCGGCCTGGAGAGCGTCAAGGACGAGGTCACGACGCTCATCAACCGGAACAAGATGGCCCGGCACCGGGCCGAGATGGGCCTGCCGTCGCCTCCGGTCGCCCGGCACCTGGTCTTCGCGGGCCCTCCGGGCACCGGCAAGACGACCGTGGCCCGGCTCTACGGCCGGGTCCTGGCCGACCTCGACGTCCTGCGCTACGGGCACGTCGTCGAGGCCGCCCGCGCGGACCTGGTCGGCCAGTACGTCGGCGCCACCGCCATCAAGACCACCGAGGTGTTCGAGAAGGCGCGGGGCGGTGTCCTGTTCGTGGACGAGGCCTACACGCTCTCGTCCGAGGACAACGGCGGTTTCGGCCAGGAGGCCATCGACACCCTCGTCAAGCTGATGGAGGACCACCGCGACGAGGTGGTCGTGATCGTCGCCGGGTACGCGGCGGAGATGGAGGGCTTCCTCTCCTCGAACCCGGGCCTGGCCTCGCGCTTCGCGCGGACCGTCACCTTCCCCAACTACCAGGCCGAGGAACTGGTGAGCATCGTGGAGCGCCTCGGCGCCGTCCACCAGTACACCCTCGCCCCGGACCTGCGCCCGCTGCTGCTCCAGCACTTCGAGGCGCTGCCCAAGGGTCCGGCGTTCGGCAACGGACGTGAGGCCCGCAAGGTTTTCGAGGAGATGGTGGACCGCCAGGCGCACAGACTCGGGGAGGACCCGCCCGCCGACCCCTCCGAACTCACCGTGCTCACCGCCGACGACCTGGGGGCCGCCGCCGGGCAGACGGCCGGGCCCGGCGGGGACGACGTCGCTGGACTGCGCGCCCAGCTCGACGCGCTGACCGGTCTGTCCGAGGTCAAGTCCACCGTCAACGACCTGGTCAACGTGCTGGTCGCCGCCGAGCGGCGGCGCGCGATCGGGATGCCCGCGCCCACCCTCAGCCATCACCTGGTCTTCGCGGGTCCGCCCGGTACCGGTAAGACCACCGTCGCCCGGCTGTACGGCCAGCTGCTGCGGGCCCTGGGCGTGCTGCCCACCGGCCACACCGTGGAGGCGGCCCGGCAGGACCTGGTCGGGCGCTACATCGGCCACACCGCCCAGCTCACCCTGGAGACCTTCGAGAAGGCGCGCGGCGGGGTGCTGTTCATCGACGAGGCGTACACCCTCACCCCGTCCGGGGCGGCCAACGGCGACTTCGGTCAGGAGGCCGTGGACACCCTGGTCAAGCTGATGGAGGACCACCGCGACGAGGTGGTCGTGATCGTCGCCGGGTACAACGCGGAGATGCAGCGCTTCCTCGACTCCAACCCGGGTCTGGCCTCGCGCTTCTCCCACCACGTGCAGTTCGCGGACTACTCCGACGCCGAACTGGTCGCCATCGTGGAGCGCATGGCCTCCGACGGCGGGTTCACCGTCCCGGAGGAGACCGCCGCCGCGCTCGGAACGCACTTCGCCGGGGTGCCGCGCACGGAGTCCTTCGGCAACGCCCGCTACGCGCGCCAGGTCCTGGAGCGGATGATCACCCGTCAGGCGGGGCGCACCATCGCCCTCCCCGATCCCACCCGCGACGACCTGACCCTGCTCACCCCCGCCGACGTGCCCTGACATGGCACGCCGCCCTCCCGGCCGGTGCACGACCGGACCGGGGGCGGCGTCCGCGCGGACCGGGACGTGTTACCGGACGCCCCCGCCCCGAGGCGGCGGAACCGCGCGTGCCCTAGGCGCGCACCAGTTCCACGACACTGGCCACGGCCCCCGGCACGACCCGCTCCAACCGGAGGCCGGAGCGCTCGGCCACCGCCGCGAACTCGGCCCGGGTCCGCTGCTTTCCGTCACAGTGGACCAGCATGCTCAGGTCCATGAACTTCGCGGTCCGCTCGGGCGCGGGGCCGTCCGGCACCAGCACCTCCGCGAGCAGGACCCGCCCGCCCGGCGCCATGGCCTCGCGGCAGTGGGTGAGGACCCGGACGGTGTCGTCGTCGTTCCAGTTGTGGACCACGCTGGCGAGCAGGTAGGCGTCACCACCCTCCGGCACGGAGTCGAGGAAGCTCCCGGACTCGACACGGCAGCGTTCCGCGACGCCCTCCCGCGTGAGTGCGGGATCGACGCGGGAGACCACCTCGGGCCGGTCGTAGAGCACGCCGCGCAGGTGCGGGTGGGCCGCCAGGACCAGGGACAGGAGCCGCCCCCTTCCGCCGCCGACGTCCACGAGGCACTCGGTGTCACCGAAGTCGTACCCGTGCACCAGTGAGCGCGTGAGCTGCGACGAGATGTCGGTCATCCCCTGGTCGAACACCGAGGCGGAGGCCGGGTTGCCCCGCATGTAGTCCCACACCGGGGTTCCGTGGACGGTCTCGAACACCGGGCCGCCCGTGCGCACCGCCTCGGCCAGGTGGGCCATCGTGGAGCGCTCGGCCGGGCTGCCCAGCCAGCGGGCGTAGCCGCGCATGGAGTCGGGGAGTCCGAGCGCAGGGCGTGGCCGAGTTCGGTGAGCGCGTAGGTGCGCCCCGGGAGCTCCTCGACGAGGTACAGGTCGGCGCAGGCGCGCAGCAGCCGGTGGAGGGCGTCGGGGTCGGCCTCGACCAGTTTCGCGATCTCGTCGACCGGCGTCGGGGCGGCGGACATCGCGTCGGCGACGCCGAGCTCGGCGGCGGCGCTGACCGCGGCCGCCACCCAGCTGTACGTGATCAGCTCGAAGAGTCGGACGGCGGAGCCGCTCAGCGGCTTCGGGCCATCGTGCGCCGGAGAGAGGGAAGGAGTGGACACAGGTGTCTGGGACCTTTCGACGACTGCCCTCGGCCGCTGGTCGGCCGGGTGATCCAACGGCCTCCGCAAGGCCAGTCGGCACGCTATATTACTCCGTGGATTTTACCCACTACAGAGAGTTGGTATGGCTGTGGCGGCCGAAGAACCGGGGCTCCCCTCCGATGGCCGGGCCTCCCAGGCGCTCCACGTCCTGACCACGAGAAGGGCCGTCCGCTCCTTCACCGACAGACCCGTGGACGACGACCTCCTGGAACCCCTCCTGGACGCCATGGTCGCGGCCCCCTCCGCGTCCAATAAGCAGGCGTGGGCCTTCGTCACCGTTCGCCGTCCGCGCACCCTGAAACTGGTGCACGCCTTCTCTCCCGGCATCATCGAGCGCCCGCCCCTGGTCGTGGCGGCCTGCTTCGACCGCTCCCGGTCGGTGGGCGGCGGCGCCTGGGACGAGGGCATGCTCTGCGTCTCGATGGCCGTGCAGAACCTGCTGCTCGCGGCGCACGCCCTCGGTCTGGGGGCTGTCCCTCCGCCAGCTTCCGGAAGGGCCCCGTCAGCAGGTTCCTCGGACTTCCCGAACATCTCCTGCCACTGCTCCTGGTGTCGATCGGGCACCCGGACCGAACCCTCGAGACCGCGCCGAGGCGCGATCGGAACGAGGTGATCAGCCATGAGTACTGGGGCGAATGACGACCGCGTCGGAGAGGAGCTGGCGCTGCTCGCGGCGTACCTGCTGAGCAGCGGCAGAGGGCTTCTGGAGGAACCGGAGGCGTACGGCCCGCTCCGCTGCCTCGACGCCGCCCGCCGTGTCCTCGCCCTGCGGTCCGGGTTCGGCTACCCGGACAGTCCGGAGCTGACCGCCCTGCGCGCCAGCCTGGACGACGTCATGTGCGGGGCGATGGCCGACCGGGAACTGGACGTGCTGCTCGACGAGCTGTGCGACCGGCTCGCCGCCGCCCTGGAGGAGCCCGGTGCCGTATCCGCCTGAGTCGACGCTGCCGCAGGGCCCCGGCCCCGAGGGGAGATCCGATCTCCGGAAGGCGCCGAGGACGTGTTCCGCGCGAGCCCCTTCACCCCGAGCTGCGGGCTCCTCGTGGAGCGCGGCGACCACGCCCTCATCGGGATCAGCGCGGGCAACGGCTACTTCAGCCAGCAACGGCTCGCCCAGCTCCTCACCTGGACGGGCCACCGGTTCACCGCCGTGGACCTCCTCTACGCGGACCTGCACCTCGACACGATGTACCTGGCGTCGGGCGACGACGGGGCGCACGCCGCGCGCAGGACCGCCCGGGCCCTCCGGGACGTGCGGCGCCGTGTGCGGCGTGCCGTGGAGGCGGCCTCCGACGTGCCCGCCAGGGTGCGCGTCCTGGCCCTGTCGGAGACGGTCGACCTGCCGGGGTACCGGTCGGCACTGGAACGGGTCGACCGGCGGATCGGGGAGGACCCGAGGGTCCGGCGGGCGTGCGAGGAGCACGTCCGCCGGGTCGTCGGCGGCGGTGTCGCGGCGCCGGACGCCCGTTTCGCGGCCGGGATGTCCTACCTGCGCGCCGAACTGCCCTTCCTGCTCAGCACACCCGAGGTGCTGTCGGTGCCCTCGTCGGTGTGCTGCTACCACGAGCTCCTGCCGCTCCTGGTCGAACTGGGAGGGGACACCTCCTGTCTCCATCCGGGGCAGGGGCACCTCGTCCTCCAGCCGAGATAGGCGCGTGGGGCGGGGGCGGTCGGCGACCCGCCCCACGGGTCACACGGGACGCACGTCCATCACGGACTCCCCGTCGGGCACCCGGTGCACGGAGCGCAGGACCAGGCCCACCTCGGCGAACAGCTCCTCGTACTCCTCCGCCGAGCGCAGCGGTGCCCCGTAGAGCACGAACATGCTCAGGCTGATGGCCTCGACGAACGCGCTCGGCCGGTCGCGCTCCGGGAGGTGGCCCACGATCAGCAGCCGCGAGCCCGCCGACATCGCCGCCCGGACGTTGGCCAGGATGCGGACCGCGTCGCGGTCGGACCAGTTCTGCATCACCCGCGCCATCACGTAGACGTCGGCCCCCTCCGGGACCCCCTCGAAGAAGCTGCCGCCCACCACCGAGCACCGGTCGTCCACCCCCGCGTCGCGCAGCAGCGCCGGTGCCCCCGCCACCACCTCCGGCAGGTCGAAGAGGGTCCCGGTCGCGCCGGGGCGGGCCCGCAGGACGGCGGCGAGCGTGGCGCCCTCCCCGCCGCCGAGGTCCACCACCGTCCCGGCGTCCTCCAGGTCGGCGGCGCGCAGCAGGGTTCCGGCGGGGGTGGAGGCGTTCATGGCCCTGTTGAACACCTCCGCCGCGTCCTGGTTCTCGCTCAGGTAGTCGAAGAGCGCGCTGCCGGTGTGGATCTCGAACGCGGCGCGGCCCGTGCCCACCGACCGGCCCAGGCGGGTCCAGGCCTGGAAGAGGTCCCCGTACGTGCACATGCGGAACAGGTCGCGCAGGCCCAGGGGGTCGTCGGGGCGCAGGTGGTTCCCGGCGGGGCTCAGCGCGAACACCCCGGGCGCGGTCTGCACCACGAGCTCGGCCGCCGTCACCGCGCGCAGGACCACGAGCAGGCGCTCCTCGGGAACCCCGACCTCCCGTGCCAGCTCCGAGACGGGGCGCGGCCCGTCCGACATACGCTCCACCACGCCCAGTTCGACCATCGCGGAGACCGCGTGGATCAACATGGCCGAGGAGACGATCCTCGACAGGGGCGCCTCCGTGCGCTGCCCCGCGACCGGGGACCCGTTCATCCGTCCCACACTGACCGCGACGTCGTCAGCCTCACTCACCGCGACACCTCTCCCTCGTCGTATGACAGTCACAGGAAGTGACGATGCCAGGTGACAGGGGTGGCCGGTGGGGTTTTCGGAGAGCCGCGCGGGGCCGCGCGGCCCTCAGCGCCCCGCGACGGGCTATCCGGTCGGCATCACGGTGATGAGCTTCTTGTTGACGAACTCCTGGATGCCCGCGGCGGAGAGCTCCTCTCCGTAGCCGGACCTCTTGGTACCGCCGAACGGCAGGGTCGGCCGGGTCCAGGTGGGGTGGTTCACGAAGACCATGCCGGTGTCGATCCGCCGGGCGACGTCCGCCCCGTGCGCGACGTCCTCGGTGAACACCGACCCGCCCAGACCGAAGGTGGAGTCGTTGGCGATCCGCACCGCGTCGTCCTCGTCCTCCGCTCGGAAGAAGAGCGCGACGGGGCCGAAGAACTCCTTGTCGTAGACCGGGTTGTCCCTGGTGATGCCGGTGATGATCCTCGGCTGCGCGAACGCACCCTGCTCCGGCACGGGATCGCCCGGCGTGATGACCGTCGCGCCGTGCGCCTCGGCCTCGTCCACGAGTTCCTGGAGGTCGTCGGCGGCGCTCTGCGACGAGAGCGGAGGGAGGGTCGTGCCGGAGTCGAACGGGTCACCCGCCCGCAGCCGCGCGAACCCCTCGCCGAAGCGGCGCAGGAACTCGTCCGCCACCTCCTCGACGACGATGATCCTCTTCGAGGCCACGCAGCTCTGACCGGCGTTGTTGAGCCGCCCCCAGAGGGCGCGTTCGACGCTGAGGTCGAGGTCGGCGTCGGCCAGGACGATGAGGGCGTCGCTCCCCCGAGTTCGAGGGTGCTCTTCTTCAGCTGCTCGCCCGCGTGGGCCGCGACACTGGAACCCGCCCCCTCGCTGCCGGTGAGGGCGACGCCGCGCACGCGCGGATCCCTGATCGCCCGGGTGACCTGGTCCTTGTTGGCGTAGACGTTGGTGTAGGCGCCCTCGGGTGCACCGGCCTCCCGGAAGAGGGACTCGAAGGCCGCGGCCGACTGCGGGACGATCGAGGCGTGCTTGACCATCACGACGTTCCCGGCCATGAGGTTGGGCCCCGCGAACCGCGCCAGCTGGTAGTAGGGGAAGTTCCACGGCTGGACACCGAACAGCACCCCGATCGGATCGCTGACGACCACCGCCTCACCGGCCTTCGGGTCCTCGGTCGCCACCCTCTCGGGAGCCAGGAACTCCTCGGCGTTCTCCGCGTAGTAGTCGAGGATCGAGGCCGCGAGTTCCACCTCGCCCCGGCTCTCCTCGAACAGCTTGCCCATCTCCAGCGTGAGGAGCCGGGCGAAGTCGTCGGGTCGTTCGCGCAGGATCGAGGCGGCCCGCCGCACGACCGCCCCGCGCTCTTCGAAGGACCTGGTGCGCCACGACTCGAAGGTCCTCTGGGCGGTGCCGATGGCACGGTCCAGCTCCTCGTCCCCGATCTCCGCGAACGTCGCCAGGGTCTCGTTCGTGTAGGGGTTCGTGGTCGCGTAACCCATGGTGTTTCCCTCCGGTCGTGTTCCCAGCCAGAAGCAGGAGCAGAGCCTTCGAGGAGCTCCCGTGCCCTCCGGACGGGTTCGGTCTCGTAGGGGACCCTGCTCGCTCGGAGGGGAGCCCGAAACATGCCTTTTGCCGCTTTAAGTCCTCTTTGCGAGGCCGTGTGTCGTCGTCGGTGCGCGGCCCGGCCGGTTCGGGTGCACGGGACGAACCCGAGGGGCGGTCCGCGCCGTCACCACCCGGTGAGGAGCAGATGGTTGACCATGAGGGCCGTGGCCGCCTGCACGGCGAGCCAGGCACGCCGGTGGCCGGTCGGCAGGAGGGCGACGGCGGGGACGATCCACAGCACGAACGGCAGCCAGATGCGTTCGGTCTCGCCCTTGCTCATCCCGGACAGGGTCGCGGCGGCGACCGCGCAGAGCGCGGCGGTCACCAGCAGGGCCACCGCCGCGTCCTCCCGTGAGGGTGCCCGGCGCAGTCCCCGCACCGCCTCCGGAACCCGGGCCAGTGCCCGGCGGGCCCCCGCCACGGCAGCCAGCCCCGCCGTCACGCACACGGTGGCCAGGTTCGCCCACACCCAGTAGCCGTAGGGGCGGACCGCCGCCACCCCCTGGTAGTAGCGCTCCACGAGCAGCTGGTACCCCTCCCACCACCAGAAACCCGCGGCGGTGAAGGCGGCGGCCACCGCGAGGGCGCCCCCCAGCGCGTAGGGGAGGGGCGCGCGTTCCGCGCGCACAGGAGCACGGCCACGGCCAGGAGGCCGATGAGCACGAGTCCGTACGACAGGTACACCGACCACCCCAGCAGCACCCCCGCCGCCAGCGCGGCGGAGCGCGGCGCACGGGCCCCGGGTGCCGCCGCCACGGCGAGCAGTGCCAGCCCCCACGCGGTGACCGCCGCGAAGTAGCCGTCCGCCGAGACCCCCACCCAGACGGCGGCGGGCACCACGACCAGGAACGGGGCCGCCCGGCGGGCCGCGCCCTCCGCGCCGAGCGCGCGCAGGGCCACCAGGACCGCCGCCGAGGCCGAGGCGCCGACCACCACGCACCAGATCCCGGCCCACGCCCCACCGCCCAGACCGATCCGGTCCAGGGCGACGAACGTCAGGACCGCGCCCGGCGGGTGCCCGGCCACGTGCGTGGGCCAGTTGTCCGGCTGCCCCACCAGCACGTGCTCGGTGAACGTGCTCAGGGCGGCGCCCACGTCGTGGAACCGGTCGACCGAGGCCAGGTACTCGTGGGGGAGAGGAGGCGGTCGGCGATCCCGCGCCGCCAGCCGTCGACGAGCGCGAGGGCGGTGGTCCACAGGACGGAGGCGCCCCAGACGGACCACACCAGGGGCCGCCACGGCAGGGTCCGCGCCACCACGGGCCCGTACAGGACCACCGCCGCCGCCAGGACGAGGGCGGGGAACGTGCCGGGGCCGGTGTGGGGGAGCCACGTCGCGTACAACGGCGGCCAGGCCACGTACAGGACACCGTGGGCGTCCTGGATCCGGGTGCCGACCACGGCGGCGGTCGTGAAGAGGAGCACGGCCAGGGCGGCCACGACCAGGTCGGTGCGGAACGGGGCGCGGTCCGTGTCGGCCCCGCCCCGGACCCTCCTGTGGAGTTCGGGCTGCGTCACGCCGTCACCGTAGGTCAGGTGCGCCCCCGTGGCCCGGTTGTGCCGGGGCGTGTCGCGGAGCCCGGTGTGATGCGGTCTGACCAGCGGTTCGGGTGACACACCGCGAGGACGGTGTTGCGGCCCTGACCGAGGGGCGCGGCCTAGCATGACCGCGAGCCGGCCCGTCGGACCGAGAGGCGACCGATCGCGTGAACGAGGACGACCAGGGTGGGGGACACCTCCGGTGTCCCCGGGCGATGACGGAGGCGAGCCCCGGGCGCGGGGCGGGCGGTTGCGGGGACTCCTGCGGGACGGACCCCCTTCGGACCCACCCGGCCCGGTTTCTGGCGCAGCCCCTCGCGCGGTCCGTGGCTGACGTCGCTGCTGGGCTCGGTCCTGCTCGTCGGGCTCCCGATCCTGTTCGTCACCGGTCTGCTCTCCTACGCGGCCTACAACCCGGACCTGGGACCCAACGACAAGACCCCCGACAAGGGCCTGCTCGGGTTCTACCTCTTCCCCTGGCCCACCGATCCTCCGTGGCTCTACCGCCTCACCCAGGGCGTGCACGTCACGCTCGGGATCGCGCTGGTCCCCGTGCTCCTGGCCAAGCTGTGGTCGGTCGTGCCGCTCCTCTTCCGCTGGCCGCCGGTCGCCTCCGCCGCCCAAGCGCTCGAGCGCCTGACCGTCCTGTTCCTGGTGGGCGGCGCGCTGTTCGTCTTCGCGACCGGCATCCTCAACATCCAACTGGAGTACCTCTTCCCCGGCTCCTTCTACCCCCTGCACTTCTACGGAGCCTGGGTGTTCGTCGCGGCCCTGTTCTCCCACGTCGTGCTGAAACTGCCGACCGTGGTGCGGGAGCTGCGCGCACGCGGACTCCGCCAGGCACTGGAGCACCGGGGCCGCGCGGAGCGGGCGACCTGGTCGCGCCCGACCCCGACCCGGCGGCGGCGTCGCGCCGCACCCTGCTCGGCGCGGTGGGCCTGGGCTCGCTGGCGCTCCTGCTGACGACGGTCGGGCAGAGCCTCGGGGGCGCGCTGCGGCCGACGGCGGTCCTGGCTCCGCACGGGAGGCTGCCCGGAGAGGGCGCCGACGGATTCCCGGTGAACACGACCGCCGCCTACGCGGGCGTCACCGAGGCCGACACCGGCCCCGACTGGCGGCTGACCGTACGCGGGGAGGGACGGGAGGTGGTGCTCACCCGGCGGGAGCTGCTCGACCTTCCCCAGCACCGGTCCGCGCTGCCCATCGCCTGTGTGGAGGGGTGGTCCACACGGAACCTCGACTGGGAGGGCGTGCGCCTGGCCGACCTCGCCGCGCTGGTCGGAGCCCACGGGCCGCCCGGGGTCCTCGTGGAGTCGGCGCAGACCTCCGGGTCCTTCGCCAGCGCCGCGCTCCGCGACAACCAGGTCGCGGACCCCCGCTCACTGCTGGCCCTGCGCGTCGACGGGGCGGACCTGACGATCGACCACGGGTACCCGGCCCGGGTGATCGTGCCCGCGTGCCCGGGCGTGCACAACACCAAGTGGGTCACCCGGCTCAGCTTCGGTGCGGTGTGACCGCGCTCGTGCGCCGCGCGTACGGCGCCTCGCCCTGGCACCTGCTCCTGATGGTCGGCGTTCTGGCCCTCGTCGCCTACGCGGGCACGCGCCTGCTGCACGGGGGAGACCCATGGGGCATCGCGGTCTGGTTCGTGGGCGCCGCCCTGTTGCACGACCTCGTCCTCGTCCCGGCCTACACGCTGGTGGGCCGGGCCCTCCGGCTGGTCGGACGCGGGCACCTCGTGCTGGTCCCCGCGGTCGCCTCCGGGCTCCTGCTCCTGGTCTACCTCCCGCTGATCCTCGGGCCCTCCCACACCTACGTCGCCAAGACGGGACTGACCGGTGAACCGTTCGCCGCGCGGTGGCTCCTGGCCAGCGCAGCGCTCTTCGCGGCCTCGGCGGCGGTGGGAGCGGTCCGGCACCGGCGGGCGCGCCGGGACCGCGCGGCCTGACGACGGCCCGGACCACGGTTCAGCGGGGCGCGCGCAGCGCCGCGAACCAGCGCTCCCGCACCTGCCAGGAGTCCGACCACCGCCATCCGGCGCCCTCCGCGTAGGAGCGCAGGGCGGGGAGTCCCAGCCGCGCCCACATGAAGGGGACTCCCGGCTTCCCCGACCGTCGGTGACCTGCACGGTCACGCACTCGTGGACGTCCGGGTCGGCGGTCTCGACGATGAGCAGCCCCCGGGGCGACACGAGTTCGCGCATCCGCGCGAGCAGCGCAGACGGGGTCCCGCCGATCCCGATGTTGCCGTCGATCAACAGCGCGGTGTGCCAGCGGCCCTCCTCCGGCAGGGGGTCGAACACCGAGGCGCGCACCGCTCGCCCGCCCGCCTCGACCACGCGGGAGACGGCCACCGGGTTCGTGTCCACGCCCAGCGCACGGTGCCCCCGGGAGGCGAGCGAGAGGACCATGCGGCCGGGGCCGCAGCCCGCGTCGAGGGTGTCGCCCTCGGCGCGCTCCAGCACGCTCTCGTCGGCGGCGTCCGTCTCCCCGCACCACCGCTCGACCTCCAACGGGAGCATCCACCCGTCGGACCTGCGCAGGTACAGGGGGCCGTGCCCGTTGGCCAGCGCCCGGGTGTACGGGTCGCACAGCCACGGGGCCGCCCTGGTACCGACACCCGTCTCCGGCGCGCTCACGACCGGACCCCCGTTCCGACGGCCCTGCCGAAGCGGCTCCCGGGCACCAGCCGGGCCACCGTGGCGGCGTCCCGTGGCGTGTCCACGTCACTGAGCACGTCCAGGTCGCCCACGCGCAGCCCCGCGTCCACCAGTCGCGCTCTCTGGAGGCGCCCGGTACGCGGGGTGGACATCGGTACGCCGCGCACCAGTCCGGGATCGGGGTCGGCCATCCCGAGCGCCCAGAACCCGCCGTCCTCGCTCGCGCCGAACCACGCGTCGGTGTGCTCCCAGGAGGCCAGAGCGGGCGCCAGGTGCCCGGCGGTGACCTGGGGCGTGTCCATGCCGATCAGCAGGGAGGGTCCCGTACACAGGGAGAACGCGTGCGCGATCCGTTCGTCCAGGCCACCGCCCGACTGCGGGACCACTTCGAACCCCGAGTCCGGCATCCAGGGGCCCGGCCGCCCCTCCAGCACCAGGAGACGCCGTCGCGCCGGGAGCGAGCGCACCGTGTCGAGTGTGTCCGCCAGCGCGGCCTCCGCGATCGCCGCGGCCTCCTCGGGCGAGTACTCCGGTGTCAGCCTCGTCTTGACCCGGCCGGGGACCGGTTCCTTGGCGATCACCAGCAGGGTCGTGGTGGCCGGGCTCATCGCTCCCCTTCCCTCGTGCGCGCCCCGGTCGGCGGTTCGCGCAGCACCGAGGTCATGTCGCGCACGGCGGTCCAGGTCCCGCGCCAGGTCCCGGTCACCTTGGACGCCCCGGACCTCGGCAGGTAGGGGACGTCCACCTCCGCGATGCGCCAGCCCGCGTCGGCGGCCCGCACGACCGTCTCCAGGGGGTAGCCCGAGCGGCGGTCGATCATCCCGAGCCCCACCAACCCCGACCGGCGGGCGGCGCGCATCGGGCCGATGTCGCGGACCCGCACCCCGTCCGCGAGCGCAGCATCCGGGCGACGGCGGCGTTGCCGACCCGCGCGTGCGGCGGCCAGACACCCCTGCGGGTGGGACGGCGCCGCCCCAGGACCAGGTCCGCCTCACCCCTCCGCACCCGGTCCACCAGCCCGGGGAGCAGGCCCGGGTCCAGGGAGGCGTCGCAGTCGCAGAAGCAGACGTACTCGGCGGTGGCGGCCGACAGACCCGCGTGGCACGCCGCTCCGAAGCCCCGGCGCGACTCGGGGACGACCACGGCCCCCAGCTTCTCGGCGACGGCCGCCGAGTCGTCGGTCGAGCCGTTGTCCACGACGATCGCCCGCCAGCCAGGCGGGACGCGTTCCATGACCCAGGGGAGCGCGGCGGCCTCGTTCAGACAGGGGAGCACCACGTCGACCGGGGCTGGTTCGTTCACGTGAGGTTCGTTGATCACCCTGGTTACGTTACGAAGCGATAAAGGTACAGCCAGTGAAGGCGCTCACGACACGCGGGCGTATCGGTCATCACCCCGGAACGCCGGTGCCGACCGATCCCCGCAGCTCGGAGCGGGCGAACTCCGCCATGCCCTCCGCGAATCCGACCCTCGGACGCCAGGACAGCTCCTGGACCAGCCGGTCCGAGGACGCCGTGATGTGCCGGACGTCCCCGAGCCGGTACTCGCCAGTGACCACGGGGGCGGGCCCGCCGTGCGCGTCCGCCAGCGCCCGGGCCATCTCCCCGATGGTGTGCGGGGTGCCGCTCCCGGTGTTCAACGCGGACAGCGCGCCCTCGGCCCGGTCCGGCAGCGCCTCCAGCGCCGCCACGTTGGCGCGGGCCACGTCCCGCACGTGCACGAAGTCGCGCCGCTGGCGGCCGTCCTCGAACACACGCGGCGCCTCGCCCCGGGCCAGCGCCGACCGGAAGAAGGAGGCCACCCCCGCGTAGGGGGTGTCGCGGGGCATGCCCGGGCCGTAGACGTTGTGGTAGCGCAGGGACAGCGCCCGCCCGCCCACCGCGCGCGCCCACGACGCGCACAGGTGCTCCTGCGCCAGCTTGGTCGTCGCGTACACGTTCCGGGGTCGCTCGGCGCGTCCTCCCGCACCAGGCCGGGGACGAGCGCGGTCCCGCACCGGGGGCACGGGGGTCGAACACCCCGGCCCGGAGGTCGGCCTCCGCCCGCGGCCCGGGGCGGACGTCGCCGTGCTCGGGACAGGTGTAGCGGCCCTCCCCGTAGACGACCATGGAACCGGCCATCACGACGTGGCGGACCCCGGCCCGTGCCATGGCCGCCAGGAGGACCGCCGTGCCCAGGTCGTTGCAGCCCACGTAGTCGGGCGCGTCCAGGAAGTCCGCCGACCCCAGGCCGACCATGGCCGCCTGGTGGCAGACCGCGTCCACCCCCGCAGCGCCCGCTCCACGGCCGCGCCGTCCCGGACGTCGGCCACGACGTCCACGGGCGCCCCCTCGCGCCCCGCGTGCGCCAGCGGAAGGTAGGCGTCGAGGGTCACCGCCTCGTGCCCGGCCAGGCGGAGTTCCTCCGCCACCCGCGATCCGATGAACCCGGCCCCACCCGTGACAAGTACGCGCATGGGGTTAACCTACGCCGCGTGTCGGGTTCGTGACCTCCTGTGGCGCGGTGAGTCGCGGGGGTCGGTCACCGCGTCGCGAGCACGCTGGAGACGACCATGGCGTTGATGACGACGGCCGTGTTCGCGCGGATCACCGCTGAGGCCGCCGCCCCCGCGCCCCAGTCGCCCCGCTCCAACTCCTGCGCCCGACCGAACACGGCCGAGTTCCAGGGGATCCGCCGGTCGAGGTGGGGAAGCGTCCCGCTGGCCGACACCAGGGCGGTCACCGCCGCGACGTGCTCGGTGGGTTCGGTCCGGTCGACCAGGACGGAACGCATCCGTTCGAAGAGTTCCTCGTGCCGGCCGGAGCGGCCGAGCGTGAGGACGGTTCGGGGGATGAAGCCCAGCGCCCTCCGGTCGTCGCGCTCGACGTGCCCCCGCTCCACCAGGCGGTCCAGCAGCGTGGCCCGGAGTCGCGGTCCGATCGCGGCGATCACGGTGTGCACACTGTGCGGCTTCCTGTCGACGTAGTCCCACGCGGACCTCAGCACCTCGTCGGTCGGCGCCACGGATCCCGCGTGCACCACGGACCCGCGCACCGTGACGTGGTCGCGCAGGGCCAGCTCGGTGAGGACCGCGCCGCCCAGCACGTAGTACAGGACGTTCTCACCCGCGATCGTCCCCGAAGCGGGCTGGAAGAACATGAGGAGGACGTCCTCCGCGATCAGGGCGTGTCCTCCGGGGGTCTCCGACACGAGCGGTGCCCTCCTTGGCGTCATCCGGTCCGGTCACGAGCCGGGAGGCCCGCCGTACCCCGATCCAAGCAGCCCGGGCACCCGCGGGACAGTGGCGCCGCGTCACCCCCGCACATGACGTGGCGTCACCCCGGGGGCCTCCGCCCCGAGGGGCGCTGGCTGGGTCCGTGCGGGTTCCGCGGTTCGATACGTCAGGTACCTCAGGAGGGCCTCGGCCGGTCCGCGCCGTCCCGCGCGGCGGAGGACGTCCGCCATGACCACTGTGACGGCCCACGTGACGACGGCGACCCCGGCGGCGGACGCGGCGCCCAACGCACCCGCCAGGCCGAGCAGCGAGGGTTCGGTGGCCACCAGCCACACCGGAGACTGGGCGATGTAGAAGGTCATCGACCGGCGGCCGCACGCGACCAGCGCCGTCGTCACCGGCCCGCGCCGGTCCCCGATACGCGCCGCGACGAGCGCGATGGCCGCAGCGAAGGCCAGCCCGCCGGCGATGCCGGTCGCCGCGAACGAGACCAGGGCCAGCGCACCGACCCCGGTTGTGCTCGGCGTCCACAGACCCACGGCCTGGAGGGCGACCGGCTGCGCGCCCAACACGGCCACGGGGAACCCGATCACGACGGTACGGTGCAGGAGTGGCCCGTGGAGGTCGGGCCGTTCCAGGACACGCGTCCGGGCGGCCCAGACCCCGATCAGGGCCGAGGGGACCACGGACAGGGCGGCGACCGGCAGCAGGGGAGCACCGTGGTCCGCAGCAACGCGCTGTCCAGGAGAGTGGCTCCCACGGCCAGCGGCGCGTCGCTCCCGGCGACCAGCTGGAGTGCGGTGGTGGCGGCCGTCCCCAGCACGAGGGCGGTCACGGACACCCACCACAACCGACGGCCGGACCAGGACACCACCCCGGCGAGGACCAGGGCGAACGCACCGTAGGCCCCGATGACGTCACCGCTGTAGAGCAGGACGACGTGGGCGGCTCCGAACACCACCAACCAGAGGCCGCGTCGGCGGATCAGTCGCCGCCCCTGCGCGGGGTCCCCGGAGTGACGCCGGGTCATCTGCACGAGGCCGTACCCGAAGAGGAGCCCGAACAGAGGCGCGGACCGCCCGTCGACGAGCGACGTGAGCAGCCACTGGACGGCGACGTCGACCGCGCCGCCGCCCGCTGGCGCGGTGAACGAGAGACCGCCCGCGTGCAGCATCCGGGAGTGCGCGAGGGCGATGAGCAGCAGCATCATCCCCCGTGCCAGGTCCGGGGCGAGCAGGCGTTCGGAGTGCGGTGTCGGAGCGGATGGTCCGACCGGGAGGTGACCGGCTTTGGGCATGCCTCCGACGCTAGAGACGCGGGCCGGCGCCGCACATCGTACGAGCGGTTCGGTTCACCCGACCAAAGTCGGAACCCCGAGCTCCCCAAGTCTCAGCACCAGAACCCGATCCCCGGATCCCTACGCGAGGACTGCTTCCTCCGCTGAGTTCGGCCCCAGTCGCCCAGCGGCCCTGCCGAGCGTCCTCGGGGGCCCGGAGAACGGAGCTCGCCACGCTCATGTCGATTGGTGGCGGTTTCTGGTTCGTCGTCGGTGGGGCTGGGGGTGGGGGCTGCCTGACGTGGATCCCGCGCCAGCTGACTCCGGACACGACGAAGGGGCCCCTACCACGTGGGCAGGAACCCCTTCTGACCGGCGGAGGATATGGGATTTGAACCCATGAGGGGGTTGCCCCCAACCGCATTAGCAGTGCGGCGCCCTAGGCCTCTAGGCGAATCCTCCTGGCTGCGACCAGCCTACAGAGCGGCGGGGCACTGCGCAAAACGAATCCCCTGCGAGGAGGGGCCCGGGGTGGCGGGGCCCCTCCCACCTCAGGTCAGGGGGTGCGGGGCTCCGGCACGGCGGGGGTTCGGTAGGCGCTGGCCTGAAGCTCCCACAGCTCCCGGTACAGGCCGTCCTCTTCCATCAGTTGGGCGTGCGTGCCCTGGGCGACCACCCGGCCACGTTCGAGCACCACGATGTGGTCCGCCATCCGCACCGAGGCCAGCCGGTGCGTGATGAGGACCACGGCCGCGCCCGTGCGGCGGGCGTGGGCGTGCACGGACTCGAAGAAGCCGTGCTCGGCGCGGGCGTCCATGGCGGCGGTGGGCTCGTCCGCGATGAGCAGGGGCACCGCGTTCCCGTCGTCGCCCCGGTAGAAGGAGCGCGCGGCGGCGAGCCTCTGCCACTGGCCGCCGGAGGGCTCCACACCGTGGGCGAAGCGTTTGTCCAACAGGGTCTCCCAACCGTTCCGGAAGCCGGCGACCACGCTGTCGGCCCGCGACGCGGCCGCTGCCCGGGCGAAGCGTTCCGCGCACCGGGCGCTGCTCATCACGGTGTTGCCGCGCGCGGTCAGCGGCCAGTGGGTGTGGTCCTGGGCGATGACCGCGATCTGCTCGCGCAGGCTCACCCCGTCCACGCCGGACAGGTCGGTGCCGTCCCAGCACACGCTGCCCTCCTGGGGCGTGTACAGCCCCGAGAGCAGCTTGGCCAGAGTGCTCTTGCCGGAACCGTTCTCCCCGACCAGCGCCACGGTCCGCCCCCGGTGGAGGGTGAGGTTGACGTCCTCCAGAGCGGGGCCCTCCCCGGAGGGGTAGCCGAAGGTGAGGTTCCGCAGTTCGACGCGCTCGAACCCCGAGGGGGCGGGCACCAGGCCGGGGCGCGGGAGGCGGGTGCGGGCCTCCTGCCGGAAGGCCGCGTAGTCGGAGAAGTACAGCCCCGACTCGTAGACGCCGGTCACCGCGTACAGGGCGCTGCTCAGCGCGCCCTGGGCCACGCGGACCGCGACGACGGCCGCCCCGGCGACCGCGATCGGCACCACCCCTGCACCAGGAGGACGGCCAGCACCGCGAAAACCCCCGCCGTCACGAGTCCGCTGGCGGTGTCCCCGACCAGGCGGACCACCGACTGGCGGGTGGCCAGCTTCAGGTGGATGTCCAGCTCACGCCGGGCGATGCGGTCGAACCCGGCGAGGAGGTTCCGCTCCATGGTGAACGAACGCACCTCGGCGGCGCTCTCCCGCGCGGTCATGAGCTGCTCCAGCATGTGCTTGCGGCGTCGCCCCTCCGTGAAGGCGAGCACCATGCGGTACCGCATGCGCGCGGACGCGGCCGCCCCCCACCACTGGGGGACCATCGCCAGCAGCAGGAGCGGGACGAGGGACGGGTGCAGCGCGGTCAGGACCCCGGCCGCCGCGACGATCCCCACCAGTCCGGCGAGCAGGTCCGTGGTCTGGCGGACCAGCTCCCCGGCCTCGTCGTACCCCCGGGTGTGGGAGCGGAACAGGTGGTCGTGGAAGTCGCTGTCGTCAAAGGCCCGAAGTTCCACGGAGGTGGCGTCCGCCAGCAGGCCGTGTTGGGCGGCCAGGACCACCTTCGGGGTGAGACGGGCCCGGGCCCGGCCGGCGAGAGCCCCGCAGCCGCCCCGCGCCACCAGGGCCAGGGCGAGCATGAGGAGTGAGGGGAGCGCGGCGGCGACCCGGGCCGGGGTGGGTACCTCCGCGAAGAGTTCCGCGAGCACGGAGGTGGTGGCGACCAGCGCCCAGGCGGTCGTCGCTCCGCTGCCGAGGGTGAAGAGGACGGTGGCCAGCAGGTCGCGTGGGCCGCTCCTCCAGGCCAGCACGACGGCCTGGCCGACGAGCACGGGCATGCGGCGGGCGATCCGGAACCAGGAGGCCCCGGCCATCTCTCCGTGGTGCCTGATCCACCGGGGCGGGGCGAGTTCGGGCAGGTCGAGACCGTCCTCGGGGCCGGGGTCCTGAGGGGCGTGGGTGGTGCGCACGGCGGTTCCTCCTGGAGGTCGGGCGGGTTCGGCGGTGCCGATCATCGCCCGGGAGCACGAAGCTCCGGGGTGCGTCCGACGGTTGCGGACGGACCGGATCGCGGTCCGGTGGGAGGGCCTGTGCGGTGGGGCAGGAGACGGAGGCGCGGGTGGCGGACTGGATCCCGGGGAAAGTCGCGATCCGAATACCTGTACGAATCGGCCGCGCGCAAAGCTCCGCCGGAGGCCGCCGGTGGCGGGCGGCCCGGTGTCCGCAAACCCTCGGGTGCCCGGGCGGCGGGGTGGAGACCGGGTGGCCTGGTCTCCGGCCATCCCCGGGTCAGGAGGTGGTGCGCTCGATGACGAGGTCGGCGTCGCCGCGCAGCTTCTCCACGGCCCGTGACAGGGTGCTCTTGACGGTGCCGATGGTGACGCCCATGCGCTCGGCTATCTGGGCCTCGGTGAGGTCCTCGTAGTAGCGCAGCACCACCGTGGCGCGCTGCCGGGCGGGCAGGCGTTCGATGGCGCGGCCCACCACGTCGGCCAGGTCGCTGCGCCAGGTGGGGTCGTCCAGCCGCTGTTCGGGGATCTCGTCGGTCGGGTAGACGTCCAGGCGCTTGCGGCGCCACTCGGAGATCTGGGTGTTGACCATGGCCCGCCGCACGTAGCCGTCACGGGCCCGGGGGTTGGCGATGCGTCCCCAGGAGAGGAAGGTCTTGACCAGCGCGGCCTGGAGGAGGTCCTCGGCGTCCGCGTGGCTGTTGGTGAGGGAGCGCGCCATGCGGAGCAGGGCCGGTCCGCGTTCGGACACGTAGTCGCTGAACTCCTCGGGCCTGGGTGTCCGTGTCGTTCCGTTCACGCCCGTCACCGCCCCGCGTGCCGTCCCCGTGCGCACCGCCCGTGCGGTCCGCCCTGGACTCTCACTCTCACACAGCGAACGCAAACCCCCAGGAACCTGGACACCACGTGCCGACAAACCGCGCGAAGGGCGAACAAACCCTCGTGCGATTGTGTGGAGGACGAACCGGGGGACGGGGTCGGGCGTGTCGGCGCGGGGGAGTTCGCGGGGGCGTCCGGAGCGTGCGGAGTACCTGGAGGACACAAAGTGTGTACAAATGCTTGCGTGCGGTGACGCCGTGTCGCGGCTGGGCGGAGGCGAGTTCTCCCCTGTCCGCAGGCGATGGAGTCCCCCGCCCCGGCGTGGCGCCCCGGGAGCGGACGGTCGACACGAACCGGCACGTGTCGGCGTGTGAGCGGGCGTTTCGGGAGGCGGGGAGACAATGGGCACAGACGGACGAGTCGGTCTGCAAGGGGGCGTGAAGGACATGTCAGTGATCACGGACAGCGGTCGGGACCGTCGGCGGTTCACCGCCGCCGTGCTCGGTGCCAAGGTCGTACCCGAGCCCACACCGGTCCACCACCGCGTCACGCGCGGCGTGGTGGTCGACGCCACCTCGTACATGCTCTGCGTGGCCACGCCCAAGGGGAGGAGCGGTTCCTCTACGAGCGCGTCACCTCCTTCTGGCGCGGCGACGAGGTCCCGCCGACCGAGCTGCGCCCCGGCGACGACGTCGTGGTGCTGTGCTCCCATGACGGACGACTGGTCGCCGAACGCGTCTGGGCCCAGCCCGCCCGCGCCACCGGCCTCATCACCGACAAGGAGGGCGACGCCCTCAGCATCGACCCCGGACACGGCCGCCGCCGCCTGACCGTGCTCCTGCCCTACCGCTCCTCCGGACGCATCGGGGTGCGCCACCCCAGGCTCGAACCGGGCTACCTCTTCGACGCCGTCGGTGTCTGGCGCGGCGGCGAGATCGTGGCGACGCGGCCGGTCACCACCCAGCCGCCCTACCCGTTGAGCTCCACTCCGCGCCGCCCGCGCACGCGCGAGCACTCCACGACCGTCACCGGGATCGCCACCTGGTACGACCCCGCGTGGGGGCGTTCCAGCCACCTGGACCCGCGGGCCGTGGTCGCGGGGGCCGCCTACCCGGCGCTCGACCGGGCGGGGCACGAGGGCGCCTGCGACCGCCGCACCCCTGCGTCCCGCTGCCGCTGCTGTCCACCGGCGCCACGCTCAGCCTCCGCAACGACTGCACCAGGGACACCGCCGTCGTCCCCGTCGTGGACTGCGCCGCCGCCGACAGCTGGCTGTGCGACCTGTGCCCGGCCTGCGGGAGCCAGAGCGCGGGTCGTCTCGCCTCCCTCACCATGACCTCCTTCGTCGCCCTCGGCGGGCGACTGGAGGCGGGCTGCTTCAACGCGACCATGACCGTCGCCCACCAGGAGGGATGACCCATGTTCCCGGAGGTTCTCGACGCGGTCCGCGAGGTCCAGCTGCCGCTCCTCGCGGCCCTGCTCCTGCTCGGCGCGGCGGCCAAGGCCAGCCCGCGCGCGGCCGGGACGGGCGTGTCCGTCCTGCTGCCCGAGCGCCTGCGGCGCCCCGTCACACTCGCCACCTGCCTGCTGGAGGCGGCCCTCGCGGTGGCCCTGCTGACCGCGACCGGCCTCCTCGGCGAGGCGGCCCGGGTGCTCACCGCCCTGGTGTTCGCGGTGTCCGTGGCCCTGCTGCTGGTGGCCCGCCGCCGCGACCCCGAGGCGGGGTGCGGATGTTTCGGCGGCCTGAGCCGGACGCCGATCGGCTGGCGGACGCTCACCCGCGCGGGCCTGCTCGCGGCGGGCGCGGCCGCGACGGTCGGGCTGGCCCCCACCGGCTGGGAGGTGGCCTCGGCCCCCACCGCGACCCACGGGGTGGTCCTGGGCGTGCAGCTGGTCCTGCTCGCGCTGCTCAGCCCGGAGCTCCGCGAGGCGGCGCACCGGTTCGCCACCCGGGAGCCCTGCGAGGTGCGCGAGGTCTCCGAACGCCGGACCCGCCGCCGCCTGCGCGGCAGCGAGGTCTGGCGGACCAACGCCAGGGTCATGCTCAGGACCGAGCCCGAGGAGACGTGGCGGCACGGCTGCTGGAGGTTCCTCCGCTACGACGGCCTGCGCCACGGCCGCCGTGTGGACGTGGTGTACGCGGTGCGGGTCGACGGTCCGCGCCGGACGGGCGTGCGCGCGGTCCTGGTGGACCGGGAGAGCGGCGCGGTGATCGCGTCCTTCGGCGCGGTGACCACGCTGGACCTCCAGGGACCGCCGCGCAGGCTGCCCCGGCCGCGTGAGGCGGCCCGGCGGGACGAGGCCCAGGGCCGGGCCGGGGCCAGGCCCGGAACCCTGGCCAAGGAGTTCCCGGGCGAGTCCGGGCGTGGTCTCCCCGACGAGGTCAGAGCATCTGACCCTGTCGTTTGATGGCGGCCTCGGTGAAGTCCTGGAGGATCTGCTCGTAGTCCTCGGCCGCACCGGGGCCCATCACCGAGGTGGTGCCCAGCAGACCGCCGTTGCGGTACATGACGGTGTACATGTGGTTCTCGCCCCCGTCGTCACTGACCTGGATGGCGAAGGAGCGGGAGTCGTCGCCGACCGGGGGACCTCCAGGTCGGTGATGCCGTACGCGGAGCTGCTGCCGTCCTCGTAGGTCGCGGTGTACTCGGCGCAGGAGTCCGGGGGCTCGACCGCCAGGGCCTCGGCGGCGGACTCCTCGTCGAGCTGGACGAGGATGTGCGAGACGTTGCCCTTCTCCCACTCGTAGGCGGCGACCGAGGTGGGGGCCTCGCGCACCGCCTCCAGGTCGGCCCAGCGGTTGGCGGCGTCCATGCACTCGGGCTTGTCCAGTTCGGTGGAGGCCCGGACCTCCTCCGAGTACTGCACTGTGACAAGCTCGGAGTAGGTTCCGGCCTCGCTGCTCTCGGGGAGCAGGGTCACGTCCCCGACGTTGATCGGCTGGGCGTCGTGCAGCTTGGCGGCGGCCTCGGCGTTGGGGTCGTCGCCCTGCCCCTCGTCCGTTCCGCCGCACGCGCTCAGGACGATCGCGGAGGTCAGCGCGATCGCGGCGGGCAGGGATACGCCCGCTGCGGAACGGGCAGAACGATGACGCAAACGCATGGTGGTATCTCCTCGTTTGTGCGATATTTCCGCTTGGAGCGGTGACCGACCCGGGCCTCCCATTGCTGAGAGTGTCGCGGGGTTAGCACAAAGTATTGAGGAAGGACAATGGTGTCGGAGTCGAAATCGCCATATCTGCGGGCGGTACTGGAGTCCATCCCCGCCTACAAGCCCGGGCTCAAGGTCGTCGGGCCCGACGGGCGTTCCGTCAAGCTGTCCTCCAACGAGAGCCCGCTCGGGCCGCTCCCGTCCGTGCGTGAGGCCGTCACCAGGGCCTCCGCCGAACTCAACCGCTACCCGGACCCGGGCGCCACCGAGCTCCTCACCCGGCTCGCCGCGCGCCTGGGCGTGCCCGAGGACCACCTCACGCTCGGCGCGGGCTCCGTCGGCCTGCTCCAGCAGCTCCTGGAGGCCGTCGGGGAGCCGGGCGCCGAGGTCGTCTACGCCTGGCGCTCCTTCGAGGCCTACCCCCTGCTCGCGGAACTGTCCGGGGTCACCTCGGTCCGGGTACCCCTCAGGGACGAGACCCACGACCTCGAGGCGATCCTCCAGGCGATCACCGACCACACCCGCATGGTGCTGGTGTGCAACCCGAACAACCCGACCGGCACCGCCGTGCGGGAACGGGAGCTGGTCGACTTCCTCGACCGCGTCCCCGACCACGTGCTGGTCGTCCTCGACGAGGCCTACCGCGAGTACGTGCGCGACCCCGAGGTCCCCGACGGCGTGCGGCTGTACCGGGACCGGCCCAACGTCGCGGTCCTGCGCACCTTCTCCAAGGCCTACGGCCTCGCCGCCGTGCGCCTGGGCTACCTCGTCGGCCACCCCCACGTGGCCTCCGCCGTGGGCAAGACACTCGTGCCCTTCGCGGTCAACCACCTCGCCCAGGCGGCCGGGATCGCCTCGCTGGACGCCGAGGGCGAGCTCCTGGAGCGTGTGGAGACCACCGTGAAGGAGCGTGAGCGCGTCCGTGGCGCCCTCGTGGCCTCCGGGTGGACCGTGCCCCCACCGAGGCCAACTTCGTGTGGCTGCGGCTGGATGAGGACACCCTCGACTTCGCGGCGGCCTGCGCCGAGGCGGGTGTCTCGGTGCGTCCGTTCGACGGCGAGGGCGCCCGCGTCAGCCTCGGCACCCCCGAGGAGAACGACGTGTTCCTCTCCGTCGCGACCGACTACCCCCGGCGCCGCTGACCCACGGACCCGGCGGACGCCGACGGGGGCGGCACCCACGTGTGGGAGCCGCCCCCGTCGGGCGTCACGAGCGGGCCTACTTGCCCGCGGCGTCCTTGTCCAGCTTCTCCACGATCAGCCGGTAGAGCTGGCGCGGGCGCCCGGGCTGGAGGGTGCGGTTGGGCGGCAGGGGCCAGGCCAGGCCCTCCTCCACCAGGGTGCGCAGCAGCCGCCGGGCGGTCCGGGAGGTGACCCCGAGCATGCGCCCGGCGTTCTCCGCGTCGACCACCAGCGGGCCGTCCTCCTCGGCGATCTTCTCCGAGAGGCGGACCAGGGTCTCGCGGCCCTTGGTGCGCAGGGGCTCCGACGACTGCCGGGCCGGGGCGCGCTGGGCCGGGACCAGCGAACGGCCCTCGCGGTCCACCGCGAAGCTCTGCCTGGAGGCCTGCGCCCGGTTGAGCGCCGCGCGGGCGTGGGACTCCGCGTCCTGGGTGGTCCGGCCCATGCCGATGCCCACCTCGATCGCGATGCCCAGCTCCGCCTTGATCCGCTCCACGAACGGGGGCTGCCGGAACCCCTCGGTCGCGGTCACCAGCGAGCCGCGCGTGGCGGTCACCATGAACGAGTGGTCGTCCAGCCGGTGCGCCGTCGCGTTGATCCGGTGGGCCTCCTGGAGCAGCAGCCGGTGCAGGGACAGCCGCAGCTCCTCGCGCCAGTAGCGCGGGGTGGAACGCCGGGAGGAGTCGCGCAGCGTGGGCACGTCCACGACGACCACGCCGAGCTGGGCCTCCTCCAGGCGGTGGTGCGCGCCCAGCAGACCGGCGGTCTGGAGGGCGCTGCGCACACCCGCGTTGGTGGGCCGCAGCCGGATCACCGGAACCCCGATGGCCTCCAGGCGCTCGGCGACCCCGCGCACGCAGGTGATCGCCATCCTGGTCGCCTTGCGCCGCCACAGCCCCTCGTGGAAGGACGTGAGCTGGGCCGTGTTGGTCAGCTCCTCGTGCACGTGGATGCCGTCCACGGGCAGGTCGACCTCGGAGTAGGCCTCCACCACGTCGGCGCGGCTGAGCACGTCGAGGCTGGCTCTGGTCGGGTCGTAACGATCGTCCAGCGTCGCTCGGAGCAGCGCCTCGTGCAGGCTCGCCCCGCCGAGCGGCACGAAGGTCGCGGGCATGGTCAACACGCCGGCCTTCCGTGCGAACTCGTAGGGGACAGGACTGGCGAACAGGTAGGCGTCGATGGCCGACCCCAGCCTGACGACCTTGTCCGTCGCCTCCTGCTCGTCTCGGTAGGCGGCGGCGATGAGTCTGGCGTTCAGGGGACCAGTGGACCCCGGACCCATGAGCATGACCCGTTCGACCACCTCATGAGGTCCTATGACGCCGATCGTCAAATCGCCAGTACGCTGCGCACTCACCTCGGGTTGCTCCCCGCTACCATTCCACGCTCTTCACTATGTGCGCCCACTGGTTTCCCGACCCGATCTCTGTCACGGCATGATTGCCGAGATCGTACCCATTGTGCGGGGCCAAAGAAGATCGTTTTCCATATCAACGCCGAAAGCCCGGGTGGGAGGAAGCCCCCACCCCGGCTTGAACTGCGCCTACGGCTCCTACGAGACGGTGACGCGCTCCACGTCGCCGCCCAGCGCGGCGAGCCGCGACGCGAACTGAGCGTGACCGCGGTCAACCAGATAACCAGGCGCCACGATTGTCTCACCTTCGGCGACCAGTCCGGCGAGAACCAGGGCCGCGCCGGTGCGCAGGTCGTGGGCGATCACCTCGGCGCCGCGCAGGTTCGTGGAACCGTGCACGATGGCGCGGGTCCCCTCGACCTCGATCTTGGCACCCATCTTGTTGAGCTCGTCGGCCAGCGCGAAGCGGCCGTCGTAGATGGCCTCGTGGATGTAGCTCTCACCCTCGGCCAGGGTGGCCAGCGCCATCAGCGGGGACTGGAGGTCCGTCGCGAAGCCCGGGAACGGCGAGGTCACCGCGTTGATCGGGCGCAGCGGCACGGACGGGTCCCGCTGGACGTGCAGGACGGCGCCCTCCTGCGAGAAGCCGACGCCCATCTGCTCCAGTTTCCACCGGGCCACACCCAGGTGGTCCAGGTGGGCGCCCACCAGGCTGACCTCGCCACCGGTGGCGGCGACGGTCATCGCGAACACACCGGCGTCGATGCGGTCGGACATGATGCTGTGCTCGACGGCGGTGAGCTCCTCGACGCCCTCGACGGTGATCAGGCCGGTGCCGCCACCGCTGATCTTCGCGCCCATGGCGGAGAGGAAGTTGATGACGTCGATGACCTCGGGCTCGAGGGCCGCGTGCTCGATCACGGTGGTGCCGGGAGCCAGCACGGCCGCCATGAGGAGGTTCTCGGTGCCCGTGTGGGACGGGGTGTCCAGGTACAGGCGCCCGCCCCGGAGCTTGCTCGCCTCCACGTTGATGTGGTTGAGCTCCAGGTCCTCGGTGACCTCCGCGCCCAGACGGGCGAAGCCCCGGTAGTGGAAGTCGAGGTTGCGGCTGCCGAGGTTGCAACCGCCGACGCCCTCGATGCGGGCGCGGCCGGTGCGGTGCATCAGAGCCGGCACGAAGAGCACGGAACCGCGGAAGCGGGCCGCGATATCGGCGGGCAGGACGGCGCGCTCGGGGTCGTTGAGCCCGCACGCGTCGATGACGACGGTGCGCTCGGACTCGTGGAACTCGACCTTGGCACCCACGTGCTCGGCGAGCTCAAGCGCGCGGTAGACGTCCTCGATGACGGGGACGTTCCGCAGCACGGTACGTCCCTTGGACGCCAGCAGGGCGGCCCCGATCATCGGCAGGACGGCGTTCTTCGCGCCTTGGATGAACGCCGTTCCGCTGAGGGGGCGTCCGCCGCGGACGCGGTAACGAACCTCCTGGCCCATGCTCATGTGCTCCTTCGTGAGGCAGTGTGAAAAAAGGGTCACCCTCGCCGGGTATCGCCTGTATGCGTTGAGACGCGGGTTCGCCCTGAAACGTTGCGACCATCTTGTGTGTGACCTGCGCGGCCGGTGAGCCGGTCGGTTCGCGATGACTCTATAGCAAGCGGATCGCGCCAAACGGCCCAGAACGTGGTATACCCGCTGATCGCGGATGAAGTCCCGCCAAACGGCCAAAGAGGCATTACGCCGTGGGAGAGACCATGGGTCGTACGCATAGCTGGCCGTTACTTCGGTGTTGCATACGACTTCACCACCATACGCGCTCCCACAGCCGAAACGACGTCCCCGTGCGCGGAATCACGCGGTCCGCGTCGGTCAGAGAGTCGGCTTGGCGCCGGTCAGACGCTCATGGATCTCCGCGTAACGGGACAGAGTGCGCTCCACCACGTTCTCCGGGAGTTCCGGCGGCGGGGTGTCCGAGGCGCGGTCCCAGCCCGAGGCGGGCGAGGTCAGCCAGTCGCGCAGGATCTGCTTGTCGAAGGACGGCTGGGCGTGCCCGGGGCTCCACTCGTCGGCGGGCCAGTACCGGGACGAGTCCGGGGTGAACACCTCGTCCGCGAGGACGAGGTCACCCGAGGCGGACCGGCCGAACTCGAACTTGGTGTCGGCGAGGATCACGCCGCGCTCCCGGGCGACGTCCCGACCGCGCCCGTACACCCGCAGGGTGAGGTCGCGCAGCTCCGTGGCGAGCCGCTCCCCGTGCCGCTCCGCCACGACCTCGAACGACACGTTCTCGTCGTGGTCGCCCACCTCGGCCTTGGTGGCCGGGGTGAACACCGGCTCGGGCAGCTCGGAGCCGTCGACCAGGCCCTCGGGGAGGGGGACGCCGCACACCGTGCGGTCCACCCGGTACTCGGCCAGCCCGGACCCGGCCAGGTAGCCGCGCGCCACGCACTCGACCGGGACCATGTCCAGCCGCTCGCAGACCAGCGTGCGACCGGCCCAGTCGGCCGGTGCGCCCTCGGGCGGGGTGTCGGAGAGGACGTGGTTGGCGACGAGGTCCCCGAGGCGCTCGAACCACCACAGGGACAGCTGGGTCAGCAGACGGCCCTTGCCGGGGATCTCCGTGGGCAGCACCCAGTCGAAGGCCGACACGCGGTCGCTGGCCACCATCACCAGCGCGCCGGAGTCCGTCGAGTACAGGTCGCGCACCTTGCCGGTGTGCAGGTGGGTGAGCCCCGGAACCTCGACGGGCTCGGGAACGGTGACGAAGCCACTCATGACGCTTCTCTCTGGGTCGTGCCCGGGGGCGCCGGGACGCGCGGGGGCCTCCGGCGTGCCGGAGGCCCCCACGGGAACTTGTCGTGCGTCGCCCTGGGGCGTGCCTAGACGTCGGCGGCGGCGCGTTCGGCGATGTCGGTGCGGTGGAACGAGCCGCGCAGTTCGATCCGGCCGACCGCCTCGTAGGCGCGCTCACGGGCCTGGCGCAGGTTCGCGCCGGTGCCGACGACGTTCAGCACGCGGCCGCCGTTGGCCTTGACGTCGCGCACCCCGTCCCAGGCGGTGCCCGCGTGCAGCACGTAGGCCCCCTCCAGGGCGTTCGCGGCGTCCAGGCCGCCGATCAGGTCGCCCCTGACCGGGTCGCCCGGGTAGTTCTCCGCCGCGACCACCACGGTCACCGCGGCGCCGGACTTCCACTGGAGCGAACCGATCGACCCCAGACCGCCGGTGTCGGTGGCCTGGAGGACCGCCCCGATCGGGGTGGCCAGGCGGTCCAGCACGACCTGGGTCTCCGGGTCACCGAAGCGCGCGTTGAACTCCACCACGCGCGGGCCCCTGGAGGTCAGCGCCAGGCCCACGTAGAGCAGGCCCTGGTAGCGGTGGCCACGGCGGTTCATCTCGGACACGGTCGGCCGCACGACCGACTCCATGACCTCGTCCACCAGACCGGCGGGGGCCCACGGCACCGGGGCGTAGGCGCCCATGCCGCCCGTGTTCGGCCCCTGGTCGCCGTCGTAGGCGCGCTTGAAGTCCTGGGCGGGCAGCAGCGGCAGCGCGTGGGCGCCGTCCGTGAGGACGAACAGGGAGACCTCGGGGCCGTCGAGGTACTCCTCGATGACCACGCGGCCGCACTCCCGCGCGTGCTGCTCCGCGAGGGCGCGGTCCTCGGTGACCACCACGCCCTTGCCCGCGGCCAGCCCGTCGTTCTTCACCACGTACGGGGCCCCGAACTCGTCGAGGGCCTCGGAGACCTGGCTGGCGCTCCGGCACACCCGCGCCTTGGCGGTGGGCACGCCCGCGGCCTCCATGACCTCCTTGGCGAAGGCCTTGGACCCCTCCAGCCGGGCCGCCTCCCTGTCGGGACCGAACACCGGGATGCCACGGTCGCGCAGGGCGTCGGCCACCCCGGCCACCAGCGGCGCCTCCGGGCCGATCACGACCAGCTCGGCGCGGATGCGCGCGGCCAGCTCGGTCACGGCCAGCCCGTCCGTCACGTTGATGACGTGGTTCTCCGAGAGGTCGGAGATGCCCGGGTTGCCTGGGGCGCTGTGGATGCTGGTGACGCCCGGATCAAGGGACAGAGCGCGGACGAGTGCGTGCTCGCGGCCTCCGCCGCCGAGAACGAGGGCTTTCACTACAGGGGGCCTCTTCTTCTACTGGAGGAGTCGTGTGACGCCGGGTCAGACCAGGGAACGCAGCTGGAGGGTCTCCTCGCGGCCGGGACCGACGCCGATGGCGGAGATCGGAGCCCCGGCCATCTCCTCAAGGGTACGCACGTAGCTCTGCGCGTTCTTGGGGAGTTCCTCGAATTTCCGGGCGCCGGTGATGTCCTCGGACCAGCCCTCGAAGTACTCGTAGATCGGCGTCGCGTGGTGGAAGTCGGTCTGCGTCATCGGGATCTCGTCGTGCCGCACGCCGTCGACGTCGTAGGCCACGCACACGGGGATGCGCTCCAGGCCGGTGAGGACGTCCAGCTTGGTCAGGAAGAAGTCGGTGATGCCGTTGATCCGGGTGGCGTACCGGGCGATCGGCGCGTCGAACCAGCCGCAGCGGCGGTCGCGGCCGGTGGTCACGCCGTACTCGCCGCCCTGGGTGCGCAGCCAGTCGCCCTGCTCGTCGACGAGCTCGGTCGGGAAGGGCCCGGAGCCCACACGCGTGGTGTAGGCCTTGAGGATGCCCACGACCTTGGTGATGCGGTTGGGGCCGATGCCCGCGCCCGCGGCGGCGCCGCCGGAGGTGGGCGAGGACGACGTCACGAACGGGTAGGTGCCGTGGTCGATGTCCAGGAGGGTGCCCTGCGAGCCCTCCAGGTAGACCGTCTTGCCCTCGTCCAGCGCCTTGTTGAGGATCAGGGAGGTGTCCGCCACGTGCGGGCGCAGCTTCTCGGCGTAGCCCAGGTACTCCTCGATGATCGGCTCGGCCTCCAGGGCCCGCCGGTTGTACACCTTGGTGAGGAGCTGGTTCTTGTCGTGGAGGGCGAGCTCGATCTTCTTGCGCAGGATCTTGGGGTCGAACATGTCCTGCACGCGCACGCCCTGGCGGGTGACCTTGTCGGCGTAGGTCGGGCCGATGCCGCGACCGGTGGTGCCGATCTTGCCCTTGCCGAGGAAGCGCTCGCTGACCTTGTCGAGGGCCCGGTGGTAGGGCATGATCAGGTGCGCGTTGGCCGAGATGACCAGGCGGGAGGTGTCCACGCCCCGCTCCTGGAGGCCGCGCAGCTCCTCGAACAGCACGCCCGGGTCGATGACGACGCCGTTGGCGATGACCGGGACGACGTTCGGGGAGAGGATGCCGGACGGCAGCAGGTGGAGGGCGTACTTCTGGTCACCGATGACCACCGTGTGCCCGGCGTTGTTGCCGCCCTGGTAACGGACCACGTAGTCCACGCGGTCACCGACCAGGTCGGTCGCCTTGCCCTTGCCCTCGTCGCCCCACTGGGCACCCACGAGCGTGATCGCCGGCATTGGTCTCTACCTCTTCGCTCGACACCTGACCGGGGCCTTTCCGACCCCGAACATGGATGAACCCCTGGCGCAAGGCAGCGACAGGGGCCGTTGCGTATTGAGCGTACACGACCTGCGCATCCGGGTTAAGTGGGGCTTTGTGGCACTCCGCTCACCGTCCTTCGGCGCCGCCCTCCGGAACCGTCAGTGGCGAGGTGGGGCCGCGGCCACCGGGCCCCGTTCCCGTCCGTCGCGTGCGGGTTCCCACACCGGGTCCGCGGGACCTTCTCGGGGTGTGCGCGCCCCGCCTCCGAGAACGCGGACGGCCCGGCCGTACCCCAGGGGTCCGGCCGGGCCGCGTGGTGCGCGGGGGCTCAGGCGTTCAGGGCCTGGGCGGCCTCCTCGCTCGACTCGCGGAGGAAGGTGGCGCAGCGCTCGGCCTCCTCCGTGTCACCGATCTGCTCGGAGGCCTGGCTCAGGGCGTGCAGGGCCCGCAGGAAGCCCTGGTTGGGCTCGTGCTCCCACGGGATCGGGCCGTGGCCCTTCCAGCCCGAACGGCGCAGCTGGTCCAGCCCGCGGTGGTACCCGGTCCGGGCGTAGGCGTAGGCGGTCACCGGCTGGCCGTCGGCCAGGGCCAGCTCGGCCAGGCGGGCCCACGCGGCGGAGTAACTCGGGAACCGACCGGCCACCGGGGTGGGGTCGTCGGAGAAGGCCAGGGCCTCGCGCGCCTCGGGGTCGTCCGCCAGGCGGGTCTCGGGCGGCTCGTTCAGCAGGTTCTGGTGCAGGTTCATGCCCCCATCCTGCCACCGGGCCACCGCGGTTCCGGGGGGACCGGGGGTGTCCGTCACCACGCAGGGACGACGGTGCCCGGCGGCCTCGGCCGCCGGGCACCGTTCGGGGCCGGGAGCCCTACTTCATCTTGTTCCCGGCGGACTTCAGGTGCTGGGCGCCCTCGACCACGCGGGCGGCCATCCCGGCCTCGGCGACCTTTCCGTAGGCGCGGGGGTCGTAGGCCTTCTTGTCGCCGATCTCGCCGTCGACCTTCAGGACGCCCTCGTAGTTGCGCATGATGTGGTCGACGACCGGACGCGTGTAGGCGTACTGGGTGTCGGTGTCGATGTTCATCTTCACGACGCCGTAGCCGATCGCCTCGTGGATGTCCTCCAAGGTGGAGCCGGAGCCGCCGTGGAAGACGAAGTCGAAGGCCTTGGCCTTGCCGTACTTGGCGGCGACGGCCTCCTGGGCGGCCTTGAGGACCTCCGGACGCAGCTTCACGAAGCCGGGCTTGTACGAGCCGTGCACGTTGCCGAAGGTCAGGGCCGTCATGTAGTAGCCCTTCTCGCCCAGGCCGAGCACCTCGGCGGTACGCAGGGCGTCCGCCGGGGTCGTGTACAGCTTCTCGTTGATCTCGCCGACGATGCCGTCCTCCTCACCGCCGACGACGCCCACCTCGATCTCCAGGATGGTCCGGGCGGCCTTCGAGGCGGCGAGCAGCTCGTCCGCGATCTGGAGGTTCTCCTCCAGCTCGACCGCGGAGCCGTCCCACATGTGCGACTGGAACAGCGGCTCCTGGCCCTTGGCCACGCGCTCCTTGGAGATCTCCAGCAGCGGGCGGACGAAGCCGTCGAGCTTGTTCTTCGGGCAGTGGTCGGTGTGCAGGGCGATGTTCACCGGGTACTTGGCGGCGACCACGCGGGCGAACTCCGCGAAGGCGACCGAGCCGGTGACCATGTCCTTCACCGACGCGCCGGAGAGGAACTCCGCGCCACCGGTGGAGACCTGGACGATGCCGTCGCTTTCGGCCTCTGCGAAACCGCGCAGGGCGGCGTGCAGCGTCTGGCTGGAGGTCACGTTGATCGCCGGGTAGGCGAAGCCCTCGGACTTCGCGCGGCTCAGCATCTCGGTGTAGACCTCGGGGCTGGCGATGGGCATGGCTTGACTCTCCCTGGTTCGGCCTGGAGCGAGCGGCCGCCGACGCGATTCCCTCGCGTACCGACGGCACCCCACGTGCGTTTCCCCGGCGGTGGAATCCGGACCGTCGGAGGACGGCCCGTGGGCCGTGCGTCCGGAAGCGTCCACCGGGTGTCGTCCAAGTATCCCGAATAGCCGGAGCCGTTGGAAAGGTCTAGACCAAAATGCTCCGGATCGACGACGTACTCGCAGCTTACGGGGGAGGGCGGGAAGGCCCGGTGAGGGGACCCGGAAGTGGCCGACGATTCCGTGCTGATTTCTCACGGAGGCAGCACGGACCACGAGTTCCCGGTGGCCGCTGTCGCTTTTTGTCGTGATACGCGCTACATTCGTCGCCGTGGGAAGGCATAGGAATGATCCGCGGGGCGTTGGCCAGGTGATGGCCATCGTCGGGGCCGTCGTGCTCTTGGTCGCCCTGGTGGCCCTCGGCGGGTACTTCCTGTACCAGTCCCTCCCGGACGGCGAAGGCGTCAGCGTCAACGCGTCCGAGGCGGCGGCCGAGAGTGTGGACCCCGCCGACATGGGCGTCCTCCACATCCGTGTGGTGGGCGAGTCCAGCGACGTGTTCGTCCGCGTCCCCGGCGGGGACGTGCTCCTGGACCAGGAGCTCGCCCAGGGCAGTTCCGTGACCTACCCGGACAACGACGAGGGCCTGGAGGTCACCATCGGTGACCCGACCGCCGTCGAGGTCCACGTGAACGGCGCCCCGCGCGACGTCTCCGACCGCGCGCCGGGGCACACCTTCACCCTCAAGCCCTAGGTCACACGTCCAGGTCGGAGACCTCGAAGACGGGCCGGTACTCCAGACCCTCCTCCTCCAGCCTTCCGCGCGCGCCACGGTCGACGATCAGTGCGACCGCCACGACCTCGGCACCCGCCTCGCGCAGCGCCTCCACGGCGGTCATCACCGAACCGCCGGTGGTGGAGGTGTCCTCCAGCGCCAGGACACGGCGCCCCCGCACGTCCGGGCCCTCGATCCGCCGCTGGAGACCGTGGGCCTTGCCCGCCTTGCGCACCACGAAGGCGTCCAGCCTGCGGCCCCGCGCGTGCGCGGCGTGCAGCATCGCGGTGGCCACCGGGTCGGCACCCAGGGTCAGACCGCCCACCGCGTCGAACTCCAGGTCCTCGACGGTGTCCAACAGGACCGAGCCGACCAGCGGCGCGGCCTCCCCGTCCAGGGTGATCCGGCGCAGGTCGACGTAGTAGTCGGCCTCCTTGCCGGAGGACAGGGTCACCTTCCCGCGCACGACCGCCTTATCGTTGATCTGACGCAGGAGTTCATCACGTTCGCTCATGACCAGTGAGCCTAGGACACCGGGTGGGGCCGCGCGGACCAGGGCCGCCCCGCCCTGGAGGGACGACCATGCAGGAGCACACCGGAACCGTCCGGGTGGAGACCACCGTGGACAGCCGCGAGGGTGCCGAGGAGGTGGCCCGTTCCGTGGTGGCGCACCGGCTGGCCGCCTGCGCGCAGGTGAGCGGACCCCTCTCCAGCTTCTACCGCTGGGAGGGGAGGTCCAGGCCGACCAGGAGTGGAGGGTCGTGATCAAGACCGCGGCGGACCGCCTGGACGACCTGGTCGCCCACCTGGTCGAGGCGCACCCCTACGACGTCCCGGAGATCGTCGCGGTGCCCGTGACCGGCGGGAACCCGTCGTACCTGGCCTGGGTGCGGGACGAGACCCGCGCGTGATCACCGTCCTCCTGCCCCCACCCTCGGAGCCCGCTTCTCGCTCCCGGGCGTCGCGGACGCCCTCCCCGCACCGGTGTTCCCCGAGATCGTGGATGACGACACCGCCCCCACGCGGCCCGCTACGTCGCGCGCGCCAGCCTGGAGATCAGCCGACTCGTCGGTGACCGCACCCCGGTCGTGCTGGTCGCGGAGGGGACAGCGGCCCCCTGCTCGGCGCGGTCGGAGCGGCCCAGCGCTCCGCGCACCGACCCGTCCTCGGCTACGTGCTGGTGGACGCGCCCCTGCCCCAGCCCGGCAGCCCGACCCGCGCCGACCTCGCACGCAACCAGATGATCGAGGTGCCGGCCCGCGCGAACGAACCCGCCGCCTACCGGACGGAGCGCCTGCCCACCGTCCCGGACTGGCCGGACGCGCCGTGCGGCTACCTGCTCACCGACTCCGCGTACGCGCACCCGGCGCACCTGGCCGGGATGCGCGGCTGGACGGTCCGTGAGGCGGGGGACGGCCCTCCCGGGATCTGGCCGAGCTCGTCGCGGACCTGGTCAGCTGAAACCGGGTGACAACCCCGGCGCGCTCCCACAGAATCGGCGCATGATCGCGGACCACTTCCCCCGGCGGGGATCCGGCTGAACACGCCCCGACTCCAGCTGCGGATGCCCTCCGACGAGGACCTCTCCCAGCTGGCCGACGCCGCCGTCGCGGGTGTCCACGACCCGGAGCGGATGCCCTTCTCGGTCCCGTGGACGGACCAGCCGCCCGACCGCGTGGCACGGGCGGTCGTCCAGCACAACTGGGCCACCATGGCGGCGTGGACCCCGGAGAGGTGGACGTTCAACGCGGTCGTCGCCTACGAGGGCACCGTGATCGGGGTCCAGGACCTGACGGCGCGGGACTTCGGTGTGGCCCGCCAGGTGACCACGGGCTCGTGGCTCACCCGGCGGTACCAGGGACGGGGGATCGGCACGGAGATGCGGGCCGCCGTGCTGCACCTGGCCTTCGCGGAGCTGGGCGCGGAGGCGGCGGTCTCGGGGGTCCTGGAGGCCACGGCCGCCTCGCACGGCGTGGCCCGGAGGCTCGGGTACCGCCCGGACGGGACCGACCTGGTGGCGATCCGGGGCGAGCGGGTGCGGGAGACCAGGTACCGGCTGACCCGGGAGGGCTGGGAGCGGCACCGCACGGTCCCGGTCGAGGTCGAGGGGTTGGAACCGTGCCTGCCGTACTTCGGTCTCTAGGGTCGTTCCGCTACCGGGGGCTCCGCGCCACCAGGACCACGCCGCCGAGGCTGCCGAGCAGCATGCCCGCGCCGGTGACGACACCGCTGACCAGGGGCACCCAGCCGGGGTGCCCGGTCAGCGCCATGACCAGGCCGATCGCGCCCAGCGCGGTGGCGTACCCGGCCACGACGAGCAGCTCCCGCTGCTTCCAGTGCCAGGCCAGGGGAGGAAGTGCAGGCCGACGACGAGTGCCACCCAGGCCACACCGGCCTGGTCCGGGACCCCGTCGAGCCGGCCGATGGTCATCGCGCCCCCGATGATCAGTGCGACCTCGATCATCGTGACCACACCGAAGAACGCCCCGAAACGTGGCCCCCGAGCGCCCTCACCCTCCCCGGGGGTGCCTTTCCGCATGGCCAGCAGCGCCAGGACGACGATCGCCACGGCCACCCCCACGGCCAGTGAACGCACCGTGAAAGCGACCGCCGAAGAAAGCGGCGGACCGCTGTTGACCAGCACGAACACCAGCCCGAAGAAAGCACCGACAAAAAAGCCGGAAAACCGTGAGAACATTCCTGGAAGTTATCAGGGGCCCGCGCGTTTCCCGGAATCCTTTCTCCCGGCATGACCGATGGTGATCACGGCATCGCTTCGCGTCCTTTCTTCGCGACATTCTGTGAGCACACCGACCGCCGGAGTCATTTCCGTTTTCTCGCCGGAAGCCGTTCCCATACGCGCTCTCCACCGGCCGGAGCCGGTCAGGGTCGGGTGACATGACGGGAGGCGCGCCCACCTCCCCTGTGTGAGCGCGCCCCCGGGCGCCGCCAGGCGGCGCCTTCGTCCGTCCGACGGCCTCATGGGCCGCCCCTCTCGCGGGGCCAGAGGGCCCGGGCCCGTCGGACGGGGGCCGACCGCTCCGCGCACACCCCCTCAGACATGCGCGGGGTCGGCCCCGCCGCTCCGGACCGAACCCTCTCCCCTCTGGAAGGGCGGTCCGCAGCGGCGTTCGTGGGTCATTCCTCGCGGGGCGGCCTCCCCAGCCCGTCGAGCAGGGCGGAAGCCTCGCGGTGGGTCGCGGGCAGCGGCACCGACCAGACGGCGGCGCCGTGCTCCCAGCCGATCCCCGAGCGCAGCTCGTCGATCTCGGTCCTGAGCGCGGGCTCGTCCCGGGCGACCACCGCGATCCGCGCCCGGCTGGCCAGGCACACCGACTCCCCTCGGGTGAAGAAGCGGTTCAGCTCGTGTCCGAGCACGATCAGCCGCGCCGCGCGCCGCCACGGGTCGAGGGTGGGATCCAGCGCCACCACCACCAGGTGGTGGTCGAACGCGGCCGGGACGGTCTCCTCCGCGCTCCGGTACAGCTCACGGACGCGGGTACGCAGGTACGCCTCGTTGGCCAGGCCGGTGAGCGGGTCCTGGCAGGTGTCCCGGCCCCGGCCCCCTCGACCCAGCCCTCGGCCAGCGCGCGGACCAGGGCGAGCGGGACGTGCTCCCAGCCCACGACCTCCCCGAAGGCGTCGAGGTCGGCGAGTGCCCGGCCGACCTCCACCCCCGAACGGGCCCGGGCCTCCCCGAGCCGGGTGCAGGGTTCGGTCAGGTCCGTCCCGGTGGTGTACGCCTCGCAGACGGCGTCCACGGAGGGCGTCCACCAGTCCTCGGACGGGATCCACCCCCGCTCCCCGCTCCGGCGCCCCCACGGCGCCCGCAGTTCCCGGGCGCGGCGCACCACACTGCCCCGCGCTCCGGCTCCCACTTCGGTTTCGCCCATGATCGCTCCCGGTCGTCGTTCGGCCAGGTGAACGGAGGTGGACCCGCGCCCCCGCGGTGGGTCCTCCTCGTTCGCCCTCACCCCAATCACGGAGATCGGTAGCGGCTATGACGCGGATACGAGATATTTTTCGAGTACGTGATCCTCCGACGCCGCGACCCTGCCTCCCGACACCCCGGTTCTGGCTCGCCGGCGGGGGATACGGGACCACGAGGGAAAGGGCGCTGGGTGGCCGACGCCGACGGAGAGCACACAGAGACACTCATCGGTGACGCGGAGATCATCGAGCGGGTGAAGGCCGGTGACAACGCCGCCTACGGCACCCTCTACGAGCGCCATGCCGGGGCCGCCCGGGGGCTGGCCCGCCAGCTGCTGCGCGGCGAGGCCGAGGTCGAGGACGCGGTGGCCGAGGCGTTCACCAAGGTGCTCAGCGTCATCCAGCGCGGTGGCGGCCCCAGCGACGCCTTCCGCCCCTACCTGCTCACCGCGGTCCGCAACGCCGCCTACGACCGGGGCCGGGGGGACAGACGCCAGGTCGTCACCGACGACATGGAGAGCTACGACTCCGGTGAACCCTTCGTCGACCCGGCGTTGGAGGGCCTCGAACGCTCCCTGATCGCCCGCGCCTTCCTCTCCCTGCCCGAACGCTGGCAGTCCGTGCTCTGGCACACGGAGATCGAGGGGTCAAGCCCGCGGAGGCGGCCACCATCCTCGGGATGAACGCCAACGGTGTGGCCGCCCTGGCCTACCGCGCGCGCGAGGGGCTGCGCCAGGCCTACCTCCAGATGCACCTGGCGGGCGGGGGAGCGGCGGAGGCCTGCCGTCCCACGTTGGGTCTGCTCGGCGCCTACGTGCGCGGCGGGCTGTCCAAGCGCGACACCACCAAGGTCGACCGGCACATGGACGACTGCGGGGACTGCCGCGAGGTGTACGCGGAGCTCATGGACGTCAACGTCGGCCTGCGCGGGATCGTGCTGCCTCTGGTCGTCGGCTTCGGCGCGACGGGCTACCTCACCGTGACCCCGGGCGGTGTCGCGACCGGAGCCTGGTGGAACCGGATGTCCCGGCGCCAGCAGCAGGTCTCCGCCGGGGCCGCCGCTGCCGCCGGTGTGGCCGTCGCGGTCGCGCTCGCCCTGGTGGGGGAGAGGCTCCCGTGCCCACCGATCCCCCTCCGGTGGCCGCGCCCCAGGAGGATCCCCGGCGGCCGGGGCCCCCGCGCCCCCGCCGACCCCCGCGGACGATCCGGACCCGGCCGCGCCGGAGCCCGAACCCGCACCCGAACCGGTTCCCGTCCCCTCGGTGCCCGCCGACGTTCCGGCCGCCCCGGCCCCGGCCCCGGCGCCCCCGCGCCGAGGCCCCCGGACACCCCGGAGGAGCCCCCGGCGGCTCCGGAGGAACCCGAGGCACCGGAGGAGTCCCAGCCGGAGTTCGCGGCGGGTATCGACCCGGTCGGCGCCCTGGTGCCGGGCGGTGACGGGATCATGGTCCTCGACGTGCTCAACACGGGCGCGGCCACCGCCAGCGACGTGGTCGCCGCCATCACCCTGCCCCCGGAGTGGAGATGGTCTCCTCCGGCGGCGCGGGGAACGCCGTCCCCATGGCGGCGGGCAACGGTGACTGGGGCTGTTCGGTGGGCAGCGGCGGCGGCGAGTGCGTGCGCCCCGGCATGGCGGAGGGGAGAGCGGCACCCAGTTCATCGACGTCCGTGTGGCCCCCGACGCCGACGTGGACGTGCCCGCGAGAGTGGTGATCTCCTCGGGCGGGGTCAGATTCGAGGCGGTCGGTGAGCGCGGGGTGACGCCGGACGGTATCGCCGCCCGCTACGCGACCGCCGGGCAGGTACGTACGGAGACGGTGGGAAACGCCCTGCTGACCTGCACCGAGCCCGACCCGCCGGAGGGCGGTCGGCCGTGGCCGTGGTGGGGCTGGCCGGGCCGCGGCTCGGTGGAGCTCCCGGACGAGGCGGGCACGTCGCCGGACGCGCTCCCCGACGCCGACCTGCGCCGCGCGCCCTCGGACGTCACCCCCGGTCTCGGTGAGGGGATCGACGACCTCCTCGGCGGCGGTCCCTCGGCGGAGCCCGACGACGAGGAGGAGGGACGGGACGAGCCCGAGGCCGAGCCCGGTGACGACGGCGCGGAGGAGCCCTCCGAGTCCCCGGAGGCCGTCGAACCCCCGAGGACGGGTACGCCGAGGAGGAGGACGAAGCGGAGGGGAAGTGGAGGAAGCCCCCGGCGCCTGCGCGGACGCCCGTCAGCGGACCGGTGAGCGGCTCGACAACGACAACTGGGTGATGGCCCCGCTCGACCGCGACTGGGACCCCACGACCACCTCCTCCAGCTCCGCGACCTGGGAACTCCCCGAGGGCGGGTCGGTGCGCTGGGCCGGGCTGTACTTCTCGGCGGCGGGGAGCCGAGCGCTCCCACCGCACGCGTGAAGGGCCCCGGCATGGTCTCCTACACCACCGTGGCCGCCACCGACACCCGGTTCGCGGACCTGCCGGGCTACCGCGCCTACCAGGCGTTCGCGGACGTCACCGACCTCGTCCGGTCGGGCGGGGGCGGCGAGTGGTGGGTCAGCGACGTCCCGGCTTTGGAGGGCAGGGGCGTCCACGCCGGGTGGAGCCTCGTGGTGGTCCTGGACGACCCGTCGGTGGAGGGCTACCACCAGGCGATGGTGCTGGACGAGACCACGGCGGTCTTCCAGGACCCGGCCGGGGCGCGCTTCCCGGTGTCCGGTCTGCTGCCGGATTCGGTCCGGGCCCGGTTCGACGTGGTGGCCTGGGAGGGCGACGCCGACCTCGCCGGTGACCGCGTCATGGTGGGCGGGGTCCCGGTCGCGCCCTCCGACGGACACGGAAGCGTCGACAACGCGTTCGTGAGCTCCGCGCGCGGGGCGGTGGGTGATCCGATGACGTTCGGGACCGATGTCGTTCGATTCGACGCGGTACTCGGGCGCGAATCGGATATCCGAATCCCGTCCGGTCAGGACGCCGTGGTGGTGGGCGTCGTCGCCCTCACCGCGCCGATGCGCACCTGAGGCCCGTGGCCGGGATGCCCCTTCCGTGGCCCTTCCGGGCCTGGTGGGGCTTCCGGTGGACGGTGCCCGACCCCGAGGGCCTCCGGTGCGTAGCAGCTTAGTAACGTTCAGTATTCGTCGATGGCACGCAAAACGAGACAGACTTGGCTAGGCTGTGCCCCGGTCATGGATATGGCCCCAGAGATCGACAGGGAAGGGGGCGGTGTCACGTGGACCGTTGCGCGTTGTTCGTCGACGCGGGATACCTTCTCGCCGACGGTGCGATGGCCGTGCACGGAACCCGTAACCGGGACTCCGTCGCCTGGGACTACTCTGGTCTCGTCCAGTTCCTCAACGAGGTGGCCCGGGACCGGACGGGACTGCCTCTCCTGCGGTGCTACTGGTACGAGGCGATCGCCGACGACCGGCGGGCCCAGGAACAGGACAGCATCGCGGACATCCCCGGCATCAAGTTCCGGGCCGCCCGGATACGGCCGGGACGGCGCGAGGGCGTGGAGAGCTACGTCCAACGCGACCTCACCACCCTGGCCCGCACCGGTGTCCTTTCCGACGCGGTCCTGGTCAGCGGCGACGAGGACATGGCGCCCGTGGTCGCCGACGTCCAGGACATGGGCGTGCGCGTCACCGTCGTGCACATCTCCGTGGAGGGCAACTGGACCATCTCCCGCGCCCTGCGCCGGGAGAGCGACGACCTCATCGAGATCGGCGCCGGGCACCTGCGTCCCCACGTGAACCTCCTCTCCGGTGGCGGCTCCACACAGGAGACCGCCGCCAAGACGACCACCCCCTTCGCCAACGGGCGCGGCCGGTCGGCCCCGAGGCCCCGCGCCAGCCCGAGGCCCCGCAGCCGCGTCAGCCCGCGTCGGCCCAGAGCGGATCCGGCCGGGTCGACCCGGTCAACGCCTCCACCGGCGGCCTCGAAGCGATGTTCGCGGGCACCGGCGGACAACCCGTGCCCCAGGGCAGCGCCATGGACCAGCTGCGTGCGATGCGCCGATCGATAGCGCAACAGCGCGGCGTCGACCACCTGGCCGGACCCGGTGCGGAGGGCGCCTCCTCCGGCGCCATCGACGCGAACGGCTTCCCGTCCGGCGGGCAGGCCCCGCCCGGAGTGAACGGCAACGGCTCCTACCCCGGTGCCACCGGGGCGCACCCCGGCCCCAGCGCCCACGCGGCGCAGAACGGACACGGTGCCAACGGCCAGGGCGGATACCCGCCCTCCGGGACCGGCGGACACCAGTCCATGCGCGGGGCCGAGCAGGGCGGGTACGGACTCCAGGGCAGACCGGGGCACCCGCAGGGCACACGCTGCCCGGCGCTCAGCCCGCCTTCACGAACGGGACCGGGCCCCAGCCGTCCTTCAACGGGACGGGGCCGCAGCGGTCCTTCGACGCGGGAACCGGCCCCCAGGCCTCGTTCGCGGACCTCCAGCAGGGGCCACCGCAGAGAAACTCACCCCCGCCCGGCCCGGACCTGAGGTTCGGACCCGGTGAGGATCCAGGCTTCGGAGGTGGGGCGGACGCAAACCCTACCTATGGGACCAGTACGGCAACTGACACCGCACGTCGCGGTGGCGCCGCCCCGGTTTCGGGGAACGGCGACCTACTGGTCCCGAGTACGACACCCGGTTCGGCACTCCTGGATACCAGGAATCCAACCCTAGTCCTGGATATACCCAACAGACGGGCTCCGGCGCGCATACCGTTGATGACGCGGTGCATGTCGCGCACAAGGAAGGGAACGACTTCGCGGAGTCGATCGCACGTGAGGCGCCCGCCCTGTGGGTGGAGGCGGTCCTGGCCCGTAGGCCGAGGATGCCCTCCGACCTCGAGGCGAGGCTGCTTCAGGGGTCCTCACTCCCGATCGACCACCTGTTGCGCGACGAGGTCCGTGACGGACTGCGCCAGGGGTTCTGGCAGGCACTGGAGCGTGCCAGGCCCTGACCGGCGCGCGCGAGTGCGAGTAGGGGATGGGGGCGATGCGGTTGACCCAGGTGACGACGGCAGATCTCGACCGGTTGGAGTTCCACGCCGTCCGGTCGGGTGAGCACGGCCGGATCGCCGCCCAGCTGCTCGACCTGGCCAACCGGGTCGACGCCGGAAGCGAGGTGACCCGGGCGGAGCTGTTCGTGCGCGCCGGGGAGCAGTGGGAGATCGCCCAGGAGTTCGAGCGGGCCTGCGCCGCCTACCAGCGCGCCATGGACGACGGCGGACCCACCGTGGTCGACGCGCACGCCCTGAGCGCCGGGGCACTGCTCCAGCTGGACGAGCGCGGTCTCGCCTACGAGCACCTGAAGCGGCTGGAGAGCGGGGGTCAGCCGGGGCTCCAGACGCACATCCACGTGGCCGAGGTCCTCTACGCCCACGACGACCTGGAGGGCGCGGAGCGCTGGGCCACCTCGGGCGCCCGCTGGTTCTCGAACCGGAACCTGTCCGCCTACGCCCGGGACCTGTTCGACGAGCTCCTGCGCATCCGGTTCCGGATCCGGACCGACCTCGGCCTGGCCGAGGACGACCTGGACCTGCTCCTGGACTTCTGACCCGGGCGGCGCGGGTCGAGCCCCGCGCGCGCCCAGCCGGGCACCCGGCGCGCCGACGGGCCGCCGACACCCCGGGAAGTGAGCTTTCTGACGCGCCCCGATCCGGCGCGGGCCGGGGGCGTGATCGGCCGCATCCGGACGCCCAGGGTCCGTTTCCCGCAGCCACGCCCACCAGGTACGCCAGGTTCGGTCGTCAACCCGGCGTCGCGCGATCCCTTTTCCGGGGTGCCGTACGGCCCTGTGGCCGATCTCCGGGAGTCGGGCGGACACGTCCGCCCCGCCGACGTCCTAGGCTGGGTCCGACCCCCACGAAGGCCCGCGAGCCCGGCCGGAGACGCCCTCTCACAGGGCGCCCGTGGGGCACTCATACCACGCTCCAGGCGTGTGTTCGACATTCGTCGAAGAATCCGAGAAATCCGCGACACGCCATCATCTTGGGGTGTTCCAAGGTGGCGCCCCCTAGATGTAGTATCGGGACCCGTTGGTGGTTCACCGGGGTTCCCGCCCTGGTGAAGCAGACGGGAACGACGACCGCCACGCGCGACGAGGCCCGATCGGCTTCGGGCGCGGAGGACGAGTAGGTCACCCGCGGGTCCCCGGACCCGCCACCGACACGCAGACGAAGGGGCTTCGAGGGGAGTCGCCGCGACCCGCCGGTCGCGGGTCCATCCGCATCCGGTGCGGTGGGCCGCCGGTGCGAGCCGCGCGTCTGCTACTCGTGAACCCCGTTCCCCGCCGGGACTCTTCTTTACCGAGGTTGGAGCCGCTGTATGACCCTTGACGTCGAGGCCGTGCCCGCATCCGTTCGGCCCGCGCCGACCAACGGCGGTGGCGCCCCCGCCGCCGTCGACCGGATCGAGCACGTCGTTACCGAGGCCTGTGCGCGGCTCACCGGTGTTTCGGCGGCCAAGGTCCTCACCGAGGCGCGTCGGGGCTTCTACCCCGGTATCGCGGACTCCGAGGTCGAGCTCGCCCTGGTCATGGCCGCCCGCAGCTACGTGGAGGTCGACCCGAACTACTCGTACGTGGCCGCCCGCCTGCTGCTCGACAAGCTCCGCACCGAGGCCCTCAGCTTCGTCAGCGGCGCCCCCGAGACCGCCGGTCAGTCCGACATGGACGACCGCTACGCCACCTACCTGGCCGCCTACGTCGGTCGCGGCATCGACCTCGGTCAGCTCGACCCGGCCCTGGCCCAGTTCGACCTGGAGCGCCTGGGCAAGGCCCTGCACGCCGACCGCGACGAGCAGTTCACCTTCCTCGGTCTCCAGACCCTGTACGACCGCTACTTCCTGCACAGCGACGAGGTCCGCTACGAGCTCCCGCAGGCGTTCTTCATGCGCGTCGCGATGGGCCTGGCGCTCAACGAGGACGACCGCGAGGCCCGCGCCATCGAGTTCTACGAGCTGCTGAGCTCGTTCGACTTCATGGCCTCCACGCCCACCCTGTTCAACTCGGGCACGGTCCGCGCGCAGCTGTCCTCCTGCTTCCTCACCACGGTCGGCGACGACCTGCACGACATCTTCCACGGCATCAGCAACAACGCGATGCTGTCCAAGTACTCGGGCGGCCTGGGCAACGACTGGACCCCGGTCCGCGGCCTCGGCTCCCACATCAAGGGCACCAACGGCAAGAGCCAGGGCGTCGTCCCGTTCCTGAAGATCGCCAACGACACCGCGGTGGCGGTCAACCAGGGCGGCAAGCGCAAGGGCGCGGTCTGCGCCTACCTGGAGACCTGGCACATCGACATCGAGGAGTTCCTCGACCTCCGCAAGAACACCGGTGACGAGCGCCGCCGCACGCACGACATGAACACCGCGAACTGGGTTCCGGACCTGTTCATGAAGCGCGTGGAGGAGCAGGGCACCTGGACCCTGTTCTCCCCGGACGAGGTCCCCGACCTGCACGACAAGTACGGCACGGACTTCGTCGAGGCCTACGAGAAGTACGAGGCCGAGGCCGAGGCCGGGCGCATCAAGGTCTCCAAGAAGATGCCCGCCGTGGACCTGTGGCGCCGCATGCTCACCATGCTGTTCGAGACCGGCCACCCGTGGATCACCTTCAAGGACCCGTCGAACCTGCGTTCGCCGCAGCAGCACAACGGCGTGGTGCACTCCTCCAACCTGTGCACCGAGATCACGCTGAACACCAGCAAGGACGAGGTCGCGGTCTGCAACCTCGGCTCGGTGAACCTGCCGCAGCACGTCGGCCCGAACGGCATCGACGTCGAGCGCCTGCGCCGCACCGTCCGCACCGCCGTGCGCATGCTCGACAACGTCATCGACGTGAACTTCTACACGATCCCCGAGGCGCGCCGCGCGAACATGCGCCACCGCCCGGTCGGCCTGGGCCTCATGGGCTTCCAGGACGCCCTGTTCAAGATCCGCACGCCGTTCGCCTCCGAGGGCGCGGTCACCTTCGCGGACGAGAGCATGGAGCTGATCAGCTACTACGCCATCGAGGCGTCCATGGAGCTGGCCAAGGAGCGCGGCGCGTACGAGAGCTTCGAGGGCTCGCTGTGGAGCCAGGGCGTCCTGCCCATCGACTCCCTGCGCCTGCTCGCGGACTCCCGTGGCGGCGACCTCGACATGGACCGCGGCGAGACCCTGGACTGGGACTCCCTGCGTGAGCGCGTGAAGTCCACCGGGATGCGCAACTCCAACGTCATGGCGATCGCGCCCACCGCGACCATCGCCAACATCACCGGCGTCAGCCAGTCGATCGAGCCGGTCTACCGGAACCTGTTCGTCAAGTCGAACATGTCCGGCGACTTCACCGTCGTCAACGACTACCTGGTCCGCGACCTCAAGGAGCGCGGTCTCTGGGACGAGGACATGGTGTCGGCGCTGAAGATGCACGACGGCAGCCTCGGTGACATCGACCGCGTGCCGGACGACCTCAAGGCCCTGTACGCCACGGCGTTCGAGGTCGACCCCAACTGGCTGGTGGACGCCGGTTCGCGCCGTCAGAAGTGGATCGACCAGGCCCAGTCGCTCAACCTGTACATGGGCGCCCCCAGCGGGAAGAAGCTGGACGCCCTGTACCGTCGCGCCTGGCGCTCCGGTCTCAAGACCACCTACTACCTGCGTTCGCAGAGCGCCACCCACGTGGAGAAGAGCACGCTCAAGGGCACGGACGGCCGCCTCAACGCGGTCGCCTCCACCCCGGCCGCCCCCGTGGCGGCCCCGGCTCCCAGCCCCGCCGTGAGCCCGGCTCCGGTGGCCGAGCCGGTGGCGCCCGAGCCCGAGGACGAGTTCGAGATCGTCGACGGCCAGGCGTGCAGCATCGAGGACCCCGAGTGCGAGGCCTGCCAGTAACGAGGTGTCCCGGGGCGCCCGCGACATCCGCGGGCGCCCCCGCCTCCCTCGTGGCTCCCCTCCACTCCCCGCAGACGACCCCGGCCCGACCGGAGAACGGACAAGTTCGAGCATGACCGCGGTTTCCGAGAACAGCGCAGCGGCCACCAGCGGCCTCGGCGAGATCGAGCGCGACGCCGAGCGCGTCAACGTCGACGACAAGTCGATGATCAACGCCCGCGCCGACGTCAACCAGCTGCTGCCCCTCAAGTACACGTGGGCGTGGGAGAAGTACCTTTCCGGGTGCAACAACCACTGGATGCCCACCGAGGTGGCGATGCAGGCCGACATCGCGCTGTGGAAGTCCAAGGACGGGCTCACCGAGGACGAGCGCCTGATGCTCAAGCGCAACCTCGGCTTCTTCGCCACGGCGGAGTCCCTGGTGGCCAACAACATCGTCTTGGCCGTGTACCGTCAGCTCACCAACCCGGAGTGCCGCCAGTACCTGCTGCGCCAGGCCTTCGAGGAGGCGGTGCACACGCACACCTTCCAGTACATCTGCGAGAGCCTCGGCCTGGACGAGGGCGAGCTCTTCAACATGTACCGCGAGGTCCCCTCGATCACCGCGAAGGACGCCTGGGCGCTCAAGTACACCCAGAACCTGGAGAACCCGGAGTTCCGCACCGGAACGCCCGAGTCCGACCAGGCCTTCCTGCGTGACCTGGTCGCGTTCTACGTGATCTTCGAGGGCATGTGGTTCTACACCGGCTTCGCGCAGATCCTCTCGCTGGGCCGCCGCAACAAGATGGTCGGCATCGCGGAGCAGTACCAGTACATCCTGCGCGACGAGTCGATCCACCTGAACTTCGGCATCGACGTGATCAACCAGATCAAGATCGAGAACCCGCACCTGTGGACCGAGGAGTTCCAGGCCGAGGTCCGGCAGATGCTCACGGACGCCTGCGAGCTGGAGGTGGCCTACGGCCGCGAGACCATGCCGCGCGGCGTGCTGGGCCTCAACTCCGAGCTGTGCGAGAAGTACATGCACTTCATCACCGACCGCCGCGCCGAGCAGATCGGCCTCGCCCCCATCTTCGGTGAGACCGAGAACCCGTTCCCGTGGATGTCGGAGATGATGGACCTCCAGAAGGAGAAGAACTTCTTCGAGACCCGAGTGATCGAGTACCAGACGGGTGGCGGCCTGGACTGGGACTAGGTCCTTCCTGGGAGAACACGAGTGTCTCCCCTCCCCACGGCCCGGGGCGGGCGCGCGCCCCGGGCCGTTCGTGTGTCTCAAGGGCCCGCCATTCCTGGAATCCGTGTTTCCTTTCCTCCACGGAATCACTGTGTTCGTATGATCCGTTCCTCCCAGACGGATACGGGCAGGCCGATAAGGTGATGATCGGCCTTTTCCGGGTGAGAGTGCCGAACGCGCCCTAAGCTGGCCGAGTGATCCCCTCCTGCGATCCCGCTGCCGAAGCGGTCTTCCGTCGCGTCCGGGCCGACAACGACCTGGAGGTCACCGTCGAGCGCCTGCTGTGCGCCATCAGACTCGGCGTCGTCCCGGAGGGCGGCCGCTTCCCGGCCGAGCGCGACCTCTCCGCCCGCCTCGGCGTCAGCCGTGTCACCCTGCGCGAGGCGATCCAGCTCCTCCGGCGGCGGGGGCACGTCGAGTCCCGGCGCGGACGCGGTGGCGGGACCTTCGTCGCGGTGCCGCCTCCGAGGCCCACCCCGGACGAGGCGCGGCGCGGCCTCGGCGCGGCCGGCACCGCGCTGGACGACCTGCTCGCCTTCCGGCGCACCCTGGAGACGGGCGCCGTGGTCCGGCTGGCCGAGACCGGCCTCACCACGGACCAGCACGACCTCCTGGACCGGCGGGTGGGCGTGGCCGCCGACGCCGGACCCGCCGACTACCGGCGCTGCGACACCGTCTTCCACATCACCCTGGCCCAGCTGACCGGATCGGAACGGACGGTCGCCGCGGTCACGGACACCCGGATGCGGATCAACCAGCTGATGGACGTGGCGCCGCTGACGGAGGCGGCGCTGGCGGCCAGCGACGGGGAGCACCGCCGGATCGTCCGCGCGGTGCGGGCGCGCGACCCCGAGGCGGCGCGGCTGGCCCTGGGCGCGCACCTGGCCGGGGTGGAGCGCCGGTTGCGGGAGCTGCTCGGCTGAGTTCCCCGGGGCTCGGGGGATCCCGGGTTCCCGTGCGCCGAGCGGTGTCCCGCCATGTGGGACGACCGTGCGGCCACGCGGTGTGCGTATGTCCGATCAGACAAACGGGGCTTGCCGGAAATGGCCAGGCGAACAATTCTGCCTGGTCAAGAACTCGACCAGGTCTCGACCGGGTGTTGTTTCGCACACAGGGCATTGTGGTCTGGGCTACCAACCGTGATGATCGGCCTGTTCTTCGCAAACAACGCTTAGCGGCCCACTGTCGCCGTTCTTCTGGGAAAGGAGGAGACGGTTGAATCCCGACTCCTTGGTCGGACCGATCGTGACCTTCGTGATCTATCTCGGCCTCATGGTCGCGATGGCTGTGTACTTCTACAGCCGCACGCAGTCACAGTCCGACTTCGTCCTGGGCGGCCGCAAACTGGGCAGTCTGGTCACCGCCCTGAGCGCGAACGCCAGCGACTTCAGCGGTTGGCTCCTGATGGGCCTGCCCGGGGCCATCTACATGTCCGGCCTCGGTGAGGCCTGGATCGCGGTCGGTCTGGCCTCCGGCTTCCTCGGCAGCTGGATCCTGCTCGCACCGCGTCTGCGGGTGTACACCGAACGCGTCACCGACGCCCGGAACGGCGGCGAGTCCGACTCGCTCACCCTCTCCTCCTTCCTGGAGAACCGGTTCAACGACCGCACCCGTCTCCTGCGCGGGGTCTCGGCGGTCCTGATCATCGTCTTCTACTTCTTCTACGTCGCCTCCGGCATGACGGCGATGATGTCGCTGTTCGACCAGGTCTTCGGGCTCAACCCGGTGCTGGCCGTGCTCATCGGGCTCGGCATCGTGGTCGCCTACACCGTCATCGGCGGCTACCTCGCCGTCTCGGTCACCGACGTCGTGCAGGCCATGATGATGTGGCTGGCCCTGCTCATCGTGCCCGTGGTCGCGATCAGCTTCCTGGGCGGCCTCGGCGAGGTCGTCGACGGAGTCAACGCCCGGGGCGACAACCTCATGTCGGCCTTCGGCGGCTCCTCCCTCGCCGACGGCGCCTGGGTGTCCGCCGAGACGCTGGGCTGGGTGGTCATCGTGTCCGGTCTGGCGTGGGGCTTCGGCTACTTCGGCCAGCCGCACATCCTCTCCCGCTACATGGGCATCCGCTCCCTCCGGGACATCCCCAAGGCAGCGGCCATCAGCGTGTCCTGGGCGGTCACCGCCATGGGGCTGGCGCTGCTCGTCGGCTTCGTCGGTATCGCCTACTTCGAGACCCCCTGGACGACCCCGAACAGGTCTTCCCCGCCTGATCGACGCCCTGATGAACCCGTGGGTCGCGGGCTTCCTCCTCGCCGCCATCCTCGCGGCGGTCATGAGCACCGCGGACTCCCAGCTCCTGGTGGCCTCCTCCGCCATCACCGAGGACGTCTACCGCGCCTACATCAACAAGGACGCCAGTCCCAAGCTGCTCATGTGGCTCAGCCGTCTGGCCGTCGTGGTCGTGGCCGTGGTCGCCGCCCTGGTCGCCCTCTACGGAGACCAGTCCGTCATGGGTCTGGTCGGCTACGCCTGGGCGGGCTTCGGGGCGGGCTTCGGCCCGGTCCTGCTCTTCGCCGTCTTCTGGCGCAGGATGACCTGGGCGGGCGCCCTGGCCGGCATGGTCGCGGGCGCGACCACCGCCATCGTCTGGGACTTCGTCGACGAGGCCTTCCTCGGCGTCGGTCTGTACGCCATGGTGCCGGCCATCGCCCTGAGCGTGCTGTGCATCTTCGCCTTCAACGGCCTCGGCCGGGTCAGCCCGCAGATGGAGGCGGACTTCGACCGCGTGCAGGACGAGGTCAGGGCCGGCGGCAGGGACGAGGAGCCCCAGCCCGTCGCCTGACGTCCGTCCGCCGGGGCCCGTGGTTCGACCGCAGTGAACCACGGGCCCCGTAACGAACGGCTTCCGTGCCCGTGTCACGTTCGGCACGGGCACGCTCGCGCTCTGGCGCCGCACCGTCCAGAACGGTAGAACGGTGACATGTCGTCACTGACGGAACACCCGGCCGCGTGGACCCGCACCGACGTCCCCCAGGGGTTGGGACTCGGCACGGTCCTGCCCGAGCCCGACGGCCACCGGCTGGAGGCCGGGGAGACCGTGGTGGAGGGGCGGAGCGCTTCTTCACGCGCTTCACCGTCCGCACGGACCTGGCCTGGACGACCCGCGAGGTCCGCGCCGAGGTGCTCTCGACCTCCGGGCCGAGGTCGGTCACACTCCGGGCCCAGGACGGCCACTGGACCGACGCGGACGGCCGCCCCCTCCCCGAGCTGGTGGGCTGCCTGGACGCCGACGTCGCCGCCACCCCGCTCACCAACACGCTCCCCATCCGCCGTCTCGGGCTGCGTCCCGGAGAACACCGGGACATCGCGGTCGCGTGGATCGACATCCCCTGCCTGCGGGTCCGCCGTGTCCGCCAGCGCTACACCCGGCACCCGGCCGAGGACGGTCTGGAGCGCTACACCTACCGCGACCCCCTGCACGGCGAGTACTCGTTGTCCGTGGACGGCGACGGCGTCGTGGTGGACTACGAGCGGTTCGCCCGCCGCCTGCGCGCGGACCGCTGACCGACGTGGTGAAGCGCTCCCCGGCAAGGGTGATAATCGGTGGACCACGCACCACATCCAGGGAGCGCACGTGACCGAGACCGAGCTGAGCGAGCAGCGCCGCGAGATCATCCGCGAACTCGAAGTCCCCGAGCACTTCGACGTCCACGCCGAGATCGAGCGCAGAGTGGCCTTCCTCACGGAGAGACTCACCACGAACGGGTCCCGCGCGCTGGTCCTGGGGATCAGCGGTGGCGTGGACTCGCTCACCGCCGGGCGCCTGTGCCGACTGGCCGTCGACCGGGCCCGCGAGTCCGGCCACGAGGCCGAGTACGTGGCCGTGCGCCTGCCCTACGGGACGCAGGCGGACGAGGCGGACGCCGCCCGCGCCGTGGAGTTCGGTGCCCCCGACCAGTGTCTGACCGTGGACGTGCGACCGGCCACGGACGCCATGGCCGCCTCCCTCACCGAGGCCGGCGTGACCCACGAGCACGCCTTCGCGGAGGACTTCGTGGTCGGCAACGTCAAGGCCCGCCAGCGGATGATCGCCCAGTACGCGATCGCGGGCGCCGCGCGCGGCCTGGTGGTCGGCACCGACCACGCGGCCGAGGCGGTCACCGGCTTCTTCACCAAGTACGGCGACGGCGGGGTCGACCTCGTGCCGCTGGCCGGACTGACCAAGCGCCGGGTGCGCGCGGTCGCCGCCGAACTCGGCGCTCCCGGGGACCTGGTGAACAAGGTGCCGACGGCCGACCTGGAGACGCTCACCCCGCAGAAGCCCGACGAGGAGGCGCTGGGGCTGACCTACGATCAGATCGACGACTTCCTCGAGGGCCTTCCGGTCCCCGACGAGGTGACCCGCACCCTCGTGGACCGCTACGGTGTGACCGCCCACAAGCGCGCCGTCCCCACCGCTCCCTGATCCCCTCGGTCCCACCGGCACCACCTGCCCGGGCCCGTCGGTGTCTCCGGTCCGCGAACCCCCGCGCCCTCGGCGTTCCCAACGGGACGGTAGTGCTGGCACCACCCCTCGTGGGTGGGCTGGCCGTGGGGAGAGAGGGTACCCAGCGCCCTCGCGGCGCCCGGCGACCCGAACCTAGGGTCGTTACCAGCGACGCGTCACCACTGCCGTCATCAGTGTCGGCGGGCGCCCGTGATCAGGGCCCCGCATCGGGACGTGTCGGACCCCCACAGGTCAGCACAGCCCGGTCAGCACGACCAGGCACCTCCGCGTGCCCGGCCGCCCCCGGACCCCGGGAAAGACCAAGGAGCGACAACCCATGACCGTGATCGCCGAACCCGCGAACGCGGGCGGGGACCGGCCTCAGGCCTCCGCCGCAGCACCGGTGGTGGCCGTGCCCCGACCACGGGGACGTGATCGCTTCCTCGACGCCCTGCGCCTGTTCGTCATGGCCCTGGTGGTCCTCCAGCACTGGTGGCTGCCGGTGCTGACCGTGCAGTCCGAGGGCGACCTCGCGGCGACCAGCGTCCTGAGCACCCCGGGCGGGTTCGCGCTCACCTGGGTCTCCCAGGTCATGCCGCTGATCTTCTTCGTGGGTGGGGCGGCCAACATGATCAGCTGGCGCTCGGCCCAGGGCCGGGGCGAGATCGCGTCGGTCTGGTGGGCCAAGCGGCTCAGACGGCTGGCCTGGCCCGTGGTGCCCCTCGCGGTGGTGTGGATCCTCGCCTCGCACCTGGCGGTCCTGGGCGGAGCCCAGCAGCAGCCGGTACTGGTCGGCGCGGGCGCGGCGGGCATGGTGCTGTGGTTCCTGGCCGTGTACGTGCTGGTGGTGGTGGCCACCCCGATCCTGGTGGCCGCCCAGGACAGGTTCGGCTGGTGGGTCCCGGCGGCGCTGCTCGCCGGTGCCATGGTCGTGGACCTGAGCCGGTTCGGCTTCGGGGTGGAGGCCTTCGGCTTCCTGAACGTGGCCTTCGTCTGGTTGGCCGTCCACCAGCTGGGGTTCCGGTACGCGAGCGGTGCGATCCGCCGCCCCCACGCGGCATGGATGGCCGCCGTCGGCGCCGTCACGGTCGTCGTCCTGGTCAACGTGGGTCCGTACTCGTTCAACATGACCGGTGTGTTCGCCGCCGAGACCTCGAACGTCTCCCCGCCGACCCTGGTGCTGGCGGCGCTGGGCGCCGTGCAGGTCGGCGTCGCGATGCTCCTGCGGGACCGGATCTCCGCGTGGACGGACCGGCCCGGTCCGGCGCGGATGCTGGACCGTGTCTCCCCGCAGCTGATGACGGTGTACCTGTGGCACATGCTGCCGATCTCGGTGGTGGCCGGGGTCCTCGTGTACGGCCTGGGCATCAACACCCCCGACCCGATGACCGGGCTGTGGCTGCTGTGGGGCGTGCTCGGCGTGGCGGTCCTGGTGCCGATGATCCTGCCCCTGGCCCACTGGGCGGTGCGGTTCGAGGAGCCGCCGAAGGTCCTGCGCGGTGACCCCGGACTGATCCGTGTGCTGGCCGCCGCCGCGCTGATCGGCGGCGGGCTGCTGGTCCTGACCGTGGCCGGTCTGGGCTTCGGCCTGGCACCGGTCCTGGGTCTGGTGGCCGTGGTGTCGGGCCTGCTGCTCACCGCCGCGCCGCGTCCGCGCGCCGCCGGTGAGCCGACCCGGGCACAGCTTCTGCCCAGTTTCCTGGTTCGTCCCGGTGGTCGTCACGGGTACCTCGGGTAGACCCATGGGATGAACCCCAGACGCATCGCCTTCGACCGGCACGGGAGCGGTCGCCCCGTGGTCCTGCTGCACGGACTCGGCGACCGACGGCAGAGCTGGGAGGCGGTGGCGCCCCGGTTGGCCGCCGACTACGAGGTGGTCAGCGTGGACCTGCCGGGGTTCGGGGAGTCCCCGGCGCCGGGGCGGGACGAACCCTACGACGTGCACAGCATGGTGCGGGTGATCCGGGATTTCTGCGAACTGCACGGGCTGGAGCGCCCCCACCTGGCGGGCAACTCGCTGGGCGGTTCGATCGCCCTCGAACTGGGGGTCCAGGGGTGGCCGGCTCGGTGACGGTGTTCTCCCCGGCCGGGTTCTCCGACCGCCTCGCCCGCTGGGGCATGCGCACGGTCGGCGTGGTGGCCAACCTGGCCACCCACCTGCCCATGCCGCTCAAGGAACGGCTCGCGGACACCCCGCCCGCGCGGGCCGCGGCACGCATCGCGCTGCGCGGCGACCCCTCCTCCCCGGAGGCCAAGGCGACCCGGTTCGGTATCCAGGGGCTCACCCCGGGAGCGCCGTACGTGCGTATGGTGCCGAGGATCGCGGACTACGACTTCACCTCCCGGCCGATCTCCTGCCCGGTCACCATCGCCTGGGGTGACCGGGACCGAACCCTGCTGCCCTCCAGCGCGGAGCACGCCCACCAGCGGGTGCCCAACGCGCGCATGGTGTCGCTGCTGGGGGTCGGACACATCCCGATGGCGGACGACCCCCTCAGCGTCGCGGAGCACATCCGCTGGACGTGCAGCGCCGCGGACCGGGCCCGGGGGCGAGCGGAACCCTTCACGGGAAGCACGGCCCGGGATAGCGTTACGCGCGGAACAACTCCCTGAGGAGGCACTGGTTTGACCACTTCGACACACCCTGCCCCGGGCTCCCCCTCGTGGTTGGCGGCGGAGGAACGGCGGTTGGTCGACTTCGCCGCCGGTGCGGCCGTCCCCGACGGGTTCGGCTGGCTGGACGCCAAGGGCGGCGTGGAGCCCGACCGTCCGACCGAGACCTGGATCACCGCTCGGATGACGCACGTGTTCTCCCTGGCGCACCTGCGCGGCGACGCGCGCGCGGCGGAGCTGGCCGACCACGGGGTGGCCGCGCTCTCCGGGCCGTTGCGCGACGCCGAACTGGGCGGATGGTTCGACGCGGTGCCGGAGGGCGGGGATCCCACCCGAGCCCGGGAGCGCTCCCAAGCGCTCCCGGACAAGTCCGCCTACCCCCTCTCCTTCGTCGTCCTGGCCGCCTCCTCCGCCACCCTCGCCGCCCGCCCGGGCGCGCGTGAACTGCTGGACGAGGCCCTGGGGGTGTTCGACGCGCGCTTCTGGGAGGAGGAGGCGGACTGCGTTCGGGAGAGCTGGGACGCCGACTGGACCGTCACCGAGCCCTACCGGGGGCCAACAGCGCCATGCACTGGGTGGAGGCGCTCCTGGCCGCTGCCGACGCCACCGGCGACACCGACTGGACCCGCCGGGCCCTGGCCGTGGCGGAGCGCCTGGTCCACGGAGTGGCCGCCGCCCACGACTGGCGCCTGCCCGAGCACTTCACCCCGGACTGGCGCCCGCTCCCGGACTACAACCGCGACCACCCTGATCACCCCTTCCGCCCCTTCGGCAGCACCACCGGTCACCTCCTGGAGTGGGCCCGCCTGCTCCTGCATCTCGAACTCGCCCTGGAGCGCGCGGGCGAGACCGCCCCCGCGTGGCTGCGCGCCGACGCCGAACACCTCTTCGCCCGCGCCGTCCGGCGAGGCTGGGGCGTGGACGGCGCGGAGGGGTTCGCCTACACCCTGGACTGGGAGGACCGCCCGGTCGTGCGCCAGCGCATGCACTGGGTGGTGGCCGAGGCCACCATGGCCGCGTGGGCGCTGGCCGTGCGCACCGGCGACACCGCCTACACCGAGCGGTACGAGCGGTGGTGGGACTACGCCGACCGGTTCCACGTGGACCGCGAGCACGGCAGCTGGCGGCACGAGCTGGACCCCGCGAACCGCCCCGGGGAGCGGTGTGGTCGGGCAAGCCCGACGTCTACCACGCCTACCAGGCCACCCTGCTGCCGCAGGTCGGGTTCTCGACCTCGATCGCGGCGGCCCTGCGCGGTACGGGAGGAAGCCGGTGACCGAGGAGACCACGGGCCCCGCCGCCGGAACACCCCGGCTGGTGGTGGTCGGGGAGAACGTGATGGACCTGCTGCCGTCCCGGCACGGCCCGGACGTGTTGCGGGCCGCACCCGGCGGCGGACCGGCCAACACGGCGCTGGCCGCGGCCCGGCTGGGCACGCCCACCCGGCTGCTCGCCCGGATCGGCGCCGACGGTTTCGGCGCGGCCATCCGGGAACGCCTTCTGGCCGGGGGCTGGACCCTGCCGGTCTGGTCGCGGCGGAGGAGCCGTCCGCCCTGGCCCTGGCCACCCTCGGTCAGGACGGGGCGGCCCGGTACGACTTCCGCATGGACGACGCCGCCGACTGGCGTTGGCGTCCCGGTGAGCTCCCCGGAGCCCTGGAACCCGGGGTGCGGGCCCTGCACGCCGCCTCCATCGCCCTGTTCCGCGAACCGGGGGCCACCCGGATCGAGGCGCTGCTGCGGCGCGAGCACGGCCGGGGACAGGTGACGGTCTCCCTCGACCCCAACATCCGCGCGGACGTGGTCGGGGACCCGGCCGAGGCCCGTGCGCTGGCCCTGCGCCACGCGGCCCAGGCCCACGTGGTCAAGGCCAGCGACGAGGACCTGGCCTTCCTCTTCCCGGAGCACACCCCCGAGGGGGCCGCGCACGCCCTGGCCGCCCTCGGTCCGGCGCTGGTCGTGGTCACCCTGGGCGCGGAGGGGCCTTCGCCCTCTCCCACGGTGTGCTGGCCGCGGTCCCCGCACCGAGGGTGGAGGTGGTGGACACGGTCGGGGCGGGCGACTCCTTCATGGGAGCCCTCCTCCACCGTCTCGACCTGGACGGGAGGCTGGGTGAGCGGCCACGGGGCCGCCTGACCGGGCTGACGGAGGCGGACCTGGCCGACCTGCTGACCTTCGCCGTCACCGCCGCGGCCCACACGGTCACCCGGGTGGGCGCTGATCCTCCCACCGCCGACGACCTGCGGGAACTTCTGGAGGCCTGAGCGTACCGGCGGGAGGGGCGCCCCCTCCCGCCGGGGAGTCCGAGCATCCTTGGAGCCCGACTCTCGGTCGGCCGCGCCGGGCCGCTCCGCGCCGGGCCGCTCCGCGCCGGGGTGGCCGGTCACGGGGTGGCTTGGGGTGGCCCGCCCCCGTCGTCCGCAGGCCGGCCCGTCGTCCACAGGCTGGGGGAGCGCGCTGGCGGTGACCGGCACGGACGTGTTTCCCTGGTATCTCGGGGGATGCTCCACTCTCGTCCGCCGACCCCTGCCCGAGAACGGCCCGGCGGCCCCGCGTGCTCAGGCGCGGGGAGCCTCGGGCGGGGCACCGACCCCAGGCCCTCGCGGGTCTGCGCCACGACGTGGTCCACCACGTCGGTCATCCGCTCCCGGCGCGCGTAGGCGACCCGCTGGCGGTGGGCGCCCGACCCCACGGTCAGGACCCGGTCGAGCAGGGACGACACCAGGTCCGTGTCCCCGGAGACGGCCAGGCCGGGCAGGGCGGCCCGGCGGACCCGCTCCATGGCGGCGCTCGCGGTCAGGGACTCGCCGGTCAGCGGGTCGGGGACCACCCCCTCCAACCCCTCCCGGGCGGCCCGCCACACGGCGGCGCGCAGGGTGTGCGTGCTCACGGCGGGTGCGGGGACCCCGTGCCACACGTCGGTGAGGGCCCGCGTGGCCAGGCCCCGGGTGAGGGTCGCGAGGAGCAGGGCCTCCTCGGCGGTGGCGGCCACGTCGCCCACCCGGATCTCCAGCGTGGGCAGGTGGTCGGAGAGGCGGATGTCCCAGTAGACCATGCGGCGGTCCAGGATCGCCCCGGTGGAGGTCAGCCCCTGGACGGCGCTCTCGTGCTCCTTGAGGGTGCGCATCAGCGGCGGCGGACCGGCGGACGGCAGCTGGTTCCAGGTGACCGTCCGCCAGCTGGCGTGACCGGTGTCCCGACCCGACTGGAAGGGCGAGTTCGCGGCCAGCGCGACCAGGAAGGGCAGCCAGCGGCGCAGGTGGTCGCTGACGGCCACGGCGGTGGCCGGGTCCGGGATGCCGACGTGCACGTGACAGCCGCACACCACGTGGGAGGCGCGCAGGGCTCCGAAGTGGGAGGCGATGGCGGAGTAGCGGCGGCCATGGCTGATGGTGGCCGCGGCCGGGTCTCCGAGGACGGGGGTGCCGGTCGCGGCCACGGCCAGCCCCGCGCTGTCGGCGGCCCGGTGGAGTTCCGCCCGAGCGGTCTCCAGGAACGCGCGGGCCTCCTCCGAGGTGGTGCACACGGGGCTGTTGGCCTCCACCTGGGCCCGGGTGAACTCGCCGCACAGGTGGGGCCCGAACGATCGGGCGTGGGCCAGGACGTCGGGGGCGCGGGAGAGGATGCGGCGCGTGCGCGGGTCGACGACGAAGAACTCCTCCTCCACACCGAACGTCAGGGGTCGGTTCACGGTGCCGACGGGTGGGCGTCGGTCCTCCGCTGTCAGGGAGCGGTTCTCCATGCGGTCCTCCGGCTGTCCGATCCAGTGTGTCCCGCACTGGATATCCCGCACGGGGACGGCCGCGACAGTGTCCCGAAGTGGACAAAAAGCTATCTGAGAGTTGTTTGTGCTGTTTGTCTGTTTCGCCATTGGGGCGGCCTCGACGCGCCGCGTCCGGACTACCTGGACGGACACGGGCGGAGTTCCGGTTGTGCGGCATATGAGGGAACCGGAACATTTTTTCGGCATCGTGGATCGGTCTGAACCACCGGTTCATCTTGCGCAACGCCATCCCCGCGAAGCCCACCGAGGACCAGCAGAACCCTCGTACGCGGACGCCACGCGGGGCACGGGGCGGGTATCGGTGAAACGACCAGTGTGTCCGCGCACACCTGCCGGAGCGGGGCGGCGCTGTGCGAATGTGAACAACGTGACGGAACGGTACACGGAGCCCCCGAGCGTACGCCTCCGGGGCCGGGACGCTGAGTGGAGGACGCTCGCCGACGCCCTGGGCGACGCGAGGTCCGGCCGGGGCGCGTCCCTGCTCCTCACGGGTGGTCCGGGCCAGGGCCGGAGCCTCCTGCTCGACCGCACCCGCGACGCCGCGCGTGACTTCACCGTCCTCCACGTGGGCGGGGTCCGCACCGAGACCGACCTCCCCTGCTCCGGCCTCCAACGCCTCCTGCGCCCCGTGGGACCGGTGATCGACCGGCTTCCGGCGCGCCAGCGCGACCTCCTGCGCGAAGCCCTCACCCGGGGCGGCGGCACCGACGACGACCGTTACCCGCTCTACACCGCCGTCCTCGAACTCCTCTCCGAGGCGAGCACCGATCGCCCCCTCCTCCTGTGCGTGGACGACGCCGAACTCCTGGACGCCACCTCGCTCGACGCCCTGGCGTTCGCCGCGCGGCGTCTCACCGGGACCCGGATCGCCGCCGTGTTCGCTGCCCGGGACGGGCACCGCTCCAGCGCCCCCGGTCCGGTCCCGGGGGTGCCCGAACTGGTCCTCTCCCCCTGGAGGACCGCGCGGTGCACGACCTGCTCGCCGACCGCGCCCCCGCCCACCTGTCCTCCACGGTCCGCGCCGGGCTGGTCGGCGCCGCCCACGGCAACCCCGCGGCGGCCCTCGGCTTCCTCTCGTCCCTCACCCCGGAGCAGGTCCGGGGCGAACACGCCCTGCCCGACCCCCTCCCGCTCACGGCACGGTCGCGCGCGGCCTGGCTCGCCCCCTACGAAGAGCTGCCCGACGACGCCCGGCGGATCCTGCTGCTCGGCGCACTGGCCGCCGACCCCCGCGTCCACCTGCTCCTGGACGCCGCGCGCGAACCCGAAGACCCGGAACCCGCGCCCTCGGTGGCCACCCTCGAACCCGCCGAGGAACGCGGGCTGGTGCGGGTGGACGGCGACACCCTGGTCTTCCCCGACCCGCTCCTGCGGGAGGCCGTCGTCCAGGCCACCCCCGCCGGTCGCCTGCGCGCGGCCCACCGGGCCCTGGCCGGGGTGACCGACCGCGAGCACGCCCCGGTCGATTTCGCCCGGCACGCCGCCCGCGGTGCCGAGGCCCCCGACGCCGACCTCGCGGACCGGATCGCGGCCGCCGCACGGCGGGCCAAACGCCTGGCGGGGCCGCTCGCGGCCTCCCACACCAACGAGCGCGCCGCCGACCTCACCCCCGACCCCGACGAACGCGCCTGCCGCCTGGCCACCGCCTCCCACGAGTCCCACCTCGCAGGGGAGCCCGAACGCGCCGCGCGCCTGCTCGGGCGGGCCCGCCCGCTGGCTGTGTCCGACCGCCGCCGAGCCGTGGTCGCCCTCATCCAGGCCGAGTTCGAGACGTGCGACTCCAACGCCGTGGACGCCGCCGAACGGCTGTACGCCGCCGGGCGCGACCTCGTCCCGCACGACCGCGGCCTCGCCCTGCGCGCCCTGGTCCGGTCCGCCGACAGCGCCTCCTACGCGGGGGACCCCGTCCGCCACGCCAGGGCCACCGAACTCGCCGTCCCCCTGGTCCGCCCCGACGATCCGCCCTCGATGCGGCTGATCGCCGCCTTCCTGGAGGGGTGCACGGTCTCGTTCCGGGGCGACTACGTGAACTCCACCCCGCTGCTGCGCGAGGCGATCCGGCTCTCCCACGGCATGAGCGCCCCCTCGGAGCTGGTGTGGGCGGGGATCTGCGGCCTCCGCCTGGGGGACGCCCCCTTCGTCCGCACCGTCACCTCCCGCGCGAGGGAGTCGGCCCGGTCCCGGGGGAACACGTCTTCGTGCCCTCGGCGCTGGCCTTCCTCGTCTTCTCCGAGTTCTGGAGCGGGCGCTTCCCGTCCGCCGCCGGGACCGCCCTGACCGGGCTGCGCGCCTCCCGCGAGTCCGGTCAGACCATCTGGGCCGCCCAGCACCTCGCCTCGCTGGCGATGATCGCCGCCATCCAGGGCGACGTCGACACCTGCCACATCCGGGCGCGCGCGGTGACCGCGCAGGCCGGGGAGAGGAGCCTCGGGCTGCCCTCCGCGCTGGCCTCCTGGGCGCTGGCCGTCCTCGAACTCTCCCGGGGCAACGCCGCCGACGCCTTCTTCCGGCTGCGCTCCCTGGTGCACGCAGGTCCCGGGCACGGGCACCCCACCATGCGCCTGCTCACCGCCCCCACTTCGTGGAGGCCGCGGTCCGCACGGGCAAGACCGGGTGGGCGCGCGCCTCCCAGGCCGGAGTACCGCGGCTGGGCCGAGGCCGTGGAGAGCCCGAGCGCGCTGGCCCTGGCCGCACGCGGGGACGGCCTGCTCGCCACCGGGGAGGAGGCGGCCGACCACTTCGAGACCGCGCTCGACCTGCACCGGGCCTGCGGTGACGACGACGTCGAGCACGCGCGCACCCAACTGCTCTTCGGCGCGTCCCTGCGGCGGTCCCGCCTCCCCGGGCGTGCCCGGGAGCACCTGTACAACGCCCTGGAGACCTTCGAGCGCTTCGGCGCGCGGCTGTGGGTCCGGCAGACCCGCGCGGAACTGCGCGCCATCGGCACCGCCGAACGCGGCCCGGAGTCCCCGGCCACCGGCGACCTGACGGCGCAACAGCAGCAGATCGCGCAGTTGGTGGCGGAGGGCGCCACCAACCGTGAGGTGGCCGCGCACATGTTCATCAGCCCGCGCACCGTGGAGCACCACCTGCGCGGCATCTTCCGCAGGCTCAACATCAGGTCCCGGGTGGATCTGGCCCGTCTCCTGAACTGAACACGTCCCGGGTCCGGCGCCCCGGGGCGTGCGGGCGCCCCGTCGCGCCGACCGTTCGATACCAACTGGTCGGTATGAGATCCGGCGAGTCGCCGGAGAGAGGCAGCCATGACAACGACCGCACCGGAACACCTCCTGACAGCGGACGGGGTGACCATGCGCTTCGGAGGGCTCACCGCGCTGGACGACGTCGGACTCCGGGTCGACCCGGGCACCGTCGTCGGTCTCATCGGCCCCAACGGAGCGGGCAAGACCACCCTCTTCAACGTCCTCTCGGGGGTGCTGCGCCCCACCAGGGGAGTGGTCTCGTGGAAGGGGGCGCCGCGATCCGGCGGGCGTACCCACCACCTGGCCAGGGCCGGGATCGCCCGGACCTTCCAGGGCCTCAACCTGTTCCCGATGATGACCGTTCTCGGGAACGTCATGGTGGGCGCCGACCGCCTGGCCAGGGGCGGAGCGTTCTCCCTCGTCAGCGGCCTCGGGCGGCACCACCGCGACGAACGCGAGCTCAGGGAGCGCGCCACCGCCGCCCTGGAGCGCTTCGGTGTCGGCGAGCACGCCCACCGGCTGCCCGGCACCCTGCCCTACGGCGTGCAGAAGCAGGTCGCCCTCGCACGGGCCTGCGCCGGGGAACCCGAACTCCTCCTCCTGGACGAACCCGCCAGCGGGCTCTCCGGTCACGAGACCGCCGAGCTGGGCGAGCGGATCCGGGAGCTCAGCAAGGACATGGCGGTGGTCCTCGTGGAACACCACATGGACCTGGTCATGGACGTCTGCGACCGCGTCGTGGTCCTCGACTTCGGCAGGGTCATCTCGACCGGGACCCCCGAGGAGGTCCAGGCCGACCCCGCCGTCACCCGCGCCTACCTGGGCACCTCCGACGTCCCGTCCACCGGCCCCGACGACGGGAACGGGGACCGCCGATGACCCTCCCGCCCCTGCTCACCGTCGAGGACCTCAGCGCCTCCTACGGCGCCGTCCGGGCCCTGGACCGCGTCAGCCTCACCGTTCCCGAACGCGGACTGTCCGCCGTCCTCGGGGCCAACGGCGCGGGCAAGACCACCCTCCTGCGCACCCTCACCGGCCTGCACCGCGCCTCGTCGGGGCGGGTGCTGCTGGCGGGCGAGGACATCACCCGGCTCCCCACGGAACAGGTCATCACCCGGGGCCTCGCCCACGTCCCCGAGGGCGGCGGGGTGGTCGTCGAACTCACCGTGGAGGAGAACCTGCGCCTGGGTGCCCTCTGGCGCGCGGACCGCCGGGACCGAACCACCCTCGACGAGGTCATGGACCTGTTCCCTCCCCTGGCCGAGCGCCGCGCGAAGGCCGCCGCCACCCTCTCCGGCGGGGAACGCCAGATGCTCGCCATCGGCCGCGCCCTCATGGCCCGGCCCCGGGTCCTGCTCCTCGACGAACCCTCGCTGGGCCTCGCGCCCCTGATCACCCGGCGGATCCTCGACCTGCTCCGCGACCTGCGCGACCGCGCGGGACTCACGGTGGTCCTCGTGGAGCAGAACGCCGCCGGGGCCCTGTCCGTCACGGACCACGGCCACGTCCTCCACCGGGGGAGCGTCGTGGCGGAGGGGCCCTCCGCCGAGCTCCTGGCCGACGACCGCACGCGCCACGCCTACCTCGGCTTCTGAGGGAGACCCCATGAACTACTTCGTCACTTTGACCCTCAACGGGCTGGCCTCCGGGGCGGCCTACGCGGCACTGGCGCTCTCCCTGGTCATCATCTACCAGGCCACCCGGCTGGTGAACTTCGCCCAGCCCGCCCTCGCTCTGCTGTCCGTCTACACCGCGTACACGGTCACCCAGCTCACCGGCTCCTACTGGCTCGGCTTCGCCGCCGCCCTGACGGCGGGGCTGCTGGTGGGCGCCTTCGTGGAGCGCGTCATCGTCCGCCCCATCGCCCGCACCTCCCAGCTCAACGCCATCATCGTCACCCTCGGCCTCCTCCTGGTGGTCCAGGGCGGAGTCGGCATGGTCTGGGGCAACGAACAGCACGGCCTCCGCTACGCGTTCAGCTACGTGGGCCGCTTCGCCCCCTCGGACGTGTTCGCCCTGGTCTCCGTGGGGGTGGCCGCGCTCCTCCTGTTCGCCCTGTACCGGTTCACGCCCCTCGGGCTGCGGATGCGCGCCGCCGCCTTCCACCCGGAGGCGGCCCGGCTCAACGGGGTGCGGGTCGGTCTCATGCTCACGGCGGGGTGGGGGATCGCCTCCCTGATCGGAGCGTTGGCGGGCATGCTCGCCGGACCGCCCTTCCTCTCACCGAACGTCTTCGACGTGGTGTTCGTCTTCGGGATCACGGCGGCCGTGGTGGGCGGTCTGGACAACCCCTTCGGCGCCGTGATCGGCGGTCTGCTCATCGGGCTCGGCAAGTCGTACGTGTCCGGGTTCCTGGGTCCCGAACTGGCGACCCTCGCCGCCCTCGTCATCGTCGTGGCCGTCCTGAGCGTGCGCCCCGACGGCATCCTGTCCCGACCGACCGCCCGAAAGGTCTAGCCAGCCATGCCCCTGCCCGTCCGCCACCTGCTTCTGGCCGCCCTCGGCCTGGCCGCCGTCGCCGGACTGCTGTTCGTGACCGGCGACCTCACCGCCCTGCGCGTCGCGGCCGTCGGGTACACCATGCTCGCCGTCGCCGGGCTCCAACTCCTGGTCGGCGGCTCCGGACAGGTCTCCCTCGGCCACGGCGCGTTCATGATGATCGGCGCCTACACGATGGCGCTGCTCGTCCTGCACCAGCCGTCCCTGCCGCTGGCCGCCAACCTCGGTGTCATCGTCGCGGTGTCCGTCGTGGCGGGTGTCGCGGTGGGCGCCGCCACCGCGCGCCTGCACGGTCCGTACCTGGCCGGGGCGACCCTCATCCTCGCCGTGGGCCTGCCCGGACTGGCCCACCGCTACCACCAGCTCCTCGGCGGCAGCAACGGCCTCAACATCCGCACCGCCGGAGCTCCTCCGTTCCTCGACGGACTGGTGACGACCAGCGAGTGGCGGGCCCTGGTCGTGTGGACCACGGTCGTGCTCGGCCTGGCCGCGCTCGCCACGATCTCCGCCGGGCGCCTCGGCCGCCGTATGCGCGCGGTCCGGGACGACGAGACCGCCGCCGCCATGGCGGGCGTCCCCGTCGGCGCCACGAAGGTCGCCGCCTTCGTGATCGCCTCCGCGGCGGGCGGTCTGGCCGGAGGACTCCAGGCCTACGTCCTCGGCACCGTCACCCCCGGCAGCTTCACCCTCGTACTCTCGCTGACCCTGCTCGCCGCGCTGGTGCTCGGCGGCATCGGCAGTCTGTGGGGCGCCCTGTGGGCCTCGATCGCCATCGTCTACCTGGACGTGTGGGCCACCGACCTCGCACGGGCGGCCGACCTGGGGCGCGACGTCGAGAACAACCTGCCGGTGGTGTTCTTCGGCGTCGTCCTCATCCTCGTCCTGCGGTTCTGGCCCCTCGGCGTCCACGGCGCCCTCCGCGACCTCGGAGCCCGCCTTCGGGTGGCCGGCTCCGGCACCTCCTCGTGAACCCCCCAGTGAAGGAGACAACCATGCGCGAACACGGAAGCCGGGTCCTGTGGGCCCCGGCCCTGGCCCTGGTCATGCTGGCCGCGGCCTGCTCGGGCGCGGGCGAGGTCGGCCAGGGCGCCGACGTCGACCTGGACGTGGCCCCGGGCGTCACGGACGACGCCGTCGTCATCGGTACCCATCAACCGCTCACCGGTCCGGCCGCACCCGGGTACCTCGCGGTGTCCCAGGGAGCGGGAGCCGTGTTCGACCACGTCAACGCGGAGGGCGGGGTCAACGGGCGGCGGATCGACTACCGGGTCGAGGACGACGGCTACGACCCCTCCCGGACCATCGACGTCACCCGCCAACTGGTCATCGAGGACGAGATCTTCGCGATGGTGGGCGGCCTCGGCACGCCCACCCACGGCGGTGTCATCGACTACCTCAACGACGAGGGGGTGCCCGACGTCTTCCCGGCCTCGGGCGCCCTGGCCTGGAACAACACGGAGGAGCACCCGCTCACCTACGGCTGGCAGACCGACTACACCAAGGAAGCCAAGATCCAGGGCGAGTACATCACCGAGAACTTCCCCGGGCAGGACGTCGGCTACCTGTTCCAGAACGACGACGTCGGTGAGGACTCCCAGGCCGGACTCGACCAGTACCTGTCCGACGAGGTCGTGGCCCGCGAGCACTACGAGTCGGACATCCCCGACCTCGGCGCGCAGATGGCCGAGCTGGAGAACTCCGGGGCGGAGGTGGTCGTCTGCTCCTGCATCCCGGCCTTCGTCGCGCTCGGCATGCTGGAGGCGGCCCGGATCGGCTACGAGCCCCAGTGGGTGATCTCCAGCATCGGCGGGGACACCGCCACGCTCCAGGCGCTGCTCACCGAGTTCACCGAGGACACCGACGCGGAGGGCGTCCCGGCCGACGCCTTCCTCGACGGGGCGATCGTGACGAGCTACATGCCGCGCGTGGAGGACGAGGACGACGAGTGGGGCCGGTTCTTCGTGGAGGTGTACGAGGAGTACGGGCACGGCGGGCCGCCCACCAACACGCACATGTTCGGCATGACCCAGGCCGTCATGTTCGCCCAGGTCCTGAAGTCGGCGGGGCGCGACCTCACCCGCCAGTCCCTCGTCGACGCCCTGGAGACCCAGGAGTGGCGGGGCCCCGGCCACACGCCCTTCTCCTCCAGCGAGGGTGACCACGGGGGTCACCAGGGCGTCTACGTCGTGCGGTACCAGAGCGGCGGCGCCATCGAGATGGTCCAGGAGGCCCGGGTGACCGACCGTGAGGGCGGCCCCGTCGAGGAGGTCGACTTCGAGCGACTCTCCCCGGAGGACCTGCCCTTCCACGACTGACGCCGACCGTCGGAGCCGGGGCGCGCGGACCGCGTGCTCCGGCTCGCCGCTGTGAGGGGCGGTCAGGAGGGATCGAGGCGCCCGGAGGAGGCCAGGACCCGGTCGACGAGGTCCTCCACGAAGGCGCGGGAGGACGGTTCCGCCTGGAAGGAGGTCCTGGCCAGGACGCCCCCACCAGGAGCGCCAGGGACGGTTCGACGTCCTCGGCGGGCAGGTGGGCACGTAGTACCGACGCCAGGGAACGGGTTCCCGCCTCGTAGAGCCTGCGTCGGAGTTCGTCCACCGTCGGGTCGCTGCCCCTGCGCTCCAGGAGCCCCCGAGGACACGGTCCAGGTGCCCGCCAGCCAGGTCCTCGGCGAAATCGACCAACCCGGCGACGAGGTCCGCGCGCAGGTCCCCGGTGGGTTCCGGGTGGTCGGTCTCGTCGCAGATCCTCCCGACGGACGCCCGCATCAGGTCCAGGCGCGTCGGCCAGTGCGCGTAGACGGTCGCCTTGGAGTAACCGGCCCTGCGTGCCACCTCCGCGTGGGTGACGGCGGCCCACCCCTCGGTCGCGAACAGGCGCACGGCGGCGTCGACCACGTCACGGTGCGTTCGCAGGACCCGGGGGTCGTCACCGGGTGCCTTCCTCTCTCCCATGGGCGCGATCCTATCGGGGCCTCCTCGACACCGTGGTGACTTCTGAACTATGAGTACATTACTGTACGACTAGTTCAATAGATGTTCGAGGCGAGCGAGAGACGAGGGACGCCATGACAAGGACCGATCGGCGGAGGGGCGTGTCCGCGCCCCTGGGCCTGAACACCGCCCTGTGGGTCGCCCAGTGGACCCTGGCACTGGTGTTCGTCGGCGGGGGCCTCTGGAAACTGGCCACGCCGGTGGCCCGGGTGACCGAGGTCTTCCCCTGGGTCGGGGAGACACCCCCGGCCCTCTTCCTCGTCACGTCCGTGCTCGACGTCCTCGGCGGGCTCGGGGTCCTCCTCCCGGCGCTCACCCGCGTCCTGCCCCGGCTGACCGTCCTGGCCGCAGTCGGGTGCGCGGGGCTCCAGGTGTCCGCCATCGCCTTCCACCTCCTCCGGGGCGAGACCGACGTCGCCTTCAACGTGGTCGTGCTCGCCCTGGCGGTCCTGGTGGCCTGGGGGCGACTGACCCGGGCGCCCCTGGAACCCCGGGCGTGAGATGGCGGCGCCCACGGGAACGGGGCCGGCGGGGAGGGCTCCCCACCGGCCCCGCCGGGCCTCGTCACGTCGACCCGGCCACCCGGATCAGCCGCCGTGCGGGCAGGAGTCCCGGTAGTCGGAGAAGTCGGTGCCGATCCCCGTGCGGGGCGGCGGGCACAGGAACTGCTCGTAGCGCTCGTCCTCGTCCACGAACCGCTTGAGCCAGGAGATGCCGTACTTCGCGATGGTGGTGTTGGAGACGTTCGGCGCGAAGTGGCTCGCGCCGCGCAGCTCCAGGTAGGCGCGGTCGAGGGAGTCGGGCAGGCTCTCGTACATCGGGATGGCGTGCGAACGGACCGACGCCGTGACGTCGTTCTCGGCGCCGACGACCAACGTGGGCGTCCGCACGCTCGACCAGTTCTTCTGCGTGTGCCAGGGGGTCAGCGGGATCGCCGCGCGCAGTTCCGGCCGCGAGTCGATGGCGGCCAGGGTGCCGCCACCGCCCATCGAGTGCCCCATGACGGCCAGGCGGTCACCGTCCACGCGGTCGCTCACCGCGCTCCGGTCGACCAGGTAGTCCAGGGCGGCCTCCAACTGGCGGCCCCGACTGTTCGGCTGGTCGTACCGGGTGGTCGTGTCGATGGTGAACACCACGAAGCCCTGCGAGGCGAAGCGGTGCCCGTACCAGGACATGGACGACTGGCCGGCGGTGTACCCGGGGGCGACCACCACACCACCGAAGGTGCCCTGTGAGGTGTCGGTCGGATAGTAGATGGTTCCGCCACCGAAGCCGCTCACCAGCGAGGACACGGAGGTGGTGTCGGTGTCGAAGTGGCCCCGAGGCGCGGTCACGCTCTGCTCCGTCGGGTCCGGGCCGCGTTCGTGCGGGTTGGCGGCCTGGGCCGGGGCGACGGCCGCGCCCGCGCCGAACAGGGCCAGACCCACCACCAGAGCGGACTTCGCGGCGACCGCCGCCGCCCAGGAGCGGGTGCGCGGCACCCGGGCGGCCGTGCGGGCGGGGGCGCTCCGGCGGGAGCGGATGGTGCGGGGTACCGGAGAGGGGGACGCGGGGGACAGGGGATGATCGGTACTCACGTCGTCTTCCTTTTCTCGCGCAGCGGGAATCCACGGGTCGCCGTGGACGCCACGGAACCGTTTTCCCGTCGGTGTTTCGCGGGAGAACGCACGGGATTTCCACCCGTTTCCGTGGGCGTGCGTTCACTATGAAGACGAAGGCGTGAACACGCATCCGTTGAACCACCAGTGCTGATGACGTCCCGGTTCACACGGTCGAAAAGGACGACCGACGTTTACCGGCCCAGACCGCGCCACCAGCTGAACAGCTTCCCCAGCAGGTCCTCGGGCGGCTGCTCCTCCTCCGCCACCGCCGGGACCTGCTCCATCTCCTGCGTCAGGAGGGCGGGCGGCTCGCTCACGCGCCCGGGGGTGAAGGTCACCGGCAGCTCCCGTACGCCGTGCAGGAACGGGGAGCGCAACAGGCGCAGCTCCTCCGGGGGCACCGAGAGCCGCAGCCCGCCCAGGCGTTCCTGGAGCACGGTCACACCGGTCGAGGCGACCAGGCGCCCCAGTGAACGGGCGGGACAGCTGTGCGGACCGGCGCCGAAGGTCAGGTGGGCGCGGCTGCCGCTGGACAGGCCGGTGTCCGGGTCCGACCTGCCGCGTCGCACGGCCGGGTCCCGGTGGGCCGCGTCGACGCCGAGGTACAGGGCGTCGCCCTTGCGGACCCGCGCGTTGCCGATCCGCACGTCCTGGAGCGCGACCCGCCCGGCCAGCAGTTGCAGCGGGCTGTCGTTCCACATGACGTGGTCCAGGAGGTCGTGCGTGGACAGGCGCGCGTCCGTGTTGGCGGAGCGGATGCGGTCGTCGGTGAGCAGCGTGCGCATCGTGTTGCCGATGAGGTGCACGGTCATCATGTGGCTGGCGCTGACCACCAGGGACGCCGCGTAGGCGACCTCCTCCTGGCTGAGGTCCGTGGAACGTTCGAGGATCCAGCTCGTCAGGTCCTGCCCGGGCTTGTTGGCCTTGCGGGCGACCAGCCCGGCGAAGTACTGCTGGAGGCCGGTGATGGACTCCTCCGAGCGCTGGGAGTCCTCACTGAAGATGACCGCCGTGAGGTCGTTGAGCATGTGTCCGTAGCTGTCGGGCAGGCCGAAGAGCCGGTTGGCGACCAGGGCGGGGAGCATCTGGGCGTACTCCCCGATGAGGTCGGCCTCGCCGTCCCTGACGAACCGGTCGACCAGTCCGTCGGCGATCCGGTGCACGGTGCGGGCCATGGCGGTCATGTCGATCCTGGCCAGACCGTCCATGATCGGCGCGCGCAGCCGGACGTGGTCGGCTCCGTCCGCGTAGAAGGCGTTGGGCAGCCAGGTCATCATCGCGACGGTGTTGTCGAGGTCCACGCGCCCCTCGTTGGCCTCGCGCCAGTTGCGGGTGTCCCGGGAGAACAGGTGCGGCTGCTGGAGGACGGCGAGGCTCTCCTGGTAGCCGAGCAGCAGCCAGGCGCGTACCCCGGGTTCCAGCTGGACCGGGACGATGGGGCCGTGCCGTTCCCGAAGGCGCTGCCAGAGTTCGGTGCGCCCCTCGGGTGGAGTGGGGTCGTAGAGCCGGACGTGGTCGACCGGGCATCCCTGGGTGGAGGGGGAGCGGGGTTCCGCCCGCCCTGGTCCGCGCCGAGCCCCGTGCCCTGGGAATCACCGTGCTGAGTCGTGGTCATTTCGGGTGCGGACACCCGGAAAAAGGTTCGCGGGGCCGCTTCCCTCCCTTCGAGAGGACGTGGCACTGTCATGGTGACGGGAAGGGGGAAGCGGGAGATCCCGAAATCGCTTCGGGGCGGCGGCCGGGGATCGAGCCAACCTGGTCGTGGCATTCTAGGAGCGTCGACACCGGATTTTCAACAGGAACGGATTATCTGGGTCGCCCCCTTTGTTCTTCACGATTGTTTTATATTGTTTGTCCCGCTCTGGGTGACTGTCCCGAGCATCCCGGATTGTCAGTGGTGCTCCCTAGAGTTGCCTGTGTGAGCGATCGATGGAGTACCGACGAAGTCTGGGCTCTGGCTCCGGACCCCTCTTCACACAAGGCCGCTCTCAAGGTGGCCAAGGCGGGATCGTGGCCCCGGAGCGGAGTGGTCGTCGCCGACGGCGGCGGCACCTCGGCCGTCTGGGGTGAGTGCAAGGGGAGCGGGAGCAAGCCCTACCTGGCGGCCGCGCACCTGGACGGGGACAAGGGCCCCGCCTACAAGTGCAGCTGTCCCAGCCGCAAGATCCCCTGCAAGCACGTCCTGGCGCTGCTCTCCCTGTGGAGCCAGGGCACCTTGGCCGAGCGCGAGGACCGGCCCGAATGGGTCGCCACGTGGCTCTCCGGCCGGGTGGCCCGCCAGGAGCGTGCGAGCGCCGCCGCCTCGGCCCCGGTCGACCCCGAGAAGGCCGCCGCCACCCTGCGCGCCAGGGAGCGCTCGGTCACCGCGGGGCTGGAGGAGCTCCGTCTGTGGCTGCACGACCAGGTGGACGGCGGCCTCGCGGAGATCCCCCAACTCGGCTACGGGCACTGGGACCGTATGGCCAAACGCCTGGTGGACGCCAAGGCGGGCGGCGCCGCCACCCTGGTCACCCAGCTGCCCCAGAACGTCGGGGCCGACGGCTGGACGAACCGCCTCCTGGAACGCCTGGGCATGCTGCACCTGCTGGTCGACGGCTACCTCGCGGGTGAGGGCGACGACCCCCGGACCCGCGCGGTGCTGCGCTCCCGCGTGGGCATCGCCACCCGCGCCGAGGAGGTCCTGGCCAGCGGGGAGCGGGTCGCGGACACGTGGCGGGTGCTCGGCCACCGGGACGTCCTCACCCCGGACCGCATGCGCGGGCGCCGCCAGTGGCTGCACGGCGCGACGACCGGCCGCCACGCCCTCTCCCTCACCTTCGCCCGGCCCACCGAGACCCCGGACGCCGTCTTCCGCCCCGGCACCGAGTTCGAGGGCGAACTCGCCTTCCACCCGGACGGCCGCCGCGCGGTCCGGGTCGGCAAGGGGACGAGCGCCCGGCCACGCCCCCGCCCGGGGGCACCGTCGAGCAGGCCCTGGACTCCTTCGCCGGGGCCCTGGTCGAGGACCCGTGGCTGGAGGCCTGGCCGGTGGTGCTGGAGAACGCGGTCCCCGCCCGTGCCGAGGGCTGGCACCTGGCCGACCCCACCGGGACCTCCCTCCCACTGGCCGGAGGCGAGCTGTGGCGGTTCCTCGCCGCCACCGGCGGACGCCCCGCCACCATCGCCGCCGAGTGGTCGCCGGACACCGGCCTGAGCCCCATGACCCTGTGGGACGCCGACGGAAAGGCAGTCGCCCTGTGAACCCGACCCCTCCGGACCCCTCGGGACCGACCTCCCCCGAGACCCCCTCCTGGGACCGGCTGGTCTCCACCGCGCTGGTCGGCACCGCCCGCCGCCCCGTCCCGGACCTGCCCGACCTGCCCCGGAGCGCCCGTGACGGCGCCGCCGGGCTGCTGGACCTGGTCGCCCTGGACGCCGTGCGCGCCCGCGCCGGGTACACGGCGCACACGGCGGAACCCGTCACCCCCGACGCACCCGACGCCCGTCCGGAGATCGGGCCGGCCGCCAACCACCGGCTGGACGTCCTCCTCGCCAGCCGCTCCGAACTCCTCCCCGAATGGCTGGAGCACGCCGCCCGGGGCGGGCGCAGGGTCAGCCACGTCCACATCCCGGACCTGCTGGAACGCGCCTCCCGGGACAGCTCGCTGCGCCCCCTGGTCGCCTCCGTCGTCGGTGCGCGGGGCACCTGGCTGGCCACCCACAACGGCGCGTGGTCCTTCATCGCCCGTGAGCCCCTGCCCACCGACGTCCACACCGACGCCGCCTGGCACGAGGGCACCCCCGCCGAGCGCCGCCGGTCCCTGTTCGCCCTGCGCGCCACGGACCCGCGGCCGCCCGTGACCTCCTCGCCGAGGCCCTGCCCAAGGAGAGCAGGGGAGAGGAACGGCGCGGCCTCCTGGAGGCCCTGACCGTCAACCTCGGACCGGACGACGAGCCGGTGCTGGACCGGGCCCTGGACGACCGTGGCGCCAACGTGCGCGGCCTCGCCCTGGCCCTGCTGACCCGGCTGCCGGACAGCGCCCACGCGCACCGGCTCCGCGCCCACCTCCGTGCCCACCTGGGGCGCGACCAGGGTCCGCCGCGCGCCCTGGACGTGGTCGACATGGACGTCCCGAGCGCCGACCGGTTGCGCGACCTCGCCCTCGTGACCCCGAAGGAGCGGCCGGAGACCCGCAGGGAGCGCTGGGAACTCGGCCGCGTCCTGATCACCCACGCCCCGCTGGACACCTGGACCGCGTTCCTGGACACCGACCCGGCGGGCGTCCTCGACCTGGCCGAGGACGAGCAGGACCTGCGCGAGGCGCTGGCCGACGCGGTCTGCCTCCAGGCAGACCCCACGTGGGCCCGCGCGCTCCTCGACCACCCACGGAGCGGGCTCGTCCAGCTGCTCCGCTCCGGAGGCCGCGACCGGCACTGGCCCCGCACCCGGGAGCTGCTGGCCGCGCTGCCGACCGAGGAGCGGTGCGACCGGGTCGTCGCCGCGCTCGGCCCCGACGGCGGCGGTCCGGCCCTCGGGGGAGCGACGTCCTCGGGCAGGTCCTGCACGCGGTCGACGCCCCGTGGACCCTCCCGCTCTCCGAGGCGGTCGCGCGCCGCCTCACCGGCCCCATCGGCACCCGTGACTCACGCGGCTACCGCTTCCTCTGCGAGGCCGCCGCCGAGCACATGCCGCCCGAACACCTCGACCTCCTGCCCAGGGAACCACCCCACGCGGAGGAGGGCCCCGCCTACCTCCGCCTCCGCGACACCCTCCGATTCCGGCTCGACATGCACAGGGAGCTCTAAGTTGACCACCTCCGCCGCCGCTTCCGGCCTCAGCACCGACACGGCCAGCGCGCTGCGCCCGCACGCCGAGCAGACCTACGCCACCGAGCTCGAGGCCCTGGCCGGTGCCGACGACCGTCAGCGCCCCCGGGCTGGCGTCTCTCCCCGTGGGCGGTCACCCAGTACCTGCTGGGCACCACCCTCGACGACGGCACCGAGATCACGCCCAAGTACATCGGCTCGCGCCGCGTGGTCGAGGTGGCCGTGGCCACCCTGGCCACCGACCGCGCCCTGCTGCTCATCGGGGTCCCCGGCACCGCCAAGACCTGGCTGTCCGAACACCTCGCGGCGGCGGTGTCCGGCGACTCCACCCTGCTGGTCCAGGGCACCGCCGGGACCTCCGAGGAGGCGGTCCGGTACGGGTGGAACTACGCCCGCCTGCTCGCCGAGGGGCCCTCGGAGGCCGCGCTCGTCCCCAGCCCGGTGATGACCGCCATGGCTCGCGGCTCCATCGGTCGTATCGAGGAACTCACGCGTATGCCCTCCGACGTGCAGGACGGCCTCATCACCGTGCTGTCGGAGAAGGCCCTGCCCGTCGCGGAGCTCGGCGCGGAGGTGCAGGCCCAGCGCGGGTTCAACATCATCGCCACCGCCAACGACCGCGACCGGGGGTCAACGACCTCTCCAGCGCGCTGCGCCGCCGCTTCAACACCGTGGTGCTGCCCGTCCCGGACAGCGCCGAGGACGAGGTCCGCATCGTCACCCAGCGGGTGGAGCAGCTGGGCCGTTCCCTGGAGCTGCCCGAGGTGCCCACCAGCCTCACCGAGATCCAGCGGGTGGTCACCGTCTTCCGCGAGCTGCGCTCCGGGGTCACCGAGGACGCCAGCACCAAGGTCAAGTCGCCCAGCGGCACGCTGAGCACCGCCGAGGCGATCTCCGTGATCACGAACGGCATCGCGCTCGCCGCGCACTTCGGTGACGGTCAGCTGCGCCCCGCCGACGTCGCGGCGGGGATCCAGGGCGCCGTCGTCCAGGACCGCGTCTCCGACGGCGTGGTCTGGCGCGAGTACCTGGAGACCGTCGCCCGCGAACGCGACGGCTGGGGCGACTTCTACCGCGCCTGCCGCGAGGTGGGCGCCTGATGGGACGACCCCGACTGGGCACCGACAAGGTCAGTGTCCTCGGTGTCCGCCACCACGGCCCGGGTTCGGCCCGGGCCGTGGCGGCCGCCCTGGACGAGATCAAGCCCGACATCGTACTGATCGAGGGGCCGCCCGAGGCCGACGCGATCACCTCCCTGGTGGGCGGTCTGGAACCACCGGTGGCGCTGCTGGTCCACCTGGCCGACACCCCCAAGGCGGGGACGGCGCGGTCCAGGGAGAGCTGGGGGTTCTGGCCGTTCGCGTCGTTCTCCCCGGAGTGGGCCGCCCTCGTCCACGCCCACGAGCGCGGTGTTCCGGTGCGCTTCTGCGACCTGCCCGCCTCCCACACGCTCGCGGAGCGGATCGAACGCGCGGAGGCCGCCGAGCGGGAACAGGGGCCGGAGGAGTCCCCGAGCGCACCCGCCCGGGTCCGCACCGACCCCCTCGGGGTGCTCGCGGAGGCCGCCGGGTACGACGACGCCGAACGCTGGTGGGACGACGTCGTGGAGCAGCGCGGTGACGGCGAACCCTCGCCCTTCCCCGCGATCACCGACGCGATGGCGGCGGTCCGCGCGGAGGCCGGCCCCGAGACCGGGCGCGACGCGCGCCGCGAGGCGTACATGCGCCAGACCCTGCGCGCCGTGCTCAAGGAGGGCTACGAACGGGTGGCCGTCGTGTGCGGGGCCTGGCACGCACCGGCCCTGCGCGACCTCTACGACCACCCCGTCAAGGACGACGCCGCCCTGCTCAGGGGCTGCCCAAGGTGAAGACCACCGCCACCTGGGTGCCGTGGACGCACGGGCGGCTCGCCACCGCCAGCGGCTACGGCGCGGGGGTGACCTCACCCGGCTGGTACCACCACCTGTTCACCTCACCCGACCTGCCGATCCACCGGTGGCTCACGGACGCCGCCCGACTCCTGCGCGACGAGGGCCAGCCGGTCTCCTCCTCGCACGTGATCGAGGGCGTCCGGCTCGCCGAGAGCCTCGCCGTGCTGCGCGGCCGACCGCTCGCCGGGCTCGACGAGGTCTCCGAGGCGGTCACCGCCGTCCTCTGCGAGGGCGAGCAGACCCGGGCCGCCCTGGTGCACGGGCGGATGGTGATCGGTGAACGTCTCGGCTCGGTGCCCCCCGACACCCCCATGGTGCCGTTGCAGCGCGACCTCATGGCCGCGCAGAAGCGGCTCCGCCTCAAGCCCGAGGCCTTCGACCGCGATCTCGACCTCGACCTGCGCAAGGACGGCCAGCGCGAACGCAGCGTCCTGCTGCACCGGCTGCGCGTGCTCGGGATCGAGTGGGGGTGCCGCGGGCCTCCGGACACCAGGCGAAGGGGACCTTCCGGGAGTCCTGGCGGCTGCGCTGGGACCCGGACATGGACGTGGCGCTGATCGAGGCCGCGCCCTGGGGGACCACGGTGGCATCTGCGGCCACCGCCCGCGTGGTGGAGGTCGCCGCCGACGCGGAACTGCCCACCCTGACGGCGCTCACCGAACAGTGCCTGCTCGCCGAGCTCGGCGACGCGCTGCCGGACGTGCTCGCCCTGCTCACCGACCGCGCCGCCACCGACGCGGACATCACCCACCTGATGGCGGCGCTGCCGCCGCTGGCCCGCGCGGCCCGGTACGGGGACGTGCGCGGGACCGACGCCGCGTACCTGCGCACGGTCGCCCTGCGGATCCTGGCCCGGGTGTGCGTGGGCCTGGCCCCGGCCGTACGCGGGCTGGACGACGACGCGGCGGCCCGGTTCGTCACGTCGATCGACCAGACGCACGCCGCCGTGTCCCTCCTGGACGAGGACACACGGGGCTGGACGGAGGCGCTGGAGTCGCTGGCCGCTCGCGACCAGGTCCCGGGGCGGATCGGCGGCAGGGTCAACCGCATCCTCGCGGACGCGGGCCGGATCTCCACCGAGGAACTGCACCGCAGGCTCGGCCTGACGATGTCGCCCGGCACCGAACCCACCCGCGCCGCCGCGTGGCTGGAGGGCTTCCTCCAGGGGAGCGGGCTCATCCTGGTCCACGACGAGCGGCTGCTCGGCCTCATCGACACGTGGCTGCTCAGCCTGTCCGAGGAACGGTTCGTCGCGGTCCTGCCGCTGCTGCGCCGTACCTTCGGGGCCTTCGGCTCGGCCGAACGCCACGAGATCGGCACCGCCGTCACCCGGGCGGACGGCGGTCGCACCACCACGGTGCGGACCCGCCGCCCCGTCGACACCCGTCGTGCCGCCCCTGCGGTGGCCGCCGTGACGGCACTACTCGAAAGGAGCCGCGCGTGAGCACGGAGACCACCGAACGCGCCCGCCGCTGGCGCCTGGTCCTGGGCGCACCGTCCCAGTGCGCGACCCTGACCGGGGCCGACCAGACCATGGACTCCGCACTGGCCGCGCTGTACAACAGACGCGACCGTTCCGCCGCCTCCGGCGACGAACGCGGCGCGGACCTGAGCGGATCGGCGCCCCGCGTCGCCCGCTGGCTGGGCGACATCCGGGAGTACTTCCCGTCCACGGTCGTGCAGGTGATGCAGTCCGACGCCATGGACCGCCTGCGTCTGCACCAGCTCCTGCTGGAGCCGGAGATGATGGAGGCCGTGGAACCCGACGTGCACCTGGTCGGGACGCTGCTCTCCCTCAACCAGGTGATGCCCGCCGAGGCCCGGGAGAGCGCCCGGACCATCGTGCGCCGGGTCGTCGACGACCTGGAGAGAAGGGTCGCGCAGAAGACCAGGTCGGTGATCCGCGGGGCGATCGACCGCTCCGCGCGCACGCACCGCCCCCGCCGGGTCGCGGACATCGACTGGAACGCCACCATCCGCCGCAACCTGGCGCACTACCTGCCCGAGCACAACACGGTCATCCCGCAGACCCTCGTGGGCTACGGGCGCCGCAGCCAGGGCGTGCAGAAGGACGTGGTCCTGGCCATCGACCAGAGCGGTTCGATGGCCTCCTCGGTCGTCTACGCCAGCGTGTTCGGCGCGGTCCTGGCGTCCATGAGCACCCTGAAGACGTCCCTGGTCGTCTTCGACACCGCCGTCGTCGACCTCACCGACGAGCTCACCGACCCGGTGGAGGTCCTCTTCGGCACCCAGCTCGGCGGCGGCACCAACATCAACAAGGCCATCGCCTACAGCCAGACGCTCATCGACCGCCCGCAGGACTCCATCTTCGTCCTGATCAGCGACCTCTACGAGGGTGGCGTCCGCGCCGAGATGCTGCGCCGGGTGGCCGCCATGAAGTCGGCGGGCGTGCAGGTGGTGGTCCTGCTGGCCCTCTCCGACGAGGGGGCGCCCTTCTACGACCGCCAGAACGCGTCGGCCCTCGCGGACCTCGGCGTCCCGGCGTTCGCGTGCACCCCCGACGCCTTCCCGGAACTCATGGCCGCGGCGATCCAGGGCCAGCCCCTGGACGCCTGGGTCGACAAGCACCTGGACGAGTGATCCGGCCCCGGGCGGGGCCGGACCCCTGCGGCCCCGCCCGGCGCTCAGTCCAGGCAGAATTCGTTGCCCTCGACGTCCTGCATGACGATGCACGACTCGTTGAACCCGTCGGAGCGCATGACGCGGACGCACTCCGCGCCGAGCGCCTCCAGCCGCTCCCGCTCGGCCTGGAGCGTGGCGAGGCGTTCGTCCCCGACGAGACCGGTACCGGCGCGCACGTCGAGGTGCACCCGGTTCTTGACCGTCTTGCCCTCGGGGACGCGCTGGAAGAACAGGCGGGGCCCCTTGCCCGAGGGTCGACGCAGGCGAACGCGGAGTCCTGCTGCTCGGGCGGGAGCGCGCGGTTGAACTCGTCCCAGTCGGCGAAGCCCTCCGGAGGCGGCGGCACGACGTACCCCAGCACCTCGCACCAGAACCGGGCCACGCGCTCGGGACTGGCGCAGTCGAAGGTGACTTGGAACTCTCTGATCGTGGTCATCGGCCCACCCTAGACCGGGCGCCTTCGCTCGCCCAAGGGAATATCGCTGGCTTCGCGGAGCGGCTCGGGCTAGCCTGCGACCATGCCGCTCGCGAAAGAGCTGGCCGCCCTCTAGCGGCGGCCTGATCCCACATCGTTCCGACCGCCGCATCAGCTTCCCTGCCGGTGCGGTCCTTCGGGCTGCCCGGTGTCCCTCTCTCCACACCGGACGTACCCGTGAACACTTCCTTGTCCCCAGGCAGGGGCGGCGGCACCATCGTGCTCGTCACCGTCCTGCTCTCCACCCTCCTCCTCCCGCTGGCCCTGACCGGGGCCTCGGTCGCTCTGCCCGACATCCAACGCGACCTGGGCGTGGGGCTCACCTCCGCGCAGTGGGTGGTCAACTCCTACAACGCCTGCTTCGCCGCCTTCCTGGTCAGTGCCGGGTCGATCGCGGACGCGGTCGGGCGCCGCCGGGTCTACGCCTTCGGCGTCGCCCTCTTCTTCGTGAGCGGTCTGTCGAGCCTGCTCGTCCAGGACATCGGGGCGCTGGTCGCCCTGCGCGCCCTGGGCGGCGTGGGCGCGGCAGCCGCCGTGGCCGGAGGCGGCTCCATGCTCGCCCTGGCCTTCGAGGGACCGGCGCGTGCGCGGGCCTTCGGACTGCTCGGGACCGTGCTGGGCGCCGGAACCGCCTTCGGCCCCGCCGTCGCCGGACTGCTGGTCGAGAACCTGGGCTGGCGGTTCGCCTTCGCCGGGCCCGCCCTGGTGGCCGGGGCGGTCCTGCTGCTGGTGACGCGGGTCCCCGCGATGCGCGGTGACGGACGATCGGTGGACTGGCTCGGCGGAGCCCTGTTCACCGCCGCCCTGCTGACGCTGATCGGCGGCCTGGTCGAGGGTCCCGGTCGGGGTGCGCCGGTGCTGGCCGGGTTCCTGGCCGTCTCGGCGGCCCTGTTCGGCCTCTTCGCCGTGGTGGAGCGCCGCCGGGAGGAGCCCCTGGTCGATCTCGGGCTGCTCGCCAACCGCCGGTTCGTGGCCTACGCGCTGGCCGCCGCGACCTTCATGTCGGTGCTGGTGCCGCTCCTGGTCTACCTGCCGTCCTACCTGATCAACGTGGTCGGCCTCGGCGCGGGCACGACGGGACTGTGGCTGTTGCTCCTCACCGTCCCGACCCTGGTGCTGCCCACCGTGGGCGCCGAACTGGCGCACCGGTTCCCGCCCACGGCAGTGGTGGTCGGCGCGCTCCTCCTGATGGGGGCGGGAGTCCTCGGCTTCACCACGCTGGGCCCCGACTCCACCCCGTGGACGGTGCTCCTGCCGTTCCTGCTGGTCGGAACGGGTGTGGGTCTCACCGGAGGGATGATCGACGGCCTGGGGCTGGGCGCGGTCCCGCCTGAGCGGGTGGGCACCGCCGCAGGGGTGTTCAACGCGACCCGGCTCAGCCTGGAGACCGTCTCCATCGCGATCGTCGGCGCGGCCCTGGCGGTCCTCACCGGCGGCGAGCTGGTCGGCGCCGCCTTCACGGGGGCACTGCACGGCGTCGCCCTGGCCCTGGGCGGGTTCGTGGGGCTGGTGGTGGTCGCGGTCCTGGTACTGACCCGGGCGCCGCGTCCACGGGTCACCGTCGACTCCTGAGCGGTTCCGGGGCCCGGCGCCTGGCGCGTCGGGCCCCGGGCACGTCTGGACAACAAGATCCGCCGATTTCGTGCTTCTCCCGCGGAACTGGGTACCACCTTGGGGATGATCGGAGGACGCATGACCGACTGGCCGCCGGGCAGCTTCATGTCCAGGCTCGGTCCCCGGACCGTGGACCGTCTCCTCGCGCTCGCGCCGCCACGGCACATCCCCGCCAACCGCGTCCTCATAGCCCAGGGCGACGCCGAGGAACAGGTCATGCTCCTGGGTCCGCCGGAGAACGGCACCCCGGCGGACCCGGCGTGCGTCAAGATCACGTCGGTGCTGCGTAACGGCACCGAGGCGATGTTCGGCATCCGCAGGTGGGGCGACCTCGTGGGCGAGCTGGGGATGTTCCGGGACACGCGGCCCAGCGCGACGGTCACCTCGTGCGCCCCGCACTCGATCCGGGTCTATCCGCACCAGGTCTTCGAGGTCTTCCTGGAGGAACACCCCGAGGCGTGGCGGGCGATGCTCGCCGTGATGGGGGAGCGGCAGGAGTGCGCGGACCGCCAGCGGGCGGAGTTCGCGGGCTACGAGGTGGAGGCCCGGGTGGCGAGGATCCTGGTCGACATGGCGCGGCGCCACGGGGTGCCCACGGACGAGGGTGTCCATCTGGGGGTGCGGCTCTCCCACACGGACCTGGGGAAACTCGTCGGAGCCCGCACGGACGCGGTGGGCAACGCGATCCGGCGCTTCCGGTCGGAGGGCCTCCTGATCACCAGCTACCGGCGTGTGGTGATCGTGGACATGGAGCGCCTGAACGGTGTCTTCGAATCCGCTTTGTGATCCTTTTTGTCCTGAATTGCCGATTGATCGGTGGTCCCACGGTCACCGTAGGCGACAGACTTCACCTGGGCATCACGCCCCACCTCTCGCTCCGCACTGTCAGCACCCTCTCCTCCGGTGCCCTCCCCTGTGCGGAGAGGAGCGGTCGGGCTGCCGGAGTGGTGAGGACGGCACCATTCCGGCAGCTACCCCCGTCTCCACACCGCCCCGGTGGCCGTCCCCCGCCACCGGGGATCTCCTGTCCCCCCGACGGTGGACGGGGACGGTCCTCCGACGCGAACCGATAACCGAGCCCCCTACGGGGAACGACGTTACGGTGTGTGCTCACGGAAGGACGGAGGCGAGGATGTTCGAAGGTCTGCGGGACAGGGTCAGGCGTGCCCGGGAACGGCGCGGGTTCGAGCGGGAGACCGCCGTCATCATCCTCAAGTGCACCGTCGCGGCCACCCTCGCCTGGGTCGTGGGCACCCAGCTCGGAGCCTCCAGCCAGGTCGGGTTCGCCCCCTTCACCGCCCTCCTCGTGGTCCGTCCCAGCGTGTACGGTTCCGTGCTCCAGTCGGGCCGCTACATGGCGGCGGTCTTCGCCGGGGCCCTGCTCGCCGGGCTCGCGGGGCTGACGGTCGGAGCCCAACTGTGGTCGTTCACCCTGCTGCTCCTGATCGCGCTGGTCGCCGGGCAGGCGGGGTTCTTCGGCAGTCAGGGCGTGCAACTGCCCGTGGTGGCGGCCTTCGCGCTCGCGGGCGGCACCGCCGAGAGCGCCGCCGACCTCGGGTACCTCCTGCTGATGGTCCTGGTCGGTGCCGCCTCGGCACTGCTCACCAACATGGTGCTCGCCCCGGCCATCCGGTTCCGGGACGCGGAGAACGCGGTACGGGACCTCGCGGACGGCCTCCGCTCCCTGACCGGGGAGATGGCCGAGGGACTGCGTGAGGGATGCGCGGGGCTGAATCTGGACCACTGGGTGCGGGCCTCGGACGGGCTCGACGGGTCCGTCCGCAACGCCCAGGAGGCGGTCCGGCGCCAGGCGGACCGGACCCGGCTCAACCCCGGCGGCTGGTCTCCGGCACCCGCACCGACCCCCGCGACCTGGACACCTACGGGGAGTGGATCGCCGCACTGAGCCGGGCCTCCCGACACGTGCAGTCCCTCGTCCGCACCCTGCGCACCACCACACACGGCGGCTCCCGCTTCCCCGAACCCGACGACGCCTTCCTGCGGGAGTTCGCGCCGCTGGTCTCCCGGGCCTCGGACGTCTTCCGCTCCGTGCACGACTCCGAGGAGCCCGGGCACACGGTCGCCTCCGATGACCTCCGGGAACGGGTCGAGGACGCGCTGCGCCTGGTGGACGAGGAACGCGACGCGCTGCGCGAGCGCTGGAACGACCGGAACTGGCCGGTCTACAGCGCCCTGATCACCGACGTCGAGCGGATCTTCGAGGAGATCCACCAGGGACAGGAGAACACCGAACGCCGCGACGGCGGCTGATCCCGGCCCGGAGGGCGTACACGCGCTCCGAGCGGGCAGGGTTCGGACATGGACCGGACACACACGGGCACCCGTCGGCCCCTCCCGCTCACCCGAACCCTCTCCCTCATGGGAGCCGTCCTCCTCGTGGGTTCCTGCTCCACGACCGGGGCCGACGGATCGGGGGCTGACGGATCGGGGGCGGACGGCCGACCCGGTGAGTCGGCCGGGGAGCCGACCTCGGCCAGCCCGAGGACCTGGCCACCGACCTCGACGTTCCGTGGGGGATCGACTTCCTTCCCGACGGCTCCGCCCTGGTGGCCCAGCGGGACGACGCCGCCGTCGCGCACGTGACCGCGGACGGCCGGGTCACCGAGGCGGGGACCGTCGAGGGCGTCCGGCACGGGGGCGAGGGCGGACTGCTCGGCCTGGCCGTCGACCCGGACTTCCCCGAGCAGCCCTACGTGTACCTCCACCACACGACAGACGCGGACAACCGGGTGGTCCGGGCGGAGTACGACGGCGCCTCCTCGGCGAGCCCGAGGTGATCCTGGATGGCATTCCCGCCGCGAACACGCACAACGGCGGCCGGATCGCCTTCGGACCCGACGGCCACCTGTACGTGGCCACCGGCGACGCCCAGGAGAGGGACGCCTCGCAGGACACCGACTCCCTGGCCGGGAAGATCCTGCGAATCACCACCCACGGCGAACCGGCTCCGGACAACCCCTTCGACAACCACGTGTACAGCTACGGCCACCGCAACGTGCAGGGCCTGGCGTGGGACGCCCAGGAGAACCTGTACGCGACCGAGTTCGGCCAGGACACCCTGGACGAGGTCAACCTGATCGAAGCCGGGAACAACTACGGCTGGCCGGAGGTGGAGGGCCCCGGCGGCGGCGACGAGTTCACGGACCCGCTGGTCACCTGGGAGCCCGCCGAGGCCTCACCGAGCGGCGCGGCGATCGCCGGGGACTCCCTGTACGTGGCGGCGCTGCGCGGTGCCCGGCTCTGGGAGGTCCCTCTCAACGGCGACGGCACCGTGGGAGAGCCGGAGCCGCACTTCGTCGAGGAGTTCGGCCGACTCCGCACGGTGGTCACCGCCCCTGGCGGGGACTCCCTGTGGCTGAGCACCAGCAACCTCGACACCTGGGGTTCCCCCGCCGACGGTGACGACCGGATCATGACCGTGCCCCTGGAGTGACCGGCGCCCCGTTGCCTAGCCGAGCAGGCCCCGTGCGATGACCTCCTCGGTCAGGACACGGCGGATCTCGTCGTCCTCACCGACGTGGCCGGGGTGCTCCGCGCTCTCCCGCAACCGGTCGCGCACGGCCGCCACCACCTCGTCGCTCACCAGGGCGCCGGACAGCGGCGCGGCCTCGGCCGCCTCACGCCAGCGGCGCATCGCCTCCAACCGGCCGTGTTCGACCGACTCGCGGGTGAGGAGGAACAGGCCGTCGACGTTGCTGTCGTGGGAGTCCTGGTCCAGGAGGTCCACGTCCACGACGACGACCGGCTGCGGGGCGCCGCCGTCGGCGTCGGGCCGCAGGTGGTAGACCCGCCAGACACGGCCGTTGGTGAGGAACACCCAGTCCACGCCCTGCTCGACGGCCAGGCGCCGGGCCATCTGGATGTTGCGCAGGTCCAGGTCCTGGCCGATCCGGCGCACCTCGACCGGGGCGAAGAGCTCACCGTCGAGGACGATCGCGTAGTCGATCGAGTCCCCGCTGGTGCGGTACTCGGTGGTCAGGTCCTGGTACTTGCTGAAGTTCAGCCCGACGCTGAAGAAGTCGGCGACCAGCAGACGGGTGTCGCCGTCGTTGGCGTCGCGCTCCGCGAGGTCGGCCAGGGGACCGGCGAACCGGTCGACCGCGGCGGCCACCCGACCCCTGACGGCGGTCTCCCAGCCCAGCGTGGTGGTGAACTGGCCCGTCCTGGCCATGACCTGGGTCTCTTCCGTGTCCATGCCGTCCGTTTCCGTGTCTGGGGCAGCCCCGTCACACGGCTTTCTCCGGGGGCCGGGGAACACGCGGACGAGGGGAGAATCCGCCTCAGATGCTACATCTCCGGAGTGTGACCGCCGTCCCTGAGGGGCGGCGGGGGCGGGGTGGGCAGGGCGCGTTCGGCGTCCCCGGCGGCGGCCAGGAGGAGCGCGTCCTCGTGGTGCCGCGCCACGAGGTGCAGACCCACGGGCAGACCGTCCCCGGTGAGCCCGGCGGGCAGGCTCAGGGCCGGGTGCCCGGTGAGGTTGAACAGCCAGGTGTACCCCACACTCAGCACCTCGCCCGGCCCCGCGTGCGGATGGGCCCGGTTCGGGGTCGTGGGCGTGGCGAGCAGGTCCACGGAGGACAGGACGGCGTCCAGCGCGGGCAGGTCCCCGGAGGGGACACCGGCGGGGTGGCCCCGCTCCCGTCGGGCGAGCCAGGCCTCCGCGGGGTCGGTGAGCGCGAGCCGGGGCACCGACACCGTCGCGCCGGAGGAACGGGCCCAGCGCCGCAGCGCTCGTTCCGCGAGCTCCACCACCTCCGGATCCGGTGCGTTGAACCCCAGGGTCGGTGACCACGCGACGCGCGGGCGCGGTGGAGTGGCCACGGGACGGCCACCGAGCACGGCGCTCCGGTACAGCTCGACGTCCGCGACCGTCCGCGCGATCGGCCCGCCGACCGTCAGCCCGGCCCGGTCCCGGGCCGGAAGCAGCCCGGTGGTCGGTTTGTAGCCGATCACCCCGCACCAGGCCGCGGGGATCCGGGTGGATCCGGCGCCGTCGCTCGCGGTCGCCAACGGGACCGCTCCCGTGGCCACCGCGACGGCTGACCCGGCGGAGGAGCCCCCGGGGACCCGATCGCCGTTCCAGGGGTTGAGCGTGGGCCCCTCGCCGTTGTCTCCCCAGGTCTTCCACGGGGTGCCGGGGCCGGGCACGGAGGTGGAACCGACCGGTACCGCACCGGCGGCGACCAACCGCCGGGCCTGGTGGGAGCCGGTCCCCTCGGAGGCCTTGACGGCCAGGGGCACCCCGGCCAGGGGCAGGTGGACACCGCCGTTGGCCACGGCCGCGTCCACCCGGGCCGCGCACTCCAGCGCCGACTCCGGCCAGACCTCGACGAAGGCGCGCAGGTGCCCGATCCGCTCGACGGCCTCCAGCGCCTCCCGTACGGTCTCGACCGCGCTCGCCTCACCACGCGCCACCCGGTCCGCGGTCTCACGCGCCGTCGGCGGTGTCTCGTCCCTCACCGAACCGAGGCTAGTGCGGTCGCGACACCGGAGAGGGCTCCGCCAAGGCCCTTCCGGCCTCCCGGTGGCCCCGCTGGCCCCGCTGGCCCCGCTGGCCCCGGCGGTCTCGGTGGTCACAGCGGTCACAGCGGTCTCAGTGATCTCGATGGTCTCGGCGGCTCCAACTCGTGGACGGCGTCGCAGGCGTCACGGACGGCCGGGTCATGGGTGGCGATGACCACCGCGCGGCCCTCTCGGCTCATGTCCCGCAGGACGTCCACCACCATCGCGCCGTTGTCACCGTCCAGGGCCCCGGTCGGTTCGTCCGCGAGCACCAGGGAGGGCTGCTTGACCAGCAACCGGGCCAACGCCACACGCTGCTGTTCGCCACCGGACAGGTGGTGCGCGCGCTCCCCTCCCGTCCTGCGAGGCCCACCCGGGCCAGCGCCGCCGAGCGGTCCGTCCGGGGTCCACGCGGGCGGGCGACGTCCAGGTTGGCCCGGACGGTCGCGTTCTCCATCAGGGCGTAGTTCTGGAAGAGGTATCCCAGGTGGTCACGGCGGAAGCGGCGCTGCCCGCGCGCGCCCAGGCGGGTGAGGTCCGTGCCCCGGAACTCGATCCGCCCGCTGGTGGGCCGGTCCAAGAGCCCCATGCAGTTGAGCAGGGTGGTCTTGCCCGAGCCACTGGCGCCGACCAGCGCGAGGAGGCGGCCCGGTTCGACGGTCAGGTCGAGGTCCCGCCACAGGACACGACGGCCGAAGGTCCGGGTCAGACCGGTCAGGGTGAGCATGCGTCTCCTTGTGGGTCGGGGTTCAGCACCGGGTGGCGCCCTCACGGACGATGCGGCGGTGGAGGAGGGCGAGCACGCCCAGGGTGAGGCCGAGCGAGGCCAGGGCGATGCCCGCCGCGTGCAACGGTTCGGCTCCGGTGACCGGAGTGCCCGGTCGTGCCGGGTCGTCCCGCGCGGACGGGCCGACGGCGGTGCTCGCCACGGCCCAGCCCACGAAGCCCACCGCGAGGACGGCCTCCGTGGACAACAGGCGGCGGTGCGTGGCCAGGAACCCCCACCCGCTGATGTGCCGGACGAAGATCTCCTGTGCCCGGGCACGCACGTGGACCACGCAGGCGGCCATGGCGGTCAGCAGGAGCACGGCGCCCGCGCCGACCAGGTTGAACGCCTCGGTGCGCAGGGCGTGCACGGCGACGGCGTGGGCCCTGCGCGCGCTGGTGCCCAGGGTCTCGACCATCGAGACGTAGCGGGCGGCCTCCGGACTCCGCGCGCGGAACGCCTCCACCACCCCGGGGTCGGGGAAGACCGTCTGTCTCGCGGACATGTGGTTGACGTAGGAGTTGTCGGACAGGACGACCCCGTTCGGCAGGGCGATGACCAGGGGTTCGTGCAGGAGGGGCAGTGCGCCGCCGAGGCGTTCCTGCGCGCCGTAGGTGAACAGGGTCTGGTTGTCGGCGATGGGCAGGACCCGCACGTCGAACCGGTCGCCCGGGTCGCCGTTGACCTCCAGCCACCCCGTCACCCCCTCGACCAGTGGCTCGGTGGACCCGGAGACGGACGCGGGCAGGAGGACCCGCACGGTCGCGGCCGGTCCGTACCGCTTCCCGTCGGGGAGAGGACCTCCTCCTCGGTCAGATAGGTGTCGTTGACCAGGAGCACCGGACGGTCCTGGGGCGGGGTGCCTCCGGCCGGAACGATCTCGGAGAGGCGCATCTGGACGGCCAGGACCAGGTCGCCCTCCGCGTCGGCTCTCCGCAGCCACGGGCCGAGCGTGTCGTCCACGGCCTGTTCGTCCGCCCACCCGTAGTTGGCGCTCAGCGCGGGTCGGGACGTCTGCCCGTACCGGTCGTGGAGCTCCAGGCCGAGCCGGTGGTCCCGGACCTCCCGCGCCGTGGTGACCACCGAGCCGATCAGCACGAGGGTCAGCGCGAACGCCGGGACGCGCACCAGGTAGACGGCGGCGGTGGTGCCGCGCACGGGCAGCCGCCCCTGGAGCGCGGGCAGGATGCCGGTGGTTCCGACCAGGGCCAGTACCACCGCGTGCGTGATGAGGCAGGGCAGGGTGAGCGAGGCGAGGAGGGCCAGCGCCAACACCGTGTAGAAGCCGAGCTGCGCTCCTCCGTTGTAGAGACCGAGGAGCCCCAGCACGACCACCGCCGACACGGGCAGGACGAGCGCCCACAGTCTCAGAACCCCGACCAGCTCCCCGAGGAGCAGCCGCCCGTAGGAGTGTCCCTGGAGCCGCCGGACGGCGTGGTCCCGGGAGGCGAGCAGGACCCCGGCCCCGGTGGCGGTGACCGTGGTGAGCACGGCGACGGCCACCAGGTGCCACAGGTGCCCGCCGGCGAGGAAGTGCCACAGCCGGGTCCTCTGGACGCCGGGCGCCTCGGTCAGTCCGTGCCCGGCCAGGGCCTCGCGCAGGGCGGGAGCGGCATCCGGGGCGCCGAACACCAGGTAGTAGCCGTGCGGCCCCACCTCCCGGAACTCCTCGATGGGGTGGGTCCGGACGGTGAAGGACCGGCTGAAGGACGGATACCCCTCGTCCAGCCAACGGCCGTACCGCGATCCGGGGTCGGAGACAGCCAGGTACAGGTGGGCCAACGAGGACGGGGTGCGGACGTCCAGGACGCTGTAGCCGATGGTGGCGTCATGGGCGTCCGCGACATCCCGCACCGTGCGCGCCACCTCGTCGGTGGCGTGGGTGCCGTCGCTCTGGGTGATCCACACGAGGTCCGGGTCGTCGAGCACGTGCACGGTCTGTTCGGCGGTGGCGGCCAGGAGGAAGGCGAGCAGCGCGGCGAAGGCCACGCAGGCGGTGTAGGCGAAGGAGAGGGTCCGGTTGGGCACCTGGCGGTCCTGTCAGGGAGGGGAACCCCGTGGTCCCGGGAGCGGATCAGCAGCCGTCGCGCCAGTACTGCTGGTTGTTGGCCATGGCCCGTGCGGCCTCGGCTCTGGCCCAGATACCGGCCGAGGCGTTGACCCGCTCGGTGTGGGTACCCACGGCGGTGGCTCCGTGGCAGTTCTTCGGATGCAGGTAGTGGGACCGGACGAACCCCTGCCCGGGGACTCCGGTGAGGCTGCGCTCCCACACCCCGCCGCCGACGTGGGAGGTCTGGGCGAGGGCGGTTCCGGCTGCGAGGACGACGACGGTGACCACGGTGACGGACAGTCGGAGGAGGGCTTTCATCGAGGGCTCCCTGCCGGGGTCTAACAGTTGTTGCGCCAGTAGCTCTGGTTGTTTCCGTTGGCGCGCGGTGCGTTGGCGCGGGCCCACTGCCCGGCGTTTCCGTTCACCCGGACGGTGCGCGATCCCACGGCGGTGGCCCCGTGACAGGAGGAACCGTGGCGGTAATGGGAGTAGACCTCGCCCGATCCGGGAATTCCGGTGATTCCCCAGATCCATTCACCGCCGCCCACATAGGAATGAGCGGCCAGTGCGGCGGTACCGCCGCCCAGGGCGATCCCGGTGGCGGTGAGGACGGTCGCGAGAGCACGCGAGGCGGTGTTCACGGGGACCCCCTAGCAGCCGTTGCGGTAGTACGACTGGTTGTTGGTCCAGGCCCTGGGGGCGCTGGCGTAGGAGGTGTGTCCGGGGGCTGCGTTCCTGGAACGGTCGGTGTAGGTGCCCACCGCGGTGGACCCGTGGCAGTTGCTGGAGTGGTGGTAGTTCGAGTACACGGAGGAGACCGTGACCCCGTGGTACCAGGTGCCGCCGCCGATCCGGGTTCCGGCGAGGGCCACGCCCGCGGCCCCGGCGGTGAGACCCACGACGACGAGCACGGTGACGATTCCCTGGTTGACTGTTTTCCGCATTCGAGAACCCCGGTCCTGTCGTTCTCCGTCACATCAGAAACGGAGAATGGGAGAATTCACAGAGGAGGGAGAAGCATTGCCCCTCTGGAATCCATTACTACCGCGCCCTTCCAGGTGGTTTCCTTTTTGTGGCCGGATGCGGACACGATCCAGACGACCGCTCCGACCTGGGGTAACGGGGTTCACAAATCGGATTTCTGTGGACTTGTCCGGTGGTCTGTCCACAGGCTGTGGAAAGAACACCGCGAGGCCCCGACCCAGGAGGGTCGGGGCCTCGCGGGTCCGGGCGTCAGCCCCGCACGCCGCCTACGGTGGCGGTGATCCAGTCCGCGTGTGCCACAGGGTCCGTGAAGACCATCGGGCCCACGCAGAGGGGCTCTCGTCGAAGTCGCCGTCACGGCTGACCACACCGACCAGCTCCCAGTTCCCCTCCACCTCACGGACCAGGGGGCCGCCGGAGTCGGAGATGCACATCTGCGCCTCGTCGGTCGGGTGCTCCGAGCAGAGGTCGCCCTCGGGGTCCATCTCCGCGCAGCGGTCCGAGGAGACGACCTCGGTGTCCAGCTGCTGGAGGGTGTCCGGCTTCCCCTCCTCACCGAACTCGTCGAGCATCCCCCACCCCAGCCCGCGCACCTCGGCGCCCGGAGCGGCCGACTCCTCCCCGATACCGACGGGGGTCTGCTCGACCGGGGAGTCCAGTCTGAGCAGCGCGAGGTCGTTGCGCAGCAGGTACTGCGAGAGCGGGTAGTCGGGATCGTCGCTGACGTCCTCCACCTCGTACTCGGGGTGGAAAACGACCTCCACGACGGTGCGCTCGCTGCCGCCCGCGTTCACGTCGGTGCTGCCCACCCGCACGGTGAGCTGCTCGGGGGCGGTGCAGTGGCCCGCGGTGAGGACCCACTCCTCGTCGACCAGCGCGCCCCCGCACAGGTGCTGGTCGTTGTCGTCGTACAGGGCCGTCACGAACTCGTACCCCTCGGTGGCGTCGACACCACCGATGACCGCGACGGCCGGTGCGGCCAGCGCGGTCGCCCCCAGGAACGCCCCTACTCCCAGTGCTCCGGCGATCGTCGTGCTCCTGCGGCTGTCCGCCATGCCAGACCTTCCGTCCCGTGTTCGCGTTCCGTCCACTCCAAGCTAGGGAGCGGAACCTTGCGGAACATCGGCCGCGGGGACCACCTGGGCGTCCGACGAAAGTACGCGCACGACGGCGCGGGGGCTACGGAAGGTCAACCCGACGGGAGGCGGGAGCCGAGAGTCAGCCCGATCCCCTCGGACTCGAACTCGACGGCGCCGATCACCCACACGCGCTCGTCGAGGTGCGTTCCCCTCTCCGTGGTGTAGCCCTCCACCGCCAGGACCCGGGAGTCGCCGTCCCCCAGAACACGGGCGGTCGATCGCGAACCGTCGGAGAACCCCAGGGGAAACGACTCCGGCAGCCGGTCGATGTCCTCGGCCGTGGTCTCGACGAACACCCGGGCTCCGGGGAACAGGTGGCTGTACCCGGTGTGTGCCGTCGTCGGACTCATACTCGCTCCCAGGCGAAGGCTGGCCCCACCACACTCCCAGAACACCGCCCGCAGGCCCGCCCCCGAACCCCGCGTGTCCTCCACCAGGTGAAGACGGGCAGTGGTCCCTCATCCGGCCCGTGAGAAGCGAGGGCCTGTGGCACGTCGGCTCGCTCGGGGAAACGCAAACGGCCAGGTGTCCGAAGAACCTCGAACGACCTGGCCGTCTGTGTGTCTGGAGCGGATGACGGGAATCGAACCGCCCACCGTCAGGGCTTTGACCTGCCCAAACACGAGAACCCGCAGGCGGCGGCACTTGCCCGTCACCCTGTTGTCCGAGGTTGCACTGCATTGCACTGGCCCCGTGCACCCTCCGGGTGCACGACCTTCGCCGTCTTGGTGCACCCGCGAGGGTGCACCGCAGGTCAAATGGGACCCCCGGTATTTTATTGCATCCTCTAGGGTTTGGGTCAGGATCGCTGGTTGCGAGACACCATTTTTTTATGGCAATACCACTTTTTCTTATGGTTGGCCTCGAAGCGATTTTTGGAAAATTCCAAACAGGAACTTTCTTTGATTCATTGAGGTGGTGCGAGATTCTCGGGCTTCCAATGTGAGGGCTAGTAGTATATACTAAATGCGAGGTTCATAGAGTCTTTTGAGTCACGGGCATGGAGAGTTAAGTGGATAATTTCAAAGACGCCATAGGTGAAGTTGATCTGATTGATTCAGTTGACCGAAGCGTCTCCTCAGTCAGGACTCGGCAGCTTGATATTTCGTTTAATGAGCTTGCGGATATGTATGATTCGGGTGAGCTGATCATCGCGCCGGAGTACCAGCGTCTTTTCCGTTGGACTCCGGGCGCTCAGTCCAGGTTTATTGAAACTTTGATTCTTGAGCTCCCAGTTCCCCCTATTTTTCTGATGGAGACGGAAGAAAACGTCTATGAGCTCATTGATGGTCTTCAAAGGATATCCTCGTACCTAAATTTCCGAGGCCTTCTGAAGAATGCGGATTCCTCGGGGTCGCTGCTTACGCTCGAGGATTGCGATATTGTGAAGGAGCTAAACGGACATACCTATAAAACTCTTCCGGTTTCCCTTTCTCGAAGGCTCAAGCGCAACTTCATTAGGGCTGAAGTTCTTAGGAAGGAGAATAGTCATAGGCTGAGGTACTATATGTTTAAGAGGTTGAATTCTGGTGGATCCCCCTAGAGCCACAGGAAATTAGGAACTGCACAATTAGACTTCTTGATCCTGAGTTTAATAACACTCTTCTCAGGCTAGCTCAGAGTCAAGACTTCAAGTACTGCATCGGTAGCGTCGCGGATGCTCAAATTGAAAAAAGGTACGATCAAGAGCTGGTTCTTAGGTTTTTTGCGTTCAAAAAATGGGGAGGCGAATACCGGCATGAAGTAGGGGATTTTCTGACCGAGTACATGGAAGCTGCTTCTGCTCCTGAGGGCGTAGATCGCTCAGTTTTTGATCCAGTGCGTGATGAGGAAGATTTCCTCAAGACTTTTCAAGTACTTCGCTTGGCTGCGGAGTCAGTTTCGGATGAGGTGGGTTCGAAAATATTTGGCTCTGTCGATTCGCGCGGAAGGATCAAGGGCCAGTTTGCAGTTTATCATTTTGAAGGATTTTCGCTGGGACTTCAAAAAATCCTCAATAGCCTAAATCCAAATGATAGTGCGCAAATGAAGCTTCTCGGAAAGAAGGCTCTCGAGATAAAGAAAGATCCAGAGCTGCGCAATCATACAGGAGGAGGAAAGAATACGGTTCGCGCGTACAAAGCTCGTGTGGAATACTTTACTTCCAAACTTTTCGAGATCCTGGTTTGAGATGTCGGCGAGCGATGCAGTTATAGTTCGTGCTGCACTCGAGGGGGATTTAACGTGGAGGCGAGATGAAGTTCGTCAGCTACGTAACCTTCAATCTAGCTCTGCAGAAGGCGGAGTCCGAGATTCTCTGAGGCGAGCATTACTGGTCATGCTATATGCCCATGTCGAAGGTTATGCTAAATTCTCACTCGAACAATATGTCGACGTAATAAATAGAGCGAATCTTCAAGTTTCGCAAGTCAAATGGGAAATTGGTGCGGCTTGCCTGGCGGAGAAATTTAAGAACTATCGATCGTCAGATCCGTCGGATCCTGCAGACCCCACATCTACAAAAGCCAAGCAGGTCCTAAAAGATGCAAACTTTCTCGCTCATCTGCTAGAAATTCAAGGGAAAGATATTTTCCTCGAGGCTGATCATGTGACTTCGGCTGACTCGAATTTATCTCCATCTGTCCTAAGGAGGAATCTCAGGCTCTTAGCCTTGGATGAGTCGGGTGTTCATAAGTTCACGAGTGCGCTGGATGGGTTGCTGAAGTTGCGCAACAATATTGCCCACGGAGAGCGACTCAATTTGCCGAGCGACCCTTCCTTTTTGAAGCTCGAGGAGAGAATTTTTGCACTGTGTGATCAGTTGACGCTGATTGTTTATCAGGCGGTGCGTGATGATCTCTTTAGGCGTTAGCTGTTGATGTGAAACTGATTTATGACGAAATCTCTTTTGGCATCTTAGGTTTTCTTGTGTAGCAATTCTTTTCCGTTCGTCTAGAGAATTCCAGGATACTTTTAGGGTGATGATGTGAGTACGCAATGGACGATCCACGGCGAGAAACTAGTGGACGAGAACCGGCACATCCGACTGTCAACGGTCGACATCATCCTCCCGGACGGGGTGTCCTTCACGCAGTACGTTGTGGCCATGCCCCCGGCCGCGATGACGCTGGTGGTCAACGACCAGCGCGAAGTGCTCCTGATGCGGCGGCACCGGTTCATCATCGACCGCTGGGTGTGGGAGCTGCCGGGCGGTTACGTGGACGGTGCCGAGGACATCGAGGCCGCAGCGGCCCGTGAGGTCGAGGAGGAGACCGGGTGGCGCCCACGGTCGATGGAGCACATGGTGACCTTCCAACCCGCGATCGGGTCGGTGGACCAACCCCAGATCATCTACCTGGCACGCGGCGCTGACCTGACCGACACCCCTCCTGACATCAACGAAGCCCAGGAGATCCGCTGGTGGCCGCTGGAAGAGGCAGTGAAGATGATCGAACGCGGCGAGATCGTTGGTGCGTCCACGGTTGTTGCGGTTTATCGGGCGCTCAGTTTGGTGTGACTGCTTCCCTGGCGCGCACGGTGAACTCCTCCACCTGCGGTGAGCTTTCGTGGGCGCGAAGCCGGTGGCCCAGGCGGCGTAGATAGGACAGCGCTCGGCGTGACTGCAACCCCTCGACCAGATCCAGGGCCTGACCACCGACCCGAACAGCCTCCTCTGGTTCGTCGGGGGCGTGGGCTGTGGCGAGCATCAGCAGGTTGAACGTGCGGCCGCGGACGTAGTCGGTGTTCATCTCCAGGGAACGTTCCGCGTAGGTGGCGGTCTGGGCGTCGTCGTTCAGAGCAAGGAAGCAGTGGGCGACCTTGGCCGCGAGGTAGGCCTCGTCGAAGTAGGCCAGCCACTCAGGGGGTCGGGATCTTCAGCCTCGAACGCCTTCACCCCGGCGCGCAGGGAGGCCGAGGTCGCCCGGTGATCGGTCAGGCCCGCGTGCCCATGTGCCTCGATGAGCTGGCACTCGGCCATGAGCGCTGTGTGTCCAGTGCGGGTGGCTGCGGACTGGGCTGCCCGCGCGAGGTCCACGGCTTCGGCTGATCGGCCGATGTAGGTGGCTTGGTGACCCATGGCGGCGAGGATTTCGGCGCACAGGCCGTCGTCCTGCGCGGTCTTGGCCATGCGTAGCGCCTGCACCAGGTACCGCTGGGCCAAGCCGTGCTGCTCGCAGTCGTAGGCCATCCACCCCACGGCCTTGGTGAGCTCGGCCGCCGCTGAGAACAGTTCTCGTCCGATCTCTTCGGTGTAGGTGCCGTGGAGGAGCGGGGTGACGTTGGCGTCGAGGTACTGCACGACGGTGCTGCGAATACGGCCCCCGCCCACGCGGTTGTCGAGGTCGCGGAAAGCCCGGGTCATTTGCCGGATGGCGGCAATTTCAGGGCGTCCGACCCGGGTTCGGCCTCGGTGCGCGGGGCCGGGGGAGGGCGGATGGGTGAGCCATCGTGTGGTGGCGCTTGGGTAGGCGGCCGGCGAGTATCCGCCGAGCAATACACGGCGGCGTTCGACGTCGGCCCGGTACAGCTGCCCAGCGGTGAAGATGCCCGTGGTCCAGGAGAGCGGGAACTCCAGGGTGCGCTCGTCCCCGCCGGGTAGGCCGCACTCTTGCTCGCTGAGGGGGCGCCCCAGGGCTTCGGAGAGAACTCCGGAGATCAGCGCGGGGACCGGTTGTTGTGGGCGTTCCCCTTCCAACCAGCGGCGCACGCTGTTGTGGTCGTAGGACAGTGAGAGCCCCAGCTCGTCACCGCGCGAGACCACTCGGCGGGCGAGGCCTTTGGCGGGCATACCTGACTCGTCGAGGAGCTGCGCGAGTTGGGTGTTCGGCTGTTTGGGGGTGCGCGGCACGGCGTCTCCACAGTGTTTCCGCGGTGTCCGGGGAGTGCAGTGTGGCACGCCCCCGACCTGTGGGGAACGAAGTCGCGAAAACGCACGCCCCCTGTGCACTCCTTCAGCTTGGGCTCACGCACGAACCCCGAGGCCGAGCCTTCTCGGCAAAGGCTCCCCGACGAGACGGTGGGATCTGCCCGAAGCCGCAGAAGAGGAAAGGGAACAGGCATGACGACCACACTCACTCCGTTCACGGTGGAGCTGCCCGACCACCGCTTCGACCCCCGCTGGGAACGCCTGCCCGGAATCACGGTGGACGGCCCCACGCTCAGTGTTCAGCCCGAGGACTACTTCTTCCGCCTGGAGTCCACCGGTTGGCGGGTCATCGACTGGCAGACCGTCACCGACCGGATGCTGCCCCTGGAGGAGTCCTCCGACGAGGCCCTGGAACAGAAGGCGCTGCGGTTCATCGAGGACCACGTTCGCATCACCCACGACCCCGCCGAGGTCCTGGGGATCGCCTGGAAGGTCTACAGCTACCTCTTCCGCACCGAACACCTGCCCACCCTGGACGTCCCCGGGATCACCGCCGAACACCTGAGGATCCTGGCGGAGGTATCCACGCTCACCGCGCTCAACAAGGTAGACGCCGACGGCCGGATCTCCGTGGTCGGCCCCGCCTGGTTCTTCGGCGATACCGCACGCGTGGTCTACGACCTGGACGAGCCCACCGTGCAAGCTTTGGACGAGGTCTTCCACGGCGGCCTGTTCAACGAGAACCGCAGGATCGAGTCGATCAAGGCCCACACCGCCCTGGGCGGCCGACTAGTGCACGGCTGCCAGTCCACCCCCTCCCAGAAGGGTGGTGTGGTCGCGGCCTACGGCACCCCCATGGGCCGCTTCCGTGACGAACTCGCCCAGTTCCGCGACCAGTGGATCCAGGCCGTGCGCTCCTACGGCTCCACCACCTGAACACACAGGCCCGCCGGGGCCCCACGGCCCCGGCGCTTCGAACGAGAGAAGGGGAGTGTTCGTGCACACCCAGGACATCGACTGGCTGCGCCAGGAGGTCACCGGCGCGGCAGGCTTCGACAACACTTCGACGGAGGTCCTGCACAGCTGGGCACTCTCGCACGTCGAACGCCTCGAATCCCCTGAGGGTGGGACGGTGATTTTCAAGTGCGCCAGTGAACCCTTCACACATGAGGACGAGGCCCTCATCGCCGCCCGCCAGGCCGGGGTCGACGTCCCCCGGGTGCTCACCTCCACCAGAGGCGGCACCACCTTGGGCATGGTCCTGGAGGACCTGGGCCAACCCTGCCGCCAGGCCGGTGACGACGACGGGGTCACCGCAGCTCGGCAACTGCACTCGGCCGCTGTCCCCGACTTTCTCTCACCCGGAGACACCGACTGGCTGGCCTCACTGCCCGGCCGGGCCCTGCGCACCCTGACCGTGCTGCACGAGAACAACCGCTGGGCCGACACCGCCGACCTCGAAACCGCTCTGAGGTCGCTGGAGAAGGCGGCACCGGCCAGGGCACAGGGTGCCACGTTGGCCCCGTTCGGGTGGGTGCACTCCGAATTCCACCCCACCAGCCTGATCATCGGCCCGGACTGGGTGCACATGTACGACCTCGCCCGCGCATTCCACGGGCCCGGCCTGCTCGACCTGGCCTCCTGGCACGGCACCATCGACCCCGCCGACCCTGACCGCACCCGCGCCCTGCTCGAACGCTACGTCCAGGCCGGAGGGCCCGAGGAAACCCTGGCTGATCGGGGCGGGCTGTCCGCTCAGGACTGGGCGCTGGGCTGGCACCGGGTGTGGATCGTCGAGTGGTACCTCGCCCAGGCCGCGCTGTGGATCGCCCATGAACCCGATGACCACATGTACGCCCGGGTCGTGCGCACGCATATCGAAGAAGCGGCCCGGCTCCTCAACGTCTGACGGGATGTGTGATGACAGCCAACCCTCCGTACCTGCTCAACGACATCGACGGGGTCCTCAACCCCTTCCCCGGGCCCGGAGGCTCACTCCCACCCGACTACCGGCCCCACCGGGTCGACCTCAACGGCACCGACGTGCCGGTATGGCTGAACCCGGACCACGGTTCGTGGATCACCGAGCTCCACTCCACGGGCCTGGTCCGCCCGATCTGGGCCACCAGTTGGCAGAGCGCGGCCGCGTGCACCATCGGCCCCCGGCTCGGCCTCGCCACCTACCCGCACATCGACCTCGGCCCCACCAGGCAGCTCACCCGACACCCCAACGGCTACCTGTGGAAACGCGACGCCGTCGCCACCTGGGCCGCGCAGGCGCCCCTCGTGTGGATCGACGACGACTTCGCCCACCCCGACCACGAGTGGGCCCGCCAGCGATCCCTGAACGGGGTGCCCACCCTGCTGATCCAACCCGACCCCTACCAAGGCCTGCGGCGCGCCCACATCGACGCGGTGCGGACCTGGGCCCTGGCCATCGCACGGAACGTACGCACGAACGGAGACCGCGATGACGTCGCCGCCCGCACTCCACCCCTGGCGGCCGCTGCGCACACCCCAAGGAGCGAAGGTTCCCATTGACGAGGACCTGGTTCCGCTCATCACCAGGCTCTGGCAACTCGGCATCCGCACCCGGTCGAGCTGTCAGGACTACGGGGCCATGCTGGCCGCCTCACCGCCCGGACTCGCGGCGGGAGATCGCCGGTGGATCGACTTCTGCGCGGACCGGGCTTGGCTGGAGCTGGAGGCCGAGGACGCCGAACACCTGGTGGGCCTGCTCAGCCGAGACTCCGAGCTCCGCTTGGCCCTGTCCCAGTGGGGACTCGCCGAGTCCTGGTGGTGCGTCCGCCCGCTACTGCCCGAGCTCATCGGTGGCCGAGGCAGGACGGCTCCCAGCGCGCATCTTCTCTTCCCCCGTGAGCACGTGGAACGGGTGGTGAACGTACTCCGCGAGGCCGGATGAAGGGAAGCCGGGAGGGGATCTGGGGCCGCTCGTCCTTCGGGACGGGTGGCCGTCCCGGCGTCGGTCAGGCTTCGGGGCGAAACGCGCGTCACGGACACGGGCTGTACCGGCTGCCCAGGAGCGGTTTCCGCCCCCGGTGGGTACTGCTGCGCGAACTGATGCGGCGGATGGGCCACTCCAGTACGAGGGCCGCGGTGATCTACCTTCACGCGCGCGACAAACGTGAACGCGAGATCGCGGACAAGCTGGGGGCCGCCGAGGCTGAGTGCCAACGGGTCGGCGGGGGACGGGGACGAGGACGACGGCGACGCTCGCGGGTGTCCCCGCCTGAACCTCACCCCGGACAGGCGTGTGGCACGTGTGTGGCACGGCGACCGGCTCACACCCCTAGAAAAGCAAACGGCCAGGTGTTCGAAAAACATCGAAGACCTGGCCGTTTGTGTGTCTGGAGCGGATGACGGGAATCGAACCCGCGTTATCAGCTTGGGAAGCTGAAGTTCTACCATTGAACTACATCCGCGTCGGGTGGCCCGGGGGCTCTCCAACGCTGGCTATCCTAGCCCAACTCTGGGCCCGGTAGGCAAGTCGGCGGGGTGCCGGGTGCTGCCCTCGGCCCGTTCTCGCAGGCGGTAGGTTCGGAGCGTGCTGCTCTCCGATCGCGATATCAGGTCAGAAATCGACTCCGGGCGGGTCCGGATCGATCCCTTCGAACCCTCTCTCGTCCAGCCGTCGAGTATCGACGTCCGCCTCGACCGGTTCTTCCGGGTCTTCGAGAACCACAAGTACCCCCACATCGACCCCTCGGTGGAGCAGCCGGACCTGACCCGGCTCGTCGAGACCGACGGGGAGGAGGCCTTCATCCTCCACCCCGGTGAGTTCGTGCTGGCGTCGACCTACGAGGTGGTGACCCTCCCGGACGACATCGCGAGCCGGTTGGAGGGCAAGAGCTCCCTCGGGCGGCTGGGCCTGTTGACCCACTCCACGGCGGGGTTCATCGACCCCGGGTTCTCCGGGCACGTCACCCTGGAGCTCTCCAACGTGGCCACCCTGCCGATCAAGCTCTACCCGGGCATGAAGATCGGCCAGCTGTGCATGTTCAGGCTGACCTCCCCGGCCGAGCGTCCGTACGGCTCGGCGGCCTACGGCTCCCGTTACCAGGGGCAGCGCGGTCCCACGCCGTCGCGGTCGCACCAGAACTTCGCGCGTACCCGGATCGTCGAGGCCTAGGAGGGGCGGTCTCCTCTGGTCGGGCGAAAACCCTTACGGTACGGTTATGTACTGACACGTTCTGTCGCATTGCGCACATGTCGCTGAAACGTGATCCGAGTCACCATGAAATGGGCAGTGGCATAGATCACATAAGCGTGTTTTTCGAGGTCGCCATCCCGTGCCACAGGTCGGCAGACGGGTTTTATGGCGGTTAAACACGTTATCTGGTAGTGACATGCCGCCTGAACTGTGCGTTCATATCTCGGTAAGGTGGCGCCCCGACGTGAACCAGGTAGTGGTTTCGCCCGATTCGGGTGCGCACGGAGGGGCTCTGCGCGGACCGGCTACCTGAAGTAACCGCTGGCCGAGCGCTGGGAATCGCACCCTGCTCGGCTTCGCGCCAGGGACAGCCCCCTTGAGGAGACCGTGCCAGTAGTACGCGCAGACCACCTGTACAAGGTGTTCGGTAAGCAGACGAAGGCGGCCGTAGAACGGCTCGCCGACGGCAGCCACCGCGACACCATCGCCGACCTCGACGTGACCGCTGCCGTCATCGACGTGTCCTTCGAGGTCCAACCCGGCGAGATCTTCGTCGTCATGGGACTCTCGGGATCGGGGAAGTCCACCCTGATCCGCATGCTCAACGGACTGCTCGACTCCACGTCGGGATCGGTCGAGATCGACGGCGTGGACATCACCACGCTCAGCCACAAGGACCTGCTGAAGCTCAGGGGCGAGAAGATCAGCATGGTCTTCCAGCACTTCGCCCTGCTTCCCCACCGGTCGGTGCTGGAGAACGCCGCCTACGGGCTGGAGCTGCGCGGGTTCTCCCGCGCCGAGCGCTTCGCCAAGGCCAAGGAGACCCTCGCCCTCGTCGGGCTGGAGGGTTGGGAGGACAAGCTCCCGCAGCAGCTTTCCGGCGGCATGCAGCAGCGCGTCGGCCTGGCGCGCGCCCTCGCCGCCGACACGGACATCATCCTGATGGACGAGGCCTTCAGCGCGCTCGACCCGCTGATCCGACGGGACATGCAGACGCAGCTCCTGGAGCTCCAGGAGACGCTGGGCAAGACGATCATCTTCATCACCCACGACCTGAACGAGGCCATGCGCCTCGGTGACCGGATCTGCGTGCTCCGCGACGGTCGCGTCGCCCAGATCGGTGAGGCGTCGGAGATCCTGAACTCGCCCGCGAACGAGTACGTCGAGCGTTTCGTGGAGGACGTGGACCGCAGCCGCGTGCTGACCGCCGCCGAGGCGCTCGCCGACGTCGCCGTCGACGCTGGCGCACCGCGGGTCGCCGCGGACACCCTGGTCGCCGACCTGTTCACCAGCGTCGCCACCGAGAACCGCCTCCGGGTGGTCACGGCCGACGACGAGGTGCTGGGCATGGTCACCCGTGAGTCGGTGCTCGCCGCACTGGTCCAGGAGGTGGCCAAGTGACCCCCGTCGACTTCCCTCCGTCGTTGCCCATCGGTGACGGCTTCGAGGCGTTCAACGCCTGGCTGAAGAGCAACTTCGGGCTGTTCTTCGACCTCACCGGCGACTTCATCCGCTGGGCCGTCGCGGTCCTGTCCGGGTTCTTCGTGGAGCCGGCGGCCGGACAGCTCGCCTTCGTCGCGGCCGTGATCATCGCGGTCCCGCTGGTGCGCTCGCGCCGGGTGCCGCTGCTCGCCATCGTCGTGGTGGTGTCGCTCCTGTACATCGCGGAGGCGCAGTTCTCCCTGGTGACCGGCTTCATCAACAGTGTCCCGGGGCTCTTCGTCTGGGCCATGAACCTGTTCGACACGAACGTCGAGCCCACCTTCGTCGTCTCGCTGGTCTTCCTGATCGCGACGGCGGCCCTGGGCATGGTGGACCGCGCCAACCGGGTGCGCACGGGGATCGTCGCGGGCGGCTGGCTCGCGCTGGTGCTGCTGGGCTGGCTGGTCCTGCCCATGCTGGTCACCAACCCGATGTCCCTGCTGATGATCCTGCTGCTGAGCCTGCTCGCGCTCTCGGTGGCCGGATGGCGCCTGGGCGTCTTCGCGCTGCTCGCCCTGACCGTCGTGGCCTCCGTCGGCCAGTGGTCGAACGCCATGGACACCCTCGGCCTGGTCCTGGTGGCCAGCCTCATCGCGGTGGTCATCGCGATCCCGATCGGCATCCTGGCCGCCTACAACGACTACGTCAGCAAGGTCGCCAAGCCGGTCCTGGACCTGATGCAGACGCTGCCGGCGTTCGTCTACCTGATCCCGGCGATCTTCTTCTTCTCCATCGGCGCGGTGCCCGGTGTGGTCGCGACCATCGTGTTCGCGATGCCGCCCGGCGTGCGCCTGACGGAACTCGGCATCCGGCAGATCGACAAGGAGCTCGTCGAGGCGGGTGAGGCCTTCGGCGCTCCCAGGCGCAAGATCCTCACCGGCATCCAGCTCCCGCTCGCCCTGCCGACGATCATGGCCGGTGTCAACCAGGTCATCATGCTGGGTCTGTCGATGGTCGTCATCGCGGGCATGGTCGGCGCGGGCGGCCTCGGCAGCCAGGTCTACCAGGGCATCACGCGCAACGACGGCGCGCTGGGCTTCGAGGCCGGAATCGCCGTGGTCATCCTGGCGATCTTCCTGGACCGCCTGACCGCCGCCGTCACCCGCAAGAGTCCTCAGGCCAGTGTCAGCAGTTCCTGACCCCGGTCTTCTTCGAGCAGTCCTGATGGAAGGAATCAGATGTACAGCCGTAAGCGCATGATGGGTCTGGCCGCGGCCGGTATGAGCGGGGTCCTCCTCCTGACCGCCTGTGGCGGCAACGGTGAGGACCTGACCGGCGGCTCCGGCGAGGGCCAGGGCGGCTCGGGCACGGGTGACGACCTCCAGGACGTCAACATCGCCCTGATCGCCTGGGAGGAGGCGATCGCGGTCACCCACATGTGGGAGGCCATCCTGGACGAGAAGGGCTACAACGTCGAGGTCACCGACGTCGACGTCGCCCCGATGTACCAGGGCGCCGCCAACGGTGACGTGGACCTGTTCCTGGACACCTGGCTGCCCGCCACCCACCAGCAGTACTGGGACGACTACGGGGACCAGCTGGAGGACCTCGGCTCCTGGTACGACAACGCGATCCTCACGCTGACCGTCCCCACCTACATGGAGGACGTCAACTCGATCCCCGACCTCCTCGACCACGCGGACGAGCTGGACAACCGGATCGTCGGCATCGACCCGGGCGCCGGTCTCACCGACACCACCCAGAACTCCGCGATGCCCGGCTACGAGCTGGACGACGACTTCGAGCTCGTCACCTCCTCGGGTGCGGCGATGCTCGCGGAGCTGGACTCCGCGATCGCCGAGGAGGAGCCCATCGTCGTGACGCTGTGGCGTCCGCACCCGGCCTACGCCAAGCACGACCTGAAGGACCTCGAGGACCCCGAGGGCCTCATGGGTGACGCCGAGACGATCCACGCCGTGGGCCGTGACGGTTTCGGCAACGACTACCCGCAGCTCTCCTCCTGGCTCGAGGGCTGGGACATGAGTGACGACGAGCTCGCCAGCCTGGAGGCGCTGACCGTCGGTGACGACGTCGACGACCCCGACGCCGGCGCCCGTCAGTGGCTCGCCGACAACCCCGAGTTCCTGGAGCGCACCCTGGGCGAGGACGCCGAGGGCCTGAACTTCTAGAACCCAGAGTGTGGCACCCGTCACGGGGTGTACCACTCGTCCCCTTTGATGGGGTAGACATACGATGACGGCCGCCTTCACCGAGTGTGGGGGCGGCCTTCGTCTGGGCGAAGTCCCGGAGCCGGTACCGAGGGCCCCCTGGGCTCCCCTCTCCTCGGTCGGCTCCGCACGTGTGCGTAGCGAGGGAAACGAATACATGAAGGTCGGACGTAGGCGAGGAACGGGGCTGGCCGCCGCCGGTCTGAGCGGCGCGCTTCTGCTGTCCGCCTGCTCGGGGGACTCCGAGGGAGCGGATGAGGACCTGCGGGAGGTCGACATTGCGTTGATCCCCTGGGAGGAGGCGGTCGCGGTCACCCACATGTGGGAGGCGGTCCTGGAGGAGAAGGGGTACGACGTCACCGTCACCGAGGTCGACGTCGCCCCGGCCTTCCAGGGGTGGCCGACGGCGAGCTCGACCTCTACCTCGACATGTGGCTTCCGGTCACCCACCACGAGTACATGGAGAAGCACCGGGACGACATCGAGAGCCTGGGCTCCTGGTACGACAACGCCGTCCTCACCCTCGCGGTCCCGGAGTACGTGCGGGACGTGCGGGAGATCGACGACCTCCCGGCGCACGCGGACGAGCTCGGGGGCACCATCGTCGGCATCGAGCCGGACGCGGGCCTGACCCAGGTCACGCGTGACCAGGCCATGCCGCTGTACGGGCTGGACGGGGACTTCGAGCTGGAGACGTCGTCGGGCGCGGGGATGATGGAGCGGCTGGACGCCGCGATCGCGGAGGAGCGGCCGATCGTCGTGACGCTGTGGCGTCCGCACCCGGCCTACGCCCAGTACGACCTCCGGGACCTGGAGGACCCGCAGGGCGGCATGGGCGGCACGGAGGGGCTGCACTCGATCGGTCGCGCGGGGTTCGCCGAGGACTACCCCGAACTGGCCGAGTGGCTGCGCAACTGGACCATGGACGACGAGGAGCTGGCCTCCCTGGAGGCGCTCACGGTCGGCCCCGGGGTCACCGACCCCGCGGCCGGGGCGCGTCAGTGGCTCGCCCAGAACCCGCTGTTCCTGGAGCGCACGCTGATGGAGGACGCCGAGGGTCTGGAGTTCTGACCGGTCCGGACACGACGACGGGGCCGTCTCCCCTCCGGGAGCCGGCCCCGTCGTCGTGCGGTGCGCGGGGATCAGGGGGCGTAGTAGCCGCCCTGGGCGCCGCCGACGCTCCGCTGGTTCGCCTGGCCCGTGTCGCGCCTGGGCAGCACGTAGGCGGACAGGAGACCGCCCAGGAAGCCGAACAGGTGCGCCTGCCAGGAGACGCCCGGGTGCTGGGGCAGAACCCCCAGATCATCGTTCCGTAGAAGATGACCACACAGATCATGATGACGATGTCGACGGTCCGACGTTCGATGATGCCGCGCAGCACCGTGTAGCCGAAGTAGCCGAAGACCAGCCCGCTGGCGCCCACCGTCACGACGTGTGAGGGGGTGAACAGCCACACGCCGACGCCGCTGACGACGGCGACGATCAGCGTGGTGAGCAGGAACCGGCCCAGGCCGCTGAAGGCGACGAGGGCGCCCAGCACCAGGAACGGCAGTGAGTTGCCGATCAGGTGGGCGAAGTTGCCGTGCATGAAGGGCGCGGTCAGCACGGTCCAGGGTGCGTCGGCGTTGCGGGCCTGGATTCCGAACTGCCGGTCGAGGTGTCCCCCGAGCGGGGTGTCGAGGATCTCCAGGACCCACATGGCCGCGAGCATCCCCGCGACGGTCAGGATGGCGGTGATTCTGGACTGCTTCACCCCATCGAGACTAGATGAAGCTGCCTTGCGTCGGTATGTTCCTGGGGCGCGTGTGGGCGAAATGATCTGTTGTGTTCACAGATGACTGCTCTGTCGCGACCGCTCAGGGGAGCTCGCGGGAGCGTCAGGAGGACAGGGAGCGCTTGCGCGGGGGATGCCCGCGACGGCCATGAAGGCCTCCACCTTCGCCGGGTTGGTCATCCCGGTCAGCGGCAGGTAGGTGCGCGAGGTCCGGCGGCTCTTGAGCGAGGGGAAGCGCTTGGGGCGCCCGGTGTGGTCGCACAGGCCGAGGGAGCGGATCCGGCCGGGAAGCACGTAGTAGGAGCCGATGTCGATGAAGGGCACCCGCACGACGTAGGCGCCGCGCCGGTAGCGGAACTCGTCCTCGGTGACCTCCAGTACCGGGGCCTTGATCCGGTGTCCGTCGACGGCCGAGGCGGCCCCGAGGAGCCCGAGGAGGACGCCGAGCACGATGTTGGCCCAGTGGGTGGGGTCGACGGCCACGACCACGGCGCCCAGGGCCAGCAGAGCATAACCACCCCACAGCTCCACGTACTTACGGCCGACGGGGCAGACCAGGCGGACCGGTTCGGACACGGCGGATGCCTCTCTCGCTGGGCGGGGCGCTGAGGATGACGGAGGTCGTCACTGGGAACCCTATCCGCTTCGTGGGTACGGGCATCGCGGTTTCGGTCATCTCGTGCGTGGAGTTCAGGACAGGCGCAAGGAGGTTTCCTCCCCGTGTCGCTTTCCACGGAGTGATGACCGGGTTATCCCATGAATTGCTCTCCGGGGGAGGTGAGGCGGGGAGGGGTGGTATTAGATGTCCTCGGGTGCATGTATGGAGCCGTGTGTGAAGTTTGGGTCGTTTGTCCTGTTCTCTCTCGGTAGTTGCGTGCTTCGAGGCCGTAGTTAAACGTCGTTTACGTTTGTGTCTTTGCTCTGGAAGCCCTTGATTGAACCCGAATACTTTTCCAGTGTGTCCGAATCCCGCTGTCCTGGGCCCCTGTTCCACGTGTCCGCTTGACCTGGCATGATGTGGGGATGTCCTGGTTGTTGCCGGTGTATTGAGAGTGCGTGACTCGTTCCGGCTCGCCCGGGCGCGGGCCGGTTGCGGATGGGTCACGAAATCGGCATTGGGGCTATACAGACATTTCCCTTAATGGTCTTCTAATCGACTAATCGCCTAGTTTTGGTGGGTTGTGCCCCGTGGGCGCCCACCCCGTGGCCTGTTCGCATGAGTGATCAAGGGTGTGACTATGTTCAAGCGCCGAAAGACGTTGGCACTCGCCGCCGCGGCGACGTCAGCGGTCATGGTGGCCAGCGGCTGTGGAGGAGGAGGGGTGACGGTGGCGACGGCGGAGCCAAGGAGGTCACCTGGGTCATCAACAGCCTCCCCGGCGCCTGGCAGGCCACCAGCCTCGCGGGCGGCAGCGTCTACGTGATCCAGATGCTCTCCGGTGTGCTCCCCTACACCGGACAGTGGCAGCCGGACGCGACCTACGAGTACGACATGAACGTCCTCGCGGAGGAGCCCGAGCTCATCAACGACGACCCCGACGAGGGGCCGTTCGAGTGGTCGATCACCCTCGCCGAGGACGCCGTGTGGAGCGATGGCGAGCCGATGACCGGTGAGGACCTGCGCGTCTCCTGGATGCTCGGCACCTCGCCCGACGAGGGCTACTGCGGCGGCTGCGACCCCCGCGCCGCCGCGAGCTTCGACAAGGTCGAGTCCGTGGAGGTCGATGGCAAGACCGCCACCTTCCAGCTGAAGGAGGGGCTGGCCGACCCGGAGTGGATGGGCCTGTTCGACGCCCACAGCCAGGCCGGCGGCTTCCTGCCCGCCCACCTCGCGGAGGAGAACGGCTGGGACGTCGACGACGCCGACCAGCTGGGCGAGTTCTACGACTGGCTGCACGCCGAGCGCCCCGAGTGGTCCGGCGGCCCGTACATGATCACCGCCGGGGACCTGGAGAACGAGGTCGTCAAGGAGCCGAACCCGAACTACTTCGGTGAGGCGCCCGCGCTCGACAAGATCACCATGCCGTACAACACCGACGAGGGCACCTTCGTGAACGCCTTCGTCAACAGCGAGATCGACGGGGGCAACCCGGCGGACTACAGCGAGGACGTGATCCTCCAGCTCCAGGACGTCGCCAACGCCGAGGTGACCGTCGCCGAGGGCGCCACCTGGGAGCACGTCGACCTCAACCTGAAGAACGAGACGCTCCAGGACGTCGAGCTGCGCCGCGCGATCTTCACCGCGATCGACCGCGACGACATCGCCAACCGCAACTTCGGCGCCGGCTACCCGGACTACGAGCTGAAGAACAACCACGTCTTCGGCAGCGACAGCCCCTACTACGTCGACCACTTCGAGGGCGAGACGCAGGGCACCGGCGACCTCGACGAGGCGAAGAGCATCCTGGAGGAGGCCGGTTACGAGCTCGACGGCGGAACCCTCACCCTGGACGGCGAGGAGATCGGCCCGTTCCGTCTGCGCAGCACCGACTCCACCGTGCGCAACACCTCGGTCCAGCTCATCCAGGCCCAGCTCTCCGAGATCGGCATCACGACCAACATCGAGATGACCGACGACCTGGGCGGCATGCTCGCCGCGACGGAGTACGACATCGTCCAGTACGGCTGGTCGGGCTCCCCGTACTTCACCAGCAACCCGGAGCAGTTCTGGCACTCCGAGAGCGGCAGCAACTTCGGCGGCTACTCCAACGACGAGGTCGACGACCTGGCGGGCGACGTGGCCAACGCCCCCGACCTGGACACGGCGGCCGAGCACGCCAACGCGGCCATGGAGATCCTTGTCCCGGAGGCCTACGTCCTCCCGATCATGGCGGAGCCGAACTACTTCTTCGCCAACTCCGACCGCCTCGTGAACGTCCACGACAACCTTCAGTCCAGCTACCGAGCCACCTACAACATCGGTGAGTGGGACGTCGCCAGCTAGTCAGGCGAACCACCCAGGTCCGGCCCCGGGACACCCTCCCGGGGCCGGACCGGTCCTCGTCCACCCCTGAAGGATCACTCCCATGCTCGTTTACACGATGCGGCGCATCCTGGGCGCGCTCCCCGTCCTGGTCCTCGCATCCATCCTCACCTTCGTGATGATCGACGTCTCCGGTGACCCGCTCGCCGACATCCGGATGGCCCAGCCACCGCCCACAGAGGAAGTACTGCAACAGGCGGAGGAGCGGCTCTACCTCGACCGCTCCATGCCGGAGCGGTACTGGCTGTGGGTGACCGGAATCGGCGGAAACGGCGACATCGGACTGCTCCAGGGGAGTTCGGCCCCTCCACCCAGGGCCCCCACTACGACATCGGCACCGCCATCGCGGAACGCCTGTGGACCACCCTGCGCCTGGTCGGCGCGTCCATGGTCTTCGCGCTCGGCCTGGCGATCATCACCGGTGTGATCAGCGCGCTGCGCCAGTACTCCAAACTCGACTACACCCTCACGTTCGTCGGCTTCCTCGCCCTGGCCCTGCCGACCTTCTGGTTCGCGGGCATCATGCAGGCGGCCGGGGTCAAGTTCAACCAGCTGGTGGGCGACCAGGTGTTCGCCACCATCGGTGACGGGCGGTTCCGAGCCGAGGGCGCGCCGCTGTGGGACCAGTTCCTCAACGCCTTCGCGCACATGGCGCTGCCCACGATCGTGCTCATGCTGATCAGCTTCGCGTCGTGGAGCCGCTACCAGCGCACCTCGATGCTGGAGGTGATGAACAGCGACTACGTGCGCCTGGCCCGGGCCAAGGGCCTGCGCAACCACACGGTCATCCGGCGTCACGCCCTGCGCACCGCGCTCATCCCGCTGACCACCGTGGTGGCCATCGGCGTCGCGGGCGTCATCGACGGGGCCATCCTCACCGAGGTGGTCTTCCAGTGGCGCGGTCTGGGTGACTTCTTCATCACCGCGGTGGACAACAACGACTCCTTCGCGCTGATGGGATGGCTGCTGCTCAGCGGCACGATCGTCATCCTGGCCAACCTGGTGGCCGACCTGTTGTACGCCGTGCTGGACCCGAGGATTCGCTATGAGTGAGAACGGCATGTCGAAGAGCGCGCGCCGTGACCCGGCGAAGAAGCGGAAGAGGAGCAGCGCCGACCAGACCCAGCTCCAGACCATCCTGATCCGGTTCACCCGACACCGGCCCGCGATGATCAGCCTGGTGCTCCTGGCGGTCATCGCCCTGTTCGCGTTCGTCGGACCCTTCCTCTGGGCCTGGGACCACACGGTCTACAAGGAGATCCCCAGCAACCAGCCGCCGTCCGGGGCGCACCCGCTGGGCACCTCGGCCGCCGGACACGACGTCCTCGGCCAGCTCATGCGCGGCGCCCAGCAGACGCTGAAGGTCGCCTTCACCGTCTCGCTGCTGTCCACCGCGGTCGGCTCCGTGTGGGGCGCCACCGCCGGGTACTACGGCGGCCGGGTGGACGCGTTCATGATGCGCGTCGTGGACATCTTCCTGATCGTCCCGCTGCTCGTGGCCGCCGCGGCGATCGCGGGCAACAGCGGGGCCGGGACCTCGTGGTCCGCGATCGCGCTGATCATCTCGATCTTCTCGTGGGCCACCATCGCCCGCGTGGTGCGCGGTGTGGTCCTGTCCCTGAGGGAGCAGGAGTTCGTGGAGGCGGCCCGCGCGTCGGGGGCCTCGGCACCGTGGATCATCCTCCGGCACCTGCTGCCCAACGCGGCCGGACCGATCATCGTCGCCGCCACCCTGCTGGTGGCCGTGGCCATCCTCGCGGAGGCGGGCATGTCCTTCCTCGGCCTGGGCATCCAGCTGCCGGACATCTCCCTCGGCCAGATGATCGGCAGCGCGCGCACGGCGGTGTCCACGCGGCCGTGGCTGTTCTATCCGCCGGGTGTGCTGCTGGTGCTGATCTGTCTGACGATCAACTTCATCGGTGACGGCCTCCGGGACGCCCTCGACCCACGACAGACCAGGGTGCGGCGATGACGACTGAGTACGAGAACAAGGGAAACACCGCCGTGGCGGACACCGACGACGTGGTGCTGGAGGTCAGCGACCTCAGCGTCACCTTCCCCTCCGACGACGGCCCGCTGCCCGCGGTCCGGCAGGTCTCCTACAAGGTGCGCCGGGGCGAGGCCCTGGGCATCGTGGGGGAGTCGGGGTCGGGCAAGTCCGTGACGTCCATGGCGATCATGGGCCTGCTGCCCAGGAACGCCCGGGTGGAGGGTTCGGCCCGGCTGCTGGGCCAGGAGATCATCGGGCTCGACGACAAGCAGATCAGCCAGGTCCGGGGGCAGAGGATCGCGATGATCTTCCAGGACCCGCTGACCTCGCTCAACCCCGTCTACACGATCGGGTACCAGATCGCGGAGGCGGTGCTCGCCCATCGGAAGGTGAGCAAGAAGGTCGCCATGGCGCGGGCGCTGGAGCTGCTGGAGATCGTGGGCATCCCGTCCCCCGAACAGCGGCTCAGGCAGTACCCGCACGAGCTGTCCGGCGGCATGCGCCAGCGCGTGGTGATCGCGATCGCGATGGCCAACGACCCGGACGTGATCATCGCCGACGAGCCCACGACGGCGCTCGACGTGACCGTCCAGGCGCAGGTGCTGGACGCCCTCCAGCGCGCTCGCCAGGAGACCGGGGCCGCCTTGGTGCTCATCACCCACGACCTCGGCGTGGTGGCCGGGCAGGTCGACCGGGTGGGCGTGATGTACGCGGGCCGGATCGTGGAGATGGGGTCGGTGGAGGAGGTCTTCTACCGGCCGCGCATGCCCTACGCGCTGGGACTCCTCGGCTCGCTGCCGCGACTGGACGGCGACCGGGGCGACCGGCTCACCCCCATCCTCGGCACCCCGCCCTCGCTGCGGGACCTGCCGGGCGGCTGCGGGTTCGCGCCGCGCTGCCCCATGGCCAGGGAGCGCTGCCACGAGGAGGAGCCCCGGCTGCTGGCCATCGAGAACGGGTCACCGGAGCGTGAGACGGGCGACGGGCTCTCCGGGCACACCGCCGCCTGCCACTTCAGCGAGGACCTGGTGGGCGCGGAGGCGGGCGACCTGTTCCGGGCCACCTCCGTGGACACCGAGAGCGTGGGATCCGTGGCCGAGGTGGAGGCGGCCGAGTCCCAGGTGGCCGAGGCCCGCGAGGGGTACCGGGGGAGGCGGACGAGGAGGGTTCCCGCGCGGCCTCCGACACGGCCGGACCCGAGGTCCTGCTCACCGCCACCGACCTGGTCAAGCACTTCCCGATCCGTTCCAAGGGGTTGTTGCGGCGCAGGGTCGGCGCGGTGCAGGCGGTCTCCGGGATCTCCCTGGACCTGCGCGAGCGGGAGACCCTCGCGCTGGTGGGCGAGTCCGGCTGCGGCAAGTCCACCACGGCGCGGCTGCTGCTCAACCTGATCAAGCTCACCTCGGGCGAGGTCACCTACCTGGGACAGCCGCTGCACGGCCTGTCCGACCGCAGGATGCGGCCGCTGCGCAAGGACCTCCAGCTGGTGTTCCAGGACCCCTTCGCCTCCCTGGACCCGCGCATGACGGTCGCGGACATCATCGCGGAGCCCATGCGCATCCACGGGTCCGGGCACCGGGACGCCCGGAGGCGGGTGTCGGAACTCCTCGAACTGGTGGGGCTCAACCCCGAGCACGGGTCGCGGTACCCGCACGAGTTCTCCGGGGGCCAGCGGCAGCGCATCGGCGTGGCCCGGGCGCTGTCGCTCAACCCGAGGGTGCTGGTGCTGGACGAGCCGGTCTCGGCTCTGGACGTGTCCATCCAGGCGGGCGTGATCAACCTGTTGGAGGACCTCCAGGACGAGCTGGGGCTGTCCTACCTGTTCGTGTCGCACGACCTGTCGGTGGTCAAGCACATCGCGGACCGCGTGGCCGTGATGTACCTCGGCAAGATGGTGGAGACGGCCACGACGGACCAGCTGTTCAGCTCGCCGGCGCACCCGTACACCCAGGCGCTGATCTCGGCGATCCCGCTGCCGGATCCGGTCAAGGAACGGACCCGGGAGCGGATCACCGTCACCGGTGACATCCCGAGCCCGGCCGACCCGCCCTCGGGCTGCCGGTTCCGGACGCGCTGCCCGAAGTTCGCCAACGAGCTTTCGGACGCCGAGCGCACCAGGTGCGTGGAGGAGCCGCCGGACCTGAGGGACCGGGGCACCGGGCACCGGGACGCGTGCCACTACTCGAAGGCGATCGAGCTCATCTAGGCGCCGCACACGGGGCGGGCCGGGGAATCCCCGGCCCGCCCCGTCCGTGTGTGCCCCGTTTGAGACGCCCCTTTTGCCATCGAACCGCCGGTGGCGTCCTGGCGTGGAGTGAAACGGTCGGTTACGTTCTCCTGGCATGCTCCCGATCGGTCCTTCCGGAGGAGACACATGACCCCCGCACCCCCACGCCGTTGGCTGGTCGCCCTCGCCGCGGCCCCGCTGGTGGCCCTCGCCCCGGTCGCGCCCGCCTGGGCCGACACCGCCGAGCCCGCCCAACGCGCCGCCGACCTGCGCGCCGACCTCGACACGATCCTGGCGAACCCCGTGCTGGAGGGCGCGACCTCCGGTGTGGTCGTCACCGACGCCGAGTCCGGAGAGACGCTCTACTCGCGGGACGCGGACACCCCGCTGCTGCCCGCCTCGAACACGAAGCTCTTCACGGCCGCCGCCGCGCTGGAGGTGTTGGGGGAAGACCACACCTTCGCCACCGAGGCCGTGGTGGAACGCCGCCCGGGCCGAGGAGACGTGCCCGAGCTCTACCTGGTCGGCGGTGGTGACCCGACCCTGAACACCGAGGACCTCGACTCCCTCGCCGCCGACGTGGCCGCCTCCGGGGTGACCTCCGTAGGCGACGTGTTCGCCGACGACTCGTGGTTCGACGAGCAGCGCCTCGTGGACGACTGGTGGCCCGAGGACGAGCCGTACGCGTACTCGGCGCAGATCTCCGCGCTCACAGTGGCCCACGGCGAGCGCTACGACACCGGCGTCACCGAGGTGACCGTCACGGCCGCCTCCGCGGGTGCTCCCGTCCATGTCGACCTGGGCGACGCCGAGGGATATGTGGAACTCGACAACCGCGCCGTCACCGCCCCGGCGGGGCAGGGCACCGGGATCACGGTCGACCGCCCGGTGGGCACCAACACCGTCACTGTCACCGGGTCGCTCTCGGTGAACGCCGGACCGGTGGTGGCGCTGCGCACCGTGGACGAGCCCGCGGGGTTGGCCGGGCACCTGTTCGCCCAGGCCCTGGAGGAGAACGGGGTCGCCGTGAAGGGCGGGGTCGCGCGGGGTGAGGTACCCACCGAATGGCACCGGCCCCGAGTGGTGGGGGAGCACACCTCCATGCCGCTGAGCGAAGTCCTGGTCCCGCTCATGAAGTTCAGCAACAACGGGCACGCGGAGATGCTGACCAAGACCCTCGGCCGCGAGGTCGCGGGCGAGGGTTCGTGGGAGGCGGGTCTCGCCGCCGAGGACACCGCGCTCCAGCAGCTGGGCGTGGACACCTCGGACCTGGTCCTCACCGACGGCTCGGGTTTGTCGCGGGGCAACCTGGTCACCGCCAACACCGTCGTCGACCTGCTCGACAGCGCCCAGGACGCTCCCTGGTACGAGGTGTGGCACCACTCGCTGCCGGTGGCGGGCGACAGCGACCCGTTCGTCGGGGGCACGCTGGCCAACCGGATGCGCGGCACCGCCGCCGAAGGAGTGGCGCAGGCCAAGACCGGCACGATGACCGGGGTGAGCGCCCTGTCGGGCTACGTGCAGGGCCCGGACGGCGGCGAGCTGTACTTCAGCGTCGTCAACAACGGCCACACCGGCGGCGCGCCCCTCGACGTGCAGAACGCCGTGGTGGTCCGGCTGGCCGAGCACCTGGGCAACCAGGCCCGTACGGGCACGGTCACGCAGCGCGCCGAGGTCACCGACGGCGGCGAGATCGAGTGCTCATGGGAGCTGACCTGCTGATCCGCTGACCGAACCGAGGGCCCACGGGAGGCAGGCCCGTGGGCCCCTCGTGTGTCCGGAGCGCAGCGAACCCAGACGAGGTACGCCGCTTCAGGGCGAAGTACGCCGGGCCGGGGGCGAAGTACGCAGGTGCGGGGCGGGTTCACCTCCGCCCGCTCCTCCGGCCCGGGGACGCGTGCGGCCGGACGGACGGGACGGGGCCGCGGGGACCTCGGTTCGGCGGCGCCGGTCGCGGGCGGTGACGCGGGCGCGGGGGTTGTCCACAGGCTGGGGACCGGGGCTGTCGGTGGGTGCCCGGGGGTGACAGTGTTGAGGTCTCCCCACCCTCCTCCGGCTGAAGGACGTTGATGGAAACACTGACCGTGACCTCGGTGTTCGGCATGGTCGTCAGTCAGGTCGTGTCGCTGGTCGTCCTGGTCCTGGTCCTGTTGGGCCTGGGCAAGCTCGCGAGTCGGCTCATGGACGTGCCGTTCAACCTGCCGAGACTGGCCCTGGCGGCGTTGGTCGGGGCACCTCTGGGTTCGGTGGGCGCGATCCTGGCCTACTACGGCAGCTTCGAGGCGCTGAACTCCCTCGAACCGGCCGACATGGAGGACCCCGGGTACATGTCCCTGATGCTCTTCGCCATGGCGGTGGGCGCCATGCTCGCCTTCGTCGGCCTGGAGCTGTTGCTGCCCCGGGGCACCCGCTTCCGGCCGCTGGCCATGGTCCGGGAGGCCAGGAACTGGTTCGGGCGGCTCGGCAGGTACCGGCGCATCCTGTGGATCCTGGCCCGCCACGGTCTGGGCGGCTACGTGCTGGGCGGGAGGAAGGGGATCGAGGACACCTCGGTCCAGCGGCGTCTGGCGCGTTCCCTGGCCCGGTCCATGGAGGAGGCCGGGGTGGTGTTCGTGAAGCTCGGGCAGGTGCTGGCCACCCGGCGGGACCTGCTGCCACCGGCCTTCGTGGAGGAGCTGGGCCGTCTGCACAGCGAGGTGGCCAAGGTGCCCTTCGAGCGGGTGCGCGAGTGCGTGGAGGGCGAGCTGGGGCGCCCCCTGGAGGAGGTCTTCGCCGGGTTCGACCCCGAGCCCCTGGCCGCCGCATCGATCGCGCAGGCGCACCCGGCGCGGCTCCACGGGGGCGAGGAGGTCGTGGTGAAGGTGCAGCGGCCGGGGATCGTGCCGGTGGTCCGGCGGGACCTGGACATCATCCGCAGGCTGGCCCGCCGCTTCGACGAGCACACCGACTGGGGGCCCGCGATCGGGGTGCTCGAACTGGCCGACGGGTTCGCCGAGGCGCTGTTGGAGGAACTCGACTTCGAGGTGGAGGCCGCCAACATCGCGGCGGTCGCGGACGCCACGGGTGGTACGCCGGTGCGTATCCCGCAGGTGTACGAGGCCTACACCAGCCGTCGGGTCCTGGTGATGGAGCGCCTGCACGGAACCCAGGTGGGTGTCGGTGACCTCTCGGTGGAGGAGGGGGAGCGCCTCGCCAGGGTCCTGCTGGACTGCCTGCTGGAACAGGTGCTGATGAGTGGGATCTTCCACGCCGACCCGCATCCGGGCAACATCCTCGTCCTCGACGAGGGCGGTGTGGGGCTGTTGGACTACGGGTCCGTGGGACGCCTCGACGCCCGGACCCGGGAGGCCCTCCAGATGATGCTCCTGGCGATCGACCGGGGCGACGCGGTCCTGCTGACCGACACCCTGCTGGACGTCGTGGACGATCCGGGGAGATCGACGCCGAGCGGCTGCGGAGGTCCCTCGGGCAGTTCATGGCGCGCTACCTGCACGGGGGCGCCACCGCGAGCATGCGGATGTTCACCGAGCTGCTGATGCTGGTCACCCGGTTCGGGCTGGTGCTGCCCGGGGAGCTGGCCGGGGTCTTCCGCGCGCTGGCCACGCTGGAGGGGACGCTGGTCCACCTCGCGCCGGGGTTCGACACCGTGGCGGAGGCCAAGCGGTACGCGGGGGCCAGGATGTCCGAGCAGCTGGGAACGGGGAACCTGCGGGAGATGGCGTCTGCGGAGCTGATCGCCCTGCTGCCCACCCTGCGACGGCTGCCGCGCAGACTGGACCGGATCACCGACCAGCTGCACAAGGGCCGGTTCACGGTGCAGGCGCGGTTGTTCGCCCACCCCGAGGACCGAAGACTCCTGCGCTCGGTGGTGTGGCGTGCGGTGATGACGGTGCTCGCCGTGGTCACCGGGTTCATGTCGGTGGGGCTGTTCAACGTCACCGAGGCACAGGGGGTGTCCTGGCCGGACCTGGCCACGCACACGAAGGCGCTGAACCTGTTGGCGTGGGTGCTACTGGCCGCCACGGCGATGTTCGTGCTCCGTCTGCTCGTGGACATGGTCCGGGACGGTGACCGGCGGAGGCGGTGACCAGCCGCTGTCCTGAGGAGGTGATGTTCGGTCGGTGGTCGGGGAGGTGGTGACGAGCCGCTGTCCTGAGGGGGTGACGAGTCGCTGTCCTGAGGTGGTGACGAGCCGCTGTCCTGAGGGGGTGACCGGGCGGTGGCCGGGGAGACGGGGGTCAGCCGGTGATGAGGCGGCGCAGCACCCGGTGCACCTCGTCGGCGTCGGGCGGCGGGCTGGTGGTGCAACAGCACAGGAAGTAGCCGTTGGCCGCCGCGGCCACCCCGGCCCTGACCTCGGGATCGGGGAGGTAGGGCACGAGGAAGGCGTCCACCGCGGCCGTCCAGCGGTCGGTCTGCTCCCGCAGGGCGGGACGGCGGGCGGCGAGGAGAAACAGCTCCATCTCGGCGAGGGCGTGCGTGCGGTCGGTGCCGGTGCCCTCCGCGATGAGGACGGCGAAGCCGCGCAGCGCCTCGGCGGGGTCGTCGGGGAGGGTGTCCATGTGCTCGACGTAGGAGTCGTTCACCCTGGTGAGGGCGGCGACCAGGAGGTCGTCCACGCAGGAGTAGTAGTAGGTGACGGTGCTGGGCGGGACCCCCGCCTCGGCCGCCACCCGCCGCTGGCTGACGGCGGCGACACCGTCCCGCGTGATGACGTTCATGGTGGCGTCCAGGAGCAGCCGACGCCGCAGCTCGCCCTTGCGTCGGCGGCCGTCGCTGATGTTCTCCGGGTCCTCCGGCTTGGTACTCACGCCACCATTTTGCCGGTCAGTGCTGTCCTCCCATCTCCAGGGCCATGACCCCGGCGATGACCATCGCGATGCCGCCCACCTGGATCCAGGTCAGGGACTCCCCGAGGAAGACCACCCCGATCACGGCGAGGAGGGCCACCCCCAGCGCGGCCCACACCCCGTACGCGACCCCGAGCGGCATGCCCCGGTTGAGGGTCTGGGAGAGCATGTAGAACGCGCCGACGTAGCCCACGACCACGAAGATCGAGGGCAGGAGCCGGGTGAACCCCTCGGAGAGTTTCAGGGAGGTGGTGGCGAAGACTTCCAGGACGATCGCTCCGGCGAGCCAGAACCAGGGCATGTGTTTCCCCTTGTCACGGGAGGGGTCGGAGTGACCCCGAATAAGTTGGCCGATCGAACAGGTTTCTCGGGAGAAACAACCTGAGCGAGTGAACAAGATTCTATGTCGGGCATGATGGTCAGGGCAAGCGGAGACGCCCTTCCGGACGGCCGCAAACCCCACCCCCGGTGGTCCGGCCCCGTACCCCCGGGGTGTATTCTCAGCCGTTCCGGGCGCGGCAGGTGGGCCGTTCCGGATAACCGCTCTATACCGATGCGCACGAGTTCAGAACCTTTTCCGTGCCGGAGCGTCTTACTCAGAGCAGTAGGTCGGGTTCGAGTTTCAGCTATGGAGGTCCAGACGTGACGGGGAAGTCCCACCCGGCGGTGACGCGTCGGTTCGGCATCGGTCTGGTGGCGCTCGCTCTCGCAGCGACCGCCTGTACGTCCGGTGACGCCGAGACGCAGAGCAACGCCGATCCCGCCGACGCCGAACCGGCCGAGCTGAGCATCACTCCGGAGGCCGGCGGCGAGGAGATCGCGCCCAACACCCCCATCCGGGTCAACGCGTCGAGCGGAGTCATCACCGACGTCAGGGTCGACCAGGTCGTGGTCGACGAGGCGGCGGCCGAGGGCGAAGGTGACGGTGACGGCGACCTCTACGCCATGACCGGCACCCTCAACGAGGACGAGACGGAGTGGGTCAGCGACTGGAACCTGCGCCCCGGCTCGGAGATCGTGGTGACCGCCACGGCGGCGAACGAGGCCGGTGAGGAGACCGAGTTCACCACCGAGTTCACCACCCAGGAGGCCGCCCCCGGCCAGCGCCTCGAACTCGTCTCCAACTTCCCCAGCTCCGGCGACACCGTCGGTGTCGGCATGCCCGTCGTGATCAACTTCGACCTGCCCGTCACCAACAAGGCGCAGGTCGAGAACTCCATGAACGTGGTGGCCGAGCAGGAGACCGTCGGCGCCTGGAACTGGGTCACCGACCAGATGGCGGTCTTCCGGCCCGAGGAGTACTGGGAGCCGTACCAGAACGTCACCGTGGACCTGAACCTCGCGGGCGTCGAGGCGTCCGAGGGTGTCTTCGGGGTGCGCAACTACCAGATCGACTTCGAGATCGGCCGTGAGCTGATCGCGACCATGCACGTGCCGGACCACGAGATGATCATCGAGATCGACGGCGAAGAGGAACGCGTCATCGAGGTGAGCAACGGGGCGGCCAACCGTCGCTTCGACACCACCACGACCGGCACCCACGTGATGATGGAGCGCTACGAGCAGCTCACCATGGACTCCGCGACCGTGGGCATCCCCGAGGACGCCCCCGGCTCGTACCTGGTGGACGTGCAGTACGCGGTCCGTACCTCCAACAGCGGCGAGTTCGTGCACGAGGCGTCCTACAACAGCGCCATCGGCTCGGCCAACACCTCCAACGGTTGCACCAACCTGCGGATGGACGACGCCCAGTGGTTCTTCAACAACACCCTCATGGGCGACATCCTCGACACGACCGGCACCGACCGCGAGTTCGAGTGGGACAACGGCTGGGGCTACTGGCAGAAGTCCTGGGACGAGTGGCTCGAGGGCAGCGAGACCGCTGAACCGCAGGCGACCACCGACGGGACCCCCGGCTCCGTGCACGGCGAGGACCTGTAGTCCGGATCCGGTCCGGAGGGGCCGGTAGTCACGTCCAGGGGCGTCAGGGTGCGAACGGCACCGTGGCGCCCCTCGCGCCGTCCGGGGGTGCTCAGCGCCCGGCGGCCTCGTGGTGGGTGAGCCGGGCGACGACGGCCTCCACCACCAGCTCGGTGACGGCGGCCATGTCCACCGCCTCCGGGTCCAGCAGCCACTGCACCTGGAGTCCGTCCATGGCGGCGAGTACCGCGGTGGCCGCCGCCCGAGCGGGAGTGTGGCCGTGCGGGCCCGGCGTGCTCGCGGCCTTCCGGTGCTCGGGGCCGATCCGGTCCAGGACCGCCGCCTCCGCCTCCTCGCGCAGCACGGAGTAGCGTTCCCGGAACCACTCCTGGGCGGGGTGTTCGGCGGTGGCGCTCTCGGCGGAGAGCACCGCGTACAGCCGGGTGGTACCCGGGCGTTCGGCGTTACGGCGGGCGGTGGTGACCAGGTGGTCGAGCATGCCGCTGCCCTCGGGCGCCGGGTCGTTGGTGTCGCGTAGCTCCAGGACGGCCGTGAGCAGGTCGGTCTTGGAACCGAAGTGGTGCAGCACCCCGGCGGGGGTCATGTCGAGCATCGCCGCGATGTCCGCCAGCGAGGTGTTGTGGAAGCCCTGCGTGGCGAAGACCTCGGCGGCGGTGCGCAGGATCCGTTCGCGCCGGTTCACCCGCCGACGGGGTACGCCTTCCGGCGCCCGCTCCTCCTCCGAACGCGTCCGCGTGGGGGTCGTCTCGCTCATGCCTGTTCTCCACTTCCTCGTACCGCTCGGGTACTCCGGACCGGACACCGGAGGTGCTCGACCGTTCCCCACGCTATCCACGACCCCCGGCGGTTCCGCCTCTCCCGGGGTCGTTCGGGCTCAGACCGGAAGGCCGCAGAGCGGGTCGGCGCAGGTGATCAGCTGACGTCCCATGAGCAGTTCGGGCCGTGCTCCGTCCACGGACAGGATGCGCACGGGCGCGTAACCCGAGGGGTTCGCGGCGCTCATGTGGATCGGGAGGTCCCGAGGGGCGAGGAGTTCCGTGCTCTCCCAAGTGGTGCAGGCCGCGTCGTCGCAGGCCAGGAAGGTGAGCATCCCGCTGATCCCGTCCACGTACGCCACCCGGGGCCGGTCTCGGTCGTCGACGGCCACTCCGGGTGGACCGTGGACAGCGTTCACCGCCCCGCCGCCCAGGGACACGGTGTCCCACTCCGAGCACGCGGCGTCCCGGCAGTCCCGGAGACGGACCTCGTCGACCCGGTCTCCGATGAGGGGACGCCCGTCCGCGCGCGTGACCTCGGTGGGCGGAGCGGGCGTGCCGTCCTCGGTGGGGAGGTGCCCCTCGGCCAGCGGCGCGAACTCGCTTCGGGTCAGCTGCTGGGAGGTCACCCCCGGGGCGCCGTGGGGGTTGGCCCCGAGCGCGGCGCCGGTGACCAGCGGAACCAGGACGAGGGCGGTGGCCAGAGCGGGGGCCGCCAGAGGGCGGCGGGGCGGTGCCTCCGAGGGAGCGCCCCGCCGGTCCAGGTGGTCGAGGACCAGGCGACCGTCGGACAGCTGGTCCAGTGACGACGCGGCCTCTGTGCCGCCGGGTGGCCGCCGTGCCCACAGCGCCTGACCGGTCAGCAGCAGGACGGGCAGCGGGGCGAGGGACAGCACCAACAGGACCTTGACGCCGAGGGGGACGCCCAGGGCGAGACCGGTGCCCGTGCCCGCCAGTGCCCCACTCAGGCGGTCCTCCACCGCTCCGGGCAGGAGCAGCAGGGCAGCCAGGGGCATGAGGCACAGCAGGTGCGCGAGGCGTCGGCCGCGTGCCAGGACCCAGGCGGCGCCGATCCCCTCGGAGAGGGTCGTGCCGTGCAGCACGGTGAGGGGCAGACCGAGCAGGAGTGGTGCCACCGCCACCAGGGCCACCAGCCCGACCAGCGGCCAGAACGGCATACCGAGCGACTGCGCGGAGCCCCCGAGACGGCGGCGGAGACCGTGAGCCACGCAGCCCCCAGGGTCAGCACGGAGAAGGCCGCGGACCCGAGGACCACCACCGACCACAGGAGCATCAGGGGAGGCGGCGCAGGGCCACGCGTGCCACCACCCGCAGGGGAGGTACCGCCCGAACAGCGGCGCGGTGGCGACCAGGGTCCCGGCGGTCAGACCGATCACCCAGCCCACGAGGGTCAGAGCGTCCGCGGGCCAGCCGGGGTTCAGCTGGACGGCGCCCAGCGTGGTCGAGGACCGGGAGCCGAGGGGGTCCGGCGCCACCAGGACCTCGCCGTCCACGATCCGGGCGCCCTCGGTCCGGCGCAGGCTGACGTACGCGCCGAGCAGCTGGCCGGGGACCAGGGGAGGGCGGTGGTCGCCAACAGGACGAACGGGTGACGGGCGTAGTGGGCCAGGGGGAACCACAGGACGGAGCCGAGGGTGCGCGGGAGCCGGGGATGCGACACGAGGCCTCAGGGGGAGGGGGATCGGGGCGGGGACAGACTACCGGTGGCCGCTGATCTCGCTGAGCCGTTCCGTGCCCCGCCCCGCCCCGTCGTGTCGGCGGCTGGTCGGTGCCGGCACCCGGTTCACGTCGCACTGGAGACGCGGCGACGGAAGAGCGTGTAGTCGGCGCCGCCCTCGAAGGTGGTGCTGCTCAGCCGCTCGAAGCGGGCGGGATCGAAGGCGGCCCCCTCGAAGAGGGGGCGGCCGTGACCGGCGACGACGGGGTAGCGCTTGATCATGAGTTCGTCGATCTCCGGGAGCAGGTATCCGGCCATGATCGGGCCGCCGACGATGACGATCCCCAGGGGACCCTCCTCCTTCTTGAGTTCGCGGATGGTCTCCAACGGGTCCGTGGCCACGACGGTGACGTTGGGGTCGATGTCGGTGGGCAGGCTGCGGGAGAAGACGATCTGGCGCATGTGGTCGTAGGGGCTCGTCACGCCCTCGTCCAGGGCGACCTGGTAGGAGCCGCGGCCCTGGAGCATGGTGTCGAAGTGCTTGTTGGGAACGTCCAGCCCCAGCGCGGCGCGCGCCACGGTGGGAAGGAGTTCGGGGTACTCGTCGACGTGGAACCGGCCGTTGTCTCCGAGCTCGCCGCCCGGGTCGGGGGCCTCGTAGAAGTCGTACGAGTTGTCGGGGCCGCAGGCGTAGCCGTCGATCGATACCGCGACGAAGTAGGTGAGGGTTCGCATGTGTCTCCTGGGAAGGGGTACTCCTGCGGCCGATTGACCACTAAGCTTGAAGTACTTCGATTAAAGTACTTCACACATAGTGGTTTGCCAAGCGGTCGCACGAGATTTCCGCACACGAAGGGAAGAACACATGGTCAGGAACCCTGAACGGCGTGCCGCGCTGCTCGACGCCGCCATCGACGCGCTCGCTGAGGAGGGCGCGCGGGGGCTCACCTACCGCGCCGTGGACACCCGCGCGGGTGTGCCCGTCGGCACGGCCTCCAACTACTTCACCAGCCGTGAGGACCTGCTCGCCCAGACCAGCGTCCGCACCTACGAGCGGTTCATGCCCGAACAGGAGGAGTGGGCCAACGTGCTGGAGGGCCCCCGGACCCGGGCCAAGGTCGCGGAGGTCATGCGCGCCACGGTCACGCGTATGGCCGCGGACCCCAACGTGTACCTGGCCACGCTCGAACTCCAGCTGGAGGCCACCCGCCGCCCGGAGCTGCGCGCCGACCTCACCGCCCGGGTCCGCGCCGACCTGGACGCCAACATCGCCTTCCACGAGCAGAGCGGCATGCCCGGCGGCCGGAGCACGGTGGTGGTCCTGTACCTGGCGCTGAACTGGCTGGTCACCGAGCACCTGACACTGCCCGGAGTGCTGGCGGCCGAGGGGAGCCTGGAGGGGCTGGTGGATCTGGTCGTGGACCAGCTCACCCTGGAGGGCTGAGGCCCGCAGCCCGACGGACGCGGGGCCGCCACGCCCCGCGCGGGAGGCGGATCACCAGGCGCGGACGCCGATCGGGGCGGGCAGGCGCTCGGGCAGCCAGGTCCACGTGCCGTCGTTCTCGGTGAACCGGCGCTGGACGCGGCTCACCTCCCCGATCGGGTTGCTGAACACCTGCCGCCAGTCGCCGGCCGCGCGCTCCTCCAGGTAGAGGCTGCTCGCGTCGGTGCGTAGGCGCACCGCCTGGAGGGTGCGGGAGGAACCGTCGTTCAGCTGGATGCGGTAGTAGGCCATGGGAGTCCCCTGAGTGTCGTCCTGAAGGTGAGGACGGTGGAGTCCGGAACGCGCGCTCGAAGCTGGAGGATCTGTCTCCCGGGAACGGCGGGACCCCGGGGTGGTCCGCGAGGTCGAGCCGAGGGTGTCGGCACGGGGCCAAGGGCGGGAAACAGGCGCGGGTGCCGGGGCACCGTGCTGTCCGCGTGTTCGGACTCTACTCCCGCCGGTGCGACCACACAGCGTGAACAGGGGAATCCGAAGTGAAATCGGGGAGAACGGTCTCCCTCGTTCAGCCGGTCTCCTCGGAGAGCCTGGCCCTGGCCTCCATGAGGGCGAAACCCAACAGGTTGCGACCGCGCCAGAAGCGGGGGCGCTCGGCGTTCTCGTGGGAGCGGCCCAGGCCGATGCCCCAGATCCGGTCGCGGGGGCTGGCCTCGACCAGCACGCGCCGCCCGGTGCCGAGCAGGAACGCGCGCAGGTCCTCGTGCTGGCCGAACTTGGCGACACTCCCCTGGACGACGATCTCGAAGCGCTCCCGTTCCCAGACCTCCTGGTCGAAGCCGCGGACCTGGCGGCCGATCACCTTGGCGTCGCGCGGGTGTCCGGCCGCCACGATCTGGTCGGCGGCCTCGGGGTCCCCGAAGAGCCGCGCCTTCCCGGCCATCATGTAGTGCTCGGCGGTGCGGTAGGTGGTTCCGTCCACGGTGAAGTCGGCGGGCCACCACTGGGAGAGGCAGCTCGACGACACCCCGCTGGGCGGCGGCTGGTGCCCCCAGAAGTGCAGGTACCTGACGCGGCCCTCGACCCGGAGCAGGTCCGCCACGGACCTCGCGTCGGCGGGGTGGTGCTCTTCGTCCATGGCGGCAGTCTGCCAGCATCCGCCGACGTTCCGGCGGGTGCCGATCAGTCGAACTGGAACGATCGCTTGGCCAGCCCGTGCCAGAAGCCGTCCACCGTGGACGTGGCGGTCCGGTGGTCCTCCAGTCCCGCGCCGAGCGCGACGAACAGGGGTGCGAAGTGGTCGCTGCGCGGGTGGGCGAGGGCCGCGGCCGGGGCCTTGTGCCGGAAGTCCAGGAGCGCGTCGACGTCGTGGTCCAGGACGGCCCGGTGGGTCCAGTCGTCGAACTCGACCGACCAGGAGGGCGCGTCCCCGTGGGTCCGCCGGGACATCTCCCGGAGGTTGTGGGTGGTGAAACCGCTGCCCATGATCAGTACGCCCTCGTCGCGCAGGGGCGCGAGGCGGCGCCCGAGTTCGAGGAGGCGTGCCGGGTCGAGCGTGGGCATGGAAACCTGGAGGACCGGGATGTCGGCTTCCGGGTACATCTCCTTCAGCGGTACGTAGGCGCCGTGGTCGAGGCCGCGGGTGGGGTCCTGGTGGAGGGTCTCACCTGGACCAGTGGTGAGTTCGCGGACGCGCTCCGCGAGTGCCGGAGCACCCGGGGCGGCGTAGGTCACGTCGTAGTAGCGTTGCGGGAAACCCCAGAAGTCGTAGGTCAGAGGGGTGTCGTCCGTGGTCGCGCCGATGGTGAGCGGTGCGTCCTCCCAGTGCGCGGAGACGACGAGGATCGCCTTCGGGCGGACGAGGTCACCAGACCAGTCGGCCAGCTGGCGGGTCCACTCGGTGTCGTCGGCCAGGGGTGGTGCGCCGTGGCTCAGGTACAGCGTGGGCATGCGTGTCGCCATGGCGGCGCCTCCGGGTTCGGGGTGATGGTCCGTGTCCGGTAGAAACACAATTGAACGCTCAAGTATTTCAGGGGGCACAGGACCGATGGCCGAGACACGCTGGCTCGACGACGGCGAGCAGAACACGTGGCGTGCCTTCCTGATGGCCGTCAACCTGCTCGACGGCGCACTGGACCGCCAGCTCAGGCACGACGCCGGGCTGCCGCACGCGTACTACCAGATCCTGGCCATGCTGTCGGAGGCGCCGGGGCGTGAGCTGACGATGACGCGGCTGGCCCGCCTGCTGCGCTCGTCGCCGAGTCGGCTCTCGCACGCCGCCGCGCGGCTGGAGGGCGACGGGATGATCCACCGCCACAAGCGGCCGGAGGACCGGCGCACCGTGATCGTGGAGATCACGCCCGTCGGGATGAAGGCGCTGGAGGACGCGGCTCCGGGGCACGTGCACGAGGTGCGGCGGGTCCTGTTCGACACGCTCAGTCCCGAGCAGGTGGGGCAGCTGCGGGAGATCTCCGAGTCCATGCTGTCCGTGCTCGACCCCCAGGGCGAGGAGCCCCGGTACCCCGACCCTGACGGGATCGGCACCCGGGACTGAGTGGAGTTCTGTTCCCTGTCCTGACCTGGGTGGATGGTGGTCCCGGCGAACCCGTTCCCCGGGACGCTATGTGTTCGGCCGGATACGTACTACCATGCTGCTTCCCGGGAAAAAGTTGTGACCTCAAGTGTTGCAGTCTGTGCAACGAGGTGGCCGCCCACTCCGGGATACCCGCTCACAGAACAGGAACACCATGAACGAATCGATCAGAAGCAGGGCCGGCGATCTCGTCGCCCTGCTCGCCAGGGCCGTGATCGGGGGCTGTTCATCCTCCACGGGCTCCAGAAGGCCGTTGACCTGGAAGGCGCCACCCAGGGCTTCGCGGCCATGGGCGTGCCCTTCCCGACCCTGTCCGTCCTCGTCGCCGTGATCGTCGAGGTGGGTGCCGGTGTGGCGCTCGTCGTCGGCTTCGCGCTGCCGCTCGCGGGCCTGTCCCTCGCCCTCATGATGGTGGGCGCGTACGTCTTCGCCCACGTCGGTACTCCGCTGGTCGGCGGATACGAGCTCGTGCTCGTGCTCGGCGTCGCCGCCCTGGCTCTCGGGTTCTCGGGAGGTCGCCACGCGGTGGACCGACTCCTGCCCTGGGGCCGCGTCCGCCAGGCGCGCGGAACCGAGGAGTCCGTGTCGGCATGAAGCGCACGGACTGATTCGGCCTCCGTCCTGACCAGGGGCCCGTGATCTCACCCCCTGTCCGGACTCGCACCGCTGACGCGGCCGTCCACACCGGTGCTGGGCGGCCGTTCGTGCTGTCCGGGGTCCCCGCGCGGGAGACCCCCGACCCGGCACGTCAGTGGTAGGAGATCGACACCAGCCCCGCCGCCGCGAAGTTCCCCGCCGCGAGCTCGTCGCGCTGGATGATCCAGAACACGCACGCGGTGAAGCCCGGGTCGTCGGGCATGTCCAACTGGGCCTGGGCCAGCAGTACCCAGCCCCCTTCTCGTCCTCGGGGAGGAGCCCATGATGGGCGGGTCCTGCGGCGAGTAGGCGTATCCGCCCAGGTACAGGCTGACTTCCCATTGACGGGATCTCTGGTCGAGGTACTCCAGATCGTGCTCGAAGTAGAGGTCGCTGATCTCCGGGTGGAGAAGGACGGCGTCGTCGGCGCTCGACGGGAGGCTCGGGAAGGTCCGGGCGTAGAGGGGTGCTGGTCGAGGGCGGGGAAGTACTCCTGGTCGTCGGGGACCGGCCGCTCGGTGGTGGGCGTACCCGCCGGAACGTGGATCACGGAGCGGGAGTTCTCCATCAGCGCGAACCCGTCGGGGTCGGTCCGGGCGGCGAAGAACAGCAGGTGGCCGTCGCGTGGCAGGGGAGGTTGCAGGCGTCCGGGGGCAGGGCGGCGCAGTCGACGCTCGCGACGAAGTCCAGGCCGCTGTTCCACTCGACGCCCTCGGGGAGTGAGGGGAGGCCGCCGTACCGCCCGACCAGGATGCCGCCGTCCTCGTCCGTCCCGGTGAGCTCGGCCTGGGGGAGGGCGAGACTGAGGGCCAGTTCGATGGCGTGTTCGGGGACACCCTTGGCGCGGGCCGCTTCGCGGTAGGTCTGAGGGCTGTGCATACCGGACATGCTGCCGCAGCGGAGCGACAGTTCCGGAAGCGGTGAGGAAGGCGCTGGTCCCACCGGTCGCTGCCCGTGGAAGGCTGGGGAACCCCCGTTGCGGAGGCGCGTTCCGGTCGACCGCGACCGAACCGTTCCGCCGTCGAATCTTTTCCACAGGCTGTGGAAACCCGATCCTTCGTGGGCCCGGCGCAGGTGATCCGGGAGGCCATCCCGCACATCCCTCGGCGGGTGAACCTGCGGGGCTGAGCACGTGCCGGTGGGGCGGCTGCCGCCCGTCCCCGGAGGGCGCCCGAACGGGGCTGGACGCGTGCCGGTGGGGCGAGTGCCCCGGTCTCTGCCTACTATGGCTAGCCATGCGTATTCTCGTGGTCGAGGACGATGACCGGGTGGCGCGCGGGCTGGTCACCGCGCTCCGGGCAGCCTCCTTCGACGTACAGCGGGTGGCCACGGCCGAACGGGCCCTCTCGGCGCCCTCGGCGGACGTGGTCCTGCTCGACCTCGGCCTGCCCGACGCCGACGGGATCGACCTCCTGCGCAAGCTCCGCGAACGCCCGCAGACCGCCATCATCGCCGTCACGGCCCGGGGCGAGGAACGCGACCGGGTCCGGGGCCTGCGGGCGGGCGCCGACGACTACGTGGTCAAGCCCTTCGGCGTCGCCGAACTCCTGGCGCGCATCGACGCCGTGCTGCGCCGCACCCGGACGGCGCGGGCCGAACCTGAGCAGGCCGACCCCCGCTGCGGGTCGGGACGCTGACCCTGGACGTCCACTCCCGGGAGGCCCTCATGGGAGCCGAACCCCTGCCGCTGACCCGCAAGGAGTTCGACCTCCTGCGTCTGCTGGTGGAACGCTCCCCGCGCGTGGTCGCCCGGGACCAGATCCTCGACCAGGTCTGGGGCGCCGCCTGGGAGGCCTCCTCCCGTACCCTCGACACCCACATCGCGTCCCTGCGCGCCAAGATCGGCCCCACCCCGCGCATCCGCACGGTGCGCGGGGTCGGCTACCTGCTCGACGAGGTCTGACCGGTGCTCCGCCGTCTCCTGACCATCCTGCTTCCGGTGGCCTTCGTGCTGGTCGGCGCGGTCCTGGTGCCCATGGCGACGGTCATCGCCCAACAGCAGACCCAGGCCGTGTACGTCGACCGCCTGGGCGACGCGGGCCGGTTCGCCTCGCTGGCGGGGACGGCCCTCCAGGCCGAGCGGAGCAACGCCCTCACCCAGGAGATGTCCCGGTACGAACAGCTCTACGGCATCCCCGTGGTGCTGGTCGCCCCGGACGGGGAGGTGATCGCGGGCTCCGGCGGGACCGACCGGATGCGCGCACTGGTCGCGGACGTGGGCATGGGTTCGGTGATCACGGTGGCGCTGGCGGGCGAACGCCCCGAGCCCCCGACCACGGTGTGGCCCTGGCGGTCGGACCCCCTGGTCATCGCCGAACCCATCGGCCGTGACAGCGAGGTCGCCGGGGCGGTGGTGCTGGTCTCGCCCACCGACGTCCTGAGCGAGGACATCCTCACCACGTGGGGGTGGATGGCCCTGTTCAGCATCGTGCCGCTGGGGCTGCTGGTGGCGGCCTCGCTGCCGCTGTCCCGCTGGGTCCTCCAGCCCATTCACCGGCTGGACGCCGCGACCACGGCGGTGACCTCGGGTGACCTGGACGTCCACGTGGACGCGGAACGCGGCCCGCCGGAGCTGCGCCGCCTCACCGACTCCTTCAACACCATGGTGGGAGTGGTGCGCCGCGCGCTGGAACGCCAGCGCTCGTTCGTCTCCGAAGCCTCCCACCAGCTCCGCAACCCCCTGGCCAGTCTGCGGCTCTCGGTGGAGAACCTGTCCCCCTACCTGAAGGGCGCCGAGGCCAGAGAGGCGCACGCGATCGCGATCGACGAGGCCACCGTCATGCACCGCATGCTGAACTCGCTTCTGGCCGCCACCCGACTGGAGAGCGTGACCGGTACCGAGGTGGTGGAGGTCACCGGGGTGGTGGACACGCGGGTGGCGCGCTGGAAGGCCCTGGGGGAGTCCCGTGGGATGGAGGTGACCACGGACCTGCCCGATCACCTGTGGGCGCACGCCCCCGCGGGCGGTCTGGGCAGCATTCTGGACGAGTTGGTCAGCAACGCGCTGCGGCTGTCCGGCGGGACCCGGATCGAGGTGCGCGCCGAGGACGGTGAGCAGGTGCGGATCGGGGTGCTGGACAACGGTGTGGGCCTGCCGAAGGAGGAGCGCGAGGCCGCCCTGGACCGCTTCTGGCGTTCCCCGAGGCACCAGAACACCGAGGGCACCGGGCTGGGGCTGCCGATCGTCGCGGACCTGGTCCGTGAGTCCGGTGGGCGCCTCAACCTGGGTGACGGCCTCGCTGACCAGGGGCGGCGCGGGTTCGGTGTGGTGATCACCCTGCCCCCGGCCGCTCCTCCCGAGGACGGGTGACGGGTCAGTCGGTCCGCGACACCGGCGGGCTCACCTGGACCTCCGCCCCCTCGGACGCGGGTTTGTAGTCCCGGTACCACCGTTCGGCGCCGGGGTGCAGGGGCACGACCCCGGTGGAGATCCCGGTCCGCACGTTGATCTGCGCCGCCTCGGGACGCTGCTCCGCCAGCCGGGACGCTCCGGTGTACACGGTGTCCGTCACCACGTACACGAGGTCCTCGGGCAGGTCCCGGCGGCACAGGAGCAGGTTCGGGATGGACATCGTGGGGCAGGCCGGCACCCCGGTGTACGTGGTGGCGGGGATGGTCGCCGGGAAGTAGGCCTCCGGGTACACGTTGACCATGAGGTCGGCGATGTCGGCGAGGTCGACCATGCGCAGCGGGACGCGTTCCGCGAGGTCCGCGATGGCCGGGGTGGGCAGCCCGGTCAGGGAGAACATGGCGTCGATCTCGCCCGACTCCAGGGCCTCGGCCGAGGTCGCCTGGTCGAGCCGCAGCGTCTCCGGTTCCACCCCGACCTCGCCGAGGATCTGTTCGGCGGTGAACTCGGTCCCGGAGTCCGAGGCGCCGATGGAGACCCGCAGTCCGTCGAGGTCGGCCAGCCTGCGCACGGGGGAGTCCGCGGTGACCACCAGGTGCACGAAGCTGTCGTAGAGCCGCCCCACCGCGCTGACCAGGCCCTGGCTCTCGATCTCGGTGGCCAGGACGGAGTCGAGGTTCGCCAGGCCCAGATGGGCCCCGCCGTCCTCCAGCAGGTACAGGTTGTCGTGCGAGGCACGGGTCTCCACGGGGATCACCTTGTTGTGCGCCAGGCGTTCGTCGAGGAGGAGCGCGAGCTCCCCGCCGATCTCCCGGTACACGGCGCCGGGAGGGCCGGTGGCGACGATGAGTCGGGGCGGGTCCGCGTCGGGCGCACGTGTGCAACCGGTCACCGCCGCCACGGTGGCGACACCCGCCAGGCTCAGGAGCGCGGTGCGACGGTCAGTTTCCCTCGGATGCATACACGCAGCTTAGGCGGGTGGGACGCCGATCGCGCGCGTGTACTTTGTGTGACTTTGTGCCCCAGGACACACACCCAGAGTGGCCCAATGTCAGAGGAATCCCAACTCTTGTGCAGTTACGTTGCACACACTCCCGGGTCGTCACAATCATCTCCTCATCAAGAGGTAGTAACCCCCGAGAAACCGGTCGGCAACACGGCGGTCGACCGGAGGGGAGTCGCGGACACCGACGACCAGCGAGCAGGAGGCCACACATGGCGATGGACACCGCCGACAGGAAACCGGACGAAACCCCGGCGAAGACCACGAAGGGCACGCCCGGGGAACGCACCACGCGGAGCCGGGTGATCGGTTTCATCGCGGGTCCCCTCGCCGGTCTGCTGGCGTTCTTCCTGCTGCCGGAGATGGCGCTGCCGCTCGGGGACGGCGACACCGAGACCGTCATGTCGGTGAACGGTGGCGTCGTCGCCGCGGTCACCGTCTGGATCGCCATCTGGTGGGCGACCGAGCCCATCCCGATCCCGGCGACCTCCCTGCTGCCGCTGATCCTCTTCCCGCTGCTCATCGACGGCGTCGGTGTCGGTGACGTCTCCTCGTCCTACGGGTCCGACGTCATCTTCCTCTTCATGGGCGGCTTCATGCTGGCCCTGGCCATGCAGAAGTGGGACCTGCACCGCAGGATCGCGCTGCTGATCGTCTCGAAGGTCGGCTCCAACACGGTCGGCCTCATCGGCGGGTTCATCGCCGCGACCTTCGTCATCGGCATGTGGGTGTCCAACACCGCCGTCGCCGTCATGATGCTCCCGGTCGGCCTCTCGGTGATCGGCCTGGTCACCCAGCTGCGCAACGGCAAGACCGACGCCAACTTCGCCACCGCCCTCATGCTGGCGATCGCCTACTCCGCGTCCATCGGCTCCGTCTCGACGCTGATCAGCACCCCGCCGAACGTCCTCATGGTCGGCTACCTCGCGGAGAACCACGACATCCACATCGGCTTCGGCCAGTGGATGATGGCCGGTGTCCCGCTCGCCATCATCTTCCTGCTGATCGCCTGGTTCCTGCTGGCCAAGGTCATCTACCCGCCGGAGGTCAAGCGTCTGGAGGGTGCCCAGGAGCTCATCCGGGGCGAGCTCGCCAAGATGGGTCCGATGAAGCGCGCCGAGAAGCTGGTGCTCGCGGTCTTCGCCTTCGCCGCCTTCTCCTGGATCTTCGCGCCGATGCTGGCGAAGAACGACACCGTCGCCTCGGTCATCCCGTGGATCGGCAGCGTCTCCGACGCCATGGTCGCGATGGTCGTCGCGGTCCTGCTCTTCATCATCCCGGCGGACCGTGACAACCGCCTGCTCGACTGGGACTCCGCGCTCAAGCTGCCCTGGGGCATCCTGCTGCTGTTCGGCGGCGGTATCGCGATCTCCGCGCAGTTCACCTCCAGCGGCCTGAGCGCGTGGATCGGTACCCGTGTGGCCATCCTCGAGGGCGTGCCGATGTGGGCGCTCATCCTGGCGGTCGTCGTCCTCGTGCTCGTCCTCACCGAGCTCACCAGCAACACGGCCACCGCCGCGACGTTCCTCCCGATCATGGGCGGTGTCGCGGTCGGCATGGACGTCGACGTCCTGGCGCTGGTCATCCCGGCGGTCCTCGCGGCCTCCATGTCCTTCATGCTGCCGGTGGCCACGCCGCCCAACGCGATCGCCTTCGGCTCCGGCTACGTCAAGATCACCGAGATGCTCCGTGCGGGCCTGTGGTTCAACATGACCGCGCTCGTGCTGATCATGTTCTCCATGTACGCCCTGTTCAGCTGGGCCCTCGGAGTGCAGGTGTTCTAGTGCCACCCACGGGCCGCCCGAAGCAGAGAGCGGGCGGCCCCTTCCCCGGGACGGTGCCTCCGCCTCTTCCCGGAGCCGTCCCGGAACACCCTGGAGCGCCCCTTCCGACCCCGTCACCGTTCACCGGGGTCCGGGAGGGGCGCTCCTCTTCGTCGGTCAGATCCCCCGGTCCCTGCCCGCCCCGAGCGCGACCCCCGTCTGGACCAGTGCCAGGCCGCCCACCAGGACCAGGACCAGGTCCGTGGCGCCGGTGAGCTGGATGAGGACACCCGCCGCGATCGGTCCGCAGGCGGCGAGCAGGTAGCCCATGGACTGCGCCATGCCGGACAGCCGGGTGGTCTCCGCCTGGGTGCGGCCGCGCAGGGCGATCAGGGACAGCGCCACCACGATGGAGCTCCCCGTCCCCGCGCCCGCCAGCATGATCCACAGCGGCCCCCAGGCCGGGACCCACAGCAGACCGGCCATGGCCACCACGATGAGCAGGCTCACCGCCAGGCAGGCGGGACGCTGCTCCGCGCGCCGGCCCATCAGGGCGGTGATCGCCAGACCGGCCACCACACCGGTGATCTGGAACGCGAACAGGTGCCATCCCGCGGTCTGCGCGCTCACCCCGCGCGCGGCCTCCACGCTCGGCAGCCAGTTGATCAGGGTGAAGTAGGACGTGGACTGGAGCCCCATGAACGCGGTGACCAGCCACGCGGTGGACGAACGCCAGACCGAGCCGACGGGCTCGTCGGCTCCGGCCGAGGCCGCGACGGGCGCGGGTGAGGGGACCCAGCGAACCCGTGCCGCCCACACCAGCAGGGCGAGCACCACCGGGACCGCCCACAGGGCCAGCGAGGCCCGCCACCCGCCCGCGAGCGCCGCGAGGGGCACGGACAGCCCGGCGCCCAGGGCGGCAAACCCGGTCATCACCGAGGAGGACACCCCGGTGAACAGGGCGATCCGCCTCGGGTGGTCGCGCCGCAGGATCACCGGGACGAGCACGTTCCCGAACGCCACGGCGGCACCGATCATCGCCGTGCCCAGCCACAGGGTGGCCGGGGCCGGGAGCGAGCGGACCACGATCCCGGCGGCCAGGAGGGCCAGCGCGGCCAAGACGACGCGGTCCACGCCCCACCGGGCGGTGGGGCCGTGGACGATCGAGGAGAAGAGGGCGAAGCCGAGCAGGGGAAGCGCGGTGAGCATCCCCAGGGCGCCGTCGGAGAGCCCGGTGGTGGTGCCGACGGCCGCCAGGACCGGACCGACCGAGGTCAGGGCCGGGCGCAGGCACGAGGCGATCACCAGGACCGAGCCCATGGCCAGGGCGGCGCGCGCCCAGGAGCGGGTGCGGGCCCGGGTGGCGGGGGCGGTCACGAGGCCCCGCCCGGCCGGGTCTCGTTTTCCACGACGGCGCTGATGAACCCCAGTTCGTCCGCGAGCTCCGTGGCGATGGCGCGGGCGTGCTCGGGGGAGCCGTCCTCGACCGCCGCGAGCAGGCCCTCGTGCAGGTCGTTGAGGCCCTGCACCTCGGGCAGGGAGGTGGTGCGCCGGATGGACTCCACCACGTTCTCCCGGAGCGCGTCGTAGAGCCGGGTGAGGAGCGGGTTGTCGGCGGCCTCCACGACGGCCCGGTGGAAGCGCGAGTCGGCGGCCACGTAGGCGTCGACGTCGTCGGCGCGCTCGGCCTCGGCACGGGCGGCGACCGCCTCGCGCATGGCGTCCAGGTGGGCGTCGGTGCGGTGGCGGGCGGCGCGTTCGGCGGCGGCGATCTCCAGTACGGCGCGGACGTCCAGGACGTGTTCGAGGTCGGTGCCGCCGCCCTGGGCGAGCAGGCCGGTGAGCTCGTCGCTGGCCCGGACGTAGGTGCCGTCGCCCACGCGGGGCTCCAGCAGACCGGCGGCGGTGAGGGCGCGCAGGGCCTCGCGGACGGTGCCCCGGCTGACCCCGAGCTCCTCAGCGAGGTGCTTCTCGCCGGGGATACGGCTGTGGACGGCCCACTCCCCGGCCGCGATACGTTCCCTGAACTGCCTGCTGACCTGCACGACCAGGGGTTCGGCCCGGGTGGGCTGGGTCATGGGCGTCACGGCGGCCTCCTGGTTGTCCGACATTTGCACGGGGAGTCTAGGGACCCGGGGTCCGCGCCCACAAGGGGCGCCCCGGGGCCTTCGCCCGGGATCAGGGGTGTGCGACAATCGCCCCGGCCGCACACCACTCTCCACCTTGGAGGTCTGTGTGCTGCCCGCACTCGGAACCGACGTCACGACGCCCGCCCGCAGGGCCCCGACCGAGTGCCCGGACCGCCCGCCGCACCGAGGGCTCTGACCCCGGCCCGGCGCGTGTCCGTCCCCCTCGCCGCTCGACGGCCCCCTCCGCACCCGAGCCCTCCGGGGCGGTCGCGGTCGCGCCCGGCGCCGTGTTCGTCCGATGATCCGAAGGAGTGTCCACCACCGTGACCAGTACCGAGCCCGAGGAACGGACCGACCCCCGCTGGGGCGTGTGGTGGGGTCCGCTCCTGGCCGCCGCCGCCACCCTCATCTGGTCCGGGAACTTCGTCATCGCCCGGGCCGTCTCCGGGGAGATACCGCCCGTCCAGACCGCCTTCTGGAGGTGGGCGATCGCCCTGGTCGTCCTCCTGCCGTTCGCGGCCAGGGGGCTGTGGGAGCACCGGCGGACCATCCGGGAGCGCGCTCCCTACATCGCGCTGGTCAGCCTGCTCGGCGTCACGCTCTTCAACACCCTGATCTACGTCGCGGGCCACACCACGTCGGCCACCAACCTCGCGCTCATCGCGGCGGCCTCCCCGGTGGCGATCGCGGTCTTCGCGGCGCTCGGCGGGGAACGCCCGTCCCCGCTGCGGATCACCGGCATGGCCGTCGCCCTGGCGGCCGTGGTCGGCCTGATCACCAAGGGCGACGTCGGGGTGCTCCTCACCCTGGACCTCGCCACCGGCGACCTATGGATGCTCGCGGCCATGTTCACCTTCGCCGGGTACTCCGCGCTGCTCAGACGCAAACCCCAGGGGCTGCCCGCCGTGGTCTTCCTCGCCGCTACGGTCCTCTTCGGCCTGGCCATGCTGCTCCCCGCGCAGATCGTCTCCGTGACGACGCAGGGCGGGTTCACCCCGCACCGGGGAACCTCGCGGCCCTGCTCTACATCGGGGCCGCCTCCTCCGCGCTGGCGTTCTTCCTCTGGAACAGGTCCGTGGAGATGATCGGCGCCACCCGCGCCGGGGTCCTCTACTACCTCCAGCCGGTCTGCGTGGCGGCCCTGGCCTACCTGACCATCGGGGAGCCCGTCACGGGAGCCCAGGCGGTCTGCGCGGTGCTCATCGTGGCCGGGGTGGCGCTGTCGTCCGCGCGCAGGTGACACGACGAAGCCCCGCCACGGACGTGACGGGGCTTCGTGAGGTCGGAACCTAGTCCTGCGGGGCGCGACGCGGACGGCGCGGGCGGGAGGACCCACCCGAGCGCGGACCACCGTAGCCGCCACCACGGGGGCCGCCCTGGCCGCCGCGCGGACCGCGCTGACGGTTCTCCCGACGCGGCTCGGCGGGCAGGCTCACGGGGACGCCGGACGGGGTGCGGGCGCCGGTCACGCGGGCCAGCTCCGGGTCCTCGGCGTGCACCTGGGCGATCTGCGGCTCGATCCGCGCGCGGTACATCAGGCGGCTCATGTCGCGGCGCTGGTTGGGCGTCACGAGCGTGACCACGTTGCCGGACTCGCCCGCGCGGGCGGTACGGCCGCCACGGTGCAGGTAGTCCTTGTGGTCGGTGGGCGGGTCGATGTTCACGACCAGGTCCAGGCCGTCCACGTGGATGCCGCGCGCGGCGACGTTCGTGGCGATCAGCGCGGTGACCGTGCCCTCCTTGAACTGCTTGAGGGTGCGGGTGCGCTGCGGCTGCGAACGGCCGCCGTGCAGCGGTGCCGCCCGGACGCCGCTGGCCAGCAGGTGCTGCGCCATCCGGTCCACGGCGTGCTTGGTGTCCAGGAACATGATGACCTGGCCCTCGCGAGCCGCGATGTGCGTGGCGGTGGCCTGCTTGTCCGCGTGGGACACGTGCAGGACGTGGTGCTCCATGGTCGAGACCGCGCCCTCGGACGGGTCGACCGAGTGCACCACCGGGTCGTTGAGGAAGCGGCGGACCAGCTGGTCCACGTTCCGGTCCAGGGTGGCCGAGAACAGCATGCGCTGGCCGTCGGCCGGGACCTGCTCCAGGATCGCGGTGACCTGCGGCATGAAGCCCATGTCGGTCATCTGGTCGGCCTCGTCGAGCACCACGGCCTCGACCTGGTCCAGGACGCAGTCGCCGCGCTCCATGAGGTCGCGCAGACGGCCCGGGGTGGCCACGACCAGCTCGACACCCTGGCGCAGGGAGCGGGCCTGGCGGTGGATGGGCATGCCGCCCACCACGGTCGCCATGCGCACCCGCACCGAACGGGCGTAGGGCGTGAGGGAGTCGGTGACCTGCTGGGCGAGCTCGCGGGTCGGCGCCAGCACCACGGCGAGCGGGTGCCGCTCCTCGGCCTTGCGGCCGTCCAGCCGGGCCAGCAGCGCCAGACCGAAGGCGAGGGTCTTGCCCGAGCCGGTCTGGCTGCGGCCCAGGACGTCCCGACGGGCCAGCGAGTTCGGCAGCGTGGCCGCCTGGATCGTGGAGGGCGTGGTCAGCCCCTGGCGGGCCAGCGTCTCCTTGAGCGGAGCGGGCATGTCCAGGGCCTGGAAGTCGTCCACCGGGTCGAGCCCGGGGTTGACGGTGGTCGGCAGCGCGAACTCGCCGCCGGAGAAGCGGGAGCCGCCGCCGGAGCGGCCGCCCTGGCCGCCGCCGCCACGACGCGGACCGTCGAAGGAACGGCGGGGGCGGGGGCGGCCGTAGGAGCCGGAGCCGCCACGGGAGCCGTTGGAGGTGCGGTCGCGACGTGCGTTGGTACGGGGATGGTTCACAGATGACCTTTCGCCGACGACAGAGGCCGGGTCGGAAGTCCACAGCACTGCTTCGGTGAGTGACACCGAAGATGCGTGGGGAAAATACTTCGATATCCACGGCCGCCCACACGTAGCGCTGGGGGTCGTGGCGGACGAACCGGTGCCTGTCGGAGAACGACTGCCAGATGACCGGCTCTGGGAAATCAGGAGAAACGACGGGGACGCGCTCCCGTGGGGGCGGACCGCCTCCGTTCTCCCGTCACTGTGGTGATCACCCGAGAACACGGGCACCACGATTGCAACCTCACGAACCTAGCACACGGCCCCCGAGCTCACGGGTACCGCGTCCTGTGGCACTGCGCACCCGTACGAAGGAGGGCCCCGCGGTCCGCTCACGCGGACCGCGGGGCCCGGCCGGTGCCTACGCGTCCTTCTCCGTGGCGGCCAGGTCGTCGAACCTCGTGTTCTCGGTGGGCTTCACCCCGGTCAGGTAGCCGGCCCTGGCGATGGCGTTGCCGCCGACCGCCGCCGTGGCCAGCTGGATCAGCAGGGCCAGGCCGATCTTGACCGCGTTCTCCACGGACGGGTAGTGCAGGAGCAGACCGAGCAGCACCAGTGCCGTCCCGAGTCCGCCCGCGACCCCCACACCGCTGAGCCGGGCGTAGAAGTCCTGGAGACGGAGGAGACCGACCGCCCCGACCAGGAACACCAGGCCGCCGACGATCATGCAGACCACCCCGGCGACGTCCAGCGCGTTCATCGCTTACCTCCGGTGATCAGACGGGCCAGGGACAGGGCGGCCAGGAAGCCGGTCAGCGCGCACACCAGGACGATGTCCACGACCAGCTCGGTGTCCAGCCGGAAGCCGAGCATGGCGACCAGCCCCACGAAGCCGAAGAAGACGATGTCCGAGGCGGCGCCCCGGTCGGCGGCAGAGGGGCCGGTCAGGATGCGGTAGGCGGCGATGGCCATGGCCAGCACGATCGCGGCCAGGCCGATGTCGATGAGCTGCATCAGTTCCGTTCTCCCTCGGCCGGGACGCTCTCCGGCGGGCCCGCCGGGCGGGTGGCCGCCAGGACGCGGTCCTCCATCGCGTGGATCTCCTGCTGGAAGGACGCGCGGTCCGTCACGTACAGCCCGTGCACCCACAGCGTCGCGGGATCGCGGCGCACGGCCACCGTGACCGTCCCCGGCGTCAGGGAGATCAGGTTGGCCAGCAGGGTGAACTCGAAGTCGGTCCGGCAGCGGACCGGGACCTCCACGAACGCCGGGGTCGCCGAGCTGCCCGGGGTGACGATGTCCCACATCACCTGGAGGGAGGTCTTCACGATCTCGGCGCCCGCGTAGAAGGGGAACCAGAGCACACGTGGTGCCCACATCGGGTGGATCATCGTCCCAGCACCGCCTCGACGTATCCGGAAGTGTCCAAGAGCCCGTTCGCGGCCTGCGCGCTCAGGTCGAGCAGGACCTGCGCGCCCAGACCGATGCCCAGGGTCGTGGCTGTCAGGATCAGGCCCGGCACGATCAGTGCCGTCCGGATCCTCGGGGTGGCGCGGGTCGCGGTGGCGACCGCGCCGTCGGAACCGGCGACGACGGGGGACCCGTCCTCGTCCGGGGCCGGGCCCCAGAACACGCCGCCCCAGATCTTCAGCATCGACATGAGGGTGATCAGGCTGACCGCGATCATCACCGCCATGGCGGTCCACTGACCGTCGTCCACGGCCGCGACGACCAGGGTGAGCTTGGCGACGAACCCGGAGAACGGCGGCAGACCGGCCAGGGAGAGGGCCGCGCCCATGAACACCAGGGCCAGCAGCGGCTCCCGCCTGGCGATACCGCCGAGGCGGTCCAGCGCGCCGGTCCCGTAGGTGTGCTCGATCGCGCCCGTCGAGAGGAAGAGCGACGCCTTCACGATCATGTGGTGGATCAGGTAGAAGATGCCCGCCATGAGCCCGATCTCGGTGAACAGGGCGACCCCGAGCAGGATGTACCCGATCTGGCTGATCATGTGGAACACCAGGATCGAGCGGGTGGTGCCCTCGCCGACCGCGCCCATCACGCCGATGAGCATGGTGAGGGTGAAGACCACGACACCGATCCACAGGAACCTCGCGTCCCCGTCGAAGACCAGCGCGTACAGGCGGTAGATCGCGTAGATCGCCACCTTGGTGTGGAGGCCGGAGAACAGGGCGGTGATCGCCGGGGAGGCGGCCGGGTAGGTCCGGGCCAGCCACCCGTGCACCGGGACGACGGCGGCCTTGATCGACAGCGCGAGGATGACCACGCCCATGCCGACCGCGACCATCGGGTCGTCCTTCGCGGCCCCCGCCAGCTCGCCCATGTGCACGGTTCCGGCGGTGGCGTAGACCAGCGCCACGCCCGCGAGGAAGATCGTGGACGTGAGCAGGTTGACCGTGACGTAGATACGCCCGGCCCGCAGCCTGCCCATGGCACCGAGCATCGCCAGCAGGCCGTACGACGGCAGCAGCATGACCTCGATGAACACGAACATGTTGAAGATGTCGCCGGTGAGGAGCGCACCGGACACACCGGCCGTCAGCACCAGGACCAGCGGGGAGAAGAACGACCGGCGGTCGTCCTCGGTGGCGATCGCGAACACCGAGCACACCAGCGCCAGGAGCGAGGTGGTCCACAGCATGAGCGCGCTGAGGACGTCGACGACGAACGGGATGGCGACCCCGTCCTGCCACAGGCCCACGTTGTGGGCGAACACCGCGCCGTCCCGGGTGAGCCAGACCAGCCCGGAGGCGCCGAGCAGTGACAGCGAGGTGGGCAGGAGCAGCAGGATCCGGCGCAGCCACAGGGGCCGGCTCAGGACGATCAGCAGTCCGGCGCCGACCAGCGGGACCGCGACGAAGAGAGGCAGCAGCGCCGCGTTCATGAGGCGTCCTCGGTGTCGTCGTCGCTGCCCGAGGCGGCGAGGGTGAGCATGTAGATCGCGATGGAGAAGGCGATCACGATCGCGGTGAGCACGAACGCCTGCGGCAGCGGGTCCGCCGCCGTGGGCGCGGTGCCGAACTGGAGCAGCGGCAGGTCCCGGCGGAACACGCCCCCGCCGACATGATCAGCAGGTTCACGGCGTGGCCGACCAGGATGAGGCCCAGGACGATACGCACCATGCCGCGCTGGAGCATCAGGTAGACGCCTCCGGCGACCATGACGCCGATGGTGATGGCGAGGGTCATCGCTTGCCTCCCGTGGTGGAGTCGGCCGGGTCGTGTGCGTCGGTGTCCGGCGGCACCGTCGTGTCGGTCCCGGGCGGGACCGCGCCGTCGGAGCCCGGCCCGCCGCGTTCGAGCCCCAGCTCGTTGAGCGCGGTGAGCAGGACGCCCACGACCGCCAGGTAGACGCCGACGTCGAAGACGAACGCGGTCGTGAAGTGGAAGTAGTCACCCCAGGCCAGCGGGATCTCCGCGTGGAGCGGCTTGAGGAACGAGCCCTCCAGGTAGCCGAGGAACCCGGAGAACGCGGCCACCAGCACACCGGTGCCGATGATCGCCGGGTAGGCCAGGCGGATGCGCGCGGCCCGGTCACTGGCGGCCGAGAGGTAGGTCAGCGCGAAGCCCGCCCCGCCCACCAGACCCGCGATGAACCCGCCGCCGGGCTCGTTGTGGCCACGGAACAGCAGGTACAGCGACCAGATGACCAGCAGCGGCATCAGGAAGCGGCCGACCGTGCGCATCAGCACCGTGTTGTCGGTGGGGTCGTGCGCGGCGTTGGCCGGGCCCACGACCACCTGGCGCGAGGAGTGCACCGGGAGCAGGTCGCTGGACCGGATCACCGCGATGATGATCAGCCCCGCCACACCGAGGACGGTGAGCTCCCCGAGGGTGTCCAGCGCTCGGTAGTCGACCAGGATCGTGTTGACCACGTTGGTGCCGCCGGTGTCCTCCGGGGCGTGGGCCAGGAGGTACTCCGCCACGGGCGACAGCTCGCGCCGACCCGTGAGGGCGTAGGCGCCCAGACCGGCGGCCAGACCGGCACCGATCGCGATAGCGGCGGTCAGGACGGTGCGGCGGCGCCGGACGGCGTGGAAGCGGCGCGGCAGGCGGCGCAGCACCAGCACCGCGACGACCACGGTCAGGATCTCCACCAGCAGCTGGGTGAGGGCCACGTCGAAGGCGCCCAGGAAGAACAGCCACAGGGCGACGGTGAACCCGGCCACGCCGACCAGGGCCAGTCCCGCCATCCGGGAGCGGGTGACCACGGCGGCGCCGACGGCGACGACCATCAGCCCCACGAGGAGCCAGTCCAGGCCCAGCGAGGTCTCCCCGGCCGGAGAGGGCAGGTCCAGCCGGAACACCACGGTGACCAGGGCCAGCGCGATGATCAGCACCATCGGCACACCCAGGTGGAAGGCGGGGGAGTCGGTGCGCGTGAGGTCGCCGGTGCGCCTGCCCGCCCGGATGATCCCGTCGTACAGGGCCTCGAAGACCCGCACCCCGGTCACCGGGACGAGGTCGCGCCCGGCGAGGGCCTCACCGGAACGGCTCCGCCAGGACAGCAGGGCGCCCAGGCCGATCGCCAGCGCGGACATGCCGAGCGCCGCGTTGAACCCGTGCCACAGCAGCAGGTGCGCGTCGGCCGCCTGGTGGGTGGCGTTCAGGGCCACCTCGTTGACCAGCGGATCCAGGGCCGGGACGGTCAGACCGAGCAGTACCCCGCCGAGGGAGGCGAGGATCGCCGGGAACCAGAAACTGGAGCGCGCCTCGGTCGCGGTGCGCTCCCGGGCGTCGCCCCTCGGCTCGCCCCCGAACGCCCCGTACACGAACCGGAACGAGTACGCGAAGGTGAACGCGGCCGCCGCGACGGCGACGGCGCCGGCCACCGGGCCGAACCACGCCGGGCCGGGCGCGTGCAGCAGCGACTCGAAGAGGTTCTCCTTGCTGATGAAACCGAGCAGCGGCGGGATGCCCGCCATGGAGAGCGCGGACAGCGCGGCGACGGTCGCGGTGACCGGCATCCGCCGACGCAGACCGCCCAGCTGGCGCAGGTCACGGGTGCCGGTCTGGTGGTCGACCAGGCCGACCACCATGAACAGCGCCGACTTGAACAGGGCGTGCGCCACGGTGTGGACCGCGGCCGCGACCAGGGCGGCGGGGGTGCCCACACCGATCACCGCCACCAGGAAGCCGAGCTGGCTGACGGTGGAGAAGGCGGCGAGCCTCTTGAGGTCGTGCTGCTGGAGGGCGAAGACCGCGCCGATCACCGCGGTGGTCAGACCGAGCGTGATCAGCAGGGTGTTCCACACCATCAGGTCACCGAACGCGGGCGTGAAGCGCATGGCCAGGTAGATCCCGGCCTTCACCATCGCCGCCGCGTGCAGGTAGGCGCTGACGGGGGTGCTCGCCGCCATGGCGTCCGGCAGCCAGTAGTGGAACGGGAACTGCGCCGACTTCGTGAACACGGCGACGGCGACCAGGACGGCCACCAGCGACGCGAACCCGGTGTCCTGGGTCCAGGACGTGTCCGCCAGGATCGCGCTCAGCTGGGTGGTGCCGGTGCGCACGATGAGCAGCACCACGGCCGCGAGCAGCGCGAGGCCGCCCATGGCGGTGAGCAGGAACGTCCGGATCGCCGGTCGGCTGGCCGAGACCCCGGACAGGCCGATCAGGTAGAAGGACGCGATGGTGGTGAGCTCCCAGAACACGAAGAGCAGCACCACGTCGTCGGCCAGGACCAGACCCGTCATCGCCAGGGCGAAGAGGGACATCAGGAAGTAGAAGCCGAGGCGGCGGCCGGGCGGGAAGTACCGGGTCGAGTACGCCATGATCAGCGCGCCGATGCCGGTCACCAGCATGGTGAACAGCCAGCCGAGTCCGTCCATGCGCAGATGGAGGGAGACGCCGATCTGGGGCATCCAGGGTCGGGAGAACTCCAGCGGGACCCCGGCGCCCAGCACCTGCGGGGCCTGCGCGGCCACCAGCACGGCGAGGCCGAGGAACACGGCGGCGACGGGCCAGCCCGCGTTACGTCCCAGCAGTCTGTCCAGTAAGGGTGTGCTCGCCACGGTCAGTGCGAGCACGATCATCAGAAGCAGCAGCACCAGCCACTGTCCTTTCACGGCGTTGTGCCGCGCGACGGAGGCATGGCGGGCCCGGGGGCGGCCGGTGCGGTGCGCGCGGCGACACGGATGGGGAGCGGATGCGGGACGCGTCGGAGGGACGCGGTCAGCCGGGTCCCGGGGGCAGGAACTGAGTTCGCCGTGCGCGTTGGTGCCCCACGAGGTGGTGTAGCCGTTGGTGCCGTGGGGGCGGGGGTTCCCGACCGGGAGCTTGTGGCGCTCACCGAACCGGCTTCTGCGCAGCGCGCGCGAGGGGCTGGTGCTGGTCGTGGTCATCGCGGCGTGCTCCGGACATGGGTCGTAGGGACGCCGACCAGTCTTCCCGGCACACCATTGGCGCGTGTGGCGCCGCGCCCATGTTCGTTGATGGTGACGCGTATGTCCAGTTCCGGCCATGTTTCACCGGGGACAGGTGGTACCAACGAGCCCAGAGCGCTCCGATCAATATAGCCCCTGAACAGGTAGTATGCCCAGGTTCGCTGATGCGGTCGCGAGAACCCGCCCACGGTTGGCCGGAGCGGGGGAACGCGCGTAGAGTGACCGGTCAGGTGTGCCGGGAAGACTGGTCGGCGAAGCGTTCACCCCTACCCGAAACCAGGTGCGCCCATGCCGGAGACCACTCCTCACGGAGCTCGTGTCTACCGTTCCGAACTCGCGGAGCGCACCATCCGAGGATGGTGCGGAGAGCGGCTCGACGAGTACCCCGACCTCGTCTTCCTGCCGGAGATCACCACGTCGATCGGCCCCACGCGCGCCTTCCGGATGCCCGGTGGCCCGGGGACCCCCGTAGTGGTGCTCAGCGGCACCAACTTCAACAGCGCGCTCAGCGCCTCGCCCGCCTCCGACATGACGGAGGAACGGGACGTCTACCTCGTGGACCTGCCGGGACAGCCCGGGCTCAGCTGTGGTGTGCGCCCCCGGGGACACCGTGCCGAGGCGTACGGCGGATGGTTCGACGAGGTGCTGCCCGAGCTGGTGGACCGCCCGGCGGTGGTGCTCGGTCACTCCCTGGGCGCGGCGGTGGCCCTGGCCTCCAAGCCCCGTGACCTGGTCAGGGGGATGGTGCTGGTGAACCCGGCGGGACTGACCGGCGCCGCGACCCCGCCCGAGCTGATGCGGGTGACCCTGCCCTGGATGATCGGCCCGCGCGACGACAAGAGCACGAGGCTGCTCAACTTCATGAGCGGTCCCGACTTCCGCCACCCCGTCCACCCGTTCGCGGCGTGGATGACGATGGTCGGCAGGTGCTGCCGGACCAGCCTGGCCCCGGGGCCGCTCCCCACCGAGTCCCTGCTCGCCTGGCAGAAGCGGAACGTCATCGTGGCCACCGGCTCGGACGACGCCTTCTTCTCCCCGGCCCGCCTGCACGGCCCGGCCCGACGGTTCCTGGACACCGACCTGCACGTGCTGGAGGGGGCCGGGCACCTGGCCCCTACGAGTTCCCCGAGCAGGTCCGCGCGCTGGTCCGCCGAGCCGCCTGACCAGCTGTTCCGCCCGTCCAGGGTGGAACCGGTCCGGTTCGGGGAAGACCCAACGCATGGGTTCGAACGACGTGGTCGGGCTGGACCGGATCCGCCGGGACATGGTGCCGCTGGTGGGAGGCAAGGCAGCCAACCTCGGTGAGATGGCCGCGGCCGGGGAGCGGGTCCCCGCCGGATTCTGCGTGACCACCGCCGCGTACGCGTCCGGCACCGTGCCCGCCGAGCGGGTCGTCCGGGCCTACGAGGCGATGGGCGGAGGCAGGGTCGCGGTGCGCTCCAGCGCGACCGCCGAGGACCTGCCCGACGCCAGCTTCGCCGGACAACAGGACACCTACCTCGACGTCGAGGGCGCGGACGCCGTCGTCGACGCGGTCCGTCGCTGCTGGGACTCCCTCGACAACGAACGCGCCGTCGCCTACCGCCGGGCCAACGGGATCGCCCGGGCCGACGTGGGCATGGCGGTGGTGGTGCAGCGCATGGTGGACTCCGCCACCGCCGGGGTCATGTTCACGGCCGACCCGCTCACCGGCACGCGGACCCGCACCGTGGTGGACGCGGTGCGCGGACCGGGCACGGCGGTCGTGGACGGCTCGGTCGAACCCGACCACTACACGGTCGACGACGGGCACGACCCGGAAGAGGTCGGGGGCTGTCTCAACCGGGCCCAGGTCGTCGCGCTGGCCGCGGCCGGGCGGCGCCTCCGGACGCTCTTCGGCTCCCCGCAGGACGTCGAGTGGGCCCACGACCACGACGGCACCCTGTGGCTGCTCCAGTCCCGCCCCGTCACCACGCTCTTCCCCCTCCCTCCGCAGGACCTGCCCGACCTGCCCCGCTTCTACATGGAGACCGGGCACATGCAGGGCATGCTGCGCCCCTTCACCCCGCTCGGGCTGTCCCTGCTCCAGCAGGTGTGGACCCGCTGGTGGTCGGGGGCGGAAGACGCCACCGACCCCGACCCCCTCATGATCGGTGTCGGCGGTCGGCTGTACACGGACCTGTCCCCCTTCCTGCGGAGCGCCGTGCTCCGGGGAGGGTGGCCCGGAGCATGGACGTCTACGGGCCCCGGGTGCGCGCGGCGGTGGAGCACGCGCTCGACGACCCGCGGTTCGCCGCCCGCCCCGGACTGCCGTTCTCCGCGTCCGCGGTGCTCAGGATCGTCGGCGGCGTCCTGCCCTCCGCCGCGCTCGGCGTCGGGTACGCGCTGGCCCGGCCCCAAGCGGCCCGGGCCAGCGCCCACCGGGCCGTGGCCCGCCTGCGTACCGTGCGCGGTCCCGGCGCCGGGGCCGGCGCGGCACGACGGCTGGACTGGGTCCACGGACCGGCCTTCGACGCGATGCTCGGCCGGGACCTGACGGCGGTGATCGGCCCGGTCTTCGCCGGGATCGTGACCGGCACCGTCCCGGCGGCCCTGCTCGGCGGCGTCGCCACCAAGGAGGAGACCGACACGGCCCTGGGCGGTCTGCCGCACAACGTCACCACCGAGATGGACCTGGCCCTGTGGCGGGTCGCCGAGCGCGCCCGGACCCACGGGGACCTGTTCACCCGCACGCCTCCGGAGGAGCTCTCCGCCCGGTACCTGCGCGGGGAGCTCCCCGACATCGGGCTGGACGCCTTCCTGGACTCCTACGGTCACCGGACCGCCGCCGAGGTGGACATCGGTGTCCCCGCTGGCGCGAGGACCCCGCCCCCGTGTTCGGGACGGTCGCCAACTACCTCCGGCTGGAGGACCCCGAACAGGCACCGGACCGCAGGTTCGAGCGGGCCCGGGCCGCCGCCGAGGCCACGCTCGCGGAGCTCGGACCCCGGGCCGTGCGGAGCCGCCCGGTGCGCGGGGCGATCGCCGTCTTCCTCATGCGCCGCTCCCGTGAACTCGCGGGCATGCGGGAGTACGCCAAGTTCGCCTGGCTGGTGCCGTTCGCGGAGATGCGCCGCCAACTGCTCCTGGTCGGGGCGGACCTGGCGGACGAGGGACGGCTGACCGGGGCCGACGACGTCTTCTTCCTGCATGTGGACGAGGTCCGCGCGGCCGTGGAGGGCACCGACCAGCGGGACCTGGTGGCCGAGCGCCGCCGCGTCCACCGACGGGAGCTGCGCAGGCGCACCGTTCCGGGGACGCTCCTGACCGACGGCACCGACGTGGAGGCCACCCTCCCGGCTCCGCCCGCCGCGCGGGGCGGACTGCCGGGGATCGCGGCCGCGCCGGGGCGGGCCGAGGGCGGGCCCGCGTGGTCCTCGACCCGGCCGGCGCCCGGATCGAACCCGGTGAGATCCTCGTGGCCCCCACCACCGACCCGGGCTGGACCCCGCTGTTCATGACCGCCGCCGGGCTGGTCTCCGAGACCGGTTCACCGATCGCGCACGGTCCCACGGTCGCCCGTGAGTACGGGATACCGGCGGTGATCTGCGTGCGCGACGCCACCACCGTGATCCGTACCGGGGACCTGCTGCGGGTCGACGGCGCCACGGGGACGGTCGTCGTGGTCGACGGGAGGGCCGACGGCACGGGCTGAGGGGTCCGTCCGCGTTCGGTACCGGAACATGACGCGGAGTTGGCGCGGCACCGAGGGTCCGTTGGGCGTCCGCTTCCCACCATGGAGGTCGGGCCAGTCGGCCCGACCGCACGGGTGTGCTCCGACGGAGGGACGGCCATGACAGAGCCCGGGTACGAGGACGGGACGGACTTCGGGGACGCCGACCGGGGGTTCGTCGGCGCGCTCGTCCCCGGAGTGGTCCGCGACGACCGGGGCCGGGTGGTGTGGGACGGCGACGCCTTCGGGTTCCTGGAGGGCGAACGCCCCGACTCCGTCCACCCGAGCCTGTGGCGCCAGGCCCGGCTGTGCGCCCGTCAGGGCCTGTACGAGGTCGCCGCGGGGATCTACCAGGTCCGGGGCCTGGACCTGTCGAACATGACGCTGATCGAGGGCGAGCGCGGCGTGGTCGTCGTCGACCCGCTCGTCTCGGCGGAGACCGCCGCGGCCGCCCTGGCCCTCTACCGGGAACACCGGGGCGAGCGGCCCGTGACGGGGCTGCTCTACACGCACTCGCACATCGACCACTTCGGCGGCGCGCTCGGGGTGATCGACCCGGCGCGGGACGACGTGCCCATCCTGGCGCCGGAGGGCTTCCTGGAGCACTCCGTGGTGGAGAACGTGTACGCGGGCCCGGCCATGCTGCGGCGCGGCATGTACTACTCGGGGGCCAACCTGGGGGTCGGGCCCGACGGGGCCGTCGGCATGGGGCTGGGGGCGGCGGTGTCCACGGGGACGCCCAGCCTGGTGCCGCCCACCGTGGACGTCACCCGCACCGGCCAGGAGGAGACGGTGGACGGGGTTCGCTTCGTCTTCCAACTGACGCCCGGGACCGAGGCGCCCTCGGAGATGAATTTCCTGCTGCCCGCTCACCGGGCCCTGTGCATGGCGGAGAACGCCACCCACACCATGCACAACATCCTCACCCTGCGCGGCGCGGTGGTGCGTGACGCCCGGGTGTGGTCCCGCTACCTCAACGAGGCCGTCCAGCTGTACGCCGACCGCGCGGACGTGCTGTTCGCCTCCCACCACTGGCCGACCTGGGGCCGCGAACGGATCGTGGGGTACCTGTCCGAGCAGCGCGACCTGTACGCGTACATGCACGACCAGACCCTGCGCCTGCTCAACCGGGGACTCACCGGTCCCGAGATCGCGGAGGAGCTGCGTCTGCCGGAGGGGCTGGAGCGGGCCTGGAGCACCCGTGGCTACTACGGTTCGCTCTCCCACAACGTGAAGGCGATCTACCAGCGCTACCTGGGCTGGTACGACGGCAACCCCGCCTCCCTCTGGGAGCACCCGCCGGTGGAGAGCGCCCGGCGGTACGTGGACACCATCGGCGGGACGGACACCGTGGTGGCCAGGGCGCGCGCGTACGCGGACGACGGTGACCCGCGCTTCGCCGCCCAGCTGTTGCGGCACGCGGTGTTCGCGGATCCCGCGCACGCCGGGGCGCGGGAGCTCCTCGCCTCCGTGTTCCAGCGGCTCGGGGAGGGTGCCGAGAACGCCACCTGGCGCAACTGCTACCTGACCGGGGCGAGCGAACTGCGCGGGGGCGTGGCGCACACGGGGCTCGCCGCTTCCGGCATGGCCGCCATGCTCACCGTCACCCAGCTCTTCGACACCGTCTCCATCCGGGTGGACGGCCTCCGGGCCGCCGCGTTGTCGGTGGTCATCGACTGGAACATCACCGACCTGGGGAGACCTACCGGACCGAGGTGTCCAACGGTGTCTTCGTCCACTGGCCCACCGCGGGGAGGGTGACGGGACCACGGACCTGACCCTGCGCCTGACCAAGGCCCAGCTCCTGGGCCTGCTCGCGTACGGGGACACGGACGGGATCGACCATGACGGGGACCTCGACGCGGTCCGGCGGGTCATGGAGGTGCTGGAGCGGCCCGACCCCGACTTCGCGATCGTCACGCCCTGACCTCCTCAGCCCCGGTGCGGGTTGGTCGCCTTCCCGTCGAGCCAGAGCACGGCCGAGGCGTCCCGGTGGCTGCCGGAGGTGCCCACGTGACTGGCGTCGATGGTCGGGCCCTTCCTGATCACGTGCACCAGGGCCATCGCGTGGCCCCGGCCCAGGCCGTAGTCCTCGGCCAGCCACGCGATGATGGTGCCCGCCTTCACCGAGGGGTCGTCGTAACCCTTCTCCCTCGCGAGGTCGACGAGGGCGCGGGGCACCAGCCCGGTCCGGTCCTCGATGGTGTCCAGGTAGGCCTGGAAGGACATGGGATCTCCTCTGTGGGGGAAGCCGGGACCCCATGCTCGCTCCCGGGTACGACATTCCGGCGGGAGGGCGGCGCCGGGTACGGCCGCCCTCCCCGGACGGTCAGACTCCGGAGTCCGCCCCGCGGGTCGGCTGGCGGTCCTCCACGTCGGAGATCCGGTGGGCGAAGGACACCGCGACGATCGAGACGACGGCAGTGAGGCTGAGGTACACGGCGATCGGCACCCACGAGTCGTCGAACCGGGACAGCAGCCAGGTCGCGATCAGCGGCGCGGTGCCGCCCGCGAGCGCCGCACCGATCTGGTAGCCGAGGGTCACCCCCGTGTAGCGCACGCGCGTGGAGAAGATCTCCGAGCTCAGGGTGCCGATGGTGGCGGTCACGGGCGCCCACAGGACACCCAGGCCGATCACGGTGGCCAGGATCAGCATGAGATTGCTGCCGGTCCCCAGCATCAGGAAGTACGGGGCGGTGAACAGTCCCAGGGCGGCGGCGCCGACCAGGTAGACGCGTTGGCGGCCGAAGGTGTCGGAGAGCCGCCCGGCGAGCGGGATGCACACGGTCGCCACGACCGCGCCGATGGTCACCGCGTTGAGGGCGGTCGTGTTGTCGAAGCTCAGGGTCCCGGTCGCGTAGCTGACCACGAAGGTGCCGAAGACGTAGAACGGCGCGGTCTCCACGATCTTCGCGCCCACCGCGACGAGCACCGCGCGCCAGTGGTGGCGGAAGGTCTCCGCGACGGGCAGTTTGGCGACGTTCCCCTCCTCCTTGGCCTGGCGGAAGGTGGGGGTCTCGTCGATCCCGGAGCGGATCCACAGACCCAGCAGCACCAGCAGGACGCTGGCCACGAACGGGACCCGCCAGCCCCACGTCTCGAACTGGTCGTCGGGCATGAGCGACATGAGGGTCAGCGCCAGACTGGCCAGCAGCATCCCGGAGGTGATGCCCATCTGGGGAACGGAACCGAAGAAGCCGCGCCGGTTCTTCGGCGCGTACTCGTAGGCGAGCAGCAGCGCGCCGCCCCACTCCCCGCCGATGCCCAGGCCCTGCACGATCCGCAGGAACACCAGGAGGACCGGCGCGAGGATCCCGATGCTGTCGTAGGTGGGCAGCAGCCCGATGAGCATCGTCGCGCCGCCCATGAGCGACAGCGTGATGATCAGCGTCTTCTTCCGGCCGATCCGGTCACCGATGTGCGAGAACAGGACGCCGCCGAGCGGTCGGATGAAGAACGTCAGCGAGAAGGTCAGGTACGACAGCATCAACGAGACGAGCGGGTCGTCCGAGGGGAAGAAGAGCTTGTTGAAGACCAGTGCGGCGGCCGTGCCGTAGAGGAAGAAGTCGAACCACTCGATCGTGCTTCCGGTCAGGCTGGCCACCAGGACCTTGGCCCTGGGCGGGCGGGCCTGCGCGTCGGACGCGCTCGTGCTCTCGGGACTCATGGACGGGGCTCCAGACGGGGACGGTTTCCACGGGCGGACGGCGGGGCCCGTGAGTACGGCCTGGAGCCTAGGAGCGGGTGGCGCCGGTCACCGTTGTCCGAACCGACGACAAGCCGGGCGGAGCGGTGTCGGCCGCGACAACCCGGGCCCGCACGGGGATCGCCGCAGGTCGGCCGTGATCTCGGGGAGACCCGGGAGCGGCCGGACCGCGACCCGCCGCCCGCTCACACCCGCAGGCTGACCGACGCCAGGAGCCGCTGGTCGGCGTCGTCCAGGTTGAGCCCGGTGAGCGCGCAGATCCGTCGGATGCGGTGGCGGAGGGTGTTGGGGTGGACGTGCAGACCGGTCGCCGCGCTGGTCACGTCACCGAAGGCGTCCAGGTAGGCCGACAGCGACCTGCGCTGGTCGTCGTCGAGGGAGTCCAGCCGTTCGTCGCGCAGGTGGGGGCGCTCCGCGAGGTACTCGACCACCTCCCGGAGCACCACCGAGGAGCGCGTCTCCTCGTAGTCGGCGACCAGCCGGTCCGGGTCGTCGGCGATGACCTCCAGGACGCGGCTCGCGTGCTTCTTCAGCGCGGGCACCCCGCGCATCCGGGGCGCCACCCCCGCCACGGAACCCTGCACCGGGGTGCCGAGGTGCTGACGCAGCATCGCCACCAGCTCCCGCACCCACGTGAGCGGCGCCTGCCCCGAGGGCGTGGGCAGCAGGACGTAGAGCAGGCCGCAGGCCGGGATGACCAGCGCGTTCCTGCGGTAGGCGGCCGCGTAGACCGAGACCACCTCGGCGGCCTGGTGCAGCCGCCACGGCTGGTCCACCTCCTCCTCCCGCAGGGCCAGGGCGATCACCGACACGGGCGTGGCCGGGTCGACGCCCAGGTGCCGGGCGAGCGCGTCGGTGTCGAAGGCGCCGGTCAGCAGCCCCACGGACAGTTCCACGGTGTCGTGGCCGGTGGCGCGGGCCCCGCTGTTCGCGCGGGAGACGTGGACGGCGGCCAGGCGTGCCGCGCCCCGGAGCACCTGGTCGCTGGTGGGGGAGAGGGGACGGTCGACCTGCTGGACCCAGATGCTGCCGAGCGGCCGTTCCCCGGCCCGGATGCCCACCACCCTCCTGCGGGAGGCGCCGAGGTCGGGGCGTTCCGCGACCTCGACGACCTCACCGGCGCGAATGCGCTCGTCCACGCCCCACGCGCGCAGGTGCGCGACGAAGGACGCGGGGCAGTCGCGGCCGAGGATGGTCTGCTGACGCAGCTCGTCGGCGCCCTCGTGGGAGGCGGAGTAGGCCAGCACCCGGTTCGCGCCGTCCTCGATGCTCACGATCCCGCCGGTCAGCGTCGCGACGGTCTGGGCGAGGGAGAACAGGTCCCGGTGCCGGTCCTCGGGGTCGAAGGAGTCCAGCGCGGTACGGGCGAGGGCGGCGAACTCGGCGGCGTCCAGGGCGGGGTCGACGGAGAGCACGGCGAGGTCGAGGTCGCGCAGCCCGTCGTCGGGCGACCCGGGCACGGCGACGGCGCTCGCCCCGCCCCGCACGGCCCGGCGGGCGAGGGCGAGGGCCTCGGTGCCACCGGCGGGAGCGACGACCAGGGAACCCGGGGGCACCGGATCGTCGGGGTGGGCCACCACGACGGAGCGCACCAGGGCGTCCAGCCCCCGGGGCGCCGAGACCAGCCCGTGGACCGGGCCCTCCAACGCCTCCATCAGGGACTTCACGGTCGGTCCTGGTCTGCTCACGATCATCACCTGTCGGGTCCGGGTGGGTTTCGGACCATTGTGCGCCTCCGTCGGAGCCGCACCGACCAGCACCCCGCTCGGACCGGGGCCCGGCCCGTCTACGTGTGCAGCAGCTGGAGGACCGTGTGTTCCCCGATGGCGCCCAGGAGCGGGTGCTCCGGGGCGCTGGCGCACAGCAGGGTGGCGTACAGGAGCGCCCACGCGCGCGCCCGGTCCCAGGTGTGGGGGTCGATCCCCCGGCGGCGGTCCAGGGCGGCGCGCAGCCGGGCGCGGTCCTCGGGGCCGAAGGCCAGCCAGGCGGCGGCGAGGTCGGAGGCGGGGTCACCGGAGGTGAGGTCGCCGAAGTCCAGGACCGCGACGAGGTCGAGGCGGCCCCGTTCACGCGTGTGCGCGGCCGAGCCGACCAGGAGGTTGGCGGGGTGTGGATCGCCGTGCAGCCAGAGCGCCGGACCGGACCACTCGGGGGTCGGGAGCAGCTCCTCCCACAGGGCGAGCAGGTCCGGGGCGCGGGGGTCGGGGCTGGCGGCGAGGCGTTCACGCAACCGGGCGTCGCGTTCGCGCAGGGGCACCCCCGGACCGGGTTGCGTGGCGCGTCGTCCGGGGCGGGCACGTGCAGCCGGGAGAGGAACAGCGCGAGGGGTTCGACCAGGTCGGAGCGCTCCTCCACCGGGACCTCGGCGGCGGTGCGGCCCTCGAACCACGGGACGACCGACCAGTGCCAGGGGTAGCCGTGCCCGGGGCGGCCCACCCGTACGGGCACCGGGACGGGGACGCCCACCCGTCCGGCGATCCCGGGCAGCCACCGCTGCTCGTTCACGACCAGCCCGGCCGCGGCCTCCTCCTCGGCATGCGCACGCACAGGTGCTCTCCCAGGGTGAGGAGGGTGTTGTCCCAGCCGTGGGAGACGGGGGCGATCGGGAGTTCCGCGAGGTCGGGGTGCTGCTCCCGCAGGAGCTGGCGGACGAGGTCGGGGGTGACGGTCACTTCTGCCGGAGGGGTGCTCACCACCCCAGTATCCCGGGATCAGTAGTAGACGGCGAGCGGTCCGTTGGGGCCGTCGACGACGGTCACCGGAGTGTCGAAGACCCGGGTGAGGACGTCGTCGGTCATGATCTCCGCCGGGGTGCCGAACTCCACGACCGCGCCGTCCTTGACGGCGCAGATGTGGTCCGCGTAGTGCCCGGCGAAGTTGATGTCGTGCAGCACGATCACGATCGTGCGGTCGAGCTCGGCCGCCGCCCGGCGCAGGTGCTTCATCATCTGCACCGAGTGGCGCATGTCGAGGTTGTTCAGCGGCTCGTCGAGCAGCACGTACTCGGTTTCCTGGCACAGCACCATCGCCACGTACGCGCGCTGGCGCTGGCCGCCCGAGAGCTGGTCGAGGTAGCGGTCCTCCAGCTCGGTGAGGTCCAGGAAGTCGATCGCGCGGCTGATCACCTCCTCGTCGGCCACGGTCAGCCGCCCCTTGGAGTGGGGGAAGCGGCCGAACGCGACGAGCTGGCGCACCGTCAGCCGGGTGATGAAGTGGTTCTCCTGGCGCAGCACGGAGACGATCTTGGCCAGGTCCTTGGAGGGCGTCCTCGTCACGTCGTACCCGGCGACCTCGATGGTGCCCGCGTCGAGGCCGAGCAGCCGCCCCACCATGGTGAGCAGGGTGGACTTCCCGGCGCCGTTCGGCCCCACCAGGGCGGTCACGCCGCCCCGGGGATCTCCAGGTCCACGGGGCCGATCGTGACCTCGCCCCCGTACTCCTTGCGCACGCCTTCGAGGGTGATCACAGCCGGCCCTTTCTGAGGATGACGAACAGGAACACCAGGCCGCCGACGAACTCGATGATGATCGAGACCACCCCGTTGGCGTAGAAGACGTTCCGCATGACGAAGTAGGCGCCGCTGAGGACCACGAAGCAGGTCAGCGCGGCGACCGGGAACACGTACCGGTGGTCGTACGTGTCGGCGAACTGGTAGGCCAGGGTCGCGACGAGGAAGCCGAGGAAGGTCATCGGGCCCACGAGCGCGGTGGAGACCGCCATGAGCACCGACACCAGGAAGAGCACCCGCATGGTCTCGCGCCGGTGGTTCAGGCCGAGCCCGGTGCAGGCGTCCCGGCCCAGCGCCACGATGTTCAGCCGCCGAGAACCCAGGACCAGCAGGGTCGCGGCCACCAGGCACAGCGGGATCGCCACCGGCAGGTACGCGGCGTCGGCGTTGGAGACGTTGCCGAACAGCCGGGCGGCCAGCACGTCGAACTCGCTGGGGGTGAGCAGGCGCTGCATGAACGTGGAGACCGAGGCGAGTCCGCCGCCGACCACGATGCCGATGAGCAGCATCACCTGGAGGTTGCCGTAGCGGCCGGACAGCAGCCAGCCGTACAGCAGCATCGCGAAGCCGACCATCAGCGCGATCTGGAGCACGAACTGCGGGAGGCCCTTGACGGCGAGGACGCCCGCGACGCCCAGGAAGTACACCGCCGAGGTCTGGACCGCGACGTAGAGCGCCTCGAACCCCATGATCGACGGGGTGATGATGCGGTTGTTGGTCACGGTCTGGAAGCTCACCGTGGCGATGGCCTGGCAGATCGCCACCACGGCCATGACCACCACGTTGGTGGCCCGCAGCTCCGCGATGCGCCAGAACCCGTCCGATCCCACCGGCATCGGGTTGTCCCAGGCCAGCAGGCCGAAGGTGAAGCCGACCGCGAGGACCACGAGGGTCGAGACGACGATCCGGTAGCGGAGGCGGGCGCGCGGGGTGGGCAGGGTCCGGGAGGTCCGTATCCGGGGAACGGTCGACTCAGCCACGGCGGCGCTGCCTCAACAGGAGAAGGATGAACACCACGGCGCCGACGACACCGAGGATGAGGGACACGGGCACCTCGAAGGGCATGACGATGGTCCGGCCGACCAGGTCGCACACCGTGACGATGCCGATTCCGAGCAGGCACACCCACGGCAGGTTCCCGCGCAGGTCGTCGCCGCGGAACATCGAGACGATGTTGGGGACGATGAGCCCGAGGAAGGGCAGGTTGCCCACCACCACGGTCACCACGCCGGTCGCCACCGCGATGAGGGTGGTGCCGAGCAGGACGACCCGGTTGTGGTTCAGGCCGACGTTGGTGGAGATCTCCTCGCCCAGCCCGGCGACGGTGAAGCGGTCCGCGACGACGAACACCGCGACGGCCACCACGGCCACGATCCACAGTGGCTCGTACTGTCCGCGCAGGACCGACGTGAAACTGCCCGCGAACCACACGCCGAGGTTCTGGAGCATGTCGGTGCGGAGGGCGACGAAGGTGGACACCGAACTGACGACGGCGCCGAGCATGATGCCCACGATGGGGACGATCAGGGAGGAGCGCAGGGTGACGCGGCGCAGAAAGAGGAAGAACACCATCGTGCCGACGAACGCCGCGAGGATCGCCCCGGCCATGCGGGTGCCGATGCTCGCGCCCGGCAGCAGGATCATCACCGTGAGCAGACCGAGGCCCGCCCACTCGGTGGTCCCGGTGGTGGTCGGCTCGACGAAGCGGTTCTGGGTCAGCAGCTGCATGACCAGACCGGACATGGCCATGGCCGCGCCCGCGAGCACGAGGGCGACGGTGCGCGGGATCCGGGTGATCGCGAACATCTCGCCGCCGTCGTCGGCGCCGCGGATGTCGTACACGCCGGTGGCCAGCGACAGCGCGAGGAGGGCTCCCACGACGGCGACGCCGACCAGCAGCCTCCAGTCGAACAGACGTCCCTTGTGCCGGGTGCGCGACGGGGGCGGGGTCGCGGTCGTCACGTCCGGCCACCCCGGAGCGCCGGTGCCGTTCACGGGGGCACGCGCCGACGTGCGTGGTGACGTCGGCGCGTTCCCCGGGGGCGAGCGGGATCAAGCCCGAGCCTCCAGGGCGTCCGCGAACGCGTTGAAGAACTCGGTGTAGGTCTGGATGCCCTCGTTGGTGTAGGTGTCCACGGGCATGTGGACGATCTGCTCGTCCTTGACGGCGGACACGCCGGAGAGCGCCTCGGAGCTCGACAGGATGTTCTCGGCGGTCTCGTACCCGGACTCGTCCGCGGCGACGGCGGCGTCGCGGTCCATCACGAGGATCCAGTCGGGGTCGGAGTCGGCGATGGCCTCGACGGAGATGTCGTCGCCCTGGTGGTCGTCGCTGGCGCCGTCGACCTCCAGCGCGGGGGTGAGACCGAGGATGTCGAAGGCCGGGCCGAGGGTGCGGCCTACGCTCGGCGCGAGGTAGCCGATCTCGCCGCCGGAGGTGGTGACGGCCATGACGGTCTGGTCCTCGTCGTAGGCCGCCTGGACGCGCTCGACGGCGGCGTCGAGGTCCTCGACGAGCTGGGCCGCCTCGTCCTGCTTGTCGAAGACCTCACCGAGGGCGGTGACCTGCCGCTTGAGCTCGGCGTCGAAGGGCTCGCCCTCGCGCGGGTCGAGGTCCAGGATGGTGGCGTCCGGCACCAGCGAGGCGATGTCGTCCTGGTGCTGGGTGAAGCGCTGGCCGTTGACGACGAGGTCCGGCTCGGCGGCGACGATCGCCTCCAGGTCGGGCTCGTTGTGCGTGCCGATGTCGATGATCGAGTCGTCCCGCGTGTAGCCGATGGTGTCGGGCATGAGCGATACGGCGGCGGCGGAGAGCTCGACGTCCCAGTCGGAGAGGGTCTCGAAGGTCCGGTTGTCGAGGGCGACCACGGACGCGGCGGGGGAGTTCACCGTCTGGGTGCCGTTGTTGTCCTCGACCTCGATCGTGGCGCCCCCGGCGGCGGAGGAGTCGTCGGTGTCCTGGGCGTCCGCGGAGCAACCCGCGATGACCAGGGACGACGCGAGGATGAGTGAGAGCGCCGTGACGGGGCGGCCGGGGGACTTCATGGTGGTTCTCCTCCAGGTTCCAGTGATGAAGGAGAGCCTAACCTAACCACTATTTGAAATGTACTGGGGAGTCCCTTTTGAGAGGTTGACCTCAGTCTTGCACGCCCTTGACCTGCGTTTTCAGGTCGGGCTAGTGCGGGCCGCGTTCCCGGGACCGCGCGGACTCGGTGTGCGACCCCGGTTCGCGCTCGGGCAGCGGGACGGCGGCCAGGATCTCCTTGGCCTCGTTGTACTCGGCGTTCGGCATGGCCCGCAGGGCGCTCACGATCTCCTCGTCGGCGCCCGCGTCCAAGGCCGCCGCGACCGCCTCGTCCCGGGTCAGGGGGAACCCGAGTCCGTCCAGGACCTTCCGGAGTCCGTCGAGACCGCGTTCGACACCCATGGTTCGCCCCCGAGACCGCCGTGACCCCTCGGGGTTCGCGACTAGCCTGACCTGCTCGGACACAGGTGGGACTACCCGGTCGCGCGGAGCCTCAACCGTGGGGGCGGAGGGTGCGGGGTTGAACTGAACATTGGTTGAGGTTCTAGGGTCGGCCGCATGGGACCGAACCCGGAGGACACGTGAACACCCAAGCCCCCCGACGCGCGACCTGGCGGGACTGGACGGCGCTCGCCGTGATGACGCTCCCCCTGCTGATGGCCGCCACCGACATGTCCGTGCTGTTCATGGCGCTGCCCGCGATCGCCGCCGACCTGTCCCCGGGCAGCACCCAGATGCTGTGGGTCCTGCACGCGGGGGAGTTCGTCGGGGTCAGCCTGGCGCTCACCATGGGCTGGCTGGGCCGCAGGGTCGGGCGCCGACGCCTGCTCATGGGCGGAGTGGCCGTCTACGGGCTGGCGTCCCTCGTCGCGGCCTTCGCTCCCACCCCCGAGGTCCTCATCGCGATGCGCGCCCTCATGGGGACGGCGGCGGCGACGATGTCACCGAGCATCTTCGGGCTGCTCAGGGTCGTCTTCACCGACGCCCGCCAGTTCTCCGTGGCCGTCGCGGTGGTCATGAGCTCCTTCTCCGGCGGGATGGCCCTGGGGCCGCCGCTGGGCGGAGTGCTCCTCGCACACTTCTCCTGGGGCGCCGTCTTCCTGATCAACGTCCCGGTCGCCGCGCTCCTGCTGCTGGCCACGCCCCTGCTGCCCGCGGGCCGGGAGCGGGTGGAGGGGAGCATGGACCTGCCCAGCGTGGCCCTGTCCATGGGCGCGATCATCGCCGTGGTCTTCGGGCTCCAGGAGATCGCGGACCGGAGCGCCTCCGGATCCGACGGCGCGGTGTGGCCCTACCTTCTCCCGGTCGTCGCCGGGCTGGTGCTCGGCGCGCTGTTCGTCCGCAGACAGCTGCGCCTGCCCGAACCCCTCATGGACATGCGCCTGTTCGCGACCCCCGCGTTCACGGTCTCCCTCGGCGCCCTGCTGCTGATGCTCCTGGGCTACGGCGCGGCGGACATGCTGCTGGTCCAGTACCTCCAGACCGCACTCGGCCTCTCACCCGCCGAGACCGGTGCGCTGATGGTCGTGCCCGCGCTGGCCTCCATCGTCGGCGGCCTGGGCGCGCCCCTGCTCACCCGGTGGATGCGGCCCTCCGCCGCCATGGGAGGCGGTCTGCTCGTGGCCTCGGTCGCGGGCGGGGCGCTCGCCCTCATGGTGGGCCAGGTCGGCGTCGCCGCGCTGATCTCCGCCGCCACCGTCATGGCCCTGGCGCTCGGGCCGCTCTTCACCCTCGGCGTGAACCTCATCGTGGTGAGCGCCCCGGTCAGCAGGGCCGGGTCGGCGGCGGCGATGTCCGACGTGGCGGGCGGCCTCGGCGGAGCGCTCAGCATGGCCCTCCTGGGCAGCATGGCGGCGGTCGTCTACCGGCGTGGTCTCGACGGCGCCGGTCTCGACGGGATTCCCGGACCCGGGCTGGAGGCGGCAGGGGAGAGCGTCGGCGGTGCCGTGGGCGTGGCTGAGGGCCTCCCGGCGGACCAGTCGCGGCAGCTCCTGGACGCGGCCTTCGGGGCCTTCACCACGGCGGTGCAGACCGGGTACGGCCTCGGGGTGGCCCTGCTCGCCCCGACCGGGCTCGCCGTGCTGTGGCTGCTGCGCCGCACCCGGCTGGACGCCTCCGAGGACGTCCCCGAGGACAGGGAGAAGGCTCCGGAAGTCGCCTAGCGGCGGGCGGCGGCGCGGAGCAGGCGCAGCTGCCCGACCTCGGAGACGTTCTTCATCAGCTCGGAGTTGACCCACGCGGCCGTGTGCGCGTTGGTCTTCCCCTCCGCCCCCTGCCACGGGAACGAGGCGGGCCGGTCCAGGTCCATCTCGGACAGGGCGTCGATCCAGTCCAGCCCCATGCCGCGCAGCCGGTCGGCGGCACCCTCCTCGCCGGGCCACCGGATCTCGGCGCGGTCCTGCGGGGTGCGGCCCAGGGTGTGGTCGAGGGTGACCGTCCACCACCAGCCGATGTGCCAGGTCAGCCAGGCGATGGTGGGCACCGGCACCGGGTCCGGCTCGCTGTCGGCCCAGTCCGGGGTCCACATGCCGCCGGGCCCTCGGCGCAGTGTCCAGCAGAGCTCGGCGGGCTCCCAGAGGTAGTCCTCGGGCTCCATGCGCTCCAGGTGGTACTCGAAGAGCGCCCAGGTCAGGTCGTACTGGTCGCGCAGAAGGTCGCGGCGGTAGTCAGGCATGCGCCCAACCTGTCACACCCTTCACGGCACGCACACTCCTTTTCCGGCGTCGGTCCCGGACCGGGGCGGCGGCCTCGGTGGCGGAGGAGGTCGGGGCCGGTGCCCGGGGGCCCCGACCTCGCGGGTCATCCCTCGGCGGCGGCCGTCTCGACCCCGGCCAGCAGGGTCGCGCGCTCCTCGGGGCCGATGTGGCGGCCCCGGATCACCACGGCGTGGATCCGGGTGGTGTTGCGGATGTCCGCCAGCGGGTCGGCGTCCAGGACCAGCAGGTCGGCGACCCGGCCCGGTTCCACTGTGCCCGACCACGACTCGCGTCCGAGGAACCGCGCCGGTTCGACGGTGGCGGTCTGGAGCGCGCGCAGGGGAGAGCCCGGCCCCCACCATCAGCTCCAGTTCCTCGTGCAGTCCGAACCCCGGCAGGACGCCCGGGGTCTGCGGGTCGGTCCCGGCGAGCAGACGGACCCCGGCGTCGTCCATCGCGGCGACGGCGGCCCGGCGCAGCTCGAACAGCACGCGGCGCCGCGCCGACTCCTCCGCCCCGCGCCCCTTCAGGTACATCGCCTCCAGCACGTACTCCCACAGGGCGGTGGTGTCCGGCGGCATGTACCGCAGGCGGGGGTCGGTCAGCCGCACCCGCTCGGGCAGGTCGAGGGCCCGGTGCATGACGAGGGTGGGGCAGTAGGCGACCTCGTTGGCGGCCATCCGGGCGAACACGGAGGCCGACTCGGCCGGGCCCAGGGTGTTGGCGGCCTCCCACTCGACCTCGGTGACCTGGTGGAACCAGCTGGAGTAGTAGGTGTCGGGCTCGATGCGGATCCGGTCCATCGCCGCCTCCATCGCCTCCGGGTTCCGCGAGAGCGCGGGCCAGAGGCCGTGGACGTGCTCGAAGGAGCGCTGCCCCGACTCGATCTGCTCCACGAAGGGCACGTGGTCGGAGCGGTGCCCGGCCACGGGGATGCCGACGCGTCGGGCCTCGTCGAGGATCGCGTGGTAGCACTCGGCGTCGAGCCGGGAGTAGACCTTGACGAAGTCGGCCCCCGCGTCGCGGGACTCGTGGACCGCCCGCCGCGCCTCCCGGGCGTGGGCGACGACGGTCGGCGGCTCGGGGTTGGGGGCGTCGTCCCAGAGGGAGGGCGCGCCGTCGATCAGGCTCCCGGCCACGGTCCAGCGCGGGCCGAGCAGGTCGCCCGCCTCCACGCGGTCGCGGAGCCGCCGCACCTCGTCGGAGCCCCACATCTCCCGCACGGCGGTGACGCCGTTGAGGACGTACAGGGCGGGGATGACGCGGTCGGCGCCGTTGCTGTGGGTGTGCGCGTCGGTGAGGCCGGGGATCAGGTACCGGCCGGTGAGGTCGACGACCTCGGCACCCTCGGGGACCGGGGTGACGGAGGCGGGGGCGACGGTCGTGATCACGCCGTCCCGGACCAGCACCGTGTGGTCGGGGCGCGGCGGGGCTCCGGTGGCGTCGATGACGGTGGCGTGCGTGTAGGCCCTCATGGGCGCTCCAGTGGTCGTGGGGGTCATCGGGGCGTGTGCAGCATCGGGAACATCGGCGGGCCGTCGGGGAAGTGGACGGGGTCACCGAAGGGCGTGAAGCCGTGGCGGAGGTAGAGGTCCCGGCTCCGGGTCGAGCTCGCCTCCAGGTAGACGGGCAGGTCGGCGTCGCGGAGGCGCTGGCGGAGCATGGCGCTCCCGACGCCCCGTCCGCGCGCCCGGTCGAGGACGCCGATCATCGGCAGGTACAGGTGCGGTCCGGCCGGGTGCCGTGAGGACGCGAGCTCGTCCATGGCGGCGAGCCGCTCCGCGTAGGGGGCGAACTCCTCCGGGGGTCCTCGTCCCGGGGCGCGCCGTGGCCGGTCCCGTCCTCGCGGATCCAGGCGGACACGGCGTCGCCGGAGGAGTCCACCAGCACCCGGTCGGTGGCCATGGCCCGGTCGACGAAGGACCGTGTGACCAGCGGGAGCGCGCGGGCCCGGCCCTCGGGGTCGGGGAAGAGCCAGACGCTCACCGGGTCGAGGTCCATGGCGCGGGCGAGGAGGGAGGCGGCGTCGCCCTCCCGTCCCTGGTCCAGTCTCGTGATCTCCATGGCGTGATCATACGTATGTATATGACGTTCGTACAAGACGCTCGTATGGAAAATGACTAGGATCCAGCTATGGGACACAAGGAACAGCTGCTCGAAGGGGCCAAGCGGTGCCTCTACGAAAAGGGGTACGCCCGCACCACCGCCCGGGACGTCGTGGCCGCCTCCGGGGCCAACCTGGCGTCGATCGGCTACCACTACGGCTCGAAGGAGGCCCTGCTCACCGCCGCGATGATCGAGGCCGTCGGTGAGTGGACGGAGCGGGTCCTGGGAACTCTGCGGCCCGAGCGGACCACGCCGCTGGGCCGCTTCGAGGAGACGATGAACCAGCTCGCCCGCGCGTACCCCGAGGCGCGGACCATGGTGGCCGCCAACTTCGAGGCGCTGGTGCACCTGGAGCGCCAGCCCGAACTGCGGGCGCGGCTGGTCCAGGGGCACGCGCTGGCCCGGCGCGCGCTCGTCGCGCTGGTGCTCGACGTCCCCGAGGAGGAGGTCACGGCGGAGCAGGAGCGCGGACTCGGCTCGCTGCTGCTCACCATGGTGCCGGGCACGATGGCCCTGTTCCTGGTCGATCCGGACGGGGTGCCCGACGGCACCGGACTCGTCGAGGGCATGCGCGTCCTCGTGGGATCGGAGGCGGGGGCGGCCTCGTGATCCCGTGCGCCCGTCGTCCGGGTCCTTTTCGCCTGTGTGATTGACGATAGTGTGTGAGACACACTATCGTGTGACGCATGAAGGACGACGAGCTCCTGGCCGGACACCTCCAGGAACTGCGGAGGGGCACGGTCGTACTGGCCTGCCTCTCCACGTTGGAGCGGCCCCACTACGGCTACGCCCTGCTGGAGACCCTGGAGAAGAGCGGGTTCCCGGTGGACGGCAACACCCTCTACCCGCTGTTGCGGCGGTTGGAGAAACAGGGGCTGCTGACCAGCGAGTGGAACACCGAGGAGGCCCGTCCGCGCAAGTTCTACCAGGTCAGCGCGGACGGCCTCGCGGTGCTGGAGCGGATGACACGGGAGTGGCGGGTGCTGGACGACGCGATCCGCGCCCTCGGACAAGGGGAACACCATGAGTGAACGCGGTACCGCATCCACCCTCACGGACCGCTACGTCTGGTCCGTCACCCGCCACCTGGGGCCCGACACCGGGCCGGACGTGGCCCGGGAACTGCGCGGCTCCATCCAGGACTCGGTCGAGGCCAGGATCGACGCCGGGGCGGACCCGGAACACGCCGAACGGGAGGCGCTCACCGAACTGGGCGACCCGGACCTGCTCGCCCGCGAGTACGGGGACCGGCCCCGGTACCTCGTTGGCCCGGGCGTGTACCCGGAGTACGTCCGCCTCCTCCGGGGCCTCCTGGCGGTCCTGCTGCCGCTCACGCTCGCCCTGACACTCGCGGAACGGTTCGTGTCCGCCTCCGGCGACCCCGGCGACGTCGTCCTGGGACCGCTCGTGGCCGCGATCGCCGTCACGGTGCACGTCTGCTTCTGGGTGACCCTCGTCTACGCGGTCATCGAGAGGACGCGCCCGGCCGAGGCGCGGGACCGGCCCGTGACCGCCTGGGACACCGGTCAGCTGCCGGAGGAGTCTCCCGGCGCCAGGGTCGGGGTGGCGGAGACCCTGTTCCACGTGGCCTTCACGGCACTGGTGATCGCCCTGCTGACCTGGCAGTTCCTCGGCGTCGCGGACCCCGCACGGCAGGTGCAGGTCCTCGACCCGGACCTCGCCCTGCCCTGGGTGGTGCTCCTGGTGGGCCCGCTGGTGGTCGAGATCGTCCTGGCCCTCGCGGTGTGGAGGAGCGGCCGCTGGACACCGGCCCTCGCGGTCGGCCACGTGCTGGCCAGCGCCACCTGGGCGATCGTCACCGTGTGGCTGCTGCTCCGGGAACAGCTGATCGTCCCCGATCTCCCCGAGCGGTTCGGCGCGGTCTTCGGTGTGGCCACCGACTGGTCGGTGGCGCCCCTCCCGCTCGCCGTCGCGGTGATCGCCCTCAGCGTGTGGGACGTCGTCTCCTGCCTGCGCCGGACCCGCCGCTGATCCGGACCGGAACACACGGAGGGGCCCGGGTGGACGCCGAACGTCCACCCGGGCCCCTCTCGGTCTGACCGCCTGCACCCGGCCAGCTCCGCCGAGGCGGTCTACAGCAGGAACAGGCTGATCACCCAGATGGTGACGAAGGCGGCGAGACCCTCGATGGCGGTGGCCAGCGTGAGCGTCCGGTACGCGGTCGCGACCGGGATACGGCTCAGCTGCGAGACGACCCAGAAGTAGGAGTCGTTGGCGTGCGAGACGACCATCGCGCCGGCGCCGATCGCCAGCACCGCGAGGACCATGCCCTCCGTCGAGTCCAGACCCAGCGTTCCGAGCATGGGCGCGAGCATCGCGGACGTGCTCACGATCGCCACCGTCGAGGAGCCCTGGGCGGTCTTGAGGGCGGCCGCGATCAGGAACGGCACCGCGAGGCCCAGGCCCAGGCCGCTCAGGTTGTCCGACAGGAAGTCGGTCAGCGGGGAGGCGGCCAGCACGCCACCGAAGGCGGCACCGGCACCCGTGATGAGCAGGATCGGACCGGCCAGGCGGACCGAGTCGTAGATCTGCTCGTTGAAGCGGGCGAGCTTGCCGTGGCCGCGCAGCAGCATCACGGAGGAGAGCAGGCCGAGCGCGAGCGCGATCACCGGGGTGCCGACGAACGCGACGACGTCGAACAGGGTGCCGTCGCCGATGGGCTGGGACGGCAGCTTCACGACCGAGCCGACGCAGATGAGCACCAGCGGGAGCAGGATCGGGAAGAACGCCAGGAACCCGTTGGGCAGGCGGCCGTAACTCGCGCGCAGCTCCTCGTAGGACTGCCCCGAGATGTCGGTCTCGGTCTCGGCGGGCAGCGGCGTGAACTCCTTGCGGGAGTGCAGGCTCGCGAAGATCAGACCGGCGACGGCGGCCACGGCGGCGACCGGCAGACCGATGGCGATGATCATGCCGAGGTTGTTGGTGACACCGATGTTCTCGGCGGCGGCCAGCGGACCCGGGGTCGGCGGGACCAGGGTGTGCGTGGCGTACAGACCGGTCATCAGCGCGATCGAGGTGGCCAGGGCGGAGACCCCGGTGCGCACGGTGATGGCCTTGCGCAGCGAGTTCAGGATGACGTAGCCGGAGTCGCAGAACACCGGGATGGAGACGATGTAGCCGATGAGGGACATCGTCAGGTTCGGGAACCGGGTGCCCAGGATCTTGATCAGACCCTCGGCCATCGCGATCGCGGCGCCGGAGCGCTCCAGGATCACGCCGATCATCGTGCCGAAGAGGATGACCAGACCGATGTTGCCGAGGGTGCCACCGAACGACTCGGTGATGGTCGGAACGATCTCGGCCAGTGGCATCCGGTACAGGAAGGCGCCCAGGACGGCGGCGCCCATCAGTGCCAGGAAGGGGCTGATCTTCCACCTGGCGGTGGCGAGCACGATGCCCACCACGAGCAGGAGGAGGATGGCGAGGTTAATCACGGAAGTTGTTCCTTAGGGCTGGCCGAGTCGGGTCGGCCTGGACGGTGAGGGAGGATGCGACAGCAGTTGAACGCTGTCCAGGTGATGGCGGAGACGGCCTCGTCCCGCATCTCGGCCAGGGTCCGGGGCCCCTGGGCGATCGAGAACGCCGCCGTGATCCCGGAGCGGCGGAGCTCGTCGGGGCCGACGGAGACACTTCCGGCGATCACCACGACGGGCACGTTTTCTGGGGTGAGGCGGCGGACCGCGTCGACGACCTTCCCACCCAGGGACTGACTGTCGAAGCGGCCCTCGCCGGTGAGCACGAGGTCGGCGCGGGAGAGCAGCTCCTCGGCGCCCAGGACCTCGGCGACCATCCGGGAACCGGGCAGGACCTCGGCTCCGAGCAGGGCCGTGAGCGTGACGGGCATGCCGCCCGCCGCGCCCATGCCGGGCACGTGCCGCAGGTCCTCGCCGGTGCTCTTGGCCAGGACCTCGGCCAGCCGGTCCAGGCCCGCGTCGAGGACGCGCACGTCCTCGGGATCGGCGCCCTTCTGCGGACCGAAGACGGCGGCGGCGCCCTGGGGGCCGACCAGCGGGTTGGTGACGTCGCACGCCACCCGCCAGCGGACGGAGCGGGCGCGCGGGTCCAGCCGGTCCAGGTCGAGGGAGGAGAGCTCGTCGAGGCGGCCGCCCCCGTCGGGGAGCTCGGAGCCGTCGGCGGCGAGGAAGCGCACGCCGAGCGCGCTGAGCATGCCGGTGCCGCCGTCGGTGGAGGCCGAGCCCCCGATACAGAGGAGGATCTCCGCCACGCCCCGGTCCAGGAGCTCGGTGACCAGCCGCCCGACCCCTCGGCTGCTGGCGGTGCGCGCCTGGAGGGGACGTCGGCCACGCCGGGGAGGCCGTTGGCCTCGGCGGCCTCGATCACACCGGTGGTGCCGTCAGGGGAGACACCGAAGCGTGCCACGGTGGGGCGGCCCAGCGCGTCGGTGGTGTCCACCGTGAGGGGTTCCGTGCCCCAGGCGCCGAGCAGGGCGTCGAGGGTTCCCTCGCCGCCGTCGGCGAAGGGCAGGGTGGTCACGGACACGGGAAGGCCGTGGTCGGCGTACGCGTCGCGGACGCCGTGGGCCATGGCCTCCGCGACCTCGACGGCGGAGGCGCTCCCCTTGAAGGAATCGGGGATCACCACGACCCGGACGGCTGGGGGCGCGTCAACGGTCTCGTCATGCTCATGCAACTCGGTGGACATGAGCGAGATCATAGAATCGGATTCGGTGCATTTCGACGGTGTAGCGCCCAGACTTCCTGCGGCTTTATCGGGGAACTATGGGCGAAATGCCCAGTGCTGCCTCCGCGTACAGGCACATGTGCACTGTGGTCAGGTCATCGGGCCTCCGGATGTCCAGGCCCGTCGCCTCCCGGACGCGGTCCACGCGCTGGAGGAGTGTGTTGCGGTGCACGAAGACGGTGTCGGCGGCCTCGCGCATGGACACGGCCGAGGCCATCGCGGAGACGGTCCGGCGCTGCGCCGCGCTGAGGGGCGCGGTCCGGGCCGCCATGCGGGTGAGGGTCCGCCGGGACAGGTGGGCCACGGCCACGGCGATCTCCCGCGACCACGGTTCGGCGCGCTCGATGCTGGGGATCAGCCCCGCGTACCGGCACAGCGCGCGCGACTCCTCGGCGTGGGCCATCAACGTGTCCACGTCGTCGGTGGGCGGGGTGCGCGTGTGGCGGCTGTCCGGGGAAGCTCCAGGGAGTCGGCGGCGGGGAGGCGGCCGGTGACGATGATCCAGAGCGCCCCGTGCAGGACGGCCGCCCGCCGCCCGCTGACGCCGTTCACCCTGGCGGCGGCGGCCTCGGCCAGCTGCGGGGGAGCGACCCCGCCGCCCGGCCTCGGGGTGGCGGACGCCCACAGCGCCAACGACCACGGCGCGGGGAGCCCGGAGGCCGCCAGCCGCGCCCGGGCGTCGTCCGAGCGGGTCGTGCCCGAGCTCAGCGCCGCCACGAGATCGCGGCCCTCGGTGTGCCGCCTGCTCACCGCGTCCTGCTCGTACTCCTGGGCGATGAGCAGCTGCACGGTGAGCGCGACCACCCGGGCCAGGTCCTCGACCTCCCTCGGGTTGCCGGTGACCCCGACGACCCCGCGCAGTTCACCGTCGATCACCAGGGGTTCGTTGGCGCCCGGGCGGTCGGAGGTCCCCGGCTCGGGGACCGTCACCAGCACGCTGCGCCGTTCGGCGATGACCCGCTGGGCCCCGTGGTGCAGGCTGCCGACCCGTGAGGGGTCCATGCACGCGATGATCGTGCCGTGCTCGTCCATCACGTTGATGTTGTGGCTGATGGTCGGCGCGATGAGGTCGACCACGCGTTGCGCGAGGTCGCTGCTCAGCGGAGCCCGCCGACGGTCTTCGGTCATGCGAGCAACAATAACGGCGCGCGCCCCGAACGCCCCCGAACGCCCACGTACGCACCACCATCGACCGTTGGTCCGCTCCTCGCCGCGCTCACCGCGGGGGCGGGCGACCAGCAGGGGTAGGGCGTGAACGGCCCCGGAGCCACCGGGTCCACAGCAGGGCCTGGCCCACGGGCGCGGCCAGGGAGACGCCGAGCAGGGCCAGGGCGAACAGCCACTCGCGGGAGCCGTCCGGGCCGTACACGCGGTGCGCGGCACCCGCGTCCGTCGCGGGGACCGGCTCCCCCACCAGGCAGGTCCCGGGACCGGCGGCGTGCAGGTCGACGCTCCGGGGCGCACCACCGGAGTCCGGGACGAAGCTCCCGTGGCAGGCGCACGACGTGTGCCCGGGGTGCCGGACACAGGTGAGGTCGGCGGCGGTGAACACCCCCGGCGCCCCCTCGCCGCGCGCGGCCCTCAACCCCTGGTCGAGCCCGGACAGCCCCACGTGGGCCAGGGCCGCCGCCAGGAGCAGCAGGACCAGGGCGAACGGGACGGAGGGGCGCCGGGGCGCGTCCGTGACGGTGCTCGGCACGGTCATCCCTCCTCCCCGCGCGCGATCCGGAGGGCGAGCGGCACGGCCGTCGCGCACAGCGCCGCCGCGACCATCCACACCGCGCCGTAGCCGCCGGTCAGGTCCCGGGTGAGGCCGCCGAGGACCGCCATGGCGCCCGCTCCCGCCTGGTGGGCCGCCCCCACCCACCCGAAGACGACCGCTCCGTCCACCCCGAAGATCCGGCGGCACAGCAGGATGGTCGGCGGCACGGTCGCCACGTCCAGGAGGCCGAAGACCACCACGAAGGCGACGATCGCGACCCCGGCCTCCGGGCCGAGGAGCGCGGGCAGCGCCACCAACAGCAGCGCGCGGCCGCCGTAGTAGAGGGCCAGCAGGTGGCGGGGGTCGACCCGGTCGGTGAGCCAGCCGGACAGCACGGTGCCCGCCAGGGAGAACACACCGACCAGCGAGACCAGCGCGGCGGCCGTCGTCACCGCCATGCCGTGGTCCCGAGCGGCGGGGACGAAGTGGGTCCACAGGAGTCCGTTGGTGCTGGCCCCGCACACCGCGAACGTCGCCGCGACCACCCAGAACCGGCGGTCCCGCACCGACGCGAACAGGACCCGGACCGTGCGCCGCGCGGCCCCGCGCTCCGGCTCGGGCCTGGGCACGTCCTCCGTGGCGCCGTAGGGGCGCAGCCCCAGGTCGGCGGGGTGGTCGCGCAGGACCAGGGCCACGAGGAGCGCCGTCGCGGCGGCGGTCAGGGTCAACGTCACCACGGCCGGACGCCACCCCTGGTGGTCCACGATCCACGCCAGCGCGGGCAGGAAGACCAGCTGACCGAAGGCGCTCGTCCCGGTCAGCGCGCCGACCACCAGGCCGCGCCGCTCCGTGAACCAGCGGTGCGTGACGGTCGCGGCGAAGGTCATCGCCAGCGACCCGGTGCCCGTGCCGACGAGCAGCCCCCAGAGGAGGGTCAGTTGCCAGGGCGCGGTCATCACCGTGGTCAGCCCGGCGCCGACCACGACCACGCCGAGCGCGGCCACGGCGACCCGGCGGAGGCCGAAGCGGTCCATCAGCGCCGCCGCGAACGGCGCCACCAGCCCGTAGAGGAGCATGTTGACCGAGGCGGCCAGCCCGATCGCGCCGCGCGACCACCGGTACTCGGCGTGCAGGGGTTCCACGAGGAGCCCCGGTACGGCCGCGAAGGACGCGGCGGCCACGATGGTCAGCCCCGCCACGAGGGCGATCACCCAGGCACGGTGGACGGGGGCGTGTCGGCGCGGGGTCCGGGCGGTGCGCGGACGGCGGGATGGGTCGGTCCTGGAAGCCATGACACCAGGCTCGCGTTCCAGATCGGAGCCGGACAGTGACCCGAAGGACAACAACCGAAAGAATCAGGCCATAGGATCGCGGCATGAGCGTCTTCGTCCGCCCCGGCCGCCACCGCGTGGCTGTGTTCGTCCGGCACGGGGTGCTGCCCATGGAGGCCGGGATCGTCCACCGCCTGTTCGGCCGGGCCCGAGGAGCGGACGGCCAGCCGCTCTACGAGGTGGTCACCTGCGCCCTGGAGGCCGGGGTGGTCACCACCGACACCGACCTCACCCTCAACGTCCGCCACGGCCCCGAGGCCCTCGACGACGCGGACACCGTGGTCCTGCCCGCGGCCGAGGAGGACTACGCCGAGCGACCGCACGACCCGATCCGTCCCGAACTGGCCGCCGCCCTCGCCCGCGTCGGAGCGCGCGCGAGGGTGGCCTCCGTCTGCTCGGCGGCGTTCGTGCTCGCCGCCGTGGGTCTCCTGGACGGCTGCCGGGTCACCACGCACTGGATGTCCGCCGGGTCCTTCCGCGCGATGTACCCGCACGTCGAACTCGACCCGGACGTGCTCTACACCGACAACGGACGGGTGCTGACCTCCGCCGGGGTCGCCTCCGGCACCGACCTGTGCCTGCACATGGTCCGCACCGACCACGGCGCCTCCGTGGCCAACGAGGTGGCCCGCAACACCGTGGTGCCACCGCACAGGGACGGCGGCCAGGCCCAGTACGTCCGGCTGCCCGTGCCCGACCCGGAGCGGTCCGCCACCGCCCGCGCCCGCGCCTGGGCCCAGGAGCACCTGCACCTCCAGCCCCGTTTGGCCGACCTCGCGGAGCGGGAGTCGATGAGCGTGCGCACGTTCACGCGCCGGTTCCGGGAGGAGACCGGCCTGTCCCCGGGCCGGTGGATCGCCCTGCGCAGACTGGACCTGGCACGCGAGCTCCTGGAGGGGACGGACCTGCCGGTGGAGCGGGTCGCCGACCGCGCCGGGTTCGGCACGGCCGTCTCGCTGCGCCAGCACATGCACGCCGAACTCGGGGTCTCACCCCGCGCCTACCGCCGCACCTTCCGGGGCCCCGGCACGGCTCCCGCGCACCCCTGAGGCCCGGGCTCCGCGCACCCGGAGCCGCCGTCTTCGGGTCTGATTCGCGAAGACGTGCGGGGTTGCCGACGAGAGTGGGCATGATGCCGACATGGATCGACTCCTGCCCCCGACATGGCGTCCCGCCAGCGAAGCCGAACTCGAGGCCGCCCTGAACGAGGGCGCGTTCACCGAGACCCCCAAGCGCGAGGCCAAGCAGCAGCTCCGCAGCTCCAAGGACCAGGCCAAGGACATGGCGTCCTTCGCGATCGACGGCGGGCTGATCGTGGTCGGCGTGCGGGAGGTCAAGACCGAGGGGCGGTTCGAGCTCGCGCCCGTCGAGTGGGTCGACCAGATCCTGGAGACCCCGGCCCGGATCGCCGCGTCCTCCTGCGACCCGCCGCTCCAGGTGTCCGTCGAGTGGCTGGAGAGCGAGCGGCCCGGCCACGGGTACCTGCTCATCGAGGTGCCCGCCTCCCCGCTCGCCCCGCACATGGCGGGCGGCGCGTACTACGGGCGCGGCGACCGGGAGAAACGGCGCCTGCCCGACACCGAGGTGGAACGGCTCATCCGGGCCAGGGACACCTCGCTGGACGTGGTGCGCACCGCGCTGCGCGAACAGGTGGAGAAGGACCCGTTCCCGGAGGGGCGCTGGCGCACCTGCACGTGGTCGCGCTGCCCTCGCGGCGCATCCCGGGCATGTTCAAGGCCTGGACCGCCGCCGAGGACGCGCGGCCGCTCCTGTTCGACCTGGTCCGGGACGGGGTCTCGCGGCTGACCCGGGAACGGGCCGGTGCGGCCGCCCGGGTGTCGCCGGTCTTCGGGGAGCTCGTCTCCGGCTTCCGCACCGCGGGCGGCGTGGGGATCGCCAGCCAGCTGTCCACGTCGTCGATGGTGGTACGGGAGGAACGGGACCTGCGCCTCGTCGTCCGTGAACGCGGTGAGGTGTCCCTGTACTGCGGGCGGGCGGCCGACCGGAGCGACGGCCGGTACCTGTTCTTCGACGGCGCCCTGGCCTTCCGGGTGCGGGCCTTCCTGGACCTGCTCGCGAGCCTGTCCGAGGACGCCGGGTACGGGGGCAGCTGGGATGTGGGGGTGGCGGTCACCAACACCCACGGGGTGTCCTCGTGGGACGGGGAGCGCGCCTCCTCACCGGGCACGGAGTACGACGCCGAGCGCTACGAGCAGGTCACCCGTGTCCCGCAGCTGGAGCTGGAGAAGCCCGGCAGCGCCACCGACCGCCTCGTGGGGGAGCTGCTGCGGTCCCTGGGCAACGCCTCGGCCCACACGGACCTCCTCGCTGATCCGGAGTGACCGGGGGTAGTGACATTCGTGGTGCGAAGTCATGACACTCCGTCACTGTCGGTCGGCCCGGACACGGTGAATCCTGGACGTGGACGCGCAGGCAGGGTCCGGCCCCCGGCACCCGGCCTCCCGAGACCAACGAGAGGAACGACATGGCCCCGCTCGCCACGGACCCCACCGAGACCACGTCCGACACCGTTGAGGAGAGGACCCCCGCCGCACCGCCCGTCGACCTCAGGCAGGAGGTGCTGAAGGGGGTCGGCGGTCCGGTCGGGATGCTGTGCTCCGTCCTGCCGGTCGTGGTCTTCGCGGTGCTCGTCCCCTTCCTCTCCCTGCTGGCCGCGATCGGGGGCGCGGTCGCGGTCGCCCTGGCACTGGCCGTGTTCCGGCTGTGGCGCGGTGAGAAGCTCATGCCCGCGCTGGGCGGGGTCTTCGGCGTCGCCGTGGCCGGTGGCCTGGCCGCCGCGACCGGGTCGGCCAACGACTTCTTCCTGATCGGGATCTGGGCGTCCCTGGTCGGGGCGGTCGTCCTGTTCGTCTCGCTCGTCGCCCGCCGACCGCTGACCGGGGTGGTCTGGAACGCCGTCCACGGAGGCGGCCACGCCTGGCGCGAGGACCGCTCCACACTGCTGGTGCACGACCTCGCCACCGCTGCGGTGACGCTCATGTTCGCGGGCCGGTTCGCCGTACGGCAGTGGCTCTACGTCGCCGACTCCACGACCGGGCTCGCGATCGCGGACACCGTGACGGGCCTCCCGCTGACGGCGCTGGCCGTCGTCGTGGTCGTCTGGGCGTTCCGCCGCTCCACCCGGCGTCTCCGTGGCCCCGGGACGCGGGCCTGACCGGACGCCGTTCAGACCTCCGACAGGGGCAGGGCGCGGGTGGCGGTGATGGTGGGCAGCGCCCCCGGGGAGGACCGCCGGACCTGCCCGTGCACGGCGAGCAGCTCCGAACCGAACACCGCGCCGGCGGAGCGCCGCTGGGCCTCGGAGAACAGGACCACCTCGATGACCCCGCTGCGGTCCTCGATGCTGGTGAAGACCACGCGCTTGCCCGAACGGGTGGGCGGGGTCTGGGTGCAGACCCGCACCCCGGCCACCAGGACCCGGGCACCGTCCGGGAAACGGTGCAGGTCCCTGGCCAGGACCAGGTTCCGGGTGGAGGCCAGCCTGGCGAAGTCCTCCGCGTGGGCGTCCAGCCGGTGCCCGGAGAGCTCGTAGCCGAGCGCGCGCAGCTCCTCGTTGACGCGGTCGGCGTGGGTCATCGGGGCGGCCACCCCGGCGGGCACGGTCTCGGGGGTCTCGTCCAGGGAGAGCTGCCCGGGGGCGTCCCCGCGCCGGTGCTGGGCCTGGGCCAGGGAGTGCGCGTGCACGAGGACGTCGCGCCGGTCCGGGGCGCCCGGGGCGCCGGTGACCCCGGCCAGGGAGTCCAGCCCCCGGCCAGGACGAGGTTGTCCAGCGCCTCACGGGACAGCGACCCCCGCGCGAGGAGGTCCCGCAGACCGGTGAAGGGGCGCCGCGCCAGCAGGTGGTCGAGTTCGGCCCCGGTGACGGCGCCGAGGTCGGCCAGGGCCGGGCGCAGCCCCCAGCGCTCCCCGACCGGTTCCAGCCCCCAGTGCCGCTGGGAGGCGTTCAGGTCCAGGCCGAGTACCCGCACCCCCATGCGGCGGGCGTCGTTGAGGAGCACCCGGCGCGGGTACATGCCGGGGTCGTGGGTCATCACCCCGGCGAAGAACGCGGCGGGGAAGTGCCGCTTGAGCCAGGCGCTCTGGTACGTGGGCAGGGCGAACGCGGCCGCGTGGGCCTTGCAGAAGCCGAAGTTGCCGAACGCGGCCACCAGCCGCCAGGTGTCCTCGACGGTCCGGGCGTCGTACCCGCGCTCGGACATCAGGGAACGCACCTGCGTCTCCACCTCGCGACGGCCCTCCTCGGTGCCCAGGGCGCGCCGCATGGCCTCGGCGCGGTCCAGCCCGCACCCGGTCATGGTGTCGACGGCGTGCAGGAGCTGCTCGTGGAAGAGCAGCGCCCCGCCGGTCTCGGCCAGCACCGGCGCGAGGTCGGGGTGGGGGAGCCGGGGCGGCTCGGAGCCCTCCCGCGCCCCGAGGTAGGCCGCGACCATGTCGGTGCCCATGGGCCCGGGGCGGAACAGGGAGATGTCCGCGATGAGGTCGGGCACCCCGTCCGGGCGCAGCCTGGAGACCAGTTCCCGCTGCCCGGGGGACTCGATCTGGAAGCAGCCGAGGGTGTTCGAGGCCGCGACCATGTGCGCGGTGGCGGGGTCCCCGTCCGGGAGGGCCTCCAGGTCCGGGCGCTGCCCCGAGGTGCGGTCGATCTCGTCCAGGGTGTGCGCCAGGGCCGACTGCATACGCACCCCGAGGACGTCCAGCTTGAGCAGCCCGAGGTGTTCCACGTCCTCCTTGTCCGCCTGGACCATCGGGTACCCGGCGCCTGAGGGCTGGGTGGGGACCCGGTCGCCCATGGCGTGGTCCGACAGCACCAGCCCGCACGGGTGCATGGCCACGTGCCGGGGCAGGCCCGACAGCCGCTCCGCGAGGAGAAGAGCCTGCGCACGTGCTCGCTGTCCAGGCCGTCCAGGCTCCGCAGCTCCGGGAGCTCGCGCGCGGTCTCGCTGATGCGGGAGGCCCGCACCCGGGGAAGACCGAGGCGATGCGGTCCACCTCCACCGAGGGCAGCGACAGCGCCGCCCCGGCGTCCCGCAGGGCGCTGCGGGCACGGTAGGTCTCCATCATGGCCACGGTCGCGCTGGCCCCGGGGTGGGAGGCGATGACCGCGTCGTAGGCCTCCAGCCGCCGGTCGGACTCCACGTCCAGGTCGATGTCGGGCAGGCCGGGGCGGCTCGGAGTGCAGAACCGTTCGAACAGCAGGCCGTGCTCCAGGGGGTTGATCGCGGAGATGCCCAGCAGGTGCACGACGAGGCTGCCCACCGCCGAACCCCGGGCGAAGCAGCGGATCTGCTTGTCCCGGATGGCCTGGGCGGCGTCGGCCACGGTCAGGAAGTAGCTCTCCAGTCCCAGACGGCCGATGACCTCCAGCTCGTGCCGGACCCGTTCGTCGACGCGGCGGTCCCCCTCCAACCCCAGCAGGGAGGCGCCCCCGGTGACCCGGCCGCGCAGGTCGGCGGCGGCCTGAGGGCGTTCCGGCAGGTGCAGGCGGCCCCAACCCAGGTCGGCGACGGGATCCAGCGCGCAGGAGCTGCCCAGGGCGAGGGTGTGCGCGACCAGACGGCGGGCGCGCGTACGGTCCCCGCCGCACACACCGACCGCGATCCGGAACATCTCCTCACCGGTGGCCAGGTGGGCGCTCTCGGTGCGCGGCGCGGGACGGTAGCCGCCGGGAGCGTGTTGGCGGATGCGGTCCAGGGCGAGGGCCACCCCCGCCGACTCGGAGGTGGGGTAGCGCACGGCGTTGGTCAGCACGGCCAGGAGGTGCTCCTCGTCGGCCAGGCGCACCATGTCCCGGGCGGTGCGGCGCTGCCCGGAGGCGCCGTGGTCGTGCGGGGCCAGGGCGAGCTCCACACCCACCCCCGCCAGGCGGTCACCAGGGTCCGGGCGTGCAGGGGGCGGTCCTGCGCGACGGCGCGCCCCACGTCGGAGTCGGGTCCCAACAGGACCACCAGACCCTCGTGGTGCTCGGCCAGCTGCTCGGGGAGCACGGCCACGGGACCGGGCGCGCGGTGGACGGCGGTGACCAGGCGGCACAGGCTGGTCCAGCCCCGCGCGCCCCGGGCCAGCACCACGATCCGTCCCCCTCGGGGGAGGCGAGGGCGAGGTCCGCGCCCAGGGCGGGGCGCACCCCGGCCTGTTCACAGGTCCGGATGTGCTCGGCGACACCGAAGAGCCCGTCCCGGTCGGTGAGGGCCACCACGGGTTGGCCGTCGAGCGCGGCGCGCTCGACCAACGCGGCGGGAGGGGCGGTGCCGTGCCGGAAGGAGAACGACGAGGCGGCGCGCAGGTGCGTGAACACCGGTTCTCCCCTCTCTGCGTGTGTTCACAGCCGGAGGGGAAGACACTGCGATCGAAACCTTGTTCGATAACTGTAGCCTGAACTGGGTGAACGATAAGTCAAGAGACTCCCGGAGGTGAACCTGGAAGGATGTCCGCGACAGCGAACGTCCCGTGAGACCGGAGGTCCCGGCATGGCCAGCAAGTTCACCGAGCTCGCGATCGACTGTGCCGACCCGCACCTGCTCGCCCGGTTCTGGTGCGCGGCCCTCGACTACGAGGTGAAGGACGACGACGAGGAGGAGGGGTTCGTCGCCATCGGCGCCCCCGGCGAGGCCGGGGCGGCCGGGGCGGGCCCGGTGGCCCCGGTACTGACCTTCGCGCGCGTGCCCGAGGGCAAGACCGTCAAGAACAGGCTGCACATCGACGTCAACCCCACCGACAGGGAGCAGGACCAGGAGGTTCGGCGGCTGCTCGACCTGGGTGCCCGGCGCGCCGACGTGCCCGGGGACGGCTTCAGCTGGGTCGTGCTCCTCGACCCGGAGGGCAACGAGTTCTGCGTCCTCTCGACCCGCCGTCCCTGAGACACGCGTCGGCCCTTCCCACGCCGTGTGGAAAGGGCCGACGGTTCGATGTCGTCCTCAGGCGGTCGGGGTCTCACCGCCCAGGGGAGCGCAGACTCCTGAGGGTGCCGCGGACGGAGTCCTTCCACCCCGCGGTGCGCGTGAGGGCGCGTCCCTTGAACATTTCGAAACGGCCCCGGTTGCGTAGCCGGTTGTTTCCGGTCGCCCTTCCGGCCATCTCCTTGACCCTGCCCGTGACCTGGGTGGTCCTGCCCCTGAGTTTCTCCGACTGGCTCATGAAGCCCTCCTCCTTGTGGGGATCGGTGGCGTCGCTGCCCGTCTGTACAAGCATTACTGCCACTTTTCGAGGGCCTTATTCATGATGGGCGGAAACAATCTCGGGTGGCATGGAACACACGCGCTTCGACGGGTTCCGGATGACGGTCCGTGATCTCCGTGGAAAGGGCTCGGAGAACGGACGACAAAGGCGGGGCCGCAGACCACACGATCCGGGTGCGCGTGCTCCGGGCCACGCGAGGGGACGGGGCCGGAAAGTGCCTCCGGACCCGGTCCCACGTCACCGTCGTCTAGGACCGTCCGCCCAGGTGGCGGGCCAGGAAGCGTGCGAGCGTGCCGTACAGCTCGACGTTGCTGTCCGTGTTGACGAACCAGTGGCCCTCGGACTCGTTCAGCAGGTACTCGACCTCCGCGCCCCGGGCTCGGAGCGCGTCGACCACGCGGTCGGAGTGGCGGCGGTGGACGCGGACGTCGTTGGCACCGTGGACCAGCAGCACCGGCGCGGTGATGTCGTCGACCCGGCTGATGGGCGAGCGGGCGAGCATCTCGGCCTCCTGACGGGGGTCGTCCGGATCCCCGATGTAGCGCAGGTAGCTGTTCTCGACACTGCGACGGGCGAACGGGACGACCGACCGGACCAGGTCGACGAGATCCGACATCCCGGTGTAGCTCACCGCCGCCGCGAACCGGTCGGGGGTGAACGCGGCCCCGACGAGCGCCGCGTAGCCCCCGTAGGAGCAGCCGTAGACGGCGACCCGGTCCGGATCCGTGTGGCCCTGGTCGACCGCCCAGTCGAGCGCGTCGATCAGGTCGTCGTGCATGCGCCCGGCGAACTGCCCGATCGCGGCCTGGGTGTGGGCCTTGCCGTAACCGGTGGAGCCGCGGAAGTCGACCTGGAGGACCGCGTAGCCGCGGTTGGCCAGGAACTGGACCTCCGGGTCGTAGCCCCAGCTGTCCCGGTACCACGGTCCACCGTGCACCAGCAGCACGGTGGGCAGACCGCGCGGCTCGACCCCGACCGGCAGGGTGAGGTGGCAGGGCAGGGACAGGCCGTCGCGGGCGGTCAGCGTGATCGGGGCGACCGGGGCGAGCTGGTCCGGGTCGAGGTGCGGGAACGGCCGGAACAGGCGGCGCGTCTCCCCGGTCAGGTGGTCGTGGAACCAGGTGACGCCGGGGTCGCGGTCGTGGGTGAAGTCCACCACCCAGCGCCGGGCCGTGGCGTCGCAGGACACGTGGGCCAGGTCCCCGTCGGACAGTTCCTGGAGGCGGGACAGCACCGTGGCGAAGTGCGGGTCGAGCGCGTGGATCTCCTGACGCGCACCGAGGTAGCGGGCTCCGAGGAGGTCCCCGGTGCCCGGGTGCAGGATGAGCGAGGACGGGAAGCGCGGATCGGCCTCGGGGCGGGGGTGTCCAGGTCGAACACGGGGTGGCTGTCCACCTCGGTCTCCGCACCGGTGCCCAGGTCGACCCGGACGAGGCGGGTGCGGTCCGATCCGCGTGCGGAACCGGTCCAGAGCCCTTCGCCGTCGGGGGTGAGCGCGGCGGGCAGGAGCCCGAAGGGCGCGTCGGTGCCGGAGAACCGTGCGATCGGGCGCCGGTCGCCTCCGGACCACTCCGAGAGCACGTGGTCGCCGCCCTCCTCCATGGTGAAGGCGAGCAACCGGTCCGGGGCGCGCAGCCAGCCCACGACGTCGCCGGGGTTCTCCGCCACGCCGGTCAGTTCGCCGGTGTCCAGATCGAGTTCGAAGAGGTCGATCAGGTCGGGGCGGCGCATGTTGAGCTGGACGTGGGCCGTTCCGGGCCGATCCGGCGGGAGCTGAGTGCCGAGCAGCCGGACGCCCTCGTAGGGGGTCAGGTCCACCGGGGGCTCCTCGGGCCGGGCCATGTCGACACGGTGCAGGTGCCAGTTCTCGTCGCCGTCGGCGTCCTGCTGGAACAGCAGGTAGCGGCCGTCGGTGCTCCAGAAGAAGCTCTCGATGCTGCGCCGGGTGTCGGAGGTGACGCGCCGGACCCCCGGGGCGTCGGGGTCGTCCCAGTCCGAGTCCAGGTCACGGACGAACACGTTGAGCCGTTCCCGCCACGGGGCGAGGTAGGCGACCCTGGCTCCCTCCGGGGACAGGACGGCGCGGCTCCGGGACGGCGGGCCGAAGAAGTCCTCGACGGCCAACGGCTTCGGTGGGGTGGTCATGGCGGATCCCTGCGGTCGGGTAAGTGCGGACACCACCCAGTCCAGACCCCGACGTCGCGTCCGACTCAAGCCCTCCCGGAGTGACCCGGGTCACTTTCGGAGCTGGCCAGGCGAAGCTGGAGCTGGCGCAGCACGCGCCGCTGCACGGGCCCGAGGTTCTGCTCGTTCAGCTGTTCCAGGAGCTCCGAGGCCCGGGAGTCCAGCTGGGGCAGGTTCGCGAGTTCGGCCATGATCGGTTCGACGTGCGCGAGGAGTGCGTCGACCACGGACGCGACCTCGTCGTCGGGGGAGTCGGGTCCCAGCGCGTAGAAGCGCGCCGTGACGTGCGGGGGCACGGTCAGACCGCCGAACAGGGAGCGGAACGCCGCAGGGCCGAGCAGGTGCGCGGCCAGGACCAGCTGCTCGTGTTCGTGCCGGGCCATGTCCGTCGGCGTCCCGGCCTCGGGGGCGGGGTGCCACGCCGAGAGCTCCGGGGGCAGGTCCGGCGGGGTGCCGCCGCGTCGCAGCGCGGCGATGTCGGCCCGGCGACGGGTGAGCCGTTCGATCTCCGCCGAGGCCCGGTCGTCGAGCTCGTCCAGGAGCTCCTCCGCGGCCGTGGGGTCGTCCAGCACCGAGGGCAGGACGGACAGGGGAACACCCAGCGAGGCCAGCCTCGTGACGCGCAGGAGGCGGACGAGGTGGCCCACCTCGTAGCGTCGGTAGCCCCCGCTCGATCGCGGCGGCTCGGGCAGCAGCCCGATCTGGTGGTAGTGCCGCAGCGTGCGGACGGTGACCCCGGCCAGCGCGGCGAGCTCGCTACTCAGCAACGGTCGGCTCCTTCGGCTTCCCCCGGGCCCCGAACACACGAGGACCTCCGTCAACCAACCAGAAACGTCCTCCCCGGTTCAAGGCCGCCACGTGGAGGCGGTGTTCACCCGTTCCTGGACCATGCTCGCGTTCTCCCGCCTGTTCGCGGTCAAGGGACCACGGCGCGGTGGGGCGGCGCGCCACCGCTCTCCCGGAGGCTCGGGTGTTCACCAGACCCGCGTGCACCGCCTTCCTCTCCCCGTCCTCGCACTCAACGGAACCGAGTGGTGGCGGCGGTGAGTGGCCGTGACCGGACGCCGCGACCGCCCGCCGCTGCGGTAGAGTTGTCCCGGCGACGGCCGGGGGCAGCCTCCAGGTCGAAGCGCGGGCCTCTAGCTCAATTGGCAGAGCAACGGACTTTTAATCCGTGGGTTCAGGGTTCGAGCCCCTGGGGGCCTACTTTAACTATTTTCCGGGAGATCATTTCCTGGAATATAACTTCAGCTTACTTCTCGCGCTGCAGACCCAAGTCGATCTCGAATCCAACCCCAGGGTGAATTGTTGATCCTAGTGGTTTCTTGGTTTTAGCGTGGCCAAAAAATCGTTTCATTGGCGTCGATTGAGTTGGTCAAATTCAAAACAAATTCAGGCGAAAATGGTTCATCGCGTAAAGACATCGCTTCTCTGAGTTCCTGTCCTTCGAAGTGAGATCCAGAAGTTTCCTCTGATGGGGCGCCCCCGTTGTGAAACCTCGACTGGCGCGGGGGAAGCATCGGCATGGAGAGAGATTACCTCCCACTCTTTATCTGTCTGAATGAGGGAAAACCATTCATCGATAGACATCGATATCTGTGTCTGGTGTTCCCTGTGAATCCGGTGGCCCTTTGAGTGGACGGTTACTTGTTCGAGATCCATTCTTGAAGCCGGGTCCGACCGAATCTTTCGCCACGTAACCTGGTAGGAATCATCTATGTCATTTATGGCCTCCCACTGTACGGTATGTCCGTCCGGAGTTGGGCCGATGTCTCCTCGCCACGATGAGACATGTACTAAATATTGTCCGCCAGGTCGAATGGTCACAGCCGCCATGTGGAAGTGCCTTCGAAGCGCTGAAACCCCTGGAAGGTAACGCAGAGTGTTCAGCGCAGAAACGGCATATTGATATTGTCCGGGGAAGGCCGCCTCGCTGAGATCTGCTAGGTAGAGCCTTGGGCGTTGGGCAAGGTCATCACAGCTCGAGTCTTCGATTCTTTCGTGTAGCCAGTTGATACAGGGTTCTGAGGCGTCGACCCCGTCCACAAGGTAACCAGAACCAAGCAGTGGAATCAGAACGCGCCCGACTCCGCAGCCAAATTCGATTCCCCGCTCCTCTTTAGCGTTCCTACCTAGGAGATCACAGATAAATCTGATCTCGCTTGAGTTGTCCCAGTTGAAGAGATCCCACATGAGTTGGGGATTCTCAAAGATACGGTCGCCAACACGGTAGGCAAAGCCGCCCGTGATGAGTGACTCTGCCTCCGCAGTGGAGATTCGGTGAGCCTGGTCATGGTAAACAGGGCGAATTTTCATGGTTGGTGCGCACAAGATCGCACCTTCGGTCCATGTCAAGCTGACTGCAGGATCGACGTAGATGAAGGAGCCGTCCAGGGTTTCGATGCAGCGGCGGCTATCGAGCATGAGTTCCTTCCGTACGCGGGTTTTACCGCATCACGAAGATGTTGCGGGGACCTTGAGCCTCGCCTTAGCTTCTCTTGCCACGAAGTTCAACCCTCTGTGTGCGAACGCGTACATCAGGAGTAGGCCGATGCCACTCACAAGGAAGACACCTCGCAGACCAATCAAATCCGCGGCAAAACCCCCGAGGAGCAGTCCTACAGGGGCCATTCCAGCTCCAAGCAGCAAGAAGATCGATGAGATCCGACCGCGGTATTCTTCTGGTACAACGGTTTGCCACAAAGTTCTGCTCACGACTGCCCAAGCGATCAGGGGAAGGCCCTGTAGGAACAACGAAGCGCCAATGATCAGTGGGGAGGAGAAAAAGGCTAGTGGAAGGGTAAGGAGGGCGTAACCCAGGATCGAGCTGTGCACGATTAATCCGATGCTGATGGAATCCGCGTAGCGAGTGACGATGAACCCCCTGCGACTGCTCCGAATGATGTGATCCCGTACAATAGACCAAATCCGAGACTGCCCATGCCGAGTTCATCACGGACATAAAGAACGAAAATTCCTTCAGGCATCCAGCCGATTAGGTTCCATCCGAAGACGATGCAGACGAGCACGAGCATGCTGCGGTTGCTCAACAGCCATCTAACTCCTTCAACAAGGTCTTTGAAAATACTTGCCCGAGGCCCTGGTTCCTCTTCTCTGCCCCTTTCCTCTCTAATTCCGTACCTGCCGGTCCGTGCTATCAAGCCGGCAGCGACGACGAAGGTGCAGAAGGTGACGAGGAAAGGTATCTCCATGGCCATGCCGAAGAGCAATCCGCCGATGGCCGGACCAAGGATACCGTTTCCTATCTCGGCGAAGGTTGCCATATAGCCATTGGCTTTGGAAAGTTGCTCTTTGCCGATTACACTCGGTAGATAAGCTGGCGAGGCTGTATCGAAAAAACTTCTCCGCAGCCGAGCAGAAAGGCGATGAAGAAAAGGTGCCAGAGTTCAATTCTCCCTGATGTGATTGCGAGTAGAAGCACTAGTAATATGAGTGACCGAAGGAGGTTGGCGCTCACCATGATACGGCGGCGGTTCCATCTGTCAGTAATGACACCTACGGGGAGTGAGATCAGGATTCTTGGTAAAGTCGCTATCGCGGCGAGGGCTGCGATGACCCGAGGGTCATCTGTCAAAGTTGCGCCCACGAGCGGAAAAGCGATGATATAGACACCATCTCCGATATTAGAGAAGGCGCTAGCGGAGATCAGGTACCGACCCGCTGCTGGTATATTTCTCTTCATTTTCCTATGCAATCTACAACGCCTTGGACCAGCCTGCGGACGATTTCCTTCTCTTTCTCAGTTGCGCGGTGTCCACACCATTCGACCACGTCTCCGCCAATGACTTCGAAATTCCTGCCAACCTCCTCGACTTCAGACAGAAGAGTCTCGATGTCGCAACGCATGCTTGGTTTAACTGGGAGCGGGTAGCTGACGCTCGCAAAATCTTGAGGGTCAAGATAGTCGGCATCGATGGAGACATAGACGTGTTTCTCAGGGCGTTCGGGTATTTGGGCAGGAGGAGCTCCATCCTCCCTGAGGCCGTGCCTGAAAATGTTCATGCCGAGCCGTGACTGCGCGAAATGAAACACCGAGTAGTTGTTGAGCGTCAGGCTCTGGTGGTGATCGTGGTGAGCGTCCCATTGATGAACTTGGGAGAGGTCTACATGGCTATTAACGGCCTGTAAAGACGAGTATGAGAGCCGATGATCTCCTCCGAGAAGCAGAGGTACTTCGCCATTAGCAAGGACAGCAGAAACACATGAGGTTACGGTTGCAGGGATGAGCTCGCCGAGCCTCCGGTTCACCACGATCGGTTTGCTGATGCTTTTAATCCGAGGTAATAGCTCCTGCCATGCTTCGGAGTTCTGAGAAGGTCCAGGCTTAGTAGAGCTAGCATCCCACTCGCACACAATTGGACGGACCCGCGCCTGTCTGGACACTAAACCGTGACTCACTTCTGCTTATTTCTTCGGTAAATGGAGGGGAAATCTATGAAGACTTTGCCAGGGTTCTTGTTCATGTTGCAGGCTACTGTGTCAGGTGCAGAGGTGTAGCCTTCTTCGACGTAGGCGTTTGATCTGCATCCTCCTCCACATGAGGCGCCGGATGGGCAAGAATTTACGTTCTCGCAGTTTGTGAATCGAAATGAGTTAAAGAATTCGCTCTCATACCAGGCCGACGTCAGATCCTGATCATGAAGTGAGGGCCCCCGAAAATCATCTGATTCCCGGCTCGTCATGGTCGGGCAAGCGGCGATCTCGCCTTCCGCTGTGACATATACATATGAATATGCCATGCCACAGTCTGGCTCGTAGTCAGCGACTCCTGAGGACTCGCAAACTCGGCCAGCTCGAACCTGGGGAGAAATATAGGGGAGATGATATCCCAGAATTCTTTTGATGTCAGGCCGCTGTCTTGCTCAAGGGCTCCACCAGTAGCCACAACACGGTCGATGTTGATCCTGGCGTTAGGATAACGCTCGGACATGAAGTCGACTGTTGCTCCGACTGTTCTTATGTTGTCCTTGTGTGCCATGATGGAAATGCGTGTCGGTACATTGCTTTCCACCAGGCAATCAATTCCTTTGAGCGTACGTTGGAGCGCCCCTCGACGGCTGCGGCTTGAATCATGTATCTCATCAATGTGGGAATCAACCGATACCTGGGTGGCAGAGACTCCCAGCTTGGACAGGAGCTCGGCCTGCCGTCGGCGAATCAGGGTGCCATTGGTGTGAACAGTGACGGTCATGCCGTGGGAGCGGGCGATCCCGACATACTCGCTCCAGTGCGGATCGAGAAGGAATTCACCTCCGGTAAAATCGACTGTTAATGCACCGATGGAATCAGCCTCCGCGATCAGGGACAGTACCTGCTCTCTCGAGAGGGATTCATTCCGCCCTGGCCCGGAAGTCGAATAGCAGTAACCACATTCAAGATTGCATCGCAGGGCAGTCTCGATCTGGACCCGCTTCAGATGTGGCGCTCGTTCCACCTTCCGAAAGACTACATCTGCTTCCAATAGGCCAAGCTCACGCAAACGTTGTACAGCTTTCGGGAGTTCGGTCTCCGCGTTTAGTTTCTCTGACTCGGAGCTTTGCATAAACCTTGAGACGACGGTGCCGACATTGCCTTTAAAATGCTTCGTAGTGGATTTCTCGTCGATAAGATATGTAACATCGCCTGAATGGTCCAAGACAATTCTTTTGGGCATGTAATTCCCATCACTGTATCTTGGTTTCGAATTCGGTGCGGGATGATTGCAATCAAGAAGATGGTGTGGCGACCTAGGTCGCCACACCATCTTCCCCTGAGTTCTACGTCTTGCTCGGGCAGCGTCCTGCCGTGATCTCGAAAGTCAGGTCTTCGCTGGTGTCAGCGGTGGAGTCGGCCCTTTCGGTCTCTTCGAACGCAGAGTTCAGTTCTTCCAGGATTGCCTTGTCCATGAGTTGCATGGTGGTCATATCGAATAACTCCTTCCGTTTCTGATGAAGTGTAACCTGCTCAGGGTGGCTGATGTTGTGAGCAGTTTTATCATATTTTTCCAGCAGCGACGGGGCAAGTACTGATCTGCCAGCTTTCTTGGCCGAAAGAGGCCACGCTCTTCTTCTTGAATTTGGGCATCATTAATGCTATTTAACCTTAGTGGTTACTGAGGGTTCACTTTCAAAGATCATTTTCACTGCCCGTTGAGGTTTAGAAACTATGTTGCTCATGTGGTTCGGGACGAGCGTTGTGTTCTTCAACGTTCGTCAGCTTGACCTCAGGGGCATGCTGGCGGTGCACTTGCCAAGTGCACGGACATGTCGAAGTCAGGCCTGTTGCAAGGCCGGGGAGAGATATATTCTCTCAGTTCAGGGGATCCTCAGTGGTTCAAGAGGACGGGTGAAAGCCTTGCGGGGCACCTCAGCGGATCGTTTCAGGGATGCTGGTCATCCCCAGCCCCACCAGTGGCGCATCGACTGCGACCACTCCGCCTTCGATGTCTGCCCCGGCGGTGAGATCTTTGAGAGCCCCGATCTCGCTAGTGGAGTCCAAGATAGGGATCTGGGCGGCGACGTGTCGGGCGGAGCAGGGCTCGTTCAAGTTCCCGGATCACGCAGTTCACCCGATTTGACCTGGACGATACACACAAAAGCAGACACGGACCCCGAGATCATGAAGGTGTCTAAGCCACATGATCACGAAGGTCTGCCGTGCCTGCCCGCCCATCCTCCCCGTTCCCGGCCGTGCTCGCCAAACTCGGCCCCTGGACCCCGACTCCGTCACCGATCTACGCCCCTACCTGGACACCGTGCCCGACCCACGCTCCCCACGGGGACGCTGGCACCCCTGACCTGCATCCTGCTCATCTGCGCGTGGGCGACCATCTCCTGCCAAGAGCATCGACCAACTCGCCGAGTGGGGCCTACGCACACACCCCAGCGTCCTGGCCACACTCGAAGCACGACCCCACCCCTGGCCTGGCGCCGCTCACCTTCGGCGCCCACCATCGACCGCGTTCTGGCACGACGGCAACGCGCTCGATGCCGCCATCGGCGCCTACCTCGCCGACCAACACCAAGCCACCGCTGAGGCGACCGAGAGCGAGGATCCCGAGGGTGAGGACACCCCGAGGCGGCCCGCGATCGCCCTGGACGGTAAAGTATTCAAGGGCTCAACCCGCCTGGGGCAACGCTGCCGCCACCTGATTTCCTCCATCACCCACCACCGCCCCGTCACCCTTGCCCAGGCCGAGGTGGGCGCCAAGACAGGCGAGACCCGGCACCTTCGGCCCCTGTTGCGCGACTTGGACCTGGTCGGGCATGTGGTGACCTTCGATGCCTGCACACGGTCAAGGACCACCTGAGCTGGCTCGTGGGCACCAAGAAGGCCCACTACACCGCGGTGATCAAAACCAACCAGCCCCTTGCCCACCAGCAGATTTTGGCGCTGCCCTGGTCACAGGTGGCCATCGCCCACACCCGATCCGAGACCGGGCACGGACGAGTCGAGTCCTGCTCGATCAAGGTCATGGCCATTGCTGACAGCCTCGGAGGTATCGCCTTCCCCCACGCCAAGCTGACCATCAGGGTTCACCGCCGCCGTCAGCAAAGGGGCAAGAAGCAGACCCGTGAGACCGTCTACGCCCTCACCAGCCTGGATGCCCACCAGGCCACACCGGCCGAGTTGGCCTCTTACCTGCGGGGGCAGGGGGCGATCGAGAACTCGAGCCATCACATCCGCGATGTCGCCTTCGCCGAGGACGCCTGCACCGTTCACACCGGTCGCACTCTCCGAGCGTTGGTGACCTTGAGGAACCTGGCCAACGGTGTGCTCCACACTCTGCGGGCGGACAACATCGCCAAGACCACCCGCGCGATCCGGGACCTACCCGAACGAGCACTGCCGTTCTTCGGGATCAGTTTGGAACCCGACTCTTCAGAAACTTGAACGAGCCCTGGGGCGGGCCCATCGTAGCCACACGCTAAGCACACCTCAGCAGGGGTTTCGTGGATCTCGAATCACGGGTGAGGCTGGCGAGCGCACATGGAGCGAAACCAAGCCGGAATGGGCGCCCGATTTGTGAAGTGCACCGGCTCTGAACTGCGGGTTTATCGCGGCTAAGCGGTGTCATCACGCTTATTAAAAGCCCGTTGCTCTGCCAATTGAGCTAGAGGCCCGCGCTGCGACCTGGAGCCTGACCCCTGGCCGCCGCCGGGACAACTCTACCGCAGCGGCGGGCGGTCGCGGCGTCCGGTCACGGCCACCAGCTGCGACCACCACTCGGCTTCGTTGACGTCTCAGGTCGGGGAGGTGAGCGGTGCACGTAGGACCGCTGAATACCTGAGCCACCGAGGTCGTCCCCTTGGGCGGGGCAAGGAGGACCCCGCTGAGGGTCGCATGCGACCTTGTTCCCAGCGGGGCTCGACGGCTTGAGGTCAGGCTCGGTGCGCTGCGGGTTTCAGCATCGCGGCAGTGGCCTCGGCCGCTGCTTTGGCCACCTCGGGGAACACGGATTGGTAGGTGTCCTGGGTGAAGTGGGCCGTGGCGTGTCCGAGTTCAGCGGAGACGACCTTGACATTCACCCGGCGGCCAGACTCATGGACGCCGCCCATGCCGGAGAGCGTGGAGAGTGATGGGGCGTAGCTCTGCGGCGCGGGTGATGCGGCGGAACCAGTCGGTGACCTGGGCCGGGTGCCAGCCTCGGCCGTCCGCCTGGGTGAACACCAGCCCTGTCTCCACCCACTCCGATCCCAGGGCCATTTTCGCTTCGAGCTGGTAGCGCCGCCATGAGCGCATCACCCGCACGGTGGCCGTGTCCAGGGTGATGGTGCGCTTCCCGGCCGTGCTCTTCGGTGTGCAGGTGTGGGTCGCGCACCCGAGCTGGACGACCTGGGTGAGGATGTCGATCTCGCCGTCCACCAGCCGTGTGTTGGGCCACGGCACCCCGAAGGCTTCGCCGCGCCGTAGTCCCTTGACGGCGATCAGGTGGAAGAGGGTGTACAGCCAGGCGTACCTGCGGGCGTGGTCCAAGAAGCGGATGGTTTGATCGGGAGTCCAGATCATCACCTCGCCCGGAACGGTGCCGTTTTTCTCCCACCGGATGACGCGGTCGGCTGTCCAGATCAGGAGCTCTTCCTGGCACAGGACGGCAGTCGGGCGTGGGAGGCGGCGTTGAAGATCGCCGGTAGCTCCGGGCTGCCGACCGTGTCGGACAGGGCGCTGCGCAGGGTGGCGCGGATGCGCGCTTGGTGGTCAACGAGACCACTTGGTCTTCCGGAACCCCTGGTCTACGGTGGTCTTCCGTAGTCGGAGGACTACTCGTCGTCCTGCGGCGTGTAGAGCATGATCCAGTGGTCACGCTCGGGATCATGGAGCATCTCGATCTCGAATCGGGCCCACCCGTCGGTCGGGTGGCGCATTTGTTTCATCTCGGATCTCGAAACGCTGACTTCCCCTTTCTCCCAATGGTCGCGAAAGCTCTGGCTGGTCGCGGTGAGCTCGGCGAACAACGAGCGAAGGTAGTCGTCCTCGGGGTACCGGCCGAGCGCCGTGCGGAGTTCGGAGGCCGCGACCCGCAGGAACCGCTCCCCACCGTCGCCTCCGAGCAAGTCCGACAGCACGGTGGTCGTGAAGGCCTGGTGGGCGATGTTGCGCCCGAACCGACCGACGCCGGTCAGGGGGCCGAGCAGCTCTTCCGCGGCCTTGTTGCGTGCCAGGAGATCGAGTCGTCCGTCATGCACGGTGACCGGCATCGTGTCGTCGAGGCCACGCAGCAGACGCAGCAACCCGGGTCGAATGACCGAGGCGGGAGAGGGCGGCTCCGGCGGGGGCTCACCACCCAGCCGGAAGAGGTGATCGCGTTCGGCGTCGGAGAGACCGAACGCCCGTGCCAACGAGGTGAGCGTCTCGCGCGACGGACGGGGCACCCTCCCCTGTTCGAGGCGTGTGTAGTACTCCACTGAGATACCCGCGATATCGGAGACCTCCTGGCGGCGAAGCCCCGGAACCCGCCGACGGGACGCCCGCACACTGCCCCGCGGCTCCGGCGGGCCCATCGCGGCCCTGCGCCGCCTCAGGTACTCCCCGAACCCGGTCCGATCGCTGCTCGACATACCGCCCATTGTCCCCGTCGTTCCGCCCTGTGTGGCGGTACAGCATGGCCCTGCCCGTACCAGCCTCAACGCGGCCTTCCTCCCCGGTTCGGTGCCCCGCATCATCGAGAGCGCGCCCGGTTCACACGGAACCCGCTCCTGAGTGGAACACCCTGATCGGAAATTCTCATGAATGACGAGACACGAGCACCCGCCACCCACACCGGGCTCGGCATCGCCCGGGAGTTCGTCCGCGCCGTCGAGGCCAAGGACATCGAAGCCGTGGCCCGAACCCTGGCCGACGACGCACGGCAGTTGTTCATGCACACCCGAAGTGCCACGACCCCCGACGGCGTCGCGGACGTCATCGATGGTCGCACACGGGGCTTCTGCGTCGCGGACATGAAAGGCAAGAGGGAGGTTCTCGCTTACACGCGCGCCATTTTCGACAAGTTCACCCCGCTCCTGTGGCGCGACCACACATGGCGCGTCTCACCCGACGGCGGCGAGCTGTTCTTCCACGGCATCGGCGACATGGTCGTCGCACGCACGGGCCAGCCCTACCGCAACACCTACGTGATCCGGTTCGACATCGATGAAGGCCGGATCGTTCTCATGGCCGAGTACGGAAACGCCTTTATGTACGCCGGTCTGGGTGTCCGCCCCAACGGGGCCGAGTTCCAGGGCCTGCTGCGCGCGATGGGACGTATGGTCTCGCCACGGCTCTCTTCCCGGTCGGGCCGATGATCCTCCCGTCCTGAGCTCGGTGTCCCCGCCCCAAGGAGGCCCTCGACCCTCAGCCCACACCCCTGACCAGCAAAGGCGCCGCCGCCGGGAGAATTCTCCTCCAAGGAAGAAACCGTGTTATCCCAGATCAGGTCCGGATTCCGCGCTCCGGGCAGAGGAATTGCCTGGAGCGGGGGCCTTTCGAGGCTGGAGAGTGGGCACAGGAGTGTCGGTGCCGATCGCTTCTACGAGAACTGACGACCTCCTGTAGATTTGACTCGAGTACCAGGATCACCGTGGGCCAGAGAGGAACGGCTGCTCCCTCACAGCGTCCGTCGGCGACGACGCGTCTCCATCCCCGACCAGCACCGCTGGAATGGCGAGTTCCACTCGAAGGACGAGGAAGAACGATCATGGCACGTATCAGCAGAGACAACTTCCACGGCGGGTACCGGATCACCGGGCTGGAGCACGACATCGCCAGGGCGAGAGCGAACGCCCAGTACGACCAGGATATGAGCGACATCGGTGGACGGGTGGTCAACGCCCCAGTCGACGCTTTTGTGGGCGCCGTACGAACGACCGGAGGCATTGCCGCCGGTGGTGTCGGTTTCGGGGTCAGAATGGTACGGGATCTGCGCTTCCGCTACATCATGCAGGCGGTGCTCCACTTCCCCATGGCGTTCATTTTGGTGTTCTTCTTCGCCTCCAGCAGGATGTCCGGGAACGTTGACCACTCGGCCATGTCTGATCAGGAGGCACTGACGGCGACGTCTCAGGCTTTCGGGCAGGGCGCCCTTATCGGGTTGGTCGTGGCCGTGGTGTGGACCGCTGCGTACATCGTCCTGCGCACGCGTCCGAAGCTGCGCCGACTGAACCAGTACTGAGGTCCGGGGAGTCTCTCCGGACCGGCGCGGGGAGTACCGCGGCTGACGTGGCGCGTCCCAGTTCCTGGGCCCAGTCCGTGGACCGCTCTTCGGGAGGCGTGTTTTGGCGTGGGAGTTGTCGTCTTTCCTGCGCGGAAATCTCCTAGTGGCGAGAAGAGTGCCATCGGGGGCGATGAGCGCCGTGGAATATCGCTTGAGATAGAGCGAGTGGACCCACAGGGGATCGGACACCGAACCCGCGGAAAGGTCCGTTTCTCCGCCGGTTGAGCCAGGGCTCCGTGGCGTGCCCGCTGACCGGGGCAACGCCGCACGGAACGACATGCCGGACACCGCAGGAGTCGTGGAGCAGTGGACTCGCCTGCTCGCCGCGTGAGTGGGGCACCTCGGTGGTCGCGCCCCCGGTCGCAGGGGGTGAGATGATCACCGGGCGTCGGCGGGCCGTGTCCCCGGGCGAACCCGGAGGGGTGCGTCCCTGAGGGGCCCTGGGGTGCGCGAAGATACACCTGAGGAAATATTGCGCGGGCTGCAAATGTTGTCCGTGTAACGGGAGGACCTATGGGGCTGCGAGAACGCAAGAAGCTGGCCACGAGCCGGGCTCTGCGGGAGGCCGCCGTGCGCCTCACCCTGGAGCGCGGTCTGGAGAACGTGACCGTGGAGGCGATCTCCGCCGAGGCCGAGGTCTCGCCCCGGACCTTCTTCAACTACTTCGCCACCAAGGAGGACGCGCTCCTCGACGGCGTCCCCGTCTCCCTCGACGAGGAGGCGCGCGCGGCGTTCGTGGCCGGAGGCCCCACCGGCGTGTTCACCGAGGACCTCGGCTCGCTGTTGATGGCCTCCCTCCTCGTCTCCGGCGACCTCGGCAGACAGCGCGCCGACATCGCCCTGCGCAGACAGCTCGTGGACCGCGAACCCCACCTCCTGCCCGGCCTGCTCGGCCGCTTCCACGACGTCGAGCGGAGCGTGGCCGCCGCGATGGCCGAACGCGAGGGGTGCCCGCCGACGACACGCGCTCCCAGGTGGCGGCGGCCGCCGCCATGTCCGCCATGCGGCACGCCATGAGGGCGGTTCCGGAGCAGGACGAGGACGGGATCGACGCGTTGCGGGTCCACCTCGGAGCGGCCTTCCGGACGCTGGGTGAGGTCTTCGCCCCCGAGCGCTGATGTGCCCCACGTCTCGGGAACGCACCGGAGGCGGGTGCCGTCGGACCCTTCGGGGGCGGAAGTCAGGGACCACCCAGGGCTGTCCCCGATGGGAATCGTCGGCACCAGAGGGCAAGGTGGAGGTATGAACGAGAACTTCGCCACCAAGCGACTCCAGCGCAGCGAGACCGACCGCTTCCTGACCGGCGTCTGCGGGGGCATCGCCGCCTACACCGGTGTGGACTCCACGATCATCCGGATCGTCTTCGTGGTCCTGGCCCTGCTGGGTATGGCCGGTATCCCGATCTACGTCCTGGCCTGGCTGCTCATGCCGGCCGAGAGCGAGCGGCGTTCGCTGCTGGAGCAGATCATCCGTAACTTCCAGGGAAAGTCGAGTGAGAACTGATGTGGACCCTGCGCGCGCACCCGGGCTGGCAGCGGCGTGAGCTGTGTGCCCCACGGGACGAACGAGAGACCGACCAGGCCTGCGAACAGCCCGCGGAGCACCGCGCCGAACGCTAGGCGGACTCCGACTCGGTGGCCTCCATCCGCTCCGCGACCTCCCGGGACATCCGTGCCCACGGGACCGCGAGGCAGATCGCGGAGAGCAGGGCGAGCAGCCCCGCACCGGCGATGACCGTGCTGGTGCTGGTGAGCTCCACGAAGTAGCTGGACAGCAGGATGCCGATGCCCTGCGCGGCCTGGAGCCCTGAGGCGACCAGGCCGAAGGCCAGACCACGGCCCTCCTTGGGCACACAGAGGACGAAGGCCGCGTTGGCCACGAACTGATAGGAACCGGCAGCCCCGCAGAGGGTCAGGGCGGTGATCATCATCCACAGCGGCATCGGGAACACCCAGAGCAGCAGCGGCACGCAGGTGAGGATCGCCAGCGGGCCGAGCAGACGGGTGCGGGTCGGCGGGGGTATCAGCCGGGTGAGGACGAAACCGCCCACGAGCGCACCGATCGACTGGCCCGCCATGATGAACCCGGCCGCGGCGGGCCCCGCGCCCGCTTCGGTGGCCATGGGGTTGGCCAGCCCGTAGGGGATCGAGTACAGACCCGCGAGCCAGGCGAGCATCGCCAGGACGCGCAGCTTGGGGTCGCCGAAGACGAGCTTGGCGCCGTCCCTGGTCATCACCAGGAGGCCGGGGCGCTTCTCGCCGCCCTGCTCGCGCACCGGAGCGGGGCGGGCCCTCACGCCGAACCTCAGGATCAGCGCGGACAGGACGAAGAGCACTCCCGTGGACATCAGGGTGACGTTGGGGCTGACGAACGTGACGATCACACCGCCCGCGATCAGCCCGAGGAGCATCCCGATCTGCGCCGTCAGCTGGATGATCGCGGTACTGGCCACGTAGCGCTCACCCTGGACGATCTGGCTGAGCAGGGCCGCCCGCGCGGCGGCGAACGGGATCGACGGCAGGATCGAGACGAACAGCAGCGCCCAGACCGCCCAGACCGGCATGCCGGGTATGCCGACGACGACGATGACCACGGCCCTGATCACGTCGCAGGCCACCATCACCTGGCGGCGCGGCAGGATGTCCGCGAGCCCTGAGAAGAGCGGACCGGCGAGGATCGGCGGCAGGAACATCACGGCCAGCGTGATCCCGGCGGCGAAGGCCGAGTCCGTCAGTTGGTACACCAGGACGCTGGAAGTGATGTTCAGCAGGTTGGTGCCGATCATCGACAGTGCGTGGGCCAACCACATGGAACGGAACTCGGCTATCGCCATGACGTCGCGGTAACTGCTACGCCATTTGTTGTCCTGCTCCTTCGGAGATTCGTGGTCTCCGCCGTCAGCGGCCCTGTCGAGGCTCGGATTGCCCACCAGGCACTCCCTTACTGTCACAGGGGTGAATCACGCTGTGTCGTGCCCCCATGACCAACGGTTCCGGAAGAGCGTCGGGCTGGCAAGCGGGTTGGGGGAATTCGTGTCTGATTCGTTGCTCCGAGTAATGTCTCCCGATGTGATTCGGTATCGCCCCCGAAGCCTGCTGTCCGGATCGTTTTCCCAGGTGGGTGCCGATGTGGGGGAGTGTCGTGCGCTCTCCGGGGGTTCCGGTCGGGAGGGCGCTTCCGTTACTCGCCGGAATGGTGTCACGAATGTCTCGGATGCCGGAATTTATGGGATCTTCGGATCTCTATTTCTCCGGAATATCGCTCTGGGTGAGCGGATCAGCCCCAGCCGAGTTCGGTGAGGCGGGCGTCGTCGATGCCGAAGTGGTGCGCGATCTCGTGGATGACGGTGATCAGCACCTCCTCCACCACCTGGTCGGGGGTCTCGCACATCGCGCAGATGTTGCGCCGGTAGATGAAGATCTGGTCCGGGAGCACTCCGAAGTAGGAGTCCCCGCGCTCGGTCAGCGGGATCCCCTCGTACAGGCCGAGCAGGCCCTCCGGGGACTCCTCCGCCACCGTGATCACCACGTTGTCCATGAGTCGGGCCAGCTCCGGCGGGATCTGGTCCAGGGCGTCGGCCACCAGTTCCTCGAAGTCCCTGCGTGTCAGTTCAACCACGCCTGCCATTGTGCTGCCTTCACGGTGTGGCGAGGAAGAGACATAACACTCTGGACGGGAGGAAACATTGGGAACGGCTTCAGTCAACGGCATGATGGTGGTGTGTTGTCTTGGGGAGAGATCCGCGCGTACGACTACCGGGGGCCCTCGAACGGTCCCGTGCGACCCTTCGCCGGTGGCGAGCCGGGCGTGCGTGGCGGTGGAGCTGTGTCGTCGTCGCGGGACTGGTCGGTGGCTGGCTCGGGCTGGCCCTCGGCGGCCAGGTGGTCACACCGATCGGCCCGGCCGACGTCACCTTCTCCCTGAGCCCCCAGTGGCACGGTGAGACCGTCGTCAACGTCGCGCCGCTGGGCCAGCTGGCGTTCGACACCCACACGGCGCCCCTGAGACTCGAGGCGACCATCACCGACATCCGGCTCTCGGCGGCCGAGGAGATGTTCGCGGACCCCGACGCCATCAACCGCATGGCCGCGGGGATCGGCGCCGACCTCACGAGCGGTGTGACCGCCCTGCTGCTGCGCTCCCTGCTCGTGGCGACCCTCGGCGCGGCCCTGATGGGCCTGCTGCTGTTCCGCAGCGGCTGGCGCGCCCTGGCGAGCGGCGCCACCTCGCTGCTCGTCCTCGTGGGCTTCGGCGGCCTGGCGGGGCTCACCTTCAACCCGAGCGCCATCGCGGAGCCGCGCTACACGGGCCTCATCGCGGGCGCCCCCAGGTGGTGGGCAGCGCCGACGACGTCGTCAGCCGGTTCAGCGAGTACCAGGAGCAACTGGCCGGTCTCGTCGGCAACGTGTCGATGATCTACGAGGCCACGTCCTCGCTGCCGGTCTACGACGACGACGAGTCCGTCATCCGGGTGCTGCACGTGTCCGACATCCAGCTCAACCCGGCGTCGTGGAGCATCATCGCCACACTCCAGGAGCAGTACGGGGTGGACGTGATCGTGGACTCGGGCGACCTCACCGACCGCGGCAGCGCGGCGGAGGACGTCTTCGCGGAGGAGATCGGGAAGCTGGACGTGCCCTACGTGTGGGTGCGCGGCCAGCACGACTCCATGGGAACCCAGCGCGCGGTGGCGGCCCAGCCCAACGCGGTGGTCCTGGACGGGGACGTCGAGGAGGTCGGCGGCCTCACCTTCTACGGGGCGGGCGACCCCCGGTTCACCCCGGACGCCACCCGGCTCAACCCCGACGCGGCGGGGGTCGCCGCGCTGGGTGAGGAGCAGGCGGCGTCGGTCCGGGGCGGCGGAGAGGACGTGGACGTCGCGATCCTGCACACCCGGACCCAGGCGCGGCCGTTCGACGGAGTGGTGCCGTTGGTCCTGGCGGGCAACGAGCACCTGCGCTCCACCGAGCTCACGGACCTGGGCACCAGGTTCCTCGTCCAGGGTTCCACCGGCGGTGCCGGGCTGCGTGGCCTGGATCACGGTTCCGGTCGGCCGACCCCGTACCAGGCGTCGGTCCTGTACTTCGACGCCGAGACCGGTCGCCTCCAGGCCCGTGACGACATCGACCTCGGAGGGATCGGGCTCACGTCGGCGCAGGTCGAGCGGCACATCGAGGCCGACCCCGACCGGCGGATCGGTGAACCGGAGGACGAGGACGAGGAGGCGACGCCCACGGAGGGGGCCTCTTAGCCCCACGTCGTCGCAGGTCATGAAGGGTTTGGGTCGCTCGGGACATTCGCTTTGGTGTTGGTGGGAATCTCCCCTATGCTTAGGCTGTCTACACGGGCCCCCATCGTCTAGCGGCCCAGGACGCCGCCCTTTCAAGGCGGTAGCGCGGGTTCGAATCCCGTTGGGGGTACGAAGCGGTTCAGAGCACTGTCGGGCGTCTGGCAGAATGAGAACCGCAGCGACACACCGGGCCGCGAGGCCGGGTGTGACAACTGAACAAGGTCCTGTGGAGCAGTTAGGAGTGCTCGCCACCCTGTCAAGGTGGAGGCCGCGGGTTCAAATCCCGTCAGGACCGCGTGCGTCGCCGAGGGAATCGGCGCCGCGGCTAGGTAGCTCAGTTGGTACGAGCGTCCGCCTGAAAAGCGGAAGGTCGGCGGTTCGACCCCGCCCCTAGCCACAATCTCAAGACATGCAAAGGCCCCCGCCACCTGTGGAAACAGGTGGCGGGGCCTTTTCGTGCGTCGGTGGTTGTCGGTGGCCGGTGGTGGGCTTCGGTGGGGCCTACGGCCAATACGCGGCCACGTTCAGGAACGGCGCAGGGCCTCCTCGATCTGGCGCTCGGCGCGGCCCTCCTCCCCGACGAGACACTTCACGTGAATCCCCCTGAACACGGCCACGCCGTGCCCCGACCACGGGCCGGGTGTCACCAGGTGACGCCGTGCCAGCTCACGTGGTGGTCGGTGTGGTCGGAGTCCTTCGTGCACCAGTAGGTGGTGCCGTCGCGCAGCAGGAAGCGGTCGCAGGCGATCCCGGTGGCGCGGTCCTCGGCCAGCGCCTCCAGCAGGTGCTCCGGACTCTCGGAGAGGCGCCCCGGCTCCCCGAAGCTCTCCAGACCGTCCAGGAGGACCTCCTGGCGGGTCCGGTGCGGGGCCGGGTCCCGGGCCGCGAGGATCACCAGGGCGGTGGCGTTGTCGGTGCTCTCCGCCTCGCGGGCGGCGTCCACCAGGACCCGCGCCAGGGTGTCGGGGTCGTGCGCGTGGTCGGCCACCAGCTCGGCCATCAACCGTTCGTCCACGTAGTCGTGGACGCCGTCGCAGGTGAACAGCGTGAGGTCGGCGGAGGGCGCGGTGGTGGTGCCGATGTCGTCGACCCCCGCTGTGGCCACCGAGGTGGTGACCGCGTGGTCGCACGTTCGGGCGAGGTCCTCCGAGGCCCACCGGTCGCGCAGCTCCTGGCCGCGCGTGTGGTCCCGCGTGTGCTGGCGCAGACCCTGGCCGGGGCTCCAGGTCCAGACACGGCAGTCACCGACCCACGCGATGTCTATGGGGTCGTCGGGGGCGTCCTGGCGGGCGTGGGCCATCACGCAGTCGGCTCCGGGGTGGGCGCGGGTGATCGCCCGTGCGGCGGCCAGGACGGCGTCCACGGCCTCCCCGGGCGCCGAGGTGGCGGTGTCGGCGGCGAGCTGCGCGGCCAGCGCGGTGTCGGGGTGGTCACCGAACCCGTCCGCCACCGCGGCCCGCCATCCGTCGGAGGCGGACTCGACCTGGTGGGCACAGGCGTCCTGTTGGCTCGGACGAGGGCCCTGGTCGGTGTCGGTGGCGATGACGGGGGAACTCATGCGCGCTCCTTCAACCGGTTCGGGTGGACCTCACCCCAGGACGAGGGGACCTGGGAAGATGCTCGCAGACGGGGGTTTGGTTCGCGGACGAAGGTCACGAACGGATGAGAGCCGGTCCCGTGACGGGATTGTCGGGTAGTGTCCGTTGACGTGAACCACGCGACCGCCGCAGACGGAACCCGAATCTGGTACGACGTCCACGGTGCGGGGGAGCCCCTGGTACTGATCCACGGGCAGTCCCTCGACCACGAGATGTGGGACGGGGTGTACGAGGACCTCGCCGAGCGCCACCGTGTGGTGCGCGTGGACCTCAGGGGCACCGGTGGCAGCGACGCCCCGCTGGACCGGCCGTACAGCATGGAACTGCTGGCCCGTGACGTCCTTGCGGTCCTGGACGACCTCGGGGTCGGGCGCGCGCACGTCTACGGTTTCTCCATGGGCGGCAAGGTCGCCCAGACCCTCGCCGCGATCGCCCCCGAGCGGGTCGGCGCCCTGGTGCTCGGTTCCACGGCCCCCGGCGGGGAGCACGAGGTGGAGCGCCCTCGGCACGCCTCCCTCGCGTTGCGCAAGGCCAGCGGTGACGAGGGGCGCGGGCTGATCGGTCCGTTGTTCTACACACCGGACTGGGCGCGGGAACACCCGGAGACGGTCACCCGCGTGCTGCCCCGCAACCCGCTGCGCGCGCAGCGCCGCCACTACGAGGCCAGTCTCAGGCACGACGGCTGGGACCTGCTGCCCCTGATCCAGGCGCCGACGCTGGTGGTGCACGGCGAGGACGACGAGCTCACCCCGGTGGGCAACGCCGAGCTGCTCGCCGAGCGGATCACCGGGGCGGAACTGCTGGTCCTGCCCGGGGCCCGTCACGGCTACCTGCACGAGGCCGCGCCGAAGGCCACCGAGGCCGTCCTGGCCTTCCTCGACGCGCACCCCTGGAGTCCCGGGAGGTGTGAGGGTCATCCCGGGTCCCTGTTCCGCTGTGCCTGTATGAGGGCGCTGACTGACTCCTGGGTGGGCTCCAGACCGAGGATGCGCAGTGCCGCCATCATGCGGAGGTTGTCGCCCTGTGTCGGGTCGTTGAGCGACGAGGTGATGTCCATGACCCGGTCGATCGCCTCCTCCAGTCTCAGCTCGTCGTGCACCTTCTGAGCCTGATCCGCGAGGTGCTTCCGGGACCTGTGGGAGTGAAGCGCCAGAGCCGTGCCCAGGGAGAGTATGGTGCCGCCCGTGACGCTTGAGGCGAGGACGGCGGTCACGGAACCCGCCCCGGTGGTGGAGAGTAGCGCGAGGATCAGGCTGAGCACCACGCCGATGGCGATGACCAACGCGCCCGTGCCCATGACCACCATGCTCATGCGGAACGAGTCGTCCGCGTGACGCAGCGCCTGTTCGTTGACGCTGACCAGGAAGTCCTGGGCGCGTCGTCGCTGATCCGGGCGTCCAGCGGGCGATCTCGTCTGGGGCAGGGCACCGCCCATCGCGGGAGCGTGGTTGATGACCTGGTAGAAGTTCCCCTGGATGTCACCGCTCACCTGGTTGCGGACGGTGTGACCCGGCCCTTGGAGCTGGTGCCCCTCGGGCCGTTGGGTGAGGTCGTTCTCCGGTAGGTCTTCGGGAGGGTTCTCGCTGTCCACGGTTCGTCTCCGCACGAAAGCCAAGGGGGTCCCTTCCATCCTCGCTCAGGGAAGCGGTGGACGCCAGGGTTCGCGGACTCCGGGGTCAGGCGGGTGGGAACTCTGTGCGGAGCCGGTCCAGCTGGCGGCGGTCCCGTTTGGTGGGGCGGCCCGCGCCACGGTCCCGGCGGATCACCGGCGCGGTGGCCTGGGGCGGCTGCGCGGGGGTGCGGTCCACGTAGCAGCGGGCCGCGGTCGGGGCGCCGACCCTCTTCACGATGACGTGGCTCACGTCGACGACGCGGGTGGTGCCGTGCAGGCGCACCCGGATCTGGTCGCCGACCTTCACCACCGTGGCCGGTTTCGCGGGGCGGTCGTTGACGCGCACGTGCCCTCCGCGACAGGCCTGAGCGGCGTCGGCGCGGGTCTTGGTGAGGCGTACCGCCCACAGCCAACGGTCGACCCGCGTGGAGTCGGGGCCGGAGGGAAGGGGGCGGACGAGTCGCTCACGCGGTGGTCCTCTCACGGGTTCGGGTGCGTCGTGAGCCACTCTAGGTCGACCCCGGTACGAAGTGCTCCAAAGTCGCGCTAGAGTTGTTCTTGCAACGAGGTCCTGTGGAGCAGTTAGGAGTGCTCGCCACCCTGTCAAGGTGGAGGCCGCGGGTTCAAATCCCGTCAGGACCGCATCATCGAAGGCCCGGTGTCCCAGACACCGGGCCTTCGTCGTTGTCTGGGTGACAGGGGGGACAGTTGTGAGCTACCGGTACGCCACCGAGCGTACGGACCACTCGGCCTTGGCGAGCGGGCAGGTGTTGCGGTCCGCGCCCGGCTACCCGGGTTTCCCCGTGAGACTGGCGAGTGAGCTCCTCCAGCGGGCCATGGTGCACGTGGAGGGCGACCGGGTGCGGCTGTGGGACCCCTGCTGCGGCAGCGGGTACCTGGTGGCCGTGCTGGGGCTGCTCCACCGCGACCGGCTCACGCACGTGCGCGCCACGGACGTGGACGGGGACGCGGTGGCCATCGCCGCCCGCAACCTGGAGCTGCTGACCGCCGAGGGCCTGGCCGAACGGGAGCGCGAGCTGCGCCGTTCGGCACGGGACTTCGGCCGGGTGGCGTTCGTGGAACGGGCCGAGTCCGCCCGCGACCTGGCCGCCGGGCTGGCCGCCATGGGCGGGGACCTCCCGCACGAGTCCGGGGTGGTCGACGTCTTCACGGCCACCGATCCGGTCGACGCCGACCTCGTGATCACGGATGTCCCCTACGGGGAGATGACCCACTGGGAGGGGAACGTCCCCGACGACCCGATCAGGGCGCTGCTCGCCTCGATGGGGCGGACCCTACCCCGGAGCGCGGTGGTGGTCGTGACGGCGCGGACCCGCCGGGTGCCGCTGCCCGAGGGCGTGCGGGCGCTGGAACGGGTGAAGGTCGGCAACCGGTCGGCGGTCCTGGTCCGTGCCCGGGACCTCGCGGCGCTGTGAGCGCCGTGAACCTCAGGTGACGTCCCGGAAGGCCCGCGTGGTGTACAGGGCCACGATCAGCGCGACCACGGCGAGCAGGACGAAGCCCAGCGTGTACGCGCCCGTGGCCTGGTACACCACGCCCATGAGCAGCGGCGGGAAGTAGCCGCCCAGGCCACCGGCGGCGCCCACCAGACCGGTGACCGTACCCACGCGGGACGGGTCCACGAGCTTGGCGACCAGGGCGAACACCGCGCCGGTGCCCAGCCCCAGGGTCAGCGCGATCAGCACGAACGACAGCCCCGCCGGGAACTCCGCCGGGGGTGCAGCGCGAGGACGACGGCGAACGCGCACGTGCCGAAGAAGGAGATCAGACAGACCTTCACCGGTCCGATCCGGTCCGACAGCACACCGCCGACCGGACGGGCGACGACCGCCGCCACGGCGAACCCGGCGGTGCGCATGCCCGCGTCGGTCTGCGCGAAGTCGTAGGCCGTGGTCAGCAGGGTCGGCAGGTAGGTGGAGAAGGCGACGAAGCCGCCGAACACGAGCGCGTAGAGCGCCGAGGCCTGCCAGGTGGCGCGGAGGGCCAGTGCCTCGCGCAGGCGGGGAAGGGCGGGCTCGGTCCGCGGACTCCACTCGGGTGAGTTCCGGGCGAACAGCCACATGACCGCGCCCATCGCGGCGAGGGCCACGCACATGAGCAGGTGGGTGGTGAGCACGCCCATGGCCTCGACCAGGCGCGGGGTCAGGAAGGCCGACAGCGCCGTGCCGCCCATGCCCGCGCCGAACACGCCCGTGGCGAACCCGCGTCGCCCGGCCTGGTACCAGGCGTTGACGAACGGGATGCCGATGGCGAAGGAGGTGCCCGCGATCCCCAGGAAGAAGCCCCAGACCAGCAGCATCGGGTACGAGTTCGCGGACAGCCCGACCAGGAGGGTCGGCACGATGCTGAGCAGGCAGATGGCCGTGAACATCACCCGGCCGCCGTAGCGGTCGGTCAGGGTGCCCACCGGGATGCGCCCCAGCGAGCCGACCAGCACGGGGAATGCCACCAGGATCGACGTCTGCGTGGGCGTCAGGCCCAGGTCCTCGCTGTAGCTCCGTGACAGCGGGCCGATCAGGTTCCAGGCCCAGAAGGTCAGCGCGAACGCCGCCGTGGCCAGGGCGAGGTTGCCGCCCGCGGTTCCGGAACGGGTCGTCCGCTCCCCAGCTTCCGCACGCATTACGGCTCCTTCGTCAGTCGGTCTGACGGCGATTGTCGCCTCTTGCGGTGTGGGAAACGTGACATCCGTGCCGGAACAGGCATATTCATTAACGGAATGTGGTCGGAGCTGGGCTTTCTCCCCGCGCCCCGGGCAACGGGCGGGCAAACGAGGTGTTTTCCTTATGGCGGCACGGAGTAAACGCACGGGAGCGGGCGACAGCCTTCTCCGTTTGGGAAACTACCTGACCCGTTCGGAGCCTCTCGACGGGGACCGTGCCCAGGTCAGGCACGGTGGACGCCAGGGTGACGTGTTCTATCGGGACCGGTGGAGCCACGACCGGGTGGTGCGTTCCACCCACGGGGTGAACTGCACGGGATCCTGTTCCTGGGATGTTTATGTCAAAGACGGAATCATCACCTGGGAAACTCAGGCGACGGATTATCCATCGGTCGGTCCGGACCGCCCCGAGTACGAACCCCGGGGGTGCCCGCGCGGCGCAGCCTTTTCCTGGTACACCTATTCTCCGACCCGGGTGCGCTATCCCTACGCGCGCGGCGTTCTCGTGGAGATGTACCGGGAGGCCCGCGAGCGGCTGGGTGACCCGGTCCTCGCGTGGGAGGAGATCACCACCGACCCCGAGCGGCGCCGCCGCTACCAGCGGGCGCGGGGCAAGGGTGGGCTGGTCCGCACCACCTGGGAGGAGGCCCTGGAGATCGCGGCGGCCGCGCACGTCCTGACCATCAGGGAGTACGGTCCCGACCGGATCGCCGGGTTCTCCCCGATCCCCGCGATGTCGATGGTCTCGCACGGTGTGGGCGCCCGGTTCGTCAACCTGCTCGGCGGCTCGATGCTGTCGTTCTACGACTGGTACGCGGACCTGCCGGTGGCCTCCCCGCAGGTGTTCGGCGACCAGACCGACGTCCCCGAGTCCGGGGACTGGTGGGACGCCGCCTACCTCGTGCTGTGGGGTTCCAACGTCCCGGTGACCCGCACTCCGGACGCCCACTGGATGGCCGAGGCCCGCTACCGGGGCCAGAAGGTCGTGGTGGTCGCCCCGGACTTCAACGACGCCGCCAAGTTCGCCGACGAGTGGCTGGCGCCGCACCCGGGCACGGACGGCGCCCTGGCGATGGCCATGGGGCACGTGATCCTCAGGGAGCGCTTCGTCGAACGGCCCACGCCGCGCTTCACCGAGTACGCGCGCACCTACACGGACCTGCCCTTCCTCGTGACCCTGGACCGGCGGGACGGCCGGTTCGTGCCCGGCAAGTTCCTCACCGCCTCGGATCTGCCGGGCAACACGGACGAGGCCAACCCCGACTGGAAGCCCGTCTTCTGGCCGGAAGGGGAGGACGCGCCGGTCGCCCCCAACGGCACCGTCGGCCACCGCTGGGGCGCGGACGGCGAGGGGAAGTGGAACCTGGACCTGGAGGGCCGCGTCCCCGAACTCACCTTCTACGCCGAGGGCGCCGAGGCGGCGGAGATCGCCCTGCCCCGCTTCGACACCCCCGACGGCACGGCCGAGGTCGACACCCGGGGCGTGCCCGTCCGCAGGGTGGGTGACCGCCTGGTGACCACCGTGTTCGACCTGGTCCTGGCCCAGTACGGGGTGTCCCGCCCCGGTCTGCCCGGTGTCTGGCCGGACGGGTACGACGACCCGGGCGCCGCCTGCACCCCGGCCTGGCAGGAGGCCCTGACCTCCGTCCCCGCCGACCGCGCCGTGCGCATCGCCCGCGAGTTCGCCGACACCGCCGAGGCCAGCGGCGGCCGGGCCATGATCGTGCTGGGCGCAGGGACCAACCAGTGGTTCCACGGGGAGAACGCCTACCGCGCCTTCCTCTCCCTGCTGCTGCTCACCGGCTGCCAGGGGGTCAACGGCGGCGGATGGGCGCACTACGTGGGCCAGGAGAAGTGCCGTACGGCCACCGGCTGGGCCGCCTACGCCTCGGGCATGGACTGGTCGCGCCCGCCGCGCTTCATGGCCGGGACCTCTTACTGGTACTCCCACACCGACCAGTGGCGCTACGACACCTACCGGGCCGACGCCCTCATGTCCCCCCTCGGGCCCGGGCGGGTCCGCGGGCAGCACACCGCCGACCTCGTGGCGGCCTCGGCCCGGATGGGCTGGATGCCGTCCTACCCGACCTTCAACCGCAACCCGATCCAGCTCGGCAAGGAGGCGGTCGAACGGGACCGGGACCCCGCCGAGTACGTGGCCGACCAGCTCCAGGACGGCACGCTGCGGTTCGCCGCCGAGGACCCGGACGACCCGAAGAACTGGCCCCGCACCCTCACGCTGTGGCGGTCCAACCTGTTCGGTTCCTCCGCCAAGGGCAACGAGTACTTCCTGAAGCACCTGCTGGGCACGCACTCCAACCTGCGGTCGGAGCCCGCCGGACCGGACGACCGGCCCGAGGACGTGACCTGGCGGGATGAGGTCCCCGAGGGCAAACTCGACCTGCTGCTCACCCTGGACTTCCGGATGACCAGCTCCACGCTGCTGTCCGACATCGTGCTGCCCGCCGCCACCTGGTACGAGAAGCACGACCTCTCCACCACGGACATGCACCCCTTCGTGCACGCCTTCAACCCGGCGATCGACCCCCGTGGGAGACCCGCACCGACTTCGACACCTTCCACGCGCTGGCGAAGGTGTTCAGCGAACTGGCCGCGGACCATCTGGGCGAGGTCACCGACCTGGTCGCGGTGCCCCACCAGCACGACACCGAGGGGGAGCTCGCCCAGCCGCACGGGGTGCCGACGGACTGGAAGGCGGCGGGGGAGCGGCCGGTCCCCGGGAGGACCATGCCGAACATCGTCCCGGTCCGCCGGAACTACTCGGCGGTGGCCCAGAAGCTCGCTGCGCTCGGCCCGCTGGCCGAGGGGAAGGGGCTCCCCGTCAAGGGTGTGTCGTTCACCCCGGACGAGGAGGTCGAGTGGCTGCGCCAGCGCAACGGCACCGTGCGCGGCGGGGTCGCTGACGGCCGCCCCTCCCTGGACACCGACGTCAAGGCCTGCGAGATGATCCTCGCCCTGTCCGGCACCAGCAACGGACGCCTCGCCGCGCAGGGGTTCGAACGCCTGGCCGCGCGCACCGGCACCGACATGGACGAGCTGATCCACCACGCCGAGGGGCGCCGGGTGGTCTTCGACGACGCGCGGCACGGCCCGACCCCGGTGGGAAGCAGCCCCGAGTGGTCCGGCAAGGAGGCCGCCGACCGCCGGTACTCGCCCTTCACCATCAACGTCGAGCACGACAAGCCCTGGCACACGCTCACCGGTCGCCAGCACTTCTACCTGGACCACGACTGGATGCACGAGTTCGGTGAGGCCCTGCCGGTCTACCGGCCCCCGCTGGACATGGGCCGCCTGTTCGGGGAGCCCCGGATCGGCCCGACCGGACAGCGCGAGGTGGTCGTGCGCTACCTGACCCCGCACTCCAAGTGGTCGATCCACTCGGAGTACCAGGACAACCTGCTCATGCAGACCCTGTCCCGGGGCGGCCCCACGATCTGGATGAGCGTGGCCGACGCCGAGGCGATCGAGGCGGCCGACAACGACTGGGTCGAGGCGGTCAACCGGAACGGGGTCGTCGCCGCGCGCCTGGTGGTCTCGCACCGCATGCCGACCGGCACGGTGTACATGCACCACGCCCAGGAGCGGACCATCGACGTGCCGAAGACGGAGACCACCGGACGTCGCGGCGGCATCCACAACTCGCTCACCCGCCTGCTGGTCAAGCCGACCCACCTGATCGGCGGCTACGCCCAGTTCACCTACGCCTTCAACTACCTCGGCCCGACCGGGAACCAGCGCGACGAGGTCACGGTCGTGCGCAAGCGGACGACGGAGGTGCGGTACTGATGACGGAGCGGAGCCGGGAGCGGACGGGCGGAGCCACCCGGGACTCGGAGGGAGGCCGATCGGCAGGGTCATGGCGCAGGTCGCCATGGTCATGAACCTCGACAAGTGCATCGGGTGCCACACCTGCTCGGTCACCTGCAAGCAGGCGTGGACCAACCGGAGCGGTGTCGAGTACGCGTGGTTCAACAACGTCGAGACCCGGCCCGGCCAGGGGTACCCCGCACCTACGAGGACCAGGAGCGGTGGAAGGGCGGCTGGGTCCGTCGCCCCGACGGTCGGCTCGTGCCGCGCGCGGGCGGGCGGATCAAGCGGCTCGCGACCATCTTCGCCAACCCGGTCATGCCCTCCATCCAGGACTACTACGAACCCTGGACCTACGACTACGAGACCCTGACCAACGCGCCCCTGGGCGACGACTTCCCCGTGGCCAGCCCGCGTTCGGCGCTCACCGGCAAGCCCATGCGGGTGAGCTGGAGCGCCAACTGGGACGACGACCTGGGCGGCGGCCCCGAACTCGCCTCCCAGGACCCGATCGTGCGCAGGCTCGGGGACAAGGTGAAGCTCTCCTTCGAGGAGACCTTCATGTTCTACCTGCCGCGCATCTGCGAGCACTGCCTCAACCCCACCTGCGTGGCCGCCTGCCCGAGCGGGGCGCTGTACAAGCGGGTCGAGGACGGCATCGTGCTCGTGGACCAGGACCGCTGCCGGGGCTGGCGCATGTGCGTCACCGCCTGCCCGTACAAGAAGATCTACTTCAACCACAGGACGGGCAAGGCCGAGAAGTGCACCTTCTGCTACCCGCGCGTGGAGGTGGGCATGCCCACCATCTGCTCGGAGACGTGCGTGGGGCGCCTGCGGTACCTGGGGGTCGTGCTCTACGACGCCGACCGGGTGGGTGAGGCCGCGGCCGTCGAGGACGAGCGGGACCTCTACGAGGCGCAGCTGGACGTGTTCCTCGACCCCGCCGACCCGGCCGTGCGCGCGGCCGCCCGGCGCGACGGCGTCCCCGACCGCTGGGTGGAGTCCGCCGACAGGTCCCCGATCCTCGCCCTGGCCAAGCGCTTCCGAGTGGCCCTGCCGCTGCATCCGGAGTTCCGGACGATGCCGATGGTCTGGTACGTCCCGCCGCTGTCGCCGGTGGTGGACGCGCTCACCAGGACCGGCCACGACGGCGAGGAGGCCGACCACCTGTTCGGGGCCATCGACGCCCTGCGCATCCCGATCGAGTACCTGGCCGAACTGTTCACGGCGGGGGACACCGCGCCCGTGGACCTCGTGCTGCGGCGGTTGGCGGCCATGCGGTCGTACATGCGCCGGATCAACCTCGGCCAGGAGCGCGACGAGTCCATCGCCGAGGCGGTCGGGATGACCGGGGCGGAGATCGAGGACATGTACCGGCTGCTGGCGCTGGCCAGGTACGACGAGCGCTACGTGGTGCCGACGGCCTTCGGCGTGGACGAGGCCGACAAGGGGGTCATCGAGGAGGTCGGGTGCAGTCTCGACTTCGACGGCGGCCCGGGGATGGGCGGGATGGGCGACGTCCCCTTCGGGGAGGCCTCCGGGCGCCCGGACGCCGCCACCGTGGAGACCTTCCACGCCCTGCGCGACCGCCAGACCAGCGAGGGCGGGCCCGAGGGGTCCGCGACCGACGGCCGCGTCAACCTGCTGAACTGGGACGGCAACGGTCGTCCCGGAGGACTCTTCCCACCCCGACGGGGTGGCGGTACCGACGACGGCGGCGGGCGGGGCGCGGACCCCGGGCCGCCCGAAGGGGGTCGACCATGAGCACCAACACCAACACCGACGGCACGGGGGCGTCTCCGGCGAGGGCCTCGGCGCCCGCCCGGTGATCCCGAGCCAGGACGGCCGCGACCCGGACGGCCCGGGGCGCACGGGCTGGCTCGGCGCCGGCCGGGAGGCACGCAGGGCGCACGCCCGGGCGGTCACCCACCAGGCGGCGTCCGTCCTGCTCGGCTACCCGGACGCCCTCTTCTTCGAACGGCTCCCGCTGGCCGCGCGCGCCGTCGCCGAACTGCCGAAGGGCCAGCCCCGGACCCTCCTGCTGGAGTTCTGCGAACACGCCTCCAGCACGCCCGAACTGGAACTGGCCGAACACTACGTGGACGTGTTCGACCTGCGCCGCCGCCGCGCGCTCCACATGACCTACTACACCGACGGCGACACCCGGCGCCGGGGCCACGCGCTGGCCGAGATCAAGCGGGTCTACCGCGAGGCGGGGTGGCGGGTGCACGCCCGCGAGCTGCCGGACCACCTGGCGGTCATGCTGGAGTTCGCGGCCCGGGGGGACGCCGAGGCCGGGCAGGAGCTGCTGGTGGACTTCCGCTCGGGCCTGGACCTGCTCTCCCGGTCCCTGGAGGAGCACGGCACGCCCTACGCGCGGGTGGTCGACGCGGTCCGGCACACGCTGCCGGCGCCCCGCCGCGCGGACGAGGAGCGCGTGCGCCTGCTGGCCCAGCAGGGGCCTCCCGCCGAGGACGTGGGCATGGAGCCCTACGGCGCGCGCCCCCGGGTCCCGCTGCCCCTGACCGACGTGACCAGGCGACCGCGGTGAGCTCCGGGTCGACGGGGCCGGTCGACCTCGTCCTGTGGGGCGTGCTGCCGTACGTGGTGCTGGTGCTCGTGGTGGGAGGGCTGGTGTGGCGCTACCGCTACGACCGGTTCGGCTGGACCACCCGTTCCTCGGAGCTGTACGAGTCCCGCCTGCTGCGGATCGGCAGCCCGCTCTTCCACTTCGGCCTGCTCGTGGTGATCGTCGGGCACGTGGTGGGCCTGCTGGTCCCGGACACGTGGACCAGGGCGCTGGGCGTCTCCGACACCGCGTACCACGTCGTCGCGCTGTCGATGGGGATCGTGGCGGGCGTGTGCACGCTCGCCGGGATCACCCTGCTCATCTGGCGCAGGCGCACCACCGGACCGGTCTTCAGCGCCACCACCCGCAACGACAAGCTCATGTACGTGGTCCTGGTGCTGGCCATCGTGACCGGCCTGGGCATGACCGTCTACTTCGCCGGGGTGGCGCTCGCGGGCGGGCACTCCGGCGACTACCGGGAGACGGTGTCGCCGTGGTTCCGGTCGATCTGGATCCTGCGACCGGACGTGGCCGCGATGGCGGCCGCCGAGGCTCCCTACAAGCTGCACGCGCTCATGGGCCTGGCCCTGTTCGCGCTGCTGCCGTTCACCCGGCTCGTGCACGCGTTCAGCGCGCCGATCGGCTACCTGTTCCGTCCCTACGTCCTCTACCGCACGCGTGACCCGCACTCGCCCGCCTCCGGACAGGCGGTGCGTACCGCCCGCCGGGGCTGGTGAACCGGCCGGTCCACGACGCGCCCGGGCGCCGCGCGAACGCGCCGCCACGTGACCAGACCAGGAGAACCGTCACCATGGAGCTGTTCCCCGCGTTGCCGCTCGACGAGTGGTACGACACCAAGCAGACCCTGCACCGCTTCGAGCAGATCGTCGGCAAGGTCCGGCTGGCCCACAGTCCCCGCCGCAACCACTGGTGGCACGTGCCCTTCCACCTGACCGGCACGGGCGTGACGTCCCGCCCGATGGGGCTGGTGGACGGCAACCCGGTCTTCACGGTGGACTTCGACTTCGTCCGTCACGAGCTGGTGGCGTCGAACCTGGAGGGGCACACCGCGAGCTTCCCGCTCCAGGGGCACACCGTGTCCTCGTTCTACCTCCAGTTCCAGTCGGCCCTGGACAGCCTGGGCGTGGACGGCAGTGTCCCGCTGGCCACCCCTTCGACCTCCCGGACACCGGCCGCCCCTTCGCGGAGGACGTCCAGCACGCCACCTACGTGCCCGAGCACGCCAACCGGTACTGGCGGATCCTGAGCCAGGTGAACCTCGTGCTGGAGGAGTTCGCGTCCTCCTTCTCCGGCAAGACCAGCCCGGTGCACCACTTCTGGCACACGTTCGACATCGCCGTCACCCGCTTCTCACCGCACCCGATCGACCAGCCGAGGCAGGCGGGCGCACTGGTGCGCGAGGCCTACTCGCGCGAGGTGGTCAGCTTCGGTTTCTGGTTCGGTGACGACGACGTCCCCGAACCCTGCTTCTACGCCTACGCGGCCCCCGAACCGGAGGGGCTCACCCAGGAGCCGCTCAGCCCCGTCGAGGCGGAGTGGCGGCCCAGCGGCCACGGACACCTGGCACTGCTGCGCTACGCCGACGCCCGTGAGCACCCCGATCCCCGTGCGGCGGTCCTCGGGTTCCTGGAGAGCGCCTACCGGGCCGGGGCGGGGAGGCTGGGGTGGGACATCGACGCCCTGGCGTGCCCCGGCGGCGTCACCGACCCCCACCTCGGGGGGCACTGAACCCCGGAGGGGTGTGCGTGGGCGGGTCCGGCAGGGAACATGACATCCTGTGGGGCCCACGACGCGCGCGCCACGCGCGTGCGACACGCACGAGTCAGGGGAAGTGGCCATGGAGTTGTCCGTCGTCGACGTGCCGGAACGATCGCGCTACGAGGTGAGCGCCGACGGCAGGGTGGTCGGCTTCTCCGCCTACCACCTCATCTCCGAGGGGGTCCTGGCCCTGCCGCACGTGGAGGTGGAGTCCGCCGTCGAGGGGCGGGGGTGGCCAGCGAGCTGATGCGCCGGTCCCTGGACGAGATCCGGGAGCGGGGGCTGCGGATCGTGCCCGTCTGCCCCTTCGCCCGCGCCTTCCTCGAGCGCAACCCGGAGTACGCGGACCTCGTTCACGAGGGGTGACGCGGTCGGGACGACCGAATAACGGAAGAGTCACCATCCGGGTACAGTGCGCTCCGGATGGTGTTCCGTGCCCGTTTCGGGGCATGGGTCGGCGGTTGTCCCTGTTTGGAGCGAAGGAGCCCCACCGCCGTGCTACTGGCAGACGCAGTACCCACCCTCGACGCCCGCGTCACGGACGCGATCGGCACCTTCAACGACGACTTCTTCTGGGCGTGGGTCCTGATCCCGCTCCTGATCGTGGTGAGCGTGTACATCACCGTCCGGAGCGGGCTCGTGCAGTTCCGACTGTTCCCGGAGATGTTCCGGGTGCTGAAGAGCAAGCCCGAGGTCGCGCCCGACGGCAAGAAGGCGGTCTCCTCGCTCCAGGCCTTCTTCATCTCGGCCGCGGCCCGGATCGGCACGGGCAACATCATCGGCGTCTCGATCGCCATCTCCCTGGGAGGTCCCGGAGCGGTCTTCTGGATGTGGGCGATGGCGCTGGTGGTCTGTGGCGCGAGCTTCGTGGAGTCCACGCTCGCGCAGCTGTACAAGGTCCGCCACTCGGCGGGGTACCGGGGCGGGCCCGCCTACTACATCGAGCGCGGCCTGGGGCAGCGCTGGCTCGCCGTGGTCTTCGCGATCATCCTCATCATCACCTTCCCGATGGTGTTCAACGCGGTGCAGAGCAACACCATCACCAACACGATCGCCAACTCCGCCGGTGAGCTCGGTGCCGAGACCAACCTGCTGTTCTCCGCGATCGTGGGTGCCCTGCTGGTGGTCCTCACCGCCCTGGTGATCTTCGGCGGCGTCCGACGGATCGCCAACACCGCGCAGGCGCTCATCCCCTTCTTCGCCGGGCTGTACATCGTCATCGGTCTGATCGTCATGGCGCTGAACTGGCAGCTCGTGCCGGGCATGTTCGCCTCGATCATCCAGAACGCGTTCGGCCTGGGCGAGTTCGCGGCGGCCGCTCTGGGCGTGGTGATCATCCAGGGCGTGCGGCGGGGCATGTTCTCCAACGAGGCCGGTCTCGGTTCCGCGCCGAACGCGGCGGCCAGCGCCTCGGTCTCGCACCCGGTCAAGCAGGGCCTGGTGCAGACCCTCGGCGTCTACCTGGACACCCTGGTGGTCTGCTCGGTGACCGCCTTCATCGTCCTGCTCGGCTACCAGGGGACGCTCGACGGCACCCTGGAGGGCGACCTCACCCAGATGGCCCTGATGTCCATGCTCGGGCCCTGGGCGCTGCACCTCATGACCCTCATCATCTTCCTGGTCGCGTTCACCTCGGTGCTCGGCAACTACTACTACGGCGAGTCCAACATCGAGTACCTGACCGGCAACGGGAACGTGCTGTTCGGCTACAAGGTCGTCTTCCTCGTCGCCACCTTCCTGGGGTCGCTGGGTTCGATCGACCTGATCTGGACCCTGGCGGACACCACGATGGGCATGATGGCGCTGGTCAACCTGATCGCCATCACCCCGCTGACGGTGATCGCCTGCCGTCTGCTCAAGGACTACACGGACCAGCGCAAGCAGGGCCTGGACCCGGTCTTCACCAGGGACCGGATGCCGGACGTGCGCGGGGTGGAGTGCTGGGAGCCGGCCGAGGACGCCGAGGTCCGGGAGAAGGAGGGGCTCTCCTCCTGACCGAGGGCCGACGGGGGCGCGTCCGAGCGGTTCGGGCGTGCCCCCGTGTGCTTCCCAGGGGTCCCCGACGGCTCAGGCGGCGCTGGGTTCACTTCCGAAAGCACACAAATCCCTAACGGTAGGAGCTTTCAGGCATCCGTGTTCTTTCGGTCACCGCGGATCATCGCTAGTGTGCTGGATCACAGTTGTGGCGGTCAGAGTTGTGTCTCGCGAGGGAGTCCGATGTCCATCGTCTCAATCGAGCCCGCCACCGCCGAGCGGTGGGATGACCTGGAGAACCTGTTCGGACCGACCGGAGCGTACGGGCACTGTTGGTGCACGTTCTTCCGAAGACGCGCCAAGGACCACACGGCGAGCGTGTCCTGCGACCGGTCCACGCGGGGTCTGGACAACAAGGAGGAGTTGCGTCGACTGACCCAGGACGGTCGTGTCCCCGGGCTGATCGCCTATGACGGGGACGGCCCCTGCGGCTGGGTCTCTGTGGCGCCGCGGGAGGACTTCATCCGCCTGTCCCGCTCGCGGACGCTGCGCCCGGCCGATCCCGACGAACCCGGGGTGTGGTCCCTGGTGTGCTTCTGGCTGCCGCCGCGCAGACGCAAGCGCGGAATGGGCAGCCGCCTGCTGGACGGTGCGATCGAGTACGCCCGTGCGGGCGGGGGAGGGTCCTGGAGGCCTACCCCGTGGACACGGCGGGCGGGCGCGCCCCCAGCGCCGAGGTCTACACCGGCACGGTCGAGATGTTCCGCAGGGCCGGGTTCACGCTGGAGGGGCACCATCTGAGTGAGCGTGTGGTGGCCCGGCTGGAGCTCAAGGCCGAGTAGCCCACCCCGCGGCCGAGTCCCCGATCCCCCAGTCCCCCGTCACCCCCTTCCGCTCCTCCCTCCTCCGGCCGCCCGGACGGTGTCCGACAAACGGGGGAGGGTATCCGGAACACGACTTCTCCCGGTCAGCGCGGGTACGTCGCCAGAACGGCGGCCCCGGGGTGTCCGATGATCCAAGGGGTCCCCGCGCGCGTCGCGGGGCCCCTTCTCGTGCGCCCGTCCGCTCCTGCCAGGGGTTCCATCGACTCCTGGTACCCCCTGGGGTACGCTGGGCCGCGTGTTCCGCGTCGAGGTGGCGCCGGTGTTTGACAGGCATATACCCCAGGGGGTATATTGGACCTCGTAGGAACGCGAGGCCGCGCACCTGCGCGGCAGAACCACCAGGAGGCAGCAATGGCCAGCACCGCCGTCTACACCGTCGAGGGCATGAGCTGCGGACACTGCGTCAACTCGGTCACCGAGGAGGTCAGCGGGATCACCGGCGTCACCGACGTCAAGGTCGACCTGGAGAGCAGGAGCGTCACCGTCACCGCCGAGAGCCGGATCGACGACGCGGCCGTGCGCGCCGCGATCGACGAGGCCGGGTACGAGGTGGCGAGCTGACATGGGTGTGACCGCGAAGCTCGCGCTGTACGCGGTGGGTCTCGTGGTCGTGTTCGTCGCGGCGTTCGGGGTCGGCACGCTCGTCGGCCCCGTCCTGCCGGACCAGACCGGAGGGTCCACGGAGAGCGTGGAGTACCCGGCCCCCGCCGAACAGGACCACGACGGCACCGAGCGGGACCACGCCGACGACGGCGTCGACCACTGACCATCCTGGAGCGGCATATGAGTAGCAGCAAGACGGCGTCCGCCGCGGTGGAGCCGGTGGAACTGGCGATCGGCGGGATGACCTGCGCGGCCTGTGCCAACCGGGTGGAGAAGCGCCTCAACAAGGTGGAGGGTGTCACCGCCACCGTCAACTTCGCGACGGAGAAGGCCCGTGTCACCTTCGAGGGCGCGGCGGTCCCGGTCGAGGACCTGGTCGCCCAGGTCGAGAGGGCGGGCTACACCGCCACCGTGCCACGGACCGAACCCGAGACCACCGGCGGCGCGGCCGACCCGGCCGACCCCACCCAGGCCCTGTGGAACCGCGCCCTGGTCTCCCTCGTGCTGTCCGTCCCCGTCATCGCGATGGCGATGGTCCCGGCACTCCAGTTCACCTACTGGCAGTGGGCCTCGCTCGCCCTGGCCGCGCCGGTCGTGGTCTGGGGCGCACTGCCCTTCCACGTCGCCGCGTGGAAGAACCTCAGGCTGGGCACCGCCACCATGGACACCCTGGTCTCCCTGGGTGTCACCTCGGCCTTCCTGTGGTCCCTCTACGCCCTCTTCCTGGGCACGGCGGGAACCCCGGGCATGACCCACCCCTTCGAGTTCACCATCGCCCGCACCGACGGGTCCGGCAACGTCTACCTGGAGGTCGCGGCGGGCGTCACCTCCTTCATCCTCCTCGGGAAGTTCTTCGAGGCGCGCTCCAAGCGCCGCGCCGGGGCGGCCCTGCGCGCGCTCCTGGAGATGGGCGCCAAGGAGGTCGCCGTCCTGCGCGGTACCGGCGGCGCGGCCCGCGAGGAGCTGGTCCCCGTGGACCAGCTCGCGGTCGGTGACCGCTTCGTGGTCCGCCCCGGCGAGAAGATCGCCACGGACGGCACCGTGGAGGAGGGCACCTCCGCCGTCGACATGAGCATGCTCACCGGCGAGTCCGTCCCGGTCGAGGTCGAAACCGGCTCCGCCGTGGTCGGGGCCACCGTCAACGCGGGCGGCCGACTGGTCGTGCGGGCCTCCCGGGTCGGCTCCGACACCCAGCTCGCGCAGATGGCGCGCCTGGTCGAGGACGCCCAGAACGGCAAGGCCGCGGTGCAGCGGCTCGCCGACCGGGTCTCGGGGGTGTTCGTGCCCGTCGCCATCATGATCGCCGTCGCCTCGCTCGGGTTCTGGCTCGGCACCGGCGACCCGGTCGGGGCGGCCTTCACCGCCGCCGTGGCCGTGCTGATCATCGCCTGCCCCTGCGCCCTCGGACTGGCCACCCCGATGGCCCTGATGGTGGGCACCGGGCGCGGCGCCCAGCTCGGCATCCTGATCAAGGGCCCCGAGGTGCTGGAGAGCACCCGGCGGGTGGACACCGTGGTGCTGGACAAGACCGGCACCGTCACCACCGGAAGGATGGCCCTGGCCGGTGTCACCGTCGCCGAGGGGGAGGACGAGGACGAGGTCCTGCGCCTGGCGGGCGCCCTGGAGAACGCCTCCGAGCACCCCATCGCCCGCGCCGTCGCCACGGGGGCCGTGGTGCGGGTCGGGGACCTGCCCACCCCGGAGGACTTCGGCAACGTCGAGGGCCTGGGCGTCCAGGGCGTCGTGGAGGGCCACGCCGTCCTCGTGGGACGGGCCGCGCTCCTGGAGGAGTGGTCCCAGCCCCTGACCGACGACCTGACCCGGGCCATGCGGGCCGCCGAGTCCGAGGGCCGCACCGCCGTCGCGGTCGGCTGGGACGGCCGGGCCCGGGGCGTCCTGGTGGTGTCCGACACCGTCAAGCCGACCAGCGCCGAGGCGGTCCGCCAGTTCCGCGACCTCGGGCTCACCCCGATCCTGCTGACCGGCGACAACGAGGCGGTGGCCCGCTCGGTCGCCGCCGAGGTGGGCATCGACGAGGTCGTCGCGGAGGTTCTGCCCAAGGACAAGGTGGACGTGGTCACCCGGCTCCAGTCCGAGGGCCGCACGGTCGCCATGGTCGGTGACGGCGTCAACGACGCCGCCGCGCTCGCCCAGGCCGACCTCGGGCTCTCCATGGGCACCGGCACCGACGTGGCCATCGAGGCCAGCGATCTCACCCTGGTCCGGGGGACCTCCGGGCGGCCGCCGACGCGGTCCGGCTGTCCCGGCGCACGCTCGGCACCATCAAGGGCAACCTGTTCTGGGCCTTCGCCTACAACACCGCGGCGCTGCCCCTGGCCGCGATGGGCCTGCTCAACCCGATGCTCGCCGGTGCGGCGATGGCGTTGTCGAGCGTGTTCGTGGTGACCAACAGTCAGCGGTTGCGCCGGTTCCGCCCACTGGCCGGAACCGGTCAGATCGACACGTAGTAGTGGCAATGTGACTCAGGTCTCGCCTCCTTCGCGGGCGGGCCGCTAGGGTTGCGCGGAACCCCACCCCCGTGGGGCTCCGCGTCGATCCGGGCGGCCCGCCCGCGAAGCGTCGTCCACGACACGAGCACGAGAGAGGACGTCAGCTCCGCAGCCGCCCCCGCACAGCCGAGGTCCCTTCCGTGACATCTGGATGCCCCCGCGCGAAGCTGTACCACCACGAAGCGCGACCCGACCCCTACGCCGTGTACGAACGCATGCGCGCCGAGCACGGCCCGGTGGTCCCGGTGGAGCTCGAACCCGGTGTGCACGGGTGGCTCGTCACCGACTACACCACCCTCATCTCGTGGTCGCGGGACACCACCACGTTCGGGCACGACGCCCGCCTCTGGAAGGACTTCCACGAGGGGCGCGTCAGCGCCGACGCGGCGGTCCTGCCCATGATGGCTCCCCGCCCCAACGCCCTCTTCGTGGACGGCACCGAGCACCAGCGCTACCGCAGGGCGATCACCGACAGCCTCGGCGCGATCGGCTCCGACCGCTGGGTCGAGGTCACCGCACGCTACGCGAACGGGCTCATCGACCAGTTCTGCGAGCGCGGCCGGGCCGACGCCCTCAACGAGTACGCCCGGATGCTTCCCCTGCTCGTCATCAACGAGCTGTTCGGGTTCGACCGCGACCAGGGCGTGCGCTTCGTGGAGGCCATGCGCAACCTGTGGCTGGGCGTCGACACGGAGCGGTCCAACGCCCAGGCGGAACGGGCGCTGTCCGAGGTGGTCACCGCCAAGCACCGCGACCCCGGCGACGACGTCACCACCCGCCTCATCCGGCACCGCGCCGCGCTCACCGACGAGGAGGTGATCATGCAGCTCCTGCTGGTGGTCGCCGCCGCCAACGAGCCGACCGCCAACCTCATCAACGCGGGCGTGCGCGAGGTCCTGGCCGACCCCAACGCGCCGACCGACCGCGCGCCCTCCCCGACGATGCTGGCCGACATCGTCGACCGGGTGCTGTGGCGCGACCCGCCCATCACCAACTACCCCGTCATCTACCCGCGCGTGGACGTGCCGCTCGACGGCGGCCGCACCATCGAGGCGGGTTCCCCCATCCTGCTGGGCTTCGCGGCGGCCAACCGCTTCTACGTGGAGGAGAACGCGGAGCGGATGGAGGAGTCCCGCAACCGGGCCCACGTGGCCTGGGGCGCCGGACCGCACCGCTGCCCGGCGCGCGAGGAGGCCACCACGATCACGATGGTCGCGCTGCGCACCCTCCTCGACCGCCTGCCGGGGCTCAGGGTGGAGGTGCCGCCGGAGGACCTGCGCTGGCAGCTGTCCGCCCTGTCCTGGATCCCCGTCACCCTTCCCGTGCGCTTCACCCCCAGATCCCCCCGCCCCCCACCCCCGTCGAAGGAACTCCATGGAACGCGTCGGACTCGCGCCCGGAAACCTCCGCGCGCAGAGCACCCACCTCCGGAAGATCGCCCCTGTCGTCCCTGTCCAGCTTCCTGGTGAGGTTGACGCGTGGGTCGTGACCACCCACGAGGCCGTCAGCGCGGCCCTGGCCGACCCGCGTGTGCAGAAGGACAAGAAGTACTGGACGGCCTTCAACGCCGGGGAGATCCCGGCGGACTGGCCGCTGATCTCGTGGATCATCAACGAGAACATGCTCTCCAAGGACGGTGAGGACCACACCCGTCTGCGCCGACTCGTCTCCAAGGCCTTCACCCCGCGCCGGGTCGAACTGCTGCGCGGGGGAGTCGTCGCCATCGTGGAGTCGCTCCTGGACGACCTGGAGCGGGCGGCAGAGGAGAGCCCGGACGGGGTCGTGGACCTCCGGGCCGTCGTCTCCCAGCCGCTGCCGCTCACCGTGATCAGCGAGCTGTTCGGGGTGGACGAGGCGACGCGGCCCCGCCTGCACGGGCCGGTCGGCGTCTTCTTCGACCAGAGCGTCACCCCCGAGGAGGCGATGTCCACCTTCCTCGAACTGTGGGGCGTGCTCACCGAACTGGTGGAGACCAAGCGCGCCGCACCCGGCGACGACCTCACCAGCGCCCTCATCGCCGCCCGCGACGAGGAGGACCGGCTCACCGAGGACGAGCTCATCTGGAACCTGGTGCTGTTCGTCAGCGCCGGCTACGAGACCACGATGAACCTGATCTCCAACGCGGTGCGGGCGCTCACGCACCACCGCGACCAGCTCGACCTGGTCGTGGCGGGGAAGGTCGAGTGGTCCAAGGCCGTCGAGGAGGTGCTGCGCTGGGACCCGCCCGGCCAGTACGTGCCGATGCGCTACACCACGGAGGACATGGAACTGGCGGGGGTGGCGATCCCCAAGGGCGAACCGCTTCTGCTGGGCTACGGTTCGGCCAGCCGGGACGACGCCCGCCACGGGCCCACCTCCGAGGAGTTCGACGTCACCCGTGAGGACAGCTCACACCTGTCCTTCTCCCACGGCCGCCACTACTGCCTGGGGGCGAGCCTGGCCCGGATGGAGGTGAACGAGGTGCTGCCGCGCCTGTTCGCGCGCTTCCCCGACCTGGCCGTGGCCGTGGACGACGCCGACCTGGTCCCGGCGCCGTCGATCATCGCCTCCGGGGTCGACGCCCTCCCGGTCCGACTGCGCTGACCGACGCCCCCGTCCCGCCGGAGGTCACACCGACGACCTCCGGCGGGATTCGTGCACCTCAGGGAGGGTTGCGGGCGGTTCGTGCCCTGCGGGAACGGGGTTGGCACCTTCGGGAGAGCACCAAGGAGCGGGGCGGCATCCTAGACTCGGCACGGTCCCCCGGCCCTCTCGACCCCTGCCCTGTCCCGCCCTCCTCCCACGGAAGGGCACCTCCCCCGAAGAGGATCGCGCGCACATGAACAGTTCGGAATCCGACCCCGGCCGTGTCCTGGTCAACCGGTACCGCCTGGACGAGGTCATCGGCGCGGGCGGCATGGGACGGGTCTGGCGCGGCACGGACACCCTGCTCGACCGCCCGGTCGCGGTCAAGGAGCTGACCACGCCGCCGAACCTGCCTCCGCACGAGGTCGACGTCCTGCGCACCCGCATGATCCGCGAGGCCCGCAGCGCCGCCCAGCTCAGCCACCCCTCCATCATCACGGTGTTCGACGTGGCCGAGGAGGACGGCCGCCCGTGGATCGTGATGGAGCTCGTCCGGGGGCCCTCCCTCGGGGACCTCATCAAGGACGAGGGCGCGCTGGAGGTCCCCCGTGCGGCCAACGTCGGTGAGCAGATGGCCGCCGGGCTGGCCGAGGCGCACGACCGCGGCATCGTGCACCGCGACATCAAGCCCGGCAACGTGCTCATCGCCGGGAACGACCGCGCCGTCCTCACCGACTTCGGCATCGCCCACCTGGACGGTTCCACCCACCTGACCAGCACCGGACTGCTGATCGGCTCACCGAGCTACCTCGCCCCGGAGATCGCGCACGGCCGCGCGGCCACGCCCGCCTCCGACATGTGGGCGCTCGGCATCACCCTCTACCAGGCGGTGGAGGGCTCGCTGCCGTTCGACCGCCCCACCCCGATGGCGACCCTGACCGCCATCGTCACGCAGGACCTGCCGGAGACCCCCAACGCGGGAGCGCTCCGACCGGTCCTGGAGGCACTCACGGAGAAGCGTCCCGAGGACCGGCCGTCGGTCCTCGAGGTGCGGGCCCTCCTGCGGGAGATCCGGGACTCCGGTTCGACCAGCACCACCATGCTGGCTCCCTCCCTGGAACCGGCCCCGGAGGACCCCTCCGACTGGAACCGGGTGACCGACCAGGGCACCGTGCACCGCGCGGTCAGCGCCGCCGAGGCCGCACCCGCCCCGGCTCCGCCGCCCGCCGCCGTCCCCCGACGGCCCCGGGAGCGCACGGCCGGATCGCGGAGCCGGACGCTGTTGGTCGCGGCCGCCGCCGTCGCCCTGCTGCTGGTGGTCGGCGCGACCACGCTGTTCGTCAGCATGAACCGCTCGGACGACGCCGACGCCGGGCTCGCCGGTTCCAGCGAGGAACAGGCCGCCGGAGGCGCCCCGGAGGAGGCCGCCACCGAGGAGGGGACCGAGGACACCGCCGAGGGCGACGCGGGAGCGGACGAGGAGGAGGCGCCGGAGGACGAGGAGGAGGCCGACGACCAGTGGGACTTCCTCGACCGCCACGAGGACTCCAGCGGCTTCTCCGTCGACGTTCCCGGGAACTGGGAGGTCGACCGCCAGGGCCACATGGTCTACTTCCGCAACCCGGACGGCGGGTACCTGCTGGTGGACCAGACGGACAACCCCAACGACGACGCCGGTGACGACTGGCGCGACTTCGAGCCGACCGGCCGCCAGAACTTCTCCGGCTACTCGCTGATCGGCATCGAGGACGTGGACGGCGGCTGGGCCGACGACTACGTCAGCGCCGCCGACTGGGAGTTCACCTTCAGCGGGCGCGACGGCGAGATGCACGCCATCAACCGCGGCTTCCACACCGAGGACGTCGGCTACGCCCTTTTCCTCGTCAGCGCCGACGAGCAGGACTACAACCACGAGCTCCTCGACCGCATCTCCGAGTCCTTCGAACCCGCCTCCTAGGTTCCCGGAGGGAGGACGGTCGATCCGGCGCCGTGGTTGAAGCCGCCCGCCTCGTCCCGCGTGAGCGAGGGCGTGGGCGGGTGGCCGCGCAGGTGTTCGATCGCGCGCTCCAGGTCGTTCAGGAACAGGTCGGCCATGTCGTGGCTGAACCCGTGCCGCACCAGCACGCGCTGGATGACCTCGTCCTGGCGGTCGGCGGGCAGCGGGTAGGCCGGGACCAGCCAGCCCCGGGTCCGCAGGCGGTCGGCCAGGTCGTACAGGGTGAAGGGTTCGTCACCGACCATCCGCCACGCCACGGCGCTGATGCCCCGGTCCGGGTCGCCGCCGTGGATGATCTCGAACGGGCCCATCGCGGCCACCCGCGAGGCCAGGTGCCGGGCGGTCTCCAGCTGGGCGCCGTGCACGCGCCGGTAGCCCTCGCGGCCCAGGCGGACGAAGTCGTAGTACTGCGAGATCACCTGCCCGCCGGGGCGCGAGAAGTTCAGGCTGAAGGTGGCCTCGGTCCCGCCCAGGTAGCTGACCTGGAACACGAGCTCCTCCGGCAGGTCCTCGGGGTGCGCCAGACCGCCCACCCCGCGCCGAGCGGGGCCAGGCCGGTCTTGTGCCCGGAGGCGTTGATCGAGCGGACCCGGGGCAGCCGGAAGTCCCACACGAGGTCGGGAGTGGAGAACGGGGCGACGAAGGCGCCGTTCGCGCCGTCCACGTGGATGCGGATGTCGTGGCCGGTGCGCTCCTCGAACCGGTCGAGGGCGGCGGCGATACCCCGGACGTCCTCGAACAGCCCCGTGAAGGTCTGACCGAAGTTGCAGACCACCATGATGGTGTTCTCGTCGCAGTGGCGGTCGACGTCGTCCGGTTCCATCAGGTACCGGTCGCCCCGCAGGGGGACCTGGCGGAGCTCGACGTCGAAGTAGCGGGCGAACTTCTCCCAGCACACCTGGACCGGGCCGCAGACGAGGTTGGGCCGGTCGGTGGGCTTCCCTCCGCAGCGCGGCGCCGCCGCCAGGCGAACTTGGCGGCGAGCCCGCCGAGCATGGCGGCCTCGCTGGAACCGGTGGTGGAGGTGCCCGGGGCCGCGACGGGGTCGGGGAGTGCCACAGGTCGGCCAGCATGCGCACGCAGCGCTTCTCCAGCTCCGCCGTCTGCGGGTACTCGTCCTTGTCGATCATGTTCTTGTCGAGCGACTCGTCCATGAGCCGGTGCACCTCGGGCTCCACCCAGGTGGTGCAGAAGGTGGCGAGGTTCATCCGGGAGACGCCGTCGAGCATGAGCTCGTCGTGGACCAGCTGGTAGGCCACGCGCGCCTCGGTGCCCCGTTGGGGGAAGCCCTCCTTGGGCGCGCCGCGGCGCATCAGCCGCTCCGCGTAGACGTCGGCGTCGTCGTGCTCGCCCATGGACCCCCCTCGTCCCCGTGACCGGTCACCACCAGTATGCGATCCGGAGCCCCGCTGAGCTGGGAGGACCCGCGCGGGTCAGCCCTCGTCGAGGAGCCTGGCGTCGTGCACGAGGAGGGCGATCTGCACGCGGTTGTTCAGGTCCAGCTTGGTCAGGACGCTGGACACGTGGGTCTTGACCGTCGGCACGCTCAGGAACAGCCGCGCGGCGATGTCCGCGTTGGAACGCCCCTCGCCCACCGCCACCGCCACCTCGGTCTCCCGCGCGTTCAGCAGGGACAGGCGGGCCCGGGCCCGGTCCGCGCGCCCGCCCTGGTCGCTCTGGGCGACCCGGTCCATGAGCCGCCGCGTGACGTTCGGGGACAGCACGGGGAACCCCCGCGCCACCCGCCGGACCGACTCCACGATCTCCTCCGGCGGGGTGTCCTTGAGCAGGAACCCGGCCGCCCCCGCGCGCAGGGCCCGCAGCACGTGCTCGTCGGCGTCGAAGGTGGTGAGCACCAGCACCTCCGGCGGGTCGGGGAGCGCGCGCAGCCTCTCGGTGGCGGTCAGCCCGTCCACCGTGGGCATGCGGATGTCCATCAGGACCACGTCCGGCGCGTGCCGCTCGACCAGCTCCTGGACCGCGGACCCGTCCTCGGCCTCCGCGAGCACCCGCACGTCCGGGGCGCCGCCCATCATCATCACCAGGCCGACCCGCACCAGGGCGTCGTCGTCGACGATCACCACACCGATCCGACGGTCCACGTCCCGCTCCGTTTCGCTCATGAGGGCCACGGTAGCCAGGCAGACAGGCGCCAGCCACCATCGGCGGTCGCGCCGTACTCCAGGCGGCCGGAGGCGAGGGAGACCCGCTCGGTCAGGCCGACCATGCCCTGGCCGCCGCCGGGTGCCTCCGGTGTGCGGACGGCGGGTCCGTTGCCCACCTCCACGTTCAGCCCCCGGCCCGGGAGCCCGAGATCCGCACGGACGTGCGGGCGCCGGGCGCGTGCTTGCGGGCGTTGGTCAGCCCCTCCTGGACGATCCGGTACGCCGTGCGCCCGGTGCGTTCGGGGACCTCACCGGAGTACTCCTCCACGAAGTCCACCCCCGCACCGGTGTCCCCGGCCTCCGCCACCAGCTGGGCGAGGTCGGCCATCGTGGGCTGGGGGAGCTCGCCCACCGGCGCGCGCAGCACGCCGATCACCTCGCGCAGGTCCTGGAGGGCCTGGTGGGCGCTCTCCCGGATCACCCCGGCGGACCGCGCGACCTCCTCGGCGGGGGCGTCCGGCCGGTACTCCAGGGCTCCCGCGTGCACGCTGAGCAGGGACAGACGGTGCCCGAGGACGTCGTGGATCTCCCGGGCGATGGACTCGCGGACCCGGTGCTGGGCCTGTTCGGCGCGCAGCTGCGCCTCGGCCTCGGCGTGCGCGGCCCGCTCCCGCAGGGAGTCGAGCAGCTGGCGGCGGTGCTGCACCGACAGGCCCCACCCGGCCGCCGCTCCCTGGAACACCGCGCTCAGCAGGAACGTGGTCACCACCGGGGTCCCGTACGGGTCGGGGTGGACCAGGGCGCCCACGTAGGAGGCCAGGAAGCTCAGTCCGAGCACCGTGAGCCCCACCCTCGGAGGGCGGTGGACGCACAGGGAGAACAGGGCGACCAGCATCGCCCCACCGGCCAGCGGGAACACCCCGGAGACCGCGACCAGGGCCACCGCGATCCCCACCGGCCAGCGGCGCCGCCACCACAGGGAGGCGCAGCAGGCCAGGGCGACCAGCTGCTCGGTGACGCGCAGGGGGTCGGGCGGGGCCGGCGGCGGGGGTTCGCCGGGCAGGGTCACCGCGCCGAGGAGTCCGAAGCCCAGGGCGGTCAGGAACATCAGGGTGTCCACGACCCAGTCCCGCGCGCCGCGCCGGTACCGGTGCCGGGAGGAGGTCGTCTCGTTCATCGTCTCGGAGTCTAGGGAGTGGACGCCGCGCAGGTGGGCGGACGGGGCGGAGTCGATACCGAAGGCCGCGAGGGACGCTACTTTGGTCGTGGGGCGACCACCCTGTGCCCGATCCGCCGGAGGGGCCCCGCTTCCTAGGCTCGTGCCATGCGCAAACCACTTCGGGCCCTGGGCGTCCTCCTCGTCCTCATGGGAGTCAGCGGGGCCGTCGACCACCTCTGGACCCAGCCGATCCTCGGGATCGTGCTCAACTCCTTCCACCGCCTGGTCGTTCAGAACGTCGCGGCGCTCCAGGAGAACGCCCTGCTCGCCAACCTGGGCCTGGCCGCCCTCGGTCTCGTCCTCGTCGTCGCCGTGGAGTCGCTGGCCGCCTCCCGTGGTCGCGGCTGAGGGACGGTGCGTCCGGGCCGTTCCACCGTTTCGCGCTCGTTCCGCCCCCGGGAGTGGGTACCGTCAGCAGGCGGAGCACCCGCGCGTGAACCTGGGGGATCACCCGATGAGCACACTGGTCACCGGCGCCACCGGACAGGTGGGTCGACGTGTCCTGACCGAACTGCGCAGACGCGGCCTGCCCGCCGCCGGTGCCTCCAGGGACGGTGAGGTGCGGCTGGACTGGACCGACACCACCAGCTGGGAACCGGCGCTGGAGGGGGTGGAGAGCCTCTTCGTGACCGTTCCCATGGCCAGCGGGCTGGCCGACCGGGCCGGGGCCTTCCTGGAGAGGGCGGCCGGGTCCGGGGTCCGGACGGCGGTGCTGACCACCGCGATGGGGAGTGAGAACGGGCCGCCCGACTCCGAACAGCGCGTGTTGGAGCGCCGGGTCCGCGAGCTGTTCGACCACTGGACGGTGGTCCGCCCCAACTGGCTGGACCAGGACTTCACCGAGGGCCTCTTCGCCCGGCTGGCGCGCTCGCGCAACGGGCGTCTGGAACTTCCGCTGAGCAAGCGCGCGGAGGTCAGCTTCGTGGACGCGCGCGACGTCGCCCACACCGTCGTCGCGGCTCTGACGGACGACTCCCTGCACGGCCGCGAGTACACGCTCACCGGACCCGCCCCCGTGTCCTTCCGCGACGTCGTGCGGATGACCAAGGGGACGGAGAGTCCGGTGTGGCGGTACAAGAAGGTCGACGAGGCCGGGTTCTACTTCCGGGCCACCAACATGGGCTGGTCGGACCGGTACGTGGACACCCTCAACGAGCGGTTCCGAGCCGTCGCCGACGGCCGGGCCGCCGTGGTCACCGAGGACGTCCGCCGCGCCCTGGGGCGCGACCCCGTGCCCGTGGCCAAGTTCGTGCGGGAGTCCGTGCACTGACGGGACGCCCGCCTCCCCGGGACGGGAGGCGGGCGTCCGAACGAGGCCCCTACTTCAGGAGCTGGCGGGCCATCACCATGCGCTGGATCTGGTTGGTGCCCTCGTAGATCTGGGTGATCTTGGCGTCGCGCATCATGCGCTCCAGCGGGAAGTCCTTCACGTAGCCGGCGCCGCCCAACAGCTGCACGGCGTCGGTGGTGATCTCCATGGCGGCGTCGGAGGCGTAGCACTTGGCGGCGGCGCCGTAGAAGGCGAGGTCGTCGTCGCCGCGCTCGGACTTGGCGGCGGCCACGTAGACCATCTGCCGGGCGGTCTCCAGCTTCATGGCCATGTCCGCGAGCATGAACTGGATGCCCTGGAAGTCCGCGATCGACTTCCCGAACTGCTTGCGCTCCTTCACGTAGGCCACCGCGTGGTCCAGGGCGCCCTGGGCGATGCCGACGGCCTGCGCGCCGATGGTGACACGGGTGTGATCCAGGGTGCGCAGGGCGATCTTGAGGCCCTCGCCCGGAGCACCGACCATGCGGTCGCCGGGGATGTGGACGTCGTCGAAGAACAGCTCGCGGGTGGGGGAGCCCTTGATACCGAGCTTGCGCTCGGGCTCGCCCAGTGTGAACCCGGCGTCGTCGGCGTGGACCACGAACGCGGAGATGTTGCGGCCTCGCCTCCCCTCGGGGTCGGTGACGGCCAGGACGGTGTAGTACTCGCTGACACCGGCGTTGGTGATCCAGGACTTCTGGCCGTTCAGGACCCAGTCGTCGCCCTTGGGGGTGGCCAGGCTGCGCATGGCGGCGGTGTCGGAACCGGCCTCGCGCTCGGAGAGGCCGTAGGAGAACATCGCCTCGCCGCGCGCCACCGGCGGCAGGTAGCGCTGCTTGACCTCCTCGGAGGCGCCGAGGATGAGCGGCATGGTGCCGAGCTTGTTCACCGCCGGGATGAGGGAGGAGGAGGCGCACACACGGGCGACCTCCTCGATGATGACGCAGGTGGCGAGCGCGTCGGCGCCCACGCCCTCGTAGTCCTCGGAGATGTGCGCGGCGTGGAAGTCGGTGGCGACCAGGGCGTCCAGCGCGTCCTGCGGGAAGGCGGAGCGCTCGTCCACCTCGGCGGCGTGCGGGGCGATCTTGTCCTCGGCCACGGAGCGGACCGCCGCCCGCAGCTCCTCGTGCTCCTCGTTGGTCTTGAACAGGTCGAAGTCGCCCATCACGCTCTCCTCGTACTGGCACCGCGTGCCTGAATATGGCATTCGGTGCCAGAGTAGGAGATGATCGGGACGAAGTACACAGACGGGGTCGGATACCTTGGCGCCGGAACGGGAGGTGGACATGGCGACGACACGTGTGTCGACCCGCGAGGCCGTGCTGGCGGCGGTGCGCCTGTTCACCGACGAGGGGTTCGACGGCACCACCATGGACGGCATCGCCGCCGCCACGGGCGTGAGCCGCCGCAGCCTCTTCCGCAGGTTCGGCTCCAAGGAGGACCTCCTCTTCGCTGAGCACGACGAACTCTTCGAGACGGTCGTGCGCTACATGGACGCCTCCCCGATCCCCCCGCGGACACGGTGGTCGCCGCCGCGCGCCTGGTCTTCCAGGGCTACGTGCGCGACCCCGAGATCACCGTCCCCCGGTACCGGCTGGTCCGCGCCCACCCCCGCCTGCGCGACCGGGAGGTGGCGATGACCGCGCGCTACCAGGCCGCGTTCAGCCGCCACCTGGCCCACAGCGCCGGGCACGACCGACCGTCCCTGGAGGACGAGATGGTCGCGGCGGCCGTCATCGCCGCCCACAACCACGTGCTGCGCGGCTGGCTGCGCGAGCCCGACGGCGGGCGGGTCTGGGAACGCTTCGACCAGGCGATGACCAGGGTCACCGACCTCGCCGCGCCCCTGCTCGGCGGCCCGGACGACGCGCCCGAGCGGGGCGGCGAGGCCCACGGCGAACGGGTGCTGGTGGCGGTCTATCCGCGGGGGCGGACACCTCCGACCTGCTGCGACGCGTCTCGGAAGCGGTCGAGCGGGAGCGCTAGCCCGATCGGGTCCCAGCCACGTCCGTGCGCGCGTAGGCTGGACGGGGCCGAAAGCAGGGCAGCGAACGAGGCGGGGCGGACAGCGCAGATGAGCGTGGACACGGCGGGAGCGACCAAGCAGGAGTCCGAGGTCGCCCATGAGGCGGAGCGGCGGCGGACCTTCGCGGTCATCTCCCACCCCGACGCCGGTAAGTCGACGCTGACCGAGGCGCTGGCACTGCACGCCGCGGCGATCTCCTCCGCCGGCGCGGTGCACGGCAAGGGCGACCGCAAGGGCGTCACCTCGGACTGGATGGACATGGAGCAGGACCGGGGGATCTCCATCACCTCGGCCGCGCTGCGCATCGACTACGACGACCGTGTCCTCAACCTGCTGGACACCCCCGGTCACGCCGACTTCTCCGAGGACACCTACCGGGTGCTCTCGGCGGTCGACTGCGCGATCATGCTGCTGGACTCGGCCAAGGGCCTGGAGCCGCAGACCCTCAAGCTCTTCGACGTGTGCCGTGCCCGGAAGATGCCGGTCATCACGTTCGTCAACAAGTGGGACCGTCCGGGCCGAGAGCCGCTGGAGCTCCTGGACGAGATCGAGCAGCGCATCGGCCTGCGCCCGACCCCGTTGAACTGGCCGGTCGGCATCGCGGGCGACTTCCGCGGCCTGGTCGACCGCACCAGCGGCACGTACACCAAGATGACCCGGACCCCGGCGGCGCCCAGAAGGCGATCGAGGAGGTCCTGGACGCGGACCGCGCCGCCGAGGTCGAGCTCGACGCCTGGACGCAGGCCCAGGAGGAGATCGAGCTCCTGGAGGCGCTCGGCGCCGACTTCGACCACGAGTCCTTCATGGCGGGCGAGTCCTCCCCGGTGCTCTTCGGCGCCGCGCTCTCCAACTTCGGGGTGGGCCAGCTGCTGGACACGGTCGTGGGCCTGGCCCCCGCGCCGTCGGCCAAGGTCGACGACAAGGACCGGCCGCGCCGGGTGGAGCAGCCCTTCTCCGGCCAGGTCTTCAAGATGCAGGCCAACATGGACAAGAACCACCGGGACCGGATGGCGTTCGTGCGGGTCAGCTCGGGCCGGTTCGACCGGGGCATGGTGCTCACGCACGCGCCCACCGGTCGCCCCTTCGCCACCAAGTACACCCAGGCGGTGTTCGGCTCGGACCGCTCCACCATCGACACGGCCTACCCGGGTGACGTGATCGCCCTGGTCAACGCGCACGCGCTGGCGGTGGGGGACACCCTCTTCGACGGTCCGAAGGTCGCCTTCCCGCCGATCCCCAGCTTCGCGCCCGAGCACTTCGTGGTGGCGCGCGCGGTGGACGCGGGCAAGTACAAGCAGTTCCAGCGGGGTATCGCCCAGCTCGACGCCGAGGGCGTGGTGCAGGTGCTCACCTCGGACGTGCGAGGCGAGCAGGCCCCGGTGCTGGCGGCGGTCGGCCCGCTCCAGTTCGACGTGGTCAGGCACCGGATGGAGCAGGAGTTCCGCAGTCCGATCGAGGCCTCCCCCTGGAGTACTCGGTGGCGCGGCGCACCGACGAGGAGTCCGCGCCGACCCTGCACTCGCTGTCCGGGGCCGAGGTCCTGCGCCGCCGCTCGGACGGTGAACTGCTGGTGCTGGTCCACAACAAGTGGCGTCTGCGCGTGATCGAACGGGACCACCCGTCGCTGTTCATGCAGGCGTTGCTCGCCGGTGGTGTCGACGAGGGCGAGTAGCCCCCGGTCACCGGCTGTCAACGCGGGGGTCGGATTTTCCGGCATTGTGCGAGGACATTGTTTACCGGCGGTGAATGCCGGTCACCCGTTGTCGACTTCGGTCACGTTCGGTGTGCCATTCACTGCCCCGTTCGGGCCCCTCAGCCCGGACGTGACGAGGGGGACGAACACCACGTCGCGGACGCGTGTGAACTCTCGTGCCCTGGGCACATACTCCGGTCCCCGGAGCACCGGGGAAGGCGCCCGACGCGTCGCCGCCGCACCCCGACCGGGCGTGGCAGAGGCCAAGATCACCGAGTCGGGGGTGCCCCGCCTCAGCCCTTGTGATCAGGGCGAAGGTACTCTGATAGCAGGCCGCTAGGGCGTGTTCGAACACCTGGCCGCACCGAGTTCTGTTCGGGTCTGTCCGCATCTGTGAAGCGCGGGCCGAAGGACGGGCCCACGTGCGTCCCACGTGGGGTTCGGTGCGCCCAGGGGACCGGTTCAGGAGACCAGGGGCGGGTGGCGGGAGAACCCCGTCGGCGTCCGTGAAGTCTCAGGGCGATCACGACGTTATCGACGTTCGGCAAAGTCTGTAAATCTTCACTCGGTGGTAATTCTGATCACGTCTGGGTATGTGTTGCATGTCACCTGTTCGTGAATCGGTGAAACTTATATGATTTTGCTTAACCGTCGTTTAACAAAACAGAACAATAACGAGTGAACAAGATCGCGGCGGCGGATCGCCTCGCGTCTGACGCACCTCACGTATCCCCCGCCTGGAAAGGTTGACCTCGGGCATGAGCGATGACAAAGAGCGCACGGTGGAGCTCCACTACGAGGGCGGCGTGCTGAAGCTGCCGGTTTTCACCGGTACCGAGGGTGAGAGCACCATCGAGCTGAAGACCCTGCTGGGGTCGACCGGTATGACGACCCTGGATCCCGGGTTCGGCAACACCGCTTCGTGTAGCTCGAAGATCACCTACATCGATGGGGCCGCGGGCATCCTGCGTTATCGCGGGTACCCGATCGAGGACCTCGCGGTACACAGCACCTTCCTTGAGACCGCCTACCTGGTGATCTACGGCGAGCTGCCGGAACCCGGCCAGCTCAAGGAGTTCTCCGAGAAGCTGCGCGACAACGCCGACATCCCGGCCGAGATGGGCGCGTTCATCGACGCGATGCCCCGCAACGGGCACCCCATGGCGCTGATCGCCAGCGCCGTGAACACCCTCGCCGCGTACTACGACGACAGCGTGGACCCGGACGACGAGGACCAGGTCGAGCTCGCCACGATCCGGCTGATGGCCAAGCTGCCGACGATCGCGGCCCGCATCTACCGCAACTCCATCGGTGAGACCCCGATCGAGCCGGACGCCGCGCTCGACTACGTCGACAACTTCATCCGGATGACCTTCGGGGACAAGGCCCCCACCGGTGAGCTCGGCGAGCTGTTCAACAAGGCCGTCGGCATGCTGCTGGTGCTGCACGCCGACCACGAGCTGAACTGCTCCACCGCCACCGTGCGGGTGGTCGGTTCCTCCAAGGCCGACATCTACGCCAGCGTCGCCTCGGGTGTGAACGCCCTGTCCGGCCCGTCCCACGGCGGCGCCAACCAGGCCGTCCTGGAGATGCTGGAGGAGATCCGCGACTCCGGCATCTCGATCGAGGACTTCCTGGAGAAGGTCAAGGCCCGCGAGATGCGTCTCATGGGCTTCGGCCACCGGGTCTACAAGAACTTCGACCCGCGCAGCAAGGAGATCAAGGTTCTGGCCAGCCAGATCCTCGACAGCCACGACAACCCCGACGAGCTCTTCGCGCTGGCCCTCAAGCTCGAGGCCGCCGCGCTCCAGGACTCGTACTTCACGGAGCGCAAGCTCTACCCGAACGTCGACTTCTACACCGGCGTCATCTACCGCACCATGGGCTTCCCGAGCAACATGTTCACCGTGCTGTTCGCCATCGGCCGCCTGCCCGGCTGGGTCGCCCACTACCGCGAGCAGCTGCACGACCCGGCCTTCCGGATCGCCCGCCCGCGTCAGCACTACGTCGGCTCCGACGAGCGCCGTTACCCCGGCCAGGGCTAGCTCCCGCCGCAGTGCCCCGAACGCCCGCCCACGTCACCGACGAGGGCGGGCGTTCGTGCGTCCCGGCCCCGTGCGACCAGCGCCCGCACCACCCGGTACCAGGTGAAGAACTTCCCTTTCCGTGTATTTTGCGCACTTTCTGTCATCCGTATGCGACGTTGAGGGAAGTGGCAGAGCGTGACCCCGTAACGAGCGGGACCACACGAGGAAGGGGGCCTGGTCATGGTCCGGTACGCGTTGACAGGCAACATACTCGGAGATCTGAGCCGACACTGGTGGGTCCTGGTCGTACGCGGTGTGGTCGCGGTGGTCTTCGGTCTGGTGGCCCTGGTCTGGCCCGGCGCGAGCCTGCTGGCCCTGGCGATCATCTTCGGTGCCTTCGCGCTGGTGGACGGGGTCGCGCTCGCGTTCACCGCCTACCGTGCCGCCCCGGGGACCCGCATGCCGCTGGGCGTCCAGGCCGGACTGAGCATCGTCCTGGGTCTGCTCGCCCTCACCTGGCCCATGGCGGCGGTCCTCGCCATCGTCTTCCTGATCGGTGCCTGGGCGATCGTCACCGGTGTCGCGGAGATCGTCACCGCCGTGCGCCTGCGCGCCCACGTCAGCTCCGAGTGGCTGCTGATCTTCGTCGGCGCCCTCTCGGTGATCTTCGGTCTCCTGGTGTGGTTCTGGCCGCTGGCGGGCGCCGAGGCGATCATGCTGGTCGTCGGTGTCTACGCCATCGTGTTCGGTGTGGTCATGGCGGTCGCGGGCTTCCAGCTGCGCGGCGCGGCGGACGGCGCGGTGCCGACCGGTGAGCAGGACACCGTGGCCGACGCCGGCCTCGACGGGGCCGACGACGGGACGGAGGCCGCCGAGCGGCCCGGCACGGAGACCTCCGGGGACGCCGACCGGCCGGTGAGCGCGTTCGACGAGGGGTACGCGGGCGGTTACACCGACGGTTACCGGGGCGAGGGGCGTGACGCGGAGCCCGACCCCGGGGACGACGGGACGGCCACGCCCCGCACGGGACGCCACCGGGCCCCGAAGGACGGGCCGAACAACCCCGGGACCCCGTAGGAGGGGCAGGAGGGGCTCAGCCGCCGCTGGCGAGGAGGGGCCGCGCCGGTCGACCTGGCTGACAGGGACGACCGGCGCGGCCCCTCCTTCCGCCATGCCGGGAGCTCCCGGTGCTCCGCCAGCGCCGCGCGAAAACCGCTGGACGCCCGGGGAGGACTGCCCTAACCTGGCCCGCATGTACTTCCAGCAGATCTACGGCTAGGACCGGGCGTCCCCGACGCTCCGCGCCGCCCTCTGGGACCGGCGCCCCTCACCCCTACCCGTAGACGACCCCTGGAGAAGTACCTTGACCCGCCGCCTTCACATCGCCATGGTCGGCGTGCCCGCCGTGAGCCACGTCCTGCCCAGCCTGGAGATCATCCGGGAACTGGTCGTCCGGGGCCACCGCGTCACCTACGCCAACGACCCCGTGGACGGACTCGGTGAGCTGATCGCCTCGACCGGTGCCGAACTCGTCCGCTTCACCACCACGCTGCCCACCGGGGACGAGGAGTGGCCGGAGGATCCCGTCGAGGGGATGGACACCTTCCTGGACGACGCGATCAACGCGCTGCCGGTCCTGCGGGACGCCTACGACCACGACCGGCCCGACCTGTTCCTGTACGACATCGGCGGGTACGCCGCCCGGGTCCTGGGCATCGCCTGGGACATCCCCTCCGTGCAGCTCTCCCCGACCTACGTGGCCTGGGCCGACCACGGGGACACCGTGATGGAGTGGTTGCGCGGGCTGCCCGGAGCGGCCGATCACTTCGCGAAGTTCGACGCCTGGCTGGCCGAGAACGGCGTCACGGGGCTGGACCACGCGACCTTCGCCGGGGCCCCGGACCGGGCCCTGGCCCTGATTCCGCGCGAGATGCAGCCCTTCGCGGACACCGTCGCGGACACGGTCACCTTCGTGGGGCCGTGCCTGGGGGCCCGCGAGGACCAGGGTGTCTGGCGGCGGCCGGAGGGGGCCGCCAGGGTGCTGCTGGTGTCCATGGGTTCGGCCCTGACCCGGTTGCCCGACTTCTACCGCGCGTGCGTCCGGGCCTTCGGTGACCTGCCCGGCTGGCACGTGGTGCTCCAGGTCGGCCGGTTCGTCTCGGCCGAGGAGCTGGGGGAGGTGCCCGCCAACGTCGAGGTGCACCCCTGGGTGCCGCAGCTGGACGTCTTCCGCCAGGCGGACGCCTTCGTCACCCACGCGGGGATGGGCGGCTCCAGCGAGGGCCTGTACACGGCGACACCGATGATCGCGGTGCCCCAGGCGACCGACGGCTTCGACAACGCCGACCGTCTCCAGGCGGCCGGGGTCGCCCGCAGGATCGACTCCGCCGACGCCACCCCGAGGCGCTGCGCGCGGCCCTGCTGGACCTCACGTCGGACCCGGAGGTGGCCGCGCGCCTGGCCGCGATCAGTGCCCGGCTCCGGAACGGTGGTACCTCGTACGCGGCCGACCTCGTCGAGGCCGAGGCCACCGCGTAGCCTCCGGCCCCACCCCTCCGTCACGGCGGTGCTCCGCGTCCCTCGGGACCGGCGCACCGCCGTGTCGTTCCACTCCGTCCACCCCGCGGCCGCTCCTCACCGGCCGCGCTCACCAGGAGGAACCACCATGGACCACCTCGTCGTCGTCACCGGCGGCCCGGGCTCGGGCAAGACGACGCTGATCGACCACCTGGCCGGGCTCGGCCACCGGCGCACGGTCGAGGCGGGCCGCGCGATCATCCGCGACCAGCGGGAGATCGACGGCCCCGGCCTGGCCTGGCGGGACGACACCCTCTTCGCCGAGCTCATGCTGGCGTGGGAGATGCGCTCGCACCGTGAGGCCGCCGGGCACGACGGGCTGGTCCTGTGCGACCGGGGCGTGCCCGACCTGGTCGGCTACCACCGTCTGCGCGGACTGCCGGTCCCCGACCACCTGTGGGAGGCCACCCGCAGGTTCCGCTACCGCCGCACGGTGTTCGTCGCACCGCCCTGGCCGGAGATCTTCTCCGGTGACGCCGAGCGGCACCAGTCCTCCGAGGAGGCCGAACGGACCTTCGAGGCGATGTGCGCCGCCTACCCCGACTGCGGATACGAACTGGTCACCCTCCCCGCGTCCCCGTCGTCGACCGGGCCCGGTTCCTCCTCGACCACCTGGATCCACACGCCTAGGCCGTGTTTTGTGGATGCTTTCGCCGGTGGCGGCGGAGCCGCCATCGATGCGAGCGGCCGCCAGGCAATCTCTCGCAAGACGATGAGCGAGAGTCAGCCCGGGGTTGGCTGTCCGAGCTTCATCGGCGCGGCGAGAGGCAGCCTGGCAACGCGAGCGCGGAATGATCCACAAAACTCGGCCTAAGGCTCCAGGGACATGCCCCGGGCGTTCAGGAGATCGCTCAGGATGTCGGTCCCGGTGGGGCCCATGCCGTGCAGCCGCAGCAGGTCGGTCTCGCTCACGCCGTCCAACTGCTCCAGACGCGTGTACCCGGCCCGGTTCAGGGCCCTGCGGGCCGGGGCACCGATACCGGGGAACTCTTCCTCTGTTCTGTCCATGCCCCTGTCGTACCCACGGCACGGGATGCCTGAGATGACATGTCTGTTGCTTTTGTGGCCGCTCGTGGCCGTAAACCCCGGAGTCCCTTGTGGTTCCGGGTGGGCGCGGCCACACTCTTGTCCTAGACCAGAGGAGAAGACGGGGCGGCTCACGGACCGCTGGAGGTGAATCGACGGGTGGGGTGGGACGCGGAGCCGGGTGCGACGCCCATGAGTTGGGAGGTGCTCGACCACGCTCTCAACGGCGTGCGGGGTGACGCGGACCGCATCAGGATCCGTCTCGCCGACCTGGAGCAGCACGTGGGGTACCAGCTGCTCAGGGACGCCGACCTCGTGGGTGGGACCCGTGAGCGGTGGGAGCGCGCCGACGTCCGCCTCCGTCGGCTGTGGACGGTGCACGACGCGTTCGCGCTCGTGGTGGAGCGCGCGATCCACGTCCGCGAGCGCGGTGGCGAGGATCCGCAGAGCGAGCTGGCCTTCCTGCTCCGGGGCGCGTCCGTCACCCTGCCGCTGGAGGCGGGCTCCCCGGGCGACCGCGGTCTGCTCGACCCCGACGTCGAACGGCTCACCACGGCCGACGCCGTCGCGCGGATGGCCTCCGACTACGAGGCCGCCACGGAGGTCGTCTCGGCGGTGGAGACCGCCTGGGACGTCCTGCACCCCCGGCTCGCGGAGCTCGAGACCATGTGGCAGGAGGTCTGTACCCTCTCCGACCAGGTGGAGCTGGACGAGGACGAGCACGAGGAGCTGCGCGAACAGCTCGTCCGGGTGGGGAGACCGTCCGCCGGGACCCGCTGTCCCTGGTCGTCGGCACGCGCGTGGACACCTCGTCGCTGGGCCGCCTGCGGGGTCTCCTGGTCCGCACCCGGGGCGAGCTCCGCGACGCGCTGAGGATGCGCGACTCCTACACCCAGAGCGTCGCCCACCTGGTCTCGGCCATCGACGACGTCGAACAGGTCCTGCGCCACGCCCGTGGACTGCGCGCGAGGGTCGTCGCCAAGATCTCCGCTCCCGCGGCCCCCGACGTCCCCGACCCGGTCCCGGGGCTGCGCGCCGACCTCACGGAGATGGACGTCCTGCGTTCCCTGGGCGACTGGCGGGAACTCGGCACCCGGCTGGGCCGGGTCCAGCACGCGGTGCACCAGGCCAGCGACGCCGCCCACGCGTGCGAGGAGGACCTGTCGGAGCTCTTCGCGCGCCGGGCCGAGCTCCGCGGCCTCCTGGACTCGTACCGCGCCCGCGCGGTCCGCCTCGGCCTGGCCGAGCACGAACGTCTCGCCGGGCTCCACGGCCGCGCGCACGAAGAGCTGTGGAAGGCCCCCTGTGACCTGGGGAGGCCGCCAGGGCCCTCAACGCCTACCAGCGGTCGCTCGGCGAACTCGCGGGAAGCGAACCCCGGAGGGCGGAACCACACCCGGCGTCGGAGCGTCTGACGCCGAGACCGATGGTGGTGTGACCTAGATGACGATGTGCACTTCCCCCGACTGCGAGGGCCGGATCGAGGACGGCTTCTGCGTGGTGTGCGGCCTGGCTCCCGTGGACGTACGTGCGTCCTCCTCGCCCGACCCGTCGGCGCCGCGCCAGCCGGTGGGCGTCGCGCGGGGCTCCGCCGTCCGGACCCCGGACCCCCGGGACGAGCGGACCCAGCCCTCCTTCGGGGCGCCCCACCGCGCGCCCGGCCCGCGGCGGCGCTCGGGTGGCTCCCGCGCGTCGTCCGGTCCCACCTCCGGACCCACGTCCGGGGCCTCCTCCTCAGGAGGTTCCTCACGGGGCTCCGGCAGCGACACCGTGCACTCCCACCCGATCGGCTCGGGTGACATCCGCCTGTCCGGGCGGTCCGGGCCGTCCGGCTCCGGAACCCTCGGCACGTCCGCCGCCGAGGCCGACGGCTCCGGCCGTGGTGCCCGGCGCGGCATGCTCGGCGCCGGTCTGATCCGGGTCCCCCTGGTCCCGACGCACGACCCCTCCGAGGCGATCATGACCAACCCGGTCGTGTCGGAGAAGAACCGGTTCTGCGGCAACTGCTCCGAGAGGGTCGGCCGGTCGCGCGGAGAGCAGCCGGGCCGCACCGAGGGGTTCTGCCGCCAGTGCGGCACCCACTTCTCCTTCACTCCCAAGCTGGTCGCGGGTGACGTGGTGGGCGGCCAGTACCGGGTGGTCGGCTGTCTGGCCCACGGCGGCCTCGGCTGGATCTACCTGGCCCGGGACCTCAACGTCAACAACCGCTGGGTGGTCCTCAAGGGCCTGCTCAACGCCGGTGACGCCGAGGCGCACAAGGCGGCCGCGGCGGAGCGCGCGTTCCTCTCCGAGGTCGAGCACCCCAACATCGTCAAGATCATCAACTTCTCGCAGCATCCGGACCCGCGCACCGGCATCCCCGGCGGCCACATCGTCATGGAGTACGTGGGCGGCAAGTCCCTGCGGCAGCTGCTCGTCGAACGCCGGGAGAACGGATCCGCCGACGAGGTCCTCCCCTGGGGCAGGTGATCGCCTACGGCCTGGAGTGTCTGCGCGCCCTCGGCTACCTGCACTCCAGGGGCCTGCTCTACTGCGACTTCAAGCCGGACAACGTCATCCAGAGCGAGGAGCTGATCAAGCTCATCGACCTCGGCGGCGTCCGGCGCATGGACGACACACTCAGTCCCGTCTACACGACCCCCGGCTACCGGGTGCCCGAGGACGAGCTGCGCGGACCGGGCCCCACGGTGAGCGCCGACCTCTACTCGGTCGGCCGGGCCCTGGCCGTGCTCAGCTTCCAGTTCGGATTCATGCGGCAGCACCCGCACAGCATCCCGGCGCGGCACGAGGTGCCCCTCCTCCAGCGGTACGAGTCCTACGACCGCTTCCTGCGCCGGGCCACCAGCATCGACCCGGAGGCACGCTTCCACGACGCCGGGGACATGGCCGAACAGCTCACCGGTGTGCTCCGCGAGGTCCTGTCCGACGTCGAGGGCGCCCCGCACCCGGCGGCCTCGGTGCTCTTCGGCGGCGAGAGCTTCACCCTCGTCTCGGGTGTGGGGAGGCACGACGCCGACCGCATGCTGAGCCCGCCGCCGCCCGGCGAGTCCGCCAGGCTGCTGCCCGCCCCGCTCATCGACCAGGCCGACCCGGCCGCACAGCTCCTGGGCAGCCTCGAGGGCATGTCCCCGGCCGAACTCATCCCGACCCTGCGGGCCGCCCGAGCCCCGAGCCCCGAGACACTGCTGAGGCTGGTCCGGGCCCTGATCACGGTCGGCCAGTACCACGAGGCCCTGGACACGCTCCAGCAGTTCGGCACGGCGGCCCCCGGCGACTGGCGGACCATGTGGTACCTCGCCGTCACCGAGCTGAGCATGGGCGGTTTCGAGGGGGCCCGTGGCCACTTCGACGAGCTCTACGACCACCTCCCCGGGGAGGTGGCGCCCAAACTCGGCCTGGCGCTGGCCTGTGAGCAGACCGGGGACCTGGAGACCGCCGCCCGTCAGTACTCCACGGTGTGGTCCACCGACCACTCGTACGTGAGCGCCGCCTTCGGGCTGGCCAGGGTCAGGCTGGCCCAGGGCGACCGGGCCGCCGCCATCCGGGTCCTGGACGCCGTGCCCGAGCTGTCCAGTCTGTACGTGCACGCGCAGACCGCGCTGATCGCCACCCTCGCGACCGGGGCCACCGACGGCGCCGACCACGTGCGCGCCGGGGAACGCCTCGACCGGATCGGGCTGGACAGCGAGTCCGCCGACCGGCTCGCCGCCCGGGTCCTCGAAGCCGCGCTGGGCTGGCTGCGCGCGGGCGGCGGGGACACGGGCGACCGACGGCTCCTCGGCGGGGACTTCACCGAGGAGGGCGTCCGCGCCAACCTGGAGCGGCGGTACCGGGCCCTGGCCCACCGCTCCGGTCGGCTGGCGGAACGCTACGAGCTGATCGACAGGGCGAACTCCCTCCGCCCCGTGACACTGCTGTGAGAAGTGAAGGAACGGCGATGACCGAGGTACGGACCTGCCCTGCCTGCGCCGAGACGGTGTCGGAGGGCGACCTCTACTGCGAGGGCTGCGGGCGTACCCTCCCGGCCGACGTGCGCTCCGGAGCGGGGGCGGGCCGCACACCCGACCGCGTCCCCACGGCGCCCCAGGCGAGCATGTCCGGGACCTTTCGTAGGGAGGTCTCCCCGGAGGACGAGACGGTGACGCTCGAGCGCCCCGGGCTGGTCCCGTCGGAGGGCGCGCCGACGGCACCCCAGGTGAGCCTGCACGGCTCCGTCCCCGAACCCCCGGCTCCCGGACCACCCAGCCGGTGGTGCGGGCCTCGGTGCCCGCCGCACCGACGCCACCGCCGAGCGCGGTCCCCGCCTGGCCGCCGCCCACGGAGGGGACCCGACCGGTCGCCGTGGACGACCCCGGCCTGTGCGTGTGGTGCCCCGGACACGTGGTGGACGGGTACTGCGGGAGGTGCGGCTTCCTCCAGCCCACCGGCCGGGACCACGTCGAGGTGCGTGCCCGGCGGGCCTTCGGGGTCAGTGACCGGGGCCTGCGGCACAGACGCAACGAGGACGCGATGGCGATCCGGGTCGTCGAGGACGACGCTCCGCACGCCGCGGGGACCGTCGTGGCCGTGGTCTGTGACGGGGTCTCCAGCTCACCCCGCTCCGACGAGGCCTCCCGGGTCACCGCGGAGACGGGCGCGACCGTGCTCGCCGAACGCGTACGCCGGGGAGCCGACCCGCGCGAGGCCACCGCCACGGCGATGACCCGCGCCGCCGAGGCGGTGGCCGCGATCGCCGAATCGCCCAGCTCCGCGCCGGCCTGCACCTTCGTGTCAGCCGTGCTGGACCCGCGCACCGGAGCGGTCACGCTCGGCTGGGTCGGTGACAGCCGCGCCTACTGGATCTCCGGCGGGCCCGCCTCCAGTGCCTCCGCCCTGCTCACCCGGGACGACTCGTGGAGCGAGGCGATGGTGCAGATGGGTGCCCTCTCCCGCGAGGAGGCGATGCGATCGGCCAACGCCCACGCGCTCATCGCCTGGATGGGAGCGGACTCCGGGGAGATCGACGCGCACGTCTCGACGGTCACCCCGACCGGACCCGGCGCGATCCTGCTGTGCAGCGACGGCCTGTGGAACTACTACCCGGAGGCCCGGGACCTGGCCGAGGCGGTGCCGGGGGCGTCGAGCGCGCCCGGGGAGGCGGCCCGCTCCTACGTCGGCCTCGCGCTGGAGGCCGGAGGCAAGGACAACATCACCGTCGTCGTCATCCCCGTGCCCGCCGACCAGGGGGTCCCCGTGCCGAACGCGTCTGAACGCTCCGCCGGGCCCGGGTTCCGCGTCGAGGTCGACCAGAACCCGTACCTGCCGCTGGGCGGCACCGAGGTGCACGCCGTCGTGAGCGTGACTTCGGACGGCCCGGTGGGGGCGGGGTCGTCCGTGCCGGCCTCGGAGGTGATCATCGTCGACACCTCCGGCTCGATGTACGGCGAGAAGATCCACGCGGCCAAGCGGGCGGCGCGCGCGGCCGTCGAGACCCTGCGCGACGGGGTCCGCTTCGCCGTGGTCGCCGGGCACCGCGAGGCCGAGATGATCTACCCCGACGGCGTCCACCTGGCGGAGGCGGACGCCTCGACCAGGGCGGAGGCCCTGGCGGCCGTGGGACGGCTGCGCGCGGACGGCGGAACGCGGATGGGCGCGTGGCTGCTCAGGGCCGCGGAGCTCTTCGACACCGCCGGCGGGGGCATCAGGCACGCCATCCTGCTCACCGACGGCCAGAACAACGAGGTGCCCGACGTCTTCGACCGGGTCCTCCAGCGGGTCGCGGGCAGCTTCGTCTGCGACTGCCGTGGTGTCGGCACCGACTGGAAGGTGGAGGAGCTGCGCCGCATCGACGCCGCCCTCCTCGGTGGCGGCCCCGGCATCGTGGCCGACCCCGCCGACCTGGAGGCCGACTTCCGGGCGATGGCCCAGGCCTCCATGGGCAAGGCGGTGGCCGACGTGGCGCTGCGCCTGTGGACCCCGCCGAACGCCGTGGTGCGCTACGTGAAACAGGTCGCGCCCACCGTCCAGGACCTCACCCACCGCGCGGTGGAGCGGGTCACCCGTGCCGGGGACTACCCCACCGGCTCCTGGGGGACGGAGAGCCGCGACTACCACGTGTGCGTGGAGGTGCCGCCGGGCGACCCCGGCCGCCAGCTGCGCGCGGGCTGGGTCCGGGTGGTGCTGCCCGGTGAGGGCGGCGCCCAGGAGCAGGTCCTCGCCTCCGGGAACATCCTCGCCGAGTGGACGTCGGACGAGGCCAGGGTCACCGGGATCAACCCCCGGGTGGCCCACTACACCGGCCAGGTCGAACTGGCCCAGGCGATCCAGGACGGGCTGGACGCCCGTCGCGAGGGGACGACGCGACCGCCACCACCAGGCTGGGCCGTGCTGTCGCTCTCGCACACGAGTCGGGGAACGAGGAGACCGCGAGGCTCCTCGACCGCGTGGTCGACGTCGTCGACGCGGCCACCGGGACGGTCCGGCTCAGGACCAGTGTCGACAAGGTCGACGAGATGACCCTCGACACCAACTCGACCCGGACCGTTCGGACCCGACCCGACCCGGGCGGACCGGGACCCGGCGGCGCCCCCGGACCCGGGTAGGAGGGACCATGCCGCGTTGCCCATCGGGGCACCACACCACGGCCGACGACTTCTGCGACACCTGCGGACTACGCTTCCGGACACCGTCCGTACCGACCCCCGCCCACCCCCCGACCCCGCCCGTACCCCTCCGGACACCCCCCAGGCCCCGACCGGCGACCAGGGAGGCCCCTGCCCGCAGTGCGGCACCTCCCGGGCGGGCCGCTTCTGTGAGGAGTGCGGCTACGACTTCGCCTCCCAGTCCGGGAGCCACCACCGGCGCGGCTCCACACGCGACGGCGCGGTCCCGGGCTCGCGCTGGCGTGCCGTGGTCGCGGCCGATCCCGCCTACTACCAGTACATGGTCAACCAGGGCCTGCTCGACCCGAACCGGATCGTCTTCCCCGCGGGGAAGACCGCGCCGGGTGAGTCTCCAGGGCGACCGCGTGCACGTCGGACGGCACAGCAGGTCGAGGGGGTTCACCCCGGAGATCGACCTCGGCGGGCCCGGGGAGACCCCGCGATCTCGCACATCCACGCGATCCTGCTGGCCCGCCCCGGTGACACCTGGTCGCTCCTCGACCCCGGGTCGACCAACGGGACCACCATCAACGGGACGGCCAACCCCATCCCCCACCACGTGGAGGTCCCCCTGAATGACAGCGACCGGATCTACGTCGGCGCATGGACCGTCATCATCATCCAGAAGGGGTGAACCCCGTTGATGCCCCCGAATCCGAGCACGACCCCACGCCCGCACCGGCCCCCGGACGACGGACCCGGGCCTGGTGGCCGCGCGTGCGCGTGTCGGCGCGGACCACCCCAGCCCGGGTGTGGGCCCTGACGTTGCTGTGCGTGGTCACCGTCGCCGGTCTGTTCGGCTCCGCGTCTGTGACCCTCAACCAGGCCCGTGAGGGCCTGGCCGTCCTGGGCGACGGTGCCGGACAACAGGCCCTGAACACCACGGGCCTCTACCTGAACCTGGCCGCCATGGACGCCAGCGTGGCGGACATGCTGCTCATGGGCACGGACCGCGACCTCGGTTCCGGGCGCGAGGCCGCACAGCGTCGTTACGACCTCAACCGGGAGAGGGCCGACGAGGTCCTCCTGGAGGTGGTCTCCCTGACAGGGGGCGAGGACCCGCGTGAGGGGGCCGTCGAGGAGCACACGGGCGACGACGCGGGCGAGGGAGCCGCTGACAACGGGCAGAGGAACGTCCACGCGCTCCTCAGCAACCTCGGCGCCTACCACCAGGAGGCCGAGCGGGCGCTCCAGGCCAACGACGCCGCGGGGGCCCCGCCGGGCGAGGTGGATCCCGAAGCGCTCGCGGCGTACCGGGACGCCACCCGGCTGATGCACACCGAACTGTTGCCCAAGGCCTTCAACCTGGGGCTGGAGTCGTCGGCGATCGTGCGCGAGAGCCACGAGGAGGGTCGGCTGACGGTGACGTCCGGGCGCGCGTGGGTCGGCGCCGCCGGTGCGGTGACGGTGGGGTCGCTCCTGGCCCTCCAGCTCTACCTGCGGGTGCGCTTCCGTCGCCGGTTCAACGTCGCCCTGCTGGTGGCGACGGCCGGTGCGGCGATGCTGACCACCGGGGTCGTTCTGGCACTGGGGGGCAGCGAGGGGCATGAGGTGGCCGCCAAGGAGGACGGGTTGGACCCGGCCATGGCGCTCTCCCGGGCCGGGGCGATCGCCACCGACATGCAGGCCGACCAGAGCCGGTACCTGATCGACGACGAGAGGGCCGACACCTACCAACAGGTGTACCTGGAACGGGCCCAGCAGGTGCTGTTCCGCAACGTCCGCACGTTGCCGAACTACTACGAGGCGGTCGGGGAGATCCCGGGCGCCTATCCGGCGCTGCCCGGGCCTCGCGGGTCCGACAAGGACGATCCGGAGGGAGACCCCGGCACCCTCGGTTATCTGGGGAGGAACGCCCAGGAGGCGCTGTTGGAGGGCGAGGAGGACTCCCTCGGGAGGGTGCTCACCACCTTCGTCGCGGTCCAGGAGGCGGACGAGCGCATGCGCGCCGCCGCGGCCGAAGGCGACGCGGCGGGGGCCATCGGTATCCGCATGGAGGTGGCGGACACCGAGGACGGCCTGTTCCGCCAGCACGAGGACGCCCTGGACACCCTGGCCGAGACGCACAGGAACGAGTACGAGGAGGGCATTCGCAAGGGCCAGGCGCTCCTGTCCCCGTGGACCTGGGGGCTTCCCCTCGGCACTCTGGCGCTGTTCGCCCTGGTCGTGGCGGGGGTCCGACCCCGATTGGCGGAGTACCGGTGAGCCCGGCGGGCGCGGGACCGTCCGTGCGCGAGGAAGCCCCCGAGAGAGGAACGGGACCATGTGGTTGCGAGGAGGCCGGGGCAGGGCCGTGGCGGCTCTGTCCGGCGTGGCGATCCTGGCGCTGACCGCCTGCTCGGCGGCGGGGGAGGGGAGCCGACCGTGGAGTCCCTGCTCGACAAGGAGTCGGTCACGATCGGGGTCAAGGCCGACCAGCCCGGGGTGGGGTTGGAGGGCGAGAGCGGGGAGTTCCAGGGGTTCGACGTGGACGTGGCGAACCACATCGCCGAGGAACTGGGGATCAGCGACGTCGACTTCGTGCCCATCACCTCCGACGTGCGTGAGAAGAGACTGAGGGAGGGGCAGGTGGACATGGTCGTGGCGACCTACTCCATCACCCCGCGCGCGGTACCCAGGTGACCTTCGCGGGCCCCTACTACGTGGCCAAACAGGACATCCTTGTGCGGAAGGGGGACCAGAGCGTGCGGGGGTGGCCGATCTGGAGGGAAAGGTGATCTGTCAGGGAGACGGTTCCAACTCCGCGATCCGGGTCCAGGAGGAGTTCGACGTCGCTGTGGAGAAGGTCAAGAAGCCGAGGACCTACAGCGACTGCGTCGACCAGCTCAGGGACGGCGAGATCGACGCGGTGTCCACGGACGACCTGATCCTCGCCGGGTTCCTGGACGAGGACCCCGACGCGTTCCAGTTCGTGAACAGCCCGTTCACCGAGGAGAGGTACGGGGTGGGCCTGCCCAAGGGCGACGTGGCGGGCTGCGAGGCCGTGAACAGGGCGATCGACGGGATGTTCCAGAGCGGAGCGGCCGAGGCGAGCCTGGACAAGTGGTTCGGCGACACCGACCTGGACCTGGTCATGTCCGTGCCCCAGTTCGAGGGCTGCGACAAGGAGGGCGGCCGCCCGGAGGAGTGACGGGTGGGGAGGATCGTGCCGAGTGGCCCGAAGGGGGACGTTTGCCGGATACTGAACCCCGTACGGGACTTTGGGGGCAGAGAAGAGGAGTGGTCCGTTGACCATCGTCGAGTTCCTGAACGCGCGCCTGGACGAGGACGAACGCGCGTCCAGGGCCGTTCCCGTGGGCTCACGCGGCCGCGAACGGGCGCTGGCCGAGGTCGCGGCCAAACGCGGGATCGTCCGGGGCTACACCGAGGCGCACGACGCGAGCATGCGTATCGTCGACCCCTCCGCCCCGGTGCCGAACGTCGGCGGTGACCCCTGGTCCGAGCTGCTGGCCTGGCGGCTCGCGGTGAAGTACCTGGCCTCCGTGTACCGGGGCCACCCCGCGTACGACCGGAGCTGGGAGGAGTGACCGCCTAGGCGGGCTCGGGGAGGTCGAGGAGCCGTTCCACGGTCTGGAGCAGGTCCCGTCCCTCGACGTCGGGGCGGGGGAAGACGGACGGGAAGCGCCCCTCCAGGTGGGCCGTCCACCCCGTCACGAGTCCGGCCCGGCGGCCCCCGCCGCGTCCCAGCCGTGCGCCGTGACCAGTCCCAGCCGCTCCGGGGGCACCTCCAGTTCCCGGGCGGCCGCGAGGTAGGGCTCGCGGGCCGGTTTCCACGCCGACGTGCCCCCGACCCCGGCGAGTGGTTCCAGCGCGAGCCCGGAGCGTTCGAGCAGCGGGCGGAGCCGTCCGTCGTCGCCGTGGCCGAGCACCGCCGTCCGGACGCCCCGTTCGTGGGCGGCCGAGAGCGCCGTCGCAGCCTCGGGCCGGGGGTCGAGGCGGCCGAGCCCGTCGATGATCACGTCCTCGGCGGCCGGGGCGATCTGGTGTCCGGTGATGTCCCTCAGGGAGCCCCGCTCCACGTCCTCGAAGGTCCGCTCGCCACCCAGCAGGGACAGCGCGAACGCGTCCCTCAGAAGGTGGTCGCACCAGCGGGTCATGAGCACCCGGGGGATGCCCGCCTCGCGGAAGCGCCACTCCAGCGGTCCGAGGGGGAAGAGGGTGTCGAGGGCGTCGAGGACGAGGGCGGCGGGGCGGACGGGGGCGTGCGCGTGAGGGGGCATGCGGTGCGCTCCATCTCGGAGGGGGCTGGCGATGCGTACCTACCCCGCCGCCGGGCTCAGAAGACGGCGTAACCGGAGATCTCGTCCTCCAGGTGGGGTGGCAGCTGGGCGCGGATCAGCGCGTCCGGCAACGAGACGAACGGGGCGGATTCCCGCGCGGCCACCAGGGCGTCGGCGTGCTCGGAAGTGAGGCCCGGCAGTCCGGCGATCGCCTCGGCGGGCGCGCGGTTGAGGTCGACGAGCCCCCGTCGTCGTAGCCGGTGCGCAGGTCGGGTCGGCCGATCCCCAGTTCACGCGCCAGGGCGGGGTCGTCCACGAGCAGGGCGCGGGCCTCCTCGCGGCGCAGCGCGCGGTCGGCGGCCATCGCGCGGAGTTCCGCGTTGCCCTGGTGCGCGCGGCTCCCGGACGCGGAGGCGGGGGCCGGGCCGTTGGACGCGGGCCCGTCCGGTTCGCCGCGCAGTCTCCGGTTGCGCTTGGAGTTCAGGTTGTAGACGTCGTGGAACAGGTAGGCCGTGGCGGAGAGGGTGTAGACGACGAGGACGCCCAGGCTGACGTTCTCCAGGAGGCTGTCCTCCGCGCTGCCGCCGAAGACGAACAGGAGGGGCAGGCAGACCACCGCGAGGATTCCCGCCACGGCGGACCTGTGGCGGATCGCGACGTAGCCGAAGGCGAACACGCTGAGTCCGCCGCAGGAGAGCAGGTTCGTGAGGAGGAAGCCGATCCCGCCGGGCCTGATGTCGCTCGCGGGCTTCGCGGGCGGCTGCGGCGGAGGCGGTCCGGGCGGTGCGTGGTGCGGCGGATACGGAGGCAGACGTCGCTCTCCGTGATCGCCGTGGTTCTGTCGGGGGTCGTAGCCACCAGGGGACCACCCGGGGCCAGGGGATGTGTTCGACATCGTCCCAGCTTATGTCGTTCCTCCCCGCCGCGATGTGCAGGGGTTTCGTGAAGGAACGCGGAGTACCTCCGCCGAGGGTCAGTGGGCGGCGTTGAGCTGCGGAATCTGCTCCGCCGCCCACGGGCTGATCACCCAGGGTGTGCGGTCGGCCAGCGTGACCACGTCCGGCCAGGCCGCCCAGGTGAACTCCGCGACCTCGTTCGCGTCGGGGGCGGGAGTGTCCTCGGTCCGGGCCCAGAAGACCGGACAGAACTCGTTCTCCACGATCCCCTCGGCCGACACCGCGCGGTACCGGAAGTCCGGGAGCGCCTCGGTGACCTCCGTCAGCTCGATCCCCAGTTCCTGGCGGACCCTGCGGCGCACCGCCTCCTCCATGGACTCCCCGGGGGCGGGATGGCCGCAGCACGCGTTGGTCCACACGCCGGGCCAGGTGGTCTTGCCGAGGGCGCGGCGAGTGAGCAGCACCCGACCCTCCGGGTCCCGTACGTAGCAGGAGAAGGCCAGGTGGAGCGGGGTGTCCTCGGTGTGGACGACGGCCTTGTCGGCCACACCCACCGGCTCGTGGGCCTCGTCCAGCAGGACCACGAACTCGCGCTCCGCGCCGTCCTCGGCGGGCGTCTGCTGGCTCACGGATCTCCCCTGCCCGTGGAGCCGCCGGCTCCACGCGTCGATTCCCAGTGCTGACTCACCTCCCATGGTCGCCGCTCCCCGGACCCCTTCGCACCCGACCGTCCGGTCCCGGAGTGCGCATAGGGTTCCTGATGGCCCGGCAGGAGGCCACCAGGATCAGCGGCGGGATGCAGTGGTGACGGAAACGGTGACGCGGACCACGGTCGACGGGATCGACCCGGACAGGCTTCGGGTGTGCCTGGAGGTGTTGGCGGAGGCGGAGGGCCTGCCCGCCGACCACGACGACTCCATGGCCCTCCAACGGGGCACCGCACGACTGTTCAAGGCGCTGAAGGAGCGGCGGCGCAGGGAGCGCAACGCCGCCCGCAGGGCCCACGACGAGGCCGTCTTCGCCGCCACCGCCACGGCCGCCCCCGACCGGATCGACGACGAGACCAACGGGCGCGCGCTGACCAGCCGCGCCCTGGCCGCCGGTGAGGACGGCGCGGCGGAGCCCGGGCGACAGCTCGCCGGGGTGCTGCGCAAGGCCCGCCCCTGTTACGTGTGCAAGCAGAAGTACGAGGAGGTCGACGCCTTCTACCACCAGCTCTGTCCGGAGTGCGCCGTCTTCAACAGGCAGCGCCGCGAGGCCCGCACCGACCTGACCGGGCGGCGGGCCCTGCTCACCGGGGGCCGCGCCAAGATCGGCATGTACATCGCGCTGCGGCTCCTGCGCGACGGCGCCCACACCACCGTCACCACGCGCTTCCCCAACGACGCCGTGCGCCGCTTCGCCGCGATGCCCGACAGCGACCAGTGGCTGCACCGGCTGCGGGTGGTCGGCATCGACCTGCGCGACCCCGGCCAGGTGGTGCGGCTGGCCGACTCGGTGGCCGAACAGGGGCCGCTGGACATCCTCATCAACAACGCCGCGCAGACCGTGCGCCGCTCACCGGGCTCCTACGCCCCGCTGATCGCCGCCGAGGCCCAGCCGCTGACCGGGGAGGGCCTGCCGGAACCCCTGGTGCTCGGCGGGGTCCGCCCCCGTGAGCTGGAGGGCGCCACCGAGTCCGAGGTGGCCGAGGTTCCACCGCACACGCTGACCCCGGAGATGCTCACGTCCCTGGCGCTGACCACCGGAGCGGCGCACCCGGACCGGGCGCACCAGGCCGGGGCGATCGACGCGGGCGGCCTCGTGCCGGACCTGGCACCGGTCAACAGCTGGACCCAGCGGATCGGCGGGGTCGACCCCGTGGAGATGCTGGAGGTGCAGCTGTGCAACGTGAGCGCGCCCTTCCTGCTGGTGGACCGGCTGCGCCCGGCGATGGCCGCCTCCTCCGCGCGGCGCGCGTACATCGTCAACGTGTCCGCGATGGAGGGCGTGTTCGGTCGCGGGTACAAGGGCCCCGGCCACCCGCACACCAACATGGCCAAGGCCTCGCTGAACATGCTCACCCGGACCAGCGCCAAGGAGATGCTGGAGACCGACGGCATCCTCATGACCAGTGTGGACACCGGGTGGATCACCGACGAGCGGCCGCACCCGGACCGCGTGCGGATCGCCGCCGAAGGGTTCCACGCGCCCCTCGACCTGGAGGACGGCGCGGCCCGCGTGTACGACCCCATCGTGCGGGGGAGCTCGGGGAGGACCTGCACGGCTGCTTCCTCAAGGACTACCGGCCCTCGAACTGGTAGCCGACCGCCCCGGGGGCCTCAGGGCGTGAGGACCAGGCGGACCGGTGCGCCGGTCCGCCTCTCCAGCCGGTCGACCGCCTGGGGCGCCTCCTCCAGGGGGAACGTCCCGCTGACGGAGCGGCTGAACTCCAGGCGGCCCGCCCGGACCAGGTCCACCAACTGCACCACGTGTTCCGGTTCCGACCCGTAGTGGCCGAGGACCTGCTGACGCAGGTAGCTGAACCGGGTGCCGTCGCGCACCTCCAACGGCTTGTCGGTCAGCCCGACCAGCACCAGGCGCCCGTGCTCACCGAGGACCTGGACGGCCTGCTCGCGCACGATCGGCACGCCCGCGAAGTCGAAGGCGACGTCCAGTCCCCGCCCGTGGGTGAGCTGGCCGATCCGGGTGAGGAAGTCCGGCGTCGTGGAGTCCAGGGCCACGTCCGCCCCGTAGTCCAGCGCGCGGGCACGCGCCCGCTCGTCGGGGTCGGCGGCGATGATCGGGGCGGCGCCCACCATGCGCAGGAGCTGGACGGCGTGCGCGCCCAGGCCGCCCACCCCCCACACGGCCACGGCCTCCGCCGGGCGCACGTCGCCGGTGGCGGTCACGGCGGCCCAGGGCGTGGAGACGGCGTCGGGGATGATCGCGGCCTGCTCGAAGGGCAGTCCGTCCGGGATGGGCACCAGGGTGGACTCGCTGGCCAGCGCGTACTCGGCCCACCCACCGTCGTAGTCCACGCCCCGGGTGAGCAACCGGCCGTGCCGGTCGTGCTCTCCGGCCTGGAGAGCCACCCGGTCCCCGACCCCGACGTCGAACACCTCCGGGCCCAGCTCCTCGACCACCCCGGCCACCTCGTGTCCCAGGGTGACGGTGTCGCCCCGGAGGTGGAGGGGGTCAGGGAGCCGTCGACGAGGTGGGCGTCGGACAGGCACACACCCGCCGCCCGGACCCGGACGAGGACCTGGCCGGGGCCCGGGGCGGGGCGGGGGACGTCGGTGACCGTGAGGGTCCGGTCGGTGATGTTCAGCCGGGCCGCGCGCATGGTGGCCATAGGTCGTTCCTCGCAGTCGTGTCGCAGGTGCCCATTTCCTCACCGATCATCACGGTTGGTGTGGGTGTGCCCGCGGGGCGACACGGACCTCACGGGTCAGAACCCGCTCACTTTTTCGTCAAGCGGGCGGGGCCCTCAGTCCATCAGCCCGCTGCGGTACGCCCAGGCGGCGACCTCCACCCGGTTGCGGGCGCCGAGCTTCTCCTGGACGCGGGCCAGGTGCGTCTTGACCGTGCTCACCGTGACGTGCAGCTCCGCCGCGACCTCGGTGTTGGTGAGGCCCCGCGCGACGGTGCGCACGATGTCCAGCTCGCGCGCGGTCAACCCGCCCTCGGTGTGGTCCCTCCGGGGCGCCCGGGCCGTCGAGAAGTGCTGGAGCAGGCGCACGGTGATCTGCGGTGAGACCATGGCGTCGCCCCGCGCAGCGGCCCGCACGGCCTCGATCAGGAGCGCCGGGCCCGCGTCCTTGAGCAGGAACCCCACCGCGCCTCCGGTCAGCGCGGCGTGCACGTACTCGTCGAGGTCGAAGGTGGTCACCACGACCACCCGGAGCGGGTCGGCCACGCCCGGACCGGCCAGCCGACGGGTGGCCTCCAGCCCGTCGATCCCCGGCATCCGGATGTCCATGAGCACCACGTCCGGGCGCAGCTCCTCAGCGAGCCGGACCGCCGTCAGCCCGTCACCGGCCTCCCCGACCACCGTGATCCCGTCCTCGGCGTCGAGCATGTAGCGGAAACCCGTCCGGACCATCTGCTGGTCGTCGGCGAGCAGCACCCGAATCGTCGTCCCCGTCGTCGTCCCTGTCGTCAACCCCGGTCTTCCCCTCCGCGCTGGGCGGGGATGGTTCCCCGCACCGTCCAACCCTGCCCCACGCCGTCGGGTCCCGCGGTCAGGTCACCGCCGAGGAGGCGGGCGCGCTCGGCCATGCCCACCAGCCCGTGCCCGCCGCCCACGGGGATGCCCGCGCCCCGGCCGTCGTCCTGGACGCGCAGCTCCACCTCGCGCTCCTGGGCCGTCACGACCACGCTCACCCGGGTGGCGCCCCGGGCGTAGCGCAGCGCGTTGGTCACCGACTCCTGGGCGATCCGCAGCACCGCCGTGCCCACCTCCGGAGGCAGCTCCGCGACCGGCCCCGACACGTGCACGGCCACCTCGGGCCGCCCGGGCGCGGCCGGGGCGGCGAGCGCGTCCAGGCCCTCGGCGGGGCCGGGAGCCAGCGGGGCCTCGCCCGGGTCCCGCAGGCGGGTGACCATCCCCCGCATCGACTCCAGGGCCCGGGTGCCCGCCGCCTCGATCTCCGGCAGGGCCGCCCGCACCGCCCCCGGGTCGCGTTCCGCGATGTGCCGCAGGGCCTGGGTCTGCACCACGATCCCGGTGACCTCGTGGGCCACCACGTCGTGCAGGTCGCGGGCGATGGCCAGCCGCTCCGCCGCGCGGACCCGCTCCACGTCGGCGGTGCGCTCGGCCCGGCGCCAGCGCAGGTACAGGCCGGGGGCCAGCCCGGCCACGACCGCGAGCAACGGGGTGGACGGGCCGAGGTCGAAGGGCTCACGCAGGTAGTCGGAGTAGGTGGCGCCGAAGGTCATGAGCACGGCCACGGCGATCTGCCAGCCCCGGCAGCGGTACGCGGCCAGGCCCAGGAGCACGAGCATCCCCACGCCCTCGGACATGGTGATCGGGTAGCCGAAGATTCCCTTGGGCAGCGGCCAGAGCAGCACCGACACGACCGTCACGGCCGTGGGCCCGGCCACTGCGGCGGCCAGGGTCGCGAGGGGCCGGCCGAGGGCCGCGCGACCAGGGCGACGAGGAGCACGCACAGCGCCCCGGAGACGCAGCCCGCGAAGTCCATCGCGGAGGAGGGCGGGCCGGGCCAGTCCGGGTGGGTGGAGATATCCGCCGCCATCCGCACGTCGATGGCCCACAGCAGGAGCGTCCCCGCCGTCAGGGCGAACGCCACAAGATGGGGAAGCGCCCGCGACCGACCGTCAACGGTGGCGACGAGCCTGGTCAGAGCCGAGATGTGGAGCATGCCGACCAGGTTAGGCCGTGGTCCGGCGGCCGTGCATCGGTCAAAGGAACGACGCTCGGCGGGGGTGGGAGCGGGGAGGGGCCGAAAGGCTGACCCCGGGCCCGTCGGGGTTCGGCTCTTCGGTCGATGTGCGGCGACGGACCGCCGGGCGACGCTGGTTCCGTGACCCAGAGGAGGAACCAGTGACCATCGCATCGACCCCGGCCGGAGTCCCGGCCACCGCACCGCCGCCAGGGGGACGCCCACGGGCGTTCCCGGACGCCGGATGCCGCTCCTGGACGTGACCCGCGCGCTGGCGATGATCGGCGTGGTGGCGATGAACGTGACCGTCGTCGTCTTCCCCGCCGAGCGCGCCGGGGTGATCGAGCAGAGCACGCTCGCCTCGGTCGTCGACGGGGCGTTGGGCCTGTTGATGTCCGGCAAGGCCCGCGCGCTGCTCATGGTGCTGCTGGGCGTCGGCGCCGTCCTGGCGTGGCGGGCCGCGACCCGGCGCGGGGGACGCCCGATGAGCGTCATGGTGCGGCGCTACGTGTTCCTGGGACTGCTCTTCGGGGTGCCCCACCTGCTGGTGTTCTCCGGCGACATCCTCGTCCACTACTCGCTGGCCGCGCTGTTGCTCGCTCCGCTGATGCCGTTCCTGCTGGCGGGGCGGGGGACTCGGCCGCTGTGGTTCGCGGTGGCGCTGTTCGTCACCGCCCCGGTCATCGAGTACGCCCTCGGCACGGTGATCCCGGGCCACGAAATGAGCATCCTGGTCACCCTCGTCCCGCAGACCCTCGGGTTCTTCTGCGTGGGCGTGTGGCTGGCCCGCAGGCCCGAGTTGGCCCCGGAGCACGAGGGCCAGCCCACCCGGCTCCCGGTGCGCATGGTGGGCGCGGGGCTGGTGGGGGAGCTGCTCGGTCTGCTGTTCCTGTTCGGCTCGGACCTGTTCTTCCCCATGGAGTTCGACGCCGACGGCGTCCCCGTGATGAACGCGGACGGCATGCCGGTGATCCACCCCGGCTCCGACATGATGACCTCCTTCGGGGCGGCCCTCAGTGGCCTGGGCGGCGCCCTGATCTACCTGGGCCTGGTGTGGTGGCTGGTCGCGCGTGGTCGGACGGCGGGGCGCGCCCTGGGCGCCCTGGCCCCGCTGGGGCGGATGACGCTCACCGTCTACCTGGGCAGCACCACTGTGTTCCTGCTGACCATGAAGCCGTTCGAGGGCGAGATCCCGCTCCTGGCGCAGTACGGGGTCGCCGCCGTCTACTTCGTGGTGATGGCCCTGTTCGCCCGCTGGTGGCTGGGGCGCTTCAGGCTGGGGCCGGTGGAGTGGATCTGGCGCAGCCTGACCTACCTGCGTCCCATGCCGATGCGCCGTGCTCCGGAGGCGGTCACCGCCTCCTCCCCGGTCGCCGACCCGCAGGACGCGCGCCACGGCGGGACCGTGCCCGAGTCACCCGGCCCCACGGAGACCGTTCCGGGCGCCACCCGGCCCACGGACTCCCGCTCCGGAGCCCCTGACGCCACCGGAGTCCGCGACGCCGCCGGAATCGGAGCCCGCGACGCCACGGACCCGGGCGGGGCCTCCTCCCCTGACCGGGAGCCGGGAGGCGGCCCGGGGCGGGGCGTCCGTTCGCGGGGGCGGTGCCCTCACTTCGACGGGCCCGGGCCGGAGCAGGTGCTCCGGCCCGGGCCCGGCCGTTCAGCCCCCGGCGACGGAGGGCAGCAGTCGGACGTCCGCTCCGTCGCGGACCGGGGCGTCCAGGCCGCCCACGGTGCGGCACTCGTCCTGGTCCACGAACACGTTCACGAAGCGGCGCAGAGCGCCCTGCTCGTCCCTGATCCGACGGTCCAGGCCGGGGTGGAGGGCGGCCAGCGCGTCCAGCACCCCGCGCAGCGCGGTTCCGTCCTCGACCTCGACCCGAACGTGGGTGGCGCCCTCGGCGTCGGCACGCAGCACGCTGGTCAGGTGCACGGTCACCCGCATCTCACACCTCCGTGGCCCGCACGCTCAGGACGTCGGGCAGATGGGCGGCGACGAGGCGCCAGCGGTCGTCGTCGTCCGTCGTCGCGTACACGTCCCCCGAACGGGTGCCGAAGTAGAAGCCGGGCACCTCCGCCCCGTCCGTGCAGGCGGCGTCGCGCAGGACGATCCCGAAGTACGGCTCCTCGGGCAGGCCCTCGTTGATCGCCCGCCACGTCCGGCCGCCGTCGTCGGTCCGGTAGGCGCCCAGGCGGTGCTTCGCCGGGAGGTGGACCTCCTGGCTGATCACCGGGAAGTTCAGCGCGGTGTCCGGGGTGTGCGGGTGCGCGACCATGGCGAAGCCGAAGTCGGTGGGCAGACCCTCCTCGATCCGGCTCCACCCGTCCGCCGCCGGGTCCGCGCTGCGGTAGACGCCGTGGTGGTTCTGCGCGTAGAACGAGCCGTCCGGGGCGGCGGCGACCTTGTGCACGCACTGGCCGTACTCGGGCTCCTCGTCGGGGAGGAACCCCGCGGAGATGCCCCGGTTGGTCGGATTCCAGCTCGCCCCGTCGTCCGCGGTCTGGTAGACACCCCCGTGGACATGGCCACGGTGATCGCCTCGGGCGACCGGTGGCCCACACCGAGAGTGCCGGGCAGGATCGTGTGGATGGCGGCCCCTCCGGCACCGGGCATCCAGTTGACCCGGTGCGGGTGGTCCCACAGCGCGCGGACCAGCTCGAAGCTGTCGCCTCCGTCGGAGGACCTGAACAGGGCGTGCGGCTCCACCCCGGCGAACACGGTGTCGGGGTCGGCGCCGAAGGCGAACTGCCAGGCACGGGTCAGTGAGCCGTCCGTGTCCTGGGGGAAGGCGATCGGCGGGGCCGGGGGCTCGGTCCACGTGGCGCCGAGGTCGTCGCTGTGCCAGACGCTCGGGCCGAAGTGCCAGCTCTCCGTGCCGACGAGCAGACGCCCGGTGTGCGGGTTGATCCCGACCGCGTAGACGGGACTCACCCCGGCGTCGTTGGCCTCGTCGAGCCGGTGCGGGCCGGTCACGTCCCATGTGCGCCGATCCTCGCTCCGGGCCGTGAAGAGCCCCTTGCGCGTGCCGATGACCAGGAGATATGCCATGACGAACTCCAAGATGTGAGCCAGGTCTCCACTCTGGCACAGGGGTGCGACGAACGTCGGGAGCCACGAGGACGAGCGCGCGGGGAGGGTCGAGGAGGCGCCGGGAGCGGGTTCCGGACGTCTCGGCAAGTGAATAGTTAGGAACCCGAACGATTTACCGTGGGTGGCGAATTCGGCCCTCGGGGAAATGGTGGCCCTGTTGAGGGATAACTTCCGTGTGGAGGGAACCCTTTCCGGGCAAGGGTTCTGCGGCGAGTGGAAGGCGGTTGTCGGTACCAGATCACTTTGCAATAAACTCCCGGGCTACCGGTGTTCGCTCCGAGGCTGCCCCCAGGCCCCGGAACGCCGGTCACATCCCGTCATCCAGCCCGGAAGACATCCCGCTCCTTCGGTCTCTCGGTCCGTTTCGGGACCACCGTCCCAATGGCCGGTCCCGCGTACCATCGAGAACCGAGTTCCCACTCGATAGGGTCGCCTCATGCAACACCCCCGGACACGCTCCACGCTCGCAAACGTCGTAAGGCGAGGGCCACGATCGTGTCAGCAGCCTTCCAACTCTTCGCCGAACACGGATTCGACAACGTGACGGTCGCGGCCATCGCGGAACGCGCCGAGGTCGGCCGCACGACCTTCTTCCGGTACTTCGGTGACAAACAGCAGGTGCTGTTCGCCGACGACAGCGCCGAGGTGGACCGCATGTGCTCCTACGTGCGCGAACGTGCGGACCTGAAGCCGGGGACCGACCTCGGGGACGCGCTCGCCCTGCTCCGTGAGGCCGCGACCGCCAGCGGACCCACCGCCCTCTCCCCGGCGCACTCGGCCGTGCTCGTGCGGCTCCTCAGGGAGAGCATCGACCTCAGATCCCGCTACCTGCTCACCCGCCAACAGAGGGCGCTCCGCCTGGCCGGTGCCCTGACCGAGGCCGGGACGGCGGAGAACGTCGCCGTCCTGGCGGCCCACACCGCCATGGCCTGCGACCTCACGGCGATGCGGCTCGCGGAGGGCCCCGAGGCCTACCCCGCCCGGGTGGACGAGGCCCACGGGCTCCTCCGCACCCTCGGGGCGTCCGGGGGATGACCGGATCGGGGCGCGACCCTCCTGCCCCGATCCCGTGCTCACCGGTCGTGCTCGCGCACCAGACCGACCAGCCTGCGGCCGAAGAACACCACCACCGCCAGACTGACCGCGCTCACCAGTGCGTAGGGGACACGGAGCGCGTCAGCCTGGCCCAGGGTGGGTGCCAGGACGGCCACCAGGACGCCTCCAGCCGCCATGCCCACGGCGCTCATGCCCCAGCTGACCGTGCGCATGGCGGCGTTCACGCGCCCGAGCAGGTGGTCCGGGGTGACGCGCTGGCGGATGGAGGTCATCGCGACCGCGTAGCCCAGCACCAGGCCGCCGCTGAGGAGATACACCCCGGCCACCACGGGGGTGAGCGGGAACAGCGCCACCAGCAGGTACAGCAGCCCGCTCGCGGCCAGACAGAACGTCGGCAGGGTTCCGTGGGGCAGCGCGGAGCGCAGACGGGAGACCACCTGCCCGCCGATCACCCCGCCGATCGCGGCGAAGGCCATGAGCAGGCCGAACCCGGTCGACCCCAGCCCCAGGACGTCGCGGACGAACAGCACCTGGGTGGAGAGCAGGGTGGCGTAGGCGGTGTTCACGAACACCGCGATGACGGCCACCGAGCGCAGCAGCGGCTGGTCCCACAGGGCCCGCACGCCCTCGACCACGTCGCTCCACACACCGCGCGGCGTCCGCCCGGCGGAAGTTGGGCAGGGCGTTGCGGTCGTCGCGGGGGTGGTCGCGCGGACCCGCAGGAGCGCCACCACCGACACCAGCAGCGCGGCGACGTTGAACAGGAACGGCGCGAACAGGCCGAGGGCCAGCACGAACCCGCCCAAGGGGCGTCCGGCGAACTCCTGCGCGACGACCGCCCCGGACCGGACGTGTCCGTTGGCGCTCTCCAGTCGTTCCCTGGGGACCAGCGCCGTCACCGTGGTCTCGGCGGCGGTGTCGTGGCAGACCTCCAGGGCACCGAAGCAGAACGCGAAGGCGGCGAGCAGGGGGATCGAGGCCCAGCCGGAGAACACCACCAGGGCCAGCAGCGCCCAGAGCAGCATCCGCAGCGCGTTGGCGGAGACCATCAGCGTGAACCGGGGCAGGCGGTCCACCAGCACCCCGCGGGGAGCGCCAGGAGGAGCCAGGGGAGTCGGCCCGCGGTGGCGACGGCGGCCACGAGCGCGGCGTTCTCGGGGGCCAGGGAGGACGCCAGCCACGGGACGGCGATCATCGCCACGCCGTCGCTCAGGTTCGAGGCCAGGGACGCGGACCAGAAGGCCCAGAAACGTCCGCCGAGCGGCGCTGACGACGGGCGGGGGTGGGGTCGGACACGGGGGGACCACCGACTTTCCGCGCCGGTGTCTCGGGTGGCTCCGGAGAGGGGGCACCGGCACACAGCTCCACGCTAACCGCGACCCACTCGGGGCACGCGGGCCGCGTGGGCGACCGGCGCGGGCCGGAGACCCACAACGCGTCGCCTCGGGGTCTGGATTTAGTAGGACGTCCAACTATATGGTGAGGGGGCCGAGGAGCGGGGAAGCTGGTGCGAATCCAGCACGGTCCCGCCACTGTGACCGGGGAGACTCCGGAAGTCAGGCCACCGCTCGCGGCCCGAGATTCGTGTGGTCCACGAGGATGGAGCGAACACGCATGGTCAGCGAGCTGACGCATTTCGTGCATGGCAGGAACGTCCCGGGCCGGAGCGGCCGCTTCGGTGACGTCTACGAGCCCAGCACCGGTCGGATCAGGGCGAGGGTCCCCCTGGCGGACCGGGCGGAGACCGAGGCGGTCATCGCCGACGCCGAGGAGGCACAGGTCGCCTGGGGTTCCTGGAGCCCCCAGCGCAGGGCGCGGGTCCTGCTCAGGTTCCTCCAGCTGGTCGAACCCGAGCGTGAGTCGATCGCCCGGGCCCTGTCCGCCGAACACGGCAAGACCGTGGCCGACGCCCACGGCGACCTCCAGCGCGGACTGGAGGTGGTCGAGTTCGCGGCCGGGATCCCGCACCTGCTCAAGGGCGAGTTCACCGACAACGCCGGGGCCGGGATCGACGTCCACTCCCTGCGCCAGCCCCTGGGCGTGGTCGCGGGCATCACCCCGTTCAACTTCCCGGCGATGATCCCGCTCTGGAAGGCCGCACCCGCTCTGGCCTGCGGGAACGCTTTCATCCTCAAGCCCTCGGAACGCGACCCCTCGGTCCCGCTCCGGCTGGCCGAGCTCTTCCTGGAGGCCGGACTCCCGCCCGGCGTGCTCAACGTGGTCAACGGCGGCAAGGAGACGGTGGACACCCTGCTCACCGACCCCCGCGTGGCCGCGGTGGGCTTCGTGGGCTCCACCCCGATCGCGGAGTACGTCTACTCCACGGCCACCGCGCACGGCAAGCGGGCCCAGTGCTTCGGCGGGGCCAAGAACCACATGGTCGTCATGCCCGACGCCGACCTGGACCAGGTCGCGGACGCCCTGATCGGCGCCGGGTACGGGTCCGCCGGTGAGCGCTGCATGGCGATCTCCGTGGCGGTCCCCGTGGGCGAGGAGACCGCCGACGCCCTCGTCTCCAAACTGACCGAACGCATCGCCGGGCTGACCGTGGGCGCCTCGGACGACCCCGACGCCGACTTCGGACCCCTGGTGTCCAGGGACGCCCTCGACCGGGTGGACGCCTACGTCGCCCTGGGCGTGGAGGAGGGCGCCGAACTGGTGGTCGACGGGCGCGGCCTCAAGGTGAAGGGTCACGAGGAGGGCTTCTTCACCGGGGCCTCCCTGTTCGACCGCGTCACCCCCGACATGCGCGTCTACCGGGAGGAGATCTTCGGCCCCGTGCTGTCCGTGGTGCGCGCGGCCGACTACGAGGAGGCCCTGCGACTGCCCAGCGAGCACGAGTACGGCAACGGCGTCTCCGTCTTCACCCGGGACGGCGACACCGCGCGCGACTTCTCGCAGCGCGTCAACACCGGCATGGTCGGCGTCAACGTGCCCATCCCGGTGCCGGTCGCCTACCACACGTTCGGCGGCTGGAAGAGGTCCGGCTTCGGAGACCTCAACCAGCACGGTCCCGACTCGATCCGCTTCTACACCCGCACCAAGACCGTCACCTCGCGCTGGCCCTCCGGGGTCAAGGAGGGCGCGGAGTTCACGATCCCGGTCGTCCGGTGACCGCCGCGATCACCGACGAACAGCGCGCGCTGGCCGAGACCGCGCGCGGGTTCGCGGACGAACACCTCGCACCGTTCGCTGTCGGCTGGGACCAGACCAAGCACTTCCCGGTCGACGTGCTCCGCAGGGCCGCCGACCTCGGCATGGGCGGCCTCTACGTCTCCGAGGACTCCGGCGGCACCGGGCTGACCAGGCTCGACGGCGCCCTGGTCTTCGAGGCCCTGGCCACCGGATGCCCGTCCGTGGCCGGGTACCTGTCCATCCACAACATGGTCGCCTGGATGGTCGACCGCTACGGCGACGCCGACCAGCGCGCCCGCTGGCTGCCGGGTCTGTGCTCCATGGAGACCCTGGGCAGCTACTGCCTCACCGAACCCGGCGCCGGTTCCGACGCCGCCGCGCTCAGCACCCGGGCGGTCCGCGACGGGGACGCCTACGTGCTCACCGGGTCCAAGCAGTTCATCTCCGGCGCGGGCGTCTCCGAGGTGTACGTGGTGATGGCGCGCACCGGTGGCGTCGGCGCGGCCGGGATCTCCGCGTTCGTCGTGCACCGCGACGACCCGGGGGTGTCGTTCGGTGCCGACGAGGCCAAGATGGGCTGGAACGCCCAACCCACCCGTCAGGTGCTCATGGACGGGGTCCGGCTGCCCGCCGACCGCCTCCTGGGAGGCGAGGGCGACGGCTTCCGGATCGCGATGAACGGGCTCAACGGCGGGCGCCTCGGCATCGCCGCCTGCTCGCTCGGCGGCGCCCTGGCCGCCCTGGAGCGCAGCACCGCCTACCTGGGGAGCCGCGAGGCCTTCGGCGCCCCGCTGATCAACGCCCAGGCGCTGCGGTTCCGGCTCGCGGAGATGGCCACCGAACTGGAGGCCGCCCGCTCCCTGCTGTGGCGGGCGGCGGGCGCCCTGGACGACGGGGACCCCGAGGCCGCGCACCTGTGCGCGATGGCCAAGCGGTTCGCCACCGAGGCCGGGTACACCGTCGCGGACCAGGCCCTCCAGCTCCACGGGGGTACGGCTACCTCACGGAGTACGGCATTGAGAAGATCGTGCGCGACCTGCGGGTGCACCGAATCCTGGAAGGAACCAACGAGATCATGAGCCTCATCATCGCTCGACGACTCACCGGGGCCGCCTGATGACCAGCGACAGGAACACCGGCGAGGACGACGCCTCCGTGCTGCTGCGCGTGGAGGGCACGCTCGCCCGAGCCACGCTCAACCGGCCGCGCGCCATCAACGCCCTCGACCACGCCATGGTCCGCGCGTTCGCGGACGCCCTCACCTCCTGGGAGAAGGACGAGGGCGTGGCGGTGGTGCTGCTCGACGGCGCGGGGGAGCGCGGCCTGTGCGCGGGCGGCGACATCCGCGCCATCCGGGCCAGCGCGGTGAACGGCGACCGCCAGGCCGCCGACTTCTGGCGGGACGAGTACCACCTCAACGCGCAGATCGCCCGCTATCCCAAGCCCTACGTCGCCCTCATGGACGGCGTGGTCATGGGCGGGGGCGTGGGGGTCTCCGCGCACGGCGGGGTCCGCGTGGTCACCGAACGCTCCAAGGTGGGCATGCCGGAGACCACCATCGGGTTCGTGCCCGACGTCGGCGGCACGTTCCTGCTCTCGCGGGCGCCCGGTGAGACCGGTACCCACCTGGCGCTCACCGGCGCGCCGATCGGCGCGGCGGACGCGGTGTACACCGGCATGGCCGACCACTACGTGCCCTCCGAGCGCCTGCCCGACCTCGTCTCCGCGCTCACGGAGGCGGCCACGGAGGCCGACGTCACCGAGGCCGTGGGCCGTTTCGCGGAGGGCGTCCCGGCCGCGCCCCTGGAGTCCCGGCGCGGGTGGATCGACGCCTGCTACTCCGCCGACACCGCCGAGGAGATCGTGGCGCGACTGCGCGAGCACGGTGATCCGGAGGCGGCGAAGGCGGCCGACACCATCGGGGCCAAGTCCCCGACCGCCGTGAAGACCACCCTGGCCGCGCTGCGCCGGGCCCGTCGCCTGGCCGGACTGGAGGAGGTCCTCGAACAGGAGTACCGGGTGTCCACGGCCGCGCTGACCTGGCCCGACCTGGCGGAGGGCATCCGCGCGCAGGTGATCGACAAGGACCGCGACCCCCGGTGGTCCCCGGCCACGCTGGCGGGGGTCACCGACGCCGACGTCGAGCGCGCCTTCGCGCCCGCCCCGGACGGGCCGGTCGGCCTCGCCGAACCGCCAGCCACGGCCGACGGGGGTGCGCGATGACCGCGATCGCCTTCGTCGGACTCGGCAACATGGGCGGGCCGATGGCCGCCAACCTGGTCGCCGCCGGGCACGACGTCACCGGTTACGACCTGGTCCCCGAGGCGCTGGAGCGGGCGGCCGGTGCCGGGGTCCGGGTGGCCGGGTCCGCAGCCGAGGCCGTGGCCGGGGCCGACGTCGTCATCACCATGCTGCCGAGCGGTCGCCATCTGCTCGCCGCCTACCGGGGCGACGGGGGCTCGGAGGGCCTGCTGGCGGACGCCCTCCCCGGAACGCTCTTCCTGGACTGCTCCACCGTGGACGTGGCCGACGCGCGCGCGGCCAACGCCGCCGCCGTGGAGGCCGGGCACCGGGCCATGGACGCCCCGGTCTCCGGAGGGGTGGCGGGGGCCGAGGGCGGGACGCTCACCTTCATGGTCGGCGCGGAGGAGGCCGACCTCGCCACGGCGCGGCCTCTGTTGGACGTGATGGGCGGCAGGGCCGTGCACTGTGGTGGCCCGGGTGGCGGGCAGGCCGCGAAGATCTGCAACAACATGGTGCTGGGCGCGTCGATGCTCGCCGTGAGCGAGGCGTTCGTGCTGGGCGAGCGGCTGGGCCTGACCCACCAGGCGCTGTACGACGTGATGTCCACGGCCTCGGGGCAGTGCTGGTCGCTCACCTCGTACTGTCCGGTCCCGGGTCCGGTGCCGACCAGTCCGGCCAACAACGGCTACCGGCCGGGGTTCGCGGCGGCGCTGATGGCCAAGGACCTCGGTCTGGCGGCCAACGCGCTGGAGGAGACTGGGGTGGAGGCGCTGGTCGGGAGCCGGGCCGCCGAGGTCTACCGGGCCTTCGTGGAGGGCCTGGACGGTGAGCCCCGGGACTTCTCCGCGATCGTGGAGTCGGTGCGCGAGCGCTCCGGCGGGGCGGAGCCCGCCACGGAGTGAGTCCGGCGGACGCGGCCCGGGTGACCCGAGGGGACCCGGGCCGCGCGTCGTCCGGGTGATCGGGACCGGCACGGAGGGCGGAACCAGGGTCCTCCGCGAGGCGTCTCACGGAGGGTCAGGCCCGGGACGAGGTCCCGGACGATCGTCACCCCAGCACGGAGCTGCATCCCCCATGAATCCCAAACCCGGCGCGCTCACGGCCGTCCAGGTCATCCTCTTCGTCATGTCCGGCATCGCCGGCCTCGCCCTCCTGCTGGCCCTGGTGGGTGTGAGCGCGGTGAGTTCGGGGCAGCTGGAGAGCGCCACCGGAGTGAGCCCCGGCGCCTTCTGGCTGTTGATGCTCGTGGCCCTCGCGACGACCGTCTTCTACGTCTACGTGGCCGCCACCGTCGGTCGGGGCGGACACCGCACCCGGACCCTGGTGCGCGTGGTGGTGGGGGTCGGCGTCACCTCCGCGCTGATCAACATGCTGACCGGGGAGAGCGGCATCGTCGGCCTCGTGCTCATGGTCGTCGTCCTCATCCTCAACGAGGGCGAGTCCGCCAGGCGCTGGTACGAGGAGACCGAGCACCCGACCCGCTGAGCCGGCCGGGGACGGCGCCGTGGCCCGACCACGCCCCCGGAGCCGGCCCCGTGTGAGGAACGTCCGACCCGGTCGTTAGGCTCCTGGCCTCGGTAGGACGGACCCGGCCCGAGGTCCGCCGCCCTCTCACCAGGAGTCCCCCATGAGTACGAGCCGCATGCCCCTGGCTCTCAGAGCCCTGCGCACCCTTCTGTGGATCCTGGCCGTCTTCGGGGCGGTGGGGCTCGCCCTCGGCTTGGTCGGGCTCGCCGTGATGACGGAGGAGGAGGTCGTCAGGGAGACGGGGGTGGGCAGGTCGGCCTCGATGGCGGCCCTGCTCCCGGGCTTCGCCCTGGTCCTGGTCGAGGCGTACCTCGCTGCGACCCTGATCCGGGGCGGCCGGGCCCGGCGGTGGTGTGTGCGCGTGCTGGCGGTGCTGACCCTGCTCTCCGGGCTCCTGGGGCTGCTGTTCCTCGACGTCGCCGGACTGTTCGAGGTCGCGGTCGCCGTCCTGCTGCTGGCGCTCCACGAGAGCCGGTCGGCCCGGGAGTGGTACCGGTCGGGGACGGAGACCGGGAAGCCTGACGGAGCCGTCCCCGCCCCGACCGGCTGACAGGGAGGTGCGCGCCCCGGCCGCCCGGCCTCCCATCAGACCGGTCGTCCGGGGCGCGCGTTCGTGGGGCCGCGCCGTGGCGGCTTCCTGGAGCGCCGTCAGGTCCCTAGAACGGCGTCAGGGTGATCTCCAGTCCCGACGGGCCGTGGTCCTGGATGTAGGACGCGAAGTCCTCGACGTCGTCGAAGGCGAACCCGTACGCCTTGCCGTCCTCGGTGTGCTCGTGGAAGGTCCCGGCGTAGCGGTTGGCGATGTCGGCCAGGTAGAACTCGGCCGGGTCGTTGGTGGGCTGGGCCGCGTGGTCCAGCAGGGTGGCGCGGTTGAGCGCCGCCCCCACGATCGCCGCCACGGGGCCGGTGATCCCGTCGTTGGGCGCGGCCAGGGCGCCGTCGCAGAAGAACACGTCCCGGGTGCTGGGCCGGGCGATGGGGAGACCCCGCCGTCGAACAGCAGCTCGTCGCCCTGCACCCGGCCGGTGAAGGTCCCGGCGTTGGTCGTGACGCTGAGGTCGGTGCCCGCGTAGTGCGACCACACCTGGTCCACGTACGGGTCGAAGTAGTCGGTGGGGAAGATCCCCGCGTCGAGCCCGTGGCCGGGGGCGATGATCCGGTGGCTGTCGTAGACCAGCGGTGAGAAGTCCGGGTCGGCGGCGAGGGTCTCGAAGATCGCGTCGCGTCCGCCGGGCAGCAGGAAACCGGTGCTCTGGTCCTCGTTCCCGGTCAGCCGGATACCGATCGGCACGCTGAACTGGTCCACCATCGAGGTGTTGCAGAACATGCCGTCCTCGTTGTGGGTGAACTCCACCGAGTCGTGCAGGACGTCGAAGCCGTGGTCGTCCTCGACCCAGCCGGCGGGGAGCTGGAGGGCGGGGTTCCCGTCACCGTCCTCCACGATCCGGATGCCGAGCTTCCCGCCCATGGCGAAGTAGATCCGGCCGGACATGTACGGGAGCGTCATGCCGGAGAGGGCGCCCAGGGGGATCGAGTAGTCCGTGTAGCCGTCGTCGGTGTTGTCGTCCACGCTGACGGGGTGGGGCGTGCCCTCGGCGTCGACCCGGCAGTGGACGTCGTCGACCAGGTCGGTGCCGACGACGTAGACGAGGACCTCGTCGTCCCCGAAGCGGCCGCTGTTGTTGGTCACGCTCACCGGGAGCGCTCCCAGGTTGGCCGTGTTCGAGACGGGGGTGATGCTCTGGGGGCTGGTGGCGCAACCGGTCGCGCCGAGCAGGGGAGCTCCGGCGGCGATCGTGGCGCCGCCCAGGAAGAGCCTGCGGTTGATCATGTACGAACTCCTCAGTAGCGGGTGTGAAGAGGTGCGCACCATGGAGCCAGCCCGGGGGCATCCGCGTCAACGGGGTCAGCGGCGGGAATTACGTGGTGATCACGTTACCCGTGGTGACGGAGGTGTATGTGGCGTAGATCACATCGGGTGGCCGGGGGTCAGCTCCACCAGGGCGACCCCCTTGTGCCGGTGGCTCCCGGCGACACACAACCCCGCCCGTTCGGCCAGGGCCGCCAGTTCGTCGGTGCTCCGCTCCCGGCCCTGGAAGAAGGCCAGCATCCGCAGGTCCAGCTCGCTCACCACGTCCTCGGCGGCGTGCTCGGCCACCAGCACCGTCCCGGTCGGACCGGCCGCCTCCGCGCACCGCCGCAGGATCGTCACGGCCGACGCGTCGTCCCAGTCGTGCAGGATCCACCCCAGCACGAAGGCGTCGCCGGTCACCGGAAGCGGATCGAAGAAGCTCCCCGCGACGGCGTCGGCGCGGTCGGCCAGACCCGCCTCCCGGAAGTTCGCGCGCGCCGCAGCCACCGGACCGGGCAGGTCCACCACGGTCCCGCGCGGCCGGGGGAAGCGCTCCAGCAGGGTGAGCAGCAGCGCGCCGTTGCCGCCGCCCACGTCCACGACGTGGTCCAGCGCCTGCCACTCGTACATCTCCGCGATGGTCTCGGAGTGGTTGACCATCCGGCCGCTCATGAGCTCGTCGAAGGACCGGGACAGCTCCGGATCGGCGGACAGGTCCTCCCAGAAACCGGAGCCGCCGAAACGCAGGGAGTAGGCGCTCCGGCCGGTGCGCAGCGCCTCGGCCAGCTCGGACAGACACAGGTCGGCGCGCCCGTGTGCGCCGTCCCCGGCGAACCAGGGGAGCCGGGAGTACGGGTGGTCCGTCCGCAGGCAGTCCCCGACCGTCGTGAGCGCGAACCGGTCCCCCTCCAGGGTGAACAGGCCCTCCCCGGCCAGGTACCGCAGCACCCGTGCCAGGCCGTCCGGGTCCGCCCCGACCGCCGCGCCGAGCTCGGCGGCCGTGCGCGGCCCCTCGGCCAGGTGGTCCGCGACCCTCAGCGTGGCCACCGCCCGGATCGCCATCGGGGTGACCGGGCTGGCCAGCGACCACAGCCGCGCGGACGCCTCCCTGGCCTCGTCGGTGCTCACGTGTTTCCCACGCTCTGCGCTCATCCGGCACGCTCCCGTCCTCGGCCCGCGGTCTCCCCGGACACTACCCAGCGGGGGCGTCCCATGGGAGGAATCTCCCCACACGCGGCGAACCGGGGCCCCGCACCACGGGCGGCCCTCCGCGTCACGGTGCCCTCGCGCGGACGTGTCACGGGGCGGTGACACCGTCGGCCCGGCCCCGAGGGAGACCGGGCCGGGCCGGGGTGTCCCGGCGGCGGTCAGCCCGCCAGGCGCTGGGCGGGCAGCGGCACCGGACGGCGCTCGCGCCCCGTGTAGCTGCTCAGAGGGCGGATGAGCGCGTTGGCCTCCTGCTGCTCCAGGATGTGCGCGGTCCACCCGGTGATCCGGGCCATCACGAACAGCGGCGTGAAGGTCGGGACCTCGAACCCCATCAGGTGGTAGGCGGGGCCCGCCGGGTAGTCCAGGTTCGGGTGGATGCCCTTGCGGGCCACCATCTCCGCCTCCAGGGCTCCGTACAGCTCCATGAGCTCCTCGGCACCCCTGAGCGCGGCCATCCGGTCCAGTGCCGCGCGCATGGTCGGCACCCGGGAGTCCCCGTGCTTGTACACGCGGTGCCCGAAGCCCATGATCTTCCGCTTCTCGGCCAGGGCGGTGTCCAGCCAGTCGGAGGCGCGCTCCGCCGAACCGATCTCCTGGAGCATGTGCATGACGGCCTCGTTGGCGCCGCCGTGCAGCGAACCCTTCAGGGCGCCGATCGCCGCCGTCACGGAGCTGTAGATGTCCGACAGGGTGGAGGTCACCACCCGGGCGGTGAAGGTGGAGGCGTTGAAGCTGTGCTCGGCGTAGAGGATCATCGACACCTCGAAGCAGCGCACCACCTCGGGCTCGGGGACCCTTCCGAAGCACATGTGGAAGAAGTTCTCGGCGTGCCCCAGGCCCGGGTCCGGCTGGATCGGGTCCAGCCCCCGGCGCCGCCGGTGGTCGGCGGCGACCACCGTGGGCAGCTTGGCCAGCATGGCCTCGGCCTTGGCCCGGTTGGCCGCCACCGAGGCGTCGTCCTCGGCGGGGTCGTCCGCGCCCAGGTAGCTGATGGCGGTACGCAGCACGTCCATGGGGTGCGCGGTCTCCGGGAGGCGGCGCAGCAGGTCCAGGGTGTGCCGGTCCAGGGCGCGGTTGGCCCGCTCCCGTGCGGTGAACTCGCGCAGCTGGCCCGCCGTCGGCAGCTCCCCGTACCAGAGCAGGTAGGAGACCTCCTCGAACGTGCACGAGGCGGCCAGGTCCTGCACCGGGTAGCCGCGGTAGGTCAGCGAGTTGGAGGCCTCGTCGACCATGGAGATCTCGGTGGTGTCGACCACCACCCCGGCCAGGCCCTTGCGGATCGCCGTGTCGGTCATGCTCACCACATCCGTTCGGATCGTGAAGTCGGGGACGCCTTCGGCGAAGGCGTCGTCGGAGGCGTGTGCGGCATCAGAAGATCCCCTTGGAGGTCGGCAGGTCGCCCGGCGCGGTGTCGGGGTCCTCCATGAAGGACAGCTGGCGGACCTCGTCGGTGGTGAGCTCGGGCAGGCGTTCGACCAGGTCCAGGAAGCGGTCCTGCTCGGCGCGGGCGACGATCCCCTCGGAGAGGGCACGGAACTTGGCGACGTAGTCAGGGCGGGTGAAGGGACGGTCACCGAGCGGGTGGGCGTCGGCCATCGCGATCTCGTCCTCGATCACGGAGCCGTCCGCCATCTCCACCACCACACGGCCGCCGAAGGCCTTCTCCTTCGGGTCCGTCGCGTGGTAGCGGCGGGTCCACTCCGGGTCCTCGACCGTGCTGATCCGGTGCCACAGCTCCACGGTGTCCGGACGCTGGGCGCGCTCGGGAGCGTAGGAGCGCTCGTGGTGCCACTCGCCGTCCTGGAGGGCGACGGCGAAGATGTAGGGGATGGAGTGGTCCAGGGTCTCCCGGCTGGCCCGGGGGTCCATCTTCTGCGGGTCGCCCGAACCGGTGCCGATCACGTGGTGCGTGTGGTGGCTGGTGTGGATCGTCACGGAACGGACCCGCGCGGTGTCCCCGATCCTCGGGCCCAGACGTCGGGCCAGGTCGATGAGGGCCTGGCTCTGGTACTCGGCCGAGTGCTCCTTGGTGTAGGTGTCCAGGATGCCGCGCTTGGCCTCACCCGGGCCCGGCAGCTCCACGAGGTAGTCGACGCCCGGCCCGCTCAGCAGGCGGGCGATGAAGCCGTCCTCGCCCTCGTAGGCGGGGAGGGGGCGCCCTCGCCGCGCATGGCGCGGTCGACGGACTCCACGGCCATCTTCCCGGCGAACGCGGGCGCGTACGCCTTCCAGCTGGAGATCTCGCCCTTGCGCGACTGCCGCGTGGTGGTGGTCACGTGCAGGGCCTGCTGGACCGCCTGGTAGACGGTCTCGGTGTCGAGCTCCAGGAGGGTGCCGATCCCGGCCGCCGCCGACGGGCCCAGGTGGGCGATGTGGTCGATCCTGTGCTCGTGCAGGCAGATGCCCTTCACCAGGGCGACCTGGATCTCGTACCCGGTGGCGATGCCCCGCACCAGGGCGCGGCCGTCCCGGCCCAGGTGCTGGGCGACGGCGAGGATCGGCGGGATGTTGTCGCCGGGGTGCGAGTAGTCGGCGGCCAGGAAGGTGTCGTGGAAGTCCAGTTCCCGGACGGCCACGCCGTTGGCCCAGGCCGCCCACTCGGGGGAGACGCGTGTGGACGGCGGGGTGCCCATGATCGCCGCGCCGGGGTTCAGCGGGTGCCGGGTGGCCTGTGCCCGCGCGCTGCGGACGGGGCGGCGGCGCAGGGAGGCGGCGGCCACGGCGGCGTTGTCGATGACCCGGTTGCCGATCATCTCCACCACGGCGGGCTCGACCCTGACCGGGTCGGCCGCCACGGACGCGATCCGGTGGGCCAGCTGCTCCTCCTTGGCGGGCCCCTCGGAGCTCCGGTGGACCCGGACGCGGTGCTGCTCCATGTTCATCCCCTCGACGCGGTCTCTGTGCAGCCGAGGTTCGCATGGGCGAATCACCTGGTGGAAGGGGCGAAACCTGCTGAGTTCTGCCAACCCGCAGGCGTGATTCAGCCAAGTCTGCAAAGCCGGCTGAGGTTCTTCGAACGTGGGATGCGCCTGGAGTCAAGAGTCACGGAATTAATGCACGAACTAACGTCGCGCCGGTACAGTCGTTATATGCACCGCACACTGCACCTCGCCGTCACGGTGACACCCGATCACGAGGCCGGTGGTTACGTGGCACGCGCCGTGGACGTTGAGGTCGCCTCTCAGGGTGAGACGGAGGAGGAAGCGCTGTATGCGCTCACCGAAGCCCTGGAGCTGTACTTCGAGGACGACGAGGACGCCGTCCGGCAATTGGCGGAAACTCCCACCAGGGTCACGGAGATCGACGTACGCTTGCCCGCGTGAGCCCTTCCCACATTCCGATCTCCTCCGGTCAAAGTGGTCGCCGCACTCCAGCGGATCGGCTTCGAGCACGTCCGGACCAAGGGCGACCACGCGAAGCTCAGGAAGGGTGCCCGGGTGGTGATCGTCCCGCTGCACAAGGAGCTCAAGCGTGGGACCACGGTGTCCGTCCTCAAACAGGCGGGTCTCACCCCGGACGAGCTCCGCGACCTCCTCTGAGTGGTATGCCTTCCGACGGTGGCCCCCGGATGGGTGCGATTCCTGGATGCTCAGAGGCACCGAGCCGGTGACTCCGTTGGGAGTCCTGGCTCCACGAGTGCGGGCCCGCGTGCTGAGGTCGGCTAAGTCCTCCCGGCATTCCTGCCAAGTCTGCTAACGCCTGGCGAGACACCTTCGGGTTAGCCTGGCGGGGACGGAAGGGGCCATCGTGCGCAAGGTCTTCGCGGGGCCGCGGCTGCGCAGGCTGCGGCAGGAGCACTCGCTCAAGCAGTCCGAGCTCGCTCGCGAGCTGGGTATCTCCGCCGGCTACCTCAACCAGATGGAGCACAACCAGCGCCCGCTCAGCGTCCCCGTCCTGCTACGGATCACCGAGGCGTTCGGGGTCGATCCCGGCTTCTTCGCGACCAGCGACACCTCACGGCTGATCGCGGAGCTCCGGGAGGCGCTCACCGACGTCCCCACCGGCGACCAGGTGAGCCCGGACGAACTCGACGAGCTGGCCTCCGGCATGCCCTCCGTGGCCCGGGTCCTGGTGGACCTGCACCGCAGGTACCGGGACGTCTCCGGGCAGGCCGCCGCCCTGGCCGAGGGCCGGGACGACGGAGGGGCGTCCGTGGCTCCCATGGCCTACGAGCAGGTCCGCGACTTCTTCTACGAGCGCCAGAACTACGTGGGGGAGCTCGACGAACGCGCGGAGGACCTCGCCGGGCGGCAGGGCGTCGAACCGGGCCGCGCCCACGTCGTCCTCACGCGTCTGCTGGAGGAACGCCACGGCGTCAGGGTGGAGAGTCAGCCCCCGGAGCCGAGGGCGCTCGCAACCGGGTGTACGACGCCGAGCGCCGGGTCCTCACCCTGGCCGCGCACCTGCGCCCCGGCCAACGCGCCTTCCAGCTCGCCACCCAGCTGGCCTTCCTCGAACACGGGCCCCTCCTGGACGAACTCGCCCGGGGGGAGGAGCTCACCACCGAGCAGGCGGTCCGGCTGGCGCGGATCGGCCTGGCCAACTACTTCGCGGGCGCGTTCATCCTTCCCTACCGCGAGTTCCAGGCGGCGGCGGAGGCCGAGCGCCACGACATCGAACTGCTCGCGGACCGCTTCGGGGTGGGCTTCGAGACCGTCTGCCACCGCCTCTCGACCCTCCAGCGCCCCCGGCGGCGGGGGTGCCCTTCTCGTTCGTGCGCGTGGACCGGGCGGGCAACATGTCCAAGCGCCAGTCCGCCACCGGCTTCCACTTCTCGCGCTCGGGCGGCACCTGCCCGCTGTGGAACGTCTACGCGGCCTTCTCCGCCCCGGACGTCATCCAACGGCAGATCGCGCAGATGCCCGACGGCCGCTCCTACTTCTGGGTCGCGCGCACGGTGACCAGGGGATACGGGGGCTACGGAGCGGCCCGCAAGACCTTCGCGATCGGGCTGGGCTGCGAGCTCCGCCACGCGAACCGGCTCGTGTACTCCACCGGACTGGACCTGGCGGACCCGGGCTCGGCCACGCCGATCGGCCTGGGCTGCAAGGTCTGCGAGCGCCCCGCCTGCCCGCAGCGGGCGTTCCCCCGGCCGGTCGCTCCCTGCTGGTCAACGAGAACTCCAGCACGGTCTCGCCCTACCCCGTCGCGGACCACCCGGCCTGAACCCGTCCGGCCGTGCCTGGGGAGGACACCGGTGCGGCGCCCACCCCGGGGCAAGGTCCGGGGCGCCCTCCGGGGGTGTCAGTGCCGGGGCGGGCCCTGCTGCCGGGCTTGAACCCAGGCCTGCTGGGCGCGGACCTGGTGCTCGCGGACGAGTCGGCTCCGGTGCTCGCCGCGCTTCACGCTGAGCGTGATCACGAGGATCAGCGAGACGAAGAAACCGAGCACGACGGAGAGCATCAGGGTCCCGAACCCGGCCATCATCCGCTTGTCGTAGGCGACGGCGACGTCGGTGTCCGCGACCACGTACTCCAGGCCGGGCCGTCCCGTGCAGGTCAGGTCGTACTCGCCCGGGGCGCTCAACTCGACCGACCGGACCAGGCGCCACTCCTCGTGGCTGTACCCGACCACCTTCTCGGTGAGCCTCGGGGCGCCCGCGCCGTCCAGGACGCAGGAGATCCCGTCCTCGTCCTCGTGGGGCACGTTCGAGTACAGGCCCAGGGACCCGGTCTGCTCCTCGGTGACCTCGAAGGTGACCGTGCCGCCGGTCCGGATGACCTCGCTGGCGTGCTCCGGGGGCAGGTCGTAGGAGAACCCCGTCACGATGGCGGTCACCCCCACGGCGACGCCGACGGGCAGCACGAGGGCGCTGGCCAGGATCGAACGGCGGCGCGGGCGGAGGTCCCCCGCGGGGATCTCGATCCGGGGCGGGGGCGGGGCGTACCCCGGGTGGAACACCGGCGGTCCCACGGGCGCGCCCGTGAACGCCATGTGCTCGCGCCGGGCCCGCTCCCCGCGTCGACGGGCGATCCGGCTGGACCGGATGACGAGCACGGTCAGGCAGGTGATCAGTGAGACGAGGAAGGCCAGCATCGGCGTCAGGACACCGCCGACCACGAGACCCGGTGCGGCGCCGGGGTTGCCGCTCAGCAGGAGGATGCTGACCAGCAGGCTCACCGGGAAGAGCGTGCCGGTCCAGTACCAGTGCCGGGAGGGCCGCACCCGCGTCGGCTCCTCCTGTGGCGGCTCGGGGACGGGCGGCCGGGGCGGGAGGTGGTGCGGGGGCGGCGGCGGAGGTGCGCCCTGCGGGGGCCCGGGCAGCCCGAGGTCGGGGGCGGCCGGGGGTCCGCCCGCCGGTGGAGTCGCCTCGGGGGTCGAACCGGCCTCTGGAGCGGGGCCGGTCTCTGGGGTCGACATGGGGGCCTGCTTTCGCGGGTCAGTTTCGGTGCGGGGACTGCTCGGAGGTCGTCGCCGACCCGCGGCGCGGGGCCGTGACCAAGCCGAACACGATCGCCGCGGAGGTATCCGGTGCACGAAGGGAGGGGACGGGGGAGGGGCGCGGATGCTGAGGGGGACGCCTCATGCACGCAGTGTCCCAGAATCCCGTGACAGAGGTGGATGCGTGGGATTCCTCCGTCGCGGGCGGGACACGGGGCCGTCCTCCCCCGGGACGGGGCACCCGGCGCGGCCCCCGGGGTCCGGGGAGCGTCGAATCGGTGACGGTACCAGCCAGGCCCATCACCGGCGCGGTCCCCGGGCCCGGGGCGCGTTCGGGCACGGACGTGACGTGCGCGGGGCAACTCGCCGGTGGTTCCGCCCGGAACCCCTTGTCAGGACCGGGCGGCGAGGATTGACTCAGGGGCCCGGCCCGGACACCCGCCGGGTCCAGCCGTCGCGACGAAGGGACGCCGATGTCCGGGGTATGGAACGCGTGGTCATGGGAGACCGACCCCGAGGCCCTGCGACGGGACGTGGCCGTCGCGCACGAACGCTTCACCTGCTCCGGTCGGCTCAGCGGACGGGTCCGGCCGGTGGTGGGGGAGTCCTGGCGGCGCAGTGTCCTGCACGGGGTCGACCCCGACCGTACGCTGCCCCGCCTCGAACTCACCGGCCCCGCCCTGCACGCCCACCGCAGCGCCCACCCCCTCGCCGCGGCCATGCCGCTGCTGCGCCGCCTCCTCCTGGACACCGCGCCCGGGCCGCAGATCGTGGCGGTCGGGGACGCGTCCGGCCGCCTGCTGTGGGTGGAGGGCGACCACCACCTGCGCGGCCGCGCCGAGGCCATGCACTTCGTCGAGGGCGCCGACTGGCGTGAGAGCTCGGTCGGCACCAGCGCGCCCGGCATGGCGCTCACCCTCGACCACGAGGTGCAGGTCTTCGCCAGCGAACACTTCAGCCGGGGCGTTCAGCACTGGAGCTGTTCGGCGGCCCCGCTGCACGACCCCGACACCGGCGCGCTGATCGGTGTCCTCGACCTCACCGGAGCGGACCCCTCGCCTCCCCGCAGGCGCTGGCCCTGGTCAGGGCGGCCGCCACGGCCGCCGAGATGGAGATCCGGGCGCAGCGGGCCAGCGGGTTCCTTCCGGCTCCCCGCACGGAGGGAGAACCGGCCCGCCTACGGGTCCTCGGCCGCGACCACGGACTGTTCGAGGCGGACGGCCGGACCGTCGAGCTCAGCACCCGCCACTCCGAGATCCTGCTGCTCCTCGCCCGCCACCCGCGCGGCCTGACCGGTGACGCCCTCGGCGCCCTGCTGCACGAACGGGACGCCGCTCCGGTCACCGTCCGGGCCGAGATGTCCCGGCTGCGCCGCCTGCTGGGGTCGGGGCTGCTGGCCTCACGCCCGTACCGGTTGTGCCGACCGCTCACCACCGATCTCGACGAGGTCCGACGTCTCCTGGCCGACGGCGGCTGCCGCGAGGCCGTCGCCCTCTACGAGGGGCCGGTGCTGCCCCGGTCGGAGGCGCCCGGGGTCGCCGAGGCCCGGGAGGAACTCCAGGCCGAGGTGTGCGAGGTGCTCGCCGCCGGAGCCGACCCCCAGGCGCTCCTGGCCTGGTCGGAGCGGCCCGAGTGGCGTGAGGACCCCGGGTCCTTACGGCCGCCCTGCGCGCCCTTGACCCGGGCTCACCCCGGCACGCGGCCCTCCGGGGACGGCTCCGCAGGCTCGGATCCTGACCGCGCAACGTGGTCGCAACCTGCCGGTCACTAGCGTCACGGTTCCACGTTCCTGGAGGAGCCGGGCGCCCCGCGCGCCCGCGCAGTGAACACGAGGAGGCAACGCGCCATGGTGATCTACGCGCCCCCGGTGAGTCCGGCACCGTCGTCGAGTACGCGCCCCGCTACGAGAACTGGATCGGCGGCGAATGGGTCCGGCCGGTCCGGGGCCGCTACTTCGAGAACCCCAGCCCGGTCACCGGCCGGACCTTCACCGAGGTCGCGCGGAGCGGGGCCGAGGACGTCGAACTCGCCCTCGACGCCGCGCACGGGGCCGCCCCGCCTGGGGCCGCACCTCGGCGGCGGAACGGGCGCTGGTCCTCAACCGCGTCGCGGACCGGATGGAGGAGAACCTGGAGCGGCTCGCGGTGGCCGAGAGCTGGGAGAACGGCAAACCGGTCCGTGAGTGCCTGGCCGCCGACATCCCCCTCGCGATCGACCACTTCCGGTACTTCGCCGGGGCCGTCCGCGCCCAGGAGGGCCACAGCTCCCAGATCGACGCGGACACCGTCGCCTACCACTTCCAGGAGCCGCTGGGCGTGGTCGCCCAGATCATCCCGTGGAACTTCCCGATCCTCATGGCGGTCTGGAAACTCGCCCCGGCCCTGGCGGCGGGCAACGCCGTCGTCCTCAAGCCCGCCGAGCAGACTCCGGCGTCCATCCTCGTGCTCGTCGACCTGATCGCGGACCTCCTCCCGCCCGGGGTGGTGAACATCGTCAACGGGTTCGGGGTCGAGGCGGGCAAGCCGCTGGCCTCCCACCAGCGGGTCCGCAAGGTGGCCTTCACCGGTGAGACCACCACCGGCCGCCTGATCATGCAGTACGCCTCGGAGAACCTCATCCCGGTCACCCTGGAACTGGGCGGCAAGAGCCCGAACGTCTTCTTCGCGGACGTGGCCGCCGAGCGCGACGCCTTCTACGACAAGGCGTTGGAGGGCTTCACCATGTTCGCCCTCAACCAGGGGGAGGTCTGCACCTGTCCGTCGCGTGCCCTCGTGCAGGGCTCGGTCTACGACGACTTCATGGCCGACGCCCTGGAGAGGGTCGGCCGGATCAGACAGGGCGACCCCCTGGACACCGAGACCATGCTCGGCGCCCAGGCCAGCAACGACCAGCTGGAGAAGATCCTGTCCTACGTCGACATCGGTCGTCAGGAGGGTGCCCGGGTGCTCGCCGGGGGCGGCCGGGCCGAGATGGAGGGCGACCTCGCGGGCGGCTACTACGTCAGCCCGACCGTCTTCGAGGGCCGGAACGACATGCGGATCTTCCAGGAGGAGATCTTCGGCCCCGTGGTCGCGGTGACGCGCTTCGACGACTACGCCGACGCGGTGAAGACCGCCAACGACACCCTGTACGGGCTCGGCGCGGGCGTGTGGACCCGTGACGGCAACACCGCCTACCGGGCCGGCCGGGACATCCAGGCCGGGCGCGTGTGGGTGAACAACTACCACGCCTACCCCGCGCACGCCGCGTTCGGGGGTACAAGCAGTCCGGGATCGGCCGCGAGAACCACAAGATGATGCTCGACCACTACCAGCAGACCAAGAACCTGCTGGTCAGCTACTCGGAACAGGCGCAGGGGTTCTTCTGATGGACGACTCCCCACAGAGGGCGGGCGCCGAGCCTGTGGAGCGGGTCGCCCTCACCGAGAGCGCGGCGGCCCTGCTCCGGGAGCTCACCGCCGAACACGGGCCGCTGATGTTCCACCAGTCCGGCGGCTGCTGCGACGGCAGCTCCCCGATGTGCTACCCGGTGGGGAGTTCCGGACCGGCGGCTCCGACGTGCGTCTGGGCGACCTCGACGCCGGACTGCCGGACCCCGTTCCGGTGTGGATGTCGCGGTCCCAGTTCGAGCTGTGGCGCCACACGCACCTGACCATCGACGTCGTCCCCGGTCGGGGCTCCGGCTTCTCCGTGGAGGCCCCGACCGGCCACCGGTTCCTGGTCAGGTCGCGGCTGATGACCGACGAGGAGGCGGAGCGCGCGGAGTGAGGGCACGCCCGCCGTGGGAACGGCCGGGGCCGGAGGAACACCGTTCCTCCGGCCCCGGCCCGCGTTCTCCGCTTCCCGCTACGAGGTGCTACCGCCGCTCTCCTGGGCCTTCTCGGCCCGGCGCTTGGCGTCCAGGCGGTCGGCCAGTTCGTCGGTGACCACGAGGTCCTCGCGGATGCGGCCGGTCCGGTAGCCCACACGGGCGGCGATGTGACCGGCGACCGGGACGGTGACCACCTGGAAGAGGCCCACCAGGATCAGCGTGCCGATGCTGAAGGTGCCGGTCTCCTCCTGCGGGACCAGACGCAGGGCGATCCCCACCAGCACCAGCAGCAGGCCCAGGACCTGCGGCTTGGCGGCGGCGTGCATACGGGAGAGCAGGTCGGGGAACCGGATCAGACCCACGGCCGCGACCAGGGACAGCAGGGCCCCCGCCAGGATGCACAGGATCGCGATCCAGTCCAGGACGTTGACGAGCTGGTCACTCACTGCTCTCCCCTTCCCCCTTGGTCCCCGGGTGGATGGTGTCCTCCGGGCGGACGTGCTCCTCGGGACGCCGGGCCACGAACTTGGAGATGCTGATCGAACCGACGAAGCCCAGCAGGGACAGCACCAGCAGGATCGGCAGGATCGTGGGGTCCCGGAAGTACGCGGCGTAGGCGCCCAGCCCGGTCAGGGCCGAGGCGAGCAGGACGTCCACGGACAGCGCCCTGTCGAGGATGCTCGGCCCCAGCAGGAGCCGGGCGGTGCACAGCAGCGCGGCCACCCCGAGCAGGACGGCGACGATGACCCACAGCGCGCTCACGTGTTCCCCTTCCCGGCGGCCAGGGCGGCCTCCAGATCGGCGATGTTCTCCCGGGTGCCGAGCGCGCGCACGATGCGCTCCTCCAGGTCCAGGATGTCCGCCTTGGCCTTCTCCGCCTCGGCCTCGCTCTCCGCGCCCAGGACGTGCACGTACAGGACGTGCTCCGGTTGGGCGACCTCGACGATCACACTTCCGGGGATCACCGAGACGGTGATGGAGGTGCACACCAGCATCAGGTCGGAGTCGGTGCGCAGGCGTACGGAGACCACCGAGCTGCGCACCGGAGGCCCCGGACGGAACACCTGGGTCGTCACCTGGAAGCTGGCGACGGCCATCTTCCCCAGGACGTAGAAGAACATCCGCACGCCCTGCACGGGCCAGAACCGGAACCCCGGGACGATCGGCGGCAGCGGGAAGACCAGCATGACCGCCACGGACACCGTGAAGCCGAGGAGGGCGATCCCCAGTGACTCCGTGCGGAGCTGGAACCCGTCGAAGAGCAGCATCCAGACCACGGTCATGCCGAGGGCGACCGGGACCTGCACCTTCCCCAGGCGGTGCCGGATCGCCCGGGCGCCCTGCTTCTTCCTGGTCTTCAGATCGTTCACTGTGAACCTCCGGATCCGAGGACCGCCTCGATGTAGGGCGTCTGCGCGATCAGCTCGACGGCGGCCTCCGAGGAGTACGCGATCAGCGGACCGGCGAACACGGTCATGGCCAGCCCGAACGCGACCAGCGCGATGGTGGCGCCGACCATGCTCTTGGGCAGGACCACCGAGGTCACCACGGGGGCGGTCGCGGTGGTGGTGTCACCGAGCCGGGACGACGGGCCGACCGCCTCGCCGGACGGGCCGAGCGCCGCCGTCGAGGTGTCGTCGGCCTCGGAGTCGTCCAGCACGGTGCCGGGCTCGGCCACCATGCCCTCGGACGGGGTCCGCCAGAACGCGTAGTTCCAGACCCGGGCGATGACGTACAGGGTGAGCAGGCTCGTCAGGACCGACGCGCCGACCAGCGTGTAGGCCAGCGGGGTGCCGGACTCCACACCGGCCTGGATCAGGCCGATCTTGCCGAGGAAGCCGGACAGCGGCGGGATGCCGCCCAGGTTCATCGCGGGGATGAAGAAGAGGATCGCGAGCATCGGCGCGATCTTGGCCAGACCGCCGAGGTGGTCCAGGGAGGTGGACCCTCCCCTGCGTTCGATCAGCCCCGTCACCAGGAACAGCGTGGTCTGCACGGTGATGTGGTGCGCGATGTAGAACACCGCGCCCGCCATGCCGAGTTCGCTCCCCAACGCCACACCGAACACCATGTACCCGATGTGGCTGATCAGGGTGAACGACAGCAGACGCTTGATGTCCGTCTGCGCCACGGCTCCCAGGATGCCCATGATCATCGTGGCCAGCGCCACCCACATGAGCATCTCGTTCAGCTGCGTGCCGGGGAACATCAGGGTCTCGGCCCGGATGATCGCGTACACGCCGACCTTGGTCAGCAGGCCCGCGAACACGGCCGTGACCGGCGCGGGCGCGGTCGGGTAGGAGTCGGGCAGCCAGGCCGCCAGCGGGAACACCGCCGCCTTGATGCCGAAGGCCATCACGAGGATGACCTCCAGGACCAGGGCCAGCTCCGTGGAGATCTCCGGGAGGCGCTCGCCCAGCTGGGCCATGTTCACCGTGCCCGTCGCGCCGAAGATCAGCGCGATGGCGATGAGGAACAGCACCGAGGAGACCAGCGAGACCACCACGTAGATGGCGCCCGCCCGCATCCGTGACTGCGTGCCCCCGAGGGTCAGCAGCACGTAGCTGGCGGTCAGCAGGATCTCGAACCCGACGTACAGGTTGAAGAGGTCACCGGCGAGGAAGGCGTTGGAGACACCGGCCACCAGGATCAGGTAGGTCGGCTGGTACACCGACAGCGGCGCCACCTCGGCCTTGCCCGCCATCCCCTGGCCGATGGAGTAGACGAGCACGGCGAGCGTGATCGCCGCCGACACCGTCACCATCAGCGCGGACAGCCGGTCGGCCACCAGCGTGATGCCGATCGGCGTCTCCCAGCCGCCCACCTGGACGGCCTGCGGGCCGAACATGTCGGCGCCCACCATCAGCGCCGCGCCGATCACCAGCACCAGCGTCAGGGTGATGACGCTCAGCCACTGCTGGACGCGGGGCCAGCGGATACCGAGGGCCAGCTTGACCCCGGCCGCGAAGAGCGGCAGTACCACCGGCAGGGGAATGAGGTAGTGGAGGATTCCGGCGAAGTAGTCCCATCCCATGGTCAGTCGTTCCCTTGCAGATCGCTGTCCTCCGCGCGAGCCAGGCGTTCCCGCTCGGCGCGCATGGTCTGGCTGGCCTGGCGCCGCTGCGAACGGATGCGGCGGCGCAGCTCGCGCCACAGCTCGCGTTCGGCGGCGCGGTCGGCGCGCCGGTGCTCACGCAGGCGCCTGCGGCCCAGCCGGATACGGCCGCGCAGCTCCGTGACCTGGTTGACCATGCTCTGCTGACGGTCGGTCAGGCGGCGCACGGTCTCCTCGGAGCGTTCGTCGCCCTGGCCGTCCTCGGCCTCGACCTCGAACCGGGCCAGCTCGGCCTGGGCCGCCGCGATCTCCGCCTTGATACGGGCCTGTTCGGCCAGCTCCTGGGCGTCGGCCGCGGCGATGGTCGCCTGGAGTTCGGCGCGCTGGCGGCGGATGTCCGCCCGCAGTCGGCGGCGCTCCTGGAGGAAGCGCTGCCGCACGGCGCGGCGGCCCTCGCCCTGCACGATCCGGAGGTCCTCGGCGTCGTCCTGGACCTCGTCGTTGCCCTCCAGCTGCCAGCTTCGGTAGGCCAGCGCCAGCAGGAACGCCGTGATGCCGAGGGTGATGACGATCGCCGTCAGGATCATCGCCTGCGGCAGCGGGTCCGTCATCTCGTCGTTGGTCGGCGTGAACCACAGGACCGGCGGGCCGCCGGCCTGCCCGGCCATGGCCAGGATCATCAGGTTGACGCCGTTGCTCATCACGATGAAGCCCAGCAGCACACGGGTGAGGCTGCGCTCCAGCAGGAGCACGACGCCGACCGCGACGAGGACGCCGATGACGAGGACGAGGGTCAGGCTGGGTGACTCGCTCACGAGGTGACCTCCTCTGCGCGGGCGGCGGTTCCGGGCGCGGAGCCCTCTTCCTCGGTGTGCGCGGCGTCCCGTTCGATCTGTTCGTCGATACGGGCTCCGAGGCTGCGCAGGATGTCCAGGATCAGGCCGATCACCAGCAGGTACACGCCGATGTCGAAGAACAGCGAGACCGTGATGTGCGGGCTGCCCAGGATCCCGAGGTTGATGTACCAGTCGTTCCCGGCGAGCACGTCGCCGCCGAAGATCGCGCCGCCGATCGCCACGCCGGTGGCCAGGGCCAGTCCGGCGCCGATCAGGGCGCCCGGCTGCACCCACGCGGTGGCGTACAGCTCGAACCTGCCGCCCGCGAGGTAGCGGACGATGAACGCCAGCCCCGCCACGATGCCACCGGCGAAACCGCCGCCGATGTCGGTGTGGCCGGTGAGCATCAGGTACAGCGAGATGATCATGATCACCGGGAAGAGGAAGCGCGAGACCACCTCGAAGATCAGTGACCGGCGTTCGGTCGGCAGGCTGTCGGCACCCGGCAGCCAGGTCCGGTTCCACTGCGGCTTCACGTGCATGTTCTGCGGGGCGACCCGGAGGTCGCCCAGGTCCACGCTCCCGTGGCCGTTGGTGGGCTCGGGGGCTGGGTGACGGACAGTGCCATCACGCCGCCCGGGGCCTTGCGGGGCTGGGCCCGGCGCCGGACGAACATCAGGCTGGCCACACCGGCGGCCGCGGCGGCGAGCACCGAGATCTCACCCATGGTGTCCCAGGCTCGGACGTCCACCAGCAGCACCGAGATGATGTTGTAGCCGCCCGCCTCCTTCGCCGCGGCCGGGTAGCCCTCGGAGATCGAGGGCTCCAACCGACCGGCCAGTGCGAACCAGGTCATGGTGGCCACCATCAGACCCGTCGCCAGGCCGATGATCATGTTCCAGATCCGGCGGCCCTTGAGGGCCGGTGCCGAGAAGTGGGACGGGAAGCGGCGCAGTACGAGGACGAAGACCACCAGGCTGACGGTCTCCACCAGGAACTGGGTGAGCGCGATGTCCGGAGCTCCCTGGAGGAAGTACAGCGCGGCCACGCCGTACCCGCCGATGCCGACGAGGATCACCGCGAACAGGCGGCGCCGCACGAACAGGATCAGCAGGCAGGTGATCACGATGATCAGGGCCGGGATGATCTGGACCGGCGTGTCCCAGAGCCGGAGCTCCGGTTGCGGTCCGGCCCAGATCCGGCCGGAGACCATCGGGATCCCGGCCGCCACGACCAGGACGATCAGGATCGTGCCGAGGTAGACGGGGAGCGAACCGCGCTGGGTGCTGCCGGTGACCTGGAGGGCCAGGTTCTCCAGACCGGCGAGCATCCGCCGGTAGTTGCGCTCGGGGTTGACGAAGGCCAGGCGGGTGCCCAGCCACACCACCCGGTTGCGGAAGGAGAAGAGGACCAGACCGCCGACCACGCAGATCGCGGACAGCAGGAGCGGGAGCTCCCAGCCGTGCCACAGGGCCAGGTAGGACTGGTACGTCTCGTGCTCACCCTGCGGGACCGTGTCGGCGTAGACCGCGAAGAGGGGGTCGGCCCAGTAGGAGAGGAGACCGCCGACCAGGCTCAGCGCCGCCAGGACCACGGCCGGTGCGAGGAAGAGCGCGCCGGGGGCGTGGACCGGGGTGGGCTGGACGCCCTCCTTGTCGAAGAAGGCGCCCCACAGGAAGCGGAGGCTGTAGGCGACGGTGAGGGTCGATCCCAGGACCAGCCCGACCAGGACCACGGTGTCCAGGGTGCCGCCGTGGGTGTAGGCGCCGAAGGCCAGTTCCTTGGCGGCGAAGCCCGCGGTGGGCGGCAGACCGGCCATGGAGGCCAGGGCCACGATCGAGACCCAGTAGGTGGTGGGCATGGACTGGCGCAGGCCGGACAGTTCGCGCAGGTCCCGTGTTCCGGTGCTGTGGTCGATGATGCCGACCACGAGGAACAGCGGGGCCTTGAACAGCGAGTGCGCGACCAGCATCGCGACGCCGGCGAGGGCGGCGGCGCGGGTGCCCGTGCCCAGCAGGGCGATGAGGAAGCCCAGCTGGCTGATGGTGCCGTAGGCCAGAACGAGCTTGAGGTCGTACTGGCGCAGCGCCTTCCAGCCGCCGAAGACCATGGTGGCCACGCCGAAGAACAGGGCCATGCCCTGCCAGACGGCGACGTCCCCGAAGGCCGGGGTGAGGCGGGCGACCAGGTAGACGCCGGCCTTGACCATCGCCGCGGCGTGCAGGTAGCCGGAGACCGGCGTGGGCGCCTGCATGGCGGCGGGCAGCCACAGGCTGAAGGGGAACAGCGCCGACTTGGACATGGCGCCGATCATGATCAGCACCAGGGCCGAGGTGACGACGGGGCCCGTGGCGGGCGGGTCGGCGACGATCTCGGAGATCACGTAGGTCCCGGCGGTCTCACCGAGCATGATCATGCCGACGAGCATGGCCAGTCCGCCGAAGGTGGTGACGGTCAGGGCCGTCATCGCCGCCCGGCGGCTCTCCTTCACCTCGGCGTTGTGACCGACGAGGAGGTAGGAGAAGACCGTGGTCAGCTCCCAGTAGATGAAGAGCTGGATGAGGTCGTCGGCCAGCACGAGGCCGAGCATGGCCCCGGCGAAGGCGACGAACACACCGGCGAAGCGTCCGAGGCCGGGCTCGGAGTCGTTGAAGTAACGCGCGCAGTAGATCAGGATCAGCGTGCCCACGCCCGCGGCGATGAGCGTCATGACCAGGCCGAGGGCGTCCATGTGGAGGCCGAGCCGGAGCGAGAACTGGGGTGCCCACGCGACGGACTCGGAGAGGCTCTCGCCGTTCAGGACGGCGGGAAGCTGGAAGAGGGCCCACACGGTGGCCAGACCCGGGACGATCGCGAGCGCGTAGAAGCCGTTACGGCCCCAGAGGCGCACCAGTAACGGTGCGACCGCAGCTGTGATGAAATGCGCGACCAGCACTGTTGTCAATGCGCCCCTCCCGGACCGGTCCGGGCCCACCCGGGTGTTCGGGCGGACGTCCACGCCCCGCAGCAGACAACTCCGCCACAACCGGATCGGTGTACGGGGTGTCGTTACCGTTTTGAGGGGGCATGGATTAACTTGAACTTGCGTGCGCAAGCTATTTAATAGCTAGACTACACAAACGTCAAACCTCCGCGCGGGTCGAGGACCCGCGTCACTGCCCAGCCTGCGAGGACCGTTTCGTGCCCGACGAGACCCCCGAGCCCTGTTCTGATCAGCAGGAATCACCCGAGCCCAACGCCGCTGAACTCGAGGAGTTCCAGCGTGTGTGGACCGAACTGATCAACGCGGCGCTCCATGCGCGCTCACGCGGCGGGCACGGGCATCGCGGTGCCGAGGAACTCACCCTGACACAGTCGTTGCTGATGGAAGCGGTACGCGGCATGGACAGTCCGAGTGTCGGTGCGGTTGCTCACATCGTCGGCGTGTCGTCCCCGTCGGCCACGCGGATGATCCAGCAGCTGGAACGCAAGGGAATGATGGTCCGGCGCCGTTCGGAACGTGACGAACGCAGCACCGTGGTGGCCATCACGGAGGAGGGCGAGCGGGTGCTCGCCGAACGGCGCAAGTACATGGAACGAAAACAGCGCCAGGTCTTCGACGCGATAAGGCCCTCGCTGCGTCCCGTGGTCCTCGATGTCCTGCGCGACCTGCGTGAGGCCATAGACGACACCTGAGTCGTCCCCGGTGCTCTGCCCGTGGCAGATCTGCCCCGGGCCGAAACGGTGGAGGTCGGAGCCCGCACCGGCCCAGGCTGGGAGGACCGGCGGGAACGGACGTGTGGTCCGTTCCGCGAACGCCGGACCGAGGAGGGCCCATGCCGATCCACCAACAACTCGTCGCGGAGCACGCGCCGGGTGGGAGCTTCGACGACCAGCTCGCGGCACGGCTGCTGCGCAACCGCGTCGTGCTCCTGGGAACGCAGGTCGACGAGGACAGCGCCAACCGTGTCTGCGCCCAGCTGCTCCTGCTCGCTGACGAGGACCCGCACCGGGACGTCACCCTGGCGATCAACAGCCCCGGCGGCGTCGTCTCCGCGGGTCTCGCCATCTACGACACGATGAACTTCGTCCCCAACGACGTGTCCACCCTCGTCATGGGGTTCGCCGCGAGCATGGGCCAGTTCCTCGCCTGCACCGGCGCGCCCGGCAAGCGGTACAGCCTGCCGCACGCGCGGATCATGATGCACCAGCCGTCCGGGGGCCTGGGCGGTACGGCGGCGGACATCGCCATCCAGGCGGAGAACCTCGCGCACACCAAGCGGACGATGATCGAGCTGATCGCGCGGCACAGCGGTCAGAGTGCGGAGACCATCACCGCCGACCAGCACCGGGACGCCTGGTTCACCGCCGAGGAGGCGCGGAACTACGGCTTCGTCGACCACGTGGTGGAGTCGATCGACCAGATGGAGGGCGTGATGCGCCTGGGACGGGGCTCGACCGGCTTCGGAGCACGGACGGGGGAACCCCGATGAGCGGGCGCTACACGGTACCGATGGTCATCGAGCGGACCCCCAACGGCGAGCGCTCGTTCGACGTGTTCAGCAGGCTGTTGTCCGAACGCATCATCTTCCTGGGCACGCCGCTCGACGACGACGTGGCCAACGTCGTCATGGCGCAGATGCTGCACCTGGACTACGAGAGCCCGGACCTGGACATCCAGCTGTACATCAACTCGCCGGGCGGCTCGAACACCGCCCTGACCGCCGTCTACGACACGATGAGCTTCGTCCGCGCGGACGTCGCCACGGTCTGCATGGGACAGGCCGCCTCCGCCGCGGCGGTGCTGCTCGCCGCCGGGGCCCCGGGCAAACGGGCCGCGCTGGAGCACGCCCGGGTGCTGCTGCACCAGCCGTCCACGGAGGGCCGGGGAGGCCGCCGACCTGGAGATCCAGGCCGCCGAGATCCTGCGGGTCCGGTCCCAGGTGGAGGAGATCCTGTCGCGGCACACCGGCCAGACCCAGGAGCGGTTGCGGGCCGACACCGACCGGGACATGATCCTCACCGCGTGGCAGGCCCGGGACTACGGCCTGGTGGACGAGGTCATCACCACCCGCGACCTGACGCGGGTCACCGCCTGAGCGGGCGCGGCCCCGGGGCGGACCCGGGGCCGTCGTGGGTCAGGCCGCGAGCGACACCACTCCGGTCCGGCGGTACGGCGCGGGCGTGCCGTGGACCGACCGGCTCCTGAGGAGCACGCTCGGAACCCCCGTGCCCGGTTCGTCGACGACGCGGGAGGACCTGGGCTGGGTGACGGCCCCGTACCGGGCGACGAGGGTGCGCCGGTGGAGTTCCCCGAGGACGTCGATGATGCTCAGACCCAGGGAGCGGTAGATCGCGGCGAGGACCTCGGAGGAGGCCTCCTTGCGGCCGCGCTCGACCTCCGACAGGTAGGGGAGGGACACCTGGGCGTCCTCGGCCACCTCGCGCAGGGTGCGCCCCTGCTCCACCCGGGTGCGGCGCAGCAGGTCACCGATGAGGTCGCGCATCAGGGGCTCACCGGGACGCGCCCGGGAGCGGTCGCCCTCGCGGGCCTCGTCCAGCGCGCGCAGGACGCCTTCGGACATCGGTGCCTCCCGTGTTGCCGTGTCCCGACCCTTCGAGCCTACGCCGCGCCGGTCCCGTACCGGGAGGGGTTCCGGGAGCCTTCTGCGGACGGCAGAACCCCGAGGGAGCGGACCCGCCCCGAGACGCGTGGCTCCCGCGTCCCGGCGTGGCTCCCCCGCCGCATTGCGAGGCGCGAACGGCTTCCGGGTGTCGGAGAGGGTCCTTGGTCCCGATGGGCTTGGTGCGGACCGTTCTGATGCACGTGCGAAGGAATGTGATTCTGCCTGTTCCTCATTCCCGTGCAATCTCTCTGGGAATGGTATCGCTCTGGAGGCGCGATTCTCACACCGACGTCACCTCTCTTGGCATCTTGGGTGTTTTTGCTGGTCAGGTGGCCCCTGTTGTAGATGTCCGAATTCATAATCCTGGCAATCCATAATTGTGGATGGCACTATGGAGGGAGTTGGGTGGTGAAAGGTTGGACATACAACTTCTGGCCCAGAGTCCTCGCCTGCTGGTCGCGAACCGATCGGTGGATACGGGACCCCCAAGGAGATCCTGATTCTCTCGATCCTGGCGGAATCCGCCGACCGGATCGTCTCCACAGCGACCCTGATCGAGTCCGTGTGGGGCCGGAACCCGCCCGAAACGGTGCGGGGTAGCCTGCACTCACACGTCAGCAGGGTGCGCCGCCGCCTTCGCGAAGCCGAAGCGGACGCCACGATCGTCCAACGAGGCCACGGCTACCGGCTGCGGACAGCTCGGGAGAACGTCGACTGGCACCGGGCGAGGGGGTGGGCCGAACGGGCGGGGCGGTTGACCCGCCAGGGCTGTCACGCCGAGGCCGTCGAACTCCTGAACCGGGGCCTGGAGCTGTGGCGGGGCGAACCCCTCACCGGGCTCGACGGCGCCTGGGCCGAGGGCGCGCGCCACCGCATGGCGGCCGACCGGGCACGACTCCTCGCCCAGTGGTCCGAGGCCCAGCTCGAACTCGGAGCGTTCGAGGAGGTTCTGACGCGCCGGGAGGAGCACCCCCTGAGGAGCGGTTCGTCTACCTCCGCATGCGGGCTCTGGCGGCCACGGGTCGTACCGCCGAGGCGATCAGCGAGTACAACGAGCTGCGCGATCGGCGCAGGCGTGAGGAGGGCGTGGAGCCCAACCAGGCGACCCGCGCCCTCTTCCAACGGTTGGTCGAGGGCGGGGAGGAGACCCCGTCCACGCCTCCTGGAGGCGGGCGAGCGCCCCGGCGGAACGACCGGCCGGAGGTCCGCGACACCCTGCGTGCGGCCGCACCGCTCTTCGTGGGCCGTGGGGAGGAGACGGACCTCCTGGTGAGGCGCGCGAGGGCCGGGGGGCGTTCGACGGTCGTGCAGGTGATCTCGGGCATGGGCGGGGTCGGAAAGACCTCGCTCGCCGTGCAGGTGGCCCATCTGCTCAGGGACGAGTTCGACGTCCGGCTCCAGATCGAACTTCGCGGTGTCACCCCCCAGCAGGCCCTGTTCAGCCTGTTGCTGATGATGGGGGTCCCGGGTGAGCGCATCCCGCGTGAGCCGGAGGCGCGACTGGCCCTGTGGCACGAGCGGCTCCTAGGCCGACGCGTCCTGTTGCTCTTGGACGACGCCAAGCAAGGGCAGGTGAGGCCCCTGATCCCCGGGACACCCCACAGCGTCGTCCTGGTGACGAGCAGGCAGATCCAGCTGGACCTGGAGGGGGCACACCGGATCAGGCTGGAATCGCTCGACGAGGAGGAAGCGGTTCGGATGTTCTCGGCCTTCACCGGCCTCGCCCCGGAGACCGAGGGCATGGACCGAGCGGTGCGGCAGATGTGGAACCTTCCCATCGCCCTTCGCGTGGGGTCGGGATACCTCCAGAGTCATCCCTCGTGGACTCCGGCGTACCTGGCGGACCAGATCGCCGACAGCGCGAGGGGCGTGACGAGGACCCTCATGCGAGGGGTGTCGACCGTGTTCGCCCTGTCCTACGACGAGCTCAGCGCTCGGGCCCAACGCACCTTCCTGTGCCTCGGGCTGCACCCCACGGCCCTGGTCTCCGACTACGCGGCGGCGGCCGCAGTCGGGGACTGGGACGAGATGGAGTCCGCCATCGAGGAGTTGTTGGACCACCACCTCGTGGAGGAGGTCGCCCCCGGCCGCTTCCGGATGCACGACTCACTCCGGGACTTCGCCGCGCTGCGGTCCCGGGCGGCGGTGTCCGAGGCGGAGCGCCGGGCGATCAGCGGCCGCATCCTCGACCACTACCTGGCCGCCCTGGACAGCGCCGACCGGGTGGTCCAACCGGGACGCTACCGGCTGTGGGACCTGCCTCCGTTCAGCTCGGCGCTGCCCATGTTCTCGGGGCCGAAGGAGGCCCACGCCTGGTTCACGGAGGTCTTCCCCACCGTCGAGGCCGTCCTGGCCCACGCGCGACGCCACGGATTCGTCGAGCACGCCGCCCGGGTCCCCCTGGCGATGGCGGGGCTCCTCGGCAACGCGGGCCCCTGGGACCGCGCGGAGCGATTCCTTGAGGACGCGGTCGGGGCGTGGCGTGAACTCGACTCGGCGAAGGGGCTGGCGCACGCCCTCTACGAGCTCGGGTGTGTGCGGGCCAACCTCGCGGACCCACACGCCGCGGAGGTCCTGGAGACGGCCATCGCCTTCTGGACCCGGGAGGGGAACGACCTCGGAGTGGCCCATGCCCGGGTGCGGATGGGGACCCTGCGGGCCCGGGCGAGCGGTGAGACCGGGGAGATGGAGCACTATCGCTTCGCCCTGTCCGCGTTCCGGCGCCTCGGTGACCGGTTCGGGCAGGTACGCGTCCTCACCCACATGGGTGGTCTCCACAACGAGACGGGGGACTTTGACGCGGCCGAGGCCTGTTTCGAGGAGGCCCTGCCCCTCTGCCGGTCGCTGGGCGACCGTCGGATGGAGGGCGCGGTCCTGATGGGCGTGGCCCGGACCGGTTTCGAACTGGGATACCACCGCAGAGCGCGGGAGTCCTGCCAACGGGCGCTGGGCATCTTCCAGGCACTGGGTGACCTCTACGCGGCTACGCAGGCCCGCCTCAACCTGGGATCCATTGCAAACTACCTGTGCCGTCACCAGGAGGCCCTGGAGCACTTCCTGGCTGCCCGCGAGGGCTTCCGGGCGATGGGTGCCACACCGGCCGAGCTCAACAACGAGAACGGCCTGGCCCTGGCCTTACTGGAACTGGGGCGGGTGGGCGAGGCGGAGGAGATCCTATCCACGGCGCTCCATCGACTCAGGGCAACGGGGATAGCGAGCCTCGTCCCGCAGGTCCTGAACGTGCTCGGGGACGTGCACGTGGCCCAAGGGCGCCTTTCATCGGCGCGTATGAGGTACCAGGCGGCCCGGGAGGAGGCACGTGCGAACTCCTCGGTCCTGGACGAAGGGCTGGCTTGGAACCGACTGGGGAACCTGTGCCGTCTGGAGGGAGACGAGGCCGCGGCCCAGACCAACTGGAGACACGCCATACAGCTGCTCGAACCCCTGCGCACACACCATCTACCTCCCATAATGCTCAAGTTGGAGGCAAGCACCAGCTTCGGGATGCCGGGCAACTGACGCACGATTTCTCATTTACCCACCATTTCTCCACATCTTCTGCCTGTCATCGGTAGCCTACCGGTGCATCCGTGGCCGCAGTATGCACTGCGGCCGCGCTTCTTGCGGCCGTAACTTCTGATGGTCGCCTTCGCGAAGATGGGAACTTCATCCGTGTCCGTTGTCCTGTTCGATTGCGCCGTTCGTCCTAATGCTGCTGACGTCAAGTGGGTGGGGTCTCCCCAGGTGGCGGACGGTAGCGGAGGTGCTCGGCCCGCTTTTCGGCAGACGGCCACAGGAATCCAGCAAGGTTCCGCAAGGATGCCGAAAGCGGCCCTACAGGGTTTAATCAGACATTTCGCTCAAGGTTTGTTCTGATCAGACAGTAAAGGTCAGAAGGAGCGAAATGAGCAGATCCTGGATGCGGGGTGACACCGGTCCGGTCTTCCCGCTGACGGTGCGCCCCGCCAAGACAGTGCTCGCGGTCGTGCACAGCCAGCAGTCCGGGGACCGCCTGAGCGAGTTCGTGGGGCCCCTGTTGGAGACCGACCGTCGGGTCCAGGTGGTCTGGACTCTCGCGCCCGGCTCGCAGTTCGAGTCCAGCGGACGGGCGTTCCTGCGTCGGATGGACGCCGCCGTCCTGTCATGGGCGGAGGCCACCTCCTTCGACTACGACCTGGCGGTCGCCGCCAACCATGGACTCCTAGACCAGGTCAGGGCGCCCGTGCTGGTGCTGCCGCACGGGACCGGGTTCTCCCGGCACCCGGCGCGCGGGAACGGCTACGGACCGGAGGTCGCACGGCCGGTGGGCGGTGCCGCCCCGGTGCGCTCACCCGGTACGGGCGGCTGGTTCCCTCCGCCATAGGTGTGGCGCACGGTGACCAGAGAGCTGCCCTGGTCTCCACCGTGGCGGAGGCGGCCGGGATCATCCACGAGGTCGGTGACCCCTGCTACGACCGGGCGGTCTCCGCGCGTCCCCAACGGCGGTGGTTCCGGCGTGCGGCAGGGGTCGAGAAGGGCCAGAAACTGGTCGTCGTCACCAGTACCTGGGGTCCCGCGGGGTCTGGGGCCGCCATCCTGACCTCGTGGACCAGCTCGTGGACGAGATGCCGTGCGGGTACGTGGCCGCCGTGATCCTGCACCCCGGGATCTGGTGGGGTCACGGCCCACGTCAGGTCCTGGGCTGGTTCTCCGAGGCCCGGCGTCGGGGGCTGCGCGTCCTCGCCCCGGGGTCGCCCTGGTTGGGATTGTTGGTGGCAGCGGACACCGTCATCGGGGATCCGGGCTCGATGACCGCGTACGCGGCGGGATTGGGGGCCGCTCCGCTCCTGGCCGGAGGTATCTCCGACATTGCCCCCGGCTCGACTCCGGAGCTCCTGCACCGGATCGCCCGTCACTACCAGGAGACCGTCCCGATCTGGCGGCAGATCGAGGAGGCGTCCGCGCGGTGGGGCTCCGAACAGGCTCTGCGGGTCCACTCCCGACTGACCTCCGAGCCCGGGCGCTCGGCGCGGCTCCTGCGCCAGGTCATGTACCAGCTCATGGACTTGCCGGAACCCGGGCAACCGGCTCGGCTCGAACCGTTGCGGTTCCCGGAGTTCGTCACTGCGGACTCCCTTCGGGGCCTGAGCGCGGAAGGACGTGTCGCATGACTTCCGGGGTGGACGGCGTGGTCCTCTACGAGGTGCGGGTGCTGCGTGCGGACGGTGGTCCGCGACCTCTCGGGGCGCAGTTGGCCGTTCTCCTGTCACCCACCGTCTCCCGGAAGTGGCTCCACGCCGCCGACGTCGTCGGGATCACCGAGGAGGAGAGTCGAAGCGCGACCGACGTTCTTGCCTCTCTGCCGGGTTCCAGGGCCGTGGTCGACCTGAGGGAGGAGGTGCGGGTGCACCTGCGTGGTGTCACTGATCCACTGAGGCTCGCCGTTCCGGAGGGCGCGGGCGCCGTCGCGGTGATAGCCAGCTGCTGGCCCGCGGAATGGGGAGGCTCCGTCGCGGTCGCGAGGGCGTCGAGGGGCGGAGGGCTCAGCGTGGCTACGCGTGCCGCAGTCGGTCCAGCCGCGTCCGTGTCCTTGCGGCTTCGGGGAGGACAGCAGTGTGTAGATGGGCAGCGCTTCACTGAGAAGGCTGCGGGCCTCGCCGAATCGTTCGTCGGATTCGGCGAGGTCGGCGAGCATGACCAGGGCCCCGGCCTTCTCCGCCCGTGCACCGATCTGGTCGCTCAGGCGCAGGACCTCGGCCAGGATCGACCGGGCCCGCTCGGGTTCGCCCGCTGCCATATGGGTGGCGGCCAGCCCGACGTGGCATCGGACCCTCATGTAGGGTTCCGAGCTCTCACCGAAGAAATCCAGGGCTCGGCGGAAGTAGTCGACGGCCGCGTCGTGGTCCGCCAGATCACGGCTGGCCTCACCGAGTCGACGCAGCATCAGTGCGACGCCCCGATCCCGGCCGAGCCCGGTGTGGATGGCCAGTGCCCGTTCGAAGAGGGATCGAGCCCGCTCCGGACGCTCACGTGCCAGTTCGCACACTCCGGCACCTTCCAGGGACGAAGCCTGCCCAAGGGTGTGCCCAGCCTTCGTCCATCCCGCCAGCGCCCGGTGGTGGAGTTCACTGGCACGGTCCGGGGCACCGAGGCTCAACCACAGTCCAGCCAGGGCGTTGAGCATGTTCGCGGTCGCAGCCGGGTCGCCCAGTGCCTCCGCCGATGCCAACCCGTTGGAGTAGGTCTCCTCCCAGGCGTCGAAGTGCTTACGGATCATGAACACGTTGCGGAGCGCCTCACACAGCTGCCAGCACAGGGAGTGTCTGCCGGTGGACGCGCAGTAGCGCACGACGGCGCGCAGGACCCCGAGCTCGGACTCCAGCCAGGCCAGCGCTTCCGACCTCGATCCGAACTCACGTTCCAACGATCTTTCGAAGACGGGGGCGAGGTGCCATCGGCCGGGGTTCAGGGCACGGTCGGCGGCGGCCGCGGTGGTCAGGTAGTAGTCGAGGACCCGGTCCAGTGCGGCGTCGGACGTCGTTCGACTCTCCTCCGTTCTGGCCAGGGCCCGTGCGTGCAGGCGAACCAGGTCGTGCTGACGGAACCTGCCGCCCGGAGTCTCCTCCAGCAGGTTGGCGGAGACCAGGTCGATGAGCAGGTCCTCGGCCTCGATGAGCGCGCAGCCGAGCAGCGCGGAGGCGGCCTCGGAGGTGACGTCCCGACCTGGGACGAGACCGAGGAGGCGGTGCAGACGACGTGTGGGTTCGGGTAACAGGTGGTAGGAGGTGGTGAAGACCGTGTCCACGGACAGTTCCCGGTCGCGGTTGAGCCCGGCGAGACGGTCCTCTTCGTTGCTCAGCCTGGACACCAGACGGCTCAGGGGCTGATGCGGTCGCAGGGCCAGACTGCTCACGGCGGCCTTCAAGGCGATCGGGAGACGACCGCACAGGGTCACCAGTCGGCGGGTCGAGTCGGGTTCGGAGCGGGCACGGTCGTCTCCGAGCATGTGGGACACCAGGTCCACGGCCTCGTCCTCACCCAGCGGTCGGATGTCCATGACCGTCGCCCCGTCCAGTTGGAGACCGGACAGGTGCATCCTCGTGGTGGCGATGAGCAGGTGGGCTCCCTGGCCGGGTGTGAGGGCCCGGACCTGAGCCGCTGTCAGTGCGTTGTCCAGCAGGACCGCGATCCGTCGCCCGTGGGTGTGTGTGCGGAAGGCCGCGGCACGCGCGGAGAACTCGAGGGGGATCGAAGCGGGGTCGGCCCCGAGGGACCGCAGGAACGTGTCCAGGACGTCGGAGGGGTCGGCGGGTCCCTCGCGGGTGAAACCGAGCAGGTCCGCGTAGAGGGCTCCATCTGGGAAGGACGTGCCCACTTCCTCAAGGAAACGGGTGGCCAGTGCGGTCTTCCCGACTCCTCCGGTCCCGGTCAGTACGACCGTCCGGCCGCTGCCGTCACGGGTGACGTCGTGGAGCAGACTCTCCAGACGCTGGATCTCGGGCCCCCGGTTGGTGAACAGCCGTGGCGGCGTCGGGAGCTGCCGGGGTACGGGTGAGCGTGGTCCGCCGTGCAGGGTCACCGGTCCCCGGACCGTGCCCATCTGTACCACCGTGCCGCTCAGGTGTCTGGCGGATACCGAGTGTGCGGGCCGTTCCGTCTCCGGATGTTCATCGTCAGGAGGGGGCATGGGGGACCTCTCTCGACGTCGGCAGAGAGGGTTCTGCCCCTGGCAGCCCGTGTACACACGGATGGCAGTACGTGGCCACGGTGCAAAGTGCACAATGCGGGGCAAAGGATGTGTCTGGTCCGGTGTCCACGGCTTCCGGAGCGGGAACGGGAGGAACGCGTCTACCTGGGGAGGGACTCGTGGAGATCTCTGGAATCATCACCGCGATCATCGTTGGACTGATCATCGGTGCGCTCGGACGTCTCATAGTTCCCGGAAAGCAGCACCTGCCCATCTGGCTGACGCTGCTCCTGGGCATCGTGGCCGCCTTCGTCGGTGGCTGGATCGCGAGCCTCTTCACCGGGTTCTGGTTGTTCGTGCTGATCGTTCAGGTCCTGGTCGCCGCAGGCATCGTGTACCTCGCCGACGGCATGTACTCCAAGAACAACACCAGCACGGCCTGATCCGCCGCACCGCGACTCAGTCCGAGGCCACCGGATATGTTCCGGTGGCCTCGGCCACGCGTACCGTCCCACCGCCGCTCGCGGAGGCCTGCGCGGCGGCGAGGACGGCCACGACGTCCCGGCCGAAACGTACGTCACACGGGTCACCGGGGCCGTCGCGGAGCTGGGCCAACAGACGGTCGACGGCCGATCCGAAGGCCTCGACCGCGCTCCGGCCCCCACCCGGAACCGCCCGCCACCCGTGCTCGCCGTAGAGGTCGACGGAGAAGGCGCCCGCCTCCGGTGCCGCGTCCAGCGACACCGAGAGGGAACCCACCGCCCCGCCCCGGTGCCGGGTGAGCACGTGCACGCTGTCCCGGGGGCCCGCGACCGCCGTGACCTCCTCGACCGGTCCCAGCACGGGCAGCACCACTGAGAGCACGTGCGGTCCCACGTCCCACAACCCGCCCCGCTCCCGGCGCCAGGGAGAGGCTCCGTACGGGTTGCCCGGCTGGAAGATCGACGCGAACAGGGTCGCCCGCACCCCGTCCCAGCCGCCGTCGTCGGCGGCCCGGACCAGGAAGTCGTTCACCGTGTCGGAGAAGCGGCTGGTGAAGAAGACCACGGAGGCCAGACCGCGCGCCCGCGTCTCGGCCACGATCGCGTCGGCCGCCTCGACTGACAGGGCGAGTGGCTTGTCCAGCAGCAGGTGCTTCCCGGCCCGGGCCGCGCGCAGCGCCAGGTCGCCCTGGACGTCCGGGGGAGGGCGATCGCGACGGCGTCGACGTCGGCGAGGAGCGCGTCCACGTCCTCGTAGGGCCGCGTGCCCAGTCCCTCGGCCAACCCCGCCGCCTTCGCGGGGTCGCGACCCCAGACCCCCACCAGGGTCACCTCCGGGTGCGCCGCCAGCGCGGCGCCGTGGGTCTCGCTCGCCCAGAAGCCCGTGCCCAACAGTCCGAACCGCACTCCCATGGGACCCTCCGGTGTCAGTGGTCTTGCCGTGCACCAGCCACCCTCGCCCACGGACACGCTCTCAGCAAGACCGGGCGGTGCGAAGCCCGATCCTCCACAGCCCCTCGGGCACCTTCGACGTGGCCAGGTCCGGACGCGCGGGCCGCGGTCCCGTTCCGGCGTCGTCGCAGGTGGGTCGGGCTTTCTCCCGGAAGGGGCCGCTGGGCGGGGCCGGGAGCGGCCTGTGAAACTCCTGGTGGATTACTCCGGTCTCGACCATCATGGGCAATCGTGAGCACCGGGCGCGGTTCGGCCAGCGGAGACGTCGGCGGCGTGGTGACCGCCCGGTGCGCGTGTTCGCCACGAAGGGGGCCAACCCGTGGACACCGACCAGAAGAAGGACACCCCTCGGACCACCGTCCTGCTCGACGTGGAGGGGCCGGAGGAGACCAGCGCCTGGATGCGCACCAACATGGACTCCCTGCGGGCCTGCGCGCGCTGGGCCGAGCACGGGTCCGGAGTCTCCGCCGACCTGCTCGAGGCGAGCCTGCACACGGCCCGGAGGCTCGGTGACACCGGGCTGGAGGCCTGGGTCCGCCACCTCCTGGGCCTCGTGCTGCTCGACGCGGGGGACCTGGCGGGGGCGGACCGTGAGTTCGTCGCCTCCCTCGCGCTGGCCGAGGCCGAGGGTGACGACCGGGCGCGCGCCGCCTCCCTGGAGGCCCGGGGCGTCGTCGCCCAGCGGGATCGGCGCGACCAGGAGGCGCTGGACCTGTTCGACCTGGTCGAACCGCTCCGGAACCCGGACGGGCGACCCGGGGGGACGGCGGTGCTGGACCTGCTGCGCGGACGGTCGCTGGTGACCCTGGGCCGCTTCGACCACGCCCTGGAGCGGTTGGACACGGCTCTGATGGTCTTCGCCGCTCCTCCGGTGGACGAGGTCAACCTCGCCAGGGTGCGCCTGGAACGCGGCCGCGCGCTCAACGGCAAGCGCCGTGGCGGGGAGGCCCGGGGCGAACTGGAGCTCTCCCTGGCCGGGTTCGAGGCCCGGGGCCACACCGTGCAGATGGCCCGGGTGCGTGAGGCGCTGGCCGGTGTGACCCAGCTGGCCGGGGAGAGGAACTGGCGGGACCACCTCGTGGAGGCGGAACGGCTCTACCGCGAGATCGGCAGTGAGACCGAGGCACGGCGCATCCGTTCCTTCCTTCCCTAGCTCAGGCGGCGGGCCCCGGCGGAGGGCAGGGCGGTGAACACCACCGGTTCGGTGTGGCCGCGTTCGGCGAAGGCCACGCGTATCGCCTTGCCGCAGTCCACGACGGCCCCGGACTCCACCAGGGCGATGACACAGCCGCCGAAACCACCGCCGGTGATCCGGGCCCCCAGCGCACCGGCGGAGAGGGCGGCGGAGACCGCGGTGTCCACCTCCGGAACGCTCACCTCGAAGTCGTCCCGGAGGGAGACGTGGGAGGCGGTGAACAGCGGGCCCGCCACACGGGGGCGCCCGGCGCGGAAGAGCGCCGCCGTCTCCAGCACCCGCGCGTTCTCGGTGACCACGTGCCGCACCCTGCGGCGGACCACGGGATCGGGCAGTGCGGCCAGCGCCCGCGGAAGCCCCCGACGGAGACGTCGCGCAGCGCCCGCACCCCCAGGATCCGGGCCGCCTCCTCACAGGAGCGCCGTCGCTCGCCGTAGGCGCCCTCGACCAGACGGCGCGGCGCCCGGGTGTCCACCACCAGCAGGGACAGCCCATGCGCGGCCGGGTCGAACGGTACCTGCTCGGTCTCCAGGGAGCGGCAGTCCAGGAAGAGCGCCCGGCCCTCGTCCGCCAGCATGACCGCGGACTGGTCCATGATCCCGCAGGGCATCCCGACGTAGTCGTTCTCCGCCCGCTGGGCCAGCCGGGCCACCTCGGCCGGAGGGGGCTCCGACCCGTACAGACCGGTGGCGGCCAGGACCGTCGCGCAGCACACCGCCGCGGAGGTGGACAGCCCCGTCCCGGTGGGGATGCCGCTCTCCACCAGCAGGTCCAGTCCGCCGATCCGGTGCCCCTCGTCGACCAGCGCCCACAGCGCGCCCGCCTGGTACGCGGCCCAGCCGGGCACCGTACCGGGGGAGAGGTCGGCCAGCCGCGCCTCGAAGACGTCGGGGAACTCCCGTGAACGCAGGCGCACCCGGGCGTCCGGACGGCGCGCGGCGGACACGGTCAGCGCGTGGGGCAGGGCGATCGGGAGCGCGAAGCCGTCGTTGTAGTCGGTGTGCTCACCGATGAGGTTGATCCGCCCCGGCGCGGTCCACACCCCCTCGGGCTCCGTGCCGAACGCCGCCCGGAACTCCGTCGCGGCGCTCACCGGGAGACCTCCCCGGCACGCGTGAAGTCCCACGCGTCCGCCACGATCTCGTCGAGTCCACGGGTGGGCTCCCAGCCCAGCTCCCGGCGGGCCCGGTCGACGGCGGCGACCAGAACCGCCGGGTCACCGGCTCTCCGGGGCTCCTCCACCACCGGGACCGGGTGTCCCGTGACCCGCCGCACGGCGGCCAGGACCTCGCGCACCGAGGAACCGGTGCCGCCGCCCAGGTTGAACACCCGGTGGGTACCGGGGGCCGCGTGCTCCAGCGCCGCCAGGTGGGCCCCGGCGAGGTCGGCCACGTGCAGGTAGTCGCGGACGGCGGTGCCGTCCGGGGTCGGGTAGTCGGTACCGAGGACCGAGGCGTGCGGGACCTCCCCGGAGGCCACCCGGAGGAGGTTCGGGATGAGGTGGGTCTCGGGCTCGTGCCGTTCGCCGAACCCCAGGTGGGCCCCGGCGACGTTGAAGTAGCGCAGGCTCACCGCGCCCAGCCCGTGCGACCGTGCCCACCCGTCGAGCAGATGGTCCACGGCGAGCTTGCTCGCACCGTAGGGGTTGGTGGGCAGTGCCGGGTCGGTCTCGCGCAGCGGCGCGTCCGTGGGCGGGTCGCCGTAGGTGGCGGCGGTGGAGGAGAACACGAGGCGGCGCACCCCGTGGGTGCGCGCGGCCTCCAGCAGGGCCAGGGTGCCGCCCACGTTGGTCTCCCAGTACGGTCCCGGGTCCCGGACGGACTCGCTGACCAGGGACCTCGCGGCCAGGTGCACGACCCCGTCGAAGGACGGGTCGAGCACGTCGGTGGCGGCGCGCAGGTCCCCTCGACCAGGATCGCCCCGGGGGCGACCGCGTCCCGGTGCCCCGTGGAGAGGTCGTCGAGCACGGTGACCTCGTGCCCGGCCCCGGTCAGCAGCGCGGTGACGACACCGCCGACGTAGCCGGCGCCGCCGGTGACGAGGAGTTTCACGGATCAGACCTCTCGGAGTCGTCGGGCCGTGGCCTCGGGGGCCACGTCGTTGCTGAACACACCCGCGCCGGACTCGGTCCCGGCCAGGTACTTGAGTTCTGCCGGGGGCGCGGCGTACGGAGAACAGTTCGAGGCGCAGCCGGGCCAGTCCGCGCGCCTCCGGGTCGTGGGCGGGCGCCTGGTGCCAGGCGGAGACGTAGGGGAGCGGGGTGTCGTACAGCCGGTCCGCGCGGCCCAGGAGGTCGGCGTAGAGCTCCGCGAGGGCGGTGCGCTCGACGTCGTCCAGGGCGGGCAGGTCGGGCACGGCCCGGTGGGGGTAGACGTGGACCTCCACGGGCCAACGGGCCGCCTCGGGGACGAAGGCCGTCCAGTGTTCGTTGCGCAGCACCACGCGGGGCCCGGCGCTCTCGGCGGCCAGGATGTCGGAGAACAGGTCGCCGCCCGTGGCCGTGCGGTGCCGCCGGGCCGAGTCGAGGTCGCGTTCGGTCCGGGGGTGACGAAGGGCAGTGCGTAGATCTGCCCGTGGGGGTGGTGCAGGGTCACGCCGATCTCCCGGCCCCGGTTCTCGAAGACGTACACCTGGGCCACCTCGGGCCGGGCGGACAGCTCCTCGGTCCGGTCGGCCCACGCGTCCACGAGGGTGCGCACGCGCCGGGGCCCGAGCGCGGCGAGCGAGGTGTCGTGGTCCGAGGAGAAGCAGACCACCTCACAGCGTCCCTCGGGTCCGCTCAGCGCGGGGAAGCGGTTCTCGAAGACCGCGACGTCGTAGGAGGACGAGGGCACCTCGGAGTGGTGACCGTCCCGGGAGGGGCACAGCGGGCACTCGTCGCTCGGCGGCAGGTGGACGCGGTCCTGGCGGTGTGCGGCGATGATCACCCACTCGCGCCGGAGCGGGTCCCAGCGCAGCTCGGATCCGGAGACGGTGGGCGGCAGGTCGCGCCGGTCCGGGACCTCCTCGCGGACGCTGCCCTCCTCGTCGTAGTAGATGATCTCGCGGCCGTCGGCCAGCCGCGCGGCGGTCTTCCTCATCCGTCCTCCCGGGGGACGTCGGTGACCACGAGGCGGCCCACGCGGTCCTGGAGGGTCTCACGTGCGGCGGGGGTGATCCGGTCGTCGGTGACGAGCACGTCGCAGCGGTCCAGCGGGGCGATGGTGCTGAGCCCGACCGTGCCCCACTTGGTGTGGTCGGCGGCGACCACCAGGGTCCCGGCCGCCTCCACGAGGGCCCGGTTGGTCTCGGCCTCCGTCAGGTTGGGCGTGGTGAACCCGGCCCGGTCGTGGATGCCGTGCACGCCCAGGACCAGGGTGTCCAGGTTGATCCCGCGGACGGAGGCCAGGGCGAGCGGGCCCACGAGCGCGTCCGAGGGGGTGCGGAACCCGCCGGTGAGCGCCACGGTCTGGTCGGTGCGCGCGGAGCGGTAGAGGACCTCGGCCACGTGGATCGAGTTGGTGACGACGGTCAGTCCGGGGGTGTCCCGCAGGTGCTCCGCGACCAGGGCCGTGGTGGTCCCGGCGGAGAGCCCCACGGCGCTGTGCGGCTCGACCAGTGCCGCGACGGCGCGGGCGATCGCCCTCTTCTCGTCGGACTGGAGCGTGGACTTCGCCTCGAACCCGGGCTCCGTGGTGCGGGCGCCCTCGGCGGCGACGGCGCCACCGTGCACCTTCACCAGCGAGCCCCGGTGTTCCAGGGCGTCGAGGTCACGCCGGATGGTCATGTCGGACACGTCGAAGGCCTCGACCAGCTCGGTGACGCGGACACCGCCGTCTCGTCGGACCTGTTCCAGGATGAGCTCCCGCCGTTGCGCGGCCAGCATCCGAGCCCTCCGATGATTGAAAATGTGCGAACTTGTTTGATTAAGGTGCCCTGTCGCCGGGTTCGCTGTCAACGGGGTGGGTCGAACTGAAGGATTCTGTTGGTTTCCGGCTGGAGTCGGTTCTGGCTCGGTGCGATCGCGCGAACTCAGGGCCGGTCCGGACCGGACCGCCTGCGCCGAGGACGCCCCGGGGACGCCCCCGGGGCGGCCCCGCCCGCCGGTACCTGGCCCGATCCATGGATCAGGGACCCGTCAGGACACCGGTTCCTCGTGGGTCTCCGCCGGTCTGGACCTGGGCGGGTGGAGGGTGTCGCGCGTGGGTCCGGCGGGGCGGTGCGAGGTGAGCTGGACCAGCAGCACGGCGCCGATCGCGGCGAGGGCGCCCAGGCCCTGGACGGGGGAGAGGGTCTCGCCGAGCACGAGGTAGCCCAGGAGGGTCGCGGTGAGCGGGCTGGCGAAGGACAGGAAGGACACCGCCAGCGCCGGCAACCGCTCCAGCCCCCGGAACCACAGCACGTAGGAGAGCAGGGCGCCGACCAGGCCCAGGTAGCCGTACCCGGCGAGGTGGGCCGCGCCGAGGCCCGCGGGCAGGCCCTCGACGGCCAGGGTGGGCGGCAGCAGGACGAGCCCTCCGGCGGTGAGCTGCCAGCCGGTGGCGCCCAGCAGGCTCACCCCCTCGGGGCGCCCCCAGCGTTTGGTGAGGACCAGGCCGGTGCCCATCGAGACGGCGGCGGCCAGCCCGGCCAGGATCCCCACGGGGTTCAGGGCGGCCTCCGGGCCCGCCACGAGCAGGCCCACGCCGGACGCGCCGAGCAGGCAGGCGAGGAGGTGCGTCAGTCGGAGCCGGTCGCCCAGCAACAGGGCGGCCAGGAGCATGACGATCACCGGTTGGACCGCCATCACCAGGGCCGCGACGCCGCCCGGCAGCAGGTAGGCGGCCACGTGGAGGAGGTAGAGGAAGGCGCCGATGTTCAGGGAGCCCAGGACCAGTGAACGCCACCACCACACCCCCGAGGGCAGGGCCCGGGCGAACAGCACCAGGAGGAGTCCGGCGGGAAGGGCGCGCAGGAGGGCCGCCAGCAGGGGGCGGTCGGGTGGCAGGAGTTCGGTGGTGACCAGGTAGGTGCTGCCCCACACCATGGGTGCCAGGGCGGTGACCAGTGAGTCACCGAGAACGCGCACGCGCCCGTTGGTCGCCGTGACGGGGGAGTCATCAGCCAACCCTTCGATGTCGAAGTGTTCGATGCTGAAAGGTTAGGTGAACGGAGCGGAGGAGGTCAAGGCCACGGCGCTATGATCGCCGGATGAACGACGCCGTCGACCTCTTCCTCGCCCAGTGGGCCCGAGAGCGGCCCGACCTCGACGCCTCCCCGATGGGGGTGATCGGTCGGATGAACCGCTTGCAGCAGCTGCTGGGGAGGAGGGTCTCCGACCTCCTGGCCGAGTACGACCTGGAGCGCTGGGAGTTCGACGTGCTGGCCACGCTGCGGCGGTCCGGGGAGCCGTACCAGCTGACCGCGAAGGACCTGGTCCGGATGATGATGGTGGGTTCGGCCGCCATGACGAACCGGGTCGACCGCCTCGTGCGCAAGGAGCTGGTCCACCGACAGGTCGATCCGGCGAGCCGACGCCGTGTCCTGGTCACCCTCACCGGCAAGGGTCTGGCGCTGGTGGACGGCGCGGTGGCCGCGCACGTGGAGAACGAGGCGCGCCTGCTCGACGGCCTGAGCGGGGAGGAGCAGGAGCAGCTCGCCGACCTGATGCGGACGCTGCTGCTCTCCCTGGGCGACACCGCCCCCGAGACGCCGTGAGCCCCTGGACGTGACGAGGGGGAGGCCCCGTGCGGGACCTCCCCTGGTGTCCTGGGTGCGACCTGGGAGTCCTAGTCGCGTCCGGGCCTGTCGTCCGGCGTCAGGGCGTCCTTGACCTTCTCGCCCGCCTGCTTGAGCTTGGACTTGGTCTGTTCGGCCTTGCCCTCGGCCTGCCACTGCTCGTTGCCGGTGGCCTTGCCGACGCCCTCCTTGGCCTTGCCCTTGAACTCGTCGAACTTGTTCTCGGCCTTGTCGCTCTCGGACATGCGAGCCTCCTTCGATCGGATTCACCCACAGGCTTGTCCGATTCAGCCGGAATCAATCATGATCCGGGCGACGTATGTGGCGAGAGTGACCGAGGACACCCCGTGGGGATCAGGGCCGGGAGGGCGAGACCGGCACGACGGAGGCGAAGGGCGCGTGGGTCGTCAGCCGCTGGGAGATGCCCTCGCGGACCATCGCCTTGGCGGTGCGCACGGCGTCGCCCACCTCGGCGCCCTTGGCCAGCTCGGCGGTGATCGCGGCGGCGAAGGTGCAGCCCGCCCCGCTCACCCGCTCCTCACCGATCTTCGGGGCGCTCAGGACGGTGACCTCCTCGCCGTCGAAGTAGACGTCGACGGCGTCGGGGCCGGGGAGCTCCGTGCCGCCCTTGACGACCACGTGCCGGGGGCCGAGCTCGCGGATGCGGCGGGCCGCCTCGACGAGGTCGTCGACGGTCTCGATCGACTCCATCCCCGCGAGGGTGCGGGCCTCGAAGTGGTTCGGGGTGATCACGGTGGCCAGCGGCAGGATCTGCGCGGTCAGGGCCTTGTCGGTGTCCAGGGCGGCGCCGGGCTCCTGTCCCTTGCAGATCAGGACCGGGTCGAGGACCACGTGCCGCCACGTCTGGCGCTGGAGGGCCTTGGAGACGACGTCGATGGTGTCGGGGGTGCCGAGCATGCCGATCTTGACGACGTCGAGGTCGTGGCAGGCGGTGGCGGCCTCGATCTGGTCGGCGATGACACCGGGGTCGACCGGCACGAAGCGGTGGCCCCATCCGTTCCCGGGGTCGAAGGAGACGATGCAGGTGATCGTCCCCATGCCGTAGACGCCCAGTTCCTGGAAGGCCTTGAGGTCAGCCTGGATCCCGGCGCCGCCGGTGGCCTCCGACCCTGCGATCACGTACGCGCGGTTGGTCATCGCCAACCTCCCTCTAACTTGCTGTGCAGATGCGCGGTGTCGGGGCCCTCACGGGTCACGAACCCACTGGTTATTGCATCACAAGTGCCCATTTCCGGCATAACGTTCAGGGTGTGGTTCTGGGGACACCCGGAGATCCGTCGGGGTGTGCGCCCTCACCCCCGGGCCAGCAGGGCGTCCGTGGTGTCGTAGCCGCTGGCGTAGGCGCCGTCCACGGTGTTCTCACCGGTGGTCGGTTCACCCGCGAAGTACAGCACTCCCTCCAACGGTCGGGCGAGGGCGTCCGGTGCGTCGTGCGCGCCCGGCGGGACGACCAGGTAGGCGCCCCGGCTGAACTCGTCGGCCGCCCAGTCGTGCGTGGTCCGCGCGACGGGTGTCGGCAGCCGTTCCCCGAGCGCTTCGGACAGCGCCGTCAGCCCGGCGGCGAACCGCTGGTCCGGCGGCAGCGCCAGGAGCTCCCGGGCGCGCTCTCCCGCGGCCCAGGCCACCACCACCTCGGGGAGACCCGGGACAGGCACCAGAACACGAAGCCGGTGTCCTCGTCCCATCCGAGGGCGTCCTCGTCGGCGGGGAAGACCGCGCGGTCGAACTCGTACACGAGCTTGAGGGCGTCGGTCCGGTCCAGGGCGTCGACCGCCTCCTGATGGCTCGACGGCAGCTCCGGTTCGAACGCGACGTCGCCCGCCTTGAGGACCCCGATCGGCAGCGTGACCACGCACCGGTCCGCCCGTACCGTGAGGTCCCCGTCGGGCGCCGCCGTGTCCAGCTCCACGCCGCGCCCGGACCACCGCACGCGGCGCACCGTGTGCTCCAGGCGCACGTCCAGCCCGTGGGAGAGCGGCGGGAGGAGGCCGTCGTAGCCGCCGACCACCCGGAAGTTGTCCCGGGGCACGGACCACCAGTCGAAGATCCCGTACTCGCGCATCCACACGGCGCTCCACCGCTCCAGCGACTCGTTGTCGATGGCCACCGGGGGCCACCGGTCCTCGGGCACGCCCATCCGGCGCAGGTACGCGGCGGCGTCCTCGTCGTCGCGGGGGCCTCCGGGGTCGGGACGGGGTCGGACACCCCCTCCCCGGCGCGCACCGGGACGGTCTCGACCCCGGCCTCCGCCACCAGTTCCCAGGTGTGGGCCTCCCGGCCGTGGATCAGTCCGGCGCCCAGCTCGACGGGGACGGAGCTGAAGGTGTGGTCGGTGTACAGCTGGCCGCCGATCCGGTCGCGGGCCTCCAGGACGACCACGGTGAGGCCGTGGTCGGCGAGGTTGCGGGCGGCGGAGAGCCCGGTGACCCCGGCCCCCACGACCGCCACGTCCCAGCGTTCCCGGGCGGCGTGGACCGAGGCGCCCAGCAGGGCGGCGCCGCCCAGGAGAACACCCCCGCCGACCAGCAGGGACCTGCGGCTCACCGCTGGTCGCGGCGCGCCCTTCGCGCCCCGCCCGTCCGCTCCCACGTCGCCTCCCGTTCGCCCGTCTCGGCCCCCGTGCGCGGGCAAGCCGTCACCGCATTATCGGGGCGACCCCGGACACGGAAACCACGGGAGGCCCGGACCAGGGGCGGCCGGGAGGGGTCAGCGTTTGCGGTAATAAAAATATGTCCCTAATATTTTTATATGCCACGCACCGCTGACCACGACGAGAGAAGGCGCCAGGTCGCCGAGGCCCTGCTGCGCACCATCGCCCGGAAGGGCCTGGCCGCGACCACCTTCGCGGACGTCGCCGACGAGCTCGGCGGGTCCGTGGGGCTGGTCCAGCGCTACTTCCGCAGCAAGTCCGACCTCCTGCGCTTCGGCGTCGAGCACCTCTACCGGCGCGGTGAGGAGAGGATCGAGGCGGTGGAGCGGGTCGCGCCCGTCCGCGACCTCATGTTCCGGATCGCGCACACCCTCCTGCCCATGGACGAGGAACGGCGCATGGAGCTGACCGTCTGGCTGGAGTTCCTCCCCAACGCCGTCCGCGACCCCGAGATGGCCGAGCTGCACCGGACCACCACCCGCCAGCTGGTCGACGGGCTGGCGGAGGGGCTGGACGCCGCGCGGCGCCTGGGCGAGCTCCCCGCCGACCTCGACCCCCACGCCGAGGCCGCGGCCCTGGTGGCCCTGGCGGACGGGCTCACCCTGCACCAGCTGGCCACCCCGGACCTGTTCGACGACGCCACCGCCGAGCGCCTGCTCCGGCTGCACTTCGACCGCCTCTTCTCCGCGCGGGCGGAGGAAGCCTGACGTGATCAGCGACGACACAGCGCTCCGAGGCGCAACCCCCGGCGGTGCCGTCGGCGGACGGCTGCCCCTGCTGGACGTCCTGCGGGGTGTCGCCATCCTCGGCACCCTCGCCACCAACGTGTGGCTGTTCGCCGGGCCCGGCGGGGACGCCGCGATCCTGTACGGCTCCGACGAGCTGAGTCCGTTCACGTCGTTCCACGCCGACCCCTCCGCCGCCACCCTGGCCGAGGGCGTCTTCCGGACCGCCGCCAACGGCACGTTCCTCGCCCTGCTCACGCTGTTGTTCGGCGCGGGCCTGGCCGTCCAGTTCCGGTCGGCCGCCCGACGGGGCGCGCGCTGGCCCGGACCCTACCGGTGGCGGGCGCTGTTCCTGTTCGTCGAGGGGACGGTGCACTTCACACTGGTCTTCGCGGGTGACGTGCTCATGGGGTACGCGGCGGTCGCCCTGCTGGTCGCCTGGCTTCTCACTCGTTCGGAGCGCGCCCGGAACAGGGTCATGTGGGTGTCGGTGTCCCTGCACGTGGCCCTCATGGGCCTGGTGACGGCGGCGCTCGTGACGGATCCCGCGAGGACCTCGACCGTGCCACCCGAGGCGGTCGAGCTCTACGCGCACGGTTCCTACGCGGACCAGGTCGCCTTCCGCCTGGACCACTTCCTGGGGTTGCGCCTCGAACCCGTCCTCACCTTCGGTCTGATGGTGTTCATGTTCCTGCTGGGGGTGCGGCTCCTGCGGGCCGGTGCCTTCGCGGGCGACCCCGTCGGGCGGGCCCTCCGCGTCCGCCTGCTCGGGTGGGGTCTCGGCCTCGGCGTCCCGCTCACCGTGGTCACCGCCGTCGCCGGGCCGGACTGGCTCCTCATGGACCGCTACGTGGTGGCTCCGCTGGTCGCCGTGGGTCTGATCGGGCTGGTCGGCCGCCTGCTGGACCGTACGAACGGCACCGGGCCCGTGGTCACGGGGGTCTCCGCCCTCGGCCGGATGGCGATGACCGGGTACGTGGCCCAGAACGTCCTCCTCATGTTCGTCTGTTACGGCTTCGGCCTCGGACTGGCCGAACGGATGGCGGACACGGGACGGTGGTGGGTGCTGGTCCTGTGGGCCGTGGTGTCGCTGGTGCTGGTGGTGTCCTCCCTGCTGTGGCTGCGCGCCTTCCGTCAGGGTCCGCTGGAGGCCCTGCAGAAGAAGGTCCTCTCCCGAGCCCGGTAGTTCCGGGACCCCCGCCCCGAAGCCCGGAAGGACCGCGCCCGCGTCCCGACACCGCACCCCTCGTTCCCTCACCGAACATCGGCCGCCCGCGCTCGTGGAGTTCGACGAGCGGAACCAACGCATCAGGGTTCAGGGCACCCTGACCCCGGACTCGTCCTGACAGTTCGGTCAACTTCCCGAACGGTCTGGTCGCCCGCCCCGGTGTCCGCCTCCCAGGCTCTCGGACTCCCGGACTCTCGGACTCCCGCGCTCCCGGACTCCCGGACTCCCGGACTCCCGGGCCCGCGTGTCGGCGGTCGGGACCTCAACGGCGCGGAAACTGGCCGGGACGGCGGCCCTGGCCGGGACCGCCCGCGTAGGTCTGGCCCACCTCCAGCCACTCCCGGGCGGCGGGACCTTCGGCGGTCAGCGACGTGTCGGCGGGGTGGCGGCGGCGGGTCAGGACCAGGCAGAACTCCTCGGCGTCGCCGCGCACGACCTCCTCGGCCCCGTCCGGGCCCATCCTCCACAGGCCGCCGTCCGGGGCGGTGAGCTCCACCCGGACCTCCGTGACGGGCGCGGGCAGGCCACGGGCCAGGTAGCTGTAGGACCGGGTGCGCAGGGCCAGGTGGACGACGTGGCGCAGGCGGTCGGTGGGACGTCGGGTCGTGCCCAGCGCGTCCACCACGTCCTGGCCGTGCGCCCAGGTCTCCATCAGCCGCGCGGTCGCCTTGGAGGGCACGCTCATCGGCGGCCCGAACCAGGGCACCCGCGTCCCTGCGGGCGCGTCGAGGAGGGCACTCCGGAGCGCCGCCGAGGCCTCGCACCAGCGACCGAGCAGGGCGCCCGGAGGCAGGGCCGCCAGCGGGGCGGCGGCCGTGTCCACGTACCCCTCCGGGTCGGCCAGCGCCGCCTCCACCATCGTCGCGAACCCCTGCGGGTCGGTGACGGCGGTCAGCGCGGACTCGTCGAAGAAGGCCAGGTGGGCGACCTGGTCAGTGATGCTCCACCCGGGGAGGGGGTCGGTCGGGACCAGACGGCGGGGTCGGTGCCCCGGAGCAGGGCGGCCAGTTCCTCCTGCTCGGCTCGCAGGTCCTCGACGAGTACGGCGGTGTCGACCACGGGGGCTCCTCCCGGGGCCGCCGGTCCTGCGGCTCCCCAGATGTTGACTGTTCTGTCATGTTCCGCGCACCATAACAAAGTGTGAGCTGGATCTCCCAGGGGTCCGGCCGAACCCCTCCGCGACACGGATGCGAGTGTGCGTACATGACCGGGACCGACACCCCGCGGACCGACCGATGGAACACCCCCGAACGCGCCGCGCTCCGGGAGACCGTGCGGACCTTCGCGGCCAGGGAGATCCTTCCCCACGTCGAACGGTGGGAGGACGAGGGCGAACTGCCCCGGGACCTGCACCGCGCGGCCGGACGGCTCGGGCTGCTCGGGCTCGGCCAGCCCGCGTCCGTGGGCGGCGAGGGGGAGATGATCGACCAGCTGGTCGTCTCCGAGGAGGCGGTCCTCGCCGGAGTGCCCACCGGGGTCCTCGCCTCGCTGTTCACCCACACCATCGCCCTGCCCGCACTGGTCGAGGACGGGCGTGAGCACCTGGTGCGGGACTACGTCCGCCCGGCGCTGGCCGGGGAGCTGGTCTGCTCGCTGGGGATCACGGAACCCGAGGCCGGTTCGGACGTCGCCCACCTGCGCACGAGGGCGGTCCGTGACGGCGACACGTGGGTGCTCGACGGGGCGAAGACCTTCATCACCTCCGGGTACCGGGCCGACTTCGTCACCGTGGCCGCCCGGACCTCCGGCACCGGCCACGACGGCATCTCGCTGTTCGTCGTGGACCGCGGCACCCCCGGGTTCACCGCCGCCCGCAAGCTGGACAAGATGGGCTGGCGCTCCTCGGACACCGCGGAGCTCTCCCTGACCGACGTGCGGGTGCCCGCCGACCACCTCGTCGGCGGCGTGGACCAGGGCTTCCACCAGATCATGCGCCAGTTCGCCAGCGAGAGGATCGGCCTGTCCGTGCAGGCCTGCGCCATGGCACGCCGCTGCGTCGACCTGTCCGTCGCGTGGGTGCGGGAGCGCGAGGCCTTCGGCGGGCCGCTGTCCCGGCGCCAGGTCCTGCGGCACCGGCTGGTGGAGATGCACCGCCGGACCGAGGTCGCCACCGCCTACGTGCGGGGGATCGCGGAGCGGCTCCAGGACGGCGAGCCGCTCATCTCCGAGGTGGCTATGGCCAAGAACACCGCGACCGAGGCCATGGACTACGTGGTGGACAACGCCGTCCAGCTGCACGGCGGCACGGGCTTCATGCGCGGCACCGAGGTGGAACGCCACTACCGGGACGCCCGGGTGTTCAGCATCGGCGGCGGCACCTACGAGATCATGAACGAGGTCATCGCGAAGTTCCTCCCCTGCGGTGACCGAGGGGAGCGAGGGTCGAGGGATGCCAGTGGGAAAGCAGACGGCCACCGGGCGACCGCCCACGGAACGCGGGCGGCGCAAGCGGGGTGCCCTGGTCCAGGCGGCCCGCGAGGAGTTCGAGGAACGCGGGTTCGAGGAGACCAGGATCGCCCAGATCACCGGCCGTGCCGGGATCGCCTACGGGAGCTTCTACACGTACTTCGACTCCAAGGACGAGGTCTTCCACGAGGTCGCCAAGGGGTGGCCGGGGAGATGTTCGACGCGGCCCGCTCCGCCGCGCCCCGGGGCACCGCCCCCGTGGACCGGATCCGGCACGCCACCGTCCGCTTCCTGGCCGCCTACCGGGACAACGCGCGGATCATGCAGGTCATCGAGCAGATATCGCCGCGCCACCCGGTCTTCCGGACCCTCTTCCTGGAGATCCGGGGCCTCTTCGTCGAACGCATCAGTTCGGGGACGCGCCGCCTCCAGGAGGAGGGGCTGGCCTCGGCTGACATCGACGTCGAGGCCACGGCGAGCATGCTCGGCGGCATGGTGGAGCACACCGCCCGGATGCTCTTCCTGTACGGCGAGGAGCACGACCCGGACGTGGTGGTGGAGACCGCCACCCGACTGTGGGCGCGCGGCGTCGGCCTGGAGTACGAGCCGCCGGGCGATCGGTGAGGAACGTACAAGACCCCGGCCGGTGCCACTGGTGAGGATGTGACGCATGGAGACCACAGACGCACCCGTGCGCTTCGACACCAAGATCGCCGTCCTGCTCCGTGACGACCTGGCCGTCTGGCAGCGGCTCAACGTCACGTCGTTCCTGGTCAGTGGGCTGGGGAGTCGTGTCCCGGAGCTGGTCGGCCACCCCTATGAGGACGCCGACGGCACCGCCTACCTGCCGATGTTCCGCCAGCCCGTCATGGTGTTCGAGGCCGACAGGGAGACCCTGACCAGGGCGCACGGCCGGGCGGTCTCGCGGAAGGCCGACCTGGCGGTGTTCACCTCCGACCTGTTCGCCACCGGCAACGACCGGGACAACAGGGCCGCCGTCCGCGCGGTCGGCCGCGACTCCCTGGACCTGGTGGGACTGGCCGTGCACGGAGCCAAGAACGGGGTGGACCGGATCGTCAAGGGCGCTCGGATGCACCGCTGAGCCGCGACGGGGCGCCCATTCGGCGCGCGCGGGCGTAGTGGCCGGGAGGCAGCCCGAGGATCCGGGTGAAGTGCCGGTTCAGGTGGGCCTGGTCGTAGAAGCCCGAGACGGCCGCCGCGTGCGCGGGAGCCCGCCCCTCCAGGATCAGCCGCCGCGCCAGGTCCACGCGCCGACCCACCAGATACTGGTGCGGGGGCATCCCGAACCGCCTGGTGAACACGCGGGTCAGGTGGGCGGGGTGGGCGTGCAGGGTCCGGGCGGCCTCGGCCAGCGGCACCCCTCGACGGTGCGCGCGTCCAGGAGGTCGCGCAACCGCTCGGCCAGGCCGGGGTCGTCGGGGTGCGCGGCGGGACCCACCGTGCCGCGCAGGTGCTGGCGGAGCCGCTCGGAGACCAGTTCGAGCCGGCTCTCCGCCTCCAGGCGGTCCCCCTGCCGGAACAGGGCGCCGTGCAGCTGGTGGACGCGGTGGCGCAGGAGGGGGTCGTCGAACATCGGCTGGTCCACCGCCCGGCCGACCAGCCCCGTGTCGATCTGTTCCGGTTCCAGGTACAGCACCCGCTTGCGCAGCCCCTGCGCGGTGGTGGGGGTGCCGTTGTGCGGGACGCCCGGCGGCAGCAGGGTGACCGTGCGGTCGAGGGCGCCGTGCTCGTGGCGGCCCAGGTCGTAGCGGACGGTTCCGGAGTCGATGATGAGCAGCGTCCACGACCGGTGCGTGTGCATCGGGTAGGCGTGTTGGCGCAGGTGGGTGTGGAACACCTCGGCGATGCCGTCGATCCCCGGTCTGAGGACCACCGTGTCCGCGTGGCCGTCCATCCCCGCAGCCTACGCGGCGCGCACCGGGTGACGGTCCGACCGGTGACCCACCGACCCGGCCGCCGACCCGAGCCGGTGGCCCCGGGCGTGACCCGGGGCCACCCCGACCGGGGGCTGATCGGAGGCGTCCGGGAGCCGGAGGGGCACAATGGCGCCATGACGAACCCCGGCGGAGCACAGGACACGGCGACGACCCAGGCGTGGCAGTCGATCGGTGGCGCACCGGAGCTGACGGAACGGGTGGCCTACCGGGGAGCGGGGGCGGTGCTGCCAGCCGCCCTGCCCGTCCGGGAGCTGGCCCGGGCCACCGTGGGAGCGTGTTCCCTCGCCGCCGCCGAACTGCTCTCTGCGCGCGGCGGCCAGCCGGTCCCGGAGGTGAACGTCGAGGAGGGAGCGGTGGCCACCTCCTTCGTCAGCGAGCGCCACCTCCTGGTGGACGGTCGTGCGCCGACCCCCTTCGCACCGCTCTCCGGATTCTGGCGGGCCGCCGACGGCTGGGTGCGCACCCACGCCAACTACCCCCACCACCGGGCCCGGCTGCTGGCCGCACTGGAGCTGGACGAGGGCACCGGCCCGGAGGGGCTGGCCGCGAGGGTGGCCTCGACCCCCGCGGGCGAGGTCCAGGACGCGGTGTACGCCGAGGGAGGCCTGGCGGTCGCCGTGGCGCCCGCGCCCGGAGGGAACGGGGAGCCGGGTGCGCCCGGCGGCTTCCGGGCGGCCGGGCTCCCGCTGGCGGAGGCCGCCGCGCTGGGGCCCGACGGCGGGCGCCGCCTGCCCGAGGGCGACATCGGGCTCCCCGCCAGCGGGGCGCGGGTGCTCGACCTGACCCGCGTCATCGCCGGTCCGGTCGCGACCCGGACCCTCGCGCTGCTCGGCGCGGACGTCCTGCGCGTGGACTCCCCGTGGCTGGAGGAGGACCCGGACAGCCACACCGACACCGGCATGGGCAAGCGCTCCACCCTGCTGGACCTGGGCACGGCCGAGGGTCGGAGCACCTTCGAGGCGCTGCTGGACTCCGCCGACGTGGTGGTGACCGGCTACCGGCCCGGCGGACTCGACGCCCACGGGCTGGCCGCCGAGGATCTGGTCGCCCGCCGTCCCGGGCTGGTCGTCGCCCAGCTGTGTGCCTGGGGCTGGTCGGGGCCGTGGGCCGGTCGGCGGGGGTTCGACAGCCTGGTGCAGGCGGCGAGCGGGATCGCGGCGGTCGAGGCCGGTCCCGAGGGGCGTCCGGGGGCGCTCCCCGCCCAGGCCCTGGACCACGGCACCGGCTACCTGCTGGCCGCCGGGGTGCTGCGGGCCCTCACCGACCGCCAGCGGGACGGCCGGGGGCGGCGCCTGCGCTTCTCCCTCGCGGGCACCGCCGGTTGGCTGATGAACGACGTCGTCCGCGTCCCGGCCGAGGGCGGGGGTACGACCCCGCCGACTGGCTGACGGAGTCCCCGTCCGCCTACGGCGGGCTGCGCCACGCGCTCCCGCCGGTCTCCTACGCGGGCGGTCCCGAGGGGTGGGCCCACGCCTCCACCCGGTGGGGCGGGGACCCGGCCGCCTGGCGCTGACCACTGGATAGAGGCGGCCGTCACCGCGATCGAGGCGCCCGGGCGGTCCGACCGGAAGGGGACGCGGGTCACCGGGTGGGGACGGTGAAGTCCTCCACGGGCTCCAGTTCCCCGTCCAGGAGGGTGACGCGGTCTCCCGAACCGTCCAGCGGGAATGGCTACGAGGACGCCGTCGTCGTTCGGGAGGGCCGGGACGGAGACGTACTCCCGGTCCGGGGCCACGCCACGCCCTCGTCGTCGGGGCGCGGCGGTTCCCAGCGGGCTTCGCTTCCGTACTCGGGGGATGACGCCGGGGTGGCGGACGCGGTCAGTCGCCGACCGTCTCCGGGGGCGGCCAGGCGTCGCCCCAGTCGGCCTTGCGGGCCGCGCGGTAGGTCTGGCCCTGACGCTTGGAGACCACCCGCTCCTCGATCCCGGGGCCCGTGGTGCACAGGCTCAGCGAGACCAGGCCCTTGCGCTTCTGGGGTGGCGCAGGACGCGGTCGGCGGGGCGGTCGACGGGGTCGGTGGTGGCGGCCACGAAGGAGTACTTCTCGTCCTCGAAGCCCAGCGTGCCGAACTTGAGCCTGCGCTGGACGCCCGAACGGTTGAGGCGTTCGGAGAAGTGGCACCAGTCCTCACCCGGGGCGATGGGGCAGGCCTCGCCGTGCGGGCAGGGCGCCGCCACGGTCATCCCCTCCGCCAGGAGGTGCCTCCGGGCGCTGATCACGCGCGCGTACCCCTCGGGGGTGCCGGGCTCGATCAGCACGACGGTCCGGGCCCGTCGGGCCAGGGAGCGCACGACCTCCTCCTGGACCTCCGGGGTGAGTTCGTTGAGCACGTACGACATGGTGGCCAGGTCCACACGGGGACCGTCCGGGACGGCTCCGGTGAGCCGGAAGCGTTCCCACTCCGATCCGCTGACCGCCGGTGCCGTGGACCGGCGGGCGATGCGCTTGCCCAGCCTGATGGCGGGGGCGGACTGCTCCAGCACGGTGGTCGAGCGCAGGGACGGCCAGGCGGAGGAGGCGGCCCACACGGCGGCGCCCATGCCGCCGCCGACGTCCAGGTGGGTGGCGGGGGCGAACCCGGGGATCGAGGCCGCGGCGGTCTCGAAGGCGGCCTCGGCGGCGGTGAAGGTGGCGGGGAGCCGGTAGGCGGCGTAGGCGGCGACGTCGGTGTCCGAGGCCAGGACCAGGTCCTGCGGGTCCACCCTGCTCCGGTACTTCCTCATGAGTTCCTGGACCGACGCGGCCAGCGCGTGTTCGTTGGCCCCGCTGGCGACACCGTCGATCGCCGCGAAGAGTTCGGTGTTCAGATTCCCCATGCGCGTTTCTTCTCGATCGCCGTTACCAGCGCATCCTATCCGCCGCCCCCGCCCGGACCGGAGCGTCCGGCGGGGACCCCGGGGCTCCACCCGGTCAGGTGTTCCGTCGGGACTCGGCCCGGGCGATGGCCGTGCGGCAGGCGCGGGCGAGGGAGCGGTGGTTGCCGAGGCGTTCCAGCAGGCCGTAGGGGGCCAGCGGGCCGGACGGGGAGTCGCCGGTGGGGCCGCCCTCGGACCCGGTCACCAGAAGGGTGTCCCCGGAGAGCGAGCCCCGGCGGGACCACCGTTCCCAGCGTTCGAAGTCCGGGCTGTACTGGTGCGCGAACACGAAGGCCGGTTCGCCCTCTCCTTCGAGCGGGGTGCCGCCGCGCGACCACAGGGTGACGTCGCCCCGGTCGGACCAGGCCTCGGCCGTGACCACCTCGACCTCCGGGCGGCCCGCACGGTCCCGCACCAGCAGGGCGTCCCGCGCGCGGGTCCGGGGGCGCAGGGCGTGCTGCTCCTCGATCCCGGTGAGGGAGACCAGCAGGCGGGGCACCCACCACCAGTTCTCACGGCGGGCGATCAGGCTGTCCGCGCGCAGCCGTGTGGGCGGGTGCTTGATCGCCTCCTGCTCCACCAGGTGTTCCACGAACGCGGAGCCGTCGAGGTCCTCGACCACCTCGACCGGACCGGTCCCGACCACCGCCGAGCGGCCCCCGCGTCCTCGGCGCTCACGCTGAACGCCACGGTCCGCCCCCGGAGCTCCCCGGCGGTCCCGGCCATGGAGTAGGGCAGCGCGACGCACGGGGAGTCACGCCACATGAGTGGAACCACGGGAATACCCGAAGGGCCGGAAGGAGTGGTCCAGGAGAGTTCGGCGACGGTGGATCGCTGCCAAACCGTGATCAGGTCCGTCAAGGTCAGGCCTTATATGTGAGGAATGCCGCATGTTAATTTCTGGTGACTTTAACCCATACTCCGAATCGGCCGCGACCCCCAGGTGACGAGCACGGACAGAGGGGACGCGGTGACGACTTGGACCCGGAGCGTGAAAGGTAGGCCTCGGCCATGCCCGCAGCCCTAGTCCTACTCGCGTCGGTGGCGGTGTTCGCCGTTGGCTACCGTTACTATTCGCGATATTTGGCAGAGAAGGTGTACGCGCTCGACCCCGGGTACATCACCCCGGCGCACACCTACAAGGACGGCGTCGATTTCGTTCCGACCAATCGGCACATCGTTTTCAGCCACCACTTCATCTCGGTGGCGGGTGCCGCGCCCATCGTCGGCCCGGCCGTCGCGGTCTTCTGGGGTTGGGGACCCGCCCTCGCGTGGATCCTGCTCGGCACCGTCTTCGCCGCCGGTGTGCACGACTTCGGCGCCCTCGTGGTGTCGGTCCGGCACAAGGCCCGCAGCATCGGCACCCTCGCGGGCGAGGTCATCAGCAAGCGTTCCCGCACGCTCTTCCTGGTGATCATCTTCTTCCTGCTGACCATGGTCAACGCCGTGTTCGCGGTGGTCATCTCGAACCTGTTCGTGAGCTACCCGGCGGCCGTCCTGCCGGTGCTCATCGAGATCCCGCTGGCGATCGCGGTCGGCCAGATCGTCTACAAGAGGCGCACCGCGGCCCTGGTCCCCTCGATCATCGCGCTGGCCCTGGTCTACGTGTGCATCCCGCTCGGCGTGATGTTCCCGATCGACATCACGGGTGTCTCCGAGGCGATGGGGATGACCCCCAACACGGTGTGGATCATCCTGCTGTTCGTGTACGCGTTCGTGGCCTCCCGCATCCCGGTGTGGATGCTGCTCCAGCCCCGGGACTACATCAACCTGCACCAGATGATGCTGGCCTTCGTCGTCATCGGCCTCGGTGTGATCGTCGGCTGGGACACGATCGTCGCCCCGGTGATCAACAGCGACGTCCCGGCGGGTTCCCCGCCCTGGTTCCCCCTGCTGTTCGTCACCATCGCCTGCGGCGCCATCTCCGGCTTCCACAGCCTCGTGGCGTCGGGGACCACGGCCAAGCAGATCGACAAGGAGACCGACTCCCGGATGGTCGGTTACCTGGGCGCGGCCGGTGAGGGCACGCTCGCGGTCTGCTCGATCCTGGCCTGCACCGCCGGTGTCGTCGCCGCCTCGGCCTCGCCGCTGGCGGACTGGCGGGGGCTGTACAGCGACTTCGGTTCCGCGTCCGCCGGGGCCACCGGCAACTTCGTCGAGGGTGTCGGCCAGTTCGCCAACAACATCGGCGTCCCGTTGGAGATCGGCGTCATCTTCGCGGTGGTCGTGGTGGTCAGTTTCGCCGCCACCACCATGGACACCGGCGTGCGCCTCCAGCGCTACATCGTCCAGGAGATCGCCGAGATCGTCCGCTTCAGGCCGCTGGCGCGCAACCTCACCGCCGCGACCCTGGTCGCCTCGATCGTCCCCCTGGGCCTGGCGCTCATCCCGGGCGACTTCGCCTTCGGCACCCTCTGGCAGCTGTTCGGCACCACCAACCAGCTCACCGCCGGGCTCGCGCTGGCCGTGATCGCGGTGTGGGTGACCAAGCGGGGCCGCAACCCGTTGGCCATCCTCATCCCGTTGCTGTTCCTGCTGGTGATGACCTCGTGGGCGCTGATCGTCAACCTGGTCTCGTTCCTGAGGTCGGACTCCCTGATCGACCTCTTCCTGCTGGCCCCGCTGGACTTCGTCATCTTCGCGCTGGCGGTCTGGCTGGTCGTGGAGGCCGGTCTGGCGCTGCGCAAGGCCTTCGCCGCCCGACGGGCCGGGGAGCTCCCCGAGGCCGAGGAGACCCCGTCCGAGGAGACCCCGGCCGACCCGAAGGAGAGGTAACACCATGGGTGCGCTCTCCCGCGCGCGTGACGCCTGGAAACGGGTGGAGGCCTTCCACGAGGAGGTCTTCGCCTCGCGCTGGCGCCAGGAACTGCGCAGGGAGGCGCGCACCCAGGAGGACACCCTGCGGGCCCTGCTGCTCCTGGAGACCCTGGGAGTGGAGGGGCCCGTCTCCTATGAGACCCTCGACCTCATTCCCCACATGGTGGCCGACCTGCACGAGTGGCACCTGCGCATGGGGCGGGACGATCTCGGTGGACCGGGGGTGTGCTGTTGAGGTTCGGCGGACGGCGTCGTGAGCGCCCGGTGGCCCCCGTGCCCGCCCCGGCGGAGGCCCCCATCGTCTTCTTCGGCGGCAAGGGCGGGGTCGGCAAGACCACCATGGCCGCCGCGCACGCGCTGGGTCTGGCCGACGCGGGCCTGCGCACCCTTCTCGTGTCCACCGATCCCGCGCACTCGCTCGGTGACGCGCTGGGCCTTTCCCTGGGCGACCGCCCGGTGCGGGTCAGCGACCACCTGTGGGCACGCGAGCCCGACGCGGACGCCGCCCTGCGACGCAGGGTCCGGCAGATCGGTGACGACGCCAGCGCCGCCCTGCCCCGGGAGATCCTGCCCGCCGTCACCCGCCACCTGGACCACGCGGCGGCCGGTCCGGGCATGGCCGAGTCGGCCCTGGCCGACCTGCTCATGGACGCCATGGAGGAGGTCCCCGGCACGTGGGACCGGCTCGTGGTGGACAGCGCCCCCACGGGTCACCTGCTACGCCTGCTGGACCTGCCCGAACTGCTGACCCCGTGGGTTCGGGGACTGGCGCGCCAGCGCGAACGGGCTGTGGACGCCGACCGCTTCGCCGTGGGTGTCGTCGGTGGCGCGGGCGACGGCGCTCCCGACGATCCGCTGCTGGAGAAGCTGCACGCCCGCCGCCGCAAGCTGGAGCGGGCCGCCGCGCGCCTGCGGGAGGACGCCGAGGTCAGGCTCGTGCTGGTGCCGCGTCGGATGGTGCTGGCCGAGACCGACCGTGCCGCCGCCCAGTTGGTGGCGACCGGATTCCGGCTCGGCCGGGTGATCGTCAACCAGGTCCCGGAGGACGTGGACCCCGAGGTCCTGGACGCCGTCCGCGCCCGCTTCGCCGACCACGGCACGGTGGAGCTGCCGCTGAGCGCGTCGGAACCCCTCGGCCCGGAGGCCCTGCGCGCGCTCGCCGCCCGGCTCGGCTGACCGCGCCCTTGCCGTTTCCGAACGCCCCCGGCCTCGCCGGGGGCGTTCTCCGTTCCCCGGGAAACCCTCCTTGGCCCCCTGGCCACGCTCTGTTCTTTTGCGCTAACGGAGATCGGATCATCGCTGACTTTTGTCGATTGTCATCAAAAAGGTTATTGACGGTCGCCACAAGGATGCGTAGATTCGTGACTCAGCTCACAGGATGGAGGTCCCCCCGATGGGTTCGACGAGGCACCGGAACATGCTTGGGCGACGTTGGCGCGGGTCGCTGGCGCTGGGCGCCGCGGCCGTGGCCGGGACACTGATGGCCACCGCGTGCAGCACACCCGAGGGCGGCGGTGGAACGGGCGAGACCGAGGGCCCGTTCACGATCGGCGTCAGCAACGGCTTCATCGGCAGCGAGTGGCGCGAGCAGATGCTGTCCGAACTGGAGACCGCCTTCGGTGAGTACGAGGCGGAGGGGATCGTCGACCAGCTGGTCGTGGAGAGCGCCGACGTCGACATCAACGGCCAGATCCAGCAGATCCGCAACCTCATCCGCTCGGACGTGGACGCGATCATCGTCAACCCGAACTCGCCCACGGCCCTGGACCAGGTGTTCGCGGAGGCCGCCGAACAGGGCATCGAGATCGTCGCCATCGACCAGGCCGTGGCCTCCGAGGACGTCGTCAACGTGGTCATCGACCAGGCCGAGTGGGCCTCCCTCTCGGCCCAGTGGCTGGCCGACGAGGTCGGTGAGGGCGGCCGGATCATCGCGGTCAACGGCATCGACGGCCACCCCGCCAACGAGGACCGCTGGTCCGGGGCGAGCGAGGTCTTCGACGCCGCCGGGGTCGAGGTCGTCGCCAACGACTACGCCGAGTGGGACCAGAACCAGGGCCAGACCGTCACCCGCGACCTGCTGGCCAGCAACCCCGACGTCGACGGCGTGTTCGTCCAGGACGGCATGGCGCTCGGCGCCTTCCGGGCCCTCCAGGCCGAGGGCCTCGTGGACGACGTCGTCATGACCGGCGAGGCGCGCGTGGGCTACATGCGCGAGTGGGACGCCCAGCGCGCGGAGGGCGACTACACCAGCATCGGCGTCCCCAACCCGCCGTCGGTCTCGGTGTCCGCGCTCCACGTGGTGATCCGCATGCTCCAGGGCGAGGAGTTCACCGCGGACGGGCTCGACGGCAACAACGCCTGGCTGCCCATCCCGGAGACCATCACCGACGACACCTTCGACGAGCGCTTCGCGGAGGTCTCCGACGAGAACGACGCCTACGCCGTGGACCACGCGCTCACCCCCGAGGAGGCCGACGCCTACTTCGAGTAGGCCGGGCGGGACCCACCCGTGGCGGAGGCCGCGAACGGACAGGAGCAGGGAGAGAACTCGTGGACTCACCGCCGTTTCTGCGCATGAGCGGAGTGCGCAAACGCTACGGAGGGGTCACCGCGCTGGACGGTGCCGACTTCGAGGCCCACGCCGGGACGGTGCACGCCGTCCTCGGCCCCAACGGCTCCGGCAAGTCGACCCTGTTGAAGGTGCTCACCGGGGTGGTCGGACCGGACGCCGGGCAGGTCCGGCTGGACGGCGCTCCGCTGCGGCCGCGCGGCCCCCGCGACACCCTGGCGGCCGGGATCAGCTCCGTGTACCAGGAACTGTCGCTGGTCGAGGACTTCACCGTCCTCGACAACCTCGTGCTGGGCGTGGAGCCCTCCCGGTTCGGGCTCCGCGACCGCCGCGCCGCCCTGGCGCGGTCCCTGCCGTGGCTGGAGCGGTTCGCCCCGGCCTTCGGCGGCAGGGTGCCGGTCCGCGAACGCGTGAGCGACCTCGACCCCGGCGAACGCCAGGTGGTCGAAGTGTGCAAGGCCCTGGTCCGCGACCCCCGCGTGCTCGTGCTGGACGAGGCCACCGCCTCGCTGCGGCGCGGCCAGGTGGAGGTGCTCTTCGAGGTCGTCGACGAACTCCGGGCGCGCGGCGTGCTGGTCCTGTTCATCACCCACCGGCTGGCCGAGATCTACGCGGTGTGCGACCGGGCCACGGTCATGCGCAACGGGACCGACGTGGCCACGGTGACCGTGGCCGGGACCCCGGAGGCCGAACTCCTGGAACTGATGTCGGGCCGCCCGAGCGCGGGGACGTCGGGCTCTCGGAGGACGGCCCCCGTGGCGGAGACCGACACCGCCCCCACGGCCCCGGCGCGGACGGACCCGGGCGCCGACCCCGCCGCGCCGCCGCGCCTGGAGGTGCGGGACCTGACCGGGGACCGGCTCCACGGGGTCTCCCTGCACGTCCGTGCGGGCGAGGTGCTCGGGCTGGGCGGTCTCCAGGGGCAGGGTCAGTCCGAACTCATGGCGGCGCTGTTCGGCGCCGGTCGCCGGACCGGCGGCACCGTGCTGCTGGACGGAGCCCCCGTTCGCCCCCGCTCGCCCAAGCAGGCGGTCCGGGCCGGGTTCTGTTACGTACCCGGAAACCGGGGCGTGCAGGGCCTGGCGCTGGGCCGCCCGATCCTGGAGAACCTCGCCCTGCCCTCGGTGGGCCGCCGCGCCCTCCTGGGAGTGGGGCTGTCCCGGCGCCGTGAGGTCGCGGCCGCCCGCGCCGTGGCCGAACGCGTCAACACCCGCTACGGCTCCCTGGACGACCCGGTCTCCACGCTCTCCGGCGGCAACCAGCAGAAGATCGTCGTCGGCAAGTGGTTCCCCACCGAGCCCGCCGTGGTGCTCATGGACGACCCGGCCAAGGGCATCGACGTCGGCGCCAAGGCCGAGATGTTCGACGTGGTGGCCGAGCTGGCCGCGTCCGGGGCCGCCGTGCTGGTCGGCTCCAGCGACGACCGCGAACTGGTCGAGGTCTGCGACCGCGTCCTCGTGATGTTCGAGGGCCGGGTGGTGGACGAGGTGTCCGGGGACCGACTCACGGAGGACACCCTGATCGCCAGCGCCATGCACGTCACCGGCGCCGACGTCGCCGCCGCCCACGAGGGCCACCCGACCCGGCTCCCCGACCCCGAACCACGCCACGCCGAGGAGGGCGGAGCATGAACCTCCTGAGGGGCACCGGAACGCGGGACCTGCCCGGTCCGGTGCGATCCCTGCTGTCCGTGCACATGCCGGCCCTGGCCGTGGGACTCCTCCTGCTGGTCACGGTCACGGCCTCCGCGATCCTCCAACCGGGGTTCTTCTCGCCCTACGGTCTCAGCGCCAGCTTCGCCACCTTCCTGCCCCTGGCCACCATCGCGGCCGCGCAGACCATCATCGTGCTCGGCGGCGGGATCGACCTGTCCATCGGCACCATCGTCACGCTGTCCTCGGCGGTGTCGGTGGTGCTCATGCAGGGGGACGACGCCCGCCTGCCGCTGGCCCTGGCCGCCGGGCTCGCCACGGGCGCCGCCTGCGGGCTCTTCAACGGCCTCGTGGTGGCGGTCCTGCGGCTGCAACCCATCGTGGCGACCTTCGCCACGAGCTCGGTGTTCGGCGGGGTCGCCCTGCTGGTGCTGCCGACACCCGGCGGCGAGGTGTCGCCGGTCCTCACCGGGACCTACCGGATGGTCCTGGCGATGTACGTGCCCATCCCCGCCGTGCTGCTCGTGGTCCTCTTCCTCAGCTGGCGGCTGCTGCGGGGGAGCCGCTACGGCCAGCACCTGTACGCGGTGGGCGGTAACGCCGAGGCCGCCTACACCTCCTCCGTCCCGGTGTCGAGGGTGCGCGTGCTGTCCTACACCCTCGGCGGGGCGGTGGCCTCCCTCGCGGGGGTGGCGCTGCTGGCCGACGCCGGGGCCGGTGACCCCACCCTCGGCACCGAGCTCACCCTGGGGTCGATCGCCGCGCTCGTGATCGGCGGCACCCGGCTGCGCGGCGGCTCCGGCGGGGTCGGCGGAGCGCTGGTGGGCGCGGTGGTGCTCTCCCTCATCCAGGGACTCGTCTTCTTCGCCGGAGTTCCCACCAACGCCCGCGAGTTCGTCTACGGCTGCGTCATCATCGCCGCGATCGCGCTCGCCGGGCTCCTCACCGCCCGCGACGGTTCGGCGTCCGGAGCATCAGGAGGCACACGATGACCACCACCCTCACCGCGCGCCGCCTGACCCGGGACCCGGTGGTCATCTCCGGTGTCGTCACCCTGCTGCTCTGGGTCGTGGCCAGCCTCTACTCGCCCGCCTTCGCCACATGGGGCCACATCGTCACCACCCTGACCGTCGCCTCGTTCCTCGGTGTGATCGCCATCGGCCAGACCCTGGTGATCATCGCCGGAGGAGAGGGCATCGACCTGTCGGTCGGGTCGGCGGCGACCCTGTCCGCCATCGTCGCCTCACGCTTCATGGACGGCAGTGACGACGGTTTCCTCTTCGCGGTGCTGGTGGCCCTGGGCTCGGCCTGTGTGATCGGGGTGGTCAACGGGATCGGCGTTCTGCTGTTCCGGGTGCCACCCCTGGTGATGACCCTCGGCATGATCGCGGTGGTGGCCGGGTTCATCCGCCTCTACACCGGCGGACGCCCCGAGGGGTCGGCCGCGCCCCTGCTCAACCAGCTGGTCACCGGCGACACGGTGTTCGGCGTCCCCGGGGTCCTGTGGCTGTGGCTCGCGCTGTCGGTCGTGGTGATCTGGCTGCTCCGGCGCACGTCGTTCGGGTGGCGGCTCTACGCGGTGGGCGCCAACCGGACCACCGCCCACCTGTCCGGCGTCAACCCCTCGGCGGTCCGGTTCAGCGCGTACGTGCTGTCCTCGCTGTTCGCCGGCGTGGGCGGTCTGCTGCTCCTCGGCTACTCCCAGAACGTCTACACGAACCTGGGCGCCGACTACATGCTCAACAGCGTCGCGGCCGTCGTGATCGGCGGGACGGCGCTGATCGGAGGGGTCGGCGGCTACCTCGGCACCATCGTCGGCGCCGTCCTGCTCACCGTGCTGAGCGCCCTGCTGCGCACCATGCAGATCGGCGGCGGCGAGTGGGGGACGCACCGCGCCAGATCCTCTTCGGCCTGGTCCTGATCGTCGTGCTCACCGCCTACGGCCGCCAGAGACACCTGCGCGCCTGACCCCCACGACCGTGACGCGGACACCCCCGTGCCGTCACGGTCCCACCACCACAAGTACCGCCAATTCGATGGGGAGAACTCCAACGTGACTTCACAGGTGAACGGTCGGCTCGGTGTCGGCGTCGTCGGCAGCGGGTTCATCGCCGACTTCCACACCCGCTCCTTCCGGGGCGTGCGCGACGCCGACGTCGTGGCGGTGTGCGGCCGGACGGCGGAGACGGTGCGCCAGGTGGCCGACCTCGCCAGGGAGCTGCGCGTGGGCGACCCCACCGCCTACGACGACGTGCGCGCGATGGTGCGCGACCCCGCCGTCCAGGCGGTGTGGGTGACCACCCCGAACCACGTGCGCCTGGAGACCGTCCGGGCGATCTGCGAGGAGGTCACCTCGGGCCGGGCCGACCTGCGCGGGATCGCCATCGAGAAGCCGCTGGGCCGCACGCTGGCCGAGGCGGAGGAGGTCCTGAGCCTGGTGGAGGGGGCCGGTCTGCTCCACGGCTACCTGGAGAACCAGGTCTTCGCGCCCGGGGTGACGCGCGCCCACGAACTGGTCTGGGCCCGTGGCGCCGCCGCGTCCGGCTCCCCGTACCTGGCGCGGTGCGCGGAGGAGCACAGCGGCCCGCACCGGGCCTGGTTCTGGCAGGGGAGCACCAGGGCGGCGGGGTCCTCAACGACATGATGTGCCACAGCGTGGAGGCCTCCCGGTACCTCCTCACCCCGCCCGGCACCCAGGCCAGGGACTGGCTGCGCCCGGTGAGCGTGGAGGCGACCATCGCCTGCCTGAAGTGGGCGCGCCCGCACTACGCGGACGAGCTGGTCAACCGGTACGGACCCGAGGTGGACTACCGCAGGAGCCCCGCCGAGGACTACGCGAGGGCCACCGTGGTCTACGTCAACGGCGACGGCCACCAGGTGGTCGCGGAGGCCACCACGTCGTGGAGCTACGTGGGCGCGGGGCTGCGGCTCAGCTACGAACTCCTCGGCCCGGAGTACTCCATGTCCTCCAACACGCTGGACACGGAGTCGAGGGTGTTCCTCAGCCGTGAGATCGCCGGCGGGGTCGGCGAGGACCTGGTGGAGAAGCAGAACGCCGAGGGCGGACTCATGCCGGTGGTCCCCGACGAGGCGGCGACCTACGGCTACACCGAGGAGAACCGCCACATGGTCGAGCGGTTCCTGGACGGGAAGCCGCCCCGGGAGGACCTGCGGGACGGCAGGGACGTGACCCGGCTGCTGATGGCGGCCTACCTGTCCGCGCAGGAGGGCCGCAGGGTCGACCTCACCGACCCCGCCACCCTGGAGCGGCTGACCGCCTTCGTGCCCGACGTCGCCCAGGGCACCTGGCGCTCCGGGGTCTGAGGGGTCGGGTACGCGGAGGGGCCCCGCCCCCGGCACGGTGACGCTGCCGGGAGCGGGGCCCCGATGCGGGGCGACGGTCAGACCGTCTCGGCGAGCTCGCGGGCCCGCGCCTCGATCCTCTCCCTGACCTTCGACATCTCCTCCGGCACGCTCTCGTCGAAGTGCTGCTCCATCCGGTCCTCGGACCAGGGGCACTCCGGCTTCACCGCGAACTCGTAGTTCCAGGTCAGGCGCACACCCTCCGGCTCCTGCTCGTAGTCCCAGACGATGTGCATGAACTCGAACGGCCCGGTCTCCACCCGCGCCGCCCGGGTCTGGCCCGCCTCACGGTCCATCGTGCGGTCGGAGACCCAGGTCATGACCCGGCCCTCCTCGTCGGGGACCTTCGTGATCCGGAAGCGGATCGTGTCGCCCTCCTGGTGGATGACGTCGACCGACTCGTAGCTCGGGGCGAACAGGTCGGCCCACGAGGCCACGTCGTTGGTCACCTCCCAGACCAGGTCGTAGGGGGCGTCGATGAGGATGTCGTACTCGACCTTGACTGCCATCGGGGTCACACACCTTCCACGAGGGTGGGGGCGTCCTCGTTGACGAACGCGATCAGGGCGGTGGGGGAGGGCGACAGCTCGGCCTCGCTGCCCAGCTTGCGGCCGACCCGGCGCTCGATCTCCGCGACGATGCCGAGCACTCCGAGCGAGTCGACGCCCAGCTCCTCGAACGACTGTGTCGCGGCGGTTCCGGTGTCCGTCCGTACGCCGGCGCTGGCGGAGATCAGCTCCACCAGCTCCTCCAACGTGATGTGTTCCTGTGCCATGCCTCTCCTCGAATCTCGGGTTCGGTTCTCGTGTTCAGACGTGGTGTGGGCTGGTGAGGACGACCGCCGAGGTCCCGCCGCCCATGCCCCGGGACAGGACCAGCGCGGTGCGCAGCGGTGCCGGCCGGGCCACCCGGACGACCAGGTCGAGCCCGGCGGGCGGGTCGGGGACGCGGGGAGTGGGCGGGATGACCTGGTGTTCCAGGCTGAGGACCGCGGCGGCCACGTCGAGCGCTCCGGCCCCGGCGTGGGCCCGGCCGAACCCCGTCTTCGGAGCCGTGACGGCCACGCCGTCGGGGAAGAGCCGTCGCAGCGCCGCGGCCTCGTCGGCGTCGGCCTTCGGCATGCCGAGGGCGTCCGCGAAGACCACGTCCACCTGGTCCGGGGTGACACCGGCGCGGTGCATCGCGCCCCGGGCCGCGTGCAGGAGGCCCTCGCCCCCGGGGTCGTAGCCCCCGACCGACCCGAAGGTGCTCGCGTGGCCCGCGACGACGGCCCGCACCCGGGCTCCGCGCGCCCTGGCCAGGTCGTGGTCCTCCACGAGCGCGACGGCCGCGCCCTCGGCGGGGACGTAGCCGACCGTCCGTTCGGTGAACGGCAGGTACGCGGAGTCGGGGTCGTCCCCCTCCGCGAGCGTGCCGGAGACCGCCTGGCAGGCCAGGGAGTAGGGCGCCCCGAGCGCCGACTCGCTGGCGCCGACCAGCATCGCGGAGCCTCCCCGGCGCAGGGCCTGGCCCGCCTGGCCCAGGGCGTCGAGCATCCCCGGTTCGTCGGTGACCAGGACACCGCACATGCCCTTGAGGTCGTTGCGGATCGACACCTGGCCGGTGCTGGCCGCGTAGAACCACGCGATGGACTGGTAGGGGCCCACGTGGCTGGGGCCCTTGCCGTACAGCTCGGTCAGCTCGCGCTGCCCGAACTCGGCCCCGCCCGCGCCGGAGCAGATCAGCACCCCGGTGGCGTAGGGGTCCGCCGTGACGTCGAAGCCCGAGTCCTCCAGCGCCTCCTCGGCCGCGACCATCGCGAACCAGGTGAACGCGTCGGTCTGGACGACGTACCGCCCGTCCAGGTGCGCGCGGGGGTCGAACCCCGGACCCGCCCGGCCAGACGGACCGGGAACCCGCTGGTGTCGAAGTCGGTGAGCGGGGCGATGAGCGAGCGGCCCTCCATGAGCGCCGCCCAGTAGTCGTGGGTTCCGGTCCCCGCGGGGAGACCGTTCCCAGTCCCGTGATCACCGGGTTCATGACCGCACCTCGCTTCCTCGGTCCAGGACGACCGCCGACTGGAACCCGCCGAAGCCGCTGCCCACGGACAGGACGACGTCGACGTTCCGCTCGCGCGCCGTCACGGGCACGTAGTCCAGGTCGCACTCGGGGTCCGGGGTGGTGAGGTTCGCCGTGGGCGGGACCACTCCGGTGTCCATGGCCAGGACGCACGCGGCGAGCTCGATGGAGCCGATCGCGCCGAGCGAGTGCCCCACCATCGACTTGATCGACGTCATGGGGGTGCGGCGGGCGTGCTCACCCAGGGCCCGCTTCACCGCGTCGGTCTCGTGCCGGTCGTTCTGCACGGTCCCCGAACCGTGGGCGTTGACGTAGTCCACGTCGGTGGCGGGACGGCGCGCCTGGTCCAGCGCGGTCGTGATGGCCCGGGCCATCTCCGTGCCCTCGCGGCGCAGCCCGGTCATGTGGAAGGCGTTGCCGTGGTTGGCGAACCCCGCGACCCGGCAGCGCGTACGCGCCCCCGGCGGCGCGCCGCCGACGCCTCCTCCATGATGAGCACGGCCGCCCCCTCGCCCATGACGAAGCCGTTCCGGTGCCGGTCGAAGGGCCGGGACGCGTGTTCGGGGTCGTCGTTGGTGTCCGACGTGGCCCTGATGGCGTCGAAGCAGGCCATGGCGATGGGGGAGATCGGGGACTCGGCCGCCCCCGCGACCACCACGTCCGCGAGGTCGTCCTCGATGGCCTGCGCCGCGTAGCCGACGGCGTCGAGCCCCGACGTGCAGCCGGTGGAGACGGTGCGCACCGGGCCGCGCGCGCCGACCCGCTCGGCGATCTCCCCGGACAGGGAGCTCGGAGACAGGGCCAGGTCCAGGTGCGGCCCGGCGGCACCGGGGTCCACCACCCAGTCCGCGCCGCCCCGGCTCATCACCGCGTACTCGCGGTCGAGCTGGGAGGTGGCGCCGACGGCCGTCCCCATGCTCACTCCGACGCGCCAGGGGGACACCTCGGCCAGTGAGACGGCGCTGTCGGCCAGCGCCTCGGCGGTGGCGACGGCGGCGAACTGGGCGTATCTGTCCATACGTTCGGCCTGCTCGGGAGCCAGACCGAGCGCGACGGGGTCGAAGTCGACCTCGGCGGCGATCCGGGACCGGAAGCCCGTCGGGTCGAACAGGGTGATGCCCCGGGTCGCGGTCCTGCCCGCAGTGAGCATCTCCCAGAAGGCGGTCGCGTTGGTCGCGCCGGGAGCGACCACCCCGACACCGGTGATGACGGCCTCACGCCTCATGGTGCCTCCCCGGGGCCGGGGCGGCGGGGCGCGGCACGGAGGCGAGGGAGTCGGTGGTCCCGGTGGGGGCCTGTCGAGAGGATTCGGATGGGAGGGCTCGGTGCCCTGGAATCACGGAAGGACGGCGGGTCAGGGTCAAGGGTGTCTTCTCCACGGGTTCGGGCATGCAGAGGCCGACAGCCGAGTGGGCTGAGTGTGCCGCGCCGCGCCTCGGGCGGGGTCGGGCGTCGGTCGGCGGTCGAGGTCGGACACGGGGACGTCGGGGACGGCACGGTTCAGTGCGGGAAGACCGACTGCGGTCCGCATGATTACTTTCGGTACATGTGATATCACGCTAAGGATCCGCGTCCCACTTGTCGGCGCGTCGGCGTGCCACCTGGCTGGCCAGCTTTGTCGGCGGGGGAATCGCCCGAGCGGACGGCGGCCCCGGGTGTCGGCTGGATCCCGCGCGGAGGGGTGGTGGCCGAAAATCTCGAAAGCGTCGACCGAGGCACGTTGCACAAGGGTTAAATGGGCTGGCACGATCCATTAAACAGTGCCAAACATTGAAATTCGAAACATACTGCCCGGATCGGTCAGTTGGAAAACCGTGCCTTGGCCTCTTGTTCGGCATCACGGTGCGTTATAGCTTGTATTCGTATCCGAATGAGCATCCTCGCGAAACGGGTTGTATGGACGCTCAGCAGGCGTTGGCATCTTTTGTCGTGTTCTCGCTCATTGTCACCGTCACTCCGGGTCCCGCCACCGTGATCGTTCTGAGGAACGGCATCGTGCACGGGGTCCGACCCGCTCTCTCGGCGGCCATGGGCGCGGCCCTGGGATCCCTCGCCTGGGGTTTCGCGGCAGCGGTCGGGGTCGCCGCGTTCGTGGCCCGCTCGGACGCCGCCTTCGAGGCCCTGCGCTACGCGGGTGCGGCCTACCTCGCCTACCTGGGGGTGCGCACCGCCGTCGAACGCCCTCCCGCCCGGACCCCCGAACCCGAACCGGCGCCCGCCACGGTCCCCTCGGGCCACACCCGGGTGCGGCCCATGCTCGGGCGCAGGTGGTTCCGGCAGGGACTCCTCGCCGACCTCCTGAGTCCCAAGGCCGGACTCTTCTTCCTGGCGGTCCTCCCCCAGTTCGTGCCGCAGGGGTGGGCGCCGATGCCCGCCATGATGCTGCTCAGCCTCGTCGACTGCCTCCTGGTGGCGGCCTGGCTCGGATTCCTCTCGTACTTCTCCCACCACGCACTCCGACGCCTCCACCAACCCGTGTGGTACCGGACGGTCCAGATCGTCTGCGGGCTGACCCTCGTCCTGCTCGCACTGCACGTCGTCACGGCCGACCCGGGCCGTTAACCGCACCGGGGTCCAGGGAAATCACGCGCAATTGTCGTGAAGGGATTCGTCATGCCTGAAACCATGAAATCCGGTCTGGAGATCAGGCTGGTGGAGGCTTTGCAGCCAGTCAGGTACTTCGTATTGGCGCAGGTGCTCCACCAGTTCATGGAAACCGGGCTCCACAAGGAGCTCGACGCGGGTCCCCGCACCGTGGAGGAGTTGTCGGAAAGCCTTTCCCTCCAGCCCCGGCGCCTGGTCGGGGTCCTCCACTACCTCGCCAACGAGGGCTACCTCAGTGAGAACGACGGCGCCTTCTCCCTGGAGGAGAGGGCGAGGGAGACCGCCGTGTTCTCCTCCTGGTACAAACTCCTCGTCGGCGGCTACTCCCAGACCTTCGAACAGCTCGGCCGGACCCTTCAGGAGGGGGCGGGCTTCGCCTCCCGTTCCGGACTGGACGTCGGCGTCGGCAGCTGCGGCATCAGCCAGTACGACGCCTATCCCGTGATCGTCGACCTGCTCGGGGCGGTCCGCGACGAGATCGAGTCCGTGGTCGACCTCGGGTGCGGCGACGGCGGATCCCTGGCCGACCTCATGGAGCTCCTGCCCGGTCTGTCGGCCATCGGGGTCGATCCGGAGCCCGCGAGTGTCCGCGCGGGGGAGGAACTCATGCGTCGGCGCGGACTCGACCAGCGCGTCCGACTGCGGGTGGCCGGTGCGGAGAACGCGCCCGAACTGGACCTCGGCCCCGGCCCCGTCTGCTTCATCTCCGCCTTCGTGCTCCAGGAACTCCTGGAACAGCAGGGGAGGGAGGCGGTGGTCGGCCTCGTGCGCGAGGTGTTCACCCACCACCCGGACGCGCACTGGGTCGTGATCGAGGTCGACAACCGCATCGCCGACCGCGCCGCGATGGCCCATCGGCTGGCCCTCTCCTACTACAACCCGTACTTCCTCGTGCACTACCTCACCGAGCAGCGTCTGGAGCGGGACGCGTTCTGGCACGAGCTCTTCACCGAGGCGGGTGCCGAGGTCGCCCAACAGCTGACGGCCGACCCCCGCGTCGACTCCACGGGCTTCCTGCTCGGCTACCGCCTGCGCCTGAGCCCCGGGGGCGCACGTTGATCGAGACGCGCGCGAAGTCGGAGAGGGAACCGGAGCCGGGGAAAACGGCGGAACTGAGCTCCAACGAGTCCCCCGCCGGGCCGCCGCCGTCCGCCGTGGACCGCCTGCTCGCCCTCCAGAACTCCCTGCACCGCTACCCCCGTGGTGCCAGCGCACTGCTGCGCGAGGAGATCGCCGCCCACTGGCGGGTACGGCCGGAGTCCCTGGTCCTGACCAACGGTGTCGACGAGGCCATCGACCTGCTCACCTCGCTCACCGACCGGGTCTGGTGCACCGTTCCCGGGTTCGACGCCTTCTGGACGCGCCCCGAGATCCACGGGCTGCCGACCACCCGACTGCCGCTGCGGGAGGACGGGCAGCCCACGGTCGGCCCCGAACGGGTGGGACCGCACGGGGTCGCCTTCGTCGCCCGCCCCAACAACCCGACCGGAACCGTCGTCGCCAGCGAGTGGCTGGACGCTCTGCCCTCCCGGGTCGACCTCGTCTGCGTGGACGAGACCTACGTCGACTTCTCCGAAGAACCCGGATACGTCCCGAGGCTGGGGGAGTGGGAGAACCTCTGCGTCTTCCGCAGCCTGTCGAAGGCCCTCGGGCTCGCGGGCCTGCGGCTCGGGGTCCTGGCCGCGCCACCGCTGCTCGCCGCCCGCCTGCGGGAACGACAGCGGTTCTACTCGGCGGACGCGGTCAGCCTGCACGTGGCCGCCGCCGCCATCACCGACGACACCTACCTGGCGGGACACCGCGCCCAGGTGGTCCGGGGGCGTGAACGCCTGGTGGAGATCCTCGGCGCCTCGGGGTTGTTCGTCGAGGTCCGGCGCACCCAGACCAACTTCGTTATCGCGCGGTGCCAGGACCCCGCCGAGGCCGTGCGCGTCGAGGAGTGGCTGTCCGCACGCGGTGTCCACGTGCACGAGTGCTCGCTGCTCGGCTATCCGGGGCGTCTACGGGTCTCGGTCGGCACGGACGAGGAGATCGCGCTCCTGAGCGGCCTCTTGGCGGAGCTGGCCCGGAAGGGAGCCCCGGACCCCCGCCCTGGAGTGAACCCCGGGGTGAGAGGGGAGGGACCCCCGGGTCGGTGATCCGGGGTCCCTCGGGGCGGCTCCGCTCAGGCCACCGCGTTGATGCACCACACGATCCACGGCAGCGCCACGATGTCGATGAGCACCGCTCCGGCCAACGGGACGATCAGGAAGGCCTTCTCCGAACGGACCCCGAAACGCCGGTTGAAGGCGTCCATGTTCGCCATCGCGTTGGGGGTGCCGCCCAGACCGTGGCCGACCATGCCCGCCGCCATCGTCGCGGCGTCGTAGCCCTTCCCCAGCAGTCGGAACACGACCAGCGCGACGAACAGCAGCAGGACGATCACCTGGACCGCGAGGAGCAGGACCAGCGGCAGGGCCAGCGCGTACAGGTCCCAGATCCGCAGGCCCATCATGGCCATGGTGAGGAACAGGCCGAGCGACAGCGACGACACCAGCGACAGCGCGCCCTGGTGCATGCGCAGCCCGAAGCGGTCGGCGACGTTGCGCGCGACGGCCGCCACCACCATGGCGCCCACGTACGCGGGCAGCACGAACCCGGTGGTCTCGCTGAACCACGTGCCCAGCGCGACCCCGGCCACCATCACCACGCCGATCAGCACTGCGGTGTTCACCAGCGGGCCGTAGCCCAGCGGCTCCTCCTTCTCCTCCGTCTCGACGGCGGCGGAGGCGGCGCTCTCCGAGGCCTCGGGCACCCGCACCTTGTGGCGCCGCATCAGCCAGGAGGCCATCGGCCCGCCCAGCAGGCCACCCGCGACCAGGCCGAACGTGGCCGCGGCGATGGCGATCGCGGTGGCGCCGTCGGTGCCCAGGGCCTCGGCGGTGGGCCCGAACGCGGCCGCGGCCCCGTGGCCGCCCTCCAGGGCGACGGCACCGGCCATCACACCCAGCACCGGGTCGATGCCCAGGACCGTGGCCATCCCGATGCCCACCACGTTCTGGAGGATCGCCAGGGTCCAACAGGCCAGCAGGTAGATGATCAGCAGCTTGCCGCCCTTGCGGAGCAGAGTGACGCTGGCACCCAGTCCGATGGTGGTGAAGAACGCGATCATCGCGGGTTCCTGCAACGTGGTGTCCAGCTCCAGCTGGGCCACGCCGGTCTCCCGCAGGGCCAGGACGGCCAGCGCGAACGCGAAGCCGCCGATCACCGGACCGGGGATGCTGAACCGCTGGAGGAAGGCCACATGGCGCCGGGCGAACTCGCCCAGGAGCAGGAGGACGACGGCCAGGGTGGTGGTCTGGATCAGGTCCAGGGAGATGTTCACGAGTTCCGTCCTCTGGCCGCGCGTACGCGGTCCACCATGCGAGCGGCGACGCGCGCGGTCCGTCCGTCCACGTCCAGGGACGGGTTGAGTTCGGCCACGTCGAACAGGGCCAGCCGTCCCGAGGCGGCGACCTCCTCGACCACGGCCTGCACCACCTCGGTGGGAACGCCGAGCGGCGCGGGGGCGCTCACCCCGGGAGCCACCCACGCGGGCAGGGCGTCCAGGTCGAGCGTGAGGTGGACGTCGTCCACCGTGTCCAGGAAGGAGCGGACGAAGGCCAGCACCCGTTCCAGGTGCGTGGCGGTGCACTGGTCGTCCGTGAGGTACCCGACGCCGAGCCGGTCGGCGCGGTCGAAGAGCACGGGGGTGTTCGCGGCCTCGTTGATCCCGACGACGGCGTACCGGAAGGCGCGTCCCCGGGCCCGCTCGGCCTCGGAGATCTGGAGGAACGGTGTGCCGGAGGTGGGCCTCGGCTCCTCGCGCAGGTCGAAGTGGGCGTCGATGTTGAGCACACCCAGGGTGCGGGTCCGGTCCGATCCCAGCCCCTCGTCCAGACCCAGGTAGCTGGCGTAGGCGACCTCGTGGCCGCCACCGAGCACGACGGGGAGGTGCCCGGCCCTCATGGCCCCGGCCACCACCGCGCCCAGCGCGCGCTGGCCGGTCTCCAGGTCACCGTCGTCCACGCGGACGTCCCCGGCGTCGTACAGCGCCTCGTCCCGGTGCAGGGCGAGCGGAGCGAGCGCGCGGCGCAGGGCGGTGGGGCCCTCGGCGGCGCCGGTGCGGCCCCCGTTCCTGCGCACACCCTCGTCGGAGGCGAAGCCGACGATCACGGTCCCGGCCCGGTCGGCGCCGTCGAGCGGGCGCACGGTGCCGTGCCAGCGCCGGTGTTCGGCGCCGGGGCCGTCGTCGCGCCCGGTCCAGACGGGGGGATCCACCCTGTTCAAATCGTTCCTCCACTCAGGTCACGCGCCGCCTCCTTGACGAGACGGACGTAGTACGGGCGCCGGCGCTCGGTCAGCGCGGCCGGGGCCATCACGGTGACGACCCCGTTCAGGGCTCCCGAGTCACCGAGCACGGGGGCGCTCGCGCCCCACACGCCCTCGTCGAGGGCGCTCTCACTGACCGCCACGCCCTGTGCCCGGACCAGCGGGTGCGCGGCCTCCAGGGTCCCTACCTGTTCGGCGGGCAGCCGGTAGGCGGCGTACACCTCCCGGCGCCGTGCCTCGGGGAGGTGGGCCAGCAGTGCCTCGGCCGTGGCTCCGCGCAGCAGCGGCCGTACGGCTCCGCGGGTGTAGCAGCAGCGCAGGACCCGGGCTCCCTCGACCGCGTCCACGCACAGGGCCTCGGTGCCGACCGGCACCATGAAGGCAGCCAGTTCCCCGGACTCGTGCGAGAGCCGTTCCAGCCGTGGGCCGATGGCGGTGCGCTCCAGCGCCCCGTTGCGGTACTTCTCCGCGAACCGGACCGCCACGGGACCGGCCCCGTAGGCCGTGCCGACACGTTGGACGAACCCGGTCGCGGACAGCCGGTCCAGCATCCGGTAGACGGTGCTGACCGGGATGCCGGTGGCCTCGGAGACCTCCGAGGCGGTGGCGCGTTCCGCTTCGGCGAAGACCATCAGCACGCCGAGCAGGCGGTCGGTGGTCCGCCCCGAGTTGCCGGACGTCGCGTCGGCTGACATGGCGCCCCCTCTCCCGGACCGAGCCAGCTCCGAGCGGCGCTCGGGACCGGCTCACTCTATGGATCGGACAAAAGGGATGAAAAGGGCAAATTCTCACCCAATGAGAAGGCTACGTTCGGATCCGCGCCCGGCCCGCCGACCGGTTCTGTGAGGTTGCGCTCAGGCGTCACTGCTGGTGGGAACATGAAAGAAGGCCCTGCTGGGCAGGGCCTTCATCGGTGTGCGCGGGAGACGCGAGCCGTCCCCGTGCGGTCTAGAACTCGGTGATCGACTCCGCCATGCCGTCGGCGATCTCGACCTCGGCCATGATCGTGGTCCCGTTCGCGAGGGTGGCGTCGAACCTGTCGAAGTCGCACGCCACGTCGCCGGTGTCCGGGTCCTGGACGCCCCCGGCGCAGGCGTTGACGCCGCCGATGATCACGGTGTCCTCGGAGACGAAGAACGCCGTCCCGTCGATCATGTACTCACCCGGGGCGATGTACTCCAGCTCGCCCACCACGTACTCCTCGCCCCCGCCCGTGGCGCCCTCGTCCACCGGCTCCTCGGGCTGCTGGTGGCTGTCGTTGTCGTACTCCGTGATCGACTCGGCGTTCCCGGTCTCCAGCACCTCGGCCCTCGCGTGGACGTCCGTGCCGCTCTGGGTGGCGGCCTCCAGGGACTCCAGGTCGCACTCCACGATCCCGAAGCCGTCGTCGTCGACGCCGTCCTCGGCGGGGCAGGCGTGGTGGCCGCCCAGGATGCGGGTCTCCTCGCTGACGAAGAAGGCCTCACCGTCGATCATGAACTCACCCGGCGCGACGAACTCCAGCTTGCCGGACCGGGGCTCGGTGACCACCGCGGCCTCGTTCCCCTCGCCGTTCCCCTCACTCGTCTGGGGGAATCGCCCGACACCGCGTTGACCACTGCCTCGGAGGAGCACGCCGCGGAGCCGAGGACCACCAGGCCGGAGGTCGCGAGAGCCAGGACGGTGGTACGGAAAGTGCGCTTCATGCGATTCCTTTCTCCCCAAGGAAGGAGATGTCTCATCAAGGGTGCGGGTTTTCGGGTACGACCGGTGCGGGTATTCCGGGAAGGGGAAACACGCGCGGTGGGGGAGGCGCGGTGTCGTACGAACCCGGGAAAAGTGCGCTCAGGTGGACGCTTCCCTTTCGGTCGATCCTGCCAAGAGGTGCTCTGACCTCTGGCTGAGGCTCATCGGCACGGGTTCAGATGTGCCGGGCGAATGACGCCGTCTACGCGTGTCCGTGTTCTCTTGTTTTTCGGTCACTCGGCAATGCGGGACGCCCTTATCTTCTGCCGTGCTGATCGCTCCCGGCGCCGCTCTCTTGTGTCCGTGGTTTCTTTCTGTGCGTTCTGATGGCGGAGAGTGCGGAGGAGTTCGCCCGAATGGCGAGTTTTTTCGGTCGCCGGACCGGGGCGGCGACGCTCCGGGAGGAGGAGCATGGTCGGACCGTGCGGGCCCGCACCCCGATCCGCTCGCACACCTCCGGACGCCGACCGACGGTGTCCCCACAAATGCGGGGCCCTGCGGCCTCGATGAACAACACTGGTCGCATGACGGAGGAACGCTCCACTCGACCACCCGCACCGAGTGACCTTCTGCCCGATCTCACCACCGGGCAACTCAGTGCGCTCCACCAGATCGGACGCGAGTGGGGTCAGGTGACGGGGGAGCCGAGGGAGTGGCGCCGTGCCCTCCCGGTGGACCCGAACGTGGGCAGCTACCCGGCACGCCACCAGGTCCGTCAGCCGCGCTACGAACGCTTCGTCACCGTCTCCGAACTCGGCGGGGACCCCCGGACGACGCTCGCCTCGGAGTCCGCTGACGAAGCCTCCACACCCGCGGGCCGTGCCGGGTACCGGCTGCGCCGCGTGCTGCTGGGGCCGGCCCTGAAGAGCACCGCCCTGGTCCGCGAACGCATGCGCAAACTCGTCGCCCTGCCCGTGCTGTCCTCCGACGCCCTGTCCTCCGTCGCCTACGGCCCCGAGGCGATGCTCACCATCCTCGTCATCGGCGGCGTGGCGGGCCTCTCCCTGTCCCTGCCGATCGCCCTGGTGATCATGCTGATGATGCTGGCGGTGGGACTCTCCTACCGACAGACCATCCGCGCCTATCCCAATGGCGGCGGTTCCTACATCGTGGCCAGCCACAACCTGGGTCGGACACCCGGTCTCCTGGCGGCGGGCGGCCTCATCGTCGACTACGTCCTCACCGTCGCGGTCTCGATCGCCGCCGGTATCGCCGCGATCACGTCCGCGGTGCCCTCGCTCAGCGGAGCGACCGTGCCCATCGGGCTGGGGGTCATCGCCGTGCTCCTGGCCGGGAATCTGCGCGGCGTGCGCCAGGCGGGCCTCCTCTTCGCGGCACCCACCTACGTCTTCGTCCTCTCCGTCGGCGCCGTGATCGTCGTCGGCCTCGTCGACGCGGCCCTGCGCGGTTTCCCCCGGCTCCCACACCCCAGGTCAACGCCACCACGGGCGTCACGCTGTTCCTCATCCTGAGGGCCTTCACGTCGGGGGCCACCGCCCTGACCGGCATCGAGGCCATCACCAACGCCGTCCCCGCCTTCAGGCCCGTGGAGTGGCGCAACGCCCGCACCGCCCTGACCTGGATGATCCTCACCCTGCTGGCGCTGTTCGGTGGTCTGATGGCCCTCATCCTGGTCACCGGCACGATCCCGGCGAAGGGCGAGACCGTGCTCTCGCAGCTGGCCCGGCACTCCTTCGGGACCGGGGCGATGTACGTGCTCGTCCAGGCCAGCACCGCGGCCATCCTCCTGCTGGCCGCCAACACCGCCTACAACGACTTCCCACGGGTCCTGTCCCTGCTGGCACGCGACCACCACGCCCCGCGCGGGTTCATGCGCATGGGCGACCGGCTGGCCTACAGCAACGGCATCCTCCTGCTCTCCGTCGCGGCCGCCCTCGTCTTCGCCTCCTTCGGCGGCGACACCACCTCCCTGATCCCGCTGTACGCGGTCGGGGTCTTCCTGGCCTTCACGCTCTCGCAGGCGGGCATGGTGGTGCACTGGTGGCGCTCGCGCGCCCGGCACTGGCGCAAGAGCCTCGCGTTCAACGCCACCGGGGCAGTGATGTGCGCGGGGGTGTTCGTCACCGCCGCCATCGTCAAGTTCAGCGCGGGAGCGTGGGTGGCGCTCCTGGCCGTGGCCGCGTTCGTCGTGCTGGCCCTGCGCATCCGCGTCCACTACGACGCGGTCGGGAACGCGCTGCGGCTGCGGCCCCACACGGCCCCCGCGCCGGGCGTCCCGAGCGGCGCGGTCCGCCGTCCGCCCGAGGCCCCGACCCCCGAAGAGCGGCCGGAAACGGAGGCGACGGCGGAGCAGGCGGCGCCCGACACGAACGCGGCGGGCCGCGCGGAGAGGCCGGGGGACCAGGAGGTGGAGGAGACCCCCGAGGAGATCCACCACCTGTCGGTCGTTCCCGTGGAGACGCTGGACCTGGCCAACATCCGTGCCCTGGCCTACGCGGCCTCACTGCGGCAGCCCGTCCTCGCCGTCCACCTCAGCCCCTCCGAGGAGGAGGCCGAGCGGATGCGGGGGTACTGGCTGCACTGGGGGGACCACCTGCCCCTGGAGGTGGTCGTCACCCCCTACCGGACCATCATCGCGCCGTTGGTGAACTACATCGAGGCGCTGCGCGAACAGCGGTCGGACCTGACGATCACGGTGATCCTGCCCGAGGTGGTGCCCCGGCGCTGGTGGCAACGGGTCCTGCACGACCGGATGGCGTTCCGGCTCAGGCACGCCCTTCGTGAGCGTCCCAGGATCGTCGTCACCACCGTGCCCTTCCACGTCTGAGACCTGCTCCGGCCGCCGACTCCGCGTGTGTGTCGCTCGGACGGGGCGGAGGCGGAGCGGACGAACATGGTCCTGCGGACCGGCCAGACACGGACGCCGGTCGGTCACGGACACGGGCCCGCGTCACGCGGCGGTCCGACCTCGTCGTGGAGGAGGGTGGGGGCAGGGTGGGGAACTGGGAACAATGGCTGCTGACCGTACCGGTCGGTGTGATCTACTCCGTCGCCCTCCTGCTGCCGTTCCTGGAGTCGGCGGTCTTCGTGGGGCTGGTGGTTCCCGGTGAGACCGGACTGCTGGTCGCCGGAGCGGTGGCCGGTCTGGGCCACGCGGACCCCTTCGCCGTCGCGGCCTGCGGGATTGTCGGGGCCGTGGCCGGGGACTCGGTCGGCTTCCTGGTCGGGCGTCGACTGGGACCGCGCCTGACCACGGGGAGAATGGGCCGCCTGATCGGCAGCGCCCGCTGGGAGCGGGCCGAGGGGTTCGTGGGGCGTTACGGCGGTCACGCGGTCTTTCTCGGCCGCTGGGTGGGGTTCGCGCGGGCCCTCGTCCCCGCGCTGGCGGGCGCCGGTGGTCTGGGATACCGGCGCTTCCTCGTCTGGAACGCGCTGGGCGGTGCGGTGTGGGCGACGTCCGTGACCCTGATCGGGTACCTCGCGGGGAACTCCTGGCAGCACGTGGAGCGGATCTTCGGCGCGGCCGTGATCCTGGTGCTGCTCGCGGGCGCGGTGGTCCTGTTCTCGGTGGTCCTCGCCAAGTGGATCGCCCGTCACCCCGACCGCGTGCGCCGTTGGGCCGAGCGCCAGGCGGGGAGGCCGAGCGTCCGCGCCGTCCTCGCGCGCTACGACCGGCAGGTCCGGTGGCTGGGCCGCAGATTCGAACCGCACACGGTGCTGGGCCTGCAACTCACCGCCGGGATCGCGTTCATCGTGGCCGGAGGATGGTTCTTCGGCGCGGTGCTCCAGGACGTCATCGTCGGTGAGGAGGCCGTCCGCGTCGACCGACCGATCCTGGACTGGCTGGTCACGCACCGGGACGCCGCCCTGACCTCGATCGTCGTCCCGCTTCACGGTCTCACGGGCGTGTGGGGGTCCCTGGGCGTCGCGGTCGTCGGCGCCCTCCTGACGCGTGCGCGCCGCCGCGACCTGGTGCTGGCCCTGGCGGCGTGGGGCGGTGCCGCGGGCAGCGCCCTGCTGGTGGCCGCGTTGGTCAGGCGCGTCGGGCCACCATCGGCCAGTGCCCTCGTCGCCCCTCCCACCGGCGGGTCCTTCCCCGCGTTGGAGATCGCGACCACGACCGCCGTCGCCGGGGTCCTGGCGTGTCTGGCGAGCGGGCGGGCGCGCAGCTGGGTTCGCGCGGTGACCTGCTGGACCGTGGCCGTGCTCTGGGCGGGAGCGGCCGGGGCCGTGGCCGCCTACCTCGGCGCGGTGTGGGCCACCGACGTGCTGGGCGGTTGGGCCCTGGGCGCGTTGTGGTGCGCGACCCTGGTCACCTCGACCACCCAGTGGGAACACCTGTCCGCCGCCGCGCGGACGAACTGAGCCCCACAACGCGAAGTGCGGGCCGAGATTGCTCTCGACCCGCACCGTGTTCCTGCTGGTGTCCGAGGGGGACTTCAACCATCCCCCCAAAGAACCCGCGCCCGCTGGTCCTGAGCGTGGACCTGTCGCTGGACGGGCGGCGACCTGTGATGCAGTCTTTCCGATGGTCCCGCTGGACAACCGTCGCCGCCGTGCTGCTGCTGGCCGTGATCGCGGCCGTCGTCTCCTACTCACGCACGTACGAGCTCGCCCTGCGCCACCGAGAGCCCGAGTGGCGCGCGGCTCTGTTCCCACTCTCTGTCGACGGCATGATCGTCGCCTCCTCCATGACGCTGCTCAGCGACGCTCGCAGTGGCCGTAGGGCGGTCTCCTGCCCCGGACCCTGTTGATCAACGGTTCGGCCGCCTCTCCGGCGGCCAGTCTCTGTGGCCGACCCCACGATGTACCTGGACGGGCACGGTGAAGGCCCACGGGCAAAGAGATCGGGAGTGCCTTCGACCGCAAGGAGCGTTGGAGACTGCTGATCAGGAAGTGGGGCCGCGCTGGCCGGTCGACTTCGGCTGCTCGTCGTGAAGCCGAAGCAGGTTCAATGGCACTGGCCGCCGAAACGGACGTGGAGGGGGTCTCGGTTGGGCTGAGGCCACTCCACCGCCACTTCAGACAGGACGCCGATCGGACGGTGTTCCAGGACGTGGCTCGGTGCCGCTCGTCAGGCCGCCGAAGCAGCCAGGGCCAGAAGTGCGAGCGTGATGGCGTTGTAGAGCGCGTGCATGAGGACCCCGGGCCAGATGGATCCGCTGCGCCGGTAGAGCTCGGCAGCGATCAACCCGACGATCACGGCCGCGGGAAGGACTTCGTTGATGCCATGCATGAGCGCGAACACCACCGCGCTGCCGACAACGCCGACCAGGGCGCCATAGCGCAAAAGCGCGGAGGTCACCACCCCGCGGAACAAGAACTCCTCCCCGATAGGGGTGAGCACTGCCAAGGTCAGCATCATCAGCGCCAGCGACACCAGCCCGGCTCCTGCCCCGGCGGCGTAGCTGGCCTGGGTGTCGGTTTCCACGTCGATGATGAGGGTGACCAGGTACACGGCCACGACCCTGGCCGCGAACGCGACGAGCCCTGCGGCCAGACCGATCAGTAGCCAGCGCACCGTGGTGCGCCGCACCCCGAAGGCCTCCCATGAGCGCCGGCGCACCAGCGCGGCCGCGGCGAAGGCGAGGAGCCCGCCCCCGCCACTGACCACACCGCCGACAATGCCGGTGGTGGGGCCGCTCATGCCCAGACGACTCAACTGGGGTGCGAGCACGAACGCGATGAGTGCCATGATCGCCAACCCCACGCTCAGCTCGACCCATCCGGGACGCGGCGTGGTGGGGTCCATCCTCTGTGCGGTGGAGGGGAAGTCATGGGGCGGGATCCTTTCCAGGGGCGGCTTCGTGGTTCGGGCCGTCACCCAGTTGAAGAGACCAAAGGGGTTGTGCCCTCTTGCCTGTTCGGTCGGTGGATATTCTGTTTCGCACTGATGGTGAGGGAGGTGGCGGTGTCAATTTCGCGAGTGGGCTTCGCACGCACCCAGCCATGGACCACCGCCACCGGATACGTCCGAGCCGTACTCTCTGACCTGTCCGAACACAACGGGTGGACCACCGCAGACTCGCAACCCGCCATCACACAACAACGCCGGGGCCGTGGGCCCGAAAGGTTCAGACATCGACGGGATGATCGATCCGACCGTTCCCGTTGCTTCGGGAACCGATTCGGCGAGGCTCTCTCCTGAACACCCCGTAGGAGATCGCCAGGAACACTGGGATCACCGAAACTGCCGATAGCGCGTAGAGAGTCGAGTGGTACTCGCTGACCGTGAAAAGGGCAGGCGTGGTTATGACTCCTCCGATCGGGTTGACCACAACGAAGTAGACGGCGTTGAAGGCGAAGTGTGCGCCGATGGCGAGCTCAGTGGTCCCGTCCACCAACGAGACGATCGTCCATGCCAGACCCGGGCCCAGGAAATAGAAGAGGACCATCGTGAGCCAACCGCCTGCTTCTGCTTCCGGGTTTCCGAGGTGCAGCAGGGCGAATACCACGGCCGGCACGAGCGCCAAGAAGAGGCGGTTGGCCCAGATGAGGCTGGTGGCCTGTACCAGGTAGCCCCGGCAGAACAGTTCTTCGGTGGTGGTCTGAATAGCGATGAGCACCAGTGCCACGGGCGCGAAGAGCGCGAACGTTGCAAGGTCGGAGGTGAAGGCGAAGGTCTCGGGGTAGAGGAGATACTGCCCGAGCACGAGTATCAGGGACCACGGCACGAAAATCGCCACGAAACCGTGGCCAATTCGACGCCAGCTGACTTTCTCCCTCGCTGTGACGAGCGTACGGGGGTGGCGGCGATGAATAAGGGTGACCGTGACGAGAATTCCGGCCAGAAAGAACACATTGCTCAGCATGAGCGCCGCGAATTCGCTCACGGGTCCGAGTGCGGAGAGGTCCCCCTGACCCAAGAAGATCCCCACCTCCTCCCCCCGGCCGCCAATGGCCGACGCGATGAACATGGTGGCGGCCCCAGCGCCGACCACATAGAAAGAGATGATGACCGCCAACCCCACCAGGTACCGCCACCACCGATGCCCACCTCCTCGGGCCGCTTCCACGAAATGCGATTCTTTTCCTTCGGCGAAGGCCACGATGTTTCCTTTGCGTCGGTGGTTGGGCCGCTGGCCGGAGCGGGAACCTTGAGCCACGCAGCTCGCGCGTGTGCGGGTGGTTGTCAGAGATCTGACCCCCGGCTCGCGGAGGACAGGCGCTCACGGTGGGCGCGATAGAGACGGGTCCCGATCGGGCGCCCGACGTACCAGACGACGGCGGGGACGGCGGCGCGCAGGAGCTGGGCCTGCTCCTCGCTCGCCCCGTTCAGGGCCATGCCCAGCATCAGCAGACGCCGCGCGAAGGTCACCTTGCCGAAGGACGCCTCGACGACCGCTTTCCACTCGCGTTCGGTCAGGTGCTGATCGATCAGCGGTAGGATCCGCTCCTCTTCCAGCGCCAGATGCTCGAACAGCGCCGGCAGCAGACGTTCCGCGACGGCGGCGACGGCCTCCCGATCGGTGGCGTCGGCGGAGGCCCGCCAACGCCGACCGCCCTCGGCGAGCGCATCCAGTTCGCCGTCGATGAAGGCGTGCTGCTGGTCCATTGTCTCGATGAGGGGCTCGACGTCGTCGGGGCAGCGCTCACGCAGGCGGGGCCACACGTGGTCGTCCTCGCTGGTGTGGTGGGCGTGCAGGAAGTCGACCATCATCAGGACGTGGTCGGCGACGACTTCGGTGCTGGCCGCGTCACCGGCCGGGACGCCCGCGATCAGGGCGGGCATAGCGCCGAACTGTCGTCGCATGGCGTCGTGCGCGCCGATCATGTCACGGCTGTCGGCCATCTTCTCGTTGTGCATGGGAGCAGCCTTGAGGCCTTGCCTTTCAAGCCGCCTACAACGCGGATACGGCGGCCGCCGCCCCATTTGCCGCTTTCAGTGACATGGGCTTTCATGGTGTGGTGCTGACGTTCGCGGTGCTGGGTCCGTTCGAGGTCCGTGCAGGAGATCAAGCGGTCCACGTCGGAGGTCGGCTGCCCCGTAGGCTGTTGGCGATCCTGATCGCCGCGGAAGGGCGGCCGGTCTCGGATGACAGCCTGGCCGAAGGACTGTGGGGTGAAAGCCAGCCACGCAATCCGGCTAGCGCCCTACAGGTGTACGTCTCCCGGCTGCGCCGAGTGCTGCCGGGCACGGCGTTGCGGCGCTCCCCGGCGGCTATCGGCTCCTTGCCGATGACACCGACGTCGAACGCTTCGGCGGCCACCTCGTCCGCGCCCGTGCGTTGGCGGCCGACGACCGCCACGCCGATGCGCACGAGGCCTTCGGCGCGGCGCTGCGGTTGTGGCGGGGGACACCGTACGAGGACCTGGCCGACGACGCGTCCACGACCGCGATCCGTGCCGCACTGTTGGAACAGCGTGCCAGCGCCCAGGAGGGGAGGCCGCGGCGCTGCTGGCCACCGGGGACCACGCCGGTGCGGTGGCCGAGTTGGAACGGCTTGTGCACGCCGAACCGTACCGCGAACGTCGTTGGCAGTTGCTGGCGCTGTCGCTCTACCGCTCGGGACGCCAGGCTGACGCCCTGAACGCGGTGCGCCGGGTCCGGGCCGTGCTGGCCGAGGAGTTGGGGGTCGAACCCGGACCGGAGTTGCGCCAGCTCGAAGGCCGCATCCTGCTGCAGGACCCGACCCTGGCGTCCGCCGGCGTCACGGCCCCGACGCCCGGAGATCGGCCGCTGTCGTCGTTCATCGGCCGCGACGCCGATCTTGCTCTGCTGGGCCGCCTCGTCGGCATGCATCGGCTCGTCTCCATCGTCGGGCCCGCCGGGTCGGGCAAGACCCGCATCGCCGTGGAATGGGCCGGGCGGGGCGCCGTCGTCCGGCTCGCCGATGTGGCCGACCCCGCCCACCTGGTCTCGGCGATCGCCGCGGCGGTCGACGCCACCGGGGTCGCCGGGGACCCGTACGAGGCGCTCGTCAAGCGGCTGCGTCTACACGGGGAGCCCTTGGTGCTCGACAACTGCGAGCACCTCGCCAGCGACATAGCCCGGCTCGTCGTCGACCTCCTCGACCGGGTTCCCTCCCTCCGGGTGGTGGCCACCAGCCGCAGCCCGCTCGGCGTCGATGCCGAGCACTGTCTGCCGCTCGGTCCGCTGGCCGCCGAAGACGCCGTGGCGCTACTGGCCGATCGCATCCGCGCGCTTCGCCCCGGCTGGGTCGAGCAGGACGCCGACCGCCGGGACCTGTCCCGTCTCGCCGATGCGCTGGACCGTCTGCCGCTGGCCCTGGAACTGGCGGCGGCGCGGGTGCGGACCTTCGGCGTGCGAGGGCTGATCGAGCTGCTGGACGACCGCTTCAGCGTACTGGGCCGAATCCCGCACGGCACGACGAACCCGCACGCGACATTGCAGGAGGCCGTCGCCTGGAGCTTCGATCTTCTCTCCGGCGACGAGCGCGACCTCGCAGTGCGGCTCTGGCCGTACGAGGGTGGCTTTCCCATGGAGGCCGCGTCCTCCACCGCTGCCAGGCTCGACGCGTTCGTCGCGCTGGTCGATCAGTCCGTGGTCACCGCCGATACTGGCGGCAGCACGGCGCGCTACCGGATGCTGGAGACAATTCGGGCGTACTGCCGGTCCGTGGACCCAGATCCGACGGCGACCCGGGCAGCCCATGCCGTCTGGGTCCGCGAACTGGTCGCCCGGGCCGAGGGCGATCTGCAGGGCGTGCGGTCCGCGAGCACAATGGCGGCGCTGCGGTTGGAGTTGCCGAACCTGCGCGCGGGGCTCGCGCACGACCTGGCGCATGCCCCGGTCGAGGCATTGCGCACGTCCGCGCGGCTCATGTGGTTCTGGATCCGCAGCGGCCTGCTCGACGAGGGCAACAGGGTACTGGCCAAGGCCATGGCCGCTGCGCCGTACGCCCCGCTCGGCGACGTCGTGCGGGCCCAGGTCTCGTCGGCCGGATTGTTCTACTTCACCGGCGAAGTCACCACGGCACGGCGCATGCTGTCCGAGGCGTTCCTGGCGGTCCGCTCGGAGCCGGGGCATCGCAGCCTGCTCGCTGAGGTCCGCTACTACCAGGCCCTGGTCCAGCTGCCAGGAGGCGACCCGGAGGTCGCGCTGACCGCGTCAGCAGAGGCGCACGCCATCGCCACCGAGACACAGACCTCTTGGCTGATCGCGGCCACCTCGATGGCGTCGGGCGCCGCTCTGGTCATGGCCGGCCGGATCGCCGACGGTCGGCGCCGACTGCGGGACGCCGTACGGCTCGCCGACGCCTCCGGTTTGGTGTGGACGGCCGCGCTCAGCGAGCTGATGCTTGCCCAGACACTGGTCGACGCGGGAGACGGCGAAGCGCTGCCGCTGCTGCGGACCTCGCTGCGGCGCTTCCTCACCGAGGGCGACCTGAGCAATCAGCTGGCAGTGCTGCACAACGGGGCCCTGGCCCTGGACGTGGCCGGCGATGCCGCCGGCGCCGCGCTGCTCCGCGACGTCGTCCATTTCCACCAGGCGCGCAGCGGCATCCGGCCTGCCGAAACCTACCTCCAGTCGGTGATGCCGCATGGCTGGTACGAAGGCCCCCTCCCGCACAGCCGCCGACTCTCGACGACGCCGTCGCCGTCCTGACCGCCCCGGCGCGCGCTGTCTGATGGCTGTAACCCGGGTGTAGTGGTGCTTGGCCAGGATCGCGGGGCGCGGGTCGGTCCACGGCCTCGCACCGTTGACACCCGTCTCAGCTAAGGAGCGTCTCGATGCGCATTGGCATCGGACTACCCAACCAGGTCCGCGACGTCCACGCCCCGGTGATTCCGGCCTGGGCCCGCCGGGCGGAAGAAGCGGGCTTCGCCACCTTGGGCACCACCGGCCGGTTCGCCTATCCGGGCGTGATGGACACCGTCGCCTTGGCCGCGGCCGCCGGGGCCACCACCACGATCGGGCTGCTCAGCCAGGTGCTGCTGGCCACCACCTGGCCGGGCGCGCTACTGGCCAAGGAGGCAGCCTCGATCGACGGGGTCTCCGGCGGTCGGCTCACCCTCGGCATCGGGGTGGGCATCCGCGAGGACGACTTCGTCGTGTCCGGGCACGGGCCCCGGGATCGGGGCGCCCGGATGGACCGCGATCTGGCGACCTATCGGTCGACGTGGGCGGGCGAACCCGTTCCGGGAAGCGCGAACCCGGCGGTTCCGGCCGGGGGACGGCAGGTGCCGCTGCTGTTCGGCGCCACTACCCCGGCCGCCTTCCGCCGGATGGCCGAGTCGTCGGACGGCTACATAGCCGGATCAGTGCCGGCGGCTCTGGCATCCGGCGCTTTTGACGCTGCCCGTGCCGCGTGGCAGGCGGCCGGGCGGTCGGGTCGGCCTCGCCTGGTAGGCCTCAACTACTTCTCGCTGGGCGACCCCGGCCGCGGGCGGGCCAACATCGCCGATTACTACGCTGCTACCAGCGAATACCAGGACATAGTTGTCGATAACGTGCACACCGACGCGGGATCCCTGCGCGAGGCCGTCAAGCGGTTCGAGGCCCTGGGCGCCGACGAACTGATTCTGAGTCCCGGAATCGACGACCTCGAGGAGGTCAACCGCCTGGCCGACATAGTCCTCTGATTCGAAGCAACATCAAACAAGCGTCACTAAGCGTGCCCACCCTCGTCCTGGAACCGGTGAAAGCAACCATTTCGGGCTGATGTCGGTCGACGAGGGCGAGGCAGCGATGGCAAGTCGGGGCGAAAAAGCAACCTCACCGTGTCTGCCGACGTTGCCTCCGTCGCCGCCGACCATGACCGCCCATCGACGCCCGCAGATGGTGGTCTGCGCCCAACACGGTTCGGTCAGGGCCTCACGGTCGTAGCGCGTCACCGTATCGGCGGTTCGTCGCGGTCGAAGTAGTAACTCACACGGCCTCACGGCCGGTTCCTGGCTCTTGCGCTGTGGCGGTCAGATGGCGGCGACCCCACAACTGGTGGTGGTGAGCAGCATCTCCATCCCGTTGAGGCGACGACTGGGACCGTATCGGTCGGGGGACATGGGCATCACTCTCGCTCGCGGTTGGAGCAGAGTGAATGAACAACCCCGTTACACCGGTCGCGAGGTCGGGCAAGGGACCTCCGGTGCTCGCTCTGCCCGCACCGCTGGTCCCGGCAACGTGTCCCGGGACGAGCCAGGGCAGGAGGGGGCGGTCTCGAAGAATTTCGCGCATCCGGAGCTGTTCAGTGAGAGGGACTTCGTCGCGGTCCAAGCGGTACGGGCGAGCCGTCCGACCAACGACGGGCGGTCCGCGAGAAATGCACCGGGTTGCTGGTGTGCCCAACCTGTGGGTCGGTGGATGGACACGCACGGGGTCAACGGCCGGCCGGGGTATCGGTGCCGCCACGGCTACACCAGTTCCCGGACCGGTGGATCCACGCGGGTGAAGAGTCTCCACGTCCGGGAAAATCGGGCGCTGGCCGCGCTAACGGCAAGGTTCCGACAGCGGCCCGCTCGACATCCTCCGGCGCTTACGCAGAGACGATCCCGTGGTCCTGTGTGCCCCAGAGGAGCGGGTGCTTGTCCGATCCGAAGACAACGAAGGCCCGACCCAGAGCGACTTCGCAGAGTCACTTGGATCGGGCCCGCACCCCGCCATGGGGTAATTCTGTGTCCGAGGGGGACTTGAACCCCCACAGCCTTAACGGCCACTAGCACCTCAAGCTAGCGCGTCTACCTATTCCGCCACCCGGACTGGGCTGTTCGGCGTGTGTCGCTCCGAACAGGTTTAACCATAGCAAAGGTCTGGGGGCACCCGAACCAGTTTTCCGGCGGGGGTCACCGTGACAGGCTCTAGGCCAAAAGGTGCGTCCTGAGATGGGAGAACCAGATGGTGGAACCAGGCAGGGAAGCGAGCGCGGGCGAGGTCGAGGTCGTCGACCTGTGCCGGGAGCTCATCGAGATCGACACCTCCAACTACGGTGACCACTCCGGGCCGGGCGAGCGCAAGGCGGCGGAGTACGTGGCGGCCAGACTCGACGAGGTCGGGGTGGAGTCACGGATCTACGAGAAGCACCCCGGGCGCAGCAACGTCGTGGCGCGGATCTCGGGAGAGGACTCCTCGCGTCCGCCGCTGCTCATCCACGGCCACCTGGACGTCGTTCCCGCCGCCCCCGAGGACTGGACCCACCACCCCTTCGCCGGTGAGGTCACCGACGGCTGCGTGTGGGGTCGCGGCGCCGTCGACATGAAGAACATGAACGCGATGGTGCTGGCGATGCTGCGCCAGCGGCTGCGCGAGGGGCGTCGGCCCCCGCGCGACATCGTGCTGGCCTTCCTCGCGGACGAGGAGGCGGGCGGCACCTGGGGCGCCCAGTACCTGGTGGACGAGCACCCCGAGCTGTTCGCCGACTGCGACTCCGCGATCAGCGAGGTCGGCGGCTTCTCCTTCACGGTTAACGAGAACCGTCGCCTCTACCTCGTGGAGACGGCGGAGAAGGGCATCGCCTGGATGAAGCTGACCGCGCGCGGCACCGCCGGGCACGGTTCGATGACCAACAGGGACAACGCCGTCACCGAACTGGCGGCCGCCGTCGCCCGGCTGGGGCAGCACGAGTTCCCCGTGCAGCTGACCCCGACCGTGCGGACCTTCCTGGAGGAGATCTGCGAGGAGTTCGGCATCCCCTTCGACGAGAGGGACGTGGACGCCACGGTGGCCCGGCTGGGGCCCATCGCCAAGATGATCGGTGCCACACTGCGCAACACCCTCAACCCCACGGTGCTCGGCGGCGGCTACAAGGCCAACGTCATTCCCGGTGAGGCCACCGCCCAGGTGGACGGGCGCTTCCTGCCGGGAACCGAGGACGCGTACTTCGCGAAGATCGACGAACTGCTGGGCCCGAAGGTCAGCCGCGACTTCATCCACCACCTGCCGGCCGTGGAGACCCCCTTCGACGGCGGCCTGGTGAACGCCATGTCGGAGTCCCTGCTGGCCGAGGACCCGGGCGCCAAGGCCGTGCCCTACTGCCTCTCGGGCGGCACGGACGCCAAGAGCTTCTCCCGGCTGGGCGTGCGCAACTACGGTTTCGCGCCGCTCAGACTCCCCCGGAGCTGGACTTCGCGGGCATGTTCCACGGGGTGGACGAGCGCGTCCCCGTGGACGGCCTCCAGTTCGGCGTACGGGTGCTGGACCGGTTCGTCGGCATGAGCTGACCTGCCAATCCACCCATAGTGGGACGGGTCGGAAGGCCGCGCCGAGAAGTTCTCGGCGCGGTTCCTTTTTCGCCCATGGTCACGCACGGTGATGCTAGTGTTGCTTTCAGTTCAGTGAGGCCTCCGTTCTCCGGAGCTTCGCGGTACGACCGTCAGCGGCGTCGCCGCACGGGACCGTCCAGCAGCAATGACACGAAGGGGCATCCATGGTGCTCGCGAGCCGAGGGTGGCTGGTTTCCTCCAGTCGCGCTGCTCGCAACGCCCGTGGTGCCTACGCTCGGTTGCTGCTCCTGTCCGGCATCGTCGCCGTCGCCTGGCTGGCCGGAGGAATGGGTGTCGCGCACAGCGAGACCGCCTCCGAGTCCGGCGGGCTCGGCGGTAGCGTCCTGGGCGTCGGTGAGCTCGCTGACCGCACCGGTCAGGCCGCCGACGAACTCCGGGACTCCAAGCTCTCCGACACCGCTCACCGGGCCGCCTCCTCCACGGAGGCCCTCACCGGCGGCGTCGTCCCCCAGGCCTCCTCGCTTCCGGGGAACGCGCTTCGGGAGACCGGCGCGGCGCTGGAGGAGAGTGCGGTGGGCGCGGTCGTCCACGACACCGGACAGGCCGTCGACGACACCGCTCGCGGGGCCACCGGCCTCGTCGCCGGGGTCGCTCGCACCGGTCAGGGGGTCGTCGACTCCACGGACGGGTCGTTGCGCGAATCCGCGCTGGTCGACAGTGTCGCCACCAGCCTGAACGACACGGTCGGGCGCGGTGGGATCGACTCCGTGACCGAACCCGGTGGTCCCCTGGGACTGCCGATCCTGGGCTCCGACGAGGAGCCCGCCGTCTCCGCACCCGCCGCCGAGCGTTCCGACGCCGAGGAGCAGCGGGAGCGTGAGGAGCGGGTGGCCCGCGTCAAGGACGAGGTCGCCGCCCACGTCGCCCAGACCTCGTGGCGTGTGGCCAACGAGGTCGCGGGGAACGCCGGTGACACGGCCTCCGACGACGACTCCGCGGAGCGCGTCCGCCTCATCGGTGGCGGCTCCCAGCACCAGGTCGGGCCGGACACCACCGGTGCCTCCGCCCCGTCCTTCCCGGCACCCGGTGCCGCTGGATTCCTCATGGCCCGCGCCGGTCACATGGCGCTCCGGGCCCAGCGGGTCGCCCTTCCCGGCGACCCCACCCTGGTCGTCCGCGACGCCGCGGACGACCCCTCGTACTCCCCCGACTAGCCGCGCTCCCCGACCGCGGCCGGTCCGTGCGCCCTGCGCACAGCCGCCCTGCCGATTCCCGGTGGGCGTGCTCCCTTCCCAAGGCTCCACAGCCAGGGAACTCCGTCCGCGGTCAACACGAGTAGCCAGCAGGACCTCCTCGTCGACCAAAGGACAGCCGATGACCCAGTCAACCCACCTCCGCTTCGCGGCCCTCGTGGCCACCGGATTCTTCGTCGCCGCCAGCGGCATCGCCCACGCCGACACCACGACCAGCGGTAACGGGTCGCTCGGCGGCGGCAACCAGCTCGTCGTCGACGGCGACGTGCCGATCAACCTCTGCGGGAACGCCATCGCGGTCCTGGGCATCGCCGGTGCCAACTGCACCGACGGCGAGGCCAGCGTGACCGAGACCGGTACCCCGAAGAAGCCGGACTCCGGCTACGAGGGCTACGAGCCCGGCAAGCCCGGAGAGCCTGGCAAGCCGGGTGAGCCCGAGGAGCCGGGTGAGCCCGAGGAGCCCGGCGCGCCCGGTGAGCCGGAGGAGGACAAGCACGAGCAGCAGAACCCCGACGACGACCCCGTCGTGGGGAGCCCGAGGAGCCCGAGGGTGAGCAGGACAAGGGACGCGAGGACGGGCAGTCACCGTCCGAGGAGCCCTCGCCCGCCGCCCCGGGAACCCCCGAGCGGCCCGCGGACGCCGCCTCGCCCTCCGCTCCGCCCGCCGACGAGCAGCGGCTCGCCGTGACCGGCACCGACCAGAGCGGCCTCGCCGCACTGCTCGCGGGGGCGGTCCTCACGGTCGCCGCGGGCGTCGGACTCCTGCTCTTCGGCAAGCGCCGCAGGGCCCGGGCCTGATCAGCTCCCCGGGCCCCAGGGCCCGGGGGTTGACGCGAGTCCCGCAGCACCGGCCGAGGCCATGTGCTCGGGGTTCACGTCAGCCGCCGCTCAACCAGAGCGGAGCTGATCGACGGGGTGTGGACGTCCACGCGCATCCAGCGCAGACGGACGCCGACCACACCCACCAGACCGGCAGACCACGCACCGCCCAGGTGCGGAGCCGACCGGATGATCCCCGGCCTCGGCCGAAGGCCCGCATCCCATCCAGGGGTGTGGAACGGCCTGTGGCCCGCACAGACACCTTCTCATCAACTCGTTATCTCGAAAGGACTTCCCACATGCGTAAGTGGGCTAGCACCTCCGCGAAGTCCGTGCTCCTCGCGGCCGGCTTCGTCGCTCTGGGCACCGGCGTGGCCTTCGCCGACAGCGACGTCGCCACCAGCGGCAACGGTTCGGTTCTCGGCGGCAACCAGGCCGTCCTGAACGCGGACGTTCCCGTCAACGTCACCGGTAACGCCGTCGGCGCCGTCGCCGGCATCGCGGGTGCCTCCAGCACCGGCAGTGACGCGAAGGTGATCGACCACCACCACAACGAGGTCCACACCTCGGGCAACGGCTCGATCCTGGGCGGCAACCAGCTGGTCGTCGACGGTGACATCCCCGTCAACGTCACCGGCAACGCGATCGGCGCCGTCGGCGGCGTCGCGGGTGCCTCCAGCACCGGCAGCGACTCCAAGGTCCTCCAGGGCGGCCACGGCCACGGGCACAAGCACGGCCACAAGCACGGTGAGCCCGACGTCGCCACCTCCGGCAACGGCTCCCTCATCGGCGGCAACCAGCTCGTCGGTGACCTGGACGTCCCCGTGAACATCTCCGGCAACGCGATCGGCGCCGTCGGCGGCGTCGCGGGTGCCGCGGCCACGGACGCGGACGCGATCGTCCGCCAGAGCCACGAGGCCCCCGGCGTCGAGCACCAGTCCGCTCCGCTGACCACGGCCGACCTGCTCAGCGAGGCCGTCAGCAGCGCGCAGATCCTGCCCGACACCTCCGGCATCGACGCCGGCGTCCTCCGCCAGTCCGCCCCGGTCCGCGAGCACCAGGCCGCCCCGGTCCGCGAGCACCAGTCGATCGCGACCTCCGGCAACGGCTCCGTGCTCGGCGGCAACCAGGCCGTCGTGGACCTGGACGTCCCCGTGAACGTCGCGGGCAACGCGATCGGCGCCGTCGGCGGCGTCGCGGGTGCGGCCGCCACCGACAGCGACGCCGTCGTCAAGGAGGCCCAGCGCGACATCGCGACCTCCGGCAACGGCTCCGTGCTCGGCGGCAACCAGCTGGTCGCCGACGCCGACGTCCCGGTGAACGTCGCGGGCAACTCCGTGGCCGCCGTCGCGGGTGTGGCCGGCGCCAGCGCCACCGACGCCGACTCCAAGGTCGTGCACCAGAGCGCCGAGACCGAGCAGCAGTCCTCGGCCCTGAGCAGCCTCCCGGTCGTCGACCAGCTGCCCGAGGTGCCCGTCTCCGAGATGCTGCCCGTCAGCTACGACGTGAGCGAGACCGCCGCGCAGTCGGTCGAGAAGCACGCCCCGGAGCGCGCCGCCGAGCTGCCCGAGGCCTCCGAGATCCCGTCCGTCGACCCGGTCGGTGACCTGCTGGGCGCGGCCGGCATCGGCCTGTAGCTGCCAGAACAGGTTCCAGGGTCCGTACGGCGGACGCCTCCGGGCGTCCGGACACGGTCCGAAGGACCTGCGTGGGGGTGGGCCCGTTCACGGCCACCCGCCGGACCAGGGGAGTGCGGCCTCCCGTTCCGTTATGGAACGCGGTGGACTGCGGGAAGCCGAACCTCCCTGGCACGGCGGAGGCGGTGCGACGGGACGGTGTCCCCGCGACCGGCGCCGAGAGAGGTGCCGTGCACGTCCGAAGTGAAGTGGTGGTGAGTCGCCTCCGCGCTCCCGTTCCGTTATGGAACGCGGTGGACTGCGGGAGGGTGGGGGTGACGACCGCCGAGCTCAGGACGTGAGCCGAGTCCTCCCGGGAATATCCGGGAGGACTCGCCGCATTCTGGAGGCGGGGACACCCTGAAGCCCTCAAGTGTGATGCAAGTCACTTTCGTGGGGTGTTCCAGGTGCTCGCCAGAGCAGGAAAAGGCTCGGGGAGAGCGGCGCCACGGCCGGTGGTGCAGGTTACGGGCCGGTACCGGTTCGTGTTGCGCTTATTCTGCGGGTGCCGGTGGGAGACGGCCCGATGCCCACGCAGGGTGAGCCCCGAACGAGGGACGAGGCCCGCTCACCGACGGGGGAGAGCCCGTAGTTCGGTTACTGTCGGTTCCCACGGGAACCGAAGGACCGCGGCCGACAGAACACGTAAGGCTAGACGTAGGGGAACAGCGTGCCACCCACGAAGGGCAGCGCCGGCAAGAACGGCTCGAAGGACAAGGCAAGCCAGGGGCGGGTACCGCCCTCGTCATCGTCGAGTCACCAGCCAAGGCGAAGACCATCGCCGGATACCTGGGGCGCGGCTACGTCGTGGAGTCCAGCATCGGTCACATCCGTGACCTGCCCACCAAGGCCGCGGAGATCCCCACCAAGTACCGGGGACAGCCCTGGGCCCGGCTCGGTGTCGACGTGGACAGCGACTTCGAACCGCTCTATGTCGTCAACTCCGACAAGAAGGCGCACGTCAAGAAGCTCAAGGAGCTCATGGCGGACGCCGACGAACTCCTCCTGGCCACGGATGAGGACCGCGAGGGCGAGGCCATCGCCTGGCACCTGCGCGAGGAACTCAACCCCAGGATCCCCGTCCGACGGATGGTCTTCAACGAGATCACCAAGGACGCCATCCAGCACGCCGCGAACAACACGCGTGAACTCAACACCCGCCTGGTCAGCGCGCAGGAGACCCGCCGCATCCTGGACCGTCTCTACGGCTACGAGGTCTCACCCGTGCTGTGGAAGAAGGTCATGCCGAAGCTCTCGGCGGGCCGCGTGCAGTCCGTGGCCACCCGTCTGGTGGTCGAGCGTGAACGTGAGCGCATGGCGTTCACCTCCGCCGAGTACTGGGACCTCAAGGCGCTCTTCGACGCCACCGAGGCCGGTGTCCCCGACGGCCCCTCCACCTTCCCGGCCACGCTGTCCTCCGTGGACGGCAGGCGCATCGCCTCCGGGCGCGACTTCACCCCCAGGGCACCGTCCGCTCCGACCGCGACGTGCGCCAGCTGGACGAGGCCACCGCGCGGGGGCTGGCCGAGCGCCTGACCGGTGCCGGGTTCGCGGTGAAGTCGGTGGAGCGCAAGCCCTACCGCCGTTCGCCGTACGCGCCCTTCCGCACCACCACCCTCCAGCAGGAGGCCTCCCGCAAGCTCAACCTGTCCGCGAAGCAGACCATGCAGGTCGCCCAGCGGCTGTACGAGAACGGGTACATCACCTACATGCGTACCGACAGCACCACGCTGTCGGACAGCGCGGTCAAGGCCGCCCGCAACCAGGTGCGGCGCCTGTACGGCGGCGACTACCTGCCGGACAAGCCCCGCGTGTACGCCAAGAAGGTCAAGAACGCGCAGGAGGCCCACGAGGCCATCCGTCCCGCGGGCGACACCTTCCGCACCCCCAACGAGACCCCGCTGTCCGGACCTGAACTGCGCCTTTACGACCTCATCTGGAAGCGCACCGTCGCCTCCCAGATGAAGGACGCGGTCGGTGAGTCCGTGTCCGTGCGCATCGAGGGGACCTCCACCGACGGCGAGGTCGCCGAGTTCGCCGCCAGCGGCAAGGTCATCACCTTCCACGGCTTCCTCAAGGCCTACGTGGAGGGCTCCGACGACCCGGCCGCCGACCTCGACGACCGCGAGCGCCGCCTGCCCGCGATGTCCGAGGAGGACCCGGTCAAGGCGCAGAACCTGGAGGCCGAGGGGCACAGCACCCGGCCGCCCGCGCGCTACACCGAGGCGACCCTGGTCAAGGAGCTGGAGGAGCGGGAGATCGGCCGCCCCTCCACCTACGCCTCGATCATCGGCACCATCCTGGACCGTGGCTACGTCTTCAAGAAGGGCACGGCGCTCGTGCCGTCCTTCCTGGCCTTCGCCGTGGTCCAGCTGCTGGAGCGCCACTTCGGCAACCTGGTGGACTACGAGTTCACCGCGCGCCTGGAGGAGAGCCTCGACGACATCGCGCGGGGCGAGGCCGAGAGCCTGCCCTGGCTGCGCCGGTTCTACTTCGGCGGCGAGGACGCCGAGGGCAACCAGGAGACGGGGCTCAAGGAGCTGGTGGGCGACCACCTCTCCGAGATCGACCCCAAGGAGGTCAGCTCCCTCCCGCTGCCCGGGACCGACATCATGCTGCGGGTGGGGCGCTACGGCCCCTACCTGGACCGCGAGGGCGTCCGGGTGAACGTGCCGGAGGACCTGGCGCCGGACGAGCTGACCGAGGAGAAGGCGGAGGAGCTCTTCGCCCAGCCCAGCGGGGACCGCGAGCTCGGCCCCGACCCGGAGACCGGCCGTATGATCGTGGCCAAGTCCGGGCGGTACGGCCCCTACGTCACCGAGGTCCTCCCTGAGCCGGAGGAGCCCGAGGGCGAGACCAAGCCCAAGGCGAAGAAGGCCGCCAAGGTCAAGCCGCGCACCAGCTCGCTGCTGAAGAACATGGACCTGGACACGGTCACCCTGGAGGACGCGCTGCGTCTGCTGTCCCTGCCCCGCGTGGTGGGTCAGCTCGACGGAGAGGACGTCACCGCCCAGAACGGCCGCTTCGGTCCGTACCTCAAGAAGGGCACCGACAGCCGCTCCCTGGAGACCGAGGAGCAGATGTTCACGGTCACCCTGGAGGAGGCCCAGGCGATCTTCGCCCAGCCCAAGCAGCGCGGCCGCCGGGCGGCGGCCCCGCCCTGCGCGAGCTCGGCGAGGACCCGGCCTCGGGTGCCAAGATGGTGATCAAGGACGGCCGGTTCGGTCCCTACGTCACCGACGGGGAGGTCAACGCCTCCCTGCGCAAGGGCGACGAGGTCGAGTCGATCACCGACGAGCGCGCCGCCGAACTCCTGGCCGAGCGCCGGGCCAAGGCCCCCGCCAAGAAGAAGGCGCCGGCCAAGAAGCCCGCCGCCAAGAAGGCGCCGGCGAAGAAGCCCGCCGCGAAGAAGACCACGACCACCACGGTCAAGAAGGCGGCGGCGAAGAAGCCCGCCGCCAAGAAGACCGGTGAGCCGAGGACGAGCGCGAAGAAGGCCGACGAGTAGTCGATCCGGACCCCCGACCGCGCACGCCCGGGTGCTCCCTCACGGGAGCACCCGGGCGTGCGGTCCTCCGGTGCGCGTCTCCCCGGCACCCCCGCCCCGGAGACGTGATGGATACGCGACGCGGGACCCTGTTCGGGGATGATCTTCCGTACTACGCTGTGAGTGACGGATGGGGACACGAAAACGTGTGTGAACCCTGAACGTTCCCCCGAATCACCTGGACAGGCGAGCACGCCTGTCAGTTCCTATCCCCCTCGTAGATAATCTTGAGCGCTATGAGCAGATCTGCACCCCTGGGAGCGCCGGCCGAGGCGCAGAACGTCCTCGCGATCACACCCTTCAGAAGGCTGTGGATCTCGCTTTCCCTCTCCAGCCTGGGTGACTGGCTGAGCCTGCTGGCGTTGGTGTCCCTCGCGGCCATCTTCACCGCCGACGGCTCCCCCTGGTCCAGTACCTCGCCGTCAGCGGCGTCGTCGCCATCAAACTCGCCCCTGCGGTCCTGCTCAGCCCCCTGGTGGGAGCCGTCGCGGACCGCCTGGACCGGCGGTGGACGATGGTCGGCGGCGACGTCCTGCGGGGCCTCCTCTACGTGTCGATCCCCGTGGTCGGCCTGCTGTCCTCCGGCTTCACCCTCCAGTGGCTGCTGATCGCGAGCCTCCTCGCGGAGATCGTCGCGCTCCTGTGGACCCCGGCGCGGGACGCCACCATCCCCACGCTCGTCCCCAAGCGGATGCTCGGCCAGGCCAACAAGCTGACCCTGCTGGCGACCTACGGCGCCGCGCCGGTCGCGGCCCTGCTGTTCGCGGTGCTGGCCTCGATCAGCAACCTGCTGGGCGCGCTCGTGCCGTCCATGGCCAACCCCGAGGCGGATGTCGCCCTCTACCTGAACGCGCTCACCTTCTTCGTCGCCGCGATCGTCGTCGCCGGGCTGCCGCTGCCCAGGCACGCGGTGTCCAAGGGGTCGCTGAGCCCCAACCGGGACGCGCACGTCCTCCGGGCGGTCGTCTCCGGCCGCGCGGCGGTCGGCGGCGGTTCGCTCGTGCGGGGTGTGGTGGTCGGCCTGGCCGTCACGGCCGCCGCGGGCGGTCTGGTCGTCGGTGTGGGCCGTGCCCACGTGGAGAACCTCGGCGCGGGCAACGCCGGGTTCGGTGTCCTGGTCGCGGCGCTCTTCCTGGGCCTGGGACTGGGGCTCGTCTCCGGTCCGCGCGTGCTCAAGCAGTTCAGCCGGCGCCGTCTGCTCGGCCTGGCCGTCGGTCTGGCCGCCCTGGCTCTGCTCTTCACCGGGGTCACCGGTGACATGGTGCTCTCCGCCGTCCTGGCCCTGGTCCTGGGGACCGGCGCGGGGCTGGCGTGGGTGACCGGGACCTCGCTGGTCAACGTGGAGGTCGAGGAGGAGCAGCGGGGTGCCGCGTTCGCCCTCCTGCACGGCACGGGAAGAGTGGCCCTGCTCGCGGGAGCCGTGCTGGCTCCCCTGGCCGCCGGGTTCGCCGGGGACCACGTGATCCCGCTCGGCGGCCCGCTCAGTTACGACCTGCACGGCAGCGGCCTGGTCCTGACGGTGGGCGGGCTGCTCGCCGTCATCGGGGCGGTCGTCGCCTACCAGCAGGTCAACCGGGACGACCCGGAGGCCGGGCCCGGCCTGGTCCCCGAGCTCTTCGCGGCCCTGCGCGGGATCACGCCCACCGCCGACGAGGAGGAGGACACCCGGATCACGGGCGCCTTCATCGTCCTGGAGGGCGGCGAGGGCGCGGGCAAGTCCACCCAGGTGCGCGAGCTCACGGTGTGGCTGCGCGACCAGGGCTTCGAGGTGGTGGGCACCCGCCAACCGGGCGCCACCAAGCTCGGGATGCGCCTGCGCGGCATCCTGCTCGACCGCGAGAACTCGCACATCACCAACCGGGCCGAGGTCCTGCTCTACGCGGCGGACAAGGCCGACCACGTCGAACAGGAGATCCTGCCCGCGCTGCGCCGGGGCGCCGTGGTGATCAGCGACCGCTACGTGGACTCCCTGCTCGCCTACCAGGGCGCCGGTCGCGACCTGGAGGTCGAGGACGTCGGTCGGATCAGTGCGTGGGCGACCCAGGACCTGGTCCCGGACCTGACGGTCCTGCTGGACGTGCGCCCCGAGGACGGGCTGTCGCGTCTGGGCGGACCGGCGGACCGTATCGAGTCGGAGTCGGTGGAGTTCCACGCGCGGGTCCGCAAGGGCTTCCGCGAGCTGGCCGAGCGGGACCCGGACCGCTACCTGGTGCTCGACGCCCGTGAGCCGCAGGAGAAGATCACCCGGGAGATCCAGCGCCGGATGCGACCGCTGCTGCCCGACCCGGTCGACTCCAGCTCCGAGGCGGTCACCGGCATGATCCCGGTGATCCGCCCCGAGTAGGACACGAGCAGGACCGGAGCGGGCACGAGCGGACCCGGTCCCCGGACGTGCGGGCCCCTCCCCGGCGGGAGGGGCCCTCCCCGGCGGGAGGGGCCCTTCCGCTGTCCGGGGCCACCGGCGGCACCCGCCGGTGGCCCCGGGACGGCCGTCCGCGACTCAGGGGAACGTGTAGCGGGTCTGGCTGAACACCGGCGCCTTGCCGAAGGCGAGGGCCTTCACCGGGGCGACCCGGACGGTCAGGACCACGCCCCCGCGCACCGCGTCGGGGAGCCCGAACCAGGTGCCGCCCTCGGTGGTGACGGCAGTGCCGTACTTGTCCTCGTAGGCGCGGGCGACCCGGTCCAACCCGGCCGGGTCGTCCACCGGGACACCGGTGCCCTCGACGACCACGTCCGGGCCGCCCTCCAGCGCGTTGTCGCCCGTACTCAGGGCGCAGTGCGGGTTCGCGGCGAGGTTGCGGGCCTTGCGCTCCTCGCGCCCGGTGCAGAAGTACGGGGCTCCGTCCAGCCACACGCCCAGCAGGGGGTCGCGTGGGGGCGGCCGTCGGGGCGCACGGTCGTCACCCAGTACAGGGGCGCGTCGGCCAGGACGGCGCGGGTCCGCTCCCAGGGGACCGCCGGTGAGCCGGGGCTGCCGAACTCCGGGCAGACCTCGGTCAGGGGTGTTCGTTCGTTCACGGAGACCACCTTCTTCCTCTCACCGGAACAGACTCCCGGAGGTGCGAGGACTCATCGGTGCGCCTCACCGGTGCGGGACGGGCGGGCCCGCCCGCCCGTGGAGGAGGGCCTGGGGAAAACGGTCCCGGGGTCGGTGGGGGCTCCTATTCTGGAGGAAGACATTCCATGTGCTCCGGGGGCAAGCTTGACGGTCTTCGACGACCTCGTCGGCCAGGAGGCGGCGAGCGCACAGCTGGGCCGTGCCGTGGCGGGCGCGGCCGACCTCCTGGCCGGAGGACGCGGCGCCGGGATGACCCACGCCTGGCTGTTCACCGGTCCGCCCGGGTCCGGTCGGGAGGAGGCGGCGCGGGCCTTCGCCGCCGCCCTCCAGTGCCGGGACGGCGGGTGCGGGCACTGCGACTCCTGCCACCAGGTGCTCACCGGGACCCACCCCGACGTGCTGTACGTGCGGCCCAGCGGGTTGAGCTTCGGTGTGGCCGCCACCCGCGACCTCGTGCTCCGTGCCGGGTCCAAGCCCTCCGGCGGGAACTTCCGGATCGTGCTCTTCGAGGACGCCGACCGTGCCACGGAGGCCGCCTCCAACGCGCTCCTCAAGGCCGTGGAGGAGCCCTCCCCGCGCACGGTGTGGCTGCTGTGCACGCCGACCCCGGACGATCTCCTCATCACCATCCGCTCCCGGTGCCGCCTGGTCACGCTGGCCACCCCCGGCACCCGGCAGATCGTGGACGCCCTCGTCCAGCGCGACGGGGTGGACCGGGCCGCCGCCGAGGCCGCCGCCCGGGCCGCGGCGGGCCGGGTCGACCGGGCCCGGCAGCTGGCCACCGACCCGGAGGCGCGGCGCAGGCGGGAGGAGGTCCTGTCCATCCCGGCCGGGCTCGACGGGCTCGGGTCCTGTGTCACCGCCGCCGCCCGCCTGTTCGAGATCGCCGAGGAGGAGTCCAAGGCGCTCACCACGTCCCTCAACGAGAAGGAGAAGGACGAGCTCAAGGCGGCCTTCGGTGAGGGTTCCACGGGCAAGGGCGTGGCCAAGGCGGTCCGTGGCGCGGCGGGGGCGCTCAAGGACCTCGACGAGCGGCAGAAGCGCAGAGCCACCCGGATCAAGCGGGACTCCTACGACAGGGCCCTGCTCGACCTGGCCGCCTTCTACCGGGACGTGCTCACCCTCCAGTTGGGCGCGGCGGTGGAGCGGTCCACGGCCGAGCGTTCGGGGGACCTGGAGCGGATCGCCCGTTCCGGCACCCCCGAGTCCACCCTGCGGAGGATCGACGCGATCATGGCCTGCCGTGAGCGGATCGCGGCCAACGTGCACCCGCAGATCGCCATGGAGGCCATGACCTCCGCGCTCCTGGCCGGATAGGGCCGGGGGCCGGTGCCGCCACGGCGACCGGGAGAATGGTCCGGTCACGCGTCGGCACGAGCGTGCGCGGCGACGGCGCCGTCCGAGGGCGCGCGTGGCCACGGGACTTCGAGTGAAGGCGGTTACGGGTGGGCACGAGGTATCGGGGTCCGTTGGCGGCGCTGCTCGCCGGGACGGTGCTGGTCTCCGGTTGCACGAGTGACGGTGGCGGTGACGCGTCCGGTGACGGGGACGACACCCGGGTGGAGGTCACCGAGCAGGAACTGGCCTGGGGCGAGTGCGAGAGCGGCCTGCCCGACAGCGAGTGCGCCGTCTTCGAGGTGCCGCTGGACTACGACGAGCCCGACGGCGAACGGATCGAGATCGCCGTCAAGCGCCTGCCCGCCACCGGTGACGACGTCACCGGCTCGCTGCTGGTCAACCCCGGTGGCCCCGGCGGCTCCGGACACGACTTCGTGGACCACGCGCCCTACACCGTCAGCGAGTCGGTGCGCGCGAGCTTCGACGTGGTCGGCTTCGACCCGCGCGGCGTCGGCCGCAGCACCCCGCTGACCTGTCTGGACGCCGAGGGGATCGACGACTTCCTGGGCACGGACTACGGCGACGGCGAGGGGGCGGACGACCTCGCGGACCTCGGCCCCGAGGGGCTGGCCGAGATCGAGGCCAACAGCCGGGCGTTCGTCGAGGCCTGCGAGGAGAACGACCCCGACCTGATGCGCAACATCGGCACCGCCGACGTGGCCCGCGACATGGACGTGCTCCGCGGCCTGCTCGGGGACGAGCGGCTCACCTACCTCGGCGCCTCCTACGGCACCCACATCGGCGCGCAGTACGCCGAGCAGTTCCCCGAGCGCGTGCGGGCCCTGGTGCTCGACGGCGCCGTCGACCCGAGCCAGGACCAGCTCAGCGTGAGCGTGCAGCAGGCCACCGGCTTCGAGACGGCACTGCGCTCCTTCGTCGAGGACTGCCTCACCCTGCCCGACTGCCCGCTCGGCGCCCGGGGCAGCACCGTGGACGAGGGCGTCGCCGCGCTGGACGCCTTCCTGGACGACGCCGCCGACGCCCCCTGGCCAACGGCACCGGCGACGGCCGGGAGGTCAACCGGGCCCGCGCCGAACTGGGCGTGCTCGCCGCCCTGTACACGGAGAACTGGTGGCCGCGCGTGCGCGAGGCGCTCACCGACGCGATGGAGGACGGCGACGGCACCGGCCTGCTGCTGCTCGGCGACGACCTGTATGGGCGCGGGGACCTGGCCGAGTACGAGAACTCCACGGCCGCGCTCACCGCGGTGAACTGCTCGGACTCGGTCGCGCCCCGTGAGGTGGAGGCCTACGCCGAGGCGGCGGCCGAGGCCGCCGAGGAGTCCCCGATGTTCGGACCGATGCTGGCCTGGGGTGCGCTGACCTGCGCGTTCTGGCCGGAGGAGGCGGTGGCTCCGCTCGGGGAGCTCAACGCAGTCGGCGCCGACCCGATCATGGTGGTGGGCACCACGCGTGACTCCGCCACCCCCTACGCCTGGGCGGAGGCGCTCGCGGGCCAGTTGGACTCCGGCTTCCTGGTGACCCGCGACGGCGACGGCCACACCGGCTACCGGATGGGCGACACCTGCGTGGACACGGTCGTCGACGAGTACCTGTTGGACCTGGCCGTGCCCGAGGACGGGATGGCCTGCGCCAGCCATCTCGCGGACGACGCCGGATAGCGGCGGCCGGTTCGCGCCACTCGCCGGAGGCGCTAGACTGGTTTCTGCTTCGCCACGCGCACCGCGTGGCGGTGTGCCGCCTTAGCTCAGTCGGCAGAGCGATTCACTCGTAATGAATAGGTCATCGGTTCGATTCCGATAGGCGGCTCCGGCCAGAACGCCACCCCAGACCGGGGTGGCGTTTCGCGTTGGCGGGGTCCGACGGTGCGGGGCGTTACGGTACGTGTCAGCCACCCACCCCCCACACCGGGAGCCCTCGGATGTACACCGCCCGGATCTCACCGTCCGACCCGCGCGCCTTCGCCTCGTTGCGGGCGGTCCTGCACGACCCCCGCCACGCCGGTACGGACCTCTACCTGCACCTGGAGCCCGGCCTCTACACGGAGCCCCACTGCCTGGAGATCACCACCAGGGTCATGGTCGTCCCGGTCGCCGGTCCCGGCAGCGTGGAGATCGCCGTCCAGGGGGACGACAGCGTGTTCGCCGTGGCCGGGGAGCGGGCCTCACTGGAGCTCTACGGCGTCCATGTCCGAGGCGCGGCGGGACATCCCGGGGTCCGGACCGCCCCCGGGACCCGGTTCAGGGCGATCGACACCGTGTTCTCGTCGGGTTCCCTGAAGATCCACGGGGACGGCACGGAGATCGTCAACTGCCGGTTCGAGGACGGGGGCTCCACTGGCTGGGCGGGGCGGGCGGTGTCCTGCGGGACACGCACTTCCACAACGCGTTCCTCGCCTTCAAGGACGCCGTCGGCCCGACCGTCGGCTCCGTCGAGTTCAGCAACCTCGTCATGGGAGCCTTCGCCGTCGTCAGGTCCACGGTCACGGTCACCGACTGCGCCATGACCAACGGCGGGGTGGACGCGGACTTCTCCCTGGGGATCACGCAGGGGTCCGACGTCCGCGTCAGCGGCCTCTCGATCAGCGGGGGCGGCAGCGGCGGGGTCATGGTCACGGGCGAGGGCACCCGGGCCGTCCTCACCGACCTCCGCGTGAGCGACTGGGGGAGGAGCGCTACGGGATCGCCGTCGGAACGGGAGCCGAGGCGCACCTCTCCTCGGGCCGGATCTCCGACGCCACGTCCACGGCCATGGCGGTGAAGGGCACGGCCACCGCCGACGGACTGAGCTTCGAGAACGTCCGGACCACCAACGTCCTCGTCGAGCGCGGACACCTCACGGGCCGGAGGCTCCGTTTCCGGGGAATGGGGCAGTCAGCGATCCTCGCCTTCGACAGCCGGGTCGAGCTGTCCGACGTCGCGTTCGAGGACGCCCACCCGGACTCCTACCTGCCCCCGCCGAGTCCGACCTGTACGGACGCGGGGTGAACGTGCGGGGAGGCCGACTGGAGGCGGACGGGCTCAGGGGCACGGACCTGGCAGGGCCGGTGGCCCTCGTGACCGGTTCCGAGGCGGCCCTGACCTCGGTGACCTCCGAACGCACGAGGGGCGCGGTCCTCGCTGAGGAGAGCAGCACGGTCACGGTGCGCGGGCTGGAGGCCACCGGGGACCACGGTGCCGCGGTCCGGGCGCGGACGGGCGCGACCGTGGAGGTCGTCGACGCCCGTGTCTCCGACGTCTCCGCCGTGGCATTGGCCGCGCACGAGGCGTCGCTCTCCCTGACCTCGGTGGAGGTGAGCGGCGCCAAGGGAGTAGGGGTGCTGGCCGACGAGGGCGGCACAGTCACGCTGGAGGACGTGGTGATCAGGGACGGCCGTCACGCCGGGGTGGGCGCCGCCGACGGCACGAGCCGGGTGGAGGCGGTGCGTTGCCGGATCGCCGGTAACGCGCGCGCGGGGGTGCGCGCCCATCCGCACGCCGTGGTCGAGACGCGGGACGTCACCTTCCGGGACAACGGCGGCGGGGACCGGGAGGACGTCCCCGGCCCCAAGGGGTGAACCCCGGGTGCGATGCGGTCGGGGAGGCCTCCGCCGACCTGCGGTCCGCGGGTTTCTGACCGACCCTGGCCACAGGTGTGTGCGTCGTCCCGGGTTCCCGGCGTCCCAGGTGGATACGGTACCTATCGCAGACCCTCCGGCGCGGCGCCGGGGCCGAAACCCCCATGGGAGTCGATGGATGATCACGGTCCGCGTCTCGAAGACAGATCCCGCCGCCACTTCCTCGCTCGGGAAGGCGGTCCGGGAACACCGGCACGCCGGGGAGGACCTGCACCTGCGCGTCGCACCGGGTGAGTACGTGGAACCCCTGGTCATCGGGGTTCGGGGGCGGGTGGTCGTGACGCCCGACGAGGGCGCCGGGACGGTGACCGTGGCCGCGACCGGTGAGACCAACGTGTTCAACGTGCACGAGGGCGGGAGCCTGGAGCTGCACGGGATCTCCGTGCGGAGCGCCTCGGAGGAGTACCCGCCGCTGTACGTCCAGAAGGACGCCCGGCTCCGGGCCGTGGACTGCGTCTTCACCGCGCCCCGCAGGGTCAACGTGGTGGGCGCCCGCGCGGAGATCGTCGGCTGCCGCTTCGAGGAGAGCGGGCTGCTGTGGGACGCCAGCGAGGGCAGCGTGAGCGAGTGCTACTTCGCGGGGGCGGTGATCGCGGTCCAGGGCCGGTGCAGCCCGAAGATCAGCGGGACGGTCTTCACCGGGGCCCACGAGGACTGGCACACGCTGTACGTGGCCAACGCGTCCCCGGAGTTCACCGACTGCGCGCTGGTCGACGGCGGCGGGGTGTACGTGCGGGACCGGGCGCGGGCGGAGTTCACGGACCTGAGGGTCACCGGCTCCTACGACTGGCCCGTGCGGGTCTACGAGCGCTCCAAGGCCACCTTCACCCGCATGGTGGTCGAGGGCGCGCGCAAGGAGGACACCGACGCGTTCTTCGTGCACGGCGACTCCGAGGGAACGCTGAACGACTGCGAGATCACCGACGCCACCCGGACCGGCGTGGCGATCGAGGGCGGAAGGCTCACCGTCCGGGGGCTGACGGTGACCGGCACCGCCACGGACGCCGTGCTGGTCGACGGCGGCCAGGCCGACGTCACCGACCTGCGGTGCACGCGGATCGGCAAGGCCGCGCTGCTCATCGCGGACGGGGCCCGGGTCACCGTCGCGGGGATGTCCGTGGCCGAGAGCGGCGTGGAGGAGCGCGGCGCCATCGCCTCCGTACGCTCCCGGTTCGAGGTGAGTGACCTCAGGGTGAGCCGCTGGCACGGGCCGATGGCGATCGTGGTGGGCGGCCGGGGGTACTTCGAGGACATCGTCGGGCACGACGTGGGCTCGGGTATCCACAGCCGTGAGGACGCCACGCTCAAGGTGCGCGGCATGGTGCTGCGCGACGCCCGTGAGGACGGGCTCAACATCCTCGACGGCACCGAGGTCCAGCTCCACCAGGCCGACCTGTCCGACTGCGGCGAGGACGCCGTCTACGTCCAGGGCGGGCACGTCACGGTGCGCTCCTCGACCCTGTCCGGGAGCGGGGAACGCGGGATCAGGGTGGGGAGGGCGGCGTGGCCGCCCTGGAGGACACCTCGATCCGGGACGGGCGCGGGGACGGGGTCATGGTGGAGGAGGGCGGCCGGGTGCGGTTGGTGCGGTGCACCGTGACCGGCAACGACGAGGAGGGTCTGTGGGCCGCCGACAGCGCCTCCGTGTACCTGGAGGAGAGCACCATCAGCGGCAACCGGGGCGGCGACCCGGACCAGGGCGGTAACGGCGACCGGGCCGCTGCGCGGGTGGCGGGGACGGGGGCGGCCCGGCCCGACGAGGCGCGGCGGCGGCCCAGGAGTCCGGTGACGCGACCGTGCGGGACCGGGCGCGTCCGCTGGAGACCCTGCTCGCCGAACTGGAGGGCCTGGTGGGCCTGGAGCGGGTGAAGAAGGAGGTCCGCGCCCTCGTCAACATCCAGAGGGTGAGCGCCAAACGCCTGGAGGCGGGGTTCCCGCCGCTCAACGTGAGCCGCCACCTGGTGCTCTCGGGGCCCTCCGGGGCAGGTAAGGCGACCGTGGCCCGATTGTACGGGGAGATCCTGCGCGCGCTGGGCCTGCTCAGCCAGGGACAGTTCGTGACGGTCGGACGCGACGACCTGGTGGGCGACGGCGCCCGGAGGACGGCGGAGCTGGTGGAGCGCGCCCGGGGCGGTGTGCTGTTCGTGGCCGGGGCGCACGCGCTGGGCCGGGGGCAGGAGGCGGTCGACACCCTGTCCGACCTCATGAAGGAGCTCAGCGACGAGGTGGTGGTGGTCCTCTCCGGCCCCACCGGCGCGATGCGCGCGCTGCTGGACACGAATCCGGCGCTGCGCTCGCGGGTGGCGCGCACGGTGGAGTTCGAGGGCTACTCCCCGGAGCAGCTGGGCGGGATCTTCGAGGGTATGGCCGGGACCCGCGGCTACACCCTGGGGGAGGGCACGCGTGACCTCCTGCTCCAGCACTTCCGGGGACGGCTCGCGGAGGGTTCCTTCGGCCACGGTCGGGAGGCGCGGGCGGTGTTCGAGGAGGCGCTGCGGGTCCAGGCCGAACGCGTCACGGGGGGCGGCTACCAGACCGTCGAGGACCTCACCCAGATCCGGACCGACGACCTGGAGAGCCTGGTGGCCGAGGGCCTCACGAGCGTGGACGGGCCGGTCGACGGCGTGCGGGTGAACGCCCTGCTGGCCGGGCTGGACGGCATGGTGGGGCTCGACGAGGCCAAACGCCAGGTGAGGGGGCTGACCGAGCTCCTGCGCCGGGCCCGTACGGAGGGGGCCGGCCCCCTCCGCGCGGCACCTGGTGTTCCTGGGGGACCCGGGAACCGGGAAGAGCACAGTGGCCCGGCTCTACGGCGAACTGCTGGCCGCTCTGGGGGTGCTGCCCCGGGGGCACGTGGTGGAGGCCTCGCCGGGGAGCCTGGTGGGCCCGCCGGGGCAGCGGGGGCCCGGGAGGGTCGCGCGGCGGACGCGCGCGCTGTTCGAGCGGGCGCGCGGCGGCCTGCTGTTCCTGTCCGACGCGGATGTGCTGAACAGGGATTTCTCCGGTGGGCGCGGGGTCGGTCAGGACGTGGTCGACACCCTGCTGCGGCTCATGGAGGAGCATCGGGACGAGGTCGTGGTGGTCGTGTCCGGCCGTGCGCGGGAGACGACCGGCTTCCTCGCGGACCACCCGGGACTGGCCGCCCGGCTCTCCCGGACGGTGGAGTTCCCCTCCCACGATCGGGAGGAGCTGGCCGCCGTCTTCGTGGGGATGGCCGAGCGGGCCGACCTCCTGGTGCCGGAGGCGACCCGGTGGGCGCTCGCGGAGGTGTTGGGGACCGTCGAGGGCAACGGGCACGGGGTGCGCGCGCTGTTCGAGGCGAGCCTCACCAGGCAGGCGGGACGGATCGAGGCGTCGGCGCTGGCGGGGGACAACCCCGACGTGTCCGAGCTCCGGACCCTGCTGCCCGAGGACCTTCCGGACGGGGACCGCGGCTTGGCGGAATGATTACTCCGCGTGAAGGGGTGTTGTGCCTGCTGTGTCCGAAGTATGGGTAGGTGGGCGTTATGAGTCTGATGTTCATGCTGTTCGCCCTGTTGGGCGCCGTGGTCGTTCTCGGCGGTGGCTCCTACGCCCTGCGCAGCGTTCTCGCCCACATGGAGGCGCGCGTGGCGCTCGCGGAGCCCGAGCCGCCCCCGAGGCCCGAGCCCGACCCGCACGTGGGCGGGTACGTCCCGGTCCAGGGCGACCCCGGCGCACTGCCCGCCGAACTCCGCGACCGGGTGCGCAACCTGATCGCGCTGGGCCGCACCGAGGACGCGGTCCGCGTGGTGCGCGCCCGCCTCGGCGGTGACGAGGCGGGCGCGCTCAGGGTCGTGCGGCGTCTGGGCGGCGAGGAGCGGCCCGCGCTGGAGTCCTGAACCCTCAGATCCTCTGGCGGTTCTGGAACCAACCCCACACGGCGGTCGCGACGAACAGCAGACCGCCGATCACGGCCAGCCAGAACAGCCCCTTGATCACGACGCCGAGGATGGCGAGGATCAGCCAGACGGCGAGCAGGACGAGGACGAGGTAGATCATGGGACCCCCAGGTGGTCGGCGTTTTCGGTGACGACCTACCCCGACGTCCCGCCTCCGAAGCGGTTCCGCCCCCTCGGGGTCGAGTGCCGTCGACCACGGTCCGTCGGGCCCCTCCCGGCCCGGCGGCCCCTGCCGCCCGCGGGTGTTCCGGGGCCACTCCACCCGGCACCGCCGCTGTTCGAGGCACAGGGGTGACGGGGCCCATGGGGCGAGTGTGTGCAGAAGGCCGATTCTGGGGAAGGGAAGGAGCATGAGTCTGGAAGAGGCGTCACGTCAGCTGGAAGCCACCATCCACGACGCGCGAGTCGCGTTCGACTGCATCCTGCTGGAGGAACTGGACCGGGCACACACCAACGCGATCACCGCCAGGGCCGCCGTGGACGCGGCCGAACAGGCCATCCGGGTGGAACTGGAGAAGCGCACGGCCGAGAAGGAAGAAGCCGACACCCCCGACTGATCGGAGGGCTCCGCGATCTCGGAGCCGTGGACATCGAACATACTTTCGAACAGCGGGTATGCTGTGTGGTATGCCCGATCAGTCCCTGACATCGGACTGGCCCGCGAGTGTGCACCCACCCGGGTCGGACTCCTTCGAGCAGACGGCCCTGGAGTGGCTGTTCGACCACGTGCCCGCCGACTACCGGCTGCACGGGGTTCTGCGACGTCATCCCGTGGCCCTCTCCCGCCTGGCCCGCCAGTACGTCTCCGCGACGCTGGACGCGGCCCGGGAGGGGTACCGCACGGCCCGCGTGGACCTACGCGGCCAGCTCCCGCCGCACGCGCTGGACCAGGTGATGAACGCCTACCTCGCGGAGGGGCGGCGCACCGCCGAGGTCCTGCGCGCGGTCGAGGCCGTGGACGGTGCCCTGCGCGCGGCGGCCCCGGATCGGGGCCGCGATGAGTGAGCCCTCGGGACACGGCCCCGTACCAGAGCCGTCCGGGCGATCCCGGGACGATCCGCCGGTTCCGCGCCGGGCACGGTCGCACCGCCCCGCTCGCTCGGGGCCGGGGTGCTCAGGCGCTCACGCGGACCAGGACGGCGACCTCGTCACCGGTGTTCACCAGGTGGTGGTGGCCCCGGACGGAGCCGTCGGCGCCGCCGACCACGCGGGTCCGGCCGGGAGCCAGCTCCGCCGCCGAACGCATCTGGCCGTCGGGGCCGGAGGTGATCAGGTGGGCCCGCCCACTGACCAGGTGCAGGACCTCCATCCCGTGCGGACGGTCGGAGCGCTGGGCCGGGCCCGGGACGAAACTGTTCGGTTCGAGGGCCACCGTGGTCACCCGGAGGCGACCGCCCGCGTGACGGCGGGCGCTGCGCGGGGCGGGCTGCCAGTGGCCCCTGCGGGTCGGCCACAGGGTCGGTCGGCCCAGTGCGGCGGCGGCGCCGCGGGCCGCGGTGACCAGCTGGCCGACGGTGGGCAGACGGCGTTCCACCAGGTGGGCGTAGCCGGAGGTCCGTCCGGCGTCCACCACGTCACCGATCCCGTCGAGGGAGACGGACGCGGTGCGCGGGCGGGGAGTGTGCTCGGTCGTGGCCAGGACCTGCTGGGGCATCGTGGGAAGATCCTTCACGTGTACGCGACCGGGTCCGGTGACCGGGGCCGCGAGGGTGTCGTCAATGGGCCCCGGACGGCGCGGGGCGGCAGGGGCGCCCACACCGAACGCACGTTCGGAGAGGACAATCACCCTGGTGGAGTTCGTTCGCGGACCGGTCACGCCGGAAGGCGGAGGCCGCTCACGGACTGGTCGGGCGGGGTCGGTCGACTCGGACCCCTCGGCTTCGACTCAGCGACGACAACACGGACACGCCGCACGGGCCAGGTGGCAGGAGACCCAGGGGGTCGTACGAGCCGTGGCGTCGGTGCGGGTGCGCGGATACATGGACGTAAGGAGACCAGCAAAGACGGTGGCGCGTCAAGCGAACGCCGTGAATCGTGCGTGTCGGACCACGTACCGGTCCGCCCGGAACGTGTTGCGGGCGGCGTCCCGTGGTGGTGACATGTGGAACCCGAGAACACGGCGCGTCCGTCGAACCGGAGTCCATCCCCCAGTACAGCTGTAGTGACAGGAGTGGCCGTGCAGCCGTCCGTCCCCAGAGGGCAGCCTTGACCCCCGAGGCTCAGGGACTGTGGGCGCGTGTCCTGGTGCGTGCCCTCGTGGTGGTCGCCGCCGGTGTGATGGCGCTCGGTTTCCTGGGCCCCGGTGCGGCGCTGCTGGTCGCCTTCCTGACCGCGCTCACCCACGTGCTGCTGTGGGCACGATCCCGCTACGCGGGCTTCCTGTTCGTCGACCCGGGGGACGATCCCCCGAGGACCGCGACGACCCGCGGGACGCCTCGGACTGAGGTCACACTCGCCCCGACGAAACACCTTCCGGGCAGGTCGGAGCCGTTCCGGGGCCGCGAGAGGGCGGCGGTCGTCCGGCGAGCCGTGGGACGGTGGGCCGGGCGCGGCGTAGATTCTAGGTCTATGACGGACCGGGACCTCCTGCACGCCCTGCGCTTCGACCGGGCCGACACCGCGGACGCCTACGCGAGGCTCCTCGACGCGTACGGAGACGAGCTGTACCGGCGCTGCATCCTGGTCCTGCGTGACCGGGACGCCGCGCACGTCGTCCTCAGGGACACCCTCATCGTCGCCCGCGCACACGCCGGGCGCCTGGCCGACACCGAGCGTCTGGGGGAGTGGCTGCACGCCCTGACGGAGGCCGAGTGCGCCCGCTACCTGGAGAGCAACCGCGCGCACCGGGCCTGGGACGCCCACCCCTGGCCCTGCCCGCGAGGACCGACCTCGTCCCGGCACGGGTCCTGAACGGCATCGGCAGACCCGAGCTGGCCGGGTACCGCAGCCACGTCGCGGCCCGGGCGGACCGCCTCGGCCGCGACGGCTTCCCGCTGCCTCCGGGTTCCGGACCCCTCGCGGACGGCCCGCTGCCCCGGCTGTCCTTCGTCATCGCCCTGCTGTGCGCGCTGCTGGTGCTCGTCCTGGCCGGGTACGCGCTGACCCGCGACCCCGGCCGTGAACTGGGCACGGACGCGCCGCAGATCGCCAAGGCCACCTGACCCCTCCCGACCCCGGGCACGACGAAGGCCCGGCGGGAAACCCCGGCCGGGCCTGGCAGACACCGGAACTCCGGTTACGGGGCCTCGTTGGTGATGTGCGAGGAGTCGCCGTGCACACCGGCCTCCTCCGCGCGCTTCACCGACGCGATGATCTCCTGCTCGGCCTCGTGGCGGCCGACCCAGCTGGCGCCCTCGACGGACTTGCCGGGCTCCAGGTCCTTGTACACGGTGAAGAAGTGCTCGATCTCGAGGCGCTCGAACTCGTTCACGTGGTGAATGTCACGCAGGTGCTCCTGGCGCGGGTCCGTCGCCGGGACGCACAGCAGCTTGTCGTCGCCGCCGGCCTCGTCACGCATCCGGAACATGCCGATGGCGCGCGCCCGGATCAGGCAGCCCGGGAACGTCGGGGCCTTGAGCAGGACAAGCGCGTCCAGGGGGTCGCCGTCCTCACCGAGCGTCCCCTCGACGAAGCCGTAGTCGGCGGGGTAGGTGGTGGAGGTGAACAGCATGCGGTCGAGACGGATACGACCGGTCTCGTGGTCCACCTCGTACTTGTTGCGCTCCCCTTGGGGATCTCGATCGTAACGTCGAATTCCATGCTGATCTCGGCTCCCAATGCGACTAATGTCGCCGTATAACTACAACGTCAGGCCGCGACACCGACGGAAGGCAGGTCCCCGGGTGCGACGGGTACGAGGCGAGGCGTTCCTCGCGCTGGCCCTGCTCAACATATTCGTGCTGATCACCGGGTTGGTCGCCCTGGACGTGATCGAGGCGCGACCGCTTGCGGCGGTGCCCAACCCCGTCACGCGCGCCGACGGCGTGGCGGCGGTTGCACCCACGACCCCGACCCCGGCGGACCCGGCTCGGATCGCGGACATTCTTGATGATCCCATGTCATCGTCCGGGCTCGATGAGGGCCTCTCCGGTTACGTCGTGGACGGCGTGACCGGAGAGACGCTCTTCGAACGCGACGCGGACACCCCCGTGACCCCGGCGTCGACGACGAAGATCGCCACGGCCGTCGCCGTCCTGGACACCGTCGGCCCCGACCACGTGCTGCGGACCGAGGCCTACCTCGACGCCGAGGAGAACCGTGTGGTGCTGCGTGGTGGGGGAGACGTGACACTGACCACGACCGCCGACTCCGCAGACTACCCGCAGGTAGCCACTCTGGAGGATCTGGCCGGGGACACCGCCGCCGCCCTCGACGACCTGGGCCTGGGCACCGTGACCGTCGGCTACGACGACTCGTTCTTCACCGGCCCGGACACGGCCCCCGGGTGGAAGCCCAACTACGTCACCGAGGGCAGCACGGCCACCATCCACGCCCTGATGATCGACGGAGGCCGGGTGGACCCCGACACGTCCACCCGTTCCCCGAACCCGCCGCTGGCCGCCGCCGAGGCGTTCGCGGAGCAGCTGGAGAAGGTTGGACTGACCGTCGAGGGCACGCCAGCCGAGACCGGCGTCTCCGGCGACCCCGTCGCCTCCGTGGACTCCGTGCCGATGAGCGCCCTGGTCGAGTTCATGATGCTCGCCAGCGACAACAACATGGCCGAGTCGCTGGGACGGATCACCGCCCTGGAACTGGGCGAGGAGCCCGACCACGCGGGGGCCGCCGCCGCCACCCACCGGGTCATGGACAGCCTGGGCATCGAGGGGGTCCGCCTCTCCGACAACAGCGGCCTGAGCACCGAGAACCGCATCACGCCGCGAGCCCTGGTCCAGCTGGTCAAGACCGCCGCCGACGATCCGCGCCTCAACGCCACCATCACCGGGCTGCCCACCTCCCACTCCACCGGGACCCTCGCCGGGCGCTACTCCGAGCACAGCAGCTCCCACGCGGCGGCGGGCCTCGTCCGGGGCAAGACCGGAACCCTGGACGGCGTCAGCACCCTGGCCGGGACCATCCACGACCAGGAGGGCAACGTCTTCGTGTTCGCCCTGATGGCCAACAGCCCCGGCGCGACCGGCCCCCAGATGGACACGCTGGCCGCGGCACTCAGCCAGTGCGGGTGCGGCTGACCTGTTGTTTTGGGCCTCCGCTTCGCTTCGGCCCGTGTTCGGGCGCCCGGAAAGGCAGGAACCTTCGGCGCCTGCGGTGTGATGGCTCGTTCCTCGCGATCCCACCTGCGGCACCTCCAGAACCCTGCCGGCGCCCGAACGAAAGCACCCCCGTGGCCTTGGGCCCTGCGCGGGTCTCACGCTCGGGGCTGAACTGGGCGGTCGGCTCCTCGACCGTGGCTGAGGCGGAGTGGTGGCCCGGATCCCCTTGGGGTTGGCCGTTCGAGCGCCGGAGAGTCCGGGTTTCAGTAGGCACAGTGCAAGAGGAGTCGAGCCGCCAGCGAGGAACGAGCCAGGCGTGGACGACGATGAAGAATCCCTCTGCAAAGGCGCCGAACCCGGGCCGAAGCGAAGCGGAGGCCCAAAACAAAATGGGTAGGCTGGCGGTGTGACTGTTATCGACTGGGACGTAGCCGTCAACACCGGTGTCCGCCTCGTGCGCCCTGGGCCGCAGGTGGACCTGTCCGACGCGCGGCAGGCCGTGGTGCAGTTGCGCGAGCTGTCCACCGTGGCGGCCGGGCACGTGCGTGACTTCACCGGAATGAACCCCCTCGAACCCTCAGGGCCCGCGGTCATCGTCGACCGTCCGGGATGGATTCGAGCCAACGTCGACGGGTTTCGGGTCGTACTCGAACCCGTACTCGAACAGATGGGCGCCGACCGGCTGAACAACAGCCCGGCCGGGAACCTGACCAGCGCGGTCGGTTCCCGGATCACCGGGGTGCAGCTCGGGGCGGTCCTGTCCTACCTGGCCGGGCGGGTCCTCGGCCAGTACGAACTCTTCCTGCCACCGGACCCCGACGGCCACGCGCCGACCGGGCGCCTGACCCTGGTGGCGCCCAACATCGTCAACACCGAGCGGGAGCTGGGTGTCGACCCGCGCGACTTCCGCCTGTGGGTCTGCCTGCACGAGGAGACGCACCGGATGCAGTTCACGGCCACGCCGTGGCTGCGCGGGCACGTCCAGGACCTCATGCGGGAACTCCTGCTGTCCACGGAGATGGACGCCTCGGACCTCATCGACCGGCTGCGCCAGGCGGGCGAGGCCGTGGCGGACGCCGTGCGGGGCGGCGAGAGCAACCTCCTCACCGCGTTCCAGACCCCGGAGCAGAGCGCTCTGATGGACCGCGTCACCGCCGTCATGAGCCTGGCCGAGGGCCACGGCGACTACGTGATGGACGCCGTGGGGCCGGACGTCGTCCCCTCGGTGGAGACCATCCGCACCCGCTTCCAGAAGCGGCGGGAGACCCTCAACCCCCTCGACCGGATCATGCGCCAGCTGCTGGGCATGGACCTCAAGATGAAGCAGTACGAGGAGGGGGCCGCCTTCGTCAGGCAGGTCGTCGCGCAGGTCGGGATGGCCGACTTCAACCGGGTGTGGACCTCGCCCGAGACGCTGCCCACCCTGGAGGAGATCCGCGCCCCCTCGCAGTGGATCGAACGGGTCGTGCGCCCCGCCGCCATCACCGAGTGAGCGGACCGCCCCCGCCGTGGCCGCCGTCCGCTCGGCGGTCCGGCGGGCGCTGTCCGAGCTGCCCGAGGGGACGACCGCCCTGGTCGCGTGCAGCGGCGGCGCCGACTCCCTCGCCCTGGCCGGTGCGCTGGCCTTCGAGGCGCCCCGGATGGGGGTGCGCGCGGGCGGCGTCACCGTCGACCACGCGCTCCAGGAGGGTTCGGACGAACGGGCCGGGGCCGTGGCCGGGATCATGTCCCGGCTCGGGCTGGACCCGGTGCGGGCGGTCACCGTGCGGGTCGACGGGGCGGGGGGACCCGAGGCGGCGGCTCGTCGGGCCCGCTACGACGCCCTGGACGGGGTGGTCGACGCACTCCGTCCGGCCGTGGTCCTGCTCGGCCACACCCTGGACGACCAGGCGGAGACGGTCCTGCTCGGGCTGGCCCGGGGGTCGGGGGCCCGGTCCCTCGCCGGGATGGCCCGGCGCACCGGCGCCTACCTGCGTCCCCTGCTGGACCTGGACCGCGCCACCGTCCGCGAGGCGTGCGCCCTGACGGGGCTGAGCCCGTGGGAGGACCCGCACAACCACGACCCGCGCTTCGCCCGCTCCCGGGTGCGCCACGAGGCCCTGCCCGCACTGGAGGCGGCCCTGGGGCCAGGGATCGCGGCCGCGCTGGCCAGGACCGCCACCCTGCTGCGCGCGGACGCCGACACCCTGGACGCGCTCGCGGACGCCCTGCACGAGCGCGCCCGGGAGGGCACGGGACTGGCCGTCGCACCCCTGGAGGGGGCCGAACCCTCGCTGCGCTCCCGTGTGCTCCGTCGTGCCGCCCTCGAATCGGGGTGCCCGGCCAGCGCACTGAACGCACGTCACGTACGTGAGCTGGATCGCCTCGTCACCGAATGGCGCGGACAGGCCCACATCGACCTCCCCGGCGGGGTTCGGGGACGTCGGAGCGCTGGTCGGATCGTCTTCGGGCGCTGAACCGGACACCGTGCCCCGGGTCCGGGGCGACCCTCCGGGCACCGTGACCTCGTTCGGCACGTTTATCCTGGTTGCCGCAAACGGGGAACCCAGCAGCGAGGACGTGAGCGTGGACGCTAAGGACATGGGCGAGGACCTGGAGAAGGTCCTGGTCACCGAGGAAGAGATCAGGGCGCGCCTGGCCGAGCTGGGGGCGCGGATCGACGCCGACTACGAGGGCCGGGACCTGCTGATCGTCGGCGTGCTCAAGGGCGCCGTCATGGTCATGGCCGACCTGGCGCGGGCGCTGCACAACCCCGTCTCCATGGACTGGATGGCGGTGTCCTCCTACGGGGCCGGGACCACCTCCTCGGGTGTCGTGCGCATCCTCAAGGACCTGGAGACCGACATCAAGGACCGCGACGTCCTGATCGTCGAGGACGTCATCGACTCCGGGCTGACCCTCTCCTGGCTGGTGGGCAACCTGAAGTCGCGCGGCCCCCGGTCCGTGGAGATCTGCACCATGGTCCGCAAGCCCCTGGCCTTCGACGTCGACCTCGACGTCAAGTACATCGGCTTCGACCTGCCCAACGAGTTCATCATCGGCTACGGGCTCGACTACGCGGAGAAGTACCGGAACCTGCCGTTCATCGGCACCCTCGCCCCGCACGTCTACGAGAAGTAGCGTTCGGCGCCGCCGCGCGGGCTCCGCGCGGCGGCGGTCGCGGGAACAACGGAGCGGGTCACCGTCGTTGCGTTCATGACGGACCCGTCACCGGCGCGAGCGGTGTGCCCGCTCCGCACGGCGAGGTGTACCGTCGAATATCCCGGCGTCATCGCAGGGAGCACGTGTCCGATAGGTCCTGCTTCGGAATCTCCTCTGGGGCGGGCGGCCTGGTCAGGAGGGACGGACCCGACAGGGTTCCGCTCACATGAATCTGAAGCGTTTTTCCGCGGCCCGTGGATCTGGATCCTGGCTGTCGCCCTCATGCTCGTCATCGGCTTCCGCGTGTTCGACGTGGGCGCCGGTCCCCAGCCCGAGGAAGCGGACATCTCGACGGTCTACCAGCTCATCGAGCAGGACAAGGTGGACAACGCCGAGATCGTCGACCGCGACCAGCGCATCCGACTGACCACGGTCGACGAGGACATCCTCGAGGCGTACTGGGTCGAGGGGCAGGGCCTCCAGCTGGCCGACATGCTCCAGGAGTCCAGTGAGAACCCCGACGGGAACCTGAAGGCCTACGAGGTCTCGGTGGCGACCACACCGATCTGGACCACGGCCCTGTTCAGCCTCCTGCCGCTGATCATCATCATCGTCATCTTCTGGTTCATCTTCAGCCAGATGCAGGGCGGCGGCTCCCGGGTCATGCAGTTCGGCAAGTCCAAGGCCAAGCTCATCACCAAGGACACCCCGAAGAACACCTTCGAGGACGTGGCCGGTGCGGACGAGGCCATCGAGGAGCTCCACGAGATCAAGGAGTTCCTCCAGAGCCCGGAGAAGTTCCAGTCGATGGGGGCGAAGATCCCCAAGGGCGTCCTGCTCATGGGCCCGCCCGGAACCGGCAAGACCCTCCTGGCCCGCGCGGTCGCCGGTGAGGCCGGGGTGCCGTTCTACTCCATCTCCGGTTCGGACTTCGTCGAGATGTTCGTCGGTGTGGGCGCCTCGCGTGTGCGCGACCTCTTCGAGCAGGCCAAGGCCAACGCCCCCGCGATCATCTTCATCGACGAGATCGACGCCGTCGGCCGCCACCGCGGCGCCGGTATGGGCGGCGGGCACGACGAGCGCGAGCAGACCCTCAACCAGATGCTGGTCGAGATGGACGGCTTCGACGTCAAGGGCGGCGTCATCCTGATCGCCGCCACCAACCGCCCCGACATCCTCGACCCCGCGCTGCTGCGCCCGGGCCGCTTCGACCGCCAGGTCGTCGTGGACCGCCCGGACATGGACGGTCGCAAGGACATCCTCGCCGTGCACGCCAAGGGCAAGCCGATGAGCGAGGACGTCGACTTCACCGTCATCGCCCGCCAGACCTCCGGGATGACCGGCGCCGACCTGGCCAACGTCATCAACGAGGGCGCGCTGCTGTCGGCGCGCGCGGACAGCAAGGTCATCACCCACGCGGTCCTCGAGGAGGCCATCGAGCGCGTGATGGCCGGTCCGGAGCGCAAGACCCGCGTGATGTCGGACCGCGAGAAGAAGGTCATCGCCTACCACGAGGGCGGCCACGCCCTGGTGGGCCACGCGCTGCCCAACGCCGACCCGGTCCACAAGATCACGATCCTGCCGCGCGGCCGTGCCCTCGGCTACACGATGTCGGTGCCGACCGAGGACAAGTTCCTCACCTCCCGCTCGCAGATGATGGACCAGCTGGCCATGATGCTCGGCGGCCGTGCCGCCGAGGAGCTGGTCTTCCACGAGCCCACCACGGGTGCCGGGAACGACATCGACAAGGCCACCAGCCTGGCCCGCAACATGGTCACCGAGTACGGCATGAGCGAGCGCCTGGGCGCCCGCAAGTTCGGCTCCGGCAACACCGAGCCGTTCCTGGGCCGCGAGATGTCCCACGCCCGCGAGTACTCCGAGGAGATCGCCTCCCTCATCGACGAGGAGGTGCGCCGCCTCATCGAGTCCGCGCACGACGAGGCCTACGAGGTCCTCGTCGAGTACCGCGACGTGCTCGACGAGCTGGTCGTGCAGCTCCTCGAGAAGGAGACGCTCACCAAGAGCCAGGTGCTGGAGGTCTTCGAGCCGGTCGTCAAGCGGCCCGCCCGCGGTTCCTACACGGGCTACGGCAAGCGCCAGCCCTCCAGCCGCCCCCGGTCCGCTCCAAGAAGGAGCTGGCCGCGCTGAACGGCGCCGACGTCCAGAGTCCGTCCAGCAACGGTCAGCACCCGGGGCCGACCACCACAGAAGGAGACCAGGAGTGAGCTCGGACCTGCCCGCCAGACCCGTGGACCGCGAGCGCATCGAGCACGCGGTTCGGGAGATCCTCATCGCCATCGGGGAGGACCCCGACCGCGACGGCCTCGCCAAGACCCCCGAGCGGGTCGCCCGGGCCTACGAGGAGCAGTTCTCCGGTCTGGGTCAGAAGCCCGGTGACGTCCTCACCACGGTCTTCGAGGCCGACCACGAGGAAATGGTCCTGGTCAAGGACATCGAGCTGTACTCGACCTGCGAACACCACCTGGTGCCGTTCTTCGGCGTGGCGCACGTGGGCTACATCCCGGGCCCGCACGGCCGGATCACCGGGCTGAGCAAGTTCGCCCGCCTCGTGGACGTCTACGCCCGGCGCCCGCAGGTGCAGGAGCGCCTCACCGGGCAGGTCGCGGACGCCATCATGGAGCACCTCGACCCGCGCGGGGTGATAGTGGTGGTCGAGGCCGAACACCTGTGCATGACCATGCGCGGGGTGCGCAAGCCCGGCGCGAAGACGGTCACCTCCGCCGTGCGGGGCATCTTCCGCAGCAGCGACCGCACCCGTTCCGAGGTCATGAGCCTCATTCTCGACCAGCGCTGACGCCGTCCGCGGGCGGCGCCCGGTCCGGACCCCGACACCACCGGCCGAGGGGCCGGGGGCCGTGTGCCCCCGGCCCCTCGGCGTACGCGTAGGGTGATGCGCATGGCGCCGAAACACACACTTCCAGGGCTGCCCGACCGCGGGCGGTGCCTGGTCATGGGGGTCGTGAACGTCACCCCCGACTCCTTCTCCGACGGCGGGTCCTGGTTCGACCCCGAGCGCGCGATCGAACACGGTCTGCACCTCGTGGAGGAGGGCGCGGACATCGTCGACGTGGGCGGTGAGTCCACCCGCCCCGGAGCCCAACGGGTCTCGGCCCCCGAGGAGCTGCGCCGTGTGGAACCGGTGGTGCGCGAACTCGCCTCGCGCGGGATCGCGGTCAGTGTGGACACGATGCGGGCCGAGGTCGCCGCGAGCGCGGTCGACGCCGGTGCGGTACTGGTCAACGACGTCAGCGGCGGTCTCGCGGACCCCGAGATGGCGCGACTCGTCGCTTCTTCCGGTGTCGCCTACGTGTTGATGCACTGGCGTGGGCATAGTCATGACATGCAGAGCCGTGCCGTGTACACGGATGTCGTCCAGGAGGTCCTCGATGAGCTCCGCGACCGTATGGAGGCCATGATCAGTGCAGGTGTCGACCCCGGCCAGATCGTTCTGGACCCGGGTCTGGGATTCTCCAAGCGTCCCGAACAGGCGCACAACTGGGCGCTGCTCCAGAACCTCGACCGGTTCCACGAACTGGGCCGGCCCGTCCTCGTGGCGGGTTCACGCAAACGCTTCCTCAGCCGCCTGCTCGGAGACGCCAAGGGCGAGGACCGCCCCTTCGTCGGGTGCGACGCGGCCACCGCGGCCGTGACCACCCTGTCCGCCGACCGCGGCGCCTGGGCGGTCCGGGTGCACGACGTCCGTCCGAACGCCGACGCCGTGCGCGTGGCGGCGGCCTGGGCCGACGGCGGGGCCAGCCTCGCCGAGGGCCGGGACCGGACCGTGGACCGGGGTGACGCGTGAAGTCCCGCCAGGAGGTCATGGAGCGCGTGGGCGAGGCCAACGCGCAGTTCTACAGCGCCATCGAGAACGGCGACATCGACCTGATGCGCACCGTGTGGGCGGAGGAGCACGAGGCCCCCGACCTGGTGTGCGTCAACCCCGGGTGGCCGCTCCTGCGCGGCCGTACCGAGATCATGCGCGCGTGGTCACTGATCATGGCCAACGTCACCTACATCCAGTACGTGCTCACCGAGACGCACATCGGGGTGGGCGGGGACATCGCCATGGTGACGTGCGAGGAGAACGTGCTGACGGCGGAGGACGGCAGCCCCGGGTTCGTCGCGGGCGGTCAGGTGGTCACCACCAACCTGTTCGTGGACACCGAACAGGGGTGGCGGCTGTGGTCGCACCACGCCTCCCCGGTGCTGATGGAGGACGACGACGAGGCGGAGGCCGAGGACTGATGCGGGACCGCGTCGAGCTCCGCGGCCTGCGGGCCCGGGGCCACCACGGGGTGTTCGACTTCGAGCGTCGCGACGGGCAGGACTTCGTCGTGGACGCCGTGCTGTACCTGGACACCTCCCCCGCCGCGGCCAGCGACGACGTCCGCGACACGGTGCACTACGGCGAGCTGGCCGACCGGCTGGTCGCGGTGGTCACCGGCGAGCCGGTGAACCTGATCGAGACCCTGGCCGAGCGCCTGGCCGGGGTGTGCCTGGCCGAGTCCCTGGTGGAGGGGTGGAACTGACGGTGCACAAGCCGTCGGCGCCCATCGAGCACGAGTTCGCGGACGTGGCGGTCACCGTCACCCGGGGGCGGAGGGGCCCGTGGTGAGCCCGGCGACGCGGGCCGTGCTCTCCCTGGGGTCCAACCTCGGGGACCGCAGGGCCACCCTCCAGGGCGCGGTGGACCTGCTCTCGGCGGGGGAGGGCGTCACCCCGGTGACGGTCTCCCCGGTCTACGAGACCGCTCCGGTGGGCGGGCCCGACCAGGGCGCGTTCCTCAACGCGGTCCTGGTCGTGGACGCCACCGTCGGCCCCAAGGACCTGCTGGAGCTGGCCCGTTCCGCCGAGCGCGCCTTCGAGCGGGTCCGCGAGGTCCGGTGGGGGCCGCGCACCCTGGACGTGGACGTGATCGCCTTCGGGGACGTGACCGACGACGACCCGGAGCTGACCCTCCCGCATCCGCGCGCGCACCTGCGCGCGTTCGTGCTGCGGCCCTGGCTGGACACGGACCCCGGCGCGGTCCTGCCCGGCCGGGCCCCGGTCGCCACCCTGCTGGCCGGGGTGGAGGAGGCCGACACCGAGGGGGAACAGGAGCTGACCGTCCGGGAGGACCTGCGGCTCCGGCTGCCCGGGGAGGCCGGACGTGTCGGGTGAGGGCGGGGGCACGCTCGCCCCGACCGGGTGGCGCGTCCCCACCCTGCTGGCGCTCCTCGGGGCGCTGGCGGGGTTGCTCGTCGCCAACTCGGTGAGCGGTCTGCCCCTGATGCCGTGGTCGGCGATCCCGACCCTGGTGCTGCTCGCCCTCGCGGAGGGGTTCACCGCAGGGCGGACCGCGCGCCGGGTCCGCCGGGCGCCCGGGACCGAGCCGATGGAGCCGCTGAGCGCGGCCCGTCTGCTGGCGCTGGCCAAGGCCAGCGCGCTGTTCGCCTCGCTGGCCGCCGGGTACTTCGCCGGGACGGCGCTGTCCGTCACGGGGCGGCTGGAGCTGCCCAGCCACCGCGAGGTGTTCCTGATCGCCCTGGGCACGGCGTTCGCCGCCGGTCTGCTGCTCGCCGCCGCGCTCTACCTGGAGCACGCCTGCCGGGTGCCCGAGGACGAGGACGAGGACCGGAACGACCCACCGGGGCTCGCCTAGGACGTGCCGTCCCGCCCGGAACGGGGTGGAACGCGGTCGACTCCGGGTTACGGCCGAGCCGTTTCGGGCGGGCACGGCCCGCTGATGATTGACTGAGCCCGTGGACACCAGTGAACCGACACCGCCGACGCCGGAGGGGCCGCACCGCCCCTCGCCCCGTGGACGACGCCTTCGCGGCGCCCGGGGGCACCGACTGGTCCCGGGTTCCGGTCGCGCTGGCCTGGTACCGCCGCCTGGTGACGGCCGCGGGCTGTCTGGCCGTCGGCGCGGTCGGGTCCCTGCTCCTGTTCCTGTGGCGTGGACCGTGGCCGGCCGTGGTCTGGGCGGCGCTGGTCCTGGTGGCCGCCGTCGTGCTGTGGCTGCTGGCCGGGCGCTTCCAGCGCTCCTGGGGCTACGTCGAGGGGCCCGCCGAGCTGTACCTCACCTACGGAGTGCTGGTCCGTCAGCTGGTGGTCGTCCCCTACGGCCGGATGCAGGTCGTGGACGTCACGACGGACCTGCTCGAACAGGCGCTGGGGATCGCGACCGTGCGGGTGCGCACCGCCGCGAGCACGGCGGACACACGGGTGGTGGGGCTTCCGCTGGCCGACGCAGTCCAGATGCGCGACCGCCTCGCGGCGCGCAGCGAGACCTTCTCCACGGGGTTGTAAGTGCACGGACGACCGCAGCCGGGCCCGTGGTCGCGGGGGCCGCACCGACCCGGACCGCCTCCGCCGCCCTCCTGGGGCCCGGCGGTGCTGCCGCCGCGCCCGGCCTGGGGTCCCCCGGCACCGCCCCGGCGGCGTGATCCGGCCGACGACGTCACCAGGGGGTGTTCCGGTCACACTGGCTGATCATCCCGCTCCAGGTCATCGGGGTCACCCTGGTCTTCGTGGCGCTGGTCGGCCCGATCCTCAGCCAGTTCGGGCTCGCGTGGGTGTTCGTGCTGACCGTGGCCGTGGTGTTCGGCTCCCTCGCCTACGCGCTGCCCGCGTGGTGGTACGGCTCCTTCGGACTGAGGGAGGACCATCTGGTGGTACACAGCGGGCTGCTCCTGCGCAGCTCGCGGGAGATCCCGCTGAGCCGCCTCCAGGCGGTGGACGTGGTGCGACCGCTGCTGATGCAGGTGTTCGGCCTCGCGGAGCTCAGGGTCGAGCTGGCCGGCGGTGACGGGAGCGCCATCCGGTTGCGCTGCCTGCGGTGGAAGGTGGCCGAGCGGATGCGCGTGGCGGTGCTGGCGCACGCCGCCGGACTCTCGGGCCGTGCCCCCGAGGCGCCCGAGTGGCCCTTCTACCGGCTCCCCTTCCTCCTGCTCTTGGGCGCGTTGACGTTCCGCGTGCCGGTGCTGCTCTCGTTCGTCCTGCTGCTCCTGCTGCTCACCGCGTTCGTGGTCTTCCTCGAACCCGGAGCGCTGGCCGGGGCCGTCCCGCTCGTCCTCGGGCTGCTGCGCTACTACTGGGGCCCGCTGGCGCGGTACACGGACTTCTACGCTTCGTCGTCCTCGGACGGGCTGAGGCTGCGTTACGGGATGTTCCAGCGGCGCATGCAGACGGTCCCGCCCGGCCGGGTGCAGGCCGTGCGCGTGGTGGAGCCGCTGCTGTGGCGGGCGCTCGGGGTGGCCCGGGTCGAGGCGACGGTGGCGGGCTACGCGGGCGCGCGCCAGGCAGACTCGACGGCACTGCTTCCGGTGGCGCCCCGGGGAGGGCGTTCGCTCTGGTGAACGAGGTGTTCCCGGAGAGCGAGGCGGCGCTGGTGCCGTTGGTGGACAACCGTGTCCTGTTGCCGCAGGCGGTGGGGGTGGACGAGCGGTTGTTCGTGAGTGTGCGCGGGCTCCTGTGCCGGGTGACCGAGATCGTGCCGGTGGAGCGGATGCAGGCGCTGCGGCTCTCGGCCGGTCCGGTCGCGCAGCTGAGGGGCCGGGTCACCGTGGACGTGGACACGCCTCCGGGGCCGGTCACGGCGCGGGCCGCCGACCGCCAGGCGGGGAGGGGCGCCGCTTCCTGGACGTCCTGGTGGAGAACGGAAGGCGCGCGAGAGTGCCCTCGGCGGGAACGGAACGGTGGGCCACCCGGGCGACCATGCACGGAGACTCGACCAACAGCGGGGACGAGGGTGAGAAATCGGCGGGTTCGGGCGGTGACACCCCGGGGCGCCAGAGTGACGTGTGTCACATTATGGGGCCGCAGAGGCTGTGGTTCGGGGTTGCATGTCCGACATGTCTTCTCACTCATGGTGATACTTCCAGGTCAGGACCGGAAAACTCTTTCGTGTTCTGGCCACGGAGCGCGACGGAGTATGGCTAAATAGTGGTGAACACGTTGAGTGTTCACTGTCATACACATCGTCAACGTTATCGACCGGTTGGCGCCCCCGCTCGCCGGTCTGACGGGAGAAAACACATGCTGAAGAAGGCTCTCGCCGCCACGGCCATCGCCGCTGCCGCTGGCAGCGTCCTGTTCGCCGGCACTCCTGCCATGGCCAACAGCAACGTCTTCACCTCCGGCAACGGCGGCATCCTGAGCGGCAACCAGCTCGTGGCGGATGTCGACGCGCCGATCAACGTTTGCGGCAACGCGATCTCCATCCTGGGCGTCTCCGGTGCCAACTGCACCGGCTCCGGCGCGGTCGTCAAGAACTAAGTGCCGGACTGACCTCCCGGCCCGTCCGGGCGGGGGTGTCCGGTCGGCGACGTCCCGACCGATCCGACCCGGCCCAGGGCCAGCGAGCTTTCCGCGCAGGGGCGCCACTCCGTGACGACGGAGTGGCGCCCTTCGTGTGCCCGGAGTCCGCGCGGGGCCGTGGTGCGCGCCCGGAACCGGGGTTGGTGTCTGACTGCAACCCCGAACCCCCGTCACGCTGCGCGCACGCCGTGGAGGCCGAAGTCCCCTCCTTTGTCCCGATCGACGCCGGGACGTCCCGTCACCCAGTGTCAACGCCAGCCGATCCCCTGTGATCAATGCAGCTCAGGCCATGTTCACGAGAGCCGTGCGTCGATAACTTCTTTCTCGACGCCCCCGGGCGCCACCGAAGGGTCACTGCGAGTCCGGACGGCCCCCGTCCGGACATTGAAGGAGACAAGAAGTGCTGAAGAAGACGCTCGCCACCGGTGCCGTGCTCCTCGCCTCCGCCGGAGTCCTCCTCTCCGCCGCCCCCGCCGCGGCGCACGGACCCTGGACCCCGCACCACTCCAACGCCAGCGGCAACATCTCCTACATCAAGGACCTGGAGGCCGAGAACGAGGGCTGCGGCAACTCCAACGCCGTCCTCGGCCAGTCCCTGGGCTCCTGCTTCAACTCCGGAGTCATCATCCAGAACTGATCCCGTGGGGCGGGTGCCCTCACCCGCCCCCTCTCCCCGCCGCTCCTCCGCCCCGTCCCCACCCCGGGGGCGGGGCGGCTGGTCAGCGGTCCCGGAGGGCTATCGTGTGCTCAGAGCACGGTGCGGATGAAGCGGACGCACCGGACCACGAGGGGACACGATTGATGGAGACGACCGAGGGGCGCCCCGCCCGCCTGCGCGTCGGCGTGATCGGGGCGGGCCGGGTCGGCTCCGTCCTGGGCGTCGCCCTGGCCCGGGCCGGGCACAGGGTCGTGGCCGCGTCGGCGGTCTCCGACGCCTCACGGACCCGCGTCGAGGAACGGCTGCCCGGCGCGCGCGTCCTCGAACCGGCCCGGGTGGCCGAGGCCAGCGACCTCGTCCTGCTCACCGTTCCCGACGACGCGCTCCCCGACCTCGTCGAGGGCCTGGCCGCGACCGGGACCGACCTGCGCGGCAAGATCCTCGTCCACGCGAGCGGCGCCCACGGCTACGGGATCCTCGCGCCCGCCACCGTCGTCGGCGCCCTCCCGCTCGCCCTGCACCCGGCCATGACCTTCACCGGTCGCGACGAGGACGTCGAACGGCTCGCCAACTGCGCCTTCGGCGTGACCGCGCCGGAACAGCTCCGGCCCATCGCGGAGGCCCTCGTGGTCGAGATGGGCGCCGAACCGGTGTGGATCGCGGAGGACAGGCGCACCCTCTACCACGCGGCCCTCGCGGGCGGGGCGAACCACCTGGTCACGCTGGTCGCTGACAGCGCCTCGCTGCTCTCCGCAGCCGGGGTGCCCGAACCCGCCCGGATGCTCGCCCCCATGCTCAGCGCGGCCCTGGACAACGCCCTGCGCCTGGGGATCCACGGCCTGAGCGGGCCGGTCCTGCGCGGCGACGCCGGGACCGTGGCCGGACACGTCGAGCAGCTGCGCGAGCACGCCCCCGAGAGCGTGGCCAGCTACGTCGAACTGGCCCGCCTCACCGCCGACCGCGCCATCAACGCCGGGATGCTCAAGCCCGAGGACGCCGCCCGACTGCTGGACGTCCTCCGGCGCTGACCGTCCCGGCGGCGGCCGTCAACCGGGCCCCGGATCCCGAGGCGCGGCCCTCCGGCCACGAGGGTTCCCCGCGCACATTGACGCGCCACCGCTTCCACGACGTCCACCGGCACACGCACGGACACCGGCACCGCCCCGGACCCGACGCGGCCCCGGCAGACCACGAAGGAGAACCATGACCGATCCCGTCCGGCGCGACCGCGCCACCGGTCCACTCGTCGTCCGCACCCCGGAGGAACTGCGCCGCGCCCTGACCGACGCGGGCCGGGTCGGATTGGTCCCCACCATGGGCGCCCTCCACGGGGGCCACCGCAGCCTCATGCGGCTGGCCCGCGAAAGCGCCGACACCGTCGTCGTCAGCATCTTCGTCAACCCGCTCCAGTTCGGCCCGAACGAGGACCTGGACCAGTACCCGCGTGACCTGCCCGGAGACACCCGGCTGTGCGCCGAGGAGGGTGTGGACGTGGTCTTCGCACCCGAGACCGCCACCATGTACCCGCGTCCGCAGATGGTCACCGTCGACGCCGGGACCATGGGGGAACGCCTGGAGGGCGCCTCCCGCCCCGGCCACTTCACCGGTGTCCTCACGGTGGTCACCAAGCTGTTCCAGCTGGTCCGCCCGGACCTGGCGGTCTTCGGGGCCAAGGACGCGCAGCAGATCGCCCTGGTCCGCCGCATGGTCGCGGACCTCGACCTCCCCGTGGAGATCGTCGGCGCCCCGACCCTCCGCGAGTCCGACGGCCTGGCCTCCTCCAGCCGCAACGTCTACCTCACCGAGCGGGACCGCGCCAGCGCCCTCCACCTCTCCCGCGCCCTCCGCGCGGGCGCCGACGCCGCGCCCGGGGAGCCGACGCCGTCCGCGCGGCCGCCCGCGCCGTGCTGGACGAGGCGGCCCGGGCCGCCCCGCCGGTCGAACTCGACTACCTCGCCCTGGTCGACCCGGCGACCTTCGCTGACGCCGCCGACGACCACCGGGGCGACGCCGTCCTGGCCGTCGCCGCCCGGGTGGGCCGGACCCGGCTCATCGACAACGTGACGGTGGGCCTCCCGTCGTGACCGTCCCGCCGCACTGCTCCACCGCCCCAGGAGAGACCCCCAGATGACACCTGCCAGACAGACCCGTGTCGAGGCCCCCGAACCGGGGTGGACCGTCCACGCCGACGTCGCCGTGGTGGGCTCGGGCATCGCCGGTCTGAGCACCGCGCTGCGCTACGTCCGCCGAACCGACACGGGCCGGGTCGTCCTGGTCACCAAGGACCGGCTCTCCACCGGATCCACGGCCTACGCCCAGGGCGGCATCGCGGCGGCGATGGCCCCCGAGGACGGTCCGGTCGCCCACATGGTCGACACCCTCCTGGCCGGTGCCGGGATGTGCGACCCCCACGCGGTGCACGTCCTGGCCACCGAGGGGCCCGACGCGCTGCGCTGGCTCATCTCCCTCGGCGCCGAGTTCGACCGGGACGACGACGGGAGCCTCTCCCTGACCCGTGAGGGCGGGCACCGCGCCGACCGGGTGGCCCACGCGGGCGGAGACGCCACCGGAGCCGAGATCCAGCGCGCCCTGGTCCATGCGGTCCTGTCCGAGGACCGGATCGAGGTCGTCGAACACGCCGTGGCCCTCGACGCCCTGCGCGATCCGGAGAACGGAGCGGTGCTCGGCGCCACCCTGCACGTCATGGGTGAGGGGAACGCGACGGCGTCGGCGCCGTCCTGGCGCCCGCGTTGGTACTGGCCACCGGGGGATGGGCCAGGTCTTCGCGGCCACCACCAACCCGACCGTGTCCACGGGCGACGGCCTCGCGCTGGCCGCCCGTGCCGGGGCCCGCCTGCGCGACCTGGAGTTCATCCAGTTCCACCCGACCGTGCTCTGGCTCGGACCGGACGCGCGCGGACGCCAGCCCCTGGTCTCCGAGGCCCTGCGCGGTGAGGGCGCCTACCTCGTGGACGCCGAGGGCCACCGCATCATGGAGGGGATGCACGAGCTCGGTGACCTGGCCCCCGCGACGTCGTGGCCCGCACCATCGCCCGGACCATGGCCGAACAGGACACCGACCACGTCTACCTGGAGACCCGCCACTTCGGCCGGGCCACCTGGGAGCGCCGCTTCCCGACCATCCTGGCCTCCTGCCGCTCCCACGGGATCGACCCGCTCACCCAGGTCGTCCCGGTGGCCCCGGCCGCGCACTACGCCTCGGGCGGGGTCGAGGTCGACATCGACGGTCGCACCGGGGTCCCCGGCCTGTGGGCGGTGGGGGAGGTCGCCCGCACCGGCGTGCACGGGGCCAACCGTCTGGCCTCCAACTCCCTCCTGGAGGGCCTGGTCTACGCCGACCGGATCGCCACCCGTCTGGCCCGGGAGGAGAGGCGGAGCACGGAGTCCGCGCGGACCACCGGAGCGACCGCGCCGCTGGCCGACCCGTCCACCGTCGCCACGGTCCGTGCCCTGATGTCCCGCGACGCCGGTGTCCTGCGCACCGGCGAGGGCCTGGCCGCACTGGTCGACCGGCTCGACGCCCTGGCCGCCCCCACCTCGCGTGTCGCCCCCGGCGTCGCCGCGTGGGAGGCCACCAACCTGCTCACCGTCGCGCGCCTCGTGGCCGCCGCCGCGCTGCACCGCACCGAGAGCCGGGGCGCGCACCAGCGCGCCGACACACCCGAACCCCGACCCGAGCTGCGCGTGCGGCCCGTGGTCGTCCGACTGGAAGGGGACACGATCGTGACCACCGACGAGATCCGGGAGCCCGAGCTGCCACCCGCCCTCGTGAGCGAGCTCGACGCCATCGCGTTCCCCCTGGCCCAGCCCGACCCCTCACCGGAGGCGCGCGCGGAGTTCACCCTCCCGTGGACCGCCCCGCACCAGTCCCACGTGGACACCGTCCGCCGCGCCCTGGCGGAGGACCTCACCGCCGGTCCCCGGATCGACGTCACCACCGTGGCGACCATCCCCGCCGACCAGGTCCGCACCGCCCACGTGGTGGCGCGAGCCCACGGCACGGTGAGCGGGCTCCCCTTGCGGAGCTCGTCTTCTGGATGGTGGCCGAGGGCGCGGTGGACGTCACGCGGGTGGCGCGGGACGGCGACTCCGTCAAACGCGGCGACGTGCTCATGACCGTCACCGCCCGCACCCGCGACCTGCTCACCGCCGAGCGCACCGCGCTGAACCTGCTCACCCACATGTCCGGCGTCGCCACCGCCACACGCACCTGGGTCGACGCCGTGGCCGGTACCGGGGCGCGGATCCGGGACAGTAGGAAGACCACGCCGGGGCTGCGCGCCCTCGACAAGTACGCGGTCCGCTGCGGCGGCGGGGTCAACCACCGCTACTGCCTCAGTGACGCCGGGCTGGTCAAGGACAACCACGTGGTCGCCGCCGGGGGAGTGGCCGAGGCGGTCCGCGCGATCCGCGCGCGCTTCCCGGACCTGCCCCTGGAGGTCGAGGTGGACCGGATCGACCAGATCGAGGACGCCCTGACCGCCGGGGCCGAGGAGATCCTGCTGGACAACTTCCCCGTGGAGCGGCTCACCGAGGCCGTGGCCCTCGTGGACGGTCGCGCCCGCCTGGAGTCCAGCGGCGGACTCACCCTGGACGTGGCCGCCGACGTCGCCCGCACCGGGGTCGACTACCTGGCGGTCGGGGCGCTCACCCACTCCAGCCCGGCCCTGGATATCGCGCTCGACCTGTTGTGAGGGGCCCTCTTGGTGGAGGATTCCTTGGGTACACACCAATTCGACCAGTGAGGCCCCCAGAATGCTGCTCGCGATCGACGTCGGCAACTCCGAGACGGTCTTCGGTCTCTTCGACTCCGACGACCTTCTCGAACACTGGAGAGTGGGAACCGACACCAGACGCACCGCCGACGAATGGGCGGTGGTCCTGCGCGGGCTCATCGACGGCAGCTCCCTGAACGACCCGAGCGAGATCGACGGCATCGCCATGTGCTGCTCGGTCCCCTCCGTCCAGCACGAGATGCGGGACATGTTCCGCCGCCACTTCGGGGACCTGCCCGCGGTGATCGTCGAACCGGGGGTGAAGACGGGCGTGCCGATCCGGATGGACAACCCCAAGGAGGTGGGCAGCGACCGGATCATCAACGCGCTGGCCGCCAGCCACCTCTACGGGGGCCCAGCGTGGTGGTGGACTTCGGGACCGCGACCACCTTCGACGCCGTCAGCTCCAAGGGCGAGTACGTGGGCGGTGCCATCGCCCCGGGCATCGACATCTCGGTGGACGCCCTGTCCCGGCGGGGGGCCCAACTGCACATGGTCGAGATCGTCAGGCCGCGCTCGGCCATCGCCAAGAACACCACGGAGGCGCTGCGCTCGGGGATCGTCTTCGGCTTCGCCGGGCAGGTCGACGGCATCGTGGACCGCATGGTCGCGGAACTGACCGACAACCCGGACGACGTGACGGTGGTCGCCACAGGAGGCCTGGCGGGCACGGTGGTCAGCGAGTGCGAGACCGTCGACGTCCACGAGCCCTGGCTCACCCTCACCGGGCTGCGCCTGGTCTTCGAACGCAACGCGGGCTGATCCCCCGGGTGGGCGGCCCCCGCGCCCACCCGCCGACGGTACCGCGGCCCCCTCGCGCGGTGCACCCGGGGGCGCCGACGCCGGTAGGATCGGGCCCGTGAATGACACGCACGACGACTATGACGACCTGCCCGAACAGATGCGGGTCCGGCGGCAGAAGCTGGACCGTCTCCGGGAGGAGGGCACCGACCCCTTCCCCGTGAACTACCCGCGGACGACGTCGATCGGTCCCGTGCGTGAGAAACACCAGGGCCTGGAGCCCGACACCCACACCGGGGCGCGGGTCGCCATCGCCGGTCGCGTGATGCTCTACCGCTCCGGCGGCAAGCTGTGCTTCGCGACCCTGCGCGACGAGACCGGGGACGTGCAGATCATGCTGTCCCTGGACCAGGTCGGCAAGGAGGGCCTGGACGCCTGGAAGGCCGACGTGGACCTCGGTGACCACGTGGGTGTGGAGGGCGAGGTCATCACCTCCCGCCGTGGCGAGCTCTCCATCATGGTGAGCGACTGGACGCTGACGGCCAAGTGCCTGCGCCCGCTCCCGGAGAAGCACAAGGGTCTAACCGACCCCGAGGCCCGGGTGCGGCAGCGCTACGTGGACCTCATCGTCAACCCCGAGTCGCAGCAGATGGTGCGCAGCCGCTCGGCCGCCATCCGGGCGATCCGCGAGGGGCTGAGCTCCCGCGACTACATCGAGGTCGAGACCCCGATGCTGATGCGCGTGCACGGTGGCGCCACCGCGCGCCCGTTCGTCACGCACATCAACGCCTACGACATGGACCTGTACCTGCGCATCGCCCCCGAGCTGTCGCTGAAGCGGCTGGTCGTGGGCGGCCTGGAGAAGGTCTTCGAGGTGAACCGGAACTTCCGGAACGAGGGCGCGGACTCCACGCACAACCCCGAGTTCACGATGCTGGAGTTCTACCAGGCCTACGCCGACTACGACGACGTGGCGGAGGTGACCCGCGAGCTCATCCAGGAGGCGGCCCGCGCGGTCTTCGGCTCCACCACGATCGAGCGTGACGGCGAGACCTTCGACCTGGGCGGGGAGTGGCCGCGCGTCACGCTGTACGGCTCGGTCTCCGAGGCCCTGGGGGCCGAGGTCACGCCGAGGACACCGGTGGAGGAGGTCCGTCGCCTGGCCGAGGCCAAGGGCGTCGAGTTCAGCCACGAGTGGGGTCCGGGCAAGCTGGTGGAGCACGTCTTCGAGGAGCTGGTGGAGCACACGCTGATCCAGCCCACGTTCGTGTGCGACTTCCCGCTGGAGACCAGCCCGCTCACCCGTCAGCACCGCGAGGACCCGCTGCTCACCGAGAAGTGGGACCTGATCGGGTTCGGAATGGAGCTCGGCACGGGCTTCTCCGAACTGGTCGACCCGGTCGAGCAGCGCCGTCGCCTCACGGAGCAGTCGCTGATGGCCGCCGACGGCGACCCCGAGGCGATGCAGCTGGACGAGGACTTCCTGCGCGCCCTGGAGTACGGCATGCCGCCCACCGGAGGTGTGGGGATCGGTATCGACCGCCTGCTCATGGCCTTCACCGGCAGGAACATCCGGGAGACGGTGCTCTTCCCGATCGTGAAGCCCTCCGGGGACTGACGGCCGGGCCTCGTCGGGGCCGGACCGGAGCGGACTCTCTCGGGGCCGTCGCACCTCAGGTGCGGCGGCCCCGAGTCGTGGGCCCCGAGCCGGAGTGTGGCCGAGACCACGGGACCCGTCTCACCCGTGGGCCAGAAGGGGCGAACCCCCGGCAGGGCGGGATGTCCCGGAGGGAAGAACCCGGTTTTTCCCTTGAAAGTTGAGTAATCGGAGCTCCGACAATGGCGGAGATTGTTTGCGCAGGTCAGTATGGGAAGGGCAATTCCCGACCCCTGATCATGTGACCCAGGGATTCCACGTCGTCACGCATGGTGATTTATCGGGCCTTGACGGTATCATCCGCTCCGCCTAGCGTGCTGAGGGCGGACTTCGGTCCGCGTGTTTGCCGAAGTGATCGAGAACAACGGTGAGCCGGGGCACGGGTCGAGACGCGATCCGTGGAACCCGCCGCACACGTACCCACGATGTGGTCTGTCCGTCCCAGACCCCAGCGTTCGGGGTCCGTGTGTCTCGTGCTCCCCTCCTACTCCCGCCCCTGTGCCAGAGGGGCTCCGGGAGCGGTCGGGGTGGTTCGGGGCTCACCCGCGCCGACAGCCAGTCGACGCGCTTGACTCCTCGGTGACGAGTTGATGTTCCGCACTCACATGGATGAGGGAGGACGGAGTGGAACAGGCCACACTCGTACGACGTACCGTTGAGGACCAGAACCCCCTCGCGCCGCGGGAGCACAGGGAGAACGTGGTTCCCCTGCAGGCCCGCTCGCGGGAGAACACGCTCAACGGCCCCTACGCGCCGGTCGAGCTGAGTCACGAGGAGCTAGAACTGCTCGCCGAGATCGCCACCGGTGTCACCACCGAGGTGGCCGCCCGGCACCTCGAACTCAGCGCCCGGACCCTGCGACGTCGCATCCGCAACATCTGCGACGTGCTGGGCGTGAACACACCCATCGAGGCGGTCGTGTGGGCCGCGAGGCGTCAGCTCATCTGATCTGACGCCACCCGGCGGGCGCCGGGAGACACCGCGGGCATACCGGTTCAGCAGACCGAGTCACCCCCACCGCATGAGGAGCGTTTCGGTGGGAGGTCGCTTGGGCGTAGTCTGGTCCGGCTATGCCCGTTCGTCATGTCCGGGTCCGTCGCGCCAGGACGCGCGACGTCACCCACATCCGCCGCCTCGTCGACACCTACTCCGTCGACCGCCGCGTGCTCTCCAAGAGCACGGTCAACCTCTACGAGGACATCCAGGAGTTCTGGGTGGCCGAGGCGGAGAGTGTTCCCGACCCGGCGACGGGCGAGGACGACGTGCCGGAGGGTGAGCTCCGGGTGGTCGGCTGCGGGGCCCTCCACGTCCTCTGGGAGGACCTGGCGGAGGTGCGCACCGTCGCGGTGGACCCCTCCCTGCGCGGTTTCGGCGTCGGACACCGAATCGTGACCGAACTGCTGGACACGGCGCGTGAGTTGGGCGTGCGCCGTGTGTTCTGTCTGACATTCGAGACCGGTTTCTTCGCCAAACACGGCTTTGCCCCGATCCAGGGCACCCCGGTCCCGTTCCGTGTCTACGAGGAACTCCTGCGTTCCTATGACGAGGGCGTGGCGGAATTCCTTGACCTGGAGCGGGTCAAACCCAACACCCTGGGGAACACCCGGATGCTTGTGCACCTGGACGGCAGTCCGGCAAGGGTGTCCGGCTAAAGGTTTTGGGCCCCCGATAGGGCGGGCTTCCCCTTCGGAACGGTTCGCCGGATCCCCCGATGGACGTAGGTCCTTAACCGCACCGGGTGGTATGGGTGTGGAACAAGGCAGGTAATGTGTACCTGCGTCCGTCAGGATCGCCGGTTCCCCGGTTGAAGTGACGACGGGACGTTCGGCATCCCGGATTTGTGGGACACCGTCCGCGATCGCCCGTCGCCGTGGCCGAGGTCTTCCGCGTGACGGTGGAACAGACCACCGGACATTGGCCACCATCAGGCTTTGAAGGGCCATCTTCGGTACGTCCGGTGTCAAGTCGGGGGCAAACGATGTCTATGATGTCTGGTATGCGTTTGCCCGGCGGTGCCGGAGCGCCATCCCCCAGCGCGGACCCGACACTGAGTCGGGTATTTGCTGCAATAAGTAACAACCAGGAAGGGTAGGCCGCTTCGATGGGTGACTTTTTGTCATCGGTGCTCCCCCTGGACTGATCGACGTATTGTCCGCGCTCATCCCGCCCGTGGTTGTCGCGACCGTGTTCTGTGCCTTCGTCATCAAGCTGCTGCGCAAGGAGATGGCGCCGCGCAGGATGGACGGGAGCCTGGTCAGCGACGAGGCGAAGGATGAGGAGGCCGCCGTCGACAACGGCGCGGCCGGGGTCGAGGAGACCCGGGCGACGAACGAGACGCCGATTGCCCAGGATGGGGAACGTACCGAATCCGAGGCTCGTTAGATACGGTGCCTGGCTGAACCGGTCCCCGGCGCGCCGAGCGCGTTGGGGGTCAGCGTGTGCGGGCCAACTCGCCAGCCCCGCGCTGCTCCGGCGACCCCGAATCCCGCCGATGCGGGTCCAGGTGATTTCTGGCACGCCGGGAATTGTCTTTCGCGTTCTCGCGAGATAGCTTTATATTCAGGTGTGGAGACACCGCTCTGCTGAAAGGTTTGATTCCATGGCACAGAAGGTCCAGGTTTTCCTGGTCGACGACCTCGACGGCGGCGAGGCCGAGGAGACGGTGACGTTCGGTCTCGATGGATCGACGTACGAAATCGACCTCAGCGCGGGTAATGCCGCCAAGCTCCGTGAGGCTCTTACTCCGTTCATTGAGGCCTCCCGCAAGGCTCCCGCGAAGCAGGCCCGCGGTACCGCTCGTCGCGGCACCCGGAATGCTCCCAGCCGTGAGCGCAGCGCCGAGATTCGCGCGTGGGCGAAGGCCGCCGGGAAGCCCGTCAATGAGCGCGGCCGCATCCCCGCTGCCATCGTCGCCGAATACGAGGCCGTCAAGGGTTAGGTTTGCCGCCGCCCAGGGCGGCGGAAATAGGGGTGGTCTGGTCGACATTTCGCCCCACGCTTCGGGGGCCGAGCCCCGGACCCGTTCGTCGCGGAGCCTCGTTGGACAGGACCCGTGACACCGGGACGCGAGGCCTGAGCCCCCGACGGAGCTGCCCCCGGCCCGAGGCCGGGGAGGTGTCGGAACGGCGACCGCGGTCCCGTCGTCATCGACGGCGGAGGGCGCGCGGGCGGCAGACACGCGCGGGACCCCCGCCCACGAGGCGGCGCGGTTCGGCGGCGTGCGCGCGCGGCTCGGTTCCGCGCCACGGAGTGAGGAGCCCGCGAGCGCGAGGAGTTCGGCCCCGGCCCGCCGCCGGGGTGGGACGCACGCGGGTCGACCCAGGGTCACCGGGGTCACTCCGGGAGATGGTTCGGACCATTTCCGCTTGAAGAACAACACGGCTTCCGCTTGTTCGCTAAGAGCCGATAATCCGGCTTACGCACGTGCGGCCCGGGCACTCTCGTGATGGATGGGAGTCCCGGGCCGTTCGCCTTCGGCGTACAGGGAAATCTGACGCGCCAATTGGTAGTTGGATGTTGGGTGAACGCCCTATCGTCGGGGAAAGTCTCTGGCACGGACGGCTGCGGTCGGCCGTACGGAGACGTCCACCCTGTCGGCAGCAGCCGGAAGGGTGGGCGGGTGCGACAGTGCTCCCCGGGGCGGTTAATCCCTGTGGGGCCTATATGCGGAAGAGTCGGGTCGGTCATCGCCGTCCCTGCCTGACCGCTCTGTAGAGGAGCGACGAGACATGTTCGAGAGGTTTACCGACCGCGCGCGGCGAGTGGTGGTTCTGGCTCAGGAAGAAGCCAGGATGCTCAACCACAACTACATCGGTACGGAGCACATCCTGCTCGGCCTCATCCACGAGGGTGAGGGCGTCGCCGCCAAGGCTCTGGAGAGCCTTGGTATCAGCCTCGAAGCGGTTCGGCAGCAGGTCGAGGAGATCATCGGTCAGGGCCAGCAGGCGCCGTCGGGACACATTCCCTTCACCCCGCGCGCCAAGAAGGTCCTCGAGCTGTCGCTGCGCGAGGCGCTTCAGCTCGGCCACAACTACATCGGTACCGAGCACATACTGCTGGGCCTGATCCGCGAGGGCGAGGGCGTCGCCGCCCAGGTGCTCGTGAAGCTCGGCGCGGACCTCAACCGGGTCCGCCAGCAGGTCATCCAGCTGCTGCACGGGTACCAGGGCAAGGAGCCGCAGGCCACGGGCGCCTCCTCCGAGTCCACCCCTCCACCTCGCTGGTGCTGGACCAGTTCGGTCGCAACCTGACGCAGGCCGCGCGCGAGTCCAAGCTCGACCCGGTCATCGGTCGGGACAAGGAGATCGAGCGGGTCATGCAGGTGCTCTCACGGCGCACCAAGAACAACCCGGTGCTCATCGGTGAGCCCGGTGTCGGCAAGACCGCCGTGGTCGAGGGCCTGGCCCAGAAGATCGTCAAGGGTGAGATCCCCGAGACGCTCAAGGACAAGCAGCTGTACACGCTGGACCTGGGCGCCCTGGTCGCGGGCAGCCGCTACCGAGGTGACTTCGAGGAGCGCCTCAAGAAGGTGCTGAAGGAGATCCGCACCCGCGGCGACATCATCCTCTTCATCGACGAGCTGCACACGCTGGTCGGAGCGGGCGCGGCGGAGGGTGCCATAGACGCCGCCTCCATCCTGAAGCCCATGCTGGCCCGGGGTGAGCTCCAGACCATCGGTGCGACCACGCTCGACGAGTACCGCAAGTACCTGGAGAAGGACGCCGCGCTGGAGCGTCGCTTCCAGCCGATCCAGGTGGACGAGCCGACGATCACGCACGCCATCGAGATCCTCAAGGGTCTGCGTGACCGCTACGAGGCCCACCACCGGGTCTCCATCACGGACAGCGCCCTCGTGGCCGCCGCGCAGCTGGCCGACCGCTACATCAGCGACCGCTTCCTGCCGGACAAGGCGATCGACCTCATCGACGAGGCCGGTTCGCGGATGCGCATCCGCCGGATGACCGCGCCGCCGGACCTGCGCGAGTTCGACGAGAAGATCGCCGGGGTGCGCCGCGACAAGGAGTCGGCCATCGACGAGCAGGACTTCGAGAAGGCCGCGTCCCTGCGCGACGACGAGAAGCAGCTGCTCAACAAGAAGGCGCAGCGGGAGAAGGAGTGGAAGGCCGGCGACATGGACGTCGTGGCCGAGGTCGACGAGGAGCTCATCGCCGAGGTCCTGGCCGCCTCCACCGGCATCCCGGTCTTCAAGCTGACCGAGGAGGAGAGCTCGCGCCTGCTGCGTATGGAGGACGAGCTGCACCGCCGGGTCATCGGCCAGGAGGACGCCATCAAGGCGCTCTCCCAGGCGATCCGCCGTACCCGCGCCGGTCTGAAGGACCCCAAGCGTCCCGGTGGTTCGTTCATCTTCGCCGGTCCGTCCGGTGTGGGTAAGACCGAGCTGTCCAAGACCCTGGCCGAGTTCCTGTTCGGGGACGAGGACTCGCTGATCCAGCTGGACATGTCCGAGTTCATGGAGAAGCACACGGTCTCGCGGCTGTTCGGTTCGCCCCCGGCTACGTCGGGTACGAGGAGGGCGGCCAGCTCACCGAGAAGGTGCGCCGCAAGCCGTTCTCCGTGGTCCTGTTCGACGAGATCGAGAAGGCCCACAACGACATCTTCAACTCTCTGCTCCAGGTGCTGGAGGAGGGTCGTCTCACCGACGCCCAGGGTCGCAACGTCGACTTCAAGAACACGGTCATCATCATGACGACCAACCTGGGTACGCGGGACATCTCCAAGGGCCAGGCCATGGGCTTCGCCAAGGAGGACGACGCCAACACCAACTACGAGCGGATGAAGGCGAAGGTCAGCGAGGAGCTCAAGACCAACTTCCGGCCAGAGTTCCTCAACCGTGTGGACGACGTCATCGTCTTCCACCAGCTGACCGAGAAGGAGATCTTCCAGATCGTCGACCTGATGATCACGAGCCTGGACAACCGGCTCAAGGAGAAGGACATGGGCATCGAGCTCCGCCCCAAGGCGAAGCAGATCCTGTCCGAGCGCGGGTTCGACCCGGTCCTGGGCGCGCGGCCGCTGCGTCGCACGATCCAGCGGGAGATCGAGGACCAGCTCTCCGAGAAGATCCTCTTCGGCGACCTCAAGGCGGGTCAGATCGTCGTGATCGACGCCGAGGGCGAGGGCACGGACGCCAAGTTCACCTTCAAGGGTGTGCCGAAGCCCGACGCGGTGCCGGACACCCCCGAGGTGGAGTCCGCCGCCAAGGGCGACTAGTGAGGCCCGCCGGTCCCGAACCGGCGGTGGTCTGAGGACGGGGGCGTCCCTTCGGGGGCGCCCCCGTCGTCGTCTTCGGGAGCGGGGGCGGGTGGCCGGACGCTAGGGTGCCGTCCGTGGCCAATCCAAACGAACCCCGTCCGGACGGCTCCCAGCCGCCGCAGTCGGCGCCCCTCGGTTCCCCCTTCCCGCAAGGCCCCTCGGGGCCGCACGACGCCTCCCAGGGGCCTCCGGCGGGTCAGGGCCCGCCCGGTCCCGTGCCGCAGGGGCCGCCGCCCCCGTACCCCCGCAGGACCCGTACCAGCGGGGCCAGCACCCGCAGGGCCCGTACCAGCAGGGCCCCCACCAGCCCGGGCAGCCGCCGCAGGGCCCGCCGCCCGGCCCGTATCCGCCCCAGTACCAGGGGCCGCCCCCGCGTACACGCCCTCCGGGCAGCCGCCGCAGGGCCCGCCGCCCGGCCAACCGCCGTACGGGTATCCGGGGGCGTCCGCGCCCCAGCCGGGCCGCCGGTCGGCGGCTCCGTGGCTCATCGTCGGCGGTGTCGCCCTGGCGTTGGTCCTGCTGGGCGGCGCGGCCCTCGGCGGCTTCTGGCTGTACGGCGGTGCCGGGGCGTCGGGCGGGGCGAGTGGCCCGGACGGCTCCGGAGGGGGCGGCGCCGCGCGCCCCGACGGGGTCGAGACCTTCGAGGGGTTGTCCAAGAACCACGTGGACACCGGCGAGACCGTCGACTACGCCCAGTTCCCGCCGGTGGGCGGGGAGCACTACAACTTCTGGCAGAACTGCGGGGTGTACGACGAGCCGGTCCTGACCGAGGCGGCCGTCCACTCCCTGGAGCACGGGGCGGTGTGGATCACCCACGACCCCGGCCTGTCCGACGACGCGCTGGCGACGCTGACCGCGCACCACACCCCGGGTTCCTACGTGCTGGTCAGCCCGATGGAGGGCCTCCCGTCACCGGTGGTGGCCTCGGCCTGGGGTGCTCAGCTCACGCTCGACGACCCCGCCGACCCGCGCCTGACGGACTTCCTGCTGGAGTACGAGCAGAGCCCGGACGCTCCCGAGCCGGGGGCGCCCTGCAGCGGCGCCTTCGACGGCACGCAGGCGGAGTTCGACGCGGAGGGGGCCGGGGCGGTCGACGCCCGGATGGACTGAGGACCCGCACCCGGCGGGCCCCGGAGACCGGGGCCCGCTCCGGTCAGCCGGGCAGGGCGTAGCGGCCGTCGTCCAGGGGATCGACCAGACCGTCGGAGACCAGGGCGTCCAGGGCCCTCTCACGCTGGACACCGTCGTCCCAGACCGCGTCCAGGGCGTCCTTGACCACCGGTTCGGGCGAGGCGCGCAGCACCGCGAGGAGCTTGCCGCGGACCTGGCGGTCGGTGCCCGCGTAGGTCTGCCCGCGCCGGGGAGGTCCGTCGTACGCGGGCTTCCCCGCGAGCTTCCAGGCGCACTGCCCGGCAATGGGGCAGTCCGCGCAGCGCGGCGAGCGGGCCGTGCAGACCAGGGCACCCAGCTCCATCACGGCCACGCCCCAACGCGCCGCGACGGAGGCCGTCGGAGGCAGGAGCGCCTCGGCCAGAGCGGTCTCCGCCTTGGTCTGGGTTTTCGGCGGGTACTCGATCCCGGTTTCGGTCCTGGCCAGGACACGCCGCACGTTGGTGTCCAGAATGGCGTGCCGCTGCCCGTGGGCGAAGCTCGCGACCGCCGCCGCCGTGTACGCGCCGATCCCCGGAAGCGACAGCAGGGTCGCGTGGTCGTCGGGGACCTCGCCGTCGTGCTCCTCCGTGATGGCCACGGCGCAGGCGTGCAGGCGCAGGGCCCGGCGCGGATAGCCGAGCCGGTTCCACATGCGGACCGCCTCGCCGGAGGGCTCCTTGGCCAGGTGGGCGGGGGTGGGCCAGCGCTCCATCCAGGCCTCCCACGCGGGGAGCACCCGCACGACGGGGGTCTGTTGGAGCATGATCTCGCTGACCAGGATGGACCAGGCGGAGGCCTCGGGGCGGCGCCAGGGCAGGTCCCTGGCGTTGGTCTCGTACCACGCCAGAACGGCGGTGCTGTAAGGGTTATCGCTCATCTTTAACGGGAAATCGGCGGGTTGAGTAGGTGGGTGGCACGCAAAACCGCAATACTACGGCCCATGGCGTCAAGTACCGGACAACCAGCACCCGTCAGCCGTGAGACCTACTGGAAGCGACGCGCCTTCGTCCTGGCTGGCGTGATGCTGGTGTTCGCTCTGGTCGCCCTCGCGTTCCGGAACACCTCCGACGAGGGCGAGCCGACGGGCTCCCAGGCGGCGATCGAGGAGCCCGAGGCCTCCTCCAGTGTCCCAGCCGAGGAGCCCTCCGACGCCGAAACCGACGAAGAGGACGCGGATCCGTCCGCCTCACCCTCCCCGTCGCCCTCCGCCTCCCCGTCCGCGTCCCCGTCCGAGGGCGAGGAGGGGTCCGGGGCGGTTCCGACGACGAGTCGGCCGAGGCCGCGGCCCCGGAGCGCCCCGAGGACCACTGCCGTCCGCAGGACGTGGTGGTCACCTTCGACTTCGCGGAGAAGGAGCGGGAGGTGTTCGGCGGCGGCGCCAAGCCCGAGTTCAAGGTGACCGTGGTCAACGTGGCCGAGCAGACCTGCACCGTGGACGTGGGGCCCGAGGCGATCGAGCTCCGGCTGGACTCCGGCGACGACCGGATCTACTCCTCCGCCGACTGCGTCGAGGGCAACAGCAAGGAGGAGCGCCAGCTCACCCAGGGCCGCCCGCACGAGTACACCCTCAGCTGGGACCTGGAGCGCTCCTTCACCGACTGCCGTGACGGCGGCGCCAAGGCGCAGCCCGGCTGGTACAAGGCCAACCTGCGCGGAGACCTCGTCGGCAGCGTCGACCAGCTCGTCTTCCAGCTCAAAGCCTGATTCCGCTCCCGGGTCGGGACGGGTTCACACAAAACACACAACTTATCGTCACCGTGTGGCTACTATTCGTGTCGAACCTAGTTCTCGTCCCGGGAGTTCCCAGTGAATCGCATCGCCACCGCCCTGACCTGTGCCGCCGCCGCTGTCGCCTTCGCCGTGACGGCGACCGCGCCCGCCCTCGCGGACGAGCGCGGCACCGTGTACACGCTGGAGGTCTTCGGCGCCGTCGAGAAGAGCGGCGACACCGCCACGAGCTGGGCCCGCCAGGCCAGCCTGGAGTGCGACCCGGCCGGTGGCGAGCACCCCCGCGCCGCCGAGGCCTGCGACCTCATCGCGGAGCACGGTGACATCGCCAGCGTGCGGGCCACGTCCGAGGGTGCCTGCACCATGGAGTACCGCCCGGTCACCGTGCGCGTCAGCGGCGCCGAGGACTACGAGGAGACCTTCGGCAACGCGTGCGCGCTGTCCAGTGCCAAGGGCGTGATCTTCGACTTCTAGGCTCCGGGCTGGCTAGTCCTCGGCGGAGCCACGGGGGCGCCCCGGCGCCGGCCCCGCCGCTCCACCCAGGACAGGGCCTCGCTCAGCTCCTCCACCTCGTGCACGCGGATGCCCTGGACCGGGTCGCCGAAGTGCTTGGGCACCACCGCCTGTGTGAAGCCCAGGCGCTGTGCCTCGGCGACCCGGCGCCGCACGCCGTTCACGCTGCGCACGTCACCGGCCAGACCCACCTCGCCGATCGCGATGAAACCGCCCGGCAGGGCGACGTCGTTGTTCGAGCTCGCGGCGGCCAGGGCCAGGGCCAGGTCCACGGAGGGCTCGCCCAGCTTCACCCCGCCCACGGTCGAGGCGTACACGTCCATGTTGGCCAGCTTCATGCCGGTGCGCTTCTCCAGCACCGCGAGGATCATGTTCACCCGTGAGGTGTCCAGGCCCGAGGTCGCGCGCCTGGGCGCGGGCAGGGGGTCGGCGCCACCAGCGCCTGCACCTCCGTGATGAGGGGGCGCCGCCCCTCCAGGGTGACGGTGACGCAGGTGCCCGGCACCGGGTCCGTCCGCTCGGTGAGGAAGAGCCCGCTGGGGTCGGGCAGGCCGTGGATGCCCTTCTCGGTGAGCTCGAAGACGCCGATCTCGTCGGTGGGCCCGTAGCGGTTCTTGACCGCGCGGAGCAGACGCAGCTGGGAGTGGCGCTCGCCCTCGAAGTGGAGGACGACGTCCACCAGGTGCTCCAGCAGACGGGGACCGGCGATCGAGCCGTCCTTGGTGACGTGGCCGACCAGCACGGTGGCGATGCCGCGCTCCTTGGCGATCTGGATGAGCGCGCCGGTGACCTGCCGGATCTGGGTCACGCCGCCGGGGACTCCGGCGGCCTCGGGGAGACCATGGTCTGCACCGAGTCGACGATCAGCAGCTGCGGCGCCACCGCGTCGACGTGGCTGGCCAGGGTGGCCACGGAGGTCTCGGCGGCGAGGAAGAGCTGGTCGGACAGGGCCCCGAGGCGCTCGGCCCGGAGCCGGACCTGTCCGGCTGACTCCTCGCCGGTCACGTAGAGGACGGGGGCCTTGGCGGCGCGCATGGCCGCGACCTCCAGGAGGAGGGTCGACTTGCCCACGCCGGGCTCGCCCGCGAGCAGCACGACGCCGCCGGGAACCGCGCCGCCGCCCAGGACCCGGTCGAGCTCGTCCACCCCGGTGGGCACCGCCTCGGCGCTCTCCACACTGATCTCGGTGATGGGGCGGGCCCGGGAGGTCACCGGGGCGGACGCGACCGCCATGGGAGCGGGGGCTCCGGCCTCCTCGACGGTGCCCCAGGCCTGGCACTCGCCGCAGCGTCCCACCCACTTGAGGGTGGTCCATCCGCACTCGGCGCACCGGAACGTCGTCTTCGCTGCTTTTGCCATGGTCGCCACGCTAACGGCTGTGGGGGACAGGCCCGGGGGAACCGGGGTCCGCGGACAACACAAGAAAGTTACCTACCGGTTAGGTCAAGGTTTTGGTAGGTCATGTTAGAGAATGTGTGGGGAGAGTCACCCTCGCCCCATGGCAGAACACTCCTGTGCCCCCGCTCCTTGGAGAGAGGAAACCCCTCGTGTTCCGTACGAACCGAACCCCCGCGATCCCCCGTTCCCCCGGAGGCGGTGGCCGCCCCGGCGGGCTGCGCCGCCTCGCCCGCCTCGCGGCCCCGCTGGCCATCGCGGCCATGGGGATCTCGCTGGCCACCGCCCCCGTCGCCGCGGAGGAGGCCGAGTCGGCCGCCTTCGGGCACTACGTGGCCATCGGTGACTCCTTCGTCGCCGGTCCCCTCGTCCAGGCCCAGGCCAACATGCCGCTCCTCGGCTGCATGCAGTCCTCGGTCAACTACCCCAAGCGCCTCGCGGAGGAGCTGGGCATCTCCGAGCTCACCGACGTCAGCTGCTCCGGCGCGGTCATGAGCCACCTCTACGAGGCCCAGTTCGACGACACCCCGCCGCAGCTGGACGCGCTGCGGCCCGAGACCGACCTCGTCACGGTGGGGATCGCGGGCAACGACTTCGGCTTCTCCCAGGTCCTCATGGAGTGCGCGAAGCGCAGTTTGACCAACCCTCTGGGCAGCCCGTGCGCCGACTACTACGGCGACGAGCTCGACCAGCGGATCGAGGGGCTGCGGGGCGAGGTCTCGGGGGTGTACGCGGACATCGCGGAGCGCAGCCCGAACGCCACGGTCCTCAGCGTCGGCTACCTCCAGATCCTTCCGGAGAGCGGAGGCTGCTGGCCGAGTACGCCGATCTCCCGGGGTGACGTCCCGTTCCTGGACGCCGCGCAGACCAAGCTCAACGCGATGCTCCAGGAGGAGGCCACGGCCCAGGGGGCGGTCTTCGTCGACACCTTCGAGCGCGGTCACGACGTCTGTCAGGGTTCGAGCACCCGCTGGGTCGAGGGCCTGATCCCCGAGGACGGCGCGCCGATCCACCCGAACAACCTCGGCATGGCGGCGACGACCGACTTCGTACGGTCCGCCCTGAACGTCCCGCAGCCGTAGCGGACGGTGGCTGACCTCGGTGGGCGGGCGGTCGTTTGATGGTTCGATGACCGCTTTGCCTGCCGAGGTCACGTGGTCTTTACCGTTCTTGGATGCGGATTGGACCACGGAGCCTGATTTTCCCCGGTGTCTGTGTGACGAATGGTGGTGAGTTGGCGGCAGGGAGACCCGCGTCACAGTGGTGCGGGCTGCCCCGACGGAGCAGGAGCACCACGTCATGCGAGAACCTCGGCACCACGAGCCAACGCGGGCCTGTCGTTCCCTCACGAACACGGAGCGGCAGGCCGCTTCCGCCCGGACGTGCCGCCGATCTCGGCGCGCACTCCTCGTCGCCGCCCTCGCGGCCGCGACCCTCGCCGCCGGGGAGCCCCGGCGCACTCCCAGACCCAGACCGCCCAGCCGGGAGACGACGCCACGACGGCCCCGTCACGGGGCCCCGCGAACTCCCAGGACCGTGAGCGCGTCCACCAGTCCCTGGCCTCCACCGACGTGGAGGAGGTCATCAGCGCCGCCGAGTCCCAGAAGGGCAAGCCCTACGCCTGGGGCGGGACCGGCCCGAACTCCTTCGACTGCTCCGGACTGGTGCAGCACTCCTTCGAACAGGCCGGTGTGAGCCTGCCCCGCGTGGCCCAGGACCAGGTCGGTTCCGGGACCCGGGTGAGCTACTCCGACGCGCGCCGCGGCGACGTCCTGTACTGGACCGACAGCGGCGGATACGCCTACCACGTCGCGATCTACCTCGGCGGCGGCCGCATGATCGACGCCCCGAGCTCCGGCGGGAAGATCGCCGAGCGGGACGTGACCCAGTACGACCTCGCCGGTGCCGTGCGGCTCTGACCCGCCGCCCGCGAGACCGCGCCACGTGCGCACCGATGATCTCCGACGGCCGTTCCCCGAGCACCGGGGGACGGCCGTTCCCTCCGACCCCGCCCCTCACGGCCGCCCGGCGGGGTCCCCGCCACGCCGTGTTCACGCGCCCGCCCGCCCCGGACCGCCGTGGAGCGCATACTCTGGAACGCGTGAGCCCTATCCAGGTCCCAGACGCGCCCGTGGTCCTCTCGTCGGCGTCGGTCTACCCGGAGAAGACCCCGGCCGCGTTCGAGATCGCCGCGAAGCTGGGGTACGACGGCGTGGAGGTCCTCGTGTCCTCCGATCCGGCGAGCCAGGACATCGAACTCCTCCGGCGCCTCTCGGACTACCACCAGATGCCCGTGACGGCGGTCCACTCCCCCTGCCTCGTGCTGACCCAGCGCGTGTGGGGGCGTGAGCCCTGGGGCAAGCTCGTGCGCTCCAAGGAGATGGCGGAGGCGCTGGGCGCCTCCACGATCGTGGTGCACCCGGCCTTCCGCTGGCAGCGCGAGTACGCCCGCGACTTCGAGAACGGCGTCGCCCGCATGCAGGAGGAGACCGACGTGGTCTTCGCCGTCGAGAACATGTACCCGGTCCGGGTGCGCGAGCGCGAGGTCGTCCCCTACGCGCCGAGCTGGAACCCGCTCGACCGGGACTACCCGGACGTCACCCTCGATCTCTCCCACACCGCCATGTCCGGGTCCGACGCGATGGACATGGCCAGGCGCCTGGGCGACCGGCTCTCCCACGTCCACGTGGCGGACGGTTTCGGCGGCCAGAACCTGGACGAGCACCTGATCCCCGGGCGCGGCAGCCAGCCCGTCGCGGAGCTGCTCGAACACCTCGCGGGCACGGGCTACGAGGGGCAGCTGGTCCTGGAGGTGAGCACCCGCAAGGCGGTGGACCGTGAGGCGCGCCTGCGTGAGCTGGCCGAGGCGCTGGCCTTCACCCGGCTGCACTTCGCGCAGGGCCCGCCCGAGCCGGAGCCCACACTGGGCCGTCGCGAGCGCATCGCGCTGCTGCGCGGACGCCCCCAGTCCCCGCCCCGGCGCTTCTCGGTCGACCCCGGGGGAGCGGTCGACGACGAGGGCACACCCGACCAGGGCTGACCGGCGGGGTCGGGCCCCGCGTCCACTCCGTGGGACGGGAGGTCCACGCGGGAGCCCCCGGGCCGCTAGCGTGGAGGGAACGCGCAGAGAGGACCCCTAATGATCGCGATCATCGGCGCAGGAAAGATGGGCGAGGCGCTGCTCGCCGGGCTGCTGGCCCAGGGCCACGCCCCGGAGGACGTGCTCGTCACGGAGCCGCGCGAGGAGCACGCGGCGGAGCTGCGCGCCCGCCACGGGGTCGAGACGGTGCCGGCGGCGGACGCCGCCAAGCGAGCGGACACCCTGCTGCTCGCCCTCAAGCCCCAGGACATGCTGGCCCTGCTGGACGACCTCGCCCCACACCTGTCGGGCGAGCAGCTGGTCATCTCGGTGGCGGCGGGGCTGACCACCGCCGTGATGGAGAGCCACCTGCACCCGGGCGTGCCGGTGGTCCGCGCGATGCCCAACACCCCCGCGCTCATGGGCCGGGGCATGACGGCCGTCGCCGGAGGGGCCCACGCGGGGGCCGGGCACCTGGACCGCGCCGAGGAGCTGTTGGGCGCGGTCGGCGAGGTGCTGCGCGTGGGTGAACAGCACATGGACACGGTCACCGCCATCTCCGGCAGCGGACCGGCCTACTTCTACTTCATCGCGGAGACCATGATCGAGGCCGGTGTGGCCATGGGTATGCCCCGGGTCACGGCGGAGCGCCTCGTGGGGCAGACCATCACCGGCGCCGCGGCCATGCTCGACGGTTCGGGGGAGCACCCCGTGGTCCTGCGGGAGGCCGTCACGTCACCCGGAGGGACCACGGCGGCAGCTCTCCGTGAGCTGGAGCGACACGGAGTGCGCACGGCCTTCACGGACGCGATCGAGGCGGCGCGGGACCGCAGCAGGGCGCTGTCGGAGAGCTAGTCGTTCCGTATGTGACCCAAATCACAGGTGGATTTCCTGGTCGCTCTGGTCGCCGGGCGTCGGACATTGCGTCCTACCTGACGAATAAAGTCGGGATAAGAGGGCTCGTCCCCTCTTCCCTCTTCGACTGCGTACGTCTTCCCCTCACTGATTCCGGGGCCCCATGACACACCCTCAACCCCCTTCGGACCCGTCCAACCTCCCGGGCCAGCCCGGATCCGCGACGCCTCCCCCGCTCCGAGCGGCCCGCAGACCCCCGTCGGCGGTCCCGCCCCGGGAAGCGGCCCCGGCGCCCCGACCCCGTCCGGGGTCAGCCCCCGCCCGTGGGGCCGCCACCCGGTGGCCCACCGCCCGGAGGCCCCCGCCCATGGGTCAGGCGCCGAGTGGACCGCCCCCGGTGGTCCCCACGGTCCCGGTGGCCCGCCGCCCGGGGGTCCCGGCGCCCCCGGTGGCCCCAACGGTCCGGGCGCCCCCTCCGGTCCCGGTGCTCCGCACGGCCCCGGCCGTCCGGGTGGCCCGCCGCCCGGCCAGTTCGGCGGCCCGCCGCCGGGAGGCGCCCCTCCGGTGGCAACCCGCCCTTCGGCCCGCCGCCGGGAGGTCCGCCCCCGGCGGCATGCCCCCGGGTGGGATGCCGCCCGGCGGTATGCCTCCCGGTGGTATGCCCCCGGCCCGCCCGCGGGTCACTTCGGCGGCCCGCCGCCGCCCCTGCCCCCGCTCGGCCTCCTCAAGTCCCGGACGGGCCTGCGCGTCGCGCTGCTCAACCTGTCCGGTGTCGGCGCGGGCTACTTCCACCTGCGCAGCTGGGTGTTCTTCGGGATCAACCTGGCCGTCACCGTGGGCCTGCTGGTCACGGCCGCCCTCATGGGCGCCGCTGACGACCTGCTCGTCTGGGTCCCGGTCCTCCTGGGCTGGATCCTGGTCACCGTCGTGCACGGTCTTTTCGCGGGACGCAGGCACGACCGCCGTCTCATGGCCCGGGGAGAGGAGCCCACGGCCACGGGCAAGCCGGTCGTCCTGGCCGCCTGCCTCGTCGTGGTCATGGCGCTCTCGCTGGTCGGTGTCTGGCAGACCGGTGAGTGGCGCCTCCGCGTCGCGGACGCCGAACACGCGAAGGGTGACTGCGACACCGCGATCGACACCTACGAACAGGTGGAGGGCGGCTTCCAGCTCTCCATGTCGCCGTCCCTGATGAACCGGGCCCGCGCGGGCGCCGAGGCCTGCGAGATCCTGAGCCGGGCGCAGTCCGACGTCGCCAACGAGGCCTACGACCACGCGCTGGAGTCCTACACCGACTACTTCGCGCACGCCGGAGCCCGTTGGGAGGACACCGACGGCAGCATCGCGGAGATCCACTTCGACTACGCGGCCCAGCTCGCCGCCGACGCGGACGAGTCCTACAGCGGAACCGTGACCGACGAGGTCAGCGAGGCCTTCCGGAAGGCGCAGGAGACCTACGCCTTCATCGCGGACGACTTCGCCGACACCCCGTCCGCCGCCCAGGTGCCCGACGCCCTGGTCGAGCTGTACGACCTGGCCACCGGCGACTACCAGGCGGAGAACTGGTGTTCGGCCTTCGACCAGATCGGGATGTTCGACGACCTCGCCTGGGACGCCGCTCCCGACATCGCGGAACGCATCGAGGAGGAGCGTCCCGACGCCGCCCTCAACTGCGGCTGGGCCCAGGTGGACTCCGGTGACCTCGACGACGCGGACGCGACCGTCGAGTTCCTGGAGGCCAGCTACCCCGACTACGAGGCCGACGACGTCGAGAAGCTCACCAAGCACATCGGTGCCGGGCGCATCGAGCAGCAGATGGACCTCAAGACCATCTTCGGCGAGTCCTCGATCGAGGACATGAGCCCCTACAGCACCGGCAACGGCGACAAGGTCGTCATCGAGTTCACCAACAACTCGCCGGAGGAGATGCACTTCATGTTCGTGGGCCCGGACGCGGTCCACGGCGAGGAGTTCACCGAGGCCTGCGAGGGCTGCGAGGTCTACTCCTCGCCCCCCACCGGCAACTCCTGCTTCGACGAGGGCGAGGTCATGAAGGTCGAGCTCGACCCGGGCGAGTACCGCCTCATGATCACCTCCACCGAGTCCGGCTTCGGCAAGCCCCTCCACGGCACCAAGAAGCTCAAGGCGGGCGAGACCTACAAGTCCTGCTACTACAAGATGGAGAACAGCTAGGCACGCGCGGCGGCGGGACCGCCGTCATGGGCCCGCGGCCCCGGAGGGACCTCCCTCCGGGGCCGTTCCCGTCTCCCGTGGCGCGCTCCCCGCCCGGCACGCCCCGGAAACCGAACCGGACCCGGGGTTCTGCCCGGACCCGGCCTTGCGTACTGTGTGCTTCGGAGCACGCACACCTGAAACGGGGGTCACCACATGGGAGGGCGCACGTCCTGCTCGCTTCGGGTGGCATGGGACGACGGACTCACCACCTACGACTTCGGGCCACAGCACCCGATGGCGCCGATCCGGGTCGAGCTGACCATGGCGCTCAGCCGCGAGTTCGGCGTCTTCGACGGCGCCGGGGTCGACCTCCTGGACGTCGAACCGGCCTCCGACGAACTCCTCTCCCTGGTCCACGACCCCGCCTACATCGAGGCGGTCAAGCGGGCCGGGCGGACCCTGGAGCCCGACGACACCCACATGCTCGGCACCACCGACAACCCCGTGTTCCCGCACATGCACGAGGCCTCCGCTCTGATCGCGGGCGCCTCGGTGGCCGCGGCCAGGGCCGTGTGGACCGGTGAGAGCGCGCACGCCGCCAACATCGCGGGCGGACTCCACCACGCCATGCACGGCAACGCGTGGGGGTTCTGCGTCTACAACGACCCCGCGCTGGCCATCGCCTGGCTCCTGGAGCAGGGCGCCAAGCGCATCGCCTACGTCGACGTGGACGTCCACCACGGGGACGGCGTCCAGAACGCCTTCTACGACGACCCCCGGGTCCTCACGATCAGCCTCCACGAGTCGCCGGCGACCCTGTTCCCGGGCACCGGGCACGCCTCGGAGGCCGGCGGCCCGAACGCGGAGGGCTACGCCGTCAACGTGCCCCTGCCCGCCGGGACCGGCGACACCGGCTGGCACCGCGCCTTCGACGCCGTGGTGCCGCCCCTGCTGCACGAGTTCCAGCCCGAGATCCTGGTGACCCAGCAGGGCTGCGACACCCACGCGCTCGACCCCCTCGCCAACCTCACGCTCAGCGTGGACGGGCAGCGTCGGGCCTACGAGGAGCTCCACAAGCTGGCGCGCAAGACGGCGGGTGGCCGCTGGCTGCTGTTCGGGGGTGGCGGCTACGGCCTCGTGCACGTCGTGCCCCGGGCCTGGACCCACCTGCTGGCCGAGGCGGCGGGCGCACCCATCGACCCGGACAGCGAGACCCCGCAGGGGTGGCGCGACTTCGTGCGCCAGCGCACCGGCGAGCTGGCCCCGCTCTACATGACCGACGGCAGAGGGGTCTCCTTCACCCCCTTCGAGCACGGCTACGACCCGGGGGACCCCGTCGACCGGGCCATCCACGCCACCCGAACCGCCGTCTTCCCCAGCCACGGGATCGACCCCACCCTCTGAGCGGTTCCCTCCTCCCGCCCCCGCCGCCGGATCACACCCCGGTGAAATCTCCGCGATGGCGGCGTGGCGCGCGTTCAGCGGGTAGGAAGGGGATGAATACCGGGCGAACAGGAGCCGAAGCCGTGGTGGTCGCGCGGCGTGTCACCGGCTCGCCGCGCAGACGAGGAAGGGGAACGCAGGTGACGCCGCCGACACGCGCCGAACTCATCACCTATCTGGTTCGCACGGGGATCGCGGGGCACGTCGACACCCCACGGCAGAACAACCTGCGCCACTACCGGCGGCTCGTGCAGAAGGACCCGTACCACCAGTTCGGGCTGACCTTCTCCCACGACTGGACGTACGCCGAGGTCCTCGCCCTGATGAACAAGCGCTGCGGAGTGGTGGGCGACGCCGAGTACGTGTGGGGGATCGACACCATCGACCCCGACCTCACCATCGACGCGCTGGAGGCCCTGGCCGACCGGTTGGCGCTGGCGGCCACCCGCCAGGAGAGCGTCATGTTCGCCACCGGGCACCCGCGCAACCTGCGGGAGACCTACCAGGCGTGGAAGGACGCGCTCACCGCGCGCGGGTGCAAGGTTCTCACCGCGGCGGGCGGCTACTCCTACGAGGTGACCACCGAACGGCCTCCGAACCGCCGGATCGTGGTCTGGCGGGAGGACGTGGCGCTCGTGACGGACGGGAACCTGCCCCGGCACAGTCACCACCCCTTCGCGATGCGGGCGATCCTGGCGGAGCTGACGGACCGGGGGAGCCATGGCCGCAGTTGGTCATCGCGGATCACGGATTCGCGGGTGCGGCGGGGGAGGCGGGGGTGCCCACGGTGGGCTTCGCGGACTGCAACGACCCCGCCCTGTTCCTCGCGGAGCACGAGGGGAAACTCCTGGTCACCGTGCCTCTGGACGACGGATACCTGCCCGAGGACTACGCTCCGCTGCGCGACTACGTGCTCGCCAGAGCGGGCCTTCTTTGAGCAGGGTCGGTCATTTATACCCACCGTTAAACCTCATCTGACCCGTGGTCACCGCGCAACCACGAAGACCGCACGAACGACCTTCCGTAGAGGGGAACTCGGCTCTACTCTGAAAACGGACGTGTCAGTAGTGACAGCATGACACGCTGGCGTGTCGGTGGGGCGGGGACTGTTTCGCCGGAGTCCCCCGAGCACCGTGAGGCACGCCAGGGCTGAACGGTAGACAAATGCTCACGTCCGGGAATGAGGGCGTCGGAAGATGAACGGGAGCAAACCGCCTCTCGAAGAGGTCAGGTTCCTGACCGTGGCGGAGGTCGCCACGATCATGCGTGTGTCCAAGATGACCGTTTACCGAATGGTGCACTCGGGAGTTCTCCCCGCGATTCGTGTGGGGCGTTCCTACCGGGTCCCCGAACGAGCCGTGCACGACTACCTCCGCGAGGCTTTCGTCGAGGCTGGCTGACGAACCAGGCCGGACCCGGGAGCGGGGCCCTCTGACCCAGCGCCCGATCCGCCGCCACTCAGGGGCGATGTTCCCCAGCATCGCCCCTGACGTGTGCCGTACCCCCAACCGGTGCCGCCTCCCGGCACCCGCGCCGTACCTCCCACCGGGCGCCCGAGCGGGCCGGACCAGGAGGACGCTCCCTTGTGTCGGGTCGGCCGAGCGGGCCCCAGGGCATCTACTACACTTTGTCGTTGTTGTAGTCCGCCCTGATCACACCCGGTTCGCGAGGTCCCCTCGATGCCCAGTACCAGCACAGGTACGCGACGCCGTCGTGCCGTGCCGTTCCTTTCGGCCGCCGCGGTGACGGCTGTCCTCGTCCTGTCCGGCTGCGCCGGTGGCACGGAGATCGAGACGGGGGTGAGGAGGACCGGTTCATCTCGGGAGACGGCAGCGCGACGGAGTTCGAGCCCGGTGAGCGCGCCGCGGCCCCGGAGGTGACGGGGACGACGTTCGAGGGCGACGAGCTGTCGCTGTCGGAGTACGAGGGCCGGATCCTGGTCGTCAACGTGTGGGCGAGCTGGTGCGGGCCCTGCCGCGCCGAGCAGCCGGTCCTGGACGAGGTGCACGCCGAGTACGGGGACCTGGGCGTGGACTTCCTGGGTGTGAATATCAAGGACGACGAGACGGCCGCGGCGGCCTACACCGCGAACAAGGGCGTGGAGTACCCGAGCCTGTACGACCAGCCGGGGAGATCCCGCAGGCCTTCCGTGAGACCGTGCCGCCCCGGGCGATCCCCAGCACCCTGGTGATCGACCCCGACGGGAACATCGCGGCGCGGGTGATCGGTCCGACCACCTACGGGCAGCTGACGGGACTGCTGGATCCGGTCGTGGTGGAGTTCGACCTCGGTGACCCCGAGGAACGCGTCCGGATCTCGGAGCTGGAGGGCTACGGCGAGGGCGCCGAGAGCACCGACGACGCCGAGCCCGGCGACGACGCGGAGGCCTCCGAGGAAGCGGCCGACGAGGACGCTCCGGGCGGGGACGGCGACTGATGGACGCGATCGGCACCACCGTCATGACCGGCTCCCTCCTCCTGGCCGCACCGCTGGCCCTGCTCGCCGGCCTCGTCTCCTTCCTCTCCCCGTGCGTGCTCCCCCTGGTTCCCGGCTACCTGTCGTACGTCTCCGGGATGAGCGGCTCCCACGTGCGGGAACGCCAGGCGACCACCTCCGACGCCGCGGGCGGTGACGGAGCGACCGCCACCAGCACGATCGCCGACGTGGACGCCGAGCTGGCTCAGCGCCGCTGGACGATGGTCACCGGAAGCGTGCTGTTCATCGCCGGGTTCAGCCTGGTGTTCGTCGCCGTGGGCGGGTTCATCGGCTGGCTCGGTGACCTCCTCATGGACTACACCGATCCGATCACCCGCGTGCTCGGCGCACTCACGATCCTCCTCGGCCTGGCCTTCATGGGCGTGCTGCCCGGGCTGGGCCGCGAGTTCCGCTTCCACCGCCTGCCCCGCGCCGGGCTCGCGGGGGCGCCGCTGCTCGGCGTCCTGTTCGGCCTGGGCTGGACCCCCTGCATCGGCCCGACCCTGGCTGCCGTCCAGACGCTGGCCTTCATCGAGGGCGGCGCCGGTCGCGGCATGCTCCTCTCCCTGATCTACTGCGTCGGTCTGGGGCTCCCCTTCATCGTGGCGTCGCTGCTCTACCGACGTGCGCTGAACGCCTTCGGCTGGCTCAAGCGCCACACCCGCACGGTCACCGTGGTCGGCGGTGTCATGCTCGTCCTGGTCGGCCTGGCGATGGTGACGGGTCTGTGGACCCAGATGACCATCGCCATGCAGGGCTGGGCCGCCAACTTCCAGACGGTGATCTGACGTGAGTACGCGTACGACCGAGAACGCAGACGGCGCCGAACAGGCGAGGACGCCCGATCCGGCGGCCGGTCCGGGCCCGAAGGGTCTGGGCCCGGCCGGGTGGGGCCGGTGGGTGTGGCGCACGCTCACCTCGATGCGCACGGCCCTGATCCTGCTGTTCATGCTGGCGCTGGGGGCGATCCCGGGGTCGATCCTGCCGCAGAACGTGGTGAGCGTGGACGAGGTCGCCACCTACGTGCGGGAGAACCCCGAGCTGTCGGTGTGGCTGGACCGCTTCCACCTCTTCGACGTGTTCTCCTCACCCTGGTACGCGGCGATCTACCTGCTGCTGTTCGTGTCCCTGGCGGGGTGTGTGATCCCGCGTGCGCTGGTGCACGCCCGGGCGGTGCGGGCCCGGCCGGTGGCCACCCCGCGCAACCTGGGCCGGATGCCCTACGTGGCGCGGTTCGGCACCGGGGCCTCACCCGAGACGGTGCTGGAGCGGTCCCGCTCGGTTCTGAAGGGGTACCGGGTCGAGCGGTACGGCGACTCGGTCTCGGCAGAGACGGGGTACCTGCGGGAGGCGGGCAACGTCCTGTTCCACTTCTCCCTGCTGGCGCTGCTGCTGGCCCTGGCGGCGGGATCGTTCTTCGGTTACCGGGGCAACATGCTGCTGGTGGAGGGGGACGGGTTCGCGAACACGCTGCCCTCCTACGACGCCATCTACCCCGGGCACTGGACCGACACCGACGCCTTCGAGCCGTTCACGATCCACCTGGACAGCTTCGAGGCGTCCTTCATCGACGACGGGGACCTGCGTGGCCAGGCCGAGTCCTACGTGGCGGAGCTGAGCTACAAGGAGTCGCCCGAGTCGGAGGAGGAGCAGCACACCCTGGAGGTCAACCACCCGTTGAGCGTGGACGGGGTGCAGGTGTACCTGCTGGGCCACGGGTACGCGCCGCAGTTCGAGGTGCGCAACGCCGACGGCGACCTGGTCTTCGACCAGGCGGTGCCGTTCCTGCACCGCGAGACCATGACCTACACCTCGGACGGTGTGGTGAAGGTGCCCGACACCGGTGGCGAGGAGCTGGGCTTCGTCGGGGTGTTCCTGCCCACGGCGGCCGAGGACTCCGAGGGCGAGCTGGTCTCGACCTTCCCCGGGGCGGAGAACCCGATGGTGACCCTGGAGGCCTACCAGGGCGACATGGGGATGGTCGACCCGCAGTCGGTCTACCAGCTCCGGACCGAGGGGATGGAGTCGCTGGGTGAGTCACCCGTCATGGCGGTGGGCGACACCTGGGAGCTGCCCGACGAGGCCGGTTCGATCACCTTCACCGGCTACAAGGAGTACGCCACGCTCCAGAGCAACCGGGACGGCGCCCGCCTCCCGGCCCTGGGCGCGGCCACGGCGGCCGTGGCGGGCCTGCTGCTGACCCTGTTCGTGCGTCCCCGCCGAGTGTGGGTGCGCGCGACCAGGGGCGAGGACGGCACCACCCGCGTGGAGCTGGCCGGGCTCGGCAAGACCGAGGTCGCCGGTGACAACGCCGAGTTCCACGAGATCACCAAACGACTTGCCGGACGACTCAGGAGCGAGTCCGACGACAACCCCCACACGACATCCGACCCGCGAGAGTCGACGACAAGAGGGAGTGACCGGTGACGTACACACTCGCCGGACCGGTGGACGAGACGATGGCGTCGGCCAGTGACACGTTGATCATCGCGATGATCGTGACGTACGCGGCCGCGCTGTTCCTCTTCGCCATCGAGGCCGCCTACGGACGACGCACCAGGCTCAGGGCGGGACGCCTCATGCCCGTGGGCGCGGGCTCCGTCGAGGGCGCCGACGACGACATCGAGGTCAGCGTCCGCACGGACGAGGGCGAGGCGCAGGCCTCGCAGAGCGTGCTCGGCCGGATCGCGCTGGGCGTGACGGCGCTGGGCTTCGTGTTCGGCCTCGCCCAGATCATCACCCGGGGGCTGGCGGCGGGACGCTGGCCCTGGGGCAACATGTTCGAGTTCGTCGTGGCGATGTGCCTGGTGGCCGTCGGCGCGCTGCTCTACGCCTCCTGGCGGTACCAGGCCCGCTTCCTCGGCGCGTTCGTGCTGGTCCCCGTCCTGCTCCTGCTGGGCATCGGGGTGCGGTGGCTCTATGTGGACCCGGGCCCGCTCATCCCGGCACTCCAGTCCTACTGGGTGCCGATCCACGTCTCCGCCGTGATCATCGCGGGTGGCGCGTTCATGGTGTCCGGCGCCGCGGGCATCACCTACCTGGTCGCGCACCGGGCCGAGGCCAGGCGGGCCCTGGGGGAGAAGGTGGTCGGGATCGCCGGGCGCCTGCCCAGCCCGGAGCTGCTCGACCGTATCTCGCACCGGTTCATCCTCTTCGCGTTCCCGCTGTGGACGTTCGGTGTCATCGCCGGCTCGGTCTGGGCCGACGAGGCCTGGGGCCGGTTCTGGGGATGGGACCCCAAGGAGGTGTGGTCCTTCATCTCCTGGGTGATCTACGCGGCCTACCTGCACGCCCGGGCGACCGGTGGCTGGCGCGGACCCAAGGCGACCTGGATCAACGTGATCGGCTTCCTCACCGTCATGTTCAACTTCTTCGCCGTGAACTACATGTTCAGCGGGCTCCACTCCTACGCCTGACCCGGTCCGGGCGAGCCCCGGACGCGGACGAAGGCACGGAGACGACGGTGGGGCCGTACCCGTTCGGGTACGGCCCCTTCACGTGTTCCGGGTGTCGCGGCCGCCGCGCGCGGTGAAGCGTGTGCCAGCGCCTGCGGAGACTCAGTCCTCCGGGTCGATCCGACGGTTGAGGTCCCTGAGGAACTCCGGATCGTCGTCCGGGCCGAGTGGGTGCGGGCTGTCCGAGGGCTTGGCGAAGTCTGACGGGTCAAGGTCGTCCACGGACCTGGCGGCCTCCTTGGGGAGGGCGCGTCGCCCAGGACGGAGACGGGCTTGGGCGGACGACCGAGGAAGAGCCACAGGATGGATCCCACGGGCATGAACAGCGCGATGACGACCAGCCACAGGACCTTCGGGAGGTTCCGGACCTCCTGCGCAGGGGTGGTCAACGCGTCGAAGAACGCGTACACCCATAGAACGATCGACACGAGCGTGATCAGGCCACCGAGCCACACCATGCTTCCAGCCTACTCATGCTGTCGACCCCTCCCGGCCGGGGACACCGGCCCGGGTTGGGGAAGACCGCTCGGGTCGTCGGGTCCGGGACCGTCGGGGGCGTGCCGGACTTCTTCAGGTGGTGCTCTCGCTCGGTTCGCCGAGCAGGAGGGCGCGTACCTCTGACTCCCGGAAACGGCGGTGGCCGCCGGGGGTCCGAATGCTGCTGATGCGCCCGGAGGCGGCCCAGCGAGTCACGGTCTTGGGATCAACCCGGAAGAGTGAGGCCACTTCCCCGGGGGTCAACAGGCGTTCGCTTGCTCGTTCCACCTTCACATTCCCCCAATCGTGCCCGCCTGGACTGAGGGGGCGGCGGGCGTTTGATCCCCTAGTGTGCACGAGTTGGTCCGTTTCCTCCCTAGTTTTCGGAGAAATTGCGGCGTTCGGGGAGAAGCGGGGGATATGTGATCGGAACGTGATGTTCAGACCCGGCTGTCGGGATTGGAAACATCCCATGACTATCTGAATCCGGCGCTGACCACCGCCCGGCCTGCGACGGGACACACCCCGCCCTGGTGCGCACCGGCGAAGGCACCCCCTTAACCTGGAGGTGAGGCTGCCTGATCCGGGACACCGCCCCTTCGACCACGGTCGCATGACTCGGCCGTCCACGCACGTGATCCGCGTGGATGGATGCGCTGCCCAATCTAGTCCAGGTAAACGTCTGTTGTGAGGCTTTTTGATGCGTAGCTGGCTGACCTATACCGCCGCCCGTCTGGCGCTGTTCGCGGGCGCCTTCGGCGTCGTCTACCTGTTCGGCGCGCGTTCCTGGATCGCGCTGGTTCTCGCGTGGGTGATCAGCGGTCTCGCCTCGTACGTCCTCCTTTCCAAGTGGCGCGACCAGATGTCCGCGTCGGTCGACCAGTGGTCGAGGAAGCGCCAGGAGCAGGACAAGGCCGTGGGGGACCGCCTCCAGGGCGGCGCGGCCCGGGAGGACGAGATCCAGGACGAGATCCTGCGCGCCCAGGAGGCCCAGGAGGCGGAGAACACCCCGAAGTGACCGACGGGGCGGTGCTCCGAACACTCGGACACCACCCCGTCGGTGCTTCTCGTCGGGCGCTCACCCGACGTCGGACCCTCACACGGTCGGGAACATCCCCAGCCGCGCGTGGTACTCGTCCGCGAGCCGGTCGGTGTCGCTGCCGACGTAGAGGCCGTCGGACGTCGCGTGCAGGGCCTCCACGCCGTAGCCCCGGGAGCGGCCCGGGTTCCAGGACAGCGCCCGGCCCGTCGTGGGGCTCACCGCGGCGATGCCCTCGCGGGCGACCGAACCCGGCCCCGGGTTCTGGGCGCCCTTCTCGTTGTCCATCCAGCGCTGGTGGCCGCCCACGTAGACGGCGGACGAGGTGACCTCGACCGAGTACAGGGTGTCCCCGCCGGTCATGTTGGACCAGGTGGCCTCGGAGCCCGCCGTGTCCGTGTTCTCGAACCGTGCCACGGTCTTGCACAGGCCGGGCTTCACCTCGGGGCCGCCGCCCGTCACCACGGCGAAGTAGGAGCCGTCCGGCGCGAAGTCCATCTGCCGCATGTAGGTGTGGAGGCCCTCGTAGTCGCACTCCGCCTCGTATTCCGAGGTCGACCAGGTGGTGGGTGAGCCGGTCGCGGTGTCGATCATGGCGATCTGGTACCGGTCCAGGCCGTCGACCTTGGTGAACGTCCCGTTCACCGCGAGCCTGCGGCCGTCCGGGCTCAGGGCCAGCTCCTGCACGCGCAGGACGCCCCGCCGCTGCTCGGAGATGGTCGGGGTGAAGTCCGCGTCCACCTCGCCGGTCGCGGCGTCGAGCCGCGCGAGCCCGGTGCGCTTCTCCCCGCTCACCCCGGTGAAGTTGCCGCCGACGTAGAGGTCGCGACCGTCCCCGGCGAGCCGGTACACGCTCCCGTCGTCCAGCGACGCGCGGAACCCGGAGACGTTGCGGCCGGTCGTGGCGTCGACGCGGGCGATCCCCCGGCTGGCCGAGCCGTTGACGCTCTGGAACTGGCCGCCGATGACCAGCGAACCGCCCGGGCCCTCGGTCACCGAGTTGACGGTGCCGTCCACCCGCGGCGCGAAGGCGGGCAGGAGCTCACCGGTGCCGTGCCGGAAGGCGAAGAGGTTGCGCCGGTTGTACGTCCTGCCCCCGTCGGCGTCGGACACGCGCTCGAACTGTCCGGCCACCACGACGGTGTCGCCGATCCGGAGGATGTCCTTGACCTTCCCGTCCAGGACGTGCGGCGTCCACTGGACGGGCTGTTCGCTGACCACGCCCTCATGGGGCGCGGCCAGGGCGGGCGCGGCGGTCGCGGCCCCGAGAGGGAACAGGAGCAGGGAACTCATCGTCAGGGCGACGAACGATCGGGCCGGATTCACGGGACTCCTCGGGCGCGCGAAGGATGGTTTCGGTCCCCACATCATTGCACAAAGTGGGGGTCTGATTACGGCAAGTAACTGGACCTTCGCCTGGTCAGGGCCGTGGGAGGCGCCCGCCCCACCCCGTCCGCTCCGCTGTCCGGCCACCCTTAGGCTGGTGCCATGACCCGCGCGAAGCTCGACAAGAAGCCCCAGGACGTCGCCGCGATGTTCGACGGCATCGCAGAGAACTACGACCTCGTCAACGACGTCATCTCGCTCGGCCAGGACCGCGTCTGGCGACGCGCCGTGGTCGACGCGGTCGACGCCCACAGCGGCGAACTGGTGCTGGACCTCGCCGCGGGCACCGGCACCTCCTCGGAATCCTTCATCAAGAAGGGCGCGCGCGTGATCGCCTGCGACTTCTCGCTGGGGATGCTCCAGAACGGTGCCCGGCGCAGGGGCGGGGCCTCGCGCGGCGGGGTGACCTTCGTGGCCGGCGACGCGCTCTCGCTGCCCTTCGCCGACGAGACCTTCGACGCGGTGACGATCTCCTTCGGCCTGCGCAACGTCGCGGACGTGGACCAGGCGCTGCGGGAGCTGCGCCGGGTGACCAGGGTCGGCGGGCGGCTGGTCATCTGCGAGTTCAGCCACATCCCGGTCGAGTTCGTGGACAAGCTGTACTCGACCTACCTGATGGCGGCGCTGCCGAGGATCGCCGGGGCGTTCTCCGGGCGCAGTGAGGCCTACGACTACCTCTCGGAGTCGATCATGGCCTGGCCGGACCAGGCCGAGCTCTCGACGTACCTCCAGGGCGCCGGGTGGTCGCGGGTCGCGTGGCGCAACCTGACGTTGGGCACGGTGGCCCTGCACCGTGGCTTCCGGGAGAAGTAAAAACAGACATAGCGCCCATGAGGCGAAAGTCTTCTCTTCTAACTAAAAAGCACGCAAACCCCAAGGAAAGTTCTGTGCCTTGGGGTTTTTCTGTGACTCGTGGGTCACTTGTTGTTGATCGGGTATCACTAGCTGCGCATTTGACTGTTTGTGACTGCTTTGGTGGGTGTGTGGAGGCTTGTGGGTTCTATATCCGATTTTCTGAACAATGCCCCCGGGGGTCGCCTCCTGGCGCGTGAGGGTCTAGACTGCGGAAAAGTGGCTTGTGAAGTGCTTCACAAGGCCACGAGGCTTATGACACAAGACCCATGTCGGACATGTCGGAAGTCCCCCAACGTCCCCAAGCACCCCCGTGAGCGGGTCGAACCCGCACTGACCCGCCACGGTGTACCGCGCGAGTAGTCGAGGACACATCCGTGAGCGAGACAGCCACCTCCTCTCCCAGAGGCCGGGAACGGATCGAGTACGACGCCGACGTCATCGTCGTCGGCGCTGGCCCTTCTGGCTCCACCACCGCCTACTACCTGGCCCAGGCCGGGCTAGACGTCCTGCTCCTGGAGAAGACCGCCTTCCCCAGGGAGAAGGTCTGCGGCGACGGACTCACCCCGAGGGCGGTGAAACAGCTCACCGCCATGGGGATCACCTTCGAGGACGAGGGGTGGATCAGGAACCACGGCCTGCGCATCGTCGGCGCGGGCGTGCGCCTGGAACTGCCCTGGCCCGACCTCGCCGCGTACCCGGGTTTCGGCCTCGTGCGCACACGCTTCGACTTCGACCAGATCCTGGTCAACCGGGCGGTCTCCGCCGGGGCGAAGCTCCTGGAGCGCACGAACGTCACCGGCCCGCTGATGGACGAGCGCAGCAACCGCATCGTCGGAGTGCACGCGAAGAACGCCGACCGCGAACCCGTGACCTTCCGGGCACCGCTGGTCGTGGCCGCCGACGGCAACTCCTCCCGGCTCTCCGTCGCCATGGGCATCCGCAAGCGCGACGACCGGCCCCTGGGCGTGGCCGTGCGCACCTACTTCGAGAGCCCCCGCCACGAGGACGACTACCTGGAGTCGTGGCTGGAGCTGTGGGACCGCAGCGGCGACAAGGACGTCCTCCTGCCCGGCTACGGGTGGGTGTTCGGTGTCGGTGACGGCACCAGCAACGTGGGCCTCGGCATCCTCAACTCCACCACCGCCTTCCAGGACGTGGACTACCGCAAGCTCCTGCGCCGGTGGACCGAGTCCATGCCGGAGGAGTGGGGCTTCACCGAGGAGAACCAGAAGGGCAAGATCCTCGGCGCGGCGCTGCCGATGGGCTTCAACCGGGTCCCGCACTACGCGCGCGGCCTGCTGCTGGTCGGTGACGCGGGCGGCATGGTCAACCCGTTCAACGGCGAGGGCATCGCCTACGCCATGGAGGCCGGGCAGATCGCCGCCGACGTGATCGTGCAGGCGCACGGCCGTCCCACCCAGCAGACGCGCGAACGGGCCCTGCTGCGGTACCCGGAGGTCCTCGCGGACACCTACGGCGGCTACTACACGCTGGGCCGCTACTTCGTGAAGGTCATCGGCCAGCCCGAGTTCATGAAGTACGCGACCAAGTACGGACTGCGTCAGCGCACGCTCATGAAGTTCGTGCTGAAGATGCTCGCCAACCTCACCGAACCGAGCAAGGGCGACGCCATGGACCGGGTCATCAACGGCCTGTCCAAGATGGCGCCCGCCGCCTAGAGGGCGACGGCGCGATCGTACGGCCGGGCCGTCGGTGATCCGCGGTCCGGCCCCACCACCCAGACATTTCGGGAAGAGCCGAGAGAAGCACGTGAAAACGTTCACAAGTCAGCCGGTCGCGCGCTCCGACCAGCCATTCAGCGGAGGAGGGTGAGCCGTGGAGCTGTACACACCGATATTCGTGCTCGGTGGGATCGGCGCCGCGTTCGTCGTCCTGTCGATGGTCGCCGGTGCGGTCATGGGACCCAAGCGGTACAACCGGGCCAAGATGCAGGCGTACGAGTGCGGGATCGAACCCACCCCGCAGCCCGCGGGCGGTGGCCGTTTCACCGTCAAGTACTACATGACGGCGATGATGTTCATCGTCTTCGACATCGAGATCATCTTCCTCATCCCGTGGGCCGTGCACTTCGACGCCCTCGGCTGGTTCGGCGTCATCGCGATCATCCTCTTCCTGGTGAACGTCTCCATCGCCTACGCCTACGAGTGGCGTCGCGGAGGCCTCGAATGGGACTGATCCCCCTGATTCCACAGACCCCCGACCAGACCCAGCCGCCCACCCCCGAGGAGGTCCGCAGCTGATGGGTATCGAAGAGAAACTGCCGGCCGGAGTCGCGCTCACCACGGTCGAACAGGTCGTCGGCCTGGCCCGCAAGTCGTCCATGTGGCCCGCCACGTTCGGTCTGGCCTGTTGCGCCATCGAGATGATGGCGGTCGGCGGGCCCCACTACGACCTCGCCCGGTTCGGCATGGAGAAGTTCGGCGCCACCCCGCGTCAGGCCGACCTCATGGTCGTGGCCGGACGGGTCAGCCAGAAGATGGCCCCGGTCCTGCGCCAGATCTACGACCAGATGCCCGAACCCAAGTGGGTCATCGCGATGGGCGTCTGCGCCTCCAGTGGCGGCATGTTCAACAACTACGCGATCGTCCAGGGCGTGGACCACATCGTTCCCGTCGACATCTACCTGCCGGGCTGCCCGCCCAGGCCGGAGATGTTCCTGGACGCCGTGCTCAAGCTCCACGACAAGGTGCAGAACACCAAGCTCGGTGCCCACCGCGAGCAGGAGATCACCGAGACCGAGGAGCGCCTGCTCCGCCGTTCGCTGCCCCTGGTGACCAAGGACTGACATGAGCAACGAGAACGAGCGCGACGAGGCGGCGGAGAACCTCCCCGACCAGCTCGGGCGCGAGCGCTTGGCCGCACCGGTCAGGCGCACCGGCATGTTCGGCGCCCGGACCTCCGGTGACACCTCCGGCTTCGGCGGCCTCCTGGTGCGGGGGAGCGCTCCCGTCCGGAGCGAGCGTCCCTTCACCGACCCCGACGACCCGCGCACCGCGGACTTCGACCGGGTCGCGGACGACCTGGAGACGGCCCTCACGGCGATCGGCCGCGAGGCCGAGGTCGAGCGCGTGGAGGTCGACCGGGGCGAGATCACCTTCCACGTGCGCCGCGAGGCCCTGCTGGAACTGGTCCGCGTCCTGCGCGACGACCCCGCGCTCCGCTACGAGCTGTGCACGGGCGTGGTCGGGGTCCACTACCTGGAGGACATCGGCCGTGAACTGCACGCCGTCTACCACTTCAGGTCGATCACGCACAACAGCGAGATCCGCGTCGAGACCACCTGCCCCGACGCCGACCCCCGCATCCCCTCGATCGTGTCGGCCTACCCGACCAACGACTGGCACGAGCGCGAGGCCTGGGACTTCTTCGGGATCGTCTTCGACGGGCACCCGGCGCTGACCCGCATCCAGATGCCCGACGACTGGCACGGCCACCCCCAGCGCAAGGACTACCCGCTGGGCGGCATCCCGGTCGAGTACCGGGGCGCCACGGTGCCCCCGCCGGACGAGCGGCGGTCCTACACGTGATCCGCGCGGCCACCACACCAGCCACACGAAGGCCCCTCCGGAAGGGAGGCACGGCATGACCGTCACCGAGGACTACATCGACGCCTCCGGTGGGGACTGGGACGACGTCATCGAGAAGGCCCAGGGCACCAGCGCCGAACGCCTGGTCGTCAACATGGGACCCCAGCACCCGTCCACCCACGGCGTGCTCCGGCTGATCCTCACCCTCGACGGCGAGACCTGTACCGAGGCCCGCGTGGCCATCGGCTACCTGCACACCGGCATCGAGAAGAACATGGAGTACCGGACGTGGACGCAGGGCACCACGTTCGTGACCCGCATGGACTACCTCACGCCGCTCTTCAACGAGACGGCGTACTGCCTGGCGGTCGAGAAGCTGCTCGACATCACTGACCGGGTGCCCGAGCGCGCCAGCGTCATCCGCGTTCTGCTCATGGAGCTCAACCGGATGGCCTCGCACTTCGTGGCCATGGCGACGTTCGGCATGGAGCTGGGCGCCACCACGGTGATGACCAACGGCTTCCGCGAGCGCGAGATGATCCTGGACATCTTCGAGCTCGTCACGGGCCTGAGGATGAACCACGCCTACGTCCGGCCCGGCGGGGTGGCGCAGGACCTGCCGCCCGGCGCCGTGGGCAAGGTCCGGGAGCTGCTCAAGGAGATGCCCAAGCGCATCCAGACCATGCGCAAGCTCCTGGACGAGAACCCCGTCTACCTGGCCCGGACCAAGGACGTCGCGTACCTGAACCTGCCCGGGTGCATGGCGCTCGGCGTCACCGGCCCGCTGGTGCGCGCCTCGGGCCTGGCCTGGGACCTGCGCAAGGCCAAGCCGTACTGCGGCTACGAGGACTACGAGTTCGACGTCCCGGTCTCCGACGGCGGCGACGTGTACGCCCGCTACCGGGTGCGCATCGCCGAGATGGAGGAGAGCCTCAGGATCATCGAGCAGTGCCTGGACAAGCTCCAGCCCGGCCCGGTGATGATCGAGGACGCCAAGATCGGCTGGCCCGCCAAGCTGGCGCTCGGCCCGGACGGCATGGGCAACTCCCCGGACCACATCGCGCACATCATGAGCGGCTCGATGGAGGCGCTGATCCACCACTTCAAGCTGGTCACCGAGGGCTTCCGGGTCCCCGCGGGCCAGGCCTACGCGGCGGTGGAGAGCGCCAAGGGCGAGCTCGGCTGCTACGCGGTCAGCGACGGGGGCACCCGCCCCTACCGCGTGCACTTCCGCGACCCCTCGTTCACCCACCTCCAGGCCGTCGCCGCCATGTGCGAGGGCGGGACGGTGGCGGACGTCATCGCGGCCGTGGCCAGTATCGACCCGGTGATGGGAGGCGTGGACCGGTGAGCGAGTCCAACGAGAACAACCCCGTGGAGATCCCCGAGGTCTTCACCGACGAGGTCGTGGCGCGCCTGGAACAGGACGCCAAGGAGATCGTCAGCCGTTACCCGAAGCCGCGTTCGGCGCTGCTCCCTCTGCTGCACCTGGTGCAGTCGGAGGAGGGGCACGTCAGCGCGGAGGGCATGCGGTTCTGCGCCGACCAGCTCGGCATCACGCTGGCCGAGGTCAAGGCGGTCGCCACGTTCTACACGATGTACCGCCGCGACCCCGGCGGCGACTACCAGGTGGGCGTGTGCACCAACACCCTGTGCGCGGTGATGGGCGGAGACGAGATCTTCTCCGCCCTCAAGGAGCACCTGGACCTCGCCAACGGGGAGACCACCGGCGACGGGAAGGTCACGCTGGAGCACGTCGAGTGCAACGCGGCCTGTGACTTCGCGCCGGTCGTGATGGTCAACTGGGAGTTCTTCGACAACCAGACCCCGGCCACCGCCAAGCAGCTGGTGGACGACCTGCGTCTGGGCGCGGACGTCGCGCCCACGCGCGGCCCCGCCAGCCTGTGCACCTGGAAGCAGGCCTCGCGCGTGCTGGCCGGGTTCGACGACGGTCGCGCGGGCGAGGGCGTCCAGGCGGCCGGTCCCTCGCTGGCCGGGCTCCGGATCGCGGACCGCAACGGCTGGACCGCGCCGGACCCGAACAACCTCCCGACCCGTCCCGACCAGGGTGAGGAGGGCGCCAAGTGACCACCCTGACCCCGATCCTGTCCAGGAACTGGGACCGTCCCGACTCCTTCACGATCGACGGCTACCGGGCCACCGGCGGCTACGAGGCGCTGCGCAGGGCGCTGACCATGGACCCCGACTCCATCGTGGACCTGGTCAAGCAGTCCGGCCTGCGCGGCCGTGGCGGCGCGGGCTTCCCCACCGGGATGAAGTGGGGGTTCCTGCCCAAGGACAACCCCAACCCGCGCTACCTCGTCGTCAACGCCGACGAGTCCGAGCCGGGCACCTGCAAGGACATCCCGCTCATGCTCGCCAACCCCCACGTGCTGGTGGAGGGTGTGGCGATCGCCGCGTACGCGATCAGGTCCCAGCAGGCCTTCATCTACGTGCGCGGCGAGGTCGTCCACGTCGTCCGCCGCCTCCGCCAGGCGGTGGCCGACGCCTACGAGGCCGGGCTGCTCGGCAAGGACGTCCTCGGCAGCGGCTTCGACCTCGACGTCGTCGTGCACTCCGGGGCGGGCGCCTACATCTGCGGCGAGGAGACCGCCCTCCTGGACTCCCTGGAGGGCTACCGGGGCCAGCCCCGGCTCAAGCCGCCGTTCCCCGCCGTGGCCGGGCTCTACGCCTCGCCCACCGTGGTGAACAACGTCGAGTCCATCGCCAGCGTCCCCGGGATCGTCGCCAACGGCGCCGAGTGGTTCACGTCCATGGGCACCGAGAAGTCCGCCGGGTTCGGCTTCTTCTCCCTGTCCGGGCACGTCACCAACCCCGGCCAGTACGAGGCGCCGCTCGGGATCACCCTGCGCGAGCTCCTGGACATGGCGGGCGGGATCCGCGAGGGGCACCGGCTCAAGTTCTGGACCCCGGGCGGCTCCTCCACGCCCATCTTCACCGAGGAGCACCTGGACACCCCGCTCGACTTCGAGTCGGTGGGCGCCGCCGGGTCCATGCTCGGCACCCGCGCCCTCCAGATCTTCGACGAGACCACCTGCGTGGTCCGCGCCGTCGGCCGGTGGATCGCCTTCTACGCCCACGAGTCCTGCGGCAAGTGCACGCCCTGCCGCGAGGGCAACTTCTGGATGGTCCAGGTCCTGGACCGTCTGGAGCGCGGCGAGGGCACCGAGGCCGACATCGACAAGCTCCTCCAGATCTGCGACAACCTGCTCGGCCGCTCCTTCTGCGCGCTGGGCGACGGTGCCACCAGCCCCGTCATGTCGTCGATCAAGCACTTCCGCCAGGAGTACGTCGACCACTTCGAGAAGGGCGGCTGCCCCTTCGACCACTCCAGGTCCACCCTCTGGGCGGACCGGCCGACCACGGAAGAGGGAGGGAACCGGTGACCGTCACCTCCAACACCTCAGGCGGGTCCTCGCCCGCCCCGCCCCCGGAGGACCTGATCACCGTCACCATCGACGGTTTCCAGATCCGCGTCCCCAAGGGCACCCTGCTGATCCGGGCCGCCGAGCTGCTCGGCATCCAGATCCCCCGGTTCTGCGACCACCCGCTGCTCGACCCGGTGGGGGCCTGCCGCCAGTGCCTGGTGGAGATCCCCGACATGGGCAACGGGCGCGGGATGCCCAAGCCGCAGGCCTCCTGCACCATCACCGTCATGGAGGGGATGGTGGTCAACACCCACCTCACCTCCGAGGTGGCGGAGCGGGCGCAGCGCGGGATCATGGAGTTCCTCCTGATCAACCACCCGCTGGACTGCCCGGTCTGCGACAAGGGCGGCGAGTGCCCCCTCCAGAACCAGGCCATGTCCACGGGTCAGGGGAGACCGAGTTCGTCGACGTCAAGCGGACCTTCCCCAAGCCGATCGCGCTCTCCACCGGGGTGCTGCTGGACCGTGAACGCTGTATCCAGTGCGCCCGCTGCACCCGCTTCGCGGCGCAGATCGCGGGCGACCCGCTCATCGAGCTGATGGAGCGGGGTGCCCAGGAGCAGGTCGGCGTCGCCGAGGGGAGGCTTTCGACTCCTACTTCTCCGGCAACACCGTGCAGATCTGCCCGGTGGGCGCGCTCACCGGATCGGCCTACCGGTTCCGGTCGCGCCCCTTCGACCTGGTCTCCACCCCGAGCGTGTGCGAGCACTGCGCGGGCGGCTGCGCCCAGCGCACCGACCACCGCCGGGGCAAGGTCACCCGCCGTCTGGCCGGGGACGACCCGCAGGTCAACGAGGAGTGGAACTGCGACAAGGGCCGGTGGGCGTTCACCTACGCCACCCGGTCCGACCGCCTCTCCCGCCCCCTGGTCCGCGACGAGGAGTCCCGGGCCCTGGAGTTCGCCTCCTGGCCCGAGGCGATCAGCCTCGCCGCCCAGGGTCTGGGCGCGGCTCGGGGCAGGGTGGGCGTGCTGGTCGGCGGACGCCTGACCTACGAGGACGCCTACGCCTACGCCAAGTTCGCCCGCGTGGCACTGGGCACCAACGACGTGGACGCCCGCGCCCGCGAGCACTCCGCCGAGGAGGCCGACTTCCTGGCGGCCCACGTGGCGGGGACCCCGGTGGACGTCGACTTCACCGCGCTGGAGAAGGCGCCCGCCGTCCTGCTGGCCGGGTTCGAGCCCGAGGACGAGTCGCCCTCCACGTTCCTGCGTCTGCGCAAGGGATCGCGCAAGCGGGGCCTGAAGGTCTACTCGATCGCCTCGCACGCCAGCCTGGGCCTCACCAAGACCTCGGGCACCCTGGTCCGGACCGTCCCCGGCGACGAGGCCCGCGCCCTCAACGCCCTGGACTCCGAACACCCCGAGGTGGTCGAGGCGATCGGCCAGGAGGGCGCCGTCATCCTGGTCGGGGAACGGCTCGCCGCCGTCCCCGGAGCCCTCACCGCCGCCGCCGCGCTGGCCAGGCGCACGGGGGCCCGGCTTGCCTGGGTGCCGCGCCGTGCCGGTGAGCGGGGCGCGATCGACGCCGGGGCGCTGCCGGGTCTGCTGCCCGGCGGACGCCCGGTCTCCGACGACTCGGCCCGCGCCGAGGTGGCCCGCGCCTGGAACGTCGGGTCGCTGCCGGAGACCCCCGGCCGCGACACCGACGCGATCATCGCGGCGGCCGCCGCAGGTGAGCTGGACGCCCTGGTCGTCGCCGGGGTCGAGCTGGACGACCTGCCCGACCCGGACGCCGCACGCGAGGCCCTGGCGAGGGTGCCGTTCGTGCTCAGCCTCGAACTGCGCGCCAGCGACGTCACGGACCGCGCCGACGTGGTGCTGCCCGTGGCCGCCGTCGCGGAGAAGTCCGGCACCTTCGTCAACTGGGAGGGCCGCCACCGGCCCTTCGGTGACGCGCTCAAGGTGCCCGGGGCCCTCTCCGACCTGCGGGTGCTGTCCGCGATCGCCAACGCGATGGACGTCCACCTGGGTCTGCCGGACGCCGCCGGCGCCTACGACGAGCTCCTGGAGCTGGGCGTGTGGGTGGGGACCGGCCCGCCGGACCCTCCGTCCGACCGGCCGAGCCCGTCTCACCCGCCCCGGGGCAGGCCCTGCTGTCCACGTGGCGGCAGCTCCTGGGGACCGGCCGGATGGAGGACGGCGAGCCCTACCTCGCCGGTACCGCCCGCCAGCCGCGCGCCTACCTGTCCAAGGCCACGGCCGACGAGGTCGGGGTCCCCGACGGCGGATCCCTCCGCGTCACGGGGGAGCGGGGTTCGGTGACCGTCCCCGTGGTCGTCACCGACATCGCGGACCGGGTCGTCTGGCTTCCGGCCAACGCCCACGGCTGCGACATCCGCCGTGACCTGGGCGGCACCGCCGGGCAGACGGTCATCCTGGCCGCGCCCACCACCAACGGGAGGCAGCAGTGACCCCCGCCGCTCTCGATCCGCGCGCGGCCGTACTGGCCTCGGAGAGCACCCTGAGCGCCTTCGGGAACGACCCGTGGTGGATCACCACCATCAAGGCGCTCGCGATCTTCGTCTTCCTGATGATCTGCGTGCTCATGATGATCATGGCCGACCGCAAGGTCATGGGCCGGATGCAGCAGCGCCACGGACCCAACCGGATGGGCCCCTTCGGCCTCCTCCAGTCCCTGTTCGACGGCATCAAGCTCTCCCTCAAGGAGGACCTGATCCCGCGAGGGGTGGACCGGTTCGTGTACATCGCGGCGCCGATGATCGCCGCGATCCCCGCGTTCCTCGCCTTCTCGGTCATCCCGATCGGGCCCGAGGTGAACCTGTTCGGGGTCATGACCCCGCTCCAGCTCACCGACCTGCCGATCGCCGCGCTGCTGGTCCTGGCCACCGCCGCGCTCGGCGTCTACGGGTTCGTGCTCGGCGGCTGGGCCTCCCAGTCGCCGTACGCCCTGCTCGGCGGCCTGCGCGCCTCCGCGCAGGTGATCAGCTACGAGATCGCGATGGGCCTGTCGTTCGTCGCGGTCTTCATCATGGCGGGCACGCTCACCACCTCCGGCATCGTCGCGGCCCAGGAGAACCTGTGGTTCGCGGTGCTGCTCCTGCCCTCCTTCCTCATCTACATCGTCACCATGGTCGGTGAGACCAACCGTCTCCCGTTCGACCTGGCGGAGGGCGAGGGCGAGATCGTCGGCGGCTTCATGACCGAGTACGGGTCCATGAAGTTCACGATGTTCTTCCTCGCGGAGTACGTGAACATGTGCACCGTCGCGGCCGTGTCCGTGACGCTCTTCCTCGGCGGCTGGTACGCCCCGCCCGGGGTCACCGCGATCCTGCCCGGCGCCAACGAGGGCTGGTGGCCCGCCCTGTGGTGGCTGCTCAAGTTCGTCGCCGTCATGTTCCTGTTCATCTGGGCCCGCGGCAGCCTCCCGCGCGTCCGGTACGACCAGCTCATGAAGCTCGGCTGGAAGGTCCTCATCCCGATCCAGCTCGTGTGGATCACCGGCGTGGCCGTCGTCCGCATGCTCGTCATCGACGACGCGCACCCGCTGGTGATCGCCGCCGTGGTCGCGGGCTTCACCGTCGCCACCGTCGCGGCCATCGCCGCCTGGGTCCGCTTCGTGCGCCGCGAGCGCGCGGAGGAGGCCCGCCAGCGCGCCGAGAACGCGCGCCGCGCCCACAAGGAACCCTCCTTCGGCGGGTTCCCGGTGCCCCCGAGCACCGCCGCCCACTACGGCAGCAGCGTGCTCGCCGAACCGTCGCGGACGGCCACGGCCGCCACCGCCGAACGCAACCAGAAGAAGGGGAGGTTACCGGTGCTTGAGTGGCTCAACCCCGTCAAGGGTTTCGGTGTCACCTTCCACACGATGTTCAAGAAGGTGCCCACCGTCGAGTACCCGGAGGTCAAGCGCCCCACGGCGCCGCGCTTCCACGGACGGCACCAGCTGAACCGGTGGGCCGACGGCCTGGAGAAGTGCATCGGGTGCGAACTGTGCGCCTGGGCCTGCCCGGCCGACGCCATCTACGTGGAGGCGGGAGACAACACCGAGGACGACCGGTACTCGCCCGGTGAGCGGTACGGGCGCGTCTACCAGATCAACTACCTGCGGTGCATCCTGTGCGGTCTGTGCGTGGAGGCCTGCCCGACACGGGCCCTCACCATGACCAACGAGTACGAGCTGGCCGACGACAACAGGCAGAGCCTGATCTGGACCAAGGAGCAGCTGCTGGCCCCGCTGCGCGAGGGCATGGAGCAGCCGCCCCACCCGATGCGCCTCGGTGACACCGACCACGACTACTACGCCACCGGGCGCGGTGAGCACGGGACCCAGGACCGGCCGGAGAACACGGGGGCGGTCCGTTGAACCCGCTCACCCCCGACACCCCCGCGCAGCACCTCGCCGCGTCGGCGCCCATCGGCTCCGGTGAGGCCACGGTCTTCTGGGTCCTGGGCACGATCGTCGTGCTCGGGGCACTCGGCGTGGTCTTCTCCCGCAAGGCCGTGCACTCGGCCATGTCGATGGCGCTGGCCATGGTCGGCCTGGCGATCTTCTACGGCATCAACGAGGCCCCGTTCCTCATGGTCGTGCAGATCGTCGTCTACACCGGCGCCGTGCTGATGCTGTTCCTGTTCGTCCTGATGCTCGTGGGCGTCAGCTCCGCCGACTCCCTCGTGGAGACCCTGCGCGGACAGCGGCTCATGACCGCGATCGTGGCGATCTGCTTCGTCGGCGCCCTGACCACCGGGATCACCCGGATCGTCGTGGGCGACCCGGCCGGGATCGCGGCCGCCGCCACCCCGGTCGGCGGCACCATCCCGTGGATCGCCAGCGAACTCCTGCTGCGCTACGTGGTGGCCTTCGAGGCCACCGCCGCGCTGCTCGTCACCTCGGTGCTCGGCGCCATGGTGCTCGCGCACACCGCCCGCACGGGCAGGCGCCGCACCCAGCGGGAGATCTCCGAGGACCGCATCAGGGGCGACCACCCCACCCCGCTGCCCGGACCCGGCACCTACGCCCGGCACAACGCGATCGACATGCCCGCGCTGCTGCCCGACGGCACGGTCTCGAAGCTCTCGCTCAACCCGGTCCTGGCCGCGCGTGACCCCGAGTACCAGTCGGGTGTCCCGATGGACGTCCGGTCCGGGCGGGACGCGCTCCCCGGCGGGGGTCCGACTCGGCCGACTCCAAGGAGGGCGGGATCACCGCCGACCAGGACGAGGACCCCGCCGACCACGGTGAGGACGGCTCGGCCGCCGCCACCGACGGCGAAGAGAACGGCAACGGCAACGGACAGGAGGTCGAGTCCTCGTGGACCCGATGAACTACATCGTCCTCGCGGCGCTTCTGTTCACCATCGGCGCGGTCGGCGTCCTCGTCCGACGCAACGCGATCATCGTCTTCATGTGCGTGGAGCTCATGCTCAACGCCTGCAACCTGGCGTTCGTCGCGTTCGCCCGGATGCACGGGGACATCGAGGGGCAGGTCGTCGCCTTCTTCGTGATGGTCGTGGCCGCCGCCGAGGTGGTCGTGGGCCTCGCGATCATCATGCAGATCTTCCGAACCCGCAGGTCGGCGTCGCTCGATGACGCGAACCTGCTCAAGCACTAGAAGGCGACGTGGCAGTGACACAACATCACGCGTACCTCGCCGCCGATCCCGTGGTGGCGACCACGGCCGACAGCGCGGTGCTGTCGAACGCCTGGCTGCTGATCGCCCTGCCACTCGTGGGCGCGGCGATCCTGCTGCTGGGCGGGCGGCGCACCAACGGGTGGGGGCCGCTGCTGGCCACCGCCCTGCCGATCGGCTCCTTCGTCTGGGCGGTCCTCGCCCTGTTCGACCTCCTCGGCCGGAACGCGGCCGAGCGCTCCGTCTCCGTACCGGTCTACGAGTGGTTCGCGGCGGGTGACTTCTCCGCCCGGATCAACCTCCTGGTGGACCCGCTCTCGATCAGCTTCGTCCTGCTGATCACCTTCGTGGGCTCGCTCATCCACGTCTACTCGCTCGGCTACATGGCCGACGACCCGGCCCGGCGGCGGTTCTTCGCCTACCTCAACCTGTTCGTCGCGGCCATGCTCGTGCTGGTCCTCGCGGACAACTTCGTGCTGCTCTTCCTCGGCTGGGAGGGTGTGGGCCTCGCGTCCTACCTGCTCATCGGGTTCTGGCAGTACAAGCCCACGGCGGCCACCGCGGCCAAGAAGGCGTTCCTGATCAACCGGGTCGGTGACGTCGGCCTGCTCGTGGCGATCATGGTGATGTTCACCGTGCTCGGCGCGGTCAGCTTCAGCGACGTCTTCGCCGCGGTCCCGGGCGCCAGCGACGGCGTCCTCCTCGCGATCGGCCTGCTCCTGCTCCTGGGCGCCTGCGGCAAGTCCGCGCAGCTCCCGCTCCAGGCGTGGTTGCTGGACGCCATGGAGGGCCCGACCCCGGTGTCGGCGCTCATCCACGCCGCCACCATGGTCACGGCGGGCGTGTACCTGATCGTGCGCGCCGGGCCGATCTTCGAGGGCGCCCCGGTGGCGCAGACGGTCGTCATGACGGTCGGCGCCGCCACCATGATCGCGGGCGGCCTGATCGCCTCGGCCAAGGACGACATCAAGAAGTCCCTGGCCGGTTCCACCATGAGCCAGATCGGCATGATGGTGCTGGCCGCCGGGCTCGGCCCGGTCGGCTACGTCGCCGCCATCGCCCACCTGATCACGCACGGCTTCTTCAAGGCCGGGCTGTTCCTGGGCGCCGGTTCGGTCATGCACGGCATGAACGACGGCGTCGACATGCGCCGGTACGGCGGCCTGGCGTCGAAGATGCCGATCACCTTCGCCACCTTCGGCCTGGGCTACCTCGCCATCATCGGGGTCCCGTTCCTGTCCGGCTGGTGGACCAAGGAGAGCATCATCTCCGCCGCCTTCGGTATCGGCGGGACCGCCGGGGCGGTCTTCGGCACCGCGATCATCGCGGGCGCCGCGCTCACCGCCTTCTACATGTCGCGGATGGTCTTCATGACCTTCCTCGGCGAGAAGCGCTGGGACGAGGGCGTGCACCCGCACGAGTCGCCGGTGAGCATGACCGCACCCATGGTGGTGCTGTCGATCGGGTCGGTCGCCCTCGGCGCCTTCCTGGTCTTCGGCGACCGGTTCGCGGGCTTCCTCGCCCCGGCCATCGGCGCCGAGCCGCACCACTTCACCGTGGGCCACGCCTTCACCGCGCCCTACGGCATCGCCGCCCTGGTCGTGCTGGTCCTGGGCGTCGCCCTGGCCTGGTTCATGTACCTGCGCAAGCCCGTGGCGCGCACCGCGCCCCAGGGCAACCTCGTCACCGACGCGGCCCGCAACGAGCTGTACGGCAACGAGATCAACGAGGGCCTGTTCATGCGACCCGGCCAGGTGCTCACGAAGGCGCTGGTCGTCATCGAGGACAAGGTCATCGACGGCGCGGTCAACGGGCTCGGTGCCGGGGTCGGAGACTCCTCCACCGGACTCGGCCGGACACAGACCGGGTTCGCCCGCACCTACGCGCTCACCATGCTCCTCGGCGCCGTGATCGTCGCCGCGACGCTGGTTGTGAGGTTCTAAATGCTCCCCTGGCTCACTCTCGCGATCGCGCTCCCAGCGATCGGCGCGGCCGTCATCTGGGCGCTGCCGCGCGTCAAGGCCCCGGCGGCGTCGGGCGGTGCCACGGCCTCGGCCGGCGCCGGGTCGGCCTCCGGCACGGCCACCGCCACCAAGGTCCGTCCCGCGACGGGCGGGGCGGCCTCGGCCGAGCCCGCCAAGCGCCTGGCCCTGGGCTTCTCCGTCGCGACCCTGCTGCTGGTCGTGGCGATGGCCCTGAACTTCGACACCTCCGGGGCGGGGGCCTCCAGTTCGAGGAGGTCTACCCCTGGATCCCCTACTTCGGGGTCCACTTCGCGGTCGGCGTCGACGGCATCGCCCTCGTGCTGATCCTGATGTCCGTGATCCTCGTACCGCTGGTGGTCCTGGCCGCCTGGCGGGAACACGACGACCGGGACGACGGCGGGCGCGGCTACTTCGCGCTCATCCTCGCGCTCGAGGCGATGATGATCGGTGTCTTCGCCGCCACCGACGTCTTCCTGTTCTACGTGTTCTTCGAGGCCATGCTCATCCCGGTCTACTTCATGATCGGGCGCTACGGACGCGGCGCCGACCGCGCCAAGGCGGCCATGAAGTTCCTGCTGTACAGCCTCGCCGGCGGCCTCATCATGCTGGTCGCGGTGATCGGCGTGTACGTCATCGGCGGCACCTTCCTGTGGACGGAGCTCACCGACCCGGGCGGCGCCCTCGCGGCCGTCGACCCGGCCACCGCGCGCTGGCTCTTCCTCGGGTTCTTCATCGCCTTCGCGATCAAGGCCCCGATGTGGCCCGTGCACACCTGGCTGCCCAGCGCCGCCGGGTCGTCCAGCCCCGGCACCGCCGTCCTGCTGGTCGGCGTGCTGGACAAGGTCGGCACCTACGGGATGCTCCGGTACTGCCTGGAGATGTTCCCCGCCGCCGTCTCGTGGTTCGTGTGGCCCGTGGTCGCGCTCAGCCTGGTCAGCATCTTCTACGGTGCGATCCTCGCGATCGGCCAGAGCGACATGATGCGCCTGGTCGCCTACACCTCGGTGTCCCACTTCGGCTTCATCACCCTGGGCATCTTCGCCCTGACCGAACAGGCCCAGGCCGGGGCCGCCCTCTACATGGTCAACCACGGGTTCGCCACCGGCGCGCTCTTCCTGATCGTGGGCTTCCTCATCGCCCGCCGGGGCAGCGCGAGGATCGAGGACTACGGGGGCGTCCAGAAGGTCGCGCCCAAGCTGGCCGGGGTCTTCCTGATCGCGGGTCTGGCCGGTCTGGCTCTGCCGGGCCTGGCCCCCTTCGTCAGCGAGTTCCTGGTGTTCGTCGGCGTGTACGCCTTCAGTCCGGTCCCGGCGGTCATCGCCGCGCTCGGCGTGGTCCTCGCCGCGCTCTACATCCTGTGGATGTACCAGCGCACGATGACCGGCCCCACCCCGGAGAAGCTGTCGGCGCTGCCGGACCTGTCCGGTCGTGAGACCTGGGCGGTCGCCCCGCTGATCGCCCTGATCATCGCGTTCGGCGTCTACCCGCAGCCCCTGCTCAACGTGATCAACCCCGCCGTCGAACGCACCGTGGAGGCCCCGGCCGACGAGGTGGCGGTCGCGGACGGCGACGCGGAAGGAGACGAGGAGTGATCCCCCTCAACCTCGCGGACGGGGCGCCCCCGGCGCTCCACGGAGTCACCGAGGCTCCACCGGTCCTGGACTGGTGGCTGCTCGCACCGTTCCTGGTGCTGTTCGGCGCCGGTGTGCTGGGCGTGCTCCTGGAGGCCTTCTGGCCCAAGGGGTCCCGGCGCACCGCGCAGATCGCCCTGGCGGCGGCCGCGCTGCTGGGCACGTTCCTCCTGCTGGTCCTCCAGGTGGAGGCGGTCGGTGACGGCACCACCATCGCCAACGGCGTGCTGGCCGTGGACCGGACGGTGCTCTTCTTCCAGGGCACCATCACCGTGCTGGCCCTGATCAGCCTCATGCTGATCGCCGAGCGGCGGGACGGCCGGGACGCGTTCTCGGCCCAGGCCGCCACGGTCCCGGGCAGCGAGGAGGAGCGCACGCACATCCTCGCGGGCTCGCAGCACACCGAGGTGTACCCGCTGGTGCTGTTCGCGGTGCTGGGCATGCTGATGTTCCCGGCCTCGAACGACTTCCTGGTCATGTTCATCGCCCTGGAGGTCATGAGCCTCCCGCTGTACCTGCTCTGCGGGCTGGCCCGCAGGAGGCGCCTGTTCTCGCAGGAGGCCGCGGTCAAGTACTTCCTGCTCGGCGCGTTCTCCTCGGCGTTCTTCCTGTTCGGCATCGCCATGGTCTACGGCTACGCGGGCTCGGTGAACTTCGGCGTGATCCGTCAGGCGGTGGAGTCCGGCGGGGCCGAGATCTTCCAGGACGGCAACGGCGAGCCGCTGCTGCTCATGGGCGTGGGCCTGGTCGCGATCGGCCTGCTCTTCAAGGTCGGCGCCGTGCCCTTCCACAACTGGAAGCCGGACGTCTACCAGGGAGCGCCGACCCCGATCACCGCGCTGATGGCCTCCTGCACGCTGGTCGCCGCCTTCGGCGCCCTGCTGCGGGTGTTCTTCGTGCCGTTCGGCACCTCGGCGGCGATCTGGGAGCCGATGCTGTGGACGGTGGCCATCCTGACGATGGTCGTCGCCGCGATCGTGGCCGTCACCCAGCGGGACGTCAAGCGGCTGCTGGCCTACTCCTCGGTGGTGCACGCCGGGTTCATCCTCACCGCCGTGGTCGCGGGCAGCGTCGAGGGCCTCGCGGGCGCCATGTTCTACCTGGCCGCCTACGGGTTCACCACGCTGGGCGCGTTCGCCGTCGTCACCCTGGTGCGCACCAGGGACGGCGGACAGGAGCTCGGGGACCTCGACCGCTGGGCGGGGCTCGGGCGCCGTTCGCCGGGGCTGGCCCTGGCGCTGTCGCTGTTCCTGCTGGCCTTCGCGGGTATCCCGCTGACCAGCGGCTTCATCGGCAAGTTCGCGGTGTTCGAGGCGGCCGTCGCGGCCGGGGCGACGCCGCTGGTCGTCATCGGCGTGCTCAGCAGCGCCGTCACCGCGTACTTCTACGTGCGGATCATCGTTGTGATGTTCTTCCGGGAATCCGAGGGCGAGGGTCCGACGGTGGCCCGTGCCGGAGTGCTCACCGGAAGTGTGATCACCGTGGGTGTGGCGGCGACCCTCGCGCTCGGAATCCTCCCGGGTGCCTTCCTTGACACGCTCCTGCCGTCCGGTGAACCGGGTCAGGAACCGGCCGCGGTGATGGTCGGCCAGGTCACGGAGGTATCCGCCGACGAGTGAGTGCCGACCCGGGTGTGGCTTTGGACCTTCATTCCGGGTCGGATACCGTGGCAAGTCGGATCATGTTCATGTGCTGAGCGTGTGGTGGCCTCCTCCCGAGGGGGCCACCAGCACGCCCGTTCAACAGGTGGAGCTTTACGGTGAGCGGTGCTGTCCCGAGCGGTTTTCTCGCTCTGCCGAGAGTCGACCCGTCCCTCGCCCGGGAGGTCCAGGACGACCTGGAGAAGGTCGAGGAGCTGCTGAGGGAGTCGGTGCGGTCCAGCGACCCCATGCTGACCGAGGCCGCCTCCCACCTGCTGGCCGCCGGAGGCAAGCGCTTCCGCGCCATGCTGGTGCTGCTCGCGGCGCACTTCGGTGACCCCCGGGTCCCCGACCTCATCCCGGCGGCGGCGGTGGTCGAGCTGACCCACGTGGCCACCCTCTACCACGACGACGTGATGGACGAGGCGGAGCTGCGGCGGGGCGAGCCCAGTGCCAACCAGCGCTGGGGCAACACCATCGCGATCCTCACCGGCGACTACGTGTTCGCCAAGGCCTCCACCATGCTCGCGGACCTGGGCACCGAGGCGGTCCGGCTCCAGGCCGAGACCTTCGCGCGCCTGGTCCAGGGGCAGATCCTGGAGACCTCGGGGCCGCGCGACGGCATCGACCCGCTCGACCACTACCTCAACGTCATCGACGACAAGACGGCGTCGCTGATCGCCTCGTCGGCCGAGTTCGGCGGCATGTTCGGCAAGGTCGACCCGGAGACGGTGGGCACCCTGACCCGCGCCTGCGACGCCCTGGGCATGGCGTTCCAGCTGGCCGACGACATCCTGGACGTGGCCAGCGAGAGCGCCGACTCGGGCAAGGTCCCCGGAACGGACCTGCGCGAGGGCGTGCTGACGCTGCCGATGTTCTACGCGATGCGCTCGCGGGACCCGGCCGACGAGCGGCTGAAGTCGCTGCTGGGCCGCCCGCTGGGCGACGCCGAGGCGGAGGAGGCCCTGGGCCTGCTGCGTCCGCACCCGGCGATGGCCGAGGCCGACGCGACACTGCGCGGCTGGGCCGAGAAGGCCCGCGCGGAACTGTCCACCCTGCCGGACATCCCGGCGCGGGACGCCTTCCTGTCCCTGTGCGACTACGTGGTGGAGCGCTCCGGCTGATCCGCTCCGGAACACGTCGCGGGCCCCGCCCGGAACCACGGTTCCCGGCGGGGCCCGCGTGCGTGTGTGGGCGGACCGGGCGCGGGGGCTCAGACGGCGGGCAGCGGGACGCCCAGCCTCCTCCGGGTGCGCGCGTACTCGGCCGCCGGGTTCCGGGCCATGTGGCCCCACAGGTTGCCCTGGCCGTGGGGGACGACGGTCCCGGCCCGTTCGAGGACGGCCGCCGCGCGCTCGTCCTCGAAGCACAGAGCGAGCGCGGAGCCGAAGGCGTGCGCGTCGCGGGCCACCAGGGGGTAGTCCGGATCGCCCTCCAGCCAGCGGTCGGCCGCCGCGACGATCTCCGCCGTCACGGCCGTCTCCGTGTAGTGGATCGTGAGCAGGTCGCGCGTCTCGCCGACGGTCTCGGCCTCCTGCTCCCTGATCCAGTAGAGGGCCTTCTCGTAGTGGGCCTGGGGGACCAGGACCAGGGAGCGGTCCCCGGCGGGGGCCTCCCGGACCACCTCCCGCGCGAAGGCGAACATCTGCTCCTCCGAGCCCGACCACTTCCGGCTCAGCACCTGGAGCCGGGACTCCAGGGAGGCGTGGTGGCGCGGGTCGAGCGCGACGATCCGCTCCCAAAGGTGGTCCAGCTCCTCGCGTGCCATGCCGGACCCGAGCCCGAACCACTGGAGCTGGTCGAGCGCGGTGGGGGTCAGGCTCATCCGGGCCGCGTACGCGAGCGGCTCGAAGGCCGGGGCCAGCGTCTCCCGGAAGCGCTCGAAGCGGTCGTGCCCGACGTCCTTGGCCCACCGGCCCGAGCGGATCGCCCAGGCGGCCCTGATCCGTGTGACGCCCGCCCACATGAGCAGGTCCGGTTCCGGATCCGGCTGGTCCATCCCGGCCTCCAGGGTGCCGAGGAGCGCCGTCCCCTCCTTGGAGAGCAGGTGGAGGCGCATGGCGCGCAGCTGGGGGTCGTCCACGGACAGGAGGGCCAGCCCCGAGGCGACGTCGCCGTCGAGGACGACGGGGAGTGCCGCGGCGAGTTCCGGGTCGTGCCAGGCGTCGCCGTGGGTGAGGCCGTGTCTGCGCACGACCTGATCATCGCTCCGGCCGAGGAGCTTGCTGAGAACCATGTCCTGATTCTTGTGCGCCCGGAAGGGGACGAACGCGGCCTACGGGATCGAAACGGCAACGTTTGGGGGCCGGAGGGGTCCGCGACCGACGCCACCCGTCGGACGGCCCACTCTCCGTGACGTGACCCCCGGCCCGAAGGTCGGGACCGTGCCGTGCCCTCGGAGGAGACGTTGACAGTGATTTGAACGTACGTACAATCAAACCACCGAACTCGTCCTCAGGAGGCCGACATGACCCCAGTACGCGTCCTCGTCTCCGGCGGAGGCATCGCCGGACCCGCGCTGGCGTACTGGCTGCGCCGACACGGCATGCGTCCGACCGTCGTGGAACGGGCACCGGCGGTGCGGGACGGCGGTCACCGCCTTCAGATCGAGGGGCCCGGAGTCGGGGCCCTGCGCCGCATGGGCCTCCTGGACGAGCTCCGGGGACTGGGCGTCCCCTCGCCCGAAGGGATCCGCCTCGACTACGGGGAGGCCGGGGAGCGGTGATCCCCGGAGTGTCCACCCTCGTCTCCGGGGAGCCCGGGCTCGTGCTCCGCAGGGGGACCTGTGCGCGGCGCTCCACCGGCACGTCCGCGATGACGCCGAGTACCTGTTCGACGACTCCGTGACCGCCCTCCACGAGTCCGACGACGGCGTCACCGTGAGCTTCCTGAACCGGGAGCCGCGCGTCTTCGACCTCGTCGTGGGCGCGGACGGCACGCACTCCCACCTCCGCTCCCTGGTCTTCGGTCCGGAGGACCGCTTCCGGCGGTACCTGGGCACCAACCTGGTCCTCTTCGACGTCGACCGTCACCGGACCCCCTCCGACCACGTCGTCGGACACGTCCGATCCGGGCGGGGACTTCTGCTCGCACCCCTGCCCGACCCCGCGCGCGAGGAGTGCACGGTCCTCACCCGGGACCGCGCACCCGTGACCGACCCCGAGACGCACCGGAGGTCGCTGCGGGAGCGCTTCGCGGGCGACGGCGCGGCGACGGATCGTGCCCTGGCGGCCATGGACGAGGCCCCGGCGGTGCACGTGGCACCCAGCGCGCAGATCCGCATGGACACCTGGACCCGGGGCCGGGTGGCCCTGCTCGGGGACGCAGGCTACTGCCCCGACCCGATGACCGGCCAGGGAAGCACCCTCGCCCTGGTGGGGGCGTGCGTCCTCGGCGGCGCGATCGTCCGGGCGCGCGGCGACCACCGGGTCGCCCTCCCCGCCTACGAGCGGGCGATGCGCCCGTTCGTCGACCCCAACCTGGCCATGGGCGGCACGAACACCGGGCTGGTCGCACCGGACACCGGCCCGACCGGGCTGAGGGCGCGCTCATGGGTCCTGCGCGGCCTCACCCGGCTCTCCTCCCTCGTCGGGACCCCACCCGGGATGCGGCGGGCCTACGAGTTCCCGCTCGGGGAACACGTCCCGCACTGAGCGGACACGACGGCGGCGCCGCCCCGGTGCGTGGGGCGGCGCCGCGATGTCGGTACGGGAGGACTACCTCACCAGGGGAGGGCCTCGGAGCCCGGCAGGTCCATGAAGGTGGGGTGCTGGACCATGCCCTCGGGGGTCTCCTGCTCGGCGGTGCCGCCGTCGATGGAGACGAGGTCACTGGTGTCCAGGTCGTTGAGCAGGTCCGTGCCCCGGCTCAGGCCGTTGACCAGGTCCTCGGCGGTGGTGGTGTCGATGCCCTCAGCCACCTGGGGCAGACCGGCGTCGGCCAGCGGGCCCTGGAGGGAGACCGGCTCCGCGGAGCCGAGGTCGGACGCACCGGCCGCCAGGGCGTTGGTCAGGTCGGTGACGCGGGGAGCGTCCGGGGCCTCCGCGAGGGTCGTGGGGGCCGTGGGGGAGCTCTGCGGAACGGTGGTGAGGTCGCGGTCCTCCCAGGCGCGGTTCCCCACCATGCCCAGGACCTCCTCCTCCCCGAGGTTCACGTAGTTGTCGGCGGTCAGCTCGGTGGACTCGACCACGTCCTGGATCTGGCCCGGGGTCTCCAGGCCGAAGGCGGCGGCCAGGTCCCACACGTTGGGCGCGGTGAGGTCGGCGCCCTCCGGCGGGACGGCGGCGCTCGTGTGGACGGGCGTGGGCCGGGGCTCGGACAGGGCGGTGACCGGGTTGAGCTCGTCCAGCACCAGGGCGTTGTCACCGGTGAGCTCGGTGACGTTGCCCGTGACGTCGTCCAGGGAGGGCGCCTCGCTCAGCTCGGGCAGGCGGCGGTCCTCCAGGCTGGGGAGCTGGGTGGTGTCCAGCTCGGGCAGGACCAGCATCTCGTCGCGCAGGTCGGCGACTGCCTGGACCGTGTGGGGCAGCACCTCGGTGGCGGTGGACTCGGTGGTCGTGCCCGCCTGACGGGCGGTGCCCTCCACGGCGGTCCCGGCGTCCTGGGCGGTGGCCTCCAGGTGCCGTCCCACGGTGTGACCGACGGTGTCGTGCGGGTCGCCGTCCAGGCCGGTGGCGTCCTGCGTCCTGGTGACGGTCTCGGAGAGCCGCGACTCGGGGAGGACGGCGCCCAGGTCGGGGGCGGGCTTCTCGGCGTTGGCGGTCTCCTGGAGCTCGGCCAGCGCGCGGTCGGCGATCGGGGTCACGCCCTTGGGGGCGAGCGTGTTCACGGTCGGGGCCACACCCTCGACGAGCGCGCGCTCGACGACGGGCGAGAGCGCCTCCGCCGGGGTGGCCAGCGCCTCGGCTCCGGCGACGCCGGCGCCGAGGGCCACGAAGCCCGCGGTGCCCGTGACGAGGAGTACGGCTCGGGCGGAGAAGCGCTTGGTGTGCGTCATGGTTTTCCTTCCCTGGTGAAGCTCTGGATGAACGGGACGGCCGGGCGGCCGTGGGGAGCCGGGGCGGACCACCGGCTGACGTGAATCACGTGAACGAGGGCACGGGACTCAGGTCAGCTCCCAGGAGAAACGTGCTGGGAACGGTCCGGGGGCGCCTCAGGGCGCCCGGGGCGGGACCGTTCGCTAGTCCGGCGAGACCGTGAGGTCGTCGGCCGGGTCGGCGGGCACGGTGTGCAGCCGGTGCGCGGCCAGGCGCACGGCGTCGGCGGTCGGCGCGGGAAGCGGCGCCGCCGTGAGGTAACCGGCGACGGAGGGCACGGGGGCCGGTCCGTTGGCGGTGGGCGCGGGCGACCCGGTGGCGGGCTGCACGCGCTGGTGCTCGGAGACGCCGTCGGCGTCCTCTCGCTCGGAGCCGGTCGGGTCGGAGCCCGGGGCCGTGGCGGCCTGGTGGGAGGCGGTCGTGGGCGGCACGGGTACGTCGCGGCCCTCGGACCGCTCGGCGCGCTCGGAGTCCGCGTCGTCCTCGGCGGCCCGGTCCTCCTTGGTCTCCTCCGGGGCGTCCGCCTCACGGGAGGCACGCGACTCGGTGAGCGGAGGTCCCTGAACGAGAGCGCGCTCGACCGTCTCCTCGCGGCGGTCGATCTCCGCGACGAACCCGCGCACCTCGGCCACGGCGGGCTCGGGCAGGCTGACGGCGGCCTCCGCGGTGTCCGCGGTGCCCTTCTCCAGGCGCTGGTGCACGGTGCCGAGGGTGGTGGCCACCGGCTCGGTGACCTCCTCGGGCACGATGCCCAGCCTCGGCGCCCCGCCCAGCCCGAGGGCCTCGCCCGTGGCGGAGGCGGTCTCGGAGACGGGGGTCCCGAGGGCGCCCGCGCCCAACGCGCTGGTGTCCGCCTGGGCTGGTGCGGCGCCGAAGAGCCACAGCACGGCGAGGAGGGCGCCCAACAACAGGGGCAGGCTGATCGCGGAGGGCACCACCGCGCACACGGCCGAGGCGGCACGGAGCGTGCCGGTTCGGCTGGTGCGAGGAATCAAGGGGGCCCTCCGGGACGTGTGACCAGGTCGGGGGCGGGACAGAGCCCGGCCCCACGACCTGACGTTAGCACAGTGTCACTGAGGGTAGTTTTGTTTGACCGAAACCGCCCGGGTCAGGGTCTGACAGCCTCACGACGGGCCGCGGCCCGGGCCCGCGAGCCGCGCACCTGGTCGAAGACGAAGACGCACACCGCCAGCCAGACGAAGACGAACCCGATCCACCGGCTCAGCGGCATCTCCTCGCCCTGGACCAGCCAGCCGATCAGGAAGATCATGGTCGGCGCGATGAACTGGAGCATGCCGATCACGCTGAGCGGCACCTTGCGGGCCGCCACCCCGAACAGCAGCAGCGGCAGCGCGGTGACGAACCCGCCGCCCACCAGCAGCGCGGTGTGCCCGGGTGAGACCGACAGGGCGGTGCCCGCCCCGGTGGCCTCCAGGTAGACGACGAACCCCAGCGCCGGCAGGAACATCACCAGCGTCTCGACCGTCAGGCTCTGCATGCCGTCGAGGCTCACGTACTTCTTCACCGCGCCGTAGGCGGCGAACGAGGTGGCCATCAGCAGCGAGAGCCACGGGGTGGAGCCGTAGGCCACGGTCATCACCCCGACCGCCACCACGCCGAGCCCCACCGCCACCCACTGGGCGGCGCGCAGGCGTTCGGAGAAGAGGACCACGCCGAGGCAGACCGTCATCAGGGGGTTGATGAAGTAGGCCAGCGAGGCCTGGAGCGTCTGGGCGGTGGAGACGGAGTAGATGAACCCCCACCAGTTCAGCGAGATGAGCACCGCGGCCGCCCCGACCGGCAGCAGCTGCCGGGGGTTGCGCAGCACCTGGGGCAGCCAGGACCAGCCGCGCCGGGCCAGCAGGAGGAACACGCACATGGCGAGGAGGGCCCACACCATGCGGTGGGCGAGGACCTCGGCGGGTTCCGAAGCGGAGAGAAAGGGCCAGTAGAGGGCGGCGAAGCCCCACATGAGGAAGGCGGTCGCCCCGAGGGCGACACCGCGGTTGGAGTCCGACACAACGGCAATGGTAGGACGAATCTCCCCACCTGTCTCCGTCCGTCCCAGCCTGTGGACAACCTTCGGGGAACCCCTGGACGCGCCGGATAGCCTGGAGACATGTTCGGCAGAAGAACCACCATGGTCGACCCCGCCCAGGCCCTTCCCGGCCGGGACACCGCGATGCCGGTGCCCTTCGGCCACACGGTGCTGGGCACCCGGCTCACCCCGCCCTACCCGGAGGGCAGCGAGATCGCGGACGTCGCGATGGGCTGCTTCTGGGGCGCGGAGCGCACCTTCTGGAGGCTCGGAGCGGAGCGCGGGATCATCACCACCGCCGTGGGCTACGCGGGCGGCTACACGCCCAATCCCACCTACGAGGAGGTGTGCTCGGGCATGACCGGTCACACCGAGATGGTCCGCGTGGTCTTCGACCCGTCGCGGATCACCTACACGGAGATCCTCAAGGTGTTCTGGGAGGGCCACGACCCCACCCAGGGGCTGCGCCAGGGCAACGACGTCGGCTCGCAGTACCGGTCGGCGATCTACTACCACTCGGAGGCCCAGCGCGAGGCGGCCGAGGCCACCCGCGACGCCTTCCAGCCGGTCCTGACCCGCTCGGGCTTCGGCCCGATCACCACCGAGATCGCCCCGCTGAAGGCCTTTTACTTCGCCGAGGACTACCACCAGCAGTACCTGTCCGACGCGAAGAACCCCAACGGCTACTGCGGTATCGGTGGCACGGGCGCCAGCTGCCCGATCGGCGTGGCCTCCAGCGACGACTGACCCGCGCCCTGGCCGCATGCGGCCAGGGCCCAGGTCAGGGCACTCCAGAAGCGTGATCGAAGGTCCTCAGGGCGCCGGGATCCGGCCACGTACCGTCGCCCCCTGGTAGAGATGGGCAGTGCCTCCCTTGCTCTTGGTGATGGCTGCCCATCCCCCGCGTGCCTCCTGGAGTCCCATGTCCGACGAAGCCGGTGTCAACCCCTTCGCATCCCTGTCCAAGGCCGAGCTCGCCGAGGAGATGTCCGAGGCGATGGTCTATCTCGGTGTCGACTTCGAGACCGCCGTCGATGACCTGCGCGGTGTGGTTTCCCGGCACGTCACGGCGGGGCTGGGTGACTTCGAGACGGACACCTTCCAGCACATTCGGTCCGTGGCGGACCATGGCATCGGGCTGGCCATGAACGTCCAGGGAGCCACGATCGAGATCGTCGACACCGACCACGAGAATGCTGAGGCCTACCAGGAGGGGCTGGAGGCGCTGGACCTCCAGATCAACTTCCCTGACCAGCTCCCTCCGGTAGGAACGGATATCCCCCCATGTCTATCCCCGCCATGTCTCTGGGCCTTCCCCGGACATCGACGCCGAGCCCTCGGCCATCGAGAGCGGCGCGGAAACCCTCGACGGAATCTGTCAGACGATGTACGGGCGAGCCGAAGGCCTGGATGGTCAGTTCACCAACACGGCCATCGAGTTCACTGACCTCGTCTCCTGGGACATCAGCTCAGCTTCGGCCAAGGAACTGGAGTCCTGGCGTGAGGCCGGGGTCGCTCTGACGAACGGTGCGGCCGTCCTTCGTCTGTGGGCCGAGGACATCAAGGCCTATCGTCTGGTCCGCTCCGAACTCCAGCAACGCTGGGAGACCGCCAAGATCATCGCCCAGACCAGGGTGGACAGCCCGGTGGTCTCCGCCAGCACGAGCGGCCGCAGTGGGGGCTTCGCTGAGGGGGTCGTCGACGCCGTCACCAGTACCAAGGCGAGTCGTGAGTCCGAGGAGAAGACGGCACTGATGGGTCTGGCCTGCGAACTCGCTCTTGAGCACGACGCCGCGTGGGAAATTCTGATGGACCAGGCCGACCAGGTGGAGAAGGACCTGAGGGAAGGGCCGAGCGAGAAGACCCTGGAGCGCCTGGTCGACTCCGGGCACCTTGGTTGGAGCTGGGCTGGGGTTCTTCCTGATGGTGAAGCGCCTATGGAAGAGTTCACCGAGAACGCGACCCCCGGTGCGGTCAACGTCTGGTGGAACTCTCTGAGTCAGTCGGACCAGCAAGCTGCGATGGAGGACTACCCCGAGATCCTGCGCGGGTTGGGCGGTATTCCTGTAGTCGTGCGCGACGAACTCAATCGGGATTATCTTGAGGAGTTGATTGAGGGAAATCTTGGGGCGGCGGCAGTTGACCCAAAGGTTGGTCTGGGTTCACTGAATCTTCTGGGTGATCTGGACCTTATGCGTGAGATCTTGAAGGACGATGATAAATTCCTGATCGATATTGATCCCATGGCGCCCGGAGGGGGAGCTGCTGTCATCTCTACCGGAAATCCTGATTTGGCAGATAACGTGTCTACCATGGTTCCCGGGATGCTCAACGACGCAGGCGGCATGGGGGTCCTGGTCGGGCGAGCCGACGATATCCATTCTTCCATGAATGGAAATGACCCGAGTTCCGAGAACGCCAGCATCACGTGGATGGGGTATAATACGCCTTTCTCGGGTGGCTGGAGTCCAGGCGAGGCCGCCAATGACCTCAACGATTTCCAGGAGGGCCTGAGGGCGACGCATCAGGGTGGCTCCCCCTCACACAACACCGTCGTCGGACACAGCTTCGGCGGCTATGTGGCAGGGGTCGCAGCAAATCCAGATTTCCATGGAGTGCCCGGGGATCTGGACGCTGACGCGCTAGTGCTCATTGGCGCTCCCGGAGCAAGCGTCCAGAATGTGAACGACCTCAGTGTGGATGAGGAAAATGTTCACATCATCCAGGGCGATGACGACGCCATCGAGACTGCGCGGGAGCTGTCCGGTATGGCGAGCGATGGTTTCGGAACGGCGCTGCATGCGGAAGAGTTCTATGCAGACCCGGAGAACCCTGGTGAGACTCTGGGCAACCGGCTCGACCCAGAGGAAGACACTGGTCACAGCGGTTACTTCGAGGATGAGGAGAGCCTGGGTTACTTGGGAGATGTGCTCACCGGGGGCGTCCCTGATGGCTGGATCCCCTCCGGCGACCCATTGGAGACAGGGGCTGACCAAGACCCCGGATCATGCGAGCCCTCGGGCCGGGAAGCCCCACCTGAGGAGTGGCCTGGGATCCGTCATCGGTGGCTCCTCCTGACGCTCGCTCTGGGGGCGGGATTCGTCTGCGGATCGCTTGCGGCGTTCGTCAACGGGTTACATCCCGAGGACGGCGGGTTCCTGGAACTGTCAGTCGGCCTCTACGTCGTGCCTCCCGTCCTGCTCGGCTTGTTGGCGGCGAGGCCCGGGCTGGCGACGGTCACCGGCCTGTCCGTCTACTTGGCAGCGGTCCTGGGACATCTGATGGTCTCGGTGACGCTCGTGGACGACGTCAACGTGTTGGAGTACCGGGCGTGGGTCCTGGTGGGCCTCGTTGTAGGGCCCCTTCTGGGATTTCTCGGGGACCGGTTCCGCTCAGGGTCCACGTTCGCCCGGGGGTTCGCGGGCGGTCTCCCCTGGGGTTGGTGGCGGTTTTCGCATGCCTGTCCTTCCAGGTCTCCTCGGTGTCCGGGAGGGTCGGCGTTCACCCGGTCCCCGTGCTTGTGGAGGCGCTCCTGACCCTGCTGCTGCTTGCGCTCTGCCGAGGTTGGAAGACCCGGGGCACGGCAGTACTGTGCGCGGCGGCGCTCGTCCTGCCGCTGGCCTTCGGAGTGGCCGCCCTTTTCATGCTCGTGTGGGTCGCGAGCGGGGACTACTGACCACATCGACTCCCGATTCCACTGGGCCACCGCGCCATCGGCTCCGGCTGTTGGGTTCGAAGGGTGAGGGCCTCACCGACGTGCCCCCGGAATACGCCCAGAACGATCTCGAGTACTGCGGGTGGCTGGTCATCGGCCTCGTCTTCGGGGCGCTACTGGGCCATTTCGGCTTCCGCCTCCGTTCCGAGCGGACCATGCGGCGGGTGATGGGCGCCGCAGTGATCGTCGGCCTGTTGCTCGCTCCCGTGTACGTCTGGCAGGATTCTCCGACCCCCGCTGAGGTCGGTCGATCCACGCCTGTACCTCTTCGACCTCTGCGCGGCGGTCCTGGTCCTCTTGGCGTTTCGGGGACGGCACCCAGGGTGATCGCTCTGGTCGTCAGTGCGCCCTTCGCGGTGCTCTTCGGCGTCCTGTCGGTGTTCCCCTCCATTTTCCTGTGGGCCTCCGGAGGGGTCGCTGACCACGGAAGAGACCCGATCGCTGACCCCGGGTAACGAAAACCTGACTTGCGTTTCAGGTAACGAACAGATATCGGTGAAGGTGTGCGAGTCGATGAAGCCCCCAAAACGCCGTAGCCCCGCCTCCCGCAGCCCCAGCGGTCTCCAGGACCGCGTGGATGGGTTTCGCGCGGGTGGCCGCCATGGCCGCCGTCGTGCTGGTGCACGCCTATTCGCCGTTCGTGAGCACGACCTACACCGACCTGGGCGGTCCCACCTGGTGGGGGGCGCACGTGGTGGACGCCGCGCTGCGCTGGTGCGTGCCGGTGTTCGTCATGATCAGCGGTGCGCTCCTGCTGCGCCCGCGTGACGAGGACGTCGGGGGTTCTACCGGAAGCGGTGGGCCCGGATCGGCGTCCCCCTGCTCGTGTGGACCGCCGCCTACCTGCTGTGGCAGTTCTGGCGTGACGGCCTCGGCTTCCCCGACTCCGTGGCCCAGGCGGCCTCGGGTTCACCCTCGATCCACCTGTACTTCCTGTACGTCATCGCCGGTCTCTACGTGTTCACGCCCTTCCTCCGCACGGTGGTGGCGCACACCTCGCGCACGGGCCTGTGGTGGTTCGCCGGCGCGGCCCTGTCCGTGGGCATGGTCGACCAGCTGTCCGCTCTGGTCGACGGAGTCGGCGGCGTCACCGCCGCCACGAGGTTCCTGCCGTTCCTCGGCTACTACCTGCTGGGATGGCTGCTGGCGGAGCGGGAGCAGGGACCGCGCGACGCCCTCCACGGTTCGGTGGCCCTGGTCCTGGGCACCACCGGGACCGTTCTGGGCGCCTGGGGCGCCGCCGCCACGGCGGGCGAGTGGGGGACCGGAGCCGCGTACGTCTACGACTTCCTGTCCCCGACCGTGATCGTCGCCTCGGTCGGCGCCTTCCTCCTGCTGCGCGCCTGGGGCACCCAGGTGGCGGGGCTGGGCCCGGAGAGCCGGGTGAACCGGGCGATCGCGGTCCTGTCCGGGCTGAGCTTCGGGGTCTACCTCGTGCACGTCATGGTCCTGTACACGCTGCGGGACCTCGGCGGGACCCCCGACGGACTGGTGGGCCTGACCCTCGCCGCCGGGTACGCCGTCGCCACGACGCTGATCAGCCTCGCCCTGGTGGCCGTCGCCCAGCGGATCCCCTCCTGCGCGCCACCGTCTAGGGTCGGGGCCATGGACTGGCTGGAGCGTGTCGGATCGATCAGGCGCTGGAGCCGCGACGGCTACCGCGCCCCGCACAAACCCCTCCTCCTTCTGTACGCGCTCGGGCGGCACCAGCGGGGAGCGGCCCGGAGTTGGTGTACAGCGAGGTCGAGGCCGAACTCGACCGGTTGCTGCGGGAGTTCGGGCCGAACCGGCGGACCACCTCCGCCTACCCGTTCCACCACCTGGTCAGCGACGGGTTGTGGAGGGTCACCACGCCGGGAGGCGGCGGGTCTCCCGGGGCGAGCCCGCCGAAGCTGCGTGACGGAGCCAGGGGCGCACTGGTCCCGGAACTGTCCGCAGAGCTCGACCGGGACCCGGCGCTACGCGGCAGGATGGCGCGCCTCCTGCTCGACGGCAACTTCGAGCCCTCCCTGCACGCGGACATCCTCGCGCTGGTGGGCCTGAGCCTCGGACCCGGGCCCGGTGCCACGGTGCAGGATCGCGATCCGGGATTCCGCGCCCTGGTGCTGAGTGCCTACGAGTACCGGTGTGCCTTCTGCGGCTACGAGGGTCTGATCGACGGGACCCCGGTGGGCCTGGAGGCCGCGCACGTCCGCTGGTGGGCCTTCGACGGGCCGGACGATCTCGCCAACGGCCTGTGCCTGTGCTCCATGCACCACCTGCTCTTCGACAAGGGCGTGCTCGGGGCGTCCCCGGACCGCACGGTGACCGTCTCCAGCCGGTTCGCCGCACGTTCCCCGGCCGCCGAGAGGGCGGTGTTCTCCCTGGAGGGCGCGCCGGTCCTCCGCCCGCGACGCGGCTGTCCCACCGTGGCCGACGACCACCTGGAGTGGCACACGCGGCAGGTCTTCCGAGGGCCCGCGCGGGAGGTGGGCGGCGGAGACCGGGCCACCGGGACACCCGGTTCGGAGCGGTCTCCGGAGGAACTCTGGTAACCCCTTGCGCCACACCCGTAACGGCCTCCGCCGCGTGACCAGCGCTTCGTCGCCCCGGGCTCTCCCCTCACCCCTGAGGGCTCCTTTCCCGGGGAGGGGCGCTGCGTAGTCTCGGGACACCCGTGGCGCCTTCGGCCCGCGGACCACCACCTCCAGGGGAGAGTCCATGACGGCCCTGCACGGGTTGACGGTCGACCACGTCAGAATCCACACGGCGGACGCGGAGAAGGCCGCCCTGCGTATGCGCGACGGGTACGGGATGGACACCCTGGCCGAGAGCGTCCAGAACGGCACCGAGCGGTCCACCATGGTCGGCGCCGGGGGGATCAGGATGGTGTTCACCCAGGCGCTCACCGGCGACCACCCGGTGGCCGACTACGTCCGCGCGCACGGGGACGGGGTCGCGGACATCGCCCTCACGGCCGGGGACGCCCGAGCCGCCCACGACCTCGCGGTCTCCCGGGGCGCGGAGTCGGTGGCCGCGCCCACCGAACGCGACGGCGTGGTCACCGCCACCGTCGGCGGGTTCGGGGACGTCACGCACACCTTCGTCGAACGCGCTCCCGGCACCGACGCGCGCCGCCTGCCCGGCCTGTCCCCGGTGGCCGGAGGAGGGGCGGCGGACCTCGGTCTGCTCACCGTCGACCACCTCGCGGTCTGTCTGGCACCGGGCGGGCTCGACCCCACGGTCGAGTACTACCGGACCGTCCTGGGCTTCGAGCTGATCTTCGAGGAGCGCGTCGTCGTCGGTTCGCAGGCGATGGTCTCGCGCATCGTCCGCTCCGCCGGGGGAGACGTCACCCTCACCCTCATCGAACCGGACCAGGACCTCGACCCCGGCCACATCGACGACTTCGTGCGCGACCACGGTGGTCCCGGGGTCCAGCACATCGCCCTGAGCACCGCCGACGCGGTGAGCACGGTCGGGGCGCTGCGGAGGCGCGGGGTCGCCTTCCTGGCCACCCCCGACGCCTACTACCGGCTGCTGGGTGAGCGACTCGACCTGCGTCGGCACTCGGTCGAGGAGCTCCGGGAGCTGGACATCCTCGTGGACGAGGACCACGACGGCCAGCTCTTCCAGATCTTCGCGCGCTCCACCCACCCGAGGAACACCGTGTTCTTCGAGGTGATCGAACGCCTGGGCGCCACCACCTTCGGCAGCGGCAACATCCGGGCCCTGTACGAGGCGGTGGAGCAGGGGCGCGAGGACTGACCCCGGACACGGGAGCGGCCCCCGGGGACGGTACCCGGGGGCCGCTGGAGGACACGGGAGGGTCAGACCCGCTCGGTGGTCCTCTCGGCCCTGCGGGCCGCGCTACGGCGGCGCACCAGGGAGATCACCGGGATCAGCGCCGCCACCAGGACCAGGGCGTACAGCCCGATCGAGATGCCGCTGCCCACCAGGATCGCCGGGTCGCCGGAGGAGGCGGCCAGCGCGCGGCGGAACTCGGTCTCCGCGATCGGGCCCAGCACCACGCCGATCAGAGCGGGTGCGACCGGGACCCCGAAGGTCCGCATCGCCAGACCCAGCAGGGCGACGGCCAGCAGCATCACCAGGTGCGTCACCGAGGTGTTGATGGCGTACACCGCCAGCACCGAGAACAACGTGATGCCCGCGTACAGGTACGGCTTGGGCAACTTCAGCAGCTTGGCCCACAGCGGCGCGAACGGCAGGTTGATCACCAGCAGCAGGACGCTGCCGATCAGGAGCGAGGCCAGCAGGGTCCACACCAGGTCGGCGTTGCGCTCGAACAGCACCGGGCCCGGCTGGAGCCCGTACTGCTGGAAGGCGGCGAGCATGATCGCGGCCGTGGCGGAGGTCGGCAGACCCAGGCCCAGCAGCGGGACCATCGTCCCGGCCGCGCTGGAGTTGTTGGCCGACTCCGGACCGGCCACGCCCTCGATCGCACCCTGGCCGAACTCGCTCTTCTCCCCGGTCCTGCGCTCACGGCGCTCGGCGAGCTTGCGCTCCAGGCCCAGGGACAGGAAGGTCGGGATCTCGGCGCCGCTGCCGGGGATCGGCCCGAAGGCGCTGCCCAGCGCGGTGCCGCGCAGCCACGGCTTCCAGGAGCGGCGCAGGTCCTTGCGGCCCAGCCACGGACGGCCGGTGCGGATCGCCGCGAAGTTCGGCGCGGACTTTCCGCGCGCCGCGATGTAGAGCACCTCACCGAGGGCGAGCAGGCCCACGGTGACGATCACGATGTCGATCCCGTCCAGCATGCTGGACGAACCGAAGTCGAACCGGGCGGCCCCGCTCTGCCCGTCGATCCCCACGAACCCGATGGCCAGACCGATGAGCAGCGAGGCGATGCCGCGCACCACCGAGCCGGACACGACCGCGGCCACGGCGACGAACGAGAAGACCGTCAGCGCGAAGTACTCGCCGGGTCCGAAGTTGAGCGCGAACGCCACCATCACCGGGGCGAACAGCGCCACCACGAGCGTGCCGATGATGCTCGCCACGAACGAGCCGATCACGGCCGTGCCGAGGGCCTGGGCGGCCCTCCCTTGAGCGCCATCTTGTGGCCCTCGTAGGTGGTGGCGATCGACGACGCCTGGCCCGGGGTGTTGAGCAGGATCGAGGTGGTGGCGCCGCCGAACATGCCGCCGTAGTACACACCGGCGAAGAGGATGAACGCGCTGGTGGGGTCGAGGCGGAAGGTGACGGGCAGCAGCAGGGCCACCGCCATGGCCGAACCCATGCCGGGCAGGACGCCCACGGCGGTGCCGAGCAGCACGCCGAGGAAGGCCCACATGAGGTTCTGGGGCGTCAGCGCGGCGGTCAACCCGTCCGCGAGGTTGATCAGAGTGTCCATCAGAGCACCATCTCCAGGAAGCCGCCCGGCAGGCTGAGCCCGAGGCCGAGCGAGAAGCCGACCTGGACCGCCGCGGACATCGACAGCGCCACGATCGCGTCACGCAGGTAGGCGCGGGCACCGAAGGCGTAGGCCACGATCCAGAACAGCAGGGCCCCGGCGAGCAGCCAGCCCACGAACTCCAGCAGCGCGACGTGCACCACCAGGCCCGCCAGCACCAGCAGGACCGGGCGGCCCTCGAACCAGGCCAGCGTGGAGGTGCCGTCGCCGGTGTTCCGGTTGCGGAGGTTGACCACCGTCATGCACACGGCGGTGACGAGCAGCAGCACGCCCACGGTGCCGGGGAAGGCGCCCGGGCCGGGCCGCGTGGCGTTGGGCGGTGCCTCGATCGTGAGGCCGCCCCACAGGGCGACGGCGCCCAGGATCGCGACCAGCGCGGGGATGACCCACGCGGTCGGGCCGCGCCAGACCGAGGTCTCCGGGTCGAGTGCCTCGGCCTCGTCGGTCCCGGCCGTCTGGTCCGTCTCGGCCGGGGGCGCCTCGGCGGCCCCGACCCTCGGGGCCTCGTCGGTCCCGGTCGTGCCGGCGGTCTCGGCCGCCTCGGCGCTGACGCGGGTGTCGTCGGGCGTCACAGTCCCAGCTCCTTCACGGTCTCCTGGGTCAGGGCGACCTCCTCGTCGAGGAACTCCTCGAACTCGGCACGGCCCTGGTAGGTGTCGGTCCACCGGTTGCGCTCCAGCGTGTCCGCCCACGAGTCGGTGGCCAGCAGCTCCCGCACCAGTGCCTCCAGCTCGTCGGCCTCGTCCTCGGAGAGGCCGGGAGGGGCGATCACCCCGCGCCAGTTCGACATCTCCAGGTCGTAGCCGAGCTCGATCATGGTCGGGATGTCCACGCCGTCCAGGCGTTCGGGGAGGACACCGCGAGCGCGCGCAGCGGTCCGTCGTCCTCGATCTGGTCGCTGAAGTCGCCCAGGGTGCCGAACCCGACCTTCGACGTGCCGGAGAGCAGCGAGGTCAGGGTCTCGCCGCCGCCCGAGTACGGGAGGTAGTTGATCTCGCCGGGCGAGATCCCCATGGACTGGGCGACCTGGGCGGCGAAGATCTGGTCGACGCCGCCCATGGAACCGCCAGCCACGGGCAGGGTCCCGGACTGCTCGTTCCAGTCCTCGGCGAGGTCGTCGATGGTCTCGTACGGCGAGTCCTTGGGGACGACGATCGCGAGGTACTCCGACGCCAGCTGCGCGATGGGGGTCGCGTCCTCCATCGTGTAGAGCGACCCGGTGGTCTCCACCGCGCCCACCATGCCCAGTCCGGTCATGGTCAGCACGTTGTCCTGGCCGTCGCGGCCCACGGTCTGGGCCAGCCCGATGGTGCCACCGGCACCCTCGGCGTTGCGGACCTCGACGTTGAAGCGCAGGTCCTCCTCGCGAAGGCCGTTCTGCATCTCGCGGGCCAGCGTGTCCCAGCCTCCGCCGGGGCCGGCCGGTGCGATGAGCAGCACCTTCTCCTGGGCCCCGTCGCCGGACGCGGCGCTCTGGCGTACGTCGTACAGTGCCGTCCCGACGAGGAGGAGGGCACAGAGCCCTCCCGCCACGCGGAGCGGTACGCCACGATCGCGCATCGTCCTCTCCTTCCTCAGTGTTCGTGCACGTCTCCCAGTGCGCGAACGCAGGGGAGATCCAGACCACAGTGTGACCGCGGGCACGCCCATGTGAGGTCTTTGTTAAACCTGGAGTCATATTGGTCGTATTGTTCGTGAAACGTGTCTGCGAAGCTGACCGTGCGACGCCGACCTGCGCGTTCACCGGCCGGGAGAACTCACCCCGGCCACTGGAGTGCTCATGAACCCACATCCCGCATCCGGCCGACTCACGCTCACCGGGTCCCTTTTCATCGGATATGTCTGTCTTCTGGCCGTGGCGCTCACCGTCATCGGCTCCCTCTGGGCGATCCACCTCAACCGCGAGACCGACCGCCAGTACGCCGAGCGCGTGCTCACGGTGGCCCGGTCGGTCGCGGTCCTGCCCGAGGTCGTCGAGGGCCTCCAGACACCCGACCCCTCCGAGGAGCTCGACCCCCTGGCCGACCGCATCTCCGCCGCCACCGGCGCCGACTACCTGGTCATCGCCTCACCCGACGGGACCCGGCACACCCACCCGGACAAGGACCGCATAGGCGAGACCGTGTCCACCCCGCCCGGCCCCGTCGTGGGCGGAACCGAGTGGACGGGCGTGCAGGACGGGACCCAGGGCCGCACGGTGCGCGCCAAGATCCCCGTGTTCTCCGACGGCGGGTCGGTGAACGGCGGCGACGCCCGGGGGAGGTCGTGGGCTACGTGTCCCTGGGCATCCTCGACTCCAGCGCCGCCACCGACGCGCGCGCCTCGATCCCCGTGATCCTCGCCGCCACCGCGCTCGTCCTCGTCCTGGGCGTGGGCGGTTCCTGGGTGCTCTCCCGCCAGGTCCGCGCCAAGACCCACGGCCTGGAGCCGGCCGACATCACCACGCTCCTGGAGAGCCGGGAGGCCCTGCTGTACGCGGTGCGCGAGGGCGTGCTCGCGGTGGACCGCGACGACCGGGTCCTGCTGGTCAACCCGCCCGCCCGCGCCATGCTGGGCCTGTCCAAGGGGTGGAGGGCCGCCGTCTGGACGACCTCGGCCTCTCCGAACGCGCCCGCGACATCGTGTCCGGCGCGGACCCCGGGGACGACCTCATCCTGCTCTCCGGCGACCGCGTGCTGGTCGCCAACCGCATGCCGGTGCGCATCCGGGGCGAGGCGTCCGGAGCCGTGGTCACCCTCCGCGACCGCACCGAGGTGGACCGGCTCACCGGTGAACTGGACGGGGCGCGGACCGTCACCCGGGGCTGCGCGCCCAGACCCACGAGTTCGCCAACCGGGTGCACACGGTCGCCGGGATGCTCGAACTCGGCGCCCACGACGAGGCCCGCGCCTACCTGGCCGACCTCGCCGCCACCCACACCCGCACCTCCAGCGGTGTGGCCGAGCACGTCCGGGACCCCGCGCTCGCGGCGCTCACCCTGGCCAAGTCCGCCCAGGCCTCCGAGCTCGGCGTGGACCTGCGGCTCTCCCCGATGACCAGTGTGCCGGTGTCCCTCAAGGGTGACCTGCGCTCGGACGCGCTCCTGACCCTCGGCAACCTGGTGGACAATGCCCTGGACGCGGTCACCCCGAACGGGTGGGTGGAGCTGATGGTGCGCCTGCACACCGCGACCGACACGGGACTTCCGCACGACCTCCTGGAGATCCGGGTGACCGACTCCGGGCACGGGGTGTCCGACGAGTTGGCGGAGGAGATCTTCCGGTACGGGTTCACCACCAAGGCCTCCCGTGACGGAGGCACCCGTGGTCTGGGACTGGCGCTGGTCAAACAGGTCTGTGAGAGCAGAGGGGAAGCATCGAGATGGAGGCACCCGACGCCGAGGAGGGCGCGGTGTTCACCGCCTGCCTGCCGGTCGTCACGGCGGCGGTGACCCGGTGATCCGCGTACTGGTCGTCGACGACGACGTCCGGGTGGCCCGCAACCACCAGGAGCTGGTGGAGTCGGTGCCCGAGTTCACCGTGGTCGGAGTGGCGCACACGGCGGCCGCGGCCCTGGCACAGGTGCGCGGCCACCGCCCCGACCTGGTGCTGCTCGACCTCCACCTGCCGGACGCCTCGGGAACCTCGGTGATGCACACCCTGCGCTCGGCCACCTCCCAGAACGCCCCGCAGCCGGACTTCCTGATGATCACCGCCGTCCGCGACATCGCCCAGGTCCGCGCCGCCCTGCACGGCGGTGCCGTCCACTACCTGCTCAAGCCGTTCCCGCTCAGCGCCCTGCGCGACCAGCTCGAACGCTACGCGGTGGCGCGTCGGCAGATGGAGGGGAGCGGCAGGCCACCCAGCAGGACGTGGACCGCCTGTTCGGGCTGCTGCGCCCGCCCGCCGCCCGCTCCCTGCCCAAGGGACTGACCTCCGCCACCGTCGACCTGGTAGCGGGCGTGCTGCGCGAGGCCGAGGGCGAGGTCTCCGCCTCCGACGTCGCGGAACGGTCCGGGGTCTCCCGGGTGACCGCGCGCCGCTATCTGGAACACCTGTGCGCCGACGGCCGCGCGGAGCTCCGCATGCGCTACGGCTCGGCGGGCCGCCCCGAGCACCTCTACCGCTGGGTCGCCTGACCCGGGTCAGGTCCCCTCGGCCGGTCCGCCGCTGTTTGCCAGGGGGCTTGTGCGACCGTCCCGGGGAACGTGCTGGTCGGCGCGGAGACCGTTCGCGGGGGTCTCGCCTCCGTGGACCCGTGGACCGGTCGGCGTCACGCCGGGACATCGACGGGTTCCCTCGGGGCTCAGGTCAGGACCGGACACACGGGGGTTCGGAGCCGCGGGAATGTCAGTGGCGCGTGTCACACTCGGGTCATGCTCGATCATCTCGGTATCCAGGTCGCTGATCCCGCGTCCAGCGCCGCCTTCTACGACGCCGTCCTCGCCGCGCTGGGCCACCGGCGCGTGCTCCAGTTCGGGCCGGTGATCGGCTACGGCAGCGAGCACCCGCAGTTCTGGATCGCCCCCAGCGAGTCCGAGGGACCGGCGAGGGAGTCGCACATCGCCTTCCTCGCACCCGACCGGGCCACGGTCGACTCCTTCTTCGCGGCGGCGGTCGAGACCGGGGCCGAGGTGCTGCACGAACCCAGGGTCTGGCCGGAGTACCACGAGCACTACTACGGCGCCTTCGTGCGCGACCCCGACGGCAACAACGTGGAGGCCGTCAGCCACGTCCCGGCCTGACCGTTGGACCCTCCGGGGCCGGGGCGCGGCGCGGCCGCCCCGGAGGGTCAGGCGGCCCGCTCTGAGTGGTCCCCGCCCCGCACGGGCACCCGGGCCGTGGGGTCGGACCGTGCTCGCCCCGCGTGGACCCCCGGCCCGGAGGGTCAGCCCCTGCCCGCCCCCGAACCCGCGCCGGTGCGGGACGTGCTCCGGCCGGTGGCCAGCTCGGCGGCGCGCACCGCGCTGGTGAGGGCCACCTCGCCCAGCAGCCCGGGCGCGGCCACCGCGTCCCCGGCCAGGTAGAGGCCATCGCCCCGGTCGATGGCGGGCCGGTCCCGCCACGTCGTGCCGGGCGGGTCCAGGGCGCCGGTGCGGCCCCGGGCCACCTGGTCGCGCCGCCAGGTCAGCCGGTCCCGCCAGCCGGCCAAGGCGGTGTCGAGCAACCCCTCCAGGCGCGCGGTGGTCGCCGCGCGCGACTCGCCGGGGCGCACCGGCAGCTGGGCCTGGACGAGGTCCTCGCCGGTCGGGGCGAGGGTCGGGTCGACGACGCTGTAGCGCTCCAGGAACCCGCACTCGTCCGAGTCGAACACCAGGAACGGGTCCCCGGAGCGGCGCCGAACACCCAGGTCGACCATGAGTGTGTGGCCGCTCTGCCAGGTCAGGGAGGGGTCACCGAGCAGAGCGCGCGCGGAGTCCAGGGACGTGGCCACGATCGCCGTCCCCTGCGGTCGACCGTCGACCCGGGACCCCGGCTCGATCCGCACCCCCGCCTCACGGGCCCGGTCGGCGAGGTGGTCCACCAGCGCGGACCAGCCGCCGAGCACGTACCGGGCCGAGGGCCACGCCGGGCGGGTCACCCGCAGGAACCGTTCCCACACGAAGGCCGCGGACAGCGTCCCGGGTTCCGCGTGGAAGAGGGCCACGCCCATCATGGCGCCCACCGCCCGCGCGGACTCGGCGCCCAGCTCCTCCGACGCCCACGAGCCGAAGTCGCGGTCGTGCGGGGCGCGCAGCCCCCGGCGGGCGGCGGCGCGGAGTACGGCCGCCGGGGGCCCGCCGAGCGAGCCCCGGTACCGCCAGCGCACCCCCAGGGCGGCCCGCGCGGGCATCGCCCGCGCACGTGGCACGAGGTCGCGCTCGCGCAGCCAGGCGTAGGGCGCGGAGTCGGAGTACAGCACGTGCGGGCCGTCGTTGGCCACGTACGGCGGTTCGGTGGAGCGGGCCCGCCCGCCCAGCGTCCGGTGGGACTCCCACAAGGTGACGTTCGCGCCGAGTTCGGCGCTGGCGATGGCCGCGGTCAGTCCGGCGAGGCCACCGCCCACAACGGTGATGTCCATGCCCCTAGGACGGATCGGGGACCCGCAGACGTGACATCTTGTCCGGATTGGCCATCAGGTACACGTGCCGTACCCGGTCCTCGAAGACGTCCAGCGCCAGCAGGAGCACCGGGGCGCCCCCGGCGGCGACCAGCGCGGCGGGCCCGCCGTTCACCTCGGTGACCTCCGTGGACAACTCCTCCCTGGTGTCCACGCCCGCCGACCTGAGGAAGCGCGACACGTTGCGCTCCTCCGAGACCGCGGTGAGGAACCGGCCCACCTTCCGGGCGCCGTGCAGCACCCGCAGTGGAGCCCGGGCCCTGCCGCCCCCGTCGCTCACCATCGTGGCGTCGTCGGCGAGCATCCCCGTGAGCCCGTCCAGGTCACCCTCCAGACACGCCCGGAGGAAGCGTTCGGTCATGAGGCGGCGCTGGGCCCGGTCGGCCTCGAACCTGGGGCGGCGCTCCCGTACGTGGTCCCGCGCGCGCCGGGCCAGCTGTCGGGTGGCGTCCTCGCTCCGGCCGATGACCTCGGCGATCTGCGCGTAGGGCAGTTGGAAGGCCTCGTGCAGGACGAAGACCGCCCGCTCCAGGGGGCTGAGGGTCTCCAGCACCACCATGAGGGCGAACTCCACCGAATCCGCGAGCTCGGCGCGTTCGGCGGCGTCGGGCAGGTCGCTGACCGGCTCGGGCAGCCACTCGCCCACGTAGGTCTCGCGCTGGGCGCTGGCCCTGCGCAGCCGGTCGATGGACAGCCGGGAGACCACCGTGACCAGGTAGGCGCGGGGGTTGTCCACCTCGTCCCCGGGCACGCCGGACCACCGCAGCCACGCCTCCTGGACCACGTCCTCGGCGTCGGCGGCCGTCCCCAGGATGCGGTAGGCGACCCCGGTCAGCAGGGACCGGTGGGCTTCGAAGACCTCTGTCGTCGTCATGTCGGGTAAGACGTACCACCCCCGCCCCCACGTGACACGTCGGGACCGCGCCGAGGGGACAAAAGGGCTTGCCTCGGCCGCGCGGCGGTTCTAGGTTGGCGCGATCTGGACCGTCGGGGAGAGGGGTTGTGCTTGTACCGCCTACGTGAGTGGAACCGGGGCGACGCCGACCGATTGCTGGAGGCCTTCCGCTGGGACGAGCTGGCCTGGCAGGAGCCGGAGGTGCCGCGCACGCGTGACGATGCCCTGGAGTGGATCGCGCGCTGCGGGAGGTTGGCCGGGGAGGGCGACGTCCACGGGTTCGCGGTGGTCGACGGGACGGACCGGGTCCTGGGGCACGCACAGGTCTCGGTGACCAGCCGCAGGCACGGACTGGGCTGGCTGTCGTACTGGACGCACCCGGCCGAGCAGGGCCGGGGCGTGGCCTCGGGTGGGGCCCGCCTGGTCACGGAGTTCGCCTTCGACCGGCTCGACCTCTACCGGGTGGAGACGGGGCACCGGGTGAACAACCCCGGTTCCTGTCTGGTCGCCCAGCGGGCGGGCTTCCGGCCGGAGGGGATCGAGCGGGCCAAGCTCCGCTACGGGACCACGCGCTACGACACCGGGACGCACGCCCGGCTGGTCACGGACCCCGCCGAGGGCGCGGTCGTGGGCGTCTGCGGGGGCTGAACACGCGAAACGCGGGGCACGGTGAGAGATCACCGTGCCCCGCGTCGTTCCCGTGCCCGGAGCCGGAACTACCAGTCGAAGGCGGCGATGCCGGAGGTGATGTTGTTGTGGACGACGTTGCAGCCCTCGGAGCTGAAGCCCGCGAAGGAGATCACGTCGGCGCAGATCGGCACGGTGATGTTCTGGATGTGGGCGTTGTTGTCGGCGGCGGCGGTGCCGGTCATGGCGCCCAGGGCGAGGCCGGTGGCGAGGATGAGACCGGAGACGGCGGTGATGCGCTTCATGGTTGATTCCCTTTCGATTGGTGTTTCTCAGGTGGATCTGGGTGGTCTTACGGGGGTCGCGCGACGGCAGTGGCCTAGTCGTGGACGGCGATGCCCGAGGTGGAGTTCCAGTCGACGACGTTGCAGCCGCTCGCGCTGAACCCGGAGGCCTTGAGGACGTCGAGGCAGATCGGGATCGTGATGTTCTGGATCTGGGCGTTGTTGTCGGCCGCGGCGGTCCCGGTGAGGGCTCCGAAGGCGAGACCGGTGGCGAGGACGAATCCGGAAACCTTGGCGATACGGGACATGGTGGTTACCTTTCGGAAGTGCAAAACACGTTGGCTGCGGCCGCCGTAATTAACTTAGCGTAGCTGGGCACGTGCTCGAAGTGATTTTCGGGAAGAGTCCAGAGTTTCTCAGGAGTTTCTTCGGCTTCGCACCGGACATGGCGGACATGTCATTCCTTGGTCGCCACCTGCGTTACACAACCGAAAGAGAGGCGCGGTCGAACTTCCGGCAATTGCATCGGAACCCGCTTCTGTCCGACTTGGATCGCCGTAGGTGCGCGAACGCGGACACGAGAAAGGGCCCACACGGTCACACCGTGTGGGCCCCTTCGTTCGGGAGGGGGTTCGGCTACCAGCCCTGCTGCTGTCCGTAACCCGGGTACTGCTGCCCATAGCCGGGCTGCTGGCCATAGCCCGGCTGCTGCTGCCCGTAACCCGGGTACTGCTGCGGGTCGTAGCCGGGGTACTGCTGCGGCTGCTGGCCGTAGCCCTGTCCGTAACCCGCGTACGGGTCCTGCTGCTGAGCGCCCGTGGGGTGGTGCTGGTAGGGCTGCTGCTGACCGGACTGGTCCTGCGGCACCTGCTGTTGGGCCTGCGGGGCCTCGGCCTGCTCGGACTCCTTCTTCGCGGTGTCCGGGCGGAAGATGAACAGGCGCGCGGCGGCGGACTCACCGGTCTCGCTGGGGGTGATCAGCTCCAGCCGCCACCCGGCCTCCTCGATGCCCTCGAGGATGCGGGTCAGCCCCGGCCGCAGCTTGCTGGAGGCCTCGTCATAGGCGTTGACCTCGAGCTGGATGATGAACATCCGACGCTTCTGCTGCGCGGCGACCTTGGCGTGTTCGACGACAGTGCTGTCCCTCACGACCTGCGTGACGCTCATGAATAACCGTACCCATCTGCTCTGCGGAGCTGCTTCACCCGTCGGGGTCGTTCCCGGTCGTCCGCGTCCACCGTGGCGGGATTCCGCCGGGCTCCGCTTCCATCATGCCTCCTATGAGGGCATCTGGCCACAGAAGGCCGGAACCGCCACCGGCGACGGAAACCGCCGTGGAACCGCCGAGGCGGTACCGGGAACCGACGGCCCCGGGCACCGTCACCGGCGCCCGGGGCCGGGGTCAGCCGGCGACGGCGCGGACCGCCTCGACGACGGGTGTCTCACCGTTCACCAGGTTGAGAACCCGCTTGGCCGTGCCCGGTTCGTCCAGAAGGGCAACGATCACGGCGGCGACGTCGTCGCGGGTCACCGAGTCGCGCTCCACGGACTCGCCCAGGTCCACCCGGCCGGTTCCGGCCCCGTCGGTCAGCCGACCGGGGCGCAGGATGGTCCAGTCCAGGTCGAGGTCGTGCTCCCGCAGGTCGTCGTCGGCCGCCTTCTTGGCCGCCACGTACGCCGCCCACACCTCGTCGGTGCCCTCCGGCACCGGCTGGTCCACGTTGATCGCGGAGACCTGCACCAGGCGGCGTACCCCGGCCAGAGCGGCCGCGTTCGCTGTCAGGGAGGCCGCCTCGTGGTCCACCGTGGACTTGCGGGCCGCGCCGCTGCCCGGCCCGGCGCCGGCGGCGAACACCACCGCGTCGGCGCCCATGATCCTCTCGGTCAACTCGGTGACCGTGGCCTTCTCGAGGTCGATGACGACCGGTTCGGCTCCGGCGTCGACGACGTCCTGGGTGTGGTCGGGGTTGCGGATGAGGGCGACGGGCTGGTCACCGCGGGCGGCCAGAAGCCTGGCCAGCCGCAGTGCGATCTTCCCGTGTCCACCGGCGATGACGATACGCATGGGGGCAGCGTATTGCCTGGGACACGGACACACCGGGAGGAACCCCGGGCGGCGGCGGTGAACTTCCCGACGCCGCCCGGGGGAACAGGTCACCCGGGAACGGTCAGTCCACGGTCCAGGTGTCCCCGCTGGCGAGCAGCGCCCCCAGATCACCGTCGCCGCGCTCGGCCCGGGCCTCGTCCAACTGCTGGTTCAGCAGCTCGTCGTAGACCGGCCGCCGCACGTCCCGGAACACCCCGACCGGTACGTGCTCGAAGGCGGGCTGGTCCAGTCTGGACAGCGCGAACGCGTACCCCGGGTCCGGGCGGTGCGCGTCGTGCCGGATCAGCCGGTCCTCGTCCACCGACGCCACGTCCACGACCTCCAGGCCGCCGAACCCGTCCGCCACCACCCCGCGGTCCGGGCCCAGCCGCAGCGGCTCGCCGTGTTCCAGGCGCAGCAGCCGCAGGTCACGCGCGGCCGGGTCCTTCAACGGTTCGAACGCGTCGTCGTTGAAGATCGGGCAGTTCTGGTAGATCTCCACGAACGACGCTCCGGGGTGGTCGGCCGCCGCCCGCAGCACCGAGGTCAGGTGCTTGCGGTCGGAGTCGACGGTCCGCGCCACGAAGCTCGCCTCGGCGCCCAGCGCCAGCGACACCGGGTTGAAGGGGTGGTCCAGCGAGCCCACCGGGGAGGACTTGGTGATCTTCCCGGGCTCCGAGGTGGGGGAGTACTGGCCCTTGGTCAGCCCGTAGATGCGGTTGTTGAACAGCAGGACGTTGATGTTGACGTTGCGGCGCAGCGCGTGGATCAGGTGGTTGCCGCCGATGGACAGGCCGTCACCGTCCCCCGTGACCACCCACACCGACAGGTCCGGGCGGCTGGCCGCCAACCCCGTCGCGATCGCCGGGGCGCGCCCGTGGATCGAGTGCACGCCGTAGGTACTCAGGTAGTACGGGAAACGCGAGGAGCAGCCGATCCCGGACACCATCACGATGTTCTCGCGGGGCACGCCCAGCTGCGGCAGGAACGACTGGAAGGCGGCCAGGATCGCGTAGTCGCCGCACCCCGGGCACCAGCGCACCTCCTGGTCGGACTTGAAGTCCTTCATCCGGTACTCGGTGTCGGTCCTGGGCACCAGCCGCAGCCCGGCCGGGACCGTCCCGTTCGTCTCAGTCACGGTCGATGACCTCCCGCAGCACGTCCGCGAGCTCCTCCGCCTTGAACGGCAGGCCGCGGACCTTGTTGTATCCGATGACGTCCACCAGGAACCGGCCGCGCAGCAGCAGCGACAGCTGGCCCAGGTTGATCTCCGGGACCACGACCCGGTCGTAGCTCCGCAGCACCGCACCGAGGTTGGCCGGGAAGGGGTTGAGGTGGCGCAGGTGCGCCTGGGCGACCCGGCCTCCCGAACGCCGGATCCGGCGCACGGCCGCGGTGATCGACCCGTAGGTGCCGCCCCAGCCCAGCACGAGCACGTCCGCGTCGCCCGTGGGGTCGGACACCTCCAGTTCGGGGATGTCCCTGGCGATGGCGTCCACCTTCGCCTGCCGGGTGCGGACCATGAGGTCGTGGTTGTCCGGCGTGTACGAGATGTCGCCGGTCCGCGCGTGCTTCTCGATCCCCCCGATCCGGTGCTCCAGGCCCGCCGTGCCCGGCACCGCCCACGGGCGGGCCAGGGTGTCCTCGTCACGCAGGTACGGCAGGAACTCCCCGTCCGGTCCGTTGGGCTCCGTGGCGAAGCCGGGGTCGATCACCGGCAGTTCCGCCACCTCGGGCAGCCGCCAGGGCTCCGAGCCGTTGGCCAGGTAGCCGTCGGAGAGCACGATCACCGGGGTCCGGTACCGCACCGCCAGCCGGACCGCCTCCAGCGCCGCGTCGAAGCAGTCGGCGGGGAGGAGGGGGCCACGACCGGCACGGGGGACTCGCCGTTGCGCCCGTACAGCGCCATCAGGAGGTCCGTCTGCTCGGTCTTGGTGGGCATGCCGGTGCTGGGCCCGGCGCGCTGCACGTCCACGACGACCAGCGGGAGCTCGGTCATGACCGCCAACCCGAGGGCCTCCTGCTTGAGCACCATGCCCGGGCCGGAGGTGGTCGTCACACCGAGGGAGCCGCCGAACGAGGCCCCGATGGCCGCGCCGACCCCCGCGATCTCGTCCTCCGCCTGGAACGTGCGCACGCCGAACCGCTTGTGCCGGGAGAGCTCGTGCAGGATGTCGGAGGCCGGGGTGATCGGGTACGACCCCAGGAACAGGGGCAGCCCCGACCGCCGCGACCCGGCGATCAGCCCGTAGGCGGTGGCCAGGTTCCCGGTGATGTTGCGGTAGGTGCCCGGGGGAGCTTCGCGGGCTTGATCTCGTAGGAGACCGCGAAGTCCTCCGTGGTCTCCCCGAAGTTCCACCCGGCCCGGAACGCCGTCAGGTTGGCGGCGAGGATGTCCGGCTTGCTGGCGAACTTCGACCTCAGGAACGAGGTCGTGCCCTCCGTCGGCCGGTTGTACATCCAGGACAACAGCCCCAGCGCGAACATGTTCTTCGCGCGCTGTGCGTCCTTCTTGGACAGGCCGGACCCCTCCAGGGCGGCCACCGTCATCGAGGTGAGGCCCACCGCGCTCACGTGGAACCCGTCCAGGGTGCCGTCGGTGAGCGGGTCGACCGCGTAGCCGACCCTGGCCAGGCTGCGCTTGGTGAACTCGTCGGTGTTGACGATGACGGTCGCGCCCCGGGGCAGGTCACCGAGGTTGGCCTTCAACGCGGCGGGGTTCATCGCCACCAGCACGTCGGGGGCGTCGCCCGGAGTCATGATGTCGTGGTCGGCGAAGTGGAGCTGGAAGCTGGAGACGCCGGGGAGGGTCCCGGCGGGGGCACGGATCTCGGCGGGGAAGTTCGGCAGGGTCGAGAGGTCGTTGCCGAACGACGCTGTCTCCTGGGTGAAGCGGTCACCGGTCAACTGCATCCCGTCGCCGGAGTCCCCGGCGAACCGGATGATGACCCGGTCGAGCTGCTCGGTCTGTTTGGCCACTGAGATCGAAGACCTCCTTGGTCAGCCGCCGGTCGTGACGGGCGGCGGCGCTGTGGTGTCTACCCCCGGCCGAACCTCACCGTCACTGGCCGGGTGCCTGGATCGGGGGCAGGAGGACGGCGTGGCCCCCACACGCCCTGGGTGCGCCAACCCCGGGTGGTGTTTCGGCGGTCTCGGTCCGCGACCGTGCCGACCTCGGCTCGCGCCTCCGACGACTCGGCCCCCGATCACCTCGAAGGGGACGCCCGCCCCGTCGGAGCGCCGTCCCGTCCCCGTGGTGTTCGGAGTGACAAGGGCCACGCTCGCACTATAGGTCGTCGTCCCGAGGCCGCGACGGGGTGGGTGGCCATTGTCACAACCCCTCCGAATCGGGGTTGGAAGCGGGATGTGACCGACAGCTGGTCACATGGGGAACGCAAGACGCGGACCCGCACGTTCGTCACATGTACGCATCCGGAGCCGGGCAGCGGCGAACAGCGGAAGGAGGGCGCGTGCACGTCAACGCGATCCGCGCGGTCGGCCTGTTCGCCGGGGTCTCGGCGCTCGCCGTCGTCGTCGGCTGGCTGTGCGGCGCGGAGAAGGGTCTCCAGGCGTCCGTGGCTCTGGTGGCCTGCGCGGGGATCCTCGTCTACCTGTTCGGGAACTCCCTGGCGCTCCGTGCGATGCGGGCCCGCCCGGTCAGCGAGATCGAACGCCCCGAGCTCTACCGGATGGTGCGGGAGCTGGCCACGGCCGCCCGGCAGCCCATGCCCCGGCTCTACCTGTCCCCGGTGCGCTCACCCAACGCCTTCGCGACCGGTAACAGCCCCCGCCGTGCCGCCCTGTGCTGCACGACCGGCCTGTTGCGCGCCCTCGACGAACGCGAGCTGCGCGGGGTCCTCGCCCACGAACTGGCGCACATCCGCGCGCACGACACCCTGATCAGTTCGGTGGCGGCGACGCTGACCGCGCTCATCACCGCCCTGACCGCGGTCTCGTTCCTGATCCCGCTCGGGGACTCCGAGGAGACGGACCTGCCCAACCTGCTGGGTGGCCTGATGATGGTGGTGCTCGCCCCGCTGGCGGCGATGGTCGTCTACTTCGGCGTGGGGAGGGCGCGCGAGTTCCGGGCCGACGAGCGGGCGGCGGAGATCACCGGTGACCCCCTGGGGCTGGCCGACGCGCTGCTCAAGCTGGAGGCCGGGAACCGCGACTACCCGCTGCCCCGCGAACGCGCCCTCCTGGCCGCCTCGCACCTGATGACGACCAACCCCTTCCCCGGGGGCGTGGGCCGCCTGTTCGCCGCCCACCCGCCGGTGGAGGAGCGGGTGCGGCGCCTCCGTGAACTGCGCCGCAGGTGGGACCTGGGCTGAACGCGACGGCCGCCCGCCCCTGCCGGGGAGGCGGGGAGGACGGCCGTTCGACGGTGCCTAGCGGTAGTTCACGAACTGGAGCGCCAGGTCGAAGTCCTTGTCCTTGATCAGGTTCATGACGCCCTGGAGGTCGTCCTTCTTCTTGGAACTGACCCGCAGCTCCTCGCCCTGGATCTGGGCCTTGACGCCCTTGGGGCCCTCGTCCCGGATGAGCTTGGAGATCTTCTTGGCGTCCTCGGTGGAGATGCCCTCCTTGAGGCTGATCGGGAGGCGGTACTCCTTGCCGGAGGGCTTCGCCTCCTCGGCCGCGTCCAGGATCTTCAGGGAGAGCTTGCGCTTGACCAGCTTCTCCTTGAAGACCTCCAGGGCGGCCAGGGCGCGCTCCTCGGAGCCGCTCTTGATCTCGATGCCGTCCTCGCCCTGCCAGGCGATGGTGGTCCCCGTCCCCTTGAAGTCGAACCGCTGGGACAGTTCCTTGCCCGCCTGGTTCAGCGCGTTGTCGACCTCCTGACGGTCGAGCTTGGACACCACGTCGAAACTGGATTCGGCGGCCACGTACTCTCACACCCCGCTACGTCTCATGGGTCACGGACGCTCTGGGGCGCCCGTGTACGTCTCGTCCGGCCCGGTCCGGGCCGGTTCAGAGCTTAGCCGCGCCGTGCGGGCCCCCGCCTGACGAGCCCGCGGGGGCGCGCCCGGCAAACGATTTCAGGTTCGGGCCCATCATCCGCTATTGTCGTTCCTGCGCGGCGACGCCACGGCGTCGCAGCAGCCCAGGCGGGTTGCCCGAGCGGCCAATGGGAGCGGACTGTAAATCCGTCGGCTTTGCCTTCGAAGGTTCGAATCCTTCACCCGCCACACTGGGAAAAGACCCCGATGACCAGCGTTGAAGCTGAGCATCGGGGTCTTTCGCGTTCCCGGTCGTTCACGGAACAGCCGTGGAACACCCCTCAGATCGATTCTCTAGCGTGTTCGCCGTTCGGCCGCTTGGCGCCCCGCAGCTGAGTTCCTCCGACTGCTGGAACGGGTGCTGCCAGGCTTCTACCCCTACGTCCCACCCGGCCGGTAGACGTACGAGACGACGGTGAGGTCCTCCTCCGCGATCCGCCATGGGGAGGTGCAGTGCAGCACGCCCCCACTCGCGACGGGTGGTGAGGCGCTCCGATCCAGGTCGATCGAGTGGACGACCACGAGTGCGTTCGCTGGGGCGAGTTCGCGCTGTCTCTCGACCTCGGCGCGCGTGAGGATCACTTGGGCGCCTTCGGAGGTAGTCCCTTTCACTTCCACGTGTAGGCGTTCGTCTCCTCGCGTCAACAGTAGGTCGTAGGACTCCTTCGCCCCGACGTCCTTGACCGCCCACTCGTCGGCTTCGAAGTAGGCGGTGGCCATGCCGACGCTGTGCGACTCCAGCGCCCGTCGATCAGGTGCGCTCAGTCGGAAGCCTTGGCCCTTGCCGGACTTCCTCCGACGGCCAGCGGTCGTGGCGGCCGCGTCGGCGGCGTCCAACACCTCGGGGGAGCGTCTCCCGGAATGTGGGAGGCCGTGTCCTCACCATGGTGGATGGCACGAAGTAGAGCGGCCATGTACAGCAGGTCTTCGATCAGAGCGCGCTCAGGGGGCATGTCGTGGCGGTCGTACTCGATCGCGATCACGTTGCCCGCCGCGTACCCAGGGGCCACCTTCGACTTCACTGATTGGAGATCGATGTCTTCGACGAGGTCGTCGCGTTGGAGGCAGAGCTCTTTCAAGAGGGGGCGAGCCCATGCCACGCGCTTGGCGAGTTCGTCGTGGCCACGCGGCGAGAACTCCGCCCCTGTCCAGCGGCTGGTGCCCTGGCTCAAGGAAAGGTAGACACGGTCCCCCTTGGCACTGAAGAGGTAGACCAAGTACCAACCTTCCGTGGCGTGCGGAGAACGTTCCGGGAGGTAGACGCGAGTCCACGGCACCTCCGTCTTCAGCCCGGTGCCGTCGCGTCCCTCCACGCCTACGTCGGAAGGGGTACGCCCAGAGCGCTCGCCAAGCCCGCGACGTGCTGACGAAGCTGGTCCGCCAGCGTCCTACGGACCAGGACCCCGCGGGTCTTCATCGCCTCGGTGTTCTTGGCGGTCCACTGCTTCTGAAGGTCAAGGATCTTGGTCAAGGTCTCGTCCACGACGTCGACCCTAGAGAAGTCCACCGATAAGGGTCGAATCGGACAGTTCGTTGTGTTCGGCTCGCTCCGGAGCCTCACGCGCGAATTGACGGACACGCCGCCCGGCGGTGGTGCCCCGATGCCCCCGCCCGCCCGTTTGGGGGCGCAGGCCAAGCGAGGGTCCGGCGGCACGCTTCATGGCGACTCGGGTGATTCGGGCGGTTGCGAGACGGTCACGCTCCGGGTGCGCTTCGATCACTCTGTGTGATCTTTGATCGTTGCGGCAGGGTCGAAGCGTGGCGATAAATCACTGGATCGTCCCTTTTGTATTCAAGGGCAAAAAGAGCGCACCCGGCAATCTGGACAATTGGCTGACCGAGTTTCGGCGTTGACAAAAATCGGGGGCGGATGATGATTGCCTCAGTCCACCGCGACACAGGTGCAAAAGCGCCTGCGTCTTTTTCTGTCAATGCCTCGCTTGAATTCTCGGGGAAACATGATCAAGAAGCTGACCGCTGCTGGCCTGGTCGCTGGTGCCGCGATGGGCGCGCTCCTCATGGGTGCTCCGGCCTCCGCCTCCCACGGTGGTGACCAGCAGTTCAACCAGAACCTGCAGCTCGTCCCGATCCAGTCCTGCAACCTGACGGGCAGCGTCGGCCTGGTCGCCGTGACCATCCCGATCCTGTCGCCGCAGACCACGGGCGACTGCGTGAACGGGCCCATCGGCACCAACATCAGCTAGTTCCGGCAATCGGTTCGACCGAGAGCATATCTCAAACTTTTCTGAAGGGTAATTCAATGCTGCGTAAGCTCGGCGTTGCCGGCCTCGTCGCTGGTGCTGCTTTCTCTGCCGTTCTGGCCGCCACCCCGGCCTCCGCTTCCCACGGTTCCCACGGTGGCGACCAGCAGTACAACCAGAACCTCCAGGCCATCCCGGTCCAGCTGTGCAACACCAGCGCCGCCGTCGGTCTGGTCGCTGTGAACGTCCCGGTCCTGTCGCCGCAGACCACGGGCGACTGCGTCAACGGCCCGATCAGCACCAACATCGACTAGGAGAACCCCACAATGCGTAAGTTCACCGCTGCCACCGCCATCGCCGGTGTCGCTCTCGGCGCCATCCTCGCGGCCGCTCCCGCGTCCGCCTCCCACGGTGGCGACCAGCAGTACAACCAGAACCTGCAGCTGGTTCCGGTTCAGCTGTGCAACACCGAGCTGGCCGTCGGTCTCCTGGCCGGCGTCAACGTGCCGATCCTGTCGCCGCAGACCACGGGCGACTGCGTCAACGGCCCGATCAGCACCAACATCGACTAGGAGCCGTCCATGCTGCGTAGGTTCACCGCCGCCACGGCGATCGCCGGTGTCGCGCTCGGCGCGATGCTCGCGGCCGCCCCGGCCTCGGCCTCGCACGGTGGCGACCAGCAGTTCAATCAGAACCTCCAGTTGGTTCCGATTCAGCTGTGCAACACCGAGCTGGCTGTCGGCCTGGTCGGCGCCAATGTGCCGATCCTGTCGCCGCAGACCACGGGCGACTGCGTCAACGGTCCGGCGAGCACCAACGTCAGCCACGACAGCGCTGACGAGGGCGAGCACGACCGTGGCCACGAGGACGACAACGGCTACGGCTACTGATCACCTGAGCGTGGTCGACGGAGCCTCCGGGCTCCGGTGACGGAACAGAGCGGGTCCGAGGCCCCCGGCGTGTGCCGGGGGCCTCGCCGCCTTCCGCGACGAGGATGGTCGCGAACCCAACTGAGGAGGTCGGTTGAAGCCCACACCCCTGGCTCGTGCCCTGGTGGTCGGGACGGTCCTGGCACTGCTGACGGCCTGCGGACAGTCGGAGGAGCCCCCGAGGACCGCCCGACGGCGCAGGACGACGCCCCCGGCACGGACTCACCGGCGCCCGGCGACGGACCCGTCGCGCAGGGCGAGATCCAGGTCCTCAACCTGCACGGCGACGAGGAGGGCTTCGAGGACCAGCGCCCGGAGGTCTACGTCGCCACGGCGTCCACGACCTTCACCGACATGGAGTGGGACGAGTGGGGCGACACCCGAGCCCGGGGCGAGGGCGAGGTCCTGGGCACCTGGTGCATGGACCAGGGCTGCCAGGACGACCCCTACGACGTGGAGGTGGAACTCGGGGACCCGGTGGAGGTCAACGGGCTGTGGTTCTTCTCCACCTACTCGATCACCGAGTACGACGACGACATGCCCCAGGCACAACGGGACGCCCTGGCCGACGCGGACGACGGACGCCTCACCCTTCCGGAGGGCCCCGGGGACCAACCGACGTGAGCTTCGACTCCGCGCCCGCTTCCACGAATCCTCGCAAAGTCGAGAAAACTCTCGAACGGGCTGGTCAGGTCGGGCGCGGAAGGCGTTTCTCCGGGGTCCGGGGTGGCCGAACCGGGCGTGGCGAGCCCCGGAGGTCTCTAGTCTGCTGAGTTGTGGGACTCAACCAGTGGGCGGACGACCGCGCGGACGACGGACAGGGCACCGGTGAACGGCCGGTGCCACGGCACGGCCGCGCCGCTCTGCTGCGCCTGGCGACGTGGTTCGAGGCCGCCGAACCGGACCGCGCCGAGGCGCTGGCCACAGCGGCCTTCGCCCTGCACCCCGCCCGTCACCTGGAGGGGCGGGTCGACGACACCGTCGCGGCCACCACCAGCTGGTGGCACGCCGAGGCCGACCGCAGCACCGTCACCGAGCACCCCGGGACCCGCCCTCCCGAACCCGTGCGCGACCACCGCGCCCAGCAGGCCCGCCTGCGGGACGCGGCCGAGTCCTCGGCGCACTGGCGCCGAGCGGGCGCCGAGCAGATCCGCTCGCTGCTCACCGAACCCACCACCGACCGTGCCCGCCTGGACCTGTCCGGCGCCGGTATGGAGGTCCTCATGGAGCTCCTCACCGCCGCGCTCGGCTCCGGTGACGCCGCCCGCCGCCCCACCTCGGCCGGGGACCTGGAGTTCGGACTGCGCCTGCACGTCAACGCCTCGCCCGGGGCGGAGCTCACCATCCGGGGCGAGGGCGGAGACCTGACGCTGGAGGGCCTGAGCCTGTGCGTCACGTCCTATGACCAGCACGCCGTGCCGCGGACCGGTGAGCGCCAGCACAGCCTGGCGGTCCCCGAGCCCCCGGCCCACGACGACCCGCGCGAGCCGGTGGACGTCCTTGGCGACCCTGGGGACGTCCTCGGGCAGCCCGTGCAGGCCCACCGCGAGCCCGCGGACGTCCTGCACGACCCCGTGAACGACCCGCGCGAGCCCGCGGACGTCCTGCACGACCCCGTGAACGACCCGCGCGAGCCCGCGGACGTCCTGCACGACCCCGTGAACGACCCGCGCGAGCCCGCGGACGTCCTGCACGACCCCCTGGAGGACCACCGCGACCCCGCGGACGACCGCGATCCCGACGTGGAGACCACCGGCCCCATCGACATCGCGACCGGAAGGTGGGAGTGATGGAGACCAGCGCACACACCGAGGACGCCGCCCTCCTCGGTGAGCGGCAGGCCGCCGCCCGCGCCCTCATGGCCTGCCCCCTGCTCACCCGGAGCACCCACCCGGCCGAGTTCTCCCTCGTGCGCTCGCACGCCGAGTGGCTCGTCCAGCGCTTCCAGCGAGTCCTCGGCTACCGGCTGACCGTGGCCGACGAACACGCCCGCCTGGTCAAGCGCGGTCTGGTGGACGAGGTGGTCCGCCCGGCCACGAGGTCCACCGGCGCCCGCTTCACCCCCGGACCCACACCTACCTGGCGCTGGCGCTGGCGGTCCTGGTCGAGCAGACCGGACCCACCACCGCGCGCTCCCTCACCTCCCGGGTCCGCGCCGCCGCCCGCGAGGCCGGGATCGACGCGGATCCCACCAGGGGCCTCGGCGAACGCCGCGCCTTCTGCGCGGCCCTGCACCACCTGGTCGCCCTCGGAGCGCTCGGCGAGGCCTCCGGGACCGTCCGCGCCCACCAGGCGGACCCGGCGAACGACGTCGGGCTCATCCCGCACACCGGCGCCCTGCGCGCCGTCACCGCGCACCTCCCCAGGGCCGGTGACGACCCGGACTCCTTCCTGGCCGACGCGGCGGACCCGGACCCGGAGGGGGACCAGGCGGGCGAGATCGCCCTGCGGCGCCTCCTGGCCGAGACCGCCGTGGTCTACCGCGAACACCTTCCCGACCGCCAGCGCGACCGTCTCGCCGCCCACCAGTGGCGGGCCGCCGCCGCTCTGGGCAACCTGCTCGGCTGCGACACCGAGATCCGCGCCGAGGGTGTGGCGCTCGTCATGCCGGACGATGCCGAGGCGACCGGGCGGTTCCCCTCGGACGACCCCGTGGGCCGCACGGCGCTGAGCCTGGTCCGCCACCTCTCCGGCCGCCTGCACCCCGGCCGTCCCGCCACCTCCGTCCCCGTCCCCGACCTGGAACTTCTGGGCGCGCTGGAGACCCTCGGCGGCGAGGACGCCCCGATCCGCGCCGAGTGGGCGCGCGCCGCGGGACCCGAGATCCCCGATCCGGACCGGTTGGCCGCCCTCGTGCTGGAGCTCCTGACCGGTCTCGGGCTGCTCACGGGAGGCCCCGGTGCGTGGGCGCTCACGGCCGCCGGGGCCCGGTTCGGCGCCGACGTGGACGAGCGCGTCCCGCTGATCCAGGACAATGACGAAGACAGCCGGACACTCCCCGCGCGACCGCGTGGTTCCGGTGAGGACGCACCCGATCCCCAGACCGGCCCCCGAGGCGACCTCGACCGGGTGACGTCCGTGCTGCAAGCGGTGGCGAACGAGAAGGTGAGCGCGACCAGTGGTGACACAGGAGACGATCGAGGCCCCCGGGACGGCTCCGGCTGATCCTGCCGACTCCCCCGCTACCGCCTGGAACGCGCGGGCATCAGAAACGTGTGGCAGTACGACGACCACGTCCTGGACTTCGCGGAGGGGCGGCTGCTGCTGCGCGGCCGCAACGGCGCCGGCAAGTCCAAGGCCCTGGAGATGCTGCTCCCCTTCCTGCTGGACGGCGACGTCCGGCGCCTGGACACCACCGGCACCAACCGCACCAGCCTGCGCTGGCTGATGGCCGACGACCCCCGCTCCACGCGCGGTCCGGTCGAGGAGGACACCGGCCCCGACCTGCTCGGGGGCCCGCCGAGCCCGAGGAGGAGGGGGACGGGGAACCGGACGACGGCACCGCGCCCGCCGACACCGGCTCCGGGCCGGCCACGCGCCTGGGCTACCTGTGGGTCGAGTTCACCACCGCGCGCGGCGACCGCGGCCTGGACTCCGCCACCTCCGCGCGCGCCCTCACCCCCGCCCCTCCCACCACCGCCTCGGCGCTGCTCGCGGCCCTCGCCCCGGCCGCCGACCCCCGGCGACCCCGGAGGACGACGCGACCACGGCGGCCGACGGCACCGACCCGGCCCGGCCCCCGGCGGAGACCGACGGCGAGGACGCCCCCGGAGCCCCGCCCCGGCACCTCACCCTCGGCGCGGCCGTCATGGCGGTCGGGGACGCCGACCCGCGCTGCGTGTTCTTCGTGACCGACCGCAGGGTCGGCCACGACCTCGACCTCGTGACGGACGGCCGTCCCAAGCCCGTGGACCGCCTGCGCTCGGAGATCGGCGCCGACAACTGCTTCACCAGCGCCGTTCCCTACCGGGCCCGCGTCATGCGCGACCTCTTCGGGATCGACGACTCCGTCCGCTACCGCAACCTCATCCACCTGCTCTACCGTCTGCGCCGCCCCACCATCGGTGACCGCCTGGAGGCCGGAGAACTGGTCGGCGTGCTGTCCGAGGCGCTGCCGCCCATGGACGAGTCCGTCCTGGACGAGGTCGCCCGCAACATCGCCGACCTCGAACAGGCCCGCAGCGACAAGGACGGGCTCACCGAGGCCGGAGCCGGGGTCGCCGCGTTCCTCAGCGACTACCACGGCTACCTCCTGCACACCCTGCGCGCCCGCTCCTCGGAGGTGCGTGAGCAGCTCGACGCGTGCACCCGCCGCACCGAGGAGACCGACCGCCTGCGCGCCGAGCTGGACGACCTCATCACCGCCGAGGGCCGGGTCGCGGAGGAACGCGACCAGGCCCGCCGCACCCGGGACACGGCCGACGCCGACGACGGCACCCTCGCCACCGCCCAGGGCGCCGCCGCCACCGCCACCACCAACGAGCGCCGCGCCTACGACGCCGCCGTCGGCGCCTACATCCGCGCCGCCGAGGCCGCCTGGGCCGCCGCCGAGCACGCCGCCACCACCGAGACCCACGCGGTGGAGCGGCTGGGCGAGGACACCACGGCCATCGAGCGGGCCCTGGAGGTCCTGCGCCAGACCCACCTCGAAGCCGCGCGCGCCGCAACCGCCTCCGGACTCGCCACCCAGGGGCTCGGCCAGGTCCCCGACGCCCGCACCACCGTGCACGCCCCCAGGGAGAGCGCCACCCGGGTCGACCTCCAGGGGCTGGAACAGTCCGTCGAGCGCGCCCCGGTGGAGGGTGTCGACCTCGCGGACCTGCGCGACCACCTCGGCCGTCTGCACGACCGGCTCACCTCCAGCGCGGACGCCGCCGCCGACCGCGCCGACCTCGCCACGAGGCTGACCGGCCTCACCACCGCCGAGGCCGCCACCGACCGCCGCCTGGTCGCCCTCACCAGCGAGGCGGAGAGCGCCGAGGCGGTCCTGGAGCACACCCACACCCGCGAGCAGGAGGCCATCGCCGCCCTGCGCGCCGAGAGCACCGCCTACGCCGACGGCGTCCGCGCCTGGGCGGCCCGGCTGCGCGACTCCAGCCACGCCCACGCGCTCGGTGAGGCCATCCACGAGCTGGAGGGCAGCGTCGAACTGCCCATCACCGACACCCTGCGCGTGCTGGACCCCCAGGTACCGGCGGCCGTCTCCCGCCTCGCGCACACCGCCGTGGACCCGCTCCTCGAAGAACTGCGGGCCCGCCGCGACGTCGCCGTCAACGAGGAGGGCCAGCTCTCCGACGAACTGGCCGACCTCGCCGCCCGCCGCGCCAGGAACGCCGACAGCGCGCCCGACCGCCCCGCCTGGGCCACCTACCCGCGCCCGGACGGCGACGGCGTCCCCTTCCACCTGGCCGTGGACTTCGCCGACGGCCTCACCCCGCGCGAACAGGCCGGACTGGAGGCCGCACTGGAGGCCAGCGGCCTCCTCTCCGGGTGGATCCGCGCGGACGGCACGCTCTACGACCCCACCACCCGCGACCTCATGGTCACCCCGGCCCGCCCGGCCAAGGGCCGCACCCTCCTGGACGTCCTCGTCCCCGTCGCGGCCCCGGAACGGGGCGCGCACGGCGACAACCTCCGCGCCCTGCTGTCGTCCATCGCCCTGCACTCCGAGACGCCGGGCAGCGCCGAGGAGACCGAGCCCAAGCACCGCCGCGACAGCGCCGTGACCACCGTCAGCTCCATGTCGCTCTCCGGCGGCTGGCGGCTGGGAGTGGCCTCCGGAGCCCACCACAAGAGCGAACCCGAGTTCATCGGTGAGGCCGCCCGCAAGCGGGCCCGCGACCGCCAGTCGGCCAACACCGACCGCCGCATGGCCATCGCGGAGGCCCTCCTGGCCGAGGCGGGGGAACGCCGCTGGGCCGTGGAGCACTCCTACACCGAACTGCTCGGGGTCTCCCGCGACCTGCCCGAGGCCGCTCCGCTCATCCGTGCCTGGGCCACCCTCGACGTCGCGCGGACCGACGTGGCGGCCGCCCGCCGCGCCCACGAGACCGCCCAGGCCGCCGCCGAGTCCACCCGGGGTGAGCTCCTCGACATCCGCACCCGGCTCGCCGAGGCCGCCCGGGAGCATCGCCTGCCCACCGTCCGCGCCGAACTCGACAGCGCCCTGCGCGCCCTGGACCACCTCCGGGTCCTGATCGCCTCGGCCCTGCGCGACCTCGACGTCCTCGCCTGGGAACTGGCCGACCACGAACGCCACGTCGGCGCCTGGTCCCGCACCCGCGCGGCCCGGGTCCTGGCCGAGGACGCCCGCGCCGCCGCGATCGACGACATGATCACCGTGCGCCGCCAGTTCGAACTCGGTGACCGCGCCCGGGGCGTGGCCCCGGAACAGATCGACGCCGCCCGCGCCCAGGTCCAGGCACGTGCCAAGGAGGCTGCCGAGCGCCTCCCCGAACTCGAACGCGACGCCCAGCGCGCCCGCGACGAACGTGTCAGCGCCGAGGTCCGGCTCGACGTCGCGACCACCGAACGCGCCGAACAGGTCCGCCGGGCCCTGGCGGCGGGGAGGCCCTGGTCTCCTCCGTCACCACCGTCGGCGACCCCGACAGCCCGGCCGTCACCGGTACCGAGGACACCGTCCCCGACGCCGTGCTGCTCCGCGCCGCCGGGCTGGAGGACTGCGCCGGGAGCGACGCCCCCTCGCCCGCTACCTGGCCGCCGTCCACGGCGGCCCCGAGGCCGAGACCACCGGACCGGACGAGCGCCTGGCCCTCCTGGCGTCCTTCACCTCGCAGCTGGAGGACGGCCTGGCCGCCCAGGACGGCGTCGACGAGGTCGACGACAGCGCCATCCTCGGCAGCCGTGAGGAGCTGCACCGACTCCTGACCTCGGTGGGCTGGGCCCAGACCCGCACGGAGCTCAGCGAACCGCGCGGCGTGAAACGCCTCACGGTCCACGACGAGGACGGCGCCCACGACGTCACCTCCTACGCCGAACGCGTCGCGGAGGCCGTCGTGCGCGCCGAGGAGACCGTGGCCGTGGCCGAGGAGGAGGCCTTCGAGCGTCACCTCCTGGGTGAGCTCGCCGGCCACCTCTCCCGCCAGATCGACGAGGCCCGCGCGCTCATCGCGACCATGAACGACGTCCTCAAGGACGTCACCACCTCCGCCGGGCTCGGCGTGCGCCTCGACTGGAGCCTCGCGCCCGACGCCGGGGCGGACGTCGAGGCGGTCGTCCCACTGCTGGCGACCCCCGCCGAGGAGCGCACCCGGGTCCAGACCACCCGCCTGCGGGACGCCCTGCGCCGCTGCATCGAGGCGATCCGCCGACTGGACCCGACCGCCACCGGCGGCGCCCAGCTGCGCGCCGCGCTCGACTACCGGTCCTGGTTCGTCTTCACCGTCTACGTCACCGACTCCGCCGGGGACGAGCGCCGTCTGGGCCACCGCACCGCTCTCAGCCAGGGAGAGCAGCGCGTGGTCGCCTACCTCGTGCTGTTCGCGGCGGCCGCCGCCCAGTTCGACGCCCTGGCCGCCCGCGCGCCCTGGGCGCCGCGCCTGATCCTGCTGGACGACGCCTTCGCCAAGGTGGACGAACCCACCCACGGACGCCTGCTCGGCCTGCTGGTCGAGCTCGACCTGGACTTCGTGCTCACGTCCGAACGCGTCTGGGGCTGCTTCGCGAGCGTCCCCAGCCTGAACATCTACGAGTGCCTGCGGGACCCGAACGTCCCGGGTATCGCCACCCTGCACTTCACCTGGGACGGCAGCAGGAGGAGGCTGGTCGGCGTGTGACCCGGCCGCCCCGGCGCCGTCGGCGGCCCCGTGGGACGGTTTCCCCGAACACGCCGACGCCCGCCCGGCGACCGTGCGACAGTGGCCTGAGTCACCCTCGTCGCAGGGGGCTTGCGGTCCCGAACACCCTCCGAGGCGAAGCGGAGGCGCGAAAGGGTACGGACGGGTCCCGGGTGCGGTCCGGCGCGCGTATCACCAGCGCGCTTCCTCCCGTCCTGTCCTACTCTGCTGGTGCAGGTTCGAGAACGGAGCGGGGTGGCGAAGGTGACTCGGGGACCCGAGGCGGACACACGCACAGGACGGGACGGCCACGCGGCCGCACCCCAGACCGAGGACCCCACCACCAAGGCACTCCTCGACGCCCTGGCGCGTTCGGGGCTGCCTGAGGCGGTCCGTACCTGGGTCGGCGCCGCCCTGTGGGGTGAGGAGGCGCTGGAGGCGCTCCTGAGGGGTGAGCACATCCCCGGGATCGTCCCCGGGGATCCCCGGAGCCCCCGCCCGGGCGCGTGCGCCGGGCCTACCTCACCGGCATCCGCGTGCAGGGGTTCCGCGGCATCGGCCGACCAGCCGACCTCACCTTCTCCCCGAGCCCCGGCCTCACCGTCATCGTCGGCCGCAACGGCTCCGGCAAGTCGAGCTTCGCGGAAGCCGCCGAGGCCGCCCTCACCGGACGCAACCCGCGCTGGGACGCCATGCCCACCGGCTGGCGCGACGGCTGGCGCAACCTGCACTACGACGAGCGCACCGAGGCGACCGTGGACATCCACATCGCCGGTGACCCTGGTCCCACCCGGATCAGCCGCCGCTGGACGGGGAGAGCGTCCGCTCCGCGCGCGGCGAGGTCGTGCACCCCAACGGTGACGTCTCTCCGCTGCGCACCCTCGACTGGGGCGAGAACCTCGTCCGCTACCGGCCGTTCCTGTCCTACGACGAGCTCGGCCGTACGGTCACCGGTCGCGCGGCGGAGCTGTACGACACCCTCACCGCGCTGCTCGGGCTCACCGGGCTCGCGGAGGCCGAGCGCCGCCTGGCCAAGGTCTGCGACGGCCTGGCCCGGCGCCGCGACCGGCCCTCCCGCGAGCTGCGGCCCCTCCTGGACGTCCTGGGCGCCTCCAACGACCCCCGGGCGGTCCAGGCCGTCAGCGTGCTCTCCGCGCCCTCCATGGACCTGGAGGCGCTGCGCCGGGTCGCCTCCGACGACGGCCCCAGCGACCCCGCGCTGCACGTGGTCCTGCGCCGTCTGCGCCGCCTCGCGGTCCCCGAGCGCACCCTCATCGCTGACGTCGTCAACGAACTGCGCGGCGCGGCCATGGAGCTGGCCATGGCGGCCGGGAGCAAGGGCGACCACGCGCACGGCGTGGTCCAGCTCCTCGAACAGGCGCTGGAACACCACAAGCGCCACCCCACCGAGACCACCTGCCCCACGTGCTCCGCGACCGGGGCGCTCGGCGCCGACTGGGTGCGCCGCGCCAACGCGCAGCTCCGCGCGCTCCGGCCCCAGGCCGCCACCGCCTCGGCCGCGTACGACCGCGCCTCCGCCGCGCGTGACCAGGCCCGCTTCCTGCTCTCCCCGGTGCCGTCCTGGCTGCCGCCGGAGAGCGAACTGGGTCAGGTGTGGGCGCTCTGGGAGTCCGGCTCCGACATCGAGGACCTCGGGGAACTGGCCGAGCACATCGAGACCGTGGGCCGCAGGCTCCGCGCCGCGGCGGTCAGCGCCCGCCGGGACGCCTCCGAACGGCTGGAGGACCCCACCGAGGGCTGGGCCGACCTCGCGGAACGGCTCTCGGGCTGGCTGGACGACGCCCAGGACGCGGTGGCGGCGAGCGAGACCCTGGGGGCGGCGGAGACGGCCCTGAACTGGCTGGCCGAGTACGCGCGCGGCGTGCGCGCGGAACGGCTGGGGCCGGTGATCTCCCAGGCGGAGCAGGTCTGGTTCCGGTTGCGCCAGGAACGCCACATCGACCTCCAGGGCATGCGGCTGATCGGCCGGGGCGCCCGTCGGAGGGTCGAGGTGGACGTCTCCGTGGACGGCGTGGACGACCAGACCAGCGCGCCCGGGCTGCTCAGCCAGGGTGAGTTCCAGGCCCTCGCCCTGTCCATCTGCCTGCCCCGCGCGCTGGTGGAAGGCAACCCGTTCGGATTCCTGCTGCTGGACGACCCGGTCCAGGCGATGGACACCGAGACGGTGGAGGGGCTGGCCGCGGTCCTGGCCGAGGTGGGGCGGCACCGGCAGCTCATCGTGTTCACGCACGACACCCGGCTGTCCGACGCCCTGCGCAGGCTGGGTCTGCCGGCCGACATCCGGACGATCAACCGTGACGCGATGTCCAACGTCTGGCTGGCCGAGGGGAACGGCTGACACGGCCCGGCTCCTCGTGCCCGGCTCCTCGTGCTCGGGGCCGGGTGCACGGCGTCACATCCACGGGCTTTCCCGCGCCTCGACGCGGTGGCGCGGAGGGCTCCCCGAAGGGCGGAACACCCTCGTCGACCAGGGGTTCCCGTGTATGTGGAGGAGCGTCGCGGAGGGGGTCGGGGCGCGCCCCGACCAGCCCTCGCCGGGCGCCCGGCGCTCGATTTGGCAGACCACCCCCGGATCCCTGTATAGTCATGTTCAGCGCAAGGGGGCAACACCCCGGGGCGGACGAGAGAAAGTCCCACAGCGCGCCCCTTTAGCTCAGTCGGCAGAGCGTCTCCATGGTAAGGAGAAGGTCTACGGTTCGATTCCGTAAAGGGGCTCCACCACTTGACGAGGTTCCGGTCCACTCAGGTGGGTGGCCGGTGGAACTTCACCGGCCTTGACAGAGGGACATCCTTTGGGATGTCCTTAAGTCCTGATCGGGGCGGGGTAGCTCAGTCGGTAGAGCAAGCGGCTCATAATCGCTGTGTCGTCGGTTCAAGTCCGGCCCCCGCTACCAACCCGCTGACCCCTGAGGCCCAGTACTCAGGGGTCGTCGTGGGTCTCCAGCAGTGTTCAACTGCGCCCAGGTAATGTCTCCAGCGAGAAAGGCACTCCGAAGTGGCTGCCACAGACGTGAGGCCGAAGATCACCCTGGCCTGCCAGGAGTGCAATCACCGGAACTACATCACGCGCAAGAACCGTCGGAACACCCCCGACCGTCTGACGATCAAGAAGTTCTGCCCGAACTGCCGCAAGCACAACGACCACCGCGAGACCCGCTAGGTTCTCCAGGTCCGTCGTCCCCGGCAGGGAGCGGTCGGCTTCTCGTAGACTCCAGCCCGGTGAGCACTTCGCTCACCGGGCTTTTGTTATTGCTGACACGGGCGGCGGGCAGCGCCCCGGCCGCTCCGCGAACGCACACCGCACAGGAGAGACAGAGCGTGGCGATCAACCCTGACTACCTCGGCCGGGAGTACCCCGCCCCCGAGGCCTACGAGGTGACACGCGGCAAGATCCGCGAGTTCGCCGAGTCGATCAACGACCTCAACCCCGTCTACCTCGACACGGCCTCCGCCAAGGCCCTCGGGTACGCCGACGTCATCGCCCCGCCCACCTTCCCCGTGATCCTCGGCATGGCCGGGTCCGCGCTGGCCCTGGCCGACCCGGACCTCGGGGTGGACTTCTCCCGGGTCGTCCACGGCGACCAGGGCTTCCGTTACACCCGACCGCTCCAGGCGGGCGACGTCCTGAGCACGGTCACCCGCATCACCGACATCAAGTCGCTGGGCGGCAACGAGCTCATCACCATGGAGACGGTGGCCCATGCGGCCGACGGCGAGCACGTGGTGACGGCGGGCATGATGCTCGTCGTCCGGGGTTCCTAGGAAGCGGGGAAGACAGTGAACAGGATCAAGCACGCGGACGTCGAGGTCGGCACCCAGATCCCCGAGCGGACCTTCCCGGTCCGCCGCCTGGACCTGGTCCGCTACGCGGGGGCCTCGGGTGACTTCAACCCGATCCACTGGAACGAGCGGTTCGCCAAGTCGGTCGGTCTGCCCGACGTGATCGCGCACGGCATGTTCACCATGGCCGAGGCCGGCCGGGTCGTCACCGACTGGACCGGGGACCCCGGCAGCGTGGTCGACTACTCGGTGCGCTTCTCCGCGCCCGTGGTGGTCCCGGACGACGACCAGGGCGCCGAGATCACCGTCAGCGGCAAGGTGAAGGCCAAGAACGACGACGGCACCGTCACCGTTCTGCTCACCGCCCGCTCCGGCGGCGCGAAGGTCCTGGCCAAGGCCTCCGCCGTGGTCCGCCTGGCCCCGTAGCCGCCCGGCCGCGACCGATCCATCCGCACCCGCGTTCGTTCTCTCCAAGAGGTATGCCCCGTGTCCACGATGCTCGCTGACCACACCACCCTCGGCCTGGGCGGCCCCGCCAAGGTCTTCCGGACCGCCGGTTCCACCGACGAGCTCGTCGCCCTCGTCACCGAGGCCGACCGCACGGGTGAGCGCGTCCTCGTGCTCGGCGGCGGCAGCAACCTGGTCGTCGCCGACGACGGGTTCCCCGGCACGGTGGTTCTGGTCGCCTCCCAGGGCGTCACCACGACCGAGGCCGGTACCGACCCGGAGACCGGCGAGGAGATCGTCCTGCTGAGGGCGGACGCGGGCGTGGAGTGGGACCCGCTGGTGGAGCGGACCGTCGCCGAGGGGCTCAACGGTGTCGAGTTCCTCTCCGGCATCCCCGGCCGGGTGGGCTCCACCCCCATCCAGAACGTGGGCGCGTACGGCCAGGACGTCAGCCAGACCGTCCGTGAGGTGCTGGTCCTGGACCGCACCACCGGGGAACTGGTCACGCTCTCCAACGCCGACTGCGGCTTCACCTACCGCGACAGCGCCTTCAAGGGCCACGACCGGTACGTGGTGTGCGAGGTCGTCTTCGAGCTGCGCAGGGGGCCGCTGAGCCGCCCCGTCCGGTACGCCGAGGTGGCCCGCACCATGGGCGTGGACGCGGGGAGCGGGTGCCGCTGGCCCGGGCCCGCGAGGTCGTCCTCGGGCTGCGCCGGGGCAAGGGCATGGTCCTGGACCCCGCCGACCCCGACACCCGCAGCGCGGGGTCGTTCTTCACCAACCCCGTCCTGTCGGCCGAGGAGTACGCGGCCTTCCGCGAGCGGGCCCTCGCGCGCCTGGGCGCCGACACCGAGGTCCCGGGGCACCCCGACGGCGCGGGCAACGTGAAGCTCTCCGCCGCCTGGCTGATCGACCGGGCGGGGTTCACCAAGGGCTACGGCGACGGCCCCGCGCGGATCTCGGGCAAGCACACCCTGGCCCTCACCAACCCCGGCGGCGCCACCACCGCGGACCTCCTGGACCTGGCCCGCGAGGTGCGGGCCGGGGTCGAGGCGGCCTTCGGGGTGCGCCTGGTCAACGAGCCGGTGATGCTCGGCGTCAGCCTCTGAGCCCGGCGGTCACCATCCGTGGGGCTCCAGGGCCTCCTCGAACTCCCCGAGGCGGTCGGGGCACATCTGGTCGACGCCGATGACGAGGAGACCGGGGTCGCTGCCCTGGTCCAGGTAGGCGTCGGTCCAGGCCGACGCGCTCTCCGCGTCGCAGGCCGCCCTGGTCACCCGGGTGACGGAGTCCATGTCGTTGGTCCGGGCGCCGTAGGACTCGACCATGTCGCGGTGCGCGTCCTGGTCGTAGGCCTCCGCCGCGCATCCGGCCAGGAGCAGCGGTGTCATGAGCGCGCTCAGGACCAGGGGTGTCTTGCGGTGCACGGGGAGCTCCTCGTGTTGGGGAATGTGACCGGAGGGACGCGTGAGGCGGTTCGCCGGTTGCCAGGACTCCCAGCGTCAGCGGGGCGGTACGGCCCGTGACGATCTGACCAAGAAATAAGTTAGGCGCAGCAAACACCTTTATCAGGCCCACCTGATAAATGAATTCGACAGATCAATAAATTGCAATCAACAATGGTTCTGGTAACGTCGTGAGCGTCGAAGGGGAGTAGTCCCCAATGCGCGCGGTCGACACACTGGACGCCACCGTCCCGGCCGCGTGAGCCCAGCGCAACGGGCGGACGAGACCTTTGACCCGGTAGGAAACGACCGGGTTGAAGGGGCGTTCTCCGCCTCCTTCTGCCCATCACGGACAGCGGGAGAACCATGTCAGCTTTTCTGGTCGGACTCGGCGTGAGCGCGGGCGCCATCTTCATCGCCGAAATGGGCGACAAGACCCAGTTGGTCGCGATGTCCCTGGCGACCCGTTACCGCGCCCTCACGGTGATCCTCGGCATCACCGTCGCCACCGCCGTGGTGCACCTGGGCAGCGTGTTCATCGCCGAGGTCCTCGGCGCGGCCATCCCCACCGACTGGCTCACCCTCGTGGCCGGGCTCGCCTTCCTCGTCTTCGGACTGTGGACCCTGCGCGGCGACGAGATGTCCGACAAGGACGAGGCACGCGCCGCCTCCCGCCGCATCCGCTCCGGCTTCATGACCGTGTTCGTGGTCTTCCTCGTGGCCGAGCTCGGTGACAAGACCATGCTCGCCACCATCACCGTGGGCACCCAGTACCACTGGCTCCCCGTGTGGATCGGCTCCACCGTCGGCATGGTCGCCGCCGACGCCATCGCCATCGCGATCGGCGCGGTCCTCGGCAAGAAGCTCCCCGAGCGGGCCATCCAGATCGGTGCCGCCGTGCTGTTCTTCGTCGCGGGAGCGGCGATGCTCGGCCAGGGCGCGTGGATGCTCCTGGCCTGAGCGCGCCGGGCGGGGGTCGCCCCCGCCCGTTCACCCCTCCAGGAGCTCCGGCTCGGCGGCCAGCCAGTCGTCCACCCCGGAGAGCATCTGCTTCTTCAGGGAGTCGGGCGCCCCGGCGCCCCGGATGGACATCCGCGCCAGGTCGGCAAGCTCGGTGTCGGTGAACCCGAACACCTCCCGCGCGATCCGGTACTGCTCCACCAGACGCGGGCCGAACAGCAGGGGGTCGTCGGTGCCCAGGGCGATCGGGGCCCCCGCCTGGTACAGCCTGCGCAGCGGGACGCGCTCCAGTTCCTCGAACACCCCGAGGCCCACGTTGGAGGTCGGGCAGACCTCCAGGGTCACCTCCTGGGTCGCGATGCGCTCCAGGAGGTAGGGGTCCTCCACGGCGCGTACCCCGTGGCCGATCCGGTCGGCGTCCAGCTCGTCCAGGCACTCCAGGACGCTGCGCGGGCCGTTGAGTTCCCCGCCGTGGGGCGTGGAGAGCAGCCCCGCGCGCTTGGCGATCCGGAAGGCCGCCTCGAACTCACGGGCGCGTCCGCGCCGCTCGTCGTTGTTCAGCCCGAACGAGACCACGCCCCGCCCCGAGTACTGGGCGGCCAGGCGGGCCAGGGCCCGGGCGTCGAGCGGGTGGCGGGTCCGGTTGGCGGCCACCATCAGACCGATCGCCACCCCGGTCTCGCGCTCCGCCACCCGGGCGGCGTCCAGGATCAGCTCCAGGGTCGCGGTGAGGCCGTCGAAGAGCGACGCGTACCCGCTGGGGTCGACCTGGATCTCCAACCAGCCCGAACCCGCGTCCCGCTCGTCCTCCGCGGCCTCCAGCAGGAGACGGTGGATGTCCTCGGGTCTGCGCAGCACCGACCGGGCGATGTCGTAGAGGCGCTGGAAGCGGAACCATCCGCGTTCGTCGGTGGCCCTGAGCTTGGGCGGCCACTCCTTCACCAGCGCCTGGGGCAGGTGCACCCCGCGCTCCTCGGCCAGTTCCACCAGCGTGCCGTGGCGCATCGAGCCGGTGAAGTGCAGGTGCAGGTGGGCCTTGGGCAGCCGGTCCAGCCGGCGGGCGGTGGTCGGTGTCTCCATGAACCAAGCCTGCCGTATGAAGGGCACCGGGCGTGCCAGGAATGGCCAACACCACAACGGCCGACGCGCGGCGGGGCTGCTCCGCCTCGGGCAGCGGCTTCTGGACACGGCTACCACCCTCCGCCAGGTCCGCGCCGCCCGGGCCCGGGCTGGCGGCGAGGGCCTCGTGGATGGCCCGCCTGCCGCCGGTGGTCACCAGGTGGCGGACTCGGAGACGGGGGCCGATAGGCGCGGGGACCCGGGGTCGCTCAGTCTCGTCCCCGTCCTGTCACGTGCGCTTTCGCGGCTCCGGCGCGGAGGCGGAACCGGTTTGTCCCCGGCGGTGGTGAGGGCGTACACTCACCGCGTCGGCCGGTCGCGTGCGGGCGTCACATCCACAAGGGTGTGCGACAGCACTCCGGACCGGCTATGGTGGGGAACGCAGTTTCCGCTAAGGGCAGTGGCTCAATTGGCAGAGCACCGGTCTCCAAAACCGGCGGTTGGGGGTTCGAGTCCCTCCTGCCCTGCAAGTCCGCGTGTGGTCGGGGTGTCGCATCCGTCGTCACCCCGGCCGCGGGGCGACGGAACTACGGGGATACGAAGCAACCCGCGACCCTAAGGACCCCAGGTGACTCAGACTGACGCCGACGCGAAGCCCGACAAGGAGCCGAAGCGTCGTACCGGTCCGGTGACGTTCACCAAGCAGGTCGTCGGAGAACTCCGCAAGGTCCGCTGGCCCACGCGCAAGGAACTGGTCACCTACACCATCGTCGTCATGGTGTTCGTCGTGATCGTCCTCGCCTACGTCTCCCTGGCCGACTTCGCCTTCGGTGAGGCCGTGACCTGGCTCTACGGCACCTTCGGCCGTCCGGCCGGAGCCTAGCTCCCACCCCGTGCGCCCTCCGGGGCGTCCTCGACGGTGGCCGTGCCCACCTTCACCCGGTTCCTCCCGACCGGCCCTCGTCCGGTCACGCTCGTCCGCGCGTTGGTCCCGCTTCGCCCGGAGAGACCGTAAGCTGGCAGGACTGGGTTCGACGCACGGCCCGTTTTCGGTGTGCGTCGTGCGCACTAGCGAATCCGACGAGAGAAAGAGCAGCCGTGTCCGAGTCCCCACTGACCTCTGACGACTTCCCCGAAGAGGAGCCGGATCAGTCGTCGGCGGAAGAGACCGGCCTGGCGGGCGAACTGTCCGAGGAAGCGGTCGAGCCGACCGACGCCGACAGCCCGGAGCAGACCGAAGAGGCCGACGAGAGCACCGAGGACGCCGAAGAGGCCGACGCGGAGCCCGAGCTGCCCCGTCTCGACCCCGTCGAGGAGTTCCGCAACGAGCTCGTCCTCCTGCCCGGCGACTGGTACGTCGTGCACACCTACGCGGGCTACGAGAAGCGGGTCAAGGCCAACGTCGAGAGCCGCACCCAGTCCCTCAACATGGAGGAGTACATCTTCCAGGTCGAGGTGCCCGAGCACGAGGTCACCGAGGTCAAGAGCGGCAAGCGCCAGCAGGTCACCGAGAAGGTCCTGCCCGGCTACGTCCTCGTCCGCATGGACCTGACCGACGAGTCCTGGTCGGCCATCCGCAACACCCCCGGTGTCACCGGATTCGTGGGCCTGTCCAACAAGCCCGCCCCGCTGAGCCTCACCGAGGTGGCCAAGCTCCTGGCGCCCGAGCCGGAGGAGGAGCCGGAGCAGGCGCAGCAGTCCCGGTCCACCGGCGGCGGCACCGAGTCCCGCTCCGACGTGGCGTACGAGGTCGGCGAGTCCGTCACCGTCATGGAGGGCCCGTTCGCGACCCTGCCCGCCACCGTCAGCGAGATCAACGCCGACACCCAGAAGCTCAAGGTGCTGGTGTCGATCTTCGGCCGCGAGACCCCGGTCGAGCTCTCGTTCAACCAGGTCGCCAAGATCTGACCCCGTGGGGCCTTTCCCACAACCCGCCCGGACCACTGTCCGGGCGACGTAGACTTGGTGGGTCCGTCCCTCGCGGGACGGACCCACTGTCGCGCTGTACCGCCCGGGTGCGAACCCGGGCGGAACGCGCTCCGGTCCGTCCGGTCCCGACGGGCCGTGACCCCGTGCCCCTGGCACGGACAGCCTCCTTCGGCAGCGGCTCCACCGAGGTCCCCGTGGCCCGTGGCGCCGTGGGGGAGGCAGGGATCGGCACACAACGCAGATCAGGCAAAGGACCCGATATGCCTCCGAAGAAGAAACTTGCCGCACTCGTCAAGGTGCAGCTCCCCGCCGGTCAGGCGACCCCGGCGCCGCCCGTCGGTACCGCTCTCGGTCCGCACGGCGTCAACATCATGGACTTCTGCAAGCAGTACAACGCTGCTACGGAAGCCCAGCGCGGCAACGTCATCCCCGTCGAGATCTCCATCTACGAGGACCGTTCCTTCACCTTCGTCACCAAGACGCCCCCGGCGCCTCGGCTGATCCTGAAGGCCGCCGGGCTGGACAAGGCCGCCACCGACCCGGGTCGCAGCACCGCCGGTTCGATCACCGCCGACCAGGTCCGTGAGATCGCGCAGACCAAGCTGCCCGACCTCAACACCGACGACATCGAGGCCGCGTCCAAGATCGTCGCCGGTACCGCCCGCTCGATGGGCATCGAGGTCAAGTAGCTCCCCTCGGGGTTGCTCGACGGCAAGAACCACCGTGGCAGGGCCAGCGCTGGCCCTAGGACCACACGTTCCCGTAGGAGAACAGCGTGAAGCGCAGCAAGAACCACCGCAAAGCCAACAACCTGGTGGACCGCGACCGGCTCTACAGCCCCGCCGAGGCTCTGAAGCTGGCCAAGGAGACCACCAACGTCAAGTTCGACGCGACCGTCGAGGTCGCCCTGCGTCTGGGCGTCGACCCGCGCAAGGCCGACCAGATGGTCCGCGGCACCGTGAACCTGCCGAACGGCACCGGCAAGACCGCTCGGGTCCTGGTCTTCGCGACCGGTGAGCGTGCCGAGCAGGCCCGTGCCGCGGGCGCCGACATCGTCGGTGACGACGACCTGGTCGAGAAGGTCCAGAACGGCTTCCTGGACTTCGACTCCGTCGTGGCCACCCCGGACCTCATGGGCAAGGTCGGCCGCCTGGGCCGCGTGCTCGGTCCGCGTGGCCTCATGCCCAACCCGAAGACGGGTACCGTCACCCCGGACGTGGCCAAGGCCGTGACCGAGATCAAGGGCGGCAAGATCGAGTTCCGCGTGGACCGCCACGGGAACCTGCACTTCATCATCGGCAAGGTCTCGTTCGACGAGCCCAAGCTGCTGGAGAACTACCAGGCCGCGATCGACGAGGTCAACCGCCTCAAGCCGTCCGCCGCCAAGGGCCGCTACATCAAGAAGGCCGTGGTCACCACGACGATGGGTCCGAGCATCCCGCTCGACGCCTAGCTGTGTCTTCTTGGGCCTCCGCTTCGCTTTGGCCCAAGGCTCGTGACACGAGAACGGCCCCCGCACTCCTCAGGGAGTGCGGGGGCCGTTTCCGTGCCCGGGGTGCTACAGGGTGCCGATCTCTTCCTCGGCGGGGATCTCGAAGGAGGTCGAGCCCAGCGCGGAGAACTCCATCCAGACGTCGGACTCGTCGTCGGAGAACTCGATGCGCATCGGGAAGCCGTCGGCGTCCAGCCAGAGCTTGGTGTTCAGGGTGCTCTCCAGGCCACCGCCGAACAGCTGCTCCACGGCGCCGCGCTCCTCGGCCGTCATCTCGGAGATGTCGCCGGTGGACATCGAGCCCTCCACCACGGTGGTCTCGACGCCGTCGATCTCCTCGGTGCCGACCTCGGTGACGTCCTCCAGCTCGGAGAAGGCACCGGCGAGGTCCGGGAGCGCCTCGACGTCGAAGCTCTCGGTCGGGTCCGCGTTCTCCTCGACGTCTCCGCGCAGCCACGGGGTGCCGGAGCCGTAGAGGCCGTGGGGGTCGGCCATCAGGGTGTCGCCGCCCTCCAGGAGGAGAACGGTGGACGCGCTCAGGTCCTCGGCGGTGACGCCCTCGGGGAGCTGACCGGACATCAGCTCGTACATGGTCTCGCCCAGGAAGGGCATGTCCACGGTGGCCAGCACCGCCGCGGGGTCGTCCGTCACCTGGTAGTTGAAGGTGACGGTGACGTCGCCCTCGGCCGTCGGGTCGACGGTGACGACCTCCATGTCGAGGGTGTAGTTGGTGAGCTCCTGGGTGCTGGAGCCCAGGTTGCCCAGCAGGTCGTCCAGGGAGGCGCCGGCGGGGAGGCCTCGGTGGTGTCGCCGTCGGCCGCGGGCTCCTCGTTACCGCAGGCGGTGAGGGCGAGGACCAGGGAGAGGGAGCCGGCGGCGATGAGGGCCGGAGTGCGGGTGTTCACGCGTACGTGTGCTTTCTCTAAGAGGGCGCGTCAGAGAGCGGGGACGCCCAAGTAAGTCATCATGTTCGCATGTCAGACGGACATTTCTGGCAAACGGTTCCCGAGGGGGCCGAGTCAGTCCCGGACGGGCTCGCTGACCTCGTCGCCGTTGGGAACGTGGAAGCTGGTCCCGCCCCGCTCGGAGAACTCCAGCCACAGCGACGAGACGGGGCCGGAGGACTCCATCCGGACCGGGAAGCCCTCGGCGTCCACCCAGACGGACACGTCCAGGTGCCCGGACACGTCGTCGCCGAGCAGGGGCGCGAGGGCGGCCCGCTCTCCGGGCCCGGCGCCGTCCGCCAGCGCGGGCAGGACCCCGTGGAGGGGGAGCGTCCCGGTGTTCCCGACGTCCTCGGCGGGGCCGGGCTCGGCGCCCTCCATCCCGGACAGCAGCCCGACCAGATCGGCCAGGGAGCCGAGATCGAGCACCTCGGCGGGGGAGGGCGAGGGGAGCAGGGCGTCGCCCCGGACCCACTCGGTGGGGGCGCCCAGCAGGTCCTGGGAGTCGTGCAGCAGGGCCTGCCCTCCCTCCGGGTGGACCACCACCAGTTCGGGGCCCTCCGGGGTCCTCAGTGTGGCCCGCACGGCGGCGGGGGAGCTCGACACCTCGTAGGTGAGCAGCGTCCGGGCGTCCTCCTCGGAGCGCGGCCCGAACCCCACGTCGAGCGTGTAGTCGTCGGCCAGCGCGGTGGCGTCGGCCAGGGCGTCGAGCAGTGCCTCCGTGTCGGCCTCCTCGTACCAGGGCCGGTCGGCGGAGGGGAAGAGCGTGCACCCGGACAGGAGAAGGGACAGGGCACCGGCCAGGGCCAGGGCGGAACGGGGGGATTCCACGGTGGAGGGGACTCCTTCGGAGCGGGGGCTCGGGTCCCCATCGTGTCATTCCGCCCTCCACGGGCGGGCGGGAGCACGGCACGTGTCCGTGATCACCCGATCGGACTCCGGGCGGAGGCCCGAGCACTCCGATCGGCGGCTAGTATTGGTACTTGCCGAAGACCGCTGGTCGTCACCCGCTCGGGTGACCCAAGGACCCATTGATGGGCGCCCGCGCAGGTGTCACCAGAGCTTTCCCGTTCCGGGACGTGCCAGCCACGTACTGAGAACGCGGTCGTGCCCCGTGCGCCTCGCGCTCGGGGCTTTTTCTCGTGCTGACGCCGATCATGGAGCCCTTGGGAATCAACCAGCGTTCACTGTTGGAAGGAGTCCCATGGCGAGGCCGGACAAGGCAGCCGCGGTCGCCGAACTCACGGACGAGTTCCGTGAGTCGAACGGCGCCGTGCTGACCGAATACCGGGGGCTCACTGTCGCGCAGATCACTGAACTGCGTAACAGCCTCGGCCAGACTGCGCGTTTTCGCATCGTCAAGAACACGCTGACCAAGATCGCGGTCAAGGAGGCCGGCGTCGACGAGCAGATCACCGATCTGCTCGAGGGCCCGTCCGCCATCGCCTTCGTCCACGGGGACGTCGTCGAGGCCGCGAAGGGTCTGCGTGACTTCGCGAAGACGAACACGCCTCTGGTGATCAAGGGCGGCATCATCGACGGCAAGTCGATGAGCGCCGAGGACGTCACCAAGCTGGCCGATCTGGAGTCCCGAGAGGTTCTCCTCTCGAAGCTGGCCGGCGCGCTCAAGGCCAAGCAGGGCCAGGCCGCCGCCGTCTTCCAGGCGCTTCCCTCCAAGACTGTGCGTCTCGCGCAGGCCCTGGCGGACAAGCGTTCCGAGGAAGCCGCTTAAACCCCATGAACCACGGCGGGTGCTCACGGCGCCCGGCCACTGGCTCGCACGATGCGCCATTGGGCGCGCGTGTCGTTAGAGAAAGAGAGATCGCATCATGGCGAAGCTCAGCAACGAGGACCTGCTTACCGCGTTCGAGGGCATGACCCTCCTCGAGCTCTCCGACTTCGTGAAGCTGTTCGAGGAGAAGTTCGACGTCACCGCCGCCGCCCCGGCCGCCGTCGTCGCCGCCGGCCCCGCCGGTGCCGCCCCGGCCGCCGAGGAGGAGAAGGACGAGTTCGACGTCATCCTCGAGGGCGCTGGCGACAAGAAGATCCAGGTCATCAAGGAGGTCCGTGGCCTCACGAGCCTGGGTCTCAAGGAGGCCAAGGACCTCGTCGACAACGCCCCGAAGGCTCTCCTCGAGGGCGTCAACAAGGAGGCCGCGGAGAAGGCCAAGGCCGCCCTTGAGGGCGCTGGCGCCACCGTCACCCTCAAGTAGTCCTCCGCGGGCGCCAGTCGCCCGCTGGTCTGCGTGAAGCGGCCGTTCCTCCCCCAGGGGAGGGGCGGCCGCTTTCTCGTGCCCGGGGGCGCCCCGGTGGTGCGTCGTGATTCGGTCGTCGGGAACCGGGAGGTTCCGGTCCGAGTCGGGAGGCCGAAGGTCCCCGCCGACGGCCGACCAACGTCCCGTATGTCGTGAACGACGCCGTGTCTGAACCGTCGTGAGCTGGGTGATGTGCGAAGCTGGGGCGGTTCGCGTGCGGGATCCCCGTGTCCCCGTGTGCGAACTGTCCTCGGGACGCGATAATCTCCCGTCCCGGGAATCTTGAAGGGCTCCGGAGAGAGTGTTTACCCGCCTGGGGCGGGGAATCCTTCCGGGTGTCCGTTGGCTCACATCCCCCGTGGGGCCAGGGCAGGCGCGCTGTTTCACCCTGATGGTCCAGGGCCTTCCCCGGGGATGTGCGTGGTGGCGGTACCGCCGTCGACCGGGTACGACCCGGGACCGCCGGTCCCTTACGAGGGTGCTGGTGTAGGCATGCCGGGCTTGACGGATCGCCCTCCAGGGGTGATCCTGCCGGTGTCGTGAGTGGTGCTGTGGACCGTGAGTGGACAGCGGTGTGGTGTTCGGCTACACTGCTCTTTTGCGCTGCCCTTTGGTGATCCCTGTGTCGGTGTACGGCTTCCGCCATCCCATTCTTCTGGATTCCGGAAGGCCCGTCACCCGCTCGATGTGACCGTCTCAACCGCGTTGCGGCGGTCCCTCTCGTGACGGATCGTCTGGCGTGCGCGCTTCAACCGCCACAAGCCTTCGGAAGGACCCCTGTTGGCAGCCTCGCGCAACGCCTCCGCTAACGCCCTTGGTCCGCACCGCGTTTCTTTCGCCCGTATCCAGGAACCCCTCGAGGTTCCGAACCTTCTGGCCCTGCAGACCGAGTCGTTCGACTGGCTGCTGGGCAACGACACGTGGAAGACCCGGGTCGAGACGGCCCGCAACGCCGGCCGCAAGGACGTTCCGGAGCAGTCCGGTCTCGAAGAGATCTTCGAGGAGATCAGCCCGATCGAGGACTTCTCGGGCACGATGTCCCTTTCGTTCCGTGACCATCGGTTCGAGCCGCCCAAGTACTCCGAGGAGGAGTGCAAGGACAAGGACATGACGTACTCCGCCCCGATGTTCGTCACGGCGGAGTTCATCAACAACGACACCGGTGAGATCAAGAGCCAGACGGTGTTCATGGGCGACTTCCCGCTCATGACCGTCAAGGGCACCTTCATCATCAACGGCACCGAGCGCGTCGTCGTGTCCCAGCTCGTCCGCTCCCCGGGTGTGTACTTCGACAAGTCCGTCGACAAGACCTCGGACAAGGACCTCTTCGGCTGCAAGGTCATCCCGTCCCGCGGTGCCTGGCTGGAGTTCGAGGTCGACAAGCGCGACTTCGTCGGCGTCCGTATCGACCGCAAGCGCAAGCAGGGCGTCACCGTCCTGCTCAAGGCGCTGGGCTGGACCACCGACCAGATCCTGGAGCGTTTCGGCCAGTACGAGTCGATCCGCAACACCCTGGAGAAGGACCCGACCGCCGGTACCGACGACGCGCTGCTGGACATCTACCGCAAGCTGCGTCCGGGAGAGCCGCCCACGAAGGAGTCGGCCCAGGCGCTGCTGGAGAACCTGTACTTCAACCCCAAGCGCTACGACCTCGCCAAGGTCGGCCGGTACAAGATCAACAAGAAGCTCGGTCTCGACACCGACTTCACGCAGGGCACCCTCACCGAAGAGGACATCGTCGCGACCATCGACTACCTCGTGCGCCTGCACGCCGGTGAGGTCGAGAAGGAGACCGTCCTCGGCCTCCGCCCGGTCGAGACCGACGACATCGACCACTTCGGCAACCGTCGTCTGCGCACCGTCGGCGAGCTCATCCAGAACCAGGTCCGCCTGGGCCTGGCCCGCATGGAGCGCGTCGTCCGCGAGCGGATGACCACCCAGGACGTCGAGGCGATCACGCCTCAGACCCTGATCAACATCCGTCCCGTCGTGGCCTCCATCAAGGAGTTCTTCGGCACCTCGCAGCTGTCCCAGTTCATGGACCAGACCAACCCCCTCGCGGGTCTGACCCACAAGCGCCGCCTCTCGGCGCTGGGTCCGGGCGGTCTGTCCCGTGAGCGCGCGGGCTTCGAGGTCCGGGACGTCCACCCGTCCCACTACGGCCGCATGTGCCCGATCGAGACCCCCGAGGGTCCGAACATCGGTCTGATCGGCTCGCTCGCCGCCTACGGCCGGGTGAACTCCTTCGGTTTCGTGGAGACCCCGTACCGGAAGATCATCGACGGCAAGGTCTCCGACCAGGTCGACTACCTGACCGCTGACGAAGAGGACCTCTACGTCATCGCGCAGGCGAACACCCCGATGAACGCGGACGGCAGCTTCGCCGAGGCCGGCGTGCTCGTCCGTCGTAAGGGCGGGGAGTTCGAGCAGGTCAGCACCGACGAGGTCGACTACATGGACGTGTCGCCGCGCCAGATGGTGTCGGTCGCCACCGCCATGATCCCGTTCCTGGAGCACGACGACGCCAACCGCGCGCTCATGGGCTCCAACATGCAGCGCCAGGCCGTGCCGCTGCTCCGCGCCGAGTCGCCCTTCGTCGGCACCGGTATGGAGTACCGCGCCGCCACCGACGCCGGTGAGGTCATCATCGCGGAGAAGGCGGGTGTCGTCGAGGACGTCACCGCCGACTACGTCACCGTGATGGCCGACGACGGCACGCGCAAGACGTACCGCATGGGCAAGTTCCAGCGCTCCAACCAGGGCACCTGCTTCAACCAGCGCCCCATCGTGCACGAGGGTCAGCGCATCGAGGTCAAGCAGGTCCTCGCGGACGGTCCCTCCACGGACCAGGGGAGATGTCGCTGGGCAAGAACCTCCTCGTGGCGTACATGTCCTGGGAGGGCCACAACTACGAGGACGCGATCATCCTCAGCCAGCGTCTGGTGCAGGACGACGTCCTCTCCTCGATCCACATCGAGGAGCACGAGGTCGACGCCCGTGACACCAAGCTCGGCCCGGAGGAGATCACCCGCGAGATCCCCAACGTCAGCGAGGAGGTCCTGGCCGACCTCGACGACCGGGGCATCATCCGCATCGGCGCCGAGGTCGTCGACGGCGACATCCTCGTCGGCAAGGTCACGCCCAAGGGCGAGACCGAGCTGACCCCGGAGGAGCGCCTGCTGCGCGCCATCTTCGGCGAGAAGGCCCGCGAGGTCCGCGACACCTCCCTGAAGGTGCCGCACGGCGAGACCGGCAAGGTCATCGGCGTCCGGGTGTTCAGCCGCGACGAGGGCGACGAGCTCGCCCCCGGCGTCAACGAGATGGTCCGCGTCTACGTGGCCCAGAAGCGCAAGATCACCGACGGCGACAAGCTCGCCGGACGTCACGGCAACAAGGGCGTCATCTCGAAGATCCTGCCCCAGGAGGACATGCCCTTCCTGGAGGACGGCACGCCCGTCGACATCATCCTCAACCCGCTGGGCGTCCCCGGCCGAATGAACGTCGGCCAGGTACTGGAGGTCCACCTGGGCTGGCTGGCCAAGAACGGCTGGTTGGTCGAGGGGGTCGAGGAGGAGTGGCAGAAGTCGCTGCACGCGATCGGAGCGGCCGAGGTCGCCCCCAACTCGCGCGTGGCCACGCCGGTCTTCGACGGCCTGCACGGCGACGAGCTCAGCGGCCTCATCCAGTCGGTCCGCCCGAACAAGGACGGCAACCGCCTCATCAACGAGGACGGCAAGGCGCGCCTGTTCGACGGCCGTACCGGTGAGCCCTTCGCGGAGCCCATCTCCGTCGGCTACAAGTACATCCTGAAGCTCCACCACCTCGTGGACGACAAGATCCACGCCCGCTCCACCGGCCCGTACTCCATGATCACGCAGCAGCCGCTGGGTGGTAAGGCGCAGTTCGGCGGCCAGCGGTTCGGCGAGATGGAGGTGTGGGCGCTGGAGGCGTACGGCGCCGCCTACGCGCTCCAGGAGCTGCTCACCATCAAGTCCGACGACGTGGTGGGTCGCGTCAAGGTCTACGAGGCCATCGTCAAGGGCGAGAACATCCCCGAGCCGGGCATCCCTGAGTCCTTCAAGGTGCTCATCAAGGAGATGCAGTCGCTCTGTCTGAACGTGGAGGTGCTGTCCAGTGACGGTATGTCCATCGAGATGCGGGACAGTGACGAGGACGTCTTCCGCGCGGCGGAAGAACTGGGAATCGACCTGGGCAGGCGAGAGCCGAGCAGTGTCGAAGAGGTCTAACTTCCGCGGATTTCGAGAGCAGGGGACGAATTAAGTGCTCGACGTCAACTTCTTCGACGAGCTGCGGATTGGCCTCGCCACCGCTGATGACATTCGCCAGTGGTCGCACGGCGAGGTCAAGAAGCCCGAAACCATCAACTACCGCACCCTCAAGCCCGAGAAGGACGGACTCTTCTGCGAGAAGATCTTCGGTCCGACCCGGGACTGGGAGTGCTACTGCGGCAAGTACAAGCGCGTCCGCTTCAAGGGCATCATCTGTGAGCGCTGCGGCGTCGAGGTGACCCGCGCCAAGGTGCGCCGTGAGCGGATGGGCCACATCGAGCTGGCCGCTCCCGTCACGCACATCTGGTACTTCAAGGGCGTGCCCTCCCGCCTGGGCTACCTGCTGGACCTGGCGCCGAAGGATCTCGAGAAGATCATCTACTTCGCCGCCTACATGGTCACGTGGGTGGACACCGAGGCCCGTGAGCGCGACCTCCAGTCGCTGGAAGCACGGATCTCGGTCGAGAAGCAGCACCTGGAGCAGCGTCGCGACTCGACCATCGAGGAGCGTCACCGCAAGCTCGAGGCCGACCTGGCCGAGCTCGAGGAGCAGGGTGCCAAGGGCGACGCGCGCCGCAAGGTGCGCGAGGGCGCCGAGCGTGAGATGCGCCAGCTGCGCGACCGCGCCCAGCGCGAGATCGACCGCCTCGACGAGGTGTGGAGCCGTTTCAAGAACCTCAAGGTCCAGGACCTCGAGGGCGACGAGATGCTCTACCGCGAGATGCGTGACCGCTTCGGGAAGTACTTCCGTGGCGGCATGGGCGCCCAGGCCATCCAGGACCGCCTGTCCAACTTCGAGCTGGACGAGGAGGCGGAGAAGCTCCGGGAGACCATCCGCACCGGCAAGGGCCAGAAGAAGGCCCGCGCCCTGAAGCGGCTCAAGGTCGTCTCGGCGTTCCTCAACACCACCAACAGCCCCATGGGCATGGTGCTGGACTGCATCCCGGTCATCCCGCCGGACCTGCGTCCGATGGTGCAGCTGGACGGTGGCCGCTTCGCGACCTCCGACCTCAACGACCTGTACCGCCGCGTCATCAACCGGAACAACCGCCTCAAGCGGCTTCTGGACCTGGGCGCGCCCGAGATCATCGTCAACAACGAGAAGCGGATGCTCCAGGAGGCCGTCGACGCGCTGTTCGACAACGGCCGCCGTGGACGCCCGGTCACCGGTCCCGGTAACCGTCCGCTCAAGTCGCTGTCCGACATGCTCAAGGGCAAGCAGGGCCGTTTCCGTCAGAACCTGCTCGGCAAGCGCGTCGACTACTCCGGCCGTTCGGTCATCGTCGTCGGCCCGCAGCTGAAGCTGCACCAGTGCGGTCTGCCCAAGCAGATGGCCCTGGAGCTCTTCAAGCCGTTCGTGATGAAGCGCCTGGTGGACCTGAACCACGCGCAGAACATCAAGAGCGCCAAGCGCATGGTGGAGCGGTCCCGCCCCGTGGTGTGGGACGTCCTCGAAGAGGTCATCACCGAGCACCCGGTGCTGCTGAACCGTGCTCCGACGCTGCACCGCCTGGGCATCCAGGCCTTCGAGCCGCAGCTGGTCGAGGGCAAGGCCATCCAGATCCACCCGCTCGTGTGCACCGCGTTCAACGCGGACTTCGACGGTGACCAGATGGCCGTGCACCTGCCGCTGTCCGCCGAGGCCCAGGCCGAGGCGCGGCTGCTGATGCTCGCCACCAACAACATCCTCAAGCCGTCCGACGGCAAGCCCGTGACCATGCCCACCCAGGACATGATCATCGGCCTGTACTACCTGACGACGGAGCGCGCGGGTGCCGCGGGCGAGGGTCGTGCCTTCCGTTCCCCGGCCGAGGCCATCATGGCCTACGACCTGGGCGACCTGGACCTCCAGGCCAAGATCCGGCTGCGTATCGCCGACGGCGCTCCCGCGCCCAAGGACTGGACGCCGCCGGAGGGCTGGGAGCAGGGCGACGTCTACGTCCTGGAGACCACCCTGGGCCGGTACCTCTTCAACGAGGCCACCCCGGTGGACTACCCGTACGTCAACTTCCAGGTGGGCAAGAAGCAGGTCTCGGTCCTGGTCAACGACCTCGCCGAGAACTACCCCAAGGTCCAGGTCGCCACGACCCTGGACGCCCTGAAGGACGCCGGTTACCGCTGGGCCACCCGGTCCGGCCTGACCATCGGCATCGAGGACGTCGTCGCGCCTCCGCGCAAGGCGGAGATCCTCGGCGGCTACGACCGCAAGGCCGACAAGATCCAGCGCGAGTACGACCGCGGTCTGATCACCGACGACGAGCGCCGTCAGGAGCTCACCGAGGTGTGGACCCAGGCCACGGCCGAGGTCGCGAAGGACATGGAGGACAACTTCCCCGCCGACAACCCGGTGTGGATGATGGTCCAGTCCGGTGCGCGTGGTAACCCGATGCAGGTGCGTCAGATCGCCGGTATCCGTGGTCTGGTCTCCAACACCAAGGGTGAGACCATCCCGCGTCCGATCAAGTCCTCCTACCGTGAGGGCCTGTCCGTGCTGGAGTACTTCATCTCCACGCACGGTCAGCGCAAGGGTCTGGCCGACACCGCCCTGCGTACCGCCGACTCGGGTTACCTGACCCGTCGTCTGGTGGACGTCGCGCAGGACGTCATCGTCCGCGAGATCGACTGCGGCACGGACCGTTCGCTCTGGCACGAGATCGGTGAGAAGAACGCCGCCGGTGTCGTCGTGCGCAAGCACAACGTCGAGAACACCGGTTTCGGTCGGACCATCGCGGAGGACACGCTGGACCCGGAGGGCAAGCTCGTCCTCCCGGCGCTGTCCGACACCTCCGAGCAGAACATCGACAAGCTGGTCGCCGCCGGGGTCACCCGCGTGCGCATCCGCTCGTCGCTGACCTGCGAGGCGAAGATCGGCGTCTGCACCACCTGCTACGGCCGCTCCATGGCGACCGGCAAGCCGGTGGACGTCGGTGAGGCGATCGGCATCATCGCGGCCCAGTCCATCGGTGAGCCCGGTACCCAGCTGACCATGCGTACCTTCCACATGGGTGGTTCCGCCGGTCAGGACATCACCCACGGTCTGCCCCGTGTCCAGGAGCTCTTCGAGGCCCGCATCCCCAAGGGTGTGGCCCCGATCTCCGAGATGGAGGGCCGGATCAGGGTCGACGACACCGAGAAGAGCCGCAAGATCGTCGTCATTCCGGACGACGGCACGGACGAGATCGCCTACCCGGTCCCGATGCGTGCGCAGCTCCTGGTGAGCGACGGCGACCACGTCAAGGTCGGCCAGCAGCTCATCCAGGGTGCGATCAACCCGCACGAGGTCCTGCGTATCCAGGGCCCGCGCGCGGTGCAGCAGCACCTCGTGTCGGAGGTCCAGGAGGTGTACAAGTCGCAGGGTGTGTCCATCCACGACAAGCACATCGAGATCATCGTCCGCCAGATGCTCAAGCGGGTGAACATCCTGGAGTCCGGTGATACCGAGCTCCTGCCCGGTGAGATGGTCGAGCGGCCGAAGTTCGAGCGGATCAACCGACGCGTCGTGTCCGAGGGCGGCCAGCCGGCCGCCGGACGTCCGGTGCTGCTGGGTATCACCAAGGCCTCGCTGGCCACGGAGTCCTGGCTGTCGGCGGCCTCCTTCCAGGAGACCACCCGCGTGCTGACCGAGAACGCGATCCACGGTAAGAGTGACCCGCTGCTGGGCCTCAAGGAGAACGTCATCATCGGTAAGCTCATCCCGGCCGGTACCGGTATTCCGCAGTACCGCAACATCCGGGTCGAGCCGACCGAGGAGGCCAAGGCCTCGATGTACTCGGTCTCCGGTTACGAGGAGCCCAGTGAGTACACCTTCGGGCAGGGTTCGGGCGAGGCCGTTCCCCTGGAGGAGTACGACTTCGGTCCGTACAACCGGTAAGTCCGATCTGGACGTTGGTTGAGCTGACGGCGGTGGTCAGCCACCCCCATCACCGGGGGTGGCCCCGCCGCCGTTTCGTCGTTGTCGGTTCGTACACTGCGGTGCGGACGGGGAGAGGGCGCTACGGCGCTGTCGGGAGAGCAGGCAAGTGACTGATAACGGGGGCGGGACGCCGGGCAACCGAGCGTCCGACGCGGACGGGGACTCCTGGTTCAAGCCCAGCGAGAACCGCTACCGCACACAGTCGGAGTACCAGGACCCCCTGGAGGAGGACGCGGCGTCGAACCCGGGGGAGGACGGCGCCGTCTTCCCTGACAGCGGCGGCTACGCGGGGCTGAGCGCCTCGCGTCCGGCGATGGTGGAGCCCTACCCGGACGCCCTGGGCGGGCCGCCGTCGGCACCGGGTATCTCGTACCCGGGCGCGGGCACGTCGGCCTACGAGCCCGTGACGCGCTTCCCGGGAGAGGACCCGTTGGCCGCGCGGGGGCCCGAGGCTCCCACCGTCGGCGGCTACCCGGGCATCGCGGCCAGTGCCGAGGTCCCGCTTCCTCCGGAGGAACCCGTGCACGGGTCGGGCCAGCCCACCGCCCAGGGCCCCTTCCGGGACTCCTGGGCCGCTCGGAGCGACGCGGGTTCCGACCGGGACCCGCTGCGCCCGCAGGCGTCGTCCTCCGGCGCGTGGGACTCCGAGGGGCCGTCCGACCCCGCCCCGTGGTCTCCTCAGAGTGCTTCCGAGCCCGACCCGTCCTTCCGCCCCGGCCAGGAGCCGTGGGCTCCGGAGGGGACTGACGAGCGGTCGCCGCTCGCGTCGGCCTCCGGTGACTCGTGGGCTTCCGAGGGTTCCTCCGACTCCGGTCGTGAGCCGTGGGACCCGGCCGCTTCGGGGGACGCTCGTCCGCCCGGTGGTACGGGGAGCTCTGGTCCCCGGACGACACCCCCGCCTTCTCACCGGACGCGCACGGCTCACGTGACGCGTTCTCCGGCTCCGGTCAGGAGCCGTGGGACCCCGAGGCCGGTGCGCCGGACTCCCGGACGCCGTACGCGTCGGCCTCCGGTCCGGACCCGTTCCCGGCTTCGGGTCGAGAGCCATGGGAACCGGAGGGGTCTGCTCTGGGCGGTCCTGACTCGCGGTCGCCGCGGCCGTCGGCCTCCGGCGACGCGTGGGGTTCCGGGGGTTCCGCCGAGGCCGCTCCGTGGTCTCCCCAGGGGGACGACTCCTCTGCCTCCGCCGCCTCCGGCCTGGACCCCCTCGTCGATTCCGGCGGTCAGCCGTGGGACCCGGCGGCCTCCGGGGAGTCTCGTCTGCCCGGTGGTGCGGGGAGCCTCTGGTCCTCGGACGATCCCGCTCCCTTCGCCTCGGACGCGCGTGGCTCGCAGGAGTTCTCCGGTTCCGGTCAGGAGCCGTGGAACTCCGGGTACCCGGCTTCCGAGGACTCCCAGGTGCCGGGAACCACGCCGGTCCCCTGGTCCTCGGATGACTCCGCGCTCACGTCCGATCCGCTCCGCTCGCAGGAGTACTCCGCTCCGGGCCACCAGCCGTCGGAACCCGACGCCGCCCTGGGTGATGCTCCGGACTCCCGGATGCCGTACGCGTCGGCCTCCGGTCCGGACTCGTTCCCCGATCCCGGCCGCCAGCCGTGGGACCCGGAGGCTCCGGGCGGCCCGGACTCCGGGCTCGGCCGGGACCCGTTGACGCCGCAGGCGTCGGCTTCGGCGAACGATGACCCATGGAGCTCCGGCTACTCGGATGACTCCGCTCCCGCGTCGGACCAGCGCGGCTCCGACCTGGGGGCGAACCGTGGGACCCCGAGGGCCCCCGTTCAGCGGGGTCTCCCGGTAACCCCGATTCCTGGGGTTCGCGGGACTCCGGTTCCTCGGATGACCCTGGCTTCACCGCGGACGCGCGCGACCCGCTGGACCCGGACACCCCGTGGTCCGCGTCGGGCCCCGGCGAGGAACTCTGGAAGTCCGGGTCCGGACGGGAACAGCCGGGCGAGTGGCGCGGCACCGGCGGCCTGGACAGCTGGAGCCCCGCCGAGGACACCGGGGACACCTGGAAGGGTTCGGGCACCACCGAGCCGTGGGCGGAGCAGACCGAACGGCCGTGGTCCGACCACCAGGCCCCCTCGTACGGCGGTGACCGGTACGACGACGAGCTGTCCCCGCGTCTCGGGGAGGAGCCCGCCGACCGGTACGACGACGAGCTGTCCCCGCGTCCCGCGGAGGAGCCCGCCGACCGGTACCGTGACGAGCTCTCTCCCGCGCCCGAACAGGGCGGGACCGGTAACACCTGGGCCTTCGACCGCAACGACCCGCGTCTGCCCGACGTCGTCCGCGACGCCGAACGCCGCCGCCGCGAGTCGCCCCCGGAGCCCGCGTACGCGGACTGGGGGAGTGAGGACGCGCCGGCCGATCCGGACACCGGCACGCTGTCCGCCGCCGTCCCCGGTTCCGAGGACCCCCTGGCCGCCATCGCGGACATGCAGTCGCGCGCCAGGTCCAAGGACCCCCTGGACGACGAGGACGACCGTCCCTGGGACGGCCCGGAGGACCAGCGGTGGGACGAGACGCCCGAGGAGGGCGACGACTCCTGGCGCGGTGGCGAGGGCGCCACCCAGATGTTCACGCCGCCCTCCTTCGACTCCGAGTCCGACGCGGCTCGGCAGGGGGAGTACGAGGACGAGCGGGACGACCGGCTTGACCGGGACGACCGGGCGGAGACGGACTACGAGGACGACTTCACCCCGGCCGACTACGGGATGCCGGAGCGGCCCAAGCAGGCGAAGCGCCGTCGCGACCGGATCGCGGAGGACTTCCCTGGCTTCGACGAGGCCAGGGAGGACGGGGACTACCCGGGCTACGACAGCATCGACTTCCTGGCCGACACCGAACCCGGGGCCAACGTCACCCTGTGGCTGGGTGTGGCCTCGTTGCTGCCGGTCGTCGGTGTGATCACCGCGATCCTCGCGTTGTTCGTCACCGGACCCAGGGCGAAGAGGGCGATCCGCGAGTCGCGGGGCACCCTCGACGGACTGGGCCTGATCACCACGGGTACGGTCTTCGCGGTCATCGGCATCCTGGTGACGGTGATCTCCCTGGCGATCTTCTTCGTTCTGTAGAATCCCGGCCGTTTCCGGGGGACAATGGGTCCTCCGGGAACGGCCGCTCTCTTTGTCGGCCCTTCGTTGGGAAACCCGGGGCGAAGCGCGTCGGGAAGCACGTAGACTGGTCGAGACCCACGGCTACGCGAGATCCGGTTCCGCTTGTCTCGCCATGTCGCACACCGTTTTGACCGCATGTTCGGTTAGCGGTAGCCTGTGTGATTGTGCCCGTGAGTCGACGGGTCACACGTGCGTGTGCGGCGCCCCAGTCCTCCAGAGGACGGACACGGGGCGCGCGGCGCAGGTGAACCCCCTCCTGTGAATCGGTCTCCGACCGGGTGTGCATCCGTTCGCCATGCGTGGGAACGAGGGCGACACGCCCGACCACGGGGGTCGGGGAGGTTCGGGGAATTCAGCAGGTCAATAGCGATATCGGCTACGAGAACCGGCGTAGGTCACGAGGAAGACGGAGACGCGGTGCCCACCATCCAGCAGCTGGTCCGCAAGGGCCGACAGGACAAGGTCGCAAAGAACAAGACCCCGGCGCTGAAGGGGAGTCCGCAGCGTCGTGGTGTGTGCACGCGTGTCTACACCACTACGCCGAAGAAGCCGAACTCCGCTCTGCGTAAGGTCGCTCGCGTCAAGCTGAGCAGCGGCATCGAGGTCACGGCCTACATCCCCGGCATTGGTCACAACCTCCAGGAGCACAGCATCGTGCTGGTTCGTGGCGGTCGTGTGAAGGACCTGCCGGGCGTTCGCTACCGAATTGTCCGCGGTTCGCTCGACACCCAGGGTGTCCGAGGCCGCAAGCAGGCCCGTAGCCACTACGGCGCCAAGAAGGAGAAGTAAGCATGCCGCGCAAGGGCCCGGCGCCGAAGCGCCAGCTCATCACCGACCCGGTCTACGGCTCGCCGCTCGTCACCGCACTGATCAACAAGGTGCTCCTCGACGGCAAGCGCTCCATCGCCCAGGCCGTCGTTTACGACGCCCTGGAAGGTGCTCGGGAGAAGTCCGGTCAGGACCCGCTCGTCGTTCTCAAGCGAGCCCTGGACAACGTCAAGCCCGCGCTGGAGGTCCGCAGCCGCCGTGTCGGTGGCGCGACCTACCAGGTGCCGGTCGAGGTTCGCGCCTCCCGGTCCACCACGCTGGCCCTGCGCTGGCTGGTCTCCTACTCGCGTCAGCGTCGTGAGAAGACCATGACCGAGCGTCTGATGAACGAGCTGGTGGACGCCAGCAACGGTCTGGGCGCGGCGGTCAAGAAGCGTGAGGACACGCACAAGATGGCCGAGTCGAACAAGGCCTTCGCCCACTACCGCTGGTAACCCCGCGGCGAATCGATTCCTTGAGACCTAGGGAAGACGAGCCACATGGCTAAGACTTTGCTTGACCTGGCCAAGGTCCGCAACATCGGCATCATGGCCCACATCGACGCGGGCAAGACCACGACGACCGAGCGGATCCTCTACTACACGGGTGTCAACCACAAGCTCGGCGAGACGCACGACGGCGCCTCGACGATGGACTGGATGAAGGAAGAGCAGGAGCGGGGTATCACCATTACCTCGGCTGCGATCACCACCAGTTGGAACGACACCACGATCAACATCATCGACACGCCCGGCCACGTCGACTTCACGGTCGAGGTCGAGCGGTCGCTGCGTGTCCTTGACGGCGCCGTCGCGGTGTTCGACGCCAAGGAAGGCGTCGAGCCCCAGTCGGAGCAGGTCTGGCGTCAGGCCGACCGGTACAACGTGCCGCGTATCTGCTTCGTCAACAAGATGGACAAGATCGGCGCCGAGTTCCAGCGCTGTGTCGACATGTTCCGTGAGCGCCTCGGCGCGAACGCCATGCCGATCCAGCTGCCGATCGGTGCCGAGAGCGACTTCAAGGGCGTCATCGACCTCGTCCGCATGAAGGCCTACGTCTGGAACGACGAGGCCGCGCTCGGCGAGATGTACGACACCATCGAGATCCCCGAGTCCCACGCGGACGCGGCTCGTGAGGCGCGCGACTTCTTCCTCGAGACGTTGGCCGAGGCCGACGACGAGATCATGGAGATGTACCTCGAGGGCCAGGAGCCCACCGTCGAGCAGCTGGTGCCCGCGATCCGTCGCGCCACCATCGCCGGTACGGCCATCCCGGTCGTCTGCGGTACCGCCTTCAAGAACAAGGGCGTCCAGCCCCTGCTCGACGCGGTCGTCGACTACCTCCCCTCGCCCCTGGACGTCGAGGCCATCGACGGTCACGACCCCAAGGACGAGACCGAGCAGACCAAGCTCGAGCGCAAGCCGAGCGTGGAGGAGCCGTTCTCGGCCCTGGTCTTCAAGATCGTCAGCGACCCCCACCTGGGCAAGCTGTCCTACGTGCGGATCTACTCCGGCGTCCTCGAGGCCGGCACCCAGGTGCTGAACAGCCTCAAGGGCCGCAAGGAGCGCATCGGCAAGGTCTACCGGATGCACTCCAACAAGCGCGAGGAGATCCCCGCCGCTGGTGCGGGCGACATCGTCGCGGTCATGGGTCTGAAGGACACCACGACCGGCGAGACGCTCTGCGAGCAGGGTGCTCCGATCGTCCTGGAGTCCATGACCTTCCCGGCTCCGGTCATCGAGGTGGCCATCGAGCCGAAGACCAAGAGCGACCAGGAGAAGCTGGGCATCGCGATCCAGCGTCTGGCGGACGAGGACCCCTCCTTCCAGGTGGCCTCGGACGAGCAGACCGGTCAGACCGTGATCTCCGGCATGGGCGAGCTGCACCTCGAGGTGCTGGTCAACCGCATGCGCGACGAGTTCAAGGTCGAGGCGAACATCGGTAAGCCCCAGGTGGCCTACCGTGAGACCATTCGCAAGAAGGTCGAAGGCCACGTCTACACCCACAAGAAGCAGACCGGTGGGTCGGGCCAGTTCGCCAAGGTCAAGATCGACCTTGAGCCGCTCACGTCCGAGGACGGCGACGCGTCCGGGTACGAGTTCGTCAACGCCGTCACCGGTGGCCGCATCCCGCGGGAGTACATCCCCTCGGTCGACGCCGGCTGCCAGGAGGCCGCTGAGCTGGGCGTGCTCGCGCACTACCCGCTCGTCGGCATCAAGGTGAGCCTGACGGACGGTCAGTACCACGACGTCGACTCGTCCGAGATGGCGTTCAAGACCGCCGGTTCGATGGCCTTCAAGGAGGCCGTCCGCCTGGCGAAGCCGACTCTTCTCGAGCCGGTCATGGCCGTCGAGGTCACCACCCCTGAGGAGTACATGGGTGACGTGATCGGTGACCTGAACTCCCGCCGTGGACAGATTCAGTCCATGGACGAGCGTTCCGGTGTCCGTCTCGTCAAGGCCCAGGTGCCCCTTTCGGAAATGTTCGGCTACGTGGGTGACCTGCGCAGCCGTACCCAGGGTCGAGCCAACTACTCGATGGTGTTCGACTCCTACGCGGAGGTTCCGTCCGCTGTCGCCACGGAAATCGTGGCGAAGGTTCGCGGCGAATAGTCGCGAGCAAGCAACCCGGCTGTACCCCGCATCCGCGGGGTTGGACCACAGTCAGATAGATCTGTACGTCTAGGAGACTTCCAGTGGCGAAGGAAAAGTTCGAGCGGACCAAGCCGCACGTCAACATCGGCACCATCGGTCACATCGACCACGGCAAGACCACGCTGACCGCGGCCATCACCAAGGTGCTGCACGACGCGTACCCGGCGCTGAACCCGTTCACCCCGTTCGAGGACATCGACAACGCTCCTGAGGAGCGCGAGCGCGGCATCACCATCTCCGTCGCTCACGTCGAGTACCAGACCGAGGCGCGTCACTACGCCCACGTCGACTGCCCCGGTCACGCTGACTACGTGAAGAACATGATCACGGGTGCCGCGCAGATGGACGGCGCGATCCTGGTCGTGGCCGCCACCGACGGCCCGATGCCGCAGACCAAGGAGCACGTGCTCCTGGCCCGCCAGGTCGGCGTCCCCGCCATCGTCGTCGCCCTGAACAAGGCCGACATGGTGGACGACGAGGAGATCTTCGAGCTCGTCGAGCTCGAGGTGCGTGAGCTCCTCAGCGAGTACGAGTTCCCCGGCGACGACATCCCCGTCACCAAGGTCTCGGCTCTCAAGGCCCTCGAGGGCGACGCGGAGTGGGGCAAGGCCGTCCTGGAGCTCATGGGCACCGTGGACAGCTTCATTCCCGAGCCCGAGCGTGACACCGAGAAGCCCTTCCTCATGCCGATCGAGGACGTCTTCTCGATCACCGGTCGCGGCACCGTCGTCACCGGTCGTATCGAGCGCGGCGTCGTCAACGTCAACGAGACCGTTGACATCGTCGGCATCAAGGAAGAGAAGCAGACCACCACCGTCACCGGTGTTGAGATGTTCCGCAAGCTGCTCGACAACGGTCAGGCTGGCGACAACGTCGGTCTGCTCCTGCGCGGCATCAAGCGCGAGGACGTCGAGCGCGGCCAGGTCGTGATCAAGCCCGGCACGACCACCCCGCACACCGAGTTCGAGGGCCAGGTCGTCATCCTGTCCAAGGACGAGGGTGGCCGCCACACGCCGTTCTTCAACAACTACCGCCCGCAGTTCTACTTCCGCACCACCGACGTCACCGGCGTCGTGACGCTGCCGGAGGGCACGGAGATGGTCATGCCCGGTGACAACACCGAGATGACCGTCAACCTGATCCAGCCGGTCGCGATGGAAGAGGGCCTCAAGTTCGCCATCCGTGAGGGTGGCCGGACCGTGGGCGCGGGTCGCGTCACGAAGATCCTCAAGTAGCACACACGTTGGGGTGGCCCCTTCCGGAGCCGCCCCGACGTGGTGGGTGGGCCGCTTCACGGCGGCCCGCCCACCACACTGACAAGACGTCATCGGGCTCTGTGACGGTGACGCACCGCAGGGGCAAGCCCTGTTGCGGTTTCTCAAGGGAATAGGGGCTCACGGCCAACACGCCGGCGGATTCGCCGACGGGCCTGGGCGTCTGTGACCGGACAGCTCACCGTTACGGACACTGAAGCGAAGGACGAACAGGCCACATGGCGGGACAGAAGATCCGCATTCGGCTAAAGGCCTATGACCACGAGGTCATCGACAGCTCGGCGCGCAAGATCGTTGAGACTGTGACGCGAACTGGCGCACAGGTCGCGGGCCCGGTGCCGCTGCCGACGGAGAAGAACGTTTACTGCGTCATCCGATCGCCGCACAAGTACAAGGACTCGCGCGAGCACTTCGAGATGCGCACCCACAAGCGGCTGATCGACATCATCGACCCCACGCCGAAGACGGTGGACTCGCTCATGCGACTCGACCTCCCGGCTGGCGTTGACATCGAGATCAAGCTTTAAGGACGCACAGACATGGCCACCAAGCAGATCAAGGGAGTTCTGGGCGAAAAGCTCGGCATGACCCAGGTCTTCGACGACGCGGGCAAGATGGTGCCCGTGACCGTCCTGAAGGCCGGTCCGTGCGTCGTGAGCCGCATCCGGACCCCTGACACCGATGGCTACTCCGCCATCCAGCTCGGCTACGGGCAGATCAACCCGCGCAAGGTCAACAAGCCCCTGGGCGACTACCTGCGCGCGAACGACCTGACCCCGCGCCGTCACTACGTCGAGGTGCGCACCACCGACGCCTCCGAGTACACGCTCGGCCAGGAAGTCGACGCCGCCGCGTTCGAGAGCGGCCAGAAGGTCGACGTCACGGGCAAGAGCAAGGGCAAGGGTTTCGCCGGTGTGATGAAGCGCCACGGTTTCCGTGGTCTCTCCGCCTCGCACGGCACCCAGCGCAAGCACCGCTCTCCCGGCTCCATCGGCGGCTGCGCCACGCCCGGCCGCGTTTTCAAGGGCATGCGGATGGCCGGGCGCATGGGCAACGTGCGCAAGACCGTCCAGAACCTGACCGTTCACTCTGTGGACGCGGAGAAGGGCCTCATCCTGGTCAAGGGTGCTGTCCCCGGTCCCAACGGCGGTCTGGTGCTCGTCCGCACCGCTGTGAAGGGGGACAAGTAAGTCATGGCCCAGATCGAGGTCAAGAACCCCGAGGGCGGCTCCAAGGGCAGCGTCGAGCTTCCCGAGTCCGTCTTCGCCCAGCAGGTCAGCATCCCGCTGATCCACCAGGTCGTGAACGGCCAGCTGGCCGCCGGCCGGCAGGGCACGCACGCCACCAAGACCCGCGGCGAGGTCCGCGGCGGTGGCAAGAAGCCCTACCGCCAGAAGGGAACCGGTCGTGCCCGTCAGGGCTCGATCCGCGCCCCGCAGTACACCGGTGGTGGCACCGTTCACGGTCCCCAGCCGCGTGACTACAGCCAGCGGACCCCGAAGAAGATGAAGGCCGCCGCCCTGCGTGGCGCCCTCTCGGACCGGGCCAACCACGGCCGTATCCACGTCATCAGCACCTTCGTCGCTGAGGACGCGGAGAACAAGTTCACGCAGACCGCTCTGAAGTCGCTGCGTCAGGTCACCGAGTCCGACAAGGTCCTCGTCGTCCTGGCCCGCGAGGACGAGCACAACCGGCGCGCCCTGCGCAACCTCGAAGAGGTCCACATCCTCGACGCGGACCAGGTGAACACCTACGACGTCCTCTACTCGGACGACGTGGTCTTCACCGAGGCGGGCTACGCCGAGTTCCTGGCCCACGCGGCCGGTACCTCGAAGGCCGCTGAGTCCGAGGAGGACGACCAGTGAGGATCGCCGACCACCGGGACATCATCGTCGAGCCGGTGATCTCCGAGAAGAGCTACGGGCTCATGGACGAGAACAAGTACACGTTCATCGTTCGCCCGGACGCCAACAAGACCCAGATCAAGATCGCGATCGAGAAGATCTTCGAAGTGAAGGTCACGAGCGTGAACACGATCAACCGGAAGGGTAAGCGCAAGCGCACCCGTTTCGGCTTCGGGAAGCGTCCCGACACCAAGCGCGCGATCGTCAGCGTGGCCGACGGCCAGCGGATCGACATCTTCGGTGTCTGACCTCTCCCGGGTCTGACCGCTACATGTCAAGCAACACGTAAAGGAATGCGCGAAGAAGATGGGCATTCGTAAGTACAAGCCGACGACGCCGGGTCGTCGCGGCTCCAGCGTGAGCGACTTCGTCGAGATCACGCGTTCGGAGCCGGAGAAGTCCCTGGTCCGTCCGCTTCACTCCAAGGGCGGTCGTAACGGCCACGGCCGGATCACCGCTCGTCACCAGGGTGGTGGCCACAAGCGCGCCTACCGCGTGATCGACTTCCGTCGTCACGACAAGGACGGCGTGCCGGCCAAGGTCGCTCACATCGAGTACGACCCCAACCGCACCGCTCGCATCGCTCTGCTCCACTACGTGGACGGTGAGAAGCGCTACATTCTGGCGCCCGCCGGCCTCAAGCAGGGCGACAAGATCGAGAACGGCCCCCAGTCCGACATCAAGCCGGGCAACTGCCTCCCGCTGCGCAACATCCCCACGGGTACGTTCGTGCACGCGGTCGAGCTGAAGCCCGGTGGCGGTGCCAAGCTGGGTCGTTCCGCGGGGTCGCAGATCCAGCTCCTCGCCAAGGAGGGCCGTTACGCCACGCTGCGTATGCCCTCCGGTGAGATGCGCATGGTCGAGATCTCCTGCCGCGCCACGGTTGGTCAGGTCGGCAACGCCGAGCAGTCCAACATCAACTGGGGCAAGGCCGGCCGCTCGCGGTGGAAGGGCAAGCGCCCGACCGTCCGTGGTGTGGTCATGAACCCGGTCGACCACCCGCACGGTGGTGGTGAGGGCAAGACCTCCGGTGGTCGTCACCCGGTCAGCCCCTGGGGCAAGAAGGAAGGCCGGACCAGGGCCAAGAACAAGGCCAGCGACAAGCTGATCGTGCGGCGTCGGCGTAGCGGTAAGAAGAAGCGGTAAGGAGCACGTCTGATGCCACGTAGCCTTAAGAAGGGTCCCTTCGTCGACGACCACCTCATCAAGAAGGTGGAAGTCCAGAACGAGAAGGGGACCAAGAACGTCATCAAGACGTGGTCCCGGCGATCCATGATCGTCCCGGAGATGATCGGTCACACGATCGCCGTCCACGACGGCCGCAAGCACGTTCCGGTGTTCGTGTCGGAGTCGATGGTCGGCCACAAGCTCGGTGAGTTCGCTCCCACGCGTACTTTCCGTAGCCACGTCAAGGACGACCGCCGCAGCCGCCGCTAGCGGTTGCAGCAGTTGTAAGAACCATTTTCTCCACGGTGAGTGGGGAAGGAATTTCCGTGAGCGAGGGAAAAGCGATGGGAACGAGGGCACAGGCGCGGTTCGTCCGCGTTACGCCCCGAAAGGCTCGCCGGGTGGCGGACCTTATTCGCGGGTTGCCCGCTGACGAGGCACAGGCGGTGCTCCGGTTCGCGCCCCAGTCGGCGAGCGAGCCCGTTGGCAAGGTGCTGGCTAGCGCCATCGCCAACGCTGAGCACAACGACAAGCTGGACCGTGAGTCCCTGGTGGTCGAGCGCGTCTGGGTGGACGAGGGTCCGACCCTGAAGCGCATTCGTCCCCGCGGCTTCGGCCGGGCTTTCCGGGTCACCAAGCGCACGAGCCACATCACCGTGGTCGTCGCTGAGGGCGCGGGCGCCTCGTCCAAGACCAAGGAAAGGACCCGATAGTGGGGCAGAAGGTAAACCCGCACGGGTTCCGCCTCGGCATCACCACCGACTTCAAGAGCCGCTGGTACGCCGACAAGTCCTACAAGGACTACGTCAAGGAAGACGTCGCGATCCGTCGGATGCTGACCCGTGGCATGGAGCGCGCGGGCATCTCCAAGGTCGAGATCGAGCGCACCCGTGACCGTGTCCGCGTGGACGTCTACACCGCCCGGCCGGGCATCGTCATCGGCCGTCGCGGCGTCGAGGCCGACCGGATCCGTACGGACCTGGAGAAGCTCACCGGCAAGCAGGTGCAGCTGAACGTCTTCGAGGTCAAGAACCCCGAGATCGACGCGCAGCTCGTCGCCCAGGGCGTCGCTGAGCAGCTGAGCAGCCGCGTGGCGTTCCGCCGCGCGATGCGCAAGGCCATGCAGAGCGCCATGAAGAGTGGCGCCAAGGGTATTCGTATCCAGTGCGGTGGTCGTCTGGGTGGGGCTGAGATGTCCCGCTCGGAGTTCTACCGCGAGGGTCGCGTCCCGCTGCACACGCTGCGCGCCGACATCGACTACGGCTTCTTCGAGGCCCGTACGACGTTCGGTCGCATCGGCGTCAAGGTGTGGATCTACAAGGGCGACGCCCCTGTGACCCGCGCCGAGCGCGAGGCGGCCCAGGCCGCCCAGCGCACCGCCGGTGGCGGTCAGCGCCGTGAGCGTCCGCAGCGCCGCCGTCGTGGCGGTGCCGCTGGCGCCCCGGGCACCGACGCCAAGGCTGGTGCTTCGGCCGAGGCCCCGAAGACCGAGGGGAGCTAACCGATGCTTATTCCTCGTAAGGTCAAGTACCGGAAGCAGCACCACCCGGACCTTCGTGGCAAGGCTCAGCGTGGTACCACGGTCGCCTTCGGCGAGTTCGGTATCCAGGCCCTGGAGTCGGCCTACGTGACGAACCGTCAGATCGAGTCCGCTCGTATCGCCATGACGCGTCACATCAAGCGTGGCGGCAAGGTGTGGATCAACATCTTCCCGGACCGTCCGCTGACGAAGAAGCCCGCCGAGGTCCGCATGGGCTCCGGTAAGGGTTCGCCCGAGTGGTGGGTCGCGCCGGTCAAGCCGGGGCGCGTGATGTTCGAGCTGTCGGGCGTGCCCGAGGCCGTGGCCAAGGAGGCCCTGCGCCGTGCGATGCACAAGCTCCCGATGAAGTGCAAGTTTGTTAAGCGGGAGGTGTGGGAGTAGTGGCGAAGTCCGTGACTGCCCACGAGCTGCGCGACCAGTCCGTCGAGGACCTGGTCACGAAGCTCAAGGAAGCCAAGGAAGAGCTCTTCAACCTCCGCTTCCAGGCCGCCACCGGCCAGCTCGACAACCACAGCCGTCTGCGCACTGTCAAGCGCGAGATCGCCAGGATCTACACGGTCCTGCGCGAGCACGAGCTGGGCATCGTCCCGCTGTCTGGTGAGTCGGCTGAGGAGACGAAGGAAGCAGCCGAATGAGTGAGAACCAGACCGCGACGCGCAACTACCGCAAGGTGCGCGAGGGCTACGTCGTCAGCGACAAGATGGACAAGACCGTCGTTGTCGAGGTCGAGGACCGCGTCAAGCACGCCCTGTACGGCAAGGTCATCCGTCGGACGACCAAGTACAAGGCGCACGACGAGGCGAACTCCGCTGGCGTCGGCGACCGGGTCCGCATGATGGAGACCCGGCCGCTCTCCGCGACGAAGCGTTGGCGCGTCGTGGAGATCCTGGAGAAGGCTAAGTAACCCCAGCCTGTTGGCGGCCGGCACTCGTTGCCGGCCGCCGACCAGAGGGGTGAGACCACCTAGCCGTGCGGCAGTGGACCGCACGCATCACATCAGGAGCAGACGTGATTCAGCAGGAGTCGCGACTCAAGGTCGCCGACAACACGGGTGCCAAGGAGATCCTTACCATCCGTGTTCTCGGTGGCTCGGGTCGGCGCTACGCCGGGATCGGCGACACGATCGTCGCCACGGTGAAGGACGCCCTGCCTGGCGCTGGAGTCAAGAAGGGCGACGTCGTCAAGGCCGTTGTCGTGCGCACCGTCAAGGAGCGCCGCCGGCCCGACGGCTCCTACATCCGCTTCGATGAGAACGCTGCCGTGCTCATCAAGGACGGTGGGGACCCGCGAGGCACCCGCATCTTCGGCCCGGTCGGCCGTGAGCTGCGTGACAAGAAGTACATGCGCATCATTTCGCTGGCGCCGGAGGTGCTCTAAGCGATGAAGATCAAATCTGGCGACGAGGTCATCGTTCTCGCCGGCAAGGACAAGGGTGCCACCGGCAAGGTCGTCAAGGCCCTGCCGAAGGAAGACCGTGTCATCGTCGAGGGCGTCAACCTGGTCAAGAAGCACAGGAAGGCCAACCCGGCGGGCGGCCAGCAGGGCGAGGTCGTCACGAAGGAGGCCCCCATCCACGTGAGCAACGTTTCGCTCGCGGAGGACGGCAAGGCCACTCGGGTCGGCTACCGCTTCGAGGAAGACGGAACCAAGGTTCGGGTCTCCCGCCGCACCGGTAAGGACATCTGATGACGGTTACCAACGACATCACCGCCCCTCCGATGCCGCGGCTCAAGGAGAAGTACCGCAACGAGATCGCTGCGGGCCTCAAGGACGAGTTCGACATCGCCAACGTCATGCAGATCCCCGGTCTCACGAAGATCGTGGTCAACATGGGCGTGGGCGAGGCGGCTCGTGACGCGAAGCTGATCCAGGGCGCGATCGCCGACCTTACGGCGATCACCGGTCAGAAGCCGAAGATCAACCGTGCCCGGAACTCCATCGCGCAGTTCAAGCTGCGCGAGGGTCAGCCGATCGGCGCCAGCGTCACGCTGCGCGGCGACCGGATGTGGGAGTTCCTCGACCGGCTGCTCTCGCTGGCCCTGCCCCGGATCAGGGACTTCCGTGGCCTTTCCCCGAAGCAGTTCGACGGGAACGGCAACTACACCTTCGGTCTGACCGAGCAGGTCATGTTCCACGAGGTCGACCCGGACAAGGTCGACCGCCAGCGTGGGATGGACATCACGGTTGTCACGACGGCGACCACCGACGAACACGGCCGCAGCCTGCTCAAGCGGCTCGGTTTCCCGTTCAAGGAAGCCTGAGGGGTTACCACAGATGGCTAAGAAGTCCCTGATCGCCAAGGCGCAGCGGAAGCCGAAGTTCGGCGTTCGTGCGTATACTCGATGCTCGCGGTGCGGCCGCCCCCGCGCCGTCTTCCGGAAGTTCGGCCTGTGCCGTATCTGCTTCCGCGAGATGGCCCACAAGGGCGAGCTGCCCGGTATCACCAAGTCGAGCTGGTAGTTTCCGGTGGGGCCGACCCTGCGCGCTAGCGCGGTCGGCCCCCGAAACGCCACCTGACGGTGGTACGAAGCAGTGCCCGTGGCCGCCTCCTGGCGGAGCACGGACCAGCTACATCCATTCAACAGGGCACGGCAGTCCCGGGAGGGACCGCGGTGCCCACGACCACGCCGAAGGTCCGTTTGTGCACTCTCCGGGGGCAACCCCGACGAGAGGCAGGCTCTGGGAAAGCCCGCACTCGGAAACCGCGGTGAGGAAGGGCCAGTCGGCCATGACGATGACCGACCCGATCGCAGACATGCTGACGCGTCTGCGTAACGCGAACTCGGCGTACCACGACACCGTGACGATGCCGTATTCCAAGATCAAGGCGCACATCGCCGAGATCCTCCAGCAGGAGGGCTTCATTCAGGGCTGGCGGACCGAGGAGGCCCCCGTGGGCCAGAGCCTCGTCCTCGACCTGAAGTACGGCCCCACCCGTGAGCGTTCCATCGCGGGAATCCGCCGGGTGTCCAAGCCCGGTCTCCGGGTGTACGCGAAGAAGGAGAACCTTCCGCGCGTGCTGGGTGGCCTCGGTGTGGCGATCATTTCGACGTCCGGTGGCCTGATGACTGACAAGCAGGCCAAGAAGCGTGGCGTGGGCGGCGAAGTCCTCGCTTACGTCTGGTAATAGGGAGAGACTGAAGCATGTCGCGAATCGGTCGACTGCCGCTCTCGGTCCCCAAGGGCGTCGAAGTCACGATTAACGGGCAAGACGTCACTGTCAAGGGGCCGAAGGGCGAACTCAAGCACACGATCGCCGAGCCGATCACCGTCTCCTTCGAGGACGGTATCGTCACGGTCGCTCGTCCTGACGACAAGCCGGAGAACCGGTCGCTGCACGGTCTGACCCGTGCGCTGATCGCCAACCTCGTCGAGGGTGTCTCCAAGGGCTACGCCAAGACGCTGGAGATCCACGGCGTGGGTTACCGCGTCCAGGCCCGCGGCTCCAACCTGGAGTTCTCGCTGGGCTTCAGCCACCCGGTGGTCATCGAGCCCCCGAGGGCATCACCTTCCGCGTGGAGAAGCCGACCATCCTCCACGTCGAGGGCATCGACAAGCAGCTGGTGGGCCAGGTCGCCGCGAACATCCGTGGTCTGCGCAAGCCTGACCCGTACAAGGCCAAGGGCGTGCGGTACAAGGGTGAGCACATCCGCCGCAAGGCCGGAAAGGCTGGTAAGTAGGCATGGGCATCACCGTGAGCCGTAAGCGCACCGCGAAGGCGACCACCTCCCGCAAGCGCCGGCAGTTCCGGGTCCGCAAGAAGGTCGTGGGCACCAGTGAGCGTCCGCGTCTGGCCGTGTTCCGCTCCTCCAAGCACATCGTCGCGCAGGTGATCGACGACTCCAAGGGTCACACCCTGGTCGCCGCCTCCAGCGTCGAGACCGACGTGCGGGGTGCCGAGGGCACGAAGTCCGACAAGTCCGTCAAGGTCGGTGAGCTCGTCGCGCAGCGCGCGAAGGACGCCGGTATCACCCAGGTCGTCTTCGACCGCGGTGGTAACCGGTACGCCGGTCGTATCGCCAAGCTCGCCGACGCGGCGCGCGAGGGCGGGCTGGAGTTCTAGTTCGATGACCTCTGTACTGGCCAAGAACAAGCACGAGAAGAGGAATCACTGATGGCTGCAGCACCGCGGCGCGGCGCCGGTGGCGAGCGGCGTGATCGCCGTGACGATCGCCGCGGCGGCGCCGCAGACAAGGGTGTCTCCTACATCGAGAAGGTCGTGACCATCAACCGGGTCGCGAAGGTCGTCAAGGGCGGCCGTCGCTTCTCCTTCACCGCTCTCGTCGTCGTCGGTGACGGCAACGGCATGGTGGGCGTCGGTTACGGCAAGGCCAAGGAAGTTCCGGCCGCGATCGCCAAGGGCGTGGAGGCCGCGAAGAGGAACTTCTTCCGCGTCCCCCGCATCCAGGGCACCATCGTGCACCGGGTCCAGGGCGAGGAAGCCGCTGGCGTCGTCCTGCTCCGTCCGGCCGCCCCGGGTACCGGCGTCATCGCCGGTGGCCCCGTGCGCGCCGTCCTGGAGTGCGCCGGCATCCACGACGTCCTGAGCAAGTCGCTCGGTTCGTCCAACCCGCTGAACATCGTGCACGCCACGGTGGCGGCGCTCAAGGGTCTCAACCAGCCCGAGGAGATCGCGGCCCGCCGTGGTCTGCCGATCGAGGATGTGGCCCCGGCTGCCATGCTGCGCGCTCGCTCTGAGGCGAAGGCAGGAGCCTGATCATGGCCAAGATCAAGATCACGCAGACCCGCTCCAAGATCGGCGGCAAGGAGAAGCAGCACGCTGCTCTCCAGTCGCTGGGCCTGGGCCGGATCGGTAAGTCCACCGTGCGCGAGGACCGCCCCGAGGTTCGCGGGCAGATCACGATCGTCTCGCACCTCGTCACTGTCGAGGAGGTCGCAGAATGAGCGACTACAACCCCGACGAGCTGCTCAAGCTGCACCACCTGCGTCCCGCCCCGGGTAGCAACAAGGCCAAGATCCGCAAGGGTCGCGGCGAGGCTTCCAAGGGTAAGACCGCTGGTCGCGGTACCAAGGGCACCAAGGCTCGTAACACCGTTCGTCCCGGCTTCGAGGGTGGGCAGATGCCCCTCATCCGCCGGATCCCGAAGCTCAAGGGCTTCAGCAACGCCCGGTTCAAGACGACCTACCAGGTCGTCAACCTGGACAAGCTGAGCGAGCTCTACCCCGAGGGTGGCGAGGTCACCGTCGAGGGCCTGGTCGCCAAGGGCGCGGTTCGCAAGAACCAGCTCGTCAAGGTGCTGGGTACGGGTGAGATCACCGTCGCCGTGCAGGTGAGCGCCAACGCGTTCTCCGGCTCCGCGAAGGAGAAGATCACCGCCGCCGGTGGCACTGTCACCGAGCTGTAGGGGTTTCCCTACGATGCGTACTGGGGGCGCCCGCCCGGCAGGTCCGAAAGGTCCTGTTGGCGGGCGCCCTCACGTGTTGTGAGTGTTGATCGTTATGACTCACGACACCTCGCGTCAGGTGATGACTGTTACAGTGCCATCTGTTTGAGCTCCCCGCTTGACGTAATGTGAGTACTTCCGAGCTCCGGGCGACAGGCCCGGCGCTGACGTTCTACGACGATTCAGGATCGGCCGCGATGTCTGGAACCCGTTCCGCCGCCGAAGCCGCGCAGGAGGAGACGTGCTAGGTGCGTTCGTTCGTGCATTCCGCACGCCCGACCTGCGCAATAAGCTGCTGTTCACACTGTTCATCCTGACGATCTTCCGGCTGGGCTCGGTGATTCCCGCTCCGGGCATCGACTCGGCGGCGATCCGGGAGCAGATGGACTTCATCACCGCGCAGGACCAGTCCGGTGTCTACGCGTTGGTGAACCTGTTCAGTGGCGGCGCCCTGCTTCAGCTGGCGGTGTTCGCGCTCGGGGTCATGCCGTACATCACCGCGAGCATCATCATCAACCTGCTCACCGTCGTGATCCCGCGTCTGGAGGCCCTCAAGAAGGAGGGCCAGGCCGGACAGAGCAAGATCACGCAGTACACCCGCTATCTGACCCTCATGCTCGCCGTGCTCCAGGCCACCTCCATCGTGGCCATGGCCCGCACCGGCGCCCTCTTCCAGAACTCGATCGACCCGTCGGTCTACATGCCCAACCAGGACATCCTCACCATGGTGACGATCGTCTTCGTGATGACCGCGGGCACCGCGATCATCATGTGGATGGGTGAGCTGATCACCGAGCGCGGTGTCGGCAACGGTATGTCGCTGCTGATCTTCACCCAGGTCATCGCGATGTTCCCCTCCTCGATCATGGGCCTCTACGAGGAGCGGTCGGTCTGGATCTTCATCATCATCTGCCTCGCCGGTCTGGCCCTGATCACCGCCGTGGTGTTCATGGAGCAGGCGCAGCGCCGTATCCCGGTGCAGTACGCGAAGCGCATGGTGGGTCGTCGTATGTACGGCGGCAGCTCGACCTACATCCCCCTGAAGGTCAACCAGGCGGGCATCATCCCCGTGATCTTCGCCTCCTCCCTGCTGTACCTCCCCCAGCTGGTCGTCGGTCTGATCGGACAGGACTCCACCCACCCGGTGGCGCAGTTCTTCCAGACCTACTTCCTCACGGGCACCCACCCCGTCTACATGGCGACCTTCTTCGTCATGATCGTCGGCTTCGCGTTCTTCTACGTGGCGATTACGTTCAACCCCACTGAAGTCGCCGACAACATGAAGAAGTACGGTGGGTTTATCCCGGGTATCCGTCCGGGGCGTCCGACCGCCGAGTACCTGGACTACGTCCTGACTCGTCTGACGACCCCCGGTTCGCTGTACCTGGGTGTGATCGCTCTCCTGCCCATGGTCGCTCTCGGCGCCACCGGTGCCGACATGAACTTCCCTTCGGCGGGACGAGCATCCTGATCATGGTGGGTGTCGGGCTGGACACGGTGAAGCAGATCGAGAGTCACCTCCAGCAGAGGAACTACGAAGGTTTTCTGCGATAAATGCGTGCAGTATTGGTGGGGCCGCCTGGGGCCGGCAAGGGCACCCAGGCCCAGATCCTCGCGGAAGAGCTGTCGATCCCGAAGGTGTCCACCGGTGACATCTTCCGGGCCAACGTCAGCGGTGGTACCGAACTCGGCAAGAAGGCCAAGGAGTTCATGGACCGCGGCGACCTCGTCCCCGACGAGGTCACCAACGCCATGGTCAAGGACCGGCTGGCCCAGGACGACGCGGCGGGTGGTTTCCTGCTGGACGGGTTCCCCCGCAACGTCCCCCAGGCCGAGACGCTCCAGGGCATGCTCGCGGACCTCGGGACCCAGCTGGACGTCGTCCTGGAGCTGCGGGTCGACGAGGAGGAGGTCGTCAAGCGCCTCTCGGGTCGTCGTTCCTGCCCCGAGTGCGGCCGCGTGTACCACGTGGAGTACGACGCCCCGAAGGTCGAGGGCACGTGCGACAACGAGGGTGCCGCGCTGTACCAGCGTGAGGACGACCGTGAGGAGACCATCAGGCACCGCCTGAAGGTCTACCGCGAGCAGACGGCTCCGCTGGTCGAGTTCTACACCGGTGAGGGCCTGCTGGCCACCATCGCCGCCACGGGCCCCGTGGCGGAGGTGACGGCCCGCGCGAAGGCCGCCATCGAGGAGAAGCGGTCGGCGGTCTGATGTCTCCCAGAGGTGGCTCGGGCGTGCAGATCAAGACGCCGGAACAGATCGCCAAGATGAGGGCGGCGGGTCAGGTCGTGGCCCGCGCCCTGGACACCCTCCGGGCCGCGGTGCGGCCCGGAGTGTCCACCCTCGAACTCGACTCGGTGGCCGAGAAGGTCATCCGGGACGCCGGGGCCGTTCCGTCCTTCAAGGGCTACCACGGCTTCCCGGGCTCGATCTGCGCCTCGGTGAACGAGGAGGTCGTGCACGGCATCCCGACCGCCGAGCGCGTCCTGGCGGACGGGGACATCATCTCCGTCGACTGCGGCGCCATCCTCGACGGCTGGCACGGCGACTCCGCGGTGACCATCGCTGTCGGGGAGGCCCGGCCCGAGGACCTCGCGATGATGGAGGTCTGCGAGGAGTCCATGTGGCTGGGGATCGCGCAGATGCGGCCGGGCAAACGCCTGGGCGACATCGGTTTCGCGATCGGCGGCCACATCTCGGCCAACGGCGGCTACGGCAACGTGCGCGAGTACGGCGGTCACGGCATCGGCACCGAGATGCACATGGATCCGCACGTTCTCAACTACGGCAAGAAGGGCCGTGGTCAGAAGCTGGTCGAGGGCATGTGCCTGGCGATCGAGCCGATGACCACGCTCGGCTCGCACGACGTGGTGGAGCTGGACGACGGCTGGACGGTCGTCACCCGGGACGGTGGCCGCGCCGCCCACTTCGAGCACACCGTGGCGATCACGGCGGACGGCCCGATGGTGCTGACCGCGCGTGAGTCGAACCGCGATAAAATCTCCCAGATGGGGCTCGTCCAGCCGACCTGGTGACGGCGGGCCCACCCCCGACGCCCTCCGGCGATCAGTCGGAGCGGCGGGGGTGGCGACCACCCCCACGGGTGAGAGGCGAGGTACGCGCGATGTCCGACCCGGTGTCTTCGATGCGATCGTCCGACTCCGAACGCGACCGCGTGGCGGGGCTCCTCCAGGAGCACTTCGCCCAGGGGCGTCTGGACCACGAGGAGTTCACCGAACGCCTCAGCCAGGTGTACCGGTCCCGGACCGTGGACGAACTGGCCCTGGTCACCCGCGACCTCCCCGAGCGCGATCTCGCCGACGTCGGCCGGGCTCCGCTGGCCGACGCCGCGGCTCCGCCGCTGCGGCTGAGGGACCCCGCCCTGATGGTGCCGTGGGTCCTCTACGGTGGAGTGAACCTCCTCTGCTTCTTCATCTGGCTGATCCTGTTCTTCACCACCGAGGCCAGCTACCCCTGGTTCCTGTGGGTCCTGGGCCCGTGGGGGATCATGATGTCCGTCGTGACGTTCGGGGTGCTCGCCGCGCAGCGCGGGCAGGGCGAGGACTAGGAACCGCCGGATCCGCCGGGCACCGTCCGGGCGGCCCCCGGTGGCGGGAACAGGGCGCTCCGCGCGCCGGTTCGCCCCGTGGGGCGTACGGTGTAGGGTTCTGTGCCCTTCGGTTAGGAGTACTTGCCCGAAGGGGATAGACTGTCACTGCCCATACGCGGGCTGTTGGGTCAGTCTGCCTTCTTTGTGCCACGTCATTCCACTCGACGTACGCTCTCTCGCAGTTGGCCCGAGCTTCCAGTGTGTTCAGGCTCTGGCGACCAGGAATCCTCCGGTCGTCCGGGCTGTCGCGTCATGCGAGGCCACTGGGGTCGCGTCGGGTTGTCATGATCAACCAATTGATGAGCGAGGCGTGGAGGACATGGCGAAGAAAGACGGCGCCATCGAGATCGAGGGTTCCGTTGTCGAGTCGCTACCCAACGCTATGTTCAAGGTAGAGCTCGACAACAAGCACACGGTCCTTGCCCACATCAGCGGCAAGATGCGGATGAACTACATCCGTATTCTCCCCGACGACCGCGTCGTCGTGGAGCTGAGCCCGTACGACCTCACGCGCGGGCGCATCGTTTACCGCTACAAGTAGCCCGTCAGGGGCCGACGGCCCAAGACTGGTGATGTGATGAGTTCGGAGTCACCATGAAGGTCAAGCCGAGCGTGAAGAAGATCTGCGCGAAGTGCCGCGTGATCCGTCGTAACCGTCGGATCATGGTCATTTGCTCGGACCCGCGTCACAAGCAGCGCCAGGGCTAGTACCCCCGGTTCGCTCGCCGCGGCTTCCGCACAGCGAGGACCCGGTAGGGGAGGATCCCCCGCCGGGCAGTGAAACAACGAAAACCTGTTCCGATCTCCCGCCGTCGAGGACGCGCGGGGAGAACCCCGGTCGGAGGCCGGGGCCTCGTCGATTGGGCGACGAGAGGATGGAACGGGTCAGACCTCCGCATATGCATGGATGGAGTCTCGCCCACATGGCACGTATTGCCGGCGTTGACCTCCCCGCGACAAGCGGGTGGAGATCGCTCTCACTTACGTCTTCGGGGTTGGCCGTACCCGCGCCCTCGAAACCCTGAAGAACACCGGTGTCGACGGGAACACCCGCGTCTACCAGCTGTCCGAAGAGGACCTGGTCAAGCTGCGCGAGTGGATCGACGCCAACTACCAGGTCGAGGGTGACCTGCGTCGCGAGGTCCAGGCCGACATCCGTCGCAAGATGGAGATCGGCAGCTACCAGGGCATTCGCCACCGTCGTGGCCTTCCGGTCCGCGGTCAGCGCACGCAGACCAACGCCCGTACCCGCAAGGGCAAGAAGAAGACCGTGGCCGGCAAGAAGAAGGCCGGCAAGAAGTAGTCCGCCTCGGACCTTTCAACCGCGTCCGAGAAGATACACACGGACCGATGATCTCTGGGAGTTTCGCTCATGCCGCCTAAGGGCCGTCAGGGTGCCGCGCGCAAGGTGCGCCGCAAGGAAAAGAAGAACATCGCCCACGGGCACGCTCACATCAAGAGCACGTTCAACAACACGATCGTGAGCATCACCGACCCCACCGGTGCGGTGATCGCCTGGGCCAGCTCGGGTCAGGTCGGCTTCAAGGGGTCGCGTAAGTCCACCCCCTACGCCGCGCAGATGGCCGCCGAGGCCGCGGCCCGCCGTGCCCAGGAGCACGGTGTCCGCAAGGTCGACGTCTTCGTGAAGGGCCCGGGCTCCGGCCGGGAGACCGCGATCCGTTCGCTTCAGGCGACCGGTCTCGAGGTCGGCTCCATCCAGGACGTCACCCCGGTTCCGCACAACGGCTGCCGTCCGCCGAAGCGCCGCCGCGTCTGATTGGCACCGGTGCCCGCGCCTCCTGCCGCGCGGGCACCCCGTGGTGTGGTCCGTGACCGTCTCCCGTGCGGAGGCGGCGCGGACCGGGTAGGAATCCGAACAGGGGACACCACCACTCCGGTGGTGTCCGTCCGGTGGCCGTCAAATAGCGGTCGGCCATGTGGAAGGGAAGTCACGGACCATGTTGATCGCACAGCGTCCCACGCTCACCGAGGAAGTCGTCTCGGACCTGCGTTCGAGGTTTGTCATCGAGCCGCTGGAGCCGGGTTTCGGCTACACGATCGGTAACTCTCTCCGGCGCACGCTGCTGTCCTCCATCCCCGGTGCTGCTGTCACCAGCATCCGCATCGAGGGCGTCGAGCACGAGTTCACCACCGTGCCCGGGGTCAAGGAGGACGTCACCGAGATGATCCTCAACCTCAAGGGTCTGGTCGTCAGCTCCGAGCACGACGAGCCGGTGCTGATGTACCTGCGCAAGCAGGGCCCCGGTGTGGTGACCGCCGCGGACATCGCTCCGCCGGCCGGTGTCGAGGTGCACAACCCCGACCTGCACATCGCCACGCTGAACGGCAAGGGCAAGCTGGAGATGGAGCTGACGGTCGAGCGCGGCCGCGGTTACGTCTCCGCGACGCAGAACAAGCAGCAGGGCCAGGAGATCGGTCGGATCCCGATCGACTCCATCTACTCGCCGGTGCTGCGTGTGACCTACAAGGTCGAGGCCACCCGAGTCGAGCAGCGCACCGACTTCGACCGCCTGATCGTCGACATCGAGACCAAGCCGGCCATCCGTCCCCGTGACGCCGTGGCCAGCGCGGGCAAGACCCTGGTCGAGCTGTTCGGTCTGGCGCGTGAGCTCAACGTCGACGCCGAGGGCATCGACATGGGCCCGTCGCCCACGGACGCCGCGCTCGCGGCGGACCTGGCGCTGCCGATCGAGGACCTCAACCTCACGGTCCGGTCCTACAACTGCCTCAAGCGTGAGGGCATCCACAGCGTTGGTGAGCTGGTTGCCCGCTCCGAGCAGGACCTGTTGGACATCCGTAACTTCGGTGCCAAGTCCATCGATGAGGTCAAGCAGAAGCTCATCGACATGGGCCTGTCCCTGAAGGACTCCCCGCCCGGATTCGACCCCAGCACCGCGGCCGACTCCTACGGCTCCGAGGACGACGAGGGTGAGTCCTTCGTCGAGACGGAGCAGTACTAACCTTCGTCGCCCCAAGGTCCCCGGCCGAGTGCGGCCGTGGACCGCATCACTAGGAGAACGACACCATGCCCACGCCTACCAAGGGCGCCCGTCTGGGTTCCGGGCCCGCTCACGAGCGGCACATCCTGGCGAACCTCGCCACCTCGCTGTTCCAGCACGGCCGTATCCGCACCACGGAGGCCAAGGCCAAGCGCCTGCGTCCGTACGCCGAGAAGCTCATCACGCTCGGCAAGCGCGGTGACCTGCACGCCCGTCGTCAGGTGCTGACCAAGATCACGGACAAGTCCGTGGTGCACGAGCTCTTCACCGAGATCGGTCCGCGCTTCGAGAACCGCCCCGGTGGTTACACCCGTATCACCAAGATCGGTCCGCGGAAGGGCGACAACGCCCCGATGGCCATCATCGAGCTGGTCGAGGCGCTGAACGCGCCCGCCGCTCCGGCCGCCGCTCCCGTCGAGGAGACCGCCGCGACCGAGGAGACCACCACGGAGGCCCCCGAGGCCACCGAGGAGAGCTCCGAGAGCAAGTAGGGCTGACGTGCGTGGGGCCTCCGGGCCCGCGTGCCAGGCTCGTCGAGTGCCCGACCCTCGCGGGGGTCGGGCACTTCTTCTTTCATGGGGGCGCGCTCCGAGGGGCGCGCCCGGATGCGGGGTGGGGATGGACGAGAACGAGACGACCGTCCGGCTGCGACTGGACATCGCCTACGACGGCACCGACTTCTCCGGGTGGGCGACCCAGCCGACCCGGCGCACCGTGCAGGGCGAGCTGGAGTCCGCGCTGGCGAAGGTGCTCCGGCTGCCGTCGGCCTCGGTGACGTGCGCCGGGCGCACGGACGCCGGGGTGCACGCGCGCGGCCAGGTGGCGCAGGTGGACGTGCCGGTCGCGACCTGGGAGAGCGAGGGGGAGCGGGTGCTGCGCAGGCTGGCCGGCGTGCTGCCCCGGGACGTGCGTGTCAACGCCGTCCGGGTGGCCCCTCCGGGTTTCGACGCACGCTTCTCGCCCCTGTTCCGGCGCTACGTGTACCGCGTCAGCGACGCTCCGTACGGCGTGGAGCCGCTGCGCCGCCGGGACGTGCTGTGGCACCGGCACCCGGTGGACGTGGACCGGATGAACGAGGCCGCCGCGCTGCTGGTGGGCGAGCACGACTTCGCGGCCTTCTGCAAGAAGCGTGAGGGGGCCACGACCATCCGCGAGCTCCTGCGTCTGGAGTGGGTGCGGGAGGAGCAGTACCTGATCGCGGGGACGATCCAGGCCGACGCGTTCTGCCACAACATGGTGCGCGCCCTCGTGGGGACGCTCCTGGCGGTGGGGGACGGGCGTCGAGGGGTCGAGTGGCCCGGACGGGTTCTGGGCGCGGCCGTGCGCGACTCGTCGGTGCACGTGGTGGGTCCGCAGGGGCTGAGCCTGGAGGAGGTGCGCTACCCGGCCGACGAGGAGCTGGCCGGGCGGGCGAGCCTCACCCGTCGCGTGCGTGAGCTGCCCTGCAAGGGGCACGCGGAGTAGACGGGGCGCAGACCGGGAGGGGCCTCGTGCGCGCGTGCGTGTCTGAGCCCGTGCGCGCGTGCGTCCCGGAGCCCCTGTGAGCCCGTGTGAGGGCGTGCGGGGTGCGGCGCCTGACCTTGGGGCTTCCGGGGCGCGTGGGGCTCAGAGGGCAGGCCTGTGCGGGCGGAGCCCTGAGCTCCCCCATGAGGACAAGTAGAGCCGGAAACACGGGACGGCGCCACCCTGGTCCACGGGGCTGTGGACAACCGGGTGGCGCCGCCTCGCGTGGTCAGGCGCGGTCGTCGGCCAGCGCCGTGTGGGCGCTCTCGATGAACCCCTCGCCGATGTCGCGCAGCTCGGTGGCGTCGGCGCCGTCCTCGGTGCCCTCGTCGCTGCCGTCGCTGTTGGCGGACAGGGAGAAGAGGAGGTAGCGGCCCCACTGGCCGCTGCTGCCGTGGCCGCCCGAGTAACCGAGGCGCTCGGCCGGGGTGCCCTCCTCGCCGGGCAGACCGGCGAACCACGCGGCGCCGACCAGGTCCTGGGCTCCCAGGGCCGTCTCGGCCTCCGCGTCGCTGGGCAGGGCGGCGACCCCGACCGTGACCGCGTGGTTCTGGTCCTCGCTCAGGTAGGACGCGCGCACCAGCTGACGGCAGTCGTTGTCGGTGAGCACCTGGCCGTAGTCGCCGTGGGTGCCCGAGGCGCAGTCCTCGCTGTCGTCCACGGCCACGCGGCTGAACGTGCCCTGGCCCTCGATCTCGATCTCCTCGGGGAAGAGGCCGTCCGCGGAGAGGGCTCCCGAGTCGGCGCCCTCGTCGGAGACCGTGGCCGCGCCGGTACCGCCGGAGCCGAAGTAGAAGGCGCCGCCGCCAGCGATCGCCAGCAGGGCGACGAAACCCGCGCCCATGAGGACGAGCTGGCTCCGGGGCGCTTCCGCGCGGGCCCGTCGTCGTAGTCCTCGTAATCGTCGTAGTCGTCGTAGTCGTCCCGCACGCTCTGGACGTCGAACTGGGCGGTGTCCGCACCGGCGTCCTCGGGCACCTCGTCCCGGTAGAGCGGACGGGCACCCCCGGAGGGAGCGGCCGGGACCGCTCTCAGGTTCTGGGTCGCTCCCATGGCGTCGGCCGGGAAGACAGGCTCCTCGGAGGGCCGGGGCGGCTCCGGCGGCTGGACGGGGTACGACGGCGGCCGACCCCCGGAGGGCGCGCCGTGCGGGGGCATCCCCGGGGCTCCGGGGCCTCCGGGCGGGCCCGGCGGAAGGGAGTTGGGCGGGGGCGGGATCGGTCCGCGCATCGACGGCTGGCCGCCGGTGGGCATCGCCTGGGGGCCGCCGGGCGGAATCTGGGGGCCGCTGCCGGGAGGGCCCTGGGGCGGGCCGGGCTGGCCGTGGGGCGGCTGCGGTGGACGGCCCTGGGCGTGCGGAGGCATCGGCCCGCCCTGACCGGGGTGCGGTGCCCCGGGAGGAAGGGGCGGGCCCGGGTGGGGGTGGCCGGGAGCCTGCGGTCCCGTGACCGGCCGCCCGGGGCCGGGAGGACCGCCGTGGGGGCCGGCGGGGGGACGTTCGGACCGCTCTGAGTGAGATGTCCCATTCCGGGGTGGCCGCCGGTGGGGGCACCGGGACCGCCGGGACGGGGTCCGCCCTGCTGCGGACCGCCCGGGTGGGGCGGTGCCTGCGGGCCGCTCGGGCCGGCGTGCGGCGGGAGCTGGGGGCCGCTGTGCGCACCGGGAACACCCTGCGGCCCGGTGCCGCCCTGGGGCGGCTGCGGGAACTGGCCGTGCGGGGGAGGCCCGGAGCGGGCTGCGGCGGCTGCGGGCCGGAGTGCCCGGCGTGCGGCGGGAACTGCGGACCCGAGGGGCCCGCGTGCGGCGGGAACTGCGGCCCGGATGTGGAATGCTGGCCCTCAGGCTGGGAGGGCGCACCGAGCAGGTCCCGACCGTCGCCTGCCTCCGGCTGGAGAGGTCGTCCGTCTGGGCCGTACTGAGGCGGGTTCGGATGGGTACTGATGGGAGTCTCCGAAGGCTCTGAGAGTGGGACTGGGCCGCGGCTCGCCGGGCCCGTGGCCTGTGTCCGCGCTGGGGCTTCCGTACTGCTTCAGCGGACGTTCGGCGATCGTGACGGGCGTCTCCAAGGTGCGGCGCGCCGCCCGTGGTACCGGGCGGATACCGGCCTTTTGGTGCAAGGGTAACCAACGCGTGGGCGAGAGCAGGACGAAGCACTCCCGGCGACAGGCATAATAAAAGGCGGAGAGGTCACGGATGTGAACCCGTCCCGGCGCTTTCCCGCCAGACGTATCCCATCGGTCGGCCCGACGCTCGCTTTGACCTGCGTTAGGGTGGACAGGTAGGATATTTCGTCGTTGTGCGTTGAGTTGCCGTGGGCCCCAAACTCCCGAAGCTGGGTGCCGATCCACGCACCATCGTCTGCGCACTCACGACCGGGTCGTCCTGATTGGACATGGGACATCCGGCCAAGTAACAGCCCCGCACCCGCGGCGGCTGTTCCCGGCCCCGCACCCGTAGGGGTGTTCCGTAATACGAGTCCACCATCCCGTTCGGGATGGGGCAGCCGACTGAAGAGCGAAGGCGAACGATCGTGCGCACATACAGCCCCAAACCAAGCGATGTCCAGCGTCAGTGGCACGTTGTCGACGCTACCGATCTCGTGCTCGGGCGTATGGCGAGCCAGGTCGCCACGCTGCTTCGGGGCAAGCACAAGCCCTACTACGCGCCCCACATCGACACCGGCGACTTCGTCATCGTCGTGAACGCCGAGAAGGTCGCCCTGACCGGCAAGAAGCTGGACCAGAAGCGTGCCTACCGGCACTCCGGTTACCCCGGCGGTCTGCGTTCGATCGCGTACGCCGACCTGCTGGAGAAGAACCCCGAGCGGGCCATCGAGAAGGCCGTCAAGGGCATGCTCCCCAAGGGCTCCCTCGGCCGTCAGATGGGCAAGAAGCTCAAGGTGTACGCCGGTGCGGAGCACCCGCACCAGGCCCAGCAGCCGGTTCCGTTCGAAATCAAGAAGATCGAGCAGCCCGCCTAGGCGTTCGCAGACTTTTACAGGAAGCACGAGGATAACCGTGGTCGAGCCCACCGGCATCGAAGACGTCGAGCAGGAAATCGCCGAGAACCCGGAGGACTTCCCCTCCGAGTACACGAGCGAGTCGGACGAGACGACCGCCGCCTACGTTCCCACCGCGTCCGGCCCCAGCGCCGGTACCGGTCGTCGTAAGCAGGCCGTCGCCCGCGTCCGCATCGCCCCCGGTTCGGGCGAGTGGAAGATCAACGGCAAGCCGCTTGATGTCTACTTCCCGGACAAGGTCCACCAGCAGACGGTCAAGGACCCCTTCGTCTCCCTCGGGTTCGACGGCGCCTACGACGTCTTCGCCCGTCTTGACGGCGGCGGCACCAGCGGCCAGGCTGGCGCCCTGCGTCACGGCATCGCCCGTGCGCTGGCGACCCTGGACGCCGAGAACAACCGTCCGACCCTGAAGAAGGCCGGCTTCCTCACCCGTGACGACCGTGAGGTCGAGCGGAAGAAGGCCGGTCTCAAGAAGGCGCGCAAGGCTCCGCAGTTCTCCAAGCGCTAATGCTCATGCGCCGGCTCCTGCTCGGCTGAGCTTTCGCCCGTACGTCGTTCCCTCTGTCGGGGACGGCGTACGGGCTTTGGTTTTTCCGGTGGCTTTCTCGGCCACGCTGAAATTCACCGGCGCCGGCTCTCTCCGGCGCCGCTTTCGAAAGGGGCTGTCGCCTGTGGCTCGGCTGTTCGGAACCGATGGTGTACGCGGTCTCGCGGGACGCGACCTGACCGCTTCGCTCACCCTGGAACTGTCCATCGCGGCGGCGAGGGTCCTGGCTCGTGCCGAGGGGGAGCGGCGACCGCTCGCGGTGGTCGGCCGCGATCCCCGCGCGTCCGGTGAGTTCCTGGAGGCCGCGGTCGTCGCGGGCCTGGCGAGCACCGGTGTGGACGTCGTGAAGGTCGGCGTGCTGCCCACACCGGCCGTGGCCTATCTCACGGGTGCCCTGGGCGCCGACTTCGGTGTGATGCTCTCGGCCAGCCACAACCCGGCTCCGGACAACGGGATCAAGTTCTTCGCCCGGGGAGGCCAGAAGCTGGAGGACGCCCTGGAGGAGGAGATCGAGGGCATGCTCGGCGTCCCCTCGACCCCCGCCGTGGGCGACGCGGTCGGCCGGGTCACGGAGTCCCACGACGGCGCCGAGCGGTACACCCAGCACGTCCTGGACTCGCTCCCGCACGCCCTGAACGGGCTCAAGGTGGTCATGGACTGCGCCCACGGAGCGGCCAGCACGGTCGCCCCCGAGGCGCTGCGCCGAGCGGGCGCGGAGGTCATCGCGATCGGTGACCAGCCCGACGGCCACAACATCAACCAGGGGTGCGGGTCCACCAGCCTGGCGGCCCTCCAGGAGGCGGTGCGGCTGCACGGCGCCGACGCCGGTATCGCCAACGACGGCGACGCCGACCGCTGCCTGGCCGTGGACTCCGAGGGCAACGTGGTGGACGGCGACCAGATCCTGGCGATCCTGGCCACGGAGGCCAAGGACGCCGGGCGTCTGGAGAAGGACACCCTCGTGGTGACGGTCATGTCGAACCTCGGTCTGAAACTGGCGATGGCGCGCGAGGGCGTCACCGTGGTGGAGACCGCGGTCGGTGACCGGTACGTGCTGGAGGAGATGAAGCGCGGCGGGTTCGGTCTGGGCGGCGAGCAGTCCGGCCACGTGATCCTGCTCGACCACGCCACCACCGGCGACGGTCTGCTGACCGGCCTGCACCTGCTGGCCGCGATGGCGCACCGGGGCCAGGGCCTGGCCGAGCTGGCCAAGGTGATGACCCGCCTGCCGCAGGTACTCATCAACGTCCCCGACGTGGACCGTTCCCGGGCGGCGGAGTCCGAGGAGCTGGCCGCCGCCGTCCGCGAGGCCGAGGCGGAGCTGGGCGAGACCGGGCGGGTGCTGATCCGCCCGAGCGGGACCGAGCCGAAGGTGCGGGTGATGGTGGAGGCCCCCGAGCTGGAACAGGCCACGGCCGTGGCCGAGCGTCTGGCCGGGGTGGTGCGCACCGCCCTCGGGTAGGGCGTTCCTCCCACGATTCGAGCGCGCATCCGGGCACACGTCGGCCCGGGTGCGCGTTCTCGTGTGTGTGCGGTGTGGTGGGGCGGCCCCCGGCGGGCCGCTGCCTAGGGAGTGTTTTTGGATGCTTTCGCCGGTGGCGGCGGATCCGCCATCGATGCGAGCGGTCGCCAGGCAATTTCTCGCAAGACGATGAGTGAAGCTGCCCCTACTGTGCCCTGCTACGCGAGCTCCGCAGCTTCGCACAGCGGGGGCCCGCCCGGGTTTGGCTGTCCGAGCTTCATCGGCGCGGCGAGAGGCAGCCTGGCAACGCGAGCGCGGAATGATCCAAAAGCACGACCGAGGGTCGGATGACCGGGGACCACTGGTCCCCGGAGGGTGGAGTGGAGCGGGCATGATGACGAACGCGCGGTACGGGCACTCCCTCACCGTCGGTGTGGACATCGGGGGGACCAAGGTCGCGGCCGGGGTGGTCACCCCCGGCGGCCGGGTGCTGGCGCGGCTGCGCACCGAGACCCCGGCGCGGAGCCGGAGCGCCACGGTGGTGGAGGACACGATCGTGTCGGTCGTGTCCGAGCTGCGCCGGGAGTACCGGGTGCGTGCCGTGGGCGTGGGCGCGGCCGGGTTCGTCGACGAGCGCCGTTCCCGGGTGCTGTTCGCCCCGCACCTGTCCTGGCGTGAGGAACCGCTCAGGGACGCGCTCTCCGTGCGTCTCGGGCTGCCCGTGGTGGTCGAGAACGACGCGAACGCCTCGGCCTGGGCCGAGGTGCGGGCGGGCGCCGCGCGGGGCGTGGACGACGTCGTGGTGGTCAACCTGGGCACGGGGATCGGTGGCGCGATCGTCCTGGGCGGGGAGCTCAGACGCGGGCGCTACGGGTTGGCGGGCGAGTTCGGTCACATGACGGTGGTGCCGGGTGGGCACCGCTGCGAGTGCGGTAACCGGGGCTGCTGGGAGCAGTACGCGAGCGGGAACGCGCTCACCCGTGAGGCCCGTGAGCTGGTGTCGGCGGAGTCCCCGGTGGCGGAGGTGCTGTGGCAGGCCGTGGGCGGGGACCCGGCGTTGATCACGGGGCCGCTGGTGAGCGAGCTCGCGCGGAAGGGGGACCGTGCCTGTCGTGAGCTCCTGGAGGAGGCGGGCGGTTGGCTCGGTGTGGGGTTGGCCAACCTGGCGGCGGCCTTCGACCCGGAGCTCTTCGTGATCGGGGGTGGTGTGTCCGAGGTGGGGGAGTTGCTGCTCGGCCCGGCCCGGAGCGCCTTCGGGAGGAGTCTGACCGGCCGGGGCTACCGGCCGGAGGCCCGTGTGGTCGCCGCGGCCCTGGGCAACGAGGCGGGGTTGGTGGGTGCCGCCGACCTCGCGCGCGAGGCCCTGCCGAGGGGGCGCGGACGCCGCCGCCAGCAGCGCTTGGGCAGGGCCCGGTGGTGAGGGTCAGTGCCGAGGCGCCAGCGCCCGCACGTCGACGTCGATCGGGAAGGGCACGTCCAGCATGAGCCGCTCCCGGGCGATGGTGGTCGGAACGTAGCGGGGATCACGGCCCCCGTCGAGTTCGTACACGTGGATCACGGGTCCCGTCTCCTCCGGTTCGATCCGCCAGAAGTGCGGGATTCCGGCTGCCGCGTACTTCATCGGTTTGGTGGTGCGGTCCCGCTCCCGGGACTCCGGGGAGACGATCTCGATCGCGATGAGGACGTCCTCGGGCGGGACGTGGGTGGCCTGGTACCAGTCGATGTGGTCGTCCCTCCCCTCCTCGAACTCGTAGACGAGGATGTCGGGTTCGGGCCGCTGGTACCTGCCCAGCTTCATCGTCATCTCCAGAAGGACGTCGACGTTCTTCGGCGCCACTTCCTCCAGAGCGTTGGCCAGGTGGCGCATGACGTGCGAGTGAAAACGGGTCTGGGGGAAAGCAAGACGAGCGCTCCGTCGATGAGTTCCATCCGGGGTACCCCCGGAGGAAGTCGGTCCATGTCATCAGCGGTCCAGCCCCCGGGCGGGGTGAGGAACCAGTCGGGGAGCGGCTCGGCCATCGAATCCTCCTGGGTCGATTCCTGGGGCCACTCTAGTGTCGCTGTTCTTCGCATTACAGGAAGGTAGCGCTGAGTGACGACAGAAGAACGTGCCCCGCTCATACCCGCTCCAGTGGGTTCCAACGGCGCTGGTCAGGGCGTTACCCGTGATTAACCGAACCCGGTTCTAGTGCGCGGGTCACATTCTCTGTAGAGTGCGGCCATGGATCTCAACGGAATCTCCGCCCTCGTCTCGGGCGGCGCCAGCGGCCTCGGTGAGGCCACCGCCAAGGAACTCGCCTCCGCCGGAGCCACCGTCGTCATCGCCGACCTCAACGCCGAGCGCGGCGAGGCGGTCGCCAAGGAGATCGGTGGCGTCTTCGTCTCCACCGACGTCTCCCAGGAGGACCAGGTCAAGGCGGCCGTCCAGGCCGCCGTCGACACCGGAAAACCCTTCCGGGTCGCGGTCTCCTGTGCCGGGATCGGCTGGGCGACCCGCACGGTGGACCGGAACGGCAACCCCCACGACCTGGACAGCTACCAGAAGGTCATCCAGGTCAACCTCATCGGCACCTTCAACGTGCTGCGCCTGTCGGCGGCCGAGATCGCGAAGACCGAACCGGTCAACGAGGACGGCGAGCGCGGCTCCATCCTCAACACCGCCTCCCTCGCGGGCATCGAGGGCCAGATCGGTCAGATCGCCTACTCCTCCTCCAAGGGCGGCGTGATCGGTATGACCCTCCCTGCGGCGCGCGACCTCGCGGCCATCGGCGTCACCGTGAACACCATCGCCCCCGGCATCCTGGAGACGCCCATCTACGGCGACGGCCCGGGCTCGGAGGAGTTCAAGCAGCGCCTCGCCGCCCCGGTCCCCTTCCCCAAGCGCCTGGGCACCGCCGCCGAGTTCGGCAAGCTGGCCCGGACCCTGCTGGAGGTCAGCTACGTCAACGGGGAGGTCGTCCGGATCGACGGCGGCCTCCGCATGCCCCCGAAGTAGGAGGACACCGTGTCCGACGAGGTTCTCTACACGGCTGAGGACGGCGTCGCCGTCATCACCATCAACCGTCCCAAGGCGAAGAACGCCGTGAACGCGGCGGTCGCGACGCGCATCGCGGAGGCCCTGGACGACGTGGACGCCCGCAAGGACGTCAACGTCGCGATCATCACCGGCGCCGGTGGCACCTTCTGCGCCGGGATGGACCTCAAGGCCTTCATGAAGGGCGAGGTCCCGGTGGTCGAGGGACGCGGGTTCGGCGGCTTCGCCGAGCGCGGCCCCAAGAAGCCCCTCATCGCGGCGGTCGAGGGGTACGCCCTCGCGGGCGGGTTCGAGGCGGTGCTCGCCTGCGACCTGGTCGTGGCGGCGGACGACGCGAAGTTCGGCATCCCCGAGGTCAAGCGCGGCCTGGTCGCCGGAGCCGGTGGGCTCCTCCGCCTCCAGCACCGCATCCCACGCAACATCGCGATGGAGTTCGCCCTGACCGGTGACTTCGTCGGCGCGGGACGCCTGGCCGAGCTCGGTCTGGTCAACCAGGTCACCGAGAGCGGAGGCGCCCTGGAGGGTGCCCGCGCCCTGGCGGCCCGGATCACCCCCAACGGCCCGCTGGCCCTGAAGGTCTCCAAGCAGATCATCCAGGCCTCGGACGACTGGTCCTCGGACCAGATGTGGGACCGGCAGAACGAACTGGCGGGCCCCGTGTTCGTCAGCCAGGACGCCATGGAGGGGGCGATCGCCTTCGCCGAGAAGCGCGACCCCGTCTGGAAGGGCGAGTAGCGCCCGCACACCCGGCGGCCGTCCCCGAGGGGCGGCCGCCGTTCGCCTTCTCCGAACCATGCGTTCCCGAGTGGTCACTCTCCGTGTGTAGCCTGGGAGCTCCATCCGGAACGCCAAGGAGGCGGCTTCGTGACCCTCATTCCCACTGGGAGCCGCCCCGCTACCCGGGTCGGGGCGCCCACGATCCTGGCGGTGTCCGACTCGTCGGAGCGGGTCGGTCTCACCGTCGCCATGCTCGACCGGCTCTCCGGAGCCGGAACCACGGTCGGGCTCGCGGTGGCCCGCACCGACCGGACCCCCTCCCCGGCCCGGATCCGTGACGAGACCGAGGGCAGCCGGCAGGCCGGGCTGCGCGTCCCGGTGCTCACCGCGCGCCAGGTCCGCTCCCTGGTCCGACGCCACCGGCCCGACGTCGTGCTGCTCAACTGCTCAGGTCCGCTGGTGGAGACGCTGTCCTGCTCCCTGAGGTCCGTGGTCCGCCGGTACCGGCCGGTGGTGGTGTCCGCGCTTCCGGCGCTCTCGCTGCCCGCGGCGGAGGGGAGTGGCTGCACCGTTCCAGGGTCGACCTGCTCGTGGCGCACAGCCGCCGCGAGGTCGCGGAGTACACCGCCCTGGGGGAGAGCCTCGGCGTCCGGGGTGAGGTGGGGCTGGGCAGCCTGCCGCTCGGGCGGCGGAGCGAGGACCGGGGCGCCCGGCGTGACCGGATCGTGTACGCCGCCCACCCCGGGGCGCCGGACACCGAACGCGGGCGCCGGAGCGTCCTGCTGGCCCTCACCGAGCTGGCGGAGAGCCGACCCGACCTGGAGGTCGTCGTCCACCTCGGACGGGATCCGGGAGACCGCCTCCCGTTCGTGGAGTCCTGGCGCTCCCTGGTCCGCGCCGACCTGACGGAGGACCACACCCTGGTCTTCCGGTCGGGGCGTCTGTCCGACCAGCTCGACCGGGCGCGCGGTCTGGTGGCGGTCGGTTCCGCCGCGGTGGTCGAGGCCCTCGCGCACCGGGTGCCCACCCTGGTCCTCACCGACTTCGGGGTCGGTCCGGGGGCGGGCAACGCGGTCTTCGAGGGCAGCGGCCTGTTCGGCACCCTGGCGGACCTGCGTGCCACCCGGTTCCGGCGGCCCAGCCGGGAGTGGGGCGAGCAGAACCACTTCCACGCGCCCGAGCACGACGACTGGGTGGACCGCCTGCGCGTGCTGCACGGGCGCAGGCTCCGGGGCGAGCTCGGCTGAGGCCCGTCAGGACTGGTTGCCGCCCTCCTCGGCGGCTGCCTCCTGGAGCGGCAGGGCGGCCTCCGCGAGGGTCAGCTCCGCCTCGGGCGCCCGGTTCGCGGCGGCCAGCAGATAGGGCTCCATGACCATCGCCAGGGACTGGGAGAAGGAGTACGAGAAGTGGTTGGTGTCGTAGTACACCAGCTGGTTCCCGATCACTCCGTGGCACACCTCCTCCTGGCACAGGTAGTTGGTCATGTCCAGGAAGCGGGTGTTGGCCGGGACGTCGGTGAGCTCCTCGTAGGGGGCCTCCGCCGCCATCGAGTGGGACCTCGGCTCCGCGCACTCCGACCGGTGGTTGCGGTCGGTGCAGTCGGGGACCCGGAAGGAGAACCGGGGGTGTCCCGGACCGCGACGACGTCCACGCCCCGCTCGTCGAGCTGGCGCCAACGCTCCACGAAGCCCGCGGGGACGTGCTCGTCGGGGCCGGTGCGCACGCTCGTCAGCGAGGCCAGGGTGAAGACCGTGTCCGGCTCCAGTTCGTCCAGCGCGGCCATGACGTTGTCGTTCCACTGGGTGCACTCGGGGAACTCCGCCCCCGGTACCACTGCTCCTCGGCGCTGAACTGGCAGGCGTTCTTGGTCATGGTGACCAGTCGCCACCCGTGCTGGTCGGCCAGGGTCTCCAAAGCCTGGAACCAGTGCCGGACGTGGGAGCTGCCCACCAGGGCGATCGTGTAGTCGGAGCGCACGTCCCCGAACTCGCAGGTGACCACCTCCGGCTGGTTGCTCAGCGCGTTGCACTCACGGGTCTGGTCGATGGTGTCCCGGGCGACCGTGGTCGTGTCCGGGTAGATCGGCAACGCGGGCAGGTTCCGCGCCAGGTCCTGATCGAGGTGGACCGCGGCGCCCGGGTAGGCGAGCGGGTTCGAGCTCAGCTCGGTGCGCAGCTGCCGGTCGCGTTCGATCGACTGCCCCCACAGGGAGCCCGCCACCAGCACGGGGACGACGAAGAGCACTCCGGCCGCCAGCGACCACACCGGGGTGCGGAGCCCGCGGGTGGCCCGGTTCACGCCGCCGTCCACCAGCCAGCTGGTGGCCAGCGCCGCCGCGAGGGACACCGCCAGGACGAGGAGGCCGCCGCCGGGGGTGGGACGGTCCAGGCCGGTCAGCTCCAGGTGCAGGACGAGCACCGGCCAGTGCCACAGGAACAGGGTGTAGGCGTGCCCGCCCAGCCAGGTCAGCGGGCGGGCGCCCAGGAGCCGGTTGGCGGACAGTCGGCCGTTCTCCGCCCGGCCCGCGCCCGCGAGGATGATCAGCAGGGCCGCCAGGGTGGGCCACAGGGAGGCGTAGCCCGGATAGGGCAGGGAGTCGCCGATCACGAACCCGCACAGGACCAGCGCGACCAGCCCGAGCCACCCGGCGGCCGTCCGCGCCCAGCCGGGCAGGTCCACCCGGTGCACGAAGAGCGCGAGCAGACCGCCCAGGGCCAGTTCCCACAGGCGGGCACCGGTGTCGAAGTAGGCCCACACCGGCTCGGTCCAGGTGATCCACAACGAGTAGGCGAAGGAACCGGCGAAGACCGCGCCCACCGCCACGGCGGCGCCCCGGCGGACCGACCGGCCCAGCCGGACGGCGACCAGCGCGGCGACGCCGATCAGGACCGGCCACAGCAGGTAGAACTGCCCCTGCACGGCCAGGGACCAGAAGTGCTGGACGGGGCTGGCGGCGGAGTTCTCCGCCATGTAGTCGACCGATCCCAGCGCCAGGTGCCAGTTCCCGTAGTAGAGGGCGGCCGCCCACACGTCCTCGATGACGGTCGTCCACTGGGAACGCGGGAAGTACGCGTGGGCCGTCACCAGGACGGCGGCGAGCACGACCGCGCCCGCGGGAAGAGCCGCTTGACCAGCTTGGTCCAGAAGGCGGCGACGTCGACGCGCCCGTCGCGTTCCATGGCCCGGACCAGCGACCCGGTGATGAGGAAGCCGGTGAGCAGCAGGAAGACGTCGACTCCGCCGGAGACCGTGCCGAACCAGATGTGGTAGACGGCGATCAGCAGGGCGGCGACGGCGCGTAGCCCCTCGATGTCGGGGCGGCGGCGGGTCACGTGGGGTGTGACGGGGTCGTGGGCGCGGTTCAGGGCGGAAACGGACACGGGTCTGCCTCGGGCTCGAAGGAGGTGAGGGCAGGGGCCAGCCGGGCCGTTCGGGCGACGGGGTGCCGGGCACGCGGTGGGGGCTGAGGGAGACGCCCTGCCGGTCCAGTATCAGCAGCACCGGGGTGTGTCCTGTGTGAGGGACGGGGGCTGTTGTCGAGTCGAGATGGAATCTGTGTGAATGCGTATCCCTGAACAGGGAGAACGTGTGCGCGGGGTCACATCCGGGTGTGTGTCTGCCGCGTACTCACACGACACCGGGGGATCGCACGGCCCCGGCCGGCCTCGGCGAGCGCGACGCTGTCCCACCCCGTCCGTCCCTAACCGATCGGTTCGGGCCCTTGTGGGGGATCCATGAGGTGTGGCACGCTTATGGAGAGCACCACAGGTGTGTCCGACCCGGCCCAGAGCCGGGTTTTCGTGTTTCCGGGGTTCTTGCACGTCCGACGCGCGTTCCGCCGCCCAGAGCCGTCCAGTCGCTCGGCCGCGCCCTCCTCTCCCGCCCGTTCCGGGCCGCGTCGTGTCCGTCCGCCCCCACGTCCCCGGTCCCCGGGACCGTTGCCCCCGACGGCCGAGCAGAGGTGAGCCATGTCCGGCGCCGTGTCCGTGCGTGTCCAGATGATTCCCGAGTTGAACAGCATCGGTGAGCAGGTCAGGAAGCAGCTGGAGCAGGACTTCGCGACGCTGCCGCAGGTCGGCAGGGACGCGGGTGGTCAGGTTAGTGAGCAGCTCGCGGGCGCCATCAACGAACGGATCTCCGCCGGGTTGTCCGGCGCGCCCCCGGCCGTCCAGGCCTACGGGCAGCAGATCTCCGACACCCTGACCAGCACTCTTGTCGGCGCCGGCCAGAGCATCGGCGCCCAGCTCGGCGCGGCCATGACCACCGGGGTGTCCCCTCGGGTGAGCGAGATGTTCTCCGGGCTGCCCGGCAGCGCCTCCGGGGCCGCCTCCCAGGCGGCCGAACTCATCGGGAAGGGACTCGACGCCCTGCCCGGGGCGGTCGAGACCCTGGGGGCCGAGGCCGGGCGCCGCCTGACCGACAAGGTCACGGACGGGGCGGGAGAAGCCGGTAACCAGGGCGGCACCCTGCTCGCGGACAAGGCCAACGAGATGATCGAGAGCGGTCTCTCGAACATGCCCCCGCCGTCCAGGCGTTCGGAGGTCAGGTCGGTGAGACACTCAGCGCCACGCTGCCCGCCGCCGGAGAACGGATCGGTCGGGCGCTGGCGAGCAGGCTCGTCGACGCGGCGGCCCCGGTGGTCGCCCAGGGTTCTCCACCGGCACCCAGGCGCTGCGCGATCTGGCCACCGGGTACCGGACGGCGGGAGCCGGGGCCGACGGCTTCGGCAGGAACGCGACCAAGGGAGGGGTGGCGGCCAAGGCGGGGGCGATCGGCAGCAACCTGATGGCCGGGGCGCAGAAGGCGCTGAACACCGTCATGAAGGCCAACCCGATCGGCCTCATCGTCACGGCCCTGGGCGCACTGGTCGCCGGCCTCGTGTACGCCTACCAGAACTCCGAGACCTTCCGGGAGATCGTCGACGGGGTCTTCTCCTTCGTGAAGGAGATCGCCGAAGGGGTCATGGCCTTCTTCACGGAGACGTTACCGGGCATGTGGACGGCGCTGCTGGAGGCCGCGCAGGACTTCTGGGACGCCCTTCTCGGTCTCATCGAGACCGCCTGGGAGTGGATCACGACGATCCTCGCCCACCACCCGTTCGCCCTCCTGTTCACCTACTGGGACGAGATCACCGCGTTCATCGGTGAGGCCTGGGACTGGCTGGTGGAGAAGACCGGCGAGGTCTGGGACTGGCTGGTCGAGAAGATCACGGGAGTGGCCGAGACCATCGTCGAGTTCCTCACCAGCGTCTGGGAGCGGGTCACCGGTGCCGTCCAGGCGGCGTGGGACTGGGTGGTGGAGCTGATCGACGCGGCCTGGCAGACGGTCCTGGACACGATCAGGGCCGCCGTCACCTGGGTGGTGGAGCTGGTCGAGGGGCTGCGTGAACGGATCGGGGCGGTCTTCTCCGCGATCCGCGAACGGCTGGGCGGGATCGTCAGCGGCATCGCCACCGCGATCAGCAACGCGTTCGAGAACGCCCGGAAGTGGGCGGTCGAGAAGTTCGAGGCCCTGCGCACGGGGGTCGAGGACAAGGTCAAGGCGGTCCTGGAGTTCGTCGGTGACCTGCCAGAGGAGATCAAGGGCTTCTTCTCCGACGCGAAGAACTTCCTGCTGAACGCCGGCAAGGACATCGTCCGGGGGCTCATCGACGGTATCGACGCGCTCTGGCAGAAGGTCAAGGACAAGCTCTCCGGGCTCACCGACCTGATCCCGGACTGGAAGGGTCCGGCGCGGGTGGACAAGAAGCTGCTCACCCCGGCCGGGCGGATGATCATGGACGGCCTCATGGACGGGATCGACGACCGCTTCCCGGACCTGCGCGGCCAGCTCGGAGACGTCAGCGGTGAGATCACCAAACGGGTGGTCCCCGCGTCCCTGGAGGTGCGCGACCACGCGGCGGCCCGGTCCGGCTCCCCGCTCACCCAGGGCGGTCCGGTGGTCAACATCGAGCGGTTCGAGGCCACGGAGGAGATGTCGCCGCACGAGGTCGGGGACCGCCTCATGTTCCTGATGCGATCGAGAGGCATGTGATGAGCGGACTCCGGGAGGGACAGATCCGCTGGCGCGGACGGCTGCTGTTCGACGGACGCGGGCTGGCCCTGACCGAGTTGGAGGGCTGGGACGATCTGCCCGAGATCGAGACCGGCAACGTCGAGCGCGCGGCCCGGCACGGCGCCTGGCCGGGGGCGGCCCTGGCGGGACAGCGGCTGGTCACGGCCGTCGGGGTACTGACCGGGGCCGACTCCCTCGCGGACGTGCACGGGGTGCTGCGCCCGCTGCGCCGGGCGCTGACGCTCACCGACGGAGCCCGGCAGCATCCTCTGGAGATCTGTGTGGGCGGGGAGACTCTTACGGCCAGCGCGCAGGTCACCGCCCGGGTCATCCCGGGGGCCCGGCCTTCCGGAGCGCGCGTCCGATCGTCACGGTGCAGTGGACCTGTGCCGATCCGCGCAGGTACGGGGCGGAGCGCCGGGAGACGGTCCATCCTCCCCGGCCCAGTGAGGACGGCCTGGAGTACCCGCTGGTGTATCCGCTCGACCACGGTGAGCCGGCTCACGGAGGCGGGGCGAACCTGCTCAACGACGGGGACAGCCCCACTCACCCCGTGGTGGAGGTGGCGGGGCCGTGTTCCCGGCCGCGCCTGATCAACCGCACCACCGGGACCACCCTGGAGTTCGGCCTCACCCTGGCCGGCTCCGACCGGCTCGTCGTCGACTGCGACCAGGGGACGGTGATCCTCAACGGTGTCGACGGCTTCCACCACATCGCTCCCGCGTCCGTTCCCCCGGAGCACTGGACGCTGGCCCCCGGGACCAATCCGGTCCACTTCCGCCCGCAGACCTCCGAACCCGAGTCCTGGGCCCGCTTCCGCTGGCGCGACGCCTACCTGTGACACCGCCGTCCAACGACTGGAGGAACACATGACCATCCGATCCCTGGCCCTGCGCTCCGGAGCGACCTCCGCCGAGGACCACCGGGTCGTCCTCGGGGCACTCCTCGGCGGCAGCGCGGAGGGGAGACCCTGGACCGGCGCAGCGGGATCTTCCACGGCAGGGGCACCGCCGATCTGGGCGGTGCCGATATGACCGCGACCGTCGCCCCCTTCGTGGCCGCGGTCCGGGGGCGTCCGCGACCCATCAGGGCACCTATCTCGTCGCCAGCACCGAGACCGTCGAGATCGAACTGGAGGACGGACCGGCCGAGGGCGACCGCGTGGACGTCGTCGGCGTGGTGGTCCGGGACGACACCTACGACGGTTCGGGCGAGACGTTGGTCGAGGTGCGGGTCGTCGATCCTGACTCCGACGAGACCTACCTGCCGTTGTTCGAGATCACCGTTCCCCAGGGGGTCACGGCGGGTGAGGGTGGGATCGACTGGCCGCAGGAACCGGGGGACGCCCTGCCCCAGGGCGTCGCGGACCAGCGTGACTACACCTCGGTGGCGGGCGGGGTGGTGCGGGTCCCCGACACCGCAGCCCGGAACCGGATGCGGGAGGTGGCGGACGGGACGCTGGCCTACGTCGCCTCCGGTCGGAACCTCTACGTCCGTGAGGAGGGAGCGTGGGTCACGGTCGCCGGTCCGGATCACGAGGAACGCAGGCCCAGGGTCGTGACCGGCCTGGTGACCCAGGTGGTGGCCGACGAGCCCACCGGAGACTACTTCCGGGGCGGCGCCAGGATCGAGTTCGCGCCGGGCACCTTCGAGGAGACCCCGGCGATCTTCCTCACCGGTGTCAGCGACGTCCCCGGCAACCTCAAGGAGATCACCTCCATCCACAGGAACAAGGACGGCTTCACGATCCGCGTCGCGCGCACCAACAACACCCCGTTCACGGTGAGCTGGATGGCGGTCGAGCGGACCGAGGAGACAACGGAGGCGGTGAAGCCGCCCCCGCAGGGCCAGGCACGGGACACGGCGGAGTGACATGGCCTTCTACCGCTACCAGTTCTGCGACCTCGTGACCGACCGGCCCATCGCGGACCTCGACCTGACCGGCGTGAGCTTCGACCGGCGGATCTGCCAGCCGGGGACGTTCAGCGGCTCGGTCGCGGTCACCGGCCCCGAGACGGCCGAAAGGGTCGCCCGGGTGGTGGGCCGCAGCGACGGCGACCTCGGGCGGGGCCCCGGCCGCACCGTCGTCCACGTCTGGCGCGGCGACCGGATCTGGGGCACCTACCTGCTCTGGTCGGCCGAGCCGAAGAGCGACAATCGGGGCCGCGTCTCCGTCGACCTCTCCGGCGCCTCCCTGGAGAGCTACCTGTACCACCGCCAGATCCGCGCCGACCTCACCCTGGAGGGCACCGACCAGCGGTGGCTGGCCCGTGAGCTCGTCCGGCGGATGGAGGAACCCCGGCCGATCGGACTCGTGCCGGTCACTCCCGGGGAACCTCCGGACCCGGAGGACCCGGAGGAGACCGGTGGCGGGGACGGGTCCGCCGCCGAACCCCGGACGATCTCCCACCGTGCCTCGGACGCGGTGTCCTTCGGGGAGGCGCTGGAGGACCTGTCGGCACGCGTCGACGGCCCCGAGTGGATGGTGCGCACCGTCGTGCGCGGTGGAGGGCGGGTCCGGGAGTTCGTGGTCATGGACCGGATGGGCCAGGACCGGACCGAGCACGTTTTCACCCAGCCGGGCAACGTCGTGGCGTGGAGCTACCCGGCGGACGCCTCGGGGGCCGCCACCTCGTGGCGGGCCCGGGGCGACGCACCGGACGCCGCCCCTGGGGAGGAGGCCGAGCCCGTCCTTTCCCGGACCTGGTCCGACCCGCGCTTCGCGGACGCCGGGTGGCCCCTGATGGACCGCACCGTGGACGTTCCTGGCGTCACCAGTCCGGCGGCCCTGGACGACCACGCCCGTTGGTGGGCTGCCCGCTCCTCGGGATCGGTGCGGTTCCCGCAGGTCACCGTCCGTCTGGCCGAACGCACCACCCTCACCCCGGACCGGCTGGGCGACCGGGCCCGCCTGACCCTGGTCAACGACTGGTTCCCCCTCGTCAGGGGAGCCCCTCCTTCTCCCGGTCCTGGCGGGTGATCGGGATGGAGGTCACCCCGGCCACCCGGGGCCAGGGCGAGGACACCGCCACGCTCATCTTCGAGGAAGAGCCCACCACCGAACCCGGAGCGGAGGAGCCCTGATGCCACTGCCCAGCTACCCGCCCGACCTCTCCGGGGAATGGGCCCACCTGCACCGCAGGGTCCGTTCCACCTTCACCTCCTCCCAGCGCCGGGGCCCGGTCCCGGGAGCGGAACCCGGCGCCTCCGCCACCGACGACGGGGGAGCGCGCCGATCCGCCTCGCCGGCCCCGGAACCCACCCCCACCGGGGTGCGGGACGTGCGTGCCCTCGGCGCGATCGGTGACGGCGGGACCGATGACACCGGTCCGCTCCAGGCGGCCCTCGACGGTGCCTGGGAGGACGGTGGCGGGGTCGTGTGGATCCCCGGCGGCACCTACTCCGTCCAGGCGCCTCCGCTGCGCGTCCACGCCAACACGCGGATCGTCCTGGCCCCGGACGCCGTGGTGCGCCGGGACGGGGAGGGGACCCTCCTCACCAACGGCGACCCCGGCCAGGACCCGCCCGCCCGCACGGGCCACGGACGGATCCTCCTGGAGGGCGGTGTCTGGGACGGCAACGGGCGCCGGGTCCCCGCCCCCGCCAGCGTCCTGTCGTTCGCTCATGCGCTCGGAATCACCGTGCGGGAGACCGTGATCCGCGACGTTCCCGGGCGCCACGCGGTGGAGCTCGTCGCGGTGCGGTGCGTTCGGATCACAGACGTCCGCTGCGAGGGGTTCACCCGGGCCAGGGAGGGCCCGTCCCTCTCGGCGGCGGTCCGGCTGGCTCCGGCCCGGGCGGGTTCCGGGTCCGGGGAGTCCGGCTCCGGCGACGACACCCCCTGCTCCGACGTGACGGTGGCGGGGTGTTCCTTCGGGCCCGCGCGGACGCCGGGCGACGGGCCCTGGCCCCGGGGATCAGCGCACACGGCGCCGCCCCGGGCCGCGCGGACGGCGACGTCCGGATCCTGGGCTGCCACTTCGAGTCCTGCTCCGCCGAGGCCGTGCACGCCTTCGAGGGAGGCCGGATCACGGTGCAGGGGAACACCTTCCTCGACTGCGCGGGCGGGGTGAGCGTGGTCTCGGCGGCCGACGCCGAGGGGCCCGACGCCCGGCCCCCGGGCCGGGGCGATTCCACCGGCCCTCCCTCGTCGCTCTCGGACGTGGTCGTCAGCGGCAACGTCCTCACCGGGACCGGAGGGCTCCCGGCGATCCGCTGCACTGGGAGCCCCGGAGCCCCGGTCCGCCGGGTGACCATCACCGCCAACACCGTGAGCGGAACCCGGGGCTCCGGGATCCTTCTGGAGTCCACCGAGGACGCCGTGGTGGACGCCAACGTCCTGAGCCGGGTCGGTGGCGACGGCGTGCACGTCCGGGGCGGCGGGGGACTCAGGGTCTCCGCCAACCGGATCTCCGGGGGCGCCGCGTACGGCATCCGGGTCGTCGCCCGCACCCGCGGCCTCGCGGTCACCGGGAACGGGGTGGACAGCCTCGACGCGGGGCTGTCCGTCACCGGTTCGTGCCAGGACCTGGTCCGATACGGCAACGACCTGAGGGGGTCGGGCGGTCTCGACGACGCCTCACCCGACCCGGTCACCGACCCGGGCGACCTCGTCTGACCACCCGCCGCAACACCACTCGACTGGAGGCGCCCGACATGATCGTCCCGCTCTTCGCGGACGCTGAGGACCTGGTCGTGGACCATCTGCGCGGACGGCTGACCGACTTCCCGGACCGGTGGTCGGGGACGCCCGTCACGGCGGTCTCCTCACCGGTCCGGGAACCCGGGGCGGACCCCGCTCTGACGGTGCACTGCGAGTCGGCGGAGTCCGAACCGCCGCTCACCCAGCGGGCGACCGTCCGGGTGACCTCCTGGGCCGACGCCCGCGACGACCTCAAGGAACTGGCCCGCCTGGCCCACGCGGCCCTGTTGGAACACCCCGGAGACACACAGGTGGTCTCCGTCCGCCCGGTTGACGGCGTCGTCGTGGACGACGAGGGCGACCTGGCCGACCGCCGGGCCTCCTTCACGGTGCTGGTCACCCAGCGCCGGGCCGCGCGGCCCTGACGACCCGCCCCGGCGGGACCCGACACACACGATCACCGGAGAAGGGAGCCATCCCCGATGGCAAGTACCGACAACGCCAGCGTCTGGGCGTACGCGGACGTCTACATCGCCCCCCTGGGCAGCGAGATCCCACGTGAGGGCCGCCCGTTCGACGCCTCCTGGGAGCAGGTGGGCCTGCTGGACGGGGAGGAGGGCTTCACCGAGACGTTCGAGGTCGAGAGCGAGGACCTCTACGCCTGGGGCGGGATCCTGGTCGCCTCCACGCACAACAACTTCAAGGTGACCCGCAAGTTCCTGCCCTTCGAGGACAACAAGGCCGTCTACGACGTGATGTTCCCCGGCCACGACGTGGAGTTCGGTGAGCGCGGGGCCTTCGAGGGCGACATCAACGTCCCCGACCTCCAGGCGAAGTTCATGATCGCCTTCGAGACCCGTACCGGAGACGTCGTCAAGCGCACCGTGTCGGCCAACTACGCGCAGGTGGCCGAGCGTGGGGAGTCCACCGAGAACGCGACCGAGATCGCCAAGCGCGAGATCACCGTGGCGATCTATCCCACCGACCCGGTGAACGACAAGGCCACGCTCTTCTACACCTACAAGGGCCCGGCCCGCCCCGAGGACGACAACGGTGGCGGAGGCGACGACGGAGGCGACGACGGGGGCGGCGGGGAGGGGCTGAGCACCCTCTGACACCGGCCGGCCGGGTCGGGGTTCGCGCGGTTCACCGGCCCGGCCCCACTGACAACCGCGCGCGCAGTCCGAACACCATCTCTCGAGAGGGAACCGCGCCATGACCGAGAACACCGTCGTACGGGCTCCGGCAGCACCGACGACCCCGGGCCAGCCACAGGCACCGGCCTCCTCCCCGGAGGCCAGGGCCGTGAGGGCCGAGGCCGAGGCCGCGCCCGAGCCCAAGCGGCTCACGCTGGGCGGGGTCGAGTACCTGTTGCCCGCCACCTCCGACCAGTGGCCCCTCGCGGCCCTGGAGGGGTTCGAGGAGGGGAAGATCGTGGCCGCCGTCCGCAGCCTTCTGGGGGCCGAACAGTGGCAGCGGCTCAAGGACACGGGGGCGACCCTGGCCGATCTCAACGTGCTGGCGGAGCAGATCGCCGCCGCGTACGGGTTCCAGAGCCCGGGGAATAGCCCGCCTCCTCCGCCTGCTCAGGGAGTTCCCTGACGCGGTGGAGGCGGATCTGGCCCGGTACTACGGGATCGACCTGGGCGACCTCTGGCGCGGTGGACTCACCCCGCGCCGACTGGCCGTCCTGGTGCGCCACCTGCCCGCGGACTCGGCCACGGTGATCGCTGCGGGCGGAGAGGGGTGGATGCTGTCCCATTACCTCCAGGCGGACCTGGTGCACGCCACCACCGGCCAACCGCACCCGGCCGACCCCCGTGTGCGCAGGGCACAGGAGGAGAAGCTCGCTCGGTTGGCCGAGGCGCAGCGGCGGGCCGAGAAGCGGAGGGCGGAGTTGGAGAGCCGGCGCCACCGGTGACACGGACGCCGCGCTCGACTCCTCGGGAAAGCGGTTCGGGGCGGGGCGCCAGCGGGCACCCCGCCCCGCCGTCCTGTTCCGGGACCGTGGCGGGGGTGTGCCGGTAGGGGTTCCCACGACCGGAACCGGCCACCCGTGTACGGGAGGGAAAAGACCAGGCCGTCGGCCTGCCCACGGCCCCCGTGGCGTGGGCGATGGGGAGGAACCGGGGTATGTCCCTTGTGCTTTCCGATACGGGGTGTTCGGCTGAGGTGCACGGTCTTCGTGGAGGCAGGGGACGTCTGATGGCGGGAGCGGAAATCGGTGCTTCGGCGGGCCTGCGCGCCTGCTACGCGCACATGTCGGCCAGCCCGATCGCGGTCGTGCGCTCGGGTGCGCACAGTGTGGCCCTGGTCCGGGCTGACCTGCCGGTGAGGGAGGTGCTTCGGGATGCCGCCCTCCTGCTGGACCCCGGCGAACTGCGCCTCCTGGAGTCCTGGCTCAGGGACGGCGGCTGACGGTCCGGTCGCCGGTGCACGGCCTCGTCAGGTAGACGTCCACGACGTCGCCCAGACAGTAGAGGGGGCGCCCGGCGCTGCCGGTGCCCCGGGGCCGCAGTCGACCGCGCCTTGCGTGGCCACGCACGGAGGCCGGGGTGACCCGGTGTCCCAGGACCTGGAGGGCCCGTGCGGCGTCGGCCGCCGTCACCAGGTGTTCCCCGGCGGCCAGGAGCATGCGCCGCCGCCCCTCTCCGACCGACACCGTGGCCTCGCAGTCGGGGCACCGGGTGCTCGCCGCCCCCGCCCGGGCGTAGCAGGGGGTCGCGCACTGGGGGCAGGGGCCGGCGATGACCCTGTCGGAGGGGAGATCGACCGCGCGCTCGGCCTGGTCCACCGCCGCGCAGACCTCGTCCACGCACTCCGGGCCCAGCGCGTGGCGCCGCAGCACACCGGTGCGCCGGGAGAGCCAGGAGGCCAGCGTGGACGGTTCGTTCCCGCGGGGTCGGGCGTCCCGGGCTCCCTGAGGGTCCGGCACCAGGCGGACAGGGTGTCGTGCAGGACGGCGGCGGCCTCGGTGATCGAGGGGTCGAAGGCCAACGGGATCCCGGTGCTCCGGCGGCCGAGGTTTCCCGGCCCGGTGCGCCGTTGTCGGGCGAGGGCGAGGTCCAGGTCACGGGGCAGTCCCCCTACCACCCTGGCCAGGGCCCGGTCCAGTCGTCGCAGGCAGGGGGCACAGACGGACGCGTCGCCGTCGAGGGGAGAGCACAGGTGACGGTGGTGCAGGAGCGGTGCATGGGGGCCTCCGTCGTGGGGGAAAGTAACCCCAATTTATGCAAAGTAACGCCAAGTTACAAGCACGGCGACCCCAGGGAAGGCGTGCCTCCAGGGCTGATCGCACTGGGGTCCGTCCGGTCCCGCCCCCGGGAGGCGGCACCGGGCCTCCCGGACCGCTACGACGCTGACCTAAGGTTGGGGCCATGCCCAAGGACAGATCTCCCGGTGGTTCACACGACGCCCTCGACCGGGCCATGTCCGAACGCCGCCTCGCGCTGGGGCTGGGTTGGGGTGAGTTGGCCGCCCGCGCCGACCTGTCCGAGCAGGCGCTGCGCGACATCCGGAGCGGCCGGAGCGTCCCACGCGAGCTCACCGCCCACCGGCTGGAGGCCGCGCTGGGCTGGACGCACGGTTCGGTCCGCGCCCTGCTCTCCGGAGGCGGACCCCGCTCCGAGGACATCGTGGGCGCTGACTCCGTGGAGGCGGACACCGACCGGGACGGGCTCGCGTGGAGCGTCGAGGGCGACGCCGTGTGCTACGAACTCACCCGCATGATCGACGGCAACCCCTTCACCGCCCGACTGGTCGTGCGGGACGGGCGCCCCCGAGAGCAGGTCGAGCGCGAGCTGGGCAAGATCATGCGGATGGCGCGCATCCAGTTGGGCGGTTGACCCGGGCGCACGCACCGGGCCGCGGACGCGGGGGTTCCACCGGTTCCCACCGGGAACCACGGAAGGGCCCGCGCGACGCTCGCGCGGGCCCTTCCGTGGTGTTCGGGGACGGTCAGTCGCCCACGGGCACCGGGGTGCCGGCGGGGCCCCGGAACGGGTCGGCCGGGATCGGCTCGGCGGTCGCGCCGACCGGGAAGTCCAGCAGCGCCCGCTCGTAGAGGTCGTTCACGGCCGTGTTGAACCGGGTCAGCGAGTCCGGCTCGTCCGGGCCCAGCAAATACCGCTTGAGCACCGCGCGACGACCGGCCAGCTCGTCGCCCCCCGGCTCGCGGGCGGCGGCCAGGACGGTCTCCAGCCCCGCCAGACCCGGGCGCAGCACGTAGCCCGCGCCCGCCGACGGGAACTGCCGACGGAACTCGTCGTCGTCGCTTCCCTGCATGTCCACGATCGCGTACGGCTTCCCGCTGGCGACGAAGTCCGCGACCACGCTGGAGATGTCACTGACCATCACGTCGGACTCGTTGAAGCACGAGAACAGCGACGGCAGGGTGTCGGTGACCACGTGGTGGCGCAGCGGGCCGGACGAGGTCCAGTACAGGGTGTGCCAGCGCTCCAGCAGCTTCCGGTAGCCGACCAGGTCCTCGGCGGTCACCCGCTGCTCCGAGGCGCCCTCCCGGAAGGCGTCGATCCGTTCCCGCAGTTCGGTGAGCTCGCGGACGGCCTCCGGAGTCACCGGCTCCAGGCGACCGTTGGCCTCCTCGATCAGCTCGATGATCCGCCGGTGCGCCGCTCCGGCGGCGGGGGCGCGCCGCCCCAGCAGCGGGTGCGGCTTGTAGATCACCCGGACCGGTTCGGATCCCCCGACCAGGCGCTCCACCAGCTCCAGCCCGGCGGTGTCCGCCGAGGTGAGGTAGTTGTTGTCGTCCACGCCCTCCCAGGTGGGCGCGTAGATGACGGTCGGTACCGCGCGCTGTTCGGGCGGCCGGTGCCCCCGTACCTCGACCAGCTGCGGACGGCCCACCTCGACCACGTCACGGTCGTCGATGGCGTGCCGGACCCGCTCGTAGCGGTCCCGGCCTCCGCGCCCCGCCACCCAGATCTCGTCGAAGATCCGGCTGACGCGGTTGCTGCTGGGCAGCTTGTCGCTGTCGCCGTGGCCGACGAACACGTGCTTGATCTCGGCGCGCTGGATCAGGTGGATGTTCTTGCCGGTGTTGCCCGGGTACAGGGCCACCCGCACCGCCGAGAGGTCCAGGGCGGCCAGGTCGTCGGCGCGCGGCACACACACCACCGGCAGCGAGGTGGGCTCCAGGTGGGGCAGGTTCCCGCGTTCGCGGAAGATCACCAGGGCGCGCCGGTCGGCCTTCTCCAGGGCGTCCAGCCACATGTTCGCCTGATAGACGGCGTTCTGCTGGCCCACGCCGAAGGTGAAGTACAGGACCACCTCGGGCTCGATCTCACGCAGCGCGCGGTTGACCCCCTCGATGACCTCCTCGTCGGACGGCGCCCGCAGGTGGGCCAGGAAGACCGGGACCGCGAGCAGCACCGCGCTCAGCGCCAGGAGCACCGTGAGAGCCGCGCCGAGCTCGGCCAGGACGCCCGGGCCGCCCGCGAGGAAGCCGACGGCGCCGAGGACCAGCGGGAGGTCGGCCAGCAGGAGACGGCTCATGGACAGCCAGCGCAGCGGCTCGGGAACCTCGGGGGTCCGGAGCCCGGGCAGGTCCAGGTTGCGGGTCTTCACCGGCAGCTTGGCCCGGCGGAACACCTGGTGGCGGAGCAGGTCGTAGGCGAGGGTCAGCACGAAGAACGCGGCCACGCCGCCAGCGGTCCACCAGTAGGCGGGGGTGCCGACCGCGTCCACGGAGACGTAGAGCGCCAGCACCAGGGCCTGCCGGGCCAGTGTGCGGACGGTCAGGCCGACCCGGATGCGGCTCAGGACCTTGCTGAGCACGGTGACGCGCTGGGAGACCAGCCACTCGGTGGCGTAGAGGACCAGCGCCAGGACGCCGAAGATCCAGACCTGCGCCATGGCGACCTCGATCGCCTGGAGGAGGAAGGTCAGGCCCATGATCCCGAGGACGGCCAGGGCGGTGCTGTCCAGCCCGATCCGCGCGAGGTAGTTCTTCACTTCGCCGCTTCCCGTTCCTTCTCGTGCGTGCGGGCTCCGGACAGGGCGAGGCTCTCCCTGCGCACGTCGACGACGTGGCCGGTCAGGTCGGAGAGGAGGACGTCGACGGAGGTGCGGGCGACCTGGTCGGAGCTGAGCAGGCTGCCTGCGGGCTCGTCCCCGAAAGCCCTGGTGCGCATGGGTGTCTGGGTGCGTTCGGGGTTGATGCAGTTGATCCGCACCCCGTCGGCCGACCACTCGTCGGCCAGCGCCTGGGTGAGGTTGACCGTGGCGGCCTTGGTGGAGGAGTAGAGGCTGTACTCGGCGCGGCCCCGGGTGTAGGAGCTGGACGTGTACAGCAGCAGCTGCCCGCCGGTCCGGGCCAGGTACGGGAAGGAGGCGCGGGCGATGTTCACCGGCGCCAGGTAGTTGACCCGGAGGGTGTCCTCGATCTCGGCGGGGTTGGTCTGGTCCAGGCGGCCGATGCGCAGCACCCCGGCGGTGTTGACCACGAAGTCCACGCGCCCGGTGGCGGTGTAGGCCTGCTCCAGGGCACCGGCGACGTCGTCCGGGTTGGCCACGTTGGTGCGGGTGGCGCTGCGGGAGTAGCGGAAGACGCGGGCGCCGTGCTTCTCGGCCAGGTCCGCGACACCGGCGCCGATGCCGTAGCTGCCGCCGAAGACCACGACGGTCCTGCCGGAGAGCTGGCGCTCGTAGTCGTCCTCGGAGAGCTCCGGCGTGGCGGAGGTGGCGAGTTGGAAGAGCTTGTCCGCGATGAAGATGTCGACCGGCTGGGTGACCTTCATGTTCTGCTCCTCACCGGCGACCACGTGGATGGGCACGTCGGGGGAGTAGCGCAGGACGACGGAGCAGTCGTCAGTGGCCTCGAAGCCGGGGTCCTCCCACGCGTGCGCGTACGCGTCGCGGATGGTGGAGAGCCGGAAGGCCTGCGGGGTCTGCCCGCGGCGCAGCCGCGACCGCTGGGGGACGTCGGTGATGAGCTCGTCGTCGACCTCGATGATGGTGTCCGACGACGGGATGGCCACGTCCACGGCCTGGTGGGTCTCCAGCGCGGTGACGCAGTCCTCGATGATCCGCTGGGAGAGCATCGGTCGCACGGCGTCGTGGAAGAGGACGTTGGTGGTGGCCGCGGGGAGGTGGGCCAGCGCGTCCAGGGCCAGCTGCGTCGTGGCGTTGCGCGAGGTACCGCCCGGGATCACCTGGGTGACCTTGGACAGTCCGGCGCGGTCGACGATGCTCTGGGCGTCGGTGACGAAGCCCGGGTTCATCATCACGATGACCTCGTCCACTCGCTCGGCGCGCTCGAAGATGGTGAGCGTGTGCTCCAGGATCGTCTTCCCGGCGATCTTGAGCAGCTGCTTCGGTGTCGCGAGGCCGATGCGTTGACCGCTGCCGCCCGCCAGCACGACCGCCACGGTGCGGGTGGCGGGGGCGGGGATGGGACGCGGGGTGGTGATATCAGGCAAGTTCGTCTCCCGTGGAACTCGTGGAAACTCTGTGCCCGACCTTGGGGGAACAACGTGCTCGGTGGTGGCACGTCAGGCCGAGTCGCGGATGACCGTGACGCCCCGTGGGGTGAAGGGTTTCTCGGATGGTGTACTGACGTTCTTCTGGTGTTCACGCACGATTCGCGCGAGAACTCCACATTGATGACGGCATGGGGCACGATCCGGTTCACACGACGGTGTGACGTGTTGCCCGCGAGGTCGCGGTGGCGTGAGGTGCCTGAGAGGTCCGCTGGCCGTCGTCCCCACGGGAAGGATGCCCGGGGATGTACGCAGATTTCGACGTTACCCCCTCTGACCACGGAAAACAACGAAACATGCCGTGCTGTTCGGCACGCTGTGTCCGGTTGGTCTGCCCGGGAAGCGGGGCCGCGCCCGGCGTGTCGTGACATACCGGACCCGGACCCCGCGCGTTCGTGAACCGGTCAGTCGGACACGGGGGCGGAAAAGGGTCGACCCCGGTTCCCGGATCGTGAGTGATCACTTCGGGAAACCGGGGTCGGGGACCGCGGGGCTGGCGCCCCGGGGCTCAGGCGGCGGGCTCGGTGGGCCTTCCCGCGGCGGTGAGGTCGGCCTCGTGCTGGCGGCGGTCCGGAACGAACCGGCCCAGCCCCCAGTGCAGCAGCAGCGCGGTGAGCAGGGCCACCACCCAGCCGTAGTCGGCCAGCGGGGCCAGGAACCCGATGAGCGGACCCGAGCCCAGGTCGGCGCCGCCCACGGCCAGCAGCGCGCCCACGCCGAAGGCCACCAGCGCGCGCCAGTTCCAGCCGCGCGAGTACCAGTACTCGGAGTCACGCGTGTAGAGCGCGGGCAGGTTCACCCGGGTGCGGCGCAGCAGCCAGTAGTCGGCCAGCAGGATGCCCGCCACCGCGCCGAGCAGGCTGCCGACCGTGCCCAGCCACGAGAAGATGTAGACGTTCTCGTCCTCCATGAGCTTCCAGGGGAAGATCATGACCCCCAGGAACGACGTGGTGATCGCGCCCACCCGGAAGCTGAACCAGTTCGGCTTCAGGTTGGCCAGGTCGTAGGCGGGGCCCACCAGGTTCGCGGCGATGTTGGTGGACACGGTCGCCAGCAGCACCACGAAGATCGCGAAGAGCAGGCCGATCCCGCTGCCCATCTGGTTCACGACGTCGATCGGGTTCCACAGTGCCTCGCCGTAGACGACCGAGGTCCCGGCCGTCACCATGACCGCGATCAGCGAGAAGAGCGTCATCGTGGTGGGCAGGCCCAGCGACTGGCCGAGGACCTGGGAGCGCTGCGAGGAGGCGAACCGGGTGAAGTCGCTGATGTTCAGGGTCAGGGTCGCCCAGTAGCCGATCACGCCCATGAGCGAGGGGAAGAACAGCACCCAGAACGACGGACCCCAGCCGAGGCCGTCCTCCGTGCTGAGCATCGGCCCGAAGCCGCCGGCCTCGTAGGCCATCCACGCCAGCAGCGCCACACCGCCGACGGCCATCAGCGGCGCCGCCCAGACCTGGAGCCTGCGCACGCCCTCCATGCCCCACAGGATGATCGCGACCTGCACCAGCCAGAACAGGCCGAACGACAGCCACAGCGTCCACGCGTACCCGCCGATCGCGGCGGCGCCGGTCCAGGAGTCACCGAACAGGCGACCGGCCAGGACGTACACGCCCTGACCGCCGACCCACGTCTGGATGCCGAACCACCCGCAGGCGACGGCGCCGCGCAGCAGGGCGGGCAGGTTGGCGCCGCGCAGGCCGAAGGAGGACCGGGCGAACACCGGGAACGGGATGCCGTACTTGGCGCCCGCGTGCCCGGTGAGCACCATCGGCAGCAGCACGATCAGGTTGCCCAGCACGATGGTGACCATCGCCTGCCGCCAGTCCATCCCGGCGGCGATCAGCCCGCTGGCCAGCGTCCACGCGGGGATGCTCACCGACATGCTCACCCACAGCGCGGTGAAGCTCCCGGTGCCCCAGGTCCGCTTGGACATGGGGACGGGCTGGAGGTCGTCGTTGACGAACGGGCCGTCGGGGAGCGTGGTGCCCTCGGGCATCGACACCCGACCGTCGGGGTGGACGACCTGGGACGTTGACTCTGGCGCGGGTGGTGAGTGGGACACGGGTCACCTGTGTTTCGGTGGTGCTGACGGGGAGCGAGTGCGTGGGCGCGACGCAGGTCCCACGCGCGTGCGGCCTGTGCGGGAACCCGGTCATACCCGAAATATCCTGATCTGCTTCAGGCCATCGAATATCTTCGCACGTCATCCGTGTCGTACTGACGCCTCGTGGGCGGTCCCGGCCGGGACCGCCCACGAGGGCGGAGGGGCGGTCAGGCCACGGGTTCCCCGGACAGCGCCGGGACGACCTCCCTGCCGTAGGTGTCGATCACCCCGTCGACGTCGTCGTGCATGGCGTAGACCGCGAACTGGTCCACCCCCAGGGCACGGAGCCGCTCCAGCTTCTCCACGTGGTCGGAGACCGACCCGAGGAGGCAGAACCGGTCCACGATGGCGTCGGGGACGAAGTCGGTGTCGGGGTTGTCCACCCGACCGTGGTGGCTGTAGTCGTAGCCCTCGCGGGCCCTCACGTAGTCGGTGAGCTCCTGGGGCACCACGTCGGACTGGTCGCCGTACCGGGCCACGAGGTCCGCGACGTGGTTGCCGACCATCCCCCGAACCAGCGGCACTGTTTCCTGGCGTGCGCCAGTCCCTCGGCCGACCCGTCGGTCACGTAGGCGGGCGCGGCCACGCAGATCCGCACCGCGTCGGGCCCGCGCCCGGCGGCCTCGGCGGCCGTCCGCACGGCCCGCACCATCCACTCGGTCAGGTAGGGGTCCGCGAGCTGGAGGATGAAGCCGTCCGCCTCACGCCCCACCATGTCGAGGGCCTTGGGACCGTACGCGCCCATCCACATGGGCAGGGAACCCCCACGCACCCAGGGGATGCGCATCCCGGTCTCGCCCATCCGGGCCTCGCGGCCCTCGGCGAGGTCCCGGATCACCGTCATCGCCTCGGAGAGCTGGGCCAGCGTGGCGGGTTTGCGTCCGGCCACGCGCAGGGCGGAGTCGCCCCGGCCGATCCCGCAGACGGTCCGGTTGCCGTGCATGTCGTTGAGGGTGGCGAACGTCGACGCCGTCACCTCCCACGAGCGGGTGCTCGGGTTGGTGACCATCGGGCCGACCACCATCCGTTCGGTCCGGTCCAGCACCCGGCTGTGGATGACGAAGGGTTCCTGCCAGAGCACCGCGGAGTCGAACGTCCACCCGTGGGTGAAGCCGTGCCCCTCGGCGCGGACCATCCGTTCGATCAGCAGGTCGGCGGGCGGATCCGTCTGGAGGACGAGTCCGAAGTCCATGTGAGCCTCCTCAGACCAGGTACTGGCAGGTGGACCGGGGCACGTAGGAGCCGTCACCGGCCGAGCCCAGGTAGGAACCGTCGTCCACGATCACGCGACCGCGTGAGAGCACGGTGCGGGCGCGGCCCGTCACCCGCTTCCCCTCGTAGGCGGAGTAGTCCACGTTCATGTGGTGGGTGGCGGCCGAGAGGGTCTGCTCGGCGCCGGGGTCGTAGACCACCAGGTCGGCGTCGGCTCCCGGGGCCACGGTGCCCTTCTTCGGGTACATCCCGAACATGCGCGCCGGGGTGGCGCAGGCCAGCTCGATCCACCGGCGGCGGCTGATGTGCCCCTCCACCACGGCCTGGTGCAGCAGGTCCATCCGGTGCTCCACCCCCGGCATGCCGTTGGGGATCCGGGAGAAGTCGCCCACGCCCAGGTCCTTCTGCCCGACGAAGCAGAACGGGCAGTGGTCGGTGGAGACCACGGACAGGTCGTTGGTGCGCAGCGCCCGCCACAGGTGCTCCTGGTGGTCCCGGGGGCGCAGCGGTGTGGAGCACACGTACTTGGCGCCCTCGAACCCCGGCTCGGCCAGGTTGTCCGTGGACAGGAACAGGTACTGCGGGCAGGTCTCCCCGAACACGTTCAGGCCCAGGTCCCGTGCGCGCGCCAGCTCGGCCACGGCCTCGGTCGCGGACACGTGCACGACGTACAGGGGCGCACCCGCCACCCGGGCCAGCTGGATGGCGCGGTGGGTGGCCTCGGACTCCAGCAGGGCCTTCCGGACCTCCCCGTGGTACCGGGGGTCGGTCCGGCCCTCGGCCAGCGCCTGCTCCACCAGGACGTCGATGGCGATGCCGTTCTCCGCGTGCATCATGGTGAGCGCGCCGTTGGCGGCGCCGCGCTGCATGGCCCGCAGGATCTGCCCGTCGTCGCTGTAGAACACGCCCGGATAGGCCATGAACAGCTTGAACGAGGTGATGCCCTCGTCCACGAGAGCGTCCATCTCCTTGAGGGAGGACTCGTTGACGTCGGACAGGATCGCGTGGAAGGCGTAGTCGACGGCACAGGCACCGTCCGCCTTGGCCATCCACGCGTCCACCCCGGCGCGCACGGACTCGCCCGGCCGCTGGATCGCGAAGTCGACGATGGTGGTGGTGCCGCCCCACGCGGCGGCGCGGGTGCCGGTCTCGAAGGTGTCGGCGGAGCGGGTGCCGCCGAAGGGCATCTCCATGTGGGTGTGACCGTCCACGCCGCCCGGGACGACGTAGTGGCCGGTGGCGTCGATGGTCCGGGCGCCGCTGGCGGCCCAGGAGCGGGCCGGGTCGCTGCCGCGCAGGGCGAGCGCGGCCACCTTGCCGCCCTCGACGAGGACGTCCGCCTCCAGTTCCTCGGAGGCGGTGACGACGAGGCCGCCGCTGATGAGGGTTCGGGTCATGGGCCTACCCTCCACCAGCGGTCCGTACGCGTCCGGTCTGCGGTCCCGGTAGAACGCCCACTGCTGGCGGACCTCGTCGACCAGGTCGAGGTCGAGGTCGCGCACGACCAGCTCCGCGTCGGTGTCGGAGGCCACGTCCCCGACGAACCGGCCGCGCGGGTCCACGAAGTAGCTGCTCCCGTAGAAGTCGTTGTCGCCGTACTCCTCGACCCCGACCCGGTTGATCGCCGCCACGAAGTACGCGTTGGCCACGGCCGCCGCGGGCTGCTCCAGCTTCCACAGGTAGGCGGACAGGCCCCGGCTGGTGGCGGAGGGGTTGTAGACGAGCTGGGCCCCGGCCAGGCCGAGTGCACGCCACCCCTCGGGGAAGTGCCGGTCGTAGCAGATGTAGACGCCGATCCGCCCGACCGTCGTGTCGAAGACCGGCCAGCCCAGGTTGCCGGGACGGAAGTAGTACTTCTCCCAGAAGCCCTTCACCTGCGGGATGTGGTGCTTGCGGTACTTGCCGAGGTACGTGCCGTCCGCGTCGATGACGGCTGCGGTGTTGTAGTAGAAGCCGGGCTTCTCCACCTCGAAGACCGGCAGCACCATGACCATGTTCAGTTCCCTGGCCAGGGCGCCGAACCGGGTGACGGTGGGGCCGTCGGGGACGGGCTCGGCCCAGCGGTGGTGTTCGGGCTCCTGCACCTGGCAGAAGTAGGGGGCGTTGAAGACCTCCTGGAAGCCGATGACCCGCGCTCCCTGGGCGGCGGCGTCACGTGCGTACTTCTCGTGGGCGGCCATCATGGATTCGGCGTCACCGGTCCACTCGGTCTGTACGAGTGCGGCCCGGACGGTGTGCGGCATGGTTCCCTCGCTCCTCTTCGAGCGCCGCCCCGACTGCGGGCGGCGAAGGACGCGGCCGGCGCGTTGTAGAGGTCGCACCTTAGGTAAGAGGGGAATGGCCGGTCAACGTCCGACATCCGGGCGACGGAAAAGAAACGGGTGAAGTGTGCGCACTCCCGTGGCCACGGTTACCAATGTCCTTTGTGCGGCGAAATCAATTCGGAGGAAGCGACAGGTTTCGCCGTGCTCGGGGCGTGGATTTTCATGCCTTCGCACACGCGCCCGAGGGCGGCCGGGCGGGTGTGCCCGGCCGCCCTCGGGCGGTACCGCCCGGACCGTGGTCGCGGTCCGGGGTCAGGGGTGCGGCCGGTGTACGCCCGGCCCGGAACGGGTCAGCCGGTGACGTCGACCTCGATCTCGTCGCCGCCCAGGAACTCGGCGCTCAGGCCCATGTGGGAGATGTCGGCGGGGTTGTCGACGTCGAAGACGATCGGCACGACCTCGGAGTCACCCGGGGCGATGTCGACGTCCATCGTGAAGTTCGAGTCGAAGCCCTCCGTCGCGACGTAGTCCTCCTGGATGGCCTCGCCGGAGTAGGTGTAGAGGTGCTGCTCGTCGCGCCAGAACTCGATGTCCTCGTTGCCGTCGGGAGTGACGTTCACGTACACCACGACGTACTCGCCGTAGGGAGTGTGCCCCGGGACGTCGGCGCCGACCTCGATCTCCGTGATCGTGAAGACCATGCCGTTGTGGCTGACCTCCTCGCCGATCCCCGGCATGTCCGGGTTCGAGCGCTCCTCGTTCCCGAGGCCGGTGCTGGTGTCGCCGGAGGTCCCGCCGGTGCCCTCGGACTCCTCGGACTCCGAGGTGCCGCCGGAGGACCCGCCGCCGTAGCCGTCGTCACCGCCGTCGTCGGCGAGGAAGAAGACGAGGAGGACGACCAGGGCCACACCGATGACGAAGAGACCGCCGCAGCCCAGGCTGATCCACAGCCAGGGGCCGCCGCCCTTGGACGGAGGAGGAGTGGGCGGGCCGTACTGGCCGCCCGCGTACTGGCCGCCGTAGGGGTCGCCGCCGTAGCCGGGGCCGCCCGGGGCACCGTAGGGGTCACCGCCGTAGGGGCCGCCGGGGCCACCCGGGCCACCCGGGCCGCCGGGGGCATCCCGCCGGGCGGGGGCGGGCCCATGGGCGGCGGTCCGCCGGGAGGCATCCCGCCGGGGGCATCCCGCCGGGGGCATCCCGCCGGGGGCATGCCGCCGGGCGGCGGGCCCATCGCGGGCTGGCCCCCGGAGGGCGGGCCCATGGCGGGCTGACCGCCGGAGGGCGATCCGTAGGGAGGACCACCCTGATAGGGGTCCTGTCCGTGGGGAGGAGGCTGATTCATGGGGTCCTTGGCTTTCTTCCGCGGTGCTCACGGTGAGCGGGAGCGTGTGACCGGGCCACGCCAGGGGATCTGCCTAATGTGGGGGGCATGGCACGACTGCTCATCGTTCACCACACGGTCTCACCCGCCACCAGGGAACTGCTGGACGCGGTGCTCGACGGCGCCCGTACAGACGATATCGAAGGCGTACGAGTGCAGGTCAAGGCAGCACTCTCCGCGAACGCCGCGGACCTGCTCGAAGCCGACGCGGTGGTACTCGGTACCCCCGCCAACATCGGTTACATGTCCGGCGCCCTGAAGCACTTCTTCGACACCGTGTACTACCCGGTGCAGGTCGACACGCAGGGGCTTCCGTACGCACTGTACGTCCACGGTGACAACGACACCTCCGGGGCGGTCCGCGCGGTGGAGTCGATCGCCAAGGGCATGGGGTGGCACCGGCACCGGCCGCCGGTCGCCGTCACGGGCCGTCCGGACGCGGACGTCCGGGAGGCCTGCTGGGAGCTGGGGGCGGTGACGGCGCTGGCCGCCCTGGAGCACGCCGGAGAGGGCGGGGGAGGAGGGTAGGCGCACGTCGCCCTCGTTCTCCGCCGATCGCGGGGGATCGCCGTCCGTGCCCGGAGACGGCCGAGAATTCCAAGCACATACCGTTCTCTGATCACTTATGGGACAGTGTAGAGAGCCTCGCTGAGGGAGGATTCGCTGGTGAACTCCCCATTGTCCGGATTCTCGGAACCGCCGTCAGCGAGCCGATCCGGAAACCCGGTATTTCGGTTATGCGCAATAGGAGTTCTGGTGAGTCCCCACCCCCTGTCACCCGCTCGGCTGAACTACGCCTCGGAGGAGGTGGTGGCACCGGCGGCCCCGATCAGGGTCCTCGTGGTGGACGACCACGCGCTCTTCCGCAGGGGGCTGGTTTCGGTCCTCAACGACGAGGCCGACATCGACGTGGTCAGTGAGGCCGCCGACGGCGACGAGGCGGTGGTGCTCGCCACCGAACTACGGCCCGACGTGGTGCTGATGGACGTCATGATGCCCAACTCCACGGGGATCGAGGCCTGCCCGAGGATTCGCGCGGCCGTGCCCGAGGTCAAGTTCGTCATGCTCACCATGAGCGAGGACGAGGCGGACCTCTTCGAGGCGCTCAAGGCGGGGGCCACGGGCTACCTGCTCAAGGAAATCGCCGTCACCGACATCGCGCGCGCCGTTCGGGCGATCGCCGAGGGGCGGTCTTTCATCAACCCCTCCATGGCGATCAAGCTGATCAGCGAGTTCGCCGGACTGGCCAAGCAGGAGCGCACGCCCAAGGCCGCCCCCGCCATTCCGGAGCTCACCCCGCGTGAGACCGAGGTGCTCAAACTGCTGGCCCGTTCGTTGAACAACAGGGAGATCGGTGAGCGCCTCTTCATCACGGAGAACACCGTGAAGAACCATGTCCGGAACATCCTGGAGAAACTCCAGGTCCATTCCCGGACGGAGGCCGCCATCTACGCCGTGCGCGCCGAGTACCTGGGTTAGCGCGCCTTCCCGGGCGACGGCGCGCGCCCGGTTCCCTCCGGACGAGATCCACCCCCTCTCCACGTGTGAGGGGGTTACGACACGTCGGCCCCGTTCTCTACCTACCGGTAGGTAGAGTGGTCGTGTGGCAACCGCGACGCACCCGAACGGCACCCCAGGGGGAGCACGATGAGCACCGACACCAGAGAACGCGCCATGAGCGTCTACGCCGCCCACTTCGCCGCCCACGGCTACCGGGGACCTCCCTGGAGGCCGTCGCCCGTGAGGTGGGAGTCCGCAAGCCCACGCTCTACCACCACTTCCCCGGCGGCAAGGAGACCCTCCACCAGCAGGTGGCGCTGGCCTTCATCGAACGCCGAGGCAGGGCCCTGGCCCGGGCCCTGGCCACCGAGGGCGAGCTGGCCGCCGTGCTGGAGGCCGTCATCACCGAGGCGGTGGCCGACCCCACCGGGGCCGACACCTCCTTCGACCAGTACCTGTTCGACTCCCTGGACCAGTTGGAGGCGGACGTGCGCACCACGCTGCGCACCGCCTACGTCTCCGCGCTCCTGGACCCGCTCACCGAGTACCTGCGCGGCGCGGTGGCCGCCGGCGCACTGGCCGACCGGGACCCGGCCCTGCTGTGCAACGCCTTCCTGCACCTGGCCCGGGCGGTGGACCTGAGCGGCACCGAACCGGGCGCGCGCGTGCTGGTCGAGCTTTTCCTCGACGGCGCCGGGCCCGCCTGACCCCGGCGCGTACCGCGCGCCCGCCCCCGCCGCACCACCGGCACACTCCACCACACCAGCGGCACACCCCGTCTCGGCCACACGGGGCCGAGGCGCGGCTCGTGCTGCGCGAAAGCGAGGACACCATGAGCGTCACTGCTCCCCCTGGGCCATCGAGACCCACGGCCTGACCCGAGCCTTCGGGACCACCACGGCGGTCGAGGGCCTGGACCTGCGGGTCCGGGCCGGTACCGTCTTCGGGCTGCTCGGCCCCAACGGTGCGGGCAAGACCACCACCGTGCGCATGCTCACCACCCACCTGACACCCACCGGCGGCACCGCGCGGGTGCTCGGCCTGGACGTGGTGGCCCAGGCTCGGCGGGTGCGCACCCTGATCGGCGTCACCGGACAGGAGAGCGGACTGGACGAGGAGGTGGACGGCCGCACCGGCCTGACCCTGCTGGCCCGCCTGAGCGGACACCGCCGGGTGGTGGCCCGTGACCGTGTCGAACGCCTGCTGGAGGTGTTCGACCTGACGGAGGCCGCGGGCCGGGCGGTGCGCACCTACTCCGGCGGTATGCGGCGTCGGCTCGACATCGCCGCGAGCCTGCTCGGCTCGCCCCGGCTGCTGTTCCTGGACGAGCCCACCACCGGACTCGACCCGCGCAGCCGCGACCAGGTCTGGCGCATGGTGCGCTCCCTGGCCGAGCAGGGCACCACGGTGCTGTTGACCACCCAGTACCTGGCCGAGGCCGACCAGCTGGCCGACCGGGTCGCGGTCATCGGTCGGGGCCGTGTCCTGGCCGAGGGCACCCCCGCCCGGCTGCGCGCCGACCACGGACGGCCCCGCCTGCGGCTGCGACTGGAGGAGCGCGGCCACCTCGACACGGCCCGACGGGTGCTGGCCGAGCACGCCGTCCACCCCGAGCTCCGCGACGGGGACACCCTCACCGCGACCCTGGCCGGGGAGGATCCGGTCGCCCGCTCCGGCGCCCGGGTCCTGGACGCCCTGGCCCGGGCCGGGGTGCGGGTGGGCTCCTTCGGTGTGCAGCCGCCCGAGCTGGACGAGGTGTTCCTGTCCCTGACGGAGAACGGGGAGGCCGCGTGAACGCCGAGGCGACCGAGTACGCACCGAACACCGGGGAGGAACGCATGGACCGCACCGAGGCTCTTGGGGAACTGATGGCGCGTCCGGCGCCCGCACGGCCCACGGCGGTGCGCTCCGTCGCCCTGCTGGGCGGCCGGGCCCTGTCCCACCTGCGGCGGGAACCCGTCCAGCTCATCGACGTGACCATCTTTCCCGTGCTGATGATGGTGATGTTCACCTACCTGCTGGGCGGGGCGATCTCCGGTTCCACCGACACCTACCTGTCGTTCCTGCTGCCGGGGATGATGGTGATGAGCGTCGTGCTGTGCACCGCGGCCGGGGGTGTGCGGCTCAACACCGACATCGAGCGGGGGTGTTCGACCGGCTGCGCACGTTGGTGGTCTGGCGCCCGGCCCCTCTGGTGGGATCGCTGGCGGGTGACGTGGTGCGGTACGTGTTGGCGGCGGCGAGCGTGCTGGGCGCCGGTCTGCTGCTGGGGTACCGGTCCCAGGGCGGGGTGGGGGGAACGGTGGCGGCGGTGGCGCTGCTGGTGCTCTTCGCCGTGTGCCTGACGTGGGTCTGGTTGCTGGTGGGGTTGGTGGCGCGTTCCGCGTCGTCGGTGACGGCGGCCAGCACACTGCTGTTCCCGTTGGCGTTCCTGGGCGACGTGTTCGTTCCGGCCCGGACCCTGCCCGACTGGCTGCGGGTGGTGGTCGAGGTCAACCCGGTGGCGCACCTGGCGCGTGCGGTGCGCGACCTCATGGCGGGGACCGGGGTGACCTCCTCGGTGGTGTGGACCCTGGTGTGCGCGCTGGTGCTGGTGGTGGTGTTCGTGCCCTGGACCCTGGCCGTGTACCGGCGGCGGTGAGCCGCCCCGGGACGGAGGGCGGGGCCCGGAAGCGGTGCGCCCGGCTCCGGTCCCCGCCCGGGGCGGTCCGGCGGCCGCGCCGCGTCCGCCCTCACCGGATCGGAGCCGTCGGCGGGGCGGGCGGTCGCTACGGCCGGGTGAAGGTCATGTGCGTGACCCCGCTGGGGCTGGTCACGGACTCGGTCTCGAACCGCCCCTCCAGCCCTTCGAGCCCGTCCCACAGGCGCTCGCCGCGGCCCAGGACGATCGGGACGACGGCGACATGCAGGTGATCGACGAGGTCCGCGGCGAGGAACTCGCGGACCGTGGTCGGTCCGCCGCCGATGCGCACGTCCAGGTCGCCCGCGGCCTCGCGTGCCTGCCGGAGCGCGTCCCGTGGTGTGGCGTCGATGAAGTGGAAGGTGGTGCCGCCCTCCATCTCCAGCGAGGGGCGGGGGTGGTGGGTCAGAACGAAGACCGGTGTGTGGAAGGGCGGGTTCGGTCCCCACCAGCCCTCCCAGTCGTCGTCCTCCCAGGGGCCGCGCTGGGCCCCGAACTTGTTGCGGCCCATGATCTCCGCTCCGATGCCGACGGCCCAGGTCCCGGCGATGGCGTCGTCGACGCCGGTGCTCCCGCCCGGGTTGCCCTGCATCCGTTGGAAGGTCCTGGTCGGGAAGAACCACTGGTGGAGTCGCGAACCGGCGTGGCCGAACGGGGTGTCGAGACCCTGCCCCTCACCGGTGGCGAACCCGTCGACGGAGACGGAGAAGTTGTGGACCCTCACACGGGACATGGCAGGGACTCCCACCCTCGAAGCGATGTGGCGGTGAACTGCGGTCACTCACCAGTGAGCCTGGACTCCGCGACCACGGAATGCAATCACCGGCGCCACCGGTACCCGAACCGAGGGGTGGAGGCCGGGGCTCCCCCGGCCCTCTGACACGCTTCCGCTCCACGTCACCCGCGCGCCTCCGGACGCCCCTCCTCGACCGCGGACGGCCCGGAGACGGGTCTCCGCTCGGGCACCAGCGCCAGGATCCTCGCCTGGAACGTCTCCATCGGCCCTCGTGGGAACCGTGAGAGCCACAGGCGCGCCCCCACCACCAGCACCAGACTGATCACCGCCCAGGCGGCCACCATCCAGCCCGCGTGCTCGGCCAGGTGGCCCATGCCGAGCCCCCATGAGTAGAAGATCAGTGAGGCCAGCAGGTTCTGGAGGAGGTAGCAGCTCAGCGCGGTCCTGCCCACGGCGGTCAGTGAGGCCGTCACGTGCCCGGGGCGCCGTACCCGGTCCATCACCATTCCCACCACCCCCACGTACCCCAGCATCAGCACCATGGCGAAGGCGTTGCGCCCGGCCATGCCGAGGTCCCCGGGGAAGGCGGCGGCCAGCGCGTTGAGGGGCAGGCCCAGCCCCAGGCCCCAGACCGCCATCCGGTACCGGAGGGTGCGGCCGAGCGGGTCGTCCCCGAACGCTCCGGCACGGTACAGGCGCACCCCCAGCAGGAAGAGGAACACCATCATGGGTAGGGCGATGACGATCTCCGTGCGGGTGAGGAGGAAGCTCGTCGCCCTGTCGAGGACCTGCTCCGAGTAGCTCCCCTCGCGGTACAGCCGGTCCCACTCGATCTGTTCCGGGGTCAGCCGGGGGTCGCGTTCGACGGGGAGGAGCAGGCTCATGGCCGCTGTCACCCCTCCGACGAAGGCGAGGTGCAGGCCCAGGGCCGTCCACATCACCACGGTGCGCGTCCGTTCGGACAGGCCCAGGAGGTAGACGACCACCAGCGCCGTCACCGCGTAGCCCATGAGAACGTCCCAAGCGAAGAGGAGGACGACGTGCAGGGCTCCTTCCACGAGCAGGAGGAGGGCCCGCGAGGGCTGTTTGCCCGGCCAGGACCGGCCGCCCTCCTTCGCGGCCCGGTACTGGATGGCCAGGCCCACGCCGAACAGCAGGGTGAGCATCGCGTAGAACTTGCCGCTGAGGAACAGGGTACGCAGGCCCTCGGCGACGGGTCCGTAGTCAACCGATCCAGGGTGGCCGAAGAGCCAGATGTTCATGCCGAGTGTGCCGAGGATGGCGATCCCGCGCAGAACGTCCAGGAGCGGCAGTCGCCCTGATCCGCGTGGTCTGGTGTTGGTGTCCATGAGCGCATGGTTCCGAGGAGGGGTCGCCACGGCATCCGCCGAAGGGCATAGGAGCCCGGTCCCTTTCCCGTATGCCTTTCGGCGGACGTGGTCCCGCCGCGCCGTGCTCCACCATGGTCGGATGAACGCGGCGAGGGTGGGCGAGGCGGTCGCTCGGTGGCGGTGGCGATGGCTGCCCGCCCCGGTGCGCGACACGATGTTGGCGTTACTGGTGGGACTGCTGGCGGTACGGATACCCCCGGTCGACCCCGATGCCGAGACGGGGTGGGTACCGTGCGCCGTCGTGCTGGTCGCCTGCGCGCCGTTGGTGCTGCGACGGCGGTTTCCGGTGACCGTCACGCTGGTCACCGGCGTGCTCGTGTTCCTCGCGTACGCGGCCGTGGGCTACGACGGTTCACTCCTCGCGGCCGTGGTCGCCGTCGGGTCGGCCGCACACCGGCGTCCCGGTACGGTGCCGCTGCTGGCCGTGGCGTCGGTCGTGTGGTGGTTCGCCTACCAGGTGGTCGTCTTCCCCGGAACCAACACGTTGGTCGCATGGTCGGGGGACCCTCTGATCCCGCCGTGACCGTGGTCGGTGCCGGGCTGGACTTCGTCCTGTGGACACTGCCAGCCCTCGTACCCCTCCTGGCCGGGTACGTGTGGCGGCTGCGGGTCGACCGCGCCGAGGGCCTCCGGCGCGCCGTACGCGACTCCTTCGAGCGTGAACGGCTGCGTGAGCGGGAGCGGCTGGTCCGTGAGGTGCACGACGTCGCCGGACACCACCTGAGCGCGATTCGCCTGCTGGCGGTGGGCGGTCGCCAGGCGCTGGAGGGCCGGGATCCGGAGGCGGTCGCCGTGCTCGGCTCGGTCGCGGAGCTGTCCGGCCGCGCGGTGCGGGAGGTGCGCGAACTGTTGGAGGCGTTGCGCGAGGACAGGCTGACCGGGGCGGTGCCGGGGGCCGGGATCGCCGACCTTCCGTCCCTGACGGCGGTGCTGGAGGGGACGGGGGTGCTGGTGGATCTGGTCATACCGGAGGGAGCCGGGGACGGCCTCTCCGGGAGGGCCGGGGCGGACGTGTACAGGATCGTCCAGGAGTCCCTGGGCAACGTGCTGCGGCACTCGTCGGCACGACGGGTCCGGGTGCGCCTGACGCGGACGGCGGCCGCACTCACGGTCACGGTGGAGGACGACGGAGGGCGCGGGCCGGTGGGCGCCGGGGCTGAGGAGCCCGGAGGGAACGGTCTGGCAGGGATGCGACATCGCGCCGAGGAGCTGGGCGGCGTCCTGGAGGCGGGAGAGCGGCCGGGGCTGGGCTGGCGGGTGCGGGCCGTGATTCCCGTGGAGGGCGCACGCCCGCGGGCGGTGGCCGGAGTCGGGGCGGCGGGGAACGGACGGGACGCGGAGCCGGGGGCGGGGAGCGATGATCCGCTTGTTGGTCGCGGACGACCAGCCAGCCGCACGCGAGGGGTTGCGGCTGCTGTTCGGCCCGGTCGAGGACGTGGACGTGGTGGGGGGCGGCCGCGAACGGTCGGGAGCTGGTGTCGATGGCGCGGCTCCTTGGGCCGGACGTCGTGCTCACCGACATCCGCATGCCCGGGACGGACGGAGTCGCGGCGGCCCGGGAGCTGTCGAAGCTCTCGCCCGCGCCGCCGACGGTCATGCTGACCACCTTCGACACCGACGAGTACCTGTTCGGGGCGCTCCAGGCCGGGGCGGTGGGATTCCTGCTCAAGGAGAGCGACCCGGAGCTCTACGTGGAGGCGGTGCGGGCGGCGGCGTCCGGGCAGGGGGTGATCGATCCCAAGGTGACTCCGCGACTGGTGGACCGGTTCGCCAGGACCTCGCCGCGCACGCCTCCAAGGTTGCTGGAGGACCTGACAACCCGTGAACGGGAGGTGCTGGTGCTGGTGGCCCGGGGGCACAGCAACGCCCGGATCGCGGGGGAGCTGGGGATCACCCTCGGCACGGCCAAGGTTCACGTGGCCCGGATCCTCACCAAGTTGGGGGTGGAGAGCCGGGTGCAGGCGGCTGTCTACGCCTATCGCCACGGCCTGACCACCTGGGCGGACGGTGAGGCCGTGAGTCGCCCACCCGACACGGGTCACGCCTGAGCCCCGAGCGTCGTCCCGGCGGGTCACCGATCAGACGGTTCGGCCGGGCACCGTCGCGTCCATGCTCCGAGCGAGGAGCACGGCCGACAGCAGGCCGGGGAAACGCTCCTCCAGGTCGTCGGTACGCAGGCGACTCATGCGGGAGGTGCCCTCGTAGTGCTGGCGGATGACGCCGGACTCGCGCAGGACCCGGAAGTGGTGGGTCGAGGTGGACTTGCTCACCGGGAGCTCGAAGGCGATGCAGGCCATGTCGTCGTGGCCCTGGGACAGGTCGTGGACGATGCGGAGCCGGATCGGGTCGGACAGCGCGCTGAGCACGTCCTCCAGGCGGATCTGGTCGGTCCCCGGGTGCTCCAACTGTCGCCCCTGGGCGGCGCGGGCGGCCCTGGCCATGATTCCGACCCCCTTCCGTTCGGCTCGTGTCTCAATGTACGAACACCGTCGTAGTTTGACAAGCGGCGTAGTACGACTTGTACCGTACAAAGGTCGGTCGCCGCCGACACCCGAGAGCGCCTATGCGAAGGAACGCCTGTGAGCACCCTGTTCACCCCGCTGAAGCTGCGAGGACTGGAGATCCCCAACCGCGCGTGGATGTCCCCCATGTGCATGTACTCCGCACGGTCCGAGGGCCCCGAGGCCGGGGTGCCGACCGACTTCCACCTGGCTCACCTGGCCGACCGTGCGGCGGGCGGCCTCGGGCTGGTCATGGTCGAGGCGACCGCCGTGCGCCCGGAGGGGCGGATCAGCCCCTGGGACCTGGGCCTGTGGAACGACCGGCAACAGGAGGCGTTCGCGCGGATCACCGCCGCCGTCCGCGCCCACGGCTCGGTGCCCGCCATCCAGCTCGCACACGCCGGTCGCAAGGCCTCCGTCGACAAGCCCTGGCTCGGCAACCGTCCCGTGGCCCCCGCCGACGGCGGATGGGCCACGGTCGGGCCCAGCGCCGAACCGTTCCACGACCACCCCGCTCCCACGGAGCTCACCGTCGAGGAGATCGGCCAGCTCGTGCGCGACTTCGCCACGGCGGCCGAGCGCTCCCTCGCCGCCGGGTTCGAGGTCGTGGAGGTGCACGGAGCCCACGGCTACCTGCTCAACTCGTTCCTCTCCCCGGCGGCCAACCGCCGCACCGACGCCTACGGGGGCACCCTCGAGAACCGAATGCGGTTCCCGCTGGAGGTCGTCGAGGCCGTGCGGGCGGTCTGGCCCGAACACCTGCCCGTGCTGTTCCGTACCTCCGCGACGGACTGGATCTCCGAGAACACCGAGGACACGCGCGAGGGATGGACCGTCGAGGACACGGTGCGCCTGGCCAAGGAACTCCAGACCCGGGGCGTCGACCTGCTCGACGTGTCCACCGGCGGCATGGTCCACGACGCGCCCATTCCCGCCGCTCCCGACTACCAGGTGCCCTTCGCGGAGCGGGTGCGCCAGGAGACCGGCCTGCCCACCGCGGCGGTCGGTCTGATCCTGGAGCCCGCGCAGGCGGAGGCGATCGTGGCCTCGGGCCGCGCCGACGCCGTGTTCCTGGGGCGCCAGCTCCTGCGCGAGCCCTACTGGGCCCACCGCGCGGCCGAGGAACTGGGCGCCGAGTCCCGCTGGCCCGTCCAGTACGGCTCACGCCGTCGCCCGCCGTTCGAGGTAGGACCGACCAGGGCTCGGTCCAGGAGAGTCGAAGAGGGAACCTTCGCGGGGGCGAGGGTTCCCTCTCTCGTTGTCTGGCTCGGGCGAGACGCGGGAGCGCCCCAGCTCCGACGGGAGAGGGAGGGGGTCGGGGGCGGCGACGATGGGGAGGGGCCTCGAGCCCCGGTGTGCCGAGTCCACTCTGAGTCAAGCGCTGTTCATTCCACGTCATTGATCTCGCCAGGGCCTTCTTGTCAGAATCAGGGAACTCCTGATCCCGACTCATTTCGGGATGAGACGAAGGTCAGTCGGCATTTCCGAAGGACGGGAAGGACCGCCTTGTTCGCGAAAAGGAAGGACCTGAGGCAGGAGTTCGATCCCTCTCCGCGTTCCGGGGAGAACGCCTGAAGAGCGGGTGCTCTCCCCGGCGCGGAGAGGCTGGCGGGCGGCGGATCGCCCGTGGATCGGTGACCAACCTCGAAACCGTGGCAGTCGAACAGCACTGGTGACCATGGTCGGCCCGGCCTAGAATAGGCCGGGCGCGGGCGCGGGTCGAAGGGGCGATGATGATCGAGAGCAGATTCGATACCACCGACGTCACCCCGGAAGATCGCTTCGACTACTGGCGGGAAGCGATCGAGAAGACACACGCGCCCATCTCCATCACCAGCGACCACACCGAGGATTTCCTGGGTCGGCAGCATCTGATGATGCTGGATGGAATCCTCGTGTGGCCCACGGTCTTTCAGCCCGTCGTCTTCGAGCGCTCCGCCAAGCAGATCCGCGCCTCCGATCCGGAGTGCTACCACCTCAGTCTGGTGCGAAGCGGCCGACTCGAAGTGGACTCACAGGGGAAGGCGAGTGATGTCCGAAGGCAGGAGATCAGCGTCGTGGACACCTCCCGGCCCTTCCGGATCCGGTCGGCCTGGGGCCTCTCCAAACAGGTGGGTATCGGCATCGAGATACCCAAAGCGGCGCTCGACCTTCCCGTCGATGAAATGGACGAGCTCATCGGAAGGAAGATGACCGCGCGGAAGGGGTACGGTGCACTCCTTCTCGGGTTCGTCTCGCAGCTCTCCAAAGACGCGTCCTGCTACGGTCCCCACGATGGCCAGCGCCTCGCTGCCGTTACACGTGATCTCATCTCCGGCCTCTTCTCCCAGTCGCTTGAGGCGGATGACGGGCTGTCCCACGAAACTCGTGAGAACCTTCTCGCGCTTCGTGTCGAGGAATTCATCAGATCCCGACTGGGTGACGCACGGCTGACTCCACAGGTGGTGGCCCAGGCCAACAGCATCTCGACGTCGTACCTGCATCGCATCTTCCGCGCCAGAGGTGTGACGGTCAACGCCTGGATTCGCGAGCAGCGATTGGCGGGGGCGCGCCGTGACCTGATGAATCCGGACCTGGGTTCCGTGCTGATCTACCGGGTCTCCCAGAAATGGGGGTTCTCCAGCCCCGCGGTGTTCAGCCGCGCGTACCGAGACTTCTACGGCGTCTCCCCTCGCGAGACGAAGGAGGGGGTCGGAGCTCTCTGAGCAATTCCAGAGCCGGAGACCTGGTCGTGCGACGAGGCCTTTCCGAGAACGGGGAGGGAACCTTCGCGGGGGCGGAGGTTCCCCTTCCGAGCCCTCGGGTCAGGCGAGGCGGAGGAACGCGGCCCATTCGGCGGAGGAGAAGGCCAGGGTGCTGAGCGCCCTGTTCCGGGTGTCACGCACGGCGGCGCCGCTGGGCGGGTCCGTGACCTCGGCGCGGTGGTCACCGCAAACGCCGTGCGTGGCCCTCCGGAAGTGCGCGACCTCGACACACTCCCGCGCGGTGTTGCTGTAGGAGGACTTGCGGAAGGTGAGTGGTGGGGCCTGGGGGTACATGGCGGGAGCCTTCCGTGGGGAGAGGGGATCACTACCTGACTCATGCGCCGTCCTGCCCACGGTTACACCCCGGGTTCGGCGGAAAACGTCCCGTGCTCGTGACCAGGTGTGGCCACCGGGGAACCTGACCGCGCTCCAGTCAGACCCCCTCTGACCGGCCGGGGGTGAGAGGTCCGGCGTCGCGGCCTTGAGCCTCCTGCTGGGATCCCGGACCGGCGGCGCCACCGGGGGTCTCCGGTTCTCGTGCCCCCGTCAACAGAAACAGTCGGATCATCCCGGCCCTGTCAGGTATTCCGTCGAGTCGCTCACACTCGACAACCGAATCCATGGAGATTCCTTGAAGTCGCCTCGCGGGGGTGGCAGTGTGGCGTGCCAGTCCACACGCAGCCGCGCATCCGCGGCGCCGAACCCGGGGAGTCAGCGTGACCCGAGGGCCCGCAACCGACCACCTGCGCAACTTCGTGAACGGCGCACACGCCGACACCGCCGAGGGCCGCCGCAGCGAACTCGTCGACCCCGCCACGGGACGGGTCTTCGCCACCGCGCCGGTCTCCGGGCCCGAGGACGTGGACGCCGCCTTCCGGGCCGCGCACCGTGCCTTCGAGGACGGCTGGCGTGACTGGACCCCGGCCGAACGGCAGATCGCGCTCAACCGGTTCGCGGACGCCGTCGAGGCCCGCGCCGACGACCTCGTCGCCGCCGAGGTCCGCAACTGCGGCAAGCCCGTGGCTCTCACCCGCACCGAGGAGATCGGGCAGGTCCTGGACGCCCTGCGGTTCTTCGCCGGGGCCACCCGCAACCTGGAGGGCCGCGCCGCGGCGAGTACCTGCGCGACCACACCTCCTGGATCCGCCGCGAACCCCTCGGCGTGGTCGGCCAGATCACCCCGTGGAACTACCCGATGGCCATGGCGGCCTGGAAGATCGGCCCGGCCCTGGCGGCCGGGAACACGATCGTGCTCAAACCCTCGGACACCACCCCGGTCTCCACGCTCCTGCTCGCGGAGATCGCCGCCGAGTTCCTGCCCGCCGGGGTGTTCAACGTGGTCTGCGGTGACCGCGACACCGGGCGCGCCCTCGTGGACCACCCGATCCCCGCGCTGATCTCCCTCACCGGCTCCACCCGGGCCGGGATGGAGGTCGCCCGGGCCGGTTCGCGCGACCTCAAACGCCTCCACCTCGAACTCGGCGGCAAGGCCCCGGTGATCGTCTTCGACGACGCCGACGTCGAACGCGCCGCCGAAGGCATCGCGGAGGCCGGGTTCTTCAACGCGGGCCAGGACTGCACCGCCGCCACGCGTGTCCTGGCGGCCCCCGGCATCCACGACGACCTCGCCGCCGCCCTCACCGAGCAGGCGCGCGGCACCGTCACCGCCGGACCCGACCACGCGGACGCCGCCTACGGCCCGCTCAACAACGCCGACCAGCTGGCCCGGGTCACCGGTTTCCTGGAGCGCACCCCCGACCACGCCGAGATCCTCACCGGCGGCTCACGGGTGGGCGAACAGGGGTTCTTCCACGCGCCCACGGTCGTCTCCGGGCTGCGCCAGGGCGACGAACTGGTCACCGACGAGATCTTCGGCCCCGTGCTCACGGTCCAGCGCTTCACTGACGAGGACACCGCCGTGAACTGGGCCAACGCCGTGGAGTACGGTCTGGCTTCCAGCGTGTGGACCCGCGACCACGCCCGCGCGTTGCGGGTCTCGCGCCGCCTCGACTTCGGCTGCGTGTGGATCAACACCCACATCCCCATCACCGCGGAGATGCCGCACGGCGGGTTCAAGCACTCCGGTTACGGCAAGGACCTCTCCACGTACTCGTTCGAGGAGTACACCCGGGTCAAGCACGTCATGAGCTACATCGGTCCCTGACGCGCCCCGCCCCACTGTCGCGCCACCGAGCGAACCCGCGGGGACCCCCATGCTGGAGGGACCGGCCGCCGATCCCGGACCGGACGAACGACGAGAGAGTGAGAGCCTTGGCCGACACCACGCGCGACGAGGCGGCACGGGCCCTGGAGGGCGCCCGCCCCCGGGTCTTCTGGCTGGACCCGGAGGTTCCCGGGCACGAGATTCCCGAACCCGCCCCGACACTGGTCGGGGACGTGCACACCGACCTGGCCGTGGTCGGCGCCGGGTACGGAGGACTGTGGGCGGCGCTGGTCGCCAAGGAGCGCGACCCCGACCGCGACGTGGTCGTGGTGGAGGCCCGCTCCACCGGCTGGGCCGCGTCGGGGCGCAACGGCGGGTTCTGCGCCGCCAGCCTGACCCACGGGTACGAGAACGGTGCCGAGCGCTGGCCCGAGGAGATCGACGAACTCGAACGCCAGGGCAGGGCCAACCTCGACGCCATCGAGGAGACCGTCCGGCGGTACGGCATCGACTGCGAGTTCGAGCGCACGGGGGAGACCCTCGTGGCCACCGCGCCCTGGCAGGCCGAGGGGTTCGAGGAGGCCGCCGAGACGGTGCGGGCCCACGGGGGCACCGCGCACGTGTGGGACGCTGAGGAGACGCGGCGGCACATCGACTCTCCCACCTACGCGGGGGCGCTCCACGATCCGGACGGAGTGGCGATGCTGCAACCCGCCAAGCTCGCGTGGGGGCTACGCGCCGCCTGCGAGGGGCTGGGGGTGCGGTTCTTCGAGAACAGCCCGGTGCGCGCCATCGGCTCCGTTCCCGCGGGGCTGCGCCTGGAGACCCGGACCGGAAGCGTGCACGCGCCCAAGGTGGCCTGGTGCGGCGGGGCGTTCCCCGGTCCGCTGCGTCGACTCCGGCACTACCTCGCGCCGGTCTACGACTACGCGCTCATGACCGAGCCCCTCACCGGCGAGCAGCGGGCGGCGATCGGGTGGGAGGGGCGCCAGGGGGTCTCCGATTCCGCGAACCTCTTCCACTACTACCGGCTCACCGCGGACGACCGCGTCCTCTGGGGCGGCTACGACGTGGTCAACCACTCCGGGAGGGTGCGGCCCGAGTACGACCAGAGGCCGGAGACCTTCCAGAAGCTGGCCGAACACTTCCTGGAGACCTTCCCGCAGTTGCGCGGCATCCGGTTCGGGCACACGTGGGGCGGGGTGATCGACACGTGCAGCCGCTTCTCGGTGTTCTTCGGTGAGGCCTACGGCGGGCGGCTCGCCTACGCCGCCGGGTACACGGGCCTGGGTGTGGGCGCCACCCGGTTCGGCGCGCAGGTGGTGCTGGACCGGCTCGACGGGCTGGACACCGAGCGCACACGGCTGCGGATGGTCCGGGAGAAGCCGCTCCCGTTCCCGCCCGAGCCGGTCCGCTCGCTGGGCATCGAACTCACGCTGCGGGCGACGGCCGCCGCCGACCGCGACGGGGGACGGCGCAACCTGTGGCTGCGCGGCCTGGACTCCGTGGGCATGGGCTTCGACAGCTGACCGGGAAACGGGGCGACGGACGGTGACCGGTGGTGATCCGGGCACGCGCGTACACCGAGCCGGATACCGGGCCTTTCCGGCAAGGATCGGTAAGTTCGCGCCAAGGGTTGCCATGTGGGGCGATGCGGACGGCGTGGCGTGTGTGCCGCCCGCTTCGCCCGGGCGAGGATGGGCATCGGGCCGCAGGGGGTCGGCGCTGGTGGCCGGATCCCTCGCGCGGCCCTCCCACCTCCTCGGGACTCACCGCGTGGCCGCCCACTGGCCCAAGGTTCCAGGTCGCGCGGTGTCAGACGTGAACGGCGCCCGTACCCCCGGTACGGGCGCCGTTCACGTGCGGTCGTGGGGGAGCCACCCGGGCCGGAGCGGTCGCGAGTCGCCGTCGTCCGCTTCGTGGAGGCGGCCAGGCGGTGTCCGGTCACCGGCTCACCTGTGAGGTCCGGCCCTCGGAGCTGGCGGTATCGGAGGCTCCCCGCACCGAGCGCGCACGACCGGTAGGGTCGCCGGATCCCGCGACAGGTGTTGCCAGCCCGGTCACCAGCCCCGCCAGGACTTCCTCTCCTTCTCCGTCATGACCGCCGGCCCGTCCTGCGAGCCCTGATTCATCCAGTCCGAGATGTCGTTGTTGCCGACGAAGAGGTTGGCCGCCATGCTCCGCACCTTGTCCACGGACAGACGGAAGGACCAGCCGACGTTGTCCGCCAAGGGCACGACCAGGACGGTGGGGTCGGATCCGCTCATGGAGGCTCGGTCGGCGATCACCACCACCTCCTCGCCCGTCTCCTCTTCTTCGTCCTCGTTGGATCGGACGATTGCCATCACCTGTTCCGGTGTGGCCCCCGCGAAGGCCGGGTCGTCCACGACCTGCACGTAGGGGCTGTAGTCCTCGGGGGTCTCGATCCGGGGGTCGAGACGGTCCGCGTCCTCCGCGAGCGCGGCCCAGGCGCGGTCGTCGCCGAAGTCGGTGCGCACGAGCAGCCCCCAGTTGTTCTGGGTGATCACGGGCAGGGGCGCGGCGGGGGACTGGTAGAGGGGCGGAGAGTCAGCGGTCTCCAGGACATCGCCCATCACGTCGGCGCCGTCCAACCAGTCCTCGTAGGAGTCACCGGGATCGAGTTCGACCTCGGCGGAGCCGCCGTCCTTGTGGTGATCCAGGGTGTCCTCGATGCTGGGGCGGTGCACGACCAGGTAGGTCATGGCCGCCTGGCGGGGCGTGACACGGAAACGGAAGAGGTCGTCATCGCTGGGAAGGAAGGCCGTGAGCGGGCGCAACTCGGGATCGCGGGTGGTGCCGGCGTCGGCGATCAGGACCAGGTCGGGACGCCAGGCGCTCTCGCCGTCCAGGGTCTGGGACACCTCCTCGGGAACGACGCCCCGCCAGTCGGGGCCCTGGGCCACGAGCAGGCGCCGGGGGATGGGCCCCTGCGCCCGGGGAAGGGGCTGCCCGGGGGCGGGGGCGACCATGCCGGGCAGTTCGCCCATACGGACGAGCACGTCGTTCCATGCGGGGTCGTCGCAGTCGCCACGGACCAGCAGGGCGCCGGGCACGTGCTCGGTCTCGTCCTCGGGCGGTGGAGGCAGGGTGGGGCGCATCAGGGGGTCTCTTCACGGTCGTGTCGTGTGGGTCGCTCCCTTGTACCAGGTCGGCCGGACAAACCGACACACCTCGGTCCCGGCTCGCTCGCCCCGTGCCTCACGGCGAGCGTCACCGCGGAGTCGGAGGCAGGAAGGAACCCCCGCGACCCGTGGCCGCGGGGGTTCGTGAGTCGGGGCCGTATCGACGGGAGCCGCCCCAGCGGCCGTTGTTTCGACGATGCCCACCGGTTCCCGGCCGGGTGGAGTGGGGTCCGTCCTCCCCAGGTGTGAACCCGGCCGGGTGGTGTGGGCCGTCGCTCCACGGATCGCTTGGGCGTCCCGCCGTGTCCCCGAGACCAGTCGACGTCCAGTCGCTCTTCCGGGCTCATGAGGCCCGGTCCGTCGAGGCCAGGGCCGCCATGGGGGTGTTACCAGGGGTCGCCCCCACCGCGCGTGACCTGTGACCGCTGATCTGGTGGATCAGGCGATGAGCCCCTACAGGGCCGAGGCCGTGGCGTAGTACACCGAGGGAGCGCTGGATCCGGGCCCGTAGCTGGGGGAAACCGATCCCGTGCACTGTCGTCCCGAGTACAGCCCCAGCAGGGACCGGTTCGATCCGGTCTTCAGGGAGCGGGTGTTCATGGGGCCGATCAGGGTCCAGCAGCCAAGGGACACGTTGGTCGAGACCTTTCTCCCGGTGTAGTTGGTTCCACCCCACAGGCAGAGCGAGTTACTGCTGCACGAGGTGTCCATCGCCTCCACTGATCCTGCCGGTGCGTCCCGAACGACCCCACCGTCAGAGAAGGTCGTCACCTTGGTCCCGCTCGACTCCACACGTTCGGCGACCACGCGGGGCTGAGGCGAGTCGACCTCGTGTGCCTGGGCGGGCGCTCCCATGAGGGTCAGGGGATGGCCAGTGCGGCGGCGAGCACGCCGATCTTCGAGAGACCAGCGGTGAGGGCACGGGGGAGGTGTGTCGGCGCATGAGCGGCCTTCCGGTCGGGGAACATCGGTCATCGCTGACGCTAGGCACCTCGCGGGACCGTGTCGACGAAGGTCAAGAAACCGTGCGCACCAGGTCAAGGAATCCACCGGCGTCCCGGCCCGGTGCACGGTCTCACCCGCTGGTGCGTCCGGGACGCACGTCCCTGGGGGAGACGCCGTAGACGTCGCGGAAGGTCCGGCTGAACACCGCGGCGCTGGAGAACCCCACTTGCGCGCGATCAGGTAGACGGGAACGTGCGCCAGGGTCTCGTCGCCCAGGTCGTGGCGGGCCCGGGCCAGTCGCCGCTCGCGTATCCACGCGGTGACGGTGTCGCCCTGCTCCTGGAAGATCCGGTGCAGGTACCGGACCGAGACGTGGTGGGCGGAGGCCACCGCGAAGGGGTCAGATCCGGATCGCCCAGCCGCTGGTCGATGAAGCGCTTGATTCTCAGGAGGAGAGTCTGTCTCCGCGTCTCCGGCGGCAGCAGGTCCTCGGCTTCCAGCGACTGGGCGAACATCCCGGAGAGCAGGTCGCACAGGACCGTGGAGAGGCGGTCGACATCGCTGGGACCGTGGAGAGTCGGGTCGTTCGCCAGCGTGCTGAGAAAGCTCTTCGTCAGCGCCCCGTAGCCGGAGGAGGCGGAGAACTTCGCTCCGGCGATCCGGCCCACCAGCTTCGAGGGAGCGGCAGCCGTGCCCTGGGGACCTCCAAGCCGATCCCGTGCTGCTCCACGTGTCCACCGCACGCGCGGATGGAGAAGGGGGTGGACGAGTCGATGACGCTGATCTCGTTCGCTCCGACGTCGATCGACGTGCGGCCGAAACCGCCGTCCAGCCGACCGCGGAAGATCAGGGTCAGGTGGAGGTTCTCCGGGTCCGAGCCCCGGATGAGGGGTCGTGTCCTGGTGAAGACCACGGGTCGGAAGACGCTGGGCCAGAGCAGGACCCCGTTCAGGTCCAGGAGCCTCTGGTGGGCCTGGAAGGTGTCGGGCTCGTCGCTGCTGAGCACCAGGGGGCGTGCGTCCTCGCCACGCACTCCTGCCAGTACCCGAGTCGCTCCGCCGGGGGATGTCCCGTGTGTGGAACTCGGCTTGGATCACCTGGGGCTCCTTGTGGGGGATGACGTCGGGGCTCGTTCTGCCCCGTCCTGCCGTGGCCGCGCCGGTACCGGTGTCCCTCCGCTCCCGTCCAGGGCGGAGGCCGGGGGCCACCCCTCGATTCTGTCGTCGTCCCGCTCGTCCCCCGTCACCGGGTGCGGCGCGGGCTCGGGGATCCCGAGGAACGGGAAGGACCCCGGTCCCTGTCGGACGGGGGTCCGCTACGAAGCCGACGGGTGCGGCCGCGTTCAGCTGGGCGGGTCGGCGGCGCGCAGCTCCTCGTTGATGCGCAGGGCCTCCTCCAGTTGGTCCTCCAGGATGATGATGCGGCAGGCGGACTCGATCGGCGTGCCCTCGTCGACAAGTTCGCGAGCGCGTGCGGCGAGCTTGAGCTGGTACCTGGAGTAGCGGCGGTGGCCGCCCTCGGAACGCAGCGGCTCGATCAGCCTGGCCTGACCGAGGGCGCGCAGGAAGGACGGCGTGGCGCCGACCATCTCCGCCGCGGCGCCCACCGTGTAGGCGGGGTAGTCGTCATCGTCGAACCGGTGACCGGTCTCGGGACGGGGCAAGTGGGTGTCCTTCTTCTCCTGTACGCACGTCGAGGGCCCCAGCGCCGTACGGCGCTGGGGCCCGAGAGTTCAATACCACCTACCGGACGCTGCCGGTCTTCCGCTTCCCGAGGTCGAGCTGAATCGGGATCGCGGGGATCGCTGTTGTGTGACCGTGGACCACCTTCTTCCGAATCGGGGCCTGCGGTACCCGAGCGGAACCTCTCCCGGCTCGGGCGATCCTGATGGCACCTACTCCTCTCGTTCTCACTTCGTGCACTGCTTTCGACTGCGTCCTACCGGCTCCCGACGCCGCACAACCGTGCGCCGGTCGAGCCCTACAGCGTTCCTGCGTTTCCTACCGGCTCCCGACGCCTTGAAGCACGTGCGCGCCGTCGAGCCGACCTGCTCTCCACCTGAGTATCCGGTGGTCCAGCCGTGTTTCTCAGTGGCTGTGGCAGAAAAACTAGCAGCGAGTAGAACGCATGTCTACCTTCACCGCTACAGATTTTCGGTTCTTGTGGAGGGAGTTTCGTCGGAGGGTTCAAGGGAAGGAAAAGGGGTTGCCCGCGACGGTCAGTAGCCGCGCCAGGCCTGCCGGTCCTGGTGGTAACCGATGATCCTCGGATGCATCATCGTCGAGGACTCCACCTCGGCCTCCCTGCGGTCGATGGGGAAGACCAGCGCCGCGCTCAGCAGGTCCTCGTCCAGGAAGCGCAGCTCGGGGGGTCCTCCGGCAGGCCCAGCTCGGGGGCGCCGCCCGACTCGGCGTCGGACACCCCCAGGTAGAAGCCCCAGTTCCCGAAGGTCGGCACGTCCACGTTGTACGGAGTGACCGCGAGCCCGGCCTCCTCCAGCGAGTGCCCCACGCTCCAGTAGGCGTCCGGCGCGAAGAACGGTGAACCGGCCTGCACGACCACGCGGCCCTCCGGGTCCAGGGCCTGCTCCAACAGCGCGTAGAACTCGATCGTGTACAGCTTCGAGGTGCCCACGTCCGTGCCGTCCGGCAGGTCAGCGATCACCACGTCGAAGTGGTCCCGGTTGTCGCGCAGCCACTGGAAGGCGTCCGCGTTGACCACCCTCACGCGCGGATCCTGGAAGGAGTCGTCGTTGAGGTCACGGATCACGGGCTCCGTCGAGGCCAGCTCGATCACGGCCGGGTCCAGGTCCACCAGGGTCACCGACTCGACGTCGTCGTAGCGCAGGAGCTCCCGGATGGCCAGGCCGTCGCCGCCGCCGAGGACCAGCACGTCCTCGCGGGGCCCGTCCATCGCCGGGTGGATCAACGACTCGTGGTACCGGTACTCGTCCAGCGTGGAGAACTGGAGGTCGCCGTTGAGGAACATGCGCACGTCTCGGCCGTCCAGGGACTGGGTGAGCACGATCTCCTGGTACTCGCTGCGCTCCGCGTGCGCGATCGGGTCGCGGTACATGGCCTGGCGGGCGTCCACCTCGAAGTTCTCCGCGAAGTAGTAGGCCAGACCCAGGACCGCCACGATGAACGTCAGCCCGACGGTCAGCCCCACGTAGGCGAGCCGGGTCAGGTCCGTACGGAAGAGCCACAGCACCACGGCCACGCCGATCACCGCGTTCAGCACACCCACCATCAGGGCGCCCTTCGGTAGCCCCAGCAGCGGGAGCAGCAGGAAGGGGAAGGCCAGACCACCGATCAGACCGCCCACGTAGTCGGCGGCGAACAGGTCGGCCACCGCCTCGGAGGCCTCCTGCTTGCGGATGCGCTGGATCAGCGTCATCAGCAGCGGGATCTCGATACCGATCAGCGTGCCGATCACGAACGCCAGGAGCACCAGGGTGGGCTGGTAGGCGGAGGCCGACAGCCAGGCGAAGGACCCGTACAGCAACAGGACCGACAGGCCGCCGACCAGGGACAGCAGCCCCTCCACCACGGCGAACGACAGCGCCGGACGGGACTGATACCGCTTGGAGAGCAGGGAACCCACACCCATGGCGAACACCATCACGGACAGGACCACGGAGGCCTGGGTGATGGTGTCACCGAGCAGGTAACTGCCGATGGCGACGAGGGCCAGCTCGTACACCAGGCCGCAGGCGGCGCAGATGAACACCGCCAGCAGAACGAAGAACCGGGCCGCGCGCGGCGGCACCGGGAGTCGGGGCCGTGCTTGGGCCGTGGTCTCGCTCAAGGTACTGCTTTCTCAGGAAGGGACACGAGGGCGGGCGGACGACGTCGGGGGTCGGGCTGGGAGCCCAGCCCGACCCCCGCACGCGCGGACTACTTGCCGAAGCCGGAGCCTCCGCCGCGGTTGTCGCTTCCGCTGCCGCCGCTGTTGTTGGAGTTGTTGTTGCCTCCGCCGCCGAAGCCGCCGAAGAAGAAGAAACCACCGCCACCGCCGCTGCGGCCGTTGGAGCAGTCGTCGGTCGGGGACGGGCTGGGAGTGGGGCCGGACGCCGTGTTCGTGGTCCCGGTGGTGGTCGAGCTGGTGGAGCTCGTCGTGCTCGCGCTGGGGTCGTCCTTCGGGTCGCAGTCGGCGTTGTTGCCGCCGCTGGAACAGGCCGAGAGGAGGATCAGCAGGGCGGTCGCCCCGCTGATCGCGGCGAGCTTGTGTCTGGGAGCACGGGCTCCCCTGGTCGTGGTCGTGGCCATGTCGGCCTCCTCTTAGGGGTCAGGGTCGTGGTCGTCGTCACCAGTTCGTCGCTCTGCGGGTAGGCGTGCCAGGTGCGCCAGCGCAGGGACGCCCCGCTGCCGGAGGTCAGGTGCAGCGCGGTGATCGCGAGTGGATCACCGGGGAAGGCGACGAGGAGCCCGCCGGGCGAGTCGGAGGTCGCGTCGTGGACCCCCGCCACCCGGCGGGCGAGTTCCGCGCGAGACAACGACTCGACGACCGAGTCGAAGCGGTAGTCGCCCACCCCAGGCAGGGGGTGCTCGGCGTTGCCGGGTAGTCCGCCGGAGGAACCCGGCAGACAGGCGACCGTCTCCACCAGCTCACCGCCGTCGGGACCGGGGCGCAGGACCACCTGGTGCGAGGCGCCGAGCACCCGTAGCTCGACCTCTCTGCCCGACACCGTGACGGCGCGGGTGGCGAGGGGTGCGACCAACGGGTGGCTCAGGGTCCAGACCAGGTCGTCGGCCTTGGTGTCGACGAAGGGGGCGCTGATGCTCGCGCGCATGTGGGTGTCAGCTCCCGGGGAAGATCGTGAAGGTACCGGGGGCGACCTTGGTTCCGGTGCTGACTTCCCAGCTGCCGTGGTCGAACCGCTCGAAGGCGAGCAGCTGGCCGTCCTCGGACTCGTAGTCGGCGTAGTCCATGCCACCCTCGGCCTTGAGGCCGGTGGTGCCCTCGGAGCGGTAGGAGCCGGAGCCCTTCTCCTCCAGCTTGTAGGTGACGCCCTCCAGCTCGATGGACTTGCCCTGGGGGACCATGGTCAGGTCCGGGCGGCCGGTCCACAGGGCCAGCTCGACGTCCGGGTCCTCCTCGACCGAGAGCCAGCGCTTGCCGCCCTCGACCTCCAGGAAGTGCTCGGACCAGACGTAACCGCCCTCGGACAGACGGAGGGTGCCACGGATCCAGGTCCGCTCGTTGCCCCAGTCGATCATGTCGCCCGCCTTGATGTTGCGCGGGTCACCGGCGGTGTCGGTCGTGGCGGAGGCGGCGAAGGGGTCCTGGGGAGGCGGGGGCGGTGTGTCCTTCTTCTGGGCCTGGGAGCGCTGCTTGTATACCAGGACCGCGATCACGATCCCGGCGATGAGAATCAGTAGCAGGAGGAGTTCGATCACCAGTGTTCCTCGATTCGCGGTGAAGCACGTCTTGGGGGTTCTCCCGGGGCCGGGCGGTCCCGTGCGATGTGACGCCGGTGCGGGAGGTGTGGTTCCGCTCCTGGCCGGATCGGGTCAGGGAAAGAGGGCGCTGGGGGAACTCGTCTCGGGTGTCAGCAGTGCGCAGGACCAGCACGTTCCGGATTTTTCGGACCGTTACTCCCTCCAGCCTAGGTGGTTTACGGTCTGTCTCGGGGACCGGTACGCAGCGTGCCGGGAACGCCACGGGGCCCGCGCGTGTCGCGCGGGCCCCGTGGTGGGTCGGGTCTCGGTCCGTCGTCAGGGGCGGGGGTCCCCGGTCTCCAGGGGAGGGCGTCGTCCCCTCCCCAACGGCTCCACGAGCCCGGGTAGAGGCGGGTCCCGCCGAACCCCGCGTGCTCCAGGGCCAGGAGGTCGTGGCAGGCCGTCACCCCGGAACCGCAGTAGGCCGTGACGGTGCGGGCGGAGTCCGCGCCGAGGGCCGCGAAGCGTTCACGCAGGACCTCGGGTGCGGCGAGGAGGCCGTCCGGGGCCAGGTTGGCGGGCCACTCGGCACTGCGGGCGCCGGGGATGTGACCGGCGCGGGCGTCCACCGGGGCGGGGGCCTCACCGGTGAAGCGGCCGTGCACACGGGCGTCCAGGAGCAGCTGGTCGGGGTCGGCCAGCTCCTTCTGGAGGGCGTCGGTGTCGACGATGCGGTCCGCGGGCCAGGGAAGGGCAGTCCGGTGGGCGGGGGCGGCGCTCACCTCACCCTTCTCCAGGTCGCCGGTCCAGGTGGGGAGACCGCCGTCGAGGAAGGCGGCGGGGGTGCCCAGGACCCGCAGCATCCACACCAGGCGTGCGGCCACGGAACCGTTCGCGTCGTCGTAGACGACCACGGAGGAGCGGTCACCGATCCCGAGACGGCCCAGGGTGCGGGCGAAGTCGGCGGCGGCCGGAAGCGGGTGGCGGCCGCCCTCGTCGCTGGAGGGCGCGGCGAGGTCGGTGTCCACGTCGGCGTGTACGGCCCCGGGGATGTGGCCGTTCAGGTGGGCCTCGCGGCCGGAGCGGCCGTCGAGGTACCAGCGGGAGTCGACGAGGACCACCTCGTCGCGGTGGTCACGGAGCCAGGCGGCGGAAACGGCCACCGGCAGGGACAGCGTCTGATCGGACATGGCGACAGCCTAGTGGGGGCACCTGTCGGAGAGTCGCCGCGCCCCGACGCACGGTTGCGGTCAGGCGCCGGGGGCGGAGGGGCCCGAGGAGGGGCGGAAGGCCGCGTACGCCAACCCGGTCAGGAGCGGGACGGAGAACCACAGCTGGTACCAGAAGACCGAGCCGAGGTCCGACCACGGCATGGTGGCCACGGAGGCCGAGCCCACCAGTCCGATCGCGAACGTCACCGCGCTCCGGGGCAGGTACGGGGCGGAGGGCAGGCCGTCGAGGAACAGCCGGGCCGCCAGGAGGGCGGCGCCCAGGAACCACAGGGAGAGGAAGATCTGGTGCCGGGCGGGGTCGGGGACGGCGTCGTCCCAGGCCGAGAGGGTCAGGACCAGGCCGACGGCGAGGACGACGGGGCCGCCCACCGCCGCAGGGGTGAGGGGCGTCCGACTGGGGGTGCGCGTTCGGGTGTGTGCCTCCATAGGCATCACCCATGCCCCGAGGGTGCCGGTCCATGCCTGGACGGGCGGGTCGGCTTCGCCACAGATCGGGCGGGTTTGGGGAGAGGGGCGTCGGAGGCCGACGACCAAGAGGGACGACATCCGTCAGGTGCGCCTAGGGGCGCGCCGCGTCCCGGTCCATGCGGTGGACGTGCAGGATCCACCAGAGCCCCAGGGCCGGCAGCACCAGCGGGATGAACAGGTAGCCGCTGCCGAAGTGGGACCACACCGTGTCGTCCGGGAACGCCCCGGCGGCCAGCACACTCAGTGCGCCCACCACGAGGACCCCGATCATCTCCACGGACACCGACACCAGCGCGACCACGCGCGAGGTGCGTCCGGCACGGGCCAGGCCCACCGCCGCGACCAGGTAGATCAGCCCGGCGAGTACGGAGAGTCCGTACGCCAGCGGGGCCTCGTCGAACCGGGTGGCCAGCTGGTAGGAGCCGCGCGCGGTCGCCGCGAGCGCGAAGACGGCGTACACCGCGACCAGCAGTCGGCCGGGGCCGGTGCGCAGGGTGCGGTCGGCGGATACCTCAGACAACGGGGCTCCAGATCTGCTCGACGCGGACCAGGAGGACGGGGAGGATCAGGCAGGCGAAGGCGATCACGGCCGGACCCCACTTGCTGCGCTCCATGAACCCCCACACGGCGCAGGCGGGCGGCAGCAGCGCGACGGTCGCGAGGTAGGAGACGAGCATGACCGTCTCCCCCGGGCGTTCGCCGCCGACCATCGCCACGGTGACCGCGCCGACCTGTCCGAGGACCAGCAGCCACAGCACGCCCATGCCCACCAGGTGGGGGACGAGCATCGGCTGGTCGCGGAAGGTGGAGACGAGACACCACACGGCCATCGCCAACGACACCATCTGAATGGTCATGGTCAGCCAGTCGACCACGCCGCCTCCGCTCCGCACGTCCGCCCATGTCAGCGGACCCAACAAACTACGACGCATCGTAGTCGTTGGCGGACACCACCGCGTACCCGGCCCCGTCCCGGGGCCGGGTCCACCGGTTCAGCGCTTCCAGTAGAAGACGTCGGCGGTCGCGGACGTGACCTGGGCCTCGACCTTGCCGTACTGCGCCACCCGCACGCGCACCCGGCGTCCCTCACCCAGGTTGCCCTTCCACGAGTAGGTGAAGTGAGCGCGGCCGCCCACGTGCACGGGGCTGTCGATCGGCCGGTTGCGCGCCACCTTCCAGCCGCCGTCCCCGTTCGGCTCGTACTCGGTGAGGCGGATCTGCGCCTCGGCGCCGGAGTCGAGCCCCTCCAGGGTCACCCCGACGGAGATGTCGTAGTAGGCGCCCTTGGTCTCCTCGACCCCGACGAGGGCGTAGAACTCCCCGGTCTCGCCGTCGTGCCGCTTGTCGAAGGCCAGGCTCGCCCAGCTGCCGGGCTCCAGCTTCTGGGCCTTGTCCTTCTCGAACCTGCGGTGAGAGGGCATGTCGTCGTCTCCTTCAGTGTTTCCGGGAGCCTTGGCGAAGGTGCCGTCCTTGACCAGCGCGTAGGCCTTGTCGCCTGGGCAGGACGTGGAGATGAAGTCGCGGTGGCCGAGCACCTTGCCGGAGATGGAGGTGTCCGGCTCCATGAGCCACTGCCGCAGCTGTCGGACCGCGTTGATCTGGTCGGGGGTGATCGGGTCGGAGGGACCGGTGGCCAGGGTGCAGGAGTAGTGGGAGGAGTTCCCGCCGGGCTGCGCGGCCTGGGTCCGGTACAGTCCGCGCCCTTCGAGCACGTACCCGTGGGGACAGGCCATCCAGCTGTACCCGATGTCCGCCCAGCCCCGGGAGGGGCCGGTGTGGAAGCTGCGGGTGTTGCGCCAGTAGGTGACGCAGGAGGAGTGGTTCTTGTTCGCGAGGTTCTGGTCGCTGCTGTCGTAGTGGATGACGAGACCGGAGCGGGGGTTGGCCTGCTCTGCGGGGGAGGACCCCCAGCCCAGATCGGACCTGGACACATATTTGCTTGGTCGAGGCATGGACCCATTGTCCCCTGCGAGGACTTCTCTACGTGTCGATTCCGTGACAACGGGCTATATGTGTAGAAAGTGATTTCTGGGTCGCGCGTCCCTTTTGTGTCTCAAGTGACTAGAGGGGCCAGAGGAACACCACGGCCTCGGCGGAGACCAGGTGCGCGTCGGACTCCCCGGACTGCGCCGCCCAGACCTCGACGCGGTGGCCCGGTTCCAGGCGGTCCTTCCACGCGTAGGTGAACCCCCGTGCCCGACCGCGTGGGTGGTGACCTCCACCGGCAGCTCCCGGTGGAGGGAGCCGTCCGGCGCGAACTCGACCGCGCGCAGCTGGACCTCCCGGCCCGGGGTGATGTTGGTGAGCGTCACTCCCACCGCGAGGTCGTACAGGGCACCACCGGGCTCGGCGGCCCCCGCCAGTTCCGCCGGATCGGTCGGAGGCCGACCGTCGCGCAGGTCGAACTCGATCCGGTGCCACTCCCGAGGCTTCAGCGGTTGGCCGGTGGACTTGGCGAAGCGACGGTAGCCGGGTGTCATGGTGGGCCCCTCCGTGGGACATCGGGTGGCCCTGCCCTGCCACCTGCGGTCACATCAAAAAGTAGTCCAGTGAGCACCACACGTGTCCGATCCGGTCCGGGCGCGTCCCCATCCGAGCTCGTCGCCTCGCCCGACGCCCAAGGGCGCGGCTCGCACGCCCTCCGGCCCGAGCCGGTGTGTTCGGGCACGGTGGGCGTCTCGCGTGCGGCCGCGCGCGTGCCTCAGCGGCGTGGGCGTGCCGAGGCGGCCGTGTCGGCCGGACCGGTGGTGCCGAGGGGATTGGTGTGGCCCGTGTGCGTGGCGGTGCGGGCGCGTTCCGGGGCGTGCGCCACGATGGAGGCACCGCCCCTCGAAAGGTGTGAACCATGCGCTCCGCCCACGTCGTCAGCGTCGTCCGGGAGGCCGAACAGGCGCTCATGGCCCGACTCCCCGAAGGCGCTCTGATGCGCCGGGCCGCCATGGGCCTGGCCATCCACTGCGCCCGCATGCTGCCCCGCGTCCACGGCTCCCGCGTGACGCTGCTGGTCGGCGGCGGCGACAACGGCGGTGACGCCCTCTTCGCGGGGGCCAGCCTGGCGGCGCGGGGCGCGTGCGTGCGTGCGGTTCTGGCGGGCAGACGGGTCCATCCCGAGGGTCTGGCCGCGCTGCGGGCGGCGGGCGGTCGGATGATCGACAACGGCCCGGCCGCGGCCTCCGGGGCGCCTGGGGCCCAAAGGAATTTCGGGACTCACGGGGAGGGTGGTGCGCCCCGCGCGCTGATCACCGCCGAGGCGCGGGCGGCGGTCCTGGACGCCGACCTCCTCGTCGACGGCCTGGTCGGGATCGGTGGCAGCGGCGGACTGCGCGAACCCTACGCCTCGCTCGCCGTCCTGGCGTCGGACGCGCCCGCCGCCGTCGTCGCGGTGGACCTGCCGAGCGGGGTGGACGCCGACACCGGGGAGGTCCCCGGGGAGGCGGTGCGCGCGGACGCCACGGTCACCTTCGGCACGTACAAGCCGGGGCTGTTCGTCGACCCGGGAGCGGTGCGGGCCGGGCGGGTCAGCCTCGTGGACATCGGGCTGGACCCGGAGCTGCCCGAGGCCGACCTCGTCCGTCCACAGGCTGTGGACATCGCCCGACTCCTGCCCGTTCCCTCCGCCGAGGACGACAAGTACCGCCGGGGCGTGCTCGCCGTCCGGGCCGGGTCCGACCAGTACCGGGGCGCCGCCGTCCTGTGTGTCGGCGGCGCGCTGCGCACCGGGGTGGGCATGGTCCGCTACGGGGGCGGCGAGGACGTCCTCTCCCAGGTGATCGCCCGCTGGCCTGAGGTCGTGGGGCTGCACCTGGACCCGAGGAGCAGCACCGACCTCGGTCCGGGACGCGTCTCGGCTGTGGTGGTCGGGCCCGGCCGCGGCACCCACCCCGCCAACGCGGACGAGCTGCGCGCCCTCCTGGAGAGCGACGTCCCGGTGCTGCTCGACGCGGACGCCCTCAACCTGGTGTCGAGCAGCGTCGCCCTCACCGAGCTGGTGCACCGGCGGGGCGCGCCGACCCTGCTCACCCCGCACGCGGGGGAACTGGCCCGACTGCTGCCGGACACCGACCGCGCGGAGATCGAGGCGCACCGGTTGGAGCAGGCCACCCGGGCCGCGAAGCTGTACCGGTCGACGGTCCTGCTCAAGGGGTCCACGACGGTGATCGCCCACCCGGGTGAGCGGACGGTGGTCAACCCCACGGGCACCCCGCTGCTGGCCACCGCCGGCTCGGGCGACGTGCTGTCAGGGGTGGCCGGGGCGCTGCTGGCCTCGGGTCTGTCCGGGCAGGACGCCGCGATGTGCGGCGCCTACCTGCACGGGCGGGCGGCGGTCCTGGCCCGGGAGGGTGCCCCGATCAGCGCCTCGGACCTGCTGGACGCGCTGCCCCTCGCGGTCGCGGAGGTCACGACCGGGCGGCCTCCAGGCCGAGCCTGACGATGTCGGTGATGAAGTAGTCGCCGGGGTCGCGGGAGTCGCGCAGCAGGTGCAGTGTGGAGTCGTCGACCCACATGTACTCGGTGTGCTTGTCGGCCTCCAAAGCGGGGGCGGACAGGTCGCCGTCCACCCGGACCAGGTAGTCGACCTCGCGTCGGGTCACCCCGTCACCCGGGTCCCAGTCCAGCCGGTACAGCTCCGCGACCACGGCGGACAGGGTCCAACCGGTCTCCTCGCGAATCTCGCGGGCCAGCGCCTGGAGCATGGTCTCGCCGTCCTCCACGTGTCCCCCGACGATGTCCCAGCAGTGCGGGAACACCTTGCGGGTGCCCGACCTGCGCTGGGCGAAGGCGTGGCCCCGCGCGTCGACGACCACGGCCCCGGCGACCCAGCGCTCGCCGTCGGCGGTGTCGGGGAAGGCGATCCCCTCGGCGATCTCCACGTTCACGGTGCTCTCCTTCTCGGGTTGCCTACTCGGGGTCCCCCGGCGGGGCAGGCGCAGCGTGAGCAGCTTGGCGCGCGGTGCGAGCGTCCCGGCCAGGTCGAACACGCCCTCGGTGCGGCTGCGGTCCTCGTCGAGTACCGAGAACAGGTTCACGCCCAGGTAGAAGGTGATCGCCGCGTAGGCGACCTCCTGCGCGGGCAGCAGCCGGCCCAGGGGTGACCCCCGAGCACACGATCCCACTCGCCGGCGATGAAGTCGATCCACGGTTGGGAGCGCTGGTTGATCTCCGCGCGCAGCTCCGGCTTGGTGACCGCCGCCGCGACCAGTTCGGAGAACTCCGCGATGTAGCCGCGCTCCAGGTCGGTCCGGTAGACGCGGGTGGCCACCTCCACCAGCTCCTCCAGGGTGCGTGCCTGCCCGGCGAGCTCCCGGTAGAGGGTCATGCGTTCGGCGCTGGAGCGGTCGAGCGCGGCGAGCAGCAGCTGGTCGACCCCGCCGAAGTGGTAGAAGACCAGCGCCGAGTTGGCCTCCGCGCGGGTGGCGACGGCCCGGGCGGAGGCTCCGGCGTACCCCTCCTCGCGCAGCACCTCGCTGGCCGCCGTGATCAGGCGCTCCCTGGTCTCGGCGCTGTTCTTGCGGCTTCCGCCGCCGGTCCTGGACATGGTCCTCCCTCGGGTCGGGTTTCATCATACGGTTTAATCGAGTGATTAAACCGTGTGCTTTAATCAGGTCGTCAACCCAGAGCGACGGCCGAGGAGGCCCACCGTGACCCAGCCGCCCCAGGAACCGGACCGCCCCTCCGACCGGGAGACGGATGATCGGTACGCGGCCGAACACCACCCGGAACCCGTCCGGGGCGTTCCCGAGGACGGCGAGGGAGTCTCCAGGCCCACGGCGGCCCGGTGGATCCTCGCCGGGATCGTCCTCGCGGTCTTCGCCGCCCTGCTCGCTGTCCGGGTGACCCGGTTCGGCGGCCTGGACCAGACCGCCCTGTTCTACGTCGGGCTGCCCGCCATGCTGGCCCTGCTCGTGGTCCTCTGCGTCCGGGTGCGCGGCGCCGGCGCCGTCGCCATGGCCGTCACCACGGTCTGTCTGCTCATGGCCGGACCGATGCTCGGGGAGGGCATGGTCTGCCTGGTCATCTCCGCTCCGCTGATCTACGGCGTGGTCGCCCTGGTCGCCTGGGTGGTCGGCGCGCTCCGGCGGACCGACAGGCGCCACTCCAACGCGCTGCTGGCCGTCCCGCTCCTGTTCGCCCTGGCCCTGGAGGGGGTCGCCGGGTTCTCCCTGCTCCCAAGAGAGGACGCCGGAACGGGATCGGTGCTGGTCGGCGCCGACCCCGCCGACGTGGCCGCCGCCCTCGCGGCCCCACCCGCCTACGCCGCCCCGGACGCCCTCCTGCTGAGCGCCGTCCCCTTCCCGGAACCGGTCGAGGCGGTCGGCTCGGGGCTGGAGGAGGGCGACACCCGGGTCGTCCACTTCACCCCGCGCCGGACCCTGGCCCCCGGCGCCGAGCCCACCCCGCGCCACCTGGGGCTGGAGGTCGTGGAGAGCGAGGTCCGCGCCGACGGCGGTCGGGTGGTCTTCGCGGTCACCGAGGACACCGCCTTCGCCAACTGGATGCGGATGGAACGCGCGGTGGCCACCTGGCGGGGCGAACCCGACGGCACCCGGCTGACCTGGGAGATCGAGTACACCCGCACCTACGACCCCTCGTGGTACTTCGGTCCCGTGCAGTCCCACGTCACGGACCTGGCCGCCGACTACCTCGCGGGGACCTTCCAGCGGGAGGCCCAGGCGCTCTCGGGCGGTGACGCCCGGTGACGCCCGAACTCCCCGCCCTGGTCGTCCGGGGCGTGGGCCTCCTCCTGCCGGTGCTCGCCGTCGCGGCGCTCTGCCTGTGGCGGGCGCCCCGGCGGCGGGAGGTCGCGGCGATGATCGTCGCCTCCGGCTGGGCCCTGCTCACCCTGCTGCCGCTGAACCTGATCGCTCAGTGGGAGGGCTGGTGGTCCTTCCACGCGCGGGGCGCGGTGTGGCAGGGCGTACCGGTGGACCTGCTGCTGGCCTGGGTGCTGCTGTGGGGCGCGCTGCCCGCCCTGATGCTCCGGTTCCTGCCGGTCCCGATGGTCACGGCCGTGCTGGTCTGGCTCGACCTCCTCCTCATGCCGCTGGCCGAACCGGTGGTGGTGCTGGGCCCGCTCTGGCTGCTCGGTGAGTTCCTGGGCGCCACCCTCTGCCTGATCCCCGCGCTGCTGCTCGCCTACTGGACCCGGCGCGGTCAGCTGGTCCACGCCCGGATGTGGGCGCAGGCGGTGCTCGCCCTCGGCCTGATGGTGCTGCTGCCGGTGTACGTGCTGGCCACGGTCCCGACCGGGTTCACCTGGCGGTGGTCCGCCTCCCCGGAGGCGCTGACCGCGGGCGCGCAGCTGCTCGCCCTGGTCTGCCTGCCCGGCCTGGCGGCGGCACGGGAGTTCGCGACGGTGGGCGGCGGGACCCCGTTGCCCCACGACCCGCCCGCACGGTTGGTGACCAGCGGACCCTACGCGTACGTGCGCAATCCGATGCAGCTCACCGTCACCCTCCTCTACCTGGTTCTGGGCCTGCTCCACCCGCCGCTGCTGGTGGGGGTCCCCGTCGCCCTGGCCTACGGCGCCGGGTTCGCCTCCTGGCACGAGGGCGCACAGTTGCGCGCCTCCTTCGGTGAGAGCTGGGACGCGTACCGGGCGGGCGTGCGCGCGTGGCTGCCGCGCTGGCGACCGTGGCCGGGGAGGTCCGGGGGCACCCTGTACGTCGCGGCCGACTGCGACCCCTGCCGTGGCGTGGGCGCCTGGCTGGCCGCGCGCGGGCCGACCGCCCTGACCCTGCGTCCCGCGGCCGAACACCCCGAGGTGCTGTACCGACTCACCTACGAGAACGCCGAGGGGGTCCGGTGGAGCGGTGTCACGGCCCTGGCACGGGCCATGGAACACCTGAACCTGGGCTGGGCGATGACCGGCTGGGCGCTGTCCCTGCCGGTGCTGCGCCACTTCGCGCAGCTGTGCGGCGACGCCTTCGGCGCCGGTCCGCGCCCCTCCAAGAGCGCTACCGGGCGTCCCGGAGAACGGCCGAAACCGGACTCACCAGTCATGAGCCACCCTTTCGCCTGAACACGTACGTCAACCGAACAATCGCCGCGAACTCACATGTTCCACGAGACCCCCTCGCCGTTATGCTCATGCGGGGCCGCGCCTCCCACGGGACACGCCCGGCCCACGCACCCAGCCCCCGGCACGAGGAAGTCCATGGAAGAACAGGCGATGCTCGCGCGCGACCTCGTGCTGCGCGTCTGTGCCGGTCCCACCGAGTTCTCCCAGCAGTGGATCCAGGCCAGGGGCAAGGTCACCACCCCCTTCGTGGTGCCGCGCGACCGCAACCTCATCCGGGGCGTCGTCGAGGCCGGACGGGCCCTGGGCGTCGACCGGCTCCTGGTCTGCCGCACCCGCGCGGAGTACTCCTACGACCCGGTGACCGAGGTCCCCCTCGACACCGACACCCTCATCGACCTCATCCGGGGATGGGGGCCCACCCCCACCGACTTCCTCGTGTGCGTCGAGGACTTCTCCGCCGCCGTCCTGGTCTCCGCCAGCGAACTCACCGTCGCCTCGGGCCCGGTGGACTTCGTCCGCGAGATCGTCGGCCCGGACATCCCCGGGTTCGCGCCGACTTCGCGACCAGGGCCCTGGCCGCCAACCGGCCCGACCTGCTCCGCGCGGCCCAGCAACACAACTGCGTCGAACCCGGCGCCCGCCACGCGCGCGCCACCCGCGTCCCCGGACCCGACCTGGCCGAACGGCTCGCCCGGGCGGCCGAACGCGCCCGCGAACGCAGACCGGGGACCGTCCGCTCCCTGCGGGCCCTGCGCGGCACCTGGGGCTGGCTCATGCTCGGCGTCCTGCTGGTCGCCCCGCTCGCGGTCCCCGCCCTGGGCGCGGCCCCGCCCGCCCTCTTCCTCACCTACCTCCTGCTGTTCCAGCTGGCGGTGCTCGCGCGCTCCCGGACCGTCTCCTTCGCCACGCTCCTGCGCACGACCGCGCTCGGCGCCCTCCTGGTCTGGCCGTTGGCCCTGCTTTCGGCCCTGGTCAGCGGGGCTCTCGGGTGGGACGTCGACGACGTGCTCAGCCAGACCTACGTGGCGGTCACCGTGGAGGAGGCGGGCAAACTCGTCCCGCTGCTGCTCCTGGTGGTGCTGGCCCGCCGCCGCGTGCGCCGCCTGTCCGCCGTGGACTTCCTGCTGCTCGCCGCCGCGTCCGGCGCCGGGTTCCAGCTGGCCGAACGGTTGTTCGTGGGGATCTCCGCGCCCCTGATGGACCCCGCCACCGGCCTGGTGAGCGGGGCCGCGCCCGAACCGTACGCCGGGCACGCCGTCGCCACCGGGCTGATCGGCGCCACCCTCGGCCTGGCGATCGTCGGGCGCCGGTACGGGGGCTGGCTGTGGCTGCTTCCGGTCCTGGCCACCTCGTTGGTGTTCCTGGATCACCTGGACGTCAACGCCCGGGCCGCCGGGGCCCGCCTCGACGGCTTCTCCACCTTCGTGCACACGCTGTTCGGCGGTGGCGCGCTCACCCCGTGGCTGCTGCTGGTCGCCCTGCTGTTCGCGGTGGCCATGGACTACCGGGTGATCGCCACGGCGGCCGAGACCACGCCCCCGCTGCCCGGTCGCACCCCGCTGCCGGGGCTGCGCCGCCGGGCGCACGGAAGGTCGGTGGCGCTGCGGGTGCGCGTCCCGGCCGACATCGCGCCGCTCTTCCGGCGGATCGCGCTGTCCTGGGTGGACCTGCCGGTCACCCTCGCCACCGCGGTCACCACCATCGCGCACGAGCTCGCCACCGCCACCATGGCCGCCAAACAGGGCCCGGGGGCCCTGGCCGACGCCCTGCGGTTCCTCCGCTGGCGCCGGGCCAACGCCATGGGTGAGGCCCGTTCACGGGGCCGGAGCTGGCGCCGCCACCCCTCCCAGGAGGAGCTGTCCGAGAACGCCCAGGACCTGGCTCACCGCATCGGCCTGGCCGGAACCACGGGCATCGTGGTGGGCGCGGCCGCGCTGTTGGCCCTCGGGCCCGGGGCCGTGTCGGGAGCGGCGCCGGAGGGGACCCCCGGGTACGCGGTGCGGGCTGTGGAGCTGTTCCTCGGCTGGCTCACGGCGGCGGACACCGCCACCCTGGTGTGGACCTCCCTCACCGGCCTGGCCGTGCTCAGCCTGCTCACCGTGGGCAACGCCGTGCCGCGCGCCCACCCGCGCATGGGCGAGTTCCTGCGCGCCCCCACCGCCAACACCGGCGCCATCCTCGGCATGCTCGCCCCCGGCCAGGTCGGGTACGCGTTCCTGGGGTTGGTCGGATTCATCCTGCCCGCCAGGGTGAACCGCCTGATCCGCCGCTGACCCGGCCGGGCGGGAACGGATCCCGGTCCGCCCGGACCGGCCCGTCCCCGTCTCGGGGCGCCCTCGTCAGCCCTCGATCGGCTCCACACCGACCGGGGGTCGAAGGCGCGGACCCTCGGCGGGGTGCCCCCGTACGGCTCCACCCGCACCCGCACCAGCTGGCCGGTGCAGCCCTGGGACAGGGCCGAGGTCCCCACGTCCTCGGTGAGGGCGTTCGGGTTGCCGTGCACGCAGGTGACGTCGGCGCCCGAGGGGTCGTACCAGGCGCCGGTCGAGAGCTGGACCACCCCGGGTCGCAGGGCGTCGCTCACCACGAGCCCGGCCAGGCACGACCCGCGCGCGCCGGTCACCCGCACCACGTCGCCGTCGTGGACCCCGGCCCGCTCGGCGTCGTCGGGGTGCATACGGAGCGGGTCGCGGCCGTGGACCTTCCGGGAGACGCTGTACCCGCCCATGTCCTGCTGGCTGTGCAGACGGGTGGCGGGCTGGTTGGCGACCAGCACCAGCGGTCGGTCGTCACCGCCGACGGCGCGGTGCCGCCCGCCCGGCCCGTCGTCCGCGCCGCCCGGCCCGGTCACCGCGGGACCCGGCAGCCAGACCGGGAGCCCGGGGCAGTCCTCGTAGCCGAAGGACGCGATGGTCTCCGAGTACAGTTCGATCCGGCCGCTCGGCGTCCGCAGCGCGTTGCCCTCCGGGTCCTCGCGGAACTCGCCCAGGTGCGTCTCGTCCTCGACACGGGCGGGCATGTCGATCCGGCCCCGTTCCCAGAACTCGTCGAAGCCGGGAACCTCCAGGTCGCGGCGGGCCAGCAGTGCCCGCCACCGCTCGTAGACCACCCGCGCCCACTCGCCGCTGCTCCGCCCCTCGGTGAACTCCTCCCGTACACCCAGGCGTTCGGCCAGGTCGGCGTAGGTGTCGTACTCGTCGCGCGCCCGCCCGTGCGGCGGGACCACGCGCGGCATCGCGCGCAGCGCCAGGTCACCCTGGCTGGCCGCCAGGTCGTTCCGCTCCAGCGCGGTGGTCGAGGGGATCACGATGTCGGCGTGCCGGGCGGTGGCGGTCCAGTGCGTCTCGTGCACCACCACGGTGTCCGGGCGCCCGAAGGCCGTGGTCAGCCGGGCCAGGTCCTGGTGGTGGTGGAAGGGGTTGCCGCCCGCCCAGTACACGAGTCTGATGTCCGGGAAGACGCGGCTCTCCCCGTTGAAGTCGTAGGCCTGCCCGGGGCGCAGCAGCATGTCGGAGACCAGCGCGACGGGGATGGACGAGCGGACGGCGTTGTTCCCCTGCGGCATGCGCGGCAGCCCCAGCGGGGTGGCCCCGCCCCCGTAGTTGCCCATGGAGCCGTACCCGGACGCGAAACCCGCGCCCGGCAGCCCCACCTGGCCCAGGACGCAGGCCAGCGCGAACCCCGCCCAGAGCGGCTGCTCGCCGTACCGTGCCCGCTGGACCGACCAGCCCACGTTGACCAGGGTGCGCTTCTCCGCCATCCGCCGGGCCAGGGCACGCAGGTCGGCGGCGGGTACCCCGCTCACCCGCTCGGCCCACTCCGGGGAGCGTTCCACCCCGCCCGGGTCGCCGTGCTCGTCCCGCTCGCCCAGGACGTAGGCGCGCACACGGTCGGCACCCACCGTGTACCGGTCCAGGAAGGCGGTGTCGGCCAGGCCCTCACGGAACAGCACGTGCATGAGGGCCAGCATCACGGCGGTGTCCGTCCCCGGCCGGAGCGAGACCCACGCCGACTTCACCCCGGCGTCGGTGTCGTCGCGCAACGGGGACACCGACACGAACTCCACCCCGGCGTCCGAGGCCGCGCGCATCGCGCCACCGGCGGTCTGGGCCGCCCGACCGCCCGAGGTCGTCCACGTGTTGGAGACCCGCAGGCCCCCGAAGCTCACCAGCAGTTCGGTGTGCTCCCGGATGCGTTCCCAGGACGGTACCCGGCTGAACAGGCGGGTGGCCGCCCGCGTACCGATCAGGTGCGGGAACAGCACCTCCAGGGCGGCGTGGCTGTAGGTGTTCACCGACCGCGTGTACCCGCCGACGGTGTTCAGGAACCGGTGCAGCTGGCTCTGCGCGTGGTGGACGCGGCCCGCGCTGCCCCAGCCGTAGGAACCCCCGTAGATCGCCTCGTTGCCGTGCTCCGTGCGCACCCGGTCCAGCTCACCGGCGAGCAGGTCCAGCACGGTGGACCACTCCACCTCCACGTAGGCGTCCTCGGGGTCGCCCCTGCGCGGGTCCGGGCCGGGGCCGTGCTCCAGCCACCGGCGGCGCACCGCAGGGCGGGCCACCCGGGTGCGGTGGTGCTGGGCCACGGGCGTGTTGCCGATGACGGGCGCCGCCTCCGGGTCACCCGGGTTGGCGCGCGCGCCGACCACCCGGTCGTCGTGGACCTCGACCTGGTAGCTGCCCCAGTGGGCGCTGGTCGGGCGAAGCGTCGCGGACATGTGTACTCCCGTGTTCCCCTGCGTGTCCCCGGACGAAGGAGCGGCCCCCGTCCCAGCTCACACTCTACGCAGCGACGGGGGCGCGCCTCGTGCGGCGCCCGGGCACGGTGCGATGATGACCCGTGCGGCCAACAGCAGCGGAACACAGGGCAGGGGAGCGGGCGACGATGGGCGAACTCAGGTCACGACGGTCGGTACTCGCGGTCCCGGGGTCCAACCCCCGGTTCGTGGAGAAGGCCCGGGGACTGCGCACGGACGCCTTCTTCCTCGACCTGGAGGACGCCGTGGCGCCGCTGGAGAAGGAGGACGCCCGCGCCACCGTGGTCCGCGCGCTCAACGACGGCGGCTGGGAGGGGCGGGTCCGGTCGGTACGCGTCAACGACGTCACCACCGAGTGGGCCTACCGCGACGTCATCGCCGTGGTCGAGGGGGCCGGCGCCCACGTCGACACCCTCGTCCTGCCCAAGGTCACCGAGGCCCGGGACGTCCAGTGGCTGGACACCCTGCTCACCCAGATCGAACGCGCCTGCCGCCTCCCGGTCGGCCGGATCGGCATCGAGGCGCAGATCGAGGACGCCCGGGGCCTGGTCGAGGTGGACCGGATCGCCGCCGCCTCACCCCGCCTGGAGACGCTGGTCTACGGACCCGCCGACTTCATGGCCTCCGTCAACATGAAGAGCCTGGTCGTGGGGAGCAGCCGCCCGGATACGACACCGGCGACGCCTATCACCACGTGCTCATGCGCATCCTCGTGGCGGCGCGCGCCCACGGGCTCCAGGCCATCGACGGCCCCTACCTCCAGATCCGTGACGTCGACGCCCTCCGCAGGGCGGCCGGACGCACCGCCGCCCTCGGGTTCGACGGGAAGTGGGTCCTGCACCCGCTCCAGGTGGAGGCGGTCAACGAGGCCTACGCCCCCTCCCAGGAGGACTACGACCACGCCGAGCTGATCCTGGACGCCTACGAGCACGCCACCACCGTGGACCGGCGCGGCGCCGTGATGCTCGGTGAGGAGATGCTCGACGAGGCCTCGCGCAAGATGGCGCTGGTGGTGGCGGGCAAGGGCCGTGCCGCCGGGCTCGGCCGCACCCGGACCTTCGACCCCGGCGCCTGAGCCACCGGTCTCGTCTCCCTCCGGCCCGCCTCTTACCGCCCTCTCACCAACGTGGGAGAGCATGGGGCCATGGAAAGCACCGCCACCGTCCTGATCGCCGACGATGACCGGGCCATCAGGGAGTCCCTGGAACGCGCCCTCCAACTGGAGGGGTACACGGTGCGGACGGCGGCGGACGGCGTCCAGGCCCTGGCCGCCGTGCACGCGGACCCCGTGGACCTGCTCGTCCTCGACGTGATGATGCCCGGGGTCGACGGGCTCGGCGTGGCCCGTGTGCTGCGCGCGGAACACGACCGCACCCCGATCCTCATGCTCACCGCCAGGGTGGAGACCCCGGAGCGGGTGGCGGGGCTGGACGCCGGTGCCGACGACTACCTCGCCAAGCCCTTCGAGCTGGACGAGCTCCTGGCCCGGCTGCGCGCCCTGCTGCGCCGGGCCGCGCCGGTGCCGGAGGAGGTCGACGGGGACGCACCGCTGCGGGTGGGCGAGCTGCGCCTGGACGGCCGGGCCCGCCGGGTCTGGCGGGGCGAGCGGGAGATCGAGCTGTCCAAGACCGAGTTCGACCTGCTCGAACTCCTCATGCGCAACGCCGGGATCGTGCTGGACCACGCCACCATCTACGACCGCATCTGGGGCTACGACTTCGGCCCCGAGTCCAAGAACCTCGCGGTCTACATCAGCTACCTGCGCCGCAAGCTGGAGGACGGCGGTCCGCCGTTGATCCAGACGGTCCGGGGCGTCGGGTACACGCTGCGTCCCCAGGGGTGAGGCCCGTGAACGCACCCACGACGGACCCCACCGGAGCTCCCGCCGCCAACGGCGCCTCGCGCGGCAGCGTCGTCCTGCACCCCGGCGAGTGGCGCCTCGGCACCCGGTTCGCCGTGCTGTTCGCCCTGGTCGCGGCGGTCACCATCGCTTTGGTCGGCACCCTGGCCTACAGCACCGCCGCCGCGCTCATCCGGGCTGACGCCGAGAGCGAGTTCAACGAGGCCGTGCAGAACCTGTCCCGGCAGCTGGAGATCTCCGCGAGGAACAACCAGGACGCCCCGGACGGCAGCACCTTCACCTTCCTGGCGCCCGGCAGCCTGGACGCCCAGATCCTCACCCCGGACGGCACCTGGGCGCAGCTGCTCGCCAACCGGCACGAACTCTCCTCCTTCAGTCCCACCGGCGAGGACCTGGAGGTGGCGCGGGCCGACGACGCCGGGGTGGTGGACACCCGCGAGACCCTGGTCCAGGGCCAGGAGTACCGGGTGGGCACCGTGTCCCTGGGAGAGGGACACGGGGCGATCCAGCTCCTGCAACGGCTGTCGCCGGTGGAGCAGATGATCGGACGGCTGGCCGTCCAGATCCTGTGGGTGGGGCTGCTGGTCGCCCTGTGCGCGGCCTCGGTGGGCTGGCTGGTCGGCCACCGCATCACCGGCCGCCTGGTCCGGCTGACCGACGCGGCCGAGTACGTGAGCTCCACCGGTCGCCTGGACCCCGTCACCCCGAACCGTAACGGCACCGGGGAACGAGCCGACGCGGTCGGCGCGGTCGGTGCCCCGGAGGAGCCGGGCAACGACGAGGTGGGGCGGCTGAGCAGCGCGTTCAACGCGATGCTGGCCCGCCTGGCCCGGTCCAAGGACGAACAGCGCCGTCTCGTGCAGGACGCCGCGCACGAACTGAGGACCCCGCTCACCAGCCTGCACACCAACGTCCAGGTGCTGGGCCGGGTGGACCGGCTGAGCCCGGAGGGCAGGCAGCGGCTGATCGACGACCTCCAGGGGGAGACCCGGGAGCTCACCGGCCTGGTCAACGAGCTGGTCGGGCTGGCGACCGGCAACCACGAGGACGAGACGCCGAGCGCGGTGGCGCTCGCCGGGATCGCGGAGCGGGTGGCGGCGCGCAGTCGACGGCGCACCGGCCGGGAGATCCTGGTGGACGCCGACGACAGCGTGGTGTGGGGCCGTCCGGGGTCGCTGGAGCGCGCTCTGGCCAACCCGGTGGAGAACTCCGCCAAGTTCGACCCCGACGGGAACGCGCCGATCGTCATCCGGGTCCGCGGGGAGTGGTGGAGGTCCTGGACCGGGGCCCGGGGTGGACCCGGCCGAGATCGGGCACCTCTTCGAGCGCTTCTTCCGGGCCACGGTCGCGCGCGGGCTGCCCGGCTCGGGTCTGGGCCTGGCCATGGTGCGGGAGATCGCGCAGACCCACGGCGGCCGGGTGTTCGCCCGCAACCGTGAGGGCGGTGGCATGGTGATCGGCCTCCAGCTGCCGCTCCACCAGCCGCCGCAGGACGGTCCGCCGCCCGTGCCGCAGGGGCCACCGGTCACTCCGCCGGGGTCTCAGTCGGGTCCCCAGGGGCCACCGGCCACTCCGCCGGGACACCCGCAGGGACCTCCGCCGTCGGCTCCCCAGGGGCAGCCGCCCGCCGGACCGCTCGGGCCGTCGCCGGGATCGTCGCCCGGTCATCCGGGTCAGCCGCCCGGTCGACCGGGTCCGGGGAGCCCGCCCTGACCGGCCCCTGAGGGGGAGCCCGGGGCGCCTGACAGCTCGGCCAGCTGGTCGAAGGTGCGGAGCAGGACGGCCCGGCGCTCCTCCCTGAACAGGGGAGAGGGTTCGAGGCCGTCGATGCTCCGCTCCCAGGCCGCCATGTAGTCCCGCCGCCACCCGAGGACCACCTCGGGTGCGGGCAGCCGCCCACCCGAGTAGCCCTCACGCGCGAGGACGTACAGCAGCTCCAGGTGGCACGGCACGGCGTCGCCCCAGTACTCGTCCGCCTCCCACTCGACCGGGTCGCCGGCCATCACCGCGGCGACCTCCCCGACGAGCCGGTCGACGACGCCGGACAGGTGGTCGGCGGCCGTGTCGTTGTCGAGGTTCCCGCTGCCCCAGGTGCCCATGGGCGCTCCTCTGGTCGAGTTCCGTTCCCGGAGAGCGAACCAGGAGGTACCGACGTTTCGGACCTGGCCCTCACCAGGGGCGGGTGCCGACCGTCGCGTCCCGGTAGATCCGCTCGAAGCGTTCCAGCGAGTCCTCCAGACTGTGCCGGGACGCCATCAGCCGACTGTGCTCGCCCATCCGTGCTCGCGCCGCCTCGTCCTCCACCACCAGGCGCAGCCGCTCCGCCAGCTCGTCGGGGTGGCCGGGCCGGTACAGGTAGCCGTTGCGGCCCTCCTCCACCAGGTGGGGCAGGGCCATGGCGTCGGCCGCCACCACGGGCAGACCGCTGGCCATGGCCTCCAGGGTGGCGATGCTCTGGAGCTCGGCCGTTCCCGCGATGGTGAACACGTCCGCGCACCGGTACACGTCGGGCAGGTCCTCGTGGGAGACGAACCCGAGGAAGAGCACCCGGTCGGTGACCCCCTCCGCGCGGGCGAGCTCCTCCAGCCGCGCCCGGTGCGCGCCGTGTCCGGCCAGCACCAGCTGGACCCCGGGAAGGAGACGGACGGCCCTGACCAGCTCGTCGGCGTTCTTCTCCTCGTCCAGGCGGCCAACGAACAGCATCGTCGTGAGATCGGGGATTCCGAACCCCTCCCGCAGACGCCTCCGCTCGGCGGCACGGGCCCTGCCGGGCAGCGGCTGGAAACGCACCAGGTCGATGCCGCAGGAGACCGGCTCCACCGGGCGGGCGAACCCCTGGTCCGTCAGGAGCTCGGCGGCGGCCGGGGTCGGCGTGGTCACGTGCTCGACCCCGGACAGGACGCGACCCAGGTCCCACCAGGCCAGCCGGGCCGCGTACGGGCGCAGGGACTCCGGTACGCGCATGGGGTCGAAGAGGTTCTCGGGCATGAAGTGGTTGGTGGCCACCACCGGGATTCCGTGGGCACGCGCGGCGTGGGTGAGCATCCGCCCGACCAGGAAGTGGTTCTGGATGTGCACGGTGTCGGGGCGCAACCGGTCCAGGAGCCGGTTCAGGTGCCCGCGCACCCCGGGCGGCAGTGCCAGGCGCACGCTCTCGTGCGCCAGCGACGGCATGGACCGCAGCCGGTGCTCCACCACCCCGTCCCGCTCGGCCACGTAGGGGCGGCCCGTGGGGAGGGGCCCAGGACGTGCACCTCGGCCCCGCGTCCGGCCAGGCCGTGGGCGAGCCGGGCGGTGAAGTAGGCGGCGCCGTTCACGTCCGGCGGGTAGGTGTCGGTGCCGATGAGGACCCGGACGCGGCGCCCCCGCGTCCCTGCTCCGGAGACCGGGGAACGGTGGGGGACTTCGATGCGAAGGACGTGGACATACCGGTTCTCCTGGAGGCGTCGAGCGGCTGGGCCGTGCTCTGGTCCGGTGTGGCTGCCACGAGTGTGGTCCACCGGTATGGACCGTCGCCATCCTTCCGGTGACGCCGAGGCGACCGGCGACCTAGCACAAGGCGCAGGGATGAATACTCTCCGTGTCCGCCTTTGTGTGTCAAGTCACCATCCCCGGGCGGGGAGTGTCGGTTCGGGACCAACGACCCCCGCACAGCGGACGGGGGCGGGCCGGCCCCGCGGCCAGCCCGCCCCCGTCCTGGGATCGGAGAAAGGGAAGGAAGACGCCCCCGTCAGTCCTCCTCGATCTCCGAGGCCTCCTCCTCGGCCGCTGCGGCGCTCTGCTCGCCCAGCGTCACCGTGACCTCCTGCTCCGAGCCGCTGCCACCGGGCAGCACGCCCAGGGTGACCTCGTCGCCGGGCCGGAGGGCACGGATCTGGGCGATCAGCTGGTCCGGCGAGGACACGGCCTCACCGTTCACGGACACGACCACGTCCTCGACCTTCAGGCCCGCCTTCTCGGCGGCCCCGTCCTTGGTCAGGTCCATGATCTGCGCGCCGCCGACCGGGCTGGGCGCGATGGTGGCCTGGATGGCCGGGTAGCTGGCGCTGCCGGTCTCGATCAGCTGCTCGGTGATCGGTCGGACCTGGTTGATGGGGATGGCGAACCCCAGACCCACCGAACCGCTCTCCTGGGACAGCCCGGCGATGGCGGTGTTGACGCCGATCACCTCACCGGACATGTTCACCAGCGGGCCGCCGGAGTTGCCGGGGTTGATCGCGGCGTCGGTCTGGATCGCGTTGATCACCGTCGCGGTCTGGCTGTCGCCGCTCTCGGTGGCACCGGTGTTCACCGGACGGTTGAGGGCGCTCACCACGCCCGTGGTCACGGTGCCGGACAGCCCGAGCGGCGAACCGATCGCCACCACGTCGCCGCCGACGCCCACCTGGTCGGAGTCCCCGAGCGTGGCCGGGGTCAGGTCGTTACGGCCCTGGGCCTTGAGCACGGCGATGTCGGAGACCGGGTCGGCCCCGAGCAGCTCCGCCTCCGCCGAGGTGCCGTCGTTGAACCGCACGAGCAGGGGCCCTCACCGGCCGCCTCCACCACGTGCGCGTTGGTCAGGATCTGGCCGTCCGAGGAGATGATCACGCCGCTGCCGCCGCCCGCGCTGGTCTGGATGGAGACCACGCTGGGCAGGACCTGGTCCGCGACGTCACCGACGGCGCCCTCGGTCGCGGTCGACCCCTGCTCGCCGGTGAGCGAACTGATCGGTGAGCTCGCCCCACCGGGCATCAGGTAGGCGGTGCCCAGAGCGGCCGCCGGTCCGACGATGAGGCTGGTGACCAGGGCGGTCGCCGCCGCCACGACCACGATCCGACTGGTGCCGCGCCTGCGCTCGGCCTGCTGCGGCTGACCGGGGAACGGCCCCGGGCCGAACTGCTGGTACTGCGGCGGGCCGAACGGACCCGTCTGCTGCGGACCTCGGGGGTACCCGCCACCGACGCCGCCGGGCCCCTGCGGGCCGCCGTGCCCCCGGCCATGAAGGCCGCGGTGGGCGGGCCCTGGGGCGGAGCCCCGGGAACCGGGTGCCCCGCGGGCGGGCCCTGCGGAGCGCCGAAGCCCCCGACGCCACCGGGACGCTCGGGGCCGTCGGCGGGCCGGGGGCCCTCCGGTGCGGCACCGGGAGCGGTACCCGGGTGGCCCTCGGGGCCGGGGAAGACGTAGGAGGCCCGGTCCGTGTCGTTGGGGCCGGTCGCCCAGCCGGGCTCGGGGCCCTCGGGCGCGGAGAAGTGGGGTGCGGACGGGCCGGGGGCCGGCTCGCCCGGCGCCTCCTGGCCGGTCACGCCGTCGTCCTCGGGGAGGGAGCCCTCGAAGGACGCCCCACCGGTCTCGGGCTGGTCCGTGGCACCGGACCCGGTGCGACCGTGCTCGGCGTCGCCGTGCTCGGCTCCAGCACCGGTCTCCGGACCTTCACTCGGGTCGTTCGGGTGCAACTCATCCTCCAGCTGACGGGACGATGTACTGACTTGCTTCATCTTGGGGGGCGTGGGTTAGAACAGGGTGAGAGCCCGATACAGCGTGGTTTCGAGTTGGCTCCGGCCCTGGTCGGCGGTGTGCCCCGATGTGTACTCCCCGCGAAGGCAGGGGATCCATGTACCACAATGTCCGAAACGATACCCCGCCCCCGCCTCCAGGACCCGGAACGACAGGGAAGGCCCCACCCGTGATCAAGCTCGTGCTCGCCGACGACGAACACCTGGTGCGCGGAGCGATCGCCGCGCTCCTCGGACTGGAGGACGACCTGGAGGTCGTCGCGGAGGTGGGCCGGGGCGACCAGGTGGTGGACACCGTCCTCGAACACGGGGCCGCCGTGGCCGTCCTGGACATCGAGATGCCCGGCGCCACCGGGCTGGAGGCCGCCGCCGAACTCAAGCGGCGCGCCCCCGACTGCGGGGTCGTCATCCTCACCAGCTTCGGCCGCCCCGGCTACCTGCGCCGCGCCCTGACCTCCGGGGCCCGGGGCTTCCTCGCCAAGGACGCCCCGGTCGAACAGCTCGCCGGGGCCATCCGCAGGGTCCACGAGGGCGGACGCTACATCGACACCGAACTGGCCGCCGCCGCGATGGTCGGCGGGGAGAGCCCGCTCACCGACCGCGAGGCCGAGGTGCTGCGCGCCGCCGCCGACGGCGCGACCGTCGCCCGCATCGCCGCGGCCCTGCACCTCACCGAGGGCACGGTCCGCAACTACCTGTCCAACGCCATCGGGAAGACCGGTGCCGACAACCGCATGTCCGCCATCCGCACCGCCCAGGACATGGGCTGGCTCTGACCGCACGCACGTCACCCCCGCTCCGGGCGGGGCGGGGGCGACAGGGCCGGGGAACGGGCTACAGGAAGCGCAGGACCAGCATCGCGGTGTCGTCGGAGTTGCCGCCCGGGGCGTACTCCTCCAGCTCACGGTCGATCCGGCTGATCACGGCCTGCGCGGTGAGGCCCGCCGCGCCGGAGAAGATCTTCATCAGACCCTCGTCACCGAGCATGTCCGAGCCGCTGCGGCGCTCGGTGACGCCGTCCGTCACGGCCAGCACCACTTCTCCGGGGCGGATGTCCACGCTCTCGGTGCTGAAACCCACGTCCTCGAAGGCGCCCAGCAGCGGCTGCGAGGTGCCGAAGGGCTCGACCTCGCCCTTCTGGTTGAGGCGCAGCGGCAGCGGGTGCCCGGCCGAGACCATGCGCACGCGCATCCCGCCCGCCTCGTCGGTGGCCGGGGTCATCTCCCCGTAGAGCATCGTCAGGAACCGGGTCGAGGTGTTCTCGTCCAGGATCGCCAGGTTCAGCCGCTGCATGATGTGCGCCGGGGTGAACCCCTCCCGGGCCAGGGCGCGCAGCGTGTGCCGGGCCAGCCCCGTGACCGCCGCGGCCTCCGGGCCGGTGCCGCACACGTCACCGATGGCGAAGCACCAGCGCCCGCTCGCCGAGAACACGTCGTAGAAGTCCCCGCCCACCTCGCTGCGCTCGTCCGAGGGCCGGTAGTAGACCGCGTGGTCCACACCGGGGATCACCGGCTCCTTGTCCTTGGGCGGCAGCAGGCTGCGCTGGAGCGCCGTGCTCATCGACGTGTGCCGCTCGTGCAGCCGCGCGTTCTCCATGGCCGACGCCACCCGGCGGCTGAGGTCGTCCGCGACGTCGGCCTCCTCGCGGGTGAAGTCGTCCGAGTCGTTCTTGCCGATGGTCATCCGGCCGAGCGCGCGCCCGTGGGCCACCAGCGGGATGCTGATCGCCGGGCCGCGCGCGATCGAGCCGGTCATCTGCTCGTCCAGACCCTCCTGGACCAGGTCCTTGTGCGACCACAGCGGACCGGGTTCGCGCTGCTCGCGCGGGGGCAGCGCGGTCAGCAGGGAACGCAGGACGTCGTTGAGGTTCTCGTCGCCGTGCACCACGTGGGTGAGCCTGGAGATCCCGAGCTCGTTGATGGTGTGGATGGCGCACCACCGGCCCAGCCGAGAGGTGATCAGCTGCGCGGCCAGCGCACCCGTCATCCGCTCGTCCAGGGTGCCCGCGAGCAGGTCGCTGGCCTCCGCCAGGAAGCTCAGCGAGGCGCGACGGCTCAGCTCGACCTCGGCCAGCCGGGACCGCTCCACCGGCAGCGCGATCAGGTCGGCGCCCTCCTGGAGCCGCTTGGCCGCCGCGGGACCGAAGTGCCGGGCCCGCGTGGAGGCCACACCGAGCAGACCCGTCACCCGGCCGTCGACGATCAGCGGCGCTGTCACCAGCGAACGCATCCCGGCCCTGGCCAGGGCGCCCCGGGTGGTGCGGGAGATCATCATGTCGTCGTTGATCACGGGGCCGGGCTCGGGCGCGGCTGACGGGAAGATCTCCTCCGAGCGCACCCGCAGCGGACGCCAGGGAGCGCCGCCGGTGAGCCCCACCGCGGAGCGCACCTCCCACATGGTCTCGTCGGAGGTCGCCAGCGCGACGTACGCCGCGTCCCCGCTCAGCGCGGTGGTCGAGTACTCCACGGTGCGTTCGAGCAGCTGGGGCAGGGAAAGCCGGGAGCCCAGCGCGGAGTCCAGCGCGGACCACGCGGGCGGCCGCACCGGGCGGGAGGGGCCACGGCGCACCGGAGGGGACTCCAACGACGGGTGGTCGTCCGGCCGGTCCTCGATCCGGAACCACACGGCCTTGTCGTTGCGCCCGTAGCTCACGCCCCAGCTGGACGCGATGGCCGACGCCAGGGCCAGTCCCAGGCCCCCGCTGCGCTCGTCGCCCGTGGAGGGCGAGGTGTCCACGGCGAGCGGCCCCGCCTGCGGGACGGCGCGCTCCGGAGCTGAGTCGGTGACCATCACCTCGGTCGACCCCTCCGAGCGGCGCACCGTCACCTCCAGCGCGGAGTCCGCGTGGATGACGGCGTTGGTGACCAGCTCGCTCACCAGCAGGATGATGTCGTCGAAGGGATCGGGCACACCCCAGCTGAGGAGGGTGTCGTGCACGAACTCTCGGGCGGCCGCCGCGGTCTCGGGAGCCGGGGGAACTCTCGTCGTGCGACCTTCAACGCGTCTTGTGCTGCCAAGCCGTCGGTGTCCTTCGTCACTGGGCGCGGGTGTGGGAGGGGTGGTCACTGCCACGATACGCGTGCCGTCCTCCCGGGGAACCCCGAACCACCCCGAACCTTCCGTGACCCCTCAGGGGAACGGCGTGCCCGGGCCTGCCCCGGGGTCGGTCAGCCATGAGCGAAAGGGCAACATGGCCAACACTCCTGTGCGCTTTGGCTCAGGCAGTTAGTGTAAGACGACACATCCGCTTCTTTCGGGTGGTATTCCGCGACGGTAGCGTGACGGGATGTCACCAGGGGCGCGCGTGAGGCACGTGCGCCCCCAGAGTCCCGTGCGCGCGACGCGCGCGGGGCCCTTTCACCGTGGGCCGTGCGCGTTCGGTGGCCGAGAAGACGTGCGGGATTGAGGAGGGGTTCATGCCCGAGGCGGTCACGGAACTGGCCGACGACCAGCTCGACGAGATCCTGAGTGCCCTGTACCGGATGCGTGACGGCGACTTCAGTGTCCGGCTCAGGTCGCGCGGCAGCGGCAAACTCCGCGAGATCACCTCGGTGTTCAACGAGGTGATCGACCACAGCGAACAGCTCAGCACCGAACTCCAGCGGGTCGGTGACGTCGTGCGCGACGAGGGCCGTCTCAACGAGCGGGTCAACGTCCACCCGGCGCGGGGCGCGTGGGGCAACAGCGCCCGGGCCCTCAACATCCTCCTCGACGAGGTCGCGGAACCCGTGACCGACGTCGCCCGGGTCCTGGACTCGGTGGCCGAGGGCGAACTGAACCGCAGGGCCTCCACCGAGGGCCGCCGGGGCGAACTCAAGGGCGACCTCCTGCGCCTGGCCAACACCGTGAACCGGATGGCCGACCAGATGAGCGGCTTCACCGAGGAGGTCACCCGGGTCGCCCGCGAGGTCGGCACCGAGGGCAAGCTGGGCGGCAGCGCTCGCGTCGAGGACGTCTCCGGTGCCTGGCGCGAGGTCACCGAGTCGGTCAACCAGATGGCCTCCCGCCTCACCCTCCAGGTCCGTGACATCTCGACCGTCACGACCGCCGTCGCCCGTGGTGACCTCAGCAAGAAGATCACCATCGACGTCCAGGGCGAGATGCTGGAGCTCAAGGACACCTTCAACACGATGGTGGACCAGCTCTCCACGTTCGCCGACGAGGTCACCCGCGTGGCCCGCGAGGTCGGCACGGAGGGCAAGCTCGGCGGACGCGCCAACGTCCGCGGGGTCCAGGGCATCTGGAAGAACCTCACGGACAACGTGAACTCCATGGCGGACAACCTGACCAACCAGGTCCGCGACATCTCCAAGGTGACCACGGCGGTGGCCCGGGGCGACCTGACCCGCAAGGTCGAGGTGGACGTCCAGGGCGAGATGCTCGCCCTCAAGAACACCGTGAACACCATGGTCGACCAGCTCGACTCCCTCGCCGACGAGGTCACCAGGGTGGCCCGTGAGGTCGGCACCGAGGGCAAGCTGGGCGGCCGCGCCAACGTCAAGGGCGTGTCGGGCATCTGGAAGGACCTGACCGACAACGTCAACTCGATGGCCAACAGCCTCACCTACCAGGTCCGCAACATCTCCCAGGTCACGACGGCGGTCGCCAAGGGTGACCTCAGCAAGAAGATCACGGTCGACGCTCAAGGCGAGATGCTCGACATGAAGGACACCATCAACAAGATGGTGGACCAGTTGTCGACGTTCGCGGACGAGGTCACCAGGGTCGCCCGCGAAGTGGGTACCGAGGGCAAGCTGGCCGGTCAGGCCCACGTGCGCGACGTGTCCGGGGTCTGGAAGGACCTCACGGACAACGTGAACTCCATGGCCAACAACCTGACCTACCAGGTGCGGCAGATCTCCATGGTCACGCGGGCGGTCGCCGCCGGAGACCTGACCAAGAAGGTCACCGTCAACGCCAAGGGCGAGATGCTGGAGCTGAAGGACACCATCAACGTGATGGTGGACCAGCTCTCCGCCTTCGCGGACGAGGTGACCCGGGTGGCCCGCGAGGTGGGCACCGAGGGCAAGCTGGGCGGTCGCGCCAGCGTCAAGGGCGTCTCCGGCATCTGGAACGACCTCACCGAGAACGTGAACTCGATGTCGCACAACCTCACCACGCAGGTGCGCAACATCTCCGAGGTCACGACCGCCGTCGCCGCCGGTGACCTCACCAAGAAGATCGACGTCAACGCCCAGGGGGAGATCCTCGAGGTCAAGACGACGGTGAACACCATGGTCGACCAGCTGTCGGCCTTCGCCACCGAGGTCACCCGCGTGGCGCACGAGGTGGGCAGCCAGGGTCAGCTGGGCGGCCAGGCCAAGGTCGAGGGCGTGACCGGTACCTGGAAGCAGCTGACCGACAGCGTGAACGGGCTGGCGGGCAACCTCACCACGCAGGTCCGCGCGATCGCGGAGGTCGCCAACGCCGTCGCCAAGGGCGACCTGACCCGCAACATCCAGGTCGACACGCGCGGCGAGATGGAACAGCTCAAGGACAACATCAACCTGATGGTGTCCAACCTGCGCGAGACCACCGCCGACCAGGCCGACGCCGACTGGCTCAAGTCCAACCTGGCCCGCATCTCCGGTCACATCCAGGGCCACCGCGACCTCAACGAGCTCGCCCGCCTGATCATGACCGAGGTGACGCCGCTCATCCACGCCCAGCACGGTGCCTGCTACCTGCCCGAGGACCAGGACAACGAGGGTGTCTTCCGCCTCTACGCCGGGTTCGGCTTCGACCCGCCCGAGGGGCGCCAGCGCATCCGCAAGGGCGTGGGGCTGGCCGGAGAGGCCCTGTCCCAGCAGGTCGAGCAGCAGGTGTCGAACATCCCGCCCGGCTACGTGACGGTCGAGTCCGCACTGGGCGGGGCGCAGCCGCGCAACCTGTACATCCTCCCCATCGTCACCGAGGGGCGCTCGCTCGGCGTCATCGAGTTCGCGTCCTACGACGAGTTCCGGGAGATCCACAAGAACTTCCTGCGCCAGCTGGTGGCCCTGCTGGGCACCACCATCAACACCATCCTGGCCAACAACCGCACCGAGCACCTGCTCGAACAGTCCCAGCAGCTCACCAGCCAGCTGCGCGAACGCTCCAACGAGCTCCAGCGCCAGCAGGAGGAGCTGCGCGGCAAGAACGCGGAGCTGCGGCAGAAGGCCACCCAGCTGGCCAACCAGAACCGCGCGATCGAACTCCAGAACCAGCAGATCCAGCGCTCCCGGAACGCGCTGGAGGAGCGCGCCCACCAGCTCCAGGTCTCGTCCAAGTACAAGTCCGAGTTCCTGGCCAACATGTCGCACGAGCTGCGTACGCCGCTGAACAGCCTGCTGATCCTGGCCCGCCTGCTCGCGGACAACGCCGAGCAGAACCTGTCCGCGAAGCAGGTGGAGTTCGCCCAGACCATCCACAAGGCCGGCAGCGACCTGCTGCTGCTCATCGACGAGATCCTGGACCTGTCCAAGGTGGAGGCGGGCCGCGCCGAGGTGCAGCCCAGCGAGGTCTCCATCGCCCAGCTCGTCGACTACGTGGAGGCCACCTTCCGGCCGGTCACCGGGGAGCAGGGGCTGGCGTTCGCGGTGGACGTCTCACCGGACATCCCGGAGACGCTGTGGACCGACGAGCAGCGGCTCCAGCAGATCCTGCGCAACCTGCTCTCCAACGCGGTCAAGTTCACCCCGCAGGGCGAGGTGCGGCTGCTGATCGAGCCCGCGTGGGCGCTGGAGGACGCCGACCTCGACATGTTCGTGGAGAACGAGGAGGTCATCGCGTTCACCGTGGCCGACACCGGGATCGGGATCGCGGAGGACAAGCTCCAGGTGATCTTCGAGGCCTTCCACCAGGGTGACGGCGGCACCTCACGACGCTTCGGCGGCACGGGCCTGGGCCTGTCCATCAGCCGGAACTTCGCCCGCCTGCTCGGTGGCGAGATCCGGGTCCAGAGCGTCTCCAACCAGGGGTCGACCTTCACCCTGCTGCTCCCGGTCCGCCTGCCCGACGACGCCGGGGAGAACGCGGACGAGCTCACCGCCCTGGAGCCCGTGCCCGCGATCGAGCCGAGCCGGATCGAGTACGACTCCCTGCCGGACCTGTCCGACGACGACCTCAACCTTCCGGACGAGGACTTCGACGCCGTCGTGGCGGCCCTGACCGACTCGGGCGAGACGACCGAACCGCTGCCCATGGTGCAGGTGCTCAAGGCGCCCGAACCGGCCGAGACCGAGTCGGCCGAGAACGCCCAGGAGACCGTGGAGGCCCGCACGGACCCCGAACGTCGGGCGGTGCTCGCGGGCCAGCGGGTGCTGATCGTCGACGACGACGTGCGTAACGTGTTCGCCCTGACCAGCGCCCTCGAAGCCCAGGGGCTGGAGGTCCTCTACGCTGACAACGGGCACACCGGCATCGAGAAGCTGGAGGCCAACGAGGACATCTCCCTCGTCCTGATGGACGTGATGATGCCCGAGCTGGACGGCAACCAGACCACCCAGCGCATCCGGGAGATGCCGCAGTTCGAGGACCTGCCCATCATCTCCCTCACGGCCAAGGCCATGCAGGGTGACCGGGAGCGCAGCCTCGCGGCGGGAGCCACGGACTACGTGACCAAGCCGGTGGACCTGGACCACCTCCTGGACGTCATGCGTCGGTGGCTCACGGCGGGCCCGGAGGAGACCAGGGCCGGTGCCGCGGGCGACGATCTCAGGGCCGGTGGGACGGCCGGGTCGCCGTCCGGGCACAATGGCGCCACGGGCCCCGACGACCACAGTGACACCAGGGATAACCACGACGCGAGCGGGGACACCGACAGCACCGGTACCGCCCCGACCGAAGACTCGGAGTAGCCAGCAGTGACTCAGAAGGCCAACATCCTTCTCGTCGACGACCGCGACGAGAACCTCATCGCGTTGGAGGCGGCCCTCACGTCCCTCGACCAGAACCTGGTCCGGGCCAACTCCGGTGAGGAGGCGCTGAAGCACCTTCTGGGCACCGACTTCGCGGTCATCCTGCTCGACGTGATCATGCCGGGCATGGACGGGTACGAGACCGCCGCGCACATCAAGCAGCGCGAGAAGACCAAGGACGTGCCGATCATCTTCCTGACCGCCCAGGAAGTCGATCGGCACCAGGTCTTCCGCGGCTACTCGTCACGCGCGGTGGACTTCCTGATCAAACCGTTCGACCCGTGGGTGCTGCGCTCCAAGGTCGAGGTGTTCGTGGAGCTGCACCAGCTCAAGGCACAGATGCGCGAACAGGCCAGGTCGCTCCAGCGGGTCCTCAACCAGGAGACCGGCGAACCCGGCCGGGTCCTGGCCGAACAGCTCGCCCAGCGCTCCCGCCAGGTCCAGACCGACCTCGCCGCCCTGCGCGAGCACATCGTCGACAACTACCAGGAGGTCGACCAGCCGCTCGTGGACGCCGTCCGCAGGGTCGACCGGTCGGCCTCACGGCTGTCCACCCTGGTGGACACGCTGCACGGGCCGGAGTAGAAGCACTTCTTTGCATCTCCGCTTCGCTTCGATGCGTGTTCGGGCGCCTAAGAAGCCAGCTGTTCTTCATCCTCGTCTGTGCCTGGCTCGTTCCTCGCTGGCGGCTTGACTCGTCTTGCAGAACCCTGGCGGCGCCCGAACGGGTACCCCCTGTGGTGGAGGTGTGTGGGCGGGACTCACGTCCACCACAGTCGTGAGTCCCGCTCAGGGCCCGAGGCCACCAGGGGGTGCTTTCGTTCGGGCGCCGGCAGGGTTCTGGAGGTGCCGGAGGTGGGATTGCGAGGAACGAGCCATCACACCGCAGGTGCCGAAGGTTCCTGCCTTTCCGGGCGCCCGAACACGCATCGAAGCGAAGCGGAGATGCACAACAAGCACAGCCAACACCTCTAGCGGGCCGGGAGCGCCAGCCCGATGTGCTCGCCGATCTCCTCGATGAGTCCGAGGTCGGCGAGGCGGAAGCTGCCCCGGTTGCTGCGTCGGATCAGGGTGAGGGCTCCGCGTACGCCACGGCTGCCCCTCAGGGGGACGGACAGCAGCGAACCCGCGCCCAGGGCCGACAGGAGGGGCGCGCCGCTCCCCGAGTGGCCCAGGACCGTCTCGTCCTCGATCAGGGGGAAGAGCAGGGACTGGCCCCGGCCCAGCACCTCGCCGGGGATGTCGGAGTCGCCGGGGGTGAGCCCCGCGACCTCCTCGCGCTGCCCCTCGGGGGCGTCGGCGGGGCCGACCACGGCCGCGCGGCGGGCCGCCCGTGGACCCTCGGGCAGGTCGCAGACGTCGATGATCACCCAGTCGGCGTACGAGTCGGCCAGGAGGTCGGCGGCGTCCGTCAGGGCCAGGTCCCGGGTCGGGGTGGTGCCGCGCAGCAGCAGCCGGGTCATCCGGGTGAGCACGTCCAGCCGCCGCGCGGCCAGAACGACCACCTGGTCCTCGACCTCGGACTCCAGGGGGCGGGGCCCTCCTCCTCAGTCCCGCTCATGGGCGGTGACATCGCCACCAGCACCAGCGGCTGCGCCTCGGTGGGCAGCTCCAGGCGGGTGAGAGTCAGGTGCACGTCCTCCGCCCAGCCGCGTTGGGCCAGCCTCGACTCCAGGTGCGCCGGACCGTCCCCGCGCAGGACGGCGGCCAGCCAGGACTGCATGGCGGCCCGCTTGCGCAGGTCCACGAAGTGCGTGAAGGGCTTGCCGGTGAGGTAGCCGGGCGCACTGCCCAGCTGGGTGGCCCCGGCCCCGTTGATCCTGCGGACGTAGCCGTCGTGGTCGAGCAGCACCACGGGCACGCTGAGCTCGTTGAACACCGCGCGCAGCAGGGCGCGGTCGCCCTCGTCGGCAGGTCTGCGTGGCTCGGGGGTTCGCTGTGCGACCGGGCCAGTTCCGACCCGGCGGACTCCAGCAGGCGTTCGGCGTACTCCAGCTCGGCCAGGGCGGCCTCGGCGGTGCCCCGGGCGTCGTCGGGGTACATGGCGTGCGTACTGCGCAGGGCGCTGATGCGCTCACTCAGAGCGGCGATCTCCCGTTGCAGTCTGGCGAGTTTCTCCGGCACGCACGATCTCCCGGTCATCGTCGAGGACGTCCCGCCGGCGACGGGCCCGAACACCCGGCCGGTCCGGTCGAGGGTCCCCCGAAGGTTACCTTTGGAGAGGGGAGCCGGGAATCGTCGGAGGAGGTTCGGACTGTGTGGATCGAACACCTCGCCCGTGACATCGGTGCGTTGGGGCAGGAGGAGCACACCACCCTCGAACGCGCCCTGGACCAGATGAGCCGGGCCGCCTCCCTCGGGGTGCCCGGCTGCTCGGCCGCGCTCGTGGTGGTCTGGCGCGAGGTGGTGGGCCGGGACGGCTCCATCCGGCACGTGGTCACCGACTACGGCGCCTCGCACTCCGACCTCGCGGAGGCCCTGGAACACCAGTACACGACCGACCAGGGCCCCACCGTGGAGGCGGTCCGGGAGATGACCCAGGTCCGCGTCGCGGACGTGCTGCGGGAACACCGCTGGCCCCGGTACACGAGCATGGCGGTCCAGTGCGGCGACCGCTCCTCCGTCACCCAGCCCAGCAAGCTGTCCGGGGACGACGGTGACGAGGACCGCATCCTTACGTTCGGCGTGCACTCCGGGCGCGCCGACGCCTTCGACGAGGAGGTCGTCTCCCAGCTCACCGCCCTGCTGGCCGAGCACGCGGCGATGGCCCTGAACACGGCCGACCGCCGGGCCGACGCCGCCCGCGAGTCCGCCCACATGCGCCGTGCGATGTCCGCGCGCACCGTGATCGACCAGGCGAAGGGCATCATCATGCACGCCCGGGGCTGTGACGCCGACACCGCCTTCGCGGCACTGCGGCAGGTCGCGCAGCGTAACCGGAAGAAGGTCGTGGACGTGGCCCGGGACCTCGTCGCGGAGAACACCGGACCGCAGAGGTCGCGCCGTCCGAGGCCAGACGGGCGCTGAGGCGGCGGGTTCGCCTACGTGTCGAGGTCACTCCGAGTCCCGAGCGTGACAGTGAGCCGTCATGATGAGGGTTCGGGGCCGTCGCGGTACGCGGTGGCGGTCGGTCCGCCCGGGGTGCGTCGAGCTCCCACGGTGCACGCGAACGACAAGGAGAACCGAGCGTGACGTCAGACATCTCGATCCGCCGCGAGGATGGCGTCGTCGTCGTGACACCCGTGGGGAGATGGACGCGGTCACCTCGCCCGCGCTCGCGGAGGCTCTGGACGAGGTGCTGTCCGCACCCCTGCCCGTCGGTGTGGTGGTGGACCTGGCCAAGGTGGGCTTCTGCGACTCCCGCTGCATCGGGGTGCTGGTCTCGGCCTTCCGTCAGGCCCGTGACCTCGGGCTCGGACTCGTCGTCACCGAACCGCAGCAGCAGGTGAACCGCCTGTTCGTGATAGCCGGTATCGACCAGGTCATCCCGATCGACGCGAGCACGGACAACGCCGTGGACACGCTCAAGGGCTGACCCCGGCACTCCGGCCGCACCCCGTGCGGCCCGAGTCCGCGCGCGTCGGATCGACGAAGTGGAGCCGGGTCAGCGACCCCTCGCCGCTGCCGCAGATCTCCAGGAAGTCGCAGGTCTGCCGGGTGATCCACAGCCCGTAGCCGCGCGACCTGAGCGTGTCGGCCGGGCGGTATCCGGCGAGCGGATCGCTGAGGTCGCCGTGTTCGTCGAACACGTCGCACACCCACCGGTCCGGCGCCCGCCACAGGTGGACGCTGCCCTTGCCCGCGCCGTGTTCGAGCACGTTCGCCGCGAGCTCGTTCACCGCCACGACCATGCTGTCCACGCGGCTCGGAGGCAGACCGACCGCGCTCGCGAGCGACGCGATCTCCTCGCGCAGCCGGGGAGCGACTGCCCGATCTCCAGGCGGTGCACCGGTCCCCGCACGGAGAGCGGTTCCGGCGCGAGCGGCCGCTGGCCGAAGGCCTCCGTTCCGCGGTACGCGGGGTTGGGTCGCGGGCCCGCCTCGCCCACGAGCGTCGGGTGCGTCGCCCGTATCGCGGCCCGCACCCCCGGCCCCAGGGAGCGCTCGTCGTGCACGCACAGCATCCGCATGCGCATCGGCGCCAACGCGGTGCTCAACACCGACTCCAGACGGTGCCACTCGCGCAGCTCCATCGTGGGTCCGTGGACGAGCGGCGCCAGTGGCGGCTCGGCCACGACGCTCACCTCTCCCGGGCCGTGGAGGAGGGCCAAGCGGTGCAGGGCGGCCAGAGTGCGCCCAGGGGCCTCGTAGAGGTCGTCCCTCCCGATGACCTCCACCCTGCCTCGCTCGTGCCGGTCGAGCCCGTTCAGGAGCGGGGTCGGGTCGGCGACGGAGAGCACGACGTGGGCGTCGGCGCGGACGGCGGATCGCAGCCGCTCCGACGCCACGTCGTGGAACCGTCTCTCATGGCGGAAGAGGAGTCCCTGGTGTTCGAAGGTCATCGGTGTGGGCGGACCGTTCAGTTGGGGGAACCGGACAGGAGGAGGTCCGCCTCATCCTCCTCGATCTCGTCGCGCGCGGCCAGCTGTGGACGGGAACGTTCGTAGGCGAGCTCCGTCTCGATGGCGATCCGCTGCCACGTGAACCGGGAACGGGCGCGGTCCACCGCGGCGATCCCGTAGGCGGTGCTCATGGTGGGCGTGTTCAGCACGGCGCGTACCGAGCGGGCGACCTCGTCGGGACGGCCGAAGCGCATCAGGACCCCGCTGGTGCGGTGCAGGACCGCCCCGGGGACCGCGCCGGTGGCGGTGGCCACCACGGGCAGTCCGCAGGCCATGGCCTCCAGGACCGCGCCGCCGTAGGGGTCGTAGGACGCGGCCGACACGAACACGTCGGCCGAGCGCAGCAGGCGCGGGAGCTCCTTGCGCTCCAGCGGACCGGTCAGGTGCACGCGGTCGTCCACGCCGAGCTCCTTGGCGAGCAGCTCGATCCCGCGGGCGTTCTCGTCCAGGGCGACCTCCTGGTCCTCGGCCGTGGAGACGAGCGCCAACTCGGCCTCGGGCAGGCGGACCATCGACTCGACCAGACGCCGGGCGCCCCCGCCTCGGTCAGGGAGGTCACGGAGACCAGTCGGGCGCGCTCCTCGCGGCGGGAGTGCCACGGCTCGGCGGAGGCGCTGCCCTCCACGCTGAAGTGGTCGGGGTCCACGCCGAACGGCACGACGCTCACGTGGTGGCGGGGCACGCGCAGGCGGGCCAGCTCCCCTGCTGGTCGGTGGAGTTGACCAGCACGTGGTCGGCGCGCGCGGCGAGGATCGTCTCCATGCGGGCGCGGTCCGGCCGGTCGGGCAGGCCGGAGCGCTGCTCGCTGGCGTTGAGCGAGTGGAAGGTCTGGACGATCGGGGTCCCGCTCTGGTCCTTCTCGCTGTGCGCCTGGGCGTGCAGTGCGGCCAGACCGCTGGTCCAGCCGATGGCGTGCAGGACGTCGGGGACGTCCTCGTCGAGCACGGCGGCGAGCGCGGTGCCGAAGGCGCCGGTGTGCTCGGCGTGCTCGTCCTCCGAGAGCGGACGGGCGGGCCCCGCGTCGAGGTAGGCGACCGAGACGCCGCGCGCCATGCGGGTGCGGCCGTCGGGCTGGTCGGGGTCACTGCGGCGGACGTAGACGGTCACCCGGTGCCCGCGCTTGGCGAGCTGGCGGGACAGGGCACACACGTGCAGGCTCGCGGGGCAGGCCGGTTCGCCCCGGTGAGCGGGGAGGGGATTGGCGTGTTCGGCGACCATGGCGATCTTCACTGGGCTTTGGACTCCTTGGACACCGCCGTGGTGTCCGTCGTGGATGGGCCCGGTGGGACTCCGGAGCGGGGAGTCGGAATCCTCCCGGGCGGGGCTTGCGCGGTGGGTCCGTCGCCGGCGGCCGCGGTGGCGCCGGTGCCGCCCGGGTACGGGGCGGCGGGACCGGGGGATCGTGGCGGACGGTTCAGCGGAGGACGCGTCCGGGATCGGGGCCCGGTGGAGGGGGATGGCGGGCGGCACGGAGCGCCGCGCGTACGCGGCGCGCACGGACGGTGGAGACCGGAGAGGAGAAGAGAGGAAGGGAAGGACGCATGAGACCACACCAAACGACCGTCGAAAGGGAGTTCGAGCCACCGGGGCACCTGAGGAGGTCAGGGCACCGCCCGGGGCGGTCGTGTGTGTCTGCGTCTTAGACACCCAACGGGTCCATTCTGCCAGACCCTCACGGAACCGACAACGTGGCGCCGATCGCCTTCGGGACGGCACGGGGTGCCCGGCGCGGGTCGGGGAGCCGTGGGACCGGACCCGTACGGGGCCTCTGGTCTGCGGGTTGGCCGAACCTGGCGGTGGGCCCTGTCGGGAGGTCCCCGGCACCGCTACTGTCAGACCCGAACCGAACGACGGCACCACACACGTCCCAGGATCAACCGCCACAACACTTTTGGCGGCGAAAACCGGTGCGGGAACTGCATATCCGGGTGTTTTCCGCCATGATGTACGCGGATTTTGACCGACTCCGGCGGTGGCTCGGTACGGTTACAGAATCCAGACGATGTACGGGACTCGACCAAGGCCCGGCGCCAGACGCCGGGCAACCGGCCACGGCCGATGAAACGGGAGGAAGGGCGTATGGGTGTCGCTGGTGGGGAAGTCATTGTCACGGCCCTCACGCACCGGGGCGCTATCCGCCCCGCCAACGAGGACTCCGTGGTCATGGGTGCTCTCACCGTCGCCAGCGCGAACATGACCTCCCCGGTCCGCTGCGTGCTGCCGGTGAGTGAACCGGTCATCCTCGCGGTCGCGGACGGGATCGGCGGCCAGGCCGCCGGAGAGATCGCCTCCGAGCACGCGGTGCACCGCATGGCCGAGATGGGGCCGCGCCTCAACGGCCCGGAGGAGATCGCCCAGCTCCTCACCAACATCGACGAGGAGATCAAGGACCACGCGCTTCAGCACACCGAGTTCTCCGGCATGGGGACCACGGTCGCCGGCGTCCTGCTCAACAGCGACGGCAACTTCTGGTTCAACGTGGGTGACTCCCGCACCTACCGTCTGGAGGGCCGCCACCTGCGCCAGCTCTCCGAGGACGACTCCCCGGCCCTCCCTCCCTCTGAGGACGGCCGCCCCGTCACCACCAACTTCATCACCCAGTCCCTGGGCGGCAGCTCCGGCGGGTCGATGGTCCCCCATGTGGGACGGGACGACGCCGCCGACCCCAGCGCCTGGCTCATGTGCAGCGACGGTCTGTCGGACCTGGTGCTGCCGGAGGAGATGGAGCGGATGATCGCGGAGGCGGGCAGCGACGAGGCCGCCGTGCACGCCCTGTGGCAGGCCGCCATGGAGGCCGGCGGCAAGGACAACATCAGCATCCTCCTGGCCAGGAGACGGTGACGGTCCGTTGACCGCCGGAGGGGCCCGCACGCCGAAGCGTGCGGGCCCCTCCGGCGTTCCGCTACTTCTGGGAGCCCTCACCGGAGCCGGGGCGGTTGCGCGAGCGCACGACCACGAGCACGACCGCGCCGATGGCCGCGACGGCCACGACCACGCCGGCCAGGACCATCAGCGGGGAGGTCCCGCCCTCCTCGGCCGCGGTCTCCTCCGCGGCGGGGGTCTCGTCGGCGGCCTCCTCGGGGGCCTCCTCCTCGGCGGCGGCCGGCTCCTCCTCGGTCTCCTCCGGGGCGGCGGCCGCGACGGCCTCCTCGGACAGCGAGAAGCTCAGGGTGTCCTGGATGGGGTGGCCGTCCGAGGAGACCACCCGGAACGAGAGGCCGTACTCGCCCGCCTCGGTGGGTGTCGCGAGGGCGACGGACACGTCGGTGCCGTCGAAGGTCAGCTCGCCTTCCTGGATCTCCGTGCCCTCGGGGCTGGTCACGACGATCGCGCTGCCGCTGCCACCCGCCATCGGGGCGTTGTTGAAGGTCAGCGTGACCTCCTCGGGGGCGGCGTCGAGGGCGGCGCCGTCCTCCGGGTCGGAGGCGATCAGCACGTCGTGGGCGAAGGCGGGGGCGGGAGCCAGCAGCAGCGCGGCGGCGAAGGGGGCGACCAGGGCCGCGGTACGGATTCTTCTCATGATCTTCTCTCAGACCGTTCGGGTGCGGTTCGCGCCCGGCGGGCACGGGTCGGGGACCGGTGCTCGTCCGGGATCTTCGGTGGGACCGCCTCGACCGCCGGAACCGGGGGTTACGGGAGGGCCGGGCGGAACGCGGGCGAACCGGGAGGCCCGCGCGGGCCGTGCGTCGACGGCTCTGGGGGAGAGGGCGTCGGGGACGGGGGCGCGACGGGCGCGGCCCCGGACTCCACGGACGCCAGGTCGGGCAGGCGCGGCGGCCGCGGGAGGGCCCGGGCGACGGCGGTCACGAGGGACCAGAGCGCGGACTCGCCGTGGGCCAGCAGCGCGGAGGTGAGCAGGGCCGCCCACAGGTGGGCGAACAGCATGCCCGGCGCGAGGCCGAGGAAGGCGGATCCGTGCCCGGCGTGGTCGATCGGGACGACCCCGGGGCCGGACAGCTGGAGGATCAGGTGCAGGGCGACCTGTGCGAGGGCCATCACGGCGAAGATGTCGCCGAAGCCCCGCATGATCCGGGTGAACCGCCACAGGAGGCCGTACAGGAAGGCCGTGGCCAGGAGGAACCCCCAGGCCCCGGCGGGGTTGTCGGCCCCGATGTTGTGGCCCATCCAGGCAAGACCGGTGCACGCGCCGGCGAGGAGTGCCGTGCGTGTGAGTCGGAGCGTGCCGTGAGCGGGTCGCACGATAGTGAACCTAGGCCGTGCCACAGGGGCCCGCAAGACCTCCGGACGTGAGAACGCGCTCGAACGTCTCGGAGTGGGGCCCTCGGTGACGGCGACGAGCCGCCGGACGCGAACCCTCGCGTCCGGCGGCTCCGCCTTCCACCTAGCTCGCCGGAACCAGCTCGCGGCGCATGTAGCGACGCTGCTCGGGGGTGGTGCCACCCCAGACTCCGTGAGCCTCTCCGGCGCGCAGGGCCCACCGCAGACATTCCGGGCGAACAGTACAGCTGCGGCAGACGGCCAGGGCGCGCTCCGTGTCGGTGCGGCCGATCCCGGTGCTGCTCACCGGGAAGAAGATCTCGGGGTCGTACGAACGGCAGTTCCCCTGCTCGACCCAGTCCTCGCTGTCGTGGTACAGGCGGTTCACGGACGCCTCCGATCCCTGGTCAGTGGTTCCCGCCGTGTTCCTACGGCGGGGGCGACGAAGTTCGAGTCCGCACTGCCGTCCCGGGGTGCCGGACCCGCGTGGGCTGCGGCTCAGCGGTGCGACTAATTGTAGTACTACATCAGGTCGTACTACACAGAGTCTGATGGAAAGTCGGGGATTCATCAAGGTCGTCCGACGGTGGCGCCGGTCTCCGTGCGTCCGATCGCGCCGGGGGCGCGGGGCGGTTTCGGCCCGACCCCGACGGTGGATTGTTCGGCGCGCGGGCCGAGGAAATTCCTGCGTACAGCTGGTTCCAGCGGGCGGCCCGCGTAACGTGTGACGTGCGGGGCGGCTCACTCAGGGCGATATGTCGCGAGCTTTCCACCGAATTGATGTGACTTAACGCACGCTTAATATTCCCCGTGGAGGCTCTATGTTTGACCCTGACGGTTGCCGACCACCCGCCCGCGAGTCACCTCCCACCTCGCGCGACGCAGGTCCGCCCCAGGGGCCGAAGCCCCTGATAGACAGGGCGTGGACGGGGAGGGCGGCCGCTACCCAGCGTCATCTGGGAACCCCGTCCCATGCGGAATCAAGCTGCTAAATAAACAAGCCCTACCCATTGGTAATCCTCCCAAACATCTGGGCGGAATCTCGCTGAAACTCCTTTGACCTTCTTTCGCTAAGTTCGATCGACGTGCCACATCAACGAACGAACCTCCAAGCACGCGACCGAATCGAAGGTGGGGCTGTGAGCTCCGAGACCACGGAGGCCGCGGGCCGTGAGGTCGTGCGCCTCGCGCACCCCTCCCCGGAGGACGGGCCGCACATGTGGCGGTTGGCCGGCGACACGGGGATGGACGTCAACTCCCCGTACGCCTACACGCTCTGGTGCCGGGACTTCGCCACGACCAGCGTCGTGGCCCGGGACGCCGACGGCCGGATGGCGGCCTACGTCACCGGCTACGTCCGTCCCGACAGCCCGGACACGTACTTCCTCTGGCAGGTGGCCGTCGGCTCCGAGTACCGGGGTCAGCGACTGGCCCGCCGGATGCTCGACTTCATCGGCGAGCGCCTCGTCGACCAGGGCCTGCGCTACCTCGAAGCGACCGTCACCCCCGACAACGAGGCCTCCCGGGCCCTCTTCTCCTCGTTCGCGCGGAGCCTGGGCGCCGAGGCCGTGTGGAGCCCGCTCTTCGGCGCGGAGCACTTCCCCAAGGACGGAGAAGGACCCCACGACCCCGAGGACCTCGTGCGCATCGGTCCCATCGGCGCGCACTCCGACACCGACTGACCGTCCGCTCCGGATCGAACGCGATCCCCACCCGCCCCTCGTCTCAGCCCTGAGCCCACGAAGTTGGGGAAAGGAACCAAGGAACATCACGATGGAGACCTTCCAGCGCCTCGAGTCCGAAGTCCGCGGATACTGCCGGAACTGGCCTGTCGTCTTCGACAAGGCGGTCGGCAGCCACGTCCACGACGAGTCCGGCCGCCCGTACCTGGACTTCTTCGCCGGGGCCGGATCGCTCAACTACGGGCACAACAACCCCGAGCTGAAGTCCTCGCTCATCGAGTACCTGACCGACGACAGGATCGTCCACAGCCTCGACGCGTACAGCGTGGCCAAACGCGAGTTCCTGAAGACCTTCGACGACGTCATCCTCACGCCCCGGAACCTGGACTACAAGGTCCAGTTCCCCGGCCCGGCGGGGAACAACGCGGTCGAGGCCGCGCTCAAGCTGGCTCGTAAGTACACCGGCCGCCAGACCATCATCAACTTCACCAACGGCTTCCACGGCATGACCCTGGGCGCCCTGGCCGTCACCGGCAACTCCATGAAACGCGGCGGCGCCGGTGTGCCGCTCGACCACGTGGCCACCATGCCGTTCGACAACTACCTCGACGGGAAGACCCCGGACTTCCTGTGGCTGCGCTCCCTCCTTGAGGACAGCGGCAGCGGTCTGGACGCCCCGGCGGCCGTGATCGTCGAGGCGGTCCAGGGCGAGGGCGGCATCAACGTCGCCAGCGCCGAGTGGCTGCGCGGCCTCTCGGAGCTCTGCGAGGAGTACGGGATCCTGATGATCCTGGACGACATCCAGATGGGCTGCGGCCGCACCGGCAAGTTCTTCAGCTTCGAAGAGGCCGGCATCACCCCGGACATCGTCACCCTGTCCAAGTCCATCAGCGGCTACGGCCTGCCGATGGCGCTCACGCTGTTCAAGCGCGAGCTGGACGTCTGGGAGCCGGGCGAGCACAACGGCACCTTCCGCGGGTTCAACCCGGCCATGGTCACCGGCACCGAGGCGCTGCGCCGCTTCTGGTCCGACGACACCTTCGCCCAGGCCACCCTGGCCAAGGGCGAGCTGGTCGAGGCGCGCCTCGCGGAGATGGCCGCCGAGCACGCCGACTTCGGCGCCCACGTGCGCGGTCGCGGCCTGGCTCGCGGTCTGGCCTTCGACGCCGAGGGCGGCATCGCCAAGAAGGTCGCCGCCGGGTGCTTCGACCGCGGCCTGCTCCTGGAGACCTCCGGCCCCGAGGACGAGGTCGCCAAGCTCCTCCCGCCGCTCACCACGACGGAGGAGGAGCTCACCGCCGGTCTGGACATCATGGCCGACGCCGTCCGCGCGGCGGTCAAGGTTCCCCAGACCGCCTAGCGACACGCCGGGGCCGTTTCGGACCGGCGTGCCCACCGAATCGGGCGCGGGGCCGGCCAGTACCTCTACCCGGGGTGCCGGTCGGCCCCGTACCGTGTACCACCAGCGCATACAGCGCGCATCAGAGCGTGAAGGAGACACAAGTGATCGTTCGCAGTATGGACGAGGTCAACGACACCGACGCTGACATCAAGACCGAGAACTGGCGCAGCCGTCGGATCGTCCTGGCCAAGGAGAAGGTCGGCTTCTCCTTCCACGAGACCGTCCTGTACGCGGGCACCGAGTCGACGTTCTGGTACGCCAACCACATCGAGCTCGTGCACTGCATCGAGGGCGAGGCCGAGCTGACCAACGAGGAGACCGGGGAGAAGCACATCATCACCCCGGGCACCCTCTACCTGCTCAACGGCCACGAGAAGCACACGGTCCGCCCGAAGACCGACTTCCGCGTGCTCTGCGTCTTCAACCCCCGGTCACCGGCCGTGAGGTCCACGACGAGAACGGCGTGTACCCGCTGGTCGTCGAGGAGGACGTCAACGCCTAGTCCGCAGGCGCGAAAAGCCCGCAGGGAGCGGGGTCCGGAGTTCCGGGCCCCGCTTTCACGTTCCCAGGGGTAGGAACCACTCGGTAACGGGCATAAGAACCCATAGTCACGAACCACAGGTGGCCAGCTCGGAGGAGGAGTGTCGTCGGGTCACCCGACGAACAGAGACTCATAACCAGTGCATAACGGACTATTCGTCTTCAGTTACTGCACCTCGGGCTCGGGGAGGGAGACCCCGTACCAGCGCCGTCGTCCCGAGCACCCGGGCAACGGTCACGACCGCGGCCATCGCGCCGCGGATGCGCCCACACGAGGCGCCCAAGCATTCCGAACGCGTGAGGCCTCGCCCCGTCCTTCGGGCGAAGGCTCCGCACCCGCGAGTTTTCGAGGAGCAGTCGTGAAGAATCAGGTACCAGCGCGTCGGCGGGGAACCTGGGGACGTCGAGACGCCTTCCGCCTGGCCGGAGCAGGTGCGGCGGTCGCGGGCCTCGCGGCGTGCAGTCGGGTCGACTCCGGGAGCGGCGGCCAGAACGCGGAGGGCCAGAGCACCCTGGAGCGCCTGCGCGAGCAGGGGTTCGTGGCGGTCGCCCTGGCCAACGAGGTGCCCTTCGGCTTCGTCGACTCCAGCGGCAACCCGGCGGGACAGTCGCCCGCGGTGGCCAAGGCGGTCTTCGAGGAGCTGGGCGTCCCCGAGATCCAGGCGTCGGCCACCTCCTGGGACGGTCTGATCCCCGGACTCCAGGCCAACCGCTACGACGTCATCGCGGCCGGTGTGTTCATCACACCCGAACGCTGCCAGGAGGTCGCGTTCAGCGAGCCCACCGCGACGTCTCCCGAAGCGTTCCTGGTGGCGAAGGACAACCCGGAGAAGATCCAGCACTTCGAGGACTTCGTCAAGAACCCGGACCTCAAGCTGGCCGTGCTCAACGGGTCGGTCGAGCAGACCTATGCCGAGTACTTCGAGGTCCCCTCGGGGCAGCTCGAACTCATCCCCGACCAGACCCGCGGCTTCGAGCTGCTGGAGAGCGGCCGCGTGGACGCGGTGTCCATGCTCGCCGTGTCCCACTCCTACCTGCTCATCGAGCGGAACATGGAGGACCAGTACACCGTGTCCGACCCCTTCTACCCGGTGATGGACGGGAACGAGGAGAAGGGCTGGGGCGGGCTGTGCGTCCGTCCCGAGGACGAGGAGCTCCTCTCGGAGATCAACCGCGTCGTCGCCGAGTTCACTGAGAGCGGTCGCCTGCTCGAACTCGGAGAGGAGTGGGGGTTCACCGAGGACGACCTGCCCGACGGGACCACCACCGCCGCGCTCTGTGAGGGCTGATTCCGCGTGGAGTTCCTGATCGCACAGTGGCCGCGTTTCCTCGACGGGACGCTGCTCACGATCCAGCTCACGCTCGGCGGCATCGTCCTGGCCTTCGTGCTGGCGATGACGTTCGGCGTCATGGGCACGATGCGGCACTGGCTGCCGCGTGCCGTCGCCACGGTGTACGTGGAGGTGTTCCGCGGCATCGCGGCGCTGGTCGTCATGTACTGGCTGATCTACGCCCTGCCCCTGCTGAGCGGTTTCCAGCTGGAGGACATGTTCGCCGCGATTCTCGCGCTGGGCCTCAACCTCGGCGCCTACGGGGCCGAGGTGGTGCGCTCCTCGATCAACGCGGTGCCCCGGGCACAGGTCGAGGCGACCGTCGCCCTGAACATGTCCTGGGCGCAGCGCATGCGCCTGGTGGTCCTGCCGCAGGCGTGGGCGCAGATGCTCCCCACGTTCGGCAACCTGGTCGTGGAGCTCATGAAGGCCACCGCCGTGGTCTACCTGGTCTCCATGCACGACCTCTCGTGGATCGCCGACGACCTGCGCCGCCTCTCGGGTGAGACCATCCCGGTCTTCCTGGTGGCCTTCGCGCTCTACTACCTGATCGCCCAGGTCCTCATCTTCGGTGTGCGGCTCCTCGAACGGCGGGCCAACCGCAGGCTGGGCCGCGTCCCGCCGTCCGGTGGAGGGATCCTCGGGCTCCTGCGACCCCCGACAGTCGGTACGAAGGTGGGGGTGGCCAAGTGAACGGCCTCATGGAGTTCGTGAACGGCCTGTGGGACTTCCAGTACACCGGCCAGGTCCTGCCCGACCTGTTCAGCGGCCTGCTGGTCACCATCCAGGCGACGGTGATCGGCTACGCCATCGCCCTGACCCTGGGCCTGCTCATCGCGGTGGTCCGGCGGGTGCCGGTCTTCGGCACTCTCGTGCACTTCCTGATGGAGTTCATCCGGACGACGCCGCTGGTCATCCAGTTGGTGTTCGTCTTCGCACTGTCCCCCGCCAACATCTCGGTGTTCACGATCGGCGTCGTCGTCATCGGCGTCCACTACGCGGCCTACACCGCGGAGGTGTACCGCTCCGGCATCGAGGGCGTGGCCAAGGGCCAGTGGGAGGCGTCCCGGGCGCTGAGCCTGCCGACCTCGCGGACCTGGACGGCGATCGTGCTGCCCCAGGCCATCCGCAGGGTCATCCCGGCGCTGGGCAACTACCTCATCGCGATGTTCAAGGACACGCCCCTGCTCTTCGCGATCGGAGTCGTCGAGCTGCTGGCCGTGGCCCAGCAGGTCGGCAGCAAGGACTTCCGCTACGTGGAGACGTTCACCATGGTCGGGTTCCTCTTCCTCCTGGTGAGCATCCCGTCCGCGATTGTGATTCGACGACTGGAGAAGCGATATGTCGCCGTCTGATACCCCTGAGAACACGACGGCGCCGGGTGTCGGAGACAGCGCCGCCGACGGACCGCTGATCGTCTTCGACCAGGTGGTGAAGCGCTTCGGCGACCTCACCGTCCTCGACCACCTCGACTTCGACGTGGCCGCCGGGGAGCGCGTCACCCTGATCGGGCCGAGCGGCTCGGGCAAGACCACCATCCTGCGCCTGCTCATGACGCTGGAGAAGGTCACCGAGGGGCGCATCGACATCGGCGGGGAGCCGTTCAGCCACATGCCCAAGGGCAGCGGCCTGGCCCCGGCCAGCGAGAGCTACCTGCGGCAGCGCCGCAAGAGCATCGGCATGGTGTTCCAGCAGTTCAACCTGTTCCCCAACATGACGGTGCGCAAGAACGTCATGGAGGCGCCGGTCCACGTCCTCGGCCTGTCCAAGGACGAGGCCAGCGCCCGGGCGGAGGAACTGCTGGACCTGGTGGGCCTGGGCGACAAGGTCGACGCCCACCCGACCCAGCTGTCCGGCGGCCAGCAGCAGCGCGTGGCGATCGCCCGCGCCCTGGCGATGCGTCCGGAGATCCTCCTGCTGGACGAGGTCACCTCCGCCCTTGACCCGGAGCTGGTGGCCGGTGTGCTGGACGTGCTGCGCGAGGTGGCCGAGACCACCGACATCACGATGCTGTGCGTCACCCACGAGATGGGCTTCGCGCGGGACGTGTCCCACCGGGTCCTCATGTTCGACCAGGGCCGGATCGCCGAGGCGGGGCACCCGGACCAGATCTTCGGGGACCCCCAGGAGGAACGGACCAAGACCTTCCTCAAGTCGGTCCTGGAGAACGGACACTAGGAAGGGCCCCGAGTGCGGGGCGGGCCGCGCCCGCCCCGCTCCGACGTCCCTCTCGCCCGACCCGGGCGCCCGACCGGGTCGCCTACTCGGCCACCAGGACGAAGAAGAGGAACCCGAGGAACCGGGTGTGCCCGTGGCGGAACTCGGGCCGCAGGTGGTCGGGGGTGTCCTCCGCGACGGCCGGTTCGTCGATGTCCGCGACGCGGAACCCGGACCGGGTGAAGTCCCTGACCATGGCGTACAGCGGGCGGTGCCAGACGTTCAGGACGGCCCTGCTCTCCCGGAACTCGACCTCCGCGAGCCAGGGGGCGACCGTGAAGTAGTCGGTGCCCGGCCGCAGGAGCACGTGGGCCGTGGGGTGGTCCACGGAGACGAGGAGGCGTCCCCCCGGTCGCAGGACCCGGCGCAGCTCCCGAAGCGGCCCCTCCCACTCCCTGAGGTAGTGCAACGACAGGGACGCGACCACGTCGTCGAACGCGCCGTCGGAGTACGGGAGCGGCCGCGCGAGGTCGTGCACGCGCAGGTCGGCGTCGTCCCCGAGGCGCTTCCTGGCCAGCCCGACCATCTCCGCGCTGACGTCGAACCCGGTCACCACGGCGCCCCGGTCGCGGAGTTCCAGGGAGAGGGGGCCGGAGCCGCAGCCCGCGTCCAGGACGCGGCGGCCGTCGACGTCACCCGCGAGGTCCAGCATGGCGGGGCGTTCGTAGTGGGCGTTCATGAGGTTGGAGTCGTTCTCGGCCGAGTACGCCTCGGCGAAGGCGTCGTAGTCGGCGTGGGTCACGGGGGTTCCCTTCCTGGTTCACCGCGCGTGTCGGGACGGCGGTGACAACGGGGTAACGACATACCGTAGTCATTAAGTCGCTTTTAGTTTTCCCTGGTGCAGAATGTGTGTTCTGAGACAGGGGGACACTTGTGACCATGGTGCGAAGATGGGGGCTCGCCTGGGCCGTCGCCCTCGCCGTAGTCCTGATCGTCGGGCCGACGCTCGTCCGCCCGGCGATGCGGGACGACGTCGGTGGGTCGTCCGTGCTGTTCCTGATCTCCTGGATGCCGATGGTGATCGGCATGGTCATCGCCTGGGGGCTGGTCCGGGCGTTCGGGCGGCGGGACGAGCTCGACCGGCGGATCGCCGCAGCCATGGACGGGCACCCCGTCTACCGCGAACTGGGCTGGATGGCCCTCCTCCTCGTCGGTCTGGTCCTGTCGATGGTCATGCTGTCGTGGATCTTCACCGTCTACGGGGAGCAGACCGGCGTCTCCCCGGACCTCGCGATGTCCGTCGCGCTGGTCTCGCGACTGCTGTTCCTGTTCGCCGTCCCGCTGCTCATCCTGGACCGCTCGGGGCTGACCGTCGACGGCAAGGGTACGGCCATGCCCTCGATCGCCCTGAAGGTGAGCGAACCCTGGCGCTGGCTCGGTCTGGTGCCCGTGGTCGTCTCCGTGCTGCTGATCGGGTTCCTGATCACGCCGCACATCGGGCTGCCCCCGCCCTCGCTCACCCTGTACGCCATGCTGGTCGCCTTCACCGTCATCGCCCTCTGCGAGGAGATCTTCTTCCGGGGAATGATGCAGAGCCGTCTGGAACTGATCCTGGGTCGCTGGGGCGGCATCGTGCTGACCTCGGTGGTGTTCGCGATGACCTACGCGTTCATCCAGCCCTACGACGCCGTCTCCCAGCTGCCCGGGATCGACTTCGTGCACGACACCGGCATGGCCCTGCTCACCTACGGCGCCGCGGGGCTGTTCTACGGCTACCTGTGGGCCTGCTTCCGTAACACCTGGCTCAACATCCTCATGCGCGTCTCGATGTTCCTGCTCATTCTGCCGCCCGACCTCCAGATCGGCATCAACCAGTAGCGGCACCGCTCCGCCAGCCCACGTCCCACCAGGTCAGGTGGGGCGTGTGGTCGCGTCATGAGGGAAATCTTGCCCGGTGTCCAGGGACACGGGCCGCGATGTGGGTACAGATGCTCCATAGCAGTCGCGTTGCGGTCATTCTCCCCTCACGGGGCGGTCACCGTGTGGTCATGAAAAAGGGGAGTCTGCCCACTGTGAGCACGGAATCAGCGCCAACGCCAGCGGGGCCCGCCGCCGACCTTCCCGCCGACAGGTTCATGGACCGGGAGGAGGGGTGGCTCCGCTTCAACCAGCGGGTCCTCGAACTCGCGGAGGACGAGGACATCCCGCTGCTCGAACGGACGCGGTTCCTCGCGATCTTCTCCAGCAACCTCGACGAGTTCTTCATGGTGCGCGTGGCCGGGCTCAAACGACGGCTGGCCACCGGCCTGTCCGTCGCCTCGCCCAGCGGACACCACCCCAGGGACCTGCTGGAGCGCATCTCCCTGTTCACGCACGACCAGATCCTGCGTCTGACCGCCTGCTTCGAGGACAGCGTCGCCCCCGCCCTGGCCCGGGAGGGCATCAGCATCGTCCGGTGGAGCGAACTGGACGACCGCGAACGCGAGTACCTGCACGGCTACTTCCGCCGCTCCATCTACCCCCTGGTGACACCCTTCGCGGTCGACTCCGCGCACCCCTTCCCCTACATCTCGGGCCGCTCGCTCAACCTCGCCGTCACGGTGCGCGACACCAGCGACGACCGGCACATGTTCGCCCGCGTCAAGGTGCCCAGCGCCCTGCCCCGCTTCATCGAGCTCACCACCCACGGCGGCGGCCGCTTCCTCCCGGTCGAGGACATCATCGCCGCGCACCTGCCCCAGCTCTTCGAGGGCATGCGGGTGGTCGAGCACCACGCCTTCCGGGTCACCCGCAACGCCGACCTGGAGGTCGACGAGGACGAGACCGACGACCTCGTCCAGTCCCTGGAGAACGAACTCCTGCGTCGACGCTTCGGTCCCCTCGTGCGCCTGGAGGTCGAAGAGACCATCAGCGACGAGGTGCTGTCGATCCTCAGCCAGCAGCTCGGCGCCGAGGCCGAGGAGGTCTACCGGGTCCCCGGCCCGCTCAACCTCGCCGGACTCGCGCAGATCGCGGACACCGACCGCCCCGACCTGCGCTACCCGCCCATGGTCCCGGTCGAACCGCGTGCCCTCACCTCCGGCGACCTCTTCGCGACCATCCGCGAACGCGAGGTCCTGGTCCACCACCCCTACGAGTCCTTCGCCACCACCACCGAACGGTTCCTCGCCCTGGCCTCCACCGACCCCCAGGTCGTGGCCATCAAGCAGACCCTCTACCGCACCAGCGGCGACTCACCCATCGTCGAGTCGCTCATCGAGGCGGCCCGGGAGGGCAAGGAGGTCGTGGTGCTGGTCGAGGTCAAGGCCCGCTTCGACGAACAGAACAACATCCAGTGGGCCCGCAAACTGGAGGAGGCGGGCTGCCACGTCGTCTACGGGGTCGTGGGGCTCAAGACCCACTGCAAGCTGTCCATGGTCATCCGCCAGGACGACGACGGCCTGCTCCGCCGCTACTGCCACGTCGGCACCGGCAACTACAACCCGAGCACCGCCCGGATCTACGAGGACTTCGGCCTGTTCAGCGCCGCCGCGGAGGTGGGCGAGGACGTCAGTGACCTCTTCAACAGCCTCACCGGGTTCTCCCGCAAGAAGCATTACCGCAGGCTGCTCGTGGCCCCCGCCGCCCTGCGCCAGGGACTGCTCCGGCAGATCGAGACCGAGGTGGCGAACAGTCTCAAGGGCGAGCCCGCCCACATCCGGATCAAGGTGAACTCCCTCGTCGACGAGGAGATCATCGACGCCCTGTACCGCGCCTCGCAGGCCGGGGTGGACGTCGACCTGTGGGTGCGCGGCAGCTGCGTCCTGCGCGCCGGGGTGCCGGGCCTGTCCGAGAACATCCGGGTGCGCAGCATCCTGGGCCGCTTCCTCGAACACTCCAGGGTGTTCGTCTTCGCCAACGGCTGGCGCCCCCAGGTGTGGATCGGCAGCGCCGACCTCATGCCCCGCAACCTCGACCGGCGCGTGGAGGCGCTGGTCCGGATCGCGGACCCGGAGCAGTGCCGCCGACTGGTGGGCATCATGGACCTGGCGATGTCCGACAGCACCTCCTCGTGGCGGCTCGAACCCGACGGCTCGTGGAAACGGGTCACCCACGACGAGGAGGGCCAACCGCTGGTCGACCTCCAGGACACCCTGCGAGGCGACCGGCACCTGAGAGTGGTGGACGGGTGAACACCCACGAGTACGGGGCCGGTCACGGGGCCCCGAGGCGGTACCCCGCGCGCGAACGACCCCGAGATCCGCATGACCAGCGCCTTCCCTCCGCGCGACACCGCGGTGGGCGGCTACCTGGAGCCCATCCGCGCGGGTGGGGCCGTGCTCTGGCGCGACGGCCCCGCCGGCCGGGAGGTCGTCCTCATCCGGCGCCCGGACCGGGGCGACTGGACCCTGCCCAAGGGCAAGCTCAAGAACGGCGAGCACCCCATCATCGGCGCCGTCCGCGAGGTCGAGGAGGAGACCGGCCTGACCCCCGTCATGGGGCGCCGCCTCCCGCCGCAGCGCTACCTCAAGGACGGCTGGCCCAAGCAGGTCGAGTGGTGGGCGGCCACCCCGGCGCAGCCGGGAGGGGTGATCGACTACGAACCCAACGAGGAGGTGGAGACGGTCGAGTGGGTCGCCCTCGAGGAGGCCCGCACCCGCCTCACCTACGACCACGACGTCCAGGTGATCGACAACTTCCGGGTCGGGCCCGCCCGGACCTTCCCGGTCATCCTGCTGCGCCACCTGTCGGCGGGGAGAAGCGCTCCTGGAACGACAGCGACCTGCTGCGACCGCTCGACGCGACCGGCCGCGCCGACGCCCTGGCCCTGCCCCGGGTGCTCGGCGCCTACGGGAGCCTGCGCGCGGTGTCCTCGTCGGCGGCCCGCTGCACGGAGTCCCTGCTCCCGCTGACGGTCGAGTGCGACGTCCCCCTGAGGACCGAGCGCGCCCTCACGGTGGGGAGCGAGGTCGGGGGATACGACGTGGAGGAGGCCCGGGAGGTCATCGGGCGCGTCCTGGACGAGCGACGGCCGACGGTCGTGTGCACCCACGGTGAACTGGTCCCGCACCTGCTCACCGAGGCCCTGACCCGGCTGGGCGCGCCACTGTCGCAGCAGCGCGGCCTGCGAAAGGGCTCGTTCTGGGTGCTGCACGTCTCCTCGGAGGGGAGCTGGCCGGGGTCGAGCGGCACGAGGTGCGCGAGTGAACCCCGCCCGACAGCCCCGGTGGGGGAGTGGTCCGCGACGGTGACATGATTCCGTCATGCCCAAACACATGGTGGCCCGGAGCGTCGTCGTCGACGCCCCGGCCAAGCGGATCTTCGACCTCGTCGCCACACCGTCCCAGCACGCCGTGATCGACGGTTCCGGCACCGTCCAGGGCGCGCAGCACGGCCCGGAGCGGCTGGAACTGGGCTCCGAGTTCGGCATGGACATGAAGATGCTCGGCCTCCCCTACCGGATGACCAACCGCGTGGTGGAGTTCGAGGAGGGGCGGCTCATCGCCTGGAAGCACGTGGGCTCGCACCGCTGGCGCTACGAGCTCCGCGAACTGCCCGAGGGCGGGACCCTCGTCACCGAGACCTTCGACTACTCGCGGGGCCAGACCGCCTTCCACGTCCTGAGCGGATCCCCCGCGCGCAACGCCAGGGGGATCGTCCGGACGCTGGAGCGGCTGAAGGCGGCGGCCGAGGCCGAGGAGGTCTGACGGCGGTCGCCCCCGGGCCGGTCCGGGCGTTCGAGCAGTTCACCGAAGCCAGGACCGGCACCCGTTTCGGTCCGGCCGGTGATCGACCGACACACACGGCACTCTCCGAAATGCCCTAAAGTTCGGCAAGGGCCGCGTTCCCCCGCGCCTCCCAGCCGCCGCGGCGCCGGGTGAGCGGGCCCGCTGACAGGAGTTCCGGTGGCGGGCGCGCACCGGTCGATGCGGGAAGTCGGGAGACCAGTGGTGGGAACGAGCTTGGGCGACGTGTGGCAGGACGTGGTGACCGGCCAGCCCGATCCGGAACAGTGGATCATCGTCACGGCCGCCGTGGTGGCTTTGGCGGCCGTGCTGCTGGGCCCGCCCTGGCGCGTGGCCCGTAACGTCGTCACCATCGCCCACGAGGGCGGGCACGCGCTCGTGGCCCTGCTCAGCGGACGTCAGCTGACCGGGATCCGGCTGCACTCGGACACGTCCGGGGTGACGGTCTCCCGGGGCAGGCCCACCGGCATCGGCATGATCCTCACGGTCTTCGCGGGCTACGTCGCCCCGAGCGTGATCGGCCTGCTCGGCATCATGATGCTGAAGGCGGGCTACATCACCGCGCTGCTGTGGCTGAGCATCGTCGTGCTCGCCGCCATGCTGCTCATGATCCGCAACTTCTACGGCGTGCTGTCGATCGTCGTCACCGGAGCGGTGGTCTTCGGCGTCAGCTGGTTCACCCCGGACGAGGTCCAGGGGGCCTTCGCCTACCTGTTCATCTGGTTCCTGCTGTTCGCCGGGGTGCGCCCGGTCATCGAGCTCCAGTCGCAGCGCGTGCGCAACCCCTCCCCGCACTCCGACGCGGACCAGCTGGCCCGGCTCACCGGACTGCCGGGCACCCTGTGGGTCGGAGTGTTCCTGCTGGTGAACGTCGCCGTCACCCTTCTGGGCGTGTGGCTGCTGTTCTTCTGACCGGAGGACACCGGCCCCACACACGAAGACAGGCCCCGCGTCCTGACGCGGGGCCTTCGTGGTGCCCGGAGGCGGGTGCGGCTACTGGGCGGTCTGCGGGGCGCTGAGCGCCAGGGCGACCGAGGCGAACACCGGGATACGGGTGTCCAGCGAGGTGACGCGCAGGGTCTGCATGACGCGCGGCACCGGAGCGGCGATCACCAGGAGGGCCTGCTGTTCCTTGGCGGCCTTGTGAGCGCGGATCAGCACGCGCAGCCCACTGGAGTCGATGAACCGCAGGTCGGCGCAGTCCAGCACGACGCGACCGAAGGGCTGCGTGGTCAGCGCCTCCGTGACCGCCTCCTGGAAGCGGTTCTCGGTGGCCATGTCGATCTCCCCGTCCAGGGCCAGGACTCGTCCGGCCTCGTGGAGGGTGGAGGAAATGATCAGGTCGGGCATGGCGACTCCGGCGTACTCGGGCCGTGCCCCACGGGTCGTCGAGGCAGGCCGCGCGTCTCCCCACCGGGGACGTGCGGTGACCGGTGCGATGGTTGCGTTACCGCGTGAGCCAAGCTGATGGTTCATCAAGTTCCTTGCGTGGTGCCCCGGGCTGCGAACCGGGGAGGAAACGCCTTTCTCGCCTGGTTTGCTCGGAAAAGCACGGCATCCCTACAACGCCTGGCCTGGGCCAGGCGTTCCTGGTGCCGTGTGTCATCGGTGTGACTTGCGTCGTGCGACGAGGGCGCGGTTCATGGTGTCCCCGTGCTCGGCCATCCTGCGGGAGCCGGCGGCCGGGCCGGGCCCTCCGCCAGTGAGAACCCGCCCGCGACGGCGGGCATTCCCCGGTGGGCCGCGGCGGGGACCGTGGCTGGGCCGGTGGTCCCCGGCGGACCCGACTCCTCCCGGCGCGCCGTCAGGGCGCTGGGACGCGTTGGCGTCGGGGCCGTCCAACCTCGGACTTTACCACAGGGCCGTGGCCGTTTCGTGACGGGAGCGACGCCAGGTCGTGCCCCCGCCGGTTGACCGCTACTCGGATTCCTGGTGTATGGGTCACGCCTTGGGGACGTAGGAGGTCTCCCTCGGGACCTCCGCGGGCTCCCGCTCCCGCTGCTGGAGCGCCCACACGCACGCGGACAGCGTGAGCGGGACCGCCACGGTCAGCGCCAGCGCGGGGATGGCCACGCCGGAGTCGTTGGCCGCGAAGCCCACCAGGGCCGTCACCAGGGAACCCGTCAGACCGGCCCGGAGCGTCGGGGCGTACTCGTAGGCCCGCTGGAGCGCGCCGATCCGCCACTTCCCCGGCCGGTTGAGGACGGCGAACAGGAAGACCAGGGCCCCGGCGGCCAACAGGGTGAGGTGCCAGTTGCCCAGGGTGCCCAGCATGGCTCCCAGCTTGCGGGCCAGCACCGTCCCTGCGTCCCCGTTCAGCACCTGCTCCGCGAACGCGCCGAAGTGGCTGCGGTCCTCCACCGGCCGCAGGTAGTCCATCCAGGCGAGCAGGGAGATCGAGGTGACCGAGACCGCGCCCACCGCCGCCAGGCGCAGGGCGGTGATCCGCACCCCCGCGATCATCATCGTCGTCACCGCGAGGCCGGGGATCAGCGCGATCACGCCGCCGAAGTCCGTCCCCAGCCCCGGCCAGCCGATGATCAGCACCGAGGCGGTACCCACCAGCAGGGTCGTGACCACCGCGGTGCGTCGCCTGCCCCGCGATATCAGCGAGTGGGAGATGCCCGCGACCGCCATCAGCATGCCGGTCGCGAAGGTCGCGAAGGCGATGTTCCCTATCCCGTAGAAACGCCCCGCCACGATCGGTGAGTACCCGGTGGGCGAGTTCATCTGGAGGTGGGCGCCGAAGCAGAGGTCGAGGAAGAGCACGAGGGTGGTCGCGCCCGCCACCACCGTCATCGGTCCGAGGATCGTCCGGCGCCACGGTCCCGCCACCGCCAGCGCCACGACCAGGGCGTCCACGGCCAGAACCGAGGCCAGCAGCGCCAGCGGCGGGAGCTGCGTCGCCCACCACGGGATGAGATTGGCCAGGTAGCTCGCCACGGGGAAGGCCGCGCCCGCCAGGGCCACGACCCGGGTCACCGACAGCACCACGGCCCGCTTGCCGCGCTCGCCCCAGGAGTACCGGTGCATGGCGTAGGCCGCCGCCGCGTAGATGAGCAGCTGGATGGCGACCAGCCCGCTGAAGAAGCCGGGGATCGCCGCGCCGACCACCACGGCGGCGGTGTTGAAGTCCACCAGGCGGACCACCGCCTCCTCCACGGGCTGGGGGCGGTCGGCGGTCTGCCACACCCGTCCGCCGGTGGGCACACCCGCGTCCAACCCCAGTTCGGCCAGCACCGTCACGGTGGTGTCGGTCAGAGCCACCAGCCCGGGGCGACGCGTCGACTCCGAGGCCAGGTAGGAGGCGGGACCGACCAGTCCCTGGTCGGTCACCTCCCCGGTGAGGGCGACGGTCAGCTGTGAGGGCCCGGTGTCCATGGAGACCCCGACCACCATCAGGGTGGCGCCGCCGGGCAGGTTCCCGATCAGAGCTGAGAGCCGAGAGTCGAGGGTCTCCAGGGTGTCCTCGCGGACCTGCTCGGGAACGTCCTCCGGGTTGGCCTCCTGCGGCTCGTCCCCGTCCTCGGAGTCGGCCGGGTAGAGGCTGGTGAGCTCGGGCAGCTCCACGGCCGCGAGGGAGACGCCACTCAGGCGCTCCTGGGAGAGGTCCCGCGCCGAGTCGACGTAGTGGTCCACCCGGCCCGACTCGTCGGCGGCGCCCAGGGCGGCCCCCGGCCCGGCGGCCAGGGTGAGACCGCCCTGGTCGCGCACGGTCTGCCCGAGCAGGCCCACGGGGGCGGCGAACACCGACCGCGCGTTCTGCTCCGCGAAGTCCCGGAACCCCGGGACGGTCGCGCCCGAACCGTCCACCACCGGCTCCGGCGCGGGCTCGCACACGGTGAAGCGCTCCCGGTCGGACAGGGAGCGCTGCCCCGCCGAGACGGAGAGCCAGCCGTCCGTGGGGCAGGTCCGGGAGTTGGCGGTGCGAATGGACACGTTGCCGATCGCCCCGGCCTCGGCCAGTTCCCACAGCGTGGGCGTGTGCTCGGGGGTGACGTCCTCCCAGAGCAGCCCCGGCACGCCCACCAGCACGACCGGGCCGCCGGGCGGGCCGGCGCGGCCAGGGTCGAGTTCGGGTGAGCCCGCGGAGCTCGCGGCGGCGGGGGCCGTGCAGATCAGGGCCGCCACCACCAGCAGGAGGGCGTACAGGCGCCCGCCGGGGCGTCGGCCGGGGTGCCCAGGCCGTTCTCGGGCACGCCCTCCGGTTGCACACCGTTCCGAGCGCAGGCCGAGCCGTCGACTCGGTGACATGGCGGTCCCCCCGATCGCGATCACCTCACTGGTCGCCCACCCTAGTGATCACACGCCTCTGAGCGGGGAAAACGGCGATTCCGGTCAGGGGGCTCCGGAAGGGGGGATCCGGGGAGGTTCCGGGGCCGCCGCGGGCCCGGGGCCAGCCGAGTGCCGGGGCGCGAGTCCCGGGCCACAGGGCTCAGGGGTGAGGCCCCACTCCTTCAGGGTGGCGTCGGCGTCGGGCAACGGGCGCCCCCGGGTGACCTCACCGGGGGTGCGGCCGAACCTCGGCGCGGGGCCGGCCACGACCCGGTCGCCCTCCCGCACGAGCGCGCCACGGGCCCGGACGTGCGGGTGGTCGGGGCCTCCGCCAGCGACAGGATCGGCGCCACGCAGGCGTCGGTCCCCTCGAAGACCGCACCCCACTCGTCGCGGTCGCGCGTGCGCAGCACCTCCGCGAAGCGTGCCCGAAGCCGGGGCCACCCCTCGGTGTCCCACTGCTCGGGCAGCTCCTCGCCGTCCAGCCCCGTCCCCGCGAGGAACGCGGCGTAGAACTGCGGCTCGATGCAGGCCACGGACAGGTGGCGGCCGTCGGCGCACTCGTAGACGTCGTACCAGGGCGCCCCTGTGTCCAGGTAGTTGGTGCCGCGTTCGTCGGTCCACGAACCCCGCGCGCGGTCCTCGTGCACCATCGACATCAGCAGGGAGCTGCCGTCCACCATCGCCGCGTCCACGACCTGACCGAGTCCGGAGCCCCGCCGCTCCAGGAGGGCCGCCAGTACACCGGTGACCGCGAACATGGTGCCGCCAGCGAAGTCACCGAGCAGGTTGACCGGGGGGACCGGAGGCCCGTCCGCGCGTCCGATGGAGTGCAGGGCGCCGTTCACGGACACGTAGTTCATGTCGTGCCCGGCGGTGTGCGCCAGCGGTCCCTCCTGGCCCCAGCCGGTGACGCGCGCGTACACCAGGCCCGGGTTCAGCTCCAGGCAGTCGTCGGGGCCCAGGCCCAGCCGTTCCATCACGCCGGGGCGGAAGCCCTCCAGGAGGACGTCGGCGCGGGAGACGAGCTCGCGGGCGCGGGCGATCCCCTCCTCGGACTTGAGGTCGGCGCCGAGCACGGCGCGGCCCTCGCTCATGTGCGGTCCGGTGGCGCCGGAGGTCATGGCCTCGGCGGCCCCGGGGCGGTCGATCCGGATGACGCTGGCACCCATGTCGGCGAGGAGCATCCCGGCCATCGGCGCCGGTCCGATGCCGGTGAACTCGATGACGCGGATTCCGTTGAGGGGTCCCATGGTGGTGCCTCCGGGGCGTGGGTCGGGAGAGGTGACTGTGGGGCGGGTGGTGCGTGGAACGGTGGGGCCGGAACGACGGCTGACGGGAACGGTGGGTTACTAGAACGGCGTTCGGTTCATTGTGCAGGCTACGCCGCCCCGACGCCAGGCCGTCGCGCGGGGCGGGGCCGGGAAAAGGAATAGGAGGAAATGCGCGATTTGCAGGGTAATGGTTTTCGGGCCATACAAAAAATCCTTGCTCGCCTGGTGTTAATGTGACCGTGTTCGGCCCTCGAAGGCCCCTCCACCACCGAGGACTCCCACCGACCACCCCTTGAAGAAGGGCTCGGAAGTCATGCCCAGAGAATCCGGGAAGAACGGATCCCAGCGCCGTTCCCGCAGGCGTCGGCGCCCCAGGGCGTCCCTTGTCCTCCCCTGCCGGCCATGGCGGGCGTCGTCGCGATCGTCCTGGTCCTGGCGGGCGGGGGCGCCGCCCTGGCTGTTGAGAAGACCGTCCTGCTCGACGCCGACGGGCGGGAGCACGAGGTCAGCACCTTCGGGGACAGCGTCCAGGACGTCCTCGACTCCGCCGGGATCGAACTCGGTGAACACGACGTGGTCGCACCCTCCCCGGACACCGAGGTGACCGGCGGCGACCACGTGGTCGTCCGCTCGCCCCGTGAGATCACCCTCGACCTCGACGGCCACGAAGTCAGCCACAGGGTGCACGCCGCCACCCTCGACGAGGCACTCCAGCAGATCGGCCTCGACCCCGAGGGCGTCGAACTCTCCCAGGAGCACGACACCCCGATCCCCGAGGGCGGCCTCACGGTGACCGCCGAACGCGCGCCCCGCATGGTCGTCATGTACGACACCGTCCGCTCCGAGACCCGCACCACCGGCGCGACCGTCGCGGACGTCCTCAGCGCCGCCGGAGTCGAGACCGGTGAGCACGACATCGTCTCCCCGGAACCGGACGAGCCAGCCGAACCAGACATGGTGGTGCGCGTCCTGCCCGCCCTCGGTGAACCCGAGACCGAGGAGGTGGTGATCGAGGCCGAGACGGTCGAACGCGAGAACCCCGACCTCCCCGAGGGCGAACGCGAGGTCGTCACCGAGCCCGAGGACGGGCTCAAGGAGGTCACCACCCTCCGCGTCCTGCGCCACGGCGAGGAGGTCGACCACGAACTCTCCGAGAAGGTCGTCACCGAACCCGTCGAGGGGCTCGTGGAGATCGGCACCAGGGTCGAGGAGGACGATCCCGGCGAGGCGAGCGGTGCGGCGGGCGCCCTCAACTGGGCCGGACTGGCCCAGTGCGAGTCCGGAGGCGACGCCTCCGCAGTGAACTCGGCGGGCGGCTACTACGGGCTCTACCAGTTCAGCCCGAGCACCTGGTCCTCGGTCGGCGGCACCGGACTGCCCTCCGACGCCAGCGCCGCCGAACAGACCCAGCGCGCCCAGCAGCTCTACGACTCCGTCGGAGGGAACTGGCAGAGCCAGTGGCCGCACTGCGGCGTCCACCTCTTCGAGTGACCGGAGCCATCGGCCCGACCCGCTGCCCGACCCGCCGCCCGATCCGACGGCGCGACGCGGCTGGTCCGGCCGGTGGTGCGAGGGGGCGTCCGACCGTACTCGGTGTGGATGAGCGGGTGGGCGGCGGCTGGCAAGATGTGTGGGTGACACAGACACCCGAACCCGACCCCGCCGACCGTTCCCGCCTGCTCACCCCCGCCGACGTGCGGGCCCTCGCTGAGCGGTTCGGTATCCGGCCCACCAAGACCCTGGGCCAGAACTTCGTCATCGACCACGGCACCGTCCGCCGGATCGTCCGCGTCGCGGGCGTCGGCGCCGACGACGTGGTCGTCGAGGTGGGACCCGGACTCGGCTCGCTCACCCTCGCCCTGCTCCCGCACGTACGCCGGGTCACCGCGATCGAGATCGACCCGGCACTGGCCGAGGCGCTGCCCGGCACCGTCGCGGACCACGCGCCCGACCTCGTCGACCGGCTCACGGTGGTCCCCGGCGACGCCATGCGCGTCACCGAACTGCCCGGCCCGGCGCCCACCGCGCTCGTGGCCAACCTGCCCTACAACGTCTCCGTGCCGGTCCTGCTGCACCTGCTCGAACTCCTGCCGAGCCTGGAGCGGGTGCTGGTCATGGTGCAGGCCGAGGTCGCGGACCGGATCACCGCGACCCCGGGCGGCCGCATCTACGGGGTGCCCTCCGCGAAGGTCGCCTGGTACGCCAGCGCACGCCGGGCCGGAGCTGTCGGTCGGAACGTCTTCTGGCCCGCGCCCAACGTCGACTCCGGTCTGGTGGAACTGGTCCGCCGCCCGGAGCCCAGCACGAAGGCCCCGCGCAGGGAGGTCTTCAAGGTGATCGACGCGGCCTTCGCCCAGCGCCGCAAGACCCTGCGCGCCGCCCTGTCCGGCTGGGCGGGATCGGCCCCCGCGGCCGAGGCAGCGCTCCGGGCCGCCGGGGTGCAGCCGAGCGCACGCGGGGAGTCCCTCGGCATCGAGGAGTTCGCCGCGATCGCCGAGCACCGCCCCGAGTAGCGGCGGCCGTCCGACCACCACCCACCGACCACGGACCGACGGATCACCGGGAACCGGAACCCGGCGATCCGCCCCCGGGGGTTTCGGTCAGGGCTTCGGGGCCGGGAGCACCGGTCGCCCTCAGTCACCCATCCGGTCGTCGGACGGTCGCCGGGCACGCGGAAGGGGCGCCCTCCGAGGAGGGCGGACCTTCTCCGTGGTCACGCGTCCCGCTCCCTCGGGGGCGGATCAGCCCTGGTCCGAAGGGGGATGCGTGGGCGGCAGCTCCTCCGACTCCCGGGGGCGCGACCGGAACAGCGCCCGCGCCACCGCCGCCACGCCCAGGCCCACCGCCAGCACCGGCAGCAGCCACATCACGTTCGGCTCCCACTCACCGCTGCCGCGGACGGCGAACGCGACCGCGAGCCCCAGGAACAGCACTCCCGCGACGAGCGATCCCCAGTCAGTTCCCCGCTTGGTCATACCGCACCTCCACTGTCCCGGCCCTGCTGCTCGCGTGCACGTTGATGACCGGGAGCTCGTCCCGGCCAGCCCCGTCCCGACGCTCCGTCTCCTCGGCCGGTCCCGAGCTCCGCACGGGCTTCGACGGGTCGAAGGTCTCCTCGTGGGCGAGACCCAGCCCGGCCACGAAGTCGCCGTCGGGGGCCACGCTCCCGACCCCGATCGCACCCGCCGTCACCTCCGACACCACGTGGACGCGGGCGTCCTCGGGGATCACCAGGACCAGGCTCCCCACGTCCACCCGGACCGCCACGTCCACGGACCCACCCGGGCCGAGCTCGGCGGGCAGGGCCGTGAGGTCCAGCGTCCCCGCACCCACGTTCAGCCACTGGTCGTCCGACCGCGCCTCAGCGACGGTCGTCGGCCGCCAGAGCTCGTCACCGATCCGTGTCCGGGTGACGTCGACCGAGGACACCAGGACCGCACCCAGAACGGCGAGTGCGCCGAGGACCATCAGACCCCGGGGGTTGCCCACCCAGGTCCCGACCAGCGCGTACAGACCGAACACCGCCACCACGGCGGCCATGAAGTAGACACCGAGCTCCGGCCCCACCAGCAGTTGCGCGGCGCTCGCCTCGGAGACGGGCGGACCGAGGTGCGGAGCGGCCACCGGCCACAGGACCGCCATGGCGACCACGGTCCACAGCGCGTGCGAGGCCAGAGGCGAGGAACGCGGCTTCGACCCGTGGCCGGACCCGTCGCCACGGCAGCCGCCGTGGTGGCCCGCGCCCTTCGGCGCCTTCCCCCGCTCCTCGTCGTCCTCGTCCTCGTCAGCGTCGTCTTCGTCGTCGTCGGCGTCCAACGACGTGCGCTCGGACACCACCGCCAGGTCCACCGGGCCCTGCGGGGCCGAGGCCCACGGCTGGGCCGGGTTGTAGTAGGCGGGCACCGGCTGCGGCAGCGGTCCCGTGGGCGGCGGCTCCCGCGTGGCCAGGTCCGCACGCAGGCCGAGCATCGAGGACCGCAGGTCCACCCCCGGTTCCTCGCGGTCAGCAACCCCAGCACCAGCGGGATCGCCAACACCAGCGTTCCCCAGCCGAACCCGCCCACCAGGCTGAGCGCGGTCGCCCCGGCCAGGCCGAGGGTCAGCAGTTTCAGCACCGCCCGCGGTGGAAAGCTTCGGTTCAGCAGTTGCTCGAAGGTCGCCGGACCGCCCTGGGGGTCCCGCATGAGCATCCACGCCGCGATGTACAGCAGCAACCCCGTGCCACCGGCGAACGCGGTGAGCACGAAGGCCGCGCGCCACACCACGGGGTCCACCCGCGTGTACGCGCCCAACCCGGCGCACACCCCGGCCAGGGCCTGACGCTGGTCGTCGCGGCGCAGCTCGGGGCCGGTCACCGGGTCGGGTGCGTCACCCCCGGGCCGCTCTCCGTGGCGACGCCCTCGGAGGACCCGGCCCCGGTCCGCGCGGAGCCGTCCTCCGAGAAGCCGTGCCCGAAGGCCCCGCCCCCGAGGGGACCGCTCCCCGCCGACGCCCCGGTCGGCGTCTCTCCGTCAGACATGGACGCTCACCACACTTTCCTCATGGAACCATCGTGACCTCTGATGCGTCGCGAGGGGAATCCGGGACGACCCTGAACCCACCCTGACCGGAACACCAGGGCCGGACCAGGGCCGCGCCCCCGATGTCCCACGAGGGTCACACAGGGCATGCTGGAACCGTCCACAACCACGCGCGCGTCAGGCCACGAGCGTCGCGCCACACACGAAAGCGGTGATCGGGCGGTGCCAACGACGGCCGTGGAGACCCCGCGGCTCACCCGCGCGGTCGACGGCAGACTCCTCGGCGGCGTCGCCTCCGGGCTGGCCCGGCACCTGGGGCTGGACCCGGTCGTGGTCCGCCTCGCCTTCATGGCGCTCGCCGTCGGCGGGATCGGCGTGGCCGTCTACGCGGCCCTGTACTTCCTCGTTCCCAAGGAGGAGGTCGGCGCCGACGGGACCGAACCTGCCGCGGACGCCCGGCGCAAGGGCCGTGACATCTCGCAGCTCATCGCCTACGTCGGGCTCGCCGCCGGACTCGGCCTCCTGTTCCTGGTGTTCGGCGGGGTCTTCGACCCGCTCCTGTGGTTCGTCATCTTCGGTGCCCTCGGGGCCACCATCCTGTGGCAGCAGGCCAACCCCGCGGAACGCAACGAGTGGATGAACAGCACGGTCAGCCGCACACGGCCCAAGAGCATCATGCGGACCACCGCCGGTGTCCTGCTCGTGGTGGTCGGCGTCATCGGCTTCCTGGTGTTCCAACAGCAGCTCCAGGAGGCCCGCGCTGGGCTGACCTTCGCGTTCACGCTCATCACCGGGATCGCGCTGATCGTCGCCCCCTGGATCATCGGGCTCATCCGGGAACGCGACTCCGAGCGCCGTGAGCGCATCCGCAACGCCGAACGCGCGGAACTCGCCGCGCACATCCACGACTCCGTCCTGCACACGCTCACCCTCATCCAGCGCCGCGCGGACGACCCCGCGAGGTGCAGCGCCTGGCCCGCGTGCAGGAACGCGCCCTGCGCAGCTGGCTGTACCAGCGCCCCGCCGACGCGGAGACCACCGTCACACCGGGCCTGGAGCGGGTGGCCGCCGAGGTCGAGGAGGAGCACGGCGTGCCGATCGAGGTGGTGTGCGTCGGGGACGCGCCCATCGACGACGGCATCAGCGCGATGCTCCGCGCCGCCCGCGAGGCCATGGTCAACGCCTCCAAGTACGCCGGAACGGACACCATCTCGGTGTTCGGGGAGGTGGACGAGACGGAGGTCCTGGTGTTCGTGCGGGACCGGGGCGCCGGGTTCGACCTGGACGACATCCCCGAGGACCGCATGGGCGTGCGCGGGTCCATCGTCGGACGCATGGAGCGGCACGGGGGGACCGCGCGCATCCGTACCGAGCCCGGCGAGGGCACCGAGGTGCAGCTCCGCATGCCCCGCATCCCCGACATGTGACTCCGGGAGACGGTGTGGTGACCGCCTGGCGACGGGGCCGTGGCCGCTTCGGGTCAGGGACGGGCGAAGCGACGCGGGCCACTACCTCCCGGGTGACTTCGCTGGATAGGGTCCAGGTGTGGGAGAAGAGAGCACGAACTTCAGTGACGGAGACGCGGTTCCCCGCGTCGTGATCGTGGACGACCACCGGCTGTTCCGCAGCGGGGTGCGCGGAGAGCTCGGGGACGCCGTCAACGTCATCGGTGAGGCCGGGGACGTCGACAGCGCGGTGCACGTCATCGGGGAGACCCTGCCCGATCTCGTGCTCCTCGACGTGCACCTGCCCGGCGGCGGGGGAGTCGAGGTGTTGCGGCGGGTCCTGGCGAAGCACCCCCAGATCCGCTTCCTCGCCCTGTCGGTCTCCGACGCCGCCGAGGACGTCATCGGCGTGGTGCGCGGGGGCGCGCGCGGCTACGTCACCAAGACCATCTCCGGCAAGGACCTCGCCAACGCCATCGTGCGGGTCGCGGACGGCGACGCGGTGTTCTCGCCCCGCCTGGCGGGGTTCGTGCTGGACGCCTTCTCCGCGACGGACGCGCCCCCGGCCGACCCCGAGCTGGACCGCCTCACCCAGCGCGAACGCGAGGTCCTGCGGCACATCGCGCGCGGCTACGCGTACAAGGAGGTCGCCAAGGAGCTGTTCATCTCGGTCAAGACGGTCGAGACGCACGTCTCCTCGGTGCTGCGCAAGCTCCAACTGTCCAACCGGCACGAGCTCAGCCGCTGGGCCACGGCCCGCCGCCTGGTCTGAGCCCGCCCGGGGTCCGGTCACCGGCCCCGGTCGCCCGGCGACCGAGACCGGGGCGACCGGGGGCCGGCGACCGGAGAGCGCTCAGCGCAGCGAGTCGAGCATGCGGTCGAGGAACTCGTCCTCCCGCACCTCGGTGACCACCCGCGCGGCACGGCGCTCGTCGTTGCTCGGACGGAGTCGACGGTCGGCCACGGTCATCCCACGGGTCAGCCCGCCGGTCAGCTCCACCCGCACCGGAGCCTCGAAGGCCTCGGTCACCAGGTGCGGGTCGACCAGCACCGCCGCGGCCAGCGGGTCGTGCATCGCGCACTGGCGCACCCCGAAGATGCCCCGGTAGAACTCGGCGTAGAAGTCCAGGAACGCGGAGGTGTTCTGTGCCCGCGCGCCGGGCACCTCCTGGAGCCGGTCCAGCCACGCACCGGTGGCCACGGTCCTCATGGTGATGTCGAGCGCGATCAGGTCCAGGTCGAACCCGGCCGCGAACACCGCCTCGGCGGCCTCGGGGTCGTTGGCGATGTTGGCCTCGGCGTGCGAGGAGACGTTTCCGGGCACCTCCACGGCGCCGCCCATCACGACCAGGCGCCGCACCAGCTGGGGCAGGCGCGGCTCCAGACCGAGCGCCAGTGCCAGGTTGGTCAGCGGACCCACGGCCAGCACGTCGATCCGCCCGGGGTTCTCCCGCACCAGACGCACGAGGAGTTCGGCGGCGGACTCGGCCACCGGCTCACGTACGGGCTCCGGAAGCTTCACGTCGCCCAGGCCGTTCTCGCCGTGCACGTGCCCGGCCAGCCGCGGCTCCTGCACCAGCGGCCGGGAGGCACCCACGGCCACCGGAACGTCCGGGCGGCCGTACAGGTCGAGCAGGCGCAACGCGTTCAGCGCCGTCACCTCGACCGTGTTGTTGCCGAACACCGCGCCGACACCGACGATCTCCACCTCAGGCCGCGCGGCCAGGTAGGCGAGTGCGACGGCGTCGTCGATCCCCGGGTCACAGTCGACGAACACACGCATGGACTCCTGGTCAGCCAAGACCAATCTCCCCCGAACAGGACATGGACCAGCCAGGCGGACGACCTGGTTGGTGTGGGGGCGTGACCGGAGGTTCCGTGGCCGGTCGTGCCTCACGGGAGGCACGCACGCGACCGGAGACATCCGCCGAAAACGCCTCCAACAGGGTAAGCCGCTGGCCGCACCGCACGTTGACGGCGGACCGCCCACGGGACGGGAGCGCGGGAAGAGGGGGGACGGACGGATGGGACGGGAGGGGAGGAGGGGCACCTCCCCGGGTGGACGGTCACGTCACCGGTCGGCCGTAACCTGGTAGGCGTGTCCTCCCAAGAACAGCTTCTCGAAGGTCTGAACGGTCCCCAGCGCGACGCGGTCACCCACGCGGGGGCGCCGCTCCTCATCGTGGCGGGTGCGGGATCGGGCAAGACCCGTGTCCTCACCCACCGCATCGCCCACCTCATGGCCGAACGCGGGGTACGCCCGGGGAGATCCTCGCGATCACCTTCACCAACAAGGCCGCGGCCGAGATGAAGCAGCGCATCGAGGCCCTTCTCGGCACCCGCGCCGCCAACACCATGTGGACCATGACCTTCCACTCGGCGTGCGTGCGCATCCTGCGCAGGGAGGCGCACCGGCTCGGCTACCCGAGCAGCTTCACCATCTACGACGCCGCGGACTCCCAGCGCCTCATGCAGATGGTCTGCAAGGAGATGGACCTGGACCCCAAGCGGTTCCCGCCCAAGTCCTTCAGCTTCCAGGTGTCCAACCTCAAGAACGAGCTCGTCGACTACGACACGTACGCGGAGCAGGCCCAGACCGAGCAGGAGAAGAAGCTCGCGGAGGCCTACCAGCTCTACCAGCGCCGCCTGCTCGAGGCGGGCGCCATGGACTTCGACGACCTGATCATGATCACGGTCAACCTGTTCCAGATGTTCCCGGACGTGGCCGAGTACTACCGGCGCCGCTTCCGGCACGTCATGGTCGACGAGTACCAGGACACCAACCACGCGCAGTACGCGTTCGTCCGCGAACTCGTCGGCGCGGCGGAGGGCTCCGACACCAGCGCGGTCCCGCCCGCCGAACTCTGCGTGGTGGGCGACGCCGACCAGTCGATCTACGCCTTCCGGGGCGCGACCATCCGCAACATCCTGGAGTTCGAGCGCGACTTCCCTAACGCGCGGACCATCCTGCTGGAACAGAACTACCGCTCTACCCAGAACATCCTCTCCGCCGCCAACACGGTGATCGACCGGAACGAGGGCCGCCCGGCCAAGAACCTGTGGTCGGAGCAGGGCGAGGGCCCGATGATCACCGGATACGTCGCGGACAACGAGCACGACGAGGCGGCCTTCGTCGTCGGCGAGATCGACCGGCTGACCGACGAGGGCGTGGTCAAGCCGAGCCAGGTCGCGGTCTTCTACCGGACCAACGCGCAGTCCCGCGTCTTCGAGGACGTGTTCATCCGGACCGGGCTGCCGTACAAGATCGTCGGCGGTGTGCGCTTCTACGAGCGCAAGGAGATCCGCGACATCCTCGCCTACCTGCGGGTGCTGGCCAATCCCGAGGACACGGTGAGCCTGCGCCGCATCCTCAATGTGCCCAAACGCGGCATCGGCGCGCGGGCGGAGGAGTCCATCGAGCTCCTCGCCGCGCGGGAACGCGTCTCGTTCTCGAAGGCGCTGCGCCGCGTGGACGAGGCGCCGGGCCTGGCGACCCGTTCGGCCAAGGCGATCCGCAACTTCACCGCACTGTTGGACGAGCTCGCGGAGGTCGTCCCGGGCAGCACCCCGGCGGAGATCGTCGAGGCTGTGCTCAGCAAGACGGGCTACCTGTCGGAACTGGCGGAGTCCAAGGACCTCCAGGACGAGAGCCGGGTGGAGAACCTGGAGGAGTTCGTCGACGTCGCCCGGGAGTTCGAGCACACCTTCGCCGCGCTCATCGAGGACGAGGCGGAGCTGGAGGGCGAGGAGAACCAGGGCATCGACCCGGGCGAACCGACCCTGGTCGACTTCCTGGAGCGCATCTCCCTGGTCGCTGACACCGACCAGATCCCCGACGAGGACGACGACGGCGGGGTGGTCACCCTGATGACCCTGCACGCGGCGAAGGGGCTGGAGTTCCCGGCCGTCTTCCTCACCGGTATGGAGGACGGGGTCTTTCCGCACACGCGAACGCTGGGGGACAAGACCGAGCTGGAGGAGGAGCGGCGCCTGGCGTACGTGGGCATCACGCGCGCCGAGCAGCGGCTGTACGTCAGCCGCGCGGCCGTGCGCAGCGCCTGGGGGACGCCCTCCTACAACCCGGCGTCCCGGTTCCTGGACGAGATCCCGTCGGCACTGGTCGACTGGCGGCGTGCGGAGTCGACGCTCTCCGCCCCGCCCAGCCGCACGATCGGAGGCCGCTCCGGGGAGGCTTCGGTGGCGGGGGCGGTTTCGGAAGCCCCTTCGGAAGTGGGAGGAAGGCCGTCAAGGAGGCGCCCACGCTCAGTGTGGGAGACCTGGTCAACCACGACTCCTTCGGGATGGGTCGGGTGCAGTTGGTCGACGGCGCCGGGGACAAGACCAAGGCCCGCATCGACTTCGGCGCTGACATCGGGGAGAAGGACTTCCTGGTCAAGTACGCCCCGATCGAGAAGCTCTAGGCGGTCGGGGTCCCCCATGGGGGCTCAGGGGGACGTCATCCCCTGGGCCCCGGGTGGACGGGGCTTAGGGGCCGGGACCGGTCGGCTCCACGGCGATGTAGGCCAGGACACCGAAGAGTTTTCGGAAACCTGTCACGAGCACTCCACCCCAGCGGTACAGTTAGTCAAGACCGAGCGAGACGAACGCGGACAACACTGCGGGCGGGCCGGTCCACCTCCTCCGAAACACACTGGTTCGAGCAGTCGCTCGGGGCATGTAGGCTCGGGGAGTTGCTTCGAAAGCCCAGCGGAAACGCGAAGCGGAAGAAGCACCGGGAATTCTTTCTGCGGATCAGGTTTGAAAGCGAAAACGCCGATTTGGCGGGGCGCGGAACACCTGATAAAGTAAAGACACAACACAGCGTAGAAGCCGCTCACGCGGTGGAAACGCAGAGGCCTTCTCCGGAAGAGCAGACAGAGTCTCGGACTCTGGCGCTTGTACGGGAAGAGCGATTGTTTCTTGAGAACTCAACAGCGCGTGTTTGATTTTCTTTAAGCCATGTTTGTTTTGGCCCCGACGCACTTCGGTGCGTAGGGTTCCTTTGATTAACCAACGCGAGTTGGTTGGTCAGGATTTCTTCTAGGTTTACTCGCCCCAGGCTGACCGCGAGGTCGCCGGGACGGGTTGTTTGACCTTTATGGAGAGTTTGATCCTGGCTCAGGACGAACGCTGGCGGCGTGCTTAACACATGCAAGTCGAGCGGTAAGGCCCTTCGGGGTACACGAGCGGCGAACGGGTGAGTAACACGTGAGCAACCTGCCCCTGACTCTGGGATAAGCGGTGGAAACGCCGTCTAATACCGGATACGACCCACCACCTCATGGTGGAGGGTGGAAAGTTTTATCGGTCAGGGATGGGCTCGCGGCCTATCAGCTTGTTGGTGGGGTAACGGCCTACCAAGGCGATTACGGGTAGCCGGCCTGAGAGGGCGACCGGCCACACTGGGACTGAGACACGGCCCAGACTCCTGCGGGAGGCAGCAGTGGGGAATATTGCACAATGGGCGAAAGCCTGATGCAGCGACGCCGCGTGGGGGATGACGGCCTTCGGGTTGTAAACCTCTTTTACCACCAACGCAGGCTCCACGTTCTCGTGGGGTTGACGGTAGGTGGGGAATAAGGACCGGCTAACTACGTGCCAGCAGCCGCGGTAATACGTAGGGTCCGAGCGTTGTCCGGAATTATTGGGCGTAAAGAGCTCGTAGGCGGCATGTCGCGTCTGCTGTGAAAGACCGGGGCTTAACTCCGGTTCTGCAGTGGATACGGGCATGCTAGAGGTAGGTAGGGGAGACTGGAATTCCTGGTGTAGCGGTGAAATGCGCAGATATCAGGAGGAACACCGGTGGCGAAGGCGGGTCTCTGGGCCTTACCTGACGCTGAGGAGCGAAAGCATGGGGAGCGAACAGGATTAGATACCCTGGTAGTCCATGCCGTAAACGTTGGGCGCTAGGTGTGGGGACTTTCCACGGTTTCCGCGCCGTAGCTAACGCATTAAGCGCCCCGCCTGGGGAGTACGGCCGCAAGGCTAAAACTCAAAGGAATTGACGGGGGCCCGCACAAGCGGCGGAGCATGTTGCTTAATTCGACGCAACGCGAAGAACCTTACCAAGGTTTGACATCACCCGTGGACCTGTAGAGATACAGGGTCATTTAGTTGGTGGGTGACAGGTGGTGCATGGCTGTCGTCAGCTCGTGTCGTGAGATGTTGGGTTAAGTCCCGCAACGAGCGCAACCCTTGTTCCATGTTGCCAGCACGTAATGGTGGGGACTCATGGGAGACTGCCGGGGTCAACTCGGAGGAAGGTGGGGACGACGTCAAGTCATCATGCCCCTTATGTCTTGGGCTGCAAACATGCTACAATGGCCGGTACAATGGGCGTGCGATACCGTAAGGTGGAGCGAATCCCTTAAAGCCGGTCTCAGTTCGGATTGGGGTCTGCAACTCGACCCCATGAAGGTGGAGTCGCTAGTAATCGCGGATCAGCAACGCCGCGGTGAATACGTTCCCGGGCCTTGTACACACCGCCCGTCACGTCATGAAAGTCGGCAACACCCGAAACTTGTGGCCTAACCCTTCGGGGAGGGAATGAGTGAAGGTGGGGCTGGCGATTGGGACGAAGTCGTAACAAGGTAGCCGTACCGGAAGGTGCGGCTGGATCACCTCCTTTCTAAGGAGTCTTTGAAGACCAACACCTTTCTATCGTTGGTCGGACTCGAAAGTGGACCTCACACCCTTCGGGGTGGTGGGGAGTGGCTGAAGAAAATTGGACTTTGCTCCCGGCGACTAGAAGCGTCGGGGGCGCGCTGTTGGGTATCTGAGGAAGCAATCGCGGCCATCGGCTCTCTTTTGGGGGTGGGTGGCCGAGTTGGTTCCCGCTACCACCTCTGAGAACTCCCAGCTGGTCTGGTGTGAGGTATCGGGGTTTGTGGTTGGTGTTTTGATTTGTGAATAGTGTGCGCGAGCATCTTATTATCTGTAGTGGCCAAGTGATAGTGGCACACGGTGGATGCCTTGGCATCAGGCGCCGATGAAGGACGTGGGAGGCCACGATAGGCCGCGGGGAGCTGTCAACCGAGCTTTGATCCGCGGGTGTCCGAATGGGGAAACCTAGCCCGAGTTGTGTCGGGTTGCCGCTACCTGAATGTATAGGGTAGTTGGTGGTGACGCGGGGAAGTGAAACATCTCAGTACCCGTAGGAAGAGTAAACAACAGTGATTCTCCTAGTAGTGGTGAGCGAACGGGGAAGAGGCTAAACCGTGCGCGTGTGATAGACGACAGTCGTTGCGTGTGCGGGGTTGTGGGATGCATCTTTTCAGGTCTGTCGGCCTGGAGCGCTGATGATTTTTCTAGCTGAATCCGTTGGGAAGCGGTACCGGAGTGGGTGAGAGTCCCGTAGGTGAAGGAAGAGTCTAGGTGTTGATGTTCTCCCGAGTAGCGCGGAGCCCGAGAAATTCCGTGTGAATCTGGCAGGACCACCTGCTAAGCCAAAATACGTCCTGATGACCGATAGTGCACTAGTACCGTGAGGGAAAGGTGAAAAGTGCCCCGGTGAGGGGTCGTGAAATAGTACCTGAAACCGTGTGCTGTCAAGCCGTCAGAGCTGGGTCTTGTACCTGGTGATGGCGTGCCTTTTGAAGAATGAGCCTGCGAGTCATGGTGTGTGGCGAGGTTAACCCGGGTGGGGTAGCCGTAGGGAAACCGAGTCTGAATAGGGCGTTTGAGTCGCATGCTGTGGACCCGAAGCGGAGTGATCTACCCATGTCCAGGGTGAAGCGGGGGTAAGACCTCGTGGAGGCCCGAACCCACCAGAGTTGAAAATCTGGGGGATGAGGTGTGGGTAGGGGTGAAAGGCCAATCAAACTCCGTGATAGCTGGTTCTCCCCGAAATGCATTTAGGTGCAGCGTCGCGTGTTTCTTGCTGGAGGTAGAGCTACTGTTTGGCTGATGGGCCCTACAAGGTTACTGACGTCAGACAAACTCCGAATGCCGGTTAAGTGAAGCGCGGCAGTGAGACTGCGGGGGATAAGCTTCGTAGTCGAGAGGGAAACAGCCCAGATCATCAGCTAAGGCCCCTAAGCGTGTGCTAAGTGGGAAAGGTTGTGGAGTTGCTGAGACAACCAGGAGGTTGGCTTAGAAGCAGCCATCCTTTAAAGAGTGCGTAATAGCTCACTGGTCAAGTGGTTCTGCGCCGATAATGTAGCGGGGCTTAAGTACACCGCCGAAGCTGTGAAGTCCAGTCGCTAAGGCTGGGTTGGTAGGGGAGCGTCGTGCATCCAGTGAAGCTGCCGAGTGATCGAGTGGTGGAGGGTGTGCGAGTGAGAATGCAGGCATGAGTAGCGAAAGCAACGTGAGAAACGTTGCCGCCGATTGACTAAGGGTTCCTGGGGCAGGTTAATCCGCCCAGGGTGAGTCTGGACCTAAGGCGAGGCCGACAGGCGTAGTCGATGGATAACGGGTTGATATTCCCGTACCCGTGCACGAGCGTCCAGTATCGAATCAGGTGATGCTAACCACGCTGGTTCTTGGTGGTCCCTTCGGGGAGTGCCTCTGAACTGGTCTGGGACCCGAGCTTGTAGTAGGTAAGTGATGGGGTGACGCAGGAGGGTAGCTCTACCCGGCGGTGGTTGTCCGGGGGTAAGCGTGTAGGCCGAGGGGTAGGCAAATCCGCCTCTCATGAAGGTTGAGACGTGATGCCGAGCCGTTTTTGGTGAAGTGAGTGATCCCATGCTGTCGAGAAAAGCCTCTAGCGAGTTCGTGTGTGGCCAGTACCCTAAACCGACGCAGGTGGTCAGGTAGAGAATACCGAGGCGTTCGGGTGAACCATGGTTAAGGAACTCGGCAAATTGTCCCCGTAACTTTGGGAGAAGGGGAGCCCTGTCTGGTGACGGTCTTTACGGCCTGAGCTGGGTGGGGTCGCAGATAGCGGGGGAAGCGACTGTTTATTAAAAACACAGGTCCGTGCGAAGTCGTAAGACGCTGTATACGGACTGACGCCTGCCCGGTGCTGGAACGTTAAGAGGACTGGTTAGTGGGTTTCGGCCTGCGAAGCTAGGAATCTAAGCGCCAGTAAACGGCGGTGGTAACTATAACCATCCTAAGGTAGCGAAATTCCTTGTCGGGTAAGTTCCGACCTGCACGAATGGCGTAACGACTTCCCCACTGTCTCAACCATGGGCCCGGTGAAATTGCACTACGAGTAAAGATGCTCGTTTCGCGCAGCAGGACGGAAAGACCCCGGGACCTTCACTATAGCTTGACATTGGTGTTTGGGATGGTTTGTGTAGGATAGGTGGGAGCCTGTGAGACTGTCACGCTAGTGGCGGTGGAGGCGTTGGTGAAATACCACTCTGACTGTTTCGGGCATCTAACTTTGGACCGTGATCCGGTTCGGGGACAGTGTCTGGTGGGTAGTTTAACTGGGGCGGTTGCCTCCCAAAGAGTAACGGAGGCGCCCAAAGGTTCCCTCAGCCTGGTTGGTAATCAGGTGTTGAGTGTAAGTGCACAAGGGAGCTTGACTGTGAGACGGACGTGTCGAGCAGGAGCGAAAGCTGGGACTAGTGATCCGGCACCGGCGTGTGGAAGCGGTGTCGCTCAACGGCTAAAAGGTACCCCGGGGATAACAGGCTGATCTTCCCCAAGAGTCCATATCGACGGGATGGTTTGGCACCTCGATGTCGGCTCGTCGCATCCTGGGGCTGGAGTTGGTCCCAAGGGTTGGGCTGTTCGCCCATTAAAGCGGCACGCGAGCTGGGTTTAGAACGTCGTGAGACAGTTCGGTCCCTATCCGCTGTGCGCGTTGGAGACTTGAGAAGGGCTGTCCCTAGTACGAGAGGACCGGGACGGACGAACCTCTGGTGTGCCAGTTGTCCTGCCAAGGGCATGGCTGGTTGGCTACGTTCGGGAGAGATAACCGCTGAAAGCATCTAAGCGGGAAGCTTGCTTCGAGATGAGGTCTCCTGCCTCCTTGAGAGGGTAAGACTCCCTGTAGACGACAGGGTTGATAGGCCGGGTGTGGAAGCCTTGTGAGGGGTGGAGCTGACCGGTACTAATAGGTCGAGGGCTTGTCCGCTGCAGATAATTGGATGTTCGCGCACACTTTTTCACGGAGCTTGCTCGTGACTGTCATTCCCTTGCGGGGTTGAGTGGTGGTTGTGGGTGTTGGTTTCCGTGGTGGTTTTGGCAGGAGGGTCACACCCGGTCTCATTCCGAACCCGGTCGTTAAGTCTCCTTGCGCTGATGGTACTGCCCTGTGATGGGGTGGGAGAGTAGGTCGCCGCCACGGTTTTTCTTGAAGAGGGAAGGGGAAGGGTCCACTTGGTGGGTTCTTCCTCTTCCCTCTTTTTTGTTGCCTGGGTTTGTGCGTTTGTGAATGTTGGTGTGGGCAGCCCTGTGTGGGCGCAGACGTGGGTTCTCCCGGTATTGAGGTTAGGTGCTTGGGGTGGGGGTTGTCAGGGGCGGCCAGGGGGGCTGTGGACAACTCGGCACTGGGGGTTGAAGCGGATGACACAGCTGGGGGTGTTCGACCACCGGGAGGCGGGGCTCCAAGCACCCCCGCGGGGTTGAGGGAGCTGCACGACCGCGCGTTCACCCCCGCGATGAGGGGGTGAACGCGCGGGTCACGGCGATGGTGGGGGAGTGTGAGCCGCTCGCGCGGTTCTGCTCGGGTCACCGTCCGATCGTGTCGGTGGCCCAGTCGATGTGCTTCGCTGTTTCGGTGAAGACCCACGGGCCCACGCAGGCGACGTTCTCGTCGTAGTCACCGTCCCGGCTGACCAGGCCGACCAGCTCCCAGCCGTCCTCGGTGCCACGGATCATGGGGCTGCCCGAGTCGGTCGAGCAGACCTGCGCCTCCCCGGTGGGGTGCTCGGAGCACAGGTCGTCGTGGAGCTCCGCGCAGCGTTCGTCCGCGACGATCTCGGTGTCGAGCTCCTGGAGGATCTCCGGCTTGGGCTCCTGGCCGAGCTCGTCGACCACGCCCCAGCCGAGGGCGCGTACCTCGGTGCCCGGCTCCGGACGGTCCTGTGCGACGGGTACGGGGGTCTGCTCGACCGGGGAGTCCAGCTTCAGGAGCGAGATGTCGTCGCGCACCAGAAGGAAGGAGTGGGGGTAGTCGGGGTCGTCGCTGACGTCCTCCGCCTCGTAGTCCGGGTGCTGGACCACGTCGACGACCTGGCGTTCGCTGCCACCCTCGTCACGGTTGTCGCTGCCCACCCGCACCGAGATGCTCTCCGTCGCGAGCAGGTCGAAGTCGGAGCAGTGGGCGGCGGTGAGCACCCACTGTTCGTCGATCAGCGAACCCCCGCAGTAGTGCAGGCCCCGGTCGTCGAACAGGGCCGTCACGAACGGGTAGTCCTCACTGGCGTCGACCCCGCCGATGATGGCGGAGGCGGGTGCCGCCGAGACGAGGAGTGCCGCGGATCCCACCGCCGCGACCAGTGTCGCTCTGTTCATGCCTGTCCCTTCGGTTGTGATCTGTTCACGAACCTAGAAGGGCGTCCCCCGTCGGCACATCAACCGCGAGGGCGAACCGGCGACGACGAAAGTCGGGCCCCGACGGGGTTCTGGTGGGCACGAACGGAGGTGAAGCGCCCGGCTGGGGGCGGCCGGGCGCTTCGGTCCTAGAAGCCGTAGTTGTACATCGAGCCGCCCGGGTAGACGTTGCCCACGCCGTTGCGGTAGGCGTAGCCGCCGTAGTTGGCGCCCTCGACGAAGGTCCAGCCGCCGAGGGTCCGGCCGTTCAGCGCCACGTACCAACCGGCGGCGTTCGGGTCGGTGTAGCCCCGCAGCGCGAAGTGGATGTGAGCGCCGGTGGTCGAGCCGCCCGCGCAGAGGCTGTTGCCCTGGGTGCCCAGGTAGTGGCCGGTGCCGACGTTGTTACCGGGCAGCCACTGGTAGTCCTCCAGGTGGTAGTAGTCCGTGGAGTACCCGTTGTCGTGGATGACCCGGGTCCAGCCGGTGCACAGGGAGTAGGCGTAGCCACCCCTGGCGGCTCGGGCCTGGCCGTTGCCTCCGGCGAAGTCCACGGAGCTGTACGGCGGACCACCGCTGAACCCGTGCGGGCCGCCGGTCATGATCATGGAGGTGCCGATCGAGAACGGCAGGCCCACTCCCGTGTAGGCCATGGGGGAGAGCTGGTCGGGGTCCGTTGAGGCCGCGACGGTCTCGCGCTGTTCCGTGTCCATCAGTTCGGATTCGGCGAGGATCCGGGAGAACTCGTCGGTGCCCTCCAGCCCGATCTCCCAGGTGCCGTCGAGTTCGGCGGCGAACAACCAGGCGTAGGGGTCCTCACCCTCGATCTCGGGGGCGGTCACGATGGCGACGCCGAAGGCGGCCTCGTCGGTGGCCTCCCGGATGTCGACCCGCACGTCGCGGTCCTGGGCGGCGAGGGTGGACAGCTCGGTGGAGCGTTCCGCCAGGACGTCCTCGATGACCGAGTCGGCCAGTGAGGGAGCGGTGGTGGGGAGGTCGTCGGCCACCTCGGATTCGAGGAGGATCTCGACGTTGTCAGCGGTGCTCAGGGGTCCGTCTGCGCGGACCCCGCTTGTGCGGACGCGGGGGTCATACCCGTGACCACGAGTGCGACGGAGGCGGTCAGTACGAGGGGGAGTCGGGGGTTGGCAGTGTCAACGCTTCTCCTGGGGGAGTCGTGCGAACGGGGAGTGACACCACAGGCTCTGAACGTGGCTACCGCAGAGTAACCAGGCCCCCAGGAGCGGACAAGGGGTGTAACCGGAAACTTCCTCCGGCGACACCCCCGAATTGGTTGGTTAGTTACCGTTCCAGTGCCAGCAGGAACTCCTTGCGCTCCAGGCCACCCGCGTAGCCGGTCAGGCTTCCGTTGGCACCGATGACCCGGTGGCAGGGGACGATGACACTGATCGGGTTGCGCCCGTTGGCCATGCCCACGGCGCGGGACGCGGTGGGTCGGCCCAGTTCCTGGGCGAGCTGACCGTAGCTGGAGGTCGCTCCGTACGGAATGGTGGTCAGTGCCTGCCACACCTGGAGCTGCCAGGGCGTACCGGCGGGAGCGAGGGGCAGGTCGAACTGCCGCAGCCGCCCGTCGAAGTACGCGGCCAGCTGCTTCCTGACCTCGGTGAACGGGGCCTCGTCCCGGACCCAGTCGGACGGGACGGCCCGTCGGGTCCCGTCCCTGGGCGGTGTCAACAGCCCGCCCAGGGCCTCGCCGTCGCCGTACAGCGTCAGTTCGCCCAGGGGTGAGTCCATCGTGGTGTGGCGGGTCGGGCCGGGGAGGGGAACCCGGAACGTCACCGCGGCCTCGCGCGCCGGGGCGACCGGCTCAAGATCCATCGGGAGTGCTTCTTGGGTGTTCATCCTGATCCTTCTTCCTCGGGTAGTCCCAGCGACGCCCACAGGAGGTGGGTCGCGTACGAACGCCACGGGCTCCATGCCTTCGTCGGGGCCGGACCCGTTCGTTCCAGGGCCTGCCGCACCCCGAGGTCCGTCTCCAGGAACACGTCCGGGTCGCCCAGCCCGCGCATCCGCACGTAGCCGGCGGTCCACGGGCCGATCCCGGGCAGCTTTAACAGCCTGTGCTCCGCCTCGTCCCGGTCGCAGCCCGGGCCCAGGTCCACGCGGCCCGAGGCGATCGCCCCCGCCACGTGGGTGAGGGCCCGTCCCCGGGACACGGGGATGGACATCCCCGCCGGGTCGGCGTCGGTGAGGGCCTCCGGGGAGGCGAACGTGTGGGTGAGGCCGGGGAACAGGCCGTCGAGCCCGGTACCCAGCGGCTCCCCGTACCGGGACACCAACCGTCCTGCCAGGGTACGCGCGGCCCTGACCGAGACCTGCTGGCCCAGGACCGCGCGGACCGCCAGTTCCGCGGGGTCCACGTGGCCCGGGGCGCGTACCCCGGGGCGTCGGCGCAGGACCGGGCCGAGCACGGGGTCCGGCCCCAGGACCTCCGCGACCGCGTCGGGGTCCGCGTCCAGGTCCAGGAGGCTTCGGCAGCGGCGCACGGCGCTGGTCAGGTCGCTCGGGTCGGTCAGCCACAGGCGGCACAGGACGTGGTCGGAGCCCGCGGAGAGCGCGACCACTCCGGGGCCGTGGGGCAGGCGGAGTGTGCGCCGGTACGTGTCGTCGGAGTACTCCTCCACACCCGGGACCGCGCGGTCACCGAGGAAGGTGAGCATCCCGGCCAGGTCGATGGCGCCCCGGTAGGGGAGCCGCAGCACGATGCCGCTGGTGGGCGGTGTGGTCGCACTGCGGCGGGCCGCTCGCATCTCGGAGGGGAGCGGTCGAAGACCGCCCGCATGGTCTCGTTGAACTGCCGCACGCTCGCGAACCCGGAGGCGAAGGCGACGTCGGCCATCGGCATGTCCGTGGTCTCCACCAGGACGCGCGCCGTGTGGGTGCGCTCGGCTCGGGCGAGGGCCAGGGGCCCCGCGCCGACCTCGGCGCTGAGCAGCCGGTTGAGCTGGCGTTCGCTGTAGCCGAGGTCCTCCGCGAGGGCGCCCACGCCGCCCCGGTCGACGGCACCGTCGTGGATCAGCCGGATCGCCCGTCCCACCACGTCGGCGCGCACGTTCCACTCGGGGAGCCGGGCACGGTGTCCGGTCGGCACCGTTTGCAGGCGCGGAACCCGGACTCCTGTGCGGCGGCGGCCGTCCGGTAGAAGCGGACGTTCTCCCGGCGCGGGGTCACCGCGGGGCAGCTCGGTCGGCAGTAGATGCCGGTGGTGCGCACGGCGGTGTAGAAGACCCCGTCGAAACGGGAGTCCCTGCCCCGTACCGCCCTGTAGCGCTGTTCGTCGTCCATCACAACCACCATGCTCGCCGAGTCCGGAGACGGATGCTGGCGGTTTTCGGACACCCAGGTGGGGTCAGTCCTCGCCGTTGAGGTAGTCGATGTAGACGGGGCGCAGCGCCTCGTGGACCTTGGGGTCGTGCTCCGCTGAGAACGCCTCGTAGAGGAGCCCCGACACCTGGGCGACGCTGGCCTCGCTGGCGTCCCGGTTGCCCGCGGCGGCCTCGGCGGCGGGGAGCAGCCGCAGCAGACGCCAGAGGAAGGCCACGTCCCAGCGCTTCCGCGCCAGTTCCAGGGCGCGTTCCCGCAGGTCCTCGGTACTGGTCTGTTCGTATCCGTCGTCCATGGTCGGACGATACCCGCCCCCGTGCCCCGCACCCGCGAGTGACCTGGGTTACTCTTCACACGAGTTCATCATCTCCCCCACGGGAGCGCCCTCACGAGGGGCGTCCCGAGGGGAACGTAGTGAGGGGTACGCCATGGCCGAGGCCGCCGCGCGCGTCGTCGTCGCGAAGCCGGGACTGGACGGGCACGACCGGGGGTCAAGATCGTCGCCCGGGTCCTGCGGGACGCCGGAGTGGAGGTCATCTACACCGGGCTGCGCCAGACCCCGGAGATGATCGTGGCCGCCGCGCTCCAGGAGGACGCGGACGCCATCGGGCTGTCGGTGCTCTCGGGTGCCCACATGACGATGTTCGGCCGGGTGATGGAACTGCTGCGGGAGAACGACGCCACCGACATCCGGGTGTTCGGCGGGGGCATCATCCCCGACTCCGACATCGCTGAGCTGGAGGCGATGGGGGTCGCCCGGATCTTCACACCGGGTGCGCCGACGGCGGAGATCGCGGACTGGGTACGCGAGAACATCCGGCCCGCGCACGCGGCCTGACGGCCGGTGACCTTCGTCGCACTTCGTTGGAAGTCCGATGCGGGGCGGATCGGCCCGGGATCGGTGTTATCAGCCGTGTCTCTGGTCACATATGTTCCCATGCGGGAGGCCCCGTAGTGCCGCGTGAGCGGCATTTGTGCGTCAGGCCATGGGGTCAACGCGACCCTGGTGTCCGGCGGCCAGACGAGGGGCGACTAAGCTTTGCGCATGTCGCGGGTGGCAACGCCGCGGCGATCTCGATCTCTGTAGGCGGCTCACCCCCAACGAGGGGTTTGCGTCGTGTGACACCCCTTCAGTGCGTCACCGCCGATCCGGACACGCCACCCCGGTACACACTTGAGCCAGCGAGTTACAAGGACGGACCCTCGTGGACCTGTTCGAATACCAGGCGAAGCAACTCTTCGCAGAGTACGGGGTTCCCGTACCCCAGGGGAAGGTGGCGAGCACGGTCGCTGAGGCGCGTGCCATCGCCGATGAGTTCGCCGCCGCGGGCAAGCCCCGCGTCGTCGTGAAGGCCCAGGTCAAGACGGGCGGCCGCGGGAAGGCCGGCGGCGTCAAGGTGGCCGAGGGCCCCGAGGACGCCGAGGCCAAGGCCGAGCAGATCCTCGGCATGGACATCAAGGGCCACACGGTCCACCGTGTCCTGGTCGAGGAGGCGAGTGACATCGCCGAGGAGTACTACTTCTCCTTCCTGCTCGACCGCGCCAACCGCAACTTCCTCTCCATCTGCTCCAAAGAGGGCGGCATGGAGATCGAGGAGGTCGCGGAGACCAACCCGGACGCCGTCGCCAAGATCTCGATCGACGCCCTGAAGGGCGCCCCGGCCGATGTGGCCGCGGAGATCGTCAAGGCCGGAAACCTGCCCGAGGCCGCGGCCGCGGCGCCACGGAGATCGTCTCCAAGCTGTGGGACGCCTTCGTGGGCAAGGACGCCACCCTCGCGGAGGTGAACCCGCTCATCCTGACCAAGGACGGTCGGGTCGTCGCCCTCGACGGCAAGGTGACCCTGGACGAGAACGCCGAGTTCCGCCAGGACCTGGAGAGCCTGACCTTCGCCGAGGAGGGTGACCCGCTCGAGGTCGCCGCCAAGGCCAAGGGGCTCAACTACGTCAAGCTCGACGGCGAGGTCGGCATCATCGGTAACGGTGCCGGTCTGGTCATGTCGACCCTGGACGTGGTCGCCTACGCCGGTGAGAACCACGGCGGCGTCAAGCCCGCCAACTTCCTCGACATCGGTGGCGGCGCCTCCGCCGAGGTGATGGCGAACGGCCTGGAGATCATCCTGGGCGACCCCGCCGTCAAGAGCGTGTTCGTCAACGTCTTCGGTGGCATCACCGCCTGCGACGCCGTGGCCAACGGCATCGTGCAGGCTCTGGAGCTCCTGGAGCAGCGCGGCGACGACGTCAGCAAGCCGCTGGTCGTCCGCCTGGACGGCAACAACGCCGAACTGGGTCGCCAGATCCTCGACGAGCGCGCCCACCCGGCCGTTCGTCGGGTCGACACGATGGACGGCGCCGCCGCTCAGGCCGCCGAGCTCGCGGCGAAGTAGGGGACAACACACCATGGCTATCTTCCTCAACAAGGACAGCAAGGTGCTCGTCCAGGGCATGACCGGCTCTGAGGGCACCAAGCACACCCGCCGTATGCTCGCGTCCGGCACCAACATCGTTGGTGGCGTGAACCCGCGCAAGGCCGGGCAGAGCGTCGACTTCGACGGCACCGAGGTGCCCGTCTTCGGCTCCGTCGCGGACGGCATGGCCGCCACCGGCGCCGACGTCACCGTGATCTTCGTTCCGCCGAAGTTCTCCAAGGACGCCGTCGTCGAGGCGATCGACGCCGAGATCGGTCTGGCCGTCGTGATCACCGAGGGCATCCCGGTCCACGACACCGCCGCCTTCTGGGCCTACGCCGGTTCCAAGGGCAACAAGACCCGCATCGTCGGCCCGAACTGCCCCGGTCTCATCACCCCGGGCCAGTCCAACGCCGGCATCATCCCGGCCGACATCGCGAAGCCGGGCCGCATCGGCCTGGTCTCGAAGTCGGGCACGCTCACCTACCAGATGATGTACGAGCTGCGCGACATCGGCTTCTCGTCCGCCGTCGGCATCGGTGGCGACCCGATCATCGGCACCACGCACATCGACGCCCTGGCGGCCTTCGAGGCCGACCCGGACACCGACGTGATCGTGATGATCGGTGAGATCGGCGGCGACGCCGAGGAGCGCGCGGCCGACTTCATCAAGGCCAACGTGACCAAGCCGGTCGTCGGCTACGTCGCCGGCTTCACCGCCCCGGAGGGCAAGACCATGGGCCACGCCGGCGCCATCGTCTCCGGCTCCTCCGGTACGGCCGCCGCCAAGAAGGAGGCCCTCGAGGCCGTTGGCGTCAAGGTCGGCAAGACCCCGAGCGAGACCGCTCAGCTGGTGCGCGACCTCTTCTAGGAGGACGCGCCCCGCGGGCGCTCGTTCAGCACGGCTCCGCCCCGCCACCGGTGACCTCCGGTCGGTGGGGCGGAGCCGTGTCGTGTGTGGGGCCTCAGCCGCCGAGCTCGCGTCGTCGGCGCTGGGCGACGAGCTGCCCGACGAGGGGGCCGATCACCATGAGGCAGAAGAACCCGAGGAAGACCGTGATGGCGTAGACGTTGCCGCTGACGAACGAGGGCGTGCCCCACACCAGGAGGAGGAAGCCTCCCCAGCCCAGGAGACCACCGACGTTCACCCCCTTGTCCTTCTCGGAGACCTCGTCCGTGGTCTCGTCGGGGACGGCGGGGGAGGTGGGGGCGGCCGGTTCGGGTACGGCGACGGCGCTGGGGGCCAGCCGGGTCGGCAGGTCGTCGAAGAGCGGGACGAGGTCGGCGCTGTTGACGGCCCGGAGGGCGGCGTCCGAGCGCTGGTCGTGCTCCTCGGTGTCCAGGCGGCCCTCCTCGAACGCCGTGCGCAGCTTCCCGAGGGCCTCGTCGCGTTCGGTGTCGGAGAGCCGGTAGCTGCGGCCGGGTTCGAGCTCTGCCATGGGGGCGTCCTTCGTGCGGGGGGCGGGCTGTCATCTTACGACGTATCGCGTTTGCGGGGCGTTCCGCCGAGGTGACGCGGGCACGACACGCGCCGCCCGGATACCACGGAGCATTCCGGTCCCTGGCAGCATAAGTCGGGTGAGTACGCCAGGATCTCCCCCGACCGAGGCCGACAGTCGAAGCGGTCCACGAGCACCAGCGACGGGGCCTCCGAGGGTGTGCCCGCGTCACCGCACGAGACGGTGGGTCGACCGATCTACGCGACCGGCGGGATCGCCGCCGCGTCGGCGGCGGGTATCGGCCTGGCCGTGATCGTCACGCTCACCATGGCCGGGTGGGTGGCGGCGCCGCACGACACCTTCGGTGAGGACATCGCGGACCTCCTGCGGGGCGCCGTCCTGTCCTGGTTGGTGGGCCACCACGTCTCCTTCTCCGTCGCGGAGGGGCAGATCAGCCTGTTGCCCATGGGCCTGGTCCTGCTTCCGGGGCTGCTGCTGTACCGGTTCGGCCGCTGGCTGGCGCGCGGCTGCGTGATCGAGCGGCTCCGGCACGTGCACCGGGCCGCGCTGGCCATCGCCGGTCCCTACGCGGCGATCGCGGGCACGCTCGCGCTCCTGGCCCGCACCGACGAGGCGGTGCCGAGCATGCCGCGCGCGCTGCTCATGGGGTTCGTGATCGCCTTCATCGCGGGTGGGCTGGGCGTGCTGCGCCAGCTCATGCGGGACAAGGGAGTGGCCGCGCGGGACCTGCTGGACCTCATGCCCGCACGGTCGCGTTCGCTGCTGGTGGGCATGCTCGCGTCCACGGGGACACTGCTGGTCGGGGGCTGGTGCTGTTCCTGGTGGCGCTGGGGCTGAACCTGCCGGAGGCGGTCGAGATCACGCGGTCGCTGGCTCCGGGGGTGGTCGGCGGGACGCTCCTGCTGATCGTGCAGCTCGCCTACCTGCCCAACGCGGTGGTGTTCGCGGTCTGTTACGCGCTCGGCCCGGGTTTCGCGATGGGGGTGTCGACGGTGGTCGCGCCGACGGAGGTGTCGGTGGGCGCGCTTCCCGCGCTGCCGATGCTGGCGGCGCTGCCCTCCAACGGCGCCGCCCCGGTGCTGTCCCTCGGCGCCCTGGTGGTGCCGTTCGTGGCGGGGGCGATCGGCGGGGTGCTGACCCAGCGCAGCGCTCCGGACGTGGTCAGCGAGGCGGCGCCCCTGTGGGGGTTCGTGTGCGGTGTGACGACGGGGCTGCTGTTCGCGGCCCTGGCCGGGGTCGCGGGTGGCTCCCTGGGGGCGCAGCGGCTCAGTGAGGTGGGGCCCTCGGCCTGGCAGGTGGGTGTGGTGGCCGCCCTCGAAGTGGGGGTGGCGGCCGCCGTGGCGGCGTGGATCGCCAACTGGTGGTACACGCGCAAGCAGTCCCGGCTGGTCGCCGCCGAGCGGGTGGCCGCCCCGGAGCCGCGCCCCGAACCCGCCGTGCCCGTGGTGGAGCTGCCCGAGGACGTTCCGGTCGGCAAGGGGCTGGCCACCGTCACGGCGCTGCGTCCCCGCGAGGAGGAGAAGGTGGTGGAGGAGGCGCCGGAGCCGACCGTCGCCGAGCGCCGCGCCGCGCTGCGGCGGGTGCGTCAGGCCCGCAGGCGCGACCGCGTCGTGGAGCGTCAGGCGCGCAGGGAGGCCCGCCGGGAGCTGCGGGCGCAGCGCCGGGCGGACCGGCGGGCCGAGGGCGGTTGGTGGCGCCGTGGCCGCGGGGACGAGGAGGCGGAGGAGGAGATGTACGGCATCACCTACGAGGCCGCCCCCGACGAGCCGGAACGTCGCGACTGAGGTCGGGAGACGACGGAGGGCACGGCCACCGGCCGTGCCCTCCGTCGTCGTCAGGAGTCCCGCGGGCGGGTCAGTCGCCCTGGGGGACGACCCTGCGCTTCTCGGGCTCGAAGATCGCGTTGACCAGGTCGGTGCACCACTTGAGGAGTTCGAGGTCGCGCAGCGGCTTGCCGCCGAGCCCGCCCGCCTTGGGGACCGGCACCAGGAGGGTCTTGGTGGACTCCTTCTGGATGGACCTCGGGTACATCCGGCGCAGCCGCAGCTCCTGGGACTCGCGCAGCTCCACCGGGGAGAACCGGATCTGGTTGCCCTGCATGACGACGTCGGCCAGTCCGGCGGACTTGGCCAGCACCCGGAACCGGGCCACCGCCATGAGGTTGTCCACCTGCTGCGGCGGGGTGCCGTAGCGGTCGGTGAGCTCCTCGTAGGCGGCGAGGACGTCCTCCTCGCTGGTGACGCTGGCGATCCGCTTGTACGACTGGAGGCGCAGGCGCTCGCCCGGGACGTAGTCGTGCGGGATGTGCGCGTTGATCGGCAGCTCCACCTTGGTCTCGACCTCGGCCACGGCCTCCGGGTCGCCCTTGAGCTCGGCCACGGCCTCACCGACCATGCGCACGTAGAGGTCGAAGCCCACGCCCGCGATGGTCCCCGACTGCTCGGCGCCCAGGATGTTGCCCGCGCCCCGGATCTCCAGGTCCTTCATGGCCACGTACATGCCCGCCCCGGTCTCGGTGTGCTGGGCGACGGTGGCGAGCCGTTCGTAGGCGGTCTCGGTGAGCGGGCGCTCCGGCGGGTACAGGAAGTACGCGTAGGCGCGCTCGCGGCCACGCCCCACCCGGCCGCGCAGCTGGTGCAGCTGGGACAGGCCGTAGGTGTCGGCGCGGTCGATGATCAGCGTGTTGGCGTTGGGCACGTCCAGGCCGGACTCGACGATGGTCGTGGAGACCAGCACGTCGAAGTTCTTCTCCCAGAAGTCGACCATGACCTTCTCGAGCTGCTGCTCGTTCATCTGGCCGTGCGCGTAGGCGACCCGGGCCTCGGGGACCAGTCGCTTGATGGAGGCCGCCACCTTGTCGATGGAGGCCACCCGGTTGTGCACGAAGAACACCTGTCCCTCGCGCATCAGCTCGCGGCGGATGGCCGCGGTGATCTGCTTGTCCTCGTAGGGCCCCACGAAGGTGAGCACCGGGTGGCGCTCCTCGGGCGGGGTGAGGATCGTGGTCATCTCACGGATGCCGGTCAGACCCATCTCCAGGGTGCGCGGGATGGGCGTGGCCGACATCGCCAGCACGTCCACCTGGGTGCGCAGCCGCTTCAGGGCCTCCTTGTGCTCCACGCCGAAGCGCTGTTCCTCGTCGATGATGACCAGGCCCAGGTCCTTGAACCGGGTCTCCTGCGACAGCAGGCGGTGGGTGCCGATCACCACGTCGACCTCGCCGGAGCGCAGGCCCTCGCGGGTCACCTCGACCTCCCCGTCGGTCTGGAACCGCGACATCGGCCTGACCGTGACGGGGAAGGACGCGTAGCGCTCGGTGAAGGTGGACAGGTGCTGCTGGACCAGCAGGGTGGTGGGCACCAGCAGTGCCACCTGCTTGCCGTCCTGGACCGCCTTGAACGCGGCGCGCACCGCCACCTCGGTCTTGCCGTAACCCACGTCGCCGCAGATCAGACGGTCCATCGGGACCGACTTGGACATGTCCTTCTTGACCTCGTCGATGGCGGCGAGCTGGTCGGGCGTCTCCACGTAGGGGAAGGCGTCCTCCAGTTCGTTCTGCCACGGGGTGTCCGCGCCGAAGGCGTGGCCGGGGAGGCCTGCCGGGCCGAGTACAGGCGGATGAGGTCGCCGGCGATCTCACGGACCACCTTGCGGGCGCGGCTCTTGGCCTTGCTCCACTCGGCGCCGCCCATCTTGGACAGCGTGGGCGCCTCGCCGCCCACGTACCGGGTGACCTCGCCGAGCTGCTCGGTGGGCACGAACAGGCGGTCGCCGGGCTGGCCGCGCTTGGAGGGCGCGTACTCGATGAGCAGGTACTCGCGGGTGGCGCCCTGGATCTGGCGGCTGACCATCTCCAGGTAGCGGCCCACGCCGTGCTGTTCGTGCACGACGTAGTCGCCGGGCTTGAGCTGGAGGGGGTCGACCGTTCCCTTGCGGCGGCTGGGCATGCGCCGCATGTCGCGGGTGGAGGACTTCTGTCCCACCAGGTCGGTCTCGGTGAGGACCACCGTGTGCACCGACCGCAGCAGGAAGCCGTGGTCGACCAGTCCGGTGGTGACGGTGGCGATCGCCTCCTTGGGCGGCTCGACCAGGTCGGCGGAGAGCGTGGCGCCCAGCCCGGCGTCCCTGAGCATGGCCACCAGGCGTTCGGCGGGCCCGTGCCCCTGGGTGACCAGCACGACGCTCCAGTTGTCGTGCAGCCAGCTCTTGACGTCGGCGAGGGCGCGCTCGGTGTCGCCCCGGTAGGAGTCGGCGGGCACGGCACCCACCACGACCGCGTCGTCCTCCTCGCCCGCGTCCTCACCGGCGCTGAAGGGGGTCAGCCCCCACCAGGGCAGGCCCAGGCCGGTGGCGACCGAGCGCAGCTCGGAGATGGACATGTAGGCGGACTCACCGAGGTCGATGGGGGCCTCGCCGCCTGAGGCGGCGTTGATCCATGAGGCGTCCAGGAACTCGGCGCTGGTGGCCTCCAGCTCCACGGCGCGGGTACGGATGCGCTCGGGGTCGCAGCCCAGCACCATGGCGTTCTTCGGCAGGTACTCCAGGAAGGGTTCCATGCGCTCGGCCAGCACGGGGGCGAACGCCTCCATGCCCTCGACCGAGACGCCGTCGGCGATCTTGGTGAGCACCTCGGCCAGCGAGGGGTGCTCGGCGGCCAGGGCACGGGCGCGCTCGCGCACGGTCTCGGTGAGCAGGAGCTCGCGGCAGGGCGGCGCGAACAGGCCCGAGGCGGCCCGGGAGTCGGCGCCCTCCCCGCTCTCGCCGGGGGTGATGGAGCGCTGGTCGGCCACCTGGAAGTACCGGATGTCCTCGACGGTGTCGCCCCAGAACTCCAGGCGCAGCGGGTGCTCCTCGGTGGGCGGGAAGACGTCCAGGATGCCGCCGCGCACGGCCATGTCGCCGCGCTTCTCCACCAGGTCCACGCGGGCGTAGCCGGTGTTGGTCAGGGAGCTGACCACGTCCTCCAGGGACGCCTCGTCACCGGGCCGGATCCGGACCGGTTCGAGGTCACCGAGCCCGGCCACCAGCGGTTGGAGGACGCTGCGGACGGGGGCCACCACCACGCGCAGCGGGGTGGTGAGCGGGTCGGAGGGGTCGGGGTGCGCCAGACGGCGCAGGACCGCCAGGCGCTGGCCCACGGTGTCCGAGCGCGGGGAGAGCCGCTCGTGCGGCAGGGTCTCCCAGGCGGGGAAGAGCGCGACCGAGTCCGCGGGCAGCAGTGAGCCGAGCGCGTCGGTCAGGTCGGCGGCCTCCCGCTCGGTGGCGGTGACCGCGAGCACCGGCCGGTTCGCGCCCACGGGGAGTCGGCGGCGAGCGCCCCCACCATGAAGGGGCGCAGCGCCGCCGGGGCGACGAGGTCGAGATGGGGATCGCGGCCGCTTCGGGCGGTCTCGATCGCACTGTGCAGTGCCGGGTCCCTGGAGACGTCGGCGAGAAGTCCAATGAGGCTCATAGCACCAAAAACTGGAAGTGGTCCGGTTCAGGAGTCGGGTCCTGCCCTGACGCCGACACCCGCGTGCGGCGGGCACGGTTGCCGCCGTCCCGCGAGTCGAGTGGGGACGGTCCGGTGACGGTTGTGGGCGGCCGTGTGTGTGGATGGGCGTGGCCACCCGGCTTCCCTCAGCTTATCCAGTACCACCGTCGCGCGCGGGCCCGGTCGGGAGGTCGGCGGTTCGGTCACCGCCCGTTCCCGACCTGCCCCCGCCCATGGCGATCCGGAGAGGTCACTACGGAGTGAACCGGCTCTGAACTGCTGATATTCCGGAGTGACGGGTTCGCCGCCGGGGCAGGGGACCGGCCGGGCATACGCTGGACGCTCGTGGAGGGTTCCGCTGAACGGTCAGAGAAGAGGATGCGCGTGGTGAGTGCCCACAGACACGGGAGCGGACCGGGCGGCGACACCGGCCGACCGGGTGCCCCGGCCTTCGCACCAGGTCCGGACGGCCTCGCCCACTTGGAGCTCATCCTCAGCGGCGCCTACCCGCTGGCCGGGTTCATGACCCGCGACCAGGCGGAGTCGGTGGCGCTCCGGGGACGGCTGCCCGACGGACGCCCCTGGCCGGTTCCGGTCACCCTGGAGGTGCCCGAGGAACTGGCGGGGAGGGAGCGGCTCACCCTCACCGACCTGGAGGGCGCCCCGCTGGCCGAGCTGGTGGTGAGCGAGAGCTGGGAGTCGCTCGGTGAGCCCGGTGTGCACCACGTGGCGGGGGACGTCACCCTGCTGCGGCCGCCCACCTACGGGGTCCTCAGGGAACTGCGGTCCACCCCGGCCGAGGTCCGTGCCCAGAGCGGGCTGGAGCCCGACCGCCCCCTTCTGGCCGTGGTCACCGACCGCCCGCTGCACCACCGGGCCCTGCACCAGATCCGTGCCGAGGCCGAGGCGCTGGGACGCGCCGAGGTCCTGGTCATCGTCGACACCGGCCTGCACGACCCGGGGCTGGCCGACGCCGTGCTGGCCGCCGAACCGCTGCTGCCGCCCCGGTCGTCGTTCGCCGTGGTCACCCTGCCCCGGTCCCGGGCCCGCGCCACTGGTGCGCTCGGGGGCACCTGGACCGAACGGGACGCCGCGCTGGCGGCGCACGTCGCCGCCGCCTACGGTGCCACCCACCTGCTGGTCGAAGCGGGTGGGCGGGCTCCCGAGACCGAGCGGGTGATGGCGCTGCGTCCGCCGCTGACCGTCCTCGACCCCGAACCCTGGCGCTACGACGCGAACGAGGCGCTGTGGAAGCCCCTCACCCACGTGGACCCGCGCACCGTCCTCGCGGAGCCGACCGACGACGAGGTCGCGGCCGTGCTCGCGCACGGCCGCGAGCTGCCCGCCTGGTTCACTCCGGCCCGGGTCGGCGCCGAGCTCGCCCGACTGCGCCCCGCGCGCACCCGACGCGGCCTCACCCTGCTCTTCACCGGCCTGTCCGGCTCGGGCAAGTCCACCATCGCCCGCGGTGTGTGCGACGGCGTCCGCCGCTCCGGCCGCACCGTGAGCCTGCTCGACGGTGACGTGGTGCGGCGGGTGCTCTCCAAGGGGTTGTCCTTCTCCCGGCAGGACCGCGAGCTCAACATCCGGCGCATCGGCTACGTGGCCGCCGAGATCACCCGCCACGGCGGGGTGGCCGTCTGCGCGCCGATCGCGCCGTACGCGTCCGGGCGGGCGGAGGTCCGTGCCATGGTGGAGGAGTTCGGGGACTTCTTCCTGGTCCACGTGGCCACGCCCCTGGAGGAGTGCGAGGCCCGCGACCGCAAGGGCCTGTACGCCCAGGCCCGAGCGGGGAGCATCCCCGAGTTCACGGGGTCTCCGACCCCTACGAGGAGCCGACCGACGCCGACCTGGTCGTCGACACCGTGGGCGCGGACCCCGCCGAGTCCGTCGCCCAGGTGCTGGACGCCCTGCGCGCGGGCGGCTGGCTCCCCTCCGACCAGCACGTGAGCGAGGACTGATGACGAGCGACACCCCGACCCCGCCGGTGCCCGGGCACCGGATGCTTCGCCTGGTCGAGGTGATGGAGACGCTGCGCCGGGAGTGCCCGTGGGACAGCACCCAGACCCACGAGTCCCTGGCCAAGTACCTGATCCAGGAGTCCTACGAGACCCTGGAGACCATCGAGGACGGTGACTACCCCCAGCTGCGCGAGGAGCTGGGGGACGTGCTGCTCCAGGTGGTCTTCCACTCCGCGATCGGCGCCGAGCGCCCCGAGGGCGACCCGGCCCGGTTCACGGTGGACGACGTGGCCGACGCCATCATCGACAAGATGACCCGCCGCCATCCGCACGTGTTCGGCGGCCAGGACGTGTCCGGCACCGACGAGGTGTGGTCGAACTGGGAGGCCATCAAGGCGGCCGAGCGCTCCGCGAAGGCGAAGGCCAGGGGCGGCACCGGTGAGACCTCGGTGCTCGACGGGGTGCCCTTCGCGCAGCCGGCCGTGCTGTTGGCCTACGAGCTCCAGAAGCGTGCCGTACGCAACGGGTTCCCCGCCGACCTGGTGGGTGACGACGGCTCCGAGGGCGGGGAGCTGTTCGCCGCCGTGGCCGCCGAGCGGGACCAGGGTCGTGACCCGGAGAGCGACCTGCGCCTGGCGGCCCGCCGCTTCGACACCCGTGTGCGCGCGGCCGAGGAGGCCGCCCGCGCCGAGGGCCACGAGCCCCGCGAGCTCACCGACGAGGAGTGGCGCGTGTACTGGTCGAAGACCCGGTAGACGGAGGAGGACGGCCCGGGGCGGTGTCCCGCCCGGGCCGGAACGCCACGGGCGGCACCGGCCCCCGCCGACCGCGTCGCGCGACCGCCTCCCCGCCCCGGCGAGCCAGCGACGACCGCGTTCGGCCGTGGAACCCCGGCCCAGCTCGCAGGAACCTCAAATCGGTCGCCTACATCTTGACGCCCGTGTGACCCGTGCAACACAGTGCTCTCACCTCGGGGTCCGGGGCTTCGGCACCCTCCGCCGCGGCCCGGGCCCCCGTACACGTGGGAGCCCCTCATGCGCCGGTTCGGCAACGCCCTCGCGGCGTTCAGCACCAGATGGGTGCCGGACGCCTTCGTCTTCGCGGTCATCCTGTCCGCCCTCGTCTTCGGGATGGCCCTGTTCCTGACTGACCGGACCCCGATCCAGCTGGTCGGGGACTGGTACGGCGGGTTCTGGGGCCTGCTGGAGTTCGGGATGCAGATGACCCTGGTCCTGGTCACCGGGTACGCCCTGGCGTCCTCGCCCCCGGCGCGGCGGGCGATCCGCCGGGTGGCGGGGCTGGCCCGGGGTCCGCTGACCGCGGTGCTGGTCACGGCGGTGGGATCGGCGCTCCTGGGCATGCTGCACTGGGGGCTGGGACTGATCGCGGGCGCGCTCCTGGCTGTGGAGGTGGCCCGATCCTGCAAGGAGCGCGGGATCAGGGTGCACTTCCCACTGGTCGTCGCGGGCGGCTACACGGGGCTGATGGTCTGGCACAGCGGCCTGTCGGGTTCGGCGCCCCTGCTGGTCAACACCCCGGGGCACTTCCTGGAGGACCAGATCGGTCTGGTCCCGCTCAGCGAGACCATCTTCCAGCCCTTCAACCTGGTCTTCCTCGCGGCCATGCTGATCGGCGCCCCGCTGCTGCTGATGAGCATGACCCCCAAGGCGGGGGAGAGCGAGGAGATCGGCGACACCACCGGCGGCGACCCCGCGCCCGGTCGGCCCGGCCGTGACGAGCTGCGCGCCCTGTCCCCGGCGCAGCGCCTCATGCACAGCCGGGTGCTGGTGTACGCGGTGGTGGCCGTGGGGCTGGTCCACCTGGTGCCCGCCCTCGTGACCAACGGCGTGGTGGGCATGGACATCAACCTGCTCAACTTCGCGTTCCTCATGGCCGGGCTCGGCCTGCACGGGACGTTGGCGGGGTACTCGGCCGCCGCCGCCGAGGGGGCGAGGAACGCCTCGGCGGTGATCATCCAGTTCCCCTTCTACGCCGGGATCATGGGGATCATGGACACCTCGGGACTGCTGGAGGTCATCACCCAGTGGTTCATCTCGTTCTCCACCCCGTTCACGTATCCCTTCTGGGCCCTGATCAGCGCGTGCCTGGTCAACCTCGCGGTGCCCTCGGGCGGCGGCCAGTGGGCGGTGCAGGGGCCGGTGGTCATCGGCGCCACCGAGTCCCTGGGCATCCGGCCCGGAGTGGGCGTGATGGCCGTGGCCATGGGCGACCAGCTCACCAACGGCATCCAGCCGTTCTGGGCACTGCCGTTGCTCGCCCTGACCAAGCTCAGGGCGGGCCGCATCCTCGGCTACTCGGCGGTCGTGATGCTCTTCGGCATCCTGGTCGCCTCGCTGTGCATCACGTTCCTGACCTGAGCCAGCGGACGCCGTCAGTCAGCGGATGCCGTCGGGCAGGTCACGCACGTTGATGACCTCGGTCGCGGGATCACCCGGCGCCAGCCCGGAGCTGAACGACTCCTGCGGACGGCGGGCGGACTCACTGATGGTCAGCAACAGGCCCACGATCAGCCAGTTGGCCATCAGCGCGGATCCGCCCGCCGACATGAACGGTGTGGTCATGCCGGTGAGCGGGATGATCAGCGTGGCGCCGCCCAGGACGATGAACACGTCGAACGCGGTGATGAACCCGTAGCCCAGGGCGGTGAGCTTGAGGAACACGTCCCGGCAGCCCAGGGAGATGCGCAGGGCCCGCTGGGCGAACAACAGCAGCAGGGTCAGCACCGCCATGAGCCCGGTCAGGCCCAGCTTCTCGCCGGTCGACACCAGGATGAGGTCGCTGTCGGCGGCGAACAGGTTCTCCGCGTTGCCGCCGTCGAACCCCGTGCCCAGCAGCCCGCCGTAGGCGAGGGCGATCATGCCCTCCACCACCTGGAAGCTGCCGCCCTCGCTGTGGTACACCTCCGGGTCGAAGGCGTTCAGCCAGATCCGCACCCGGTTCTGCACGTGCCCGAACATCAGGTACGCCACGTACGCCCCGCCGGAGAAGGCGACCAGTCCGATGAGCACCCAGGACTTGCGGGCGGTGGCCGCGTACAGCACCGCCAGGAACGTGCCGAAGAGCAGCAGCGAGGTCCCCAGGTCCTTGGTGCCCACCAGCAGCAGGATCGCCACGCCCCAGCCCACGGCCATCGGGGCCAGGTCCCGGGCGCGGGGCGCGCTGAACACCTTCACCCCGCCGACCCGGAAGGTACGGGTGACCAGGGCCATCACGTCGCGCTGGCGGCCCAGGTACGAGGCCAGGAAGATCACCAGGAGCACCTTCGCGAACTCCGAGGGCTGCATGGTGAAGGGGCCGATCATGATCCACCGCCGGGCGCCGAGCACCTCGTGGCCCAGCGGCGACAGCGGGAGCAGCAGCAGGACCAGCGCGGCCAGGGCGATCAGGTAGGTGTACATCGTGAGGCGGCGCGGCTGCCGGACGAACGCGATGGCGGCGGCGCACAGGACCATGCCGACCAGGGTCCACATCAGCTGCCGGTCGGCCTCGCTGCTGCCGGGCGCGTGGTCCCGGGTCATCTGGAGCGCCCAGATCATCGTGATCCCGATCCCACTGAGGGCGGAGGCGACCGGGAGCAGCACGGGGTCGGCGTAGGGGGCCACGAACCGCATCAGCACGTGCAGGGCGAGCGACCCGGCGCCGAGCACCAGTCCGTAGACCAGGACACGGTCCTCCACGCCGCCGGTGACCGCCAGCGACGCGTAGAGCAGGGCCGCGAAGGTCGCCCCGATCGAGGCGAGCAGCAGCGCCAGCTCGGCGCGTCTCTGTCGTGCGGGGCGCAGCGCCCCGTCCACCTGGTCGTTCGGGTTGGCCATGCTCGTCCTCTGCCGTTCACGCGGGGCCGTGGTTGTTCGGGGCGTGGTTGGGGGGACGGTGGCCCTCAGTGGGAACTATAGACAGGCGCTCGGACCAGGCAAGGGGAACGGCCACTTCCGGGCGGTTCGGTTTAGCCCGGGGAGGGGGCGCGTCGAGGTCGATTCCTCCGGCGGCCTCGGCCACTCGTGTGTCCAGGCCGGACAGCCGGGTCAGGAGACTGCCGAACCGCAGCAGCGTGTTGCGCGCGGCGAGGCTCGGACGGGTGCGCGGGGCGAGGAACCCCAGCCCGGCGTCGGCGATGTCCTGGTTGGCGCGCACGTAGGGACGCATCCGGGTCTCGTAGGCGTCGAGGGCGGCGGCGGGGGTCGCGTGCCGGGCAAGTTCCTCGGCCAGCACGTACGCGCCGACCAGGGCCAGGGTGGTGCCCTGGCCGGACATGGGGAGGGGCCGTGTCCGGCGTCGCCGAGCAGGACCGTGCGGCCGCGTGCCCACCGTCCCATGCGGATCTGCGTGACCGAGTCGAAGTAGAAGTCGGGGCTCGCGTCGAGTTCGTCCAGCAGCCGGGGGTCTCCCAGCCCGCTGCGGCGAGACGGCCTCGCAGATACGCCCTCTGTCGTTCCGGCGAGGCCCGGTCGATTCCGCCGTGGTCGGGGTCGCGGACGAGGAAGAGCGCCTTGGCGCCCGCGAACCGGGGGGAGGCGCTGATCCCGACGCCGAGTCCGGGCTCGTTGTACAGGCGCACCTCGCGGTCCAGGCCGAGGTGATTCGGGACCGAGGCGATGCTGATCAGGGCGCCCAGGTACCGCGCGTAGTGCTCCTCGGGGCCAAAGGCCAGCCTACGAGTGGTGGAGTGCAGGCCGTCGGCGCCCACGACGAGGTCGAACTCGCGCGGGGCGGCGTCGTGGAAGGTCGCGAGGACGCCCCCGGGGGTCTCCTCCAGGGCGGTGAGGGTGTCGTCGTACAGGTACTCGGTGTAGGCGGTGGTGGAGGCGTGCAGGATGCGGGTGAGGTCACCGCGGACGATCTCCAGGGACCGGCCGTGCCCGGTGTCCATGGTGGTGCCGATGTCCGCGCGGACCCGGCCGTCCGCGCGTACGAACACGGTGCGGGAGGTCTCGGTGACACGGGAGCGGATCTCCTCGAGCAGTCCCATGCGCTCGGCGACGTCGACGGCGGCGCCTCGGACGTCGATGGCGTGGCCTCCGGTGCGGGGGCGGGCGCCCGTTCCACGACGGTGACGCGGACGCCGTGGCGGTGGAGCCAGTGGGCGAGGGCGGGGCCGGCGATGCTGGCGCCGGAGACCAGGACGGTACGAACGGCGGTCATGGCCGTCAGAGCTCCTTCGGGTCGGGCCCTCACGCTAGGCGCCTACTTACCGTGCGTCAAGTAACTAACCGGTCGGCCGGTTAGCGATACACTCGCCGGACCACGAGGCGGACGAGACGGGGGAGCGTTCCGGTGCCCAGGGAGCGAAGTGACACGAAGGCCGACATCAGGGCGGTGGCCCTGGAGCTCTTCGGGTTGAAGGGCTACGAGAAGACCAGCCTGCGCGAGATCGCCGAGCGCCTCGACCTCACGAAGGCGGCGCTCTACTACCACTTCCCGTCCAAGGGCGAGCTCCTCCGCTCGCTCGTGGAGCCGCTGCGACTCGACGCCGAGGACCTGGTGCGGCGGTTCGGTGACGGGGTGAACGATCCGGGTGAGGCCCTTGGGGCCTACTTCGACCTCTGTGTGCGCCACGGCTCCCTCATGCGGGCCCTGCTCAACGACCTGGGCTCGCTCAACGAGGTCGGCCTGGTCGACCTGATCATGGACTGGCGGCGCCGGCTGGACGCCGCGCTGGTCGGCGAGGAGCCGACAATCCCCGCACGCATGGGCGCGGTAGTCGCCCTCGGGGGCATCCAGGACGTCGCCGTCATGTTCCCCCGGGAGGAGGTGGCCGCCCACCGCGAGACCGCGGTGGCGATCGCCCTGGCCGCTCTCAGTGCCGGGGCGGCCCCTATGGACTAGACCAATGTGGCAGGGCGGAGGCCACTGACCGGCTGCGGGTCGCTAGTCTCGTGTCCGGGTCCGGAAACTGTCGGCCCAGACACCGAAGATACGGAGAGATCGTGGCGTCCATCGAGTCAGTCCAGGCGCGGGAGATCCTTGACTCCCGGGGCAACCCGACAGTCGAGGTCGAGGTCCTGCTCGACGACGGGACCATCACCCGCGCTGGTGTCCCCAGCGGTGCCTCCACCGGCAGGTTCGAGGCGGTCGAGCTGCGCGACGGCGGCGACAGGTACGGCGGCAAGGGCGTGACCAAGGCCGTCACCGCCGTCAACGACGAGATCGCCGACGAACTGCTCGGCCACACCCCCGACGAGCAGCGCATCATCGACCGCGCGCTCATCGACCTGGACGGCACCCCGGACAAGTCCCGGATCGGCGCCAACGCCATCCTGGGCACCTCCCTCGCCGTGGCCAAGGCCGCCGCGGAGGAGGCCGGTCTGCCGCTGTTCCGCTACATCGGCGGCCCCAACGCGCACGTCCTGCCCGTGCCGATGATGAACATCCTCAACGGCGGCGCGCACGCCGACAGCAACGTCGACATCCAGGAGTTCATGGTCGCGCCCATCGGCGCCCCGACCTTCTCCGAGGCCCTGCGCTGGGGCACCGAGGTCTACCACTCGCTGAAGGCCGTCCTGAAGTCCCACGGTCTGGGCACCGGCGTCGGTGACGAGGGCGGCTTCGCTCCCAACCTGGAGAGCAACCGCGCCGCCCTGGACCTCATCGTCGAGGCGATCGAGAAGGCCGGGTACAAGGTCGGCACCGACATCGCGCTGGCCTTGGACGTGGCCGCCAGCGAGCTGTTCTCCGACGGCGTGTACACCTTCGAGGGCAAGTCCCGCACCGCCGAGGAGATGGCCGCCTACTACGCGGAGCTCGTCGACGCCTACCCGCTGGTCTCCATCGAGGACCCCCTCGACGAGGAGGACTGGGACGGCTGGAAGAAGCTCACCGAGCAGCTCGGCGCCAAGGTCCAGCTGGTCGGGGACGACCTGTTCGTCACCAACCCCGAGCGGCTCCAGCGCGGCATCCTCGCGGACACCGCCAACTCGCTCCTGGTGAAGGTCAACCAGATCGGCACCCTCACCGAGACGCTGGACGCGGTCTCCCTCGCCCAGCGCAGCGGTTACACGGCGATGATCAGCCACCGTTCCGGCGAGACCGAGGACACCACCATCGCCGACATCGCGGTGGCCACCAACGCCGGGCAGATCAAGACCGGTGCCCCGGCGCGCAGCGAGCGGGTCGCCAAGTACAACCAGCTCCTGCGCATCGAGGAGGAACTCGACGACGCCGCCGTCTACGCGGGCGTGTCGGCCTTCCCGAGGTTCGCCAAGCGCGGCTAGTCTGCCCCAGTGTCCCGCGAATCCAAGCAGCCGCCCACAAAGGCCAAGAAGGCGACCAAAGCCGACAGGCCTGCGAAGGCCGCTGCCCGGAAGGGCGCCCAGCGCGCCGGTGACGCGGGCCCGAAGGACTCAGGCATGGGCCGCACCTCCCGGGTGCGGCCCATGCTCACCAGCCGCGCCGCCATCCTCGCGCTGGTCGTGTGCGTGATCGCGCTGAGCCTCGCGTATCCGCTCCGCGAGTACGTGATGCAGCAGTCGCAGATCGCGCAGCTCAAGGAGGACCGCGCCCGCATGGAGGAGAACGTCGCCCACCTCCAGGAGCGCGAGGAGGCCCTGGGCGACGAGGCGTTCGTGGAGCGCGAGGCCCGTGCCCGGCTCCACTACCAGTACCCCGAGGAGACCGCCTACATCGTCATCCGGCCCGAGTCCGAGGCCGAGGCGGAGGCGGACCCGGCCGAGCCCACCGAACCCTGGTTCACCGAGCTGTGGCGCACGGTGGAGGAGGCCGACAGCCCGGACCCCGACGCCGGCCCGTAGGCCCCGCGGGCCCGGCCCGTCCGGGTGCGGCGGCAACTATGCTGGGCTGGTCATGACTTCCGCAGATCAGCCCGTTCCGGGGCACACCGACGGCGGTCCCGCGTCCGAACGGGACCTCGCCGCGATCGAACTCCAGTTGGGCCGCCAACCGCGCGGGGTCCGTGCCGTCGCGCACCGATGCCCCTGTGGCCTCCCCGACGTGGTGAAGACAGCTCCCCGCCTGGAAGACGGCACCCCCTTCCCGACGTTGTACTACCTGACATGCCCGCGAGCCGCCTCCGCCATCGGTCGTCTGGAGAACGAAGGCCGCATGCGCCGGATGCAGGAGCGCCTGGGGGAGGAGCCCGAACTCCAGGAGGCCTACACCCGGGCTCACGAGTCCTACCTGGAGGAGCGCGCCGAGCAGGCGCGCGCCGACGGGTTGGAGCCGTTGCCCGAGGGCATGCAGAGCACCGGGGGCATGCCGACCCGGGTCAAGTGCCTGCACGCGCTGGTCGGCCACGAGCTGGCGGCGCCGGGCACCAACCCGTTCGGAGCCGAGGCCCTGGCCGAGCTTCCCGAGTGGTGGGCCAAGGGCCCGTGTGTGTGCGTGGACGAGAACGCCCGCGAGGGCGCTGAAGGGACGGACGCTTCATGAGCGGTGTCGCGGCGATCGACTGCGGAACCAACTCCATCAGGCTGCTGATCGCGGACGTGGTGTTCCTGGGCGACGACGAGGTCCAGGTGGTCGACGTGGACCGGCGGATGGAGATCGTCCGGCTGGGCCAGGGCGTCGACGAGACCGGCGCGTTCGCGCCCGAGGCTCTGGAGCGCACCCTGGAGGCGCTGCGCGGCTACGCGGAGACCATCGAGGCGCACGGCATCGAGCTGGGTCCGGACGCGGTGCGGATGGTCGCCACCAGCGCCACCCGGGACGCCAGCAACCGCCAGGAGTTCGTGGACGGCGTCCGCGCGATCCTGGGTGTGGAGCCCGAGGTGGTGACCGGCCTGGACGAGGCCGAGCTCTCGTTCGTGGGTGCGACGGCCGAGCTGGAGGCGCGGGCAGCCGAGGGCGACGCCGACGCTGACCTCGCCCCGCCGTTCCTGGTGGTCGACATCGGCGGGGGCTCCACGGAGTTCGTGCTGGGCGGCCTGGACGACGACGAGGACCTCGTGCGCGCGGCCCTGTCGGTGAACATCGGCTGCGTGCGGATGTCCGAGCGGCACCTGCGCGACGACCCGCCCACCCGGGAGCAGATCGAGGCGGCCACGGCCGACATCGACGCCGCCCTGGACGAGGTGGAGAAGGTCGTCCCGCTGCGGGAGGCCGGTTCGGTGGTGTGTGTGGCGGGGACCGCGACCACGGTCGCCGGGATCGCGCTGGACCTGCCGGAGTACGACTCGGAGCGGATCCACCACACGCGGGTCTCCGCCGAGGACCTGGAGCGGATCACGGGTGAGCTGCTGGCCTCGCGGCACGCGGAGCGCGCGGAGATCGGCGTGATGCACCCGGGCCGCGTGGACGTGATCGCGGCGGGTTCCCTGGTGCTGTCCCGGGTGCTCGCGCGCACCGGCGCGGACCACTTCACCGCGAGTGAGCACGACATCCTCGACGGTGTCGCGTGGAGCCTCATCGCCCCCGAGTAGAATCAGGGCAAACTGGTACACATAAGGACATAGCCTCCTCGAAGGGACCTTCGGCTGATCCGGAGGGGTCCTTCGAGGGGGTCCGGCAGGGCCCTCGGGTGAGACGCGTCACCCGGAAGACCCTTGTGAATGCATTCACAACCCTCCTGACCTGCACAAACGCCATCGCTTCGCACGTGGGGATGGTGGGAAGGTGGTCGGATGTGAACCTTCCTGCGGGGAGGGGCTTGTGAAAGAATGCACAAGCAGGACGAACCACGGCACGACGGAACCCCGGTGCGGGGAACCGAAGACCGTGACAGCCTTCGCGGCCCTTGAGGCAAGGGCGCCAAAGATTAACCGTTAGGGCGGAAATGCGATGACCGAGAGCAGGAACTACCGGCTGGTGCACGGCGGAGGGGACGAGGCGGAGATCCCGCACATCCTCATCGTCGGCGGCGGTTACCTCGGGATGTACACCGCGAGGCGACTGGAGAAGAAGCTCGGGTCCGGTGAAGCCCGCATCACCGTCATCGACCCGAACTCCTACATGACCTACCAGCCGTTCCTGCCCGAGACGGCCGCTGGCAACATCTCCCCGCGCAACGTCGTGGTCCCGCTGCGGAAGGTCTTCGACCGCGTCCGCGTGCTGGGCGGCCGCGTCGTGCGCATCGACCACGCCGACAACACCGTCCGCTACGAGCCCAACGTCGGTGAGCCCCAGACGCTCGCCTACGACTACCTCGTGATGGCGGCCGGAGCGGTCTCGCGCACCCTGCCCATCCCCGGCCTGGCCGAGTGGGGCATCGGGATCAAGACCGTCGAAGAGGCGGCCTACCTGCGCAACCACGTGCTCAACCAGCTCACCATCGCTGACTCCACCGACGACGAGGCCGTGCGCGCCAAGGCGCTCAACTTCGTGTTCGTCGGCGGCGGGTTCGCCGGTGCCGAGGCCATCGCGGAGCTGGAGGACATGGTCCGCGACGCGGTCCGCCTCCACCCCTCCATCGACCTCTCCGACGTGAACTTCTACCTCATCGAGGCCGCGGACAAGATCCTGCCCGAGGTCGGCCCGGAGGTCGGCGGCAAGGCGCTCAACCAGCTCCGCCGCCGGGGCATCGACGTTCGCCTCAAGACCTTCCTCGAATCCGCCGTCGACCAGCGCATCAAGCTCAGCGACGGCGCCGAGTTCGACGCGGGCACCCTGGTGTGGACCGCGGGCGTCAAGCCCAGCCCGGTCGTCTCCGCCAGCGACCTGCCGCTCGGCCCCAAGGGTCACGTCGACACCAGCGAGTACCTCACCGTCAACGGCACGGACAACGTCTTCGCCGGCGGCGACAACGCCCAGGTCCCGGACGGCAACGGCGGCTACTACCCGCCCAACGCCCAGAACGCGGTCCGCCAGGCCCCGGTGCTCGCCGACAACGTCATCGCGACCCTGCGCAACGGCAAGCTCAAGGCCTACCAGCACAAGAACCTCGGCGCCGTGGCCGGGCTCGGCCTGCACAAGGGCGCCGCCCAGCTGTTCGGGAAGATCAAGCTCAACGGCCGCCTCGCCTGGTACGCGCACCGCTCGTACCACCTGCTCGCCGTGCCCACCTTCAACCGCAAGCTGCGGGTCCTCTCCGACTGGACGCTCGCCTTCTTCCTGCGCCGCGACTTCGCCGCGCTCCCGGAGATGTCCGAGCCGCGCCAGGCCTTCGAAGAGGCCAGCCAGCCCCAGGTGGAGGACGGCCGCCTGCGCCGCGTGAGCTGACCCGCGCGACGCCTCCGGGCTCCAACACGAACGAAACGACCGGTTTCCTCGCGAAGCCGGTCGTTTCGTGTCCCCATCCGGCCAAGCCGAACCAAAGTGGGCAATCGGCCCGGCCGGTATGATGGGCCACGCCCTCGTAGCCCAATGGAAGAGGCAGGCCCCCTAAAAGGGTCACAAGTGTCGGTTCGAGTCCGACCGGGGGTACTTTGTTTGCTTTGGGTCTCCGCTTTGGCGTGGTGTGGGTTCAGGCGTGTTTTCTTTGCACCTCCGCTTCGCTTCGGTGCGTGTTCGGCGCCTTTGCAGAGGGATGTGGGTTCAGGCAACACAGCATCCTCGTCCACGCCTGGCTCGTTCCTCGCTGGCGGCTCGACTCGTCTTGCACCGTGCCTGCTGAGACCCGGGCTCTCCGGCGCTCGAACGGGGCACCCCCTTGTGGCTGAGGTGCACGGACGGGACTCACGCGCCGTGGCTCAAGGGCGCTCTCCGCCCGGTCCGGTCAGCCCTGTTCCATGAGGAGCTGGAGCTGGGTGAACAGGCGCTCGCCCGGGTCGGAGAGGTCGATCCCGCTCACCGACGCGGCGCGGCGCACCCGGTACCGGAGCGTGTTCGGGTGGATGTGCAGCCGCTCGGCGGCGGCCCGTGCGTCGCCGAAGGCCTCCAGGTAGGCCAGCAGGGAGTGCACGAGGTCGGCGCCGCCCGCCCGGTCGTACTCGATCAGGCGACTCACCCGGGGATCGCGGAGCGACGGGTCGGCGCGCAGGTGCGCCAGTGTCTCGCTGATGAGCACCCGGGAGCGCACGTCGGAGATCGTGGCGACCTCCCAGTCGGTGTCGCCGTCCAGGTCGCGGCCCATCGCGTCCAGCACCCGGTCGGCCTCCCCGCGGGACTCGGGGACGTCGCGCAGCCGCTCCACCAGCGACCCCACGGCGGCCTGCACGCGCAGGCCCAGGGCGGCGCGGGCGGCGGCCACGGTCTTGCGGGTCAGTGCCAGCACCGACTGCTCCACACCGCGCCAGCCATCGCCGTGGGGGGTCCGTGCCAGGTCGGGGAGCAGCACGTACACGCGGCCGCCGAGCTCGGTCACCAGGGAACTGCGCCGGTAGGCGGCCGTGTGCACGGACACCAGGTCGATCAGCTGGCGGCGGCGCAGCTCGCGTACGGGCCGGTCCGGGCGCTCACCGTCCGCGCCCTCGGGCTCGGCCTCGGGCTGGCTGAGGGAGAAGGCCGCCACCAGGGCGGCCCGTTCGGTGTGCACCTCGACGGTGTCCGCGAGGGCGCTCGCGTCGATCCTCCCTTCGAGCAGGCTGGACAGCAGGTCCTCGCGCAGCCGGAGCCCGGCGCTGGTCTGGGTACGCTGCCGGATCATCTGGAGCGCGGTCGTCCGGGCGGCGCCGAGAAGGGCCTCCTCGGCGTGCTGGGAGAGGGGCTGGGAACCCTCCTGCACCCAGATGGCGCCGAGCGGCTGGCGTCCCGCGTGGATGCCCACCGCCAGGCGACGGCGGATGCCGAGTTCGGGATGCTCCTCGATCCGGACCACCTCCTCGCCCGCGCGGAGCTTGGTGAACACGCCCCACTCCCGCAGGAGCGCGAGGTAGGACTCGGGTCCCTGGCGGCCGAGCACGGACAGGCGACGCAGCTCGTCCACCTCGGCGCCGCTGGAGTAGGCCAGGACCCGGCTGGCGGAGTCCTCGATGCTCACCAGACCGCCGGTGAGCTGGGCGATGGTCTGTGCCATGGAGAACAGGTCGCCGCTGGCCTCGCCCAGGTCCTCGGAGGTGGTGAGCCGGGCGTCGTCCACGATGTTCTGGCAGACGGACTGGAGCTGGTCCCAGCGCACCTCGGGCCGGACCGCGAGGAGGGCCACGCCGCTCTCCTGGGCCTCGGCGCGCAGGGTGCGCAGCTCGTCGGAGCCGGACCTGGACCGGCGGGGCTCGGAGCTGGGCGGGATGGTCTCCTCGGCGGGGGCGTACCCGCCCGCCTTGACCGCGACCGCCGTCGCCCCCTGCGCGGCGAGCGCCCGGACCAGGCGCCGGGCGGCTCCGCCGCGCACACCGATCAGGAGGACCAGGTCGCCCTCGCGAGCCTCCACCCGGTCCTCGGGGTCGATGATCACGACGTTGTCCACCTGGACATCAAGCCCGTCCGGTGCGGCGGCGACGTCCAGGATCGGGTCGCCAAGGGCCAGGAGGAGTCTGCGCAGGGGCAGGCCCGCGCCTTCTTCACTCTGTGATCCTGAATGACCAGGCATCATGTGGTTCCTCACCGGTCGGGTCCGGGAACCGACACTACTGGAGGAGTGGGGGAGCGGCGCCGGGGCTCATGTGCCCGAGTTTGTTCTGGTGAACAAATAAGGCTGGCAAAGAGTGGCCCGTCCCACAAGGTCGGCGCGGGGCGGTTCTGCGACTGTTGAATCAGTCAACCCTGCTCATTCAGGGACATTCTTTCCAGGGAGGTGCCCATGGACGCCGTGACCAACGTCCCGCAGCCGGTGAACGAACCCGTTCTCACCTACGCGCCCGGGAGCGCGGAGCGCGCAGAGCTCGTCGCCAAGCTCGAGGAGCTCGGTCGCGAGAGCATCGACCTGCCGATGCGCATCAACGGCGAGAGCCGTATGGGTGGCGGCGAGCCGATCGACGCCGTCCAGCCGCACAACCACGCGTCCGTCCTGGGCACCATGCGCAACGCCACCCACCAGGACGCCCGCGACGCCGTCGCCGCCGCGAAGGCCGCCGCCCCCGCCTGGCGCGCCATGTCCTTCGACGACCGCGCCGCGATCATCCTCCGCGCCGCCGAGTTGCTCGCCGGCCCCTGGCGCGCCACGATCAACGCCGCCACCATGCTCGGCCAGTCGAAGACCGTCCAGCAGGCGGAGATCGACTCGGCCTGTGAGCTCATCGACTTCTGGCGCTTCAACGTCGCCTACGCCCGTCAGCTCATGGAGCAGCAGCCCCTGAGCGTGCGCGGGGTGTGGAACCGCATGGAGCAGCGTCCGCTGGAGGGGTTCGTCTACGCGATCACCCCCTTCAACTTCACCGCCATCGCGGGCAACCTCCCCACGGCCCCCGCCCTCATGGGCAACGTGGTCGTGTGGAAGCCGTCCCCGACCCAGCAGTTCGCCGCCGAGCTCACCATGCGCCTCCTGGAGGAGGCCGGGATGCCCCCGGTGTCATCAACATGGTCACCGGTGACGGCCTCGCCGTCTCGGACATCGCGCTCAACGACCCCGAGCTGGCCGGTGTGCACTTCACCGGTTCCACCAGGACCTTCCAGCACCTGTGGAAGAGCGTCGGCGAGAACATCTCCAACTACCGCTCCTACCCGCGCATCGTGGGCGAGACCGGTGGCAAGGACTTCATCGTCGCCCACCCGTCGGCCGACCCGGAGATCCTGCGCACCGCCATCGTGCGCGGCGCCTTCGAGTACCAGGGCCAGAAGTGCTCCGCCGCCTCGCGCGCCTTCGTCGCCCGCTCGGTGTGGGAGAAGACGCGCGACGACCTGATCGCGGAGACCGAGGCCCTCACCATGGGCGACGTCACCGACCTGTCGAACTTCGTCGGCGCCGTCATCGACCGCCGCTCCTTCGACAAGCTGGCCAAGGTCCTGGAGGACGCCAAGTCCGACCCGACCCTGACCATCGTCGCGGGCGGCACCGCCGACGACTCGGTGGGCTACTTCGTGCGACCCACCATCATCGAGGGCACCGACCCGACCAACGACGTGTTCCGCACGGAGTACTTCGGCCCGGTCATCGCCGTCCACGTCTACGAGGACGACGCGTTCGAGGACGTCCTCAAGATCGTCGACGAGGGTTCCGCCTACGCCCTGACCGGCGCCATCCTGGCCAACGACCGCGCCGCGGTGGCCAAGGCGACCGAGGCCCTGCGCTTCGCCGCCGGCAACTTCTACATCAACGACCGCCCGACCGGCTCCATCGTCGGTCAGCAGCCCTTCGGCGGCGGTCGCGCCTCCGGCACCAACGACAAGGCCGGTTCCGCCCAGAACCTGTCCCGTTGGGCCAGCCCGCGCGCCATCAAGGAGACGTTCGTCGCGCCGACGGTCTCCTCCTACCCCCACCAGGGGTAGTCACCCGGCGGTCGCCCCTCCTTCCGTCCGGAGGGGCCGCCGCCACCACGGGACCCGCTTTCCGAGCACCGGGAAGCGGGTCCCGGCCCCCGAGGAAGCCATTGCGCGGACGCCGTCCGCGCGGATCGCCCGCGCCAGCCCCTTCGGCTCGCGCACGTCTCTTCGAGGTCACCATGCTTCGTAAGCCCCTGCTGCTCGCCGCCAGGTCCGCCACCTGCCGGAAGATCGTCGAGCGCACTCCCATGACCCGGGCCATGGTCACGCGCTTCGTCGCGGGCTCCAGCCAGGAGGAGGCCCTGCCGGCCGTCCACGAGCTGGCCAAGGACCGCTACGTCACGCTGGACTTCCTGGGTGAGGACACCACGGACCTGTCCCAGGCCACCGCCACCGTGACCGCCTACCAGGACCTCCTCGCCGCCCTCGGTGAGGCCGGTCTGGGCGACCGCGCCGAGGTCTCCGTCAAGCTGTCGGCCGTCGGCCAGTTCCTGAACCAGGACGGCGAGAAGATCGCGCTGGAGAACGCGCGTCTGATCGCTGAGGCCGCGCAGGCGATCGGCACCACGGTGACCCTCGACATGGAGGACCACACCACCACCGACTCCACGCTGGGCATCCTGCGCGAGCTGCGCGAGGACTTCCCGTTCGTGGGCGCGGTGCTCCAGGCCTACCTGCACCGCACCGTGGCCGACTGCCGCGACCTCAGCGGCGCGGGCTCCCGGGTGCGCCTGTGCAAGGGCGCCTACGACGAGCCCGAGTCGGTGGCCTTCCGCGACAAGCACGAGGTCGACCGGGCCTACGTGCGGGCGCTGAAGGTCCTCATGGAGGGCGACGGCTACCCGATGGTCGCCTCGCACGACCCCCGCATGGTCGCCATCGCCGGTGAGCTGGCCGCCGCCAACGGCCGCGGCGCGGACGACTACGAGTACCAGATGCTCTACGGCATCCGGGACGGCGAGCAGGTCCGCCTGGCCGCCGAGGGCAAGCGCATGCGCGTCTACGTTCCCTACGGCGACGAGTGGTACGGCTACTACATGCGCCGCCTGGCCGAGCGTCCGGCCAACATGCTCTTCCTCGCGCGGTCCCTGGTGACCCGCAACTAGGAGTGGGCGTCACCACGCGCGACGCCGACGGGGCCCGTGCCGACCTGAGTCGGCGCGGGCCCCGTTTCGCAACGGTGACCTTGGCTCCGGAACCCGTGGTCCGGGCCGTACGTTACTTTGTGGGCAGCAATCCACGCGTGAAAGGCCATTACTAGACATGCGGATGCGGAGTTCCAACCCCGTCCTCAAGCGGGCGCTTCAGCAGCAGTCCGGACCCCAACAGGGTTACGGACAGCCCGGCTACGGTCAGCAGGGCTACGGGCAGCAGGGTTACGGACAGGCGTACCCGCAGCCCTACGGCCAGCAGGGTTACCCCCAGCAGGGCTACCCGCAGCAGGGCTACCCCCAGCAGGCGCAGGCCGAACAGCCGATGACGATCGACGACGTCGTCGTGCGCACCGGCATGACCCTCGGCGCCGTCGCGATCTTCGGCGTCATCAACTACTTCCTCTTCTTCTCGGGCAACCCGGGCCTGGCCATGGGCCTGATGTTCCTGGGCATGATCGGCGGGCTCATCCTGGGCCTGGTGATCGCGTTCAAGCAGATCACCAACCCGGTCGCCATCCTGGCGTACGCGGCCCTGGAGGGTCTGCTCGTCGGCGGTCTGTCCGCCGTGCTCGGCAACATGCTGTCGATGCAGATGGGCGACCCCTCGGCCGGGACCTCGCTGGTCTCCCAGGCCGTGATCGGCACCGTCGCCGTCTTCGGCGTGATGCTCGCGCTGTACAAGTTCCGCATCATCAAGGTGACCGACGGCTTCGTCAAGGCCGTCTCGTACGCCGTGATCGGCGCCGCCGCGCTGATGCTGGTCAACTTCGTGCTCAGCTTCTTCATCGCGGGCGGCATGGGCCTGCGCGAGCCCACCTGGCTGGGCCTGGGCATCGGCATCGTGTTCGTGGTCCTGGCCGCGCTCACCCTCGCCATCGAGTTCCGTGGCATCGAGGAGGGCGTCAACGCCGGGATCCCGAACAAGTTCGCCTGGCAGTTCGCCTTCGGCCTGACCGTCTCCCTGGTCTGGCTGTACATCGAGATCCTGCGCCTGCTCTGGATCATCAAGACGATGTTCGCGGACTAGCGGGTACCGCTTCTCGCGACGAGGGGCCGTCGCCCGGGTTCTGCCCGGGGCGGCCCCTCCGCCGTGTCGGTCGGTCAGGCGGACTTCGGGCGGGGCGACGGTATGGAGCGGTTCCGGCGGCGGCGGTCGTACTCGGTGACGATCGCGTGCGCGTAGCCGTGGGTGAGGTCGTACTCGTCGGCGAGCCAGCGCGACCGGTCCGTGGGGCGCAGGAGACCCGGTCCCTGGTCCAGCGAGTCGAACCACTCGTGGAGTCCCCGGCCGGTCACGACCGGGATGCGTTCGATGAGCTTTGCGTGGATCTCCGGCGAGTGGGTCACCGTCATAGGCACCTCCGCAGCGCGTTGAACGTGTGGCACGTACCTGTGACCCTGCATCAGGATTCCGACGGGGACAAGACCCGGCCACCAGCTTTTACCTTGGTGGAGTGGGAACGTTTGCCCCCGGGACATCCGTAGGCGATACGGGGGTCGCACGCGGTCCGCGGACACGGAAAGGGCCCCGGAGCGGCTCCGGGGCCCGCACACGGCGAAGGGCGCGTCCTAGCTGAGGCGCTCGAAGACGGCCGCCATGCCCTGGCCACCGCCCACGCACATGGTCTCCAGCCCGAACGTCCTGTCGTGGAACTGGAGGCCGTTGATCAGCGTGCCGGTGATGCGGGCACCGGTGCTGCCGAACGGGTGGCCCACGGCGATGCCGCCGCCGTTGACGTTGAGCTGGGAGTCGATGTCGATGCCCAGCTGGTCGGCGGAGGGCAGCACCTGGGCGGCGAAGGCCTCGTTGATCTCGGCCAGGTCGATGTCACCGATGGCCATGTTGGCGCGGGCCAGGGCCTGACGGGAGGCCTCGACCGGGCCCAGGCCCATGATCTCGGGGCTGAGACCGGTCACGCCGGTGGAGACGATGCGGGCCAGCGGGGTGATGCCCAGCTGCTTGGCCCTGGTGTCGCTCATGATCACCAGCGCGGAGGCGCCGTCGTTGAGCGGGCAGGCGTTGCCCGCGGTGACGGTGCCGTCGGGGCGGAACACCGGCTTGAGCTGTGAGACCTTCTCGTAGGTGGTGCCGCGTCGGATGCCGTCGTCGGTGCTGACCACCGTGCCGTCGGGCAGGGTCACCGGGGTGATCTCCCTCTCCCAGAAGCCGTTGTCCAGCGACTTCTCGGCGAGGTTCTGCGAGCGGACGGCGAACTCGTCCTGGCGCTGGCGCGAGACGCCGGTGATCTCGGCGACGTTCTCGGCGGTCTGGCCCATCTCGATGTAGGCGTCGGGCAGCAGGCCGTCCTCGCGCGGGTCGGTCCAGGTGCCCTGGCCGCCCTCCTTGCGCTTCTCGGTACGGGCCCTGGCGTCGGAGAAGAGGGGGTTCTCGTTCTGCGGGTTGTCGCTGCTGCCGTTGACGAAGCGGCTGACGGTCTCCACGCCCGCGGAGACGAACACGTCGCCCTCGCCCGCCTTGATGGCGTGGTACGCCATGCGGGTGGTCTGGAGGGAGGAGGAGCAGTACCGGGTGACGGTGGTGCCCGGGACGGTGTCCAGGCCCAGCTGCACGGCGACGATGCGGGCCAGGTTGAAGCCCTGCTCACCGCCGGGGAGACCGCAGCCGAGCATGAGGTCGTCGATGCTCTTCGGGTCGAGCTCGGGGACCTTGGCCAGGGCGGCGCCGACGATCTGGGTGGTGAGGTCGTCCGGACGCAGGTCCTTGAGGGAGCCCTTGAAGGCTCGGCCGATCGGGGAGCGCGCGGTGGCGACGATGACTGCTTCGGGCATGTTCTTCGTCCTTGTTCGGGTCACGGCGAGACTTGTTACTGACCAGTTAACCCGTCCGGTGCTCCCGCGCGCCACCCGGGGTCGGCCTGGGCGCGTCCTCCTCCTCGGGAGGTTCGGGCGGTGTCGGCCGTGCTCCGGAGCCGAGGCGGAAGGGCCCCCGGACCAGTGCCGTCCACCGGCCGTGGACCCCGCTCGGAGGCTGGTCGGAGACGCGCGTGACCTCGGTGCCGGGGGTCTGCGCGGCCACCACGGCGGCGCGGTCCAGGGGCAGGACGCCCTCGGTGCGCTCGGCCTCGTCCAGCTCCGGCAGCAGGCCCAGGGCGGCGCAGGCCGAGGGCAGGACCACGAAGGCCGCCTGCGCGTACCCGCGCGCCGACGGGTGGAACCGGTCCGGTCCGAACATCAGGTGGGGGTCGGAGCGGAAGTCGTCCGCGAGGACGTCGCTCAGGGAGACGGTGCGCCCGCCCGCCTCCGTCACCGCGATGGTCTGGGCCGCCGCCAGCTGCCGTGAGGCGCGGCGGGCCACCGACCTCAGCGGCCAGCCGATGGGGCGCACGGTGCCGAGGTCGGGGCAGGTCGCCACCACCACGGGGGTGCCCAGCCCGACCAGTTCGGCGGTGACCTCGCGCAGCGCGGCCACGGCGTCGTTGGGGCGGATCCGGCGGATGACGTCGTTGGCGCCCACGAAGACCACGGCGACGTCGTAGCGCTTCTCCGGGAGGCGGGCCTCGGACCGCTCCACCTGGGAGTCGAGGTCGGCCGAGGTGGCACCCGGGCTGGCCGTGCAGCGCAGCCGCACCGGGCGGTCGGCGGCGGCGGAGAGGCCCGACGCCAGGAGCGCCCCCGGCGTCTGCCGGGACTCGCTCACCGCGAACCCGGCGGCCGTGGAGTCACCGAGCATCAGCAGGCGCAGCGGCGGCCCCGTGCCCTCTCCGAAGACGCCGTCGGCCCTGGGCCGGTCCCAGGGGGTGTGGCCGATCGCGTTCTTGGCCAGCCGGGCCTGGAGGTAGAGCAGGGCGACGGTGCCACCGCCCACCAGTGTGAGCCCGCCGCCGCCGAACGCGGTGGCGGCGGCGATGCGCCGGGCTCGCGCGGCTCGCAGCATCGGTACCCCCGGAAGCGTCCGACCAGCCAGTTCTCCCCACCGACGTTACCGGCGGGCCTCCCCGGGGTCACGTACCCGGAGGGCACACAATCGGTGCCCGGGGGCCATCCATGTCGATCGCTCCGGTACGGGGTACCGGTCCACTGGTCCGAACCGGTCCACACCGCGCATCGGGGCCTTGATCCAGGTGAGAGGCGCGAGACCGGTGAAATCGGCTTAGAGTCTGGGAGGGAGCCGGACCGGTCCCCTCAGCCTCGGGCGTCACCGGGGTAACAACACGGGCGTGCCGAAGACCCGGTCGCCACGATGCGAAGGAGCGAAGTTGCGGGTACACGACTCACTGATCGACCTGGTCGGAGACACCCCCTGGTCCGTCTTCGGAAGGTCACCGAGGGGTTGGCCCCGACCATCCTGGCCAAGGTCGAGTACTTCAACCCGGGCGGTTCGGTCAAGGACCGCATCGCGCTGCGCATGGTGGAGGCGGCCGAGAAGAGCGGCGAGCTCAGGCCGGGTGGCACGATCGTCGAGCCCACCTCGGGCAACACCGGTATCGGCCTGGCCCTCGTGGCACAGGAGAAGGGCTACCGCTGCGTCTTCGTCTGCCCCGACAAGGTCGGCCCGGACAAGCTGTCGGTCCTGCGCGCCTACGGAGCCGAGGTCGTGGTCTGCCCGACCACGGTCGCGCCCGAGCACCCCGAGTCCTACTACTCGGTCTCCGACCGCCTGGCGGCCGAGATCCCGGGGGCCTGGAAGCCCAACCAGTACGAGAACGAGAACAACCCGGAGTCGCACTACCACTCCACGGGTCCGGAGATCTGGGACCAGACCGAGGGCCGGATCACGCACTTCGTCGCGGGCATCGGCACCGGCGGCACGATCAGCGGCACCGGCCGGTTCCTCAAGGAGGCCTCGAAGGGCTCCGTCCAGGTCGTCGGCGCCGACCCCGAGGGTTCGGTGTACTCGGGGGCAGCGGCCGTCCCTACCTGGTCGAGGGCGTGGGCGAAGACATCTGGCCCGGCACCTACGACACGGCGATCTGCGACGAGATCGTGCCGGTCAGCGACAAGGACTCCTTCCTCATGACCCGCCGCCTGGCCAAGGAGGAGGGCCTGCTGGTGGGCGGCTCCTGCGGCCTGGCGGTCGAGGCGGCCCTGCGGGTGGCCAGGGACGCCGGTCCCGACGACGTCATCGTGGTGCTCCTGCCCGATGGTGGCCGCGGCTACCTCGGCAAGATCTTCAACGACGAGTGGATGGCCGACTACGGCTTCCTGTCCGCCCAGACCGAGGAGGCCACCGCCGGACAGGTGCTCGCGGACAAGGAGGGCGAGATGCCCGACTTCGTGCACAGTCACCCGGACGAGACGGTCGGCACCGCCGTGGCGATCATGCGCGAGTACGGGGTCTCCCAGCTGCCCGTGATGAAGGAGGAGCCGCCGGTCATGGCCGCCGAGGTGGTCGGCTCCATCGCGGAGCGGGACCTCCTGGACGCCCTGTTCGACGGTCGGGCCGAGCTGGACGACCTGGTCGAGACGCACATGGGCAAGCCGCTGTCCACGGTGGGCACGGGCACGCCGGTGAGCGACTGCGTGCGTCTGCTGCGCACCTCGGGCGCGCTGGTGGTGCTCCGTGACGGCAAGCCGGTGGGCATCCTCACCCGGCAGGACCTGCTGGCCCACCTGTCCGGCTGAGGCATCGTTCCCCCGGGGTTCCGAACGAGGTTCGGGCCCCGGGGTTCACGTACCGGACACGGTGCCGCATACTCGGACACTGCTAATGTTCGCGTCAGTTCGTACTGGCCGGTAATAAGTAGGTGCACCCGTGTCGCGGCTCCTCAACTGGATCATCCGCTCCGCCTGGTCGTACGCGCGGAGCCACGGAGAGATCCGAGCCGACTCCAGGGCGGCCCGGAAGTTCGCGCGCTTCGGCGTCGGTTCCGCGATCGCCTTCCCCACGGCCACGCTCTACGGCGAGCCGTGGATCGAGATCGGCGTGCACACCGTCCTGGGCGGGGACATGACCCTCGCGGCCGGGATGGGTCCGGACTACGACCTCGGTGAGGGCACGGTCGTGCGCATCGGTTCGGGCTGCGCCATCGGCCGGGGTCGCACATCGTGGCGCACCGCTCGGTGGACATCGGAGACCACGTGTACACGGGGCCCTACGTCTACATCACCGACCAGAACCACGCCTACGCCAACACGGAGATCCCCGTGGGGCTTCAGTGGCCCGTGGACGACCCGGTGAGCATCGGGGACGGGAGCTGGCTCGGTGCCAACAGCGTGATCCTGCCCGGAGTGCACCTGGGACGGAACTCCGTGGTGGCGGCCGGGACCGTCGTGCGGCCGGGCCGGTACCCCGACCACGCGGTGATCGCGGGCATCCCCGGGAAGGTCGTGCGCACCCACGACCAGGAGTTGGGCTGGGACCCGCCCCTGAGGGAGACCGGGACGCCGACCCGCGTCCCGACCCCGGTCTCCGGGCTGCCCCCGAGGTGTCCTCGGAGCCTCCCGAGCCGGGCTCCCCGACCCGCTTCCCCCGGCCTGACCCGGGGCGAGACCCGCGGCCCGACGGGCGGGTGGCCGCGCCTTCGGCGCCTCATCGGTCTCTTCCGTGGACGATTCGCTCGGCCCTTCCAAGGCCGGGCGCGGGCGGGGAGCCGACGTACCACCGCCGTCCGGTGCGACCGGGATGCCGACGCGGGCCCCGGGCGGGGCGAGGAGCCCTTCCCCGCCGGGACCCGGGGCGGGGAGAGCCCCACGGCGAGGGGTGACCACATCCTGAGATGTGCCTGTTGACAAAGGGTTCCGGCGCTGTTCTGGGCACTAGGCTGGACCCATGAAGTTCGACGGTTTTGAAACGCTGGCCATCCACGCGGGGCAGGAGCCGGACGCCGGTACCGGCGCCGTGGTTGTGCCGATCTACCAGACGAGTACCTACGCCCAGGACGGCGTCGGCGGGATGCGGCAGGGGTACGAGTACTCCCGCACCAGGAACCCCACGCGCACCGCGCTGGAGGAGTGCCTGGCGGCACTGGAGTCCGGGGCGCGCGGCCTCGCCTTCGCCTCCGGCATGGCGGCCGAGGACACCCTGCTGCGCGCGGTCCTCTCCCCGGGCGACCACGTCATCATCCCCGGTGACGCCTACGGCGGCACCTTCCGGCTCATCTCCAAGGTGGTCGAGCGCTGGGGCGTCAGCTGGGACGCCGTCGACCAGACCGACGTGGACGCGGTCCGTGACGCCATGCGCCCCAACACCAGGGTGGTGTGGACGGAGACGCCCACCAACCCGCTGCTGGGCATCACCGACATCGAGTCGGTCGCGCAGGTCGCCCACGACGGCGGCGCGCTGCACGTCGTGGACAACACCTTCGCCTCCCCTACCTCCAGCGTCCGCTCACCCTGGGCGCCGACGTGGTCGTGCACTCCACGACCAAGTACATCGGCGGGCACTCCGACGTCGTCGGCGGCGCGCTGGTCGTGGCCGACGCGGAGCTGGGCGAGCGGCTGGCGTTCCACCAGAACACCATGGGCGCCATCCCGGGCCCGTTCGACTCCTGGCTGACGCTGCGCGGGGTCAAGACGCTGGGTGTCCGGATGGACCGCCACAGCGAGAACGCGGAGCGCGTGGTGGCGGCCCTGGAGGGGCACCCGGCGGTGCGCAGGGTCTACTACCCGGGCCTGGACAGCCACCCGGGGCACAAGATCGCCGAGCGGCAGATGCGTTCGTTCGGTGGCATGGTCTCCTTCGCGCTGCGTGACGGGGAGAAGGCCGCCCTGGAGCTGTGCGAGCGGACCAGGGTGTTCACCCTGGGTGAGTCGCTGGGCGGGGTGGAGTCCCTGATCGAGCACCCGGGGCGGATGACGCACGCGTCCACCGCGGGTTCCCCGCTGGAGGTGCCGGCCGACCTGGTCCGGATCTCCGTGGGCATCGAGTCCGGCGACGACCTCGTGGCGGACCTGACGCAGGCCCTCGAAGGCTGAGGTCCCCGGTCCGGGGCGCCCGCGTCGAGCCGCGCGGGTTCCCCGGCCGTGTGCCGGGCCCGTCGCGGCCTGTGCCTCGGTGGTGCTCGTCGGACGTGGGTCCGGTCAGACAGCGGTGGGGGTACGGCCGCTGTCCGGAAGCTCGCGCCGGTCGTCCCGGAAGCGCAGGCCGACGACGGCCCGGCTCGAACGGGAGAGTGCGCTGTGGTTGCCGCCCTGGCGCAGGGAACGGTAGGTGCCGTTGCGGTCCTGGCGCCGGATGCCGATGGAGACGGCGAGAAGGAACCCCGTGGCGAGGCCCAACAGGAGGAGTCCGGCGAGGATGAGGAGGGCGAAGGCGATGTTCATGGGGAGTGTCCTCTGAGTCGGTGGTCGTCAGTTCCTGGTCGGCCCCCTGGTGCACCGGGGGAGAGTAGGGCTGGGGTTCATCGGTCGCGGGTTCCTCTGGCGGTATGGGGCGGGTGGTCCTGGAGGGGTCTGCGCATGCGGGGATCTCCGATTCGGGGCCTGGGCGCCCTGTACTGAGGGTCACCTTCCTTTAGGATGGGTTCAGGAAAACCAGTGGGACCTGTTCTGCTGGTTGAGCACTTAGCTTGTTGGTACAAGCTGTATACCCCTCCTAGGGCGGACTTATGCGGGCAGAGAGCAGATATCGACAGATCGCCCGTGTCCTGCGGCGGGAGATCCAGGACAGGAGCCTGCCGCTGGGCGGGCAACTCCCCTCGGAGAAGCAGCTGGAGGAGCGCTTCGAGGCCTCCCGCAACACGATCCGCCTCGCCCTGGGCATGCTGCGCAACCAGGGACTCATCGTGAGCAGGCCTGGACGCGGGCACTTCGTGCAGGACGTGGTTCCCGAGATCTTCTACGCCACCCGCAAGGCGGGCGGCCCCGACGGGCTCAACGAGTTCAACATGAGCGGACTGACCCTGGAGGAACTCCAGCTGCTCAGCGCCACCCCCGACATCGCCAGCCGACTCCGCGTCCCGGAGGGCGAGATGACGGTCGTCCGGCGGATGCACCGCTTCTCCGGTGAGCGTTCCGGGTCGATCAGCTCCGCGTACTACCCGGTGGACCTCGTCCAGGGCACCTCACTGATGGTCCCCGAGAACGTCGAGAGCGCCCTGACCGTCCTCCTGGAGCACGGGCACCGCCAGGTCGGGTACGTGGACGAGCTCGAGACCCGCATGCCCACCCCCAGGAGGCGTCCGAGCTCGAACTCCCGCCCGGGGTCCCGGTCCTCAACGTCCACCGCACCGACTACTCCGACGACCGCCCCCTGCGCATCGTGCACACTGTCCACGCGGGGCACAGCATCCGCTACCAGTTCGAGCACGGCAACCTCCAGGCCTACTACCGGGACTGATCCAGCCAATGAGCGCGACGAAGAAGACCGTGGTCGCCGACTACCTGCGTGAGGCCCTGTCCAGGGGCGACTACCGTCCGGGCGACCGGCTGCCCGGCGAGGAGGAGCTCGCGGACGAGCTCGACGTCTCCCGTGCCACCGCGCGCCTGGGGATGCGCATCCTCCAGGACGAGGGGCGCGTCTCCATCCGCGTCGGCCGGGGCGCCTTCGTCGCGGACCACCACCCGGTCATGCACAAGGCCAGTCCGGACGGTTCCGACGACCCCGCCCGGTTCGACCTCGGCTACCACGACCGGCTGCGGCAGGCCGGGTACGGCAACATCGACGAGAAGGTCAAGGTCAGCCTGGACACCATGCGGCCGAAGGTGGCCAAGCGGCTGGTGGACGCGGCCGACGGGCGGGCGGCCAGCGGCGGACTGGTCGTGATCCGCTCCTCGGAGTACTACGTGGACGGCGGCCTGTGGCAGTCCCACGTCACCTACTTCCCGTTCGGGATCGCCAACAACACCCCCTGATGTCGCCCGAGTACCTGGAGAACGGCATCGGCGCGGTCATGCGCGAGCTCGGCTTCCACGAGCAGTGGAACTGGGACGTCGTGGGCGCGCGGATGCCCTCCCAGGACGAGGCGGACGCCTTCGGGCTGGGACCCGGCCTGCCCCTGCTGGTCCAGGAACGGGTGACCTACGAGGGCCACCGCCCGCTGCGCTACACCGAGACGCTCATGCCCGCCAACCGCCACCAGCTCCTGTACGCGGGCGGCGACGCCCCGGACGACCTACCGGTCATGGACTCCGACGTCAGCGTCTTCGAGCACTGACACGACATGCCCTAGGGGCGCCTCCGGAGGTACTGGTCGACGACCATCGGCCCCAGGGCGTCGGCTTCGGCGCCCACCACGCGCACGCCCCGGCGGCGTTCGAGCAGCTCCCGGAACTCCCGCAGCCGGGGGTCGTCCGCGAGCAGGAAGAACGTGATTCCGGCGCCCTCGGCGAGCGCGGCGTCGAGTTCGGCCGCCGTGAGCTCCACCGTGCGGGGTGCGGGCGGCCAGGCGAACCGGGCGTCCCCGTCGTCGCCCAGGTGCGCGGTGGGCTCCCCGTCGGTGACCACCAGGACCAGCGGCCGCAGCCCCCGGTGACGTCGCAGGTGCCGCCGGGCCAGGTGCAGCGCGTGCTGGAGGTTGGTGCCGGGGACGGGCCGCCAGTCGTGCTCCACCAGGTCGGCGGGGGTCATCTCGCGGGCGCGGTCGCCGAACCCGACCAACAGGATCCGGTCCTCGGGGTGCCGGGTCCGTACGAGGGTGTGCAGGGCCAGCGCGGTGCGGGTGGCGGCCTCGTGCAGGCCGCGCGTGGCCATCGAGTGGGACAGGTCCACCAGCAGGCACACGGCGGCGGCCCCGGCCGGTTCGGTCTCCGCGTACCGGAGGTCCTCCGCCCGCAGGGGCGCGGCGGAACCTCCCTCGGCGGCGCGGCGCAGCATGGCCTCCCGCAGGGTCGCGACGGCGTCCAGGGCACGGTCGCGGCCGTCGTGGGCCAGGGTGGCCCCGGTGGGTTCGTCGCCCACGCCGTCACCGCCCCGGTGGCCTCCGGGCGCCGCGCGACGGGCCGACTCGATCTCGCCCAGCGCCACCTCGCCCAGCCTGCGGAGCTCGCGCGGGGTGAGCCCGTGGTCGGCGGCGTCCAGCCGCTCCAGGTCCGCGGACGCGGCACCGCCCAGGGCGCCCCGGAGCGCACCGGTGTCCAGCCCTGACAGAGCGCCGCGCTCGCCCCCGGCGTAGCGGGTCAACACCTCCTCGGCGGCGGTGAGCGCCTCCTGCGGGGCGCCCTCCTCGGAACGCTCACCGGCGATCATCTCCAGCAGGCGTCCAGCCGCCCGCACCGCCTCCTCCGGGGGCGGATCGGGCTCGGCCAGGGGTCGGGGCCACCCATGTACTCCCGGTACCTGAACCTCATCAGAAGCGGTACACACCACCGTCGGGCACGGTGTCCTTGGACAGCCGCCGTTCGAGGTAGAGCCCCTCCAAGGCGAACTCGACCACGGCGGCGGCCAGCCCCGGCGTGGGCGGGCCGTCGACCGACTCGGGGGCGGCCCGCTCCAGGAGGCCGGACAGCCCGGGTACGGTCCCCACCCGGCGCAGCAGCTCGGCGGCGCCCACGAGGTCCCCGCTCTCCACGGTTCCGCCGCCCGCGAACCGGTCGCTGAGCGGTTCCAGGTCCGCCTCGCCCAGCCGGGCGCGGAAGGTCTCGGCCACCGCCCGGCGCAGCAGGGTCTCCAGGACCGACGCCTCGCGGCCCTCCGCCCCGGTCTCGAACTCCACCTTGCCCAGGAGCGGCGCGGCCACCCCGGACAGGTCGCAGACCCGGGCCACCGGGACCTCCTCCCCGGTCAGGGCGGCCCGCCGCAGCGCCGAGGCGGCCAGGGTCTCGGCGGCGGCCACCGAGAAGCGCACGGACACCCCCGAGCGCTGGTCCACCCGGTTGGAGGCGCGCACGAGGCGGGTGAAACGCGCCACGCTCTCCAGCAGGTGCGACGGGACGGTCGTGCCCGGGGGCAGGGCCGCCTCCTGCCGGATCAGCGCCAGCTCGTCGTCGAGGTCGGGCGGGTAGTGCGTGCGCACCTGGGCGCCGAACCGGTCCTTCAGCGGAGTGACGATCCGGCCCCGGCTCGTGTAGTCCTCGGGGTTGGCGCTGGCCACCAGCAGCAGGTCCAGGGGAAGGCGCAGGCTGTAGCCGCGCACCTGGAGGTCGCGTTCCTCCAGCACGTTGAAGAGGGCCACCTGGGCGCGCGCGGGCAGGTCGGGGAGTTCGTTCACGCAGAACACGCCCCGGTTGGCGCGCGGCAGCAGGCCGTAGTGGACCGTCTCGGGGTCGCCGAGGGAGCGGCCCTCGGCCAGCCGGGCCGGATCCACGTCACCGATCAGTTCCGTGGTGCCGGTGTCGGGGGTGGCCAGCTTCTCGCCGTAGCGGGCGTCGCGGTGCCGCCAGGCCACGGGGAGGTCGTCGCCCTCGGCCGCGCTCCGGCGCAGACAGGCGGGGCAGACCGGGGCGAAGGGGTGGTCGTTGACCGGGCAGCCCTCGACCACGGGGCTCCACTCGTCGAGGAGTCCGGCGACGGTGCGGATCAGCCGGGTCTTGCCCTGGCCGCGCTCGCCCAGCAGAACGATGTCGTGCCCCGCGATCAGCGCCCGTTCCAACTGCGGCAGCACGGAGTCGTCGAACCCGTGCACCCCGGGGAAGCGGGGGCGGCCCGCGGCCATCCGGGCCAGCAGGTTCTCTCGCACCTCCGCCGTGGTGGTGCGGCGGACGTGGCCGGACGCGCGCAGCGCGGCACGGGTGCGCGGGAGCCCGCTCGGAGCGGGTGCGGCATGGGTCACAAGGGGAGTGTAGGGCGTGCCCGGTTGTGCCGCCCGCCCTGGGAGGGGAGGAACCGGGGGACACACGCCGGGGTCGGGGCGTTTGAGGGGCCACCAGGAGGAAAGCTCCTGTTGGGAGTCCGGATGGAAGAATGAGACGGCAAGGTTCCCAGGGACCGGTCCGCACGACCGGTGAAGGCGGGGGTGGCAGCTGGTGGCTAGGTTCGGCGATGCACTGACGACGGGGGCCGACCTCGTGAACGCGGCCGAGCGCGCCGCGCTTCAGGCCCTGGAGCAGATGGACGGCCCGGCCGACCTCGTCTGCTTCTTCGTCAGCGGGGCGGACCCGGACGAGGTCACGCTCGCCGGAAGGCGGGTCATGGAACTGACCGGCGACGCGCTCACGCTGGGGTGCAGCGCCACCGGCGTGGTCGGCGGCGGCCGGGGCGTGGAGGGGCAGGGCGCGGTCAGCGTGTGGTGCGCACGCCTGCCCGGGGTCGAGCTGACCCCTTTCCGGCTGGACACCGTGGTGGAGGGCGACCAGTTGGCGGTGGTGGGTATGCGTGAGCCGTCCCCGCGCGACCGGGCCGGGATCCTGTTCACCAACCCCTACGAGTTCCCCACCCAGGCGTTCGTTCGCGAGACGACGGCCGCCCTCGACGGTCTTCCGCTGGTCGGGGGCATGGCCGACGGGCTGCACGGCGAGGAGTCGGTCCGTCTGTTCTGCGAGGGCGACGTGGCCGACAACGGCGCCATCGGCGTGCTGATCGGCGGTGAGGGGGTGCTGGGCACGGTGGTCAGCCAGGGCTGCCGTCCGGTCGGACCGAGCATGACCATCACCAAGGCCGACGGCAACCTCGTGCTGGAACTGGCCGGGACCAACGCCTACGAGCGGTTGGAGACCCTCGTGGAGGAGCTCTCCGAGGAGGACCGTGAGCTGGCCTCGCGGGGGCTGCACATCGGGATCGCGATGGACGAGTACGCCGACCACCACGAACAGGGCGACTTCCTCATCCGCACCCTCAGCGAGGCCGATCCGGGGCTCGGGGCCCTGACCATCGACGAGATGGTGGAGGTCGGTCAGACCGTCCGCTTCCAGGTGCGCGACGCCAGCACGGCGGACGAGGACCTCGCCCGCAAACTGACGGAGTTCGGCGCCGAACACGCCGTGGGCGGGGGCCTGCTGTTCTCGTGCAACGGCCGGGGAGAGACGCTGTTCTCGCAGTCCGACCACGACGTCCTCGCGGTCCGCCGGATCCTCGGCGTGGGTCCCGTGGCGGGCTTCTTCGCGGCCGGGGAGATCGGCCCGGTCGCCGGGGTGAACCACGTGCACGGCTTCACGGCCTGCCTGCTGGCCTTCGCCGCCTGAGAGCCGCCCAAGTCGGACTTTTACCCTCGGATCACCAACACCCTGACCAACCTGCTTGAGTGCGGGCACACCAGGGTGATTACTAAGAGTGACTAAATCGATCACTTTTTGTGTTTGGTGAGAGAAGGAACGATGGCCGACAACCGGCGTACGACCACGTCCCTCGTGGCCCTCGGGGTGTTCGCCCTGCTGGCTCCGCTGGCGACACCCACCGCCGCCCTGGCCGCGTCGGCCTGGCTGGAGCAGGACCTGTCCTCGGCGGACCGGATCGGGCTCACCCTGGACTCCGGTGGACTGCGCCTGAACACCGGGGACGCGACCGAGCGCCTCGGCGCCTCCCCGCGTCTGGACCCGGCCCAGCGCCGCGCGGGGCTCGCGACCTTCCCCGAACAGGAGCTGGAGGGAGCTACCGACACCCTCGACGTGGCCGTGCGCGTCACCGGTGACGCCGAGGAGGTGCTCACCGAGGCCCGGGGCGTGCGCGCCGACGGCATGTGGACCGAGTGGCACCCGACCGGTACCGGCGGAGGCCGGGTGACGCTGCCGGAGGCGGTCAGCGAGGTCCAGCTGAGGGTCGGGGTGGAGGCGACGGGCGCCTCGGCGTCACGGGAGCGGGACGATCGCACCGCGGTCACCGAGGTCAGCGTCCGCCCGGTCGAGGGCACCGGGACCCCTCCGGAGGACCCCGGACCGGGGAGGCGGAGGGCTCCGGTGGGGGCTCCGCCGGAAGCACGGAGGAGGCGCGGGGCGACGACGTCCCGAAGCCGTTCTCCGCGCGCCTGTTCGCCACCCGCATCGGCCTGGTCGGCAACAAGACCGCCAACGGCCACACGGTCCGCACCGCCGACCAGTTCGCGGCACTGCCCTCGCGACGGGGCCTGTCCACCCGGGGAGGCGGAGAGTACACCGTCCGGGTGTGCAGCACCGGTGCTCTGGGGCCCGAGGCGAGCGGCGACACCGAGAACCACGTCCCGCGCTGCGCCTACCTGCCCGTGTGGGACGTCGGCCCCTGGAACATCACCGACGACCACTGGAACGACGACCGCGAGTCCTGGCGCGACCTGGACCGGGGGCGCCCCCAGGCCCAGGCCGCCTACACCGAGAACCACAACAACGGCCTGGACGGGTTCGGCCGCCGGGTGCTCAATCCGGCGGGGATCGACCTCGCGGACGGCGCGTTCAACGAGGGGCTCCAGCTGCCCACCAACGGGTGGGTGCGGGTCGACTACCTCTGGACAGCCGAGTACCGGGCCCGCGCCGAGATCACCACGGCCAGCGGCACCGATCCGGTGGTCGTGCGGGAGGGGCCGGGCACCGCGTTCGACACCGTCGGCCTGGCCGCGCACAAGGCCAACGTGGACGTGGCCTGCCGCACCACCGGCGACCGGGCCACCGGGCCCACCGGCGTCTCGGACGTCTGGTACCGCATCGGTGAGGGCCACTACGTCCCGGCGGCCTTCGCGGAGGGCGGGACGGACGCCCCCGTCTGCCGGACGCGCTAGCGGGACCACGGGTACGACGCACACACGACAGGGGCGGCCGGAGCCGCCCCTGTCGTCCTGCTCATACGCGCCTGGTCCACCCGGTGGCCGTACGGCGGCGTGTCACATGCCGCTGTAGGGAACCGCCTCGATGATCTCGACACCGAGGCTCTTGCCGTTGGGCAGGTTGTAGCTGACGGTCTCGCCGACGGGCTTGCCGTTGATGGCGGAACCGAGCGGGGACTTGGGGAGTACACGTCGATGGGGGAGCCGCTCTCCTCACGCGAGGCGAGCAGGAAGGTGACCTCCTCCTCGTCGCCGTCGAACTTGACGGTGACGGTCATACCGGGGCCGACCACGCCTTCGGTGCGGGGCGCTTCGCCGACCCTCGCCGTGCGCAGGATCTCGGTGAGCTGGAGGATGCGGGCCTCCATCTTGCCCTGTTCCTCCTTGGCGGCGTGGTAGCCGCCGTTCTCCTTCAGGTCGCCCTCTTCACGGGCGGCCTCGATCTTCTCCGCGATCTCGATGCGCCCGGGCCCCGACAGGTGGTCCAGCTCTCCCTTGAGCCGGTCATACGCCTCCTGGGTGAGCCAGGTGACGTTGTCATCGCGGGTCTGGGTCACGGGAACTCCTTGTGTACTAGTAGCAATGGCCACCAGGCGGCCAGAGCTGAACTCACGAGAATATCACCGTGCGCGATCGCGCACCGGTGACGCGGCTCTCGGGGGCTCCGTTCCGGTACCTGTGCCGAACAGGGGGAAGGCTCGGTGGATCAGTCTTGCGAACCTTGTTCCCTGCACGAGGCCACTTCTACCGTGGAAGCCTGACGAACCGTTTCAACGGTCTGACTGACCATTCGGTTCCCACCCTCCACCTCGACCCGTTCGGTCCCGACCTCGACCATCTGGCCGTCCAGCGCGCGCAGCAGGCACTCGGCCCCGTTCTTGCTGTTCACCTCGAAGTCGATCCGGGCCGCGTCACCGGTGGGCGCGGTGACCGCCACCACCTGGTGGTACACGCCCCCGCTCAGCCCGGTGTAGTTCATGACGGAGAAGCCCCAGCCGACGCTGACGGCCACCGCGAAGAGCGTCGCGACGACGAAGAAGACGGGCCCGTTGCCGTGGCGCTTGCGTAGCGCGGGCGCGGTGTCGGCACTGTTCACGGCATCATCTTCCGGGGTCGCTGACATTGGGAATCTCCGAGCAAGGGGACGGTGTTGTCTAAGATATCCCCGACCTGACAGCCCCCCTACGCGGCCCGCACGTGAGTCGTCCACGCCGTGATCCGGGGTGGTGTCGGACAGCCGCGTGCAGTGGCCGTCGACCGAGCCAAGGAGAAGCCTTCGTTGTCCGAGCGTCTGCGGCTTATGGCCGTCCATGCCCATCCCGATGACGAGTCCAGCAAGGGTGCCGCCACGATGGCGCGCTACGCCCGTGAGGGCGCCGAAGTGCTGGTCGTCACCCTGACCGGTGGCGAACGCGGTGACATCCTCAACCCGGCCATGGAGCGCCCGGAGATCCGCGAGAACATCGCGGAGGTCCGCCGCGAGGAGATGAACCGCGCCCGCGAGATCCTCGGCGTCGAGCAGGAGTTCGCCGGGTTCGTCGACTCCGGTCTGCCCGAGGGCGACCCGCTGCCCCCGCTCCCCGAGGGCTGCTTCGCGACCCTTCCGGTGGAGGACGCCGCCGAGCCCCTGGTGGCCGCGATCCGCCGGTTCCGCCCCCACGTCATCCTGACCTACGACGAGAACGGCGGCTACCCGCACCCCGACCACATCATGACCCACAAGGTGTCGATGCACGCGTTCGACGCCGCCGCCGAGCCGAACGCCTACCCGGACGCCGGTGACCCCTGGCAGCCGCTCAAGTTGTACTACTTCGTCTCGTTCCCGCCCGAGCGGTTCGAGGCCCTGGCGAAGATCCTGGCCGAGCGCGGCCTGGACAACCCCTTCGAGGAGTGGATGGAGCGGATCAAGGACCGCGAGCGCCCGCGCTGGGAGATCACCACCCGCGTCGAGTGCAGCGAGTACTTCGACATCGCGCACGACGCCCTGCGCGCGCACGCCACCCAGATCGACCCGAACGGCTTCTGGTTCGCCGTGCCCAACGCGGTCGTGGCCGAGGCCTGGCCGACCGAGGACTACCACCTGGTCCGCTCGCTCGTGGACACCGAGGTCCCCGAACAGGACCTCTTCGCGGGTGTCCGCGAGGCAATGAGAGTATGAGTGGCATGAACACCCTTCTCGCGTCCACCACGGTGCTCGCCCAGGACTTCGCGCTGAACAAGGACACCGTCACACCCGGTGTCCTGGGCTTCCTCGCGATCTTCGCGATCGGCGTGTGCCTGTACTTCCTGATGCGCAGCCTGGTCGGCAAGCTGCGCGGTGTCTCGGCCCGCGCCGAGTCCGAGGAGGCCGGGGAGACGACGGAGAAGGACGGTCAGGAGGCGACCTCCGGGGTGGAGGCCGCCGCCGGAGGGGCCTCCGGCGAGGACTCCTCGACCAGGGCCTGACCCCGGTCCCGCCCCCGCCGCGCACCCGCGGGGGCGGACTCGGCGGGCACGTCCCCGCACGGGGCAGTGCCTACCATGGGGGGATGCAGTCCGAGCCCTCCCGAAGCCCCTCCCTGCGTGACCGCGTCCACGACCAGCTCAGGTCGCGCATCATCGACCTCGAACTGCCTCCCGGGCACCGGATCACCGAGCGGGAGGCGTCGGCCGAGCTCGGCGTCTCGCGGGTGCCGCTGCGCGAGGCACTGCGCCTGCTGGAGGCGGAGGGGCTGGTGGTCCTGGTGCCCCGGCAGGGCGCCATGGTGGCCAGCTGGTCCCGTGAGGACATCGTCCGGCTGTTCGAGGTCCGCGAGGAGCTGGAGACGCTGGCCGCCCGCCTGGCGGCCACCCGGCGCACCGACGCCGACCTGCGCCGGATGCGCGCCCTCCTCGACGACGCCGAACACGCGTTGAAGGCGGACGACGAGTCGGCCACGGCAGCCGCCAACGCGGGCTTCCACCGGGCGGTGGTCGCCGCCTGCGGCAATCCCTCCTCCAGCGCATGATGGCCCCGCTCGACTCCCGCGTGCAGTGGCTCTTCCACCTCACCAAGCACCGTGACACCCGCGAGCAGCGCGAGGAGCACGTGCGCCTGCTCGAACTGATCGAGGCCGGAGACGGGGACGGCGCCGCCGGTCTCTACCGAGCGCACATCGCGGCCGGGCTCGAACCCACGCTGGCCGTCGCCGACACGTGGGAGCGGTTCGACCCGGTGGACGTCACCCGCACCCGTACCCGGAGGTAGGCCCCGCGCCGTGTCGCGGGCCGACACCGCCCGAAGGGTGCACCCGTGCCGGGATTAGTGGTATACCGCTATTGCACGGAAGTGAACCCACGGAGAAGGCACCGATGACGCTCATCCTCACCCGTTCCGAACTCACCGGACTCGTCACGCCCCGCCAGGTGGCCGAGGCCGTGGAGACCGCCTTCACCGACCTGGCCGAGGGCCGGGCCGCGCAGCCGCACGCGGAACCCGCGCGCCTGCCCGGGGCCGACCCCCAGTTCGTCCCGATGGTCGGACTCCTCGGCGGCGGGGTGGCCGTGAGCAAGCTCCTCAGCGACATCCCCGGCAACCGCGGGCGCGGGCTCCCCACCCAGCAGTCGGTGGTGGTCCTGGCGGACGCCGAGACCGGCGCGCCCCTCGCGATCCTGGACGGTGCGGTCCCCACCCGCCTGCGCACGGCCGCCGCCACCCGCGTGGCCACCCGACACCTGGCCCGCCCGGACTGGGACACCCTGGGTGTCGTCGGCGCCGGACCGCTGGCCGCCGCCCACGTCGTCGCCCTGGCCGACGAACGCGACCTGGAACGGGTCCTGGTGTGGTCCCGCTCCGCCGCCACGGTCGAGACGCTCCGTCGCACGGTGGCCGAGGCGTGCCCCGGCCTGGAGGTGGTCGCCGCCGCCTCACCCCGCGAGGTCGTGGCCGCCGCCGACGTGGTCTGCACGGTGACGCCCTCCCGGGAACCGCTGGTGGAGGGGCCTGGCTGCGCCCCGGCCAGCACGTCAACGCGGTGGGATCTCCGCCCCGGAACGACCACCGCGAGGTGGACGCCGCCGTCCTCGGCGCCGCCCGGGACTCCGGTCTCCTCGTGGTGGACTCCACCCCGGCCGCCCTGCACGAGTCGGGCGACGTCGCGCACGCGGTGGCCGAGGGCGTGATCACCGCCGAGGACTGCGCCCTCGAACTCGCCCGGGTGGTCGGCGGCCAGCATCCCGGACGCACCTCGGACCGGCAGGTCAGCGTCTTCAACTCCGTGGGCATCGGGCTGGAGGACGCCGCCGTCGGCCGACTCCTGCTCGACGCCGCCCGCGAGCGCGGCCTGGGCACGGAGATCACCCTGTCCTCCTGAGGGCGACGACACGAGCGGGCCGCGCGCCCGGGTCGCGGAGTGGCACAGTGGAACCATGCCCAACCGCCTGAGCGACGCGACCAGCCCGTACCTGTTGCAGCACGCCGACAACCCCGTCGAGTGGTGGCCCTGGGGTGAGGAGGCCTTCGCGGAGGCCCGCCGCCGGGGCGTCCCCCTCCTCATCTCCGTGGGCTACGCGGCCTGCCACTGGTGCCACGTCATGGCCCACGAGTCCTTCGAGGACCCCGAGACCGCGAGCCGGATGAACGCGCTGTTCGTCAACGTCAAGGTCGACCGCGAGGAACGCCCCGACGTCGACGCCGTGTACATGGAGGCCACCCAGGCCATGACCGGCCAGGGCGGCTGGCCCATGACCGTGTTCGCCACTCCCGACGGCGCACCGTTCTACTGCGGTACCTACTTCCCCCGCGATCACTTCCAGCGCCTCCTCGAAGGCGTGGGCAACGCCTGGCGGGACCAGCGCGCCGACCTCCTCGACCAGGGGCGCCGCGTGGTGGAGGCGCTGGGCGCCCCGCGCCGCCTGGCCAGCTCCCCGCCGCCCACCGCCGAGGACCTGGACCTGGCCGTGCAGGCCCTGATCCGTGACTACGACGTCGTCAACGGCGGGTTCGGGGACGAACCCAAGTTCCCGCCGTCCATGCTGCTGTCCTTCCTCACCGCGCAGCACGAGCGCACCTTCCCGTTCCAGAGCTCCGACGAGCCCACGCCCGCCGCGCTCATGGCCGGGGGGACCGCCGAGGCCATGGCCCGGGGCGGCATGTACGACCAGATCGGCGGCGGCTTCGCCCGCTACACGGTGGACGGCGCGTGGGTGGTCCCGCACTTCGAGAAGATGCTCTACGACAACGCCCTGTTGCTGCGCGCGTACACCCGCCTGTCCCGGCGTCCGGTGGGCACCGACCCCGCGGCGAGGGCCGGCCGCGCGCTCATGCTCAGGGTGGTCCAGGAGACCGCCGACTGGATGCTGCGCGACCTGCGCACCCCCGAGGGCGGGTTCGCGTCGGCCCTGGACGCCGACAGCGAGGGCGAGGAGGGCACCTACTACGTGTGGTCCCCCGACCAGCTCACCGAGGTCCTGGGGGAGGAGGACGGAGCCTGGGCCGCCGAGCTGTTCGGCGTGACCCCGCAGGGCACCTTCGAGCACGGCACGTCGGTGCTCCAGCTCCGCGCGGACCCCGACGACCCCGAGCGCTACGACCGCGTCCGCTCCGCACTGCTCGGGGCCCGCGCGGACCGGGTCCCGCCCGCACGCGACGACAAGGTGGTCGCCGCGTGGAACGGGCTGGCGATCGCCGCGCTGGCCGAGGCGGGCGCCCTCCTGGAACGCCCCGACTGGATCCGGGCCGCCCGGGAGACGGCCGACCTCGTCCTCGGCGCCCACCTGGCCCACGGGCGGCTGGTGCGCACCTCGCGGGACGGCCGCCCCGGGCCCGGCGCCGGAGTGCTGGAGGACTACGCCGACCTGGCGGAGGGGCTGCTCGCACTGCACGGCGTGACCGGTGAGGCCCGCTACGTACGTGAGGCCGGGGGCCTGCTGGACACCGTCCTGGACCACTTCGGTGACGAGGAGGGCGGGTTCTTCGACACCGCCGACGACGCGGAGCGGCTGTTCAGCCGTCCGCAGGACCCCACGGACAACGCCACCCCCTCGGGCCGGTTCGCCGCCGCGTCCGCGCTGCTCTCGTACGCGGCCCTGACCGGCGGGGAGCGCTACCGGGCCGCCGCGGAGGGGGCCCTGAGCGTGGTCCCGCTGCTGGCCGAGAAGGCGCCGCGCTTCGCCGGTTGGGGCCTGGCGGCGGGGGAGGCCCTGTTGAGCGGGCCGCGTGCCGTCGCCGTGGTGGGCGAGCCGGGCGCACCGGAGACCGAGGAACTGGTGCGCACGGTGCTGCGGTCGGCGCCCCTGGGCACGGTGCTCTCCCGTGGGGACGGTGAGGACAGCGGGGAGTGCCGCTCCTCGAACAGCGTGTACGCGTCGGGGGTCGGGCCACCGCCTATGTCTGCGAGGGCTTCGTCTGCAAACTCCCCGTCACCACTCCGGAGGAACTCAGGGCGCAGCTGACGATTTAGGTGATCGCCCGGCATTTGGTTGAAAAATAAACTTCATTCGCCTGAGGCACTCGGAGGGCGCCCGTTCTTCGGTGCCCTCCGAGGCGTTCGCAATGGTCGAACGGCAGGCCACGGCCACGGCTGAGCTTTTCTTTCGAGGAGTCGCACCCGAAGGGAAAGGCCGGAGCCGGGTCAGAGGATTTCGATGCCCTCCACGATCTCGTCCACGACGTCGGGGCGGTAGTCCGGCTGACGGATTTCCAGGTACACCGTCTTGGGGGTGTCCGGCGGGTGCACGGCGACGGAGCTGAAGGCCCCGCTGCCGTTGCACTCGGTCCACTCCCAGACCAGGCCCTGCCAGTCACCGTCGTTGATCGCCCGCTCCTTGGGAGGCCCGGGGCACGGCTTGGTGTCGGCGACGGAGTCGAGGTTCGGGGCCCCCGGAACCACCGTCGCGTAGACCCCGTAGGAGGGGACGTCGGTGGAGTGCCAGTCGTCCACGTCCGTCGCGGCCAGCAGCCCGGGCCCGGCACCCGCCTCGGCGACGGAGTCGCGGGAGGCCTGGTCGGTGTGGAACTCGCGGGCCCACACCGAGGGCACCTTCACCCGGATCTCCAGGGCGGAGTCGCGCACGGTGGTCAGCACCATGCCCGGCGAGCCCAGGGAGGAGGTCACCCCGGCCAGAAGGAGACCGCAGGCCAGGACCAGGGCCCCCGCGCGCTGCCAGGGCATCCGGTAGCGCCGCCACCAGGAGGAGTCCTCGGGCACGTTGGGCGCCATACGGATGGCGCGGACCCGGTCGGTGAAGGTCTTCGCGTCGGCCGGGCGGCTCTCCCGGTCCACCGACAGCGCGGACAGGATGAGTTCGTCCAGGGCCGGAGGCAAACCTGGCCGAATCCGGCCAGGCGCGACCTTCACCGGCGGGCGGGACGGCGGCCGTCCGGTGATGAGCTCGTAGGCGACCGCGCCCAGGGAGTACACGTCGGAGCGGACGTCCAGGTCCCCGCCGGGGATGCTCTGCTCGGGGGACATGTACCCGGGCGTCCCGGCGGCGGCCGTGAAGCCGGAGGCCTCGTCGATCGCCTTCGCGAAGCCGAGGTCGGCCACCAGCACCCGCTGACCCACGGGGAGGACTGGAGGAGCACGTTCGAGGGCTTGATGTCCCGGTGGATCGTGCCGTGGCCGTGCAGCACGGTGATGCCCTGGCCGATCTCCGTGAGCAGCCGCAGCGCCTCGTCCAGGGGCAGCTGACCTCGGTGGACGAGGTCGGCGACGCTGCCCTGGTCGGCGTAGGTCATCACCATGTACGGGCGTCCGTCGGGCAGCACGTCGACGTCGTGCACGGCCACCAGCCACGTGGAGTCGGTCTGGCGCAGGATGCGCGCCTCCTCCAGGAACCGGTGCTGGATGTCCATCTGGTGCGCCCAGTTCTCGGCGAGTACCTTGATGGCCACCGGGTAGTTCAGGAGATCGTCCTGCGCCAGCCACACCGTGGCGAAGGAACCGGAACCCAGGCGCCTGATGACGCGGTAACGTCCGAAGGCCTCCGGTTGGCTCATCTTCGCCTCGGTCTGTCGGGGGTGAATACGCGGTCGTTGCCCACTAATACACCATCTGCGCCTTCACGTTGACTTCCGTGGATATGATCCCCTCCCCGGGTATCGTCGACGCCTTCGGGGCATGGAGACTGGAGGTGCCCTTCGAGTTCCGTGCGCCGTGTGCACCGGGGCGGAGATCATCAGGATTCGCGAGGCGGGAGCCGAGCGGCGCTCATAGACGTCCCATTGACGTGTGACCCTCTCACGAGTGGGCGCGTACGCCCTCGTACGGACGATCGGACGTCTGTCGCAAGCCAGGAAGAGAATGAGCCATGCACAGTAGTGACAACTCGGAGAACGAGGAGACCCCCACCCCCGACGTCGGGTGGCCAGCAACGTCGACGAGGAGCTGGAGGAGCTCGCGCGCCGCGCCAAGCACGGCGACGCCGTGGCCCTGGACGACCTCCTGCGCCGCATCCAGCCCGAGGTGCTGCGCCGCTGCGCCCGGTTCCTTCCCTACCGCCAGGACGCCGAGGAGGCCTGCCAGGACGCGCTCCTGCGGGTCGCCCGCAAGATCGACAGCTTCAAGGGCGACTCCCTCTTCACCACGTGGCTCTACACCGTGGTGTCCAACTCCGCCCGTCAGACCTACCGCTCCATGAAGCGCCGGTCGGCCGAGTTCCCCACCGAGGCCGAGCGCATGCCGCACCAGCGGGACCCGCGCACCACCAGCGTCATCGCGGGTTCGCGGATCGACCTGCTGGAGGCACTGGACCAGCTGGAGAAGGACCGTCCCAACCTGGTCGCGCCCCTCGTTCTCCGCGACCTGTGCCAGATGGACTACAACGAGATCGCCTCCGAACTGAACCTCGCCCTCGGCACGGTGAAGTCCCGCATCCACCAGGGCCGCAAACACGTGCGCAAATCGCTCGCCGTGACGTGACGCCCACGGGCGAACTACTCTGGAGGAATCCCCGTCGGCACATCCGTCACAGGAGTGCGCCGTCCCAAGATCCAGCTCTGAGAGGTTTCGCCAATGGGGCTCCGTGACCCCCTGTACTGGCTGTACGAGCGGCGTCTCGAACGCGGCCTGACCAGCCAGGAGATTCCCAGGCACGTCGGTGTGGCCATGGACGGCAACCGGCGCTGGGCCAAGAGCAGCGGTCTCCCGGGCGCCGAGCAAGGTCACCAGGCCGGGGCGAACAAGATCTTCGAGGTGCTCGGCTGGTGCAACGAGATCGGTGTGCAGGTCGTCACGTTGTGGATGCTGTCCACGGACAACCTCACCCGTGACGAGACCGAGCTCGGTCCCCTCGTGCGCATCATCGAGGAGACCATCGCCCGGCTGCGCCAGGAGGGGTGGAACACGCGCCCCGTGGGAGCGCTCGACGTGCTGCCCGATTCCACCGCCCGTGCCCTGAAAGAGGCGGAAGAGGCCACATCCGGCAACCCCGGGCTGGTTGTCAACGTCGCCGTCGGGTATGGAGGTAGACGTGAGATCGCTGATGCGGTTCGGTCCCTCCTCCAGGAGGAGGCGGCCAAGGGCACCGGTATCCAGGAGCTGGCAGAGCGCCTGGACATCGAGGACATCGCTCGGCATCTCTACACGCGCGGACAACCCGATCCGGATCTGCTCATCCGCACCTCGGGTGAGCAGCGCCTGTCGGGTTTCATGCTCTGGCAGAGCGTGCACTCGGAGTTCTACTTCTGCGAGGTCTTCTGGCCCGCCTTCCGCAGAGTGGACTTCCTGCGCGCGCTGCGTGCCTACGGCGCGCGCAACCGGCGCTTCGGCTCCTGATCCCCGCACCCTCGTCTCCACCCGCCCCCGTTCCGCGGGGCGCGCCGTGTCTGTCCACGGCGGGTCCGTAACGCGGAGTTCACCGGATGGTGGGCACGGGACCTGGAAAACGGGCTCTCGGCCGCGTAGCGTCGACAACAGCGGATGGCGTTCGTCCATCCGTTCGGGAGGCCCCGTCTCGTTGATCTTCTCCGCTCCGGCGGGATGTCGAAGAGGAGGGCCGGACCCGGCCCTCGTGGGCCTGGTCCCGGTCCTCCATGATCCCGTGACAGCAGGGCGCCCACGTGGTGCCCAAGGGGAGAACGAGTGGCTAGTTCCTCGACCGATCACCGCGACACCCAGTCCCCCGCCGCCCCTGGAACGGGGGCGGGAGAGGGCACGCGCGTCTACGTGCTCGACACCAGTGTCCTGCTCGCCGACCCGATGGCCATGGCCCGGTTCGCCGAACACGAGGTCGTCATCCCCGTGGTGGTGATCACCGAACTGGAGAGCAAGCGTCACCATCCGGAACTCGGGTACTTCGCTCGCAACGCCCTGCGTCGGCTGGACGACCTGAGGGTCGCCCACGGACGCCTGGACGTGGCCGTCCCGGTGAACGACGTGGGCGGCACGCTGCGGGTGGAGCTCAACCACAGCGACCCGACGATCCTGCCCGCGGGTTTCCGGCTCGGTGACAACGACACCCGTATCCTCACGGTGGCCCGCAACCTCCAGGCCGAGCGTGCGGACGAGAACTCCGTCATGTTGGTGAGCAAGGATCTGCCGATGCGGATCAAGGCCTCCTCGATCGGTCTCCCGGCCGACGAGTACCGGGCCGAGCTCGCCATCGAGCACGGGTGGACCGGGATGGCGGAGCTGGACGTGCCCGCCCACAACATCGGCGAACTGTTCTCCGCCGGTGAGAGCGAGATCGAGCAGGCCATGGACCTGCCCTGTCACACCGGCCTGGTCCTGGTCTCCGAGCAGGGCAAGGCGTTGGGACGGGTGCAGGCCGACAAGTCGGTGAAGGTGGTGCGCGGGGACCGGGACGTGTTCGGTCTGAAGGGGCGCAGCGCGGAACAGCGGGTCGCCCTCGACCTGCTCACCGACCCGGACGTCGGCATCGTCTCCCTGGGCGGTCGCGCGGGCACCGGGAAGTCGGCGCTGGCGCTGTGCGCCGGTCTGGAGGCCGTCCTGGAGCGCGCCCAGCACCGCAAGGTGATGGTGTTCCGCCCGCTGTACGCGGTGGGCGGCCAGGAGCTCGGCTACCTGCCGGGGACCGAGAACGACAAGATGACGCCCTGGGGCCAGGCGGTGCACGACACCCTGTCCGCCGTGACCAGTGAGGACGTGATCGAGGAGATCGTGGACCGGGGGATGCTGGAGGTCCTGCCGCTCACGCACATCCGGGGCCGTTCGCTGCACGACGCCTTCGTGATCGTCGACGAGGCGCAGTCGCTGGAACGCAACGTGCTGCTGACCGTGCTGTCCCGGCTGGGGAGAACTCGCGGGTGGTGCTCACCCATGACATCGCCCAGCGGGACAACCTGCGGGTGGGCCGCCACGACGGGGTCGTCGCGGTGATCGAGAAGCTCAAGGGCCACCCGCTGTTCGCGCACGTGACCCTGAACCGCTCCGAGCGCTCACCCATCGCCGCCCTCGTCACCGAGATGCTGGAGGCCTAGCACGCGTGCGCCCGCCCCACGACCCGTGGGGCGGGCGCACCCGTCCGTGCGGCGCCGCTACCGAAGGCGGGAGAGGTACCGGCCGACCCGCCTGAGGCGGGCGAGGCTGGCCTCGTAGCGGGCGCCCACGAGCAGCAGCGCCGCGCCGATCACGGCGAAGGGCAGCCAGTTGGGGGCCAGCTGGCCCCACTCCCACAGCGGCGGCCCGAAGGCCCGCAGCGACGTGACGAGCAGCGCGAGGCCGCCCAGGACCAAAGCCGCGAGCAGACGCCCGCGCAGCCCCCACACGGTGACGGCCAGACCCACGACCAGTACGGCCGGGAGCCGCCAGACCATGGCGTCCGCCGTCAGGACCTCCCACACGGTCGGCCCGAGGAGCAGCGCCAGCCCGCCGCCGTAGGCCAGCCAGCTCGACGGAACCTCGGTGGCCCGGCGCGACCACTCCCAGCCGATCACCAGGAAGGCGAGCGCGGGCGGGACCGTGTAGGCCTCCGGAACGTTGACCTCCCACGAGGCCAGGGCGGTCCACAGGGCCAGGAACATCAGCACGGCTCCGACACCCGCGTACCACCGGCGGTTCGGGCGGACGGCGCTGGCCAGGCTGATCACCCCGACCACCGCCAGGGCCGTGGCCACCAGTTCCGGGCGCCCGCCGTGCAGGACGGAGAGCAGCAGGGTGACCCCGGCCCACGCGGTGGCGGGAACCTCGGCCGCCGTCACCAGTGGTTCGCGCAGACGCGGGGCGACCGCCGCCACGGCGGCGACCACGGCGAGCGGCGCGAGCACCGCGTACTCGATCGGAGCGCCCAGGGCCAGCGGCAGCGCGAGGGCGAAACCACCGGTGGCCGCCGTGCCCACCGAGGTGGAGGCGATCGCCACGAACCTGGTCCGGGCGAGCGCGGTGACCACGGACAGGACCGCGGCCGACGCCATCAGGACCGCCACGGTGGTGTGGCGCTCCGAGAGCGCCCAGCTCAGCCCGAGAGCCAGCGAGAACAGGCCGCTCGCCCACGGGATCCAGGCGACCCGGCCCTCGCGCAGCAGCGCGGACCCGGCGAGCAGCAGGGCGCCGACCAGGAGGGTCCACGGCAGGGCCACCAGGAAGGGCAGGCCCAGCGCCACCGGCAGCGGCAGCAGGGTGAGGGGCGCCACCAGAGCACCGACCGGGACCAGCAGCGTCCGGTCCACGAGGCGGACCGTGACCAGGGCCAGCGCCCCGGCCGTGAGCAGCCCCACGGCGACGGTGAGCGCGCCCCGGGCGTCGTCCGGTCCGGACAGGCCCACGAACACGTGGGCGGGCTCCAGCAGGGCGGAGAGCGGCGCCCCTCCGACGGGGTGGGACCGGGAGAACAGGGCCAGCGCCGGGAGCCCGCGCGGGCCCGCCAGCAACGGGACCAGCGCCAGCAGCAGCACGCCCACAACACCGAAGGAGAACGGGGAGAGGGGCCGCTCCCGCCCCGTCGGCCGCTCCCGCCGCTCGCGGTCCGTGCGGCCCAGTACCAGCGCGGTCGCGCCCAGCACGAGGGTGGCGGCGGCCAGCAGCCACGCGGACGGCTGGTCGGAGGTTCCCACCACGGCGAAGGCGACGAGGAGACCGAGGCCGGTCGTGAGGGCGAGGGCCCACGCGGTCAGGGTCAGCCGGTGCACGAGCCGTTCGGGGAGTCCGGTACGCGGGGGTCCAGGCGGTGCCGCAGCCGCGCGGAGACCAGCGCGGTGAGGGCGAGCAGCACCAGGACGACCAGCGCGGCGTACTGCTGAGGGAGCGCCCAGCCGAGCGCGAGGAGCATCGTGGCCAGACCGCTCACCCCGGGAAGCCAGGCGAGCGAGGACCGGAGCCGGTGGGTCCAGAGGAACAGGGCCGCGCCGACCAGCGCCGTCCACACCACCGCGACGAGGAAGGGCGCCCCCAGCAGCACCGGCAGCGGGACCAGGGTCGGTGGCGCGACCAGCGCGGCACCGGCCGGGAAGCGGTGCCGGTCGATGACGGCCACCAGCCCCGCCACCAGGGCACCGGCCACCAGCACGCCCAGAGTCGCGAGGAGACCGGCCTGAGCGGGCACCCCGAGCACCACGTGCGCCGGAGCCCACAGGGCGTGGGACGGGGCCGACAACGGCACCGTGGCGGGAAGCAGGGGCGGTGCCGGGGCGTTCCCGGGCAGCGCCAGCAGAGGGGCCGAGGGCAGCAGCGCCAGACCCACCACGCCGAACAGCCGACGCGGGTCGGAGCGCACGTCCCCGCCGCTCCCGGACGGAGCCGGAGGCAGGACCCGGCCCAGCGTCAGGGCGGTCGCTCCCGAGAGCAGGGCGGCGGCGGTCAGCAGCCACCAGTGGGCCTGGACCGTGCCGTCCGCGCCCCGGTTCCCGAGCAGGAAGGCGACACCGACCACCAGGGCCAGGGCCCACAGCAGGATGCCGCCCATGAAGAGCGTCGCCGCCCGGCCGCCAGGTTCGTGCCGGGTCCCGTCGGCGGAGAACCGGCGGGCCCCGATCGCGCAGACCAGTGCGGTGGCGGCCAGCATCAGCACGGCCGCCAGGGTCGTGTACCGCTCGGGCAGCGCCCAGACCAGGCCGGTGACCAGCGTGAGCGTCCCGCTCACCACCGGGACCGCGCCGGTCCACCGACCCAGGAGCGCGGAGCCCAGCACCAGGGCGCCACCGGCCAGGAGAGCCCACACCACCGCCACGACCTGGGGCAGTCCGAAGAGCAGCGGGAGCGCCAGCAGGATGGCCGGGGCGACGAGGGAGAGGACGACCGGCAGGGCGGAGCGGCGCAGCGTCCACACCGCCCCCACGGCCAGTCCGGCGGCGACCAGGATCCCGGCCAGGTAGACGAGGTTCAGCGGGGGAGGGTGCTCGCCTGCTCCAGTTGGAGCAGTTCCAGCGCGGGAAGCGTCATCGCGGACGGTTCGAGGCTCCACGGCAGGGTGGTCAGGCGGGGCAGCACCGGGAGGTGCGGTGGACCGGCCACGAGCGGAGCCAGGGCCAGGGCACCCAGACCGACCACCGCGAACCCTGACCAGCCCCCGGGCTGGTTGCGCCCAGGCGCCAGCGGTCGAGCAGCAGACCGACGACCCCGGCCAGGAGCAGGGCGGTCGCCATCGACCACCAGCCCAGCGGGTCGTGTCCGGAGGAGTAGGTGACGGCCGCGAGGACGGCCACAACGGTCACGGCCAGGGTGAGAACCCACAGGGTCACGGCGGAGGCCCGCAGCGTACGGACCGGGACACCGGGGCGTGGCTCACCGAGGACCCGTACGGCCACGAGGTCGGCGAGCGCGGTCGCGGCGACCACCACCATCAGCCAGCCGGGGTTGCCGTCGCTGGGCAGCGAGACCACCAGCAGCACCGGCACCGGCTGCGCGAACAGTGCCGCCAGCACGCGGGGCGAACGGAGCGGCACCAGCGCGGGGTAGAGCAGCAGGAGCGCGCTCATGATCGCGAGCGCGGCGGCGGTGTACCCCGGACCGTTGCTGATCTGGTCGCTCAGCAGCCAGAGCGCGAGCGCGTCGACGCAGAGCAGCCCGGCCGCCACTGATCCGAAGGTCTCGGCGGTGGCGCGCAGCCCGCGCCGGTGCAGCGGCAGGGCCAGCCCGGCGAAGGTCAGGGTGGTCAGACCGAGCACGCCGGCGCGGGTGCCGGTGCTCATGTCGCTCCAGGTCCAGATGGCGAAGACCAGGGCGGCGACGCCGATGAGGAGGCCGCCGAGGCCGAGGATGACGTTCTGGGCCGAACGCTGGCTCACCTCGGCGGTCCGCGCGGGCCCCGGGGCGGACGGCTGGCGGGCGGAGGGAGGCCCGACCGACGCGGGGGCTGGAGGAACCGGCACGGGTCTCGCGCGGTGGGCCGGTTCCGCGGACTCCCGTCGAAGACGGCCCAGGACGTGGGGGCGTTCCTGGGAGAGCGCCCGCTCCCGTCCGCGCAGCGTCTCCAGTTCCGTGTCGATCCACCACAGGCGCTGCGCCGTAGGCCCGACGAGGCTGAGCCCGCAGCGCGGGCACGCCCGGCCGGAGGGGCCGAGGGGAACGGCGCAGTCGGGGCAGTGACGGGGCGCGCCGGAGGCTGGCTGGGGGAGTCCATGGGCGTTCATACCGGCCATGCTCCTCGCGGACCCGGCGCGGCGCATCCGTACGGGTACTCAGTCGACGGCGCACGGCCCCCGGGCACTCGGTGACCTCGGTCTCCCCGGGCTGTGGCGGAGACCAGTGACACAGGCCGGGGGCAGCGAGTCGGCCCTGACTCTTTGTGTTCCCTTGCAGGTCAGAGGCGCGCAAACTCCGCACATTCCGTGATGTGAGTCAGGACACGGTAAAACTGGCGTTACTTCACCGTGACGATGATGCAGGCTGAGTGCGCTGCACCGAGAACCCCCTCCCGTGTGGGAGCCCCTCTCCGTGGACGGTCGAACGGCGACTCCGTCCCCTCCACGGCGGACACGACGGGCCACGCGGTCCCACGGCGGCGACCCACACCACGCGAGATCCCACTCCAGGACACGCGTGCGTCAACGTGAAAGGGCGATCTTGATAGTCAACCGGATCTCGCTGCGCCAGATGAGCGCGGTCGGAGCCGCGGCACTGGTCGCGGGCGGCATGTTCACCGTCTCGGCCTTCGCGCGGACCGGCGACCTCGACCCCGGACAGGCCGCTTCGGCGGCGACCCCCTGGAACGGCCCGAGCCGCCGCAGGAGGAGTTCTTCGCGAGCCCTCCCGCCGTCGACGACGACGAGCGCGAGAGCCAGCGCGAGCAGGGCCGGGACGACGTGCGGGCCGCGGCCGAGCGGGCCGTCCAGTCCGCCAGCGGCACCGGCGCGGAGATCGCCGAGCCCGAGCCCGAACCCGAGGAGGAGACCCCCGACCCCGGTTCCTCCGCGGGTTCCGGTTCGTCCGGAAATCCCGCACCCGCCACCCCGGTCCCGGCGGGCTCCGCCAAGGAGATCGCGCTCCAGATGGTCCTCGACCAGGGCTGGGACGCCGACCAGTTCCACAGCTGCCTCGAACCCCTGTGGGAGAAGGAGAGCAACTGGAACCACACGGCGGAGAACTCCAGCTCCGGGGCCTACGGCATCCCGCAGTCGCTCCCCGGCGACAAGATGGCCTCCCACGGCTCGGACTGGCGTACCAACCCCGCCACCCAGATCTCGTGGGGCCTGAGCTACATCAAGGACCGCTACGGGAACCCGTGCGGCGCCTGGTCCCACTCGCAGGCCAACAACTGGTATTAATAGGTTTTTCCCTGCCATTAACCCCCTTTTGGGAAAGGCAATCGTGCTACTCAACCGAATGTCGCTGCGTAGTACCGCGGCGGTCGGTGCGGCGACCCTGGTCGCCGGTGCGACGTTCGCCGTCTCCGCGTTCGCGGACGACGGTGTGGACCCGGACGTGGCGGCCAGCGCCGCCGTGCCGAGGTCCGAGGAACCCGCGGCCGACACCGAGACCGAGGGCGACGAGTTCTTCGCCGCCTCGGAACAGTTGACAGAGGACGAACTCCTGGAGCTCCGCGAGCAAGCGCTGAGCCAGAGGGACGCCGCCAACGGCCAGGGGTGCAGTCCACCCAGGCCAGCGGCAGCGACATCGAGGAGGAAGAGGAAGAGGAAGAGGAGGAAGCGGACGAGGAGCCGGTCTTCTCCGGCGACCCCAAGGGCATCGCCCGCCAGATGGTCGCCGCCGAGGGCTGGGGCGCCGACCAGTTCGACAGTTGCCTGGAGCCCCTGTGGGAGAAGGAGAGCAACTGGAACTACCAGGCGCAGAACCCCAGCTCCGGCGCCTACGGCATCCCGCAGTCGCTCCCCGGCGACAAGATGGCCTCCCACGGCTCGGACTGGCGTACCAACCCCGCCACCCAGATCTCGTGGGGCCTGAGCTACATCAAGGACCGCTACGGCACCCCCTGCGACGCCTGGGCGCACTCCCAGTCCGTCGGCTGGTACTGATCCGGCACCCGTTCGGCCCCCCCGAATCCCCCGAACGAGGACGGCCCCGCGCACCCGTGCGCGGGGCCGTTCCCCTGTCCGCGCCCCGTCAGTCCAGCAGCATCCCCCGAACCCGGTCGAGGTCCGTCCGGGCGACCCCCGCCTCCAGAAGCAGGGTCCGTGCGTCGAGGTCCCCGAGGACGTCGAGGACACTGCCGCGGAGTGTGAGCCCGCGCGCGGCCAGCAGTGACGCGATCACCGGAGCCTGGTCGGCCTGGCCCAAGGCGGCGAAGAGCGGACCGAGGGCGTCGGTGGAGAGCGCGTAGTCGTCGGCGATCGCCTCGGGCTCGACCTCCGCCAGGGAGAGCAGCAGCAGGGAGACCAGACCGGTGCGGTCACGCCCCGCACCGCAGTGGAAGAGGACGCCCCCGGGCCCGGACCGGGCCAGCGCGGTGACCACCGCCGCGCACCGGTCCGCCTTGCGGTCGAGGAAGGGCCGGAAGTAGAGGGGGCTCCCGTTCAGCCCTCCGTGGTTCACCTCCCGCCAGAACACGACGTCCTCCACGTCGTCCATGGGTACCTCGACGCGTCGCGTCTCCGGTGGGGAGGGGTCGCGTCCGTGGGCGCCGTGAAGGAGGCGGACCCGCCCGCCCTGGTCGCGCCCTCACCCCGGACCGGTCGGATCTCGTCCGGGTTGCGCAGGTCCACGACGGTGCGGACACCGGCGTCGTGGGCGGCCCGCCAACCCTCGGCGGTGACGAAGCGCAGGTCAGCGGATCTGACGAAGGCTCCGTGACGGGTGGTGCGGCCGTGGCGGGTGGGAAGGCCGCCGAGGTCCCGGGTGTTGAAGAACCCTTCCCAGGTGATCCGTCTGTCGTCGCTCATGGGCCCAGGGTGCCATCCCGGCCCGAGGCCCGCCCGAGCACGGGAACGGCCCCGCGCACCCGTGCGCGGGGCCGTTCCCGTGCCCGGCGGTGGCCGCCGTGCGGACCTACTTGTGCGGGGTGAAGGTCTCGATCACGTCCTCGTGGACGTTGTCGAAGTCGTCCGCCTCCGCCAGGGGCACGTTCACGCTCACCAGGTAGAACACCCGGTGGTCGCCCTGCTCCATGACCACCGCGTACGCCCAGAGCCGACGCTCCTGCTGACCCCAGTTGGTGTTGACCAGGTCGGCCTCGACCATGGCGACGTCCAGCCCCGCCAGACCGCCCTCGAAGTCGTCCCGGTCGAAGTTCTCGGAGTCGTGCTGCGCGTAGCCGCTGGTGGCCTCCTCGATGTCGGTGCCGCCGCTGGTCTGGGCGAGGAACTGCTCGGCGGTGCCGGTGAACTCGGTCTCCTCCCAGCCCTCCACCACGACCTCGTGCTCCATGCCCGGAGCGACGAACACGGCGATGGACTCGGAGATCCTGCTGTCGTCGGGCGACCAGCCGCCCGGGTAGGCGATCGAGAACCACTCGGAGTCGAAGGTCTGGAGGGCGTCCTCGTCGTACTCGGGCGGAGTGCCGTCCACCCGGATGTCGCTCTCCGGAGTGTCCTCGACCTGTTCGCGGCTCTCCGCCCGTCCGGGCTCGAACACCTCGGGCTGGGACGCGTCAGGAGGCCCTGAGGGGCGCATGGACAGCGCCACCACGAGGCCGCCGACCAGCAGCACCGCCAGGACCAGCGTGCCCGCCGCCAGCGCGGCGCCCAGACCACAGCCGCGCCTGCCCTTGGCCGGGACCCCCGCGCCGTGCGCCGCAGCCGGTTGGGGGCCGCTGTGACCGCCCACGCCGTGGCCGCCGTACCCGACCGAGCCGACCGCCTGCGTGTACCGCGCCCGGTCGTGGCCGGGATAGGAACCCTGCCCGTAGTAGCCGCCGGAGGGATGCGCGGCCGCGTGGGGGTCTGCGGGCCGCTCACGGCGGCGGCACCCAGCGCCGCACCGGGCGCACCGGCGGCCCCCGCCGGGGCCGGGCCCTCCCCGTCACGGCACCGCCGCAGCAGGTCCAGGGCCTGTTCCACCGTGAGTCGCCGGTCGGGGTCCCGCTCCAGCAGCCCGGTGATCACCGGTTCCAGCCACGCGGCCCGCGTCATCGGAGGGAGCGGCGCGGAGATGACCGCGGCGATCGCGGCGGTGATGGAGTCGCGGCGGAACGGGGAGCTCCCTCCACGGCCGCGTACAGCGTGACGCCGATGCTCCACAGGTCGCCCCGGTGCTCCGCCGGGCCGCCCTCCAGCCGCTCGGGCGGCATGTACTCCGGAGAACCGATCAGCGCGCCGGTCCGTGTGATGGCCGGACCGCCCTCCATGGTGGCGATCCCGAAGTCGGTGAGGATGACCCGCCCGTCGGCGGACATCATGATGTTGCCCGGCTTGATGTCCCGGTGCAGGACACCCGCCGCGTCCGCCGCCCGCACCGCCTTGAGCAGCGACTCCGCGATGTCGGCGACCTCCTCCGGCGGCAGGGCGCCGGAGTTGCCGAGCAGGTCCTGGAGCGAACCGCCCTCGACCAGCTCCATGACCACCCACGGGTCGTTCTCGTACTCGAAGACGTCGTGGATGGTGATGACGGTGGGGTGGTTGATCCGCGCGGCGGACTGGGCCTCGCGGCGGACCCGCGCGTGCGCGTCGGAGCGCTCGGCGTCGGTGAAGTGGCCGGGGAGCAGCACCTGTTTGATCGCCACGACCCGGTCCAGGGCCGTGTCGTGCGCCTCCCAGACGATCCCCATGCCGCCACGGCCCAGCTCACGGAGCAGGACGTAGCGGTTCGCGATGGTCGGCTGGCTGTTACTCGACATCTGTCGCCCTCTCGGAGCGGGCTCTGTGCGTGAAGTTCGGACTACTGGTCCGATGTCCACGGTAGGGGGAAGGTTCCGACGGCTCGGCCGCCGGTTCCGGATCGGAACGGTGAGGTGACGCACGAGGGGGCACCCCGCTTCCGCGAGGTGCCCCGGGGGTCCCGTGGACCCGTTCCGACGACTACTGCTGCGAGTTGGTCATCTTGAGGACGTCGAGGGCGGCGTCGAGCTGTTCCTCGGTGAGCTTGCCGTCGCGCACGTAGCCGCGCTCCAGCACGACCTCGCGGATGGTCTTCTTCTCGGCCAGCGACTGCTTGGCGACCTTGGCGGCCTCCTCGTAGCCGATGTACCGGTTGAGCGGGGTGACGATCGACGGGGAGGACTCCGCGTACACGCGGCACTGCTCCTCGTTGGCCCGGATCCCGGCCACGCAACGGTCCGCGAAGACCGTGGAGACGTTGGCCAGCAGACGGATGGACTCCAGCACGTTGCGCGCGATCATCGGCAGCTGCACGTTGAGCTCGAAGTTGCCGGAGGCGCCGCCGAAGGCCACGGCGGCGTCGTTGCCGACGACCTGCGAGGAGACCTGGAGCATGGCCTCGCACAGGACCGGGTTGACCTTGCCCGGCATGATCGACGAACCCGGCTGGAGGTCCGGGAGGAAGATCTCGGAGAGGCCGGTGGTCGGGCCGGAGCCCATCCAGCGGATGTCGTTGGCGATCTTGCAGTAGCCGACCGCGATGGTCCGCAGCTGGCCGGAGAGCTCGACCAGGGCGTCACGGGCGCCCTGCGCCTCGAAGTGGTCGCGGGCCTCGGTCAGCGGCAGGCCGGTGTTGGCGGCGATCTCCGCGATGACCCGGGCGGAGAAGCCCTCCGGGGTGTTGATGCCGGTACCGACGGCGGTGCCGCCCAGGGGCAGCTCGGCCACGCGCGGCAGGACGGCCTCCAGGCGCTCCACGCCGTAGCGGACCTGCGCGGCGAACCCGGCGAACTCCTGGCCCAGGGTGACCGGGGTGGCGTCCATCAGGTGGGTGCGGCCGCTCTTGACGATCGAGGCGAACTCGACCGACTTGCGGGTGAGCTCACCCTCCAGGTGGCGCAGCGCCGGGATCAGCTCGTTCTGCACGGCCGAGGTGGCGGCGATGTGGATGGAGGACGGGAACACGTCGTTGGACGACTGCGAGGCGTTCACGTGGTCGTTCGGGTGAACGTCGAGGCCGGTGCGCTCCTTGGCGACGGTGGCCACGACCTCGTTGGTGTTCATGTTGCTGGAGGTGCCCGAACCGGTCTGGAAGACGTCGATCGGGAACTCGTCGTTCCACTTGCCGTCGGCCACCTCCAGGGCGGCCTCACGGACGGCCTTGCCGAGGTCGTCGGAGATCACGCCGAGCTCGGCGTTGACCTTGGCGGCCGCGGCCTTGATCTCGCCGAGCGCGGCGATGTGGGCGTTCTCCAGCCCCTGGCCCGAGATCGGGAAGTTCTCGACGGCACGCTGGGTCTGGGCCCGCCACTTGGCCTTGGCCGGGACCTGGACCTCACCCATCGAGTCGTGCTCGATACGGAACTCACTCATTGCAACCCATCTCTCCTGGGAAAACCTGTGACCTCAAGCCTGCCAGACGCAGGAGGACACAACGCACCTCACCCTGGGTTCCCGGTGTTGTACGTGTCATGTTGACATCGGCGCAGGTCACCACCTTGGCGCCGACCGCCGTCGGTCATCCGCCGAGCTGGCGGCGGGCCCGGCGTCGGACGAGGCGGAGTCGGCGTCTGGGCGCGCGGACCCGCACCGTCCCGAACAGGCAGAAGCCGTCGATCTCCAGGACGGGCGGACGGGACGCCGCGCCGCGGCGGGCGTTGGTGCTGCGTCTGCCGAGGAAGGACCACCCGCCGAGCCGGACCTCCACGCCCTCGGGGACGTCGATCACGACCCGGCCGAGGAACGCGCTGACCGTCATGCGGTGGTGGTTGTGTGTGAGCAGCGCCTCGCGCATGTCGATCTCCGCGCGCCCGCACACCGCCCCGGCCTGTTCGCCGGGGACCGCCACCCAGCGTCCCCGCCGCCGGAGGGTGGTGAACCAGCTGACCATGGGCTCCGGGTCGAGCTGGAGCGGCTGCTCCTCGGCGGGCAGCAGGTCGGCGGTGAGCTCCGGCAGTTCCCCCAGGGTCCTGGCCGTCTCCGCTCGTTCGAGGCGCTCCTCGAACTCCTCCATGTCGATCCGGCCGTCGGTCACGGCGGAGCGCAGGACCGCGCCGACGCGTTCACGGTCACTGTCGGAGGCCCTCATCCGGGCGGGGGACACATCCTCACTCACCCCTCCGAGCCTAGGCGAGCGGGGCCCCGCGACGGTCGCGACGGCGGCGGCGGTGGGGCCGGGGAGACCCGGCCCCACGACGGCTCACGGGACGCCGCTGATCAGAGGCGTGTCAGCGCGCGCCGGGCCGGGGTGGCGGCCGATAGTGGCCGCACCGCGATCCGCACCAGGGCGCGGGCGTTGTCGTCCCCCGCGACCCGGTTGGCGCTGAGCTCGCCGCACGCCAGGCAGCGGTGGACGACCATCCACTCGCCGTCCGGGCGGGCGCTGACACCCGCCGCCTCCATCCGGCCCCGGCAGTCGGCGGCCCGGTCACCGGGGACCCGGCCGTCGACGTGCAGGCTGGTGAGGCAGTGCGGGCAGTGGTTGCGGTGCGCGGTGCCGGGCGCCCGCAACGGGACGTCGAGTCGGCAGTGGGCGCAGCGGAACGACTCCCCGCCCTGGCCGTGCCGCCGCGCCTGCTCGCCCCGGGCCCGCAGGACGGTCTTCGGGCGCTGCTGTCGGCGCTGACCGCGCCGGTGGTTGCCGCGACCCACGCTCACACCTCCCCGAACATCTCGAGCGGGAACGGCGGCTCGGCGAGCGGGCGGACCGCGATCCGCATGAGGACCAACGGGTTGTCGTCGGCGGTGACGGCGCTCTCGGAGAGCTCGTCGCAGCGCACGCAGCGGTGGACGAGCCGCCATCGGCCGTCACGGGCGACGACGACGGAGATCGGGGTCATGCGGCCCTCGCAGTCGCAGACGCCGCCCTCGACCTGGTCGTGGACGTGGAGCGAGGTCAGACAGCTCGGGCAGTGGTCACGCGGGGTGCCGTCGGGCCCTAGGAGGGCGACGGAGAGACCGCAGAGCACGCAGCCGAAGACGGTGCGTGCGGACGCGGTGGTACTGGGGTCGAAATCGTGGTGGGACAACCCGGAGGCTCCTTGCTGGAGTGGTGATGAGACACAGCAAGAGCGCCGAGCGGTTCTCGACGGGGAACGGGTCCGTTCAGACGTCCGAAGGGTGTCGGGGCATGCGGAGACCCGCGCGGCTGTGAGGCGCGCTCGGCGCGTTCCGGGGCATGGTCCTCAGTCCTTCTAAGCCCGGGCGGCGTGCGCCCCGGACTCCGTGTTCGGTTCCGACACCCCAACGGTAGACACGGGCCCCGTTCGGGTGCAACGGGTTTTCTCGCCTGTGGACGGCCTGGTCGGCGGCGGTGCGGGTTCCCGCGCCGGCGAGCCCAGCCGTCCGGCACGTGCGGATAAGCGATGGATTTTCACCCGGTCCGCTGCCTACCGTGTTCCCATGACCACACCAGAGCCCGGCCGGGCCGTGCCGGGGAGCGCCGCCATGAGCTCCCGGGAGGCCTCCGCCGTGCCAGCCCTGCACCTGCGCGGCGTCGTGAAGCGCTTCGGTTCGCTCGCGGCCGTCGACGGACTCGACCTGGAGGTGCCCCAGGGGATCGTCCTGGGACTGCTCGGACCCAACGGCGCGGGCAAGTCGACCACCATGCGGATGCTCACCGCCCAGTCCATCGCGGACGAGGGCACCATCAGCATCCTCGGCCACGAGATCCCCGCCGAGTCCAAGTGGGCGCGGGCCCGCATGGGCGTCGTCCCCCAGCACGACAACCTCGACGAGGAACTCACGGTCGAGCAGAACCTCCGGATGTTCTCGTTCCTGTACCGGGTCCCTCGCGCCCGCCGCAAGGAGGCCATCGCGCGGACCCTGCGGCTGGCCCACCTCAGCGACCGGGGCGACACCCCCGTGGACGACCTCTCCGGGGGATGCGCCGCCGCCTGCTCATCGTCCGCGCTCTCCTGCACCGGCCCGAACTGGTCCTCATGGACGAGCCCACCGTCGGCCTGGACCCGCAGGTGCGACAGGAGCTGTGGGGGTGATCACGGCCCTGCGGGACGAGGGCGCCACCGTCCTGATGTCCACCCACTACATCGAGGAGGCCGAGCGCCTCTCGGACGAGGTCGCCCTCATGGCCCGGGGCAGGGTCGTCGAGCGCGGCGCGCCCGCCGACCTCGTCGCCAAGTACGCGGGGGCCAGCGTCGAGGAGTACACCCCCGACGCGGACGGGATGGCCGCCCTGGAACGCCTGATCAACGGCTACGGCTTCACCACCCGGCGCACCGGCACGACGCTGTCCGTGCTGCGCGCCGAGGAGCTCCCGGAGTCGGTCCGGGACCAGCTGGGCACGCCCGACCGACGGGACAGCAACCTGGAGGACGTGTTCGTGACCCTGACCGGGGAGTCCGTGGAATGAACCTCTCACAGCGTCACGAGGACGCCCGTCCGGAGCGGCACGCCCGGCCGGGCCGGTTCGAGGCCGACGCGGTCCGGGGGTGATCGCCCGCGAGTGGATCCTGTACGGGCGGTCGTGGCGGGCCACCACCTTCGCGGCGGTGGTCGAACCCACCCTCTACCTGCTCTGCTTCGGGTTCGGCATGGGCGCCCTCATCGGTACCCTCGCCGGGTTCAGCTACATCGACTTCCTCGGCACGGGGATCGTCGCCGTGTCGGTCATGTTCCAGTCGATGATGCCGGCCGTCATCAACACCTTCATCAAGCGCCGTTTCCTGCACACCTACGAGGGGATCCTCGCCGCCCCCGTGGACGTGCGCGAACTCGTCACCGGCGAAGCCCTGTGGCTGGCGCTGCGGTCCGGCGTGTACGGCTGCGTGCCGCTGCTGGTCGCGGTCGGGTTCGGACTCCAACCCGGCTTCGGGATGGTGCTGGTGCCGTTCGTCGCCTTCCTCGCCGGGTTCGCCTTCGCGCTCTTCGGCATCTGGATCTCGGCGGTGATCACCTCGGTGCGCAGCATGGACTACGTGTTCAGCGGCCTCTTCACCCCGCTCTTCCTCATGGCGGGCACCTTCTTCCCGCTCACCGAGCTGCCCACCTGGGTCCAGACCGCCGCCATGGTCAACCCCCTCTACCACGCGGTCGAACTCATCCGGGGCGCGGTCTTCGGCGGACTGGACGTCCTCGGGGCCCTGGGCCACGTCGGTGTCCTGCTGGCCTTCGTGGTGCTCATGTGGAACCTGGCCGCCTTCCAGATGCGCCGCAGGGTCGTCAACTAGGGGGACCGGAACGACGACGGCGCGGAAGGGTCGCCCCTCCCGCGCCGTCGTGCCGTTCGGAGGTCACGCGCCTCGGGTGATCATCCCGCGCTGGGCGCCCAGCGCAGTTCGACCACGGCCCGCTGGCCCTCCTCGACCACGCTCACGCCGACGCCGACCGCGCCCCACTCGCCGGGGGCACGCACCTCGCCGCTGACCAGCAGTTCGCGCAGGTCGAAGTACCCGGCGAGGACGGCGTCGTCCATCTCCTGCATGGTCTGCTGGAAGACGTCGTCCTCACCGAGCTGGCCGGAGCCGGTCCCGCCGTGGGTGACCACGACCGTGTCGCCGTCCTGGCTCACCTCGGGCATCACCATGGACGAGTAGGGGCCGCCGAAGGACTCCTCCAGGAAGCCCTCGATCGCCGCCTGGTCGCCTCCGACCGCGCGGTACGCGAACGACGGCTCCGAGCCGAGGGAGACGTCCTCGAAACCGGAGAGGCCGATGGCGGTGGAGCCGCCCAGCAGGGAGGTGAACCCGTCCGGCAGCGGAGCGCCGACCGAATTGAAGAACGCCTCCATCTCGCTGCGGGAGCCGTCGTCGAGGAACGGGAGGCCGTCGCTCTCCCAGGCGGTGCTCAGCGCCTGGTCCATGCCGCTCCCGGCGAAGGCCGCCGAGGTGCCGGAGGGCAGGCCGCCCATGGCCTCCACGCTCGCTCCGGGGGCGTCGGCCAGCCAGGTCAGGCCCTCGTCGTCCACCTCGAAGCCGAAGACGTCCATCCGGGCCTCGAGGTAGTCGCCGTCCACCCGCACGGAGGCCGTCATCCGGCCCTCGACGGTGGCGTCCAGGCCGGTGCCGAACTCGGCGGCCAGTTCCTGGTCCACCCCGGTCAGGTTCCCGAACGCGCCCAGGTCCATCCAGGCCAGGGCGATGCTGCCGCTCGGCACCCCGTCGAGGTCGCCGCTGTAGGTGTCGTTCCCCTCCAGGTCGCCGTGGGCCGACATCTGCTCGTTGTACTCGCTGATCGCCGCCTCGTCCTCGGAGAGGACGACGAAGTCGTCGACCATCGTGTACTCCAGGTCGCCGTCCTCACGGAGCCGGTCGAGCGTGGACTCGGCGGCACCGGCGTCCTTGACGGACAGCGCCATCGCGAGCGCCATGCCGTCGTCCACCACGGCGGCCTCGTCGGCGGCGGGCCAGGCGGCGACTCCGGCCTTCTGCCCGATCCACTCGTCCACCTCGGCGCGGTCGACGTCGAACTCCTCGGCGAAGGCCTCGGCGAAGACACCCGTGGTGTCCTCCTCGACCTCACCGGTCTCCTCGGTGATCTCGGCCGGGAGCTTCTGGGAGAAACGGATCAGGTCCATGACCTGGGAACCGTCGATGTCGAGGTCGACCTTGGCGAACGCCACGGAGTTGCCGGGCAGGACCGACTCGGGCTGGGGGCCGCCGAAGTCGACCAGGGAGACGGCGGCCCACAGGGTGCCGCCCATGACCACGACGGCCACACCGGCCGCCGCGGGGATCAGCCACTTGCGGCCGCCGCGCGAGGGCGGGACCTGGCCGCCGGAGTACTGGCCGCCGTAGGGAGGCTGTCCGGGACCGCCGGGCCCCATCGGGGCTCCGGGACCGCCGGGCCCCATAGGAGCTCCGGGGCCCATCGGGGCGCCGGGACCCTGTGGGGAGGGCCGCCCGCGCCCGGGTACTGCTGGCCCGGGAACTGGCCGCCGGGACCGGGCTGCTGGGGCGGGGCGAACTGCGGCTGGCCGGGGCCCTGCTGCTGGGGGAACCCCTGGCCCGGCTGCTGCGGCGGCTGCCACTGGGGCTGCTGTGGGGGATCTGGGTAGGACATCGGACCTCCGACGAGGATGTACGTGGAACAGACGCGGGCGCGGGGCCAACGTCGAGTCTGATGCGGGGAAACACCGAGTTGTTCACCCTCACCCGAAATACGCGACCGGCGGTGCCCCGTCCCAGTGGACGGGGCACCGCCGGTCGCGCGGTGACTACTCCGGGGCGGAGGTGAGGTCCACGCCGCTGTAGGCGGAGAGCTTGCTCAGACGGTGCTCGCTGCGGACCTGGCGCACGGTGCCGCTGCGACCGCGCATGACCAGGGAGTCGGTGGTCACGCCGGTCGACTCGTACCGGACACCGCCCACCAGCTCGCCGTCGGTGATGCCGGTCGCGGCGAAGAACACGTCGTCCGAGGAGACGAGGTCGTCGGTGAGGAGCACGCGGTCCAGGTCGTGGCCCGCGTCGATCGCCTTCCGGCGCTCCTGGTCGTCCTTGGGCCACAGGCGGCCCTGGATGACCCCGCCCAGGCACTTCATGGCGCACGCCGTGATGATGCCCTCGGGGGTGCCGCCGATGCCCAGCATCAGGTCCACGCCGGTGCCCCGGCGCGCGGCCATGATGGCGCCCGCGACGTCGCCGTCGCTGATGAACTTGATCCGGGCGCCCGCGTCGCGCACGTCCTGGACCAGCTGCTTGTGGCGCGGACGGTCGAGGATCACGACCGTCACGTCCTGCGGCGACTTGCCCTTGGCGCGGGCCACGGCGCGGATGTTCTCGGCGGGCGAGGCGGCGATGTCCACCACGTCGGCGGCCTCGGGGCCGGTGGCCAGCTTCTCCATGTAGAACACGGCGGACGGGTCGAACATGGTGTTGCGCGGGCTCATCGCGATCACCGCGATGGCGTTGGGCATGCCCATGGCGGTCAGGGTGGTGCCGTCGATCGGGTCGACCGCGACGTCCCAGTCGGTGCCGCCGCCGTCACCGACCCGCTCGCCGTTGTAGAGCATGGGCGCGTTGTCCTTCTCGCCCTCACCGATCACCACGGTGCCGTTCATCGACACGGTGCTGATCATGTGGCGCATGCCTCGCACGGCCGCACCGTCGGCGCCGAGCTTGTCGCCCTTGCCGACCCAACGGGCCGCGGCGAGCGCGGCGGTCTCGGTGACGCGGACCAGCTCCAGCGCGAGGTTACGGTCGGGCGCCGAGTGCTGCGCGGACGGGCTACTGGACTGCGACATGGACGTGACACCTTCCGTCGGGAAACAGGGTGGGGGTTCTCTCTTAGGGTAGTCACCCGACGTGACCTCCGTTTATCGCGGTCCCCGAGGAGGACGGCGCGCGTGTCGGACGCCACCCGGGCGGAGGAGTGCCCGAGCGGGGGCGGATCGTGCGCGTGGCCCGGTGATCCGGGGCGGGTGGTCGGTTGACGCGCAGCCCGACGCGGCCCGTAACATCGTGCACCTGTACCGGATCGGCCACCACGTGGCGGTCCCGGCCGCAGGGAGAGCAGTCGTCAGGCGCGTCGGTCGCGTCGAGCCCGCCGCCACCAGGCAGGGGGAGTTCCCGTGGTCTCCCGGGGGACGCTTCAGGTCGCGGGGACCCGGACGGAAGTGAGGGCGTGACAGTGGACAGGACGGACAGGCCCGCGCGGGTCTCGCCGCGCGGCGCGGCCACGCGCAGTGCCCTGCTACAGGCGGCGGCCCAGGTGTTCCGCACGGTGGGGTTCGCCAGGGCCGGGGTGAGTGAGGTCGTCTCGGTCGCCGGGGCCAGCGTCGGCAGTCTCTACCACCACTTCACCGGCAAGGCGGACCTGTACGTCGCCCTGTACGAGGAGTTCCAGCAGCGCCAGCAGGAACGCACCCACCAGGCGGTCCGCGACGCCCGCTCCGAGGGTGAGAGTGATCCCACACGGCTGATGAACATCGCCGCGCACGCCTACCTCCTGGGTTGCATAGAGGAGCGCGACACCGCGCGACTGTTCTTCAGCGGTGACGGCCCGCCCGGGTTCGACTACCAGCTGCGGTCCCGGCTCACCCAGTGGACCGACCGCAACGTCGCCCTGTTCCGCAAGGCCGACGAGCCCGTGGACGAGGCGCTGCTGATCGTGGTGAGCGGTTCCATGCTCCTGGCCGTCGCCGAGGTCGTGCGGCGCGACGACGTCGACGCCCACCGGCTCGCGGACGAGATCACCGGTCTGCTCACCGAACTCGAACCCCGCCACCGCCAGCGGGACTAGCCCTCGCCTCGGGGCGGGGAAGGCGGCCGCACGGCGGCACGGATCCGTGGCCGACCACGTCGGGGTCCTCGGCGCCGAGGGCCCGGTGCCCGGGTTCCCGTCCGGGACGGGGCGCCGCTCACACGCGCTAACCGCACCCCAGGTCGAAGTGGCCCGGGAGCTGGGGCAAGCTGGTCATGTCATGAGTTCATACAGCCGGGCCAACGCCACCTTCAAGAACTACGCCATCTCCCTCGGGGTCGTCGTCGCGATCATCCTGGTGATGGCGTTCGTGGTCTCCACGCGATCGGGTGAACGCATCCCCGAAGTCCAGTTCCGCCCGGACATCGAGGTGCTCCGGAGCAGCGCCGGGTATCCGGTGACCGCCCCCGACGAGAACCTTCCCGAGGGATGGACCCCCACCAGTTCCACCCTGGACCTGAGCGGCCCGGTCGAGTGGACGGTGGGCTTCGCCACTCCGAAGGACAGCCACGCCAGGCTGGTCCAGAGCGACGACGACCCCGACACCGTGCTGCGCGACACCGTCAAGGACGCCGAGCCCGTGGGCACCGTCATGGTGGGCGACCGCGAGTGGGAGCACCTGGAGTCCGAGGACTGGGGCGCCCTCGTGCTGCGCGAGGAGGGCCGGACCCTGGTCGTCGCGGGCAGCGCCGGTGTCGACGAGTTCGCGGAGCTGGCCGAGCACCTGGAGACCTTCCCGGTCCCCGAGCCCGAGGCCACCGGGGACGGGGACGAGGCCGAGCCGTCCGAGGCCGCTGACACCGACTCCTAGGGCGTCGGCCCCGGCACGAACGAAGGGCCCCGTCGAACCGTGTGGTTCGGCGGGGCCCTCGACGTCGGGTGGCGGCTACTCGGCGCGCAGGTCCCGGCGGAGCTCCTTGGGCAGCGAGAACGTGAGGGTCTCGTCGGCCGTCGTCACGGGGCTGACCGAACCGAAGCCGTGCCCGGCCAGCTTGTCCAGCAGCTCGCGGACGAGGATGTCGGGCACCGAGGCGCCGCTGGTCACGCCCACGGTGGTGACGCCCTCCAGCCAGGCCTCGTCCATGAGGGTGGCGTTGTCGATCAGGTACGAGGCGTTCGCGCCCGCGTCCAGGGCGACCTCGACCAGGCGGACGGAGTTCGAGGAGTTGTCGGAGCCCACCACGATGACGAGCTCGCACTCCGGCGCCATCGCCTTGACGGCGTCCTGGCGGTTGGAGGTGGCGTAGCAGATGTCGTCGCTGGGCGGGTCGAGCAGGTTCGGGAAGCGCTCGCGGAGGGCGTCGACGGTCTGGTTGGTCTCGTCCACCGAGAGGGTGGTCTGGGACAGCCAGGACACGTTGTCCGGGTCACGGACCTCGACCTTGTGGACCTCGTCGGGGCTCTCCACGATCTGGATGTGGTCCGGGGCCTCACCGCTGGTGCCCTCGACCTCCTCGTGGCCGATGTGGCCGATGAGGATGATGTCACGGTCCTCGGAGGCGAAGCGCTGGGCCTCCTTGTGCACCTTGGTGACGAGGGGGCACGTGGCGTCGATGGTCTTGAGCTGGCGGCGGTGCGCCTGCTCGTGGACGGCGGGCGAGACACCGTGAGCGGAGAAGACGACGATGGCGCCCTCGGGCACCTCCTCGGTCTCCTCGACGAAGATCGCGCCCCGCTCCTCCAGGGTGCGCACGACGTGCGTGTTGTGCACGATCTGTTTGCGCACGTAGATCGGGGCGCCGTACTGTTCCAGTGCCTTCTCGACGGTGATGACCGCCCGGTCGACTCCGGCGCAGTACCCCCGAGGGTTGGCGAGAAGCACACGGCGTTGGTTCGTGGCAGTCGTCATCGCACTCATGGGACACATCCTAGGTGTGATCCAGCGCCGTGGGTCCGGGTGTGGGATAGGGCACGGAGTGGGTACGTCCATGGCGGGTCCGCAGGCGGGTGGGGTCGGTGCGACCGAACGCACACGATCCCGCGGCGAAGTGGCGCAATCGTTCGCTTCCCGTCCGCTCATGCCGCTACTCCCTCCTCTATCCTGGTTCACCATCGCATCTGTTATGAGGCGGTTCGCCCTCAACTCGGCCTTGCCTTGTTCGCTGGACGCGCGCCGCCGGCCCAACGCCGAGAGCATCAGGAGCCCCCGTCCTATGTCGAACCCGACCATCGTCACGAAGCTGACCACCCTCGTCAGGGGCATCTTCGGACGCAAGGACCCGGTCGTCACGACCGTGCAGGACAAGAAGGACGAGATCCCCGCGCGGGAGAGCGCGGAGAAGGTGGAGACCCCCGCCACCACGGACGCGTCGTCCGAGGAGACGGCCGAGCCGACCGAGGCGAAGGCCGCGAAGGCCGCGACCGAGCCCGAGGCCGTGAAGGCCGAGGAGAAGACCGACACCCCGGCCGGGGCCGCCCCCGAGGCGACCCCCGAAGCCGCGTCCGAGACCGCGCCGCTGGTCGAGGAGCCCAGGGACGAGCCCACCGTCCCGGCCACCGCCGACCTGCCCGAGGACGGTCCCGCCCTCGCGGAGGAGCTGGAGGCCGCCGAGGCCCACACCACGGTCGCCAGCGACGACGTCCTGGAGCGGGTCCGCAAGGAGGCCGCCCCCGCCGTCGACGACCTGGCCGTCCCCACCTACGACGAGCTCACCCTGCCGTCCATCCGGGCGCGCCTGCGCAAGCTCACCATCGAGCAGGTCCGCGACCTGCGCGCCTACGAGGTCGCGCACCAGGGCCGCCCCGAGTTCATCAAGATGTACGACAACCGGATCGCCAAGCTGGAGTCCGAGGCCTGAGTCCGGCCGTGTCCGTGGGCCCTCCCCGGACCACCCCCACCGTCGTGACGCCCCGGAGGCCGGGGCCCGGACACCGGTCCGGCACCCCTCCGCCTCCGGGGCCGCACGGTCCCTCCTTCACCGAACCGTCCGTACCCTGGCCTAGGCTCTTGAGCCATGGGCATGGAGAGTTCGGCGGAGTCACCGCAGCCGGTCAGGACCGTACTCCAGGCGGTCGGCGGCTGGATCGACCGGCTGGGCGCCATCTGGGTCGAGGGACAGATAGCCGAGCTCAACTCGCGCGGACGCATGTCCTACATGACCCTGCGCGACCCGGTCGCCAACGCCTCCATCCGCGTGCTCTGCGAGACCTCCGTCCTGCGCCGCCAGGAACCTGCCCCCGGCCCGGGCGACCGCGTGGTCATCCACGCCAAACCGGACTTCTACCAGCTCAAGGGCACCTTCTCGTTGCGCGCCCGGGAGATCCGGCACGTCGGGATCGGTGAACTCCTCGCCCGGCTGGAGCAGCTGCGCCGGACCCTCACCGCCGAGGGCGTGTTCGACCCCGCCCGCAAACGGCCCCTTCCCTTCCTGCCCGACACCGTCGGCCTGATCTGCGGTCGCGACTCCGCGGCCGAGCGCGACGTGCTGGAGAACAGCCGTCGCCGCTGGCCCGCCGTGCGCTTCGAGGTGCGCCAGGTGGCGGTCCAGGGCGACCGGGCCACCCGCGAGGTGATCGAGGCCCTGCACGACCTGGACACCCGGCCCGAGGTCGACGTCATCGTCATCGCCCGTGGCGGCGGTTCCATGGAGGACCTGCTGCCCTTCTCCGACGAGGCCATGGTCCGGGCGGTGGCGGCGGCGGGCACCCCCGTGGTCAGCGCGATCGGCCACGAACAGGACGCGCCCCTGCTCGACCACGTGGCCGACGTTCGCGCCTCCACCCCCACCGACGCCGCCAAGCGGACCGTCCCGGACGTCGGGGAGCAGTTGGAGATCATCCGCCAGCTCCGCGACCGGGCCCGCCGGGTGATCCGGGGCGGAGTCGACCGGGAGCGGGCCTGGCTGGAGAGCGTGCGTTCCCGCCCGGTCCTGGCCGACCCGGTCCGGGAGACCGACCGCCTCACCGAGCAGGTCCTGGAGCTGCGTGACCGCGCCCGCCGGACCCTCACCGCCGCGCTGGACCGCGCGGCCGACGGCATGGTCCACACCGAGGCCCGGCTGCACGCGCTCTCACCGGCGACCACGCTGGCGCGCGGCTACGCGATCGTGCAGCGCGAGGACGGTTCGGTGGTCCGCTCCGCCGCGGAGCCCGCGGTGGGGAGACCCTGCGCGTGCGGTTCGCCGAGGACGGCCTGAGGGCCACCGTCGACGCCCTCGAAAGCGAGGCTGAGCCCGAGTCCCGTCCGGCGGGGAAGAAGGCGGCCACGGGCGCCTCACGCGGCAGGAAGAAGAAGGCGGCGCCCGCCGCCGAGGACACCACGGACAACCCAGCCACCACAGAGGGGGAGTAGGCATGGCCGACCAGAGCGAGGCGCCGGAACTGAGCTACGAGGAGAGCCGGGAGGAGCTGAACAACGTCGTCCGGAGACTGGAGTCGGGCGGCCTCACCCTCCAGGAGTCCCTGGATCTGTGGGAACGCGGGGAGAAGCTGGCCCGGGTCTGCGAGCACTGGCTGGAGGGGGCCCGCGCCAAGCTCGCCGCCGCCATGGACGAGCGCCGGGCCGACGAGCCCGGGAACGACGACACCCCGTTCTGAGAGACGGTCCGTGCCCGCTCCGGGTCCGGAGTTCGGGGCCTCCGGGTGTCGGGGCGCGCTCGGGCCGGGGCTCCCCGCCCGGTCGGCGCGGGGCGTGCGGGGACCGCGTCCGGCCGTGTCGGCTCCTGGTGCGCGCGGTCCGGGCCGCGGGAGTCGCGGGGCCTACTTGCGCCCGTTGAGCTCGTCACCGAGGTTGCGCAGGTTGCCCGGGAGGCCACGGAAGACCGCGACGACCAGGACCAGCGCCGTGCCGAGGAACAGCCACGGGGCGACCTCGGCCAGGCGCGAGGCCAGACCGAGGATGAGGACCCGGGCGAACCCCTCGTTGCCCAGGGCCAGCACGCTCTCGGCGGCGACCACGGCGACGAAGTAGGCGATGGGCGGGCTCACCGACAGCGACAGCAGGTCGCCGGGTCGGACCAGGGCCGCCGTCACCAGGCAGGCGAGGGTGAAGGCCAGGCCGGGTGCGGCCGGGGTCGACGTCAGGTGGGCGATCATGGTCCCGGCGAAGCTGAACACGACGATGATCAGCACACCGCCCCGCCCGGTCAGCCGTGGAGGTTGCCAGGCGGCGGGCGCCGCCTTCGGGTGACTGCGCGCTGTCCTGTCCGGGTTCGGGTGGCTGCGCGCGGACCTGTCCGCACCCGCCGCCCCCGACCGCGACCGTTGGATCGCACGAAGTACGGGGCCTGTCCGGGATCCGGACCGTCCGACTTGCGCGGGGGCATGGTCGTGCGCCTCCCCAGTTGATTACTCACAGTGTTTAGTGTGTCACTTCTCGTGAAACTTCGGGGGTCTTTCCTGGGATCGTGTCGCCATTTCGGCCACATGCCCCTTCCGGGCTGATCGCGGCTTCCACCCCTTGGACGCCGAGATCTCCCCTCCAGGTTCCGGCTGGTTCCGGAGACGGGGGTCCGGTCACTCGCTGCGAACGGCTCCCCCGCGTCCATTTGGGGCGAACCGTTGCGACCGTTACCACCATGCCGAATTCCGCCGACCTCGGCGGCGCTGGCGAGCTTCAGGTCCGACTTGTCCGCATCGTGTGGAGACGTCTCCGCGACCCTCGCCGGCGTCTCCGCGAGTTCCGGTGCCGCCACCGTACGCGGCCGCTCCTCCACCCCGGAGAGCCGGTCCAGGTCACCGTCGACCAGCCCCAGCTCACCGAAGCGCCGCGCGGTCACCAACACCCTGCTCTCCAGGGACCCCACGGTCTGGTTGTAGGCCCCCACCGTACGGTTCAGCGCCCGGCCCAGCCCCTCCACGTGGCCGCCCAGCGTGGCCAGCCGCGAGTACAGCTGCTTGCCCAGGTCGAACACCTCGCGGGCGTTCTCGCTCAGCGCCTCCTGCTGCCACGCGTACTGCGCGGTCCGCAGGAGCGAGATCAGCGTCGTCGGCGTCGCGATGTGCACCCGCCGCCCCATCGCGTGCTCCAGCAGTCCGGGGTCGTACTCCAGTGCCGGAGCCAGGAACGCCTCACCCGGGATGAACAGCACCACGAACTCCGGCGCCGGGGTGAACGCCGACCAGTACGACTTCGCCGCCAACTGGTCCACGTGCGTGCGCACGTGTTTGGCGTGCGCACGCAGCCGCTGCTCCGACGCCGCGCCCTCTCCGGCCTCCACCGCGTCCAGATAGGCGGCCAGCGGCACCTTGGAGTCCACCACGATGTTCTTGCCGCCCGCCAGCCGCACCACCATGTCCGGCCGCTGCGCCCCCGAGACCGCCTGCTCCTCGAAGTCGCAGTACGCGGACATCCCGGCCAGCTCCGCCACCCGCCGCAGCTGGAGCTCACCCCACCGGCCACGCGCCTCCGGCCTGCGCAGCGCCGTCACCAGGGACTGCGTCTGGTCCCGGAGCCGGTCCGACCCCTCACGCACGTACTCCACCTGCTTGGCGAGCTCCGCGTGCGCGGCGGCCCGCCCGGCGTCCACCTCACGCAGCTGGGTCTCCACCCGGTTCAGGGTCGCCGTCAGGGGCTCCACCATCCGTTCCACGGCGCGGCGCCGTTCGTCCAGGTCGCCCCCGGCCTCCGCGCTGACCGCCCGGAGCCGCCCCTCGGCGAGTTCGAGGAAGCGCTGGTTGGTCTGGTCCAGGGCCTGCGCGGAGAGCGCGCGGAACCGGTCCGCGAGCTGTTCCTCGACGTAGGCGGCGCGCTCCTCCGCCGCCCTGGCGTCGGCGCGGGCCTCGGCGTCACGACCACGGGCGAGCAACCAGCCCACGGCGGCGCCGACGGCCAGACCGATGACGAGAACGAGTACGAGTGCGAGGGCGTCCATGGCGCCATGCTCTCAACCACCGGGGGTCACGCGCCCGACAACGCGCAGGAATCCGCGTGCCGCACCGCCCCGGCGACCCTGACCGGAACCGGCCACGGGCGGGGGTTGCCGGGGCGGGAGCCAACACCGACGCTGGGAACCCCCGTGACGTCGGGGGCGCGACACCTGTGGAGACCGCGCCCACACACGGCGCCCGAGAAAGGTCACCCACATGCGCCTCGCCACCCACACCAGCGGAGCGGGCGACCGCCGCGCCGTCCTCGTCCACGGAGGCACGTCCCTGCACCGGACCTGGCACGGGGTCGAGGCCGAGCTCCTCCGGCGCGGCTACCAGGTGACCGGTGTCGACCTGCGTGGACACGGCGCGAGCCCACGCGGGACCTACACCGTCGAGGCGCTGCGCCAGGACCTGGTGGACACCCTCCGACCCGGTGCCGAGCTCGTCATGGGCCACTCCATCGGCTGCCTCGCGCTGTCCCTGGCCCTGGACCACCTGCGCCCGGGGCGGGCCGTCCACGTCGACCCGGCCTTCCGGATCCCGCCCCAGCCCGAGGGTGCCAGCGAGCGGCTGAGCGTGGCCGTCGCCACGGCCGACGCCGACCGGGTACGCGAGCTGCACCCCGGCTGGAGCGACGAGGACGTGCGGATCGAGCTGGCCGGGTTCGCCGCCACCGACCCCGACTTCCACACGTGGGTGATCGACCACGTCGCGGGCGAGGATCACTTCCCCAAGACCGCCGAGGTGCCCTCCCTCGCGGTGATCGCGGGAGTGGGCTCCCCGATCGGCGTCGAGGGCGCCCGCGTCCTGGCCGAGCGCGGCTTCACCGTCCGCACCGTGGAGGGCGCCGGGCACCACGTGCACCGCGACGACCTGCCAGGGCTGCTCGCGGCGCTCGACGGCTGGATCTGACCGACGTCCTCACGGCTCCGGCGGACGGCCGCACGCCCGGAGGGCCGCGCGCCACACGGTGACCGAGTCCCAGAAGCCGCTCGGAGGCTCCTCCGGAGCGAACATCCACGTCCGCTCCCACGCGGGGAGGCCCGGCCGGAGATCTCCGCGCGTGCCTCGTAGGGCGGATCGCCGCTGATCGGGAACCACCGGTACTCCAGAGGGTCCAGAAGGGCCATCAGCCGCTCCTCCACGCCCCGGTCCGGTCGCACCTTGGCCATCACCCAGGGCCGGAAGCGGCGCAGCACCTCCAGACCCCCGGCGACCACGTCCGGCTCGGTTCCGGAGGTGTCGATCTTCACCACCGAGGGGAAGGTCGCCGCCGTCTCGTTCCAGCGGGACAGGGTGGCCGTGCGGACGGTGATGTGGGCGAACCCGAGCCTCGCCGAGCTCACCAGCCGGTTGCACATGTCGTTGTGCAGGGCGCGACGCAGGTGCCCGCTGCCGTTGTGGTTGCTCAGGGCCAGGTCCACGACGCCGAACCCGAGGTCGCCCGAGGCGGAGACGGCGCGCGCGGCGGCGGCCAGCTCCGGTGTGGGCTCGAACGCGAAGACGGGACGGCGGGTGCGCGCGGCCGCGAGCATCGAGTACACGCCCACCCCCGCGCCGACGTCGAGGACCGCCCCGGGAGGGTGTGGTCGAGGATCGCCATGAAGTTGGCCAGGCTGTCGGGTTCGTGCCGGGACAGGCCGGAGGCCGCGAGGCGGCGTGGAACCGTGAGGTCACCGGACAGCTGGAGGGTGATCGTGTCCGGTCCGACCCGGCGCCGGTCGTCCTCGGGGCGGGGCAGGACCAGAGTGAACCTGCGGTTGCGCGGCGGAACCCGGGCCGGATCCAGCCCGCCCAACCTCCGGGGCAGGTGGACACGGAGCTGCCGGGTGGCGAAGCGCACGAGCGGATACCGGTGTACGAGTGCGCGCAGCTGGTCCTGGACCACAGTGTCTTCCCCTCAGGAGAACGGAGCCGCGGTGGCTGCTGCCGGGGGCCGTACGACGCCGTCCTGTCGGCTCGTTCCCTGTTCGTGGTGCCCGGCCGCACCCCGAACCTACTCTCCGTGTCCAGTCGGGCGCACTCCGTTTCCGCGATTGGCCGTCGGTGCCCGGGTCGGCCCACCCGCCGCTCCGCATAGACTCTGACCTTGTGAGTCTGTCTATCGGGATCGTCGGCCTGCCCAACGTTGGCAAGTCCACCCTCTTCAACGCGCTGACCAAGAACGACGCTCTGGCGGCGAACTACCCGTTCGCCACCATCGAGCCCAATGTCGGAGTCGTGGGCGTGCCCGATGCCCGGCTCGGGAAGCTGGCCGAGATCTTCGGCTCGGCGAAGATCCTGCCCGCCACGGTGGACTTCGTCGACATCGCGGGCATCGTGCGCGGCGCCTCCACCGGTGAGGGCCTGGGCAACAAGTTCCTGGCCAACATCCGCGAGAGCGACGCCATCTGCCAGGTCATCCGGGCCTTCGAGGACGCCGACGTCACCCACGTCGACGGCGACGTCGAGCCCTCCCGCGACATCGAGACCATCAACACCGAGCTGATCCTCGCCGACCTCCAGACCCTGGAGAAGGCGATCCCGCGCCTGGAGAAGGACGCCAAGCGCAACGCCAAGGACAAGGACTCCCAGGAGCTCCTCAAGGCCGCGCGCGCGGCGCAGGAGATCCTCGACGAGGGCGTCTCTCTGTCCCAGGCCAAGGACGTGGACCTGGACCGGCTGCGTGAGCTGAGCCTGCTCACCGTGAAGCCGTTCATCTACGTGTTCAACCTCGACACCGACGAGCTCGCGGACGAGGCCCTGCGCGGCAAGCTCCAGGACCTGGTCGCCCCGGCCGAGGCCATCTTCCTCGACGCGAAGATCGAGGCGGAGCTGGCCGAGCTGGACGACGACGAGGCCCAGGAGCTGCTGGAGTCCCTCGGCCAGACCGAGTCCGGCCTGGCCCAGCTGGCCCGGGTGGGCTTCGCCACCCTCGGCCTCCAGACCTACCTGACCGCCGGGCCCAAGGAGGCCCGCGCCTGGACGATCCGGAAGGGCGACACGGCCCCCGAGGCCGCCGGGGTCATCCACACCGACTTCCAGCGCGGCTTCATCAAGGCCGAGGTCGTCTCCTTCGACGACCTGGTCGCGGCCGGGGACATGCAGTCCGCCCGCGCCGCGGCAAGGTCCGCATGGAGGGCAAGGAGTACGTGATGGCCGACGGCGACGTGGTGGAGTTCCGCTTCAACGTCTGAGTCACACGCGAACCCACGAAGGGGCGGGCCGAGTCCTCTCGGCCCGCCCCTTCGTCGTCTCCGGGGGCGCGCGGACCCACGGGCCTCAGCGGGTGTGCGTCGTGCCGCTGGTCCGGGCCACACACCCCAGCGCGTCGAAGCCGGAGAACGCGGTGCGCCCGCCCGGCGCGGGGCTCAGGGGCTCGCGGCTTGGTTCTCCTGTGCGGCCTCACGGCGGAGCAGGCCCAGGACGATCAGGACCTGGGCGGCGATGTAGGTGCTCATCACCAGGAGGTCGCGCTGGGGCAGGTCCAGGCCGGGGGCGAACGCGTTCAGGGCGATCAACGAGTCCGAGACCAGGAAGAGCGCGCCGCCCGCCGCCACCCACGGGCCCATCCCGGTGGCCAGGACCGCCATCAGACCCAGGAGGAGGCCGTAGAGGAGCACGGGTACCAGCAGGACACCGGTGTGCGGCGCGCAGACCCACACCAGGGCGGCCACGTAGACCACGTACGGGACGAGGAGGAGGCGCCGCCGGTACAGGATGCTCCCGGCGCGGTGGGGCCAGAAGGCGATCACGAACACCACCTGCGCGACCAGGAAGAAGCCCACCATCAGCAGGAACGCGGTGTCTCCCGACGCCAGGCCGGGGGCGGAGTCACCGAGCCAGGAGAAGCCCAGCGCCACGAGCGCGAGTCCGAGCAGCCGACCGCGCGGTCGCCGGGACGCCGCGAGCACCACCAGGGCCAGCGCGGGCATCAGGAGGACCTGGGTGGGGCGTGACCAGGCCTGCGGGCCCAGCACCTGGACACCGAGGTGGACCAGGGACAGCAGCACGAGGACCAGCAGCGCGGCCCGCGCCAGGGGAGTGTGGGGGATCATCGCGCCATCCTAGGCAGCGGGGTTCCGCCGGGCTTCGGCCCCCGTGGGTCCGGGCGGTCCGGAGTGTCCCTGGTTACATCCGCCCAACGGTTTCCTGGCCACTCAGGACACATCTTGCTCACCAAGCGGTGACCAATCCCTTTACGGTCCGGACAGAAATGCCCTGACGTGCACATACGTGAGAAGAGGTCAGTGGTGAATTGCCACCCTCTGCACCTTTTAGGTGGATCCTTCGCGTCGGGCAATGTGACCCCGGTCGGGAAACACGGACCCGTCCTGGCCACTCCCAACCCGCACAATGCCTCACTATAGGGATGGGGTAGACAAGGGCATGGCGGAAAGCGTCGGCGACGACGCGCGGAGGACCGGCGTCGGCACAGCGGCCGACGCGTCACTGTGTGCGGGATCAGGAGGCGGGGATGGCCAAGACGGCGCGGCGCGACACCGCGGTGCGTGACCGGGCGGACGACGTCGAGCACGACGAGCTCGACGCACCGCGTCCCCGAAGGCCACGCGCCGGTGCGGGCGGACGCTGGTGGGTCGGCGTCGGACGCGTCCTGCTGTGGGCGTTCATCATCGTCGTCGTCTTCAACGGCATCTGGTTCCCCATCCGCAACGGTTTCTCCCTTCCGGCCACCGGCGCGGAACCCGAGGTGAACGAGACCCTCGACTTCCCCGAGGCCTCCGCCGCGGCCTTCGCGCTCCGCTTCGCGGAGTCCTACCTCGACACCTCCGACCCCGAGGCCCGGCTCACCTCCCTCGCGGCCTTCGTCCCCGACGGTCGGGCCAGCGACCTCAACCTCCCCGCGGACAGCCTCTCCGGTGAGAACCTGACGGTGATGGACGTGGACGTGCGCGACGAGCACAACGCCGTCGTGGCCATCCGCGCCGACGTCAACGACGAGGCCATGAGCCTGGAGGTGCCCGTCTACAGCGACGGCTCCTCGCTGGTGCTCTCCGGCCGCCCCGCACTGCTGGCCGCGCCCAGCCAGGCGGAACTGCCCGCGGCTCCCTCCTACGACACCGACTCCCAGGCCGCCGAGCAGCTCGAGGGCGTGCTCACCGGCTTCTTCGAGGCCTACGCGGAGGAGGCCGGGCACCTCGACCGCTACGTCGAACCGGGCGCCTCCGTCACCCCACTTCCGGCGAACAGTGTGGAATTCAGCGAACTGTCCGTTATGCCGGTGCCATCCAAGTCCTCGACCGGGGATGATGACGTACGACAGGTGGCGACCACCGTGGTCTGGGGCCTCCCTTCCGCCGGTGACGGCGAGGGAGAAGCCGGGCAACTGGCGCAGAGCTACCTGGTCACGGTCGTGAACTCCGGAAACGAGTGGTACGTGCGTGACATCCAGGGCGCCCCGCACTCGTTCGGTGACTGACCGACGACGGGGCCTGTAGGCAAGGAGACGAGACCAACCATGCGCACACCAGTAACGACAGCGGAGGAAGGCGCCTGACATGCTCCCCTGTTGTCCGCCACGGCCGACACCATGACGGCCCTCGGCGCCGCCGACCCGATCTCCCTCGCGGTCGAGGCCACCCCCGCGCAGAACGCGCCCGACACCGGCGGTCTCGCGGACTTCCTGCGTGGCTTCTTCGGGCCGCTGTTCCTCGTCATCGTGTCCATCGTGGCGATCTTCTTCCTGTTCACCAGGGAGATCACCCGCTTCATGCAGTTCATCATCCTGGCGATCTTCATCGGGATCGTGTTCTACGTGCCCGGCATCATCGAGGTCATCGCGGTGGCGCTCGCCCGAGCGATGGGCGTATCGACGGAATAGGCGAGGGAGGCCGGAAAACGTGGATCTGCCCACGTACACCAACATCTGGCGTATCGAGAAGCGGCTGTACAAGCTCTACGATTTCCGGCTGCCCATGCCGCTCCCGGTGGGGACCTTCGGGGTCGCCCTGGGCGTGTTCGCGCTGTGGGTGGTGCTGCTCAGCATCCTCAACGCCCCGTTCGCCTTCGGTAACGGCTGGCACCTGGTGCTCTGGGTCGTCCCGCCGGGAGTGATCACCGTGCTGGCCACCCGGCCGGTGATCGAGGGCAAGCGCCTCACGGAACTGCTCATCTCGCAGGCCCGGTTCCTCACCGAGGCCCGCGTGTTCACGCGGCTCGCGCCCGAGTACGAACCCGCCGAGATCCGTGTCTCGGTCCGCGTGTGGCACCGGGACGCCGAGGCCGGGCCGCTGCCCCTGCCCCGGGGCGCCCGCCGGGCCCAGACCGAGACCGAGGCCGAGGTCGAGTCCCAGGCCGCGCCCGCCGAGGTCCAGGAGCCCGAGGAGGCGCCGGACCTGGAGAGCGCGCGCCGGGCCGCGCCGCCGCTGCGCGGCGTGCCCGCGCGCCCGCCCGTCCCCGTCGTCGAGCACGACGACTCCGTCGAGTACACCCCCGCACGGAAGGTGCCGGTCGCCGTCGCCGCGGGGCCGGAGCAGACCAGGAGGACGACGGCGTGGCGGAGCCCGGGGAGCGGTCGGACGACACCTCGGAGGAGCCCCGCACGGGCGTCGGCCGTCGTGTCCTCAACTACTTCGGTTTCGGCCTCCCGGACACCCGGGAGGAACCGGCCGAGCAGGACCGGCCCGGTGACTTCGACGAGCCCCTGTACGTCACCGAGGAGGACGAGCAGCGCGACCGCGACGAGTGGTTCGCCCGGCTGCGCGCCTCCTCCGGGGAGACGCCCCTGGGACTGACGGCCAAGAGCGCCTACTCCGACAGCGACACCGGTGCCATGAGCAGCGCCGAGCTCACCGAGGCGGTCACCCCTCGGCCCGACGCCTCCCGGCGCCGTGCCGAGGAGATGATGGCCGCCCCCGTGGAGGAGGAGTCGCCCGCCGCCCGCCGCCTGCGCGGCCGGACCCAGGGCATCCAGGTGGCCAAGGATCTCGCGGACCGCCGCGAACGCACCCCCGAGCCCACCCGCGAACGAGCCCAGCAGGCGCCGCCCGCACGGCCCGCCCGGGCCCGGGGAGCGGCCCTCCCCGACACCTCCGAGGACCGGCCGACCAGGCAGCGCCGCGAGGGTCGGCCCCACGCCACCCCGTGGGCGATCGAGGAGAACCGCACCGAGTACCCGGACCTGTCCGACTACGCCACCCGCTTCGCCGCCGCGACGGGCCGTCCCTCGGCGGCCGGGAACGTGTCGGCCGCCCCCTGGCTTCCCCGGCGCGGCGACCCCCGAGGACCCCCGGCGGCGACGCCGGAGGAGCCCGAGAGCGCGGACGAGCCGACCGGGCGTGCCGAGGCGGGCCCGCAGGTCTCCCACGCCACCCACGGCCTGGGGCGCCCGGCTGCCGAGGAGACGACCAAGCCGCCGTTGCAGCTGGACCACGGCACGGGCGAGCACGAGGCCATGCCGGTGGAGAGGGAACACGGCACCCAGTGGAACGAGCACATGTCCGTGCTCGACCGCCACCTGATCAAGGCCGACACCCCGGCCCCGCCCCGGCCGAAGTTCGCCGACGCGGTGCCGAGCCAGGAGCGGGACGACGAGCGCCGCGACCCGGCGGACTGGTTCGACGACGGCAAACGGCGCCACCCCGACCAGCCGAAGGTGGGGGACAGGGACAACCCGGTGATCGTGGTCAGCGAGCTCCGCGAAGAGCGCCGCGCCGCCGCCGAGGCCAGGCGTCAGAAGGCGGAGAAGGCCGAGAAGCCGGAGGCGGCGCAGGAGACCGCGCGGGCTCAGGGCCCGAAGGATGACCGGGACGCGGCCGTCCGGGGTACCGGGCGGGTCCAGGGCTCGAAGACGGATGGGGCGAACAGGGAGGCCCCGGAACTCCAGGTCCACGACGCACCGTCCGTCCAGGGGCCCGAAGAACTCCCCGAGACCGAGCAGGTCGAGCGGGCTCCGGACTCCACGGGTGTCCGGGACGTCGAGAGGACCGCGCCGCCGCAGGGGCAGGGGTCGCCGTCGGCCCGAGCGGCCGAGGGTCACCGCGAGACCGAGCAGGTCGAGCGGGCTCAGGGCCCGAAGGATGACGGGGACGTCGCCGAGGCCGTACAGGGTCGCGAGGCCCGTGAACCGCTGACCGCCGCAGAGGTGGGAGGGTCCGAGACCGATCAGGCGCGGGGCGCACGGGACGCGGGAACGCTCGAGTCCCACCAGCCCCCGACCGCGTCCGGGGCTCGCACGGTGGAGAACGCCGACCCCGAGGAACAGACCCAGGGTGGGGCCGCGCGGGCCCCCGAGGTTCACGAGCCGCACGAGGCCCGCGAGCCGGTCGGGACCGACGAGTCCGCGTCCGCTCAGGCGGCTGGTGAGCCGCGCGTGACCAACGGGGCCGCGGAGGCGCACGAGGCCGAGATCCAGCGGGCCACGCGGGCCGAGGCCCACGGATCCACCTTCGTTGACGAGCCCGCCGACGCGGCACGGTCTCAGGGGGAGCACGAACCCCGGGGGCCCGAGGCCGGTGGCGTCACGGGGTCCGCGCACGTCGAGGGGCCCAAACCGCCGACCCAGCTGGACCACGGTACGGGCGAGCTCGTGAGCTTCGTGGAGGTCCGCAAGGAGCCCCGCGTCCCGAAGTCCACGGCACCCGCTCCACGGCCGAAGGAGGACTCCGCTCACCGACCCACGGAAGCCGAGCTGGCCGAGGCCGAGGCGGCCGCGCTGCGGGCTCGCCGTTCCCGTACCGCGCCGACGGGGGACCCGAGACCGCCGAGCGGGAAGACGCGGAGCAGGCCGAACACGACCCCCACGACGGGGTCTTCCACCGGGTCGCGCAGAACGCGCGCCGGATCGGTCAGCTCTTCGGACAGCCCACTCCGGGGAGGAGCCCGAACCGCCCGAGACCAGAGCGGACGCCGCCAAACCCGACCTCGAACTGGACCACGGCACGGGCGAGCAGGCCCGGCTGGGCGACACCCCCAACGGGGTGCCCTCACAGCGGACCGACCCCGAGCCCGCCCGGAGCGAGGAGGAGCCGGACTCCGGTTCCCACTCCGGTGGCACCCGGGGCTGGCGCCGGCTCGCCAAGGTGGTCACCGGAGGCGCGACGCCGGTCCGTTCCGACCTGCCCTCCAGCGACATCGAGAGGCTGCGCGCCCCGCTGGCCGAGCCCCGGTCCCTGGTGGTCCTCGGCTGCACCGGCGGCGCGGGGCAGACGGTCACCGCCCTGATGATCGGCCACACCCTCGCGGCGCACCGCGACGACCGGGTGGTGGCGGTCGACGTCAACCCAGGTCCCAACGGTCTGTCCCGCCGGGTCGGCGCCCAGGCCCCGGAGACCCTGACCGCGCTCCTGGCGAACGCCGACGCCGTCGACGAGTACGAGCACATGCGCGCCTACGCGGGCCGTGCCGGGACGGGGCTGGAGGTCGTGCAGACGCTGGACGACCCCTACGTGCAGACCCTGGACGACCGCGACTACGGCCAGCTCACCGGGCTCCTCGGCGGCTTCTACGGAGTGACGCTGCTGGACCCGGCCGCCACCGGTGTGGCCCGGGCCCTGCCGGTCACCGACGGCCTGGTCCTGGTGGCCCCGGCCAGCGCCGACGCCGAGCGCGCGGTGTCGATGACCTTCGAGTGGCTGGACGGCAACGGGTACGCCACGCTGAGGGCCAACTCGATCCTGGTCGTCAACGGGGTCAGCAAGCGCAGCCTCCAGGACGTGGACGCGGCCGAGCGGGTCGCACGCGGCCGCTGCCGGGCGATCGTGCGCATCCCCTGGGACGACCACCTGGGTTCCTCGTACACGAAGATCGACGTCGGTGCCCTGCGCCCGGCCACCAAACGGGCCCACGGCGCCCTGGGCGGGGTCCTGGTCAACACCCTGGCCCCGGCCTGAGCCCACGCACGTTGTGGCCCGCACCCGCTTCCGGGTGCGGGCCACGGTCGTTGCTAGCGTCCCGCGGGTGTGGTGTCCCTCGCCGCGAGGAACTCTGGTCGGGCCTGGTTCGCGCTGAACGGCTTCGCGCAGACGTTGTCCACGCTGTTGAACACCACGAACACGTTGGAACGAGGGTAGGGCGTGATGTTGCCGCCCGATCCGTGCATGCAGTTGGAGTCGAACACGGTGACGTCGCCCGCCGAGCCGGTCAGCACGTCGATGCCGTGCCGGTCCGCGATCAGGTTGAGTGACGCCTGGTCCGGCGTGCCCACGTGCTGGCTCTTCAGCGAGGAGCGGTGGTGGTCGTCCGGCGTCCGTCCCACGCAGGAGACGAAGGTGCGGTGGGACCCGGGCATGATCATCAGTGCGCCGTTGTGCGTGTAGTTGTCGGTGAGCGCCACGGAGAAGCTGACGGCCCGCATCCGGGGCATGCCGTCCTCGGCGTGCCAGGTCTCGAAGTCCGAGTGCCAGTAGAACGAGCCGCCGCCGAAGCCGGGCTTGTAGTTGACCCGGCTCTGGTGCACGTAGACGTCGGAGCCGAGGATCTGCCGGGCACGGTCGACGAGCCGGGGTCGTTCACCAGGTCGTGGAAGACCTGGCTCACCCTGTGCACCTCGAACACCGAGCGCACCTGGTCGGAGGAGGGTTCGACGACGACGCGCTCGTCGGCCCTCAGTACGGGGTCGGCGCTGAGTCGTCGCAGCTCGGCGCGGTAGGCCTCGATCTCCACCGGATTGACGATCGACTCGACCTGCGTGTATCCGCGGCGGTCGTAGCCGTCGAGTTCCTCGGCGGTGAAGGGGCCGTCGGCCACACCGGGCCAGACGACGGGATCGCGGCGGTAGAGCAACGCGGGCTCGGGCGCCTTACGGGTGGGGTAGTCGTCCGCTGTCGGAAGTTCCATTTGCAGAGTCATGGCGCTCCCCTCGGCGGGGGTGCTCCTCTCGGCTTGGGGTCCTTCGTACGACATGTGAACCTAACAAACCGCGATTTCACGAATGAGATCGACTTCTTCTCGCCGTGTTTACACGTTCACTATCTGGGTATTACTGGTCTACTATATAGGCGGAAACCGGGAAGTCCGAGAGATCTGCTTTCGTGTTCTGATTCGCCGGTTCGCCTTTCTTCGGGTGCTCACCTGCGCGAGGCCCCTCCCGGTCCGCGTCCTCAGGGTCGTCCCTTCTGGATTCCTCGTCGTCGCAGCTCATCGCGGTGCGCGCGGAATCGTTCAACCCTGTGCTCGCCCGGAGGGCCGGTTTTCTGTGATCTATTTCACCAGCACTTGGCGCAGGGCTCGGTGCAATGAAACACGGCCGCGTCCTCTTCGTTATTCCCGAGTGACCTTCGATTCACTCGGAATTCTCGTGTGGGGGCTGGCGTGTCAGCTTTCGTTACCGCACAGTAGTGGGGTCCGGATTTCCTCGACCCGCTCAAGAGGAGAAACACAGTGCCCCCTTCCCCCGTGTGCTCGCACGCACCGCGGCCAGCGTCTCCGCCGCCGCCGTGACCATGGTCCTCGTCTGGGCCGCCCCCGCCGCGGCCGACCACACCCTGCCCCCGAACATCCCCAGCGATTCCGAGGCCCAGACGCAGCTGGGCTCGCTCACCGTCGCCCCCAAGGGCCCGCAGACCGGCTACGACCGAAGCCTCTTCCCGCACTGGAACGTGGTCGACAGTCCCTGCACCGCCCGCCAGGTCGTGCTCCAGCGCGACGGCCACGACGTGGTCACCGACTCCAACTGCCAGCCCACCTCGGGCAGCTGGTGGAGCGCGTTCGACGACGAGTGGGTCTACGACGTCCCCGGTGACATCAGCGTCGACCACCTGGTCCCGCTCAGCGAGGCCTGGAAGACCGGCGCCGCCGACTGGTCCACCAGCCAGCGCGCCGACTTCGCCAACGACGTCACCAGCTCCCAGCTGTGGCTGGCCACCCCCTCCAGCAACGGTGCCAAGGGTGACAAGGACCCGTCCGAGTGGATGCCGGACAACACGTCCGTCCACTGCGACTACGTGAAGTCCTGGATCAACGTGAAGCACGTCTACGACCTCACGATCACGTCCTCGGAGGAGTCCACCCTCCAGAGCACCCTCGACACCGCCTGCTAGCCGTCACGGCGGTCGACCTCCACGGAGGCGGTGGAGAGTGACGCGGTCCGGCTCCCGACGGGGGCCGGACCGCGCCCGTGTTCCCGGTGGCGCGGTGTTTCCGGTTTCTGGCACACCGACGTCTCGGCTTCTCACCCCCGGCCTGATGCAGCACTATGGGTGATGGCTACGGGGCGGAACCCGCCAGCGCCGTCACGAGGAAGGGCTAGCAGATGACCGGTACCAGGGGCACCCGGGGCGCGACCCGTCTCGCGGTTCGCTACTTCGACGACCGAGTGCTCTTCAGCGACAACGAGGCCTGGGCCTACTTCCGGCTCCCCACGGTGTCCTACGAGTTCACGACCCCCGAGGAACGCCAGGCGCTGGCCACCAACATCACCATCGCCCTCGCCGCGATCCGGATGAACGACGCCGAGGTGCACCTGCGCGTCGCCCACCGCACCTACCCGGCGGCCCAGTGGGCCACCCGCCTGGACGAGACCGCCGACGCCGGGCCCGGCTGGTACGACTACCTCGAAGAGATGTACCGGCACGTGTGGGCCAAGGACTTCTGGACCAAGGAGGTCTACCTCGGTGTGCGCCTGGGGCTGCGCAACGCCGGTGCGGGGCTGGGCCTGTTCTCCCAGGTCTTCGGTGCCTACCAGCGCACCGAGCAGGTCCTGGGGATCAACGACGACGCGATCGACGACAAGGAGATCGCCCGCTGGACCGACCAGGCCGAGCGCCTGGGCCGCGCGTTGGCCGCCAGTTCCCTGCACGCCCGGCACGCCACGTCCGACGAGATCGCCTGGCTCATCCGGCACGCGGTCAGCGGCACCGCCGAGGAGATCCACCCCTCGGCCACGGGCCGCCGAACCTGGGGCCGGGGCGAGATCGAGCAGCTCGTGGACGGGGTCATCCACAACGGCCGCTCCACGCTCCGACTGGAGCAGCCCGCGGGCTCCACCCACGTGGCGTTCCTGTCGTTCGCCCGCTTCCCGGACCTCATGCCCTTCCCCGACGGAGAACCGTGGCTGCACCACGCGGACGCGCTACCGTTCCCCGTGGAGATCTCGCTGCGGATGAAGCTCATCCCGCCCGCGAAGGCCTCCAAGGACGTCGGCCGCAAGCTCGCGCACGCCCGCGACATGGACGCCCACATCCGCGAGGCCGGGGTGGAGGCGCCCATCGCGCTGGCCGAGCAGATCGACGCCGCCCGCATGCTGGAGCACGGCATCACCAAGGAGCGGCTGCCGTTCGTCTACGGATGGCACCGGCTCATGGTGTCCGCGCCCACCGAGCGCCTCCTGGGCCAGCACGTCGAGGCGGTCGTGGAGCACTACCGCGACATCGGCATCGACGTCATCAACTCCACCGGCGACCAGTTCTCCCTCTTCAACGAGTCGCTGCCCGGCGACCGCATCCGGCTCAACGCCTACGCCCAGCGCCAGCCGCTGCGCACCATCGCGGGCGGCATGCCCACCGCCACCGTGGAGGTCGGTGACCGCACGGACCACCAGGGCGGCGGCTGGGTCGGACCCTACGTGGGGAGACCATCGGCCGGGCCCGCTCCATCGTGCACTTCGATCCCATGGTCGCCGCGGCCCGCAACCGTCCCACCGCCATCGCCATCACCGGCGAGCCCGGCGGTGGCAAGACCACCCTCGCGCTGCTGATGATCTACCAACTGGCCCTGCGCGGGGTCACCGTCGCCGCCATCGACCCCAAGGGCGACGCGGAGTCGCTCGTGGAACTGCTCAAGCACCGGGGACGCAAGGCGCGCATCATGTCGCTCGGGTCGGCCCAGCCCGGTCTGCTCGACCCCTTCGCCTTCGGGGACGACCTCGCCGCCAAGAAGACCATGGCCACCGAGACGCTGCGGCTCCTGCTGCCCCGCATGAGCGAGGAGCGCGAGTCCGCCATGATCCAGGCGGTCGCCACCGTCGCCAACCAGCCCCAGCCGTCCCTCGCGAAGGTGGTCGACCACCTCGTCTCCGCCGAGGACGCCGCCTCCCGGAACCTGGGCGCGGTGCTGGGCTCCATGGCGGAGATGCGGCTGGCGTCGCTGTGCTTCGACCCGCAGGGGAGGCGCGCATCGACACCGAGGGCTGGACCACCGTGTTCACCCTGGGCGGTCTCACCCTCCCCGACTCCGGGGTCAACCGCGACGACTACTCCTACGAGCAGCGCCTGTCCGTCGCGCTCCTCTACCTCGTGTCCCAGTTCGCCCGGCGCCTGATGAACGGTCTGGACCGGCGCCTGCCCAAGGCGATCTTCCTCGACGAGGCGTGGGCGGTCACCTCCACTCCCGAGGGGGCCAAGCTCGTCCCCGAGGTCTCCAGGATGGGCCGCTCGCGCAACACCGCGCTCATCCTCGTCTCCCAGAACGCGGGGGACATGCTCAACGAGCAGGTCACCAACTGTCTCTCCTCGGTGTTCGCCTTCCGCTCCAGCGAGGCGCACGAGGTGGCCGACGTGATGGCGCTGCTCGGGGTGGACGTCAACGAGGACCACATGGCGGTGCTGCGCAACCTCGGCAACGGCGAGTGCCTCTTCCGCGACCTCGACGGCCGCTCCGGGCGGATCGGCGTGGACCTGGTCTCCGAGGGGCTGCTGCGCTGGCTGGACACCAACCCCACGCGGGAGCGGCCCGCCGGCGACCCGCTGGTGTCCGCTAACGGCCGCGAGCAGTAACACGCGTTCCGGGGCAGGTCAGCGGCGGCCACCACGGCCAGGGGCGGACATCGGATGACAAAGGGTGCGGGGAAGTCGGGTTCGGGCATGACGAGGATGGGGATCAAGGAGATTACCCCCAGCCCTCCGATACCGGCCCGCTGAACCCAGCCTCCCCGCACCCCCGACCGACACTCACGAGGGACCGCCCATGAGTGAGGACGTCATCCGGCCGCGCCCCGTCGTCGACACCGCCCTGCCCGAGGAACTACGCGAGGACATCCTCCGAGAGGCCAGCGCCCCGGAGCCCGGACGCCCGCGCGAGGACGGGGAGACCGCCCCCGGCCGCGCCCTGCGCCTGCGCGAGGGCGCGGTCCAGCTGTTCGGGGTCGGCTTCACACTCGTCCTGGCCATGCTCACCGCCGGGTGGTACCTGGGCATGGTGATCGTCAGCATCGGCCTGATCGCCTACGTCGGGGCGCTGGCCGTGCGCAGGGAGGCCGACCCGATGGTGCGGGCCGTCGGCGGCGTGATCGGCGCGGGAGCCTTCGCGACCGCGCCCCTGTGGCTGTTCGACTTCCTCCCCCAGGACCCGCCCCTGGGGGTCCCCTGGCTGTTGTTCGGCCTCCTCGCGGGTCTGGTCACCGCGGACACCCTCACGGTCCGGGACCAGGAACCGACGGAGGAACGCCACCGGGACCGCGTCCTGCTGCCGGAGGACATCAGCGCCGCCGACCACGGCCTCCTCGTGGCGGTCCAGCAGACCATCGACAAGGTCACCGACGCCCGGGTGGAACTCGGCTCCTCCGACACCCTGGACACCGCGCGGAGCCTCGGCGTCCTGCGGGAACAGGAGTGGCGGATCGCGTCCCTGCTGGCGCGCCAGCGCGAACTGCGGCGGGAATACCTCCGCCGCTGGCAACGGGCGTCCTCACCCCGGGTACGGGAGGTCCTGCGGCCCCAGCGCGAGCACCTCGTCGCGGTCGAGGGGCACATCCGCGCCCGGGTGGACCAGATCGTCGAGTACGGGCGCCTGGTGGACGAGTCGGTCCTGGCCCACCGCGAGTGGGAACAGTGCCAGGAGGCCCTGGCCGCCATGGACGCCTACACGGACCTGAGAGCCGAGGCCTCCCTGATGTCCGCGCCCTCCCCGGAGGTCGCGGAGCTCACCGACACCGCCGAGGTCGCCCGCGGCGTGCGCGACGACAGCGTCGCCAGGGTCCGCGCCGCCACCACCGACCTCGTCGAGCTGCCCGAGCGCCAGGCGGGACCGAGGTAGACCCGGAACGGGCCCCGCAGGCTAGCATGCCCAGCCCGAAACCCGGCAACAGCCAGTAAAGCGGATAGAAACGTACGCCCACCAGCAGAAACCACAGCGTCGGACGGAGTTTCTCCCGCGCTTCACGGACACTGGGACGTCCTTGGTGCGTGCCGCGTCGGGCCTAGGCTCCCGTAGTTCTTCGGGATGCGGTAAAAACGAGATCGCGATAATCCAAGTTCGAGGAGGTCAATCCCGTAGCTAGCGTTACTCCTCCTGCTCGGCTGGCTGCTGCGAGCCTGACCGCTGTGTCCGCCCTGGCCGCCTGCTCTTCTTCCGAGCCGTCTGAGGGGGCTGGTTCCGCCGATGATTCGGTGGGCTCGGCTGGGAACACTGAGCCTTCGAGCGTGTTCGATTTCACCAGGGCGTTAACTGAACCAGCTGAAAGCATCGATTTCTGGGTTCCGGAGGATGTCTCCGAGTTGGACCAGAAGTACGGTGAAGGTCGTGTGCTCGATCCCGTCACCATCACTGCGACCGAGGCCGAAAATCCTTCGCAGTGCGCGGTCGAGTACCAGTCTGCCTTCATCAACGTAAGCTTAGAGCGGTTCTGGGGAGTTGCTGAGTTTCAATATTCGGGTGGCGGTGGCGACGCAGCTAATGCGGCTTGTTGCGCGCTGGCTGGTGAATCATCCGGTTGTTAAATCATGCAAGAGAATTGCCCCCTCATTGGTGGCTCCGGTGAAATTTTCCACTTCCTCATTTGGCGACGAAAAGACGGCGGACGTGAATTCATCGTATGTCTCTGGAGGCGGCGCCATTCATCATTTCTTTCGGGTCGGGGTCGCGATGGTGCAAGGCGGGTGCCGTTCGTGCACGGTATCGATCTGCGCAACTGGCGCATCGATCTGTTTTCGGGATGATATGTCATTTAAGGGAATGGTTGATTCGCGATTTTGAAGGCAGTTTTGTCTGCTCCAGATCCCAAGAAGGCAGAGTGTCGAGAAGTCGGAAATTCAAATGCGATTTGTGCGTCGACTTATTTATCCGTGTCGGAGTGGCCGCATCGTGAAGTCTCCCTTTGGTTGGCTCGTCTGGTCGAGGGCATACAAGGCGCGCGAGGGCGGCCCATTGTCGAACTGCGGTGGGGCGCAAGGGGTGAGAAGGGGGCTGGTCGTGGAGAAGACGCAGAAGAACAGGAAGCCGGATACCTGAGTGTGTATTCATGGGCGAGAGTCGGTGGGCAGCCCGATAAATGGTGGTGCGGCGAGCGGCCGGCCCATGACCGTCGGAGTGGTTGCCTCACTCGTCGGGGTCACCGTACGCACGCTGCATCACTGGGATGAGATTGGGCTGGCCGGACCGAGCGAGCGCTCCGCAGCCGGGTACCGGATCTATACGGCCGCGGATATCGCTCGTATCCAACGTGTGATTGTTTACCGGGAGCTCGGAGTCCCCCTGGAGGGAGTGGCCCAGTTGTTGGAGGCGGATGCCGAGGAGGCTACGGAGACCCTGTCCCAGCAACGGGATCGGTTGCGTGAACGCATCCGGAAGTTGGGCCGGATGGTGGAGGCCCTGGACCGGATGGCCGAAGCCCGGCGGGTGGGGGTCTTACTGTCTGCTGAGGAACAGCTCGCCATTTTCGGTGCGGACTGGCGGCCCTCCTGGTCCGCGCGGGCTCGGGAACGCTGGGGCGATACACGGCAGTGGGCGCAGTTCGCGGAGCGCGCGGCTGGACGAACCGCCGAGGACTGGCGACAGGTCGCGAAGAAGGTCACGGCACTCAACGCCGATCTGGCGAACGCGCTGCGAACCGGTGTCGAACCGGGGAGTCAGGAGGCGAACACCTTGGTCGAACGGCACCGGGGGTCGATGGGTGTCTACTTCGACTGCACGCACTCGATGCAGGTCATCCTGGGCCAGACCAACGTGGACGACCCTGGGTTCCGTGCACACTACGACAGTCTTGCGCCCGGCCTGGCGGTCTGGCTCCGCGACGCCATCAACACCAACGCCCAGGCTCATGGTATCGATCTGGAGAATGTCATGTGGGAGTGAGCTGAGGATGGGCCCTTGCCTGGGGGCCTGCCCCAGAGGGATGGGTCAGGCCAGCGACATCATCGACCAGCGGAGAGCGGGTGTACACCGAGGATCCCCAACAGTTGGCCGACCTGCACGGGTTCCAGGTGCACGGGGCGTTCTACGAGTTCCTCGCCGAGCGGGACGACTGGACGGATCTGGCCCGCGGTGAGTTCGACCGGGCGATGGCCCGGGTGATGCGCGAACAGGAGTAGGCGCTCAGAGACAGGGATGAGAAGAAGGGGCGTGCGGCCGATCGGCCGCACGCCCTCGTCCTGGTCCCGCGTCAGGCTCCGGGGGTGTCGGGTCCCTCGATTCCCGACTCACGGAGGAACCGGGCCTCCGGGCTCTCCGGGTCGTAGGGGCGGGCCGCGGTCATGACCACCCGGGCGTTCTCCGGAGTGGTCACCTCGACCTCGACCGAGCCCCAGGGCATCTGGCGCGGACCTGTCGTGGACCCGGGCCGCTGCTCCTCGCAGGCCGTCACGATGTCCTCGATCTGGTTCAGCACGCAGGAGAAGCTGACGCTCGAGGCGGACGCCTGCTCCGGGCGCTCACCCGGCACGAGCAGGACGTCCTGGAACGCCCAGCGCCGCAGGTGGACGACCTGGCCGGGGACCGAGTAGAGGTCGAAGAACCCGAGGCCGTCGACCCAGAACGCCTTGGACGCCTCCAGGTCGTGGGTGGGCACGGTGACGAACATCGGCATGCCGTAGATGCCCCGGAACAGTTCCGGAGGCGCGGTGTCGGGTCCGGGCGGAGGGACGGGGCTGACGCTGAACGCGTGGAAGGTTTCGCTCATGGGGATCATCGTTGACCCTCACGTCGCGTGAGGGTCAAGCCGGTGCGAGGCCCTCCGTTTCGGTCCTTCTCCAATAGGGGCTGTGGGTTCTGTGGAAGGTGCGGACGGTACCGGGTCCCAGTCCGCTTGGTTGTCGTATGTCCACTTTTGGCTGCGAAAGGTTCTGTGACGCCCCTCATAGTCCACATCTGGTGAGCAAATTGTGGCCTTGAGGTTTTTGGGTGTTACGGCCCGCCTTGGGAGCCCGTTACCTGCGCAAACGAGGAGATCGCCCCCATTTAGTCGCGTGTCTCCGGCCTGTTCCGGGGCACAGACCGAAAAACCGGTCGCGTTGCAGCCATCTCCCAACCCGGTGATGGCGCACCATAGAGGATGGGGTAAAGACATGCGGGGGCCTTGTGGTCGCGTGCGGTCGCCCGCCGGACGGTGTGGCGGTGCGTGTGCGGTCGGGAGGCCCTGGTGTCTGCCAACCTTTCCCGCACGAACCACGACGCAGGAGCTCAGCAGATGAGGCATCAGCACGTCCACCGGCGGGGTTGGCGACGCATCCTGATGACGTTCCTGATGCTGTGCGGACTCATCCTCATCCCACTGAGCTCCGCGCAGGCGAACCCCATGTGCGCGGGCAACCCGGCCCCGCTCCCGGAGTCCGCGGGCAGCGGCTCGGACGGTCTCCTGGTGCCGCCGCAGTCGCAGTCGTCAGTGGAAGGTGCTACGGACGGCCTTCCGCCTGATGCCAGCATGTACGGCCAGTACGGGACCGCCGGTCAGCAGTGGCACATGATCACCGAGTCCTGTGTGGACAAGATGGGTCTGGGCGCACAGGCGACCATCGCGAACTCCGCCTGGGACCTGTCGAAGACCATCAACCAGTCGACCATCACCGTCTACCAGGCGGCCACTTCGGATGGTCTTCTGTCCAGCTTCACCAGCACCGTCGAGAGCGTGATCATCGCGCTGAGGGAAGGTGTCTGGCGACCTCTCATCCCGACCGTGGTGATCCTGGGCGCGATCTGGCTGGGTTGGTACGGCCTCATCCGTAAGAGGATGACGCTCACGCTTGAGTCGTCCCTGTGGATGGTGGCGGCCACTGCGCTCGGAATGTGGATTCTGATCAACCCGAGCCAGGTCATGGGTATGGGTAGTTCGCTTGTCAACTCGGGAACCCAGTTGGTGACGAGCGCGGTCGGACAGGTCCCCTACGGTGCGTCGGCGGTCTCCTGCCCCGTTGGAGCAGCGCCCCCAGAAAGGGCTTCCTGGGAATCCGAGGCTGATTTCCAGGTCCGTCGGAACGCCGACATGATGTGGTCGAGCCTGGTCTGCCAGCCCTGGATGGCCGGACAGTTCGGTAACGACGATATGGCGATCAATGCCGCTGAGCTGCACGCGGAGGACCTGCTCGCCGCACAGGCGATCAGTAGGATCGAGCAACAGCAAATCGCTGACGGTGACCTGGATGCTGCTGCTCTCGTCGCTGAAAAGCAAGAGAGCTATGAGGAGATTTCCTCCGACATACAGGAGAACTACGCCAGTGTGTACCCGCTCTTCGCGGGTGATGATCAGGGAAGTCGCATGGGGGTGGCGACGCTGGCGCTGTTTGCCTCGTTGTTCGCCGGGGGTTGATTCTCGCCGGATCGGTCGCCCTCATCGTTCTGAAGATCGCTTTCATGCTGCTCTTCATGCTGGCTCCCATATTCCTGCTGATTGGTATTCATCCCGGATACGGTCGGATGGTGCTGCTCAGGTGGGTGGAACTCATGGTTGGGTTCCTGCTCAAGCAGATCTTCGTGGTTCTGTTGATCGCCCTGTTGGTGATGAGCTACGGAATGGTCATGTCGACACCGCTCGGGTGGGGCCTGCAGATGATCCTGCTCGCTCTGTTCACCCTGGCGCTCTTCATCTACCGGAAGACGTTCGCCTACCTCTTCGCCTCGGTCAACGCGAACACGTTCACCTCGCGCATCGTGACCGACGCAGCTCGCAGCCAGGCCCTGGACAAGAGTGCAATGGTGCTCCCCCGGTCGCCTACCTCAAGACGCAGAACTGGGGCCGCCGCCGGGGCGGCGTGATCGCTGGCGCGGCGGCGGGTGTTCCCGCGGGTGGGGGCGTCACGCCGGGGGCCACCGAAACGGCGGAGGAGGTTCCCGAGGGCGGCAACACCCGTGCCGAGGGCGCTCGCGTTCGGGGAGTCGGCGGCTACGGGCGGGTCCGGGGCAACGACAACGCTCCGCCGCTCAACGTCAGTCGGAGCGGTGGGGGCGGTGCCCCGCGCCCGACCACCGGTTCCCGCAATAGTGACCAGGCACCGAGTCTCTCCGGAGGGGAGGCGGAGGTGCTGGGGCAGCTGGCGGCGGCGGAGCGATCCCGCCCCGGCCCGCCGGCGGCTACACCGGAACCGGGGACAGCGGCTGGGCCGCCGTCTTCGGTACCGGCGGCGGAGGCGGTGGTGCCAACCGCAACGACGGTGGTGGCTCCGACTCCCGCTCCGGTGGGGGCATGTTCGGTGGCGGATCCAGCAACTCACGTGCGGCCAGCGCGGACCGCGCCGAGCCTAGCACCGGGCGGGGCATCTTCAACGGGCGCGAGGACACCCCTGCCCAGGGGAACCTCGGCGGCCGGAGTTCGCGTTGGGGTGGGCCGAAGGAGAAGCGCGAGCGCCCCGCCCCGCAGCGGCCCGCGCGTCCGGCCCCCGCCGACCGTGGCCGACGAGGCGATGGTGAGGGCGGCTGGCTGACCGGTTCCGGGAAGAGCAAGGACAACGCCCCCATCACCCCGTTCTGGGGGAGGGCGGCCCCTCCAGCACCCGGGACCGCAAGCGCGACGTCCCCTTCTGGCTGAACGACGACCAGTGACCCGGTCACAGAGCAGACGACAAGGCAACCGACCACCATGCCCAACCCTATCCCCGAACGCACCCAGCGACTGGTCGTCATCGGCCTGATCGCCGCCCTGGCCGGTTTCGGCATCTACTTCAGCCTCGGCGGGTTCGGGGACGACCAGGCGGAGGATCCCGGTGGTCCGCCCCGGGAGCCGGGTGCCGCCCAGGGGGAGGCGCCCTCCTCCAACCCGGGGGCCCTGGCCACCGTCCCGCCCAGCCCGATCCCGACCACCGCCGCCGAGGACCTGGACGTCCTCGGCTGGTTCCCGTTCTCCGAAGGCGAGTTCCAGGCGGCGGGAGCGACCGCACAGGCCTTCGCCGAGGCCTACGGGACCATCGACTACGCGCAGGATCCCGAGGCCTACTACGCGGCCATGGAGGCCCTGTCGACCGACGAGTACGCGGAGGTGCTCTCCGACGCGAACCGGGTCGGCGCCTTCTGGGCGGAGATGAGCGAGGCCGAGGCCGTCGCGGAGGGACGCGCGGAGGTCCAGGAGATCCGGACCTTCGGCGCGGACTCGATCACCTTCGTGGTCACCGCGCAGTCCATCACCGAGACCGGTGCCTCCGAGTTCGACGAGGATCTCGGAGACTTCGCCGTCACCCTGGTCCGCGACCGCGGGACCTGGGCGGTCTTCGACTTCCAACCCGCCGACGCGGGACAGTTCGGGGAGGAGTGAACGCGTGATCTCCGCTCTCCGTACCGCGACCCCGAACGAACGAACGGGTTCCTGCCTGACCAGGGTCGCGGTCCTGGCGGCCGTCGGTGTGGCTGGCCTGGTCCTCCTGACCCTGATGGTGATCCCGGCGCTCACCAACAACACCCAGGTGGGTTCCTGGTTGGCCTCCGGCGTCGTGTGCGCCCCCAACGCCGACGCCGACCAACCGGACAGCAGCGCCTACGCGATGGACACCATCCCGGAGAACTACCTGGAGCTGTACAAGGAGGCGGGCGAGGACCGGGGGTTCCGTGGAACATCCTCGCGGGCATCGGGCAGGTGGAGTCCCACCACGGGCGCTGGGAGGGGCCGGGGATCACCGAGGGCCACAACGACTGGGGGCCTCCGGTCCCATGCAGTTCGGATCGCTGGACGGGTCTGCGGCGGGGAACAGCTGGGGCGGTGAGCCGATCCAGCCGGTCGACGAGCGGCCCGAGCTGGGCTACGGGGTGGACGGCAACGACGACGGCGTCGTCAACGTCTACGATCCGGCCGACGCCATCCCGGCCGCCGCCGACTACCTTCTGGCGCACGGCCTCGAGGACGACGTCCGCCAGGCGATCTTCGGCTACAACCGTGCCTGGTGGTACGTGGACGACGTGCTGGAGTGGGCGGAACGGTACGCGGACGGCGACTTCAACACGTCCGACTCCATCCGGACCGCGGTGCTCTGCGAGTTGGACGAGGACGGGGTGCCGATCGGCCAGGCGCCTGACGACCTGACGCAGGCGGTCGTGGACTGGGCCCTCGACCAGCGCGGCAAGCCCTATATCTGGGGCGGCACCGGACCGGACGGGTACGACTGTTCCGGACTGACGATGAAGGCCTACGAAAGCATCGGGGTGACGGTCCCACGGGTTTCGCAGGACCAGTGGGGCTTCGGCCCGGAAGTCCCTCAGGGCGAGGAGCAACCCGGGGACCTGGTCTTCTTTGACGTGACCCGGGCCGGAGAGCCGCCGGGGCCGGGCCACATGGGAATGGTGATCGGGGACGGTTTGATGGTCGAGGCCTGGTGCACCAACTGTGGTCCGATCGCGGTACGCGAGTACGATGACCCCAATCGTGCGGACATCGTGGGGTTCACTCGTCCGCTTGAGCACCCCGAAGTGAAGGCTCAGCTGGAGGCGCAGGCGTAACCGTGGCGGACACCCAGGAGAAGGACGCGAAGCGCGGAAGACCAGCGAAGAAGGGCCTGCACGGTTGGAAGGCGGCCCTCACGGTCTTCGGGTGCGGTACCTTCGCTGCCTTCGGCGTCTTCGGCGCCATTGTCGGGGTGTTGGGCCTGGTGCTGGGCACAGCATCCAGCGGCCTTGCGACCGGCGACAACCCGGTTCCCATCGCGGATCAGAGTGTCAAACCGCGTGAGGAGTTCCTCGACGACAAGTTCGATCTCTGCGGACGCACGCTGCGCACGATTCCTGACGTCAATCTGACCTTTGAGCATGAGATTGGGCAATACGAGGACACCTCCGTCTCCGGAGGGAGTTTGGTGGACGGAGACCTCGTGCGCTCGGATTCCTGTGGAGGCCAGCTAACACCCATGGGTTCGTACGTGGTTCCCTGGGAGTTCGATTTCTCGTATAGAGCGATCATCCATTCCCCTGAGGAGGATCGTGACGATCTGGCCTCGCGTGATCTCGTTGAAAAGCGCTCTGAGATCGAGGGTTCGGATCTTAGGGTAACGGATTCCGGTCCCGGAGATCTGGGGGACGAGTCGTATTACTACTACAGTTCCCTCGAGGAAGGCCCGGAATCGAGCTACGTGATCGTGGTGAGGCAGCGAAGCGCCACCTACACCATTCGGATGGCGTCCACCGACGACGTGTCGAGAGAGGCCTTCGCTGGGGAGGCCCGAAAGTTCGGTCCGCAGCTGAGAATCACACTGGTGAACCGTATTCCCAAGTAGGGGCTGCGTTCGTGCCCCTGGCACCCCTACGCGACGCCGGCCATGAAGTGGTGGCGGCACAGGGTCGTGTACGACTCGTTGCCGCCGATGTGCACCTGCTCGCCCTCGTAGATCATGACCCCGTCGACCACACGGGCGTTGTGCGTGGCGCGGTTCCCGCACCAGCAGCGGGCGTAGACCGGCAGGATCTCTATCTTGTCCGCGAGCTCGACCAGCCTCTTCGACCCGGGGAACAGCGCGCCCTGGAAGTCGGTCAGGATCCCGTAGCAGTACACGTCGATGCCCATGCCGTCCACGACGCCCGCGAGCTGTCCGACCTGCTTGAACGACAGGAACTGGGCCTCGTCGCAGATCACGTAGGAGGCCTTGCGGTCGGCCACGTCGTCGTACAGGTCCAGGGCGTCGCCGACCTCGACCGCGGGTGAGGTCAGGCCCAGTCGCGAGGAGATGATCCCCGAGCCCGCGCGGTCCTGTTTCGTGTACAGGACGCCCTCGCCCCCGCGGGAGTGGTGCTCCTGGAGGGCCATGGTGCTCTTGCCCGAGTTCATCGAACCGGTGAAGTACTTCAGCTCCGCCATGTCTCTTCCTCGGTCGCGGGCGCTGCTTGGGGAGGCCCGACTGCCGTCGAGGCCAGCAGCGAAGATATCAGCGGGGAGCGGGGCCCGGTCACACCCGTCGGAGCCCTCCCGTCCGGTGGCCGCGTCGTGGGGGGACGGTTCGCGGCCGGTTGCGGGGGTGGGGCGGTTCGGGAAGGGGCCGGTCCGAAACCGGGTGGGGCGTGCGTGTGGGATGTCGCACGCGCCAGTGACCTCCCGTGGTGATGGGTTCGTGACGTGCGGGACGGCGGGTGAGCGTACCGTCCTGGGGTGCGCTGTTGCCTCGCGGGGCTCCGGTGGGTCGCGGTCGGCGCCCCCGGGACTCCTGGGAGCGCCCTGGGAGCGGTTCCGCGCGAAGGATGACGCGCTCGGAGCCGTCCGAAACGGCTTCGATATATTTGGGCGCGCCTTGTCCTCATTCAGGGCGCGTGTGTGAGGGGAAAGTGACGTTGCGGCGGGAACAGGTCACCCAGATCGTGGAAAGTCGTTGGTTCTCCAACGTCATGCTTGCCGTGATTCTGGCCAATGCCGTCATATTGGGCTGGGCGACCTATGGCGGTTCCGCCCTTCCGTATCTCGAAGCCGTCGAGCAGTTCGTGATCGGTCTGTTCGTCGTCGAGATGATCCTCAAGCTGTACGCCTGGCGCGGGGGTTCTGGCGGGACGGCTGGAACTGGTTCGACTTCGGGGTCGTCGTGATCTCGCTGATCCCGGCGAGCGGGCCCTTCGCGGTGCTGCGTATCCTCCGGGTCCTGCGGGTGCTGCGGGCGATCACCGCGGTCCCGCAGATGCGCCAGATCATCGGCGCCCTCTTCAAGGCGGTGCCCGGCATGGGCACGGTGATCGGTCTGCTGCTCATCGTGGTCTACACGTCCGCGATCCTCGCCCAGCAGATGTTCGGTGAGAGCGTCCCGGAGTTCTTCGGGAACCTCGGCACCTCCCTGTACACGATGTTCCTCCTCATGACCACGGAGAACTGGCCGGACGTCTCGGACGAGGTGCTGGCACACCACCCGTACGGGTGGGTCTTCTTCGTCGTCTACATCGTGCTCACCGCGTTCATCATCCTGAACCTGGTGATCGGTGTGATCGTCACGTCGATGGAGCAGGAGTTCGGCAAGGGCCGCTGGGAGGAGGACCAGCAGCTCGAACTGGTCCAGCACAACGCGGTCATGGATCGGCTGGCGGAGCTGAGCGAGCAGGTGCGACGACTGGAGGGCAGGCTCCGGGAGGAGGGCGCCGCAGAGGTCTCCGTCGTGGGCGGCGATGCCCCCGAGGGGGAGGCCGGGGAGGGCGGGACGAGGGCCCGGGAGTGACGGGCCCCCGACCCCTCAGGGGCTGGTCAGGATGACCAGCCGCTGGGTCGCCCGGGTCATCGCGACGTAGCGGTCGACCGCGCCCTCCACCCCCTCACCGAAGCGGTCCGGATCGACGAGGACGACCAGGTCGAACTCGAGGCCCTTGACGAGGTCCGGGCTCAGGGAGCGCACGCGCGGCGTGGCCCGGAACGCGGGGTGGCCGATCAGGCAGGCGGTTCCCTCCGGGTTCTCGGCGAGCCAGGAGTCGACGACCTCCCGCAGGTCCGACAGCGGTCCGTGCCGGACGGGGATCCCGCTGGCCCGGACGGAGGTCGGCACGTTGGCGTCGGGCAGTTCCGCGCGGATCACCGGTTCGGCCTCCGCCATGACCTCCTCCGGGGTCCGGTAGTTGACGCTGAGGGAGGCGAGGGTGACCCGGTCGAGGCCCACCCGCTCCAGCCGGTCCCGCCACGACTCGGTGAACCCGTGCCGGGCCTGGGCGCGGTCCCCGACGACGGTGAAGCTCCGGGACGGGCAGCGCGGCAGCAGCATGCGCCACTGCGCGTCGGTCAGCTCCTGGGCCTCGTCCACCACGATGTGCGCGAACGGTCCCGCGAGCAGGTCCGGGTCCGCGGCGGGCAGCCCGTCCCCGTCGACGAGGGTGTCCTGGAGGTCCCGGTGGCGCAGCATCGTCACCAGCCCCTCGCCGTCGTCGTCGGCCTCCAGCAGGGTGTCGATCACGGACGACCTGCGCTCGTGCTCGGTCGCGGCCGAGGCCTCGCGGCGGCGTCGGTGTTCGGAGGCCCTCGGGTCACCCAGCCGCCGCCGGGCGGCGTCGAGGAAGGGCAGGTCGGAGATGGTCCAGGCCTCGGGTTCCTCGCGCTGGAGCCGCTGGATCTGGTCGGCGTCCAGCCACGGCGCGCAGAGCCGGAGGTAGGCGGGCACGGTCCACAGGTCCCCGACGAGGTCGGTGGGTTCCAGCAGCGGCCAGGCCCGGTGCAGGGTGGTGAGCAGTTCCACGTCACGGAGCAGCGTCGCCCTGAGCGTCGGCGGGGCGACCTCCTCGTCGGTCCGGTCGGCCAGCTGGTCGAGGAGGATCTCCACCAGCTCGTCGAGGATGGTCTCGCGGGCCTCGTTGTGCGCGGTGCCCGGGTCCACCGACCCGAACGCCTCGGCCCAGTCGTCAGCGCTCAGCCGCAGGTCGCACCAGGGGGTCGAGACCGTCGTGCCCGTCTTCGGGGGCCGCTCGTAGAACCGGACGGCCGGTTCGATCGCGTCCACCAGGTGCGCCGACTCCTTGAGCCGCGCGGCCTCGGGATCGGCCTCGGTCCGCGTGGTGCCGCCCTCGGGGACCAGGTCGCGCACCGTACAGGTCTGGACGCCCTCCTCACCGAGGCTGGGCAGGACGTCCGCGACGTAGGCCAGGTACGGCTGGTGGGGGCCGACGAACAGGACCCCGCCCCGGCGGTGGCCCACACGCGAGTCCGAGTAGAGCAGGTGCGCCGTGCGGTGCAGGGCGACCACGGTCTTGCCCGTGCCCGGGCCGCCGTCCACGACGAGGGCGCCGCCGGAACCGGCGCGGACGATGGCGTCCTGGTCGGCCTGGATCGTGCTGAGCACGTCGCGCATCCGGTCCGAGCGGTGGGCGCCCAGGCTGGCGATGAAGGCGGACTGGTCGTCGAGCGCGGCGTGGCCCTCGAAACCGTCCTCGGTGAACACCTCGTCCCAGTAGTCGCTGACACGGCCGAGGTTCCAGCGGTACCGGCGACGGCTGGCCAGGCCCATCGGGTGGGCGTGGGTGGCCGCGAAGAAGGGTTCGGCCGCGGGGAGCGCCAGTCGATCAGGAGGCGCCGCCCGTCGCGGTCGGTCAGGCCGAGCCGTCCGACGTAGACGGGTTCGAGGTCGTCGGCCCCGACCATGCGGCCCAGGCACAGGTCGGAGCCGAAGCGGCGCAGGGTGCGCAGGCGGGCGGACAGCCGGTGCACCTCCATGTCCCGGTCTAGGACCTCGCGCACCTTGCCCGTGGGAGCCCGGCGGCGCTCGTCCAGCCGGGCGGAGAGGTCGCTGATCGACTGTTCGAGGGTGTCCCGGACGGCGGCGAGGTGCCTCTCGTCGTCGGAGACCAGGGTCGGATCCCCTTGGAAGAGAGGTGGTCCGAAAGCTCGAAGACGCTTCTGGCCTGCTGTTTCACAACGTCCCCCGTGTCGTTGGTTCTGCTCACGGTGGACCATTGTGAGGGGCGAGGGGGTCTTGCGGCAAGCCCCGGGGTGAGCTATAAGTTGAGAATGGCGGGGAGTGTCCTGAGACCCCCGCCAGCCCACCGATCTCCGCCGGGCACACGGCGTGGCAGGTCGGACCCCCACCCCGTGAACGCGTCCTTCGGCATGGCCCCGTGGCCCTGATAGGCGGCCCCAGCTCCGGGCCGCCCACCCGACCGAACCCGAAACGGGCTCACCGAGCGCTCTCGGACAGAGCCGGTGCCGTTGTTCCCCGACGGCTCCCGAGGCTGTCCGTTTGTGGTGGGAACATCCTCTGTGATGCCGGGTGTCTGTTTGGTGGCGGGAATGTTCTGGGTCGGCCTCGATCTCGGGTTTTCTCTGTTCTCCGGGCCGAAAGCGTTGTAGGAACGACGGGAAAGCCCAGCGAACGCTGCGTGCCCCCAGCTGAGGAGAGAGCGGACATCGATGGACGTTGAGCCCGAACACGACGGTCGGACCCCCAGACAGCGGGACCGGGACCGCAAGTACCGGGAGCACGTCGCCAGAGTCCAGCGCCGGGACCGGCTCGACAGCTGTGTCACCGACGTACGGCTGATCTACCAGGCCCTGCGGCACCGTGCCGAGCGCGGTTCCCCGGAGTGGAGCGAGTTCGACCGGCTCTGGCGCTACCACGGGGAGGTCGAGAAGACCGTCTCCCAGTTCACCGCCGCCGAGCAGGACCAGATCCTGGACGAGTACCCGAGGCTCGCCGCCCACCTCCGGGCCGAGTACCGGCTCTGAGGCGCGGGAGCCGTGTCGCCGCGGGCGCCGTGTCGTCCCGGGAGTCGGAGCGGCGCGTCGGTAGTGTGCCGTCCATGACCTTCGCGAACGTCGGCGTCCTGGAGACCGCCCCGGGCAGGCGGGACGAGGTCGTCGCCGTCCTGACCCGGCACAACCCCGAGCTCGGGGCAGCTGGATGCCTCTCGTACGAGGTGGGCGTCGACGACGCCGCACCCGACACGGTGTTCGTCACCGAACTCTGGGAGTCGGAGGACGCGCACCGGGCCTCCCTGCGGCTGCCCGGCGTTCGGGCCGCGATCGTCGAGGCGCGGCCCCTGCTCGCCGGGATGGACGGGCGGCGCTTCACCGTGGTCGGCTCACCCCTGCGGGACTGACCCGGCTCAGATCCAGGACTGGTTGAGCGCCTGGGGGCCGGTGGGTTCGTCGTTGGGGTCCACCTCGTGGTTGCCTCCGTTCCCGTTGGTCCCGTCCTCGCGCGCGCCGCTGTCGTCGGGGTCGCGGTCGCTCGGGTGGCGTCGCGCCCTGGTTCGGCGCTCGCGCCGCAGCCGTTCCAGCTGACGCTGGCTGGACAGGGTGTCGGGGTGTTCGTGGCCCTGGACGCGGCTCCGGTCCGCCACCAGCTCCTCCAGGGCGCTGACCGCGCCGTCGGCGTCGTGTGCGCGCGCCTGCCAGCAGGCCAGGTTGTGCCTGCTGGTCAGGGTGCCCGGGTGGTCCGGGCCCAGTACCTCCTCCTGGACGGCGACCAGCTCGCGGAGTTCGTCCACCGCGCCCTCGGGGTCCCCGGCGACGCCGCGCCAGTGGGCGAGGTTGTGCAGGGTGCTGAGGGTGTTGGGGTGGTCGGGACCGAGGTGGTCGCGCTGGTCCGCGAGGAGCGCGCGGGACGCGTGGACCGCCGTGTCCAGGTCACCGGACTCGGCCTGGCACACCGCGAGGTTGCCCCGCGTGCTCAGGGTCTCCACGCGGTCCGCGCCCACCACACGGGTCAGGTCCTCGAGGAGCCGGCGGTAGCGGGTGATCGCCCCGGCGGTGTCGCCCGCCTGTGCACGGAGGTAGGCCAGCCCGTGCCGGGTGCGCAGCGTGTCCAGGTGGTCCGGGCCCAGCACCCGGAGCTGGCGTTCGTGCAGGTCCTCGAAGGCCCGTTGCGCCTGAGACAGGTCGGCGGTCGCCCCCGTCCAGTACGCCAGCGGGTCCGTGATGACGGGCGCGCCGCCCTGGCCGCCGTGCCGGAAGAAGTGGCCCGTGTGCTCGGCGGGGTGGCCCCCGGGTTCGAGGGTGTGCGCGACCGCCTCGGTCAGCACCTCCCAGTACGTCACGGCCCACTCCACCTGCCGGGAGGTGTCGAGGCCGCTTCCGGCGCGGAACAGCACCGGGTGGATGCCCTCCTCCCACAGCCAGCTCCACACCCGGACCCGGCCCGTGGTGCGTTCGCGCAGCACGGCGGTGTTCGAGCGCAGGCGGCGGCCCAGGGCCGAGTCGCGCGCGGTGTCCGGCCACACGTCCACCAGCCCGTCGGCGATGGCCCGGACCGCCTCCCTCGTGGGGCGGGTCCGGGTGTGTTCGAGGGTGGCGCGCTGGGTGAGCAGGTGGGCGACGATGACCAGCGGAGTGTCCCGGGTGACCAGGTTGAGGCGTTCCAGCGAGGCGAGCGCGAGTCGGACCTCGTGGCGGGTCAGGGTGCGCGCGGGGAAGGTGCGCCGCCCCAGGTAGGTGCGGATGGGACGGGAGACGACGACCTGTTCCGGCGTGGCGGCGGAGTCGAGGAGGGCGATCAGGCCCATGAGGGGTCGCGCCACGCCCTCGGGCCGGTGGGAGTCGGCGCGTTCCAGGGCCAGCTCCCAGGTGACGGCGACCGGGGAGTCGGTGTCCCAGTGCGGGAAGGACGCACGGCGCTCGGCCGCACGCCGGTGGAACAGGGCCAGGTAGGCGGCGGGGGAGAGCTGGAGGTCGGCCATGTGGGCGGTCGCCTGCGACAGGGCCAGGGGCAGGTGGTCGAGGGCGGCGGCGAGGGGGCGCAACTCGTCGTCGGTGTGCGCGATCCCGGCCTCCACGAGCGCTGACCTGAGGAAGCCGTGTGCCTCGGTGTCGGAGAACCCCCGGACGTCGTGCGGAAGGGGCCCGTGCGGGGAGAGGTCGTGCCGGGTGGTGACGATCATCCGTCCGTGGGCGCGCTCCGGGGCGGCCACAGGTCCTCGACCTCGGTAGGGTCGGTGAGGTCGTCCCACACCACCAGCCAGCGGCGTTCCTCTCCGTCCACGGGTTCGTGCAGCCAGGAGAGGAACTGTCCGGCGGCGAGCTCGGGGTCGTCGGGGACGCGGGCGAAGAGCTGCCGTGCGGCCTGGGCGTAGGCGAACACGACCCCGTCCCGGGTGGCGGCGTCGGCCCACAGCAGGACCTCGGGGCGCTGGGACGGCACGGGGTGGCCGCTGAGGGCGCGGGCGTGGTGGGCGGCGAGCTGGGTCTTGCCGACCCCGCTCGCCCCGGCCAGCACCTGGTGCGGGGCGGGGGAACCGAACCCGCCCAGGGTCGTGTCGAGGGTGTCGGAGAGGGCACGCCGACGGTGGTGGTCCGCGGGCTCGGGTACCAACCCGACGCTGATCGGCCAGTTCACCGGGTTTCGGCTGGTGTGGAAGTCAGTTCCGGAGGTCGGAGTTCCCGTGGGGACGGGGTGGTCGGGGCACGTGCCGAGGTGGTGGTCCTCCGCGTTCGTGCCGTTGCCGTGTTCGTGGCCAGAGCTCAACAGCCACACCCTTCCCGGGGTCCGAGGGAGTCGCGCGCTCAGCGTGCTTACGTGTCGTATGCCCCGATCGTGACTCGGGAACCCCGGGGGCAAAGGGGTTTCGGTCGATCCAGTTCCCATCACGGAGGGGAGTCAACCCCATCGTTTGCGCAATCCCAGGTCAGTGCTCCGAGACCGGCGCCCGGCGGCGGCCGGGGTCGCGGAGAACTCTTCCTGAACGGGGAGCCCGTCCGACCGTCCGACCCCGGGGGTCACCCCGGAGGACCTCCTCGATCAGGACGGCGCGCTCACCGGGCGCCTCGGCCCGCAGGGTGCGGGCCACGGTGAACAGCAGTTCCGGGGCGACGGCGCCGCTCGGGTGCACGCTCGCGACGGAGCCGTCGTCCAGCCGGGTGCGGACCTCGCTCAGACGAGGGGGTGCCCGTCCGCGTCACGGTGCACGACCACCATCGAGTCCTGTTCGGAGCACTCGACCGCCGGGAAGCCGCAGCCGCCGTGGATCCCCGACTCCCGCTGCTCCGGGGTCCAGCTCAGCACGTGCAGGGACCCGGGCTCGTTCTCGTCGGCCCGGTCCGCGCCCACGCCCGGGCCGCCCGCGACCTCCCCTGTGGCCGGGGCTCCGGGGCGGTCGCCGTCCGGGGCCTCGTCGGGGCCGTCGGAGCGGGGCGGGACCTTGCGCTCCGGCACTGTGCCGAGGGGTCGGCGCCGTCCCCGGCGACGTAGGTCATGCGCAGGCCGCCGTGCACCTCGTGGACCCCGACGGGAGCCCACTTCGGGTGGTCCAGGACCGCGATCGTGTGCCCGAACTCGCTGATCTGGCTGATCGAGCGCCGTTCGGTGGACCGGTCGCGCGTGTGCTCGGCGGCCAGCGGCAGCAGGAGCAGGCCGACCGCGGCCACCGCCATGCCGGGCAGGACTCCGTGCCGGGCGTGGCCCTGGCCGAGGAGGACGCACGCGCAGACCGCGGCCGAGGCCACGACGGCGCTCACCACGGCGGCGTTCACCAGGGCGTCACCGGGCACGGGTGTGAAGGTGGGCGAGAGCAGGGCCATCACCAGGGGCGTGGCCAGGGCGGTCCCGGCCGCCAGGCAGGCGCACGCGGCCGGGTGTCGCACCCCGGTGCCCCTGAGCAGGAGCGCGGAGATCAGCACCATCAGGACGGTGCCGCCGACCGCCACCGGGGTGACCAGCAGGGTCTCCAGTTCCGGTCGGCCCAGGCCCAGGCTGAGGGCCAGTTCCCACACGGCGACGGGGAACAGCGACATCAGCGGTGCGCCCACCAGGCACACGACGAGGAGGGCGCCGACCGCGGCGACCCCGGGTCGGCCCGTGGTCGTTCGTGTGAGCACGCCCTCCATCAGACCCGAACCATCCTCCTGTGCGGGGACGCCACGATACGCCTGTCTCCGCCCGCACACCAGGTGTGGGAACCCGGTTCCGCCCCTGCGGCCTCTCCGTGCGGCCTCAGTGCCCCAGTTTGCGCACGTACGGGCGGCGGGCCTGGTCGAACTGCTGCCACCTGGGGTCCAGCTGGGTGCGCAGCTGGACCTTGCCCTCGGGCCAGTCCTTGAGGAGGTCCTCGAACTCGGGCAGCACACCGGAGTCCGGGTCGAGGTAGTAGACGTACATCCGCTGACCGGCGACGGTCTGCTGCATGAACAGCGCGCCGTTGTCACCGAGCAGGCCCGAGAGCCGGGCCTCCAGGTCGGCCAGCGAGACGACGGAGGTCTCCTGGGGGAGCCGGTCGGCGTCGGCGTCCGCGTACGGCACGAGGACCTGCACGAAGAGCGAGAGCGCGGGGAAGTCCCGGCGGGTCACGGGGTGGCGGACCTGGACCTCGAGCGGGCCCTGCAACGGCAGCCTGCCGTGGAGCGTCACCCAGCCGTCGGTCCCGCCGAGGAGGTCGCCCATCTGCTTGGCGACGGCCGGCATGGAGGTCGGCGGGAGCGGGTCCATCGGCCGCTCGTCCAGCGACGTCACCTTCCCGACCCAGCGCACGAACTGGTCCTCGCCCAGGGCCAGCAGGGTGACGTGCTCCGCGACGGCCTGGCGGGTCTCCCCGGACAGGAACATGTTGTCCGGGTGGTAGACGCCCACCTCGATCCGGCTCGTGCCCTGGTTGACGCGCATGGACACGGACACGTGGGACAAGTCGAGTTCGTGGTCGTCCCAGCGCACGGTGTTGCCGAGCTGGTCGTGGTCGGCGGGGCGGACCGGGAGGAACCGCCACTCGGTGTCCTCCGGCGCCGACCGGGACCAGCGCTCGGACTGCACCCGCGCCTCCTCGGAGGCGCCGGGGCGCAGGGTCAGCGCGTAGGAGGGGGCGTCGGTGAACCGGGAGGGGTCGTCCAGGGCCGCGAGCTGTTCCAGGAGCTTGGCCGGGTCGACGTCGGCCGACAGGTCGAGGTCCTCCAGGCCGCCCTGCGGTTGGGGTGCGGGTCCCACCTCCCAGTCCAGGTCCGGGTGGATCGCCTTGACCAGCGCGGAGACCCGCTCGGACACCTCGGCGGAGGCCGGGGTGTCGGACTCGACGGACTCGGCCAGGGGCGAGCGCACGGTGGGCCAGGCGTCCCAGAAGGCCGTGACGGCGGCCGTGGACGCGGAGTCGGAGGTGTCGGCGGAGCGGCGACGACGGAACAGAGCCATACCCATGATTTTCGCAGAACCAGACGACCACCCTCGCCCCGCCCCGGGGCGGGCGCGTCCCAGAGCACACCTTCGGTCGGGCCCGGGCGTGGCCCCCTCCTCCGTGGGGCGCATAGGCTGGGGTCGTTATGACTTTGCGTGTACTGGCCGCCATGTCCGGCGGGGTCGATTCCGCGGTTGCCGCGGCCCGTGTGGCCGAGGCGGGGTACGACGTCACCGGCGTGCACCTGGCCCTCTCCAAGAATCCACAGTCCTACCGCACCGGCGCCCGGGGCTGCTGCACCGTGGAGGACTCCCACGACGCCCGCCGCGCGGCGGACGTCATCGGCATCCCCTTCTACGTGTGGGACATGTCGGAGGAGTTCGACCGCGAGGTGGTCCAGGACTTCGTCGCGGAGTACGAGGCGGGCAACACCCCGAACCCGTGCCTGCGCTGCAACGAGAAGATCAAGTTCGAGGCGGTGCTGGACCGGGCGGTGGCGCTGGGCTTCGACGCCGTGGCCACCGGGCACCACGTCCGCAAGATCGACGGCCGCCTCGTACGCAGTGTCGACGAGGGCAAGGACCAGTCGTACGTGCTGGGCGTGCTCGACGCCGGGCAGCTCGAACACGCGATGTTCCCGCTCGGGGACTGCACCAAGGACGAGGTGCGGGCCGAGGCCGAGCGCCGGGGGCTCTCGGTGGCGGACAAGCCGGACAGCCACGACATCTGCTTCATCGCCGACGGTGACACCGCCGGGTTCCTGAACCGGCGCCTGGGCGAGAAGCCGGGGCCGATCCAGGACGAGGACGGCAACGTGGTGGGCACCCACAAGGGGGCGCACGCGTTCACGATCGGCCAGCGCAAGGGCCTGGGTCTGGGCGGCGCCCCGAACCCGCGCTACGTGCTGTCCATCGAGCCGGTGAACAACACCGTGACCGTTGGTCCGCGCGAGGCCCTGCGGGTGGACGAGATCGTCGGGACGCGGCCGGTGTGGAGCGGCGGCGGCCCGCTCTCCGAGCCCACCGAGTGCCACGTCCAGCTGCGGGCGCACGGCGAGGTGTACCCGGCCACGGTCGTGCAGCGGGAGGCCGAGGACGGTCCGGAGCTGCTGGTCCGGCTGGCCGAGCCCGCGCGCGGCGTCGCGGCCGGTCAGGCCGTGGTGGTCTACGACGGCGACACGGTGCTCGGGTCCGCCACCATCCGGTCGACCGCGCGTTCGGAGGAGGCGCGGGAGTCCGCGTCGGCGTGACCGCCGGTTCCCGAACACGGGCATAACCGTCACAGTAGGACACACAACACGCGCTTTCTCGTCCGCGACTCTTGCCGAAGTTAGGTAAGGCAATGCAAAGTTGTGGGGTCAAGGTGTAAGGGGTCCGGTCCATGCCGCAGTTCGCGTTTCTCGAGGGTCAGCCCTTCTGGGTCATCTACTGCACCCTGCTCGTGGTGATCCTGCTGCGCGCCCCCGCGACCTACTGGATCGGCCGGGGCCTGGGAGCCGGGGTCACCCGCAGCCGCATGGGCCGACGCCTCGGACCGAAGCTGGACTCCGCCAAACGACGCATCGACCGCTACGGCGCGCCCGTGGTCACCCTCAGCTTCTTCACCGTGGGCATGCAGACGGCGATCAACCTCTCCGCCGGCGCCGTGCGGATGCGCTTCCCCGCTACTTCGCCGCCGTCTTCGTCGGCGGTCTGGCCTGGGCGGGCCTGTGGGGCGTGGTGATCGCCGGGCTGGTCGGCACCTGGCTGGAGCTCTTCCTCAGGTCCCCGTGGACGGCGGTGGGCGTGGTCGTGGCCGCCGTCGCGGCGGTGACCGCCCTCGTGGTGCGCGCGCGTCTGGCCGCCCGGTCCCGTGGCGAGCGGACACCGGACGCGGAGCCGGCCCGCGTCGGCGAGGCCGCCGAGTCCGACACCCGCCTCACCTGAGGCGCGTGTTCCCGGAGACGCCCGAACACTCCGGAGGGGACCGAGCCGCGCCCGTGCCTCCCGCGCCCTCTAGCGTGGGGGCATGCGTATCTCTGTTGACGCCGTCCTCTTCGACATCGACGGCACACTCGTGGACTCCACCGGCGCCGTCGAGAGGACCTGGCGGCTGTGGGGCGAGGCCCACGGCATCGACCCGGAGGAGATCCTGGCCGTCTCCCACGGCAGGCGCTCCGAGGACACCGTCGCGATGTTCCTGCCCGAGGCGCAGGTCGCGGAGGCCACCGCCGAACTGGAGGAACTGGAACTGGCCGACCTCGACGGCGTGAGCGCCCTGCCCGCCGCCCGCGAACTCCTCTCCGCGCTGCCCTCCCCGCGCTGGGCCGCCGTCACCTCGGGCTCGCGCAGGCTCATGCGGACCCGCCTGGAAGCCGCCGAACTGCCCGTCCCCGAGGTGCTCGTCACCGCCGACGACGTCTCCGAGGGCAAACCCCACCCCCAGGGCTACCTCCGGGCCGCCGCCGCGCTCGGCTTCGACCCCGCCCGGTGCCTGGTGGTCGAGGACGCCCCCGCCGGGGTGCGCGCGGGCCTGGCCTCCGGTGCCGCCGTGCTGGCCGTGGCCACCTCCCACAGCCGCACCGAACTAGAGGGGATCGGCGCCACCGAGCTCATCGACAACCTCACCTTCTGCACGCTGGAGACGACCCGGGGCGGACTGGTCCTGAGCACCCCTGACTCCGTCACCGCGCCGCGCCGGTCCGGTTGCCCTAACCTTGGGCAACGTGAGTCAACAGCAGCCCCAACCCTGGCCCGTCGCGTCCGCAACCGGAGTGGGTTCCTGGCCGGGGAGGACCCCGACGAGGCCATGCGGACCATCGTCGGAGAGCTCCCCGACCTCCCGCACCTGCCCGAGCTCCCAGCACGGGGCGCCGGCGCCGACATGATCGGACGCGCCGCCGGTCTCCTCGTGGACCTCCCCGTCGAGGTGCAGCCCACCGGATGGCGGGTCGTCGACACCCCCGGACGCGACCTCGCCCGCGCCGGAAGCTTCCTCTCCTACGACATGGACGCGCTCACCGAGCACCTCCACGCCTACGAGGGCCCGCTCAAGGTGCAGATCGCCGGTCCCTGGACCCTGGCCGCCGCGATCGAGCTCCGCAACGGCCAGCGCGTGGTCTCCGACCCCGGGGCCCACCGCGATCTCGCGGAGTCCCACCTGGAGGGCGTCCTCGAGCACGTGGCCGACGTGCGGCGTCGCGTCCCCGGCGCCCGGGTGATCGTCCAGGTGGACGAGCCCACCCTGCCCGCCGTGCTCCTCGGCCGCCTGCCCACGGCCAGCGGCCTCGGCGTCCTGCCTGCCGTGGACCGGGTCCTGGTCGAGTCGGTCCTGCGCACCCTGTTCGCCGGGATCGAGGAGAGCGGCGCCGTGCCCGCCGCGCACTGCTGCGCCGCCGGGGCGCCGGTCGACCTCCTGCGTCGCAGCGGTGCCCGGGCCCTGAGCCTCGACGCGCGACTCCTCACACGGGCGCACGACGAGATGGTCGGAACCGCCGTCGAGGCCGGTGTGGGGTTCCTCCTCGGAGTCGTCCCCCCGACCGACCCGCCCGCCCCCGCGCGACCCTCCGGAACCGCCGCGGACGCCGCCACGGCCGCCGCCCGGAGGTCCGCCGGAATGTCGGACCCGGCGGCTATCGTCGACCCCGTAAGAGAGCTCTGGAACCGGTTGGGATTCAGCCCTGACCTGCTGTCCCAGGTGGTCGTCACCACGCCCGCCTGCGGGCTGGCGGGGGCCTCCCCGGCACGCCAGGGCCGCCCTGGAAGCCGCCCGGGGCGGGCCCGGGTCCTGCGGGACGAACCCCGCAGGTAGCGACGGCGGACGCGGGGGCCCACCCCGGCCTCCACCCCCGGTCCCGTCCGACACCCCCGACCCGGCCCCGTGAGAGCGACAAGAAAGGCAGCAGTGAGCGCGCCCGAGAACACCACCGTCCCCGACGAGGTACGCGCCCGCCACGCCGAGCTGTGCCGTGAGCTGGACGATCACAGCTACCGGTACTACCTGGGCAAACCGATCGTCTCCGACGCCGAGTACGACCGGCTCATGCTCGAACTGCGGAGCATCGAGGACCGCCACCCGATCCTCGTCAGCCAGGACTCGCCCACGCAGAAGGTCGGCGCCCCCATCAGCGTCGACTTCGCCGAGGTGGAGCACCTCGTCCGGATGGAGAGCCTGGGCAACGCCTTCGACTCCGAGGAGCTCTCCGCCTGGGCCGACCGCGCCTCCGCCGAGGTCCCGGTCGACGCCTACCTGTGCGAACTCAAGATCGACGGGCTGGCGGTCGACCTCGTCTACGAGCGGGGGCGCCTGATCCGGGCCGCGACCCGGGGCGACGGCCGGGTCGGTGAGGACATCACGCTCAACGTGCGCACCATCGGGGTGGTCCCCGAACAGCTCGACGAGAGCGTGCGCCCCGCCCCCGAGCTGCTGGAGGTGCGCGGCGAGGTCTTCCTCCCGGTGGAGGACTTCGAGGAGCTCAACCGGCGCATCGCCGTCGACGGCAGCCACGCGCCGTTCGCCAACCCGCGCAACGCCGCCGCCGGTTCGCTACGGCAGAAGGACCCGAGGGTCACCGCGACCCGGCCGCTGTCGATGATCGTGCACGGCGTCGGCGCCTACACGCCCGCCGCGGGCGAGGAGACCGCCTTCACCAGCCAGTCGCAGGCCTACGCGCTCCTCGGTGAGTGGGGGCTGCCGCTCAGCGACCGCTACAAGGTCGTGGCCACGATGGACGAGGTCCGCGAGTACGTCGCGTTCTACCAGGAGCACCGGCACGACCCCGCCTACGAGATCGACGGCATCGTGGTCAAGGTGGACGATATCTCCCTCCAGCGGCGGCTGGGCTCCACCAGCCGCGCGCCCCGGTGGGCGATCGCGTACAAGTACCCGCCGGAGGAGGTCACCACCACGCTGGTGGACATCAAGGTGGGTGTGGGCCGCACCGGCCGCGTCACCCCCTACGGCGTGATGGAGCCGGTCGTGGTGGCCGGGTCCGAGGTCGAGTTCGCCACCCTGCACAACGCCCAGGAGGTCGTCCGCAAGGGCGTGCTCATCGGGGACACCGTCGTCCTGCGCAAGGCGGGGGACGTCATCCCGGAGATCGTCGGTCCGGTGCTCGACCGGCGCGACGGCACCGAACGCGAGTTCGTCATGCCCGAGCGCTGCCCCGAGTGCGGCACCGAGCTCGGGCAGCAGAAGGAGGGCGACGTCGACCTGCGCTGCCCGAACGCCCGTTCCTGCCCGGGCCAGCTGCGTGAGCGGGTGGCGTTCATCGCCGGGCGCAAGGCGCTGGACATCGAGGCGCTGGGCTACGTCGCGGCCACGGCGCTCACCCAGCCGCTGGAGCCGGTCGAGCCCGCGCTCAGGGACGAGGGCGACCTGTTCGACCTCACCGTCGAGCAGCTGCTGCCGATCCGCACGCACGTCCTGGACCCGGACACCACCGAGCCCAAGACGGACCCGAAGACCGGCGAGCCCAAGGTGGTCTCCTTCTTCGCCAACATGAAGGGCGAGCCGAAGAAGACGGTCGAGAAGCTGTTCGAGCAGCTGGAGGAGGCCAAGGACAAGCCCCTCTGGCGTGTGCTGGTCTCGCTGTCCATCCGCCACGTCGGCCCCCGCGCCGCCGAGGACCTCGCCCGCCACTTCCGGTCCATGGACGCGATCCGCGCCGCCTCCGAGGAGGAGCTGGCGTCGGTTGACGGGATCGGCCCGACCATCGCCCGGTCCATCCACGAGTGGTTCGCCGTGGACTGGCACGCCGAGATCGTCCGAAAGTGGGCGGCGGCGGGTGTCCGTATGGAGGACGAGGGACAGGAACCCGGGTCCCGGGTGCTGGAGGGCGTGACCGTCGTGGTGACCGGTTCCCTGGAGGGTTTCACCAGGGACGGCGCCAAGGAGGCCGTGGCCGAGTGCGGTGGCCGGGCCACCGCCTCCGTCTCGAAGAAGACCGGGTTCGTGGTGGTCGGGGACGCCCCCGGGTCCAAGTACGACAAGGCCGTGAAGCTCGGCGTCCCCGTGCTCGACGAGGCCGGGTTCCGCGTCCTGCTGGAGGACGGCCCCGAAGCGGCGGAGAAACTGCGGATCAACCCGGTGGAGGAGGCGGCGGAGGAGTAGGCTCCGCCGCACACCCGGGATCGTGGGCGTCCCTCCGGGGACGCGGGCAGGGGGACCGTTCCGGCCCCCTGCCCTTCGTGGCTCGCGAATCTCTTCACGGATAGTTCATGTGATGCGACAGTTGGTGACGAAACCCCGTAAGCTGTGCGACAACACCACCGGATACGGACAGGACCGTATCCGGGATAACGGTCATCAGTCACGAGGTCACCGATGAAGGACCCCATCAGCACTCGGGACATCGGCCCCCGGGTCGGGACACCGCTGTGGCTCTACATGGCGGCCGCCACCGTCGCGGGCGCGGCACTGCTCGGCGTCTCCAGCGTCGAGCTCGGCATCGAACAGCTCACCAACCTGGCCAGGGAACCACTGGTCTGGGTGCTGCTGTGCATGGTGATCCTCGGCGAGCTCAGACCCATCGCCATGCCCGGCCAGGCGCCGGGCAGCGGCGCCCCCACCTCGCTGCCCTTCACGTTCGCGCTGGTCATCTTCTACGGGCTGCCCGTCGCGGCGCTCCTCCAGTGCGTCGCGACGGTCGTCGCCGGGGTGGCCCGCCGTCACGCGCCGCACCGGACCGCCTTCAACGCCGCCCAGTACGTCCTCTCCCTCGGAGTGGCCGACGCCGTCCTGCGCCTGACCCTCCCCGAGATCGTCACCTCCCCGTGGATCCCGGCCGGGGAGAACTGGTCGGGGTCGCCCTCGCCGGGGCAGCCTCGTTCCTGGTCAACCGGGTCCTGGTGCTCTGCGCCGTGGCGATGCACGAGCGAGTGCCGCTGCGCCAGGTGATGTTCAAGGGCCTGGGACAGCAGGTGTACGTGAACGCGGTCCTGCTCAGTCTGTCGCCGCTCATCGTCATCGCGATGACCCACTCGGTGCTCTACGTGCCGCTGTTCGCCTTCCCCCTCGGAGCCCTCTACACGAGCGCCCTGCTGCTGGTGAAGCGCGACCACCAGGCCAACCACGACGAACTCACCGGACTCGCCAACCGCAAGCTCCTCACCGTCCGGGCCCGGAGGGAGATCGACCACGCCCACCAGCGCGGCACCCGCGTCGGCCTGCTCCTGCTGGACCTGGACCGGTTCAAGGAGGTCAACGACACCCTCGGCCACCCCACCGGCGACCGCCTCCTCCAGACCCTGGCCCGGCGGCTCGTCCACAGCGTGCGCCCGAGCGACCTCGTGGCCCGCCTGGGCGGCGACGAGTTCGCCATCCTGCTCCCGCAGGTGCGCGACGCCGCCACCGCCCGGGAGGTGGCGCTGCGCCTCAAGGGGGCGCTGGCCGAACCGGTGCGACTGGACGGCATGGACTTCGACCTCCAGGTCAGCACCGGCATCGCCCTGTACCCGGACGACGCCCCCGACTTCGAGCTCCTCATGCAGCGCGCCGACGTGGCCATGTACGTGGCCAAGGCCGACCGGACCGGCGTGGAGTGCTACGACCCCGGCAAGGACCGCAACTCGACCGCCCGGCTGAGCATGTACAGCGAGCTGCGCCGGGGGTTGGCCGAGGGTGCCCTGGAGATGCACTACCAGCCCAAGGTGGACCTGGCGGACGACCGGCCCGTGGGTCTGGAGGCCCTGGCCCGATGGCGGCACCCGGTGCGCGGCCTGCTCACCCCGGACGAGTTCATGCCGGTGGTCGAGCACTCCAACCTGTTCCGGGCCTTCACGGGGCAGGTCCTCGACATCACCCTGGCCCGCACCGCGCTGTGGCGGACCCAGGGCCAGCACCTCCCGGTGGCGGTCAACCTCGGCGTGCGCGAACTCCTGGACCCGGACCTGCCCGAGACCGTCGCCTCGGCCCTGCGCGAGCACGGCGTCCCGCCGCACCAGCTGGTCCTGGAGATCAGCGAGCGCACCCTCATCGAGGACCCCGGCGCCGCCACCGCCGCCGTCGGACGCCTGCGCACCCTGGGGGTGGGCCTGGCGCTGGACGACTTCGGCACCGGGCACTTCACCCTCGCCCAGCTGGCCGGACTGCCGCTGGACGAGGTGAAGATCCACGAGTCCTTCACCTCCCGCCTGGTGGACGGCACGGCCAACGGCCGCACCGTGGTGCGCGGGGCGATCGCCCTGGTCGGCGCCCTGGGCATGCGGGCCGTCGCCGAGGGAGTGCAGACCCGTGAGCTGGCCGAGGCCGCCCGCGACACCGGCTGCGACCACGCGCAGGGGCACTTCTTCGCCCGCCCGATGATCGCCCGCGACGTGGTCACCTGGGTGGCCGCCCACGACACCGGCACCCCCGTCTGAGCCGGACGATTCATCATTTCGAGTTGGCGGAAACCGAGAGTTTCGCCGCCGGGTCAGGACTGGCCGAAGGTGGCCACGGGAATGGCTGTGGCCGTCACCGCAGACCAGACGAGTATGCGGCCCCGAGACAGCCATCCTCGGAGCCTCGAGGGAATGATCCCCGGGGGCATTCAGAGTGGTGCGTCGGAAGCCGCCAACACGGACAGCCAGGCTGGTGAGACTTTCGGAACTGTGGAGGTTCCTTCAGTGCTCCCCGGGACCTACCACTGAACGTCCGTTTGTGAGCTTCGGCCAGCCCCAGCCCTAGAATCGAATCTGATCCCAAGGTGAGTCGTGTACTTCTCCTCCAAGTCCTGTGACGTCGACACCGGAAAGCTGGACCAAGCAGCTGACGATTCCCTCAGCATAGTGGGGCGCATCACAGGAAATGGTGGAGACCTCAAAGCCCTGTTGATGACGGAGGCAAAGAGTTCTCTGATCTGGTAGCCAGTGATATCCACGCGACTGCAAAAGAGAATCTCGGTGCGCGGAATTCCGGGTTGGCCACATGTTGACACGTTTGGGGGATGCTGACAAAGTGGAGTGGAGATGTGGAGAGGTGCAAGACAAAATATCGGGTCTTCAGGAAGAATGAGACGCGGCGGTCGCCAGCAACTTCGGATTTGATCTCGATGATGATGATGGTGGTGTGGTCGAGGCTCGCAGAGCGCTCCAATAGGAGTTCTGGAATGTTCGACGCTGTTCCTCGGGGATTGATGGTTTCCTGCTTGTGTCTTTCCCTTGTGTTCTTGGTGGCCGGGTGTTCCTTGTTGGGTCCTGTGCACAGCACTCGTGAGCCTGGTGAGCCCCCGGGGTACCGGTCGTCGGTCAGTCAGATCGCCTGGACCTGGGAGTCCCCTGGGGATCGTCGTGACGTCCGTATCCGTGAAATGGACGAGGGCGTCGCCGTGCTCACTGCGGACGGGGTACACGCCCTTTCAGGGGAGTCAGGTGAGGAGCTCTGGTCATACAGAGACCGAGGACGGTCATTGGTGAGTGAGGTGACGGACAGCGGAGAACATGTCGTCCTGTATGACAAGGACGCGTCGCGAACCACTCTGATGGAGGCGGCCACCGGACGTGTTGCCCACGAGTTCGAGTCTGATCTGTCCGGTGTCGAGTACACACGTGAGCACGAACCGTTCCCTCTGGAATCCGCTTTGCGCGGCGTCTCGGGGAGACCTGGACCGTGCGTTGGGAGGACTCGGTCAGCTCCTATGACCTCTCCACAGGGGAGTCGCTGTGGACCGTTTCGAACGTGCCGAGTTGTTCCGACGTCGGTCGGGTGGACAGCCTGACGGTGCGGACGGACGTGGTGGTCGCGGCCACCACCTGCTTCGAACAACCCGAGGGCGAAGAGAGCGTGGCTTCCACTTTGGGCCAGGACTTCTCCTCCGAGCTGGTCGGCCTTTCTCCGGAAACGGGCGAGGAACTCTGGCGGACGGAACACTCCGTCGGCCGTATGCCCTCGAATCCCTGGAACGCACTGTCAGCCCACGCCCGGGGGACTCGTGGGCATCCACTTCCGTTCCGGAGGCCTGGGTGACTCCATCCTGGACATCGGGAGGAGGGAGGCGACGCACCTGGACACGGGCCGTCTCCTCTGGAGTTCACAGGACGGGACCCGGTTGGGTGTCTGGGACACCGAGAGCGGTGCGTATCGGATCGAGGACCTTGCGGGGAACGTCGATCGGGAGTCGGAGCGTGGCCTCGTGTCGATGAACGAGGACATTGTGCAGGACGGCCACCGGGTGGGTCTGCAGGGCGGGGTGCTCCACCTGGAGAGCTGGATGGAGAACGCCTCGGTACCCGAGGGATTCGCCCGCTTCGAGGGGTTCGAGGACACCGCAGTGCTGACATGGGAAGACGCGGTGGGTCTCTCGATAGTCAACGCGATCAGCGTTCCCGGGGCGGTGGCCGTCGCGTACGTGGCCGACGGCCGGGCCGGTGTGATGGGCCTCAGGTGAGGGAGAGCGGCACCGGGACCGGCGGCGGGACAATAGGATTGTCCTGATCACCCGTCCGCCGAAGAAACGGTTCTCACCTGATGACCGCCATCACCCGTGATGAGGTCGCGCACCTCGCCCGGTTGTCGCGGCTGGCGCTCGACGAGAGCGAGCTCGACACGCTCGCCGCCCAGCTCGGTGACATCCTCACCGCCGTGGCCAAGGTGCAGGAGGTCGCCCAGGGCGACATCCCGCCGAGCTCGCACGCCCTGCCGCTGACCAACGTCTACCGCCCCGACGAGGCCCGGACCGGCCTCACCCCCGAGCAGGCCCTGGCCGGAGCCCCCGCGGTGGAGGAGCAGCGCTTCCGGGTGCCGCGCATCCTTGGGGAGGAAGAGTAGATGAGCGACGTCATCGGGCTCAGCGCCGCCGACCTCGGCGCGGCCATCAAGGCCGGTGAGGTCTCCTCGGAGGAGGCCACCACCGCCTACCTCGACCGGATCGAGTCGGTCGACGGCGACATCAACGCCTTCCTGCACGTGCGCCGGGAGACCGCGCTCGCCCAGGCCCGCGACGTGGACGCCAGGCGTTCCGCCGGTGCCGACCTCGGCCCCCTCGCGGGTGTGCCGGTCGCGCACAAGGACGTGTTCACCACCAAGGACATGCCCACCACGGCCGCGTCGAAGATCCTGGAGGGCTGGCAGCCCCCTACGACGCCACCGTCACCGAGCGCCTGCGCGAGGCCGGTCTGGTCATCCTCGGCAAGACCAACATGGACGAGTTCGCCATGGGGTCCTCCACGGAGAACTCGGCCTACCAGATCACCCGCAACCCGTGGGACACCGACCGTATCCCCGGCGGCTCCTCCGGTGGTTCCTCCGCGGCCGTCGCCGCCTTCGAGGCTCCGCTGGCCACCGGCACCGACACCGGCGGCTCCATCCGCCAGCCCGCCGCCGTGTGCGGCCTGGTCGGCGGCAAGCCCACCTACGGCGGCTCCTCCCGGTACGGAATGATCGCCTTCGCCTCGTCCCTGGACACCCCGGGCCCGTTCGCGCGCAACGTGCTCGACGCCGCCCTGCTCCAGGAGGCCTTCTCCGGCCACGACCCCCGCGACTCCACCTCGATCGACGCCCCCGTGCCGCCGGTGGCCGACGCCGCCCGGATGGGCGACGTCGAGGGCCTGCGCGTCGGCGTGGTCAAGGAGCTGGACAACGACGGCTTCCAGCCCGGTGTCCGCCAGCGCTTCCGTGAGACCGTGGAGCTGCTGGAGTCCCTGGGCGCCAAGGTCGTCGAGGTGTCCTGCCCGAGCTTCGACGCCGCCCTGTCGGCCTACTACCTCATCGCTCCCAGTGAGGCCTCCTCGAACCTGGCCCGCTTCGACGCGATGCGGTACGGCCTGCGGGTCGGTGACGACGGCACACGCAGCGCCGAGGAGGTCATGTCGCTGACCCGCGCGCAGGGCTTCGGCCCCGAGGTCAAGCGCCGGATCATGCTGGGCACCTACGCGCTGTCCAGCGGCTACTACGACGCCTACTACGGCAGCGCCCAGCAGGTGCGCACGCTGATCAAGCGCGACTTCGACGCCGCCTTCGAGAACGTGGACGTGCTGGTCTCCCCGACCACCCCGACCACGGCGTTCCCGATCGGTGAGCGCGCCGAGGACCCGATGGCCATGTACCTGGCCGACCTGTGCACGATCCCGTCCAACCTGGCCGGGAACGCGTCGCTGTCGGTGCCGTGCGGTCTGGCCCCGGAGGACGACCTCCCGGTCGGCTTCCAGATCATGGCTCCGCCGCTGGCCGACGACCGCACCTACCGGGTCGCGGCCGCCGTCGAGCGCGCCCTGACCGAGCGGGACGGCGCGCTGATCGCGCGCAGCCCCTACGCGGTCTCCTAGCTTCGTACGACGCCCTCCGCTCCCCACGGGGGAGCGGAGGGCGTCCGCGTGTCAGCCGATCAGCTTCGCGATGTCCTCGTGCAGGTCCTCGGGGAGGTCGACGCCCCACCGATCGGCGGCCTCGCGGGACAGCTCACGGCTCCACGTCCAACTGTCCTCCAGCGCCCGGCGGACCTCCGCCGGTTCGGCGCTCCCCGTCGTTGCGGTGTGGCGCGCCGCGTCCCGGCCGGGCAGGTCCGCCTCCAGGGCCCGGCTGGGTGTGAGCCAGTGCGCGGTGGAGCCGCGCAGCAGCCGCACCAGCTTGAGCTGGTGAGGGGAGACCATCGTGGCCAGCGCCGCGTGGGCGCGGGCGGCCTCGCCGCGGGCCAGCACGTGGGCGGTCATCAGCGTCCAGTTGGCCAGCTCTCCCATGAGCTGCTCGGCGGTCGGCGCCGGGTCGGGTGCCACGAACCCGGCGAGGGGGCGCACGGCCTCGGTGAGGCGTCCGGTGCGGTCCACCAGCACGGCGGCGTCCGGGTCGGGCAGGTGGATCATGCCCTTCCAGGTGGCGATCTCCGCGATCGCCGATCCCGGATCGAAGTGGAACTCGCCGCGCATGAGGTCGTCGAAGACCACCGCGAGGATCCCGAAGAGGTTGGTGTAGGCGAGTCGGACCGGGGCGACGCGGGAGACGAACTCCCGGCCGTCGAGGTCCTCCGCGAGGTACACGTAGGCGTCCAGGTCGGAGAGGGCGTCGGCCTCACCGGTGCTCCAGGACCCGTAGAGCAGGACCGCCTCCACGCGAGGTTCGGCCAGTGCCACCTCGCGCAGGCGCTCGACGCGCTGGGTCAGGGCGGTGGGTGGGGTGCGGTGCTGGTCGTGCACGGATACTCCGTCGTCTCGGGGTGTTCCGGGCAGCACGAGGACGCCGCCCGGGTGGGAACCGTTCGGGCGGCGGACCTCCTCACGAGGGTTCCGCCGTCCCTAGGAGGGACGGCGCTCGGTGACCGCGATCGCGCACATGGTGACCATTCTAGGGCCGCTGCCCGGTGGACCGGCGGCGCCGGGCGAGGTACAGGGCGGCGCCGCCACCGGCGACCGCGACCAGCGCGGCGGCGACCAGGGCGACCACCGCGCCTCCGGTGACGGCCAGGCCCTCCCGTTCGGGCGCGGCGGCCCGGTCCGCGGCGGGGAGGCGCTGGGCGCGTCGGTGGGTTCGACCACCGGCGGGGTGCCGCCCGCCGCGTCCCAGGCCACCGTGGCGGACTCGGAGACGACGATCTCGCTGTCCTGGGCCGTGATGAGCGTCTGCGTGGGCTCGTCGGGGTCCTCGCCCTTGAACAGGCGGCCGATCTCCACGGAGGCGGTGGTCTCCAGCACGAGGGTGGCCTCGCCCGGCTCGGCTTCGGCCGGGACGGAGAAGGCCACGGTGTCGCCGCTGCCGACCTCGTCGAGGCTCCGGCCGGTCCCGGCGTCGACCAGCTTCACGCCGTCGGGCGCCTCCAGGCGCACGGGGACGTTCTCGGCGCTGGTCTCGACGGTGAACGGGCCGATCTCCTCACCGGCCAGTCCCGAACCCCGGCCCGGGGTGACGGTGAGCGCGGAACCCGGTTCGTTGGCCAGTTCCTTGGCGCCGTCCACCAGGTGCTCGTACAGGTGGGTGACGTTGCCCGCGTTGACGTTGCCGTCGAGTTCGGGGCTCCGCTCCACCCGTTCGAGGTCCAGTCCGTTGCTGAAGTGCCAGATCGCCGCCTGGGTCGCGGTGAGCGCCTCGGACTCGGTCAGACGTGCCATCCCGGCCCGCTCCTCCAGCTGGCCGACCCCGACCACCGGGTAGGAGTTCCGCAGGATCCAGTTCACCCTGCCGGGTTCGGCGAAGTCCCCCTGCCCCGGGTAGCTCTCCCACTGGTCCTCGCGGTACCAGGCCTCCTCGACCAGTCCGGTGCGGAAGTCGATGCAGTACGTGGTGAGCGTCTGCGCGCCGTCGTCGAGGCGCAGGTCGAAGGTGGCCGTCGTGGTGAAGGGCTCGCCCCGCATGGTGACCGCGTGCCCGTGCTCCGCGACGCCCGTGTACTGGCCGCGCACCGACCCCTGGTAGGGGGCGGGTTCGGCCGTCGCGGGCACCGCGAGGCCGACCACGAGCAGGGCCGAGGCCACGGCGGCGAGGGGGTACGACCACGGAGGGACACGTGCGTCACTTCTCTTCCTGAGGTGTTTCGCCCGGTGGCGGTAAACAGCGCGATTCAGGTGGTGAAGAGGGCTTTTGGGGGTGGTGCGTCCGTCGGACGAGGTTTTCACAGGACGCGTGACCCTCACAACGAAGCCCATTGTTCTGGCCGATATCAGCCAAGTGCGGGATCCCATGTAAACCATCCGCCGTATTGTGCGTGCGGTGTCAGAAAAGGGGCCATGGTTTTGTCCGCGCATGACAAAGGGCCCGCCCCGCGAGTGGATCGGGGGCGGGCCCGGGAGGGCGTGCTACCTACGCGTCGGTGTCAGCGTCGGCGCCGTTGCTCCGGCGCTTGCGGCTGAGGTAGAGGGCACCGCCACCGGCACCCAGGGCGGCCACACCGGCGGCCACGAGGCCGAGCAGCGCGCCACCGGTGACGGGCAGGGTCGGCTTGTCGTCCTCCTTGCCCGGGGCGGGCTTGTCGTCCTCGGAGGGGGACTCGCTCGGGGTGGGCTTGGGCTCCGGCTCGTCGGTCGGCTCCGGGGTCGGCTCCGGGGACGTCGAGGGCTCCTCGGACGGCTCCGGGGTCGGGGTGGGCTGGTCGGCCTCGGACCACTCGGCGGAGGCGGCGGCGTTGACGGTGACGTCGCTGTCCTCGGCGGTGATCAGGGTCTGGGTCGCCTTGTTGGGGTCCTCGCCCTTGAACAGGCGGCCCTGCTTGATGGTGGCGTTGGCCTCCAGGCTGAAGGACGCCTGGCCCGCGTCGGAGTCGGCGGGGACGGAGAAGCCGACCTTGTCGCCGTCGGAGAGGGTCTCGCCGACCGGCTGGCCGCTCGCGAGGTCCACCAGTTCGACGCCCTCGGGGGCGGTCAGGTCGACGGGGACGCTCTCGGCGTTGGTCGAGATGACGAACTCGCCGACGGTCTCACCGGCCTTCCCGGCGGCGCTGCCCGGGGTCACGCTCAGGGTCGGCGCGGGCTCCTGGGGCAGCTCCTCGGCGTTGTCGACCAGGTAGTCGTAGATCGCCTTGACGTTGCCCGGGCCGCGGTCGAGGGTGGCGCCGTTGCTGTAGTGCCAGATGGCGGCCTGGGTGGCGGCCAGCGCCTCGGACTCGGTGACCCGGGCGGCGTTGGCGTCGGAGGCCTCGGCCAGCTCCTGGGCGCTCACCGACGGGTAACCCTGCTGGAGGATCCAGTGGACCTTGCCGGGCTCGGAGAAGGAGCCCTTGCCCGGGTAGTTGGCCCAGCTGTCCTCCTTGTACCACGCGTTCGAACGGATGCCCGTCTCGATGTCGATGCAGTAGGAGATCAGCTCGCTGCCGTCCTCCAGCCGGAGCCGGAAGAGGTTGGTGCCGATCCTGTCGCCGCTCATGGTGACGGTGTCGCCGGACTGGTGGTTGTCCACGTACTGGGCGCGTACGGCGCCCTCGTAGGTCTCCACGGGCTCCGCGGCGGCCGGAGCGGCCAGGCCGAAGGTCAGCAGCGCCGCGGCGGAGACCGCCAGACCCGCGCGACCGGTGCTCCGGAGGTTGGGGGAGTGCTTCACGTCGTGTCCTGTCATGAGGTGCCGCGCCGCGCGGCCCCGGGGGCGTGCGGCAGCGGGGGAGGAAGAGGGGCGTCCGGGAGGGGCCGGAGCGGCTTCGGGCTGCGAGAGAGCCCGGAGGCACAGGGGAAAGAATGTTTGTGCCTGTCCGATATTAGCGATCTGTTGGGGTACGTCCAAGCCGAACCGGGGGGATTTCTCGGCGCCACTGGTCTGAACTGCGCCTTCTCCAGGAAAGACGGAGGGCCCGCCCCCGTGATCTCTCACGTGGACGGGCCCTCGCGCGGTCCGAGCCTCGACCGGTGCGGGCTCCGGTGTCCGGAACCTCGACCCGGTCGGGGGAGCGGGCTCAGGGGACGAGTCCCCTAGGCGTCGGTGTCCTCACCGGTGGCCGCCTTGCGCTTGCGGCTCAGGTAGAGGGCGGCACCGCCGGCACCCAGGGCGGCCACGCCGGCCGCGACCAGACCCGTGAGCGCGCCACCGGTCACCGGCAGGGTCGGCTTGTCGTCCTCCTTGGGCGGGGTCGGCTTCTCCTCGGCCGGCTCGCTCGGCTTCTCGGCGGGCTCGGAGGGCTCCTCACTGGGGGAGGGGGTCTCGCTGGGCTCCTCGGTCGGCGGGACCGGGGTCTCGGCCTTGGTCCAGGAGGCGGAGGCGGAGGCCGTGGCGGTGGTGGGCTCACCGTCGACGGTGATCAGCGTCTGGGTGGGCTTCTTCGGGTCCTTGCCCTGGAAGAGACGCCCGGTCTCCACGGTGGAGGTGGCCTCCAGGCTGAAGGACGCCTCGCCGTCCTCGGCGTCCTCGGGGACCGAGAAGCCGACCTTGTCGCCGTTCTCGACGGTGGTGACGGCCTCGCCGGACTCCACGTCGACCAGTTGGACGCCCTCGGGCGCGCTCAGGTCCACGGGGATCTCGGTGGCGTTGGTCTCGATGACGAACTCACCGACGGTCTCACCGGCCTTGCCCTCGGCGGAGGACGGGGTGACGCTCAGCGCGGCGCCGGGCTCCCGCTCGGTGTCCTCGGCGTTCTCCACGAGGTAGGCGTAGACCTTCTCGACGGCCTCGCTGTTGCCCTCGCTGAGGTCCAGGTCGTTGCTGAAGTGCCAGATGGCGGCCTGGGTGGCCGCGAGGGCGTCACCGTTGCTCAGGCCCTCGACACCGGCGGCCTCACCGAGGGCGGCGGCGTCGGTCCGGGGGTAGGAGTTCTGGAGGATCCACAGGACCTTGCCGGGCTGCGCGAAGGAGCCCTCGCCCGGGTAGTTGGCCCAGTCGTCCTCCTTGTACTCGGCGCCGCCGACGATCTGGGTGCGGAAGTCGATGCAGTACGTCGTGAGGACGCTGCCGTCGGTCAGCTCCAGGTTGAAGAGGCTGGGCCGGACCTCCTCGCCGTTCATGTGGACGTTCGGGCCGTTCTCGGCGTTGCCGGTGTACCGGCCTTCGAGGGAACCCTCGTAGGTCTCCACCTCGTCGGCGGCGGCGGGGGCGGCCAGACCGAGGGCGAGGAACGCCGCGGCGGTGGCGGCGAGACCAGCGCGTCCGGCGGTACGGGGAGGGAGAAGTTACTCAAGTTGTGTCCCGGTGTCTGCTAGGGGTAACCGGATGGAATCCGCCCAGGTCGATGGGGAGCCGTGTGCGGAGGGTGCGGTCGCCACGGATGGGAGCCCTCGTCGATGGGGGAGGGCCGCTGGGTGCGCCCCCTGTGGGTGTCGCACCGTGTCGGGGACAGGGGCGCGGTGGCCGTTCTGGCCGGGGGCTGTCCTTTGATCGGGCTCGCCCACGCGGGAGATCGGGCCGCGTGCGCCATGAAAACGGCGACCGCCCGCCCGATACTAGCGATCGGGTTCCCCACTTCCAACCCGCTTCACTGAAAATGTGACGAATAGCGGCCGGGGAGAATTCCCAAGGGGGCGAACCCCCATTATGTCCCGGTGTTAGGGAACGTCAGTTCGGAGAGGGAGCAGTTCCCCGGTTCTCAGTCGCGTCGCTTTCTGCCCAGAACCAGGATGAGCAGGCCGGACACGACCAGTGCTCCGGCGATCACCAGCAGACCGGACAGCCACGTGCCGGTGAGCGCCAGCCCGTCCTCGGTGTTCCGGTGCTGCGCCACGGCCGTCGGGGTCTCCTCCGGCACGGGCTCCGGGGAGGGCGCCTCCCGGACCTCCGGGGCCTCGGGTTCCGCCGTCTCGGGCTCGGGCTCCTCGGTCCGCTCCTGCGGCTCCTCGCCGCGCCAGGTGAACGTCGCACTGGTCGAGCTGGTCGCCGAACCCGGTTCCGCGGTGATGAGCGGTTGGGTCCGCACTCCCTCGCGGCCGGTGAACAGGCGCCCCTCCTCCAACGGGACCTCGTCGCCGCGCATGTGGAGGGTGGCCACCCCCGCCGGAACGGACGGGTCCACGTCGAGGAACAGCTCGTCGCCGTCGTGGGCCTGCGAGATCTCCCGGCCCGCCGCGTCGACCAGCCACGACGCCGGGGCGCCGCGCAGCGAGAGCCGCACCGGCCCCTCTCCCGCGCTGGAGACGGTAAGGGGACCCAGCGGATCCTCCGGGGAGACCTCCTCGACCTGGGCGGGCGAGACCTCCACGGAACGGGCCGTGGTCCCGCCGTCGGCGTCCAGACTCCCCTCCACGAGGTACGTGTAGAGCGCGGTGACGTCCGGGTGGTTGGCCTCCGGGTCCGGCTCCACCCCGTCCAGCACGTTCCACAGGGCCGCCTGGGTCGCCGCGATGGCGTGCGCCTCCTCCAGGAACAGCACCCCCGAGGCGGCGCCGAGCAAGGGCAGGGCCACGTTCGGGTAGGAGTTGCTCACCACCCAGTTGGCCCGGTTGGCGGGGGCCGGGGCCCCGGTGGTTCCGGTCCACTCCGGGCGGTCCGCCCACGCCGACTCCACGTAGGCGGTGCGCGGCCGCACCTCCTCGTCCACGACCAGCGCGTAGGCGCGCACCGAGTCCTCGTCGGCCACGCGCAGGCTGAACAGCGCCGTGTCCACCTCGTCGCCGTCAGTGAGCACGACGGGCAGGCCCGCGACCGGGTCTCGGTCGAGACGGGAGAAGTCGTCGGCCGCCACGGGGGCGGTGGTCAGGGTGCCGATCAGCGCGGAGGCGGAAAGCAGCGCGGCGCACCGAAGCAGGATGCCGGACATGCTCGGGCGCTCCTGTTGGGACGGGCGGAAGGGGCGAGGGCCCCTGCCGGCGAAATCGTGTTCCTGGGCAATCAAGACTAACGGCCCGGGCCTCCGTCACCGCGGAGATCGTCTCCACAGCGACCCAATCGTGTGCTTGCCGTGACATGCGTCGGCCGCACCCCGTTCGGGGACGGGACCGCCGGACCTCTCAGCCTCGGTAGGCTGACCTGGAAGGTATGTCCTCTACTGAAACGGGTTTGCGGCGATGGCCCACGCGGTGACTCCCAGCTTTGAACAGGCGCTGAACACGTACGAACCCGTGCTCGGCCTGGAGACCCACATCGAGCTGGGTACCGCCTCGAAGATGTTCTGCCCCTGCCCCACCGCGTTCGGCGCCGAGCCCAACACCCAGGTGTGCCCGGTCTGCCTCGCCTTCCCCGGCTCCCTGCCGGTGGTCAACGAGAAGGCCGTCGAGGGCGCGATCCGGCTCGGCCTGGCGCTCGACTGCTCGATCGCCCCGTGGGGCCGGTTCGCCCGGAAGAACTACTTCTACCCGGACATGCCGAAGAACTACCAGATCTCGCAGTACGACGAGCCGATCTGCGTGGACGGGCACCTCGACGTCACGGTCGACACCCCCGAGGGGCCGCGCGTGTTCCGCGTGGAGATCGAGCGCGTCCACATGGAGGAGGACACCGGCAAGTCCTCGCACGTCGGTGGCTCCACCGGCCGCATCCACGGCGCCAGCCACTCCAACGTCGACTACAACCGCGCCGGGATCCCGCTGTTGGAGATCGTCACCAAGCCGATCACCGGTACCGGTGAGCTCGCCCCGCTGGTGGCCCGCGCCTACGCCGCCGAACTGCGCGACCTGGTCCGTTCGCTCGGCATCTCCGACGTGCGCATGGAGGAGGGCTCCATGCGCTGTGACGTGAACGTCTCGATCAACGAGCGCGGCGCCGACGAGTGGGGCACCCGCAGCGAGACCAAGAACGTCAACTCCCTGCGCTCCGTCGAGCGGGCCGTCCGTTCGGAGATCGAGCGCCAGGCCGGTGTCCTCGACGCCGGGGAGCGGGTCGTGCAGGAGACCCGCCACTTCCAGGAGCACCTCGGCCGCAGCACCTCCGGCCGCTCCAAGGAGGAGGCGCAGGACTACCGCTACTTCCCGGACCCCGACCTCGTCCCGGTCGCCCCGTCCGAGGCGTGGATCGAGGAGCTGCGGGCGACCCTGCCCGAGCTGCCCGCCGCCCAGCGGGCCCGGGTCACGGCCGAGTGGAACCTGTCCGACACCGAGCTGCGCGACCTGGTCAACGCCGACGCCATCGGCCTGGTGGAGGCGACCGTGACCGAGGGCGCGCCCTCGGCCGAGGCGCGCAAACTGTGGCTGAACGAGCTCTCCCGCCGTGCCACCGAGCAGGAGGTCGAGCTCTCCTCCCTGCCGATCACCCCGGCGCAGGTCGCCCGGGTCATCGCGCTCGTCGCGGAGGGCACGCTGACCAACAAGCTGGCACGCCAGGTCGTCGAGGGTGTTCTCGCCGGTGAGGGTGAGCCCGACGCCGTCGTCGAGTCCCGTGGTCTCAAGGTCGTCAGCGACGACGGCGCCCTGGGCGCGGCCGTCGACGAGGCGATCGCCAACAACGCCGACGCGGCCGACAAGGTGCGGGGGGCAAGGTGGCCGCCGCCGGTGCCCTGGTGGGCGCCGTCATGAAGGCCACCCGGGGCCAGGCTGACGCCGGTCGTGCGCGGGAGCTCATCCTGGAAAGGCTTTCCGCGCAGTAGGAGGCGGGCGGCTCCGCCCCTCGGGCGGGTGTGAGGTAGGGCTCCTCCCTTCGGTCCTGGCGTGCGGAACCGCCGCCGGACCCGGTTCGTTGCCCGGTGCGTGAGCGGCGTCGCGGGGACTCGGTCCCCGCGACGCCGACGTCACTTCGGGGAGGGGAGCACCCGGGGTGGCGCTCACTCACGGTGACGGTTCTGTCGTCATCTCTCGTCCGCTCCTCAATCGCTGTGTGACCTTGGTTGCGTAGGGTGTCCACGCACGGGGGTGAGTCCGGCCCGCCGGTTCCACCCCGCCGCCGTTCGTCCCGGGCCCGAGAGAACTCCGGGCGGCAACCAGTGGTGCGGCACGGTGCCGCGTCCTGACGCGAGTGATCACGAGGTGGGTGCTCCATGTTCGAGGAGAGAGCGCGACGGCGGCCGTGGGCCGCCCGGGTCGCCGCGCACCCGCTGGGGGCCGGTGATGGGAACCAGGGCACGCCGCCTGGGACTGTACGGGTTGGGCGCGCTTTTCCTGCTCTACCTCGCCGCGACCTTCGTGCCGGCGGGAGACGCCACGCTGGCCGCCTCCCTGGGGCAGTGGCCCACCGCCGTGGTGGCCGGTGTCGCGGGTGGCTCCCTGCTCTACGCCTCGCGGCGCTGGGCGCGGACCGGCGCGGACCGGGACGCCCACGTGGACGGGGCCGACGGGCCCGCGGCCCTGCGCTTCCTCGGACTGGCCGCGCTGTCCTGGTGCGCGGGTGGTCTCACTCACGCCATCACGCGCTCCTTCAGCGGTGCGTCGGTCCTCTCGCTCACGCTGGGTGACCTCTTCGCGCTCGCGGCGCTGCCACTCTTCGTGATCGGGTTCACCCGGTTCGCTCCCTGGCCGGGCGGCCTGCGTACGGCCGTGCGGCACATCACCGACAGCTACGTGTGCGCCGCCGCCGTCTTCTCCGTGGTGTGGATCCTGCTGTTCTCCCCGCTCTACGAGGAGCTGGGCGAGGGGGCCGGGTTCCTCGGCTTCGCGCTGGTCTACCCGGTCGCGGACATCGTGGTGCTGTGCCTGCTCATACCGCTGGTGTTCATGTCGCCGCACAGCACCCGGCGCGCGGTGCTGGTGGCGATCGGCGCGCTCGTCGTCATCGCCGCCTCGGACATGGTCGGCGCGGTCACGCGCCTGACCGGCCCCCGGTGGCGGGCGGCGTCGAGCAGCCCGTGCGCTTCCTCGGCTTCGCCCTCCTGGGCGCGCTGCCGTGGCTGGTGGAGCACCGGCCGGGCGCCGCTCCCCGGAGGATCACCGGCCGGGGGCTGTACCGGTTCGCGCCGGAGATCGCCGCCGTGGGCTCGGTGTTCCTGGCCACGGTGGTGCTGACCGTCGCCGCGCTGCGCCTGCCGGACGTGGCGCCCGTGATGCCGTTGGCGGCGGGCACCGCGGTGCTGGTCCTGCTGCTGCGGGTCGTCGGGATGCTGGAGGAGAACTCCACGCTCGCCCGCATGGTCCGCAACCGCGAGGGGCACTTCAACGAACTGGCCCGCAACAGCGGTGACGTCATCCTGGTCCTGGACCGCGACGGCGGCGTCCACTACATGAGTCCCGGTACGGCCGAGGCGTTCGGCTACCGGCTGGACGACGTCCTCGCCGCTCCGGTGACCACCCTCATCCACCCCGAGGACCTGGCGCGGACCAAGGCCGTCACGAAGCTGTTCACCGAGCGGGCCAGCCAGGGCGTGCACCTGCGTCTGCGGGTGCGCGCGGCGGACGGCACCTGGCGGCACACCTCCTCGACCATCTCCCTGTACGAGCAGCCGGGCGAGCCCGACCGTCTGCTGGTCACGACCAGCGACATCAGCGCCCAGGTCGCCCTTCAGGACGAGGTCCAGCACCTGACCTTCCACGACGGCGTCACGGGTCTGCCCAACCGCGCCTACCTGGAGGAGCGGGCCAGCGACGTGCTGGCGCACCGGGCGATGAGCGAGGACGCCACGGGGGACGTCGCGGTCATCTTCCTGGACCTGGACGGGTTCACGGCGGTCAACGACTCGGCCGGACACGTGCGCGGCGACCACATGCTGGGACAGGCCGCCCGCCGTCTCCGGGGCGAGCTGGGCACCGACGCCACGCTGGCCCGCTGGGGCGGCGACGAGTTCGCGGTCCTGGTGGAGGACGTGCCGGAGGCGCAGCGGGTGGTCGACCTCGCCGAGCGGCTGGGCCGGGTGATCGCCTCCGAGCCCTTCCAGGTGGCGGACCGGGACATCCTGCTCACCGCCAGCATCGGCGTGGCCTTCGTGGACGCGGCCACGGACAGCGGTGAGCTGCTGCGCAACGCCGACGTCGCGATGACCCGGGCCAAGGAGCGCGGGGCCGGGAACGTGGAGGTCTACGCCGCCCACATGCACGACATGGTCGTGTCCCGGCTGGAGCTCCAGATCCGGCTGCGGCAGGCCCTGGCCAACAGCGAGTTCTTCCTGGAGTACCAGCCGGTCGTGGACCTGGGCACGTCGCAGGTGAACGCGGTGGAGGCGCTGGTGCGCTGGGACCGCGACGGTGAGGCGCTGGGCCCGGCCGAGTTCCTGGGCGCCGCCGAGGAGTCGGGCCTGATCGTTCCCCTCGGGGAGTGGATACTGCGGGAGGCCTGCGAGAAGGTCGCCGTGTGGCGGGTCTCCGACTGGGACATCGGCCTGTCCGTGAACCTGTCCGTGAAGCAGGTGCTGTCCCCGAGGTTCGTGGAGACGATCGAGGGGGTGCTGGCCGAGACCGGTCTGCCCGCCGAGGTGCTCACCCTGGAGGTGGACGAGGAGGTCCTCCTCGACGACGAGGACGACGCCGTCGCGCGCCTGGGCGAACTCCGCGAGCTCGGCGTGCGCCTGGCCATCGACGACTACGGCATGGGGTACGCCTCCCTGGCGCACCTGCGTGAGCTGAGCGTGGACGCGATCAAGATCGACCCGTCCTTCATCGCGGACCTGGGCCGCGACGACACGGTCACCCTGCTCACGCACACGATCATCCAGCTCGGCCGCGACCTGGGCGTCCAGGTGGTCGCGGAGGGTATCGAGCGTCCCGAGCAGCTGGAACAGCTGCGGGTGATGGGCTGCGATCACGGCCAGGGGTTCCTGGTCGCCCGCCCCATGGCCGCGAGCGGGGTGGAGGCCCTGGTGGGCGGAGAGGCCGGGGCGCACCTGTAGTCCGGACCGGGCACCGTGGGACCAACCCGGACGTAGCGGAGTTCGCCTGCCAAGACCTGGGCAGGCCCGCTACTTTGCCGACATGCCCTCTCATCAGCACGAGTTCCCCCTCGACCTGATCCGTCATGATCCCGGGTCAGCGGTGGAGCTGCTCCAGGAGATCACCGGCAAGCCGCTGCCGGAGTTCACCAGGGTCCGATGCGACGCCTCCGAGGCGACGAGCACGGCTCTGACTCACCTGACCGCGGACTCCGTGGTGGTCTGCGAACGGTCGCCCCTACCCTCACGAGAAGGGGGCGGACCCGGTCCCCGTCCTCGCGATCATCATCGAGCCCCAGAACGGTAGGGACGACCGCAAGCTCTTCAGCTGGCCCGCCTACGTGGCCTACACCCGTCTGCGCCTGAAGTGCCCGGTGGTACTCCTGGTGCTCACGCCGACGTCGGCACTGGCCGACCGCTACTCCACCCCCATCGACCTGGGGTGCGGGGAGGTCCGGCCCTTGGTGCTGGCGTTGGACACCCTCACACCCGTCACCGACGAGGAGGTCGCGGCTGACCGGCCGGTGCTGACGGTCCTGGCCATCGCCAACAACCCGACCGAGGACGAGGCGGCGCTGAAGGCACTGCTCGCAGCCCTGGCGAGCCTCGATGGATCGTCCTCGTCCTTGTACTCTGACTATGTGATCGCGGCCCTGTCCGCCACGGCTCTGGGATCATTGGAGAAGCTCATGAAGCTGAAGGACTACGAGTTCAGGACCGAGATGATCGGCCGCCCCTACCGTGAGGGTCAGGCCAAGGGGCGTATCGAGGCCCTGTTCACGATTCTTGAGGCCAGGGGGATCACGTTGTCCGAGGCGGAGCGGGAGCGGGTCGCCGCCACGACCGACCTTGACACTCTGGACGCCCTGGTACGCCGGGCCGCGCGCGCCGAGCGGACCGAGGATCTCTTCGAGGGCGAGCCCGAGTTGGGACGTTAAGTCCGGCTTACGACAGAAGTTTCGAGCCCCTGTCGCGTGTTCTGCGTTACACGCGACAGGGGCTTCGTCGTCGTTCGCGCAGGTCAGGGTGGTGGCGGCAGTGTGCACTCGGCCGCATTCTGACATTTCTGTATCACATAGTGAGACAAACTTCAGTTCTGGTTGACGCGCGACCTCTCCGTCGGCCAATGTTGTCAACGTGCAGAACAACTCCCTGATTCTCGTACTTGGTCGGCGCGCAGCCCACTGAGCTACTTCTGCTGCGCGCCACCCTCGACCGCCACCCGGCGGTGGGGGTTTTTATTGCCGCACCAGGCCGAGAACCAGAACCACCACCGCCAGAGCCGCAGTACCGCTCTGGACCCTCGCTGAAGGATCTTGAGATGACCGAGCAGATGACCGGCGCCCAATCGCTGATCAGGTCGCTGGAGCACGTCGGCGTTGACACTGTCTTCGGGATTCCCGGCGGCGCCATCCTCCCCGCGTACGACCCCCTCTACGACTCGGTGAAGGTGCGCCACATCCTGATGCGCCACGAGCAGGGAGCCGGGCACGCGGCCGAGGGCTACGCCTACGCCACCGGCCGACCCGGGGTGTGCATGGCCACCAGCGGACCCGGGGCCACCAACCTCGTCACCCCGCTGGCCGACGCCCACATGGACTCGGTCCCGATGGTCGCCATCACCGGCCAGGTCGCGTCACCGATGATCGGCACCGACGCGTTCCAGGAAGCCGACATCTGCGGCATCACCATGCCGATCACCAAGCACAACTTCCTGGTCAAGGACGTCCGCGACATCCCCCGTACCATCGCGGAGGCCTTCCACATCGCCTCCAGCGGCCGCCCCGGCCCGGTGCTCGTCGACATCTCCAAGGACGCCCTCCAGAACAGCACCGACTTCGTCTGGCCCGAGCGCCTGGACCTGCCCGGCTACCGCCCGGTCACCAAGCCGCACGGCAAGCAGGTCCGCGAGGCGGCCCGCCTGATCGCGGACGCCAGGCGCCCGGTCCTCTACGTCGGCGGCGGGGTCCTGCGCGCCGGCGCCTCCGCCGAGCTGCGCGTCCTCGCGGAACTCACCGGTGTCCCCGTCGTCACCACGCTGATGGCGCGGGGCGTCTTCCCCGACAGCCACCCGCTGAACGTCGGCATGCCCGGCATGCACGGTGACGTCGCCGCCGTCGGCGCCCTCCAGAAGGCCGACCTCATCGTCGCCCTCGGCGCGCGTTTCGACGACCGCGTCACCGGCCGTCTGGACAGCTTCGCCCCCGACGCGAAGATCGTCCACGCCGACATCGACCCGGCCGAGATCTCCAAGAACCGCCACGCGGACGTGCCCATCGTCGGCGACTGCCGGGAGGTCCTCGCGGACCTGGTCGTGGCGGTCCGCGCCGACCAGGAGAAGGGCCGTCAGGGCGAGTACGAGGCCTGGTGGGACCGGCTCAACAAGCTCCGCACCACCTACCCCAAGGGCTTCGACGCCCCCGACGACGGCACCCTGTCACCGCAGGCGGTCATCCAGCGCCTCGGCCAGGTCGTCGGCCCCGAGGCCACCTACGTGGCGGGCGTCGGCCAGCACCAGATGTGGGCCGCGCAGTTCGTCGACTACGAGCGCCCCGGCTCCTTCGTCAACTCCGGCGGCCTCGGCACCATGGGCTTCTCCGTCCCGGCCGCCCTGGGCGCGAAGGTCGGGGACCCCGACCGCGTGGTCTGGTCGGTGGACGGCGACGGCTGCTTCCAGATGACCAACCAGGAGCTGGCCACCTGCGCGATCGAGGGCATCCCGATCAAGGTCGCCGTGGTCAACAACGGCAACCTGGGCATGGTGCGTCAGTGGCAGACCCTCTTCTACGAGGGCCGCTACTCCAACACCAACCTCCAGACCTCCCCGCTGGACGAGAAGGTCCGCATCCCGGACTTCGTCCGCCTGGCGGAGGCCTACGGCTGCGTCGGCCTGCGGTGCGAGACCCCGCGGACATCGACGCGACCATCGAGAAGGCCATGGCGATCAACGACCGCCCCGTCGTCGTCGACTTCACCGTGAACCACGACGCCATGGTCTGGCCCATGGTCGGCCCCGGCGTCAGCAACGACAACATCCAGTACGCGCGCGACATGGCGCCCAACTGGGAACACCAGGACTAGGAGTAGGGCCGAACCACCATGAGCCGTCACACGCTTTCCGTTCTGGTCGAGGACACCCCGGGCATCCTGGCCCGGGCCTCCGCCCTCTTCTCCCGTCGTGGGTTCAACATCGACTCACTCAGTGTCAGCACCACTGAGTACACCGGACTGTCCCGGATGACGATCGCGGTCAACTGCGACCTCCACCCTTTGGAGCAGGTGACCAAACAGCTCAACAAGCTGGTCAACGTCGTCAAGATCGTGGAGATGGACACCACCGCGTCGGTGCAGCGCGAGCTGCTCCTGGTCAAGGTCAAGGCCGACGCGTCGAGCCGCACCCATGTGCTTCAGACGGCCGAGCTGTTCCGCGCGCACGTCGTGGACGTCAGCCCGGACGTCGTCGTCATCGAGGCCACCGGCGACCCCGAGAAGCTCGATGCCCTGGTCAGGAACCTGGAACCCTTCGGGATCCGGGAACTGGTGAAGTCAGGGCTGGTCGCCCTGGGGCGGGGCCCCGTTCGATCACCGACCGCTCCCTGCGGGCGGTCGACCGCAGCGCCTGAGCCGTCACCGGCGAAACGGCACCCGGCGGAGCTCAAACTGAGAGGCTGTCCGGACACGGCCGGACGGCACCCCGCCCCCACGTACGTGAGAAACAAGGAGTAACCCCAAGTGGCAGCACAGATGTACTACGACGACGCCGCCGACCTCGCGCTCATCCAGAGCAGGAAGGTCGCCGTGATCGGTTACGGCAGCCAGGGCCACGCCCACGCGCTGTCGCTCCGTGACTCGGGTGTCGACGTCCGGGTCGGTCTGGCCGAGGGCTCCAAGAGCCGCGCCAAGGCCGAGGAGGAGGGCCTGCGGGTCGTCACTCCCGCCGAGGCCACCCGCGAGGCCGACGTGATCATGATCCTGGTCCCGGACCACATCCACCGTGACCTGTACGCCCAGGAGATCGCGCCCAACCTGGAGGCGGGCAACGCCCTCTTCTTCGGGCACGGCTTCAGCATCCGCTACGGCCTCATCGAGGCCCCCGAGGGCGTCGACGTCGCCATGGTCGCTCCCAAGGGCCCGGGCCACCTGGTCCGCCGCCAGTACGAGGCCGGGCGCGGCGTGCCCTGCCTGGTCGCGGTCGAGAAGGACGCCAGCGGACAGGCCTGGGACCTGGCCCTGTCGTGGGCCAAGGGCATCGGCGGCACCAAGGCGGGCGCCATCAGGACGACCTTCACCGAGGAGACCGAGACCGACCTCTTCGGTGAGCAGGCCGTCCTGTGCGGTGGCACCGAGGAGCTGGTCAAGGCCGGTTTCTCCACCCTGGTCGAGGCGGGCTACCAGCCTGAGATCGCCTACTTCGAGTGCCTGCACGAGCTCAAGCTCATCGTCGACCTCATGTACGAGGGCGGCATCTCCAAGATGAACTGGTCCGTGTCGGACAACGCGGAGTACGGCGGCTACACCCGCGGCCCGCGCCTCGTCACCGAGCAGACGCGCGAGGAGATGCGCAGGATCCTGGGCGAGATCCAGGACGGCTCCTACGCCAAGGAGCTCATGGACGAGTTCGACGCCGGTCAGCCGACGTTCTCCAAGCGCCGTGAGGCCGAGCAGAACGAGCAGATCGAGAAGGTGGGCGCCGAGCTGCGTCCGCTGATGAGCTGGCTCAAGGCCTAGGGAGTTTTTGTGGATGCTTTCGCCGGTGGCGGCGGAGCCGCCGTCGATGCGAGCGGCCGCCAGGCCATCTCTCGCAAGACGAGGAGCGAAGGCCAGCCCGGGGTTGGCTGTCCGAGCTTCGTCGGCGCGGAGAGAGGCAGCCTGGCAACGCGAGCGCGGAATGATCCACAAGACACGACCTAGCAGCGACGTCGTTTCTCGAACTCCCCACCGGGGCGGGGCGGGTGCTCCGCCCCGGTGGCGTTCGCGGGGAGGGTGACTCTTCTTTCGTCGGAGGTCCCCCTCCGCCCGACGGGCTTCCCTACCCCGCTAGTAGACTTTTGACCGGCCGTCACACCCGACTCGGGCAGCGCCTCCACCTGCGCGATCGGGTCGCACCACCCGAAAAGGAACAGTTGTGACCAAACCCGTCGTACTCGTCGCGGAAAAGCTTTCACCCGCCGGAATCGCGCTTCTCGAGGAAGACTTCGAAGTACGCCATGTGGACGGTGCCGACCGGTCCCAGCTGCTTCCCGCCCTTTCCGGCGTCGACGCCCTGATCGTGCGCAGCGCCACCCAGGTGGACGCCGAGGCCGTCGCCGCGGCCAACCGCCTCCAGGTCGTCGCCCGCGCGGGCGTGGGTCTGGACAACGTGGACGTGGACGCCGCCACCAAGGCCGGTGTCCTGGTGGTCAACGCCCCGACCTCCAACATCATCAGCGCCGCCGAGCAGGCCATCAACCTCCTGCTCGCCAGCGCCCGCCACACCGCCCCCGCCCACAACGCCCTCATCAACGGCGAGTGGAAGCGGTCCAAGTACACGGGTGTGGAGCTCTACGAGAAGGTCGTCGGCGTGGTCGGCCTCGGCCGGATCGGCGCCCTGGTCGCCCAGCGCCTCCTGGCCTTCGGCACCCGCGTCATCGCCTTCGACCCCTTCGTGCAGCCCGCCCGCGCCGCCCAGATCGGCGTGGAGATGGTCACCCTGGACGAGCTGCTGGAGCGCTCGGACTTCATCACCATCCACCTGCCCAAGAACAAGGACACGGTGGGCCTGATCGGTGACGAGGCGCTGAGCCGGGTCAAGCCCTCCGTGCGGATCATCAACGCCGCGCGCGGAGGCATCCTCGACGAGGAGGCCCTGTACCGCGCGCTCAAGGACGGCCGGGTGGCCGGTGCGGGCATCGACGTGTTCGCCAAGGAGCCCACCACGGACAGCCCGCTGTTCGAGTTCGAGAACGTCGTGGTCGCCCCGCACCTGGGCGCCAGCACCGCCGAGGCGCAGGAGAAGGCGGGCACGCAGGTGGCCCGCTCGGTGAAGCTGGCCCTGTCCGGCGAGTTCGTCCCGGACGCGGTGAACGTGCAGGGCACCGGGGTCGCGGAGGAGATCAAGCCGGGTCTGCCGCTCACCGAGAAGCTCGGCCGGGTGTTCACCTCGCTGGCCGGTGCGCTCGCCGCGCGGATCGACGTCGAGGTGCGTGGCGAGATCGCCCAGCACGACGTCAAGGTCCTGGAGCTGGCCGCGCTCAAGGGCGTGTTCACCGACGTGGTCGAGGACACCGTGACCTTCGTGAACGCGCCGCTCCTCGCGAAGGAGCGCGGGGTCGAGGTCAACCTGGTCACCAGCGACGACAGCACCGACTGGCGCAACCTGATCTCCGTGCGCGGTGTGCTGGCCGACGGCACCCGGGTGTCGGTCTCGGGCACGCTGACCGGCCCGCGCCAGTCCGAGAAGCTGGTGGAGATCAACAACTACACGATGGAGATCGGCCTCGACGAGCACATGGTGTTCCTCTCCTACGAGGACCGCCCGGGGATCGTCGGCAAGGTCGGCGCGCTGCTCGGTGACGCGGAGGTCAACATCGCGGGCATGCAGGTCATCCGGGACCAGGAGGGCGGCAAGGCGCTGATCGCCCTGACCGTGGACTCCGCGGTGCCGGATGACATCCTGACCTCGATCTCCGCCGAGATCGACGCCGAGATCGCACGTCAGATCGATCTGGAGGACTGACGGCCCGAGTCGGTCCGAAAGGGACCGTCCCTCCCGGATATCGAAAATTCGACATCCGGCCGGGGCGGTCCCTTTTTCGTGTCACGAGAATGCGTCACAAATGAATCTTTGATATTCGATTCCCCTTTTCGGGCGCCCCTCCAAAATGTGCGTCAGGGATCGGTAAACAACCGGAGACACGCGCCTGCCTGGTTCTTCGCTTCCGTCGGTGCGGTGGAACTCTGTCCCCGAACCGGCCGTGTTCGGCATCCTCGGGAGTCGGTTCCCGGCCATCCGGTGTTCCGTGCGAATGGGGTGTGAATTGCGTATTCTGCGGCAGCGACGTGTTCTCGTGGCATTGGCCTCGATGGTCGTGGTCTCCGGGACCTTCGGATCACTGTTCCTCGCGGGGTGGGTCGATCTGTGGTCGGCCGTGGAGATCACCGCTCTCGCGGGGCTCTCCGGACTGGTCGCCCTGCTGGTTCTGCAGACGCGGCGCACGGCCGCGCAGATCAGACACCTGCGACGCGGCCTCGACCGCCAGGTGCGCGAGGTCGCGGAGATCGCGGGTGAGAACCGGGCCGAGCTGTTCGGCCGCGCCGACGACCTGACCGACCGGTTGGACACGGTGGCCGAGTCGGTGGCCGACCTGCGCACGGAGATGAGCGGTCGGCTGTCCGAGGTCCAGGTCATCAAGGGCTCCACCGTGCACAGCCGGGTGGTCTCGTGAGGGAGGGGGCCCTGAACGAGGCCCTCCGTGGGCGTGGTCCGGGGCGCCTGGTGCTGTGCCACATCGGTGAGGGGAGCGATCCCGGACCCGACGTACCCGGGGACGGGGTGGAGGTGGTCGACCTCCGGAAGGCGGACGGGCGCGAGTTCGACGGGCCGGTCGAACGCGTCGTGGTCCTCGCGGGCACCACGGCGGACCTGCGCGCGGCGGTCCCGCTGAGCGCGGGACTGCCCTCGGCTGCCGACCTGCGGGTGGTGGTCGCCGCCTCGGCCCGGCACACCGGGCCGCCCCTGCCCACCCCGCCTGGCCTGGGCCAGTGGGAGGGCCTGCTCCACTTCCAGGTGGGCCGTCTCCAGGGACGGGGCTGGTCGTGCTCGTTCGCCTTCACTGATCCGGTCGATTCGGGGGCTGTCCTGAGGGCGGTCGCGCAGGCGATGGTGGGTGGTCGGCGGGGCCAGGCCCCGCCGAGGAGGCAGGATCCGGACGTCGTTCCCGCCACGGTACCCACCTGGGCGGTTCTGGGCCGTCCCGGCGCGCTGTCGGCCCGTCCTGCGCTCCGCGAACTGTCGGTGGAGGACGTTCCGGTGGTGGACGAGCGGGTGGTGAACCCGATGGGCTTCAGGCGTGGTTCCACCCCGCGTGTGGGCCGGTTGGTCTCGCGTGGTGGGCGTTGGGTGCTGGTCGCGGGGAACGGTGTGCGTTGGCGGGTGCCGGAGGACGGCGCCGTGTCGGACGTGGACGTGGCGGGTCTGCGCGATCTGCGTGCGGTGCGGGTGGAGTGGGGTCGCCACAGCGGCCCGTTGGCGGCGGTGCGGGCGGTGGCCGGGCTCGCCGCCGCGGGATTCCGCTGGTGAGCGGCCCGGTGCCCGGATGGGCGCGGTGCCTGGGTGGGGAACTGTCGGATCTCGTCACCTCCGTGGAGGAACGGCTGATGGTGGACCCGCAGTCGCGTGAGGAGCACAGCGTCCGGTTGCGGCGTGCGGCCCTGCGCCTCCATGGTGCGCACGGTCGGGCCCGGCTCCTCGCGGACGCGGGAGGTCCTCCGGTTCCGGCGGAGCCCTCGGTGTCGGTGGTGCTGTGTACGCGGCGTCCCGAGATGGTCCGGTTCGCGTTGCGGCAGGTGGCCCGCCAGCGGGGCGTGGACGTGGAGGTCGTGCTGGCCCTGCACGGGTTCTCGGCGGAGGCTCCCGGGGTCGCGGCCGCGATCGCGGAGTTCCGGCGGGGCGGCCGTTCGGCCGTGGTCTGGGAGCCGCCGGAGGACCTGGTCTTCGGTTCGGTGCTGAACGGTGCGATCGCGCGGGCCAGCGGAACCCTGGTGGCGAAGATGGACGACGACGACTGGTACGGGCCCGAGCACCTGTCCGACCTCGTGCTGGCCCGCCGCTACTCGGGGGCCGACCTCGTCGGGAGCATCGTCTCCTTCGTCTACCTGGAATCCCTCGACCGCACGGTGCGTCTGGCCGGGAAGACCGACACCCTGTGGCACCGGGCGGCCGGAGGCACCCTGATGACGGACCGCAGGACGCTGGAGGAGGCGGGCGGGTTCGCCCGGGTGTCGACCGCCGAGGACACGCACCTGCTGGCGGCGATCGAGCGGATGGGGGCCCGCATCCACCGGGGGCACGGCTGCAACTACGTCCTGCGGCGCAAGGCGGGCGGCCACACCTGGGGTGTCGGCGCGGGTTACTTCCTGCGGCTGTGCGGTGAACAGCAGCTTCCGGGGTGGCGGCCCAGCGCCCTCCTGGAGCCCGATCCGGAGGACCTGCCGACCACCGTGCTGGCCGGGACCTGGACGGATCTGGCCGAGGCGGAGGAGGAGCGGATCCGCTTCGCGGGGGCGACCCGGTGATCGAGGCACTGTTGACCCGCGCGCGGCGGGCGCACGGGGCGCGGAGGGTCCTGGTCGCCCATACCGGCCCGGGTGCCGCCGCGACCGCCACGGCGCTGGTGGGCGAGTCCGGGAGCCCACTCGTCGACCTGGGGCGGGGCCGGGGCGGGACGGGCGGACGGGCGAAGCGCCCGGTCGACCTGCTCGTCCTCGTCGCCGTGACCGCCGCCGACCTGCGCGCCGCCGTCCCGCGCGCCGAGCGGCTCCCCGACGCGACCGGGTTCGGTATCGCGGTCCGGAGCACGGCACCGCGCCAGTCACCGCCGCTGCCCTCCCCGCCGGGGCTCGGGCAGTGGGCCGGTCTGCTGTACTCGCGGACACGACGACTGCCGGACGAGGGCTGGCTGTGGGAGTTCTCCTTCGCCGACCCGGTCGAGGCGGCACTGGTGCTGGACGCCGTCGCCCGGGGACTGACGGGGGCAGGCGGGGGCCCGGCTGGGCCGCGCCGCCCAGCGCTCGGAACCGGGTGGTGACCGACCCTTCCTGGCTGCACCTGGGCGGCCGGGGGCGGTGGCCCGGGCGGCCGGGACCGCCCGGCTGTCGGTGGGGGACGTTCCGGTGGTGGACGAGCGGGTGGTGAACCCGAGGGGTTTCAGCCGGACGTCGACGCCTCGTGTGGGCCGCCTCGTTTCCCGTGGTGGGCGTTGGGTGCTGGTCGCGGGGAACGGTGTGCGTTGGCGGGTGCCGGAGGACGGCGCCGTGTCGGACCTGGACGTCGGGAAGCTGCGTGACCTGCGTGCGGTGCGGGTGGAGTGGGGTCGCCACAGCGGCCCGTTGGCGGCGGTGCGGGCGGTGGCCGGGCTCGCCGCCGCGGGCGTACCCTCCTGGGCTCCCGCCCGCCGCTCTGGGCGCGCCCGCTGGGGAAGGAGCTGCACGACCTCCTCGCGAACGCGCCCGAGGAGGGGCTCGCGGACGAACTCGTCCGCGAGGAGCACAGCGTCCGGTTGCGGCGCACGGCCCTGCGCCTCCATGGTGCGCACGGTCGGGCCCGGCTCCTCGCGGAGGCGGGCGGCCCGGTGGCTCCGCCGGAGCCCTCGGTGTCGGTGGTGCTGTGCACGCGGCGTCCCGAGATGGTCGGGTTCGCGTTGCGGCAGGTGGCCCGCCAGCGGGGCGTGGACGTGGAGGTCGTGCTGGCCCTGCACGGCTTCGCGGTGGACGCTCCCGGGGTCGCGGCCGCGATCGCGGAGTACCGGAGGGGCGGCCGATCCCTGCTGGTCTGGGAGCCGCCGGGCGACCTGGTCTTCGGTTCGGTGCTGAACGGCGCGATCGCGCGGGCCAGCGGAACCCTGGTGGCGAAGATGGACGACGACGACTGGTACGGGCCCGATCACCTCTCCGACCTCGTGCTGGCCCGCCGCTACTCCGGTGCCGAACTCGTGGGGTGCGCGGCGGAGTTCCACCACCTGGAGCACCTCGGCCTGACCGTGCGGCGTCTGGTCCCGTCCGAGGTCTTCGCCCAGCACGTCACCGGCGCCTCGATCCTCACCGACCGCACGACCCTGGAGGAGGTGGGCGGTTTCCGGCCCCTCCGGGTCGACGAGGACGCCGGGCTCCTCGACGACGTGCGGGACGCGGGCGGTTCCACCTACCGCATCCACGGTCTGGGATGCGTGATCCGGCGCAGGGGAACCGGCCACACCTGGAGTGAGACCTCCGGCTACTTCCTGCGCGAACCCCTGCGCCAGTGGCGCGGTTGGCGCCCCAGCGCACTGCTGGAGTCCAGCCCGGAGGACGCCCCGGCACCGACGACCGAGACGACCACACCCGACTCTCCGACAGCTGGGAGTGACCGATGACGCTTGTGCAGGGCGGTCCGGCGGAGGCGCCGCCGACACTCCGTCCGTTCGTCCGCCGCAACGACTACTCGGTACTGGAACCGCCGTCCCTGGGGGAGTGGGAGCCCACTCTGTCGGTGTGCGTGGTCGTCCCGGCGTACGGCGGGCAGGAGAAGCTCGACCTGACCCTGGCGTCGATGGCCGCGCAGAGCTATTCGCCCGCCCTGACGGAGGTCGTGGTGGTGGACGACGGCAGCGATCCCGCGTTGCGTCTGCCGCCGATCCGCCCCGAGCACACCCGGATCGTGCCCAACGAGCCCGGCGGGTGGGCGCGGGGGCACGCGCTGAACACGGGCGCGGCCTCCACCGACGCGGACGTGCTGTTGTTCTTCGACGCGGACATGATCGCGTTCCGCGAGCACCTCGAGGCGCAGATGCGCTGGCACCACCTGGCCGACTACGTCGCGGTCACCGGGCATCTGCGCTGTGTCGACCACGTGCCCGGGGCCCTGTTCCCGGCGGCCGTCCTCGACGCGGTGCGCCGGGGCGATCCCGAGGCGCTGGTGGCCGGCCCGGGTGAGGAACTGCGCTGGCTGCGGCGCGCCTACAAGCGTACGAAGTTCCTGCGCGAGGTCGGCCACCAGGGCTTCCACTACTTCATCGGTGGGACCGGGTCCGTGCGGCGCGCCTTCTTCGAGGAGTCGGGCGGGGCCGCGTCCGCGCTCGTCCTGGGAGAGGACACCCACCTCGGATACCGGTTCGCCCAGAACGGGGCGGTCTTCGTCCCCGAACCGGAGGCCGGGAGCTGGCATCTGGGACTCCCGCAGATGGAGACCCGCAGGGAGGAGGGCGGCCGGTTCCGTCGCCCCTTCGTCGGCAACCGGCTCCCCCTCGCCGAGGAGCGTCGTGCCCTGACCGGACGCCAGTGGGAGGTGCCGCTGGTCGACGCGGTGGTCGACACCGTGGGGGCGGGGTTCGACGAGGTCGCGGAGACGGTGGACGCGCTGCTGACCGGTGAGGTGGCCGACGTCCGCGTCACGTTGGTGGGTGAGTGGGAGCGGGTGGCCCCGGGACGGCACCGGGTTCTGGACGACCCGGACCTGGACGTGCGCCTGCTCCACGAGCACTACCGGTGTGAACCGAGGGTGCGACTGGCCGAGTCGGAGCCGACGACCGACCCCGACGTCCCCTTCGTGCTGCGGGCCCTGCCCGGGCAGCCCCTGACCCCGCACGCACTGAAACACATGATCGGCCTGGCCGAGGAGACCCACGCGGGGCTCGTGCGCGCCACGGGACCCGACGACGACCTGGGCGGACCCCGGCTGGAACGCGTGGCGGCCCTCGCCCGAGCGCGGAGGCTGCGGGTGGCGGGGAGGACCTGGACGACCTGCTGGACCGGGTGGCCGGAGTGCACTGGATCGACGGCGACGCGGTGCTGTCCACGCAGAGGGAACCGGAGGGGCACGCCCCGCGAAGGCGGTGGCGGAACCGCCGGAGGATTGGCGGGAACGGCTGGAGGAGGCCCGGGCACGGGCGGAGTCGGAGCGGCTCCGAGCCGAGCGCCTGGAGGGTCGGTTCCGCTGGTTGACCAGGAGCCGAACCGGTCGGCTCCTGTACCGGATCATCGGTTGAGGACGTGGGACGGCACATGGTGAACGAGGGCGTGCGCGACGCGGGGACCGGTTCCGGAACCGTGCGAGGAGGGGACCCGCAGGGGCGGCCCCGGGTGGTCCGCAACGACTACTCGGTGCTGGAGCCGCCGGCCCTGGGGGAGTGGGAGCCGCAGATGACGGTGGGCGTGGTCATACCGGCGTACGGGGGCAGGAGCGGCTCGACCTGACCCTGGCCGCCCTGACCGCCCAGACGTACCCGGCCGACCTGACGGAGGTCGTCGTGGTGGACGACGGCAGCGATCCCGCGTTGCGGCTGCCGCCGATCCGCCCCGAGCACACCCGTCTGGTCGTCGCGCCCGAGCACGGGTGGGGCCCCGGGCACGCGCTCGACGCCGGGGTGGCCGCCACCGGGGCGTCCGTCGTGATGCGGTTGGACGCCGACGTGGTGGTCGGCCGTGAGCACGTCGAGGCGCAGATGCGCTGGCACCACCTGGCCGACTACCTCGTGGTCATGGGCCGGGTCGAGTTCGGGGACGGGCCCGACGGCGGGCTCACCCCGCCCGAGGTGTACGAACACGTGCGCGGTGGGAGGTACGCGGATCTCACGGGCGGCGACACGGACACCATGGACTGGATCACGGAGCTCCTGGAGCGCACCGACGGGCTGCGTTCCGCCGGGCACCGGGCCTGGCAGGTGTTCACCGGGGCCACCGCCTCGCTGCCGCGCGAGCTGTACTCCACCGCCGGAGGATCGGCGTCCGGACTGGTCATGGGTGAGGACAGCGAACTCGGCTACCGGCTCTCACAACGGGGCGCGGTGTTCGTTCCCGAGCCGGCGGCCACCGGCCTGCACCTGGGGCGTCCGACGACCGAGCTGCGAGGGGTGAGGCGGCGCGCTTCCGGCGCCCGTTCATGGAGAACCGCGTGCCACGGCTGAACTCCCGCCGCGTCGCCCCGGCGCGGACCTGGCAGGTGCCCTTCGTCGATGTCGTGGTCGACACGGCGGGCCGGGGGTTCGACGACGTGACCGCGACGGTGGACGCCCTGTTGGCCGGTGACGTGGCCGACGTGCGGGTCACGTTGGTGGGGGAGTGGTCGAGGGTGACCCCGGGGCGGCACGCCACCATCGACGACCCGGCGCTGGACGTGCGGCTCCTCCACGAGCACTACCGGTGCGAACCGAGGGTGCGGCTGACGGAGTCCGAGCCGGAGACCGACCCCTACGTCCCCTTCAGGCTGTTGCTGTCACCCGGTCTGCGCCCGACCCGGCGGATGGTGCGGGCCCTGACCGGGGCGGCGGACCGGGAGGGCGCCGGGCTGGTCAGGGTGCGCGGCTCCGGGGGACGTACCCACTTCCTGAGGCTGGAGCGCACCGCGGCCTTCGCCCGCGCGCGGCACCTGGGGGTGGACGCGGTGGACCGGGACGCGGCGGTGGCGGCCCTGTGGGGCGTCCACGTACTGGACCGGGCCGGGGTCCTGGTCGAGGACGAGCGGGACGGCGGCGGTCCGCCGAAGGACTGGAACAGGAAGATGCGCCGGGCCGAGCGGGAGACGACGCGCTGGCGGACGGAGGCCGAGCGATGGGAGCGCCGGGTCCGTGCGCTCACCCAGGGGCGCGGCACCTGGCTCCTGTTCCTGGGCCTGCGGAGGTGAGACCTGCTCCGGCGTCGCGTTTCGAGGTCGTCATGGCACTCGTGTGAACAGGCGAAACGCCGAAGCGTCTCACAATGTGAGAATCTCTGGTCATATAGTTGGACCTCCGATATTCTGACGTCCTAGGAGTCAGTGGTGCCGGCTCACCGCCGTGCACCACGGTCCAGCGCCCATCCGCCGCCCGGGCGCCACCCTTGTCCGGGCGCCACCCGACGCGGTGCTCCGCGTCCGGGTCGTGTCGGCGCCTCCGGCAGACGATCCCGCCGGGGCGAGCTCCTGTCCCATCTGTCGTGGACAACGTCGCCCACACCGCGCCCGTCCGGAACGACCCGGCCTCGCCGCCGTCGGACCCTCGGGGCGCACCACCGTCGACCGCCGACGGCCGAGCCGTACGCTCCCGCCGTCACGCAGAGCCTCCGGAGGATCACATGTACGACCTGATCGAGTACCCGTCCACGCCCGACTCCGACGACGAGATTCACCGCGCCCTCCAGGACGCGATCAACCGCCGCGACTGAGGTCGGACGGCTGTACCGGTCACCTGGGCCGGTACAGTTGTCTCACCTACTGTTCCTTTGATCTCGCCAGGTGAGACGACCGTGGTGGGGTCACGTCCGAGTTAGAGGCAGTCCAATGGCAGCTCGCACCGTGAAACTGGCCGTCATCCCCGGTGACGGGATCGGCTCCGAGGTGGTCGCTGAGGGTCTCAAGGTGCTGGAGGTCGCGGCCGCCCGGTACGACCTGGCCGTCGAGACCACCGAGTACGAGCTCGGTGCCAGGCTCTGGCACCGCACCGGCGAGACGCTGCCCGACTCGGTCGCCGCCGAACTGCGCGAGCACGAGGCGATCTTCCTGGGGGCCGTCGGCGACCCGTCCGTCCCCAGCGGCGTCCTGGAGCGCGGTCTGCTGCTCCGCCTGCGCTTCGACTTCGACCACTACGTCAACCTGCGTCCCGTGCGCCTCTACCCCGGGGTGGACAGCCCCCTGGCGGGTGTGGCCCCCGAGGACATCGACATGCTCGTCGTGCGCGAGGGCACCGAGGGCCCCTACGCGGGCGCCGGAGGCGTGCTCCGCAGGGGAACCCCGCACGAGATCGCCACGCAGGACAGCGTCAACACCCGCTTCGGTGTGGAGCGCCTGGTCCGCTACGCCTTCGAGAAGGCCGCGAACCGCCCCCGCCGCAAGCTGACCCTGGTGCACAAGGACAACGTCCTCACCTTCGCGGGCGAGCTGTGGCAGCGCACAGTCAAGGAGGTCGGCGCCGAGTACCCGCAGGTCACCGTGGACTACTGCCACGTGGACGCCGCCGCGATGTACTTCGTCAACCAGCCCGGCCGCTTCGACGTGGTCGTCACCGACAACCTCTTCGGTGACATCATCACGGACATCGGCGCCGCCATCACCGGAGGCATCGGCCTGGCCGCGAGCGGCAGCATCAACCCGGACCGCACCGCCCCCAGCATGTTCGAGCCGGTCCACGGCTCCGCGCCGGACATCGCCGGTCAGGGCAAGGCCGACCCGACCGCCACCGTGCTCTCCGCGGCGACCATGCTGGACCACCTGGGCGTGCCCGAGGCGGCCCGCCGGATCGAGGACGCCGTCTCCGCCGACCTCAAGACCCGCGCCCAGGACGGTGCCGTCCGCACCACCTCCCGGATCGGCGACGACCTCGCCGCGCGAGTAGCCGAGCAGGGCTGACACCATCGACGTCGGCCCTGCCACTTCCGAGGCGCGGCCGACGAACGAGACAACCGTGATCGTCAGCGGGCGCGCCGGAGACCCCTCCGCGCGCCCGCTGTCCGTGTGACCCGACCTGGCACCGGGTGCGCCTTTCCGACACACTAGATCCCAGGTCGGCGGCGCTGCCGACCGGTTGCATCCGAGAGGACCACCGACGACATGAACAACAACACCACCACCACTGGGTTGACGTTCGACATCCAGCTCTCCGACCAGCGGAAGACCCCGCGGGAACGGGAGGCACTGCTGGAGAACCCCGGGTTCGGTCAGGTGTTCACCGACCACATGGTGAGCATCCGCTACACGGAGGGCAAGGGCTGGCACGACGCCAGGCTGGAGCCCTACGGTCCACTGACCCTGGACCCCGCCACGGCCGCCCTGCACTACGCGCAGGAGATCTTCGAGGGGCTCAAGGCCTACCGCCACCCGGACGGTTCGCTCGCGTCGTTCCGCCCCGAGGCCAACGCCGCCCGCTTCAACAGGAGCGCGGCGCGGATGGCGATGCCCGCGCTGCCCGAGGAGCTCTTCCTCAAGTCCATCGAGCTGCTGCTCGAACACGACGGCGACTGGGTTCCGTCCAAGGAGTACTTCAGCCTCTACCTGCGCCCGTTCATGGTCGCCACGGACGTGGGCCTGGGCGTCAACAACCCCTCGCGCAGCTATGTCTACCTGCTCATCGCCTCTCCGGTGGGCTCCTACTTCTCCGGCGGCGTCAAGCCGGTGACGGTCTGGCTGTCCAAGGACTTCACCCGCGCCGCCCCCGGTGGAACGGGCGCCGCGAAGTTCGCGGGCAACTACGCCGCGAGTTTCCTGGCCCAGGCCCAGGCCGTGGAGAAGGGCTGCGACCAGGTCGTGTGGCTCGACGCCCGCGAGCACCGCTGGGTCGAGGAGATGGGCGGCATGAACCTGTGGTTCGTGTTCGGTGAGGGCGAGAACGCCCGCCTGCGCACGCCTCCGCTGACCGGCACGCTGCTGCCCGGCATCACCCGTGAGTCGCTGCTCAGCCTCGCCCCGGACCTGGGCATCCCCGCGGAGGAGAAGCCGCTGTCCATCGAGGAGTGGAGGGCGGCCGCCGAGTCCGGTGAGATGACCGAGGTCTTCGCCTGCGGCACCGCCGCCGTGGTCACCCCGGTCGGCCACGTGAAGAGCGACGACGGCGAGTTCACCATCGGTGACGGCCAGCCCGGTCCGGTCACCATGCGCCTGCGCGAGGAGCTGGTGGGACTCCAGACCGGCCTGCGCGAGGACCGCCACGGCTGGATCACCCGCTTCTAGCAAGCCCGGACCCCCGTCCCCTCAGGGGCCGCCACCGGACGCCCGGGGCGGCCCCTGACGCGTGCTACGGCTCGTCCAAAGCCATGCGAAGCGCCCGGAGTGTCCGGTATGAGGATTATTCGTCTCGCCCAGTGAGACATCTTGGCTCCGAGCTGCGACTCCACCGGGGTCGTGTGGCACACTGACCACATGCTGTCCCAGGTAGTCATTATTTTGGGGCGCGCTGGCTGACGACTTCCCGCGTAGACGCAGGGAAGAAACCGGACCCTGCCAGCGCGCTGACCTCTCGTGTCCACGAGGGGTCTTTTTGTTGGCCGGGGCCGCCACACACAGCACCGACCGGGAGTTCCACCCATGAGGGACGACAGTTTCCACGTCTTCGACACCACGCTGCGCGACGGAGCCCAGCGCGAGGGGATCAACCTGAGGGTCTCCGACAAGCTGGCCATCGCGAAGCTGCTCGACGACTTCGGGGTCGCGTTCATCGAGGGCGGCTGGCCGGGCGCCAACCCCAAGGACACCGAGTTCTTCCAGCGGGCTTCACGAGAGCTGACGCTGGAGCACGCGCGACTCACCGCGTTCGGCGCGACCCGCCGACCCGGTGTGAGGGCCGCCGACGATCCCCAGGTGGCCGCACTGCGCGACAGCGGCGCGTCGGTCGTCACCCTTGTCGCCAAGAGTGACGACCGGCACGTCGAACGCGCCCTGCGCACGACCCTCGACGAGAACCTCGCCATGGTCGCGGACACGGTCGCTCACCTGCGCGAGCACGGGCAGCGCGTGTTCGTGGACTGCGAGCACTTCTTCGACGGCTACCACCACGACCCGGAGTACGCCCTCTCCGTGGTCCGCGCCGCCTCCGACGCCGGGGCCGACGTCGTCGTCCTGTGCGACACCAACGGCGGCATGCTCCCCTCGGACGTCACGCGCGTGGTGACCGAGGTGCTGGAGGCCACCGGCGCCCGCCTGGGCATCCACGCCCAGGACGACACCGGCTGCGCGGTCGCCAACACCCTCGCCGCCGTGGACGCGGGGGCCACGCACGTCCAGTGCACGGCCAACGGCTACGGCGAGCGGGTGGGCAACGCCAACCTCTTCTCGGTGGTCGGCGCGCTGGGTCTCAAGCGCGGCATGGAGGTCCTGCCCGAGGGATGCCTGGCCGAGATGACCCGGGTGTCCACCGCCATCGCGGAGATCGTGAACCTGGCCCCGGACACCCACCAGCCCTACGTGGGGGTGTCGGCCTTCGCGCACAAGGCCGGCCTGCACGCCTCGGCGATCAAGGTCGACCCCGACCTCTACCAGCACACCGACCCGGAGCTGGTCGGCAACCGCATGCGCATGCTCGTCTCCGACATGGCCGGGCGCGCGTCCATCGAGCTCAAGGCGCGGGAGCTGGGCCTGGACCTGTCCGGCGACCGGGAGCTGTCCGGCCGGGTCGTGGAGCGCGTCAAGAGCCTCGAACTGTCCGGGTACAGCTTCGAGGCGGCCGACGCCTCTCTGGAACTGCTGCTGCGCGAGGAACTGGGTTCGCCGGTCCGCTACTTCGACACCGAGTCCTGGCGGGTGCTCACCGAGCGCCGCCCGGCCGTGGGGTCCAGCCCGCTGTCCAACGAGTACGAGAGCCTCAGTGAGGCCACCGTCAAGCTCCGGGTCAAGGGTGAGCGAATCATCGCCACCGCCGAGGGCAACGGTCCGGTCAACGCCCTGGACCGGGCGCTGCGCAGTTCGATGGAGAACGTGTACACGGCGCTGGCCGGGCTGGAGCTGACCGACTACAAGGTCCGCATCCTGGAGGGGACGTCGGGCACCAACGCGATCACCCGCATCCTCGTCAGCTTCAGTGACGGCACCGAGGAGTGGACGACCGTGGGCGTGGGCCCCAACGTCGTCGACGCCTCGTGGGTGGCGCTGGAACAGGCCATCACCTACGGGCTGCTGCGGCAGGGCTACCCCGGGGCTGATCCCCGCGCCGGTGTGCCGCCACCACCGCTCCGGTGTCGTCCCGGTGACGTGATCGCCACGGGCGTAACCCCCACGTCACACGACCGCCTGATCTCGAAAGTTGAGGTCAGGCGGTCGAGTCTTACTCAGAGGTAAGACAGACCTGTCCTCGGGGTCATAGCCAGTGTGTCCCCGGTCACTCGATACTGCGGACTTTGACGATGTCCGAAATGTACGAGTGGTGATAGATGCCGGTCATAACCAAGGCGCGCGCTTTCGTTGGCGCGCCGTTCGTCTGCCCGCGAACCGCGGGTCACTCGCCCCGTGAAGACTTCGGGGCGTGTCCTCACCCACCATCCGACGGGACGGGGGAACGGTGTGACCCACGGTTCGGTGACAGAACGCCGCGCCGCGTCGACACCCTCCCCCACGTCCTCGAACAAACGCGCCCGCCCCGGCCGGGACGCGATCCTCGCCTGGGGCTTCCTCGGCCCCTCCGTGGCGGTCTTCGCGCTCTTCCTGGTCTATCCGCTGGGCCGCACCGTCTACCTGTCGATGCACGGCAACGACATCATCGGCCAGCCCAACCGCTTCGTCGGGCTGAGCCACTTCGCGGAGATGGCCTCACCCGAGTTCGGGCGGGTCCTGCTCACCACCCTGGTGTTCACCCTCGGCGTCGTCGTCCCCGGCGTCGTGGGCGCCCTCGCTGTCGTCCTCCTCCTGGAGGGCGTGCTCCAGGCCCAGCGGTTCCTGCGCGGCGCCTTCGCGCTGCCCTTCGCCTTCTCCGTGGCCAGCGCCTCCGTGATCTTCGCGGTCTTCTACAGCCCCGGGAACAGTGTTCTCAACGGCGTCCTCTACCGGATGGGCCTCGACCAGGTCCCGTGGCTGACCTCCCAGGAGATGGCCCTGTGGTCGGTCGCCCTCACCACGGTGTGGATGAACCTCGGGTACGGGGTCCTCGTGCTCGCCGCCGGGGTCGGCTCCATCCCCAAGGAGGTCAACGAGGCCGCCCGCATCGACGGCGCCACCGGGCCGCGCCTGGCCTGGGACGTCACCATCCCGATGCTCGGGCCCCAGCTCTTCTTCCTGATCGTCATCTCCACGATCAACGCGCTCCAGAGCTTCGGGCAGATCCACATCCTCACCGCGGGAGGGCCGGTCGGGTCCACGACCACCCTCGTCTACTCCATCTACCAGGACGCCTTCGCCTACGGAACCAGCGACTTCGGCCGGGCCAGCGCCCAGGCGCTCGTGCTCCTCGTCGTGGTCCTGGTGTGCACCGTCGTCCAGTTCGGTGTCATCGAGCGGAAGGTGCACTACTCATGAGCCGGACCTCCGCGACGGCCACCGCCGACCAGCTCTCCCGGAACGAGCCGGTCCGCGCCCGCCACCGGCACGGGGTCGGGCACGTCGTCGGCCGCGCCCTGCTGTACCTCATGCTGGCGGCGCTGCTGATCCCGGTGCTGTTCCCCGTCTACTACGTGTTCGTGGGCACCCTCATGGAGCCGGGGAGCTGTCCACGTTCCCGCCGCGCCTGCTCCCCACCGGCGTGCACTTCGAGAACATCCAGGGCGCGCTCGCCGCCGTGCCGCTGCTGCGCATGTACACGAACTCGCTGGTCATGGCCGGGATCATCACGGTCTGCCAGCTGGTGACGTCGGCCCTGGCCGCGTACGCGTTCGTCTTCCTGCGGTTCCGGGGAGCGCGGTCGTCTTCGCCCTGTTCCTGTCCACGCTGATGGTCCCCGCCGAGGCGACCTTCATCCCCAACTACCTCACCCTGACGGGGTGGGGGCTGGGCAACACCTACGCGGGCCTGGTGCTGCCCTTCCTCGCCTACGCGTTCGGCACCTTCCTGCTGCGCCAGAGCTTCAAACAGTTCCCCCGGGAGCTGTACGACGCCGCGCGCATCGACGGCATGGGACACCTCAGGTTCCTGTGGACCATCCTCATGCCGCTCAGCAAGCCGGCCCTGACCGCCGTCGGCATGTACGTGTTCATCACCAGCTGGAACATGTACTTCTGGCCGCTGATCATCACCCGCAGCACCGAGATGCAGACCCTCCAGATCGGTCTGAACAGCCTCAAGGCGGGTGAGGCCGCCAACCCCGGCCTCGTCCTGGCGGGCGCGGCCCTGTCCGTCATCCCCACCCTCGCCCTCGTGATCTTCGGACAGCGCTTCATCGTCCGGGGCCTCACCGCGGGCGCGGTCAAGTAGGACCCGAAACCCAGTGGAGACGAAGAACCCATGACACGTATCCCCCGACGTCGCGGTGTGCGGGCCGCGGCCCTGCTCGCCGGCCTCGGCCTGGCCCTCAGCGCGTGTTCCGGAGACGGTGGCGGCGGTGGCGGCGGCGACCTCACCGCGCCCGGTCCGGAGGTCCTGGACGACCTCGACGAGGCGGTCCAGGTCGAGTTCTGGCACAGCATGGACGCCACCAACGGCCAGGTGCTGGACGGGCTCATCGACGACTTCAACGCCCAGAACGAGGGCCGTGTGCAGGTCACCGGCTCGTTCCAGGGCCAGTACGACGAGGCCCTGGCCAGCCACCGCGCGGCGATCCAGCAGGGCGACACCGCCGAGATGATCATGATCTTCGACCTCGGCACGCAGTTCATGATCGACTCGGCGCAGACCGTCCCCGCGCAGTCCTTCCTCGACGTGGACGACTACGACACGTCCTCGATCGAGGACGCGCTCCTCAACTACTTCACCGTCGGCGGGGAGCTGCGGTCGTTCCCCTTCAACAACTCGACCCCGCTGATGTACGTCAACCGGGACGCGTTCGAGGAGGCCGGACTCGACCCGGACGCGCCGCCCACCGACCTCGCCGGGATCCGGGAGGCCGCCGAGGAGCTCACCGTCAGGGACGACGACGGCACCGTGGTCCAGTACGGCTTCGGCGCCTCCGTGTACGGGTGGTTCATCGAGCAGTTCATGGCGCGCTCCGCCGTCCCGTACTGCGACGCCTCCAACGGCCGTGACGGCCGCGCCTCCGAGGTGCTCTTCGACGACCCGAAGATCGTCGAGCTCGTCGAGTGGTGGGACCAGATGATCGAGGACGAGCTGGCGGTCCAGATCGGTCGCAACACCGACGACGGCCAGGCCGCGTTCACCTCCGGCCGCGCCGCGATGACCCTGGAGTCCACCGGCTCCCTGGGCGGCTTCATCGAGCAGTCCGACTTCGAGGTCGGCGCCGGGTACTTCCCGCTGGTCAGCGCGGACGATCCGGGCGGGTCGATCATCGGTGGCGCGTCCCTGTGGATCAACGGCGAGGGCCACACCCCCGAGGAGATCCGCGGGTCCTGGGAGTTCGTCCAGTTCCTGCTGACCCCGGAGTCGCAGTCGGTCTGGCACGCCGGGACCGGATACCTGGCCGTGAACACCGAGGGCTACGACGGGCCGGAGGCCTCCGAGCGCGCCGAGGAGTTCCCGCAGTTCTCCGTGGCCGCCGCCCAGCTGGCGGACTCCGAGATCAACGAGAACACGGCGGGCTGCATGATGGGCGTGATGTCCGAGGCCCGCGTCGCCGCCGAGGAGGGCTGGGAGACCGCCCTCACGAGCGACACCTCGGCCGAACAGGCCATGGCCGACGCGGCCGAGGGCGTGTCCCGCACCATCGGTGAGTACAACGCCTCGGTCGAGGACTGACCCGGCCCGGTGACGGGGGAGGGGCTGTGGTGGTGACACCACCACGGCCCCTCCCGTGGTTGCTCAGGCGAGGACGATCGAGTCGCCGTCGACCCTGATCGCGACCTCCTCCAGGGGCTCCGCGCCGGTCCCTCGGTCGGGGAGCCGTCCTCGACCGAGAAGCGGCTGCCGTGGCAGGGGCACAGGATCTGTCCGTCGACGACTTGGTCGACCGGGCAGCCCTCGTGTGTGCAGGCGGTGGAGAAGGCGCGGAAGACACCCTCCTCGGGCTGGGTGACGACCACCTCGTGCTCGCTGAGGACGGCCCCCTCGCCCACGGGGATCTCCTCGGTGGTGGCGATCGGGGCGTCCGCGCCCTCCTGGCCGGTGTCCGGTCCCTGCTCGTCGGGGCCGTCACCGTCCCCGCCGTCCTCGGATCCGCCGCAGGCGGTCAACACCCCGGCCAGGGCCCCGCCCCCGGCGACACCGAACACGGAGCGTCTGGTCACCCCGGGATCGACGGTCCCGCCTCGGGCTGCGCGGCAGTCACACATACGGCCTCACTCTCTCGCCCGACGCGGCGCGGGCGGACCCCGCACGGGGCGCGGGCCCCGTGGCGGGCGACGTACGGCCCCGGTCGGTGGGGCCACCCCCATGGAACACGGTGCGGCGCCTCCGTGTCCGGAGAACCAGCCAGGTCCCCCGGGAGCGGAACGATCCGCGGAACACGATCTAGGGGTGCACCCAGCCGTTGGCCTCGCAGCCCTGGAGACCCAGCGTCTGCTGCTGCATGACGGGGGCGAGCTCCCCTCGCCGGGGCAGTCGACGTGCCCGTGGCCGAGGGTGTGGCCCACCTCGTGGTTGATCAGGTAGATCCGGTAGGTCTCCAGGTCGTCACCGAAGTCCTCGACACCCGACACCCAGCGGTTCTGGTTGATGATGGCGCGGTTGCCGTTGGCGCAGGACACGTACCCGTTGGTGTTCAGCGGCGCGCACAGGCGGTCCACCGTGTCCGGCGCGGCCAGCAGCACCCGGATGTCCGCGTCGTCGCCGTCCACCCGCTGGAGGGAGCGGTCCCCGTCGTTGCCCCAACTGCGGGGATCTCCGAGGATCTCCTCGACGGCGTCCACGAAGTCCCCGTTGCGGCCGGGCAGGCCCTTCTCCACCTCCACGGCGAAGGTGGTGAGGGGGCCCTCACCCATGACGTCGCCCTCGCCCTTCATCACCTTGAGATCGCCGTCGGCGGTGTCGACCTCCTCCACCACCGAGCGCAGCAGGAGGGGAGGTCGTCCTCGTCGGTCGGTGACGCGCTGGGGGAGGGGTCCGTCGCGTCGGATTCGGCGTCCTCGGAACCGGGGTGCCGGCGGGCGCCGTCCTCGGGTACGCCGTCGCCCACGGGGCCGGTGGCGGAGGTCTCCTCGGGGAGTCGAGCTCGGATCCGGGCTCGGGCACGCTGACCATCAGCACGGCGGACGCCCCCGAGACCAGGCACAGCCCGAGGGCCAGTCCCATGGGGTACCGGCGGCGTCGGCGGTGCTTGGCTCGAGGAGCGGAAGCGGGCACGAGGCTCAACCTCTCGACAGTGGACTGTGGTGCCGCCGGAACCTCGGCGGGGGTGCGTGGCCTCCCGCCGCCCGGCGGTCGTGGGACCGCTCCGACCAGCACGGTCGGTGGAGACGCCCCCACACGGACGGACGAGTGCCGCGGTGGCCCGAACGGAGTCGCCACGCACACCGGTGGTGTCGCCGACCTCCGGAACGACGGTTCCCGAGGGCTTCGGACCACGATCCCAGCATGCCAGAGTTCGCCCCCGGGGAGGGCCAGGTCGCGTTCCGCGAAGGGTGGGTGTGTCACGCCTTCGGGCGATTGCCTCCGCCTTATCGTGAACAACTCGTCACTCTCGGTGTTCGCCTCGGGCTCCGCACACCCGGACGTACCGGGCGCCGTCGCGTCGGGCGCCGCTACGCTGCAAACGGCAAGAACGAGCAAGAGGGCTGCTGGGAGGCATCAGGTGCGTATCGCACGGTTCGCGGCCGGTGACGAGGTCGGGTTCGGCCTGGTCGAGACGGACACGGACAGCGGAGAGGAGTTCGTGGCCCGGCTGACGGGACACCCTCTGCTGGGGGACATCAAACTGACGGGTGAGCGGGCCAGGCTCTCCGACGTGCGCCTGCTGTCGCCGGTCCTGCCCACCAAGGTGGTGTGTATCGGCAAGAACTACGCCGACCACGTGGCGGAGATGCAGGAGGTCACGGGGGAGTCCACCGACGAACCGGTGGTCTTCCTGAAGCCGTCCACCGCCGTCACCGGACCGTACGACCCCGTGTTCTACCCCTCGGTCTCGGAGTGGGTCAGCTACGAGGGAGAACTGGCCATCGTCATCTCCCGCCCCTGTCGCGAGGTGCCGCGCGAGCGCGCCAAGGACGTCATCTTCGGGTACACGGTGGCCAACGACGTCACCGCCCGCGACCTCCAGAAGACCGACAAGCAGTGGACGCGGGCCAAGGGATTCGACTCCTTCTGCCCGATCGGGCCGTGGATCACCACGGGCCTGAGCATCGAGGAGGCCCAGGACCTCGCGGTCACCACGACCGTGGACGGTGAGGTCCGCCAGGATGGACGTACGTCACAGTTCATCCACGACATTCCGGGCATCATCTCCTACGTCACCTCCTTCATGACGCTCCTTCCGGGCGACGTGGTCCTGACCGGCACCCCCGCCGGAGTGGGCCCGGTCGAGGTCGGCCAGGAAGTCGCCGTCACCGTGGAGCGCCTGGGCACCATCACCAACAGGGTGGTCACCCGGGACTGATCCCGTCCCTCCGCGCGCGGGCGCGCCACTGGCCCGCGCGCGGAGGCGCCCACCGACCCACCGAGCGGAAGGTCCGAACCCCTTGGCACCTCGACTGGCACGACGGCCCGGCCTCGGCCGCCCCGCGATCCTCGCCGGGGTCCTCACCCTGGTCCTGGCGCTGGTGGGCTCCGCCCTGTGGCTGGTCACCCGGCCCGGCCTGGGCGCCCCCGACTCCGTGGAGGAGGCCGACAGGGGTGCCTGGCTGGAGGACCGGTCACGGGTGCGCGTGATGCTCGCCGGGGACTCCATGACCCACGGCGCGGGCGGCGACCGGACCTGGCGCTTCCACCTGTGGAACCACCTCGAGCCGCACGTGGGGAACCTGGACTTCGTCGGTCCCTACTCCCAGCCCGCCACACCCGAGCAGATCATCCCGCCCGAGCTCTTCGGCGGCGACGGGCAGGCCGAATCGGGAGGAGAGGTCGAGCCGGGGGCGAGGGAGAGGTCGAGTCCGGTGGCGGACAGGGCGGCCTCCTCGGGAGCCCCGAGGAACGGCGCGCGGACCGGCCGGTGGAGGACCGCGCCCCCACGGCACGGCCAGAGCCCTCCGAGTTCCCGGGCCTCCCCGACCCCTCCGACGCCGAGGACGGCGTCACCTACCGCGACCCGGACTTCGACCAGGACCACAACGCCCGCTGGGGGCGCACCCTGGCCGACGCCCTCACCACCATTGAGGCCGACGTCGCCGCCCACCGGCCGGACGTGCTGTGCGTGATGATCGGCATCAACGACCTGCTGCACCCCATCACCGCCGAGGACATGGAGCAGCGGCTGAGCTCCTACGTCAACGCGGCCCGCGAGGCCAACCCGGAGATCCGCGTCCTCTTCGCCGAGGCGCTGCCCATCACCCTCGCGGACCAGGACCAGGGCTTCGCGCTGCGCGTGTACGTGTACAACGAACTCGTCCGCTCGGTGGCCGCCGACCTGTCCACGGAGGAGTCGCCGGTGGCCAGCTTCGACCTGGCGGCGGCGGAGTCCTGGGACCCCTACACGGACACCTACGACGGCACCCACCCCAACGACGACGGTGAGATCAAGATCGCCGCCGGGTTCGCCGACGCCCTCTCCCGCGAGTTCGGTCTGGGCCCCGCACACGCCCGGCCGCTGCCGATCCGGCCCTGACCGGCGTCTCGGCGACTCCGTCCCGTCCCGTCGCCCTCTCCGGGACTTCCCACAGGTCATCCCGGGCCACCGATATCCTCGGAACCGTGACTGAGACTCCGATTCGTACCCGCTTCGCCCCGTCCCCCACGGGCATGTTCCACGTCGGCGGTGCGCGCTCCGCCCTGTTCAACTGGGCCCTGGCCCAGCAGCAGCCCGAGGGCCGCATGGTCCTGCGCATCGAGGACACCGACGCCGCCCGCAACCGTCCCGAGTGGACCGACGGCATCATCCGCGCGATGTCCTGGATCGGCATCGACGAGAGCGACCCGCACTTCGAGGGGCCCTACTTCCAGTCGGCCTACGTCGAGAAACACCGCGAGACCGCGCAGGAGCTGTACCGCTCCGGCCGCGCCTACTACTGCGACTGCACCCGCGAGCAGGTGCAGGAGCGCCGCGACAACCCGAACCTGGGTTACGACGGCTTCTGCCGCGACCGGGGTCTGGAGCCGGGCCCCGGCCGGGCGCTGCGCTTCCGCGTGCCCGAGGGCGGCCCCACGGTCGTCCGCGACCAGATCCGTGGGGACGTGGAGTTCGACCACGCCGCCATCGAGGACTTCGTGATCGCCCGCGCCGACGGCTCCCCGCTGTTCGTGCTGGCCAACGTCCTCGACGATGTCGAGATGCGGATCACGCACGTCATCCGAGGCGAGGAGCACCTGTCCAACACCCCCAAGCAGCAGCTGCTCTGGGAGGCGCTGGACCTGACCCCGCCGGTGTGGGCGCACCTTCCCGTCATCGTCAACGAACAGCGCAAGAAGCTGTCCAAGCGCCGCGACAAGGTCGCCCTGGAGTCCTACCAGGAGGAGGGCTACCTGGCCGAGGCGATGGTCAACTACCTGATGCTGCTGGGTTGGGCGCCGGGTGAGGACCGCGAGATCATGCCGTGGTCGGAGATGATGCCGCTCTTCCGCGTCCAGGACGTCAACAGCTCGAGCGCGTTCTTCGACGAGAAGAAGCTGCGCGCGTTCAACGGCGAGTACATCCGCGCGCTGGACGTCGACGCGTTCGTCGAGCGCTGCCAGCCCTGGCTCACCGGCGAGGGCACCCCTGGGACGCCGCCGACTACGACCCCGAGGTCTTCGCCGCCGTCGCCCCGCTGGCCCAGAGCCGCGTGGCGGTGCTCAGCGAGATCGTCCCCAACGTGGACTTCCTGTTCCTCAGGGAGCCCGCCGAGGACGAGAAGAGCTGGAAGAAGGCGATGAAGCCGGGCATCGGCAAGGAGATGGTGGAGGCAGCCCTGGCGCGCTACGCCGACCCCGGGCTGGAGTGGACGGCCGAGGCCCTCAAGGACGCCACGGAGGAGACCGGGACGTCGCTCGGCCTGAAGCTGGGCAAGGCCCAGGCCCCGGTGCGTGTGGCCGTCACGGGTCGCACGGTGGGTCTGCCGCTGTTCGAGTCCCTGGAACTGCTGGGCCGTGAGCGGGTCCAGGCACGCCTGGAGGCAGCCCTGGAACGCCTGCGCGCCGAGGAGAAGGCCGCCGCCGGGAGCTGACCGCCGGGGTGGTCGGGGCCACAGACCGGCCACCCCGTTTCCGGTTCGCGAGCACTCCGAATGTCCGCTAGAGTTAACACGTCGCCAAGGGGGACAGGGAAGCGAGAGCGACCGGGTCCTCCGAAAGCATTGGCCTATGGTGTAATCGGCAGCACGACTGATTCTGGTTCAGTTAGTCTAGGTTCGAGTCCTGGTAGGCCAGCGCATGATCACGGTTCGCCGTGGTCAGCACAGGGTCAGTGACCCAAGGTGCGCCCCCGTCGTCTAGTGGCCTAGGACGCCGCCCTCTCAAGGCGGTAACGGCGGTTCGAATCCGCTCGGGGGTACCAACGGCAGGAAGTCTCCACCCCGTGGATCCTTCCTGTTGGCCGGTGCTTGTCACCGGTGTCCGGTTCGCGCGGGTATCGTAGAGTTACGGTTCACGCGGACCAGCGGTCCGCGCGACCGCGTAGGCCCCCGTCGTCTAGTGGCCTAGGACGCCGCCCTCTCAAGGCGGTAACGGCGGTTCGAATCCGCTCGGGGGTACCAACGGAGAAGGCTCCATCCACTGGATGGGGCCTTCCGTCGTTTCCGGCGGTGACGGCCGGGCCGCCGTCGGCGCTCAGCCCGTGTGGGCGGCCAGGAGCTCCCGTTCCTCCCCGGGGCCCCCGGCGGCGAGCAGCATGGCGGTGAGCTGGTCGAGGAGCCAGTCCGCGAGCTCGTCACGGGACATCTGGCGTTCCCGCAGCCAGGACATCACCGCGGTCTCCACCGCCGACACCCAGCAGCGCAGTGCCAACAGCAGCAGGGGTGAGGGGTCCGTGACGCCGACCCGCTCCAGGATCAGCGCGCGCACGCCGTCGCGGACACGGTCGATCTGGGCCTCGGTCTCCTCCGTGGAGATCACCGATCCCCCGTTGAGCAGGGCGGCGTAGGACGGGGCGTAGGAGTCCGCGAAGTCGACGAAGGTGCGCAGCGCCGCCCGCAGCTGCTCCGCCGGCGGCAGGTCCTCGGGCGGCGCCAGCCGCGACATGAGCTCGGACATGGCCTGTTCCAGCGCGGCCCTGCGCAGCTCGGCCATGTTGGGGAAGTACCGGTACACCAGGGCCCGGGAGACGTCGGCCTCCTCGGCGATCTCCTCCGGGGTGACGTCACCGGGCGGGCGCCGCGCGAACACGCGCAGCGCCGTCCGGATCAGGTCCGCCCGGCGTTCGTGCGGCGCCATGCGACGTGGCCGCCGCCGGGTCCCCGGTCCGTGGACCGGGCCCGCCGAACCCGTCACCCGCGCCTGGTGACGGTCGGTCCTGTGGGACACCACCGCTGCCGCTACCTCCCGAACCCTCGCCGCGCCCCCGCCGTCGGGGTCCTCCTCGAAACTACCGCCCCCGGGACCCCCTCACAGGTCCAGCACCAGCCGCTCGCCCTCCTCCGCGCGGGAGACGCACAGGGCGAACCCCGCGCCGCGAGGGAGCCGCCGGTGGGCCGGTCCCGGTCGTCGGGCGTCCCGGACAGCAGCCCCACCCGGCAGGTGCCGCAGAAGCCCTGGCGGCACGAGTAGGCGGTCTCCGGGCGGGCCCTGAGCACCGTGTCCAGCGCGGACTCGTCCTCCGGCACGGTGAGCACCGGCCCGGAGCGGCCCAGGCGCACCTCGAAGCGGCGGCCGTCCACGACGGGCGGGGGCGAGAAGCGTTCGGAGAAGAACGGGGTGCCCGGGGGCACCCCGCACCGCAGCGCGTCGATCAGCGGGGCCGGTCCGCACACGTACACGGCGGTGCCCGGGGTGATCCCGGCCAGGAGCGCGTCGGCGTCGGGGCCACCGTGTTCGTCGTCGGGGCGCACCGCCACGTCCGCGTTCCCGGACGGTGCGGGGATCTGGTCCAGGAAGGGCATGCTCTCCCTGCTCCGGCCGGTGTAGACGAACCGGAACGGTCGGTCGGCGGCGTGCGCCGCCCGGACCATCGGCAGGATCGGGGTGATCCCGATCCCGCCCGCCACGAAGAGGTACCGCTGGGCCCGGGTGAACGGGAAGGCGTTGCGCGGCCCGCGCAGCGCGAGCGCGTCCCCTCGGTGAGCGCGTGCGCCAGGCCCGAACCCCTGCCGTCCTCGATCCGTCGCACCGCGATCCGGTAGGAGGAGCGGTCCTCCGGGTCGCCGCACAGGGAGTACTGCCGCACGACGCCGTCCCCGAGCACCACGTCCACGTGGTGGCCCGGCTGCCAGCGCGGCAGCGTCGTGCCGGGGCGGACGGGGACCAGCGTGAGGGCCACGACGTCCGGGGCGGGGCGCTCCACCCGGGCGACCCGCACCGGAAGGTCCCCGGCGGGCGGCGGCGGAGGACGACCGGGCCGCCAGCGCGAGGTGACCGGTTCGATCCGCGAGGCCAGGCGCTCCAGGGTCAGCATGAACCGGTCCGGGCGCTCGGACCGCCCGAACAGCGACACCGGGGAGCGCGGGTCCGCGTAGGACTCGGCGCTGTGCGCGATCCGCCGGTCGCCCCGGTCCGGGCTGTCCGCGTCCCGAGGGGTTGCGCCCGTCACCGGGACCCCTCCCCGCGTGCCGCCTCCCGCTCCGCGGCGTCCGCGGCCCGGGCGGCGGGGAGACCGCCAGGTAGGCGACGGCCTGGCTGGTGGAGCCGTAGTGCGAGGGGTGGTACCTGCGGCGGAGGTACTCGGGGATGGCGCGGGCCAGCCGGCCCAGGTGCGGGATCAGGCCGCGCCGACCGTCCCGCAGGGCCCAGGAGGCCTTCGGCGCGCGTCCCCCGATCCGGCCCCGGAGATAGGGGTCGTTGGCGATCAGGAACCGGACCCCGCGCACCCACAGCGCGGCCAGGGCGAAGGCGGCCACCCCCATGGCCAGGGCGCGGCGCGGATAGCCGCCGTCCAGGTGCGCGTAGAGGTCGTGGGCGACGGCGCGGTGCTCCACCTCCTCCGCGCCGTGCCAGCGCAGCAGGTCCAGCATGGTGGGGTCGGTGCCCACCTCGTCCAGCGCGCGGGCGTCCAGCACCCACTGGCCCAGGACGGCGGTGTAGTGCTCGATCCCGGCGATCACCGCGAGCCGGGTCCGCAGCCAGGCGAACTCGCGGTCGCCGGTCAGGTCGCGGTCCCCGAGCACGACCCGGAACATCCAGGCGATCTGTTCCACGTAGGGGCGCGGGTCCAGCCCGTGCGCGTCCATGTGGTCGAGGACGCCCGCGTGGGCCTCGGCGTGCACGGCCTCCTGGCCGATGAAGCCGAGGACCTGCTCGCGGAGCTCGTCGTCGGTGATGTGCGGGACGGCCTGCTTGAAGACCTCGACGAACCAGCGTTCCCCTCCGGCAGCAGCAGGTGGAGGACGTTGATGACGTGGGTGGCGAAGGGTTCGCCGGGGATCCAGTGCAGGTCCAGTGCGCTCCAGTCGAACTGGACGTCGCGGGCGTGCAGGACGAGCCGGTCGGGCTCGTCCACGCCGGTCCGTGCGGGTGTGGTGGGCGCGAGCGCGTCGTCACCGCTCATGGTCGGCCTCCGTGGCGAGTCGAGGGGGCGAGGGGTCGGAGTGAGGGGCGGGAGCGGCTCAGGACGGCGGCGCCAGACGGGCGTACGCGCGCAGGGCGGCGGGAGAGAGCCGGGACAGGGCCAGGCCGATGTGGGCCTCACTGGTGACCGGGACGATCTCCGGGTCGGACTCGACGGCGTCCGCGATCCGTCGCGCCGCCCTCTCCGGGGTGTAGCCGCGCAGCCGGTACAGCCGGTTGAGCCGCTCCTTGGCCCGGGACACCTCGCCCATGCCGGAGAGGCGGGCGCTGGAGATGATCCCGGTGTCGATCAGGCCCGGGCAGACCGCCGTGACGGACACCCCCGGCCCGCGAGCTCACCGCGCAGGGAACGGCTCAGGCCGAGGACCGCCGCCTTGGTGGCCGAGTAGGCGCCGTACAGGCGTGAGGGCAGGTAGGAGGCGGCCGAGGCCGTGTTGACGATCCGGCCCCCGCCTCCGCCCTCCACCATCATCGGCGCGAAGGCGCGGACGCCGTGGATCACGCCCCACAGGTTGGTGTCCACGACCCGTTCGAGGTCCTCCGTGCTGGCCTCCAGGAAGGGTCCGGCCACACCGATCCCGGCGTTGTTCACCACCATGTCGGGCACCCCGTACTCGTCACGCACCCACGCGGCGAGCGCGTGCATGGCGGCGGCGTCGGTGACGTCCACGCGCTGGGCCGTGGAGCCGGGTGTGACCAGGGAACAGAGCGCGGCGGTCCGTTCGGCGGCGGGCCCGTTGACGTCGACCGCGACGATCCGCGCCCCGCGCTCGGCCAGCTCGAAGGCGAGACAGCGTCCGATACCGCTGCCCGCCCCGGTGATCACGGCGACCTGACCGGCGAACGCGCCCCCGTGACGGCGGGCCTGCTGGGCGGTGAGGTTGCGGACCGGGCGGGGCGCCCCGGACTCGATCTCGGCCACGAACGCGCGGACGCGGCGGGCGACGGGGGCGGGCCGGGAGCGGACCGACCAGTGCCCGCCCTGGAAGCGGTGGAACCGGAAGTCGTCCACCCAGCGCCCGGCGTTGGACTGGAGCTGGTCGACCATGAACGCGTCGTGGGTGGGGGCCAGGGCCTGCACCGGCACGCTGGTGCGGCGTTCGGTGGGGCGGGTGAAGCGGCGGAGCATGTTGGCGCGGTACAGGGCCAGCCCGTTGAGGTAGTCGCGGGTGGCGCGTCGGGCGGGCACGCGGGGGCCGCCGCCGACGCGTTCCAGACCGGCCAGGGCCAGGCCGCCGATCCCGCTGAGCCAGGCGGCCTCGGGCAGCCCGGGGGTGCCGAAGAACCCGATGTAACTGGAGCGCACGGCCTGGCGCAGCACGGTGCGGACCCCGTCCGGGGCCTTTCGGAGCCAGTGGCCCGCGTGGTCGAGGTCGGGGCCGGAGATCGAGGTGAAGGACGCGAAGCGGGGGAGTGCTCGGGCTCGGTGACCGCGTGCCAGGCCTGGATGGAGCCCCAGTCGTGCGCGACCACGTGCACGGGGTGGTCCGGGCTGACGGAGTCGACCACGGCGCGCAGGTCGTCCGCGAGCTGGTCCAGCAGGTAGCCGGAGCGGTCGTCGGGGGCGGTGGAGCGCCCTGCGCCCCGGACGTCGTAGGTGACGACGTGGTGGTCGGCGGCCAGGTCGTGGACGAGGGCGTCCCAGACGGTGGCGTTGTCCGGGTAGCCGTGGACCAGGACGAGGGTGGGGCGGGCGGGGTCCCCGGCGGAGTAGACGGCCAGGCGCTGGCCGTCGGTGGCGGTGACGCGGTGCTGCGGGCGGGTGCTCATACGGTCGCGGTCTCCTGGCTGGTCGCGGCGGTGGCGGGGGCCGTCCGGGCCCAGCGGCGGACGTGCGGCAGGTCGTCGTCGAGCCAGTGGGCCCCGTCCTCGGTGACGACGAGGATCTCCTCGAACTTCACCCCGATGTCGCGGAAGCCGATGTGGGGCTCGACCGCCCACAGGCCGGGGGTGGCGGGGTGCGCGGAGACGTCGCCGTCCGCCCACAGGGGTGAGCGGTGGTGCAGGCGTTCGACGACGAGGTCCCCGACCAGGGTCTGGAGGGAGCGGACGCCGAACCCCGCGACGATCGCCCGGGGCAGCCGGGACCTGACCCTGGCCACCCGGTGCGCGATGACGCGGCCGGGGTAGACCCGGTGCCGGTTGTCGTGGCCCTGTTCGCGGATGAGGGCGTCCACGGCGCGGTACACGTCCTGGAGGGTGTCGCCCGCCCCGACCCGCTCCACGATCAGGTCCCGGTGCGCGCGCAGGTCGTCCATGAGGAGGTCGTGCAGGGCGTTCTCGCCCAGGTAACCGGAGTAGCCGATGTCCGCGACGTAGCCGTCCCGGACGGGGGCGCAGTCGAGGATGAAGGGCATGCCCTCCTCCAACCGACGTCCGGTGGGGAAGAACTGGAGCGGCACGCGGAAGTTCCGGAAGGCGGTGCGGTCCCCGAACCAGGCGAAGGGGTGTGGAACCAGTCCTGGACGCCGCGCGCCTCCAGGTGTTCACGGACGCGCCGGGCGGCCTCGCGTTCGGTCACACCGGGTTCGAGGGTGGCCGCCACGTCGCTGGCGGCCTGGTAGGCGAGCTGTTGCAGCTCACGGAAGGCGTCGAGCTCGGCCCGGGTGTCTGTGTTCCCGGTCACGTTCTTGTGAGACATTCCGTCATGTTAGACAGAGTGTCAATAAGAGTCCAGAGGCGGGGCCGCTCTTTCGGAGCCCCTCGCGGAGGCGCCCCGGGGACGACGGAGGCCGCGCCCGCCGGGTTCGGCGGACGCGGCCAGTGCGCGTTCCTGTGGGGGAGGGGGTGTGCGGGTCCGGGGTGGTGTGGTGGTCGGGCGCCTAGTGCGAGCCCTCGTAGGTGTGCAGTGACTCGCTGATCTTCTCGGCGGCGGACACCACGGCCTGCGAGTGGATGCGGCCGGGGAGCGGGTCAGACGCTCTATGGGACCGGAGACGGACACCGCCCCGATCACGCGGCCGCCCGGGCCGGACACCGGAGCGGAGACCGAGGCCACGCCCTGCTCGCGTTCCGCGACGCTCTGGGCCCAGCGGCGGCGCCGTACCTGGGCGAGGCTGGCGGCGGTGAAGCGGGCGCCCACGAGCGAGCGGCGGATGCGGTCGGAGTCCTCCCAGGCCAGCAGGACCTGGGCGGCCGAACCGGCGTTCATGGGCAGTTCGCTGCCGACCGGGACGGTGTCGCGCAGGCCGCTGCTGCGTTCGGAGGCTGCCACGCACACGCGCAGGTCGCCCTGGCGGCGGTAGAGCTGGGCGCTCTCGCCGGTCAGGTCGCGCAGCTGGACCAGGACGGGCGCGGCCACGGCGAGCAGGCGGTCCTCGCCGGTGGCGATCGACAGCTCTCCCAGGCGCGGCCCGAGCACGAACCTGCCCTGGCTGTCCCTGGTGACCATGCGGTGCCGTTCCAGGGCGACGGCGAGACGGTGGGCGGTGGGGCGGGCCAGACCGGTGATCTGGACCAGCTGGGCCAGCGACGCGGGCCCCGACTCCAGGGCGTCGAGGACGGACATCGTCTTGTCCAGGACACCGACACCGCTGGATGAGCTAGAGTTGTCCATGGCTTGATATTGCCGTCTCGAAATATGGAATGCAAGTCGGCCGCACATCCGTGCGCGAGGCCCGCGGCCCTGGCGAAGCACCCCGTGACGAGGCGAGCACGAGACGCGACACACGAGAGGGGCGATCGCCCATGGCACGCACGATGGCCGAGAAGGTCTGGGAGGAGCACGTCGTCCGGCGTGCCGACGGCGAGCCGGACCTGCTCTACATCGACCTCCACCTCGTCCACGAGGTGACCAGTCCGCAGGCCTTCGAGGGCCTGCGCCTGGCGGGTCGCGGCGTGCGCCGCCCGGACCTGACCATCGCCACCGAGGACCACAACGTCCCGACGATGGATCTCCTGGCCCCCATCGCGGACCCGGTTTCCCGCAAGCAGGTCGAGACCCTGCGCAAGAACTGCTCCGACTTCGGTGTGCGCCTGCACCCCATGGGCGACATCGACCAGGGCGTGGTGCACGTGGTCGGCCCCCAGCTCGGCCTCACCCAGCCCGGCATGACCGTGGTCTGCGGAGACAGCCACACCAGCACCCACGGCGCGTTCGGCGCCCTGGCCTTCGGTATCGGCACCAGCCAGGTCGAGCACGTCCTGGCCACCCAGACCCTGCCCATGCAGCCGTTCCGGACCATGGCCGTCACCGTCAACGGCACGCTCCGGCCCGGGGTGTCCGCCAAGGACATCATCCTCGCCGTGATCGCGAAGATCGGCACCGGGGGCGGCCAGGGCTACGTCATCGAGTACCGGGGCGAGGCCATCGAGGCCCTGTCCATGGAGGCCCGCATGACGGTGTGCAACATGTCCATCGAGGCGGGCGCCCGCGCCGGGATGATCGCCCCGGACCAGACCACCTTCGACTACGTCCAGGGCCGCCCGCACGCTCCTCAGGGCGCGGACTTCGACGCCGCCGTCGAGCACTGGAAGAGCCTGCGCACCGACGAGGGCGCCGAGTTCGACGCCGAGGTGGTCCTGGACGCCGACGAGCTCAGCCCGTTCGTCACCTGGGGCACCAACCCGGGTCAGGGCGTGCCGTTGGACGCCGAGGTGCCCGACCCCGCGTCCTACGAGGACCCCTCCGCGCGCGCCTCCGCCGAGAAGGCCCTCAGGTACATGGACCTCGCGCCGGGGACGCCGATGCGCGAGGTGCGGGTGGACACCGTCTTCCTCGGCTCGTGCACCAACGGCCGGATCGAGGACCTGCGGGCGGCCGCCGAGATCGTGCGCGGACGCAGGGTCGCGGACGGCGTCCGGATGCTCGTGGTGCCCGGTTCCATGCGGGTCAAGGAGCAGGCCAACGAGGAGGGCCTGGGGCAGGTCTTCCTCGACGCGGGCGCCGAGTGGCGCGAGGCGGGCTGCTCGATGTGCCTCGGCATGAACCCGGACCAGCTCAAGCCGGGCGAGCGCAGCGCCTCCACCTCCAACCGCAACTTCGAGGGGCGCCAGGGCCGGGGCGGTCGCACCCACCTCGTGTCGCCGCAGGTCGCCGCCGCCACCGCCGTGCGCGGCACCCTGTCCTCGCCCGCCGACCTGGACCCGCAGTAGTCCCCGACCCCGTCAGGAGAGTCCTCCCATGGAGAAGTTCGACGTCCACACCGGTCGGGCCGTCCCGCTGCGCTCCAGCAACGTCGACACCGACCAGATCATCCCCGCCGTCTACCTCAAGCGGGTCAGCCGCACGGGGTTCGAGGACGGCCTGTTCGCCGAGTGGCGCAAGTCCGACCCGGACTTCGTGCTCAACCGTCCCGAGTACGAGGGCGCGTCCGTCCTGGTGGCCGGGCCGGACTTCGGTACCGGGTCCTCCCGTGAGCACGCCGTGTGGGCGCTCCAGGACTACGGCTTCAGGGCCGTGCTGTCCTCGCGCTTCGCGGACATCTTCCGGGGCAACTCGCTCAAGGGCGGCCTGCTGACCGTCCTGCTGCCGCAGGAGGTCATCGACCGGCTGTGGGCGGCCGTCGAGGCCGACCCCGCCACCGAGGTGACCGTGGACCTCGTCGCCCGCGAGGTGCGCGCTCCGGGGGCGGACGTGCGGGAGCCGTTCGAGCTCGACGACTACACCCGCTGGCGTCTGCTGGAGGGTCTGGACGACATCGCGCTGACGCTCCGTCACACGGACGAGATCGGCGCGTTCGAGACCACGAGGGAGCCCTGGAAGCCGGTCACGCTCTAGCTCCGGAACGCCGCTCCGACACGGGATCGGGGGTCGCTGTGACTCAGCGCACCCCCGGTCCCGAATAATTTTACCTTTACTTGACGTGAGCGCTCGCTTACGGTCTTTGTGTCCTTAAGCGCGGCGTGGCCGGAGCCCGGAATCCGGTTATACGTAGGCTTTTGAGGACCACAGAAGGGGGCAAAAGGGGCTGGTTCACCACCCCCGCCCCATGCTTCCCCACCGTCGCGCAGGGTGACCTCGCAGGTCGGAAGGGGCCCGACACGCCTTGCCCGTGGGCGTTTGTATTTGTGTAAGGGCCTCTGCTTCCCCTAATTTCGTGCGAGCAAGGGGGAACCGGAGGAACCTTATGAACAAGCGTGACCTGATCGACGCGATCTCCGACCGTCTCGGAGACAAGAAGACCGCGACCGAAGCGGTCAACGCTGTGCTTGAGACCATTCAGGCCACCGTGGCGTCGGGCGACAAGGTCGCCATCACGGGCTTCGGCGTTTTCGAGAAGTCCGAGCGTGCGGCTCGTACCGCGCGCAACCCCGCCACTGGCGCCACGATCAACGTCCCCGCGAGCTTCGTTCCGAAGTTCCGCGCTGGCGCTGACTTCAAGGCGCTCGTCAACGGCGACAAGAAGTAGCCCTCACCGCCGCCAGGCGGTCAGGACGCACCCGCCCGGGTTCCCACGAGGGGCCCGGGCGGAGTGCTGTCCGGGGCCGGTCCGGGCACGTCGTCGCCGCCCGTGGGCGGTCCCTGCGTCCCGGCGTCGGCCTCAGGACCGGGCCCGCCCGTGCGTCCGGTCCGCGTGACCGGTCGGGAGACGCTCCAGCAGCGCGCTCGTCCGGGGGCCCACGCCCATCTCCGCGACGGCCGCCAGGTCCTCAGGGGTGTCCACGTCCCGCCGGACCGACGCCACGTCGGGGATCAGCAGCTCCCGAGCTCCACCGGCCAGGTGACGCGCGCGTGAGGCCCCCTCGAAGGCCGGGGCCAGTCGGCCGCCGGGCGCCGCGGCCAGCAGGGTGGTCCCCGCTCCGGGCGTGTCCGCCAGGAACGACCGTCCGTGGGTCGAGGCGGCCGTCAGGACCCGCTCCAGCTCCTCCGGGCGCAGCGCGGGCAGGTCGGCCGAGAGCGCGCACACGCCGAACCCCGGGAACCCGGCCGCGGCGACCCGCGCCCCGTGCTCCAGGGCGGGGTTGAGACCTCCGCCCGGCTCGCCGCCGACCACCGCCGCGCCCAGCTCCGTCAGTTCGGCGCGCGCACGCGGGTCCTCGGTGACGGCGAACACCGCCGCCGTCGCCGCGCACGCCAGTGCGGCGGCCACCGTGTCGCAGGCGATCGCGAGCGCCAGTTCCTCCCGCAGGTCCCCGGCGGCCCGGGCCAGTCGTGTCTTGGCGCGACCGAGGTGCTTCACTGGAACGATCAGGGACCAGCGCGCCCCGAGGTGCGAGGCCCCGTCACGATCTCCAAAGCCGGTCACGCTTCCCCGGGACGTCGATACGGCCACGACAGTGACGAGGGTAGGCCTTCGGGGTACGGCGCGGCGCGGGCGCCCTGGGTGTGTCCGTCCGGGCCGGAGACGGCGTCACCCGGAACTTCGGTACACGTCCTAGACTGAGTCGGTTGAGCTTCCGTGGTCCGGACCGGGCCGGGAGCGAGAAGTGAGGAGTCCCCGTGGCCAAGCAACGAGAATCGCGATGGGTCAAGTGGGTCGTGTCCCGCATCGTCCGGTTCGTCCTGTGGTTCGTGACCAAGCCCGAGTGGAAGGGCACCGAGAACGTGCCCGCCCAGGGCGGGGTGATCATCGCCGCCAACCACCTGTCGGTGACCGACCCCCTGACCGTCGCGCACTTCCTCTACATCGGTGCCCGCCGCTGGCCGACCTTCACCATGAAGGACGGGGTCATGAAGATCCCCGTGGTCCGCTCGGTGGCCAGGAGCACCGGCCAGATCCCGATCAAGCGCGGCAGCGCCGACGCGGTCAAGGCACTGGGTGAGGCGGAGAAGGCGCTGGTCCAGGACGGTTCGTCGGTGATCTTCTACCCGGAGGGCACCTGCACCCGCGACCCCGAGCTGTGGCCGATGACCGCCAAGAACGGCGTGGCCCGGCTGGCCCTGACCACGGGTGTCCCGGTCGTCCCGGTCGCGCACTGGGGTGAGCAGGAGATCCTGCCCTACGGCGAGAAGAAGCCCCGTCTGCTGCCCCCGCGCAAGCGCATCCAGTTCAGCGCCGGTCCGCCGGTGGACCTGTCCGAGTTCCGGGACCAGCCGCTCACCGCGACCGTCCTCGACGGCGCCACCCGGGCGATCATGGCCGACATCACCGCCCTCCAGGCGGGCATCCGCGGTGAGCAGCCGCCCTCGGAGCCCTTCGACTACCGGAAGGCCCGCCAGCAGGAGGCCGAGGCCCGGCGCGCGGAGCGCGAGGAGGCCGGGAACGACACCGTGGGCGCCGAGGACGCGGGCGCCGACACCGACAACGGGAAGAACAGCACGGGGGCATGAGCGACCAGATGAGCGCTGAGAACGTGAAGGTCGCGGTTCTGGGCAGCGGGTCCTGGGGGACCACGTTCGCCAACATCGTCGCGGACGCGGCCGACCTGGCGCGCAAGAACGGCGAGGGCCCCGTGGCCGAGGTGGTCCTGTGGGGCCGCCGGGCCGAGGTGGTCGACGCGGTCAACGAGTCCTCGGAGAACCCGGACTACTTCCCGGGGGTCACGCTCAACGGGGGCTGCGCGCCACCACGGACCCGGCCGAGGCGCTCACCGGCGCCCGGGTCGTGGTGCTGGCCGTCCCCTCGCAGACCCTGCGGGAGAACCTCGCCTCCTGGCGCGGGCACATCGCGGAGGACGCGGTGGTCGTCAGCCTCATGAAGGGCGTCGAGCTCGGCACCCTCATGCGGATGAGCCAGGTCGTCGGTGAGGTCCTGGGTCTGCCCCGGGAACGGATCGCGGTCGTGTCCGGCCCCAACCTGGCCCGGGAGATCATCGAGCGCCAGCCCGCCACCGCCGTGGTGGCCTGCCCGCACGAGGAGACCGCCGTCCACCTCCAGGGGCTCTTCAAGTCCGCGTACTTCCGCCCCTACACCAGCACCGACCTGGTGGGCGTGGAGATCGGCGGCGCGATGAAGAACGTGATCGGCCTGGCGGTCGGCGTCGCGGAGGGCATGGGGTTCGGTGACAACACCAAGGCGTCGCTGATCACGCGGGGCCTGGCCGAGACCACCCGGCTCGCGGTCACGCTCGGCGCGGACGAGCACACCCTGTCCGGTCTGGCCGGGATGGGCGACCTGGTGGCGACATGCTCGTCCCCGCTGTCGCGGAACCGGACCTTCGGTGAGAAACTGGGCGCGGGCAAGACCCTCGAACAGGTCGTCGCGGAGACGAAGCAGACGGCGGAGGGGGTCAAGTCCTCCGAGTCCATCCTCGAACTCGGGTGGACCCACGGGGTCGACATGCCCATCACCGAGGCCGTCGTCAAGATGATGCACCACGACATGAGTCCGGCCCAGGCGCTGCTGGCGTTCATGTCACGCAGCACCAAGCCGGAGCGCTACGGGGTCTGAGAGCGAGCACGATGACACACACACCCGGTTCCGGGAGCGCGGGGGAGCACACGCGGGCGGTACGGGCCCCGGAGGCCCCCGTCCCCACCGAACGCCCCATGCGGATGCCCGTCCACCGTGCCACCACCTACGCGTTCGACACCTCGCAGGGGTTCGCGGACGTGCTGGCCGGTACGCGTGACGGCTACTCCTACGCCCGCATCGACAGCCCCACCGTGGACGCCTTCGCGGACGCGGTCGCGGCGCTGGAGGGCGCGGGGCTCCCGGACCGGGTGCGCGGCCAGGCCTTCGCCTCCGGCATGGCGGCCCTCAGCACCGTGCTGCTCGCCCTCACCGAGGCAGGGGCTCACGTGGTGGCCTCCCGCTCGATCTACGGCAACACCTACTCGCTGCTGGACCGGCTGATGCGCCGGTTCGGCGTGCGCACGGACTTCGTGGACGTCACCGACCTCGACGCCGTGGCCGCGGCGGTCACCCCCGAGACCCGGGTGGTGTTCACCGAGACCCTGTCCAACCCGGCCATGACCGTCTCCGACCTGCCCGGCCTGGCGCGGATCGCGCGTGCGGCGGGCGCCGCCCTGGTGGTGGACTCCACGTTCGCCTCCCCGGCGGTCTGCCGCCCGCTGGAGTTCGGCGCGGACGTCGTCGTGCACTCGGCCACCAAGTACCTGGGCGGGCACAGCGACACCACCGGCGGCGTGGCCGTGGCCGCCCCCGCCCTGATCGACCGCGTCCGCGCCGCCCGGATCGACCTCGGGCCGTGCCTGGCCCCGGACGAGGCCTACCTGCTGCACCGGGGGCTGGAGACCCTGCCGCTGCGGGTCGAGCGCCAGTGCGCGACCGCCGCGGCCTTCGCCCGGGCCCTGGAGGGGCACCCCTGGTGGAGCGGGTCGACCACCCGTCGCTGCCCTCGCACCCCGGGCACGAGCTCGCGGGCAAGCTCTTCGACGAGGGCCGCCACGGGGCCGTGGTCACCGTGCACCCGCGCGGCGGCCGGGACGAGGGCATGGCCTTCGCGGACCGCCTGGAGCTGGCCACCATCGCGGCCTCGCTCGGCGGCACGCACACGCTGGCGGGGCACGTGGCGTCGACCTCGCACCGGAACATGAGCGAGGCCGAGCTGACCGCCGCCGGTGTCTCCCCGGGCGCGGTCCGGTTCTCCATCGGCCTGGAGGACCCCCGGGACCTCATCGAGGACGCCCTCGCGGCTCTCGACGGGGAAAGTGACACACGGGCGCTTTTCACCCGTACCGGATTCATCAGCAGGCGAGATAGGGTCAGGCAGCATGTCGTCCGAGCAGCGCAAGATTCGGGTCGCCGTCGTCTTCGGCGGTCGTAGTTCCGAGCACGAGATCTCCTGCGTCACGGCGGGCAGCGTCCTGTCCGTGATCGACCAGGACCGATACGAGGTCGTCCCGGTGGGGATCACGCCCACCGGCAACTGGGTCCTGACCTCGGGCGATCCCGAGAGCCTGCGCATCGACGCGGCGACCAAGGCCCTGCCGACCGTCTCGGAGGAGGGCACGGACATCGCCCTGCCCTTCGACACGGCGGGCCAGCTCATGACCGTCAGCCCCGACCAGGGCACGCGGCGGCTGGCCGAGGTCGACGTGGTCCTGCCGCTGCTGCACGGCCCCTTCGGTGAGGACGGCACCATCCAGGGCCTCTTCGAGATGATGGGCGTGCGCTACGCGGGCGCCGGGGTGTTCTCCAGCGCCGCCGCCATGGACAAGGTCTTCATGAAGGCTCTGCTGGTCGGCAACTCCATCCCCACCAGCGACTACGTGGCGATCACCGAGCGCACCTGGCGGACCGAGCGCAAGAAGGTCCTGGACGACGTCGCGGAGCTGGGCCGGACGGTGTTCGTCAAGCCCGCCCGCGCCGGGAGCAGCGTCGGCATCAGCAAGGTGCGGGACTCCTCGGACACCGACGCCGTGGTCGCCGCCGTCGAGGCCGCCCGCGAGCACGACCCCAAGGTGCTGGTCGAGGCGCAGGTCATCGGCCGCGAGATCGAGTGCGGGGTGCTGGAGTCCGAGGACGGCGGCACCCCCGACGTCTCGTTCCCCGCCGAGGTGCACGTGGCCGAGGGTTTCGACTTCTACGACTTCGAGGCCAAGTACCTGTCCACGAGCGGCCTCACCATCCCCGCCGAGATCCCGGAGGAGGCCACCGCCCGCCTGCGCGCGATGGCCGCCGACGTCTTCGAGGCCATGGGCTGCGAGGGGCTGGCCCGGGTGGACTTCTTCTACACCGAGGACGGTCGGATCCTCGTGAACGAGCTCAACACGATGCCCGGTTTCACGCCGTCGTCGGCCTTCCCGCAGATGTGGGGCGCCACCGGCCTGGACTACGCCGCCCTCGTCGAGCGCATGATCACCACGGCGCTGCGCCGTGACCCCGGCCTGCGCTGACCGCACGGGAACGAGAGGAGGGGGCGGACGACCCGGAGTCGTCCGCCCCCTCGTGTGTCGAGGTCCCACAGAGGCCTGAGGTGGCTACTGGGGCTTCTGCGGTGTCTCGGGCGGGTTCGGGTCGGAGTCCGGCGACGTGCTCGGCTCCTGGGGCGTCTCGGGCAGCAGCTCGCGCGCGAGGATGGTCCCGCCGGCGGTCGCCGCCGGGAACACCGCCACGGCGACGAACGGGATCGCGAGCAGGAAGTAGGTGGGGACCGCGAAGCCCAGGGCGCGCCAGCGCCGGGTCCCCATGAAGCGGCGCCGGTCGCTTACGAGCAGCAGGCCACGGCGGTCGAAGGCGCTGGCCGTCAGTTCGATGCACAGGAGCCAGCCGCCCATCACGGCGGTCAGGACCGGTCCGATCAGCCAGCCGAGCAGCGGGATCAGCCCCAGCAGGAACGCGCAGACGGTCACCACGAGGGAGACCAGCACGATTCCCAGGGACTGCCGGATCGCCCGGGCCACCCCGGCGGCCAGGGACTCGTCCTGTGCCTCGGGCGCCCCGCCCAGCTCCTGTTCGACCAGCTCCGCGATCCGGTCGTAGACGGGCGCGCCCAGGGTCAGGGTGACGGTCGTGAACGCCACCACCATGATTAGGACCGCCCCGGCGAGCAGACCCACGGACAGGGCGCCGCGCAGCAGCCCCTGCCAGAGGGTGTCCCACTCACGGGCGAACGGCGTCGCCCACGCGACCAGGTCCGTCAGGTTCACCGCGAGCGTGATCAGCGCCGCCAGGAACAGCAGGGACGTCACGAGAGCGGGCAGCGCGCCCAACAGGAACAGGCGTGGTTTACGGAGCACGATCGCCAGACCGCGCAGCAGAACGCCGAAACCACCGAAGACCTCACGTACGGGATTCACGGGCGAACACTAGCGCCCCGGAAGGGCCGGTTCCACTCGTCGCCCGCCACCGCTCTCAACGGACGCCTACGGCGCGGTACCGCCCTCCCGTCGCCCGCCACCACCCTCAACGGACGCCTACGGCGCGGTACCACCCCGCCCGTCGCCCGCCACCACCCTCAACGGACGCCTACGGCGCGGTACCATCCGGGTTGCTCCATCAGCTCCGCGTGCGTTCCGGACTGGATCACCCGGCCGTCGCGGACCACGTGGACGCGGTCCACCCGGTCCAGCCCGGTGAGGTCGTGGGTGATGAGCAGGGTCGAGAACCCCTCGGCGGCGTCGAGCAGGTCGTCCACCACAGCGTCGCGGGTGTCCGGGTCCAGGTGCGCGGTCGGCTCGTCCAACACCAGCACGCGCGGCGCGGCCAGCACCGCGCGGGCCAGTGCCAGCCGCTGCCGCATCCCGCCGCTCAGGCCCATGCCGTGCGACCCCACCTGGGTGTCCAGGCCCTTGGGCATCGCCTCGACCTCACCGGCCAGCCGCACCCTGCGCAGCGCCGCCCACAGCTCCTCGTCCCCGGCTCCCGGGCTCGCCAGGCGCAGGTTCTCCCGGAGCGTGGAGGCGAACACGTGCGGGTCCTGGGGGACCCCGCTCACCACCCGGCGGACCTCGTCGGCCGGGTAGTCGGTCACGTCCACCCCGCCGATCTCCACACGACCGCCGTCCGGGTCCCGGAAGCGCAGCAGCACCGAGGCGAGCGTGCTCTTGCCCGCGCCGCTCGGACCGACCACCGCGACCGTCTCCCCGGCGGGGATCTCCAGGTCCACCCCGTCCAGCGCCCACGGCTCCTCGGGGCCGTACCGCACGCGCAGGTCGCGGATCCGCACCGTGGCGTCGGCGTCAGGGTCGATCTCCAGGCCCTCCCTCGCGGGCGGCGCGACCGCGGGAGGCGTGTCCAGGACGCCGAACAGTCGCTCGCCACTGGCCCGGATCGCACCCAGCCGGGCCGCGACGGCGGGCAGCGGGGCGACGATCTCGAAGGCGGCCAGTGTCGTCAGCACCAGCACCGCCAGCGCGGTCGGGCCGATCGTCCCCTCCTCCACGGCGAGCACACCCAGGAAGAGCGCGCCCCACACGGTCAGCCCGGTGATGAGGGCGGTGGCCCCGGCACTCAGCCCCAGGGTGGCCGCGTCCCGTCGGGCCACGCGCGTGAGCTCGGCGTCCGCCTCGTTCACCCGGGCCACCTGACGCTCCATGGCCCCGTAGGCGACCAGGTCCGGAGCACCCTGGAGGGTGTCGACCAGGGTCGTGGAGAGTCGGCCCCGTGCGCGGGCCTCTCGCCGTCCGGGGCCGCGCCCCAGCGCTGCGGCGGCCAGCGGCACCGCGAGTCCGGCGAGCAGCAGGCCCGCGGCGAGCAGCAGGCCCCCGGGGACGTACACCACGGTCAGGAACAGCACCGTGGCCCCACCGGTGACCACCGACACCAACGGCGGGGTGAGGCCGCGCACCAGCAGGTCGAGGGTGGCCTCGGTGTCGTTGACCAGGCGCGACACCAGGTCGCCGGAGCGGAACCGGCCGAACGGTTCGGTGCGGGCCAACCGCTCGTACACCCGGACCCGCACCTCGGCCAGGGTCCGGAACGCCGCGTCGTGGGTGACCAGCCGTTCCAGGTAGCGGGTGACGCCCTTGCTCACCCCCAGCGCCCGGGTGGCGACCACGGCCACGCTCAGCGCGGTGATCGACGGGTGGTCGGCGGCGGTCGCCAGCATCCACGCGGCCACGCCCAGCAGGGCCACGCCCGACCCGGTGGCGGCGGCGCCGAGCAGCACGCCCAGCGCGAACCGTGCGCTCCGGGGCCGGGCCAGACCGATCATCCGGCGCAGCGGGTCCCGGCGCCGTTCCCGCCCACCGACCTCCGGCGGGGCCGTCCCGGCGCTCATCGGCGGGCCTCCCGGGTGAGCAGGGGAAGCGCGGCGGTCCGGAGGCGGGCCCCGAGTGCGGACTCGGCCCATGCGGTGTCATGCGCGACGATCACGGCGGTGCGTCCCTCCAGCAGGCGGGCCACGGCGGTCCGTACCGCCCTGGCGTTCTCGGGGTCGAGGTGCGCGGTGGGCTCGTCCAGCAGGACCAGCGGCGCGTCCCGGCACAGCGCCCGGGCCAGGGCGATCCGCTGCCGCTGCCCGGCGGACAGACGCGCGCCCCGCTCGCCCAGTCGGGTCCCGTAGCCCTCGGGGAGCGCGGAGACGAACGCGTCGGCCTCGGCCAGCCGGGCCGCCTCCCGCACCCGCTCCATGTCGGCGTCGGGCGCGCCCAGCCGGATGTTGTCCGCGACGGACACGTCGAACAGGTAGGGGTGCTGGGGGACCCAGGCGACGCCGAGCCGCCAGTCGTCGGGGGGCACGTCGTCCATCGGGGTCCACTCGCCCCCGGGCGCCCGTACGCTGATCCGCCCCTCGGTGGGTTCCCCGAGCCGCAGCAGGAGGGACAGCAGGGTGGTCTTGCCGGACCCGCTGGGGCCGGTGAGCAGCAGGTGCTCCCCGGACCGGACGGTCAGGTCCAGCCCGGACAGGGCGGGCACCTCGCGCCCCGGGTACAGCAGCCCCACCCCTCGAACCGGATGTCGCCCGAGGCGGCGGGGAGGAGACGCCGGTCGGAGCCGGGGTCGGCCGCTCCTCGCCGCCCCCGTCCGGAGACCGCGACCCGCGCTTGCGATCCAGCTCGGTGAAGACCTGGTCGGCGGCGGCCACGCCCTCCATGCTCGCGTGGAAGCGGGCCCCCACCTCGCGCAGCGGCAGGTAGGCCTCTGGGGCGAGGATCAGGACCAGCAGGGCGGTCTGGTAGTCCATGTGCCCGCCCAGCAGGCGCAGCCCCACCTCGACGGCGACCAGTGCCACCGCGAGGGTCGCCAGGAGCTCCAGGGCGAAGGCCGAGAGGAACGCGATCCGCAGCGTGCCCATGGTCGCGGACCGGTGCTCCTCCCCGACCTTCCGGATGATCGCGGCCTGCGCCTTGGCGCGGCGGAACACCGCGAGGGTCGGCAGCCCCTCCACCACGTCGAGGAAGTGCCCGCCCAACCGGCTCAGCAGCCGCCACTGGCGTTCGGTGCGCTGCTGGGTGTGCATGCCGATCAGCGCCATGAAGATCGGGATGAGCGGCAGCGTCACCAGGATGACGATCCCGGAGATCCAGTCCGCCCAGAACACGACGGCCAGCACCGCGAACGGCACGATGCAGGCCAGGACGAGCTGGGGCAGGTAGCGGGAGAAGTACTCGTCGAGGGCGTCCAGGCCCCGGGTGGCCAGGGTGACGAGTTCCCCGGCCCGGGGCGACCCGTCCTCCCGGTCGCCGCCCTCCGCCAGCCACACCTTGCCCGAACCGGTCACGTGGGCGACCAGCCGCCGCCGCAGCTGTGACTTCGTGCGGGCGGCGCTGTGCAGGGCGGAGGCCTCCGCGAGGTAGGACAGCAGGGCGCGGACGACCGCGACGGCGGCCACCGAGGCGATCATCCAGCCCAGGGCGTCCAGCCCCTCTCCGGCCCAGACCCCGGTGATGACCCGGGCGAGCAGCCAGGCCTGGGCGAGGATGAGGCCCGTGATCAGCACCCCGCTGACGACGGTGACGGCCAGGTGGGTCCTGACCGCGTCCGCGGTGCGCACCAGTCGTGGATCGAGCGGTTTCATCTGCGAGGAACCTCGTGGCGTCGGAGCCCGGCCGGACCGGTGGGGCTGGTGGGGCTGATGCGTCGTGTACGCGGGGGCGGGGTGCGGGGCCCGGTTCCAGTATCCGGGTCGGCCCCCGGTCGGGCCGTACCCTCCGCGACCCGGGGCGACGCGGGAGGCGGAGGGCACGGCGACACGGGACCGGCCCCGGTCAGGAGGCCTGGTCCGGTCCGCCTCCACCGGTGGTGCCGGAGGTGGCGGCGTGGGCGGCGGGGGCGTGGGCGGACAGGCTGACCTGTTCGCGGGTGACCCGCTTGCGGAAGACCCAGTAGCTCCAGGACTGGTAGCCGATCACCAGCGGCAGGAACACCAGCGCCACCCACGACATCACGGTGAGCGTGTAGTCGGCGGAGGAGGCGTTCTCGACGGTGAGGCTGAAGGCCGCGTCGGTGGTGGACGGGAGCACGTCGGGGAACAGCGCCCCGAACAGCGCGGTCACGGCGGCCAGGATGGTCACCGCCGTGGCCACGAACGACCATCCCTCGCGCCGGTACCAGGAGGCGACCACACCGGCCACCAGCGCCAGGGCTGCGATCAGCACGAGCGGCAGTGTCCACGGCTTGCCGTGGGCGAACTGGGTCCAGAGCAGGAACCCGGCGCCCGCGGGACCGCGACGCAGGCGGCCACCAGCGTGGCCCGGCGGGCGCGGACCCGGACCGGCCCGTCGGTCTTGAGGGTCAGGAAGACGGCGCCGTGCAGGGTGAACAGCGACAGCGTCGTCACCCCGCCGAGCAGGGCGTACGGGTTGAGCAGGTCCAGCAGGGACGCGGTCACGATGTGGTCGGAGTCCATCGCCACGCCCCGGACGATGTTGGCGAAGGCGACGCCCCACAGGAAGGCGGGGACGGAGCTGCCGAAGAAGATCGCCCGGTCCCACCAGTCCTGCCAGCGGGGGTCGTCGCGCTTGCCCCGGTACTCGAAGGCCACGCCGCGCAGGATGAGCGCGATGAGGATGAGGAACAGCGGCACGTAGAACCCGCTGAACAGGGACGCGTACCAGGCGGGGAAGGCGGCGAACATGGCGCCGCCCGCCGTGAGCAGCCACACCTCGTTGGCGTCCCAGACCGGGCCGATGGAGTTGATGGTGACCCGTCGGTCCACGGAGTTGCGCCTGCCCATGAAGGGCAGCAGGGTGCCCACCCCGAAGTCGAATCCCTCCAGGACGAAGTACCCGATCCACAGGACCGCGATGGCGACGAACCAGATGACGGCCAGTTCCATGGTCGTTGGCTCCTAGTAGCTGAAGTGGGGGATCTGGGACTCGTCCTCGTCGTTCTCCAGATCCGGGACGAGGTGCGAGGGGCCCTTCTTGACGTACTTCCACAGCAGGCCGACCTCGATGACGAACAGCAGCCCGTACACGGCGGTGAAGATGCCCAGGCTCATGGCGACCGTCCCGAGGCTGACCCCGGGGGAGACGCTGTTCGCGGTGAGCAGTTCGCCGTGGACGGTCCAGGGCTGGCGTCCCATCTCGGTGAGCACCCACCCGAAGATGTTGGCGAGCAGGGCGGAGGGCAGCGCGGCGATCGCGGCGTAGTAGAACCACCGGCTCCTCGGCAGGCGCGTCCGTCCCCGGGTGAGCCACAGCCCCAGGGCGGCCACGGCCACCCCGAAGATCCCGAAGCCCATCATCAGGCGGAAGGCCCAGTACACGACGAACACGTTGGGGATGTAGTCCCCCGGCCCGTAGTACTCCTCGTAGGCCTCCTGGAGGTTGTTCATCCCGTGCACCTCGCCGTCGAAGTGCCCGGTGGCCAGGAAGCTCAGGATGTTGGGGACGCCGACGTCGATCGGGTTGTACCGGGCTTCGGTGTCGCCGACCGCGAAGGTGGAGAAGGGCGCGCCCTCCTCCGTCTCCCACAGGGCTTCGGCGGCGGCGAGCTTCATGGGTTCGTACTCGGCGGCGAGCTTGGCCTGGTGGTCGCCCGAGACGAACGTGAGCGCCCCGGCCAGCAGAGTGAAGACCAGGCCGACCTTCAGGGTGGAGCGGAAGAGCGCGAGGTCCCGCTTGGGCGGGGTGACGCCGACCTCGCCGGTGTCGTCGTGCCGGGTGTTGCGCCACAGCTTGAAGGCGCTGACCGCGACCACGAAGAGTCCGGCGGTGACGAAGGCGGCCGAGACGGTGTGCAGGTACGTGGACCAGGCCTGGTCGTTGCTGAGCACGGCCCAGATGTCGTTGAGTTCGGCGCGGCCGTTCTCCGGGTTGACCTCGTAGCCGACCGGGCGGCGCATCCAGGCGTTGGCGGCCAGGATGAAGTACGCCGACAGGTTGGTGCCGACCGCGACCACCCAGATGCAGGCCAGGTGGACGCCGCGCGGCAGGCGGTGCCACCCGAAGATCCACAGCCCGATGAACGTGGACTCCAGGAAGAAGGCGAGGAGGGCCTCCATCGCGAGGGGCGCCCCGAAGACGTCCCCGACGAAGCGCGAGTACTCGCTCCAGTTCATGCCGAACTGGAACTCCTGCACGATCCCGGTGACCACGCCCATGGCGAAGTTGATCAGGAACAGCTTGCCGAAGAACTGGGTGGCCTGGAGGTACTCGTGTCGTCCGGTGCGGTACCAGAAGGTCTGGAGCACGGCCACGATGAACGACAGCCCGATCGTCAGGGGGACGAAGAGGAAGTGGTAGATCGTGGTGACGCCGAACTGCCACCTCGCCAGGTCTAGTGCTTCCATGCCCGCCCTCTCAATTACCGACTGCCGGTAGTACTACGAACTGTAGTGCTACGGCTTGTCGTATGTGGGGGCACCCCCTGAGAGACCGGACACGTCGGGGAGGGGGCGGTCGGGCGGGAGCCGGGAACGTCCCCGCGCGACCGGTGAGGACCCCGGTGGCACAGCCAACGCCTCGGACGACGGGAACGCCCCGGGACAGCACGACGGCGCGCCCCCGTCTCCGGGGACGCGCCGTGACACCGTGTCTCCTCGCCCGCCCGTCGTCCTCCCGAGGCAGGGCTCCCGCGCGGCGGCGGGACGTTACCGGCGCAGCTCCAGCAGCCGCTCCATGTTGTCCACCTCGGACTGCTGCGCGTCGACCATGCCCTGGGCGAAGGTCGTGACCAGGTCCTCGTTGCCGAGCTCCACCTCGGCCTCGGCCATGTCGATCCCGCCGAGGTGGTGGGCGATCATCAGCTCCAGGAAGAGGACCTCGGCCTCCTCGCCCTCGGCGTCGGTGAGCCGGACCATCTCCTCCTCGGTGGCCCAGCCCGGCATGGTCTCGGGCACCACGCCCTCACCGCCGCCGTGGTCGTGGGCGGCCATCCAGGTCATCGGGGGCTCGGAGGCGCGGGCGGTCAGACCCCACGAGCTCAGCCACCCCTGCATCATCCCGATCTGCGCCTGCTGGGTCCGCGCCATGTCCGTGGCGATCGTGTGCACCTCGACGTCGTCGGTCCTGTCCATGACGAGCAGCGCCATGTCCACGGCCTGGGCGTGGTGGGTGCTCATGTCACGCAGGAAACCGGCGTCGGCGCTGGTGTCCAGCGGGTACGACGGGCGGCCCAGGAGCAGCCCCCGACCAGGGCGAGGGCGACCAACGTCACGGTCATCCAGAGCGGAACCGAACGTCCCGGCGAGGAGGGAGCGGAGGTGTCGCCCTCGTCCTCCGGGTTCGCGTCGGACTCGGCCGTTCCGTCCTCGTACGACTCCTCGTCGGCACGGTCGGTGTCGTCGGACGCCGCCCCGGTCACATGCCCCATCTGAACCACCCTGGTCAAATCGCACCACTCTGATGCCAAAGTAGAGGATAGGAAAGTCCCTTTCGACCACATCCAGCCCAGGAGAACCAGTGGCCAAGAAGACGAAGGCGGAGGAGCGTCGCGCTCGCGCCGCCGCCCTGCGGGAAGAGCAGCGCAAGAAGGAACGCCGCGCCAAGATCCTCAAGATCGCAGGGATCAGCGTAGCCTCCGCGGCGGTCCTGGGTCTCCTGGGAACCGCGGTCTTCATGGAGTTCCGCTCCCGCAACATCTCCGGCGTGCAGGAGTACGCCATCGACGAGTACAACCACGTTCCGGACGGCCAGCGCGTGGACTACGCGCAGTCCCCGCCGGTCGGCGGCCAGCACTGGAACAGGTGGCAGAACTGCGGGGTGTACACCGAGCCGCTGATGCCGGAGTTCGCCGTCCACTCCCTGGAGCACGGCGCGGTCTGGATCACCTACGAACCGGACATCGCGGAGGACCAGATCGAGGCGCTCCAGGGTTTCTACAACCCCGGCGACTACCTGGTCATCAGCCCCTACGAGGGTGAGATGGACGCGCCGATCGTCGCCTCCAGCTGGGGCCGCCAGATCACCGCCGACAGCGCGGACGACGAGGACCTCGCCCGCTACGTCCAGTACTACGAGCGCGGCCAGGACGTCCCCGAGCCCGGCGCCGCCTGCTCCGGCTCCATCTCGTTCACCGCCGCCGAGATCGAGGCCGAGATCGCGGAGGACGGCCCGGACGCCGAGTCCCTGGAAGGCGCGGACAGCGACGAGTCCGGCTCCGACGCCGACAACGAGGACACCGACTCCGAGACCACCGACGAGCCCAGCGCCGCTCCCGAAGAGGACACGGAGTAGGGCCGAGACATCCCCCGGAACGCGAACGTGGGGCCGCAGGCGACCTTCCCGCCTGCGGCCCCACACGTGTGTCGGGAGGTGGGCGCCCCCGAAGCGGTCACCGACCGCTGTCGGCGCGCTCTTCCAGGTGCTCGGAGATCAGGTCGCTCAGTTCGCTGAGCGCGGGGGCGGGGGCGCCGTAGGAGGGCGGAACCGTCAGCTCGACGTAGGCCTCGCGCTCGACCGCCGTGTACACGGTGGGGGCGTCCTCGGGCTGGGGCAGCCACGCCACACCGTTGACCTCCTCCAGGATCGAGTCCATCTCCAGGGAGGCGGGCCGGGGCACACCGCAGCGCAGCCCGATGGGCGGGTCGCCCCAGGCGGCCATGATCTCCGACTCGGGCTGAACGGTCGCGCGGTCGGCGCCGAGCAGCGTCTCCGGGAGGTCCGCGACCAGCGCGCCACACGCCTCCGCGGTCTGACCGTCCGTCTCGGGGGCTGCATCTGCACGGTCTGGCCGCCGCAACCGGCCGTCACCAGGACGACGGCGAGGGCCGCTCCGAAGTAGCGCTTGTGCACGGGCAACCTCGCTCCGTCGACTCGGTCGACCTCAGATGTTGACGATGGGACAGGTAAGGGTACGGGCGATGCCGTCCAGACGCTGAATCCGGGCGACGACGAGGGAGCCCAGGGCGTCCATGTCCTCCGCCCGCGCCTGCACGATCACATCGTAGGGACCGGTGACGTCGTTCGCCTGGTCGACCCCCGCGATCCCGCGCACGCGCTCCGCGACCTCGGCCGACTGGCCCACCTCGGTCTGGATCAGGATGTATGCCTGCACCATGTTGACTTCTCCTTCGTGCCGGGCCTGTGGGGTGGCGAGCGGACGTGGCCCCGGCCGGAGGGCACAGCCGATGACGAACGGATCACGAACGTGGGGCCTGACCACGGGGTCTAGACCTCTGCGCCGGAGCGTCACCGTACCCTGATCTGTGTGTTGAGCACCATTGGGGGTCTTGGTGAGTTCGCTCTGATCAAGCGCGTGACGAGCCAATTCCCCAGGACGGACGACGTAATCCTCGGACCCGGCGACGACGCCGCGGTCGTGGCCGCGCCCGACGGGCGCACGGTCGCGACCACGGACCTCCTCGTCGAGGGCCGCCACTTCCGGCGGGACTGGTCCACCGCCCGCGACGTCGGGCACCGCGCCGTGGCGCAGAACTACGCCGACGTCGCGGCCATGGGAGCGCGCCCCACGGGGCTGCTCATCGGCTTCGCCGCGCCCCCGGAACTCCCCTGGCCTGGGCCGAGGAGTTCACCCTCGGCGTGCGCGACGAGTGCGCCAGGGCCGGGGGAGCGGTGGTGGGCGGCGACACGGTGGGATCGGACACCCTGACCATCGCCGTCACCGCCCTGGGCGACCTGGAGGGGCGCGCCCCGGTCCGCCGTGACGGCGCCCGCCCCGGGGACGTGGTCGCCTACACCGGTCACCTCGGCCTGTCCGCCGCCGGGCTGGCCCTCCTGGAGCGGGGCGTCGACGGACCGGCGGCGTGCCTGTCCGAGCACCGCAGGCCGAGCCCGCCCTATCTCGCGGGTCCCGAGGCGTCCCGGCTCGGCGCGACCGCCATGCTCGACGTGAGCGACGGTCTCGTCCAGGACCTCGGACACGTCTGCCGGGCCAGTGGCGTCAGCGTCCGCCTGGAGTCGGAGGGGTTGCGGCCCGAATCCGCACTCCTCGAAGCCGTCCGTGTACTCGGGGCTTCTGCGGGGAAGGCTGAGGAAGCCGCCCGTCGCCTGATGGTGGCCGGCGGCGAGGACCACGCGCTCGCGGCGGTCTTCCCCCGGAGGTCGTGCTCCCGGAGCACTGGCACCGCGTGGGGACCGTGGGCGAGGCACCTGAGGAGGGCGGACGGCCCTCCGTCACGGTGGACGGAAACGTGGTCGAGCGCGGTGGGTGGGATCATTTCCGACGGGACTGAGCCCGTTTGGATTTGTCCTGTTTGGCTGGGGCGCTAGGCTTTGCCATCGCGGTCAGCGTTGGCCTACGGACAGTGGTCCGGCCTCGCGGGGCCCGAACCCGCGGCGATCCACCGAGGTGAGGACCCTGGTCCGCGTGGCCGTCGGCCCGGGGTGAGCAGGGCGAGCGGAACGACGTCGGAGGGCGGCACATGGGGCGGCATGGCTAGGCGGCACGGCCATCGTCGTGGAGCCCACCGCAGCGAACCGGAGAACGCCGGGGCGCTGCGGCGGTTCGGCGGACTCCTGGAGAGCACGGTGCCCAAACGGGTCGAACCGCCGAGGCTGCTCAACGTCCTCGTCGTCTCCGGGGTGATCCTCGGGCTGCTCCTGTTCGGCTACAGCACCACACAGATCTACCTTCAGTTCGGCGGCCCGCCCGGTGCGACGGAGGTCCCCGGCCCGCAGGACGGGGGCCGACCCCACCCAGGACGCCTCCCCGCGCCCGGACCGGGGCGGTGCCTCGTCCGGGGAGGGGAGCACCGGACCACAGACCCAGGCCGGGTCGGACCCCACGGCCGTCTCGTACCGGGTGCTGGAGGCGACGGCGGTCGGCTTCACCGGCCGGGTGACCGTCACCAACACCTCGCGGAGCCGGCTCGACGCGTGGGAGCTGGCCCTGGCCTTCGAGAGCGCCGACGTCACCGAGGTCCACGACGCGGACTGGGAGCCGTTGGAGGACGGCATCCTGGCCCGCCAGTCCGGGACCGAGGGACACCTGGAGCCTGGGGAGTCGGCCACGCTGACCTTCGACGCGATCGGTGCCTCCCAGAGCCCCGTGCGGTGCTCCCTCAACGGCCACGTGTGTGACCTGTAGCTCCGCTGGCTCCGATCGCCGCTCGCGTCACGCGCTTCACCCGGGCACCGGTTCCGGACAGCACGAAGGCCCCCGACCGGAGTCGGAGGGCCCTTCGAGAACTACGGGTGGGAGGGACCCTAGCGGGTCACCTTGCCAGCCTTGATGCACGAGGTGCACGCGTTCACACGCTTGGGCGTGCCGCCCACGCGGGTGCGAACGGTCTGGATGTTGGGGTTCCAGCGGCGGCGGGTGCGACGGTGCGAGTGGGAAACACTGTTACCGAACCCTGGTCCCTTGCCGCAGACGTCGCAGACGGAAGCCACGGTAACTCCATTCAAGTGCTCGGGATCGCGCACGTCGCCGCACGCGAGAGGTCATCCGGCCAGAGGAGGCCGGGTGGGCAGGCTGGCGAGGACGCCAACCGGGGAAGAGTACACGAAGGACATGCCCGAAGGTGAAATCAGACCACTGGCGGGCGTCCGTACGCGCAACGGCGGGGAACGGCGCGGCCGAGGCCTCACACACCCACCGGAGCATCGAGATCAGCCACGCGGGCATGGCGAAAACGCGATGAACTCTGACGAGTATACCCCGGTTGGGACGGGCGGACGTCAAGCTTGGCTTGACCCCGGTCGTCACACCGGAGGTCTACGGTGACAGTGACGGGCGACCCCACGAGGCCAGGACGGGAACCACAGTGAGCACCTGGGACGAGCCGCTGCGCAAAGGACCGCTCGGCGGCAGGACGGCGAAGGCACTCGCCGACAAACTCGACCTCCACACCCTCGGTGACCTGCTGCGCTACTACCCGCGCAGGTACGACCGCCGGGGCGAACTCACCGACCTCGCGCTCCTGCGCGAGGGCGAGGACGTCACCGTGCAGGCCAAGGTCCTGGACGCCCGGCGGCGCACCATCCCCGCCCGCCAGGGCCGCCGCCGCATGGACATGATGGAGGCCACCGTCACCGACGGCACCGGCCGTCTGCACCTGACCTTCTTCAACCGGGGGTCCCACCACCAGAACACCCTGGTGCCCGGGCGGCTGGCCATGTTCTCCGGCCGGGTCTCCACCTTCAAGGGCCGACGCCAGCTCGACCACCCGGAGTACGTGCTCCTGGACGACGAGGGCCTGGAAGGCGAGGCCGCGCGGGCGTACGCCAACGAGCTCATCCCCGTCTACCCGGCGGTCAAGGGGCTGGACTCCGCCACCATCGCCCGGTCGGTCGGGGTCGCCCTCGACTACGCCGTGGACATCCCCGACCCCCTCCCGCCCGAACTGCGCGACCGCAAGGGGCTCCTCGGCGTCCACCGGGCGCTCGTCCAGATCCACCGGCCCGCCGAGTGGGCCGAGGTCGGGACCGCCCGGCGCCGCCTGAAGTGGGACGAGGCCTTCGTGCTCCAGCTGGCCCTCGCCCAGCGGCGCCAGCAGGCCGAGGAGCTGCCCGCCCGGCCCCGGCCCGGCACCGACGGCGGGATCCTCGACGCCTTCGACGCCCAGCTCCCGTTCACGCTGACCGAGGGCCAGGAGGAGGTCGGTGCACGGCTGGCCGAACGGTTGAACGCCACCCATCCCATGCACTGCCTCCTCCAGGGTGACGTCGGCGCGGGCAAGACCCTGGTGGCGCTGCGCGCGATGCTGCGGGTGGTGGACTCGGGCGGCCAGGCGGTCATGCTGGCCCCCACCGAGGTCCTGGCCCAGCAGCACCACCGCTCCATCAGCGCCATGCTCGGGGCGCTCGGCCGGGCCGGGCAGATCGACGGCGCCGACACCGCGACCCGCGTCGCCCTTCTCACCGGGTCCATGAACACCGCCGCCCGGCGCGAGGCCCTGCTGGAGGCGGCCTCGGGCCAGGCGGGGATCGTCGTCGGCACCCACGCCCTGCTCCAGGAGCACGTCTCCTTCGCCGACCTCGGCCTGGTGGTCGTGGACGAGCAGCACCGCTTCGGAGTGGAGCAGCGCGACGCCCTGCGTGAGAAGGCCACGGACGGTCGCCCGCACGTGCTGGTGATGACCGCCACGCCCATCCCGAGGACCGTCGCGATGACGGTCTACGGCGACCTGGACGTGGTGGCACTCACCCAGCTGCCCCGGGGACGCGCGCCGATCTCCACCCACGTGGTCCCCGCCCACGAGAAGCCGCACTTCCTCACCCGCGCCTGGGAACGCGTCCGCGAGGAGGTGGGCCAGGGGCGCCAGGCCTTCGTGGTCTGCCCCCGGATCGGCGACGGACCCGGCGGGGAGGCCGGTGACGAGGTCGAGGCCCCGCCCGGGGACGCGCCCCCGGGCGCCCGGCCCCCGCTGGCGGTGCTGGACGTGCTCGCCCGCCTCCGGGAGGGGCCGCTGGCGGACGTGCGGGTGGAGGCGCTGCACGGGCGGATGGCCCCGGACGACAAGGAGGCGGTGATGCGCCGCCTGACCTCCGGCCAGACCGACGTGGTCGTGTCCACCACCGTCATCGAGGTGGGCGTGGACGTGCCCAACGCCACGGTCATGGCGATCATGGACGCTGACCGGTTCGGGATCTCACAGCTGCACCAGCTGCGGGGCCGGGTCGGCCGTGGCCAGCTGCCCGGGCTGTGCCTGCTGGTCACCGAGGCGGAGGAGGGCAGCCCCGCGCGTGAGCGGCTGGCCGCCGTCGCCTCGACCACGGACGGGTTCGAGCTGTCCCGCGCCGACCTGGAGATGCGCCGGGAGGGCGACGTGCTCGGAGACGCCCAGTCCGGGGCGCGTTCGAGCCTGCGCATGCTCACGCTGGTCAAGGACGAGGAGCTGATCGGGGAGGCCCGTGAGGAGGCCACCCGCCTGGTGGCCGAGGATCCGGGCCTGACCGGCCACCGGCCGTTGGCCGACGCCCTGGCGGCGCTCCTTCCCGAGGAACGCGCGGAGTACCTGGACAAGACCTGAGCCGTGGCGGCCCGCGTCCACCGACGACGGGCCCCGGTCCCCGGGCTCGGTGCGCAGGCGGGGTCTCCCGGCGCGGTTCTGCTGCGGATACCGGTCGTCCCCAGAGCGGGTCCGGTTTCCACAGGAGGTCGGTGGTCCCCGGTCGTCCACAGGACTGCGGAACGTGTTTGTCCACAGGCGGGGAGGCCACCACTGGCGTGCCTGCCCGCCCCGGTGTTGACTCGATATCGGGGGAGCCTCCGCCTCCGCCCGCCTCGGCGTGCCCCGGGGCGCACTACCGTGGGGGCCATGACCCGCATCATCGCCGGAGCGGCGGGCGGACGGCGTATCTCCGCCCCCGACGGCCGCACCACCCGACCCACCAGTGACAGGGCCCGCGAGGCGCTGTTCTCCTCCGTCCAGTCCGACCTCGGCTCCCTCGACGGGCTCCGGGTGATGGACCTCTACGCGGGGTCCGGGGCGATCGGCCTGGAAGCCCTCTCCGCGGTGCCGCGCACGCCCTGCTGGTGGAGGCCGACCACAAGGCGGCCCGGGTGGTGAGGGAGAACATCGCCACACTGCGGCTCCCCGGGGCGGAACTCGCCGCCGACCGGGTCGAGCGGGTGCTGGCGCGCGGCAACCTCGGCGCCCCCTACGACCTCGTGGTGGCCGACCCGCCCTACGCGGTCACCGACGACGAGGTCGCCTCCGTGCTGTCGTCCCTGGTCGAGCACGGGTGGCTGGCCCCGTCCGCGATGCTGGTGGTGGAGCGGTCCAAGCGCGGTGCCGAACCGGCCTGGCCAGGGGGATCGAGCTGGACCGCAGCCGCAAGTACGGCGAGGCGATCCTCTGGTACGCCCGCACCACCGAGTAGATATCGGGCATACGCCACGTTCGCTACGTTTTCCGGCTTCACGCGGGGGAAGGTTCAGACGACCCGGTGGCGTCGGCCCTCACCGTGGCCGCGCCGGGTGTGAAAGCGGACACGGGGGACCGCTAAGTGGGAGTTGCCCGAAATGGGACGGGAGTGAGCCCCTACGATCGCTGTACCCGTGAGTAGTACCTGAGAGGGGCGATCCACCGTGCGCCGAGTCGTCTGTCCGGGCTCCTTCGACCCGGTCACCTACGGACACATCGACATCATCGGGCGAGCCGCCAAGCAGTACGACGAGGTCATCGCCGCCGTGCTCAACAACGTCAACAAGCGGGGGCTCTTCACCGTCCCCGAGAAGCTCGACATGCTCACCGAGGGCACCGCCGAGTTCGACAACGTCCGGGTCAGCGAGTTCGACGGGCTCCTCGTCGACTTCTGCCGCGACAACGGCATCGAGACCATCGTGCGCAGCCTCCGTTCGGTCAGTGACTTCGACTACGAACTCCAGATCGCGCAGATGAACTACCGGCTCTCCGGCGTGGAGACCGTCTTCATGACGGCCAACCCGCAGTACTCGTTCCTGTCGTCCAGCCTGGTCCGCGAGATCGCCCAGCACCGGGGCGACGTCTCCAGTCTGGTCACGCCCCACGTCCAGGAGCGCCTCAGGGAGAAGTACGCCGAACGCGCCCAGGGATGACCCCCGCGGGGGTGGCTTCGGGGGCTGATTTGGGTGGTCGGGGACATGGTAGGTAGAATCTGGGTTCGACCATGGGCGTCGCCGGTCCTCGGCGTGCGCTCAGGCCGGTCAGCACCACCGCGACAGCCCGAATCAGCACCATGTCGGCGGCCGTGTGCCCGGCACCCGGAACTCTCCTGAAAGCGCGATCACCCTGTCTCGTCTAGATGCCCGCGACCCGTACGTGGTCGACACCCGCCAGCTGGGCCGCCAGCCGGGGTCGATGCGTACCGTCAACCGAATCGTGACCGTCCCCGACGCGTTCGAGACGGCGATGGCCAGCGTGCCCAAGGGCCAGGAGATCGAGCTGGACCTGCGCCTGGAGGCGGTGATGGAGGGCGTCCTCGTCACCGGGACCGTCAGCGGTCACCTCACGGCGGAGTGCTCCCGCTGCCTCGACCCCCTCTCCGAGGAGCTGGAGGCGGGCTTCCAGGAGATGTACCGGTACACCGGCGACGACGAAGTGAGCGTCCCCAGTGACGAGGACGCGGACGGCGATGATGAGGACTACTATCTAGAGGGCGATCTGCTCGACCTCGAACCAGTGATCCGAGACGCCGTCGTGCTCGCGCTCCCACTCTCACCGCTGTGCGGCCCGGACTGCCCCGGCCTGTGCGCCGAGTGCGGTGTCAAGCTCGCCGACGCCGGGCCGGACCACGGTCACGGCGACGGTGTCGACCCGCGTTGGGAAGCACTTCGCGACATCGCGGAGAAGCCCGACCAGCAGTGAGTCAGTGAACCGATCGCGCGCGGCCCCCACGGGGAACCGCCGACGACCGGAGCACACCCTCCCCGCCACAGCGCGCGGGGTGACCAGATAAGCGACCTCCCGCGACCGCGGGGGTGACCCAGGAGGATTGAAGTGGCCGTCCCGAAGCGGAAGATGTCGCGGAGCAACACCCGGACCCGCCGTTCCCAGTGGAAGGCGTCGCGCCCGGTGCTGGTCAACTGCCCGCGCTGCCGTGACCCGAAGCAGCCCCACATCGCGTGCCCGACCTGCGGCACCTACAACAACCGCCAGGTCACCAACCCGGCCTAACCCGGACGTGCCAGGCTTCGGGCAGCTGCCCGATCCCGTACTCCCGGACATCATCGGGGCGGAACCCTCTGAGGGATCCGCCCCGAAGTGCTGTCCGGGAACGGCCGTCCCGGGGGCCACCGTCCCCAGGGCTTTGTAGAGTGAAACCGACGGACCGTGGGAACACCATGATCCGTGGTGTCCGACACCGGTGATCCCGGTCCCACAGGGGCTCCCGAGATCGTGGTGGCCGCCGGGGGAGTGACCTCCCGCGACGATCACCTCGTTTTCGAGCGTCCTGGACGGCTCGGGGGACACCTCCACCTCCGCGCGCCGCCGCCCGGCGCGCCCAACAGGGAAGCGAACTCGCGTGGCAAGTCAACTCTCCGTCTCCGAGGCCAGGTCGTTCCACCGTGCGATCGGGGTGGAGGTGGACCCGAAGATCCTGCTCCGGGCCCTGACCCACCGCTCCTACGCGTACGAGAAGGGTGGTCTGCCCACCAACGAGCGCCTGGAGTTCCTAGGGGACTCCGTGCTCGGCCTCGTGGTCACCGACACCCTCTTCCGCAAGCACCCGGACCTGCCCGAGGGCCAGCTGGCCAAGCTGCGCGCCGCCGTCGTCAACATGCGGGCCCTGGCGGACGTCGCGCGCGGTCTGGGCATCGGTGAGTACATCCGGCTGGGCCGGGGCGAGGAGGGCACCGGGGGCGCGACAAGTCGTCGATCCTCGCGGACACCCTGGAGGCCATCATCGGCGCGGTCTACCTGGACCGCGGCCTGGACACCGCCTCGGAGTTCGTGCACCGCCTCTTCGACCCGCTGATCGCCACCGCCTCCGGGCTGGGCGCCGGACTGGACTGGAAGACCTCGCTCCAGGAGCTCACCGCCGCCGAGATGCTGGGTGTGCCCGAGTACCACGTGGACGAGAGCGGCCCCGACCACCAGAAGACCTTCCGCGCCACCGTGCGGGTCGCGGGCGAGAGCTACGGCCTGGGCGAGGGGCGCAGCAAGAAGGAGGCCGAGCAGCAGGCCGCCGAGTCCGCGTGGAAGGCCATCCGGGCCCGTGCGGACCGCGCCGCCGAGCAGGCCAGGGACGGCTCCAGCGGTAGTGGGCGGGGCTGAGGCGTGCCCGAACTCCCCGAGGTCGAGGTGGTCCGGCGCGGTCTGGCCGAGCACGCCGTGGGGCGCCGGATCGGCGCCGTCGAGGTGCTGCACACGCGCTCGGTCCGCCGTCACGTTCCCGGCCCCGCCGACTTCGCGGCGCGGCTCGGCGGGCAGACCCCCACGGCGGTGCGCCGTCGCGGAAAGTACATGTGGCTGGTGCTGGACAGCGGCGACATGCTCCTGGCCCACTTGGGCATGAGCGGGCAGATGCTGGTGCAGCCGCAGGGCAAGCCGGACGAGCGGCACCTGCGGGTGCGGATCCCGCTGGACGACGGGAACGAACTGCGCTTCGTCGACCAGCGCACCTTCGGGCACCTGCTGCTGGACCGTGAGGGCGAGCGCGCCGAGGTGCCGTCGTCGGTGGACCACATCGCCCTGGATCCGCTGGACGCCGCGTTCGTCCCCGAGGCGTTCGTCAGGGCGCTGCGGGCCAAGCGGACGGAGGTGAAGCGGGCACTGCTGGACCAGTCACTGATCAGCGGTGTGGGCAACATCTACGCCGACGAGGCGCTGTGGCGGGCCCGGCTGCACTGGGCCCGTTCCACGCGGGGGCTCTCCAACGCCCAGGCCCTGGAACTGCTCGGACACGTCACCGACGTGATGACCGAGGCCCTGGCGGTCGGCGGCACCACGTTCGACGGGCTGTACGTGAACGTCAACGGTGAGAGCGGGTACTTCGAGCGGGGGCTCAACGCCTACGGGCGGCGGGACCGGCCGTGCGGCCGCTGCGGCACGCTGATCGTGCGTGAGGCCTTCATGAACCGCTCCTCGTTCAGCTGCCCGAGCTGTCAGCGGGTGCCGCGCGCCGCCCGCTCCTGAGCCGCGTTCGTCGCCGTCCGGGGGAGCGGAACGTAATATTTCGTCCCTTTTTTGATACGTCTGTGGTCTCACGTGGCGTGTCGGTGAGCAAAGTGTCTCCGTGAGGTAAGGGAGAGTTCGGGGCCGTGGGGCAAGAGGGAGAGCCGATCCGACTGACCGCCTGGGTGCGGGGGCGGGTCCAGGGCGTGGGTTTCCGCTGGTGGACGCGGGCTCGGGGGCTGGAACTCGGGCTCACCGGTGCCGCCACCAACCTGGACGACGGCCGGGTGGAGGTCGTCGCGGAGGGGTCACGGGAGAGCTGCGAGAGGCTGCTGGGACACCTGAGAAGCGGCGAAACCCCCGGAAGAGTGGACTCCGTGGTCGAACGCTGGGCTCCGCCCGGGGGTTCCTTCGACGGTTTCGTCGAGCGGTGAGTATGCTGGAACGGTAACGCGGTAGGAACATTGACCGTGGGGCGGCGCGACCGGGCGACAGACGGGCGCCGGGAGCCACGGGGATCACCGCGCGAGCCGTTCGAGGGCCGCGCTACCGGCGTCACCGCCGGGGGTGGATCACGTTCTGACCGTGCGGTGCCACGTGCCCGGGTGGTTTCGGCCCGGGGTGTGGTCGTTACGGACTGTTGTAATCCAATCTTGACCAGCGGCGCGCGGAGTGAGACTCTGGAAGGCACACCGCGCAACTTCCGACCGTGGCGTCGGCCCTGAGTAACCCGGGTCGAAGAGTACACACGGGGACACGTATGCGCGCATCCCAACTGGTCACTCAGTGTGGAGGACCCACATCATGGCGAAGGCTCTGTTTGGCCACGTCGGCGGCTCCGACCCTCGTATGGTCTCGGAGATGCGACGGCTTCAGAAGCGGGTACGCGACCTCGAGGACGAGATCAGCCGTCTTCAGGCGAAGAACGACCAGCTCAGCATGGCCGTCACCGACGTCGCCGCCAGCGCGACCGACCGCGAGCCCGCGCTCGCCTGACACCGTGACGTCGTGAGGGCCGTCCGCGACGGCCTGGAGACGACACACGGAGGATGATCCACTGACGGGGACGCCGAAGCCACTTCCTGGCGTCCCTGGCCGGATCTCCACCGAACAGTCGAGGACTCGACACCCGGACTCGACACCCGATCGGCACGTACCGCATGCGTACCGGAGCCGGACGGGAACCCGAAACCGCCGCTCGCTTTCCCTTCCCTTGCGGTTTCCTTTACCGTTGTACCCGGCGGAATCGCACGCAACCCTCCGTGTTCGCGCGATCTCTCCGCCTCCGGCACCCCTCGGGCGTCGGCATCGCCGCAACGTCACGGTGTCGCAGCTCATCGCCCCCGAGTGGCCCCAACGCCGCACTTCGCGCCCTGCTTCATGGCACCCTTGAGGTCGGCCCCGTGGCGACCGCCCGTGGCGACAACGGTGACCGTCGTGGGAGGCGCGGGTGTACCTGAAGAATCTGACGCTGCGCGGCTTCAAGTCGTTCGCGTCGGCCACCACCCTGCGCTTCGAGCCCGGCATCACCTGTGTGGTGGGACCCAACGGGTCCGGCAAGTCCAACGTCGTCGACGCCCTGTCCTGGGTGATGGGCGAGCAGGGCGCCAAGTCCCTGCGCGGCGGCAAGATGGAGGACGTGATCTTCGCGGGCACCTCCACCCGCCAGGCGCTGGGCCGCGCCGAGGTCAGCCTCACCATCGACAACAACGACGGCGCCCTGCCGATCGACTACACCGAGGTCACCATCAAGCGGACCATGTTCCGCAACGGCGGCTCGGAGTACGCGATCAACGGCGACACCTGCCGTCTGCTCGACATCCAGGACCTGCTCAGCGACTCCGGCATCGGCCGCGAGATGCACGTCATCGTCGGCCAGGGACAGCTGGACACCGTCCTGCACGCCGGCCCCGAGGAACGCCGCGCCCTCATCGAGGAGGCCGCGGGCATCCTCAAGCACCGCAAGCGCAAAGAGAAGGCGATCCGCAAGCTCAACGCGATGCAGGGCAACCTGGACCGCGTCACCGACCTCACGGCCGAGCTCCGCCGCCAGCTCAAGCCCCTGGGCCGCCAGGCCGAACTCGCCCGCAGGGCCGCCGTCATCCAGGCCGACCTGCGCGACGCCCGGCTGCGCCTGCTCGCGGACGACATCGTCACCCTCACCGAGCAGCTGTCCAAGGAGGAGGCGGACGAGAAGGAGGTCCGCACCCGCCGCGGGGCCGCCGAGACCGCGCTCAACCAGGCCCAGGAGCGCGAGGCCGAGCTGGAGGAGCGCTCCACCGCCGCCGCCCCCGCCCTGGCCCGGACCACCGAGACCTACCACGCGCTGTCCCGCCTGACCGAACGCCTCGACGCCGTCCGGGGCTGGCCACCGAACGCCACCAGAACCTGGTCGCCGTCCAGGGCGAGGTCGTCCAGCGCCGCGACCCCGAGGAACTGGAGATGGAGGCCGAGGAGGCAGCCGCCCAGGAGGAGGAGCTCCAGACCCGGCTGGAGGAGGCCCGCGAGGTCCTGGAGACCAGCGTCACCGAGCGCGCCGCCGCCGAGGACGCCCTGCACCGCGAGGAGCGCCGCTTGGAGGCCGCCTCACGCGCCTCCGCCGAGCGACGCGAGGGCATCGTCCGGCTGGCCGCCCGCGTGGAGGGACTGCGCGGACGCCTGACCTCCCACGAGGCCGAGATCACCCGGCTGGAGGAGGCCGCCCAGCAGGCCGCCGAGCGGGCCGCCGCCGCCCAGTCCGAGTACGAGATGGCCGCCGAGGAGTCCGCCGGGCTGGACGAGGGGGACGCCGAACTCGACGAGACCCAGGAGCGGTTCGCCCGCCAGCTGTCCGCCGTGGACGCCGAGCTCAACCAGCTCCGTGACACCGAGCGCTCCGCCGAGGGGAGCGTGCCGCGCTGGCCGCCCGCAAGGAGGCCCTCGAACTGGGCCTGGCGCACAAGGACGGCGCCGGAACCCTCCTGGAGGCCGGGCTGCCCGGCATGCTCGGCAGCCTCGCCGCCCTCGTCCAGGTCGACCCGGGCCACGAGACCGCCGTCGCCGCCGCCTTCGGGGTGGCCGCCGGGGCGGTCGCCGTCCGCGACGAGGCCAGCGCCGCCGCCGCCCTGGAACTCCTCAAGTCCGAGGACGCGGGCCGGGCCGGGATCGTCGTCGCCCGCGCCGTCCCTTCCGCCGACCGCGCCAGCTGGCCCTCCCTGCCAGGGGGCGTCCGCTACGCCGCCGACGCCGTCAACGCCCCCGAGCACCTGTCCGACGCGGTAGCAGCCCTCTTGGACCGGGTGGCCCTGGCCGACGACGCCCCGGCCGCCCGCGAGCTGGTCGCCGCCCTTCCGCAGGTGCGGGCGGTCACCCCGGACGGCGACGTGTTTGCCACCGCCATGGTCCACGGGGGGACCGCCGCCGCGCCCAGCCTCCTGGAGGTCCAGGCGGCGGTGGACGAGGCCGCCGAACGCCTGGAGGCCGCGACCGAGGCCGCCAAGCGCGTCGCCGTGGAGCTGGACGAGAAGAAGCGCGAGCGCGCCGAGATCGCGGAGGCCGCCGACGAGGTCACCGCGCGGCGCCGCCAGGGAGACCGCAGGCGCAACGAGTCGGCGCAGCGGCTGGGCAAGCTCGGTGGTCAGGCCCGTTCCGCCGAGGCCGAGTCCGAGCGCTACGCGGCCGCCGCCGCCAAGGCCGCCGCGTCGCGGGGCGAGGACGCGCAGAAGTTGGAGCGCCTGGAGGAGGAGCTCGCGGAGGCCGAGGAGATCGCCGCCGCCGTCGAGGAGGAGGCGCCCGACGCCGACCACCGCGACGAACTCTCCGCCCTGGCCTCACGTGCCCGCGCCACCGAGATGGAGCGGCGGCTGGCCGTGCGCACCGCCGAGGAGCGGGCCCGTTCCATCGCGGGCCGTGCCGACGCCCTGCTGGCCCAGGCCGCCGAGGAGCGCAGGGCGGTGGAGCGCGAGGCCGAACGGCGCCGCAGCCGCGCAGCCCAGGCGACCGTCGCCCAGGCCGTGTTGGAGAGCGCCCGGCTGGCCCTGGAGCGCATCGCCGTGTCCCTGGCCGCCGCCGAGACCGAGCGCGTGGCCGCCGAGGCCGAGCGCGAGGCCCGCGACGGAGAGCTGAAGACCGTACGTGCCCGGGTCCGTGAGCTCTCGGTGGAGCTGGAGAAGCTGACCAGCTCCGCGCACAGCGGCGAGGTGGCCCGCGCCGAGCGCCGGATGCGTCTGGAGCAGCTGGAGACCAAGGCTCTGGAGGAGCTGGGCGTGGACGTGCCCACCCTCGTCGCCGAGTACGGTCCCCGCGTGCCGGTGCCCCCGGCGGCCGACGCCGACGAGACGGCGGTGCCGCTGCCCTACGTCCGTGAGGTGCAGGCCAAGCGGCTCAAGGTGGCCGAGCGCCAGCTCAACCAGCTCGGGAAAATCAACCCGCTGGCGCTGGAGGAGTTCGCGGCTCTGGAGGAGCGGCACGCCTTCCTCAACGCCCAGCTGGAGGACCTCAAGAAGACCCGCCGGGACCTCATGGACATCGTCGCGGAGGTGGACGCCCGGGTGCAGGAGGTCTTCTCCTCGGCCTACCTGGACGTGGAGCGGGAGTTCGCGGCGATCTTCGGCCGTCTGTTCCCGGGCGGTGAGGGTCGTCTGGTGCTGACCACCCCCGAGGACATGCTCACCACGGGTATCGAGGTCGAGGCCCGTCCGCCCGGCAAGAAGGTCAAGCGGCTGTCCCTGCTGTCCGGCGGTGAGCGGTCCCTGACCGCGGTGGCCTTCCTCGCCGCCATCTTCAAGGCCCGTCCGTCGCCCTTCTACGTGATGGACGAGGTCGAGGCGGCTCTGGACGACACCAACCTCCAGCGTCTGCTGGTGATCTTCGAGGAGCTGCGGGAGTCGTCGCAGCTGATCGTGATCACCCACCAGAAGCGCACGATGGAGGCGGCGGACGCCCTGTACGGCGTCACCATGCAGGGTGACGGGATCTCCCAGGTCATCAGCCAGAAGCTCGACCGCCCCGCCTAGCGCCCGGACGCCCTCGGACGGTGTCCCGGGGTAGGCTCACGGTCGGCCTCCCCGCGTTGGGGGCGGCCGTCCCCCTGCCCCATCCCCCTGTGAAGGTCTTCCTTGGACACCGCTGCCTCCGTCTTCCTGTTCGTCTTCGTCGCGCTGATCGTCGTTGCCATGGTCTACGCGGCCTATCGGAGCCGGGTCACGGCCACGGCCCTGGAGCGGGAGAGCACGGTGGTCCCGGAGGCGGCCGCCGCCCAGAGCGGGAAGAAGGAGGCCGGAGAGCAGGGGACCGAGCACAGGGGAGGGTGCCCCACAAGGACGATCCCCTGTTGCGGCTGGTCGTGTGGGTGGGTTACGGCCTGGCCGTCGCACTGCTGGTGACGGATCCCGCCCTCCTTCTCATGATCGCGGGGGAGAGGAGGCGAGGTCTCCGGGGTGCATGCCGGTGATCGGTGCCTCCTTCTGGCAGGAGCGCCCCTCGCTCGGCCAAGGGACCTGCTCCCAGCTGGCCATCTCCCGACTGGGGTGGGCCCTGGTGCTGTCGGTGGCGGCGACGGTCAGCCTGTTCACCCTCGCCCGCGACGCCGACCGGGCGAAGTGAGGGTGGCGTAGGTCACTGCCTCTCCCCTCGGTTCGAGGGGGACCGCGGACCGGTCGGAGCCCTAGCCTGGCGGTTGTAGTGCCAGTACCAACCCCAACCTTCAGGTCGAAACGGACGCCGTGTTCTTCATCCCCCTCGTGCTGTGGGCCCGACAGCGGATGCGCCACTTCCCCGGCGTCGTCCGCGCCAGCGTGGCGGTCGGGGGTACCGGGGTCTTCGCCATGATGCTGCTCCTGGGTACGTCCTACCGTGTGCAGCCGCCGCCGGGCGAGGACGGGCGGGTGCGTTGTTCGCCGGTCGTGTGGGTGGGGCCCGCCCTGTGGGACGACCGCCGCGACTGGGGCGAGGACATCGAGCAGATGATCCGCCAGGAGTGGGTGGACTCATCCTGCTCGGAGCGGCAGAAGAGCCGCGCCATTCTGTCGTTGGCGCTGGCCCTGCCCTCCAGCCTGTGCTTCGGCTACGCCCTCGTGAAGCTCCCCAGGGCGAAGGACGGGGATTCCTGATCGGGCCTAGGATCGGGAACGGGTGGCTGTACGCGTTGTACGGGCAGTGGAGAGGGCAGAGGGTCGTGGCGATTTTGGGTGAATTGTCTGTTTCTCAACAACTTGCAGATTTGGCGTCCTTCCGCTGACAAACGTGCAGGTCAGCGAGACTGCTCCCCGCGCACGCGGGGATGGACCCCAGACGTCACCGCCGATCTCCTCTTCAGCGATTCTGCTCCCCGCGCACGCGGGGATGGACCCGGATTGACGCAACGAAACGTAAAGGGCTTTGACTGCTCCCCGCGCACGCGGGGATGGACCCGGGCCGCCCGACGGGTCGCCGCCGGAGCCGGCTGCTCCCCGCGCACGCGGGGATGGACCCCGGGACTGCCCCGACTCCTGCGCCGCCTCCCACTGCTCCCCGCGCACGCGGGGATGGACCCACCTCGGACACCCCATCGTGGACCTGCCCGCCCTGCTCCCCGCGCACGCGGGGATGGACCCTCCAGGTCGTTGATGGTCTGGGACGGGAGCCACTGCTCCCCGCGCACGCGGGGATGGACCCGTCGGAGGCGATCAGACGGCAGATCTCACCAGCTGCTCCCCGCGCACGCGGGGATGGACCCACGGGCCATCCGCCCGCCTGCGCGAGCTCCCGCTGCTCCCCGCGCACGCGGGGATGGACCCACCTGCCCGTCCGGGGTACGGCACACCTCGACCTGCTCCCCGCGCACGCGGGGATGGACCCGACCGGCTCACCGCGTGCTCGGAGCCGGAGTCCTGCTCCCCGCGCACGCGGGGATGGACCCACCCCGGCGCCTCCGGTCGGGGGAAGAGGGTTCTGCTCCCCGCGCACGCGGGGATGGACCCTCGTCCTCGGCCAGGTGCTTGGGCAGGACGCCCTACTCCCCGCGCACGCGGGGATGGACCCCCGCGCAAGAAGCGGCGGGTCGCCCTCTGCAACTACTCCCCGCGCACGCGGGGATGGACCCATGGGATCCGGTGGCCCGTTCGTGATCTTGGACTACTCCCCGCGCACGCGGGGATGGACCCGCCTGCGTGGGCACCGTCACCGCGTGTTCGTCCTGCTCCCCGCGCACGCGGGGATGGACCCGAGGCCTACCTACGCGATGAGCCCACGGCGGGCTGCTCCCCGCGCACGCGGGGATGGACCCAGGGCAGCGTGCTCGGCGCCATGGGGGTGGCGCTGATCCCCGCGCACGCGGGGATGGACCCGCGGTGCACGCCATCGCTCGCGGCGCCGACCCGTGCTCCCCGCGCACGCGGGGATGGACCCTCGCCGCCGAGCAGGCGGCGCTCGGTGGGGGCCTGCTCCCCGCGCACGCGGGGATGGACCCACCCCCGCCCCAGCGCCTTGGAACTCGACCTGAAGCGGCTGCTCCCCGCGCACGCGGGGATGGACCCCGGAACGTCGCCCGCTCGCCGCGGGCCAGGTCCTGCTCCCCGCGCACGCGGGGATGGACCCTGAGCGAGGAGAAGCTCGTGTTCGAGCACGCCCTGCTCCCCGCGCACGCGGGGATGGACCCTGAGCGAGGAGAAGCTCGTGTTCGAGCACGCCCTGCTCCCCGCGCACGCGGGGATGGACCCGGGCGGGGCCACGTCGGCCAGGTGCTCCAGCCCTGCTCCCCGCGCACGCGGGGATGGACCCACGTGGCCGGGCCAGGTGGTCGGCAGGCGGAGCTGCTCCCCGCGCACGCGGGGATGGACGCAAGGTGCGCGAGGCGGAAGCTGCTGCGCGTGTCTGCTCTCCGCGCACGCGGGGAGTGGAACAGCCGGGCGCGTATGTTCGCGCGAAGCGACCAGGCTGGGACTGATTCCAGGACACCGGCAGGCTCGCTGCGGCCCCGTGGAGCGGCCCCGGTGGAGCACAGGTGCGCCTTTCGTCACCGAACGCCCTGAATCCGCGTATACGTTCGACTACGGAAAGAAAGCCCGAACGTCGAACAACCCGCCGAGGAGCTTCCCCGGATGAGTGAGAACACCCGGTTCGAGCGCGGACGCCCCGTCGTCCTGCGCGGCGGAACGGTGCTGCCGATGGACGACGCCCGCACCGTCCTGCCCGACACCGACGTGCTCGTGGTCGACGACCGCGTCGCGCGGGTCGGCCGCGACCTGGCCGTACCCGACGGCGCCGCGGTCGTCGACGCCACCGACGGCATCGTCATGCCGGGCATGGTCGACACCCACCGCCACATGTGGCAGACCGCGATGCGCGGTTACGGGGCCGACTGGACCCTGACCCAGTACTTCGTCTGGTACTACCTGGAGGGCGGCAAGCTCTTCCGCCCCGAGGACGTGCACGCGGGCAACGCACTGGCCGCGGCCGAGGCCCTCGATGCCGGGGTGACCACGGTCGTGGACTGGTCGCACGGACTGAGCACGGTCGACCACGCCGACGCGGCCGTGGACGCCCTGAAGTCTGTTCCGGGCCGGTTCGTCCTGGCCTACGGCAACATCCAGGCCCAGCCCGGCGAGTGGGCCACCGACCCGGCCTTCCGTGACTTCGTGCGCCGCCGCTTCGACGGCGACCGCGACATGCTCGACGTGCAGATCGCCTTCGACGTCACCGGCGATCCGGACTTCCCCGAGAAGCGCGCGTTCGAGGTGGCCCGCGAACTGGGGTTGCCGGTGACCACGCACGCGGGAGTGTGGGGCGCCACCGGCGACGACTCCATCAGGCTCATGCACGACCACGGGTTCATGACACCGGAGACGGTGTACGTGCACGCCGCCTCGCTGTCCACCGACTCCTACCACCGCATCGCCGCGACCGGCGGCAGCGTCTCGGTCTCCACCGAGAGCGAGCAGAGCGCCGGGCAGGGTTATCCGCCCACCTGGAGGCTGCGCGAACACGGCATCCCGGTGTCGCTGTCGATGGATTCCAGTGCCTGGTGGAGCGGCGATCTGTTCTCGGCCATGCGCACCACCCTGGGCGCCGACCGTTCCCGCGAGCACCTGGAGGCGCACGCGCGCGGGGAAACGGTCACGCACGCGTCCCTGCGCGCGGACCAGGTCGTGGAGTGGGCGACTCGCGGTGGCGCCGACGCGCTGGGCCGCGCCGACCTGGGTCGGGTGCGCCCCGGGGCCAAGGCCGACCTGGTGCTGATCAAGAACGAGCACTCCCCGGTCTCGTTCCCGTTGCTCAACCCCTACGGCCACGTGGTCTTCCAGGCTCAGCGTGGTGACGTGCACACGGTCCTGGTCGACGGCAGGGTCGTCAAGCACGAGCATCGCCTGGTCGGTGTCGACCTGGGCATGATCCGCCGGAACGTGGAGTCGACCCTGGATCACCTGCGGGGCGCGCTCGGCGACGAGGAGTGGGTCAAGGGAATGAACCCCGACGTGCCCGAGCCCACCCTGCTCGACAACCCCTACTCCTACACCGACTACAAGAGCTCCTCCACCCACGGTGGCTGAGTTCGCGAGCCGGAACGGGCAGTCCTCGCTGGAGGTTCCGGCGGAGGCTGCCCGTCCCGGTTCGGGGCGGTCTTGGTCGATCGCTGGAACCCCGGGGCGATCAGGGCCGGAGGGTCGCTGACGTCCTGCCTGAGGACGAGCGGAGGCCTCCAACCCACGAGCGCTTGAACCCACGCGGTGCGCGGAACACCATCCACCCACATTGTCCTGAGTGGAACGAATCACCCCAAGGGCTACGCGGTGAGCGGGGCCCGAACATGGCTGGGGTTATGGGCGGGTCTGCCATAGAGGATTCCCGCCGCCCCAACTCACGTCGTAGAACGGTCATCGGCGCTCAGCTCTAGCCGGTTCTGCCGCGCAGGTGACACGTTGTCCCAGCCGACGCTTGTGAAGTCGCTGATTGCGGAACGGAGTAGCCGTAAGGGTCCGGGGGCGGTAGAAAGAGCAAAGGAGATCGCCACGAAGATGGGTGAAATGTCTGTTTCTCAACAACTTGCAGATTTGGCGTCTTTCCGCTGACAAACGTGCAGGTTAGTGAGACTGCTCCCCGCGCACGCGGGGATGGACCCGAGAGCGGGGCGGGACCCCGTGGGTCCCGCCCCTGCTCCCCGCGCACGCGGGGATGGACCCACCGGAGACGGTGACCTGAACATCAACTCCACCCTGCTCCCCGCGCACGCGGGGATGGACCCACCGGAGACGGTGACCTGAACATCAACTCCACCCTGCTCCCCGCGCACGCGGGGATGGACCCGCAGCGCGACCCCCGCCAATCGAAGTGGCGGGCTGCTCCCCGCGCACGCGGGGATGGACCCGAGATAATCGCGAGGATGGTGCACGCCCGGTGCTGCTCCCCGCGCACGCGGGGATGGACCCGTCAAGGAATGGCAGGGCCAGAACTGGGAGCACTGTTCCCCGCGCACGCGGGGATGGACCCCTTACCGACACCCTCACGATCAGCGCGACAAGCTGCTCCCCGCGCACGCGGGGATGGACCCAACCACTGAATGGAGTGGCAGTGAACAACAGCCTGCTCCCCGCGCACGCGGGGATGGACCCATGCCCTGGGAGCTCCTATGAAGCTTTCTCCTCTGCTCCCCGCGCACGTGGGTATGGACCCCCCAAGCATCTTCCTGACCATCTGAGCCAGCCCACTCCCTGCATGCGAAGGGAGCCCCGCCGGTGAAGTTTTCTCCGGACGTGGCGGGCGCGCCCGTGGTGTTGGATGACCTGTCGGCGGTGGACATCAGCGATGTCTTGACCCGTGCCCAGGAACAACTGGGGCGCTCCTTCAACAGCGAAGGCGTCCACTACAACCGCCTCAACGGGACCGCTGGCTTTCCCACCGACGCCGGGACATGGGTCCGCCTGGCTTGGCGCCGGATCTCGCGAATCAATGTCCAGGCCTGGACTGGCAGCGAGTCGGCGACACAGATCTCTGGAGTGCCGCGCCCCCAATGGATGGCCACCGTCACTTGGATGGATGAGGGGCGGGGTGTGGTGTGGAAGGCCGAAGAGAGCACCCTGTCCACATCGCCAGCTGTCTCTGCCACGGCGGGCATCACCACTGACCCTGGGCTTTCGGGGGCATGGTGGAGTGCGCTGGAAGAGGCCTTGGACGTCCTGTCTCGCCACACGACTGACCGTGTCGCCTTGGCCCAGGAGCACCTGACCGGACGCATCCACGAGGTCTACGGGCCCGACATCGACACACGCGTCGGGGGTGAGGAATGGGTCTGCGCGCACGGTGACCTGGGCTATGCCAATGTCACCGCTCCGGAGTTCATGCTCCTGGACTGGGAGAGTTGGGGGCGGGCCCCTCGTGGTTGGGATGCCGCGTGCCTGTGGTCGGCCTCTCTGGGAGTCCCGGAGGTTGCTGAGCAGGTTCGTGCTCGATTCGATGACGTTCTGTCCACTCGCTCAGGTCGGCTGTGCCAACTGCTCCTGTGCGCCAACGTCGCCCGCGCAGCACGGCGCACGGGATTAACGCTGCCGATCGGAGCGGCTATGGAGCACACTGCGAAGACACTCCTACCCCAACTCTCGTGAGCAGAGCTCAACCAAACAGGATCCGTGCCTTCCGCCCTGCCCGTGTACGGAGGGGGTCCTCTTTCTCGATCCTGTAAGGGCGCCTTTTTCCATGCGCAGCTGGCTGTTGGGGGAGAGAACCGGGATCCAGCAGTTCTGCCATGTCGGGCTCCGTGTCCAACCTCGGACGGGATTGAAGGGGAGCTGGGTGAACCAGCTCGTCTCCATGGCTTTCAGGGCTGGGAGCAGGCCGGAGCTCAGAGTGGCGAAGGGGTGGTAGAAGCCGCGCCCAAAAGGTTTCGGTAGCTGGCAACGGATGAATCGTTGACGTGCAGCCGTGCCGCCTGGAGCAGCTCGCGAAGATGGCCCAGTTGGTTGGTTCCGACTGCCATACGACTGGCCTTTGGGAGCTCGAAGGAAACTCGGAAAACAGCAGCCAGGGTTGAGGTGGATGTGTCATCGAGAAGGAACGCACGGGCATTGATTCGGTCCCATACCGGGTCCGTGCTGTGTCCAGCGAACGGGCTCATCCCCCAACGCTGGCTCGGGGAAAGCTCCCAAAGAGCAGTCGCTGATTCTATGGCGGCCAAGACGCGAGCGCTGACGGTCAGACCCGCGCGCGCCATGAATATCTTCGGGACGGGCACGTTCCTCTGGACCCTGATCGCGGGTAGAAGAGGCCGCGGGTTCCATGACGCGATACCCCAGGATCCGCAAAGCCCAGTGGACACGGACGCTTCCAGTTCAGCTCCGGCGTCAGCCAGAAGATCGCTTGCCTCCTCGGGTTCCACATGTGTGAGGCTGTGCTCAGGGTTGTGGAGAAATACCACGTCCGGGGGAACCCCGAGCTCTTCCGCGCTCTGTTCCACAGCCTGCCGTAAGCGCTGAGGGGCCAATGAGTGCGCACTGTGGCCTGTGTCAGTGGGAAAGAACCCGACCTTGGTGGAGATCGACAGGCCTGGTAGAAGATCTCCCGCGCGCTGTGAGAGAGTCCGGTGGGCGGCGAAGTCGAGATAGTTGTAACTGGTGTCGATCCGATAGATCCCTAATTTCAGGGCGCCTTCGAGAAGATCTCGTTCGTAACGAGATCGGTATAGCCCAAGGACAATTCCGGGGTCAGCTGAGCGCACAGTCCCTCCTTGGTGAGGACGTCAGCGAGTTGTGCGGCGTCGATATCTGTGTACTCGGCTGCAGCGGCCACGTTTACTGGTGTTCCGCTGAGGAGCATGCGTAACGCCGGGGCCGCCTTCGTGGTGAAGGTTATCTTTTTCCCAGCGCCCTGGACAGTGATAAAGTCTCCCTCCTGCTCGATATGCGGAGGGAATTCCGTCACGCACACCACTTCATTGAGGTCACCGAAGATGGGGATATGGGGGATGTGGCGTGGGGCGGGGCGCTGTTTTTCTCTGGTGGAGAGAAATTCTGCGGGCGGATGCGCCTTGAGTAGTTCCGCTGCGGCATGGACGAGGGTCTCTTGCTGGGTCTCGGCGGATTTCCTCGTGGCCCACCGCTCCAGATCAAGACGGAACAACTCGTGTTCACGGGAGCGATCCGCGAGCCAGGCGATCCAGTTCGCTCCTGCGCGCTTAACGAAGCCGAACGTCGCGTGAAGGCTATAGCCGTCCCCTCTGTCAGTGCGGGTGGCTTGGTGCCAGTAGCCACGGGGAATGTGCATGATGTCGCCAGGACTCATGGTCCCGGTCCACAGCACATCCTCGGGCGGTTCGTTGTTGGATTCGGCGTCCCGATACATCGGTGCGGGTCGAGAAGTTCCCCGGATCTCCCAACTCTTCTCCCCTGAGAGTTGGACGATCACGACGTCATGGTCGTCCCAGTGGAGGGAGAAACCGGCGGCGTTCTGAGTAGTCAGGTACGTGTTGACCTGAACGAGTTCGTGCGACCACCATTGCAGAGCACGGCATGACACCTCCATCGTGGGGTCGAAGAAGTTCGCCTCGTCGAGCACGAGGGTGCATCCCTCTTCGAGTAGTCGGCCGAGCCTGCTCATGTCAGGGACACGGACGCTTTGCCCGCGGCGGCTCACCGTATCGCTGAGAAACCGGGAAGGATGAAGTTCCTCGCCTGCCTGGAAACATCGGAACTGCGGGGTCGCCAGACTTCGCCTCATGATGAGGTCGAGAAGCTTGTACGGAGTCAGCAGGCGGGAGGGGAGGGCGGGGTCAGTCATGCTCCCGTGCGCGAACTCCTTGCCCAGCATGAATGGACCTGACCAGTTGAGCGCCCGCTCTATCTCCTGCACGAACCGATGTTCCATGGATTCCCTTCGCGATAACACGCTGGTTCAGGTTAGGGCTCAACGTGGGTGAAACCGTCGCGATTCTCCCCGTCGTCACCTACCGAAGTGCCAGTCGGGTCGGAGTGCTCGGCGTCGAAGCGGTCGTGGACTCCAGACAGAATCTCCACGTTCACTACCAGGTCGTTCGAGAAATCACGCATGGCTCTCTCCCTTGGCTTGGAGTGTGAATCACGATGAGGATATGTTGAGTCCTCCGGGGAGTCAATAGGTCCTCCAGCGGTCGGATTGACTATTGATGACCTCTGGGTTGCGCATTTCGCTTAATTTTTGACTTTAGATGTTTCCCAAGCGCATGCAGGGGCTGGGATTTCTGGTGTGAATATTGGTTCGGTAGAAATTGCAGCAAGTAGAATCTCTGTCGAACGGATGGATCTTCTGGTTGCCTCGACTCATGTAGAGCCTCTGGTGCGGTTGGCAGGCTCTGGAGGTGGTCTTCGCTCACTGTTCAGCGGGCAGCAGTCGTCTTCCTACTGTGGGGATAGGTGGGGCCCGGGGGCGATGCCGCCGCCGGGCCCGGTTCGGTGTTCGGCTAGCTCAGGAGGCCGATGTTGTGGGTGAGGGACTGCTCCAGGATCTCCAGGGTGGTCAGGCCCAGGAGGAGCGTGGAGCTGATGGCGGAGGCGGGCCACCTCCACCAGGGGCGGGGCGCGCGGTGGCGGCCTCGGGGAGGGCTGCTTTCGGCTCGGCCTGGTTCGTGGCCGCCTCCCGTGCCTTCCGTTCGCGCTGTTGGCGGGCGACGTGCACCCAGTGCGGGAGGGGTCCATGTTCGAGCATGTAGGCCACTCGCGGATTGCCCTGCATCTGGCGCAGGAGGCGTTCCTGACGGTCCTGGTGTGACTCGGACCAGGGCAGCTCGGTGTGAGCCCGTTCGATCTGGGGCGACTTCGCGCGAGGAGCCGTTGCCGTAGCCGGAACGACCCGGGACGGCCCGGTCCGCTGTGGGCGCGCCGGGCGGGGGAAGCGGTGGCCTCGGGGAGCGACCAGGACGGACCGCACCCCCGGGCTGAGCTGGTGACTGGTCATCGAGCACACCTTCCAGCGACCAGGGCGGGGAGGGTGAACTCGGCCCAGATGACGGTGCCCAGCCCGGCGCAGAACGGAAAGTCCAGCACCGGCCGAAATCCCCATCGGGTGGAGAGGTGGTCGAGTAGGAGCAGGCCGCGTCCGCGTTCGGCGCGCTCCTGCTGCTGCCTGGTGCGCCTGCGAGGGACCTTCGGAACGGTGTCCGTGGTGGAGTTGGTGCGGGTGCCGTCATCGATGATCGAGATCCGCACCGTTCCCGGACGGGGCAGGTCCAGGGTGCGGACCACCCGTCCGTCGGGGTCCTGTCCGGAGCGGGAGTGTTCGCAGGCGTTGGCGAACATCTCGCTCACGCACAACACCATCTCCTCCTTCACCTCGGCGGTGGGGGAGAACAGACGGTGGAGGTCGGCGTCCAGGTCCGCTCGGACCTGGCTGGTCTGGGAGAGCTGCCCGGGGTAGACCCGGCACTCCCACCGAGACTGGTTCTCAGGCGGGCTGTTCGTGTGGTCGCGGGCAGGGGTGTGCGGCACAATGGCCATGTCGGCAATCGCTTTCTCTTCAAGGGGTTGGTACTTGTCGGCCTGCTCTGGGGGTGTTGGTGCACCCGCCAGAGCTTTTTCATGGAACGGCTTCGGGCCCACTCAGGCAGCGGGCGGAGGTTCCGGGTCACTCCTGTGAACACCCAGGTGGCGGTGAGCGAGCAGCCGGAGGAGTTCGGTGCGGGTGGGTGCGGTGATGCGCTCGTAGGGGTCGCCGTCACCGGTCCACCCGAGGGGGCGGCGGGCCACGAAGGTTTCGCTGGGAACGTGGCCCTCCACGGTCATGTTCCAGTGCTTGTGCAGCAGGGTGCAGAGGACGTGTTCGGGGACCGGCAGCGACTCCGGATGGGGGTTGTTCTGCTTCGGAACCTTGCCCGCTACGGGCCGGTTGCCGGGTACCCGGGTGGGTGCGGGGTAGTCGTGGATGGCCTGGTCGATCAACCGGACCGCCAGTTCCCCATCGCTCTTCTCCCGCGCGATCCGTAGGGCTTCCAGAATCACCGGGATGCGGTTGCGCAGGGTGTGGTTGTGCCACACGTCCACCTGCGCGGGAGTCAGATGAGTGGGGGCGGCCAACGCGTCCTCTGCGGTCGCGAGCAGGTCCCGGGTGTCGATGTCCAACATCACTGCTCTCCCTCGATCCGGGTCCATGGGTTGTGGGTGAGGTCGTAGGACAGGTGGAACCAGACCTGTCGGAACTTCGGGTTGCCGTTATCTCCCCATCGGTCCGCCAGCGCGTTGACCAGACCGAGGCCTCGGCCGCTGCCCGGACCCGCGTCGGGGGCCAAGGTGGCGAGGTCGGTAGCGGTGAGGGGCCCGGGGGCCATGGGGTTCCGGGTGCCCTGGTCCTGGCAGGTCAACGTCATGCCGTTCGCGCCTCGGTCGACGGTGAGTGAGTAGGTCTGGCCGTGATCGCTCGACAGCGAGTGGGAGAGGGCGTTGTTGGCCAGCTCCGAGCCGAGCAGCGTGAACAGGAACCGGTAGTCAGTGCTGCGTTCGGCTGCGCTGGTGTCCAGGAACGCGCGGACCAGGGGCATCAGTTCGGGGAGCCCTGCGAAGGCGTACTTGCGCTTACGGAACGGGGTGCCCACGGTGCGGGAGAAGTAGTGGGCGTGGAAGGGCTTGATGAAGCTCGCCAAGGGGACTGTGGCCTCGCGGGAGGTCAGTTCGGGGAGAACACGCTCACGGGGCCACCGCCCAACGTCGCAGCCCGACCAGGACGACCTCCAGGACCTGCAAGGGGATGGAGTCGATTGGCCTCCTGGGCGCGGGAATCAACGGACCCCGAGAGCAAGCAGTGGTGCAGCGGGGGTTGGTGAGTACTCGGGTGAACCACCCAGGTCGAGGCGGCAGGCGGTCAGCGCTCATATTCGTCCAGTTCTCTTGAGAGTGGTTGGTGATGCACGGGTGTAAAAGGTGGGCGTCCCGCCGGGAAATGCGGTTCGGCTCCCGGGTGTGGCGGGGTGAGGGTGGTGGGTCAGCTGAGGTCGAGGACAACCTCGACCGTGGTCTGCTGGATGCGGTTGCCGTCCCAGGTCCAGGAGGGGGTCCAGGACAGGGCGAGGCGGTTCAGGACCGCCAGCCCGGACGCGCGTTCTCCGGGGTTCAGCTGCGGGTACTGGGGCCGGACGGTGTCTCGCGGTCCCTGATCCGTGACGTAGAGGTGGGGAGTAGCGGTCGGGACTGGTCCAGGACCACGCGGACGGTTCCGCCGGGCAGGCCCGACCGGGAGTGCTGGTGGGAGTTGGTGACGAGGATCCGCGTGATGCGGGCCAGACGGGTCCCCTGAACGGGAAGCATGTTCCGACACCAGGCGGAAAGGGCTCGGTACTCGCGAGTGGGTCCGAGCAGGATTCCGTGACGTGCGGGCTCGGAGAATCGGAGGGCGCGGGGATAGCGCCCGAGGTGGGTGTTTGGTGTCCTGGAGTGGTTCTGGGTAGCCCGCATCTGTCTCACCTCGGGTGCTTCGCGGTGGTCTTGGCTTCGGGTGGCCACTCTTGACATCCGCCATCTGGGTTTTCGTGTCCTGGGGGCATCGACCCATGAGTCGTGACGATCTTGGGTGCGGACGATCAGCTAAGAAGCCCCACATTTGACTCGAAAAGGGATATCTGGATGGAGTCGCAGAGTTTCGCTCTGTTGCGGCCTCACCACAGACCTTGCCAATGGCGTCTCCTATGGGTCCAGGCATATCGCTAGGATCGGTAGAGAATCTTTGTTCAGCCATAGCGACAGATATCCCATGGAGAGGGCGATGTGATGGGCAGTACTGAGGCGGGCTCCCTTGCCCGTTTTGGCCGATTGCTCAAGCAGCTGCGTGGAAACACGGGCATGACGCAGCAGGAGCTGTCAGCCATGTCCACCGTTGGTCAGAGCACGATCAGCGATATGGAACTGGGGAAGAAGGGGACGCGACGGGAGAATGTGTCCCAGTTGGACGCAGCTCTTGCCGCCCGTGGGGTGCTCCTCGGAGCCTGGGATGCTGCGTTCGGGGACGGCGGGACCAGCGCCTACTTCCGAGAGGTCGCTGAGTCAGAGCACACCGCGATAGAGATCCGTGAATACTCGCTGGGACTGGTGCCTGGACTCCTCCAGGTTGAGGAGTACGTGAGGGTGGTCAGTGTCCTCGCCCGTCCCAAAGCTGACCCGAAGAGCATCGAGCAGACCGTCCAGGCTCGAAAGCTCCGGCAGGAGATCCTGGCCAAGGAACATCCGCCTGCCTTCATCGCGCTCCTCGACGAGTCAGTCCTGCTCCGAGAATTCCAGGACTCTCGTGTGATGGCGGCTCAGATCGACCACCTCATCGAGTTGTCGTATCGACCTCGGCTACGCCTCCAGGTCGTGCCGTTGAAGGCCGAGAACCATGCGGGTCTCGGCGGCTCGTTTACGCTGATGGAGGTTCCTGAGTCGGGCACCTTCGCCTACGTGGAGTCACAGGAGACGGGGTTCGTACTGAAGCAGCCAGACCTTGTGGGAAGCTACGACCGAACTTTTGCGGAGCTTCGCAGCGCGGCCCTGCCAGCTCCGGAGTCGCGTACCAAAATGAAAGAGATTCGAGGCAGCATCACATGATGACCGAGGATTGGAAGAAATCCAGCTACAGCAACGGTACGGGCGGCAACTGTGTGGAGGCTCGTTCCACCGGGCAGGGAGCTGCGGTGCGTGACACCCAGCATCCCCACCTGGGCCACCTGGATGCGTCTACCGCCGAGTGGAAGGCGTTCGTGGAGGCTGTGCGTCTCTAAGGCCAAATGAACCGGACCCCGCCAGGCCTATTGGCGGGGTCCGATTTATGTTGTGCCTGTTCAGGCTACCTGTAGAGGAAGGGCAACTCCAGGACCAAAGACCTGAGGAAGCTTTTGCCACAATGTCCCCATCCTCCGCTCTGGTTCGTGACGCTGGACTACGTGCGGAGATGCTCTTTTCTGGAGAGACCCCGAGGGGATGAGATCGTGGATGTGGCGTTCGAGATGTCGAAGCTGTTGGGTGGGATGCGGGCCAGAGAGCCCTCCTCTGGCGTGAATGCGGCCTGATGAGGAAGAAAGCGGAGGATTCCGATGACGGACTGGCGCAAGTCTTCGTACAGCACTGCTGGTGAGAACTGCGTAGAGGTGTCGGAAGGCGCCAAGACCTGTGTGCGGGATACCCAGCATCGACACCTGGGCAGCCTGCACGTGTCTGCTCGTGAGTGGGAGGCGTTCGTGGCGGTTGTCCGTCCCGAGGCCACGTGACCGACCCCGGCCAGCTCCGGAGCCCAGTACCAAGTGGAAGGGATCGAGGCATCACATGATGATCGATGGTTGGAAGAAGTCGCCGTATAGCGCCAATGGCGGGAACTGTGTGGAGGCTCGCGCCACGGAGCAGGGCGCTGCCGTGCGGGACACGCAGAATCGCCACCTCGGCCAGCTCCACGCGTCCGCTCGCGAGTGGGAGGCGTTCGTGGCGGCCGTGCGCCTCTAGGGCGCAGGAGACCCGCGTCGGATCAGCCGGGATCCACCCTCAGTGATCAGTACACCTAGCCCTGGTCGAGGCTTCCGATGAACCGGGACGCCTCGTCCTCGGTCATCCCGGTCTCCTGAGCCACCATCCGGACCGCGTCCGCCACACGGTCCTCCGCCACCAGCTCACGCACCCGGTCGGCCAGGCTCCCGTCCGGAGCGGGCGCCCACCGCCCCGCCTCGATGGCCTCGGAGAGGTTCTTGGCCTCCAGCAACCCCATGCCCGTGAGCTCCCGGATCCGCTTGATCGCCAGGATCTTGTTGTCGGTCCGAAGGAGACCCAGCACCTCCTCGTACCCCTCCCGGGTGAGCTCCGCGCGAACGGGCTCCGGCTCGGGACTACGGAAGCGGTCGAAGAATCCGGCCATGGGTGGGTGGGTCCTTTCAGCGCGGGAGAAACGGGGTGATCCGTCCGGGTCCCGCAGTGTACGCCCGGCCGGTGGCGCGCACCCGCACCGCACCCGTACCGCACCCGCACCGCACCCGCACGCGGACGGGGCCGCCCCCAGAGGAGGACGGCCCCGCGACTGCTCACCGGTGGGTACCGGAGTCAGCCCCGGTCGATGGTGATGACCGGAGAGGTCCAGCTCTCCCAGTGGTCCGGGTTCGCCGGGTCACCGAGCGCCTTCAGCGCCTTGGCCCGCAGACGGTAGTCACCGTCACGGACGTCGGTCACGCGGTTGCGCGAGTCCACCACGGTGCCGTCCCAGACGTAGCTGAAGAAGGCGGTACTCGTGGCACTTCGGTTGACGTGGTCGACGGCGACCGCCAGGTTCCGGTCCGGGTGGACCGGACGGCCGGTGCGCTCGTCCACGACGGTCATCTCCAACCGGGTGACGTGGTGGTCGAAGTGCGCGATCACGTACGGCACGTCCGGCAGGCCGTCCACCCAGTCCATCGAGAAGGCGGCACCGTCGGGCTGGTTCTGGAAAGTGCCGCCGTTGGTGTCGGCGCACTCCAGACCGGTGAAGACCTCGCACTGGGTGATGCGGGTCAGCCACGGCAGCTCGTGCACGTTCCCGTTGGCGTCGGTGATCGGGGTCATGGCCTCGATCTCCTGGTAGTCACCGTTGTAGGCGGCGTACGGGACGCGGACGGTACCGGTCTCCGCCGCACCCCCGACCTCGGTGACCTCGACGTACCCGCCGTACAGCATCTGCGCGTACTCACGGGCGGGCGGCGTGACGGTCACCTCGACCTCGGCGGACTCGCCGGGAGCCAGGGTCACCTTGTCCTCGCTGAGGTCGGCCTGAGCGTAGGAGTCGTTGAAGGACGGAGCGAAGGTGTTGCCGTGCGTGCCCAGCGCGGGCGTGTGGCCGATCTCGTAGGTGGCCTCCTCGTCGCCGTGGTTGGTCACGGTGACGGTCTCGGTGACCGGCCCCTCGGTGGCACCCAGGGGCAGCTTCGCGGGGGACATGCCGGTGGTGGTCAGGACCGACCCGGGCACGTCGAGCATGCCCGCGCCCTGACGGTGGACGTTGTCCAGGATCCCCAGGTCCGGGTTGCCCCACCAGGCTGTGGGGTCGGCGGTGTTCTGGAGGACGTCGCGCACGTCGTGCGCGGCCAGGTCCGGACGGGCCTCCAGCAGCAGGGCCACGCCGCCCGCGACGTGCGGGGACGACATCGAGGTGCCGCTGATGGTGGCGTAGCCGCCCTTGGCCATCGGGTACGTGGAGTTGATCAGCCCGCCGGGCGCGCCCAGGTCCGGCTTGATGTCCAGGTCGGCCGACATGCCGTAGGAGCTGAAGCTGCTGATCAGACCGCCGGTCGGGTTGGGGATCGTGGTCTCCTCGCCGGTCCAGGTGAGGGTGACGGACTCGCCGCCCTCCAGCAGCTCGCGCAGGTGCGCACCGGCCTCGTCGGAGACGCCCACGGAGAACGCGCCCTGGTCGACGATGCCGCCGCCCGCGAACATGCCGGGCAGGTTGTTGTGGATGACGACACCGGTGGCACCGGCGGCCAGCGCGGCGTCGTACTTCTCACCGAAGGTGCACTCGCCGCGCACCATGAGCGCGGTCCGGCCCTCGGGGTCGCCCTCCAGCTCGTCACCCGCCGCCAGACAGCCCCGGCCGACGTAGACGAGTTCGTCGGTCTCACCGGAGGCGGGCGGCGGCGTCGCGTCGTCCATCTCCATGTAGGCGATGGTCTCGCCGCTCGGGCTGACCTCGGCGGCGTCGGCGCGGATGTGCGTGTTGTCGTAGGCGGCGACACCGATGACGTCGGCACCGAGGCCGGGGGCTCCGGCGGAGTAGAGGCCGGAGGCGCCCTCGTTGCCGATGGAGGCCACGACGACCATGCCCTCGTCGACCAGGTTGTCCGAGGCGACGGCGGTCGGGTACTGCGGCCAGGAGTGGGCCGACCCCACGCTCATGTTGAGCACGTCCATGTCGTCGGCGAGCGCCTGCTCCATGGCGGCGATCATGACGTCGGAGGTCGTGGACCCCGCGCAGCCGAACACCTTGTAGGCGCCGAAGACGACGTCGGGCGCCACGCCGGTGACCTCTCCCTGGGCCCCGATGATGCCCGCGACGTGGGTGCCGTGGCCGTTGCAGTCCTGCGGGTCGCCGTCGGGGACCGGCGTGCTCTTCGCCGGGTCGCTGGCGTTGAAGTCGTCACCGACGAAGTCGTGTCCGGCGACCACGCGCTCGGACGGGAAGCCGCCCGGGCCGCCGAGGTCGGGGTGGGTGTAGTCGACGCCGGTGTCCATGACGGCCACGCGGAGGCCCTCACCGGTCAGTCCGAGCTCGCTCTGCGCGATGTCCGCCCCGGTCATGCCGAGGGCGGTGTCCATGTCGGGTGAGCTCTCGTCGTGGTCGGGGAGCTCGTGGCGGACGACCGGGTGGATCGCGGCGACGCCGGAGATCTCCCGGGCCGTGCTCACCTGGGCGTCGTCCATCTCCACGGACAGGCCGTTCCACAGTTCGTTGAAGGACAGCCGCTCGGTGTACTGGAGGCCGAGCTCGTCGGCCTCGTCGCGGAACTCGGCGTGCTCGTCCTCGACGCGCGCGGAGGCCGTGCCCTCGGAGGTGGGCGGGCTCTCCAGTTCGATGAACCACAGGTCCTGGACCTGGTGGGTCAGTTCGCCGTTCTCCGCGGTGGGCGCCGGGTGCAGTGGTGCGAGTTCCGCACCCTCGTCGGCGCCTGCCGGTGTGACCGCGACGAGTCCCGCGATCATTGTCAGCCCGGCGATCGAAGCCAGGCGTGACAGGTTGCGTGCCACCTTGTCAACACATCCCTTCTCGTGCGCGCCTCAGGAAACAGGGGGAACGGCACCCCGCCGGGTGCGAGGGATCGCGCACGGGGGATACGCCGCATGTCGTCCGTGATCGGATGTTCGGCGCGCATGGCAACGAGATCATTGCCTTGTGCGATAAAGGTGTCAATGTGCTGTGAGGATCAATATGGCCACACAATGGATTCGTGTGGTTCAAGTGCCCCTGGCGTCACATCTCCACATAAAGGGGACATAAAGCACCTTCGGGCTGAAAGGGCATCACCAATCCCACGGGTGAGCCACGGTGTCGTGTTCCGTTTCCGGCACGGTCCCACGAAAAGCGCAGGTGGGAGCGGCGCAGGCTCCCATTCGGGGGTCGGTGAGGTGCCCCCGGCCCGCGCGAGTACCGCCGAGTAGAGTGAGGGGTCGTGCCGCCCTCCGGCGGCACGACGGGTGTCGAATGAGCGAAGTCCGGTACCGCGGCGCCACCACGGCCCGCGCAACCCGGCGCTGCCCCGCAACTGTGATGCCCCGCGCGTGCGCGGGGACGAGCCAGGTCGCCTCCTCGGCACCGACGAACCCCGTCCTCGTGGGAAGGACCGGCCGTCCCCGACCGGGTCGTGCTCTTTCCCCTGTTCACCGAAGGAGCACCGCACCGTGCGGATCGCCCGCCAACTCCCCGTCGCACTCCTGGGCGCCACCCTCGCCCTCACCGCCTGTGGCACCACCGAACCCGATTCCGAGCCCGCGCAGGAGACCGGGACCGCCTCCGCCGAGTGCGGAGCCCCCGAGCCCGCGGCCGACCGCGCGACCGTCGGTGACGGGACCTTCCCCGTCACCGTGGACGACATGGTCGGAGAGGTCACCGTCGACGCCGCCCCCGAGCGCATCGTCTCGCTCTCGCCCAGCAACACCGAGATGCTCTTCGCCATCGGCGCCGGTGACCAGGTCGAGGCGGCCGACGACTACTCCGACTACCCCGCCGAGGCCCCCACCACGGACCTCAGCGGCTTCACACCCAACGTCGAGGCGATCAGCGAGTACGACCCCGACCTGGTGATCCTCGCCGACAGCGCCGTCGACACCGCCGACCAGCTCGGCGCCGTCGACATCCCCACCCTGGTCCTGCCCGGCGCCACCGGCCTGGAGGACGTCTACGCCCAGATCCGCCTGCTCGGGGACGTCACCGGGAAGACGGAGGAGGCCGACGCCGAGGCCGACCGGATCGAGGACGAGTTCAACGGGATCGTCGAGTCCGTCTGCGCCGAGATCGGTGACAGCGGGCTCACCTTCTACCAGGAACTCGACGACACCCTCTTCTCCGCCACCTCCGGCACCTTCGTCGGCCAGATCTACGACGCCTTCGGTCTGGTGAACATCGCGGACCAGGCGGACGACGGCGAGAGCGGCGGCTACCCGCAGCTGTCCCCGGAGTTCGTGGTGGAGGAGGACCCCGACCTCATCTTCCTCTCCTACGGTGACGAGTCCGCCGTCGAGGCCGTGGAGGAGCGCCCGGCCTACGACACCGTCTCCGCCGTCGAGACCGGCTCGGTCCACCTCCTGGACACCGACATCGCCTCCCGCTGGGGCCCGCGCGTGGTCGACTTCGCGCAGTCCGTGGGCGACGCGGTCGTCGAGACCGCCCAGCAGTAGGTCCGTGACCCCCGCCCGGGCCGCGCGGCCCGGGCGGAGGGGGACGAGAGCAAGGAGAGCAGGACGTGAAGGGCTTCGGGGTTCCCCTGGTCTGGGTGCTGGGCGGTGCGGTCGCCCTGTTCGCGGCCGGGGTCTTCGGTGTCGCGGCGGGGGCCGCCTCGATCTCCGCCGGTGACATCCTCCGCCACCTGCTCAGCCTCCTGCCGTTCGGGGTGGAGACGCCGCTCACCGAACGGCAGGAGGCGCTCCTCATGGAACTGCGCCTGCCGCGCGTGGTGATGGGCGCCGTCGTCGGTGCCCTGCTGGCCACGGCGGGCGGCGCGTACCAGGGCGTGTTCCGCAACCCGCTGGCCGACCCCTTCCTGCTCGGCGCCGCCGCCGGGGCCGGACTGGGCGCCACCATGGTCATGGTCTTCGGCCACGAGGTCCTGGCCGACCCTCGCGCCCTGGTCCCCGTGGCCGCCTTCGCCGGAGCGCTGGCCGGGGTGGCCGCCGCCTACCTCCTCGGCGCCACCGCCGGGGAGGGGGCACCGCCGCGCTGGTCCTGGCCGGGGTGGCGGTCTCCTCGTTCCTGTCCGCGGCCCAGACCCTCGTCCAGCAGATGGGCGTGGACCAGCTCCAGCGCATCTACGCCTGGCTGCTGGGCGGGCTCGGTCGCGGCGGCTGGGACGACGTCCGCCTCGTCGCCCCGTACGCGGTCGTCGCGCTCGTCGTCCTGCTGCTCTGCGGCTACCTGCTGGACATGCTCGCCCTGGGCGACGACAAGGCGGTCAGCCTCGGCCTCAACCCCGCCGTCGTGCGGATGGTCGTGATCGCCGCCGCCTCCCTGGCCACCGCCGCCGCCGTCTCCGTGAGCGGGCTGATCGGGTTCGTCGGCATCGTCGTCCCGCACATCGTGCGCCGCCTCGTGGGCTCCAACTACCGGGCGATCCTGCCCGTCACCGTGCTCATGGGCGGCGCGTTCCTCGTCCTGGTGGACGTCGTGGCGCGGACCATCGTCGCCCCGGCCGAACTCCCCATCGGCGTGGTCACCGCCTTCCTCGGGGCCCCCTTCTTCGTCCTCATCCTGCGCACCACCCGCCACCGGGGCACCTGACCGGGCCACCGAGGGCCCGGAAGCCCCCACCGGCATCGTTCCCGGCACGCCACCGGGGCGTGACGCGAACGCGTCGGACACTCTGGGAGACTGGTGAACGCTATGGACATCACCTTGCTCGTAAGCATCATCGTCGTCGTCGCCCTCCTGGCGGTTGGTGGGTTCTTCCTGGTCAGGGCCGGACGCTCGGTCAAGCCGGGTGAGGAAGAAGCCAAGCCCGAGGTCACCGGGGAAACCGGGGCCACCGCCCTCGAAGAGGACCGTGAGAAGGACGGGGAGCGGCCCAGACGCCCCCGCCCACGCGCCTCCGGCCGAGGACGCCGCCGCCACGGCCCCGGCCGAACCCACCGCCCCCGAGATCGAGACCCCGCCCCCGTCCGCCGGGCGCATGGTCCGCCTGCGCGCCCGCCTGGCCCGCTCACAGAGCTCCTTCGGCCAGGGGCTGCTCAGCCTGCTCTCCTCGAAGAACCTGGACGAGGACACCTGGGAGGAGATCGAGGACACCCTCATCACCGCCGACATCGGTGTCGCCTCGGCCACCCAGATCGTCGAGAACCTGCGCACCCGCGTCAAGGTGCTCGGCACCCGCGAGACCGACGAGGTCCGCGCCCTGCTCCGCGAGGAACTCCTCAAGCAGATCTCCACCGAGGCCGACCGCGCCGTGCGCACCGAACCCCACGGCGACCGTCCGGCGGTCATCATGATCGTGGGCGTCAACGGCACCGGCAAGACCACCACCACCGGCAAGCTCGCCCGCGTCCTGGTCGGTGACGGCCGCAGCGTCGTGCTCGGCGCCGCCGACACCTTCCGCGCCGCCGCCACCGAGCAGCTCCAGACCTGGGGCAGCCGGGTGGGCGCGCCGGTCGTGCGCAAGGAGGAGGGCGCCGACCCCGCGAGCGTGGCCTTCGACGCCGTCGCCCGGGGCATCGACGACGGCGCGGACACCGTGATCATCGACACCGCCGGACGCCTGCACACCAAGACCGGCCTGATGGACGAGCTGGGCAAGGTCAAGCGCGTGGTGGAGAAGAAGTCCCGGGTCGACGAGGTTCTGCTCGTCCTGGACGCCACCACCGGCCAGAACGGACTGCGCCAGGCGCGCGTGTTCGCGGAGGTCGTCAACGTCACCGGTATCGCCCTGACCAAGCTCGACGGCACCGCCAAGGGCGGCATCATCGTCCAGGTCCAGCGCGAGCTGGGCGTGCCCGTCAAGCTCGTCGGACTCGGGGAGGGTCCCGACGACCTCGCCCCTTCGACCCCGAGGTGTTCGTGGACGCCATCCTCGGCTGACCCGGGGGCACCACCAGCACCGGACGGCCGGACACCCGACACGGGGGTCCGGCCGTTCGTCGTTCGCCCCTTGAGCACGGTTCGTTCATGACGGCTTAACACTCCGAGCCGCCCTTTTACGCCTCCGCAACACGTCGGGTCCGGTCGGGAAACACCCGGGTCGGACAGTGGTCGCCGTGGCCAGCGCATCGGGCCCGAAGACGCGCTCGCTGACCGCCGCATCTCACGACCATCCCCCGTCCGTGCAACGGAGGCGACGAAATGATTGACTCAGGCAACACCGCGTGGCTGCTGATGAGCGCCGCGCTGGTGATGCTCATGACCCCGGGCCTGGCCTTCTTCTACGGAGGCATGTCGCGGGCCAAGAGCGTCCTCAACATGATGCTGATGAGCTTCGGCAGCATCGCCATCATCAGCGTCCTGTGGGTCCTGGTCGGCCACTCACTGACCTACGCGCCCGGCCACGGCGCCCTGGAGATGTTCGTCGGAGGCTTCGACTACGTCGGCCTCAGCAGCATCATGACCGAGGTCGAGCCGATGGACGGCACCGACGGCGGCTACCCGCTGCTCGTCGACGCGGGCTTCCAGCTGATGTTCGCGGTCATCACCGTGGCCCTGATCAGCGGCGCCATCGCCGACCGCGCCAAGTTCGGCGCCTGGCTGCTGTTCGCCCCGATCTGGGCGCTCCTCGTGTACTTCCCCGTCGCCCACTGGGTCTGGGGCGGCGGCTGGATCGCCAGCATGCACGAGTTCACCGGCCTGCCCGAGGTCATCGACTTCGCGGGGGCACCGCGGTGCACATCAACGCCGGGGCCGCGGCCCTGGCCCTGGTCCTCGTCCTCGGCCGCCGCAAGGGCTTCGGCTCCGAGTCGATGCGCCCGCACAACCTGCCGTTCGTCCTGCTCGGCGCCGCCCTGCTGTGGTTCGGCTGGTTCGGCTTCAACGGCGGCTCCGCCTACGCGGCCAACGAGCAGGCCGCCCTGGCCCTGGTCAACACCCAGGTCGCCACCGCCGCCGCGACCGCCGCCTGGATGCTGGTCGAGCGCCTCCGTTACGGCAAGGTCAGCGCCCTGGGCTTCGCCTCCGGCGCCATCGCCGGGCTCGTCGCCATCACACCCTCCGCGGCCAACGTCACCCCGGTCGGCGCGATCATCGTCGGCGCCCTGTCCGGCGCGATCTGCGCCTACGCCATCAGCTGGAAGTTCCGCTTCAAGTACGACGACGCCCTGGACGTCGTGGGCATCCACATGGTCGGCGGCATCGTCGGCTGCCTCGCCCTCGGGTTCATCGCCTCCGCCGCCGTGCCCGGCGGCGGGGACGCGGGCCTGTTCTTCGGTGGTGGCCTCGGCCTCCTCGCGGCGCAGGCGATCTCCGTGATCGGCGTCATGGTCTACACCTTCATCGTCACGTGGGTCATCGCCAAGGTCATCGACCTTCTCATCGGCTTCCGTATCGCCGAGGAGGTCGAGACCAACGGCCTGGACCACGAGCTCCACGCGGAGTCGGCCTACGCCTTCGACGAGCTCGACGAACTGGAGGGAGCGACGGCCTCCTCACCGACGCCTCCGGGTGAGGAGGCCGCCCCACCGCGGATCGGGTCCTAGCACTCAACGTCGAGGCGACCGGTCCCGAACCACCGACACGGTGGGGCGGACACAGGGGCCGACGGGGATTTCTCCCCGTCGGCCCCGTTCGCGTTCTGGCTGTTCGCCCCGCCCACGCCTCTCGGATTCCACTGATTTGTGCGTGTTCATGGAGTGGTGTTGGCAGTGGCGCGTGCTCGCGTTCGATACCCTTTCGGGGCGGTGCGGCGGCCAGCCCGGTTCCGGGGGAACGGCGAGGAGCGCCGGAGGGACCGACCCACGGGGGTCCACCGGACGCGACCGGCAGGTCCGCGCCCGCATCCCATGTCGCGGAGAGGCGGGGCGGTGACGACGCCCGGGACACCTCCCGACGACTTCCTTCACGCGCATTCGAATCAGCACCCCACAGGTCGGGGTCAGGAGGCAAGATGGCGCCGGTTACTCACAACAGGGGTCGCGGACGCGGACGGCTCGCCCTCGCCGCGGTGGGCACGATCACCGCACTGGGACTGGCCGGATGCGGCTTCGGCGGCGGTGACGAAGAACCCGCCCCCACCGAGGACGCGGCCGAACCGGTCGACGCGGCGCCCCTGCTGGAGAACGCCCTGGCGGACCTGGCCGAGTACCCGGCGCTCACCGCGAACGGGCAGGTCGCCCCCAGCGTGGGCGGGGACATCCAGGAGACCACCCTGACCGTCGCCGACGGCGGCGCGACCAGCGGCACCGTCCGCGCCAACGGCGTCGAGGCGGAGATGATCGCCGCCGACAGCAAGATCTTCCTGCGCGCCGGTGAGGAGTTCTGGCTCGACAAGAACGTCTTCGGACCGGACAGCGACCAGTTCGACGGCTCCTGGGTGCGCAGCTCCACCGCGCAGGCGGGCATCAACCCGCAGAACACCCTGGCCCCGCCCGCGCTGGCGGCGATCCTGGAGGAGATCGGCCTGGAGGGCGACGAGGCCGTCGAGGAGACCCTCGACGACACCCGCGCCTACAAGGTCGACCTCAACGGCGAGCGCAACCAGCTGTGGATCGACGCGGAGACCGAGCAGATCCTCCGGGTCGAGGTCGAGGAACTGGTTCCCGAGGGCGGGGAGACGGGCCCCCAGGTGCGCCTGGACATCGCCCAGGCCGACGAGGCCGCCGCCGAGGAGCTCTACGACAACCTGACGACCGTCACCGAGGAGGAGCTGACCGGCTCCCGCGACGCCCGCATCGAGGTGAGCTGGGACGGTCAGCCCGCGATGGAGTGCGTCGACGGCCCGCACTGCACCTGGTCCGGCACCGTCCGCGACTCCGGGGCCTCGGGCAGCGGCACGGTCCTGGTGCGCATGGACGTCACCTTCACCCAGGAGCAGATCGGTGACGAGGAGTGCACCGACAGCGGCTCCCTGGAGGCGGGCGGCTCGCTCGACCTGTCCTGCGACGCCAACTACAACATCGTCACCACCGAGCCCAAGACCTACGAGGACATCCAGGGTGAGGCCCGCCTGTCCACCCGGGGTCTGAGCGGCGGCCAGCAGGAGGAGATGCTCGCGGCCCTGGCCGAGCAGCGCGAGGCCACCCTCGCCGGCGACACCGAGGAGTCCGAGGGCGCCGAGGAGAGCGACGGCGCCGAGGCGGAGGGGACCGAGGGCGAGTAGCCCCCGGCTCCGCACACCCGACCAGCACCCGCGTGCGGGCTCGGGGACCCGAGAACGGGAACCGGGCGGGGGCGCGTCCCCCGCCCCTTCCGCGCCGGGAGACCCCGGCCGGACCTGGGCTTCGTGCCCGGTGACGGCGGGGCGGTAGGCTAGGAAGTCAAACCCGACGACGAAGGACTGGCCACACTCGTGTTCGAGACGCTTTCCGACCGGCTGACATCGGTCTTCTCCTCGCTGCGCGGCAAGGGGCGGCTGTCCGAGGAGGACATCAACGCGACCGCGCGCGAGATCCGTCTCGCGCTGCTCGAGGCGGACGTGGCGCTGCCCGTGGTCCGCGAGTTCATCTCGCGGATCAAGGAGCGCGCCCGCGGTGAGGAGGTCTCCAAGGCCCTCAACCCCGCCCAGCAGGTCATCAAGATCGTCAACGAGGAACTGGTCGAGATCCTCGGTGGCGAGACCCGGCAGATCCGCTTCGGCAAGACGCCGCCCACCGTGATCATGCTCGCCGGTCTCCAGGGCGCCGGTAAGACCACCCTCGCGGGCAAGCTCGCCAAGTGGCTGGCCGCCGACCGCAACACCCCGCTGCTGGTCGCCGCCGACCTCCAGCGCCCCAACGCCGTCACCCAGCTCCAGGTGGTCGGTGAGCGCGCGGGCACGCCCGTGTTCGCTCCCGAGCCCGGCAACGGCGTGGGCGACCCGGTCGACGTGGCCCGCGAGTCCATCGAGCACGCGAAGCGCAACAACCACAACGTCGTCATCATCGACACCGCCGGACGCCTCGGCGTGGACACCGAGATGATGCGGCAGGCCGCGGACATCCGCGACGCGGTCAACCCCGACGAGATCCTCTTCGTCGTCGACGCCATGATCGGTCAGGACGCGGTCAACACCGCCCAGGCCTTCCTGGACGGCGTCGGCTACGACGCGGTCGCGCTCACCAAGCTCGACGGTGACGCCCGCGGCGGCGCGGCCCTGTCCATCCGGCACATCACCGGCCGCCCGATCATGTTCGCCTCCACCGGCGAGAAGCTCGAGGACTTCGACCTCTTCCACCCGGACCGGATGGCTTCGCGCATCCTGGACATGGGTGACGTCCTCACCCTCATCGAACAGGCCCAGCGCACGTTCGACGAGGCCGAGGTCGAGAAGATGGCCTCGACCATGGCCTCGGACGACGACTTCACGCTGGACGACTTCCTCCAGCAGATGGCGATGGTCCGCAAGCTCGGCCCGATCGGCAACCTGCTCGGCATGATGCCCGGCATGGGGCAGATGCGCGAGCAGATCGACGGCATCGACGACAAGGACCTGGACCGCATCCAGGCCATCATCCAGTCGATGACCCCCGGCGAGCGCGCCAACCCGAAGATGATCAACGGCTCCCGCCGACTGCGCATCGCCAACGGTTCCGGTACGCAGGTCAGCGACGTCAACGGCCTGGTCACCCGCTTCTTCGAGGCGCAGAAGATGATGCGCAAGATGAAGAGCGGCGGCGGTATGCCGGGGATGCCCGGCATGCCGGGCGTGGGCGGCAACAAGAAGAAGGCCAAGGCCCAGGCCAAGAAGGCGAAGAAGGGCAAGCAGCGCAGCGGCAACCCGATGAAGGCCCGCCAGCAGGAGGCCGACCGCGAGGCCGAGCGCAAGCGGCGCCAGGAGGAGGGCGGCCAGGAGATGCCCCAGCTGCCCCCGGGCCTCGGCGGCGGTGGCGGCGGCCAGCCCACCCTCCCGCCCGGTTTCGGCGGCCCGAACATGCCGGACCTGTCCAACTTCAAGCTGCCGAAGAAGTAGCGGTTCGACACCGCGACGGTGACACCCACCACGGCCCGCCGGGGAGATTCCCGGCGGGCCGCGGTCGTTCCCGAACCGGGCCGCGCGCACCGTGGTGTCCTGTCCAAGGAACACGTCCGCGTCTGGCACAATGAGTAGTCGACTAACGGTGGCCGGGTCAGCCCTCTAACTAGCCCGCCGCCCACGTCATGCCTCGACGGGTTCCACAACCCCACGTGGGTCGCCCATCAGGCGCTAACACCGTTATACGGGAGAAGACCACTCCAGTGGCTGTCAAACTGAAGCTCAAGCGTATGGGCAAGATCCGTACGCCCCAGTACCGTGTCATCGTCGCCGACGCCCGCAACAAGCGTGACGGCAAGGCGATCGAGGAGATCGGCAAGTACCACCCCAAGGAGCACCCGAGCCTCATCGAGGTCGACTCCGAGCGGGCCCAGTACTGGCTGTCCGTCGGCGCCCAGCCGACCGACGCGGTGAAGGTCCTCCTGCGCAAGACCGGCGACTGGCAGAAGTTCAAGGGCCTCGCCGCCCCGGCTCCGCTCCAGGTCGCCGAGGCCAAGGACCCCGAGGCCCAGGAAGCCGCCTTCCAGGCCGCGCTGAAGGAGCTCGTCCTTCCCGGTCAGGAGAAGAAGACCAAGAAGGCCGAGAAGAAGACGGACAAGGCGGCCGACAAGCCCGCCGAGACCGCCGAGGCTGAGAAGAAGTCCGAGGGCGAGGCCTAATCGTGCTGGAAGAGGCGCTTGAGCACCTCGTGAAGGGGATCGTCTCGAACTCCGACGACGTCCAGGTGAGAGCCAAGCGGCTCCGCAAGGGCAAGGTCCTGGAGGTCCGGGTCCACCCGGACGACCTCGGCAAGGTCATCGGCCGCAACGGCCGGACCGCCAAGGCACTCCGGACGGTCGTCGGCTCCCTCGCAGGCGGCCGGTACGTCCGCGTGGACCTGTTGGACCTGAACGAAGTGCGCTGACGCGCCTCTGGGGGCGCCGACCGCTGACGGTCGGCGCCCCGCACTCGTGCCCGGGGACCGTGTGAACGGCCCCCGGGCACGGCCTTCCCGGGGCCGTTCCCGGCCCGGGGACACCGAGGGGACCCGGACGCCGGGAGACCCCGTGTGACGTCCGGGAACCGAAGAACGACCCGAAGGAAAGCACTGCTCATGCGACTCGTGGTGGGCCGGATCGGCCGAGCGCACGGTATCCGCGGCGACGTCGCCGTCGACGTGCGCACCGACGACCCCGACGCCCGGTTCGCCGTCGGCGCCGTCCTCCAGACCGACCCCGCCGCGACCGGTCCGCTGAAGGTGGCCTCGACGCGCCGCCACAGCGGCAGGATGCTCGTCCGCTTCGAGGGAACGGCCGACCGCGACGCCGCCGAGACGCTGCGCGGCACCCTCCTCATGGTGGACTCCGAGGACATCGCCCCCTGGACGACCCCGACGAGTTCCACGACCACGAACTGATCGGCCTGACCGCCGTCACCACCGAGGGCGCGACCGTGGGCGAGGTCGAGGACGTCCTCCACCACGCGCAGGACGTCCTGGTCATCACCGCCGAGACCGGGGGCCACGAGATCCTGGTGCCGTTCGTCGCCCCGCTGGTCCCCGAGGTCGACGTCGCGGGCGGCCGGATCGTGCTCGACCCGCCGCCCGGCCTGCTCGACCTCCAGAACACCGACTGAACGAGTACGCAGTGCGCATCGACATCATCAGCATCTTCCCCGACTACTTCGCTCCGCTGGAGCTCTCGCTGATCGGTAAGGCGCGCGAGGCCGGTCTGCTGGACGTGCACGTCCACGACCTGCGCGACTGGACCCACGACCGGCACAACACCGTCGACGACACCCCCTACGGCGGCGGTCCCGGCATGGTGATGAAGCCCGAGCCGTGGGGCGAGGCCCTGGACGCCGTCGTGGCGGAGCGGCCCGCGCGGCTGGTCCTGCCGACCCCAGCGGACGCCCCTTCACCCAGGCCGACGCCGAGCGGCTCGCGGGCGAGGAGCACCTGGTGTTCGGATGCGGCCGGTACGAGGGCATCGACTCCCGGGTGGCCGTGGACGCCGCCCAGCGGATGCCGGTCGAGGAGGTCAGCATCGGTGACTACGTCCTCAACGGGGGCGAGTCGGCCACGCTGGTGATGGTGGAGGCCATCACCCGGCTGCTGCCCGGTGTGCTCGGCAACCGGGAGTCGCACGTCCAGGACTCCTTCGCCTCCGGTGGGATGGAACACCTGGTGGAGGGGCCGGTGTACACCAAGCCCGGCACGTGGCGGGGCCAGGAGGTCCCCCGGTGCTGCTCTCCGGCAACCACGGGGCGGTGGACCGCTGGCGCCGCGACCAGGCGCTGCGCAAGACCGCCCGCAACCGGCCGGACCTGGTCGCCGCCACCCCCGCCGACGGCCTCGACAAGCGGGACCGCGAGGTCCTGGCCGAGGTGGCCGACCCCGCCGACGGAGCCGAGTGTGGTGAACGGCCGGTTCGGGACGGCCGGGATCATGTGGCAGACTAGGTGAGTTCCCCCTGGTGACCCCCAGGCATCCGCATGCCGGCGGTACGACGTCGGCCTCTGTGTCGGTCACCGGGTGGTTCGACTGGTCAGACCCAACAGGGCCTCGCCCGCGCACCCCCTCCCCGGAACAGCCGGGGGCAGGACGCGGCGCGCTATTGATGAGGATTCGCGAGATGCACACCGCCATTCAGGAGCTTGAGAAGGCTCAGCTTCGCACCGACGTTCCGGAGTTCCGCCCCGGCGACACCCTGAACGTCCACGTCCGCGTGACCGAGGGCACCCGCACCCGTGTCCAGGTCTTCAAGGGCGTCGTCATCCGTCGTCAGGGCTCGGGCAACCGTGAGACCTTCACCATCCGCAAGGTGAGCTACGGCGTGGGCGTGGAGCGTACGTTCCCGATCCACACCCCGGCCGTCGAGAAGTACGAGGTCGCCGCCCGCGGTCGCGTGCGTCGCGCCAAGCTGTACTACCTCCGCGACCTGCGCGGCAAGGCCGCCCGCATCCGCGAGCGCCGCGAGCCCGTCACCAAGTAGGTCCTGGCTGATCCGGCCGGAACCACGCCGCCCCACCGGGCGGCAGGATAGGCTTTCGGCCGATGAGCAAAGACGAGAGGGACCTCGGCTCGGACGCGGTCCCGGACGAGGATTCCGCCCGGCCCGGCCCGGAGGAGCACAGCTCCGCCACTGGCTCCCAGACGCATGAGCGCCTGGGAGCCAGTGGTGTATCCGACGCCGCTGGCCAGGGAGCGGAGGAGAGAGCTGACGCCGACATGAGCCAGTCCCAGAGCAGTGCGAAGAAGGGGTCGTTCTGGAAGGAACTCCCCATCCTGGTCGTGATCGCCCTCGTGCTGGCGTTCGTGATCAGGACCTGGGTGATGCAGGCGTTCTACATCCCCTCGTCGTCGATGGAGAACACCCTGCTCGTGGGTGACCGGGTCCTCGTGAACAAGGTGGTGTACGAGATCCGCGACATCGAGCGCGGAGAGGTCATCGTGTTCAACGGCGACGGGTCGTGGGACGACCCGACCGTCGTACAGCCCCGGAGTCGACCAACCCGGTCAGTCGCGGTTTCACCTGGGTGCAGCAGCAGCTGGGCGCCGCGCCCTCGGGCAAGGAGTACATCAAGCGGGTCATCGGGCTGCCCGGCGACACCGTGGAGTGCTGCGACGAGCAGAACCGGGTCCTGGTCAACGGTGTTCCCCTGGAGGAGGACGCCTACCTCTACCCGGGCAGCGTGGAGAGCCACACCGAGTTCGGTCCCATCGAGGTGCCCGAGGGGTACCTGTGGCTGATGGGCGACCACCGGGCCATCTCCTACGACTCCCGCATGAACCAGAACAACCCCGGGGGAGGCGCCGTCCCGATCGACCACGTCGTGGGCCGGGCCTTCGTCATCATCTGGCCGTTCAGCCAGGCCGGAGGGCTGGGAGTCCCGGCGACGTTCGACGAGCTGAACGCGTCCGACGGCTGAGCCGGTGTCCGGACCCGCCGAACGGCGTCGGGTGTCGTCGCAGGTCGCGGCGGTGTCCCGGGGGTGGGTGACCGATCCGTCGAAGGAATTCCGCTCGACGGGGCGCAAAAGCCCGTTCCGTGACGCATGATGGAACTCGGATCGTATCGGCGTTCCCCGAACACGTGGGGCCGTCTCCGGCCGGAAGACGCCGGACGGCGGAGGTGCCCGCGTCAGGGGGACCGGCACATCATGACCGGAGAGTGCTGACGAAAGCGAGCGCGCACATGAGTTCTGAGGACCTGGAGAAGTACGAGGCCGAGATGGAGCTCCAGCTCTATCGCGAGTACCGCGACGTCGTCGGCCTGTTCGGCTACGTGGTGGAGACCGAGCGGCGTTTCTACCTCACCAACCACGTGGACCTCCAGCCCCGCTCGACGGAGAACGGGGAGATGTACTTCGAGGTCGTGATGGAGGACGCCTGGGTCTGGGACATGTACCGCCCGGCCCGGTTCGTGCGCAACGTGCGCGTGGTGACGTTCAAGGACGTGAACGTCGAGGAGATCACCAAGTCCGACCTGGAGATGCCTCCGGCGGACGGCGGCGGATCGGGGAGTAGCCCCCGCGCGGTGTCCCCCTCCCTCCTCCGCCCCGGACGGGGTTTTCCACAGGAGGAACCGACCCCTGGCGTACCCGGCCCCGATCACGGAACGTGGTTGTGGGAGGTGGTCGCCGGTGGATCGGTGGGCCGAGTACCGAAGGAAGCTGGGACGCCGCGGCGAGGAGCTCGCCGCGGCCTACCTCGAACACGCCGGGATACGGGTGGTGGCCCGTAACTGGCGGGCCCCGGGCGGTGCCGGGGAGATCGACATCGTGGGCCGGGACGGACCCTTCCTGGTGGTCGCGGAGGTCAAAACCCGTGGTTCGCTGCGGTACGGCCACCCGGTGGAGGCCATCAACGCCGGGAAGCGGCGCAGGCTGCGCCAGCTGGGCCGGTCCTGGGCCCGTCTGCACGGGTGCCCGCCGTGGCCGCTGCGGGTCGACGGGGTCTGCCTGCTGGTCACGGACGGGCGCGTGTTCGTCTCCCACGAACGGGGGATGGCCTGATGTCGCTCGCCCTCACCCACTGCGTCACGCTGCTGGGCGTCCAGGGACACATCGTCGAGGTGGAGGTGCACCTGGGCGGCGGGGAGCCCGGGGTGACCCTGGTGGGGCTGCCGGACGCCGCCCTGCGGGAGGCCCGGGACCGGATCCGCGCGGCGGTGGCCAACAGCTCCGAGGCCTGGCCCAGCGGGCAGATCACCATCAGCCTGTCCCCGGCCAGCCTGCCCAAGTCCGGGAGCCTCTTCGACCTGGCCATCGCGGGCGCGGTGCTGGCCGCCGCCGGTGAGGTCCCGTCGGACCGGCTGCTCGGCACCGTACTCCTCGGGGAACTCGGACTCGACGGTCGGGCCCGCCCGGTGCGCGGGGTGCTCCCCGCCATGGTGTCCGCCGCGGACCAGGGGTTCACCCGGTTCGTGGTGGCGGCGGGCAACCTGGCGGAGGCCCGGCTGGTCCCCGACGTGGCGGTCACCGCCGTGACCGACCTCGCGGAGCTGTGCGGCTGGTTGCGCGGGGAGGAGGAACCCGAGCGGCCCCACGAGCCGCCCGCGTCGGCGGTCGCCCCGGACCGGGGAGCCCCGACCTCGCGGACGTCCTGGGTCAGCCGGTGGCCCGCCGGGCGGTGGAGATCGCCGCGGCCGGAGGGCACAACCTGATGATGCTCGGCCCGCCCGGCACGGGGAAGAGCCTGCTCGCGGAGCGCCTGCCCACGGTGCTGCCCACCCTCTCCTCCACCGAGGCGCTGGAGGCCACCGCCATCCACTCGGTGGCCGGGCTGCTGCCTCCGGGTGCTCCGCTGGTCACCGTGCCTCCCTTCGCCGCCCCGCACCACACCTCCAGCCGGGCCTCGATCATCGGGGGCGGCCACGGCAACCCGCAGCCGGGCTGGGTCTCCAAGGCACACCACGGGATCCTCTTCGTGGACGAGGCCCCGCAGTTCGGGCGCGGAGTGCTGGACTCGCTGCGCGAACCCCTGGAACGCGGAGAGGTGGTGATCGCCCGCTCGACCTCCACGGTGGCCTTTCCCGCCCGCTTCCAGCTGGTGATGGCGGCCAACCCGTGCCCCTGCGCGAAACCGGGCAGCCTCTGTACCTGCCCCTCCGGTGAGCGGCGGCGCTACCTCTCCCGGCTGTCCGGACCACTGCTGGACCGGATCGACCTCAAGGTGGAGCTCCAGCCCGTGGCGCGGGCCGAACTCCTGGCCGACCGGGCCTTCGCGGAGTCCTCCGCGACCGTCGCCGCACGGGTGGCGGGAGCCCGGGAGCGGGCCCGGGAACGGTTGGCGGGCACCCCGTGGCGGACCAACGCGGTCATTCCCGGAGCGCGTCTGCGCCGGGACTTCCCGGTGGAACCGGCGGGCCTGCGGGTCCTCGGCCGGGCGATGGACGCCGGACAGATCAGCGCCCGGGGCGTGGACCGCGCCCTGCGGGTGGCCTGGACACTGGCCGACCTCGCGGGGCGGGACCGCCCCACCGAGGAGGAGACCTCCTACGCCTTCGCCCTGTGGGCCGGAAGGGCGTGGTGAGGGTGGGCGACCACGACGAGGCACGCGCACGGGTCGGTCTGACGGCGGTGGCGCCGCCCAGCCACCGCTGGCTGGGGCCGCTGGTGAACGAGCACGGGGCCGCCCCGGTCTGGGACGCCCTGCTGTCGGGGAAGCCGCCCCCGGGGAGCCCGCCCTCGGCCCAGGCGGTCCGGAGCTGGCGGGGCTGGTCGGAGGGGTCCCGGAGGGTGGACCCGGACCGGTTGCTGGACTCCTCGGCGGAACTCGGGGTCCGGTTCGTCGCCCCGGGAGATCCGGAGTGGCCGGGGCGCCTCGACGAGCTGCCCGTCTGCTACGGGCTGTGGGTGCGGGGCATGGGCGACCTGCGCAACCTGTGCCTGCGGTCGGTGTCGGTGGTGGGCGCCCGGTCCGCCACCCCCTACGGGACGCACGTGGCTGCCGAGCTCTCCTGCGAGCTGGCCGACCGCTCCTTCTCCGTGGTCTCCGGGGGAGCCTACGGGGTGGACGGCGCCGCGCACCGGGCGGCCCTCACCACGGGGAGCACCGTGGTGGTCCTGGCCTGCGGTCTGGACACGGACTACCCGCGCGGTCACGCGGGGCTGTTCGCGGACGTGGCGCGTACGGGGGTGCTGGTCAGCGAGTGGCCGGTCGGCCGCACTCCGCGTACCCCGGACTTCCTGGTGCGCAACCGGCTGATCGCCGCGCTCACCCCCGGCACGGTGGTGGTGGAGGCGGGGGCCCGCAGCGGGGCCCTGAACACCGCCGCCCACGCCACCGACCTCCACCGGGTGCTCATGGCCGTCCCGGGTCCGGTGACCTCCGCGATGTCGGTGGGCTGTCACCGTCTGCTCCGGGAGGGCCGCGCGAACTGCGTGACCAGGGCGGACGACGTGGTGGAGCTGATCGTGCCGCTGGGGAGGCCGTCCCCGGGCAGGCGGGGCCCCTGGTGCCCGAGGCCGAACTGGACCGGGAGACCGCCCGGGTGCTCTCGGCGGTCACCCGCCGTGGTGTGGGAACCGCCGTGGTGGCCACGAACAGCACCGGGAACCTGGAGCACACGATCCGTGCCCTGGGGATGCTGGCGGCGGCGGGGCTGGTGGAGCGCTGTGAGGCGGGCTGGCGTCTGCCCTGGCCCCGGAGGCGACCCGGGCCGCGGTCGCACCCTCCGCGGCCGTGCGGGTAGTGGGCGCCGCACCGAACTGCGGGGGCGGTAAAACGCGATGTAGTCGAGATGTAACTGCGATTGGCCACAGTGGTGGGTGTCGATTATTCGACGCGTTGTCAAACCTTGGACGAAGAAAGGAGTGAGATCGTATGTCTATCGAGTCCGGTCACCTCTCGGCAAGCCTCGGAGACCTTCCGGTCGAGGAATTCAGTTCGAGTGGTGAGGGTGTCGTCGGCTTCGGTTCCCACCAGCCCGGCGGTATCGAGTCCCTCGGTTCCTCGCTGGCCATGATGGAGATCGGTGCCTCCGGCGGTGGCGAGTGCTGCAGCTGCTGCAGCTGCTGCCCGTGCTGCTGCTGCAGCTGAGTCGGTGACCTGCCCGGTCGGCCCGCCTGCGGGCGGCTGGCCGGACCACCGGAACCCGGGGTGCGCGGGCCGGTCGGACGACGGTTCACGACCGGCCCGACGCCCGATCCCCGGAACGTTTCACCTTTCCCGGGAGTTCCCGGGTCCGTGAATGCATTTGGGTGCAAACCTGCTGTAGGTGCGCTGTAAGCACCGGCGGGGATGATGGTGCGACGCCGGGGCGGAAGTGCCTCGGCGTTACTACGAAGAAGGAGAGGAGGTTCCCATGTCGATGAAGGCTGACCAGATTTCCGCTGGTCTCGGAGACCTTCCGGTCGAGGAATTCAGCACCAGCAGTGAGGGTGTTCTCGGCTTCGGTTCGGACCAGCCCGGTGGTATCGAGTCCCTCGGTTCCACGCTGGCCATGATGGAGATCGGCGCGTCTGGCAGTGGCGGCGGCTGCTGCAGCTGCTGTAGCTGCTGCCCCTGCTGCTGCTGCAGCTGATCCGGCGGGGCGGGCCCGGCGCGGTGACCGTGCCGGGGCCGTCCCCTCGTAACGGTGAGAGAGAAGAGAGGGCGCGGATGCGACCGAAACTCCGGCCAGATGTCTACTACGTCCCGACCGCGGACGGGGCCTTCATCATCGACAGCGCGCGGTCGGTGACGCTGCGCGGTGGATCGATCTATCAGTGGGTGGAACTGCTCGCGCCGAGCCTGGACGGCTCCGTTCCGCTTGAGGACCTGACCTCGGGGTTGTCGCCCGCCCACCAGAAGATGGCCACCGACCTGGTGGGGCTGCTCGAACGCAACGGGTTCGTCCGCGACGTCAGTGAGGACCTGCCGCACTCGCTGACCGACGCGGAGCTCCGGCGCTACCAGGCGGAGATCGCCTACGTCGACTTCCGGTGCGACTCCGGACCGGCCCGGTTCCAGACCTGGCGTGGCACCCGCATGGTGATCGTGGGCGAGGCCCCGCTGGCGGACTCCGCCGCGCGAGCCGCCTGGCACCTGGGCTGTGCCCGCGTGGAGGTCGTCGACCCCTCGGGTGACGCCGACGCCCGCGCCGCGCGTACCGCCGACCTCGCGGCGGCGAAGGAGGAGGACCCGGCCCTCGAACTCGTCGAGACCCCGGCCGCCGACCTCGCCGCGAGCGTGTCCGCCGCCGACTTCGTGGTCGTGCTGACCGAGGACCCGGCGCTGATCGACTCCGTCGCGGAGGCCTGCACGGCGCCGCTGCTGCCGGTCCTGGTGACCCGTGACGCGGCCTGGGTGGGACCGATCCCGGGCGGCGCCGCCGACTGGGCGGACGCCAAGGCGCGCCTGACCGACACCGGCACCCTGCCCGTCGGCCCCTCGACCTGGCTGCGCGGTCCCGCCGTGGGCGTGCCCGCCAACACCGCGCTCTTCGCGGCCTTCCGGGCCGTGACCGGTGCCTACCCCGCACCGGTCTCCGGTGAGGTGGAACGCATCGACCTGGAGACCCTGGAGTCCCAGACCGGGCGCGTACTGCCGGTCGGCGGGGGCAGCGAACCCGCCGCCGACCCGGGGCCCGAGATCGACAGCGAGGCGTTCTCCCTCGCCGCGGCCGAGCTGTTCGACCCGCTCACCGGCCCCCTGCTGGAGATCGAGGAGCACCCGGAGCAGCTGCCGCTGCGCGTCGCCGTGGCCCGCCTGGCCAAGGACGGCGCGACCAGCGACGTCCTCGGCGTGGCCGACGCCTTCGTCGAGGCACGCCACGGCGCCACGTTGGCGGCGCTCGGCCGCCTGGCCGCCGCCCGTCCGGCGAGCGGTCCCGCCCACGACCTCGTCAGCGGTGAGCCCGGCCCGGTGGTCGCACCGGTGGGTATCACGGACGCCCACGTCCCGGGTGTCGGAGCGGCGCTGGACCGTGAGTCCGCGCTCTCCCAGGCGGTGCTGGACTACGCCGCCGAGCGGGCTGTGCCCGTTCCGCAGCGGGCCCCGCTGATCGACCGGGCCGACCTCCCCGAGCTCGTCGGGGAGCAGCTGAACCGCCTGGAACTGCTCGTCGGGTCGAGTGCCCGCCTCTTCCAGCTGGACGCCGAGCTGCCCACCGTCCTCGTCGCCACCGACTCCGAGCCGCTGGCCCGGGCCTCCGGCCGTGACCTGGCGTCCGCCGCCTCGTCGGCGGTCATCCGCGCCACGACCTCCGCGCAGTGCGGGCAGGACCCCGTGACGATGCCTCCGCGACCGGACCGCGTACCCGAACCCGAGGGTTCGGCCGCTCCGCTGACGGGCCACCTGTTGACGTCCGAGGACGCGGTCAAGCTGCTGGCCGCGCGCGGGCACCGGCTCGGGGTCGTGGAACTGGACGGCGAGCCCGCGCTGCGCACGGCCACGCCGCACCTGCTCAGGGTGGTGGAGCTGTGACCGAGTCGCTGACGACCACGCCCACCGTGGTGGGCACCGGAGCGCTGGCCGAGGCCCTCAGGGCCGTGGTCCCCCCGGAGTACACGGTGCTGGTCGGTGAGGACGGTGTCCTCCCCGAGATCCCCGCCGGAAGCGGGCCGGTGCTGCCCGTGCTCGCGCGACGGGACCGGCTCTACATCGGTCCCGTGGTGCGGGAGGACGTCCCCGGTTGCCCCGAGTGCCTGGAGTCGCGCCTGCTGCTGGCCCGGGAGTTCCCGGAGCCGATGGCCGAGATCGACCGCCGTGACCCGGAGCGGCTGCGCCGGTGGGCGCCGCCCGCGCTGACCCACCTGCACGCCGAGTTCGCCGCCGAGGTCGCCGGCCGTCTGGTCGAGCTGGACCGGGACCAGGACACGTCCGAGCGGCGTTCGGTCATGGTGGTGCGGCTGATCGGCCTCGGTGTGCGGCGCGCGGTGCTCCTGCCCGACCCGCTGTGCGCCGTGTGCGGTGCGCTGCCCGAGGACAACCCCGAGGACACCGAGACGCTCGTGCCGAGCGCCTCGTTGTCCCACAAGCCCGGTTCGATGCGGACCAAGTCCCTGGTGGACGACGCGTCGTTCCTCCCCACCTACGTGGACCGGGACGTCGGCCTCGTCCGCACCCTCTTCAAGTACGGCGGCGGCGTGTTCCCGAACATGACCGCGCCGCTGGGCCTGCGGAACTCGACCGACATCGAGCAGGGCATCGGCCGCACCCCTCCTACCGGGAGTCGGGTACCGCCGCCGTCGCGGAGGCGGTCGAGCGCTGGGGCGGGATGAGCCCGTCCGGCCACCGCAGCGTGGTCACGGGCGCCTACAAGGACCTGCCCGAGGCCCTCGACCTGCGTCGGCTCGGTCTGCACGACGAGCACCGCTACGACGAGGAGGGGTTCCCGTGCCAGCGGTGGACCGAGGAGTCGGAGCTGGACTGGGTCTGGGGCCGTTCCCTCACGCGTGACGCACCGGTCCTCGTGCCGGAGACCTACGCCTACTACCGCACCCGGCTGGTCCGCCCGGACCGCCCCCGGTTCCTGTACGAGGTGTCCAACGGCTGCGCCGTCGGCGGCTCGATGCCGGAGACGATCCTGCACGGGCTGATGGAGGTCATCGAGCGCGACGCGTTCCTGATGACCTGGTACTCGCGCCGCACCCCGGCCGAGATCGACCTCAGCACCGCCAAGGGGCCCACGGTGCCGCTCCTGCTGGAGCGCATCGAGCGGCTGACCGGATACACGGCGCACGCCTGGGACACCACCACCGAGCACGGAATCCCCAGCGTGTGGGTGGGCGTCGTCGACGAGCAGGAGCGGGACGGCTACGCCCGCTTCCTGTGCGCGGCCGCCTCCCACTTCGACATGGAGGACGCTGTGGCCGCCGGGCTCCTGGAGCTGGCGCCGATCATCGCCCAGCACCAGGACGAGCCCGCCGACGTGCAGGACCTCGCCCGGCGCATGGTCGACGACCCCGACCTGTGCACGTCGATGCTGCACCACAGCCAGCTCAACGGCAGGCCCGAGGCCCAGGACCGGCTCGCGTTCCTGTTCGACGGTCCCAAGCGGGAGATGGCCCCGCCCGACCCGCGGCTGCACGCCGACGGGCCGACCGACCTGGAGGCGCTGCTCAACGACACCGTGGAGCGGCTCCGACAGCACGGTCTGGAGGTGCTGGTGGTCGACCAGACCACCCCCGAGCACCGTGCGGGCGGTCTGTTCTGCGTGAAGGTGATCGTTCCTGGGATGCTGCCGATGACCTTCGGCAACAGGTTCCGTCGTGTGCGCGGCCTGGACCGGGTGTTCGCGGCGGCGGCGGAGCAGGGCTTCGACGACGTGAACCCCGACCCGCACCCGTTCCCATGACGGACACGGACCCGAACACGACGGCGGTACCCGTGACCGGCGACGATGACGCGACCCTGGTGCGGGAGTACCTGTACGACGTGCACTACCGGTGGCAGGCGATCCACGCGGAGGGGCAGGGCGGGCTCGACGACCCCGCCCGCCCCCGCTGTTCACCCGCCCGGCCGTGCCCCGGCGCAGGTTCGGACTCCCCTCCGGTCCGCGTCACCGGATCGGTCCGCTCGGGGCCGCGCTCCGGGACGAGCACACGCGTCCCGGAGCCGGCCCCGGCCGGTCCGGCCCCGACCACGGGTCGGACCTGGAGCGGCTCGGCGAGCTCCTCTTCTACGGGTACGGCTTCTCCCGGATGGACATCGGCCCGCAGGTGGAGTGGCCGTGGCACCGCACGGTGGCCTCGGCCCGCTGCTTCTACCCGGTCGAGTTGGCGGTGTGGTCGGACGCGGCGCCCGAAGGCGTCCACCGCTACGACCCGGCCCACCACGAGCTCTCCGAGCTGCGCGACGACGTCGGGCTGTCCGAACTGGCCGCCGCGTCGGCGGCTGAGCTCGACGGCGCGCGCACCGTCCTGATCGTCACAGCCCGGCTGGGCAAGACCGCCTTCCGGTACCGGAACTACGCCTACCGGCTGGCCACCCAGGAGGCCGGGCTGGTTCTCGGCAACCTCCAGGTGGTGGCCTCCGCCCTGGGCCTGGGCGGCCATGCGCGGCTCCGCTTCCTCGACGAGGCCGTGGCCCGGCTGCTCGCGCTGCCGGACGACGACTCGGAGTCGGTGCTGGCGCTCCTGCCCCTCTGGGACGGCGCGGACGTGCCGACGGAGCCCGGCCACCGCACGGCCGCACCGGTGCCGCCGAGGCGGACCGTGGTTCCAGTGGCGGGCGGCAACGGCATCGAACCCGCGCTCAGCCACCGGACCCTGGCCGTGGAGCGCGCCTCACGGCTGAACGACCCGGCCGAACTGGAACCGGTGAAGGCCCTGGCCAGCACCCCGCTGGTCGGCGCCGAACCCGCGGCCCCGGGCTCGGGATCCGATCTGCCGCTGGCGTCGTCCCGGCGGGAGAGCGGTACGGACACGGGGACGGCGGTGGTCCGCCGCGACTCCGGGCCGGACGTGTTCCTGCCCACCGCGAAGCCGGTGTCGCTGGGGGTCGTGGCCGACCTCCTGCTCGACGCGGTCCGGCCGACCGCCGACGACCTCTGGCACGAGACGGCACCGCCCGAGGTGGGGGTGCACGTGATCGCGGGCGCGGTCACGGACCTGCCGCAGGGGCACCACCGCCTCGTGGACGGTGCGCTGCGCACCGTGAGCCACGGCGACCTGCGCCCCCGTTCCAGGCCATGGACGTGTGGCGGACGGAGATCAACGCGCGGACCGCGCCGCTGATGGTGGTCGTCACCGCCGACACGGAGCGGCTGCTCGAACACCACCCGAGGCGTGCCTTCCGCGCGACCCAGCTGCTCACCGGAGTGGTGACGCAGCGGATCTCCCTGGCCGCGGCCGCGCACGGGCTCTCCGCCCGGGTGACCAACAGCTACGACGCCGACGAGTGCGCCCGCCTGCTGGGCCTCGACGGTGAACGGGAGATTCCGGTGTTTCTTCTGGTACTGGGTGAGCCCAACGCGCCCTGGCACCTGGGGACGAGGGTGCGGCCTTGATCGTCGCACGTGTAGCGGGGCTGCCCAGTGGCGGCGCACGGGTCGGAGAGCTCTCCGGGACCGCCCGCCGCCTCGGTGCCCTCGACGCGTTCCGGGAGGACCTCGACCGCAGGGGTGGTGAGCTGGCGGACCTCATCCACACGGCGGTGGGCGGATGCGAGGACCGCGCCGTCCGCCGCGCGCTGCTGGCCTGCCGTCGGGCCGTCCACAACGGACGGCCCCCAAGGCGTTGTCGGAGGAGGCGCTGGCACGGCTGTCGGCGTCCGCCCGCGAACTCCACGCCCGGCTGGTCGCCGACCACGAGGCGCTGGACCGGGGCTGGGAGGAGGCCCGCGAGGCCTTCCGTGCCGAGACGTCGGCCGCCGAACGGCGCCTGGCCGACCTCGTCCTGGACGAGGACTTCCGGCGCGCCCTCGCGATGTCCAGTGACGCCCTGTTCCCCGACGTCGAGGCCTGGCTCTCCGGGCCGCCGGGTGCCCCCGAGCACCTCAACACCCGCAGGCGCGTGGTCAACTACGCGCTGCGGACCGCGCTGAAGACCAGTCCCTTCTCCACCCTGACCACCGCCGGACCGCTCCCCGCAGGGGACGGGCCCGCGCCGGGAGACGGGGCGGTGAAGGGGGCCGCGGAGGCGGTCCAGGTCCCGGCGCCGGACGGGTTCTCCCGCCACCTCGAACTCAACGCCGAGGTCGAGTTCCAGCTGGAGCGCCTGCTGGCGACCGCGCACGGGCCGCTGGTACTGCGGACCAACCCCACCCTGACCGTCCTGGGGGAGCGGGCCATGGTCGTGCACGCGGACGGCCGCTGTGTGGGCGTCCCCGCCCGCCCGTGGCTGCTCGCGCTCGCCCGGCGGGCCGAGGAGGGCGCCTCCCCGGCCGACCTGGCCGGTTTCCTCACGTCCGGGTTCGGTGCGTCCGCCGCCGAGGCCGAGTCCATGCTCGGACAGCTGGTCACGGCGGGGCTCCTCCAGAGTGACCTCGGTGTGCCGGACCAGGTCCCGGACCGGCTGACCGACGTGGCCGACCGGCTCGGACTCCCCGAGGGGTCCCCGGTCAGGCGGGTCGGCGAGGCGGTGCGTGAGGTCGAGGCCGCCGACGCTCCGGGCGACCGGTGGCTGTCACTGGGGCGCCTGCGCGCGGCGGTCGGCGCGGCGCTGACCGAGGCCGGCGGAGACCCGTCCCTGATCCCGGGCAAGTACCTCTGCTACGAGGACGTCCTCCCCGGATGGTCCACCCCGCCCCGGACCCCCGACTGGTCCGCGCTCGACCGCGACCTGCACCGCGTCCGGCGCCTGGTGTCGGTGTTCGACGGTGCCCTGCCCGGCCGCCTGGCCATCGCGGAGCTGCTCGGACGCCGCTTCGGGACCGGGGCCCGCGTGGGGCTGCTGGAGGCCTGGCTGGCCTGGAACGAGGCCGCCGACCCCGGGAACACTCCGGACGGTGCCCCCGGCACCATCGGCCTCCACGGTCTGCGCGACAACCCCTTCCACCTGGCGGACACCGGGGTGCCCAGGATCGAGGAGCTGCGCCGGTTCCAGACCGGGCTGCTCGGGCTGCTCACCCCGCCGGACGGTGGCGGCCACGCCTTCGACGCGGACACCGACGCCCTGGACCGGCTGTTGGACGCCGGGCCCGCCTGGCTGCCCGACGATCACCCCACCACCCTGTTCCTCCAACCGCTCCCGGGCGGGTCCGTGGCCTTCAACGCGGCGGCCCCCGGGCACGAGACCGCGGGCTCGCGGGTCCGCCGCTGGTCGGAGCCGCCGGTCCCGCACGACGACGGCGACGGCCCTCTCCTCGTCGAGGTGGCGGGCCTGTTCCGCAGCTCGCTCAACCGGGTGGCGCCCTACGCCGGGCACGAACTCGTCTGGCCGGGATGCGTCCCCTCACGGCCGCCGGAGCGGCGGGTCCGCCCGGCCGACCTGGAGATCCGCCTGGACCCGGCCGGACTCCCCACCCTCTGGTGGCGGTCATCCGACCGGGCGGTGCGGCTCGTCCACCGGGGCACCATGGGCCGCTACTGGTTCCCGCCCGTGCTGCGCTTCCTCCTCGACCTGACCACCCCCATGGCCGAGGCGTGGGCTCTCGTGGGCCGGGCCCGCGCGCTGTACACCAATCCGAAGCCGTCCGAGGTGTCGGTGCTGCCGCGTCTGAGCGTCGGCGCGGTCGTGATGGAACGCCGGAGCTGGATCGTGCCCCGCGCCGAACTGGACCTGGACGAGGGGGACGACTTCGACCGGTTCACCCGCGCGCGCCGCCGGGTCCGGGACCTGGGCCTGCCCGACGTCGTCTTCGCGCGGGCCGCCGACGTGGTCGACTCCACCGAACGGGTCATGGAGAAGGCCAAGGACCGCAAACCGCGCCCGCTGGACCTGTGCTCCTGGTGGGGGATCGAGGAGTTGGCCCGGATGTCCAGGGGCGGGACCTGCTGCTGTTCCAGGAGGCGGAGCCGAACGTGTTCGGCGCCGACCGGGTCGTGGAGTACGCCGTCGAACTACCGGGGGACCGCGCATGAGCTGGATCACGGCCCACTGCTACTACCACGAGGACCTCGCGGAGGTGGTCACCTCCGTCGTCGCGCCGACCGCGCGGACGCTGGGCGACCGCGCGCCGCGCTGGTTCTACGTCCGCTACTGGTCCGGCGGCCCGCACGTCAGGTTCCGCATGTGGGTGCCCGACCCCGCCGACCGCGCGACCGCGCACGAGGAGGTCCGGAGCCGGTTCGAGGACCTCGTGGCGCGACGCCCCTCCCGTGTGGAGGCCGACCCGGCGGACTTCCAGCGCCTCGCCGACCTCATCGGCAACCCCGGCGAGGAGGCCGGAGCCGACATCCTGCCGGACAACACCCTCACGTGGGAGTCGTACCGGCCCGAGACCGGGATGTACGGCGGCCCCGAGGCGATGGAGCACGTCGAGGAGTTCTTCACCGCCTCAAGCCGCGACGCCCTGGCCTACGTGGGCACCCCCACCGACCCGGTGGCCCGCGCCGTGTGGTGCATGGCCAGCGGTCTGGCGACGGTCGGTGACGCGGACTGGGTGAACCGGTTCGTGGACCACATGGTCGGCCGCTGGATCGGTGAACGGATCGGCGCCCAGTGGCAGCGGCTCGTCGACCAGTCCTGGCAGCGGTCCGGGGAACGCGTCCGCCACCTCGTCCGCCACGCCCTGACGGCGTCCCCGAGCGGCGGCGAGGGCGAGTGGCTGCGGGCCTGCGAACGGCTCCAGGAGGGGCTCACCGCCGTGGAGGCGCGGGGCCAGCTGGAGCCGCCCGAGGACGCGGCCCCGGACGGTCTCGCCCACCTGGACCGGGGGATGGTGACCCTGTCCGCGCTGCACATGCACAACAACCGACTCGGGGTCCACATGGAACGGGAGGCACTCGTGATGGAACTGCTCAGGTTGGCCCTGGCCGAGACCGCGTCGGTGCGGCCGTGACGGCCGCCCGACGGCTCCGGGTCGCCTACCACGACCCCGACCCCGCGCCCCTGCTGCGGGCCGGGGTGCGTCCCCTGCTCGCTGAGCTGGCCGCCGAGGGGCTGTCCGCCCACTGGGCCCGGCACTGGCGCCGGGGACCGCACCTGCGGATCATCGTGGACGCCGACGACGCCGCCTGGGAACGGATCGTGCGTCCCGCCGCGGAGCGCCACCTGGGCGCCGCCCTGGCCGCCCACCCGTCCACCACGGTGCTCGACCCCGAGGCGCTCCGGGAGACCTACCGGCAGCTGGCCGCACGCGAACGGGAGTACGGGCCGCTGGAGCCGCAGCAGCCCGACAACACCGTCGAGGAGGAGCCGCACGACCCCCGGCTGCACGTGCTCGGCACGCCCGACGCCGTGGCGCTGTTCGAGGGCTTCCACGAACGCACCGCCGACGCCGCGCTCACCATGGCCGTGGGCGAGGGGCCCTCCTGAGCACCCACGTCGTGGACCTCATGCTGCTCATGGCACAGGAGGTGGGCGGCTACCTCGAACGCGGGTTCGTCTCCTACCGTTCCCACGCCGAGGCGCACATCATGGGCAGTCCCGACCCCGGGGCCGTCCGCGCGCTCTTCGACGAACGCTCCGCCCGGCTGCGGGAACCCCTCGTGCGGCGGGTGCGGGCCCACGCCGAGGGGGCCGCCGCGCACCTGGACGACCTCACCGCCGCCGTGGGCCGCGAACTCGTGCGGGCCGCCGACGACGCCCGGCCGCTGCTCGCGGACGGACGCCTCGACCTCGACGGTCCCGTCGCCAACGGCGGGGGCGCCGAGGGCGGCGACGCGACCGAGGAGCAGACCCGCCACAGCGCCTTCCACCAGGCGCTTCGCGGCTCCGGTGACTTCGAACGGACCCTGCGCGGGGCGGCCTGGTTCCTCCGCTACCGGGTGGCGCTGAACCTCCTGTACCTGCACCTGGCGCGGATCGGCGTGCGCCCGGTGGACCGATTCCTGTACTGCCACGTCGTCGCTGACGCGGTGGAGCAGGCCTGTGGGGTCGACGCCGTGGCGATGGTGGCCTCGGGCGCGACCGAACTCGTAGAAGGGCACTCATGAGCACGGCCGAGCGCACGACAGCGACCGACGCCGACCGGGACACCGTCCTGGCGTACCTGGCCGACCGCGAACTGCCGCAGGTGTCGGGGGCCTACCAGCTGTACCCGACGCGGGCGGGACGGCCCGGCGTGGCCGAGCACGCCCTGCCCCGCCCCGGAAGTGGCCCCGACGGGCCGGTCGACCGCATCTCCCGCATGCTGGCCACCGGCAACGGGCTCGCGCGGCACCGGTTCCTGACCGTCTCGGGGGCGAGGGCCTTCCTGCCCACCGGCGCCCCCGGATGGGGGTTCGACGAGCAGCACGTGATGACCACCCTGCTCCGGCTCGTCGCCAGCGGCGGCGCGGCCTACCCGGTGGACCTGTGGCTGCTCTCGGGCGGGGAGTCCGGGCTGCCGGTCGGCGCCCACCGCTACAACCCGGTCCACCACGGACTGACCCAGGTCACCACCGAGGACCCCCGGCCCCGGCTGGCCCGGGCCCTGGGCGGCGCGGTCTCCGACCTGACCATCGTGCTGACGACCCGGTTGGAGCGCACCACCGGCCGGTACGGCAAGTTCGCCCACCGGCTGCACCTGCTGGACACCGGCCACACGCTGGCGCAGTTGCTGATCGCCGGGCGGAGCCTCGACTGGGAGTGCACACCCCGGCTGGCCTTCGTCGACGACGAGATCGAGCACATCCTGGACCTGGGCGACGAGACCGAGATCGCCTTCGCGGTCGTCACGGTCGGGCCGACCCGCACGGTCACGCCCGCCAGCGACCCCGCCCCCGTCCGGGTGCCGCCGGTCCCGGACCGCTACCCGCAGGACGTCCTGTGCGCGGCCCGCCGGTCCGAGCCCGGGCCGGAGCTGGAGTTCGGCGAGATCACCATGCCCCGCGACCCGGAGCGGGCGATGCTGCGCCGACGCAGCCCCGTCGGCGGCTTCGTGGCGCCCCCGCCCTCCGCCGAGGACCTGGCGCCCGTGGCCGAGGCGGTCGACTCCGTGCTGGCCCCGTTGGGCGGGCACGGCAGGTTGGTCCCGCCCAAGGACCCGGCGGTGGCCACCCGGATCGGGGCTCCCGGGCACCGGCTCAACCTGTCGCTCGCCGGTGTGGTGGTCCCGGTCCTGGAGCTGTCGGAACTGGTGCGTGAGCACGGTCCCGGCGCCTTCCGGGTCGGCGCCGTGGCGATCGGCGTCTCCCTCCAGGCGGCGGCCCTCGTCGCCGCCGACCGCGGGTTCGGTACCTTCCCGCTCTGCGCCTACGACGGCCCGGGGATCGAGAGCAACCTGGGACTGCCGGACGCCTCCACGATGTGCGTGGCGCCCATCGGCGTGGCCGCCCACGTGGGCGCCTCGTTGGAGGTGCCGTTGTAGGCGGCGGCGCCGCGATACGGCCCGGTCCCGGTGGTGGGGGATGCCGTCGGGACCGGGCGCACGTGGGGCCGGGCCGGTCGGGAGGATTCCCGAACGGCCCGGCCCTCACCTGTCCGTCTCACGTGTGGGTGTCCCGTGGCCGAGAGGAAGCCTGGTGGTGACGCCAGGACTCCGTGCCCGAGGCGTCCCTTGAGGGTGGCGGCGGGAGACGGATGGGGATGCTCCGCCTAGACGCCCTCGAAGAGGGAACGCACCTGCTCCCTGGTCCTCGGCCGCAGCGGCTCGGACCAGGCACGCCAGGTCTGCTCGGTCAGCTCCTCGGCGGTGACGTCCAGGCCCAGCTCCTCGAACTCGGTGGGGAAGCCCCAGCGGCGCAGGAGGTCGCCCAGCGCGTCCGCGACCTCGACCGGGGTCACCGACGTGCCCGTCAGGCCCAGCGCCCGACCGCCCAGCTCGGCCAGCCGGTCCGCGTGCCCGGCCAGTTTGTCGCCGTCCACCACCATCCGCGCCCACCGGGTCAGCAGGACGCCGAGGGCCGGTCCCTTGCGCAGACCCTGGGCGGTGAGCGTGTTGGTCGGGTACCAGACCCAGAACGAGTGCAGGTGGCGGCCGATCTGGTGCAGCGTGAACGTGCTGACGCTGGCGGCCAGCGCGACGGTGCCGCGCGCCTCCAGGTCGTCACCGTCGGCGAGGGCCCGTTCTGCGGCCGGGATCACCGCCCTGATCTGGCCGATCGCGACCTCGTCGGGCAGGGCCGTGGTGGGCGGGTCCGACACCATGGGGACCAGGAGCCGCGCGACCGTCTCCAGGGCGCCCTCGGCGGTCAGGGCGGGCGGCAGCGACGTGTGCAGCATCGGGTCGATCACCGCGACCCTGGGGAACAGGGACCAGTGGACCAGGAAACGGCGGTCGGTCCCGTCGGCCAGGCTCGCCTTGGCGTTGACCTCGCTACCGGTCGCCGCCGTGGTGGGCACCGCCACCACGGGCAGACCGCCCCGCGTGACGGGCTCGGGCATGACGAACCCGCCGCCGGGCTTCCACCCGGTGAGCAGGCCGGGCAGGGCCACCGCCGCGGCAGCCGCCTTGGCCAGGTCCATCACGGTTCCGCCGCCGATCGCGCAGACGGAGCGGACACCCTCCGCGCGCAGGCGGTCGGCCAGCTCCACGGCCTCCTGCCGGGTGGGCGTGGAGGGGCGCGGCGGACGATCACCTCGGGGGCGAGCCGTTCCAGCAGCGCGGCCACACCGGGTACGGAGGTCGCGGCGTACTCGTCCACCACGACCGCGACCGGGCGGCCCGTCCGCTCGATCTCCAGCGGCACGTCACGCAGACGGCCCGCGCCGAAGTCGACCCTGGTGGGCACCCACCAGTGGGGGTTGATGGTGGAACCCGTGTCGGTCATCGTGACCTCACCGCCTTCAACGCGCCGGTCAGCCGGGCCGCGATCTCGTCCACTTCGGCGTCAGTGACGACCAGTGGGGGGAACAGGAGCAGGCAACGGCGGCTCAGGTGCACCAGGAGCCCGTTGCGCTGGCACAGGTGGCTGATCATCGCCATGTCCATGGGGGAGAGCGGCGCTCGGCTCTCCTGGTCACGGACCAGTTCGACGGCCAGGGCCAGGCCCTCGCCGCGCACCTCACCGACGATGTCGAGTTCGAGGAGCGCGTCCAGGTGCTGCCGCAGCCGGGCCCCGGCCTTGGCGGAGCGCTCCACCAGGTTCTCGTCCTCCATGACGTCCAGGGTGGCGAGGGCGGCGGCGCAGGCGGCGGGGTTGCCGGACTGGGTCTCCCCGTGCGTCAGGTAGGTCCCCGAGGACTCGTAGGCCTCGAACACCTCGGCGGGGAAGAGCGTGGCCGCCAGCGGGAGGTACCCGCTGTTGATGCCCTTGGACATGGTCACCACGTCGGGCCGGACACCGGTGTGCTCGCTCGCGAACATCCTCCCGGTGCGTCCGAACCCGGTGGCCACCTCGTCGACGATCAGGTGGGCCCCCATGCGCTCGGTGGCGGCGGCGACCTCCTCCAGGAAGCCCTTCGGCGGCATCAGCACACCGCCCGAGCAGAGGACGGGTTCGACGATGACGGCGGCCACCTGGTCGCCCTCGGTGCGTTCGAGTTCGGCCAGGGCCTCGCGGCAGGTCCGCTCGTCGGGGCCCAGGCCGCGTTCGGCGGCGAAGGGGTCGGGGTAGGGGAGCAGCCGGTTCCACCGGCGGTCCACCCCGTACTCCTCCTGGTCGAGCTCCTCGCCGGTCAGGGCCATGGCACCGATCCCGGTCCCGTGCCAGGAGTGGGCGTCGAAGGAGACCACCAGGCGGCGCTCGGGCTGCCCGACCAGGCTCCGGTACCGGCGCAGCACCTTGACGGCCGCCTCGTTGGCGGAGGAGCCGGAGGAGGAGAAGTAGACGCGGTCGAAGCGCCCGGGCGCGATCTCCAGCAGTCGGGCGGCGAGGTCGCGGGCGACGTCGTGGCCGTAGCGGAACAGCGTTCCGTAGGAGAACCGGCGCAGCTGCTCGGTGACGGCGTCGACGATCCGGGGGTGGTTCCAACCGCAGGTCACGTTCCACAGGCCGGACGTGGCGGACAGGTAACTGTTCCCGGCCTCGTCCCGTACCCGGACGCCGTCGCCCTCCACGAGGGTCGTCCCGCCCCGCTCGAACATGGACATCGAGGTCATCGGCAGCCACAGGGGCGAGGCTCCCGAGGTTCCCGTCGGCGCGGGGGATCGCCCGTCAGAGTTCATCTGGCACTTTCTTGGCAGGCTTCGGTCGGCGCTGGTCCCAGCTTGGGGAAGTCGCTTACACCTCGATTACTGTCCGGTTGCGCCGAACAGGTCTTTCGACCTACTTTCAACACGTGCTGAAGGTAACCGTCGGCAATGATTTGCCACGTGAAGTAGTGATAAAGCTGGCCCGTTCCAGACGCACGGAGTTGGGTAGAGCACTTCCCGAACAGGAGGCGACGTGATTGAGTTCGGGATTCTGGGTCCGCTGGTCATTTATCGGGACGGCGTTCCGGTTGTGCTCAGGGCCCCCATGTTGCGCCGTCTGTTGGCCGTGCTGCTGAGTCAGGGAGGGCACCGGCTCTCGCTGGACGAACTGGCGGAGGCCCTCTGGGAGGGCGCGCCGCCGGACGGGGCCCGCAGCACCCTGCAGGTGTACGTCCACCGGCTGCGGAAGGTGCTGGACGACAGCGGCCGTCTGGTGCGGGACGGCCCGGGATATCGCATGGAGTTGTGTAGTGCGGAGGTCGACGCGAAGAGGTTCGAGACGACGGTCGTCCTCGCGCGCAGGGCACGGAGCCGGAGCGAGCTCCAGCAGGCCTCCGAAATGTACTGCCACGCCCTGGGGCTGTGGCGGGGAAGACCGTATTCGGATATTCCCAACAGTGGTGTGGTGGCGAACGAGATTCGGCGGCTGGAGGAACTCAGGCTGTTGACCAACCAGGAAAGGATCGAGATCGACCTCGACCGTGGGCACCACGCCCGTCTGGTGCCCGAACTCACCGAGCTCGCCGCCCTGCACCCGTATCGGGAGAGACTGCTCGCCCTGTTGATGCTCGCGCTCTACAGGTCGGGCCGCCAGGCCGAGGCACTGGGGATCTATCGGGGAACCCGGCTCCGCCTCGCCCACGAGCTCGGTGTGGAGCCCACCATGCCCCTGCGGCGACTCCACGAGGCGATCCTGCGGGCCGACGGTCAGCTCCTGCGGATCACCGCCGACGACCTGGACACACAGTGGGAACCGAGCGCCGCGTAGGAGGGTTCCCTCGGAGGGTCGTCCCGGATCACCTCCGCGAGCAGACCTGACCAGCCACACGACACCGCCACGGGGACACGGGTCCGCCTCCGCGACGGACACCGTGTCCCCGGCGGCGGTACGCCGACCGAGGCCCACGGGCACGGGCACGGGCCCGTGGCGCCGGGCACGACGCACCGAGGGGTGCCGGAGCCCGCCGCTGGGTAGGGTTCGACCATGGCCAGAACGTACAGTGACGCCCTGTTGGCCGACGGCCCGCTCCTCTTCGTCTCCGGTCAGGTCCCGGTGGCCCCCGACGGTGACGTCGCGGGCGACGCGGGCGGACAGACCCGGCAGATCTTCCGCAACATGGAGGCCGTGCTGGCTCGGCACGGGGCCGACCTGACCCACGTGGTGAAGCTGACCTACTACCTCCGCCACATCACCGACCTCGACGAGTTCCGCTCCGCCCTCCTGGACTCCCTGCCCGGAGACCACCGGCCCGCGGCCACGCTGGTCGAGGTGAGCGGTCTGGTGGACCCGCGCTTCCACGTGGAGATCGACGCCGTCGCCTGCCTGCCCCGGGAGCGCGCGTGACCGCCGGCCCGCTGGAGGGCTTCGCCGCCCACCTGTCCGGCGAACTGGGCCGCTCCCCGCACACCGTGCGCGGCTACCTGGCCGACCTCACCTCCCTTCTGGAGCACCTCGACGCGTGCGGCCACGGCCCGGCCGACCTCGACGTCCCCCTGATCCGCGCCTGGCTCTCCCGTGCCCGATCCGCCGGAGCCAGCCGGTCCACCATCGCCCGACGGGTGGCGGCGGTCCGCGCCCTCACCCGCTACCTGCACCGCGAGGGGGTCCTGGCCACCGACCCCGGCCCCCGCCTGGCCACCCCCGCCAACAGCGCTCCCTGCCCACCGTCCTGGACGAGGAGCAGGCGGCCTCCGCCCTGGAGGGCCTCGCTCCCACCACCCCGGTCGAGCTGCGCCGCCACGCGGTGGTGGAACTGCTCTACGCCACCGGCATCCGGGTGGCCGAACTCTGCGCACTGGACCTGGCCGACCTCGACCGCGCCCGGAACACCGTCCGGGTGCTGGGCAAGGGCGACAAGGAGCGCACGGTCCCGGTGGGAGCCCCGGCCCTGGACGCCGTGGACGCCTGGACCACCCGGGGACGTCCCGAATTCGTGTCCCCGACCCCCACCGGAGCCCTCCTCCTGGGCGCCCGGGGTGGCCGCCTGGGCGTCCGCCAGGCCCGTGAGGACGTCCACGCCCACCTGCGCGCCGCCGGGGTGGACTCCGCCCCGCACGGGCTGCGCCACACCGCCGCCACCCACCTCCTCAACGGCGGAGCCGACCTGCGCAGCGTCCAGGAGTTCCTCGGCCACTCCAGCCCGCGCAGCACGCAGATCTACACCCACGTCTCCGTGGAGCGCCTGCGCACCGCCTACCAACAGGCCCACCCCCGCGCCTGAGCGCGCACGGCACCGAACCGGGGGCGGGGCGCGCCTCCACCTGGCACCGCTGCGACTTCCGTACGCAGGGAAGCCACTCCGTCCGCCATGGTTCCTGCTCGGGGTTTCCCCGACTGGGGTGACGGGTCCCGCCAGGTGCTGGCCGCACCGGTGCGCGGCCCCGGTGGTCGGTCCGCGACAGTGAGTCCCCTCCGTCCGCCATGGTTCCTGCGCTGGGCCCCGATCTGGGGCGTTCCCTGCCAGGTGGTCCGCTTCGGTGCGTGGCCTCGGTGGTCTGGTCGCGGCGGCTGAGAGCGGAGGCCCCTGCGCATGGTTCCTGCTCGGGGCTTCCCGGTCGGGGTGACGGGTCCGTGCCTGACGGCCGCTTCGGTGTGGCCCCGGTGATCGGGACAGGGGACCTGCGGGCTCCCGGGGGCCTGGCCGGGGCAGTGGCCCGGCCGCTGGCCCGCACCCAGTTCGACCCCCGCCGCCCGGTGGAGGGGCAGCAGGCGGATCCCGCCTCGGCCCAGGAGGCCGAGGGGGTCCAGGTAGTCGGAGGCGCGGAGCAGACCCCAGTGGAGGCAGGGACGGTCCGGACAGTGCCGGGGCTCGGCGGACAGCGTGCCCAGGGGACCGTCGCCCACCGGGTCGCCCCGGGCGACGGTGGCGTCCACAGGGAGGTAGGTGGTGCGCAGGTCCCCGTGGGAGACGCTCACCACTCCCACCCCCGCGATCCGGCCGGCGTAGTGCACCACACCAGGGCCCGCCGGGTGGATCGGCTGCCCCGGTTCGGCGGCCAGGTCCACGCCCCGGTGCCCGGGAAGCCAGGGCTGTTCGGGCGGGTCGAAGCCGCGCAGGACCTCGGCGGGAGGGTCCACCGGCCAGCGCCAGGAGGGCGTGGCCCGGTGGGAGAGGACGGGCAGAATCAGGAGGGAGAGCGAGAGGAGGACGTGCCAGAGGCGGCGAGGACACATGCTTCCAGCGTGCGCTCGGCGGTCCGGATCCGCCACCGCTGATCGGGATCTGTGGACAACTCCCCGGAGGCCGGGGAACCGCCCCCGAAGAGGCGTCGGCGCCCGAGCGATCTGCCTGGGCACGGAGCTGTTCCGGGGTGTGCCCGGCGGAGGATAGAATCGTCTGTGGTCCGCTGGACCAACCAACAATACGCACGCCCACCCGCCTCCTCCGGGAGGGGCCGCACCCACGGTCCACACCGCTTCGGCGGGGTGGCGGTACGGCCGGGGCGTCAGGATCAACCGACGGCGGAGCATCCCTCCGCCACCGCAAGGAGGACCAGGTCATGGCCACAGTCGTGACGATTCGCCAGCTCCTGGAGAGCGGCGTCCACTTCGGGCACCAGACCCGTCGCTGGAACCCCAAGATGAAGCGCTTCATCTTCACCGAGCGCAACGGCATCTACATCATCGACCTCCAGAAGTCGCTGGCGTACATCGACCGTGCCTACGAGTTCGTCAAGCAGACGGTCGCCCACGGTGGCACCATCCTGTTCGTCGGCACGAAGAAGCAGGCGCAGGAGGCCATCGACGAGCAGGCCCGCCGCGTCGGCATGCCCTTCGTCAACCAGCGCTGGCTGGGCGGCATGCTCACCAACTTCTCCACCGTGCACAAGCGGCTCCAGCGTCTCAAGGAGCTGGAGGAGATCGACTTCGACGACGTCGCCGGCTCCGCGCTCACCAAGAAGGAGCTGCTGAACCTTCGCCGTGAGAAGGACAAGCTGGAGCGCACCCTCGGTGGTATCCGCGACATGTCCCGCGTGCCCAGCGCCGTGTGGATCGTGGACACCAAGAAGGAGCACATCGCGATCAGCGAGGCTCGCAAGCTGAACATCCCGGTCGTCGCGATCCTCGACACCAACTGCGACCCGGACGAGGTCGACTACCCGATCCCGGGTAACGACGACGCCATCCGCAGCGTCAGCCTCCTCACCCGCGTCGTCGCCGACGCCGTCGCCGACGGTCTGCTGGTCCGCTCCGGTGCCTCCGGCGCGACCGAGGAGAAGGCCGCCGAGGAGCCCCTGGCCGAGTGGGAGCGCGAGCTCCTCGAGGGCAAGAGCGAGACGGCCGCCGCCGAGGCCGCCGCCGAGCAGGCCCCGGCCGAGACCCCGACCGTCGCCCCGGCCGACGAGGTCGCCGCCGAGGCTCCGGCCGAGGTCACCTCCGAGGACTCCCCGGTGGACGCCCCCGAGCAGGCCCCCGCTGAGGACAAGACCGCCGAGTAGTCAGCGGTCCCTTCCGGGGACACCGTCTCCCGTGCGCCGCCTCGCCCCTCGTGGGCGGGGCGGCCCGTGCGGTGCTCACCCGGTCACTTCCAGATCCGACTTCACTCCAAGGGAATCCGAGAACAGGCATGGCGAACTTCACCGCCGCGGACGTCAAGAAGCTGCGCGACGCGACCGGCGCCGGCATGATGGACTGCAAGAAGGCCCTGACCGAGGCCGACGGCGACTACGACAAGGCCGTCGAGGCCCTGCGCATCAAGGGCGCCAAGTCCGTCGACAAGCGCGCCGACCGCACCGCCGCCCAGGGCATGGTCGTCCTCAAGCAGGAGAGCGAGGGTAAGGCCACCCTCATCGAGCTCAACTGCGAGACCGACTTCGTCGCCAAGAACGCCGGTTTCATCGAGCTGGCCAACCAGGTCGCGGACTTCGTCGCCGCCCAGGACGGCGACGACATCGCCGCCATCGCCGCCGCCGAGATCGAGCCGGGCAAGAGCCTCCAGGCGTACATCGAGGGCAAGAGCGCGATCATCGGGGAGAAGCTCGAGTTCCGCCGCATCGCGAAGTTCGACGGCGCCTACGTCGCGAGCTACCTGCACAAGTCCGACCCGGACCTGCCCCCGAGCATGGGCGTCCTGGTCGAGCTGGACAAGAAGGACGAAGAGGTCGGCAAGGACCTCGCCCAGCAGATCGCCGCGCTGGCCCCGCAGTACGTCAGCAAGGACGAGGTCCCCGCCGAGGTCGTCGCCAACGAGCGCCGCATCGCCGAGGAGACCACCCGCGAGGAGGGCAAGCCCGAGCAGGCGATCCCCAAGATCGTGGAGGGCCGCCTCAACGGTTACTTCAAGGACGTGACGCTGCTCGGCCAGCCGTTCGTCAAGGAGAACAAGAAGTCGGTCCAGAAGGTCGTCGACGAGGCCGGGGTCACCGTCAAGCGCTTCGTTCGCTTCAAGGTCGGCCAGGCCTAGGGAGTTGTCCGGTGGAGCGTTCCGAGAAGGCGTCCACCGCACACACCCTGGGGTTTTGACATGATGGAGGTGCCGGGGAGACTTCTCTCCCCGGCACCTTCTGGTGGATATGGGTGGATTTGGGGCGACCTTCGCCCCCGCCGCCCGCAGCAGGAGCACTCGGGGGACCCTGTGCCACTCGGGGAGAACAAGGGAGGCCACAGGCCGTGTCGGAGAACGAAGCGATGACCACCGAACCCGCCATGCACGACTCCGGTTGGAAACGTGTGATGCTCAAGCTCTCGGGGAGGCGTTCGCCGGAGGTGGCGGTCTCGGCATCGAGCCCGAGGTCGTCCAGTACGTGGCGGAGTCCATCGCGGAGGCGGTCTCCGAGGGCATCCAGGTCGCCGTCGTCGTCGGTGGCGGCAACATGTTCCGCGGCGCGCAGCTCACCGAGGGCGGGATCGAGCGCGGCCGCGCCGACTACATGGGGATGCTCGGCACCGTCATCAACTGCCTCGCCCTCCAGGACTTCCTGGAGCGTCTGGGTGTGGACACCCGCGTACAGACCGCGATCCACATGAGCCAGGTCGCCGAGGCCTACATTCCGCGCCGCGCCATCCGCCACCTGGAGAAGGGCCGCGTGGTCATCTTCGGTGCCGGTCTCGGCGCGCCGTTCTTCTCCACCGACACCACCGCCGCCCAGCGCGCGCTGGAGATCGGCGCCCAGGCGGTCCTCAAGGGCACCCAGGTCGACGGGGTCTACGACTCCGACCCGCAGCGCAACCCGGACGCGGTCAAGTTCGACAAGCTCAACTACAACGAGGTCCTCACCCGCGGCCTCAAGGTCATGGACGCCACGGCCGTCAGCCTGTGCATGGACAACGGGCTGCCCATCGTCGTCTTCGACCTCATGAGCCAGGGCAACATCCTGCGCGCCGTCCGCGGTGAGAAGATCGGCACCATCGTCGGCCCCGTCTCCGCCTAGCGGACGGTCGGCCGCGAACACAAGCCACGAACACCCAGCCGAGAACCCGGGAGCGTCCACAATGACCGAAGAAACCCTCCTTGAGGCCGAGGAGAAGATGGAGAAGGCCGTGGCCGTGGCGAAGGAGGACTTCTCCACGATCCGGACCGGCCGTCCCACCCCGGCCACCTTCAACAAGATCACCGTCGACTACTACGGTGCCCGCACGCCGATCAACCAGCTGGCGTCTTTCTCGGTGCCCGAGCCGCGGATGGTCGTCATCTCCCCGTTCGACGTGAACGCGCGGACCGAGATCATCAACGCGATCCGCAACAGCGACCTCGGCGTCAACCCCTCGGACGACGGCCAGGTCATCCGCGTGGTGTTCCCGGACCTGTCCGAGGAGCGCCGCAAGGAGTACGTGAAGGTCGCGCGCACCAAGGCCGAGGACAGCAAGGTCTCGATCCGCAACGTGCGCCGTCGTGCCAAGGACAGCTTCGAGAAGGCCGTCAAGGCCGGCGACCTCGGTGAGGACGAGGCGCACCGCGCCCAGGCCGAGCTGGACGAGCTCTCCCAGAAGTACGTCGCCGCCATCGACGAGCTGTTGAAGCACAAGGAATCTGATCTTCTCGAGGTTTAGCCGGTGAGCACACCTTCCAAGGGTTCCGGAGGCGATGACCACTCACCGGAGCACAGACCCGACGACATTCCCCCGTCCGGGGCGGACGACCCCGCCTCGGACACGGCCGCCGGGCAGCGCTTCGTGCTGCACAAGCCGGGGGTGAACCGGTCAGGACCGGTCGCAACCTCCCGGTGGCCATCGCCAGCGGGTGCGCCCTGGGCGCGCTCGTGTTCTTCTCGGTCTTCCCGTGGCCGCAGCTGTTCACGATCATCACCTCGCTGGGGGTGCTGATCGGCCTGCGCGAGCTCAACCGGGCCTTCGGCGGCAAGGGCATGACCCTGGCCGTGGTCCCGTTGGCCGTGGGCGGGGTGGCCATGCAGGCCGGAGCCTACTTCGGTGGCGCGGACTGGTTGGCGGGCATCGCCGCCCTCACGGCGATCGCCTGCCTGGCCTGGCGGCTGAGGGGCGGGGCCGAGGGGTTCGTCGCCGACGCGTCGGCGAACCTGTTCGTCCTGGTGTACCTGCCGTTCATGCTGGCCACGTGGATGCTGCTCATCGCGCATCCCGAGGACGGCCAGTACCGGCTCGTGGTGTTCATCCTCGTGACGATCTCCAGTGACATCGGCGGGTACTTCGCCGGGATCCTGCTGGGGCGGCACAAGATGGCGCCGGTCATCAGCCCGAACAAGACCTGGGAGGGTTTCGGCGGCTCCGTGGTGGGCTGCGCGGTGGCGGGCGCGCTGTGCGTGACCCTCCTGCTGGGCGGCCCCTGGTGGGTCGGTGTGGTCCTGGGCCTGGCCGTGGTCCTGGCGGCCACGGTCGGTGACCTCATCGAGTCGCTCTTCAAGCGCGACCTCGGTGTCAAGGACATGGGCCGGTTCATGCCGGGCCACGGCGGTCTGATGGACCGCATCGACTCGCTGCTCATCGCGGGTCCGGTGGTCTGGATCGTGCTGAGCCTCCTCCTCCCGTAGCGAACGGGTCGGGCCCCCGACCTCGTGGCACCCAGTGACGGACCGGGCGCGACGAGATCGGGGGCCTTCGTCGTGCCCGGGGGCGACGAAGGGGTGCCGGGTGGATACGCTCGACGGGTGGATGAACCTCTGATCGAACGCATGCGCCAGTACGGTGAGACGATCTTCGCCGAGATGACGCGCCTGGCCGTGGAGACCGAGTCCGTGAACCTCGGACAGGGTTTCCCCGACACCGACGGACCGCGCTCCCTCCTGGAGGGCGCCTCCCGCAACATCTTGGCGGGGGTGAACCAGTACCCGCCGGGGCCGGGCCGCCCGGAGCTGCGCGACGCCGTGAGCCGCTACCGTGCCCGTCACTACGGCCTGGAGTTCGACCCCGAGGCCGAGGTGTACGTGACAGTCGGCGCGACGGCCGGGATCGCCGCCTCGATGCTGGCGCTGGTGGAGGCCGGGGACGAGGTGATCGTCTTCGAGCCGATGTACGACTCCTACGCCGCGACGATCTCCCTCGCCGGAGGGGTGCGGCGCCCGGTGACGCTGCGCCGCGAGTCGCTGAGCGGCCGCTTCACGTTCGACCCCGCCGAGCTCCGCGCGGCGGTGACCCCGCGCACCAGGCTGATCATGGTCAACAGCCCGCACAACCCCACCGGCACGGTGTTCACGCCCGCCGAGCTGGAGGAGATCGCCGCGGTCTGCCGTGAGAACGACCTCATCGCGGTCACCGACGAGGTGTACGAGTTCCTCACCTTCGACGACCGTCGACACGTGCCGTTGGCCACGCTGCCGGGCATGCGCGAGCGGACCCTGTCCATCTCCTCGGTGGGCAAGACGTTCGCCGTCACCGCGTGGAAGACCGGCTGGGTCACCGGCCCCGAACCCCTCGTCCGCGCCGTGCGCACGGTCAACCAGTTCCTCACCTTCTCCGCCAACGGCGCGCTCCAGCTGGCCATCGCCGACGCCCTCGACAACGAGGGGGAGTGGATCGAACGGCAGCGGCTTGCGCTCCAGGGCAAGCGGGACCGGCTCGCGGAGGGCCTGACCCGGGCCGGGTTCGAGGTGAACGTCTGTGAGGGCACCTACTTCCTGATGACGGACATCCGCCCGCTCGGGTACGCGGACGGCGTGGACGTCGCCCGGGCACTGCCCCGTCAGGCGGGGGTGGCGGCGGTCCCCGCCAAGGTGTTCTACGACCGGCAGGACGAGGGGCGGCACCTGCTGCGCTTCGCCTTCTGCAAGAAGGACGAGGTGCTGGACGAGGCGGTCCGGCGCCTGGCCTCCTGGCACGGCTGGGTGAACTGAGCCCGACGGGCGCCGCCCCTCCGGTCCGCGTCGACGGGGCCGGAGGGCGCGGGGAGGTCCCGGGCCGGGCGGTTCAGAGGGCGGGGGATCTCCTTCCGTCCCGGGCGTCCATGATCTCGATGAGGCGTTCCTCGGCGTCCGGGCCGGGAGCGACTCGGGGGAGGCGCCACATGAGGACGGCGCCGCCGATCCACCAGGCCAGGACCATGACCCACTCGTGGGGCCAGCCCAGGGCGGCGGGCATGCCGGGCAGGTAGAGCAGGAAGAGGCCGAAGGCCAGCACGAAGGCGGTGACGCCCACGGGGGTCCCCGCGCGGACCCGGAACGGGCGCTCCATCTCCGGTTCGCGGCGGCGCAGCACCAGGAAGCACAGCACCACCGTCAGGTAGGCGATGACGATGTTCAGCCCGCCGGCGTTGACCAGCCACACGAGCATCGGGCGGCCGAAGAGCGGGGCCAGGACCGAGAGCGCTCCGATGAACAGCACCGCGTTGGCGGGGGTGCGGAAGCGCGGGTGCAGCTCCCCGAACCAGGAGGGGAGCATCCGCGACCGGGCCATGGCGTAGATGAGGCGGCTGCCCCCGATCAGGAAGGCGTTCCAGCTGGTGAGCAGCCCGGCCACGCCGCCCAGGACCAGGAGGTTGCCCATGGCGGCGCTGTTCCACATGGCGGCCATGGAGTCGGCCGAGGCGAGCTCGGAGCCCAGGAGGTCGGCGGCGGGCATCCCGGCGCCGGCGGTCAGCATCACCATCACGTACCAGGCGGTGGCGCAGAAGACCGAGACCACCAGGAGCGAGCCGACCAGGCGGTGGGGCAGCCTGATCTCCGAGGCGGACTGGGGGATGACGTCGAAGCCCACGAACAGGAACGGGACAGCGACCAGCACCACGAACATCCCGGACACCCCGCCGGTGAAGAGGGGTTCCATGTTCGCGGTGGAGCCGCCCACGAAGGCGCCGGTGAGCATCGCCGCGCCCGCCGCGAGCAGGAACAGGACGGTGACGCCCTGGAAGACGCTGGCCGGTCGGATCCCGACGTAGTTGAGGGCCGTCATGGCCACGGCGCTCAGCACCCCGATGGCGACGAGGCTGGCGTGGACGTCGTACCCGGCGATCGTCCACAGGTGGCCGACCTCGATGTCCGGGAAGAGGTAGACGAGGGTCTGGGGGACGGCGACCGCCTCGAAGGCGACCACCGAGACGTATCCCAGGACCATGGCCCAGGAGGCGACGAAGGCGCCCTTGGGACCGATCGCGCGCATGGCGTAGTGGTGCTCACCGCCCGCGTGCGGCATGGCGGAGACCAGTTCGGCGTAGGTGAGGCCGACGAAGGCCATCACCACGCCGCCGATGACGAAGGCCAGGGCGGCGCCGCCGCTGCCCGCCGCGTCGACGAAGTCGCCGGTGAGGACGATCCAGCCGAAGCCGATCATCGCGCCGAAGGCCAGGGCGAGGACGTCGGTCCTGCCCAGGACCCTGACGAAACCCGGACTCGTGTTGGACATGGGGGCTCCCAACGGTCGTGCCTGTGTCGGGGGACACATGTGTGGGGGACAAGAGAACACGTGGCGGTCCCCACGGGAAGTGCCGTGCTGGCCAGGTGGCTCGGCGGGGTTGTACAGACTGGCTGGTGGTGGGTTGACGGGACCTGTGTCGGGCGGGGCAGGACTTCCAGTAGAACCGGAATCCGGGGCACACGAAAGCCCCGGGGCGCTGCCTGTGGACAACTCCCCGGGGCACGTGGCCCTACGGTCGGGTCAGCGCTGGGGCTCGAACCAGACCGCGCCCAGCGGCGGCAGGGTGATCTCGGCGGAGAAGGGCTGACCGTGCCACTCCTGGGGCTGGGCCTCGACGGACGTGGGCGCCTCGTGGCCCGAACCCCCGAAGCGCGGCTCGTCGGAGTTGAGCACCGACGTCCAGCGGCCCTCGGAGGGCAGGCCCACGCGCCAGTTCGTGCGGGGCACCGGCGAGAAGTTCACCGCGCACGCCAGCACGGAGCCGTCCTCGCCGTGGCGCAGGTAGCTCAGCGTGTTGCCCTCGTGGTCACCGCCGTCCAGCCAGCGGAAGCCCGCCGGGTCCGTGTCCAGGGACCACAGCGCCGGGCGCGGCCGGTAGGCGTGGTTGAGCGCCCTGACCAGCTTCTGCGCCCCCGCGTGGTGCTCGAACTGGAGCAGCCACCACGGCACCCCCTCCTCGTGGGACCACTCGTCTCCCTGGGCGATCTCGCCGCCCATGAACAGCAGCTGCTTGCCCGGGTGGGACCACATGAACGCGAGCAGCGCCCGCAGCGTCGCGGCCCGCTGCCACTCGTCGCCGGGCGGCTTGTTGAACAGCGCCTGCTTGCCGTGCACCACCTCGTCGTGCGACAGCGGGAGCACGTAGTTCTCGCTGTAGGCGTAGACCATCGAGAAGGTGATGTCGTCGTGGTGGTACTTCCGGTGGATCGGCTCCTTCTTCACGTACTCCAGTGAGTCGTGCATCCAGCCCATGTTCCACTTCAGCCCGAACCCGAGCCCGCCCTGGTCCACCGGCCGCGTCACGCCGGTGTAGGCCGTGGACTCCTCCGCGATCATCGCCACGTTCGGGTTGCGCCGGTAGACCGTGCTGTTGAGCTCCTTGAGGAAGTCGATCGCCTCCAGGTTCTCCCGGCCGCCGAACGCGTTCGGCTCCCACTGTCCGGAGTCCCTGGAGTAGTCGAGGTAGATCATCGACGCCACCGCGTCCACCCGGAGGCCGTCGACGTGGAACTCCTCCAGCCAGTACAGGGCGTTGGCGACGAGGAAGTTGCGCACCTCGGTCCGCCCGTAGTTGAAGATCAGCGTCCCCCAGTCGGGGTGCTCGCCGCGCCGGGGGTCCGGGTGCTCGTAGAGGGCCGAGCCGTCGAACCGGGCCAGCGCCCACTCGTCCTTGGGGAAGTGCGCGGGCACCCAGTCCAGGAACACCCCGACCCCGGCCCGGTGCAGCGAGTCCACCAGGTGCCGGAACTCGTCGGGGCTCCCGAAACGCGGCGTCGGCGCGTAGTACGACGTGACCTGGTAGCCCCACGACCCGTCGAAGGGGTGCCCCGCCACCGGCAGGAACTCCACGTGGGTGAAGCCGAGGTCGACGACGTACTCCACCAGCTGCTCGGCCAGCTCCCGGTAGTCCAGCCCCGGCCGCCAGGAGCCCAGGTGTACCTCGTACACGCTCATCGGGGCGCGGTGCGGCTCCACGCCCTTGCGCTCGGCCATCCACTGCTCGTCGGTCCACACGTGCTCGGAGGTGGTGACCACCGACGCCGTCGCCGGGGGTACCTGGGTGCGGCGCGCCATGGGGTCGGCCTTGTCCCGCCAGTGCCCGTCGGCACCCAGGACCTGGAACTTGTACAGGTCGCCGTCGCCCATCCCCGGCACGAACAGCTCCCACACGCCGTTGGCGCCCAGGCTGCGCATGGGGTGCGCGGTCCCGTCCCAGTAGTTGACGTCCCCGATCACCCGCACGCCGCGCGCGTCCGGAGCCCAGACGGCGAAGCGCGTGCCCGGGACCTCGCCCATCGGGCTCTCGACGGTGGTCGTGTGCGCGCCGAGCGCCCGCCACAGCTCCTCGTGGCGGCCCTCACCGATCAGGTGCAGGTCGAGCTCGCCCAGGGTGGGGCCCACCCGGTAGGCGTCGGCCTCCACCCGTTCGGGGCCGCCCTCCTCGTAGCGCACGGCGATCCGGTAGTCGGCGGTGCGGGCGGGGAGCCGGGCGGAGAAGACCCCTCGGTGGCGGTGCGTGAGCCCGACCCTGGAGCCGTCGGGCAGGACGGCGTCCACCTCGACCGCTCCGGGACGCAGGACCCGCAGGTCACGTCCGTGCAGGCCGAGAACGGAGTGCGGGTCGTGGTGCCAGCCGTCCACGACCCGGTCGAGTTCGGCGGCCAGTTCGGCGGAGAGCGCGGCGGGTGTGCGGGTTCGCCCGGCCGCGGGCTTCTTCACACCCTTCGCCGTCGTGCCCTTCCCTGCCGCACCCTTCGCCGTCGTGCCCCTTCCGGCCGCGCCCTTCGCGGTGGTCTTCTTCTCGGTGCCCCCGAGGCCGATCCCTTCCGCGCCGCCGGAACCTTCTTCTCCGCGGGCTTCGCCTTCGTGCTCCGCGCCGCCGTCTCCTTCTTCGCGGCCGACGCCTTCGCCTTCGTGCTCCTGGACGCCGTGCCCTTCGCCCCCGTGCTCGGGGAGGCGGACTTCTCCGGCGTCTCCACCGGCTGCTCGTCGGCTGTCGCGGGTTTCCTGGTCGTACGCGGTGACAATTCGACTCCGTGATGACTCGTGATGGTCGGATGGCGGGAGGCGGTGAAGCGATGGTTCGATCGGGAAAGCGGAAGGGCGGCGGCCGTGCTCGCACGGCCGCCGCCCCGGTGGTCAGCCGGGCACCCGTGGCGCCCCGGCCGCGGCGGCGATGGACTCCAGCGGCACCCGGAGCCAGTTCGGCCGGTTCCGGGCCTCGTACAGGACCTCGTAGACGGCCTTGTCGAACTCGAAGGCCCGCAACACGGTGAGGTGCTTTTCCGGGTCGGCGCCGCCCCCTCGGCGTAGCCCCGGCAGAAGGCCTCCCTGTTGCGCCGCGCCCAGTCACGCGCGGCCCACGCGAGATCGGGGTCGTCGTCCTGTTCGACCAGCAGGAATCCGGCCGCGTAGTCGAAGGAGCGCAGCATCCCGGCCACGTCCCGCAGAGGACTGGACAGCCGCTGCCGCTCGCGCACCGGCACGGTCGGCTCACCCTCGAAGTCGAGCAGGACCCACCCCGAAGCGGGCCGGATGACCTGCCCCAGGTGATAGTCGCCGTGCACGCGCTGGATCGGCAGCGGTTCGTCCAACCCGGCGAAGTCCGCGTAGGCCTCCATCACCCGGGGAGCGTGCTCCGCCAGCTCGGGGACCTCCGCGCTGGCCATGGCCAGGCGCTCCACCATGGCGTCGGCCAACTCGCCCGCCGCGCTCGGTGACAGCACGTCGGTCGGCAGCGCCGAGGCCAGGGAACTGTGCACCGCCGCCGTCGTCCGTCCCAGCCGGGCGGACTCGTCGCCGAAGTCGGCCTCCGTGCCGTCCAGCAGCGTGCGGACGTTGGCCGTGGCCATCACCCACCCGTCCGTGGCGTCCGGGACGAAGGTCTGGAGCAGGGCGAGCGTGGTCGGGGTCGAGTGGCCGGACAGGTCCGCCTCGATCCACCCGCACGGGCGCGCCACGTACGGTGAGCCGGACAGCGCCATGTTGAGTTCCAGGTCCGGGTTGCGGCCCGGCCAGAGTCTGCGGAAGGTCTTGAGGACGTAGTCCCGCCCGTACACCAGGGAGGTGTTGGACTGTTCCCCGGTGAGCAGCCGCCCCGGGCCGATGGCCTCCACCGTGGTGCCCGGCAGGGTACGGAACCGCACCCGGCCGCGTCGCTCCGCGTCCCCGCCACGGGTGAACCGCTCCAGTAGCAGCGCCGTGAGCTGCGGGTCGTGCGCGGCGTCGTACACCACCCGTGGGCGGCTGCCCGAGACCTGGCACACGCCGATGGCGGCGCGGGCCAGGTCGGGCGGCAGGGACCGGGGCGGGCGCGAGCCGAGCAGCACCTGGTAGCGGGAGCTGAGGCCGCGCTGGCCCGCCTGCACGACGAGGACGTTCAGGTCGGGTCCGCCGGGACCGGCCGAGACCAGGGTGTACCTGCTCTCGATCCGGACCCGCTGGATCGGGATCCCCTTACCGGAGAACCATCGTTGCCGGGGAAGCCACACCGCCAGGAGTTCTTCTAGCTGCGACATCTCAGTAGGGCCCGTGTCCCTTCCCGCCACCGTCCCCGGGCCGCGCGCCGGACGCGGCGGTGGACGCGGCTCGGTGGCCGGTGTCGAAGGCGTCCCGCGCGCTGACCCCCGCCGAGGGCAGCCCGTAGGTGGGGGCGCCCTCGTGGCCACCGGCATCGGTTTCGGCGGCGTGCTCGGCCGGAAGCTGGAACCAGTAGAAGCCGTGGCCGGGGAGGGTGAGCAGGTACGGCAGCTCGCCGATCTCCGGGAAGCTCACCCCGCCCACGCACTCGACGGGGCTCACCCCGGCGTAGCGGGACAGGTCGAGCTCCACGGGCTGCGGGTGCCGGGACAGGTTGTTCACGCACAGCATGCGGTCGTCGCCGTGCTCCCGGATGAACGCCAGCACGCTGGGGTTGGTGGCGTTCAGTTCCGTGAACTCCCCGGTGCCGAACACGGGGTGGCGCTTGCGGATCTGGATCATCCGGCGCGTCCAGTTCAGCAGCGACCCCGGGTTCACGCGCTGGGACTCCACGTTGACCGCCTGGTAGCCGTAGACCGGGTCCATGATCATCGGGAGGTACAGGCGCGCGGGGTCGCTCCGGGAGAACCCGGCGTTGAGGTCGGAGTTCCACTGCATGGGAGTGCGAACGGCGTCCCGGTCGCCCAGCCAGATGTTGTCGCCCATCCCGATCTCGTCGCCGTAGTACAGGACCGGCGACCCGGGCAGGGAGAGCAGCAGCGCGGTGAAGAGCTGGATCTGGTTGCGGTCGTTGTCGAGCAGGGGCGCGAGCCGCCGACGGATCCCCACGTTCGCGCGCATGCGGGGTTCCTTGGCGTACTCGGAGTACATGTAGTCGCGCTCCTCGTCGGTGACCATCTCCAGGGTCAGCTCGTCGTGGTTGCGCAGGAAGATCGCCCACTGGCAGTTGCGGGGGATCTCCGGGGTCTGGGCGAGGATCTCCGAGATCGGGAACCGCTGCTCCTGACGCACCGCCATGAACATGCGCGGCATCAGCGGGAAGTGGAAGTTCATGTGGCACTCGTCGCCGCCGGACTCGAAGTCACCGAAGTAGTCGACGACCTCCGACGGCCACTGGTTGGCCTCGCTCAACAGCACGCGGTCCGGGTACAGGCGGTCCACCTCGGCGCGCACCCGCTTGAGGAACTCGTGGGTCTCCTTGAGGTTCTCGCAGTTGGTGCCCTCGCGCTCGTACAGGTACGGAACGGCGTCCAGACGGAACCCGTCGATGCCCAGGTCCAGCCAGTAACGCAGGACCTCCAGGATCGCCTCCTGGACCGCCGGGTTCTCGAAGTTGAGGTCGGGCTGGTGCGAGAAGAAGCGGTGCCAGTAGTACTGGCCCCGGACCTCGTCGTAGGTCCAGTTGGAGGTCTCGGTGTCGACGAAGATGATCCGGGCCTCGTCGTAGTGCTCGTCGGTGTCCGACCACACGTAGAAGTCGCCGTAGGGGCCCTCCGGGTCCTCCCGCGACGCCCGGAACCAGGGGTGCTGGTCGCTGGTGTGGTTCATGACCAGGTCGGTGATGACCCGGATGCCGCGACGGTGCGCCTCGTCCAGGAGCTCCACGAAGTCGGCGGTGGTGCCGAACTCGGGGAGGATCTTGAAGTAGTCCGAGATGTCGTATCCGCCGTCCCGCAGCGGGGACTCGTACATCGGCAGCAGCCACATGCAGTCGATGCCCAGCCACTGGAGGTAGTCCAGCTTCCGCACGAGCCCGGAGAGGTCACCGGTGCCGTCTCCGTTGGAGTCGAAGAACCCGCGTGCGAGCACCTCGTAGAAGACGGCGTGCTTGAACCAGTGGGGATCACTGGTGCCGCCGGTGGACATGAGCGGGCCGGTGGCGGCCCCGGTGGCCGGGGCGAGCGGACCGTGTTCGGCGTGCTCGTGGGCGACGGGTCCGGACTCGTCGTTGCTCATCTACTGCTCCCACCAAGAATGTTCGACGTCGGATCAACAGGCGTTTCGCGCGATGGAGGGGGCGGCATCCGGTCCGGGTGCCCGCCCGCCTCGCCAGGGCCCGTCATCTGCCGTGGACGGTGAACACGTGCGCTGGCCCGGTCCCCGGGTCGAGCCGGACGTAGTTGTCCGCTCGCCAGGTGTACGTGCGGCCGGTCAGTTCGTCGGTCACCCTGAGGTCCTCCTCCCATGTGCGGCCGATCGACGGCAGGTCCAGGTGCACCGTCGCCTCACGGGCGTGGTGCGGGTCGAGGTTGACGACGGCGATCACGACGTCGTCGGGCTCACCGGGGGCGCCGGGCCGGTGCTTGGAGAAACACACCAGCTCGGGGCGGTCCACGTGGTGGAAGCGCAGGTTGCGCAGCTCGCGTAGAGCGGGATGGGCGCGGCGCAGCGCGTTCAGCCGGGTGATCAGCGGGGCGATGGTGTCCCCGGAGCTGTCGGCGGCGGCCCAGTCGCGCGGCCGGTACTGGAACTTCTCCGAGTCCAGGTACTCCTCGCTGCCGGGCGCGGCGGGGGTGTTCTCGCACAGCTCGAAGCCCGAGTAGATCCCCCAGGTGGGCGAGAGCAGCGCGGCGAGCACCGCGCGCGCCTCGAAGGCGGGGCGGCCGCCCTCCTGGAGGTAGGCGTTGAGGATGTCCGGGGTGTTGGTGAAGAGGTTGGGGCGCAGGTAGTGCGCCGTCTCCTGGCTGAGCTCGGTGAGGTAGTCGGTGAGCTCGTCCTTGCCGTTGCGCCAGGTGAAGTACGTGTACGACTGGTGGAAGCCGACCTTGGCCAGGGTGCGCATCATCGCGGGGCGGGTGAAGGCCTCCGCGAGGAAGAGCACGTCCGGGTCGCGCCGGGCGACGTCGGCCAGCAGCCGCTCCCAGAAGGCGACCGGCTTGGTGTGCGGGTTGTCGACGCGGAAGATCCGCACGCCGTGGTCGATCCAGTGCCGGACCACCCGCAGGCACTCCTCGTAGAGGCCCTGGAAGTCGTGGTCGAAGCAGAGCGGGTAGATGTCCTGGTACTTCTTCGGCGGGTTCTCGGCGTAGGCGATGGACCCGTCCGCGCGTCGGCTGAACCACTCCGGGTGCTCGGCCACCCAGGGGTGGTCGGGGAGCACTGGAGGGCCAGGTCGAGGGCGATCTCCAGGTCGTGCTCCCGGGCCTCGGCCACGAAGGCGTCGAAGTCGGCCAGGGTGCCCAGGTCCGGGTGGACGGCGTCGTGGCCGCCGTCGGCGGAGCCGATCGCCCACACCGAGCCGGGGTCGCCCGGTCCGGCCTGGAGGGTGTTGTTGCGGCCCTTGCGGTGGGCGTCCCCGACGGGGTGGATCGGCGGAAGGTAGACGACGTCGAAGCCCATGTCCGCGATGGCGGGCAGGCGCTTGGCGGCGGTGGCGAAGGTGCCGGAGACCTCCTGGCCGGGCGCGGCGTCGACCTGAGCGCCCTCCGAGCGGGGGAAGAACTCGTACCAGGAGCCGAAGAGGGCGCGTTCGCGGTGGACGACGACCTTGGTGCGCCGGGAACGGGTGACCAGTTCGCGCAGGGGGTTGCGCTCCATCTCCGTGAGGACCTCGTCGGTGACGGCGGCGCCGAAACGCTCCATCGGGGTCCGGGCGGGGTCGCGCAGCGTCCTTGCGGCTCGGGTCAGGGCGGGGGTGCGGGGGTGCGCCGACCGGCCCGGGCCAGGAGGCGGGCGCCCTCCTCCAGGACCAGTGCGGTGTCGGTGTCCAGGGGGAGCTTCACACGCGCGACGTGGAGCCAGGTGGCGAAGGGGTCGCTCCACGACTCGACCGAGAAGGACCAGTCGCCCTCTCCGGGGAGGCTGATCTCGGCCTCGTAGCGGTCGGTGCCGGGGGCCCGCTCGCGCATGGGGACCAGCGCCTCGCGGCGGCCCCGGGGGAGTGGACGACCACGCCTGCGGAGAGGGAGTCGTGCCCCTCACGGATCACGGTGGCGGACACGGTGAAGCGCTCGCCGGGAACGGCTTTCACCGGCCCCAGGTCGTTGTCTGGAGAGATGTCGAGGATGGGCAGTCGTCCGATCACTGGCTACACCGTAATTGTCGTGGTTCGGGCGTTATGGGATGGCGCGTACAAGGGTCCGCGCAGAAATAACCGGGAGTTAATCCAAGGAAAGACGGAGTTAACGAAGACTCGGTTCGGAAACTGTCCGGATTGCGGCTTCGGTGCCCTCCGCTGTCTATCGTCGGCCCTCTAGTGGGGTTTGGCAGAGTGTCGAGGCCGCAGTATTAATGTGATCCTCGTCACACTAGGCGAGGGCGCCAAGACCTGGTATTTGCCGCGATTCACCTCGGCGAACCTCGCATCGCGGGCATACGGCAACAAGCGATTCAGGCGCCTCTGTGGTTGTTTTCGTATTCCCCGTCATGAAAATTCGGAAAATTCAGGTCACATGTTGGCGGAGGGGTCGTGATGGGTAGGGCTGTTCAAATGCAGGGAAGGGTGGCGGGGCTGCATTCCGGACATTCACGTGTGCCCGACGAGTCTCACGGGAATCATTCGCCCCATATCCGGACGGCCCGTCTCTGAACTCCGGGAGTTCGGCGTCGAATCGTCTTGATGTCGAGTAAAGAGAGTGCTGGTTTCGGATGTTCTATCCGAATCCGTGCGACATGAACGATCTGTCAGCTTTGCCGTGGATTGATGAAGGTTTTCGCTAACACGCCTGATTTGACGGACCTCCCTTTGCGTAGCGCCTGCGAGTGTGGGCGTCGCAGTGTTCGTGTCGCGCGGCGAGCGGACAGCACACGGCCGTAGGGGGCGACGTGGCGGAGTCGAACCAGGGAGGTCCGTTCCTGGAGGCGATCCGGGGGTTCCTGAAGCACGACCAGCCGCAGGACCGGCGTGAGGCCCTGCTCAGGCTCTCCGGGCTCGGGGCCGTCGCCGGGTTGCTGTCAGCGGCCCTGGTCATGCCCTGGGTCGGCGGGGTCGGCCTGGTCGCGAGGGACGCGGCCGCCGGGTTCATGTCCCTGCCCGCCGACCTGGACGTGCCCAGCCTGTCCTCCACGGTCCTGCTCACCGCCGACGACGGGACGCCCTTCGCGGAGGTCTCCGAACGCGAACGCCGCGTGGTGGACCTCGACGACATCAGCCCGTGGGTGGGAACGGCCCTCATGGCGATCGAGGACGACCGTTTCTACGAGCACAAGGGCCTGGACCTGCGCGGTGTGATCCGCGCCGCCGCGCGTACGGCCCAGGGCGACACCCAGGGCGGTTCGACCATCACCCAGCAGTACGTCAAGAACCTCCTCATCGAGACCGCCGACACCGAGGAGGAGGTCGACGGCGCCAGCGCACAGAACCTGGGCCGCAAGCTCACCGAACTGCGCTACGCCATCGACGTCGAGGAACGCCTCACCAAGGACGAGATCCTGGAGGGGTACCTGAACCTGTCCTACTTCGGCGCGGGCGCGCACGGGATCGAGGTCGCCGCGCAGCGGTACTTCTCCGTCCCCGCCGCCGACCTCGACGCCGGGCAGGCCGCCATGCTGGCCGGTCTGGTGCGCGCACCCTCCTTCTACGACCCGCTCAACAACCCCGACGAGGCGCTCGAACGCCGCGACCTCGTGCTGGACCGGATGGTGGCCACCGACGTCCTCGGCGCGGACGAGGCCGAGGCCCACAAGAAGAAGGGCCTGGGGATCGACCCCAGTCCGCGCGGCGGCAGCTGCTCGGAGAGCGACTACCCGTTCTTCTGCGACTACACGATGCGCTGGCTGCGTGCCTCCGACCTGATCGGAGACACCGTCGAGAAGCGTGAGCAGCGCATCACCCAGGGCGGGCTGATCGTGCGGACCACACTCGACACCGCCGCTCAGGACGCCGCCCAGGACGCCGTCGACAAGCGGGTCCCGCACGAGGACTCCACGAAGTTCGCCGCCCAGGCCATGGTCGAGCCCGGCTCCGGCCGTGTGCGCGCCCTCGTGCAGAACCTGCGGTACGGCTTCGACGACGAACAGGTCGGGACGACCTCCCTCAACCTCGCCGTGGACCAGGAGGACGGGGGCTCCCTGGGGTACCAGGCCGGGTCCACCTTCAAGACGTACACGCTGGCGGCGGCCCTGGAGAAGGGCCTGGGGTACGGGACCAGCTTCTCCTCGCCCAAGAACCTGTCCCTGAGCGGGATGTCCGACTGTGAGGGCACCAGGATGTCCTCGTGGAGCATCCGCAACGCTGGGGAGAGCGACGACGGCAGCCACAACATGATCAGCGCGACCAAGGGGTCGGTGAACACCTACTTCGCCCAGCTCCAGAAGCGCGTCGGCCTGTGCGAGACCTCGGAGATGGCGGAGAAGGCCGGGGTGCACCGCGCGGACGGCGGCGACCTCGGGGTGTGGAGCTCCTTCACGCTCGGGGACCAGGAGGTGTCCCCGCTGACCGTCGCCTCCTCCTACGCGACCTTCGCCGCGAGGGGCGAGTACTGCGAGCCGCGCCCGGTGCGCATGGTGACCGAGGAGGGCACCGGCGAGGAGCTCAAGACGACCTCGGAGTGCGAGCGCACGGTCAAGCAGGACGCCGCCGACGGCGTCAACCACCTGCTCCAGCAGACCTTCGACGGGGGTACGGCCAACGGGCTGGACCTGGGGCGTCCGGCCGCGGGCAAGACCGGGACCACCGACGGGGCCGCCTACGCCTGGTTCGCCGGGTACACGCCGAACCTCTCCTCGGCCGTGGTCGTGGGCGACGTGCGCGGCGGTGAGGAGAACCCGCTCCAGGGCGTGACGATCGGCGGGCAGCACTTCGAGATCGTCTACGGGGGCACCCTGCCCGGCCCGATCTGGCAGGAGAGCATGCGCGGCGCCACCAAGCACCTGCCCTCGGACGCGTTCGCGGGGTCGCCGGGCGCCTTCGGCGACCCGAAGACCGAGCCTCCCGAGCAGCGGGGCGGTGACGACGACGATGACGACGAGGGCGGGAGCGACACGGACGCCGAGGACGCGGAGGATCTCGCGGACGGCACCGGCGGAGGCGGGACCGGCGAAGGCGGCACGGGAGACGACGGGGGCACCTAGACGCCTTCGGAAGCAGCCCCCGGTCCGGTGACCACGGGAGACCGTCGCGAGGCGGACCGGCCGCCGGGCCGGGAGGCGGGCCGCCGTTCCGATCCGGACCGTCACCCGGTTCTCACCTTCCGTGGTCTGGACCTTGACAGGTCTAGACCACTCTTGCTTAGGTGACGTCACCCCCTGCGGCGCGCGGTCGGACGCAGCGCCGCACCCTAGGAGTGTGATCACGTGATCCGACGTCTCCTGAGTCAGCTCGCGGTGCTCGGCGCCATCGCGGCTGTGCTCGTTGCCCTCCCCGCGACCGTCGCGACGGCGGCCACCGCCTGCGCGACGGCCTGGAGCTCCTCCGCCGTCTACACCGGCGGCGGCCAGGTCTCCTTCGAAGGCCGCAACTACACCGCCAAGTGGTGGACGCAGAACGAGCGTCCCGGAACCTCGGACGTCTGGGCCGACCAGGGCCCCTGCGGAAACGACGGGGGCGGCGAACAGCCCGGTCCCAGCGACTTCGTCGTCAGCGAGGCCCAGTTCAACCAGATGTTCCCGAACCGGAACCCCTTCTACACCTACTCCGGCCTCACCGACGCCCTGAGCTCCTACCCGGGCTTCACCAACACCGGAAGCGTCGAGGTGCAGCGGCGCGAGGCCGCCGCCTTCCTGGCCAACGTCAGCCACGAGACCGGCGGGCTGGTGTACATCAAGGAGATCAACGAGGACAACTACCCGCACTACTGCGACCCGAGCCAGCCCTTCGGCTGCCCGGCCGGTCAGGACGCCTACTACGGCAAGGGCCCGATCCAGCTGAGCTGGAACTACAACTACAAGGCCGCCGGGGACGCCCTCGGCATCGACCTGCTGAACAACCCCTACCTCGTCGAGCAGGACGCCGCGATCGCCTGGCGGACCGGACTCTGGTTCTGGAACACCCAGAGCGGTGCCGGGACGATGTCGGGGCACACCGCCATCGTTGACGGCCACGGCTTCGGTGAGTCGATCCGTTCCATCAACGGGTCCATCGAGTGCAACGGCGGCAACCCGGGACAGGTGCAGAGCCGCATCAACACCTTCACGCAGTTCGCCCAGATCCTCGGCACCACCACGGGGTCGAACCTGAGCTGCTGACCCCCGGGTGCGTCGACGCACCCGTGGCGGCACCCGAGCGGGGGTGCGACCGGCGAGCACCGCCGGGCGCATCCCCGCTCCTGCGTGTCCCGAGGGAAGGTCTTCACCGCGCATCCTGTTTGCCCCATAATGGAGGCAATCCGACAGGGGAGCGCGTGAGCGCTGAGAGTGCGGCACCCGGCCGCAGACCCTTACACACCTGATCTGGGTCATGCCAGCGAAGGAAGTCGTAGGAAACCGCCGTCGTGCGTGCGCCAGCGCGCGCCCGACCGGCGCTCTTGGCCACATGGGCCCTCGTCACCCCGACGAAGGGACATCAACCAGCATGAGTACCGAGAACCGCGGGACCGGCACCGGAACCACCGCGGAGCCCGTGGGCCGCGTCCAGGAGATCCTCGCCAAGGCCCGGAGCTGGCGCACCGTCGACATCGTCGTGGCCGCCGTGATCGGCGTCGCGGTCGGCGTCGTCTTCTGGCTGTGGAACATCGTCTGGTCGGTCACCACACCGCTGTTCGTGGCGTTCCCGCCCGGGCAGGCCGTCGTCTACGGCATGTGGCTGATCTCCGGCGTGCTCGGCGGGCTCATCATCCGCAAGCCCGGCGCGGCCCTGCTCACCTCGATCGCCGCGGCCTCCGTCTCGGCCGTGCTGGGCACCCAGTGGGGGTCATGGTCGTCGTCGACGGCACCCTCCAGGGGTTGCTGCCCGAACTGGTCTTCCTCGCCTTCGCCTACCGGCGCTGGAACATGGGCGTGGCCGTGCTCGCGGCCGCCGTGGCCGGGCTCTCCCCGGCCATCCGCGACAACATCGCCTACAACGTCACCTGGCCCCTTGAGTACCAGCTCACCTACGGCGTGATCGTGGTCCTCAGCGCGGCCGTCATCGCGGGCGTGGGCGCGCGCCTGCTCACCACGGCGCTGGCCAGGTCCGGCGCGCTGGCCCCCTTCCCCTCGGCCAGGGGCTGACCCGTGACACGACCGAACGCGCGCGGGGCTCGCGTCGAACTCTCCGGCTGGGGATGGAAGCACTCCGGCCGTGACACCCACGCCCTGCGCGGAGTGGACCTGACCGTCGAACCGGGGGAGCGGGTCCTGCTGCTCGGGGCCTCGGGTGCGGGGAAGTCCACCCTGCTGCACTCCCTGGCCGGGCTCACCGGCGAGGACGGCGCCATCAGCGGGGAGCACGAGGGCTCGCTGCTGGTGGACGGCGCCCCCGCCGACCGGGGCCGCGGCGGGGTCGGACTGGTCAGCCAGGACCCCGAGACCCAGCTCGTGATGGCCCGGGCCGGGGACGACGTCGCCTTCGGGTTGGAGAACCTGGGGGTGGACCCCGAGGACATCTGGCCCCGGGTCGAGCGCTCCCTGACGGAGGTCGGCTTCCCCTACGGCCTCCGGCACTCCACGGGCGCCCTCTCCGGAGGTGAGAAGCAGCGCCTGGTCATCGCCGGCGCGCTGGCCATGCGGCCGCGTCTGCTGCTCCTGGACGAACCCACCGCCAACCTCGACCCGGCCGGGGCCGTGCTCGTGCGCGACCTGCTCTCCCGCCTGCTCGCGGAGACCGAGGCCACCCTCGTGCTGGTCGAGCACCGGGTGGCCGACGTCGTCGACCTGGTGGACCGGGTCGTGGTGGTCGAACCCGGCGGGGGAGTGATCGCGGACGGCGCCCCGGCGCGGGTGTTCGCGGAACACGGCCGTTCGCTGGCCGACCAGGGCGTGTGGATCCCCGGGAACGAACCCGTCCCCGAGCTCACGCCCGCTCCCGGCGGCGTGCCCCTGGTGGAGACCGTCGGCGTCAGCGCCCGCACCCCCTTCCAGGTGGGCGTGCGCGCCGCCCCCGGCGGACGGTGCTCGACGACGTGAACGTCATGCTGTCCGCCGGAACCGCCACCGCACTCACCGGCCCCAACGGCGCGGGCAAGTCCACGCTCCTCACCATGCTGGCCGGGCTCTCGCGTCCGCACCGGGGCGAGGTGCTGCCGCGCGGTCCGCTTGCCGGAACCGACCGGCGCCCGCTCGTGCGCTGGCCCGCACGCCGCCTCGCCCGCCACGTGGGCACGGTGTTCCAGCACGCGGAGGACCAGTTCGTCACCGCCACGGTCCGCGACGAACTCCGCTTCGCGCCGCTGCGCGCGGGGATGGGCGCGGCCGAGACCGACGCCTGGGTGGGCGAACTGATGGAGCGGTTGCGACTGACCCGGCTGGCCGGGGTGCACCCGTACACGCTCTCCGGCGGCGAGAAGCGGCGCCTCTCGGTGGCGACCGCGCTCAGCTCCGGCCCCTCGCACGCCCCGGACCTGCTGGTGCTGGACGAGCCCACCTTCGGCCAGGACACCCGTACCTGGACGGAGCTGGTGGAGCTCCTCGGCGCCCTGCGCTCCGAGGGACGGGCCGTGGTCATGGCCACCCACGACGAACTCCTGCTGCGCCGCCTGACGGACGTGGAAGTACGGGTCGCGGAGGGACGCGCGGCACCCGTCGGGGCGGCCCGGTCCGCGACGTCACGAGAGGGGAGGCGTGAGTTCCCGGCACACGAACGGCCCGGACGTGCCCCGCGCCATGGGCGGGGACACCCTCACCCTGGACGTGCCCGAGGGCGGCGGCGCCCGGTACTGGCTGACCGGCCTGAACCCGGCCGCCAAGCTGCTGGCCGCGCTGCTGATCGGCATCGGGCTGATCCCGGCGGTGGACGCCGTCACCGGCGGACTCGTCCTGCTCGCGGTACTGGTCACAGTGCCGTTCAGCGGGGTGGACCGGCGCACCCTGCTGGTCCTGGGCGGGCCCTTCCTGCTCATGGGGCTCAGCAGCGGCGCGGTCAACTACCTGTACGGCGAGCACGGTCTGGAGGGCGCCGTGGGCGCGGCGGTGCGCCTGTTGGCGATCGCGCTGCCCGGGCTGCTCGCCGCGATCAGCAGTGACCCCACGGAGATGTCCGACGGCCTCGTGCAGCGGCTTCGCGTGCCGGAGCGCCCCGCCATGGGCGTGCTCGCGGCGCTGCGGCTCATCCCGCTGCTCGCCGACCAGTGGCGGACCATCACCCTGGCCCGCCGGGCACGGGGGCTGGAGGCCGGGAGCAACCCCCGCGGATCGTCTCGCTGTTCTTCGGACGGCTGTTCGCACTGCTGGTGCGGTCCATCCGGACCGGAACGCTGCTGGCCACCGCGATGGACGCGCGGGCCTTCGGCACCGGGCCCCGCACCCACGCGCGGTACAGCCGCTGGCGGGCGGCCGACACCCTCCTGCTGGTGGGTACCGCACTGCTGCTGGTGACCGCCTACGCCGTCTCGGCCCGCCTGGGGACCCTGGTGCTGCTCTTCCGCTGACCCGGGTGGTTAGGTAAGCAGCGGACACTGACGTCGAAGCGAAGAAGGTGGAGAACGTGAGCGAGTTCGTGCGCGTCGAGGCCGATCCGGAGAACCCCGGTGTGGCCGTCATCCGGATCGACCGTCCCAAGGCGCTGAACGCGTTGAACGGCACGGTCACCCGGGAGATCGCGGAGGCGGCCGCCACCGTCTCCGCGGACCCCTCCGTGCGCGCGGTGGTGCTCTACGGCGGCGAGCGGGCGTTCGTGGCCGGAGCCGACATCAAGGAGATGGCCGACCTCACCCACGCGGAGATGCTGGAGTACTCGCGTGCCCTCCAGAACGCCCTGACGGCGGTGGCCCGCATTCCCAAGCCCGTGGTCGCGGCGATCAGCGGATACGCGCTGGGCGGCGGCTGCGAGCTGGCGCTGTGCGCCGACTTCCGGGTGGCGGGCGCCAAGGCCAGGCTCGGCCAGCCCGAGATCCAGCTGGGCGTCATCCCGGGCGCGGGCGGCACCCAGCGCCTGCCGCGCCTGATCGGTCCCGCCCGCGCCAAGGACCTGGTGTTCAGCGGTCGTCACGTGCGGGCCGAGGAGGCGCGGGAGATCGGCCTCGTGGACCGGGTCGTGCCCGACGAGGAGGTCTACACGGCCGCGGTCGCACTGGTCGCGAAGTACGTGGACGGTCCCGCCGTGGCGCTGGCCGCCGCGAAGGAGACGATCGACCGGGGGCTGGAGACCGACCTGGACACCGGTCTGGAGATCGAGCGGCTGCACTTCTCGGGTCTGTTCTCCACCGAGGACCAGAAGGCCGGGATGCGGAGCTTCGTCGAGGAGGGGCCCGGCAAGGCCACCTTCGTCGGCCGCTGAGCCCCGGCTGTGACCGGCACCCCAGGCCACCCCGGTGGCCTGGGGGCGTCCGTGCGGTCCGAGGCGGGTAGTGTCGGGGCGTCCGTCCCGGCGTCCCGGCTCGGACACGCGCCCGGTTCGCATCACCTTGTCGTCACTTCGAACCCTCGTCGCGTCGACTGGCGACGCGGGACCCTGGGAAGACGTCCGGAACCGGCCAGCCGGGTGGGGGCGCGGGGAACCGCACGCGTGGTTTTTCCGTCATACTCGTCAATGGTCGTCCGAGGACGGACGGTTCGCCCGGAGTCCGCGGTGGCGCGTGTGGCGCCCACACCCTCCGGCGGGACCGAACAGACCGCAGGGCCCCTCGGAGGGGCCACACAAGCCAATGGTGACCCATCCCCCCGGCCGATATGCTGGACGTGGTGGTATGTGGTCTTTTGAGGGGATGAGTTCTCGATGGCAATGTCGGCAGGTTTCCCCACGGGTGAAGAGCTGCCGGAGCGCATCGGCCACTACGTCATCCGCCGCCGCATCGGCGCCGGCGGGATGGGCGTGGTGTACCAGGCCGAGGACCCCCGGACCGACCAGTTCGTCGCGGTGAAGGTCCTCAAGCCCGAGGTCGCCGGTGACCACATCGCACGCGCCCGGCTCGCCCGCGAGGTCGAGACGATGCGCCGTGTGCAGAGCCCCAACGTGGCCGAGGTCATCGACGCGGACACCCAGGCCGAGCTGCCCTGGGTCGTCACCGAGTACATCCCCGGGCCCACCCTGGACGCCACCGTCACCGACCACGGCCCCCTGCGCGGCCGCGCTCTGACCCGCTTCGTCACCGGCATGGCCCGGGCGATCAAGGACATCCACGCGGTGGACGTGATCCACCGCGACCTCAAGCCCGGCAACGTGATCATCTCCAACGGCGAGCCGATCGTGATCGACTTCGGCATCGCGCACGCCGTGGACGGTGCCAAGCTGACCCAGACCGGCACGTTCGTCGGCACGCCCAGCTACCTGTCCCCGGAGGTCATCGAGGGCACCGACCTGGGCCCCGCCACCGACGTGCACGCCTGGGGCGGCACCGTCGCCTTCGCCTCGACCGGCCGTCCGCCCTACGGTGCCGGTTCGTTCGAGGTCATCTTCTTCCGCATCCTCAACGGCGAGATCGACATGGACGGGATGCACGAGGCGCTGCGCCCGCTCGTCAACCGCGCGGTCTCCCGGGACATGTCGGCGCGTCCCACCGCCGCCGAACTGGTGGCCGAGACGGGGCGCCTCAACCTCGACCTGCCCTGGACCGAGCCGACCGGCGGCATGCCGCACGCCGGACAGACCGGCGGACACACCGTGCACGCCCCCGCTCCCACCCAGAACCCGGCCGCCTCGGGCGGCCACGGCGGCGGGGGTTCGGCGGAGCGGCGGCGGCCGGTGCCGCGGGCGCGGCGCTCGGCGGTGCCGCCGGGTACGTCGCGGGCCGGGCCACCGACGGCTGGGGGCCCGCGCACACGAGCGGCGGTAACCCCACCAACACCGCCAGCGCCTGGGCCAGCCCCTCGGCGCCGCAGACCAGCCACGCGCGGTCGGGTGGCTGGACCGCCGACGAGGACGCCACGGACGACCTCAGCGGCGGTCGGCCCGCCCCGGGGTCGGGCTGGGGCGCGGACGACGAGGCCACCAACGACCTGAACGGCGCGCGTTCCGCCGGCTGGGGCTCCGACGCGGAGGCCACGGACGACCTCAGCGGCGGCCGCGCCGCGACGGCCTGGGGCGAACCGGACGAGGCCACCGACGACCTCTCGTCCCACCTGGCCGGTACCGAGCGGATCACCCCGGGCTCCTCCGACGACCTCCACGACCCGCAGGGGACGGAGCGCATCCGGCCCGGCCAGAACGACATGCAGGGCACCCAGCGCTTCGACCCGGGTGAACTGGGCCGCAGGGACGACGTGCACGGCACCCAGCGCTTCGAGCCGGGGCAGCTGGCGCGCGGGGACGACCCCGCCGGGACCATGATGATGGGACAGCAGGGGAGGTCTCCCCCACGAGGCCCCCCGACGGGTCGACTCGGACGGGGCCCCGCAGACCCAGTTCTTCAACTCCCCGCTGGACCCGAACGCCTTCCAGGACATCCTGACGCCGGTCGGCCAGCAGGGCCGGGCCAACAGCACGCAGGAGTTCCAGGAGGGGAGTTCGAGGAGCGCGGCGGCCTGCTCGGGCGCTTCCGTCGCGGTCGCGGCGACCGGTTCGGGGACTACTTCCGGGGCGACGGCCAGGGCGACGAGTACGACGAGCACGAGGACGACGAGTACTACGACGAGTCCTGGCGGATGCACCCGCTGGTGCTCATCCCGGTCATGGTCGCGCTGGCGGGTGTGGCGCTGTGGTTCCCGTGGATCGGCATCATCCTGGGCATCGTGGTCATCGCGGGCCTGGGAGCGCTGGACGTGGTCAAGTCCGAGCACGCCCGACGCCTCCAGACGCGCGGGCCGCGCAGCTCCGACAGCATGGTGGTGGCGCTGAGCTTCCCGTGGGCGTTCGGGCGCATGGCGCTGCGCACGGTCGGGTTCGGCCTGATCTACCTGCTGGGCGGCATCCTCGTCGGGATGGTCTACGCGAGGATCATGGACGTGCCGGGGAGGGCGCCAACTACACGGGCGCCTTCGCGGTCTTCGTCATGATCCTGCTGAGCTACATCATGCCCAGCGGGCGTGAGGCTCGTCACCAGGCGGTCTGGCTGGTCGAGCGGGCCCGGTTCAGCAACCTGTACGTCTACGTGGGCGTGGTGGTGGCCATCGTGCTCATCACCATGTTCATCCTCTCCGTCGGGCTGAGCTCGGCCCCGATCTGGACCACCGGGCCGCTCACCGGTCCCTCCGACTGGTTCAGCTAGACGAGGAAGCACACCGAGGACGCTCCTTCTCCCCGCCGGGAGGGGGAGCGTCCGTCGTTCGGCGGCGGTGTGCCCGTCAACGGCGCGGAACCGGTCACTAAGGTGGGTGTGGGGGTTCCGCGCCCCGCCGGGGTCGGCACTGGTGACCGCCGTCCGGTGGGCCCGACGGCGGCTGTCGTCCGGGCTCTGGTTAGGGTTTCCTAAGTCGATTGTGGGGGCGCGGGTTGGCCTTCAAGCTACTAGCGAGTAACATCTCTGCTATGAGCACACGCGGGTCGGATGTAGACGTGTACACCGGACCCGCCGTCGGATGACCGAACGGCATTCGGCATTGTTGGCAGTATCGGGGCGCGCCAGCGCCCACTCGCCTGACGGCGGATATGGGAGTGCAGGGAGGTCGGCCACCGGCCATGAATATTGTCGTTTTGGTCAAGCAGGTCCCGGACACGGCGACCGAACGGAAGCTCAACGCCGATGACAGGACGCTGGACCGCGCAGCGTCCGACGGCGTCATCAACGAGCTCGACGAGTACGCCATCGAAGAGGCGCTCCTCCTCAAGGAGAAGCACGGTGGCGAGGTCACCATCCTGACGATGGGCCCGGACCAGGCCACGGACTCGATCCGCAAGGCCCTGTCCATGGGTGCCGACAAGGCCGTCTTCGTCAACGACGAGGCGCTGCACGGCTCCGACGCGATCCAGACCGCCTACGCGCTCGCGCAGGCCCTGGGCACCCTTGAGTTCGACCTCGTCGTCCTCGGCTCGGAGTCCACCGACGCCCGCACCGGTGTCGTCGGTGCCGCGCTCGCCGAGTACCTCGGCCTGCCCCAGCTCACGCTGGCGGGCAAGGTCGACGTCGACGGCGGCGCGATCAGGATCCAGCGTCAGACCGACTACGGCTACGACGTCGTCGAGGCCCAGCTCCCGGCGGTCGTCTCCGTCGTGGAGAAGATCAACGAGCCCCGCTACCCGTCCTTCAAGCTGATCATGCAGGCGAAGAAGAAGCCGGTCGACAAGAAGTCCGCGGCCGACGCGGGCATCGACACCGGCAGGGTCGGTCTGGCCAACGCCACCACCGAGACCGTCGACTTCGCCGCCGCGCCGCCGCGCGCTGCGGGCACGATCGTCAAGGACGAGGGCGACGGCGGTACCAAGGCCGCCGACTTCCTCGCCGAGAAGAAGTTCGTGTAGGTCAGGCGAGAGACTCAGGAAGGTTCAAGGATTATGGCTGAGGTCCTCGTCCTCGTCGACCACGTCGACGGACAGGTCAAGAAGGTCACCACCGAGCTGCTGACCGCTGCGCGCCGCATCGGCGAGCCCGCCGCGGTGTGGGTCGGAGACGGTGTGGAGTCGGGCCGGGCCGCGCTGGCCGAGTTCGGCGCCGAGAAGGTCTACGTGGCTCCGGCCGAGGTGAACGACTACGTCGTCGCGCCCAAGGCCGAGCTGCTCGCCAAGCTCGCGCAGGAGAAGGGCGCCGCCGCCATCCTCGTCTCGGCCACCGCCGAGAACAAGGAGATCGCCGGTCGCACCGCCGTGAAGCTGGGCTCGGGCGTGCTCACCGACGTCGTGGACGTCAACGCGGAGGTCGTCACCGAGCACAGCGTCTTCGGTGGCGCCACCGTCACGCACGCCCGCGTCACCACCGGTGTCCCGGTCGTCGCGGTCCGCCCGAACTCCGTCGTGCCGGAGGCCGCCGTCGGCGCCGCCGCCGCCGAGGAGGCCGTGGCGGTCGAGATCTCCGACGCCGCCAAGACCGCCAGGGTGGTCGAGCGCGTCGCCCAGGAGAAGGGCGCGCGCCCCGAGCTCACCGAGGCCGCCATCGTGGTCTCCGGTGGTCGCGGTGTGGGTTCGGACGACTTCAGTGTCGTGGAGAACCTGGCCGACTCCCTCGGTGCCGCCGTCGGTGCCTCGCGCGCCGTCGTCGACTCCGGCTGGTACCCGAACCAGTTCCAGGTCGGTCAGACCGGTAAGACGGTCAGCCCGAACCTGTACGTCGCCCTGGGCATCTCCGGCGCGATCCAGCACCGGGCGGGCATGCAGACCTCGAAGAACATCGTCGCGGTCAACAAGGACCCCGAGGCGCCGATCTTCGAGCTCGCCGACTTCGGTGTCGTGGGTGACCTGCACACGGTCGCCCCGCAGCTGACCGAGGAGATCAACAAGCGCAAGTAACCGCGCTTCGCTGATTCGAGCCGACGCCCGGCCGGAGGAGACTCCGGCCGGGCGTCGGCTTTCGTCGTGCGTGACCAGGGACTCACTACCAGCGGCTGCCCCCGGGCCAGATGCAGGGGAGGAGACGCGAAGAGACAGATCCCCCTGGACACTGGTCCTGACCCTCAGTTCGAATCCGTCCTCACTGTGCGAGGCGCCGACACGAAGCTTCTGGGGGCGTTCGTCGGTGGTGATCTCGTAGCCGTTGTCCTCCCAGTGCCGCACCAGTGCGTCAACGTTGGCTTCGTTGTCCTCCACAGGGAGACCGTCCAACCAAAACGACTGGGACACCCAGATCTGGTCCTCGGAGGAGTCACAGGGCGGCGCGTTGATTCTTCGGGTGGTGTCGAGTTCGAGCTCGTCGGGGAGGACGTCAGCGGCGGCGGTGGCGTGTTCCTGGAGACGTTCCTCGGCCTCGTCGCGGGTGATGCTCGTGCTGGGCGTGCAACCGACGGTGACCAGTGTCAGTGCGGCGGCGAGCGCCACCCGCCACCGACTTCGGACACTTCGAATCATGAATGCCACTTATCCCCCGTTCGCTTGGCCAGCGAGGATCTCGCCAATTCGTTCGACCGAATCGGAGTCGCTCTCGAAGTACTCCGAGTGTGCATCGCCGAAAGGGAGCTTTCCCCCTTGGATCCCGGACTCGAACCGAACGTATTGGCTCCGAACTCCCCAGCTGTGGGGTCGGGGCCATGTGTGAAGCCGGTGGTCCAAGAGATCTTGTCGTTCTCGGCTGTGGAGGTGTGCACGTTCTCTGCGGGCAGGCCCAGGTGATCTGCATGGGTGGTGCCGCTTCCGGGACTTCCTACGAGGACGATCTCGTCCGCGGCCAGTCCTCGCTCGCTCCAGGCCGTGTGACCGACCACAGTGGATCCGTAGCTGTGTCCGATGACGGTGTTGTGCGAAGGGGAGGTGCTCTGGTGGGTGGCGCGTAGACCGTCCTGGAAGGCGCCGAGTTCGTCGACCGCGTTCTCGGCGTGCTCCCTTTCTGCGGCTGCCTTAAAGCCTTGGGGGCGTCGTAGCCTATCCAGGCGATAACGGAGTGGTTCGCATCCCGGTCCACGTCGTATGCGCTCTCCGCTATTGCGCCCGCGTACTCGAACTGGCCGTTGACACTGCGCCAGTCGGCGTTGGTACCCGGCACAACGGTGCCTACGTTGTCTGCGGTGTCCGGGTTGCCATGGGCGACAATCGCCCGGCCCAGGTTCTCGGTGTCGAGGGACAGCAGGAACCGGTGCTCGTGGTGCGCCTCCGGCTCGCCTTCCAGCTCCTTTCCCTCCACGTTGTTACGCAGTCCTCGAAGGGTGGAGACGCCCTGTGTGAGTTCACTGATGGCCTCGCTGGTCTCCAGCCGGGGAAGGAATTGCCGGGGCCCGGGTTGCCCCTGTGCTCCTCCCGTACTTCCTCGAGCTCCTCTTCGAGACGTTCGATCTCGTTGTCGAGGTGTTCGCGGTTGAGCTCGTCACGCACCGTAGCGGGGATTCCGTCGAGGTCGCGAAGGAGTTCGGGGTGGTCCTCCATGGCCTCCTGTTGTTCCTCCTCCGTCATGGAGGTCCACCACAGGTTGACGACTGCGGGGGTTCGTCTCCGGTCAGCTCGTCGGGGACCATGCTCGGGACAGCGTCTCCGAGGTAGGTCAGTTGTGCTCCGGTGAGGAGGCCGGCTTCAACGAGTCGTTCCAGGGTGGCTTCACCAGGGCCGTCTCGAAGGTCCTTCTTGGTCTGGTCGGCTTGCTCCATCAGGGTCTCCCAGCGCCCCGAGTGCTCCGAAAGGAGTTCGGTGCGCAGAGTCTCCAGTTCCTCGATCTTCTCCGCCTTGACGGGGGCGGAGGACAGGGAGCCATGCATGTTGGGTTTGGAACTGATGTTGGACACGGCCGACTCCGCGTCGGCTTTGGCCTCGTCCCAGCGTCGTTGGATGCTGGCGCGTTCGGCGCGGTAGGTCCCGATGTCGCTCGCCCACAGACGCAGGGTCCCTGACCCGTAGGTCAGGGCCCTCGTGGCCTCTTCCCACGCCATCAGTTCGGTGGAGGAAGCTGTGACGATGTTCCAGGCGATGAGGTCGGTGAACTCCCCGACGCGGTGCGGAACTGGGTGTCGGTGGTCTCGGCGTCGCCGAGCATGGTCTGGCGGAGTTGGTCGAGATCGTCGGCGCCCGATTCGATGTCGCCGATCTCGGCTTCGATGTCGCTGGGTAGTCCGAGGTGCAGGTCGGCGATAGCGGTCATGGCTGTTTCCGTCTCCGGGGCTCAGGTGGGGGCCTGGCGCTCTGCGGGGGATCGCGAGCTAGAAGTTGATCTGGATGTCGAGGGCCTCTAGGCCCTCCTGGAACTCTTCGGCGTTCTCGTGGTCGGTGTCTGCGATCGCGAGGTCGGCGCCTTGGATGTTCTGGGCCAGATTGATGCCGTTCTGGGCGACCTGGCCCAGGTGGAGGACGGTCTCCTCCTCGTAGTCGCCGATGGCCGGGGACACGTGTTCGGACACGGCGGCTCGCAGATCCGAGGTGATGAGTTCCAGGTCCCTTCCGAGGAAGACCATTGCCTCGGCGAGCGCCTCGGCCTGTTCGGCCTCGCTCATCGCCTCGACAGGGTTGACTCCGGCTTCTCCGGACACGACACACTCCATTGCGAAGGGGAGGGGTACCCCCGCGATGCTACAGAAAGTGCTGGTTCGCGTGCGCGTTGAGCGGCGGCCCCTCGAGTTCTGGCCGGATCCGGCCCCGCGGGGATGACGGTGGGAAGTCCCGGGCCGTCGCGATCAAGTCCTCCGGGCGTCGGCTTTCCCAGTCAGTCCGCGAGACACTGGTCGAGGAGCGCCCCGATGAGGAGCCTCAACTCCGGGTCGCGACCGCCCACCAGGACCAGGGCACGCCTCAGCGCGGAGGCTGCCTCGGCCGCCTGGTCGCCCATCATCCGGAGGCGGGCCAGCTGGGTCCACTCGTAGGCCTCGGCCACCGGGTCGGCCGCGTCACGGAAGAGGGAGACGGCGTGCTCGCGGGCCGCGACCGCGCCGCCCAGGTCCTCCAGGGCCGAGAGCGCCGTGGCCATCTTGGAACAGACCACAGGGTCGTTCGGCCAGCCCTGGTCGTCGCTGTCGTCGGAGTGGGCGAACAGGGCTCTGGCCCGCACCGCCCGGCGCACCCCCACCAGGTAGTCGTACAGGTCGAGGGGGAGCAGGATCCTCCCGACGTCGTGGTCGACGGCCTCGGCGGCGCGCGTGGCCTCGACCAGGGCGGGGTGCTCCCGCTCCAGCCACCGCCACGCCTGCGGGCCGGTCCGGAACGGGGAGTCGCCTCCGCGGGGACCCCGTCCAGGCCCGCCCAGCGTGCGACGGCCGCCTCGACCGTGTCCGCGTAGTGCTCCAGCAGGCGGACCACGGCCGACCGCTGCGTCTCGTCCGCGTACTTGGCCGCCCTGACCTGCGCATAGTCAGCGATGAGGTCGTGCATGACCCACCTCCGCCCGTGCCCCCTCTGGACCAGCTGGACGCTGGCCAACCTGGTGAGCAACCCCCGGGTCTGCTGGGGCTCCAGATCCGTGAGCACTGCGGCCGACTCGGTGGAGAACACCCGCGCGGAGGCCGCGCCCAGGAGGTCGAACAGCCATGCCTCCTCCGGGGTGAGCCGGTCGACGACGAGGTCGAGCATGGTGGAGACCGAGTGGTGCCCGTCGTCCAGCGTCGCCAGCCGTCCCTGGGGCGCGGCGAGCTCGGCGGCCAGCTCTTCGCGGGGGCGCTCGGGGTCCGACCGGAGCAGGGAGACGCAGATCCGCAGGGCCAGGGGAGGCCTCCGCAGGCCTGCACGATCATCCGTTCCGGTTGGGGGTCCTCGCCCAGGTGGATCCGCTCACCGAGCGCGCTGAGCAGGGAGCTCATCAGCTCCAGTGACTCCCCTTCGGACAGAGTGTCCAGGTCGACGCGCTGGGCCGACAACGCGTCCAGGCGCGACCGGGAGGTCACCAGGAGGCGGTGCCCGCCCGCGCCCGGTCTCAGGTGGTCCACCTGGCCCACGGACGGGCGTTGCCGGCCACCACCAGGATCGGGCCGCCCCGGGCGTCGGCGGCGTTCCTCAGCTCCTGCCGGTAGAGGGCGGTCAGCTCGTGGGTCCTCGTGGGGAGTTCGCCGGACGTCCCCAGGGAGCGGAGCAGCGCCCCCAGGGCCGGTCGAACGTGTCTGACACGGCACTCCTCAGGGGGCAGGGGTTCCAGGGAGCGGGATGGTCCGCACTCGGCGGATTCACCCCGTCACCGTCGGCGCCCCGAGGGGAGAAGTGCCAGGTGGTTTGCGCTATATGAAAGGTTTGGTGTGGTTTTCAGGGGAAGTGTTCGGGTAGATCCCGCGCACGACGACCCTGAGGAGCGTTCATGCGAACGACGGTGCGCGCGGGACGACGCAAGGTGGAGGTCCGCCACTCCGACAAGTCGCTCTTCGGGCCCGGCGGGGCGACCAAGGCCGACCTGGCCGACTACTACGCGCGGATCGCGCCGCTCATGCTTCCGTTGGTCAAGGGCCGTCCCGTGGCGCTGGAGCGGTACGTCGAGGGGATCGAGTCCCCGGGCTTCCTGGTGCAGCACCCGGCCCACCCCAAGTGGATCCGCACCCTGTGGACCGCGTCCGGGCGGATGATGGAGTGCCACGAGGCGGCCACCCTCGTGTGGTGCGCGGACCAGGACGCCATCACCCTGCACTCGTGGTCCTCGCGCACCCCCGGCTGGGGGTTCCCGACCGGATGGTCATCGACCTCGACCCCCTGGACGGCTCGGAGGAGTCCTTCGACTCCTGCCGCGACGCCGCGTGGAACGTGCGCGAGGTGCTGTCCGAGCTCGGTCTGGCCGCCTACGTCATGACCACCGGTTCCCGGGGGCTGCACGTCCACTCCCCGCTGCGCCCCGAGGTGGACGACATGGAGGTCCGGAAGCTGGCCAAGGCGGTCGCGGACCGGGTGGCGGCCCGGGCGCCCGACGAGTGGACCACCCGGGTGCGCAAGGCGGCCCGGCACGGACGGATGTTCGTGGACTACCTGCGCAACGGGACCGGTCAGCTCGCCGTGGTGCCCTACTCGGTCCGACCCAAGCCGGGAGCCCCGGTCGCGGCCCCGGTGACCTGGGAGGAACTGGACCAGCTCGGTACGTCCAGGGACTTCACCATCGAGATGGAGCGCGAGGAGTGCCCCTTCGCCGGGATACGCAGGCACGCGCGGTCGCCGCGTCGGGCACTGGCACAGCTGGACCGGGGCGAGGGCGGCATGGTGCCCGGCCCCCGGACAGGTCAGAGGGGATGACACCGGTCAGTCGGGTGTGCCCTCGGGCCAGATGCACGGAGAGGCGGCCCGCAGGGTGACGGTGCCCTGGACGCTCTCCCGGAGCGAGAGCACGAAGCCGGTCATTCGGCGAACTTGTCACCCTGGGTGAGGGGTTTCGGGGTGGGGGTTCTGGGGCCTTTTTGGGGTCTGACCTGCTTTGGGGTGTGATGGCCGTGCCCGGTCGGGCACTCAGGACGTTCGCCTCTGATTTCGGAGGGTGATCACGGGCAGGATGCGCCTGAGTCCGCGTACCTTCCCCCAGCGAAAGGCCCGTTCATGCGCCTTGCCGTTGACGATCCCGTCTTCCGTAAGTCCTCGTACAGCACCACCGCGAAGGAGTGCGTCGAGGTCGCGGACCAGCGCACCCGTGCCCTGGTCCGCGACACCCAGAACCGGGGGCTCGGGTCGCTGGCCTTCCCGCACGCGGAGTGGGCGGCCCTGCTGGGCGCCGCGAGAAGACCGATCAGCGCCTGCGCAGGACGATCAGCAGGTTCCAGGTGACGATCTCCCGCAGCAACGGCACGTGGACGATCGGTTTCGTCCACGTGGGCAGGTAGCGCGGACGCAGGTCCACGACGTCCACGTCGGTGCGGCCCCGGACCCAGCGGATCATCTCCTTGGCGTGCGCCGCGTACATGGTGCGCCCGAAGTCGTTCTTGGGCCGTCGCCCGTTCCTGCGCGTGAACCGCTCGGCCGCGTAGGAACCGCCCAGGTAGTGCCAGGGCGAGGTCTCATGGCCGCCCCAGGGCGACAGCCAGAGCGTGTACGACAGGTACACCAGCCCGCCCGGGCGGGTGACCCGCACCATCTCGTCCGCCATCCGCGTCCGGTCGGGCACGTGCTCCAGCACGTTGGAGGAGAAGCACACGTCCACGGTCCCCGTGCGCAGCGGCAGGTCGAGCGCGCTGCCCTGCACGGCGTTGGCGTCGGCCTCGCGCCCGTGCAGCGTCATCTCGTGCGCGTCCGAGTCCACGCACAGGCAGCGGGCGCCCTCGGCGCGCAGGGCGTCGGCGAAGTAGCCCGGCCCGCCGCCGACGTCGACGACCAGCCTGCCGTCGAGTGGCGTGTACGAGCGCAGCTGGTCGACGGTGTCGCGGGCGAGCATCCCGTAGAAGAACGCCGGATCGGTCTGTTCCCTGCGGAACGCGGAGAACAGCCGGACGGAGCGGGCCAGGGTGGCGCGGAACGGCGCGGTCATGCTCCGACCTCGACGTAGTGGCGCAGGTGGCGCCAGTGGTCCCCGCCCCAGTACTCGTCGGAGGCGGCGATCCGGTGGGGGAGGAGCTGGGAGATCCGCTCGGTGCTCAGGGTGTGCATCCTCATGGGCGCCGGGTAGCGCAGGATCACCCGTTGTGCCAGGGCCACCAGGGGCCAGGGCACGTACCGGAACACCAGGCCCTTGAAGGTGCGCCGCTCGGACTCGGGCACGCCGACCACCAGGGCCCCGCCCGGCCGCACCACGCGGGCGAACTCCCGGAGGTAGCCCTCGGCCAGGTCGGTGGGCAGGTGCTGGAGGACGAGGTCGGTGTAGACCAGGTCGAAGGAGTCGTCCTCGAACCGGGAGAGGTCGGGCCGCTCGTTGAGGACGAACTCGATCCGGCCTCCGGAGCGGTCCAGGCGACGGGCCTCGTCGAGCATGGGCGCCGAGATGTCCACGCCGACGACCTGACCGAAGTGGGCGGCCAGGGCGTTGGAGAGCCGCCCGGCGCCGCAGCCGAAGTCGAGGACCCGGCCGCGTTCGGGCGCCAGCCCGAGTTCGTCGAGGCGGCTGATGGCCGGGTCGATCTCCGCGCGGCCCGAGGCGAGGAACTCGTCGTCGTTCCACCCGCCGTCGCGCTTGTCCGGGTCGACGCAGACCGCCCACAGCGGCTCAGTGGAACCCAGCCGGGTCCAGTCACGGCGGACCTGTTCGAGCCCCACCGGCATCACCTCCACGGCACTGGTGACCACCCAGGAACTGGAGCTTGTTCCTGTTCTGGGCTCGCGGTCCATCAGGACCTGCGACAACGGTCAGGAAAGAAAGTGGAACGTGTTGTATTCTGGCACCCATTTTCCGGGATGGCCAACCTAGGGCGGGGAGAGTACCCATGGCGCCTGATTCCCCCACGGAGCGCGGCGGGGCGGCCACCAGCGTACGCAGGGCGGAGGTGGGGCCCGACGAGGACCCCACCTACGGCGACGTGCTGGGCGAGAGCCTGGCCGCGCTGCGGGGGCTGTGGCGCGACCGGATCCTCCAGGTCGGGCTGGTGGTGGTCCTGTTCTCCCTGGCCCTCAGGGTGTACGTCCTCGGCGAGTCGTACTTCGTGGAGGACGACTTCCTCTTCTTCGCCGCCGCGCACGCGCAGGACCTGTCGCCGGAGTACCTGCTGGAGCTGCACAAGGGCCACTTCATGCCGGGGGCCCTGTTCCTGGTGTACGTGCAGACCGCCTTCGGTCCCTTCCACTGGGCGTCGGCGGCGGGCACCATGCTCCTCCTCCAGGCGGTGGCGGTCCTGGCCTTCCTCCGCCTGTCGTGGGAGCTCTTCGGTCGCCGGTGGGCGCTGCTGGTCCCGCTGACGGTGTACGCGCTGGCCCCGTTGACCGTCCCCGTGCTGGGCTGGTGGTCGGCGGCGCTCAACGCGGTGCCCTTCCAGCTGGCGATCGTGCTGGCGCTGCTGTGGACCGTGCGCTACCTGCGCACCGGCAACCTCCTGTTCTCCTGGTGGGCCGTGGGCGCCGTGGTGTTCGGGATGCTGTTCTCGGTCAAGGCGCTCTTCCTGCCGTCGCTGGTGTTCGTGGTGGCGGTGGCCTTCCTGTACCCCGGCAACCTCGTGGAGGGCGTGCGCCAGGCCTTCCGGCGCCACCGCGGCCACTGGTGCGCGATGGCGGGGATCAGCGCGGCCTACCTCGTCCTGTACCTGGCACGGCAGCGGGCCTCCACGAGCGGCGAGGGAGCGTCGGTGCCCGAGTCCGAGGTGGTGGCGCAGCTGGTGCGGCGGATGCTGGGCGAGGTCTTCCCGACCGGCGCCCTGGGCGGGCCCTTCGAGTGGGGGCCGGTCACCCCGGCGGGCGGCCTGGTGGACCCGCTCGGTCCGGTGCTGGTCGGCGCGTGGGCGGTGTTCGCGGTGATCGTGCTCGTGAGCCTGTGGGTGCGGCGCACGTCCTGGCGGGCCTGGGCGATCCTGGCGGGGTACCTGGTGTTCGTGGACGCCGTCCCCACCGCCATCGCCCGGGGCGGCGTCTACGGGGAGGTGGGATCGGATCCGCGCTACGTGGCGGACGCGGCCCTGGTGTTCGCTCTCGTGCTGGCCCTGGCCTTCCTCGCGACGAAGGAGGAGCGCGCCCGCGAGTGGGTGGGCCGGAGACGGCGCCCAATCCAGCTGACCGGGCCCTCGCGAACCGTCTGGGTGGCGGCGGTCGTGGTCACGCTCGTCTACGCGGGTTCCGCCTCCTACTCCACGTACACCTACGCCGGGACGCTGAGCGGCGACCGCCAGCGCGAGTACCTGGCCAACGTCCGGGCGTCCCTGGAGGACGTGCCCCGGGACGCGGGCCTGTACAGCCGGGCGGTCCCCGACGACATCGTCCTGGAGTGGAACGGACCGCGCAGGCTCAGCTCCTACGTGCTCTCCCCGTTGGCCGACCGTGAGGTGGCCGCCCGGATGTACGCGCCCGAGGAGTCCGACAGCGCCCACGTCTTCGACGACGAGGGGAACCTGGTGGAGGCCGCGCCGACCGCGCGCGCCAACGCCTTCCGCCCTTCGGAGGACGAGGAGTGCATGGCGAGCTGGGACGGCCTCATGTCCTGGAGCGTCTGGGAGGTCGGCGGGATCGAGCAGGTGGCGACCATCGGCTACACCTCCCAGGAGGACGCCGACCTCGTGGTGGTCGTCGGTGAGGAGGAGGTGGAGACCGAGCTTCCCGCCGCCCCCGACGGCGGGTTCTGGTACGTGCCCGTGAGCGAGCGGGACACCACGTTCACGCTGTTCACCGACGCCGGGAGGACCTGCGTCACCTGGGCCTCACTGGGTCAGCTGTTCCCGGCGAGCCAGGTGGCGGAGGAGGACGCGGAGGCCGAGGAGGGCGCCGAGGACGCGGCCGAGGACGCGGGCTGAGCGCCCTCAGCGCCTCGTGGTGAAGAACCGCCGTGACCAGCGGCGACTGGGTTCCTCGACCAAGTGGTAGGTGAGCTTGCCCAACAGCACGCTGCCGATCAGTACCGGGACGATGTCCAGCCAGAACGACCCGGTGAAGACGTCCTGCCCGGTGAAGTCGCGCCACAGGTACAGCACGACGAACTGCCACAGGAACACCCCGTAGCTGATCGGCGCGAAGAACACCATGACGGGATGACGCATCAACCCGTCGAGCCAGGCCCCGTCGGTCCACGTGGCGAGCGCGCGCAGCCGTCGGCGCGGGCCCTCGGGCGCGGGCGGGGCGAGAGCCACCGGCGCGATGACGAAGAACGCGAAACCGATGCTGGTGGTCGACTCGATGACCGACACCCACAGGTTGCCGGGCTCGAAGAACCGGCCCCCGGCGGCGGGCGTGGCCTCCAGGACGTAGAACGTGGCGGCGACCGCCCAGCACAGCCCGGGTGAGGTGCCGACGGTCCGGCAGAACCGGCGGACCGGGCCGTCCGGGCCGCTCTCCCGCCAGGCCCACTCGGAGAGGGTCGCCAGCGCCATCCCGACCGCGAACATGCCCATGCAGCGCGGCAGCCAGGAGTGCATGAGCTCGCGGGGCTCCGGGAAGTACTGCGGGACCAGCGCCAGGTACGACAGCACCGTGATCACGACCAGTCCGCCGATGATCCTGCGCCCGCGCGCGTCCACGGTCGCCCCGCCCCGGGCCCACAGGCCGAGGAAGACCGCGAAGAGCGGGAGGGTGAGGTAGAAGGCCACCTCGACCGACAGGCTCCACATCTGGCCGAGCCCCTCGGGGCCCGGACCGGCCCAGTGCGGGCTGGTGTTGAAGGGGAAGGTGAGGGTGAGCACCTCGGCCCAGTGCCGGACCGAGGTCAGGTGGTCGCCCGCGTACAGCACGAGGGCCACGGCCGCCACCACCCAGTAGGCGGGGAAGACGCGCATGACGCGTCGCCACAGGTAGGCGCGGGTGTTCGGCCCTCGTGTGCCGTCCAGCGCGGCCCGGGCCCAGGGGCGGTATAGCAGCACGCCGGACAGGGCGAAGAACAGCGGCACCGCCATGGCCGAGGCGCTGAGGAGGGCTCCGACGGGCCCGGGGGCCAGGGCGTCACCGGTCTCCGTCGACACGTGGACCACCAGCACCATGAGGCAGGCCAGCCCGCGGACCCCGTCGAGGGCGTGGTGCCGGCCGCTCACCTGCGGCAGCAGGAGCGCGGGGTCGGCGGTGGTGGTTCGGGCGCTGCCGGAGGTGGGGTCCTCGGGCGCGGAGGAGATGGGCGCCATGGGGCCTTCCAGAACGGGAGGGAGCCGAAACGCGTTCTACTAGAACGTGTTATAAAAATTCAGACACGCCCAGGTGACGTCGTTCACTACTGGGCAGTACTCTACCCGGAACTGAACCTAGTTCCAGCTCTTGACTCTCATCCGCCCAGGAGGGCACATGCGCCGTACCGTTGCGGTTGTTCTCATCGCGCTGGGGGTCTTCTGTCTCGCCTTGGCACCCATGATGCGCACGTGGATGTCCAGTTCCCTGATGAAGACTCCACTGGACTACTACAACCCCACCGTCAACGTCGGAGAGATCACCTACTTCAACATCGAGGACGTCGAGCTCGTCGAGGACGCCGACGTGGAGGCGCACTCGACCATCCGGGCCGACGTGGCCTCCAGCACCGACGACGTGGTGGTGTGGGACCAGTTCACGTGGATCAAGGACGCCGAGACCGACTTCGGCATCAGCTCCACGAACCGCCGCGCCGGGCACGACCGCGTCACCGGTGAGCTCGTCGACTGCTGCGACGCCATGATCAACGACGAGGCCGTCCAGCAGTCCGGGCAGGGGTGGAAGTTCCCCTTCTTCACCGAGCAGCGTGACCACGACTTCTTCGAGACCACCGTCCAGGAAGTCGTTCCCATGGAGTTCGAGGGCGTCGAGGAGGTCGACGGCGTCGAGGCCTACAAGTTCGTCCAGACCGTCGAGCCGACCGTCATCGACGAGCGCGAGCTCCCGCGTTCGGTCGCCGGGCTGGAGGGCGACGGCGACGTGGTCGGCGACGAGACCTTCTCCATCGTCCGGACCTACTGGATCGAGCCGGTCAGCGGTTCCCCCATCGACATGAGCGAGGAGCACCACCGCACCGTCGTCGTCGACGGCGAGGAGGTCCTCACCCTGCTCAGCGGTGAGCTCCGGTTCGACGACGCCACCCGCGCCGCCGCGATCGAGAACTCCGAGCAGGCCCGCACCGTCCTGCCGCTGCTGCACACCACGCTGCCCCTCGGCGCGCTGGTGCTCGGCGCCGGGTTCGTCGGCATCGCGGTCGTCCTGCTGGTCACCGGCCGCCGCACCGAGAACCACGGCTGACACCCCCACGGGAACGCTCACCCCCGACACCCCCGGCAAGCCGACCCCGCGCCGCCTGACCCCGGCGCCCTCGGTCCCGCACCGTGACGGCCGCGCTCGTGGCCGCACCGCAGGCACCACCGGCCGGACCGCCCCTCCCCCGCGGGCGGTCCGGCCGCCACACTCTTCGCGATCACCAGGAGGGGGCGCGCATGCACCGCACCGCCGCCCTCGTCCGGGCCTGCCGCCCCCGCCAGTGGCTGAAGAACCTGCTGGTGTTCGCCGCGCCGGCCACCGCCGGAGCGCTCGGTGACCCGCGTACCCTGCTGCTCTGCGGGGTCGCCTTCGCCCTCTTCTGCCTGGCCGCCAGCGGCACCTACCTGCTCAACGACGTCCGGGACGCGGCGCGCGACCGCGAGCACCCCCGCAAGCGGTACCGGCCGGTCGCCTCCGGAGACCTCCCGGCCCCGCTCGCGTTGACCGTCGGCGCGCTGTTCGTGACCGTGGCGCCGCTGGCCTCACTGGCCCTGGGGAACGCGCACCTCACCCTGGTACTCGTCGGATACGTCCTGCTCACCCTGGCCTACACCCTCTGGCTCAAGGACGTCGTCGTCTGCGACCTGGTCGCGGTCGCCTCCTGCCACATGCTGCGCGCCATGGCGGGCGGGATCGTGGTCGGAGTGCCGTTGACCTCGTGGTTCGTCATCGTGGTGGCGCTCGCCGCGCTGCTGGTGGTGGTCGGCAAGCGCGAGGCGGAGCTGCGCGTCACGGCCCGCGAGGGGGACACGCCGATCCCCGGTACCGAGGAGGGGAGCACCGCGCACCCCACGCGCACGGCGCTGCTCGGCTACACGCCCGCCTACCTGTCCCACATGCGCGTCATGGCCTCCGGTGCCATGATCGTCACCTACTGCCTCTGGGCCCTGGAACAGGGCGGCGGACCACAGTCCGTGTTCCACGCGGTCAGTATCGTTCCGTTCATCATGTTCGTGCTGCGCTACAACCTTCTCGTGGACCGGGGCGCGGGCGAGGAACCCGAGGAGATCGCACTGCGGGACCGTCCGCTCCAGCTCGCCCTCGTCACCCTCGCCCTCCTGGTCGGACTGGGGATCTACCTGTGAGCCGCCCGACCCTCCTCACCGGCTGGGGCCGCACCGCCCCCACCGCCGCGCACGTGGTGCGCCCCCGCACCGCCGCACAGGCCGCCCGGATGCTCGCCGGGGCCGGGCCGCGCGGCGCCCTCGCCCGGGGGCTGGGCCGGTCCTACGGGGACGCCGCACAGGCCGCGGGCGGGACCGTGCTGGACTGCTCCGAACTCACCGGACCGCCGCACCTGGACACGGAGCGGCGGGAGCTCACCGCGCCCGCCGGGACCAGCATGGGGCGGATCATCGCGCACCTGCTGGGCCGCGGGTACTTCGTCCCCGTCACACCCGGGACCCGGCACGTCACCCTCGGCGGGGCGATCGCGGCCGACGTGCACGGCAAGAACCACCACGCGGACTCCTCCCTGGGTGCGCACGTGCGCTCCCTGACCCTGCTCACCCCCACAGGGGAGGCGCACCGCCTCGGTCCCGACGGCCCGGACCCGGACCTGTTCTGGGCCACCGTCGGGGGGATGGGCCTGACCGGGGTGATCACCGAGGCGACCCTCGGCGTGCACCCGGTGGAGACCGCCTACGCCCGGGTGGACACCGACCGCACCCCGGACCTCGACTCCACCCTGGACCTCATGGCGCGCTCCGACCACGCCTACCGGTACACGGTGTGCTGGGTGGACCTCCTGGCCCGGGACGGTTCCCTCGGGCGCGGCGTGCTGACCCGCGCCCACCACGCCCTCCGCGCAGACCTGCCCGCGCCGCAGCGCCGCGACCCCTCCGGCACCGGACCGGGACCCCGCTGGCGGCACCGCCCTGGGCGCCGCCGAGGCTCCTCAACCGGTGGACGGTGGGCGCCTTCAACGCCGCCTACCACCGCGCCGCGCCCCTACGGGAGCGGGGCCGGGCCCAACCGCTCGGCGGGTTCTTCCACCCCTGGACGCGGTGGAGGGCTGGAACCGGATGTACGGGCCGCGCGGGTTCGTGCAGTACCAGTTCGTCGTGCCCTTCGGGGAGGAGGACACCCTGCGCGCCGTGGCGGAGGGCCTGTCCCGTGCGGGCGCGCCGTCGTTCCTGGCCGTCCTCAAACGGATGGGCGCACCCACCCCCGGGCCGCTCTCGTTCCCCCGTCCGGGCTGGACCCTGGCCCTGGACCTGCCCGCCGAACTCCCCGGACTCGCGCGCCTGCTGGACGGGTTCGACGAGCGCGTCCTCGCGGCGGGCGGGCGCGTGTACCTGGCCAAGGACAGCCGGGCCCGGCCGGACACCGTGCACGCCATGTATCCCGACCTCCCCGCGTGGCGGGCCACCCGCGCCCGCGTGGATCCGGACGGCGTGCTCGTCTCGGACCTAGCCCGCCGCCTGCGACTCGTCTGACCACTCAGCGCCCGAAGCGCCAACCGTCCCCGGAAGGACCCGCCCATGCGTGACTCGCTGGGAAGCGTACGTACCGTCCTGCTGCTCGGCGGCCGCAGCGAGATCGGCCTCGCCGTCGTGGAACGGCTGGTCCGCGAAGGGGCCAGCGAGGTGGTGCTGGCCGCCCGTGGCGGGGTGGCCGAGCCACCGGAGGTGTTCGGTTCGCTGGGCGCCACCGCGCACTCCCTGGAGTTCGACGCCGAGGCCCCCGACACCCACGTCGGCACGGTGGCCGCCGCCGTGGAGCTGGTGGGGGACCTGGACGTGGTGGTGGACGCCTTCGGGGTGCTGGGCGACCAGTCGGCGTACGAGGCGGACCCGCTCTCCGCCGCCCGTGCGGGCGCGGTGAACTACACCGGGCACGTCAGCGTGGGCCTGGCCGTCGCCGCCCGGCTGCGCGAGCAGGGCCACGGGACCCTCGTGGTGCTCTCGTCGGTGGCCGGGGTCCGGGTGCGTCGGGCCAACTTCGTGTACGGCTCCGCCAAGGCGGGGCTCGACGGTTTCGCCCAAGGGCTGGCCGACGCCCTGCACGGTTCCGGTGCCCGGGTCCTGGTGGTGCGGCCGGGCTACGTGGCCACCCGGATGTCGCGGCACGTGGACCCGGCGCCCTTCCCTGCCACACCGGCCCAGGTGGCGGAGTCGGTGTCGCGGGGCCTGCGCGGAAGCGCCGCCACGGTGTGGGCTCCGCGCGTGCTCCGGCCGCTGTTCACCGGCCTGCGGCTGGTGCCCCGCCCCTCTGGCGCCGCCTCAGCCGTTAGCGGGCGGCGGAGCGCGGGCCGGGGCGGTCAGTCGGTTCCGGCCCGGCGCCCCAGGTAGGCCGCGACGATCCGGCGCAGCTCCGCGCCGTCCTCGGCCGGGTCGAACTCCTCGTCGTCACTGATCAGGTACCCGGCGTCGGTCAGCGCGACGATCCAGCGCGCCGCGCGTCGGGGGTCGACGGCGGACTCGAAGACACCCGACTCCCGTCCCGCCGCGACGATCTCCGCGAGGGTGGCCCGGGTGCTCTCGTCCTTGGCCACGACCGTGGCGCCGAACTCCGCGTCGCGCTGGGCCAGCTGGATCATGGCCGCGGCCAGGCCGGGAGCGATCGGGTCGCCCAGGTCCGCCGTGAGGAGGTCGAGGGCCCCGTCCAGCGCCCGCGCGGGATCGGTGCGGTCGATCCGTTCCAGACCCGTCGTGACCGTGTCGAGGTCGTCCGTGACGATCGCCAGGAACATGGTGCGCTTGTCCGGGAAGTAGTGGAACAGGGTGCCCGAACCCACGCCGGCCCGTGTGCAGACCGCCGCCGTGGTGGCGCCGTCGTACCCCCGTTCGGCGAACACCTCGGCCGCCGCACCGAGGATCGCGGCCCGGCGCGCCGCGTGCTTCTCGGGATTGACCGTCCGCATGAGCGACTTCTCCGTTCGTCGGGGGCGTCTGGTCCCTGGCACAGTTAAGCGCCTTATTGTTGTAGTGCCTACTCTATTAATGCCGTACGCTGACCGCATGGACAGTTCACGAGGGCCGGTGGCGGCCCGGGGACGGGCGCTCGGACCGGACCTGGCCCGGGGCGTGATGCTGCTGTGCATCGCACTGGCCAACTCCCACTACTTCCTGCGCGGGGACGCCCACCTCGGCGGGTTCCCGCTCGACGGCGGCTCCGTGGACCGCGCGGTCTCCTGGGCGATCGCGACCTTCGTGGACGGGCGCGCCTTCCCGATGTTCGGCCTGCTCTTCGGGTACGGCGTCGCCCTCCTGGTCGGCCGCGCCACGACCGGCGACCGGCCCGCCGCCCGCAGGCTGCTGTGGCGGCGGGCGGCCGTCCTGGTCGTCGTCGGTGTGGTGGACGGTTTCCTGTTCTACGCGGGGGACATCCTCGCGATGTACGGCGTCCTGCTGCTGGTCGGCTCCTTCGCAGTGTTCTGGCGCGACCGCTGGCTCCTGGCCGTGGCCGCCCTGTTCCTCCTGCTCACGTCACTGCCGGACGCCGGTGTGTTCGGCGCCGAAGGGCCGGACCCGGTGCTCCTGCCGCCCGACCCGGTCGCCATGCTCACCGATCGCGCGGCGGCGGTGGCACTGGTGTCGCTGCTCGGGCCGATCGGCTTCGCGGCACCCTTCCTGGTCGGCCTGTGGGCCGGGCGGCGCCGGATGCTGGAGCGGGAGGGGCGGCACCGGTGGCTCCTCGTCGCCACGGCCGTGGTGGGCCCGGTGGTCGCCGTCCTGGGCGCGCAGCCGCTGGCGCTGGCCGTCGCGGGCGTGGTCCCGGTGCCCCCGGAGTCGGACCAGGCGGTTCTGGGAGCCCTCCACGGGGCGAGCGGGGTCGCGGGCGGGTTCGGCTACGCGGCGCTCATCGCGCTGGTGGCGCTGCGGATCGAGCGCCGACCGGACCCGGGCCCGGTGGTGACCGCCCTGGCCTCGGCGGGCCAGCGCTCCATGACCTGCTACCTCGCACAGTCACCGGTGTGGGCCGTGGTGTTCACCCCGTTCCTCCTCGACCTGTCCGGCACCCTCACCGTGACGTCGACCGCCCTGCTGGCCACCGGGGTCTGGCTGGCCACCGTCGTCCTGTCCGACCGGATGCGCCGAGCCGGACGACGGGGGCCGTTCGAGATCCTGGTGCGACGGGTGACCTACGGTCCCGCTGCGGGGGCTGCACCGAAGGTCGGCCAGGAACACGGCTCCTAGGCGCCGGAGCGGGGTCCGCCGCTGAGGTCGGGGCGGGTGCTGGGAAGGAACATCGCGGGCACCATCGCGGCGGCGGTCAGGCCGGTCATCCACCCGAAGGTGGCCTGGAAGGCGGTCTCGGGCCGCACGGTGTCGGCGAGCAGGGACGCCAGCAACAGCGCCAGGGCGGCGGTGCCGACGGCGGCGCCCAGCCGCTGGGTGACGTTCAGGGCGCTGCTCGCCCGGGGCACCCGGTCCGAGGGCAGGCCCCGATACGCGGTGGCCAGCATCGGCACCATCGCCGCCCCCAGACCCAGCCCCCGGACGAACATCGCGGCGGCCAACAGGGCGGGGAGGTGTCCGGCCCGGCGAGGACGAACGGCGCGGTGGCGGCCGCACCCACGAACAGCCCGCCCACCACCAGGTAGCGCGGCCCGACGCTGTCCGTGACCGGTCCCATGAACAGGTTCACCAGGGCCACCCCGGCGGCCATCGGCGCCATGAGCAGACCGGCGGTCATCGCGGAGGTGCCCTGCACCTGCTGGAAGAAGAGCGGCAGCAGGAACATGCCCGCCCACACGCAGATCCCGAACACGAACATGAGCAGCGCGCCCAGCCGGAACAGCAGGTTCCGGAACAGGCGGAGGTCGATCACGGGCGGCGGGCCGCCCGGCCGCTCGCGCAGGGCGTGCACCACGAAGCCGACGATGAGCACCAGCCCCGCGCCGACGAACAACGGGGCCAGCGCCGAGCTCCCCAGCACGGACAGCCCGTACAGCAGGGTCGCGATGCCGGGGGAGAGCAGGAGCAGCCCCACCACGTCCAGCCGTTCGGTGGCGCGGGGTTCCCCCTGGGCACCCCGCGCACGGCGAGGGCGATCGCGAGCAGGATGAACGGAACGGAGATCACGAAGATCCACCGCCACCCCAGCGTGTCCAGCACGATCCCGCCCAGCACCGGGCCGAGCGCGGGCGCCAGCTGGATGGGCACGCTGATCAGCCCGATCGCGCGGCCGAGGCGCTGGGGCCCGGCGGCCTGCACCAGGATCGTCATGACGAGCGGCAGGACCATGCCGCTGCCCAGACCGGTGAACACCCGGAAGACGATCAGACTCTCGATGGACCAGGCGACGGAGCACAGCAGCGACCCGACCCCGAAGAGCACGAGAGCGGTGATCCACGTGGCCCGTTGGCCGTAGCGGTCGATCGCCCAGCCGGTCACCGGGATCACGGCGGCGGTGGAGAACAGGTAGGCGCTGGCCACCCACTGCGCGGTGGAGACCGGGGCGTCCAGCGCGCGGGAGAGATGGTCCACCGCCACGTTGACGATCGTCGTGTCCAACAGGGCGGCCATCGAACCGACCAACAGGACGGCGGCCAGCTTCACCAGTGGCCGGTCGAGCCGATGCGACACCGGGGCGCCGTCGGAGGGGAGCTCGGGGTGCGAGGGGGACCGTGCGGGGCCGGCGGACACAGCAGAGGAGGAACGAGGGTCGTGCTTCGCCATGGTAGGTAAACTACACGGTGCAGTTTCGCGGGGAAACAGGGTTCTCCCCGGCAGGCGCGGACACGAGGGCAGAGGGCGAGAGATGACCGACACGTGCGGGGACGGGCGGGAGCGCCGGTCGGCGGTCAAACGCGAGGCCATCACGGAGGCCGCGCTGCGCGTCTTCCTCAGGGAGGGCTACGCGCGGGCCAGCGTCGACGCCATCGCCGCCGACGCGGGCGTGTCCAAGCGCACCATCTACAACCACTTCGAGGACAAGCAGCAGCTGTTCCTCACGATCGTCACCCAGAGCAGCGCCACCCTGGCCGCCGACCACGCCGAGGCCACCGCACGCCACCTGGCGTCGGCCACCGACGCACGGACGGCGCTGGTGGGGTTCGAGGACGAGTGGCTGTCACCGCTGGGGCGCAGGGCCGACCACACGGCGCTGGTGCGACTGCTGATCGGGGAGGCCACCCACTTTCCCGAGGCGGCGCGCGCCTGGTCCGACAGCGGCTCGGAGCGGGTGGTGGCGTCCCTGGCCGCGCACCTGCGCGGCCTGGCCGACCGGGGTCTGCTGGAGATCACCGAGGGAGGAGAGGAGGCCGCCGCCGGGCACTACCTGGCCCTGGTGCGCGGCCCCGCCAACAGCCGGTCGTTCTTCGGCGCGTTGCCGCTGACGGACGGGGAACGGATCGCGACGGTCCGCTCCGGGGTGGACGCCTTCCTGCGCATCCACGGTCCCGGCCGGGGCCGGTAGGGACGGGAGCCGAGACCCCGCACCCCACCGGCCCGGCGGGGATCAGCGCTCGGAGGCCTCGGACACCGCGCTCGTGGGCTCGGGTGTCGCGGAGGACGTGGCCTCGGCCGTGACGGAAGCGGAGTCCTCGGGCGTGACGGAACCGGAGTCCTCGGCCGTGCGCGGAGCCGGCGCGACGGACTGGCCTGGGGCGGGAACCTTCGCGCCGGTCGCGGCCACGTCCCGGGTCAGCATGTCGTGGGGGACCGGGCAGCCCTTCGGGAAGGTACCGATGCGGTCCGGCTCGTAGCCGTCGGGGTAGCTGCGGATGTTGGGGCTCATCCGGGCCCAGCGGGGCTCCTGGCGCGGCTTCATCCGCCGCACGACCCTCGCGCGCAGCCGCAGGGCGAGGTCGCCGCCCCTGCGCCAGAACGCCGAGGGCTCCGGGTAGTCGAAGGCCTTGATCAGCGGCGGGTCCAGCAGGGCCTTGGTGAAGGGGCGCACCAGCGGACGCTGCCAGGCCGGGTAGAAGTCCACCATCAGACCGAGCGTGGCGTCCGAGACCGCGCGGCCGCCCTCGGTGAAGGCGAAGTGCTCCTCCTCGTAGGAATCCATCAGCTCGCGGAACTCGGCGTAGGTCTCGGGGATGTCCTTGATTCCCATGTGCTTGCCGAGCTTGCGGTAGTAGTTCGTGCTCGCCGCGATCTCGTGGTCGCTCAGGCGGCGCCAGCCGTACCCGTAGTCGTTCAGCCAGCGCACCGGCATGACCACGAAGGTGCTCAGCACGTACCGGTAGTCGTCGTTGGTGATGTCGTACGACCGGTGCATCTGGTTCATCCGGCGCAGCGCGTCCCGCCCGCGACCGGGGCCGAAGCCGTGCTCCATGATGTCGTTGAGGATGAGCGCCGTGTCGTCGTAGCGGTGCTGGGTGCGCTCGGTGAACTCGCGGGTGCCTCCGAGCAGCTCACCGATGGACGGGACCGCGTAGGTCCGGTACAGGGCCAGCCCCAGGGCCTGTTCCAGGTCCCAGGGGAACTCCAGGGTCCCCAGGATCCGGACGATCCGCTCGCAGTCGGCCTCCGCGTCCAGGCCGCGGATCTCGTCTCGCCAATGGAAACGCTGCATGGAACTCCACCTTCGTCCTGGACCGCCCGGGACGTGTGTCCCGGTCTCCTCCGAACGCCCGCCGTCGAGGGCGCCGCGCCGCCCCGCACTTTACCTGGAACCTACACGTGTACAAGGGAAGGGGATTCACCGCGCCGCGCGACACGCGGAGAGGGGCGGCTGGGGGAGGTGTGTCGCACCCCTCCAGCCGCCCCTCGTCGGACCGGCCGTGGCGGCCGTGACCGGGACCGATCAGGCCGCGACCTGCTCCGACACCCGGTTCATGAGTGTCAGCAGCACCTGCTTCGCGGACTCGCGCTCACGCGCGTCGCAGAGCGTCACCGGGATGTCCGGGTTCAGGCTCAGTGCCTCACGCACCTCGTCCGCCTCGTACTGGTGCGCCCCGTCGAAGCAGTTCACGGCGACCACGAACGGGACCCCGCGCTGCTCGAAGAAGTCCACCGCGGCGAAACAGGTCTCCAGACGGCGGGTGTCCGCGATCACGACCGCGCCCAGGGCGCCCTCGGACAGCTCCTCCCACATGAACCAGAAGCGTTCCTGGCCCGGTGTGCCGAACAGGTACAGCACCAGAGAGGGGCTGATGGTGATGCGGCCGAAGTCCAGCGCCACCGTGGTGGTGGTCTTGGACTCCACACCGGAGAGGTCGTCGATGCCGTAACTGGCCTCGGTCATCACCTCCTCGGTGCTCAGGGGAGCGATCTCACTGACCGCGCCGACCAGGGTGGTCTTCCCGGCGCCGAAGCCCCCGGCGACCAGGATCTTGAGTGCCGAGGGGACGGGGGCCTCGGGGCCCGGGTCAGAGTCTCTGGATGCCATCGAGAACCGCCTGGAGTACGTCCCGGCTCACCGGGCTCTTAGCTGTGTAGGGGGCGCGGGCCAGGGCAAGCCCGCGGTTGAGCAGGTCACTGAGCAGGACCTTGACGACGGCCACGGGGATGTCCAGGTGCGCCGACACCTCGGCCACCGACAGGGGACGGCGGCACAGCTCCAGGATGCGGAGCTGCTCCGGTTCGAGGGCCATCTCGTCGACCTCGGCCCTCTTGGCCGCGATCACCACACTGATCATGTCCAGCTGGACGGCGTCGGCGTGGTCGCGTCCCTGCGCGATCACGTACGGCCGGACCAGCGGCCCCGCCTCCTCGCCCTCGGGAGTGTCCGCGTCGAACCCTCCGACGGCGGCGCGTTGCGGCAGACCGTGCGGGGACTCACCAGGATCGAACTCGTCGTGTGCTTGCATACGAACCCCTATCGCGTGGCTTCCCCGGACGCCTCGGCCGCGCCCTCGTGACGGGGAGCGGAGTCGAGGTAGCGGCCCACCTGCTCGACCAGGACGTTCATCTCGTAGGCGATGAGACCGACGTCCGCGCTCTCCTCGGCCAGGACGGCCAGGCAGGCGCCGCGACCCGCGCCGGTGACGAAGAGGTAGGCGCTCTCCATCTCCACGACGGTCTGGAGGACCTCGCCGCCGCCGAAGTGGCGTCCGGTTCCGCGAGCCAGGCTCTGGAACGCGGAGGCGACCGCGGACAGGTGCTCGGCGTCCTCCTTGACCAGTTCCTGCGAGCGGCCGATCAGCAGGCCGTCAGCGGAGAGGACGATCGCGTGGCGCGAACCCACGGCGCGGTCGAGCAACTCGTCCAGGAGCCAGTCGATGTCCTTCTTGCCCGCGGCGCTTCCGCTGCCGCGCTCAGCGCTTTCGGTACTCGTCACGGTTACGCGTCCTTGTCGGTGTCGTTGGTGTTCTGCTTGCTCTCGCGTCGTCCACGGTCGGTTCCCTGTTGGAACGCGGACATGTTGCGACGCAGGCGCGCCAGCCGTTCGGTGCCTTCCCGGGGGGACTCGGCGGAGGCGGACCGGCCGAAGGTTCCGGACTCGGCGGCGTCCGTCGCCAGCTGCGGCGCCAGGTTCTCCTGGGGGCGCCGCTTGGGCAGCGCGGGACGGCCGCCGCCGGCCTCGACGGTCTCGGGCTCCTCGGTGGGCTCGGGGGTCTCGGGAGCGGTGGGCTCCTTCGCGGGGGACGCCTTGGCGGCGTCCGGAACCGCGCTGATCCGGGTCTGGCGGGTGGGCAGGACGGGACGGGACTCGTCCTCCGTGACCGGTGCGCTGAGCAGGTCGCTCTCCGAGGACTCGGGGACGTCGGAGGACGCCTCCGGCTCCCGCGTGTCCGGGGACGTGGAGACCGAGGTCAGCACGGGCTTGCCGGGCCGCGCGGACCGGCTCGCCTCCAGGGCGACCTCCGGCGTGCGGTCGACGATCTCGCGCACCTCCCAGATGTCGCCGGGCTCCTCCGCAGCGGGAAGCGGCGTGCGGTCACCGGAGATCAGGTCCTGCGGGAGCAGCACGATCGCCTGGACGCCACCGTAGGGCGACGGGCGCAGGTGCACCTTGATCCCGTGGCGGTGCGCCAGGTGCGAGACCACGAAGAGGCCGAGGCGCATCTTCTGGTTGAGTCGCATGACGTCGAACTCGGGCGGGTCGGCCAGCAGGGCGTTGGTCGAGGTGAACTCGGCCTCCGTCATGCCCAGACCTCGGTCCTCGATCTCGATCGTCACACCGTTGGGAACGTCGTCACTGCTGAGACGCACCTGGGTGTGCGGAGGCGAGAACATGGCCGCGTTGTCCACCAGCTCCGCGACCAGGTGGATGACGTCCGCGACGGCGGGGCCGTTGAGGTTCACCCGGGCGATGCGCTCACGCTTGACCCGCGTGTAGTCGCCGGACTCGGAGATGGCACCGCGCAGGACGTCGATCAGCGGCATCGGCCGGTGCCAGGTACGGCCCGGGGCCTCGCCGCCGAGGATCAGCAGGTTCTCGGCGTTGCGGCGGGAACGGGTGGCCAGGTGGTCCAGCTTGAACAGCTGGGCGAGCTGGTCCGGGTCCTCCTGCTCGCGCTCCATCTTGTCCAGGAGACGGAGCTGGCGGTGCACCAGCGTCTGGCTGCGGTGGGCGATGTTGAGGAAGACGCGGTTGACGCCGTGGCGCAGCTCCGTCTGCTGGACGGCCTCCTCGACGGCGGCCCGCTGGGCGGAGTTGAACGCCTTGGCCACGTCACCGATCTCGTCCTCCTCGGTCCGCAGCTCGGGCAGGGAGGTCGCGGCGTCCACCCGCTCGCCCCGGTGCAGGCGGTCCATGATCTCGGGCAGCTTGTGCTCGGCCAGGTCCTGGGACTCCTCGCGCAGGGTGAGCAGACGCGAGGTGAGGTTCTGGGAGGACCGGCGGGCCAGGGTGAAGGCGATGAGGAGGACGGCCGCGACGCCGAGGCTGCCGCTGACGGCGAGGATCACGGCGCCGTGCGCGTCGTCGCGGGTCACCTCGGCGGCGTACAGCGACTCCTGCGCGCCCAGGTCGGTGAGCTCGGTGAGGACGTGCTCGTACGCCGCGTCCCACTCGGCCTGGGAGACCGGCATGGAGAGGTCGTCGACCGTCTCCGGGAGCAGGGTGACGGGGTCGGTGACCGTGGTGCTCTCCACCTGCCGGTCCGTGATCCGGTCGGAGAGCTCGGTGAGGGTGGCGTACTCGGGGCTCTCCCGGACCGCCTCGTACCGTTCCAGGAGGCCGTCGCCCTCGAGATAGGGGGCGTTGGCGTCCAGGAGCGCCTCGAAGGCACCCATCATCCTGGTGAACTCGCGCTGGTCCTCGACGGTGAGCTCACCGGTGGCGAAGGCGCGGGCGAGCTGGGCGTCGGCCCGGGCGCCCATGTCCACGGTGCGGAAGAGGTAGATGGCGGTGAAACCGGGGCTGACCGCGTTCCCCTCGTTGCCCTCACGGCCCTGGCTGTCGAAGCTGTCGGCTCCGTGCAGGATGAGCTCGTTGTAGAAGTCCAGGACGTCGGCGCGGGTGGCGTCACCCTCGTCGACCGACGTACGGACGCCGCCGATCTCCTGGAACATGTCGTACAGCATCTCGATGTGCATGCCGCCCTCGCCGGGGGCGAGGTCCGCGAAGCCCATGAGGTCGTCCAGGACGACGCCCAGGGACTCGTCGGTGGCCTGGCGGCTCTGCTCCAGCCGCTGTGCCAGCTCGGCGTCGTCGGGGTCCTCGATGTAGGCGATGGTGGCGGAGCGCTCGGACATGGCGGAGACGAGGCCGACGGCGGCGGGCGTGACGAGGTCGTCGGTGGCCTTCGACCGGATCAGCTGGTAGACGGCGTCGCCGCCGAGGACGATGGTGAGGATCAACCACAGTGCGAACAGCGCGGTGGTGGGGATCATGACCATGGCGCGAATACGGGCGGCGATGGTCCGCCCACGTTTCTTCGGTACTGCCTGCACGGTTCTCCTGTCGATCCGCGTCAAAGTCTTCTCAGGCACTGTCGGAGCCGAGCGGTCGCCTGGCCGCTTCCTGCGGGCCGGCGCGCGCGGACCTCCCGACGTGTGGTCCGCGCTCGTCCCTCCAGGGGGTCGGGGCTCGCCGGAGAGTCACCACATGCGGGGGTTTTCGGCGTTGGGGATCGTATCTCGCCCGAGAAACGGCGGATTATCCGGGTGGTGCAGGCAGTCTGCCATGAAGTAGTGAATTGTTCACACAAGGCCAGGTATGACGTCTGCGAACCACCACGTGGGGAGCCGCGCGCCCGCCGTGGGACCAACGTCACAGGGGGTTTCGGCGGTGACGGGGAGGCGTGAGCCCGGGCCCGGAGAGGGACACCCGCCGAGTGATCTCACGGTTCCCTCCCCACACACGCGCGGCCCGTACTAGCCTGGCGCACCGGGTCACGAGCAAGGGGAACGCACACGCCATGGGCCAACCGTTCGGCGGAGGTCAGGCCGCCATCGATGTGGCGGTCGCCGCCATACCGCTGTTGATGGTCACCGCATCCGCCCTCTACCTGCGTGGACAGCACCAGAGGTACGGGCGCCTGGTGGGCTGGCCCGGACGACTCACCCTCGCCGCCCTCCTCGCCGGGCTGGGTCTGGCCGCCTACGCCGTCTGGCCCCTGCCCGCCTCCGCCGACGGACTGTGCGCCGTCGAACCCGCGCCCGCGCCGTCCCTGACCGTGCGCGACGCCGCCCTGGCCCTGGGCGTCTTCCTCCCGGTCGGCCTGCTGGCCCGCTCCCGGTTCCGCCGGGGGTGCTCACCACCGTCGCCCTCGGCGCCGCGCTGGCCCTCGCCGTGGTGGTGGTCCGCGCCACCGGGGTGCTCGGCCTGTACCCCTGCGCCTACGACGCGGTCGCGTTCGAGGCCGCAGGGGTCGGCGTCGCCGGGACCCTCCTGGGCTGGCTGCTCGCCCGCTGGGTGCCGACGGTGTGGCCGTACGGGCCGCACCGCTCCTGGCCCTCCGCCGTCCCCGACCGGGTCGCACCCGACCTCGGTCGGCGGATGCTCGGAATCCTCGTCGACCTGGGGCTGTGGTGGTTCGGCTCGGCCACGGTCGTCGCCCTGGCCGCCGCCTACGGGACGTTCGGTCCCGGCACGCGGGAGCAGCTCCTCACCGCGACCCTCCTGGGCCTGGCCGCTCTCCTCGGGCTGGTCCTGCCCCTGCTCCGCCGCGACCGGTGCACCCCGGGCGCGGCCGCGGTCCGGCTGGCCCTCACCGAGTGGCACCGACCCCGCCCGGCTTCACGGCTGCGGGTCCTGGCCCGCACCGGGCTGCTGTACGCGCCGGTCACCGTGCTGGTCGCCCTCGGCCTGCCCTGGTTCTCCCTCGCGGTCCTCGCGCTGCACGCCAGCACCGCCGTGGTCCGCCCTGACGGCGCGGGCCTGGCCGACCTCGTCTGCCGCGTGCGGGTCCGCACCCGGTCCAGCCTCAACGGCGACCTGCCGCGACGCCTCGTCCGCTACGCCCCACCACGGGAGGACGCCCCCGTCCCGGTGTGAGGACTACTGCTCCCACCAGTGCAGATAGCCCAGGAAGCCGCCGGTGAGCACCAGCACCAGACCGAGCCCCCGAACATCGCGCGCACCCAGTGGCTCAACCACGGCGCCGAGACGATCCGGGCCCGCTCGGGGACGTCCGGGTCGTAGGACACGGTCACGATCTCCCCGGCACGGGAGGCCATCCACCCGGTGTTCTCGTGCTCGGCGTGGACCTCCCTGCCGTCCTCGGTCTGGAACTGCACGATCATCCGGGAGGCCACCGACGTCTCGTGGTAGCCGATCACCCTCCCCTTGGCACGCACGCCGTTGCGCACCAGCAGCAGCTCGGTACGGGTGTCGCGGGTGACCATCCACAACAGGACGGCACCGACGATCACGGGCAGCAGAGGATACAGATCGGCCATGGCTGGGGGATTCCTCTCCGGAGTTCTTCTTCGGGTGTCAGCGCGGGGAGGCGGGGAGCCGATGAGTCCGTCGGCCAGATGCGCCAGGGTGGTGTGGATCTCCTCGACGGGACGCTCCGGCTGGAGCGTACGCCAGTCGAGGGCCACCGTCACCACCATGCCGAACAGCGCCGACCCCGCGAGGGGCGTGTCCAGGTCCGGTCGGGCCAGGCCGCGTTCCACCATGGCGTCCAGCTGCTCGGTGATGACCCCGATCGCCTCGGTGCGGATCTGCCGGACGGTCGCGTACCAGGCCCGGTTCGTACGCCAGGCCTCCGCCATCAGCAGCCGTGCCATCGCCTCGTGGGTGCTGATGAAGACCACGCCCGCACGCAGCACCGTGGCCAGCGCCTCCCGGGGTTCGAGCTGCTCAACCGGGTCGGGGACCGAGCTCCGGAGGGTCTCGGCCAGCCGGGTGACGCCCCACTCCATCAGGGCCGCGTACAGCTCGTCCTTGCCCCCGAAGTTGTAGTAGACGGTGCCCTTCGCGACACCGGCCCGCTCCGCGATCTCGTCCACCGTGGTGGCCCCGTACCCCTGCTCGGAGATCAGCGTGACCGCCGCCTCGAACAGCTTCTGCCGGGTCGCCTCACGGCGCCCGCCGCGGGGCCTGTCTGCGGTGTTCATCGGATTCCTATCTATTGGGGCCTCCGCCTCGCTTCGGCCGGTGTTCGGTTGTACTTGCTTGGGGCCTCCGCTTCGCTTCGGCCCGTGTTCGGGCGCCCGAGTAGCCAGCTGTTCTTCATCCTCGTCTGTGCCTGGCTCGTTCCTCGCTGGCGGCTTGACTCGTCTTGCAGAACCCTGGCGGCGCCCGAACGGGGCACCCCTTGTGGTGGAGGTGTGCGGGTGGGGCTCTTGGTTGTGGTTGGGGTTCAGACGTGTTTGCTTGGGGCCTCCGCTTCGCTTCGGCCCGTGTTCGGGCGCCCAAGAAGCCAGGGATTCGGGTTGAGGCAAGCACAGCATCCTCGTCTGTGCCTGGCTCGTTCCTCGCTGGCGGCTTGACTCGTCTTGCAGAACCCTGGCGGCGCCCGAACGAGTACCCCCTGTGGTGGAGGTGTGCGGGCGGGGCTCATGTCTGTGGCTGGCGGCCCGGCTCCTCCCGAGCCCCCGGCGCCCGAACAAGCACCCCCTTGTGGTCAAGCTTCGCAGGTGGCCACTTGGTCGGGCCCGGGCGTCAGATCTTCAGGGCGGGATAGAGCGTGGACATCGTCCACACCCGCTTGCTGTCGACCGCCCTCCAGGTGAGCAGGAGGGGAACCACCAGCCACAGGCCCATCACACCGAACGCCTGGGCGACCAGCGTCATGTCGCCGCCGCCGATCAGGTGCCGCATGGCGGTCACCCCCAGTGCAGGGGCAGGTACGGGCCGATCGCCTGGAAGAACGTCGGGCTCGTCTCGATCGGGTAGGTGCCGCCCGCCGACGTCAGCTGGAGGACCAGCAGCGCGAGGGCCACCACCCGGCCCGCCGCGTTGAACCTCACGTTCAGGTACTGGACCGTCGTGGTGAAGGCGGCCGAGGTGAGCGCCAGGAAGGCGAGCATCAGCGCCCAGTTCTGCGACTGCAACCCCAGCCCCAGGTGCAGGACGGTCATCATGACCGCCACCTGCGCCCAGCCGAGCAGCAGCGGCACGACGCGACCGGACAGCGCCACCCGCCAGGACGGTGCCGAGGAGGCCAGGGCCCGCGTGGACAGCGCGGGCAGCACCATGAACACCACCATGGCGCCCACCCACAGGGACAGGGGCACGAAGAACGGCGCGAACCCGGTGCCGTAGTTGGGTGCCTCGTTGTCCACCTCGCTGTCCAGCCGGACCGGCTCGCTCATCATGTCGGCGGCGCTGACCCGGCCGTCGTCGGAGTAGGTGGGGATCTCGCCCGCGCCGTCGGACAGCCCCTCCGCGAGCTCGTCCGTGCCCGAGGCCAGGTCGCCCAGCCCCTCGTGGAGGTCTCCGGCGCCGCCGCTGAGCTCGCCCAGTCCGCTGTCCAGCTCCCCGGCTCCCGAGGAGGCCTCGGAGAGGCCGTCGCGGAGCGTACGGGACCCCTCGGCCAGGGCCTCCAGACCCTCGGCGAGCTCGTCGGCCCTGGCCCGCGCGTCCTTGGCGTCCTCGACCATGGTGGGCAGGTCCTCGGAGAGGGTCGCGGCCTTCTCACTGAGCGCGGCGGCCTCGGCGGCGGTCGCGTTGATGTCCTCGCGGTTGTCGTTGACGTAACCGGCCACCGACAGGGCGGTGTCCATGGCCCCCTGGAGGTCGGTCAGCAGCGCGTGCAGGTCGGGCTGCTCCTGCTCCAGCTCCGGGTGGTCCCGGAGGTAGGTGGACAGACGTCCGTCGACCTCGTTCAGGGCGGTGACGTCGATCTCCTGAGGCAGGTCCTCCAGGGCCTCGGACACTCCGGCGGAGACCTTGGCGGCCTCACCCGCGCGCTTCTGGATGTCGGGGATGTCCTCCTCAAGCTGCGGCAGCCACTCGTCGGCCAGGTCGTCGAGCTTGTCGACCTGGTCGGAGACCTGTGTGGACGCGGAGTTCGCACCGGAGGCGAGGGACTTGGAGCCCTCGTGGAGTTCCCCGATGCCGCCGCTGAGAGTGCCCGCGCCCTCGTGGGCGCCGTCGATGCCCTCGGAGAGCTCGCCGGACCCGCTCTCGGCGTCCCCGGCTCCGGTGGCGATCTGCCCGGCGCCGTCGGCCGCCTCCTCGGTCTTGCCGTGGATCTCGTTGAAGCCCAGGAAGATCTGGTCGAGGTAGTCGCTGATGGCCGAGGAGGCCGCGGCCGAGCGGATCTCGTTGAAGGCGCTGCCCGCGAGCTGGCGTACGACGTAGCTGTTGGAGTCGTTGTAGTTGGCGATCAACAGCGCGGGGACCGGGCCCTCGCGGTCCCGGGAGGGCGAGGTGAGGGCCTCGCTGAAGTAGGTGGGGATGGTCAGGGTGACGTAGTACGTGCCGTCGTCCAGGCCCTGGGCGGCGTCGTCGGCGTCGACCAGGCGCCAGTCGAGGTCGCCCCGGTCGAGGAGGGTGTCCGCGAGTTCGTCACCCGCGTTGACCTCCTCGTCATCGACCTCGGCGCCCACGTCCTCGTTCACCAGGGCGACCGGGAGGTTCTCCATCCGGTCGAAGGGGTCCCAGAACGACCACAGGTACATGCCGGAGTACAGCAGGGGAATGAGCATGAGCGCGGCGAGCGCGGCGGTCGGGAGCGGCGACCGCAGGAAGGACCGCATGGTGAGCAGCCCCAGCCGGGGGACGGACATGAACCGGTAGACCGGCGCGTCCCCGGCGCTTCCCCTCCTTCTGTCACGCGAGCCCACGGTGTCCGCCTCCCTTCCGGGCGGGCCCGTCCTCGGGCGGCGGTTCCGTCTCGTCTCCCTCGTGGAGCAGTTCGTCGATCCCGATCACTTCCTCGGCCGGTTCCCCTCCGGTGTTCGTGTCGCCCTGCCTGATCCGGAGGGGGCCCTGGGTGTCGGGCCCGGCCACGGAGTCGAACTCCTGGGCGTCGGCGCAGGTCGCGATGACGGTCAGTCCCTCGTCGGTGAGGTTCCGCAGGGTCCGCCACATGTCGGCCTGGTGTTCGCGGCTGAGCCCGCCGTCCACGTTGTCCACCACGAGCAGACGCGGTTCGTAGACCAGCGCGAGGGCGACGCCGAGACGGCGCCGCTCCAGCATGGAGAGTTCCTTGATCATGGTCCGGCGGTCCAGGTCGGCCAGGTCCGCCGCCTCCATCGCCTGGTCGGTCACGGACCGCGCGGCGGGGCGCATACGCAGCAGGCGGGCCTCGGAGAGGTGCTCGCTCACCCGCAGACGGTCGTCGAGGGCGTTGACGTCGTCCATCAGCCCGAGCGAGCTGATCCGGCGTACCCTCCGTGCCTGCTTGGGCAGCGCGTACCCGTCGACGTGCAGGCTGCCCCCGGTGGGCCGCATCCGGCCGGACAGGGTGAGCAGCAGTGCGCTGCGCCCGCCTCCGGAATCGGCCTGGAAGACGGTGAGCGTTCCCGGCCGGGCGGTGAGGTCGACCCCCGTGTAGACGGGGCCCTCTCGGGTGGTGAGTGACACGCCCTCGGCGTGCACTCGAGCTCCGGTGGCCCGACGCATTCTTGCGACCTCCCCATTTTTGAACTGACCAGTCAGTGCAAATTCACGGCTCCACGGTACTGCTCCGGGGCGGTGCTCCCGAGGGTTCGGGTCTGTGGCCTCCGGCACAACGCGACGCTCCACGGGGTGTCCGGAATTGGACGGTTCTTTTCCTGGGGGCGGAGTGGGGTACGTTGATACGTAATTACGTAGGAATATCGAACCAGGGAGACCAGATGCGCGGCGTCCTCACGAACCTCGGCGGGCCCCTGCTGGTGGTGTACTTCGCCTACGTCGCCGCGGCCGTCGCCCTCGACCTTCCGAAGGACCCGCTGCTGCCGTTGCTCCTGCTGGCGGGGGTGTTCCTGGTCGGTCCGCGCCTGTGGACCCGCAAGCTCTCCGACCAGGACAGGGAGGCCGCGACCGTCACGGTGGCTCCACCGGTCGCGGGCGCGTGGGTGGGGCTCAACAGCCCGGCGGACAAGGTGCCCAGCCACGGCACCCACCAGTACGGGCAGACCTACGCGATCGACGTCTATGTGGACGAGGGCCGCCCTCCGGGCCGCAGCTACTGGTGGCCCCTCTCCCGCCGACCCGACGACGGGTACCCCGCCTTCGACCGACCGCTCCTGGCCGTCGCCGACGCCACCGTCGTGCGTGTGCGCGACGGCCAGCGCGACCACCGCAGCCGCGACACCTGGCCGGGCCTGCTCTACCTCCTCGCCGAGAGCGTCGTCCGCGGCCTCGGCGGCGCCCGCCGCGTGGTCGGCAACCACGTCGTCCTGGACCTGGGCGACGGCGTGTACGCCGCGTACGCCCACCTGCGCAAGGGATCGGCCGAGGTCCGCGAGGGCGACCGGGTCACCGCCGGGCAGCGGATCGGCCGGTGCGGCAACTCCGGCAACTCCAGCGAACCCCACCTGCACTTCCAGCTGATGGACCACCCCGACTTCAGCCGGGCCATGGGTCTTCCCTTCCGGTGGGAGGGGGTCGGTGTCCCCGCAGCCGGGCAGACCTTCACCGCCCTAGACTGCGCCTGAGAGCCCGGACGGGGAGCGGACGAGGGAACCGAGGAACACACGTGAGCGACGTCGCGCGGCGGGCCGCCCAGGCGCTGGACGACCCGGAGAACTGGCCGAGAGACCCCAAGGAGGCGGTGGCCCGACAGCGCCTGCTGGCCGACCGGGTCCGCACCGAGCCCCTCGACCCGGACTCCGTGCGCTACGTGGCCGGTCTCGACGTCAGTTACGGCGTCGGAGACAAGGAGCTGGCGGCGGCCGCCGTGGTCCTGGACGCCCGCACCCTGGAGGTCGTGGACACCTCCCTGGTCGCGGACACCCCGTCCTTCCCCTACATCTCCGGACTGTTCGCGTTCCGGGAGCTGCCCCCGGTCCTCCGCGCCATCGAGGGGCTGTCCGTCACCCCGGACGTGTTCGTGTGCGACGGCTTCGGCCTGGCGCACCCTCGGCGCTTCGGGATCGCCAGCCACCTGGGCGTCCTCATCGACGCGCCGGTGGTCGGCTCCGCCAAGTCCGTGCTCTACGGCCGCAACTCCCCGCCCGGGGAGGAGCGCGGCTCGTGGACCCCCATGGTCGCCGGGCGCTCCGAGGTGGTCGAGGACACCGAGACCCTCGCGGCCGAGGGGCGGAGGTCATCGGCCGGGTGCTGCGCACCCGCGCCCGTACCAAGCCCGTCTACGTCTCCGTGGGCCACCGCGTGGACCTCGCGGGCTCCGCCGAGCTCGTCCTGCGGGTGTCTCCCAGGTACCGGGTCCCCGAACCCATCCGGCACGCGGACCGGCTCTGCGGTCAGTACCGCAAGGAACACGAGGCCAGGCTCAGGGACGACGGCTCCGCCTAGACACGCCCTAGCCAGGCACACGGAAGGGGAGGGGCCGAGGACCCCTCCCCTTCACCGTGTTCCGACCGGTCGGCGTCTACCAGCCGTTCTCCACGGGGCGGCCCTCGTTGTACCCGGCGGCGCTCTGCACGCCGACCACGGCGCGCTCGTGGAACTCCGCCAGCGAAGTGGCGCCCGCGTAGGTCATGGAGCTGCGCACACCGGCGATGATCTGGTCGATCAGGTCCTCGACGCCGGGACGCTCGGCGTCCAGGTACATCCGGCCGGTCGAGATGCCCTCCTCGAACAGCGCCTTGCGGGCCCGCTCGAACGGGGAGTCCTCCGACGTGCGCAGACGCACCGCGCGCGCCGAGGCCATCCCGAAGCTCTCCTTGTACTGGCGGCCCTGGGCGTCACGCATGACGTCGCCGGGCGACTCGTAGGTCCCGGCGAACCAGGACCCCACCATCACGTTGGAGGCACCGGCCGCCAGAGCCAGGGCGACGTCGCGCGGGTGGCGGACACCGCCGTCCGCCCACACGTGCCTGCCCAGCTCGCGGGCGGCGGCCGCGCACTCCAGCACGGCGGAGAACTGCGGACGGCCCACGGCGGTCATCATCCGGGTGGTGCACATCGCGCCCGGGCCCACACCGACCTTGACGATGTCGGCCCCGGCCTCGATGAGGTCCCGGGTGCCCTGCGCGGTCACGATGTTGCCCGCGACGATCGGCACGTCCGGCGACAGCGCGCGGACCTTGCGGATCGCGGAGATCATCTTCTCCTGGTGGCCGTGCGCGGTGTCGATCACCAGGGTGTCCACCCCGGCCTCCAGCAGCTCCGCGGCCTTGCCGGCCACGTCGCCGTTGATGCCGACGGCGGCGGCGATACGCAGCCGGTTCCGGTCGTCCACGGCGGGCCGGTACAGGGTCGAGCGCAGCGCGCCGGTGCGGCTGAGGACCCCCACCAGGGCACCGTTCCCGTCGACGACCGGGGCCAGCCGGTGCCGGTTCTCGTGCAGTATCCCGAACGCCGCCTGCGCGTCGGTGCCCTCGGGGATGGTCAGCAGCTCGGCGGACATCACGTCGTGCAGCTGGGCGAACCGGTCGGTGCCCGCGCAGTCCGCCTCGGTGACCACGCCGACGGGACGGCGTGCGTCGTCGACCACGATGACGGCGTTGTGCGCCCGCTTCGGCAGCAGGTTGAGCGCCTCACCGACGGTGCTGGTCGGGTTCAGGGTGATGGCGGTGTCGTAGACCAGGTCGCGTTGCTTGGTCCAGGCGATGACGTCGGAGACCACCTCGAAGGGAATGTCCTGCGGGATGACGGCGATGCCGCCCCGCCGGGCGACCGTCTCGGCCATCCTGCGGCCCGCCACGGCGGTCATGTTCGCGACGACCAGAGGCACGGTGGTGCCGGTGCCGTCCGGGGACGACAGGTCGACGCTGAGCCGGGAGCCCACGGCGGAGCGGCCCGGAACCATGAAGACGTCGCTGTAGGTCAGGTCCTGGCTGGGAACCTGGTCGTTGAGAAAACGCAATGCCTCTACCTCGGTCAAGACCGAAGGGGGTGGACCACTCCGCCCGGCTGCGCGCGGGCGGCACCCTGTTGATCCCCCTCTTACCTGTCAAGTATGCCGTCACCGATTAGGTTGGGGGTACCCCCGTCTGGCATGATGACTCGATTCCCGCCTCAACCCGGCCCTCGCCCCTGCCCACAAACGGTGCCGATTCCCCCGCACCGTAGGCGTTCGCGGGTCACAGGGCCCTCCAGGAGAACCCCGCATGTCGCGTTTCACGCTCGCGCAAGTCAAGGACGAGACCTACAAGGTGAAAGACGCCTGGTGGACCGTCTTCCTGGTTGATCCGCTCGCGGGTCGGATGGTGGTGTGGACGGCGAACCGGACCAACATCACACCGAACCAGATCACGCTGGGCGCGGGCGTGCTGGGCCTGCTGTCCGCGATCTGTTTCGCGGCCCCCGTCTGGGCCGGTGACCTGGGCTGGGCCTGGCTGCTGGCGGGTGCCCTGCTGTTCCACCTGAGCTTCGTTCTGGACTGCATGGACGGCAAGATCGCCCGGCTGAAGGGCACCGGTTCGGTGTTCGGGAGCTGGGTCGACTTCGTCTTCGACCGTATCCGCTTCTTCGGCTGTGTGATGGCTCTGCTGATCGGCCAGTGGCTGGTCACGGGCCAGGCCGCCTACCTGATCGTCGCCCCCGTGGTGGTCTTCTTCGACCTGTTGCGCTACCTCAACGGTTCGCAGGTCGCCAAGACCCGCAAGACCATGAAGCAGGCGCTCGCCGTGGCGTCGGGGGACACCGAGCGGCTGCGTGACGAGGCCACCCACCCCGACGTGTCCGACCCCGAGGACGACGAGGCCCCGGACGCCCCGGCCAACGGGGACGCCCCGGCTCCCCGTGGCCTCTACCCCCGTGTGCGCAACGCCCTCCTGAGGCACCGGGTGCGCCCGCACCTGTTCAGCGGCATCGAGTTCGAGATGTTCCTGTGCGTAGTGGCGCCCGCGACCGTCGTGGTCGCCTTCTTCACCCCGCTGAACAGCCTGATCATCCCGGTGGCGGTCTTCTCCGTCCTGGCGCTGGCCTTCTTCGAGGTGGTCCTGGTGGGCCGCCTCTGGAAGGAGTCGCGCCGCTTCGAGGCGCGTCGCCGGGAACTGGCCGCCGCGACCCCGGCGAGCGTGGGCGGCAGCTGAGCCCGACCCGGCCGGAGCCGGGTGCCCCGACGAGGAGGGGGCGTTCCGCGCGGTGCGGAACGCCCCTCCTCACGTCGCCGGACGCCTGGCCGGGCTACACGGAGCTCCGCTCCGCCTCGGCCGTGCGCTTCCTGGCCTCGGCCTCCTTGTGGGCCAGTCCCTTGTCGTCCTGGCGCAGGAACCACGTGGGCTGCGGTTCGACGGCCCACCGCATGCAGCCGCGCACCCACGGAGTGCACAGCAGGAGGGTGACCCCCATGCCCAGGGACAGGGTGGTGGCCAGGGCCACCGGGCCGGACATCAGGTCGTACCAGGGGCTGGCCTTGAGCAGGATCAGGAAGACCGAGTGGCCCAGGTACACGTAGAGCGTGTAGGCGCCCAATGACGTGTACCAGGTCCGCCGCTTCGGGGTCAGTGCCAGGACCGCCACGGTCATGACCAGGGCGATGCCCATGAAGGCCAACCGGATGCCGATGCTCGGCATCAGCGGGTCGATGGCGCGGTCGGTGAGGCTCTCCTTCCAGAAGAGCCAGTCCCTGCTCAGGCGGTCCGAGACCGGCACCGCCAGGAGGGCGGTGAAGCCCAGCACCAGCACGGAGCCGATCCTCACCCAGAGCCGGTCCAGGTGGGCGAAGTGCTCGCGGCGCAGGCTCAGGCCCAGCACGAAGAAGGGCAGGAAGCTGAGGACCCGGCCGATCGAGAGGGTGCTGCCCAGGTCCGCCGTGGTGGCGAACAGGGAGATCACCACCGCGATCGCGACGGGCCAGCGCAGCCGCTGCCAGACCGGCACGGTGAGGCGCCACAGGAACAGGGCCACGAGGAACCACAGGGTCCAGGTCGGCTTCAGCACGGACAGGGTGTCCGGGAGGCCGCCGCGTTCGACCGTGTAGATGGTCTGGTGGATGGTCCAGAAGATGAGGTAGGGGACGGCCAGCGTCAGGACCAGCTTCTCCACCCGCATCGACGAGGAGTCGAAGGAACGGGAGAGATAGCCGCTGATCATGATGAACGCGGGCATGTGGAAGAAGTAGATCCAGTAGTAGAGGGCACTGGCGGGCCCGTAGTCGGAGATCGGCTCGATCGCGTGGCCGACGACGACCAGCGCGATGAGGATGAACTTGGCGTTGTCGAGTCGGGCGTCACGGCCCGGCGGTCGCGCTGCCGCCGAGGCCCTTGCTTCGGAGGACGGGCCGGTCGCGCCGTGCCCGTTCGCCGTGGACTGGGGTGCCGGACTGGTCGTGGATGAGGCCACTAGGGACTCCGAGATCACTGATTTCTGGGGCTTGTACGTCGGTCCCGCGACCCTCAGCGCGGGATGTGGTCGACCGTCGGTCGGGGGCCAGGGGCCGATGGTGTGGTGCCGCGTGGCGCGCGAGGGGGCACCGGCGAATCCGTTTGCGCGAACGTAGTTCCGTTACCCTACTGAGACATACTGCGGTATGCCAGTAGTTCGCACAAATCAGGCAAAGTCCCCAGGGGCGTACCGGGATCCGAGGAACGGGGATCCACGAGGGCACGCCCGCCCGTGGACACGGGTGTGGGATGGCTTACCGTGTGCAGACCCTAACCCATGGGCACCACCACGGGGCGCCAAGGCGCACGGCGGCACCAACGTGTCGATGTGAACGGGCGACGGACACGCCGATAGGCTGCCCCCAGGCGGCGGAACCCCCTGTCAACCTGTCATAGCCCGCCAGACGAGAACGAAGAAGGCGGTGGAAACCGTGCCGCACGCGGTGGACCCCAACCGTGCAGCCCAGCACGGAAGCGTGGTCATGCGACTCCTCGACGAGCTCTTCCCGCTCGTGGAGGGCGTCTACGTCGACCTGCACAAGAACCCGGAGCTCTCCCACTCCGAACAGCGCACCGCCAGCGTCGTCGCGGAATGGCTGAACCGCACCGGCTACGAGGTCCACCGGGGCGTCGGCGGCACCGGTGTGGTCGGCATCCTCCGCAACGGGCCCGGCCCCACGGTGATGCTCCGCGCGGACATGGACGCCCTCCCTTTGGAGGAGAAGACCGGTCTGCCCTACGCGAGCACGGCCAAGGCCCACGGCCCCGACGGCGTCGAGGTCCCCGTCATGCACGCCTGTGGCCACGACGCGCACACCGCCTGCCTGATCGGCGTCGCCGACCTGCTCTCCGAGACCCGCGAGGAGTGGGCCGGGACCATCATGATCGTGGCGCAGCCGGGCGAGGAGACCCTCGACGGCGCCCAGGGGATGATCGACGACGGACTCTTCGACCGCTTCGGCCGCCCGGACGTCATCCTCGGCCAGCACCTGGGGCCGCAGCCCGCCGGGCTCATCTCCCACCGGGCCGGGATCATCCTCGGCGCGGCCAGCGCCTACCGGGTGCGGGTCTTCGGTGAGGGCGGCCACGCCTCCCAGCCGCACACCACCGTGGACCCGGTCCTCATCGCCGCCAACATCGTCACCCGTCTCCAGGGCGTGGTCTCCCGCGAGATCAGCCCCAGCGAGATGGCGGTGCTCACCGTCGGCAGGATCCAGGCGGGCACCAAGGCCAACATCATCCCCGACGAGGCCTACCTGGAGATCAGCACCCGGGCGCTCAACGAGAACGTCTCGGACCAGCTGGAACGGGCCATCGAACGCGTCGTGCGCGCCGAGGCGGCCGCCTCGGGGGCCAGCCGCGAGCCCGAGGTCGAGCGCTTCCAGAGCAGCGGGGTCACCCACAACGACCCGGCCAGCACCGCCGACGTCGCCGCCGCCCACCACGCCTACTTCGGCGGCGACTACGTGATCCACCTGCCCGACCCCTCCCCGGCGACCGAGGACTTCTGCCGCTTCGGCCTGCCCGAGGACCCGCAGCCCATCCCCTACGTGTTCTGGTTCGTCGGGGCCACACCGCACGACGTGTGGGACAACGCCCCCGGCGACACGCCCTACGAGAAGATGGGCAACGTCCCGAGCAACCACTCGCCGTACTTCTCACCCGACCGCGAACCCACCCTGCGGGCCGGGCTCGCCGCGCTCACCATCGCCGCCCTGTCCTACGTGGGCAGCGACAACCCCAACCCGGCCGCCATGGCACCGCCGCCCGGGGCCGCCCCCATGGGCTCGGCCTTCCCGGGTCCGGCGCCCGCCGAGGCGGCGGACGCCCGAGGCAACACCGACCCCGGCGGTCACCCGGGGAGGCCCAGTCCCGTACCGAGGCGCCCGCTCCGGTCCACGACCCCTCCGACCCGCTGACCGGACCACGCCCGGCGGAGCCCAGCTTCTCGGACGAGGCCAACGACGCCTACGACAGCGCCTTCCTGGCCGCCTCCTCCGCCTGGCCGGAGGAACCCGGCAAGGCCACCCACGACACCGACATGCAGTCGATGATGGGCCGCCAGGACCAGGAACTCCGCGACGAATGGCACAGCGAGAAAGCCGAGGAGTCGACCCTGTCCGCCGACATGGCCGCGATCATGGACGAGGACGGGGCCCCCGCGCCGCCGCCGTCGGGACCGCCCGCCGGTCCCGCCTTCGAGGGACCGCCGCCGATGGGCAGCGCCCACTCCGCGCCTCCGCCCCCCGGCTCGGACGACGACCTCCCCGACGCCCAGTACCGGCTCTGACCGCACGTGGGGGCCATCCGCTGGCGATGGGGTGACCCCCGCGTCCGCCGCTCCCTGCGCCACCACCGGGAGACCCCCTCCTGGTGGGCTGCGTCGCCGTCACCCTGCTCGCCGTCGGGGGAGCCGTCAGCCGCGCGCTCTCCGGTGACCCCAACGAACCACTGCTGCTCCTGAGCATCCCCCTGCTGGTCTTCTTCGTCCGGGGGCAGCTCTACGCGCGGCAGCGGGTCAACGGCGTGCGCATCACCGAGGCGCAGTTCCCGGACGCGTACCGGATGGTCGCGGACGCCGCCCGGTCCTTCGGCATGAGCCAGGTACCCGAGGCGTACATCGTGCTGGGCAACGGCACCATCAACGCGTTCGCCTCCGGGCACGGTTTCCGCCGGTACGTGGCCGTCCACAGCGACCTGTTCGAGGTGGGCGGCCGACTGGGCGACCCCGACGCGCTGCGGTTCGTCATCGGCCACGAGGTGGGCCACATCGCCGCCGGACACACCTCGTTCTGGCGCCAGTTCGCGGTCTCGATCGCCCAGGTCATCCCCGGCGTGGGCAGCACCCTGGGCCGTGCCCAGGAGTACACGGCCGACAACCACGCCTACGAGTTCTGTCCCGAGGGCGTGCAGGGCATCCGCGTGCTGGCGGCGGGCAAGTACCTGTACCCGGCCGTGGACTTCGACGACATCGCCGCGCGCGCCCACACCGACACGGGCTTCTTCGTGATGCTGGTCAACCTCCTGTCCAGCCACCCGGTGAACACGTTCCGTTTCGCCGCCCTGGCCGACCGATCCACGCCGGGGAGAGTGCTGTAGGGGAGGAGGGGCAGGGGCAGGGGGAGGGGAGGGGTGCAGGGGAGGCGTAGCAGGGGGCAGGGTGCGAGGTCAGGACTCGTGCCCGTGGTTGGGGTTCAGACGTGTTTGCTTGGGGCCTCCGCTTCGCTTCGGCCCGTGTTCGGGCGCCCTGAAAGCCAGGGATTCTTCATCCTCGTCTACGCCTGGCTCGTTCCTCGCTGGCGGCTTGACTCGTCTTGCAGAACCCTGGCGGCGCCCGAACGAGCACCCCCTGTGGTGGAGGTGTGTGGGCGGGACTCGTGCCTGTGGTGGAGGTGTGTGGGCGGGACTCGTGCCTGTGGTGGAGGTGTGAGGGTGGGGCTCATGGCTGTGGCGAGGGTGTGCGGCACGGCTGCCCTGGTCTGCGGCGCCTCGAACGGGGGCACCCCTGCGGCGGAAGCACGTCGGGCTTCGGGTTGGTTGGCGGTGGCGTGGCCTACTGGTGGCCGGAGGCGGCCAGACGGTGGCTGACCTGGGCGGGCAGGGGCTCGTGGCGCAGGTAGTCCAGGGTGAACACCCCGGTGCCGTGCGCGACCGAACGCAGCTCCACGGCGTAGCGCAGGATCTCCAGCTCGGGGACCTCCGCCCGGACCACCACCTGGCCGCCGGGGGCGGTCTCGGTGCCCACCACGCGTCCGCGCCGGGCCGCGAGGTCGCTCAGGACCGCGCCCAGGTGGGCGTCGTCGACCTCGACCGTCACCGTGTCCACCGGCTCCAGGACCGACAGCTCCGAGGAGGCGGCCGCGTCCCTCAGGGCGAGCCTCCCGGCCTTCTGGAAGGCCATGTCGGAGGAGTCCACCGAGTGCGCCCTGCCGTCGTACAGGGTGACGCGCAGGTCCACCAGAGGGTGCCCGTCGGCCACGCCCTCGGCCATCTGGGCGCGGACGCCCTTCTCCACCGAGGACACGTACTGGCGGGGGACCACGCCGCCCGTGATCCGGTCCACGAACTCCAGACCGGCTCCGGACTCCAGCGGCTCGACCCGGATCCGGCACACCCCGTACTCGCCGTGCCCGCCGCTCTGCTTGACGTTGCGGCCCTCGCCCTGGCAGGGGACGGTGAAGGTCTCCCGCAGCGGGACCAGCACGTCCTCGGTCTCCACACGCACCCCGTAGCGGTGTTCGAGCCGGTCCAGGGAGGCGTCCAGGTGGGCCTCGCCCAGGCTCCACAGGACCATCTGGTGCGTCTCCTCGTTCACCCGCAGCCGAAGGGACGGGTCCTCGGCCAGGAGCCGGGCCACCGCCTGGGACAGCTTGTCCTCGTCACCTGCGGAGGCGGCGCGGATCGCCACCGGCAGCGTGGGGTCCGGGAAGCGCCACGGCGACACCCGGAGCGGCCGCTCGGGCGCGGAGAGCGTGTCGCCGGTCCGGGCCTCGGGAAGCTTCGCCACCAGACACAGGTCTCCGGCGATCACCTCGCCCACCGGACGGACCCCGGAGCCCAGCGGGACGGAGAGGGCCCCCGTGCGTTCGTCGTTCCCGTGCAGGTGCACGTCGGTGTCGGGCCGCAGCGTCCCGGAGAACACCCGGACCAGGCTGACCCGGCCCACGTACGGGTCGGTGGACGTGCTCAGCACCTGCGCGACCAGCGGTCCGTCCGGGTCACAGGTCAACCCCTCCACCGGTCGGCCGTCGGGGCGGGTCACCGGCGGGAACGGCCGCCGGGTCGGGTCCGGGCAGGAGAGCGGGAGCTCGCGCAGGAGCTCGGAGACCCCCACGCCGTGGGTGGTGCTGAGCGCCAGCACGGGATGGAAGCCGCCCGCCGCCACGGCTTCCTTGAGGTCGTTGATGAGCAGGTCCGGATCGAGCTCGCCGCCCTCCATGTAGCGCTCCATCAGGGACTCGTCCTCGCTCTCGGTGATGACCTCCTCGATGAGCGTCTCCCGCAGCGGGCCCGCCTGTTCGCGCAGCCAGTCGGGGGCGGAGACCGGACCCTCCCCGCCCGAGTAGTCGTGGTAGCGCTCCGAGACCAGCCCCCAGAGCCCCACCAGGGTGCGGTGGTCCCCCGAACCCCGCGTGGCGGGCACGTACGCGGGGTGCACTCCTGGGCCGAAGGCCTCCTGGCAGCGCGCGACGACGGCGTCGAAGTCGGCGCGCGGATGGTCGATCCTGGTGACGGCCACGGCTCGCGGCATCCCCACGGCCGCGCACTCCTCCCACAGCATGCGGGTGCGTCCGTCCACGCCGTCCAGGGCCGAGATCACGAAGAGGGCGGCGTCGGCGCCGCGCAGTCCGGCGCGCATCGCCCCGACGAAGTCGGCGTAGCCGGGGGTGTCCAACAGGTTGACCTTGACGTCGCCCACCATGATCGGGTTGACGGTCAGGTGCACCGACCTCCTCTGGCGGACCTCGACCTCGTCGTGGTCGCTGACGGTCGTCCCCTCCTCCACGCTGCCGGGGCGCCTGATCTCCCCGGCGGCGAGGAGCAGCGCCTCGACCAGGCTCGTCTTGCCGGCGCCGGTGGGCCCCACCAGCGCGACGTTGCGGATGTCCCGGGGCCCGTCGGCCCGGGGCACGGCTCGATCCACCATCCTCGTCCACCCCCACCTCGGGGTCGGGCGACGGCCGGACCGGGCCACCGCCATGTGACCTGCGACACTACCCACGGTCGCTCTTCACGGCTCCGACCACAAGGGGTATGCCGGTCCCATCCGGGATGGGCGCTTCCGTGTCCCTATGACCCGGGTCGTTCTTCTAGGCTGTGCCCGTGCCATGGTCGGAGAGTCTTCCTCAATTCAGTCTCGCCGGGACCCTGCTGACGGTCCTGCTGCTGTTCTTCGCCGCGTTCGGCGAACCCCTGCTCGGACGGCGCGCGTTCGCGTGGCTGTCACGCCGTGAGAACGGTGACGAGCGCGCCCTCGGGCTGCTCTACGCCGTCACGATGGCGATCCACGTGCTGTGGGGCCTGCTGATCCTCGCGGTGCTCCTCTTGTCACCCGAACTGAACCTGGTCGATCTGGGGTTGCGCGTCCCGGACGCCTTCGGTCCGATCGTGGGCGCCGCGATCGGTGGCGCCGTCGCGCTGGCCGCCTTCTGGGTGCTGGTCAACGGCCTGCCCACCCAGGGGCGCAAGGGCCACCGGGGACGCCGGAGCGCGCCCAAGCCCATGACCCTGCCCGAACCCGGCCGTCGGCAGTACCTGCTGCTGCCGCGCACCGGTCGCGAGCGGGCGCTGGCGGCGGGGATGGCGGTCACCGGAGGTGTGTTCGGGGAACTGCTCTACCGGGGTCTGTTCATCACGCTCGTCGCCAGCATGGGCGCCCCGCTGTGGATCGCCGCGGTGCTGTCCGTCCTGCTCTTCTCGTTGGCTCACGCCTACCAGGGCTGGTGGGGCCTGCTCAGCGCGGGCTTCTCCGGCACCCTGTTCACCGTGCTGTACCTGGGCACGGGCAGCCTGGTCGTCCCGGTACTGGTGCACGTGGCGTTGAACCTGCGCTCGGTGGTCTTTCCCCCGGCCTCGGAGCGGGAGGCGGCGGAGGAGGCTCTGCGCCTCGACGACTACTACGACGACGAGTACGCGGATGACGGGTACGCGGACGACGACGAGTACGGACGCACGGGCGAGTTCGAGGCGGTCGGGGAGGAGCCGGCAACCGTGGGGCACGGGGCCGTCGACGGAGCCCAGGGGGCACGCCTCCCCACGGTTCCGCGCCGGTCGACCCGTACCCCCAGGGTCCTCCTCCCGGGCAGAGCCAGCAGGGTCCGCCGCCGGGGCAGTACCCCCAGGGTCCGCCGCCGGGGCAGTACCCTCAGGGTCCGCAGCCTGGGCAGTACCCGCAGGGTCCGCCTCCCGGGCAACACCCGCAGAATCCGCAGCCTGGGCAGCACCCCCAGGGTCCGCCGCCGGGATATCCGGCACCGCAGCCGCACCGGCCCGCACCACCCCGGGGCTACCCCGGTGGCCCCTACCCCGGGCCCCATCCGGGCCAGGGGTACGGGGGCGACACACCGGGGCCGCACTCCCCGCGCCGAGACTGATCGTGCACGATGGAGTGGTGTCCGACGCCATTGACCACTCCATCGCCCAGCCCGGGGAGAACCGTTTCTGGCTGACCACCTCGGACGGAGTGGGGATCGACGCCGTGCTGCTGCGCGGCTCCCTGCCCCGCACCACCGTGGTGGTCCTCGCCAACGGCTTCACCGGTACCTACCGGAGCCCGCACACGCGCGCCATCGCCCAGGGGCTGCTGCCCGTCGGTGACGTGATGACCTTCGACTTCCGGGGCCACCACGGATCGGGTGGGCGCAGCACTGTGGGCAACGCCGAGATCCACGACCTCGAAGCGGTCGTCGAACGCCTCCGTGAGCTCGGGTACACCCACATCGCCACCCTGGGCTTCTCCATGGGCGCCGCGGTCGCCATCCGGCACGCCGCCATCTTCGGCGGGATCAGTGCCGTGGTGTCCGTGAGCGGCCCCAGCCGCTGGTACTACCGGGGCAGTCGCTCCATGCGCCTGCTCACCTTCGGAGTGGGCCGCAGCTTCGGCCGCGCCTTCCTGCGGCGCTTCCGCAAGGTCCGCGTCACCGACCAGCGCTGGAACCCCACCCCTGCCGAGCCGCGCGAGGTCGCCGGTGAGGTCTCCCCGGCGCCGCTGCTGGTCGTGCACGGCGACTCCGACAGCTACTTCCCCGTCTCCCACGCCACCGCCATCCACGACGCGGCGCGCCAGCCCAAGGACCTGTGGATCGTCCGAGGGATGGGGCACGCGGAGCGGGCGGTCGACCCCGAACTCGTGGTCCGCCTGCGCGACTGGCTGGGGGAGCGGCTGCCCGGGCCGGAGCAGGCGGAATAGGGCATCGAGCCGTGTCGACAGGCCGCCACGGCTCGGTTAGAAAGGGGGATGATCCGATCTGGCTCCCCCGCTGCCGGGAGCGGTGCCCCGGTGCCCCACGACGACCTTCCCGGACTCCGGGGGCGCGGCTTCGCCCTCCTGATCATGGCCACCGGGATCAGTCTCTGCGGGTTCGCCGCCGTCCTGCCGCTCGTACCCCTGTGGGCCAGCCGGGGCGGCGCGGGCGAGTTCGGCGCGGGCGGCACCACCGCCGTCTTCATGCTCACCACGGTCCTCACGCAGCTGGCCATGCCATGGCTCCTGGACCACGCGGGCGGCTACCGGTGGACCTTCCCGGTGGGTTCCCTCATCATGGGCCTGCCCATGCCGCTGTTCGCCCTCACCACCGACCTCGGACCTCTGGTGGCCATCTCGGCGGTGCGCGGGATCGGCTTCGGGATGGTGACCGTGGCCGGGACGGCGCTCGCCGCCCGCCTGGTGTCCGGGGACCAGGTCGGACGCGCCACCGGCTACTACGGGCTGGCGATCGGCCTGCCGCAGATCGTGATCCTGCCTGGAGGGGTGGCGCTGGCGCTCAGCCTCGGTTTCGACACCGCGTTCTGGCTCACGGGGGTCTGTGGCGTGGTGGCGGCGGTGCTCGCCTCCGGCATCTGGTTCGCGGACGGCGGCCGCAACCGGCCGGCGCTGCGCGGGGCCAGACACGACGGAGGCGGCACAGCCGACGCCTCGGGGGCTCCGCGCGGACTGCCGCTGGTGGTCGCCCTCGCCGCGCCGCTGGTGATCATGCTGGTGGTGTCCTCGGGTGCCAGCGGGGTGGTCACCTTCCTGGCGATCCCGTTGGAGCGGGCAGCCTGGCTGGTCGGTGCGCTGTTGGCCGCCTACGCGCTCGGCGTCGTGGCCGGGAGGTGGACCGCCGGGATCCTGTACGACCGCCACCGGCGCACCCTCCTGCTGCTGCCCGGAACCCTGACGGCGGCGGCGGGAGCGGGCCTGATCACCGCCGGACTGTGGGCCAACGGCGACGCGGCGCCGGGCGCGGGCGTGGCCCTGTTGGTGCTCGGCGGGTCGGCGTTGTTCGGCCTGGGCTTCGGCGCGGTGCAGAACGAGACCGTCACGGTGATGCTGGGCCGCGCGGGTCCGGCCGGGTACGGCAGGGCCAGCGCGGCCTGGAACATCGGTTTCGACGCGGGTACCGGCGTCGGGGCGGTCGGCCTCGGCCTGCTCATCCAGCTCACGGGGTACGGCCCCGCCTTCGCGGTGGTGGCCGTGGCCCTGGTCGCGGTCCTGCCGCTCGCGCGGGCCCGGGCGCCGCGGCCCCGGATCAGTACGAGCTGATGTGCACGTGGTCGTAGTGGTTCTGGGTCAGGTCGCCACGGTCGTTCATCCAGGTCCACTGACGCGACGTCGACTGCCAGATCTGCTGTTCCCAGATGATGTACTTGATGCCCAGACGGTCGGCGTTGGCGATGCCGTAGTCGGAGATCTGCTGGCCGAGGGCCTGGTTCGCGGCTGAGGGCGCGGCGCCGTTGGCGCTCATCATGAAGTCGCAGGCGGTCCCGGTGCCGTGGTCGTCGTTGCTGGGACGCCAGCAGCCCACCGGGTAGGGCGCGCCGAACTGCATGATGATCTCGTCGCGGATGGCCGCCATCCGGGGCGTGGTCTGCTCCCAGCCGCCGCCGCGCGCGCTGTCGGGGATCGAGCCGTTGCCGGGGTTCTCCGGAGCCTCCGGGACCTGCTCCTCCTCGTACTCCTCGATGCGCTTGGTGACCTCCTCGCGCTGCTCCTCCAGCTCGTCGATCAGCTCGGAGGCCTCGGCCATCTCGTCCTGGAGCTCGCTGGTGAGGATGGCCTGTTCGTCGCGGAGCGTGATGAGCTCCGCGATCTGCTCGGCCTGGCTCTGCCCCAGGTAGTCGACGGTCGCGGCGTCCGCGAACATCTCCTCGGGCTGGCTGGAGAACACGATCTGGAGGGTCGGGTCGAAGCCGTCGCCCTTGTACTGGGCGGCGGCGATGGCCGACACCCCGCCGCGGGACTTCTCCAGGCGCTCGTCGAGCTCTTCCAGCTCGGCCTCGGCGGTCTCCACCCGGTCCTTGATCTCGGTGTACTGGAGCAGCTCGCCGTCGTAGGTCTCCTCCAGCTCCTCGGCCCGCTGGTTCAGCTCGTCGATGTCGATGTCGACGTCGTCGTCGGGGTCGGCGTGGGCCGCACCGGGCAGGCCCATGAGGGCGAGCGCGGTCACGGCGGCGACGGACGCCGTGAACCGGCCGCGACGAGTGGCGTTACGAGGAGTGGATGTCATGTCTGCTCCGTGGATGATCCGAGAGCATCCGCTGCGCCGGGGGACGGCCGGGCCGTCACGGGAGGGAGGTGCTCAGCGGACCATACGAGGTCTCGGTGATACGTGCACAGTGAGTTGACTCGCGTTGCTGTGGGGGTTGAGCGGGGGTCTGTCCAGAAGATACCCGGACCGGGTGACCGCACCGAACGCCCGGGTCAGGCTCTGCCGCCGAACGCGCTGGGCAGGCTGACGGAGGTCGAGGGGGCGGGCGTCTCCGAGGGCAGGAACCAGTCGGAGCGACGGATGTCACGCAGGGCCCGCTTGCGGGTCTCGGCGTCCAGCCGGTCGATGTAGAGCATGCCGTCCAGGTGGTCGGTCTCGTGCTGGAGGCACTGCGCCATCAGTCCGGTGCCCTCGACGGTGATCGGCTCGTTGCGCAGGTCCACGCCCCGGACCACGGCGCGCTGGGCGCGGCGGCTCCGGTACCAGAGCCGGGGGATGGACAGGCAGCCCTCGTCGCAGTCCTGGAGCTCCTCGGAGAGTTCGACGATCTCGGGGTTGATCACGTACCCGGTACGGCCCTCGACGTCGTAGCTGAACACCCGTGATCCGACCCCGATCTGGGTGGCGGCCACCCCGGCGCGCCCGGGGGCGTCCACGGTGTCGAGGAGGTCGCGGACCAGCTTCTCCGTGCGCTGGTCGAAGGTGGTCACGGGTGCGGTCCGGGTCACGAGGACGGGGTCGCCGAAGCGGACGATGGGGCGCATGGTCATGCCCCCAGATTAGTTGCCCGGCCCGGTGGGCGGACCGGTGGGCTCAGGTGGCCAGACCCGGCCGGAGGGACTCGTCCAGGACCATCTCGATGTAGTCGAGGGCGGCGCGGCGGCGGGCCAGGGCGCTCTCGTACAGGGAGGGGGCCTGGACCCCGCGCCGGACGCGCAGGCACTCGTTGACGATGCGCTGCCAGCGGTCGGGGAAGGCGTGCAGGGCGTACAGGCCCGCCCCGGACTTGGAGGTGATCTCCCCGGTCTTCAGGGTGAAGTGCAGGCGGCTGACGCTGAGCACGCTCCAGGAGGGGGCCAGCGAGCCGAGGACGGCCAGGCCGCGCGGGGTGACCAGGCGTCCGGCCTTCTCCCGCCAACGGCGCCAGTGCTCGTCGAGGGAGCCGAGGGACCAGGTGCGCAGGCTCTCCGGCTCGTCCCACACGTCCAGTTCGGTCGGGTGCGGGCCGCGTACGGTGACACCCCGGTCGGCCAGGACGTGCCAGGTCACCGGGTTGACGTCGACGGAGGCGCGGTCGCGGAACCGGCCGTTGATGACGGAGGGGACGGGGCCGCAGTCCGAGGGGTCGCGGTTGAGCTCGTCCCAGGTGACGTGGACGCCGTTGAACTGGGGGCGGGGGACCTCGCTCCGGGTGCGCGCGTGTACGCGGCGCAGGGCGTCCAGGTCCTCCCGCTCGGCGCGGCGGCCGGTCACGATGACGAAGTCGACGTCGCTGGTGTGCGGGCGGAAGTCGCCGAGGGCGACCGAACCGGTCAGGTAGAGGCCCTGGACCAGGCCGGGGGCCTCCTGGTCGGCGTTGGCGAGGAAAGCCTGGGTCAGCGTCTGCACCCGAGGGTGGACGGCCATGCTCAACTCCAGTCTGGGACGGCTCGGTGGTCTGCGGTGGTGGTCCGTACGGTGGGGCGGGCGGCCCCGTCGCGCTGTGGGGAGGTCCACCGGTGTAGCGGTGGGACAGCGGGACGCTGGTGGGACGGGAGGTCCCTGCCATTTGCCTCCCAGTGTGCTTCGGGTGCGGGGGTATCGCAAGTGATCACGCCGGACTCGCACCCTGTCTCCCCACGTCAAGTGGTGTGCGGTTCTGCGGGAGAGGGGGAGTGCGCACCCTTGACAACAGGGCTCCCCCTGTGGCACAGGACGGCCGCGCCAAGGGCGACGCGCGGGGTGAACGCGCGCATTCCGTGGCACGTGCATCCGGCTCGTGCATTCGCCTCGGCCGTCCATTCACGCTGGATTTCTCTGGAGAGGTCGGGGGAAAGTTCCGAGTGGAACCCGCGTGGTGGGCGAGAAAACGGGACCCGGTTCCCTGTGGGTTTTCCCGGTTCGCGTATTCACGTGTCACACGAGGTCAGTGGGGATGAAGGGAAAGGTCGTGAGTTCCACTCCCGAGTTCTGGAGACGCACGCCACTCTCTGTTGAAGTGGACACGCGTCCTCCTGTGGTGGATTGTTATGATTCACCAAGACTTCCCCTGGTGATAACCATCACAGCCATTGTCCACTGTTTTCCTCCGCGTAACACCGGGGCGCATCCCCGAAACCCCGCCTCCCTACGCTCGGTGGTCAAGGCTGACGCCTCTGCGATCCCAAGGAGCCGATCATGGTCCCCACGATGGTTCTCGTTGCCGACGACTCGCGAGACGCCCACCGGCGCGAGGCCCTGCGCGGGCTGGCCGAGGCGGTGGCCGAGCGCGGCGAGGCGCCGGTCTCGGCGGCCTTCGGCAGTCCGGACGAGGTCAGGGCGGCGATCCGCGCCGTCCGCGGCCCCAAGGTGCTGGTGCCGGCCTTCGTCGCGGGGGGCGACGTCGCCAGCGCCCACCTGCTCACCCAACTGGACCTCGGCCGCATGGAGGACTCCTGCCAGACGTCGCCCCTGGGAGCGGTCCCGTCCATCGTCGCGGACCTCGCCGGTCGGCTCGCCGACTCCGGGCGCAGGCCCGACGACGGCGTGGTCCTGGCGGCCGACGGCACCACCGGCACCGAGGAGCGTCAGGTGGTCATGGACGTGGCCCGGATGCTGAGCCGCCGACTCTCCACCCCGGTCCAGGTGGGCTACCTGCGCACCTGGGCCCCCACCGTGCTCGACGCCGTCGCGCGGTTGCGCCGTGACGGGCACGACCAGGTCGCGGTGGCCGCCTGGAGACTGGTCGACGGACCCGACTTCGACCTGCTCCGCCGACTCGACGCCACGGCGATCACCGCTCCGCTCTGGCCCTCCGAACTGGTCGTGGACACGCTCCTCGCCCAGCACCGTGCGGCCAAGGGACGCCTCACCTGACGTGCGGGCGTCGTGGCCCGGCGTGATCTCACCGCCGCGAACAGCCACGACGCCGTTACCGTCGCCGTGAGGATGGGTATGTGCCCCACGGGCGGGAACTCCCCGCACCCGCGACGCGGCGGCGGTGCGGCCACGGCCCCCGCACGAGGTACCGAACGTCAACCCGGTGCGCGACCCCTCCACGGCGGGCACCGGCGTGAGCGAACCGAAGGTGGATGTATGAACGACGGAACAGCGCAGTTCGTCGACGACCGGCAGCGTCGCCGCCTGGAACGGCGTTTCGGGGGCCACGTCACCGAGTGGCTCGCGGAGCTGCCCGCGATCGTCGAGAAGCTGACCTCCGAGTGGGGACTGACCGTCGAGGGCCCCGCCCCGCACGGGCGCACCTCCGTCGTCCTCTACGTGCGCCGCTCCGACGGCGGCGAGGGGGTCCTCAAGATCTCCCCGGACAGCGGCCTCTCGGTCTCCGAGGCCGACCTCCTGCGCATGTGGGCGCCCTCGCGGCGCGTGCCCGACGTGTGGGGGGTGGACGCCGACCGGGGTGCCTTCCTGATGGAGCGGGTCGAGGGGCACACGGTGGCGTCCACCGGTGTGGTCCCGTCCATGGAGACCATCGGCGGCCTCATCGCGGAGCTCCACGCCGTGGAGGTCGGCCCGGCCGAACGCAGGGAACTGCGCCCGCTCAGCGCCCGGGTGCAGTTCGTGTTCGAGATGTGGGGACGAGAGCGCGAGGAGGGCGCAGCGGCGGACATCGTCCCGGCCCCCGTGATGCACCGGGGCGCGGCCAACGCGCGCGACCTGGCCCACGGCGAGGTCGACGTCGTCCCGCTCCACGGTGACCTGCACCCCGGCAACGTGATCGACGGTGGGGAGCGCGGGCTGGTCGCCCTCGACCCGCGCGCCTGCCTGGGTGACGGCGCGGCGGACGCGGTCGACTGGGCGGTGTGGAGGGCCGCCGACGTGGCCGAGGTGGAACGGCGCGTGGACGCGCTCGCGCGGGCGATGTCGGTGGACGCGAACCGGTTGATGGAGTGGGTGCGCGCCTTCGCCCCCTGCTTCGCGGTGGCCAAGGCCAACCGGGGGCAGACCGACTCGGTGGAGTTCGACCTGATGATGGACCTGTGCGGAGCCGCCGCACCCTGACCTCCTCCCGGAGGCCCCGCCCGCGCGGTCGCGGGTGGGGCGGTCCGGCGCTCATCGCCCCGGGACCGGTGGTCAGAGCACGGTCAGCACCACCGGCCCCTCCCGGGCCACCCCGACGCGCTCGAACGGCCGCTCCTCCTCAGGGGCCCGTACGCCCCGCGTCGACCACGGGGCGCCGCCGCGGGCACGGGGGCTCAGCCCTCTCTCTCGAAGCGGTAGCCGCGACCGGCCTCGGTGATGAGGTGGCGCGGGTGGGAGGGGTCGGGTTCGAGCTTGCGGCGCAGCTGGGCCAGGTAGACCCGCAGGTAGTTGGTCTCGTTCTGGTAGTTGGGTCCCCACACGTCGTGCAGGATCTGGCGCTGGCTCACCAGCTGTCCGGCGTTGCGGGCCAGGAGCTCCAGGATGTGCCACTCCGTGGGGGTGAGCCGCACCTCCTCGCCGTCCCGGGTCACGCGCTTGGCGCCCAGGTCCACGTCGAAGGAGTCGGTGTGTACCACCGGGGCCTCCTCGGTGGGGACCGCGCGGCGCTCGGCGGCCCGCATCCGGGCCAGCAGTTCGTCCATCCCGAACGGCTTGGTCACGTAGTCGTCCGCCCCCAGGTCGAGGCAACGCACCTTCTCCCCGGCGGAGTGCCGGGCGGAGAGCACGATGATCGGCACCTGCGACCAGCCGCGCAGGCGTTGGATGACCTCGACGCCCTCCATGTCCGGCAGCCCGAGGTCGAGGAGCACCACGTGGGGGTGCCGCTCCGAGGCCAGGCGCAGCGCGCTCTCACCGTCCGGAGCGGTGTCCACGTCGTAGCCGCGCGCCCTCAGATTGATTCGCATCGCCCGGATGATCTGCACGTCGTCGTCGACGACCAGGACCCGCATGCCGCTCCTCACTCGTCCACCGCACGCAGGGTGAACACCATGGTCAGTCCGCCGCCCGGGGTGTCCTCGGGGGCCAGGGTGCCGTGCATCGCCTCAACGAAACCACGCGCCACCGCCAGCCCGAGCCCCACCCCGGTGCCCTGGGGGCGTCCCCGAGGCGTTGGAAGGCTTCGAACATCCGCTGTTTGGCCTCGTCCGAGACGCCCGGCCCCCGGTCCACCACACGCAGTTGGACGCTGTCGCCGTGCGCGCTGGCCGCCACCAGGACCGGGATCCGGGGATCGGGGTTGTACCGCACGGCGTTCGTGACCACGTTGGCCACGGCCCGGTCGAGCAGGCCCGCGTCCACGCGTACCCGGGGCAGGCCGTCCGGGACGTCCACCACGACCGCGTCGCCCGGCACCCCCAGGAGCGTCGCGGGGATCACCTCCTCCAGCGCCACCGGCCGGAGCTGCGGCCGCACACTGTCGGTCTGCACCCGGCTCATGTCCAGGAGGTTGCCGATGAGCCGGTTCAGCCGGTCCGCCGACTCCTCGACGGTCTCCAGCAGCTCCGCCCGGTCCTCCTCGGAGAGCTGGATGTCCGTGGCCCGCAGGCTGGACACGCTCGCCTTGATGGACGTCAGGGGTGTGCGCAGGTCGTGCGAGACCGCCGCCAGCAGCGCGGTGCGTATGCGGTTGCCCGCCACCTGACCGCGCGCCTCGGCGGCGTCCCAGGCCAGCCGCTGGTGCTCCATGGCGATCCCCACGTGAGTGGCGAAGGCCTCCATCACGCCCCTGTCGGCCGCGGGCAGCACCCGGCCGCGCAGTGCCAGGGCCACGGTGTCGGAGACCGCCACCAGGGCGTCCGCCTCCTCGGGCGCCTCGCAGGCCGGCGCGCCCACGCTGTGCACCGGGTACCAGCGCCCGTCGTCCAGGCGCTCCAGCAGCGTCGCCGAGCGCTGCCCGAAGGTCTCCCGGATCCGTCGCAGCAGCGCCTGCAGCGGTTCGTTCCCGGAGAGCACGCTCGCCGCCAGGAGGGCGACGGCGTCCGCCTCGGCCCGGGCGCGCAGGGCCTGGGACGACCGCCGGGCGGCCATCTCGACCATGACCGCCACCAGGCCGCCCACCAGGATGAACGCCGTCATCGACAGGAAGTTGTCGAGCGACACCGAGGGCCGCCCGTGCAGCGGCGACAGCAGCACCGTGAGCAGGACCGCGCTCCACAGCGCCGAGGCCAGCGCGGGCCGCAGCCCGCCGACGGCCGCCGTGGCCACGGTGATCAGCAACAGGAACAGCGGGTCCGCGGCCGGTCCCACCTCGGAGAAGACCGGCAGGGCGAGCACCAGGGTGACCAGGGAGGGGCCATCAGGGACAGCGACCACCCCCACAGCCTCCGGTGCTCGTTCAGGCCCCGGCCCGGCGCGGGCAGCGGCCAGCTCCCCGGCCCACCTCCTCGTGCGTGACGATGTGCACGTCGATGTCACCGGACTCCCGGGCCACGATCGTGCCCACACCCGGGCCGAACACGTACTGCCAGGGCCGCCGGCGGGAGGAACCGAGGACGATCTGGGTGGCGTGGGCGCCGCGCGCGAACTCCAGCAGCGCCGAGGGCACGTCCGCCCCGACCACCTGGTGGTAGGTACCGCCGAGCTCCGCCAGCAGGTGCCGCTGCCGCAGCAGTTCTCCGTTGGGGCGCTCTCCGATCCCGCTCGGCGGCACCACGTGCACCGCCAGCAGGTGGCTCGGCTGGGGGCGGCCGCCGCGTGAGCGGGCCGCGACCCGGGCGGCGCGGCGGATCAGGGTCTCACCCTCCGGGCCCCCGGTGAGCGCCACCACGACCCGCTCCCGGGCCTCCCAGGTGTCGCGGATCTCGTGCTCGCCCAGGTAGTGGCTGAGCCCCTCCTCGACCCGGTCAGCGGTCCAGAGCAGGGCGAGTTCGCGCAGGGCCGCCAGGTTCCCCTCGCGGTAGTAGTCGGCCAGCGCGGCGTCCACCCGCTCGGCGGGGTGCAGGTCGCCGTGGGCCATCCGGCGGCGCAACTCCTGGGGTGTGGCGTCGACCAGCTCGATCTCGGCGGCGGCGCGCACCACCCGGTCGGGGACCGTGTACTCGGGCCGGACCCCGGTGATCTGGTGGACCACGTCGTAGAGGGAGTCCAGGTGGTGGATGCCCACGGTGGCCAGGACGTCGATCCCCGCCGACAGGAGTTCCTCCACGTCCTGCCAGCGGGTGGGGTTGGGGGAGCCGGGCTCGTTGGGCCGGGCGAGGTCGTCCACCAGGACCAGCCGGGGCGCGCGGGTGATCACGGCGGCGGTGTCCACCGCCCCCGTGGACAGGGGCGGGACGGTCTCCAGACCCTCCAACAGCGCGGAGGTCTGGGCGCGGCGGTGGGTGTGGACCGCGCCGACCACCACGTCGGTCCCGCGTTCGGCCCGGCGGCGTGCCTCGGCCAGCGCGTGGTGCGTGCTCCCCACCCCGGGGGCCGAACCCAGGTGGATACGGAGTGTTCCTTTCACGTGTCCCATTGTGGGTGCCCGGAGCCGCGAACGCCGTCGTTCGGATGTGATCCCGGCGACCCTGGGTGACCGAAAGAGGACGCGGGCAGATTCCTCACGTCCTGTGTCCGGTAGAACTTGAAGGGCCCGATTTCCACGGATCAGACCACGAGGTACCCCCATGGGACAGCCCCCGCCCCCGAACGGCCCGCAGGGCCCCTACCCCGGCCAGCAGCCCCAGGGGCCGCCGCACGGGTACGGGCAGCAGCCGCCCCAGGGTCCTCCCGGCCAGTTCCCCCGCAGGGGATGCCCCCTCAGGGTCCGCCACCCGGGTACGGCCACGGGTACGGACAGCAGCCGCCCCAGGGTCCGCCCCCGGGTTTCGGTCAGCAACCTCCCCAGGGTCCTCCTGGCCAGTTCCCGCCGCCGGGGATGCCTCCCCAGGGCCCGCCGCCCGGCTACGGTCCGCCGGGCGCCCCCAGGAAGAGGACCGGTCTGATCGTCGGCGGCGCGATCGGCGCCGTGGTACTGGTCGCGGCCATCGGCGGCGTGGTGATCGCGCTCAACTCCAGCTCGGTGTACACCGCCATGCCGAACGACTGCGCCGAGGCCTTCGACAACGGCGTGCTGAGCCCCTTCTTCGACGGGGACGTCCCCTCGGCGTCCGGCGGCTTCGACCCTGAGGACCGGTCCATCGGAGAGTCGTTCGGCACCCTCTCGTGCTCGATCGAGTCCGACGGCGTCTACGTCGAGGTCGCCGCCGAGCTCATCGACCCCGACGACCCGGAGACCCAGCGGGACCTGGACGAGCTGTTCAGCGGGGACATGGTCAACGAGGAGCTGGGCGAGTCGTTCCCGCCCGGCGAGATCACGGAGAGGGAGGACTACGGCGTGACCTCCCAGGTGCTGTGGGACTTCGCCTCCATCGGCACCGAGAGCCTCGTGATGGCCTCGGTGGTCGAGGGCGGCGGCGACATGCTCAGCGCCTCGGGCTCCATGGGTGTCGGAGCCTTCCTCACGGACAACATCGCCGGCACCGTGGCCGTGGCCGGCGCCGGTGGCGATCGTGAGGTGCAGGACCTGTTCAACACCGTGGAGTCCGTCAGCGGTGACGTCTCCCGCCAGCTCACACGGTCGGCCGAGAAGTAGGCGCCCGCCCCGACCCCCGCACCGGGCGCGGGCCCGCTCGAAGCCCGCGCCCCGGTCGGTCTACGCCTCGGGAATGAGCTTGCCCGGGTTGAGCACACCCTCCGGGTCCAGTGCCGACTTCACCGCGCGCAGCACGTCGGTGCCCAGCGGACCCAGCTCGGCCGCCATCCACGGTCGGTGGTCGGTGCCCACGGCGTGGTGGTGGGTGATGGTGCCGCCGTTGGCCACGATCGCGTCCGAAGCCGCCCGCTTGGCGCGGTCCCACCGCGTGGCCGGGTCCTCGCCCGCCCCCGTGGCCACGGTGAAGTACAGCGAGGCGCCGGTGGCGTAGGTGTGCGAGACGTGGCACTGCACCACGGCCCCGCTCTCGTCGTCGTCCAGCGCGCCGGTCAGGGCACCCACCACGGCCGTGTACAGGGGCAGCAGGTCGCTCCAGGACGCGGCGGTCTCGAGGGTCTCGGCCAGGATCCCCGCCGACAGCAGGGTGTCGCGCAGGTACGGCGCGTGGAAGCGGGTCTCGCGCCAGTGCGCCACCGGGTCCGGCCCGAGCGGTGTGCCGCCCGCGGCCGCCATGACCTCCCGGACCACGGCCGCGCGTGCCTCGACCTCGGCCTCGGTGCCCTCGAAGCCGAGCACGGCCTGGCAGCCCGGGACGGCCTCGCGCCCGCCCAGGGCCGCGTTCACGAAGGTCTCGGTCTCGTCGGACAGCCGCGCCATGGTCGGCCGGGTGTCCGACTGCGCGAGGGCGCGCAGCGCGTCCACCCCGGTGGCGTAGTCGGGGAAGGACCAGGCCTCGTCCAGGACCCGCTCCGGCCTCGGGCGGACCCGGACGGCCACCTCGGTGATGACGCCCAGTGTGCCCTCCGAGCCCACCAGCAGGCGGCGCAGGTCGGGTCCGGCGGCGGAGGCCGGGGGCCGCCCGCGTCCAGGGTGCCGCGCGGGGTGGCGACCCGCAGGCCCACCACCATGTCCTCGAACCGTCCGTACCCGGCGGAGGCCTGCCCGCTGGAGCGTGTGGCGGCGTACCCGCCGATGGTCGCGTACTCGTAGCTCTGCGGCATGTGCCCGAGGGTGAGTCCGTGCTCGGCCAGCATCGCCTCGGCGTGCGGGGTGCGCACGCCCGCGCCGAGGACGGCGGTCAGGGACGTGGTGTCCAGGGAGACCAACCGGTTCAGGCGGCGCAGGTCGAGGGTGACGACCGCGCGGAAGCCGCCGTCGAGGGGGAGACCCCGCCCACCACGCTGGTGCCCCCGCCGAAGGGCACCACGGCCACGCGTTCGGCCGAGCAGAGCGCCAGGACCCGCTCCACCTCCTCGTGGTCGGCCGGGTACAGCACGGCGTCGGTGGCGGTGGCGCGACCGGCCCGGCGGGCGAGGAGGTCGGGGGTGCTCTTGCCTCCCGCGTGGACGAGACGGGTGGCGTCGTCCGTGAGCACGTGCCCGGCGCCGAGGACGTCGGTGAGGGCCGCCAGCAACCGGCCGTCCAGGCGCGAGGGGGACAGCTCCACGTCCGACTCGGCGACCGGGGGCATGTCCGTGGTCCTGGTACGCAGCACCTGGGAGACCAGTTCCCGTAGTCCGGGGTCGAGCTCCTTGGCCTTGGCGGGGTCGCCCCAGGCGTACCAGCTCATGTCCGGAGCGGTGCGGGCGGTGTCAGTGAGGCTGACAACGTCGGGTTCAGTGCGAGCATCGTGGGTCATGCTCTACAGTTTTACACATGGCGTCAAAACGTAACGTAGAGGACGACATCCTCGACGCGGCGCGCGCATGCGTCGAGGCCTTCGGAGTCCGCCGCACCACCCTGACCGACGTGGCACGGCGCGCGGGGTCAGCCGCCCCACCGTCTACCGGCGCTGGCCCGACGTGACCGCCCTGGTCGCCGACCTGCTCACCCGTGAGCTCCGACGGATCCTCGTCGCGGAGGAGGTCGGCTCCGGCGGGGCGGCGAGCATCCGCGCGCAGCTGGTCCGGCACGCCGCCAGGGTCGCCCGGGCGATGCTCGCCCACCCGCTGGTCACCCGCATCGTGGACACCGAACCCGAGCTCCTGGCCACCTACACCTTCCACCGCCTCGGCAGCAGCCACCGGGCGGCGCTCGAACTCCTCGAACCCGCCGTCGCGGAGGGACAGGCCGACGGCTCCGTGCGTGGCGGAGACCCCGCGGTGCTCGCACACCTGATCATGGTCACCGTGCAGAACACCGTCACCTCGCACCGCCTCCTCGCCGACGTCCTCGACCACGACGGCCTGGTCGAGGAGCTCTCCACCCTGCTGGACGGCTACCTCCGGCCCTGAAGTACCGCCCCCGGCCCCTGCTCCCCGGCCACCCACTCTTCGGAAAGGACGCCATGATGCGTCAGCACGACCGGCCCGCATCCCTGAACGCCGCTCGGCGCGCCGCCGACCTCGCGGAACTGGAGGCACGTCCCGAGGTGGACGTCCTGGTGGTCGGCGGGGGAGTCACCGGCGCCGGAGTGGCCCTGGACGCCGCCGCGCGCGGTCTGTCCACGGTGCTCGTCGAACGCGAGGACCTGGCGTTCGGCACCAGCCGCTGGAGCTCCAAACTGGTCCACGGCGGGCTGCGCTACCTCGCCAAGGGGCAGGTCGGCATCGCCTACGAGAGCGCCCGCGAACGGGACGTCCTCATGCGCGTCACCGCCCCCCACCTGGTCCGGCCGATGCCCATGGTGGTGCCGGTCTTCCGGGAGTCCGGCCTGACCCGCTCCCTGTTCGTCCGTGCCGGGATGGGCATGGGCGACCTCCTGCGCGTGCTGTCCGGCACCCCTCCACGGTGCTGCGCGCCCCGCGCCTCCTCACCGCCCGGCAGACCACCCGCCTGTTGCCCGGGGTACGGGCCGAGGGGCTGCTCGGCGGCATCCTGTCCTTCGACGGACAGCTCGTCGACGACGCCCGCCTGGTGGTGGGCATCGCCCGTACCGCCGCCCGCGAGGGCGCCCGGATCATCACGCGCTGCTCCGCCGAGAGCGTCAGCGCGGACGGGGTGGTCGTGCGCGACGAGACCACCGGCCGGATCATCCCGGTCCGGGCGCGCGCGGTGGTCAACGCGACCGGCGTGCACGCCGACGCCCTCGACCCCAGCGTCCGGCTGAGCCCCAGCCGGGGCACCCACCTGGTACTGGACGGGGCGAGCCTGGGCCACCCCACGGCCGCGCTCACCGTCCCTCTGGAGGGCAGCGTGAGCCGCTTCGTGTTCGCGCTTCCCCAGCCCGACGGCCGGGTTTTCGCCGGTCTCACCGACGAACCCGTGGACGGCCCCGCGGCCCGCGTCCCCGAGGTGCCCGAGGAGGACGTGGACTTCCTGCTCACCCAGTTCAACCGGGCCCTGGAGACCCGGCTGACCCGGGCGGACGTCCTCGGTTCCTTCGCGGGGCTGCGCCCGCTGCTCCAGGGGACGGCTCCAGCGCGAACCTCTCCCGCGAGCACTCCGTCTCGGTCGCGCCCAACGGGACGGTGACCGTGGTGGGCGGCAAACTCACCACCTACCGCGCGATGGCGGAGGAGACCGTGGACACGCTCGTGGCCGCGCACCGCCTCCCCGCCGGGCCCTGCCGCACCCGCTCGATCCCGCTCGTGGGCGCCGCCTCCCACGAGGAGCTCGACGGACTGGACGCACCGCGCCACCTGGTGGCCCGGTACGGGACCGAGGCGCTCGACGTGGTCGCGGAGGCCGGGGAGACCCGGCCGCCCTGACACCGGTCGTGCGGGGCATCACCCCCGCCGAGCTCCGTTTCGGTGTCCGGCACGAGGGGGCGCTGGACGTCGCGGACCTGCTGGAACGCCGGAGCAGGCTGGCTCTGGTCGACGCCGAGCGGGAGCGCGCCGAGGACGCGGCCAAGGAGGCCCTGGCCCGGGACGAGTGACGGGAGGGGGACGGATGCGGTGAATTCGGGAACTCACCACACCGGACTCCCCTGTTCCGCGACGATGTGATCGCGTAAGGTCATACCGGTTCGAGCCCTCCCTCCCCCTCGGACACTCCCGCAGCCGCCCCCGTTCCGGCGCGCCCGTCCACTGAGCCGCCCCGCCGAAGGAGTCAGTCATGCCCACGCTCGTTGCCGTGCCCACCCTCACCAAGAACGAGGACGGTGTTCTCGCGAGGGTCCCGGACGAGTACCGGCACTACTTCAACGGCCGTGTCCCGGTCCCGTTCACCAAGCGCCGCTGGGAGTTCCCGGGTGAGCCCGTGAGCGTGCCGATGGTGCGCGCCTTCCTGGACACCTGCGCGGCCGGACGGGACTCCGACTACCGGTACGTCCTCACCCTGCTCGGCGCCGAGCTCGCCACCAACGCGATCCGGCACAGCAGGTCGGGGGAGCCGGGCCAGAGCTTCGTGATCCGCGTGGACCGGGGGCCGAACGGGCTGACGGTCACCTGCCGGGACAACGGGACCCCCTCAACGCGCTGAGAGACGAGGGGGTCAGCTGTTCGCCTCGCCCCCGAGGACCGACTCACCGCCGAGGACGGGCGGGGACTGGCGCTGATCGACAGCTTCGCCACCACGTGGGGGGACAACGGGCATCCCAGCATCCGCAAGGTGTGGTTCCACCTGGCCTACGACATGACCGGGAGCTCCTGGCCCGCCGCCTGACCTGGAGCGGAGGGGGTCCTGGTCTTGTCAGTCCGGGTGACCCGTGCCACTATCTCCTCCTTGTAGGCAGCTTTGTGGCGCAGGTCACGCGGCCGCCCCCACCACCCGTGCCGCCCCCGCGGCCCTCCCCCAAGGTGCCCCCATGGACTCCGCCCTCACGACGGTCGGCCTGCCGGTCGCCCTCGGCGTCATCATGCTCGGACTGGGACTGTCACTGACCGTCCGCGACTTCACCCGGCTGCTCGCCATGCCCTGGACCATCGTCCTGGTCCTGGGCTGCCAGATCGTCCTGCTGCCCCTCTTCTGCTTCGGCCTCGTCCTGCTGTTCGTCACCCGCTTCGACCTCTCGCCGCTGCTGGCGGTGGGCATGATGATGATGGCCGCGTCCCCCGGCGGCACCACCGCGAGCCTGTACAGCTACCTGTTCAAGGGCAACGTCGCACTCAACATCTCGCTGACCGCGATCAACTCGCTCACCGCCATGGTCACCCTGCCGCTGGTCACCGGCTTCTCCCTCGGCTACTTCACCGAGGGCGGGACCATCGGCCTCCAGACCGACAAGATGGTCCAGGTCTTCGCGGTCATCCTCGTCCCCGTCGCCCTCGGCATGCTCGTCCGAGCGAAGCTGACCTCCTTCGCGGAGCGCATGGAGAAGCCCGTCAAGCTCGGCTCCGTCCTCGTGCTGGTCGCCGTCATCGTGGGTGCCATCGCCGCCGAGTGGGCCAACCTGCCGGAGTACATCGTCTCGGTCGGCCTGATGGTCCTGGTCTTCAACGTGGTGAGTCTCGTCATCGGCTACTGGGCGCCGCGCCTGGTCGGTACCGAGCGACCCGAGGCCGTCGCCTCCTGCATGGAGATCGGCCTGCACAACACCACGCTGTCGCTCACCATCGCCGTCACCGTCCTCAACAGCACCGAGATCGCCATCCCCTCGGCGGTCTACGGTGTGCTGATGTTCTTCACCGCGGCGGCGGCGGGCGCCCTGCTGAACCGGCGCGGCGCCCGGGAGGACCGGGCGGCCCGGGCCGCCTGACCCGGGCGCGGACGCGCGGACCGGGGTCCGGCCCCGGCCTCAGGCGCGGTGGCTCAGGTAGGCCAGGACCGCGCGCACCCTGCGGTGGCCGCTGTCCGTGGGGGCCAGGTCCAGCTTCTGGAAGATGTTGCCGATGTGCTTGTGGACCGCGTTGGTGGTGACGACCAGCCGCGCGGCGATCTCACCGTTGTCGTGCCCCTCGGCCATGAGCGCGAGCACCTCGCGCTCCCGCGCGGTCAGGGTCTCCAACGGGTCCCGCCGACGCGAGGTCAGCAGCTGCTGCACCACCGACGGGTCCATCACGGTGCCGCCCCCGGCGACCCGGTCCAGCGCCTCCACGAACTCGCTCACCCGGCCCACCCGGTCCTTGAGCAGGTAGCCCACCCCGCCCTGGCCGTCGGAGAGCAGCTCGCCCGCGTAGTCGCGCTCGACGTACTGGGACAGCACCAGGACCGGCAGCCCGGGGTGGGCGCTCCGCGCGGCGATGGCCGCGTGGATGCCCTCGTCGCGGAAGCTCGGCGGCAGCCGCACGTCCACCAGGGCGAGGTCGGGCCGGTGCTTGTCGACGGCCGCCGCGAAGGCGGGCACGTCCACGGCCACGGCCGCCACCTCGTGCCCCCGGGTGGACAGCAGCAGCTTGAGGCCCTCGGACAACAGCACGTTGTCCTCCGCGATCACGATCCGCACGGCAGCTCCACCCTGATCGTCGTCGGTCCCCCCGAGGGACTGTGCACGGTCACGTTCCCGTCCAGCGCGGCGGCCCTGCGGCGCAGCCCCGGACCCCGCTCCCGGCGGACTCGTCCACGCCGCCGTGCCCGTCGTCGGACACCTCGACCGTCAGGAGGTCGGCCTCGCGGGTCAGCCGGACGGAGATCGCCTCCGCGCCGCTGTGCCGGACCGCGTTGGTGACGGACTCGGTGACCGCGTAGTAGGCGGCGGTCTCCACCGCCACCGGCAGCGTGCCAGGGTCGGCCACGTCCAGCCGTACCGGCAGGGTGGTCCGCCCGGCGAGCGCGGTGAGCGCGCCGGGCAGGCCCCGGTCCGCGAGGATCGGGGGTAGATGCCCCGGATGACGTCGCGCAGCTCCGTCATCGCCTCCTCGGTCCCGGTGTGCGCCTGTTCGAGGAGGGCGGCGACCGTCGGGTCGGAGGCGGACTCCTTGGCCACGCCCAGCTGCATGGCGATCGCCACCAGGCGGGCCTGGGTGCCGTCGTGCAGGTCGCGCTCGATCCGTCTCAGTTCGGCCCCGTGCGCGTCCACCACCCCGGCGCGCGTGCGCTGGAGCTCGTCCACGCGGTGCGCGAGCACCTCCTGCTCGGAGGGGGCCAGGGACCGGACGCACATCCGGGCGTGCGCGTCGCACATCGGGACCATCGCCCATCGCAGGATCGCGAGGCCGACCGCGCACTGGACCACGGCGGAGACCACGGCGGCACCCCAGCCGTCCACCGGAAACCCGAGCTGTTCCGGCCGGAACTCCGCCGGGTACGCCCACCACAGCAGTGAGTCGACGGTGTTGACCAGCATGCCGGGGCCGATCAGGGCCAGACAGCCGAGGAGGATGCTCACCACCGAGAACAGCGGCATCCACAGGAGCACCCGGTAGGTGGCGGGTGCGCCCACCAGTGCGCGGAAGCCACGGTCGGGCGGGTACGGGAGGTCGGGGACGTCCACCCCGAGCCACCGCGCGGCGCGCCGCCGGTTCCAGTCCGCCCAACGCGTCACCATCCGCACCCACCGGGACGCCAGGTAGGTACCGACCCCGCTGAACGGAAGCGCCAGCGCCACGACCAGGGTCAGGGGCACCATCACGAGGGTGAGCATCCCAAAGACCAGCGCCGCCAGCAGGCGGCCGCACGCCCGTAACGGCCGATCCCACACCTTCCGCATTCCGTTCTCCTCAGCCGAGTGTCCGTGACGGCGCCGATCGCCGTCACGGACCAGTCTGGGCCAACGGGAGACCGGGGGCACTACAGCTGGCTACCGGAACCGGCCACGCCCCGCCGCGCGCGCCGCCGTCCGGCTACCGTGAGGGGCCGTTCCGCACCCTGCACAGGAAGGCCGGACCCGTTCGTGAGCCTCACTCGCCACTGGACCGCCTTGGGCGGGACCGGAGGGGCCACAGGCCCGAGATACGCCGTGGACGTCGCCGTCGCCCTGGCGTACGTGTTCGTGGACCCCTCCACCTGGTGGCGGTTGACATCGCCGGACCGTTTGGGCGCCGACCCGTGGGAAGGGGTCGCGCTGGTGTTGCTCCTCGTGATCCCGGCGGGGATGGTGCTGCGCTGGAAGTACCCGGCGGGTGCGTTCGCCACGGTTCTCGCCGCCAGCGTCCTCACACTGCTCGGCGGCTGGGGTGCCGCCCCGCCCCTGGCCGCCGCCTGGACCCTGTACCCCCTGGCCCTGACCTGGCGGGGGAGCGCGTCGCTTCCACGGCCGACCCTCCTCGCCCTCGCCCTTGGTGCGCCGTGCGCCGTGCTGGTCGGCGCGACGCTCTGGGTCCCCGAGCGGATGTACGCACCGATCGCCGACATCTCTCCCCTCGTCCTGCTCTTCCCGATCGCGTTCCTGGCCCCGTTCGGATTGTCGTGGTTGCTGGGACGGGTGGTACGTGAACGCCACCTGAGGGAGCTCCGCGACGCCGAGCACTCCGTCGCACGCATCCAGAACGAGGAACGACTACGCGTGGCCCGCGAGGTCCACGACATCGTCTCGCACACCCTGGGAGTGATCGGCATGCGCGCCGGTGTGGTCCTGCACGTGCACCGGGACGATCCCCGCGCGCTGGCGGGGGCCCTCGCCGAGATCGAGAGAACCAGCCGTGTCTCCAGCGACGAACTCCGCCTCGTCCTCGGGGTGCTGCGCCAGGGGAGACCGCGCCCAGGGCACCAGGGCCCGGACTGGCCGAGCTGCCTTCGTTGGTGGAGACCGCGCGCGCCGCCGGCGTGGAATGCTCACTGCACACCCACGGAACCGAGGGGCTGCCCGCGACCGTGGCCGCCGCCGTGCACCGTGTCGTCCAGGAGTCCCTCACCAACGTTGTTCGGCACGCACCCGGATCGACCTGCACGGTCACGGTCACCGCCGACGACGGGGCCGTGGAGGTGAGGGTCCTCGACACCGGCCGGGCCGGGAACCCGGGCGGGCACGAGCCGACCTCGACCGCGGAGCTTCCCGGCAGTGGGACTGGTCTGATCGGCATGCGCGAACGCGTGTCACTGCACGGGGGCTCCCTGCGCACCGGCCCCCTCCCCGGTGGAGGTCACAGGGTCCACGCGCGGTTCCCCTTGGCCCTGGGCTCCACGAAGACCCCGACGCCCGACTCTCACCCCACGGAAGGGCAACGATGACCCACACACGGAGCGACCCCGTCCGCGTGCTCATCGCCGACGACCAGGAACTGCTGCGCGGCTCCCTGCGCATGCTCGTCGACCACGCCCCCGACATGACCGTGGTGGCCGAGGCCCGCACCGGTCAGGAAGCCCTCGACCTCGTCGCGAGCACCGCACCCGACCTCGTGCTCATGGACGTGCGCATGCCCGACCTCGACGGACTCACGGCCACCCGCCACATCTGCGCGAACTCCGACACCACGCGCGTCATCGTCCTTACCATGTTCGACCTCGACGAGTACGTGTACGAGGCGCTGCGGGCCGGTGCCAGCGGCTTCCTCCTGAAGAACACCCGCCCCGAGGAGCTGCTGCGCGCCCTGCGCCTGGTCGCGGACGGGCAGGCACTGCTCGCTCCGGAGATCACCGGGCGCCTCATCGCCCACGTCGTCCGCTCGGAGCGTCCTCTCTCCGACGCCGCCCCCTGGCGGCTGGACGCCGCCGGTCTGACGCCGCGCGAGCGCGAGGTCGTCACCCTGATCGGCCGGGGGCGCTCCAACACCGAGATCGCCGCCGACCTGACCCTCAGCCACGCCACCGTCAAGACCTATGTGAGCCGCCTCCTCAGCAAACTCGACGCCCGCGACCGCGCCCAACTGGTCGTCTTCGCCTACGAGAGCGGCCTCGTGCGAGTCGGCTGACCCCTCAGTCACGTTCGGTGGCGATCCGTGTGTCCCCCAGGGTTGACGTTCCGAATGTCCACCACGGGCCGATGTGCCGAACCACCTGTGCGGACGACCATGGGGGCCATGATCGAGATACGCGGACTCACCAGGCGCTACGGTGCCCACACGGCAGTGGACGGCCTGACCTTCACCGCCGCCCCCGGTCAGGTCACCGGATTCCTGGGCCCCAACGGGGCTGGCAAGTCCACCACCCTGCGCATGCTGTTGGGTCTGGACCGGATCGACGCCGGAACCGCGACCGTCACCGGGGTCCCCTACACCTCGCTGCGCCGGCCGGGCAGGGTCGTCGGAGCCCAGCTCGACTTCGGGGGTGCTCACCCCTCACACACCGCCCGCGCCCATCTGGCGTGGATCGCCCGCGCGAACGGCCTTCCGCTGCGTCGTGTGGACGAGGTGCTGCGCCGGGTCGACCTGGAACGGGTCGCCCGCGCTCGGGTGCGCACCTTCTCCCTGGGCATGGGACAGCGGCTCAACCTCGCCGCCGCCCTGCTCGGTGACCCACGGGTGGTGATCATGGACGAGCCGGTCAACGGGCTCGACCCGGCGGGCATCCGGTGGATGCGATCCTTCACCCGGGAACTGGCCGAGGAGGGACGCACCGTGCTGCTGTCCAGCCATCTCATGGACGAGATCGCCCGGATCGCCGACCATCTGGTGGTGATCGACCGGGGAGGCTGGTCGCGTGCGGCGGGCCGGACGAGCTGACCGTCGGTCACGACTCCCTGGAGGACGCGTTCTTCGCGCTCACCTCCGTGACAAAGGAGGGCGAGTTCTGATGCTGCTCGACGTGCGCTCGGAGGGGCGCAAGCTGGGCACCCTGCCCGTGGTGCGGTTGTCGATGGTGGCGACCTTCGTGATCACCGTGGGGCTCGCCGCCCTGGCGAGCTGGACCATCGCCGGCCACCTGGACGACGACCCCGCACGAGCCGGTCTGCACGTGACACCGGAGGGGAGGGCTTCCAGGCCGTGTACTTCGGCCAGGCCGGGATGGTGGTGCTGGGGGTTCTGGCCGTCAGCGGCGAGTTCGTCGGCGGGCAGGTACGCACGTCGCTGCTGGCCGTGCCCGGGCGGCTCCGCTTCCTGGCCGCCAAGGCCGCCGTGGTGGCGCTCCTCGCGGTCCTGGTCGCGCTGGTCACCGTGCCCTCCGCCTTCATGGCGGCCCAGCTCGGCCTGGGAGACCACGGACTGCCGTTCCCGGACGTGCTCGACGGTGCGATTTTCGTGCCCATGGCCGGTGCCGTCCTGTACTGGGTGCTGCTTGCCCTGCTGGCCGCTGGCTGCACGGTGCTGGCACGGAGCGCGGTGGCCCCGCTGGCGATCCTGGTGGCTCTGGTGCTGGCGTTGTCGCAGTTCCTGTCCATGGTCACCGACCTGGCCGACCTCCTTCCAGACCGGGCCGGTGCACTGATGTACATGGAGGCCTCGGAGGACACCTTCGGACTGGGCGCGGTCCAGGGCGGTTTGGTGATGGTGACCTGGGTGGTGGCCGTGTGGCTGGTGGCCGCGGTGCGCTTCGTTCGAAGGGACGCCTGAACACCGGGGCTCCACCCGAGAATCGGGAGGGCGCGTGTGGACGGCGAGCGTCCTCCCGGGGCCGGGGCGGCGGGGCCGTCCCGGCCCCTTCGCGTCAGTCGTCGTCTCCGTCGTCGCCGGTGAGGGCGTCCACGGCCACGGCGACCGCGATCACCAGGGCGGGGTCCCCGGCGAGGTCGCGCCGGTGGGTGTTGACGTCCACCGCGTAGGTGTCGCGCATCCGGAACCACTTGCGGGACACGACCGCGACGGTGCCCTCCTTGTCGCTGATCGAGTACTCCTTGTCGAAGAAGCTCCCGACCACCTCCCAGTCGTCGCCGCCCTTGACCTCGACGTTGAGCTTGTCCCGGACGGGGTTGAACAGCCGCTTGCGCACGGTGGCGACGGTCGAGCCGTCGTGCTCCACGCGCATCTGGTCACGGACCTTGAAGAGCTTCTTGCGGATCACCATGAGGACCTCGCCCTTGGGGTCCTTGAGCTCGAAGGTGGTGCGCAGTCTCAGGGCCTTGCCGTCCACCCAGAACACCTTGGTGCCCTGTTCGTCGGTCACCCAGAAGTCGTCGCCGATGTCGAACACGCGTTCACGTACCAGAAACTTCATGCCCCGACGGTAGGGCATCCGCGTCGGAGGGCCGGTACCCGGTCGGGGCGTGCGGGCGGCCGGGCCCGGTGCGAGCTCCCGCAGGGCCTCCACGAGCGGGGCGAGTCCGGGGGTGCGGGCGGCGTCGCCCGGCGCCCGGAGCAGGGGAGGCGCGCTCGGTGGCCCTGGGAGGGCGTGCCCCCGGTGTCAGCGCCGTGTCCCCTGGCGCTGGGACAACCAGATCGCCAGGACCACCAGCACGCAACCGCCCAACTGGACGGGCGTGACCCGCTCGCCCAGGAAGACCGCGCTCATGGCCACCGCGAGCACCGGCGGGAGCACCAGGATCGCCGCCCCGGTGCTCGCGGTCAGCCGAGGCAGGGCCGAGCCCACGAGCAGCCAGGTCAGCACCTGACCGGTCAGCGCCAGCAGCGACAGCCACAGCCAGGCCATGGCGTCCAACGAGGCCAGGTCGATCCCGCTCCACAGCGCGCCCAGCACACCGGCGGCGAGCGCGGCGGAGGCGGTGGAGACGCACACCGGGGTCACCGTGTGCCCCTGCCCGCCGCCGAGCCGGGACAGGAAGAGATAGCCCGCGTAGGTCACCCCTGCGGCGCAGCCGTAGAGCAGGCCGAGCCACGGGTCACCGCCGGAGGCGGCGCCGTCCGTGCCCGGACCGACCACCCCCGCCGTGAGGGCCACCCCGGTCAGCATCACCGGGACCGCGAGCAGGAACCGCAGCGGGGCGCGGTCGCCCAGGAACACCCACGCCAACAGTGGGAAGACCACCACCTGGATGTTGAGCAGCACGGTCGCCATCCCCGCGCCCACGTGCTGGATGCTCGCCACCCAGAACACGTAGTCCACGCCCAGCAGCAGCCCCGCCACCAGGTCCATCCCCACGAGCCGGAGCGCTCGGGGCCCCACCCGGCGGATCTCCGTCAGGGCCATCGGGACCAGCACGAACAGCGCCAGCGCGCACCGCAGGAAGGCCGCCGTCCCGGTGTTGGCGCCGGACAGCTTCACGAACACCCCCGTGGCGGAGGTGGTGGCCGACCCCACGACGGCCAGGACCACGGGGTTGGCCCGGTCCAGCACCGACCCCTGATCCGTCCGCCTCGTGTCCGTTCCCGCCACTGGCCCCGCGCCCCCTCCGTCGCCGCCGACCCGCCACGCGCGAGTCACAGATCCAGGGTGGCGTCTCCGACCCTGAAACAAAAGCGATGATTTGTCGCTGGTAGTCGGTAGTGTTGCTTCCGTGTTCAGCATGGAACGACTCAGGGCGCTGGCCGCCGTGCGCACCCACGGCTCCATCGCGCGCGCCGCACGGGTCCTCCACGTGACGCCGTCGGGCATGTCCCAGCAGCTCGCCAAACTGGAGCGGGAGGCCGGGCAGCGCCTGCTCGAACCCGAGGGCCGCACGGTACGGCTCACCCACGCGGGCCGTGTCCTGGCCGCACACGCCGACCGGGTGCTGGCCCAGCTCAGCGAGGCCCAGACCGACCTCGCCGCCCTCGACCGGCAGATCCTCGGACCGCTGCGCCTGGGCGGCGTGGGCAGCGCCGTGCGCAACCTGCTCCCCGGAGCGCTGTCCGCCCTGCTCGCCGAACACCCCCGGCTGGTCCCCACGGTCCGCGACGGCGAGGTGGTCTCCCTGGTCCCCCGCTCCTGCGCGGGGAACTGGACCTGGTCCTGGCCGAGAGCTGGTCCAGCCGCCCGGTCGCGCTGCCCGCCGGGGTCCGTACGGTGGAACTCCTGGAGGAACGCGTCTGCCTGGCCCTGCCGAGGGGCACCCCTCGCGGACCCGCCCCCGTCGACCTCGCGTCACTGGCCGCCCCGGGCGGCCTGCCCTGGGCCAGCTGCCCGGCGGGCACCGAGCCCTACGAGGCGATCCTCCAGGCACTGCGCTCCCGGGGCGTCGAACCCGACATCAGGTACACGCTCGCCGAGATCCCCTCCCAGCTAGAACTGGTGGCCTCCGGTCTGGCCATGGCACTCGTCCCCGACCTCGGCCGACGCACCGCACCCGAGGGTGTGCTGTTCCTGCCCACCGACCCGCCCCTGCGCAGGACGATCAACGCGGTGTGGCGGGCCGACGCCGAGACCCCGGCGATCCGCGCCTGCGTCACCGCGCTCACCGAACACACGGCCCCACCCAGCACCGAACCGAACACTCGAGGAGTCACGTGAACACTTCCTGGCACACCCGGCCCATGGCCGCCTTCGACGTCGAGACCACGGGCCTGGACGTCGAGGGCGACAGGATCGTCACCGCCGCCCTGTGGCGCATCGACCCCGGCAACCGGACCAAGGACGTCACCACCTGGCTGGCCGACCCCGGGATCGAGATCCCGCAGGAGGCCACCGAGATCCACGGCATCACCACCGAACAGGCCCGTGCGGAGGGGCGACCCGCCGCCGAGGTGGTCACCGAGATCGCCGCAGCCCTGGAGGCGGTCATCGCGGAGGGTTTGCCCGTGGTGGTCTACAACGCGCCCTACGACTTCACCCTCCTCGACCGCGAGCTCGCGCTCCACCGCCCGGGCCGTCCCCTGGCCGACCAACCCCTGGTGGTGGACCCCCTGGTCCTGGACAAGGAGGTGGACACCTTCCGCCGTGGCTCGCGCAAGCTGGTCGACGTCTGTGCCCACTACGAGGTGCCGCTCGCCCAGGAGGAGGCGCACGGGGCGGCCGCCGACGCCCTGGCCGCCGCCCGCCTCGCCTGGAAGATCGCGGCCCAGCACCCCGAGATCGCGGCGCTGACCGCCGAGGAGCTGCACGCCGCCCAGATCACGTGGAAGTCGGAGCAGTCCGCCAGCTTCCAGGAGTACCTGCGCCGCCGGAACCCCGAAGCGGTGGTGGACGGCTCCTGGCCGCTGATCCCCGCCTGAGCCCGCCGTCCGATCCCGCGCACACGAAAAGACCGGCGGGACAGTGTCTCCGCCGGTCTTCCTCGCTGTGCCCCCTGGAGGATTCGAACCTCCGCACCCGGCTCCGGAGGCCGGTGCTCTATCCCCTGAGCTAAGGGGCGCTGCTGCGAGAACAACTGTAGCAGGGGTTCCGGGAGGGTTGACCACCCGAGCGCCGGACCCGCCTCCGGCCGCCCTCAGATACTGGATTCCAGTGGTGCGGCCACACTCGGCGGCGGTAGTGTCACGGGCGTGAACGCCCTTCCCGCACGGGTTCTCGTCGTCGAGGACGACGAGGTCATCCGCGAACTCATCCGCCTCAACCTCGAACTGGAGGGGTTCGAGGTGTTCACCGCCATGGACGGTCAGGACTGTCTGGACCGGGTCGGCCACGTCGACCCCGACGTCATCACCATGGACGTGATGATGCCCCGCCTCGACGGCTGGTCCACGGTCGAACGCCTGCGATCCGACGGCTTCGCGCGCCGCATCGTCATGGTGACCGCCCGCGCGCAGGCGGACGACCGCAGGCGCGGGGAGCGGATCGGCGTGGACGACTACCTGACCAAGCCCTTCGACCCCGACGAGCTGGTCGACCTGATCCGGGCGCTCCTCGGGGAGGGCGACGGCGGGATCGGGGGCGCGGCGTGACCCCCGGAAGCTGGAGACCCTCGTCCGCAGGGCCGCCCTGGCCGCCTTCGGACTCGCTGACGCCGACGTCCCCTTCGTGTGGCCGCGCGCCGACCACGCGGACGACGGCGCCGACGCCGCGATCGCCCTGGCGCCCCGCCTGGTCGGCCGGGTCCGCGACGAACTCCCCGGGGACGGGAGGACTCCCACCGGCTCATGGTGTCCGGACGCATCGTCGCGCGGATCGAGGACATGGCCGACGAGGGCGAGCCCGACGCCGGGTTCGCGCGCGTGCACGCGGACCAGCGCGGCTTCGCCAACTTCACCTTCACCTGCGAACAGCGCCAGAGCCTGCTCCACGCGGCGGCGGACGGCCCCGCCTACCTCACCGGCCGGGCCTGGACCGGGACGGGGAGTGGCCCCGCTCCGACCTGCACGAGGCCGGACCCCTCGCCCAGGCCCGCCGCTACGCCCGCGCCGACGCCCGGGCCCGCATCGCCATGGCCGTCGGCGGGAACCCCCGCCCGGCCCCGAGGGCGAGGTCTCCTGGCGCGACCGCTACCTGGACACCGACCAGTCGACGCTCTTCACGGCCTCGGGCCGCGCGCTCGGCCGGATCGGTGAGGCCAGCGCCCGCGTGGCCTTCTGCCGGTCGGTCCCCGAACGCCCCCGGGAGAACGAGACCACCGGCCGCGACCTGCCGGTGCTGCCCTCGGCGGAGAACGCCGGTTCCTGGGCCCGGCTCACCGACGCCAACCCCGCCTTCCGGCTCCGCTACGCCCACGCGCACGCGCTCAGCAGCACGCGCTGGGCGGAGGAACAGCGGGCCGCCACCGGAGGGGTTCCCCCGCGCACGCGCTGCCACCACGCACACGGTGCCCGGGTGCGCGGACTCCTCTTCGACGGCCCCAGCGTCCTGGACACCGCGGCCCGCCGAGAGGAACCCCATATCCTGGTGAGATACCTGGAGGCGCTGACCAGTGCCTACGATGAGTGGCGGACCGGTTCCACCGCCGGGGCCGAACCGGACGCGGAGCCGGAACCGACCTGGGCCGCGCTCGATCCCGCGCTGCCCGCCGCCGTCGCCGGTGTGGTCGGCACCGGACTCTTCCTGCTCGGGGTGTCAGCGCCCACAAGGCTGTAGACACCCGAGGCGGACCCCGGTGGGGCCAGCCCAACCCCTGTGTTCCGATCGGCTTGGTGGACAATGAGTGGAGCGACCGCTCCGGCCCCCGCGCCGCACCGAACACAGCACAGCCAAGACGCACCGCAGTCCCAGCCGAAAGACCCTCATGAGCCGCTACGCCCACCCCGCCGGATCCCGCCACGCGGAGGTCCTGCCGGAGGACAACCCGCCGCTGCCGCCGGAGGACCTCAACGCCCTCAACCCGCGGATCTGGCCCGCCACGGCGCACCGCTCGGACGGTGAACTCACCGTCGGCGGCGTCGGTGTGCGCGCGCTCGCGGCCGAGTACGGCACCCCGCTCTTCGTCATGGACGAGGCGGACTTCCGGGCCCGTGCCCGCGCCTACTCCACGGCCTTCGCGGACGCCGACGTCTACTACGCGGGCAAGGCCCTGCTGAACAAGGCGGTCGCCCGCTGGGTGGTCGAGGAGGGGCTCAAGCTCGACGTCTGCTCCGGAGGGAGCTGGCCGTGGCCCTGGCCGCGGGGTCCCCACCGACCGCGTCGCCATGCACGGCAACAACAAGTCGGTCTCCGAGCTCCGCCGTGCCGTGGAGGCCGGAGTCGGCCGGATCATCCTGGACTCCCTCGACGAGATCGACCGTCTGGAGGCGGTGGCCGCCGAGTCCGGCGCGCACCCCCGGGTGCTCATCCGCGTCACCACCGGCGTGGAGGCCCACACCCACGAGTTCGTCGCCACCGCGCACGACGACCAGAAGTTCGGCTTCGCGCTGAGCACCGGCGCCGCCGCCGAGGCGGTCCGCCGCGTCCTGGCCGCCGACCACCTGGAGCTGGTGGGGCTGCACTCGCACATCGGCTCGCAGATCTTTGACACCTCCGGCTTCGAGGTCGCCGCCCGCCGCGTCACCCGGTTCCTCACCCGGATCCACGAGGAACTGGACATCACCCTCGCGGAGCTCGACCTCGGCGGCGGCCTGGGTATCGCCTACACCGCCGGGGACGACCCGCTCGACCCCAGGACCATCGCGGCCAGCCTCACCGAGATCGTGCGCCGCGAGTGCCAGGACGCGGGCCTGCCCATGCCGCGCATCGCCGTGGAGCCGGGGCGCGCCGTGGCCGGTCCGGCCGGGATCACCGTCTACGAGGTCGGCACCGTCAAGGACGTCGAGGGCATCCGCACCTACGTGAGCGTCGACGGCGGCATGAGCGACAACATCCGCACGGCCCTCTACGGCTCGGAGTACACGAGCCAGCTGGTGTCCAGGGAGAGCGACGCCGAGCCGATGCTCTCCCGCCTGGTCGGCAAGCACTGCGAGAGCGGTGACATCATCGTGCACGACCTCCACCTGCCCGCCGACCTGAGGCCGGGCGACCTGGTGGCGGTCGCCGCCACGGGCGCCTACTGCTACTCCATGGCGAGCAACTACAACCACCTGCCCCGCCCCGCCATGGTGGCGGTCCGGGACGCGAACGCACGGGTGATCGTGCGCAGGGAGAACGAGGAGGACCTCCTCCGCCTCGACGTAGGCTGAACCGTCCGCCCTCCGGGCGCCGCACCGGCGCCCGGCAGTTCGGACACGAGAGAAGTGGGAGTCACGCCCAAATGGCGATGAAGGTGGCGCTGCTCGGATGCGGCGTTGTGGGTTCGGAAGTCGTCCGCCTGGTCAACGAGCAGTCCGAGGAACTGGCCGCGCGGATCGGCACGCCGATCGAGATCGGCGGCATCGCGGTCCGTCGGCTGGACCGCGACCGCGGCGTCGACCCGGCGCTGCTGACCACCGACGCCACGGCGCTGGTCACCCGCCCGGACATCGACGTCGTGGTGGAGGTCATCGGCGGGATCGAACCGGCCCGTTCGCTGATGCTCGCCGCGATCAAGTCGGGCAAGTCCGTGGTGACGGCCAACAAGGCCCTGCTCGCCGAGGACGGTCAGACGCTCCACGCGGCGGCCCGCGAGGCCGGGGTCGACCTCTACTACGAGGCGTCCGTGGCCGGGGCGATCCCGCTGCTGCGCCCGCTGCGTGACTCCCTGGCCGGGGACCGGGTCAACCGGGTCCTGGGGATCGTCAACGGGACCACGAACTACGTGCTGGACCGCATGGACTCCCTGGGCTCGGGGTTCACCGAGTCCCTGGAGGAGGCGCAGACCCTCGGTTACGCCGAGGCCGACCCGACCGCCGACGTCGAGGGCTTCGACGCCGCCGCGAAGGCCGCGATCCTGGCCCGGCTGGCCTTCCACACGCAGCGGGTGACCGCCGCCGACGTCCACCGCGAGGGCATCACCGGGGTGTCGGCCGCCGACATCGCCAGCGCCCGCGCGATGGGCTGCGTCGTCAAACTCCTGGCGATCTGCCAGCGCTCCGAGGACGGGAAGTCCGTGGGTGTGCGCGTCCACCCGGTGATGCTGCCGGTCGAACACCCCCTGGCCAGCGTCAAGGAGGCCTACAACGCGGTGTTCGTCGAGGCGGAGTCCGCCGGACGCCTCATGTTCTACGGGGCCGGGGCCGGAGGGACACCCACCGCCAGCGCGGTCCTGGGCGACCTGGTCGCGGTGGTCCGCAACCGCCTGGCCGACACGTCCGTGTCCGAGGGCGCTCACGACACGGGTCTCCCGGTGCACGACATGGGCCACACCATCACCAGCTACCACGTGGCGCTGGACGTGGCCGACCGCCCGGGTGTGCTCTCCAAGGTCGCGGAGATCTTCGCCGACCACGGGGTGTCCATCAAGAACGTGCGCCAGGAGGGGACGGGGGACGACGCCCAGCTCGTGCTGGTCAGCCACCCCGCGCCCGACTCCGCGTTGAGCAGCACCGTCGAACTGCTCAGCGCGCACCCGATGGTCCGCGACGTCGCCAGCGTGATGCGCGTGGAGACCTTCCAGGACTAGGCCGTGTTTTGTGGATCATTCCGCGCTCGCGTTGCCAGGCTGCCTCTCGCTGCGGCGATGAAGCTCGGACAGCCAAACCCGGGCTGACCTTCGCTCCTCGTCTTGCGAGAGATGGCCTGGCGGCCGCTCGCATCGACGGCGGCTCCGCCACCACCGGCGAAAGCATCCACAAGAACACGGCCTGGGCCGTGTTCCGTGGATCCTTCCTCCTCGCCCCAGGGGAGGTGTCCACGCCACACGGGGCCGGAATGTCCACATTGTGAGAAGTCATCCCGAGATGCAAGACGACTCGGGCTTGGTCATAGACTCGTAGCTGGTGGGGGCGGATCGCCTCCGCGACGCCCCGCCGCATCCCCACGCGCGCCGGTCCGGCCGCGCGTCAACAACACCCACCCGAAAGGGACACCGTCGTGAGCATGGCACGGGCGTGGCGAGGCATCGTCGAGGAGTACCGCGACCGCCTTCCCGTCAACGAGAACACCCCCGTCGTCACCCTCCAGGAGGGCGGCACTCCGCTGCTGCCCGCCACGCGCGTATCCGAGCTCACCGGATGCGAGGTCCTCCTCAAGGTCGAGGGCCTCAACCCCACCGGTTCCTTCAAGGACCGGGGCATGACCATGGCCATCACCAAGGCCGCCGAGGACGGCGCCAAGGCCGTCATCTGCGCCTCCACCGGCAACACCAGCGCGAGCGCCGCCGCCTACGCCATCCGTGCGGGTATGACCTGCGCCGTGCTGGTGCCCCAGGGCAAGATCGCCATGGGCAAGCTCGCCCAGGCCCTCGTGCACGGCGCCCGCCTCCTCCAGGTCGACGGGAACTTCGACGACTGCCTGGAGCTGGCCCGCAAGCTCAGCGTGGACTACCCGGTCGCCCTGGTGAACTCGGTCAACCCCTACCGCCTCCAGGGGCAGAAGACCGCCGCCTTCGAGATCGTGGACGCCCTCGGAGACGCCCCGGACATCCACTGCATCCCCGTCGGCAACGCCGGGAACATCACCGCCTACTGGATGGGCTACTCCGAGTACGCCAAGGACGGCGTCTCCTCCAAGGCCCCGCGCATGTTCGGCTTCCAGGCCAGCGGCTCCGCACCCATCGTCGACGGCGCCCCGGTGACCAGCCCGAGCACCATCGCCACCGCGATCCGGATCGGCAACCCCGCCTCCTGGAAGCTCGCGGAGCAGGCCCGCGACGAGTCCGACGGCCTCATCCACAAGGTCACCGACCGGCAGATCATGGCCGCCTACAAGCTCCTCGCCGCCGAGGAGGGCGTGTTCGTCGAACTCGCCTCCGCCGCCAGCGTGGCCGGACTCCTCCAGTCCGCCGAGGCGGGACTGGTCCCGAGGGGCAGCCGCATCGTGTGCACGGTGACCGGAAACGGCCTCAAGGACCCGGACTGGGCCCTGGCCGGTGCCTCCTCCGCCACCACCGTGCCCGTGGACGCCCTGGCCGCCGCCAAGGCCCTCAGCCTGGCCTGATCCCGACCGAGTGGAGCGCTGGACCGGGTCACCTCGGCCACAGCCAGTGTCCTGCCCCGACACCCTCGCCACAGGCATGAGTCCGTCCGCACGCCTCCACCACAGCCGTGAGTGCTGCCTGTACACCTCCGCCACAGGGGGTGCTCGTTCGGGCGCCGCCAGGGTTCTGCAAGACGAGTCAAGCCGCCAGCGAGGAACGAGCCAGGCGTAGACGAGGATGAAGAACAGCTGGCTTCTTGGGCGCCCGAACACGGGCCGAAGCGAAGCGGAGGCCCCAAGCAAACACGTCTGAACCCCAGCCACAACCATCCATCCCACTCGACTCCTCCGCCACAGGTGTGAGTCCTGACCTCGCACCCTCGCCACAGCCAAGGAAAGACCATGACCCCACCACGCCTGTCGGTCCGGGCCCCGGCCACCAGTGCCAACCTCGGGCCGGGCTTCGACGCCCTCGGCCTGGCCGTCCGGTTGTACAACGAGTTCCACGTCGAGCTCCGTACGGACGGCGAGCTCCACATCCGTGTGGAGGGGGAGGGCGCGGGTGAGGTGCCGCTCGACGGGCGTCATCTCGTGGTCCGCGCCATGCGCGAGGCCTTCGAGCGGGCCGGGGAGAAGCTGCCCGGGATGGACCTGCACTGTGTGAACGGGATTCCGCACGCGCGCGGGCTGGGGTCCTCGTCGTCCGCGATCGTGGGCGGGGTCGCGGCGGCCTCGGCGCTGCTGGGCCGGTCGGGCCCCGGGGGCGGCCCGGACCGGGAGTGGATCTACCAGGTCGCGGCGGACATCGAGGGCCACCCGGACAACGTGGCGCCGTGTGTCCACGGCGGCTACACGGTCGCCTACCGCGACGGCGACTCCTGGGGGCGGCCCGGTTGACACCGGACCCCCGGGTGCTGCCGGTGCTGTGCGTGCCGGGGTGGCGGCTGTCCACGGAGCGCGCGCGGGGACTCCTGCCCGAGTCCGTCTCCCACGCGGACGCCGCCTTCAACGCGGGGCGCGCCGCGCTGATGACCGCGGCCGTTTGTGGCCAGACCGAATCCCTGTACGCGGCCACCGAGGATCGGCTACACGAGGCGTACCGGGCCCCGGCGATGCCGCGCACCCTGGATCTCATCCGTGACCTGCGTGAACACGAGAAACTCCCGGCGGTGGTCTCCGGCGCGGGCCCCACGGTCCTCGTCCTGTGTTCCGTCTCGGAGGGACACGCGCGGGCGGATTCACCGGAAATCACCCGACAGGTTGATTCGATTCGCCTGCGGGCGGGTAATGATTGGGACATACGCCCCCTGCACATCGAGCCGGTGGGGGTGCGGACCCCATCTCCCCATCCGTAGCATCTGTGTCGAGGAATAGCCGTGGCCTCTGGTGATGTTAGGCTTGGTGAAGCACCAGATGCCCCGTTGCGGGGCGTGTGCTCATCCGCCACAACGGCTTCCGCGTCTCATACTCCGGCGGTCCGATCTCTCGACCTGTTGGAAGCGGTGGCCCAAGTGTCGATCCAGCGGATCTCCCGCTGTGCCCACGTCTCCCGAGTACTCTCCTCCGTCATGGTCGAGTGTGTCCTCAGGGTAGACAGGCAGTACCTCCGAGCCACTCGCCCCGACGTCTGGCTGTACCCAGAGCCCGCCGCGATTGGGTAGGGGACCGTCTTCGCCGGTTTCCGACATCCACGTGGGGCACGCCCTACCCGGCCCCTGCCGGTTCGCACCACCGGGCCGGCCGCTCAAGCAAACCGCTGACGGCCGAAGCCCGCTCCTTGGGAAGGACCCTTAGTGAGCGACACCACCGAACTCCGAACGGACGCGGCGGTCGACAGCAAGAAGAGCGCCGACGCCTCCTCGGAGGCCGGCGAAGCCACGACCGCGAGGTCACGCACGGCCTCGCGCGGTACCGGGCTCTCCGCCCAGAAGCTCCCCGAGCTCCAGAAGCTCGCGTCGAGCATGGGCATCACCGGCACGGGGCGCATGCGCAAGAGTGACGTCATCGCCGCCATCGAGGCCAAGCAGGGCGGCCCCGTCGGCGGACCCACGACGGCCAAATCCGCAAAGAAAGCCGACACCGCCCCCAAGGCCGGTAAGGTCGAACCAACTGACGGCCCGGCCGAAGCCCAGTCTCCCGCCCAGTCGGGCACGGACGAGGCACCGCGCAAGAGCGCCGGTGAGCGGTCGTCCGACCAGGCCGTGACCGAGACCCAGGGTGGGAAGGGCGAAAAGCCCTCCCGTAACCGCCGCTCGTCCCGCAGGCGCGGCGACGAGTCCGGTGACCAGACCCGCTCGGTGGACGGCACCGACTCCTCTACCTCCGCGAGCAGCGTGACCAAGACATCCAGCACCCCCAGAAGAACGGCCCCGACTCCGAGGACCGTGACACCAGGTCCGGGCAGGGTCGCGAGCGCCAGCGCAACCGTCGCAACCGCAACCGCGGCGGCGACGACCAGAACGCGAACAACAACTCCGAACGCCAGCAGACCGGCGGTGGCGGTGGCGGCCAGAACCAGGGCGGCCGCGGCAACAGCGGGAACAACAACGACGACGACGACTTCGGTGGCGGCCGCCGCCGCGGGCGCCGTCGGGACCGCCGGGACCGTCGCGGCGGACGCGGGGGCGGCCAGGAGCCGGAGCCGGTCATCGGTGAGGACGACGTCCTGCTGCCGGTCGCGGGCATCCTGGACATCCTGGACAACTACGCCTTCGTCCGCACCACCGGCTACCTGCCCGGGCAGAGCGACGTGTACGTCTCGCTGGCCCAGGTGCGCAAGCACGGTCTGCGCAAGGGCGACCACATCATCGGTGCGGTCCGCCAGCCCAAGGACGGCGAGCGCCGCGAGAAGTTCAACGCCCTCGTGCGTCTGGACTCGGTCAACGGCATGTCCTCGGACCAGGCCCGTGGCCGTCAGGAGTTCTCCAAGCTGGTTCCGCTCTACCCCCAGGAGCGTCTGCGCCTGGAGACCGAGCCGAACATCCTCACCACGCGCATCATCGACCTCGTCGCGCCCATCGGTAAGGGCCAGCGCGGTCTGATCGTCTCGCCCCCAAGGCGGGCAAGACGATGGTGATGCAGTCGATCGCCAACGCGATCACCGAGAACAACCCCGAGTGCTACCTGATGGTGATCCTCGTGGACGAACGTCCCGAGGAAGTCACCGACATGCAGCGCACGGTCAAGGGCGAGGTCATCCACTCGACCTTCGACCGCCCGGCCGAGGACCACACGGTCGTCGCCGACCTGGCGATCGAGCGGGCCAAGCGGCTCGTGGAGATGGGCATGGACGTGGTCGTCCTGCTCGACTCCATCACCCGTCTGGGCCGTGCCTACAACCTGGCCGCCCCCGCCAGCGGACGCATCATGTCCGGTGGTGTGGACTCCACCGCCCTCTACCCGCCGAAGCGCTTCTTCGGTGCGGCCCGCAACATCGAGGGCGGCGGCTCGCTGACCATCCTGGCGACCGCGCTGGTCGAGACCGGCTCGCGCGCCGACGAGGTGATCTTCGAGGAGTTCAAGGGCACCGGCAACATGGAGCTCAAGCTCAACCGGTCCCTGGCGGACAAGCGGATCTTCCCGGCCGTGGACGTGGACGCCTCCAGCACCCGTAAGGAGGAGATCCTGATGTCGCCGGAGGAGCTGAACGTCGTCTGGAAGCTCCGCCGGGTGCTGCACGCCCTGGACACGCAGCAGGCGATCGAGCTGCTCCTGGACAAGATGAAGGAGTCCAAGAGCAACGCCGAGTTCCTCATGCAGATCCAGAAGACCACGGTGGGCCCCGAGCGTTCGTAGACCGCTCCGGAGCCCGTCTCACGAGGGCCCCCTTCCCGGTTCGGGGAGGGGGCCCTCCGTGTGTCCGGGGTGGCGCGGAGGCGGCGTGTTCCGGAGTGCGGAAGCCGATGATCACTTATGTGTCTCGGATCACACAAGGGGCTGGTGGGTGGTCGCCCGCGAACGTAGGGTCACGCGGGCCAGAGTGCACACCCCCTACCAGGGAGCCGCCTGGATGGACAACCTCGCCCTGCTCAGCCTTCTCGCGCTCACCCCGATCCTGGTCGTCGGAGTCCTGCTCGTCGGATTCCGCCTCCCCGCCATGTACGCGATGCCCGCCGGGTACGTGGTCGTGGTCTCGATCGCCGTCCTCGTCTGGGGGACCGACCCGACGACCGTCGTCGCCTCCACCCTCCAGGGCCTGATCCTCGCCGCGGGCCTGCTCTACATCATCTTCGGCGCGCTGCTCCTGCTCTCCACGCTCACCAGGAGCGGGGCGGTCGCCACCATCCGACGGACGTTCACCGACATCAGCCCGGACCGGCGGATCCAGGCCATCATCATCGGCTGGCTGTTCGGCAGCTTCATCGAGGGCGCCTCCGGCTTCGGCACCCCCGCCGCCGTCGTCGCGCCCCTCATGCTCGCCCTCGGCTTCCCCGCCATGGCCGCCGTCATGGTCGGCATGGTCATCCAGAGCACCTCGGTCAGCTTCGGGGCCGTCGGCACCCCGATCCTCGTCGGCGTCGGAGGCGGCCTGGACGGCGGGGAGGGGTGGCGGCGCGCGCCTCCGAACTCGGCCTGAGCTTCCCCGAGTACGTGACCGAGATCGGCTTCCAGACCGTCCTGCTGCACTCGATCACCGGGACTCTCGTCCCCCTGCTGATCTGTTGCATGCTCTGCGGCTTCTACGGTGGCCGGCGGCGCTTCTCCGACGGTCTCGAAGTGTGGCGGTTCGCCCTCTTCAGCGGGCTGGCCCTGACCGTCCCCTCGCTCCTGTACAACTACTTCCTCGGCGTCGAGTTCACCAGTCTCCTCGGCGGGCTCACCGGCCTGGTCATCGTCGTCCTCGCCGCCCGACGCGGCTTCCTCATGCCGAAGCGGGTCTGGGACTTCCCGCCCCGGGAGGACTGGCTGGCCCGCTGGACCGGCCGGATCGAGTCCGGCGGTGCGGACGAGGCGGTCGACACCGGCCGCCGCGTCGGCTTCCTCAACGCCTGGGCCCCCTACCTCCTGGTCGCCGCCCTGCTCGTGGCCACCCGCACCATCGAGCCGGTCAAGGACTGGCTGTCCGGCGTCACCGTGGGCGCCACCGACATCCTCGGCACCTCGATCGGGGACTCCGTGGCCCCGCTCTACTCACCCGGGGCCACGTTCATCCTGATCTGCCTCGTCACCTACGGGCTGCACCGCATGCGGCCCCGGGAGATCCTCGACTCCTGGCGGATGGCCGGATCCCAGCTGGCCGGAGCCGCCGTGGCCCTGCTCTTCGCCGTCCCGCTGGTCCGGGTCTTCATCAACACCGGCACGGGGTTCGGCACGACCGACCTGGAGAGCATGCCCCTCACCCTGGCCACCGGAGCCGCCGAACTCGGGGGCACCAGTGGCCGCTGCTGGCCCCCTGGATCGGAGCCCTGGGTGCCTTCGTGGCCGGGTCCAACACCGTCTCCAACCTGATGTTCTCCCTGTTCCAGCACTCCACCGCCGAACGCATCGGGGTCCCGCCCGAGAACGTCGTCGCCGCCCAGGCGGCCGGTGGCGCGGCGGGCAACATGATCACGGTGCACAACGTGGTGGCCGCCTCCGCCGTGGTCGGCCTCGCCGGGCGGGAGGGCGACATCCTCCGCCAGACGGTGTTCCCGCTGACCTACTACCTGCTCATGGCCGGGTCGCTCGCGTACCTGTTCATCCACGGGCCGGGCGCCAACGCGGGGTTCCTCATGCTCTGCCTCACCCTCGCGGCCACCGCCGGCACCCTGCTGTGGCTGTGGCGCCACGACCGCCGCGCGTCCGCGTCGGTCCGGACACCGGCCCCGGGAGCGTCGGAAGGGGGCGGGAATAGGTACTGGTCCCGGCACGGTTGATGGTCTGGCAAACTGGTATCAGGGAACGACCGTCCTCCCGAGGGGAGTGCACGCCGCCCTCTTACCCTGGATCGCCGCGGCACCGGTTCGCGCATGGTCAACGAACACCGCCCCACCTCCGACGGTGGTGCGGTCGTCATGCGTCCGGCGGTCGCGCACTAGCAAGGAGACACACATGCAGGCCGACATCCACCCCGAGTACGTCCCGACCGAGGTGACCTGCACCTGCGGGGCCAAGTTCGTGACGCGCAGCACGGTTTCCGAGGGCAAGATCCGCGCCGACGTGTGCTCCGCGTGCCACCCCTTCTACACCGGCAAGCAGAAGATCCTCGACACCGGCGGCCGTGTCGCCCGCTTCGAGAAGCGCTTCGGCAAGCGCAAGTAGCGCTGCCCGTCGCCCGGTGGCGCCGCTCCTCCCCGGAGAGGGCGGCACCACCGGGCATCCAGGCGGTCCCCCGCACGGGGGAGACGGACAGGGCGAGCGACAGACGGGAACGTGGGAAAGTGAAGCTGGACGACCTCCTTGGGGAGTACTACGAGCTGGAACAGCAGCTCGCCGACCCTGAGGTGCACGCCAACCAGGCGAAGGCGCGCACGCTGGGCAAGCGCTACTCACAGCTCACCCCGATCATCGAGGCCTACCGTCAGCTCAAGGAGGTCGAGAACGACATCGACGCCGCCCGTGAGCTGGCCGCCGAGGACTCCTCCTTCGCGGAGGAGGCCGACCGCCTGACCGAGGAGGCCGAGCGCCTCACCGAGCGCCTGCGCGTCCTCCTCGTCCCGCGCGACCCCGCCGACGACAAGAACCTCATCATGGAGGTCAAGGCCGGCGAGGGCGGCGAGGAGTCCGCCCTGTTCGCGGGCGACCTCGTCCGTATGTACCTGCGCTACGCCGAGCGGCAGGGGTGGAAGACCGAGGTCATCGACGCCACCCACTCCGACCTGGGCGGCTACAAGGACATCACGATCGCCTTCAAGAACAGGGGCACCCCCGAGCCCGGCACCGGCGTGTGGCCCATGCTCAAGTTCGAGGGCGGCGTCCACCGGGTCCAGCGCGTCCCGGTCACCGAGTCCCAGGGGCGCATCCACACCTCCGCCGCGGGCGTCCTCGTCGTCCCCGAGGCCGAGGAGATCGAGATCGTCATCAACGACAACGATCTGCGCATCGACGTCTACCGTTCCTCCGGCCCCGGCGGACAGAGCGTCAACACCACCGACTCCGCCGTCCGGATCACCCACCTGCCGACCGGCATCGTGGCCTCCTGCCAGAACGAGAAGAGCCAGCTCCAGAACAAGGAGCAGGCCATGCGCATCCTGCGCGCCCGCATCTTCGCCGAGGCCCAGGCCAGCGCGGACGCCGAGGCCTCCGCCGAGCGCAAGAGCCAGGTCCGCACCGTGGACCGCTCCGAGCGCGTGCGCACCTACAATTTCCCGGAGAACCGTATCTCCGACCATCGCGTCGGCTACAAGGCCTACAACCTGGACCAGGTCCTCGACGGGGAGCTGGACGGGGTCGTCAAGGCCCTGGTGGACGCGGACACCAAGGAGAGGCTCGAAGCCGCCCAGTCATGAACTTCCTGCTCGACGAGGTCGCCCGCGCCACACTGAGGCTCGCTGAGGCGGGCGTGGCCTCACCCCGTACGGACGCCGAGGAACTCGCGGCGTTCGTGCACGGTGTCCGTCGAGGGGAACTCCACGCTGTCGCCGACGCCGACTTCGACGCGCGCTACTGGGAGTGCGTCTCCCGCCGCGAGGCGCGCGAACCCCTCCAGCACATCACCGGCCGCGCCTACTTCCGGTACCTCGAACTCCAGGTGGGGCCGGGGGTCTTCGTGCCCCGGCCGGAGACCGAGATCATGGTGGACTGGGCGATCGAGACCCTGCGCTCCATGGACGTCGCCGACCCCCTCGTCGTGGACCTGGGTTCCGGCTCCGGCGCCATCGCGATCTCCATCGCCCAGGAGGTCCCCCGCTCCCGAGTGCACACCGTGGAGATCGACCCCGGCGCCCTGACCTGGACCCGGCGCAACATCGAGGCCACCGGGCACGCCGACCGCGTCACCTCCCACGAGGGCGACATGCGCACCGCCCTGCCCGAGCTCAACGGCCGCGTCGACCTCCTCATCAGCAACCCGCCCTATGTCCCCACCAGCGAGGCGGGCCTGATCCCGCCCGAGGTGCGCGACTACGACCCGGCGCCCGCCCTGTGGTCCGGCGAGGACGGGCTGGACATGATCCGCGACCTGGAGGGGGTCGGCCGCAGACTCCTCCGTCCCGGCGGTGCCATGGCGGTCGAACACCACGACGGCCAGGGCATCGACATCCCCCGGCTGTTCCCCGAGGACCGCGGTTGGCGCGACGTCCTCAACCGCAAGGACATGGCCCGGCGTGACCGCTTCGTGGTCATGCGCCGTGCCGACGACGACGGTTAGCGGCACCGTGTCCGCAGAGCCACACCCCCATCCCCACCGCAGGACCGGCAACCAGGCCCGGTCGACCGAGATTGAGGTGACGCAGGTGAGCCGCATCTACGACTGCGCGGACGAGACCGCCCGCAAGGACGGCATCGCCGACGCCGCGTCCGCGGTACGCCGAGGCGAACTCGTGGTGCTGCCCACGGACACCGTGTACGGCATCGGTACCGACGCCTTCAGCCCGAAGGCGGTGGCCGGACTCCTGGAGGCCAAGGGCCGTGGGCGGGACATGCCGCCGCCGGTCCTCGTGGGCTCCATGCGTGCCGCCTCCGCGCTCATCGAGGACCTGGGCAACCACGGCCGGGACCTCATGGAGGAGTTCTGGCCCGGCCCGCTCACCCTGGTGTGCACCGCCACCCCGAGCCTCTCCTGGGACCTGGGCGACACCAAGGGCACCGTGGCCGTGCGGATGCCGATGGACCCGGTGGCGCTGGAACTGCTCAAGGAGACCGGTCCGATGGCGGTGAGCAGCGCCAACAAGTCCGGTCAGGCCGCCGCGACCACGGCGGAGGAGGCGATCGAGCAGCTCGGTGACGACGTCGCCGTGTACCTGGACGGCGGCGAGGCCGAGAGCCCGGTGGCGTCCACGATCGTCGACCTCACGTACGCCGTCCCGCGCGTGCTGCGCTCCGGCGCGATCTCCATCGAGCAGCTGCGCTCGGTGTGCGGCACCGTCATCGGGGAGCTGCGCAAGGGCCGCACCAAGCCGAAGAAGGCGGAGGAGGGCGCACCCGGCACCGAGGAGGCCGCGGGGAGCCCGAGTCACCGGAGGCGCCCGAGCCCGGGCCCGCCGAGCCAGAGACCCCCGGGTCCAGGGACACCGACCGCTCCGAGAGCTAGAGGGATCAGGCAGTGCGGGAGTACGCGCTCACCTTCGTCATCGCGGCCGCGGTGACCTACCTGCTGGTCCCGCTGGTACGCCGACTGGCCATCGCCTTCGGCGCCGCGCCCCCGTGCGCGACCGCGACGTGCACACCGAGCCCATCCCACGGCTGGGCGGGCTGGCGATCTACGGCGGGTTCGCGGCGGCGCTGCTGATCTCCGCGCAGCTGCCGCACCTCCAGAACGTCTTCGTCGCCAAGACGTGGATCGGCCTGCTGCTGGCGGGCGGGCTCATCACGGTCATCGGCGTCATCGACGACCGGTGGGGGATGGACGCCCTGAGCAAGCTGGCCGGTCAGGTCGCGGCGGCGGGCATCCTCGTGTGGCAGGGCGTCCAGCTGCTGTGGCTGCCGCTGCCCGGAACCCAGCTGTCACTGGGGCCCTGGCTGGGGGCGATGATCTCCATCCTGCTCATCGTGGTGACCATCAACGCGGTCAACTTCGCGGACGGCCTGGACGGCCTCGCCGCGGGCATCGTCGGAATCTCGTCCCTGGCGTTCTTCGCTTACTACTACGTGGTCGCGGTGGAGCAGGGTTTCGTCCGCCAGTCCTATCCGGCGATGATCGCGATCATCCTGGCCGGGACCTGCGTGGGCTTCCTCTTCCACAACTTCCATCCGGCCCGCGTGTTCATGGGCGACACCGGCTCGATGCTGCTCGGCCTGCTGCTGACCTCCATCACCATCACGGTCACCGGCCAGTTCGACGCCAACACCGCCCGGGAGGAGTTCAACTCCTCCGGTCTGGTCGTCTTCCTGCCGATCGCGCTGCCACTGCTGGTGATCGCGCTCCCCTGGCCGACCTGGTCCTGGCGGTCCTGCGCAGGACGCTGGCGGGAAAGTCCCCCTTCGCGCCCGACCGGGGCCACCTCCACCACCGGCTCCTCGACATGGGGCACACCCACACGCGCGCGGTGCTGCTCATGTACCTGTGGGCGGGGATCGTCGCCTTCGCGGCCGTCTCGCTGTCCATCTTCGACTCCGCGTTCATCGTCCTCACGGTCACCGTGCTGGTGGCCACGTGTGCGGTCGGTCTCATCGCGCTGCCGCGTCTGCGCCGTCGGGGACTCCTGCCCTGGGACCGGGGGAACAGGGCCCCGAGGAGCGCGGATCACCATCGGTCAACCGATGGATAAACGTGGCGTCACGTTCGGGACGGAGGTCCCGCAGTGTGTTCGGAATGTGCGCTGGTGTGAAGCTCGCGGCAAGTGTGGGCAAGGTGACACAAGGGCCGAAGTGGCCGTGGAACGGTGCTTTCGCGAGGCGTTAAGACCGCGTTAAGGGCACCCTGGATTTGGCACCAAAAACCTTGTGATAGCTTTCACGAGCAGGTACTCACTGAACCCCACGGAGCTTCGTCATGCAGGAACACGACGCCCGGATTCTCCGCGGCGCCGCGCTTCCGAGCGCCGCGTGCGGGGTCCTGGCCATCGCGGTCTCGGCCCTTCTCGCCGGAGCGGCCGGAGCTCTCAGTTCGGCCTTGGCGGTGGGCATCATCCTCGCCTGTTTCGGCCTGGGGCAGTGGGCGGTCATGATGGTCACCCGGAGGAACAAGGACCTGTTCCTCGCCGCGAACCTGCTCGGTTTCGTCGTCAAGATGGCGCTGCTGGGCATTCTGCTGGTGACCCTGGGCCGGAGCCCCTCGTCACGGACCTCAGTAGCAACGCCTTCGTCTACAGCGCGCTGGCCGTCGTACTGGCCTGGCTGGGTGGGCAGACCTGGGCCACTTCCCGGGCGAAGATCCTTCACGTGGACCCGAGCGAGAGCTCGGAGAACACGTGATGGGGTGCCCCGCCGCGACCCGTGGGAACGGGCGTACTACCCTGATCCACGGCGGGCGGACGGCCACGGTCCAGTCAAGCCCCACATGCTATATTCCGGAGCGAGATGAGCAGCGAACCAGCCAGGAAGAAGGACTCCAGCGCGCCCCCGGCGCCACGCGAGGCCGACGGCTGGGCGCTCTTCTCCACTCTGCTCGCGGGTGTGCTCGTGTGGAGCGCGATCGGCTGGGGCGCGGACAGGCTCCTGGGATTCCAGGCCCTCTTCCTGCCCATCGGGGCCGTTCTGGGCATGATCGGCGCGATCTATCTGATCGTCGCCAGGACACGCCACCTCTGAGCTCCCCGCAGTTCCGCGTCGCCCATCTCGCGACGACGCTAGCAGTCACAACCATCAACGAGGCTTTCTTGCGTCACGACGAAAGGATTCGCCGTGAGTGCTGACGTGCGCATTCTCGCGGCCGACCCGGGTTGCCATCTCGGCGACAGCGGTTGCGCGTTCGAGGCTCCCACCATCAAGATGTTCTTCCCGGAGCCGTGGATCGCCAACATCCCCGGCAGCGCGGGCATCGACCTGTACCTGGTTCTGTTGCTCGTCGCGGTCGGTGCGGTCCTGCTTCTGTGGTCGTGGTTCAGCAGGAAGCTGAGCCTCGTCCCCGGCCGCAGGCAGAGTGTCGGCGAAATGCTCATCCTGTTCATCCGGGACAACATCACCCGGCCGACCATGGGTGAGAAGGGTGACAAGTTCATCCCGTTCATGACGGGCATCTTCACCCTCATCCTGGCCATGAACTTCACCGGGCTCATCCCCGGCATGCTTCCGGTCAACAGCAACCTCGCCTTCACGGTGATGTTCGCCCTCACCATCTACGTGATGACGATCGTGATCGGCATCAAGCACCAGGGCGGCTGGGGCTACTTCCGGAACCAGATCTTCCCCCGGGCATGCCCAAGTGGATCTACGTCCTGGTCACCCCGATCGAGATCCTCTCGGTCTTCCTCATCCGCCCGGTGACGCACGCCCTGCGTCTGTTCGCGACCATGTTCGCGGGCAGCCTGCTGCTGGCCGTGTTCGCCTACGGCGGCTGGTACATGCTGAACCTGACGGCCGAGCCGATGCTCGCCGCGGTCTCCGTGCTCTACTCCGGAGCCGCGCTGATCGGCTACGTCGCGTTCTTCGTCTTCGAGATCGCGATCATGCTGATCCAGGCCTTCGTGTTCACGCTGCTCGCGAGCCTGTACCTCAACCAGTCGCTCGAAGCGGCGCACTAAAAGACCCCCTCCACGTTCCCCCGATCCCGTGATCGGACCAGGGCGCGGAGAGTTTCAGACCCGTCCACACCGGCGAACTGACCAATCGCAGAACGCGACGCCGGACGTCGAGTAAAGGGAAACACCATGGACATCGCCGCGATCTCCGGCAACATCAACACCATCGGTTACGGCATCAGCGTCATCGGCGCCGGTATCGGTGTCGGTATCGTCTTCGGTCTCGGTATGCAGGCCATCGCCCGCCAGCCCGAGGCCCGCGGCCCGCTCCAGACCAACATCTACCTCGGCTTCGCCCTCATCGAGGCCCTGGCCATCCTGGGCTTCGTCCTCGCCTTCGCGGCTCCGTAATCCGGATTCGTCAACCGTTTCCTGATGGCAACTGACGCGAAGGAGGGCTGACCATGCTGTTGGAGTTGGCAGCCGAACCAAACATTCTGCGGATCGACTGGGTGAAGTTCACCTTCGGCGCGATCGCGCTCGCCGTGGTCTACTTCTTTGTGGTCCGCAAGTCGGTCCCGAAGGTGATGAAGGTCCTCGACGAGCGTCACGACGCCATCGAGGGCGGCATCGAGCGGGCCAAGAGGGCCGAGGCCGAGGCCGAGGAGATCCGCCAGCAGTACCGCGAGAAGCTCGAGGAGTCCCACCGCGAGTACGCGCAGGAGCTCGAGAAGGCCAAGGAGCAGCGTGCGGCGATCATCGCCGAGGCTCGCGAGGAGGCCCAGGCCGAGGCCCAGCGCATCATCGAGTCCGCCAAGGCGCAGATCGAGGCGGACCGGCAGCAGGCCTTCGTCCAGCTCCGCGGCGAGATCGGCGCCCTGTCCACCGAGCTCGCGAGCCGCATCGTCGGTGAGACGCTCAGTGACGACGCCGCTCAGACCCGTGTGGTGGACCGGTTCCTGGAGGAGCTGGACCAGGACGAGAGCGCGAAGCAAGCCGGGGTGCGCTGATGCGTGGTATCAGCCGTAGCTCCCTGGCTGAGGCGATCCGGCGCCTGGACGAGAACGTCCTGGCGTCGGCCAGCGCCGAGCAGGCGGTCTCGCTGGGTGGCGAGCTCTTCGAGGTCGTCGCCCTGATCAGCGGCGAGCACTCGCTCCGCCGCTGGCTGGCGGACCCGGCCAACGACCCCGAGAAGAAGACCGCTCTCATCGGTCAGATCCTCGAGGGCAAGGTCTCGCCGTCCACGGTCCTCGTGGTCAGCGACGTGGTCTCGCAGCCCTGGTCCACCGGGCGCGACATGCTGGACGCCCTGGAGCGGACGGCGGTCTACGCGACCGTCGCCTCCGTCGACGGCACCCGGCTGGACGAGCTGGAGGACGAGCTGTTCCGCTTCCAGCGGATCGTCGTCGCCCAGCCCGAGCTGCGTTCGGCGCTCACCCGTGAGGGCGTGGCCGACGCTCACCTGCGCTCGCTGGTCGAGAACCTGCTCTCGGGCAAGGTGAGCACCGCGACGCTGGCTCTGGTCAGCCAGGCGGTCACCCACCCCCGGGGACGTACGCTGGAGCAGGCGCTCGACAACTTCGGACAACTGGTGGCCGAGCGCGCGAAGCGCTTCATCGCCGTCGTCCGTACCGCCCACGCGCTGAACGAGACCCAGCAGACGCGCCTGCGCACCCTGCTGAGCCGCAAGTACGGCCGCGAGATCCACCTGAACATCGAGGTCGCCCCGGAAATCCTGGGTGGACTCTCCATCCAGGTGGGCGACGAGGTCATCGACGGCACGATCGCCGGGCGCATCGCTGAGGTCCAGCGCCGCCTGGCCGGCTGACGCGAAGACAAGCAAGCACGCACGGCGCCGGCCCGGCGCCATTTGAGAGCAAGGACAACGTAGAGATGGCGGAGCTGACGATCCGGCCGGATGAGATCCGGGACGCGCTACAGCGCTTCGTCCAGTCGTACGAGCCTGACGCCACCCGCGCTGAAGAGGTCGGTACCGTCACCTACTCCGGTGACGGCATCGCCCGCGTCGGTGGCCTTCCCTCGGCGATGGCGAACGAGCTGCTGCAGTTCGAGGACGGCACCCTGGGCATGGCCCAGAACCTTGAGATCGGTGAGATCGGTGTCGTGGTGCTGGGTGACTTCACCGGCATCGAGGAGGGGCAGAAGGTGCGTCGCACCGGCAAGCTCCTCTCGGTCCCGGTGGGCGACAACTTCCTCGGCCGTGTGGTGGACCCCCTGGGTAACCCCATCGACGGCAAGGGCGAGATCGAGACGACCGAGACCCGCGAGCTCGAACTCCAGGCCGCGACGGTCATGGAGCGCCAGCCCGTGGGCGAGCCGCTCCAGACCGGCATCAAGTCGATCGACACGATGACCCCGGTCGGCCGTGGCCAGCGCCAGCTGGTCATCGGTGACCGGCAGACCGGCAAGACCGCGATCGGTATCGACGCGATCATCAACCAGAAGGCGAACTGGGAGACCGGCGACCCCACGAAGCAGGTGCGCTGCATCTACGTCGCGGTGGGTCAGAAGGGCTCGACCATCGCCAGCGTGCGCGGTGCCCTCGAAGAGGCCGGCGCCATGGCGTACACCACCATCGTGGCCTCCCCGGCGTCCGACCCGGCCGGCTTCAAGTACCTCTCCCCGTACACCGGTTCGGCCCTGGGCCAGCACTGGATGTACGAGGGCAAGCACGTCCTCGTCGTCTTCGACGACCTGACCAAGCAGGCCGAGGCCTACCGTGCGGTCTCCCTCCTGCTGCGCCGCCCGCCGGGGCGTGAGGCCTACCCGGGTGACGTTTTTACCTCCACTCCCGTCTCCTGGAGCGCTGCGCCAAGCTCTCCGACGAGCTGGGCGCGGGCTCGATGACGGCCCTGCCGATCATCGAGACCAAGGCGGGCGACGTCTCGGCGTACATCCCCACCAACGTAATCTCCATCACCGACGGTCAGGTCTTCCTGAACTCGGACCTGTTCAACCAGGGCCAGCGTCCGGCGATCGACGTCGGTGTGTCCGTCTCCCGAGTCGGTGGCGCCGCCCAGACCAAGGCCACCAAGAAGGTCTCCGGCACGCTGCGTCTGAGCCTGGCCCAGTACCGCGAGCTGGAGGCGTTCTCCGCCTTCGGTTCGGACCTGGACGCCGTCTCCAAGCAGCAGCTGGAGCGCGGTGCCCGGATGATGGAGCTGCTCAAGCAGGGGCAGTACTCGCCCTTCTCCATGGAGAAGACGGTCGTCTCGATCTGGATGGGCAACACCGGCCTGATCGACGAGGTCCCGGTCGAGGACGTGCGCCGCTTCGAGGAGGACTTCCTGTCCTACCTGGACCGTGAGCACAAGGCCGTCCTGGACACCATCCGGGACACCGGCAAGTTCGAGGACGACAGCCAGAAGACGCTCCAGGCCGCCATCGAGAAGTTCAAGGTGGGCTTCCAGACCTCCGCCGGTACCCTGCTGGGCACCGAGGCCGAGGCCGAGGCGCTCGCTGAGGAGAAGGTCGGCCAGGAGACCATCAAGGTCGCCAAGGGCGGGAAGTAACCCATGGGTGCACAGCTTCGCGTCTATCGCCGGAGGATCCGTGCGACGAAGGCGACGGCGAAGATCACCCGTGCGATGGAGCTGATCGCCGCCACGCGCATCACCAAGGCGCAGCGCGCGGCCGAGGCTGCCGGACCCTACGCACGGGAGATCACGCGGGCGGTGTCTGCCCTGGCCAGCCGGGTGACCGATCACCCGCTGCTGACCGAGGCCGAGAACCCCACCCGTGCGGCCGTCCTGGTCGTCACCAGTGACAAGGGTCTGGCCGGCGCCTTCTCGACCAACGTCATCAAGGAGGCCGAGGCCCTCACCCAGCTCCTGCGTGAGCAGGGCAAGGAGGTCCTCACCTACATGGTGGGCCGCAAGGGTGCCGCCTTCTACAAGTTCCGCGACCGTCCGGTCGAGGAGTCCTGGGAAGGCATCACCGAGCGTCCGACCTACGCGCACGCCCAGGAGATCGGCTCCACTCTCATGGAGAGGTTCTCCCAGGACACCGCCGAGGGTGGTGTCGACGAGATCCACGTGGTCTCCACGGAGTTCGTGTCGATGCTGACCCAGCGGGCGGGTGCGGTCCGCGCCCTTCCGCTGGAGGTGGAGGAGGTCGACGCCGAGGAGCTCGAGGAGAGCGTCGGCGGCGAGGCGTTGCCGCTGTACGAGTTCGAGCCCTCCGCGGAGGAGGTCCTGGACCAGCTGCTTCCGCAGTACGTGGTCAACCGGATCTACGCGTCCCTCCTGGAGTCGGCAGCCTCCCAGCAGGCGTCCCGTCGGGCGGCCATGAAGGCCGCGACCGACAACGCGGAAGAACTCGTCAAGAACCTGACCAGTCTGGCCAACCAGGCTCGTCAGGCCGAGATCACCAATGAGATCAGTGAGATTGTCGGCGGTGCCGATGCGCTCTCTGGGTCCAGCGCGGGAAGTGAGTAACAGAAGTGACTGCGACAGTTGAAGGTACGGCCGGCGCTGGCACCGCCACCGGCCGCATCGCCCGGGTCACCGGCCCGGTCGTCGACGTGGAGTTCCCCGTCGGCTCCCTGCCCGGCATCTACAACGCCCTGCACACCGACGTGAGCATCGGTGGCACGGAGAAGGTCGTGACCCTGGAGGTCGCCCAGCACCTGGGTGACAACCTGGTCCGCGCCATCTCCCTCGCCCCGCAGGACGGCATGGTCCGTGGCGCCGAGGTCCGCGACACCGGCGCGCCCATCAGCGTGCCCGTCGGCGACGTCGTCAAGGGCCACGTGTTCAACACCCTGGGCGAGTCCATGGACGTGCCCACGGCTGAGCTCGGCGTGACCGAGCGCTGGCCGATCCACCGCAAGGCCCCGGCCTTCGACCAGCTCGAGTCCAAGACCGAGATGATGGTCACGGGCATCAAGGTGATCGACCTCCTCACCCCGTACGTGCGCGGTGGGAAGATCGGCCTCTTCGGTGGCGCGGGTGTGGGCAAGACGGTGCTCATCCAGGAGATGATCACCCGTATCGCCCGCAACTTCGGTGGTGTGTCCGTGTTCGCCGGTGTCGGTGAGCGCACCCGTGAGGGTACGGACCTCTTCCTGGAGATGGACGAGATGGGCGTCCTCCCGGACACCGCGCTCGTCTTCGGCCAGATGGACGAGCCCCCGGGCACCCGTCTGCGCGTGGCGCTCTCGGCTCTGACGATGGCGGAGTACTTCCGTGACGTCCAGGGTCAGGACGTGCTGCTCTTCATCGACAACATCTTCCGTTTCACCCAGGCCGGTATGGAGGTCTCCACGCTGCTGGGCCGTATGCCCTCGGCAGTGGGTTACCAGCCCAACCTGGCTGACGAGATGGGTCAGCTCCAGGAGCGGATCACCTCGACGCGTGGTCACTCGATCACCTCGATGCAGGCGATCTACGTCCCCGCGGACGACTACACCGACCCGGCGCCGGCGACCACGTTCGCCCACCTGGACGCGACGACCGAGCTCTCCCGCCCGATCTCGCAGAAGGGCATCTACCCGGCGGTCGACCCGCTGGCCTCCACCTCGCGCATCCTGGACCCGCAGTACGTGGGCGAGGAGCACTACCAGGTGGCGCAGCGCGTCGAGGAGATCCTCCAGCGCAACAACGACCTCCAGGACCAGATCGCCATCCTCGGTATGGACGAGCTGTCCGAAGAGGACAAGATCATCGTCAACCGGGCTCGTCGCCTGGAGCGTTTCCTCTCGCAGAACATGTTCGTGGCCGAGAAGTTCACCGGCACCCCGGGTGTGTTCGTCCCGCTGGAGGAGACCATCGCGTCCTTCAAGGGTCTGTGTGACGGCGAGTACGACCACCTTCCCGAGCAGGCCTTCCTCGATGTCGGCAACATCGACATGGTCGTGGAGAAGGCCAAGAAGCTGCAGGAAGGCTAGTACTGCGCGTCAGTGTCCCCCGCTCTGGGAGCGGAGGGCGACGGGCGGGGCTAGACCCGAGGCGGGGCCGAGTATCCATTCGTACTCGGCCCCGCCGAACCCACCCGCTAGCCGAGGAGTTTGTGGCAGTGTCGAAGAAGCTTTTCGTCGAGATCGTCTCTCCGGACCGCGAGGTCTGGGCGGGCGAGGGCGACATGGTCATCGCGAAGACCGTCGAGGGCGAGATCGGCGTCCAGCCCGGGCACGTCCCGGTGCTGTCGCTTCTGGCCGAGGACGCGGTCGTTCGCGTTCTGGGCGCGCGTGAGACCGGTGAGATCCGGGCCGCCGCGCACGGTGGGTTCGTCTCGGTTTCGGGTGAGGGCCGTATCTCCATCCTCGCCGAGACCGCGGAGCTCTCCGAGGACATCGATGTGGACCGTGCGCGTCAGGCGCTGAAGGAGGCGGGCGAGTCGGGTGACAACCTGGCCGCCGCCCGTGCCCGCAGCCGCCTGCGTGCTGCTGGCGAGGAAGTCGCCTAGCGAAGCCGGGAGGCGACGAGACGTGGGAGTGGCACCGCTTCAGGGAACGCCGTGGTTGGAGTCCTTGTGGTGGGTGGTCCTCGCCATCGTCCTGCTCGTCGTGCTGGTGCTCGGCACCGGCTGGATGCGACGGTTCGTGCTGTTGCGCAGCGGCGGGGCCGTCGAGTGTTACCTGCGCGCGCGTGGGGAGAAGGGGCGCCGGGGGTCCTGGCGGATCGGCTTCGGCCGGTACGGATCGGGTGACCTCGGCTGGTTCCCCGTCCTCTCCCTCAGACCGCGGCCGACAGTGCGACTGTCGCGCCGCGGTCTCGTCGTTGTGGGGCGCCGCGCCCCCGGGGGCGGAGACGCTCCCCTGCCCGCCGACGTGACCGTCCTGGAGATCGGCTGGGCCGGCGCGGACGGCAGTGATCCCAGCGAGGCGACCTTCGAGGTCGCGATGGGCGAGAGCGCGCTCACCGGGTTCCTGTCGTGGATCGAGTCGATGCCCCCGGGCACCCAGTGGCAGGCCTGACCCCGGCGCGTCGGTCCCCCTGAGGTTCACAGGGGCGGGGCCCGTGTGTTTGCATGGGCCCATGAGCACCATCGTCGCTTTCTCAGTGTCCCCGCTCGGTACGGGCGAGTCCGTCGCCCCGGCCGTGGCCCGCGCGGTCAGGGTCGTGCGCGAGAGCGGACTGCCCAACGAGACCTCCGCCATGTTCACCACCGTCGAGGGTGAGTGGGACGAGGTGATGGACGTCGTCAAGCGTGCCGTGGAGGCCGCTGGCGAGGGCGCCGCCCGGGTCAGCCTGACCCTGAAGGCCGACGTCCGCGAGGGCGTCACCGACGGACTGCACAGCAAGGTGGAGGCCGTCGAGCGCGAACTCGGCGACCTCCACTGACGCCCTTCCGGGCACGGCCCGGGAGCCGGCGGGTCGGATCAACCCGTCGTGGGAGCGCCCGTCGCGGCGAAGTGGGACCTCGCGCCGCTGGTGAACATCAGACCCACCACGACGAAGGCGAAGACCGCCGAGAGGACGGCGCCCAGCCCGTAGATCATCGGGATCATCAGGGCGAGCCCGGCCACGGCGAACACCGTGTTCACCGCGATGGTCCAAGGGCGCGCCCGCGGGTGCCCCTGCCGACCATCACGGCGAGGGCGGTCGCCAGGGCCGCGTAGACCAGACAGAGCGCGGCGCCGAAGTAGATGCCCGCGATGTTGTCCTCCGCGGCCTCCAGCATGGCCCCCGCCTCAGCGGGGGCCTCGTCCGCCATGTTGGTGGCGTCGATCGCGACGGCGCCGACGATCGCGGTTGCTCCGACGACGAGCTGGTACACCGCGATGAGGATGAGGAGTACCAGGACGGCGGTGACACTGCCGGGCTTGGCGTGCTTGCTCATGTCTCTGCTTCCTGTTGGGGGAGTCGCTCGCACCGAGACCTAGCCGATTTTTCCGCGACAACACTTGTCATCGGGAAACAGTTGCCTTGTCGCAGGTCGAGTGGTGCCCCGAGGGAAGCGGGACCGTGGTGTCTCGTCCGGGGAGCGCGTCCTAGCGCTCGCCGCCGGGCTTCCACAGGATCTCGTCGCCGTCTCCGGCGACGTGGCGGCCGAGGATGAACAGCAGGTCCGAGAGACGGTTCAGGTACTGCGCCGTGAGCGGGTTGACGCCGTCCGCGTGCTCCTCGATGGCGGCCCAGACCGCGCGCTCGGCGCGGCGGACCACGATGCGGGCCGTGTGCACCAGCGCGACGGTGGGTGAGCCCCCGGGCAGGATGAAACTGCGCAGGGTCGGCAGGTCCGCGTTGTAGGTGTCGCAGGCCTCCTCCAGCCGGGTGACGTACTCCGGCAGGACGCGCAGCGGAGGGTACTCGGGGTCGGGCACGATCGGGGTGGACAGGTCCGCGCCGAGGTCGAAGAGCTCGTTCTGGATCCGCAGCAGGAGGACCCGTACGTCCTCGGGGAGGTCGCCCAGAGCGAGCGCGACGCCGATGGCCGCGTTGGCCTCCTCGGTGTCGGCGTAGCCGACCAGGCGGGTGTCGTTCTTGGAGGTGCGGCTCATGTCACCGAGCGCCGTCGTGCCGGAGTCACCGGTACGCGTGTAGATCTTCGACAGTACGACCGGTGTGTCCGTGTCCCTTGTGCTCATGGGCCTCAGCCTAGGGGAGGGCGCGGTTCGGGTCCCGGGGCGGGGCTCTGGGCACGGGCGAGTCACGGAGGATAACTGTTCAGTCTCATGGGGTGGTGGTGATGTGGCTCACTGATACCTTGAGGCACGAGGAAGCTACGCACCGTAGTTTCCGGCGGTGTTCACGCGCGGACACCCGGGCGGGACTGAGGGGGTCGCCCGGACGCCCGTACGAGGGGAGACATCGCGAGGGGCGGGCGGCGTGGAACCGGGGGTTCACGCCACCCGCCCCTCAGGCTCGCGGGGTCAGCGGGCGTTCAGACGCCTAGCGGAGCCAGGCGTCGCCCTTGCGGGGCAGGTCCACCGTCACGGAGGACATCGACAGCACGCCGTTGACCGGGAGGGTGCTCTCGGCGAAGAACTCCACGCCGTGGGCGCCCGCCGCCGACAGCTCGGCCACCGAGTCCCAGTTGACGTTCTCCATGGTGTCGTCGGCCGTGTGGTAGTACGGGTCGAACGTCTGCCCGGCGGTACCGCCGTACCACTCGGCCTGCTCCTCCGACTTCACGCCGTCGGCGCCGCTGAACAGGCCGCCGGAGGGCACGCCCGCCTGCATGAAGGCGAGGTAGTCGCTGCGGCCGCTGAGCACGCCGGGCTCGCTGACCTGGCCCTGCTCCTCGAAGTAGTCCTCGAAGACCTTGGCGATGGCGCCGGAGCCGGACGGGGCCCCGCCGGACTCCGGCAGGTCCATGCGGCCGTCGAGCACGAAGCGGCCGTAGTTGTGCGAGCCGATCATGTCGAAGTTGAGGTAGAGCGCGAGGTCGTCGAGCCGCTGCTCGTCCAGACCGGCCACGTACTCGCTGGAGCCGACCAGACCGGACTCCTCGGTGCCCCAGAAGGCGAAGCGGACCTGGTTGTTCGGGTCGGGCTGCTCGGCCATCCGGATGGCGGTCTCCAGCAGGAACGCCGTCCCGCTGCCGTTGTCGTTGATGGCCGGACCCTCCTCGACGCCGTCGAGGTGGGCGCCCACGACCACCACGTTGTCGTCCCTGCCTCCGGGGGTCTCCGCGAGCACGCTGTAGGAGCTCTCCTGGCGCACCTCGGAGTCCACCGTGACCCGGAGCTCCAGGTCCGGGATCGACAGCAGGTCAGCGCCGACCAGCCCCGAGACGCCGACGGCCGGGATGGCGGACAGTTCGCCCACGGTGCCGAGGAAGACCTCGTCCTCGTTGTTGACCACGACGGCCGCCGAGGCGCCCGCCTCGGCGGAGTGGGTCACCTTGTCCTCGAAGGCGCAGCTGCCGCGCACGGTGATGGCGACGGCGCCCTCGGGGAAGTCGGCGAAGTCGTCCGGGAGCAGCCGCTCGCGGCGCTGTCCGGGGCGACCGCGACCGCCGGGGCGGTGACGTCACCGGAGCCCGAGTAGCTCATGGTGACGAAGTCCTGGTCGAGCTCGTACACGTGTTCCTTCGGGGCGGCCTGCGCCAGCACCGCGGGGAGTTCTCGCGCCAGGCCTCGAACTCGTACTCGTGGCGGTAGGGCTCGTATCCGGCTCGCTTGAGCTGGTCCTCGACGTACAGCGCGGCGACGTCGTACCCGGGGTTCCGCTCGCGCGGTTGCCCCCGTTGTAGCGGGCGATGGTGGCGAGGTTGGCCATGTGGCCCTCGATCGCCCCGGCCGTCACGAGGTCGGGGAGGTCGGCCTGCTCGGCGTGGGCCGGTGAGCCCGCCAGCGTGCCCGCCGTCATCACGAGGGCGGCCAGACCTGCGGTGGCGGTGGTGCGCCGCCTGGAGGAGGGGAGCCCCGCCGCTCTGTCGCGCGGGCTCCCTGGGGTGGTCGGATGCACGGACTTCCTCCGGTTCGCGGGGGTCCATCGTGCCGTGGTGTGGGGGATGGACGCCAGGGGTGGGCGAGGTACCGGAGAAGCCTCGCAGGAGGTTCCGGTCACGGCAAGGCATGGCGCGGGACATTGCCACAATCAGCCACAGACCTTACGAGAGGGTGCACACTGTGATTTGATGGACGGCCCGAAACGCCCGGATCGTCTTCTCGCGTGGAGTCACCGGAGGCGCGTCGGAGGCCCGGTCACTCCTCGTCGCCGTCGTGCTCCTGGTGCTTGCGCGCTCGGTAGCTGGCACCCGCTCCGCCCATCAGCGCGACGCCCCGGATGTGCACGATCGGAGCTCCCGGATCCACGACGCTGGGTGTGTCGCCCTCGATCCCGAAGCCACCCATGATCGGCAGTCCGTGCACGCGCACCTGGATGTCGTCGGGGACGATGATGCCGACCCCGCCCATGACCGCGCCGAGCCAGATCGTCGTCTCGCGATGGGTGAACCGGGCCTCGCGCAGGTCGAGTTCGACTCCTCCCATGGTCGCCACGGCGAGGAACCGGCGGGGAGGACCCAGTTGCCGGAGCGGTGCGCGCCACCCATGAGGGCGATCGCGCTGTGGCTCGTGGCGGGCTGGTCGACGATCCGGCTCGCGCCGTACACGGGACGCGGGGACCGGAAGTCGGCGGGGGCAGGGAGACGGGACGGGACCGGATCGGAGCCGGGCAGGTCCTCGGTGAGGGGGACCAGCTCACCGACGGTCCTGGCGCGGTACACCGCGTCCAGCCGGTCACTGTGTTCGTCGGGGTCCAGGCGGCCCTCGGCGAGGGCCTCCCGGAGCAGGTGCGCGACGGCGTCACGGTCGGCGTCGGAGGCGCGCATCCGGCCGTCGCCGTCGTCGTGGGGGTGAGTTGACTCATCTGTTCCACCATATGCCGATTCTGCCCCTCCGTGGAGGTCCACGGGATCGGGGAGAACCCCGGGACGGCCCTGAGAACCGCGCCCCGGGCTACGTCTGGGGGAGCAGGCCCCGGCGCATCGCCTGGGACACCGCCGAGGTCCGGTCACCCACTCCCAGCTTCTCGTAGACGCGCATGAGGTGGGTCTTCACCGTCGTCGCGCTGATGTGCAGGGCACGGCCGATCGCGGCGTTGGTGAGTCCGTCCGCCGCCAGACGCAGCACCTCGACCTCACGGGGGAGAGCGCGGGGCCCTCCGGTTCGGTGCGCTGCCGCACCCCGGTGAGCAGCTTGCCCGCCAGTCTGCCGCTGAGCACGGTCTCGCCCCGGGCCGCCGAGCGCACCGCGTCGGCCAGCTCGGCCCTTGGGGTGTCCTTGAGCAGGTAGCCGGTGGCTCCCGCCTCCACCGCGCGAAGGATGTCGGTGTCGGTGTCGTAGGTGGTCAGCACCAGGACGTGGACGGCAGGGTGCTCCGCGCGGATGCGTTCGGTGGCCTCGGCGCCGTCCCCACCGGGCATGCGCAGGTCCATCAGGACCACGTCCGGGATCAGGGACGCCACCCGGGCCACCGCCTCGGGGCCCGAACCGGCGTCACCGACGATGTCCAGGTCGGGCTCGGCGCTGAGCATGCCTCGAATGCCCTCGCGGACCACGGGATGGTCGTCCACCAGAAGGACACGGATCATGGAACGGCTTCCTCTCCGGTGCGGATCATTCGTCCGCGTCGTCGTGGGGGATGGCCAGGCGGACGGTGGTGCCCCGTCCGGGAACGCTCTCCAGGTCCAGGAGTCCGCCCACCGTCGCGGCACGGTGGCGCATGTTGGCCAGGCCGTTGCCGTGGGCGGGCAGGGAGGTGTCGAAGCCCAGCCCGTCGTCCGCCACGGTCAGCCGCACGCCGACGTCCGTGTAGGCGAGGGTGACCGTGGTGGCGCGGGCGCCGGCGTGCTTGCGGACGTTGGCCAGCGCCTCCTGCGCGGTGCGCAGCAGACAGATCTGGAGGTCGTTGGGGAGCTCCTCCGGCTCACCGGTCACCTCCGCGTTCACGGAGATGCCCAGTTCGCGGCCGAGCCGCTCACAGATGCGCCGGAGGGAGGCGTCCAGGCCCTCGTCCTCCAGACGGAGCGACTGACGGGCGGCCACCATGGCACGGGTCTCGGCCAGGTTCTCCGCCGCCGTCTCCCGCATCAGCGCCAGGTGGCGGCGGGCGGTCACGGGGTCGCTGTCCAGCTCGGACTCCACCGCCTGGGCCAGGGTGACGATGCTGGTGAACCCCTGGGCGAGGGTGTCGTGCATCTCCCGGGCCAGGTGCTCGCGCTCGGCCAGGGCCCCGGCCTCCTCGGACAGCCGGGCCACCTCCTCGCGGCTGCGCCGCAGCGCCTCGATGAGCTCGTACCGTTCGACGCTCTGCACCACGATCCGCTCGATCCAGGTCCCGAACCACAGCGCGTAGCCCAGGATCGCGCCGTTGATGAGCAGGCTGACACCGACCGAGGCCCAGTCCTCCCACCCGAGCAGACCGCCCAGGACCGTCGGAAAGAGGAGGATCACGCCCACCGTCGCGACGGCGAGCACGCTGCCCACCGTCATGAAGCAGACGGGGGCGATGGCGATCAGGGCGAACACCAGGGTCGGGTTGAGGATGACGGCGGGCACGCTGGGCAGGAGGAACAGGCCCATCAGACCCAGGGCCCGGCCCGTGCTGGGGAAGTCCTTCTCCGGGCTGATCAGCGGCCGGGCGAAGACCAGGTAGACGACCACGACCGCGACCATCAGCGCCGCCGTCAGCCACCGCCACTCCGGAGGGCCGGTGACCAGGGCCAGCACGATCACCGCCGCCATCGCGACGGTGAAGGCCACGTGCCACCAGGCGCCCATGTTCCACGCGTGCCGCTCGTCCCGGTCCGACGACGGGTCGGTCCCGGTCGGGGTCGACCCGGTGGGAACGGGTCCGGTGGGATCGGACCCCGGGGGCACCGTCGTCTCCGGCCCCGGGGCCCGGTCCGTCGTCATGGTCATCCGTCCTCGTCATCCGTCCTTGCGGGTCTTCCAGCGGAAGGTCAGGAGTGTCAGGACCAAGCCCACCACACACCAGCCCCCAGGACCAGGGCGACCATGTGCAGGTCCCAGGCCCCGGACAGTTCCATCACGGCCATCTCGTCGGGGAAGAACGCCGCGCGCATGCCCTGCGCCATCCACAGCAGCGGGAAGAGCGAGGCGCCGGTCAGGATCCAGTCCGGCATGAGATGCACCGGGACGAAGATCCCGGAGGTGAACTGGAGCAGGAGGAAGGGGATCACGACGACGGCGGAGGCCGTCTGCGCGGTGCGGGCCAGGGAGCTCATGGCGATCCCGAGCAGGGAGCAGCCGACGGTCCCGAGCACGAACACCCAGGCGACGGTGGACCAGGCGGCGAGCGTGGACGGCATGGTGCCGCCGAAGAACAGGGTCGCCACCGCGAGGAGGAGGGCCACCTGACCCACGGCGAGGAAGAGCACGAGCAGCGTCTTGCCGACGAAGTAGGCGCTGGGCGGCATGGGGGTTCCGCGCAGGCGGCGCAGCGCCCCCTGGTCGCGTTCGACCGCGATCGCGATGCCGAGCGTCTGGAAGCTCACCGACATCAGGCCCATCGCGATGAGCCCGGGCAGGTAGTAGTCGACCGCCGCCATCTCCATGTCGAACATGCCGTCGAAGATCGACGCGAACATGACCAGGATCAGCGCGGGCAGCGAGAAGGTGAAGATCAGGCTCTCCCACTCGCGGGAGAAGGTGCGGATCTCCATCCAGCCACGGGACAGGCCGACGCGCACGGCACCCGGAGGGCGGCCGTGGGCCTCGGGGGCGGGGAGGCGGGGGCCGCCGCCACGGTGTCGGTGCTCATACCGCGACCTCCTCGTGGGCCTGGTCGTCCTGGATCATGTCGAGGTAGATGTCCTCCAGCGTCGGGCGGTGCACGCTCAGCTCGGGGATCTCCCCGGGGATGCGCGCGCTCAGCTCGGCCACCAGCCGGGTGGGGGTGTCGGTGCGCCTCTCGTGCCTGCGCCCGTCCTCCGTCCAGGAGACGGTGGCCTGCGCGGAGGCGCGGCCGCCCAGCTGCCCGGGGGCGTCCACCGCGCGGATGCGGCCGTTGGCGATCACGCACACCCGGTCGGCCAGGAACTCGGCCTCCTCCAGGTAGTGCGTGGTGAGCACGATGGTGGTGCCCTGACGGGCCAGGCCCTGGATGAGGTCCCAGAACTCCCGGCGCGCCCGGGGGTCGAAGCCGGTGGTGGGCTCGTCGAGGAAGAGCAGTTCGGGGCGGCCGACGATCCCCAGGGCGACGTCGAGGCGGCGCCGCTGACCACCGGAGAGCGCGTCGGGCAGGGAAGCGGCCTTCTCGGAGAGGCCGACCATCTCCAGGACCTCGTCGCTGCCCAGCGCCCGGGGGTAGTAGCCCGCGAAGTGCCGGACGACCTCGCGCACCGGCATCTTGGGGACCATGGTCTCCTTCTGCCACACGATGCCGATCCGGGAGCGCCACACCCGGCCCGCCCTGCCCGGGTCCTCACCCAGCACGCTGACGTCGCCGCCGCTGCGAGTGCGGAAACCCTCCAGGATCTCCACGGCCGTGGACTTGCCCGCGCCGTTGGGCCCGAGGAAGGAGAAGACCTCTCCCCGGGGGACGCTCAGGTCGATCCCCGCGACCGCGTGGTTGTCGCCGTAGCGCTTGGTGAGGCCCTCGACCTCGATGACTGTTCCGCTCATACCCCCAGCGTTCCGTGAACGGGGCGGGCGGGGTGTCCGCTGGGGGGACCGACCGCTGTCCTCCGAACGGAGGACAGACGGGGGCGTGCCAGCACGCGGGCACGCCCCCGGGGCGTCGGTCCGGCTCGGAGGAGCCGGGTCAGAAGAGGCGCAGTGTGTCGGGCTCGATGCCGCGCAGTTCGTCGTAGTCGAGGACCACGCAGGCGATGCCCCGGTCCTCCGCGAGGACCTTCGCCTGGGGCTTGATCTCCTGGGCGGCGAACACACCGGTCACCGGGGCGAGGGAGGGGTCCCGGTTGAGGAGTTCGAGGTAGCGGGTGAGCTGCTCCACGCCGTCGATGTCCCCGCGCCGCTTGAGCTCCACGGCCACGGTGTTGCTCTGCCCGTCGCGGCAGAGGATGTCCACGGGACCGATGGCGGTCGGGTACTCGCGGCGGATGAGCGTGTAGCCCTCGCCCAGCGTGGTGATGTGCTCGGCGAGCAGTTCCTGGAGGTGGGCCTCCACGCCGTCCTTCTGGAGGCCGGGGTCCTTGCCGAGTTCGTGCGAGGAGTCGTGCATGACCTCCTCGATGGTCAGCACGAGCTTCTCACCGGACTTGCTGTGCGTGACCGTCCACACGTCGGGACCGTCCTCGACCGCCTCCTCGCGGAGCTTGCACGGCGGGTTCATCCAGTTCAGGGGTTTGAACGCCCGGTCGTCGGCGTGGATGGACACGCTCCCGTCGGCCTTGATCAGGATCAGGCGGGGAGCCATGGGCAGGTGGGCGGTGAGTCGGCCGACGTAGTCGACACTGCACCGCGCGATGACGAGACGCACGGGACGTCACGTTACCGCCTCCGCCGCGCCCGCGAACCCCCTTCCGAGGGGAGGGGCGTACGGGGGCGCGGGGTCGACGGCGGCGGCACTCCCTAGGCTGGCGGGATGCTCGTGCGCAATCGTTGGGTCGTCCTGTCGGTCAGCATGGTCGCTCAGGTGGCCAGCGTCTCGGTGATGTTCGGGGTGCCGGTCGTGCTGCCGCAGCTGCGCGAGGCCTTCGGGGTCTCCACCGCACAGGCGGGGATGCTGGCGGGCCTGCCCTCGTTCGGGCTGCTGATCACCCTCCTGGCCTGGGGTGTCGTCATCGACCGTGCGGGGGAGCGGGCGACCATGGCGCTGAGCCTGCTCCTCACGGCGGGCGCGCTCGGGCTGCTGTGGACGGTCACGGACCTGTGGGGCGCGGCGGTGGTCCTGCTGCTGGCCGGGGCGGTCGGCGGTCCGGTCAACGCCGCCAGCGGGCGGCTGGTCATGACCTGGTTCGCGCGCCGGGAACGCGGACTGGCGATGGGGATCCGCCAGTCCGCCCTGCCCCTGGGCGTGGGGCTGGCCGCCCTGGTGCTGCCCCGGGCGGCGGACGCGTGGGGTTTCGTCGGGGCGATGACGCTCCCGGCGGGGCTCGCTCTGATCGCCGTCCCGCTGGTGCTGGCGACGCCCTCGGCCCCGCCGGAGACCGTTCGGGAGACCGGCTCCCCGGAGGTCCCCGCCGCACCGGTCCGGACGGAGTCCCCCTACCGCCGGTGGGCGATCTGGCGGGTGCACGGCGTGAGCATGCTCCTCGGGGTCCCGCAGGTCACGCTGATGGTCTACACGGTGATCTACCTGGTCCAGGAACAGGGGTGGAGCCCGCCCTCGGCCGGAGCGGTGGTCGCCGCCGCGCAGATCCCCGGGGCGGTGGGGCGGCTCCTCCTCGGCGCCTGGTCGGACCGGACCGGCGACCGCATGCGTCCGGTCCGGTGGCTGGCCGTGGTCTCCGGAGTGGCCCTGGTCCTGCTCACCTTCCTGCCGGACGTCTGGGGCGGGGCGGCGGTCCCCCTGGTCCTGGTCTGCCTGGTCCTGACCATGTGGCACAACGGCCTCACCTTCCTCTCAGTCGCGGAGATCGCCGGTACCGCCTGGGCCGGGCGGGCGCTGGCCGTGCAGAACTGGCTCCAGTCGGTCAGCACCACCCTCACCCCCGTACTGATGGCCGCCGTGATCACGCTCGCGGGGCTGCCCGCCGTGTTCGCGGTGAGCGCCGTCTTCTCCGCGCTGGCCCTCGCCGTGGCCCCTGGCCGGGACGGACGCGTTACCGGGCAGTAGTAAAGATCTGGTCCCGGTGCGCGGTCGGGGCCCCCGGGAGGTCTAGGCTGGGGCCCATGGTGCAGGAATTTGACAAGGTCGGCGTCGTAGGACTGGGCACGATGGGTGCGGGCATCGCTGAGGTGTTCGCCAGGGCCGGGTTCCACGTCGTCGGGGTCGAGATCGACCAGGCCGCCCTCGACCGCGGCCGTGGCCACGTGGACAAGTCCCTCTCGCGCGCGGTGAGCAAGGGCAAGATCACCGAGGGGAGCGCTCGGAGATCGACGCCCGCCTCACGTTCAGCACGTCCCGCGAGGACCTCGCGGACGCCGACTTCGTCGTCGAGGCCGTTCCCGAGCGCATGGACATCAAGCGCGACGTGTTCGGAGACCTCGACCGGATCTGCCCGCCCGGCACGATCCTGGCGACCAACACCTCCTCGCTCTCGGTCACCGAGATCGCGGCGCTGACCGACCGCCCCGAGAAGGTCGTCGGCCTGCACTTCTTCAACCCGGCCCCGGTGATGAAGCTGGCCGAGGTCATCACCACCGTCTCCACCAGCGCCGAGACCGCCGACATCGTGACCGAGGTCGCCAAGCGCGTCGGCAAGACCCCCATCGCGGTGGCCGACCGCGGCGGGTTCGTCGCCAACGCCCTGCTGGTGCCCTACATCAACGACGCCGTGCGGCTCTACGAGCGCCGGATCGCCACCCGCGAGGAGATCGACGAGTCCGCGAAGAAGGCCGCCGGCCTTCCGATGGGCCCGCTCGCCCTCGCCGACCTCGTCGGCCTGGACGTGTGCCTCGCCGTCATGGACGTCCTCTGGGACGAGTTCCGGGACCCCCGCTACGCCGCCTCGCCGCTCATCCGCCGCATGGTCGCCGCGGGCCGCCTCGGCCGCAAGACCGGCCAGGGCTTCTACGGTTCCGGTGACGAGGCCCCCGAGCCCCGCCCCACCGGCCGCCTCGCCGAGATGGTGCGCGAGGAGGAGACCCTCGACCTGGGCGAGATGCTCATCGCGCCGCAGATCGACGACGCCCTGCGGATGGTCGGAGACGGCTACGCCTCCGCCAAGGACGTCGACACCGCCATGCGGTTCGGCTGCGGCTACCCGAAGGGCCCCACCGAGCTCCTGGAGGAGCGCGGCGCGGAGTCCGTCATCACCACGCTCGTGGCCATGGCCGAGTACGGCCTCACCACCATCGCCGTGCCCGCCCCGCTGCTCATGGACCAGCTCCCCGACACCGAGGAGAGCGCCCCGCACGGCGGCTGCGCCTGCCACTAGGGCGGTTCCGTGGATGCTCTCGGTTGATGCGGCGTCCCCGGGGACCTCGGCCGCCGTCACGCCAGTGTGACGGCGGCCACTGTTCTTTCTCTCCTACCCTTGGAGGGTGAGCCCGCGCCGTAACAGCCCCCGCCGCAAGACCGCCCGGGGCAAGAACACCCCGGAGGCCCCCGGACGACGACGCGCTCATGCTGCGCGTCACCGGAGGGCAACGCCGGGAGACCGGACCCGACGGCGAGTGGGTCACGCGCCGGATCAGCGGCGCCGCCGCCACCAAGGTCTACCGCTGCCCCGGCTGCGCCCAGGAGATCCCCGCCGGGATGCCCCACGTCGTCGCCTGGCGCCCGTACGGCGACGGCGGTGACCGGCGGCACTGGCACTCCTCCTGCTGGGACCGGCGCACCCACCGCTCGCCCAGGGCCCCCAGACACTGACCTGACGAAGAGGACCCATGGAGATCCGCGCCACCACGGTGCTGCCCGCCGTCCGACGGCCCATCACCCTGCACACCGCCGACGGGCTGGAGCTGGTCGGGGAACTGGCCCTGCCCGAAGGGCGCAGGCCCGTCGCCACCCTCGTCTGTCTGCACCCGCTGCCCACCGCCGAGGGCATGATGGACAGCCACGTCCTTCGCAAGGCGTCCTTCCGGCTCCCCGCGCTCGCCAACGTCGCCGTGCTGCGCTTCAACACCCGCGGCACCACCTCCCGCCACGGCACCAGCCAGGGCGAGTTCGGAGAGGGCGAGACCGAACAGCACGACGTCATGGCCGCCATCGAGTTCACCGAGTTCGAGGACCTGCCCGCACCCTGGCTGCTGGGTTGGTCGTTCGGCACCGAACTGGCCCTCAAGTGGGGCTGCGACCCGCAGATCAGGGGCGCGCTGCTGCTCTCCCCGCCGCTCCACCGCGCCGACGAGTCCGACATGCGGGTGTGGGCCGACTCCGGCAAGCCCGTGGTGGCCCTGGTCCCCGAACACGACGACTATCTGAGGCCCGACGAGGCCCGCGAACGCTTCGCGCCCCTCACCCAGGCCGAGATCATCGGTGTCGACGGAGCCAAACACCTGTGGGTGGGCGAACCCTACGTGCGCCGTGTCCTCGACGAGGTCGTGAAGCGGGTCAACCCGGAGGCGTACCCGCTGCCGACGGAGTGGGACGGGCCGTGGGAGAAGGACTCAGTGTAATTCTGCACCTCCGCTTCGCTTCGGCCCGTGTTCGGGCGCCCTCCTGTGGTGAGGCGTGCAGGTAGCGCTCACGCCTGTGGCTGAGGCCGGCGGCTCGGTTCCCTCTGCACGGTGTCCGCTGAACGCCGGACTCCCCGGCGCCCCGGCGCCCGAACGGGCGCCCCCTTGTGGTGGGGGTGTGGGGGTGGGGCTCGTGGTTGTGGTTGGGGTTCAGACGTGTTTGCTTGGGGCCTCCGCTTCGCTTCGGCCCGTGTTCGGGCGCCCAAGGAGCCAGGGATTCTTCATCCTCGTCTGTGCCTGGCTCGTTCCTCGCTGGCGGCTTGACTCGTCTTGCAGAACCCTGGCGGCGCCCGAACGGGCACCCCACTGTGGTGGGGGTGTGTGGGTGGGGCTCGTGGTTGTGGTTGGGGTTCAGACGTGTTTGCTTGGGGCCTCCGCTTCGCTTCGGCCCGTGTTCGGGCGCCCAAGGAGCCAGGGATTCTTCATCCTCGTCTGTGCCTGGCTCGTTCCTCGCTGGCGGCTTGACTCGTCTTGCAGAACCCTGGCGGCGCCCGAACGGGCACCCCACTGTGGTGGGGGTGTGTGGGTGGGGCTCGTGGTTGTGGTTGGGGTTCAGACGTGTTTGCTTGGGGCCTCCGCTTCGCTTCGGCCCGTGTTCGGGCGCCCAAGAAGCCAGCTGTTCTTCATCCTCGTCTACGCCTGGCTCGTTCCTCGCTGGCGGCTTGACTCGTCTTGCAGAACCCTGGCGGCGCCCGAACGGGCACCCCCTTGTGGAGAGGTGTACAGGCAGCACTCACGGCTGTGGTTGAGGGGACGGGTGGGCGGGGCTCACGCCTGTGGTGAGGGTGCCAGGGCGGGACTCACGGCTGTGGCGGGGGTGTCTGGGAGGGGCTCACGGCTGTGGTTGAGGGGCATGACGAAGGGCCCGGTCCCGGGGTGAACCCCCGGGGCCGGGCCCTTCGATGTCAGGACGACTCAGCCGAGGCCGGTCGTTACTCCTGCCACCAGTCCTCGTCGTCGGAGCCCTTGCCGGAGTGCGCAGGCTGCTTCGGCTCCTCCGCCACGGGGGCGGCGGGAGCGGCCGGGGCCTCCTGCTGGATCGCGGCGGGGGCGGGAGCGGCCGGAGCGGCGGGGGCGCCACCGCCACCACCGAGCAGCTGACGCAGCTGCTGGAGGTGCGACTGGATGCTGTCCCGCTGGCGGTTGAGCTCGTCGACCTCCTTCTTGGCGGCCGTCATGATCCGGTTGGCCTCGGACTTGGCGTCGCTCAGCTGGTGGTCGGCCTTGGACTTGGCCTCGGTCTCGATCTGACCGGCGTTCTTCTTGGCGTTGCTGACCAGCTGCTTCGCGTGGTTCTCGGCGTCGCGGCGGGTCTGCTCGGCCTGCTGGCTGGCCTTGGTGGCCCGCTGCTCGGCGCTGGAGGCGCGCTCCTCGGCCTCGTTGACCATCTTCTGCGTGGCGGCCTGGGCGGCGGCCAGACGCTCCGCGTCCTGACGCTCGGCCTCGGCGCGGCGGTCGGCCAGCTGAAGCTCGAACTGGTCCTCGGTCTCGGTGCGGCGCGCCTCGGACTCGGCGTAGGCCCGCTCGGCGTTCTTGCGCAGCTCCTCGGCCTGGCTCTTGGCCGACTGGATCGTCTCGTCGCGCTCACGCTTGGCGGCGGCCCGGGCCTGGGCGCACTCGCGCTCGGTGGTGGTGCGCAGCTTCGCGATCTCGCCCTCGAAGGTGGCGCGCTTCTCCGCGATCTCGTGGTCGACGGCCGAGCGCTTCTTCTGCACCTCACGCTCGGTGGTCGAGGCCAGCTCGTCGGCCTCGCGGCGGGCGGTGGTGCTGATCTCCTCCGCCTCGGTCTCGGCGGCCTGGCGCTGCTCGTCGGCCTCACGCTGGGCCAGCGTGCGGACCTCGGTGGCCTCCGATTCGGCGGCGGCACGCATCTCGGCGGCCTCGATCTGGGCGGCCGACCGGATGTCGTTGGCGTCGATCTGGGCGCTCTGCACCAGTTCGTTGGCCTGCTCCTCGGCGAGGCGGAGCAGTTCCTCGATGCGCGAGCCCAGACCGGAGTAGGAGGGGCGCTCGCGCTCCTGGAGCTGGCGGTTCTTGGCGTTCAGCTCGGACTTGGCCTTCTCGAGCTGCTTGTTGGACTGCTTGACCTCGTTGCGCAGCCCGTCCAGGTAGTCCTGCACCTGGGTGCGGTCAAAGCCACGCAGCACCACGTCGAACTCTGGCGGGGTGTTGTCCTCGTCGAAGATGTTGTTGAGCTGGGTGTCAATGTTGTTTGACGACATGTGGCGGAATCCTGAACGGGTACGAGACGGCTACGTGCGAACCGCCGGGGGCGACGGGAGGGCGGCTGCTGTGCCCCCGGTGGACGGGGTTGTCGCCGGGGTGGCCGGGGCGCGGGCGGATTGGTGGGGTTCCAGAAATGACCCTGACCGCCTCCGACGGACGCCTGGGCGCTGGTGGACACCCGGGTGCGACCGTCCCGGCTCACTGACCGGACTGCAAGACATGGACCAACGCCGGAAAGCGGATCCGGCAGCTAGCCGACTTTATCAAGCGTGACACCCCTGGGAAGGGGGTTTCGGGTAACTTCCGGCGGGGTGGGTGGTCAACCGCACCTCGGCAGCTCAAGCTGTGATGAGTCCGGAACGTCCCCGTGACGTGAATCGGTCGGCCGCTTCCCTCAGCATGGCGCTAGTGGGCGCTCTGCACCAACTCGGTGAGGACGCCGCCGCAGTCCTTCGGGTGCAGGAACACGATCCGGGAGCCCGCCGTGCCCGACCGGGGCTCGTCGTCCAGCACACGCACGCCGCGCTCCCCGATACCCGCCGCGCTGGCGGCCACGTCGCCGGTGCCGAAGGCGATGTGGTGCACGCCCTCGCCGTTGCGGGCCAGGAACTTCGCCACGGGGGAGTCCTCCCGTGTGGGCTCCAGGAGTTGCAGATACGTCGCGCCGCCGTCGTCCGTGCCGTTGATTCGGAGCATGGCCTCACGGACGCCCTGTTCCTCGTTGACCTCCTCGTGCTCCACCTCGAAGCCGTAGGTGCTCCGGTAGAACTCGACGGACGCGTCGAGGTCGCGGCAGGCGATCCCCACGTGGTCCAACCGGGTCAGACCGCCGAATGGGCCGGTGGGGATGGGTGTGTCACTCACTGGCGAACCTCCCGAACGTCGCTGGGACCTGTGTGGGTATCGTTGCAGACCAACTGCGACACTCATCACCTGGAGGCCAGTCAGATGCCCGGTTCCGTCATCGTCGGTGGGGCCCGCACCCCGACCGGCCGTCTCCTCGGCTCCCTCGCCGGTTTCTCCGCCGCCGACCTGGGGGCTTCGCGATCAAGGCCGCCCTGGAGCGCGCCGGGATCAGTGGTGACCAGGTCGGATACGTGGTCATGGGACAGGTGCTCCAGGCGGGCGCCGGTCAGATCCCCTCCCGTCAGGCCGCCGTCAAGGCGGGCATCCCCATGGACGTCCCGTCCGTGACCATCAACAAGGTCTGCCTCTCTGGCCTGGACGCCATCGCCCTGGCCGACCAGCTCGTCCGGGCGGGCGAGTTCGACGTCGTCGTCGCGGGCGGCATGGAGTCCATGACCAACGCCCCCACCTGCTCCCCAAGTCCCGTAAGGGCTACAAGTACGGCTCCGTCGAGGTCCTGGACGCCACCGCGCACGACGGGCTCACCGACGCCTTCGAGGGTGACTCGATGGGGGCCTCCACCGAGCGCCACAACGGCAAGCTCGGTATCGAGCGCCCCGAGCAGGACGCCTTCGCGGCCCGGTCCCACCAGCGCGCGGCGGCCGCCGCCGAGCAGGGCCGGTTCGACGCGGAGATCGTCCCCGTGGAGATCCCGCAGCGCAAGGGCGACCCGGTCGTGTTCGCGCACGACGAGGGGGTCCGACCCGACACCACCGTCGAGAGCCTGGCCCGGCTGCGTCCCGCCTTCGACAGCGACGGCACCATCACCGCCGGATCCTCCTCGCAGATCTCCGACGGCGCCGCCGCCGTGGTCGTGATGAGCCGGGAGAAGGCCGACGAGCTGGGTGTCCCGATCCTCGCCGAGATCGGCGCGCACGGGAACGTCGCCGGTCCGGACAACTCCCTGCACTCCCAGCCCTCCAACGCCATCAGGCACGCGCTCACCAAGGCGGGCAAGGAGGTCGGGGACCTGGACCTCATCGAGATCAACGAGGCCTTCGCGGCGGTCGGTATCCAGTCCACCAAGGACCTCGGCGTCTCGGAGGACATCGTCAACGTCGACGGCGGCGCCATCGCGATCGGTCACCCGATCGGCGCCTCCGGGGCGCGCATCGCCCTGCACCTGATCCACGAGCTGCGCCGTCGCGGCGGCGGGCTCGGCGCGGCCGCCCTGTGCGGCGGCGGTGGCCAGGGCGACGCCCTGCTGTTCACGGTGCCCGGGGAGTAGTACCGACCCGGTCCGTGCGCGGGCCGGTCCGGGGTGAGATCGTACGGGGCGGGGGCACTGGGCCCCCGCCCCGACACATGTCCGCGGGTCGAAGTCGAGGAGTCGCATGAACGCCCCCAGTTGGTCGATCGGGTTCGCGGGGGTGACCGCCGGGCGCTGGCCCGCGCCATCACCCTGGTCGAGAACGGTGCCGCCGAACTGCGCGAGATCATGGCGGGGCTGGCGCCCCACACCGGCCGGGCCCGCGTGGTCGGGTTCACCGGTTCGCCCGGGGTGGGGAAGTCCACCACCACCAACGCCGTGGTGCGCGCGGTGCGCGCCCGGGGCCTGTCGGTCGCGGTCCTGGCGGTGGACCCCTCCTCGCCCTTCACCGGCGGCGCGCTGCTCGGGGACCGGGTGCGGATGCAGGAACACGCCACGGACGCGGGCGTGTACATCAGGTCGGTGGCCAACCGGGGGCACCTGGGCGGGCTGACCTGGGCGACCCCGCACGCGCTGCGGGTCCTGGACGCGGCCGGGTTCGACGTGATCCTCGTGGAGACGGTCGGAGTGGGCCAGGCCGAGGTGGAGATCGCCGGTCTGGCCGACACCACGGTGGTGCTGAGCGCCCCCGGGATGGGCGACGGGGTCCAGGCCGCCAAGGCCGGGGTCCTGGAGGTGGCCGACGTGTTCGCGGTGAACAAGGCGGACCGCGACGGCGCCAAGGCGACCCTGCGGGAGCTGCGCCAGATGATCGCGATGAAGGACCGTTCGGACGACGAGTGGAAGCCGCCGATCGTCATGACGGTGGCGGCGAAGGACGAGGGGATCGACGAGCTCTGGGCGCGGGTGGAGGAACACCACGCCCACCTGGAGGCCTCCGGCGAGCTCGTGTCGCGGCGCCGCCGGCGAGCCCGCGACGAGGTGGAGGCGATCGTGCTGGACCTGCTGCGCGCCCGGATGGGCGGTGTGGGCTCGGAGCACGGCCTGGACGAGCTGGCCGGGGAGGTCGCGACGGGTGAGCGCGATCCGTACGCCGCCGCCGACCTGCTCCTGAAGGAGCTCGGCGCCACCACGGGGAGTAGCCCCTGGGGCGCCGCCCCGGAAAAGGGGCGGCCGGGGTGGACCGTCGCACGTCGGTCCGCCCCGGCCTGGCGGCGGTGCTCCCCGGATCAGAGCACCGACGCCGCTGGTTCCCGCCACCGGCCTGGACCGGAGGCGGGGTCCTCGGTCCTATCCGCCGAGCGCCGAGTCGATGGCGGCCATGAGGCTGCCGTCGCCGTCGTCGCCGTCGATGGACCAGATCATGACGCCGCCGAGGCCGTTCTCCGTCACCCAGTCGGTCTTCTGGGTCATGGCGGTCTCGTCGTCGTAGGTCCAGAAGGTCTCGCCGTCGTAGAGCCAGGCCGTGCCGAGGTCGTCGTCACGGAACAGCTCGTAGCCGGAGAGCTCCTTGAGGTTGCGGTACTCCTCGCTGCCGTCGGCGTAGGTGCCGGGGGCGGGGCCCGTCGCGGGCTGGAAGAGCCCGTCGCCGCCGGGGCCCGGTTCCACACCGGTCCAGCCCTGACCGTAGAAGGGCACACCCAGGACCAGCTTGTCCGGGTCGACGCCGCGGTCGAGGTAGGCCTGGATGGTGGTCTGCGTGGAGATGACGTCGCCCGGGTCGCGCGGGTCCGGCGCCAGGTTCGACTGGTGGTTGGTGACCGACTCCCAGGTGCCGTGGTAGTCGTAGCCCTGGACGGTCACGAAGTCCATGTTGGGCATGATCTCGTCCAGCTCGAAGCCGGTGTCGATGCGCCACGGACCGGCGGGCATGAACGAGCTGATCTCGTAGTGGCGGTCGGTCTCCGCGCCGAGCTCGTCCAGCTGGTCGCGGAACTCCTGGACCAGGGCGGTGAAGTTCTCCCGGTCCTCGGGGCGGACCACGTTGTGCGGGTTGCCGTCGGAGGCGGGCCACTCCCAGTCGAGGTCGATGCCGTCGAAGACGCCGTAACCGACGCCCTCGCCGCCGGCCCCGTCGATGACCGGCAGGTCGCCCTTCAGGTACAGGTCGACACAGGAGCTGACCAGCCGCTCACGGGACTCGGGGGTGAGCGCGGCGTCGGAGAAGTGCTTCGACCAGTTCCAGCCGCCCAACGAGATGTTGACGATCAGGTTGGGGTACTGCTCCTTCAGCTTGCGGATCTGGTTGAAGTTGCCCCGCAGGGGCTGGCCAGGGCCGTCGGCGGCGCCGTCGACGCTCTCCGAGGCGGGGACGGCCCGGCCGTAGTCGGCGCGGGCGTCGCCCTGTTCGGGCTCGTTGGTCATGAAGCACTCGCCGTCGGGGCCCACGTTGCCGAACGCGTAGTTGATGTGCGTGAGCTTCTCGGCGCTGCCCGAGTCGACGAGGTCGCGGACGGTGTAGCCGCGCTCCTCGACGCCCCACTGGGTGAAGTAGGCGATGCTGCGGCTGCCGTGCTCGGGCCCCTGGTCGGGCTCTCCCGCGCAGGGGGCGCCGTTGACGGTGCAGCCGAGGAGGTGGCTGTTGCCGCCGGTGTGGACGCCGTTGAACCCGAACCGGTAGCTGCCACCGGCGGGGATCGCGGCGCCCCAGCGCGGCGGGGTCACGGTGTAGCCGTCCTGGGCGGTGCCGGAGAGGGAGGCGTTCCACAGCTCGTGGACGCGGCTGCCGTCGGGGAGGTCGAACTCCAGTGTCCAGTCGGTCAGGTCCGCCCCGGAGGTGTTGTGGACGGTGATCTCGCCGGTGTAGCCGCTGTCCCACCGGGCCGACTCGACGTAGGTCACCCGGAGGTCGGAGGGCCCGGCGCTCTCGGCGGCCACGGGCGGGACGAAGAGGGCGAGTGGCGCCACCAGCGCGGCGGCGGCCGCCACCGAGAGGTGGTTTCTGAGTCGTCGTGAGCTCACGTCGCGAGTTCTCCTGGGGGAGGGTGCCAGGGCTTTGGGTGCTGTCCGCGTCCCTGACGTGGGGGATAAATTTTTAGGAAACTTAACTAATAATTACGGCCCCCGTCAACGCCCCGCCGCGAAGTTTTCCCCGACCTCGTCGGATTCCCTGGGCGCCGACCGGTCGGTTCGACGAGTCTGCCGAGTTGACGGGCCGGACCAGTTCGGTGCGAGGAGAAGTGTCCCCTTGTGGCCACGGACAGCTCTTGACGCCGTGTGCCACGAAAGGTAGGAGCCCCGACTCGGTGAGTCGGGGCTCCTGCTTCTGAGGTGGGTGGAGTGGGGCTACGAGGCCAGCGCGGCGTCCACGGCGGCCATCAGGGTGCCGTTCGCGTCGTCACCGTCGATCGACCAGATCATCACCCCGCCCAGGCCCTGGGTCTGCGCCCAGTCGGTCTTCTGGGTCAGCGCGATCTCGTCGTCGAAGGTCCAGAAGGTGGTGCCGTCGTAGAGCCAGGCCGTGCCCAGGGCGTCGTCCCTGTGCAGGGTGAAGCCCGGCAGGTCCCTGACCACCTTCCAGTCGTCGATGCCCTGCTCGTAGGTGCCCGGAGCCGGGCCCGTCGCGCTCTGGAAGAGGCCGTCCCCGTTCGGCCCGGGGGCGACCCCCGTCCATCCGCGGCTGTAGAAGGGCAGCCCGAGGACCATGTCGGCGGGGTCGACGCCCCGGCTGACGTACTCCTGGACGGCGATCTCGCTGGAGAACCGTCGCGGGCTGGGGTCGTCGACGTCGAACACCGTGTTGGACTGGTGGGCGGTGGCGTTCTCCCAGGCGCCGTGGAAGTCGTACCCCTGCACCGTGACGAAGTCGAAGTGGGGCATGAGCCGGTCCATCTGGAAGCCGGCCTCGACCTTCTCCGGGTCGGCGGGCAGGAACGCGGTCAGCTCGTAGGGCCGACCGGTCTCGGCACCCAGGGCGTCCAGTTGGGTGCGGAACTCCTGGACGAGGGCGGTGAAGTTCTCCCGGTCCTCGGGACGGACGACGTTGTGCTCGTGCCCGGCGCTTCCGGGCCACTCCCAGTCGAGGTCGACGCCGTCGAAGACGCCCGCCGCCGCGCCCGGGCCGCCCGCGCCGTCGAACAGGGGCAGGTTGCCGCGCAGGAACTGGTCCACGCACGAGCTGACCATCCGCTGGCGTGACTCGGGGGTCAGGGCCGCGTCCGAGAAGTGCTCGGACCACGTCCAGCCGCCGAGGGAGATGTGGACCTTGAGGTCGGGGTACGTCTCCTTGAGCTTGCGCAGCTGGTTGAAGTTCCCGCGCAGGTCCTGGTTCCAGGTGTCCGCGACCCCGTCCACGCTCTCGTCCGCGCGGAACGAGCGGCCGTAGTCGGCCCAGGCGTCGCCCTGGCCGAGCTGGTTCGCCATGAAGCACTCGCCGTTGGCGTTGACGTTGCCGAACGAGTAGTTGATGTGGGTGAGTTTCGCGGCCGTGCCGGAGGTCTCCAGGTCGCGCACCAGGTAGCCGCGGTCGTAGATGCCCCACTGGGTGAAGTAGGCGACGCGGCGCTCGCCGGCCGGTGAGGTGCCTGCCCCCTCCAGAGTGGTGGCGGTGACCGCCGTGCTCTCGACGCCTCGGTTGTTGGAGGTGTCGAACGCCCGGACCGTGAAGTCGTACCGCGTCAGGGGCACCAGGCCGCCGACCGTGGCGGTCAGCGTGTCCGCGCCGACGGAACGCACGACCTGGCCGTCGGAGACGATCTCGTAACCCGCGACGGCGACGTTGTCCGTGGCCGCGTCCCAGGTCAGGGCGACGGTGTTCGAGGTGATCTCTCCGACGGTCAGTCCACCGGGCGTGGAGGGGGCCTCCGTGTCGGGCTCGGTGGTTCCGCCGGAACAGGAGGCGCCGTTCACCGTGCAGTTGACGGGCGTGGTCTCCCCGCCGCCGTGGGTGCCGTTGAAGCCGATCTGGTACGAGCCGTTCGCGGGGACCGTGGCGCCCCACGACGGCGGGGTGAGGGTGTGGGTGGCGCCGCTCGTGGTGTGGACGGCGTTCCACAGGCTGGTGATCCGGACCCCGGCGGGGGTCTCGAAGCTGACCGACCAGTCGGTGAGGTCGGTGGTGGTCTCGTTCCGGATGGTGATCTGTCCGCCGTAGCCGCTGTCCCACCGGGACGTCTCGACGTAGGTGACGGACAGCTCGCCCGGTGCGGCGGCAGCCGGGGCGGCGGACAGAAGGGGTGCGACCAGCAGTGCGGCGGCCAACGCGGCGAGCCGGTTTCTCAGATGGCGTGCTCTCACGGAGGGGTCTCCATTGGGGGAGGAGTGGGGGAGGGAACCGCGGGGAGTGGGAGCTCCGGCGGCGGAAGGAGTCCTTGCGGAGTGGAGGTGCGTCGAATCCGAGTGAGGGGTTCCAAGGACGGTGGCGAGCGAGCCATAGCGCCTCTGAAGTGGGGAAACCAATTTTTAGGAAAGTTAACTAATAGTTTTCCCGGAGTCAATGAGCGTACGCCGGATTTCTTCGCCTTTCCTACGCGGGGAAGGCGTCCGCCCCGCCCCGGAACGGCTTTTCCGAGTTGGGGTACCGGACCAGTACCGAATGGCCCGCCTGTCCCCTTCCGGCCAGAGGAACCCCCTTGCCCTCCCCGGTCGATCGTGCAGCCGGGTGGGTCCGAGGCGTGCGGTGCCGGACGAGGGCGGGCGGACCGCCTTCCGCTCGGGGTCGGAGGGCGGGGAGGCGCCGTTAGAGTGACGGCGTGGGAAACCCTTTGAACCTTCCGTTCGACCCGATCGAACGCGCTCACGACAACTGGAGTGAGAGATGGGGTGCCTCGCCCGCCATGGCGGCGGTCACCTCCCTCATGCGCGCGCAGCAGATCCTCATCGGTGAGCTGGACGGCACTCTCAAGCCGTTCGGCCTGACCTTCGCCCGGTACGAGGCGCTGGTCCTGCTCACCTTCAGCTCCTCCGGTTCGTTGCCGTTGGGCAAGATCGGTGAGCGCCTGATGGTGCACCCCACCAGCGTCACCAACACCATCGACCGGCTGGAGGGGCAGGGCCTGGTGGTCCGCCTCCCCAACCCGAGCGACGGGCGCGGAGTCCTGGCGGAGATCACCGAGGCCGGGCGCGAGGTCACGGAGGAGGCCACCCAGGCGCTCCTCGGCATGGACTTCGGCCTGGGCTGCTACTCCGGTGAGGAGCTGTGGGGCATGCACGAGGCGCTCACCCGGCTCCGGGTGGACTTCGGTGACTTCCCCGCCCCCGTGGCCGGGGCTGCCGACCGGGGCTGACCGGGCCGTTCGCCGGCGTTCGCGCGCCGGGGGCTCCGTGTCTGTACATATATAGTTGGACGTCCTACTATCTTCCTATGGCGAACACCACAGGAGAGCCCAGCGGCGGCGGGGCCCAGGAGATCGAGGCCGGACGCGACCGCTGGCAGCGCCGGTACGACGCGGCGCGCAAGCGCGACGCCGACTTCACCTCGCTGTCCGGCCGCCCCCTCGCGCCCGTCTACGGGCCCCGGCCCGGTGCGGAGGTCCCCGGGTTCGAGCGCGTCGGCTGGCCCGGCGAGTACCCCTACACCCGCGGCCTGTACCCCACCGGCTACCGGGGGCGCGCCTGGACCATCCGCCAGTTCGCCGGGTTCGGCAACGCCACGCAGACCAACGAGCGCTACAAGATGATCCTCGCCCAGGGCGGCGGGGGCTCTCGGTCGCCTTCGACATGCCCACCCTCATGGGCCACGACTCCGACTCGCCCCACGCCCTCGGAGAGGTCGGGCACTGCGGGGTCGCCATCGACTCCGTCTCCGACATGGACCTGCTCTTCGACGGGATCCCGCTCGGTGAGACCACCACGTCCATGACCATCAGCGGGCCGGCCATCCCGGCCTTCTGCATGTACCTGGTCGCGGCCGAACGCCAGGGCGTCGACATCGGCGGCCTCAACGGCACGCTCCAGACCGACATCTTCAAGGAGTACATCGCCCAGAAGGAGTGGCTGTACCCGCCCGAGCCCCACCTGCGCCTCATCGGTGACCTGATGGAGTACTGCGCGGAGCACATCCCGGCCTTCAAACCGCTCTCCGTCTCCGGTTACCACATCCGTGAGGCGGGGGCCACGGCCGCGCAGGAGCTCGCCTACACCCTGGCCGACGGGTTCGGCTACGTGGAGCTCGGTCTGTCCCGGGGCCTGGACATCGACCGCTTCGCCCCCGGGCTCTCCTTCTTCTTCGACGCCCACATCGACTTCTTCGAGGAGATCGCCAAGTTCCGCGCCGCCCGCCGCATCTGGGCCCGCTGGATCCGCGACACCTACGGCGCGAAGACCGAGAAGGCCCAGTGGCTGCGGTTCCACACCCAGACCGCCGGTGTCTCCCTCACTGCGCAGCAGCCCTACAACAACGTGGTGCGCACCGCCGTCGAGGCGCTCTCCGCCGTGCTCGGCGGCACCAACTCGCTGCACACCAACGCGCTCGACGAGACCCTGGCCCTGCCCACCGAGCAGTCCGCCGAGATCGCCCTGCGCACCCAGCAGGTCCTCATGGAGGAGACGGGCGTGGTCAACGTCGCCGACCCGCTCGGCGGCTCCTGGTACGTGGAGGCCCTCACCGACGAGATCGAGGCCGAGGCGGAGCGGATCTTCGAGCAGATCCTCCGCATGGGCGGGGAGAGGACGCCGAACACGCCATCGGCCCGATGACCTCGGGCATCCTCGCCGGAATCGGGAACGGCTACTTCAGCTCCGAGATCGCGGAGTCCGCCTTCCAGTACCAGCAGGCCCTGGAGAAGGGCGACAAGCGCATCGTCGGTGTCAACTGCCACACCAACACCGTCTCCGGCGAACTCGACATCCTCAAGATCAGCCACGAGGTCGAGCACGAGCAGAAGCGCGCCCTCACCGAGCGCCGCGCCCACCGCGACAGGGACGCCGTGGACCGCGCCCTGGCCCGTCTCCTGGAGGGGGTCCGGGCCGACGACGGCAACCTCATCCCGCTCATCATGGACGCCGCCCGCGCCGAGGCCACCCTCGGAGAGATCTGCGCCACGATGGGCGAGGAGTTCGGCACCTACACGGAGGACCCGCAGTTCTGAATCGGGCCTCCTCTCCGCTCGTGGCTGAGAGATCCCGGGGCGGTCCTCGGACCGCTCCGGGATGCGGCAGGATAGGGAACATGCAGCCTTCGGACTTTTCACCGAACAGTGCGGTTGACCTCGGGGCGCGCAAGGCGGCCTTGGAGCGTGAGGCCAAGCAGCGTGCCGAGGTGTCGGCCGGTCGAACCAACCCCTACTCCGTCAACGCCGACGAGTCCAACTTCCAGCAGGTGCTGGAACGGTCGATGGCCGCCCCGGTCGTGATGGCGGTTCTGGCGAGCTGGTCCGAGCAGTCCAAGCAGGTCGAGGCGGCCCTCGACAAGCTCTCCCAGGGCTCCGGCGGCAACTGGCTCCTGGCCAAGATCGACGGTGACGCGAGCCCGCAGCTGGTGCAGGCGCTGCGCGTGTCCGGGACCCCCACGATCATCATCGCGGTCCAGGGGCAGGTGATGCCCCTGATGCAGGGTCCCGCCAACGAGGAGCAGCTGCGCGACGCCCTCACCCAGGTGTTCGGCGCGCTCGCCCAGCAGGGCATGCTGCCCCCGGTCACCCCGGCACGGTGGACGGCGACCCCTCCGACCTCCCCGAGGAGTCCGAGCCCGTCCCCCAGGAGGACCCGGTGGCCGCGCGGGCCCAGGCCGCCCTGGAGAGCGGGGACTTCGAGGCCGCGGCGGCGGTCTTCGAGAAGGCCCTGGAGGACGACCCCAGGAACGTCGACCTCAGGGCCAACCTCGCCCAGGTCCGCCTCGTCGGCCGACTCCAGGACGTGGACGGCCCCGCCGTGCGGCGGACCGCGGACGAGGACCCCGCGAACGTGGACGCGCAGATCACCGTCGCGGACATCGAGGTCTACGGCGGGGAGTACGAGGCCGCCTTCGACCGGCTCGTCGAGACGGTCCGGCGGACGTCGGACGACGACCGCGACCGGGTGCGCGGGCACCTGATCTCCCTCTTCGACCTGCTGCCCGCGGGTGACCCGAGGGTGAACGCGGCCCGCCGCAAGCTCACCTCGGCCCTGTTCTAGGACGTCGCGACCGGCCCCGGGAGTCCCGGGGCCGGTTTCTTTATGGGGTTTTCCTCCCTCTGTGTCACTAAGGGTGGTAAATCGGTGCGTATTTACCGATTTGAAGATGGGGGATAGCGACCCCGTCGCAGGGTAGAAGCTGGGGAGAAGTTCCGTTCGGCGAACCCGGCAGGTGTTCCATGACGAACAACGCGGCGGTGCCCGTGGTCACGATCTCCGCGACCTTCGGCGCGGGCGGCAGTGTGGTCGGCCCCGCCGTCGCCGCCCGCCTCCACGTCCCCTTCCTCGACCGCGCGGTCCCCAGCGCGGTGGCGGCCGAGATCGGCTGCTCCCTGGACGAGGTGCTCCAACGCGACGACCGCGCCCCCGGCGGGTTCGAGCGGCTGCTCGCCAGCGCCGCCCGCCTGCCCACGGTCACCCTCGGCAGTGTGGACACCGGATTCATCGGCACCACCGACGACGAGGGGCGCCTCCTCTACGACCACGAGTTCGTCGAGCAGACCGAACGGGTGATCCGCGACGTCGCCGGGACCGGCGGTGTGGTCCTGGGGCGGGCCGCGGCCGTGGTCCTGGCCGACCACCCCGGCGCGCTGCACGTACGCCTCGACGGGGACCGGCAGGCCCGCCTGCGCAGGGCGCGGAGCCTGTGGGAGAGGGGCGACCCGGAGGGGTTCGGTGGAGAGGCCTGGGGCGCGAACCCGCCCACGCTCCGGCTGTTGGACGACAACGACCGCGCCCGCGCGGCCTACGTGCGCCGCTTCTACCGCACCGACGCGGCCGACCCCGGCCTCTACCACCTGGTGGTCGACTCCACGGCGCTCTCCACGGACGCCTGCGCGGACGTGGTGGTGCGCGCCGCCACCGACCGCGCGCGGGCCTGAGACCCCGGGAAATCCTCGGAATTAATGCGATTTTTTCCGAAGGCGTTAATTGTCACCTTGTGCTGACGTTACCCGCTTGACTCGGGTAAGGTGAGGCGACTCGGTTGTGGGATCCCAAGTACCGCCCCCGCCCGGCAACCGAGGCCCGCACCGGACGCCCGATGACCGGGTGTTCCACGGCGGGAAGCGCAACCGTCACGGACCCGGGTCCGATCGGCGCGCAGGCGCCGACGAGGCTCCACCGGGTCCGGCCACGGAGTGCAGGCCGTGCGCCCGATCCCCCGGTGGAGGAGTCCCGACGTCGGTCCGTACGTCCACGGGAGGGGCCGCCGGTGTGCCCCGCGGACGCATGACATCAGCAAAAGCCAAGGAGCAATACGTGGCCACCCTTCCCAGCGTTTCGTACTCCATCACCGTCCGCCTCGAACTGGACGCCGGAGGCAGCGCGGTCGGCAGCCTCACCAACGCGGTGGAGCAGGTCGGCGGCATGATCACCGCCCTGGACGTGGCGGCCGCTGGGCACGAGCGCATCCGTATCGACGTCACCTGCGCCGCCCGCGACACCGATCACGCCCAGGCCATCGTCGACGCCCTCGGCGGGGTCGAGGGGGTCGTGGTCCACAAGGTCAGCGACCGCACCTTCCTCATGCACCTCGGCGGCAAGATCGAGATGAAGTCCAAGGTGCCGCTGCGCAACCGCGACGAGCTCTCGATGGCCTACACCCCCGGTGTCGCGCGCGTCTCCCAGGCCATCGCCGCCAACAAGGACGACGCCCGCCGCCTGACCATCAAGCGCAACAGCGTCGCCGTGGTCACGGACGGCTCGGCCGTCCTCGGCCTGGGGAACATCGGCCCCGAGGCCGCCATGCCCGTCATGGAGGGCAAGGCCGCCCTGTTCAAACGCTTCGCTGACATCGACGCGTGGCCCATCGCCCTGGACACCCAGGACGTCGACGAGATCGTCCGCACCGTCCAGCTGCTGGCCCCCGGCTTCGGCGGGATCAACCTGGAGGACATCTCCGCCCCGCGCTGCTTCGAGGTCGAGGCCCGGCTGCGTGAGCTCCTCGACATCCCCGTCTTCCACGACGACCAGCACGGCACCGCGATCGTCGTGCTCGCCGCCCTGCGCAACGCCCTGCGCGTGGTCAACAAGAAGCTCTCCGAGGTCCGCATCGCCATGTCCGGCGCGGGCGCGGCCGGTACCGCCATCCTCAAGCTGCTCATGCACGCCGGTGCGCGCGACATCATCGTCAGCGACGTCCACGGCGCCGTGCACGCGGGCCGCGACAACCTGGACGACAACCTGCGCTGGATCGCGGAGAACACCAACCCCGAGGGCTACAGCGGCGACCTCAAGGGTTCCGTGGCCGGGGCCGACGTCTTCATCGGCGTCTCCGCACCGAACCTGCTGGGCGGCGACGACATCGCGGAGATGAACGAGGACTCGATCATCTTCGCGCTGGCCAACCCCGACCCCGAGGTCGACCCCGAGGTCGCCCACCTGCACGCGGGCGTGGTCGCCACCGGCCGCAGCGACTACCCCAACCAGATCAACAACGTCCTGGTCTTCCCCGGTTTCTTCCGGGGCCTGCTGGACGCCCAGAGCCACCACGTCACCTCCGACATGATGGTCGCCGCCGCCGAGGCCCTGGCCGACGTCGTCACCGAGGACGAGCTGGGCCCGAACTACATCATTCCGAGCGTGTTCCACGCGGACCTGTCCACCCACGTGGCCACCGCCGTGCGCGAGGTGGCCCAGCGCGGCCAGGCCGAGTAGCCGTTCGGCGACCGGCCCGGGCGAAGGGCGACCACCGGGCCGGTTTTCCGGGTAGGTGTGGAGCATGGACCAGTCGACACTGACCGGGCGCCTGCTGGTGGCCGCCCCCTCCTCCAGGAGGACTCCTTCCGCCGATCGGTGGTCTTCGTCGTGGACGACGCCGAGGACGGCAGCCTCGGGGTCATCCTCAACCGTCCGCTGGAGTTGCCGGTGGACGAGGTGGTGACCGACTGGGGCGCCTACGCGAGCGCGCCCCGGGTGGTGTTCTCGGGCGGGCCGGTCGGCGCCGACTCGGGGATCGCCCTCGGCACCGCGTCCCCGGACGAGGCGCCACCGGGCTGGGCCCCGTTGGAAGGGGTCGGGCCGGGCCCGGAGCTGGCCGGCGTGGGCCTGGTGGACCTGGAGGCCCCCACCGAGGTCCTGGGCGCGGCCCTGGTTTCCCTGCGGGTGTTCGCCGGGTACGCCGGATGGGGTGCGGGGCAGCTGGCGGGGGAGGTCGCGGAGGGTGCCTGGTACGTGGTGGACACCCTCGCCGACGACCTCTTCGGGGGCTCCCCGGAGACACTGTGGTCGCGGGTGCTGCGCCGCCAAGGTGGCGAGATGGCCCTGTTGTCCACCTATCCTGACGATCCCACCATGAACTGAGCGGTTTGCCGCGGGCTTCGAAGTGGGGCGCGTCACCCTATACCGTGGTAGACGGACGTTGAAAGGTGTGAGGACGATGTCGATGGATGTCCTGAACAAGGTTCTTCCGGACAGCGAGACCAGGCCGGACATCTCGCACGACGACGGCGACCGGGAACGGTTCGCCCACTACGTGCAGAAGGACAAGATCACCCAGAGCGCGGTGACCGGCGACCCGGTGATCGCGCTGTGCGGCAAGGTCTGGGTGCCCAACCGGGACCCGAAGAAGTTCCCCGTGTGCCCCGACTGCAAGAAGGCGTACGAGGACATGATGAAGTGACGGCCCCTCGTGGCCGGTACGCGGAAGGGCCCTGACCCACCCCACGGGGTGAGCCGGGGCCCTTCGTGCAGTCGGGGGTGGGAGCCCCCGGGGATCAGGCCGCGGCGCCCGCCCGTCGGCGGGTGGCGACCAGCGCGGTGCCGCCCGCGGCCACCGCGACCCCGCGGCGACCAGGAGGCCGGTCAGGGCCACACCGGTGTTGGGCAGGCCCGGCTTGCCGCCGCCCTCACCGGGACCGGGCGTCGGTCCGGGGGTCGGCGCGGTCCCGCCGTCGCCACCGCCGGTACCGCCGCCGGGAACCTGGACGTCCTCGTCCACGCTCACGGTGAGGGTGATCGGGTCGAGCGCCTCGCCCGCGCCGTAGAAGTCAGCGAAGGCGGGGACGCCGTCGGCGGTCAGGGTGGCCGGGATCGGGTCCCAGGACAGGACGCCCTCGTCCAGCTCGTGCCCGACGCCGGTCAGGTCCAGCTCGGCGAAGGCCACGTCGTCGTAGGTGACGAGCTCCTCGTCGGTGAGGGACTTGCTGACCACGTCCGCGTAGAGTGTGCCCGTGTCACCGTCGATCTCGACCCGGGGGCCGGAGACCGTCATGTGCAGCAGGGGATCGGCGCCACCGTGGACGTGGCCCTCGAACAGCACGGTCCCGGCGAAGTCGATCTCCGCGACCTCCTCCTCCAGGTTCACGCTGCCCGTGCCGTCGGTGAAGGCGAACGTGCCGTCCTCGTTGCGGCTGGCGCCGTCCTCGGTGCGGATGGCGCCCTTGGCGATGTTCCCCTCGATGTAGGTGCGGAAGGACTCCTTCACACCCCAGTCGGCGCGGCCGTTGTACACGGTCAGGTCGCCCTGGGGGGTCTCGCCGCCGTCGTCCCCGTCATCGTCCCCGCCGTCGTCGGCGGTGGCGAAGGAGACGGGGGTCCACACGTCCTGGTCGCGGTTGTCCAGGTCGTTGCGGTCGTTGAACACCGCCACGTAGCACTGGACCTCCAGGCAGTCGTAGGCGGTGCCGCCCTTCTCGAAGGCGCCGACGACGTCGAGGTCGGTGCCGAACGCGCCGTCCGCGTCGGGCGCGGTGCCCTCACGCAGCCACACGCCGCTCCCGTACCAGTGCTGCGGATACGCGGTGTCCGACCGGGCGATGCCGGTCAGCGCCACGTACACGCCCGCCCCGGGGCGGAATCCGGTGCCGTCCACCCGGACGGTCTGACCCTCGGGGTCGAGGTCACTGGTCGGGCTGACCCGTACCTCGGGGTCGAGGACGGGCTCCTCGGGGCCCTCGGGATCGGTCGGGTCGGTGGTTTCGACCACCTCCGTGGTGAAGGACAGCGGGTCCATGGGGTCGCCCGCCGCGTAGAAGCTGGCGAAGGGCTCCACGGCGTCGGCGTGCAGGGTCCCGGCCTCGGAGGTGAAGGTGACCACGTCACCGTCGACACCGATCTCGGCGCCGGTCAGCTCCGCGACCGCGACCTCCCCGTACTCGACGAGGTCGCCCGGGGGCAGTGACGGGTCGGCGCCCGCGAACTCGCGGCTGGTGACGTCCGCGTGGACGGTGGCCGCGCCCTGGCCGTCGAACTCCACGCGGGGGTCAGCCACGCGGATCTCCAGGACGGGGCCCCGGCCGTAGTCGTGGCCGGTGAAGACCACCCCGCCGGAGAAGCTCACCTCGCCGGAGGAGTCCTCCTTGGAGACGGTGCCGCTGGCGGTGGGGAAGTCCAGGGTGCCGTCGGTGTTGCGGGTGGCGCCGTCGACCGCCTCGTAGCCGCCGTGGGCGATGGGACTGGAGACGTAGTTGCGGAAGGACTGCTTGACGCCCCAGGTGGCGGAACCCTGGGTGACGGAGACGGGGGCCTCGTCGGCCAGCGCCGGTGCGGCGGCCAGGGTGAGCGAGGCGCCGAGGGCGGCCGCTCCGGTGAGGGAGAGGAGGGAGCGCAGGGGGCGACGGAGTGCGTCCGCCCCTCCCGCTCTCGTGGATGTGGTGCTCATGGGGTGACTGTTCCTGTCGACTCGGGGGATGGACGGGTGCCGGTTCCGGTCGCGCACCGGTTCCGGGCGGGCAGTGGGGCAGCGGACCCGAGGGCTGAGCGGGTGCTGGTGGGACCGCTGAGGGAGAACGTGGTCAGTCGGGCCGAGGAGACCGGGGGTCGATCCCGGCCCGGAGCGTGCCTAGGTGGTCGTCGGGAGCGGGGTCGGGGTGGGGCCACGGCGGCGCGCGGCGAACAGCGCCACCGCACCGGCCAGGACGGCCACGGCCGCGGCCAGGACCAGGCCGGCCAGGGAGGAGCCGGTCGTGGCGAGCGGACCGGCGCCGCCTCCCGAGGCCCCACCGGAACCCGCGCCGCCCGAGCCGGAGGCCGCGGTTCCGCCGGTGTTCCCGGAACCGGTCGCCCCGTCCCCGGACGCGCCGCCGTTCCCGCCGTTCCCGCCGGTCGCTCCGGGATCACCGGTCTGCCCGCTGAACGTCACCGGGACGAACACGTCCTGGCCCCGGTCGCTGGAGCGGGTGTGGTCGTTGCGGGTCACGACGGCGCAGTCCGTGGCGGCGGAGAGGCAGTCGGTGTGCTCGTCGGACCCCTTGACCGTGAGTTCGACGGTGAACCCGCCGTCGGTACCGCTACCGGTGTAGGGGTGGCCAGGCCCTCGCCGTAGGGCGGCGGGTTGCTGGAGACCCAGACGGAGGCGCCGCCCTCGCCCTCCATGTCCACGCCGCCGATACACGGGCTGGGCGCCTGGGTGGAGCTGGCGTTCGCGGTGTCGCAGAGGGCGACGTAGACGCCCTTGGCGGTGTCGTAGCCCGTTCCGGTCACGGTCACCCTCTCGCCGGAGGGATCGAGCCCGCTGGTCCTGGAGACCGTGAGGGTCGGTGCGCCCGGGGTCCGGGGCAGGGTCTGCGGCGCGGACTGGGGCCGGGGGCGGCGGGCGCCGGGACGGACGCCGGGGCCTGGGGCTGGGCGCGCGGTGCCGCCGGTGCGGCGGGCGCGGCGAAGCTCACGGGGACCACGCCGACGACGGGGGCGCTCCGGGGCCGCGCCGGGGCGGTCACCGGCGCACTCCGCCCGGGGCCGGGGGCCGAGACGACCTCGGTCGTCTCCCCGTCCCGGGCGTCCGGCCCGGTGTCGTCCCCGGACTCCGGGGAGCCGGGAGCGGAGGGTTCGGGTGTCTCCGGGACGGTCGCCTCGGGGGTCGGAGCCCCGGCGACCTCGGTCAGGACGATCTCGAAGACGTCCTCGGCGGAGTCGAGTCCGGCCTCGGCCGCGAACGCGGCCGCGAGGGAGAGATCCGTGCCGAACCGGCCGTGCTCGTCGACCTCGACCAGGACGGCGTTCTCGTCGTCCAGGACGGCGGTCGCTCCAGGGTCCGCGGCCGGTGCGGCCTCGGCGGGCACGGCCCGGGTGGTGATCTCGATCCGGCTGCCGGGGTCGTGCCCGGTCCCGGTCACCGTGACGGTGTCACCCCGGGGATCGAGCCCCTCGGCGCGGTCGACGGAGGTGGTCCGGGGCGGGACGGGTTCTTCGGTCGGGGCGGCGAGCGCCGTCTCGGGCAGGGCGGTGGACAGGACCGTCGCTGCGGCGACGGCGGCCAGGGAGGGGAGGAACCCACGGAGGGATACCGCTGCTTGCATCGGGGGCCTTCGCGTTCGTGCGGGCGGTCGGACGGTGTCCGGCACCCGCGGGACCTGGGGAATGGAGTTGAGGTTATGCTTACCTTGGCAAAGTGAGCCTTACCTAACTTGATCCCGCGCTGGAACAGTGGAACACCACACCGCCACGGTTGTCAAGAAGATGACGACCTGTCGTGAAAAGTGCCGTGTCGCGCCCCCGCTCCCCGGCGACACCCCGGCACACGGACCACATCGAAAGCGACCGCCATGCCTCACGCCGTCCCCCGATCCCCCCTGCGCGGACACCCAGGAACAGGACCGGCCGCCGTCCTGCTCGCCGTGGCCTGCGCCCTCGCCCTGACCTCCTGCACCGGATCCCCCGCCCCCGAGGACACGTCGGCGGGCGAGGACATCCCCGCACTCGCCGAGAACCGGCTCCAGATCCTGGCGGACGTCCCCGACCCCGAACTCCCCGTCACTGTCGACTCGGTCGTCCTCGACCCCTACCGCACCAGCACCGACCCCCTGGAGTACGAGGAGGTCGAGGTCACCGACGCCAGCCGCGTCCTCCCGCTCACCGGCGGGCTCGCGGAGATCGTCTTCACCCTCGGCCTCGGCGACCGGGTGGTCGGCCGCGACGTCGCCGCCACCTTCGACGAGGCCGCCGACCTGCCCGTGGTCAGCGAGGGCCACGACGTCTCCGCCGAGTCCGTCCTCGCGCTGAGGCCCACGGTGGTCCTGGCCGACACCCAGACCGGACCGCCCGAGGTGATCGAACAGGTCCAGCGCAGCGGCGTCCCCGTCGTCATCGTCGAGGAGGCCTGGTCCTTCGACGAGATGTACCCCCGCTTCGAGCGGGTCGCGGAGGCGCTCGGCGTCCCCGCCGCGGGTTCCCGCCTGGTCGAACGCACCCGGGAGCAGATGGCCGGGGTGCGCGAGACCTCCCTGGAGGCCAGCGGCGACCCCCTCGTCGCCTTCCTCTACCTGCGCGGCACCGCCGGGGTCTACCTCCTCGGCGGGCCCGGATCGGGCGCGGACGCCATGCTCTCCGAGATCGGCGCCCGTGACGCCGGGGTCGAGATGGGTCTGACCACACCCTTCACACCGATCACGACCGAGGCGCTCATCGAGGCCCAGCCGGACGTCCTCCTCGTCATGACCAAGGGCCTGGAGTCGGTGGGCGGTGTGGAGGGCCTGGTCGAGATCCCCGGCGTCGCCCAGACCCCGGCCGGACGGAACGGTGCCGTCATCGACTTCGAGGACGGCGTCCTGCTCAACTTCGGGCCGCGCACCCCCAGGTCATCGTGGCCCTGGCCGAGGAGCTGGCGGCGATCCCCGACGACGGGGGCACCGCGTGACCGCGCTCGGCCGACGACCCGCCACCGCGACCGCGAGCCCGCCGGACGGCGACGGCCGCGCCCCGCGCCGCCTGCGCGCCGGGCTTCTCCTCGGCGGGCTCGCCGCCACCCTCGTGACCGTCGCCGTCGTGGCCGCCGGGACCGGCGCCTACCCCATCCCGGCGGTCCAGGTGGCGGCGTCACTCCTCCAGGAGGCCGGTCTCGACGTCGGCCCCGAACCCGACCAGATCGCCCGCACCGTCCTGTGGGACGTACGACTGCCCCGCGTCGTCCTCGCCGTCATGGTCGGCGCGGCCCTGGGCAGCGCGGGCGCCATCATGCAGGGCGTCTTCGGCAACCCCCTCGCGGAACCGGGGGTGATCGGCGTCTCCGCCGGAGCGGCGGTCGGCGCGATCGTCGTCATCTTCACGGGGATCACGGTGCTCGGCCACTGGACCGTCATCGCCTCGTCCTTCGTGTTCGGCCTGGCCACGACCCTGTTCGTGTACGTCTTCGCCCGCTCACGCGGCCGGACCGAGGTGGTCACCCTCCTGCTCACCGGTATCGCGGTCAACGCCATCGCCGGTGCCGCGATCGGCCTGATGACCAACTTCTCGCAGGACTCCGAGATCCAGACCATCACGTTCTGGCAGCTGGGCAGCGTCTCCACCGCCACCTGGTCCAAGGTCGCGGCGATCACGCCCTGCCTGCTCCTCGGGCTGTCGGTGATCCCCGTCTACGCCCGCCGCCTGGACCTGCTCGCCCTCGGGGAGGGGCCCGCACGCCACCTGGGCGTGGACGTCGAACGCATGCGCCTGGTGCTCATCGGCGCCATGGCCCTGCTCACGTCGGCGGCGGTCGCCTTCGCCGGTGTCGTCGCCTTCGTGGGGCTCGTGGTCCCGCACATCATCCGCATGGTGACCGGACCCGGCCACCGGGTGCTCCTGCCCGCCTCCGCGCTCGGCGGCGGACTGCTGCTGCTCGCCGCCGACCTGCTGGCCCGCACGGTCGCCGCGCCCGCCGAGATCCCGCTCGGTGTGGTCACCGCCGCCCTGGGCGGACCGTTCTTCTTCTTCCTCCTCTACCGCACCCGCGCCAAGCAGGGAGGGTGGTCGTGACCGCCGACACCACGCGTACCCCCGACACCACCGGCCCCAGCCCCGACACCCCCTCCGGGGGCGCCCCACGGCGTTCGGCCCTCGCGCGGGGCTGGGCGGCGGCCGTCGCCCCCTGACCCGCGCACCGGCCCCACCCGCACCATCCGAACCCGGCTCCGTGGTCGTGCGCGCGGAGGGCCTCACCGTCCGCCGGGGCGGGCGCGCCCTGCTCGACGGGGTCGACCTCACCGTCCGCGCCGGTGAGCTCCTCGCCCTGGTCGGACCGAACGGCGCGGGCAAGTCCACCCTGCTGTCCGTGCTGTCGGGCGACGTCACCGGAGGCCCGAACCGGGGTGAGCGCGACTTCGGGACGGTGCGCCTCCTCGGCCGCCCGCTGCCGGAGTGGAGCCCGCCCGAACTCGCTCTGCGCCGGGCCGTCCTGCCGCAGGAGGCGGCGGTCAGCTTCCCGTTCTCCGTCGCCGAACTCGTCGCCATGGGCCGCGCGCCCTGGGCCGGGCTGAGCTCCCCGGACCGGGACGACGCACTGGTCCGGTCCGCCATGGCGGAGGTCGGTGTCACCCACCTCGCCGACCGCCGGTTCCCCACGCTCTCGGGGGAGAACGGGCCCGCGTGATGTTCGCCCGGGTCCTGGCCCAGGACACCCACCTGCTCCTCCTCGACGAGCCCACCGCCGCGCTGGACATCCGCCACCAGGAACTCGTACTCTCCGTCGCGCGCGACCTCGCGGCCCGCGGTGGGGCGGTTATCGTGGTCCTGCACGATTTGGGGCTTGCGGCCGCGTACGCCCATCGTGTGGCGGTACTCTCCGGAGGACAGGTCGCCGCGCGGGGAACCCCCACCGACGTGTTCAGCTCGTCACTCCTCAGCGCTGTGTACCGACACGAGGTCGAAGTTCTGCCGCATCCGCGTACGGGGGTCCCGCTCGTCGTCCCCCTCCGGCCGCCCGGGTGCACACGAAAGCGTCCACAGGAGTAGGTCGTATTGGTGTCCACAACTGAACGGCAGTCCCATGATGAGCCCCACCCCTCGGGCGAAGGGCGCGAGCGGCCCCCACGGGGCCGTCGGCGCCGTCCCAAACCACGAGCCACCCCCGGCGACGTCGTCCGGGGCGTCGTCCGCTTCTTCGGCGAGGTTCTCCTGACCGTGGGTCTGCTGATGCTCTTCTACGCCTCCTACGAGGTGTACGGCTCCCAGTGGGAGACCGATCGGGAGCAGCAGGGGCTGGCCGACGGACTGGACGAGGCCTGGGCCGCCGCCGACGAGCGCGGCCCGGACTCCGAACCCCTCCCGGGCAGCGCCGACAGCCGCCTGTACGTCCCGAGCCTGGACCTGGACTGGGTGGTGGTCAACGGCACCACCCCCGACGACATCCGGTACAGCCCCGGCCGCTACACGGAGTTCGACAGCGCGCCCGGCCAGCTCGGCAACTACGGCGTCGCCGCGCACCGCACGCCCGGTCTCTTCTGGGACCTGGACCTGCTCGACGACGGCGACGTCATGGTGTTGGAGGACGGCGAGAACTTCTACACCTACGAGGTCTTCCGTGAGGAGACCGTGCTGCCCGAGGACTTCTGGGTGGTGAACCCGGACCCCTTCGAGGAGGCCTCCGAGGAGGACCCCGAACGGGCCCTGCTCACCCTCACCACGTGCGCGCCCAAGCTCAACAACACGCACCGGCTCATCGTCTGGGCCGAACTCACCGAGACCACACCCAAGTCCGAGGGCATGCCCGACAGCATCGCCCACATGGCACCGGACGCCTAGGGGAAGGGACGCACGAATGTACGGTCTGATCTGGCGTATCCTGCCCGGCCCCTGGGCCTCGAAGTTCATCATGTTGGTGGGCCTCCTGGCGGGCGCGGCCGCCCTGCTGTGGTTCTTCGCCTTCCCGGCGCTCTCCCCGCACATGCCGTTCAACGACGGCGCCGTCGACATGTCCGGGGTCGGGGGCGAGGCCCCCGCCGGGGAGACCGACCCGGCGACCGGTGAGGCGGACCCCGAGGGGACGGAGGTCTCCGGCGAGGGGGCGGACTGAACCAGGGAACGGGGGCCTTCCCGAGAGGGGGCCCGGCACGGATCCCGAACGACGGCGCGGCGCGGTGCGGCAGGCACCGTGCCGCCTCGTCGTGGGGGGCGGCGGGCACGGGGGCCGACCCCGCGCCCCGATCGCCGGACACGCCCGGGGTGACCGCTGTGCCCGGCGCCACCGCCGGAGCTCCCGATACGGTCTCCGGCGGCCGCTAACCTCAAGCAGGTGAGTAACGGGGGACGGAACGAATGACGGTGACGCAGACCACGACGGAGAGCCGCCTGAGCGGCCTTCGGGCCTGGCAGCGGGAGGCCTTCGAGGAGTACTTCCGCAGGCAGCCACGCGACTTCCTCGCCGTGGCCACGCCCGGGGCGGGCAAGACCACCTTCGCCCTCACGCTGGCGAGCGAGCTCCTCCAGCGGCACGCCGTACGCGCGATCACCATCGTCTGCCCCACCGAGCACCTCAAGAAGCAGTGGGCGGAGGCGGCGGCCCGGTTCGGGATCGCCATCGACCCCGACTTCAGGAACGGGCAGGGCGCCCTCGGCCGCCAGTACGTCGGCGTGGCCGTCACCTACGCCCAGATCGCCGCCCACCCGATGCTGCACCGCAACCGCACCGAGGCGCGCAAGACCCTGGTCATCTTCGACGAGGTCCACCACGCGGGCGACGCCCTCTCCTGGGGCGACGCCGTCCGGGAGGCCTTCGACCCGGCCACACGGCGGCTCTCGCTCACCGGGACCCCGTTCCGGTCCGACATCAACCCCATCCCGTTCGTGGACTACGTCCAGGACGGGGCGGGAGTGCGCCGCTGCTCGTGGGACTACAGCTACGGGTACGCGCCCGCCCTGGAGGACGGGGTCGTCCGCCCGGTCATCTTCATGGCCTACTCCGGCGAGATGCGGTGGCGGACCCGGGCGGGTGACGAACTCGCCGCCCGACTCGGCGAACCCCTCACGAAGGACGCGCTGTCCCAGGCGTGGCGGGCCGCGCTCGATCCCAAGGGCGACTGGATCAAGAAGGTCCTCCAGGCCGCGGACCGCAGGCTGACCGAGGTCCGCAAGACCCACGCGGACGCGGGCGGGCTGGTGATCGCCAGCGACCACGAGAACGCCCGCGCCTACTCGCGCATCCTGCGGCAGATCACCGGCAAGGGCGCCACGGTGGTCCTGTCCGACGACCCCACCGCCTCGAAGAAGATCACCCGGTTCTCGAAGAGCGACGACCGCTGGATGGTCGCGGTCCGCATGGTCTCGGAGGGGGTGGACGTCCCCCGGCTGATGGTGGGCGTGTACGCCACATCCACCAGTACCGCGCTGTTCTTCGCCCAGGCCATCGGCCGTTTCGTGCGGGTCCGCCAGCGCGGCGAGGTGGCGTCGGTGTTCCTGCCCTCGGTGCCGACCCTGCTGGAGTACGCGGGGGAGATGGAGCGCGAGCGGGACCACGTCCTGGACAAGCAGCCCTCGGACGACGAGTACCCCGAGGAGGACCTCCTCAAGGAGGCCAACAAGAAGAAGGACTCTCCGGACGCGGGGGAGGAGCTCCCCTTCGAGACCATGGAGTCCGCCGCCGAGTTCGACCGCGCGCTGTACGACGGTCTGGAGTACGGGGGAGGGGCCGCCGGGTCGAGTGAGGAGGAGGACTTCCTCGGACTGCCCGGGCTGCTGGAGCCGGACCAGGTCTCCCAGCTGCTGCGCAAGCGCAAGGCGGAGATCCACGCGAGCCAGCTCAAGGCCCGGGGGACGACGGAGCCGGAGGAGGAGTCGGGGCCCACGCACGAGGTCCTGGCCGAGCTGCGCAAGGACCTGAGCAACCTGGTCGGCGCGTGGCACCATCGCACCGGCAAGCCGCACGGCGTCATCCACAACGAGCTGCGCCGCGCCTGCGGGGACCGCCGGTCGCGCAGGCCACACCGCCGCAGATCCGTGAGCGCATCGCCAAGCTCAGAGCCTGGGCCGTGGGCCAGAAGTAGCCCACGGCGGGAGAGGGGCGCGGGGACGGCCCCGGTCGCTGTGGCCCGGGCCCCGCCCGAAGGTCGGACGGCAAACACTTCGCAAGGTCGGGCAAGTTCACCAAACGCTCAGCAATCGGACCACTACAGTCCGTGAGGTGATTGGACGAAGCCCACGCGGAGGCTCAGCCGCGACCTGGACCGGCCTGTCCCTGTGCGCACTCGCGCTGACCGGTCTGGTGGCGAGCTCGCTGCCAGAACCCGCCCACCCCGAACCACAGCGGGCCGGGGGCCGCTCGCCTCGGACCAGTACTGTCCCCCCGAGGGGGACCGGGACACCGACGCCGTCGACACCGCCGCCCGCGCGGCCTCCACCAGGGTCTCCGACCCCGGGGCGGGGAGGGCTCCGAGGTGGAGATCACCCCGGAGAAGGCGGCCGAGTACGAGGAGCGGCTGCGCGACGCCCTGGCGGCCGAGCACGACCGCGAGATCGTCGAGCAGACCACGGTGCCGGTGGCCGTGCACGTGATCTCCGCCGAGGACGGCCGGGGCGACGTCACCGACCAGCGGATCCAGGAACAGGTCGACGTCCTCAACAAGGCCTACGAAGGCGGCTACGCGCTCGGATCCGAGGGCACCGACACGGGTTTCCGCTTCGAGCTCTCGGACGTCACCCGCACCGTGAACGACGCCTGGTTCAGTGACTTCGACCGCCACCGCGACACCATCCGGTCCGAGCTGCGCCAGGGCGGCCCCGAGACGCTCAACGTCTACACCACGCAGCTCGGCTCCGGTCTGCTCGGCTACTCCACCTTCCCCCAGGACTACGCCGAGGCCCCCGACGCGGACGGCGTCGTCATCGCCCACGACACCCTCCCGGGCGGGACGCGCGACCGCTTCAACGAGGGGCACACCGGCACCCACGAGGTCGGCCACTGGCTGGGCCTGTTCCACACGTTCCAGAACGGCTGCCAGAGCCCGGGGGACTACGTGGACGACACCCCGTACGAGCGCGAGGCGGCGGCGGGCTGCCCGGAGGGCCGGGACAGCTGCCCCGAACTCCCGGGACTCGACCCCGTCACCAACTTCATGAACTACAGCGACGACGCCTGCATGACCCACTTCACGCAGGGCCAGACCGAACGTATGGCCGAACACTGGGCGGCCTTCCGAAGCGGGCCCGCCCGGGTCTGACCGGTCCGGTTCCCGCGCCTGCGGCGCCCCGCCCGGCGGGGCGCCGCAGGCGTGTCCGGGGCGGCCGGGTCGCTGGGCGGCGTCGATAGGCTGGAGACATGGCAGCGAACACCTATCTGACCGGGATCAAGCCCACCGGCGACTTCCACCTGGGCAACTACGTCGGCGCGATCAAGCCCGCCCTCGCGGCGGCCGAGGGCTACGACACCTTCTACTTCATCGCGGACTACCACGCGCTCAACATCATCAAGGACGCGGACGAGCTCCGCCAGAGCATCCGGTCGGGCGCTGCCACCTGGCTGGCCTGCGGCCTGGACCCCGAGCGCACGGTCTTCTACCGCCAGTCCAGCATCCCCGAGACCTTCGAGCTCACCACGATCCTGAGCACCCTCACCCCCAAGGGCCTCATGAACCGCGCGCACGCCTACAAGGCCGCGCGCGACCGCAACACCGAGGCGGGCATCGCCGAGCTCGACTCCGGCATCAACATGGGGCTGTACAACTACCCGGTGCTCATGGCCGCCGACATCCTCATCATGGAGGGCGAGCGCGTCCCCGTCGGGCGGGACCAGTCCCAGCACATCGAGTACACCGCCGACATCGCCGGGTACTTCAACCACCGGTACGGCGACAGTTACAGCTTCCCCGTCCCCAAGGGCGTCATCGACGACAGCGAAGCGAGCATCCTGCCGGGGACCGACGGCCGCAAGATGAGCAAGTCCTACGACAACCACATCCCGCTCTTCCTGCCGGAGAAGAAGCTCCGCAAGGCCATCAACCGCATCCCCACGGACTCCACCCCCGTCGAGGACCCCAAGGACCCGGACACCTCGATCCCGTTCCAGCTGCTCACGCACTTCGCCGACGCGGAGAAGGTGGCCGACGTGCGGCAGCGCCTGGAAGCGGGCGGCATGGGCTGGGGCGACCTCAAGAAGGAGCTCTTCGAGGCCGTCAACACCGAGCTCGGCCCCAAGCGCGAGCGGTACGAGGAGCTCATGGCCTCGGAGACCGAGCTCGACGAGATCCTCGACTCGGGTCTCGAACGCGCCCGTTCGCGCGCCCGCCGCGTGCTGGGCGACGTCCGCGCCGCCATCGGCATCGACTAGACCGTGTCCTTCTAGTTCCGCGCTCGCGGCCGCTCGCATCGATGGCGGCTCCGCCGCCACCGGCGAAAGCATCCGAGAAAACTCTCCCTGGCCGGACACCGGGGGCGGTGGTGACCCGGTCACCACCGCCCCCGCGGTCGTCACGGGCCCCGGACGGGACCGCCACCGGGCTCAGCCCACCAGCGGCTCGCCCTCCAGCTCCACACCGGCCTCCCGCAGCCGCTCCAGCGCCGCGTCCACCGTGGGCCGGGAGACGCCCGCGGTCAGACCGAGCAGGACCCGGGTCCGGATCCCCTCACCCGCGGCGTCCACAGCGGTCGCGCGCACGCAGTGGTCGGTGGCCACACCCACCACGTCCACCTCGTCCACGGCGCGCTCACGCAGCCAGTCCGCCAGAGTCGTCTCGCCGTCCCCGGCCGTGCCCTCGAAGCCGCTGTAGGCCGCCTCGTACTGGCCCTTGCTGAAGACCTCCTCGGCCACCGAGGCGTCGAAGTCGGCGTGGAACTCCGCGCCGGGGGTTCCCACCACGCAGTGCCGGGGCCAGCTGTCCACGAAGTCGGGGTCGTCCGAGAAGTGCGCCCCCGGGTCGATGTGGTGGTCACGGGTGGCGACCACGTGGTCGTAGTCGCCGGTCCGAGCGAGCTCGGTGACGGCGGCCGCGGTACGGGCCGCCCCCGTCACACCCAGGCTCCCGCCCTCACAGAAGTCGTTCTGCAGGTCCACCACGATGAGTGCCCTGGTCATGTCGGCACCTCACTTCCTTGTCGTCGAGAAACCGGTGGGGATCGGCGGGGTGGCCCGGATCAGTGGAAGACGGTCGCCAGAGCGACGTCCCCCCGGGACATCCTCAACGCCTGCTCGGGGAGCTCGGCCACCGTCGCGCGGTGGCGTTCCCGCGCGTCGTGCACGCTCTCGTGACCCACGACCTCGCCGCCGGCGACCAGCGGACGCAGCAGCGGACGGGTGCCGACCTGGTCGGACGGCTCGTGCGGGTACACCTCCTCGGCCACGGCGATCCCCTTGTCGTCCAGCCGCCGGACCGCCCACTTGCGGCCGCCCCGGCTCGGCTTGCCGACGGAGCGCTTGGCGACCGGCTCCAGTGGAGCGTCCGGCTCCAGGCCGCGCGCCCGCGCCACCAGCTTGTACACCAGGGACACGGTCGGCGCGCCCGACCCCGTCACCAGGGACGTACCCACTCCGTAGCCGTCCACCGGGGCCACCGCCAGCGCCTGGATCGAGTGCTCGTCCAGGTCTCCGGTGACCACGATGCGGGTCCCGGTCGCGCCGAGGTCGTCCAGCTGCCTGCGGACCCGGGAGGCGGTCGTGCCCAGGTCCCCGGAGTCGATCCGGATGGCGCCGAGTTCGGGCCCGGCCAGGTCCACCGCGTGCCGGACCGCGCGTTCGACGTCGTAGGTGTCGACGAGGAGTGTGGTCCCGGTACCCATGGACTCCAGCTGGGCCCTGAAGGCGTGCCGTTCGCTGTCGTGCAGCAGGGTGAACGCGTGCGCCGCCGTGCCGCCGGTCGGCACCCCGAAGCTGCGTCCCGCCTCCAGGTTGGAGGAGGTCGAGAACCCGGCGACGTAGGCGGCGCGGGCCGCGGCGACGGCCGAGCGCTCGTGGGTGCGCCGGGAACCCATCTCGATCAGGGGCCGGTCTCCGGCGGCCACGCGCATCCGGGTGGCCGCGGAGGCGATGGCGCTGTCGTGGTTGTACACGGACAGCGCGAGGGTCTCCAGGATCACGGCCTCGGCGAACGTGCCCTCCACGACCAGGATCGGTGACCCCGGGAAGTAGGCCTCGCCCTCGCCGTATCCCCACACGTCCCCGGAGAAGCGGTACTCCGAGAGCCAGTTCAGTGTGGTCTCGTCCACGACGCCGTGGTCGGACAGGAAGTCCAGTTCCTCCCGCCCGAAGCGGAAGCGCTCCAGCAGGTCCAGGAACCGGCCGGTCCCCGCCACGACGCCGTAGCGTCGGCCCTCCGGCAGGCGTCGGCCGAACATCTCGAACACCGACCGGCGTGCGGCGGCCCCGCTGTGCAGGGCTCCCTGGAGCATCGTCAGTTCGTAGTGGTCGGTGAGCAGCGCGCTGCTGCTGTCCTCGCTCATAGGGGCGAGCCTACGTGTTCCGGTCTGGGCGGGTACGCGCGCCCCACCTGCGTCGGGGCGGTGCGCGGGGTGACCTCGCACCCATTAATACCCACTTGGTTGGTAGAGAAGCGGATGTGGGTACCCTGGAGCCATGCTGAGGATCGACCGCTCCATCCACGACCAGATCGTCGCCCACGCGCGACGCGACCACCCCGACGAGGCGTGCGGTGTCGTCGCGGGGCCCGAGGGCTCCGACCGCCCGGAGCGGATCATCGAGATGCTGAACGCGGCACGCTCCCCGACGTTCTACGAGTTCGACTCGACCGAGTACAAGAAGGTCTACGACGAACTGTGGGACCGCGACGAGGAGTTCGTCGTGATCTACCACTCCCACACCGCGACCGAGGCCTACCCCTCGCGCACCGACATCACGTACGCGCAGTGGCCCCAGGCCCACTACGTCCTCGTGTCCACCCGCGAGCCGGACACCGCCGAGTTCCGTTCCTTCCGGATCATCGACGGTGAGGTCACCGAGGAGCCCGTCGAGATCGTCGACGGCGGCGGCTCCGGCGCGGACCGGTAGGTACGCGTCCACCGGACGCCCCGACGGCCCACGGAATGCCACCGGCGGGCCGCCTGTTGGACCTGAACGCACAACAACGACCGTTTACGGAGTCACCTTCATGGCCATCGAGGTCCGCATCCCCACCATCCTGCGCAACCTGACCAACGACGAGAAGGTCGTCAAGGGGTCCGGCGACACCCTCAGTGACCTGGTCACCGACCTGGACCAGCAGTACCCCGGCATCGCGGAGCGCCTGGTGGACGGCGGCAAGCTGCGCCGGTTCATCAACGTCTACCTGAACGACGAGGACGTCCGCTTCGTCGGCGGTCTGGAGGCCAAGCTCTCCGACGGCGACAACGTGACCGTCCTGCCCGCCGTCGCGGGCGGCTCTCGCTGAGGAAGTAATGCGCTACGACTCCCTGCTCGACTCCCTCGGAGGCACGCCGCTGGTCGGCCTGCCTCGGCTCTCGCCCTCGCCGGAGGTCCGGCTGTGGGCGAAGCTGGAGGATCGCAACCCCACCGGCTCGATCAAGGACCGCGCCGCGTTCTTCATGATCGAGCAGGCCGAGAAGGACGGGCTGCTCTCCCCGGGATGCACCATCCTGGAGCCGACGTCGGGGAACACCGGGATCTCGCTGGCCATGGTCGCCAAGCTGCGCGGCTACCGCATGGTCTGCGTCATGCCGGAGAACACCTCGCACGAACGCAAGACGCTGCTGGCCATGTGGGGCGCCGAGGTCCACTACTCCGACGCCGCGGGCGGTTCGAACGAGGCCGTCCGGGTCGCCAGGAGGATGGCCGAGGAGAACCCCGACTGGGTGATGCTCTACCAGTACGGCAACCAGGCCAACGCGCGGGCCCACTACGAGACGACCGGGCCCGAGCTGCTGGCCGACCTGCCGGAGATCACGCACTTCGTGGCGGGGCTCGGTACCACCGGAACCCTCATGGGGGTCGGTAGGTACCTGCGCGAACACAAGCCGGACGTGCGGATCGTGGCCGCCGAGCCGAGGTACGGGGAGCTGGTCTACGGGCTGCGCAACCTCGACGAGGGTTTCGTTCCGGAGCTCTACGACGAGTCCGTGCTCACCACCCGTTTCTCCGTCCCCTCGGACGCGGCGCTCCGTCGGACCCGCGACCTCCTGCACAAGGAGGGGATCTTCGCGGGCATCTCCACGGGCGGAGCCCTCCACGCGGCCCTGGGCATGGCCCGCAAGGCCGAACAGGCGGGGAGAGCGCCGACATCGCGTTCGTCATCGCGGACGCCGGGTGGAAGTACCTCTCCACCGGCGCCTACGAGGGCACCGTCGAGGAGGCGGAGGAGCGCCTGGAGGGCCAGCTCTGGGCCTGACCGGGGGCCGGGACGGCGCGGACCGGGCGGTGTCCGGGGTGGACGCGTCCGGTGCCCGTCCCGGGACCGCCGCAGTGTCACGGAGGCCGGTTTCCCACGGGGAACCGGCCTCCGGTACGTTCCCCCACAGGTCGGTTCCTGTCCTGAACTCGGGAACGGTGAACCGGTCATATCTGGTCAATCGGTGTGAAAAATTCACACGTGATGCACGTCGCCTGAGATGCGGGCCACATTTTGTACCACCCAGGCGGCCATTGGGGTACACCCGTAACAACGGGACATCCGCAGAACCAGCCGCCCACCGCTCTCCCCGCACACGTCACCAAGGGGCCACGGAAGCAGTGCGGCCGATCGAAAAGGCGACGACGACGTGCGACTCACGATTATCGGGTCCTCCGGGAGCTTCCCCGGGCCGGACAGTCCGGCCTCCTGTTACCTGGTGGAGGCCGACGGCTTCCGGCTCCTGCTCGACCTGGGCAACGGCGCCCTCGGCGCCCTCCAGCGCCACGCCGACCTGTACTCCGTCGACGCCGTCTACCTCAGCCACCTGCACACGGACCACTGCGCGGACATGTGTGCCTACTGGGTCGCCCGGATGTACTCCCCGGCGGCGCCAAGCCCCCGATCCCCGTGTACGGGCCCGAGGGCGTCGCGGACCGCCTCGCGGAGATCTACGGGCTGGACCCCGACCCCGGTATGACCGAGGTCTTCGACTTCCACGAACTCACCCCGGGTGAGTTCCGGATCGGTCCCATGACCGCCCGTGTCGCCCGCGTCAACCACCCCGTCGACGCCTTCGGTATCCGCCTGGAACACGACGGCGTCAGCCTCGTCTACTCCGGCGACACCGGTTCCTGTGACTCCCTGGTCGACCTCGCCCGCGACACCGACCTGTTCCTCTGCGAGGCCGCCTTCCACGACCACGTGGAACACCCGAAGGACATGCACCTCACCGGCAGCGAGGCCGGCGACCACGCCACCAGGGCCGGGGCGCGCAAGCTGCTGCTGACCCACCTGGTGCCGTGGAACGACGACGACGTCACGCTGGCCGAGGCGCGCGGTACGTATGAGGGCCCCATCGAACTGGCCCGGGGCGGCGAGGTCCGCGAGGTCGGCGCCTGAGCCTGACCGTTCCGCGAGACCGGTACTCGGACCCGACCGAAACACGGAGGGTCACGGACACGCCGGTTCACCCCTGGGGCGGGACCGTGACAGTGAAAGGGGAGACGGGTGGGGCCCGTGTGGCGCGGGTCCTACCTGACCGGTAGCGCCCGGCCCCCACACCGTGGAACACCGTGCCGATATACGCTCGTGTCCATGGCTCGACCTGACGGACGCGTTCCGACCCAACTTCGCCCTGTGAACATCCACCGCAACTGGCTCCGCCACGCGGAGGGCTCCGCCCTCATCGAGTTCGGGGACACGCGCGTGCTCTGCGCGGCCACCGTCGAGGACGGTGTGCCCCGCTGGCGCCGGGGTACCGGCGAGGGCTGGGTCACGGCCGAGTACGCGATGCTCCCGCGCTCCACGGACACCCGAGGCGCCCGTGAGTCGGTGCGCGGCAAGATCGGCGGGCGCACCCACGAGATCTCCCGCCTCATCGGCCGCTCCCTGCGCGCCGTCGTCGACTTCAAGGCGATGGGCGAACACACCATCACCCTGGACTGCGACGTGCTCCAGGCCGACGGCGGCACCCGCACCGCCGCGGTGACCGGCGCCTACGTGGCCCTGGCCGACGCGATGAAGCACCTGCGCAAGCGGCGCAAGCTCAAGAACAACCCGCTGACCGGCTCGGTGGCCGCTGTCAGCGTCGGTGTGGTGCAGGGGCAGCCCCGGCTGGACCTGAACTACCTGGAGGACTCGGTCGCCGACACCGACATGAACGTCGTGCTCACCGGTGACGGGAAGTTCGTGGAGGTGCAGGGCACCGCCGAGGGCCAGGGAGCCGCCTTCGACCGCGAACTGCTGAACAAGCTCCTCGACCTCGCCTCCGGCGGGTGCGAGGAGCTGACCGCCATCCAGAAGAAGGCGCTGTCGGAGTGACTGTCGTGAGCGGACCGGACCGAACCGGTACCGCTCCCCGGGGAGCTCCCCGGGAAGTGCAACGGTGAGAGCGGAGGAGGCACGGTGAAGCTCGTCCTGGCGACGCGCAACGCGAAGAAGGTGCCGGAGATGCGCGCCATCCTGGCGGAGGCCGGGGTGGCGGCGGAGGTCCTGGCCCTGGACGCGTTCCCGGACGCACCCGAGGTCCCCGAGACCGAACCCTCCTTCATCGGCAACGCTCTGCTCAAGGCACGGGCGATCGCGGCGCACACGGGTCTCCCCGCCGTCGCGGACGACTCGGGCCTGAGCGTGGACGAACTCCGGGGGATGCCCGGAGTGCTGTCCGCGCGCTGGGCCGGGCGCTTCGGTGAGGGGGACCAGGACAGGGCCAACCTGGACCTGGTGTTGGACCAGCTCGCGGACACCCCGGCGGACCGTCGGGGAGCGGAGTTCGTCTGCGCGGCGGTCCTGGTGATGCCGGACGGTACCGAGGCCGTGGCGGAGGGCGTGCTGCGCGGACGTCTGGTCGGAGAACGTCGGGGGTCAACGGGTTCGGCTACGACCCGGTCTTCGTTCCCGAGGGGAGACCCGCACCGCGGCGGAACTGTCGCCGGAGGAGAAGAACGCGATCAGCCACCGGGGGATCGCCTTCCGGCAGCTCGCCCGTGAACTGGCCGAGATCGTCTGAGCCCGAAGGCCGGCCGGTCGCGTCGGCGAGGGTGAGGGCGGGTGCGGGATCCGGAGGGTCCCGCACCCGCCCTCAGCCGGTCCGGGCCATGGCGGGGAAACGAATCCCTGACCGGTGTTTGACCGGACTCCGGGTTGGGCATGACGGTTGGTGTCTGACAAGCAAGCCACGCCAAGCGCCGGTCTCCGTCCGTGGGGGCCGAGCCGAAGGGGCGTCGCTCCGCGGACCGGCGAAGGACCCTGGATCACGGGGACTTTCGGGTCCACGCGGAAGGTCCGGGCAGACCGGGGTTCCCCTAGTCCGGGCGGATTTGACGTCTCCGGAGCAGTTACCTAGACTCAGCGAGTCGCTGCGGGACGGCGAGCGGAACCTTCACGGTTTCGGCTCGGCACCGGGTCGCGATCACGACGTCCTCCCGAAACAGAGTGGTTCGAGCAGTCGCTCGGGGCATGTAGGCTCGGGGAGTTGCTTCGAAGCCCAGCGGAAACGTGAAGCGGAAGAAGCACCGGGAATTCTTTCTCCGGATCAGGTTTGAAAGCGAAAACGCCGATTTGGCGGGGCGCGGAACACCTGATAAAGTAAAGACACAACAAAGCGGAAACGCAGAGGCCTTCTCCGGAAGAGCAGACAGAGTCTCGGACTCTGGCGCTTGTACGGGAAGAGCGATTGTTTCTTGAGAACTCAACAGCGCGTGTTTGATTTTCTTTAAGCCATGTTTGTTTTGGCCCCGACGCACTTCGGTGCGTAGGGTTCCTTTGATTAACCAACGCGAGTTGGTTGGTCAGGATTTCTTCTAGGTTTACTCGCCCCAGGCTGACCGCGAGGTCGCCGGGACGGGTTGTTTGGCCTTTATGGAGAGTTTGATCCTGGCTCAGGACGAACGCTGGCGGCGTGCTTAACACATGCAAGTCGAGCGGTAAGGCCCTTCGGGGTACACGAGCGGCGAACGGGTGAGTAACACGTGAGCAACCTGCCCCTGACTCTGGGATAAGCGGTGGAAACGCCGTCTAATACCGGATACGACCCACCACCTCATGGTGGAGGGTGGAAAGTTTTATCGGTCAGGGATGGGCTCGCGGCCTATCAGCTTGTTGGTGGGGTAACGGCCTACCAAGGCGATTACGGGTAGCCGGCCTGAGAGGGCGACCGGCCACACTGGGACTGAGACACGGCCCAGACTCCTGCGGGAGGCAGCAGTGGGGAATATTGCACAATGGGCGAAAGCCTGATGCAGCGACGCCGCGTGGGGGATGACGGCCTTCGGGTTGTAAACCTCTTTTACCACCAACGCAGGCTCCACGTTCTCGTGGGGTTGACGGTAGGTGGGGAATAAGGACCGGCTAACTACGTGCCAGCAGCCGCGGTAATACGTAGGGTCCGAGCGTTGTCCGGAATTATTGGGCGTAAAGAGCTCGTAGGCGGCATGTCGCGTCTGCTGTGAAAGACCGGGGCTTAACTCCGGTTCTGCAGTGGATACGGGCATGCTAGAGGTAGGTAGGGGAGACTGGAATTCCTGGTGTAGCGGTGAAATGCGCAGATATCAGGAGGAACACCGGTGGCGAAGGCGGGTCTCTGGGCCTTACCTGACGCTGAGGAGCGAAAGCATGGGGAGCGAACAGGATTAGATACCCTGGTAGTCCATGCCGTAAACGTTGGGCGCTAGGTGTGGGGACTTTCCACGGTTTCCGCGCCGTAGCTAACGCATTAAGCGCCCCGCCTGGGGAGTACGGCCGCAAGGCTAAAACTCAAAGGAATTGACGGGGGCCCGCACAAGCGGCGGAGCATGTTGCTTAATTCGACGCAACGCGAAGAACCTTACCAAGGTTTGACATCACCCGTGGACCTGTAGAGATACAGGGTCATTTAGTTGGTGGGTGACAGGTGGTGCATGGCTGTCGTCAGCTCGTGTCGTGAGATGTTGGGTTAAGTCCCGCAACGAGCGCAACCCTTGTTCCATGTTGCCAGCACGTAATGGTGGGGACTCATGGGAGACTGCCGGGGTCAACTCGGAGGAAGGTGGGGACGACGTCAAGTCATCATGCCCCTTATGTCTTGGGCTGCAAACATGCTACAATGGCCGGTACAATGGGCGTGCGATACCGTAAGGTGGAGCGAATCCCTTAAAGCCGGTCTCAGTTCGGATTGGGGTCTGCAACTCGACCCCATGAAGGTGGAGTCGCTAGTAATCGCGGATCAGCAACGCCGCGGTGAATACGTTCCCGGGCCTTGTACACACCGCCCGTCACGTCATGAAAGTCGGCAACACCCGAAACTTGTGGCCTAACCCTTCGGGGAGGGAATGAGTGAAGGTGGGGCTGGCGATTGGGACGAAGTCGTAACAAGGTAGCCGTACCGGAAGGTGCGGCTGGATCACCTCCTTTCTAAGGAGTCTTTGAAGACCAACACCTTTCTATCGTTGGTCGGACTCGAAAGTGGACCCGAGGGTTTTCGGACCTATCGGGAGTGGCTGAAGAAAATTGGACTTTGCTCCCGGCGACTAGAAGCGTCGGGGGCGCGCTGTTGGGTATCTGAGGAAGCAATCCTTGTGGTTGGTTCCCGCTACCACCTCCAGTAACTCCCACGATCTGAGCCCTTTCGGGGTTTGGGTTTGTGGTTTGAGGTAGGGGAGTTTGTGGTTGGTGTTTTGATTTGTGAATAGTGTGCGCGAGCATCTTATTATCTGTAGTGGCCAAGTGATAGTGGCACACGGTGGATGCCTTGGCATCAGGCGCCGATGAAGGACGTGGGAGGCCACGATAGGCCGCGGGGAGCTGTCAACCGAGCTTTGATCCGCGGGTGTCCGAATGGGGAAACCTAGCCCGAGTTGTGTCGGGTTGCCGCTACCTGAATGTATAGGGTAGTTGGTGGTGACGCGGGGAAGTGAAACATCTCAGTACCCGTAGGAAGAGTAAACAACAGTGATTCTCCTAGTAGTGGTGAGCGAACGGGGAAGAGGCTAAACCGTGCGCGTGTGATAGACGACAGTCGTTGCGTGTGCGGGGTTGTGGGATGCATCTTTTCAGGTCTGTCGGCCTGGAGCGCTGATGATTTTTCTAGCTGAATCCGTTGGGAAGCGGTACCGGAGTGGGTGAGAGTCCCGTAGGTGAAGGAAGAGTCTAGGTGTTGATGTTCTCCCGAGTAGCGCGGAGCCCGAGAAATTCCGTGTGAATCTGGCAGGACCACCTGCTAAGCCAAAATACGTCCTGATGACCGATAGTGCACTAGTACCGTGAGGGAAAGGTGAAAAGTGCCCCGGTGAGGGGTCGTGAAATAGTACCTGAAACCGTGTGCTGTCAAGCCGTCAGAGCAGTCCTTCGGGGTTGTGATGGCGTGCCTTTTGAAGAATGAGCCTGCGAGTCATGGTGTGTGGCGAGGTTAACCCGGGTGGGGTAGCCGTAGGGAAACCGAGTCTGAATAGGGCGTTTGAGTCGCATGCTGTGGACCCGAAGCGGAGTGATCTACCCATGTCCAGGGTGAAGCGGGGGTAAGACCTCGTGGAGGCCCGAACCCACCAGAGTTGAAAATCTGGGGGATGAGGTGTGGGTAGGGGTGAAAGGCCAATCAAACTCCGTGATAGCTGGTTCTCCCCGAAATGCATTTAGGTGCAGCGTCGCGTGTTTCTTGCTGGAGGTAGAGCTACTGTTTGGCTGATGGGCCCTACAAGGTTACTGACGTCAGACAAACTCCGAATGCCGGTTAAGTGAAGCGTGGCAGTGAGACTGCGGGGGATAAGCTTCGTAGTCGAGAGGGAAACAGCCCAGATCATCAGCTAAGGCCCCTAAGCGTGTGCTAAGTGGGAAAGGTTGTGGAGTTGCTGAGACAACCAGGAGGTTGGCTTAGAAGCAGCCATCCTTTAAAGAGTGCGTAATAGCTCACTGGTCAAGTGGTTCTGCGCCGATAATGTAGCGGGGCTTAAGTACACCGCCGAAGCTGTGAAGTCCAGTCGCTAAGGCTGGGTTGGTAGGGGAGCGTCGTGCATCCAGTGAAGCTGCCGAGTGATCGAGTGGTGGAGGGTGTGCGAGTGAGAATGCAGGCATGAGTAGCGAAAGCAACGTGAGAAACGTTGCCGCCGATTGACTAAGGGTTCCTGGGGCAGGTTAATCCGCCCAGGGTGAGTCTGGACCTAAGGCGAGGCCGACAGGCGTAGTCGATGGATAACGGGTTGATATTCCCGTACCCGTGCACGAGCGTCCAGTATCGAATCAGGTGATGCTAACCACGCTGGATCCTTCAGAGTCCTTCGGGAATTTGTTGGTATCTGGTCTGGGACCCGAGCTTGTAGTAGGTAAGTGATGGGGTGACGCAGGAGGGTAGCTCTACCCGGCGGTGGTTGTCCGGGGGTAAGCGTGTAGGCCGAGGGGTAGGCAAATCCGCCTCTCATGAAGGCTGAGACGTGATGCCGAGCCGTTTTTGGTGAAGTGAGTGATCCCATGCTGTCGAGAAAAGCCTCTAGCGAGTTCGTGTGTGGCCAGTACCCTAAACCGACGCAGGTGGTCAGGTAGAGAATACCGAGGCGTTCGGGTGAACCATGGTTAAGGAACTCGGCAAATTGTCCCCGTAACTTTGGGAGAAGGGGAGCCCTGTCTGGTGACGGTCTTTACGGCCTGAGCTGGGTGGGGTCGCAGATAGCGGGGGAAGCGACTGTTTATTAAAAACACAGGTCCGTGCGAAGTCGTAAGACGCTGTATACGGACTGACGCCTGCCCGGTGCTGGAACGTTAAGAGGACTGGTTAGTGGGTTTCGGCCTGCGAAGCTAGGAATCTAAGCGCCAGTAAACGGCGGTGGTAACTATAACCATCCTAAGGTAGCGAAATTCCTTGTCGGGTAAGTTCCGACCTGCACGAATGGCGTAACGACTTCCCCACTGTCTCAACCATGGGCCCGGTGAAATTGCACTACGAGTAAAGATGCTCGTTTCGCGCAGCAGGACGGAAAGACCCCGGGACCTTCACTATAGCTTGACATTGGTGTTTGGGATGGTTTGTGTAGGATAGGTGGGAGCCTGTGAGACTGTCACGCTAGTGGCGGTGGAGGCGTTGGTGAAATACCACTCTGACTGTTTCGGGCATCTAACTTTGGACCGTGATCCGGTTCGGGGACAGTGTCTGGTGGGTAGTTTAACTGGGGCGGTTGCCTCCCAAAGAGTAACGGAGGCGCCCAAAGGTTCCCTCAGCCTGGTTGGTAATCAGGTGTTGAGTGTAAGTGCACAAGGGAGCTTGACTGTGAGACGGACGTGTCGAGCAGGAGCGAAAGCTGGGACTAGTGATCCGGCACCGGCGTGTGGAAGCGGTGTCGCTCAACGGCTAAAAGGTACCCCGGGGATAACAGGCTGATCTTCCCCAAGAGTCCATATCGACGGGATGGTTTGGCACCTCGATGTCGGCTCGTCGCATCCTGGGGCTGGAGTTGGTCCCAAGGGTTGGGCTGTTCGCCCATTAAAGCGGCACGCGAGCTGGGTTTAGAACGTCGTGAGACAGTTCGGTCCCTATCCGCTGTGCGCGTTGGAGACTTGAGAAGGGCTGTCCCTAGTACGAGAGGACCGGGACGGACGAACCTCTGGTGTGCCAGTTGTCCTGCCAAGGGCATGGCTGGTTGGCTACGTTCGGGAGAGATAACCGCTGAAAGCATCTAAGCGGGAAGCTTGCTTCGAGATGAGGTCTCCTGCCTCCTTGAGAGGGTAAGACTCCCTGTAGACGACAGGGTTGATAGGCCGGGTGTGGAAGCCTTGTGAGGGGTGGAGCTGACCGGTACTAATAGGTCGAGGGCTTGTCCGCTGCAGATAATTGGATGTTCGCGCACACTTTTTCACGGATTTCTTGCCGTGCTGGTTCCCTTTCGGGGTTGAGCTTGTGTGGTGTTGGTTTCCGTGGTGGTTTTGGCAGGAGGGTCACACCCGGTCTCATTCCGAACCCGGTCGTTAAGTCTCCTTGCGCTGATGGTACTGCCCTGTGATGGGGTGGGAGAGTAGGTCGCCGCCACGGTTTTTCTTGAAGAGGGAAGGGGAAGGGTCCACTTGGTGGGTTCTTCCTCTTCCCTCTTTTTTGTTGCCTGGGTTTGTGCGTTTGTGAATTGGTTGTTCGGCGTCCATTCCGCCGGGGTGCTGGCCGGTGCGACTTCCCGCGATGGGAGGATTTCCGTATGACGAAGACAATCCCCGAGGACCTGCTGGCGGCCGCTGAGGCGGCGACCGGTTTCATGCCCACTGACGAGGGGATGGCTCTCTTCGAGACCGCCCTGGAGTACGCGGATCGCGGCCCCGTCGTGGAGATCGGAACCTACTGCGGCAAGTCCACCGTGTTCCTTGGTGCCGCCGCCCGTGTGGGTGGGGCGAAGGTCATCACCGTGGACCACCACCGGGGCTCGGAGGAGCACCAGGAGGGCTGGGAGTACCACGACAGCTCCCTGATCGACCCGGTCACCGGGAAGTTCGACACCCTTCCGCACTTCCGGCACACGATCACGAAGGCGGGCCTGGACGACGAGGTCATCGCGATCACCGGGGCCTCCGTCGACGTCGCCGCGGTCTGGGGGACGGAGCTGGGCATGCTCTTCATCGACGGCGGGCACAGCGAGACCGCCGCCCAGAACGACTACGAGGGCTGGTCGCCGCACGTGGCCAGGGGCGGGGCGCTGGTGATCCACGACGTCTTCCCGAACCCCGAGGACGGGGGCGGCCGCCCTACAACATCTACTGTCGGGCGCTGGACTCCGGACTGTTCCGCGAGGTGCGCGTCGTGGGCTCCATGCGGGTCCTGGAGCGCGTCTCCTGAGGCGGGACCGACCCGTCATTTGTGACGGAGGCCCTTGGAGTCGAATGCGCACGCTCCGTGATTGTTCCTGAGTATGGCAATATTGGTTGAGGAAAGTGAGTGAGCCAACATCCGGACATGGACACGCCTGACGAGGGTAAGCCTTCGGTAAGAAGTGACCGTGCGGTTACGGATTCGACCTTGACACGGTTACGTGCGGGTATCGTGGCTTCGAGGGTGGAGCGATGATGGTGATATTCCCCGAAATACCGCTTCAGCCCTGAATCGAACTGAACCGATCAGGGGCACTCGCGCGTCAAACACCAGGACGGCACGGTGCCGGACGTGATTTGCCTTGGGGGCGGGGAGCTGAGCAAGAGCACACACGGCGATGACGGGACGGACGGACAGCGTCCCGATTCGAACACGCCGGAGACGAACGACACCTCTGCTGAGGAGCTGTCCAGTCCTGCGACCCCCAGGGTGATGATCTACCCACCAGTGGTGAGGATCAATCCGCGGGGTGACTCCGGAATCGGGTACGGAGCCCAACGGCCAGCCCGAGCCGGAGTTCGTCGCGGGACCCATCGCATTCAAGACGAGCGGCACGTTCCTTCGTGACCGCGTGGCCATGACCCTCGCTGAACAGGGATTCGACGCCGAGGGGTCGGACACCACCGGGGCGGCTGGGGCTTCCGGCGACGAGTCGGAGAGCACGCAGACGCCGGACGCCGAACGGGACGCCGAGGAGTCCCCTCCGACGCCTCTCCTGGCGTCGAGACGCCGGTCAGCGGTTCAGCGGGGAGCGTGACGAGGACTCCGCGAGCACGGCGGCCACCGAGGACGCCGAGCCGGAGGAGAACCGAACCGAGCAGATCCCGGTTCTGGGAACCGTGGAGACCGCGGGGTCCGAGGACCCCGCGGACCCGCCGGCGGTGGCCTCGGCCGCCACCGGAACCGGGCCCGCGTCCGAGCCGGAGGAGGGCTCGGGGACGCGGACCGACACGGACACGGAGGCCGACGAGGCGCGTACCGAGGCCATGCCCGCGCCCGCCGCGGGAGCGGTGGCCTTCGCCGCCCCGCCGCCGGAGAAGGACGCCAACGCGGGGGACGGCAGCGGAAGCACGTCGGCTGAGAGCGCCTCCTCCGAGAGCACTCCCGCTGAGAGCGCCGCCCCAGGCGACCCGGCGGATGACGCCGCCCTGTGGCCGACGCCCCGACGGCTGTCCGACTACGTGTCGGACCAGCCCGGGTCCGAGGGGCCGTCCGCCACCCCCGGTGGCGCGGAGAGCGGTGCGGCCGCCGGAGCTGGTGCCGTCGGAGCCGCTGCTGCCACTGGAGCTGGAGCCGCCGGAGCTGGAGCCGCCGGAGCTGGTGCCGGCGGTGCCGGGACCCCGGGCGGTCCCGGTGGCCCGACCGACAGCGCCGAGGGTCCGGGTGACGGGTCCGGGAAGAACAAGAAGAAGAAGGCCAAGAAGCCGCTCTGGCTGCGCATTCTGCTGGGCTTCCTCGCCGTGACCGGCCTGGGGCTCATCCTGGCCTGCGGCGTCTTCACGTTCTTCTACGTGACCGTCGAGGTCCCGGACGCGGCCAAGGCCGACGCGGTGGAGCAGGGTTCGACCTTCTACTTCGCGGACGGCGAGACCGAGTTCGCCTATCGGGGCACCGACCGTGACGTCATCAGCTACGAGGAGATGACGGCTGGCGGCGACCACGTCGTCGAGGCGGTCATCTCCGCCGAGGACCGTGGTTTCTGGACCGAGCCGGGTGTCTCGATCAGCGGTACCATGCGCGCGGTGTGGTCCACCGTCACAGGCGAACAGGTGCAGGGCGGTTCGACCGTCACCCAGCAGATGGTGCGCAACTACTACGAGGGCGTCTCCCTGGAACAGACCGTGTCCCGCAAGGTCCAGGAGATCATCATCTCCATCAAGGTGGACCGGAGCGAGGACAAGGAGTGGGTGATGGAGCAGTACCTCAACACCATCTACTTCGGTCGCACCTCCTACGGCGTCCAGGCGGCCTCGCAGGCGTACTACCACAAGGACGTCGACGAGCTCACCGCCGAGGAGGCGGCCTTCCTGGCCGCCGCGATCCAGCAGCCGACCCGGTTCGGCCAGGCGGACGTGGAGACCACGCCCGACATGGAGAACCGCTGGCAGTACGTGGTCAACGGCATGGTCACCACCGGGGCGATCACCCAGGCCGAGGCGGACGCCATGGAGTTCCCGGCGCCCGAGCCGGAGAAGACCACGGAGGACCTCAGCGGCTACCGCGGGTACATGCTCCAGGAGGCCATGAGCGAGCTGTCGGACCTCGGTTACAGCGAGGACCACATCAACCGCCAGGGCTTCAAGATCGTCACCACCTTCGACAAGGACATGATGGACGCCGCCTACGAGTCGGTGGAGGAGATGGTCGCCCCGGACAGCCTTCCCGAGGGCGTCAACATCGGCCTGACCACCATCGACCCGAAGACCGGCGAGGTGCTGGCCTTCTACGGCGGGCACGACTACCACCTCAACCAGTACGACAGCTCGTTCCTGGGCGCCGCGCAGGCGGGTTCCGCGTTCAAGCCCTACGTGCTGGCCACGGCGTTGGAACAGGGCTACGGCCTCAACTCCACGGTGGACGGTCGCGGGCCGAGGGACATCCACGGCTCCCGCGTGCAGAACGCGAACAACGCCTCCGGTGGTGTCATGACGCTCACCCAGGCCACCACGGTGTCCAACAACCTCGGTTTCGTGGAGCTGGCCCAGGAGGTCGGATTCGAGGAGGTCAGGCAGACCGCCTACGACGTGGGCCTGCCGGACGGGAGCATCGACGACAACCAGCTGGTGCCGGTCATGCCGCTGGGCGCGACGAGCGTCCGCTCGGTCGACCAGGCGAGCGGCTACGCGACCTTCGCCAACGGTGGCGTGCACATGGAGGCGCACGTCATCAAGGAGATCGTCAACCAGGAGGGTGACAACGAGCGGCCGGAGATCGAGGGCAAGAAGGCCCTGGAGGCCTCGACCGCCTCCGACGTGACCTACGCCCTGGAGCAGGCGGTCAGTTCCGGAACCGGTACCGCTGCGCAGCTCTGGGACCACCCGGTGGCGGGCAAGACCGGTACCACCAACGGCAGCGTGGCGGCCTGGTTCGTCGGGTACACCCCGCAGCTGTCCACGGCGGTCGGCGTCTACAGCGGGAACAACGAGAGCTTCCAGATCCCGGGGCACAACATCTCCGGTGGCGGCCTGCCCGCCCAGATGTGGAAGTCGTACATGAACCGCGCCATGGAGGGGTACGAGCGCGCCTCGTTCCCCGGGCCCGAGTTCGGTGGCACCACGGAGAACTGGGCGCCCGAACCGGCGACCCAGGAGCCGCAGCAGCCGGAGGCGCCTGAGGGCGGCGAGCCGGAGGTCCCGGAGGTCCCGGAGACGCCCGAGGTGCCGACCGACCCCGAGCCGGAGGTCCCGGAGGTCCCGACCTTCCCGGAGAACCCGGAGGGGCCGGATGAACCGGAGGAGCCGGGGAATCCCGGGATTCCGCCGGGCCGGGGCGAGGAGAACGGCCAGTAAGCGAAGGAGGGCCCGCGGGGCCCTCCTCGTGTGTTCAGGCCCCGGTGTGCAGGAAGACCCGTGAACCCGGTGTGGTGCGGGTGAGCGCGTCCACCGCCAGGATGACCGCCGCCGAGGTCCAGGTGCTGCGCTCCACCGGCCAGCGGACCTGTTCCGCGAACTGGTAGCCGGTCCAGTAGACGCCGTCGTCGGCGTCGCGCAGGTGCTGGACGTCCCGCAGGACGCGCACGCCCGTGTCGACCTCGCCCATCGCGGCCAGCGCCATGACCAGTTCGGAGGACTCCGCCGCCGTCACCCACGGCTGGTCGCTCACACAGCGCACGCCCAGACCGGGCATGACGAAGGTGTCCCAGCGCTCCGCGATCCGCTCCTTGGCGGCCTCGTCCCGCAGCACGCCGCCGAGGATCGGGTAGAACCAGTCCATCGAGAACCGGGAGCGGTCCGAGAACAGGCCCTCGTCGTGGATGATGAGCTCGGCCAACCGGTCGGCAGCCTTGGACCACTCCGGCCGTTCGCGGCCCAACCGCGCCCCCAGGGCGGCCCCGCAGCGCAGGGCGTGGTGCACGCTCGCGCACACGGTGAGCAGCGCGTGGTCGCCGGGGGACCCGTCCTCGGAACGGGCCCACAGGATCTCCCCGTGCTCGCCGCGCAGACCCAGGACGAACTCCAGCCCGCTCTCCACCACGGGCCACATCCGCTCAGCGAAGGACGCGTCTCCCGTGGTCAGCAGGTGGTGGAGGAGTCCCACCGCCGGGTAGGCGGCGTGGTTGGCCTCGCGCAGGGCGGTCACGGGACCGCCCTGGCGGTACTTCGCGTACCAGCCGCCGTCGGGGTGGCGGCTTCCGTCCAGCCACAGGTAGGCGCGGCGGGCCGCCTCGGCGTGCTCGGGGACGAGCACACCGGTGACGGTCAGCGCCATGGCGCACTCCACGTGGTCCCACACGTCGGCGTGGCCGCCCGGGAACCACGGGATCACCCCGTCGCCCTCCTGGGAACGGGCGAGGTAGTCGGCGGACCGGTACAGCTGTTCGGCGCTGAGGACTCCGGGCAGGCGCAGGGCACCGGGGTCGGACGGTACGGGGGCCATCAGGCGGCCGCGTCGGTGTGCGGCTTGCGCACGTACACGATGACGCTCTTGCCGATGACCGGGTTGAGGAGGCGCTCGGCCACGCGGGTGACCTTGGGGGCCTGGAGCATGTCCCAGACCAGGAGGTCGTGGTAGGCCTTGGCGGCAGGGTGGTCGTTGTTGTCGGTGCCCACGGCGCACTTGATCCACCAGTACGGGGCGTGCAGGGCGTGCGCGTGGTGGTGCGGGCCGATCTCGAAGCCGGTGGCCTTGAGCTTGGCCTCCAGCTCGGCGCGGGTGTAGATGCGGATGTGGCCGCCCTCGTTGGTGTGGTACTCCTCCGAGAGGGCCCAGCAGATGCGCTCGGGCAGGAAGCTGGGCACGGTGACAGCCGCGATGCCGCCGGGCCTGAGGACCCGGTACAGCTCCTTCATGGCGGCGGTGTCGTGCGGCAGGTGCTCGAAGATCTCGGCGGCCACGACGCGGTCGAAGCTGTCGTCGTCGAAGGGCATGTCGAGGGCGTCGCCCTTGACGGTCTCGGCCTTGGCGGAGGAGGGGGCCTCACCCTCGTGGGCCATGGCCGCGAACATGGTCTCGACGTCGGCGAGATCGCTCACGTTCTGGTCGAAGGCGACCACGTCGGCGCCACGGCGGTAGATCTCGAAGGCGTGGCGGCCGCCGCCGCAGCCGAGGTCGAGGACGCGGTGGCCCGGGCCGACGGGGAACAGGTTGAAGTCGACGGTGATCAGTGGAGGCTCCCTAGGGACGGTGCTGCGGGTCGTGCGTGGGGTCAGGCGCCGTTCGCGCGGGCGGCCCGCGCGGGTGCGGGCCGGGTGTCGTCGTCTCCGGTACCGGCGCTGGTCCCCTTGACGGCGTCGATGGTGGTGGCGTAGCGCTGGGCGGTCAGTTCGGCCACGGCCTTCCAGGTGAAGCGTTCCTGGACCCGGCGCCAGGCGGCGGCGCCCATGCGTTCGCGTTCGGCGGCGTCGTCGAACAGGGAGGCGAGTTCGGCGGCCAGGAGCTCGGGGTCGCCCGGGGGATGAGTCGGCCGGCGTCACCGTCGGTGCCCACGACCTCGGGCAGGGCGCCCGCGTGACTGGCGACGAGGGGGTACCGCAGGCCATGGCCTCCACGGCGGGCAGGGAGAAGCCCTCGTAGAAGGAGGGGACGACCGCGACCTCGGCGCTGGAGACGAGCTCTCCGAGCTCCTGGTCGTCGATGCCGCTGACGAACTCCACCCGGTCGCGCAGGCCGAGTTCGTCGACGAGCTGGTCGGTGGGGCCGCCGGGCTTCGGCTTGCTGACGATCCGCAGGCTGACGTCGCGCTCGGTGGCGAGCTTGGCGGCGGCGCGCAGGAGCACGCCGACCCCCTTGAGGGGGCTGTCGGCGCTGGCGGTACAGACGATGCGGCCGGGGACGCGTTCCACGTCGGGTCGCGGGTGGAAGTACCGGGTGTCCACGCCGAGCGGGGTGACCTCCATGGTGGCCGGGTCGACGCCGAACTCGCGGGCGATGTCGTCCGCCGAGGACCGGGACGGGACCAGGATCGGGTCGAGGCGGCGGGCCACCCTGGCCTGCATCCTCACGAACCCGTACCACCGGCGCTTGGAGAGCTTCTGGAGGCCCCGGGCCTCCTCGATCTCGATCCGGCGGTCCACGCTGATGGGGTGGTGGATGGTGGTGACCAGCGGCAGTCCGGCTGACCTGATGCCGAGCAGGCCCCAGCCGAGGGTCTGGTTGTCGTGGACGACGTCGAACTCCCCGAGCCGTCGGCGGAGCTCGCGGTTGGCGCGCAGGGAGTAGGTGAGGGGTTCGGGGAATCCGGCGGTCCACATGGTGGCGACCTCCAGGACGTCGATCCAGTCCCGCCACTCGCGCACGGGTGGCGCGACGAACGGGTTGGCGTCGTTGTAGAGGTCGAGGGAGGGGACCTTCTCCAGGGTGACGCCCTCGTCGAGGACGGGGTAGGGCTGCCCGGAGAGGACGGTGACCTCGTGACCGAGGGCGGCCAGTTCACGTGACAGGTGGCGGACGTAGACTCCCTGCCCGCCCACGTGCTGCTTGCTCCGGTACGACAGGAGGGCGACGCGCAGGGGGCGGTCGCCGGAGGGCCGTGGGGTCGGTCCCGTGCTGGTGCCCGACTGGGTCAAGAGTCCACCTCTTCGTTGGATCGCGTGCCCGGTCGCCACCGTTGGTGTCCCGGCCCTGGCCGGAGCCTCTGCGGGCGGCTGCTGGGATGCTGCGCGCCCCCATATGTTACTCGCGAGTTCACTCGGGGCCGGCGCCGGGCATCAGGTACAGGGGATCATATTCGGGGCGTGGTCCCCGGGATGACGCTGGCCCAGCGCGGGCGGTGCGCCGGGCCCTCACGGGCCACGAGGCCGCGCTCCTCCAGCAGGCGGAGGTGCGCGGCGGTCTCGGAGGCGGCCATGTGCCGGGCCAGGGGGCGCATGTCCGCCCAGGAGCGCCGCCACTCCAGTCGTGACGTGAGCTCCCACAGGGTGGTGGGGCCCTGCCCGACCAGTCGCACCATGAGCTCCAGCCGCTCCTCGTGGTGGTCGACGATCTCCCGGGCGCGCTCGGCCAACCCGGAGAAGCGCGTCTCGTGTGAGGGAAGACATAGGAGCCGGTCGGCGCCGGGCAGGCGCCCGATCCGGTTCTGGGAGGCGAGGAAGTCACCGAGGGGGTCGCCCTCGGCGGAGTCCAGTGGGAACTGGCCCACGTGCGGGGTGATGCGCGGCAGGACGTGGTCGCCGGTGAAGAGGAGGTCGCGTCCGGCCAGGTGCAGGCACAGGTGCCCGGGGGTGTGGCCGGGTGTCCACACGGCGCGCAGCTCCAGGCCGGGGACGTCGACGCGCTGGCCGTCGCCGAGCGAGGCGTCGGGCGGCGCGGGCGGTCGGAAGACGGTGGGGGAGGCGCGGAAGGCCTCGACGTCCTGTTCGGGGAAGCCCGCGCGGACCATCTGCTCGATCACGGAGGCGGCGCGTTCGTCGTCGGTGCGCCCCTCCTGGCGGCGCAGGACCTCGGCGTCGGCGGGGTGCATGGCGATCCAGGCGCCGGAGGCCTCGCGCAGGCGGCCGGTGAGCCCGGAGTGGTCGGCGTGGAAGTGGGTGACGACGGCGCCCCGGACCTCGTCCACCCGGTGTCCCGCCTGTCGGAGGCCGTCGACCAGGGCGTCCCAGGAGTCGTCGTGGTTCCAGCCGGTGTCGACGAGGACGGGGCCGCCGGGGGATTCGAGCGCGTAGACGTAGGTGAACCCGATGGGGTTGTGGGGGACCGGCACGGGGATGCTCCACAACCCCTCGCCCAGGTCCTCTACTGGGGGAACCTCGCGCATCCTGGCCCGACCTCTCCACTGGAAACCGAATCTGGTTCGATTCTAGGGAAGGGGTCCTCGGAGTGTGCGGGCGGCGGGTGCCTCCCGTGGCCGGTCTCGGTCCGGAGCTTTTCGGCCCGACAAAATAGAACATATTCTACAAAGGTCGGGGCGCCTTCCTGAAAGTTGCCGTCAAGCCCTCGTATTGCCTCTGCCACGTCGGGGAATGAGGCGAGGATCATGGGTTCCCGGCGCTGTGATCAAGGGAATTCGTTGGATAACGTGTTCTCGTGAGCCGGGTTGTCGGGCGGGGAGTCCACCCGGCGCGGCCGACCTCGGCGCCGTCGCGCGACGGCGACGTGCGGACCGAAGACGAATGGGAGAGACCCTGTGGCGGTGCAGGCACCGATCGGAACGATGACACGGACTCAGACCCAACGTCGTCGGCGCATCGTCCAGACCGCGGCCGCCCTGGCCGTGCGCGGCGGCGTGGAGGCGATGCAGATGCGTTCGGTCGCCGAACGCGCGGGGGTCGCCCTCGGCACGCTCTACCGCTACTTCCCCTCCAAGATGGACCTGGTCGTGGCCGTGGTCACCGAGGAGCTCGACCTCCTGGAAGGAGGCATCGTCCGCCGGCCGCCCACCGCGGACAGCCCCTCCGGGCGGGCGGTCGACGTCCTCCTCCGCGCCACGCGCGGCCTCATGCGCGAGCCCGAGCTGGCCGACGCCCTGGTGCGGTCCCTGATCATGGCCGAGGTCAAGATCGAGCTCGACGTGCGCATCAGCGACCTGGTGTGGCGGGTGGCCACCGGCAACCTGGAGGGCGCCCCCACCGCCGACGAGCCCCGGGGTGACGAGGCGGCCTCCGGCGTCGAGGTGGACCGCGACAGCACCGGGTACGTCCTGGTCGGCGCGCTCACCAGCGTCTGGATCTTCGAGCTCGTGGAGATCCTCAAGGGCCGCCGCGACATCGAGGAGGTCGAGGGGCGGCTCCAGACCGCTGCCAGCCGACTCCTCTCCTCCTTCTAGGGGCGGGGCTAACGGGCTAGTCGGTCGGCTGGTCCGCCTCACTCTGGCCGCTGCCGAACAGCAGCCCCAGCAGGTCGCCGAGCAGGCCGGGGGAACCGTTCCCCGGAGCTCCGCCCCCGTCTCCGGGTGGCTCCTCCTCGTCCGCGTCCTCTCCGGGGTCGGGTTCCTGGGCCGGGGGCCGGGTGCGCCGGGTGCCTCCTCCGGGACCTCGGGGGCGTCGCCGCGTTCGGGCGCCTCCTCACGCTCCTCCTCCGTCGACCCGCTCGGGCCGGTGCTGGGGTCGTCGCTCCCCGACACGTTCGCCCCGGGGCTCTCGGCGTCCGCGTCCCCGGTGACCGTGACCGAGGTCGGCTCTGACCCCGGCTTGCCGTCAGAGGCGGTGGAGGCCGCCTCCGCCTCGGACAGGCCCGGACGCTGCCCCGGCAGGACCGGGCCGGAGTCGATCACGGTGGTGGGGCCGCCCACCGAACTGGCCCACCACCACAGCCCCACCGCCACCGCCACGGTGGCCAGGCCCGAGATCGCGGGCAGCGGCCAGCGTCGGCGCCCGGTGTCGGTGACCTCGTCGAGCGGGTCGTGGTCGGGCGAGGGCAGCGGGGAGCGCGCGTCGTCGCGTACGGGGTGGTCGGCGGTGGTCAGCAGGTCGCGGGGCAGGGCACGGGGAGCGGGACCTCGACGGGCCCGACCTCCTCGGGGTCCTCGACCACCGTCGCGCCCAGCGGGCGCGCGCGGTGGACCGGGTAGCCGTCCGTGGCGAGCGGCTGCATCGCCGAGGTGATCCGGGATCGCTCCTCGGCGGCGTCGGGTGAGGTACAGGTGTGCACGACCCGGTCGCGCAGACCGGGCGGGGCGCCCGGGGGCGCAGCAGCGCCAGCGCCGAGGAGACCTGGTGCACCTGGGTCCGCCAGGTGCCGCTCGGGGTGTCCTCGTCGGGTTCGGGCGCGGGGAGCTCCTCCAGCCCCTCCGCCGCGCGGCGGATCGCGGACCGGGACAGTTCGCCGCAGATCCTCGGTTCCAGTCCCAGGACCCGGGAGACGGCCGAGGTGGACAGCGCGTGGCGCAGGTTGAGCTCGACCAGTTCCCGGTGGCTCGCCGGAAGGCGGGAGAACATGCGCGCGACCGGGGCCTCGTCGGGCACGGTGGCCAGCCGGGTGTAGGGGCAGGTGGGCGCGAAACCGCGCTGCTGGCAGGCGGTGCGGACGAGGGCGAAGAGCCAGGGGCCCCGGTCGGCGGGGTCGGTGAGCCTGGACTCCAGCCCGATCCCCGCGACGAAGGCCTCGTGGACGGCGTCGGTGACCGGGTCCTCGTCCGGCCGGTCTCCGTCGTCGGTGTACTGGTCGGGGTCGCCCAACAGGGACCACGCGTACCAGAAGAGCGGCTGCGCGAACGCGTCGTACAGCGCCTCGACGGTCTCCGCCTCCGGTACGCCTGTTTCGTTACCTCTGGTCACGATTCTCCCCCGCTCCTGAGGTGACGCTAGCGAGGGGAGGCGTCTGGTGTGGGCGAATGATTCAGCTGTGGCTGGAAGGTGAGACTTCTGTTACCGACCACGCGCGTGCGGCGCCACTCGCACGCGCGTCTCCGCGCACGACGCGTCGGCTACTCGCCGCCCCGTGAGGGCTGTCCGATGGCGACCATCCGCTCCACGGAGCGGCGGGCCCGCTCGGCGGTCCCGGGGTCCACCAGGATCTCGGTGGTGCCGTGGCGGAGCGAGTTCAGCAGCTTGTCGGCGTCGATCATCTTCATGTAGTGGCACTCGGCGCGCGAGTTGACCGCCTCGAACTCCGTGGTGGAGTTGGCGTTGCGCAGCTGGTGCAGCATGCCGGTCTCGGTGGCGATCAGCACCTTCTTGGCCGTGGTGTTCTCCGCGGCGCTCAGCATCCCGCCGGTGGAGAGGACCTTCACCCGCTCCTCGGGGACCGCTCCGCTGCCCACGAGGTAGAGGGCCGAGGTGGCGCAGCCGCACTCGGGGTGGACGTACACCTCGGCGTCGGGCTCGGAGGCGACCCGCTCACGCAGGGTGTGGCCGTCGATCCCGGCGTGCACGTGGCACTCGCCCATCCAGACGTGGATGTTCTCGCGGCCGGTGACCCGCTTGACGTGGGCGCCGAGGAACTGGTCCGGGAGGAACAGGATCTCCCGGTCCTCGGGGATGGACCGGATGACGTCGGCGGCGTTGGACGAGGTGCAGCAGATGTCGGTCTCGGCCTTGACCGCCGCCGTGGTGTTGACGTAGGCGACCACGACCGCGCCGGGGTGCTGGGCCTTCCACGCGCGCACGTCCTCGGCGGTGATCGTGTCCGCCAACGAGCACCCGGCGTTGGGGTCGGGGAGCAGAATGGTCTTCTCCGGCGCGAGGATCTTGGCGGTCTCGGCCATGAAGTGCACGCCGCAGAAGACGATGGTGCTGGCGTCCACGCTCGCGGCGAGCCGGGACAGTGCCAGGGAGTCGCCGGTGTGGTGGGCGACGTCCTGGATTTCCGGGCGCTGGTAGTTGTGCGCGAGGATGACAGCGTCGCGCTCCTCTGCCAGGCGGCGGACCTCGGTGGCCCACTCCTGCCTGGTCATGGTGTCCGCCGTCGCGGTGACCGATGCCATGTCCTACTACTTCCTTGGGGCTGTGGGCACGCCGTGCGGGCGCCGTGCCAGGGGAGATGCGTGCGGAGACCTAGTTTTTGTCTGTCAGGCACAAACCTGGTGAAGCTTAACATGGCGTGGAACGGAAGGGACAGGGTGGATATCCCGGAAGCAAACGGACAGGCCATGGTGGCCGACGCGGGCCCGACCGCGACGGCCGACCCCGATCGGAGGGGAGGGGCGGCGGTGCTCTCGGCGCACGAGGCGATCGCGGTCGTCCTCCAGATCCGCGCGGGAGAACTGTGCGTCCTGTTGTGGCGGCGCGCCCTGCCGCCCTGCGAGGGCGAGTGGGCGCTGCCCGGTGGTCGGCTCGGCGCCGACGAGAGCCTGGGCGCCTCGATCCGCCGACAGCTCGCCCAGAAGGTCGACGTCCGCGACGTCAGCCACATGGAGCAGCTGGAGACCCGCAGCGACCCCCACCGCGACCCCCAGCGCCGCACCCTGGCCACCGCCTACCTGGGTCTGGTCCCGGCGCACATCGACCCCGTGGTTCCGGCCGACACCGGCTGGCACCCCGCCGCCGACCTGCCGCCGATGGCCTTCGACCACGCCTCCATCGTCCGCTCCGGCCGCCGACGGCTGCGCTCCAAACTGAGCTACACCAACCTGGGCTTCGCCCTGGCCCCGCCGGAGTTCACGATGTCGGAGCTGTCGGCCCACTACCGGGCCGCCCTCGGGCACGACGTGGCCGCCACCAACCTGCGCCGGGTCCTCCTGCGGCGCGGGCAGATCGAGGAGACCGGCCGCTCCGTGCCCTCCGGTCGCTCCGGTGGCCGACCCGCCGCCCTCTTCCGCTTCCGCGCGCGGGAACTGGAGGTCACCGACGCCTTCGCCGTGCTGCGCCCGCCGGGCGCCTGAACCCGCCACGGCGCGGGCCCGAGCGGTGGCGGGCCGGGTCCGCGCCGGTACACGCCTTGTACACTCCCTAACCGTGGCAATTCGTACTGTGGTGTTCGACGTCGGCGAGACGCTCATCGACGAGACGCGGATCTTCGCGCGCTGGGCGGACCGGTTCGCCATCCCGCACATGGCGTTCTTCGGCACCATCGGCGCGGTGATCGGCTCGGGCGGCACGCTCACCGACGGTTTCCGGCTGCTCGTGCCCGGGTTCGACCTGGAGGCCGAGAGCGCCCGTTGGCGGGCCGAGGACCCGGAGGGCGTCCGTGAGCACTTCGACGAGCGCGACCTCTACCCGGACGTCCGCCCCGCCTTCAAGGCCATGAACCAGGCCGGGCTGTCCCTGGTCATCGCGGGCAACCAGCCTCCCGAGGCCGGACCCACCCTGGACGCCATGGGCCTGGGCGTCGACGGCATCGGCATCTCCGACGTGTGGGGCACGCAGAAACCGCAGCCGGAGTTCTTCGACCGCGTCCTGGAGCTGGCCGACCGCGGCCGTCCGGGCGTCACCGCCGAGGAGATCCTCTACGTCGGTGACCGCGTCGACAACGACGTCCTCCCCGCCCGCCGCGCCGGGATGGGCACCGCCCTGCTGCGCCGGGGCATCTACGGGTACCGGCACGCCGCCACCCCCGACGCCCGGCGGGCCGACGTGATCGTGGACGACCTTCACCAGCTCACCGACTGGATCGCCGCCCGGGGCTGAGCTCGACCGGAGCGAAGCGCGCGGGATCATACTCCTGTTCGAGTGGGGCGGCGTGTCGTCGTGTCCGTAACCTCCCGGCCTGGGGTACTCTTCCCGGCACGCCCAGGGACGGACCGGGGTCGCGGTCCGGTCACGGTGTCCGCTTCCACCCGTTTGAACCCCGGGCCCAGGGGAAGGCCGCGTATCCGCGTGGCTCCCCCGCGGAAATCCCACAGGCCCCCGAACGGAGACGACCCCGCGATGATCACATTCGAGGGCGCCGCCAAGACCTATCCGGACGGCACCGTCGCCGTCGCCAGTCTGGACCTGACAGTGGAGTCCGGCGGGACCACGGTCTTCGTCGGCCCCTCCGGCAGCGGCAAGACCACCTCACTGCGGATGATCAACCGCATGGTCGAGCCCACCGCCGGAACCATCCGCGTCGACGGCGCCGACATCCGCGAGCAGGACCCGGCCCAGCTGCGCCGCTCCATCGGCTACGTCATCCAGCAGGCGGGACTCTTCCCGCACCGCACCGTCCTGGACAACATCGCCACGGTGCCTCTGCTCCTCGGATGGCGACGCTCCAAGGCACGCGCGCGAGCGGCCGAACTCATGGAACTGGTCGGCCTCGAACCCGCCCAGGCCAGGCGCTACCCCCACCAGCTCTCGGGTGGACAGCAGCAGAGGGTCGGCGTCGCCCGCGCCCTCGCCGCCGACCCGCCGATCCTGCTCATGGACGAGCCCTTCAGCGCCGTCGACCCGGTCGTGCGCACCAGCCTCCAGGACGAGCTGATCCGCCTCCAGCAGGAGCTGCACAAGACCATCGTGTTCGTCACCCACGACATCGACGAGGCGGTACGCCTCGGCGACCGGATCGCGGTCTTCCGGCCCGGCGGCGAACTCGCCCAGTACGACACCCCGAAACGGCTGCTCGCCGAACCCGTGGACGCGTTCGTGGAGTCGTTCATCGGCTACGACCGGGGAGTGCGCCGCCTCTCCTTCTTCCCCGCCAGCGCGCTCTCCCCGCGTGAGGACGTGGTCTTCGACGACGAGGACCGGGTCGAACGCGCCAAGGACGTCGTCACCGGGGACGGCGAACCGTGGGCGCTCGTGGTGGACGCCGACCGCATGCCCCGGGGTGGGTCAGCGCCGCGCAGCTCGACCGGGCCCCCACCGGTGTGCCGCTCGGCTCACTGGAGCTGGCCCCCTTCGGCCACACCTTCGATGTGGGCGCCGACTCCCTGCGCGCCGCCCTGGACGCCGCAGTGCTCTCCCCGGCGGGACGGGCCGTCGGCGTGGACGACGAGGGCCGCGTCGTCGGAGTGGTCTCCCAGGACGACCTGGGCGCCGCGATCTGGTCGGTGTCCGAGTGATCGCCGCCGACGGCGGGAACTGGGCCGTGGGTGCCTGGGAGTGGGCCGTCCGGGTCACCGACTGGGGCGTGACCAACTGGAGCTACCCGGGCGAACCCGACCGGGGGATCCTGCCCCGGCTCCTGGAGCACATGCGCCTCGCCTACCTGTCCATCCTCATCGGGCTGGCCGTCGCCGTGCCCCTGGGGCTGGCCTGCGCGCGCTGGCGCGGGCTCTACCCGCCGGTGCTCACCGGCGTGAACGTGCTCTACGCGGTGCCCTCCATCGCCCTGTTCTTCCTCATGCTGCCCTACACGGGGTTCAGCGACTGGACCGCGATCGTCCCGCTGTCCCTCTACACCCTGGTGATCCTGCTGCCCAACGTGGTGGACGGTCTGCGCCAGGTCCCCGACCACGTACGCCAGGCGGCGGTCGCGATCGGCTACGGACCGCTCCGGCGCCTGGTGACCGTGGAGATGCCGGTGGCGGTGCCGGTGATCATCGCCGGGCTGCGCGTGGCCTCGGTGGCCACCATCAGCATGGTCAGCGTCGCCTCCCTGGTGGGCCTGGGCGGACTGGGCCAGCTCATCCTCAGCGACGGGTTCCGCCGTCAGTTCGACGCGCCCATCGTGGTCGGCATCGTGCTGGTGGTGCTGCTGGCCTTCGTCACCGACGCCCTGCTGGTCATCGCCCAGTACCTGCTCACCCCCTGGACCCGGGGCAACGGGCGGCCGGGCTCCGGGCTCAGGGCCCGCACGCGCCGAGCCGCCGCCGTGCCCACACCGTCGACCACGGGCGCCGCCGCGCACCCGAGCCCAGCCACGGCGGGGGAGTGACCATGGACATCCTGAACGAACTCGTGGCGTGGTTCTCGGACCCCGCGCAGTGGAGCGGCTCGGCGGGCATCCCGGCCAGGCTGGGCGAACACGTCTACTACTCGCTGCTGGGCCTGCTCATCTCGACCGCCATCGCGGTCCCGATCGGCCTGTTCACCGGACACACCGGCGTGGGCGGCTTCCTCACCGCGAGCCTGGCCAACTTCGCCCGGGCCCTGCCCACCATCGGCGTGCTCTTCCTGATCGTGCTGGCCGCCGGGATCGGGCTCGTTCCCGTCATCGCGGCCCTGGTGGCCCTGGCCGTCCCGCCGATCCTCGTCAACACCCACGAGGGCGTCCGGGGCGTCGAGCCCCGGCTCAGGGACGCCGCGCTGGGCATGGGCATGCGCGGCCGCGAGGTCCTGTTCAAGCTCGAACTCCCGGTGGCCACACCGCTCATCCTGATCGGGATGCGCACGGCCGCCGTCCAGGTGGTGGCCACGGCCACCATCGCCGCCTACGTGGGAGTGGGCGGGTTGGGCCGCTACATCGTCGACGGCCAGGCCCGCCAGGACCTCACGATGATGCTGGGCGGTTCCGTACTCGTGGTGGCGCTCGCGGTGGTCACCACGCTCCTGTTCGCCGGGCTGCGACGGTTCCTCGTCGCGCCCGGACTGCGTGCCGAGTCCGCGGTGGCGCGCTGACCTGGCGGTCTTCGGGCACCGCCTGTCAAGTAGGACTCCCCAGAGAGAAGGTTCGGACATGCACAAGAAGCTCGCCCTCATCGGGCTTCCCCTGGTGTTGCTCCTCAGCGCGTGCGGTGGCAGCGACCCCTACGAGGAGGACGGCGGCGGAGGCGCCGCGTCGGGCGCGGTGGTCATCGGTTCGGCCGACTTCCCCGAGAGCACCCTGCTCGCGGAGCTGTACGGCCGGGCCATGGCGGCCGAGGGCGTGGAGGTCGACTACCAGCTCAACATCGGCAGCCGCGAGGTGTACTACTCGCAGATCGAGTCGGGCAACCTCTCCGTCTTCCCCGAGTACAACGGCGCGACCCTGGCCTACCTCGACGACGAGGCGCCCAGCGCCGACGCCGAGGAGACCAACGCCCTGGTCGAGGAGGCCCTGCCGGAGGGGCTGGAGATCCTGGACTCCTCCAGCGCGGAGAACAAGGACTCGGTCACCGTGACGAGAGAGGTGGCCGAGGAGCACGACCTGGCCAGCCTCACGGACCTGGCCGAGGTGGCCGACCAGCTCGTGCTGGGCGGACCGCCCGAGTTCGAGACCCGCCACCAGGGCGTGGTGGGACTGGAGTCGGTCTACGGGATCGAGTTCTCCGAGTTCCGCTCGCTGGAGGTCGCCCTCCTGACCAAGGCGCTGGAGGACGGCGACATCCAGGCGGCCAACCTGTTCACGACCGACCCGCAGATCGCGGTGGAGGACCTCGTGGTCCTGGAGGACCCGGAGAACCTCTTCGGATCGCAGAACATCACGCCGCTCGTCAACGGCGAGCAGGTCGACGACACGGCGCGTGACGCCCTCAACGCCGTCTCCGCGGCGCTGACCACGGAGGAGCTCACCCAGCTCAACGAGCGCGTCGTGATCGACAACGAGAACGCCGCCGACGTCGCCCAGGAGTGGCTGGAGGAGCAGGGCCTGGTCTGACCGCCCGCACGACAGGGGCCCCGGAACCGCATCACGGTTCCGGGGCCCCTCGCACGTCCCGGCGGAATCACCCCAGCGAGTGGTACCGGCCGTCCCAGCGGACCATCGCCGGACCGCGCCGCTCCGCGCCCACCTCGGGCAGGCCCACCACGTCCGCGAAGAACACCGTGTGGTCACCGACCTCCACCCGCTGGCGCACCGAGCACTCCAGCGCCGCCAGGGAGTCGTCCAGCACGATCGCCCCGGTGTGCGCGCCCCGGTGGTGGGACAGGCCCGACACCAGGTGCCGGGCGCTGGGGCGGCCCTCGGCGGCGAACCGCCCCGCCACGGCGCGCTGGTCGGCGGCGAGCACGCTCACCGCGAACGCGCCGACCTCACCCACGACCTCGGCAACGTAGCCCTCCCCGGCCACGCTCAACATCACCACCGGCGGATCCGTGGAGATCGACACCAGGGCACTCACCGTCGCCCCGATGTCGTCGCGGCCGTCCGCGACGGTCACCACGGTCACACCGGTCGGCAGCAGCGCCATCGCCTCCAGGTAGGCGCCGCCCGGAACGCTCAACGGATCTCCCACGAGCCGGGCATGCTCAGCGGACCGGAGGCGGGCAGCCCCAACCGGGCGGCCAGGTGCTCCAGCGGACCCCAGGCGCTCAGCACCGTCTGCGGCTCGGCGGAGGCCACGTCCTCGCTGGACTCGTGCTGACGGAGCCGGTCCAGCGGGTGCGCGCGCGGGAAGACACGGACCGGGAGCGCCCCGGACCCGGCCTTGGCGCGGGCCAGCCGCACCGCCGTCTCGACCCCGCCCAGCTCGTCGACCAGACCGTTCTCCAGGGCGTCCGCGCCGGTCCAGATCCGGCCCTTGGCCACCGCGTGGATCTCGTCCCAGGTGCGGCCCCGGGCGGCGGCGGCCTTCGCCACGAAGTCCTCGTAGATGGTGTCCAGCAGCGTGTTGATGCGCTCCCACTCGGAGTCGCTGAACCCGTCCAGGGTGTCGAACATGCCCGCGTGCGGACCCTCGCTCACGGAGTCGGAGGTGATCCCGAACCGCTCCCGGAGTGCGCCCAGGACCGGCTTGCCGATCAGGACGCCGATGGATCCGGTGATGGTGGCGGGCTGCGCCACGATCGCGTCCGACCCCAGCGCGACGTAGTAGCCGCCCGACCCCGCGACGTCGCCCATGGTCGTGATGACCGGCTTGCCGGCCTCACGGGTCAGCTGGCTCTCCCTGCGGATCAGGTCCGAGGCGATGGCCGAACCCCCGGGGCTGTCCACCCGGAACACCACGGCCCGGACCCGGGGGTCCTGGCGGGCGGCACGGAAGGCGGCGCAGACGGTGTCCGAGCCCATCACGGTGCCGCCCAGCGGGGAGCGGCGGCTCTTGCCCAGGTTGATGCCGCCGTTGGCGGAGATGAGGGCGATGTGGTCGCCGTTGTCCGCGAACCGGGGCCGGGGCGGCGGGACGTGCTTGCGGTGGTAGCGGGTGACGAACTGGAGGGCGGGCTCGGGGAGTCCTCGCCCTTCCGGGCGCGCACCTCGGCGTTCAGCTCCGCGTACACCTCGTCGCGGTAGGCGAGCTGGTCGACCAGCCCGGCCTCCAACGCCTCCTGGCCGAGGATCGGCGCGGTCGCGACCAGCTCCCGGACCCGCTCCTCGGTGAGCCCGCGGCTCTTGGCGACCGCGGTGACGATCTGGTCGTTCATGGACTCGACGAGGCGTCCGGCCGCCTCGCGGTGGGCGTCGGTGTACTGCGTCTGGGTGTACGGGTTGATCGCGTTCTTGTACTCGTGCCGGGCCCCGGCCTCGAACTTCACGTCGAGCCGGTCCAGAGCGCCCTTGAGGAACGTGGTGCGCGACATCAGGCCGCTCAGCCCCACCAGGCCGGTGGGGGACAGGACCACCCGGGAGAACGCGGTGGCCAGGTAGTACGGCAGGTTGCCGTCACCGGCCTCCCCGAAGGTGTCCGCCCAGGCCACGGCGGGCTTGCCGGTGGCACGGAAGTCGGCGACGGTGTCGCGCAGCTCCTGGATCTTCGCGATCCCCAGGGAACGGGCGTCCACCCGCACGACGAGACCGCCCACCTCGGGGTCGCGGGCACCTCTGCGAATGCCCTCGAGCACCTCCAGGTAGTGCTGCTTGCGCCTGTTCATGATCTGGCTGAGGGGTCGCCCGGCGCCTCGTCGGCGACACCCTCCGTGAGGTCCAGCTCCAGGACCAACGGGCCCTTGGGCTGGGGGCCGAACCGGTTGAGGGACAAGGGATCAGTGATCTTCGCGAGGTCCACCATGGACCCAGAGTAGTGCGGGAGGTGGTCCGGCGCGGAGGGTGTGTCGAGGGCGCTATGGTCGACTGTGCTCCGATCTGTCAGACACGAGGTCGGGGACCGTACGAGAAGGGCGGAACGTACCATGGCGGGCACGACGAACCTGGTTCGGCACCGGCAGGGGGTCGGTCGCGTCGCGGCGGTCGCCGCGGCGTCCCTGCTGGCGCTCACCGCCTGCGGTTCCGACGAGGCCTCCGGCGGGATCGAACTGGAGCGCGGCGAGAGCGGCATGATGCCCGCCATCGAACCGCCCGGCCCGGAGGGGTTCGACACCGCCGACGTGATGGGCGTGGCGATCGAGACCCCCGAGGAGTGGGAGGTCCAGAACGACGGCTCCCAGCTGTGCATGACCCCGCCCGGACAGAGCTCCTGCGCCTACGGCTCGATCCAGCTCGTCCCCAAACAGGCCGACAAGCACCCGCAGAGCTGGCCCAAGAAGGACGACGCCTTCCACGACGACGACGGCTGGGCGGACGACACCGACAGCTGCCGCAGCCTCAACACCGCCGCCTCGGGCAACATCGGGGTCGAGGGCGCGACCCTCACCACCGGGCCCGGCAACGTCTTCGAGCACGCGGACGGGCTCAAGTCCCACCACTCGCTGTGGACCGTCACCTGCGACAACGACGACACCTTCGAGGTGCGTATGTGGTTCCTGCCCGAGAGCGACGTGCTCCTCTACGTGTGGTCCGTGGACGCCCAGTACAGCGCCGTCTACGACGAGATCGCCGCGTCGATGGACACCACGGAGTACCGGAACGGGTAGGGGTGGGGGCGTACCTCTTGCACTGTGCCTGCTGAGACCCGGGCTCTAGGGCGCTCGAACGGGTACCTCCCTCGTGGCGGAGGGTGCGGGGGGACTCATGCCTGTGGTTGGGGTTCAGACGTGTTTTCTTTGGGCCTCCGCTTCGCTTCGGCCCGGGTTCGGCGCCTTTGCAGAGGGATTCTTCATCCTCGTCTGCGCCTGGCTCGTTCCTCGCTGGCGGCTTGACTCGTCTTGCAGAACCCTCTCCGGCGCTCGAACGGGCACCCCTTGCGGCGAGGCGTGCGGGTGGGACTCATGCCTGTGGCGAGGGTGCGAGGTCAGGGCTCACACCTGTGGTCGAGGTGCGGGGTGGGGCTCACCGCTGTGCCCGGGATCTGGAGGGGCTCGGGGGCCGGTTCCGTGCTCCGTGGAGGGGGCTGGGTTTCCGCCCGTGGATTGCCCGAATCGTGTGTCCCGGAAGGGGTCCGAGGACATAGGGTCGTGTTCGGTGAAGCAGTCAACGGAACTTGATGGGGTGCATGCGCTGGTGACCACCATGGGAACGGCGGGACGGGTCGAGCAGTACACGCTGGACAACGGACTGCGTCTGGTGACGGCTCCGGCCTCCACCGGCCAGGTCGCCTCGGTCAACCTCTGGTACGGGGTCGGGTCTCGGCACGAGGTGACCGGCCGCACCGGGTTCGCGCACCTGTTCGAGCACCTGATGTTCCAGGGCAGCGGCAACGTCACCAAGGGCGAGCACTTCGACGTGGTCGAGCGGCTGGGCGGCGACATCAACGCCTCCACCTCGACGGACCGCACCAACTACTTCGAGACGGTGCCCACGCACGCCCTCGACACCGTCCTGTGGCTGGAGTCGGACCGGCTGGCGACCCTGCGCGACGGCATGACCCAGGAGGTCCTGGACAACCAGCGCGACGTCGTCAAGAACGAGCGCCGCCAGCGTTACGACAACCAGCCCTACGGCACGGCCCTGGAGCGCATCCTGCGCCTGGCCTACCCCGAGGGCCACCCCTACCACCACTCCACGATCGGCTCCATGGCCGACCTGGACGCCGCCGACCTGGACTACGTCAAGTCGTTCCACAAGGCGCACTACGGCCCGGACAACTGCGTGCTGACCATCGTCAGCGACCTGGCGTCCGAGGACGTCCTGGCCAGGGTCGAGAAGTACTTCGGCGGTATCCCCGCACGCGAGGAGATCCCCGAGACCCCCGACCCCGCGCTGCACGCCCCCTGGGCGGCCCCGTGCGGGACGCCGTCACGGAGACCGTCCCGGCCGCCGGGGTGTTCATCGGCTTCCGCGTCCCCTCCTACGGCGAGCGCGGCCACGACGCCGCCCAGCTGGCCGCCGCCGTCCTCGGACAGGGCCAGGGCAGCCGCCTGTACCGTTCGCTGGTCGTGGACCGTCCGATCGCCGCCGACGACGGCGGCGGCTCCGCCGACATCCTGCCCTTCCGCTACACCGACAGCCTCCTGCTGGTGAACATGCTGGCCCGCGAGGGGGTGGAGGGCGACGTCCTGGAGCAGGCCATCCGAGAGGAGGTCGCCAAGCTCGGCAACGGGATCACCGACGAGGAGCTCGACCGGGCCCGCGCCGTCCTGGAGCGCGAACACCTGCACTCCATCGCCAGCCCCTCCGGCCTGGCCGACACCATCGGCAGCTGCACCCAGCTGCTCGGCGACCCCGAGCTCGCCTTCACCTGGCCCGAGCGCTGGGCGGACATCACCGCCGAGGAGGTCCGCGCCGCCGCCGCGAACCTGCTCGTCGACGACAACATGCTGATCGTCCGGTTCGACCCCGAACCGGAGACCGCCGCCGAGACGCTCCAGGCGGAAGCCGAGGCCGACGCCGCGGCCCACGCCCAGCAGGCGTAACCGCCCCGTTCCCGCCCAGCCGCAGAAAGAGCCGCAGAGCATGCAGCAGAACCGCCCGGACCTCGGCGCGCCCGCGTCCTTCACGTTTCCCAAGCCCCGGCGGGTCACCGTCGGCGGCGGCACCATCGTCGCCCTCGACGTGCCCGGCCAGCAGCTGGCCTCCCTCCGCCTCGTGCACCCCTTCGGCGGTGCCGTCGAACCGCTGGACGCCATGGGTGTCAGCGCGCTGACCAGCGAGGCGCTGGAGGACGGCCCCGGTGGCAACAGCTCCCTGGCCCCGGCCCTGGAGCGCCACGGCGCGGAGTGGATCGCGCGCGTCAACTGGGACGGCTTCATCACCGGCCTCGACGCGCCCACCAACCGCCTCGGTGAGGCCGTCCACCTGTTCGCGGACGCCGTGCGTCGTCCGGCCCTCAACCCCGACGACGTCGTACGCCGCCGTGAGCAGCTGCTGGAGCGCTTCTGGCTGGACGCCTCCTCCGCCTCCACGCTGGCCATGCGCAGCCTCGGCGGCCAGCTGTTCACCGGCCGTTACGCCACGCCGCTCGCTGGCGGCCCGGTCAAGCTGGCTAACATCACCCCCGAGACCGTCGCGCGCTTCCACGCGGACTCGATCGCCTCGGTCGCCGGAACCCTCGTGGTCGTCGGCGACCTCGCCAACGTGGACCTGGAGGAGCTGGGCCGGATCGTGTTCGGCGACGCCGCGCGCGCGCCCGAGCGCCAGACCACCGAGCCCGCCCCGCCGCCCGGCGACCAGCCGCGCGTGCTCATCGTGGACCGGCCCGGCTCCGTGCAGTCGGCCCTGGTCATCGCCCACCGCGCCCCCTCGCGTTCGCAGGTGGACCTGCCGCGCGCCGAGGGCATCGGGGAGATCCTGGGCGGGATGTTCACCTCCCGCCTCAACATGGAGCTGCGTGAGCGCCTGGGCTACACCTACGGCGCCGGGAGCCGCTTCGACCTGCGCCGCGACAGCGGCGTGTTCTTCATGAGCACGCAGGTCGAGGCAGGGACCACCGCGCACTCGGTCACCTCCTCGCTGGAGCAGGTGAACAAGCTGCGCGACCAGGGCGTCACCGAGGACGAGCTGTCCACGGTCCGCGAGTCCAACACGGTGGGCCTGCCGGTCACCTACTCCACGGCCCGTGCCATGGCCGGAGCGCTGGTCGACATGGTCGTGCACGACCTTCCCGACGACAACGTGGACCGCATCCGCGCCGGGTACGAGAAGCTCACCGCCGAGGACCTGAACACCGCGGCCGTCGAGTACCTTCGTCCTGAGGAAGCCGTCGTGGTGGTGGTCGGTGACGCCGACAGCCTGCGCGAACCGCTGGCCAAGACCGGTGTCGGTCCGGTCGAGGTGCGCACGCCCGAGTCCCTCTGGAGCTGATCGTCCGACTCCTCCCGCGCGGGCACGCGCGCACGCACGTGCACGTGCGTGCCGCCCGGGTCAAGGATCGGAGGGGAGAGCCTCGTCACGGTATGCGCGGCTCTCCCTCGGACATAACGAAACCGAACCTATGTGTCAGCCATCAGACAACCAGCGGCGTGGCCCCGGCGTCATCCTGGTATAACGAGTGATCCGTGCACCTAAGTGGTGACAGCGACCGCAATGCTCCGCAGGAGGCCACCATGGCCGGTGAATGGACCCGTGGATAACCGTGTCCTCCCTAGAAGACCCGCACACCCAGCGGCCCCAGACGTCGCCCGACTCCGCGCGTCCCGAGGCGGCCGTGGCTGAGCCGGAGGGCGGTGGTCGGCTGCTCAAGGGTCGCTACCAGCTCACCTCCGAGATCGCGCGCGGCGGTGTCGGCACCGTCTGGCGCGCCACCGACCTGGTCATCAAGCGGGAGGTGGCGGTCAAGGAGCTCCGCCTGCCCTCGGACCTGAGTCGCAACGAACGCGAGTCGCTGGTCCAGCGCACCACGCGGGAGGCCAGGGTCGCCGGGCGCCTGGTGCACCCCAGCCTCGTCACCGTCCTCGACGTCGTGGACGAGGACGAGCGGCCGTGGATCGTCATGGAGCTGCTGGAGGCCTCCACCCTGGAGGAGATCATCCAGGTCGGTGGCCCGCTGCCGTACCAGCGCGTGGCCGAGATAGGGCTCCAGCTGATCGACGCGCTCAAGGTGGCGCACAACGAGGGCATCGTCCACCGCGACGTCAAGCCCGACAACGTCATGATCAGCGAGGCGGGCCGGGTGGTGCTGACCGACTTCGGCCTGGCCGCCTGGAACGGCGAGTCCGCGCTGAGCGCCTCCGGACGCATCATCGGTTCGCCCGCCTACATCCCGCCGGAGCGCGCCAAGGCAGGTCCGGTGGGCCCGGAGTCCGACATCTGGTCTCTGGGCGCGACCCTGTACGCGGCGGTCGAGGGCTACCCGCCCTACGACCGCAAGGGCTACATCAAGATCCTCCGTCAGGAGCCGTTGGACGAGCCCAAAGAGGCCACCAACGCCGGTCCGCTCGCCCCGGTGCTCGCGGGGATGCTGCGGGTCGAGCCGGGTGAGCGGCTGAGCGCGGAGAACGCCGCCAAGATGCTGCGGATCGCGGCCCTGGCCCCGTGGGCGCCCGAGCGCACCGACGGGGAACGGACCGCCGAGGCCGCCGCCGGAGGTGAGGACTCCGCCGAACCGGAGGAACGTGAGTCGGCGCGGGAGCACTTCCGCGCGGGCGCGCACGTGCTGGCCGAGTCCATCAGCGAGCGGCTGCGCAACAGCCCCGAGGCGGTGAACTCGATCATGCTGTCGATCCGCGAGTCCACGGAGACGCTGGGCCTGACCAAGTCGGGCAAGCACTCGGAGCGCAGCCACCTGACCGTGGCCGCCGGTGTGGTCCTGGGCGTGGTCGCCCTGCTGGCCCTGGTCGTGTGGGCGCTCTTCGGCCTGTGACCACCGCACACACGAAGAGGCGCGCGAGCGGGTTCGCGCGCCTCTGGTCGTTCCTGGGTCCCACGGGCCCCGCCGAGGGGACGCCGGGGGAGTGGGGCCGGCGGGATTCGAACCCGCACTGTACAGCACCTAAAGCTGCCGTCTCCTGCCGTTGGACTACGGCCCCGACGGGGTCACTCTACCGGGATCGGGGACTCGACCGGCCGTCCGGGGCCCGTGGCCTCCGGACGGCCGGTCGGCGGACTCAGACGCCCAGTTCCTTCTTGACGCGGTCCACGTGGCCGGTCGCCTTCACGTTGTAGAAGGCCTTGGTCACCTTGCCGTCGGCACCCACGATGACGGTGGAGCGGATGACGCCCTGGACGACGCGGCCGTAGTTCTTCTTCTCGCCGAAGGCGCCGTAGGCGCGGAGGGTGTCCTTATCCGGGTCGCCGACCAGGGTGAAGGTCAGGCTCTCCTGCTCCCTGAACCGGGCCAGCTTCTCGGAGGTGTCCGGGGAGACGCCCAGGACGGTGAACCCGGCGGCGGCGAACTCCGCGATGTTGTCACGGAAGTCGCAGGCCTGCGTGGTGCACCCGGGAGTCATGGCGGCCGGGTAGAAGTACAGGACGACGCTCTTGCCGGTGTCGGCCAGGACCTTGCTCAGGGTGACGGGCTGGCCGTCGGCGTCGCTGAGGGTGAAGTCGGGTGCCTGGTCGCCGGGCTCAAGGCGGATGGGGTCGCTCACGTTGTGTCTTCCTGTCTGCTGCTGGCGGACCGCGTGCGACGGTCCGCGTCGTTTCACGCCTCACAGTACGAGATCCGCCTGAGCGCCGGGAGGGCCGGTTCGTCGGCGCTGGTCGTCCGGGCGGATGATCTTCGGTTGCGATTCCGGTTCGGTTCATCCGCTTTGGGATCGACCAACGGTTCGATCACCTATTGTTGAGCCTGTGCTATAGGTTGGTCGTCCTCTGGGACATGGCGCAGCGTGCGCGGGTCGCCCGTGACCCGATGGTGTGTCCGACGGCCACGGACCGGGACACATCCGCTTCGCTTTGGGAGTAGTTCGTCACGATGCCTGGATACACACTCGACGAGGTCAGGGCTCGTACCCTCAAGGAACGCGACTCCTGGTTGACGGTGTACCTGGTCGACCCGATCGCGGTCCGGCTCGTGCGACTCCTCGCCAACCGGACGGCCGTCACCCCCAACCAGCTGACCGTCGTCGCCCTCTTCCTCGGTCTGGGCGCGGCCGTGTGCTTCGCGTTCGGCTACTGGCAGCTCCTGCTCCTGGGAGCGCTGCTCTACTACGCCTGCTTCCTCGTGGACTGCACGGACGGCAAGCTGGCCCGCCTCACCGGCTCGGAGTCGCTCTTCGGAGCCTGGATGGACTACGTCTCGGACCGGTTCCGGGTCCTGGTGTGCGTGGTCGCCCTCATGGGCGGCCAGTTCCGGGAGACCGGCCACGTGGCGTTCGTCTGGCTGGCGCTGGCCGTGGTCTTCCTGGACATGCTGCGCTACCTGAACGCCCTCCAGGTGTACAAGGTCCGCCGTGAGATGCGCTCGCACCTGGCGGCGGCCCTGGAGCGGGCCCGCGCCACCCTGTCCATGCTGGAGCCGGAGCGCGACGCCACCGGCGACGCGACGGGTGGCGGCGGCCGGACCATGAGCGACGGCGGCGAGCAGGCGGTGCTGCGGCACGGCATCGGAGTCCTGGAGCAGATCCTGCGCAGCCAGAACGAGCGGGAGGCGCGCAACCAGCGGACCGCCGGGAAGCAGCCGGACCTGACGCTGCCCAAGGTGGACCTGCACCAGGAGTTCCGTACGCGTTTCCCCTGGTACCAGCGCTTCTGGGCGGCGCTCAACGCTCGTCGGGTCCGGACCCACCTGGTGGGCGGGATCGAGTTCCAGATGGCGGTCTTCGTGGTGGCGCCGGTCGCCGCGGTGGTCTTCGGGCCGCCGGTGATCGGCTGGATCACCGCGTTCGTGGGCGTTTTGCTGCTCGCCTTCGAGATCGCCATCATCTATAAACTGTGGTTGTCCACGCGGGACTTCTTCCGCGTGGTCGACGGAATCGATGGCGCGCTGAGATTCTCCGGTCCGTTCGACGGCGCGGAGGAACAGGGTCGGGACACCGGCTCGGACTCGGACTCTCAGACAACCGTGCGCTAGTGAAGAGAGGCACCCCATGACGGGACACGAGACCGAACCGCGCCAGACCCCCGCCGAACTCCAGGCCGAGATCACCCGAGAGCAGCGTCGGCTGGCGGAGACGCTGGACGAGCTCAGCGTGCAGGCCCGACCGGCCAACATCGCCCGGCGGCAGATCGACCGGGCCAAGGACCGGGGGACCCGGATCTTCGACGAGGCGCGTGCGCTCGTGTTCGGCGGCGGCGCCGTGCGAGTGGAGAGCCGCCTGGTGCACCCCGAGGAGGGCAGCATCGTGGTCAAGGGCGACGACAAGGTGGTGACCACCTACCAGTCGCGCGGCCAGCTGCCCCCGGAGGCGCTCATCCTCATGGCCGGGGTGGGTACGGTCGTCGCGGTGGGCGTCGTCGCCTGGGCGGTCCGCCGCAGGAGGAAGTAGCCGCGTCCGGGCCGTTCCCGGACCGCACCGAACGTGAGGACGGGGCCCGCGCGAACTCTCGCGCGGGCCCCGTCGTCGTGTCGTGCGCCGTCGTCCGGGCGCGGGATCAGAGGAAGGTCCGGCCCTCGCCCCGGTAGGTGGGGACGGCTCCCTCGTAGGTCCCGGTGTCGGAGTCGACGAGGTGCAGGGTGTCGAAGCGTTCGCACAGCTCCCCGGCCTTGGCGTGGCGCATCCACACGCGGTCACCGACACGGAGCTCGCGCGCGGCCTCACCGATCAGCGGGGTCTGCACCTCCCCGGCTCCCTCCGTGGGGCTGTAGGAGAGCCCCGACGGCAGATGGGGGACCGGGGGACGGTGGGCGTCGGCCGGGCCGGAGGCCGGGTAGCCGCCGCCCAGGACGGTGGCCACGTTCGGCGCGGGTCGGCGGACGACGGGCAGGGCGAACAGGGCGGCGGGACGGCCCCGGAACGCCCGGTACTGGTCGAACAGGTGCGGTTGGTAGAGGCCCGACCCGGCGGCCAGCTCGGTCACCGCGCGTTCGCGCCCGGTGGTGTGGAGGCTGCCGGTGCCGCCGCCGTTGACGAAACGGGGCGCGGCGACGCCGCGGACGGCACGGGTGATCGCGGCTCTTCGTCTGGCCAGTTCGACGGCGGAGCGGCGCTGGACGGCGCGCAGGACCCGCCCGTACAGGGGACGGCCGGGGGCGCGTCGCCCACTCCCGCGATCTGCCCCTCGTAGGCCATGATCCCGTCCAGTTCCAGCTCGGGGCGGCGCACGACGGCGCGGGCCAGCGCGGCGGCCTGCGCGGGGGTGCGGACGGGGACCGGTAGGCGCCCACGCGCAGGCCGGAGCCGAGCGGCTGCCAGCTGGTGTCGATGTCCAGGCAGACCCGGATCGGGGGCGCGTCGGGAGCGCGGTCGGCCCGTGCCGCCGCGTCGCGGATGAGGTCGAGGTGGGCGGTGTCGTCGACCATCAGGGTGATGACGCGGGCGGCGGCCGGTGAGGAGGCGAGTTCGGCCAGGGCGTCGGTGTCCGCCGTGGGGTAGGCGACGAGGATGTCGTCGCTGAGCGGTTCGGTGTCGCCGGTGGCCAGCCAGAGCGCCTCCGGGAGGGTGAAGGCCATGACGCCCTCGTACCCGGGCAGGCCGAGGACGGTGCGCAGGAGTGCCCTGGAGCGTACGGACTTGCTCGCCACCCGGATGGGACGGCCGTGGGCGCGGCGGGTCAGGTCGGCGGCGTTGGCGCGGAAGGCGGCCAGGTCGACCATGGCGAAGGGGGCCTGGATGTCGCGCGTCGCGGCCTCGTACTTCTCACGCAGTCTCGTCATGTTCCCGAGGATGCCAGAACATGAATGAGCTTCATATTGTCCGGAGGGCCCGATTTCGTGCTTTTCCGGTCAGGAGCGGTGACGCGGGATACCCGGAGGGCGGCCCCGTGGGTGCCACACGCTGGATATCCTGGGGCGTCACGGCTGATCAGCCGGTCGACCCCGGGAGTTGTTTCCTTTCATGAACGAGCGCGAGTACGTCCTGACCCTCTCCTGCCCCGACAGCCGGGGTATCGTCGCGGCGGTGGCCAACCTGTTGGCCGACCACGGGTGCAACATCACCGAGAGTCAGCAGTACGGCGACCACTTCAGCGGTCGCTTCTTCCTCCGGACCCAGTTCGTGGCGGAGGCGGGGCCCGCGGGCGCGGTCAGCGAGGACGCCCTGCGCGGGGCCTTCGCGTCCCTGGCCGGTGGGTTCGGCGGCGGCGACGGCGGCTCGTTCGTGGAGTGGGACCTCCAGGCGCGGGACGTGCGCCCGCGCATGATCGTCATGGTGTCGCGGTTCGGGCACTGCCTCAACGATCTCCTGTACCGCCAGCGCAGCGGCCTGCTGGACATCGACATCGCGGCGGTGGTCTCGAACCACCCCGACCTGGAGTTCCTGGCCGACTCCTACGGCGTGGACTTCCACCACCTGCCCGTCACCCCCGAGAACAAGGGTGAGCAGGAGGGCCGGGTCCTGGAGCTGGTCGACTCCTACGACGTGGACCTGGTGGTGCTGGCCCGCTACATGCAGGTGCTCTCCGAGCAGCTGTGCACCAAGATGTCCGGGCGCATCATCAACATCCACCACTCCTTCCTCCCCAGCTTCAAGGGCGCCCGGCCCTACCACCAGGCGCACGCGCGCGGGTGAAGCTGATCGGCGCCACCGCCCACTACGTCACGGCCGACCTGGACGAGGGCCCGATCATCGAGCAGGAGGTCTCCCGGGTCGACCACACCCACAGCCCGGAGCAGCTCACCGCGATCGGCCGGGACCTGGAGTCCGTGGCCCTGGCGCGCGCCGTGAACTGGCACGCCCAGCGACGGGTCCTGCTCAACGGGGACAAGACGGTGATCTTCGGCTAGGAGCCGCCGCCCGGCCCGGCGGCGTGGCGGCGCGACACGATTTCGGACGCAGGGGTGCCTACGGGCGCCCCTGACGTTTTTCCAGCCCAGCCGGGGTTCCGGAAGTGGTTTTGGGGCAAGGATGGTGACACCGTTACCCTTCTGACCTGCAAATCATGACTCCAAGTTTCTTGTTGGCTACATAGCGTGCGTATAAGGTGTGATGAGGTCGAAACCGTTCCGGTCGTCCCGACCGGGGCGACACGGGTTTCGGACTGACAACCCTGAGCCGTAACGGCTCTGATCAGGGGGACACTCATGGGCAAGCACTTCGACGACGCCGCCGGCAAGGGCAAGGAAGCCCTCGGCAAGGTCACCGGCGACAAGGGCACCGAGGCCGAGGGCAAGTTCGACCAGGCCAAGTCCGGGGCCAAGGACGCCGCCGACAAGGCGAAGGACAAGGCCGAGGACCTCAAGGACAAGGCCGAGGACAAGATCAAGGGCGTCTTCAAGAAGAAGTAGCGGCGTCCAGAACGGCTTTTCGCACTGCGTAGGGGGACCAGTGTCGGACATCAAGACCGAATCCGCGGTACCGAGCGCCCGTGAGTCCAAGGGCGGCCGCGACTCCGATAGCAGGCACGAGCAGGGGCACACCCAGATCGCTGACGGCGTCGTGGCCAAGATCGCCGGTATGGCGGCCCGCGAGATCGGCGGCGTCCACGCCATGGGCGGCGGGGCCGCGCGCGTGGTCGGTGCGGTGCGCGACGCCGTGAGCGGCGGCAGCTCCTCCGGGTCGGTGGCGCAGGGCGTCTCCGTCGAGGTGGGGGAACGCCAGGCCGCCGTCGACATCGACCTGGTCGTCGAGTACGGGGCCGCCATCCAGGACCTCGCCGCCGCGGTACGGCGCAACGTCACCCACGCGGTCGAGCGGATGACGGGCCTGGAGGTCACCGAGATCAACATCCGGGTGGACGACATCCACCTGCCCGGGGACGACGAGTCCGCCGACCGCGGCGACTCCGAGCCCAGGGTCCAGTAGCCGTGGGCGGCGACGACCGGGGCGCGATCGCACGGGCTCTCGCGGAGGGCGCGCTGCGCTTCTCCGACGTGGTGGAACTGTCCTCCGGATCCTTCGGAACCCTGAGCACCGCGGTGCCGGGGGGACGGGTCCGGGGGTGGCCGTGCGGGACGACCACGTCGAGGTCGGTGTGGTCCTCCGCTACGGGCGACCGCTACCGGAGGTCGCCGCCGAGATCCGCCGGGGCCTGGCCCCGCTGTCCGGCGGCCGCGCCGTCCACGTGTCCGTGGAGGACGTGGTCGCCGGGCTCGGAGACGGCACACGCACCGCCAGCTAGACCTACAAGCAGGGATTAGAGGGGGTAGCCATGTGGCCCATCGTCGGACTGTCCTACGGGACGGTACTCGGGCTCGCTGCGGCGTTCGGCGGGTTCCCCGCCTTCGCGTTGGTACTGGTCCTCGGCCTCGTCGGGTTCGTCGCGGGCCGGGCGATGGAGGGTGAGATCGACCTCGCCGAGATGTTCACACGGCGGTCGGCGTAGACAGGGGTGAGGTCGTGGTCGGGGTTCGCAGTGACACCGTCCCTCGTCAGCGGGGGCACGCCCCCGAGGGGGAGCCCGGGAGGCACACCCGGGTCCGGGACCCCGGAGGCCGCACGGAGATTCCCGGGGCCGCCATTGAGAAGGTGGCGGCCAGGGCCGTCGGGGAGGTCGCCGGGGCACGGGCCGTGCGGTCGAGGGCGGCCCGCGCCAGGGTGAGCGGGGAGATCGTCCTCCTGAGGCTGCGGGTCGGGGTGCGCTACCCGAGGCCCGCCCGCCAGGTGGCCGAAGAGGTGCGCGGCCACGTCAAGGACCGGGTCGAGCGGATCACCGGCAAACAGGTCCACCACATCGACATCGAGATCGCGGAGCTGGTGCGCTGACATGACCACTGTGGAAGAGGCGCTCGCGCGTCCGAGCCAGGGGATCGACCGCCGCGCCAAGCGGGTCGCCGTCCACACGTTCCGACCACGCAGGTCCTGGCCGGCGGTCCTCACCGGGTTGCTGATCCTGGTGGTGGCCGTGGTCGCCGCGGCCGAGGTGATCGCCGCGCTCGCGGGCAATCCGCTGCGGCTGATCCCGGTCGGCCCGGCCACGGACTACGCCGCCGCCACGACCTGGTCCGAACCGTCGGTGCAGATCGCCTCGGCGGTCCTGGCGCTGATCGGGTTGGCCCTGATCGTGGTGGCGCTGGCCCCGGGGCGGAGCCGGTGGACCGCGTTGCGTACCGACGACCCGGCGCTGGTCGTCGGCCTGACCCGGCCCGCGCTGAGGCGGGCGGTGGCGTCCGCCGCTCAGGACGTGAGCGGGGTCGAACACGTGCACGTGGCCGTGCGCGGCAACCGGCTCCGGGTTCACGTGCGCACCGGGATGCGTGACTCGCACGGGCTGCCCGCCGAGGTCACCTCGGCCGTGGAGCACCGGCTGGAGGAGTTGGCGCCGCTGCGCAGCATGCGGATCGCCACGCACGTTCGATACGCGGAGGGTTGACCATGGCGCGGGACAGGTCTCGAAGGTCGGCCCGGGGCAACCGCCTGGGCCTGGTGATCGTGGGAGTCGTCCTGCTGGCGGCGGGCCTCGCGGCCCTGGCCGTCGGACGGGGGCTCCTCGGCGGGGACCTCGCCGCCACCCCGCTGCTCGGGGACCGGACCAACGCGGTGCTCGCCCAGCAGTGGGTGCCCTACGTGGCGGTGGCCGTCGCGTTCGTGGCCGGGTTCCTGGCCCTGCGCTGGCTGATGGTGCAGGGCATGAACGACACCGTGGGCCGTCTGTACCTCGCCCGCGACGAGGCGGGCAACGTGGAGATGCCGGAGAGCGCAGCCCGGGGCGCCCTGGAGCAGGAGGTCGCCGACTATCCCGGGGTGCGTCGGGCCCGTGCCCGCCTCACGGAGTCGGGCGACCACCCCCACCTTCGGCTGGCGCTGACCCTGGAGGACGACGCCGACGTGGCGGGGATCTGGCGGCGCGTCCGCTCGGAGGCCATCACCAACCTGCGCGGCGCCCTCGAACTCGACCAGGTGCCCGCCGTCATCCGGATGTCCATGACCGCTCCGGCCAGGAACCCCCGGCGCAGTCTCGCCTGAGCGAGCGGATCACGTTGGGAGGTCGGTGCCCCGTCGCGGGGCATCGACCTCCCTGGCCTGTGACACCGAAGCGGATTCGGATTTTACGTCCAGGAGAGAACGGTGACGTTGCTGGGGAACTCGGGGAACTCCTCCGGTTCGCTGGACCCGTCCACGGGGACCCTGTACCAGCTGGAGCCGCCGGTTTGGGGATTCGAGAGGAAGATGACCTCGGTGCCGTCGGGAGACACGTTGGGGTCGGAGTTCTCGCGCGGGCCTTCGGGGACCAGGGTCGCGGTGGCGGGAAGAGCGGGCCGCTCGTATTGGAGCGTGTCCGAGTGCTCCGCTTCGTAGTCCGTGAAGGTCGTTTCCGTGAACTCCCAGACAGTCAGCACGTTGTCCTCGAAGACGACACTGTTGTCGTCGATTGCCGTGATCGGGCCGCGGCCCTCCACCACCACGTTGGGTGGGCTGTCCGGTCCGGGGTCCGAGCCAAGGATTTCCCTGGTGTCGAAGACCTCGTCGAGGTTGATCACGTCGTCATTGGCGTGCTCGCCCAGGTCGATGAAGTGCATGTTGCCCGAGCCCGTGCTCGCTATGATCGCCGACCCGCCGAGGACCGGGAGCAGGTCGTTGTAGGGGAGGTTGCCCATGACCGCCGCGTCCAGGCCGGGAATGACGGTGAGGTTCTGGCACTGGAGCTTGGGGCAGTTGCCGATGTCGGTGATCTCCCCGTTCTCGAGGTCCATGGCCTGGATGGACAGGGTGTCCTCTCCGTTGTCCTCCACGAAGAGGATTCGGTCGCCCTCCGGGTCGGCGACCGAGTGGAGGTACTCGATGGGGGTGGCGAAGTCGGACACCTCCTGTTCGGGGCTCAGCGCCGTGAACGTGCCGTGCTCGTCCAGAACCCCGAAACCGGGAATGGTGTTGCCGTTCACCACCTCCTGGAAGGTGGCGAGGACCATGCCCCGATCCGGGATGTAGATCCCCGGTTCACCGGTGCACATCTCCGGCAACGTGAGTGTGTCCGTTTCCACCGCCCGTCCGTGGGAGAGCTCCTCGGACACCGCGTATGTGACTTCGAGGGTGGAGAAGGCCGCAGTGTGGAGCGGACCGCCGTCCTCGGCGGAGTAGAGGGTGAGGGATGCGCTGGTGGGCCCGATGTCGCCCTCCGAGCAGTCCGCCGCGAGGATGCCGGGGTCGCCGAAGGAGGATTCGTTTCCTGTGTGTCTTCAGCTGACCCCTCGATCTCCTCGCCGGTGGCGGCGGAGGCGTCCTCACCGTCACCCGGTGCGTCGTCGGAGCCGCCGCAGGCGGAGAGGAACAGGGCCAGCGCGGCCGCTGGAGCGAGCGCGCGGATAACGGGGGAAATGGTTCTGGAGGTCACGGGCGAAACCTATCCCACCCGTGGAGGGTGGGAATTCGGGGAGTTCCGGGAATGACCGTGAGAATGGCCATGCCTTTCCCACGAGAACCAGCTGGAAACAGGAGGATTCGGAGCTGGGGCGAGCCCTGAACGGTCCGACCGGAGGCCCGTGGCCGGTTGTGGCCAGGTGGGTGCCCCTCAGGGGTCATCGCCAGCTGATGACCGTCGAGACGCTCCCGGGCATCTCGGAAAGCTCCTCCGGGGCGCCGGACCCGTCCGTGGGCACCTTGTACCAGCTGGCGGGACCGCTCTGGGGTTCGTTGCGGAAGAGGACCTCGCCGCCGTCGGGAGAGGGCACGACGTGCGAGTTCACCCCGTCGCCGTCGGGGGACAGCGTCCGATCGACCGGCAGGGGCTCCCACAGGTTCCGTGGGGTGGTGGAGTTCTCCTCCTCGTAGCCCTCGAGGGTGGTCTCGGTGAACTCCAGGACGCTCAGCACCTCGTCGTCGAAGAGCAGGGTGTTGGCGTCGAGGGCCCGGACGGTGCCGCTGGCGTCGACGTCCACCTCGGTGGTGCGGTCCCTGTTGAGGAAGTTGAGGGTCAGGTCGACCACGTCGTTGTCGGCCTGGTCCCCGATGTCGAAGAAGGACAGCCCCAGGTCGTTGTTCTGGACCACCGTCGAGCCGTCGAGGACCACGGCCATCGGTGTGCTCTGGCCGTCGTCGATGGCGGCCCTGTCCAGCCCGGGCATGACCGTGAGGTGCTCGCACATCTGCTGGGTGTCGCAGGTGCCGAGGTCGGTGAACTCGCCGCTCTCCAGGTCGAGGGCCCGGACGACGTCCTCGCTCTCACCGGTCTCCGACACGAAGACGATCCTGTCCCGCTCCGGGTCGGCCACGGGGTGCAGGTGGTCGGCCGGGCCCTCGGAGCCGGCGTCCTCGGGGGCGGGGCTGAGCGCCGTGAACGTGCCGTCCTCGGCCATGACCCCGAACCCCGTGACGGCGACGCCGTCGACCCTCTCCGCGAAGGTGCCCAGGACCAGGCCGCGTTCGGGGAAGAGGGAAGGCGCGGTCGTGTCGCAGGAGGTCTCCAGGGAGAGGCTCTGCGGTTCCACCGCACGACCGTGGGAGAGGTCGTCGGACTCCGCGTGGACGGCCTCGGCCGTGTCGAAGCGGACGCTGGTGATCTCCCGGGCGTCCTCGGGGAGCGGAGGGTGAACTCCAGCCAGCCGGGCTGGCACTCCGCGGTGAGGATGCCCGGGGCGGCCAGCGAGCCCGACCCCGTGGACCTCTCGCGGGCGGGACCGCTCTCCTCGGTGTCGGGTGCCTCCGTCTCCTCGGAAGCGCTCTCCCCGGGCTCCGTGGAAGCGGGTTCCTCTGTTCTGAGGAGGCCGCAGCCGGAGAGCACCAGGGCCAGGGCGGCCGCGGGGGCGAGCACTCGGAGGGCGGGGGGAATGGTTCTGGAGATCACGGCCGAAATCTATACCACGGGTCGTCCGGGCGAATTCCCGGAGCCGGGGGAATGGTGACGGAGCCGGTCACGTGTTTCTCGCGGGAGCGCGCCGGAAAGCGGCGGACCGCTGGTGATCCGTGACCCCTCCGGGTGGCCGGAACCGGCCAGGAAGGGGCGAGTCTGGTGGCGAGCGGAGCTCAAGCCACCAGACCCGGGGTGCCGGCCGACGAGGGCGAGCGGGTGGGAGCTCGAGCCCGGTCATCGGCCGTGCCCCCGTACAACCAGGGGATGAACCAGGACATTCCCGGCACTGGCTCAGCACTCGATGACGTTGACGGCGAGGCCGCCTCGGCTGGTCTCCTTGTACTTGTCGTGCATGTCGCGGCCGGTGTCGCGCATGGTCCGGATGACCTTGTCCAGGCTCACGAAGTGGCTGCCGTCGCCGCGCAGGGCCATTCGGGTGGCGCTGATCGCCTTGACCGAGGCGAGCGCGTTGCGTTCGATGCAGGGGATCTGCACCAGGCCGCCGATCGGGTCGCAGGTCAGCCCCAGGTTGTGCTCCATCGCGATCTCGGCCGCGTTCTCCACCTGCGCGGGGAGCCGCCCAGGACCTCGGCCAGACCGGCCGCGGCCATGGAGGAGGCCGAACCCACCTCGCCCTGGCAGCCCACCTCCGCACCGGAGATCGACGCGTTCTGCTTGAACAGGATGCCGATGGCCGCCGCCGTCAGCATGAAGCGGACCACGCCCTCGTCGCCCGCGCCCGGGCTGAAGTGCAGGTAGTAGTGCAGGACCGCCGGGACGATACCGGCGGCGCCGTTGGTCGGCGCGGTCACCACGCGTCCGCCCGCGGCGTTCTCCTCGTTGACCGCCAGCGCGTACAGCGTGATCCAGTCGCTGCCGCGCATCGGGTCCGGGTCCACGTGGGTGGGGGCGAGCAGCCCGTGCTCGTCGCAGTTGCCGCCCAGCTGACGGTAGAGCCGGTGCGCGCGGCGGGGCACCTTCAGGCCCCCGGGCAGGCTGCCCTCGGTGGACACGCCGCGACGCACGCACTGGCGCATCGCCGTCCAGATCTCCAGGAGCTCCTCCCGGATCTGGTCCGGCGTCCGCCCGAAGGCCTGCTCGTTCGCGAGCATCAGCGCGCTGATCGACATGCCGGTCTGCTCGCACAGCTCCAGCAGTTCCTCGGCGGAGGAGAAGGGGTGGGGCAGGACGGTGTCGTCGGCCTTGATCCGGTCGGCGCCCGCGGCCCTCTCGTCCACGACGAAGCCGCCGCCCACCGAGTAGTACACCTTCGCGGCCACCTCGGCGCCGGAGGCGTCCAGCGCCAGGAAACGCATCCCGTTGGGGTGGTCGGGCAGGCTCTCCCTGCGGCGGAAGTCCACGTCGACGGCGGGGTCGAAGTCCACCGCCGGGCCCTCGGGGCCACCCAGGAACAGTCTTCGGTCCGACCGGACCCCCTCCACGAGGCGGGGGACGGCGTCCACGTCGACACCCTCGGGGGTGTGCCCCATCAGCCCCAGGATCACGGCGGTGTCGCTGCCGTGCCCCTTGCCGGTGAGTGCCAGTGAGCCGTACAGCTCCGCCCGCACGTGGGTCACGCGCGACAGGAGGTCCTCGGAGCGCAGGCCGGACACGAACGTCCGAGCCGCCTTCATCGGACCGACGGTGTGGGAACTCGACGGACCGATACCGATCTTGAACAGGTCGAAGACACTGATGGCCATGGCTGTCCTCCTCGTTGAGCACAGGGGTGGGGCCGTGGTGACCGGCGCCGTGTGGGCCCGCGCGGCCCACACGGCGGGGACTGCTACAGGTTCGGGTAGAGCGGACGCTTGGCGGCCAGAGCGGTGACCCGGTCGCGCAGGGCGGCCTCGTCGAACTCGGGCTTGAGCGCCTCGGCGATGACGTCCGCGACCTCGGCGAAGTCACCCTCGTCGAACCCGCGCGTGGCCAGGGCCGGGGTCCCGATCCGCAGGCCCGAGGTCACCATCGGCGGCCGGGGGTCGTTCGGGACCGCGTTGCGGTTGACCGTGATCCCGACCGAGTGCAGCCGGTCCTCGGCCTCCTGCCCGTTGAGCTGGGAGTCGACCAGGTCGACCAGGACCAGGTGGACGTCGGTGCCGCCGGTCAGGACCTTGACCCCGACCTTGGAGGCGTCCGGCTGGGTGAGCCGCTCCGCGAGGATGCGGGCGCCCGCCACCGTGCGGCGCTGGCGCTCGGCGAACTCCTCGCTCGCCGCGACCTTGAACGAGACCGCCTTGGCGGCGATCACGTGCTCCAGGGGTCCGCCCTGCATGCCGGGGAAGACCGCGGAGTTGATCTTCTTGCCGAGCTCGGCCCTGGACAGGATCATCCCGCCGCGCGGGCCGCCGAGCGTCTTGTGGGTCGTGGTGGTGACCACGTCCGCGAACGGCACCGGGTTGGGGTGCAGTCCGGCCGCGACCAGACCGGCGAAGTGCGCCATGTCCACCATGAGCAGCGCGCCGACCTCGTCGGCGATCTCGCGGAACCTCGCGAAGTCGAGGTGGCGTGGGTAGGCGGACCAGCCCGCCACGATCATCTTCGGCTGGTGCTCCCTGGCCAGGGCGGCGACCTCGTCGTAGTCGACGGTGCCGTCCTCGTCGCGCACGTGGTAGGCCACGGCGTTGAGGATCTTGCCGGAGTAGTTGATCCGCATGCCGTGGGTCAGGTGACCGCCGTGGGCCAGGTCCAGGCCCAGGATGGTGTCACCCGGCTTGAGCAGGGCGAAGTACACGGCCGTGTTGGCCTGCGCGCCCGAGTGCGGCTGCACGTTGGCGTGCTCGGCGCCGAACAGCTCCTTGGCGCGGTCGATCGCCAGCTGCTCGACGACGTCGACGTGCTCGCAGCCGCCGTAGTAGCGACGGCCGGGGTAGCCCTCGGCGTACTTGTTGGTCAGGACCGTGCCCTGGGCCTCCAGGACCGCCTGGGGGCGAAGTTCTCGGAGGCGATCATCTCCAGGGTGTCGCGCTGGCGCGCCAGTTCGGCGTCGACGGCGGCCGCGACCTCCGGGTCGAGTTCGCCCAGGGTCTGGTTGAGAAGGTTGTCGCTGGTCATGCTAGTTCTCGCCTTCGGTCAGCTTGGTGTACTCCTCGGCGGAGAGCAGGTTCGCGGGCTGCTCGGAGAAGCGCACCCTGAACAGCCAGCCACCCTCGAAGGGCTCGGAGTTGATGGTCTCGGGGGCGTCCTCGAGCGCCTCGTTGACCTCCACGACCTCTCCGGTGACGGGGGAGTAGATGTCGCTGACGGACTTGGTGGACTCCACCTCGCCCGCGGTCTCGCCGGCGGTGACCTCGTCACCGACCGCCGGGGTCTCGACGAAGACGATGTCACCCAGCGACTCGGCGGCGAAGGCCGTGATCCCGACGGTGGCGATCCCGTCCCTGACCGCGATCCACTCGTGTTTGGCGGTGTAACCCAGCTCCGTGGGAACGCTCACTTCAACTCTCCTTGGAGGTGTTCCATTTGTCTGCCGTGCGCCCGTACGGCGACCCGGCCCGGCCTACGCCTGGCCACGCCCCGACCGTGCCGGTCCCTCGTGGGGATCCGGCCGCGCGGGGCGTGCAGGTTCTCGGGTCCGCCGGTGGCGGCCCCGCTTCCTACGACTGCCGCTGGTAGAACGGCAGCTCGACCACGTCGACGTCCTCGCCCCGTCCGCGCACGTCCACGGTGAACGCGCCGGTCGAGGTGTCGAGGTCGCCGTCCACGTAGGCCATGGCGATGGGGCGGCCCAGGGTGGGGAGGGGGCGCCACTGGTGGTGACTCCGATGACGGTGCCGTCGCGCAGGACGTCCTGGCCCTTGCGGAGCGGACGGCGGCCGCGCGAGGCGAGGCCGATCAGACGCCGACCACGGGCGGTGCGCGAGGCCTCCTCCAGCGCGGCGCGGCCCACGAAGTCGCCCGGCTTGTCGAGCTTGACCACGCGGCCCAGTCCGGCGTCGAAGGGGTGAGGTCGGCCGAGAGCTCCTGGCCGTAGAGCGGCATCCCGGCCTCCATTCGGAGGGTGTCGCGGGAGGAGAGGCCGGCCGGGACCAACCCGTGCGGGGCGCCCTCGGCCATGAGCGCCGCCCACACCTCGGGGGCGCGGTCGGCGGGCCGGACGAAGATCTCGAACCCGTCCTCGCCGGTGTAGCCGGTGCGGGCGAGCAGGACCGGTACCCCGGCCACGGTGTGCTCGTACCCCGCGTAGTAGCGGATGTCGTCCAGGTCGGCGTCGGTGAGCGGGGCGAGGATCTCCACCGCGCGCGGGCCCTGGATCGCGATGAGCGAGTAGTCGGCGGACTCGTCCGCGACCTCGACGTCGAAGCCGGAGGCGCGCTCGGCCAGGGCGGAGGCGACCACGGGCACGTTGGCCGCGTTGGCCACGACCAGGTACTCGTCCTCGCCGAGCCGGTACACGATGAGGTCGTCCAGGACCCCGCCGTCCTCGGCGGTGATCATGGTGTAGCGGGCGCGGCCGACCTTGACCTTGGACAGGAAGCCGACCAGGGCGTGGTCGAGGGCCTCGGCGGCCTGCGGGCCGGTCAGCCGGATCTCGCCCATGTGGGAGAGGTCGAACAGCCCCGCGGCCTCACGGACGGCGGTGTGCTCGGCGGTCTCGCTGCTGTAGCGGAGGGGCATCAGCCATCCGGCGAAGTCGACGAGCGTCGCCCCGGCCTCTTCGTGGATCTTGTGCAGCGCGGTGAGACGCGGCGCGGTCGCGGACTCTGACATGGGCACTCCCGAGAGGATGGGTGTCGTGCGTAAGGCGTTGCCATCCTCCCCTCTGTCATGGGTGCCTGAGAGCTTCACCGCGCGCTCGGCGTGGTTTGCACCTTCGGCGAGGGAACGCGCCCCTGCTTTCCAGAGTGGTCTCGCCCGTACGGTCCGCTGTGCCTGAGAGGTTGTCTTCGGGGAGGGATTGCTCCTTCGGCGGCCCACGCTGGATACGCGGACACTCTCCCGTACGGGGTCAGCAACACACTCAGCCTAGCAGCGGAGAACTGGGGCGCCCAAGACTGCCCGGGCGGTTGTGGACGACCGCGCCACCCCGGCTCCGACAGGCCGGGACGACCTTCGCGACACGGTCCGCCGAGGTCACGAAGCGTGGTGTGTGACCACCGTGCATGCCCTAGCTTTGTGGGTGGACGTTCCTTCGGACAGCCCTGTGGAGGAGACGAGTGCGTACCGACACCGAACACGCTCCCGGGAGGCCGGGGCACGCCCCCGGCCGTTTCGCCCTCGGAGCGGCGGGTTGTGCCCTCACCCTGTTCGGCGGGGTCGCCTGCGCGGCGACCGACGACACGGAGCCCGCCCAGGGCACCGTCGGCAACCCCGTACAGCTGGGCGACGTGCAGACCGTGGAGCGTGAGGACCTGGAGGCGGTCTTCGCCGAGGCCGGGGTGAAGGGGACGTTCGTGCTCTTCGACGCCGGTGACCGGTCCGCCGTCGTCGTGAACCCGGACCAGGCGGACGAGCGCGCCGTGCCCGCGTCCACCTTCAAGCTGCCGAACACGCTGATCGCCCTCCAGACCGGCGAGGTGTCCGACGTGGACGAGGTGATCTCCCCGGAGTCCGGCGACGAGCTGAGCCTGCGTGAGGCCCTGCCCACCTCCGACGTCCCGGTGCACCAGGAGGTCGCGGACCGGATCGGGTACGACCGGATGTCCACCTGGGTGGACCGGTTCGACTACGGCAACCGGAACGTGGGCGAGGAAGGGGCTACGGACCGCTTCTGGCTGGAGGGCCCCCTGGAGATCTCCGCGCTGGAGCAGGCCACCTTCGTCGCGGAACTCGCCCGCGAGGAACTGCCCGTGGACGTCCAGCACCAGCGCGCGCTGCGCGACCTGCTCCTGGTCGAGGAGGGACCGCACCACCAGCTCTTCGGCCGGACCGGCCTGGGCGTCGACGTGGACCCGGTGCCCGGCTGGTGGGTGGGCTGGGTCGAGCAGGGCTCCGACCTGCACACCTTCGCGCTCCGTCTGGAGGTCGAGGACCAGGAGGACGCCGACCTGCGCGAGTCGCTGGGCCGTGAGCTCCTGGTCGCCCTGGACGTCCTCCCGGCCGCCTAGGAACGCCGAGGGGCTGCCCGGGGCCGCCAGGGGCGACATCGCTTCTCGGGTCCTTTCGGCCCGTGAGACGACCAGACGTCCCGAGGGGTCGGGGGAAGCCTCGACCGTTCTCGCGGGAGAGGGATCGTGGCGTGCGGCCGGGTCGGCGGAGGGCGCCGATCCGGGGGACAGGTGTCCCCGCTCTCCCGCCCCGAACCTACGGGTCGCCCGGGGAGCGGAGCTGGACCGGGACGGACCGCACGAAGCGCTGGTAGGCGTCGGTCACCCCGCCCATGAACTTGAACGTGCGCAGCGTCATCCGACGGTCCGCGATGCGCAGTCCCGGCAGCTCCTCCAGCAACCTGCGCTCCACCCGGGTGAGGTCGGGGGCGTCGCGCAGCCACAGGATGAACAGCGTGTTCTCCGGACCCGCGATGGTCGTGCACAGACGCACCTCGGGGATGCGCTCCCCCAGATCGGGAACGGCGTCCAGCACGCTCGGGTCCACGGTGCCCCACAGGGTGGCGGCGCTCGGCCACCCCATGTGCGCTCGGGAGATGTCGCAGCGCAGCCCGAGGAGGCCGTCGCGCAGGAGCCGGTTGATCCGCCGTGCGGCGGTGGTGGGCGCGACGTCCAGCCGGTCCGCGATGGCCTGGTAGCCCAGCCGGGCGTCCCGGCACAGCAGGTCCACGATCTCCTGGTCGAGCTCGGTGACGCGTTCGTCGCCCACCGGGTCACGCAGGGTGGGGGCGAGGGCGCGCAGCCGACGGCGTTGCGCGGGCGACAGGGCGCGGACCTGCCACAGGTAGGCCTCCCGAGGGACCTCCGTGACGACGTGCACCCGGTAGGAGACCACGTCCGGGATGCCGCCCACCCAGTTGAGCAGGTAGTCCGCCAGACCCGAGCCGGGCACCACGGTGAGCATCAGCTGGTGGGACCCGGCCACGAACTGGATGCTCAGGGTGTCGCGGTCCTCGGCCAGCGCCGCCGCGACCCGTTCGACCGATCCGTTGCGGCAGCTCAGCTCCACGTAGCTGAGGTGCCGCCGTGCCATCACCCGGCGACGGGGAACGCGGCTATACGGGCCAGACCCTCCTCCTCCAACCTCCTCCAGCGTCGGGCGAGCGTGGTGGGGTCCGCGTCCAGCACCGGTCCCAGCTCCGCCCAGGTGGCTCTGGGGGCGAGCTGGAGCGCGTTGATCAGGGTCAGGTCGAACTCGTTGGGCATGCTCGATTCCGGCAGGATCCACCTCCTCGATAGCGGTATCCGGCGATTTCCGCAGGCTACCGGAGCATCCACGTAGGTTTCCGCAAGATCAGAAGCGCGGCCCTGAGCTGCGAGTCCTCGGTTGGGTGCGCACCGTCGCGTCCGGGCGGCCGCGTCGCGGCGACGGGAGCGGGTGCGGGGAGAAAGGTGGCGTCGATGACCTCGGCTGTCAGGACCCTCGTGGTCCGCAACGGAACCGTGATCGACGGGACCGGAGAGGGCCCCCGCCACGACTGGGCGCTGGTCCTGCGTGACGGACGGATCGACTGGATCGGCCCCGCCGACCAGGCGCCGCACGTCGGCGAACCCCACGAGGAGGTCGACGCGGCCGGGGGCACGATCCTGCCCGGCTTCGTCGACACCCACGTGCACATGACCATGTCCGGCGACGGTATGAACCCCGCCGACCTGATCGACCAGCCCCCGCACTACGGCTACTTCACCGCCATCCCGCGCCTGCGGGCCACCCTCGACGCGGGGGTCACCAGCGTCCGCGACCTGGCCGGACTCGACCAGGCCGTGGTCCGCGCGGTCGAGGAGGGCATCGTCGCCGGGCCGCGCGTCACGACCGCCTACCGGGCGCTCGGCCCCACCGGCGGCCACGGCGACTTCCGCACGTGCTGCGGCTTCGACTACGGCACGGTCCTGGGCCCGGACGGGGCCGTCTCGATCAACACCGACGGCCCCGCCGAGGCCCTGCGCGCCACCCGCGAGGTGATGCGCAAGGGTGCCGGGGTCATCAAGGTGATGGCCAGCGGCGGTGTGTGGAGCCCCCAGGACACCCCCTGGCACGACGGCCTCAACGTCGAGGAGATGTCCGCGATCGTGCGCGAGGCCGCCAGCCACGACATCCCCGTGGCCGCGCACGCGCAGAGCGCCCGCAGTATCCGCAACGCCCTCACCGCCGGGGTCACCAGTGTGGAGCACGGCTACGAGATCGACGAGCTCGGCATCGAACTCATGCTGGAGAACGGCGCCTACCTGGTGCCCACCCTGTCCACCGCCACCACCCCGCCCGACCCCGCGAAGTCGGCCGACTACGCGGTCGCCAAGAAGCTCAGGCTCCAGGAACACCTCGGCGAGAACATCACCGCCGCCGTCCGGGCCGGGGTCCGCGTGGCCCTCGGCACGGACTCGGGTATCTGCCCGCACGGCCGCAACCTGCGCGAACTCGCCCTTCTGGTGGAGCACGGCATGAGCCCCATGGGCGCCCTGCTCGCCGGTACCCGCGACGCCGCCGACCTCCTCGGCCTGAGCGAGGAGATCGGCACCCTCGAACCCGGCAAGCGCGCCGACGTCGTCGTCTGCTCCGGCGACCCCCTCGCGGACATCAGCCTGCCCGGTGACCCCGACAACGTCACCGTGGTCATCAAGGACGGCGCGGTCCACAAGGACACGACCGGCACGCGGCCGGGCACGGCGAACTGACCCCGGGACCCTCCCCGACCCCTTCATCCCAGAGGTGACCCATGAGCACCCCACGCTCCCAGCGGGGCGGCGCCGTCGAGACGCGCCCCGGCTTCCTCACCCGCTCCCTCGACGGCATCGAGCGCCTCGGGAACAGGATCCCCGACCCGTTCGTCCTCTTCCTGCTGCTCTTCGCGATCGTCGCCGTCGCGTCCTCCGTCCTGTCCGCGCTGGGCGCCACCTACGAGGTGCCCGGCAGCGACGACGGCGCCCAGCGGGTCCAGGGCTTCTTCACCACCGAGGGACTCACCTGGCTCACCACCAACCTCGTCCCCAACTTCATCGGGTTCCCGCCCCTGGGCGTGGTGCTGACCATCCTCCTGGGCGTCGGCATCGCCCAGCGGACCGGGCTGCTCAACACCCTCGTCCGCCGGGCCTTCAGCGGGGCCCCGCAGTGGCTGCTGCCGTACGTGGCCGCCCTGGTCGCGGTCTCCGGCAGCATCATGAGCGACGCCGCGATGGTGGTCATCCCGCCGCTGGCCGCGATGGTCTTCAAGGCGGCCGGACGCCATCCCGTCGCCGGTCTGCTCGGCTCCTTCGCCGCCGCCATGGCCGCGTTCAGCTGCAGCCCCTTCATCACCAGCACCGACGCGCTGCTGTCCGGCATCACCAACACCGCCGCCGCGTCGGTCGAGGGCCTGGGCACCACCCACGTCAGCCCGATCTCCAACCACTTCCTCACCTTCACGATCGCGATCGTGCTCAGCGTCGTGGCCGGTCTTCTCATCGACCGCGTCCTCGAACCCGCCCTCGAACGGCGCGGGGTCAGCCGCGAGCAGACCGGCACGGAGGACGGGACCATCGCGAACGGGACCGCCGAGGAGCGCCCCGACCTCAAGATGGACGCCGAGCTCACCCCGAGCGAGCGCGGCGGGCTGCGCTGGGCCGGGGCCGCCCTGGTGCTCACGGTCGTCGCGGTCCTGCTGGTCACCCTTCCGCCGGGGGCACCCATGCGCAACGGGGACGGCACGTTCCTGCCCGAGTCCCCGCTGCTCAGCTCCGTGGTCTTCCTCGTCTTCCTGACCCTGGCCGTGCCCGGCGTGGCCTACGGCGTGGCCACCCGGGCGATCCGGGGCGGGGCCGACGTGGCGCGGATGATGGGGCACACCGTCAAGGAGATGTCCGGCTTCATCGTCCTGGCCTTCGTGATGGCGCAGTTCCTGGAGCTGTTCAACTGGACCGGCCTGTCCACGTGGATCGCGATCAAGGGCGCGGAGGCCCTGGAGTCCACCGGGTTCACCGGGTTCGGGGCCGTCCTCTGCTTCATCCTGCTGGCCTGGCTGATCAACTTCTTCATCATCTCCGGCTCCGCGCAGTGGGCCCTGTTCGCGGTGGTCTTCGTCCCGATGTTCGCCCTGCTCGGCTACGAGCCCGGGTTCGTCCAGGCGGCCTACCGGATCGGTGACTCCACCTCCAGTGTGCTCTCGCCGCTCAACCCGTACGTGATCATCGTCCTCGGCTTCCTCAAGTCCTACGAGCCCAGGGCGGGCATCGGCACCGTGATCGCGCGCTGCCTGCCCTTCTCCCTGGTCTTCCTGGTCATGTGGGTCGCCGTCTTCGCCGTGTTCTTCTTCGGGGGCCTGCCGATCGGCCCCGGCATGTACCCGCAGCTGTAGTCCGCGGGCCCGGGACGGGCCCGCCCCCGCACGCACACCGACGCAAGGAGACCGCCATGACCCGTGCCAGGACCCTCTACCGGGACCTCACCCTCATCGACGGCACCGGGGCCGCGCCCGTCACCGACGCCGCCGTCGTGGTCGAGGACGGACTGATCGCCTACGCCGGACCCGCCGCCGACGCCCCCGCGCCCCGCCCCGGGGAGACCGTGGAACACCTGGGCGGCCGCACCCTGCTCCCCGGGTTCATCGACACCCACGTGCACTTCGGGTTCTCCGACGGTCGCGCGCTGGCCACCAACAACGCGTCCGTCTCCCGCAGCCTGCACGCCTTCGAGTCCGCCGAGCGGATGCGGATCACCCTGGAGGCGGGCGTCACCGGAGCCCGGGACCTCGGCGGAGCCGACGCCGGATTCCGTGTCGCGCAGGAACGCGGCCTGATCCGCGGACCGCGCCTGAGCATGGCGCTGCGCCTGATGAGCCACACCGGCGGGCACGCCGACTTCACACTGCCCTCCGGCGCCAACCCGCACGACTGCGAGCACACCGCCGCCGAGATCGCGGACTCCCCACAGGAGGTCCGGGTGGCCACCCGCAGGCTGGTCCGGGACGGTGCGGACGTCATCAAGGTGTGTGCCACCGGCGGGCTTTCCAGCCCCTCGGACGGGCCCACCGACGAGGGGATCACGGAGGAGGAGATCGCCGTGATCGTGGCCGAGACCGCCAGGCACGGCGGACGTCCGGTCGCGGCGCACGCCCAGGGCGCGGCGGGGATCAGGAACGCGGTGCGCGGCGGGGTCGCCAGCGTCGAGCACGGCTACCTGATCGACGACGAGGGCATCGACCTCATGCTGGAACGCGGCACCTTCCTCGTGCCGACCCTGACCACGTTCGACTTCGAGGACCGGGTCCACCTGATGACCCGGAAGGCGGTCGACACGAAGCGGGCGCTGGCGGAGGAGACCTACCGCAGGATCTCCCACGCGGTCAGCCGGGGGTGCGGGTCGCGATGGGTACCGACGCGGGCATCTCCGAGCACGGCCGCAACCTGCGCGAACTCGCCCAGCTGGTGTCCGTGGGGCTGTCACCGATGGAGGCGATCCAGGCGGGTACGCGCAACGCCGCCGAACTCGTGGGCACCGCCGACCGGACCGGCACGGTCGAGGCCGGCAAGCTCGCCGACCTCGTGGTGTGCGAGGGCGACCCCCTCGCCGACGTCGCGCTGTTGGGCGACCGCTCCCGCGTGGTGCTGGTCGTCCAGGGCGGTGAGGTCGTCAAGGACACCCGGGGCTGACCCCGGGTTCCCGTCCGGCCCGGGTCCCCCGACACGGTCGGGGAACCCGGGCCGACGTCAAGGGCCCGGCACGCCGTCCTCGTGCCGGGCCCCGCGTGCGCCGGGACTCAGGCGGCGTTCTTGCGGCGCTGGCGGACCGCCTCGGCCAGGTTCTCCAGCACGCCCTCCGTGGTCTCCCAGCTCATGCACTTGTCGGTGATGGACTGGCCGTAGGTGAGCTGGGACGGGTCACCCAGCTTCTGGGCGCCCTCCTCGATGAAGCTCTCCAGCATGACGCCGACGATGCCCCTCTGGCCCTCGGCCACCTGCGCGGCGATCTCCCGGGCCACACCCGCCTGGCGGACGTGGTCCTTGCCGCTGTTGGCGTGGCTGGCGTCGATCATCAGGCGACGCGGCAGCTTGGAGCCCTCCAGCACGTCCAGGGCCGAGGCGACCGACGCGGGGTCGTGGTTGGGGCCGCCCCGTCCACCGCGCAGGATCACGTGGCAGTCCGGGTTGCCGTCGGTGACCACGACCGAACCGGCGCCGGCCGGGTCCACACCGAAGAACGTGTGGGAGGCGGCGGCCGCGCCCACGGCGTCCACCGCCACCTGCACGTCGCCGTCGGTGCCGTTCTTGAAGCCGACGGGGGTGCTCAGACCGCTGCTGAGCTGGCGGTGCACCTGGCTCTCGGTGGTGCGGGCGCCGATCGCGCCCCAGGAGACCACGTCGGCGATGTACTGCGGGGTGATCGGGTCGAGGAACTCGGTCCCGGCGGGCAGACCCAGGGCGTTGATGTCGATCAGGAGCTGACGCGCGGTGCGCAGGCCCCGGTGCACGTCGTAGGTGTCGTCCAGACCGGGGTCGTTGATCAGGCCCTTCCAGCCCACCGTGGTGCGCGGCTTCTCGAAGTACACGCGCATGACCACGCACAGCTCGCCGCTCACGGACGGCACGAGGTCGCGCAGGCGACGCGCGTAGTCGAGCGCCGACTCGGTGTCGTGCACCGAGCAGGGGCCGACGACCACGAGGAGGCGGTCGTCCCCGCCGTCCAGGACGCGCTTGACCTCGGCGCGCGAGCTCTCCACGAGGGCGGTGCTCTCCTCGCTCATGGGGAGCTCAGCGAGCAGGTCCTGGGGGGCGATGAGCGGTTTGTAGCTCGCCACCCGTGTGTCGTTGGTGCTCGTCATCGTTTCCCCTGGTCCCATCGCGTCGATCGCCTGGCGGCAGATGCCCGTGCCGCACCACGACCGTAGCGCGGTCCGACGGGGCTGACACGGTCGCGGTGGGAATTCGGCGGTGAATCCGGGGATGGGAAAGGCCACACCGGTGCTTTCCCGGGAAGGCGTCCCAACCCGCGAGACACAATGGCTCGTCCGCCATTTCCGCGGGGGCACCACCGGCCCCGCGTCGTCAGTCCTTCAGGCCCGGGAGGTCCTCCTCCCAGTACTCGTGCGGGTTGCGCACCCCGTCCGCGACCGTGCCGCGCTCGGCCTCGGCACGGCGCAGGCGGACCCGGCGGATCTTACCCGATGAGGTCCTGGGCAGGTCGGTGAACTCCAGGCGGCGGACCCTCTTGTGGGGTGAGAGGCGCTCCCGGGCGTACTCGAGGATGGCGCGGGCGGTCAGGGCGTCGGCCGCCACACCCTCGGCCAGCGTCACGTACGCCTTGGCGACCGACAGCCGCAGCGGGTCCGGTGAGGGCACCACGGCGGCCTCGGCCACGTATTCGTGCTCGATCAGCACGCTTTCCAGCTCGAATGGTGAGATGCGGTAATCCGAGGCCTTGAACACGTCGTCGGTTCGGCCGATATAGGTAAGGGAACCGAGTGAATCCCGCGTGGCGATGTCACCGGTGCGGTACAGTCCGCGCCGCGTCACGTCCCGCGTGGAGCCGGAGGCGTCGGCGTAGCCGCGCATCACCCCCACGGGGCGGTCGGCCAGGTCCACGCAGATCTCGCCCGTGTCCGAGGGCTCCTCCGTCTCCGTGTCGAGCAGGACGACGTCGTAGCCGGGCATGGGGCGCCCCATGGATCCCGGGACCACCTCCTGGCCGGGCCCGTTGCCGACCAGCAGGGTGGTCTCGGTCTGCCCGAAACCGTCGCGCACCGTGAGTCCCCACGCCTGGCGCACGTACTCCACGATCTGCGGGTTGAGCGGTTCCCCCGCCGCCACCACCTCCCGCAGCGGCACCTTCCAGGCCCCCAGGTCGGCCTGGACCAGCATCCGCCACACCGTGGGGGCGCGCACATCGTGTGCGCGCCGCACCGTACCGCCGCGTCCAGCAGGGTCGCCGGGTCGAACCGCTCCTGGTTGACCACCAGCACCGTCGCCTCGGCGTTCCACGGCGCGAACACGCTGCTGTAGGCGTGCTTGGCCCAGCCGGGGGCGGACACGTTCAGGTGCACGTCGCCGGGCCGTACCCCCAGCCAGTACATGGTGGACAGGTGCCCCACCGGGTAGGAGCTCTGGGTGTGGGTGACCAGCTTGGGGCGGGCCGTGGTGCCGGACGTGAAGTACAGCAGCAGGGGGTCGTCCGGTTCGGTGGGGTGGGGCTGGGTGAAGTCCAACCCCGAGTGCTCCGAGTCCGGGTAGCTGAGCCACCCGTCCATGTAGCCCACGCAGATCCGGGTCCAGTGGCCGCGCAGGAGCTCGAAACGCTCGGTGTGCTCGGGCGAGCAGATCACGTGCGCGACCTCGCCCCGGTCCAGCCGGTCCACCAGGTCGGCGTCGGACAGGTTGGTGGCGGTCGGCGTGACCACCGCGCCCAGCTTGACGGCGGCGAGCAGGGTCTCCCACAGCTCCACCTGGTTGCCGAGCATGAGCATGATCCGGTCGCCGGGGTGCACCCCCTGGCCGATCAGCCAGTTCGCCACCTGGTTGGAGCGCTCGGACATCTGGCGGTACGTGTGGTGCGTCTCGGTGCCGTCCGCCTCCACCAGCCACAGCGCGGTGCGGTCGGGGCGGGTGGCGGCCACGTGGTCGAAGTGGTCCAGCGCCCAGTTGAACCGTTCCGGCCGGGGCCACGTGAACTCCCGGTGGGCCGTCTCCTGGTCCTCCCGGTGCTGTAGGAGCAGGTCCCGCGCGGCGCGGAACTCCCGTGCCCCCTCGGACATCTCGTGCGACATCGAAGGCCTCCGGTTCGGGGGCGGCACGCGGAGCGCGCCGCTCACGGGCTCCCGGCCACCGGACGGGTGGCCAGACGAGGTGTGCCCCGGTTCTACCCGGAACCGGACATCCCGACCCATCGGTCGCGTCGGTCCCGGTACTGATCGGGAGCCCCGGGGCGCGGAATCCGGGATGTCCGTCCAGCACCGGCCCCTCTAGGATGGTCTGCCATGGAGGAACTGCACGGACACCACGCCATCTGGCGCTTCGACGAGGAGACGGTGCGGATCGGTTTCGGTACCGGTCGTAAGGTCCCCGCCCTGTTCAAGGCGTTGGGCCACTGCTCCGTGCCGCTGAGCGCCGTACACGACGTGGAGTTCGACCCGGGTGACCGCAAGCAGGGCTGGCGGCTCCGGCTGCGCCTGGTGGAGGGAGCCGACCCCTACGCCCCGCTGGAGACCGGCGGCAGCGGCGGGGCCTCCACGCCCCTGGTCCTGACCGGCCCGCACGAACGCGAGCTGGTCGCGGAGTACTGCGCCGACCGCATCACCGAGTCGGCCCGTTACGCCCGGGAGGCCCGCTCCTCCCCGATCGATCTCGCCCAGGTCGCCAGGGCCCTGGTGGCGGGGCTGCCCTATCAGGCGCGCACCGGAGAGGGCTCGGCGTCCTTCGACGGCGAACGGGTGCGGCTGGTGTGGGACGGCTGGATGGCCAGCACCGCCAAGGGCCAGGAGAAGTCGCGCGAGTTCGCCGTCTCCGAGATCGACTCCCTCCAGTGGTTCCCCCAGCGCGACTTCGACGAGGGCTTCCTCCGGGTCGTGCTGCGCGGGGTGACCATGCCCGAGGCCTCCGGTCTGGAGAACGACTTCTTCACGCTGGCCTCCCACGGCCTCAAGGGCAGCGAGGAGAGCCTGTTGATGGCCGCCACCGTCAACACCCACATCGCCCTGGCCGGTGAGGAGGACGCCGACGAACCGTCGGGGGCGCCCCCGAACTGGCGGCGGCGCCCCCGGCCGAGGGCAGCGACGAGATCTTCGCGAAGATCCGCGAGCTCGGCAGCCTCCACGCCGAGGGGCTGCTGACCGACAGCGAGTTCAGCAGCAAGAAGGCCGAGCTCCTCGACCGGCTCTGACTCCCAGCCACCACCACGAAAGGGCCACCCTGTGCGCACCCTGTACCCGCCCATCGAGCCGTACGACTCGGGCATGCTCGACGTCGGTGACGGACACCGCGTCTACTGGGAGCTGTGCGGAAACCCGGCGGGCAAGCCGGTGGTGTTCCTGCACGGCGGCCCGGGCGGCGGATGCACCCCCGACCACCGACGGCTCTTCGACCCGGAGAAGTACCGGATCCTCCTGTTCGACCAGCGCAACTGCGGACGGTCCACCCCGCACGCCAGCCGCATGGACGCCGACCTGGCCACCAACACCACGTGGGCGTTGGTCGAGGACATCGAGCGCCTGCGCGAGATGATCGGTGTGGAGGCCTGGCAGGTCTTCGGCGGCTCCTGGGGCAGCTGTCTGGCGCTCGCCTACGCGCAGAAGCACCCCGACCGCGTCACCGAGCTGATCGTGCGCGGCATCTTCACCCTGCGGGACCAGGAACTGCGCTGGTTCTACCAGGAGGGCGCCTCGAACCTCTTCCCGGACCTGTGGGAGTCCTACCTGGAGCCCATCCCGGAGGAGGAGCGGGACGACCTGATCAGCGCCTACGCGCGCCGACTGGAGTCCCCGGACCGGGAGGTGCGCCTGGCGGCGGCCCGCGCGTGGAGCGTGTGGGAGGGCTCGACGATCACGCTGCGTCCCAACCCGGTGCTGCGCGAACACCACGCGGACGAGGACTACGCCCTGGCCTTCGCCCGGATCGAGAACCACTACTTCCACAACAAGGGGTTCTTCACCCCCGAGCAGCTCATCGAGGGCGCCGAGAGCATCCGGCACATCCCCGGCGTGATCATCCAGGGACGCTACGACGTGTGCACCCCGGTGCGCACCGCCTATGACCTGCACCGTGCCTGGCCGGAGGCGGACTTCCACATCGTCGACGACGCGGGGCACGCCTTCAGCGAGCCCGGCATCCTCGACCTCCTCATCGAGGCCACCGACCGCTTCGCCGAGTAGCGGACGGGGTCGCGCCCGCCCGGGCGCGACCCCTCGGCGGCGGTTCGGCACTGTTGGTGCCGTCGGGCGTGACGGCGGTCGCGCCCGGTGGGTTCGTGGTTAGGGTGTTGCCACCCGCAGACCCCCACGGGCCCACGGCCCAGGAGAGAAGGACCAGATGCGAGTAGAGGTCGACTACGACCGGTGCGAGAGCAACGCCCTGTGCATGGCCGCCGCCCCCGAGGTGTTCGAGGTCAGGGACGACGACTTCCTGTACCTCCTGACCGAGGAGCCGGGCGAGGAGCTCCGCGAGAAGGTCCTCAGGGCGCAGCGGACGTGCCCCAAGCAGGCCGTCACCGTGACGGGGTGACCCCCGCCACGGCGAGGGCCTCGTCCCAGGTGGTGGGCTTCTCCAACAGGCCGCGGTAACGCATGGTGCGTGGGGTGGAGCGCAGCCCGAGCACACCGGTGAGCATCCCCCACGCCCCAGGAACGCGACGAACTTTCGGTCCTCCGGTGACCCGTGCACGAAGGCGACCTCATCGGCGGGCGCGCCCTGGCCCAGGAGCTGGATCTTCTTCCGGTACTGGTCGGACCAGAAATAGGGCACCGGGGTGAACGGCGTCCGCCCCGATCCGGCGAGCAGGTTGCGGGCGGCCGCCTCCCCTGTTCGCTGGCGTTGGTCCAGTGCTCCAGCCGGATCCGGCCGCCGTAGCGCGGGTGCGGCCAGTTGGCGAGGTCCCCGACCGCGTACACGTTCGGTACGGAGGTCTCGGAGTACCGGTCGCACACCACCGACCCGTCCTCGAACAACGCGACGCCCGAACCGCGCAACCACTCGGTGTTCAGGTGCACGCCCACACCGGCCACCACCAGGGAGGCGTCGATCGCGGAGCCGTCCGCCAACCGGACCCGCTCCACCCGGCCCGACCCCTCGAACGCGCTCACGCCCACACCGAGGCGCACGTCCACGCCGTTCTCCCGGTGCAGGTCGGTGAGGATCCCGCCGATCCGGGGGTCGACCACCCGGGTCAGCGGGGTGGTCGCCGCCTCGATCAGCGTGACCTCCATGCCCACGGCGCGGGCGCTCGCGGCCACCTCCGCGCCGACGAACCCCGCTCCGACCACCACCAGGTGCCCGGCGGAGTCGAAGGCCGCCCGGACCGCCTCGGCGTCGTCCAGGGTGCGCAGGACGTGCACCCCCGCCAGGTCGGTGTCCGGACGCCGGGCCCGCGCCCCGGTGGCCACGATCAGTCCGTCGTAGCGCAGCGAACCCTCCTCGCCGGGTCCCTGGACGCGTACCTCCCGTGCCGCCGGGTCCAACCCCACGACTCGGGTATCGAGGCGGAAGTCCAGGTCGAGGCCGTCGATGACGGAGTCCTCACGCAACTGGAGCCCACGATGCCCGGCCAACCAGCCGGGGCCGCCGTGGGCCGGGTCCAGACCGACGCCGGTCAGGGCCTCCTTGGACAGCGGAGGCCGCGAGTAGGGCCGGTGGGCCTCCTCGCCGACCAGGGTCAGACGCCCCTCGAACCCCCGCTCCCGCAGGGCCTCGGCCGCGTGCAGGCCAGCCATGCCCGCACCGGCGATGACGATCTCGTTCAGGGTGTCCGACACCGATCTCTCCTTACAGTCGTCCCGTCGTCACGGAGACTAGTCACATTCACGTCGATCAGATCCCGGCCGCCAGCCGTGAGTCCCGCCCGCACACCTCCACCACAGTGGGGTGCTCGTTCGGGCGCCGCCAGGGTTCTGCAAGACGAGTCAAGCCGCCAGCGAGGAACGAGCCAGGCGTAGACGAGGATGAAGAACAGCTGGCTTCTTGGGCGCCCGAACACGGGCCGACGCGAAGCGGAGGCCCCAAGCAAGTACAACCGAACACGGGCCGAAGCGAAGCGGAGGCCCAAAGAAAACAGAACTACAGGGCGCGGACCTCGCCCACACGCGCCCCGCCGCCGTTCACCGGCGTGGTCAGGCGGTCGCTCACCGGGCCGACGTCCACGCCCAGGGCGCGCAGGGCGGTCAGGCCGACCACGACTCGGGATCGCTCCTCCGCGTCTCCGTCGCTGATCTTGACCGCGACGGTCTCGCCGGTGGGGGCGTTGAGCACGAGGACGCCGTCCGCCCCGATCTTGGAGACCAGCCCGGGCATCCGCGTCATGAGGTCGGTGTCGACGCGTTCGGGGCCGGAGACGTACTCGGGGTGCGTGCTCATCGCCTCGATGATCCGGCGCTCGTGGGTGCCCTCGGGGGACAGGCGCATCCCCTGGACGCCCCGGGCCAGGCCGGTGAGGGTGACGGCGAGCTGGGGGCGCCGCAGCCGTCGACGGCGGTGTGGGTGACGCTCTCCCCGCACATGTCCTCGGTGGCCTCGCGGACGAGCAGCTGGAGGGGTGCTCGGGGTCGAGGTAGTCGTCCGTGCTCCACCCCTGGGCGACGCAGGCGGCGAGCATGCCCGCGTGCTTGCCGGAACAGTTCATGTACCGGGGCTCGGGTGTGCGCCCGGCGGCGACGAACGCCCGACGGGCGGTGGGCGCGCCGGGGACGGCGGGCGGGCACTGGAGGGCGTCGGCGGTGAGTCCCACGGAGGCCAGGACGCGCTCCGCCTCGGCGGCGTGGAACTCCTCGCCCCCGTGGCTGCCCGCGGCGATCGCCAGGGAGGGGCCCTCCAGCAGGGCGCCCGCACGCAGCATGGCGAGCGCCTGGAAGGGCTTTGCGGAGGAACGGGGGAACATGGGGTCGTGCACGGGGCCGCGCGCGTAGGCGATCTCACCCTCGGCGGAGAGACCGATCACCGCTCCGTAGTGCACGCCCTCGCGCATCCCGGACCGGACGACCTCGGCCAGGGGGCGTAGCTGGGCAGCGGTGACTGGTTCATGCGGCTTCTCCTCGCCGTTGAGGCTGTGCGGTTCGTGCCCGTTGCTCCCGGGCACGCGTCAAAACGTACACACACCCCTCCTTCTTCCCGTTCGGCGGTGTGCCGTCCGTGGGGCCCTCGCCCCGTGCGGCGGCCGGTGTCGGGCACGGGCAGTAGGGTCGTGAGCCGACGTTGATCGACCACAGGGAGTAGGGACAGACGATGGGAACGCTGCGGACGGGCGCACTGACCCGGAGAAGGGTCGGCACGCGGGCGGCGGACCTGGAGTACGCGGTACTCGACGTCGAGACGACCGGGCTGGATCCGCGCGAGGGCGCGCGGTTGGTCGAGATCGCGGTGGTGAGGGTGCGCGGGGACGGCACCCTCGTGGAGGAGTTCAGCACTCTGGTGGACCCCGGGCCCCCGTCAGCGGACAGGAGTTCCACGGGATCGGGGAGGGCGACGTCGTCGGCGCCCCGCGAGTGGAGACGATCGTGCCCCGCGTCTCCCAGCTGCTCTCCGGCGCCGTGGTGGTCTGTCACAACCTGGACTTCGAGGAGCGCTTCCTCACCGCGGAGCTGGTGCCCGCGGGGCTGCCGCGCGGGCTGTCGGGGCTGTGCACGCTGCGCGCCCTGCGGTCGCAGCTGGACCTGCCGCGCTACTCGCTGCCGCGCGCCACCCACCTGCTCAGCGGGGAGTGGCCCACCGGTCAGCACACGGCGCTCGGTGACGCGCGCGCCTGCGCCAGGCTGCTCGTGGAGATGATCGCGAACGCCCCCGGCGAGCTGCGCTACACGGGGCCGGAGCCGCGCCTGCTCCGGGCCGTCGGGTCGTCGGCGGAGGACGCACCGGGCGAGCCGGTGCGCTGGAAGCCCCGGACCACGCCCCTGACCGGTGGCCTGGCTCCCCTGAACACCTGGAACGCGCGCTGGCGCCGGAGCGAGCTGGACGCGGCGCTGTGCGGGGGCGCCTTCCGTGACACCGACAGGGAGGTCGCGGAGTCGGCCGCGCGGCGCGGGGCCCGGCTGCGGCGCCGGGTGGCCGCGGCCGCGGCGGTGACCGGAGGGATCGCGGCCACCGCCGCGGGCGGGCTGCTGCTGCGTCTGGCCGGAGTGCACGGCGGCCACCGGGGCCGCGCGCGCTGAACCGGCCGCTTCGGGCCGGTGCGGTCAGAGACCGGACAGGCTGAGGAAGAACGCCACGATCAGCGCGCTCCCGCCCACCGCGGTGAACAGCGCGCGCCCCTGTTCGGTCAGCCGCGCGGAGACCAGGCACACCCGTGGGGGCGTGCCGGTGCGTTGCGCGGTGGCGACCCCACCGGCGGAGCGTGGATCGGGCAGGCGACCGGGCACGAAACGGGGCACCTTGTTGAAGAGGGCGAGCGACACCAAAGCGGCGCCGAAGGCGATCAGTGTGAGGGACACGAGGAGGAGGGCCTAACTGAACTCGGCGGCGGTCGGACGGGTACGCCCGGGTGGGGGTCGGGCAGTGCCGGTCGTTCCCGCTTCCGAGGGCTTCATGCCGCCGGGCCATGGCCGCTCACGGCCACCCTTCAGTTAGAACCTGACCCTTATGACTGAGGGTGATTCAGTCAGAACTCTGTGTGTCCATCTGATGGTTCGAGGGGAGGATCGTGTCCACCGTTTCGGTCCTCACACCGAGGGCGCGGAGCACGAAACGGGTCACCAGGGAGTGGGTGCCGTCGATGTCGACCTCACCGTTGACCAGGGGCAGCCGCTGCGAGCCCACCATGGACAGGGTCAGCCCCGCGACGCGTTCGGCGGGCAGGCGGTCGAACTCCCCGGCGGCGGCGCCCTCCTCCAGGATCTCGGTGAGCAGGCGCTGCATCGGGGCCACGTGCGCGGCCAGCGCCTGGTAGGCGTCGGGCCCCAGGCTGGCACCCAGCTCGGCGGCGGGCGGGTGCGGGTGCGCGACGATGCCTTCCAGCTGGAGGCGGACGAAGGCCGACAGGCGGCGGGCGGCGGAGACCCCCGAGGGGAGCTCGCGCTTGTAGCGCTCGACGAACGCGCTGCTGACCTGCTCGGTGAAGGCGAGGAGCAGCGCGGGCTTGTCCGGGAAGTAGTTGTACAGCGCGGTGCGGGTGATGCCCGCCGCGTTGGCCACGTCGGTCATGGAGATGCGGTCGATCCCCTGCGACCTGGTCAGCTGCTCGACGGCGTCCATGATGCGCTCCCGTGTGCGGGCACGGTGAGCGGCGATGGTCGGAGCCGTGATCTTGGGCATGACTCCTATGGTGGCACGCCAGGGGAGTGCCGGATGTTCCCCGGGCGCGGCCGGGGGCGCGGGTCCGGTTCAGGCGTGCCGCCTGCCGAGGTCCGCGAGCACCTCGGTGTTGAGTTGGTAGGCCAGCCGGGTCTCCCGGACGAGGAGGTCGGCGGTGCGCTCGTCGAGGTCCAGGGAGTCGAGGCGCTCCCGGTACCCGGCCCGGAACTTGGGGAGGCTGCCCAGGGCGTCGAAGACGTAGAAGGCCACGCCGGCGTCGTCCGAGAGGCCGTACGCTCCGGCCGCGATCCGCCGGATGAACTGGCCGCCGGAGACGTCGCCCAGGTAGCGGGTGTAGTGGTGCGCGACGAACCCCGCGGGGTGGTCGGCCATCTGTTCGATGCGCGCGACGTAGGTCCGGGTGGCCGGGGTGGGGGAGACGTGGTCGCGCCAGTCGGCGCCGAGCAGGTGGGCGAGGTCGGTCTCCAGAGCGGGGACGCGTTCCAGTTCGGGGTAGTGGAAGCGGCCGGCGACGGGGTCCTCGATGAGCTGGCGGCCGACGCGCTCCAGGGCGACGTACGCGAAGTAGTGCTGGGCGACCATCGCGGTGTAGCCGTCCAGGGGGAGCTCGCCCTCGGTGAGGGCCCTGGTGAAGCCGTGGTGCTCGGCGGCCGCGTGGTCGTTCCAGGTGGCGGCCTTCAGCCGCGCGGAGAACGGTTCGGCCGTGGGGTCGACCGCGGTGGGGGCTTCGGCCGTGGCGCTCATGGTCACCTTCACCTCTCTTTCCGGAATCTTTATGACATGATGTCATTTAGGTGGTTCTGGTTGTCAAGATGGATGCGACACAGTGTCAGAAAAACGTGACACAACGCCCACTCGACGTGTCCTGTGTCACTGTGTTCACGTGCTTTCGCACGGGCACCTGCACGCGCTGACCACCTGCGCGACCCCTCCGCGACGCCGGGCCGCCTCGCCCGCGCGGTTCCTCCGACACCCCCGAACCCGGTGGTTCCGCCTCCCGGGGTTGGATGTGTCTCGTCTCGTCCGCTGGTCAACTGGTCGCCGGGGCGATTATCGTTTGGGTGTCGTGCGGTCCGAACCACCGCCGGGATCCGAGGCGTGCGCCTCGGGTACGCGGCGTGACGGACTCCCACGGCCCCGTGGACCTTGAGGCGATGAGTGGATACCAGGAGAACAGGGCACGATCACCTGACAGTGATCGGCGACGACGCGGCCCGAGCCGCCGACGGCGCTGCGACACACGGCAGCGCCGCCCTGGGTGACGACACCGTTCTGGACGACCGGGTGGAGGCTACCGTCGAATCAGTTGACGTCCTGCTGATCGAAGACGATCCCGGCGACGCCTTCCTCGCGGAGGAGCTCCTCGCGGACACCGCGCTGACCACCAGGATCACCTGGGTCTCCACCCTGAAGGCCGCCCGTGAGCACCTCACCGGTTTCCGCGGCTGCGTCCTGCTGGACCTCAACCTCCCGGACGGGCACGGGCTCGACCTCCTGCGCGAGGTCCTCGAAGGCGCGCCCTCCGCCGCGGTGGTCGTCTTCACCGGCCTCGACGACGAACACGAGGGCATCGCCGCGGTCGCCGCCGGAGCCCAGGACTACCTGGTCAAGGGCCAGGTGGACGGCTCGCTGCTGGCCCGCAGCCTGCGCTACTCCCTGGAGCGGCGCCGCGCCGACGAGAACGCCCGCCAGCTGCGCGAGGCCCGGATGCGCGCCCGCGAGAACATGCGCCTGGAACGCGGCCTGCTGCCCCAGGTCCTGCTCGACAGCTCGCCCCTGAGCCACCGCGCCTACTACCGCCCCGGCCGCAAGCGCGCCCTGGTCGGCGGCGACTTCTACGACGCGGTCGAGAAGGACGGCACCACCCACGTCATCATCGGTGACGTCAGCGGCCACGGCCCCGACGAGGCCGCCCTCGGCGTCAGCCTGCGGATCGCCTGGCGCACGCTGGTCATGAGCGGGGTCGCCGAGGAGCGCGTCCTCCCCAACCTGGAGGACCTCCTGGTGAGCGAGCGCGCCCAGGAGGAGATGTACGCGACGCTGTGCATGATCAGCCTGGACACCGGCAGCGACCGCGCCCGGGTTCGCGTGCTCGGACACCCCCGCCCATGATCGTCAGGGACGGGGTCGCCGAGGAGATCCAGGCCGTCCCGCAGCCGCCCCTGGGGGTCTTCCCGGTCGACCAGGACGAGTCGACCGAGGTGGTCCTGCCCGAGGGTTCCAGCATGCTCTTCTACACCGACGGCCTGGTCGACGCCTACGACGGTGGTCCGCCCGCGCGCTTGGAGGTCGCGGGCCTGCGCCGGATGGTGAACGGTGTCCTCAGCCAGGGCGTGGCCCTGTACAACCTGCCCGAACACCTGGTGGACGAGGCCGAGCGCAGCAACGGCGGCCCGCTCCAGGACGACGTGGCGATGCTGCTCATCAACCACGGAGAGCCGCAGTGAACCCCTCCGGGGAGGAGGACCGCACCATGGAGACCGACTCCCGGACCGGAGACACCCACGACGGTGAACCGGACGAGGGGGCCGGACCTCCGTCGGCGGCGCCCCCTTCGTGAACGCCTCCCCGCACGAGCGCGTCCACTCCAGCCGCCACTCCTGGAGCCTGCGCCGCAGGGTCACCAGCCTGCTGACGGTGGTCGCCGTCGTCCTCGTGGTGGCCGTCTCCGTCATCACCCTGGCGGCCTTCCAGGCCAGGGACTCCCTGGTGCTCCAGGTCGACTCCCTGACCCCCGGCCTGAGCACCGTCGAGCAGACCCGCTCGGCCTACCTCAGCCAGGACCACGCCCTGCGCGGGTACATCCTCACCGGCGACCGCGACTTCCTCCAGCCCTTCGTCGAGCAGCGCATGTCGCTCGCGGAGCACCGGAGCGCGCTGGCCACGCTCGCCGAGGAGAACCCGGACATCGCGCCCAAGGTCAACGAGCTCATCGACGCCGGGGACGTCTGGAGCGAGCAGTTCGCCGAACCCGTCCTGGAGGAGGTCCGCAGCGGCGAGACCCCCACCCAGGAGGACCTCCAGCGCGGACGCGTGCTCTTCCTGGAACTCAACAGGGCCGCCGACGCCACCACCAACCACCTCACCAACGAGATCCAGGAGGCCCAGAGCGGCCTCACCCTGGCCACCCAGCAGGTCGTGGCCCTGCTGGTGCTCGTCGGCCTGGTCGTGGTGTTCCTGTCGGTGTTCCTGTGGGTCATGCTCCAGCAGTGGGTGCTGCGCCCCCTGGAGGAGCTGGCCGGGCACATGCGCCAGGTCTCCGAGGGCTACTACGCCCACCGCATCTCGCTGCACGGGCCGCCCGAGATCGTCCAGCTCGGCCACGACGTGGACGCCATGCGCGAGCGCATCGTGCAGGACCTGGACGAGGTCGCCTCCGCGCGCCGCAAACTCCAGGAGCAGTCCACCCTGCTGGAGCACCAGACCGAGGAGCTGCGCCGGTCCAACCTGGAGCTGGAGCAGTTCGCCTACGTCGCCTCGCACGACCTCCAGGAGCCGCTGCGCAAGGTCGCCAGCTTCTGCCAGCTCCTCCAGCGCCGCTACCACGGTCAGCTGGACGAGCGCGCCGACTCCTACATCGACTTCGCGGTCGAGGGCGCCAAGCGCATGCAGACCCTCATCAACGACCTGCTGGCCTTCTCCCGGGTCGGGAGGACGAAGAACTTCGCGCCGGTCGACCTCAACGTGGCCCTGGACGACGCCCTGAGCAGTCTGGAGACGCGTCTGGAGGAGGCGGGCGCTGAGATCTCCGGCGACACCCTGCCCACGGTCCAGGGCGACCGCACGCTGCTCACCCAGGTCTTCTTCAACCTGGTCGGCAACGCCGTCAAGTTCCGGGGCGAGGACGCGCCCGAGGTGCGCCTGAGCGTCGAACGCCAGGGCGACGAGTGGGTGTTCTGCTGCTCGGACAACGGCATCGGTATCGAACCGCAGTACGCCGAGCGCATCTTCGTCATCTTCCAGCGCCTGCACACCAGGGAGAAGTACACCGGAACCGGCATCGGCCTGGCCATGTGCAAGAAGATCGTGGAGTTCCACGGCGGCCGCATGTGGCTCGACACGGGCCCGGAGAACGCCGAAGGGGCCGAAACCACCGACGGCACGGACTCCGGGCGGACCGGAACCCGCATATGCTGGACCCTGCCCGTAGACACCGAGGCGGAGAAGGAAGAGCCGGTTGCCCTGGAGGGAACCGAACCGACCGACGACGTCGATAGTGGTGACGAGGGCACCGAGGTCGCCGAGCCCGCCCCCACGGACGAGGCACCGACGGCCACACGAGAGTCCGGCGGCACCGAGCCGGAGACCGAGACCCCCACGGGCAGTGACGCCGAGGGGGAGTCGAGTCCCCTGCCCGGCGGCGCTGGCGGTACGGTTCCACCCGGTCACGGGGCGGGACCCGTATAGGGGTCTGGAAGCTTGAGCGAGGTCATGTTGGTGCATCCCATTGAGGTGCTGCTGGTCGAGGACGATCCCGGTGACGTCCTGATGACCAAGGAGGCGTTCGAGGAACACAAGCTGGGCAACCGGCTGCACGTGGTCTCGGACGGCGTCGAGGCGCTCCGCTTCCTGCGTCGCGAGGGCGAGTTCGCCGACGCGCCCCGGCCCCACCTGATCCTTCTCGACCTCAACCTGCCGCGCAAGGACGGCCGGGAGGTCCTGGAGGAGGTCAAGAACGACGACGACCTGGCGCACATCCCCGTCGTCGTGCTCACGACCTCGGAGGCGGAGGAGGACGTGCTGCGCAGCTACCGCCTGCACGCCAACGCCTACGTCCCCAAGCCCGTGGACTTCGAGCAGTTCATCAGGGTCGTGCGGCAGATCGACGACTTCTTCGTGACGGTGGTCAGGCTGCCCAAGGGCTGATCCGTGAACCGACCGGGGACGGAACCGTCACTCACCGCGCCGGATCGGGTGGGTGTGGCGGTTTTTCGTTACGGTAAGGGGCATGAGCCTGCCGGAACCGCGTGAACCCACTGGTCCCTACCGCGTCAGTGTCGTGTGCCTGGGCAACATCTGCCGGTCGCCCATGGCCGAGAAGGTGCTCACCGCCGACCTCGAACGCGCCGGAATGAACGGCCTCGTCAGGGTCGACAGCTCCGGCACGGGCGACTGGCACATCGGGGACGGGATGGACACCCGAGCCGCCGCCACCCTGCGCGTGCACGGGTACCTCACCCACCACACCGCCCGCCAGTTCCATCCCGAGGACCTGGCCACCCGTGACCTCGTCCTGGCCATGGACCTGGACAACCTCGACGACCTGAGCCGGGTCGTCGACGAACGCGGTCCGGAGCTCGGCTTCGACCCCTCCCGGCTGCTCCTGTTCCGCTCCTTCGCGCCGGGCGGGGGCCCAACCCGGAGGTCCCCGACCCCTACTACGGCGGGGACGACGGGTTCACCGCCGTCCTGAACATGGTCGAGGCCGCCTCCAAGGGCCTCACCGGGGAACTCGTCACCCGGTTGCGGGGCTAGTCGCGTGGACAGGGAGCCGATCGTGCGGTCCTTCGGGGGCACCGGTGACGGACCGGGCAGACCGGGCCGAGACCCGCAGACCGGCACCCTCGCGGACCGGGTCGAGGCGCTGCTGGACACCGAGGTCCGACGCGCCGCCAAGGCCGGGACCAGCCACGACTGGACCCTGTCCTACGTGGAACTGGCCGACGGCACCCGGCTGTTCGTGAAGTCCCAGACACGCGGAGCCGAACCGGCCGGGGCCCTGTCGGCGGAGGCGCGCGGTCTGGAGTGGCTCGGCCGGTGCTTCGGCTCCCCGGTGCTCCAACCCCTGGGCTGGGACGAGCGCCTGCTCGTGCTGCCCCTGGTGGAACAGGACGAACCCACACCCGCCGCCGCCGAACGGCTGGGGAGACAGCTGGCCGGAACCCACCTGACCGGTGCGGACGCCTTCGGCGCGGACTGGCCCGGCTACATCGGACCGCTGCCGATGGACAACACCCCCGCGCGGCACTGGCCGCGCTTCTACGCCGAACAGCGGCTGCGGCCCTACCTGCGCCAAGCACTGGACCAGGGGCGCTCACCCCCACCGACGCGCGGGCGATCGAGCGGGTGGTGGACGCCGTCGACGAGCTGGCGGGGAACCCGAACCGCCCGCCCGTATCCACGGGGACCTGTGGAGCGGCAACGTGCTCTGGCGCTCCCGGGACGCCGTCCTCATCGACCCGGCGGCGCACGGCGGCCACCGGGAGGCGGACCTGGCGATGCTGGCGCTGTTCGGGCTGCCCCACCTGGACCGGGTCCGCGACGCCTACAACGAGGTCGCGCCGCTCTCCGCCGGTTGGCGCGGCCGGGTGGCGCTGCACCAGCTGCACCCGCTCCTCGTCCACGTGTGCCTGTTCGGCGCCGCCTACCGGACCACCGCGCTGGAGGCCGCGCGGACCGCGTTCCGCGCCACCTGAGTCACCCCTTGACGCTGCCCGCGAGGAGTCCGCGCACGAAGTAGCGCTGGAGCAGGAAGAACACGAGCAGCGGGACGACGATGGACACGAACGCCCCCGCGGTGAGCCGGTGCCAGGCCTCGCCCCGGGTTCCCGCCAGCTCGGCCAGCCGTACCGTGAGCGGCGCGGTGGAGGTGTCGCCCCCGGCGAAGATCAGCGCCACCAGCAGGTCGTTCCACACCCAGAGGAACTGGAAGATGCCCAGGGAGACCAGGGCGGGCGCGATCAGCGGCAGCGCCACCTTCCGGAAGATGGTCCCGTGCCCGGCCCCGTCCACCCGGGCGGCCTCGAAGAGCGACCTCGGCAGCTGGGACAGGAAGTTGTGCATCAGGAAGATCCCCAGCGGAAGACCGAAGATGGTGTGCGCCACCCACACGTTGGTGAACGCCATCGCCCCGGTGAGCTCCCACGCGGGCAGCAGTTGGACCCCTCCCAGCGACACCCCCTGCGAGAAGAAGCGCAGCAGCGGCACCAGGGACATCTGGATCGGCACGACCTGGAGGGCGAAGATCCCCAGGAACACCCAGTCGCGGCCCCGGAAGTCGATCCAGGCCAGCGCGTAGGCCGCCAGCGCGGCCAGGCCCAGGACGAACACCGTGGAGGGCAGGGTGATCACGAAGGAGTTCACGAAGTGGCTGGCCAGACGGCCGTCGTTGGCGCTGCCGAAGAGCACGTCCCGGTAGTTGTCCAGGGTCACCTCGGGAGAGCCGAAGAACGTCCACCAGCCGCTGGCACGGATCTGGTCGGCGGGCCGGAACGACGAGACGAACAGTCCGGCGGTGGGGAGCGTCCACAGCACGGCGATGACCAGCGCCGCGAGGCTGGCCGCGCGCCCGCTGAGCCGTCCGCGCACCCGGGCGGCGGCGCTTCGGTTCCGCTCGACGTGATCGATGCTCATGCCAACTCCCTGGCCTTGCGGTTGCGCCGGATCTGGAGGACCACCAGCGGGACGACCAGGACGAAGAGGACCACCGCCAGCGCGGATCCCTGACCCACCTGGCCCTGGGAGAACGCCTGGCTGTACATCTCGTTGGCGATCACGCTGGTGCCGTAGTTGCCGCCGGTCATGGTGCGGACGATGTCGAAGATCTTGAGGGTCTGTACGGAGATCGTGATGAGCACGACCACGAGGGTGGGCCACACGGACGGCAGGGTGATGCGGGCGAACAGCTGCCAGGCCCCGGCACCGTCGATGCGGGCCGCCTCCACCGTCTCCGTGGGGACGGCCTTGATCGCGGCGGACATCACCACCATGGCGAACCCGGCCTGGACCCAGATCAGGACCAGGATCAGCAGGAACGTGTTGAGGGGCTGTTCGAGGAGCCAGAGCCGGGGTTCGCCGCCGAACCACACGACGATCTGGTTGAGCAGGCCGTACTGCTCCTGGTCGGCGGGCCGGTAGGCGTACACGAACCGCCAGATGATGCTGGCACCGACGAAGGAGATCGCCATCGGCATGAACACCATCGACTTGGCCAGGGACTCGAACCGGGAGCGGTCGATGAGCACCGCGTAGAGCAGACCGACGGCGGTGGCCAGGGCTGGGGCGAACAGCACCCACAGCAGGGTGTTGGACAGGACCTGGAGGATCTCCGGCCGCTGGAACATCCACTGGTAGTTGGCCAGCCCCACGAACGCGTCCCCCGAGCGGTCGTGGAAGGACAGCACGGTGGTGCGGACGACGGGGTGGACCAGCCCGCCCAGGAGCAGGAGGACGGCCGGTCCGAGGAAGAAGGCCGCCTGCCAGCGGTCCCTCCTGCTCCGGGGGGCGTCGAGCAGGACGAGCATCAGGCCGATGACGCCGAGGAACGCGGCGATCCCGATGAGCATCCAGACGAGCTTGGGCAGCTCGTCCAGGAAGGAGAACTCCATGGAAGACCCCTGGTGGTGCCTGGATGTGTGGGGGTGGACCGGCCGGGGCTCCCGGAGCCCCGGCCGGAGGGCCGACCGCGTACGTCAGACCCGAGGGGGTGTCAAGCGCGGGCGCCGAACCCCGGGCCGAAGCGGAGCGCGGGCCTCGAGGATCACGGCCAGGCCGATTCCACGCTCTCCAGGACCGTCGCCGTGTCGGTCCCGGTCACCCAGTCGACCATGCCGCTCCAGAAGACGTTGGTCCCCACGGAGGAGGGCATGGCGTCGCTGCCGTCGAAGTGGAAGACGGTGTCGGGGTCGTTGAGGACCTCGGCGGTGAACTGGTCGGTGGGGTCGGACAGCACGGACGGGTCCAGGTCCTGGTGGGCGGAGACCCAGGAGCCGAGGGAGGCGCGCTGGTTGGCGTACCCGCCGGAGGACAGGTACTCGTGGACGGCGACCACCTCGTCGCGGTCGTCGAAGGCGACGACGAACTCCCCGCCGCCCATGATCGGGACCTCGGAGTCGGCCTCCAGCGGAGGCAGCACGAAGCCGTAGACGTCGCCGTCCTCACCGATCTCCACGTCGTCCTCGAACTGGGCTCCGTAGAAGGAACCCATCAGGTACATGGCGCAGCCGCCGTCCAGCAGCGGGGCCCCGGCCTCCTGGAAGGAGGTGACGGCGATGCTGTCCACGCCGCCGAAGGTGCCGTTGACGTAGTCCTCGTTGCGTATGACGCCGTCCGCGAGGTCGAAGGCCTCCTCGACCTCGGGGGCGTCGAAGGGGATGTCGTGGGCGATCCAGTCGTGGTAGACGTCCGTGCCCGAGGTGCGCAGGAGGGCGTTCTCGATCCAGTCGGTACCGGGCCAGCCGGTCGCGTCCCCGGACTCGAAGCCCACGCACCAGGGCCTGGTGCCGTCGGCGGCGATGGTGTCGCTGAGCTCGATCATGTCGTCCCAGGTCTCGGGGATCTCGTGCCCGTTCTCGGCGAAGAAGGAGGGGAGTACCAGACCATCGACTTCATGTTGGCGCCGAGCGGGGAGCCGTACAGCTCTCCGTCGACGGTGGCGTAGCCCCGCCAGTCCTCGCTCCAGCCGGACTCGACGTTGCTCCGCACCCCGTCCGCGACGGGGACGGCGTGGCCGTCCGAGGCGGCGCGCTCCAACAGGCCGGGCTGGGGGATGAAGGCCAGGTCGGGTGCGTTGCCGCCGTCGAGGCGCACGGGGAGCTGGGCCTCGAACTCGCCGCTGCCCTCGTACTGGATGGTGATGCCCGTGCAGGCCGCGAAGTCCGCCCAGGACTGTTCCAGGCGGTCGCCCTCCTCGTCGCGGATGGAGGCGTAGACGGAGACGGTGCCGCCGGTGCCCTCCCACTGTTCGTAGGGGGAGCAGTCGATGCCGGAGGTGTCGGCGGCGCCGCCGTCGCCTCCGCTGAGGTAGGAGCAACCGGAGACGAGGAGCAACACGCCTCCGGCGGCCAGGGCGTGTCGGGTGACCGAACTCGGCATGGGGGGTCTCACTCCTTCGGCACGCACACCCACCGGGGGCGGGGGTGTGATCCAGGTCATGCGCTTTCCGATGTAAGTCCCCTCCGAGGCGAATGTCCATAGCTCACGCAATTTCTTGCGTAACGATCCGAAATATTGCAGGACAACCGTGTGCGCTGCGCCTTTGTCAAGCTGCCCGGAGTCCCGTCGCCCCCTCCGTTCCCGGGGGCGGGTGCGCCGACAGCCCGGCGGTTCCGACGTGGCCGTACATTGGGGGATGGCTGACGCACCCAGCCCTGGTCAGGGCCCACACGAAGGACCCGAGCTGCACGTGGCCCTGGTCGGCTACGGCAAGGGCGGGGAGGTCTTCCACGCGCCCCTCATCGACGCCGTCCCGGGGCTGCGCCTGTCCGCCGTGGTCACCGCGTCCCCGGAACGCGCGCGGGCCGCACGTGAGCGCTACCCGTGGGTCACCGTGTACCCGACCGTCGCGGAACTGTGGGCCGACGCCGGTCGGTACGAGATCGCCGTGGTCAGCACGCCCAACGACACCCACGCGCCGCTCGCGCGGAGCGCGCTGGAGTCCGGTCTGGCCGTGGTCGTGGACAAGCCGTTCGCGCTCACCGCCCACCAGGCCCGGGAACTCACCGACCTGGCCGACGATCTCGGGCACGTGCTCACCGTCTACCAGAACCGTCGCTGGGACGCGGACTTCCTCACCCTGTGGCAGCTGATCGAGGAGGGCGCCCTGGGGCGGGTGCACCGCTTCGAGTCGCGGTTCGAGCGCTGGCGGCCCCAGCCCAAGGGGACCTGGCGGGAGACCGGAGGCGTCGACGCCGGAGCCGGGCTGCTGTACGACCTCGGCCCGCACCTGATCGACCAGGCGGTCAACCTGTTCGGCCCGGTGGCCACCGTCTACGCGGAGATCGACGCCCGCCGCGAGGGGGTGAACGCCGACGACGACGTGTTCCTGTCCCTCGGGCACGCGCGGGGCACCCGCTCCCACCTGTGGATGAGCGCCCTCAGCGCCCAGAACGGGCCCCGGTTCCGGGTCCTCGGTGACCGGGCCGCCTTCACCAGTTTCGGACTGGACGGCCAGGAGGCGCGCCTGACCGGGGGTGAGCGTCCCGACGCCGCAGACTGGGGCGTGGTCCCGGAAGGGGAGTGGGGATGCTCGGCGCCGACGGGGTGTCCACGCCGGTGCCCAGCGTGCGCGGCGCCTACCCGGAGTTCTACGCGGGGGTCCGGGACGCCGTGGGGGAGGGCGAGCCCCTGCCGGTGGATCCGCACGAGGTGATCCACGGCCTGGAGGTCATCGAGGCGGCCCGCCGCTCCGCCCGCGCCGACGAGGTCGTCCGCCTGCGCTGACCGGCTCCCGAACCCCCGCCTTGGCCCTATGTTGGACACAGGTCAGTGCAGGGATTCCAACGCCGAAGGAGCAGCACCGTGGCCCAGGTCCTCGTGGTCGCCGACGACCTCACCGGAGCCAACGCCACGGGCGCGCGGTTCGCCCGCACCGGTATGCGTGTGGCCACGGTGACCCCCGAGCACGTGAGCCGGGTCGCCGGGGACTACGACGTGGTGGTCGCCAACCTGGACAGCAGACACGTCCCGGCCGAGCAGGCCGCCGACCTGGTCACCGACGTCGTCGAGGCCGTCTGGCCGGTCGGGCTGGTGGTCAAGCGCACCGACACCACGCTGCGCGGGAACGTCGGTGCCGAGATCGAGGCCACCTACGACGCCGTCCGTGAGCGCCTGCCCGCCGGAACCCGCGTCCGGGTGCTGTTCGCCCCGGCCTTCCCCGGTTCCGGTCGCATCACCGAGGACGGTGTGCAGCTGCTCGACGGAGTGCCGCTGGAACGCAGCGAGCTCGCCAACGACCCGCTGTGCCCGATGACCACCAGCCTGGTCTCGGAGATCCTCGCGGCCCAGAGCGACCTCGCCGTCAGACACGTGCCCCTGCGGCGGATCACCCAGGAGATGCTCACCGCCGAACTGCTCGCGGGTGACGAGCCCGTCGTGCTCTGCGACGCCAGCACCGAGCAGCACCTCACCGACATCGCCGAGGCCGCTGCCGCCGCCCACCACGCCGAGGGCATCGTCTGGGTGGCCGTGGACCCCGGCCCCACCGGGGCACTGCTCGCCTACGCGCTGCGCCTGCGCGGCCAGGCCGGTTCCCGCGGGCCCCTCCTCGCGGTGGCGGGAAGTACGACCGACCTCACCCGCCGCCAGCTCGCCACGGTCGCCCGCACCGGCGCGGTCCGGTTCGTGGACCTGGACGCGGTGGCCCTCAGCGACCCCGACAGCGACCACCCCGACCAGGTGACGCGTGAACTCACCGACCACCTCTCGTCCTCGGGCTTCCCCGAGATCTGCGTGCTGCGGGTGGTGACCACGGCCGCGCGCGTCCGTGAGCTGCCCGCCCAGGCCCGGGCCGAGCTGCCCGGCCGCGTCGCCCGTCTGGTGGCCGACGTGGTCAACGACCTGGCGGACTCGGTGGGCCCCCAGGCGCTGCCCAGCGGCCTCTACCTGACCGGGGAGACCTGACCGCGAGCCTGCTGGACGAACTCGACGTGCACGCCTTCGACGTGGGCGGTGAGATCGTGCCGCTGGCCGTGCACGGGCACCTCAGCGGCGGTCCACTCGACGGCACGCCCGTCGTCGCCAAGGGCGGACTGGTGGGCGACGACATCACGCTGGTGGAGTGCCTGGCCAAACTGCGCCGGTCCGTCCAGGCGCGCCTCCACCAGGTCCACTCCGAGGTGTCCGAGCACGTCATCCCCACCGCGACCCGCGACGCCTAGCGGCTCGCTCGACCCGTCCGTCGTCGGTGTCCGTCCGCTCGCGGGACGGTGTCCGGTCCCCGGTCACACGGAGGGGCGCGGTGCCGGCTCCGCACCGCGCCCCTCGGTATGTCGGCGCTAGGCCGTCGTGTCCTCGGTGATGTGGTTGGCGGCCAGCTTCCCGACCAGTTCGGCCAGGGTCGCGGGGGCCTCCAGGGGGCCCATGTGGCCGAGGCCTGGGATCACCCGGACCTCGACGGGGTCCTGGACCAGCCCGCCGATGTGGTGGGCGTGCCACGGAGGAGTCAGCTTGTCCTCGTCACCGCCGACGACGACGGTGGGCACCGCGATCTCCCGCACCGCGTCGTCCAGGTGCAGCCTGGTCATGACCCGGCCCCACTCGCCACGGGCGACTCCGCCGCACTCGTGCACCAACCGGGCGCACAGGCGCTTCGCGGCCGGGCTGCTCCCCTTGCCCATGACCAGGTACCGGAGCACGCTGGCGCTTCCGGCGTTGGCCGGGCCCAGGGGCAGCGGCGCGGTCAGGAAGACCTTCGCCCCCACCTTGCCGAGCGGGCCGGGCAGGGGGATCGCGGTGGACCGGTCGGGCAGCTCCGTGCACCCGGTGTTGGTCAGGAGCACCGCCGCCACCTTCTCCTTGAAGGTCGCCCGCGGCCCCGAGGCCATGATGGTCATCCCGCCCATGCTGTGTCCGGCGACCACGGCCTTCCGCCCGGCGGGCACGGTCGCCTCCAGGACGGCGCACAGGTCGTCCGCGAGCTTCTCCGTCCCGTAGCCCGCCCGGGTCAGGGGTCTGGCTGCGGCCGTGGCCGCGCTGGTCGTAGAGGACCACCCGGAGGTCCGGGTCGAGGTCGCGGACCACGGGGCCCCAGGAGGCCAGGGACGTGGACCAGCAGTGGGAGAACACCACGGTCGGTCCGTCCGAGGGCCCGCGCACCTCGACGTGCAGCTGGGTGCCGTCGGCGGAGCGGACCCGGAGTTCCCGTGCCGCTCCCACGTGTCGTGTCGCCATGGGGGTCTGCCTCTCAGTCGTCGAGGTCGATGCGGGGGACGGCGAAGGGCGGTGTGCCCGCCCCGTTCACCGGGAGCCCTCCCCACAGGTTGGGGCCGTCGAGTTCACCGACCCCTCGTGGCCGTCGGGGGTGCGGACGGTCACCGTACGCGCCCCCTGTTCGTAGGCCCTGGTGAGCCCGGGCTCCGGGGCCAGGCGCCCCTTCCAGCGGTAGTCGCCGGTGAGCGGCGAGAAGTGCCCGGCGAAGTGCGCCCGGACCTCGAAGCTCTCCGCCGGTTCCGAGCCCTCGGAGTGCGGCTGGACCGTCACGGGCCCCCGGTACTCCTCTTCCTCGTCGTCGAACCCGCTCACGCGCTCTCTCCTCCGATCGGGACGGGGCGCCGGCCGCTGGGGGCGCGGCGCAGGTCGTAGTTGTGCGGGTCGAACCACCGGGTGCGCAGTGCGTAGTTCCAGGTGAAGGTGGGCCACAGCGTGGTGTTGCGGCCCTGCGCGTTCAGGTACCAGCTGTCGCAGCCCCCGGTCACCCACACGGTGCCCTTCATGGACCTGTGGACCATCTCGGTGTAGGCGCGCTGGGCCTCGGGGCGGGGCTCCAGACGGTCCACCCTGTTGCGGCAGGCGAACTTCAACGCCTGCATGGTGTAGCGGATCTGCGCCTCGATCATGAACACCTGCGAGGTGTGCCCCAGGCCGGTGTTGGGCCCGGCGAGCACGAACGCGTTGGGGAATCCGTTCACGGTGGTGCCCCGGAAGGCCTGGACGTCGTCCCCCCAGTGCTCCGCGAGGGAGCGCCTCGAGGCGTCGTACACGCGGTGCGCGATGGGCGGGTCGGAGACCTGGAAGCCCGTGCCGAGGATGATTGTGTCCACCTCGTGCTCGGTCTCCGCGCCGGAGGAGTCCCTCGTGACCACGGAGTTCGCCCGGACCTCCACGATGCCGTCGGTGACCACGTCCGCGTTGGGACGGGCCAGCGCCGGGTAGTAGTCGTTGGACATCAGGATGCGCTTGCACCCGGCGCGGAAGGTGGGGGTGAGCTTGCGCCGGAGTTCGGGGTCCCTGACGCTGCGGTTGATGTTGGCCCGGCCGAGCCGTTCCACGACGCCTAGCAGTCTTGGGTTCTTCGCGAACCCGAGGACGTAGGTCTCGCGACCCCAGTAGATGCTCTTGCGGGCGACCTGCTGGGCGCCCGGGACGTTCCGGTAGAGCCACCTCTCGGCCCGGGTGATGTCCCGGTCGTGGCGGAACATCACCCACGGCGCGGTGCGCTGGAACAGCGTCAGCTTCTCCACCAGGGGTTGGATCCGGGGCACGAACTGGATCGCGGAGGCGCCGGTGCCGATCACCGCCACCCTGCGGCCGGTGAGGTCGTGGTCGTGGTCCCACTCGGCGGAGTGGAAGAGCCTGCCCTCGAAGGAGTCGAGCCCCTTGATGTCCGGATAGGTCGGGTCGGCCAGCGGACCGGCGCCGCTGACCAGGAACTGTGCGGTGACGGTACCGCTGGTGGTCTCGATCCGCCACCGGTTCTGCTCCGGCTCCCAGTGAGCGGCCCGGACGTCGCTGTCGTACCGGACGTGCCGGTCCACGCCGTGCTCACCGGCGACCCGTTTCATGTACTCCCAGATCTCCGGCTGCGGGGAGAAAGTCCGACTCCAGCCGGGGTTGAGCGCGAAGGAGAACGAGTACAGGTGCGAGGGGACGTCGCAGGCTGCGCCCGGATACGAGTTGTCGCGCCAGGTCCCGCCGATCCCGTCGGCCCGTTCGAGGATGACGAAGTCCCGGAGCCCGGCCTGGGTGAGGCGCACAGCCATGCCGATCCCGGCGAACCCGGAGCCGATGATGGCGACCCGGTGGTGCGGCACTTCTTCGGTCACGATGCTGTTCCCTTCGTACGGGCCCGGTGCGGCGGGCGCTCGCGTACCGACCGGTAGTATGGGCCCCCGGGAAACGTGGCGCGTGACGTTCCCCGGGAGGGGGTGTCGGGGGCCGAGCGCGTGGCGCGTTCGCTCTCGGCCCCCGACGTCTGGGCCGCCGTCGGAAGACGTGGCGCGTTGCGCCTTCCGACGGCGGGGTTCCGGGGAGAGGTGTTCCTCTCGGTGGCCTAGCGGCCGAGCAGTCCGGCCTTCTTCCAGAAGTACCGGCCCAGGCCCGTGATCGCACCCGCGGTGTCCAGCGTGTTGACGACCTTGCGGGCGGCCCAGGTCTTGGTCTCCACCCAGTGCGGGTTGGCCCTGGCGACCCGCTGGGCCTCCTTCGGGTCCAGCCCGACCTGTGCGTAGACCTTCGGGTTGATGAGCCGGGTCGCGGAGTAGTAGGTGACCAGGCCCAGCACGATCCGGCTGTAGGCCTTGTTGAGGGCGCCGCGCTCGGGCCAGTCCCGTTGGAACTCCTCGCGGGCGTAGCGCATGTGGCGCGCCTCCTCGGTCACGTGGATGCGGGCCACGGCGCGCACCAGCGGGAGGATCTGCTCGTCCGGGACGGCCTCGCGCTGGAGCTGGTCCAGGACCTCCTCGACGAAGAGCGCGCCCGCGAAGATCAGCGGACCGTGCGCGATCGCCTTGAACACGCGGCCGAGGTGGAAGGTGACCGGGTCCAGCCGGTGCGCCTCCCAGCCCAGTTTCCGCACCATCTTCGCGAACATGACCGTGTGGCGGCACTCGTCGGCGATCTCGGTGTAGGCGTACTGGACATGGAGGGTCGTCGGGTCGTTGTGGTAGGCGTGCCGGACCAGCATCTGCATGAGGATCGTCTCGAACCAGATGCCGATGGTGGCGACACTGGCGACCTCCAGCCGGGACAGCTCCTTGCGCTTCTCGTCGCTGAGCTGGTCCCACAGGTGGGTGCCGTAGAGGGAGATCCGCTCGGGGCGGATCGCCCACATGTCGGGATCGACGGGGGCGTCCCAGTCGATCTCGACCAGGGGGTCGAAGGAGGCCTTCGCGGAGCCGCGCAGGAGGCGCTTGGCGATGTCCTCGCGGTCGGTGAGCTTCGGCTTGGCGACGACGTCGGCGGTCATCTCGTTCCTCCTCAGGAGGCGCTGGTCTGGGCGTGCGGGGAACCGTGGCGCGCGTGGAGCCCCCGGGCGATCTCGGCGTCCGCGAAGGCTCCGTCGGTGAGGAGCAGGCCGAGCTGGAGCGACACGATCTGTTCGGTGGTTCCGGGGAAGTGCTTGGTCAGGTGCAGGGCGGCCGTTCCGAACGCCGTGCAGGCGACGTCGCGGGGGCGCGCCGGGCACCGGCGGCGCGGACGACCGTCATCACGGTGTCGCGCTCGCTCTCGGCGGGCACCAGGCCGTCGAGCGAGGCGCCGGTGGCACGGGAGCTCTCGTGGATGGGGGTGTCCACGTAGCCGGGGTAGACGGTGGTCACACCGACATGCGTGCCGTACTCGGCGCGCAGGCTGTCCGCGTAGGCGGTCACCGCGCGCTTCGAGACCGTGTAGGCCCCGGCGAGCGGGAGCTGGAGGTTGGCCAGGAGCGAGGCGGTGACGATCACGCGGCCGCGGCTCCGGAGCAGCGCGGGCATCGCGGCGGCGGTGACGCGCCAGGTGCCGAGGAGGTTGACCTCCAGCGCCTGGTGGGCGTGGGAGTCGGGCAGGTGACCGATGTCCACGGAGGGCCCGACCCCGGCGTAGTGGATGAGCAGGTCCAGGCGTCCGCCGAGCTGGTCGATCGCCTGGGCGACTCCCGTGCGCACCTGCTCGTCGTCGGTGACGTCGCAGGCGATGACGCCGGGGGCGGGTTTGCGGTCGATCCCGACGACGTTGACGCCGAGGTGACGCAGGACCGCCACCGTGGCACCGCCGAACGCACCGGAGGCGCCGGTCACGATGGCGTTCTGGCCGGGCAGGCGGCTCAGGTGGCGAGGCAGGGGGCCGTCATGTGATCTCCTCCACAGTCATTGCGGGAACGTTACAACGAGCATTGTCACAATGCAATGGGTAGAACCCGGAAATTTACTCGCGAGTAAGGTTCGTGTGCCAGGGCTGTTACGGAGGTGCGGGCGCACGGACGGGGCCGCGCACGGGCGCGGCCCCGTCCGTGTGGGGGCGGGTCCTACCCCCGCCCGAGCAGCCCCGCCCTCCGCCAGAAGTACCGGCCCAGGCCGGAGATGGCCCCGGCGGTGTCCAGCGTCCTGACCACCTTGCGGGACAGTTCGGTCTTGCTGTCGATGAAGTGCGTGTTACGACGGGCCGCCCGCTGGGCCTCGCGGGGGTCGAGGCCGATCCGCTCGTAGACCTTCGCGTGGATCAGCCGGGTCGTCGCGTAGTAGGTGACCAGGCCCAGCACGAGCCGCGAGTAGGCCCGGTCCAGGGGGCCGCGCCGCACCCAGTCGCGGTGGAACTCCTCGCGGGCGTAGCGGATGTGGCGCGCCTCCTCGATGACGTGGATGCGAGAGGTGGCCCGCACGACCGGTTCGATGCTCTCGTCGCTGATCATCTCCCGCTGGAGCTGGTCGAGGATCTCCTCGACGAAGAGCGCTCCCGCGAAGATCAGCGGCCCGTGCGCGATCGCCTTGAAGAGGTTGCCCAGCACGTGCGCCACCGGGTCCAGGCGGTGGGCGGTGGAGCCCAGCTTCTCGATGGCCCTCGCGAACATGACCGTGTGGCGGCACTCGTCTGCGATCTCGGTGTAGGCGTACTGGACGTGGAGCGTGGTGGGGTCGTTGTGGTAGACGTGCCGGACCAGCATCTGCATGAGGATCGTCTCGAACCAGATGCCCGTGGCCATGGTGCTGGCCATCTCCAGCCGGGACAGCTCGCGGCGCTCGTCCTCGCTGAGGCGCTCCCACAGGTGGGTGCCGTAGAGGGAGACCCGCTCGGGGCGCATCCCCCACAGGTCCTCCAGGGGGCCTCCCAGTCGATCTCGACCAGGGGGTCGAAGGAGGCCTTGGCGGAGCCCCGCAAGAGGCGCTTCGCGATGTCCTCGCGGTCGGTGAGCTTCGGTGTCGGCGCGTTTCCCACGGACATGTGGACCTCCAGGGGTTCCGTGCCGGAGGCGCGCCGAACGGGAGGTTCGAGTGGTGTGACCCCGTTCACTCCGATCACCTAGAACGTTACAATCTCCGTTGTCATCGTTCAACGGCGTCAGGGGAGCGGATTTACTGATGAGTACGGCACGACGGGGTCTCTAGGCTGGGTTCCATGGCGGAATACCGTATTGACGAACTCGCCCGGCTCGCCGAAACCACGGTGCGCAACGTCCGGGTGTACCAGGACCGAGGACTCCTCGCCCCGCCCCGGCGTCAGGGCCGGGTGGGCATCTACTCCGAAGCGCATCTGGCGCGTCTGCGGCTGATCGGCCAGCTCCTCCGGCGCGGCTACACCTTCGCGAACATCGGTGAGATGTTCCAGGTGTGGGAGCGCGGCGGCGACCTGTCCGAGATCCTCGGCTTCGAGTCCGCGGTCGGGGACGCCTGGAGCGACGAGATCGCCGACTACCTCGGCATGGGCGACCTCAAGGACCTGTTCGGCAAGGGGTGACCCCCAAGACCATAAAGCGTGCCCTGGACCTCGGTGTCCTGGAGCGCGACGGGCTGCGCTTCCGGGTCCCCAGCCCGCGCCTGCTGCACGCCGGGGTCGAGCTGGTCAAGCTGGGGATGAGCGTGGGCGCCGTACTGGACATCGCGGAGAACCTGCGGGACAGGATCGGTGACGTCGCCGAGCACATGGTCCGCCAGGTCTCCGACCACATCATCGCGGAGCACGCCCCCGGCACCGTGATCCAGAGCGAGGAGGTCGCGCAGATCGCGGAGCTCATCCGTCGGGTGCGCCCCCTCGCGCAGCAGGCGGTGGACGCTGTCCTGGCCCAGGAGATGGCCCACCACCTCACCAACGTCATGGGCGACCACTTCGCGGACGCCATGGAGCACCTGAGGAACGAGGACCAGGCGACCCAGGACACGGACGGTCCCCACGGACCCTGAGACGAACCGGACCGTCGCACTCGCCGGACCCGCTCTCCGGCCCCCGGACCCGACCCCATCCCCCACCCCCGGGACCCCCACCCGAACCCCGAACCCCCACCCCTCGACACGGACCACGGGCCCGGACCCCAGCGCGGGTGTCCGGGCCCGTCCGTCGCCGGGGCCGGTCAGTCGTCGACCCTCGCCCCCTCGGGCGCGGGAGCGGTCGTGCCGTCGACCACGGTCAGCGGCAGCGACGTCGTGAAGCGCAGCTCCGCGAAGGCGCCGCTCGGCACCGCCGGGGACTCGGGGAAGACCGGCCGGACGCTCCGGTAGGCCTCACCCGGTGCCGGGCGGTTGTCCTTCCCGCCCTTGTTCGGCCACAGGGACATCGCCCGTTCGGCCTGCGCGGTGATGGTCAGGGACGGGTTGACGCCCAGGTTCGCGGAGACCGCCGAGCCGTCCACCACGTGCAGGCCGGGGTAGCCGTACAGACGGTGGTAGGGGTCGATCACGCCGGTCTCGGCACTGTCACCGATCGGGCATCCGCCCAGGAAGTGGGCGGTCATCGGGATGTTGAAGATGTCACCGACCGTGCCGCCCGCGTAGCCGTCGATGCGCTTGGCCAGCCGCGTGGCCACCTCCTGGCCCGCGGGGATCCAGGTGGGGTTGGGTTCACCGTGCCCCTGTCGGGAGGTGAGCTTCTTCCTGCCGCCCAGCAGTCCCCGCTTCACCGAGGTGGTCAGCGAGTTGTCCAGGGACTGCATGACCAGCCCGATGATGATCCGCTCGGACCAGCGCCGGTTGGAGAAGCTGCGCAGGAACACGGTCGGGTGGCGTGCGGCCAGTCCCAGGAAGCGCAGCCAACGCGGGATCGAGCCGCCGCCCGGGACCTGGATCGCGGTGAGCAGGCCCATCGCGTTGGAGCCCTTGCCGTAGCGGACGGGTTCGATGTGGGTGTTCTCGTCCGGGTGGATGGACGACGTGATCGCCACACCGTGGGTCAGGTTCTCCGGCGGCGGGACCTGCTTGCTCATGGCGCCCACCAGCGCCTCGGAGTTGGTCCGGGTCAGGGTCCCCAGCTTCTCGGACAGGCGGGGCAGCAGCCCGTCGGAGCGCATCCGGTGCAGCAGGGTCTGGGTGTTGTAGGTCCCGGCGGCGACCACGACCTGACGGGCGGTGAACGTGCGGGCGTTGGAGCGGCGGCGGGGGCGTCGGTGCGCAGGGTGTCCACCGCGAAGCCGCCGCCCTGGGACTCGGGGCGTTCCCGCAGCCGCTCGACGGTGGTCAGCGGGTGCACGTCGGCGCCGCCGCGCTCGGCGAAGTGGAGGTAGTTCTCGGTGAGGGTGTTCTTGGCGCCGTGGCGGCAGCCCGTCATGCACTCGCCGCACTCCGTGCAGGCCCGGCGCTCCGGGCCCGCGCCACCGAAGTAGGGATCCCCGACCGACGCCCCCGGGGCCGCCTTGGATCCGTCGCCGTCCTGACCGTCGCCGAAGCACACCCCGACCGGGGTGAGGCGGAAGGTGTCACCGACCCCCATCTCGTCGGCCACGGCCCTGAGATGGACGTCCGAGGGGGTGACGGTGGGGTTGGTACGGACACCGAGCATGCGGCGGGCCTGGTCGTAGAAGGGCGCCAGTTCCGACTTCCAGTCGGTGATGTGGCTCCACTGCGGGTCCTCGAAGAAGGCGTCCATGGGGTGGTAGAGCGTGTTCGCGTAGTTGAGCGAACCGCCGCCGACGCCGGCTCCGGCCAGGATCATCACGTCCCGCAGGAGGTGGATGCGCTGGATGCCGTACAGCCCGGCACCCGGGGCCCAGAGGAAGTTCCGCACGTCCCAGGATGATGACGGCAGGGTCTCGGGTGTGAAACGCCGCCCCGCTTCCAGGACGCCGACGCGGTAACCCTTCTCCGTGAGGCGTAGGGCGCTGACCGAACCGCCGAAGCCGGAGCCGATCACTACCACGTCGTAGTCGAAGGGGTCGTTCGTGGGGTTCGGACCTTCGGCGGGGTCTTCCGTGCGCTGAGGGGACATGGTGTGGTCTCTCTCCAGGTCGGATGCGGTGCTCGTCGTGCGCCGGAAACGAGTCCGCAACGATGAATGCGCCATCTAGAAATGTGACATTCGATATTGTAATGTTCGTCACTACCGCCGAGTAAGGTGTGTTCCATATAACACACGAGGCGTGCTTCGGCGCAAGTTTCGCTCCCCTCGCCGCTCCCCCCAGCGGCGGACCACTGGAGGTTCACATGCCCAAGGCCCCCGAAGAGGTGCCCGAGGCGCCGCAGGACGCGCCTGAGCAGCACGAAGGCGGTGGCGGAACGCGCTGGCGCAGGTTCGCACTCGTGGCGGTGCCCGGGTTCCTGGCGGCCGGAGTGCTCGGCGCCATGACCACGCAGGGTCTGCTCGCCGCGTCCTTCGCGGTCTCCGGGGACAGCTTCAAGATGTCCGCGGACTCGCTCTCCGGAACGGGATTCAGCCAGTACGGCGACGTCGCCAACTCGGTCGACGGCTCCGCCCGCGCGGTCGGCCTGTCCACCGTGAACAACGCCGAGCTGGAGAACCTGTGCATGTCCTCCCTGTGGGACCTCCCCATCGGTGAGGCCACCCTCGTCATCAACGCCGGGGCCAGCAGCCCTGTCGAGGGCACCAACCTCGTCATCGACATCGAGCAGCTCCAGGGCAACGCCGAGTTCGGCGCCATCGAGATCGGCCGTGACGCCAGCACCCTGGACAAGGCCGAGGGCGGCCAGGGCCCCGCCGGTGGTTTCGGTCTCCAGGCCGACACGATCACCGTCTCCGAAATGGAGATGACCACCTGGGCGGTGACCTCGGGCTCGCTGCGCCTGAGCGGGCTCAACCTGGCGATCAAGCCGGGCAACCACGAGTGCTTCTGAGCCCATGGCGCACGCACTGACACCGATCCGCTCGGGGTGGACGTGGTTCCGTGACTGGCGACGGAACCGGCCGTTCTGGGGCGGACTCCTCCTCGTCGCGGCCGGGATCGAGCTGCTGGTCGCACCCGCCGCGCAGAGCCTCATCCTGCCGATCGACCTGGTCATCTACGCGGGCATCGCGGGGGTCTACGGGCCCCTCATCGCGCTCCTGATGATCTCCCTCGGCGTGCTGAGCTGGCTCCAGCCCGCGCAGCACGTGTTCTTCGGCCTGGTCGGGCTCATGCTCGCGCTCGTGTCCTTCCCGACCTCCAACTTCGGCGGGTTCGTCATCGGCATGCTGCTCGGCATCGTCGGCGGATCCCTCGTGTTCGCGTGGTCACCTCGGGTACGGCGTCGGCCCCGTCGTGCTCGCGGTGCCCGGACGCCCGGTGGGGAGTCCGACGCGGGTGACGACGAGGAGCCCGGGCCCGTCCAGGGGGACGCCGAGCCGGAGGAGACCGGGAGCCCGTCCGAGACGTCCGGCCGGGAGGACGCCCCGACCGTGGCCGTCGAGCCGCCCGTGCCGCGCGACCCACCCCGCCACCTGGCGGCCCTCGCCCTGCCGCTCGCCGCCGCGGTCGCCCTCGCCTCGGCGCCCGCTCCCACCCTGGGCTGGCCCTGGGACTGGCTGATCCCCGGCGACGACAGGGAACAGAACGAGGAACAGCCCTCCGAGGAGCCCTCGGACGAGCCCACCGAACGGCCCGGCGGCACCGACCCCGGAGACGACCCCACGGAGGACCCGGTCGACGAGGACCCGGAGGAAGAGGAGGAACCGGAGGAGGAAGAGGAAGAAGAGGAGACCGAGCCGGACGAGGGCGACGCCGAGGACTGCGACCCTCGTGTCGGCGAGGACGCCCTGGTCGAGGACGAGGAGGAACTCCTCGCGGCGGTCCTGGCCTGCCAGGCCGCCCAGGACGAGGGACAGTACCCGGAGGTCGTGGTCGACTCCGACTACGACTGCTTCCGGGGCTCGGTCCGCGAGTCCGGCCTCACCGCCGACAGCCTCGCCATGTACGGCGCCCGCTACCGGGGCGTCGTGGAGTGCCCCACCGAGGACGGCCCCCAGCGCTACATCCGCCTCACCATGAGCAGCGGCGACGTCCGGGGCGGCGAACTGTGGTTCGACGACCTCGGCACCCGGCGGAGCCTCGGACTGCCCACCATGAACATGACCGGTGACGTGGAGATGCACGTGACCCGCATGCACGTCCGGCTGCTCGGGATTCCGCTGACCTTCACACCGGACTTCCCGCCGCCGCTCCTGCTCCCGATCATGTACCTCACCGACGTGGACGTCGACAGCCCGATGGCGTACACGGACTCGATGACCATCCCCGACCTCAACGGCCGGTACGGCGGCTAGGCCGTGGGCGGGCACCCACTCGGGGTGCCCGCCCGGTCAGCCGCCTCGCAGTCGCCCGCGTCAGCGGGCCCGGATCACCGGCTCTCCGCGATCAGACGGCTGGGCTGTCCCACGTGCGACACGTACAGGGCGTCGCGGGCACGGGTGCAGGCCACGAACAGCAGCGTCCGCTCCTGCTGACGCGCGTGCTCCAGGGCCACCTGGTCCCCGTCGGCCGCCTCCAGCGCGGCCTTGGGCGGCAGCAGGTGGTCACTCACACCGACCAGCGCCACGCAGCGGAACTCCTGGCCCTTCATGCTGTGCATGGTGCCGACCCGGACCGCGTCGGGGTCCGTGGCGCCCTCCAGGGGGTGGTCCGCACACCCCGGGCCTCCAGTTCCTTGGCCACGCCGCGCACCACCCAGTGGTTGCGCCCGGCCACCGCGATCTCGGCCGGATTCACCCCGGCCTCCAGCCACACCCGGACCCACTCGCCCAGAGCGTGGAACTCCTCGGCGCGGCTGTCGCAGCCACGTACCACCGGGGCGGGGCCGCGCAGCAGCGAACGGTAGCCGGCCAGGGTGTCGGCGTCGTCGTCCATCCCGAGGGCCGACCCGCGCCCCAGGATCGGCATGCTCCAGTCCAGGATCTCCTGGGTCACCCGGTAGCTGACCCGCAGCCGGTGGCCCCGGCCGCGCACGTTGATGCCCAGTGAGGCCAGCGACACCCGGTTGTCGGACACCCGCTGGTTCGGGTCGCCCACGACGAACAGGTCGTCGGGGCCCTCCGCGACGGCGGCGCGCAGCATCCGCCACTGCGCCGGGTGCAGGTCCTGGGCCTCGTCGACCACCACGTGCCGGAACGGCGGGCCGGTGCGGCCCAGCAGTCGCGCGGCCTCACCAGCCAGCTGCGGGTGGGACCACAGTCCCTCCACCCGCATCGCGCCCACGTAGCGCCGGACCGTCTCCCACACCTGTCGCCGGTGCTCGGGTGCCAGGTGCTGGACGCGGCCGCTGCGCTCGCAGCGGATGTAGTCGGGCAGCAGCTCCAGGCCCTTGGCCAGGATCACCTGTTCCCACTCGTCCACGAGGAAGCGGCCGGAGAAGGGCAGGCCGTCCGCGAGCGCGACCGCGCGCCAGCGCTGGGCCAGCTCGTCCCTGCTCACCATGCGCGGGGCGACGCTGGTGTGGGACTGCACGACCGACCGGGCGATGCCGTCGACGGTGGCCACCCGGACCCGGGAGCGGGTGTCCGGGTCGGGGAGCAGCTGGTCGAGGCGCTCGGACAGGGACTGGGCCAGGGCGCGGTTGTAGGAGGTCAGGAGGATGGACTCGCGGTGCCCGCCCGGGTCCTCGGCGGCGTCCAGCTCGGCCAGGTGGGCGGCGCGGTACAGGGCCATCACGGTCTTGCCGGTCCCGGGGCCACCGGTGACCTGCGCCGATCCCCTGAAGGACGTGCTGACGACCCGGTGCTGGTCCGGGTGCAGGGTGATCCGCCACTGGGAGAAGGGCGCGCTGAGCGCGCCGGAGAGCTCGGGCGGACCGACGGGGGTGGGGTCGACGCTCTCGGACCCGGCGTCGGTGAGGGTGGCGGAGGTGCGCGGGCGCAGGCTCCGTGCGTAGCGGAGCGCCTCGTCGCGCGGGCGCACGGTGAGCAGCCGGTAGTGCGTGTCGTCGGAGTCGGCGGCCGGTTCGGCCCCGGCGTCGGGGTCGGGGACGATGACGCCGGACCAGTCGGGGGCGATGCTGACGACCCGGACCCGGGGGTCGGCGGCGCCCTCGACGGACTCCGCTCCCGGGTGGTCACCGGCCTGGTAGGCCCGCATCACGGCCAGGGTGTCGAGCTGGACCTCCGGCGTGAGGCGGCTGAAGTCACTGAGGAAAGTCGGGGCGATCGCAAGGGCTGACACGTGGTGTGTTCCTCCGGTCTTCGACCTGGTGCTGGCTCTGGTGGACGGTCGGATCGGATGTGTCGTGGGAGGGAGTCGGTGGGCTCCGCTCTCACCTGAGACATGCTCGCGGCGGAATTTGGGCAAACGCCGCCAACGGGTGGATTCGGGGCGGCTTTCGGGAGTGGTGCCTCGTCCCTGTTGGTGCAGGTCAGGATGGTCCTTGCGTAAGGGAGTTCGACCGCGTTCCGGAACTTCCTCGGGGCCCTCCAGCCGGTCTCGTCCGACCTGCGGTTTCCTGGCGGGGGACGATAGCCACAAATGGGGTTCTGTAGTGGTCCGAAACCCGTGGTCCACGTGCGCGCTTCACTGTTCTCGCTGGGGAGTACGGGGGAGGGGAGAGGGGGAAGGCCCGTGGGAAAAGGGTGACCGAAACCCGAGGTGGGTGCGGAGCGTGGGAGGAGCCTGAACATGAGAGGTCACCCGGGCCGGGCTCACACTCTGGCCAGTTTCGGACACGCTCTGTGCGGAGGGCCGTGCGGTGCGAGATCGTGTACGAACCCGGGGCGCATGACGCGTGGTTCAGGACTCTGCCGGGGTCCGTCCTACCCCGGCAGAGTCCTCAACCACCCGGAGGACACGGTCGTCGGCACGCGCACCGAGTGCGGCCGTCGACCGCTCCGGTGTGAGGGGACCCGACCACCCTAGAGAAGCGGTACCCCGTCCCCGCCCTCCCCAAAGCCCGGAGGCCGCCGAAAGCCCCGCTCCGTCGAGGGGTTCGCCCGACGTGGCGACGAACCCGGTCGCCGCCCGTGCTCCCTTCGCCGTGGCGTCGTGTTCCCCCTTCCGTGCCGATCCGTCTCCTCATCCGCCGTGGCTCCCGTGCCGCGGAGGTCCGTCGCGGCCCCACCCTCCCCTCAGCACCACACGGCACCCCTCCCCGTCTTCGGACGGACCGGGCACGACCCCGGGCCGTCGGTCCCTGACACGTACTCTGCCGCGCGGGTGTGACAATCCGGCCCCGGCGCGTGACCACCGTGGTCGCGGGCCCGAACGCCCGTCCCACGGGGCGGCGCGGAGCGGGGGTCATGCTCTAACGTTGGTCACGACAAACCGGGCGGAAGGAGCGGGACGAGCACGTGGCCCCCAACGACAAGAACCAACTGCGTATCTCGGACACCGAACGCGACCAGGTCGCGGAGATCCTGCGCGAGGCCGCGGGAGAGGGCCGACTGGACCTCGACGAGCTGGACGAACGCCTCGGCGCCGTCTACGCCGCCAAGACCTACGCCGACATCCAGCCCATCGTGGCCGACCTCCCGCGGGTGCGGGGGCTTCGGCGGCTCCGCACCCGCCGGAACGCACCGCCCCGGCGGGCTCACACCCCAGGTCCCCAGCCCGGTCCCCTCCGGAGGGCAGACGCTGTACCTGACCGGCCAGGGCGACTCCGTCGTGCGCAAGAAGGAGTGGACCGTCCCGCAGCGCGTCGAGGTGAACGCGCGGTTCGGGGAGGTAAAACTCGACTTCCGCGAGGCCCGCCTGACCGCCCCGGTCACGGAGGTCTGGCTGGACGTCTCCTGGGGCTCGGGCGACCTGATCATCCCCGAGGGAGCCACCGCCGAGGTCAACCTCGAGACCTCCTGGTTCGGCAGTCAGCGTTCGGACGTGGACTCCATCGCCCGTCACGACGCCCCGCACTTCGTCATCACCGGCAAGAACCAGGGTGGCAGCCTCAAGGTGCGTCACAAGAGGTCAGGCGGCTGGTCCGACCTCTTCGGGTGATCCGGCGGCCCGAGGCCCGGTTCGCCCGCCCCCGCCGTGCGCCATGATGGTGTGGCCGCGCGGCAGGGGCCGCACGGGGAGTGGGAGGACTCGGGCTGTGGGTATCTGGATCGCGACGACCCTCGCGGGTGTGTGCGCCCTCGCGCTGGCCCCCTTCGCCTGGACCTACCTCGCCAGCGCGCGCCGTCGCGGCACCGTCGCGTCCGTGCCCCACCGGCCCGTCGCCGTGGTGCTCGGCGCCGCCGCCTGGCACGACGGCCCCTCCCCGCTGCTCGCCCGCCGCCTCGACCTCGCGGTCCAGCTGGTCGAGACCGGCAGGGTCGACCGCGTCATCGTCTCCGGGGACAACCGTGAGGTCTCCCGTCGGGAGACCGACACGATGACCGACTACCTGGTGGCTCGCGGCGTCCCCGCCGACCTGGTGACGGCGGACCCGTTCGGCTACCGCACCTGGGACACCTGCGTCCGTGTGCGCGGACTCTACGGAGTGGACGCCGCGACCATGGTCACGCAGTCCTTCCACCTGCCGCGCACCGTCTCCCTGGCACGCGCCGCGGGATCGACGCGGTGGGCGTGGGCGACCCCAGCCTGGGGGCGCGCCGCCGTTCCACCCTCATCGGCTACGCGCGTGAGGTCGGCGCCGCGGCCAAGGCCCTCAAGGACGCAGTCCTGCGCCCCGAGCCCCTCCGAGGGGAACTCACCGACTCGGAGTCCTAGGGCGTGTTCCGTCGCCGGTGAGAAGCCCGACGCCCGGCGCCGATTCGCGCGCGGCCGCCGAGCCGGGATAATCGGCACATGAACGCGACCACGGGAAACGAACCACACGACAACGCGGCGGACACGGACTGGGCGGCCCTGGTCCCCGAGGGCGGTGAGCGCGTCCCCGAGCTGCTCGAACAGGTCGCGGCCAGCGACAGCGCCCTGTCCGACCTCCACGAGCTCATCCACTTCCCCGCCCCCGGCCACCGGGCCGCTCCCAGGGCCGTGGACCACCTGGTCGACGTCGCCATCGCCGAGGAGACCCTGCCCACCGACCGCTGGCGCCCCCTGAGCCTTCTCCTCGAACTGGTCAGCGCCCACGCCGAGGACCGCTTCCCCCAGCACCGCGACCTCGACCAGTGGCGCGACGAGGTGGCCTGGGCCGTCTCCACCGACGCGGAGAAGGTCCGCGAGCAGTACCGCGCCTGGATGGAGGAGGCCCCCGACGAACAGCACTTCCACCGAATGCGCAACCGCCTGGCCGTGATGGAGGCCGACGACGGCGCCGAGCTGCTCCAGGCCGAGCTGGACACCTACGAGGCGGTCCTGGCCCGCGTCCCCGACCTGGTCACCCTCCTCCAGGGCGGCGCCAACCGCGGCGGCCTCGACCGCGCCGGTGAATGGGTCAGCTACCTGCTCGGGTTCCTGCCCGCCGACGCCGAGCGGATCGCCTCCGAGATCACCGGGGCCTCCCAGGTGCTCCTCGCCAAGGACCTGCGCTCCGCCCCCAAGGCCCCCACCTCCATGCGCGAGATCATGACCCAGGGCCTGGACAGCGGCGAACCGCTGCCCGCCGAGCTGTTCGCCCTCGGCCAGGTCGCGGACCCCCGGGACGTCGACACCACCATCGGCCTCACCCACCAGATGGCAGGGGAAACCTCTACAACTCCTTCGCCGCCTCGGTGGCGCTGGTGCTGATCCACGGGGAGAACACCCCGCGCGAGGGGCTGCGCCGGATCGGTCGCGGCGGCGGCACCACCGTGGGCTACGAGGGTCTGTTCAACGAGTCCTGGCCGCACTGCGGACAGCGTTCCCCGCAGGTCCTCGGCTTCCTGGCGCTGGGCCGCGCCGGTGACCGCGCCCGCCGCCTGCGTCTGGACATCCTGCCCGGGCTGATCAAGGGCGAGGACGACTCACGCGCCCTGGTCACCGGCGCCGGTCTGGAGATGGTCCTGGGCCCCCGGTCCAAGGGGCACACCGCCGAGGAGCACGCCCAGGCCGACTACGACGAGGAGACGCTGAAGGTCCTGTGGGCCATCGCCGAACTGCCTGCCTCCGCGTGGGAGGACGAGGAGTTCAGGGAGACCCTGCGGGCCTGGGCGCTGCCGGACGACGCCGAGGAGTACTGCGCCCTGGTCGGTGTGGAGCCCGAGCCGGAGGCGGAGGAGCCGCAGGAGACCGCGCCGCAGCAGCCCCAGGAGGCGCCCGCCGGTCTGTTCGGCCGTCTCTTCGGAGGAGGCCGCTGACCCGACCCCGCCGCCGAACCCGCTCCCGGGCGCCGAGGCCCGGAGCGGGTTCGCGTCAGGGGTGCGGGCGGCGGCGAGGGCGTCGTCCACGCCGGTCTCGTAGTCGCCCAGGAAGCGCGGATCGGGCCGGAACACCACGGTGCCCAGCGCCGCCACCGCCGCCGGGACCTCTCGGACCCAGCCGTAGACCGTGGCGACGGCGCGCTGGTCCATGCTCGCCCCGCCCACCCCGACCGTGTCGATCCCCGCCGCCCGACACAGACGCACCGCGCGCGGCAGGTGGAACTCCTGGGTGACGACGGTGGCCTCCGCCACGCCGAACACCTCGTTGGCCCGCGCACAGGAGTCCCAGGTGGAGAATCCGGCGTGGTCTCCCACCACCCTCTCCTCCGGCACCCCGGCCGCCACCAGGTAGTCGCGCATCGTGTCGGTCTCGTTGTAGTGCTCGGCCCCGTTGTCACCGGTGACCAGGACCGCCTGGACGCTTCCGGCCTCGTAGAGCTCCACCGCCAGGTCCAGCCTCTGGGCCAGCAGGTAGCTGGGCAGACCGTCGGGGCGGACCCCGGCCCCCAGGACGATGGCCACCGGCCGGTCGGGAACGGAGTCCACGGTGTGCCGCTGGCCGCCGGTGGAGGTCAGCACCCACACGAACGGCAGGCACCCCAGGAGCACCACGGCCACGGTCAGCAGGGCCAGACGCCGCCGTCTCCAGCATCGCCGGGGCACGTCGTCATCGGGGCCGTCGGTGGCGTCGGACCCGGGATCGGGTTCCTCACCGGGGAGCGGAGCCGCTGAGGTCGTCACACCAGGGGAGACGCACGGGGAACGACCGGAGTTCCGCGCCGGTCGGGCGTCCGACCCCGGGAAACCCACCTGTGTGACCCGGGTCCCACGGGCCAGGCCGTGTTTTTGTGGATGCTTTCGCCGGTGGCTGGCGGAGCCGCCATCGATGCGAGCGGCCGCCAGGCCATCTCTCGCAAGACGAGGAGCGAAGGCCAGCCCGGGGTTGGCTGTCCGAGCTTCATCGGCGCAGTGAGAGGCAGCCTGGCAACGCGAGCGCGGAATGATCCACAAAACACGGGCTAGGGTCGGCTCATGTCTGCACAGCCCCACGATCCCGCACCGTCCCCCCACGACGAACTCCCCCCGAGGCTGAGGGCCATCGCCGACCTCATGCCGGGCTCCCTGCGCGAGGGCGCGGGAATGCACGAGTACGACGGCAGGGCCGCCGACCTCTCCCCGGAGGGGTGCGCGCCGCCCTGGCCGACCTGGGCGGCGATCCCCTGGACGACCCTCACGACGAGGCTCACCTGACCGCCTTCGAGAACGGGCTCCGCTACGAGCTGGGTGAGCTGGAGACGCATCGGACCAACCCGCTCCACCACGTGGGCGAGATGGACGTGTCCAGCTACGAACGCGCCTACGCCCCCGAGGCCGAGCGCGCCGCCGCACGGATCGAACACCTGCGGCTCTGGCCGACCCTCGCGGACCACGCGGTCGCCGCGCTGGACCGGCTCAGCGCACCCGTCGCCCGGTCGCTTCTGGGCGCTGTACGCGGCCTCGGGGAAGGGCTCCCCGACGACCTCCCCGACGCCGTGCGCCGCGACGCCCTGGCCGCGCACGCGCGCCTGCTCGCCCACGTCGAGCACGCCGCCGAACACGGCCCGGAGAGCGCCGCGCTGGGTGCCGAGGCGCTGAGCCGCCTGATGGGCACCGGAGAGGCCATGGAGGTGGACCTCGACGCCCTGGCGGCACGGGCCGACGCCGAGCGCGACCGCCTGCGCGCCGGGCTCGCCTCGGCCACAGGGCGGTTGGCCCCCGGTCGCGACCCGATGGAGTTCAGCCGGGAACTCACCCGTCGGCACCCCGACTCCGAGGGCGTCCTCGACGCGGCACGCACGTGGACCCGGATCGCGCTCGACTTCACCGAGGAGCGCGGCCTGGCCCCCTTCAACGACGGGGAGTGCCGGGTGGACGTCCCGCCGCCCGCGCTGCGCTGGGCCACCGCGATGATGGCCTGGTCCGGCCCCTGGGAGGCGGACAACCCGTCCTTCTACTACGTCACCCCGCCCGACCCAGCGCTGTCGGACCGGGAGGCCGCCGAGTGGTTGGAGCAGTTCAGCCACACCACCCTCCCGGCGGTGAGCGTCCACGAGGTGGCCCCCGGCCACTTCTCCCACGGCCGCGCCCTGCGCCGGGCACCGAGCGCGGTGCGCCGGGCCCTGCACTCCATGACCTTCGCCGAGGGGTGGGCCCACTACGCCGAGGAGATGTGCCTGGAGGAGGGGTTCGGCGCCTACGCCGCCGAGCGCCTGGGCGATCCCGACTGGACCGCCGACCACTACGAGATCGGCGTGTGGCTGGAGGCGCTCATCCGGGTGACCCGGCTGTCCGTGGCCATCGGCGTGCACACCGGCACGATGACCGTGGAGCAGGCGGCGGCGCGCTTCGCCGAGGACACCCCGTTGCAGGGGCCGGCGGCGCTCTCCGAGGCCAGGCGCGCCACCTTCGACCCCACGTACGGTCGCTACACCTGGGGCAAGCTGGAGATCCTGGAGCTCCGCGAGCGCGCCAGGGAACAGTGGGGGAGTGCCTTCTCACTGCCGCGCTTCCACCGCGCGCTGCTCCACCTGGGATCGCCGCCCCTGGGCCTGATCGGCGCGGCCCTGGACGGCTGACCTGCCGGGGTCCCGGACCGGCGGGGCCCGTGGACACCGGCGCGGTGACCACGGGCCCTCACCCGTCGGGGTGCCCTAGGAACCGGGGGTCTCCTGACCGGGCAGGCCCAGGTCGGCCAGCGCGGTCCGCACGCGGCCACGGGCCTTCTCCAGGGACCTCGCGGCCGTGACGGCGTCCACCTCGGCCAGCAGCGACACCAGGGCCACCCGGGTGTCGCCCTCGGCCTCGGAGAGCGCCTCGGCGCAGACCTCCTCGGTGAGGCCCGTGGCCTCCACCAGGATGGTCACCACGCGCCCGCGCAGTTTGCCGTTGGTGGCGTCCACACCCACCATCAGGTTCGAGTAGGTCCGCCCGATCCGCACCATCACGGCGGTCGAGAAGGCGTTCAGCAGCAGCTTCTGTGCCGTGCCCGCCTTCATCCGGGTGGAACCGGCGATGACCTCCGCCCCCGTGGACACACCCACGTGCACGTCGGCGCCGGAGGCCAGCGGGGCGTCGGGGTTCGCGCTGATCAGCACCGTGGAGGCCGACCTCTCACGGGCGGCCTCCAGGGCACCGCCCACGTACGGGGTGCGGCCGCTGGCGGCCAGACCGACCACCAGGGCCCCCGGACGCACGGCGGCGGCGTCGATCCGGCCGGACTCCCAGTCGTCCTCGATCCCCTCGACCGCGCGGACCAGGGCCTCACCGCCGCCCGCGTGGTGGGCCACCACCCACTCCGGGGGGACGCCGTAGGTCGGCGGCAGTTCGGCCGCGTCCAGAGCCGCGATCCGTCCGGAGGTGCCCGCCCCGAAGTAGTGGATGCCCGCGCCGCTCTCCAGCGCCGCCACACCCAGCTCCACCGCCCGTGCCAGCTCCGGAAGCACCGCGGCCACCGCCGCCGCGACCGTGGTGTCCTCGGCGTTGATCTGCCGCAGAACGTCCAGCGCGGGGAGGAGGTCGATGTCGTAGGTGCCCGAGTTGCGGGCCTCCGTGGGCGCCCGCACGATCACGGCCCCACCGTCGGCCGCTCGCCCGTCTGATCCGTTTCCGTCCTGCTCCGTGCCACCGTGCACTGCGATCTCCTGTTCGGTCCGCACCCTCGTCCTTCCGCTCGGCCGCGCCCGGCGGGCGGGTCAGTCGTCGTTTCCGGCGGGGGTGTTCCTCGCGGCGGACGCCTCGTTCCGCCGTCGTCTGCGGTCGTCGCTCAGACGGAGACCACGGACCGCCTCGTAGGTGGTCTCCAGAGCGGTCCTGCTGTCCGTGTAGCGGATCTGCGCCAACCCGACGAACAGGCAGTCGACCACGGTCAGCTGGGCCAACCGGGAGGCCGTGGCACCTGAGCGGAACATGGTCTCCCGCGCCGCCGTGGTCAGCACGTGGTCGGCGAAACCTATCGGGGACCGGGGGAAGTTGGTGATCGCCACCGTGCGCGCGCCGCGTCGGCCCGCCTCGGTCAGCGCCTGCACGGTGTCGATGGTGGTGCCGCTGTGCGAGATGCCGATGGCGACGTCGCTCTCGTCGAGGAGGGCGGCGCTGGTCAGCATCACGTGCGCGTCCGACCACGCGAACGAGGTCAGCCCGATCCGGTGCAGCTTCTGCTGGAGGTCGGCGCCGACGAAGGCGCTCGCCCCCACCCCGTAGACGTCGACGCGTCGCGCGTTCGACATGGCGTCGATGACCGCGCGCAGCACCTCCACGTCCATGGCGGCGCCGGTCTCCTCGACGGCGCGGGCGTCGGTGTAGGCGATCTTCTGCACGACGGTGACGAGGGTGTCGTCGGGGTTGATGTCGCTGGCCAGCTCGGTCGTGTCACCGCGCGCGCCCCGGGCCTGACCGGCCTCGGTGGCCAGCGCCAGGCGCAGTTCGCGGTAGCCGCTGAAGTCGATCGTGCGGCAGAACCGGATGACCGTGGCCTCGGAGGTCGCGCAGTCCTTGGCGAGCTGGGTGATCGAGGAGGCGGCGGCGCGTTCGGGGTCGTCGACGACCCGCTGGGCCACGCGCTGTTCCGCCGGGGCCAGCGAGGGGAGTAACGACCTGATCCGCAGGACCGTCGTGGGGACCGGCGGTGGAGGGACGTCGCCACGGCCGCCAGACGGCTTCGGGATTTGCGCCATGGAGGAAAGTTTCTTTCGGTCGTGGTGCAGAGTCAACGCACTGAAGGGAAAAACCGGGAGATTCAAGGATTTCAAGGGACGGCCCGTGCGGCAAGTGCCCCTGTTCTGATTGCGATATCCCAGCTCAGACGGCACCCTTGGAGCCGAGGCGGCACGTTCCCACCCAACACACCCGTGTCCGCCTCACAGGGGGATGGAGCCTTGCCGCTGTACGACCCGCCAGAGGTTCGGGGCGCGGCGCCCGTCGACGCTGCCGTGACGGCCTCCCAGGGACTCCACGTCGGCCTCCTCGGCCGCTTCGGGGTCCAGGTCGACGGCGTCCCGCTGAGCCTGCGCGGCGACCGCCGCCGCGCGCTCCTGGCCACCCTGACGCTCAACGCGGGTCGGACGGTCTCCACCGACGAACTCATCGAACGCGTCTGGGACACACCGGGCCAGGCCGCCAGGGGCGCCCTCCAGGTCCACGTGGCCCGTGCGCGGGCCCTCCTCGAACGGCACCTGGGGGAGCCGCTCATCCAGGGCGCGGACGGCGGCTACCGGATCGACCTCGACGCTCACCGCTCCGACCTCCTGCTCTTCCGTTCCCTGGCCGAACGGGCCGAGCGCGCGGCGGCCCGGGGGAGACCGACGACCACGCCGACCTGCTGTACCGGGCCCTGAGCCTGTGGCGAGGCCCCGTACTGGCCGACGTCACCGCTCCCGTACTGCACGCCCGGGACGTGGCGCGGCTGAACGAGGAGCTCCTCCGCGTGGCCGAGCGGGGGTTCGACGCGGCCCTGGCCCGGGGCGAGCACCAGCGCGTCGCCGCCCGTATCGGCCCCCTCGTCGCCGACCACCCCGAACACGAACCCCTCATCCGGGCCCAGATGATCGCCCTCTACCGTTCGGGCCGCCAGAGCGAGGCACTGCGCGTCTACGCCAGGACCCGGACGGTGCTCGCGGAGCGTCTGGGGGCCGATCCCGGACGCGAACTCCAGGAGACCTTCCACGGCGTCCTGCGCGGCGACCTCGACTCCCGGATCGGGGCCGGTCCGGCCAAGGCGACTCCACCCACGAGCACCCTCGTGCCGCGCCCGCGTACCCACAACGAGACCCGTCCCTGCGCCGCGCGCCGCGCGACGACCCGGCCGGGCAGGGGCCTCGTGCCCGCCGAGCTCCCGTCCGCGCCCCGCGCGCTGGTCGGTCGCGCCGAGGCCCTGGCCGAGCTCGACCGCCTCGTGGACCCCTGCTCTCCGGTGCCGGGCAGCGTCCTGGTCCGGGGGCCGGCCGGTGCGGGGAGCAGCGCCCTGGCCGTGCGATGGGCGCACTCGGTGGCCGCGCACTTCCCGGACGGTCAGCTGTACGTGAACCTGCGCGGCCCCGACGGCGGCCCGCGTCAGCCGGGGAGGTGCTGCGGCGCCTGGTCCGCTCGCTCTCCGCCGGGGTCGTGGACGCGGGGACCCGGACGGTCCGCCGACCGAACCCGATGAGGTGGCGGCCCGGGTCCGATCCCTGTTGGCGGGACGCCGGGTGTTGATCGTGCTGGACAACGCCGCCACGGCGCACCAGGTGCGGCCCCTGCTGCCGGGCGGCCAGGGAAGTTGCGCCGTGGTGGCCAGCCGCACCTGGCTGACCGACCTGTTGGTCAGGGACGGGCTGCGGGCCGTGCCGGTGGGCGCTCTGTCGGAGGAGCACGCGGTCACCCTGCTGCGCACACTGCTGGGCCCGGACCGCTGTCCGCCCGAGGCGCTGCGGCGCGTGGCCGAGCTGGCGGGCTGCCTGCCGCTGTCCCTGCGGATGGCGGTGGCCTGGCTGGACGCCCACCCGGAGCGGCCCGCCTCGGAGCTGGTGGGTCTGGTGGAGCGGGAGGACCCGGCGCACGGCGTCTCGCCCACGGCCAGGATGGCCGCGGTCCTGCGCGCCGGGCCCCTGGGGGCGGGCACGGTCGCAGGGAAGTACCGACCGGGTCCGGAACCCCGGGCCTGAGTCTCCGGGATCCGTCTTACGGTCGGCTTTCATCCAGGCGAAGTCCTCGTGTGCGGCGTGGCCGGGCCGGTGGGAGGCGGAGCCGTGAGGTGACCTGGGACTTCCGGAAAGTCCGGGTATTGGTCAGACCAACAGAGGGTTGTGAGATCGACCGAATCCTTCCCCAGGGGTGCTCAGCGGTCGGATGAGTCGCTAGTGTCAAGGCCATGACGCAGAACAACGATCCCAGCATGGACCCGGCGGGAACCACGCAGCACTTCCGCCGTTTCGTCGACGAGAACCCCGAGCCCGAGGAGGCTCCGCGCCGCCCGATCCTGCCGCTGGTGCTCGCCGGCGTCGGTGTCGCCCTGACCGTCGGCATCATCGTCGCCCTGTTCGTGGCCTTCTTCTAGTCGGAGCGGTACGAGCCGTGCCCGGCGGGTTCACCCCTTCCGGGCCAGGGCGGCGATGTGACGGGGCCGACGCGTGGTCGGATCCGAACCGGTTCGCGGCCACCCCGTGGTCCTGCTAGAGTTAACTCGTTGCCGCAGAGAGCCGGAAGGCGCGAAGCGGAGACCGGCGTCATTAGCTCAGTTGGTTAGAGCAGCTGACTCTTAATCAGCGGGTCCGGGGTTCGAGTCCCTGATGACGCACAGCGAAGGGTCCTGGTGGGTGGAGTTCGTCTCCGTCGGCCAGGGCCCTTTTCCGTGTGCCCGGGGCCTCCGGGCGGGGGTCTCCTTCGTGTTCTGGGGCACATCGGCCCGTTTCCGGCCTCGGGCGCTCCGGAGTTCGGGTAGAGTTAACTCGTTGCCGCAGAGAGCCGGAAGGCGCGAAGCGGAGACCGGCGTCATTAGCTCAGTTGGTTAGAGCAGCTGACTCTTAATCAGCGGGTCCGGGGTTCGAGTCCCTGATGACGCACAGCGAAGGGTCCTGGTGGGTGGAGTTCGTCTCCGTCCGCCGGGGCCCTTTTCCGTGTGCCCGGGGCCCGGTTCGCCCTGGTCAGGGCGGACCCGCAGGAGCGAGCTCACGAATCGGTCGAAACCTTCTCGCTCCGGGGCGCGTCTGGATAGGTACGCCGATACCCCTCCCGAGTCGGTGAGCAACCAGATACCCCGTGGAGTCGTCATGTTGTCCGAAGCGCACCGCCCCCTGCTTGGTCGAATGGCCCTCGTGGCCGTGGCCACCGGTGCCGCCCTGTCCCTGTCCGGGTGCGGTCTGCCGCTGCTGCCGCCCGCCCTCACCGGGGGCAGCGACGAGCCCGTCGAGGAGTACGACCCGGAGGCGGCCGAGGAGACCGAGTACGCGGAGGAGACCGAGACCGATCTGGACGTGCCGGTCGGGGCTGAGGACCAGGACGTCAACGAGCTCGCCGTGGGCGACTGCCTGAACGAGATGTCGGCCGAGATCGACGACTCCGTCAGTACGGCGCCCGTCATCGACTGCTCCGAGCCCCACGACATGGAGGTCTACCACGGTGGCTTCCTGGACAGCGCTCTCGACTACCCGGGCCGCGAGGAGCTCATCGAGATGGTCGACGAGCAGTGCCTCGACACCTTCCAGACCTTCGTCGGCACCGCCTACGAGGATTCGGCCCTGGTCTTCCAGACCCTCTTCCCGATGGAGGAGGGCTGGGAGATGGGTGACCGCGAGTACCTCTGCCTGATCAGTCAGATGGACGGATCCCAGACCACCGGCACCCTCGCCCAGTCCCACCTGTAGGCGGCACTCGGACGCCCGGCCGCCCTGACCGCGTCGGCCCCGGAACGTGAGCGAGGCCCGTGCCGCGCGAAGGCGCGGGCCTCGTCCGCCGGGCGGTACCGGAGGTCGCCCCGCGCGAGCGCTCCGCCACGCCCTCCCCGAATGTCACCACCCCGCGAGATGATCAGTTCGGGTCCTGTTCCTTTCCATCGCGGGAAAACCAGGAATCGTCGTCACCCGACGGTTCCTTTCGTTTCCGCTGCCTCCCTCGGCCCCGTCTCACCCGGTGGGAAAAGGGCCCTCAGTGGCGTGCTGATGTCCGTGACATGCCAGGTCAGGAGTGTCGCGTTGCCCATGGTCGGTTACCTGGAGTATGCGAGTGCCACGCTTTCGTGTTCGCCAGAAAACCAGATTGACATCGTGCGCCACCTGGTGAATTCTTTCATCCTCGCCACCACCGTGCCGACGAGAATCCACAAGCAAGAATCCCCGGAGTTCCCTCATGTCTTCTCTCTCCCCGCCGTCCGTGGAGCCGCCCTCGCGGTCGTCTCCGCCGGTGCCGTCGTCAGCCTGTCCGCCTGTGGCGTGCTCAACTCCGTCATGGGAGGGGGCAACGTGATGGAGATCGGGGTCGGCGACTGCTTCACCGAGAGCGAGATGCAGACGGCCATGGGCAGCGGAGAGGTCGAGGACATCCCCCTCGTCGACTGCTCCGAGTCGCACGACGCCGAGGTCTTCCACGTCGAGGAGCTGCCGGACGGTGACTTCCCGGGCGACGGGTCCGTGCAGTCCTCCATGGACGACATCTGCACCGGTACCGCCTTCGCGGACTTCATCGGTGTCGACTACGCGGATTCGGAGATCTACGTCGGCGGTCTCAGCCCGACCTCCGACACCTGGGAACTGATCGACGACCGCGAGATCGTCTGCTACGTCATCTCCGACGAGGCCGTCACCGAGAGCCTCGCGGGCGCCAGCCGCTGACCCGTCACCGGCCCCTCCGTACGGAAAGGCCCGCGCCGTGCGAACGGCGCGGGCCTTCGTGCCGCGGTGGGTCGGGTCGGCGGGGCCTCCTACCCCAGGGCGATCGGCAGCAGCCACTCCTTCGGGCGCTCGACGTCGGTCAGGACGACCGGCGGGTCCTCGTCGAGGGCCGACACCTCCGGTTCGGCCGGGCGGGGATGCCACCGCACTCGGTGTCCTCCGGAACCGCGCCGTCGAGCAGGTAGGCGTCCACGACGTCGTTCACGCAGGGATAGCCCAGCTCGCCGGTGTACGGATCGGGCAGGAGATAGAACCCGTGGCCGCCCTCGTCCGTGACGGTGAGCAGGGGGCTCTCCAGTCGCTCGGCCATGGCCGGCCCGCCCGCGTAGTGCGTGTTGGCGTCGTGGTCCGCGGCGATCACCAGCGCCTCGGGGTAGCCGTCCCGCTCCAGCTCGACCGCCTTCTCGGTCGGCGCGTTCCGGGTGAAGGTGCACGCCTGCGGGGCGGTCCACAGGGCTCCCGTGCTGTACGGGTGCGCGTCCCGGTACTCACGCGACTGCTGGTGGTACAGGCCGAGCCGGTCGGGCCACTCGGCCTCGCAGACCACGGCGGAGAACAGGTCCATGTTCGTGTCGAAGACGGGGTCGAGCTCGGGCTGCTCCACCTCCTCGCCCGGGACCGGTTCACCCTCGACCAGCAGCTGGAGGAACCAGGCGTTGGCGTCCCAGTAGCCCTGGGCGCGTGAGGCGCCGAAGACCAGGCTGTCGAAGGCGGCCCCGTCGAGCAGCTCGACGTTGGGGACGTCGTCACGCGGTTCCTCGTCGAGCCGGGCCGAGGTCTCGTCGAAGAGGGCGACGATCTCCTCGGGGTCGGTCCCGAACCCGTACACGTCGTCGCGCTCCGCGAGCCAGGCGGTGTAGCGCTCCAGGTTGGCCGTTCCGGCCGGGGCCTGGCCCAGGAACACGTCCCGCCAGATCTCGTCCGGGTGCACGGACGAGTCCAGGACACTGCGGTCGAGCCGCTCCGGGAACAGGGAGCCGTACACCGGGCCCAGGTAGCTGCCGTAGGAGTAGCCGAGGTAGTTGACGGTGTCCTCGCCCGTCGCCGCGCGGAACACGTCCATGTCGCGCGCGGTGTTGGCTGAGGTCATGTGCGGGAACCGGTCGCCCTCGGCGGCGTCGCAGGCCCGGGAGTAGCGGATCTTCTCGCGCGTGTCCGCCGCGATCTGCGCGTCGCTGGCGCGGAAGCGGATCATCGGGAACTCGACACCGCAGTCGAGCGGTGAGGAGGCCCCGGTGCCGCGCGGGTCCATGCCGATGAGGTCGTAGGCACCGTGCGCGGGCGTTCCGGCCAGCACCAGCGGCATGAGGCGGGCAGCGCCGCCGGGGCCTCCGGGGTTGATCATGAGGATGCCGCGGCGCTCCTCGGGGTCGGTGGCGGCGGCGCGGCTGGCGGCGACGGTCAGCCTGGCACCGTCGGGGTCCGCGTAGTCGAGCGGGACCTCGAACTCGGTGCACTCCAGACCGGCGAGTTCGGCCTCGGGGCACTCGGCCCAGAGGATCTCCTGGTCGTGGAAGGCGGCCAGGGCGGAGTCCGGCGGAGAGCCGGGGGAGAGGGGAGCGGTGACGTGGTCGGCCGCGGCCGGGAGCGTCGCCGCCAGGGACAGGGCCAGTCCGGTGGCGGTGGCCACCGCGACGGCGCGGATGGTGTTGCGTGCTCGGGGCACGGGGGGTTCCCTCCGATGTCCTGCCGCCGGGTGGGGGAGCGGGCCCGTTCCGGCAGGCGTGAGTGGTGTCCCGTGACAGTACGAAGCGCCCATGGGGCGGCAAAACCATCAAAAGTAGCGTCTTCTGGCGTCTTCGGAAGAGTGGCCGGATGCGGCCATGGGTGAGTTGGCTATTTGTAGCCCTATGTCATCTTTTGTTCTTTTTGTGATGCCGATCCTGTCGCACAAAAGACGCCGTTTGGTCACGAGGGTGGCGTGAGCCACACCGGTGGCGTTACCGTGCTGTTCTATTAGGAAAGTTTCCTAATTAATACGTGCCTGCCCCCACCCCCTTCCCCCCACCGCCGTGCCCCCTGCTCGAAGGAGCCTCGTGGCCACCGAAATCGCGGCCTCCCCACCACCTCCGGACACGGGTGAACCCGGGCCCGCCGCCCCCGGACGACCCAACGCCTCCTGAACCGGATCTGGCGCAACTACGTCTTCGTGAAGCTACGCAAGGCCTTCGTCGTGGTCTTCGTGGTGGCCAACGTGACGTTCTTCCTCGGCCGCGCCATGCCGGGCGACCCCATCGACGTCATGGCGGGCCGCCTCACCCAGGGCGGCATGTCGATGAACGAGGCGCGGGCCATCGCGATCCACTCGCTGGCCTACGACCCGGACGCGCCCCTCTTCCGGCAGTGGTGGGAGTTCATCTCCGGGCTGTTCACGCTCGACCTCGGCGGCACCATCAACCGCCCCGGCTTCAGCGTCACCGACGCCATCGGCGCCTACCTCCCCTGGACGCTCTTCAGCATCGGGGTCGGCACCCTCGTGGCGATCGCCCTCGGCCTCGCCCTGGGCATGATCATGGCCTACCGCCGCAACCAGGTCCTCGACCACGTGCTCAGCGTCGTGGCCTCGGTCCTCGGCGCCATCCCGAACTACCTCATCGCGATGGTGCTGGTCGTCGGCGGCGGCATGTACCTGGGCTGGTTCAACCCCATCGAACTGCGCGGCACGCTCAGCCCCGGTGTCCAACCCGAGTTCACGCTCAGGTTCGTCGGTGACGCGTTCTTCCACGCCGCCCTGCCGATCGGCACCTACGTCCTGGCCATCATCGGCACCTGGATGCTCGTCATGAAGGCCTCCACCACCGAGGTGCTCGGCGAGGACTACGTGACCGTGGCCCGGGCCCGGGGACTGCGCGACGGCCGCATCGCCACCGCCTACGTCGGCCGCAACGCCGTCCTGCCGCTGGTCGCCCAGATCGCGATCTCCTTCGGCACCCTCGTCGGCGGCGCGATCTTCGTCGAACAGGTCCTCGTCTACAAGGGCGTGGGCGGTCTGCTCCTCGACGCGGTCAACTACCGCGACTACCCGCTCCTCCAGGGGCTGCTCATCATCATCACCTCGTGCGTGGTGATCGCCAACCTCGTCGCGGACCTGCTGTACAGCAGGCTCGACCCGCGCATCCGGAAGTAGGGGGACGCACGCATGGCCGTCACCACCGCACCAGCGTCCGCGGGCGTCTGGGGCACCATCTGGCAGGGCCTCACCCGGAGCACCAGCGGCTTCATCGGACTCTGCCTGGTCCTCAGCGTCCTGCTGTTCTCCTTCGTGGGCCCGCTCCTGATCGACCACCACAACCCCACGGACGTCAGCAGGATCTGGGGTCCGATGAGCTCCGAGCACTGGCTCGGCACCAACCACGAGGGCAAGGACACCCTCACGCAGCTGATCCTCGGCGGGCGCGAACCGATCCTGGTCGGCCTCATGGCCGCCGTCATCACCGTCGCCATCGCCGTCGCCCTCGGCGCGGTCGCCGGGTACGTCCGGGGCCGGGTCGACCACTTCCTGCTCCAGCTGACCGACATCACGATGACCATCCCGTTCATCGTGCTGATGCTGGTCATCGCCTCCTTCTACCGCACCTCCTCCCCGCTGGTCGTCTCCCTCATCATCGGTCTGGTCACCTGGCCCTACCTGATGAGGTCCATCCGCGCGCAGGTACTCACCCTGAAGGAGCGCGAGTTCATCGAGGCCGCGCGCCTCCAGGACCTCGGCACTGCCCGCATCCTCTGCGTCGAGGTGCTGCCCAACATGGCGGGCTACATCTTCATCAACTTCATCATCGCCATCACCAACGCGATCTACGCGGTCGTCGGCATGTACCTGCTCGGCCTGCTCCCCAGCACCGCCGAGAACTGGGGCCTGATGATCCAGCAGGCCTGGGACAACAACGCCTTCCTCCTCCCGCAGGCGGCGCCCTTCCTGGTCGCCCCGATGGTGATGATCATGCTCTTCCAGATCGGTCTGGTCACCATGACCCGATCCCTGGAACAGGCCCTCAACCCACGACTCCGGGACAGGTGAGCCCCGTGAACGACCTCCCCACCACCCCGGACGACCCCGGCCCCCTGCTGTCCGTCCGCGGCGTCGACGTCGGCTACCGGACCGGTCGCAGGACCCAGGTCACCGCCGTCCACGACGTCTCCTTCGACCTCCACCCCGGCCAGTCCATGGCCCTGGTCGGTGAGTCCGGCTGCGGCAAGACCACCCTCGGCCTCGGCCTGTTGCGGCTGCTCCCGCGCAGCGGCGTCGTCCCCAAGGGCGAGATCCTCTTCCGCCGCAAGGACGGCACCCGCGTGGACGTGCGCACCCTGGAGAAGGAGAAGCTGCGCCGCTTCCGCTGGAACGAGGCGGCCATGGTCTTCCAGGGCGCCATGAACGCCTTCAACCCGGTGCTGCGGATCGAGGAGCACTTCCTCGACACCTTCCGGGCCCACGAACGCGCCGGGCGGCGCCGCCCCCGCAAGGAGATCCTCGAACGCTCCGCCGAACTGCTGGAGATGGTGCGGCTCGACCCGGCCCGCGTCCTCGGCAGCTACCCGCACGAGCTCTCCGGCGGCATGCGCCAGCGCAGCCTCATCGCCCTGGCCCTCGCGCTCAGGCCCCAGCTGATCATCCTCGACGAGCCCACCACGGCGCTGGACATCCTCACCCAGCGGTCCATCGTGGAACGCCTCGCGGAGCTGCGCGAGGAACTGCGGTTCTCGATGGTCTTCATCACCCACGACCTCGGTCTGGCCGCCGAACTCGCGGACCGGGTGGGCACCATGTACGCCGGACGGCTCATCGAGACCGGGACCACCCGCGACATCTTCTACCGCTCCCGGCACCCCTACACCTCGGCCCTGATCAACGCCGTCCCGCCGGTGGTGGGCGACCTGCACGTCCCCGAGTCCCTGCCCGGCGGGCCGCCCAGCCTCAACGCCCTGCCCCCGGGCTGCTCCTTCGCGCCCCGCTGCGCCCACGCCCTGGACGTCTGCACCACCACGCGTCCCACGCTCGACGTCCTCCAGCACCGCGGCGCGGGCCTGAGCCACACCGCGGCCTGCCTGCGCTCCACCGACGCCGAACTCCACGCCGAGGGGTCTCCCGTGATTGACCGGACCGTCAACCCCGCCCACGCAGAACCGCGCCCCGACGACACCGCGCCGCGTGCCGCCAGCACCGTCGGCCACGCCGGAGCCCCCGCGTCCACCGGCCCGGCACCCGGCAGCGTGCTCGACGCCGCCAGCGCGGCCGAGGCCGTCGAGGCCGACGAGCGGCGCGCCCAGCCCCCGTGCTGACCCTCAGGGGAGCCCAACAGGTCTTCCGGACGGCCCGGGGCGACGTCCCGGCCGTCGCGGGGGTCGACCTCGACGTCCGGCCCGGCCAGGTGCTCTGCCTGGTGGGGGAGTCCGGCTGCGGCAAGACCACCACGGCGCGCATGGCCGCCGCCCTGTCCAGCCCCACCGCCGGGGAGGTCCTGTTCCGGGGCAGGGACGTGGCCACGATGGACCGCGGGGAGCGGGCGGCCTTCCGGCGCTCCGTCCAGTACATCCACCAGGATCCCTACGCCTCCCTGAACCCCGTGCGCACCGTCTTCTCCACGGTGTCCGCCGGATTGCGCCGCCACAAGCTGGTGAAGGACCGCCACGAGGCCCGCCGGGTCACCATCGAGCTGCTGGAGCGGGTCGAGCTCACCCCGGCCGAGGACTACCTGGACAAGTACCCCCACCAGATGTCCGGCGGCCAGCGCCAGCGCGTCGCCGTGGCCCGGGCCCTGGCGATGGAACCCGAGGTGATCATCGCGGACGAGTCCACGTCGATGCTGGACGTGTCGATCCGCGTCAGTCTCCTCAACACCCTCGGAAGGCTCCGCGACGACCTCGGCGTGAGCTTCCTGTTCATCACCCACGACCTCGCCGTGGCCAAGTACTTCGCCTGGCGGGGCGAGATCGCGGTCATGTACCTGGGCAAGGTCGTGGAGCACGGTCCCACCCCGCAGGTGGTGAACGACCCCCGGCACCCCTACACGCAGGCGCTCATCTCCGCGGTCTGCGAACCGGACCCGGACCTGGCGCGGACCAAGGAGCGGGTCCGACTGCGCAGCTCGGACATCCCCGACCTCACCGACCTGCCCCCGGGGTGCGACTTCCACCCGCGCTGCCCCCTCTACGCGGAGGGCAGCTGCGACACCGAACGGCCGCCGCTGGTCCGCAGCCACGACCGGTTGCTGGCCTGCCACGTCGTGACCCGGGGGTGAGCTGAGCTGCTGTTGCTCATCGGACGCTTCGGCCTGTTCGTCGGAGCGTTCCTCACCCTCGCCTGCACCCTCATGGTCGTCATCACATCCCCCGGCACAGCCGAGTTCGTCATCAGCGTCGTCACCGTCGGTGTCGGCCTGGCCGTTCTCTCCCTCGGTCTGCTCGCCGTCCTTCTGGAAAGGAAGCGTCAAGAATGACCTCCACCCCTCGCGCAACGCGATCCTGAACGATCTGAGCAGAAGGCGGCTCCTCAAGGCCGTCGGTTTCAGCACGGTCGGGGTGGCCGGCGCGGGTCTGCTGTCCGCCTGTTCCGCCGACGGCGGCGGGAACTCCGACGCCACTCAGTTCACCGGGGTCTTCGACTACGACCTCGACTCCATGACGCGCAACGTCCACCGCGAGGACGGCGCGCTGCTGCTCAACTCGGTCTACAAGGACCTGTTCCTCTGTCCGGGCGGCGTCTACAACTGGGCCGACCACGAGTGGGACTACCTCCTGCTGGAGGGCCACGAGTGGGACGGCGACGACCTCGTCATGACCCTGCGCTCCGGGCTGAAGTGGAGCGACGGCACCGACCTGAACGCGGACGACATGATCCGCAGCTACGCCATGCGCGTCCTGGAGGCCCCGCCGTGGGGCTTCGGCTTCCCCCAGGTCCAGGACCTGGAGAAGCTGGACGACCTCAGCGTGCGCCTCGGGTTCGAGAACCCCTTCCCCAACATCGAGCGCAGCATCGTCAAGCACCGGATCGTCTCGAAGGTCACCTACGCGGACTTCGGTGAGCGGGCGGTCGAGATGGTCAACGACGGTGTCCGGCAGGGCGACGACGAGCACGCCGAGTGGAACTCCGGGTTCATCGAGTTCAACCCGGACGAGATCGTGTGCAGCGGCCCGTACATGTTCGACGAGGCGCAGATGTCGGACGCGCGCATCACGCTGGTGCGCAACGAGAACGGCTACCAGGGCACCGAGGTGAGGTTCGACGAGGTCGTCGTCCACAAGGGTGACAACCGGCAGTCGGCGCTGCTGGTCCAGCAGGGCGAGGTGGACTACTCCAGCCTGGCCCCCTCCGCCGCCGACCAGCAGGCCTTCCAGAGCGTCGAGGGCTTCCGCTGGGTCGAGCACGCGGGCTACGACGGCTGCGGCATCATGTTCAACCACAAGGCCAAGCCCGAGGTCCAGGACGTGCGCGTGCGCAAGGCGCTGGCCTACGTCCTCGACGGCGACCAGATCGGCCAGGTGGCCCGGGGCGAGGGCTACAGCCGCGTCACCCACTACGCGGGTCTGGCCGACATCCAGGCCGAGGAGATCCTCACGTCGGAGGAGCTGGCGGACTTCGAGACCTTCGACCAGGACCTGGACAAGGCCACGGAGCTGCTGGAGGACGCGGGCTGGACCAAGGAGGGCGGCAGGTGGCTCCTCCCGGACGGCGAGGAGGCCAGCTTCGAGGTCATCGGTGTCGCGGGCTGGGGTGACTTCGAGCTGACCGCCTCACAGGTCGAGGAGGCCTGGAACGCCTTCGGCATCAAGACCGAGGCGCGCAACGTCCCCGAGGACAACCCGTGGGGCATCTGGGGAGCCGGTGACTTCGAGGTGGCCGTGCGCCACTGGGGCAACCCGGAGCAGCCCGACTACTGGGGTGCCTTCCAGATGAACTTCCTGACCGAGAACGCCCGGACCGAGGACTCCCCGGGCCAGGGGTTCGAACTCCAGGTCGAGAGCCCCTCGCAGGGTGACGTGGACATCGAGGAGATGGTGGACACCGCCCAGCGGGCCGAGACCGAGGAGGAGCAGAAGGAGGCCCTGAAGACACTCGCGATCGTCTTCAACGAGCTCCTGCCGCGCATCCCGATCTGGACCTACAAGTACCTCGCCCCGGCGGTCGAGGGCATCCGCGTGAAGGAGTTCCCGACGGACACCCCCACCTCGCAGAACGAGCAGTACCAGGACAACCACGTCATCCTGGCGCTGATCAAGGGCGAGTTGGAGCCGGTCGAGGGCTGAGCGACGGACGACCCCGGTGATGAGCCGGGGGTGACCGGGCCGGTCCCGGGCGGGGGCGGGTGCCTGAGGGCCCCGCCCCCGCCGGTGTGCCCGGACCGCACCGTGTGGTGACCGACGCGGTGGCCGGAGCGAGCCCGTCCCTGGTGTGACCAAGACCGTACCGCTCGACGAGGCTTTACGGCACATCAGTTCTGTCGGCGATCAACCCTTCTGGAAAGGTGTGTCGTCGCTGTTCACGGTAGGTGTGGCGGGGGTCGGGATCGATATCCGGACGTCCCTCCCGGGGTCGACACGGAGTATCCTCCCAAGGAGGTGACACCCGGCAAGAATCAGACATTTCATGACAAAAGCACGTCTTCTGCTCTGGTCCGAGTGGCGTATTTTCGAGTGTTCTCGCACGTCACCAGGGTCGGGCTCGGTGCCCCTTCGTCGGATCTTCGATTCTTCTGTCAAGCTGGGCGTCCTTTGTTAGTCTGACGAACCGAACGACGGTTCCCGGTGGAAGTACGGGAATTGTGCGGAGCGGGGACACTTGTCCCCCGGATCGGCGCCCTCCGCCGACCCCGGCCGCACACCACGATCCCTCTCCCGCGAGAACCGTCGAGGCGTCCCCCCGGCGTTCGGGACGTCTGGTCGTCTCACGGGCCGAAAGGACCGAGAAGCGATTTCCTCCTGGTCAGGGCGGTGGTGCGGGGCCACCGCCATCCGCCCACCTGATGCGAGGAGACGAGATTGTGGCACAGGCGTCACCGCAGGAACGCGATGACCACTCCCTGGCCAAGATGATGTCGACGGAGGAGGGGCGTGGAGCCAGGCGCGAAGGAAGGTTCCGCCGAGCCATCTCCCGGATGGTCAAGTCCCAGGAACCCCCGTCACCGGAGACCGAGCAAGGAAATCCCGTGCATCAGCCCGTGCATCCGCACTCGCAGAACCCCGACCGAACGTCGGACGGCGAGGAGACAGCCGCGACGGAGCCCCCCACCGGACCCTTCTCCGCGTCCGCCGAGAACGGTTACCGTCCCACCTCGCGGGTGAGCGTCCCCAACCCCTACACGACCCGGAGCCTGGAGATCGACGACGTCGACACCGGTGCCAACCAGGTCGGCCAGTGGCGCGGAGTCGGGCTCAACGAGCCGGAACCGCGCAGCCCACACATCCCCGCCACCACGGACACCATGACCGACAGCCCCACACCTTCAGAGCACGCAGAGCGGCCCGAGGCCCCTGTGTCACCCACGGCACCGGCCACGCCGGACGCCACGGCCGCGCCACGGCACACGCCGGGTCCGCGCGCCGCCCATGAGACCGCGAGGACGGAACCTCCCCGAAGCACGTCAGGGGCGCCCGAGACCGCCAGCGCCCAGCGCTTCACGGCACCCGCCGAGGCGCGCCGGCCCGCGGACGACCCCGCTGAGCCCCGTGCTCAGTGGACGGCCCCTCTGGGCGACCCCGCGCCCGCGCCTTACGAGCAGCGTCGCCCCGCCCCCGCCCACCCCCAGGGGTCGGAGCAGGGACAGGAGTACCGTCCGAGCGCGCAGGACCCCCAGGCCCCGTACGGTTACCAGGGCCACCCGGAGCACGGCGGCCACCCCCAGCACCCGGGGGCACGGAACCACCAGCCCTCCCAGGGGTACCCGGAGCCCTACGGTTACCAGGAGCCCCGTTACCGTCGCGACCACGGCGGCTACCAGGAGCGCCCCGGTCACCCCGAGCAGAGCCCCCAGGGCCAGGGATACCCGGGATACGGCTACGGCCGTCCGGAGGCCGTGCCGCCCGGCTACCAGCCGCCGCACGAGGCCCAGAGCCACCCGCCCGCCCCGTACGCCGGATACGCCGCGCAGCCGCCCGCGCCGCACTACGCGCCCTACCCGCCGCCGATGCCGTACCAGAGCGCCTACCCGCTGCCCTACCAGCCTCCCGGCTACGTCCTTCCGGGCCAGCCGGTGGTCTACCCGGGCCAGTTCCCGCCCTACGGGCAGATGAACCCCTACGGCCAGCCGGTCCAGCACGTGATCGTGCTCGCCGCTGGTCAGCAGCCGCAGGTGATCACCGCCGAGTCGGCCGCCACGCTCTTCTCCGAGCGCGCCGAGCCGTCCGTCTCCCCGGAGATCGGCCAGGACCGGGCGCTCACCCGCTCCGAGACCGGGACGGACGCGGACACCGCCACCGAACCGGCCAAGGAGTCGGCCGAGCCCGAGGCCCCCGCGCGGGAGCAGGGCGGCACGGCCGTCGCCGACGCACCCGCCACGGAGAGCGTCGAGGACACGCCCGCCGAGGCGGTCGGGGCCGTCGCCCCGACCGAGGACGGGCTCCGGGGAGACCTCCTCAACGAGGCGCTGGCAGGTCTGGCCATGCGCGACCTCTCCCTGGTCGACGCCCTGCTGGAGATGGTCGAGGCCTTGGAGACCGGCGCCCAGGACCCGGACCTGCTCGACAAGCTCTTCCAGATCGACAACTTCGCGACCCGTATGCGACGCAACGGCGAGAACTTCCTGGTGCTGACCGGGCACGACGGGGGCGAGTCCGACGCCCACGACGAGATCGTGCCGCTGCTCGACGTCGCCCGCGCCGCGACCTCGGAGATCAAGGACTACCCCAGGGTCAGCCTGGGCAAGATCCCGCAGGCCTCCATCACCGGTCTGGCCGCCGACGACATCAGCCACCTCCTGGCCGAGCTGCTGGACAACGCCACCGCGAACTCGCCCGAGCACTCGCAGGTGGTGATCAGCGCCCGCGAACTGGACGACGGCCGCCTCATGATCGTCGTCGAGGACGAGGGCGTGGGCATCCCCGAGGCCCAGTTGCGGGAACTCAACAGCCGTCTGGACGGCGAGCCCGTCCTGGACGACGAGGTGCCCAAGCACATGGGCCTCTACGTGGCCAGCCGGATCGCGCGGAAGCACAACCTGGAGACCAGGCTGGAGTCCCGCTCCTTCCGAGGGGTCAGCGCCTACACCATCGTTCCCCAGGAACTCCTGCGCGTGGCCACCCCCGGACGCCCGGGCAGCCCCGCACCGCCACGATTCCCAGCACGAGCGCGCCCGTGACCTCGACCGGCCCGATCCCTCAGCAGCCTTCCGAGAACCGTGCGGTCAAGGGCACCAGTAGCCCCACGACCCCGCCGAAGCCCGCTCCCGGAGGGAACTCCGCGGTCACCTCGGCGGGTCTGCCCCGGCGCAGCGCCACCCCGCACGGTTCGCCGCTGCGGATGCTGCCGCACCCGGACGCACTGTCCGAGAACCCGCCGCCCCCGCCGAAGGGCCGGGGCGACACACCGCCCCGACTCACCGGCGAGGCCCGTGCGGAGCAGATCCGTGACGAGATCGGTGACTTCCTCGACGGGGAACGCGCCGCGCTCGACGGCGAGGAGCTTGAGGACGACAAGGAATGACCCTCCCATCGGGGGCCCGGGAGTCCCGTCCGGGTTCCCACACCCCAGACCCCCAGCGAACACGACCTTCGGCCGAGGCAGGTAGAGCACAACCATGACTGAATCCACGAACGACAGCGTTGAGAACTTCTCGTGGCTCATCGACCGGTTCGTCCGGGACGTGCGCGGTGTCGAGCACGCCGTCGTGGTGTCCTCGGACGGCCTGGTCCTGACCCACTCCAGTGACTTCCCCGAGGTGCACGCCGAGCAGCTGGCCGCCATCGCGAGCGGGCTGCACAGCCTCGCGGTCGGCGGTGCCAGCCTGTTCCAGCGGGGGAGTGCGAACAGCTCCTGGTGCGCTTCAACCACGGCCACCTGTTCATCATGGCCATCAGCGACGGTTCCTGCATGGCGGTGCTCACCGCACCCGGTACCGAGCTGAAGATCGTCGGTTTCCAGATGGCGAAGCTCGTGGACAACGTCGCCCACGTGCTCACTCCGCAGTTGCGCTCGCAGCTGCGCGAGGTCATCCAGAACTGACGACGGTGACCCGTAACGGTTCGGCAGGAATGAGGTTGCCGCGGCTATGAGCTTCCGCAGGCGAAGGAGTAACCGTGTTCGCCCGTTCACCTTCACGGGTGGGCGGACGCGGTCACGGCATCCGCTGATGGTGCAGACCCTGGTCTCGACGTCCGAGCCCGGGCAGGAACCTCCTGGCACCCTCATGCCGGAGTCGATCAGTATCTACAAACTGTGCCGGGAGACGCGGTCTCTCGCTGAGGTGTCGGCCGAGTTGAACATCCCCCTGGGTGTGACACAGGTTCTGGTCAGTGACCTGGCCGAGCAGGACCTGGTCTACATCCACCCGACCATCACCGGCAGCAGTCCGTCCGAAAACCAGGTTCTGGAGAGGGCTCTTCGTGGTCTCGAACGACTTTTCCAGTGACAACAGGTCGAATCGCAAGAAGATGTCGAGCAAGATCGTCATCGCCGGTGGCTTCGGTGCCGGCAAGACGACCTTGGTGCGCTCGGTGTCGGAGATTCCGCCGGTCACGACTGAAGCGATCATGACCGAGGCCAGCGTCGGACACGACGACACCTCGGTCACACCCGACAAGACGACGACCACCGTCGCGATGGACTTCGGCCGCATCACCATCGACGACGAACTGGTCATGTACATGTTCGGCACACCGGGACAGGCCCGGTTCTGGTTCATGTGGGACGATCTGGTCCGCGGCGCCGTGGGCGCCGTCGTCGTGGTCGACTGCCGGAGGCTCGCGGACTCCTTCGACGCGGTCGACTACTTCGAGACCAACAAGCGGATCCCCTACATCGTCGCGCTGAACAAGTTCGAGGGCCACCTGGACTACACCGCCGAGCAGGTCCGTGAGGCTCTGGAGGTCAGCCCGGAGGTGCCCATCATCGACTTCGACGCCCGACACAGGATGTCCGGCGGCGACGTGCTCAAGACCCTGTTGCGGTACGCGCTGGAGCACAACCGAGCGAGTGAGCCCGTCGCCTGACAGGCGGGGGCGTTCGGTCTCCCCTGACCGATCCTCCCCGCGGCCCCGTAGATTCCCAGGAAAGTTAGCGACACAATGCGCAAGATCCTTATCGTCGGCGCTGGCCACGCCGGCCTGCACCTGGCCCACGGTCTCCTGACCCATGGCTACGACGTCACGGTGATCACGGGGCAGTCCTCCACGGAGATCCGGACGGGGCGGTCCTCGGTCACGCAGTTCACCCTGCCCACGTCCCTGAACCACGAGCGCGAGTACGACCTCGACCTCTGGAGCGTGCTCTGCCCCCAGGTTCGCGACCAGCGCATCCACCTGTATCCAGGAGGAGACCAGCCCGTCCTGTCCTTCTCAGGTCGCACCGGTCTGGGCAACGACTACATGGTGTCGGTGGATCGTCGTGTGAAGATGGCCGACTGGCTGGAGTTCTTCGAGGACCGCGGCGGCAAGGTCGTCATCCACGGCGTCACGGTGACCGACCTCGACTACTTCTCCCGCATGTTCGACCTGATCATCGTTGCTGTGGGGCATGGGGAGCTCGGCCAGCTCTTCGACTACGACGAGAGCAGGTTCAGCGGAGCCAGGCCGCGGTCCATGGCCCAGGCCCTGGTCTACGACGTCTGGCCCGACTCCAAGGACGACGTCAACGTGGGCTGGGCCTCCTCCGCCGCGGAGGCGGGGAACACCATCCTCATGCCGATCCTCAGCCAGGAGGGCCCCTGCCACGCCCTGGTGATGGTGGACAAGCGCGGCGGTCCCATGGACGCCTGGCCCGACAGGCCGGGTCCCGAAGAGCAGCTGCGTCGTATGAAGGATCTACTGCGTCGTTACGCGCCGGAGTACTACGAGCGTGTCAAGGACGCGGTGCTGGTGGACGGCAACGGCAGTACCCTGACCGACGAGGTCACGCCCCAGGTGCGCAACCCCGTCGGGATCCTGCCGTCCGGTGGCAAGGTCCTCGGGATGGCCGACGTCGTCGTCACCATGGACCCGTACGTCGGTCAGAGCTGGAACAACTCCATGCACTGTGCCAAGGCCTACCTCGAGGCGATCACGGAGCACGGGGACCGGGAGTTCGACGAGAACTTCCTGGTCAGTGCGTTCGACCGTTTCTGGGAATTCGGTCTTCACAACCAACTGTGGTCTGAGATGAATTCCACGATGTGGGAGCAGGGCCTGCCGGAATACTTCACGGATCTCATCGCCGGCGCCCAGCGCTATCCGGAGGTCGCGGATCGATGGATTCGGGGTTGGGATTACCCGCCTGACTACGCCAATTGGCTCCTCAACCCCGAGGAGGCCCTGAAGTACCTCGCGGAGGTCCGCGCGCGCCACGGCGACTGACGGTTCCGCGTCTGTAGTGTCATGCCCGATGTCCTTGGACATCGGGCATGACCTTTTGTAACGGAATCATTAATATCTCTGTTTTGTCGCGCCTTGAATTGGCGCGATGTAATGACCGAAATCAAGTGTTCCGTTGTCATCTGTCCTGAATCGCAGATACCATCCACTCTGCGCTTGGCTCAAAGCCGCATGTGGGCACGTGTGCTCAAGGCGATAGCGGAGTCGTGTGCGGCTTGTCCGTCCCGTTGGTCGGTCATCCGGCGTCGAACGCGGGGTCCGGCCGGGGAGCTCGTCCCTGTGCGCAAGGGTTCGCCCAGTGCGGCCAGGAAGGTGCGTGTGCACCTTCACGAGTCCCGCAAGCCGACCCCGTGACATGCCCCGGGCCCGGTCCCGCCCGGGGCGAGGACGTCGAGTTCGACCGGAGGAACGCGATGACCAGGGATTCTGACGGTGAGGTTTCTCGATCGCCCATCGCCGTGGTGGGATTGGCGTGTCGCCTCCCCGGAGCCTCAAGCCCGGACTCCTTCTGGAGGTTGCTGTGCGAGGGTCGTGAAGCCATCACCCCGCCGCCCGAACGCCTCGGATGGACCTCTCTCGAGCGGGACCACCACTGGGGCGGCTACCTGGACCGCGCTGAGGACTTCGACGCCGCCTTCTTCGGTGTCTCCCCGCGCGAAGCCGTGGCGATGGACCCCCAACAGCGGCTCATGCTCGAACTGAGCTGGGAGGCGATCGAGAACGCGCGTACCGCCCCCGACAGCCTGCACGGCAGTCGGACTGGTGTTTTCACCGGTGCGATCTCCTCGGACTACTCACTGCTCCAACGCGACCTGCCCGCCTCGCACCACAGCCTCACCGGCGGCCAGCGTGGAATGATCGCCAATCGGGTCTCGTACACACTCGGGCTGCGCGGACCGAGCATGACCGTGGACAGCGGGCAGTCCTCATCCTTGGTCAGCGTGCACGCGGCGATGGAGAGCCTCCGTAACGGTGAGTGCGACCTCGCTCTGGCCGGTGGCGTCAACCTCATCCTCTTGCCGCAGAGCACCGAGTACGTCGCACAGTTCGGCGGCCTGTCTCCCGACGCCCACTGTTACACCTTCGACTCCCGTGCTAACGGGTACGTCCGCGGTGAGGGCGGGGCGGTGGTGGTTCTCAAGCCGTTCGACCTCGCTCTGGCCGACGGTGACCACGTCCACGCGGTGCTGTCCGGAGGAGCGGTCAACAACTCCGGTCCGACCAGTTTCCTCGCGCGCCCCGAGCCCGACGGCCAGGCGGAGGTCGTACGCACCGCGCACCGTCGAGCCGGGATCGACCCGGCCCACGTGGGCTACGTGGAACTCCACGGCACGGGCACACCGGCCGGTGACCCGGTCGAGGCCGCCGCTCTCGGCTCGGTCTTCGCCGGGCGCCCCGCACCCGTGCGGGTGGGCTCGGCCAAGACGAACGTCGGGCACCTGGAGGGGGCGGCTGGAATCGTGGGCCTGCTCAAGGTGGTGCTCAGCCTCTCCCACGGACTGCTGCCTCCCACCCGGAACTTCGCCACCCCCAATCCGGCCATCGATCTGGACGGCTTGGGCCTGCTTCCACAGACCGCGCGGGAACCCTGGCCCACCGACACCCCGTTGGCCGGGGTGTCCTCGTTCGGTATGGGCGGCACCAACTGCCACCTCGTCCTGGCTCCGCCGCCTCGGCGCGCACCCGAGTCGTCCCAACGGGCACCCGGAGAGGGCACGCTCGATCCCGTGCCGTGGGTCCTCTCTGCGAGTTCGGAGAGTGCCCTGCGCGCCCAGGCCTCGGTTCTGCACTCCTTCGTCTCCAAGCGGCCCGGCCTGCGTCCCGAGGATGTCGGATACTCGCTGGCCACCACGCGCACGGTCATGGATCACCGCGCCGTCATCCTCGCCCCGGGAGGTAGCGGCACCAGGGATCTGGAGTCGATCCGGCACTCCGGTGCCCCAGTGACCGAAGGCGACGGACGCGGCCCGGTCCTGGTCTTCCCGGGGCAGGGCGGGCAGTGGGAGGGCATGGTGCGGTCGCTTCTGGACGGTGACGGTCGCCTGGCCCGGATCTTCGGCCGGCGGCTCCGTGAGTGCGAGCGTGCCCTGGACCCCCACGTGGAGTGGTCGCTCACCCGCGTGTTGCGCGGCGAGCCCGGGGCGCCGCGCTACGTCGGCCCCGGTTCCCGTGTGGACGTCGTCCAACCGGTGCTGTGGGCGGTCATGGTCGCCCTGGCCCGGGTGTGGGAGGTCATGGGTGTGCGCCCCGCCGCCCTGATCGGCCACTCCCAGGGGGAGATCGCGGCGGCACACGTGGCCGGAGTCCTGACCCTGGAGGACGCCGCCAAGGTCGTGGCCCTGCGCAGCCAGGCGCTCACCGCGCTCGTCGGTACTGGCGCCATGGCCTCACTCGGCCTTTCCCCGGACCGAGTCCAGGAACTTCTGGACACCCTGCCCGACCTGCATCTGGCCGCTGTCAACGGCCCCGAGTCCGTGGTGGTGTCCGGTTCCCCGACGTCGGTCCGTGCCGCCGTGGACCACTGTGTGGACGCGGGTCTGCACGCGGCCCTGGTGGATGTCGACTACGCCTCGCACTCGGAGCACGTCGAGAGGGTCCGCGAGAGCCTGCAGGAACAGTTGGAGGGGATCACACCGCGTCGGGGCCGGATACCGGTGTTGTCGACCCTCACCGGCGGGGAGCTCGGTGAGGACGGGCCCACCATGGACGGACGGTACTGGTACGAGGGTCTGCGTCGCCCGGTCCGCTTCGCCGAGACCGTCTCAGGTGCTGTGGCCGACGGACACAGGTGGTTCATCGAGGTCGGGCCGCACCCCGTCCTGTCTCACGGGATCGAGAGTGTGCTCGCCGCGCACGAGGTGCGGGGTTCGGTCCTGGCGACCCTGCGCCGTGACCACGGGGACACGGCACAGTTGCTCACCGCCGCCGCCCAGGCCTTCACCTCGGGCCTGGACGTGAACTGGGGAAGTCTGTTCCGGGGCGCGGGAGCCCACCGAATCGATCTGCCCACCTACCCCTTTCAACGGACCAGGTACTGGCCGGAGTCGGTCCCGCTCGTCGAACCCCGGGAACCGACGGAGACCAGTGCGGGTGGAGGAGAGGTCCCCGAGGGCGGGGGGACCGTCGGTCTGGTGGCCTCCCTGTGCGCCAGGGTCCTGGAGCTTGACGCGCTCACGCCCGCAGACGAACAAAGGGCCTTCCGCGACCTCGGCTTCGACTCGATCATGCTGCTCGAACTGGCTGACCTGGTGGAGGACGAGACCGGTGTCCGGTTGGAGGACTCCGTCCTCTTCGAGCTCCCCACCACGGTGGCTCTGGCCGAGCACGTCGCGAGGGAACTGGGTCAGGAACCCGCGGTTCCCGGGCGCTCCGAATCCACCCCGCGCCCAGCCACGTCCACGTCCACGTCCGTGTCCGCGTTCGTGGCCGGGGCGGTCGACGACGATCCGATCGCCATCACCGCGATGGCGTGCCGCCTGCCCGGCGGCGTTCGATCCCCGGAACAGCTCTGGCGGCTGGTGGAGGAGGGCACCGACGCCATCGGTCCCTTCCCGGACAACCGGGGCTGGGACCTGGACGCCCTCTACGACCCCCAGCCCGGGACCCCTGGCCGTACCTACACGCGCAACGGCGGGTTCCTCTACGACGCAGACCTGTTCGACCCCGCCTTCTTCGGGATCAGTCCTCGTGAGGCCGACGCCATGGACCCCCAGCAGAGACTGCTGCTGGAGACCTCCTGGGAGGCGATCCAGAGGGCCGGGATGGACCCCACGGCTCTACGCGGTGAGTCGGTGGGCGTGTTCGTCGGCGCGATGCCCACCGAGTACGGCGCCCGTCTGGCCGACCCCACCAGCGACATGGACGGCGGTTACCGGCTCACGGGGAGCACCCTGAGCGTGGCCTCGGGGCGGATCGCCTACGTGCTCGGCCTGCACGGGCCCGCCCTGACCATCGACACCGCCTGCTCGGGTTCCCTGGTGGCCCTGCACCAGGCGGCCTCCGCCCTGCGACGGGGAGAGTGCTCCATGGCCCTGGCCGGGGGCGTGACCGTCATGGCCACTCCCGGCATGTTCCTGGAGTTCTCCGCCCAGCGTGGTCTGTCCGCCGACGGTCGCTGCCGCGCCTTCGGTTCCGGGGCCGAGGGAACGGCATGGGCCGAAGGGGTGGGCGTTCTCCTGCTGGAACGGGCCTCCCAGGCCCGCCGCAACGGTCGACCCGTGCTGGCGCTACTGCGTGGCAGCGCGGTCAACTCCGACGGTGCGTCCAACGGCCTGACCGCGCCCAACCCGGAAGCCCAGGAACGAGTCATCCGGCAGGCTCTGGCCTCCGCCGACCTCGACCCCCATGAAGTGGACGCGGTCGAGGCACATGGCACGGGAACCCGGCTCGGAGACCCGATCGAGGCCACCGCCCTGATGTCGGTCTACGGAGGCCAGCGAGAACACGACCTCCTCCTGGGCTCGCTCAAGTCCAACATCGGCCACGCCCAGGCGGCGGCTGGCGTCGCGGGGGTGATCAAGACAGTGGAGGCGCTACGCCACGGCCGTCTGCCCCGGACCCTGCACGTCGAGGAACCCACGGATCGTGTCGACTGGCGCGACAGCGGTGTGCGTCTGTTGTCAGCCGAAACCGCGTGGCCGGACACCGGGCGGCCTCGCCGTGCGGCGGTGTCCTCCTTCGGGATCAGCGGCACCAACGCGCACGTGGTGCTGGAGGGGTGGCGGATGAGGGCGTCCCGGTCACGGTGCCGGACGACGCCTTCCAGCGGTCCCGTCACTGGTTGACGCGGGGTGGGAGCGAGGCCCGCCACTCGGTCCAGCGAAAGCCGGAGGCACGTCTGCTCGACGACGGACTCACGCTTGCCGACGGCAGTACGGTGTTCCGTGGGCGTATCTCCGTGGACGACCACCCTTGGATCACCGACCACCGAGTGCTGGGGCGGACCATGCTTCCCGGCACCGCCTTCGTGGATCTGGTCGCCGGTGTCGCGGTGACCGCGGGAGCGGACACGATCACCGACCTGGTGCTGGAGGCCCCACTCACCCTGAGTCGGTCGGGAAGCACGGAGATCCAGGTTCTCCTCGCCCCGAGTGACGACCGGGGCCAGCGGAACGTACACGTGTACGCGCGTCGGGAGGGCTCGGACGACACCCCCTGGACTCGCAACGCGAGCGGTTCAGTGGCCCGGGTACGAGTGGCCGGGGCCGAGGACGAGGAAGCGGGGCCGCACAAGGAGACCCTGCCCCCGTCGGCGGCCGAACGCGTGCCAGTGGACTACCTCGGTCTCCACGAGGCCGGCTACGACTACGGTCCGATCTTTCGAGGGCTGGTGTCTGTTCACAGGCACGGAGAGGAGGTCTTTCTCGAAGCCACCCTGCCGGAGTCCGCAGGAGCGGACGGGGCCTTCCACGGGCCCCACCCCGCGCTGACTGACGCCGTACTGCACTCCGTGCTCTCCGGCGGCGACCTCGCGGAGCACGACGGGGCGGTGGTTCCGTTCTCCTGGAGCGGAGTACGGCTGGCCCCGACCGGAGGGCGGGAGACCACTCGGGGCCTGCGTGCCCGGCTCACTCCGCTCGGGGAGACCGTTACCGCCTCCTGGCCACCGACACTGAGGGCAGGGCTCTCTGGCACGTGGACGAGCTCACCCTGCGGACGCTCAACGAGGACGCGCTGCCCGCCCACGACCCAGGAGACGTTCCGGAACTCCACGAACTCGCGTGGGAGCGCGTCGCACCACCGGAATCCGGGGAAACCCATGCTCGCGCCGCGTCCCTGCCCTCGCTCGGGGATCTGGTCCCGGGGAGACCGTCCCCGGACTGGTCTGTGTGGAACTGCCCGCACCCGTGGTCTACGCCAACCGCGGTGACCTGCCCGAGGCAGCCCGGGAGGGCCTGGAATCAGCACTGGAGTCGGTCCGCGCATGGCTGACCGACGAGCGTACGACTGACTCCCGTCTGGTCCTGGTCACCTGGCGAGCGATCTCCGCTGGTCCTGGAGAACCGCTCCCCGGGATCGCCGCCAGCCCGGTGTGGGGTCTGCTCCGCACCGCTCAGCGCGAGCATCCCGGTCGCCTGGTGCTGCTGGACTCCGATGGGACCGAGGAATCACATCGAGCGCTTCCCCACGCGCTTGATCTCGACGAACCTCAGGTGGCGCTGCGTTCGGGCTCCATACTCGTCCCACGACTACGGCGCTCCGTCGAGACCACTGGCGGTGTCCTCGTCCCGAGTGGACGTCTGTGGCGCGTGGACACTCGCGGCCCGGATTCACTGGACGCGCTGGAGGCCGTGCCCGCTCGCCAGGTAGAGGCACCACTCGCCCCCTGCGAGGTCCGACTCTCCGTGAGGGCCGCAGGGGTGAACTTCCACGACGTGGTCACCGCCCTGGGAGTGGTCGACGACGGCGTCGGTGTGGGAATCGAGGGCGCCGGTGTCGTCCTGGAGACCGGACCGGACGTGACGGACCTGGCCCCTGGTGACCGCGTGGTCGGCATGTTCGACGGAGCCTTCGGGCCCTTTGCCGTGGCTGATCGCGATCGGCTGGCTCACATGCCAGAGGGGTGGACCTTCGAGCAGGCGGCGGCGGTTCCGGTGGCCTTCCTCAGCGCGTACCACGGTCTGGTGGACCTGGCCGCCGTGCGTCCGGGCGAGAGCGTGCTCGTGCACGCCGCGGCCGGAGGTGTGGGAACGGCGGCCGTCCAGCTCGCTCACCACATGGGAGCCAAGGTGTTCGGTACCGCCAGTCCCCACAAGTGGTCACGCCTGGCCGAGTACGGACTGGCCCCCGAGCGGTTGGCTTCCTCGCGCACACTGGAGTTCGAGGACCGACTGCGGGAGGCCAACGACGGCCGGGGCGTCGACGTGGTCCTCAACTCGCTGGCCGGCGAGTTCGTGGACGCGTCCCTGCGCTTGCTTCGCTCGCCCAGGGACGGGCGGGGCCCGGGCGGCCGGTTCGTGGAGATGGGCAAGACCGATGTGCGCGCCGCCACGGACGTGGCTGTGGACCACCCTGGCTGCCAGTACGAGTCCTTCAGCCTGCCCCACGTGGATCCGCGACGGATCGGACACATGCTCGCCAGGGTGATGGAGTTGTTCGAGGAGGGGGCCCTTCGACCCCTGCCCACCACCGTGTACGACCTGAGCGAGGTACAGACGGCCCTGCGCGCCCTCCAACGCGGTGAGACCGTCGGCAAGCTGGTCCTTCGTGTCCCCGCTCCCTTCCCCCGGGAAGGAACCGTTCTGGTCACGGGTGGCACCGGGGGCTGGGCCATCGCCTGGCCCGCCACCTGGTCTCGGGCTACGGAGTCCGGAACCTGCTGTTGCTCGGGCGCCGAGGCCCCGACACGCCCGGGCAGGCCGAGCGCACCGCCCAACTGGAGGCGCTCGGAGCTCGGGTGGAGGTGGTCTCCTGCGACGCGGCCGACCGCGAGGATCTGGCCCGTGTCCTGGACGCGGTCCCCGCTGACCGGCCGTTGCGTGCCGTGGTGCACGCCGCCGGGGCCCTCGACGACGCCACCGTCACGGCCCTGACCTCCGAACAACTGCGCGCGGTGCTGCGGCCCAAGGTGGACGCAGCCTGGAACCTGCACGAACTCACCGAGGACCTGTCGTCCTTCGTCCTGTTCTCCTCGGCCGTGGGCGTCCTGGGCAACCCCGGTCAGGCCAACTACGCCGCGGCCAACGTCTTCTGTGACGCCCTGGCGCACGTGAGGCGCGACGCCGGTCTGCCCGCCACGTCGCTGTCCTGGGGTCTGTGGGAGGGCGGCGGCATGACCGGCCACCTGGACGAGAACGACCTCGCCACCCTCAGCCGGAGCGGGCTCCTGCCGATGCGGCCGGAGGCGGCCCTCGACCTGTTCGACACCGCCATGGCCCGGGACCTGGTGCACGCGGTGCCCGCGTGGCTCTCCCCGGTCCCCGGCCTCAGCGTGCTCCGGGATCTCCTGCCCGACCCCGACTCGGAACGCTCCCCGATCCCGGTCACGGGGAAGGGCGCACCCGGTGAGGCGGGGAGCGGCGGGGAGGAACACGACCCGGCCGCGCGTTTCGCGGCGATGGACCCGGAGGAGCGTTCCCGGTCCCTGCTGCGCGAGGTCCGCGAGCACACCGCCGTGGTGCTCGGCCACCGGGCCGAAGCGGGCTCCGAGGTCGACCCGGACCGGCCCTTCACCGAACAGGGCACGGACTCGCTCACCAGTGTCGAACTGCGGAACAGGCTCAGCGCCGCGGTGGGTGTGCGCGTCCCGGCCACGGCCGTCTTCGACCATCCCAACCCCAGGGCGCTGGCGCGGTTCCTCACCGGACTCCTCACACCGGAGCTCCCGGCGCCGGAGGGGCGGACCGGCCAGGATCGGACCACCACGCCTCCCGGCACGGACGGCGACGGAGACGCCATCGACTCCATGGGCGTCGACGAACTGGTGAACCTCGCTCTGCGAGGCCCGAGTGTATGACGAGGAGGCTTGAGTTGAGCAGTGAAGACGAACGTCTGGTGACGGCTCTCCGGAGCGCGATGAAGGAGAACTCGCGTCTTCGCGCCGAGCTGGACCAGCGGTCCGAACCCGAGCCGATCGCGATCGTGGCGACCGGCTGCCGCCTCCCGGGCGGGGTCGACACCCCCGAACAGCTGTGGGACATGGTCTCCCAGGGGCGTGAGGCCCGGGGGCCCCTGCCGGACGACCGGGGATGGGACCTTCCAGGGCTGCTGGACGGTCTGGACGACGAACGGCGCCTCGCCATGGACCGGGGCTCGTTCCTGCGCGACGTCTTCGACTTCGACCCGGCCTTCTTCGGCATCTCGCCGCGTGAGGCCGAGGCGATGGACCCCCAGCAGCGGATCCTGCTCGAACTGGCCTGGGAGACGCTCGAACGCGCGGGCATCGCCCCGACCTCCCTGGCGGGTACCGACACCGGGGTCTACGTCGGACTCGCCTACCAGGAGTACGGGCCCCCGGTGCACGGGGTGACCTCGGACGGCGTCACCCTGACCGGTATCTCCGCGAGTGTCGCCTCCGGTCGCATCTCCTACTGCCTGGGGCTCGTCGGTCCCGCGCTGACCGTGGACACCGCGTGCTCCTCCTCCCTGGTCGCCCTCCACCTGGCCGTGCGCGCCCTGCGCGACGGCGACTGCTCGCTCGCGCTGGCCGGTGGCGCCACGGTCATGTCCGGGCCCGGCACCCTCACCGAGTTCACCCGCCTGCGAGGGTGGCGGCCGACGGCCGCTGCAAGGCGTTCTCCGGGGGCGCCGACGGAGCCTCCTTCTCCGAGGGCGCCGGAATGGTCGTCCTGGAACGCCTCTCCGACGCACGCCGCCACGGGCACCCGGTCCTGGCCGTGGTCCGGGGCGGAGCGGTGAACCAGGACGGCGCCTCCAACGGGCTCACCGCGCCGAACGGTCCGTCACAGGCCCGCGTGATCGGCCGGGCGCTGGCCGACGCGGGACTGACCACCTCCGACGTCGACCTGGTCGAGGCGCACGGCACCGGTACGCCGCTGGGTGACCCGATCGAGGCGCAGGCGCTCATCGACACCTACGGTCGTGGTCGTCCCGAGGGGCGGCCCCTCTGGTTGGGATCGCTCAAGTCCAACATCGGGCACCCCCAGGCCGCCGCCGGGGTGGCCGCGGTGGTCAAGACGGTCGAGGCGCTGCGCCACGGCGTCATGCCGCCCACCCTGCACGCGGAGACGCCCAGCACGCACGTGGACTGGGACGGCGGGGTCCGGCTGCTCCACGAGTCCCGCCCGTGGGAGGACACCGGCGGGCCGCGCCGTGCCGGTGTCTCCTCGTTCGGCATGAGCGGTACCAACGCCCACCTGATCCTGGAACAGGCTCCCGAGCCGCAGGCCGTCGAGACGGCGACGGGGAGCCCGCTCCCGTGGTCGGTGCGTCGGTGACCGGCGCCACCGCCTGGCCCCTCTCCGCCCGGAGCCCCGAGGCGCTCACCGCCCAGGCGGCCCGGCTCCGCGTTCACGTCAGCGAGCGTCCCGATCTCGCGCCGAGCGACGTCGGCCGGTCACTGGCCACCACGCGATCGGCGTTGGAACACCGGGCCGTGGTCGTGGGTCGCGACCGAGCGGAGCTCCTGGCCGCGCTGGCCTCCCTGGAGTCCGGGACTCCGGGCGCGAGCACGGCGACCGGCCGGGCGCGACCCGATCGCCGCCCCGTGCTGGTCTTCCCGGGGCAGGGCGGGCAGTGGGAGGGCATGGCCGTCGACCTGCTCGACTCCTCCGACGAGTTCGCCCACCACGTCGCAGCCTGCGAGAAGGCCCTGGAACCCCACGTCGGGTGGAGTCTCACCGATGTGCTGCGCCGCCGGGAGGGGGCTCCTCCCTCGACCGGGTCGACGTCGTCCAGCCCGTTCTGTGGGCGGTCATGGTCTCCCTGGCCCGCCTGTGGATGGCGCACGGACTCACCCCGGCCGCGGTGGTCGGTCATTCACAGGGGAGGTCGCCGCCGCGCACATCGCCGGGGCCCTGTCCCTGGAGGACGCCGCGAAGGTGGTGGCGGTGCGCAGCTCCGCCGTGCTCGACCTGGCCGGAACCGGCGCGATGGCTTCGATCGCCAGTCCTGAGCGGGCCGTGCGCGACCGCCTGGCGTCCTCGCGGGGTCCGGTCTCCGTGGCGGCGGTCAACAGCCCGACGAACACGGTCGTGGCGGGTGCGCCCGACGCCGTGGCACGGGTGGTCGAGGAGTGCGAGGCCGACGGTCTCCGAGCCCGGACGATCGCCGTCGACTACGCCTCCCACACCGCCGCGGTGGACGTCCTGGCGGACCGTGTCACGGCGGGACTCGCGGGCGTCACCCCGGACGTCCGATGATCCCCTTCTACTCCACCGTGACCGGTGCGGCCGTGGACGACCGTCCCCTGGACGCGGAGTACTGGTTCCGGGGTCTGCGCGAACCCGTGCGCTTCGCCGAGGCCACCCGTGCCCTGGTCGACGCCGGGCACGACGTGTTCGTCGAGGTGGGGCCGCATCCGGTGCTGACTCCGGCGGTCCAGGAGACCTTGGAGGAGGCCGGGGCACGCGACGCCGTGGCGCTGGCGACCCTGCGCCGGGACGAGGGCGGACCGGTCCGGTTCCTGACATCCCTCGGGCAGGCGCACTCCCACGGGGTCGAGCTCGACTGGGCGCCGCTGTTCGACCAGGGTGCCGCGCGGGTCGCCCTGCCCACGTACGCCTTCCAACGCCAGCGCTACTGGCGGCCGGGCCCCGGCTCGGTCCCGGAGCGGGGCACCGGTGCGGCCGACGCGTCGCTCGCTCCGCCCGACGGCTGGACCTACCGCGAGGAGTGGGTGGCCGTCCCGGAGGCGGCCGCGTCCCCCTCTCCCACGGCCGGGGGCACCTGGCTGCTGGTCGGGACCCGGCTCGGGCCCGCCCTCAAGGAGTGCGTGCGGAGCCTGGAGTCGCGCGGCCACCACGTCCGTGTTCTCGACCTGCCGGACGACGCGGATCGGCACGCCGTGAGCACGATGGTCGGTGCCGCGTGCGAGGGTGTCGGGGACGTCGCCGGAGTCCTGTTGGCCACCTCCGTGGGCGCTGGCCCCGGAGTGGTCCGCCCTCCGTCCGCCGCACCCGCCCACCGGGACGCCGTTCTCCTCCTCCAGGCCCTCCTCGACACGGGTGTCGCGGCGCCGCTGTGGTGCCTGACCAGCGGTGCCGTCGAGAGCGGCCGGGGTGTGAGCGACCCCGCCGCCGCGCTGCTGTGGGGCTTCGGCCGCGTGGCGGCCCAGGAACACACTGATCGCTGGGGCGGTCTGGTCGACCTCCCCGATCCGGAGGACTCCCACAGCGGGGACGCGCTGGCCTCGGTCCTGAGCGGCCAGGCCGCCTTCGGCGAGGACCAACTCGCGGTGCACGGGTCCAGGGTGCTTGCCAGGAGGCTCGCGCGTGTGACCGTCGACACTGACGGCGCGCGCGAGTGGCGGCCCGCCGGCACCGTGCTGGTCACCGGGGGGACCGGTGGTCTCGGCGCGCACACCGCACGGTGGCTCGCCGAACAGGGCGCGAAGCACCTCCTGTTGCTCAGCCGCAGGGGTCCTGGCGCTCCCGGGGCCGAGGAGCTCACCGCCGAACTTCGCGCGGCCGGCGCCGAGGTCACCCTGCTCGCCTGTGACGTCGGCGACCGCGCGCGGCTCGCCGAGGCGCTGGACGCCGTACCGGCGCACCTACCCCTGACAGCGGTCTTCCATACGGCGGCGGAACTCGACGACGCCCCCGTGGCCGATCTCGATCCGGAGGGCATCGCCCGTGTCCTGCGCGCGAAGGCGGATGGAGCCGTGCATCTGCACGAGCTCTCGCAAGGGCATGATCTGTCCGCGTTCGTCATGTTCTCCTCGGTGGGAGCGGTCTTCGGCGTGAGCGGGCAGGGCAACTACGCGCCCGCGAACGTCTTCTGTGAGTCCCTCGCCCACCACCGCAGGTCCCTGGGTCTGCCCGCGACATCGATCGCGTGGGGAGCCTGGGAAGGTGCGGGGATGGCCGGTCGGGAGGCCGTGGCCGGGCTCCTGCGCAGGCACGGACTGCCCACCATGAAGCCCTCCCCGGCGGTGGAGGGGCTGCGCCGGGTCCTGGACCACGACCTCACGGCGTTGGCCGTCGCCGACATCGACTGGCCGCGCTTCCGACCGGCCTTCACCGCGAACCGTCCCAGCGCGTTGATCACCGAGGTCGCCCCGAGTGCCTCCGGTGGCACCGTCGCACCCGCCCACGGACCGGGCGCCGGGTCCGCGTCCGAGCCGCTCGGGGATCTGAGGGCCCGACTGGCCGGGGCCGGGCGCGCCGACCGCGTACGTGCGCTCACCGATCAGGTGTGCCACCACGTCGCGGCCGTCCTCGGGTACGGCTCCGGCGACGTGGTTCCGGTGGACCGTGGACTGAAGGACCTGGGCATGGACTCGGTCACCGCCGTGGAGCTGCGCAACCGGCTCACCGCGCTGACCGGAGCCCGCCTCTCCCCGGCCGTCGCCTTCGACCACCCCACCTGTGACGCGCTCGGCCGTCACCTCGAGGAACGAGTGTTCGGCAGCGCGGAGCAGATCGTCCTGGAGCGCCTCGACGGCCTCGCGGCCGCGCTCGACGAGTACGAGGAGACCGACGGTTCACGTGTCGCGGAACGACTCCGCGCCCTGCTGGGGCGCCTGGAACCGGGGGCGGCGGACCGGGCGGGGCGGGACGCCGACGGCTCCGCGGTGGCGGCGACCTCGCGAGAGGAGCTCTTCGCGCTCATCGACGAGACCCTGGCCGACTGAGCCCGCCAGTTCCCGGCCACAGAGGACGGCCGATGACGGACCCCACCCACCACAGACCATTCCGGCACCAGCGCCGCGACGCGAATCGGCAAGGCCCCACCATGACTGACGACGCACAGGTTCTCGACTACCTCAAACGAGTCACGGCGGACCTTCGCCGCACCCGAGCGGAACTCGACCGACGCCGTGAGCGCGACTCCGAGCCCATCGCCGTGGTGGGCATGGGGTGCCGCCTGCCCGGAGGGGTGGACGGACCCGAGGGGCTCTGGGACCTGTTGGACCGGGAAGCCGACGCCATCGGCGACCTGCCCGAGGACCGGGGCTGGGACATCGAGGATCTGCGGGGGCGCCCCGGTATGTCCTCGGGAGGCGGATTCATCCGGGACGTGGCCGGGTTCGACGCCGCCTTCTTCGGTGTCTCCCCACGTGAGGCCGAGGCGATGGATCCGCAGCAGCGGCTCATGCTGGAGGTGACGTGGGAGTCCCTGGAACGTGCGGGGATCGATCCCCACTCTCTGGCCGAGTCCAGCACGGGTGTCTTCACGGGGATCAGCACCACCGACTACGCCCGGGTCACGACCTCGGGCCGGGTCCCCACCCCCGAGGGAGCCGAGGGCTACCTGATGACCGGCACCGCCGCGAGCGTGGCCTCGGGTCGGATCGCCTACACGCTGGGTCTTCGCGGCCCGGCGTTGACGGTGGACACGGCCTGTTCCTCCTCGTTGGCCTCCGTCCTGCTCGCCGTGCGCTCCCTGCGTCAGGGCGAGTGCACGCTGGCCCTGGCCGGAGGCGCGACCGTGATGTCCGGTCCGTCCCTCTTCCTGGAGTCCGCCAAGCAGGGAGTGCTCTCCCGTGACGGGCGGTGCAGGGCCTTCGGCGACGGGGCCGACGGAACCGGGTTCGCGGAGGGGGCCGCCTCGCTCGTACTGGAACGGCTCTCGGACGCCGAACGCCACGGTCACCCCGTCCTGGCGGTCATCCGGGGCGGCGCGGTCAACCAGGACGGCGCCTCCAGCGGACTGACCGCGCCGAGCGGCCCCGCGCAGAGCCGCGTGATCCGCGCGGCGCTCTCCGACGCCGGAGTGGGGCCCGACGACATCGACGCGGTGGAGGCCCACGGCACCGGGACCGAACTGGGCGACCCGATCGAGTCCGACGCCCTCCTGGAGGTGTTCGGTGCCCGGACCGGCGGCGAGCCCCTGTGGCTGGGGTCGGTCAAGTCGAACGTGGGACACACCCAGGGGGCCGCGGGGGCGGTCGGCGTCGTCAAGATGGTGCTGGCCCTGAACCGGGAACGGCTGCCGAGGACCCTCCACGCCGACCAGCCCACGTCTCTGGTCGACTGGGCCTCCGGCGGGGTCCGGCCGCTGGCCGAGGCACGGGACTGGCCGCGGGGGATCGCGTGCGCCGCGCGGGGGTGTCGGCCTTCGGTATCAGTGGGACCAACGTCCACCTCGTCCTGGAGGAGGCCCCGGCCCCCGTCTCCGGGACCGACGAGACCGTCCCCCTGAGACAGCGGCCGCGCGGCCGCTGGTCGAAGGGAGGACCGCGTGGCTGCTGTCCGCGCGCGACGAGTCCGCGCTCCGGGACCAGGCCGCGCGCCTCGCCGCTCGGTTCACCGGCGTCGCCGGTGACGCCCCGTCACCGGAGAGCATCGCTCGCTCCCTGGCCACGACGCGCGCGCGGTTCGCCGAACGCGCGGTCGTCGTCGGCGGACCGGAGTCGCTCGAGCGGGGCTGCGCGCCCTGGCCGACGGAGAGGTCGCGGAGGGCACGGTCACCGGTGTGGCTCGGCGGTCCGGTCGCGCGGCGCGACCGGTCTTCGTGTTTCCCGGCCAGGGAGGTCAGTGGGCGGGCATGGGCCGGGACCTCATGGCCGACTCACCGGTCTTCGCGGCCTCCGTGGCCGAGTGCGAGCGCGCCCTGGCCCCCTGGTCGACTGGTCGTTGTCCGCCGTCCTGCGCGAGGAGCCCGGGGCGCCGACGTTCACGGGGAAGGGCGCCGCCGCCGACGTCCTGCAACCCGCCGTCTGGGCGTTCCTGGTCTCCCTGGCCCGGATGTGGCGCGCCGCCGGGGTCGAACCCGCCGCCGTGGTCGGCCACTCCCAGGGCGAGGTGGCGGCCGCGTGCGTGGCCGGGATCCTGTCGATCGAGGACGGCGCCCGGGTGGTCGTCGCTCGCAGCCGTGCGCTGGCGAAGGTCGCGGGTGAGGGCGGCATCGCGGTGGTGGGGCTCGCCCCGGACGTCGTCGCGAGCCTCCTCGACGGAAGGCAGGACCGACTGGTCCTCTCCGGGATCAACGGCCCCACGACGTGCACGGTCGCCGGTACCGCCGAGGCGGTGGACGCCTTCGTCGCGGCCCGGGAGGCGGAGGGGACCTTCGTCCGTCGGCTTCCGATCGACTACGCGTCCCATTCCTTCGCCATCGACCGTGTCGAGGAGGAGGTGCGGTCCGCACTGGCCGAGATCACGCCTCGGCGGGGTACCGTGCCCTTCCACTCCACCGTCGCCCCCGGGCCGCTGTGGCGGGCGGGGGACGAGCCCCGGCGTCACCCCTGGACGGAACCTCGCTCGACGCCGACTACTGGTACCGGAACCTTCGCCACGGAGTGCTCCTGGAACCGGTGGTGCGTCGTCTGGCCGAGGCCAGCGGGGCTTTCGTCGAGGTGGGGCCGCATCCGGTGCTGTCCGTGCCGATGCGCGAGACCCTGGAGTCCGTCGGAGCCGGAGACCGCCCCCTCGTCCACACCCTGCAGAGGGACCAGGACCCCGGAGACCGGTTCCTCGCCGCCCTCGCCGAGGCCCACTGCCAGGGGTGGAGGTCGACTGGGGGCGCGTTCTGGGCGGGGGCGGCGGCCACGTCGACCTGCCCACCTACCCCTTCCAGCGTCGCGGGTACTGGTTGAGGGAGTCCGCGCTCTCGGACGACCCCGCGGCGATGGGCCTCAGCTCCGTCGACCACCCCTGATCGGTGCCTGGACCACGATCGGTACGACCGGACAGACCCTCTTCACCGGTCGGCTGGACAGCGGGCGCGTCCCCTGGCTGTCCGAGCACACGGTCTCCGGCCGAGCGATCCTGCCCGGAACCGCCACGGTGGAGCTGCTCCTCCGGGTCGGGCGGCTGTGCGACCGGCCCGAGATCGTCGAACTCACCCTCACCCATCCACTGGAACTGGACCCCGACGGGCCTGGTCTCCCGATCCAGGTCGTCGTCGAGCCGTCCGAACTGCGCGGCACCCGGGCGTTCCAACTCCTGTCCTCGGCTGACGGTCGGACGTGGACCTCGCACGCCGAGGGTCTCCTGGGCCCCGCGACCAGGACGCCCGCCCCCGTGCTGGTCCCCCGGGCGCCGAGGCGAGCGAACTCGCACTCTCCGCCGTCTACCCGCTCTTCGAAGCCCTGGGCCTCCAGTACGGCCCCTCCTTCCGGGGCCTGCGCGAGGTTCGAACCCTCGGTTCCCGTACCTGGGCGGAGGTCGGCCCGGACGCCCTGCCCGCCGACGCCGCCGCCCTGACCGGACCGCACCCGGTTCTGTTGGACTCCGGGCTCCAGTCACTGCTCCTGCAAGAGACGGGCTCGGACGCGTCCCGGCTGCTCATGCCCTTCGAGTGGGGCGGGGTCCGGCGCTACGGGGACCGCGCCCCCGAACGGGTGCGGGTACAGCTCACCCGGACCGGTGACGACACCTACGAGGTCCTGGTCGTCGACCCCGAGGGCGCCCCCGTCCTCAGCGTCGATTCCCTCACGGTCCGGGAAGCGGCGTCGGCGGTCCGCGCGGACCGGGACGCCCTCTTCCACCTGGAGTGGGAGGAGGTCAGCGCACCTGATGCGGCCGTGACCGCCGACCCCGGAACCTGGGCCGTGTCCGGCGGTGCCGCTCTGGGCATCGACCGTCGCCCCGAGGACGGGGACGAGGCGCCCGCCGTGGTGGTCGTCGACGAGGGGCGCACAGGGGCGCCGCCCCCGAGAGGACACACGAGCGGTTGCTCGGGACGGCCTCCCTGCGCGGCTGGGTCGAGGACGAGCGCTACACGACCACGAGGTTCGTCGTGCTCACCCGCGGCGCCGTGCGCCTGCCCGGGGACACCGAGCCGTCGATGGATCCGTCCGGAGCGGCGCTGTGGGGACTCGTCGCCACCGCGGAGACCGAGAACCCGGGGCGTTTCCTGTTGTTGGACGCCGATCGGGCCGACGTCGATCTGGTCCGGGCCGCCCTGGCCACGGGAGAACCTCGTCTGGCGGCCCGGGGCGGTCGCCTCCACGCACCGCGCCTGGCGCGTAGCCTCACCAAGGCCGACGAGGGTTCCCACCCGCCCGCCCGTAGTCCCGGCTGGCGTCTGGACGCCGACGGGCGGGGCGTCGTTGACGGGCTCACCTACGTTCCCGTGCCCGACCGCCCTCTGGCCCCTCACGAGGTGCGGGTGTCGGTCCGCGCCGCCGGACTGAACTTCCGTGACGTCCTGATGACCGTGGGCATGACCCCGGAGCCGGGTGACATCGGCAACGAGGGGTCCGGTGTGGTGCTGGAGACCGGATCCGGGGTCAGGGACCTGAGGCCGGGTGACCGCGTGATGGGGCTCTTCCCCGGGGCCTTCGGTCCCCTGGCGGTGGCCGACCACCGTTACCTGGCCAGGGTTCCGGAGAGTTGGGACCACGCGGAGGCGGCCGCCGTCCCCGCCGTCTACCTGACCGCCTACCTCGTGCTCGTCGACGAGGTGAAGCTCCGGGCGGGGAGACCGTGCTCGTCCACTCCGCCGCCGGGGGCGTCGGCCAGGCGGCACTCGGCCTGGCCCGGCACCTGGGAGCTCGCGTGCTCGCGACGGCCAGCCCCGGGAAGTGGGACCTGCTCAGATCCTCGGGGCTGACCGACGACGAGATCGCCCACTCGCGCGAACCCGGTTTCGAGGAGCGCTTCCGCGCGGCCGCCGGAGGCGTGGACGTGGTCCTGAACTCGCTCACGGGTGACGCGATCACCGCCTCCCTCCGCCTGCTCTCGGAGGGCGGCCGGTTCGTGGAACTGGGGCACAACGAGCTGCTGGGCAGGGACGACGTTCCCGAGGACGTCACCTACCTGCACTTCAACGTCATGGAGGTGGGGCCGGAGCGCATCCAGCGGGCCTTCGCGGCACTCCTTCCCCTGTTGGTGGACGGCACCCTGACCCGTGGGCCCCTCACCCGGTACCCGATCGAGGAGGCACCGGAGGCGTTCCAGGTCATGCAACGCGGCCACAACGTCGGCAAGGCGGTATTGGAGCTGTCGACCCGCTTCCGGCCCGGGGGGACCGTCCTGGTCACCGGCGCCATGGGACGTCTCGGCGCCTTGGTCGCCCGGCACCTGGTGCTCCGGCACGGTGTCGAGAACCTGCTCCTCGTCAGCCGCCGGGGCCGGAGGCCCCGGGCGCCGACGAACTCGTCGCCGAGCTCACCGGTCTCGGGGCGAACGTGCGTGTCGAGGCCTGTGACGTCACCGACGAGCAGCAACTGCGGCTGCTTCTCGACGACGCTCCGATCACCGCCGTCGTGCACACGGCGGCCGTGCTCGACGACTCCACCTTCACTGGTCTGACCGAGCAGGCCCTCGACCGGGTGCTGGCTCCCAAGGTCGCGGGCGCCTGGAACCTGCACCGTCTCACCGCCGACCTCGACCTGGACGCCTTCGTCCTGTTCTCCTCGGCGGCCGGAGTGCTGGGCAGCGCGGGCCAGGCCGCCTACTCGGCCGCCAACGCGTATCTGGACGCGCTCGCCGAGTACCGGAGGGAGCGGGGCCTGCCCGCGCAGTCCCTGGCGTGGGGGCGCTGGCTGGTGGAGACGCGGGAGTTCGCGGAGATGAACGAGGTCAGCGCGAACCGGATGGCCCGCACCTGGGGTGTCGAGGGGATCGGTGACCGGGAGGGGTGTGCCCTCCTCGACGCCGCCATGGCGACGAACCGTCCCCACCTGGTGCCCTCACCCCTCGACCTGGTCGGACTCCGTGCCCGGGCGGTCACCCAGGGGCCCGTTCCGGCCCTGATGCGCGGGCTGGTCCGCACACCCGACCGAACGGGGCCGGACACCGCACCGTTGGCCGCGGCGTCGCCCGGACCCGAGCGCCGGGCACTGATCACGCGCAGGATCAGGGAACGGGCAGCGGAGATCCTGGGCTACCGCGAGTACGGCGCGCGGCAGGAGTTCCCGGAGTCCGGTTTCGACTCGCTGACCTCGGTGGAGCTGCGCAACCACCTCCAGGACCTCACCGGTCTGCCCCTGCCGGTCACCCTCGTGTTCCAGCACAGCAACCCGGAGGTCCTGGCACGGTACCTGGACCAGGAGATGGGCGAACCGGTCGACGGGGGGACCTCGTCCCGGATCGGGAGAGGCTGGGTCACACGCCCCGGGACACGAGTGCCAGGGACAGTCTGGTGGGTCTGTTCACGGACGCCTGTGTGCGACACCGACCGAAGGAAGCCGTCGGACTCGCCCTGGCCGCCTCGCGCACCCGGACGGTCTTCACCGGTGACTCTCCCCCGCCACCACCACCCTGGCCACCGGCCCCGAGGAACCCGTCCTGATCTGCCACCCGTCTCTGGTGATGACCTCGGGCCCGCACGAGTTCGCGCGGTTCGCCAGTCGCTGGCAGGGACGCCGCCGCGTCCACGTGGTCTCCGCTCCGGGCTACCTGGAGGGCGAGGACCTCCCCGCCGACCTGGACACCTTCGTGCGGACCCAGGCCGACCAGGTGCTCACCGTCGCCGAGGGGCGCCCGTTCGTCCTGGTCGGACGGTCCTCCGGCGGATGGACGGCGCACGCCGTGGCGGAACGTCTCGCGAGCCGGGGAGGGCTCCGGAGAAGGTAGTCCTGCTCGACTCGGTGGTGCCCGGGGACGACGAACTCCTGCCCATGGTGTCGGAGTTCGTGACCGATCGGGCCCACCAGTTCGAGCTCCTGGACACCCCCGGCTCACCGCGATGGGGGCCTACCTCGACCTGTTCTCCGGGTGGCGCCCCTCGGAGTGGCGGGGTACGACGGTTCAGGTGCGGCCCACGGAGGCGGTGGTCACCGCCTCCGGTGCCAAGCTCGGACTGGGCTGGGGCTGGCCGACCGGGCACGTCCGGGTCGAGGTGCCGGGCGACCACTTCACCATGATGGAGGAGTGGGCGCCCCACACCGCGGAGGCCGTCGGACGAGTCGTCTCGGAGGGCGGTGCCACGGACTGACCCGGAGCCGCGGACCCCGGGTGGCCGCACGTCCGGTGTGGGCACCCGCTCCGGAACAACTCCGACATCCCGGGCGTTGCCCCTGAGGCGCGCCCGGGACGTCCGCTTCGGCACGGGCACGTGCCGTCCCGATCCGTGCCCGCCGGGAAAACCGGTTGCCAGCCCTCCTAACCTTGAGTACTGATGAGCACCACCACGCCCGCGCCCGCCACGGACCAGCTCCGTTCCCGGTTGCGCGACCTCATGCCCGCCGACCGGCACCGGCTGCGTCGCCGTATCGACGGTCTGGCCAGAATCCGTGACGAGCGCCGTCGCGCCTCGGTGACCGCCCAGATCTCGGGCGACATCGACCGCGCCGAACTCCGGGTGGGGCTGCGCCGCGAGGCCGTCCCCGAGCTCAGCTACCCCGAGGACCTGCCGGTCAGCGCCCGGCGCGAGGACATCGCGGAGGCCATCCGCGACAACCAGGTCGTGATCGTCGCCGGGGAGACCGGCTCCGGGAAGACCACCCAGCTCCCGAAGATCTGCCTGGAGCTGGGACGCGGCGTCATGGGCACCGTGGGCCACACCCAGCCCCGCCGCCTGGCCGCCCGCACCGTCGCGGAGCGCATCGCGGACGAGATCGGCACACCCCTGGGCGAGACGGTCGGCTACAAGGTCCGGTTCACCGACTCCTCCAACGACAGCACGCTGGTCAAGCTGATGACCGACGGCATCCTGCTCGCGGAGATCCAGCACGACCGCATGCTGCGGCAGTACGACACGCTCATCATCGACGAGGCGCACGAGCGCAGCCTCAACATCGACTTCCTGCTCGGCTACCTCAAACAGCTCCTGCCCAAGCGGCCGGACCTGAAGGTCGTCATCACCTCCGCGACCATCGACCCCGAACGGTTCTCCCGCCACTTCGACGACGCGCCCATCGTCGAGGTCTCCGGGCGCACCTACCCGGTCGAGGTCCGCTACCGGCCCATCTCCGAGGACATCCTCGACCCCGAGGAGAGGAACCCCGGGCCGGGCACCGACAAGGACCAGACCCAGGCCATCCTGGACGCCGTCGACGAACTCTCCAACGAGGACCCCGGGGACGTCCTGGTCTTCCTCAGCGGCGAACGCGAGATCCGCGACACCGCCGAGGCCCTGGAGAAGAAGAAAATCCGCGGCCTGGAGGTCCTGCCCCTCTACGCCCGGCTCTCGGTCGGCGAACAGAAACGCGTCTGGTCCCGGCACGGCGGCCGCCGCGTCGTGCTGGCCACCAACGTCGCCGAGACCTCGCTGACGGTCCCCGGCATCAAGTACGTCATCGACCCCGGCACCGCGCGGATCTCCCGGTACTCCCACCGCACCAAGGTGCAGCGCCTGCCCATCGAGGCGGTCTCGCAGGCCTCCGCCAACCAGCGCAAGGGCCGCTGCGGCCGTGTCTCCGACGGCATCTGCATCCGGCTCTACTCCGAAGAGGACTTCCTCTCCCGCCCGGAGTACACCGACCCCGAGATCCTGCGCACCAACCTCGCCTCCGTCATCCTGCAGATGGCCGCGCTGGGCCTGGGCGACGTCGCCGCCTTCCCGTTCGTGGACGGCCCCGACCACCGGCAGATCAAGGACGGCGTCAACCTGCTGGCCGAGCTGGGCGCCCTCCAGCCCGAGTCCAGGGACGAACCGAACCGCCAGCGCCGCCTGACCGCGATCGGCCGCCGCCTCGCCCAGCTCCCCATCGACCCCCGTCTGGGCCGCATGGTCCTGGAGGCCGAGAAGCGCGACTGCCTGGCCGAGGTCATGGTCATCACCTCGGCCCTGTCGATCCAGGACCCCCGCGAGCGCCCCACCGAGAAGCAGCAGCAGGCCCAGCAGGCGCACGCCCGGTTCACCGACAAGGAATCGGACTTCCTCGCCTTCCTGAACCTGTGGAACCACCTGCGCGACAAGCAGCAGGAGCTGTCCGGCAACCAGTTCCGCCGCATGTGCCGCGAGGAGTTCCTCAACTACCTGCGCGTGCGCGAGTGGCAGGACATCCACGGGCAGCTCAAGCAGGTCCTGCGCACGATGGACATCGAGGTCCCACCGCTGCGCGAGGAGGCCGCCGACCCGCGCTCCGTGCACATGTCACTGCTGGCCGGCCTGCTCTCGCACGTCGGTCTCAAGGACCCCGACAAGCACGAGTACCTGGGCGGCAGGGGGCGCGGTTCGCGATCTTCCCCGGCTCCGCGCTGTTCAAGAAGCAGCCCCGCTTCGTGATGGTCGGCGAACTGGTGGAGACCTCCAAGCTGTGGGGGCGCATGGTCGCCAGGATCGAGCCGGAGTGGGCCGAGGAGCTCGGCGTCGACATCGTCAAGCGCGGCTACAGCGAACCGCACTGGGAGCGCAAGCGCGGCGCCGTCATGGCCTACGAGCGGGTCACCCTCTACGGGGTGCCCATCGTCGTCCAGCGCAAGGTCTCCTACGGGAGGATCGACCCCGAGCTCTCCCGTGAGCTGTTCATCCGCCGTGCCCTCGTCGAGGGCGACTGGGAGACCCGGCACCAGTTCTTCCACGACAACCGCAGGCTGCTCGACGAGGTCGAGGACCTGGAGCACCGGGCCCGTCGCCGCGACATCGTGGTGGACGACGACACGCTGTTCGACTTCTACGACCGCCGCGTGGCCGACTCCGCCGTCTCCGCCGCCCACTTCGACTCGTGGTGGAAGAAGGCCCGGCGCACCGAGCCCGCGCTCCTCGACTTCACCCGCGAGGAGCTCATCAACGACGGGGTGGAGGGCGTCAGCGAGGACGACTACCCGGACGTGTGGCGCCAGGGCGCGTTCGTCTTCCCGCTCACCTACCAGTTCGAGCCCGGGAGCGACTCGGACGGCGTCACCGCGCACGTCCCGGTGAAGTTCCTCAACCAGGTGGAGAACACCGGCTTCGACTGGCAGATCCCCGGCCTGCGCGACGAGCTCATCACCGCGATGATCCGTTCGCTGCCCAAGCCCCTGCGCCGCAACTTCGTGCCCGTCCCGGACCACGCGGCCCGGGCCCGGGCCGGGGTCACCCCCTACGAGGGTTCCCTCACCGAGGCGCTGGCCGCCGAGCTCACCGTGATGGCGCACGGAGAGCGGGTCCGCCCGGAGGACTTCCAGCTGGACCGGGTCCCGGACCACCTGCGGATCACCTTCCGCGCCGTGGACGACCGGAAACGCACCCTGGCCGAGTCCAAGGACCTCGAACAGCTCCGCGCCAAGCTCAAGCCGCGTCTGCGCGAGGCGATCGCCACCGAGGCCAAGGGCGTGGAGAAGAAGGGGATCACCTCCTGGGACTTCGGGCCGCTGGAACAGACCCTGGAACGCAAGGCCCTGGGCCCCAAGGTGAAGGGGTATCCCGCGCTGGTCGACGAGGGCGAGAGCGTCGCGATCCGCATCTTCGACACGCGCCCCGAGCAGCGCGCGGCCATGCGCGCGGGCACCCGGCGCCTGCTCATGCTCACCATCCCGTCCCCGGCGACGGCGGTCAGCAAGGGCCTGAACAACCCGGACAAGCTCGCTCTGGCGGACAACCCGCACGGGTCGATCCGCAGGATGCTGGAGGACGCCGAGGCCGCCGCCGTCGACCACCTGCTCACCCGCGAGGGCGGGCCGGTGTGGAACGCCGACGACTTCGCCCGGCTCTCCGACCGGGTGCGCGCGGACCTGGGTGACACCCTCGCGGAGATCCTGGACCGGACCGCCCGCGTCCTCGTCCTGTGGCGCAAGGTCAGCAAGAAGGTGAAGGGCACCACGTCCCTGGCGGTCCTGCCCTCGCTCAACGACGTCCAGGGACAGCTGGGCGACCTCGTGGGCGACGGGTTCGTCACCCGTGCGGGGCTGGGCCGTCTGGACGACGTGCACCGGTACCTGCGCGGCGTCGAGTACCGGCTGGGCAAGCTCCCTGAGAACCCGCGCCGTGACCAGGTCAACATGTCCAAGGTCGAACAGATGCGCCAGGCCGTGGCGAAGGTCCGCGGGGCGCTTCCGCGGGCCGGGCCGACGACCCGGACGTGGAGGAGCTGCGCTGGATGCTGGAGGAGTACCGCGTCAGCCTCTTCGCCCAGGAGCTGCGGACCGCCTACCCGGTCTCGGACAAACGCATCATGAAGGCGATCGAGGCCGTCAAGGAAGCGTCGAAGCGGCCCTAGGCCAGGGGGCGGCCCGCACGGGCCGCCCCCGATCCCTACCGGGGGCCGGGTCCGGCGGCGGCGTGCCTTCCGGCCTTCGCCTCGAAGAAGTCGCCGCCCTTGCGCAGGGCGTCGTCGGTGCCCCAGGACTCCTCCGCGCCGACCCGCCGCAGGTGCGGGATGTGCTTGCGGCAGTGGATGTAGGCCTCCTCGACCTGCACCATCATCCACATCTGCGCGCGCTGCCCCGGCACCCGTGCCAGGGGCAGGCCCGGGACGTGCGGGCGCAGGGTCTCGTCCTCCATGATCTTCACCCGGCCGTTCACGTGCAGGCCGATCCGCTCCCGCTCGAAGTCGAGGAACATCAGCCCGATGTGCGGGTTCTCCAGGATGTTGCCCGCGCTGGCGAACACGCCGTTACCCCGGTACTCGGGGTAGGCCAGGGTCCGGTCGTCGATGACGTGGACGAACCCGGGGGCCCGGCCCGGAAGCTGGAGTCGCACTCGCCCCGGGCGTCCGCCGTGGCGATGAACAGCATCTCCTGGCGGGAGATGAACTCCTTCATGAGCGGGTTCAGGTGGTCCAGCATCTGGTCGTTGTAGAAGCGTTCGGCCCGTTCGGCGGTGCCCATGACCGCCTGCACGTGGCGCTCTCCGTCGGTCCCGGGCGTACGGTCCTGCTGGCTCTGAGTCATGAACGAGGCTTTCGACGGGGGTGAGAGGAGGAGGGGAACGGTGCCCGCGTCAGCGTCGCCGGTGGGACGCGTGCGCGGGCTGGGAGGCCTGTTCGGCCCCGGCGATCATGTTCGCGGTGATCCACTGGTAGACGAGCACCCAGGCCGAACTCATCGAGGACGACCAGGTGGGGGAGACCTCGCTGACGGCGCGGACCAGGGCGCGTCCGACGTGCGGGTAGTGCTCGGGCAGCACCCCCAGCTCGTCGCGGTGCTGACGCCCCAGACGTTGCAGGTAGCGGGCCACGTCGTCCGGGCTGTCCAGGTACCGCACCACGGACAGCAGGGCGTCCGCCATGCGCTGCTGTTGGGGCTTGATGTCCTCCGAGAACATGCTCCGCACCTCGGGGACCATCATGAACAGGTTCTCGTAGAAGGACCTGGCCAGGCGCGTGGAGCCCTCGGGGATGTCCACACAGGACTGACGTACCAGTTCGATGATCTCCTGGTCGGGCAACGGAACTTCGGACAGTGAGCGATGGGTCAAGACGAATCCAGACGTCGGGTGAGCGGGGAACCACGGAACGCGATGGGGGACCCGTGAACCGAGGGCCGGGTTCCTCTGGCGGTGGTCTTCGTCCGCGGGGAATCACTCGATCCCGCGGGTGCAGCGCCGATACGGTATCCGTTCGCGGCCTCGTCGATCCGAGGCCCGGAACCCGGAGATGAACGGGACAGGTCGGTGTGAGGGGGACCTGACCACCGTTAATCGGGCTGTTGTGGAGGAACTGTAACAGAAGGGCTACGTGAGTCAGAGGTTTCTCTTGGTAACCAGTGGGCGGGCCTGGCCGGAGCCCACCTCACGCGTCCTTCCCCACCGACGAAGGGGGCGGTAGCATTCCGGCCGTGGTCTGGACCACGATCCTGCCCGAGGCGACGGAAACGAGGCACCCTGTGGACACACCACGACGGCTCCTGCTCGTGGGGACCTACACCCCCGACTCCGACCCGCCCGGAAAGGGCGAGGGCATCCAGCGGGTCTGGTTCGACCCCGAGACCGGCGAGCTGACCCCGGACGGCGTCGCCGCCCGCACCACGGGACCCTCCTTCCTCGCGTTCCGCCCGGACCCGCCCACGGTGTACGCGGTCAACGAGAGGGCCGAGGGTGCGCTCACCGCGTTCCGGGTGCACGGGGACGCCACCCTCACCGAGCTCGGCTCCGTGCCCACCGGCGGGGGCTCGCCCTGCCACGTCCGCTACCTGGGCCCCGAACGGGTCGCGGTGGCCAACTACGCCAACGGCGTGGTGACCCTCCAGCCCACCGGTGAGGACGGCGCACCCACCGAACCCCGCCGCGAACTCGCGCACCGGGGGCGCGGCCCGGTCACCGACCGCCAGGACGGGCCCCACGCGCACAGCACCGCCGTGGTCCTCGACGCGCACGACCCCCGGCTGCGCTACCTGCTCGCCGCCGACCTCGGCACGGACGAGCTGCGCGTGTACCACTACGCGACCCCGCTCAACGAGGAGAACCAGGGACCGGCGCCCGACATCGACGAAGGCCTGCTGGGCACCGTCCGGCTGCCCTCCGGCACGGGTCCCCGGCACATGGCCGTCAACGGCCGCCACGTGTACGTCACCGGGGAACTGGACTCGCGCGTACACGTCGTGCGCTGGAACCCCCGCAACGGCACGGGGAGCACCTGGGGTCCGTCCCCGCCGTGGGCGACCCCTTGCCGGACAACTTCCCGGCCGAGATCGCGCTCCACCGCCTCAAGGTCGAGGGCCGCGAGATCGCGGACGGCGACGCCCTCCCGATGACCACCACCTACGAGGGGCGCGTCTACGTCTCCAACCGTGGCGCGGACGCGGTCTCGACCTTCGCCGTCCGTGACGAGGGCGCCCGCCTGGAGCACCTGGCAGACACCCCCGTGGGCGCCTGGCCCCGCCACTTCACCGTGGTCCGGGGACACAACGGGCAGCCCGACCACCTGGTCGTTGCCGCCCAGAACGGGGACTCCCTGATGTCGCTGCGCATCGACCCGGACACGGGCGTCCCCGTCGACACCGGCCACCGCCTGGACGTCCCGGTCCCCGTCTGCGTGCTGCCCGTCCCCATCAAACGCATCCGCAGGGCCGAGGCCCAGGGCTGACCGGGGGCGTCGAACCACCGCGACCTCCCGGCCACCGGCGCCCCGGCGCCTCCGGTGTGATCCCGGTCCTAGGCGAACCCCTACAACAGGTGTGCCCGGGTTCTGTGTGCCCCGCCTCCTGCCGCACGTCCCCGCATAACGGACAATGGACGGTGATCCGCTCCCGACACCTCCCCGAAGGGGACCACGCATGCCCACCACCGTGACGGCCCACGTCCGCTACCGGGGCCTCACCGCGCGCGACCTCGCACTCGTCGCCGTGTTCGCCGCGCTGATCGCCGCGCTCAGCGTCACCGTCGCCATCCCCATCGGGCCGGTGCCGATCACCCTCCAGACCCTGGGCATCATGCTCGCCCCCAGCCTCCTCGGGTGGAAGCGCGGCAGTCTGGCGATCGCCGCCTTCCTGGCCCTCGGCCTGGCCGGGCTTCCCCTCTTCGCGGGCGGGCGCGGCGGCCTCGCCGTCCTGGCCGGGCCCTCGGCCGGGTTCATCGTGAGCTGGATCTTCGCCGCCCTCGTCATCGGCCTCCTCACGGACCTCATGGTGGCGCGCGGGAAGTACGGCTTCTGGCGGGGGCTGCTCATCAACCTGCTGGGCGGGGTCGTCGTCATCTACGCCATCGGCGTCCCCTGGATGGCGGTGGTCCTCGGGGACGGCGTCCTCGCCGGGGCCCTGTCCATGACGGCCTTCCTCCCGGGCGACGTCGTCAAGGCCGTCGTCACCGCCGCGATCGCCAGCGCCGTCTTCCGCGCCTACCCCATCCCCCCGGCGGGCCGACCGGTCATCGACGACCGGGTCGCCCAGGAGAACGACTGATGCTCCGCCTCGCAGGGGTCTCCCACGCCTACGACGGCCGCACGGTGCTGCGGGACGTCACCCTCGACCTCGCCGAGCACCGGATCGGCGTGATCGGGGCCAACGGCTCGGGCAAGTCCACCCTGGCCCGCACGCTGAACGGTCTGGTACTGCCGGACACGGGCCGGGTCTCGCTCGGGGAGTGGGACACCCGACGGCACGCGAAGCAGGTCCGGCGCAGGGTCGGCTTCGTCTTCTCCGACGCCGCCAACCAGATCATCATGCCGACGGTGGCCGAGGACGTGGAGATCGGGCTGCGCTCCCTGAGACTGGGTCGCGAGGAGACCGCCCGCCGTGTGGACGAGGTCCTGGAGCGCTACGGGCTCAGCGACCACCGCGACCACCCCGGACACCTGCTCTCCGGCGGCCAGAAGCAGCTCCTCGCGCTGGCCTCGGTGCTGGTGACCGGTCCCGAGATCCTCGTCTGCGACGAACCAACCACCCTGCTCGACCTGCGCAACACCCGCATGGTGCACCGCACGCTGGCCGGGCTCGACCAGCGGGTCGTCCTGTTCACCCACGACCTGGACCTGCTCCCCGACTTCGACCGCGTCCTGGTCATGGCCGAGGGCCGGGTGGCCTTCGACGGCGCACCCGACGACGCCGTGTCCTTCTACACCAAGCTCATGGACCAGGCGGACGGCGCGTGAGTGCCATCGGGCTGTACGTGGCGGGCACCGGGCCCCTGCACCGGGTCTCCGCCGGACCCAAACTCCTGGGTCTGCTGGTGGTCGGCGTCGCCCTCGTGGCCGCCGCCGACCCGTGGGTGTCCCTGGGCGCGCTCGTCGCGAGCCTGCTCGCGTACCCGCTGGTCGGGCTGCACCCGCGCCGGGCCCTGGGGGTCCTGCGGGCACTGTGGCCGTTCCTGCTGGCCATCGGGGCGTTCCAGGCACTGTTCGGGGCCTGGGAGGAGGGGCTGCGGCTGTGCGCCCAGCTCGCGTCGCTCGTGCTGCTGGCCAACGCCGTCACCCTCACGACCCGGGTCCGCGAGATGCTGGACCTCTTCGAACGCCTCGCCCGTCCGCTGCGCCACGTGGGGGTCAACCCCGACCGCGTCGCGCTGGTGCTCGCCCTGACCGTTCGGTCCATCCCGATGGTCGCCTCCGCCTGGCGCGCCGCCCGGGAGGGCTACCGGGCGCGGGGCCTGTCCGGGCGGCCCCATCTGCTGGTCGTGCCGGTGATCGTCCAGCTGCTCCGGATGGCCGACGCCACCGGTGAGGCGCTGGTGGCCCGGGGGATCGACGAGGACACCCGCGTGCGCGTGGACTGATCCGTACCGATTCGGTATCCGACGGGTGATTCGTGCCGGTCGTCCGGGGATAATGTCCGGCACCAGTTCCCACGGCGCAGAGCCGGTGATCGCGTGACCAGGCGTTCCCCACCGAGTGGCGGCCCACGGCCGTCCTCGTCGCCCTGCTGGTGGCCGTGTCCCTGCCCGGGGCGTACCCCGCGCTCGACGCGGTCCCCGAGGCCGCGCGGGCCGTCCACACGCCCGCCCCTCCCGTGGCCACCGCACGGGGCGGCACGGCCCTGCCCCGGGGGAACGGGCCGCCCTGACCGCTCGTGTGGAGGCCCTCGACGCCGAGCACACGGCGGAGTTCGGGATCGCGGTCCAGGACCTGCGGACCGGCACGACCTTCAGCCACGGGGCGGAGCGGCCGTTCCCCACGGCGAGCGTGGCCAAGCTGACCGTCCTCACCATGCTCCTCATGAGTGCCGAGGAGGAGGACCGCGCGCTCACCGCCAGCGAACGCGAGCGGGCCGAACGCATGATCAGGTACAGCGACAACACCGTCGTCGACGACCTCTACGCCCGGCTGGGCTTCACCGACGGGTTCCGCCGCCACGCGGACCGACTGGGGTTCACCGCCACCGAACCCCACCCCGGGGGAGCTGGGGCGCCACGACGACCACCGCCGCCGACCAGATCCGCCTGCTGCGCGCCCTGTACACGGACGAGGGGCCGCTCTCCGAGGACGACCGCGCCCTCGTCCGCGCGCTCATGGCCGAGGTCGCTCCGGAGCAGGCCTGGGGCGTGTCCGCTGCCGCCGCCCCCGGGGACACCGTGGGGGTCAAGAACGGCTGGACGCCGCGCGAGCCCGACGGACCGTGGATCATCAACAGCGTCGGGCACGTCGGCGGCCCCGACCGCGAGTACCTCGTGGCGGTCCTGTCCGAGGGCCACCCCGACCACGCCTCGGGTGTCGACCTCGTGGAGAAGCTGGTCACCGAGGTCACCGGTGCCATCGAGGGGCGCCCCGCACCGCACGACCACCACGTCCTGGCGGCACGCGCCCTCCCGCCGTCCTGAGCAAAGCGGGGTGCCCCGGTGCGTGGCGGAGTGCCGATCAGCACGTTGTGCGAGGCTGAGGGGACGAAGGGTCACGATCCACGGGTCCACCACTGGGGAGACGGCGGAACATGGACAGCTACGGGGCGCAGCTCGGGGTGGTTCTGGCCCTCGTCCTGGTCAACGCACTGTTCGCGGGCAGCGAGATCGCCCTGATCACCCTGCGCGAGGGACAGGTCAAGCAGTTGGCCGAGCGCGGGGCGGGCGGCAGGGCCGTGGCCCGCCTGGCCGGGGACCCCAACCGCTACCTCGCCACCATCCAGATCGGCATCACCCTCGCCGGGTTCCTCGCGTCCGCGACCGCCGCCGTGTCCCTGGCACGTCCGCTCGTGGAACCCCTGGGCTTCCTCGGCGCGGCCGCGGCCCCGGTGTCGGTGGTCCTCGTCACGGTCGTCCTCACGTTCGTGACGCTCGTCCTGGGAGAGCTCGCCCCCAAACGCGTCGCGATGCAGCGCGCCGAGACCTGGGCGCTCGTCGTCTCCCGCCCCCTGGACCTGATGGCGACGCTGTCCCGTCCGGTCGTGTGGCTGCTGAGCGCGTCCACCGACCTGTTGGTGAGGCTGACCGGCGGTGACCCGTCGGCGTCCCGGGAGGAGATCTCGGAGGAGGAGCTGCGGGACATGCTCGCCTCCCAGCGCGACATCACCCAGGAGCAGCGCACCATCATCGCGGGCGCCTTCGAGATCGACGACCGGCGGCTGCGCCAGGTGGTGGTGCCGCGCGGGGAGGTGTTCGTCATCCCGGCCGGGACACCGCCCGACGAGGCACTGCGGATGCTCGCGGAACACGGTCACTCCAGGGCGCCGGTGGTGGCCGAGGGAGACCTGGACGAGGTCCTCGGCGTGGTGCACTGGTCCGACCTCGTGCGGGGGTCCGGAACCGTTCGGGAGGTCGCGCGGGAGCCGATGCTGCTCCCCGACTCGCTGGTGGTGTCCCTGGCCCTGGAGCGCATGACGGAGCAACGCGCGCAGCTCGCCGTGGTGGTCAACGAGATGGGCTGGATCGAGGGGATCGTCAGCCTGGAGGACCTGTTGGAGGAGATCGTCGGGGAGATCTACGACGAGACCGACACCGACGTCCGTGTGGTCCGGCGGCACGAGGACGGGTCGATGTCGCTGCCGGGCACCTACCCGGTCCACGACCTGTCCGACCTCGACCTGGACCTGCCGGACCCGCCGGAGGGCGACTACGTCACCGTGGCCGGGCTGATCCTGTCCGTGTTGGAGCACATCCCGCGGACGCCGGGGGAGCGGGTCGACTTCGGCGGCTGGACGGCCGAGGTGGCGGAGACCAACGGGCGCACGATCACCGAGGTGCTGGTGCGGCCGAAGCCGGACGGCACGTCCTCCTGAGCTCCCGCGCCCCGTGATCCGGTGGCCGGAACCGGCCACCGGATCACGGAGCCCTTCGGCGCTCGACGGCACCGTCCGGGGCCCGGTCAGTCGAGGGGGCCGCCCGCCACGTAGAGGACCTGACCGGACACGAAACCGGCGTCCTCTCCGGTGAAGAAGGCGACGGCGTTGGCGATGTCCTCCGGGTAGCCGACCCGCTGGACCGGGATCTCGGCCGACTTGAAGGCCTTCATGTCGTCGTAGTCGATACCGATCCGCTCGGCGGTGGCCCGGGTCATCGCGGTCTCGACGAAGCCGGGGGCGACCGCGTTGCAGGTGACGCCGAACTTGCCCAGCTCGATGGCGAGGGTCTTGGTGAATCCCTGGAGCCCGGCCTTGGCCGCCGAGTAGTTGGCCTGGCCCCGGTTGCCCAGGGCGGACGAGCTGGACAGGTTGACGATCCGGCCCCACCCGGCCGAGGTCATGTGCGCCTGGGCGGCCCGGCTCATCAGGAATGATCCGCGCAGGTGGACGCCGAGCACGGTGTCCCAGTCGTCGGCCGACATCCTGAACAGCAGGTTGTCGCGGAGCACGCCCGCGTTGTTGACCAGGATCGCGGGCGGGCCGAGCCGTTCGGCGACGGTGTCCACCGCCGTGGAGACCTGGTCCTCGTCGGAGACGTCGCAGCCCACCGCGACGGCCGTGCCTCCGGCCTCCGTGATCCGGTCCGCGACCCGCTGGGCGTCGGCCTCCCCGAGGTCCAGGACGGCCACGGCGCGGCCCTCACGGGCCAGACGCTCGGCGGTCGCGGCGCCGATGCCGCGGGCCGCGCCGGTCACGATCGCCACACGAGGCGTTGGGGACATGGTGTTACCTCCGTAATTCGTGTGCTGGGCGCGGAGGAATCCTATCCGCATGCCTACCGGTCGGTACGTGCCCGGGTGGTGGTTGCGCCGCACTTGCGAAACGCTCAGGTAACGCTTCCGCGACAGCTGTTCCATACCTCCCACCTGCGTGCCGGTAATCCTTTCGGGTTCGTGTCCGCGTTTGCCTGCACTTTGTCGGGGCGTGGCCTACGATTGCCTGCAACACCGAGATGCACGTGCATTCGGGTCGTGCACCGGCACGGGCCCTCCCTTTCGTCGGCGGCCCGGCGCGCGAAGCGTCAGTGAGGAGTTGAGGGGCATGGAGTGTGCGGAGGCGGTGGCGAAGCCGACCGGCGCCTGGTGGCTCAGGGTCCTGACCCACGGCTCGCGCCGTTGGAACACCCCGGTCTGCGGTGACCGGCACGACGCCGTCACGTGGACCTTCGAGCCCCGTCCCCGGGCGGTCGCGGCCGCCCGGGAGATTTCTGCGGCTCTGCTCCTCGAATGGCGGATGGAGTACTTGTCCGGTGATGTGGCGGTGGTTGTTTCCGAATTGGTCACCAATGCGGTACGCCACGGTGGTCCCCTGGCCTTGACCAGGCAGGGCGAAGCCGGTATTCAGCTGTCCCTCATGCGCAGCGGCGGAGAATTCATCTGTGCCGTTCGTGACGGCGGAGATCGCTTGCCCCGCAGAAGGGAAGCGGAGCCGAGCATGGAGGGGGCAGAGGGCTTGCCCTGGTGAGCGCTTTCGCGCGAGAGTGGGGAGTGATTCCCACGCCGCCCGGCGGAAAGTTCGTTTGGGCGCAATTCGTGTGAGTCGATGACATGGGCCCCCTTCCCGGGCACCGGCCGCTTGGCTGGCCCCGGAGGGGCCCACCCAGCGGTCCGTCGTCTCGGAGGGGTCGACGGGACCGGATCCGTGGGTGCCGCGGGGTACGGGCTATATCGTGTACGTGTAGTGTCCGGACCGCGCGGCAAAGGGGTTCGGTCGACCCGATACCCTTGTTCGGAGAATGACAGAGAGGCGGCGAAGGTGGATATCGCTCAATTGCGTCAGGGGAGTGGACCCACCGTGCGTCGCATGCTCCTCGGGCACCAGCTGAGGAAGCATCGGGAGCGCAGCGGTCTCACACGAGAGGCCGCTGGCGAGAAGATTCGCGCCTCCGCCTCCAAGATCAGCCGCATGGAACTCGGCCGGGTCGGATTCAAGACCCGTGATATCGAGGACCTCCTGAAGTTGTACGGCGTCACGGACCGGAAGCTGCTCAAGCAATTCCGCGAACTGGCCGCCGAATCCAACAAGCCCGGTTGGTGGAAGGAGTACGGCGACGCCCTCCACAAGTGGTTCATCCGCTACGTGGGCTTCGAGGAGGCCGCCGACCAGATCAGGATCTACGAGTCACAGTTCGTTCCCGGCCTGCTCCAGACCGAGGAGTACGCCCGCGAGATCATCTCGGGCGGCGTGGACACGGACATGGTGACCGAGCAGCGCATCCAGGCCAGACTCACCAGACAGAAGCACCTGGAAGCCGGGAAGAAGATGTGGATCATCCTCGACGAGGCGGCCGTGCGCCGTCCCATCGGGGGCAGGGAGCGCGGGCCGGAGATCATGGCCGGCCAGCTCCGTCACCTGATCCACCTCTGTGAGAACCACGAGAACGTCACCCTCCAGATCATCCCCTTCGAGGTGGGCGCGCACGCCGCGGAGGCCGGTTCCTTCACGCTGCTGCGCTACTCCGAGTTCGAGCTCTCCGACATCGTCTACCTCGAACAGCTCACCGACGGCGAGGTCATCGACAAGCCCGCCACGGTGGAGGCCTACACCAAGGCCATGACCCGGCTCAGCGTCTCCGCGGCCACTCCCGACGAGACCCTCTCCCTGCTCAAGGACATGTTGAAGGACCTCGAAGGCAACTGACCCCGGGACCACAGCCGTCCCCCGACCGGAGGCGCCCCGCCTGACCGGTCCGCACACGTGTGAAGGGCTCCGTCCACGCCGGACGGAGCCCTTCGGTGTTCATGGAGCCCCTGCGGCCTGGGAGAGAGCAAGGGTGAGGCGAACCAGGCCGTGGTTGACGCACCGCCCCGGGGCGCGCCGATCAGGTGCGGCGGAACACGTCCTAGCTGAGCAGGTTGTCGAAGTCGCCGTCCTTGGCGCCCAGGATGAGGCAGTCGATCTCCTCCTGGGTGTAGACCAGGGCCGGTCCGGTCGGGAAGCGCGAGTTGCGCATGGCGATCGAACCGTCGGTGAGGCGGGCCATCTCCACGCAGGCGCCCTGTGAGTTGCTGCGCTTGGCCTTCTGCCAGGAGGCCTCGATCAGCTCGGTCGCGCGGATGCCGTTGTGTGCGGTCATGTTCGTCTAGCTCCTTGGTCTCTCTGAGGGGAGTGCGTGCGGATGCACTGCCAGATGCACGTGCAAAAGCACTGACACTCTTCCGAGCATAGCGTGACCATCGCCACTTGTCCGCGCGTTTGTGAGGATGTAAGCGCCATGTAATCGAGATGCGTTTCGGAAACCCCTCCAACCCCCTTCCGTCCCAGGTCAGAGTAGTTTTACTGGCAGATCTGGCCTGTTTTGTGACGATCGAGGAACCGTTGTTGGAAAGGACCCTCCGGCTGGAATGCACTGTGGTAGCAAAAGGCCCCGTCGGTCATCCGACGGGGCCTGGTTCGGGGTGTGCTCACCCTCCGGAACTCACTCGCAGGAGAGCGCAGCGGTCAGCGCGTCCAGGTTGCCGAGCATGATCGACGGGTAGTCGTCGCCGGGCGACCGGTCGGTCACGCCCTCCAGCGGATCGAGCACCTCCACCCGGGCGCCGGTCTCGGCCGCGATGGTGTCGGCGGTGGCGGCGGGCATCAGCGGCTCGGTGAAGATGGTCGTGATGTCCCGCTCCCGGACGACGTCGGTGATCGCCGCGATCTGTGCGGGGGAGGGCTCGTTGTCGGGGTCCACGCCGCTGACCCCGATCTGCTCCAGGTCGTACTGCTCGGTCAGGTACGTGAAGGCGGTGTGGCCGACCACCACCTCGCGGTGCTCGCAGGTGGCGAGGCCGGTCTGGTAGGCCTCACCGAGGGTGGAGAGCTCACTGACGACGCGCTCGGCGCCCTCCTGGTAGCGGTCGGCGCCCTCGGGGTCGACCTCGCCCATGCGCTGGGCCAGGGCCTCGGCGGTCTCCTTCATGAGCTCCACGTCCAGCCAGAAGTGCGGGTCGAGGTCACCGTGGTCGTGGCCGTCGTCCTCGGTGTGCCCGTCCTCCTCGTCGTGGTCGTGCCCGTGGTCGTGGCCGTGGTCGTCCTCCGCGTGCTCCTCCTCGCCGCCGGCGGGGCGGAGCTCGACGACGTCGGCCACGTTGAGCGCGGACTCCTTCGCCTCCTGCCCGATCGCCTCGTCCACGGCGGGCTGGAGGCCCTCGACGTAGAAGGCGATGTCGGCCTCGCTGACCTCGCCGATCTGCCGACCGGTCAGCTCCAGGTCGTGGGGTTCGGTGCCCGGTTCGGTGAGCTGGACGACGGCGACGCCGTCACCGCCGATCTCCTGCGCCAGCCACTCCAGGGGTACACCCCGGTGACGACGGTCAGGTCCGCGTCGGCGGGGAGGTCTCGTCCCCTCCGCTCCCGCCTCCGTCGGTTCCGCACCCGGTGGCGATCAGGAGTGTGGTGGCGCCGAGGGCGGCGGCTCGCGCGATGGGAGTTCTCATGGACCCATCATCGGGAAAATGAAAACGGTTGTCAATTTGTCTGCAATGTCGAGACCCTCCCGACCTGCCCGAACCCGGCTCAGGTGGACTCCGCGAACCGCTCCACGTCGTCGGTGCGCCCCGCCACCACGATCACGTCGCCCTTGTGCAGGACGGTCTCCTGGGTCGCGTAGGTGAAGGAGGCGCCCACTCGTTTCACCGAGACCACGGTGATCCCGTACTGCTGGCGCACCCGTGTCTCACGCAGGGTCCGACCCAGGAGCGACCTCGGCGCCCGGGTCTTGCCCAGCGCGAAGCCCGCGTCCAGCACCACGTAGTCCAGCATCCGCCCGGACAGGAGGTGGGCCACACGCTCGCCCATGTCGTGCTCGGGCAGCACCACGTGGTCGGCACCGACCTGCTCCAGGATGCGCCCGTGCCTGCGGTTGGTCGCCTTCGCCCAGATCGAGGGCACGCCCATGTCCACCAGGAGCGAGGTGGCCAGGATGCTCTCCTCCAGGTGGCTGCCGATCGCCACCACGGCCCGCGCGTACTGCGCCGCGCCGATCTGCTTCAACGCCTCCTCGTCCGTGACGTCGGCGACCACCGTGTGGGTGAGCGCGTCGGCGTAGGTCTGCACCAGACGGGGGTTGGAGTCCAGACCGAGTACTTCCCAGCCGCGGTTGACCAGTTCCAGCGCGAGCGAGCTCCCGAACCGGCCGAGGCCGATCACGAGCACGCGTTTGTCGTCGGGTCTGTCTCGATGTGGCATGTGCCCTCTCCTCCGAGGAAGTGCTGTGTGCGGCCGCCGCTCAACCGATGATCGGCCGGGCCTCGGCGAGCTCGTAGCGGCGGTGCCGGTCCCGGAAGGCCAGGGCCGTCACGAAGGTGACGGGCCCGATCCGCCCGGCGACCATGAGCACCGCCATCAGGTACTGGTTCCACGGCGCGAGCTCGGGTGTGATCCCAGTGGACAGCCCCACCACGCCGAAGGCGGACACCACCTCGAACAGGACCTGCATGAGGGTGAACCGGGTGGCGTACAGCATGAGCACGGTACTGACGGCGACCACGGTCGCGGACAGGAACACCAGGCTCAGGGCCTGGCGGATCACGTCGTAGGGAAGCTGGCGGCCGAAGACGTGCACGCGGTCGTGGGCGCGGACCTCCGCCAGCACCACCAGGAAGATGACGGCGAGGGTGGCGACCTTGATGCCGCCCGCCGTCCCCGCGCTCCCGTTGCCGACGAACATCAGCATGACGGTCAGCAGCAGCGTGGAGTCCTGCATCTCGCCGGTGGGCACGGAGTTGAGGCCGCCGCTGCGCGGCATCACCCCGGCGAAGAAGCCGTCGGTGAGTCTGGCCCACCAGTGCAGTTGGCCGAGGGTGGCGGGGTTGTTCCACTCCATGATGGTGACCAGCACCGCTCCCGCGACGAACAGCAGGCTGGTGGCGGTGACGGTGAGCTTGGTGTGCAGGGTCCAGCGGCGCGGGGTGCGCAGCTGGCGGCGCAGTTCCAGCAGCACGGGGAAGCCGATGCCGCCGAGCATCGAGGAGAGCGCGATGGGGAGGAGCACGAACGCGTCTCCGGAGAACCGGATGAAGCTGTCGGGGTAGAGGGACAGCCCGGCGTTGTTGAACGACGAGATGGCGTGGAAGAACCCGGAGTAGACCGCCTGGCCGAAGGTGAGGTCGTAGCCGAGCCACATGCGCGGGGTGATCAGGAGGAAGGTGATCCCCTGGCAGACCAGGAAGATGGTCAGGACCCGACTCACCAGGCCGCGCACGTCACCGACCCACAGCGTGCGCACCTCGGCCTGCACGTTCAGCTGCATGCGCAGCCCGAACCGGTGGATCACGGCGGTGCCCAGCAGCGAGGCCAGGGTCATGATGCCCATGCCGCCCGCCTGCATCAGCGCCAGCACCACGCCCTGGCCGAACCCGCTCAGGTCGTCACCGATCGAGACGACGCTGAGGCCGCACACCGAGAGCGCGGAGGTCGCGGTGAACAGGGCCTGCTCGAAGGGGAGTCCCCGGCCGTCCGTGGTGGCCCACGGGGTGCTGAGGAAGGCGGCGCCGACGAGGTCGACGGTCACGAACATCAGCAGGAAGACGCGGGCGGGCTTGAGCCAGACCCGGGACTCGCGTGGGGCACGCCACTCCGACGCGGGGGTCCGGTTCCGCGCCGCCCCCACATCGAGAACACGCCGCGTACGAACTGACGCAGCGCCCTGGGAGGGCGGTGCGCGGGCGGTGGGTTCACCGCCGACGTGCCTGGCGATCGGCGCTGAGTGACACGGGCACTCCTTGCTCGGGGACCCGAACAATACTGCCAAAGCCCCCGCTCCGGGCACGTCGCCCCACCGTGTGCCGCGGGAGACCTCAGGGGTGCCGGGCGCCCTCGTGGTCGGCGTGGCCCGGCGGCTCCAGCTGGAGGGTGGAGTGCTCGACGTCGAAGTGTCCGGTCAGGCACTCGTGCAGCTCGTCGAGCATCCTGCCGGAGTCCCGCAGGTCGTCCTCCGCGACCACCACGTGCGCGGACATCACGGGGACCCCGGAGGTGATGGTCCACGCGTGCAGGTCGTGGACGTCGATGACGGCCGGGTGGTTCATGAGGTGCTCGCGGACCTCGCTCAGGTCCATGCCCTTGGGGGTGGCCTCCAGCAGGACGTGGACGGCCTCCTTGAGCAGGGCCCACGCTCGGGGCACGATGATCGCCGCGATGCCGAGCGAGACCAGGGTGTCCGCCTGCTGCCAGCCGGTGAGCCACACGATCAGGCCGCCCACGATCACGCCGACCGAGGCCAGGGCGTCGCTCATGACCTCCAGGTAGGCGCCCTTGACGTTGAGGCTCTCCTTGGCCCCCGAGCGCAGGACGAGCATCGCGACGATGTTCATGACCAGGCCGAAGGCGGCGACCACCACCATGCCGAGCCCGGACACCTCGGCGGGGTCGCGGAGCCGGTCGACCGCCTCCACCACGATGAACGCGCACAGGGCGAACAGCACGATCGCGTTGACGGCGGCGGCGAGGATCTCGGCGCGTTGGAACCCGAAGGTCCGTTTGCTCGTCGCGGGGCGCGCGGCGATCCACACGGCGGCCAGGGCCAGGGCGACCCCGAAGGAGTCGGTGACGGTGTGTCCGGCGTCCGCGAGCAGGGCGAGGCTGCCACTGAAGGTGGCGCCGGTGACCTGAACGACGGCGACGACGAGCATCAGCCCGAGGACCAGTGCCAGTCTCCTGCTGTTGGCGGCTCCGGCGGTGATCGGCCCGTGGTCGTGTCCCGCGCCCATGGGTTGCCTCCTCGGTTCGGCGAGCGGTGGCGTCGCCACGCCTCGCGGTGGTCCGCTGCGGTGGGGCCGCCTGCTGGGGCGGTCCCGGGTGTCCCGGCCAAACAGTTCAGCCTTCACTGTTTATACAGCGAGGGCTGTCTATACAGCAAACGATGTACAATGATTTTCATGTTGACCTCCGAGCAGCGCCTCTCCGCGATCCAGCGTCTCGGCCGCGCCCTGTCCGACCCCACCCGCTGCCGCCTCCTCCTGGCGCTGCTGGAGGGCGCCGACTACCCCGCCGGACTGGCGGACCGGTTGGGCCTCACCAGGCAGAACGTCTCCAACCACCTCGCCTGCCTCCGGGACTGCGGACTCGTGCGGACCCAGGCGCGCGGTCGCCAGGTCAGCTACGAGCTCGTCGACGCGTCCCTGGCTCACGCGCTGGAGGACCTCCTCGGCGTCGTCTGGGGCACCACGCAGCCCCACGCGGCCCTGGACTCCCAGGGAGAACCAGGGGAACAGGCGCCGGTCGTCTGAGTCACCGCGCCGCGCCGTCGGGTGCCGGGCACGAGTCGCCTCCGGGGGTTTCGGAGGGCCAGAACGTCCCGTGTGATGTCCGTTACAGGGGTGCGTGAGTTCGGAGTGCGCGAAGACCCACTTCGGGGCGGGGGACCTCCGACTTTCTGATGATGTCCCTAACTTTGGTCGGGTGGGACCCTGACAGAAGGCTGACATGTCCCTGAGAGATCCCTGAACCTCCCTCGTTCCGCCCAACTTCCGATATAACGCGACGTATGGTGAGTGGTGCGCCCGGCGGATGCGCAGCCCCTCGCGGGCCTCGTACCAGGCGGACGAACACCCCGCATCCCCCACACCCACGTCCTCGCGGATCGGCACCGAGACCGCACCGGTGAGCGCGCGCTCGACGAGCGAACGCGGCACACCCGGGTCCGGCCGTCCCACACACGGCGAGCTAGGAGCGAGCACCTCTCATGTCCAGACAGGCCCCAACGGCCCTCGGCGCGGAGCACCCCCACACCCGGGGCACCGCCCACCCGGTGGAAGGGACGAACCCGTGAACCGGCTTTCGGTCATGTCGCTCGGCAACCGGGCGCTGGTCCTCCTCATCACCCTGGCCGTCCTGCTCTTCGGCGTCCTCGCCGCGATGTCGGCCAAGCGTGAGCTCTTCCCCGAGATGTCACTGCCGATGGTGATGGTCTCCGCCCAGTACCAGGGCGCCACCCCGCAGGTGGTCGAGGGACAGCTCACCGAACCCCTCGAACAGGCCCTCCAGGGAGTGGAGGGGTCGACACCATCACCTCGACCTCCACCACCGGGTCCGCGCAGATCATGGCGGAGTTCGACTACGGCCGTGACCAGGACGCCCTGGTCCGCGAGACCCAGGTCGCCGTCGACCAGATCTCCGGCATGCTCCCCGACGACGCCTCCACCTCCGTCATGGCCCTGAGCATGGACATGATGCCGGTGATGATGCTGGCCGCCAGCACCGAGAACGGCGACGAGCAGTCGATGGCCTCCTCCATCGAGAACGTGCTCATCCCCGAGCTGGAGTCGGTCCCCGGCGTCCGCTCGGCCAGCCTCTCCGGCGTTCCCGACCAGCGCGTCGAGGTCACCCCGGACGAGGACGAGCTCTCCGACGCCGGGATCACCACCCAGGACCTGGCCGACGGGCTGGAGGCCAGCGGCCTGCTCATGGCGGGCGGCAGCATCGACGAGGACGGCCGCAGCCTGAGCGTCACCACCGGTGACCAGCTCACCAGCCTCGACGACATCGAGGACGTGTGGATCCGGCCCTCCCAGGGCGCGGACCCGTCGAGCGCCATGCCCGGCGCCCCGCCCGCCCCCGCGCCCTCCCCGGTGCAGCTCTCCGAGGTGGCCGACGTCGAGATGGTGACGGAGGAGTCCTCCTCCATCGCCCGTCTGGACGGCAACCCCAGCGTCGCGCTCATGGTCATGGCGACGCCGGACGGCAACACCGTCGAGATCTCCGACGGGGTCCAGAAGGTCCTCGACGAACAGTCCGACCTGCTCGGTGACGACATCTCCCTGAGCGTCGTCTTCGACCAGGCGCCCTTCATCAACGACTCGATCACCGACATGTTCGAGGCCGGGGCCTACGGCCTGGTCGCCTCGGTCATCGTGATCCTGGTCTTCATGCTGTCCATCCGCTCCACGCTCGTGGTGGCGGTGTCCATCCCGGTGTCGGTCCTGGCGGCCTTCGTCGGCATGCAGGCGTTCGGGTTCACCCTGAACATGCTCACCCTCGCCGCGATCACCATCGCGATCGGCCGGGTGGTGGACGACTCCATCGTGGTGCTGGAGAACATCCGCAGACACATGGACTACGGCAAGGAACGGATGACCGCCGTCAAGGACGGTGTCCGTGAGGTCGCCACCGCCGTGGCCTCCTCGTCCTTCGCCACCATCGCCGTGTTCCTCCCGCTGGCGTTCGTCGGCGGCATGGTCGGCGAGATCTTCATGCCCTTCGCGGTCACCAGCAGCCTGGCCCTGGCCGGCTCCCTGCTCGTGGCCCTGACCATCACACCGGTCCTGTGCTACTGGTTCCTGCGGCCCGCCGAGGTCGGGGACGCCACCCGCGAGGAGATCCAGCGCGCGGCCCACGAGCGTGAGAGGCGCACCCCGCTCCAGCGCGCCTACCTGCCGCTCATCCGGTGGATCACCACCAAGCGCAGGACCGCCACGGTGGTCACGCTCGCCGCCTCGGTGGCGATCTTCGCCGGTACCGCCGTGCTGGCCGCGAACTCCGAGACGGACTGGCTGGGCGAGGCCGAGGAGAACACCTACACGGTCATCCAGGAGCTCGAACCGGGCATGTCCCTGGAGGCCGCCGACGCCGAGGCCGTCAAGGTCGAGCAAGCCCTGGCCGGGATGGCCTGGATCGAGACCTACCAGGTCAACGTCGGAGGCAACCCGATGATGGGCGGCGGTGCCGCCGACCAGATCGACTACACGATCACCGCCGACCCCGACACCGACCAGATCCGCAACCGCGACGTCCTGCGGGACACCTTCGCCGGACTCGACACCGAGTACGAGCCGCGCCTGGACTCCACGGGCGGTATGGGCGGCTCCGGTATCGAGGTCCGCGTGACCGCCGAGGACCAGGACACCCTGGTCGAGGCGGCCGGGATGATCGAGGACGAACTGCGCGGCATCGACGGCGCGGACGACGTCACCAGCGGCATCTCCGAGTCGCAGCCCGCGCTTGAGGTGCACGTCGACGGCGAGGAGGCCGCCGAGTACGGTCTCGACGAGACCATGGTCGGCCAGACCGTCTCCGCTGCCTTCAACGGCCGCGACGTCGGTGACGCCACCATCGAGCACATCCGCCGCGACGTCGTCGTCCTGGTCCAGGACGCGCCGGGCACCGTGGCCGAGCTCAGGGAGCTGCCGATCGTCACGCCCACCGGGCAGGAGATCGAGCTCGCCGACGTGGCCGAGGTCTCCGAGGTCGAGCAGCCGCCGGAGCTCACCCGCATCGACGGCGTCACCAGCACCACGGTGTCGGCCAACCCCACCGCCTCCGACCTCGGCGGGGTCAGCCTCGCGATCACTGAGGCGCTGGACGGCATGGACCTGCCCTCGGGCGCCACCGCCAGCCTCGGCGGCGTCAGCCAGGACCAGACGGAGGGCTTCGCCCAGCTGGGTCTGGCGCTGCTCGCCGCGATCATCATCTGCTACCTGATCATGGTCGCGACGTTCAAGAGCCTGATGCAGCCGCTCATGCTGCTGGTCTCGGTCCCGTTCGCCGCCACCGGTTCGCTGGGTCTGCTGATGCTGACCGGCACCCCGATCGGCGCGGCGGCCCTGATCGGCATGCTGATGCTGATCGGCATCGTGATCACCAACGCCATCGTGCTGATGGACCTGATCAACCAGAACCGGAAGAAGGGGATGGACCTCAGCGAGGCCATCGTCGAGGGCTCCCGGCACCGCCTGCGCCCCATCCTGATGACCGCGGTCGGCACCATCGCCGCGCTCGTCCCGATGGCCACGGGGCTGGCGGGCGGCGGCGCCTTCGTGTCCGCCCCGGTCGCCCTCGTGGTGATCGGCGGCCTGGTCACCTCGACCCTGCTCACCCTGATCCTGGTCCCGGTCCTCTACCAGCTGGTGGAGGTGCGCCGTCAGCGCCGTGAGGACAGGGCGGCGGCCCGCCGGGAGCGGCGCCGTGCCAAGCGCCGGGCCCGAGCCGAGTCCCCGACCGCCGACGACGGCTCGACGACCGAGGGCGACACGGGCGAGGTCCCGGAGAAGCGGGACACGGTCACCGGAGGCTAGCTCCGGCGCCCGAACCACGGGAGGGTGTCCCGCACGAGCCGTGTGCGGGGCACCCTCCTCCGTGTCCCCGGAGGCACCGGGGGCGGGTGGGGCCCGAAGTCGTCCACGGACCGGGAAGCCCTGTGAATCAGGGGATCCAGGGCCCTTCCTCTGTGTCACCGGTATGTCGATTTGTGCTATCCGCGCAGTCCAGGCAGGCTTCCTCACATGGATGATTCGAAGAAGAGCCTGGACGACCTCGTCCGCGACGAACTCGGTGACGAGCCCTCCCAGGAGGCCAAGGACTACGCGCGCGAACTCTACGAGCGCTACCGGCTGCCCGCCACGGACACCGGTGCGACCACCGCGGACCCCAAGGGTGCCGCTCCGACCACGGCCGAGGAGTAGGACCGCACACGTCCCCGGCACGGCGACGCACGGACCTCACGACCGGAAACGCCCCGCTCCGGACCGCGTCGGCCCCTCTACCGGGGCTGGTCTGATCCCCGGTCGTCGCCGTCCCACACCAACTCGAACCACACCTGGCGGCCCCGGCCGTCGCGGCGTGGTTCGGTCCCCCACTTACTGGCGAGCGCCTCCACCAGATCCAGACCCCGGCCGTGTTCGGCCGTGTCGTAGGGGTCCCGGTGCTGGGGCGCGGGCGCCTCCGTCGTGCTGCCGAGGTCGCGGACCTCCACCCGGGCCCATCCGGGCGCGTGCCGCACGCACACCTCGAACTTCCCGGTGGCACGCCCCGAGTCGCTGTGCGTGATGGCGTTGGTGGCGAGTTCGCTGGTCAACAGCGTCGCGGTGGTGACCTCCGGCGAGACCGCCAACTGACGTGCGACGAACCTGCGCGCGTAGGCGATCTGACTGGGCAGGCCGGGGAAGCGCCGCCGTACGTGTCGGCACTCGGTGGTGGGCGGGGCGCTGCTGGACTCTTCCATGGGACTGGCCGGGCGTTGGGGACGGTGGAGGGGGCCGACGCCGTAGGGAGCGGTGGCGTCGGCGCGGAACGAGGGGCTGCGGTCTCACACAAGTGGGTTCACTCCCCGAGGACGTGTGTTCGCGGGCAGGGCCGAAACGGCGCCTGGCCCTGGACGCGTCCATGCCCGGAACGGGTCACGGCGCTGGGTGCAGACACGGGGCGAAGAAGCCCCCGGGGGCAGGGAGGGACACGGCTCGGTGCCGTTGGGGACACGGCACGAGGGCGGCGCGCGGTGGGGGAGAAGCCGCGGGGCTTCACACGGGACGGTGGCGTGGCCGGGGGTCGGCCGTGGCGGATGGTCATGTGTGCGGTGGGGTGTGCCCTACGACACTGAAGGGCCTACTCGCGCTCAGCATACGCTCCGTGCCTCCTTGACGACCCAGCCGACCTGGTCCGGACAGGGTAACCCCCTCTGAGCTGCCCAAAGAGGGTTCCGGTCGAGTGGGTGGGCTCGACGGGGACCGAATATCGACGGGGATGCGTACCCCTGCGCGGGTTCAAGAGTGAATAACGATTTGGTGAAGACCTCCCGAATTTTGCTACTTGCTTCGGTCTTGCGCGTGCCGTGGATCACCCGAGAGGGTGGGAGTCATGGCCTCGCCCATCCCCGATCCCCTGCCCGTGGGCCTCGGCGTCGAGATCGACCGCGCCGTCCGGCTCACGGACGAGGGCCACGTCCTCGTCGGCGGTTCACCGCCCAGTGCCCTGCGCCTTCCCCCGAGGGCGTCAGCTCGGTCATCCGCTGGCTCAGCGGGGCCGCGCCCGACCGGCACGGTGAGCGTCGGCTCGCCCGGGCGCTGCTGGAGGCCGGACTGGCCCACCCCCGACCCGCCTCCGGCACCCCGGTCCCCGGTGTGCAGGTCGCCGTGGTCGGCGCCGGGGACCACCTCGGACTGGAGGCGACCCTGGACCGGCTCCGGTACGAGCACCCGGACCTGAGGCCGGTGGTCGTCGGAGCGACCTGCCTGGGGGCGCGGGTGGCCCGGGCCCGGGGCCTGCACGTGGTGCCCGGCCCCTGACCGGGGCCCGGGCCCGGGCGATCGCGCTCAGGGTCTGCGACGCCCCGGTCGTCGCCCTGCTCGACGCCGGTGCCCGACCCGCTCCCGGCTGGCTCGCCACGGCACTCGCCCACTTCGCGGACCCCCGAGTCGCCGCGGTGGTGCCCCGGGTCCTGTCCGAACGCGTACGGAGCGGTCCCCCGGGGATGCTCGTCGCCTCCCTCAACACCCTCCACAGCGATCGGGGGCCGGACCCCGCGCCGATCCCGCCCTGGGGCCACGGCCGTCATGCTCCGGCTCCGACCCACGGCCCGGGGGCGTCCCCGGAACCCGTCCCCGCACTGTTCGTGCGTCGGGGCCTGCTCGACCCCGACCCCTCCTTGGGAGCCGCGGCCGACGTCGACCTGCTGTGGCTTCTGGCCGCGCGGGGGTGGTCGGTGCGGTACGAGCCCCGGTCGCGGGTGCGCGCCACACCGGGCACGGATCTGCGTTCCTACCTGCGCTCCCGGTTCGAGGTCGGTGCCGTGGCCGGGCCGATGGCACGGAGGCACGGGCGGAGGGCCGCCGGTCCCGAACTGACCCTGTCCGGCGCGGTCGGCCTGGGCCTGGCCCTGTCCGGTCGTCCCCTGGCGGGCCTGGCCGTGAGCGCCCTCGGGGAGTGGTGACCGCTCGGGGGCTCGCGCGGGGCTCCGGCGTCCCGGTGGAGGACACGGTGCGGCCGGTGGTCGTGGACCTCGCCCACACGGCGCGGACCGGGGCACGGTTCGCGCGGACCGCGCACTGGCCGCTGGTGGCTGCGGTGGCGGTCGGCGGGGCGGTGCTCTGGTCGCGGGAGCGGTCGGCCGGCGGGCCCGCCCGGGGCCCACGCGGGGCCGGTTCCCCGAGACGCGGACGTCCGGGGCGTCGAGCGCTGGTGGCCGCCGCGGCGCTGACCCTTCCGCACCTGCTCTCCTGGCGGCGTCACCACGGTGTGGCCCCGGTGGGCCCCTGGCGTGGACCGGCCTGGCCGTCGCCGGTGACGCGGCGCGCTCACTGGGCACTTGGTGGGGTGTCGTCCGTTCCGGTTCCCCGGCTCCGTTGGTACCGCGTTTCCGTCCGCCGGTGTCGGCCTCATCACTTGAATCGTTGCAGGTGGAAGAGGGTCCGGAGGGCTCGGTTCGTAAGCCCGGACCGGGTGCGGTGCTTAGTCCGTGTTAACGCGTGTTACGTACGGTGACGCGTTCCGCGCCTCCGGGGGGATCTCCGGTTGCCGGAAATCACGATTTTCGTGACTCACGGTAATATGCGGACCTGGCGGTCCGGTCTCGTCCAGGGTGGGAGGGAAGGTCTTTCTCGGGATCCGGCAAACGCCGTCCGTCACCGTGGTGAATCGTCGAGGAGGGGCGATTTTCTGTAAACGACGTTTACGCATGCGGCGCTCCAGCCTTCCATAGTCCCAGCTCAAGGGGTATTCATGGCACTCTGGAGTTGAACCGCTACTTTGCGTGTCAGACTTGACAATTGCATGCGAACTTGCTGCCCACATTGCCACCGTTGTCCTTTCTTGATGCGGTGGTTACCAGCAAGTGTCTCGTGGTCCCCCACAATCTTGACATTCCGGTCACTGACCGTGAACCGGATGCCAGTGTGTTTCGGTAGTCACTGGGGGTGACCCCGCGGTGTCGGCAGAGCTTGCGCGCTTACCCGGGCTAACCGGCCGGAGCGCACGAACCTTGCCCGACCCGTGTCACTCCCCGTGCCGGCGACTCGCAAAAGATCAAGACAGGTCAAGCGCCGGGCTCGGCTGTGAGGTTCGGAGATAGTTTTGGGCAAGTTCCTGGCCAGGCGGCTGCTGAACTACGTCGTGCTGATTTTCATCGCGACGAGTTTCGCGTACCTGCTCGCGGCCACCAATCTTCAACCGCGCGTCTACTTCGAGCAGATGCAGCCACCGCCGCCGCCCGAGGTCGTCAACACCCAGCTGGACTCACTGAACCTCAACGACCAGACGCCGCTCGCCGAGCGCTACGTCACCTGGATCAGCGGGGTTCTCACCGGTGACTTCGGAAAGAACATCCAGGGCGGTGACGTCACCGCCCAGATGTGGCTGAAGGCCGGGGTCACGCTGAGGCTCATCACCGTCGCCACCCTCCTCGGAAGCGCCCTGGGAATCGCGATCGGCGCCTACGCGGCCGTGCGCCAGTACCGGGCCTTCGACAAGGCGGCCACCGGAGCCTCCTTCTTCGTGCTCTCGATCCCCACCGTCGTGATCGCGATCGTCATCCAGGTCCTCGCGGTGGCGATCAACGACGGCCTCGGGTTCACCTTCCTCAAGTACGTCGGCGAGTACTCGGCGGGCTTCCAGGGGAATCTCTGGGAGACCCTCCTCAACCGCGTGCACCACGCGATCCTGCCGACCCTCGTTCTCGCCCTCGCCCTGTTCGCCGCCTTCGCCCGCTACCAGCGCAACATGATGCTGGACGTGCTCGGCTCGGACTTCGTGCGCACGGCGATGGCCAAGGGGCTCACACGAAGGAAGGCGCTGTTCAAGCACGCCCTCCGGACCGCGCTGATCCCCACCATCACCTACTTCACCTTCACCTTCGGCGCCCTCGTCTCCGGGTCGACCTTCACCGAGAAGATCTACGGATGGCACGGCATGGGCGCCTGGCTGATCGACTCCATCGCGCGCCAGGACGTGCACGTGGTCGCGGCGGTCTCCTGGTTCATGGCCGTCACCATCATGGCGGCGTCGTTCCTCTCGGACATCCTCTACGCCTGGCTCGACCCGAGGGTCCGGGTGTGACGATGCCGAACAGCCCCGCCACCAGCACCAGCGAGCCCTTCCCGGACGCCACCGCAGCAGCCATGTTGGAGACCACGCCATGACCACCGCCACAGAGACGCCCCAGGACGTCCCCACCTCGCCGCCCGCGCCCAGCCGGCTCAAGGACATCGTCCGGCAGCTGATCTCCACCCGGCGCGTCATCGTCGGCATCGTGATCCTCGTGCTGCTGGTCCTGCTGTCCCTCATCGGACCGATGATCAGCCCGTGGAACGTCGGAGAGCGCGACTACGGGGCCCTGCTCAAGGGCATCTCACCCGACCACTGGTTCGGCACCAACCGGACCGGACTGGACATCTTCACCCAGACCACGGCCGGTCTCCAGAAGTCGCTCCTCATCGGCCTCCTCGTGGCCGCGATCTCCACGGTGATGGCGGCGCTCATCGGTGCCTTCGCCGGCTACTTCGGCGGGATCACCGACCGCACCCTCACCTGGATCGCCAACCTGGCCCTGGTCCTGCCCAGCTTCGTCATCCTCGCCATCCTGTCCCGCCACTTCGTCGGTCAGGGCGGATGGCTCATCCTGGTCGTCCTGCTGGCCGCGTTCAGCTGGATGGTCACCTCCAAGATGGTCCGTGGTCTGACCATCTCCCTGCGCGAACGCGAGTACATCCACGCCGCCCGCTTCATGGGCGTGCCCCCTACAAGATCATCCTCCGCCACATCCTGCCGAACATGTCGTCGCTGCTCATCGCCGACGCCACGATCACGGTCAGCACCGCGATCATCGGTGAGACCGCGCTGAGCTACTTCGGTCTGGGTGTGCAGTCTCCCGACGTCAGCCTCGGTGTCGTCATCGCTGACGGAGCCTCCTTCGCCACCACCGCGCCGTGGGTCTTCGTGTTCCCCACCGCTCTGCTGGTGCTGCTGGTCCTGGCCGTCAACATGATCGGGGACGGGCTGCGCGACGCCCTCGACCCCACCGCCAAGTCGCGTCGGTCCTAGTAGGGGAAGGCCCACCAATGAGTACCGAGACCATCGCGGACACGGAGTCCGAGAACACCGCCACCACGGGACCGACCCCCGTCCTGGAGGTCACCGACCTCACGGTCACCTTCCGTGGCTTCAACAACAATCCCGACGTCAAGGCCGTGCGGGGCGTCAGCTACGCGGTGAACCGGGGCGAGGTCCTCGGCATCGTCGGTGAGTCCGGTTCCGGCAAGTCGGTCTCGTCGATGGCCGCCATGGGGCTGCTCCCCGAACACGCCGAGATCACCGGCTCCGTGCGCCTGCACGGCCAGGAGCTCCTCGGGAAGCCGGACCGGGAGATGGCCCGCATCCGCGGCAAGGTCATCTCCATGGTCTTCCAGGACCCGCTCTCCGGTCTGACCCCCGTGTACACGGTGGGGGACCAGCTGGCCGAGGCGGTCATGGTCCACAGCCCCAGGGGCAGCAGGGACAAGGCGCGGCGGCGCGCGGTCGAGCTCCTCGAACTGGTCGGCATCCCCAACGCCGAGGACCGCTACCGCTCCTTCCCGCACGAGTTCTCCGGCGGTATGCGCCAGCGCGTCATGATCGCCATGGCGATGGCCAACGACCCCGACGTGATCATCTGCGACGAGCCCACCACGGCCCTCGACGTCACCATCCAGGCGCAGATCCTCGACCTGCTGCGTACCGCGCAGCGGGAGACCGGTGCGGCGATCGTCATGATCACGCACGACCTCGGTGTCGTCGCCGGGTTCGTCGACCGCCTCCTGGTCATGTACGCGGGACGGCCGGTGGAGATCGGCACGGTCGACGAGATCTACTACAACAGCCGGATGCCCTACACGATGGGTCTGCTCGGTGCCGTCCCCCGGATGGACCTGGAGGACCAGGGCGCCCTCGTCCCGATCAAGGGCACCCCGCCCTCGCTGACCGACCTGCCCCCGGGTGCCCCTTCGCTCCCCGGTGCCCCATCGCGCAGGAGGAGTGCGAGGCCGCCGAACCGGACCTGCTCGTGATCGGCTCCCGGCACGACCTCGACGAGGACCCCGTCCGCGTCGAGGACACCGGGGTCCAGCGCGCGGCGTGCATCCGTTCCGGAGAGATCGACGCCAACGACTGGACCGCCAGGGACATCTACCCGGTACCCGAGATCCCCGAGATCGAGGTCGCCTCGGCGCGCCGAGAGGACCTTCCCGAGGTCCTCCGTGTCCGGGACCTGATCAAGCACCACCCCCTGATGAAGGGGGCGGTCCTCAAACGCCGTGTCGGCACGGTGTACGCGGTGGACGGCCTCGACTTCGACATCCGGGAGGGGAGACCCTCGCGCTGGTCGGGGAGTCCGGCTGCGGGAAGTCCTCCACCCTCATGGAGATCCTGGGCCTGGAGAAGCCGCAGCGGGGCAGCGTCGAGGTCATGGGCCGAGACGTCTCCACCCTGTCCCGCTCGGAGCGGTTCGCGCTCCGCCGCGACATGCAGATCGTGTTCCAGGACCCGATGAGCTCACTGGATCCGCGCATGCCGGTGTTCGACATCATCGCGGAACCGCTGCGCACGCACAGGGTCCCGACACGGGAGGTCACCGAGCGCGTCTACGAGCTCCTCCAGCTCGTCGGCCTGAACACCGAGCACGCCACACGGTTCCCGGCGGAGTTCTCCGGCGGTCAGCGCCAGCGCATCGGCATCGCCCGTGCCCTGGCCCTCGAACCCAAGCTCCTGGTCCTCGACGAGCCGGTCTCCGCCCTGGACGTGTCCATCCAGGCGGGCGTGATCAACCTGCTGGAGGAACTCCAGGCCAAGCTCGGTCTCGCCTACCTGTTCGTGGCGCACGACCTGTCCGTGGTCCGGCACATCGCCGACCGGGTGGCGGTCATGTACCTCGGGAAGATCGTCGAGGTGGGTGACACCCAGTCGATCTACGGCCACCCGAGCCACCCGTACACCCAAGCCCTGCTGTCCGCCATCCCCGTTCCCGACCCGGAACGCGAGCGGGCACGCACCCACATCGTTCTGGAAGGCGACCTGCCGAGCCCCGCCAACCCGCCCACGGGTTGCAGCTTCCGGACGAGGTGCCAGAAGTTCATCACCCTCTCGGAGTCCGATCAGGAGAGGTGCATGAGCGAAGAACCGGCGATCCTGCCGACCAACGGAGGAGACCAGGCCTCGGCCTGCCACTTCTCGGAGCGGCAGGCGGGTCTTGCCTGACCCACGGTTCACCCAAGGCAAGGCCGACGCCGCCCCGCGCGCCGGTCAGACCACCCCTAGGAGGAAGATCCCCATGCGTATCGGGAAAGCGCGTTATCTCGCGCCCGTGGCCGCACTGGTGCTGATGGCCAGCGCCTGCGCGAGCGATGAAGGTCAGAGCGAGGACGACGCCCGCGAGGAGCAGGCCTCCCTCGCCGCCGAGGACCTCAACCCGGCGGACCGCGACGACCTCCAGGACGGGGGTGACTTCGTCTGGGCTCTGAGTGAGTACGAAGAGCAGCACAACATGAACCACGTGCAGGGCAACAAGGGCGACGTCCGTCGCGTCATCGCCGCCGTCATGCCGTCGGCGAGCCGCTACGACGCCGAGGGCGGGTTCGCTCCGAACGAGGACTACGTCCTCGAGTACGGCGTGAGCGACGACGGCCTCGAGGTCGACTACACGCTCAACCCCGACGCCGTCTGGTCCGACGGTGAGCCCATCACCTGGGAGGACTACGAGGCCACCGTCATCACCCGCAAGGGCGAGCGCGACGGTGACTTCGAGATCCTCTCGACGACCGGCTACGAGTGGATCGACGAGATCGTCCAGGGCGACGACGAGTACTCCTTCACCCTGAAGATGAAGGAGCCGTACGGCGAGTGGCCGACCCTCTTCTCCCCCTGTACCCCAAGGAGTACATGGAGGACGAGGAGCTCTTCGCGGACGGCTACAACAAGGACATCCCCGTCACCGCCGGTCCGTTCGGTGACGTGGAGTTCGACGACGTCGCCTCCCGTATCACCGTGCACAAGAACGAGGACTGGTGGGGTGACGAGGCCAAGCTCGACCGCATCATCTTCGCGGGCCTCGACACCAGCGCCCAGGCCGGCGCCTTCGCCAACGGTGAGGTCGACGGCTTCTACCTCGGCTACGACGCCGCCGGCTACGAGCGCGTCAAGGACATGGAGGGCGACGGGGCGTACTTCACCCGCGCCGTCAACCACGGTCACCGCTTCACCGCGCTGAACGGCTCCAGCCCGCGACTGGAGGACAAGCGCGTCCGCCAGGCCATCGCCATGACCCTGGACCGCGACACCATGGCCGAGGTCGCCCTCGGCGCCGTCGACTGGCCCATCACGGGCGAGGTCAACCGCCTCCTCCGTTCCAGCCAGAACGGCTACCAGGACAACAGCGGTGACCTGGGCGACCGCGACCTCGACCGGGCCGCCGAGCTGCTCGACGAGGCCGGCTGGACCCTGGAGGAGGGCGAGGAGATCCGGACCAACGAGGACGGCGAGACCCTGACCCTGGCCTACGTGGCCTCCGAGGGCATGGACCTGGCCGTCGACGAGGGCGAGATGGCGCAGCAGATGCTGGCCGAGGTCGGCATCGAGGTCGACGTCCAGCAGGTGCCCGCGAACGCGCTGTTCTCCGAGTACGTCACCCCCGGCAACTTCGAGATGGTGACCTACGTCCTCGTCGGGACCTCGCCCTTCTCCGCCGGTTCCAAGGGCAACTACGGTATGCCGCTGGACGAGGACGGCGAGGACTGGGGCGCCAACAACAGCAAGCACTCCACCCCGGAGATCGAGGAGCTCTTCGACGACCTCTCGATCGAGACCGACCCCGAGCGGTACGCCGAGATCGCCAACGAGATCGACGCGCTCCTCTGGGACGAGGTGCTCACCATCCCGCTGTTCGAGCGTCCGGGCCTCTACGTCGTCAACGAGGACCTGCACAACTGGGGCGAGTACGGTCTCGCCGCCGACTACGTGTACGAGGACATCGGCTGGGCCAAGGAGTAGTCACCCCAGGGTGAACCTCCGGAGTTCCCCGGTGTCCGCACGGACACCGGGGAACCCATCCGGGTGAGCGTTCGCGAAACGTGACAGTCAGGGCGTCGGCCCCCATCGGACGGGGTCGGCGCCCTGCGCCGTGTCCGGAGCCCCTCGGGATCGCACGGGCGGTGTGTCCGGTGTCTCGCGCCTCCTGAGAGAATCGTCGGAGTCCGACATCTCCCCCGCCCCGCTCGTTGGAAAGTTCCCGATGCGACTCCGCCCTCTTCCCGCCGCGTGCCTGGCGGTCCTGTTGTGTGTGGCCCTCAGTTCCTGCTCCCGTCAGGAGGAGGACGCGGACGGCACCCCCGAACCCCCGTCGGTGCCGCCGTGGACCCGGACCCCGGGGAGGCGGACGAGTCCAGTCCGCCCCCGGAGACCGCTGAGGAGGAGCGGCCCTTCGGCACGCCCGTCGGCTGGGCGAGCCAGCCCCTGGCCCTGCCCGCTCCGGAGGACGAGGAGACCGAGGACGGCGCGGACGAGGACACGGTGGACGAGGACACGGTGGACGAGGATGCGGTGGACGAGGACACGGACACGGAGGACGCACCCGTCGAACACCCCGGAGTGACCGGAGGGGAGGCGGGGAGACCGTGACCGCGGCCGACGTCGAGCAGCTCACCGTGTACCTGGAGGCCGAGGAGCCCCTGGTGGTGGAGGTGGAGGGCGACTTCGACCTCGACGGCACCGTGCGGATCGCCTCGGACAAGACCCTCGTGGGCATGGGGGAGGGCGCCGAGTTCACCGGCGGTGGCCTGCTCGTGGACGGCGCGGAGAACGTCGTCCTCGCCAACCTGGGCATGGTCTCCGAGGGTCCCGCCGTCGAGATCCGGGGCGGCGCCCACCACGTGTGGGTGGACGGCTCGACCTTCTCCGGTGGTGAGGACGACTCGCTCATCACCGTGGCCGACGGCGCCGACCACGTCACCCTCTCCTGGAACCACTTCACCGACGCGGAGTCGGCGGTCACGATCGGCGGCGGCGACGAGGAGCCCGGCGCGCTGCGGGTGACCGTGCACCACAACTTCTTCGACGGCACCTCCGAGCGCCATCCGCGTGCCCACAACGCCGAGCACGTCCACGTGTTCAACAACTACTTCCGCGCCAACCCGGAGTACGGGGTCCGGTCCGCCCACGGTTCGCAGGTGCTGGTCGAGGGCAACTACTTCGAGAACACCCCGGTCTCGGTGTCCACCGAGTCCGAGGAGCCGGGGAACGTGGTCACGCGCGACAACCTGTTGGTCGACTCCGAACAGCCCGAACCGCGCGGTACCGTGCCCGACCCTCCCTACGCCTACGAACTCGACGACACCGTCAACGTCCCCGAACTCGTGATGGGCCGCGCCGGAAGCGACTGAGCCGCCGGAACCCTAGGTGGCCACGGGGTGGTAGTCGTAGGTCTCGCCGAACCCGTTCGGGGTGGTGTAGCCGAGTCTTCGGGGGTGACCGGCCTCGTCCACCCAGAGGTCGAACCGGGCCTCGGGTATCCGGACCAGGTCGTTGCGGCCGACGTCGGAGAGGTAGTCGCCCGCCTCCGTCGCGAAGGTGCCCGTGTACCGGTAGGCGGTGTGGGTGCTGGCCGGAACCCCGCGTGTGCTCTCGGGGAGGTCGATCTCCTCCGATCCCACGAGCTCCAGGTCGGTCGCGGTCTCCTCCAGGTCCTCCAGGACCGCGAGCACGAACTCCTCGGAGCACAGGCGGCGGTCGGCCTCCGTGGGCCGGTCCAGCACGGTCATGCCGGGCAGGCCCTTCTCCGCGGTCATCATGAATCCGGTGCCGGGCAGGTCGTAGCGGTGGACCCGCACCCCTTCGGAGGTCTCGAAGTAGTGCTCGAAGACGGTGTCGGAGCCGGGTTCGTGGCGGGCCCACCCCCGGGCGGGTGCCGCACCCTCGACGGTCCGCGTGTAGCTCACGTGGAAGGAGGGGGCGTCCCGGACGGCCTGGACGGCGGACTCCAGGAACACCTCCGGGTCCGAGGGATCGGCGTCCACGGCCCGCACCATCGGGGACTCCACCCCGCCGGGGTCCACCACCGGCGGGGCGGCGCTGCCTCCGTCCAGCGTCAGCCGGGCCACGGTCCAACCACTGGCGACCACGGCCAGGCTCGCCAGGGCCACCAACAGGCTCAGCAACCAGTGGGGTCCTGGGCCGGCGTCCTCCAGCTCCTGCTCCATGGACGGCATCGACGTCGACACGGACAACGCCTCGATTCTGCGGTTCGGTGTTCGGGGGTACCGCTTACACGGAGTACGACGCGGTAACTCACCGCTCCGTTCGGGGGTCGGGTGAACATCATCGTCGCGGCCACCGACGAACGGCCGACCCCGGGCCTCCCGGGCCCAGGCACGGCCGTCCCTGACCACGGGATCTCCCTCCGGTCCCGAACACGTTCGACCAGGGTGCGGCACGCGCCCGGGGACGTCGCCGGGCTCCCGGGCGCGCGCCACGGGAGGGACCCGCCACGGTGCGCGTCCGTGCCGTGGCCGCATGTGGCCGCCCGGGCGCCACGGGGACGGAGCTGTCGAGACGGTGGCACCCCTGTCTCCCCTCCCGGGTCGGAGGGTCGACGGTGGCGGCCGTGGACCCGGGGCCGTCACCTGGGCCCCGACCCCCTGGCGCCCGACCACGAGCAGGCGGGGCGGGGGCGGACGTGACGGCGGAACCGACGCACGGCACGGCCTAACCCAACGTCGGGGGACGGCGCTCGACGCGGTGGATGGACCGCCAGACCCTCACCGTCCGTTCCGGCGACCCCGACCAGCCCCGGTCGGTGAGCGCCGCCAGCACCTGCCGCAGGAAACCGGCTGGACGTGAGCACAGGTCGTACACCCCGATCGAGATCACGATCCACTCCGCCTCCGCCATGGCCCGGTATCGGAGTCGGTCGCGGGCGCGGTCGATCGGGAGGGAGTGGTGCTCGGCGCTGTCGTACTCCACCGCCACCCGGTACGCGGGCCAGCCCAGATCGACCCTGAACTCCCCCTCCACGGTGGAGACGGGGCACTGCGGCAGCGGCCGGGGCAGACCCACCTGGTGTAACAGGACCCGGGTCCAGCTCTCGGCGGGGGACTGGCTGCGCCCGTCAGCGAGGCCCAGCGAACGCCTCAGATGCCCCCGCGCCCGCAGGGGGTGGGTCAAGGCGGCCGCGCGCAACCTCTCCCGGGAGGTGAGGCGGAGCGCGAGGAAGCGGTCCAGGGCGGCGGTCGCCGCGTACAGGGTGCCCGACTGAGCGGCGGCGTCCAGCGCGGTCCGCGCGCTCGTCGTCACCCGCACCCCGCTCACCCGCGTGCGTTCGGATTCCGGAACGCACTCGCGGTGCGCGATCACCCCGAGCGGGCGGCTCCCTCGACGCCGGGAGGCACCGCCACGTGCAGCCGACGACGGGTGACGGAGGTCCCCCGGGGGTACAGGTCGACCCCCACACGTAGGCCGCGGTCCGACCGAACGCCACCGCCCGCGGGGACAGCTGGGCCAGCACCGGCCGCAGCGTCCGGAGCAGGAGGTCGTGGTCGGGGGTGGGCCGCCGAGCGGGGACGGCTGGCCGGAGCGGGCTTCGGTACGGGCCGCCCGGGTCGAGGGTGCGGGGCGGGGGAGCGGGAAGAGCGGGGAACAACCAGGGGGAACACGGTGGTCTCGCGTCATGCTTCCAGGTTCGGCCGACGGACCACCCGGGACAAGCCCCGACGTGGATCTGTGGACAACGCGCGGCAGTCCAGCGGAGTGGGGGCACACGGCCGGGGAACCGGCCGCGCTCCCTCGGCCGAGCCCGACCGACGCTCCCCGGGCACGGGGAGCCACGGGCGGGCGGCTACCGGAAGGGCGGTGGACCGGCGGACAGATGGATGTGGTCCACGTGGTCCAGGGTCGGGTTGCCGTACACCCGGTTCGCGGGTCGCCTGACCTCCATCCAGGGCCCCGTGCTATCCCGGCTGGGACTCCAGATGTGGTAGTTGTAGATGATTCCCTTGACATTGAGGTCCTGTGCGTTCGCGATGAGGAAGTCGATCACCTCGATGGCGGTCGCGTCCATCTCCGGGGTCGGCGTCGCGCCCAGGTCGGCCATCATGTAGTCCACCGCCTGGCCGTAGCCGTGGTCACTGCCCGCCTCGTCGCGGTAGCCGCCGGCGCTCAGGTAGAAGCCGGGGAACTCCTGGTTGAGAGCCTCGTGCGCCGCGCACATCTGCGGGTGCAGCCCGCCCAGGGATCCGCAGTCGGTGATCGCTCCTCCACCGAAGACCGAGTTCGGGTCGAACTTGAACCGGCCCTCCTGGTCGATGAGGTGCACGTCGAAGAACTCCCTCGCCTGGTCCTGGTCGGTGACGTCCTGTCCGCCGCACACCAGTCCGTCGGACTCCCGGCCGCACTCCGCCGAGAGGTCGATGATCGCGATCGCGGCGGCGGTGCCCTCGAAGGACCCGGAGGCGTCCTCCTCGCCGTCGCACACCACGTCGTTCCAGGCCCGGGACCCGTCCTCCGTCAGCTCCTTCTGACAGAGGGCGCCGCGCACCTCCACCCGGACGATGTTGCCGAAGCGCCCCATGGCGTTGTCGCTGGCCCGGATGTCCGTGAGCACGCCACCGTTGTTGCGCGCGTACGTCTCGGCGCGGGATCGCGCGATCTCCTCGTCGTACCGGGGCATGGGGTGCACACCGTCGGAGAGCTGTCGTGCCGCGTGGTCCCGCAGCCCCGCCACGGCCGCCAGCACCGAGGCGTCGGCGGCCGTCTGCGCCTGCGAACGCATGTCGTTGGCCGCGCCGACGCGTACGAACAGCACGGTGAGCGCGAGCAGGCTCAGGGTCAGGCCGAACAGGAGGAGGACGTTGGCCTGTCCGTCGTCGCGGCGTCCCTGGAGACGACGTCTGCGTACCGAGGAGGAGGGGGCCTTCGCATGGCGGTCCGGGGGTTCGGTCCCCGCGCTCGGGGCGGGGAGACGGGAGCGGAAGCGGTCGGTGGGGCGGGAAGGGACGGACCGGGGCGCGTGGACACCGCGAAACCCCTGTCCGGCGCAGCTTAACCCGGCCGGGCTCGGGAGGAAAGGGAACGCCGACGGCCCTGTGGACGACCACCCGGTCACCCCAGGTGACGACGGTGACACGCCGGGGACGCGGTCACCGCCCCCACCCGGTCCTCGGGGCGGGCGACCGGGAACCGGCCGCCCGCCCCGAGGACCGATCACCTAGAGCAGGGTCGTCCAGTAGCTCCAGAAGGCCTCCGCCACCGCGCCCACGATCACCACGCCCCACACGGTGAGCACCACCGTGTGGTTGCGGACCAGCACACCGGTCGGCCCCCGCAGAACCCCCGGAACCGGAAGGTGCCCTGTGCGGAGGTTGTGCAGCGTGACGTACCAGAAGATCGGGATCGTCACGGCCCACACCACCATGCAGTAGGGGCACAACGCCCCGATCCGGTACAGGCTCTGGAAGATCAGCCAGTGCACGAGGAGCACACCGAACAGGCACCCCGCCTGGAGGCCCAGCCAGAACCAGCGCCGGAAGCCCGGGTCCGCCCCGGTACCCGACCCGTCGCCCGGACCGGTCCGCGCGAGCAGGGCAGCTCCCACCGCCGTCACCACCGCGAAGCAGGCCACCCCCACGAGCGGGTTGGGCACCCCGAACACCTCGGCCTGCGGGGTCACCATCACCGTCCCGCAGGACAGCACGGGATTGATGCTGCACGCGGGCACGTGGTCCGGGTCGGCCAGGACCCGGATCCTCTCCACGAGGAGGGCGGAGGCCGCGACCAGGCCGACCAGCCCGCCCAGCACCAGCAGCCACGGCAGGGCCCGGCTGACGATCGGGACGTCCTCGCCGGGGAACGGGTCCGGGGCGTGGGCGGTGTCGTGCCGCACGGGGGCCGCCATCACTCCAGCTCCGAGTCGATCATGGCGGACAGGACCTCGTGACTCGGCATGCTCGGCGCGGGACGGCCGTTGACGAAGATGGTCGGGGTGCCCTGCACGCCCAGCAGGAGCCCGTCGTCGAAGTCCGCCTGGACCCGCGCCTCGGTCTCCTCGGACTCCATGGTCTCCACGAACTCGTCCATGTCCAGACCGAGGTCCTCCGCGAAGCCCACGAACACCTCGCTCTGGTCCTCCCGGGACTCGCCCCACTCGCCCTGGGTCTCGAACATCCGCTGGTACATCTCGTCCAGGGCGTCCTGCCGCGCGGCGGCCTCCACCGCGGCAGCGGACGGCCCGGAGTTGAGGTGACCGGGGAGCGGGAAGTAGCGGATCACCATGTTGATCCGACCGTCGTAGTCCTCGCGGAGCCGCTCCATGACGGGGTACTGGGCACGGCAGGCCTCGCACTCGAAGTCGAGGAACTCCACCACCGTGACCTGGGCGTCCTCCACCTGGTCGAGGTAGCGGCTGTTCTCCCGTACGAGCACGTCGGCGGGGGCGGTGGGCTGCTCCTCGGGGCCGTCCCCGGGGGCGGTCGGTCTGGCGGCGCCCTGCGCCGTCGTGGCCTCGTCGTCCCCGTCCAGGTAGACGAGCAGGCCGATCCCCAGGGCGGCGACGACGAGGAGACAGAGGGTGATGATCAGGTTCTTGCTCATGTGAGGGTTCCAAGGGTCCGTGGCGAACGAGGGCACGCGTGCGAGCCCCGCGCGTGGGGGCGGGGCTCCTGAGTGCTCCTAGACCCGCTGGACGCAGAGGAGGGTGAGCAGGCGGTGGCCGTGGGGACCGGCGGGGTCGCCGCGCGTACGGCGGGGAGAGCGGCCGACCCGAGGCGGCACGGGCACACACAGCACCAGGGCCGCCCCGAGGGCGAGCATCGGCTGCGCGGTCAACAGCCCGCGCTCGTCCGGCGTGGGGCAGGCGTGCGAGAACCCGGGGTCCTCAGCGGAGTCGGAGGCCGCCGACCACTCCGCGGCCACACGGGAACCGGCCTCACCCGAGGCGCCCGCGCCGGGATAACAGAGCGCGCAGAGGAAGCACAGCACGACGACGGCGACCAGGGGCACCACCAGGGTGCCCCACCGCCAGGTCGAGGTGTGACCGCTCATGAGGGGAACTGTAGCGGTGTGTTCACGATTGTCGAGGCCGGGGTGGCTGACCTGCCCCGACCTCGGAGCCTCCCCGCGTGCCTCAGTGGATGCGGCGGTTGATGGCCGCCACCACGTGGACGTCGGCCACGGTGACCCGGAGGTCCCCCGACCCCGTCGGGGAGACCGTCGCGGAGCGCACGTAGGCGCCGTGGCTCCACCTCCGCGCCGTCTGGTCCGGCACGGCCCCGCCCCCAGCTTGGCCAGCGCCCCCGCGGCCCCGCCTTCAACCTGAGCTGCCACGAGGTGCGCGACAGCGACCTCCCCGGACGTCCTCGTGATCGAGCAACGGCAGGGTCCCCACCAGCCGTCCCCCTGGCTGCCGGGTTGGGCCGGCATCACCTCCAACGGGTACCGCTGCCCCGCCCCGGCGCCCCGCACCACCTCCAGCGCGAAGCTCGTGTCCTCGGGCAGCGGCGTCCCCAGCACCACCTCGACGTACAACAGGTCGCCGTGGCGGCCCATCGGCCGCGCCCGGACCCGGTCCACCGGCAGCGACGGCGCGAGCGGCGCGGTCAGCAGCCCCAGCCGGTCGTTGACCGTGTAGTACGGGCGCACCCTGGTGCCCAGACCACGCTCGGGCCGCACCTTCAGGGGCGCGTACCGGATGATCTTCTTGTACCCGACCACCCCGGACAGGTGCCGCCCCACCGTGTGCTCGGTGCCGTCCGACAGGATCACGCGCATCTCCCACTTCTCGGAGTCGCCCTCCCGCCCCCGCACCACCAGCTCGGGGTCGATCACGGCGGTGAACTCGCCTCCGGTCGCGACCGCCGAGGGGAACTCGCGTCGGGTCTGGGGCGAGGTCCGCAGACGCACCACCAGCCGGGCACGCGCGTCCGGGCGGTGCCGACCGAGCAGCCGTCCCTGCACGGTGACCAGTCCGTCCGCGACCTCCACGTGCGAGATCTCCGCGTGGTGCTCCGCACGCCGTACGTGCAGCACCAGGCGTCCCTTCGCGGACCGGGTGGGGATGACCAGGGAGAGCTCCCGGGTCCGCGCGGGCGACAACGGGAAGCCGTGCTGGTGGATCTCCACGTCGCGCACCGGCGCCTCCATGCCCTCGTCCACCCGGAGCACCTGCCACACTCCGGTGACCAGCCCTCTCGGCCGGTCCTCGCGGGGCCCCTCCGTCCCCGTGCGGGCGGCGTCCACCAGGAACCGACCGTCGGGCTCGGGGAGCACCTCGACTTTCCTGCCCGGCTTGGTCAGCACCACCCGCTCCGGGATCCGCCCGACCACGTGTCCCTCGGGTGAACCGAAGGACAGCACCGTGACCCCGTCGGGACCGGCCTCCACCCGGCACGAGGCGGCCTGCTCCGGACGCGGCACGGGCAGGACGGGCGCCGGTGAGGGCGGCGCCCCCACCCCGGCGAGGTCGAAGAACAGCTCCTCGTGCAGCCGCACCACGTTGGCCGGATCGAAGCGCTCGGAGTCGGTGAGCGCGGCCGCTGACATACGCCGCCGCAGCTCGTCGTCTCCCATGAGCTGGGCCAGACCCTCAGCGATCCCCGAGACGGACCTGTTCGGAACCAGCAGACCGTCCTCCCGGTCCCGGATGATGGACGCGGGTCCGTGGGGGCAGTCGGTGCTCACCACCGGCAGGCCGGAGCGCATGGCCTCCACGATGGTCATCCCGAAGGGCTCCTCGCTGGAGGTCACCGCGGCGAAAGCCCCTGGGCCCACGCCTCCTCGACCCTGGGATGCGGCCCCATCAGCCACACCTGGTCCTGGAGCCCCAGGGAACCCACCAGCCTCCCCAGCGCACCGCGTCGGCTGCCCCGGCCGTAGATCCGCAGCGTCCAGTCCGGGAACTCCTCGCTGACCATGGAGAACGCCTGGACGAGCAGGTCGTGCCGCTTGCTGGGGGCCAGCCTGCCCGCGGAGACGATCGTGCGCGTGTCGTGCCCGTTCACGGTGAAGGGAGGCGCGGGTACCGAGTTGGGAATGGAGAGCAGCCGTACCCCCGGCAGCGGCATCCGCGCCGCGTAGGTGCGCGCGTCCGCCTCGGTGACGGTGACGAAGGCGTCGAGGTTGGGGTACTCGGCCGCCATGACCCGGCGCAGCTCCTCGGAGTGCTGCTCGTAGGTGAGGTGCTCCTGGCCGACCTTGAGGACCCGGCCGGGCGCGGCCCGCGCGATCACCACGTTCAGACCGGGCCGTGTACCCACGACCACGTCGGCGTCGGTGGTGGCCAGGTACTCCTCCAACCGGTCGTCGGTGAGGCGGCTGTGGGTGTCCCCCGGCCGTCCTCCACGGGGAAGAGCAGCGGCGGCAGCCCGGCCCGTTCCGACCCCTCGTACAGCGGGCGCCCGTCCACGCCGGTCGGACGGTCGTCCTGCTGACGGATGTCGACCAGCGGACGCAGGCTGACCTGCGCGGGGACGGGGAGGACGGGTTCGGCGCGGTGCCGGAACACCGAGACGATCTCCACCTCGTGCCGGGCGGACAGGGCCGCCGCCTGGTTGGCGACCGTGCGCACGGTGCCACCGATGCCGTACATGTCGTTGATCAGATAGGCGATCCTCATCGAGCCCCCATGTCCTCGGTACCGCCCACGCGGTGTGCGTGCGGGGGCGGCCCCGGCCCCGTCCCCCTCACCGAACCGGGCCCACGGCCAGGGACTCGGTGGGGATTGAGGCATCAGGCTATGGGCGAAATAGCCTTAAAAGTCCTAATCTGACCCGAGCTGCCCAAAGGTTTGCCGCCATCTGTGGGTGTTTTGCGGCGGTTCCACACGAACGTGGGAGATCCGCTCCCCGCCCCCGGAAAGGGGAGCCGTTGACGGGGCGGAGGAGCGGTGGTGGGAGACGGCACGGGTCGGTTCCGGGGAACTCGTCGGGCGGGTGCTCGGAGACCCTCCAGGCCCGAGCACCACCCCGACCGACCCAAACCGGGCGGGGCCCGCCCCCGCGTCGGTGCCGTCTCCTGGTCCGTGGGTGCCGGAGGGGCGCACCACCCTCGGCGCCGAACGTGGGATTCGACGACCACCGCTCGGTGGTCGGCCCACCCACGACGTCTCGTCAGGAGCAACGCGACGTTGGTTGTGAAGGACACTCTGCCGGAAGATCGCGGTGCTCCGGCGGGCTTCCGGTGGCCGAATCCGGCCACCGTGAGGAAACGGCAGGTCGCACAGGGTGAGAAATCCCAGGAAGCACACCCGGTCCACGGGCGTGCCTTCGTCTAGTAGGTGCCGGTGCTCTGCCAGTACCGCCAGGCCGTGCACGGGGATCCGTACTGCTCCTGGATGTGCCCCAGGCCCCAACTGATCTGCGCGGACGCGCTCTGGTCGAACCCCGAGGGCAGAGACCCGTGCTGGGCGGCGTTGAAGCCGACGATCCCGCGCGCCCCCGTCGTCGGGTCGACCAGTCCCGGGTCCCAGTTGGACAGCGACCCCCAGAGACTGTCCAGGCAGGTCCACTCCTGGTCGGTCCAGTTGTACGGCTCGGCGGCGGCCGCCTGCATGCCGAGGTTCTTGTTGTCACTGGCGTCGGAGTTGCCCGAGCCCCACTCGAACTGCTCCGGCTCCTCGGGGCGGTCCTCGTCCACCCACGTCCGGTCGCCGCAGCCGGGACCGTTCACCACGCACACCATCTGCCGGACACCCTCGTTGAAGGTGGAGCTCATCCCGGAGGCGTAGACCGTGGTGATGATCAGCGCGGCCAGGACGATCGTCGCCCCCATCTCCACGAAGGCCGCTCCCTGGTCCCTGCGGCCCTCCCGGGCGGGCCCGGCCCAGCGCGGGAGCCCCGATCGCCGAGCGGACATCCGAGGCGGGCGGTCACGCCCGTCCGAACGGTTGGGGGCCGGCTGGAGGAGGGACGGCGCGTGTCCCCGAGCTCGGGACGGTGAGGGGTGGTCAACTCCGCCTCCAGAAGAGTCCAGGAGCGAACGTGGGGGCAGTTCTCAGGATAGGGGAGTCCCTGTGACCGGGTCGATGCCGAAGTCCTGGGGCGGTGGAGTCAACGGCGGAGGAGATGGAGGACATCCGCCAGCGACAACCCTGAAGCCAGGGACTTGGAGGGGGTATGCGCCGGAGGGTTCTCCAGAGCACGGCAGGGGCACCGTATCGCCGATCGGCGTGACCAGTCACGTTACGGGGATGTCCACGATGTCCTCGAAACCGGGGACTTCCAGGTTGATCGTGTCGACGTCCCTGGGGACCGAGAACATGGACCAATAGGCCACTTGTTCGCCGGGGCCGATCCGTTCCTTGAAGTCAATGGACGAGACCCCAGAGCAGAGGCACGAGTTGGAGCTGTCCATGATCGGATGGAACCGAGTAGTCATGTCAGAGGATGTCGCGGTGACTCCTGAGTAGGGGATGTTCTCGTACAGATAGGAATCTCCGGTCGGCCAGTCGAAGTAGACATCTTCCCCACCATCGTTCCGGATGCTCCATGTCACGGAAAGGAAGGATTCCCCACCGTCCTTCTCCGCAGTATGTACTTCGGCTGACAGGCCCGAACTGAAGCCCTCGTTCGAACTCCCAGTTCCCAGCGAGTCGAGGTTTTCAGTCTTCGGCGCCGAGGCCGCGAGAGCCCCGGAGGAGGTGACAGCGGGAAGAACCGCGAGCAGAGCGGCGGCTCCGACGGCTCGGACGATTCTCTTCATCAGTCCCCTACTTCTCGAACGTGACACTCACACGGCGGTTGCGTTCACGACCCTCTTCGGTGGCGTTGTCAGCGATCGGATTCGCAGATCCATGGCCCGCTGACTCGAAAGCGATGCCCTGGCGGGTGATCAGGTCATTCAGGGAGGATTCGACGCTCCTGGCACGCTCCTCCGAGAGGGGAGGTTCACCGTGTCATTGCCGGTGTTGTCGGCGTACCCGTCTACCGAGACGACACTGGAGCTGGCGTCATCGATCTCCTGCGCCACCTGCTCCAGGATCTCCTGGGCTTCGTTGCTGAGTTCGGAACTGTTGGTGTCGAAGATAACGTCAGAGGAGAGGATGATGCTGACCTCGTCTCCGCTTTCGGTTCGAGCTGTCTGGTCTCCGTCGAGGCTGTCAGAAATCAGAGTGAGGTTCAGAACCTCTTCATCTTCCAGATCTCCGCTTTCCACCGACTCCGAGGAATGACTGATGGGGACGTCAAGCATCGGGGGAGCCAGGGGGTGACGATGCTCATGCTTCGTACGTCGGCCGGTGGATTCGGGTACATGACCCAGAGGTCCTCGGTCGCTCCGCTGCCCAGTGCTCCAGGGAGGGCATTGCAGAAGCAGCTGGTGTCGGTGTGCTTCAGACTTCGATAGCGCTTCTGGTTGGCGCTGTCGATCAGACTGATCTCGCTGGCGCTGTCCTCATCGTTGGAACCGGACAGCCCGTAGCCGAGAATGAAACTCTCAGAAGAGTTGTTGGTGATTCCGATGCGGAGCCGGAGCAGATCATTCTCCAGCCTCTCGAGAGCGTAGACGTCGATTTGCAGGTCGGAGCCGATCTCGGTTGAAGTCGTGCTCGAGGTCGCTATGACCTCTGAACTGCCCTCTCCCGAAATGGGTCCCTCGGAACCCCCGTCTCCCGACCCTTCCGAGGTGTTGTCGGGTTCTGGGGCACCGTCGGAAGCCACGACGCAGCCGGAGAGCAGGAGGGCCGAGAGCAGCGCGACTGATGCCACGCCTCTTGCTCTCGCCTTCACCGAGAGATGCCTGGTCTCGAGCGTCAAACTCCGCTCCTCTGACTGATCGCAATGGGGACAGCGTTTCCAGCGGTCAGAGTTACGGGGGCGTCAAAGTCGTTCGGATCGTTCGGCTGATTCCTTGGACGATGGAGTCAGCGATCCCACTGCTCATGAGGACCATGGCGACCAACCCGACGAACACCAGGATCGCCCCGTACTCGACGAAGCCAGCGCCTCGGTCGCTGCTCCGCTCGGCCCTGGGCAGGGCGAGGGAGCTGAGCTTGACCCAGACCTGGTGCGTGAGGTTCACGGGGTGACTCCTTGGGGAACAGGGGCTGCGACTTCGGTGCTGCCGACGCGTTCGCCTGGTTCGTGGGGCGGGGAGGGGTGGCGTTGACGGCCCGCTCGTGCACGACTGCTTCGAACGTGGTCATCGCGAACACCTCCTCACGGGTCTGACGGATCCGGGTCCGCGCATGGCGGTGCCCTGAACCTGTGCCCCTCCACTATCGGACATCACGCGGTGTCCTACCCCAGAGTCTGGCCGGATGTGGCCAGATCGTTTCCGGGTGCGTTTCGGGCGCTGAGCTCTGCCCACAACCCCTTCACGGAGGAACGCACAGGTGAGGGGTGATCCCCAGGGGTTCCCTCACATCACTGGGGGCATCGGTCGCCACCCGTCGCTCGCCTTGCGCCCCTTGACAGGGGGTCGGACAGTGTGCGCCTGCGGCCGAACTCCCCTGAGGAAGGAAGGCCCAGGCCAGGGCCGTGTCGGCGCCATGGTGTTGAATTGTCCAGTTCTCGAATGCCCTACCCCCGGATTCGCCCCTGCCCCCAGTGACCCCTCACCCCCGCACCCCCGCTTCAGCTGATCCTCCCGGCCGGTCCTCGGCCGACCCGTCAGAAAGGCCCGAATCTTGGACGCCACGGTGCTCATCCCCATCCTCGGGGCCCTGCTCGGCCTGGCCATCGGTGTGTTCCCCCTCGTCAAGGTGTTCCAGGCGTACCGTTCGATCGGCGCCGCGATCGCGTCCGTTCCCGTTCCGACTCGACGGCCGCGACCGGAGGAGCTCACCCCGAACGAGCTCGCCCACCTCGTGGGTGGTGCCACCCGAGTCGGCGAGGTCGTCCTCATGGACCTCTTCCTCTCGGGTCGCGTCCGGCGTCAGACCAGGGGCGGGTTCTTCACTCTGGTGGGTCCCTCCAACGCCTACGTCACCGAGAAGGACCAGGTCCGCCGGGACATCGTCAAGGCCTTCAAGGACCGCACCGGCCTGACCGCGCGGGGAATGATCCGGACCGCCACCTTCAGCCGGGGCATCGACCGGGTGCGGGAACGGCTCGCTGAACGGCGTCTGATCGCCCACTCCGGCGAGCTCACCAAGGCTCTCGCCGACTTCCACGACGGCGGCTGGATCGCCCAGAAGCTCTCCCTCGTGGGCGCCGGGCTGCTGATCGGCGGGGTGGTGCTGGTGACCGCCTACGAACAGAACGGGTGGACGGTCGCGATGATCGTGCTCGGCGGGGTCCTCTCGGTGCTGAACGGGCTCTCCTCCGGGCTGTACCTGGCGCGCGGCGGTCGGAACGTCACCACCAGGACCCCCGCCGGTGCGGAAGTGCTCATGGAAGCGGAGCGGACCTACTCCGTCGGCCGGGTCGAGGAGCGTTCGATGGTGCGTGAGGTCGCGCTGCGGCACGTCGCGGTGATCGGACTCGGCCGGATGGGCCGCGAGGGCGGGCAGCGCGGGCGCGGAGTGGACGGCTCCGGCGGCGACGCGGTGCGGGTCGTGACGGACTCTGGTTCGGCGCGGCTGGTCGAGGAGCCCGCGGGGAGGGTCGGGGAGCGGACCCCGGAGCCCAGGGAGGGGTTCGAACTGGACTGGGGCAGCCTGTGCGAGTTCGCCGAACTCTGCTCGGTGGGTGGTCACTCCGTCAGCTCGGACGGTTCCGGCTCCCACGGTGGTTCCCCGAGCGGCGGCCTCTTCGACGGGGGTTCCGGTGACGCCTCCGGCGGTGGTGACTCCGGGGGCGGTGACGGAGGCGGTGGTGGCGGCGGGGACTGACGTCCGGACCAGGCCCCTACACCGCCGACGGTCGCTCCGCATCCGCTTCCCAGGAAAGGGGTGAACCGCCGGAGTGGGGGTCCGGCGTAAGAGAATGCAGGGGGAAGCGAGGTGTGTGGGGTGCCACGACGGTGTGCCTGGCTCGGGGGCCCGAGGGGACGGTCCCGGCGCCCCGATTCCCGACTCCGCCCCGGCCCTGTTCCCGCCTGGATGATCCCTACCGATGGCCTCCGAACCGACCCGGCTCACCCCAGTAAGGAGTTCCATGACTCCGGCACCAGCGGAACCAGAGGCGGGAGAGTGGTTTCGCCGCTACTTCGCCCCCGAGGAGCTGGACCGGCTCGAGCAGTTCCCGGTCCGCATCCCCACAGGCCACGAGTTCGGACTGCTGGGCCTGCTCGGCGCCTGGCACACCCACGTCCGAAGACTGCGGGAGGATCTGCCCCTCCCGGACGCGGCCCCCTCCGCGTGCGGTGTCCACGACCTCGTCACCGCGCTCGTCCTGCGTGACTTCGTGGACCGGGGGTCGCCACCCTGGGCTCGGAACGTACCGCCAGCGTGGACGCCGCCCTGGCCGACATCGACGCGCGTTTCCGTTCCCTCACGGAGGAGGACGACGCCGGTCTGCTGGCCCTGGCCGAACCCGAGGCGGAGGTCCGGACCGACGAGCAGTGGTGGTGGAGGCGCATCCCGTTGAGCGGCCCCGCGCGCAGGGAGCTGGACCGCGCGGCCGCCCGTGAACAGGACGGCCGTGGACAGGACGGCCGTGAACGCGCCGAGAGGGGTTGACCGAACGCGTGGGCGGCCCGGGCACCGATGCCCGGGCGTGATGTGGGGCGGGGTCCTGACGACCCCGCCCCACCCCTGTCACCGGAGGAGACGGTTCCGGATCCTGCCTGATCCGGTCCCGCACCCTTGACCAGTACCCCCGGTCAGGGTTCCGTGCCGACCTCAGCTCCCGTCGGGCGCCGCCAGGCCGCACGCGTCGGCCAGCAGTTCGTAGGAGCGGAAGCGGGCGGTCTTGTCGTAGATCATCGAGGAGATCATCAGCTCGTCCACACCGGTGTCGGCGACGAACTGGTCGATCCTGCTCCGCACGGTCTCCTGGGAACCGACGAAGGAGTAGCGGAGCATCGCGCTCGTCTGCTCCTTCTCGCCGGGACGCCACATCGTGTCCATGGCCGAGCTCCGGACCGGGGGCTGGAGCAGTCCGCGCGCGTTGCGCATGATGCCAAGGAAGGCCTGCTGCTGCGAGGTGAACAGGTCCTTCGCCTCCTCGTCCGTGTCCGCGACGACCACGTTGATCCCGGCCATGGCGTAGGGCTTCGAGGCCTGTTCCGAGGGGGTGAAGTCCTCCCGGTAGGCGGCGAGCGCGTCGTAGAGCGCACTCGGTGCGAAGTGCGACGCGAAGGCGTACGGCAGCCCCAGGTGCGCGGCGAGCTGGGCCCCGAACAGGCTGGACCCGAGGATCCACAGGGGCACCCGCAGGCCCTCGCCCGGAACGGCGCGCACCGGCTGTCCGGGGCTCGCGGGCTCGAAGAGGGACCGGAGCTCCTGGACGTCCTGCGGGAAGGTCGAGGAAGCGGAGTGGTCACGGCGCATCGCCCGCATGGTGCGCGGGTCCGTTCCGGGAGCACGTCCCAGACCGAGGTCGACGCGTCCCGGGTAGAGGGACTCCAGCGTGCCGAACTGCTCCGCGATCACCAGCGGGGAGTGGTTCGGGAGCATCACGCCGCCCGAACCCACCCGGATGGTGGAGGTGCCCTCCGCGATGAAGCCGAGCGAGACCGAGGTGGCGGCGCTGGCGATGGCCCGCATGTTGTGGTGCTCGGACAGCCAGAAGCGGGTGTAGCCCCACCGCTCCAGGTTCTGGGCGAGTTCACGGGCGTCACGCAGGGCCTCGCCGGGGGTGGAGCCCTCGACGATGCTGGCGTGGTCCAGGACGGACAGGGCGGGCCCCGCCCCCGATGCCCCGGTCTTCGTGGCCCCGGTGTTTTCCGTCATCTCAGTTACCCCCACTGGCCTGAATCGTTCGATGATCGACGAACATCGAACAGTGACGGTACACTCGCCGCTGAACGCACACCAAATCCTGATCGCGGATGGGCTCGGCCGCGGGCGGGGTCGGGTGGGACGGTGCGGCCCCCGGGCGGACGCGCGGAACGGCTGTGTGGCAGAGGAAGCGGAGGTGGGGTCTTGGTTCCCAAGGGGACAGCGAAGGGGCGCGAGCATCCGGCCCTGTCCGAAGTGGATCTGGTCACGGTGCTCTCCGCGCTGGCCGAACCCACCCGGATGCGGATCGTGTGCATGCTCGCGGAGTTCGAGGGTGAGCGGGCCTGGAAGGACATCGACCTGCCGATCGCGCAGTCGACCCTGAGCCACCACCTGAAGATCCTCCGCAACGCAGGGCTGATCCAGAACCGGACCGAGGGCACGCGCTGCTTCGTCTCGCTGCGCGACCAGGAGCTCGACGGACGCTTCCCCGGCTTGCTGGAGACCGTGCTGAGCTGTCGGGACGCGCACTAGGGCGGGCTTCTCGCAGGCCTTCGCCGGTGACGACGGAGTCGCCGTCGGCGCGATCGGCGGCAGGGAGCGTCTCCGGCACGACGACGCGCGGGGGTCGGGCCCGCGGCCGTTCGAGCTCCACGGGTTCGGCGAGGGACGGCCTGGTGGTCGCGAGCGTCCCATGATCCGGAGGACACTCCTCGCCGCGGCCCGGCGGCGCGAACACCTCATGTCTTCACTCACGCAGGCGCAACGAAGCCCGGTCACGCCGAGTTCCCGTCCGGGTTCGGTTTCTGGGCGGAGCGCCTCCGCCAGCGGAGTGGCGACGACCACCGGAGCGGGGTCGTATGCGGGATCCGGGTGAGGGCTCGACACCGGGCCGCTTTCGTGGGATGGGCTCGGCCGTGGAGCGGTCGTCACGAGTCGCGGCCCCGGTCGCCGTCGGCTCCCTGTGAGCCGACACGATCCGGGGCCGCGCCTGAGGTTGGCCTCCGCTCCCGTGTCTCCCCTGACGCCGGGAGGGGAGAGTGCCCCCTTTTTTCCTCATGGTTCGGGGCCGCGATCCCTCTGTTCCCCTTTTCCCTCCGGTGGCTTTGTCGCCCGGAGGCAACAGAGGGCTGGGGCCCCTTGGTGGCGAAGGGAGCATTCACGTGCTCGGTGAACGTGAATTCCCCCGAATCCCCTGCCACCTGGGCGGGTGAGAGTGTTTCTTGGCGGAAGTTCCCCCTAGATCGCAACTTCCACGAAGTCACTCCCCATCGAACTCGCGCCTCTCCCGTGTGACGAACGGGAGAAAGCGAGATCCCGCAGGTGCACTCTATCGCTTCGCGCAACCATTCTGTCCATCCCCGGGAGCCTCGTTCTGTGGTGAACGAGAACCCACCCACGGGCCCCGGGAACGAAAGGACGCACGGAACGTCGAGTGCATGGCGCGGACGCCAGGACACGCGCTGGCATCGGGCTCGAAGCCAGCGCCGACCGGGCGACCGACGGTCTGAGTATGCCTGAGATCGAGGGTGCTCCGCAGCCGTTCCGCAGCAATTTCTCGAACTGATTCTCCGACCTGGCTGAGTGGCGCACTCAGGGTGGTCATTGGCGGGGTCCGGATTGGTTCGGGTCGGAGCCGCGTGCCGTCTTTTGTAGGCGGTTTGGTGTCTAAAGTCATCGCTTGGCGGAAACCGGACACCCTCGTAACAACGGTTTCGGGGGTGTCCGCTCCCTGGGGGCCCTTGTGGATTCAGGAGGCCCCGTGGCGCGAGGACGGGGCCTCGGCCGCCACGGGGTCGGCCGCGCGACGGCCGGGGCTCCTGGTGGCCGCTGGGGGCCTCGGGGGCGTTCTTCGACCTGAAGGGAGACATCGACTGTTGTCTCGTTCGGTGGGTCGACTGTCCGGTTTTCCCTCGTGGGGGCGTGGGGCTGGCTGAGGAGGGCCGGGCTGCCGGGGGATCCGCTGGGTCACGCGACGGTGGGGCGGAGGGGACCCCAGGGTGAAGGATGACCCGGGGCGGGGTGGGCGGGGTGGTGTCCCTCCCCGGTGGCGAGGACGAATCGGTACGACTGCCGCCCTCCCGCTGCTGCGGAAGGTGCGGTGGCGGTGGGGGAATTCCCGCCCTGCGGACGGGCTGTCGGTGGCGCGTGGCGGGAGGCGACGACCGGAGGGGTGCCGACGGGGTGGCGCCGTGCTTTCCCGTGTGTTTCTCCGGAGGAATGCGAATGGACGATTCCAGGAAATGGAGCGTCGTTTCGCAGGGGAATGGAGTGGCCTCGACGGTCGGTGCGGGACTCCGCCGAGGCCGCTGGTGGTGGGGGTGTGGCAGGGGAGGGCGGGACGGGCTCGGGGCGTCACTCCGGTGCGAAATCATGAGTTCTATGCGAGTCGCGCATGAAGTGGACCGTTCCGGAACCGTCGGCCCCGAATACCCCGGACGGTGCCTCCTCCGGAACGGGGGTTCATCGGTCAGTTCCGGTCCCGGGTGAGCCGGAGGAAGCCACCACCCTGTCCGACCACCAGCCCGAGGTTGGCCAGAGCGTAGGTCCACCACAGCCAGGCGAGGCCACCCGCCGAGGCCAGGGGGAACGCGGCCAGGGCCAGCAGCCCGAAGCACACCGCGAAGGTGTACAGGGTCGGGGCGGTGCGTCTGAGGGCAAGCAGCCCCATCCCGGGCACGGCTTGCACGCCGTCCGCGAGAACGACCACGAAGACGACCGGTACCAACCCGATGACCAGCGCGGAGACGGCCCGGTCGGGGGTGAGGACGCCGACGATCGGGCCCGCCGCGACCCAGAGCAGAAGCATGCTGAGGGCGATCACTGGCAGGGCCAGCGTCAGTCCCGCGACCAGTGCTCTGCGGACCTCGCCGAACCCCGAGGCACTCTCCCCGGGAGACTCGGCCGCCCGCGCGGCACGGGCCATGAAGGGGACCGCGGCCTGGCCGACAGCGGTCGCGGGGAGGAAGACGAAGGTCACCAGGGTCACCATCACCTGGTGGGCGGCGGCCTCGGTGGCGCCGATCCGTGCCACCGCCATGGCGAGCAGGCCCAGCACGCCGAACTTGATCAGCATCGTCGACCCCATGGGGAGTCCGACCCGGGCGATACGCCAGACGCCGGACCAGTCCGGTCTCCACGCTCCGGGAGACCGGGTGGTCAACGCGGTGCCGCGTCTCAGCAGGACGTGGGCCAGCGCGGTGGTCGTCAGGGCGGTCAGGAGCATGGCGAGGCCGGCGCCGGCGATGTCCAGACCGAGGGCCAGCACCAGTGTGGGGATCAGGACCACGGACGAGGCGGTTCCGACGAGGCCCACGGCCATGGCCTGTTTCGACCGCCCCAGGCCGATCAACAGGACCGTGGCGCAGGACTGGAAGGCGTTGGCGAGCAGCGCCAGCGCCATCAGCTGGGGAAGGGGCCGAAGGCCGCCACGGTCTCGGCGGGTGCTCCGATCAACCGGGCGACCAGGGGAACCGACGCCACCACGGAACCGCCGACCAGGCCCAGGCACAGGGACAGCCAGAGGGAGTCACGCAGGACCGGGGCGAGGGCGGCGGGGTCCTCGGTGTTCCGCGCGACGAACGGCATCGAACCGCGCAGCGCGCCCTGGACGACCATCGAGGCGGGGTTGTACAGGGCGATGGTCAGGGAGTAGGCGGCCAGGACCGTGGTGCCGGTGTGCCCCAGCACCCCCGCCGTGACGAGGGTGCCGAACACCGTGGCGACCATGGAGAGGTAGAGGGGGAGGGCCTTGCCCGCGATGGCGCCGACCAGCCGGGAAAAGGAGGGGCGGGGCTCCCGTGGGTGCTCGTTCGTGCTCGCGTCCCTCGGCGGGTCCGCCGAGGGCGGGGACGTGCCGCCGGACTCGGGGGTGTGGTCGGCGGGGTGCTGCGCGGTGTTCCTGGCGTCGTCGGCCATCGTCTTCTCCGCGGGGAAGTGGGGGCGTCGAGTTGTCAGCGGGAGTTCGTGACGATTCTGCGGGACCCTCCGCACCCTCCGTGTGGCCGGGCCAGAGGGTGGAGCTGCCCCGGGGTCGTGGCCGGGGTGGTTGACGGTGGATTACACCGATTTCCTCTCCTTCCCATAACGTCCTCACCCACCGTGTCCGCCACCGGTGCCCCTCGGTGTGGTGGCGTCGGGCGGCGCAAGGACGTCCCGACGACCGCCACGATCCTTGGTGAACAGGGCTTACCGACCCGCCCTCCGGGGTGCGGGCGCGTGATCGCGCAGGGCGGGGCATGCGTTGTGAGCGGGTCCCGTGCGCAAGGAGAACGGGGGGATCACTGTGTCGGCTCCCTCACGAATTAGGTAGGTTCGCAGAACAACGGGATCGAATGTGCTATCCCGGCACAGCCCACCACAACCGTCCCTGATGTGTGGAAAGCTGCCCCCAATGGACTTCTCCCTCCCTGATCCGCCGCCGAACGTCAACCCCTGACCGACGGTGACCCGCTCCAGGTGGGCGGCTACCGCGTCATCGGACGTCTGGGCGCCGACGGTGTGAGCACCCTGTTCGCCGCCGTCTCCCCCGACCACGAACCGACCGCCCTCCGGATCGCGGGCCCCGGGTGGGACGCCCTCGCCGTCGATGGGACCCCGACCGCCGAGCGGAGCGACGGTGTGTGCGCGGTGGGCGTACGCGACCTCGGGACACACGAGGGACGGCCGTGGTCCGCTATCGAGTACCTTCCCGGACTCGGTCTGCGTGAGCACGTGCGGCTGCACGGCCCCGTCGGGGGCGACGCCCTGCTGGCGCTGGCGGCCGGCATGGCCGAGGCACTCGCCACCACCCACGCTACGGGTGCCGTGCACGGTGACCTGCGCCCGGAGAGCGTGGTGTCCTCGGCGCGCGGGCCCCGCGTGCTCGACTTCGGGATCGCCCGCCGGATCGACGACACGGCCTCCGTACAGAGCGGGACGAGCCTGGGCTGGCTGTCCCCGGAGCGCTACGACGGCGCACCCGCCACACAACGGTCCGACGTGCACGCCTGGGCCTGCCTCGTGGTGTTCGCCGCCACCGGGGAGCCGCCGTTCGGGGCCTCCCCGGCCGGGCACACCCCGGGACGGGTGCCGGGACAGATTCTCTGGGAGATGGCCCGCCGCACCCGCGAGGCGCGAGTCGATCTCAGGGCGCTTCCGGAGGAGCTGCGTTCGCTGCTCCTGCGCGCCTTCTCCCCGGATCAGGAGCTGCGCCCCTCCGCCGAGGACGCCTACCTGGAGTGCCTGCTGATGCTCGGCATCGACGAGCAGTCGACCGCCGACACCTGGCCCGACCAGCTCCGCGCGCTCATCGCGCGGCACTGGCCGATTCCCGACCTGAGCTGGCACGACCCCGAGCGCTGGGTCCGGTCCGCGCACGCCCCGGCCCAGGCTGCGGCGGGGACCGGTGACGGGGGAGCGGAGACCGGAGCGGTCGCGTCGGTCGACGGAGCCACCGCCTCCGAGGGGGCCGCGGTCGGCCCCGGAACCCTCCGGGGTGAGACGACCCTCGGAGGCGGCGCCGAGACGGGTGCCGACGACGAGGAGTGGGGGCCGGAGGCCGCCGCGGAGGCGTACGGGCACGCCCTCCCCGCTCCGACGGCTGACGGCCCCGGGGCCCCGCCCGGGGCGCGCGGCGCGGGCACGGCCGGGAGGGGCGGCGCGGACTACCTGTTCGGGCCCTCACAGACCGGAGGCCACGACCTGTCGGGCGTGGACAGCGGCGGGATCGACCTCGACGAGGACGACGGCGCCGGTTCCCGGGGCAGGGTCGGCCTCTGGCTCGCGGTGGGGGCCGCCGGAATGGTCGCGGTGCTCGGGGGCGGTTACCTGCTGGTCAACGCCCTGAGCGAGTCGCCCGCCGACACCGTGGTCTCGGAGGGAGCCGCCGAGGAACCGGCCGCGTCCGAGGACGAGGAGGAGACCGAGGAGGGGGCGGCGGCCCCCACCGAGCTGCCCTGCGACGACGCCGAGCGGAGGGGAGCCCAGAGCGAACACGCTCCCTGGCGCCCCTTCACCACGGACACCGTCTCGCCGGACTCGTACGCCCCGCTCCTCGTCCCGGGCCCCGAGGGCGAGCCGAACACGAGTCCCGACGTCTGGCCGTTCGTCTCGCCGCTGGACCACGACACGATGGACTTCGGTCTGGTCACCCCCAGTCTGGAGGCTTTCCCGGTGATGAGCGTGTGCATGACCGGCGCACGGGACACCGGCGCGGGGGTCGAGTTCACGGCGGAGCTCACCTACCACCCCACCGTGGGCAGCCACCGTGTGTACGAGGAGGACTTCCTGGCCCTGACGCCCCTGGACCCCGAACTGAACGGGGGGATCGACAAGGAGACCGTCAGGGGCGGGAGCGGCAGTGAGCTGGGACAGCCGATGACCACGCTCACGGAACTCAGCCCGCAGCACCCGTTCGCCGAGATCACCGTGCTGCTCCCGGGAGCCCCCGAGCGGGCGGGTGTCGCCTACCGTCCGTCCGAGTACGCGGGAGCCCTGGTGCACGACCTCAGCGGGCACTGCTACGACGTGGACGGCACGGAGGAGTGGCGGGACGGGAGTCGGCTGGGGTCGGGCTACTTCGCCCTGCCGAGCACCGTCCCCGGGGAGAGCGACATGACCCTGTGCCCGGTGGACGGGGCCCCCGGACAGGGCTGACCTCCGAGCTCCCGACCCCGCCTCACCGCCGCCCCTCCGGGGAGCCGGGCAGACGGGTGCGGGCGTAGGTGAGCCGGCGCAACAGCACCTCGGCCGGTCCGCGCAGGCCGCGACGGCGCGAGATCTCCGCGAGGGCCACGGTCAGCCCCCAGGTGAGTACGGCGACCAGAACCGCGCCGGAGGCGCTCGCGGTGGCGCCCAGGCCCAGGCCGTAGGGAGCGAACACCACGGTGAACACGACCGCCTGGGCCAGGTAGCAGCTCAGCGAACGCTCTCCCACGGCCGCGATCGCCGTGGCGATCGCGCCAGGGGAGCCGTCGCCGTCCCCGCGCGAGGTGGCCCGCTCGGTCAGCCACAGGGCGACCAGGGTGATCAGCGCCGCCCAGCCGGGCCCGCCCGCCCAGCCCGCGAGGTCGTGCACGATCCACAACAAGACCAGGACCTGAGGCTCCGGCTCCGGCAGGAACTCGGCGGTGACCAGGGCGTCCGGCAGCCCCGCGACCACCGCGACGCCCAGGCCCACGACGGCGGTGCGCACCAACAGGGTGAGGTGCTCCCGAGGGCGCTCCAGGATGCCCCGGCGGCCCGCCCACATTCCCACGAGCAACGGCGGCATCACCACCAGCACCAGGGTCACCGGCGTGTACAGGGTCCACTCCGCGAACCGTTCGGCACTGGCGGCGAGGAAGCCCGACTCCACAAGCGAGGGCACCGCCGACGCCGGGTCAGTGTCCCCGGGGAGGTGCCGAACGCGTCACCCAGGCCGAGCACGGTGTTCAGCGCGGCGGAGGCCAGGGCGACGGCGCCCGCGGTCCAGAGCAGGACGGCGTCCCGTGCGCGCAGGAATCCCACGAACAGCAGCAGACCGAGCCCGTACGCCCCGACGATGTCCACCGGTAGCAGCAGGACCCCGTGCGCCAGCCCGATCACCAGCATCCACAGTCCGCGACGGCGCAACACCACGCGGGCGTGCACCCACCCGCCGCCGGCGTCGAGGACCCGGCGCATGATCCACACGGTGCCGTAGCCGAAGAGCAGGGAGAAGAGCGGGATCGCCCGCCCGTTCACCAGCGTGCTCTGGACGAACGTCAGCACCTGGTCGGCGAGGGTGCGAACGGTGTCCGGATGGGTGAGGAAGAACTGGGCGTTGACCAGCGCGATGAACAGCAGCATGAAGCCCCGCGCGAGGTCGGGGGCGAGGGAGCGTCCGGGCCCGAGCACGGGCGGGGCGACGGCTGAGGGAGGACGGCGGGACGGGCTCATGTCGGTTCCTTCACGGGCGGAGACAGGGGGCGGGGCCGGTTCGGGGCCCGTCGACGAAGGTACGGAGCCGTGGACGCCGTTCCGATGGGGCCCTCCCGACTCTTCGGGTGGGTCCGTCCCCACCCGAACGAGCGCCTATGATGGTCGGGCGTCGCGTGTTTCCGGCCAAGAGCAGTGGGCCGGCCGGAGAACATGGAGGCGCCATGACCTGTTCGGGGAGCCATCGTGAGCACACACTTCGCGTACCGAATCTGATCGGCTGAGCCGTTCGCGGCGCCGGTGTGACGCCGCTGTCGAGACCCTTCCCTCTCGGGCCCGGTGAGAGACCGGGCCGTAGGAGTCCGAGCCGCTGCCCCGCCCCGCCCCGGCTGTACACCCGCCGAACCGGTGCACCTGGCACCACCTTCCGGCGGACTCCCCGAGCCCCTTCCGGCCTGACGGCCACCCGGTGCCCTGCCCTGACCGCACCCGGAACCGAGCGCGACATCCGCGCCCTCGGGGACGTCCGCCTCCACGACCAGTGAGAGGACCGTCCCTTGACGGAGATCGACGACAGGAACACGAACGAGGAGAACACCGGCGGCCCGGACCAGCCGCCGGCCGGGCCCCACCAGAGCCCCGAGCCCAGGGTGAGCCCCCTGAACGCACCGGTGGTGGCGGAGTTCCGTGCCAACGGCGGCCGTGTGGGCGGCCCGTTCGCCGGCGGGGACCTGCTGCTGCTCACGACCACGGGGGCACGCTCGGGTCAGCGGTACACCACTCCGCTCGGCTTCGTGCGGATCGAGGACCGCGTCCACGTGGTGGGCTCGGCCGGGGCTCTCCGAAGGACCCCGACTGGTACCGCAACCTGCTCGCCCACCCCATGGTGACCGTCGAGATGCCCGGAGACGAGGCCCGCGAGTCCATCGCGGTCCCCTTGGCGGGCGACGAGCGCGACCGGATCTTCCGGGAGATCGTCAGCCGCCATCCGGGGTACGGCGACTACCAGGACCAGGTGGAGCGCCGTATCCCGGTGGTGGAGCTCCAGCCCTCGCCCGAGCTCGGCTCCGGTGAGGTGCGCGACCTCGCGGACAAGCTGCTCCAGATCCACGCGTGGTTGCGGGGTCAGCTCACCAACGTGCGCGCGGAGGCCGAGCGGTACCTGGCCGAACGCGACGCCGCGTCGACCGCTCCGCCGGTCGGTCTCAACCTCCAGATCCGGCAGCACTGCCTGGCCTTCTGCGAGTCCCTGCACTTCCACCACACCAGCGAGGACTCGATGTTCCCGGCGCTCGCCGAGGGGTACCCGCACCTGAGGGAACCGGTCGAGCGCCTGGTGGAGGAGCACCGGGTGGTCGACCGGGTCCGGGCCGAGCTGGAGGGCCTGCTCGCTGACGTGCGCACCGCCGACCCGGTGCGGTTCATGGCGGAGCTCGACCGGCTGACCGAGGAACTCGAGGCCCACCTGGACTTCGAGGAGGAGGCCCTGATCCCGACGCTGTCCGGGATCCCCTTCCCGCCCGCCTGAGCCCGAGGACGTGCGGCGCCCCGGGGACCGCCCGCCGGTCCCCGGGGCGCCGCGCCACCAGCCGCGACACGGTCCGGGAGGCCGGTGGCCCTACCCTCCGAGGAGGGTGCTCAGGTCGATCTCGGTACCCAGGAACATCGAGCCGATGATGAGGATCAGCAGACCCGGGAGCAGGGTCGCGGCGGTCACCATCGTCACCCTCGGATTCAGACGCTGGGCCTTGCGGCGCATGTACTGGGCGTCGGCCAGGCGCATGTCCCTGCTGATGTCCACCAGGGTGTCGCTCAGCGGCGCGCCCAGTTCCTCGGCCTGCTGGATGGCGGTGACGAACTTGCTGAGCGACTCGTTGCGGTTGCGGCGGCGCAGCGACTCGAAGGCCTCCCGGCGGGAGGTGCCCAGCTCCATCTGGTGGAGCGCGATGGTGAACTCGTCCGCCAGGACCCCCGGCATCGACACCGCCACCCGGGCGACGGCGGCGCGGAAGGACATGCCCGCGCTCACCGTCACCGCGAGCACGTCCAGGAAGTCCGGCAGCTGTGTCTGCACCTCGTCGGCGCGTTCCTGGGTCCGCACGTACAGGTTCAGGTCGGTCAGTCCCGCGAAGGCCAGTGCGAGGAGGGCGAGCAGCGGGCTGGAACCGGCCAGCAGCACCACGACCGCGAGGGTCCCGTAGATGGCGACCTCACCGACCTTGCGCCGCACGTAGCGTTCCGTGGTCAGGCCGTCCGGTCGCCCGGCCGCCTCGATCCGGGAGGAGACGGACGCCTTCGCCTTCTCGCTCATCGATCCCATCAGCGCCCTGGAGAAGGGGCGACCGATCCGCTCCGTGATCCGGTGCAGGAAGAAGGTGTCGTCGCTCTTGGTGGTCACCGGGGCGTTGACCGGATCGTCCACCGTCACCCGGGTCTGGGACTGGGTCAGGTGCAGGCCGTAGACACCGAGCAGCACGACCAGGGCCGAGGCGAGGCCGGCCGCCAGGGGGATCAGGAGCGGGAGGTTCATGGGGGTGTCCTTCGAGGTGCGGGCGGGGACGTGACGTGGGGGCGCTACATCTTGAACCGGGTGATGCGGGCGACCAGCACGAATCCGGTCGTGTACAGCGCGGCCACGACCAAGAGCACGGCGACCCCGGAGGCGGAGCTGGTCATCGTGCGCATGATCCCCGGTTCGATGCCGTTGATCAGGAACAGGGCACCCACCGACATGAACCCGAGCGCCCACACGGTGGAGGTCGTCTCACTGAGGATGGTGCTCACCTCACGCCGGGTCTCCTTGCGGCTCTCCAACGTGGAGGAGATGTTGCGCAGAGCCGTCACCAGCGATCCGCCGGACCGGGACGACACCAGCAGCGTGGACAACAGCACGCCCAGTTCACGGGAGGGCATGCGCTGGCGCAGGTCCGCGATGGCCTCCTCGAAGCTCGCGCCCAGCTTCATGGACTCCGCCATCCGGCCGAGCTCCTCCCCGGCCGGGCCGTCCAGCTCGTCGGCGGCGATGGCCACCGCCGTCGGCAGCGCGAGCCCGGCGGAGGTCGCGTTGCCCAGTACCCGTGCCAGGTCGGGCAGCTGGTTGGTGAACTCCTCCCGGCGCTTGGACTCGGCCCGGCGCAGATAGGAGAAGAACAGGAACGCCACGCCCGCGGCGGCCAGCAGACCGAAGAACGGCGCGAGGACCTGCCACACGATCAGGACGGCCAGCAGCGCGCCGGACGCCAGCGCCACGACGAAGGTGGCCGGGCGCATGTCCGTGCCCGACCGCGCCATACGGCGAGCCAGCCGAGCGCCCCACTGGGTGCGCCGAAGCCAGGCGTCGAACCTGGCCATGGGCGTGGAGGCGGCGTACTCCGCCTGGTCCAGGGCACTGCGCGCGGCGATCAGCCGCCGTTGCTCGGCGCTGGCCACGAACTCCCACAGCGCCCACAGCGCCAGGATCAGAACCAGGGCGAGACCGCCGAGGATCGCCGGAATCTGCCAGTTCACCCGGTCTCCCTTCGGGCCGGTGCCGTCGGTCGGCCCGGCGTCGTACCTCGCGGGGGAACGCCGTCGCGGACGTGGTGCGGGCCCTCAACGGCTGTCCCGGACGGGGTCGTCGGACACGACCCCGAACACCGCGGGACGCTCTCCCCGACGTGGTGGATGCGACCGGCGACGTGGCGTGGCAGCGGGTGGTGCCGGAACCGCCCCTCGACGGTGCGGTCGGGGGTGGCCGGGAGCGCCGCGAACTCCATGAGCCGGTCCAGCCGGAACTCCTCGCGGCGACGCGAGGACACCACGGCGATCTCGTTGATCCGGCGGGAACCGTCCGGCCAGCGGCCCAGGTGGACGACCGCGTCCACCGCGTTGTTGATCTGGTCGCGGATCGCGTCGTAGGGGATGTTCCCGTCGCCCAGGGTGGCCAGGGTCTGCAGCCGGTGGATGGCGTCCTCGGCGGAGTTGGCGTGCACCGTCACCAGGGACCCGTCGTGGCCGGTGTTCATCGCCTGGAGCATGTCGACGGTCTCGGGGCCGCGGACCTCACCGACGATGATGCGGTCCGGACGCATCCTCAGCGCGTTGCGCACCAGGTCACGGATGGCGATGCCGCCCCGGCCCTCGATGTTGGCGGGCCGCGACTCCAGCCGCACCACGTGCTCCTGCATCAGCTGGAGCTCGGCGGAGTCCTCGATCGTGACGATCCGCTCCTGGCTGGGCACGAAGGCCGACAGCGCGTTCAGGAAGGTCGTCTTCCCGGTGCCGGTTCCGCCGGAGACGACGATGTTGAACCGGGCGCGCACCATCGCGGACAGCAGAACCCCGGTCGCCTGGTCCAGGCTGCCCATCCGCACCAGTTCCTCGATGGGGTAGGGCTTGGGGAAGCGCCGGATGGTCAGGACCGGACCGGACAGGGACAGCGGCGGGATGATCACGTTGACGCGCTCGCCGCTGGGCAGCCGGGCGTCCACCATCGGTGAGGACTCGTCCACGCGCCGGTTGACCAGGGAGACGATCCGGTCGATGGTCTGGTAGAGCTGCTCCTCGCCGTTGAAGGCGGCATCGATCCGCTCCATGCGGCCACCGCGTTCCACGAACACGTTGTCGGGGCCGTTGACCATGATCTCGGTGATGCTCTCGTCGGCCAGCAGCGGCTCCAGCACGCCCAGTCCCAGGGCCTCGTCCACGACCCGGCGGATCAGGACCGACCGTTCGCGGTCCGACAGCACCGGGCCCTCACGGGACAGGATGTGCCCGACGACCCTCTCCAGGCGGACGCGGCGCTGGGCGAGCGTCAGCTGGGTCAGGTCCTCCAGGTTGATCTCCTCCAGGAGGCGCCGACGCCAGTGCGTCACGCTGCCGCGGTCCGCGCGTTCCTCGACGCCGCGGTCCTCCTCCAGCCGGTCCTTCAGCCCCATGTCCCTCGTGTCCTCCCTAGCCGATGCCGTCCTGGTCGCGCGGGTTCCGCCCGCCTCACACGTTCGGCATGTCCACCCGTCGAGTCAGTGTCAGGTTCAGGTCCACCGACGAGAACACGATCGGCAGCGGGTGGGAGACCTCCACGAAGTACCCGTCGCTGTCGTTGGTCCCACTGGTGATGGTGGCGTCGTCCAGCCAGCCGGGCAGGGCCGTGCGGGCGGTTTCCTCGGCCCCGGTCAGCTGCTGGGTTCCGGCGGCCCGGGCACCGGCCCTGGCGGCGGACTCGATGCGTTCGACGGCGGTGAAGGCCAGGAAGACCTCCATAGCCACCACCACCGTGAACAGCAGGATCGGCAGGGTCGCGGCGAACTCCAGGATGGGTCCGCCCCGGTCCGAACGCGGGTGGTCGCCGAACAGCAGCCTCCGGAGGACGGGGGCCCGTGTACCGGGCTCCGTCCCCGCTCCGCGAGTGACCGGGCGGCCCGTCCCGGGAGCCCGGGATCCACGGCCGCGCGCGGTGGGAGTGCCGCTCAGGGGGACTCCACCCCCTCGGGTTCGGTGCCCCCGCGCGGGCGCACCTCCGTGACCACCCTGGCCTCCCCGGTGATCGGCCACGGAGCCGTCACACCCGGAAGGAACACCGGCATGTCCAGGCTCACCCGCGCGAACCGGTCGCCGTCGCGCTCGACGATCTCCGTGGTCAGCACGTCCTCACCGTCCCAGGGCGCCCGCACCCGCTTGCGCGCCTCCTCGTCGATGCGGGCCATGTCGTCCGGCGTGACGGAGGCCTGCCGGGCCGCCTCGGCGGCCCCGTGGGAGGCGTACATGGAGGTGACTCCGACCAGCAGCACCTGCCACACCAGGGCCAGTGCCAGCATCATGAACGGAACCATGGCCGCGAACTCCACGAAGATCGCGCCGCGGTCGTCTCCGGTGCCCCGTCTCCTCCCGGACTCCCGGTGGTCCTCAGCCACCGATCCCCCTCCCGGGTGCTGGGGGCCCGGACCCCAGGGGAGGGCCCGACCGGCCGGGGCTGGTGCCCGGAGGCCGGGTCCTGGCCCATGGCGTTGAGGAACCCGGACACGTCCCGGGTGGTCGGGCCGCCCGGCGGCTGCGGACGCGAGGCCAGCCCGGCCAGCCCCTGGGGAGCCCGCCCGACGGGGTGGTGTGACCGCCCGGCCCGGTTCCCCCCGAGAGTGCGGTGGGGGGACGAGCAGGTCCAGTTCCGACGCGAGCCGCGCGAAGGCCTTGCGCAGTCCCTCGTCGGTCACCTTCGTGGGGTCCCCGTTGTTCTCCCCGGGTTCCAGCGCCCGGTAGGCCGCCGGGACCGGTGTGCGCAGCACCTTGGTGCCCAGCAGCTGCTGGAGGAAGTCCGGCTGGATCTCGTTCTTGCGGCTGTGCCGGGTGACCAGGGAGTAGACGTCCTCGTGCGAGCGGATCTGGAGCCGCTCCCACATGGCCATCAGCCGCTGGGCGCCCCGCAGCGCGGGTACGTCCGGGGTCACCGTCACCACGGACCTGTCGGCCACCTCCACCGCCATCGCGGTCGCCTCGTTCATGGTGGAGCCGCAGTCCACGATCACCAGTTCGTAGCGGGACCGCAGGGCGCTCAGGATGCGGCGGGTGGCCCGGGCGGTGACGTCCTCGCCGCGCTCGCCGTGCTGGGGGCCAGGAGCACGTGGGGGCCGCGCGGGTCCACGTAGAGGGTCTCCGCGAGCATCCCGGGGCTGATGTCGTCGGCGGCGTCCACGAGGTCCGTGATGGACCTGCGGTGCTGGAGGTTGAGGTAGGAGGGCAGGTCACCGGCTTGGAGGTCGAGGTCGACCAGGCACACCAGCCGGTCCCGCCGGGCCGCGGCCATCGCCAGGTGCACGGTGCAGGTGGTGGTGCCCACGCCGCCCTTGGCCCCGCTGAGGGTGACGATCCGGCCCCGCACCCCGGAGGCGGGCAGTTCCAGCGACGCCGACTCCAGGTGCCGGCGCAGGGTCCGCGACCACTCGGCGGCCTTGGCGACCCGGGTCTCCAGTTCGGTCGCCCCGGAGTCGGCCGGGACCACGCCCCGCGCTCCGGCCTCCATCGCGGCGGTGAAGGTGTCCGGGTCCATCGACGGCGAGACCAGCAGGATCGCCAGCTGCGGATGCCGGTGCGACAGGTCCCGGATGGTGTCGAAGACAGGGGCGGGGCCCAGTTCCCGGTGCACGAGGACCACGTCGAGGTCGGAGTACTCGCCCGCGGCGTTGATCAGGTCCGTGCTGGTGAGGCGGGACGAGACGAGGTCGGCCCCGGCCAGCTCCTCGAAGCGCGCCGCGACCACCATCTCCGTCTCGGAGCTGGGCATCCCCGCCAGGACTCGGAAGTTCACTGGTACTTACCCCTCATGCGGCGTGCGCCGCTGGTCGCTCTGGTCGCCCTGGCCGGTTCCGCCGGAGGCGTTCTCGAAGATCCCCTCGAAGTCACCGCTGCACACCTGGGTGTCACCGGGATCGCCGCCGTCCGCCGCGCTCACCAGCGCCATACGGAGCTTGGTCGCGAACTCCTCGGCGTAGGCGAGCTGGAGCGCGGTCTGCGGGTCGAGTCGGAAGGTCACCGGGACGACGCCCGTCACCCCGCCCGCGTCGGACTCCTGGCTGCGCAGTTCCCCGATGTCCAGGACCTCCACCTCGGTGACGATCCGGGTCGCGCAGGCCTCACCGTGGTCGCGAGCCTGGAAGGTGCCGTAGATGTCCACGACCGACCCCCGCTGGATCCTGCCGGCGATCCCGGTCTCGGCGCTGACCATGATCGCGATCTCGCGCTCGCCGGCGGTCAGGGTCGGCTGGGGCTTGACCATGCCGTGCTGGAGGATGGCCCCCTCGGTCAGGTGGCTGGCGGCCACCAGCTCCTGGCCCTCGGGGGTGTCGATCTCCTCGAGGTCGGAGATGAAGACCTCCGGGTCGAAGTACGACGCGGGTACCTCGACCGGGGCGTACGAGTCCTGGCCCAGGGGCTGGTTGGCGTCGACGTCCTCGACGAGTCTCAGGACGGTGGCGACCCTGCCCCCTGGTCCTGCTGGCCGTTGACGTAGGTGAAGACGGAGGCGAACACGGCGACGGCGCCGATAGCGGCCACGACCATGAGAAGTACGCCGCGTCGCTGACGGGGGTTCATAGGGGTGGTATCCGTTTCCGTGTCGTCGGGGGCCGTCCGTCCGGGCGTCGGAGCGGCGGACCCTAGCGGGAGAAGGTCCTGGGGGATTCCGGGCTCGGCATCGTGTCCGGGTTCGCGGTGCCCGGTGGCGGGCTCGGCGGGACGGGCGGCCGGTGCCCGTTCGCTGGTACGGGGGTCGGTCGGTGTACGGGCCCGAGGGGGAGCGCCGGTCCCGTTGAGGGGGTTCGGCCCGGTCCGGTGGGGCTCGGCGCCCCGCGGCACGACGGTGGGCTGAGGGGCCGGTGCCGCCTGTGTGGCACGCGGGTCGGAGTGGTCGGGGTTCCCGTGGGGGCCCGGGGTCGCTCGTGGCACGGTGTCGGGCCGCGACACGGGGGAGTCGGGTGCGCCCGGGGGTGCGGGGGAGACGGGGGCCTGGGCTCCGGAGGGGCCCCGGTACGCGCGGGCGTCCCGCGCGACACCGTTCCGGGACGCGGGGGCCGGGGCGGCGGGGCCGGTGTGGTGGGTCCTGGTGGGGGTACCGCTGCTGGCACCCCCGCAGAACGGACAGGAGGTGGCGGTGACGGGCTCACCGCACCAGGTGCACTCCGCTGCCCGGAGCGCCCCGGCGGCGTAGGCGAGGGCCTGGGGGTGCGCGCTCAACGCCACGAACTCCACGTACTTGCTGGTGCCCCAGTAGGTGCTGCCGAGGGGTTGGACGGGCAGGGTCCGGGTGGCCACCGGCTGGATGGCCTGGGGCAGGTTCTCGTCGAACGCCCGGGTGATGCTGGGGTCCGGGGTGGAGCACAGCAGCTGCACCGGCTGGACCGGGCGGAAGGGCAGCTCACTGATCACGTCCGAGGGCCGTAGGCGGCCCACCTGGGCGGAGGGGGCGCAGTAGGCGAGGAAGGAGACCGTGGGCGCGTACGAACCCATGTGCTGGCGCAGGCTCGTGGGGAGGGTGGACAGACCGGACACCGTTCTCAGCCAGGCCCCGGCCAACAGGTGTTTGGGCAGCTCCGCGCTGAGCGCCGCCACCATGCCCGGCGGCAGGTAGGGGGCGAGGTAGGCGAGCTGGTCCGCGATGAGGGAGAGTGCGAGGGGGGACAGATCGACGCCGATCCCCGCGATGTGGTCGGTGCGCAGGGCGCCCCGCGCGAAGTTGACCGCCTTCTGGGCGTCGGTGGACCGCCAGGCGGGGTAGAGCGCCACGACCCGGCGACCCGCGCGTACCTCCTCCATGGCGAAGGCGACGAAGGCGGCGCTGCGCGCGCCCACGTCGTCGCCGGTCATGGCGAACCGCCGTGCTCCGGTCTCGCCCACGTGGCCCGTGCTGGGGATGTCCGCCAACAGGGCTACGGTCGTCTCCGACCGCGGTAGGGCATTGGACACTGGAAAGGCTCCATCGGTTCTGCGCGCTCGGGCGATGTCGGTTGCTTCGGAGGCGCCCCGCGTCTCAGGTGCCACTCGCACGCATCGTAACGAATGGGTGCGGTGCAGCGGGAGGCCCGGTATTCACCACCTTGGGGCACGGGTTGCGCCATGTGGTGGGTTTTCGTCAATGAGGCCAAGGTGACCTGCATAACGGGTCGGGTCACCGGGGGTCGGTCGGGGCGGGTCGGCCGGTCGTGTGTCCGGAGTGCTGCGGACCGGTTCGGGTCGTGTGGGCCGTATGCGGGAGATCCTATGTCCTGCGTGTTCCTTGTCCCCTTGGTCCTCCGGCGTCGTCGCGGCTGGCCCCGGGACGACCTCCGTCGGCCGGTGGCGCCACCGGTGGGAGGTCGCGCGGGTGGGTTCCGTGACGAGCGGCGGCGGTGTGCTGGCGAGTGGGGGCAGAGGCGCCGTCACCTCCAGCATGCCCCTCCTGCTCCGGGCCCACCAGTGCCACCGGTCCCCCCTGTGGACAACTCGGGGTTCGAGGAGTGGGGCGCGCGGGGTGTCGCGTCGGTCTCGTTCGGGGTTGTCCTCCGTGCCAGGGGGAACGAACAAGGGAGACTTCGCGTCATATCTTGAGAAGTCACGTGCCCCCTGAGGAGACGAACACGATGCGCAAGGCAAACCGGGCCGCGGCCGGTGCGGCCGCTTGGCAGGTCATCCAGAACTCGGACAGCAAGGTCTCGCTGTGGGAGCGGGTCCGGGCGATCCCGCGCATGCTCGGCGCGAAGCTGCGCGGACGCTACCCGGAGCTCGGTGGTGGCAAGCTCTTCATGATGCTGGTCCTGGTCGGCTACATCATCTCTCCGATCGACTTCGTCCCCGAGCTGATCTTCTCGGTGTTCGGCCTGGTCGACGACGTCGCCGTCGCCGTCTGGCTCACCACCATGGCGCTGGGGGAGAGCGAACGCTTCGTCGTCTGGGAGCGCGGGCAGCACGCGCAGGAGGCCTTCGCCCGGGCCAACCAGGAGGGCGGGCACCCGGGCGGCCACCAGAGCCAGCGCCCCGGCCAAAGTGAGAACGGACCCGCGGGTCACCACCCCGGCCCGGAGCGGGCGGCCGCCCACCAGAGACAGCGCCGCTGACCGGATCCCCCGGTCCCTCGGGACCCGGGGAGTCCGAGGCCGCACCATCATCCCCAAGGAAATCGTGTACACATCCCCCAGAAGGCCCGGGCGTCTCCAGACCCCGCTGATCGTCGGGGCCACGGTACTTTCGGTCGCCCTGTTCGGGGGCGCCCTGCACTGGGCGCTCCCCGGGCTCGTCGGCCGATCCGAACCCGTGCACGTGGACGAGGACGCGGACACGCCCTCCTACGCCGGCGACTACCTGGTCGGCGAGGCCGCCTGGGGTCTGTCGACCTCGCGCCTGGCCCGGACGATCTGTGAGACGTGGACCGAGGAGGTCGACGGGGTCACCTTCTCCGAGCAGGTCGCCAGCGACCATCTGGACCCGGGCGCCGAGTTCCTGGCCCTGGAGAGGGAGATCGACGCGCCCAGGAACGGCGCGGCCTACCGCAACGACGTCGTCCTCACACACAACACCTGGTACACCCGGCTCCGGGAGGGAACCCTCGACGTGCTCGACGGGGATCCGGTCCGGGAACCCGAGAACGTCATGGTCCTGGGCAACGTCTCGCCGTTGACCCTCCAGTACGTCGTCGGGGCCGACTCCGACATCCACACCCTGGAGGATCTGGCCGGTACCACGGCGCTCATCGCCTGGGAGGACCCCGAGACCCTGGAACTGAGCGACCTGGTCCTGCTCGCCGCCGGGCTGGACCCGCTCGCCATGGACGTCACCTCCGGGTACGACTTCGACACCCACACCCCGCAGCAGGTCCTCATCGAGGGTGACGTCGACGTCTACGTCCTCCTGGACGAGGTCGGCAACGCGGAGCTCGACCACTTCGAGCGGCAGGGGATGGAACCGCGTGTCCTGGAGATCCCGGAGGAGGTGGTGGCGACGGTCGGTCGCGTCGACCCCTCCTACACGAGCCTCACCGTCGAGGCGGGGACGCTGCCCGGTCACGACGGGGAGGTCAACATGATGGCCTCCTGGGAGACCCTCTACGCCCACGCCGACCTCGACGAGGACCTGGCGTACGAGTTGGTCGGCGCCGTGTACGAGGACCTCGGAGACCGCGTGCCCGGTCAGGTGACCGCCACCGTCGAACAGGCGCTGAGCGGGGTCGCCGCCGACCGGGTCCATCCCGGTGCCGCCCGCTACTTCAGCGAGCGGGGCGTGCTCTGAAGGGACCCCTCGGCGGCGTGCCGCCGATCCCGGACGGCCGGTGTGACTCCCACGCGCTCACGCGCGCAGCACGGCGTGGGCGGCGCGCAGGCGGGACTCCTCGGTGTCCGTGCCGGTCTCCACGGACCCGCCCGAGACCTCGTCGGCCCACGTGAGCAGCTGTTCGAGACGAGCCCCGGCACCGCCCGTGGTGACGCGGGCGCGGCCCAGGACCAGTTCACCGCCGGTGCCGTCGACGGTCACCAGTGTGCCCTCGGGGACGCGGTGTCCCCCCACGTGGATCGCTTCGGGCTCGACGGTCAGGTCTCCCACACCCACCACGGCGGGCGTGCCCAGTGACCGGGCGACCACGGCTGCGTGGCTGGCCGGGCCGCCCCGTGCGGTGACGATGCCCGCCGAGGCGGCCAGGCCACGCGTGTCCAGCGGGGAGGTCTCCGGGCGGAACAGGACCACCGGTTCCCGCGCGGCCCTCCGGACCGCCCGTTCCGCGCTGGTCGCCACCCGGCCGACCGCCACCCCCGGGCAGGCGCCCACGCCCCGTGCGAGCGGGGACGTCCGTCGGGCAGGACGAGGCGCGGGGTGCGCACGTGCCGCAGGTGGGGAGGGGCGACCCGTGACAGGGCCTCCTCGCGAGTGATCACACCGGCCTGCGCGAGGTCGACCGCCACGCGGACGGCGGCGGCTCCGACCAGGCGGGCGGGGCGCAGCTGGAGTATCCACAGCCGCCCGGACTCGTGGGTGAACTCGACGTAGCAGGCGTCGCGGTGGTGCTCCTCCACCCGGTCCAGGGCGGTCAGCAGGTCCGCCCAGACGGCCGGTTCGAGCTCGGCGAGCTCGCCGAGGGGCTGGTCAGGGTGGTGCCCGAGACGACCGCGTCCCCCTGGCGGCCGAACAGCACCTCACCGAAGGGGCCGTGTTCACCGGTGTTGGGGTCGTGGGTGAAGGCGACCCCGCTGCCGCTGTGCTCGTCCCGGTCCCCGCGCACCATCACCTGCACGGTCACGGCGGTGCCGAGGTCGTCGGGCACACCGTGCAGTGCGCGGTAGGTCCTGGCGCGCGGGGTGTCCCAGGAGGAGAACACCTCCGTGATCGCCCGGTGCAGCGCCTCCAGCGGGTCCGTGCCGTCCGCGTCGTGGGACGGGTCGAGGTTGAGGATCGTCGTCATCATCCCGGGCATGGAGACGCTGGCGCCGGAGCGTACGGACACGGTCAGAGGAGAGCGCGGATCACCGAACCGGCGTCCGGTCTCGGCCTCCAGGGCGGTGACGGCCGCGGCGACCTCACCGCGCAGACCACGGGGGACCCGTCCCTCGCGGAGGAAGGAGCGGCAGGCCTCGGTGGTGACGACGAACCCCGCCGGTACCGGCAGGCCCAGGCGTCTCAGGGTGAGGAGTCCGTGGGCCTTGCCGCCCAGCAGGTCCGGGCCGTGCTCGACCCGCGCGGAGAGAGGGTGCGTCCACGCCATCGCGACCGCCTTTCCGTGGTCCGTCAGTACCGGGGAGACCCAGGGTGACCAGCAGGTCCTCGTGCAGTTGGGCCCACACCGCGTGATAGGAGGCGGTGTCGTCCGTGACCTGGCCCGGGGCCCCGGCTCGGGCCTTCGCCAGGGCACCGGAGAGCCGGAACCGGTAGCGGTCGAAGCGGAGGAGCCGCGCGGACAGGCCGTCACAGACGGTCGCCAGACGTCGGTCGAGGTCGGAGAACAGCCCCAGGACCCGGGCGTCGTGGTCGGGGTCGGTGTGGTCGTTCACGGTCGGTACGCCGTCCACGGTCCGTAGCTGCCAGGCCGTGCAGAGGTCCAGCAGCTCCGGGTTGAGATCGAGGAAGCCTCCGTAGGCGTGTTCGACGAGGGAACGGGTTCCGGTGGCGTCCAGTTCGGCGCTGATCCGCGCGAAGCCCTCCGTGCGACCCGCCTCGCTCAGGCCCCAACCGCCGAAGGACCCCGAGGCGCGGGTGACCAGTCCTGAGACGGCGAGGTCGATCAGCGTGGACTCGGTCTCCGACTCGCCCAGACCGGTCACCTCGGACAACCGCGCGGTGCCGGAGAACCCGGCGCAGCGCAGGGCGTGCAGGACCGACAGGTCCGGCTCGGTGGCGTGCGGTGTGCTCGCTGGCTCCATGGACCCCCTCCGCGTTCCGCATCAAGATACTGCAATCATCTGAATGATGTGAACATGCGAAAAGGGAGGCGGGGTGAACCCCCGGAGGTGACGGGCCCGCCCCTCCCCGGGCCCGTCACCGAGGGTCGAGACTCAGAACTCCTGGGCGAGCGGGCCCAGGACGGGGATCCACTCCCGCGCCGAGACGTCGGTGACCAGGCCCTCCAGACGGAACGGGTCGGGCTCGGTGTGGCCCAGAGCCTCCTGGGCGGAGTCCGCCCGGAAGAGCAGCAGGGCACCGGGGGCGTCGTCGGGGCCGAAGGGGCCCGAGCAGAGGTTGATGTTCCGCTGGGAGAGTTCGTCCAGGTAGGCGCGGTGCGCCGGGCGGTGCTGGTCGCGCGCCTCGGTGCTGTTCTCCGCGTAGGTGTAGGTGACGGCGTAGACGGCCATGGTGGGTGCCTCCTGTTCGGGCTGCCCGGGGGCAGGGGTGGTCGGTCCGGAGCCAGGATGCCAGGTCGGAGGAGGGGCGTCCCCGTCCGGGCCGCCGCCCGCGTGCCCCGTACTCCGTTCGGTGCGAGCCGACCCGACTTCTCGCCCTCCGCCCCGAAGGCACCCCTGGGTGAGCTCAGGAACCGCCCAGGACCTTGTCGATCCTCGTGCCCATGTCGTCCGAGAGCAGGCGTGCGTAGGTTTCGGTGAGGTGGTGCGAGTCCCGGTAGACGACCACGTTCCCGACCACCGCCGGACAGGTGTGGTCCGTGCAGATGAGGTCGTTGAGATCGACCATCGCGGCCCCCTCGACCTCACGTACCGCCAGCTCCTGGGGGTCGTCCCGTTCCAGGGCGTCCGCCACCGGGCGGTCACAGGACGAGAGGTCGTCGGCGTTCTTGGCCAGGCAGTCGAGCACGTCGGACGTGGTGCGCGGCGTGTCCCGGATCGCGACGAGGGGGATGCCGGACGCGGTGACCTCCTCCCACAGTTCGACCATCCCCTCCGCCATGGCGTCGCGCGCCTCCGGCCCCGGCTGGAGGCCGTGGGGAGTCCGGCCACCGAGGAGCTGCTGATGACCAGGTCGGGTTCCATGTCCTCGATCTCCTCGACGACCGCCTGGTTCCACGCCTGGCACTCCTCGTACGGTTCACCCTCACGGCCCACCTCGGCGGCGGTGAACGCGCAGGCCGACTTGTTGAACACCGCGAGCCGCCAGCCCCGGTCCTTCGCGACCTCGTCCAGGGCGGGGAACCACTGGGTGCTGTGCGAGTCCCCGGTGAGCGCCACCGTGGTCTCCGCGTCGGCGGGGCCGTAGAAGCACGGATCCGAGGGGTCCCGTCGGTCGAAACCCGCGTGGCAGCCGTCGTCGTACGCCTCGGGAGTGTCGTCCTCCGCGCCGATCGGTGAGGGATACATCGAGGCTCCCTCGGGGAGGGCAGGCCGAGGGCCTTCGGGCCCACGTGCAGTTCCGGGTCGAAGTCGCTCACCTGGAACCGCTCCACCCGCACCAGTGCCGTGGCGGAGACCGCGGCCACGGCCAGGAGGCCCACCAGCGCCACGGACAGGGCGCCGCGCCCGGTGCGCACCAGGCCGTGCCGGGCCACCGGGTCCTCCACCCACAGCTTGGTCAGCCACGCCAGCAGGAGCGACGTCGCCGCGACCGCCACCGTCCCGAGCGGCCCCAGGGTGTCCCGTTCGAGCAGGACCAGCGCGAACACGATCAGGGGCCAGTGCCACAGGTACAGCGCGTAGGAGATGTCACCGACGAACCTGGCCGGTCCGGTGCTCAGCACCGTGGCGGCGGAGGGGCCCTCGGAACGCTCGGCGGCGATCACCGCCACACAACCCAGCACCGGGAGCAGCGCCGCGTACCCCGGGAAGGGGGTACCGGAGTCGTAGAACACGGCGGAGGCCACGACCGCGGCGAGTCCCGCCCACCCCAACAGCGGACGCAGGGGGCGCGGCAGTTCCCGGTCGGCCAGGAACACCGCCAGGAGTCCGCCCGCCGCCAGTTCCCAGGCCCGGGTGGTGGGCAGGAAGTACGCGGAGGGATCCCCGCTCCCGGTCAGGATCACCGAGCAGACCAACGACGCGGCGAACACCGAGGTCAGCGCCATGGTGAGCACGCGGAGCCGTCCACGCGCGAAGAGCGCCCACAGGACGAACAGCAGAGGCCAGACCAGGTAGAACTGCTCCTCCACCGACAGCGACCAGAAGTGCTGGACCGGGCTCGGCGCGGTCTCCGCCGCCAGGTAGTCCATCGTCTGGTCGGCCAGGTACAGGTTCTCCACGTACGCCGCGGAGGCCAGCATCTGCCAGGCGGTGTCTCCCAGCCGGGTGACGGGCAGCAGCACCAGGGAGGCGGCTCCGGTCGTCAGGAGCACCACGGTGGCGGCCGGCAGCAGGCGTCGGACCCGGCGGACGTAGAACCCGGCCAGCGACACCCGGCCGTGCTCACGCACCTCACGCAGGAGCAGCGAGGTGATGAGGAAGCCGGAGATCACGAAGAAGACGTCGACGCCCACGTACCCGCCCGGCAGGAGCTCCGGGTTCAGGTGGTAGACGAGCACGAGCAGCACGGCGACGGCGCGCAGCCCCTGGACCTCGGGGCGGAAGCGGCTCCCACGGCCCCTGGACCGGGCCCGCTCCGGATCGGCCCCGGCCTGCGGCGATGTGAAGTCGGGTGATCGCATGCAGTCATACTGTGCCCCGCCGCGGCCTTTGTGGAGCGAACGCGGAAGCCTTTCGCCAGTGTTTCCTGAGTCTTCGCCTGCCCGAGGGACGGCGCTCCACCCCCGTGCCCCGGGACCCTCCGGTGGCGGTGCCCGCGACGCCCTCGGAGTCGAATACCCGGGCGGATTTCCCGTTTCCCCTGGCCCGGGCGGAGGGAAACAAGCCCATTGGCCTTTCTGAATCAGCTGTTGGGGCACATTATCGGAGCGCTGGCAAAAGGCGGATCACGGCGATATCAGACATCGTCGCCAATGCTGCCCATGGTCCAGGGAAGTTCGTTCGAATGACGTGTTTCAGTGTGGAGGAAATCCGTGACCAGCTGTTTCATCAACTACCGGACCGGAGATGGCGAGCAGGTCGCCACGCACCTCGGGCGGGAACTTTCTCAGCGTTTCGGTGAGAGTGAGGTGTTTCGTGCCAGTGACTCGATTCCGGCCGGTGTCGACTTCGAGCGGCGGCTCAAAAAGGCGGTCCGTGGTTGTGAGGTCCTCCTGGCGGTGGTTGGCACCCGCTGGTTGGAGAAGCGGGAGAGTGACGGCCTGAGGGCGATCGACGACGCGGACGACTGGACACGGTGGGAGATCGCGGCGGCCTTCCAGGCCGGAGCCACGGTGATCCCCGTCCCGATCGACTCGACGCCCCGCCTGCGCGCCGCCGAACTCCCAGACGAGATCGCGGCCCTGGCTCGCTGCCAGTACCGGCGGCTCCGACACCGGACCGTGGGCCCCGATCTCGACGAGATCGCCGAGGCGGTCCTGATCGCGGCCCCCGAGCTCGAGGAGAGGGTGCGGTCGAAAGAGGAGGCGGTTGCGGCGGAACGGGCCGAGGCCGGTACGGGCAACACCATGGGAAATGTCGAGGGGACCGCGATCCAGGCCAGGGACTTCAGCAACGACGGCGTGGTCGTCAACGGCGACCACGCGACCACCAGTACCGGCTCGGGTGACATCAACCAGAACTCCACCGTGAACCACGTGTCCGGAGACCTTAGCTCCACCGTGCACCACGTCGCCGGAGACCACAACGCGACCGTCAACAACGTGTCCGGCGACCAGAGCATCAAGGAGCAGAACACCGGCCGTGCCGACCGACGGGGGCGTGAGTGACCACCCAGGACACCGTGCGTCCCCCCGGTTCGCCCGCGACGTCCGTCACCGGGGACCGGGCCACCACCCACACCGGGTCGGGCGACGTCAACCAGGACGCGACGGTCAACAACGTCACCGGTGACCAGTACCTGAACCAGTACATCGTGGGGTCCGCCTACTCCGAACTGCTCCGGTCGGATTCCGACGGTGGCGTCACGTACGTCAGGGAACACCGGATCGTCGCGGGTGACTGGCTGACCACTCTGCGCGGACGGTTCGTCGCGCCGCTCGACTTCGACGAGGGCCACTGCCGAACCGTCATCGCCGAGTATGGCGCGGTCGTTCTCAGCTCCGCACCGGGCGACGGCGCCAGGACGGCGGGGCTGATGGTCCTGGCTCCCCGGGGAGCGGAGGTGAACGGGGACGTCCAGGACGACCTCGTGCGTACCGGTCCCGACGGTCAGCCGGTCCTCGTGGAGGACCCGGCTGAGGAGGGCGCTCGCCTGCTCGTGGATCTGACCAGCCAGAGCGGATACTCCCTGATCCCCCTGCGCGACGCGTTGGAAGGCCTGCGCGTGCGGTCCCGCCGGGCTGGATCCTCCCTGGTGGTGCTGGTCGGACGGGGTGACGAGGAGAAGCTCCCTCCTCCCTGCGGGACCTGGTGGTGCGTCTCGGCCGTCCGAGCCCGCTCGCCGTGCTGGACCGGCATCTGGAATCCCGTCGTGTTCCGGGTACCGGCTCCGCCTACGCCACACCGAGGGTTCGTACCTGGGCCGACACCGCCACCATGGGCGAGATCGAGGAGGTGGCGCGCCGCACCTTCACCGAGTACAAGGAGGCCGGCCCCGGGGAGACGATCGGGATCTGGGTGGACCGGGCCCTGGAGTCGGGAGAGCCGGCTCCACCGGAGGACCTGGGAGCCGTGAAGGGGCGTGCTCGGGCGATCCTGCTCGCCACCTCCCTGATGGAGGGGTTCCGGTCGAGCACCTGGCCGTAGGTGTGGACCGACTGTTGTCCCAGGTGTCCTTCCCCGATGACGAGACGCCCCTGCTCGACCGGCCGGGATTCCAGGACGAGCTCCGTCTCTGCGGGATCGAGACACGCTCGGAGCGCAGGGTGTACCTCACTCGGGCGGGTCGTGCCCGGATGCTGCGTTCGGCGTTCTGGGACGCGCACCCCCGGCTCCACACCTCGTTCGGCCAGTGGGTGGACGCACTCGTGGCCGACCGCTCACTGTCGCCCGTGGACCGCGAGCGGATCGCGGAGCGCTGGGCCGAGGAGACGCTACGGGTCGCGAATCACCGCGAGGTCCTGGAAAGGGTCGAGGTGTGGTCCAGGCAGCGGCGACGGACCTCCCCGCAGGCAGCCGTACTGCTGACGAGCGTGCTGCGACACGATCGGTACGGGTGGGACGGCCGCGAGTTCATCTACTCGAGGGCGAGGAACCCGGCCCTCTCCCCGGATCTCGGTCAGGTCCTGGTCGCCGTCTGCGCGCGGGAGCTGTCCGCGACCCACCCGGGACAGGCCGTCGTCCGGCTGCACCTGCTCGCCGGGAACAGGGAGGCGGCGGTGGCCGACGCGGCGCGGGCCGAGCTGGCCTCCCTCACGACCAGCCACCCCCTGTACCGCAAGCTCCTGGTCAGGGTCTGTGACCGTCTTCGGGAGCATGGCCACAAGCCGGGCTGGGACCACGGCACGGAGCGGGACCTGCTCTGGGACCTCACCGCGCCCGACCGGTTGAACGGCGTCCTGCGGGAGCGCTTCGGTCGTACCGCCGTGGAGTGGCGGCTGAAGTCGGGGCTGGGTGCTCTGTTCCAACGTGAACGGGCCCAGACGCGGACGTACGCGGCCCGGTGGATCGGGTCGGGAAGGCGGCTGATGGAGGTGCTGCTGGCCGCCTCGGTCTCCGCCGGGACGCTGTCCACCCTCTACACCTCAGGGCTGCGTTGGGCCGAAGGGACGGCGACCCCGGAGCAACGTGAGCTGCACCGGGCGGACGGCGAGCTCCTCGTGCGCATGGTCGACGCCGCCGAGGGTCTGGACGGTCGTGAGCCACCGGTGGCGGACACCTCGACCCCGGACGGAACACCGAGGAAGGAGCACGGATGAGTCCCGCACAGCGTCGCGGCGCGATCCTGACCGCGGCTTTGGTCTCGCTGGGGGTGGTCCTGTACCTGACGATCGACTGGTGGGCCCTGGTCCTGGCGCCGCCTCTGCTGCTCATCGGGGTGCTCGCCCTCATGGTCAACAGCACCAAGGCGGCGACCCCCGGGGAGACGGTGCGTCCACCGGACCCGTTCGTGGAGAGCGGACCGAAGAACGCCCGGATCAAGGCGGCCCTGGCACCCAGTCAGGACAGGGAGTACCCGTTCGTCCTCTCCGCCATGGTCTGGTGGCGCTGGGTGGGGGAGCCGGACCACCGGTTGCGCAACCCCGAGGGCCTGGCCCGACAGCTCGTCGTGGAACAGGCCCGGCGGGTGAGCGAGGGGTACCAACCCGAGCAGCACGACATGGCGCTCCACCAGGTCGCGGCGACGCTGGGAGTGGCGTCCCACGGGTTCGGCGGAGCCGTGGAGGTGTGGGCGGACGACGTCACGCTCGCGCTCTCCGAGGAGGACCAGACCCGGCTGGCCCGCATCGCCAAGGCTCGGAAGGAGAGCGTCCTCTGGGAGGTGGAGCGCTCGGTGGAGTCCGCGAAGCGCAGGTACTACGCGGACGACGTGCTGGCGACCCCCGGCAGCGCGGTCGTGTGGGACCTGGTGCGAGGGGACGCCGACGTCGACCGGACCCACGGACTGATCGAGGTGCTCACCCGGGTCGCGGAGGCCTCGAAGGGCGTCGACTCCGCCGATCTCCTGGATCGGCTGAGGTCGGCCTCCCCGGAGTCGTTCTCCTTCCTCAACGGCACCGGACTCCCCGTCCGCTCACCGGACAGTCCCGTGTGGGAGTGGCCGGAGGGCCGGGACTGGGCGGACGAGGTGACGGTCGCCCGGGCCTCCGGTGGCGGAGCGTCCACGAGTGTCGAGGGTGCGCTCGACGGAGCCGTCGGAAGGCTCATGGACGAGATCGAGGGGATGGAGAACGAGGACCTGCGGGTCCAGCTTGTGGACAGGCTGATCAAGGACTTCGAACTGGCTTCCCTGACCGAGATCGCGGAGATGATCCGTCGCCGCTACCCGCTCGAGCCCGAACGTGAGGCGGACGGTGACGATCCGCCCCTGGTCGGCCTCACCTACCTCGCGCCTGAGGCGGTGCCCTCACCCAACGGTGACGGGGTGCCCTTCTGATCTCGACGCACCTCTGAACGAGAGCGGGGCCGTCCCCGGGGAGCTCTCCGGGCACGGCCCTCATCCCCTCCGCTGGTGCGGTCCCCACCCCGACTCGGGGCGCGGACCGCGCTGTGTCAGACCGTGCTCAGAGCGGTGAGGAGATGCGGGGAGAGCTCACGCACGGATCGGTGGCCGTGGTACCGCGCCAGGGTCTGGTGGAGGCGGCTCAGGTCCAGGCGGACGGTGGCCGAGTCCACCCTCGGCGCCACGGTCAGGAGTTCGGTGGCGATGGTGCAGGCCTGCTCCACCTCCCCGGACAGGGCGTGCGCGAGCGCGCGGCGCACCCCGAATCGGGTCCGCGCCCGAATCGCGTTCGCGGGCAGCGCCGCGCACGCGCGGTCCAGGGTCTGGGCCGCCTCCTCGACCCGGCCCAGATCGACCAGGCACCAGCCCCGGGTGACCCCGACCGGGTCGTCGACGTGCCGGGACCCCAGGATCTCCGGGCTGACACTCCCGGAGGCTCCGGACCGGTCGGCGGCGAGGTGCTCACGGGTCCGCTCCAGGGAGCGTTCACAGGACACCAGATCACCGGTCAGGGCGTGCCCCTGCGCTTCGCGCCTGGCAGCGAGACCGAGTACCCGGGAGGACGTTCCGGGTGACAGTTGGGCTCGCTGGGCCAAGGCGACGGTCTGCGGGCCGTCATGGGCGTACATGGTCAGCAGGGCTCGACGCACCAGCGCGTACTCGCCCATCTCCGAGTCGTCCCCGGCACGTGCCAGCGACACGGCGGTGTCGGTCCACCACAGTGCCCAGCGCTCCGATCCACTCTCCTGGGCCATCCACCCGGTGTACTCCGCGAACCGTGCGGCCAGCCTCAGCACGGCTGGGCGCTGGGTCGGGGAGCGGTCCTCGCCAGCTGGCGCAGGGCGTTGGACTGGACGATGGCGATGGGGAACACCATCGACGGGGCCATGTGCTGCCCCATGGTCCTGAGCTCGCCCAACTGGTGACGGAAGCTCGTGAGCGCGGGTTCGGCGTCTGTGTGTCCCCGCGTGGTGCCACCGGGCCCGGTGGCACCACCCAGCCCCGCCCCAGCACGCTCAGGCCGCTGAGGGAGAGGGCGGTCCGGCGGTCCATTCCGGCGAAGCCCGTCTCTCCGTCCGGGGTCATACTCATGAGCCATACCTCCTGGTCGACCGAAGGAGGCTCCGCCCGGTCGGCTCGACCCTCGGTCGGTCCGGGGGCGAGTGCGGCCAGCCGGCCCTCGGCTCCGAGGGCCACGTCGCAGGCTCTCACCAGGTCCTGGGAGGGGTTCTTCGACCCGGTCTCCACCTTGCTCAGGTGACTCTTGCTGAAGTGAACCCTCTGGTAGAGGTCCTCGAGGGTCATCCCGGCTTCCTGCCGACGGCGGCGGAGCTCCGCACCGAACATTCTTGTCACCTCACGGGGGTGGAACGGGGGTGACCGGTGCCTGTTGGGGGAGGCAGCGGGAAACGGCCTGGGGCGGGGCGACCCGGGGCACCGGTCGGACACAGGGGTCATATCCGACGGTCCGGGTCGGGAAACAGCTGCCGTGAGGAACTCCGTCCCGGGCGGGGGTCAGCGTTCAGGAAAGCGGAGGAGTGCGACCGAAGCGGGCTCGGGGCGGGGTCCGACTCGGCGTTGGTGACGCGTTCGCGCCGGTTCTCGGGCACACTGGCCTGAGGAACCTTCCTGCCCAGCCCCCTGCCCCCGCCCGAGGAGACACCCCGTGGCCACCTTCGCCCGTATCCGCCTGGTGGCGGTCATCGTGGTGTTGATCGTCCCCGCGGTGCTGTTTCCGCTGGTCGGGGAATGGACTCTGCTCTGGTTGCCCTTCACGATGGCGCTGCTGGGCGTGGTCCTGGCACGCCCGGACCTGTTGGTCACGGTGACGGAGCTGGTGACAGGCGGCACCGGGGAGACCGAGCGGCGGGAGGAGACCGACGTGCGAGGTTCGGGGGACGAACTCCGGGACCGCTCGGACCAGGGGGACGAGCCCGCGCCGGTCGAGGCGCCGCGTGGCCAGAGCGGGACTCGTGGCGTCCGCACGCGTCGGATCGACCTCCCGAGTGCCCTGGACGACTACGCCTTCGGGTTCTCCGCGCTCGTGCACTGGCGGTGGGCTCACCGGGTCGACCTGAGCCTGCGCAACCCGGCGGGCCCGGCGGTCCGCTCGGTCGTGCTGCGCGCCCGCGAGATCCTCCGCGACGCCCACCCCGAGGACCGTGCGGTGGCGGAGAGCGAGCTGGAGTCGGTGTTCGCGGTGGAGGAGCCGGTCGCCGGAGGCACGATCCAGGTCTGGGCGGAGAACGTCCGTCTCGAACTGGACGACGAGGACGAGGATCGTCTCGGCCGTATGGCCCACCTGCGCAAGGACCGTGCGCTGTGGGCCGCCGAGCGTGAGGCCGCGCGGACGCGTGAGGCGCTGTCCCGCGGCCCGGGCCCCGGCCCCGAGCCCGACCTGGAACCGGAGCCGAGGTTCCCCGCCCCGTCACACGAGCTGCCCGACCTGTTGGAGGAGCCCGAGCACGCTCCCACCGCCGGTAGCGGCGTGGACGAGGAGGGCTACGAGAGCTACTGGTGGCCCGCGGAGCAGGACGTGGACGAGGGCGGCATGGAACAGGACGTCCAGGTCGCCATCCTGCGCGGGCTCATCGACTCCGTCGCGGGGGAGAGCGAGCGCGCGGCGTTCGTCCGCGAACAGGTGGAGATCCTGGAGCGGAGCGGCTTCCCGGACGTCGCCGAGCGCATCCAGTCCGTCTACCCCGAGCAGTAGGTCCGTCACCCGCCGAGTTCGAGCGCCAGGACCCCGGCGACGGTCATCACGACCCCGGCGACCTGGACGCGGGTGATCCGGTCCCGCAGCGCATACACCCCGATGAGGGTGACGGCCACGATGCCCACCGCAGCCCACACGGCGTAGGCCACGCCCAGTCCGAGCCCTTCTTCCAGGGCGAGGGCGAACAGGTAGTAGGCGCCGACGATGGTGACCACGGTGACCGCGGTGGGTGCGGGGCGGGTGAAGCCGTCCGAGTAGCGGCTGGCGATCGCGCCCACGACCTCCAGGGCGATCGTTCCGGCGAGGAAGAGATAGGCGAGGGACACGGGTTCTCCTGGGGTGCTCCGACTCAAAAACTTGAACGATGGTTCAAGTAGATCTAGCATCAGAGTACACACCTATCTGAACGATAGTTCAAGTAGTTGGTCGCGTGAGGCGTGGCCGACCGAACGAGGGGAACGAACATGGCCTGGCTCTTCCTGGCGGCCGCACTCCTGACCGAGATGGTCGGCGCCACCGCCACCGGGCTCTCCGAGGGATTCACCCGCCCTGTCGCGGTCCTGGTGGCCGTCCCGGCCGTGCTGGTCGCCTACTTCATGCTCGCGCTCGCCCTCAAGCGGGGCATGGCCGTGGGCGTCGCCTACGGACTGTGGACGTCCTCGGGGGTGGCGATCGTCGCGGTCATCGGTCTGGTGCTGCTCGGTGACGAACTCACCATGGTGCAGGTCGGCGGGCTGGTGCTCGTGATGACGGGAGCCCTCGCCCTGGAACTCGGCCGGGCCCGCACGAGCGTGGCGTCCGAGGTCCCCGGGGAGTACAGCGAGGCCTGAACCCGCTGGTATCGTCGCCGCCAGAGCACTGACGGAGGAGATCGTGAGCGGCACGACGGAGCGGGTCGACGGACGACGGGCCCGGGGCGAGCGCAGGCGGGAGGAGATCATCGCCGCGACGCTCCGGGTCGTGGAACGCGACGGTGTCGCCGGGGTCACCCACCGGGCGGTCGCTCGGGAGGCCGACGTCCCGGCCAGCTCCGCCGTCTACTACTTCAAGACCATGGACGACCTGTTGGTCGCCGCGCTGACCGCCGCCTCGGACGCCTACATCGACCAGCTCACGGCCCTCCAGGAGCCCGGCCAGGACGCCGTGCGGGCCGTCGCGGGACTGGCCCGGGTGATCTCCGGCGCGGGAGGTGAGGGCCGTGCCCGCGCCCTGGCCGAACGCGAACTCAACCTGCTGGCCGCCCGTCGCCCGGCCCTGCGGCCGGTGGCGCGGCGATGGCGCGAGGCGGTGTCGGAGGTGGCCCGGGAACAGGGTGTCGACGAACTGACGGTCCGCCGCTTCGCCGCCACCGCCGACGGCCTGTGCGCCAGGATCCTGCTCGGGGACGAGGACCTCACCGAGGCCCGCGTGGCCGAGATCCTCGGTCACGCCCTGCGCGAGGACTGACCCGCCCTCCCGCTCACACGCTGGTGACCTCGGGCGCGTACGCCGCGTGCAGCACCAGCGCGGCCGCGCCGATCGCGCCGACGTCCTCGCCGATGCTCGACGTCTCCACCCGCACCCGCCGCATGGAGCGGGCGATGGAGCGCTCGGAGACCGCGTCGAGCAGGGCGGTGCCGTACAGGTCCCCGACGTGTGACATGCCCCAGCCGCCGAGCACCACCAACGGCACGTCGACCAGGTTGAGCAGGGTGGTCGCCGCCTGCCCGAGGCGGCGTCCGGCGGCGGAGACCACCTCCAGGGCCACGGTGTCACCGGCGTGCGCCTCACGGCACACCCTGCGGTACGCCGCGACCGTTCGGGCCTGCCCGCGTTCGAAGTCCGCCGGGGCCTCTCCCCGGCGCCTGGCCGCGTCCGAGGCGACAGCGTGCGGCGCGACGTAGGTCTCCAGGCATCCCCGGTTCCCGCACGGGCACTCCGGGCCGCGCGGGTCCACCGTCACGTGGCCGATCTCGGCGGCGTTCAGGGTGGTGCCCCGGTAGACCCGTCCGTCCAGGACGAGCCCGCCGCCCACCCCGGTCCCCACGTAGACGAAGGCCATGTCCGAGGAGCGCTCTTCCCCGCCGGACCACCGCTCGCCGATGGTGGCGGCCGTGGCGTCGTTGTCGAGGACCACCTTCAGCCCGGTGCCCTCCGCGAGGGCCTCCCGCAGCGGCACCGATCTCCAGCCGGGCAGGTGCGGCGGGGTCACGGCGCCACCCTCGGTGTCGAGCGGGCCGGGGGTGGCCACCCCGAGCCCGAGGATGCGGTCGGGGACGTCCGCCTCCGCCACGATGGCCCGGACCGACCTGCTGAGGGCGTCGATCACCCTCTGCGGCCCCTGCGACGTGGGGGTGCGCCGACGGCGCCGCGCCACCACCCGCCCGGCCAGGTCCGTGACGACCAGCGTGGTGGAGGCCGGGTCGATGTGCATCCCGACCGCGTAGTAGGCGCCCGCGTTGAGGCGGAGCACCGTCGCCGGTTTGCCGCCGCGCGACGTGGCGCGGCCGTCCTCCAGGACCAGCCCGTCCTCCAGGAGCCTGCGCACGATGTTGGAGACGGTCTGGGCGGTCAGGCCGGTCTGCTCGGCCAGTTCCACCCGGCTGATCCCGTCGGAGCGGCGCACGGCGTCGAGCACCCTGCTCTGGTTGAGCCCGCCCAGCCACAGCAGGTTGGTGCTTGTGCGCATACGCCGATTCCCTCCGCCCGATCGGGCCCGCTGACTGACCACCCGAGGGTAACCGCCCCGGAAGGGCCCACTTCACCCATTGTCTTTATCCAAGGTTTTTAGTAAGCAAGTGATGTGAGTCACGTGCCGGGGGCTCCGGGTGCCCGGCACCCCACTTTCTGCGTGAGGGGCCACGATGAGGAGAACCCGACGGAACATCCGTGCGGCGGTCGCCGTCCCGCTCCTGGCGCTGGTCGCCTCGGGCTGCTCGACCGGCGCCGACCGGGACGAGGACACGGTCCGTGTCGTCTACCAGAAGTTCGGCACCTTCATCGCGATGGACTCGCTGATGCGCCAGGTCAAGGAGGACTTCGAGGACGCCAACCCCGGCGTCACCGTCGAACTCAACGCCATCGAGGCACAGGCCGAGGACTACCAGACCCAGGTCAACCTCATGAACGGATCGCCCAGCGAGGCGCCGGACCTGATCTACCAGGACACGTTCACCATCAACCAGGACGCCGACGCCGGGTACCTGATGCCGCTCGACGACCGCTTCGACGCCTGGGACGAACGCGACCAGTACAGCGACCAGGAGGCGGTGGCGGTCACCTCGCTGGACGGCCAGCGCTACGGAGTGATGCTCGGCACCGACGTGCGCGGCCTCTGGTACAACACCGAGCTGCTGGAAAGCGCCGGCATCGACACTCCCTGGGCTCCGAGCACCTGGGACGACGTCCTCGACACGGCCCGTACCGTCCGGGCCGAACTCGGGGACGACGTGGTCCCGCTCAACGTCTACTCGGGCACCCCCGCCGGTGAGATGGCCTCCCTCCAGGGCTTCCAGATGCTGCTCAGCGGCACCGAGGACACCCTCTTCGACGACGCGTCGGAGCGGTGGGTCACCGGCGGCACCGGGTTCACCGACGCCCTCGGGTTCGTCCGGACCCTCTACGAGGAGGACCTCACCCTCGACCCCCAGGACGCCCTGGACGCCAACGTCGGCACGGTCAACAACGAGGAGCGGATCCCCTCCGGCGGGATGGCGATCAGCCTCGAGGGGTCGTGGGCCACCCAGTCCTGGATCGAGGAGGCCAACCAGCCCTGGCCCGAGTGGGAGGAGGTCATGGAGTTCGCCCCGATGCCCACCCAGAACGGTCAGGGAGCCGGAGCCACCAGCATGTCCGGCGGCTGGGCGCTCTCCATGGGTGCCAACGCTACCGACCCCGACCTCGCCTGGGAGGTGATGACGTACGCGCTCAACCAGGAGAACGGCGTCAAGTTCGCGATCGAGGGCGGTCAGATCCCGGTCCGCGCGGACGTCGCCGAGGACCCCGCCTTCCTGGAGGAGTCCCCGAAGGCCGAGGAGTTCGCCGCGCTGGTCGACATCACCGGTTTCCGCCCCGCCTACAGCGAGTATCCCAGGATCTCACTGGCCGTCCAGGAGGCCATGGAGAGCGTGATGCTCGGCCAGGCCACCCCGGAGGAGGCCGCCACGATCTACGCCGAAGAGGTGGAGGGCATCGTCGGACCCGACAACGTCACGACGGGCTCCTGAGCGGTGGCCACCGTCGGGTCGCGCCGGCCCCTGGCCCGGGCGGCGCGGTGGGCCGTCCCGATGGCCCCGGCCCTGTTCCTGCTCCTGGCCTTCTTCGCCGGGCCCATCCTGTGGACGGTGTGGGCCTCCCTCACCAACGCGGCCCTGACCGGCGCCCAGGCCGCGCAGACCGAGTTCGTGGGGTTCGACAACTTCACCCAACTGCTGTCCGACCCCCGGTTCCGGACCGCCACCGTCCTCACCGTCGTCTTCCTGGTGGGCTGCGTGTTCGGACAGACGGTGCTGGGCCTGGCCCTGGCCCTGCTGCTCCAGAACCGCCACGGAGCCGTGCGTGCCACCGTGGGGGCGATCGTGGTGGGCGCGTGGGTGGTTCCGGAGGTCGTGGCCGGGTTCGTCTGGTACGCGTTCCTCGAACGGGAGGGCACCCTCAACACCGTCCTGGGCTGGTTCGGCTCCGGTCCCCAGAACTGGCTGTTCGCGGCCCCGCTCCTGGCGGTGGTGCTGGCCAACGTCTGGAAGGGCACCGCCTTCTCCATGATGACCTACTCGGCGGGGCTCTCCGAAGTACCCGAGGACCTCAAGGAGGCGGCGCGGGTGGACGGCGCCTCCGCCTTCCAGGTGCTGTGGCACGTGGTGATCCCGCTCCTGCGGCGGACCCTGGCCACCACCCTGCTGCTCATCACGCTCCAGACCGTGCAGGTCTTCACCCTGATCTTCGTGATGACCTCCGGTGGTCCGGGTTCCCGGAGCACCACGCTTCCCCTGCTGATGTACCAGGAGGCCCTGCGCATGGGCGACCTCGGATACGGCACCGCCATCGCGTTGGCGCTGCTCGTCGTCGCCGGGGCGTTCTCGACCGTCTACGTGTGGATGCTCCGGAAGGAGGAGAGCCGGTGAGTGACGATCCGAAGCGTGGCGGCTCCGTGAGGCGGCACCGGAACCCGGGACACCGGAGCCCGGGCCGACGGAAACGCGCCGTGGTCAGCGCCCCGAGCCGGGCCGCCGGAGGGTTCCTCGCCCACCTCGTCCTCGGCGTGCTCGCGGTGCTGTTCCTGGTGCCGATGCTGTGGATGGTGTTCGCCTCGGTGGACCCCGAACCCTCGCTGCGCGCCAGCCCGCCCTCGGGGTTCACACTGGACCACTTCACGGCGATCATGACCCCGGAGGTCGTCTACCTGCCGATCTGGAACAGCATCCTGACCTGCGGGGGAGCCGCGCTCATCACCGCCGTGTGCTCGATGCTGGCCGCCTACCCGCTCTCCCGGTACAACCTCCGGTTCAGGAAGCCGTTCCTGTACACGGTGCTGTTCGCGACCGGGCTGCCCCTCACGGCCATCATGGTTCCGGTCTACGGGATGTTCGTACAGGCCAACCTGTTGAATTCGCTGACCGCCACGACGCTGTTCCTGGCCGCCAGCACGCTGCCGTTCGGGATCTGGCTGACCAAGAACTTCATCGACGGCATCCCCCTCGCCCTGGAGGAGGCCGCCTGGGTGGACGGGGCCTCGGCCTGGCAGTCGATCCGCTACCTGGTGGCCCCGCTGCTGGCCCCGGGGCTCGCGGTGGTCGCGATCTTCACGCTCGTCACCACCTGGGGCAACTTCTTCGTCCCGTTCATCCTGCTCACGAGCCCGGACAAGATGCCGGCGGCGGTCCGCGTGTTCACCTTCTTCGGTCAGTACGGATCCGTGCGGTACGGCGAGCTCGCCGCGTACTCGCTGCTCTACACCGTTCCCGTCGTCGTGCTGTACATGGTCGTCTCGCGGGCGCTCGGCGGCCGGTTCGCCCTGGGAGGCGCGGTCAAGGGATAGCCGGGTCGGCGCCGGGGGCGCGGGGGCGCGGGGGTCGAAGGCCGGGGGCCGGGCCCGGGACGGCGAGCCCGGCCCCCGGGGTCGGGTCAGCGCTCGAAGCGCAGGGTCAGGATCTGGAACGGCCGCAGCGCGGCCGACACCCGCAGGGAACCGTCCGAATCGGCGGTCGTGAGCAGGTCCGGGGCCTCCTCGTACTCCTCCTCCAGAAGGTTCACGGCGCGCACCCCCGAAGCCGGGAAGCCGGTGCTCACGGCTGCCCGCGCGCGACCGCCACGGGCCTCGTACAGGCGCACCACCACGTCGCCGGAGCGGTCGTCCGCGAGCTTGACCGACTCCACCACCACACCGGGGTCGTCCACCGCCACGAGGGGCGCCACCACGGCGTCACCGGGTACCTCCCGGACCGGGAGGTTGATCCGGTAGCCCTCACGGACCGCGTCCTCGATCTCCGCGCCCGGGGCTAGGGCGTACCGGAACCGGTGCTCTCCCTGGTCGGTGTCGGGGTCCGGGAAGCGCGGCGCGCGCAGCAGCGACAGGCGGACCGTCGTCGTGGTGCCGCCGTCGCTCCGGACGTCCCGGGTGACGTCGTGCCCGTAGGTGGAGTCGTTGAGCACCGCCACCCCGTAGCCGGGCTCCGCGACGTGCACCCAGCGGTGGGCGCAGATCTCGAACCTGGCCGAGTCCCAGGAGGTGTTGGTGTGCGCGGGACGCCTGACATGGCCGAACTGGATCTCCGACGACGACTCGTGCGCGCGCACGTCCAGCGGGAAGGCGGCCTTGAGGAACTTCTCCCGCTCGTGCCAGTCCACCACCGTCTCCACGTCCAGTCGCCTCGCACCCGGCGCCAGGGAGATCACCTGGACCACCGAGGAGTCCCCGAAGGAGCGGGTCACGCGCAGGGCGGCCGCGCCCTCACCGGGCGGTTCGGGGGTGACGGAGTCGGCCTCGGAGAGGTCCACGGTGGTGTTGCGGTAGAACTCGTCCACGTCCCAGGCGTCCCACTGGTTGGGCAGGTCCTGGTGCACCTGGAGCAGGTTGCCCGGCTGGCCCGGGGCGAGCACCTCCCGGTCCTCCGGGTCCCCGCCCCGGTCCAGGATCGAGGTGACCAGGCCGCGTTCGTCCACCCGGACCGTCAGGAGCGCGTTCTCCAGAACGAACCCGCCCGGGGTCCGCGGGTCCGGGCCGAGGGCGGCGTGGTCGGGGTTCCCGGCCCCCACACGCTCACTGGGGAGGGCGCCCAGGGCGGGGACGCCGTCGCGCTCGTGCGGGGTCGGGTTGAAGACCACACCGGCCGAGGCCTGGCCGGTGTGGTCACCGGCCAGCGCCTCCTGGGCCCGCGCGATGACCTCCCGGAGCTCCTCCGCGACCCGTGCGTAGGTCTCCGCCGCCTCGCGGTGCACCCAGGCGATGGAGCTGCCGGGCAGGATGTCGTGGAACTGGTTGAGCAGGACCGTCCGCCAGGCCTCCTCGATCCGTTCGTAGGGGTAGGGGACGCCCGCGCGCACCGTGGCGGTCGCCGCCCACAGCTCGGCCTCGCGCAGCAGGTGCTCCGAGCGCCGGTTGCCCTGTTTGGTCGCGGTCTGGCTCGTGTACGTGCCCCGGTGGAACTCCAGGTAGAGCTCCCCCACCACACCGGGGCGTCCGCGTACTCCTCGTGCGCCTTGGCGAAGAACCGCTCCGGGTGCTCGATCTCCACCGTGGGCGAGCCCTCCAGGTCGCGCAGGCGCGCCGCCCGGGCCAGCATCTCGCGGGTGGGGCCACCGCCCCCGTCCCCGTGGCCGAAGGGTACGAGGGAACGCGACGCGCTCCCCTTGTCCCGGAAGTTGCGTGCGGCGTGCGCGAGCTCGGCCCCGGTGAGCTCGGCGTTGTAGGTGTCCACCGGAGGGAAGTGGGTGAACACGCGGGTGCCGTCCAACCCCTCCCACCAGAAGGTGTGGTGGGGGAACTGGTTGACCTGGCTCCAGGAGATCTTCTGGGTGAGGAACCAGCGCGAACCGGACAGACGGACGAGCTGGGGGAGGGCGGCCGAGTACCCGAAGGAGTCCGGCAGCCACACCTCCTGGGTGTCCACCCCCAGTTCCTCGCGGAAGAAGCGCTTGCCGAAGACGAACTGGCGCGCCAGCGCCTCCGAACCGGGCATGTTGGTGTCGGACTCCACCCACATGCCACCGACCGGCACGAAGCGTCCGGCCTCGGCGGCGCGCACCACGCGTGAGAACACCTCCGGGCGGTGCTCCTTGAGCCAGGCCCACTGCTGGGCCTGTGACATCGCGAAGACGAACTCCGGGTGGTCGTCCATCAGCGCCACCACGTTCGCGCTGGTCCGCACCACCTTGCGGACGGTCTCGCGCAGCGGCCAGAGCCAGGCCGAGTCGATGTGCGCGTGCCCCACCGCCGACACCCGGTGGGCACTGGCGGCGGCGGGAGAGCGCAACGCCGGGGCCAGCACCTCCCGCGCTCGCTCCGCCGTGCGGGGGACGTCCTGGAGGTCGAGGGCGTCCAGGGTGCGGCCCAGGGTCCGCAGCAGCTCCCAGCGGCGCGGGTCTCCCGTGTCGAGTTCCCGCATGAGGCCGTCCGCGACCTCCAGGTCCAGGGCGAGCTCCCACACCTCCCGCTCGAAGACGGCCACGTCGGCGCGGGCCAGCCGGTACAGGGGCCGGTCCTCGGGGCCGCGCCCGGATCCCAGGTCGGTCCGCTGGAACGGGGGTCGCCGAGGATGACCGGGTTGGCGGCGGCCTCCACGTGGAACTCGACGGTCTCGCCCCCGTTCACGGGGGCGCCGACCGGAATCCACGCGTTGCGCGGGTTGAGGCCCTTGACGACGGTCCCGTCCGGGAGGTGGACCAGCCCCTCGCACTGGAAACCGGGCATGGCGTCGTCGAAGCCGAGGTCGACGACGGCCTCCACGGTCCGTCCCGCCCAGTCGTCGGGGACCCGGCCGCGTAGCCGGAACCAGGTGGTGCCCCAGGCCGGGCCCCAAGCGTCGCCCACCCGCGCGGGTTCGTGGGGCGCACCGATGCCCTCCTCCGCGGGGACCGGTCCCCCCGGCGCGTCCCAGCGGGCCACCTCCAGGGGGATCGACGTCGTGTACACCGCGGGCCATACGCGTTCCCTCAGGACGCGGTCCAGTCGTGCCTCGGTCAGCCGCCGGTCGTCGTGCACGGTGGGTCTCCGTTCGGTCGTCCCCTGGCAGATGCCGCGTACATTGCCAGCGCGGCGGCACTTCGTCAATGCTTTGGACGAAGTGCGTTCTCCGGTGTCGGCGGGGGAACCGGCCGAGTTCCCGACGTCCCTGGTCACGGTGGCTCGGAGTGGTCGTGGCGGTGCCGCATCGGGGAAACCACGCCCGGCGAAGGACGCTCTCGACGTGCACGTCCGGCCGGGCCGGAACGCTGGTGACGGCGTCCCACCCCGCCCCTCGATCGGCGCCCCGCGGTTCCCGTAGCAGCGTGCTCGGCGGTCTGCCCCTGTCGTTGGTCAGGGGTCACCCCGTCAGTCGTCAGTGTTGGCGCGGGGGCGCTGATTCCTAGCGTGGATTCCGGATGCTGGGACACGTGGTGGAAGGGAACCGGATGAGCAGCACGCCGACCGAACGGCGCGACGCGGTACTCCAGGCGAGTGGACTCGTACGACGGTACGGAGCGGGCGGGGCCGCCGTCACCGCCGTGGCGGGGGTGGACGTCTCCTTCAGGGAGGCGGAGTTCACCGCGATCATGGGGCCGTCCGGCTCCGGGAAGTCCACGCTGATGAACCTCCTGGCGGGCCTCGACACCCCCACATCGGGACGGGTGCTGGTGGAGGGGCGCGACCTCACCCGACTCGACGACCGGGGGCTGACCCGCCTGCGGCGCGAACGGATCGGTTTCGTCTTCCAGTCCTTCAACCTGGTGCCGACCCTCACCGCCGAGCAGAACGTCCTGCTCCCGCTCAGACTCGCCGGGCGGCGCCCGGACCGCGCCCACCTGGAGGAGGTGGTGCGCACCCTGCGGATCGGGGACCGGCTCCGCCACAGACCGGCGGAGCTCTCCGGCGGGCAACAGCAACGGGTCGCCATCGCTCGTGCCCTGCTCACCCGGCCGGCGGTGCTCTTCGCCGACGAACCCACCGGTGCCCTGGACGTCACCACCGGACGTGAACTGCTCGAACACCTCCGTGCCGCCAGCACCGAACTCGGTCGGACGATCGTCATGGTCACCCACGACCCGATCGCCGCGACCTACGCAGATCGTGTCCTGACGATGTCCGACGGCGTTCTGCGCGACGCCCTGGAACGACCCACGACCCAGGAGGTCCTCGCCGCCATGACCCGAACGGAGCGCCCGTGCTGAACCTGGCCTGGGCGCAGATCCGCTCCCATCCCACCCGACACCTTGCCGTCCTGCTGGCGGTCGTGCTCGGCACCCTGTTCCTGGCGGCCACCTCGGTGTTCTCCTCGACCTCCGAGGCCGGGTTGCGTGCGGTGGCCGCCGCTCCGCTGACCGCCGCCGACGTGGTGGTGGACCGGGACCCGGAGACCGCCGACCCCGGATCGGACTGGCCCTCCGCGGTGGCGGAGCACCCCGACGTCGAGACCGTCACGGAGGTACACGCTCGTACCGTCCAGGTGGCCACCGACGACCTGCGTGGAACGGCGAACGTCCACGGGCTCGCGGACGACCCCGGGCTGCGCTGGTTCGACCTGGCCGAGGGCGACTGGCCCGTCGGCACGGACGAGGTCGTGGCCGACAGCGACACCCTGGAGTCACTGGGGCTCCGTGTGGGGGACACCGTTCGGTTCACCGGCTCCCCGGCCGACGCCGAGGCGGTTCCGGGAGGGGGCACGGAGGGCACCAGGGACGGGGAGGGGCTCCGGTCCTCCGGGGAGCACGTGACGGTGACGGGCAGCGTGGCGCTGGACTTCCAGCCGTTGACCGGGGTGCGGTTCACGTTCTACGCGCCCGAGGCGTACTTCGCCGGGGACAGCCCGCTCACGGTGCTGGCCAGCACGGCTCCCGGGGTCAGCCCGGAGATGGCGGTGACGTCCCTGGAGGCCGCGCTGCCGCCGGACCTGTACGTGATGACCGCCGAGGATCAGGCCCGGCTGGCCGCCGACCGGTTCGCAGGCGGTTCCCAGCAGCTGGACCTCCTCCTGCTCGCGTGCGCGCTCATGGCACTGCTCGCGGCGGCCATGGTCATCGCCAACACCTTCACGATCCTGCTCACCCAGCGCCGCCGCGACACCGCCCTGCTGCGCCTGGTGGGGGCGGACCGCGGCCAGGTACGCGCGCTGGTCGTCGCGGAGGCCCTGATCATCGGAGGCGTCGGATCCCTGGTCGGGCTCGGTGCGGGGATCGCGGTCGGGTACGCGGGCGCCTCCCTGACCGGACTGGCCGGAGCCGGGCCGCACCTCGATCCGCTCCTCCTGGCCGGGTGCGCGCTGGTCGGCGTGGGCACCACCGTGGCGGCGGCCTGGGCCCCGGCGCGCACGGCGGCCGGCACCGCACCGGTTGAGGCCCTGCGTTCGGCTCCGTTGGACGGCGCGGTGCGCTTCCGTGCCGTACACGCCCTGGGAACCGTGTGCGCGCTGCTCGGGCTGGGTGCCATGGTCGCCGGGGCGCGCGTGGAGTCGCTGCCCCTCGCCCTGGGCGGGGGCTTCGCCGGAGCGGTCGGCGTCCTCATGGCTCTGCGCTATCCGATCTCCCGGCTGCTCCGGCTGGCGCACCGGCCGCTGCGACGGATGGGCGGTGTCGCCGACCTTGCCGGGGCCAACCTCCGGCGTGACACCGGCCGGGCGGCCACCGCCACGCTCGCCCTCGTGCTGGGGCTCGGGCTGATCTCCGCGCTCACTACGGCCGCGGCCACCGGCCGGGCCACCATCGACGGCGATCTGAACTCCCGATATCCGGTGGACGTCAGCGCGAGAGTCGACGAGGGGTCGGTGGCCGCCGGCACCGTGGAACGGGTACGGGAGATCGAGGGCCTGGCGTACGTGGAGTCCCCCGGACCGCCCAGATGGTGGTCGAGGGCCTGGACCGGGTCACCGTGGTCGGTGTCTCCCCACGGCTCGCTGAGGTCACGGGTGCCGAAACGCTCCTGGGTTCCGCCGGGAACACCGATACCGACACCGGGTTCGACCCGGGAGGCCACCCGGTCATGTTGGTCTCCGGGGACCAGCTGGAGGCGCTTGGCGTCGAACCGGGGAGAGCGTCGAACTCGGGGTGGACGGCACCGCGCGGGGCTTCACCGTGTACCCGTCCGCCCTGGCCACCGCCTCCGGGACGGCCGCCCCGGTGGTGCTGGCGGAGGTCCTGGAGGACCTGGCGCGGGAGAGCACCGGGGGCATGGTGTGGGGCGTGGCGGCGCCCGGGATCGATCGGGACCACCTCGCGGACCAGATGGACCTGGTCGCCGGTGCCGACCCGGAGGTCTCGCTGAGCGGGGCGCTCAGCGAGCGCGGAGACCTCACCGAGGTCCTCGATCTCCTGGTCGCCCTGGCGTTGGTGATGCTACTGGTCACCGTGGTGATCTCGGGCCTGGGGGTGGCCAACACCCTGAGCCTGTCGGTCCTGGAGAGAACCCGGGAGGTGGCTCTGCTGAGGGCCCTCGGGCTGAGCAGGGCCGGGCTGTACGGCACCCTCGCCGTCGAGGCCGTGGTGGTCTGCCAGCTCGGGGCCGTCCTGGGGGTGCTCCTCGGTGTTCCCTTCGGGCTGGTCGGGGTGGACGCGATCGTGGGTGGGACCGCACCCCTGGAGGTGGCCGTTCCCTGGAGCGCGCTGGGGCTCGTCCTCGCCTCCGCCCTCGGTGTCGGGGTGCTCGCGACCCTGGTCCCGGCCGCCCGCGCCGCCCGTGTCGCTCCGGCGGAGGGCCTGACCCATGGGTGAGTCAGCGGCAGAAGGAGGGTCGGGGAACACGACCAGCCCGGCCCGCCCGGAAGCCGATCTACCCGGCGTTCCCCGGACGGTCGTCCTTCAGACCGGCCTCGTGCGCGACCGCAGCGGCCTCCACCCTGTTGCGTACCCCCAGACGGCGCAGGATGGTGCTCACGTGCCCCTTCACCGTGCCCTCCACCATGTGGAGCCGCCTGCCGATGTCGCCGTTGGAGAGCCCCGTGGTCAGGAGGGCCAGCACCTCGTGTTCCCGAGGCGTCAACCCGGCCAGGCGTTCACGGGCGCGCAGCCGGGCGGTGGAGCGTTCGTGGCTCAGACCGTCGAGGACCCGGCGGGCCACCCTGGGGAGAGGAAGGCACCTCCCTCCGCCACCGCGCGCACCCCGAGCAACAGCTCCCGGGGTCGCCGGTCTTGAGCAGGAACCCGTCCACCCCGCTGTCGAGGGCCCGGACCACGTACTCCTCCTCGCCGAAGGTGGTCAGGATGACCACCCCGACCCCGGGCACGGCTCGGCGGATCTCCTCCGCCGCCTCCAGCCCGTTCATCCCCGGCATGCGGATGTCGACCAGAGCCACGTCCGGCCGGTGCGACCAGGCCAGCTCCACCCCTTCCCGGCCGCTGGAGGCCTCGGCCACCACCGCGATGTCCGGGTCGTTACCCAGTACCGCCCGCACTCCCGCGCGCACCATCGCCTCGTCGTCGACCAACAGCACCCTGATCACACTCCGACCTCCCCGCGTCCCCCGTCACCATGGCAGCACCTCGACCGAGACCAGTCTGTCCGGGTCGAAGCAGAGCCGGAATCTGTCGTCCTCTCCCGAGACCACGTCCGCACTGGAACGGTAGTAGCGGCACTCCTGCCCCTCGGGGTCCTCGGGCCAGGCGTTGGGGGTGTGGGTCCCCGGGTGGAGCTCCCGATCGGGGAGCAGGGCCTCCACCTCGGCCCGTTCCTGGCCGGGACGCAACCGCTCGAACAGCTCGGGGTCGAGGGTGGAGTTCGCCGCCTCCGACATGGTGAATGCCAGGAGCAGGCCGTACCCCACCATCGCCGTGAGGACCGGCACCAGCACGATCGTGCTGATCGCCCACAGGGTCCGGCGACGTACGCGGCGGTGCGGGTGTGCGTCCTCCTCGCGGGAGACGGCGTCGCCGGGGCCGCCGAGGAGGTCCGGTCCCGGGTGGAGGGGGTCGCCCGCGAACCCGCCCTCGGAGACCGCACCGGTCTCGCCTCGGGCACCGCCCGCCGCGTCTCTCACCGTCCCGTCACCGACCGGGCCCGCGTCGTGGGCCTCACCGTCCCGGGAGGCTCCCAGGACGGCGGCGCCCGCACCCGCGCCGAAAGGGCCCGCCCCCTCGCCTGGCAGCCGGGCCGACACCACCCAGTGGCCACCCTCGGGTCCGGCACTGAACTCGCCCCCGGCCAGACGCACCCGTTCGCGCAGCCCCACCAGACCACCGCCGGTGCCGGGGACCCGTCGCGGGGCACCGTCCCGACGGAGCAGGGGTTGGTCACCGTCACCCGCACACCGTCCCCGTCCGGGAGGCCGTGCAGAACCACCCGTGGGTCCGTGCTCGGGGCGTGCTTGGCGGCGTTGGTCAGCGCCTCCTGGACCACCCGGTACAGGGCCCGGTCCGACATCACCGGGAGCTGCACGCGGGTGCCCTCCGTCTCCAGACTCACGCGCAGCCCGGCCTCGCGTGAGTGTTCGACCAGTGCGGTGACGCCCTCTCCCTCCGGGGCCGGGGGCGCGGACCCGGTGTCGGCGCGCAGGACTCCGACCGCGACCATGAGTTGCTCCGCCGCCCTCCCCGCCGCCTCCCTCAGCTGTCCGGCCTGCACCCTGCGCTCCTCGGGCAGGTCCGGGGCCGTCTCCAGGGCCCCGGCGCCCAGGGTGAGCAGACTCAGTTGGTGCCCCACCGCGTCGTGCAGGTCGTGGGCGATCCGGGAGCGTTCCCGCATGCGCGCCCGCTCGGTCATCAGTCGCCACTCCCGGTCCAGGGTCCGGGCCCGTTCCCAGCCCGCCCGTTCCAGGGCGGAGGTGCTGCGCAGGTACAGGCCCAGCAGCCACGGCAGAACCACCGCGAACGCGGCCAGCACCCCGCCGGTCACCCACATGCCCACGGGATGACCGCCGAACACCAGCGCCGCCACCCCGGCCAGGCCGACCACGGTGAACGCGTACCCGGCCACCCGTGGGTCACGGGAGAGCCGTCCGGCGAGCAGGGCCGGCGCGGGTACGGCCATCACCAGCAGCGGCATGACCGGGGCCAGGGACAGCAGGAGAAGCACGGTGGCCAGGGCCAGGTGCCCCACGGGCGCTCGGAGGGGACGGAGACGGGGAGGGCGCATGGTGGGGAACCTAACCCGCCGGACGCGGTCGTGTCCCCTGTCGAAAGTCAGGGTGGCCCTCGCCGCTGGCGGTGCCGGTCGTGGCGGCGCCGCCTGGGCGAAACCGTGCCCGGCGACGGCAGCCTCAACGTGCACGTCCGGCCGAGCCGGAACGCAGGTGACGGCGTCCCACCCCGCCCCTCGATCGGCCCCTAGGGGTTCCCGTAGCAGCGCGCTCGGCGCCCGTCGCGGTCGTCCCGTGACCCTCCGTGTCGCACTTCCCACTTCTTCCGTGCGTGCCGGGAACGGCCTTTCGAGGGGATCGGGCCGGGGCGCGTGGCATCCTGGAACGACGCAGTCCGGTCGGGGAGGAACAACAGCATATGAGCATCGACGCGCCGCGGGACCGCTCGCGGCCGGTCCTCGGTTCGCTCACGGAGCACGCCAGTCTGCGCGCCCGGGTGACCGACGTCCTGCGTGAGGCCATGATCGCCGGTGAGCTCGAACCCGGTGTCGTGTACTCGGCCCCGGTCCTGGCCGAACGCCTCGGTGTGTCCGCGACCCCCGTGCGCGAGGCCATGATGGAGCTGACCCAGGAGGGGCTCGTGGAGACCCTCCGACACCGGGGGTACCGCGTGGTGGAGTTCAGCGACGTGGCGCTGGACGAGCTCATCGAACTCCGCGCCCTCATCGAGGTCCCCACGGTCGGCCGGGTCGCAGCGATCGCCACCGCCGGACAGATCGCCGCGCTGCGTCCGCTCGCGGACCGGTTGACGGAGACCGCCGAGACGGGACAGCTGCGCGAGTTCATCGCCACCGACATGGCCTTCCACCTCCAGATGCTGTCCATCGCGGGCAATCAGAAGCTGGTGGACGAGGTGCGCAGGCTCCGGGGGATGTCGCGGCTGTCGGCGCTGCGCGGGCTCCACGAGGAGGGCCGTCTGGTCGACACCGCGCAGGAGCACCACGCCCTGCTGGACCGCCTCGAAGCCGGTGACACAGCGGGTTCCGAGGCCCTCATGCGCCACCACCTGGGCCACGTGCGGGGCGTCTGGGCGGGCCGCGCGGAGGTCTGACGAAGGCGGGTCGGAACACGAAGCAGGTAGCTGAGCTGCGTCGATTAGGTCACGGGCCTTGCTTAGGGGAGGGTGCAATTGTACGTTGCACAAGTTCCCTTCCTGAGGCCCCTCTTCATCGGGCCCTGATCCGAGGAGTTGTGAGTGGCCTCGCAGCACTCGGTGGTCGGTAAACCGGCCACCAACCGCCGTGTCCTCTTTGGCAGCCTCAGCGGCAGCGCGATCGAGTGGTTCGATTTCTTCCTCTACGCCACCGCCGCCGCGCTGATCTTCGACAAGCAGTTCTTCCCCAACGACGACCCCGTGATCTCGTTGATGCTGTCGTACCTGACCCTGTCGCTGACCTTCTTCATCCGGCCGTTCGGCGGGATCGTCTTCTCCCACATCGGTGACCGGATCGGTCGCAAGAAGACCCTCGTCATCACCCTGTCGCTCATGGGCGGCGCCACCGTGGCGATCGGTCTGCTGCCCACCTACGACCAGGTCGGCCTTCTCGCCCCCGTCCTGCTGATCCTGTGCCGGATCATCCAGGGACTCGCGATCGGCGGCGAGTGGGGCGGCGCCCTGCTGCTCGCCTACGAGTACGCCCCCGAGAACCGTCGCGGCTTCTTCGGCTCGGTGCCCCAGACCGGCATCACCATCGGCATGCTCATGTCGACCGTCGCCTTCGGCCTGGTCAGCCTGCTCCCCGACGGCGCCTTCGAGTCCTGGGGCTGGCGTCTCCCGTTCGTCGCCAGCATCGTCCTCGTCTTCGTCGGCCTGTGGATCCGCAAGGGCCTGGCCGAGACCCCCGCCTTCCGTGAGGCGAAGGAGAGCGGCGACGTCGCCAAGCTGCCCATCCGGGACACCCTGCGCGACCACTGGCGCTCCGTCCTCGTGGCCGTCGGCGCCAAGGTCGTGGAGACCGCCCCGTTCTACATCTTCGCGACCTTCGTCGTCAGCTACGCCACCGGTACGCTCGACGTCCAGCAGTCCGTGGTCCTCAACGCCGTCAGCGCCGGCGCTCTGGTCAGCACCCTCGGTATCCTGCTCATGGGCGCGCTCTCCGACCGCGTCGGCCGCCCGAAGGTCTACCTCGCGGGCACCCTGCTCATCGCCCTGTTCGCGGCGCCCTTCTTCATGCTGCTCGACCTCCAGATGAGCTGGGCCGTGTACGCGGCCGTCGTGATCGCCCTCGGCGTGGCCTGGCCCCCGGTCACCGCCACCCTCGGCACCCTCACCTCCGAGATCTTCACGACCCGTGTGCGCTACACCGGTGTGACCCTCGGCTACCAGATCGGCGCCGCCCTCGCCGGTGGCACCGCCCCGCTGCTGGCCACCTGGCTGCTGGCCCGCTTCGACGGCGCCTGGTGGCCGATCGCCACCTACCTGGTCGTCCTCGCCGTCATCTCCTTCGTCGCCGTCGCGTGCTCCGGCCTCGTCGTCCGCAAGGAGAGCGCCCTGATCCAGGCCCGTGAAGCCACCGCCAACGAGAACTCCAAGGTGTCCGCATGACCGAAGCACACACCGGCCTGCCCTTCGTCAGCGCGGAGGAACTACGCGAGCGGGTCGGCCCCAAGCGGGCGTTCGAGCTGATCGAGCGCGCCCTGCTCGACGGTTTCGACCCCTCGCGGGACCCCGCGCGCACCCACGCCGGGGCCGGTGACGGCCACCTGCTGCTCATGCCCTCGACCCTGGGCGACTGGGTCGGCGTGAAGGTCGCGTCCGTGTCCCCGGACAACCCCGCCCGCGACCTGCCGCGCATCCAGGCCGTGTACATGCTGATGGACGCCCGGACCCTCACTCCCAGGGTGCTCGTCGACGGCGTCACGCTGACGTCGTTGCGGACCCCGGCCACCTCCGCCGTGGCCGTCGACCGGCTGGCCGCACCCGAGGCGTCCCGCCTCGTGGTGTTCGGCAGCGGCCCCCAGGCGGTCGAGCACGTCGTCGCCGTGGCGGGCATCCGCGAGCTCACGAGCGTTCGGATGGTCGGCCGCACCCCGCACCGTGTGGACTCCGCCCTCCGGGAACTCGCCGAGCGCGGCATCACCGCCGAGACCGGCACGGAGGCCGACGTGGCCGAGGCCGACATCGTCGTGTGCGCCACCTCCGCCAAGGACCCGCTGTTCGACGGCTCACTGGTCCGTGACGGGGCCTGCGTGGTGGCCATGGGATCGCACGAGGCCGACCGCCGTGAGCTCGACGCCGCCCTGATGGGCCGTTCCCTCGTGGTCGTCGAGGAGAGCGACGCCGCCCTGCGTGAGTGCGGGGACGTCGTCATCGCCATCGAGGAGGGCACCCTCACCAAGGCCGACCTCGTCGGTATCGCCCCGCTCGTCCGGGGCGAGGTCGCACGCCGCACCGACCGGCCCAACGTGTTCAAGGGCTCCGGGATGTCGTGGGAGGACCTGGCCGTCGCCGTGGGTGTCGCGCCCGCGCTCTGACCGGTTCGAGGGCGGACCAGTCGCCCGGGCCGGACCGTCCTGCCGGCCCGTGTGACACCGGGGCTCCGCACCGCGAGGTGACTCGCGGTGCGGAGCCTCTCTCCGTGCCCGGGCCCGGCCCCGCTCAGTAGCTGCTGTTCTCGACCTCCGAGAGCAGGGCCCCGATCCACGCCACCATCCACCCCGGCACCACCCCCAACCGGACCCCCTCCTCCGCGATCTCCGTGGCCCGGTTGAGGATGCGCCGCGCCTCCAACTGGTCGCTTCGGACCACGATCGCGGCCAGCAGCCGCATGGCCCGCAGCTGACCCGAACGATGCCGCAAGCCCCGGTACCCCGCGATCGCCGCCCGCGCCAGTTCCTCCGCCTCGCCGAGCCGCCCCGCCTTGTGGAGCGACTCGGCGGCCATACGCTGGGCCCGTGCCTGCCACCACTTGTCACCCAGGTCGCGGAACCCCCGCGCGGCACGCAGGAACTCCTCCTTGCCCTCGCCCTCGTCACGGGCCAGCAGCACCTGGCCCAACACCAGGCAGGTGCGCCAGCGCCCCCAGTCGTCGCCGATCTCCTCGAAGGAGCGCTCCGCCTCGCGCAGCCGCTCGACCTGGCGCTCACCCCGCCACGTGTCCCTGAGCGTCCCGCGCCGACGCAGGAGTCCGCGCGGCGGGCCGGGCTCGGCGCACCGGTACGCGTACTCCGGGTAGCCGTCGACGAACAGCTTCTCCACTGCCCTCCTCTGCTGTTCGGGCCAACCCGCCTTCCGCGCGGTCCGGTAGCGGCGGTCCCGTTCACGCTGGGGGCTGAGCAGCAGCTCGCACTTCTCCGCCGCCCGGTTCAGTTCGTTGGTGGGCAGCTGCCCCAGGGAACGCAGGTAGCGGGCCCGGTACCAGTGTTCCTCGGGCGCGTCGGTCAGCCGCTCCAGGCCGTCGGAGAGCACGAACCAGGCGTTGAGCGGGTACTCGCGCAACCGCAGCACCTCCCCGCGCTGGAGCCGCACCCGCGCCCACTGCTCGGGGACGTCCCGGGAGCCCTCGAGCAGGGACTCGGCTTGGGAGAGCAGGTCGTAGGCGCGTTCGAGGTGCCCCTGGAACCGGTCCACCTCGGCCAGGTTGCACAGGGTCCGCGCCCACCACCAGTGGTCGGTGTGCTCCTCGAAGGTCCGCACCGCCCGCTCGATCTCCGCCCGCCCGTCGTCGAGGTCGCCCCTGCGGTACAGGTTGACGCCGACCGCCCGGTGTGCCCGCGCGGACCAGCGCGGATCCACGGGCGGGTCCAGCTGTTCGAGGACGCGCAGGGCGGTGAGCGCGCGCTCGTAGCCCGTGTCGTGGTCGCCCTGGGCCCCCACGACCTCGGCGCGCTCCAAGAGGGCCACGCCGTAGGAGAAGGGGTCGTCCATCTCCAGGGCCAGCGCGGTGGACTGCCGGGTGGCCTCGCCCACGGCTCCCCAGTGCCTGCGGCCGGAGCGGGACAGCACCGTGAAGGCCCGTCGCAGTCGGAGCCCGCGCTCGGGTGAGCGCCGTCCGTCCCCCTCCGGCGCGGTCCACCGGAAGCACACCTCGAACCCCCGGCGCTCGGACTCCAGCCATGCCAGCGGATCGGCCGGAGCCCGCACGACGGTCGGGGCGTCCCCACCCTGCCCGACCCGGCCGGGGACGGGTGAGCCGAAGCTCCACTCGTGTGGCGCGGCGGCTCGGGCGGTGGCCTCCGCGAGACGTTCGAAGGCTCGGAGCAGGCGGTCGACTGAGGTGCGCAGCCGCTCGGCCGACCAGTCCGGCCGCTCGTCCTCGGGCACGCCGAGCACGTGGGGGCCCGCAGCCAGCAGGGTGTCGCGGACCCGGTCGTGGAGCTGGAACCGGTCGAAGCCGCCCGCACGGTACAGGTACGTCACCAGGTAGCGGTGGCTCATGTCCCACAGCATCCGCCCGGCCTCCTCCTCCCCGGTGTCGAGCAGCGCGGCGGCGGCCCAGGGCGCGAAGGTGGTCAGTCCGGCCCCGGCCAACCGGTTCAGGAGCAGACGCTCCTGGGGCGTGCACTGCTGGAGGCCGAAGGCGAGGGAACGGGCCACGGCCCGGGGTCCGGGAACGTCCAGGGTGCTCATACGGTCCAGAAGGCTCACCACACCCGGACCGTTCTCCAGGGTGAGCTGGGTGCCCGCCAGGCACAGGGCCAGGGGAGGCCGTGGCAGGCCGAGACCAGATCGGGAAGGGCCCGCCGATCATCGGCGGACAACCCCCGGCCCGAAGCGCTGACCAGGCGGTCGACCAGCTCCAGGCCCTCCGGCGGTGACAGCGGGGCGAGTCCGCGCCGCAGCATCGGCGGCGGAGCGTCGGGGAATCCCGAGCGGCCGGTGATCAGGACGGCGCAGCCCGGACCACTGGGGAGCAGCGGCTCCACCTGGGCGTAGTCCTTGGCGTTGTCGAGGACGACGAGGAGCCGTCGCCCCTCCGTAGCGGTCTTCCACGTACCGGCGAGGTCGTCGAGGGCGGCACCGTCCGAGGGGCGCCCGCCGAGTTCGGCGGCCATCTGGGCGAGGACCTCCTCTGGGCGCCGTGGCTCCCGCCGTCCCGATGAGTCGTGGTCGGCGCCGCCGTAGAGCTCGAACTCCAGCTTGCCGTCGGGGAAACGGTCGGCGACCCGGGCCACGATCTGGGCCGCCAACTGGCTCTTGCCGGTGCCGCCCTCCCCGGTGATCGCGATGACGAGCGGTCCTCGGAGGCGCCGTCTCCGCTCCTGCCCGAACGCCCGGCGGGCGAGCCCGCGGGGCCCGGGTCGCGGGAAGCGGTCGAACTCCGCCAACAACTCCGCCATGAGTGCGGCGTGCCCGGTGAAGTGGTCCACGGGCGGGGGAGGCGTCGGCGCAGAGCCGGCCGCTCTCGCGGCCCCGACCCCTGGGGCAGGCGTTCGAGCAGGGCTTGGGCGGTGACGGCGGTGCCGGTGCCCAGCAGCCCCACCAGCGCGAGCAGCAGTCCACCGTCGCCCGGGACCAGTTCCGGCACGCTCTGGGCCACCGTCCCGAGGCCGGCCATGGTCGCGAGGACCCCGACCACCCCCGTGTGCAGCGGACGCCACCGCCGTTGCGAGGGAACACCCAGGTCTTCGGGCCGTCGGCGCACAGTCGTCCTCCGTGACCCCCAGGACTCCGGGTGTGCCGGGCCCGTGGGGGTTGGCGAGCCCGGCAGTGAACCGATCCTGGTGTGCCTGCGCCCCGGTGTCCAGACCCGGAGGGACCGGTAGCCCGGCATTCACCCCTCGGTCACCCCCAGGGCGCACGGTCCGCGTTCCGTGCGAGCCGTACCGTCCCGGGCGCGTGCCGGACCGGCGTCGCGGCACGAACCACCCCCACTCCGGGCGCACGGAGACGAGACGCCGAAGCGAACCCGCCCGCGCCCCTCGGGGCACGGGCGGGCGGGGTCACGCGGTCGGGGAGGTCGTCCGATCCGAGGGTGCGTCCGCGCGTCTGGCCGCACGCATCCGCGCCACCACGACGATGCCGACGGCCAGGAGGATGACGGCGTAGATGCCCAGGGTGATGGGGCCGGTGAACATGACTCCGACGTCCCCCTGCCCGATCGCCAGCCCACGGCGCAGCTCGGTCTCCGCGAGGGGGCCCAGGATCACGGCGATGAGCACCGGGGCTACGGGAATCGCGTACCTGCGCATCATGAACCCCAACAGGCCGAGGAGGATCAGCAGCCACAGGTCGGTGACCGAGTAGGAGGAGGCGTAGACACCGAGCACCGCGAATCCGGTGATCCCCGCGTACAGGTACCTCTTCGGGATCAGCAGCAGCTTGGCCCACAGCGGGGCGAAGGGCAGGTTGAGGATCAGCAGCATCACGCTGCCGACGAAGAGGCTGGCCAGGAGCGCCCACACGAGGTCGGCGTTGCGCTCGAACAGCAGGGGGCCGGGCTGCATGCCGTACTGCTGGAACGCGGCCAGCATGATGGCGGCGGTGGCCGACGTCGGCAGGCCCAGCCCGAGGAGTGCGCCCATGGCGGTGCCCGCCGTCGCGCTCGCGGCGGCCTCCGGGGCCGCGACACCCTCGATGGCCCCCTTGCCGAACTCGTCGGGGCGCCTGCCGCGCCGGGCCCTCAGCTGGGAGAGCTTGCGCTCCGTGCCGTAGGCCAGGAAGGTCGGGATCTCCGAACCTCCGGCCGGGATGGTGCCGAAGGGCAGACCGAAGCCCAGGCCGCGCAGCCAGGCGGGGACGGCCCGACGCAGGTCGCCGCGCTTGAGCCAGAGGGTCCCGCCGGTCCTGACCAGCTGCGCGTCGTCCCGTTCCCGGTGGATCCGCGAGGCGACGTGGAGCACCTCGCCCAGAGCCAGCAGACCGACGGTCACGGTGACGATACCGATCCCCTCGAACAGTGAGGGCACGCCGAGGGTGAACCGCGCCGCGCCGCTCTGCGCGTCGATGCCGACCATCGCGATCGCCAGACCCAGGGAGAGGGCGATGAGACCGCGGACCATGGACTGGGCCACCACCGCGGAGGTCGCCACGAACGCGAAGACCGCCAGGGCGAAGTACTCGGCGGGGCCGAACCGCAGGGCGATGTCGATGATGACGCCGGAGAAGAACGCGACCACCGCCGTGGAGACCACCGCGCCGAGGAAGGCCCCGATCGCGGAGGTCGCCAGCGCCTGGGAGGCCTTGCCGCGCAGGGCCATCCGGTGGCCCTCGATCGCGGTGGCGATCGCCGAGCTGTTGCCCGGCGTGTTCATCAGGATGGACGTGGTGGAGTCGCCGAACAGCCCGCCGTAGTAGACGGCGGTGAACATGATGAAGGCGCCCGTGGGGTCGAGCTTGAACGTGACCGGGAGGAGGAGGGCCACGGCCATCGCCGAACCCAGGCCCGGCAGGACCCCGACCGCCGTGCCGAGGACCACGCCGACGAAGGCCCACAACAGGTTCTCGGGGGTGAGGGCGGAGGCGAAACCGCCACCGAGGAGTACGAGTGTGTCCATGTCAGAGCACCCCGCCCAGGATCCCCGAGGGGAGGTTCAGGCCCAGGCCCGCGACGAACGCGAGTTGGACGACCGCCGAGTAGACCAGTGCCACCGCCGCCTCGAACAGCGAGCGCCGACCCCCGAACGCCGTACTCACACCGAAGAACAGCAGGGCGCCGGACAGCAGCCAGCCGAGGGGCTGCAGCAGCAGGGTGAAGGCGACGACCGCCCCCAGCACCAGACCGACCGTGCGCCAGTCACTGTGGGTGGCGGTGCGCCGGGCCTCCCGGCCCTCGACCAGCTCACCGACGATCCCGGCGGACTCCGCGTCCGGGTCCGCGTCGGTCGGAGGGACGGCCGGTTCGCGGGCGACCTGGACGATCAGCAGCGCTCCGAGCACCAGCATCAGTCCGGACACCAGGCCGGGGAAGAGCTGGGGGCCGGGCCCCGTGGAGGTGTCCGGGACGTGCATGGCCATGGTCTGCGCGCCCAGGAAGGCACCGACCCCGATGACGAGCAGGCCGACGAAGACCTCGCTGCGCCCCCGCAGCCAGGCACGGGCCGGGTGGGCCGCCCGCGACGACGCGGGCGGCGCTGATTCTCTCTGTGGGTTCATGACAGCCCCAGGTCCTTGGTGACGTCGGTGATGCGGGTGATCTCGTCCTTGAGGAAGGCCTCGAACTCCGGACCGGACTGGAAGGTGTCGTCCCAGCGGTTGCGTTCGAGGGTGTCCTGCCACTCGGGGGTGGCGACCATCTCCTCGACGATGGCCGTCAGCTCCGCGCGCTCCTCCTCGGTGATCCCGGGCGGCGCCATGAATCCCCGCCAGTTGGGGAGTACGGCGTCCACGCCCTGTTCGGGGAGGGTGGGGTGGTCCTCGAGTCCGGTGACGCGTTCGTGGGCGGAGACACCGAGGACCCTGAGGCTCCCGGTCTCCACCTGGTCGCTGAACTCGTTGTAGCCGGAGACGCCGACGTCGATGCTGCCCGAGAGCAGGGAGGTGAGCGCCTGGGCGCCGCCCGCGAACGGGATGTAGTTGACGTCGGTCGGGTCGAGTCCCTGCGACTGGGCCGCGAGTCCGGCCAGCAGGTGGTCGGTGCCCCCGAGCGAACCGCCGCCCACGGCCACCGCGCCCGGGTCGTCCTCCCAGGCCTCGATCAGGTCGTTCATGTCCCGGAGGGGCGAGTCGTCGCGGACGACGAAGACCTCGTAGTCGTCGGCCACCCGTGCGATGGGGACGACGTCCTCCAGGGTCTGGGCGGAGTCGTTGACGATGATGCCGCCGATCATGACGGTCCCGGTGGTCATGAGGGTGGTCGCCTCGCCCTCCCGCCGCACCGTCTGCGCGAGACCGATGGTGCCCCCGCTCCGGGCAGGTTCACGACCTGGGTGTTGGCCACGACGTCGTTCAGACGCATCGCGTGCTGTGCCTCCCGTGCGACGAGGTCCCAGCCGCCGCCCGGGTCGGCGGGCACCACGATGTCCACCCGGGCGCGGGCCTCGGAGCCGTGCGTCTGCGAGAGCGCGGCGTTCGCCGCGGCGGCACCCACGACGAGGGTCGCGCACACGGCCCCCACCGCACGCAGGGTGCGCTGCTTGTCCATCTTCACTCCCTCTCGACCGCAGTGGTCCACTAGGTGGACCACATGGGCCGCTGATTGGTTCAGAGAATGATGCAAATCACGTGAAGGCGTGTCAATGCGTCCGGGACATCTTTCCTTAACGAAGTCGTCACGCCAGGGCGGGTGCGTCATGCCTGGCAGGGGTCCTGTGGCGATGGAGTCGGAGGGGGTTCCTCTGGCGGTTCCTGCTGCGGTGGGTTAGCCTGACCCCGGAACGACCATCTAGTAGACCAATGAGTCCACCAGGTGGACCACGAGGGGAGAGTGATGGCCGGGGACACCGAAGGGGAGTGCGCAGCGTGGTGCGCGCGCTCGACCTGCTGGACCTCTACGACGAGAGGAACCAGCGCTACACCACACGCGAACTGGTGGAACTGACCGGACTGGCCAAGACCACCGTCCTCCGCCTGGTCGGCACCCTCGAACAACGCGGGTTGCTCTGGTCCGGTTCGGACGGCCGTGTCGGAGCCGGACCGGGGCTGCTCCGCTGGGCGCGCCTGGCCCACGCCGTCTGGCAGGTGCCCGAGTCGATCCGTGTGATCATGCGTGACCTCACCGTCGAGACCTCCGAGACCGTCAACCTCTACGTACGCGCGGACACCGTCCGTGTCTGCGTCGCGCAGGAGGAGGGCCCCCAACGGCTCCGACACGTCGTGAACACCGGTGACGAGATGCCCCTCTGGGGCGGAGCGGCCAGCAAGGTGCTCCTGGGAGGTGCCCCCGAGTCAGTGGTCCGGAGGGTCGCCGCGGCATCCCCGCACGGACCGCAGTACGTCGAGCGCCTGTTCACCGAGATCGCCGAGGCTCGCGCCCGGGGGTTCGCGGTCAGCCACGGCGAGCGCGAACACGGCGCCTCGGGTGTCGCCGCCCCGGTGAGCGGCTCCGGTGCGGGCCCCGGGCCCGTCGCGGCACTGGCCGTCGGCGGGCCCACCGCGCGCTTCACCGAGGCCTCCGTCCGTGCCTTCAGCGGCGCTGTGCGCGAGGCGGCGGAACGCATCGGCCGGATCGGATTCGACCCGGGGTCGGAGAACGTGGCGACCGAGGACGAGGAGAACGGATGAGCACCGCGACGGCCGCGCGGGAGCCGCTCCCCTGGCAGGGATCCGCGTCCTGGACCTGACCAACGTGCTGGCCGGCCCCTACGCCGGATACCAGCTCTCCCTGATGGGCGCCGACGTGGTCAAGGTGGAGGTCCCCGGCGCGGGTGACCTCGCTCGACAGCTCGGAGCCTCGTCGGAACTCAACGAACGACGCGTGGGGGCGTCCTTCCTCGCCCAGAACGCGGGCAAGCGGTCCCTCACCCTGAACCTGAAGTCCCCGGAGGGGTGCCGGGTCCTGAGCACCCTGGTCAGGGACGCGGACGTGCTGCTGGAGAACTTCCGGCCGGGGGTCATGGAACGCCTGGGCTTCGGCTGGGAGACCCTGCGCGACCTCAACCCGGGCCTGGTGTACTGCGCCGTGTCCGGGTTCGGCTCCGACGGACCGCTGAGCGACCGGCCCGCCTACGACCAGATCATCCAGGGACTGTCCGGGATGATGGACGCCACCGGGACGGAGGAGACCGGGGCGCTCCGCGCGGGCTTCCCGATCGCGGACGTCCTGGGCGGACTGGCCGCCGCCTTCGCCGTTGGAAGCGCCCTCGTGCGGCGTGAACGCACGGGGAGGGCACCCGGCTGGACGTCTCGATGCTGGAGACCGCCATCACGGCCATGGGATGGGGGTCTCCAACTACCTCTCCGCGGGGTGGAACCCTCCCGCATCGGCAACGAGAACGCCACCGCCGCTCCCTCGGGCACCTTCACCACGGCCGAGGGCACACTCAACATCGCGGCCAACAAGCAGGAACAGTTCGAGACCCTCTGCCAGCTCCTCCGGGCCTCCGAGCTCGTGACCGACCCGCGCTTCGCCACCCGGGAGGACCGCAAGGCCCACCGGGTCGCGCTCCGCGACGAACTGGAGGAGCGCCTGGCGAGCCGGAGCGCGCGGGACTGGGAGGTGGTCCTGTCCGAGGCGGGGGTCCCGCGGCCCGCGTCCTCAGCGTCCGCGAGGCCCTCGAACTGGACCACGTCCGACACCGGGGCCTGGTCCGCACCCTGCCGTTCCCCGGCCGGGACGACCGCGAACTCCGTGTCCTGGGCAGCGGCGTGCACGTCGACGGAGCCTCCCTGGGGCCCGATCGATCGCCACCCCTCCTCGGGGAACACACCGACCAGATCCTCCGGGAAGCGGGCTACGAACAGAGCGAGGTCAACGCGCTCAGAGAGGCGGGTGTGGTGTGAGCGCTCCTGACACCCCGAGCATGACGCACGAGGAGATCGGTGACTGGTGGTCGACCTCCCTGACACGCGTCGCCCCGGGAGAGATCGAACTGCGGGGCTACCCCGTGCAGGACGTCATCGGCCGCCACGGCTTCGTCGAGGTGGTCTGGCTCATGCTCAGGGGTGAACTGCCCGAGCCCGCCCAGGCCCGCATGCTGGAGTCCGCGCTGGTGTCCGGGGTCGACCACGGGCCCCAGGCGCCCTCCATCGCGGCCGCCCGGATGGCCGCCACCTGCGGACTCGGACTCAACAACGCGGTCGCCAGCGGGGTGAACCTCCTGGGGGACGTGCACGGTGGCGCCGGCCAGCAGTGCGTCGCCCTGCTGAACGAGATGGCGGAGCGGCGCTCCGACGGCACCGGCGCCGACGTCGTGGCCGAGTCGATCGTGGCCGAGTACCGGGAGAGGGGCGGCTACGTCCCCGGATTCGGGCACCGCTTCCACCCCAGGGACCCCCGCCGCGACCCCCTCCTGGACATGGTCCGCGAGGCGGTCCGCGAGGGGGTCGTCGACGCCGGACCGCTGGAGTCCGCGCTCGCCCTGGAGAAGGCCCTGGAGGGGCGCCGGGGCCGAGCCGTCCCGATGAACATCGACGGGGCCACGGCCACCGTCTACGCCTCCCTCGGCTTCGCCCCCGAACTGGCCCGAGGGCTCTTCGTCCTCTCGCGGTCCGTCGGCATCCTGGCCCACGCCTGGGAGGAGGGCAACAGCGGCGCGAGGATCAAGGGTCCGCTCCCGCGCGCGGTCCTCGCCGGGTACACGGGCCCGGCCACCCGGCTCCCGGGCGGGGTCCACGCCGACTGAGACGGGCGACCCGGCCGGTGCGAGCACGCACCGGCCGGGTCGCGGGGCCGGTCGGCAGGGCGTTCAGCGGCCGGTTCGTCCGTCGATCCGCTCGCGGAGGATGTCGAGGTGCCCCGCGTGACGACCGGTCTCCTCGATCATGTGCGCCAGGGCCCATCGCATCGACGGCGCGGTCCGGCCGCGGCGGCCGTCGTGCGCGGGTCGGCCGAGGTCCGTGCAGGCGGCGATGGCCGCGTTCGCGGCGGTGACGGCGTCGCGGTAGCCCTGGAGCACCTCCTCGGCGGTCCGGTCCGGGTCGGCATGGAACGTCGCCGCCCAGTCACCGGTCTCCTCACCGAGGAACACGTGGCGCTCGACCCGGGTCAGGTGCGCGATCAGACCGAGCAGGTTGGTCCCCGACGCCACGCCGGGGGTGCGCAGGTGTTCCTTCGGCGCCCCCTCGAGCTTGGAGATGACGCTCTCGCGCAGGTAGTCCAGGAATCCCGTGAGGACCTCCCTCTCCCCGGTTCCGGTCCTGGGCGGTGGACGGTCGTGTCGTGACGCGGCGGACATGGTGCCTCCTTCGTGGATGGTGCGGGCGCTCAGGTCGGTTCGGGAGCCGGTGTCGTCGGTAGTCGGCGGCGTGCCGCCACCACGTTGTCGGCCACCGTCGCGGAGCGGCCGTCGGGGCCGTGCGCGAGCCGGGTGCGCCGTTCGGCCACGACGGCGGTCCACTCCGGCCCGAGGCCGAGTGAGCGCCACAGGTCGTCCACGGTCGGGTGCTCGTCGTGCCGGTTCCATGACCAGGGCGCGCTCGAAGCGTGGTCGATGACGAGCAGCAGCCCCCGTCGCGTACCGACCGCGCGGCCGCGCGCAGGACCGCGTCCCGGTCGAGGTCCGTCGTGGCGTGGAAGTAACTGGCGTGGACGAGGTCGAGGGGACCGGTGTCGGGCGCGGAGGACGCCAGGTCGTGGGGCTCCACGTCGAGGAGTTCCCCGACCCCCGCCAGCCGGGACCGTTCGGCCAGGACGTCGAGCACGTGTTCCGAGACGTCCACCGCCGTGACCCGCCACCCCCGCGCGGCCAGCCACAGGGCGTCCCCGCCGCGTCCGCACGCGAGGTCGAGGGCGTGGGAGACTCGCGGGCGCGGAGCCGGTACGAGCGCCAGCTCCTCCGCGAGCGCCACGAGGGCCGCGTTGGGCGGGGGAGGGGGCGTCGAGGGACTCTCGTCGCCGTACTGCCGGTCCCAGAACTCCCGTGCGGGAGAGGGGACCCCGGTTTCGGATCGCATGACGCCCATGCTGGGCGGCGGGGACCGATCCGCGCACGGTTCTGTGCGGATCTGCAACGGCGTGGGTGCGTGGTTCCTCAGGCGCCGTGCAGGTGGATGCGTTCGCCCTGGGTCCCGAAGATCGCGATGACCTCGGCCACCGCCCGCTCGGCGGGGTTGCCGATCCAGTGCGGGGTCCGGGTGTCGAACTCGGCCGCCTCCCCGGCCCGCAGCAGCACGTCCTGTTCGGATCCGAGGACCAGACGCACGGTTCCGGTGAGGACGTAGAACCACTCGTGGCCCTCGTGCGTGCGCAGCTCGGGAGCTGGAAGGGTCCGGGACGGCGGATAGACCACCTTGTACGCCTGGACCCCGCCCGCGCGCTGTGTGAGCGGGACGAACGTCAGGCCGAAGCGGCGCACCGGGTGCAGGTGGACGCGCGGGTCACCCACTCTGGGGGCGTCCACGAGCTCGCCGATCGGCACCTGGTGGGCGCGGGAGAGGGGAGCAGCTGCCCCAGGGTGGGCTGGAGCCGCCCGGTCTCCAGGCGGGAGAGCGTGCTCGGTGAGATGCCAGTGCGCTCCGACAGTTCGATGAGGGTCAGCTTCGCCCGCCCTCGCAGCTGGCGCAGTCGGGCACCCACGGCTCGGAGCACCTCGGTGTCGGGGTCGTTGCCTTCCATGTCCGCAACCTATCTCGTGGCGCGGCCCCGATCTGGGGAGGCGGTGGAGCGGCCCCCTGTCGTCGGTTTTCGGTTTGAAACGAACCGTATTTTGGTTCTTGCCGAATGCGGGACAGCGGAAAGCGAAGGGTGGTGTCGACTCCCGGGTGGACTCCAGGGGTCCTCGTTTGTCTTGTGGGATAAAGGTGGTTTTGGTCCGCTCGTATGTCCCTGTTGTTTGTCGGTTCGGGTGTGAATTTGGTAAATTCCTCTTAGTCGAACGCGAGGCACGAAGCCTCGCGGAATTGCTTTCGGTCGTAGTTGGAATGTGTAGGCACTAACCGTAATGCGTCGTACCCTGACCCGCGCGACGGCGGCCTGTGCGACCTATGCCCTGGTTCTCTCGCTGGGGGTGGGCGCACCCGTCGCGGCTGACGAGAAAGCCCCCACCGTCAAGGGGAGTGCTCCGGAATCCGGTCTGATCGAGGCCTCCCCGGTCGGGGGCGGCCCATTCGGTGGGGTGGGAGTCCACTCCGAGGAGGACCCGTCCGCGATCGCGCACGACGACGGTGGTCGAATGGCGTCCGTGAGTTCGCTGTGGACTCATGTGGACCGCGCATTTCCGGACCAACCCTCCAACATGGCCGAAAACGGGAGTCTGGGGACGGGGCGCCTCGCCTGGGATCGTGTCTACACCCGCAGGGCCCTTTTCCGTTTCCCGGTGGAACTCGGTTCCGAATCCGTGGTGGAATCCGCGGTCCTGCGCGTCGACGTGGCATGGTCCTACGACTGTGAAAGCGACTCCGTCGTGGAGTTGCACCGGGTCGACCCGTTCGACGAGAACACCACCTGGAACGACCAACCGGCGTCCCGGGGACTGCTCGACACCCGGAACGTGCGGGGCGGGCACACCGCCTGCCCGCTCCACGGCGGTGTGGAGTTCGACGTGACCGAGGCCTACCAGCGGGCCCTGGACGACGGAGAACACCACCTCCACCTGAGGCTCGGGGCGGCGGACGAGTCCGGGAGCACCGCCTGGCGGCGCTTCGACGTCGAGGACCACCCCCGGCCCTGGTGGTCGACCACGGCCCCGCGCCGACCGGGTACGTCGCGCCCTCAGAGAGGGCCGCCCCGTGGGACGGCCTCGTCCCGCCGGACGACGACCCTCCGAACCCCGTCCCGCCCCCGTGGTCCCTGTGACGATGGGAATCGGCGACGCCCTCCTCCGGGGCCACGACGGCCCGTCCAGCAGCGATCCGGTCCGGTCCCCTCGGGCGGAGCGGACGGACCACGCGATCGCCTCGGACGGCCACCGGTGGGCAGGAGAGACGACCCGGGCCCGGGGACCCCCATCCGCCGCACCCCTCAAGGACCGAACCCGCGGTGGGGCTACCGGGGGAATCGGTCGATGAAGGACGACACCCCTCTCCTCCGATGCTTCGTCCGGTCGGGCGGAGGAACGCGTCGGCGGCCCGTGGGGGAGCACCGTGGTGGGAGGCTCCCCGGCGGCCCGGGAGTACGTACCGTTCACGCACCGGTCACACGGCGCAGTGGTCGTGCGCGGCGGACGGTCCGGCTCCTCGCCGGTCGGAGAGGTGGTCGTCCCACAAACCGGACGTGCCCGAGGCGGAACCAGGTGGGGTGACGCCTCGGGAAGCCGCGGAGGCCCGTTGTCACCTGTGTGTTTGGGCGCCACAGACGTGCTTCGGGCCGCCGCGGACGTTCGCGTGCCAGGAAACGCCCAGAGGGGGCGCTCCGGGCGTGCTGCCGCGACGTGCGCTCAGGTGAGCGCGTCGACGCCCTCGTAGTCCGCCAACGGAGCCGTTCCGGTGGTGGCGTACTCCAGCAGGACCAGACCCGAGGGGTGTGCTCCCGCCCGACCAGACGGAACCCGGTGCTCTGCGAAGGGTGTGTGAACAGGCGGCGGCCCTCACCGACCACGGTGGGGGCGACGACCAGACGAACCGTGTCGACCAGACCCGAAGCCACGAGGAACCCCCGAGCCGGGCGCTGCCGTGGATCTGCAACTCACGCCCGGGCTGCTCCCTCAACCTCGCCACCGAGGTGACCGGATCCCCGCCCAGCACGGTGGTGGGGGCCCAGGAGCCCTCCGCGAGGGTGGAGCTCACCAGGTACTTGGGCAGCGAGTTCATCCGTACCGTGAACGGATCGGGTTCGGTGATCTGCGGCCAGTCACGGGCGAAGGCCTCATAGGTGCGTCGGCCGAACAGCAGCCCGTCCGCCTGGTCCAGCCACTCCGACGCGGTCCTCACGAACGCCGCGTCCATGAAGGGCACGAACCAGCCGCCCCGCGTGAAGCCCTCCGAGACGTCCTCGTCGGCCGCCCCGGGGCCCTGGCTGACACCGTCGAGCGAAACGAACTGGGTGAGGGTGATCTTCACGCTGGCTCCTCTCCGACGGCCGCGCCCGGGCCGACTCGACGCCAGTCTCACACGGAGGGCACCGCCGTCCCCGTCTCCACGCCGCGAGACCCGAACTGTCACAGGGGCTCCCTATCGTTCGGGGCATGAGTTCAGGACTGATGGCCTTCAGTGTCGACATGGACAGGATCTCCCGCCCCGCCTCCGAGACGGTGCGCTCGCAGTGCGAGATGTACGGCAGGTTCCTCGACAACCGCTGCTTCTACCCGGTGAAGTACTGGTGGCTCGAGGAGGTGGACCAGACCCTCTCGGCCCTCGGCGTGAACGAGGTGCGGGTCGAGTACCTGGCGGGCGACCAGGACGACGGCGACTCCTGGTCCGCCAAGTCCGTCGGTCTGGCCGACGAGCAGGCCCGCGCGGTCACCCCGGAGCGGATCGCGGAAATCGAGGACCCCTACACGCGTGAGGCGGTCACCGCGGTCCTGGGCTGGATCCGCACCGCCGCCGGCCGCGGACACGGCATCATCGGCTTCTTCCACTGACGCCGACCCCGGTCACCGTTCGGGAGCGTGGATCCAGTACGGAGCAAGGGTTCCCGTGCTCCAACGAATGGTAGACAGTCAGTGGTCGCGTGCGGAGACCATGCTGTACCGGGCGCTAGGAGTGCGTTCGTCGTGGTGATACGCGAAGACTCGGACGGGGAGATGGGCATGCTCGAAGAAGCTGTCAAGGACGGAGTGATCGCGCTGGTCAGGGCCATGGCCACCGATGCCTGGCCCGCCGCTCGCAAGGGGGTCCTGCGGCTGTTCCGAGGCAGGAACGAGGACGAGCGGAAGGTCGTCGCCAACCGTCTGGACAGGGACGCGGCCCGGGTTTCCGACAGTGATCCGGACCAGTCCGAGCGGGTACGGGGCGTCCTGGAGACCCAGTGGCAGGCGCGCCTTCAGGACCTCGTGGAACTCAATCCCGGCCTCACCGAGGAGCTCCGTGCCCTGGAGGGGGAGATCAGGCGGAGCCTGCCTTCCCGACCGGACAGCGGAACCCAGATCAACGTCGCCCGCGAGGGCGGGCAGGTCTTCGCGGCGCAGAACGGCAGTGTCACCGTGAACCAGTTGCCGCCGCAGCCTCCGGACCGGCCTCTGGCAGCCGGTCCGGAGACTGGCGCGCATGGCTGAGTGCGGCCCTGAACAGATCGTCCTCGCGGAGAGCGGCGGCTACGCCTACGGGGTGGTCGGTGCCGACATGCACGTCTTCGAACACGGTGGCCCCGTCTACCTGCTGCACGAGCATCGCGTCACGTCGATCGACGGCCCGGGCGAGGGGCCCTGCCCCGGCCCAGCCGCATGCTCGACGCCCGTTCCAGAGTGGTCGCCTTCACCGGACGGGAGGAGGAGCTCACGGAACTGTTCGCGTGGCGTGACGCGGACGGTCCCCGGGTCTCGGTGCTCTGGCTGTACGGTCCCAGGGGTTAGGGCAAGACACGGCTGGCCGCCGAGTTCGCTGACCGGAGCCTGGCGGACGGGTGGAAGGTCGTCACCGTCTCGCACGGATCCGGAGCCGTTCCTCCCGAACACGACAGCCAGGATCTGCGCCTGCACGGTGCCCCTGGCCTGGTCCTCCTCGTCGACTACGCGGACCGATGGCCTCTCAGTCACCTGAACTGGTTCCTCAACAACTCACTCCTACGCGAGCCCGTTCCGACCCGGCTGCTCCTGGTGGCCCGGTCGAACACCATGTGGAGTTCGGTTCGCCACAACCTGGAACGGGCCTTCCAGGCCGAGACCGGTACCCTCGGCCTGCGTGCACTCGAGGGTCACCGTTCGCGAAGGCAACGGATGTTCGTCGCCGCCCGCGACTCCTTCGCCCGAGGGTACGGTCTGGCCGAACCCTCCGTGGTGGAGCCGCCCCACGACCTCGACCGTCCGGAGTACGGTCTGGTCCTGGCGTTGCACATGGCCGCTTTGGTGGCGGTCGACGCCCACGTGCATGGGGCGCGGCTGCCCGAGGACACGGTGGGGCTCTCGTCGTATCTGTTGGACAGAGAGCGGGATCACTGGACCCGCCTCTACGAGAACGGCATCTCCGGGCTGGACTTCACGACGCCACCCGGCACGATGCATCGAGTGGTGTTCACCGCCGCGCCGACAGGTGCACTGCCCACACGTGCGGGAACCGCGGTCCTTCGTCGCATCGAGTTGTCTGACACGCACCGTACCCTCGCGGACCACCGCGTCTGCTACCCGTCCCTCAACGCGCGAACGGTACTGGAACCGCCCTATCCCGATCGGTTCGCCGAGGATCTCCTGGCGATCGCCCTGCCCGGCCACGCGCTGACGGACCAGCCCGCCGCCGCCTGGGCCGAGGACACCCTGGACCTGGTCACCGGGGTCGCGGACGACGAACCCCCGCCCCCGCACACGGCCAGGACAATGACCTTTCTGGTCGCCGCGGCCGCGCGTGACCGTTGGCCACACGTGGCCGAGCACGTGGAGGACCTCCTCCGGGAGGACCCCGGCCTGGCCATCGCTGGCGGAGGGGACTGCCTGGCGGGCCTCGCGGAGATCGACGTCTCCCTGGAGGTTCTGGAAGCCGTGGAGACGCGGCTCCCCGACCACCGGCGGATCGACCTGGACGTCGGCATCGCCGAACTGGGCAAACGCCTCGCGCGGGAGAGACTGCGTCGCACCGACGACTCGGGAAAGCGGGCCAGCGAACACCGCCTGCTCGGCCAGCGGCTGGCCAGGGCGGGGTGGCACGAGGAATCGCTCGTGGTGATGGAGCGGTCGGTCGACCTGTACAGGGCCCTGGTGGCTCGCGCTCCCGGCGGCCACGCACCCGATCTGGCGGGATGTCTGACCCTCCTGGGCCGTGAACACATGAAGCTCGGCCACTGGGACGAGGGGTTGCGCTGTAGCGAGGAGGCGGTGCGTCTCTACCGGGAGCTCCCCGAGGAGGAGCGCCAGGCCCACGCTTTCGACCTGGCACGTGCTCTGGGACAGGTCGCGGACCTGGTGGTCGTGGACCGGCTCTGGGCGGAGGCCCTGACCGCGTGGGAGGAGGCGGTGCGCCTCCTCCGAGGCCTGCCCGACCAACAACTCTCGACGACGAGCGCCGAACTCGCCCGCACACTCACGGGCCAGGCGGGTGTCCACGAGGCCCCTGGGCCGGTGGGAGGACGCGACCACGGCCTTGGACGAGGCCGCGGTGATCTACGCCGACCTGGCCGAGAGGGAGCCCGGCGTCCACGAACCCGAGCTCGCGATCGTGCTGAACAGCCGGGCGAGTGTGCTCGTCCGTCTGCGACGTGCCCGAGAGGGACTCCCGCTGTTCGAAGAGGCGGCAAGGATGACTCGGAGCCTCGCGGAGACCAACCCCGGAGCGTTCTCCGTGGATCTCGCGGCGGTCCTCTCCAACCTGTCGACGGTCCTGCACAACACCGGTGAGTGTGCTCGGGCTGCCGAGGTCGCCGCCGAGACGGTCGACCGATACCGGACCCTGGCAGCCGCGCGGCCCGCCCAGTACCAGAGCGCGCTCGCTGACTCCCTGGCTCATCACGCGCGGTGCCTCGCGCACGGGCGTCGGTGGTGGGAGGCGGTTCAGGTGAAGCGGGAGGCGAGGCAGCGCTTCTGGGACGCTGGTATGGAAGGGGGATGAGTCCGGCGAAGATGATGTCGGAGAAGGCGGCCGAACAGGTGCGCAAGGCCGACGCCCTCCGCCTCCAACGCCCGACATGGTCCTTCGACGACCACTGGGTCAACCTCCTCAACCAGGAGGAGGTCTGGCGGGACCGGTACGACAGGGCCCACCGGATCGAGGAGATGGAGGCGTCCTACTGCTCGAACGTGATCGGTTTCGTGATGTCACAGGCCGACGGGGTGGTCGAGACCCTGATGATGACCAACAGCGACGAACCGACCGACTGGCACCAGAGCGACACTCCAGAGAAATGGCTGGCCCGCCGTCCCCTGCTCTGGGCCCTGGCACGCCGGGCGAGGCAAGGGTGAACTGATCGTTCGATTCGCTTCGGGAAGGCGTCGCGACCCACTCCCGCCTTGGGCTGAGGCGAAGGCCGACCCCCGCCTCACCCGGGAGTCGCGAAGGCGCCGCCGTCCTCGGGCAGCACCTGCCCGCCGTCGACCACGATGGCCTGACCGGTGATGAACGAGGCCCCCGGACCCGCCAGGAACAGACAGGTCGCGGCGATGTCCTCCACCTCTCCCACGCGCCCCAGAGGGATCGCCGCACGCATGCGTTCGAGGTATTCGGGCCCCATGTCGTTCAGGCCTTCGGTGCGCACGTTGCCCGGAAGTACGGCGTTGACGGTGATGCCCCGTGGCGCGAGCTCCAGGGCGGCGCTGCGCATGAACCCGAGCTGGGCCGCCTTGGTGGCGCCGTAGTGCGTCCAACCCGCGTATCCGGTCAGCGGTCCGGTGATGGAGGACGTGATCACCACGCGTCCCCGCTCCGAGGCCGTCAGGGCCTCGATCGCGGCCTGCACCGTGAACACCGTGCCCTTGAGGTTGGTGTCGATGACCCGGCCCAGTTCGTCCTGGTCCATCGACAGCAGCGGGGACGAGGGGAAGACGCCGGCGTTGGCGCAGACCACGTCCAGACCGCCGGTGCTCCGCACGGCCTGTTCGACCACGCGCGCGCAGTCCTCGGGATCGGCCACGTCCCCGACGGCCCATTCCGCCCCCGGAACCCCGTCGGCGGCCTCCCGTGCCCTGGCCTCGTCACGCCCGACGATCAGTACCCGGTCCCCGGCCTCCGCGAACGCCCTGGCGATGCCGAGCCCGATCCCCCTCGTGCCGCCGGTCACCAGAACCGATCTGCCCACGGTCGCCTCCTGTCGCTGGACCGGTGACGGTCGTACCCCGTCGGAGATCGAGGAACCCCAGAGTCGGGAGGCCCTGATCCAGAGGATCAGGGCCTCCCGACTCTGGGGTGAGTGACGGGACTTGAATGCTGGTGGGGAGCGGGCACCCTTCGGGTGCACCAGACTCACGACACCGGACCCACTGGATCCAGATGCGGGTGGGCTGAGCGCTCGCGTCGTTCAGTGTTGTTCCACGCCGGTGAGGTGATGTCCGTATCCGAGGGAGCGTCCGTCTCGGGGTTCTCGGGCACGAAGGCAGGTGGAGGATCCATCGCGCGTTCGAACCACGATTTCCCCTCGGCGGCCATGCCTTCGAGGATGTGGAGTGTGTGGGAGAACCCGGCAGCGTCGAGGTTGATCTCCGAACTCTCGCTTTGAGGTGCCTCTTCCACCGTGTCGAGTGTGGGGATGTCGGACACCGGGATTTCCCTGGTCGGCCCGTTGGTCAGGGTGATGTTCAGCGTGTAGCGGCGCGAGCTCTCGATCTCCACCTGGACGGAGGAAAGAGCGGCGAAGCGGTAGTTGTCGCGTTGGCTGCGGTACCAGTGCCGCGCTCGAAGTCGAGGTCGGCGGTGGCTTCGCGCACCCCCTCTTCGGTGACCAGGAAGATCCTGATCTCGTATCTGGAGTAGCGCCATGGGCCACGGGGCACATGGGCCGACTTGCAGGGCTGGTTCGACGTCGGTAGGAAGGCATGCGCGATGACCTCGTGCCAGGCCAGCCCGTAGTGCCTCAAGACTTCGTCGAGGATCAAGGTCTTGTCCGCGTCCAGCCAGCCCTCCATCTCCTGCTCCGAGGGGCGGAGTGTGGCGAGTTTGCTCTTCCATCGCTCGTACTCGGTTGCCCGGTCGTCGAGGATCCGCCGTTGCTCTTGCGATTGTTCGCGGAAGCGTCGACGTTCACTATGGATGTTCAGCCACAGGGGGATCGTGAACCTGGCGGTGACCACAGTCAGGATTACGCAGGCCAGCGTGGTCAACGGGGCCTGCTGGAACCCTGCTGCCAGGGTCATCGTGGCCGCCAACCCCAGAAGCAGGAACAGCGACACACACCGGAGCTTGACCGCTGCCGCCAACTTGTGGATCTCTCGCGGCTCCAGCGGGACTCCCTCGTGCCAGCGCGACCGCACATCATGGGAGCGCTCTCGGGCCAGGTCCTCCCTCAGGTCCGAAAGTCGAGCCGGGATATCGAAGGCAGCGGCTTCGGGCGAGCTGAATGACATGTGGAACGTGCCGCCACTGACGTGACCGGCCTGGACACCGACGCTGCCATGGGCGGTGTTGGTGACACTGCCAGAGTCGCGGGGGATACTGTTCTCTCGCATGCTGGAAGGCTCCGCTTCGATGAGTTCGGTAGCGAGCTCGAGGGCGAAGGCGGCGGCATTCGCGGCGGCGATCGGTTGCCACTTCCGATCCGCCTCGGTGGCCTTGGTGCCGTCGGCTCGGTCGCTGATACCACGCACGATGGCCACCGGTGAGCCACTCAAGTGCCCGGCTTGGGCGACGCCGGCGCCCTCCATCTCGATGGCCACCGCGTCGTTGTAGGTCTGGCGGATCCATTCAGCCTCGCGGGAAACGCGGGAGTGCTGCACGACCTCACCGGCGGCGATGGCCCCCAGATGTGCCTTGGGGCGGGGCCGATCCGGGGCCTCACGGGGCGCCCAGGTCCCGGCCCTCGCCAAGTGGGCGGCGATCTGGCCGATCTCGTGGGCTGCTTCCCATACTCGTGGACGTGCCTTGAGGCCGTCGTCCTCGCTGGTCGCTATTTGACTATTGTGATGATTTTTGGCTTTTGTGGATCATGTTGCTTTTGGTTCGTGAGTGATCTAGGTGGTTCTGATGTACTGCTGAACCTGGGCGACCACGCCGGGGACATCGGGGACGCATCGATCGTCATCGACGTGATGGTGGGCGATGTAGTCGAGTCAGACGGGTCGGTGACCACGAGGTCCAGTCAGCCCGACAAGGTGCCGATGTGATCGTGTGACCGCCGCTCTTGTGAGGCCAGCCATGGGCGACTGCTGGGCGGGTCCGTGCGGGATGGCACTCTGGAATCCGACAACGGAGCCGGAGGTGGCGGATGGACCCGATCGTGATCGGTGGCCTGGCAGGAGCGGTCGGCAGTGTGGTTACGGCCCTCACCACCCAGGTGTTCGCGCATCGAACCAAGGCCCGGGAGCTCGAACACACGGAACGCGTGCGCCTCGAGCAGGAACGGTCCGAGGACGAGAAGATGCGGGCAGAACAGCGCCGCTCTGGCTACGTCGCCCTCAACTCGCAGGCTCGGGAGTTCCTGGCCGCTCTGACCGACCTTCTCAAAGCCGTTGAGGCGCAAGAACCGAGGGATGAGGAGAAGTCCACTCTGGACCGAGTGCGCTCCTCATACCGCCACTGTTATGCCGACGCCCAGCTCGCGTTGAGCGACGAGATCCTCGAGATCGCTTCCGGCGTCAACAAGAACCTGACGGGCCTTTTCGGCCTGGTCAGGCGGCTCGACATCGGAAGGCCCAGACCAGGGGAGACATACGAGGCCGCTGAACGGAAGCGCCAGGAAGTCTGGATTTGGCTTGCAAAGCTTCGAGCCGCCATGCGTGCGGACCTGGGCGTCTCTGACGCCTGATGGATGCGTCCTGTGGGCCATCTCGATGACAAGCGAACGTCTCGTTCCCGGCCCCCTCGCGAGGTGTCTCCTCGTGCGCTCGGCGTTGTGGCCTGGTTGGACGGCGCCGCACCGCGAGAGCCCCCGGCACGAGAAGCACGATGCCCTACGAGGCTGAGCCACGTGGGGCGGTGCCGTTGCGCCAGGGGCACCGAACTCGCTTCCTCTACTCTCCGACCTGGTATTCGTAGGCTTGCCGCACCAGGCCCAGAACATGGTCCAGATTCGTCTCAGAGTCCAGCACGACCTGGACGTTGCCGTTGCCCGCCTTGCCCTTGCCGGTCACGTCCCAGGCCAGAGCGCGCTCGTCGTGGAGAACCTCGAAGGGCATGTTCAGGGTGAGCTTCAGTCGCTCGCTCTGCGCCACCACATCGACGAAGTTCGTCTCGGCCTTGTATGCGATGTACCGCTTCAGGAAGGTCTCCGTGACGACCCCGTCCAGGGCGAGTACCCGGCTGCGGAACTTCTCGAATAGTTTCAGCAGTGGCGGGCCCGTCAGATTCGGATGATCCTCGATGGAGTATCCGGATTCCGTCGCGGGTCGCCCCGTGTCCGGGAAACCCTCGGGGCGTACCGGGCGGGGCCAGATGTCCACGGCTTGTGCTGCCAGTCGCTCCGCGCGGTCCCGAATGGTTTCTTCGTTCCAGGATTCAAGAGCGCTGAGCCCCTTGTTGAGCCGGAGCGGGCTCTCTCTGAAGCCGCCTTCCATGTCCCGCTTTTGGACGAAGGGTCGGTCGCTGTACTCGGAGTTGTAGCCGGTCAGCGTCAGGTTCCCGAGCGTGTGCAAACAGCGCTCCTGAATCTGTGACCAGTCTGCTCCCAGATCCTCCCGCCACGGAGCGGAAAGCTTCTCGTTCTGTGGCAGGATGTGCTCGATCGTGTAGTCCTCGATCGAGACGTGTTCTTTCCTGCCGAAATTCTCTAACCGCCGCAACAGGTACGACCTGCGTTTGAAGTTGTACATGTTGGCCTTGGTCAGTTCATCCTTGAAGTCCTCGTCAGAGGGAAAGGCCCGGTAACTCTTCAACCCCAGCAGATGCGCTTGGACGCTCTCGACGTACCGAGCCTTGTCGATCGCCTTGGTGAACGTGCTGAAGGTTCTGTTGAGCGAGTTGGTGGGCACGCGGCAGACCGCGCGGCGGAAGATGTAGGAGGTGACCATTTCGACGATGGAGACCAGATCGTCGCGATCGAGCAGGCCGTGTTCGTAGTCGGTGTAGAGCTCCAGCAACAGCGGGTAGACGACGTCAGCCTTGATCTCCCTCAGGTCCTGGAAGGCCGCGGCGAGAAGCTTGTCGTCCTCCTGCCCAAGGGCGACGGCGCAGTAGCGCTTGGCGTAGGCGTGCAGTTCGCGGACGAGTGCCTCGATCTCGACGCCCTCGGATGTGAAACCCTGCGCATGCTTCTTGTAGGCCCCGTAGACGTTGTCGAAACGCGGGATCTCACCGGTGACGACGGTGAGGTAGTGACGTACGAAGTCGTCGAACTGCTTCTCGTAGGCGGCCTGCCCGAAATCGGTCTCCATCGGCCGCCAGTAGGTGTTGTACAGCTTCTCCTGGACGGGCGGAGCCTGGCCCATCAGCACGAAGTTGCGGATGAGGTCCGCCTGTGACAGCTGCAATCCTGTGGAGTTCATGGATTCGAAGATCAGCTGCGGGTTGTCCGATGTGCGGTCCAACCGGATGTCGACGACGACCAGCTTGGCCAGGCCGCGGCACACGTCTCCGAGATTCGTGCTCGGTTTCGTGAGGTGGTCCAGGAAACGCTGGTGGTTGTTGCTCACGCTCTCTGATGGGTTCGATGGCAGGGGGTACCACTGATGATCGCCTTCAGCGTTTCCCGGTCTTTTTCTGAGAGCAGAAGTTTGAAGTAGTCATCGCCCTCCTCGTCGTTGTTCACCAGGTAGCGGTTGCGCAGTTTCCTGGGGGAGAAATCCGGCAGGGGAACGGGTGTACCTTCCGGAAGGCTCTCCAGGGCACGGGCCAGGGCCGCGACGAGGAGCATCACCGTGGTCATGCGCTGCTGGCCATCGATGACGAGATGGGGCTCCTGCGTCGTCAAGTTCGACAGCCCCTTCTCCACATAGACGATCGAACCGGTGAAGTGCGAAGTCAACGTGTCGTCGCGGCCGGCGCGCTCGATGTCGGCCATCAACTGGTCGCATTCTGCTGCGGTCCACGAGTACGCGCGCTGGTAGATCGGTATCACGAACTGGTGACCCTGCTGGATCAGTTTCAGCAAGGGGGTCTCGGAAGCTTTCACCGTGCTGGAGAGCCTTTCTGGCCATGGCCTCTGAGCGAATCCTGGCGGGGCGTCACGGGTGCGGGCGGGGCCGGTGTCCAGAGAAGGATTCGTTGCCTCTTGGCAGATTCATGGGGGCGTGCCTGCGGCACAAGGGGAAGTTGACGGACATGCCTCCACTCCGAGGCTAGTGCGCGCAGGGGGCTATCGGGACTGGTGTCGTGTCTCGGGTTCCGTGACTTGGAGCCTCGGTGACTGGAACTTGCTGCCTGTACCTTGACCCCCAGGGGGCGGTCCGCGTGAGAAGCTGGAGCGCTCTTCCAAGGCCAGGGCGGGGCCGGCGCGGGTCGTGTGCGCGGGCATGCACACCCCCGCTGGATCACTGAGGAGCTGACCAGATGGAGTTCGCGTTGGTTGGCTCGGGCGAGGAACCCCTGGGAACGCGAGAGGCCCTGATCCGCTGGATCAGGGCCTCTCGACTCTGGGGTGAGTGACGGGACTTGAACCCGCGACTTCTTGGACCACAACCAAGTGCTCTACCGGCTGAGCTACACCCACCACGTGCGCCGGGCCTCTCGGCCCTGCGTACGTATGAAATTCTAGCGGACTCCGGGGAGTGCTTCGATCAGTTTTCCGGCTGGGGGTGTGGAGAGCCGCGTCACGTGCGATCAGGCCGGTGCCGTCGGCGACGACCTCGGCGGCGATGGCGCGGGCCGTGGCGGAGTTCGGGCCGGGCTCCGGGACGAAGGCGGCCGCGCGGAAGTACCGCAGCTCACGGATGCTTTCGGTGATGTCCGCGAGCGCCCGGTGGCCGCCGTTCTTCTCCGGGCTCGCGTAGTAGACGCGCGGGTACCAGCGGCGCAGGAGCTCCTTGATGGAGGACACGTCGACCATCCGGTAGTGCAGGAAGTCGTCGATCCGGCGCATGTCCCGGGCGAGGAAGGTGCGGTCGGTGGCGATCGAGTTGCCGCACAGCGGCGCCTTGCGGGGCTCGGTCACGTACTGGCGGATGTGCTCCAGCACGCGGTCCTCCGCCTCCTGGAGCGTCACGCCCTTGTCCAGCTCGTCCAGGAGCCCCGACGTGGTGTGCATGTTCCGGACGAAGTCGCCCATCCGGTCCAGGGCCTCCTGCGGGGGTTTGATCACGACGTCGACACCCTCGTCGAGGATGTTCAGCTCACCGTCGGTGATCAGACAGGCCACCTCGATCAGCGCGTCGTTCTCGAAGTCGAGGCCGGTCATCTCGCAGTCGATCCACACCAAACTGTCATTCATACCGGTCAGCTTAGGGGTTCTGAACGCGAACGGGGGCGGTGGGCCGACGGCCCACCGCCCCCGTGACGGGTGCTCAGTCCCAGACGAACGGGTCGGACCCGCCCTGAGGTAGACCCAGGTCGAAGATGTCGTACATCCAGTCCCACACGCCCCAGAACTGGAGGTAGAGCATGAACAGCACGATCAGGGTGACCAGGATGAGGAAGAAGCAGCCGCAACCGCAGCCGCGCTTCTTCCTGGGGGCTGGGGAGGTGGAGGCGGCGGGCCGTACGGGTTGGGCGGACCACCGTAGGGGTTGCCGCCGCGTGGACCACCGGGAGGCGGACCACCGGGAGGCGGGCCCCAGGGGGAACCACCGGGCGGCGGGCCGCCCGGTCCGGGAGGCCCGGCCATGGGGCCGCGCGGGCCGCCGGGGGCGGACCGAACTGCTGCGGCGGCGGGCCCTGCGGAGGCATGGGGGCCGGTTGCCCATGGGCGGGTAACCGCCGGGCGGTCCGAACTGCTGGGGCGGGGGAAACCCTGCTGGGGGCCGCTCGGCGGCTGCGGGGGCCCGACTGCTGAGGGCCGGTCGGCGGGCGGTGCCCGGGGAAGGCGCCCGGCTGCGGGCCCGACGGGGGCTGCGGCTGGCCCGGGTTCTGCGGGGTCCAACCGGCTGGAGGCGCTCCGGCGTCGGCCGGGTTGGGAGCGGGGGTGGGGGTGGGGGTGGGGGCGTTCCTGGCGGCCTCCTCGGCTCGCTTGCGCTCCTCCTCCGCCTGCTTCTGGGCCTCCTCGGCCTGCTTCTTGGCCTCGGCCTCGCGGAGGACCCGCTCCTCCTCGCGCTTCTTGGCGGCCTCCTCCTCGGCGTGGCGGCGCTGTTCCTTGCGCTCCTCGGAGAGGTCGGCCCACCCTCCTTGAGGTTCCCGAGGAAGCCCTTGAACTTTCCGCCCTTGGGGTCCTCGTCGGAACCGCCGGAGAACATCGGGTCGTTCGGGTCGAAGACCGCGGTGCCGCCGGGGGAACCTCCGGGCGTGAACACGGCGGTGCCGGGGGTCTCGCCGATGGTGTTCGGATCGAACACGGCGGTGCCCGGGGTTTCACCGATGGTGTTCGGGTCGAAGACCGCGGTGCCCGGCGTTTCGCCGATCGTGTTGGGGTCGAAGACCGCGGTGCGGGGCGCCGAGTCACGGGGCGCCGCGTCGGACAGGTCGGCCGTGGGGATCTCGTCGTTGGTGAGGTCCGCCGTGGGCAGTTCGTCCTCGGAGCCGGGGAGGTCGGCGGGGTTCACCCGCATCGTGGCACCGCCCATGTCGGCGGTCGCCTCGTCGTCGGCCGACCGCGACCACGAGGGGTCGATGCGCATGGTGCTGGGTTCGTCGCCTACCGGGGTGGGGGAGGGAGGCGATGCCCAGGACGGGTCGACGCGGACGGTGCTCGGGTCCTCGGGGGTGTGGGGTCAGGGGTGCGCCGGGCCCACGAGGGGTCGATGCGCATGGTGCTCGGGTCGTCGTCGATCGGTGTCGGGGCGCTCGTCCCCAGCCGGACCGTTCCCTCGTCGTCCTCGGAGGGGGAGGGGCCCCCGTCCTGGCCCAGATCGGTGGTGGCTTCCTCGTCGGAGCTTGCCTGGAGTTCGCTCAGTGAACGGGTATGCCTCGTCCACTCGTCACCGTTCCACCATCTGAGCGTCTGCGCGTCGCCCTGTGGGTCGGCGTACCAACCCGGCTCGATAGATCCACCCATGGGCGACAGACTAAGGGGTTGCGGAGCCGTACTTGACCAGTGGTATCCGATTCTCCACGACACCACCCCCACCCCTCTGTTTGTGTGCCTATGTGGTCACGGAGGGTCGCGATCCGAGGGTGAGGGGTTCGATCAGCACGTGCTCGGGATCCACCCGTCCGGGGGCGGTCGACCGGGACCCCGGGACCTGGTCGTGGCCGAAGTGCCCGCCCTTGGCCCACACGCGGGTGCGCTCCTCCGGGGAGTGCGCCGACCACCGGCCGGGCGGCCCGGCGGGCCAGTTCCTGGCCACACCCCACGACTCCAGCCACTCCAGGATCGCTCTCAGTTCGAGGAGCGGCCCGTCGGTGAACGGCTCCCGTTCCAGGGACACCACGGCGACCACCACGCACACCCGGCCCTCGTCGCCGTGGTCCACGAACCGGTCGAACCGCTCGGTGCGGCCCAGAGGGAGGTCGCTGCGCCGGGTGGCGGCCAGGGCCTGGGCCACCGCGCCGGTGCGCGGGTTCCACACCAGGTGGGCGGCGGTGCCCTCCTTCACGAGCCGGACCGCCTCCTCACGCGCCGACCACACGTCCGGGTCCGTTCCGGTCACCGTCCAGACGGCCCGGGAGCGCCGATCCCCCCGGCCGTGCGGGTGGTCGCGCCCTCGATCCTCTCGGCACCGGCCATCCACGCCTTCGCCATGGCACTCCCCAATCCGACCTCGGTCTCCGACCCGTCGATTCGGGCGCGGAAGGCGACGGGTCCCCGAATCCGGGCCCTTCCCGTGGTACGCGACCGGGAGTGAGAAGTCCATAGCCGACGGTGGGTGGACAGGTTCATGTCACCTTCCGTTCCGGACCCCTATTCGTCGTCGTCCGAGACGATGCGCAGGGAGAAGGCCTGGAGGAAGATGTCCCCGATCTCGGTCGGGTCCTCGGTCATGTACGCGGCGCCGCCGGTGGCCGCCGCGATCTGCTGGAGCGGCTCCAGGTTCCGCACGTCCGGTCCGAAGGCGATCGTGATGATCGGGATCGGCCGCGACGGGCTCGACATGGACTCCAGCTGGGACATCAGCTCGTCGAGTTCCATGCCCCCGGGGTTGTCGTCGTCCCCGTCAGTGAGCATGAGGATCACGTTGGTGCGGTCCGGCCGGTAGGTGCGGGACATCTCCTGGTACGCGGCCAGGTAGGTCTCGTACAGCGCGGTGTCGCCCTCGGGCAGCGGCTGCATGCCCTGGAGCGCGGCACCCAGCACGTCCCGGTGCTCGTTCCCGGAGTCGTCGGTGGCCTGGAGCTCCCGGATCGGGGCGACCTCCTGGTAGTGGAGGTTGTTGTTGACGTTGGTGGAGAACTCCCACAGACCCAGCTCGGAGCTGTCGGAGAACATCTGGAGGCCCTCGGCGGAGGCGGCCCCGGCCACCTGCATTCGGGTCAGCCCGGTCCCGGGCACCTCGGCCAGCATCGACCCCGAGACGTCGACGATGGTGAGCACGCGGGAGTCCATCTTCAGCTGGTTCCAGAAGCGGGTCAGTTCGGTGATGGAGCCCTCGGAGGGGGCGGGCAGCTCCGAGGGCTCCTCCGCTCGGAACCCGGCGCCCTCGGTCAGCACCCCGTCGTCGAGCTCACCCTCGGGGCCGCGGAACCCCTCGTCGAGGAGGCGCTCGGCCGACTCGTCGGAGCGGACCGACGCCCGGAACACCTCGGCGGCGCGGGTGATCTCGCTGTCCTCGCTGCGCACGATGTAGGGGTAGTCGAGGAAGTAGGTGCCGTCGTCGAGGTAGCTGGGCTGTGCGGCGGCGTCTGCGTGGGCCTCGTTGTAGCGCCACACGGACTGTTCGGACATGACCATCAGGGGCGGGGCCTCCGCGTTGCCTCCGCTCAGGGCGAGGAAGGCGGAGTCCTCGTCGGCGGAGGCGCCCCGGTGCAGGGCCTGGAGCGCGGCGGTCATGTGCGCGTTGAAGGTGTCGGCATCTGGACTGGCCTCCTCCAGGGCGCCGTTCAGCAGGTAGAGGGTGGCCAGGCCGCTGGAGCTGCGTGTCGGGTCGACCACGCGGACGACCCGGTCGGTCTCCTCGCCCGGGGCGGCTGTGGGGACCACGTCGGTCCAGGTGGTGCCCTCCCGGTCGTCGGCGAACTCGGCGAGTTCGGCCACCACCAGCGGACTGCGGGCCACGGAGGTGCCGGTCTCGGTGATGACGGCGTCCCCGGCCTGGCTCTGGACCATGCGCGGCCACACGGAGGAGTCGGGGATCCACACGTGGGAGTCGGTGTCGCCGGTGGTGGCGCCGGAGCCGGTGATCTGGAAGGCGACGTCGGCGGAGTCGGCCTCGGTCACGCTGGCACGCACACAGCGGTTGTCCACGGTGTGCTCCTCGGCGTTGAAGTCACCCGCGACGTCGGCCAGGGCGGGGGCCAGCTCCGGGCTGACCGCCACGTTCAGCTCGATGTCGGAGCCGCCGCAGCCGTCGCCCTGTCCGAACATGTACACGCCCGCCACGGCGAGTCCGACCACTATCACCATCGCGGCGGCGAGCGCGGCGACGGCCCCGCCGCGCCCTCGGCGGCGTCTGCTCCGGTCGGAGGGTCCTTCTGCGTACTTTCCGCGGTGACGTCCCACAGCTTTCCTCACGAGGTGGTGTACGGACGGGGGTGCCGTACAGGGGATGGGAGTGTCGGGCGCCCGGTGTTCGCGTTACGGGCGAACCCGTGGGTACCGGCCGAGTTCCTGTGTTGTGCGACCTTCTGTGTGTTACCGGGGGAACGTTACTCAACGCCCCGGACCACGCGAACGGGGCCCGGGGCGGGTGGGTCAGTTGTCGCAGTTGGGGACGCACAGACGCCGGGAGATCGAGCTCAGGAAGATGTCACCGATCTCGTCCGGGTCCTCGGTCACGAAGGACGACCCGCTGGTCGCCCGTGCGATCTGCGCCAGCTCCGGGCCGTCCGCCTGCTCCCCGAAGGCGATGATGAACATCGTGACCGGACGCCGGGGGTCGAAGCGGTCCTGGAGGGCGGCGACCAGCTCCTGGTGGGAGAGGTCGCTCGTGCCCTCGTCCTGCCCGGCCGTCAGCAGGATGACGCTGTTGATCTTGTCCTCGTGGTAGCTGTCCTGCACCTCGTCGTAGGCGGCCAGGATGTTGTCGTACAGGCGCGATCCGCCGCCCTCGACCTCCAGTTCCTCCGCCACCCGCACCAGTTCCTGGCGGCGGGTGACGTCGCCGTCGTCCCCCGCGCCCAGCGGGTGCATGTTCGCAGCCCGGTCGCGTCCCTCGTCGCCGAACTCCTCCGACATCAGCCAGAGGCCCATGTCCGTCTCGTCGGGGAACAGGCTCAGGCCCATCAGCGCCGCCTGCTGGGCGACCTCGACCCGGCGCGGCCCGCCGTTCAGGTTCTCCGCCATGTTCTGGGAGGCGTCGGCCAGCACGAGCGTGCGGGACGGCATGGAGAGCCGGTTCCAGTCGGTGACGGAGGCCAGCAGGGCGTCGCCGGTCAGGTCGTCACCGACGGGCGGCTGCTCGGCGATGATCCCGGGGCGCTCGGCCAGGTCCGGGGCGGCCTCCCCGTCGGGGTCGCGGAAGCCCAGTTCACGCAGGCTCCGCCGGTACTCCGTGCCGCGGACGACCTCGTACAGGTCCGCCGAGGCGGCCTGGAGCTCCGGGTCCTCGGTGGTGGTCACGTACGGGTAGTCGAGGTTGACCGTGCCCTCGCTGACGTAGTGCGCCTGGAGCGCGGGCGCGGAGTCGGCGCGGCGGTCGTTGTAGGCCACGACGGCCTGCTCGGGAACGGCGATCACCGGGTCCACCCGGTCGTTGGAGGCGGCGGAGCCGGTGAAGACGTTGGTCAGGTCGATCTCCCCGAACGCGCTGTCCAGCTGGACGTCGCGCACGAAGTCGGTCATGGCGGTGTCGGCGGCGTCCCCGGAGCCCAGGTGCTCGCGGATCGCGCGCATCACGGTCATGCCGTCCGCTCCCCGGTTGGGGTCGACCATCACCACGGGACGGTCCGGGTCGCGTTCGTCGGGCATCAGCATGGTCCAGCTCGCGTCGTCCTGGTCCGGCATGCCCTCGGTGTCCGGGGAGCGGCGAGCACGACCGGTGAACTGGCCAGCGAGGGCGGGTCGGTCTCGATCCCGTGCGCCCCTCCGTCGGAGACCCGCGCGAGCTCGACCCAGGCTGAGGACTCGGGCACCCACACGTGGGGGCGATGGTGGAGTCACCGGGCTGGCCGCCGGTCAGGGCCGCCATGATCCGGTGCGGCGCGATCTCGTCGACCTGCGCGAACACGCACGCGCCGCCGTAGCTCGGCCGGTCCGCGTTGAACTCCGTCGCCGCGGCGCGCATCACCGGGGCGACGCTCTGGGTGGTCGAGACGCGCAGGTAGTGGGTCTCGCCGCAGCCCAGGGCGTTCAGGGTGACCGAAACGGTGATCGCCGCGACGGCGATGAGGGCGACGACGATCGCGGTGATCCCCAACGGCGACCGCACCACCCTGCGGGTGTTCGCTGCGGTCGGTGAAGGATGGCGGTGGCGTCCACTGGACACGGGATCTCCGGGGGTGTGGCTGGCTCCGGTCCCGGGGCGGGAGACTCCCGGGGGCCGGTCTTCAGGGGGCGGTCGCGGGGTTCGGCGCCGGTGCCCGCGGTGGGATCTCTGAGAACCATCGCGGGGCGGAGGGCGTCACACACTGTGGATGTGATCGACCGACCGGTGGCACACGAACGATTCCTCACCAGGACCTTACTCGTTGGTAATGCGGGAGCGGAAGGGGAGGGGTGGTCCGGCTCACAGTGCCCCGGGAACCGGCCCCGCCACCGCGTGGGGTGATCGCTTTGTTACGGTGCCGGGCGGGTAGCACTCCTCGCTCCCGGCTACCATTGCCCGGTATTCGCTTGACCGATACTTGGCGTCCGCTTGGCGGTGCGCCCCGGGAACGGGGCCTCGCGCGTGGCGGTCGTCCCCCGTGACCAACCAAACCCTGAGGGTTATGGCATGTCCCATTCGCACAGTGACCGTAGGAGCCGAGGCAGTCTCGGCACCGTGCTGCTCGCCGGAGCCTGCTGCGCCGGTGCGGTGGCCTACGCCGTGTTGGTCGCCCCCTCGATGCTGCCGCCGCAGGACGTGGAGACCACCAACGTTACGACCCCGGAGGTGCTCGGGAGCGTCATCGAACCCGAGGAGGACACCGCCGACCTGGAGGGTCCCGTCGGCCACCTGCGGATCAACGTCAGTGACCGGGGACTGGCCTGGGTGCAGACCCTGAACTGCACCGGCGACCTGACCACCGACCCCGAGCCCTGCGCCGTGATGGCCGAGGCCGCCGCGGAACTCGCCGGGGACCCGACGGCCACCGAGTCGGAGTCGGAGTCCGGGACCGACGAGGAGGAGACCGACCGGGAGGTCTCCGGCGACCAGCTGTTCACCGAGGTCCGGTCGGGCACCGTCTGCACCGACAAGGTGTACGGGCCCCAGGAGGCCGCGATCGAGGGCACCTGGGAGGGCGAGGAGATCGACACCACACTCTCCCGCAAGGGCTCCTGCGAGGAGGCCCGTTGGCAGCGCCTGCGTGCCGTCACGGAGCAGATCGGCTGAGCCACCCGGTCCCGCACGGGATAATCGCTGACCATGGATGTCATCAGGGTCAGTGACCCCGCCGACCCGCGTCTGGCCGACTACACCCGGCTGCGCGACGTCAACCTGCGCCGCCACCTGGAGACCGAGCACGGCCTGTTCATGGCCGAGGGCGACAAGGTGATCCGCCGGGCCGCCACCGCCGGTTTCGCCCCCGCAGCTTCCTGCTCACCGAACGGCGGGCCCGCGCCCTCGACGACGTGGTCTCCGCCTCCGGCGCCCCGCTGTACGTGGTGAGCGAGGAGACCGCCGAACGGGTGGTCGGCTTCGACCTCCACCGGGGCGCGCTCGCCGCCTACCACCGCAGGCCGCTGCCCGCGCTCGACGAGGTCCTGTCCGGGGCCCGCAGCATCGTGGTGCTGGAGGACCTCGTGGACCACACCAACGTGGGCGCGATCTTCCGCAGCGCGGCCGGTCTGGGTGTGGACGCCGTGGTGCTGGCGCCTCGCTGCGCCGATCCCCTCTACCGCAGGTCCGTCAAGGTGTCGATGGGTGCCGTCTTCACCCTTCCCTACACCCGCCTCGACGACTGGTACGGCGGTCTGGACACCCTGCGCGAGGCCGGTTTCGACCTGATGGCCCTCACTCCCGGAGAGGGCTCGCTGCCCCTGCGCGAGGCCATGGACGCCCTCCCGTCCGACGCCAGGGTGGGACTGTTGCTCGGCACCGAGGGCGACGGCCTGTCCTCGCGATGGCTGGAGCGCGCCACCTCCCGCGTCCACATTCCGATGGCCGACCGCGACGTCGACTCCCTCAACGTCACCGCCGCCGCTGCCGTCGCCTGCTACGAGCTCTCGCGCTTCGGCGCCGTGGCCGCGCGGGACCACCGGGTCTGACCGCCTGGCGGACCGCGCACCCGCCCTCGGCCCACCGACCGGGTGAGCCCCTAGGGTGTCGGGTGACACGGACCGAGCAGAAGGAGAGCGGGCGACATGGGCGGTCGAGCACTGGTGCAGTGGGAGCAGAACAGGGACAACGCGCCCCGATCGCTTCACGTCGACCTCTACACCGGGGGTCCTGCCCCCGAAGGGGGACTGGAGGACGTCACCTTCTACCAGGTGCCCTACGCGCCCTCCACCCAGGGCGTGGACGAACGGTTGGACATGATCGCGCGGATGCCCGAGCTCAGGGTGGTGCAGCTGGTCTCGGCCGGGTACGAGCAGGTCCTCGACCTTCTCCCGGACCACGTGACCCTGTGCAACGGCCGGGGGCTGCACGACGCCAGCACCGCCGAGCACACGCTCGCGCTCATCCTCGCCTCCCAGCGCGACCTGCCCCGGTGGGCGATCGACCAGCGTGAACACCGCTGGGGTTCGGTCCCGCAGCGGTCGTTGGCCGACTCCCGGGTGGTCATCGTCGGCTACGGCAGCATCGGGCAGGCGATCGAGCGGCGCCTGCTGCCCTTCGAGACCGAGGTGGTGCGGGTGGCCAGCCGGGCCCGCCCGGAGGAGGGCGTGCACGGGGTGGACGAACTGCCCGGCCTGCTGCCGGAGGCGGACGTGGTCGTCCTGGTCACCCCGCTCACCGAGCGGACGAGGGGCCTGTTCGGCGCGGAGGAGTTCGCGCTGCTGCGTGACGACGCGCTGGTGGTCAACGTGGGTCGGGGCGCCGTGATGGACACGGAGGCCCTGCTCGCCCAGAACGGCCGGGTCCGGGCGGCCCTGGACGTCACCGACCCCGAACCGCTTCCCGTGGCGCACCCGCTGTGGGACGCCCCCGGTGTGTACCTGACGCCGCACGTGGCGGGCGGTTCCGCCGCCTTCTACCCGCGCGCCCGCGCCTTCATGGACGGGCAGCTCGCCCGCTGGTCCGCCGGGGAACCCCTGGAGAACGTGGTGCGCCCCGGACGCTAGGCCCTGGCCCCCGGCCGCCCGCGCGGGTGTTGGTGGGGCGGGCGGCCACCGTTCGACCCCGTCCCGGAGGTGGCCCTGGCTTGGGAGGGGCCTCGTGGAGACACGGTCCCCTGCCACGGCGCCTTCGGTGACCGGGGCGGCCTACGGACCAGCTCCGGAAGCCGGGCCCTACCGGGTGGTGAGGCGCCGTGGAGGTCAGTACGGCCTCGCCCGGAGGTCGGGTCTCGGAGTCCGGGCACCTGCGGGTGGGGTGGGGACGGCCGTGGCCCAGAGAGGAGGCGGGGTCCCGTTCTCCTTGCTTCTCGCGTGTGGCGGAGGTGTGCCGGTTCATCGGCCTCGCCAGGGGCACGGCCGCCCGGCGCCTCGGCGGGTGACGGTGACGGCCTCTCCGGCCCCCTCGCGGAACGGGTGTGGGGCGGTCCGACCTCCCCGCCCGTGCGGCGGCGCCCGATTGTCGGTCTCCCGGGGGAGACTGGTCCCATGCGGATCGCGGTGGTCGCCGACGGCGAGGGCGGTGGATGGCTGCGGGAGCTCGGGGAGGGCGGCGCGGCCCCTTCCGCACGCCGGGTGGGCGACCTCGCGGGCGCCGTCCGCGCGATCGAGGAGGACCACTCCGGAAGGGCCGGGACGGAGGAGCCCGCCACGGAGGGCGGAGGAGGAAACACCGGGGCCGTGCCGGTCCGGTGGGTCTGGGCGGACACCGGCGACCTCTACCCCGACCTGGTCCGCGCCGGGGTGCGCGTGGCCCGCTGCCACGACGTCGGGCTGACGGAGGCCCTGCTGCTCGGCCACGAGGCCCGGCACTCCGAACCCCACTCCCTGGGCGCGGCCTGGGCACGCCTGCGCGACCTCCCGGTCCCCGACGACCCGGTGCGGCCGCTGGGGAGGGGACCGCCGCGCAACCCGCGCTGTTCGAGGCCGACCGCTCCACCCTCCCGCCCGGCACGGACCGGCTCGCCGCCCTGGTCGAGGTCCATGACGACCAGCGAAGACGTGTCGCCGCGCTCCCCGAACCGGGGCGGATGGCGCTGCTGGTCGCCGTGGAGTCCGCGGGTGCCCTCGCCGCCGTGGAGATGAGCCACGACGGTCTCCCCTGGCGCCCGGACGTCCACGACCGGGTGCTCACCGAGATCCTCGGGCCGCGACCACGTGCCGGGGAGCGCCCGGCGGTCCTCGCCGACCTCGTGACGCGGATCGGGGAGGTCGTCGGCCACGAGGTCAACCCGGACTCGCCCGCCCAGGTCCTCAGGGCGATGGCGTGGGTCGGTCACCCCGTCGAGTCCACCCGGTCCTGGGTCCTGGAGGGCGTGGACCACCCGCTCGTCCCGCTGCTGCTGCGCTACAAGGAGCTCGCCCGCCTCCACTCCGCCAACGGATGGTCCTGGCTGGAGACCTGGGTGCGCGAACTTCCCCGCGAGGACGCGGACGGCCCCCGGCTGGGCCGCTTCCGACCCGACTACGTGGTGGGCGGGGTGGTCTCCGGGCGGTGGGCCACCCGGGGCGGCGGAGCCCTCCAGATCCCCAAGTCGGTGCGCCGGGCCGTCCGGGCCGACCCGGGGTGGGTCCTGGTCCGCGCCGACGCGGGACAGCTCGAACCCCGGGTGCTGGCCGCGGTCTCCGGGGACGCCGCCCTCGCGGCCGCGGCGGCCGAGGACGACCTGTACGCCCGGCTCGCGGTGCACGTGGGTGACGACCGCGAACGCGCGAAGATCGGCCTTCTCGCCGCCATGTACGGACAGACCTCTGGCGACGCCGCGCCGCTGCTGGCGACCATGCGCCGCCTCTACCCCCTCGCCCTGGAGTACGTGGACGCCGCCGCCCGCACGGGGAGGGCGGCGGGATCGTCCGCTCCTGGCTGGGCCGCACCTCACCGGCCCCGCACGACTGGTCGGCCACGGTCGCCGCCGCGGACGGTGACCGACGGCGCCGCGCCCACGGCCGGTTCACCCGCAACTTCGTCGTCCAGGCCACGGCCGCCGAGTGGGCGCTGGTCCTGCTCGCCGCGCTCCGCCAGGAACTCCCCGCGACTCCCGAAGGCGGCGGCATCGTCTTCTTCGTCCACGACGAGGTCGTCCTGCACGTTCCCGAGGAACGCGCCGAGGAGGCCCTGCGCGCGATCGACCGCGCCCGGGAACGGACCCGCCGGATCCTCTTCGGGGACACCCCGGTCCGCTTCCCCTCGCCGTGTCGGTTACGGACTGTTACGCCGACCTGTGACGCAACGCCGAAAGACGGGAAATCCTCAGGGAACGGACAAGCGGCTGATAGGTGGACGTCCGGTATCGGACGGCGTGGGCGTCTTGCAAACACGACCGGGTGCACCCATTCTTGGACCCGGACCATGTCATCTCAGGCCGTGCGCCGCAGCGGATCCCCCGCCCGCCGCGGTCCCAGAAAGGGTGATGGAACCCCGTGCGGAACCGTCTCAGAACATGTGCGGGAACCACGGCCGCCTTCGCGGTCGCCTTCACGGCCTTCGGGGCCAGCCCCGCGTTGGCCGACCCCGTCGTCCAAGACCGTCCTCCCCTCTCCGAACAACTCCCCCACGAGGCCGCCACCCCCAGCGGCTCCGCGCCCCGAGCGGCCGATTCCCCGACCGAAACCCCCGACGTCGCGGACGTCGCCGAACTCAGGCGCGACACCTACGTCGCGCCCTTCCGCGAGGCGCGATCCGTCGAGTACTTCGCGGTGTCCCCCGAGCGGCTTCCCCGCGAGGTCGTCGACGCGGTCCGCGAGATCGACGGCGTGGACGACGTCCTCACCGTCGACGCCGCCCGGGTGGAGGTCGACGGCCAGCCCACCTCCCTGCTGGGCGTCAACCCCTCCAGCTTCCGCAACCACGCCCCCGGCCCTCCGCCGAGTCCGACGAGATCTGGCAGGGGATCGCGGAGGGCCACGTCGCGCTGTCCAAGGACGTCGGCACCGAACGCGAACTGGACGTGGGCGGCGAGATCACCCTCGCCGGCGGCAACGGCGAGGTCCCCCTGGAGGTGTGGACGCACGCCACGTCCGGTATCGCCGGGATCGACGCGCTCGTCTCCCGGGAGCTCGCCCGCGAGCTGGGCATGCCCGAGGGCAACGCCCTGGTCGTCTCCGCCCCCGACGCCGACCTGTGGGACCTGCACGAGGAACTGGAGGAGATCCTCGGTGAGGACGCCTCCCTCCAGCTGGTGGCCGACGCCCCCGAGCCCCGGGTCGAGGGTGACGCCGTCCCCTCCTCGGTGATCGAACGGATCATCGCCAACGCCGAGACCCAGCTGGGCGTGCCCTACGTGTGGGGCGGGACCACCCCCGACGTCGGCTTCGACTGCTCCGGCCTGCTCCAGTGGGCGTTCCAGGAGGAGGGCGTGTCCATCCCGCGCGTCACCCACGACCAGTGGAACGCGGGCGAGCGCGTCGAGTGGGACGACCTCGAACGCGGTGACCTGCTGTTCTGGCGTTCGGACCCGACCGCGCCCGACTACATCTCGCACGTGGCCATCTACCTCGGCGACGGCCAGATGCTGGAGGCGCCGCGCACCGGACTGGACGTGCGGGTCACCCCCGTGCGGACCGCCAACTACGCGGGCGCGGTGCGCGTCAACACCTGACCCCGACCGGCCTCCGGAAACGGGAAGGGGCCGTGGTGCCACCGGGGCGGTGGCACCACGGCCCCTTCCTTCTCCATGTCCGAAAAACCGCCGGGAGGGGAAGGCAGGCCTCGGTTAGGAGGGGGACAGGGCCGCCGCTGAGGGAGGGGGAGACAGCGGTGGTCGGCCCTTGGGTGGTATGGAGTTGTGGCGGATTCCAGGGCCTCGCAGGCCGGGGTCCCGCCGCACAGGTCTACATAAGCAGTGACCGACCGATTTGGCAAGAGGTCCGGTCAAGCCATGGCACTACCCCCAGCCCGCGACAAAGCCCCTCCTGTCCAGTCGGAGGGGGCTTCCGTACGTTTTCGTCTGCCCGAGCGGGTCAGCGCCCGGCGGCGTACCCTTGCGCGCCCCGGGGATCGGCCGCCGCGCGCAGTTCGCCGCTCTCCGGGTCCCGGGCGACCGCTGCCAGACGGCCCAGTGACCACTCCTGGGCGACCTGCACCCGGTGCCCGCGGCGCCGGAGGTCGTCGACGACCTCTTCGCCCACGCCCGGCTCCACGACCAGGTCGCCCGGGACGGTCTCGCGCGGGTGGAAGGAGCTGGGGAAGGCGTTGGTGTGGAACATGGGGGTGTCCAGGGCCTCCTGGAGGTCGTCCACGCCGTTGAGGACCCGCAGAAGGGCCGTGGTGGTCCACTGGTCCTGCTGGTCACCACCGGGGGTGCCGATGGCCAGGACCGCCTCGCCGTCCTCCCGGGTCACCAGGGTGGGGGAGAGGGTGGTGCGGGGGCGGCGGCGCGGAGCCAGGGCGTTGGGCGAGGCCGGGTCGAGCCAGAACATCTGCGCCCGCGTGCCCAGGGGGAACCCGAGCTCGGGGATGAGCGGCGAGCTGCTGAACCAACCGCCGCTGGGCGTCGCGGAGACCATGGTGCCGTCGGCGTCCACCACGTCCACGTGACAGGTGTCCCCACGCAGGTCGGTGGGGGTCCGCCCGGCGGCGTCGCGGACGGTGGGCTCTCCCGTGGTGCGGTCGCCCGGGGTCTCCCCGGCCAGGTACACGGGCGCCTCGAAGGGGCGCGACCGCCCGGGGCGCCCGGGTGCGGTTCCAGGCTGGCGCGCTCTCCACTGATCCCGCGCACCCGCTCGGCGGCGTAGTCGGAGCTGAGCAGGTCCTTGAGCGGGACGTCGACGAACTCGGGGTCGCCGTACCACCCCTCGCGGTCCGCGAAGGCGAGCTTGGCGATCTCGGTGCTCCAGTGCACGAAGTCCGAACTCACGCCCTGACGGGCGTCGGTCCCGACCCCGGCCGCCTCGGCCATGCGCAGCTGCTGGAGCATGACGGGACCCTGACCCCAGGGGCCGGTCTTGTGCACGGTGTGGGAACCGTAGGCCGTGCTGACGGTGTCCTCGTAGGTCGCGCTCCAGTCGGCCATGTCCTGCGCGGTCAGCAGGGCCCGCTGGGGCTCGCCGTGACCGTTGGGGACGGGCTCGGAGAGGAAGGCGCCGATCGCCTCCGCGACGAAGCCCTGGTACCAGGAACGGCGGGCCGCCTCGATCTGGGCCTCACGGTCGCCGCCCGCCGCCTCGGCCTCGGAGACCACGCGTCGGTAGGTGGCGGCGAGGGCGGGGTTGCGCAGCCGGGTTCCGGCCGCCGGGGCGGAGCCGTGCGGCAGGTAGACGGCGGCCGAGCCCGCCCAGTGCTGGGAGAACACCGGGGCGAGCGTCTCCACGGCGGTCGCGATCCTGCCCAGGACGGGGTAGCCGCGTTCGGCCAGACCGATGGCGTGGTCCAGGACCTCTCGGACGGACATGGTGCCGTGGTCGCGCAGGAGCTGCATCCAGGCGTCGAAGGCACCGGGGACGGTGGCCGCGAGGACGCCGCTGCCGGGGACCCGGTCCAGCCCGAGTCCCTCGAAGGCCCCGATGGTGGCGGCGGCGGGGGAGACGCCCTGGCCGCAGAGCACGCGCGGAGACCCGCCCGGGGCCTGGAAGATGACGGGGACCTCGCCGCCGGGACCGTTCAGGTGGGGTTCGACGACCTGGAGGGTGAAGCCCGCGGCGACCGCCGCGTCGAAGGCGTTGCCACCGCGTTCCAGGACGGACATGCCGGTGGCGCTGGCCAGCCAGTGGGTGGAGGCGACCATGCCGAAGTCGCCGCGGAGCTGGGGTCGGGTGGTGAATCCGGACATGAGCGCAGACCTCCTGCGGACGGGGGAGGGCGGGTTCGCCGCCCGTCTGGGGGTGTCGCTCCGGGGAGGGAGGACGGGGCGCCGACCGGTCCTCGGTGGAAACCGGCCGATCGAGGGTGACGGTACAGCATGAATTGGCACGGATGTCGGGTCATCGGGGGTTCGGGACCTTGGTTGTCGGCCTCGACCCGCAAGGTGTCGGGGGCCGGGGCCCCGGGCATGACCGAAGCCCGGCCGTGAACGCGTTCGGCTCACGACCGGGCTTCGGTCGGCACGGGTCGGAAGGTGAGGTCAGGAGTTCTCCACCGGGATGGACCACGGCAGGGAGTCCCAGAGTTCGGCCCATTCCTCGGCGCCCACCGGGTCCGTCACCGCTCCGGCCTCGGCGGCGTCGTGCGTCCTCCGGACCTCGTCCATCGAGCTGGAGACGCTCTGGTCGCGCTCCTGGGCGAGCTCACCGATGAGCCCGGAGACCTCCGCGAGGACCTCCTCCACCTCGGCGGGCTCCATACCGAACCGGTGCGCGCAGTCGTTGGTGGCGGTTTCCTTGGCGGCCTCGTCGCCGTAGTACCAGACCGTGGCCAGCAGGCGGTCGCGCTGGGCGTCGTCGAGGTCAGCGCCGGACAGCGCCCGCTCGACGAGCGCGCCGCTGGTCCCGCTCATTCGCGCGGTGTCGAGCTCGGACTCACCGGAGCCGAAGTCCACGAAGTGCTCGGTGAGGCAGGTCTTGACCTCGCGCGAGGAGACGTTCTCGGGGAGGTCGGCCTGGTCCGGGGACGCGGTGTTCCCGGCCGGGGCCTCGTCGGCGACCGGAGCGGCCTCGGCGGGAGTCTCCTCCGCGGGGGCCTCCTCGATCGGGGTGATCTCGTCGAGCTCGGCGCCGTCGACCACCTCCTCGTCCACGGGGGCCTCCTCGGCGGGAGCCTCCGCGCCGGGGGCTTCCTCGGTCGGGGCCTCCTCGACCGGCGTCTCCACGGGTGCCTCTTCAGCCGGGGCTTCCTCCACCGGAGTCTCCTCGGTGGGAGCCTCGGCGGCCGGGGCTTCCTCGGCGGGAGCCTCCGCGCCGGGGGCTTCCTCGGTCGGGGCTTCCTCGGCCGAGGCCTCCTCCACCGGAGCCTCCTCCACCGGAGCCTCCACGGGGGTCTCCGCAGGAGCCTCCTCGGCGGTCGCCACGTCGGCGGCGTCCCCGGCCGGGGGTCCTCCTCGACCACGACCACGCTGGCGTCCTCGGCCGCCGGTGCCTCCGTCTCGGCCTGCGGTGCCGTCTCCTCGGTGACGCCCTCCGCGAGCCGCACCAGCTCCGCGCGCTCCCAGCGCTCCGGCTGGAGGTGGGTGGCGACGGCGACGCCCGGGCTCTCCACCCAGAAGAGGTCGCCGGTCTCCTCGGACAGGTACGCGCCGTGCCCGAAGGACTCGCCCGCCGGTACCTCCTCCAGGGAGCTCTGCGCGAGGTGGCTGTACCGGCTCTCGCGAACGTCCTCCAGGTCCTGGAGGCGTTCCGAGCGCAGGACGGAGACCCGGCCGTACAACTGGTCCGGGCCCTGCACCCACGAGATCTGGGACTGGCTGTTGCCCTGACGGTCCGTCGTGGACGTGGCGTTGATGCCGTAGCGCTCCAGCCCGTCGGGCAGGTAGGTGATCTCGAACCCGTCGATGCTGAAGGTGGACACCCCCTGTCGCACGACCGGCCAGCTGAGCGCCTTCGCGTCCTCGTCGTCCGCCGCGGCGGGCCCGGCGAGGCCGACCAGCCCCGTCGTGGAGATCGCGGCGGCACTGAAGAGCGCGACCCACCTCGTGTGGTGCTTGCGCATGAGAGCTCCTTCCCATCGACTACTACTCGTGATGTCTACAGGACTCTCCGTGATTATGGAGGGGCCTTACAGTCAAAAACCGGACATGAAGCGATCAATTGCCTACATAGGGTGAGATTGACGGGTGGGGCTCCCGTGGCCCGAGGGGTACGGACCCACCAGAAGATGGGCGTCGGATCACCGGCTGCTCCGCGCGTGGTCACCGTCCGGTCACCAAGCGCACTCACCCTGAGGTAGCAGTCGGCCAGTCCACGCGTACTTGGGAGGCCCGGTGCACCAGCGCATCGGATTCGTAGTCGGAGCCGTATCACTCATGTTGGCCCTGGGATCGAGCTCCGCGCTCGCCGTCCCCGCCAGCGCGTCCTCGGAGGCGGTCGCGGTCACCAAGGCCGCGACGGCGCAGCGGGTGACCCCCGGCGCCAGTGTTCTTCCGTCCCAGCAGTCGTCACGGAACCGCCCCTCATCGCCGTCGCCCACCGGGGCGCCTCCGGACACGCGCCCGAGAACACCCTCGCGGCGATCGACGAGGCCCACCGCCTCGGCGCGGAGACCGTGGAGGTGGACGTCCAGCTCACCTCCGACGACCAGTTGATCCTCATGCACGACACGCGACTCGACCGCACCACCGACGTCGAGGAGGTCTTCCCGAACCGCGCGCCCTACGACGTCGGTGACTTCACACTGGCGGAGATCCGCCGCCTCGACGCCGGTTCGTCCTTCGACGACGCGTTCGCCGGGGAACCCGTACCGCTCCTCAGCCAGGCCCTGAACCGCCTGAAGAAGCACCGGATGAACCTCCTCCTGGAGGTCAAGGAGCCGTCCCGGTACCCGGGCATCGAGAACCGGATCGCGGACGAGCTGGCCCGGCACCCGTACTGGCTCATGCCCAACGCGCCCGACCAGCCCTCCCGGCTCGTGGTGCAGAGTTTCGACTGGGAGTCCACGGAACTCTCGAAGGGGATCCTGCCTGCGGTGCCGCACGCGCTGCTCGGCCGGGTCCCCGAAGAGCGGATCCCCGAGTTCGACTGGGCCCACATGATCAACCCGAACCACACGACCGTCGACGCCGACTACGTCGACCGGGTGCACGACGCGGGCCTGGAGATCATGCCCTACACGATCAACGACACCCAGGTGATGGGGCGGGTCCTGGAGATGGGCGTGGACGGCTTCATCACGGACTACCCGGACCGGGGCCAGAAGGCCATCGAGGAGTTCCTCGACTCCACGACCGCGGCCCGGGAACCCGAGTCGGAGTCGGTCGGGGCGCCCGCGGGCGACTGACCCCACCGCAGCGGCGGACCCGCCCGGCGTGCCGGGCGGGTCCGGCCGTGTCCGTACGCGCGAACCCCGCCCCGGAGGGAGGCGCCCCGACGCCCCCAGTGGGAGGATCGGAGCGAGAACACCCCCATCAGGAAGCGGAGGCCACGTGAGCGAACGGCTGTGCATCCCCCAGGAACACGTCGACTGGCGTACCAAGGGCCTGTGGTGGCCGGGCGAGCCCGTCACCCTGACCGAGTTCGCCGCGCGTGGGGACCACCTGTTCAGCGGCCCCTTCACCTGGCCGCTCATGGTGCTCCGCGCCTCCTCGCTGGACCGCAACATCGCCGCGCTGGCCGAGTTCACGCGCGGCCACGGACTCCTGTTCGCGCCCCACGGCAAGACCGCGATGTCCCCCGTGCTCACCCAGCGCCAGCTCGACGCGGGCGCCTGGGGGATCACCGCCGCCACCGCCAACCAGGTCCTGGACTTCCGCCGGTTCGGGGTGGACCGCGTCCTGCTGGCCAACGAGCTCCTGGACCCCCGGGTCCTGCGCTGGGTGGCGGCGGAGCAGGACGCCGACCCCGACTTCGCGTTCCTCTTCTACGTCGACTCCTCCGAGGGGGTCGCCCTGGCTTCGGAGGCGTCGGGCGACGGCGGCCGACCCCTCCGGGTGATGGTGGAGCGCGGCACGCCGGGCGGTCGCACGGGCTGCCGCACGCGGGAGGCGGTGCTGGCCGTGGCCCGGGAGGTCGTACGGGCTCCGGGCCTGGAGCTGGCCGGAGTGGCCGGGTACGAGGGTTCGCTCAGCGACGCCGAGGGGGTCCGGGGCTTCCTGGGGGACCTCCTCGGGGACGCCGCCGCCCTGGCCTCCGAACACGGCCTGGAGCGTCCGGTTCTCTCGGTGGGTGGCAGCGCGTGGTTCGACGTGGTCGCCCAGGAGATCGGCGGCCGGGAGGACGTCACGCCGATCCTGCGCAGCGGGGCCTACGTCGCCCACGACGACGGCCTGTACCGGCGGACCACGCCGTACAACCGGCTGCCCGAGGGCGGCGACGCGCTGTCCGGGGCCCTGGAGCTGTGGGCGCAGGTCACGTCCACCCCGGAGCGGGGGCGGGCGATCGCCGGGATGGGCCGCCGCGAGGCCAACTTCGACCAGGGATTCCCCGTCCCGCGCGTCCTGCGCAGGCGCGACGGGTCGGTGGTCCCGGCCGAGGGGGTCGAGGTCACCGGCCTCAACGACCACCACGCCTACCTCGACGTGCCCGAGGGGCTGGGAGTGCGCCCCGGCGACCTGGTCTCCTTCGGGATCTCCCACCCGTGCACGGCCTTCGACCGCTGGCAGGTCATTCCGGTGGTGGACGACGACCACCGCGTGGTCGACGCGATCGCCACCTACTTCTGAGGCCGTGCGGCCGTCGGGGCCGACCCCACACGGGACCGGCCCCGACGGGTCGTCTACGCTCCGGCGTGGCCCTGCTCCGGGGCCTCCTGGCCGGGCTGGTAGCCCCAGCCGTAGACGCCGGGGCGGGTCTGCCAGGGGCGCGGGCCGTCGAGCGGACGGTACTCCACGCCCGCCGCGTCGAGCCTGCGCAGGTGGTGGCGCAGACGCGGCTCGAACTCGGTGAAGTCGCGCTCCCCTCGGACCAGATCTTCTCGGCGAAGGCGGTCAGGCGCGGGAAGACCATGAAGTCGAGCCTGCGCGCGTTGTCGACGTGCTCGCTCCAGAGGTTCACCTGCCCGCCGAGGACGTGCCGGGCCTCCTCCTCGGTGAGGTCGGCGGGGACCGGCTCGCCCGCGTACACGTCCTCCACCCGCAGGAGCGTGCCCACCGGAACCGGCTCGTCCGGCCGCTCGGACTGCTTGTAGTCCAGGTAGGACGTGGCGGTGGGGGCCATGATCACGTCGTGTCCGGCGCGGGCCGCCGCGATGCCGCCCTCCTCGCCGCGCCACGACATCACCGTCGCGCCCGACGCGAGGCCGCCCTCCAGGATCTCGTCCCAGCCGAGCAGGCGACGGCCGCGCTGGGTGAGGTGGTCGTCGAGCTGGCGGATGAACCAGCTCTGGAGCTCGTCCTCGTCGGCCAGTCCCTCGTCCCTGATCCGCTTCTGGGCGGAGGCGCTGTTCTTCCACTGGGTCTTGGGGACCTCGTCCCCGCCCACGTGGACGTAGGTGCTCGGGAAGAGCTCGATGATCTCGTCGAAGACGTTCTTGTAGAACTCCAGGACGTTGTCGGTGACGGCGAGGATCTCCTCGAAGACCCCCACTGGGTGCCCACCGGGATCTGCCCGACCTCACCCAGCTCGGGGTAGGCGTGGATGGCCGCCTGGGAGTGGCCGGGGACGTCGATCTCCGGGACCACCGCGACGTGTCGGGCGTCCGCGTAGGCCACGATCTCGCGGATGTCGTCCTGCGTGAGGAAGCCGCCGTGCGGGCGGTCGTCGAAGGTCGCGGGCTTGGTGGCGCCCAGCTGGCTCTCGGTGCGCCAGGAGGCGACCTCGGTCAGTTTCGGGTAGCGGCGGATCTCGACCCGCCAGCCCTGGTCGTCGGTCAGGTGCAGGTGCAGCACGTTGAGCTTGTGCAGCGCGAGCAGGTCGATGAAGCGCAGGATCTCGCGCTTGGGCTGGAAGTGGCGGGCGATGTCCAGCATCGCGCCGCGCCACTGGAAGCGCGGGGCGTCGGTGATGCTCACCGCGGGCAGACGCCACTCGGCGCCGCTCAGGGGCTGGAGCGGTAGGCGTCGACGGGCAGCAGCTGGCGCAGGGTCTGCACCCCGTAGAACACCCCGGCGGGCTCGTTGCCCACCACGATCGCGCCCTCGGAGTCGATGATCAGGCGGTAGCCCTCCCGGCCGAGTCCCGCGCCCGGGTCGACGCTCAGCCGGATCTGGGCGTCCTCCTCGTCGCCGGTGGCCAGGGGCAGGCCGGTGGCCGCGCCGAGCTCGCGCTGGAGCCAGGCCAGCGTGCCCTGGGCTTCGTGGTCCGCGGAGACACGGGTGGCGGAGGTCAGGGTGAGTCCGCCGGAACCGTCGGTGGTCAGCTCCCGGGGCCGGGGAAGCAGGGAAAGGGGATCGGGGTGGGGGTTCTCAGGCACGCGGCACTGCTCCTGTCCGGTCTAGACCAATACCCGGACATAGTGTCACGTCCGGCTACGGCGGCACAGGGTCCCGGGGCAATCGGTCCGGGCGGGCTCCGCTATTCGGGACCACCCAATACCCACTCTTGACCCGCGAGGACTCTTGACGCCCCGGCTTTTGCGGGAGACGTAGGGGAGGGGGACCCGGGCCCGGGCGGTGCCGAAACCGGGGTGGAACCCCGACACGCGTGTGGGTGTGTGCCCGTCCCCGCGAGGTGGGGACGACACTACGAGAAAGACGGGGGTGGCGTTATCGCCGTAGCACGCCGTCCCTCCGTACTGTTTTGCCCGTGCCCGGTTGCCGGGCACGGGGAGAACCGAGTGGCGGGGGATGCGGTGATGCGCGGAGCACCGGGGACGACGGGTTCGGCCTCGACGGGGTGGTTCGCCTGATGCCGTTGCACGTACTCATGGCCGTGGCGGGGGCCTTCGCCCTGGCTCTGGGCTCGGCTCTCCAGGAACGCGACGCGGTGCGCGCCCCCGGGCGGAAGGTCGCGCGGGCGGGCTTCCTCCTGCACCTGCTGCGCCAGCCCCGCTGGCTCCTCGGCACCGGGGCGGCGGTGCTGGGGGCCTGCCTCCACCTGCTCGCCCTGAGCGGGGCGCCACTGACCATCATCCAGCCGATCGGCGTCACCGGGCTGCTGTTCGCGATCGTGCTGTCCGCCGTGTTCAACCGGCAGCGGGTCCGCGTCGCGCAGATCCTGGCCGGGGTCGCGGTGATGGTCGGCCTGGTCGGCCTCCTGACGACCTTCCCGCACAGCTCCCATCCGCCGGTCATGTCGACCCAGACCGCGCTGTGGCTGTCCGGCGGGATGATCGCGGTCGGCGGCCTCGTGTACCTGACCGCCCACTGGCTGCCCAGCGGGGTGCGCGCCCTGCTGCTCGCGGCCGCGGGTGGCGCCGCCCTCGGCACCACGTCGGGTCTGGCCCGGGTGATCACCTCCCGCGCCGTGGAGGACCCGGTCAACCTCGTCAGCTGGCTCACCGTCATGGCGGGGGCCACCGCGGTCTTCGGCGCCCTCCTGCTCCAGAACGCCTATCGGACCGGGCACTTCGCCGCCGCGTACGCCACCCTGCTGATCGCCGACCCGGTGGTCGGCGTGGGCATCGGCGCGCTGCTGCTCGGTGAGGGGGTGCCGGACACCCCCGTCGAACAGGTCGGGGCGGTGCTGTTCGCCCTCGTCGCCTTCGCGGGCACCGTCACCCTGGCCCGGTCCCGGCACCGCAACCCGGAGGCGGACAGCGACCCCGGTCCCTCCGCCGCCCCCAGTAGCCGCACTCGTTGAAACAGGGAGATCCCAGATGGCACAGCCGAACCGTCCACTGCGCGTCCTGATCGCCTCGGACACCTACCCGCCCGACGTCAACGGCGCTGGCTACTTCACGTTCCGCCTGGCGGAGGGGCTGGCCGGACGCGGGCACCGGGTGCACGTCGTGTGCCCCTCCGAGGGGGCGAACCCCACGTCACGGTCAACGGGAACGTCACCGAGCACCGGCTGCGCTCGGCCCCGATCCCCTTCCAGAGCGCGATGCGGGCGGCCGTCCCCCTGGGGATGGGCGGGCACATCGCCCGGGTCCTGCGGCGACTGGACCCCGACGTCCTCCACGTGCAGAGCCACTTCCCCCTCAGCCGTTCGGCCCTGCGTCGGGGGCGGGCGGAGGGCGTGCCCGTGGTCCTGACCAACCACTTCATGCCGGACAACCTGTACGCGCACGCCCGCGTGCCGCGACCGATGCAGCACGCGGCGGGCTCGCTGGCCTGGCGGGACATGGTCCGCGTGGCCGGGGAGGCCGACCACGTGACCACCCCGACCCCGCGCGCGGCAGAACTCCTGCGCGAGCGGGGTTCGCCCGGGAGATCGAGGCGATCTCCTGCGGGATCGACCTCGACCGCTTCCACCCCCGGGCCGGGGACCGCGCGGCGGCCAGGGACCGTTTCGGCCTGCCCGAGCGGGACACGGTGGTCTTCGTGGGGCGGCTGGACGAGGAGAAGCGGATCGACGACACGATCCGGGCGCTGGCGATGATCGTCCCCGAGCGCGACGCGCAGCTGGTGCTGGCCGGGACCGGGCAGCGTGAGGCGGAGCTGCGCGCGCTCGCCGCCCGGCTCGGCGTGGCGGACCGGGTGTTCTTCCTGGGTTTCGTGCCGGACGAGGACCTGCCGATGGTCTACGCGGCGGCGGACGTCTTCGCCATCGCGAGCGTGGCCGAGCTCCAGAGCATCGCCACGCTGGAGGCGATGTCCACGGGTCTGCCCGTGGTGGCCGCCGACGCGATGGCGCTGCCCCACCTGGTGGAGGAGGGGCGCAACGGCTTCCTGTTCCCGCCGGGCGACCACGTGCGCCTGGCCGACCGTCTGCTGTCGGTGCTCGGCTCGGAAGGGCGACGCGGGGAGCTGGGACGGGCGAGTCGCGAGATCGCCCAGGAGCACGACCACCACCGGTCGCTGGACCGGTTCGAGGCGGTCTACACGCGGCTCCGGGGGAGCGGTCAGGGCCGCTCGGCGTCCGAGCGGGTCATGGTGGCCTAGCCGAGGTTCCGTGTCCAGACATCGGCTCCCAAAAAGTCCGCTTTGAACACTTTCTGCATTCTTTGCGTAGCGATCGGTGATCTCGGGCCGCCACAGGAAAGACCAGAACTGTGTGGTTCGAAGGCATCAGCGGACAGGCCGGCGTCAGCCGGATCGCCAAGGGTGGAAACGTCACCGAAGGTCTCACGGATCGGCTGGTCAGCGCCGAGCGCGAGGCCGGTTTCCACGAACGCGACATGTCGTCGTTCGAACGAGAACGCATCGACCTGGAGCACCGGGTGAACCGGATGGAGGCCGAGCTGGACTCCCTGCGCAAGAGAAGACTGGAAGCCTACGCGCGCTGGTGGAACGCCCGCGACGACCGAGACCGAGCTCGCCACGTCTGTCGCAAGCTCCGCCGCAGGATCGACAAGGCGCGCCGAAGGAGCAACGACGCGTGACCGGTACCCGTACAGGCCACCGGAAGCGACCGACAGAACACCGAACACGGCCCGTCCCCTGAAGGGGCGGGCCGTGTGCGCGCCCGCGCCTTCACCTCGGCCCCTGGACGCGCGGGGAGACCGGGCTGAGCTCCCGCTCCACGCTGCGGGCGGCGTCCCGGAGCGCCGACAGGGTCACCTGCACGGCCGGGCGCCGCAGCGACGCCGGACGCAGCACCGCGTACACGTGCCGCTCCGGTGACGAGGGGAACCGCCGGTACACCAGACCCGCCGGGGCACCCACCATGGCCAGGGCCGGGACCGCCGCGATCCCGATGCCCCGCGAGACCAGGCTGAGGATCGTGCCCAGCCCCTCGAACTCCCACGTCGCCGCGGGCAACCCGCCCACCTCGGCGAACAGCTTCTCCGTGCCGTGCCGCGAGCGCTCGCCCTCCGGCGCCACGATCCACGACTCACCCAGCATCTGGTCCAGCACCAGCGGGACCTCCGGGTCGGCCAGCCGGTGGCCCTCCGGGACCGCCAGCACCATCGGGTCCCGCAGCAGGTGCACGTGGCGCAGGCCGCTGTCGGGGCCCCGGCCCGGGTGCTGCCCCGTCCAGTCGTCCACCAGGGCGATGTCCACCTCGCGGGAGCGCACCTTCTGGGTGCCGGTGGCCAGGAGGGTCTGCCTCAGGACCAGCTGCATGCCCTCGTAGCCGCGCAGCGGCGGCGCCAACAGCGGAGCGAACGCCACGGCGGCGGTCGGGAAGGCCGTGACCGTCACCACCCCCAGGGCGATGTTCGACTGCTCGGCCAGCACGGACTCGGCCGCCTCGACCAGGGCCAGGATCTCCTCGGCCTGGTTCACGAGCAGTTGTCCGGCGTCGGTCAGTTCGGCGCCGCGCGGCGACCGGTCCAGCAGCGCCACCCCCGTCTCGCGTTCGAGCGTGGCGAGCTGTTGGGACACCGCCGAAGGCGTGTATCCCAGGGCGTGCGCGGTCGCGGCGATGGTCCCGCGCGTACTGAACTCGCGGAGGAGCTGGAGTCGTCGAAGGTCAAGCATTAGGTCATCTTATGCTCAGCATCGAAAAGACTCGCTTGTACTGATGGCGGGATCTGGGCAGGCTGGGGTGTGAGAGGCCACCAGCTGGACGAGAGCCCAGCTCAACCGGTGGTCAGCGCCTAACGACAAGCCGGAGATGAGTCATCCATGACCGTCACTGTGTCCGCCACCCTCGCCGTGAACGAAGCCCTCAACGACAAGCGCCGCCAAGGGCTGCGCGTGCTTCCGCTCGGGTTCGGTGAGGCCGGTCTGCCGGTGCACCCGGTCATGCGGGACCAGCTCACGGCGAGCAACGCGGCCAACTCCTACGGGCCCGTCGCCGGTTCCAGCGACCTGCGTGAGGCCGCCGCCGGGTACTGGAACCGCCGGGGCCTGCCCACCGACCCCGACCTGGTCATCGCCGGTCCGGGCAGCAAGCCCCTGCTCTACAGCCTGCTCCTGGAGATCGGCGGGGACACCGCCATCGCCGCGCCCAGCTGGGTCAGCTACGCCGCGCAGAGCCGCCTCGTGGGCCAGCGTCCGGTGATGGTGCCGACCGCCACCGGGCAGGGCGGGGTACCGCAGCCGGACCTGCTGCACGCCGCCGTCACCGCCGCCCGGGAGGAGGGACGCACCGTCAACGCGGTGGTCGTCACCGTCCCGGACAACCCGACCGGCACCGTCGCGCGGGCGGAGACCGTGCGCCGCCTGGCCGAGGTCGCCCGCGAACTCGACCTCGTGATCATCTCCGACGAGATCTACCGGGACCTCGTCCACGTGGACGAGCACGGCCGGGAACGCGCGGAGGTCCACAGCCCGGCCGAGTACGCGCCCGAGCGCACCGTCATCTCCACCGGGCTCAGCAAGAACCTGGCCCTCGGCGGCTGGCGGATCGGCGTCCTGCGCCTGCCCGACTCCGAGATCGGCCACCGCCTGCGCGGCGGCCTCCTGGGTGTGGCCAGCGAGATCTGGTCCAGCCCGGCCGCGCCCGTCCAGCAGGCGGCCGCGTACGCCTTCGGTGAACCGGCCGAGCTGCGTGACCACGTGGACCGCAGCCGTCGCCTGCACGGCGTCGTGGCCCGCGCCGTCGCCGACGTCTTCTCCCGGGCCGGGGCGCTCGTCTCGCCCCCGACGGCGGCCTTCTACCTCTACCCGGACTTCGAACCGGTCCGTGAGCGGCTGTCCGCGCTGCACGGAGTGACCACGGGTCCGGAGCTGACCGGGCACCTCCTGGAGCACTTCGGCATGGGGGTGCTGCCCGCCGTCGAGTTCGGCGAGAGCTCCGCCGCCCTGCGGATGCGGGTGGCCACCAGCCTCCTGTACGGGGACTCCGAGGACAAGCGGTACGCGGCGCTGTCCGCCGAGGACCCCCTGTCCCTGCCGTGGATCCGCTCCCACCTGGACCGGCTCACCGAGGTCCTCGGGGCGCTGCTCTCCGACACCGCGGCCTCCGGCACCCCGTCGCCCAGCACGGTGATCCCGGCTCCGGCGGCGATCGCGCAGCCGGTCCACTGACCGCGCGTCCGCGCCCAGATCGTGCCCGCCTCTCTTATACGGGGTGAGGCGGTCACCACCGACGGGACCCTCCTCTCTCTCCCAGGGAGGGTCCCGTCACGCCCTTCCCGGCCGATCCGCGCCGCAGTCACACGCCTCCGGCCGTCATCCGCTCCCGGCGGGCGGCCAGCTCGTGGCTCGGGGCGATCACCGCTCTGTAGTGCTCCACCAGCTCCTCGTTGACCGACCGCCACGTGCGGTGCGCCACCGAGGGCCGGGCCCGGGCCGCCAACCGGGCCCGCACCTCCCGGTTGTGGGCCAGCCGCCCCACCGCCACCCGCAGCTCACTGACCGAGTCCGGCCGGTACAGCAGGCCGTTGTGCCCCTCCGTCACCAGGTCCACGGGGCCGCCCGCCGCCGGGACGACCACCGGTACGCCCGAGGCCAGCGCCTCCTGCACGGTCTGGCAGAAGGTCTCGTCCGCACCGGTGTGCACGAACACGTCCAGTGACGCGTACAGCCGTGAGAGGTCCGGGCCGGTCCGCTGCCCCGTGAAGACGGCGTCCGGCAGCAGGCGGCGCAGCCGGGCGCGGTCCGGGCCGTCCCCGACCACCACCAGGCGTATCCCCCGCAGCCTCGCCAGATGGCCCAGCAGGTGCACCCGCTTGTCGCGGGACAGACGGCCCACGTACCCCACGATCACCTCACCGTTCGGTGCCAGCTCGCGACGTAGTTCCTCGGACCGGTGGTCGGGGAGAAGCGCGCGGCGTCCACACCCCGGCGCCACAGGTCCAGCCGGGGGAACCCCCGACCGGAGAGCGCCTCCAGGGTGGCCGAGGACGGCACCAGCGTGCGGTCCACCGCCGAGTGGACGCGGTGGAGCAGCGACCACAGCGTCCCGGACCCGGGCAGGCCGTAGCGTCCGGCGAACCCGGGCAGGTCGGTCTGGAACGCCGCCACCGTCGGCAGCGCCCACCGGCGGGCCACGTCCACCGCCGTCGCGCCGAACAGCGCGGGGAGGCCAGGTGCAGCACGTCGGGCGCGAACGCCCGGATCGCGGCGGTCATGGTCCTCCGGGCGGGCAGCCCCATGGAGAAGTCCCGGTACACGGGCAGGGGCAGCGCCGGGGTCCGGACGACCGGGAAGCCCGCGTACGAGGTCGGGCCGTGGCCGGGGGCGAGGACGAGCGCCTGGTGTCCCTCGGCCGCCAGGTGCTCGCTGATCCGGCACACGGAGTTGGTGACCCCGTTGACCTGCGGGAGGAAGGACTCGGTCACGATGGCCACGCGCAGGGGCGGCCGGTGGACGGAGGGCGGGGGTGTGGGGGACATGCGGGGCTCCCAACGCCGAGGTGTCACGCCGAGTGGTGGGTGCCTCCGACGCTAGGGTCGGGGAGTGAACCCGGGTCGCCGGGCGGGAGAACCTCGCCCGAAGCGCCGACACGGGTTGGCCGATCAGGTGGTGACGCCGTCCGCACGGTCGACTGACCGACGGGTGACCCCGGCGTGGCCGTGATCGCCGAACGACGAAACCCGAACGCACATCCAAGGAGCCGTGTGGTGACACTCGTGGAATGGTCCGAACTGGTCCGCGCCGAACTGGAGCTGACCGGGACCGACCCCTCCGGAAGCCCGACGTGGACCGCGTGCTCGACCTCGCGCGTGACGCCGCTCACTCCGTGGCCCGACCCGCGGCCCCGCTCACGACCTACCTGCTCGGTGTGGCCGTGGGACAGGGGGCGGACCCGGACGAGGCGGCCGCGCTCCTCAGCAGACTCGCCTTGGACCAGGTCAAGGGGGAGGAGGGAGAGGGCGGCGAGGGGTAGCGGCGCCCCGTGTGGCTGACGCGGTCTCCGTGTCGAATGCGCGTGTACGAGTCGTAACACGCATTCTGACCTCGCGTGATTTGTTTGTTACGCGTCAGTGCCATTCTTTCCCGATACCGAACAGTATCCACCGGTTCCAACGTGTTTCTGAGGGTCCCGGTTCCCCCGTCACACCACTGGTTCCCCCCACCCCACGCAATCACCGAAAGAGAGGTCCCCAGTGGACCAACTCCTAGAGATGGCCGGCGTCCTGTCGGAGATCATCTGGGGACCGTACGTCCTCATTCCCCTGCTGCTCCTGACCGGTGTCTTCCTCACCGTCCGGCTGAGGCTGCTCCAGTTCACCAAGCTCGGCCACGCGCTCTGGCTCGCCCTGGTCCGACGCAAGGAGGACAACGACCAGGCCGAGGGCGACATCTCCCACTACCAGGCGCTCAGCACGGCGCTCGCCGCCACCGTCGGCGTCGGCAACATCGCCGGTGTGGGCCTGGCCATCGGCATCGGCGGCCCGGGCGCCCTGTTCTGGATGTGGGTCACCGGCCTCGTGGGCATGGCCACCAAGTACAGCGAGGCCCTCCTGGGCGTCAAGTACCGCACCAGGGACGAGAAGGGCGAGCAGGCCGGCGGCCCGATGTACTACCTCCGCAACGGTCTGCCCGGCGGCCTCGGGGTCTTCCTCGGCGGCGCCTTCGCGGTCTTCGGCGGCATCGCGGCCTTCGGTATCGGCAACGGCACCCAGGCCGAGGCCGTCTCCAGCTCGATCAACAACATCACCGGCATCGACCCCCGCATCATCGGTGTCGTGCTGATGGTCCTCGTCGCCGTCGTCATCCTCGGCGGTATCAAGAGCATCGGCCGCTTCGCCTCCGCGATCGTGCCGTTCATGATCATCGGGTTCATCTTCATGAACCTGCTGGTGCTGATGATCAACTGGGAGCAGCTGCTCCCGGCCTTCCAGCTCGTCTTCACGGACGCCTTCACCGGCACCTCCGCCGCCGGCGGGTTCGCGGGCGCCGCGCTCATGCTGGTCATCCGTACCGGTGTCGCGCGCGGCATCTTCTCGAACGAGTCCGGGCTGGGCACCGGCGCCATCGCCGCCGCCTCGGCCAAGACCACCCAGCCGGTCCGTCAGGCCATGGTGTCGATGACGCAGACCTTCATCGACACGATCATCATGGTCACCCTGACCGCCCTGATGATCATCACCTCCGGCCTGTGGAACGCCCCGGAGAGCGCCGGGTACGACCCGGACAGCAAGGGCGTGCTGCTCACCTCCGGATCCATGGAGCAGGGCCTGGGCCAGCTCAGCCCGGCCCTGGGCTCCTTCGGCGTGGTCTTCATCGCCTGCGCGGTGGCGGTCTTCGCGTACACGACGATCCTCGGCTGGTCGTACTACGGCGAACGCTGCATGGTGTACCTGGCCAAGGGCAAGCGCTACCTGGTCCTGCCCTACCGCCTGGTGTTCATCGGGGTCGTCTACGTCGGCGCGACCGCCAGCATCGAGTCGGTCTGGCTGTTCAGCGACATCGCCAACGGTCTGATGGCACTGCCGAACCTGGTGGGTCTGATCCTGCTCTCCCCGGTGGTGGTCGCGGAGACACGGAAGTTCTTCGGCCATCCCGAGTGGAAGAACCCGGACGTGATCATGGACGACGTCAGCAAGTAGTGCGCTCCGGCCGGGGGACGGGTCCCCCGGCCGACGACGAGGGGGACCGGCCACGGTGGCCGGTCCCCCTTCGCGTGGTGTCGTCCGTTCACCACCAGGCGTGGAAGTGGTGCACCGGTCCCTGGCCGTCGCCCGCGTGGATCTCGTCGGCGTGGCGCAGGGCCTCGGTGAGGTAGGCCTTGGCGTCGGAAACGGCGGCCACCGTGTCCGGGCGCTGGGGGAGGAGGGCGGCGATCGAGGAGGAGAGCGTGCAGCCGGTGCCGTGGGTGTTGCGGGTGGCCACCCGCCCGGCACGGAACTCCACCGGCTCCGAGACGCCGTCGACCAGCAGGTCGACACTCTCCTCACCGGGCAGGTGCCCGCCCTTGAGCAGGACGCGGCGCGGACCGAGTTCGAGGAGGCGTTCGGCCTGTCCCCGCATCTCCTTGAGGCCGGTGGCCTCGGTCTCGCCGAGCAGGTCGGCGGCCTCGGGGAGGTTGGGGGTGAGCAGGTCGGCGCGCGGCAGCAGGACGGTGCGCAGGGCCTCGATCGCGGACCGCTCCAGGAGGCGGTCACCGCTCTTGGCCACCATCACCGGGTCCACGACCACGTTCGGCAGCGCGTAGCGGTCGACGGCGGCCGCGACCGCCTCGGTGACCTCCGACGTGGACAGCATCCCCACCTTGACCGCGTGCACGGTCGCGTCGGTGAACAGGGTGTCCATCTGGTCGGTGACGAAGGACGCGGGGACACCGTGGACCCCGGTGACCCCGCGTGTGGACTGGGCGGTCAACGCCGTCACCACGGTCATCCCGAAGACCCCGTGGGCGGAGAACGACTTCAGGTCGGCCTGGACACCGGCGCCCCCGCTGGGGTCGCTTCCGGCGATGGACACGACGTTGTACGCGCTCATTGGCGTTCCTTCGCTAGTACGAACTAGGGCAGGTTCGACGGGTGTGCTCTCAGCCGGGAGGACTCTCTCCGGCACCTCGCGCCGCCGGGGCCTCGCGGCCCCGGCATCAGTGTTGGTCTGTGGTGGTTTCGACTGTAGTGGACGGTCCGCCGGGGCGGACCGCCCCCTCCGCGCGGTCAGACGGTGACGTTGTGGCGGGTCTCCACCTGCTCCTGCTGGGCGTGCTTGCGCCGCTCCCAGACGATCATGCCGACGACCACCACGAAGCCGCCGACCGCGAAGGCCAGCGTCACGGGGACGTCGCTCATCGGAACCAGGTCGCGGTTGTGGTCCTGCCACGGCCACAGGGCGCGCAGCGAACCGGCCATCAGACCGGTGAGCACCACGAGGGTGATGTGGTGGTGGTTCTCCAGCAGGAACTGGAGCACCTTCACGAACAGGGCCAGACCGGTGATCATGCCCAGCACGAAGACGGTGATGTAGGGCAGGTCAGCCGCGCGCAGGGCGGCCATGGTCGGCTCGTACAGGCCCAGGATCAGCAGGATGAAGGAACCCGACAGGCCCGGCAGCACCAGGGCGCAGATGGCGACGGCGGCCGCGAAGAAGACGATCACCGGGTGGGTGGGCAGGTTGGCGCCGGGCAGGCCGGTGAGCAGGAAGGCGAGCACCGCGAAGACCAGGGCCACCGCGTAGTGCCAGGCCTTCCACTTCTTGCCCGCGCCGGTGTAGGGGATCCACAGGCAGGCCAGGACCAGGCCGAAGAACAGCGCGTACGCGTACTGCTCGTAGACCTCCACCAGCGGGGCGAGGAAGATGGCGGCCAGGATGAGCGCGACGGCCATGCCGATGAGGGCGGGGACGAGCACCGACCAGTCCACCTGGCGGAACTGCTCCTGGGCGCGCTCCTTGCCGCGGCCCCGGGGAACGTCCGTGACGTAGCGCTTGATGCCGCTGACCACGTGGCCCGCGCCACCGATCAGCTTGTCGTAGAGGCCGACCATCAGCGCGACCGTGCCGCCGCTGATGCCGGGCAGTGCCTCGGAGGTGCCGACGGCGCCGCCGCGCACCGCGTTGAAGATGTAGGAGCCTACTGACTTGGCCATGTTGTCGGGCGCTGGCCCGGGAGGTTCCCGGGAGAGGGCGCCGTCCTCCGTCCTGATGGGGTCGCCGGTCCCGTGCGAACGGTCGACCGGCGGGTCAAAGGGGTGCTGTACCACGCGGGTCATGGAGGCGACCTCCACCGGTTCGATGCTCCGGCCCGCGCGGGGATGTGTGCCGCCCGGGCCGTGCGAGGGGAGGAGAGCCGTCAGGCCCCGGGCCGGGCAGTGCCGATTCTAGCGGCGCCGGACGGGGTGAAGGCGTTCTGATCGCCCGGAGAATCCGGGTTTTGGTCAGGTATCAGTCCGCGAGGTCCGTGGTCCGAAAACGGATCGTGACGACGACGGCGTGGAACCGGTCTCAGATCCGGCGCGAACCGGACAGTCGCGAGGTCGGAACGGCGGGCGCGGCCGGGTCCTCCCCGGCCACCGACGCCGCCCACCGGTAGTCCTGCTTGCCCACCGCCGTGCGTCGCACCCGGTCCACGAAGTGCACCGTCCGAGGCACCTTGAACCCGGCCAGGCGCACCCGGCAGTGCGCCCGCAGCGCGCCCTCGTCCCGAGCCGAACCGGAGGCCAGCGACACCAGGGCCGTCACCTTCTGGCCCAGCCTCTCGTCCGGGGAGGGCACCACGATCACGTCCTCCACCGAGGGGTGCGCCTTGAGCACGGCCTCCACCTCCTCGGGGTAGACCTTCTCCCCGGCGGTGTTGATCACCACGCTGCCCCGGCCCAGCAGCACGATGGAACCGTCTCCGGCCCTCGTGCCGTAGTCGCCCGACAGCGCCCAGCGCCGCCCGTCACCGTCCGTGGGGAACGTGCGCGCGGTGGCGATCGGATCGTTGTAGTAGCCGAGCGGAATCCGGCCGGTCCGGGCGATCCGGCCGACCTCGACCGACCCCGGCGGGAGCGGCCGCAGGGAGTCGTCGAGCACGGCGATGCTGCCGCCCATCGTGAAGCTGCGCCGGTCCGCGGAGTCCGCGACACTCGTGTGCTCGTCGGGCGCGGTGGCCGACCCGCACACGCCCGTCTCCGAACCGCCGTAGGCGTCGGCCAGGGCCACGTCCTCGCGCCAGGCCCGCCACAGCCCGCGCACCGAGGGGTGAGCGGGGTGCCTCCGGAACGCACCGAGGTGAGCTCCGGGCACAGGTCGGGTTCGGTCAGCAGGTGCCTGGCCAGCGGACGCGCCATCGCGTCGCCCACCAGCTGCACCGCGTGCACGCCCTCGCGGTGCGCCAGCTCCAGCACCCGGTCCGCGCGGAAGCTGCGGTCGGTGGACAACACCACGCGTTTGCCGCACAGCAGCATGCTCAGGGCGTTCCACTGCCCGGCGGCGTGCATGAGCGGCCCCAGCACCAGCATGCGCAGCGGGAAACAGCGCGCGGCGCGTTCGGCCACGTCCTGTGCGGACCCGGCACGCGGGGCACCCGGGTCGCGTCGCTCCACGGCGGCGCGGAACACGTCGGCCTGGCGCCACAGCACCCCCTTGGGGTAGCCGGTGGTGCCACCGGTGTACAGCAGGTAGTGGTCGTCGCCGCTGGTCACGGGTAGTTCGACCGCACCGTCCCCGGAGTCCGGCCCGTGCGCCGCGAGCGCCTCCTCGTAGTCGACGCCGCCCAGCGAGGCGTCGCGCTCGGAGCCGTCCTCCAGCAGGAGCACGTGCCGCAGGCGCGGCAGGTCGGAGCGGACCGCGGCCACCGTCGTGGCCAGGGAGTCCTCCGCGATCAGGGCCACCGCGTGCGCGTCCGAGAGCACGTGCCGGAGCTCGCCCGCCACGTACCGGTAGTTGACGTTGACCGGCACCGCGCCCGCGCGCAGCACGCCCAGGAACGACTCCACCCACTCGGCGCGGTTGAAGGACAGGATCGCGACGTTCTCCCCGGGGCGCACACCGGCCGTGGCCAGGTGCCGGGCCAGCCGGGTGGACCGCTCGTCCAGGGCGCGGTAGGTGAGGCGGCGCGGACCGGCGACCAGCGCGATCCGGTCGGGGACGGCGTCGGCCACCGCCGTCATGAGGTTGGCGAGGGAGAAGGGGGTGTCCGGGGACGCGTGTTGGGGCACGTCGATGACCTCCCTGACGGTCGTGGGCGCCGTCCTCGGCGCGGGGCGCTCGCGGCGGCTGTGGCTGGTTAGAGCGAACGTACCCGTCGGGGCGGCGGCCGATCGCTGTGGGCGCTGTGTACCGCGTCACCTGCGTAACCGTCCCCCGTCACCCTCGTCGGAGGCCCCGCCGGGGCGTTCAAGCTCAGCGGGGGTGCCGGGGCCGGAGGTGTCGGGGTTTCGGGCCCGGGGGCCGGGCCGGTGATCTTCACCACCCCTTGTGGGCTCACCGGATCATCTGCTCAACTCTTGGAGATCCCGCCGCCGGGCTCTACAGGGCCCCACGGTGGGTATCTACTGTCTGACCATCGGTCAAAGGTGATCGGAGCGGCTAGATGACCACCCAGAATCTGGGACAGCAGGACTCCGTCGGAAACCCCGGCGGACAGGGACTCTCCAGCGCGGACCACATCGAACTCGCACAGTCGAGGTCCGCACACAACTACTCACCCCTGCCCGTCGTGATCGCCGAGGGCCGTGGTGCCTGGGTGACCGACGTGGAGGGCAAGCGCTACCTCGACTGTCTGGCCGGGTACTCGGCCATGAACTTCGGCCACCACAACCCCGACCTCCTGGCCGCCGCGCACGCCCAGATCGACCGGGTGACGCTGACCAGCCGGGCCTTCTACAACGACCAGTTCGGCCCGTGGGTGAGCTCCCTCGCGGACATGGTCGGCAAGGAGAAGGTCCTGCCGATGAACACCGGTGCCGAGGCGGTGGAGACCGGCATCAAGGTGGCCCGCAAGTGGGGCTACGAGGTCAAGGGCGTCCCGGAGAACCAGGCGACCATCGTCGTCGCCGGGGCCAACTTCCACGGCCGGACCACCACGATCATCTCCTTCTCCTCCGACCCCGAGGCGAAGACGGGTTTCGGCCCCTACACGCCCGGCTTCCGCTCGGTGGCCTACGGAGACGCGCGGGCCATCGAGGAGGCCATCGACGACACCACCGTGGCGGTCCTCATCGAGCCGGTGCAGGGCGAGGCCGGCGTGATCGTGCCGTCCGCGGACTACCTGCCCCGCGTCCGGGAGATCTGCGACGCCAACCGGGTGCTGTTCATCGCGGACGAGGTGCAGTCGGGTCTGGGCCGCACGGGCACGATCCGGGCCTGTGAGCACACCGGCGTCGTCCCCGACGCCTACCTGTTCGGCAAGGCGCTGGGCGGCGGAATCCTGCCGGTGTCCGCGATGGTGGCCGACGAGGACGTCCTCGGCGTCATCCAGCCCGGACAGCACGGGAGCACCTTCGGCGGGAACCCGCTCGCCGGGGCGGTGGGCCAGACGGTCGTCCGGATGCTGACCGAGGGGCCCTACCTGGAGAACGCCCGGAAACTGGGCGAGGTGCTCCGGCGCAGGTTGGACGCGTTCGTCGGTGACGGGGTGGTGTCGGCGCGCAGCATCGGCCTGTGGGCGGGCGTGGACGTCGACCCCGCGCTGGCCTCGGGCAAGGAGCTGTGCAAGCGGCTCGCGGAGCACGGTGTCCTGGTCAAGGACACCCACGGTTCGACCGTGCGGATGTCGCCGCCGCTGGTGATCAGTGAGGACGACCTCAACTGGGGCCTGGACCGGTTCGCCGAGGTCATCGCGGAGCTCAGGGCGGAGCGCGGGTAGACGCGACGCCCGTCTCCCGCCCCGGGTGAGGGCGGACCGACGGTGCCCCGTCCCGGACTCCTCCGGGCCGGGGCACCGTGGCCTTCGGCCGCGCGGCCGGGGAGGGGTCAGGAACCGGCACCGGCCTCGGTGGCGCCGTTCCCCTCCTCGTCCGCTTCCGCCTCGTCGGTGTCGTCGGAGCCGGGAACGGCGTTGACCGGGTCCAGCGGGCCGCCGAGTTCGGTGTGGAGCACCTCGGCGTCGACCTTGTCCAGGGTCTCCCGGGACGTGAACAGCACCCGCTCGGGGCCCTCCTCGATCTGGAGGCGTACGCGCTCGGCGATGGAGCGCTGCCCCTCGGCCGTGGGGTGGAAGCTGGCCCGGTCCACGCGCAGGCCCTCACCCAGCTGCCCGAGGACGATCCCGTTGAGCCAGGCGTCGTCCTCGCTGACCTCGTGGCCCTTCAACGCGGTGAAGACGTTGACGAACTCCACGCTTCCCACCTGGCGGGCTCCGTACACGTCGCCGTCCACCTGGTACGCCGTGTCCCGGATCCGGTCGTTGAACCGCTGGGCCACCGTGTTCAGCCACAGCTGGTCGCTCTGGGAGAGCGTGTAGTACATGCCGGGCGGCTGCTCGGGGAACAGCCGGGGGTAGCCCAGGACCAGCACGCGGGCGTCCGGGGCGCGGTCGCGGATCTCGGTGAGCACCTCGGTGAGGGTGTCCTCGAACGCGTCCATCCGCTCGGTGACCTCCTCCTCCTGGTCCGTGCAGGCGGTCCGCTCCAGCAGCGGCATCCGCATGATGCAGGTGCGCAGGACGGGGATGAAACCGAGGTCGTTGCCGCCGATCCCGACCGTGACCAGCGAGGTGTGCTCGGTGACGCGCTCGATCTGCGACTCGGGGGTGCCGACCTGGCTGAGCATGTCGGAGCCCTTGTGGCTGCTGCACGCGTAGAAGCCCAGCGCGCCGTCGAAGGAGAACTCCTCCTCGATGACCCTGGGGTAGGCGTGCTCGGAGCGCCAGCACTCACCGGGCTCGGCGGTGCCCTCCTCGTACTCGCCCGCGCCGTCTCCGGAGGAGTAGGAGTCGCCCAGGGACACGTAGTTGCCCCACAGCGCGGCGTCCTTCGGGTCCATCCGGACCCGCCAGTCCTCCTCCTCGTCCTCGGTGATGGGAGGCAGTGGTTCGCCGGGGCACACGCCGCCGGTGGCGTCGCACCACAGCCGCAGGAGGGCGTCGCGGCTGGTGGGAACGGCCAGGACCGCCACCAGGGCCAGGACGAGGACGGACACGGTGACGAGGCTGACGCGGCGGCGACGGACCCGACGGGCGCGGACCCCCGCGTCGCCGTCGTCGGGGGCGGTGGACCCGGACGCGTCCGGGTCGGAGGCCTCGGAGGTCTCGGGGGACTCGGCGGTCCCGGAGACCTCGGTCCGGTCCTGTCCGGAGGCCTCGGACGTCTCGGTCCGGTCCTGCTCGGGGCCGTTCACGGGCTCGCCGGAGGCGGAGGTCGCGGCGGGGTCTTCCGGACCCTCCGGTTCCCGGGGCTCCCGGGGGTCGCCATCACGCGCTGACACGATCTCCTACCGCCTCCCAGTTCCGCGGGGCGTGCGGGGTGCGTTCGGAAGGCGCACCCCTGATCCAGTGGCCAGACTACCCGGGGCGGTTTGTCGCGATGACGTCGAGAACACGGCGGATATCGGCGTTGTCCAAGGTGGCGCGGGCGGTCAGCCGGAGCCGGGAGCGGCCGTCCGGCACCGAGGGCGGTCGGAAACAGCCCACCCGGACCCCCGCCTCGTGACAGGCGGCCCGCCAGGCCAGCGCCTCCTGGGGGAGCGGGCCACCACCGACACCACTGCCGCGTCCGGTTGGCTCACCTCCATGCCGCGTTGGCGGAGCCCTTCGGCCAGCTCGCGGGCGCGGTCCCGGACGGACTCGGCGCGCTCGGGCTCGGCACGGAGCACGCGCAGGGCCGCCAGGGCCGCTCCCACCGAGGCGGGGGCCAGCCCGGTGTCGAACACGAACGTGCGCGCCGTCTCCACCAGGTGGCGGATCACCCGGCGCGATCCCAGGACGGCGCCGCCCTGGGCTCCGAGCGACTTGGACAGGGTCACCGACACCACCACGTCGTCGGCGGCGGCCAGTTCCGTGCCGCCCACGGCGCCGCGTCCGCCCCGGCCGAGCACCCCGAGCCCGTGGGCGTCGTCCAACAGCAGCGCCGCCCGGTGGTCGCGTGCCGTCCGGGCGAGGGAGGGGAGGTCGGTGAGGTCGCCGTCCACGGAGAACACGGTGTCGCTGAGCAGCAGGCGTCGCCCCGGTGCCTCGGAGAGGAGCGCGTCGGCGTGCCCGGTGTCGCGGTGGCGGAAGACCGCGACGCGGGCGCCGGCGGCACGCGCCAGCCGGGTCGCGTCGATGAGGGAGGCGTGGTTGTACTGGTCGCACACCACCAGTGGCGGTTCGACGTCGTCGGCGGCCGGGGCGACCAGCGACGCCACCATCGCGAGGTTGGCCGCGTACCCGGAGGAGAACACCAGGGCGGCCTCGGCGCCGTGGAAGTCGGCCAGCTCGCGTTCCAGTTCGGCGTGGAGTTCGGTGTCCCCGGTGACCAGCCGCGAACCCCGGCGCCCGCGCCCCAGGTGTGGACGGCGTCGGCGGCGGCCGCCAGTACGGCGGGGTGCCGCATGAGCCCGAGGTAGTCGTTGCCCGCCAGGTCCAGCAGTCCGTCCGAGGGGGAGCGGGGCACCGTCCGGCGGCTGAGTCCGGCCCGGGCGCGGCGCTCGGCGGCCCGGTCCAGCCAGGCGAGGGGATGGCCCGAGGGCAGCGGGGCGGGCCCCGGACGGGTCGCGCGCAGGGTCCAGGGACGGCGTGTGCGGCGGACGGCGGTGTCGAGGCGTTCCATGCGGAGGGCTCCTCGGGGATCGGTGGTGGGTGCGGTCGCTGGTGCGGCTCCGTGCGTGAGGGGGCGGGGAGGGGCCACGTGTGCGGGTAAAAGCCTTGTGCACGAGGTAATTGCCCGGACCGTGGGGCCGGTGAGAGAGGGCCCTGGGCGGGTCGACCCAGCGGCGGCCAAGCCCGCTGGGGCGACCCGTCCCTCGCGGTGCCAGGGAGGCGTGTACGACTCTGCCGGTTTCCGGCTCCCCGGTCACCGGTGAAAGCCCACAAAGAATCGGTGGGGATTCCTGGCTCACTCGTACGGGGCACCAGTCGCCCCGTGGGCGGAACAATGGGTCACCATGTCGCGAACCAGCACCGAGACGGCCCACCCCGCCCGGGTCCGAGCCGCCGACAGCGCACACCTGTGGCACCCCTACACGACCGTGCCCGCGGCCGAGACGCCCTACGTGGTGACCGGCGCCGAGGGCGCCCACCTGGACCTGTGGGCGGACGGCCGCCACCACCGCGTCGTCGACGGGATGGCGTCCTGGTGGTCGTCCATCCACGGCTACCGCCACCCGCGACTGGACGCGGCGGTGCACGCCCAGGTGGACCGGTTCAGCCACGTGATGTTCGGCGGGCTCACCCACGCGCCCGCCGCCGAGCTGGCCGAGGCACTGGTCCGGATCACCCCCGAGGGCCTCGACCACGTCTTCCTCGCGGACTCCGGGTCGGTGTCGGTGGAGGTCGCGATGAAGATGTGCCTCCAGTACCACCGTTCCACCGGTTCCCCCGCACGCCGCCGGTTCCTCACCTGGCGGGGCGGCTACCACGGCGACACCTTCCACGCCATGAGCGTGTGCGACCCCGACGGCGGGATGCACGCGCTGTGGGGGGACGTCCTGCCCGGTCAGGTGCACGCGCCCGAGCCGCCCGCCGGGTTCGACACCCCGCCCGACCCCGACTACCTCGCGCGGTTCGAGGGGCTGGCCCGCGAGCACGCCGGGGAACTGGCCGCGATCATCGTCGAACCCGTCGTCCAGGGCGCGGGCGGGATGCGCTTCCACCACCCCGACCACCTGCGTGAACTGCGACGGATCGCGGACGCGTACGGGCTGCTGCTGGTCTTCGACGAGATCGCCACCGGGTTCGGGCGCACCGGGGAGATGTTCGCCGCTGACCACGCGGGGGTGGTTCCCGACATCATGTGCCTGGGCAAGGCGCTGACCGGCGGTTACATGACCCTGGCCGCCACCCTGTGCACCGGGAGGGTGGCGCGGGGGATCGCCGGGGGCGAGGTGCCCGTGCTCGCGCACGGCCCCACGTTCATGGGCAACCCGCTGGCCTGCGCCACCGCCCTGGCCTCGGTGGAACTGCTCACCGAGGGCGACTGGCGGGGCGACGTGGCGCGGGTCGGGGCCGGACTCCGCGAGGGACTGGCTCCGGCCGAGGGCCTGCCGGGCGTGCGGGAGGTGCGGGTGCTCGGCGCGATCGGCGTGATCGAACTGGACCGCCCGGTGCGCGTGCGAGAGGCCACCCGCGCGGCGGTCGCGGCCGGTGCGTGGCTGCGGCCCTTCCGACACCACGTGTACGCGATGCCGCCCTACGTCTGCACCGAGGAGGAGGTCGCCACGATCGCCGCCGCGATGGTCGCGGCGGCCGAGGCCTCACTGGAGGGCGGGACGGCCCCGCCCGAGCTTGGGGAGGCGCGGACCCCGTCCGGGCGCGAGGAGGCGCGGACTTCGTTCGGGCCCGGGAGGCGCGGACCCCGACCGAGCCCGGGGAGACGCGGACCCCGTCCGGGCGCGACGAGGAGGGGAACCTGTGACCGTGCTCGTGGTGACCGGCACCGGAACCGAGGTGGGCAAGACCGTGGCCACGGCGGCGGTCGCCGCCCTCGCGGCGGCCCGGGGCGCCGCGTGGCCGTGCTCAAGGCCGCCCAGACCGGAGTGGGCCCCGACGAGGAGGGCGACGCCCGCACCGTCGCCCGGCTGGTCCCCGGGGTGACCACCGCCGAGACGGCCCGCTTCCCCGAACCGCTCGCCCCCGCCACGGCCGCCGCGCGTAGCGGTCGGGACGGACCGGCCGCCTGGGAGGTGGCCGACCGCGCGCTCGACCTCGCGCGCGGCCACGACCTCGTGCTGGTGGAGGGCGCCGGGGGCTCCTGGTCCGGTTGAACAAGGACCGGGAGACCCTGGCCGACGTGGCCGAACTCCTGACCGCCCCGGTGCTCCTGGTGGCCGACCCCCGGTTGGGTACTCTCAACGCGACCGCGCTGACCGCTGAGGCCCTGCGCTCGCGCGGTCTCGTCCCCGCCGGGGTCGTGGTGGGTTCCTGGCCCCGCCAGCCCGACCTGGCCATGCGCTGCAACCTCGTCGACCTGCCCGAGATGGGGGCCGGACCGCTCTCCGGGGTCCTGCCCTCGGGGATGGGAGCCCTGGCCCCGGACGCGTTCACCACGGTGGCGCGGCGGTCCCTGGGCGCGGGACTCGGCGGCACCTGGTCGCCCCCGGAGCCGGGCTGAGGGCCCCGGCGCGCCCCTGGCCGCGCCGCCCCACTGGCGGACCCCTTCAAGGCCGGGGCCGATTCTTTGTGCCGTTCCACGGCAGACGCACCCCACCGCGCGCCGATACGTTGCCACTGCCAGCCCGAACACCGCCTTCCAGGGGACCCCTTGAACCTGCTCATCACCGGCATCACCACGCAGTCCTCCATCGCCTACGCGATCGCGGAGGAGGCCATGAACCAGGGCCACGAGGTGATCCTGACCAACCCGCCCGGCCGCGCCTTCTCCATCTGCGAGCGCATCGCCAAGCGGCTGCCCAAGGAGCCGGTCGCCGTCCTGCCCATGGACGTCACCGACCCCGCGCAGATCGCCACCACGGCCAAGGCGATCGGTGAGCACTGGGACCACGTGGACGGCCTGCTCCACGCCATCGCCTTCGCGCCCGAGAGCGCCCTGGGCGGCAACTTCCTCAACACCGAGTGGGAGGACGTCTCCAAGGCGATCCACATCTCCGGCTACTCGCTCGCCGCGCTCACCGTGGGCATGCGTGACCTCCTCGCCAACGCGCCCGAGGGCGCCGGTGTGGTCTCGCTGACCTTCGACGCCAGCGTCGCCTGGCCGGTCTACGACTGGATGGGGTCGGCCAAGGCCGTCCTGGAGAACTCCGCCCGCTACCTCGCCCGTGACCTGGGCCCGGACGGTATCCGCGTGAACACCATCTCCGCCGGCCCGATCAAGTCCCTCGCGGGAGGTTCGATCCCGGGCTTCGCGCAGATCGCGGACTCCTGGTCGGGTCACGCCCCGCTGGGCTGGGACACCAAGGACACCACCGTGGTGGCCGGACCGGCACTGTTCCTGATGTCGCCCGCCGCGCGCGCCGTCACCGGCACGGTCATGCACGTGGACGGCGGCTACCACGCCATGGGCGCCCCGCTCGCCCCCACCCCCGGTCCCGTCTCCGCCTGATCCCGCACCACGAGGGGCGTGCGGGAGGGTCGGCGGGCTCGGTCGTCATGGACGGCCGAGCCCGTTCGCGTGCGGGGAGTCCCGCCGGGGTCCTCAGGCACCACCGGCGCGGGCGGGCGCGGGGACCGGGGAGCCCAGGGTGAAGGCCCCCGGGCCGGGCCCGTGGGCCTTCAGGCGCACCGCTCGCGCCTCCGCCTGCTCCGGGGTGACCGCCGTCGCGGAGCGGGACCACCACAGGGTGCGCTCCACCTCGGGGAAGCGGCCCGCCTCCACGCGGTAGGCGAGCAGGTCGCCGTGGGCCCGCTCCACGAACGACCGCAGGTCGACGGAGGAGCGCCAGCGGCTCACCGTGCGGACGGAGGCCCCGTCGTCGGAGAAGTGGACCTCACCGAGGTGGCCCGGGTGGACCTCGGCCCGGGCGCGGAACGCGGCGACCAGGGCAGGCAGGTGGCGGGGGTCGCCGGTGACCGTGCGGGACTCCACCAGAATCGTCCCCCGCCCCTGCGGGGCCGGTTCCCCGTGGCCGCGACGCGGCCTCCCTGACACGGCGGAGTGGCGGACGGTGCGAGTGGGAAGGAGGGAGCGCATGCGAACTCCTGTCTCAAGTGGACCCCGGTGCAGGGTCCACTCTGGCTCTGGTGCGTCCGGTTGGACTGATGCCAGTATCGGAGTCCGACGCGGACACGAGGAGAGCCAATGGAGCCGAAAATGGACCCTGTTCGACGCACCGACGACCTGGTGGACTCCCTCGGCGCCTGGTCCACCGGGAACGGGGCCCTGCACCGGCGGTTGTCCCACTCCCTGCGTGAACTGGTCGACCAGGGAACCCTCGTCCCCGGCGAGCGCCTGCCCTCCGAACGCGGCCTCGCCGCAGCGCTGCGCGTCAGCCGCACCACCGTGGTCTCCGCCTACGACCACCTGCGTGTGGAGGGAGTCCTGGAGAGCCGTCAGGGCAGCGGTACCCGGGTGTGCGGGTCCCGCGCCCCGGTCCGCTCGGACGGGTGGAGCGCCAACGGCACCGGCGACCCCATCTACCGCAACCTCCTCCAGACCGACGAGAACCTCATCTCCGCCTCGTGCCTGCGCACCCCCGGCCTGGCCGGGGTGGAACAGGCCATCCGCGAGGTCACCGCCGAGGACCTGCCCGCCCTCATGGCCGAGGGCAACTACCACCCGCGCGGGCTCCCCGCCCTGCGCGAGGCGATCGCACGGCACTACGAACACCAGGGCCTGCCCACCCACCCCGACCAGATCGTGGTCACCACCGGTGCCCACCAGGCGGTCGCCCTGGTCGCCCAGCTCTACCTGCGTCAGGGCTCCCTGGTGGTGGCCGAGGACCCGAGCTTCGCGGGCTGCCTCGACCTCTTCCGCGACCGGGGCGCCGGGATCCGTCCCGTCCCCCTGGACGACCAGGGAATCGACCCCAACGGCGTGCGCCGCGCCCTCAGCGAGACCTCGCCGCACCTGCTCTACGTGATGCCCTCGTACCACAACCCCACCGGCACGATGATGTCCTCGGCTCGCCGCCGTGAGCTGGGAGAACTGTCGGCGCGCCACGGGGTGCCGATCCTGGAGGACAGCGCGTACACGGGCCTGCGGGCGCCCGACGAACCCCCGCCCCTGGCGGCCCACGCCCCGCGCGGCGCGGAGGTCGTGACCGTCGACTCCCTCTCCAAGGTGGGGTGGGCGGGCCTGCGCCTGGGCTGGCTGCGGGCGCCCGCCGAGATGGCGCTCCGCCTCAGCCGCCGCAAGGTCCTGGCCGACCTCGCCGGCCCCCTGCTCGACCAGGCGGTCGGCGTGCGGCTGCTGGACCGCTACGCCCAGCTCGCACGGGAGCGCTCCGAGGGGCTCCGCGTGGCGCTCGACCACATGGAGGGCCTGCTCCGCCGGGACCTGCCCGAGTGGCGGTGGCGGACCCTCGAGGGCGGCGCGGCGCTGTGGGTCCAGCTGCCCGGGACCAGCGCCCGCGCCTTCGCCCAGGTCGCGCTCGCCCACGACGTCGAGCTGGTCCCCGGGCCCGTCATGTCGGCGGCGGGCGACGACCGCCACGACGCGTACTTCCGGCTGCCGTTCGCCTACGACAGGGCGACCCGGGAGGAACTGGTGTGGCGCCTGGCCCGCTCCTGGCGTGAGCTGGACCGGCACGGCCCCGTGCAGGACCACCCGGACGCCCTCGTGGTCTGAACCGGAGCTCCGGGGGCCCGGGCAACAGCGAGGGCGGCACCGTGCGGTGCCGCCCTCCGCCGTTCCCGCCGCCCGACCGGTCGTGACCGGTGGGGCGGGGAGTGGAACTAGCCGAGCTGGACCTTGCGGGCCTCGGCGAAGCGCTCCTGGACGTCGGCCCAGTTGACCACGTTCCAGAACGCCTTGACGTACTCGCCCTTGACGTTCTTGTACTGGAGGTAGAAGGCGTGCTCCCACATGTCCAGCATGAGCAGCGGCTGGGTGCCGATGGCGATGTTGGCCTGCTGGTCGAACAGCTGCTCGATGATCAGGCGCTGACCCAGGGCGTCCCACGCCAGGATCGCCCAGCCCGAACCCTGGATCGAGGTGGCCGCGGCGTTGAAGTGCGCGCGGAAGGCGTCGAAGGAACCGAACTGGTCGTCGATGGCGGCGCCGAGCTCACCCTCGGGCTTGTCGCCACCCTCCGGGGAGAGGTTCTTCCAGAAGACGGAGTGGTTGACGTGGCCACCCAGGTGGAACGCGAGGTTCTTCTGGAGCTGGTTCACGGTGCCGAAGTCGTCGGACTCGCGGGCCGCGGCCAGCTGCTCCAGAGCGCTGTTGGCGCCAGCGACGTAGGTGGCGTGGTGCTTGTCGTGGTGCAGCTCCATGATCTGACCGGAGATCCACGGCTCCAGGGCCGCGTAGTCGTAGGGCAGTTCGGGAAGCGAGTATGGCGCAGACATCTCTGACGCACCTTTCCAAATGACGCGATTCTTCGGGCTTACAGCGATGGGATCGCTCTAGTCAGCAAGCTATCAGCCGGGCGGCCGGACACCCGATGTCAGGCTCTTGACACCCGGCTCCGGGAATAAACGGCCACCGGGGCGTCCACGCGACCGGGCCCGTCCTCGTCCTCCGGACACCACCGGTACGACGTCCACGGGGCCCGCGCGCCCTGACCCGCTCCGACCTTCCCCCACCCTTCCCGGGCGCCTGTCACACAAACCATCACCCTTGTTCCCGAACCTCCCGAATAACCTCGGAGCCCGGGTGCGGGCGTTCGTTCGGCCTACCCTGGCCGGGCTGTCCGAGATCCGCCTGCCGGGGTTCCGGAGAACGTTGTTCGGGCGTTGGCCCGCCATTCACCGGGTGGGCATCGGGAACGGCGATGATGCAGCGCCGAATTCGAGAGACGCCACCCGTTCAGACGCCTCGTTCGGCGCACAGTCTCCCTAGCACTTCGAGGCCACCGCCGCTCATGCACTCCTCCACTCCGAAGGCTCCCTTCACGAGGACCACCTCCGTTCCGTCCGTTCCCGACGGCGTGCGCGCCAGGGGCGGTGGCGGGGGTTTCCGCCCCGAGATCGAGGGGCTGCGCGCCGTCGCCGTGCTCCTGGTGGCCGTCTACCACATCTGGCTCGGCCGGGTCTCCGGCGGTGTCGACGTCTTCCTGATGATCACCGGGTTCCTTATCACCGGGTCCCTGGTCAGGAGCGTCGAACGGGAGGGGCGGGTCCGGTTCGTGGCCTTCTGGACCCGGCTGGCCCGGCGGCTCGTCCCCGCGGTGGCCGTGGTCCTGACGGCGACCATGGCCGCCGTGTACCTGCTACTGCCCCGCTCACGCTGGGGCGACATCCTGGAGGAGGTCCGCGCGGCCGCGCTCTACCACGAGAACTGGGCCCTGGCCCACGCGGCGGTGGACTACCTGGCCAGGGAGGCCGCGCCCAGCCCGGTCCAGCACTTCTGGTCGCTGTCCATCCAGGGGCAGTTCTACCTGCTGTGGCCGCTGCTGGTCGCCCTCGCCGCGCTGGTGGCCACACGGGCGAGGCTGCCGTTCCGCGCCACGGTCCTGGTCCTGGTCACGGCGGTGTTCACGCTGTCCCTGAGCTACTCGGTGTCCATCACCGCCCGGGACCAGGCCTGGGCCTACTTCGACACCGGAGCCCGGCTCTGGGAGCTGGCCCTGGGCGCACTCCTGGCCCTGGTCGTCCACCGCGTGCACCTGCCCGTGCGGCTGCGCGTGTTCCTGGGCTGGTTCGGCCTGGCCGCCCTGGTCTCCTGCGGGGCGCTCCTCTCCGTCTCCACGCTCTTCCCCGGCTACGTGGCCCTGTGGCCGACCACGGCCGCGGTCCTGGTGGTCCTCGCCGGGACCACGGGCAGCCCGCACGGCGCGGACCGCCTGCTCACCTGGAAGCCCCTCACCGAGCTCGGCCGGCTCTCCTACCCCCTCTACCTGTGGCACTGGCCGGTCCTGGTCTGCTATCTGGAGGTCACCGGCCGGTCCCTGGCCACACCGTTGGGCGGACTGGGGATCCTCGGCGCGTCCCTGGTCCTGGCCTGGCTCACGCACCGGTTCGTGGAGGGCGGCCTGGACCGCTTCACCCGGCCCCCGTCCGCCGTACGCCCGCCTGGTCGCTGGGGATCGCCGCCGCGCTGATCGTCCCGGTCCTGGCCGCCTCGCTGCTCTGGACGGACCGCATCGACCGCGACCGCGCCGAACGCGCCCTGGAACTGGCCGCCCCCGAGAGCTACCCGGGGGCCGGGGTGGTCGCGGACCCCACCACGGTCCTGGCCGACGTCCCGGTCCGGCCGGACCCGGCCGACGCCAGACAGGACCTGTCCTGGCACCACGAGGAGGGCTGCCACGTCACCCTCACCTCCTCCGAACTGGTGGTCTGCGACACCGGGCCCGCCGACGCCGAGCGCACGCTCGCCCTGGTCGGCGCCTCGCGCGTCGCCCACTGGTACCCGGCCGTGCGGGCGGCGGCCGACGCCCGGGGGTGGCGCCTGGTCTCGTTCAGCAAGAGCGGCTGCCAGTTCAGCACCGACACCTCCCACCGGGACGGCGTGGTCTTCGACGAGTGCGAGGTGTGGAAGGCCGGGGCGATGGCCGAACTGGAGGAGCTGCGACCGGACGCCGTGCTGACCTCCTCCACCCGCGCCACGCTCGACGGCGAGCGGGTCCACGACGGCTACCTGGGAATGTGGGAGTGGCTGGACGGGCTGGGCGTCGAGGTGATCGGCCTGCGTGACCTGCCCCGGCTGACCTACCAGGGCGCCGAGTGCGTGGAGTCGGGGCCGGTCGACCAGTGCGTGTCGCCGGTCTCGGCCAGCCAGGAGGAGGTGGACCCGGCCACCCTGGTCACGCTGCCGCCCAACGTCACCCTGATGGACCTCACTGACCAGGTGTGCCCCGACGGCTACTGCGAAGCGGTGGTCGGCAACATCCTGGTGTTCTGGGACCACTCACACATCACCGCGACCTACGCGGGCACCCTCGCTCCCGCGATGGAGAAGGCCCTGGTCGAGGCCACCGGCTGGTGAGTCCGGACCGGACGCCACGGGGATCCGGGTCCGCGCCGGGGCGAGCACACCCGCGACGAGGCCCTGGAACGGGCCCGTGCCGGACCTCGCACCTGCCCGCGACACCCGACGGAATGGATTCTTCCACGCGGACGGAGCGGACGGAGAAGTGTCCGGACGTGAAACCACGGTGATGCGCGGGTGAACGCCGGGGGAATTGATTCCTGTTCGGGTTTCGATTTCCCCGGTGAACAACTCGGCGGGCACTTTGAGGAGTTAGTGTCGAAAGTGTCCGGGACTTTCTCGTCAATACCCGGAAATCCCCCGCATCCCGCTGCCACGCGACCCCCGTGGAGGTCCCCTTGCGCACGCTCCGCCGTCGAGCCACACCCCTTCTGGTGATCGGTGCCGTCCTCGGCCTGATGGTGCTCACCCTCCCGACGGTTCTGGGGGTTCTGTCCGTGCTGAGCTGGGCGGAGGTCGTCATCGCCACCGCCGTGCTCCTGCTCGGCGGGCTCGTGTGCGTCCTCGGCGCCGGTCTGTGGACACTCCGGCGCTCCCTGCGGGCCCTGGCCACCTCCGTCGACGGGCACACCCAGCGGGTCACCGAGGTGCTCGGCCGGGACCGCCTGGAGATCACCCGTTCCCTGGACGGGGTGGGCGAGCGCCTGTCCCGGCTCCAGGACCACGCCCTGCCCCGGGCCAGCCGGGAGATCCAGCGGGCCGTCACCGTGCAGGGCCGCCACGACTACGAACAGCAGGTCGCCTGGGCCGAACTGCGCGCGTACCTGGACGTCGCCCCCTTCATGCCGCCGCTGCGCGGCTGGGCCGCCTCGCCGGACGTCCTGCGCCTGCTCGTGCGGTTGATCGACCGCCACCGCCCCGAACTCGTCGTGGAGTGCGGCAGCGGCGCCTCCAGCGTGTGGATCGGCTACGCGCTGCGCCGTGCGGGCACCGGCCGCCTGGTCGCGATCGAGCACGAGGAGCGCTACGCGGAGCTCAGCCGCGACCTCGTCGCCGCGCACGGCCTCGACGACGTCGTCGAGGTCCGGCACGCCCCGCTCACCGAGGTCAAGCCGGAACTGGCCGGGTCCGCGCCCGACGGCCCGGTCACCTCCCAGCCGCTCTGGTACGACCTCTCCCGCCTGACCGACCTCGACCGCGTCGGCCTGCTGTTCGTGGACGGGCCGCCCCAGGCCACCGGCGTCCAGGCCCGGTACCCGGCGGTCCCGGCACTGCTGCCGCGCTGCACCGACGACGCCGTGGTCGTCCTGGACGACGCCGACCGGCCGGACGAGCGGGCCCTGGGGGACCGCTGGGTCTCCGAGTACCGCCTGCACCGCACCGTGGAACCGTCGGAGAAGGGCGCCCACGTGTTCACCCGCCGGGCCCCCTGAGCCGCACCGGCACTCCGCCCGTCCCCGACACCGCCCGGCAGCCAGCCCCCGGCTGCCGCCCGACCTCGAAGGCCACCCGATGATCACCACCGTCCTTCGGAACGCCCTGCGCGCTCGCGGCAGGGAACCGGCCGTGCTCTGCCACACCGGCGCCGACACCCGGGCCGAGGTGGCCGGACTGCCCACCGTCCCGGGCGACGTGCTCCTGGACCTGGACGCCCGCCCCCACGGCGAGCCCGTCCTCGGAGACGACCGCGTGGCCGGGCTGGTCGCGGTGGTCGCGGCCAGCACCACCGACCTCCACCGGGTGCTCACCGCCGCCGTCCACCTGCCCCGGGCCGTGCACCTGGTGGTGGCGCTGGTCGCCACCCCCGGCCACCAGGAGCCCCCGGTCCCGACCGGCCCCGGCATGGGGCAGTGGCGCGACCTCCAGGAACTCCGGGTCCGCCGGGTGGGCGGCCGGGGCTGGGTGTGCGAGCTGTTCTTCCCCAACGCCATCGAGACCGCCCCGGTCCTGGACGCGGTCCTGCACGGCACCCGGGGCCGCCGTCGGGGACCGGCCGTCACACCCCTGGCCGCCCTGAACGGTGCCGAAGCCGCCCTCTGGCGGCCCGGTGACACGGGCGCCCACGGCGTCGCCCAGGAGGGCCCGGTCCCGCTGCGCCGGGTCACCCCGGTGGGCGACCTCGTCCTGCGCGTCCACGACGCCACGGCCCCGCCCGCCTGGACCGACGACACCGTGCCCCTCCTGGGCCGGACCACCACCGGCACCGAGTCCTGGGAGACGCTCACCGGGCCGGACGGCTACGAGCGGGCCCGCTCCGCGCTCCTGGCCACCGACCGGCCCGGCGGAGACCCCGTCCAGCGGATCGCCCCCGTCGACGAGACCACCGTCAACCCCACCGGCTTCACCAAGGCCGAGAAGGGCCGCTGGCCGACCTCACCCTGCGCGGCGACCGCGCCGTCATCGCGGACGGTCGGAAGGACCTGGTCACGGTCGCCCCCGACGGAACGGTCACGGACGTGGACCTGTCCCGCCTGCGCCACCTGCGCGGCGTGCGGGTGGACTGGTCCGGGCACCGCGGACCGCACGCCGCCGTGCGCGCCGTCGCCTCCCTCGCCGCCGGTGGCGTCCCGCTGGTCAGCGGCCCCGTCCCCACCTGGGCCGCCGGACTCGGTACCCCGCTCACCGCGCTGCTCGACACCGCGACCGAGGCCGACCTGTCCGACCGGCTGGCCCGTGAGGAGCACAGCGTCCGCCTGCGCCGCGCCGCCCTGCGCACGCACGGCGTGCGCTCCCGCTGGCGCGCGTTGGCGGCCGAGGCCGGAGTGCCCGTGCCCCCGCAGCCCCGGGTCTCCGTCATCCTGTGCACCCGCCGCCCCGACATGGTGGGGTTCGCGCTCGCCCAGATCGCCCGCCAACGAGGGGTGGAGACGGAGACCGTCCTCACCCTGCACGGCTTCCCCGCGTCGCTGCCCGAGGTGCGTTCCGCGATCGACGCGTACCGGTCCACCGGCCTTTCCCTGGTCGTCCACGAGGCGTCCGCCGACCGCGTCTTCGGCGCCGTGCTCAACGACTCCGTCGCCCTGGCCTCCGGCGACCTCATCGCCAAGTGGGACGACGACGACTGGTACGGCCCCGAGCACCTGGCCGACCTGGTCCTGGCCCGCACCTATTCCGGGGCCGAACTGGTCGGCACCGGCCAGGACTTCGTCTTCCTCCAGGAGATCGACCTCATGGTCTGGCGCAGCCGGGAGTCGGAGACCGCCACCCGCTTCATCGCCGGGGGCACCCTCCTCACCGACCGCGTGGTGCTGGAGGAGACCGGCGGGTTCCGCCCGCTGCCCCGCGCCATCGACACGCAGCTGCTCGTCGCCGTCACCCGGGGCGGCGGTCGCGTCCACCGCACCCACGGGCTGGGCTACGTGCTGCGCCGCACCGGCGGCGGACACACCTGGTCCGAGGACATGGCCTACTTCCTGCACAACTACGCCCGACAGTGGTCCGGATGGCGGCCCAGCTCCCTCCTGGAGGGCGAGCCCGCTCCGCTGGGGAGCGCCGACGACGGACGGCCGGTCGGGACCACACAGCACACGGGGGACACCCTTGACCAGTACCGAAGAGCACACCGCCCCGGCCGTGGACCCGGTCCCCGTCACGGGCCCGGCGATCGTGCCCGGAGAGCCGCTGCCGCGAGGCGCGGTGGACTTCGGCGGCCAGCCCCTGCTGCGCCGCAACGACTACGCCCCGCTGGCCCCGCCGCCGGTGGGGAGTGGACACCGACGCTGTCGGTGAGCGTGGTGATCCCGGCGCACGGTCAGCCCGCGAAACTCGCGCTGGTGCTCGCTTCGCTGGCGGGCCAGAGCTACCCCGCCCACCTCATGGAGGTGGTCGTGGTGGACGACGGCACGCCCGAGCCCCTCACCCTGCCCGAGGTGCGTCCGGAGAACACCCGGCTGATCACCTCCGCTCCGGGCGGCTGGGGTTCGGCGCACGCGGTCAACACGGGGGTCGCGGCCTCCTCGGGCCAGGTGATCCTGCGTCTGGACGCCGACATGCTGGTCTACCGCGAGCACGTGGAGTCCCAGATGCGCTGGCACCACCGGATCGACTACGGGGTCGCCCTCGGCCACAAGATGTTCGTGGACTTCGACCCGGACGCCATGACCCCCGAGCACGTCCGGGACGAGGTGGCCGCCGGACGCGCCGGGGAGCTCTTCGACCGGGAGAGCGCCGACCCGCACTGGGTCGAGCGGCTCATCAACAAGAACGACCGCCTGCGGACCGCCGGACGCCTGTCCTACAAGGTGTTCGTCGGCGCCACCGGATCGCTGCACCGGAGCCTGTTCGACGCGGCGGGCGGGCTGGACGCGGAGCTCGTCCTCGGCGGCGACACCGAGTTCGCCTACCGGGTGGCCCAGCGCGGCGCGGTGTTCGTCCCGGACCTGGACACCAGCAGCTGGCACCTGGGCCGCTCGCAGATGCAGACCCGGCGCGACGCGGGCACCCGCTACCGGATGCCCTACGTGGCCAACCGGGTCCCCGACTTCCACCTGCGCCGCAAGCAGCCCGAGCGCCAGTGGGAGGTCCCGCTGGTCGACGTCGTGCTCGACGCCGGGGGCCACACCCTGGAGGAGATCGACACCACCGTCTCCGCGCTGCTGGCCGGAACCACCCCGGACCTGCGCCTGTGGCTGGTCGGGGCCTGGGAGTCGCTGGACGGGGGCCGCCGCTCGCCCCTCGACGAGGACGCCCTGGACCTGCGCCTGGTCCGGGAGACCTTCCGGGGCGACCCGCGCGTGCGGTTGGTCGGGAGCGTCCCCGACCGCGATCCGCGCGTTCCCTTCCGCCTCACCGTGGGAGCCGGAGCCGTCCCGGCCGCCGACGCCCTGCGCGAACTGGTCAGGGAGATCGACCGGGAGGGTGCCGGACTGCTCTGCGCGCCCCTGCCCGGCGCCACGCGGGGCGACGGCGTCCTGCGGCTCGAACGGACCTCCGCCTACGCCCGCGCCCTGCACCTGGAGCCCCGGGCGACCGGCACGGACCTGGACCGGGTGGTGGAGCGCACCCACGGGACGCACTGGATCCCGGCGGAGGGGTTCGTGGTCGACCCCGAGTCGGCCGGGGCCGAGCCCACGGACAGCCCCGAGGTGATCCAGAAGCGGCTGGACCGCGCCTTGGCCGAGGCCGACCGCCTCCGTGCCCGGGCCGAGCGCGCCGAACGCAAGCTGCGCTGGTTCACCCCCGGGCTGACCAGGAGGGTGCTGCGCAAGCTGGCCCGCTAGGGAGTGGCGCGTGGACGCCTTCGCCGGTGTCGGCGGAGGAGTCCACGGATCGAGTGGCCGTCACCCCGCCGCGTGCCGCCTCGTCGGCTCCGTGGCGCCGCGCGGTGGTCCCGGACCTCGCTCGCGGGCGTGGGTCGGGGGACGCCCCCGGGGTGGTTCTGTCCAGGTGAGGGACACGCCGTGACGGTAAGTCACCATCTGTGACCGGAGTGGCTAGGGTGGGCGGCGTGACCGGTGAGGGCCGGTTCGTGCCTTCACTCACTCCGAACCCCGGGGTCGCCCGATGATCCACTCAGTCCTACGCCAGGCGTTGCGCACACGCGGTGACGAACCAGCGGTCCTCTGCCACACCGGGGACCACGAGTCGACCCTCAAGGCACTCTCCGGGTTGCGGCTGCGACCCGACGACCTCGTGGTCGACCTCGACGCCCACCCGCTCGGTGAACCGTTCGAGGTCGCCCGGGTGGGCGGGGAGGACGAGCCCGAGGCGGTCGGACTCGTCGCGGTGGTGGCCGCCAGCCTCACCGACCTGCGTCGCGTCCTCATCACCGTCAACGCCCTGCCCGCCACCGTCCACCTGGTCGTCGTGGTCGCCGACACCCCCGGGCACCACGGCCCGCTCGTCCCGTGCCCGCCGGGCATCGACGAGTGGAACGACCTCCTGGAGATGCGCGTCCGTCGCCTGGGCAAACGCGGCTGGATCTGCGAGCTGTACTTCCCGAACACCGTCGAGACCGGCCCGGCGCTCGACTGCGTCCTGCACGGGACCACCGGCGGGCGGCGCGGCCTCCGGCCCACACCCCTGGCGGGGGTGCACGGCGGGGGCGGGCGCGCTGGCGGCCGGGCGACGTCGCCGCCACCGGGGTGAGCGCGACCGGCCCCGTACCGCTGCGCAGGGTCTCGCCCGTGGCCGACCTCGTGGTCCGCACCTCGGACCGGGAGCTCCCGCTGTGGGAGGACGCCGTCGTCCCGCACCTGGACCTCCCGCGCTCCGGGGCCGGAGTCGACGAACCCGACCCCGTCACCGCGCTGGCACCGGTCGACGAGCAGAGCGTGAACCCCATCGGCTTCACCAAGAAGGCCGGCGGTCCCCTGGGCGACCTGTCGGTCCGGGGCGGACGCACCGTCGTCCGCGAGGGGAGAAGGTGCTGTTCGCCGTCCCCGGGGACGGCACGCTTACCGACCTGGACATCGGCCGCGCCCGCTACCTGCGCGGAGTACGCGTGGACTGGTCCGGGCACGCGAAGCCGGTCACCGTCGTCCGAGCGGTCGTCGCGCTGGCCGCCAGCGGGATACCCGTGGTCAGCGGGCCGGTCCCGGACTGGGCCGCGGGGCTCGGACCGGAACTCACCGCCGTGCTCACCAGCAGGGAGGCCACAGAGCTGGCCGATCCCCTGAGCAGGGAGGAGCACAGCGTTCGGCTGCGCCGCGCCGCTCTGGGCACCCACGGCCAGCTGGCCCGCTGGCGCACCCTGGCCGCTCGGGTGGGGGTCCCGGTGCCGCCGGAACCCCTGGTGTCGGTGATGCTGTGCACCCGGCGGCCCGAGCTCGTGGGGTTCGCGCTGGCCCAGGTGGCCCGGCAGCGCGGGGTGCGGTTCGAGCTGGTCCTGGCCCTGCACGGGTTCTCCGCCGATGTGCCCGAGGTCGGGTCGGCCGTCGCGGAGTTCGCCGCGACGGGTATCCCGGTCACGGTGTACGAGGCTCCGGCGGACCAGGTGTTCGGCTCGGTGCTCAACGACGCGGTGGACCGCACGTCCGGCAGCGTGATCGCCAAGTGGGACGACGACGACTGGTACGGCCCCGACCACCTCGCGGACATGCTCATGGCGCGCACCTACGCCTGCGCCGACCTGGTCGGCGTCACCCAGGACCTGGTGTACCTGGAGGAACTCGACCTCACCGTGTGGCGGAGCTACCAGACGGAGAAGCCCTCCCCGGACGTGGTGGGGAGCACGATCGTGGTCGACCGCTCCGTGCTGCGCGACGTCGGCGGGTTCCGGCCCCTGCCCAGGGCGATCGACAGCCAGCTGCTGCTGGCGGTCCGCCGGAACAGCGGGCGGATCTACCGGACCCACGGCCTCGGCTACCTGCTCCGGCGGGCCGGTCAGGGGCACACCTGGGGCGCCGACATGGGCTACTTCCTGCGCAGGAGCACCCGGCAGTGGTCCGGCTGGCGGCCGAGTGCCCTGCTGGAGGGCGCGCCCGCCCCGCTGGGCCAGCCGGTCCCGGGCCCCGCGCGGACCCTGCTCCGGACCACCGAGTACACGGGAGGACAGTCGTGACCAGTGCGGACAACGTCTCGGAACGTCAGGCGGGGGAACGTCCCGACACGCGGGTGCGGGTCGGGATCCCGGAACAGAGTCAGCCCCGGGGAGGGGAGCGCGAGGTGCCTCCGACAGTGACGCGGAGCCAGCCCCAGGTGTTCCGCAACGACTACGCACGGCTGGACCCGCCGTCGGTGGGCGAGTGGACGCCGACGCTGTCGGTGAGCGTGGTGATCCCGGCGCACGGTCAGCCCGAGAAGCTGGCACTGGTGCTGGCCGCGCTGGCGGGCCAGAGCTATCCGGCCGACCTCATGGAGGTGGTCGTGGTGGACGACGGGACGCCCGAGCCCCTCGTGCTGCCGCCCGTCCGCCCGGAGAACACCCGGCTGATCACCTCCGATCCCGGCGGTTGGGGTTCGGCGCACGCCGTCAACACGGGGGTCGCGGCTTCGACCGGCCAGGTGATCCTGCGTCTGGACGCCGACATGCTCGTCTACCGCGAGCACGTGGAGTCCCAGATGCGCTGGCACCACGTGGTGGACTACGCCGTGGTCATGGGCCACAAGATGTTCGTGGACTTCGACCCGGCGGCGATGACCCCGGAGCACGTCCGGGACGAGGTCGCCGCCGGACGCGCCGGGGAGCTCTTCGACCGGGACAGCGCGGACCCGCACTGGGTCGAGCGGTTCATCGACCGGCACGACGGGTTGCGCTCGGCCCACCACGAGGCCTTCAAGGTGTACGTGGGGGCGACGGGCTCGCTGCACCGGAGCCTGTTCGACGCGGCGGGCGGTCTGGACCCGGCCATGATCCTGGGCGGGGACAGCGAGTTCGGCCACCGGGTGGCCCAGCGCGGCGCGGTGTTCGTCCCGGACCTGGAGACCAGCAGCTGGCACCTGGGGCGCTCCCAGATGCAGGAGAAGCGGAACGCGGGGACCCGCTATCGGATGCCGTACGTGGCCAACCGGGTCCCCGACTTCCACCTGCGCCGCAAGCAGCCCGAGCGGCAGTGGGAGGTCCCGCTGGTCGACGTCGTGCTGAACGCCGGGGGCCACACCCTGGAGGAGATCGACACCACCGCCAGGGCGCTGCTGGCCGGCTCCACCCCGGACCTGCGTCTGTGGATGGTGGGCCCGTGGAGCGAACTGCACGAGGAGCGTCGCTCTCCGCTGGAGGAGGACGCCCTCGACCTACGGCTGGCCCACGAGAGCTTCCGGGGCGACCCGCGCGTGCGGTTCGTCGAGAGCCAGCCGGGCACGGACCCGCGCGTGCCCTTCCGGCTGTACCTGGAGGCGGGGACGGAACCGTTCCCCAAGGCCCTGGCGGAGATGGTGCGGGCCTGCGACACCCACGCGGTTGGGCTGCTCTGCGCGCCCATGCCGGGCGCGCTCACGGCGGAGGAGGGGATGCTGCGCCTGGAGCGGACCGCCGCCTTCGCCCGCGCCCGCCACCTCGACCCCGAGGCGACCGGCCGGGACCTGGACCGCCTGGTGGAGGAGGTCCACGGCATCCACTGGATGCCCGCGACGGACCTGGTCCACGCCACGGATGAGGAGGAGGCCCGGCTGGAGGCCCTCGTCGGCCGTGCGGCCGGAGGAGGACACCGAGCAGGACGTGGCCCGGCTCCTCGCCGAGCTGGAGCAGGCCAGGGCCCGGAGCGACCGCATGCGCCGGAGGGCGGAGCGGGCCGAACGCAAGCTGCGCTGGTTCACGCCCGGGCTGGTCCGCCGCGCCCTGCGACGCGTGGCCCGCTAGGTCGCCGTTGGAGGAGGCCTCGTCCGCTGGTCGGCACCGGACGGGGCCTCCTCCCGTGCCCTGACCCCTGGCTAGGGAACCCAGAGGCCCAGGGCCTCCGCGACCAGGGCCGGGCGCTCCTGCCCCTCGATCTCCACGGTGTGCCCGGTCGAGACCAGGTAGCCCTTCGGAGTCCGCCGCACCTCTCCGAGCGTCACCGCGTCCCGCACCCGCGAGCCCACCGTCACGGGTTGGAGGAAGCGCACCTTGTTGAGGCCGTAGTTGATGGACATCCGCGGCTTCTCGGTGAGGGAGAGGATGCTCTGGGAGAAGTGCGCCAGCAGTGACAGCGACAGGTAGCCGTGCGCGATGGTGGCTCCGAAGGGGCCCTCGGCGGCGCGCTCGGCGTCCTGGTGGATCCACTGGTGGTCGTCGGTCGCGTCGGCGAAGAGGTCGACACGGTCCTGGGTGATGGTCAGCCAGTCGGTACGGCCCAGGTGCTCGCCCTGGGCGGCGGCGACCTCATGGACGTCGGCGAATACGCGCACCACGCCTCCACGTGCGTCGTGGTCCGGTGTCGGGGGCCGGACACGGAAGCGCCAGGATACCTAACGGCGTTCGGTTATGGGGTGGTGCCCGGCGTCCGATCCGAACGCGCGTCCAGCACCAGCGTCCTCGCCGTGTACCCGGCCAGTGCCACCCGGTCCACGTCGTGCCCCAGCCCGCTCTCCGTGAGCGGCACCGGCACCACGCCGTCGTGCGCGCGCACGGGGGAACCACCAGGTCACGACCGCGCGGACCGGAACCGGGCATCTCCACCGGCAGGGTCGCCCCGGACAGCGAACCCAGCGCGACCGTCGCCGCGCGGCCCACCCCGGTCACCGCCGAGGAACCGCACCACACCGCCCATCCCGCGTCCACCGCCCGGTCCACGGCGCGGCGCGCCGCCGTCAACCCGCCCAGCCGGGCCGGGTCCACGTTCACCGCGCGCCCCGCCTCGGCCAGGACCGCCTCGCCCAGGTCCTCCACCGAGGACAGCGACCGGTACAGGGCCACGGGGGTGCGCAGCTCGGCCGACAGGCGGGCGTGCGCGCCGAGGTCCCCGGGGGCGAACGGATCCTCGATCGCCAGCAGCCCGAGGGTGTCCAACGACCGCAGCGCGTCCAGGTCGGCGGGGGACTCCGTGTAGCGTCCCCCGCGTCCACCTGGAGGACCAGGAACGGGAAACTCGTCTGCACGGCCCGGATCACGTCGGTGTCCCAACCCGGTTCGACCTCCAGCCGGATCCGGCGGAACCCCGCCCCGACGCGCCGGTTCACCTCCGTGACCACCGACTCCAGGGTCGCCTGCCGGGGCAGGGTCGCCCCCGCCGTGAGGGCCGTACGCTCCCCGCCCAGGGCGTGCGCCAGCGGGGTGGAGCGCTGACGGCTCCACAGGTCCCAGCAGGCGGTGTCCAGGGCCCCGGTCAGCGCCGGGTCCCAGGGCAGGTCCGCGAAGGCGTCGGCCACCTCGGTCGGGCGCCGCCAGGGATGTTCGAGGAGAGCGGGCGCGAAGTCGCGCGCGAGCGCCTCCCACTGTTCCGGGGTGGCACGGGACACCTCGCCCCAGCCGCTCACCCGACCGTCCGACACCCGGACCAACACCGGAACGGAGCCGTCGGAGCCTCGCCCGGCCAGCGACGGCCGCAGCCGCACCAGTTCGAGCTCGACGATCCGGGTCACCGTTACCGCTCCGGTGTGTGTCACTGCAGTCCCACCTCATGTGTTCGGGCCCCGGTCACGGGCCCCGCCGTCGGAGGGGCCACCCCTCGACGGTACCCCCGCCCGACCGGCCCGACCACCCCGTTCGCGGGCGCGGGTTCGACCGTGGACCCAGGTCGCACGGGTGCGTCCAGCCCGGACACCGCTCCGACACCGAGGAGGGGGCCGCCCGTACGGACGACCCCCTCCCCACACGCGTGCCTAGGAGGCGAGCACCTCGGAGAGCTCGCGGTACTTCATCTCGTGCGCCTCGGCCACCGGGGCGTAGACCAGGTCGCCCTCGAAGGTGTTGAGGCCCTCGGCCAGGGCCGGGTCGTCGCGCAGGGCCTGCTTCCACCCCTTCTCCGCCAGGGCCACCGTGTACTTCAGGGTGTCCTTGGTCAGGGCGTGGGTCGAGGTGTTCGGCACCGCGCCCGGCATGTTGGCCACGCAGTAGAACACGGTGTCGTGCACGGCGAAGGTCGGGTCGTCGTGCGTGGTGGGCCGGGAGTCCTCGAAGCAGCCGCCCTGGTCGATGGCGATGTCGACCAGCACCGCGCCGGGACGCATCCGGGAGACGAGCTCGTTGGTGATGAGCTTGGGGGCCTTGGCGCCGGGCACCAGGACCGCGCCGATCACCATGTCGGACTCCAGGACGGACAGCTCCAGCTCGAAGGCGTTGGAGACCACCGTCTTGACCTGCCCCCGGTACAGCGAGTCCACGTGGCGCAGCTTGTCGACGTTCAGGTCCAGCACGGTCACGTTCGCGCCCATGCCGACCGCGATCTGGGTGGCGTTGAGCCCGGACACCCCGGCGCCGATCACGGTGACGTTGGCCGGGCGCACCCCGGGACCCCGCCCATCAGCACGCCCCGGCCGCCGTTGGGCCGCTGGAGCGTCACCGAACCCACCTGCGAGGCGAGCCTTCCGGCCACCTCGGACATCGGGGCCAGCAGCGGAAGCGAACCGTCGGGCAGCTGCACCGTCTCGTAGGCGATACCGGTGACCCCGCGGTCCAGCAGCGCGTCCGTGCACTCACGGGAGGCGGCCAGGTGCAGGTACGTGAACAGGGTCTGGCCCGGGCGCATGCGGTGGTACTCGGCCGGGACGGGTTCCTTGACCTTGAGGATCAGGTCGCCCGCGGCCCACACCTCGTCGGCGGTGGGCAGGATGCTGGCGCCCGCCCCGAGGTACTCCTCGTTCGTGATGGAGGAACCGAACCCGGCGTCGTGTTCGACGAAGACCTCATGACCCCGACGGGTCAGCTCGTGGACACCCGCAGGGGTGATCGCCACCCGGTACTCGTGGTTCTTGATCTCGCGGGGCACGCCGATGCGCACGATTCCTCCAACTGGTATCGCCATTGATACCTCCCACTGTGACCTGCGAAGGCGCGTCCACGCTATCGCCAATGTGCATAGCCCTCCGTTGCCATGTTGACAGGCTGTAAGCCGGATGTGTGTGGTGTGACACGGGTCTAGCGCTGATGTACTTCGGAGCGGGTCGGGCGCCCCGCGACCCACGTGCGCCGCACTCTCCCGGTGAGGCGCATCCCGGCGTAGGGGCTCGGGTCGCTCCCCGGCACCGCGAGGGTCGTCTGGTCGTCGAAGGCCACCAGGTCGGCGTCGTACCCCTCCTGGACACGGCCCCGAGTGCCCAGCCCCAGCAGCTCCGCGGGAGCCGACGCGGTCCACCGCGCGAGGTCCGGCAGTGAGCGACCGCGTCGGCGCGCCGCCGTCCAGAGCGCGGACAGGCTCCACTCCAGGGTGAACAGCCCGATGGCGGGCAGGTGGCCCGAGCCGACGGTGCGGATCGGGGAGTCGGGCTCCAGCAGGGAGCTCCACAGCGCCTTGCGGTTGGCGTCCGAGCGCAACGGGGGACGGCAGGCGTGCGCGGGGGACTCCGGGCCGGGGAACTCCGAGGGCAGGCACAGGTAGTGCGGGCAGGTGTGCGCGGTCAGGCCGACCCCCACCGCGCCCGCGGCCGCCAGCAGGGCCGCGCACTCGGCGGCGGTGAAGGGGGCCACGTGCGTGCGCGCGCCCACCACGCGCGCCGCCGCGATCACCCGCTCCAGGCCCCGCCGCTCGGCCCGGGGAGGACGCTGTTCCGCCGACACCGGCGGGCTCCCGAGCTCGCGGGCGTCCTCGGCGTGCATGATCAGCAGACCGTTGAGGGTGGCGATCTCCGCCATGGCCTTGCGCAGCTGGGCGTCGCCCAGGGCGGCCATGTCCGGTGCGCCGCCGTCCGACAGCGACCCCTGGAAGGCCACCACCCCGCCGGCGTGCAGGTCCGCCAGGTCCAGTGGGCCGGTGCCCTGGGTGACCCCGCCCAGGAAGAGCACCGAGACGTCGGCCCCGGCCGCCGCCCGCTGGTGGACCTGGAGGGAGTCGGCGCAGGTGATCGCCGGGCGGGCCGGAGCGGGGAGACCACCACACAGGTCACCCCGCCGCGCAGGGCGGCGTCGCTGACCCGCCGGTAGGAGTCCGGCAGCTCCTCGCCGGGGGCGTGCACACCGGTGCCGAGGTCGACGGCGCCGGGCAGCAGGGCGGTGTGGCCGAGTTCGACCACCTCGCGCGCCGACATCCTGGCCGTGTAGGGGCGGATCGCCTCGATACGGCCGTCCCGAACCCCCACACTGGCTGACCTGATCCCGCCGGGGACCACCGTCCGCATGGAACGGATGACACTGTCGAACTCGGGCATCGCCCTCCCCTTCGTACGCTTCTCGGCGTTCGTGGAACTGGTGGCCGTGGAGGGGCACGGCGGCGAGGGGCGACGGGCACGAGGGGCGGTCCGCGACCTCCTGTAGGAGAACGAGCGTATCGCGAAGGCCCTCCGAGGAAGGGGGAAACGTCACTTCTGGTCCGGGCGCGCATGCGCGGCGAAAGGGATTTCCGGCGCAAGGGGGTGGGCGAGCGGACCCAAGTCCGACACTGTGTAGTAAACGGACTAACCTGGGTCGAGGTGTCCCCTCCGCGCCAGGTCCCCGCCGGAGTCCGACGGACGGCGGTGCGGAGGCCATCGCGGCTGAGGGCGCTGACCTGCAAGTTGACCAACTCGACGACGGAGTGGCGCGTGGCTCCTCCCGCCCAGAACGACACATCCCCCAAGGATCTCCAGGACCAGGCCCCCGGCACCGAGAACGCCCCCGTCTACGCCCTGGCGGCCGTGCTCGTGTGCACGGTGGCGCTGGGCGCCACCCTCATCCTGGGCGGCGCGGTCTTCGCGCAGATCATCCCCGGCATGGAGAGGTTCGACTCCGGCGAGGTGGTCCGCTGGGGCATGCCCATCGCCAAGACGGTCATGGACACCGCCGCCGTCCTGACCATCGGCCTCATGCTCATGGCGGTCGTCCTCCTCGGGTCGGAGAAGGGCCAGCTCTCCCAGCAGGCCGTCGGCTACGTGCGTGCCGGAACCTGGACCGCCCTGGCGTGGGTCCTCGGTGCCGTGGGCACGCTGTACTTCCAGGCCGCCGAGTTCCTCGGCAGGCGCGCGGGCCAGGTGACCATCGACGAGGTCACCGCCTTCGCCGGGTCGGTCGGCTCGGGCGTCGCCCTCATGTTCGTGATCCTCATCGTCACCGGCATCGCGCTGTTCGGCCGCACCGTCACCACGGCCACCGGCGGCCTGTGGCTGCTGGTCGCGTCGCTGGCGGCGGTCACCCCGCCCGCGCTCACCGGCCACGCCGCCTCCTCCGGCGCCCACGAGCTCGCCGTCACCGGGCTGGCGCTGCACCTGATCTCCATCTGCGCGTGGGTCGGTGGGCTGGCCGTGGTCACCTACCACGCCATGCGCAAGGACGCCCAGGAACCGGCCGTCGCCGCGCACCGGTTCAGCCGGATGGCCCTGTGGGCCTACGTCGGCGTGGCGGTCAGCGGTGCCGCCAGCGCCATGGCCCGCCTGTACTCCCTGGACGACCTGTTCGGTACCGACTACGGCCGGATCATCCTCGTCAAGATCGTGCTGTTCGTCGTGCTGGGCTTCCTCGGCAACGCCCACCGCACCCGGGTGCTGACCCGGATCGACGCCGCCCCCGGTGGGAAGGCGGGCTACTCCTTCCGCCGCCGGAGCTTCCTGCGCCTGGCCGGGGCGGAGGTCATGATCATGGCCGCCGTCATCGGCGTGTCCGTGGGCCTGGGGCGCACGCCGCCGCCGTCACCGCCGATCGAGACCACCGTCGACCCGGCCGCCGCGATCCTGGGCTTCGCCATCCCGCCCGCGATGAGCCTGGAGAACGTCCTCACCCTCTGGCGGCCGGACCTGTTCTTCATCATGTTCGTCGTGGTCGCCGCGGTCCTGTACCTCGGGGGTGTGCGGCGCCTGGTCAAGCGCGGGGACAAGTGGCCGATCGGGCGCACCGCCGCCTTCCTCCTGGGGCTGCTGACCATCGTCGCGGTGCAGCTCAGCGGGTTCGCGACCTACGCGATGATCATGTTCTCCATGCACATGATCCAGCACATGGTGCTGGCCATGGTCACGCCGATCCTCCTGGTGCTGGGTGCGCCGGTCACCCTGGCGCTGCGCGCCCTCCGGCCCGTCGAGAAGCGTGGCGACCGGGGGCCGCGCGAGTGGCTCAACGCGTTCCTGAACAGCCGCTTCTCCAAGGCGGTGACCCATCCGGCCGTGGCCGCGCCGATCTTCGTGTTCAGCCCGTACGCGCTGTACTTCACGCCGCTGTTCCCGACCCTGATGAACGACCACCTGGGTCACCTGTTCATGGGTGTGCACTTCCTGGTGTCGGGCTTCCTGTTCTACTGGGTGATCGTCGGCATCGACCCGGCGCCCCGGAAGGTCCCGTTCCTGCTGCGGATCCTGCTCCTGCTCGTGGCGATGGGCTTCCACGCCTTCTTCGGCATCGCGATCATGGAGCAGGCCACGCCGATGGCCATGCAGTACTACGGGCAGTTCGACATCCCATGGATGACCGACCAGGCCGCCGACCAGTACGCGGGTGGGGGTATCGCCTGGGCGCTGGGTGAGATTCCCACGGTCATGGTGATGCTGGCGCTGGTGGTGCAGTGGTCGCGTGACGACGAGCGCCAGGAGCGCCGCCGTGAGCGGCACAGCCGTCGCGGTGGTTCCGACGATGCTGACATGGACGACTACAACGCCTACCTGGCCGAGCTCGACCGCCGTTCGCGAGCGGCTGCGGGTGGGGGTTCGGCTGGTGGGGGCGGTACGGAGGAGGCCCCGCTGGTGAGGCCCCGGAGAGTACCGCCAAGGACTGACCGGCCGCAGGTGGGGAGAAGGTGGGAGGGGCGTGCCCGACTGGGTACGTCCCTCCGTCCGGTCAATGGTGCTTGGTCCAGCCGGTCTTTCGATGCGGAGACACATTGTCCCGCGCCCGTTGTGTAGGTGTTGACTGCGGAGCGGAGTAGTCGTGAGTGCCGGATGGGCGGTAGAAAGAGCGGGAGAGGTCGCCACGCGGATGGGTGAAATGTCTGTTTCTCAACAACTTGCAGATTTGGCGACTTTCCGCTGACAAACGCGCAGGTCAAAGAGACTGCTCCCCGCGCACGCGGGGATGGACCCCGCGCTCCCACTATTGCTTCAACCGTTGCTCCTGCTCCCCGCGCACGCGGGGATGGACCCGATGTGGTGGGCTGGGCTTCAACCGCGAGCGCGCGGACTGCTCCCCGCGCACGCGGGGATGGACCCTGCCCGGAGTGCCGCGAACGGCGCTCGGACGACTGCTCCCCGCGCACGCGGGGATGGCCCCGACGCGGAACACGCCTTTGACATCATCACCGTCTGCTCCCCGCGCACGCGGGGATGGCCCCGGGCCCATCCTCCCACCAAGCCGCCTGTGTGGCTGCTCCCCGCGCACGCGGGGATGGACCCGGCCGCTACTACGAAGACCCCGCCAGCGGGGACTGCTCCCCGCGCACGCGGGGATGGACCCTCGACCGGGCCTACGAACTCGACCAGGGCGAGCTGCTCCCCGCGCACGCGGGGATGGACCCTGGGGGAGCCCGGAGTAGCTGGGCAGCGTGTTGCTGCTCCCCGCGCACGCGGGGATGGACCCAAGGGCAACCGCAACCTGTCCCTGCCCGCTGCCTGCTCCCCGCACACGCGGGGATGGACCCACCGGCCCGCCCCACTCCGCGAGCGGGTAGGGCACCGAGGCCTGCTCCCCGCGCACGCGGGGATCGGGGCCGGGCGACGGCTTCGTCGCCCGGCCCCGTCTCCTCACCGGGTCAGGCCAGGATGCCGATGGCGTGGGTCAGGTTCCGCCCCACGGTCTCCAGGGTGATGAGTCCCAGGAAGAGCGTGGAGCTGATGGCGGTGGCGGGCCATCCCCACCACCGGCGGGGTGCGCGGTGGCGGCCCCTGGGAAGAACGGGTTCTGGTTCGGCCCGAGCGGAGGCATCGGCTTCCCGGGCCTCCCTCGCCCTCTGTTCACGCTGTTGGCGAGCCACGAGCATCCAGTGCGGCACCGGACCGTGTTCGAGCATGTGGGTCACCCGGGGTTGCCCTGCATTTGGCGCAGCAGGCGTGCGTACCGGTCCTGGGGAGTTTCGACCTGGAGCGGCTGCGGGGGCGCAGGTGACTCCGGTGACGCGGGTGGATTCGGGACGGCCCGCAGTGGACGCGCGGCGGTGAGGGGGAAGCGGTGGCCTCGGGGTGCGGTCAGGACCGACCGCACCCCGGGATCGAGTTCGTGACCGGTCACAGGGCACTCCCACCAGCGGAGTCGCCGCCGCAGTTCAGCACGGGAAGGGTGAACTCGGCCCAGATGACGGTGCCCAGCCCGGCGCAGAACGGGAAGTCCAGCACCGGCCGGAACCCCCATCGGGTGGCGAGGTGACCGAGCAGGAGAAGGCCCCGGCCGCGCTCGGCCTGATCCCACTCCTTCCGGGTACGCCTGCGCGGGACCTTCGGGGAGGAGTCCGAGGAGGCGTCGGTGCGGGTGCCGTCGTCGATGACCGAGATCCGGACCGTCCTCGGGCGAGGCGTGTCCAGGGTGCGGACCACCCTCCCCTCGGGGTCCTGTCCGGAACGGGAGTGGTCGCAGGCGTTGGCGAACATCTCGCTCACGCACAACACCATGCTCTCCCTCGCTTCGACTGGCAGGGTGAGCAGAGTGGCGAGGTCGGTGTGCAGGTCGGTGCGGACCTGACGGGCCTCGGAGAGCTGACCGGGGTAGACGCGACTCTGCCACCGGTGCTCGTTGTCGGGCCGGTTGATCGTGTGGTCCGGGGCGTGCGTGTGCGGCACAATGGCCATGTCGGCAATCGCTTTCTCTTGAACGGTGGTGCTTGTCGGCCTGCTCTGGGGGTGTTGGCTCACCCGCCAGAGCTTTTTCATGGAACGCTTCGGGACCTCTCAGGCTGCGGGTGGAGGTTCCGGATCGCTCCTGTGGACTCCGAGGTGGCGGTGGGCGAGCAGCCGTAGGAGTTCGGTGCGGTTGGGTGCGGTGATGCGCTCGTAGGGGTCGCCGTCACCGGTCCATCCGAGGGGGCGGCGGGCCACGAAGGTTTCGTTGGGGACCTGGCCTTCGACGGTCATGTTCCAGTGCTTGTGCAGCAGGGTGCAGAGGACGGGTTCGGGGACCGGCAGCGACTCCGAGTGGGGCTTGTTCAGCTTCGGAACGGTTCCCGCTACTGGCCTGTTGCCGGGTACCCGGGTGGGTGCGGGGTAGTCGTGGATGGCCTGGTCGATGAGCTGCATCGCCCGTTCGGCGTCGCTCTGTTCGCGGGCGATGCGCAAGGCTTCCAGGATCAGGGGGATGCGGTTGCGCAGGGTGTGGTTGTGCCACACGTCCACCTGCGCGGGAGTCAGATGAGCGGGGGCGGCCAACGCGTCCTCGGCGGTCGCGAGCAGGTCCCTGGTGGCGATGTCCAACATCACTGCTCTCCTTCGATCCGGGTCCACGGGTTATCGGTGAGGTCGTAGGAGAGGTGGAACCAGACCTGTCGGAACTTCGGGTTGCCGTTGTCTCCCCACCGGTCCGCCAACGCGCTGACCAGCCCCAGACCCCGGCCGCTGCCGGGACCCGCATCGGGGTCGAGAGTGTCCAGGTCAGCCGCGGTGAACGGCCCAGGCTCCATGGGGTGCCGGGCGCCCTGGTCCTGGCAGATCAACGTCATCCCGGTCGCACCTCGATCGACGGTGAGCGTGTAGGTGCTGCCGTGCTCACTCGACAGAGAGTGCGCGATGGAGTTGTTCGCCAACTCCGACCCCAGCAGCGTGAACACGAACCGGAAGTCGGGGGAGCGTTCGGCGGCGCTGGTGTCCAGGAACGCCCGCACCAGGGGCATCAGGCTGGGGAGACCGGCGAAGGCGTACTTGCGCTTACGAAACGGGGTGCCCACGGTCCGGGAGAAGTAGTGAGCGTGGAACGGCTTGATGAAGCTCGCCAACGGGACCATGGCCTCGCGGTGGGCGAGTTCGGGGAGAAAACGCCGCTCACGTGGCCACCGCCAACCGTCGCAGCCCGGCCAGGACGAACCCCAGGACCTGCATGGGGATGGAGTCGATCGGCCGCCGGGGCGAGGGGACCACCGGTTCCTGAGATGACTGAGGGGTGCTGCATCGGGCAGGGCTGTGAGTGTTCGTGGTGAAGGCGTGCACCTGGGTGCACGGATTTGCGGACGCTCGGGTGCGCCGCTCTGGTCGGGGCGACAAGTGGTCAGCGTTCATGTTCGACCGGCTCTCCTGAAGGTTGTCGTGGGTTGATGGCGTGAGCTGAGGGCACGGGCTTCGCGCAGGGTGCTCGGCCTTCGGTTCTGTTTCTGGGGGTGCTTCGAGCCAGAGGTGACTCGTGTGTCAGCTGAGGTCGAGGACGACCTCGACGGTGGTCTGCTGGATGCGGTGGCCGTCCCAGGTCCAAGAGGGGGTCCAGGAGAGGGCGAGGTGGTTGAGGACCGCCAGCCCGGACGTGCTTGCGCCGGGGTTCAACTGCGGGTAGTCGGGCGAGGTCGCTTTTCGCGGTCCCTGGTCGGTGACGTACAGGCGGGGGAGCGGGAGGAGCGTCTGGTCCAGGATCACGCGGACGGTTCCACCAGGCAGCCCCGACCGGGAGTGCTGGTGGGCGTTGGAGACGAGGATGCGTGCGATCCGTGCCAGCCGGGTGCCCTGAACGGGAAGCATGTTCCGGCACCAGGAGGACAGGGGCCGGTACTCGCGGGTGGGTCCGAGCAGGATGCCGTGGCGGGCGGGTTCGGAGAACAGGAGCGCACGGGGATATCGCCCGAAATGGACGATTGGCGCCCTGGGATAATTATGGATAGATCGCATATGTCTCACCTCGGGGGCTTCGGGGTGGGCTCTAACTCCGGGTGGCCACTTTTGGCTTGGGCCGCCGGGGGTTTTGGGATTTCCGGACACCGATTGGCGTCTCGAACCCACCATGAAAGATCGAACACGCTCTGCGCTAGGGACATCACTGAGCGGTCACGATTACGTGAAGTGAGTGGACCTTGGTGAAGACTTCACGCAGAATTGGTGCACCGGGTAGACATCACGGTGAATCAGGAGTCCAATGTCTCGCTCCCTCAAGCCCGAACTGGTAGAGCTTGGAAGTGTGCTAAGGAAGGTCCGCGCTAATGCCGACGTCAAGCAGAAGGACCTGGCCAGCGCCCTGAACGTCGTCCCCTCCACACTCTCCTCGTGGGAGAAGGGGACGCGGGCAATGTCCGAATCGATGGCTCGAAATATAGACCAAGCCCTTGAGAGTCCGGGTGTAGTCCACCGCGCGTGGAAGGGGGCGCACGAAGCAGCAGCCGTTCCCTCGTGGTATCCAGAGGTAGAGCAGCTGGAACGGATGATGACCGAGCTTCGGGAATATCAGAGCCAGGTGGTGCCCGGCCTGATCCAGACCGAGGATTACGCGCGCGCTGCGAACCGTGACACGTCTCCTGGAGTCAGCGCAGCGGAGCTGGCGGAGATGGTCAAGGCTCGGATGAGGCGGCAGGTGATTCTGGAGAGCAACCCACCCTTGATCTACATGGTCTTGGAAGCGACTGCCGTTACGCGCGTGATCGGCAGCCGCAGGATCCTGTCCACACAGCTCGCTCGTGTGCTGATGCTCATGGAGAAGCGGGTAGTACGACTACAGGTGGTGCCACCCAATCCGGGGTCTCATCCGGGTGCTTCTGGCTCGTTCCGCGTATATTCCTTCGCGGATAAGCCGATGGTGGCGTCGGCTGAGCATCAGCAAGGTGAGCTTCTGATGGACGACAGTCGCAAGGTACAGGCCTGTCTGGCAGTGTTCAGCGCTGTCCAGGCTGAGGCCCTGTCGCCGGGGCAGTCCGCAGAGTTCATCAGGAAGGTCAAGGAAGAGCTTGATGAGTAGTTCAGAGCAACAGCAGCGTGCGTGGCACAAGAGCAGTTTCAGCACAGCCAACGGGAGTTGTGTTGAGGTGGCTGAGGGGAGAACCGTTCTCGTGCGAGACACGGAGAACCGCTCCCTGGGGCACCTCGACACTCCATCAGCAGAGTGGACGGCCTTCCTGAGGGCTGCGATCTCCTAGCTGGGCACATAGGCCGGACTTCGCCAGGGTCCGCCATTCCGGTGTCAGCGTCAGGACCATGGATGGAAGAGATTCGAGGCAGCTTCACATGATGACTGAAGAGTGGGCCAAGTCCTCCTACAGCAACGGCAGCGGTGGCCACTGCGTGGAGGCTCGTGCCAGCGAGCAGGGCGCTGCGGTGCGCGACACCCAGAACTGCAACCTGGGTCACCTGGAGGCGCCTGCTCCTGAGTGGAAGGCGTTCGTGGAGGCTGTGCGCCTCTGAGGCGAAGTGAATCGGACCTCGCCAGGGATATTGGCGAGGTCCGGTTCGTGTTGTGCCTGTTCAGGCTACCTGTAGAGAAAGTGCAACTCCAGGACCAAAGGGCCTGAAAGTATCGTGCACAACAATCACCCCATCTGCCTCATCGCCACGGTGCTCAATGGCCTCAGAACTCGCTCTTCCCCAAGTACCTGAGAGGGTGAGATCGTGGTCAAGGCGATCGAGAAGTCGCTGCTGGTCTACTGGGATCCAGGGAGCTCGCTCCCTGGATGCAACGCTGAACTTGATGGGACGAAAGCGGAGGAATTCCGATGACGGGCTGGCGCAAGTCGACTTACAGCTCAGGTTCCCAGAACTGCGTAGAAGCCCGGGAGTATCAGAGCGGAGCTGCCGTGCGCGACACACAGAATAGGGAACTCGGCCACCTCACCTTTGGTGCTGATGAGTGGTCCGCGCTCCTCGACACGGTGAGCGCCAACTAGAGCCCGCTCTCCGGGCCTGCTGAGGAAGAAGGAGGAGGAATTCCGATGGTCGAGTGGCAAAAGTCGAGCTACAGCGCCAACGGTGCCAACTGCGTGGAGGCCCGTGCCACCGAGGAGGGTGCAGCGGTGCGCGACACACAGAACCGCAACCTGTGTCATCTCGAAGTGTCCGCTGCTGAGTGGAAGGCGTTCGTGGCGGCCGTACGTCCCTGAACGAAGTGGCCTGGCCCAACACAGTGAGCAGTCGGGGCGGTGCCGAGCTTGCTGGACACAGGCATCACACTGTGGCGTCAGTGATCGTAGGTACGTGGCGTCACCGTTCCACTGCTACCGGGCGGGCGGAGGACGGCGACCTGAGCCGAAGCGCGAGGTCACTCCGCACCTGCTCCGGGCGCCCGTGAACGGGCCCGTTCGCTGGTGCGATCGTGGCCCCGATCTACTGCCCGGTCGGTGTCTGGCCCACGGCGGTAGACGGTGCGTGGCCCTCTCCCTCGAACGCCGCCAGCGAGGTGATGAAGCGTTCGGCTGCGGCGTCGACCTCGGAGGTCGGGCTCAGCAGCCTTTGCAGCAGCAGCCCTCGCAGGCACGCGGTCGCGATGATGCTCTGCTGCCTGGCATCGGTCTCCATGGCTCCGTCGCGCAGCGCCGCCGCTTCGAGAAGACGCTCCAGGTGGTCGATGTCGACGACGAGCTCCTGGAACGCCTCCCGCTCGTAGACCGCGAGCCCGACCAGGTGGAAGAAGGCGTGCGTACGGTCCTCGTGCGCCGGGTCCGAGTAGAAGCTCCACACGGCCCTGCACAGGGCGACGAACCCGAGTTCGTCGCCGGTCGCGGCGATGACCAGGTTGTCGCGGCGGCGCGCCTCCAGTAGCACGGCACGCAGCAGACCCGGCCGCGATCCGAAGTGGTACGTCAGCAACGTGTGGTGCACGCCGAGTCGCTCCGCCACCTGCCGCATCGACAGGTTCGGGCTGGGGCCGTTCTGGCCGAACTCCTCGAACAGCGCCTCCAGGAGACGCTGCTTCCCTTCCCCGACCGGCGCTCTCACGTTGCCTCCTTTGACAGTTTCACCACTGTTGAGTACGTTAGCGCACATCCAATTCACCACTGTTGAGTTCGACGGTGCGGGTGTCCGCGGCGGGACGTCCGGAGACTGACACGGGCGTCGTTCACCAGTGGCGACGCCGACATCCTCGGTTTGAGCGAGACGGGCGCAAGGGGCCGCGTCGGGGATGCTGGGCAACTGGCCGCCCAACGGCGGGACCGCTCCACAGCCGAGGGTGTTCGCTGATCCAGACCTGGCCGACCTCGTCTTCGGGGCGGCCGCATGATGAAAGGAAGACCCGATGAGCGGGTTGCTGCACGGCTGCTTGCAGGACACGGAGTACCTGGAGGTGACCGCGAAGTCGGGGCGCCGCTACGCCGTCTGGGTGACCACACCTCCCGGCTACGCGGACTCCACGGAACCCCTGCCCCTCCTCTACGTGCTGGACGGCAACTGGACCGTCGGGTTCACCGCGCCCCTCATCGTCACCCAGGCGGACCCCTACCTGACCATCGCCCCGTACATCCAGGTGACCATCGGGTACGCGGGCGAGGAGGCCGACAACTGGGCACAGATCCGCAACCGCGACCTCGTGCCGCCCGGGGAACCCGCCGGGGACACCATGCTGGCCACCCTTGAGTCGGCTCGCGAGTCGGGTGCGATGACCCAGGAGCAGGTGGACGCCTACCTCGCGGAGCTCGCGGAGTGCCGCGCCGACCTCTTCCTCGACTTCCTGACCGACGAACTCCACCCCCACCTGCGGTCGAGACTGCGGGTCAGCGACTCCGGGCACGGACTCTTCGGCTACTCCTACGGGGGCCTCTTCGCGCTCTACACATGGCTGCGGGACACGGGGCTCTTCGCGAGCATCGGTGCGGGCAGCCCCGGTGTGGCCAGCACGGACAGCCAGATCCTCACCCTCCTCGACGCCCTGCCGGAGCCCACCGAGGAGGAAGCCGCGCCCCGGCTGCACATCACGCTGAACGAGGCCGAGCTCCTGGGCGAGATCCCGTTCTACCGAGGGATGGCCCGCAACGTCCTCGCGGTCGTGGAACAGCTGCACGCCAAGGGCCGGTCGGAGCAGGTCACCCATGCCCTGTTCCAGGAGACGCACGTCACCGGAGTGCAGGCGTCGTTCCTCAGCTACCTGAAGACCGCCCACGGTCGCTGATCGTTCGTGTCGGTCTCGCGCGGCCATGCGGAACGCGGTTCTCCACGGCGTTGTGCCGCACGGCGGGAGGTGAGACTCTGGCGCTCCGTGCCAGAAAGTCGCACCCCGCCTGGCCGCACGAAGGAAGCCGCAACCGTGAACGATCAAGAGGCCGGCACCGACGGCGACGAGACCCCCGCACCGGCGACACCGGCCACGGAGAAGCGCGGCCTCGCGGGGTACGTGAGCGTTCTGCGCACACCCGGTCTGACCGTCTGGGCCATGGTCCTGGTCCTCCAGCGTGTGCCCGTGGCCATGGCGCCGCTCGCCCTGGTCTACCTGGGATACGCGGTGACCGGCTCCTTCCTGGTCGGCGGGCTCCTGGTGAGCGCGCACGCCCTGGCCGAAGCAGCCGCCGCCGGTTGGATGGGACGCAGGTTCGACCGTCGGCCGCCCCGAGGCGAGACGGCACTGGTCCTGGGAGCCGAAGGCGTGTTCTTCCTGTTCCTGTTCGTCTTCGCCCACCAGCTCTCCGTGCCCCTGCTGGTCCTGCTGGCCGCCCTGGGCGGCGCCGTGTCCGCTGGCACCTACGGCGGGCTGCGCAGCCTCCTGCAACGCATGGTCCCCGCGCACACCCGACCTGCGGCACTGGGTCTGGAGGAAACGGTGAGCGCGACGATCTGGGCGGCGTCCCCCGCGCTGGTCGGGGTGCTCGTCGCCGCCGGGGCGGGCACCTGGCCGGTCGGTGCGATGGCCGTGGCCTCGTTCCTGGGCGGACTGGCCGCCCTGGGCCTGCCGCGTCAGTCCCTCCTCCTGGCCTCTGACCAGGCCGGGGAGCCCCGAAGCAGCGGAGCGGCGGTCGCCTGTGGCAGTTCTGGCCCTCCCTGGCCCAGGACGGCGCCGCGATGTTCACCCTGGGAGCCGCCTCGGTCGCGCTACCGGCCCTGCTCATGGCGATGGGGTCCGGCGCGGCGCTGCCCGGCCTCATCCTGGGCGCGGCGTCGGCCGTCGGGGTCCTCGGCGGTCTCGTCTACGGTTCGCGCCGGTGGCCTCGCCAGCGCGCACACGCCACCGGCCTGCTCCTGGTCTACTGCGTCCTCGTGGGTGGCGTGGGCCTCGTGAGCTTCCTGAACGAGGCGTACCTGGTGGGCGCGTTCTTCGTCGCCGCGGGCAGCATCCAGGTCCCCGTGCTCATGTCGCGCGCGCTCGTGGTCCAGGAGCAGGTGCCCCCGCAGGACTGGAGTTTCGCCTTCTCGTCGCTGTACGCCGCCAAGGGCATCGGCTACGGCGCCGCGGGGCTGGTCGCCGGAGCCGCGATCTCCGCCGTCGGCCCCACCTGGGCGATCATCGCGTGTGCGGCGGTCGCGCTTGTGGTCGCCCTCGTCGCCGGAGTGTGCGACCTCCTCCGGAACCGCACACGGTCCCACCCCGCCCAGCCCCGGAATCCCTGAGCGAAACTCGTCCCGCCAGTGGTCCCTCTGGTCCGCTAGTGGTTGGTTCCCACCCGTGCACGGTCATTCCGAGCCGGTCACGCCCCTGGTCATGCACTCTTGAGGTGCTCGTACCAGTCCCTCGCTGCGTCCAGCATCGCCACCAACCACTCCTCGTCAGGCCGCAGCCGCGTGTAGTGCCGGTGCATGCGCACTTGGGCGCGTGCGAACACCACCATCGCGTCCCGGTCCACGTGTGCCCAGGTGTCCGAGGAGGCGAACAGCTTCTCCACATCGGCGGGGTCCTGCCCCGCTGACACCAGTTGCACCGCCAACCCCGAAGGTGTCACGACCGCGGAAGCCCGCGTCGGCCACGCCCAGTCGACCACCCACAACCTGTCGTCGGCGTCGATGAGGACGTTGTGAGGGTGCAGGTCCGCGTGGGTGAGGTGATCACCTCGGACTACGTTGACCTCCTCACCTGCCAGGGCCCTGTCCCACCGGTCTTCCACCCACGGCCGTGCCACGTCAGGGAGAGGGAGACCTACGATCCGGTCCATCGCCTCCACGAGTCGCGGAAGGTCCGGAGAACCAGGCGCGTAGTCGGTGGGACGCGCGTCGATGACCTCGAACCCGACCACGAACCACCCCGCACCCCGAACCTGCCACAGCAGTCGGGGAGCCAGTCCGCCCAGATGGGAGTTGATCGCGCCCTCGCGCTCGACTTCTCCAAGGAGCCCTCCCGGCCGATCCGGGACAGCCTTCACGAAGAACCTGCCGTGCTCACCGGTGACCACGGCCGTGGTGGAGGCGCTGAACCCCCGGTCGGCACCACCTCACGGATCCGCCCGGTGTGGGGGCGATGAGCTGTCGAACCTGCTCGTGCATCGAACGGCTCCGTCAGTTACGGGGAGGGCACTTGGACGGCGGCACACCAGGTGAGCAACCGTTGTCGTCCGGCGAGCACGGGACGAAGACGTGTCCATCGTCCTCGTCGTCCTTCCTGCCCGCCGTGATCCTTGCTCGTGCCTGGGCCATGCCGGGCCCGGCCAGGATATCCGCCAGCGGCTCTTGGAGGACGTTGCCGACGCTCATCCAGGTTGAGAACACACAGGGGCTGACCTCACCGTTCAGGGCCACCGATGCTCTACTGTCACCGCACGCTCCGCACAGCCCGAAGCAGTCCGGTTCCTGTGCCCGGGCTCCGCGCCCGTAGGGGCGGACGCGGTCGATGCTGATGTGGGTGACCCCGAGCCGTTCGAGCTCTGCGCGGGTCTGAGTCACGTCAGTGCAATCCGAGGTGATGATGGCGACCCGAAGTGGGATGTTCGCTTCGAGAGCGCGCACGATGTTCGCCCGGGTGTGCCGATGTGATGCCTTGCGGCCAGTCATCAGGTTGTGCTGGACCGGGTTGGACCCGTAGTAGGAGGTGGCGAGCGACATACCGGAGCGCCGGAGAAGCGCCCACCAAGCAGGGGTCACGTGCACGAGGTTGGAGTACACCTCGACGCTCAACCCTCGGGCGAGGGCGTGTTCAGCGATCCTGATCGCATCCGGGTGCAGGGTGGGTTCGCCGCCGATCAGCTGGACGTGACGGGCGCCGGTATCGGCGGCCTGGTCGATGGTCCGTAACCAGTCGTGGTGGGTCATGATTCCGTGCCCTCCGTCTGGCCCGGATTCGTTGTAGCAGTGGGAACACTCGAGTTGGCACCTGCGAGTGAGGTCGAGCCAGAGGAAGCCCGGTGCTGGATGGATGGGTGCGCCCGGCGTGATGGTCACGCGTCCTCCGTTGGGGGTGAGGTCTGTCGCCATCTGGGGAAACGTCGCGAACCCAGCGTAATTGCGTGGTCTCGAGCTGTCGTGAAGTTGGCCGGGGGTGGCCATGACCGTGATCAAGCCGGAGATGCTGGAGAGGGCGAGGTGGCTTCGCCGCAGTGGTCTCGAATGTGCTCGAGGGCGATGAGCATTTCCGATGATTTCTCACGAGGAAGACTCATCCCCGTCGTCAGCTCCTGGCACGACGGCCATGCTTGGGGGATCGACTCACCCGTTTCGAGGATCCAGGAGACCACGCATGGCCCGTCAGCTCCGCTTCACCGGTACCGACAGCAAGATCGACGGCTGTCCCGCCCTGCACACGGACGAAGGCACCGGCGAGATCATCGTGCAGGGCACGCCCGTCACCGATCCCGCCGACGTCGCGCAGCTCAAACACTTCGGTGAGGGTGAGGCGGCCGTGGCGGTCCCCGCGGAACTGCTCGCCAACTGGGGTCCGAAGGAGATGGACCAGGCACCCGTCCTCGTGGATCGGACGACGTTCCGCCGGCTGTTCGAGACCTTCGAGCACACCGCCTGGCGGCTGGAGACACGCCTTGGCTACGCCTCGGACCGTGAGGACCCTGATTTCCAGGAGTTTCTCAGGACCGGATCGGCCCCGTGCGACTTCAGCGAGCCGTGGTTCGGCAACATCAGGTCCCAGACAGAGGCGGGCAAGACGGTCGGCCGGGTCCGCGTCGTTGACAGCCCGATGACCGTTGAACAACTGTTCCTGCTCGACTACGCGCGCCACAACGCTTCCGTGGGGGAGGACATCCGATACCTGCGGCGCGAGGACGCAAACGGCCTCGGTTCTGAGGACTTCTGGATCTTCGACTCCCGCCTCGTCGCGGTGCTCCGCTTCGACGAGGCTGACACCATCGTGGGCATCGAACTGGTCACCGAGCCCGCTCGGGTCGTGCGCTACTCCATGATCCGAGACGCGGCGATGCACCACGCGGTGGCCTACGACGAGTTCGCGGAGAAGGCTTGACCAGCCCGCGCGGCGACGGTCTCCGCTCGTCGTCTGGCGGGCACGGGGCCGTCCGTCCGGGCGGTAGGTGAGATCAGGGGAGGGGCGCACGAGGATGTCGTAGGTGTCGGTGGTGCGCTCCAGGTCCACGCCGAGGTCGCGGGCCCAGGCATCGAGGTCGTCCTGGGCGGCCCGGCCGTCCCGGTCGTCATCGACCAGGATCTCCAGTTCCAGGAAGACCCCGGCCCTCTCCACCTCGTCCACACAGACGGAGACCTCCCCCGCACTTCCGGCACGGCGGGTTTTGGCGATGCGCACGTTGGGCGCGTAGCCCAGGCTCGTGAGCACGCCGTGCATCGCCTCTCGGTCACCGACGGTCGTCTCGTGCTCGACGCACTCCATGGCGGTGGCCGTGGGCGTCTTCGTGGTGACGACGTGTTCGCCGTCCTGGGTGCGCAGCCGGGCGAACGTGAATCCCAGCTTGCCCTGTGAGGGGTCCCAGCCCCGGGGAGCGTACGCCAGGTCGTCCTGGTGAACGGGGTCGCTCACCTTCACACCGGCCTCCTTGAGCGCCACCAGCAGCGTCTCCAGGTCCCGCACCCTGTACTTCGTCTCGATCTCGCGCATCGGTGACCCCCGGATTCACACTGTTGTCACTGGTCACGGGAGACTATCGACGTCCCGAGTGCAATGGGGCGCATTCACGAATTCCAGGTACTCAAGGGATGGCCCCGGCTCACTTCGCCGGACTAAAGCACGGGACGGTCGGATTCCAGAATCGCCGGTCCATTCCCGCGTGCGCTCGGCCTACTGCGCGTGCGGGGTCAGCCGGGAGTTCGATGACTTCCCTGACCCTTGGCCAACGCGGCGCCGGGACAGACAACCGGATGGGCGCCGCCCGTGGGGGTCCGGGTACCTCGGACTCCTCGAACACCGCGTTCCGCAGGGGTGGAAGCGATGGGTCACCGCCGCGCGCGGCGTCGCCGAGGTTGTGCCCAGATCATCATATTCGCCTCCTATTCACGCAAACCTCATATTCCCCCCGATATCAATCGTCTGTGTTTGTGTCCCGGTGAGGCGCGGGTATTTCCCTCAATGCCAGAATGGCGACCGAGCGAACAGGATGGCAATAATGGGTATCCGAACCTGGGACTCAGTCGGCGGCGGCCCCCACAACCGCCTGACGGACCTGGAGGAGCAGGAACTCCAGCAGGTCGAACAGACCCAGCAGACTCAGGAAACCGACGCGCAGAACTAGTCCACGTCCGGGGCGGCACCTTCCTTGGACGGAACGCCCCGGACCCCGGTGCCCGACCCGACCTGAAAGGCACTGCCCCCACCGGGCCGCGTGATGACCACAACCTCCACCCCGGCACACGGCACCCATCAGGCCGGAGAACGCACCTTCTCCCTGGACCGGGCCCTTGAGCTCGCCGAGCAGACCCTGGCCCAGGCCGGACTGCACGCCCGCTTGCGCGACCTGGGCGGCGCCTGGCGCTGCCGCCTGCACCGCAGCGACGACACCCTCGCCCCGGCGGGTGTCGGCGCGGGCAAGGGCGAGAGCGAGCAAGCCCGCGTGGGCGCGCTCTTCGAAGCCCTGGAACACCACCACAGCGACGCCCACGCCATCACCGCCGAACAACTGGTGCTGCGTTCCTCCGAGGAGCTCGCGTCCGAGGAGCTGGCCACCGACCCCGCGCTACGTCCCCTGGCCTTGGCCCCGCCCGCACCCCTGGCCTGCCGCACCCACACCGCGCTGGACGGCTCCGGCGCCGGTATGGACGTGCCGGTGTACCTGCACACCCCCTCCTACCTCTCCGCGAACCCAGACCCTCGCCGGGCCCTGGGCGACACCTTCGACTACTCGACCGTGGCGCGTTACAGCACCAACAACGGGACCGCCATCGGCGCCACCGACACCGAGGCCTTCGTGCACGCCCTGGCTGAGACCGTCGAACGTGACGCCCTCTCGATGCTGCTCGCCTCCACCTTCCTGGACCCACATCCGGAGCCCCTCAGCGTGGTGGACCCGACGAGTCTGCCCGAGGGCCTGCGTCAGCTCCACACCCGAGCCCAGGCCCGCTCCGGCACCCCGGTGTGGCTGTTGGACATGACCACCGACCTCGGCATACCGGCGTTCCACGCCTACGCCCCCGCCCGCCACGGCCACCCCATGGCCGGGTACGGCGCCTCCCTGTGCGCCGCGCACGCCGCCCGTCGTGCGTTGGAGGAGTTCGTGCAGGTCCTCGCGATCTTTGAAAACGAGGAGCACCCTCCCACCGACTTCACCGCGCTGTCCCGCCACCCTGCGCTCCTGCGCGCTGGCCGGGCCGATTTCACCCCCACCTCGGCTCCGCGAGGGTGCTCGCCTTCACCTCCACCAACGCGCCCATGACCCCTGCCGGGCACCTGGCCGAGTTGGTGCGCGTGCTCACCGCCCACGGGCACCGCCCCTACGGGCGCGTCCTTCACGAGGCGGCCAACGGGGTGAGCACGGTCTCGGTGTGCGTACCCGGCCTGGAACGCTTCTTCGCCGTCACCAGCGGCCAGTGCGTGGTTCCTGGTCCGCGTGCCCGCGCGCACATGACCCGGGCAGCGAACTGAGGCTCGCGTGCCCGGGACCCCGACGACATCGTCGCGATCCGCCCCACCCCCACGACGTTCACCGGGGCAACCCCGCCAGCTCACACGGCGGCCGGTTCCAGCCCGTGTCGAGTACGACTAGCTCCATCCCGGGAGCCAAAGCCTGGGTGAAGCTGTGGGACGTGATCACTGCGGAGGTCAGCGTCTCTCCGGGATGTCCTGGGCCACGTCCAAGTCCTTTCCCCGCATGCGCGGGGCTTACGCGGACGACCCCACCGGCACCGCCGGTGGGGTCGGCCCATCCCCGCGTGTGCGGGGCTTACGGTTCACGACCTGCGAAAACGTGGTCCGTTGTCTCCGCTTGACCTTTGGGTCGATCCACTCCTGGGCACAGGATGACAGATACCGGGGCGCGACATCACGTCTCCCGGGCATTGTCGATCGCGGTACGTGCCACCCCAACAGCCAGCTCGCACGCCTCATCAGCACTGACCTGCACGTAGAACGAGTGCTCATCGGAGACAGCCACGGTGAGGTCGCAGGAGTCCGGGAACTCCAGGGTCACGCCCGGGTACCCCTCCACGCTGACGAACTCCTCGTCCTCGGGGCCAGAGAAAGCAGTGGCGACGGTCGACTCGACGGCGTCCCTCTCCTCGTGGACCTCCACGCGGAGGTCCACGCTGGCGTCGACCCGGTTCGTGTAGAAGCAGTTCGCGTCGGACTGGGGGCTGCCCTCACCCTCCTCGTCCAGGATGCCCAGATCGACGGCGGCGGGATCGGGGAGCAGATCACACGGATGCGCGGAGGTGGGATCCAGCGCGCTGACCTCGAACTGCCGGATGGAGTCGCGCTCCTCCAGCTCCACAGCGCACCCGGTGAGCAGGAACGCCGCCACCACGGCGGTCCGTGCACGCATACGCCGCTCCGTTCGCAGGGTGCCGGGACCCGGAAGGGCCCCGGCACGAAGCTACAGAGCGGCGTCTCGGAAGTGGCGCGCGTGGCCGGAAACGGTCAGACGACGAAGGCGGTCACGCCCGTGACGAGCAGACCCACACCCAGGCAGATCACCAGACCACCGAGCAGCACCGAGGCCGACGGGCGCAGCTCGCCCAGCCCGGTGCGCCCGCTGACCATGGCCTGACGGCGCGCCAGCACCGGCAGGAGGGCGACGTTGACCGCGTACATCACGGCGGCCACGACGCTCGCGGAGGCGAAACCCACCCAGAACCCACCGCCGCCGGACATCACGTTGAACGCGGCCAGCGACGGAAGCATCACCAGGAGCAGCACCGACGCCGCACCGAAGGCGGTGAGCAACCGGGGCGAGGACCCGCGCGCGCTCCCTGAGACCACGAGGAGAAGACCGATCAGGGCCGCCACCATGATGGCGCCCCCGATTCCGAACACGGCGATGTTGACCAGCGAATTCACGCTGGTCATTGTCGCACCGCCCGGCACCGTCCCCAACCCGGGGTGCGCTCAGCCGTGGTGCTCCAGCCTGGAACCACCGGCGGCCTTCACCACACGGAGACGGGTCGTGACGCGTTGGCGGAGGTCCGCGACGTGGCTCACCACCCCGACGGCACGGCCGCCGTCGCGGAGCCGGTCCAGCACGTCCAGGACCTCCTCCAGGGTGTCCTCGTCCAGCGTCCCGAAACCCTCGTCCACGAACAGGGTGTCGATCTCCGTGCCGCCCGCCTCGGCGGTGGCCACGTCACCCAGCCCCAGCGCCAGGGCCAGGGAGCTGAAGAAGGTCTCCCCGCCGGAGAGCGTCGCCGGGTCGCGTTCCACCCCCGTCCAGGCGTCGACCACGCGCATGCCCAGGCCCCCGGCGGAGCGGGCTCTGCCGTCGCCCGCCGCCTTGTCCACCGTGTACCGCAGCTCGTACCTGCCGTCCGACATGGTCAGCAGCCGGTGGTTGGCCGCCTCCACCACCTGTTCCAGACGGGCCGCCAGCACGTAGGCGGACAGCCGGACGCTGTCGGTGTTGTCCGGTGAGGTCCCCGCCGCGAGGGTGCTCAGCCCCTGGGCCACCGCGTAGCGGCGCAGGACGGGTTCCGATCCGGACAGCTGCCCGTCGAGCTCCACGCGCAGATCCGCCAGACGCCGGGCCCGGTCGGTGAGCATCCCCTGCCACGCCACCGCCTGGTCGGCCGCGCGGTCGGCGGTCCGGGCGGACTCCTCCAGGGCCACGGGATCCGGTGCGGGGGCGAGTTCGGCGGCGGTCAGGTCCGGGTCCGCCAGACGGGCTTCGACCGCCGCCCACTGGTCGTCGAAGTCGCGGGCCCGGGCCCTGAGATCGGCGCGGCCGCGCTCGTCCAGGGCGGCCGCCACCACCTCGGCCTCGTCTTCGAAGCGCGCCTCGGTCAGGGAGCGTGCGGCTTCGGTGACGGCGGTGCGCAGCTCCTCGGCGGCCCGGCCGCGCAGCTCGACGGCGTCCGCCGCGTCGCGCAGCACCTCGGCCTCGCCGCGCAGTCGGGCGATCCGCTCGGCCAGCCCGGCGTCCTCGCCGCGCGCCCGGTCCAGCAGCGCGGTCAGCCGCTCGTGCTCCCTCGCCCCCTCCTCGCGGCGGGCGGTCAGTTCGCTCTCCTCACGGACCAGCTCGCCCTCGCGTTGGCGGGCCCGCTCCAGGTCCGCCGTGGCCTGGGCCAGCTCCTCCTCCAGGCGGTGCAGCTCGCGGGCGGCGGCGCGGGCCTCGGTGAGCTCCTGCTCGCGGGCGGCCACCTCCTCGGCGGCGGCCTCCACGGTGCGGCCCTCGGCCCGCTCGGCGGCGGCCGTGTGCCGTTCCCGGAGCGCCACCAGGGTGTTCTCCGCCTCGGTGCGCCGGGCGGCGGCGGTGTCCGCCGCCTGCTGGGCGGCCCGCTCCTCCTCGGCCGAGACCAGCCCCCTCGCGCTCGGTGCGGCGGGGGAGGGGTGCTCGGTGGACCCGCACACCGCGCAGGGCGCGCCGTCGGCCAGGTCGGCGGCGAGTTCGGCGGCCATGTGCGCGATCCGCCGCTCGCGCAGGTCCTGGGACCGGTCGCGGGCGGTCTGGGCGGTGTCGACCGCGCGCCGCCGCTCCTCCTCGGCCCGCTCGACCTCCCCACCCAGGCGCCGGTGCTCCTGCGCGGCCGAGCGGCGCCGTTCGGCCAGGTCGAGGGCGGCCTTCGCGGGGTCGGTGAGTCCGGACTGCTCCTGGGCCCGGCGCAGCTCCTCGGTGATCGTCCCGACCCGGGCGGGCAGCGCCGTCACCCGTTCACGGGCCCGGTCCGCCTCGGTGCGCACGGCCGCGATCCGCCGGTCGAGCGCGGCGAGGTCGCGGTGGAGGGAACGACGGCGTTCGGCGTCCCCGCGCAGGTGGTCCAGGCGGGCGAGCTCGTCGTGGCGCGACCTCTCGGCGGAGCGCAGCGTCGCGGGGAGGTCGGGGTGGTCCCCCTGCTCCGTGAGTCCGGCGGCGTCCACGTTCGCGAGTCCGGTGGCGTCGACGTGCGTCAGCCCGGCGGCGTCCACGTCCGCGAGGCCGCTGGCCAGGGCCAGACGGTCGGTGACGGCGAGCTCGGCCTTGTCCAGTTCGGCGCGGCGGTGGTCGCGGGCGCGCAGGGACGGCAGCACCGTGTCGGCCCGCTCGGCGGCGGCCAGACGGGTGTCGATCCCGGTCCGCCACGCGCGCCGCTCGGCCAGCTGGGCGCGGCGCTCCCGGGCGGCGGCCAGCCGTTCCCTGCGGGAGAGCAGTTCACGCCCCGTGGCCAGCGCCTCCCTGGCCCGGTCCCGGGCCCGCGTGAACTCGGCGGTGACCTCCTCGGCGTCGCGGGCGGTGGCGGCCTGCACCGAGGCCAGTTCGGCGGCCCAGGCCGTGAGCTCCTCCGGGGCCTGCGGGGCCGTGGACCCGCCGACCTCCGCGATCCTTCCGGAGACCGCCCGCACGCGTTCGTCGGCGGCGCGTACCTCGCGCTCCAGCTTCCGGGCGTGCCCGCCGAACCACTCCTCCACGTCCCGGAACACCCGGGTGTTGAAGATGCGCTCCAGGGACTTGCGCCGGTCGTCGGACTTGGCCCGCAGGAACCGGGCGAAGTCGCCCTGGGGCAGCATGACGATCTGGCAGAACTGGGTGATGGTGAGCCCGACCAGGTCGCCCACGAACTGCCCGGCCTCGTCCGGGCGGGTCGTCACGCCCTCCCAGCGGTCGCCCCGCCAGTCGAACACGCGGACCTTCTGGTTCTCCGTGAGGGTGCCGCTTCCGCGCTTCTTGGGCCGCTCCCACCGCGGGTTGCGCTCGATCCGCACGCGGCGTCCCCGGACGGTGAACTCCAGGCTGACCTCGGGCCGGACGCCGGGTGCGGCGTGGTCGCTCCTGGGGAGCGGTCCTTGCCGCGCGCACCGGGGACGTCGCCGTAGAGGGCGAAGCAGACCGCGTCCAGAACAGAGGTCTTGCCCGCGCCCGTGGGCCCGTGGATGAGGAACAGCCCGCCCCCGCCGAGCCGGTCGAAGTCGACCGTCTCGGTTCCGGCGAAGGGCCCGAAGGCGGTCATCGTGAGGGTGTGCAGCCGCATCTAGCGAGTCCCTTCCTGGACGCGGACCTCTTCGACGGCGCGGTCCACCAGCGCGCGTTCCTCCGGGGTCGCGGCGCTGCCCCGGGCCCACGCGACGAAGTCCGCGACCACCTCGCGTTCGGGCCGGTCCGCGACGGCCACGGTGACGGGCCGCCGCTCCACGTCGCCGTCGTCGGGGTCGAACTCCAGCATGAGGGTGTGCGGGAAGCGCTCGCGGAGGCGGTCCATGGGCTGGGCGGGACGCCGGGGGTCGGTGAGGGTGACGTGGAGCCAGTGCCCGGTGTGGGGCTCCCACCGGTCCTCGGTGAGCAGGTCGTCGAGGCGGCCCCGGACGCGGGAGAGCGGCCGGGGCACCGGGGCGTCGGCGAACTCCGCTCCGGCGAATCCGTCCGCGTCCAGGTCCACCAGCCAGAACCCCTTGCGGTGGTGCTCCTCGGAGAAGGAGTAGGCGAGCGGGCTGCCCGGGTAGCGCACCGACGGCGTGATGGTCTGGCGGCCGTGCAGGTGGCCCAGGGCCACGTAGTCCACGCCGTCGTAGACCGAGGCGGGCACGTGCAAGGCCCCGCCCACGGAGATGTCGCGCTCGCTGTCGGAGGGCTCCCCGCCGGTGACGAACGCGTGGGAGAGCACCACCGAGCGGGTGCCCGGCCGCTGGGCGAGGTCGGCCCGGACCAGGTCCATCGCGTGGCCGATCGCCGCCGGGTGGCCGCGTTCGGGCAGGTCCCAGTGGTGGCGGGCGATCTCCGGTTCCAGGTAGGGGATGCCGTAGAAGGCCACCGGGCCGTGCTCGTCCTCCATCAGCACGGGGGTGCCGATCCCCTCCAGGGAACTGCGCAGGTGCACCCCGGAGGCGTCGATCAGGCCGGTGGCGAAGGACATCCGGGCCATGGAGTCGTGGTTGCCGCTGATCAGCACCGACCTGGCCCCGGTCTCCCGGATGCGGCCGAGGGCGCGGTCGAACAGGCGCACGGCGTCGACCGGCGGCAGGGCGCGGTCGTAGAGGTCACCGGCGACCACCACGACGTCGATCCGCTCCGCGTGGATGGTGTCGACGAGGTGGTCGAGGAAGGCGGCCTGGGCCTCGATGAGGTTCTCCCGGTGGAAGGAGCGACCCAGGTGCCAGTCCGAAGTGTGCAGCAGGCGCATGGAACTGGACATTACCCAAGATCACCCCGTCCCCGCCGGGAGAACCGTCCGGCCTGTGGACAACCCGGGCGGACGGAGCCGGAGGGCTCAGAGCCTGCGGGCCAGCGTGAGGCCGTCTCCGATGGGGAGCAGGACCTGTTCGACGCGGTCGTCGGCGACGAGCCTGTCGTTGAAGTCACGGATGCCCTGGACGTGCGGCGCGGTCTGCTCGGGGTCCACCACCCGCCCGTGGGACAGCGTGTTGTCGGCCAACAGCAGCCCGCCGGGGCGCGTGCGGGGGACCAGTTCCTCCCAGTAGTCCACGTAGCCGGTCTTGTCCGCGTCCAGGAAGGCCAGGTCGAACTGGGGTTCCCTCGGCAGGGCGCGCAGCGAGTCCAGCGCCGGGCCGATCCGCAGGGTGATCTTCTGTGAGACCCCGGCCCGCTCCCAGTACCTCCGGGCCACCGACGTCCACTCCTCGCTGATGTCCAGCGCGAGCAGGGTGCCGTCCGCGGGCAGGCCGCGGGCGAAGCAGATCGAGGAGTATCCGGTGAAGGTGCCGATCTCCACGGCGTTCCGCGCCCCCGACAGCTGGGTGAGGAGCGTGGAGAAGGCGCCCTGTTCGGGACCGATCTGCATCCCCTGGGACTCGGGGAACAGTCGGGCGGTCTCCTCGGCCAGGTCCGACAGGACCGGGTCCACCGGCTGGCTGTGGGCGACGACGTAGGCGTGCAGTTCGGGGCTGATGCCCTCTGTGGTTCGAGTCACGCCGCCAGCCTAGGAGGCCCCACCGCTCCGGCCAAGCGTCCCGCGCTCGGAGCGGCCGGTGCGGACGGGCGCGCGTCCGTCCCTAGTGGTCGGGGAGCAGGGTGGGCCAGTCGAACAGGTACACGGAGCCGATGATGACGCCGATGGTGAGCAGCGGGGTGACCACCTTCTGCTCCACCGGGCCGTTGGTGACGAAGCCCTTGCCCTGGCCGATGCGCTTCTTCCAGAACGGCCAGAAGATCGGCACGCCCATCTTGGTGATCATGTCCCCGAAGAAGTGCAGGACGATGCCGAAGGCCACCGCCAGGCCCAGCCACGTGTAGTTCACGCCCACCGAGAACAGGGTGAGGGTGATCGCCGCCGTTCCCAGCGCGTTGATGATCCCCGAGGCCGTCCGGTTCTTGTCCATGCCGAAACCCAGCCCCTGGAGAGCGATTCCGACCAGCAGGAACACGAAGATCTGCACGGCCAGTTCCGACCACAGGGCCAGGGCCTGCACCAGCACGCCCATGAGGATCGCGAAGAAGAACGAGTGGGTCCCCATCCGGTGCCCCCGAAGGCCCAGTTGAGAATGTCGCTCAGGATCTCGGTGGCCTTGCCGTAGGTCTTGGTCACCGTCGCGCTCTTGTGGTCCACGTCCGGCAGCAGGGCCGCGCCCGCGCACACCAGGGAACCGGCGATGATCTCACCGGGGCCCAGGTCGAAGCTGAGTCCAAGGAATTCCGTGCCCTGGACCAGCGGTACGACCGCCATCCAGCCGACCACGCCACTGAGTGCGTGCGAGTGCCCCATCATGGCGGGAACCGTAGCGGAGTCTGCCAATCGTCGCGAATCAGAGACCGGTTTCGGACAGGGAACAAAAGCCACTTCATCCTCAGGAAACACGAACGCTCCTGACACAGGAGTCGAATGTGTTGCGATATCCCGCCTCACCTCGAAGATCGTTGACGCTCGTCGTGACGAGTTGGTAGACAACCAACAACCCCCAGGTGGCAATGCCACCAACCCCACGAAACCTGACAGGGGCCGTTATGAAAACCCACCATCCTCCCTCCGGCACCCTTCTCCGGCGGACGGCGGCGTCCGGCAGCGCGCTCCTTCTCCTCGGAGGACTCACGGTGGCCCCCGCGGCCGCCGACGAGGCGAGCGGCACCACCCTCACCGTCGCCATCGCCCAGCAGGTGGACTCCTTCAACCCCTTCACCGCGCAGCTCGCGGTCACCACGAACATCCTCCGGCACGTCTACGACAGCCTCACCACCGTGGACCCGGAGACCGGAGAGCCCGCCCCTCCCTCGCGGAGACATGGGAGACCTCCGACGACGGCCTCACCTGGACCTTCAACCTCCGTGACGACGCCCTCTTCAGCGACGGCGAGCAGCTCACCGCCGACGACGTGGCGTGGACGTTCACCACGATGATGGAGAACGAGGCCGCCGCCGTCGCCAACGGCAACTACGTCTCCGGGTTCGACACCGTCACTGCCGAGGACGACACGACCGTCGTCATCGAGCTGGACGAACCGCAGGCGACCATGGAGTCCCTGCGCGTGCCGATCGTCCCCAGACACGTCTGGGAACCGATCATCGAGGAACAGGGCGAGGCCTTCGCCGACTACACCGGCGACGACCTCCCCACGGTCGGCACCGGCCCCTTCGTCCTCACCGAGCACGCGCGCGGCGAACACATCCGTCTGGAGGCCAACCCCGACCACTGGCGGGGCGCACCCGGCTTCGACGAGCTCTACTTCCGCTACTACTCGGAGAAGGACGCCGCCGTCGAGGCGCTGCGCAGCGGCGAGGTCTCCTTCGTCTACGAGCTCACCGACGCCCAGATCACCTCCCTGGAGACCCTGGACAACGTCGCCGTCAACATCGCGGACGGCAAGCGGTTCCAGGCCTTCACCATCAACCCCGGCGCCGTCACGCAGGACGGCGAGGAGTTCGGTGACGGGCACCCGGCGCTGGCCGACCGCACCCTGCGCCAGGCCATCGTCATGGGCATCGACAACGAGGAGATCGTCCAACAGGGCGCCAACGGCCAGGCCGTCGCGGCGGGCGGCTACGTCCCGCCCCGCTACACCGACTTCCACTGGGCGCCCGAGGGAGACGAGGCCATCCTCGACTTCGACCCCGACGCCGCCAACGCGATGCTCGACGAGGCCGGGTACGAGAGGGGCGACGACGGCGTGCGCGTCTCGCCCGACGGCGACCGGCTCGAACTGCGCATGCACGTCCACGCCGACCGGCCGGACAACGTCCAGGCCGGACAGGTCATCGACGAGCGCCTCGCGGACCTCGGCATCGAGATCGACAACCAGACCGTCGACCCGGGCATCCTGAGCGACGCCCTCTACGACGCCGAGTACGACCTCATCTTCACCGGGTGGACGGTCAACCCCGACCCGGACTACGTGTTCAGCATCCACACCTGTGACGCGCTGCCCACCGAACCCGGCACTATGCAGGGCGACGCCTACTTCTGTGACGAGGAGTACGACGAGCTCTACGCCGCGCAGCTGGCGGAGTACGACCGCGCGGCCCGCGCCGAGATCATCCACCAGCTCCAGGAGGTCCTGTACCGGGAGGCCGTGGTCAACGTCCTGACCTACCCGAACATCATGGAGGCCTACCGGACCGACCACGTCGCCAGCCTCCAGCTGGAGCCCGCCGAGGGCGGGAACATCTGGGGGCAGGACGGCTACTGGGCCTGGTGGTCGGCCGAGCCCGCCGAGGGCGCCGGCAGCGGCGGCTCGGGTGTGTCCACCGGGGCGCTCATCGGCATCGGCGCCGGCGTGCTGGTGCTGGTGGTCGCGGGTGCCTTCGTCTTCTTCCGTCGACGCTCCACCGTGGAGGACCGCGAGTGACCATGACGCCCACCGAGGCGGACGAACCGACCGGGGCGGGGACCAGCGACGTCCCCGCCCCGGCGGGCCCCACGGGGCTCGGCCGCGTGGCCCCCGTGGCCACCTACGTGCTCGGCCGCCTGACCACCGCCGTGGTCTCCCTGTTCGCCGTGATCGTCGCCGGGTTCTTCCTCTTCAGGATCCTGCCCGGCGACCCCGTCCGCGCCATGACCGAGGGCCGAGAGGTCTCCGCCGAACAGCGCGAGGAACTGCGCCGCCAGTTCGGCCTCGACCAGCCCCTCTGGCAGCAGTTCCTCGACTACGCCGCCGGACTGCTCCGGCTGGACCTGGGGATCTCCTTCCAGTACCGGGAACCGGTGGTCGACCTCATCCTCGAACGCCTGGGCCCGACGATCCTGCTCGCCGGGACCGGCACGGTCATCGCCGCGCTGCTCGGTCTGTTCCTCGGCGCCCGCGCCGGGTGGCGGCCGGGCGGGCGCGGGGACCGGATCAACACGGCGGTGGCACTGTTCTTCTGGTCGGTGCCCACGTTCTGGCTCGGCCTGCTGCTGATCGTGCTGCTCGCCTCGGGGCGCGGGTTCATGCCCGGCCTGTTCCCGACCGGCGGCATGGTCTCGCCCAGCGCCACCGGACCGCTGGAGACCGCGCTGAGCACCGCCCGGCACATGGTGCTGCCGGTCGTGACCATGGTCGCGGTGATCTACGCGCAGTACCTCATGATCATGCGCTCCTCGCTGATGGACGAGAAGGGCGCCGACTACCTGGTCACCGCCCGCGCCAAGGGGCTGCGCGACGCGCTGGTGCGCCGCAGGCACGCCGTGCCCAACGCGCTGCTGCCCACAGTGACGCTCATCTTCCTCAACCTCGGGCAGGTCGTCTCCGGGGTCATCCTCGTGGAGACGGTCTTCTCCTGGCCCGGCCTCGGCCAGCTCTTCTACTCCGGCCTGCGCGTACCCGACCTCGGCCTCGTCCAGGGGCTGTTCGTGGTGTTCGCGGCCTCGGTGATCCTCATGAACCTCCTGGCCGACCTGGTGTATCCGCTGCTCGACCCGAGGGTGCGCCCATGAACACACCCACCGGACCCGCCACGGCCGGACCGTCGGCGGACGGCACGCCGCCGGTCCCGACGCTCTCCGCGAGCGCCCTGGCCCGCAGGCGCCGCCGCGAGGCCCTGGTCGGCTTCGCCCGCGAGTACGCGCGCAACCGGGCCGGGCTCCTCGGCCTGGGCCTGCTCCTCACCATCGGCGTGCTCGCCGTGACGGCCCCGCTGTTCATCGACCAGACCCACCTGACCATCACCGGAGCGCCCGGCGCCTCCCACGAACCGCCGAGCTGGCGGTTCCCCCTGGGAACCGACAACTTCGGCCGCTCCATCCTCGACCTCGTGATCTGGGGCGCGCGGGTCTCGCTGACGGTCGGCCTGCTGGCCACGTTCGTCTCGGTCACCCTCGGCACCCTCGTGGGCGTCACCGCCGGGCACTTCGGCTCGTCCGGCGGCGTCGGCGGCCGGATCGTGTCCACGGTGCTCATGCGCGTCACCGACTGGTTCCTGGTCCTGCCCACCCTGGTCCTCGCCGTGGCGCTGGCCGCCGTCCTGCCGCGCGGCACCGGCACCATCATCATCGCGATCGGCCTCACCGTCTGGCCGCCCACCGCACGCCTGGTGCGCGCGCAGACCCTGGCCGTGGAGGCCCGACCGTTCGTGGAGCGCGCCCGCGCCCTCGGCGGCGGCCACGCGCACGTGATGGGCTGGCACGTGCTGCCCAACGTCATGCCGGTGGTGCTCGCCCAGACCACGCTGCTGGTCGCCACCTCCATCATCGCGGAGTCCACCCTGGCCTTCCTCGGAATGGGCGACCCCACCACCATCTCCTGGGGCGGGATCCTGGAGGCGGCCCGCACCGCCGGGGCGATCAGCGCCGGGATCTGGTGGTACATCGTCCCGCCCGGCCTGGCCATCGCCGTGGTCGCGCTCTCCTTCACCCTGTGCGGGCGCGCGGTCGAGTCCGTCATCAACCCACGGCTCCGGGGGCAGAGTTGACCAGCCTTCTCGACGTCAGCGACCTGCGCGTCACCTACTCCGGCAGCGGCGGGGACGTCCCCGCCGTACGCGGCGTGAGCCTGTCCCTGAACCCCGGCGACACCCTCGGGGTGGCAGGGGAGTCCGGCAGCGGGAAGTCCACGGTGGCCCTGGCTCTGCTGCGGCTGCTGCCCGCGAGCGCGAAGGTCACCGGAAGCATCCTGCTGGAGGGCGAGGACGTCCTCCAGATGAAGTGGGGCCGTCTGCGCGCCGTGCGCTGGGTGGGCGCCTCGGTGGTCTTCCAGGGCGCCATGCACTCGCTCAACCCGGTGAAGCGGATCGGTGAGCAGATCGCGGAGCCGCTGCTCATCCACGAACTGGTCCGACCGGCCCGGGTGGACGCGCGGGTGTCCGAGCTCCTCGAACAGGTGGGGCTGCCCGCCTCCCGCCGACGCGACTACCCCCACCAGCTGTCCGGCGGCCAGCGCCAGCGGGTCATGATCGCGATGGCGCTGGCCTGCGAACCGCGCCTGATCATCGCGGACGAGGCGACCACCGCCCTGGACGTGATGATCCAGGCGCAGATCCTCGGCCTGCTGGAACGGCTCGTGGACGAGACCGGGATCGGCATGCTGATGATCAGCCACGACCTCTCCGTCCTCGCGGCCACCTGCGACCGGGTCGCGGTGATGTACGCGGGGCGGATCGTCGAGCAGGGGCCCGCGCGCGAGGTCGTGCACGCCCCGGCGCACCCCTACGCGAGCGCGCTCAGCGCGGCCTTCCCCAAGATCGGTGACCCGGCCTCGCGCCTGGCCCCCGGGGGCTGCCGGGCGACCCGCCCGATCCCTCGGACCCGCCCTCGGGCTGTGTGTTCCGGCCGCGCTGTGCCGTCGCGGAGACGGTGTGCGCCACCGTCGACCCGCCGCTGTGGCCGGTCCGCCCCGACCGCGACGGCCACGCCGACCGGCACGCGGCCTGCGTGCACGTGGGGCACGGGCCGGGCCTGCCGGACCGGAGCGGGGCCCCGGGGGACGGCGGCGCACGCGGTTCCCACGACACGAGCGGTTCCCACGACACCGAGGAGACGAGCCGTTGAGCGCCGACACCGACTCACGACAGCCCTCCTCCCTCTCCGTTCCGAGGGAGGACACCGGACCGATCCTGCGCGCCGACGACGTGCGGGTGGCCTTCGCCGCCGGAGCCGCCCCGGGCGGTGGCCGGGGACCGCCCGTGCGGTCGACGGCGTCAACCTCGACGTGGCGGCGGGGAGATCGTCGCCCTGGTGGGGGAGTCCGGCTGCGGCAAGACCACCCTGGCCCGGGCCCTGCTCGGGCTGGAGCGTCCCACCGGCGGCCGCGTCCTGTTCGAGGGCGCCCCGCTGGGCTACCGCTCGCGCGACCTGCGTGCCTACCGGCGCCGCGTCCAGCTCGTGCAGCAGGACCCGATGGGCTCGCTCAACCCCCGCCGCACCGTCTACGAGTCCGTCGTGGAGGGCCTGCGCATCCACGAGGGCACGACCGCGGACGAGACCGAACGGGTCTCCCGGGCCCTGTCCCAGGCCGGGCTGCGCCCGCCCGAGCGGTTCTTCACCCGCTACCCCCACGAGCTCTCCGGCGGCCAGCGGCAGCGCGTGGTGATCGCCGGGGCGCTGGTCCTGGACCCCGAGGTGCTGGTGGCTGACGAACCGGTGGCGTCCCTGGACGCGTCGGTGCGCGGCGAGATCCTGCGGCTGCTGCTGGAGCTGCGCGACGAACTTGGCCTGTCCGCGCTGGTGGCCACGCACGACCTCGGGCTGGCGTGGAACATCGCGGACCGGGTCGCCGTGATGTACCTGGGGCGCGTGGTGGAGCTCGGCACCGTGGAGGAGGTCCTGTCCGCGCCCGCCCACCCGTACACGCGGGCGCTGCTGTCGGTCCTGCCCGACGCCGGGGCCGAGGAGGAACCGGTGGTGCTCTCCGGAGAGCCGCCGGACCCCAAACAGGTGCCCGCGGGCTGCCGGTTCCATCCGCGCTGTCCCGTGCTGGCCTCGGGGAGGCCGAGCGGGCCGGGGTGGCCCACCTGTGCACCACCGTGGACCCGGCGGTGCTCGGCGGCGGCGCCGAGCGGCGGGTGGCCTGCCACTGGGCGGCCGAGGACGAGACCGGGCGCCTGCGCGCGGACGGTCCGCCCGGTCCCGTCACCGTGTAGGGGAGTCCTGGCCGACGCCCGGTCACGGTACGCGTGCTCCTCGGTGACCGAGGGGAGGGTGTCGGCCCGGGCCGCGCGCGCAGTACGTGGGGCCCTGGGAGAAAGGAGTGTCCCGAGTGGACAGGGGCGTGAGCGCTGCGCGTGGGTGCAGTGACGGTGCCAGTGCGGTTCGCTGTCTCGCCCTGGGGTCGCGTGTGTGCCTCCGGGGAGGTCGGGAGGGGCGTGCGCGCGGGTGGCCAGAGGGCCGCGTGTGTCCGCGCGGTGTGGGGGAGGCGGGCGTGCGGGTGCCGGAACAGCTCCGGAGCGGGTGCCGTTAGCCAGGACATGGGGACCAACGAGCAGCATGGGCGACCCGTACCCGCGACGCCGCCGGGTCCGGCACCGGTACCCGAACCGGCCCTCACCGACCGTGACTTCTGGCACGGCGCGGCCCTCGACCTGGACGCCTATCTGGCGCGCCTGGGCCTGTCCGGGTCACCGCCACCCACCCTGGACACCCTCACCGCTGTGCACCGCGCCCACCTGGCGGCCATCCCCTTCGAGAACCTCCAGCTGCTCCTGGGACGCCCGGTCCCGCTGGACGTCCCCTCGCTGACGGACAAGATGGTCCACCACCGCCGGGGAGGCTACTGCTACGAGCAGAACCTGCTCCTCGCCGCCGCCCTGGACCGGCTCGGGTTCACCCTGACCGCCTTCACCGCCCGGGTGCTGCTGGGCGGGGACGGCCGCCCCCGGCCCTCCACCCACGCCCTCCTGCGGGTGCGGGTGAAGGGAGAGCCCTGGTTGGCCGACGTCGGCTTCGGCGGCGGTGGCCTCGTGGAACCCCTCCGTTTCGCGGACGGCCAGCAGGTCTCGCAGGGCGGCTGGAACCTGCGGCTGGACCGGGTGTCGGAGATCGGTGACGAAGAGTGGCTGCTGCGGGGCTTCGAGGGTCGGCAGTGGCGGAACCTGTACTCCTTCGCCGCCTCGGGGTGCTCCCCCAGGACTACGCGGTGTTCAGCCACTACCTCACCACCCACCCGCGGTCACCCTTCCGCCACCGACTGATGGTCGCGCGGACGGTCGGCGGTTCCCGGTACGCGCTCGACGACACGACCCTGTCCGTCGAGCGGGTCGACGGCACCGGCGAGGTGCGGGAGTTGGCTCTGGGGGAGGTGGGAACGGTGTTGCGTGAGGTGTTTGACATCGCCCTTGACCAGGAGGAACGCCGGATCATCGAGGCTCGGGTGCGGGAGTTCCTGGATGCCTGACCCGAGCCCGCGCTATGTGATCGTCGTCACGTTGGAGGGCGCCCGCCGGACGGCTCCGTCACGAAGCCCGACGCCAACGGGTGTGTCGTGCACCTGATGACGCACCCGCTGAACGGGCCCGTGCGGCTTGCCACGATTTGGGGTGATCGCACACGTTCGTGACCGTGCGTGTCGGGGCAGGACCTGTGGGGCGCGACCCACAGGGAGCTGCTCATGGCGCACATGACCACGGAAGACGTCCACGACTACATCAACGGTGTCTGCTTCAAGACCGGCCCGCCCGGAAAGGTCGGGGCCGAGACCGAATGGCTCGTCACCGACCCCGAGGACCCCACAGCACCCGTCACCATCGACCGCCTCGCGGAGCTGCTGGAGGCCTGTGGCCCCCGCCCGCGGGAAGCCGGATCACCTTCGAGCCCGGCGGCCAGATCGAGCTCAGCTCGGCGGCCCTGCCCGGCCCGGCGCGCGCCCACGAGGCACTCGCCCGGGACCTCGACCACCTACGCAAGACCCTCGCGGACGACGGACTGCACCTGGCCGAGACCGCACTCGACCCGGTACGGCCGCCCGTCCGCCAGCTCCGCCTGCCCCGCTACACGGCCATGGAACGGTTCTTCGCCAACCGCCGCCAGCCCAGCGGACACACCATGATGTGCAGCACCGCGTCACTCCAGGTCTGCCTGGACACCGGCGCCGACCCCGCCGACGCGGGCGCCCGCTGGGAACTCGCGCACCGGCTCGGTCCCGTCCTGGTGTCGGCCTTCGCCAACTCCGCCGTGTGGCGCGGACGCCCCACCGGCTGGAAGTCCACCCGCTGGGCGATCTGGGCGGCCACCGACGGCACCCGCACCCGCCCGGCCCTGGAGTCCCACACCCACCCGGACCCCGCCACCGCCTGGGCCGAGTACGCCCTCGCCGCCCACCTCCTGGCCGTGTCGGAGGTCCCCGGCGGCGGAGGGGAGTGGACGGCCGACCCCGGCATCACCCTGGCGGACTGGATCGGCGGGCGCGGAGCCCGGCCCATCACGCTGGCCGACCTGGAGTTCCACCTGTCCACGCTCTTCCCGCCCGTACGCCCGCGCGGCTGGTGGGAACTGCGGATGATCGACGCCCTGCCGCTGGACTGGTGGCCGGTCCCGATGGCACTGGCCGCCGCGCTGTTCGACGAGCCCCGCGCCCGCGCCGTCGCGGAGGAGGCCACCGAACGCCTGTGCCGGGGCCGCTTCCCCGACCCCGCGCTGTGGCGGCGCTCGGCCAGCCTGGGACCGGCCGATCCCGAGATCGACGCCTGCACGCGGATCTGCTTCGACGCCGCGGTGGAGGCACTGCCGAGGATGGGCGCCGCCGGGCTCGCCCACCTGGTGGACGCCTACGCGGACCATTACGTCCGACGCGGACGGTGCCCGGCCGACGGCGCGCTCGGGCGACTGGTGCCCGAGCCGCGCGCGGAGACCGGCACCCGGGACGAGGACCACGGCGGCGTCCACGCCGTGCGAGGGGGAGACACGCCATGAGTCGGGAACAGGAACGCGCCAAGGAGCGCATCGCCGCCGAACTGGACCGGAGCAGACGCCGCAGCAACGGGCTGACGCTCGACTCCCTTGACGAGGCGGACCTGCTCGCCCAGCACTCCCCGCTCATGTCCCCGCTGGTCTGGGACCTGGCGCACATCGGCAACTACGAGGAGCAGTGGCTGCTGAGGGCCGCCGGGGGACGTGAGGCGCTGCGCCCCGACATCGACGGCCTGTACGACGCCTTCGAGAACCCCCGGGCCGACCGGGTCGCCCTGCCCCTGCTGCGGCCGGAGGAGGCCCGCGACTACAACGACCGGGTGCGCAGGGAGGTCCTGGACACCCTCGACTCGGTGGACCTGGAGACGGTCCCCGCACCCCGGAGCGCGGGGGAGCGGTCCCTGCTGGAGGCCGGGTTCGTCTTCCACATGGTGATCCAGCACGAGCACATGCACGACGAGACCATGCTCGCCACCCACCAGCTCCGCCGGGGCGCCCCCGTGCTGCTGGAGGAGGAGAGCGCGCCACCGGAGCCGAGCCCGCCAACGGCCGAGGAGGTCCTGGTCCCCGCGGGGCCCTTCACCATGGGCACCGACGACGACCCCTGGTCCTACGACAACGAGCGCTCCGCACACACAGTGGACCTGGACGCCTACTGGATCGACACCGACCCGGTCACCAACCGCGCCTACCTGCGGTTCGTCGAGGACGGCGGCTACCAGGACCCGCGCTGGTGGTCCGACGAGGGCTGGGAGTGGAAGCGGCGCCGCGACGCCGTGGCCCCCGCCTTCTGGACGCCGGACGGCGACGGCTGGGTCCGGCGCCGCTTCGGCCGGGTCGAGGAGGTGCCGCCGGACCAGCCCGTCCAGCACGTGTCCTTCCACGAGGCCGAGGCCTACGCCCGGTGGGCGGGCAGGCGACTGCCCACCGAGGCCGAGTGGGAGAAGGCCGCCCGCTTCGACCCCGCCAGCGGACGCTCACGCCGCTTCCCCTGGGGCGACGAGGAGCCCACCGGCGGCCACGCCAACCTCGGCCAGCGGGCGCTCGGCCCGCACCCGGTCGGCAGTCATCCCGAGGGGGACTCACCCCTGGGAGTACGGCACCTGATCGGTGACGTGTGGGAGTGGACCTCCACCACCTTCCACGGCTACCCCGGGTTCTCCGCGTTCCCCTACCGCGAGTACTCGGAGGTCTTCTTCGGCGGCGGGTACAAGGTCCTGCGCGGCGGCTCCTGGGCCACCCACCCCACGGCGGTGCGCTCCACCTTCCGTAACTGGGACCACCCGATCCGACGGCAGATCTTCAGCGGGTTCCGCTGCGCACGCGACGCGGACCGCGCCTGATGTGCCGACACCTCGCCTACCTGGGGCCGCCGCGTACCGTGCACGAACTGCTGTACGCGGCGCCCCACTCGCTGCACGTCCAGTCCTGGGCCCCGCGACAGCAGCGGTACGGGACGGTCAACGCGGACGGCTTCGGCGTCGGCTGGTACCCGGAGGGGCCGAGACCGCGCCGCTCCGCTACCGGCGCGCCATGCCGATCTGGGGCGACTCCTCCTTCGCGGACGCCGCCCGGTCCATCAGCTCCGGGTGCGTGGTCGCCGCGGTGCGTGACGCCACCGTCGGCTTCGGCTCCGAGGAGTCCGGGGCCCAGCCCTTCCGGGCCGACCGCCTGCTGTTCAGCCACAACGGGGCCGCCCGGGACGACCAGGCGCTCCTGGACGGCCTCGCGGCGCCCTCCCCGCCGGGCGCCCTGGACGCCCGCGCTCCGGTCGACTCCGCGCCGCTGTTCGCGCAGACCCTCCGGGCCTGGCGGACGTCCAGGGACCTCGCCGGGGCGCTGGTCTCGGCGGTGCACCGCGCGCGGGAACTCTCCCAGGGCCGGTACAACCTGCTGGCCAGCGACGGCGAGGTGATCGTCGGGACCACGGCGGGCGACACCCTCTACACCCTGCGCCGTGAGGGGGCCTGGCTGGCCTCCGAGCCCTTCGACGACGGCCGCGGCTGGCGGCAGGTCCCGGAGAACTCCGTGGTCGTGGCCACCCGCGAGCGCACCGACATCCACCCGCTCGGCTGACCCCGGTCGCGCACTCCACTGGTTTCACCCGCCCCGGGTACATCCGTAAGGGACACAGGAGGCACCATGTTCCGGATTGACCGCAACCTGACTGCTGACGAGCTCGACAAGGCGTTGCGCACCGACGTCGCGGAAGGACTCACCGCGCGGCCCAAACAACTGCCGCCCAAGTGGTTCTACGACGAACGCGGCAGCGCGCTCTTCGAGGACATCACGCGGCTTCCGGAGTACTACCCGACCTGGGCCGAGCGCTCCATCCTGGAGACGCGCGCCGACGAGATCGCGGAGGCCGCCGGAGCGGTCGCCCTGATCGAGCTCGGGTCCGGTTCCGGGGTCAAGACCAGGCTGCTCCTGGACGCCATGCGCCGCCACGGAGGCCTGTCCCGGTTCGTGCCCGTGGACGTCAGCGGGGAGTTCCTCGCCGCCTCGGCACGCCCGGTCGCGGACGACTACCCGGGCCTGGACGTACACGCCGTGGTCGGGGACTTCGAGCAGCACCTGGGCCTGTTGCCGGTCAGTGAGGGCGGCCGTCAGCTCCTGGCAGTGCTCGGATCGACCATCGGCAACCAGGAACCCGGACCGCGCGCCTCCTTCCTGCGCGACATCCACAGCGTGCTGCACTCGGGGACTCCCTGCTGCTCGGCGCCGACCTCGTGAAGGACCCGGCCCGCCTCGTGGCCGCCTACGACGACTCCCAGGGGTGACCGCCGCGTTCAACCGCAACGTGCTCTCGGTGATCAACCAGCGGCTCGGCGGCGACTTCGACCCCACCGCCTTCGAACACGTCGCGGTGTGGAACTCCGAGTGCGAGTGGATCGAGATGCGCCTGCGGGCCCGCGCTCCGCAGCACGTGCGCGTCGCCGACCTCGACCTGGAGGTGGACTTCTTCGAGGGCGAGGAGATGCGCACGGAGATCTCCGCCAAGTTCCGCCGCGAAGGACTGACCGCCGAACTCGACGCCGCGGGGTTCGACCTCACCCACTGGTGGACCGACGAACCGGGCGACTTCGCCCTCACCCTGGCCACCGCGCGCTGAGCTCAGCCCGCCGCCACGCCGATCAGCGTGCCGACCGTGTACGTCACCAGCATGGCGAACGAGCCGCCGAGCACGCACCGCACCGCCGCGCGCATCGGCAGGGCGCCGCCCATCCGCGCGCTGACCGCGCCCAGCAGACCCGTGGCCACCAGCACCGCGACCACCGTCACGGCCAGGCGCCAGGCGTCGGGGCTCAACAGCATGGCCGACAGCGGGATCATCGCGCCCAGCAGGAAGGAGAACATGCTCGCGAAGGCGGCCTGCCACGGATTGGCCCGGTAGCGGTTCAGGCCCAGCTCCACCTCCACGTGGGCGCTCAGCGCGTCGTGGTCGGTGAGCTCCCTGGCGACCTCGCGGGACAGCTTCTCGCTGAGTCCGCGCTCCCGGTACATCCCGGCCAGCTCCTCCAACTCGCCGTCCGGGTCCTCGGTGAGCTCCCGCCGCTCCCGGGCGATCGCCGCCCGCTCGGTGTCGCGCTGCGTGCTCACCGAGACGTATTCGCCCGCCGCCATCGACAGCGCGCCCGCCAGGGTCCCGGCGACACCCGCGACCAGCAGGGCCTCCCGGTGCGGGGTGGCGCCCGCCACGCCGACCACGAGACCCGCCGTGGAGACGATGCCGTCGTTGGCGCCCAGGACCGCCGCCCGGAGCCCGTTCAACAGCGATCCCAGCCGCCTCTGCGAGTGCTCCGAGTTCGGTTCCATGGGGTCAGAGTGACACGTGTGACGCGCCCCGACCCGTCCCACCACGCCGAACTCCGCTACGCTCGTGCCGTGTTCAAGGTAGGAGTTTTCGGCGCCGATGGGCGCATGGGGTCAGAGGTCGTCAAGGCGGTTCAGGCCGCCGACGACATGGAACTCGTCGCGGGCGTGGACAGCGCCGCCGACCGTGACGCGGTGCTGGGGGCCGACTACGTCGTCGACTTCACGCACCCCGACGTGGTGATGGACAACCTCGCGTGGTTGATCGACCACGGGATCCACGCCGTCGTCGGGACGAGCGGCTTCGACGAGGCCCGCCTGGCGCAGGTGCGCGCCCTCCAGGAGGCCAGGCCGGGGGCGAAGGTGCTCATCGCGCCCAACTTCGGCATCGCCGCCGTCCTGATGATGCACTTCGCGAAGAAGGCCGCGCCCTACTTCGACTCCACGGAGATCATCGAGCTGCACCACCCGAACAAGGCCGACGCCCCGAGCGGAACGGCCTACCGGACCGCCGAGCTGGTGGCCGAGGCCCGCCGTGAGGCCGGGACCCAGCCGATGCCCGACGCGACCACCTCGGAGATCCCCGGAGCCCGTGGCGCGGACGTCGAGGGCGTTCGCGTGCACGCGCTGCGCATCCAGGGCCTCATCGCCCACCAGGAAGTGGTGTTCGGCACCGACGGCGAGACCCTGAAGATCCGCCACGACTCCATGAACCGCACCTCGTTCATGCCGGGTGTCCTTCTCGGTGTCCGCCGGACCGCTGAGCTCTCGGAGCCCCTCACCCTGGGCCTGGAGCCGCTGCTCGGCCTGGACTAGCCATCAGACCACCGAGGGGGACCGCCACACGGGTGGTCCCCCTCAGTCATGTTCCATCCCCGCGTGCGCGGGGAGCACAGAAACGCCCCGGCGGACGGAAGGGCCGGGGCGGGACCATCCCCGCGTGCGCGGGGAGCACCAGCAGGTCATCGGTGTGGAGCCGTTTCCACTGGGACCATCCCCGCGTGCGCGGGGAGCACCCTTCTCCACCTGGGGACTTACCAGTGGCAAGGGTCGATTTCTCCAACTTCCCGAGAAACGGACATGTCCGGCTAGGCGCCTCGGCGGCAGGTCAGGAAGATCTGCACCTCGGGGTGGGCGCCCTCGGGGTTGTAGGCCACCACGCGCTCGTCCTCGATGATGAGCCCGGCCCTCTCCACCACCTCCCGCAGTTCGTCGCGGGGGTACCCGGACACGCGGATCTCGTTCCCCAGGAAGGAGATCGGCTGATCGTCCAGGTCGGCCTCGACCATCGACAGGCACACCAGGCCGCCTGGCACCAGGGAGGCCCGCACGCGGCCCAGGGCCTGGGGGATGCGGTCCTTGGGCAGGCAGAGCAGCGAGAAGAAGGCCACGATGGCGTCGTACGAGCACTCCACCGGGTCGAGGTCGACGATGTCGGCCTGACGGAACGTCGCCTCGGGGACGTTCTCGCGGGCGAGCGCGATCATCTGCTCGGAGATCTCGAAGCCGGTCACCTGGGCGCCAGAGCTGACCAGCTGACGGGCGGTGGGCAGGCCGGTTCCCGAACCGAGGTCGAGCACCTGCGCGCTCGGTGGCAGCAGACTCAGCAGCCTGCGCACGCAGTCCTCCTGGCCTTCCTTGTTGGGGAAGGCCTCGTCGTAGCGGTCTCCGATCGTGTCGAACGCGTTCGCCTGGCGGGCGTTGCGTTCGGCCCAGGCCACCGGGTCGGGGGCGAGCTCGAGGGGATCGGTGGGGTGGTCGCTCGGCACGGTTCTCCAAGGGGGTACGTAGGCGGGGCAGGCATCGTAACCGGACCGGGGTCCGGTGGTGGGTCCGCTCAGGTCCGCGCAGGCAGGACGGCGTGTCCGTCCTCCAGGTAGACCAGGCCAAGCCCCTGGTCGTCCACCGACACCGCCGCCTCCAGGCGTCGGGCCGTCCCGGCGGCGAGGTGCTCGGACAGCCGCGAGGGCGGGACCCACTCCCAACCGGACAGTTCGTCGGGCTGGAGACGGAAGTCGGTGTGCGGGACCTCCACGCGGAACAGCCACTGGTAGGCGGCCGTGCGGGGTGGTCGGGACGGCACCCAGTCGATGACGAGCGGGGCCAGCACACGGGCGGTCACACCCAGCTCCTCGGCGATCTCACGGCGGCAGGCGGCCACGGGGACTCGTCGGCCTCCATGATCCCGCCGGGGATGCCCCAGGGCCGCTCCGGGTCGTACACGCGCCGCACCAGGAGCACGTCGCCCGAGGTCGAACGGATGAGTCCGCCCGCCGCACCCCGGGTCGCGGGCAGGTTCGCGAAGAAGTCGTCGTCGCTCTGATCCACCCGACGACCCTAACCCGCCTAGCCCAGGGCGAGCGCCACCGAGAACAGCACGCCGAAAGCCATCTGGAGTTTCCCGGTCTCACCCAGCCCCAGGACCAGGTCGCGGCCGACCTGCCCGCCGAGCACCCGGCGCAGCGGGGGCACCGCCAGCGGCGCGGCCAGCAGGACCAGCGGCACCCACCACGACACCGTGGTCAGCACCAGGGCGACCAGGAAGGAAGCCACGATCATGCCCGCGTAGAGGCGCCGGGTGCCGGTCTCGCCCAGGCGGACGGCCAGGGTGATCTTCCCGGTCTCCCGGTCCGTGGGGATGTCCCGCAGGTTGTTGATCACCAGCACCGCGCAGGAGAGCAGACCGACCGGCACCGAGGCCACCCAGGCCTGCCAGGGCAGCGACTCCATCTGCACGAACACCGTGCCCACCACGGCCACCACGCCGAAGAACACGAACACCGAGACCTCGCCCAGGCCCCGGTAGCCGTACGGGGTGTTCCCACCGGTGTAGTACCAGGCGGCGGCGATCGCGGCGGCGCCGATCAGCAGCAGCCACCACGAACTGGTCGCCACCAGGACCAGGCCGACGACACCGGCGAAGGCGAAGCTCCCCAGCGCGGCGGCCAGCACCTGCCTGGGCGCCGCCAGCCCGCTCGCGGTCAACCGTGTGGGCCCGGTGCGTTCCTCGGTGTCGGTGCCCTTGACCCCGTCGCTGTAGTCGTTGGCGAAGTTCACGCCCACCTGGAGCGCCATGGACACCACCAGGGCGAGCAGCGCCTTCCACCACACGAACCCGTCCAGGGAGAAGGCGAGCGCGGTACCCACCGCCACCGGGACGATCGAGTTCGGAAGCGTGCGGGGGCGCAGCCCCGAGACCCATTCACTGACCGTGGCCACGCGCCGGTCCTCCAGATTCGAGACGGTGGCGCGCCGTGGGGCGCGCCGGACAACTACCCAACGGTAGTGCCTGGCCGACGCGCCGCCGCACTACTCGGACACGGCCGCGTGCAACCTCACCATCGGCAGCAGACGACCCATGTCGATCTCCCGCCGGGCCCCGTCCGCGCGCCACCCCGAGGCCTCGAAGAACGACCGCAGCGCGTTCTCCTCCTCCGGAACCCACACGTGCGCCGTGCCGAACCCGCCCTCCACCAGGTGGTCCACGCAGGCGTTCACCAGACGGCTGCCGTGCCCCTCGCGCACCCGCTCCGGATCCACGTGCAGCGCGAACACCTCGGCGTCCCTGGCGGGCCACAGGTCCGGGTCCCCGCCCGGGCCGAACGCCGCGAACCCGACCACCGTGCGCACCCCGCCGTCCTCGTCGGTGGCCACCACCAGCCGGTGCTTGGAGGTGGGCGGCGACTCCAGGGCCGCCGTCCACTGCTCACGGAAGCTCTCCCGGGCCTGGTCTCCGGAGAGCTCCTCCGCCACCTCGGCGGGCAACAGGTCCTTGTACACCGACCGCCATGACGCGACCTGGAGGTCCACCACCCTGTCCACGTCGGCGGCACGGGCGGGACGGACGAACTGCGCACTGGACACGAGGGGCCTCTCGGTTGGTTCCGCACCCGGCGTGGCGCGGGTGTGCGACACGCCGGAAGAAAAGATCACCCACGCCGGAGTTTCCGGACCTTGCACCGGCATGGGAACATCTACGTTGTGAGCCTCATTATCAGAGTTATCGCGAACGCGCTGGCCCTTTGGGCCGCTGTCCTCCTTGTCGACGGGATCGACGTCACGGCGCAGGACACCGCCGGTCAGATCTTCGTCTATCTCGTGGTCGGCGCGATCTTCGGTGTGGTCAACGCGGTCATCAAACCGATCGTCAAGACGGTCGGCTGCCTGTTCTACGCCCTCACCCTCGGGCTGATCGGGCTCGTGGTGAACGCGTTGCTGTTCATGCTCACCGAGTGGATCGCCGGGCTGTTCAACATCCCGTTCCACGTGGACGGATTCTGGCCCGCCTTCTGGGGCGCCATCATCGTCACCATCGTGAGCTGGATCGTCAGCATGTTCCTGCCCGACGGCAAGGACGACTGAGACACGCCCGAACGCCACCCGCGCGCCGTCCTCCGACCACGGTGACACCGGGCCCCGTCCGCGTGACGAGGGCCCGGTGCGGGTAGGTTCACACTTCCGGGCACCGGTCGAGCGCGTAGGCTCCAGGTGACCTGGTCGGTCACACCCGTGACGGTCCCTCACCTCAACCCACGAGGACGGGGGCCGAACCGGACCCGCTCCCGCGCACTCCCACGTGTGAGGGACACACAGACTTTCCCGCTTCCGGTGGCCCGCGTTCACCGGTCGCGGCGACGGACGTTCAACGCCGTCTTCACCCGTTGCACGGAGGAAAGCACCCGGCTCGGGACACGCACCCGTTTCACGCACATGGAGAGGAGGAAGGGCAACCCAGGGCCCCGACGCCTTCCGGCTGGGGCCCGAGAGCCTTTCACACACGATGGTGGAACCCAAGAACCGCCCATTCGGCAAGATGCTGACCGCGATGGTCACCCCGATGCTCGAAGACGGGGAACTCGACTACGACGGTGCCGCCCGCCTCGCCACCTACCTGGTGGACGAGCAGCACAACGACGGTCTGGTGATCAGCGGCACGACCGGTGAGTCGCCCACGACCAGCGACGACGAGAAGGACCGTCTGCTGCGCTCCGTGGTCGAGGCCGTCGGAGACCGCGCCCAGATCATCGCGGGGGTCGGCACCAACGACACCCGCCACAGCGTCAAGCTGGCCCGGGCCGCCGAGAAGGCGGGCGCGCACGGCCTGCTGGCTGTCACGCCCTACTACAACAAGCCCCCGCAGGAGGGGCTGATCCGGCACTTCACCGAGATCGCCGACACCACCGACCTGCCGGTCATGCTCTACGACATCCCGCACCGCACCGGGACGCCGATCGCCTCCGAGACCCTGGTCCGGCTGGCCGAGCACCCGCGCATCGTCGCCAACAAGGACGCCAAGGACAACGTCGGCGCCAGCTCCTGGGTCATGGAGCGCACCGACCTCGCCTACTACTGCGGCACGGACATCCTGAACCTGCCGCTGCTGTCGGTCGGCGCGGCCGGATTCGTGAGCGTCGTCGGCCACATCGTCGGCAGCGACCTCAAGGACATGATCGACGCCTTCGAGGAGGGCGAGGTCGGCCAGGCGCTGGCCATCCACCGCCGCCTCACCCCGGTCTACACCGGCATGTTCCGCACCCAGGGCGTCATCACGACCAAGGCGATCCTGAACCTGTTCGGGCTCCCTCCGGTCCGGTCCGCACTCCGCTCGCGGACGCCTCCTCGGAGCTCCAGGCCCTCCTGCGCGAGGACCTGGCCGCCGCCGGGGTCAAGGGCCCGATCGGGCTCGCCCCGCACCAGGCCGTGCCCGCCAGCGCCGTGCGCGTCGAACGTCTGACGGAGGGTTCCGTATGAGTCACCCGCACCCCGAACTCGGCCCGCCCCCGCCCCAGGGCAAGGGTGTCCTGCGCATCGTCCCGCTCGGCGGTCTCGGTGAGATCGGCCGCAACATGACCGTCTTCGAGTACGACGGCCGTCTGCTCATCGTCGACTGCGGTGTGCTCTTCCCGGAGGAGGAGCAGCCCGGCGTCGACCTGATCCTGCCGGACTTCGACTACATCCGGGACCGTCTCGACGACATCGAGGCGATCGTGCTCACCCACGGGCACGAGGACCACATCGGCGGCGTGCCGTTCCTGCTGCGCGAGCGGGCCGACATCCCGATCGTGGGTTCCAAGCTCACCCTGGCGCTGATCAGCGCCAAGCTCGGCGAGCACCGGATCAAGCCGGAGACCGTCCTGGTGGAGGAGGGGAGCGCCACGACTTCGGCCCCTTCGACCTGGAGTTCTTCGCGGTCAACCACTCGATTCCGGACGCACTCGCCGTGGGCATCCGCACGCCCGGCGGCACGGTACTCCACACGGGCGACTTCAAGATGGACCAGCTGCCGCTGGACAGCCGCCTCACCGACCTGGCCGGGTTCGCCCGCTTCGGTGACGAGGGCGTGGACATCCTGCTGTCGGACTCCACCAACGCCGAGCAGCCCGGGTTCGTGGTCAACGAGCGCAACCTCACCGAGGCCATCGACAAGGTGTTCCGGCAGGCGAAGAAGCGCATCGTGGTGGCCTGCTTCGCCTCGCACGTGCACCGCGTCCAGCAGGTCATCGACTCCGCGACCGCGCACGGCCGCAAGATCGCGTTCGTGGGCCGCTCCATGGTCCGCAACATGAACATCGCACGCGACCTGGGCTACCTGAGCATCCCCGGCGACACCATCGTCGACGTCAAGCAGCTCGACAAGATGCCCGCCGACGAGGTCGTGCTGATCTGCACCGGTTCCCAGGGCGAGCCCATGGCGGCGCTGAGCCGTATGGCCAACCGGGACCACCAGATCCGCATCGAGGAGGGCGACACCATCCTGCTCGCCTCGTCGCTCATCCCGGGCAACGAGAACTCGGTCAACCGGGTCATCAACGGCCTGACCCGCTGGGGTGCCAAGGTCGTGCACAAGGGCAACGCGCTCGTGCACGTGTCCGGCCACGCCTCCGCCGGTGAGCTGCTGTACGTGCTCAACATGGTGCGTCCGCGCAACTTCATGCCGGTGCACGGCGAGTGGCGGCACATGCGCGCCCACGCCGACCTGGCCAAGCTCACGGGCGTGCCGAGCGACCGCGTCGTCATCGCCGAGGACGGCGTGGTCGTGGACGTGTACAAGAACCGCGCCAAGATCGTCGGCGCGGTGCAGGCCGGGTACGTCTACGTGGACGGCTCCTCGGTCGGGGACGTCACCGACGCCGCCCTGAAGGACCGCCGCATCCTGGGCGAGGAGGGCTTCATCTCCGTCGTCGTCGCGGTGGACTCCAACTCCGGGAAGATCCTCGGGGACCCCGAGATCCACACCCGGGGCGCGGGCATGGGCGCCGCGGCCTACGACGACGTGATCGACAAGATCCAGGACGCCCTGGACAAGGCGGCCGCCGACGGGGTCAACGACCCGCACCAGCTGCGTCAGCTCATCCGCCGCAGCACGGGACGCTGGGTCAACGAGACCTACCGTCGACGTCCCATGATCATCCCCGTCCTGGTCGAGGTCTGACCGTAGGGGAAGCAGGGACACGGCCCGGGAACGTCCGCGTTCCCGGGCCGTTCCTTATCTCTTTGCATCTCCGCTTCGCTTCGATGCGTGTTCGGGCGCCTGGAAAGGCAGGAACCTTCGGCGCCTGCGGTGTGATGGCTCGTTCCTCGCGATCCCACCTGCGGCACCTCCAGAACCCTGCCGGCGCCCGAACGAAAGCACCCCCGTGGCCTTGGGCCCTGAGCGGGACTCACGACTGTGGGTGGGCGTGAGTCCCGCCTGTCCGCCTTGGCCACCGGGGGTGCCCCGTTCGAGCGCCGGAGAGGGTTCTGCAAGACGAGTCAAGCCGCCAGCGAGGAACGAGCCAGGCGTGGACGAGGATGAAGAATCCCTCTGCAAAGGCGCCGAACCCGGGCCGAAGCGAAGCGGAGGCCCAAAGAAAACAGAGAACACGCCGTGCCCCCTGGGTGCTCCGGGCTGGACGGCTTAGTAGGCTTCCCGCCGTGCCGGGTCGCTGTGCCCGCACCTCGGAATCGACCCCGTCCCCGGTGGAGGTGACCCCCGATGGCCACGCGTGCCTCCTCAGGCGGTGCTGGGCGCAAGAAGCCCGCAGCGCGCAGACCGGCGGCGAAGAAGCGCATGCCCGACGGGCCCATCGCGTACGTGGTCACGCTCTTCGGTCAGTTCCTGCTGGTGATGTGGAAGCTCGTCGCGCACACGGTGGGCGGGGCGGCCCGCGCGGTCGGACGCAGCGCCCGCGGCCTCGACCCCGACCTGCGGCGCGACGGGGCGGGGCTGATCCTGCTGGCCCTGGGCATCCTGGTCGCCTCCGCCGTGTGGTGGCAGAGCGACGGCCCGCTGCTGGAGGCCACCCGCTTCGTGGTGGTCGGGGGCTTCGGCACCTTCTCGCCGATCCTTCCCCTCCTCTTCCTGCCGATCGCGGTCAAGCTGATGCGCACCCCGAGCACGAGCAAGGAGGGCGACGCGGGGCGGTTGTTCATCGGGGTCACCTCGATCATGCTCGGCCTCCTCGGGCTCATCCACATCGCCCACGGCATCCCGCAGCCCGCCGACGGTATCGAGGGGCTCCAGGAGGCGGGCGGCGTCATCGGCTTCGTCGCCTCCGGCCCGCTCAGCGCGGTGGTCACCCCCTGGCTCACCGGGCTCCTGCTGGCCCTGATCCTGATCTTCGGCATCCTCGTGGTGACCGCCACCCCCATCCGCCGCATCCCGGACCGGCTCCAGACCCTCTTCGGCGCCCTGATGGAGCGCGACACCGGCCCCGACTCCGGGATCGGCCTCCTCGGCGCGGACCCGGAGAAGCCCGCCAAGCCGCGCAAGCGCAAGCCGAAGGCCCAGACCGCTGAGGCCCAGACCGTCGCCGGGGACCACGAGCGCCCCTACGACAGCCCGGTCCTGCCCAGTGAGCCCGAGGCCGCGTCGATCGCCCCCGCTCTCACCGACGAGGAGGAGGCGGAGGCCTCGGCGGCGAAGAAGCCCGCCCGCAAGAAGGCCAAGGCCCCGACCCCCGACCCCACGCCGCCGCCGGTCACCACCGAGCAGCTCTCCATCCCCTCCCGCGTGGTCGAGGGCGACTACGAGCTTCCCGCGCCGACCATGCTCAAGCCGGGCACGCCGGTCAAGCCCCGCACACAGGCCAACGACGACGTCGTCGCGGCCCTGAGCGGGGTCCTGGACCAGTTCAAGATCGACGCCGAGGTCACCGGGTTCACCCGGGGCCCTACGGTCACCCGCTACGAGATCGAGCTCGGCCCCGCGGTGAAGGTCGAGAAGGTCACGGCGCTCTCCAAGAACATCTCGCTCGCGGTGAAGAGCGCCGACGTACGTATCCAGTCGCCGATCCCCGGCAAGTCCGCGATCGGCGTGGAGATCCCCAACACGGACAAGGACATAGTGAGCCTGGGCGACGTCCTGCGCTCCTCGGCCGCCACCTCGGACGACCACCCCATGCTGGTGGGTCTGGGCAAGGACGTCGAGGGCAGCAACGTCGTCGCCAACCTCGCCAAGATGCCGCACGTGCTGGTCGCCGGTGCCACCGGCGCGGGTAAGTCCACCTGCATCAACGGACTCATCACCTCGTTGATGATGCGCGCCACCCCCGACGAGGTGCGCATGATCCTGGTCGACCCCAAGCGGGTCGAGCTGACCATGTACGAGGGCATCCCGCACCTGATCACGCCCATCATCACCAACCCCAAGAAGGCCGCCGAGGCCCTCCAGTGGGTGGTGGGGGAGATGGACCGGCGGTACGACGACCTCGCGGCCTCCGGATACCGGCACGTCGACGACTTCAACGCCGCCGTGCGCACCGGGGAGCTCACGGCCCCGCTGGGCAGCGAACGGGTCTACGAGCCCTACCCCTACCTGCTGGTGATCGTCGACGAGCTGGCCGACCTCATGATGGTCGCCCCCGCGACGTCGAGGACGCGGTCGTGCGCATCACCCAGCTGGCCCGCGCCGCGGGCATCCACCTGGTCCTGGCCACCCAGCGCCCCAGCGTCGACGTCGTCACCGGCCTGATCAAGGCCAACGTCCCCTCGCGGCTGGCCTTCGCCACCTCCAGCCTCGCCGACAGCCGCGTCATCCTCGACCAGCCCGGCGCGGAGAAGCTGGTCGGCAAGGGCGACTCGCTCTTCCTCCCGATGGGCGCGGGCAAGCCCATCCGCCTCCAGAACGCCTGGGTGGCGGAGAAGGAGATCCGGGGGATCGTCGACCACTGCAAGAAGCAGTCCGAGCCCAGCTACCGCGAGGACGTCGCGGTCGTCGACACCAAGAAGAAGGAGATCGACGAGGACATCGGCGACGACATGGACCTGCTGCTCCAGGCGGTCGAGCTGGTCGTCACCACCCAGTTCGGATCCACGTCGATGCTCCAGCGCAAGCTCAGGGTCGGGTTCGCCAAGGCCGGTCGCCTGATGGACCTCATGGAGAGCCGCGACGTCGTCGGCCCCAGCGAGGGTTCCAAGGCGCGCGACGTGCTCGTGCAGCCCGACGAACTCGCGGCCGTGCTCACCGACATCCGGGGCGGATGAGACCGAAACCACGTCCGTGACGCCCGATTTGGCGCGATCTTGAGGCCTTCATGGGGCGTGGTGACCTGCGTTGTCCGTGTCCGGGTAGCAGAGTGGGTAGACGTAGGCACAGACAGTCGCGGGGGAGTGCGCATGGCGACGATCGGCCAGACCCTGTCCGCCGCACGGATCGCGGCGGGTTGCTCCTTGGAGAACCTGAGCACACGCACACGTATCCGTATGCAGGTCCTGAGGGGGATCGAGAACGAGGACTTCGTCCCCTGCGGAGGGGACTTCTACGCGCGAGGACACATCCGGAGGATCTGCAAGCTCTTCGGTGTGGACCCCGCACCGTTGCTGGAGGAGTTCGACAGGGAACACGCGTCGCCTGAGAAGGCCACCTTCGTCCCTCCGCCCCGGCACCCGTCCGCGAAGCCAAAGGCGGCCAGGGTCGCGGCGGCCCACGGCGGACGAACCCACGCCGGAGCCGACGAGCGCCAGGCGTCCCCGGACGTTCGGCGCACCTTCGGCGACGAGGAGGCCGACCCGGAGCAGCGGGCCGAGAGCTGGGGCCACTTCGAACGCAACCAGCGGCTGGCCCGGCCGCCACAGCGCAACAGACCCCGGGGGTCCCGACGGCCGGGGCCAACGGTGGGGCGGCGGTACCGGAACCGCGTCGACCCGGACGGCACAGCAGGCCGGAGAGCCCGCCGCCGGGGGCCCGACCGGGCGCCGCCCGAGCCGCCGCGCCCCGGAGCGGCGTCAGCAGCACCAGGACCCGCCGCGCCGAGGCGGTCCGGCGACACTGGCCCTGGGCCGTCGTCGGCATCATCCTGATCGCCGCCGTGTTCGTGGGTGTGCGCACCTGGCAGGGCTGGGAGGAGGGCAATCCCGTCCGGACCGCCTTCGAGTCGGCCCGGTCGGGCGGCGAGGGAGGTGCCGACTCCGTGCTGCTCCCGGAGGACGCGGCCGTCCCCCTCGACCGCGCCGAGACGGTCGAGGAGGCCCCGGCCGAGGTGGAGCCGGTCGAGTTCACCGTCTCCTTCACCGCCAGCGACCGCAGCTGGATCGAGGTCAGCGAGGCCGACGGCGAGGCGATCTACACCGGGTTCCTCCTGGAGGGGAGACCCAGGACTACGCCACCGAGGTGCCGCTGAACCTGTGGATCGGCAACGCGGGCGCGATCGACGTGGCCGTGGACGGTGAGGACCACGGTCCCGCCGGCGAGATCGGAGAGGTCCGGGAGGTCACCATCGGGGCCGAGGGCCTCGAGAACTGACGGGTTCCCACGGCGCGGCACGGCACCACGTGCGACGAGGCCGGGGTACGGGCGGGTAGGTCAACCACGGTAGTGTGGGGGCTGCGGGCGGCGACCATCGACGCCTTCGTGCGAGCACGACCCGACCGGTACCCCGGCCTTCGGCCGCGCCGCGCCCGCTGCACCCGTAGCTCTCCCACACGCTTGGAAGCCATGTCATCGCGCCGTACTGTCTCACTCGTCACCCTGGGGTGTGCGCGTAACGAGGTCGACTCCGAAGAGCTCGCCGGTCGCCTTGCCGCTGGCGGCTGGGACCTCGTCGACGACGACACCAAGGCCGACGTGACCGTCGTCAACACCTGCGGGTTCATCGACGCCGCCAAACAGGACTCCATCGAGACCCTGCTGGAGGCGGCCGAGGGCGGCGGCAAGGTCATCGCCGCCGGCTGCATGGCCGAGCGCTACGGCTCCGAGCTGGCCGAGGCCCTCCCCGAGGCCAACGTCATCGGGTTCGACGACTACGCCACCATCACCGACCGGCTCGACGACGTCGTCGCCGGACGCAAGCTGGCCCCGCACGACCCGCGCGACCGCCGCACCCTGCTGCCGATCAGCCCGGCCGAGCGCGACGCCTCCCAGGTCCACGTGCCCGGACACGCCGCCTTCACCGACTCCGAGGGCGCTGAGGGCACCGAGCTTCCCTACCGCGCGGCCACCCCGCGCCGTCGCCTGACCGGCGGCCCCGTCGCCAACCTCAAGATCGCCTCCGGCTGCGACAGACGGTGCACCTTCTGTGCCATCCCCGCCTTCCGGGGCGCCTACATCTCCCGCCAGCCCGACGAGATCGTCCGCGAGGCCGAGTGGCTGGCTAGCGAGGGCGTACGCGAGGTCTTCCTCGTCAGCGAGAACTCCACGTCCTACGGCAAGGACCTGGGCGACGTGCGCGCGCTGGAGAAGCTGTTGCCGCGCCTGGCCGCTGTCGAGGGCCTGGAGCGGGTCCGGGTCAGCTACCTCCAGCCCGCCGAGGTCCGCCCCGGGCTGGTGGACGTGCTCACCAACACCCCCGGTGTGGTGCCCTACTTCGACCTCTCCTTCCAGCACGCCAGCGGCCCGCTGCTGCGCCGCATGCGCCGCTTCGGTGACCGCGAGCGCTTCCTCGAGCTGCTGGAGACCGCCCGCAAGGGCGCTCCGGAGGCCGGTGCGCGCTCCAACTTCATCGTCGGCTTCCCCGGCGAGACGGAGGAGGAGTTCCAGGAGCTGGTGGCCTTCCTCAGCGAGGCCCGCCTGGACGCCATCGGTGTGTTCGGCTACTCCGACGAGGACGGCACCGAGGCCCTGACCCACGAGGGCAAGGTGCCCGAGGAGGTCGTCCAGGAGCGCGTGGACACCCTCAACCGCCTGGCCGAGGAGCTCATGGTCCAGCGGGCCGAGGAGCGGATCGGCACCGAGGTGACCGTCCTGGTGGAGACCGTCCTGGAGGACGGCGCCTACGAGGGCCGCTCCGAGCACCAGGCGCCCGAGGTCGACGGCAGCACCATCCTGTACGGCGAGGGTCTGGCCGTCGGTGACCTCGTGCGCGCCACCGTCATCCAGTCGATGGGGGCCGACCTCGTCGCTGAGCAGGACGGGGAAGCCGCCGACAGATGAGCACCCACGACCCCGCGGCCTCGCCCGCCCCCAAGCTCCGCTGTGGAACATCGCGAACATCCTCACGATGAGCCGCCTGGTCATGGTGCCGGTCTTCGTCTGGTTCATGTTCCTGGACGGGCTCGGCTGGCAGCTCGCCGCGTTCTCCGTCTTCGTGATCGCCGCCATCACGGACCGGGTGGACGGTGAGCTGGCCCGCCGTCGGAACCTGGTCACGGACTTCGGCAAGATCGCGGACCCCATCGCGGACAAGGCGCTGACCGGCGCCGCGCTGATCGTGCTCTCCGTCCAGGGAGACCTGTGGTGGTGGGTCACCATCGCGATCCTGCTGCGCGAGTGGGGATCACCGCCCTGCGCTTCGCGGTGCTGCGCTACGGCGTCATGCCCGCCAGCAGCGGCGGCAAGCTCAAGACCGTCCTCCAGATCGTGGCGATCAGCATCTACCTGTTCCCGTTGGGGCTGCTGCCCTTCACCAGCGTGTTCATCTGGATCGCGCACGGGGTCATGGCGGCGGCGCTGGCCGTCACCCTCTGGACCGGTCTGACCTACGTGGTCGACGCCGTCCGCCTCGTGCGGGCCAGGGGCGCCGACGGCGGGAAGCAGTAGGGCCGTGGACGGAGCGGGGGACACCCGGATCGGGGGAGGCGCTGGAGGCCGCGCAGGCCGCCCACCGCGCCCTCCTGGAGGCCGGGTCCACCGCCGCCACCGCCGAGTCCCTCACCGGCGGTCTGATCGGCGCCCACCTCACCGCGGTCCCCGGCGCCTCCGCCACCTACCGGGGCGGGGCCGTCACCTACGCCACGGACACCAAGGCCTCCGTCCTCGGGGTCCCCGAGGCACTGCTCGCCGAGCACGGCGCCGTCCACCCGGACGTCGCCGTCCACATGGCGTGCGGGGCGCGCCGACTCACCGGAGCCGACTTCGGGGTCGCCGTCACCGGCGTGGCCGGGCCCGAACCGCAGGACGGGCGGCCCGTCGGCACCGTCTACGCGGCGGTCGCGGGACCGGAGTCACACACCCGGGTCGTCCGGTTCAGTTTCACCGGGGATCGTTCGGGTATCCGCCTTGACACGGTCACGGGTGCGCTGAGGCTCCTGGGGGCCGCCGTTCGCGGGGACGTGGCGGGAAACACCCGGGCCTGATCCCTCCGGCTGGTCCGCCTCCCCCGGGGTGAGGGAACAAAACCACCCCCGGGCACGGTTCCCCCTCCAGCGAACAGGACGGCAAGAGGTGCCCGAATCGGGCGTGGGGCAGGTACGGTGTTGTATATGAAGGTCGTTACCGGTGGGAGGGAGCGCGAATGATGGTCCTGCTTCGTCACCTACTTGGTGACGTGCTCAGGCGGCTGCGCCAGCGCCAGGGTCGCACCCTCCGCGAGGTGTCGGCCGATGCACGGGTCTCCCTCGGATACCTGTCCGAGGTCGAGCGGGGACAGAAGGAAGCGTCCTCCGAACTGCTCTCCTCGATCTGTGGGGCCCTCGGGGTTCCGCTCTCGCAGGTCCTCAGGGAGGTCTCCGACCAGCTGGCACTGGCCGAGCTCCAGGAGGCCGCACTGCTGGGCGACGCGGTCACGACCGACCCCGTTCCCGCGCAGGACCTCGGCATCGCGCCCGTCCCGGATCGCGTTCCGCAGGTCGCGGACATGGCCGGTGTGTGACACCAGGTCCCACCCGCACTCGTCAGCGCGGACCGTACGAGTCCGCACTCAGGAAGCCGGTCACCCCTCGGGGTGACCGGCTTCCGGCGTTCTGGGCGGCGCCCCGGAGGGGCGTCCGTTCAGCGGTGGGTGTGGTTGACCCAGGACTCGGGGTCCTCGGCCAGCACGCGCACCTGTTCGGGGAGTTCGTTGGTGACGAGGTGCTGGAGGTTGACCCCCTCCAGGATGGAGCGCTCACTGGCGCGCAGGGCGATCCACACCTGTTGCAGGCTGCGGGCGGCCCCGTCGTAGTCGACGTGCTCGGGGCGTTCCCCGCGCACGTTGGCGAGCGGTCCGTCGACCGCTCGGATGATGTCGGCGAGGGAGATCTCCGCCGCTGGTCGGGCCAGCCAGTAACCGCCGACGGGACCCCGTTGGCTGCGTACCAGACCGGCACGGCGTAGCTGGGTGAGGATGTTCTCTAGGAATTTTCCGGGGATGGCCTGCGCGCGTGCGAGCTGCTCGGCCGTCACCGGACCGTCGCTGGCGACAGCGAGCTCTGCGGCCGCGCGAAGCGCGTAGTCGACCCGGGCTGAAAGGCGCATGCTGTGATTATGCCGTGGTTAGAAGGGCGAATGGGGCACCGGGCGCCGACGAGTGTTGCCAGCGGCCGGGATGCTACACGCCAAGGGTACTTCTCCTACCGACTTTCGGGGACATGGGTGATGTCCCCCTCGTGTCGGAACCGGAGAACACCCGCGGCCCGGTCCCTGGTGGAGTGGTGGGGACCGGGCCGAGGCGGAGCGTACGGGGTGGGTACGCCCTGGGAGGGGTCGAGGGGCGGGCGGCCTACCGCGCGGCCTCCAGCGCGCCCGTGGAGCCCAGGAGCTCGGCGGCGCTGAGCCCGTTGACGTGCGCGGCGCCGTAGGTGCTCACATAGGCCCCGCAGTCGGGCCGCCAGATGGGCAGGCCCATCTCGACGACCACGGCCTTCGGGTAGGCGCTGATCAGGGCGTTCACGAACGCCTGGGCGGTCGGGTACCGGTGCGCGTCGCGCACCACGACGACCAGGTCGCGGCCGGAGGCGGCGGTCAGCACGGCGGTGGGGTCGTCGGTCTCCGGGGAGACCCGGACGGTGTCGCTGAACCAGGGGCCCAGGCCCCACGGCACGTCGCCGACGGCCACCCCGGCGGGGGCGTCCACCTCGACCACGTACGGGTTCTCCAGCGGCGGGAGGTCCCCGTCCACGCGGACGGCGCGGCGGGCGCCGGTCAGGCCGACCCGCTCGTTGTCCTCCGCGTCCGCGCGGCCCTCGGCGGAGTCCCTGATCCACTGACGCAGCCGGGCGTTGCGGTCGGCCGCCTCCTCCAGCCGCTCACCGGCCAGGCGGCCCTCCCGGACGGCCTCGACCAGTGCCGTGCGGACCTGGGCGACCTGGTCCGCGTAGACGAACCGGCCCAGGCACAGCAGGTCGCACCCGGCGGCCACCGCGAGCACGCTGGCCTCGGGGATGCCGATCTCACCGCTGACCCCGCGCATGTCCATGGCGTCGCTCACCACGACCCCGTCGAACCCGAGCTCGCCGCGCAGCAGTTCGTTGAGCAGCGCCTGGTTGAGCGTGGCCGGGCCGTCGCCGCCGCCCAGACCGGGCAGCTCGATGTGCGCGGTCAGGATGGATCGGACCCCGGCGTCGATGGCCGCCCGGAAGGGCAGCAGTTCACGCCGGTGCAGCAGGTCCGCGTCGGCCTCCACACGGGGCAGGGTGTGGTGCGAGTCCTGGGAGGTGGCGCCGTGGCCGGGGAAGTGCTTGGCGCACGCGGCCACTCCGGCCTCCTGGAGGCCACGAACGGAGGCGGCGGCGTGTCGGGCGACCAGCTCGGCGTCGGCTCCGAAGGAACGGGTGCCGATCACCGGGTTGTCGTCCGCGACGTTGACGTCCACGGAGGGGGCCAGGTCCAGGTTGAAGCCCAGACCGGACAGCTGGTGGCCGAGCGCGCGCAGGGTGGCCCGGGTGAGGTCGGGGTCGTCCACCGCGCCCAGGGCGGCGTTGCCGGGGTAGTCACTGCCCCGGGCCTGGCCGATACGGGTGACGTCGCCGCCCTCCTCGTCCAGGGAGATCAACGGCGTGTCCGTGGCCTCGCACAGGCTCGCGTTGAGCGCGGTGACCTGCTCGGGGCTCTCCAGGTTGTTGTGGAAGAGACAGACGCCGGAGATCCCGTCCGCCAGCCCGTCCAAGATCCATCGGGGGGCCTGGAGGGACTCGAAGGGCACCAGCAGCGTGGCGTTGGCCAGACGCTCCAGTGTCGGGTCGTGCGGCATGACGAACTCCGTTCGGTGAGCAAGGGTGCCCAGGGGAGGGCAGACGCGTGGCGGGGATGGTGTGGTGTGACGGTCGGTCGTGTCGGGCGGTCAGCCCTTGACGGCCCCCATGGTCAGGCCGGAGACCATGCGGCGCTGGACGAAGAGGAAGAAGATCATCACCGGGATGGTCAGCAGGGTCGAGGCGGCCATGATCGGACCCCACTCCGTGCCGAAGCGGCCGAAGTAGTAGGAGAGGGTCAGCGGCAGCGTGTAGTTGTCCGTGCTCCGGCCGAGGAAGGTCAGGGCGACGATGAACTCGTTCCACGCCGTGATGAACGCGAAGATGCTGGCCGCCACCAGGCCGGGTGCGACGAGCGGCATCAGGATGCGCCAGAAGATGGTCCAGCCGCTGGCGCCGTCGATGGCCGCGGCCTCCTCCAGCTCCTTGGGGACCGCGGCGACGAAGCCGCGGAGCATCAGGATGGTGATCGGCAGCGACACGGCGGTGTAGACGATCAGCAGGCCGGAGAGGTTGCCGAGCAGCTGCACCCCGGTGGCCTCCGAGAGCGACCGGAAGTTGATGAAGATCGAGATGATCATCGCTTCCATCGGCACCATCTGGATGACGATGAGCAGCATGATGAAGGCGGAGCGGAGCTTGAACCGGAACCTGGCGACGGCCACCGCCGCCAGCAGGGAGAACAGGGCTCCCATGGCCACGGCGCCGAGGGTGACCAGGAGACTGTTGGCGAGGAAGGTCCCGAAGTTCACCCCGGGGATGAGCTGGCCGTTGATCACCCGGTCGAAGTGTTCCAGCGTGGGCGCCTGGGGGAACAGCCGCTGGTCCCGGGTGAAGATCTCGCCGGTCGGCTTGAAGGCCGTCGAGACCATCCAGTAGACGGGGAAGACCGAGAACAGGAAGACGGCGATCCCGGCCAGGTACAGGGGAGGTCGCGCAGGCGGCGCAGCGGGCTGCGGCGGTGGACGCGTCGCGGGGTCCCGGTGCCGCCGGAATCACCCGACGTGGAGCCGGGAGCGGCGGTCGCGGGACGAGCGGTCTTGTCGACGGCGGTCATCGGGTCTCCCCTGGCGGATCATGATGCGCAGGTAGTACGCGGTGACGGCGAGGATCATGACGGTCATGACCACCGCGATGGCCGAACCCATGCCGTAGTTGGCCGGGCTGGCGCTGAACCCCTGCTGGTAGATGTAGTAGGAGAGCAGGTAGACGTCCTTGTTCTGGAAGCTGTTCGCCAGGATGTACAGCTGGGTGAACACGCGCAGGTCCCAGATGATCTGGAGGACCAGCAGGAGCGCGAACAGCGGACGCAGCATCGGGAAGGTGACGTTCCAGAACGACTTCCAGGCGTTGGCGCCGTCCATCCGGGCCGCCTCGTACAGCTCGGACGGGATGCTCTTGAGACCGGCGAGCACCGACACCGCGACGAACGGGAACGACTGCCAGACGATCACCATGATGAGGATGCTGAACAGCGACAGCGGTTCGAGGAACCAGTTGTACTGGAGCCATCCGTCACCGACGAGCCAGTTCGGCAGACGGTCGAGGACGACGTTGACGAGGCCGCGCTCGGGCAGGAACAGCCACCGGAACACCAGGGAGGCGCTCAGGGCCGGCGTCGACCAGGCCAGCATCATGCCGATGGCCACGAAGGTGGAGAACCACTTGGGCAGCTTGTGCAGCAGGATGCCGATCAGCGTTCCGAGCACCATGGTGATGCCCACCATGAGGACGCAGACGACGACCGTGTTGCGCAGGATCGACCAGAAGGCGGGGTCGGTGAGCAGGCTCTGGTAGTGAGCGAAGTCGTTCCACTCCGGACCCGGCTGGTTGGGCATCAGGTTGCGGGTGGTGAAACTCGTGAACGAGTACCAGACCATCTGGACGATCGGCCAGAGCAGGACGACCGCCAGCAGGATCACCGACGGGATGATGAGCAGGTACGGGATCGGCTTGGGCCGCCTGGCTCGGGCGGGGGCCTGACCCACGGCGCCGTCCGGTTCGGCTGACGCTTTGTCGACGGTTCTCGGCATGGGCTTCTCAATCAGGGCGGGTTCGACCGGAAGGGGCGGGCGCGGGGTCCGCGCCCGCCCTCACGGCTGTGCTCAGAAGGGACGGGCTCTTACTCGACCGGCTCGTTGAGGATGGTGGTCAGCTGCTCGTTGGCGCCTTCCATGACCTCTTCGGGGTCGCCGCCCCGCACGATGTCGAGCACGGCGCCGGGCAGGATCTTGTTGTCCAGGTCGGCGGCGTTCCAGCGCGGGGTGCTGGGGAAGAAGCGCGTGTTCTGCATGCTCGTGGCCGCGGCGGCGCGGGCGGGGTCGTTCTGGTACTCGTCCGCCTGGAGCAGCTCCGGGTAGGCCGGGAAGAAGCCCGCGACGTCGGCGTAGGCCTTGCCGCCCTCCTGGTCGCCCAGGACGCCGAGCAGGTCGAAGGCCTGGTCCGGGTACGAGGTGAGACCGAAGACGGTCAGGGCCGAACCACCGGCGAAGACCGGGGCGTTGCCCTCGGCGCCGGGGATCGGGGCGGAGGCGATGTTCTCCAGGACCTCCGGGTCCTCGGCCTGCTCCTCGATGGAGCCCAGGGCCCAGCCGCCGTCGATGTACATGCCGAGCTGGCTGTTGGCGATGTCGGCCAGGGCGACCAGCTCGGTCTCACCGACGTAGCTCTGCGGGGAGATGCCGTCCTGGGTGAGCCCGGCGTAGAACTCCACGGCCTCGACGGTCTCGGGGTCGGTGAGCCGACCCGTCCACTCCTCGCCGTCCTGGACGGCGATCTCGCCGCCGTTGCCCCAGATGAAGCTGGCGATGCCGTTGGTGAAGTCGGTGGGCGCGGCGAAACCGGGGACGCCGTACTCCTCCTCGATAGCCTCGGAGACCTCGATGAGCTCGTCCCAGGTCGCGGGCGGCTCGTGGCCGATCTCCTGGAGCCAGTCGGCGCGGTAGTAGAGGGTGCGCACGCCGGAGAACCACGGGACGCCGTACTGGACGCCGTTGTACGTGCCGTACTCCAGGGCTTCCTGGTCCATGTCGGCGGCGGGGGCCCACTCGCCGACGTGGTCGCCGATGTCGAGCAGCGCGCCCTGGGAGGCCCAGCTGGAGACCTGGTCGTTGCCGACCTCGAGGACGTCGGGAGCGTCGCCGCCCGCGATGGCGTTGGTGATCGACTCCTGGGCGTCACCCCACGGGATGAACTCGACGTTGACGGCGGTGTCCGGGTACTGCTCCTGGAAGCGGGTCTCGGCTTCGTCGAAGTACGCGACCAGGTCGTCCTGGGAGGTGCCCATGACCCACACGGTCAGGGAATCAGGATTCTCGCCGGAAGAACTGTCGTCGCCACCGCCGCAGGCGGCCGCGAGCATCACCACGGCCGAGGCCAGAGCGATCTTGGGGAACCTCATGTGAACGTATCTCCCTTCGCACGTCACGCCGGGGCTCGGCGCCTGTGCTCGAAACGACCTGGGATCATGAACGGACCCGGGCGCCTCGACGTCTCTTATGGGGGTGTGCTGGGACAGCACTGGTTGTGGCCGCCCCGCCGGCGCGGGTACCGGTGGCCCGAATACAGCCTCGGACCTGCCGGGACGTGACCTCCTGTGAGGTTGTCAGCTAAATTAACAGGAAACTTTCCTAATAAAAACAGGGTGAGGTGTCACGGTTATGTCTCAACGTCCGGGGACTCCCCGGCTGCTGCGCCAGCTCAACGATCGCGCGGCACTGGAACTCCTCTTGTCCGGCGGTCCGTTGACCAGGACCCAACTCGGCACGAGGACGGGCCTGTCCAAGGTGACGGCGTCCCAGCTCCTCTCCCGTCTGGAGGAACGCGACCTGGTCCGGGTCGTCGGCAGCCAGGCGGGGGCAGGGGGCCCAACGCGGCCCTCTACGCGGTCGTCCCGGAGAGCGCCTACGTGGCGGCGCTCGACGTCAGCGCGGGACGGGTCACCGCCACGATCGCGGACATCACCGGCCGGGTCATCAGCGAGGTGACGGTCGACCCCAGCGCCTCCGACGATCCCGTCGCCCTGGTGCACACCGCCGTGATGCGCCTGGCCGAGACCGCCGAGGTACCGCTGGACAAGGTCCGCGCCTGCGTGATCGGCACCCCCGGTGTCGTCGACCCCCGCACCGGTGACATCCGGTTCTCCTTCGACCTCATGTCCTGGCACGAGGGTGTCCTGGAGGCCCTGCGCAGCGACCTCAAGCGCTCGGTCATGCTGGAGAACGACGTCAACCTGGCGGCGCTGGCCGAGTACTCCGAGGGCGCGGCCGAGGGCGCGGACGAGTTCGTGCTCATCTGGCTCAGCGCGGCGGGCGGCGTCGGTATGTCCACGATGATCGACGGCCGTATCCTCCGGGGCCGTTCCGGTGGCGCGGGGAGATCGGCTACCTGCCGGTGCCCGGCGCCCCCATGCCGGTCGACGTGGGCCTGACCGGGAGCTACGAATCCCACCTGGCCCAGGGGGACCGGGAGCTGCCGCACGGCTTCCAGGCACTGGTCAAGGCCAAGCAGGTGGTCCAGCTCGCCGCCGAGCACGGCATCCCCGGCGACGGCGTCACCGAGGTCGTGGCCGCGGCCTCGGCCGGTGACACTCCCGAGAGCGACGCGTTCCTCGACGCCTTCGCCGACCGTCTCGCCCGGGGCGTGGCGGCGGTCAGCGTCATCATCGACCCGGGCCTGGTGGTCCTGGGCGGCGACGTCGCCAAGGCGGGCGGCCCCAAGCTCGCGGAGCGGGTCCAGGCGGCCACCGCGCGGATAGCACCCAACGTCACCGAGGTGGCCATGGGCACCGTCGAGGGCAGCCCCGTGGTGCGGGGCGCCCTGCTGCACGCCCTGGAACGCGCCCGGGACGAGGTCTTCTCCTCCACCGTCTGAACCCCCGTCCCCCACCGACTCCGCGCCCCGGCACCTCACCCGCCGGGGCGCGCGGGCGTGGTCGCGCCCGGCGGGACGTGGACGCGCGGGTCAGTTCCCGGTGTCGGGGCCGAAGGAGTCGATGACGGCCTGGAACTCGTCCTGGCGCTCCTCGCGGAGGTCGGCCGGGAAGTTGAAGCTGATCCGGTAGGAGATCCCCCGGCTCTCGTCGGTGATCTCCCGGGTGAACATCCACCGGTCCGGCGACTCGCGCTCCTCGTGGCGGAACAGCACCTCGTAGACGGCGCTCTGGAGGCGGCCCTCCAGCTGTTCGGTCTCCAGCCGCTGCTGCCGGACGTCGCTGAAGTCCTCGTCCTCCTGGAGCAGCTCCTCCATCCGCACCATGGCGCCCTCGGCGTCGCGGACCAGGAAGTCGTACTCGGTGGCCACGACCGTGACGGACCCGTGCTCGTCACCGGTGACCAGGTCGTACGAGGCCAGCCGGGTGGCTGACTCGCCGCCGCCCTGGAGGTCCCCGTCGCGCACCGTCCAGTCCTCCGGCATGACCAGCCCCACCACGCCGTCCCCGAGGCGGACGTGTCCCTCGGGCGCGTCGTCCGAGAGGGTCTCGGGAAGCGTGTCGGACGCGCCCTCGGCGTCGGAGGGGGCACCGCTCGGCTCGGGGGTCGGCTCCTCCTCGGTGAGCTGGGCCTCCGCCTCGTTCCAGTCCCCGTCGGCCAACAGGGCCGGGACGGTGAACCAGCCCAGCACCAGCACCCCCGCGAGCACGGCGGAGCCGATCCACAGCGGGGCGCGGGAGCGCCGGGAGCCGCCCACCGGAGCGGTGGGCGGTGCCACCGCGAACACCCGGGGTGCCGAGGCGGTGGGAGCGGGCGCGTCGAGCAGCTCCAGCGCCCGCTCCGGGAGCAGGCGCCGCCGGGGGTCCCGCACCAGCAGCCCGGCGACCACGGCGGCCACCGGTCCACGCGCGGGCACCGGGGGAACGGGCTGGGTGAGCACCGCCGTGAGGGTCCCCGTGAGCGTGTCCCGCTTGAACGGGGACTCCCCGGACAGCGCCGCGAACAGGGTGGCGCCCAGGCTCCAGAGGTCCGAGACCGCGCTCGTCTCGTCGTCCTCCAGCCGCTCCGGAGCCGCGTAGGCCGCCGTACCGAGGATGGTCCCGGTCCCGGTGAGCGCGGTGCCCTCGTGGTCGGGCAGGTTGGCGATCCCGAAGTCGGTCAGGACCGGCCGGGCACCGCCCTCGCTCAGCATGATGTTGGCGGGCTTGACGTCGCGGTGGATCACCCCGGCCCGGTGGGCGGCCCACAGGGCCCCCAGCAGCGGTCGGGCGATCCGCTCCACCTCGTCCTCGGACAGGGGCCCGGTACGCCGGAGCCGGTCCCGCAGTGACTCACCGTCCAGCAGCTCCATGACGATGAACGTGACGCCGCCCTCGTCCAGGACGTCGTGCACGGTCACCACCGAGGGGTGGGAGACCCGCGCCGCCGCCTGGGCCTCGCGCACCATCCGGGCCCGGGCGCGCTCGCGCTCGCGCGGCGGCATGTCGTGGGGAGGTGGACCTCCTTCACCGCGACCTCCCGGTTCAGCCCGGTGTCGTGGGCCCGCCACACCGTCCCCATGGCCCCGCTGCCCAGTTCGCCGAGGAACGTGTAACGCCCGACCGATCCGCGCGGGGAGGTCTGGCTGAGGTCGGCGGTCGGGCCGGAGGGGTCCGAGGGATCGGTGGGGTGCATGACCCCATCCTCTCAACACCGCGAAGCGGGACGAAAGCGAAGGTGGCCCTCCGGGGCGGAACGCCCTCGGTCAGCCGCGCCCGAGCGGCCGCGCCATCGCGATCCTGGGCCGGACCATGATCCCCGCCTCCTCCTCGACCTCCCACTGCCGTTCCAGCTCGGGGCCCCACCGTTCCCGAGGGAGCTCCTCGAAGCCCCGGCGCCCGTACCAGGGCCGTTCCACGGCAGGTCCCGGAAGGTGGTGAGGGTGACCCGGTCGTACCCGTCCTCCTCGGCGTGGGCGCACACCGCGTCCAGCAGGGCCCCGCCGATCCCGCGCCGCCCGTGGTCCGGGTGCACGGCGAGCTGTTCGAGGTGGACGGCCCCGTCCAGGACGACCGTGGCGGCCAGACCGCACACGCCCTGGTCGGTGACGGCCACCAGCACCCGCTCCACGTGGTCGAGCATCTCCCGGGGATCGTCCGGCGGGAGTTCCAGCCCGGCCTCCGCGAAGAGGGTGTCCGCGGCGAGGGACACCTCCACCAGGGCGTCGGTGTCCCCCGGCTCCATGGGACGGATCACGAGTGGCAAGGCCACCTCCTGCGTAGGGTGCGTGTGGTCGAGGCTGATCCTCGCACCATGACGCGGCTCGGTCAGGGGTCCCACCACCGTGCCGCGCTCAGCGGCGCAGACGCAGCCCCTTCGGGGTGACGTGGAACCCGGCCGCGACCAGCGCGGTGTCCGCCGGGGTCCCGAAGACCTCCGCGCCGTCCGCCCGCTCCACCGTGAGCGACTCCACCCCGCCCGCGTCCACCAGTTCCGCCACCGCGCGGGCGGCCCGCTCCAGCAGCGCCGGGGTGGAGCCGAAGGTCAGCACCGACCGCCCGCCCCGGCCCACGAACAGGGTCGGGCGGCCGCCGTCGAGCACCACCAGCGCGCCCGCGACCCGTCCCGGCCGGTGGGACGCCTCCACACCCGCCGCGCCCGCGGGCCAGGACAGCGCCGCGCCGAACGGATTGGCCGGATCCGTGGCGGCCAGCACCACGGGCGGGGTCGGACCGCCCGGATCCTCACCGGACAGCGCCCGCAACCGGTCCACCGCCCCGGGCAGCGCGAACTGCGCCCCGCCCAGCCCCTCCACGAAGTACCCCCGGCGCACCCGCCCCGCCTCCTCCATGGACCGCAGCACCCGGTACTCGTCCGACGAGATGCCCCGGCCCTGCTGCCCCTTGAGCAGGAGCCCGTCCCGTTCGAGCCGGGCCTCCACCCGCGCCAGCGTGCGCCGGGTCGGGTCCGGGTCGGGCACCGGCAGCGCCGACCAGCGGCCCGCCGCCGTGGGAGGACCGGACCGCGTCGGCATCACCGGACGGCGCCGGGCACGGGAGGAGCCCCGGCGCGTGACGGGGCCCGCACCCAGCGCGGCGCGCAGCGGGGCCAGGGTGTCGTTGGTGACGCACCCCGACCACACCAGGAGCCACACGGCCGCCACCAGGTCCGCGTCGGAGACCACCGCCCCGCCCAGGGCACGGGCCACGCGGTCGGACACGTCCCGGAAGAACAGGGCACCGCCCTCCCGCAGCACCTCCAGGACGGTCTCGGCCAGGGAACCCTCCTCCGGCGGGACCGGATCGGGCAGCAGCAGCCGGGCCTCGTCCGCCGGGGCCAGCGCCAGCCAGCCGTCCTCGCCCGGCAGCGACCCGGTCCCCGCCCAGACGACCTCGCCGGCCTGCGTGAGCGCGTCCAGGGACACCGGGGAGTAGCCCTCCACCCGGGCGGGCAGCACCGTCGACTCCAGCGACGAGGCGACCAGTGCCGTCCCGCGCAACGACTCCACCGCCTCGAACACCGCGTCGGGGCCGCGCAGTCGCGCGTCCGGGACGGCACGCTGCCACAGGGGCACGAACCGGGCCAGCGCCCGTGGTTCGACCGGCTCGACCTCCCTGCGCAGCCGGGCGACCGAACCCCGCCGCAGACGGCGCAGCACGTCGTCGTCGCACCACTCGGTACCGCTGCCGCCGGGCCGGAACCCGCCCCTGACCACCCGTCCGCGTCCCGCCAGCTCCCGCAGGGCACCCTCCACCGCGTCGCGCCCCAGCCCGAGCCGCGCGGCCGCCCGCGCCGAGGTGAACGGCGCGTGCGTGCGCGCGTACCGGGAGACCAGGTCGACCAGCGGCTCCGCCACCGGCTCCAGGAACACCTCCGGGACACCGGGCGGGGGCTCCGCGCCCAGGGCGTCACGCAGCCGGGCCACGTCCTCCACCGCGCACCACCGCTCGGCCCCGGCCACCCGCATCCGGACCACGCGGCCGGAACCCTCCAGCTCCTCCAGCCACTCCCGCCGCGCGCCCCGCTCGGCCGCCTCGGCCGTGGTCAGCGGCCCCACCTCCCGCAGCAGGTCGGCGGCGCCCTCCAGATCCCGCACCGGCGCGGCGATCCGCTGCAACAGGGCGTCGGTGTGCTCCACCACCTCCGGGTCCAGCAGCTCCCGCAGGTCCGCGCTGCCCAACAGGTCCGCCAGCAGCGACGGGTCCAGGGTGAGCGCCTGCGCGCGCAGCTCGGCGGCGGGCGCGTCCCCTCGTACAGGAACGCCGCCGTGTACTCCATCAGCAGCGACCGGGCGAACGGTGAGGCCTGCGGGGTCTCCACCTCCACCACCCGCACCCGCCGCGCCCGCACGTCGGTGAGCACCTCGGCCAGCGCGGGCACGTCGAACACGTCCCGCAGGCACTCCCGCACCGTCTCCAACACGATCGGGAACGACCCGTACCGGCCCGCCACCGACAACAGGTGCTGGGCGCGCAACCGCTGCTGCCACAGCGGCATCCGCCGGTCCGGACGCTGGCGGGGCAGCAGCAGCGCCCGCGCCGCGCACTCGCGGAACCGGGACGCGAACAGCGCCGAGCCGGTGAGCTCGTCGGTGACCACGGCCTCCACGGTTCCGGGGTCCAACGACACCAGGTCGGTCAGCTCACCCGCCCGCAGGAGGCCACCCGCCTCCACGTCCGGCAGCCGCAGCACGATCCCGTCGTCACCGTGCACCACCTGCGCGTCCGTGCCGAACCGCTCCCGCACGCGCCCGGCGATCGCCAGCGCCCACGGGGCGTGCACCCGGGCACCCAGCGGAGAGTGCACCACCGCCCGCCAGTCGCCCACCTGGTCCCGGAAGCGCTCGATCACCACCGTGCGGTCGTCGGGCACGCTCCCGGTCGCCTCCCGCTGGTCGGCCACGTACTCCACGAGGTTGTCGGCGGCCCAGCCGTCCAGCCCGGCCTCCGTGGCCAGCTCGCGCCCGGCGACCCGGTCGCGATCGGCCAGCTCGCGGGTCATCGCGCCCACCGCCCGGCCCAGCTCAGCCGGGCGCCCCAGGGCGTCCGCCTTCCAGAACGGCATCCGGCCCGGCCTGCCCGGGGCGGGGAGACCATCACGCGGTCGGCGGTGATCGCCTCGATCCGCCACGAGGTCGAACCCAGCACGAACACGTCGCCCACCCGCGACTCGTACACCATCTCCTCGTCCAACTCACCGACACGCGTCGGTGCCCTGCTCGACGACTCCGAGGCCAGGTGCACGCCGTACATGCCCCGGTCCGGGATGGTGCCGCCGCTGATCACCGCCAGCCGCTGGGCGCCGGGCCGGGCCCGCAGCACGTCCTCGTCGCGGTCCCACACCAGGCGCGGGCGCAGCTCGGCGAACTCGTCCGAGGGGTAGCGGCCCGACAGCATGTCGAGCACCGACTCCAGGACCGCGTCGCTCAGGCGGGCGAAGGGCGCCGCCCGGCGCACCAGCGCCGCCAGCTCGGGCACCGTCCAGTCGTCCATCGCCACCATCGCCACGACCTGCTGTGACAGCACGTCCAGGGGGTCGCTCGGCATCTCCAGCCGTTCGATCCCGCCCGCGCGCATGCGCTCGGTCACCACGGTGGTCGCCAGCAGGTCGCCCCGGTACTGCGGCAGGAACACCCCGCGCGAGGTCTCACCCACCTGGTGACCCGCGCGGCCCACCCGCTGGAGGCCGCTGGCCACGGACGGGGAGCGGCCACCTGGACCACCAGGTCCACCGCGCCCATGTCCACCCCGAGTTCGAGGCTGGAGGTGGCCACCACACACCGCAGCCGCCCCGCCTTGAGGTCGTCCTCGATGAGCTCCCGCTCGGCCTTGGACACGGACCCGTGGTGGGCGCGCGCGATCACCGGGGCACCGCCACGGCTCTGCTCCGACTGGCCGATCACCTGGGCGGCGACCTCCTCACCGGGCAGACCGCCGTCGACGCGTTCGGCGTGGAGGTCGTTGAGCCGGGCACACAGCTTCTCGGCGGTACGGCGGCCGTTGGTGAACACGATGGTGGAGCGGTTGGCCTCGACCAGGTCCAGGACCCGGCGCTCCATGTGCGGCCACACCGAGCCCCGGCTCATGGTGTTGCCCGCGCGCGGGTCCGGGGCAGGCCCTCGGCGGTGGCGGGCGGGCTCCCGGGTTCGTCCAGGTCGGGGACGGACGCCTCCACCCGCAGGTCCATGCGCGGGGTGTCCGGCGGTGCGACGATCACGGCGCCCGCACCGGGGGTGCCCCCACCGGTTCCGGTCAGGTAGGAGGCGACGGTCTCGCGCGGGCGCACGGTGGCGGACAGGCCGATCCGCTGGGCCGGGCGGTCCAGCAGGGCGGCCAGGCGCTCCAGGCTCAGCGCCAGGTGGGCGCCGCGCTTGGTCCCGGCCAGGGCGTGCACCTCGTCGACGATGACCGTCTCCACCCCCGCCAGTCCCTCGCGCGCCCGGGAGGTCAGGACCAGGAAGAGCGACTCGGGCGTGGTGATGAGGACGTCCGGCGGGTGGGTGGCCATCCGGCGCCGCTCCTGGGCCGGGGTGTCGCCGGTGCGCACCCCCACGGTGACCGGGGACAGGGCCTCCCCGCCGCGCTCGGCGGCGGCCGCGATCCCCGCCAGCGGCTGGCGGAGGTTGCGTTCCACGTCCACGGCGAGCGCCTTGAGCGGTGACACGTACAGGACCCGGCAGCGCCTCGTCCGGTCCGTCGGCACGGGGGCGTGGGTGAGGCGGTCCAGGGACCACAGGAAGGCCGACAGTGTCTTGCCGGACCCGGTCGGCGCCACCACCAGCGTGTCGCGGCCGGAGGCGATCGTCCGCCAGGCCTCGGTCTGGGCGGCCGTGGGACCGTGCGGGAAGGCCCGTCCGAACCAGGTCCGGGTCGCCGTTCCGAAGGGTGCCAGGGGGTCGGTCGCTCCGCTCATCGCACCAGTCTGCCCAAGGGGGCCGACAGATCGGCGCAGGACACCCGGCGCCCGGGACCCGGTGGAACCCGTCCTGTGGACGAGTCCCACCGGCTCCCTCCGGTCACTCATACTGGGGCCGATGAGACTCACTGTTTTCTGGCACAACATGCACGCCCAGTTCGGCGAGGCCTACGCGGACAGCCTGGCCAAGGACTACGTCATCGAGAAGCTCGGCTCCCGCACGGTCAACCAGGCGCTGGCCGACGGGATCTCGGCCAAGGAGGTGTGGCGGGCCGTGTGTGACGCGTTCGACCTTCCCGCCTCCGTGCGCTGACCCGTCCTTCGCCAAGCCCGCGTAAAAACCGGGACGCCAGGGGTTCGCACCGGATTTCGAACATGAGTTCGGGTAGTCTGGGTTCTCGACGGGCGGACGCCGAGCGTCGCGATTGTCGTACCGACCGCGTAGCGTCATGCGCATCATGAAGAAAAAGGCATCAACCCAACAGGGGAATCCCGTGGCATCTGGAGACCGAGACAAGGCTCTCGAAACAGCGCTCGCGCAGATCGAGCGGCAGTTCGGCAAGGGCTCCGTCATGCGCTTGGGGGACGACGACCGTCCGCCGATCGAGGCGATCCCCACCGGCGCCATCGCGCTGGACGTCGCCCTGGGTATCGGCGGCCTGCCCAAGGGCCGGGTCGTCGAGGTCTACGGCCCCGAGTCCAGCGGTAAGACCACCGTCGCGCTGCACGCGGTGGCCAGCGCCCAGAAGATGGGCGGCATCGCCGCCTTCGTCGACGCCGAGCACGCGCTCGACCCCGAGTACGCCAAGAAGATCGGCGTCGACACCGACAACCTCCTTCTCTCCCAGCCGGACACCGGTGAGCAGGCGCTGGAGATCGTCGACATGCTCATCCGCTCCGGCGCCGTCTCGATCATCGTGATCGACTCCGTGGCGGCCCTGGTGCCCCGCGCCGAGATCGAGGGCGAGATGGGCGACAGCCACGTCGGCCTCCAGGCCCGGCTCATGTCCCAGGCGCTGCGCAAGATCGCCGGTGCCCTGCACTCCACCGGCACCACCGCGATCTTCATCAACCAGCTCCGCGAGAAGGTCGGCGTCATGTTCGGCTCGCCGGAGACCACCACCGGTGGCAAGGCGCTGAAGTTCTACGCCTCGGTCCGCCTGGACGTGCGTCGCATCGAGACGCTCAAGGACGGCACCGACGCGGTCGGCAACCGCACCCGCGTCAAGGTCGTCAAGAACAAGGTCGCGCCGCCCTTCAAGCAGGCCGAATTCGACATCCTCTACGGTGTCGGCGTCTCCCGTGAGGGCAGCCTCATCGACCTGGGCGTGGAGCACGCCATCGTGCGCAAGTCCGGTGCCTGGTACACCTACGACGGCACCCAGCTCGGGCAGGGCAAGGAGAACGCCCGCAACTTCCTGCGCGAGAACGTGGACGTGGCCAAGGAGATCGAGAAGAAGATCAAGGAGAAGCTGGGCATCCCCGGACAGGGTGACGACAGCGCCTCCGGCCCCGCGGAGCCCGCCAAGACCGACCCGGTCAAGGTCGAGGAGCCCAAGGCGCCCGCCAAGCGGGCCGCCGCCAAGACCACCAAGGCCGCCGCCCCGGATGCGTGAGGGGCGCCGGTCAGCCGACCGCACCGGAGCGGCCGAGGCCGACCCGGTGAGCGCCGACGAGGAGGCCGCTCCGGGCGGGAGACCCGGAGCGGACCTCGAGAACAAGGCCAGGAACCTGGTCCTGAGGATGCTCACCCACTCCCCGCGCACCCGTGCCCAGCTGGAACGCTCCCTGCACCGCAGGGAGTACCCGGACGAGGTGGTGGAACAGGTCCTCAACGGCCTCGACGAGGCCGGGCTGATCGACGACGCCGCCTTCGCCCAGGCCTGGGTCTCCTCCCGGCAGCACGGCAGACACCTGTCCCGCCGGGCCCTGACCCAGGAGCTGCGCACCCGGGGAGTGGAGGAGGAGACCGTCCGTGAGGCGGTCTCCGAGGTCAGCGACGAGGACGAGCAGGAGGCGGCCCGCGCCCTGGCCCGCAAGAGCCTGCGCGGAAGTCGTGGCAAGGACAAGGAGTCCCGGATCCGCCGCGCCCTGGGTGTCCTGGGTCGCAAGGGCTACCCGGGCGGTCTGTCCTACCGCATCGTGCGCGAGGAGATGGAACAGGAAGGCCTGGAGGCCGACCTGGACCACCCCGACCTCTAGCCGCCCGCTCGGGGGTGCGCTCATCCGTGCGACGTGCATCCGTGCGACGTGGGTTCCGGCGGGTGATCACGCCGTGCCGGCCGCCCTCGGGCGCACCGGTCCCCACGGGACGCGGGTCGGAACGGCCCCGGTCGCCGTGAGCGTGGGCGGGGGCGGGGAGCGACGGCCCGCGCGACGCGGGCCACGCGCGGATGCTAGCTTCCCTTCCCATGACGGAGCACCAGGACCGGACCAGGGCGGCCTACGACGGGGTCGTCGAACTGTACGCGTCGTTGTTCGCCGGTCGGCTGGAGACCCAACCGTTCGCGCGGAACATGATCGGCACCTTCGCCGAGCTGGTGCGCGGGACGGGGAACCCACGGGCGGCCGATGTCGGCTGCGGTCCCGGGCATCTGACGGCCATGCTGGACGACCTGGGGTTGGACGCCTTCGGCCTGGACCTCTCCCCGGCCATGGTCGAGCACGCGCGGCGGGCGTACCCGTCCCTGCGGTTCGACGAGGCGCGGATGGAGGCGCTGCCGGTCGAGGACGGCGCGCTCGGCGGCGTGCTGGCCCACTACTCGATGATCCACACCCCGCCCGAGGAGCTGCCCGCGCTTCTGGCCGAGCAGGCGCGCGTCCTGACCACAGGGGGACTGCTGCTGGTCTCGTTCTTCGCCACGGACGGGCCGGAGACGATCCGCTTCGACCACAGGGTGGCACCCGCCCACAGCTGGCCCGCGGACCGGCTCGCCGGGCTGCTGACCGGGGCCGGGTTCACCGTGGTGGCCCGACTGCTCCACGATCCGGCCTCCGAACGCGGCTTCCTCGACGCCCACCTCCTCGCCCGCCTCGGCTAGGGCGTGCCTGTGCGGGTGCCTTCGCCGGTGGTGGTGGGGCCGCCGTCGTGTGCGCTGGACGCGGGCTCGCACAGCGGGGCCCGACCGGGTCTGGCCGTCCGGGCCTCATCGGCGCGGCGAGAGGCAGCGTGGCGACGCGAGCGCCGCGGAACGATCCGGGAAACACGCCCCAGAGCCCGTCCCAGCGCGCCTCACTCGGCCCGCCCCGACCGGGGCCGCACGGCGATCAGGACGGTTCCGTGGCTTCCCGGATCACGGGCTCACCGGTCACGGCGGTCACACCGGCCTCCGGGGTCACCTCGGGCAGCTGCTCCACGACGGGGAGATCGTCCTCCGGCTCCTCGCGCGGCGCGGGAGGATCGGTGGTGAGCTCCAACGGGGCCACGTCCGGCGTGAAACCGAAGACCCCCGCGTAGAAGGCCAGCTCAGCCTCCAGGGTGCGAACGCGCGCGGCCTCGGACCGGAAGCCGTGCGCCTCACCCTCGAACTCCAGCAGCGCGTACGGCACCTCCCGCCTGCTGAGCCCCGTGGCCATGCGGGTCGCCTGGTCCGGGGTGACCACCCGGTCCTCCAGACCCTGGAAGAGCAGTACGGGGGCCGTGATCTCACCGATCCGGTTGATCGGTGACCGCTCCCGGTAGGTTTCCACGAACCCCGGCAGGGTGCCCACCAGCGTGTCCGTGAAGCGGGACTCGAAGTCGTGGGTGGACTTGACCAGCCCCAGCAGGTCCGTGACACCGAAGTACGACACCCCGCAGGCGAAGGTGTCACCGGTCAGGGCGAGCAGGGCCGTGAGTCCGCCCGCGCTCGGGCCCCGGATGGCCAGACGCTCGGGGTCGGCCAGCCCCTGCTCCACCAGGGCTCGGGCGGCGGCGGTGCAGTCCTCGACGTCCACCGCGCCCCACTGCTTGTGCAGGCGCTTGCGGTAGGAGCGCCCGTAGCCCGTCGAACCGCCGTAGTCCACGTCCACGACGCCGATCCCACGGCTGGTGAAGTAGGCCTTGACCAGGTCCAGCGAGCGCGAGGCCTGCCCCACCGGGCCGCCGTGCGCCCACACCACGTAGGGGCCGGACCCTCCGAGGAGACCTCGGGGTTGGTGGGCGGGTACACGTTGGCGTGCACCGTCGCCCCGTAGCGGCCGGGGAGCGTCTCCGTGCGGGGAACGGGCAGGTACGCGGGGTCCACCGGCACGTCGGAGCCCACGAGGACCTCCACCGTGCGGCGGTCCGGGTCCAGCCGCACCAGGCACGGGGCGGTGTCCGCCGAGGCGGCGAGGGCCACCACGCTGGTCCCGTCGGAGTCCAGGTGCGACCACGCGGTCAGGTCGGTGCCGACCGGTTCCAGGTCGAGGGTGTCCGGGTCGTACACGCTCGGCCGCATCGCGGTGTCACCGTGCAGGGTCACGATCCGACCGTCGTCCAGCAGTCGGAAGCAGCGCTCGCCCAGGCGCCACGGCGGGGAGTGGAACTCCTCCTCGGCCGGGTACAGCGCGATGGCCTGGCCCTTCAGACCCGCCTGGTAGAGGTTCCAGAAGCCCGGCCAGTCCGAGGCCACGTACAGTGTGGAGTCGTCCGCCCAGACGGGGGCGAGCACGGACTCGTCCACGCCGCCCTTGAGCGTGTACTCCCCGAGCAGCCCGTTCTCGGTGAGCTCGCCCACCCGCAGCTCGGTGCCGTCCCAGGGCATCCTCGGATGGTTCCACCGTACGTAGGCGAGGTGGGTGCCGTCCGGTGAGACGGTGGGGGAGGCGTAGAAGTGCGCGCCGGAGACCAGCTCGCGGATCGCGGACGGGTCGTGCCCGCCCCGCCCCGAGAGCGGCACCGCGACGATGGAACGGCGCACGCCGCCGTCGACGTGCTGCTCCCGCACACACAGCAGCTGCCGGCCGTCGGCGCCCAGCGCCGGGTCGGCGTAGCGCAGGGCCCCGGGCGCCTCGGGTTCGGGTGTCAGCGGGACCGGGTCCTTCGCACCGCGTTCGAGCAGGTAGAGGCGCTGGTCCTCGGCGTTGGCGAAGACCACGCCCACCCGGGCGATGGCCTTGTCGTCACGGCGGGGGACCGGCAGGTGGGAGCGGCCGCCGTACTCGTGCACCCTCGTGCCCACGCTCCACGGGGCGGGGAGCAGGTCGCGCACGGTGCCGTCCGCGTCCCGGCGCACGAGCGTGGTGCGCCCCTCCTCCCCTGGTCGGTACTCCTCCCACCAGACCTCCTCGCCCAGGACGGAGGGGTACGCCATCTGGCGCACTCCTCGGGCGACGTCACCGGCACTGATGGGTGATGGCCAGGAGCCGTGGGGGCTCGACAGTTCAGACATGTCCCGCTCAGGATGGGTCGTGGGTGTGATCAGATGACATGTCGACCTTAGTGCTCCATGGCCTTCGTGTGCAGTCCCGGTGGGGCCACCTGTGGACGGTGGGGCGCGGTGGGGGTCGGTGGGAGACCCCGTCGCCGCCCCCGTGCGTCCACGGGCCCACGACGACGGCCCCGCGGAACGCACTCGGGGGTGCGTCCACGGGGCCGTCGCGGGGTGCTCTGGGGGCTCGGTTACGAGCTCGAACCCCCGTCGCCGCCGGAGCCTCCGCCGGAACCGGAGTCCCCACCGGAGCCCGAGCCCCCGTCAGGAGCGGAACCGCCCTCGCCTGGCTCGGGACGCGGCTCGGACTCGGGCTCGGGACGCGACTCGTCCCGCTCGGAGCCCTCCTCGGTCTCGACCACGACGACGTCGCCACGGGGCTGGGCCGCCGCCCCGCCGGGCTGACCGCTCGGTGCGGCGGTCGGGCCGGTCACGTCGGTGGGTGCGCCGCCCGCCGCCGTCGCCTTGGCGGAGGGCCGGCCCCGTCGGGCGTTGCGGCGCTCCAGCCAGATCGCGAACCGGCTGAGCGACAGGTTGATGATGATGTAGATGACCGCGCAGATGATCGCCGCGGGGATCACGTTGCTCTCCCGGGTGGCGACCAGCGTGAAGCTGCGCAGGAGCTCCGGGAAGGCGATGATGTAACCCAGCGCGGAGTCCTTGAGCAGGACCACCAGCTGCGCCACGATCGCGGGCATCATCGAGGTGACGGCCTGCGGGATCAGGATCGTCCACATCGTCTGGGTCCGGCTCATACCGATGGACTGCGCGGCCTCGGCCTGCCCCTTCGGCACGGCGAGGATGCCCGCGCGGAACACCTCGGCCAGCACCGAACCGTTGTACAGCGTCAGGCCCGTGACCACCGCGACCAGCGCGGTCACCTGGAAGGTGCCCGTCGGGATGTCGAAGAGCTGCCAGGCGACGATGGGCAGCGCCATCGTGAAGAAGATCAGCATCAGCAGCGGGATGCCGCGGAAGAACTCCACGACGGCCCCGGACGGGATGCGGATCCACCAGCGCTCGGAGAGCCGTCCGATGCCGAAGACCAGGCCGAACAGCACCGCGAGCACCGACGCGGTCAGCGCCGCCGTCAGCGTGTTCTGGAGACCGGGGAGGACGTAGCCCGTCCACGTCTCCGGCCGCAGGAACGGTTCCCACTTCTCCGCGGCCCACTGCCCGGACGGATTGACCGCCCAGGTCTGGGCCGAGAAGAGGGGGACTCGCGCTCGCTCAGGGTCCGGTTGAACCCCAGGTACAGCACGGCCAGACCGACCAGCCCGAGGGCCACGGTGACGATCGTGTAGAGGACGTTGCGCGCCCGGGCCCTGGGCCCCGGAGCGTCGAAGAGAACGGACTGCGCGCTCATCGGACCACCGCCACTCGCTTGGCGAGCCAGCCGAAGAAGTACCCCATCGGCAGGGTCAGGATCAGGAACCCGATCGCGAATCCGACGAAGGTCGGCAGGACCGGGGCGACGCCCTGGTCGAACATGAGCTTCATCTCCCGGGACGCCTCCTGGACGCCCAGCCCCGCGACGGAGGCGACGGTGGTGTTCTTGGTCAGCGCGATCAGCACGCTGCCCAGCGGGCCGACGACGGTGCGCAGCGCCTGCGGGATGACGATCAGCCGCAGGTTCTGGGTGAAGGTCAGGCCCAGGGAACGGGCCGCCTCGACCTGGCCCAGCGGGATGGTGTTGATACCGGCGCGCAGCGATTCGGACACGAAGCACGCGGTGTAGGCGGACAGTCCGATGACCGCCCACCAGAACACGTCCCAGGCCACGCTGTCGGCCAGGCTCAGCCCGAGGGCGCTGTTCAGGCCCAGTCCGCAGAAGAGCAGGACCAGGGTGAGGGGCGAGTTCCGGATGCCCTCGACGTAGGCGGTGGACAGACCGCGCAGCAGCGGGACGGGGAGACCCGCATGGCGGTGAGCAGGACACCGAGGACGAACGAGAAGACGGCGCTGAACAGGGTGAGCCGGACGGTCCATGAGAAACCGTCGACGACTTTGTCGATGTTGCTGAGAAAGGCTTCCATAGGTCCCAGCCGGTCAAGGCTCGGAAGGTGGGGCCGGGCGGTCCCGACCCCACCTTCCGAACAAGGTCAGATGACGGTTTTAGGCGCAGGCCTCGAGCTCGGGGACGGACTCCTCGAAGGCGAAGTCGGTCTCACCGAAGGCGCTCTCCAGGTACTCGACGGCCGAACCGTCCTCCCACATCTTGGTGATGGCCGCGTTGACCTCCTCGCAGCGCTCGGTGGAGCCGGCGGGCAGGCCGACGCCGTACTTCTCCTCGCCGAACGGGTTGTTCACCAGCCGGTAGTCCTCGGGGTTCTGGGCGGCGAAGCCCGCGAGGATGGTGTTGTCGGTGGTGACGGCGTCGACGGTGCCGTTGCTGAGCAGCTCGAGGCACTCGGAGTAGTTGCCCGCCTCGCGCAGCTCGGCGTCGATCTCCATCTCCTCGGTGATGTTGTGCGCCGAGCGGGAGCCGGAGGCCGAGCACAGCACCTTGCCGCTGAGGTCCTCGGGGCTGTTGATGTCGGAGTTGTCGGCCTGGGTCAGGATGTCCTGCTTGGCGACGTAGTACGGACCGCCGAAGTCGACGACCTGGCGGCGCTCGTCGGTGATCGAGTAGGTCGCGAGGATCATGTCGACCGTGCCCTGCTGGAGGAAGGACTCACGGTTGGCGGAGGCCGCCTCGGTCCACTCGATCTGGTCGGGGAGTACCCGAGCTCACCGGCGACGTAGGTGGCGACGTCGACGTCGAAACCGGCGGGGGTGCCGCCCTCGCTCAGGCCCAGGCCCGGCTGGTCGTACTTGACGCCGATGGTGATGGTGTCACCGTTGCCGCCACCGTCGCCGGAGCCGCCGTCACCCTCGCCGCCGACGTCGGCGGTGCCACAGGCGGACAGGGTCAGGGCGAGGACGGCGGCGCCGCCCAGGATGGTGTTGAAACGACGTGCTCGCATGTGGGGTACCTCTTCCTTGAGCGTGCGAAGAACGCGAAGATCTGGGGGAGCCCGAAGGCTCGGAAACCTAGTGGGTCAGGATCTTCGACAGGAAGTCCTGGGCCCGCTCCGACCGGGGGTTGGTGAAGAACTCGTCGGGGGTGTTCTCCTCGACGATCTGGCCGTCGGCCATGAAGACGACCCGGTTGGCGGCACGGCGGGCGAAGCCCATCTCGTGCGTGACCACGACCATGGTCATGCCCTCGCTGGCGAGGTCGGTCATGACGTCGAGGACCTCCTGGACCATCTCGGGGTCCAGAGCGGAGGTCGGCTCGTCGAAGAGGATCACCTTCGGGTTCATCGCCAGCGCGCGGGCGATGGCCACACGCTGCTGCTGACCACCGGAGAGCTGGGCGGGGTACTTGTGTGCCTGGTTGCCGATCCGCACCCGGTCGAGGAGCTCCATGCCACGGGCCTCGGCGTCGGCCTTGGACTGGCGGAGCACCTTCATCGGGCCGAGCGTGACGTTCTGGAGCACGGTCTTGTGCGCGAACAGGTTGAACGACTGGAACACCATGCCGACGTCGCTGCGCAGCTTGGCCAGGCCGCGGCCCTCGGCGGGCAGGGGCTGACCGTCCAGGGAGATGACACCGGAGTCGATCGTCTCGAGCCGGTTCATGGTGCGGCAGAGCGTCGACTTGCCGGACCCGGACGGGCCGATGACGACTACCACCTCGCCGGAGTTAACCGTCAGATCGATGTCGCGGAGCACGTGCAGGTCGCCGAAGTGCTTGTTGACGTTCTCCAGCACGACGAGAGGAGTTGAAGTCATGCATCGGAACCTAATGGGTCCAAGTTGCCGTGTCATCACGAAAACGCTGCTTGACCCAGGAGTAGCTGACTTGTTACGGCGTGATCGGCAAAACCGTTATCGATTTCGTTGTGTAGGACGGATTCTGTCGCGCGGAGTGTCGGAGTCACTCTCCAGAGTTTCCGGTGGTGGCTCTCCGTGACGGCGTCGGAACTCCGAGCCGACCATGGTGGGCGCCGTCCCTCCAGGTCACGCGGGAGGTGTGGTGCCGGGTTCCGTAACAGGGATTGCGGGCGTGTTACGGAGCGTCCCTTTTCCCGGAAACTGGCTTTCCGCCTTAAGGAGGACTTCAGGAAGACGGGAGGAGGCTCGGGGAACGCCCTCGGAAACCACGCTCCCGATAACCGGCGGCTGGCCTGTCCCCAATGATCCGGGAGACCGAATCCGGTCCGGCGGAGCGCCCCGACCGGCGGTCCGGCCGACTCCGCCCCGAGGCTCCGGACCGGACTCCGCGCGAGCGTCCTGGAGGCCGCCGCGAAGCGGATAGCCTGGAACGGTGAGCCAGAGTCGTACCTACCAAGTGCGGACCTACGGCTGCCAGATGAACGTCCACGACTCCGAGCGCCTCTCCGGTCTGCTGGAGGACGCTGGGTACGCTCGCGCAGCTGAGGACACCACCGCAGACATCGTCGTCTTCAATACCTGTGCGGTCCGTGAGAACGCGGACAACCGCCTCTACGGCAACCTCGGTCACCTGCGCCCGGTCAAGGACGCCAACCCGGGGATGCAGATCGCCGTGGGCGGCTGCCTCGCCCAGAAGGACCGCGGGGAGATCGTGCGCCGCGCCCCCTGGGTGGACGTGGTGTTCGGAACCCACAACATCGGCTCCCTGCCCGCGCTGTTGGAGCGCGCCCGCGTCCAACGCGAGGCGCAGGTCGAGATCGCGGAGGCGCTGGAGCACTTCCCGTCGACGCTCCCCAGCCGTCGCGAGTCCGCCTACGCGGCCTGGGTGTCGATCTCGGTCGGCTGCAACAACACCTGCACCTTCTGCATCGTGCCCGCGCTGCGCGGCAAGGAGAAGGACCGGCGCCCCGGAGACGTGCTCGCCGAGGTCCGCGCCCTGGTCGACGAGGGCGTCACCGAGGTGACACTGCTCGGCCAGAACGTCAACGCCTACGGCAGCGAGTTCGGGGACCGGCAGGCCTTCTCCAAGCTGCTGCGCGCCTGCGGTGAGATCGAGGGGCTGGAGCGGGTCCGCTTCACCTCCCCGCACCCGCGCGACTTCACCGACGACGTCATCGAGGCCATGGCCGAGACGCCCAACGTGATGCCGCAGCTGCACATGCCGTTGCAGTCCGGGTCCAGCAGGGTCCTCAAGGACATGCGCCGCTCCTACCGCCAGGAGCGCTTCCTCGGCATCGTGGAGAAGGTGCGCGCGGCGATGCCCCGGGCCGCCATCACCACGGACATCATCGTGGGCTTCCCCGGTGAGACCGAGGAGGACTTCGAGCAGACCCTGCACGTGGTCCGTGAGTCCCGGTTCGCCATGGCGTTCACCTTCCAGTACTCCAAGCGCCCCGGCACCCCGGCCGCCACCATGGACGGCCAGGTCCCGCCCGAGGTCGTCAAGGAGCGCTACCAGCGGCTGGTCGAGCTCCAGGACCAGATCTCCTGGGAGGAGAACCAGAAGCTGGTCGGCCGCGAGGTCGAGCTGATGGTCTCCGAGGGCGAGGGCAAGAAGGACGGCGCGCACCGGCGCCTGTCCGGCCGCGCCCCCGACAACCGTCTCGTGCACTTCGCCGTGGGCGACGCCGAGGAACCCCGCCCGGGCGACATGGTCACCGTCGAGGTCACCTACGCCGCCCCGCACCACCTGGTCGCGGACTCCGGCGTCAGGAACCTGCGCCGCACCCGCGCCGGTGACGCCTGGGACGCCCGCCAGGGCAGGCCCGTCCAGGTCACCAAGCCGGACGTGCTGCTGGGCATGCCGAAGATCGGTGTTCCGGACGAGCAGCCCGCCCCCGCTGGCGGCTGCTGCGACGCCTGACCCGTACGCCTCCGAGGCCCCCGACGCACACGCGCCGGGGGCCTCGTGCCGTCCGGGCGCGGCTCACACCTCGGCTGGCCGGAGCCGGATCGGCAGTTCCCTCAGGCGCAGCGTCCCCGGGACGGCGTCGGACACCGGCGGGCGGCCGGGCACCAGGGACAGCTCGGGGTAGGTCGTGAGCAGGGAGCCGAACGCGACCTCCCCTCCTGGCGTGCCAGGGCCGCGCCCAGGCAGTAGTGCGCGCCGTGCCCGAAGGCCACGTGGGCCTCGCCGGGCCTGCCCTGCTGTCGGGTGACGTCGAACCGGTGCGGTTCGGAGTGGACCTCCGGGTCGTGGTTGGCCCCGGAGATCAGCGCCACCGCCCGCTGCCCGGCGGGCACCACCCCACGTTCGAGCCTGACCTCCTCCGTGGCGTACCGGGCCTTGGCCGAGACGGCGGTCCCGCCGACGCGGAGCATCTCGTGGACGGCGGTCGGCAGCAGTCCGGGGTCGGACCTGAGGAGGGCGAGCTGGTCCGGGTGTTCCAGGAGCGCGCGGGTACCGTTGCCCAGCAGGTGGGCGGTGGTCTCGTGACCGGCGATGACCAGGGTGAACACCAGTGTCACCAGTTCGCTCTGGGAGAGTCGGCCGCCGTCCGCGTCCCGGGCGCGCACGAGGGCGTCGAGCAGGTCCCCGCGCGGGTGTTCCCGGCGTTCGGTGATCATCGCCTCGACGTGGTCGATCATCGCGCCGAGGGCCTCGTTCATCACCTCCGGCCGGGCGGGGTCGAACTGGGCCAGCTGGTGGCTCCAGGCGTGCCACCGGGCGCGGTCGGCCACGGGGACCCCCACCAGGTCGCAGATGACCGTGATGGGCAGCGGGTAGGCGAAGTGCTCGATCAGGTCGACCACCCCGTCCTCGTCCGTGTGGTCGGGGAGCGCCGCCAGAAGGTCGGCGCTGATCCGCTCGACGCTCGCCCGCATCTCGTTGACACGACGCACGGTGAACGTGCGGGAGACGAGTTTGCGCAGGCGGGCGTGGTCGGAGCCGTCCTTGTCCAGCAGTGACTCCGTCAGGTAGGTGACGAGGTCGCGGCGGAGTCCCAGCGCCACCATGGCGTCCGACCGCCGTGTCGTCTCCAGCCCCTGGGGCACGTTCTCGGGGTCGACGACGAACCGCCGGTCGCTGAGGATGGTGCGCACGTCGGCGTCGTCGACGAAGGCCCGTGCGGGCTGACCGTCGAGGAAGACGACCGGGGCCGAACCGCCCGCGGCCCGGATCCGCTCGATCACCTCCAGCGGCCGTGCGGCGAAGTCCTCGGCGCGCATGTTGATGGGTTCGGGGTCGCGGGAGTGGTCCGTGGCTGGTGCGGCGGTGGTCATGTGCCCCTCCTCGTGGGGTCTACGTGCTGCGCTTGACGCGTTTCTGTTCCTCGATCTCGCCGGTCAGGAGCCGGTCGAGTCCGGAGAAGAGGGTGATGGCCCCCGCCTGCACGGCCTCCATGGCGGTCGCGGTCACGTCCTGTTCCATGAGCAGGCGGATGCTGCGTGCGGCCAGGTCGGCCCGGGTGGTGCGGTCGGGAACGGGGTACCCCTGCTGGGCGAGCAGGGGTTCGGCGAGCAGGTGTCCGATGACGGTGGAGCTGTAGGCGTAGAACTGCTGTTCCGAGGGGAGCAGCGGGCTCAGCACCCCGTGCTTCTCCAACAGGTCCCAGTAGTCGCGCAGGACCTTCTGCCGGGCCTCCGCGAGGTCCTTGACCAGCTCGGGAAGGGTGCGGGAGAAGGACCTGAGCTCCTCGCTGCTGTTGTTGTAGAGCGCGTGGACGACGGGGGAGTCGAACTGGAGGAGGTAGATGTGGCGCGCGATCTCGCTGGGTCGGGCCGCCTCCGGGTCCTCGCGCATGAGCTCCAGGAGGCGACTGACGATGTCGTGCTGGGCGCGCATCACCACAGTGAGGAAGAGCCGTTCCTTCGTGGGGAAGTGCAGGTAGACGGTTCCCTTGCCGACCCCCGCCCGGCGGGCGACGTCGTCGATGGTGGTCTTGCGTTGACCCCAGGCCACGATCAGCTCCTCCGCGGCGTCGAGGATGCGGTCGGCCCGTAGCTCGCGTTCGGAGGCGGGCCGGTCCTGGGCGTTGTGGTCGGCGGACGGGGACACGTACGGCTCCTTCGGTACGGGGCCGCCGGTGAGGGCACTCACCAGCCTTGACGCGAAGACCATATCCAGACCTCCCCTCCCGGACCGCATCCTTCTGACTCTGTGACTGAATTTCAAATCTGGTCACAGAGTCAAAGCTAGGCCAGATCGCACCCCGGGACAAGCCCCCGTCGAGGGAAACCGAGGATGCGAGTCGAAGGGGATCGCCCGAACCGGAGCGGACGGGACGATAGCCTCGCCCCTGTGTTGATCGCCGCCGCCGTGTGCCCGCATCCGCCCGTGCTCTTCCCCGAGGTCGCCCGGGGGCGGCGCCGGACCTCGACGGTCTGCGCGCCGCGTGCGACCGCGCCGTCGCCGGGCTCGGCAGGGCCGGGGCCGACCGTCTCGTCGTGGTGGGCCGGGGCCCGCGTGAGCACCTGTTCGGGTCCGACGCCGGTGGAGACCTCGCCGACTTCGGAGTCGTCCTGCGCGTGGGACCGGAACCGGCCGTTCTGGACCTGGCGGCCACGACCGGCCGCTGGCTGGCCGAGCGCGGCGGCCTGACCCCGGACGGTTACCTGGAGGTCTCCTCCGGGACCACCCCGGAACGCGCGGCGGGGCTCGGCGCGGAACTCGCGGGGTCGGCGGACCGGGTCGCGCTCCTGGTCATGGGGGACGGAAGCGCGCGCAGGACCGAACACTCACCGGGGTACGTGGACGCGCGGGCCGCCCCCACGACGACGCCGTCGCCGAGGCCTTGGGGGCGGCGGACACCGCGTTCCTCGCCGGGCTCGACCCCCAGCTGGCCCTCGAACTCATGGTGGCCGGGCGCCCCGCCTGGCAGGTCCTGGCCGGGGCCGCCCGGGAGGGCGCCCTCACCGGGGACCTGCTCGCCTACGAGGCGCCCTACGGCGTGGGGTACTTCGTGGCCGCCTGGGCGTGAGCCCGGGGGCGCTCAGCGCTGCGGGTTCGGCAGCAGCGTCGCGACGTCCACCAGGGCCTCGCCCGGCTCCTCGGTACGCCCCGACAGCGCCGACTCCACCTGGGTCATCGCCCGCTCCAGCAGGTTCGGGGCGTCGTAGGGGAGCCAGTCCACCCGGGGGTCACGGCGGAACCACGACTCCTGGCGACGGGCGAACCGGCGCGTGGCCTGTGCGGTCTGCTCCTTGGCCTCGGTCTCGGTGATCTCACCGTCCAGCTGGGCGAGCGCCTGCGCGTAGCCGAGCGCCTTGGACGCGGTGCGCCCCTCGCGCAGGCCCTGCTTGTCCAGGCGACGGACCTCCTCCAGCAGACCCTGGTCCCACATGCGCTCGACCCGCAGGTCGATGCGCTCGTCGAGTTCCGGGCGCGGGGCGGTCAGCCCGAGCTGCACACACGGGTAGAAGGAGGTGTGGTCGGGCAGGTTGGCGGTGAACGGGCGCCCGGTCAGCTCGATGACCTCCAGGGCACGGACGATCCGCCGTCCGTTGCCCGGCAGGATGGTGCGGGCGGCCTCGGGGTCGGACTCGGCCAGCCGGGCGTGCATCAGCCCGGGGCCCACGTCGGCCAGCTCGTTCTCCAGCCGGGCCCGCACCCGGGGGTCGGTGCCCGGGAACTCCATGTGGTCCAGGACCGCGCGCACGTACAGCCCGGAACCGCCCACCAGAACGGGGATGACGTCCCGGTCGGCGCAGTCGTCCACCCGTTCCCGCGCGAGGGTCTGGTAGGTGGCGACGTCGGCGGGTTCCCGCACGTCCCAGAGGTCCAGCAGATGGTGCGGCACACCCCGGCGCTCGCCCACGGGGAGCTTGGCGGTACCGATGTCCATGCCCCGGTAGAGCTGCATGGAGTCGGCGTTGATCACCTCACCCCGGCGCCCGGTGCGTTCCTCCAACCACTCCGCCAGATCGACGGCCAGGTCCGACTTGCCCACAGCGGTCGGGCCCACGACCGCGATCACCTTGATCATCCCTCCAGCGTAACCACGTCCGGCCCGCTCCGGGGCCGGAGCGGGTGAGAGATCGGTGGGAGTTCGACGGGACCTCGGCCCGTTCGATGACCTGGGCGCGCGCGTCTAGGATGGCCAGCATGCGATTCGCCAAGGGCCACGGAACCGAGAACGACTTCGTGATCCTCCCCGACCCGGACGGGGAGCTCCAGCTCACGGAGGAGACCGTACGTTCGCTGTGCGACCGACGGGCCGGTATCGGGGGTGACGGTGTCCTCCGGGTGGTGCGCACGAACGCGCTGGGCGAGACGCTCGCCCCGGCGGCCCGCACCGCCGAGCGGACCGCGTGGTTCATGGACTACCGCAACTCCGACGGCAGCGTCGCGGAGATGTGCGGCAACGGGGTGCGGGTCTTCGCGCACTACCTGCGGCACGCCGGTCTCGTCTCGGAGGACCGGTTCGAGGTCGGCACCCGTGACGGCGCCAAGGGCGTCGTGATCGAGTCCGACGGCGACGTCACCGTGGACATGGGCCGGGTGGAGCGCCTGGGCACCTCCTCGGCCAAGCTCGCCCGACAGGTCGTGCACGGCGCCCGCATCTCGGTGGGCAACCCGCACCTCGCCTGCGAGGTCGACGCTCCGGTGGCCGGGATCGACCTGACCGCACTGCCGGTGCTCGACACCGAGGCCTTCCCCCAGGGAGCCAACGTCGAGGTGTACTCCGAGGTCGGCCCCGGCGTGCTGGAGATGCGCGTGTACGAGCGGGGTTCCGGCGAGACCCGCTCCTGCGGCACCGGGATCGTGGCGGCGGCCGCCGCGGCCACCCCCGAGGGGGAGGACGCCACGTGGCGCGTACGGGTTCCCGGCGGTGAGTGCACGGTCCACGTGGACGCCTCCGGCGCCCGCCTGAGCGGCCCCGCCGTGATCGTCGCCGAGGGCGAGACCCTCCTGATCTGACGGGACCGCCCGGCGGTTCAGCGCGGGGAGAGCGCCCCCGTGAACCGACCCGCGTCCAGCCCGCGCAGGGAGGCGTCCAGGATCTGGGCGGTGTGCGTCACCGCCACCGGCGAACCCGCGCGTTCCATGGCGGAGGCGATCTGGAGGGAGCACCCGGGGTTGCCCGAGACCAGCACCCGGGCCCCGGTGGAGGCGACGTCCGCTCCCTTGCGGTCGCCCAGTTCGCTCGCGGCCTCCGGCCTGAACAGGTTGTACACCCCCGCCGAACCGCAGCAGACCTCCTTGTTGGGCAGGTCGACCACCTCCAGGCCGGGGATCTGGCGGAGCAGCTCACGCGGCTGGCGGGTCACCCCCTGGCCATGGGACAGGTGGCACGCGTCGTGGTAGGCCACCCGGAGCGGGATCGGATGGCGTTCGGCGCGGGGGCCCAGGGCCACCAGGTACTCGGTCAGGTCCACCACCTTCGACGCGACCGCCCGGGCACGCTCCACCCACGCCGGTCCCGCCCCCGCCTCGTCCAGGGTCCGGTCGAAGTGCTTCATGCTGGACCCGCACCCGGCGGAGTTCACCACGACGCGGTCCACCTGACGGGCCTCGAACACCTCGATCAGGCCCTTCGCGAAGTCCGCCGCCTCGCCGAGCCGCCCCGAGTGCCCCGACAGCGCCCCGCAGCACCCCTGGGCGCGCGGGATCACCACCTCGCAGCCCTCCAGGGCCAGCACCCGGGCGGTGGCCGTGTTGACCTCGGGGAAGAACGCGCCCTGCACACAGCCCACGAGCATGCCCACCCGGGCGCGCCGCTCACCGACCGCCGGGACGAGCTCGGGCAGCGGGGGAGGGGGCGCGGACAGGGGCGGGGCGATCCGCTCCATGGTGGCCAGGGTCGGTGAGATCCGGTCCAGGAGCCCGGACCTGCGAACCAGCGCGGAGACTCCGCTCGCCTGGTAGGCGCGCAACGGCCCGCGCAGCGCCCGGAGCCGCCCCCGGTGCGGGAAGAGCGAGAACACGGCCCCGCGCAGCACGCGCTCGCCGGGGGACCGTCGGTGCTCCTCCTCCACCCGGTACCGGGTGTGCTCGATGAGGGCGTCGTAGGCCACCCCGGAGGGGCACGACGACACGCACGCCAGACAGCCCAGGCAGTTGTCGAAGTGCCCGACCGCCGTCTCGGTGAGCACGTCCTCCTCGTGCATCTGCCCCATGAGGTGGATGCGTCCGCGCGGGGAGTCCATCTCCTGGCCCCACAACACATTGGTGGGGCAGGTGGGCAGACAGAAACCGCAGTGCACACAGTCGTTCAGCAGGTCACCGAAGAGCCGTTCGCGCTCGCCGGGTCCACCTCTGGCCGGTTCGGTCGGTAGGTCGGTCACGGGGCTCCCTGGTGTCGAGGCGGGCGGGTGGCGGGTCGGGTGGCTCAGATCCCCCGGCGAACCGGCCGGGGAGAGGCGGTGCCCGGGGTCGAGTGAGTCCTTCACCGCGCGCATCAGCCCCAGGCCGGGGACCTCGCCCCACGGGCTGATCCCGGCGGCGCGCACGTCCGGTTCGGAACGCAGCAGGACCAGCGGATGCTCGGTGGCCGACCGGACGCCGTCGACCACCAGCCCGATCCGCTCCGGGGCGGTTCCCGGGGGAAGGACACGACCAGGGACCCGGTCGAGGCCGAACCCTGCGTGCGCGCGCCCGCGTCGACCGCCCCGGAGACCTCCGCGACCCAGGCGGCGGCCGCGACACTCTGGGCCGGTGGGGTCGTGACCAGGGCGAGGGTGCCCTCGGCGGGGAGCAGGCCCCAGCCCTCGGGCAACTCCTCGCGGACCGTGGGCGGGCCGTCGGCGCCGTTCTCGGCCAGGGCCCGCACCGTCCTCCCCGCGCGTGCCTCCAGCCCGGCCGGGGTCCCCTCCAACACCACGTCCAGCCGTCCGGGGCCCTCGGGGGCCAGTCCAGCTCCACGGCCGAGGGCACCACGGAGGTCGCCCGCAACGCGGCCAGGGCCTCCTCGGCCCGCGACCGGGAGGACACCCGCGCGCTCACCACCCGCAGGGACTCCGGGAGGGGGTGCAGGCGGAAGGCGACCGACGCGATCACACCGAGCGTGCCGAACCCGCCGGTGTGCAGCTTGGCGAGGTCGTACCCGGCCACGTTCTTGACCACCCGGCCGCCGCTGCTGGCCACCACCCCGTCCGCGCGCACCACCGTCATCCCGATCACGAGGTCGCGCAGGGCTCCCGAGAGCAGACGGCGCGGGCCGCTCACCCCCGTCGCCACGGCTCCGCCCACCGTGCAGCCGAGCCGGACCGGGTCGTAGGACAGTCGCTGCCCGGCCGAGGCCAGGGCCGCGTACAGGTCGGCCACCGGGGTGCCCGCACCGACCTCCACCACCAGGTCACCGGCGATGTGGTCGATCCAGGAGAGCGCGGAGACGTCCACCAGCAGGTCGAGGGAGCGCGGTGTCCCGCCCCAGTCCAGTGCGGTGCCGCCACCGCGCACGGTCACCGAGAGCGCGCTCCGGTGCGCCGCCGCCATCACGCCCGCGAGGGCGTCAGTGTCGGACGGCGCCGCCACGTACCGGGGCACGACCCCGCACACGGCGTCCTCAACGGTCGCCTCCCTCAGGTCACAGCCATCGACATCCAGGTTCACCCTCGGCCTCCCGGCCCTCGTCGTCACTCCGCCGCGGCCCGGCGGTTCAGAACTGCTCGGCCTCGCCGGACTCCACCAGCGGGTGCACCCCGGTGCGCACCCCCGGCCGCTCGCCACACAGGCGCGGTGTGGGCAGGAGCTTCTCCGGGTTGGCGATCCCGTCCGGGTCGAAGGCCCTCCGGAACAGGTCGAAGGTCTCCAGCGCGGCGTCGTCGAACATGCGGGGCATCTTGCACGCCTTGTCCACGCCCACCCCGTGCTCCCCGGTGATGGACCCGCCGTGCTCGATGCACAGGTCCAGGATCGCCCCCGACACCCGCTCGGCGCGCTCGCCCGCGCCGGGCTCGGAGTCGTCGAACAGCACGAGCGGGTGCAGGTTCCCGTCTCCGGCGTGGAACACGTTGGCCACCCGGATGCCGGACTCCGCCGACAGCGCGGCGATCCGCCCCAGCACCTCGCCCAGCGAGGTGCGCGGTACCACCCCGTCCTGCACGATGTAGGCCGGGCTGATCCGGCCCACGGCGGCGAAGGCGGACTTGCGGCCCTTCCAGATGAGGGCGCGCTCCTCGGCGCCGCTGGCCGCGCGGGTCTCGAAGGAACCCGCGTCCGCGCACAGGGCGGTGACCCTCTCCAGCTGGGCGTCGACCTCCTCGGCGGGGCCGTCCAGCTCCACCACCAGCACGGCGGCCGCTCCCTCGGGGTAGTCGCAGGCCACGGCGCGCTCGGCGGCCTCGATGGCCAGGGCGTCCATCATCTCGATGGCGGACGGCAGCACCCCGGCGGAGATGATCGCGCTCACCGCCTCGCCGCCCGCGTCCAGCGAGGTGAACGCCGACAGCAGGGTCACGGTCTTCTCGGGGGAGCGGGTCAGGGACACGGTGACGCGGGTGGCCACGCCCAGGGTGCCCTCGGATCCGACGAACGCCCCGATGAGGTCGTACCCGTGCGCGCCCGGTGCCTTGCCGCCGAGCTCGACGATCTCGCCCGCCGGGGTGACGATCTGGAGTCCGCGCACGTGGTTGACGGTGAACCCGTACTTGAGGCAGTGGGCGCCGCCGGAGTTCTCCGCGACGTTGCCGCCCACCGAGCACACCTGCTGGCTGGAGGGGTCGGGTGCGTAGTAGTAGCCGTGGGGGCTCGCGGCCCGGGTGACGTCGAGGTTGGCCACACCCGGTTCGACCACCGCGCACTCGTTCTCCACGTCGATCTCGACGACGCGGCGCATGCGGGAGGTGACGAGCAGGACGCCCTCGGCGTGGGGGAGCGCGCCCGCGGACAGACCGGTGCCCGCCCCGCGCGGGACGAAGGGGACGCGGTGCTCGGCGCAGAGGCGAATCACGGCGGCGACCTGCTCGGTGGTGGTCGGCATGACCACGACACCCGGGGTGGAGCGGTGGTAGGTGAGGCCGTCGCTCTCGTAGACGCGCCGTTGGGAGGGGTCGGTGAGGACGCCGTCGTCACCGCAGATCTCACGCAGCCGGGGAGCAGGGTGGCCAGCACCGTGGGCGTGTCGGGTGCGGACGTGGTCATGGGCGCCTCCCGGTTCCGTCCGGAGAGCACGGCTGGGGGTGGCGCTCTCCGACTGCGGCCTCGCAAGGGGACCGTACGACCGTGCCCCCTGCCGAGGCAAGGGGCACGGTGGAAACGGTATTTCGTTTTGTGAAACCGGTGCGGGGCGGTCCGCGAGTCGGACTCGGTGGACCGGCCCGATCCGTCCAGGTTGGCCGCGCTGGACGGGTTCCGGTCGGCTACGGCATGCGCTCGTAGGCGGGCAGGGTCAGGAAGTCGACGTAGTCGTCGTCCAGCGCGACCTCGGTGAAGAGCTCGCTGGCCTGCTTGTACAGGTCCTCGTTGAAGTGGGCGCCGAGGGCCTCGCGGATGGCGGCCAGCTCCTCACCGATGATCTGCCTGACCAGGTCGGCGGTGACCTTCTCGCCGCCGTCCAGGGTGACGTCGTTGTGCAGCCACTGCCAGATCTGGGACCGGGAGATCTCGGCCGTGGCGGCGTCCTCCATGAGGTTGTGGATGGCCACCGCGCCGTTGCCGCCCATCCACGCCGCCAGGTACTGGAGGGCGACGTTGACGTTGCCGCGCAGACCGGTGAGCGTCACGCCGCCGGGGGTCTGGTCCACGGCGAGCAGGTCGGCGGCGGACACCTCGACCTCGGGGCGCTGCTTGTCGATCTGGTTGGGGCGGTCGCCCAGGACGCCGTCGAAGATCTCACGGGCGATCGGGACCAGGTCGGGGTGGGCGACCCAGGAGCCGTCGAAACCGTCGCCGGACTCGCGGGACTTGTCGTCGCGGACCTTGGCGAAGGCGTTCCGGTTGACCTCCTCGTCCTTGCGGGACGGGATGAAGGCGGCCATGCCGCCGATCGCGTGGGCGCCGCGCTTGTGGCAGGTCTTGACCAGCAGTTCGGTGTAGGCGCGCATCATCGGTGCGGTCATGGTGACGGCGTTGCGCTCGGGCAGCAGGAAGCCGCGACCTCGGGTGCGGTGGGTCTTGATGATGCTGAAGAGGTAGTCCCAGCGACCGGCGTTGAGACCGGCGGAGTGCTCGCGCAGCTCGTAGAGGATCTCCTCCATCTCGAACGCGGCCGGGATGGTCTCGATCAGGCAGGTGGCGCGGATGGTGCCGCGCGGGATCCCCAGGCGCTCCTGGGCCAGGACGAAGATGTCGTTCCAGAGGCGGGCCTCGAGGTGGCTCTGCATCTTCGGCAGGTAGAAGTAGGGGCCCCTGCCCTTGGCGATCTGGCGCTTGGCGCTGTGGAAGAAGTACAGCGCGAAGTCCACGATGCCGCCGCTGGTGCGCTGGCCGTCGACGAGGATGTGCTTCTCGTCCAGGTGCCAGCCGCGCGGGCGGACCACGATCGTGGCCAGCTCGGAGTCGTCCTTGAGGGCGTAGGTCTTGCCCTGGGGGAGGTGAAGTCGATCTCGCGGTCCAGGGAGTCACGCAGATTGAGCTGCCCCTGGATCATGTTCTCCCACAGCGGGGTGTTGGCGTCCTCGAAGTCGGCCAGCCACACCTTCGCGCCGGAGTTGAGCGCGTTGATGGTCATCTTGCGGTCCGTGGGACCGGTGATCTCGACGCGGCGGTCGGTGATGCCGGGGGCGGCCGGAGCCACCTTCCAGCTGTCGTCCTCGCGGATGTGCCGGGTCTCGGGGAGGAAGTCGAGGTCCTCGCCGGCGGCGATCCGCTCCTCGCGGGTCCGGCGCGCGGCCAGCAGTTCCTGGCGGCGTGACTCGAAGGTGCGGTGCAGCTCGGCGACGAGGGCGAGGGCGTCCTCGGTGAGGATCTCGTCGAACCGATCGTTGAGGGGGCCGGTGATCTCGACCCCGTGCGTGGCGCCCATGGATAACCTTCCGCAATACGAAACAAGCTTCTGGGATGTGGAAATGAAGCTACTATCTTGATGTCGAGCGGTCAACGTCACTCACGTGCTTGATCAGTGAAGATCTTCATCAAGGCGGAAGTATGTCCAAAGTTCCGACGGAAGATCTGCGCTTCTTGAGTGTTGGAGCTACTCCAAGGATCTCACGCGTCCGCGCGGACACATGGCCTGTGTCACGTTCCCTGCGATAATTCGGATGCCCTGCCCGAGCGGAGGTGCGAGCATCGTGACCACGGCCGTCGTACCCGCTCCGGGAAGAACCATGGCGGCACATGCGTTGACCCACCTGGAGGGATATGAATACAGCTGACACCCACGGAAGCGACCGCGCGGGGCACCAGGCCCACAGCGAGGACGACTTCCGTGAGGAGAGCACCGTCGGCGGCGGAGCCGCTGGCGGTGACCACTACGAGGACCAGGGCCACACGCCCGACCAGGGCGAGATGGAGCTGGCCGAACGGCACGCGCTCCGCCGCGTCCAAGGGCTCTCCACCGAGCTCACCGACGTCACCGAGGTCGAGTACCGGAAGCTGCGCCTGGAGCGGGTCGTGCTTATCGGCGTCTGGACCAGGGGGACCCAGACCGACGCCGACAACTCACTGACCGAGCTGGCCGCACTCGCCGAGACGGCGGGCGCCCTCGTCCTCGAAGGACTCACCCAGCGCCGCTCCAAGCCCGATCCCGCGACCTACGTCGGCAAGGGCAAGGCCGCGGAACTGCGCGACATCGTCGAGGCCACCGGCGCCGACACCGTCATCTGCGACGGCGAGCTCACCCCGGGCCAGCTGCGCCAGCTGGAGGACGTCGTCAAGGTCAAGGTGGTCGACCGGACCGCTCTGATCCTCGACATTTTCGCCCAGCACGCCAGCAGCAGCGAGGGCAAGGCCCAGGTCGAACTCGCCCAGCTCAACTACCTGCTCCCGCGACTGCGCGGCTGGGGTGACTCCCTGTCCCGACAGGCGGGCGGCTCCGGCGGTGGCGGTGCGGGCGGCGGCGTCGGCACGCGCGGTCCCGGTGAGACCAAGATCGAGACAGACCGCCGACGCATCAACGACAAGATGGCCAAGCTGCGCCGTCAGCTCGCCCACATGCGGACCGCGCGCGAGGTCAAGAAGGACGTTCGCCGCAGCCGCGAGGTGCCCTCGGTGGCGATCGCCGGGTACACCAACGCGGGCAAGTCCAGCCTGCTCAACCGGCTCACCGGTGCCGGGGTGCTGGTGGAGAACGCGCTGTTCGCCACCCTGGACCCGACCGTCCGTCAGGCCCGCACGCCCGACGGTCGCGGCTTCACCCTGAGCGACACCGTGGGCTTCGTCCGGCACCTGCCGCACCAGCTGGTCGAGGCGTTCCGCTCCACCCTGGAGGAGGTGGCCGACTCCGACCTGATCCTGCACGTGGTCGACGGCGCCCACCCCGACCCGGAGCAGCAGATCAGCGCGGTCCGCGAGGTGTTCGCGGAGATCGAGGCCGTGGACGTGCCCGAGCTCATCGTGGTGAACAAGGTCGACGCCGCCGACCCGGACACGCTCAGGGCGCTGCGTACCCGCTACCCCGACCTGGTCGAGGTGTCGGCGCGCACCGGTGAGGGTGTGCCCGAGCTGGTCACGGCACTGGCCGAGGCGCTGCCGGAGCTCGCCAAGGAGGTGCGCGCCCTGGTCCCGTACTCGCGAGGCGACCTCATCGCCCGGGTGCACGAGGAGGGCCGCATCCTCAGCGAGGAGCACACCGGGGACGGGACGGCGCTGCACGCCTTCGTCCCCGAACTGCTCGCCGCCAAGCTCGACGAGTACGCGCCCAGCAACGCCTGAGACCCGGCACGGGCGAACACGCGGCCGGGACGTCCACGGGACGTCCCGGCCGCGTCGTGTCGCGACCACGGACTCCCGGGGAGCCGCGCCAGCGGCACTCACGTTCCCGAGGAACACGATCGGAGCTCGATCGCGAGAAGGAAGGCCAGCTCAGGGAGGGTCCGGGTGGTCTTCATCACGCTGCGGGCTTGCGAGTTTCGCTCGGTAACGCTCGCATTCGTCCCCTCGGGGAGGTGTACACGGGCTCCGAGGATGGACTACGGTTTTGGAGCACTGGCCGGCAGTGATCGCTGTCCCCCCGGGCCGATGCGAACCCCCACTGTCACGGCACCGCGAGGCGACTCCGGGTCGCCCACGGCCCTGTCGGAATCGTTTCCAGATACGAGGTCGCCATGCCCGCCCGTGCACGCCACGTCCCTGCTCCGCGCGTCCCGCGGCGGATCTGACCGGCGAGGGCGGACCACCCCATGACGGTAGTACTCCTCACCAACATCGGTCGGCTGTGGACAGGGATCGAGCTGCTCACCAAGGCCGCCATCCTGATGGACGACGACCGGATCGCCTGGGTCGGTCACGCGGCCGAGCTCCCCAGCGCATCCCCGGAGTGATGGAGGACCTCACCGAGGTCGACGAGGTCGTCAACATCGGCGGCGGACTCGTCACGCCCGGCCTGGTCGACGCCCACTGCCACCCCGTCTACGCGGGGGACCGCTACGCCGAGGTCAACATGTGGGCCAAGGGCGCCACCCGCGCCGACATCTTCGCCGCGGGCGGCGGGGTGTCCACGACCGTCACCATCACCCGGGGAACCGACCCCTGGACGCTGTGCAACGCGGTCCGGGAACGGCTCCGGCACTGGGTGCTGTCCGGCAGCACCACCGTGGAGGCCAAGACCGGCTACCACCTCACCCGGGACGGCGAGCTCGCGGACGTGCGCCTGCTGCGCTCCCTTGAGGAGGAACCCGGGATGCCCCGGCTGCACGTCACGTTCTTCCCCGCGCACGGGGTCCCGCCGGAGTTCTTCGGCCGTCCCAAGGAGTACGTGGCCACCGCCGCCTCCTGGCTCAGCGACGCCGCCATGGCCGGGGCCGACGGCGTGGACGTCTACTGCGACAACCAGCAGTTCACCACCGAGGACGCCCACATGCTCCTGGGCGTGGGCCAGTCGGTGGGCCTGCGCACCACCCTGCACGCCTGCTCGCGGCCACGGCACGGCGCCGTCCGGATGGCCGCCGAACTCGGCTGCTCCTCGGTGGACCTCGTCCACGAGGCCGACGACGAGGACCTGCTCGCTCTGGCGTCCACCCGCACACCCGTGGTGGCCTGCCCCACCACCGCCCTGCACGAGCGCCGTACCCCGCCGGTGCGCGCCCTGCTCGACCACGGTGTCCCCGTGGGCCTGGGCACCGACCACAACCCGGGTCAGTCCGGCACCACGTCCATGCCGCTGGTCATCTCCCTAGCGGTGTCGATGTTCGAGATGACCGTCCAGGAGGCGCTCAACGCCGCCACGGCGGGCAGCGCGCACGCCCTGGGCCTCAACGACCGGGGCATGATCGCCCCGGGCATGCTGGCCGACCTGGTGCAGTGGGACGCCGACCACGAGGGTGCCTTCGCGTGGTCGATGGGCCTGCACACGCTGCGCGTGTGGCAGGGCGGCCGGACCATCCACTGAGCCCCGTCCGGACCCCCGGGCGCGTGGACGCGGCGCGAGCCGGAACCGGGTCGGAGTCCGGCGGGCGGTGCGGCGCCGCTCCGCTCAGCGGGTGCCCCGGGCGCGGGCGATCTCGATCACCGCGCGCTCCAGCGCGTACTCGGGATCGCGTCCGGCGCCCTTGATCAGCGCGTCGGTCTCCGCGATCACCGCCATCGCACGGGTCACCCCGGCGGCGCTCCACCCGCGTGCCTGCTGGCGCAGGGTGCGCAGCTTCCACGGCGGCACCTTGGCGCGCTTGGCCAGCTCCGCCTCGTTCACACCGCGCGGAGGCTGGGCGGCCACCGCGATCCCGCGTACGGCACCGGCCAGGGCGCTGTTGATGAGCACCGGGGCGGTGCCCACCGCCAGCGACCAGCGCAGCTGCTCCAGGGCCTCGGGCAGGCGCCCCTCCACGGCGCGGTCCGCGACGGTGAACCCGGAGGCCTCCGCCCTGCCGGAGTGGTACCGGGCCACCGCCGCCGCGTCCACCCTGCCCTCGGTGTCCGCGATCAGCTGGGTGCAGGCCGCGGCGATCTCGCGCAGCTCGGTGCCGACCGCGTCCACCAGGGCCTGTGCGGCGTCCCCGGTGATCTGCCGACCGGCCGAGGAGAACTCGCCCTTGACGAAGGCCACCCGCTCGGGCCCCTTGGTGGGTCCCTTGCAGTCCACCCGCCGGGCCCCGGCCTTCACCGCCGCCTGGAGCAACGCCTTGCCCTTGGCGCCGCCCGCATGGGTGAGCACCATGAACACGTCGTCGGCGGGCGACCCCAGGTAGTCGGTGACGGTCGCCGCGAGGTCCTTGACCAGGTCCTGGGAGGACCGGAGCACCACCACCCGGCGGTCACCGAAGAGCGAGGGGGACGTGACCTCCACCAGGGTGGTCGGTCCCACCTGGGAGGGAACGAGGTCGTGGACGTCCACCTCGGGGTCCTCCTCGCGGGCCGAGGCGACGACGGCGGCCACGGCACGGTCGACGAGGAGCTCCTCGTCGCCGACGATGAGCGTGATGAGGGCGGGTGCAGGCATACAACGAGGATGCCACGCCCCACCGACCAACCGGTGCCCGATCACCGGTTCCCCGCCCCGGATCACCCCTGCGGACCGGTGCCCGGGTCCGGGCCACGGGTGGCCACGCGTACCGGTCCGCCCAGGACGGCCACGTCCCCGTCGAGGTCCGTGCGGGCGTGCACCCGGGCCACCTCCTCCAGCACGCCCACCGTGAACGGGGTCGGGTGGCCGTAGGAGTTCTCCCGACCGGCCGAGGTGACCGCCACCGTCGGGTCCGTGGCGGTGAGGAAGGCCGGGACCTGGGTGCTCGCGCCGTGGTGCGGGGTGGTCAGCACCGTCACCGAGAGCAGTTCCGGCTCCGGCTCGCGTAGCAACGCGCTCTGCGCCTCCACCTCGATGTCCCCGGTGAGCAGCACCGACATCTGCGGGCCGTCGGCACGGACCACCACGGAGGTGTCGTTCACCGATCCCACGAACCCCTCCTCCGGCCAGAGCACCCGCAGCAGCCACGGACCCACCCGGAACCGCTGGCCCCGTTCCGCCTCGTTCAGCTCCACTCCCTCCTCGGCCAGGAGCCGCCCCGCCTCCCCTCACCGAACCCCGGAGGTGCCAGCGCCGCCGGGACCCTCCGCTGCCGCAGCACGCCGGGCGTTCCGTCGACGTGGTCGGCGTGGTCGTGGCTGAGGACCAGCAGCGGCACCGTCCGGACCCCCAGCCGGTGCAGGCAGCCGTCCACCAGGTCCGGGTCGTCCCCGGTGTCGAAGACCACCGCCTCTCCCCGTCCGACGGCCAGGACGAAGGCGTCCCCCTGCCCCACGTCGCAGGCGACCACGGCCCACCCCGCCGGTGGCCACCCACCGGGCACGCACCGCGCGGCCAGCCCCAGGACCAGCACGGTCACCGCGACGGCGGCGAGCACGCGCCGGGTCCGGCCCCGGGTCACCAGGAACACCACCAGCACCACGGCCAACAACAGACCGCCCACCACGTCCGACCGCCAGGGCAGCGCGCCATAGGGAACCCGGGCCCCGGTCTCGGCCACCAGGGCGATCCAGGACACCCCCAGACCGGGCAGGGGCACCAGGAACGCGGCGGCCCCGGGCCACACCGAGGCCAGCGCGGTCAGCACCGAACCCGCCACGGTCACCACCGCCACCACGGGCGCGGCCAGCACGTTGGCCGGGACCGCCACCCAGGACACCTCGCCGGACAGCAGCACCAGCACCGGCGCGACCGCCACCTGGGCCGCCACCGCGACGGCGAGGGCCTCCGCAACCGGGCGCGGCCAGCGCGAGGACCAGGCCCGCGCCCAGCCGGGCACGAGCACTAGGATGCCCGCCGTGGCCAGCACCGACAGCGCGAACCCGTAGGACGCGGCCAGGCCGGGCGCCACGAACAGCACCCCCACCACCGTGACGCACAGGGCTCTCATGCCCGCCTGCGCGCGCCCGGTGGCCAACGCCAGCAGTCCCAGCGACCCCATGAACGCCGCCCGCACCACACTCGGCTCCGGTCGGCACACCAGGACGAACACCCAGATCATCAGGGCGCCGCCCAGCACCGAGCACCAGGTGGGCGCACGCGCCCACCGTGCCACCCCGAGGACGAACCCCGTGAGGATCGCGAGGTTGGCGCCGCTCACCGTCAGCAGATGAGTCATCCCGGTGGCCCGGAAGTCCTCGGCCGTGCGCTCCGGCAGAGCCGACACGTCACCGACGATCAGTGCGGGAAGCAGGCCCCGCTCGGGTGCGGACAGCCCGGCCGACGCCTCGCGCAGGCCGGAACGGACGCCACCGGCGAACTCCTGGAGGCCGCCGGGTTCACCGATCCGCTCCGGGGTCCCCGAACGAGGACCAGGGCGGCGGTCAACCGGTCGTCGTCCGCGCCCAGGAAGGCACCGTGTGCCTCGAAGGACTGGCCCGGCAGCAGGTCCGACCACCCGTCCCCGGAGGCCAGCACCACCACCGGCGCCCGCGACGCGCGCTCCACGCCGTCCACCCGGACCCACGCGGTGCGCGCGGGCACCACCCACGCGGCCCGGCCCGGACGCGACAGCCCCGCCCTGGCGCGGGGGTCGGTGGAGACCACCGCGCGGAAGGCCGTCTCCCCACCGTGCTCCACTGCGGCTGAGGCGGCACTGACGGCCGTCCGGTGGACGTGGACCCCGGCCACCGCCGCCACCGTCGCGCCGCAGGCCAGCGTGGCGACCAACGCCAACGCCGACGACTCCGCCACGGGATGCCTCACCAGGAGCGCCACCAGCGCGGCGCCGCCCAGAACCCCCGCGAACGACCACGCCAACCACGGCGGTGCGGCCAGCGCGCCGAGGGCCGCCGACCAGGCGGCGACGGCGGGCAGGAGCAGCCGGAGATCCGGTGGCCGGTCCAGCCCGTGGGCGTCGGTGCCCAGCCAGCTGACCACCCCGCCTCACCCCACCGTCACGTGGGGTTCGAGACTCCTGAACGTCTTCTCCGCGATGCCGTCGACGCCCAGCAGGTCCTCGGTGGAACCGAACGTGCCGCCGAGCGACTCCCGGTGGGCCAGGATCTGCTGGGCCTTCTTCTGCCCGATCCCGGGAAGGGTCTCCAGCTCCGACTGCCCGGCGAGGTTGAGGTTGACGAGGGGACCGCCGCCCTCGGGGCCCTCACCCGACGCCCCGTCCGGCTGGGGGACCCCCACCAGGACGCGCTCCCCGTCCGTCAACGGACGGGCCAGGTTGACCAGGTCCAGGTCGGCCTCGGGCAGCGGACCGCCCGCCTCCTCCACCGCGTCGGCCACGCGTGATCCGCCGGGCATGGTGTACAGGCCGGGCCTGACGACCTCACCTCCCACGTGCACCACCACGTCCGCGCCCGGTTCCTCGGCGGCGCCACTCCCGGCGTCGTCATCCCCGGACCCGGGCTGCTCGGCCCCGTCCCGTCCGGCCGGGGAGGCCTGGCTCGCCAGCTCGGTCACGACCACCTCCTCGGGGCGGTCACGCACGACCAGGAGGGCTCCCGCGACGGCGAGCACTCCGAGCACCAGCAGGGCGACCACCGCGCGCCGTGACAGGGACGAGCGGGCGCCCCAACGCTCGGCCACCCGGTCCAGGACCGAGTCGGGCGCCTCCGGGGTCAGCTCCGTGTACCCGGACGGGGGCGAACCGCCGCCGCACCGCGCCGGTGCCGTCCGCCCGCGTCCTCGTCGGGCGGAGGCTCCGGGGTCTCCGCCGACCCGGGGGCGGCAGGCGCCCCGAGGCTCCCCTCGGGCGCACTCGGGACGTCGGGGCCAGGGGTGGGGGCGAGCGCGGTCGACGGGGCGGGGACGGAGGGCGTGACCACACCGGAGCGCCCTCCGGACGCGTGGGCCCCGGGCTCCGTTGCACCTCCCGGATCCCAGCTCGTGGAGTGCTCCTCCCGGGGACCCTCGCGGTGCCGCTGTTCCGGGACACCCTCTCCGAGGGCCGTGGCGAACACGGCGTCCGGTCCCGTGAGCTCGCTGGTCCAGGGGGACGGGCCGTTCCGGTGGTTCTCCGGGGCGGTGTCCGAGGAAGCGGCATCCGGAGGGGCGGTATCCGGAGGGACTCGACGCGCAGCCGGGGCCTCCGTGACAGGGGTACGGCCAGGGCGTCCGGCGTGATCCGGACGGTGGGTGCCGTCTCCGGGTCGAGGGGGTCCTCCGGCAGCAGCACCGCCTCGTCCGGCGGCCCCGCGGCTCCGTTCCACAGGGGGCCGGGCGGGGACGGAGAACTCCAGTGCCCGCTCCCCACCGAGGCCCGGCCCTCAGGGAGGTAGGGGGAATCGGACCCGTCCACCGCGTAGGGCGGCCGGGGAGCACCACCGCCGGTGCGGGAGCGGGGCGTGGAGCGTGGTCGCGTGGCGGCGGGAGGGCGGGGAGGAGTCCAGCCCGAGGGCACGGAGCCGTTCCTCGGGGGCCGACAGGGGAGGTGTGCGCCGTGACCGGCGCGAAGCGGTCATACAACCCACGCTAGGGACGCCGGACCGCCCTGTCACCGGCTGGTTTCCACCTGTGGACAACTCCGCGGGCGAGGCTCGGGGCAGCTTCCGGGCAGGCGGACGCGGGCGGAGCCGGAGGCTCCCCGATATCGAGCAAACCAGGAGTCGGGCCCCGGCTCCAGGCACACGGGCGACCTGTGGACAACTCCGAGGGGTTGAGCGACCTGGCCTCGGGACCCTGCCCGCGCCCGTGTCGCCGGTACCTCCGGGGAGCCTCGGACGGGCCGACCGGGAATCCGTGACCGATCAGGGGCCCCGGGCGCGGGCACGACGAAGGGCCCGGTCCTGGTGGACCGGGCCCTCACGAAGCCTTGTGCCTTGAGCCCCTAGGCGGACTGAAGGTCGTGCAGGCGCTTGGCGATCGCGCTCTTGCGGTTCGCGGCCTGGTTCTTGTGGATAACGCCCTTGCTGCTGGCCTTGTCCAGGGTACGAGCGGCCTCGCGCTGCGCGATGACGGCCTGCTCGACGTTCCCGGCCTCGGCAGCTTCGCGGAACTTCCGAACGGCCGTCTTCAGGGAAGAGCGCACCGCCTGGTTGCGGACACGAGCCTTCTCGTTCTGCCGAATGCGCTTCTTCTGCGACTTGATGTTCGCCATGCGAAAACGTGCTCCAGTTACTGTGATCTTCGCGTCGGTCGAACAGGCGGCTCATCCCATGGGCAGCCGTTCCATGAGAGGCCTGCGTGGGCGCCGACGCAGGGTGTGTGTGAGTCCACAGGGCTCAAATTCGAACGTGGAAGTCCGAGACACGGACTTCTCAGTATGCCGTACCGGGCGGACCACTCGGAACCGTCACGGCTCACCCACCGGGGACAGCCAGGCGTTACGGTACGCGGTCAGGTCGCCTTCGTCGGCCTCGTCCACCAGGTACAGGGACACACCCAGGGTCATGCCCTCGGGGACCTCCTCCGCCCGGGACATCCCCAGCCGGACGGCGGCGAGGGCCGTCAGCGCGGTCTCGTTCTCAGTGAGCGGCCCCCACTGCTCGCTCTCGTAGGCGGGCACCCCGAACCTCACGGTGACGTCCTCGCGAGTGCGCAGCGCCGTCACCGCCTCGGTCACCTGCCGCACCATGAACCCGCCGTACAACCCCGCCGTGGGCATGTCCGCGCCCACCCCGGGGAGCACGACCTCGTCCGCGTGCTCGGTCACCCGGTCCAGGTACCCCTTGGACCAGTACTTCTCCTCGCCGCCCGCGACGAAGGACGGAACCCTGCCTCCCGGAGCCAGCTCCACGTGGTGGGCCCGCACGGACAACAGCGCGTCCTCGTCCAGCTCCTCGCGCACCATCTCCATGAGGGTGGGCAGGGACGGGTCGTTCACCGTCACCGGGCGGATCTCCAGGTGCACCCCGTCGAACCCGTCCGCGCCGACCTCGGCGACGGCCGGAGCCAGGGCCTCCCTGGCCGGGGCGTCGAACCGGTCCCGGATGAGCGAGGAGCCCGACTCCACGTGCCGCAGCCAGGCCAGCGCCTCCACGTCGGGGTGGTGCGCCTCCAGCCACGACAGCAGCGCCCCGGTGTCCGGCACCCGCTCCACGGCGCCGTCCGCGTCCACCTCGCCCGCGTACACGTACAGCGTGCTCACCGCACCGGTGTCCAGCAGCGCCTCCAACGCACCGGTGTCCTCCCACGAGCCCACCCACGCGGCGTCGGCGCCCTGCGAGGCGGCCCACTCCTCGGGTGACCCCGAGTACTGGTAGGCCAGCAGCGCACCGGCGCCCACCAGCACGACCAGGACCGCCGCCACACCCGCCAGCAACCGCTTCAGAAGCCACTTCACCCGTACGCCACCCGCTCTCGTCCGGCGCCCTGGTCCCCTGGGCAGCCGCATCGCCCGTTTCCGGTCCCAGGTCGCATAATCTGGACCCAGGTCCCGCGCTCGCGCCCATACTGCCGTATCCTCGCCGGCCGACTCCGGTGAGGACGGTCTCGGCGCCGTGGGATGATGGACGATGCCGTGGCCGGATGGTCCCTGCCATCCACGAGCCCGGCGGGGCGGCGCCACCCCAGGCGCACGACGACCCACACCCAACCCTGTGAACGGAGCACGGTGGCACAGCCGAACTGGACCGATCCCGCGCTGATCCGCAACTTCTGCATCATCGCGCACATCGACCATGGCAAGTCGACGCTGGCCGACCGGATGCTCCAGATCACCGGCGTCGTCGAGGACCGTCAGATGCGGGCCCAGTACCTGGACCGCATGGACATCGAGCGCGAGCGCGGCATCACGATCAAGTCGCAGGCCGTGCGCATCCCGTTCACCGCGCTGGACGACCGCACGTACACCCTCGACCTCATCGACACCCCCGGCCACGTGGACTTCACCTACGAGGTGTCGCGCTCCCTGGCCGCCTGTGAGGGCGCGATCCTGCTGGTCGACGCCGCGCAGGGCATCGAGGCCCAGACCCTCGCCAACCTCTACATGGCGCTGGACAACGACCTCACCATCATCCCGGTCCTGAACAAGATCGACCTCCCCGCCGCGCAGCCCGAGAAGTACGCCGAGGAGCTCGCCGGAATCATCGGCTGTGAGGCCTCCGACGTGCTCAAGGTCAGCGCGAAGACCGGGGAGGGCGTCGAGGACCTGCTCAACGAGATCGTCAACCAGATCCCGCCGCCCGTCGGCCGGGCCGACGCCCCGGCCCGCGCGATGATCTTCGACTCGGTCTACGACACCTACCGCGGCGTGGTCACCTACGTGCGGGTCGTGGACGGCCACCTCAGCCCGCGCGAGCGCATCCAGATGATGTCCACCAAGGCCTCCCACGAGATCCTGGAGATCGGTGTCAGCTCGCCCGAGCCCACCAAGAGCCAGGGCCTGGGCGTGGGCGAGGTCGGCTACATCATCACCGGCGTGAAGGACGTGCGCCAGTCCAAGGTGGGTGACACCATCACCTCCCTGTCCAAGCCCGCCACCGAGATGCTCGGCGGCTACCAGGAACCCAAGCCCATGGTGTTCTCGGGGCTGTACCCGATCGAGGGCACCGACTACCCGGTGCTGCGGGACGCCCTGGACAAGCTCCAGCTCAACGACGCCGCCCTGGCCTTCGAGCCGGAAACCTCCGCCGCCCTGGGCTTCGGCTTCCGCTGCGGCTTCCTGGGCCTGCTCCACCTGGAGATCACCCGGGCCCGGCTGGAGCGCGAGTTCAACCTCGACCTCATCTCCACCGCGCCCAACGTGATCTACCGCGTGGACATGGAGGACGGCGCCGAGCACGTGGTGACCAACCCGAGCGAGTTCCCCACCGGCAAGATCGACGGGATCTACGAGCCGATGGTCAAGGCCACGGTCCTGAGCCCCTCGGACTACATCGGTCAGATCATGGAGCTGTGCCAGGACCGCCGCGGCGAGCTCCAGGGCATGGACTACCTGTCCGAGGACCGCGTCGAGATGCGGTACACGCTGCCCATGGCGGAGATCGTCTTCGACTTCTTCGACGCGCTCAAGTCCCGCACCAAGGGCTACGCCTCCCTCGACTACGAGCCCATCGGTGAGCAGAAGGCAGACCTCGTCAAGGTCGACATCCTCCTCCAGGGCGAGCCGGTCGACGCGTTCTCCGCGATCGTCCACAAGGAGAAGTCCTACGCCTACGGCGTGGAGATGACCAAGAAGCTGCGTGAGCTCATCCCCCGGCAGCAGTTCGAGGTCCCGGTCCAGGCCGCCATCGGCGCCCGGGTCATCGCCCGTGAGAACATCCGCGCCATCCGCAAGGACGTGCTCTCCAAGTGCTACGGCGGCGACATCAGCCGTAAGCGCAAGCTGCTGGAGAAGCAGAAGGAGGGCAAGAAGCGGATGAAGATGGTCGGCCGGGTCGAGGTGCCCCAGGAGGCCTTCATCTCCGCGCTGTCCACCGACACCAGTGGTGCCGAGGACAAGAAGAAGAAGTAGGACGGCCCCGGTCGGCGCACCGCCGACCGGGACCGGCCCGCACAGTGAGAGGGGCGCTCCCGCCGGGAGCGCCCTCTCGTCGTGTGCCGTGCGGGCCCTACCCCTTGACCGCCCCCGCGGTCAGGCCGTCGCTGATGTAGCGCTGGAGGAACCAGAACACGATCAGCGTGGGCAGGGACAGCATCAGCGCGCCCACCGCGAACATCCCGAAGTTGGCGTTGCGCTGTGAGGCGACCAGTTGGTACAGCCCCAGACCCAGCGTCTTGGCGTCGGTGTCCCGCAGGAACACGCTCGCCATCAGGAACTCGTTGATGGTGGAGACGAACACCAGCAGCGCCACGATCGCCAGCACCGGGGTCACCAGCGGCAGCATGATCCGGAAGAACACCTGCGCGTGGGTCGCGCCGTCGATCTGCGCCGACTCGTCGAGCTCCTTCGGCACCGTGTCGAAGAAGCCCTTCATCAACCACGTGTTGATGCTCAGCGCACCGCCCAGGTACACCAGCAGGAGACCCCACCGGGTGTCGAAGCCGACCGCCGGGTAGAGCTCACCGATGGTGGAGAACATCAGGTAGATGGCCACGATCGCCAGGAACTGCGGGAACATCTGGATGACGAGCAGACCGACCAGGCCGACCCTGCGCCCTCGGAACCGCATCCGGCTGAAGGCGTATGCCGCCAGTGCCGAGAACAGCACCGTCACCGCCGCGTTGGTGGCCGCGAAGAACAGCGAGTTCGCGTACCAGGTGGTGAACGGCGTGTTCCGGAACAGGTCCCGGGCGTTGTCCAGGCTCGCCCCGGTCGGCCACAGCTGGGCGCTGCTCAGGGTGCCGAGGGGGTTGAGCGCGGCCGAGACCACGAACATCACGGGGAAGATCGCGAAGGCCACGACCACCAGCATGACCGCGTGCCGCCACCCCAGGCGGCGGGCCCACAGCGCGAACCGGGCGGCGCCGCTCCGGGTGTGGGGCGCGCGCACCGTTTCGGGATCGCCGACCGTCATCGGTCCACCTCCTTGAGGGCCTTGCTCCGGCTCAGGCTGACCACGGAGATCACGGAGACGATGAGGAAGATCATCACCGACAGCGCCGCCGCGTACCCGTACTGGGCCGTGGCCTCGTTGAACGCCAGCCGGTAGGTGTAGGTGATGAGCAGGTCCGTGCCGCCCGCCGTCGGGTTGTCCGGCGAGAACGGGCCGCCCCTGGTGATCAGCCACACCGCGTTGAAGTTGTTGAAGTTGAACGCGAACGTGGCGATGAGGATCGGGGTCATGGCGACCATGAGCAGCGGCAGGGTGACGTGTCGGAAGGCCTGCCACGGACCCGCGCCGTCGATCTGCGCCGCCTGCCCCAGCTCACGCGGGATGGCCTGCAACGCCCCGGTGGCCACCAGGAACATGTACGGGTAGCCCAGCCACACGTTGGCGAGGATGACGGCGGCCCTGGCGGTCCACACGTCGCCCAGCCAGTCGATCTGGAGCCCCAGCATCCGGTTGAACAGGCCGAAGTCGGTGTTGAACATGTCCCGCCACAGCAGGAACATGGCCAGCGAACTCATGGCGTAGGGCAGGATCACCAGGACCCGGTAGAGCACCCTGCCGCGCATCCTGGGCACGTGCAGGGTCAGGGCGATCGCCAGGCCCACCACGAACACCAGACCGGTGACGGAGGCCGCGAACACCAGGTTCCACAGCAGGATGCCGAAGAACGACCCGGCGAAGGTCGGGTTGAGCAGGAAGCGGGCGAAGTTGTCGAGGCCCACGTTCACCTGCCAGCCCTGCGCCAGCCGCTGCCCGTCCTCGTTGTAGAAGGCGCCGCGTTCGTCGTCCGCGGTGTGGACCTCGCCGGTCTCGGTGTCGGTCACGCAGTCGCAGCCCTGGTCGTAGACCCGGACGGCGCTGCCCTCGAACGCGCTGGACAGGCCGCTGGAGCGGATGCCCGCACCGTCGCCGGTGGGGACCGCGAACTCCTGGAGCTCGTCGCTGCGCGCGTTCACCTCGGTGGGGCTGAGGATCGTGTAGCCGAACGCGTCGGTGACCTTCCCGGCCGGGTCGACGTCGGCGCCGGAGAGGTCGCTCAGACCGTCCGCGGTGCCCACGTACGCGTGCCCCTCGCCGTCGGTGAGCAGGAAGGCGAGCTCTCCGGTCCCGGGGTCGCCGGTGGTGGCGACGGTGAGCACGTACTCGGGCGAGTCGGGGTCCCGGGTGACCGAGAAGGCCTCGATGGCGGCGATGGCCTGGGCCTTGTCGCTCCGGTGGCCGTCACTGAGGTTGGTCACCGAGGTACTCATCGTGTAGAGCACCGGAAGGATCTGGAAGGCCAGGAGGAACACGACGCCCGGGACCAGGTACTTCGCCGGGACCGCGCGTTTGGACAGGTAGACGTAGTAGACCAGGCCGACCACCACGGCGACCAGGCCGATGCCCCACCAGTTGCCCGCCACGTACAGCGGCAGGACCGCCCACACGCCGAAGGCGGTGAAGACGCTGAGCAGGGCGATCCTGACGAGTTGGCCGGCGAGCGACCCGTGGGCGGCGAACCGTCCCCCGGGCAGCGGGGGACGCGCGGGCGCCCCGGGTGAGGGGGCGCCCGCTCCGTCACGGCTGGAAGCGGCCACCTCTACTGGCCGATCTGCTCGGCGATGGTGTCGTGGGCGGCCTCCATGGCCTCGCGGACGTCCCCGCCCGCGATCGCCTGGGCCTGCGCCTGGCCCAGCGGGTCCCAGGTCTCACCCATCTCCGGGATGGACGGCATCGGCATGCCGTCCGCGCCGGCCTCCGCGATCGCCGCGATGGTGGCGTCGTCGGCGGAGACGGACTCCAGGGCCTCGTTCTGCACGGGGGTGCGCGGGTCGGCCTCGTAGAGGCTGAGGATGAAGTCGGTGGAGGTGACGTAGTTGGTCACGAACTCCTGGGCCAGGGCGCTGTTGGCGCTGCCCTCGGTGACGAAGAACGCGTGGTAGCCGATGTAGGGGCTGGCCGGGGCCTCGCCCTCGAAGCCGGGGATGGGGCTGATCTCGAAGTCGACGCCCGCCTCGTTGGCGTCACCGACGTTCCACGGTCCGGCGACGAAGAAGGGCGCCTCCTCCTCGTAGAAGAGGTTGGCGTCGTTCTCGACGTCGATGGAGCGGCGGAGCACGCCCTCGCCGTCCTCGCCGTACTCGGCGATCTTCTCCATGGCCGCGACGGACGCGTCCGAGCCCACACCGAGGTCGGTGGGGTCCCAGGTGCCGGTGTCGTCCTGCCCGAACAGGTACCCGCCCGCCGAGGTGAACAGGGCGTTCATCCGGAAGGGCTCGCCCTCCTGGCCGACCGCCATGGCCAGGACCTCGCTGGTGTCACCCGCGTCCTTGAGCTCGGTGCCGATCTCGACGAGCTCCTCGAAGGTCTCTGGGGCGTCGGGGGCCAGCGCCGTGTTGCGCATCAGGAAGATGTTCTCCTGCGAGTACGGGACGCCGAAGAGCTGCCCGTCGTAGGTGAGCGCCTCGACGGCGGTCTCGTCCACGCCCCCGCCTGGTCGCCGGTGAGCTCGACCGGGGAGACGGCACCGTTGCGGACGAGGTTGCCGGTCCAGTCGTGGGCGCCGATGAAGACGTCGGGGGCGTTGCCCGCCTGGTGGGCGTTGAGGAGGTCGCCCTGGATGTCGTCGAAGGTCAGCCCCTGGACGTCCACCTCGATGCCGTTGGCCTCCGCGAACGCGGCGGCGGCGCTCTGGATGGCGTCGGCGCGCTCGGGGTCGGACCAGATGACCAGGGTGCCCTCGGCGGCGCCGCCGTCGCCCCCTTCGGAACCGTCGCCGCTGCACGCGGTCGCCGTCAGGGCGATCGCGGCGATACCGGCGACCGCTGAAGCGCTGCGGGATCTCATGGTGTCTTCCTTTCGGGAGGACTGGAGGAGGTGGGGTGCACGCGGCTCACCGGCCGACCGGGTCCGTCGCGGGCGTGCGTGGTGATGTGACGTTAGCAATAACTTGCAGGCTTTGAAAGGCTTTGCAGACGCCCTGGATAAAGATGTGGAAACACCCCGGAAACGGAAGGGGTGTCCGGGTGCGGAGAGTCGCTTCGCGCTCGCCGTGGGTGGGGGTGTCACCCTTCGCGGCCCCAGGGGCAGCCGTTCGACCTCGGCCATCGTCTCCGCTCCCCACCCGCGGTGGCGGGGCGGGGGCGGATGCGGGGCGGGGAGCGGGCGGGGGAGTGCTCCGCGAAGGAGGGGAGGGGTGCCGGGGTGGGGCCGGACGGTGCTCGCACCGTCCGGCCCCCGGGGCCTACGGCCCGATCAGACGCGCAGCCACGCCGAGGTCTCGGCGGCCAGGGTCAGCGTGCCCTCGGTCAGCGCGGCGCCGGGTCCACTGGACACCAGGACCTCACCGGAGGCGGGCAGCTCGACCACGTCCCCGGTCAGGTTCACCGCCACCCGAACACCGGGCTCGCGCTCGAAGTACAGGACACCCTCGGGCGCGTCCAGCCAGCTCATCGAGCCGTCGCCCAGGGCCTCCAGCTCACGGCGCAGGCGAAGAGCGGTGGTGTACAGCTCCAGGGTCGAGCCCGCCACGCCGCGCTGAGCCGCGCGGGTCAGCCCCGCCCACGCCTCGGGCACCGGCAGCCACGGCGTGCTGCCCTCGGGGCCGAAGCCGAACGGGGCGGTGTCGCCCTCCCAGGGCAGGGGCACGCGACACCCGTCGCGGCCCCGCTCGGTCCGGCCCGAGCGCTCCCAGGTGGGGTCCTGGAGGGACTCCTCCGGCAGGTCGGTGACCTCGGGCAGGCCCAGCTCCTCGCCCTGGTAGAGGTAGACCGAACCGGGCAGGCCCAGCATCAGCAGGGTGGCCGCCCGCGCGCGACGCAGGCCCTGCTCGCCACCGCCGAAGCGGGTCACGTGCCGGTTGACGTCGTGGTTGGACAGCACCCACGTGGTCGTCGCGCCCACGGCGCCGTTGGCCGCCAGGGAACCGTCGATCACCTCACGCAGGCGCGCGGCGTCCCACGGCGCGGTGAGGTACTCGAAGTTGAACGCCTGGTGCAGCTCGTCCGGGCGCAGGTAGCGGGCCACCCGCTGGGCGTCCTCCACCCAGGCCTCGGCCACCAGGGTCCGGTCGCCCGGGTACTCGGCGGCGATGCGCGACCACCGGCGGTAGATGTCGTGGACGCCCTCCTGGTCGAAGTAGGGCAGCGAGGTGCTGCCGTCGAGCAGGTCGGCCTTGGCGTCCGGGTCGATGTCGGGCAGCGCGGGGTCCTTGACCATGCCGTGCGCGACGTCGATCCGGAACCCGTCCACCCCGCGGTCCAGCCAGAAGCGCAGGACGTCGTCGAACTCGTCGTGCACCTCCTGGTTGTTCCAGTCGAAGTCGGGCTGCTCGGAGTCGAACAGGTGCAGGTACCACTGCTCGTGGGTGCCGTCGGCGGTCTTGAGACGGGTCCAGGCCGGGCCGCCGAAGATCGACTTCCAGTTGTTGGGCGGCTCCGCGCCGTCGGGGCCGCGGCCCTCACGGAAGACGTACCGGGAGCGCGCGGCACTGCCGGGTTCGGCGGCCACGGCCTCGCGGAACCAGCGGTGCGCTGAGGAGGAGTGGTTGGGGACCACGTCGATGATCATCCGGATGCCCAGGTCGTGGGCGGCCGTCAGGAGCGCGTCGAAGTCCTCCAGGGTGCCGAACCGGGGGTCGACGTCGCGGTAGTCCGCGACGTCGTAGCCCCCGTCGGCCAGGGGGAGACGTAGAAGGGGGTCAGCCAGATCGCGTCCACACCGAGCTCGGCCAGGTGGGGGAGTCGCTCGCGGATGCCGGTGAGGTCGCCTTCGCCGTCACCGTTGGAGTCGGCGAAGCTGCGCACGTAGATCTGGTAGATGGCCGCCTCGCGCCACCAGTGCGACTGGTCCTTCATCTGTGGGGGTCCTTCCGGATCATGGCTGCAAGTTCTTGCGCAAGATTACCGTTTACTTTCGTCCTTGTGACGGCAATCTCGACTAGAGTTGCCCGCATGGGTCCACGACTTGCCGACATCGCACGGCACGCAGGCGTCAGCGAGGCCACCGTCTCGCGGGTGCTCAACGACAAGCCCGGCGTCGGCAGTGACACGCGCAAGGCCGTACTCACCGCGCTCGACGTGCTCGGATACGAACGCCCCGCCCGGCTGCGACAGCGCTCCGCCGGACTGGTCGGCATGGTCATCCCCGAGCTGGAGAACCCGGTCTTCCCGATGTTCGCCCAGGCGGCCGAGGGCGCCCTCGCCCAGCGCGGGTACACCCCGGTCCTGTGCACCCAGACCCCCGGCGGGATATCGGAGGACGAGTACGTGGAACTCCTCCTGGAGCGCAACGTCTCCGGGATCCTCTTCGTCTCCGGCAAGCACGCCGACACCACCGCCTCACACGAGCGCTACCAGGCCCTGGTCTCCCGACGGCTGCCGATCGTGCTGGTCAACGGCTACACCGAGTCCATCCCGGCGGCCTTCATCTCCGCCGACGACCGCGAGGCCGGGCGCCTGGCCGTCAACCACCTCGTCGCCCTCGGCCACACCCGCATCGGCTTCACCAGCGGACCCGAGCGCTACGTCCCGGTCCGCCGCAAGCTGGAGGGCTACCACCAGGCCCTGGCCGAGCACGGCCTGGACGGCGACGACCTCGTCCAGCTCTCCCTCTTCGGCGTGGAGGGCGGCCACGCGGCGGCGGGCCGCCTCATCGAACGCGGTGTCACCGCCATGGTCTGCGGATCCGACATCATGGCCCTGGGCGCCATCCGAGCGGCCCGCCAGCACGGCCTGCGCGTCCCCCAGGACTTCTCCGTGGTCGGCTACGACGACTCTCAGCTCATCGCCTTCACGGACCCCCCGCTGACCACCGTGCGCCAGCCCGTCAACGCGATGGCCATGGCCGCCGTGCGGGCCCTGTGCGACGAGATCGCCGGCCACTCCGTCTCCCACGCCGAGTACGTCTTCGACCCCGAGCTGGTCGTGCGCGGCTCCACGGCGGCGGCCCCCGCCACGGTGCCCGGCCCGCCCGCGTCGGGGAGCCGCCTGGACGTCCCCTCCGCACTGCGCCGCGACCCCCAGGACGTGACCCCCGGGGTCTGACCGGGGAGTGTCAGGGCACGTCGTCCGGTCGGTGACACTGGAGACATGCCATCCGTAGCCCTCGACGGCGAACCCGTGCCCCGAACCGGGGAGCTCCCCGACGCCTCACTCAGCGAGCTCGGCGGGCGCCCGCTCGGGTTCTACGTCCACGTGCCCTTCTGCGTCACCCGCTGCGGCTACTGCGACTTCAACACCTACACCGCCGACGAGCTCGTCTCCCGGGACGGCACCGCCACGGCCTCGCGTGAGACCTACGCCGGGCAGGCGGCCGCCGAGGTCGCCCTCGCGGACCGGGTGCTGACCGGCGACCGGCCCCCGGTCAGCACCGTGTTCGTGGGCGGTGGCACGCCCACCCTGCTCTCGCCCGAGGACCTCGGGCTCGTCCTGGGTGAGATCCGCGACCGCTTCGGGCTCACCCCCGACGCCGAGATCACCACCGAGGCCAACCCCGAGACGGTCGACCCCGACTACCTCGTCCGCCTCAGGGCCGCCGGGTTCACCCGCGTCTCCTTCGGCATGCAGAGCGCCCGACCGCACGTGCTGCGCGTCCTGGAGCGCGGCCACACCCCCGGCCGCCCCGAACAGTGCGTGACCTGGGCACGCGAGGCCGGGTTCGAGCACGTCAACCTCGACCTCATCTACGGCACACCGGGGGAGAGCGACGAGGACTGGGCCGCCTCCCTGGAGGCCGCCATCGGCGCCGGGCCCGACCACGTCTCCGCCTACTCCCTGATCGTGGAGGACGGCACCCGGCTGGCCGCCCGCGTCCGCCGGGGCGAGCTCACCGAACCCGACGACGACGCCATGGCCGACCGCTACCTCATGGCCGACGAGGCCCTGGCCAGTGCCGGGTACAGCCCTTACGAGGTGTCCAACTGGGCCCGCACCACCGAGGGGCGCAGCGCGCACAACATGCTCTACTGGACCGGCGGCCACTGGTGGGGCGTCGGCCCCGGCGCGCACAGCCACGTGGGCGGGACCCGCTGGTGGAACGTCAAGCACCCGGCCGCCTACGCCGCGCGTCTGGCGGCCGGAGACAGCCCCGCCCAGGCCCGCGAGGTGCTCACCGAGGCCGAGCGGCGGTTCGAGCGCGTCCTGCTGGAGCTGCGCGTGGACGGCGGCTGCCCGCTGGAACTGCTGGACACCGCAGGGCTCGCCGCCGCCGAACGCCTGGTCGGTGAAGGACTCCTCGACCCGCGAGCGCACACCGAGGGGCGGGCCGCGCTGACCCGGCGGGGCCGCCTGCTCGCGGACGCCGTGGTCCGCGACCTCACCTGAGACTCGGACGAAGGAGGGGCCCGGCACGATGCCCGGCCCCTCCTTCACGCGTGGATCAACGGGCTACTTCACCCAGGTGACATCCATCGGGTACCGGGACCACTCGCCCCGGTCCACCGCCGACGCCGCGCGGAAACCGGAGACGATCGAGAAGATCACCAGACCGATCAGCCCGAGGAAGCCGATCAGGACGATCGTGAGGACCCACGAGATCATGTAACCGATCAGCATCACCAGCTGGAAGCTGAGCGCCCGAGCGGCCTGGTCACGGACGTAGGGCGACTCGTCCTTCTTCGAGATGTAGACGATGAGCGGCAGGATCCAGCCGAGGAAGCCGCCGCCGATGTGGGCGAGCTTCGCGGAGCTGCGCTCCTCCGGGGTCGGCACGTAGGCGCCGTAGCCCTGCGCACCCGGCTGCTGGTAGCCGCCGTACGGGCCGCCGTGGGGCGGCGGGTAGCCGCCCGACTGCTGGTAACCGCCCTGGGGGTAGCCGCCGGGCTGCTGGTAGCCGCCCTGGGGCGGCGGCGGGTAGCCACCGCTCTGGGGGCCGTTGTACGGAACGGGAGGACCACCGGGGACACCACCCTGCTGCGGGTAGCCGGGAGGGGGCGGGTAGCCCCCGGACTCCCCTGACCGTAGGGATCGTGGGGGTTCGGGTTGTTCGGATACGACATGGTGGTTCCTTGGTGTGTGGGCGCGCGTGACTACTTCAGGAGGCGGATGCTCACGGGGTAGCGGGACCAGGCTCCCCTGTTGGCTCCGGAGGCTCCCAGAACGCCGAAGACGATGGAGACGATCCATACGAGGGCGATGAGCAGGTAGCCGATCCAGGACAGGCTGGGGAAAAAGATACCCAACCCGAAGAACGCGACGCCAGCGAGGACGTACGGGATCAGCATAGTGATCTGGAAGTTCGCCGCTTCCGACGCGTGGTGGCGGATGAACGGTGACCGCCCGCGCCTGGCGAAGTAGATCGCCAGCGGCGGGATCCAGCCGAGGAAGGCGATGACGAACCCCGACAGGTGCGCGAGCATCGAGACCAGGACGTCGTTGTCGCCACCGGCGGGCTGCGCGCCCGGGGGCTGGCCGTAGGCGGCCTGCTGCGGCTGCTGGAACTGCTGCCCGTAACTGGCCTCGGGGTGGAACTGCGGCTGCTGGGGCGCCTGGGGCTGTCCGTACGCCTGTTCCGGCGGCTGCCCCCATGCGGGCTGGGCTCCGCTCACCTGCTGGTCGTGGGGCTGGATCCGCGGCTGGCCGCCGGTGTGCTGTGCCCATCCAGACTGCGCCTGCTCGTGGGGTCCTCCCCACGCGGGTTGCTGCGGGGCCTCGGGCTGGCTTCCGGCGGCCTGCCCCCAGCCGGTCTGGGCCTGGGGCTGCCCCCACGCGGGCTGCTGGGCCTGCGGCTGCCCGCCGGTGTGCTGCTGCCAACCCACCTGCGCCGACCCCTGCTCGTGGGCCTGGCCCCACCCGGGCTGCTGCGCCTGCGGGGGCTGGCCGTACGCCTGGGGCTGCTGGGGGTGGGCTTGCTGGGCCTGCGGCTGCCCCCACGCGGGCTGAGCTCCGCTGGTTTGCTGGGCCTGCGGCTGCCCGCCGGTCGCCTGTTCCCAGCCGGGCTGGGCCTGGGGGTACGGGGCCGGCGCCTGCTGGTGCGGTGGTCCCCACGCGGGCTGAGCTCCGCTGACCTGCGGGTCCTGGGCCTGCGGCTGCCCCCACCCGGGCTGGGCGCCGCTGCCCTGCTGGGCCCCGTGGGGATGGATCTGCGGTTGGCCGCCGGTGGCCTGCTGCCAACCCGGCTGGACCTGTCCCTGGTCGTGGGGCGTAACCCCTCCGGGCTGCTGAGCCTGGGTGTGGGTCTGGTGCGGCTGGTGCGGCTGCCCCCATCCCGGCTGCTCCGAGGGCTGCGGTGCCTGGACCTGGGGCTGGCCGTACGCCTGGGCCTGCTGGGAGTGGGCGGGCGGAGCCGCCTGGACCCCGGGCGGGCCCCATCCGGGCGACGGAGGCGTCTGCGCCGCGCCCTGTTCCCCGGCGGGCTGGTCTCCGCCGGCCTGCTGCTGCGGGGCGGGCTCCGCGGACGGCCTCCACCCGGGCTGCGCCCCGCTCATCCGCAGCGTCTCGGCGTCGGGGCGCACCCGCGGCTGACCGCCGGTCGACGGCTCCCCGGCGGGCCGCGCGCCGCTCTGCTGGTCGGGGTCCTGCGGCTGCTGCTGTCCCTGCGCGTCGTCCGGCGACGGACGGCTGGACGGGGTCTCGCTCATGCTCTTCCTTGACTCCGCTGTTGGGGGCGCTTGCTGTGCCCGAACGAGTCGGGCCGTACCGACGACCGCGGAGGGCCGGAGGCCGGGAGGCCTGAGGGAGACGGGGAACGACGTTCCGAGGGTCCCATCAGACCATGTGATCGCGACAATCCTAGTGTTACGGAGCGTGCGGGCCCGTGACGAAGTCGATGAGCTCCTCCACCCGCCCCAGCAGGGAGGGTTCCAGGTCCCCGTAGCCACGGACCGAGCCGAGGATGCGACGCCAGGCCTCACCCGTCTCCATCCGCCACCCCAGGGCGTCCACCACGCCCTCCTTCCAGGGCTGACCCCGGGGGATCTCGGGCCAGGCCCCGATTCCCACCGCGCCCGGGCGCACCGCCTGCCACACGTCCACATAGGGATGGCCGACCACGAGGACGTCCGCGCCCCGGACGCGCTCCGCGATCCGGCTCTCCTTGGACCCCGGCACCAGGTGGTCCACCAGGACCCCCAGACGGCGCCCCGGTCCCGGCGCGAACTCCGCCACCACGGCGGGAAGGTCGTCGACTCCCTCAAGGAACTCGACGGCCACTCCCTCCACGCGCAGGTCGTGGCCCCAGACCTTCTCCACCAGCTCGGCGTCGTGCGCGCCCTCCACGTAGATCCGGCTCTCCCGAGCCGTGCGCGCCCGCGCGTCGGTCACCGCGATCGATCCCGAGGCGCTGCGCAGCGGCCCCCTGGGCTCCGCCGCCGGACGCACCAGCGTCACCGGCGCACCGTCCACGAGGAAGGCGGCCGGGCCCAGCTCGAACACCCTGCGGCGCCCGTCCCGGTCCTCCAGGGTCACGGCGGCCTTGTCCCAGGACACCACCGCGCCGCAGAAGGTCTCGTCGGCGTCCTCCACGACCAGGTCACGACTGAGGGGTATCTCGCGTACCGCGCCCTTCCTCGGTCGTCGCCAGTCTCCCGCCAGAACGTCGCGGCCGTAACGGCCGGTTCCCTTGGTAACCACGGTGGTGCAGTCTACTGGTGACACACTCGGTAATCCCGTTGGCGGGTGGCGCACGTCGCGGCTCGGTCAGGGAAGAAGCACCCCCGTCTCCGTGTTACCGCGTGCGGGTAGCCGTGCCGGTTTGCGGCCGGGCATAGAATTAGCACTGAGGACCTTGGAGTGCCAGGAGGTGGCGAGTTGCTGGATGAGCGCAAGCTCGCGGTCCTGCGTGCGGTCGTCGAGGACTTCGTCAACACCAACGAACCCGTGGGTTCGCGGGCGTTGGCGGACCGTCACCCCTTGGTGTCTCCCCGGCGACCATTCGCAACGACATGGTCGCCCTCGAGGAGGACGGCTACATCGCCCAACCCCACACCAGTGCGGGACGGGTGCCCACCGACAAGGGGTACCGGCTCTTCGTGGACCGGCTCTCCTCCGTCAAGCCGCTCTCGGCGGCCGAACGGCGCGCTATCGAGTCCTTCCTCGGTGGTGCCGTGGACCTCGACGAGATCGTCGCCCGCACGGTGCGTCTGCTCGCGCAGCTCACCCGGCAGGTCGCGATCGTCCAGTACCCGTCGCTGACCCGCTCGTCGGTGCAGCACGTGGAACTGGTGCCGCTCGGCGGTCAGCGCATCATGATGGTCGTCATCACCGACACCGGACGGGTCGAACAGCGCGTCATCGACGGGCTGGGATCGGTCAGTGAGACCGTGGTGGACGACCTGCGCACCATGCTCAACCGCGCCATCGCGGGCAGACACCTCGGTGACGTGCCGGACGCGGTGGAGGACCTGCCCGCCCAGGTCGCACCGGAGGACCGGCCCGTCGCGGTCGCGGTCCTCTCCGTCCTGCTGGAGAGCCTCGTGGAGAGACACGAGGAGAAGATCGTTCTGGCGGGCACCGCCAACCTGGCCGCGGTCGACTTCGCGGCCAGCCTGCGCGAGGTGCTCGAGGCGCTGGAGGAGAACATGGTCCTCATACGACTCCTCGGTGAGGCCAAGGACCCCTCCATGCTCACGGTGCGCATCGGCGCGGAGAACTTCCACGAGGGCCTTCGATCCACTTCCATCGTGTCGGCTGACTACGGCGTGGGAAACCAGTCGCTGGCCAAGATCGGAGTGGTGGGCCCCACCCGTATGGACTACCCAGGGACGATGGGCGCCGTCCGTGCGGTGGCCCGGTATGTCGGACAGATTTTGGCAGGACAGTAACTCAGTGGCCAGAGACTATTACCAGGTTCTCGGGGTGCGTCGCGACGCGTCCAAGGACGAGATCAAGAAGGCGTACCGGCGGCTCGCGCGCGAGCTCCACCCGGACATCAACCCGGACCCCGCCACCCAGGAGCGCTTCAAGGAAGTGACCCAGGCCTACGAGGTCCTCTCCGACGAGAACAAGCGTCGGATGTTCGACATGGGCCAGGACCCCTTCGCCCCAGGTGGCGGCGGCGGTGCCGGAGGTTTCGGCAACGCGGGCGGGTTCGCCTTCGACGACATCATGAACGCCTTCTTCGGCGGTGGACAGCCCGGCGGGCGCGGCCCCCGGGAACGGGTCCGGCGCGGGCGCAGCATCAAGATCCGCATCGAGCTCGACCTCGTCGAGACCGCGTTCGGGGTCAGTCGGGAGATCACCTTCCCGACCGCGATCCTGTGCGAGACGTGCCAGGGCGAGGGCACCGCGGCCGGTTCGCACCGGACCACCTGCGACATGTGCCACGGCCAGGGCGAGGTCTCCCAGGTCACGCGCTCCTTCCTCGGGCAGGTCATGACCTCGCGTCCCTGCCCGCAGTGCTCCGGCCAGGGTTCGGTCATCACCAACCCCTGCGGCGACTGCGCGGGCGAGGGCCGGGTCCGGGAGAAGGTCACCCGCACCGTCAAGATCCCCGCCGGTGTCGACGACGGCACCCGCATCCAGCTCGCGGGTGAGGGTGAGGTCGGCCCCAACGGCGGACCGCGCGGCGACATCATCCTGGAGATCGTCCAGAAGCCCCACCCGACCTTCGAGCGTCGCGGCGACGACCTGCACTGCACCATCACCGTCCCCATGACGGCGGCGGCGCTGGGCGCCTCGTGCGCGTTCGACACCCTCGACGGCACCGAGAACATCGACCTGCGTCCGGGCACCAACTCGGGCCACGTCATCACCCTGCCGGGCAAGGGTGTCACGCACCTCGACGGGGGCGGCCGGGGAGACCTGCGCATCCGTGTGGACGTGGAGACCCCGGGCAAGCTGGACGAGGAGCAGGAGGCCCTGCTGCGCAAGTTCGCCGAACTGCGCGGGGAGGACCAGAACCCGGGTCGCTTCAGCCCCGGCCACGGCGGCTTCTTCTCCAAGATCCGCGACGCCTTCGGAGCCAAGTGACCCCGCCGGTCTTCCTGGTCGGGACCGCCGCGCTGGCGGGCGACCGGATCCGACTGGACGGTCCGGAGGGCCGCCACGCCGTGGCGGTCCGGCGCATCCGCGAGGGCGAGACCGTCGACCTGTCCGACGGTCTCGGCCTGCGCGTGCGCTGTGAGGTCGACGAGGTCGTCGGCAAGGACGCGCTCGTCTGCCGTGTGGTGGAGCGCCGGAGCGAACCCGAGCCCCGACCCCGGATCACCGTGGTGCAGGCCCTGCCCAAACGGGACCGGGGCGAGCTCGCCGTCGAGATGATGACGGAGGCCGGGGTCGACGTCGTCGTGCCCTGGTCCGCCGAGCGCTGTGTCACGCAGTGGAAGGGCGACCGCGGAGCCAAGGCCCTGGCCAAGTGGCGGGCGAGCGCCCGGGAGGCGGCCAAGCAGGCCCGCCGCGCCCGGACGCCCGAGGTCACCGAGCCGCTGGACCGCAAGGGGTGTCCGCCCTGCTGGCCGGGGCGGACCTCGGCGCGGTCCTGCACGAGGAGGGGGCGCGTCGGCTGTCCTCGCTGCCCCTCCCGGAGGAGCCCCGCGGTACGGGGATCGTCCTGGTGGTCGGCCCGGAGGGCGGGATCTCCGAGGCCGAACTGGCCGCCTTCGACGAGGCCGGGGCGGTGCGGACCCTGCTGGGGCCCTCGGTGCTGCGCACCTCCACCGCCGGGGTGGCCGCGCTGTCGGTCCTCCAGGCCCGTACGGGACGCTGGTGAGCGGGTACGGGGTGGCGCGGCGCCACCGACCGTGAACGCGAGCACGACGAAGGGCCCGTGGGAGATCCCACGGGCCCTTCGTCGTGTCCGTCCGAGTGGGGCCGGGGGTCAGCTCGCGCTGGCCCCGTCCTCCTCACCGTTGCTCCCGGATCCGTTGCCGGGGTCCTCGGTGCCCTCACCCGGGTCGGGGTCGCCACCGTTCCCGGGGCTGGTGGGCTCGTCGGTGGGCTCTTCCTTGGGTTCGTCGGTGGGGGCGCAGGTCTCCCTGACGTCCCGCTCCTCGTCCTTGCTCTTCCCGTCCTGCGCACGAGTGTCGTCCGTGGGGACCGGTGTGAGCTCCTCGCCGGGCGGGCACGAGGCGGTGGACTCGAACCCGTCGTCCTCGGAGGAGGAGGGCGAGCTGTCCGGGCTGGGCGGGCCCTCGGGGTCCTGGTCCGTCTCCTCCGCCGGCTTGCTGGTGCCGGAGGTGGAGTCGGTCGAGGGATCGGGGGCCGCCACGCCGCCGTTGCCGTCGGCGTGGGCCTCGGGCGGGGTGCCCTCGCGGTCGGCGCCGGCCGGGACGATGTCCAGGACCTGTTCACGGACCTGGGGGCTCGACATGATCACCGACGCGACGATGAGGACGGCCGCCGCGACGGCGGCCACCGGTCGGAGCCACGGCAGCCCGAACCACGCCGAGCCGCGTTGGTGCTCGGTGCGCTCGCGGATGAGGTTGAGTCCTTCGGCCGACGGGGTCATCTCGTCGGCCTCGGCGCGGAGTATCTGACGGAGTTGGTCCTCGAACTCCGATTCGTTCCTGTCGTTGGGGCTACTCATGACGTCTGCTCCAGTACAGAGCGAAGGGAGGAGATGCCACGCGAGGTGTGGCTCTTGACCGCGCCTCGACTGATGCCCATGGCGTCCGCGATCTGTGCCTCGGACAGGTCGCCGTAGTACCGGAGCACGATGGCCTCTCGCTGACGGGTGGGTAGCTTGCGCAACGCGGTGATGACCGCCTCGCGTTCCAGCAGGTTCATCGCCCCGTGCTCGGCACTGGGTGCGTCGGGCAGGGCCTTCGGGGCGTGCTTCTCGACGACCGCCCTGTGGCGCAGAACCGACCTCGCCTTGTTCACGACTGCCTGGCGGAGGTAGGAGAGGGCCTTGTTCGGGTCCCTGAGGCGCCGCCAGGCACCGTGCATGGCGACGAAGGCGTCCTGGACGACCTCCTCGGCGGTCGCGTGGTCCCTCACGAGCAGGGCGGCGAGCCGAACGAGCGGACGGTAGTGCTCCCGGTAGAGCTCCGTCACGGCGTGGTCAGCGTCCCACTCGACCGAGAGCGGCGCCGTGGTGGCTTTGGCCACCAAGGTTTCTGTCGTCACATCAGTTCGACGCACACCCTTGTCGCGGGGTTTACGAAAGGGCATACCTCTTCATTTCCAGTAGACGTGCGTTCCGATCCGAACACGTCGGACGTGGCAGAACGGCGGGCGTGTCCACAGCCTGACGCGCACGGGCCCAAAGACTACCGCGCCCCGATCGGTCGCTGGAGGGGATCGTGGATCGGAAGGGTTGCGGAAAGGTTGAGGGTTCATCTCCTCATACCCCGTGTACCTGCGGTGTTCCGCGCACCTGCGGCATCATGGGCACCGGACAATTCCGATGACCCGAGAAGCGGCGCCGCCACCGAGCGCGGGCCGCGTGACGGAAGGCGAGCGATGGTCGACCCCGACTGCCTCTTCTGCAAGATCGTGAAGGGCGAGGTCCCTGCGGACATCGTCCGCGAGGGGAGCGCACGGTCGCGTTCCGCGACATCAACCCCCAGGCGCCCACCCACGTCCTGGTCGTCCCGCGCGAACACGTCGCGGACGCGGCCACGGCCGCCGCCACCGACACCGGACTGCTGGACGCCCTGGTCAGGGACGCCCACGAGGTGGCCAAGGCCGAGGACGTGGTGGACTCCGGCTACCGGATCGTCTTCAACACCGGCGCCGGGGCCGGGCAGACCGTCTTCCACCTGCACGCCCACGTGCTCGGCGGTCGCGGCCTGAACTGGCCCCCGGGTAGGGGCGGAAATATCCCATCGAGCCCGCGGGGCCCTCGTTGGTAGACTCGGGGACGGGCCCCACCGGCCACTTCGGTTGTCCCACACACCCCTGGTGACCGTGCTCGACACCGACCCGGTGTGCGGCCCGTCCGCGAGGAACCCCGGGCGACCCAGGCCCCGGGGCCGTGACCGAAGGGTAGGACAGCGGCCGCAAGGCCACACCATGGCCGAGTCAACTCACACGCACCAGGACCAGGAGACCCAGGTCAAGGTCGTGGTGCCGGACGAACACACGATGATCAGCCTGCTGGGCTCGGGGGACGAGCTCCTCCGCGCGCTGGAGCGGTCCTTCAAGAGCGACATCCACGTCCGCGGCAACGAGTTCACCATCAGCGGGACCCCCGAGGAGACGGCCGTGGTGGTCCGCCTCGTGGAGGAGCTGATCGAGCTCGCCAAGAGCGGCACCCACGTCACCCCGGACACCATCGAGCGCATGATCCACATGCTGCGCTCACCGGGCAAGGAACGTCCCGCGGACGTGCTGACCACCAACATCCTGTCCAACCGGGGCAAGACCATCCGCCCCAAGACGCTGAACCAGAAGCGGTACGTCGACATCATCGACGAGCGCACCGTGGTGTTCGGCATCGGCCCGGCGGGCACCGGCAAGACCTACCTGGCGATGGCCAAGGCGGTGAAGGCCCTCCAGGACAAGGAGGTCAACCGGATCATCCTGACGCGGCCCGCCGTCGAGGCGGGTGAGCGCCTGGGCTTCCTGCCCGGCACGCTCTACGACAAGATCGACCCCTACCTGCGTCCGCTCTACGACGCCCTGCACGACATGCTCGACCCGGACTCCATCCCCAAGCTGATGGCCGCCGGAACCATCGAGGTCGCCCCCTGGCGTACATGCGTGGACGTACGCTCAATGACTCCTTCATCATCCTGGACGAGGCGCAGAACACCTCGCCCGAGCAGATGAAGATGTTCCTGACGCGGCTCGGCTTCGGGTCCAAGATCGTGGTCACCGGTGACGTCACCCAGGTGGACCTGCCCGGGGGCAGACCAGCGGGCTCCGGACGATCGAGAACATCCTGCGTGATATCGATGACATCGCCTTCTGCCGACTGACCAGTGAGGACGTCGTCCGGCACCGGCTGGTGGGCCAGATCGTCGACGCCTACGGCCGCTACGACGCCGCTCAGGGCGGACCGGGCGGCGGCGACCGGGGCCGGCCGGGACCGCGCGGCGGACGTCGCCGGGGCGGCGACACCCCGAAGGACCGGGCCGACGGCGCCGAGGGCCCCGAACACCGGGCAGACTGAGGAGAAGTACGTAGTGACACCGGCCGGTGGGCCCGCCTCGTGCGGGCCCACCGCTGTCGGTAGGGTGCCCTTCCCCGGGTACCGGGCGGAGCGACACCGCCGACCCACACCGAATCCAAGTGAGGCAGTCCCAACCGATGAGTATCGACGTCGCCAACGAGTCCGGCGTCAGCACCGTGGACGAGGAGCGACTCTCCCGTCTGGCCCGGCACGTGCTCGACGCCATGCGGGTGCACCCGTTGGCCGAGCTGTCGGTCGTGCTGGTGGACGAAGGACCCATGACCGACCTCCACGTGCGCTGGATGGACGAGCCCGGCCCCACCGACGTGCTCTCCTTCCCCATGGACGAGCTGCGCCCCGGCGGCCCCGGGCGCACCAGCGAGCCGGGTGTGCTCGGTGACGTGATCATCTGCCCGCAGGTGGCCGAGCGCCAGGGCGAGAAGGCCGGTCACGGGACCCAGGCGGAGATCGACCTGCTGTGCACGCACGGCATCCTGCACCTGCTCGGCTACGACCACGCCGAGCCCGAGGAGCACAAGGAGATGTTCGGCCTCCAGGGTGAGATCCTCGCCGCCTGGAACGAGCGCGAGGCCGCCGCCGAGGAGACGACCGAAGGGGACGAGAGCGCCCGATGAGCGCGTCGTTGGCCACGGGCGACCCCCTGGTGTGGGCGTCGGCCTTCGCGGTCGCCCTCCTGCTGACAGCGGTGGCCGGGTTCCTGGTGGCCGCGGAGGTCGCCGTCACCCGCGTGATCTCCATGGGCATGGAGGACTCCCACGGTGAGCGCTCCGCACGGGCGCGCGCCGCGTGGGAGCGGGTGCGCGTGAACCCGACCGCACACCTGAACACGCTGCTCTTCCTGCGGGTGGTGTGCGAGGTCTGCGCGGTCCTCGCCGCCGCCGTGGGCATGGTCTTCCTGCTGGGCGCGGGCTGGCCCGCCCTGGCGCTCACCGCCGTGTCGATGGTCGTGGTGGAGTGCGTCCTGATCGCGGTCACCCCGCGCATCCTCGGCCGCCAGTTCGCCGGGCCGATCGCCCGGACCAGCGCCACGGTCGGGTACCCGCTCCAGGTGGTGCTGGGTCCGCTGGCCCGCCTGCTGGTGGGGGCGGGCCGCGCGCTCACCCCGCGCGACAAGGGTGACCGGGACGGTCCCTTCAGCACCGAGGTGGAGCTGCGACAGCTCGTGGACCTCGCCGAGCAGGGGAGGTGATCGACCCCGAGGAGCGCCAGATGATCCACTCGGTGTTCAAGCTGGACGACACCTCGGTGCGCGAGGTCATGGTGCCCCGGCCCGACATCGTGTTCACCGGCCGGGACGCCGACGCCGACGCGGTCCTCTCGCTCGCCATGGCCAGCGGGTACTCGCGTATCCCGGTCACGGGTGAGGACGAGGACGACGTGGTGGGCATCGTCTACCTCAAGGACCTCGTGGAGCGGTTGCGTGACCGCTGGGCGGCGGCCGCCGGGGGCGCGGACGACGTGCCCCTGACCGCCGCCGACGTGATGCGTGACGCCACCTTCGTGCCCGACACCAAGCCCATCGACGAGCTCCTGCGGGAGATGCAGAAGCGCCGCAACCACGTGGCGGTGGCGATCGACGAGTACGGCGGCACCGCCGGGCTGGTCACGCTGGAGGACATCGTGGAGGAGATCGTCGGGGAGATCACCGACGAGTACGACCACGAGATCGCCCCGGTGGACTGGCTGGACGACGACCGTGCGCGGGTGACCGCGCGGCTGCCGCTGGGGGAGCTGGCCGAACTGTTCCCCGAGCGGGACCTGGAGGTCTCCGACGTGGAGACCGTGGGCGGCCTGGTGGCGTTCGTGCTGGGTCGCGTCCCGGCCGGTGGCGCCCAGGCAGAATACGCTGGACTCAGGCTCACCCTGGAGGGCAAGAGCAGCCGCCGGAACCGGATGACCACGGTGCTGGTGGAGCGTCTGCCCGACGAGCGGGACCAGGGCCACGACCACGACGTAAGGAGCACGGACCAGTGACGGACACGACGGGACTCGGCCCCGAGGACACCAAGCTGATCACCCTCGCGCGGGCCTCCCGGGCGCGGAACGCCGCGGCCGAGGGCGCCGCGGTGCGCGACGAGACGGGGCGCACGTACGTGGCCACCACGGTCTCGCTGCCCTCGTTGCGCTTGAGCGCGCTCCAGGCCGCCGTGGCCGCGGCCGCCTCCAGTGAGGCCGCCGCGTTGGAGGCCGCCGTGGTCGTCACCGAGGCCAAGGAGCTGACCGAGGCCGACCGCGCGGTGGCGGACGACCTGAAGACCCACCTGGTGGTGATCGCGGCCCCCGACGGGGTGCCCGCGAGCGTCACCCGGCGTTGAGAAGGACAGATGAACGACCTCGACCTTGAGAAGCTCCGCGTGCCGCTGGAGCCGCTCTCCTACCCGGAGGGCTTCCGGAGCGGTTTCGCCTGCTTCGTGGGCCGCCCCAACGTGGGCAAGTCCACTTTGATGAACGCGCTGGTCGGGCAGAAGGTGGCGATCACCAGCAACCGGCCGCAGACCACGCGGCGGACGGTGCGCGGGATCGTGCACCGTCCGGACGCGCAGCTGATCATCGTGGACACGCCCGGTCTGCACAAGCCCCGCACCCTGTTGGGGGAGCGGCTGGACTCGCTGGTGCGGTCCACGTTGGTCGAGGTGGACGTGATCGCGTTCTGTCTGCCCGCCAACGAGCCGATCGGGCGCGGTGACACCTACATCGCCAAGGAGCTCGCGGAGCAGACCAACACCCCGGTGGTGGCGCTCGTGACCAAGACCGACCTGGTGGACCGGGCGGCGGTCGGTGAGCACCTGATGGCCGTGAACGAGCTGGGGGACTGGGCCGACATCGTTCCGGTGTCCGCGCGCGGCGAGTTCCAGCTGGACACGGTCACGGACGTGCTGTGCTCGCACCTGCCGAAGGGGCCGCCGCTGTACCCGGACGGCGACCTCACCGACGAGCCGGACGAGATGCTGGTGGCGGAGCTGGTCCGGGAGGCCGCTCTGGAGGGGTCCGGGACGAGCTCCCGCACTCGATCGCGGTGGTCGTCGACGAGATGTACGAGCGGGAGAACACCAGGCCCGGCAAGGAGCTGGTGGACATCTACGCGTCGCTGTACGTGGAGCGGCCCAGCCAGAAGGCGATCGTGATCGGCTCCAAGGGTTCGCGTCTGCGGGACGTGGGTTCGCGGGCGCGCAAGCAGATCGAGGGGCTGCTCGGGCAGCGGGTCTTCCTGGACCTGCGGGTGCGGGTCGCCAAGGACTGGCAGCGCGATCCCAAGCAGCTGCGCAAGCTGGGCTTCGACCAGCAGACGTAGGGTCGGAGCGGACGAGGGGCGTGACCACATGTGGTCACGCCCCTCGTCGTGTCCGGGCGGCCCGGTCAGCTCTGGTTGTTGAGGTCGGTGGCCAGGACCCGGGCGCACCGCTGCACGATGGGGGCGGCGTGGTCCACGAAGTCCCAGCTCACGCGGGCCTCCGGGCCGGAGACCGAGACGGCCATGCCCGAGGGGGCGTCCTTGACCGGCACGGCGACGCAGCGCACGCCCACCTCCTGTTCGCCGTCGTCGATGGCGTACCCGGTCTCGCGGATGCGCCGGAGCTCGGCGAGGAAGGCCTCGTGGTCGGTGATGGTGCGCTCGGTGGCGGCGGGCATCCCGGTGCGGCGCACGGCGGCCAGGGCCTCCTCGTCGCTGAGCTGTGACAGCAGGGCCTTGCCGACTCCGGCGGAGTGCGGCAGGACGCGGCGGCCGACCTCGGTGAACATGCGCATGGCGTGCGGTGAGGGGACCTGCGCGACGTAGATGACCTTGTCACCGTCGAGCATCGCCAGGTTGGCGGTCTCTCCGAGGTCCTCGACGAGCTGGGCGAGGTGGGGTCGGGCCCAGGTGCCGAGCATACGGGCGGCCTTGTCGCCGAGTCCGATCAGACGGGGGCCCAGGGCGTAGCGGCGGGAGGGGAGCTGGCGCACGTAGCCGTTGCCGACCAGGGTGCGGATGATGCGGTGGATGGTCGGCAGGGGCAGCCCGGAGGAGTCGGCGAGCTGGCTCAGGGAGGCCTCACCGCCCGCCTCCGCCATGATCTCCAACAGGGCGAAGGCGCGGTCGAGGGACTGCACGCCACCTGAGCGCCGGGCCGTCTCCTCTGGAGGGCGTGGCTGGTCCGTTCGGGGGATCTGTGAGGCTGACAAGGGTCGTGCTCCCATGCTGAGGGCCGCTGCGGTCACGCCCATCATTCTGCAATACGAAAGGTGGGTTTCGCTCTCTGTTGCGCATGGAAGCTTCGCGCCCCGGGGCGCGAGGGCACCAGAACCCTTGTTCTTCCGGATGGCAGAAGTTATTATCCGCATGTAGAAATTAGTGACCGGACTCTCATCGACCCCCGAGAGTCGGCACCGACGACGGAGGAGGACACGACACGTGGCGAGTGACAGCCTTGCTGGCCTGACCGACCTGGTCACCGAACTCGACACCCGGCTGGCCGAGGCCGACGCCCGACTGGACCGTGAGTACCCCGGGACCAGCGGCGGCCGCCAGCCCGTTCACAGCGTCTACGTTCCCGCCGACCGTATCCGGCCCGGCCTCGCCGCCGCCTGGGGCGAGGAGGCGATCAACTCCCTCGACGAGTACGCGCCCAAGGCGGCCGACCTGGCCGAGATCACGGGCCTGAGCGAGGCCGCCGTGGCCGACGCGATCCCGCTGGTGCGCGCCAAGCTCGCCCGCGAGCCCATCGAGGACCTGCGCGCCGACTTCGAGGACGGCTACGGGGCGCCCGGCGACGAGGCCGAGGACGCCCACGTGCTCGCCACCGCGAACGCGTTCGTCTCGGACCTCGGCCAGGGGACGGCCACCCCCTACTTCGGTATCCGGATGAAGGGCATGGAGGCGGCCGGACGCCACCGGGGCGTGCGCACGCTCACGCTCTTCCTCCAGACCCTGCTGGAGGGGCACGGCTCCCTCCCGGACAACCTCGTCCTCACGCTGCCCAAGATCACCTCGGTCGAGCAGGTCGAGGCCATGGTGTGGGTCAGCGAGCGGTTGGAGGAGCGCTTCGGCCTGCCCGCCGGACGCCTGCGGTTCGAGCTCCAGATCGAGACCCCCAGTCCATCCTGCTCACCGACGGCACCGTCGCGGTCTCCCGCATGATCCAGGCGGGCCAGGGCCGCGTGACCGCCCTGCACTACGGCACCTACGACTACAGCGCGGCCTGCGGGATCACCGCCGCCCACCAGAGCCTGGCCCACCCGGCCGCCGACTACGCGAAGTCGGTCATGCAGGTGGCCGCCGCCGGAACCGGGGTGTGGCTCTCCGACGGCGGCAGCAACATCCTGCCCACGGGCACCCCCGAGGACGTGCGCTCCGCGTGGAGCCTGCACGCCGGACTGGTCCGCCGCTCCCTGGAGCGCGGCTTCTACCAGGGCTGGGACTTGCACCCGAACCAGCTGCCCATCCGGTACCTGGCCACCTACGCCTTCTACCGTGAGGCCTTCGCGCCCGCCGCGGCCCGCCTCAAGGCCTACCTCGGCCAGACCGGGGGCAACGTCATGGACGAACCCGCCACCGCCCAGGCGCTGGCCTCCGTGCTGGCCAGCGGCCTGCGCTGCGGTGCCCTGGAGGAGTCCGAGGTGGTCACCGCCGCCGGTGCCGACGCCGGTACCATCGTCGCCCTGGCCACCCGCCGTGTCGGACAGGAGCAGTGAGTTGACCGAGCACGCACTCGTCGTACGCGCCCACCGCGCCCTCACCCCCGAGGGTGAGCGCGCCGTCAGCGTGGTCGTCGACGACGGAAGGATCACCGAGGTCCTCTCCGGTGACGACGCCCCCGTCGACGCCGCCCGAGAGATCCGCCTGGCCGAGGACGAGATCCTCCTGCCCGGCCTCGTGGACAGCCATGTGCACGTCAACGAGCCCGGCCGCACCGAGTGGGAGGGCTTCGCCAGCGCCACCCGCGCCGCCGCCCTGGGCGGGGTCACCACCCTGGTGGACATGCCGCTCAACAGCGTGCCGCCCACCACCACGCTCGACGGCCTCAAGGCCAAGCACGCGGTGGCCGAGGGCAAGCTCGCGGTGGACGTGGGCTTCTGGGGCGGGGCCGTCCCGGAGAACTCCGGGGCCGACACCACCGGCACCCTGTCCGACCTCTGGTCCGAGGGAGTGTTCGGGTTCAAGGCGTTCCTGTCGCCCTCGGGAGTGGACGAGTTCGGACACCTCTCCCCGGAGCAGCTGAACACCGCCGCCACGGCCATCAAGGCGTTCGGCGGCAGGTTGATCGTGCACGCGGAGGACCCCCGGGTGCTGGACTCGGCACCGGCCGCGTCCGGGCGCGAATACGCGGACTTCCTGGCCTCCCGCCCCGACGAGGCCGAGAACGCCGCGATCGCCCTGGTGATCGACACGGCCCGACGCACCGGGGTGCGCGCGCACATCCTGCACCTGTCCAGCGCCTCGGCCCTGCCGCTGATCGCGCAGGCCAAGGAGGAGGGCGTCTCCCTCACCGTGGAGAGCTGTCCGCACTACCTCACGCTGGCCGCCGAGGAGATCCCGGCTGGCGGGACCAGCTACAAGTGCTGCCCGCCGATCCGTGACGGCGCCAACCGCGACCTCCTCTGGCGCGCGCTCCAGGACGGGCTGATCGACTGCGTGGTCAGCGACCACTCCCCGAGCACCCCGGACCTGAAGGACCTGGACACCGGTGACTTCGGGACCGCCTGGGGCGGGGTCGCCGGGCTCCAGGTGGGGTTGTCCGCCATGTGGACCGAGGCCCGCGGCCGTGGCGTTCCGCTCGCGGAGGTCGTCCGGTGGATGTCCGCCCGGCCCGCCCGCGTGGCCGGGGTGTCCGGCAAGGGGTCGATCGCCCAAGGCATGGACGCGGACCTGGCGGTCTTCGCTCCTGACGAGCCCTTCCACGTGGAGGCGAGCTCGCTGGCCCACCGCAACCCGGTGAGCGCCTATGACGGAGCCGACCTTCACGGTCGTGTCCGCCGCACGATCCTGCGCGGCACCGAGGTCACCTCGGACAGTGTGTCCGGTCGGATGATCACCCGGGACTGATCCGGTCCCCGTCACGGGCGCCCCGCCACCCCCGGGGCGCCCGTTCGCGTACGTGCGCCCCGGCCACGCGCCGCAGTGACCCGCATGGCGCCGTTCCCCTCCACCACGGGGTGGACCAGGTCCCCGCTGTGCTGGCGGTGCGGGGGTCCGGACGAACCCTTTGGTGCTGGGGATCCGCGCGCCCGCGTCGCTCTGGTCCCCTGCTGGCGGGGGCTGAGCCTCGGGCACGTGGAAGGGCGGGCACGCTGACGCGTGCCCGCCCTGGTTTCTGCGCGGTCAGCCCCGGGTGGCTTCCCAGCGGTCGCGGAGGTCGGCGGTGCCGGTCTCGGTGAGGGAGCCGTACACGTTCAGGCGGGCCATGCCGCCGTCGGGGAACACGTCGGTGCGCACGTGGGTGGCGGTGACCGGCGAGTCCAGGACGAAGCGGTGGGCGCTGTCGGGCTGGAGCCGCGTGCGGCCGACGATCTCGAACCACGCATCCGGGGTGTCCGAGTGCGTGTCGCGGCCCAGGATGGTCACCCATCCGGCCGAGTTGCCCTTGAGGTAGGCGGTGTCCAGCTCGATGGCGCGGACGGAGGCCTGGGCGGTGAGGCGGAAGCGCACCCAGTCGTTGCCGGTGTCGCGGCGGCGGCGGTTCTCCCAGCCGTCGTCCATCTTGTGCGAGCGACCCGGCAGGATGATGTTCTCCGGCGAGGAGTAGAAGCGGTCCGAGGCGTCCTCGACCGTGCCGCCGTTGACCAGCGCGGCCAGGTCGAAGCCGCCGAGGGCGGACAGCCAGGCCGGGTCCGCGACGGGCTCGCCGTACACGCGCAGGCGGGCGACGCCGCCGTCGGGGAACTGTTTGAGGCGCAGGTGTGTCCAGCGGCGCTCGACGTCGATCTCGTAGCCGTTCTCGGCGTGGCCGTAGACCGGCGTGCGGGCGACGAGCTCGGTCCAGTCGGCGGCCAGGAGCTCCTCGGTGGTGGGGGTCCCGTCGACGTGCGTCACCTCGACGCTGATCTCCGTGGGGTGGTTGCCCCGGAAGTGCGCCGTGTCCACGACGACGCCGCGGATGACGCCGGGCAGCGCGAGGCGGACCAGCGCCCAGTCGTGGTCGTCGGCGGTGGGGTGCGGCTGCTCGGCGCTCACACCACGGCGACGGCGGGTCTCCCACCCGTCCATGACCTTGCCCTTGTGCCCGAAGTGGTGCGGGTCGAACAGCGCGGGCTCCGTCCGCAGCATGTTCTCGCGGTGGGCGAAGAACTCGTCGTTGGCGGCGACGACACCGGCGCCCAGACGTCGGTCGGCGAGGTCCACCAGCCCGGCGAAGTCCAGTTCGGTCTTCCTGAAGTCGGCGTAGGGGTCGCCACCGGGGTACGGCTGGGCGTTGTAGGCGCGGGGGTCGAAGGACGGGTCCTGGCTCACGTTGCTCCTGTCGGTCGGGGTCTTCCTTCAGACTCGCAGGAGGGACCGGTTAATTCCAGCGAAAGTTTTTGATCATTATGTTCGCCTTGACTGAACGGTTGTCAGCCGTGCGGCGGCGTCGGCCAGAGCCCTGAGGGCGAGGGCGATCTGCGGCCGTTCACCGGAGCCGGACCGCACGGCGGTGACCACGTGGCGGCGGGGCTGGTCGGCGTGCGGCACCCGCAGGGTGACCCCGGGCGCGTCGCGGGCGGCGGCCAGGCGGGGGATCAGCGCGATCCCCATCCCGGCGGCGACCATGTCGAGGATGGCCCGCCAGTCCGAGGCCACGTGTGCCTGCTCGGGCACGAACCCCGCCTGGGCGCAGGCGGCGAGGGTGATGTCCCGCCACGGTCCGGAGGCGCCGTAGATCCAGGGTTCCTCGGCGAGGTCCCGCATCCGCAGCGCCGTCGTGGTGGCCAGACGGTGCTGGGCGGGCAGGGCCACGTCGAGGGGGTCGGTGAGCAGTTCGGTGCGGTCGTAGCGGCCGTCGTTACTGGTGGGGGCCTGCGCTGCCAGGGAGAGGCCGATGTCGATCTCCCCGGCGGAGAGGAGGTCGTACACCTCCGCGGCCTCGGCCTGGTGCACCCGGGTGCGCAGCCCGGGGTGGTCGGCGCGCAGCGCGTTGAGGGCGGGGACCACCAGCCCGGGGATCGCGGTGGCGAAGGTGCCCACGCGTACCCGTCCGGCCTCACCCCGGACGAACCCGTCCAGCTCGGCCTCGGCCCTCTCCAGCTGGGCGAGCACCACGTCGGTGTGCCGCAGCAGCACGTGCGCGGCGTCGGTGAGGCGGACTCGGCGTCCGTGCGCCTCCAGCAGCGCCACCCCGACCTGCTGGGAGAGGGACGAGAGCTGCTGGGAGACGGCCGAGGGGGTCATGGACAGGGCCTCGGCGGTCGCCCGGACGGTGCCGAGCTCTTCGAGGGTGCGGAGTACGCGCAGCTTGCGCAGGTCCCAGTCGGTCACCCTCACAGCCATACCATTCACCGTCACTTAACAGAAGCGGGGCGGGCGCGTGGTCACGGCGCTCCGCCCCGGGGAGAGGGGGACCCGGGTCAGGTGCGGTCGGCGTCGGTGCTGCGGTAGGTGGCGCCCGCCTGGTCCGTGTACTTGGCCTCACCGGGCCCCGCGCTGCCGATGTCGGCCCGGTCGATGTCGGCGGGGTCGGCGGAGGGGCCGCGACCGATCACGTTGAAGCAGATGTTCAGCAGGATCGACACGATGGCCGCGCCGATGATGCCCGAGTGGGCGATCAGCTCGACGGACTCCGGCAGGAAGGCGTAGAAGGTCGGGTAGGCGAGCGGGATGATGGCCACGCCGACGGAGGCCGCGACCAGGATGAGGTTGAGGTTGTTGGTGAAGTCCACCTTGGCGAGGGTCTTGATGCCGCTGGCCGCGACGCTGCCGAACAGCACCAGGCCCGCGCCGCCCAGGACCGGGGTGGGAATGGCGGCCATGACCCCGCCGAGCACCGGGAACATGCCCAGGACGAGCAGGATGCCCGCGCCGGTGGCCACCACGTAGCGGCTGCGGATACCGGTGAGGGCGAGTAGTCCGATGTTCTGCGCGAACGAGCTGGTGGGGGTGGCGCTGAAGATCGGACCGATGATCGAGCCGCTCACGTCGGCGCGCAGACCGGCCGAGATGCGCTTGGCGTCCACCTTGGACCCGGTGATCTCACCGACCGCGATGATGTGCGAGGCGCCCTCGGTCAGGACCACGAGCATGATGATGCACATGGTGATGATCGCGGCGACCTCGAACTGCGGAGCACCGAAGTAGAACACCGAGGTGGGGTTGAAGACGAGGTCGGCCTCGCCCACCCGGCTGAAGTCGGCCATGCCGAGCGGGACCGCCACGAGCGTGCCCACGACCAGGCCGAGCAGGATGGACAGGCGTCCCCAGATCCCCGGGAACAGGCGGGAACCGACGAGGATGACGGTCAGGGTCAGCCCGGCCAGGGCGAGGTTGGCCACGGGGGCGGCCGGGACCTCGGCGCCGTCCTCCATGACGCGCACCGAGCCGTCCATGATCCAGCGCGCGGCCACCGGCATCAGGCTGACGCCGATCACCGTGATGATCGTGCCGGTGACGATCGGGGGAAGAAGCGGATGAGCTGCCCGAAGAAGGGGTCAGGAACAGCGCGAACACACCGGCGGCCATGGACGCGCCGAAGGCGATGGGGAGGTTCTCCCCGTCCTGGCCGGCCGCGAGCGCGGTGATCGCGCTGACGGGCACGAAGGAACAGGCCACCACGATCGGCATCTGCGCGCCGATCCGCTTGTGTCCGACGGTCTGCATGAGGGTGGCGATACCCGCCACCAGGAGCGCGCCGCTGACGAGGATTCCCATGGCGGCGGGGTCGTTCGCGAGCCCAGCGGCGGCGCCGATGACGAGGGCCGGTGCCACCGCACCGGCGTACATGGTGAGGATGTGCTGGAGCCCGTAGACGAGCATGAGCCGCACGGGCAGCTTCTCGTCCTCGGGGCGGGAGGGGGTAGTGGCGGTTGTTGTGGCCGAGTCCTTCGCGGACGGACTGTTCGACATGGCCAGTTTCCAGCCTTTGCGATCGGCGGTCACCGGGAGAGGGGGTGACCGGGTTCTCCGGGGCGGGTGCCCGGTGGTGTCGCGCCGGCCCCGCACGCCCTGTTTCCGGGCATGCCGAAGGCCGGTGTGGCCCGTTGGTCGGGCAGGCGAGGGTGACCTCGGATGGGGAGGGTCCGGGGCCCGGCCGCACGCGCGGGCCCCGGCGTTCAGAGAGCTCCGAAGAGCACCGGGTCCGACCCGGGGGAGCGCGCGGCACGCCCCGGGGTCGTCACCGGGAGGGGGTTAGATGAAGCCCGGGATGGCCTTCCAGGCGTCACCGGGGGCGGGGGCGTCGTCGCGCTCGACCGTGGCCTCGATCTTGCCGTAGGGCCGGTCGGCGGCGAAGAAGACCTCGTTGGGGTTGTCCAGGCCGAACGCGGAGAGGTCCACCAGGAAGTGGTGGTTGTTCGGCATGGAGAAGCGGATCTCCGCGATCTCGGGGTGGGCCTCCAGGACGGCCGTGCCCATCGCGTACAGCGTCTGCTGGAGGGCGAGGCTGTGGGTCTCGGCGAAGAGCTCCAGGCAGAGGGCCCGGACCGACGCGTAGGCCTTGTCGAAGTCGTGGTCGGTGCCGACGTAGCGCCAGCGGGCCGTCACGTCGGTGGCCAGGATGCGGTCGTCGGTCTCGGCCAGGGTCGTGTACCGGGTCCGGGGGTACCCGTGGAACTCCGAGCCGGTCGACTTGAGGACGGTCAGGCCCTCGAAACCGGAGACCACCCACTCCTTGTCGCCGTCCTTGTTGACGACGGTGGTGCGGGTCTCGGCGCCTCTGCGGGAGAACGCGTGGTCGTGCGGGCCCTTCGAGGTGGCGATCCGGTCCCAGGAGTACTCCTCGATCTCCTGGCGGGCGCCGTACACGTACTCGTGCTCGTCCACGAAGTGGCGGGCCAGACGGAGGGCGAAGTCCTCGATCGCGCCGACACCGCCCCACTCGCGGGCCTTGGCGTAGACGGTGTTCTTCTGCGTGTCCGTCGGAAGACACTTGGAGTTGTCGCCCACGGTGTGGACTTCCTCCAGGTCCCCGCGGAGCTGGGAGGTGACGTTGACGTCCTTGATCTGGTGGACGTCCGTGTCGCGCTGGACGTGGACGAGGCGGACCTCCGCCTTGCCGTACTGGTTGTCTCCGAGCCTGATGCCCATCAGGGTGAACTCCATCCGTGTGGATTCGGTTTCATCGCTTGCGCCGCGCGTCGTCGTCGCGTCGGTGCGCCGTGCGTATGAGGGAGGACCGCTGTGGTCATGCGGAAGGACCTGTCACGCACTCGAAGAGGTTGAGGGTGCTACGTGGTGGGTGCCGCCAGGCGGGGCTCCTTCTTTCGTGGGAGGGGAACTGGGTTCTCGCGGGCGCGGGGCCCGGTCTACGAGCCCCGGTAGGTCGAGTAGGCGAACGGGCTCAGGAGCAGGGGCACGTGGTAGTGCTGGTCCTCCTCCGCGAGGTCGAACACGATGCTGACCTCGGGGTAGAAGCCCTTCTGGCCGGTCGCGGCGAAGTAGGCCCCGGTGTCGAAGACGACCCGGTAGTACCCGGCGGAGAGTTGGTCGGGCCCCAGGTCGGGCACGCGGCCGTCACTGTTGGTGCGGCCCTCCGCGACGGTGGTCCAGGAGGTGCGGCCGGGGTCGGAGGCGGCCTCCAGGCGTACTGGGACGTCGCGGGCGGGAGCTCCCAGCGCGGCGTCCAGGATGTGGGTGGTCACGTGGCTCATGCTGCCTCCAGGAGTTTGACCAGGCGGAGTGCGGAGATCTGACGGAGCTCCTCACCGACCACGGTCAGCTCGGTCTCGGGGTCGTTGTCGAGCCGGGCGACCAGGTCCGCGAGGAGTTCGCGTCCGCTGCGGCCGCTGGCGCAGACGAGGTAGATCTGCCCGAATCTCCCTCGTACTCGCCCTGGGCGAACGTGAAGATCCGCTGGACCCTGGTGGAGGCGTCGTCGGTGTCGGCCGCGAACGCCGCCTGTTCCCCGCGTGACCAGGCCGACTCGGTGTCCTGTCCCTGGGCCTTCTCCCCGATGCGGGGGTGTCGGGCCAGCGCGGTGGCCACCTCCTCGGTGGTGATGCCCCGCGCGTGGGTGTCGGCCACCGAGAGCAGGCTCCGACGGTCCGCGTAGGGCGCCTCGGACGCCACTGCCTCGACCCAGCGGTCCACGTTCAGGCACTGGGCGAGTTCGGTGCGCAGGTCCTGCGGAGGCAGGGCGTTCAGACGCGCCAGACCCGGCTCGGGGTCGCCCCCGACGAGGTCGGGGTGGTCTCGGGCATGTGTTCTCCCGTGGCTCGGCCGGCACTCGTCCGTCACGCGGTGTGCGGTGCTGGATCGTCGTACCGGCCTGGGCTTTCGTAGTGCAGATACCTGATTCCGTATTACGGATTGCAGGGACTCTAGTTGATGGCAGTGTGACCTTGTCAACACTCGCAAGGGGAGAAATCGGAAAAACAGTTGAAACTGTGGCCTGGGGCGAAGAAAAGAGGAAGTTCCTGCTCCCTCATGAGGCTCCCGGGATGGGTGGGGTCGTGACCTCGGCGTTCGGCGGGGATGGCGGCGGGGGTGCGCGCGGGGGCGGCGGGGAGGTTGGCCCGGCGGGGTGGTTGACAAGTGGCGGTGGTCCGGCCCACACTCAGATCATTCCTTAAAGTGAAAACTACTTTCCGCAATACGGAAGTGGATCTCGGAGGCAACGCATGAGCCACACGCTCGGGTACACGGTGAACTGCTCCCTGCTGTTCACCGAGCTCCCCGTCAACGAGCGCCCCCGGGCCGCACGCGACGCGGGCTTCCACGCCGTCGAGTTCTGGTGGCCCTTCGAGAGCGCCACCCCGGCGCAGGCGGAGATCGACGCCTTCGTCGCCGCCCTCGACGACGCGGACGTGCGTCTGAGCGGCCTCAACTTCTTCGCCGGCCAGCTCCCCGGCCCCGACCGCGGCGTCCTCTCCCACCCCTCCCGCGCCGACGAGTTCCTCGCCAACGCCGAGGTGGTCGCGCAGATCGCGGAGCGCACCGGCACCACCGGCTTCAACGCCCTCTACGGCCTGCGCCAGGACGGCGTGGACCCCGCCGAGCAGGACCGCCTCGCCGTGCGCAACGCGGTGGCCGCCGCCGACGCCGTGGCCAAGGTCGGCGGCACCGTCCTCGTCGAGCCCATCAGCGGCTCCGAGGACTACCCGCTCAAGACCGCCGCCGAGGGCCTCGCCTTCGTCGCGAAGGTCAGGGAGGCCGGGGCCGAGAACGTCGCCCTCCTCGCCGACTTCTTCCACCTGGCCGTCAACGGCGAGGACGTGGCCGCCGTCGTCCGCGACCACGCCGCCGAGTTCGGGCACATCCAGATCGCCGACGCCCCCGGACGCGGCGAGCCCGGCACCGGCGCCCTGCCCCTCGACGAACTCCTCACCGCCGCCCAGGCGGGCGGCTACCGGGGCCTGGTCGGCCTGGAGTACAAGCCGACCGTGCCCAGCGCCGAGAGCTTCGGCTGGCGCGACTGACCCACCGGTCCCAGCGGTTACCCTCACCGCACCAGCCACAGCACGACCAGCCACACCACAGCCTGAAAGGGGCCGTCATGGCCGCCAAGAAGATCGCCTTCATCGGCCTGGGCATCATGGGCCTGCCCATGGCCGTCAACCTCGTCCGCGCGGGCCACACCGTCACCGGCGTCAACCGCAGCAGCGCCCGGGTGGACGCCCTGGTCGCTGAGGGCGGCCTGCGCGGCGGGAGCGTCGCCGAGGCCGTCTCCGACGCCGACGTGGTCATCACGATGGTCCCGGACTCCCCGGACGTCGACCAGGTCCTGCGCGGTGAGGGCGGCGTCTACGACCACGCCAAACCCGGCACCCTCGTCATCGACATGAGCACCATCCGCCCCGACGTCGCCCGCGAGCTGGCGGCGGCCGGTGCCGAACGCGGCCTGCGCGTCCTGGACGCCCCGGTCAGCGGCGGCGAGGCCGGTGCGATCGAGGCCAAGCTGTCCATCATGGTCGGCGGCGCGGCCGAGGACTTCGAGGCGGCGCGCCCCGTCTTCGACGTCCTGGGCACCACCCCGGTCCTGGTCGGCCCCAGCGGCTCCGGACAGACCGTCAAGGCCGCCAACCAGCTCATCGTCGCGGGCAACATCCAGCTCCTCGCCGAGGCCCTGGTCTTCCTGGAGGCCCACGGCGTGGACACCGAGTCCGGCCTGGAGGTCCTGGGCGGCGGGCTCGCGGGCAGCACCGTGCTCCAGCGCAAGGGCCGGGGCATGCGCGAGCGCGACTTCGCCCCCGGCTTCCGGATCGCCCTGCACGACAAGGACATGCGCATCATCACCGACTCCGCGAGCGCCGCCGGTGTGGCGATCCCGCTGGGGTCCCAGGTGGCGCAGTACGTGGCCGCGCTCAAGAACCAGGGCCACGGCGGTCTCGACCACTCGGCCCTGCTCAAGATCGTCGAGCAGCTCTCCGGCCGCGACGGCGAGTAGGACCCCGGCCGCCCCGGCGGTCCCGGAACCACCAGCGTCACCTCCGGCCACACAGCTCCGTATGACCGGGGCGGTGCGCCGCCTCCGGGTGTTGGCCCACCCGGAAGGCAGGCGGTCGCACCGCCCACCCCTGGCACTCACCCCGGATGGTCGGGGCGCCCCCACCCCGGGGCGCCCCGGCACTTCCCACCACCCCAGCACTGAAGGGTTCGCTCCCATGGCGAAAATGCCCGCGATGAACGCCGTCGTGGAGGTCCTCAAGGACGAGGGCGTCGACACCGCCTTCGGCTGCCCCGGCGCGGCGATCCTCCCCTCTACAAAGCGATGGAGGAGGTGGGCGGCATCGAGCACCTGACCGTCCGCCACGAGGAGGGCGCCACCCACATGGCCGACGGCTGGTCGCGCACGACCGGCAGGGTCGGCGTGGCCATCGGCACCTCCGGCCCCGCCGGAACCAACATGATCACCGGCCTGTACACCGCCATCGCGGACTCCGTCCCGATCGTGTGCATCACCGGCCAGCAGCGCACCGACCTGCTGGACAAGGAGGGCTTCCAGGCGGTCGACATCGTCGAGATCGCCAAGCCCGTCACCAAGTGGGCCGTCCAGATCAAGGAGGCGGCCACCGCCCCGTGGATCTTCCGTGAGGCCTTCCGGATCGCGCAGGAGGGCCGTCCGGGCCCCGTACTCGTCGACATCCCGGTGGACGTCGCCCAGCAGCTCATCGAGTACGACCCCGAGCTGGACGCCGCGCTCAAGATCAACACGGTCGAGCCGCACCTGCCCCGGGTCGAGCGCGCCCTGGACCTGCTGCTCGCGGCCGAGCGCCCGCTCATCCTCGCCGGTGGCGGGGTGATCCTGGCCGAGGCCTCCGAGGACCTGCGCGCGCTGGCCGAGCACCTCCAGGTCCCGGTCCAGGTCACCCTCATGGGCAAGGGCTCCTTCGACGAGGACTCGCCCCTGTACTCCGGCATGACCGGCGTGCAGACCTCCCAGCGCTACGGCAACGCCTCCTTCCTGGAGTCGGACCTGGTCCTGGCCGTGGGGGCGCGCTTCGCGGACCGCCACACCGGCCAGATCGACGTCTACCGGGGCGAGCGCACGTTCATCCACGTGGACATCGAGGCCACCCAGATCGGCCGGGTCTTCGAACCCGACCTCGGCGTGGTCTCCGACGCCGGGCTGTTCCTCCGGGAGCTGCTGGCCGCCGCCAGGCGCCGCGACGCCAAGGCGAACGTCGGCGCGTGGATCGAGCGGGTCAACGAGCTCAAGACCACCCTGACCCGCCGCGAGGACTTCGACACCGTCCCCGTGAAGGCGCCCCGCGTCTACAAGGAGATCAACGAGGTCTTCGACGAGGACACCTACTTCGTCACCGCCATCGGCCTCTACCAGATCTGGGGCGGCCAGCACCAGAAGGCGTACAAGCCGCGCCACTACCAGATCTGCGGTCAGGCGGGCCCGCTCGGCTGGGAGATCCCGGCGGCCATCGGCGTCAAGAAGGCCCTCAAGCACACCGAGCCGGACGCCGAGGTGGTCGGCATCGTCGGCGACTACGGCTTCCAGTACATGGTCGAGGAACTCGCGGTCGCGGCCCAGTACAACGTGCCGTACGTGATCATCATGCTCAACAACGAGTACCTGGGCCTGATCCGCCAGGCGTCGATCCCGTTCGACATGAACTACCAGGTGGACATCCACTACGACGAGTACGGCACCGACAGCGTGAAGCTGATGGAGGCCTACGGCTGCTCCGGCCGTCGCGTCTGGGAGCCGGGGGAGATCCGGGAGTCCCTGGAGTGGGCCCGCAAGGAGGCACAGTCCACCTCCCGCCCGGTGCTGGTCGAGATCATGATCGAGCGCGAGGCCAACACTCCGCACGGTCCGGCCATCAACGCCGTCAGGGAGTTCGAGCCGCTGCCCGGCGAGTAGCTCCCAGGCCCGGCCGCTCCGGCGACCGGGCCCCACAGACCGCCACGGGGTCGGACCTGCACCCCGACCCCGTGGCACGGGCCCCTCCGCGACCGGCAGGTGGGGGCCCGCACCAGCCCCGGGGGTGGTGACGTTCTTCGCTGGCTCAGCGCCACCCCCGGTTCCGCCACCGGACCCCGGGCGTTCCCGGGGTCCGGACAAGAGCGAACCCCCTCGCGCGTGCGGACCTTATCTCGGCACGCGCGAGGGGGCGTTCTGTCGCCCGGGCCCCGACCACGAGGTCAGGAGCAGTAGGCCTCCTCCTCGCCGATGATGCGATAGGGGCAGTCCGCGTAGTCGAGCAGGCGCAGCACGGCCTCCTCGTTGCGGGCGGTCTCGCGTTCGATCACCGAGGAGGGTGGGTAGAAGCCGCCGTCCTGGGGCGATTTCGGATACATCTCGTACGTGTAGTTCACGATGCCCTGGTCGGCCCAAAGCCAGTCGTTGATGGACCCGTCCGTGACGTAGAGATCGCTGGACTGCTGGGGCGTGTAGCCGTTGGCCTCGGCCATGTACTCGCCCAGGGCGCGGTGGGTGTCGTACTCCTCGCGGTTCATGCCGTCGGTGACCTCGTCGTACGTGTACCCGTACGGCCACAGGATGAGCTCGCTGTAGGTGTGGAAGTCGATGGCGCTGGTGATCTGCTGCTCGCCGTCCACCACGCGACCGCGCACGAAGTCCGCGACGGCTTGGACCTCGGGGCCGACTCGGCGGAGTCCCCCCGGTAGGTGATGCTGCTCGGGTCGCCCGAGGAGCCGTTGCAGCAGCCCCAGTTGTGGGCCCAGTTGCGGTTGAGGTCGGTGCCGATCGCGGAGGACCCCTCGTTGGGGGAGCGGTTCTTGCGCCAGTCCCGCCAGGTGTCACCCGCCATGTCGTACTCGCTGCCGTCCGGGTTGACGTTCGGCAGGATCCAGATCTCCCGGCTGTCCACCAGACCGGTCACACGCTCGTCCTCGCCGTACCCGTCGGTGAGCAGGCGCATCAGGTAGATCGCCATCTCCACGGTCAGGTGCTCGCGGGCGTGCTGGGAGTGGGTGAACAGCACCTCGGGCTGGTCCTCGTCCACGGACACGTTGTCGCTGATCTTCACCGCGACGAGGTCGCGGCCCTCGTGGGACTGCCCGTACACCTCCTGCGCGGCGATGTCGGGATGGGCCGCGACGAGGTCGTCGATGATCTCCAGCAGTTCCGGGTAGGTCGTGTAGCCCGGATCGGGGTTGGCGAAGGTCTCGGGGAGGGCGTACGGCTCGGCGGCGTAGCCGAGCTCGCCGAGCTCCGCCATGTCGTGCACCGAACCGGTCACCAGGACGGACTCCTCCCCGACGTGGTCGATGGCCACGCCGGACGCGGCTATCCGCGACCGTTCCTCGGCGGTGGTCACACCGGAGATCTCGTACAGGTCGTAGGAGGGTTCGGCGGTCGCGCCGCCCGGTGTCAGCAGCCCGAGCAGGAGGGCGCTCGCGGCGACCGGGACCAGTGTTCTTCGAACGGGGGTGAGGGACACGATGCCTCCGTAGAGCGGGGGTGAGGCTTCGGATATGTGGCGATATTGGAGATCGGGGCGCCCGGAACTGTCAATGTGGAAGGCCCCGTGCCGCAGGGGTTCGGAATCGTCTGGTTTGACGGCCTTGCCACGTGAAGCCCGCTTTTCCTGTCACGACTCACTCGCTCTCCGTGTCCGGATGTGGCCACGACGGAACCGGGTTCCGTGGACGGTGACAGTGGGGGAGAAGTGAAGGCTAGGTGGTCCGCGGCGGACGGCGCCACGGGGCGCGCCGGGATTCGGGTGGCGTGCGGTGTGGCGCGGGTGGTCTCGGTGATCAGGAGTGGCGTGAGGGGAGGGGTGTGTTCCGGCGGGAGTGACGGTCGGTCCGTGCCACGGAGCGGGGCACCGGTGGGCGCGGCGAGCGGCCCGCCGCGCCGGTGGCACGCGTCGGGTGTGTGTCGCTCCTGTGCCTGGGACCCCGCCCTCGGCCGAGTTTCGGGAAAACGCGGACACGGGCGGGTCCCGGGGGCTAGGTTGTGAGCAAGGCCGTGGAAACCCCCACGGCGCGGCCACGCCGGTCCACGGCCTGGCCATGCTCGACGGAGTCCCCGGTGTGCGTGTCGGAGACTCCTCGGTCCGGGGGAGGGATGGGGTGAGCCACGGGGTCCTCAGCCGCGCCGCACGCCGTCCGGCCAGATCACCTCGACCGGCAGCCCTCGCTGACGGGCGGTCTCCACGGCGTCCCCGGTCCCGCCGTGGCCGTCGGCCGGTTGACCGTCCCACACCGCGAAGAGTCGGTCCGCCTGGGACATCAGGGTCCGGTTCGCGGCTTCGTACGCCGCACGGCCCGCACTGCGGTGCGGCATGTAGCGGACCGAGTCGGCGCGGATGAGCAGCTCGTCGAACGAGTCTCGTTCGTGCGGCTTGACCTTGTTCTCGCGGTAGTCAGCCGAGGGAAGGACCACCTCCACGCGCCCGCCCGCCTCCAGAACCGCCGACGCGAACAGCTGGTCCGCGCCACGAGCCAGGCACGAGATCCCCACCAGCTCCCCGTCGCTGTACGGGGCGAGGGCGTCGGCCAGTGCCCCCTCACGACCTGCGCACTGTTCCCTGTCAGGTTCGAATGTCCGGTGATACCTATCCGTGTCACAGCATCCCTTTCACGTTCGGGGCAGTGGAAGCAGGGTAAAGGAGAGCTCCTCGCGCAGCTGCGCCACGTCCGGGTCCCGGTGCAGGACGGCCGCTTCGGTGTGCCAGTCCTCGATCCGTCGCCGTACGCGCCCCGACCCGATGGCCGAACGGGATCCCAGCACACTGCGCACCGACGCGGCGGAGGCGGCGGGCTCACCGAGCACCAGGTAGGTCCGGCCCAACCCGACCTGGTCGAACGCGCGTCCCTTCTCCTGGTCGTCACCCCGTGATTCCAGGGCCCGCAGGAGGTACTCGGTCGACACCTCCGCGTACCGGCGCCTCTCCGCGGGCTCGTCCTGGAGCCGACCCAGGTCCCGGTAGCGGGCGCCGATCACCCCCGAGAGTTCCGCGCCGTTGAAGCTCCTGGCCCACAGGGGCAGGTCGTCCCCTCCCTGCGCGAACAGGTCCTCGGCCTGGTGGACGGAGCGGCGGAAGGCCGCGGCCCGGCCCATGTGCGCGTAGGACCACGCCTCCCGCGTGCGTAACAGGGAGCGGGCGACGGGTGCCAGTCCGAGGGACTCGGACTTGTCGAGGGCCAGCCGGATGAGGTCGAGCGCGTCCTCGGGACGGTGCAGGTCGAGCATCTGGCGGGCCATGTCGGCCAGGACGCCGATGCCGTAGGCCCGGTGTTCGGGCCCGGCCTGTTGCAGGGCCCGGAGCGAGATTCCGTAGTAGCGCTGCGCGGTGGCGTGGTCCCCGGAGTCGAAGGACATCGACGCCACGATCTTGGCGAGCTCCGCCATCACGGCGAAGAGCCTCGACTGCACCTGGGCGCCCTGCGGGTTCTCCACGAGTTCGGAGACCTCGGAGAGCTGGCCGATCACCGCCTTCCTCCGCGTCCCCATCCGCCACCTCTCGCGCCAGTGCCTCAGGCAGACCGTGGCGGCCTCGATCCTTTCGAGTTCCAGTTCCCCGATCGAATTCCGACCGTTCACCGGTCCCGCGGCGCGCGGCGCCAACCAGCGTTCGACCAGCTCCGTCAGGGCGGCGCCAGCGATCAATCCTCCGCCGACGGCGAAAGCGTCTCTGCGTTTCATCAGGTCCCTCAACGTGATCTCGGCGATGTCCCCCGCCGTTGTGGTGGAGGGAGAGAATTCGCCATGCTGTGGAGACAGTTCTGTCCCGGGACCCACATGATCATGCCTTTCCGGGCCATCGGCGAGTCCGAGGGCACGTCTGGCCTGGGTGGGCATCTCCAGGCCGTCCGCGACACGCAGCCACGTGTTGAGCGCGGTGACGGACCTGCGCCCCGACATGATCGCGCTCACGTGGGGCTGTGCCATGTCAACGGCTGATCCGATCACCTGTTGGCTCGCGCCGGTGTGCTGCCGAAGGAGGCCGAAGAGCCTCCCCGCGTCCCGTTCCGTGAGGGAGCGGCGGACGTCCATGCGGCTCCAGAATGGAAGTGGTGGCCTCAGTGCCGCGTGGGCCAGGTGTTTTGGCATTCATACCACCGGTGTATATCCGTTCGGGATTCCGCGAGGAAGGGTGATCGGGTTCCCATGTTCCTGTTCATCCTTACCCAGAACGAACGGCCGTGTAATGGACTCAAGACCCTGATTGGGTCCGGACCGCGGCGGATGGAGTCCGTCCACCTTGAAAACCGAGACACGGAGTCGAACGCACCAGCGAAACAGACCCTCGCGAGAAACGGCCCTCGACCCGTCGGAGCTGGTGAACGGGGGCGTCCGTGACCTCCCACCGGAAGGACCTCGTCGGGCGGCTCCTGACACGGGGCCTGTTACCGATGGAGTGGCGGTCCTCCTTCGAGGCCCTGCCGCGTCACCTCTTCGTGCCCGATCGGTTCGAGGACTCCGAGGGAGTGCGGCTCGACCGGTACGAGGACGAGGACGGGTGGCTTCGCGGGGCCTACGCCGACTCCCAGATCCTGGAGCCACAGGGGAGGAACGGACGCGGCGGGTCCGTGTCGCAGTGTGCTCCCCCTCGCTGGCGGCCGAGGTCCTGGGTGCCTCCCGGGCCACACCGGGAATGCAGGTCCTGGAGGTCGGCTCCGGCAGCGGCTACTGCGCCGGGCTCCTCACGATGCGGCTCGGCGACGACGCGGTCACCACGGTGGAGTCGGGCTTCGCGCGATCCGAGCACGTCCGTGTCCGCCTGGCCTCCGCCGGGCTCGAACCGCGTGTGGTCAGCGTCGACACCGACGCGGGGTGGCCGGAGCGGGCGCCCTGCGACCGCGTGCTGGGCTTCGCGCCGGTCGATCGGATCCCCTACGCCTGGATACGCCGGTGCCAGCCCGGCGGACGGGTCCTCGTCCCGTGGGGCGACGCGTCCCTGCAACTGGCCCTGGCCGACCTGCGTGTGGGCCCGGACGGCGTGGCGAGGGGCCGGTTCTCGCCGCTGAGGGCGGGCGAGGGCCATCAGGGCGGGCTCGCGCTCTGGAACCGTCTGTCACGGAGTCTGCGGCCCGAGGCGGACCGGGCCGTTCGCGGTTCCGATCTGGGTCGCGGCGACCTCCTCGACCCCTCGGCGGTGTTCGCGGCGGGGCTCCTCCTCCCCGGGGTGGGGCGGGCCGTGCGCCACGGAGCGGGTCACACGGTGTCCCTGTGCCTCGTGGACCCGGCCACGGGTTCCTGGGCCCTCCTGCGTACGCCGGGCGAACCCAGGTTCGGGAGGTCCGAGGTCCGCCAGAAGGGTCCCCGGTTCCTGGCCGACGAGCTCGAACGGGCCCACGGTCTCTGGCGGGAGGCCGGTCGCCTGGACCCGGGCCGGTTCGGGCTGACGGTGACGCCCGACCGGCAGAGCGTGTGGATCGACGACGAGGCGTCGGTCCTGAGTGTTTCCCCATCATCCTGAGGAGAGCGGCCATGAACCGAACCAGCACCCACCCGACCGAACCCCGCACCGAGCAGCGCTGGAAGTCCCGTTGGTATCCGGGCGACCCCCGCCACATCGGCGTGGCCCGTGGCGATCTGGCTCGGGACCTCTCCCGCCTCCCCGGTGCGGGTGGGGAGACGGAGGACGCCGTGCGGCTCTGCCTCAGCGAGATGTTCACCGGAGCCCTGACCCGGGCCTCCTGGGCCGGCAGGGGGATCGTCGTGTTCCGCAGCCTGTCCCTGCGCGGCGGAGGGGCGTCCCGGCGTGTCTTACGCCTCTCCGTGGGGGAGAGGGAGTCCGCCGAGGTGGCACCGGTCCCGCCGCTCTGGGGAGGCGTGGAGCAGGCCGAGGGGACCGGGCTGACGCTCATCGCGCACTTCGCCAGCCGGTGGGGAAGCAGACGGATCGGCACCGAGGAGGAGTGGGCGTATCTCATGTGGGCCGAGTTCGACCTCGGCGTGCCCGAGCGGTGACGCCCGCGGTGTGAGGAGGTCCGTCGGCGGTACCGGCCCTGCGGTGGCTGGGCTTACCTGCCTGTGGGGGCCTCGGGTGTTGGCCGCACCCTGGGTCCCGCCGACGGACTCCGTATGACCCCCTAGCACTGAAGGGTTCGCCACCAGGGTAACTGCTCGCGGCTGTATCTTGAAGTCGAGGTACCTGATTTCGAGGATCGGTTGATAGCCACGGAAACCGGGCAGGGCGTCCCAGTTCAGGCAGGGTGAGTCCCACCATGTGGACGTCGGGTACCAGAATTCACGCCCCGTCTGCTAGCGTGACGATCGTTATGCTGCGCGAGCTCCTCCTTCTTAGTGGCCGCGGCGGGGATCGTTAGAAGGTCGGCCCCTCGCCGCGGGACTTCGGCTTGCCGTGTCGACCACGACATCACGCGCCACACTTTTCCCGAGGAGCCCACCGTTATGGTGCCGCAGCAGCAGACCAGCCCCATGCCGTTCCACCGCTACCAGCCGTTCCGGTCGGTGGACCTGCCCGACCGCACGTGGCCGGCCAAGAGCATCACCGAGGCGCCGCGCTGGCTGTCCACCGACCTGCGTGACGGCAACCAGGCACTGATCGAGCCCATGGACGCCACCCGCAAGCACGAGATCTTCCGGCTGCTGGTCACGATGGGCTACAAGGAGATCGAGGTCGGCTTCCCCTCCGCCAGCCAGACCGACTTCGACTTCGTCCGGTCGCTGATCGAGGACGACCTGATCCCCGACGACGTGCAGATCTCCGTCCTGACCCAGGCCCGCGAGGACCTGATCGAGCGCACCGTGCAGAGCCTGGTCGGCGCCAAGCGCGCCACCGTGCACCTGTACAACGCGACCGCTCCCACGTTCCGCCGCGTGGTCTTCCGGGTCGACCGCGAGGCCTGCAAGGACATCGCGGTCCAGGGCACCCGCCACGTGGTGCGCTTCGCCGAGCAGTACCTGGGCGACACCGAGTACTTCGGCTACCAGTACTCCCCGGAGATCTTCGTCGACACCGAGCTGGACTTCGCCCTGGAGGTCTGCGAGGCCGTCATGGACGTGTGGCGGCCCGGCCCCGGGCGCGAGATCATCCTGAATCTGCCCGCGACCGTGGAGCGCTCCACCCCCAACGTCTACGCCGACCAGATCGAGTGGATGAGCCGCAACCTGTCGCGGCGCGAGCACGTGGTCCTGTCCGTGCACCCGCACAACGACCGCGGTACCGGTGTGGCCTCCGCCGAACTGGCCGTCATGGCCGGTGCCGACCGCGTCGAGGGCTGCCTGTTCGGCCACGGCGAGCGCACCGGCAACGTCTGCCTGGTCACCCTGGGCATGAACCTGTTCAGCCAGGGCGTCGACCCGAAGATCGACTTCTCCGACATCGACGAGATCCGCCGCACGGTCGAGCACTGCACCCAGCTGCCGGTCGCGCCCCGCCACCCCTACGGCGGCGACCTGGTGTACACCGCCTTCTCCGGCTCCCACCAGGACGCCATCAAGAAGGGCTTCACCGACCTGGAGGCCCGCGCCGAGGAGGCCGGGAACGCGGTCGAGGACCACCCGTGGGACGTCCCGTACCTGCCCATCGACCCCAAGGACGTGGGCCGCAACTACGAGGCGGTCATCCGGGTCAACAGCCAGTCCGGCAAGGGCGGCGTCTCCTACATCATGCAGCGCGACCACTCGCTGGACCTGCCGCGCCGCCTGCAGATCGAGTTCTCCCAGGTCATCCAGCAGTTCACCGACGCCGAGGGCGGCGAGTTCCCCGCCGACCGGATCTGGGACATCTTCACCCAGACCTACCTGGCCGAGAACGGTCCGGTGGCGGTCCTGGCGCACCGCTCCAGCACCGCCGAGGACGGCACCTACTCGATCCAGGCCGACGCCCGCGTCAACGGTGAGATCCGCGAGCTGAGGGGCACCGGCAACGGTCCCATCTCCGCGTTCGGCGACGCGCTGGCCGACGTGGACGTCAAGGTCCGGGTCATCGACTACGTCGAGCACTCCATGGGTGAGGACGGCAACGCCCGTGCCGCCGCCTACGTGGAGGCCGAGATCGACGGCCGGGTCGTGTGGGGCGTCGGTATCCACAGCAGCATCACCACGGCCTCGCTGAAGGCCATGTGCAGCGCCATCAGCCGCGCCTGATCCACCACCGCCGGGCGCCCCGGGCACAGGGCGGCCGGCTCCCCTCGCACTGGGAGGACGGGGCCCGCGACACGCGTCGCGGGCCCCGTCCCGCGTGTGGGGAACCCGTGGCGGGCCCTGCGGCGGAACGCCGTCATCCCCCCTGTGCCGAGAGCCCCCACGCGCCGAGAGATCGTCCAGCGGAGCCCCAGGGTCCCCGGGCGGCCGAGCGGGACACCCGGAGAGGGCCCGGCGGCCACGCGGCGACTCGACGCCGCGCCGCTGTCCGCGGGCCTTCACGCTCTCCGCCGAACCGTTCCGGCTTTCTTCTCCTCCCCAGGGGCGTCGGCCGGAACACGCTCCCGCACACGACGACGGGCCGCGTCCCAGGGGACGCGGCCCGTCGTTTCGGGTCGGGCTACTGGTAGCCGAACTTCTGCGTCCAGGCGTTGCCGGACTCACCGACCCCGATCGCGACCAGGTCGCAGTTGAGGATGTTGGCCCGGTGCCCGGGACTGTTCATCCAGGCGTCCATGACCTGCTCCGCGCTGGTCTGACCCTTGGCGACGTTCTCCGCGCCCCAGGAGCCGTAGCCGTGCCGCTCCGCCCGGTCGCCCGGACCCTCGCCGTCGGGGTTGTCGTGGGCCATGTAGTCGCGGGCGTCCATGTCCTCGCTGTGCTCCTGAGCGGCGGAGGTCAGCTTGGAGTCCACGCGCAGGGCACCGCATCCGTTGGCGGCGCGCTCACTGTTGACCAGGGTCACCACGGCGGTGGCCTGCGGACCTCCGGTGGACGGGCCACCGCCCCCTCCGCCGCCGTTCCCACCGCCACCGTCGTCGGAGCCTCCGCCTCCGCCACCGCTCCCGCCGTCCTCGGGCGCCGACTCCTCGGCCTCCTCGGCGGAGGAGGACGCGGTGACCGTGGAGGTCCTCGGGCCGCCGTCCCCCTGGGGCTCGGCGGCGCTCGGCGTCGCCGTGGGCTCGTCGAAGAAATCGTCCTCCGCGTCCGTTCCCGGGGCGTTGGCGTCGTCGCTCACCGAGCTCCCGACCCCGCCCGCGTCGGCGGCGGCCGTGCCGTCCGCCGGGCCCGTCGGGTCACCGGTCCCGGCCAGCACCAGTGCGCCGGCCAGGGTCAGCCCCACCGGGACCGCCACCATGGCGGCCACGACCGGCACCCTCCCGCGTCGTGCCGCACGGACCGAGCGCTGTTCGCGGGCGCTCGTCCTGCGTCTGCCTCGACGACCTCGCGCCATATCGCTCTGCCTTCCGGGTTGGGGAATTCCTCGGGCACCCACCTGGGGTTACGGTCACGGTCGTCGGCGCCGCGAGGGAAGGGCGGCGGGACCGAAACCGTCAGGCCCTAGCGCGTGAGAGTAGAGCAAATGCTGAGAAAAGGGAATCCAAACCGTAATAAACCTGTTCAGGGTGGTGCGCGTCATGGCGGCCCGGGGAGGCGGACACGGTGGACCCGGTCCGGTCGGTGCCATCCGCGACAATGGGAGGGTGAGTCTCTACCGCGACGAGGGCGTCGTCCTGCGCAACCAGAAACTGGGCGAGGCCGACCGCATCGTCACCCTCCTGACCCGGCGGACCGGTCTGGTCCGCGCCGTCGGCAAGGGCGTGCGCCGGACCAAGTCGCGCTTCGGCGCCCGCCTGGAACCGTGCACCCACGTCGACCTCCAGCTGCACACCGGCCGGACCCTCGACGTCATCACCCAGGCCGAGACCGTGCGCTCCTACGGCGCCGCCGTGGTCTCCGACTACTCCCGCTACACCGCCGCCACCGCCATGCTGGAGACCGCCGAGAAGATCGTGGCTGTGGAGAAGGACCCGGCCCTGCGCCAGTTCCTCCTGCTCATCGGTGCCCTGCGTACCCTGGGGAGGGGAGCCACGACTCCCGCCTGGTCCTGGACGCCTACCTCCTGCGCTCCCTGGCGGTGGCCGGGTACGCGCCCGCCCTCACCGAGTGCGCCCGCTGCGCGAGCCGGGGGAGCACCGTGCGTTCGCGGTGCACGCCGGGGGTATGGTCTGCTCGGTGTGCCGTCCCCACGGTTCCACGCATCCCGCGCCCGACACGCTCCGGCTCATGTCGGCGCTGCTCGGGGGCGACTGGGACAGCGCGGACGCCAGCGACGGCAGGCAGCGCTCCGAGTGCAGCGGGCTGGTCGCGGCCTACCTACAGTGGCACCTGGAAAACGGAATCCGATCACTGCGCCATGTGGAGCGTTCTTGAGTCTGTTCAGCTTCGACAACGGTGGACGGCGCGAGCCGGACCACACCCCGCCCGTCCCGCACCCGAGCGGCGCCCGGCCCCCGGAGGTGCCGGCCGACCTGGTGCCACGGCACGTGGCCGTGGTCATGGACGGCAACGGTCGTTGGGCGAAGGAACGCGGTCTGGCGCGTACCGAGGGGCACAAGGCCGGTGAGTCCTCGCTCTTCGACGTGATCGAGGGCGCCCTGGAGATGGGGATCCCCAACCTCTCCGCCTACGCCTTCTCCACCGAGAACTGGAAGCGCTCGCCCGACGAGGTGCGCTTCCTCCTCGGCTTCAACCGCGACACGATCCGCAACCGCCGCGACGAGCTCCACGCCCGGGGCGTGCGCGTCAAGTGGGCCGGGCGCCCCGGAATGCTCTGGAAGAGCGTCATCAAGGAGCTCAAGGACGCGGAGGAGATGACCCGGGACAACACCCGGCTCACCCTCCAGTTCTGCGTGAACTACGGGGGTCAGGCCGAGATCGTCGACGCCGCCCGCGAGCTGGCCCGCCAGGCCGCCGAGGGGCGCATCTCCCCGGAGAAGATCACCGAGGACACCCTCTCCCAGCACCTGTACGCCCCGGACGTGCCTCCGGTGGACCTGTTCGTGCGCTCCTCCGGTGAGCAGCGGCTGTCCAACTTCCTCCTCTGGCAGTCCGCCTACGCCGAGTTCGTCTTCCTGGAGACGCTCTGGCCCGACTTCGACCGCCGCGACCTGTGGCGGGCCTGTGAGATCTACGCGAGCCGGGACCGTCGGTACGGCGGCGCCGTGCCCAACCCGGTCGCGGAGGGGGAAAGTGATGGAGCGGACCGACGAAGCACTGGTCAGGCCGGGGATGTCACTCGTCTCGGTCGGGGACAGCTTCACTGAGGGAGTGGGCGACCCCCACCCGGACGGCAGCGGTGTGTTCCGTGGCTGGGCGGACCGACTGGCCGAGCACCTGGCCGACCACGTGGGCGAGATCGAGTACGCCAACCTGGCCGTGCGCGGCAAGCTCATCCGGCAGATCGTCACCGACCAGATCCCGCCCACCCTGGAGATGGCGCCGGACCTGGTCACCCTGTGCGCGGGCGGCAACGACATCCTGCGTCCGGCCGGGGACCCCGAGCGCCTGGCGAAGATCCTCGACCACACCGTGTCCCGCCTGCGCGCCCAGGGCAGCCAGGTGGTCCTCTTCACCGGCGTGAACGTCTCCTCCGGGTACATGCGCGGCACCATCGGGCCGTTCGCGCGCTACTACCTGAACGTGCGCGCGATCGCGGACCGCTACGACTGCTTCCTGGTCGACCAGTGGTCCATGGACGTCCTCACCGACCCCCGCGCCTGGGACGAGGACCGGCTGCACATGTCGCCCGAGGGCCACCGCCGCCTGGCACTGCGCGTGGCCGAGGTCCTGGGCGTGCCCACCGGGGAGCGGTGGGACGAGCCGTGGCCGGAGGCGGAACCGGTCAGCTGGACCGAGGCGCGCCGGGACGACCTGCACTGGGTGAAGGACTCCCTGGGTCCGTGGATCGGCCGCCGCCTCACGGGGAAGTCCTCGGGAGACACGGTGACCGCCAAGCGTCCCGTGCTCACCCCGCTCACCAAGGACCGCTGAGCCGCTCCTCCGCCACCGTTCCGGGCACACCGCTCATGGTGTGAGCTCTGCCCCAAAACGCGACGAAACCACAACCTACTGTCGCGTAACCGTGGCTTCGAGTTGCATCATCGAACACCATGAGCGGTGTGCCGACCGGATCTCCCGGTGACCTGAAAAGCAAGGACATCCTGTCCTACGTCGCCCTCGGGGACAGCTTCACCGAGGGCATGAGCGACCCCTACCCGGACAGCGACAGCGTGCCCCACGGCCGCTACCGGGGCTGGGCCGACCGCGTGGCCGAACACCTGGCGGACCACGTGCCCGAGGTCCGCTACGCCAACCTCGCCATCCGGGGACGCCTGATCGCGCAGATCCGCGACGAACAGGTGCCGCGCGCGGTCGAGATGAAGCCCGACCTCGTCACCCTGTGCGCGGGCGGCAACGACATCATCCGGCCCGGCAGTGACCCGGACCAGGTCGTGGCCATCTTCGAGTCGATGGTGGCCGACCTGCGCGCCACCGGCGCCCGGGTGGTCATCTTCACCGGCTTCGACACCAACTGGCAGCCGGTCATGCGCCACCTGCGCGGCAAGATCGCCACCTACAACATGCACATGCGCGCCGTCGCGGACCGGTACGGGTGCGACGTCGTCGACGTGTGGAGCATGAAGGTGTTCTCGGACGCCCAGGCCTGGAACTGGGACCGCCTCCACCTGTCCTCCGAGGGGCACCGCAGGCTCGCCCTGCGGGTGTGCGAGGTCCTGGGCCTCCCGGTGGACTCCGACTGGGACGAGCCCTTCCCGGCGCCGGAGCCGCGCGACTGGCGCACGGCGCGCCAGGAGGACCTGCACTGGGCCCGGGAGTTCCTGGTGCCGTGGATCCACCGGCGCCTGACCGGCCGTTCCTCGGGTGACGGGGTCGACGCCAAGCGGCCCACCCTGGAACGCTGCGACCGGCCCCGGGACGGTCGCTGACCCCGGGGCACGCTGACCGCGAGGCCCCGCCGCGCGGAGCGGCGGGGCCTCGCGCGTGGACTCAGGTGGCCGTGACCAGGTTCTGGGCGGCGGCCATGTTCACCCGGCTCGGCTGGTCGTCGACCGGCCAGTTCGGGGTGGCGCCGCCCGCCGCGTGGATCGCGGTGCGGATCAGGTCCAGGGCCCGGCGCAGCACCCGCGGTGGATCGCCCTCGTCCAGGACCAGGATCTCCACGGTGACGGTCCGTTCCAGGGCGTCGGTGCTCACGGTGGAGTCGGTGAAGTCGGGGTTGTGCCGTTCGAGTTCGAGCAGCTCCCGCATCACGGTCTCCCCGTGCGCGTGGACCATCTCCGGGGTGCTCGCGGGGTCGGTGCCGAGCCGGAACTGAAGGGACAACTGGGTGGCGGTCCGCACGCTCACACGTCCTCCTGCTGTTCGGGCGGGCACACTCGTCTCACGAAGCGTACGGTCTGGGTCCAGTAGTTCGGGTTGGAGGGCGACAGGTGGACCTGTCGCTGGTGGGCTCCGCAGGGGCACTTGATCGTGTAGTAGGTGGGCGGGTCCTCGATTCGCCACCCGAGCTCCGCGATCAGCCGGAGCGCCTCCTCGCCCTCCTTCTTCGGATGCTTGGTCCAGTGGCCCAACGGCGTTCCTTCCCAGGTTCCCCCAGGGGACGGGGGTCTGTCGAGGGTGCTTCTCCCGCCGGGGGTCAGGGGCGCGGGGTGGAACCGAACACCGGGTAGTGGTCCGAGTAGTCGTCGTAGGTGTGGGAACGGCCCCAGGAGCGTACAGTCCAGGGTTCGCTCTTCACCGCGCGGGTCTCGTTCACGTAGGACGTCGGGGCGGCGCCGTTGCGGATCGGCAGGACGTGGTCCAGTTGCTGACCGTCCCAGCCGGAGTAGTCGTGGGCGGCGATCGAGTTGCCCGCGGGGTCCCAGGAGGGCACGTCGCCGGTGTAATCCGGGGCCACGGCGTCCAGCCGGTCGACGGCCCGTTCCCACTCGGCGCCGCCGCCCACGATGTTCAGGTCACCGGCGAGGTAGATCCGCTCGTCGTCGGGGATGTCCTTGGAGTCCAGCAGCGCGACGATCTGGTCGAGCTGGCTCTCCCGGACGCGCGCGTCCTCGCCGGACCGGCAGGCGCCGTCTTCGGACTGCATGTGTGTGCCCACCACGTGCAGGCGACCGTCCGGGGTGTCCAGCTCCACGTAGGCGAAGCCCTTGTTGGAGAACCAGTCGGCCCCGCAGGCGCGGGAGAAGACGTGCTGTTCGGCGCGGACGACCGGCCAGACGCTGTGCACGCTGACGCCGCCGTTGGTGACGGTCTCGTTCCGGAAACCGGTGGTGTGGTCCCACCCGGCCTGGGAACGGCCCACGACGGGGGTGCCGTGCGGGTACTCCTCGGCCAGCCCCGTGCGCAGGCGGTCGGCGCTGGAGTTCTCGAAGAGCTCCTGGAGCACCACCACGTCCTGGCCGGAGAGGAGACCGTCCTCGACGGTCAGGTCGGCGCGGACGTCCTGCCCCCAGTTGGGGTAGAGGGCCTTGGGGAGGAGGAAGGCGTTGTGGGTGACGATGCGGGGGTCGGCCCGGCCCTCCTGAGCCGAGGCGGGGCTGGCGGGCAGGAGCGGGGAGATCAGCAGCGCGGTCAGCAGCGCGGCCGTGGTTCGTCTGTACACGAAGGCACAGCCTGGCCGAGGCACGACACGACTTGGCTACCAGTCGGTAACCACCGGGTGGAGACCGTGTGCACTGTGCGCTCCGTCCCTCCCGCGCCCCCGGGCGGTCCGTGAGCGGGCCGACACACGACGAGGGCCCCGCGCGATCGCGCGGGGCCCTCGGGCGTCGTCGGTCAGACCTGCTGTGCGCTGCCCTGTTGGGCCAGACGCCGCGAGCAGGTGCCGCAGGTGCCGAACACCTCGACCGTGTGCGTCACCCCGGTGAAGCCGTGCTTGGCCCCCACCTCGGCGGCCCACCGCTCCACGGTGGGACCCTCGATCTCCACTGCGGTGGAGCAGGTACGGCACACCAGGTGGTGGTGGTGGCTCTCGGTGTCGCACGCACGGTAGACGGCCTCGCCGTCGTCGGTGCGCAGGACGTCGACCTCACCCGAGTCACTCAGGGCCTGGAGGGCCCGGTACACGGTGGTCAGGCCGATCTTGGAACCGTCGGCTCGCAGGTCCGCGTACAGGTCCTGCGCGCTGCGGAAACCGGAGGACTCGGTCAGTGCCTGACGGACGGCCTCGCGACGTGTGCTCATGGTGTCACCCTCCCCGATCTGTCTGGGGCATCGTATCCGCCGGACCCTCCGCCACGGGATGCAGGGGTGCCGGTGTCCGCCGCCTGGTCACGCGGCGCATGACCCCGCCGACCAACACGGCGAGGCAGAAGACGGCGAGGGCGAGCAGCACGATCGTGGCCCCCGGCGCGAGGTCGGAGTAGAAGGCCGTGGTCAGCCCGCCGAGCGAGGAGACCAGCCCGATCAGCACCGCCAACCCCATCGTCACCCGGAAGCTGCGGCTCAGCTGCTGCGCGGCGGCGACCGGGACGATCATCAACGCGCTCACCATCAGCACACCCACCACGCGCATCGCGATCACCACGGTCAGCGCCGCGGTCACCGCCAGCAGGATGCTCAGGAAGCGCACCGGCAACCCGTGGGCCCTGGCGACCTCCTCGTCCTGGCACAGCACGAACAGCTCCCGGCCGAAGACGGCCAGCACCGCGAGCACGCCCACCGCGAGCACGCCCACGATCCAGATGTCCTGCTCGCCCACGGTGCTGACCGAACCGAACAGGTACGAGGTGAGCGTGGCGTTGCTCGCCCCCGGGGTCAGCCCGATGAGCAGCACGCCGCCCGCGATGCCTCCGTAGAACAGCAGCGCCAGCGCCACGTCGCCGCTGGTGCGCGTGCGCACCCGGACCATCTCCATCAGGATGGCGCCCAGCGTGGCCACGACCGCCGCCGTGAGCACCGGTGAGGTGCTCGTGAGCAGGCCCAGGGCCACACCGGTCAGGGCCACGTGACCGATCCCGTCGCCCAGCAGGGCGAGCCGCCGCTGGACCAGGAAGGTGCCGATGACCGGGGTGACCAGGCCGACCAGCACCGCGGCGAGCAGCGCGCGCCGCATGAACTCGTACTGGAGCAGCTCAGTCACGGCGGGGTACCTCCAGGCGGACCATCTCCGAGGGCGCGGTGGCGTGCGCGGGGTCGGGATCGTTGGGGTCGGGGTGCGGATGCTGGTGCTCGTGCCCGGGGCGCGCGCACTCGCCGGTGGCCTCGGGCGGCGGGCCGTCGTGCACGATCCGGCCGTGCTCCAGCACGACCGCGCGCTCGATGACCTCCTCCAGCGGGCCCAGCTCGTGCAGCACCAGGACCACGGTGCTGCCCTGGTCACGCAGGTGGGTGATGGCGCGGGCCAGGGCGCGCTGGTTCTCCGCGTCCACCCCGGCCATGGGCTCGTCCATCACGAAGGTGTCCGGGCGTCCGGCCAGCGCGCGGGCGATCAGCACCCGTTGCTGCTGGCCGCCCGAGAGCTCGCGCACGGCGTCGCCGGCGCGGTCGGACAGGTCCACGGTGGCGAGGGCGTCGTCGACGGCGGCGCGGTCGGCCCGCGTGGGCAGGGAGAGGCGGCGGCGCCGGGCGACCTGCCCGGAGGCGACGATCTCGCGCACGGTGGCGGGCACGGCTCCCCCGGCGGTGAGCCGCTGGGGGACGTAGCCGATCCGCCGCCAGTCCCGGAACCGGCGCAGCGGCGTCCCGTGGAGGAGGATCCGTCCGGAGGTGAGGGGCACGACGCCGAGCATCGCGCGCATCAGCGTGGACTTGCCCGAACCGTTGGGTCCGAGAACGGCCATGGTCTGACCCGCGGGGACGTCGAGGCTCACGCCGTCGAGGACGGTGACGCCGTCGTAGGCGGCGTGCGCGTCGACGGCCTGGAAGGCGGGCGGGGTGTCGGGGCTCGGAGCCCCGTCCTCCGTGAACTGGGCAGACACTGCTTCATTATCACGAAAACGAAAATGATTGTCAAAACTGGCAAGGGAGGCGGGAGTCCTCCTGTCCTCAGAAGCCCAGCACCCTCGCCACAGCCAACACCAGCACCACCACGATCATCAGGACCCGGGGCACCCGCTGCTGCCGCTGGAGCGAGGGCCAGGTCAGGAAGGCCAACCAACCGAAGACCGCCGCCACCAGCAACAGGCACGGGGCACCCAGCCAACCCGGGGCCATCAGCCCCGCGAGGAACAGCGCCCCCAACACCACCGGCGGGAGCCACCCCGGCCGCTGGTGCAGCCACACCAGCGGTACCGCGCTCCTCCGCTCCACCTCGCCGCGCAACCTCCCCGCGCCCGGGGTGAACAGGGAGTCACCCGGGGGAGGGGCCGCCCGTAGGAGGGCCGTCGCTGTTCGTCCTCGTGCTCGGGAGAGGCCATCGCCGCCTGTTCCTCTTCGCTGTGTCCCGGTTTCCGCGACGTCCTCGCACCCCCGCCCGGACGCCTCGGGGGTGGTCGGTGTGCGCACCGTGTCCCGGGGCCTGTGATAATCCTGGATCAGACCCTAGTGCAGGGCCCTGGCACAGCGCCGGGCACAGGCGCGGCGAACGCCGCGCATCTCCCCTCGTACCCGCACCCCCGACTGTTCCGGGTTCGACACGAGACGGGTCGTGAACCGTCTACATTCAGTTACTGGCCGTCTGTTCCATGCGGACCGTCCGCACCACGGTGCCCGCACGTCGTGTAGAGACGAACCCTCCGGAGGGTGTCAACTTCCGTGCCCGAACCCACAGTCGTCGTGACGTTCGACGTCACCGAACCACACTTGCAGAACTGCCTCGACTCGCTGGCCCGTCAACGTGACGAGAGCCAGACCGGGGCGGCGGCGCGCGAGGGCGCCGCACAGCCGGACGTCGAGGTCGTCCTCGCGCCGGTCCGAACCACCAACGGCGACGCCGGACCGACACCGGCCGACCCCGGGACCACCGACCCGGACACGAACGGGGACGACGAGGCGACCGCCGCCGACGCCTCCGACGAGTCCGTCCCGGAGGAGAACGACCAGGGGGACGAGGCCGTCGAGTCCGCGCGCGAGGACGGGCTGGCCACCGCCACCGCCTTCGCGGCCACACCGCCCGCCGGACTGCGCGTCACCCTCCTCACCGGAGAACCGGCCCCGGACCACGCCAGGGCACGCTCCCGGGGGCCGCCGCCGCCACCGGCAGCCACCTGCTCTTCCTCACCGGCTCCGACGCGCTGACCGCCTACGCGCTCGCCCACCTGGCCCAGAGCGCGGCCGACACCCGCTCCGACCTGGTCATCGGCAACGTCCACCAGTTCAACGAACTCGGCGCCGCGCCCTCCAAGGCCCACCGCAAGTTCGGCCGCCAGCGGCTCGCCGAGGACCCCAGGGCGGTCCCCGGCCTGATCGCGGACGCCACCCTGGGCAACCGCCTCTGGCGCCGGGAGTTCTGGGACTCCCTGCCCGACCACGCCGTGGCCAGGGAGGACACCGACCTCGCCATCGGCCGCGCGACCCTGCTCGCCCAGGCAGTCGACGTCCTGCCCGCCCCCGTGCTGCTGATGCGCGAACGCGAGAAGAAGGTCACACCCCTGGAGAGCGCGGCACTCACGCGTCGCGTCACCACCATGCGCGAACTCGGCGCCGACCTCACCACCGCCGACCGCGAACTGTGGGACCGCATCCGCCTCCAGGGCGAGCTCCACCGCCTCCTCCTGCGGCTCGACGACGCGGACCAGGAGGTCCGCGAGACCGTCCTCGACCTGCTCAACACCTACCTCGACCACGTCCCGGACAGCCTCCTGCGCGGCCTCAACGTGCTGGACCGCCTCCTGTACCACCTGGTGCGCAAGCGGCGCCTGGACGACGTGCTGGAGGTCGCCACCTTCGCCAAGAGCGTCGAGATCAAGAAGGCCACGGTCGTCCGGCAGGGGCTCGGCTACTACGTCCGCTACCCCTTCTTCGAGGCGAAGGACCCGGCCAAGGCGGTCCCCAAGGAGATCTACCGCCTCGAGGACGAGATCAAGGTCCGGCAGAAGACCGAGGACATCCACTGGGAGGACGGTCGACTGCACGTCAGCGGGCGGATCGGTATCCGGAACCTGCGGGCCCGCAAGCGCTGGCAGCAGCACGTGGTCGCCTTCGTGGTCAACACCGCCACCAAGCGCCGCGTCCGTGTCCCCGTGCGGACCCGTCTGGCCGCCGAGTACCGGCTGCCCGACCTCCCCGACTCCGCCCGCCACGACTACGGCGGCTTCACCGTCGTCGTGGACCCGCGCCGTCTGCGCGGCTCCGGCGGCTGGGAGCCCGGCGAGTGGAAGATCGAGCTGGTGGTGTTCAACCGCAGCCTGGCCCGCCGCCGCATCGTCTCCAGCCCGGTCCCCGGCCCGCCCGAGCGGCCCGGGTACCAGAGCGTCGGCGACGACGTGTGGGTACGCCCGCACTGGAACCGGGACCGGCACCTGGTCATCGCCGTCGAACCCGCGCGCGCCCAGGTCACCGAGCACCACTTCGACGTCCGCACCGCCGAACTCACCCTGGGCGGCGAACTGCTGTCCGCGCCCGCCGCCGAGGCCACCGAGCTCCGGCTGGTGCGCCGTCCCGGCACGGCGCGGCTCAGCTACCCGGTCACCATCCAGAGCGGCCGCTTCGAGGCCAGGGTGCGGGCCGAGGAGCTCTTCGCCCGCAGCCTCAGCGAGTGCGGAGGCGTGATCCGCCAGGAGGAGTGGGACGCCCACCTGGTCACCGCCGACCAGCGCACCGTCCCCCTGGTCCTGCCCGACGAGGTCCGCACCACCGCCTACGACTCCGAGGGCGCGCAGCAGCAGCTGGCGGTGCAGCGCACCTTCACCGGACACCTCAAACTGCGCGCCGGCCGGGCCCACCCCTGGGTGGACCGGGCGGAGTGGCAGGAGCGGGTCCTGGTCCTCGGCGGCGAGTTCTCCCCGGGCAACGAACTGAGCGTGGTGGCCAAGGCACGCGGCCGTGACGAGGAGCACCAGCTCACCGTGGAGCGGTCCGGGAACCGGTTCACCGCCCGGTTCGACCCCTCCCGCATCGCCACCCTGTCCGGCGAGCTGTCCCTGTCCACCGGCTCCTACCAACTGTGGGCGCGGGTCAGCGAGGAGGCCACAGGAGAGGGCGACGAGTCCTCCAGCGTGGACGTGGGCGTGGAGTTCACCGACGCGCTCATCCACGACCTGCCCATCGAGACGGAGAGCCCCGAGCGCTCCTACACGCTCTCCTACCAGGGGCGCGGCATCCCCGTGCTCCAGGTCGGCACCGACCTGCGCCCCGCCGAACGCGGCGCCTTCGCCCAGCGCGAGCTCCGCGAGACCTTCTACCCGGCCCAGCGCGCGGAACCGGTCACCGAGGGCATCCTCTTCGACACCTACACCGGGCGCCAGTACTCGGACAGCCCGCAGAGCCTCTACGCCGAGCTGCGCAAGCGCGACCAGTGGGCCGACTACCCGATGTCCTGGCTGGTCGCGGACGGACAGGTCCGTCTGCCCGACGGCCTCACCCCGGTCCGGCACAAGGGCGAGGAGTACTTCCGGGAACTGGCCCGCAGCCGGTACCTGGTCAGCAACTCCCGGCAGCCCGCCTGGTTCCACCGCCACCCGGACCAGGTGGTCGTGCAGACCTGGCACGGGTCCATGCTCAAGCGCATCGGCTTCGACGTGGAGAACATCCGGGGCAAGTCGCGCGACTACTTCGACAAGCTCGCGTGGGAGACCCGGCAGTGGGACTACCTGGTCTCCCCGAGCCCCTGGGCCACGCCGATCCTGCGCAGCGCCTTCCGCTTCGAGGGCGAGGTCCTGGAGACCGGCTACCCGCGCAACGACATCTTCTTCTCACCGGAACGCGAGGCCATCGCGGAGCGCACCCGGCGCCTGCTCGGCCTGCCCGAGGGCAAGAAGGTGGTCCTCTACGCGCCCACCTGGCGGGACGACAAGTACTACACGCGCGGCAAGCACAAGCTGGACCTGCACCTGGACCTGCGCCGCATGTACGAGAAGCTCGGTGACGACCACGTGCTGCTGGTGCGCCGCCACCCCCGCGTGGTGGACAGCGTCCCGATCGTGGGGAGGGCTTCGTCCACGACGTGTCCCTGTACCCGGAGATCATGGAGCTCTTCCTGATCACCGACGTGCTGATCACGGACTACTCGTCGATGATGTTCGACTTCGCCAACACGGGCCGTCCCATGCTCTTCTTCACCTACGACCTGGAGAGCTACCGGGACAACCTGCGCGGGTTCTACTTCGACTTCGAGGAGACCGCGCCCGGACCGCTGCTGACCCGCTCCGACGACGTCATCGAGTCCCTGCTGGACATCGACGAGGTCGCCGGGCGCAGCGCCGCCTCCTACCGGTCGTTCGTGGACCAGTTCTGCCCCCTGGACGACGGCAACGCCTCCGCCAGGGTCGTGGACCGCGTATTCGGCAAGGAACGGTGACCGGGAGTGGGCCGCCCCGGAGCACCTCCGGGGCGGCCCACTCCCGTGTCTGCGCCACAATGGTCGGGTGATCGTCATCACCCGATACTCCGTGCCCGAGGCCGACACCGAGGCCTTCCGAACCGACGCCGACGCCGCCGTGGCGGTCCTGGCCCAGCGTCCGGGGTTCCGGTGCCACCGCATCGGCCGCGCCGCCGACGAACCCACGCTGTGGACCGTGGTCACCGAGTGGGACGGTGCCGGGTTCTACCGGCGGGCGCTGTCCGACTTCGACGTCAAGGTCACCGCCGTCCCGCTGCTCTCCCGGGCCATCGACGAACCCACCGCCTTCGAGATCCTCACCGGCGGTGAGGCGCCGTCCTGACACCCGGAGCCCTCCTCCGACAGGGGACCGGGCGGGCCCCGCACAAAGAGTGCGCACCCGCCTCCGGATTGCTCTAGCCTGGTGGGAAGCGGTCTCCCGGAGCGCCACACCCGTGGCTCCGCGCGCGGACCGCCTCCCCACAGAACCGACGATGTATCGCGAACAGCGATCCACCGACCGCCAGCCGGATGGAGAGTCACCCATGGCCGCCAAGTCAGAGGCAATGGACGCACTGGTCAACCTCGCCAAGCGCCGAGGTCTGGTCTACCCCTCCAGTGAGATCTACGGAGGTCTGCGCGCCGCCTGGGACTACGGCCCCCTGGGCGTGGAGCTGAAGAACAACGTCAAGCGCCAGTGGTGGCGTTCGATGGTGCAGGAGCGGGACGACATCGTCGGCCTCGACTCCAGCGTGATCCTGGCCCGCGAGGTCTGGGAGGCCTCCGGCCACGTGACGGCCTTCGTGGACCCGCTCACCGAGTGCCAGTCCTGCCACAAGCGCTTCCGGGCCGACCACCTCATCGAGGCCTACGAGGAGAAGCACGGCAAGGAGCCCGCCGACGGCCTGGCCGCGATCGCCTGCCCCAACTGCGGCGCCAAGGCCTCCTTCACCGAGCCGCGGATGTTCAACGGCCTCCTGCGCACCTACCTGGGCCCGGTCCAGGACGAGAAGGGCCTGGCCTACCTGCGTCCGGAGACGGCGCAGGGCATCTTCATCAACTACAAGAACGTCGAGCAGAGCGCCCGCCGCAAGGTCCCCTTCGGCATCGGCCAGATCGGCAAGTCCTTCCGCAACGAGATCACCCCGGAAACTTCATCTTCCGGACCCGTGAGTTCGAGCAGATGGAGATGGAGTTCTTCGTCAAGCCGGGCAGTGACGAGGAGTGGCACCAGTACTGGATCGACCAGCGCCACCAGTGGTACCTGGACCTGGGCATCGCCAAGGACAACCTGCGGCTGTACGAGCACCCCCAGGACAAGCTCTCCCACTACTCCAAGCGGACCGTGGACATCGAGTACCGGTTCAACTTCCAGGGCAGCGAGTGGGGCGAGCTGGAGGGCGTCGCCAACCGGACGGACTACGACCTCAAGACGCACGCCGAGGCCTCCGGTGTCGACCTGTCCTACTTCGACCAGGAGAACAACGAGCGCTACATCCCCTACGTCATCGAGCCCGCGGCCGGTGTCGACCGGGCGGTGCTCACGTTCATGCTCGACGCCTACAACGTCGACGAGGCGCCCAACGCCAAGGGCAAGCTGGAGAAGCGCGCCGTGATGCGCCTGGACCCGCGCCTGTCGCCGGTCAAGGCCGCCGTCCTGCCGCTCTCGCGCAACGCCGACCTCTCGCCCAAGGCCCGCGACCTCGCCGCGCTGCTGCGCAAGCGTTGGAACGTGGAGTTCGACGACGCGGGCGCGATCGGCCGCCGCTACCGCCGTCAGGACGAGATCGGTACCCCGTTCTGCGTGACGGTGGACTTCGACACCCTTGAGGACGACGCGGTGACCGTGCGCGAGCGCGACACCATGTCGCAGGAGCGCGTGTCCCTGGACCGCGTGGAGATGTACCTGCTGGAGCGTCTGCCCGGCTGCTAGCGCCGGAGCCCGCGACACCCGCGGCCGTCCTTCCCCGACCCGGGGAGGGGCGGCCGTTCGGCGTTGGCGCCGCCCGGGAAGGTTTGGACCACTCACAGCGTCCCGGTTTGGCTCTTCCGACCAGACCATGCTGGCGCGAGGGTGGGGAGTGACCACCGAGTTCCTTCTGACGTCCCTCGTCCTGACCCTCACGCCCGGACCCGGCGTGGTGTTCACCCTGGCCGCCTCCCTCTCCAGGGGAGCGCGAGCGGGGGTGGTGGCCGCGGTCGCCTGCACCCTGGGCCTGCTGCCGCACGTGCTCCTCGCGCTGACCGGCGCGGCCGCGCTGCTCGCGGCCAGCCCCGTGGCCTTCGCCGCCGTCCGCTGGCTGGGAGTGGCCTACCTGCTGTACATGGCCTGGGGGAGCTGGACGGGGACGGGAGCCCTGAAACCGTCGGGCGGGAGCACGGCACCCTCGTACCGGGCGACCCTCACCGGTGCCCTCCTGGTGAACCTGCTCAACCCCAAACTGAGCGTCTTCTTCCTGGCCTTCCTGCCGGTGTTCGTGGACACGGGAGCGCCGGACGCACTCCAGCGGATGGTCCTGCTCAGCGCCGTGTTCATGGCCGTCACCCTGGTGGTCTTCGTCGGCTACGGTCTGGGAGCGGCCCTGGTCAGCGAGCGCGTGGCCGCCCGTCCGGGGGTGATGAGGGTGGTCGGCAGGGTCTTCGCGCTGTGCTTCGTCGCGATGGCCGCCCACCTCGCCCTGGTGGTCTGAGACCCCCGGGGCGGGATCGCGCCGTTCAGGGGCGGCGGAGGAGTCCGCCGAGCACGGCGATCGCCGCCGCCAGCCGCGCGGGCGGATGGGTTCCGTAGGAGACCACCACCCCCGGCGGCCCCGGGACGGCGCGCAGGGACGACAGCGGCTCCACCCTGATCCCCTCCTCGCGGGCGCGTTCGGCCAGGACGGCGTCGTCCACGTGCTCCGGAAGCAGGACCAGCAGGTGGATTCCGGCGGCCACCCCTCGACCACCGCTCCGGGGAGGTGCTCGGCCACGGCCCGGACGGCCGTGTCCCGACGCCTGCGGTGGCGGGTCCGCATGGTGCGCAGGTGCCGTTCCAACGCTCCGGAGCGCAGGAGCTCGGCCAACGCCAACTGGGGCAGCACGGGGGAGCCGAGGTCGGTGCCCCAGCGGGCCCGGACGAGGTCGTCGTGGAGGTCGGACGGGGCGACCAGCCAGCCGAGCCGCAGCCCCGGCCCGAGGGTCTTGGAGAGGCTCGACACGTGGGCGACGCGCTCGGGGGCCATGCTGTGCAGCGCGCGCACGGGGCGGCGGTCGTACCGGTACTCCGCGTCGTAGTCGTCCTCGACCACCAGCCCGCCCCGTTCCTCCGCCCAGGTCAGCAGGGCGCGGCGGCGGGCGGGTGAGAGGACCACCCCCGTGGGGAACTGGTGGGCGGGGGTGACGAGTGCGGTCCGGGCCCCGCTCGCGGCGAGCTCGTGCACCACCAGTCCCTCCTGGTCGACACGGACCGGGACGGTGGGGGTCGACCAGTGGGCGAGGATGCGGCGGTTGCCCTCGGCGCCCGGGTCCTCGACCGCGACGGTCCCGCGCCCCCGGTCGTGCAGGACGCGGGCCAGGAGGGCGAGCGCCCCGGTGACGCCGCCGGTGACGATGATCCGGTCGGGAGGGGCGAGGACGCCTCGGCTGCGGGCCAGCCAGGAGGAGAGTTCGGTGCGGAGCGCGAGCGTGCCCTGGGCCGGTGCGTAGGTGAGCGCGCGACCGTCGGACCCGGACAGGACGCCCTCCTCCGCCCGGAGCCAGGCCGCGCGGGGGAAGGCGCTGAGGTCGGGGGTGCCGGTGGAGATGTCGAGCAGGTCCGGCTCGGCCCTCGGCTCCCGCGACCTGAACGCGGTCGGCGGCGGTGGGCTCGCGCTCACCACGGTGCCGCCGCCCCTGTTGGCGGTGAGCAGGCCCTCCTCGGTGAGTCTGCGGTAGGCCTCGACCACGGTTCCCCGGGCCACGCCCAGTTCCTCAGCCAGCGCACGGGTGGGTGGCACACGGGTGCCCGGTTCCACGCGGCCGTCCCGGAGGGCGGTCCGGACCCGCTCCACGAGCCAGCTCACCCGTCGGCCGCGTGGGACGTCGAGGGTGTGGAGCTGGAGGAAGTTCGCGCCGCTCATCGTGGGGGAGCCTAGCGGAAGGGGGCGCGACAGCAGAGACGGCCGGACCCGGGGGATGTGGTTTCCGACCGCCTCTTCGACGCCCCGGCCGCACACGGCCGGAGCACCGGTTCTCAACCTAACGCCAGCCCCGAGGGGTGGTGGGGCGGTTTCGGCCCGCTTGTCCCATCGCGTGAGTAAATCGTGACGACCGTGAGCCCGCTCGTGCGCGGTACCACCATGCCCGGATTCATGCCTAGAACAGCTATGCCTAGAGCTGCTAGGGTTCGTCGGGTCGGAACACCGAGGTACGAGGACACGCATGCACATAGACAAGGACCTGGTCGCCGCTTCGGCCACCCCGATGGTTCTGGGAATCCTGTCCGAGGGCGAGTCCTACGGCTACGCGATCGTCAAGCGCGTCAACGAGCTCTCCGACGGTCGCATGAACTGGACCGACGGGATGCTGTACCCGCTGCTGCACCGGCTGGAGCGCAACGGTCTCGTCCGGGCCTCCTGGGGCCGGTCGGAGGCGGGCAGGCGCCGCAAGCACTACGCGATCACCGAGGCGGGGCTGGAGGCCCTGGCCGAGCGGCGCGAGCAGTGGAGCGTGGTCGAGGAGGCGCTCCGGCGGGTCTGGGAGGCGGTTCCACGCCCCGAGTACCCGGGCCCGGAGTCGGCAGGGGGTTCGCGTGACGGTCGAGGGCGCACGCGGTGACGTGCTGGAGGAGCAGATCGACCAGTGGCGCGGCTTCGTGACGCGCCGTCGGGTCATCTCGGCGCCGGACGTGGAGGAGATGGAGGACCACCTGCGCGAACAGATCACCGAGCTGGAGTCGGGTGGTCTGGACAGCGAGGAGGCCTTCCTGGTCGCGGTCAAGCGCATGGGCGGCCTGGACGCGGTCTCGCGGGAGTTCGCGCGGGAACACTCCCACCGGCTCTGGAAGCAGCTGGTCCTGGTCCCCGACGCCGAGGAGGAGACCGGCGGCTCACGCTGGCGCGAGCTCGGGGTGACGCTGCTCTTCGCGCTCGGCGCGGGGCTGGCGGTCAAGCTGTTGGAGGTGACGGTCGACGACGGGATGGTGGTGACCCGCAACCTCCCCTTCGTGATCCTGCCCTTCCTGGCGGGGTGGTTCGCCTGGAAGCGCCGCGCCCCCTGGCGGGTGGGCGCCGTGACGGCGGCGCTCGCGGCGGTCCCTGCCCTGGCTGTGAACCTCTACCCGTTCCAGGAGTCCCCCGGGCCCTTTCCCCTGCCCGGAATGACCGCCGTCCTCGCCCTGACACACGCGCCGGTCCTGTTGTGGCTGCTCGTGGGCGTACTGCACACGGGTGGCCGGTGGCGATCCCACGAGCGGCGGATGGACTTCGTGCGGTTCACCGGCGAGCTCGTGATGTACCTCGTGCTGATCGCCCTCGGCTCCATGGTCCTGGTGGGCCTGACCGTCGCGGTGCTCGGCCTGGCCGACGTGGACATCACCCCGTTCTTCGCGGCCTGGCTCCTGCCCGTCGGTGTGCCAGGCTCGGTGCTGGTGGCCGCGTGGCTGGTGGAGGCGAAGAAGAGCGTGGTGGAGAACATCACGCCGGTCCTGGCCAAGGTCTTCACCCCGTTGGCGCTGCTGATGCTGGTCGCGGACCTCGCCGCGCTGCTGGTGAACGGACCGCTGGCCAGGGTCGACCGCGAACTGCTGATCGTGATGGACGCGGTCCTGGTGCTGGTCCTGTTCCTGCTGCTCTACTCGATCTCGGCGCGCGACCCGCTGCTGCGGCCGGGGGTCTTCGACTGGCTCCAGTTGGCCCTGGTGGGCACGGCGCTGGCGGTGAACGCCGTCGCCCTGACGGCCATGCTCACCCGGATCGCGGAGTTCGGCTTCACGGCCAACAAGACGGCGGCCCTCGGCCTGAACCTCGTGCTGCTGGTGCACCTGGCGTGGTCGGCCTGGCTGCTGCTGGGCTTCGTGCGGGGCACACGGCCGTTCGCCGCCGTCGAGCGGTGGCAGACCACCTACCTGCCGGTCTACGCGGTGTGGGTCGCCGTGGTGGTGCTGGTGTTCCCGCCGTTGTTCGTCTTCGCCTGACCGTTGCGATCGGTGGCCGGCCCCGAGCCCGGCCACCGAGGCGAGTGCCCCGGCCGTGCGGAGCACGGGCCGAAGGGCGGTACCGCCGAGGTCCGCTGCCAGGGGCCGCTGCCATACTCCCGTGGTGCCCTTCTCTCGTTCCCCCTGGCCGGAGCGGGTGCCGTCAGCGGCGCCGTTCTCCTCCTTCTGGCCGTCCCCTCGCCCATCGGCCTGTCCGAACTCACCCCGTTCCCGGCCCGACTGTTCGGGCCCGCCGTGGTCGTCGCCGCACTGATCTTCCTGGTGTGGGACAGGCGCCCCCAAGAGATCCGGATCCGCTACATCCTCGCCCTCCTTGTGGGGGCGATCGCGCTGGGTCTGGCCCCGTTCCAGTGGCTCAACGCCGCACGTGTGATCCAGAGCGAGCTCTCACCCGCGTATCTTGCCGACGTCGTGTACCTCCTCGCCCTCGTGCTGGTGGGCCTCACCGTGCCAGTGTCCGTCGTCGTCTCCCACGTGTCCGACGGTGGAGACCCGAGCGCGTCCACGCGCTCGGCCGTCCGGGGGCCCTGGCGGGTCGCGCGCGGGGTCGGAGCGGGCGCGGTCGCCGCCCTGGCCCTGGTGGCCGTCGCGGTCCGGCCGGTCACGGCACTGATCCCGCTCCCAGCGCCTCCGTTCCGGTTCGACGCCGAGTCCGTCGTCGTGGAGGCCGGTGGCGCCCCCGCCCCGGTGCCCTCGACGGTCACCGGGGGCAGCTGGACGTGGCGGGCCCCGGAGGGCACCTTCGTGAGGGCCGCGTTCCCGGCGGGCCACGGTGTGCTCGCCCAGCTGGAGGACAGCCTGGTGATGCTGGACGGTCCCACGGGCGAGGAGCGGTGGTCCTACCGGCTCAGAGGTGAGGACGCCTCCATGCACGGGGTGGGGGTGAGCCCGGACGGAGGGACCGTGTTCCTGGAGTCGTTCTCCGGATCACCTGCCAGGGTCGCCATCGTGAGCCTGGACGCCCTCACCGGCGAGCCGCACTTCGAGACGGTGAGACCGGCGTCGTGGGAAGGCGCGACCCCGACCGTCACGGACGACACCCTCGTCACCTGGACCAGGGCGGCCGTCCTCGGGTTCGACGCGCGGACGGGCCTGCCCCTGTGGTCGCGGGACCTCCCTCGGAGTGCGTCCTGCCGAACCAGGACCCCCACGACATGCCGAACCACACGGTGACGACGTCCGGCGCCGTCGTGGGGGCCCTGTGGTGCGGGGAGGTGGATCACCTCAGCGGCGCCCGGTGGAACGAGAGCGGGCAGGACGCCGTCGTACGACTGTGGGCATTCGATCCCGCGAGTGGGGACGATCTGTGGCACTACGAACAGGACGTCTCCGCTGCCGAACGGTCACCGTCCGTGGTCGTGCGCGCGGCCTGGGACGCCTCGCTGGTCGGTTTCCATGTCGGCTACCGCTACGGGACCGACGAGGAGGAGGATCGTTACCTCCATCTGGCCCACAGGGTGATCCTGGACCCGGAGTCCGGTGAGCCGTTGGCATCCCAGTCGGCGCCGGAGTGCCGGGGTGCCGAGCCCGGAATCGTGGTCGGCACCGCCGCCATGGCCGGTCAGCACCTGTCCCTCGAGTTCGAGGGCGCGTGCCGGGACCGCGAGGAGATCGGCTACCGGATCGACGGTGTGAACGGGGAGACCGAGCTCGCCTTCGACCTTCCCGAGCAGGAGGGGGAGGGGTGGACGGTTCCCGGCCGACACACGGTGGAGCACCTCCTCGTCGCCGAGGACGTGCTCCTGGCCTTCTCCGCGCGCTACCTTCCTCTGCAGAGCGAGAGGCACGCCATCGACATGGTCGAGCACGCGGTCGTTCCGGTCCCCCGTGGGACCGGAGTCCCGGGTGAGGCCGTCGCGGGGAGGTCCCGGTGTGGGCCGACGGCGTATCGCTGGGGGACAGGGACGAGCTCGCTCCGTTCGTCCCCGCGCCGGGGGTGATCGCGCTCGCGATCCCCGGCACCACCGAGATCCACGGACTGCTCTGAGCACGTCGCGGCCCTCCCGCCCAGGTCACGCCGGGGTGGGAGGGCCGACCGGGATCAGGTGGCCGTGTAGACGACGAACGAGACCGCGATGTAGTGGCAGACGAAGGCCGCGATGGTCAGGGAGTGGAAGATCTCGTGGAACCCGAACCAGCGGGGAGCGGGGTCGGGCCGCTTGAGCCCGTAGACCACGGCGCCGACGCTGTAGAGCACGCCGCCCACGAGGATGAGGATCCAGGTGGCCGGGTGGGTGCCGTTGACCAGGTCCGGGATGAACAGCACCGCGACCCAGCCGATGGCCAGGTAGAGCGCGGTGGAGAGCCAGCGCGGAGCGTTCAGCCACAGGAGCTTGAACGCGACCCCGGCGATCGCCCCGCCCCAGACCAGCGCGAGCATGGCCGTGCGCAGGGTGCCCTCCAGCACGAGCATGATGAACGGCGTGTAGGTGCCCGCGATGATGAGGTAGATGTTCGAGTGGTCCATGCGGCGCAGGACCTTCTGGGCCCGTGGTGACCAGCGGCCCACGTGGTAGATGGCCGAGGTGCTGAACAGCAGCACCGAGCTGAGCGCGTACACCGCGCTGGCCGCCATGGCGGGTGCGGTGGGGGAGAGCGCCACCAGGACGATGCCCGCCGCCAGGGCGAGCGGTGCGGTGCCCAGATGGAGCCATCCCCGGAGCCTGGGCTTGACCGCCTCCAGTAGGTCCCCGCGGCAGCGGCTGCTCGCACGCTCCCTGTCTCCCGCGCCTTCGACACCGTTCACACCCTTCAGATCCGGCGACCCCGCTCCCTGGCGGGCCACACCGAGAAGCCTAACTTACGGATGCGTAGGTTACTTGATGGTAATCCTGTGTCGCGCGGCACAGTGCGTCCCGGGAGAGGGGGCCTGTCGGGGGATTGGTCGCGCCACGGTGTGGGCCGCCCGCGCCCGTCCGGCTCCGGATGGGGGTGGTGGTCGAGCAGGCGTGACCAGCGTCGACGTCCTCGGTGGAGTTCCTGGAGTCCCGTTCTCGCGGGTGGGTGGCCTGTTCTGCCTCTGGACCATTGGTATAGACCTCTTTGGCGTCCATGAACAGGCACTATGCCGAAACAGGGTGGTTCATGGAGGGTCGCTTGTGCGGACTGTGGATAGGGTCGCGCCCAACAGGGGCCGACCCCACGCCGACGGCCGCGAGAGAACGAGGGAGCACCCCCGTGACCAAGTACGTCTACAAGTTCACTGAGGGCAACAAGGACCTGAAGGACCTGCTCGGCGGCAAGGGGGCCAACCTCGCCGAGATGACCAACATCGGTCTCCCGGTTCCTCCCGGTTTCACCATCACCACGCAGGCGTGCCGTCACTACCTGGAGAACGGCGCCGTCCCCGACGGGCTCGACGCCGAGATCGAGGCCGACCTCAGGGACCTGGAGAAGGCCATGGGGCGGAGCCTCGGCCAACCCGACGACCCCCTCCTGGTGAGCGTGCGGTCCGGAGCCCGCTTCTCTATGCCCGGCATGATGGAGACGGTCCTCAACATCGGCCTCAACGACGAGTCCGTGGTCGGCCTGGCCGCCCAGGGCGGCGACGAGCGCTTCGCCTGGGACTCCTACCGGCGCCTCGTCCAGATGTTCGGCAGGACCGTCCAGGGCATCGACGGCGACCTGTTCGAGGAGGCCATCGACGAACTCAAGGCCGCCAAGGGCATCACCGACGACCTCGACCTGGACGCCGCCGACTTCCGCCAGCTGGTGGAACGGTTCAAGGAGATCGTCACCGAACAGACCGGGAGCCCCTTCCCGGCCGACCCCCGCGAACAGATGAACCTCGCGGTCAGGGCCGTCTTCGACTCCTGGAACGCCCCCGCGCCGTCCTGTACCGCCGCCAGGAGCGCATCCCCGCCGACCTCGGCACCGCCGTCAACATCTGCTCCATGGTCTTCGGCAACCTCGGCATGGACTCCGGCACCGGCGTGGCCTTCACCCGCGACCCCGCCACCGGGCAGACCGGCGTCTACGGCGACTACCTCCAGAACGCCCAGGGCGAGGACGTGGTGGCGGGCATCCGCAACACCGTCCCCCTCACGGAGCTGGAGCGGATCGACCCCCACAGCCACGCGGAACTCCTGGGGATCATGGACACCCTGGAGAACCACTACCGCGACCTCTGCGACATCGAGTTCACCATCGAGCGCGGCCGACTCTGGATGCTCCAGACCCGCGTGGGCAAGCGCACCGCCGCGGCCGCCTTCCGCATCGCGGACCAGCTCGTGGACCAGGGCATGATCGGTCTGGACGAGGCGGTCCAGCGCGTCACCGGCGACCAGCTCGCCCAGCTGATGTTCCCCCGCTTCGACGAGGAGGCCGCCGCCGGGGAGGACGTCCACCGCCTCGGGCGCGGCATGAACGCCTCCCCGGGCGCCGCCGTCGGCAAGGCCGTCTTCGACTCCTACACGGCCGTCAAGCGGTCGCGCAGCGGGGAGCGGGTCATCCTCTGCCGCCGTGAGACCAACCCCGACGACCTGGAGGGCATGATCGCGGCCGAGGGCATCCTCACCAGCCGGGGCGGCAAGACCTCGCACGCCGCCGTGGTCGCCCGGGGGATGGGCAAGACCTGCGTGTGCGGGGCCGAGGAACTCGACATCGACACCAAGAACCGTCGGATGACCGCCCCGGGCGGCGAGGTGATCGAGGAGGGTGACGTCATCTCCATCGACGGCACCAGCGGCCGGGTCTACCTCGGTGAAGTGCCGGTCGTCGACTCCCCGGTGGTCCGCTACTTCGAGGGGGAGATCGACCCCGCCTCCGACCAGGCCGACGACCTCGTGCGCTCCGTGCACCGCCTCATGCACTACGTCGACGCGGCCCGCCGCCTCTACGTGCGCGCCAACGCCGACACCCCCGAGGACGCCGCCCGCGCCCGCCGCATGGGCGCCCAGGGCATCGGCCTGTGCCGCACCGAGCACATGTTCCTCGGCGACCGCCGCCAGCTCGTGGAGCGCCTGATCCTGGCCGACACCCCCGACGAACAGCAGGACTCGCTGGACGCCCTGCTGCCCCTCCAGCGCGAGGACTTCGGGGGAATCCTGGAGGCCATGGACGGGCTGCCCGTCACGGTCCGGCTCCTCGACCCGCCACTGCACGAGTTCCTGCCCGACATCACGGAGCTCTCGGTGCGCGTGGCCGTGGCCGAGGCGCGGGGGAGAGCCACGAGAACGACCTGCGGGTCCTCCAGGCCGTGCACAGGCTCCACGAGCAGAACCCGATGCTGGGGCTGCGCGGGGTGCGCCTCGGCCTCGTCGTGCCGGGGCTGTTCACGATGCAGGTGCGGGCCATCGCCGAGGCCGCGGTCGACCGGATCAGGGCGGGCGGTCGCCCCCGGCCCGAGATCATGATCCCGCTGGTGGGCACCGTGCAGGAGCTGGAGATCATCCGGGACGACGCGCTGCGCGTCCTGCGCGAGGTGGGGGAGGAGAGCGGCGTGGAGCTGGACTTCCCGGTCGGCACCATGATCGAGCTGCCGCGCGCCGCGCTCACCGCCGGGCAGATCGCCGAGCACGCCGCCTTCTTCTCCTTCGGCACCAACGACCTCACCCAGACCGTGTGGGGCTTCTCCCGCGACGACGTGGAGGCGTCCTTCTTCTCCGCCTACCTGGAGAAGGGCGTGTTCGGTGTGTCGCCGTTCGAGTCGTTGGACGTGGACGGGGTGGGCCGCCTGGTCCGCATCGCCGCCGAGGAGGGCCGCGCCGCGCGGCCCGGCATCAAGCTCGGAGTGTGCGGTGAGCACGGCGGCGACCCGGCCTCGGTGCACTTCTTCCACCAGGTGGGGCTGGACTACGTCTCCTGCTCCCCGTTCCGGGTGCCGGTGGCCCGGTTGGAGGCCGGTCGGGCCGCCGGCCGCTCCGTGTAGCGGCCCACGATCACCCGTGGCCGCGCCCCCGCGACAGGGGCGCGGCCACGGGCGTTCCGGGCGTCCGGGGACACTAGAATCGGGCGTCACGGCCCAGGTCGACGGAAAAGTCAACCGTGACCTTTTCGTGATATATTCTCGACGTCGGTACGCTCCTGAGCGCGACGCCCCCGATCCCCCTCCACGCGGTCGGGGCCGCGGGCGTCCATCGGCCACCCGTTCCACCTCGGCTCCCCTTCCCGGTGTCCCCGCTCACACGGGGAGGCCACGAACCAGCGGTGGGGGCCGGGCGTCCCAGAGGGGGTACCGCGTCATGATCCAACCAAGCGGAGGTGGGCCGGTGCGAACGGCGAGCGACGGTCGCGGTGACGAGCCGTGGGACGACCCGGCCACGGCCCCCTTGACCACGAGGCCACACAGGTGTTCTCCCGTGACGGGCTGGCCGGTGCGGCCTCGGCGGCCGAGAGCACCCGGCGGTTCACCCGTCCCGAAGCCTCCGGCGGTCCCGTCGGCCCGGACGACGGCACCCGGGAGTTCAGCCGCGCCGACCCGACCGACTCCGCCGACCAGGGCGCCGCCTTCACCCGCAGGTTCGTCCGCGACCGACCGCCGACGCGCGGGGGCCGCGACCTTCCCCGTACCGGGACACCGCCGACGACGACCACGGGCGCGGCGGTACCGAGGACGGATACGAGGACCCCTCGACCCTCCCTTCGGGGAACCGTACGAGGAACCGCCCTCCCGTGAACGCGGCGGCCGCCGGAACCCGCCGCCGCCCCGCGGACCGCGCACCCACACACCCAGGCGCCGCAGGCGCCGCCGCTTCCGGGTGCGCTGGCTCGTCGCCCTGATCCTGGTCACCGCCCTGGCGATCCCGCCCGGCACCTGGGGATGGGTCTGGTACACCGCCCGCCAGGACGACCGCGCGACCTCCGACGCCATCGTGGTCCTGGGCGCCAGCCAGTACAACGGCGTGCCCTCGCCCGTCTTCGAGGCCCGACTGCGCCAGGCGCAGGTCCTGTACCTGGACGGTGTGGCGCCGCACATCGTCACGGTGGGCGGCAAACAGCCCGACGACGCCTTCACCGAGGCGGCGGCGGGCCGCAACTGGCTCATCGAGGTGGGCATCCCCGCCGACCACGTCGTCGCGGTCGAGGAGGGCAGCGACACCCTCCAGAGCTTCCAGGCCATGGAGGGGGTCTTCGAGGCCAACGGCTGGGAGACCGCCATCCTGGTCTCGGACCCCTGGCACAGCCTGCGCAGCAAGGTGATGGCCGCGGACCACGGGATCGAGGCGGGCACCTCGCCCGCGCGCTCCGGCCCCGCCGTCATCGAGCGCCGGACGCAGCTGTGGTACATCACGAGGGAAACCGCCTCGCTTTGGTACTACTGGATCTTCAACGACAGCAGCGACATCCGTGTCAACGCGGCCTGACCAGGGCCAATGACATGTTTCGTCGTCGCCGGGAAGTAGGCTCGGGGCCATGACGACCATCCCCGGAGAGACCGTGACCCCGGAGAGCGGAACCCACGGGTACACCGCGCGCGACACCGAGCGCTACTCCCAGGAGTCACACAAGAGCAGGCGGCGCGGCCCGTTCGAGAGGGACCGTGCCCGTGTCCTGCACAGCTCCGCGCTGCGTCGGCTCTCCGCCAAGACCCAGGTCGTCCAGCCCGGGGTGAGCGACTTCCCGCGCACCCGGCTGACCCACTCCCTGGAGTGCGCCCAGATCGGCCGGGAACTCGGCCAGGCCCTGGGGTGCGACCCCGACCTCGTCGAGGCCGCCTGCCTCTCCCACGACCTCGGCCACCCGCCCTTCGGCCACAACGGAGAACGCGCCCTGGACGAGGCGGCCGCCGCGTGCGGTGGTTTCGAGGGCAACGCCCAGAGCCTGCGCCTGCTCATCCGCCTGGAGGGCAAGGTCATCGACCCCGACGGCCGCAGCGCCGGGCTCAACCTCACCCGCGCCACCCTGGACGCCACCGTCAAGTACCCCTGGAGACGCGGGGAGGGCGGCGACACCCACAAGTTCAACTGCTATCCCGACGACTCCGAGGCCTTCACCTGGCTGCGCGAGGGAGCGCCCGTCGGACGCACCTGCTTCGAGGCCCAGGTCATGGACTGGGCGGACGACGTCGCCTACTCCGTGCACGACGTCGAGGACGCCCTGCACGCCGGGCTGGTCAGCATGGCCGCCCTGCGCGACCCCGTCCAGCGCGCCGAGGTCTGCCGGATCGCCGCCGCCTACTACTGCGACGCCGAACCGGCCGAGCTCGACGAGGTCCTCGGCGACCTGCTCGCCGCACCCGTCTGGCCCACCGAGTTCACCGGCGACCTCGCGTCCCTCGCCGCGCTCAAGAACCTCACCAGCGAACTCATCGGCCGGTTCTGCCGCGCCGCCGAGGGCGCCACCCGCCGCGCCCACGGACCCGGCCGACTCACCCGCTACCGCGCCGACCTCGTCCTGCCGCGCCGCGCCCTCCTGGAGTGCGCCCTGCTCAAGGCGGTGGCCGCGCACTTCGTCATGTCCCGCGAGGAGGCCAGGATCTACCAGGCCGAGGAGCGCCGCACCATCACCGAACTCGTCACCGTCCTGTGGGAGGGGGCGCCCGGGGCCCTGGACCCCCAGTTCCGCGCCCTCTACGAGAACGCCACCGACGACGCCTCGGCCCTGCGGGTGGTCGTGGACCAGGTCGCCTCCCTCACGGACACCTCCGCCACGGCCCTGCACGCCCGGCTCGTCCGCTGACCCGTCCCCCCACAGGCGGGCGAGATCGTCGCGCCCACCGGTCTTGACGCGCACCACGGGAGCCCACACACTGCTCAGTGCGTCCGGCCACCGTGCCTGTGTGGCGGGGCGCCCAGGAGCGTACCGGTACGAGCGAGGGACCAGGGCATGCCCCCACAGCCTGGACGCGGCCCCGTCATGAACGACGTCGCCAGGCTGGCCGGTGTCTCGCACCAGACCGTCTCGCGCGTCCTCAACGCCCACCCGGGAGTGCTCCCCGAGACCGAGGCCCGTGTGCGCGCGGCCATCTCCGAACTCGGCTACCGCCGCAACTCCTCCGCGCGCGCCCTGGTCACCCACCGCTCCGCACTGGTCGGTGTGCTCACCACCGTCCCCGACCACCCGGACACCGTCCGTGCGGTGGTCGGGATGGAGCGTGCCCTGGGCGCCACCGGACGCACCGTGCTGTACGCCGGAGCCGCGCCCGAGGACCTGTCGGCCGTGGCCGAACGCCTGCTGGAACACGCCCCCGAGGGCTGCGTCGCCCTCGTCCCCGGCCAGGAGGGGAACTGGCCGCCCTCCAGCACCCGCCGCCGACCGTCGTGATCGACCCCGACCCCGGTAACCCGCACCACACCCTGGCGGTGGTGGGGACCGACCACCTCGGTGGTGCCCGCGCCCTCACCCGCCACCTGCTCGGGCTCGGCCACCGCACCGTGCACCACGTCACGGACGACGCACCGGGGCACGCGGCGCGCACCCGGGGATGGCGGAGTGCCCTGGAGGAGGCCGGGGCGCCGGTACCCGCACCGGAGATCCCCGCCCGGACCGGACCCGGAGGCGGTCACGCCGCCGGACTCGCGCTCGCGGCCCGGCGCGCGGCGGGGAGGAGGTCACCGCGGTGCTCGCCGCCGACGACCTCCTCGCCCTCGGGGTGCTGCGCTCCCTCGCGGAGTCCGGTCTGCGCGTTCCCGGGCAGGTCAGCGTCGCCGGGTTCGGCGACCGCCCGGAGGCGGCCCACCTCGTCCCCGCGCTGACCACCGCCACCGGTGACCCCGCCGAGGTGGGGGAGGCCGCCGTGGGCCTGCTCCTGAGACTGCTCGGCGGCCACGACACGGACACGCCCCTGCTGGTCCCGGCCCGCCTACGGGTGCGCCACAGCACGGGACCACCACCCCTGCGCCGCCGCTGACCTCCGGCCGAGGGCCGCGACGACCGTCACTCCGGGCGGCCGGACCCACCCGTGGGCGGGCAACGCGGGCGACCCGCCCTGTGGACGGTGGTCGGAACGTCCCGGGGAGAACTACCCTGAAAACCGTGGCAGGCCGGATCAAAGACGAAGACATCGCCCTCGTACGCGAGCGCACACCCATCGCTGACGTGATCGGTGAGTACCTCCAGTTGCGCAACGCCGGAGGTGGCTCGCTCAAGGGGCTCTGCCCCTTCCACGACGAGAAGTCCCCCTCCTTCAACGTCACCCCCGCCAAAAACCTGTTCTACTGCTTTGGTTGCGGGGAGGGCGGGGACGTCATCTCCTTCGTGCAGAAGATCGACAGCCTCAGCTTCGCGGACGCGGTCGAGTCCCTGGCGCGGCAGACCGGGATCGTCCTGCGGTACGAGGAGGGCGGGCGCAGCACCCCGCGCAGGGACGAGGGCAAGCGCCAGCGCCTGCTGGACGCGCACCGGGCGGCCGCCCAGTTCTACTCGGAGCAGCTCCTGTCTCCTGGCGCGGTCGCGGCGCGGCAGTTCCTGGGGGAACGCGGGTTCAACCGGGTGCACGCCGAGCAGTTCGGACTGGGGTTCGCCCCCGGCGGCTGGCAGAACCTCACGGACCACCTGCGGCAGAAGGGGTTCACCGACGCCGAGATCATCGAGGAGGCCTGGCCAGCCAGGGGCGGCGCGGCGCCTACGACCGGTTCCGCAACCGCCTCCTCTGGCCGGTGCGGGAGGTGACCGGTGAGGTCGTCGGGTTCGGAGCGCGCAAGCTCGACCCCGAGGAGGACGGCCCCAAGTACCTCAACTCCCCGGAGAGCCCCATCTTCCACAAGGGGCGCCTCCTCTACGGCTTGGACATGGCCAAACGGGAGATCTCCCGACAGGGCAAGGCGGTCATCGTCGAGGGCTACACCGACGTCATGGCCTGCCACGAGGCCGGTGTGACGACCGCGGTCGCCACCTGCGGCACCTCGTTCGGCGAGGACCACCTGAAGATCCTGCGCCGCATGCTGCACGGGAGGGCCAACCACGAGACCCGGGTCGTGTTCACCTTCGACGGCGACAAGGCCGGGCAGAAGGCGGCCGTGCGCGCCTTCGCTGAGGAGCACGGCTTCTCCTCCGAGACCTTCGTGGCCGTCCAGCCCGACGGGCTCGACCCCTGCGACCTGCGTCTCCAGAACGGGCCCCAGGCGGTGGTCGACCTCGTGGACGAGGCCACCCCGCTGTACGAGTTCATGGTCCGCAAGACCTTCGAGAACTACGACCTGTCCACCGTGGAGGGCCGGATCGCCGCCCTGGACGCCGCCGCGCCGGTGGTGGCGAGCATCCGCAACGCGGGCACCCGGGAGGCCTACGCCAAGAACCTCGACCGCTGGCTCGGGTTCCTGGACGAGGCCTTCGTCGTGCGCCGCGTCCGCCAGCACATGCGCCAGGGCGGGGCCCGGCCCGCGCCCCGGGCGCCGCTGCCCACCCCCGACGCCCAGAGTGCCCCCTACGACCTGCGCGACCCCTCGGTGCAGCGCGAACGGGAGGCCCTCAAGATCGCCGTGAAGCACCCGAACCTGGCCCGGGGCTTCGACACCCTCACGGACGAGGACTTCACCGTCCCCCAGCACCGCGCGGTGCTCCAACTCATCCGGCAGCAGGGCGGCATCGACGCGGTGAGCGATCCCGAGACGTGGGCGCTGACGCTCCGGGACGCGGCGCCCAATGACGCACAACGCGATTTCGTCACACGCCTGGGTGTAGAGGAGATCAAGTTCTATGGAGAACTCGACGAGCATTTCGCCCAACAAATCCTGAGCACAATCAGGACTCATTCCATCAACCGGCGGGAGTCAAACCTTAAATCCGAACTGCACCGGATTGACCAGGTCGCTCAGCCGGAGGAATACAACCGGGTCTTCGTCGAACTCATGCAGCTCGGCCAGCAGAAACGCGCTCTTCAGTAGTCGCGTCGCAGCGGTATGTAGCACCGGGGTGACAATAGTAGTTCTCCCTGTCGCGGCAGGTGTCCGGGCACAATGGAGTGGTGCCTCCCACAGTCGTGTCCAACGAAATTCCGCCCGTTCGCCAGGTCGTTCCGCTCCTCCCCGACTCCGGCCGGGGAACGGTGAGTCGTGGGGAGGTCGCGTCGGCGTTGGAACGCCTCGACGCGCCGCCCGACTCGCTGGACCAGACCATCAGCGACCTCGCGCACGCCGGGGTCGACGTGGCCGAGCCCCCGGAGGAGGCGATCCTCGTCACCGACCCGGGCCGCCGCTCGGGGTCGGACCTGGTCCGCATGTACCTCCGCGAGATCGGCCGGGTCCCGCTCCTGACCGCTCAGGAGGAGGTGGACCTGGCCAAGGCCGTCGAGGCGGGCCTGTACGCCCAGCGCCACGAACCCGCCCCGGGGCACTGCGCGACCGACGAACTCGCCGTCCTGGTGGAGGAGGGCAGGCGGGCCAAGCGGCGGCTGATCGAGTCCAACCTGCGCCTGGTCGTGTCCATCGCCAAGCGCTACATGGGGCGCGGGCTCCTCTTCCTTGACCTCATCCAGGAGGGCAACCTCGGCCTCATCCGGGCGGTGGAGAAGTTCGACTACACCAAGGGCTTCAAGTTCTCCACCTACGCCACCTGGTGGATCCGCCAGGCCATCACGCGGGCCATCGCGGACCAGGCCCGCACCATCCGCATCCCGGTGCACATGGTCGAGACCATCAACAAACTCGTCCGCGTCCAGCACCAGCTGCACCAACAGCTCGGGCGCGAGCCCACCGTCGCCGAGATCTCCGCCGCCGCCGGATGCGTCGGAGAGCGGGTCCTGGAGATCCAGCGCATCGCCCGCGAACCGGTCTCCCTCCAGTCACCCATCGGTGAGGAGGAGTCCGACTTCGGCGACTTCATCGAGGACTCCGACGCGGTCACGCCGGTCGAGGCGGCCGCGTTCACCCTGCTCCAGGAGCAGTTGCGGGTGCTGCTGGGCGACCTCTCGGAGCGGGAGAGGCGGATCATCCGACTGCGCTTCGGCCTGGCCGACGGCCACCCGCGCACCCTGGAGGAGGTCGGCCGCGAGTTCGGGGTCACCCGGGAGCGCATCCGCCAGATCGAGGCCAAGACCCTCGCCAAGCTCCGCCACCCCTCGCGCGCGGGCACCCTGAAGGACTTCCTGCACGGCGGCTGAGCCACCCATCAACGCCCGGGACCCGCGACGGGTTCCCCGAACCGTGGAACGGCCTCATCTGGCCGACATGGGACGAACGCCCCGCCCGCCCCCGCCGTGCCCCTACGGTCGAGGTGTGAACGCCCTGCCGACCCCGCCCGAGTCCAGGTCGTCCCTCGGACGGCGTCCCCTGCTGGCGCTGGGCGCGGCCGCGACCGCCGTCCTGCTGCTCGTGGGCGCCGCCGTCGTGCTCAGCTCCCGACACGAACCCGAGCGGATCGGGTACTTCGCGGACTGGAACGTGGCCAACCGCGGCTACACCGTCAACGAACTGCGCCGGAGCGGGGCCCCCGCCGACCTCACCCGGATCATGTGGGCCTTCGGCGGCATCGACGACGACGGCCTCTGCCACATCCCGGAGGGCCGCCACGACCAGCCCTGGGAGCTCTACCAGCGGCGCTACACCGCGGACGAGAGCGTGAACGGGCGCGCAGACGAGTACGAGCAGGAGCTGGCGGGCGGCCTCAACCAGCTGCGCCAGCTCCGAGCGGAGTACCCGGACCTGGGCGCCAGCCTGTCCCTGGGCGGCTGGAACTGGTCGGTGAACTTCTCCACCGCCGCGCGCACCCAGGAGTCCCGTGCGGCCTTCGTCGCCTCCTGCCTCGACCTGTGGTTGCGCGGGGACCTCCCGGTGCGCGGTGACGAGCCCCAGGGGGCGCGGGAGCCGGAGCGGGAGTTTTCGACGGTATCGACCTGGACTGGGAGTGGCCGGGCGGGGACGGCAACCCCGACAACGTGGTGCACGCCGACGACCCCGCCAACTTCACGCTGCTGGCAGCCGAGTTCCGCCGCCAGATGGACGCCCTCTCCCGGGAGACGGGGCAGGACTACGTGCTGTCGGTGTCCCTGCCCGGCGGGCCGGACCACGCCGAGGCCTACGAACCCGAGGTCTTCGACCACGTCGACTTCGCCACCGTGCAGGGGTACGACTTCTCCGGCCCCTGGAGCACGCACACCGCCCACCACTCCAACCTGTACGCCCCCGACTTCGACCCACGGGCCAACAGCGTGGACCAGGCCGTCCGGCGCTACCTCGACCTGGGCGCCGACCCCGGGCAGCTCGTCATGGGTGTCCCGGCCTTCGGACGCGGCTGGCAGGGGGTCCCCGCCGAGGACGACGGCCGTGGCCAGCGGGCCGAACGGGCGGCCGACGACGACTACGACGGCCCCACCCGCCCCTTCGACCAGCTGGAGGAGATGGACGGACGCCGCTTCCTGGACGAGGAGTCCGGCGCCTACTGGGTCTACGACGGCGACGAGTGGTGGACCTACGACAACACCGAGGTCATCGAACTCAAGGGCGACTACGTCCGCGAGCACGGCCTGGCCGGGATGATGGTGTGGAACCTCGACATGGACCCCGACGGCGCACTGGTCCGCGCCATGCGCGAGTCCCTGGACTGAGCGCACCGCGCCGCGCGCCGAGGTTGCCACCCCACACCGCCCGCGCCACGCTGTGGGCATGGCCGATCCGCACAGCACCATCCCACACCCGGACCTTCCCGCACTCCGCCGCGACCTGGAGGAGGGCGTCCAAGGAACCGTCGCCCTGGACGCGGGCACACTCGCCCTCTACACCTCCGACGCCTCCAACTACCGGCGCGTCCCGCTCGCCGTGGTCATCCCCGAGACCGTCGACGACTGCGTGGCAGCCGTCCGCGCCTGCGCCGCGCACAGGGTGCCGATCATCCCGCGCGGCGGCGGCACGTCCATCGCCGGGAACGCCATCGGCACCGGCGTGGTCATCGACACCTCACGCCACCTGCGCGGGATCCTCGACATCGACCCGGAGGCGCGCACCGCCACCGTCGAGCCCGGGGTCATCCTCGACGACCTGCGCGCCGCCACCGCCGAACACGGGCTCACCTTCGCACCGGACCCCTCCACCCACAGCCGCTGCACCATCGGCGGCATGATCGGCAACAACGCCTGCGGCTCCCACTCGGTGGCCTGGGGCACGACCGCCGACAACGTGGTCTCCCTCGACCTGCTGCTCTCCGACGGCACCCGGATCACCGTCGGCTCCGGGCACACCGAGGCGGAGTTCGAGGAACTCGCCGCCCGCCCCGGACGCGAGGGGAGATCCACGCGGCCCTGTCCCGCCTCGTCGAGGCCCACCGCGCCGAGATGCGCACCTCCATGCCCGAGTTCCGGCGCCGCGTCTCCGGTTACGCCATCGACCGCCTACTGCCGGAGAAGGGCCGCGACGTCGCCGCCTCCCTGGTGGGCACCGAGGGCACCTGCGCCATGGTCGTGGGCGCCACCGTGCGCCTGGTCGAGTCACCTCCGGCCCGCGCCCTGGCCGTCCTGGGCTACGACGACGCCCCCTCGGCCGCCGACGCCGTCCCCGGGCTGTTGGAGCACTCCCCCTCACGGTCGAGGGCATCAACGACCGCATCGTGGCGGCCCTGGACCGCCACGGGTCGAAGTCACGGGTCCCGCTGCCGCTCGGCCACGCCTGGCTGCTCGTGGAGATCGCGGGCGCGACCCCGGACGAGGCGGCCGCCGCCGCACGGGAGATGATCGACTCCCTGGGCGAGGGCACCCGTCCGCGCGACTCCGCCGTGGTCACCGACCCCGCCCACCAGAAGGCGCTGTGGCGCATCCGGGAGGAGGGCGCCGGACTCACCTCCCGCACCCCCACGGGGGCCGAGGCGTGGTCGGGCTGGGAGGACGCCGCGGTCCCACCGGAGAACCTCGGAGACTACCTGCGTGACTTCGAGGCCCTGATGGCCCGCCACGACCGCTACGGCGTCGTCTACGGGCACTTCGGCGACGGCTGCCTGCACGTGCGCATCGACTTCGAGCTCACCCACGAGCGCGGACGCCGCGAGTACCGGGCCTTCATGGAGGAGGCCGCCGGGATCGTGGTGCGGCACGGGGGTCGCTCTCCGGTGAGCACGGTGACGGCCAGGCGCGCTCCGAACTCCTCTCCCGCATGTACCCGAAGGGCCTCGTGCGGGCCTTCGGTGAGTTCAAGCGGGCCTGGGACCCCGACGGCCTCATGAACCCGGGCATCATCGTCGACCCGCTGCCGCTGGACGCCGACATCCGGGTCGCCACCGACGTACGCCCGGAACTCCCGCTGCTCTCCCGGACCACCCTGGCCTACGGCGAGGACGACGGGGACTTCGCCAAGGCGCTCCGGCGCTGCTCGGGGGTGGGCAAGTGCCGCCGCCAGAGCGGCCCCGGGGTGATGTGCCCCAGCTACCAGGTGACCCAGGAGGAGAAGCACTCCACCCGAGGCCGCGCCCACCTGCTCTTCGAGATGGCCAACGGCGAGGTGATCACGGACGGGTGGCGCTCGGAGGAGGTCCGGGAGTCCCTCGACCTGTGCCTGTCCTGCAAGGGGTGCCTGAGCGACTGTCCGGTCAACGTGGACATGGCCTCCTACAAGTCCGAGTTCCTGCACCAGCACTACAAGGGACGGATCCGCCCGGCCGCGCACTACTCGATGGGCTGGCTGCCGGTCCTGGCCCGGCTGGCCTCCCTGGCCCCGATGGAGGCCAACCGCGCGGTGCGTCTGCCCGGGGTGTCCTCGCTGGCCAAACGGATGGCCGGGGTGGCCGCCGAACGCGATCTCCCGGCCTTCGCCCCCACCACCTTCACCCGCGCCCACCGGCGCCGTCTCAACCGGGGCGAGGGGCGCGCGGGCGGGCCCAAGGTGGTGCTGTGGCCGGACACCTTCGGCAACCTGTTCCACCCGAATGTCCTGGTCTCCGCCGTCCGCGTGCTGGAGGACGCGGGGTTCTCCGTGGTGCTGCCCAAGGGTCAGGTCTGCTGCGGACTCACGTGGGTCTCCACCGGCCAGCTGGACGTGGCCCGGGCGGTGATGCGCCGCGCGGTGGCCGCCCTGGCGCCGCTGGTGTCCCAGGGGTTGCCCGTGGTGGGCCTGGAGCCGAGCTGCACGGCCGCGCTCAAGCACGACCTCGTGGAGCTGCTGCCGGGGAGGAGAGTTCACGGGTCGCCGCCGCCGTGCACACCTTCGCCGGGTTCCTCAACGAGCACGCGCCGGACTGGCGTCCGCCGCGCGTGGACGCCTCCGCCCTGGCCCAGGTGCACTGCCACCAGCACGCCGTGTCCGGATTCGACGCGGACCGGGAGCTGATCGCCCGCGCCGGGATCGACGGCGAGGTGCTGGACTCCGGCTGCTGCGGGCTGGCGGGCGACTTCGGTTTCACCGAGGGGCACTACGAGGTGTCCTCGGCCATCGGTGAGCGCGAGCTCCTGCCCCGAGTGCGCGCGGCCGACCCCGACACCCTGGTGCTCGCGGACGGCTACAGCTGCCGCACCCAGATCGAGCAGGGGACCGGACGCCGGGCCCTGCACCTGGCCGAGGCGCTCGCGCTGGGCCTGGACCGCAGGGGCCCGACCCGGCGCGACTGACGCGGGCGGGTGCGCGGTGGGCTCACACGCCCATCTGTTCGTGGAGGAGGGCCAGGGCCCGGGAGACGGCGTCGGACAGGCGCGGGTCCCCGGGGTCCAGGTCCTCGCCCAGGTGCACCCGCCAGTCGATCTCACTGCCCAGGGGCGCGCGCCGGGCCACCAGCCGGAAACCGGTGGCGGACTCGGTGGTGGGGAAGGGGACGAAGCGGTTCACCAGGATGGTGGAGGTGACCCGTTCGGCGACGGTCTCGGCGATGCGCCGGTAGTCCACCGGGTCGCCGGTGAGTTCGGTACGCAGCCGCACGGTGTGCTCGCCCACGCCCTCCTCGACGAACGTGAGCGCGTCCGGGGTCCACCGGGCCTGGTCGATGTCCTGCCAGGGGACGCTGCGACCGTCGGGCAGGTACAGCGCCCGGGTGGTGGCCACCAGCACGGCGGCGGGCCCGGTGCCCTCGGAGCCGGGGGCGCTGCCGGCCGGTGCGGCGACGCGGGCCTGGGAGAGCACCCGCTCGCCGCGCTCCAGCCGGGAACGGAGGTCCTCGGGGACGTTCTGGCCGAACAGTGCCATCGTCAGACGTCCCGACCCTCGGCTCCGCCGCCGTTGGCGCCGCTCTCGGGGCGGGTCCCGTTGGACATGCTGGTCTCCCATTCGACGAGGGCGATCTCCTCCTCGGTGGGCCGCGCGAGGAAGTCGCGCACGGAGGTGATGGGCATCCTCTCGACGGCCTTGTCGTAGACGGCGCGGCCCGCCCTGCTGGTCTGCGCGCCGACGACCCCGGCCACCTCCTGGACCAGGGGGCTGTCGGCCACCTTGCGGGCGGTGCGTGCGAGCTGCTCGTAGCGGGCCCGGCCCGCCTTGGCGCCCAGCACGTATCCGATGGCGAGTCCGGCGACGAACGTGATCCGGTAGCGCATGGGTTCCTCTTTACGGCCTTGGTGACGGTCGGCGTGGTCCGTGCCCCGACGTTACCCGGTCGTGCCGCGGGCCACACGGGCCGACACCGGTCACGAGCACTCCTGAAGCGCGCTAGTCTGTTCATGTCGACGAGGCCGCTGGCCTCGGAAACGCGCGATCCCGCGTAGCTCAATCGGCAGAGCAGCCGGCTGTTAACCGGCAGGTTACTGGTTCGAGTCCAGTCGCGGGAGCGTAGGAGGAAGGCCCGTCGGGGAGCCCGGCGGGCCTTCGTCGTGTGTACCCGTCCGACGTCGCGAAAGCTGGGCCGAGCCCCGAGAAAACGTCCCGAGCACCCTTGCGGGCGCGCTAGGATTAGTGCTGTCGCCAAGGCCGCAGGGCCTGGGGGAGACGCGATCCCGCGTAGCTCAATCGGCAGAGCAGCCGGCTGTTAACCGGCAGGTTACTGGTTCGAGTCCAGTCGCGGGAGCGTAGGAGGAAGGCCCATCGGAGGAATCCGGTGGGCCTTCGTCGTGTGCGGGAACCAGGGGCGACCCCCGCCCGCTGCCGGGCCCGTGGGCTCCAACGCGGGGACGAGGGTGGACCGTACTCAGACGCGTCCCATGCCGCCGATGATCAGGTGCCGGTTGCGGTGCGGCATCTGGTAGCTCCCCGGGACGGGGGAGCGACCGGAAGGGTCCGCCACTTCTGGGCTTGGAGCAGGCCCGGAGGCACCGACTCCCAGCCGTCGAAGAGTGAGGCGACCTCGGATTCCGCGCGCCAGTAGCCGTGCCCGAGCTGCTCGGTGAACAGCTGCTGGAGCTGGTCGGCCCGGAGCGCGTCCTTGGGGTGGCGGACGGGGTCGGGGCGACAGTAGTGGCTGAGGACCATGTGACTCCCGGGAGCCAGGGCCCCGCGCAGCTCCGCGATGCCGCGAGCCGCCGTGTCGAGGTCGCCCAGGTGCGAGACCACCCCGGTGAGCAGGAGACCGACCGGTCGGTCGAGGTCCAGGAAGCTCGTCTCCGGGTCGCGGAGAAGGCCGGGGACGTCCTCCAGCCCGCCGCGTACGGCGGTGGTGGTGCGGCCGTCACGGATCAGGGCCAGATGGTGGGCGAGCACCACGGGGTCGTGGCTGGCGTAGACGACCCGGGCGTCGGGGACGCTCTCGTGGGCGATCTCGTGCGGATCCCCGGAGTGGGCATGCCCGCGCCCACCTGGAGGAACTGTCGGATCCCGAGGTCGGTGGCGAGGTGCCGCACGGCCCGCTGGAGGAAGGCCCGTTCCCCCAGGACGAGGTCGACGAACCCGGCCGCCGTGTTCTCGGCCTTGGCCGCCAGGTCCCGGTCCACCTGGAAGTGGTCCTTGCCCCTGAGGTGGAAGGAGTGGAGCCGGTTGATGTTGGCCCTGGCCAGGTTGACGGGCGGCGGGGGCTTGGCCCGGACGTGGTTGTCCCCCGCCTGCCTCAGGAAGTCGGGGGAGGTGAAACGAGACATCGCCGTCCTCTTGTCTGAGGTGGGGAAGTGCGGTCGACTCCCAGGATTGGGATGACCCCTTGCGGGGTCGCGTCAAAGGATTCTATTCCGCATTGGCGCGGTTGTTAACAGAGTCCACGATACCGGTGGTAAAAATCGTCGACCGGGCTCGTCCTTGGAGGTGTGGAGGTCACGCGTTAAGACGGGCTTGCGTGGACTTGCGCTTATACACCCAATGTCCATTTTGCGAGGAATGGGGGTCGAGATCGTGTCCACTCCGCCCCCGCACCCACCCGGCGATGACCCGCATCCCCCTTCCCTCAGGCCTCACCGGGCACTCCGTCGCGGCCGGAGCGCACCCCCACGCGTGCGCCCGCTCCCGGTGCGCTCCGTCCGAAGGGCCCGGGTCATCGGTCCCGAACCGTTCGGGAGTGAAATCGGTCCGGGGGCACGAGGGGAAAGGCGATGGACAATTTCCCTAACGCACCCGTCTGCCTGCGATAATCCGCCGAATCGCGGTGAAGGTCATTCACGATCGGGGTCGGAGGGAAGCACCGGAAAAGGGGGTGGTCGGACCAGGGGACGCGCCCCGGGCCCCGACTCCCCGGCCCCGGTTAACCTGGTGCCATGGACCGTCCCCACACCATCCTGAGCTGTGCCATGTCGATCGACGGACGCATCGACGACACCAGCCCCGAACGCCTGCGCCTCTCCAACGAGGCCGACTTCGCCGAGATCGACGAACTGCGTGCCGGATGCGACGCCATCCTGGTCGGCGCGGGCACCCTGCGAGCCGACGACCCCCGCCTCCTCGTGCGCTCGCCGGTCCTGAGGAAACGCCGCCGGGCACGGGGACGGACCGAGAACCTGCTCAAGGCCGTCGTCACCCGGAGCGGCGACGTGGACCCCGGGGCACGCCTCTTCTCCACCGGCGACGCGGGCGCGGTCGTCTACACCGGCGGCGCCGGGGTGGCCACCGCCACCAGGCTCCTGGCCGGGCGCCCCGACACCGACCCGCCCGCCGAGGTCGTGGACGCGGGAGACCCGCCCACCGCCGAGGCGATCCTGGCCGACCTCGCGCAGCGCGGCGTCTCCCGCCTGCTGGTCGAGGGCGGCGGCCACATCCACACCCTGTTCCTCACCTCGGGGCTGGCCGACGAGCTCCGGCTGGCGGTCGCCCCGTTCCTGGTGGGGGAGGAGGACGCCCCGCGCTTCGTCATGCCGGGCGCCTACCCCTACACCCCCGGGTCGCCCATGCGCCTCGTGGAGGCCCGCGCCCTCGGGGAGATCGCCGTGCTCCGGTACGCCCTCGACACGGTGGAGCGGTGATGGACCGGAACGCGACCACGAGCGGACCGGCGCCGGAGGAGGGCGGGGCCGACGCGTTCTGGCTCACGGAGACGGTGCGGCTGTCGCGCTCCTGCCCGCCCTCGGCCACCGCCTACTCGGTGGGGGCCGTCGTGGTGGCCGAGGACGGTGCGGTCCTGGGGGCGGGGTACTCCCGTCGTGACGACCCGCACGACCACGCCGAGGAGGTCGCGCTGCGCGGGATCGACCCCGAGGACCCGCGCCTGGCCGGAGCGACCGTCTACTCGTCCCTGGAACCGTGCAGCTCGCGTGCCTCACGCCCGCGCTCGTGCACCGAGCTCATCCTCGCCACACCCGTGCGCCGGGTGGTCCTGGCCTGGCGCGAACCGGCGCTGTTCGTGGACTGCGACGGCGCCGAGCGGCTGGCCGCGGCGGGGGTCACCGTGGTCGAGCGCCCCGACCTCGCGGAGGGCGTCCGCGAGGTCAACGCCCACCTGCTCGGCTGAGGGGACCTCCGCGCGGAGGCCCCCGAACGGCTACAGCCGGTTCACGTCCGTCACGTGCACCACGGCGCGGCCCTCGGCGTTCGACGCGGCCAGGTCGACCTCGGCGCTGATGCCCCAGTCGTGGTCACCGGCCGGGTCAGCGAGGATCTGCCGGACCCGCCACATGTCGTCCTCCTCCTCGATGAGGAGCATCTTCGGGCCGCGCGCGTCCGGGCCCGTACCGATCTGGTCGTGTTCGGCGTAGTACGCCTCCACGGCCTCGGCCCACTCCTCGCCGCTCCACTCGTCGTCCTCGGACAGCTTCCCGAGGTCGCCGTAGCGCCGCCGGGAGGCCAGCTCCACACGGCGGAACATCTCGTTGCGGACCAGCACCCGGAAGGCGCGGGCGTTGGAGGTGACCGGCCGAACCCTCTCCTCGGCCTCGGCCGTCTCCCCTCGGACTCCTCCTCGGGGTTGGTGAGCTGCTCCCACTCGTCCAGCAGACTGGAGTCCACCTGGCGCACCAGCTCGCCCAGCCACTCGATGAGGTCGCGCAGCTCCTCGGTCTTGGAGTCGTCCGGCACCGTCTGGTTGAGGGCCTTGTAGGCGCTGGCCAGGTACCGCAGCACGAGCCCCTCGGAGCGGGCGAGCTCGTAGTAGCCCACGTACTCAACGAAGTTCATCGCCCGCTCGTACATGTCGCGGGCCACGGTCTTGGGCCGCAGCGGGTGGTCGCCCACCCACGGGTGACCGCGCCGGTAGACCTCGTACGCGTGGTCGAGGAGTTCCTCCAGCGGCTTGGGGTAGTCGATCTCCTCCAGCCGCTCCATGCGCTCGTCGTACTCGATGCCGTCCATCTTCATCTGCTGGACGGCCTCGCCCCGGGCCTTGTTGAGCTGGGCCCCGAGGATCTGGCGCGGGTCGTCCAGCGTGGACTCGACCACGGTGAGGGCGTCCAGCGGGTAGGTCGGGGACTCGGTGTCCAGGAGCTCCAGCGCCGCCAGGGCGAACGTGGACAGCGGCTGGTTGAGCGCGAAGTCGGCCTGGAGGTCCACGGTGAGCCGGGCCGTGCGCCCCTGGTCGTCCGGTTCGGGCAGGGCCTCGACGATCCCGCCGTCCAGCAGCGACCGGTAGATGGCGATCGCCTCGCGGATGTGGCGCCGCTGGGACTTGCGGTCGTCGTGGTTCTCGGTGAGCAGGTGCTTCATGGCGGTGAAGCAGTTGCCCGGCCGCGCGATGACGCTCAGCAGCATCGCGTTGCTCACTCGGAAGCGCGAGTTCAGCGGCTCGGGGTCGGCGTCGATCAGCTTGCGGAAGGTGGCCTCGTCCCAGGAGACGAACCCCTCGGGCGCCTTCTTGCGCACCACCTTGCGTCGCTTCTTGCTGTCGTCGCCCGCCTTGGCCAGCGCCTTCTCGTTCTCGATGACGTGCTCGGGGGCCTGGGCGACCACGTTGCCGACCGTGTCGAACCCCGCCCGCCCGGCGCGTCCGGCGATCTGGTGGAACTCACGCGCGCGCAGCCTGCGCACCCGGACGCCGTCGTACTTGCTCAGCGCGGTGAAGAGCACCGTGCGGATGGGCACGTTCACGCCCACCCCCAGGGTGTCGGTGCCGCAGATGACCTTGAGCAGTCCGGACTGGGCGAGCCGCTCCACGAGACGCCGGTACTTGGGAAGCATCCCCGCGTGGTGCACGCCGATGCCGTGCCGCACGTAGCGGGACAGGTTGCGGCCGAACTTGGTGGTGAAGCGGAAGTTGCCGATCTCGTCGGCGATCCGCGCCTTCTCCTCCTTGGTGCACATGTTGATGCTGGTCAACGACTGCGCGCGCTCGATCGCCTGCGCCTGGGTGAAGTGCACGATGTACACGGGCGCGTCCCCGTTGCCGAGGAGCTCCTCCAGGGTCTCGTGCAGCGGGGTCGCGCGGTAGTCGTAGTAGAGGGGGACGGGGCGCTCGGCGGACGTGACCACGGCGGTCGATCGTCCCGTGCGCTTCTCCAGGTCCTCCTCGAAGCGGCTGACGTCGCCGAGGGTGGCCGACATCAGCAGGAACTGCGCCTGGGGCATCTCCAACAGGGGGACCTGCCAGGCCCAGCCGCGGTCGGGTTCGGCGTAGAAGTGGAACTCGTCCATGACGACGGTGTTGATGTCGGCGTCGCGGCCCTCGGCCAGGGCGATCTGGGCGAGGACCTCCGCCGTGCAGCACACGATGGGCGCGTCGGCGTTGACGCTGGCGTCGCCGGTCATCATGCCGACGTTCTCGGTGCCGAAGATCTTGCACAGGTCGAAGAACTTCTCCGACACCAGCGCCTTGATGGGCGCGGTGTAGAACGCGCACTCGTTCCGTGCCAGAGCGGCGAAGAGCGCGCCCGTGGCGACCATGCTCTTGCCGGAGCCGGTGGGGGTGTTGAGGATGACGTTCGACCCGGAGACGACCTCGATGAGGGCCTCCTCCTGGTGCGGGTAGAGGGTGAGGCCCCGCTCCTCGGCCCACAAAGCGAACGCCTCGAAGAGGGAGTCGGGTTCTGGTTCGGCCGGAAGCACATCAATGAGACTCACGGTCTCTATACTGCCCGGTCCCCGACCCCCTTCGGGACACGGCGGGGTGTTCGTCCCCTCACCGGTGCCCGGAACACCGACGGGCACGTCCCCCGAGGGGAGACGTGCCCGTCACCGTGGTACCGCTCCGAACCTAGACCAGGCCGAGCTGCTTGACGGTGTCGCGCTCCTCGACGAGCTCCTGCACCGAAGCGTCGATACGGCCGCGCGAGAACTCGTCGATCTCCAGGCCCTGGACGATCTCCCACTTGCCGTTCCGGGAGGTGACGGGGAAGGAGGAGATGAGGCCCTCGGGGACGCCGTAGGAACCGTCGGACGGGATGGCCGCGGAGGTCCAGTCGCCCTCGGGGGTGCCGTTCACCCAGTCGTACACGTGGTCGATGGCGGCGTTGGCGGCCGAGGCGGCCGAGGAGGCGCCACGGGCCTCGATGATCGCGGCGCCGCGCTTGGCGACGGTCGGGATGAAGTCGTTCTCCAGCCAGGCCTGGTCACCGACGGCCTTGGCGGCGTTGGCGCCGTTGACCTCGGCGTTGAACAGGTCCGGGTACTGGGTGGCGGAGTGGTTGCCCCAGATCGTGAGCTTCTTGATGTCGTTGATCGACACGTCCAGCTTCTTGGCGAGCTGGGTGAGCGCGCGGTTGTGGTCCAGACGCGTCATCGCGGTGAAGCGCTCGGCCGGGACGTCCGGGGCGTGGCTCTGCGCGATGAGGGCGTTGGTGTTGGCGGGGTTGCCGACCACCAGGACGCGGATGTCGTCGGCGGCGCCGGCGTTGATCGCCTCGCCCTGGGGCTTGAAGATGCCGCCGTTGGCCTGGAGCAGGTCACCGCGCTCCATGCCCTTGCCGCGCGGGCGGGCGCCGACCAGCAGACCCACGTTGGCACCCTCGAACGCCTGGGTGGCGTCGTCGAAGATGTCGATGCCCTGGAGCAGCGGGAAGGCGCAGTCGTCGAGCTCCATCGCCGTGCCCTCGGCGGCCTTGACGGCCTGCGGGATCTCCAGCAGGCGCAGCTTCACCGGGGTGTCGGCGCCGAGCAGCTGGCCGGAGGCGATCCGGAACAGCAGCGCGTAGCCGATCTGACCGGCCGCGCCGGTGACGGTGACGTTGACGGGTGCGTTGGACATGCGTGAACTCTCCTGACGACGTTGTGCGACCCGCGATGTTACCAACGGGTTCGTGACGGCTCCGGTGCCGGGCCCAGGGGGTACGGCCTGGCGCGCGCCGCACCATCACACCCTAGACCGCCCCCGGCGCCGCTCGCGTCCAAGGTGCGCCCAAGCGCTCCGCGCGTCGTCACGGGTGCGGGCAAGCCTTGCGGAGCAACGGATTTCGGGCGAGGAAACGTCGGACGCATCCTGTTAGGATGACGTTTGCTGACGACGGAGGGCCGGTAGCTCAGTTGGTTAGAGCAGGGGACTCATAATCCCTGGGTCGCGGGTTCGAGTCCTGCCCGGCCTACCCCTTCCGAACATACGAAAAGCGCCGCCAGCCTGCACCGACAGGCCAGCGGCGCTTTCTTCCCACCCGGCTGTGTACTGTCGGTCACGACTCGATCCGGGCCCACCTTGCTGAATGTGTGCTGACGTTTCCCGGCCCCGAAACCCGTCGAAACCACCCTTCCCGCGCACGCGGGATTCCCCTTCACTCAGCGCGGGATTCGGGCATAAAACCCAAGAAGGGCGTCAAGTCCCTGCCGCCCCATTCCCGCCCCCGGCACGGCGAAGTGCCGTCGTTCAGCCGGGCGGACCCAGAGGCGCCGCGCGGGTCGTACGGTCGTTCGCCCAGAGGACGTCCGCGCTCTTTCGGAGTCAGCGACCGCCTGCGTGCCTTCGTCCACAGCTTCGGGTAGGCGCTCGTGCTCAGCTGGTGGCCTCGCTCTGCGACCAGCCCGTCCGGCCCCATGGTGTGGGACGGCCTGGTGGCCTCGCTGGATCCGGCTCAGCGGAGGAACCCATGGCACGGGGCGCCTCGCCCTCACCTCGGCCCTTCGGAGCTCTCCTGTCCCGCGGCTGGCCACTGTCGGTCCACCTTCGTTCCACATCCGGTGCCACTTCCCGAACACTGACCCCCACCCGGATTCAGGGATGATCCACCCGTCTTCTTCCTGGGACGGCATCACTCCCGGCTCCGCTCCTGCCATGCGAGCGTTTTGCGTACGATCCGCAGAAGAACGCGGGCGCGCTTGATCAGTACCAGGTCTCCGGAGCGTGCGGTGAAGTCGCGGTCGGCTTCGGAGAAGGTCAGCTCTCCTTCGAGCAGGTAGAAGAGCTCGTCGTGTTCTGCGTGGTAGTGGTCGGGCGGTCCGCCTCCGGGGGAACGGAAGCGTAGGTGACACCGAACGCCCCGTTCGATTCCTCCGAAGTCAGTTTGACGGTGTAGACATCACCGGTGAACCAGACGTTTGTTCCGTGACCGGCGGGTACATGAATGGCTCCGGAGTCACCGTTCCCGGTCGGATCTCCGCGTCGATCAAGCTCAATCAAGCGGTGACCAACCTCATCGCCGAAGCCGTCCCGCCCATAAGTCTCATGCGCTCCGATGAACCGTGGGCTGCCAAGATCGGCCTTCTCGTGTCCATGCTCGGTGAGGAGGCGGTCAGCACGGAACTCGGCGCGCACACCATGCGGCAGCGGCTCACCCAGGTCCTCTTCATCCACATGCTCCGGCAGGTCATCGCACGGGCCGACGTCCCCCAGGGCTGGCTCGCCGGGGCGACGGACTCCTCCTTGCAGCCGGTACTGGCAGCCGTCCAGGCCAGACCTGGCGAGCCCTGGACGGTCCGTTCCCTCGCTGAGGTGGCCCTGATGTCACGTAGTGCCTTCGCGCAGCGCTTCACCTCGGTGGTCGGCATACCGCCCATGAGCTTCGTCCGGCTGTGGAGGGCGCATGTGGCCGGACAGATGGTGCAGTCCACGGACACGAACCTGCACGCTGTCGCCGCGCACGTGGGGTACGGGTCCAACAGCGCCCTGAGCAGGAGTTTCAAACGGCTGACGGGCGTATCTCCCTCATCGGTCCGTGCGTCCGCCAGTAGCACCGGGCAACTGGACGAACGGACAAGCGACTCGGGCGTTCGGGCACGTCCCTCAAGGTAGGAGCTCGACAGCAATCCGATCCCGAAACAGCACCGGACCGTAGGTTCCACCACCACCTGCGGAGGCCCTGCGCGCCGCGAGGGCGCCCACACCGCGCTCATCGAGCCCCCACCGCCAAACATCGGGCGCCCCCAACCGTCGCTGGCCTCGCTGCGGGCCGTCCCGATCACTTCCGCTTGAGCAGTGCCTGGCGGGCGCCGCGCGCGATCCAACACTGAGCGTCGTCGAACGACCAGCCGCGTTCCCCGACCAGGGTCAGCCAGGCGTGGGGCCCCAGATAGAACCAGAGCACGTCGAGCGCTTGTGCGGGAGTGACGTCCTCGGCAAGAGCGTCGAGTCGTACGAGCTGGTCCGCAACGCGGCCGAGGGCGTGCACGTAGTCCCGATCACCCCGGTCCAGGACGGCCCTGACGGAAGGCTCTCCCGGAGGGTGGCGGTAGAAGAGCTCGAAGACCACGTGCCAGTGCTTCTCGTGGGTCAGTCGGGTGCCGCGGGCGGTCAGGTCGATGACCTCGACGGCGTCGTCGCACGCCTCTGCGGCGGTGAGCGATTCCTCCACCTGGGGATCGCTGACCGCCGGTTCCAGCAGTGTGGTGAGGATTTTCGCCTTGCCCCCACGCTGTTGTACACGGTGGGCACCGCGACCATGGCGGCCTTCGCGATGTCACCGATGGTCACTTCCGCGTACCCGTGCTCCCTGAACAGGTCGTACGCGCAGGTGAGGATGGCTTCCCTGGTGGCGAGGGCCAGGTCGGTTCGTCGCCTGGACTCGTACTTTCGAGCGGCCACTGTGTCGTGTACACCTTTCCAAATAGGCCCCCATATTGACTATGGGGCTATAAAGTCAATATGCTGCGGACATGACCAGCCTCCAGCACCCAGACTCCGTCGCGATCATCGAGACACGCGTTGCCCATGACATCCATCGAGCGGCCTCGGCACTCCTGGTCGACGCCGCGCAACGCCCCACTGTGCCCTGTGCCCTGCTGGCTGACCTGCGCGGCTTCCTGGTGGAGAACCTACGCCACCACCACGAGACAGAAGACCACGACCTGTGGCCGCTCCTGCTGGAATCAGCACCGGAGACGGCGGCCGAACTCGAGCGGTTGAGCGACCAACACGAACGCCTGGAGACCGCTCTGGACGCCCTGGCCGGCGTACCGATCGACGACGAGACGGATGGGGCATCCGCCCGAGCGGAGTTGCGCGCGGCGGCCGCCGAGGTACGCGAGACGGTTCTGCACCACCTGGAACACGAGGAACCGGTCCTGCTGCCCGCGCTAGGCGCCCATATGGAATCCGAGGTCTGGGACGCCTTCGCCATGCGAGTGGTGACGACCTCTCCGACTGTCGCTGCGCACCTGATGGTCGGTTTCATCCAGGAGGTCGCCTCCGAGAGGGAGGCCGAGCTCCTGTTCAGCCGACTGCCGGAACCGGTACAGGATCTCCTGCCGTCGATGCGCGAACAGGCGGCGGCGGATCTGCGTTCACTGCGGGGAGCCGAACGTGAGGCGTGAACCACTGCGCTGGTCCGACGAGGTCGACTCCGTGGTCAGGGGAGACCTCACCATCGCGGTCGCCTATCCGACGCCCGCGGGGGCGCGGTCCTGACCAGTGTTTCACCGGTCGGACTGGCGGACCGCGAAGCGGCGCGTCTGACGTTCACCACCTCCCTGGGCTTCCCGAAGAAGCTGGAACACATCCTGGCCCGCCCCCGCGTCTCGCTCGCCTACCACACGAGGGACCACGGATTCGCCGAGAGTGACCTCTTCGTGCTGGCGCAGGGAAGGGCCACGGTGGATATGGAACCCGATCCCGGACGGCTGGCCGGACTTCTTGAGTCCTCCGAGCCGTTCCTCGGCGCGGCCCCTCGCGGACCGCTCTGGGGCAGGCTGCTGCGGGAGTACCACCAGGACCGCGTCTTCGTCGATGTCGACATCGAACGCCTGACCGTCTGGCCGGACCCCGCCACCCGGGGCACCCCACGCGTCACGGGCTCGGCCGACCCGGGAACCGCGCCCGTGCAACGCCCCCGAAGGACGGCACCGCCCCGAGAGTGGACATCGCGTCCCTCGAACGCCAGATCGCCGGCCTCGACCACCGGCTCCTGGCCTACGAGGGCGCGGACGGACTTCCGGTGATCGTCCCCGTCGAGATCGCGGGCTTCGACGCGGCCGGACTACACCTCGACGTGGCTCCTGGCATCCTGCCCCCAGGTGAAAGGCGGGCCGGTCTCCTGGCCCACACGTTCGGCCCGCGGTGCGTCGGCCTTGGTATGCGCACTCTCACCGGTTGGCTGGCGGTCGGCGACGAACGGGCGGTGTACGCGCCACATACGTCCAAGGGTATGAGCGCCCCCGCCAACAGGACGGTCCAGATGATCGCGAACGGTCTCGTGGCCAAGTCCGGGATGAGGCGCGCCCGTCGTGACGGGAGCCTGGAACGGTTGCGATCCCTGGCCCGACAGGACTGAGCCGGGGAGAAGCCACGCGCACCACGCGACGGCCAGGTCTCGTCTCGAACACCCACACCCACACCCACAGTCTGCACGGCGACCCGCGTAAGCCTTACGCGGGCGACGGGGTGCCGCAGGAGTACGGGATCCACGGGATCCACGGCACCGCCATCAACGCCCACACACCGGAGCGGACCATCGAGTTCGCCGAGTCGGTGTTCCACTCCGACGGCCGCATCAGCGAGGACGGCGACCGCGCGGCCCTCCGGGTCGGCAACGACAAGTTCGGCAACGTCATCGAGGTGGTCGGAAACTGCCGGACGCCGGGAGGCGCGCTCTTCGAGCTCGCGGTCACTCACGACGAGGGCGGTTGGGACTGCGACGAGTCTCCCGAAGAGCTGGGCCAGCGCTCCACGCTCCCGCCGCGGTTCGAAGCCCAGCGCGAACAGATCATGTCCCAGCTCGAACCGATCACGCAGGTATAGCGGCCTGGTACGCGGGGGGATCGGTCCTTTCCCCGGACGTGAGCAAGGCCGTGCTGTCAGGTGTCCTGGTGACGCGGTGCCCAGCTCGCACGGCCTCTCCAAGTGCGTCTTCGCACCGGGACCCGCCGCGCGCACCTCCCCCTTCGACGAAACCGGCGAGAAGCAGTGCCGGAGCGCGATCCCCACGGCCGAAGGCCCTTTCCGGAGGTCGCACCCTCATGCAATCGCCCTCCCTCGTGGGGCCTCCTCATGGGGTGCGCCGCGACCTCCGCAGAAGCCAGTTCGGTGTGCTTGACCTTCGTAGGAGACGGCACCGTACAGAGCATCACCCGCTTCGCGCTGGAGCGCCCCGCGCTGTTCCGGGCGATGTTCGCCGAACCCTGCCATCCGGACGACGCGGAGCGCGTCGCCGCGACCGCCGCCATCTGGGAGTACGTCCACGGCATCGTCCACGGCATCGTCCACGGTGTCTTCCCCGGCGTCGACACCGAGGCGCTCTCCGTCGCCGTGTGGTCCTTCGTCCACGTCCTGGCGTTCCTCCACCTGGACGGCGAACTCGACGCCACCGACCCCGGGACCGTTGCGGACCGGGTCCGAGACACCGTCCGGGCGTTTTTCGCCGCCTCGGAACCCGTGGCTTGGACATGACCCGGGCCGACACCGGACCCGCTCCGGGTCCGGTGCCGGACACCGGTCAGTCGTCTCCGACCAGCCCCCGCACGAAGGCGCGGTGGTCCCGCAGCGTCACGCGCAGGGCCTCGGTGTCCTCGTCTGCGTCCTCCAAGGCGGTGCGCAGGGCGGCGCGGCGCGCCTCGATCTCAGCGATCACGGCGTCGGCCACCTCCGAGGCCAGGGCGTCCGCCGCGCGCACCGATCCCGGCGGGTCGTCCACGAACTCGCCCTGGGCCGCGTCCCAGCGTTCACGCACCTCGGCGGGGACCAGGCCCCGGGGCTGCGGCCGCCAGTCTCGGGAGGTGTCGGGGGTCCTTCGGGGGCTGCCCTGCCGGGGCACTCTCACCTCGGTGGTCCGGGGGTCTCCGGTTGCTCCGGAGCCGGGGGCTTCACGGGTTCGGGGTCGATCCGCTTCGCACCCGGACGGTGCCTGGGCCGTACTGGGCGATCCGCCATGTGTACCTCCCTCGTGTGCTTACTCCACCTGTGCGGTGCGGGTGGTCTCGGTGCCGAGCAGGGCCTCCACCAGGCCCCGGTAGGCGATCAGGGCCTCGCGCAGGTTCTCGGTGGCCGTCTCGTCGGCCTCCGCGAGGTGTCCCGCGGCACGGGCCGCGCGGTAGCGGGCGACCGCCTCCGGATGGTCCACGGACAGGTCCCGGGCCCGCCGCTCGAAGCTCGCGTCGTCGTGGACGCCGTCCTGCGCGACGGGGCCGTCGGGGTAGCCGAGGTCCCGCATGATGGTGTCGGTGAGTCTTCGGGCTCCCCGGACCGCCGCGACCGGGTCGTCGACGAACTCCTTCTGCACGTCGGTCCAGGCGCGTGCGTGGTCGGAGCGTTCCTGTTCGGTGGGGAGCGCAGCTCCGTGTCCCGGCGCTGGCGCAACCGCCCGGCGAGGTCCTGCTCGGCCCCGTCCCGGTCGCCGTGCGCCGCCAGGGCCTGCTCGTACTCCGGGCCGAACCGCGCCCTGAGCCGCCGCGTGCGCAGGGCGGGGAGGACCGCCAGCCACGCGATGATCGCGGCTCCTCCGATGACGATGACCACGGCCGCGACGATGATGACGATCGTTCCGGTCTCCACGGGGGTACCTCCTGACGAGCCTGTGCCCCCGCGCGCGCGGTGCGAAACGCCACGTTCCGTGTTGTGGATGTCCCTGGGCCGCTCACGGCAGGTCCGGAACCCGATAGGTCCGTTACGCCCTAGACTGGCCGCCGGTCGGAGGGGCACCGTGGCCCACGTCTCGGCAACCACCGCGCCGCGGGACCGTCGAACACGTGAGGTGAACGGACGAAACCGGTGAGGAAGGCGTGCGGTGGACGGGGGCAGAACGGCGGGGCACGGCACGGACCGGCCCGCCACGGTCTGGGACCACGTCCTGAGGGTGGTCTCCGTCGGCACCGTGGTGGTCCTGCTGCTGGTCGCCTTCAACGCCAGCGTCTCCCGCGACGTCGCCGTACGGCCCGCCGAGGAGCGTGGCGAGTCCGGCGCGCTCCCGCTCTCCGACGTCCTCGACGGGACCGGTGTCTCCCAGGACGGCACCGTGGGCTCCGCCGACCTCGACGGTGCGGGCAACAGCCTCTCCGCCCGCACCCTGGCGGCGGCGGGCTGGCGCCCCGGGCAGGAGGTGGTCCTCCTGGACACGCCGCTCGAACTCCCCGCCTACGGCCCGGGTCGCCCGGACCACGTGACCGCCGACGGCCAGTCCGTGGCCCTGTCCGCCGCACCCGCCCGGTGGGACTCCCTGACCTTCCTGGCCACGGGCACCCGCACCGACGGCACCGGCGCCGACGTCCGTGGCGAGGGCCGGGTGGTCTACGCGGACGGCACCACCCAGGACTTCCCCTCTCCGTGCCCGACTGGGCCGCCGGTCCGGCCGGGGACGCCGCCCTGTCCCTGCCCTACGCCAACTCGGCCACGGGATTCGGGCAGGGCGCCATCGGCTCCGTGCGCCTCTACGCCCGCTCGGTACCGCTCGACCAGGGCCGGGAGGTCGACCACGTCGTCCTGCCCACCGTGGCCGACGACGACGCCAGCCTGCACGTGTTCTCCCTGGGCGGGCGCCCGGCCACACAGGCCTGGACCGGCACCTGGGCCCGGGCCGTCTCCGGGTACGCGTCGGTCGGCCCCTGGGAGGACCAGACGCTGCGGATGACCGTGCGCACCACCACCGGCGGTCACAAGGCGCGCCTGCGGTTCGACAACACCTTCGCCGCCCGCCCGGTCACCCTGGGCGCGGTCTCGGTCTCGTTGCGCGGCCAGGGCGCCGCCACCCACGGAGCGGCGGTCCCGCTGACCTTCGACGGGGCTCCCGGCGCGGTCATCCCCGCCGGAGGGAGACTGGTCACCGACCCCGTCGACCTCCTCCTGCCCCCGCAGACCGAACTCCTGGTCAGCGTCCACCTGCCCGAGCGGGTGACCGCCGCGCCCATCCACTACGCGTCGGTCGACACCAACTACACGAGCGTCCCCGGCAGCGGTGACCAGACCCTGGACCGCACGGGAGAACCCTTCACCGGGTTGGTCGAGCAGTGGCCCTTCCTCACGGGCGTCGAGGTGACGGACGGGCCCGGGGCGGTGGTGACCTACGGCGACTCGATCACCGACGGGCTGCGCTCCACCCGGGACGGGCACGCGCGCTGGCCGGACGTGCTCAGCGCACGGCTGCACCGGAGCCAGGACCTGCCCAACCTGGGCGTGCTCAACCTCGGAGTGGCGGGCAACCGGATCACCTCGGACGGCTACCCGGGGAGGGCGTGTCCACCTACGCCAGCGGCGTGAGCATGCTGCACCGGGCCCAGCGGGACGTGTTCGCGCAGAACGGCGTGGAGGCCCTCGTGGTCTTCGCGGGGATCAACGACCTGCGCTGGGGCGCCACCCCGGACGTGGTGGTCGCCGGGCTCGGGAGGCTGGCCCTGACGGCGGAGGAGCACGGGGTGCGGGTGTTCGTGGCGACGCTCGCTCCGTGCGCGGGGGTTCACGGTGCACCCCGGAGGTGGAGGAGGCGCGCCAGCGGGTCAACGCCCACCTGCGTTCGGAGGCGGCGGACCCGGAATCGGTCTTCACCGGGGTGTGGGACTTCGACGCGGTGCTACGGGATCCGGCGCTTCCGGAGCGGTTGCGTCCCGAGTTCGACTCCGGTGACCACCTGCACCCCAACGACGCGGGGCTGCGGGCCGTCGCGGAGTCGGTGGACCTGTACGAGCTGGTCGGGGGCTGAACCGTCGCGGTCAGCGCGGACAGCGCAGGTGGTGGTGGATCACCAGGTCCACGTACACCCCGCCCAGGTCGTTGAGGCTGAGCCCGGCCCCGGGGTCGTACCAGTGCAGGAGGGAGTCGAAGGTTTCCAGGACGCTGTCGGTGGCCCTGCCGGTGTCCCGTATCCGGAACTGGTCGGCGGTCACCCCGGCCACGATGATCTCGCGCACGTGCTCGCGGTAGGTCCGGTGCAGCGAGCTGATCTCCCGGTGCCGGACGGGGTGGATGGCGCGCAGGGTGGGCAGCAGTTCCTGGCTCAGGGCGATGGCGGACCGGTGCCGCCAGCCCGAGTTCACGTGTCTGCGGACCAGGCTGGACATGCGTTCGGTGGGGAGTTCCGGGCGCGTCGGCGGCCAGCTGGCCGCCGACCCGCTCGCGGGTGGCGCGTAAGACCACCGCGTAGGAGAGGTCGAACCGGGTGGGGAAGGCACGTCTGAGGCACGCCGCGTCGGTGCGTGTCTCGGTGGCGATGATCCGGGTCAGGTCGGACATGGCGATCCCGCGCGAACCGTGCTCGGCGAACAGCCGGGCCGCGCAGTCCAGGACGGGTGCCGTCGTGCGAAGTGCGTTCGGGGGTGATCTGCCGTCATTCGTCGTTTCTCATCGGTCGGTGTGCACCGCGGACGTAGGGGAGACAACGATATCCGCGAACGGTCGACACATAGTGCGGAAAGGCTGAATTGACCGGAGAAACTGTCATTCAGGGTGCGCGTGGTGTTGATGTTCCCGCCGGCACCGTGTGGGGGATTCGTCGTCCGTTCCTCCAGGTGGTGCCGTGGAACACGTGAACGGCGCACCGGATGTACCGGTGCTTTCCCGGGACGGAACGGGAAGTGTCGCCGTTCCATTCCGTGCCGCGCGCACGGTCGTTCACGGCGGCCCCGTCGCCGTTTCCTGGGCGCGTCCCGAAGTCAGGGAAACGAGGTCGTCGACGCGATCCGTGGCGAGCGCGTCCACGCCCATTCCCATGAGACGGGCCATCTCCGGGAACTCGTTCACGGTCCAGGCCACCACCCCGAAACCGTGCCGGTGGAGGTCGGCCACCCGTTCCCGGTCCACCAGCGAGAAGTGCGATCCCAGGAAGGTGGGGCGGAGCGTGCGGGCCACCTCCTCCGGCGGCGGGCCGGGCTGTTCCCAGGCGAGCATGATCCGGGCTCCGGGGCTGCGGGCCCGCAACGCCTGGAGCGTCTCCAGCGGCCCGGTGAACAACGCCAGGTCACCGAACCCGTGTTCGCGCAGGACGGTGTCGGCGGCCAGCGCCGCCTGCGGAGAGGCCGCGTCGACCAGCAGCGGAGCGGTGTCCCCGCCGCCGAACTCGGCGATGACCTCCATGAGGGTGGGTATCCGCCGCTCCACGTCGTCCCTGGCGGCGGCGAGTTCGGCCAGGGTCAGGTCCGCGACCTGGTGCGGCGGGGAACCCGGGAGGGCCACGACACGTTCGTCCACCAGGACGGGATACCCGTCCGAGGTCAGGTGGACGTCGATCTTGACCAGGTCGGCTCCGGCGCGCAGAGCCGAGCGCAGTGCCGGGAGCGTGTTCCCGGGGAATCGTGCGGTGTCTCCGCGTAGTGCGATGGACAACGTCATGGAGTCAAGAGTGGCAAAGACCCCGGGGTTACGTGGTGCAAACAGGAAAAACGCCCACCAAGGCGTCCCTGGACGGCCGGGCGGCGGGCCGCGTTCCCGAGCGGTCGCGACCCGATTGCGAGCGGTCTCACGTCGTGGGGGCACGTCCTGGGTACGGCTACCTGGGAAACTTCGATAAGGGGTGTCGTATCCGAACGGCACCCGCAGGCCAGGCCCCCGAGTGTGAGGCGAACGATGATCCCGGACCAGCGGCGAGAGCACATCCTGAAGCTCCTCCAGGAGCGCCACGTGCTGAGTATCAACGAGCTCACGTCGATGCTGTCCGTGTCCCACATGACCGTGCGTCGCGACATCCAGGCCCTGGAGAACGACGGCAAGGTCCTGTCGGTCACCGGAGGCGTGCGGTTGGCGGCCCGGCTCAAGAGCGAACCCTCCTACCTGGCCAAGGCCCAGCTGGAGGTGCCCGCCAAGCGGGCGATCGCGCGCGCCGCCGCCGAGCTCGTGCGCGAGAACTTCACCATCTACCTGGACGCGGGCACGACCACCCTCCAGATGGTGCCGCTCCTCACGGACAAGGTCGGGCTGACCGTCATCACCAGCGACTTCAACGTCGTCGGCCACCTCATGGAGTACCCGGGGATCGAACTGATCCACACCGGGGGAGTGGTCTCGCACTCCGACCACTCCTCCGTCGGCCAGTTCACCGCCGACTTCCTGCGGCAGGTCAACGTGGACCTCGCCTTCATCGCGAGCAGCTCCTGGGACGCCGAGCGCGGCTCCACCACGCCCTCCGAGGCCAAGGTGATCGCCAAGCAGGAGCTGCTGCGCATCGCCTCCAAGAGCGTCCTGGTGGTGGACAGCACCAAGTACGGGAAGTTCGGCACCTTCCGGGTGGCCCGCCTGGAGGAGTTCGACCTGATCGTCACCGACGACCGCCTGCCGCGTTCCGCGGTGGACGAGCTCGGCGAGCGCGACATCAGGCTCAAGACCGTCCCCAGCGAGTGACGACGAGCCCGGCCCCGGGTCCTTCCCGGGCCGGGGCCGGCTGGGACGTGTCGGCGGTCGCGAGCGCGGAGTGATCCACAGAGCACGACCTAGTCCTCGCCGGTGTCGGGCTCGGCGGGCACGAACAGGGCGAGCTCGGTGCCGTCGGGGTCCTGGAAGACGAGGGTCGAGCCCTCCTCGGTGTGCACGACCGGGGTGTGCTCCACGTCCATCCGGGTGAAGCGGTCCTCCCAGGCCTCCAGGACGCCGAGGTTGGCGGCGGCCAGCGTGAGGCGGCCCAGACCGCAGTGCCGGCTGTCGAAGCGCCCCTTGAAGTTGTCCCGTTGCTGGACGAGGGCGACGTCCGGCCCGCCGGGGAGGGGGAGGACCGTCAGGGGCGGCCCCTCGGCCTGCTCGGGGTACTCCGGACGCAGGCCCAGGACGGTGCGGTAGAAGCGCACGCTGACGTCGAGGTCGCGCACGGACAGGACCACGCGGGAGATCCCGGCGATCGGAGGAGGCGGTGTGGCCTCGCGGTGGAGACCGGCGCGGGGGCCAGCGCCCTGAACAGATCGAGCACGGTCGACAAGCCTACGCACACCTCGGGGACACCGCCCCCCGTCGTGACGGGGGATTGACGCCCTCAGCGAGGAGTGCGACGTTCTCCCAGGTCAGGCCCGGGAATTCAGTCCCGTGTCCTTGGTCACCGGTGGCTCGGTTCCAGCGCTGTCGGGGGAGGCGGGCCGCTCGTACCACCGGGCGCGCAGCACCAGCGTGGTCACCGCCAGCGAGATCACGCCGCCCGCCGTGGCCAGCGCGAACGCACCCTGGTGCCCGTAGGAGTCAGCGAGGGAACCGGAGATCATCGAGCCCAGGGCCTGGCCCAGGATCAGGCTGCTCAGGATGATCGACATCGACTGCGAGAGGCGGCTGGGCGGGGCGGCCCGCTCGATCAGTCCGAACAGGCTCACCAGGTGCGGGCCGATCGCGACGCCCAGGACGAGGATGGTGACCGCGAGGGTCGCCGGCCCGTGCTCCAGGTACAACGGCAGGGTGAGCAGCGCCAGGCCGCCCGCCGCCACGCGGGTCCGCGCGGTCAGTGTGAAGCCCACCGGCAGCGAGGCCATCATCAGCCCCGCGAGGGCGCTGCTGGAGCCCATCACCGCGTACATCAGCCCGGACAGGTCACCGTGCCCGGCGTTGTCCGCGAACGCCGTCACACCCGTCGACATGCCGCCGAAGAACAGTCCCTGGCAGAACATCGGCACGGCGAGCAGGAGCAGCGCGGGCCGGGTGATGCTCCCTCGGCGCCGCGCACCGGGGCCGACCCGGGCGGGGCCGTGGGGTGCAGCGCGAAGGCGGTGCCGAACACGCCGATCAGGACGGCCGCGCCGAGCACACTCGCGGAGGGGGACAGGGTGAGGGTGAGGACCCCGACCAGCGCCGGACCCAGGACGAACGAGGCCTCGTCCAGGACGCCCTCCACCGACATCACGGCGGAGACCGAGCGCTCGCGCTCCAGGCCGCGGTCGGGGCCCCTGCGGATCAGCACCACCCAGCGGGTGCGGGCCATCGGTCCCACCTGGGGCATGCACAGACCACCGACGGCCGCCAGCGCGACCAGGACGGTCAGCGGGGCGTCCGTCGTGACGGCGGCTACCAGGGCTCCGATGAGGGCCGCGTCGATGATCGCCATGACCAGGACGGGGACGCGCTGACCGTGACGGTCCGCGAAGCGCGCGATGATCGGCCCGCCGATCGCCTCCCCGAGCGCGAACGCCCCGGAGACCAGTCCGGCGGCTCCGACGCTGCCCGTGGTGCTGGTGACCAGCGTGAGGAGCCCGATCAGCGTCATGGACACGGGGAGCCGGGCCAGGAAGGTGGCGAGGAGCAGCGGCCAGCCGGCGATCCGGTGCATCCGTCGCAGGGTCTCCAGGGGTGACATTCAGCCTCGTTCTGTCTCGTGTGTGCCGCGCCGTCGCCCTCGGCCGCAAACCATCCCATGATAGGTGGATCTCCCCAGGAGGCGGACGAACCCTGACTTTCGTTGGTGTCCCGAGGCCGGTGCCGCTGTGTAGGTTCACCAGCATGGACTTCGTACCGCGCCGGTTCCCGGCACCCGGATGGCCCACCCGGGGCTCCGTCGTGCGCGACCTCCTGCTGTGGCTCGGGGTGTCCCTGGTCCTGCTGTCCGAGGCGCACGCCTTCACCGTCGCCGGGTACGCACCCGCCCTGCCCGTTCCCGCGCTGGTGGCCCTGGCGGGGGCCGTGATCGTGCTCAGCCGCACCTTCCCCTCCTGGCCCCGTGTGTGGCCGTGCTCGTGTGCACGTGGTCCCAGGCCTTCATGGTCCTCCTGGTGTGCGTGGCCTACCTGGCCGGACGCCGGTCGAGACGGGTCGGCCCCGCGGTGGCGCTCTTCGCGGGCCTCTGCCTGGCGATGGCGGTGCTCGTGCTCCGCCACCTGGACGAGACCCCCGGACTCTGGGTCACCGCCGGATCCACCCTCCTGTTCTGCACCGCGCTGCCCTGGCTGGTGGGCGTCTACCGTCGCCAGCACCGGGAACTGGGCCGGGCGGGCTGGGAGCACGCCCGCCAGCTGGAGCTCGAACAGCGGCTCACCGCCGACCGGGCCCGCCTGCGCGAACGCGCCCGGATCGCCCAGGACATGCACGACTCGCTGGGCCACGACCTCAGCCTGATCGCGCTGCGCGCCGGTGCCCTGGAGGTCGCCCCGGACCTGGCCGAGCACCACCGCGAGGAGATCGCCCGGCTGCGCGCCGGTGCCGTGGCGGCCACCGCCGGTCTGCGCGAGGTCATCGGGGTCCTGCGCCCCGACACCGGCACCGAACCCGCCCCCACCGCCCCGACCGGTGAGGGCGTCCCGGCCCTGGTCGAACGGGCCCGCGACTCGGGGGTGGACGTCGTCCTGGTCAGCGAGGGCCCCCTCGACGCGCTCCCGCCGATGGTGGACCGTGCCGTCCACCGTGTGGTGCAGGAGTCCCTGACCAACGCCACCAAGCACGCGCCGGGCGCCCCCGTGGAGGTGCGGCTGACCGCCGACGACACCCGGGTGGAGGTAGGCGTCACCAACCGGGCACCGGAGCGGCCGGGCCGGGAGCCGGGTTCCGGTGGCGGCCACGGCCTCACCGGGCTGGGGGAGCGGGTGCGGTTGGCGCGTGGGGCGCTGACCGCGGGACCCCACGAGGACGGGTGGCGGGTGTGCGCCACCCTCCCCTCGACGGTGCCGAGGTGAGGGAGGGCGAGGAGATCGAGCAGCTCCACAGGGCGGCTCGGAGACGGGTCCAGCCGTGGACCCTGGCCCTGGTGGCCGCACCGGTCGTCGTGGTCGTCCTCGTGGTCGCCACGGTCTACTACGTCCTCGCGGAGATCCTCGCGGACAGCACCCTGCCACCGGAGCAGTTCGCGGCGCTCGCCGTGGGCGCGCACCGCGAGGACCTTCCCCTCCCCGACCAGCCGCTGCGGATCACGGAGTCCCGCCTGGCTGAGTTCGCTTCCGCCGACCCCGCCTGTGAGCAGTACCGCGACTCCGCGGGGATGTTCGACGACGACGTGGACTTCTACCAGCTGTGCTTCGAGGACGCGGTGCTGGTGACCAAGGAGAGGCTGACGAGATGACCTGTGGGACGCCGCGACCGGGACGGGTGACACGGTGATCAGAGTGCTGCTCGCCGACGACGAGGCGATGATCCGCGCGGGTGTGCGGGCGATCGTCCAGAGCGATCCGGGCATCGAGGTCGTCGCGGAGGCCGCGGACGGCCGCCAGGCGGTGGAGCTGGTGCTCTCCCACCGTCCCGACGTGGTGCTCCTGGACATCCGCATGCCCCGGATGGACGGGCTCGCGGCCTGCGCGGAGATCCTGCGGGTGGCTCCTGGCACCCGGGTCGTCATCCTCACGACCTTCGGGGAGGACGCCTACATCTCCCAGGCGCTCGGGGACGGTGCCAGCGGGTTCCTGCTCAAGGCGGGAGACCCCCGTGAGCTCATCGCCGGGGTGCACGCGGTCGCGGACGGCGGCGCCTACCTGTCGCCCAGGGTGGCCCGCCAGGTGATCGATCGGTTCGGCGGTGGCAGAGCGGCGAAGGAGGCCGCCGCGGCGGCGCGCCTGGCCGCACTCACCGACCGCGAGAGGGACGTGCTCGCCCTGGTCGGCGCCGGGTTGTCCAACGCGGACATCGCGGCACGCCTCTTCCTCGTGGAGGGCACGGTCAAGAGCTACGTCAGCGCCATCCTCAGCCGTCTGGGCCTGAGGAACCGGGTCCAGGCGGCCGTCCTCGCCCACGAGGCCGGACTGGTCGAGGACTCCGCGCGCTGACCTTTGGGGCCGGGCCCGGACGGGAAGACTGATCACATGAGCTCCGAGGACCGTTTCCACCCCCTTCGACAGGAGGACGCCGTCCTCCTCGCCGCCTCCTGGCGTCAGCTCGCCGGTGAGGACTGCGATTCCCGCGCCGTCGGGGACGAGCTCCTCGGTCGTTGGAGCGAGGACCACCGGCGGTACCACACCCTCTCCCACCTGTGGAGCACCCTGCGGGCCGTGGACGTGCTCCAGGACGAGGCCCGCGACGTCGACGCCGTGCGGTACGCGGTCTGGTTCCACGACGCCGTCCACGAGGGCAACCCGGGGCACGACGAGGACCAGAGCGAGGCTCTGGCGCACCGTCTGCTCGCGCTCCTGGGAAAGGACCCGGTACTGATCTCCGAGGTGGTGCGGCTGGTGGGCGTCACCAGGGACCACCGGCCCGAGCCGGGGGACGCCAACGGCGCGGTGCTCTCCGACGCCGACCTGTCGACCCTGGCGGGAGCCCCGGAGAAGTACCTGGCCTACACCTCGGCGGTGCGCGCCGAGTACTGGCGCTACCCCGACCGGGTGTTCCGGGCCGGACGGCTGCGGGTCCTGCGTTCGCTGCTGGAGAGCCCGCACCTGTTCCACACGGAGTTCGGCCGGGCGCACTGGGAGCCCCGCGCCCGGTCCAACATGCTCGCTGAGGTGGACCGGCTCAGCCGCGAGCTCGCGGAGGAGCCTGTTCCGAGCCGCCGCCCTTGGGGCGGCGCAGCCCCGCCGCCCGCAGACGGGTGACCAGGTCCCGACCGGTGACGAGCTCGGCCCCCAGATCCAGGGCACGCGCGTGGAGGTGTTCGGGGACGTCGTAGTGGTCCCGCTCGAAGGCCCGGGAGGGGACGCCCAGCTCACGCGCGAAGGAGTGGAGCTCCTCGAAGGAGCTGTCGCTCACCAGGTGGGCGAAGCGCCACCCACGGGGACCCGGCCAGACGGGGCTGTCGATCAGTACGCTCACCGGTCAACCCTAGACGCGCGGCCCGGCTGATCCCGCCAGCTCGCGCCCCCGCCCCCGCCACCGGCCCGCGGTCGACCTGGCGCGGGTACCACGGGGGTCGACGACGAACGGTGCGCACGGCCCCGTCACCCTTCCGTTCCGTTCACGTGAGCCCCGCGATGGGGGACGGACCGCCCTGACCGCCCGGCCCGAAGGGCGCGGTGTCGTGAGCCCCTCGATCACGGGGACCGCCGTCAGCGGGTCCGGGGGCGGTGACGGCGCGCCAGGGAACCGGGCTGGACAGGATCATGGTGCTGGAGGGGCGGCCGTGCTCCGCGAGCTGGTCGATGACCTCCTCGAAGTGCTCCATCGAGCGCACCGCGATGAGCAGCACGCAGCAGGCGTCGCCGGTGACCCGGTGCACCTGGAGGATCTCCGGGAGCTCCAGGGAGGACTGCTCGCGCAGCAGGCAGTGGGCCCCGAAGCACTCCATCCGTACGAGGGCCGTGACCGGAAGACCGGCGGCGGCCGGGTCCACATGGGCGTGGTAGCCCGTGATGACCCCTCGGTCGGTCAGCCGACGGACCCGGTCGGCCACGGCGGGCGCGGAGAGGTTCACCCGCCGGGACAGCTCGTTGAAGGACAGGCGGCCGTCCCGTTGGAGCTCGTCGAGGATGCGCTGGTCAACGCTGTCCAGCGGGGTTTCCAGTCGTGAGGCCATACTTCACGTTCCCAAAGCCGATGTCAGGTTCCTGTTACGAATGCTAGGTCAGTGCCCGACTTGCGTGGTCGATGTCCATTCCTTATCAGGGTCAATTGTCCGAGTATGTGAGTTCACGTACACGCAGGTTCGTGAGACCGCTGAAGTCGCGCAGTACACGAGGGGTACACCCGATGCTCTCCACCACGTCCGCCCAGCAGTGCCCCTACGCCCCGACCGACGTCGGCGCGGCCGAGGCCCGCGCCGCGAAGGCGGAGAGCAACGAGGGCCGGCCCACCCTGAGCTTCGACAGGAACACCCCCTACGCCGACTACCTCGGTGTCGACACCCTGCTCGGCCTCCAGAACCCGCGCACCAAGGAGCCAGCCGAGTCCGCCTTCATCATCGGCACCCAGGTGATGGAACTCCTGTTCACGCTCGTCCAGGAACGCTGGGAGGCAGCCCGGGACGCGCTGGAGGTGGACGACGTTCCCGGTGCCGTGGCCTGGCTGCGCAGCGCCTGCAACGCCCAGGACGTGCTCAACAGCACCTGGGGCCTGTTCGGGGACATGACGCCCACCCAGTTCAACCGGTTCCGGGACGCCTTCGGTGAGGCCTCCGGCTTCCAGTCCTACAGCTACCGGAAGCTGGAGTTCGTCCTCGGCCACAAGTCCGCCGCCATGATCCGTCCGCACAAGGCGATGAGCGGGGTCGTCGACGACCTCACCGCGTTGATCGAGCGCCCCAGCCTGTACGACGCAGCGCTGCGCCTGCTGCACCGTCGGGGACTGCCCGTCCCGGACTCCCGAGCCGAGCGGGACTGGAGCGAGGACTACGAGCCCTCCGCCGAGGTCGAGCACGCCTGGATCGAGGTCTACGCCGACGACCGCCCCGGGAACGACCTGTACCTGTTGGCCGAGTCCCTGGTGGACGTCGCGGAGCGGGTGACACGATGGCGTCAGCTCCACCTGGTCGCGGTCAAGCGCACGATGGGCGGCAAACCGGGCAGCGGCGGGTCCAACGGTCTCAACTGGCTGGCCCGCAACGCCGAGAAGGACGTCTTCCCGGAACTGTGGTCCCTGCGCAGCACCATCTAGACCAGGACACCACAGCACGAGGAAGCAGGACCCGATGACGCCCATCTCCCGTGAGGACTGCGCCGCCCTGGACGCGGCGGACCCCTCGCCCCCTCCGCGAGGAGTTCGTCCTCCCCGAAGGGGTGATCTACCTCGACGGCAACTCGCTGGGCGCCCTGCCCCGCTCCACCCCCGCCCGCGTCGCCGACATGATCGAGCGCGAGTGGGGCCAGAACCTCATCCGTAGCTGGAACGACGCGGGCTGGTGGGACAAGCCCCGCACCCTCGGAGCCAAGGTCGCCCCGCTGGTCGGGGCCGGTGCCGACGAGGTGATCGTCGGTGACGGCGCCTCCGCCAACCTCTTCAAGACCCTGGTCACGGCCCTGCGCCTGTCCGACCGCACGGTGGTTCTGGGAGAGGCGGGCAACTTCCCGACCGACCTGTACGTCACCGAGGGCGCGGTGGGTCTCGCCGACGCCGAGCAGCGCCGCGTGGACCCCGACGGCCCAGAGCTGGCCGAGGCCCTGGCCAGGCGTGACGTGGCCGTCCTGCTGCTGAGCCACGTCGACTACCGCAGCGGAGTGCTGCGGGACATGGCCGGGATCACCCGCCTGGCGCACGAGCACGGCACCCTGGTGATCTGGGACCTGTGCCACAGCGTGGGCGCGGTGCCCATCGACCTCTCCGGGAACGACGTGGACTTCGCGGTGGGGTGCACCTACAAGTACCTCAACGCGGGCCCCGGAGCGCCCGCGTTCCTGTACGCCGCCCGCCGTCACCACGCGGTCTCGGAGCAGCCGCTCAGCGGATGGCACGGGCACGCCAGGCCCTTCGACTTCGCCCCCGACTACGAACCGGCCACGGGCGTCTCACGCTTCCTCAGCGGCTCGCAGCCCCTGGTGGCCGACGCGGCTCTGGAAGCGGGGCTGGACGTGTGGGCCATGGCCGACCTCTCCCAGGTCCGGGCCAAGAGCCTGGCCATGACCGACCTGTTCCTGGCCAGGGCCGCCTCCGTGGGGCTGTCCTCGATCACCCCGGCGGAGCACGACCGGCGCGGCAGCCAGGTCTCCCTCGTCCAGCCGGAGGAGGGCGCCGGGTACCCGATCGTGCAGGCGATGATCGAGCGCGGTGTGATCGGGGACTTCCGGGCCCCGGACGTCATGCGCTTCGGATTCACGCCGCTCTACCTGCGCTACGTGGACGTGTACGACGCCGCGACCGCGCTGGTGGAGGTCGTGGAGTCCGGCGAGTGGCGGGCCGAACGGTTCAACCGGAGGTCACAGGTCACCTGACCCGAGTCGCACTCCCCGGTGGGCAACCCATCGGGGAGTTCTTTGTGCCCACGGGGCCTCGGGCGCTTTCCGGTGACCCTCCCCAGTACCGGGATGGCCCCGTCTTTGCCAGGGTGGCGATGCCGCACCGGCTCCCCGACGAGCAGGTCTTCCGTGACCTTTCGGCGTGTCCGTAGCCCTTTGGGAGGGTCTGGTCCACCCCGTACCGGTACTTTCTGGTTTATGACGACGGCCACTCCTGGGGCCGCTCTTCGGCCCCGGTGAGACCGGAATCCCCTGCGGTGAAGGCAATCCCGTGACCTGCGGGTTCTCCGAGGATGACGCCGTTCCGTGTTCTTCGAGACACGCCCTGTCATTTTACCCGGAATCCTTCGGCACTTTGCCAAAGCCTGGGTTAGTGTCCTTCGTGACCGGTTCGTTATGGACCTTTAGCGATCCGGTGCCGAGCCCTTGACCGGCCTGCGAGCCGGAAGGGAAATCGAGACCTCTTCATCTCTCTCGGGAACGAGCAGCGCGAATCCACGCGCAGCTGTCCGGCGGAGCCGATCCGGCCCCCGTTCCCACCCCGCCACTCGCCGCCAGCGACGCGGGGCGCGCCATGGCATGACACCAGTCCGGAACGCGGAACCTTTCGGTTCGTGTGCCCCGACGCGTCATGGCCCGGTCTTCTCGGCTTCTGTCGTCAACCTGGCTATTACTTCATGAGCAACGACACTCCCATTCAGTACGGCGAAGTCACCGCGACCTATTTCTGGGACGACGGTTCCGGCATCAACGGAGACACCGGGATGCCCGCCGGTGGTGAACCCATGCAGAAGGGGCTGTTCTCCAGCCCCAGCTGGCCGCTGGGCACCGAGGGATTCATCGTCCACGAGGGCGAGGAGTACGAGTTCTTCATCGGCGACCGCGGTCCCGGTGTCCCCTCTGAGAACTGCGACGTCCTTCTGGACATCGACGGCAAGACCTTCGCCGACATGATGGGCGAGAGCTTCGACGAGAACTCGCTCGTCGTCAGCGGTGGCAACGGCCACGCCGAGGTCGAGTACTTCATCACCAAGTGGGGCGACGGCAACGGGACCGAGGGCGCTCCTCACCCGTTCAACCAGTCCGGCAACAAGTGTGAGAACGCCGTCTCCGACATCCCCGCCAAGTACCTCCCCGAGGAGAAGGCGGAGAAGGAGGAGAAGAAGGACGAGGAGAAGAAGGAGGAGAAGAAGGAGGAGTCCAAGGACGCCTCCGACGAGACCTCCGAGGAGGAGCAGCAGGACGAGGCTCCCGCCGCTGCCGAGCAGGAGGACCAGGACCCCGGCGTCACCGCCGAGACCGCGGCCAACGACCTGTCCGGCTTCGGGCTGACGGGCGCTGAGGGCACCCCTCCGCCGCCGGTCTGCTCACCCTGGCGATCATCCCCGCGATCCTCATCGCGATGTTCTTCGCCTGGACCCGTCGTCCGTCCGGTGCCCACGCCGGTGCCGAGGACGAGGGCGGCAAGGGCCTGATGGCGGAGAGCGACGGCCGTCACGGCATCGCCACGCTGTTCGACAAGCTGCTCGGACGCTAGCTCCGACACGACCACCCCCGGACCCACCCCGGTCATCCGTGACCACGGGAGTCCACAGCCAGGTGTTCCTTCTGGCGGGGGAAACAAATGAGACTCCCGTAGGGCGCTGGCCCTCGGAGAGTGGGTAGGCCAGGGGCCGCGATCGACGATCGCGGCCCCTGTGCTGTGCGCACCTCGTTGTCGAACATACCCCTAGGGGGTATGTTCTGGTGAGTCGGCCGACCCATGGCCGCCCATGAACGGAGGGAGCGCCATGCGTGTCGACGGGTACGCGGAGGACGGCTACGAACGGGTGCGCGAGGTTTTCCAGGGGCTGGTGGACGACGGCCGGGAGACCGGAGCGGGGCTCTCGGTGTGGCGGGAGGGCCGCGAGGTGGTCCGGCTGAACGGTGGTTGGGCCGACACCGCGCGCGGCCGCCCCTGGAGTGACGACACCCTCGTCCAGACCTACTCGGTCTCCAAGCCCTTCGCCGCGCTGGCGGCCCTGGCCGCGACCGGCGGGGAGTGCTCGACCTGGACACACCCGTCGCGCGCCACTGGAAGGGATACGGGGTCAGGGGCAAGGAACGCACCACCCTGCGCCACGTGCTCACCCACCGGGCGGGACTGCCCCGCTTCCCCGCGCCGCCGAGGCGTTGGACCCCCTCGACGATGCCGGGCTCCTGGACAGCCTCGCGAACGCGGAGCCCGAGTACGCCCCCGGCGCCGGGATGGGAGAACACGCCCTCACGTACGGGCACCTGATCGACGGCGTCCTGCGCGCGGCGGCCGGAACCACCCTGGGCGCGGTCTTCCGCGAGGTGGTGGGACCCGCGCTGGGGCTGGATGCGTGGTTCGGGGTGCCCGAACACGCGCTCGCCCGCGTCGCGGACGTCGAGTACGCGCGTCCGGACTGGCCCCGGGCCCAGCCCGCCGCGGACTGGCTCGCCGTCCCGGACGGCCCCCTCGACCCGGCCCTGGTCAACTCCGAGGCCTGGCGCGGGTCCGTGTTCGGCGCGGTCAGCCTGCACGCGAGCGCCACCGGGCTGGCCGGGTTCCTGGACGGGATCACGGACGAGGACGGTCCGCTGCGCGCGCTCCTCGGGCGTGAGGCGCACGAGGAGTACCTCGCTCCCCAGGCCACCGGGTACGACGAGGTCTTCGGCACCGAGCTCACCTGGACCCTGGGGTTCCTGCGGGACGACGCCAAGATCGCCAAGGGCGGGATCGGAGGGTCGGCCGTGTGGCGGTCCCTGCGCCACGGCCACTCCTGCGCCTACCTCACACGGCGGCTCGACGACCACTCCAGGGCGGCCGCGATCGCGGCCGCCCTGAGCGACGACCTCTCCGTGGTGCCCGTGCACTCCGCTCGGGCCTGATCGGTCGAGGCCCCTTCCCCCGGCGCGACGTGGGCGCCCCCGGTCACCCGGAGGCGGGGTGGGGGCGGGGCCTCCGGTCGCCTTTGAGCGAACGACCCGCCCGTCCCGTGGGCACGACGGCCTGGTGCCGTGTGCCCTCACACGCGCCCGTGACCCGCCGACACGGCACCCGTACCCGCGTCGTTCCGGCGGCGCCGTCGCCGCCCGCGGGTGCGGAGCCCTTCCGTGGGTCGCTCCGGCACGGTGGTTCCTACGGGGTCCAGCCCCGGGGGCCGGTGCGGGCCGCGGCCCGCTGGTCGAAGCGGAGACCGGCCCGGTGGCGTTCGGTGGGCGCCGCGAGGTCGGCAACGCCGAACGAGGGGTGTTCGTGGGGTCGGCGGTGCGGGGCCACCGTGTACACCGGCTCCCACGAGGGGGAGGAGTCGGACGAGACCGATCATCGGTGCGCTTCATGTCTTGAATATGAGGCGAATCACCCCATATTGTCGATGCCTTCGGGGTGATGCTGGACGAACTGCTCGGTAGGGCGCCCGGCATCGCACAACATCCAACGAGTCCACGTCGCGGACGGTATGGGGTAAGACACATGGCCGTGCAGCTGGACGACACCGACCGCCGGATCATCGCGCTCCTGTGCGACGACGGCCGCATGTCGATCCGTGCCGTCGCCGAGAACGCGCACATCTCCCGGGCCAACGCCTACTCCCGTCTCGAACGCCTGCGCGACGAAGGCGTGATCAGGGATTCACCGCCGTCATCGACCCCGAGAAGTACGGCACCGCACTGTCGGCCTACGTCTCCGTGCGGATCGAACAGCACTCCTGGGAGAGGTTCCGGGGCTACCTGCGCGACATCCCCGAGGTGGACCACGCCGCGCTGGTCTCCGGTGACGTCGACCTCCTGCTTTTGGTCAGGGTGGCCGACGCCGCCGCCCTGCGCACCTTCGTCCTGGAGCGGCTCCAGCGCCTGCCCGAGGTGAAGAGCACCCAGACCATGTTCATCCTGGACGAGCCCCACCTCCAGTAGGGGGAACCGCCAACGGTGGTGAATGGGGTCCATTTCACCCGCGACCGGACCTTGTTCGACCAGGGCCACTGGGAAGAATGGACCCATGCCCGAGTACCGCGTGATCGACGCCTTCACTGACCGGCCCCTCGCGGGCAACCCCGCCGCAGTCCTCGTGCTGGACGACACCTACCCCGACGTCTGGGCACAGGGGATCGCCGCCGAGTTCAACCTCTCCGAGACCGCCTTCGCGCGCCGGATCGACGACCCCGGAGCCGACTTCGAACTGCGCTGGTTCACCCCGGTCACCGAGATCGACCTGTGCGGACACGCCACCCTCGCCACCGCGCACGCCCTCACCGAACTCGGCGTGGAGGGCCCGATCCGCTTCAGCACCCGCAGCGGTGTCCTCACTGTCCGGGAGCGGGACGGCAGGCTCTGGATGGACTTCCCCGCCCGCCCCGCCACCGCTGCCGAGGCCCCCGAGGGGCTGGCCGGGGCCCTGGGCGCCGAACCCCTGTGGACCGGGATCGGCGGCAACAACGACCTCCTCGTCGAACTGGCCGACGCCGCCACCGTCCGCGCGCTCGCCCCCGACCCCACCGCCATCCGGGCACTGCCCGCCCGCATGGTGATCGCCACCGCTCCCGGCGACGGCGGACACGACACGGTCTCCCGGTGCTTCGCCCCGTCCATGGGTGTCGCGGAGGACCCGGTCACCGGATCCGCCCACACCGTCATCGCCCCGTTCTGGGCCGAGCGGCTCGGCCGTACCGAGTTCCTGGCCCGCCAGGCCTCCAAGCGCGGCGGTGACCTGCACCTGCGCCTGGAAGGGGACCGCGTGCACATCGGAGGCGACGCCGTCACCGTCGCCACCGGCGACCTGAACCTGTAGAGGAGACCCCATGGAGCAGTGGGCCACCAGGGAAGAGATCAACGCGGCGCGCGAGAGGCTCGAAGCGGGCCACACCGGCTGGAGCCGCCCGGCGGCCTACGGGGTCGGCGTGCACCGGGACGGCCGGACGGTCTTCGGGCTGACCAACGTCGGGACGAGCCCCCTGCCCGCCATCGTCCTGGCTGTCGAGTGCGGGCACACCTCGGGTACCGTCACCCACGAACTCACGCCCGCACAGCTCGCGTCGGCCGTCGACGCCCTGGCCCCGGCCGAGGCGTGCACCGAGCTCCGGCACCCCAACCTGGTCGAGTGGCGGCGGGTGCTCGGGGAGGTCGCGGAGAGGGGAGGCCAGCTCGTGGCGGTCTTCGTCGGAGATCTGGCGGAGGACCCCGTGGACCCGCACGACCGGGCGTTCCGTGCGGCTATCGCCTGATACACACCACCGACTGGGAAGCCGATCCCGTCGAATTCCCGGTTTTCCCCGTGCGGCCACCCCTGGTCCGGTAAGAATAGTTCCACGACACCCCCACCCCCTCCGTGGAGGTGTCGGGACCGCGGCCCGACCGGAGCACCCCTTGATTCCGGACGGGCCGCGTCCTCCCCGTCGGTCGGCGCCGGTCCCCCTCCTGCCCGGCCGACGCCCCTCTGGTGGTCGGGCCGAGAACCCCGTACCCGGCTCGACCCCAGAGGCCTGGGAGTCTCAGGGAAGGTCGGCGCCGGGCGACTCCAGCATCCGGGGAAGAGCGCCTCGATCTCCGCGAGCCCCATCCCGTTGATCCGGTCCTTCGCGGCCTGTGCCCGGGCCGTCGTCGGCAGGTCACCGGAGAGCAACCGGGGCAGCAGGAGCCGCCGGACCAGGACCTCGCGCGCGGAGACGCCCTGCGGGCGGCGCACCACCGAGACGTTCACCCGGACCGCGTGTTCGTTCCCCGGCACGGCCCCCGGCCGGTCCGTCTCGACCGCCGCGTAGCGGAACCCGTGCGCGAGTGCGCACGGCCCGCACCCCACCGGTCCCCGGCCCGACGCGTGTCCGCACTCCGGGCACACCAGTCGCTCCAGCGCGGCGTCCACCACCCGCCAGTCGTGCCGGTCCGGCTCCTGGACGACCAGCGCGGCCACCTCGGGCCCGTCCTCCAGCCCCTCACGGAGGAGGAACGCCTCCCACTCCTCCGTGAGGATCGCGTCCACCAGGGCCCGGCACCGCGCACAGTCCGGAGCCCCGCCGTACTCGGGCCCGGGGCACTCCGGGCAGGCTCTCAGGGGGTCTCCCACAGCAGGGCGCACGGGCCTCACCTCCGGGACCATCCAACCCGCCGGTCCCCAGAACCTCCAGCCCTTTTCCGGGGCCCGGCCACACACCGGACCCCCTTCGGGAGTCATGCGGTTCGGTGTGAGCGCGTGGATGTGGTCGACGGCGTTCCCGGCGCCGTCGACTCCGCCGAGAAGACCCGGAGTTCCTCCGCGCGGGCGCGCAGGCGGGGGTCGCGGAGCAGGGACTCCAGGGCCCGGCGGAGCCGTTCCCCCGCTCGTGGAGGACCCGCAGGAGGACGTCCCGGTGACCGAAGTCGTCCATCGCGCGGTGGACGACGCGTGGTCGGCCCCGCGGGCGGTGTCCACCGGGTGCCGCACCTCCGGGGGAACCTCGTGGGGCGGCCGGGCGTGGATCGGGCCGACCCACGCGGTAGTGGGGCGGGAGCAGGCGGGTGCGCGGGTGGTGGGGGTCGAGGCGTGGCGGTCGCCTTCGCGGTTGTCCACAGGGGCGGAGCGGGATTCGCACAGAAGTCCTAATCTGGCGGGGGCACCAGTTCGTAGCGACACCGGGGGAGACGATGACGGAGCGGCGCGGGAACGGCGGCCAGGGACGCCGGTACGGCGGAGGCGGCGGTGGCCGGGGCGGTGCGGGGCGCAGGCCCGAACCCGAACCCATCCGAGGGGTCCGCGACGAGGCGCGGCTGTCCGAGGAACTCCTCCGGATGCAGGGCGCCTCCTACGGCCGGTACAAGTCCCTCAAGGGTGACTGGGACTTCGGGGACTTCACCCTGACGGTGCAGCGGGTCCAGGCCGACCCCTTCGCCCCGCCCTCGCGCATCCGCGTCCTGCGGCCCGACGCCGGTATCCCCGCGAGCGCCCACGCCGATCCGGTGCGCCGCCGGGCCACCGCCGACTACCTCGGTCGGCGCGCCCGCCGACTGCTGCGGGGATCGCTGCTGAAGATCGACACCGGGGGACAGGAGGTCATCGCCCGTTCCTCGTGCCAGATCACCGAGGGCGGCGCCCTCGACCTCCGGATCGGGGTGGACCTGCCCGGGCACGGCCGCCGGATCGACGGACGCACCGCCGAGCGGGAGCTGTGCCGCACCCTCCCGGCGCTGGTCGACGACCTCGACTGGGACGAGATCGACCACGCGGAGGCGGAGGCCTTCGCTGACACCGTGGTGGACGCCGTCGCCCTCCGGGCGGGCCTGGCCGACCGCGGCCTGGTCGCCTTCGTCGCGGACGGGGCGATCCTGCCCCGGCGCAGCGGCGTGAGCGACGAACCCATGGCGGGGGAGGGCGTGGTGCCCTTCGACGCGCCGGAGAGCCTGCGCGTGAGTGTGGACCTCCCGCACGCGGGCACGGTCACCGGCATGGGGGTGCCCGAGGGCATCACCCTGATCGTGGGCGGTGGCTTCCACGGCAAGTCCACCCTGCTGCACGCCCTGGAGCGCGGTGTCCACGACCACGTTCCCGGTGACGGTCGCGAGCTGGTCGTGACCCGGGAGGACGCGGTGAAGATCAGGGCGGAGGAGGGTCGCCGCGTGGAGCGGGTGGACGTCAGCCCCTTCGTGCGCAACCTGCCCACCGGCGCCGACACCCGCGACTTCCGTACCGAGAACGCCTCCGGCTCCACCTCGCAGGCGGCCAACATCTGCGAGGCGGTGGAGGCCGGGGCGCGCACCCTGCTGGTGGACGAGGACTCCACCGCCACCAACCTGATGATCCGCGACGAACGCATGCAGGCCCTGGTCCACGGCGACCGGGAACCCCTGGTGCCCTTCGTGGACCTGGTGCGCCCCTGCACCGCGAGCACCGGGTCTCCACCGTCCTGGTCATGGGCGGCAGCGGCGACTACTTCGACGTCGCCGACCAGGTGATCATGCTGGACGCCTACCACCCGCACGACGTCACCGAACGGGCCCGCGCGCTGGCCCATGACCGCTCCGACGCGGAGTTCGCCCTGCCCCGGGCCCGGGTGGTCGACCCCGGCTCGGTGGACGACGACACCGCCAAGGGGCGGAGCCGGATCAAGCGCCGGGACATGGACGTGCTGGTCTACGGGGAGAGCGACGTCGACGTGCGCGCGGTGGAACAGTTCGTGGACCCGGGACAGATCACCGGCGCCGGTCTGGCCCTGCGCACACTGGTCCGGGGACGGCACCTGGACGGGCACCGGACCGTGGCCGAGGCCCTGGACTCCCTGGAGGAGGCGCTGGCCAAGGAGGGCGTCACCCTGCTCGGCGCCGACTTCGGCGGTGACTACGCCCTGCCGCGCAGGCACGAGATCGTCGCGGTCCTCAACCGGCTGAGGACGCTGAGAGTGGCCCGCCAGCGCTGACGAGCGCCGGCCCCGGGACGTTCGCCCGTGGGGCGGATCGGGTCGTGTGCGGGGGCCCGGTCGTGCGGGCCCCGGTCGCCCGGAGCTCGGACGGCCGGGGCCCGGGGCCCGGTGGGTGTCCGGACGGAAAGGTCAGAACGCCCTGATCAGCAGGATCACCAGAACGGTGGCCCCCACGGCGGTGTCGTAGACCATGCACCACTCCGCGAGGGACCGAGAGATCACCTTCCCGCTCCACCAGTGCACCGCGTCCCAGGCGGCATGCGTCAGCAGTCCCACCGCGACCACCGCGACCGCCGCCTCGGGGGAGACGACCAGGGTGAGGAGCCCGGCGCCGCCGAACAGCGCGAGCGCCGGAACCTGGAGCGCGAACACCCCCGGACGCCGCAGGGGCCCGAGCACCAGTCCGGCGGCGACCAGCAGGAGCCCCAGACCGAGGACGAACGGCCAGGGCGTGAGGCCCGCGGCCTCGAGAAGGAAGTGGAGGGCGATCACCAGGGCCACCATCAGCCAACTGGTGCCGGGGCGGTCGAGCACGGCGACGGCCAGGTACATGACCGGCAGGGTGAACAGGAGGAACACCAGCCCACCGCCGTCGCCGCCACCGGCGAGGGTGAGCGCCGCGGCCGACGCGGCGGTCAGCGCCGGCCACCAGCGTCGGAGGACCGTCGTGGCGGCCTCCCTCGATCGTGTGGCCCGAGACCCGGAGGTCCGCGCGCCGTCCCGGGGACGGCGGCGTCGTCGGGGAGGCCTCGGACCCCTGGTGGCCCGTGGCGGTGTCCCCGGCGCGGCCGGTCCCACGGGCCGGGGCCCCCGGCCGCTCGGAGGGGACCTGGGCGGAGGGCGGGGCAGGTGTGGAAGTCATGTCCCCAGCCTTCGCGGGCACGGGTGCGGAGGCCAGGCGTACGCTGGGGTCGGTCCGAAATCCTGGGAAACCCGTCCGAACGGACCCACTCGGACCACGGGGGTGGCACGCATGGACGCACGCAGGGTCGTGGTCGTCGCCTACGAGGACGCGGAGCTCCTGGAGATCTCCTCGGTCACCTCCACGCTGGCCACCGCCAACGACCTCGCCTCCGGCGGACGTCCGTACGAGACGATCCTCGCGACCCCGGGCGGCGGGCCGGTTCGCTGCTCCTCCGGGCTGACCCTCCAGGGCCAAGCGGCGCTGGAGGACCTCCGGGGCCCGTTCGACACGCTCGTGGTCTCGGGCGGATGGGGGCACCGGCGCGCGGCGCGGAGCGACCTCCTGGTCGCCCACGTGCGCCGACTCGCCCGGGAGAGCCGCCGCGTGGCCTCGGTGTGCACCGGATCGAGCGTCCTGGCCGAGGCCGGGCTGCTGGAGGGGCGACGCGCGACCACCCACTGGCACTTCGCGCGTGAGCTGGCCGAACTCCATCCGGGGGTGCGAGTGGACCCGGAACCGATCTTCGTCCGCGACGGCGCGGTGTCGACCTCGGCGGGGGTGACCAGCGCGCTGGACCTCACCCTGGACTTCGTCGCCGAGGACCACGGACCTTCGCTCGCGCGGCTGGTCTCCAGGGTCCTGGTCACCTACTTCCAACGGCCCGGGAACCAGGCGCAGATGAGCGTGCTCACCACCCTGGACCCCGAGAACCTGCTGGTCCGCGGGGTCCTCACCCACGTACGCGATCACCTGGACGGCGATCTCTCCGCCAGCGCGCTCGCCCGGACGGCCGGGGTGAGCGCACGGCACCTGCACCGGCTCTGCCTGGCCCACACCGGCCGTACTCCCGCCTCCCTGGTCCGTCGCGCCAGGGCGGAGGCCGCCGCCGACCTCCTGGAGTCCACCGCCCTGTCCGTCACCGAGGTGGCCGCCCGCTGCGGGTTCCGTTCCGCCGAGACGCTCCGCCAGGTCTTCGTCGACCTCTACGCCCTCCCTCCCTCGCGGTTCCGGGCCCTCCACCGCCGCCCCTGAACACCCCCGGACCGAAGGTGTGGGCGTCGTCACCTCCGGGACCACGGGGTCCGGACCCACCCGCCACGGGTCGGTATTGTGGAAAAGCAGGGCACAGCGACCCCGCCTGGGCCCACCGGAACCTTCCGGCAGGCAACGCGGGTGTGTCGCGGCCCCTGTGACCCCGACCAGTTTTGGAGACGAGAACCCGGTGCGCGACCCCGCAGAACTGTACGAACTCCACCCCGGCTTCGACGACGTCACCGGGCTGGTGATGCTCGTCTGCCTGGACGGCTTCGTCGACGCCGGAAACGCTGGCAGCCAGTTGTCCGAGTCGCTGTTCGAGCGGTTCACCGCCGAGGAGGTCGCGACCTTCGACGTCGACCGTCTGGTGGACTACCGCCGCCGCAGGCCGCAGATGACCTTCGTCGAGAACACCTGGACCGACTACACGCCGCCCAGACTGGCCCTCTACCGGATGCACGACGCCGAGGGCCACCCCTTCCTCGTCCTGCACGGACCGGAGCCGGACGGTGAGTGGGAGGCCTTCATCGCGGCCGTGACCGGCCTCGTGGAACGCTTCTCGGTCTCGCTCTCCCTCAGCGTCAACGGCATTCCCATGGCGGTGCCGCACACCCGACCGGTGACGGTCACACCGCACTCCACCCGCCCCGAGCTGATCGAGGGACACACCCCTGGATCGGCCGGGTCGAGGTGCCCGCCAGCGTGTCCGCGCTCATGGAGTACCGCTTCGGGGAGAACGACCACGACTTCGTGGGCTACGCCATCCACGTGCCCAGCTACCTCGCCCAGTCCACCTACCCGCGAGCGGCCATCGCCGCCCTGGAGTACGTGGCCGGGGCCACCGGGCTGGCCCTGCCGAGCGAGGAGCTGGAAGAGGTCGCCGCCACCACGGACGTGGAGATCGCGGAGCAGGTCGCGGCCTCCGAGGAGGTCCAGCGCGTGGTCGCCAACCTGGAACGCCAGTACGACGACATCATGTCCTCGCGCGCGGAGGAGGGCGGCGGGCCGGTCCCGCTGTCCGACGACGACGCGGGGCTGCCCACCGCCGACGAGCTCGGCGCGGAACTCGAACGCTTCCTCGCCGAGCGCGAGGGAGACGGAAACGGATGACCGTGTTCTACCAGATCCTCTTCAGCTCGGTCCTGCGCCACATGGACGCGGAGACGGTGCACAAGCTGAGCTTCGCCGCCCTGCGCGGCGTCACGGCCGTCCCCGGCGTCGCCGAGACCATGGGCAGGGTCCTGGGCCCGCGCGAACCCGAGCTGACCGTGCACGCCTTCGGCCGCGAGTTCCCCGGTCCGCTGGGCATGGCCGCCGGTTTCGACAAGAACGCCGAGAGCCCGCGCGGCCTCGCCGCTCTGGGCTTCGGCTACGTCGAGGTGGGCACCGTGACCGCCCACCCGCAGCCGGGCAACCCCAAGCCGCGCCTGTTCCGGCTGGTGGCCGACCGCGCCATCGTCAACCGCATGGGCTTCAACAACGAGGGGTCCGCGCTGGTCGCGGAGCGCCTGCACCACCAGCGCCGTGGTCCGGTGCTCGGGATCAACATCGGCAAGACCAAGGTCACGCCGGAGTCCGAGGCGCCCGCCGACTACGCGCTCAGCGCGCTGCGGCTGGCCCCCTACGCCGACTACATGGTCATCAACGTCAGTTCGCCCAACACGCCGGGACTGCGCAACCTCCAGGGCGTCGAACAGCTGCTGCCCCTGGTCGGCGCGGTCCGCGCGTCCCTGGCCGAGGCGGGCCGCCCCGAGCTCCCGCTCCTGGTGAAGATCGCCCCGGACCTGGCCGACGAGGACGTCGACGCCGTCGCGGACCTCGCGCTGGCCGAGGGCCTGGACGGGATCATCGCCACCAACACCACGATCTCCCGTTCGGGGCTCGACACCCCGGACGCGGACGTCGAGGCGGCCGGTGCCGGTGGGCTGTCGGGCGCCCCGCTCAAGGCGCGCTCCCTGGAGGTCCTGCGCCGTCTGCGTTCCCGCGTGGGTGACCGGGTCACCCTGGTCGCGGTCGGCGGCATCGAGACCCCCGAGGACGCCTGGGCCCGCATCCGCGCCGGTGCCACCCTGGTCCAGGGGTACACCGGGCTGATCTACGGCGGGCCGCTGTGGCCCCGCCGCATCCACCGGGGCCTCGCCCGTCTGGTCCGCGAGGCCGGATACCGCTCCGTGCGGGAGGCCGTGGGCGCCGACGCCCCGGCCCCGGCGCTCTCGGTGGTCAGGGACACCACGGAGGCCAGCTGACCGGCGTGCGGGCGGCCGGTGGGAACGCCCACCGGCCGCCCGCACGTGTGTCCGCTACCAGTCGCCGTCCCAGTCGGGCGGGTAGACCTTGCCGGGTTCCGTGCCGCCGAGCGCCTGGCTGCTGGTGACGAACACGTAGTCCTTCTCGCGGAGCCGTTCGACGATCTCGGGGACCGCCGCGAGCGTGGCCGGTCGGGGGTCGTGCAGTAGTACCACCGCGCCCGGCTCGACCCCGTCCAGCACGGTCTCCACGATCTCCTCCCGCCCGTGCCCCTCCCAGTCCCGGCTGTCGACCGTCCAGGCGACCTCCGCCATGCCCTGCGCGGCGATCTCCTCGTGGACGGCGTCGTTGGTGGCACCGAACGGCGGTCGGAACTGCTCGATGGTGAAGCCGGTCTGTCTGCGGACCATCGCGCTCACCGCGGCGGTCTGCGCGGCCAGCCGATCGGGGTCCATCCGGTTCATGTGCTCGTGTTCGTCGCCGTGACTGGCGATCTCGTGCCCTCGGCGTAGGCGCGCCGCAGCACGCTCGGCCGGGTCAGGGCCGGTCCGCCGTTGAGGAAGAACGAGGCGGTGACCTCCTCCTCGGCGAGGAGGTCCAGCAGGCGCGGAGTGGCCTCCACCGGGCCGTCGTCGAAGGTCAGGGCCACGCAACTGGTCTCGCCGTCCTGGCAGTCCACCCCGGGGTCACCGGCGGTGACCACTCCGGGCGGCGGCCCGACCTCGGCGTCGTCCGGCCTGCCCGGGGGCAGTTCCAGGTCGGGCTCCTCCACCAGTGCGGCCTCCCGGGCGCGTGCGCCCAGGTCCGAGAGCAGGGGAGCGGCCCGCTCGTGCTCGACCACCACGGCCCTGCGACCGGGGGAACTGTCGGGGACGTGCCCGTCGACGATCGGTGACAGGTGGCCGTCGTCGAACTCGACCACCAGGTCCCCGAGGAGTTGAACCCGATCGAGTCGTAGGTCCTCAGGACGGGGTGCAGGGCGTCGGGGTCCACGTGCTCGTCGTCGGCCAGTTCCTCGCGCGCGAGGGCGTTGAGTCGGACCAGCTCCTCCTGCCCGCGCAGCAGCTCGGTGGAGGAGGACACGGAGCGGTCCCGGGCGTCGTACCAGTACGTCGCGTGGCCCTCCCGCAGGCCGTGCATGTCCTCCTCGGTCCTGACCAGCCGGACCCCGAGGACCCCGTCCCCGGCGGCGACCAGCTCCCAGGCGACGTCCAGCCGCACCGGATCGCGGGTCCCGGCACGGAAGTCACGGACCTCCTGGTCGACCCGCGCGGCCAGACCCTCAGCGAAGTCCCCGGCCCCCTCGAACTCCGGGTAGGCGACGCTGACCTCCACGCCCTCGGGCTCGTACGGGTGGCCGGTGAAGTCACCGGCGTCGCCCCGCCACTCCCCGACACCGTCCCCGGCCGCGTCGGCCAACACGGTGAGCCGCAGCGGGTCACCTCCGTCCACGCCCGTCGTCCCGGTCCCGCACGCGGCAAGCGGGAGGGCCAGCAGAAGCGCGACCCCCGCCCGGAACGGGTGTGCCCGGACCGGGCGGGGCGGGGGAACGGTCCGGCCCGGCCCAACTCTCCTCGACGCCAAAACCCGACTCCCTCGTCCCTGCTCCTCACGGCTGCTGGGAGCAACATAGGGGACGGCACCCCGGCCCCTCCGACGCTGTCCACATGTGGACAGCGGTCCGGGACCGGGGCTCGGGTCGGGTCACTCCGTGTCGCTCGGGGACTCCTCCGGAGCCTCCTCGGGCACGCCGTCGACGTAGGTGCGGCCCGGCTCGGTGGTGCCGAGCAGCTGGGACACCGTGACCATGGAGTACCCGCGTTCGTCCAGTTCACGGATGACGTCGATCGACGCGTCGATGGTGGTGGGGTGGATGTCGTGCATCAGGATGATGGCGCCGTCGGACGCGCCGTCCAGCGCGCGCTCGCGCACCACCTTCGCCTTGCGGTCCCGCCAGTCGTTGGTGTCCACGCTCCACAGGATCTGCGCCAGCCCGAGCTCCGCCGTCACCTCCGCGACCGTGCCGTCGGTCGCCCCGTACGGCGGTCGCATCAGGTCCATCGTGTAGCCGGTCTCCCGGTGCACCAGCGCCTGCGTCGCCTCCAGGTTCTCGCGGACCCCGCCCGCCGAGAGCTCCGTCAGGTTGGGGTGGTCCAGGGTGTGGTTGGCCACCTCGTGCCCCTCGGCGTAGGTGCGGCGTACCACCCACGGGTGCTCCCTGACCGGGAGGCCGGTGACGAAGAACGTGGCCTTGGCATCGTGCGCGGCCAGGGCGTCCAGCAGCTCCGGGGTGCGTCCGCCCGGGCCGTCGTCGTAGGTGAGCGCCACACACGTGGTGTCGGGCGCGGAACAGTCGACCGAGTCGTCACGCGGGGCCAGCACGCCGGGCGCCGCCGGGACCGAGCCGTCCTTGTCCGCCTCGGGAGCCTCGTCGATGGAGAACTCGCGCACCCCCGTGGTCGCCGCGTCGCGGACCCGCAGCCCGAGGTCGGAGAGCAGCGTCTCGGCCTCGTCCCGGGGCAGCACCGCGTGCACACGGCCCGCGTCGGCCGGGGCGACCTGGCCCGCGTCGAACTCGACCACGAGGTCGCCGTCCGGGTTGAATCCCACGGAGTCGTAGAGCGAACTGATCGGGTGCAGCGCCGAGGGAACGGCGTCGGTGTCGGACACCGCCTCACGCACCCGCTCGTTCAGGTCGGTCAGCTCCGCCTGCCCGGCGAGGAGGTGGCTCGAACCGTGGACCGCGCCGGTGTCGGTCTCGTACCAGTAGGTGCTGTGTCCCTCGCGCGTCTCCTCGGAGTCCGTCTCGGTGGTGGTCATCCGCACGCCCACGATCCCGTCGTCGGCCGCGGTCAGCCCCCACTCCCCGTGGAACGTGCGTGCGCCGGGGACGGCCGCCTCGAAGGCCCGCGCCTGGGCGCTGAGGGTCCGTTCCAGGAAGTCCGACAGCGGCTCGGCGTTCGGGATGGACGGGTAGGTGACGGAGACGTCCGCGTCCCCCTCGTGGGCGAGGGTGATCTCCTCCGTTCCGGGGACCGCGTCGGGGGTGACCGTGGTCAGTTGGTCGGGTTCGCCGGTGGCCGGGGTCCGTCCCCGGCTGACTGCTCGCCGTCGCCCGCCAGGGCACTGTCCTCCAACAGTCCGACGGGTCGGGACGCCGACAGCACCAGCCCCAGCAGGACGACCATCGCGATCGCGACCGTGACAAGGGGTCGGTCGGGAGCCATAGTCTGCCGGTCTTGCTGCTTCACCTGTGGTTCTCCACGTTCATCGTCTGACGAACGTTCGTGGGGGAGGAGGGGAGCGCTCCCCCACGTAACGCTGATTGTCGGTTGTGATGCCGCGAACCCGGCACGGGTTCACGCCGAGTGGCCGAGGGCCACGCCGGGTGCATGGGCGGAGGGGCGCTCCCTATACTTGCAGCCGTGGAAGGTACACGCTCCACCCTTGGTCACCCCGGAAGCCTTCCGGGGCGGGCGTTGCGTGTCGAGAGAGGGAACCCGGTGCGAGTCCGGGACTGCCCCGCAGCGGTGAGTGGGAACGAACGTCGCCACAAGCACTGGTGATCCGACCGGAAAAGTCGGAAACTGGGAAGCGGCGACCAGTAGGAACCCGGCGGAGACGCCGGAGACGCCCACGAGTCCGAAGACCTGCCTCCACCCGGCGGCGCACCCGTGCCGCCGGTGGTCCCGTGCCCCGAGGGAGGGCCGAGGGCGGAGACAGCCGAGCGCCGCAGGCGCTCCCTCGGCGTGTCCGCGCCTTCGCTCGCCTCGCGGCCGGTACCCGGCTTTCGACGAGGGAGAGAAGCTCCATGCCCAGCACCCCGGCCGCCCGGCCGTCCGTGCGTTCCACCGTGCACGGTTATCCGCGCATCGGCCCCGACCGCGAACTCAAGCGCGCCAGCGAGTCCTACTGGAAGGGCGGCACCACCGCCGCCGAACTCGACGCCGTCGCCTCCGAACTCCGCCTGGGCGTCTACGCCCAGCTGCGGGAGGCGGGCGTGGACGACCTGCCGTCCAACACCTTCTCCTTCTACGACCAGGTGCTGGACACGGCGGTCCTGTTCGACCTCGTGCCCTCCCGCTTCCCCTCCCCGGCCCAGGCCGGGGACCGGGACGAGCAGCTGCGCCGCTACTTCGCGCTCGCCCGGGGCGAGCAGGGCGCTCCGCCCCTGGAGATGACCAAGTGGTTCGACACCAACTACCACTACCTCGTCCCCGAGCTCTCCCCGAGCACCCGGCCGCGCCTGGTCGGTGACAAGCCCGTCACCGAGTTCCGCGAGGCCTCCGAGGCCGGGTTCCGGACCCGCCCCGTGCTGGTCGGTCCGCTGACCTTCCTCCTGCTGGCCAAGGCGGCCGACGACGCCCCCGAGGGCTGGGAGCCGATCGAGCTCCTCGACCAGCTCCTGGACGCCTACGCCCGCCTGCTGTCCGACCTCAGGGCCGCCGGCGCCACCGAGGTCCAGCTCGACGAGCCGATCCTGGCCACGGACGACGGCCGCTCGGCCGTCGGTCACCTGGAGCGCGTCTACCAGCGCCTGGGTGCCCTCACCGACCGCCCCTCCCTCCTGGTCTCCACCTACTTCGGCTCCATCGGCGCCGCCGCCCTGCGGGTCCTCAAGGACTCCCCGGTGGAGGCGGTCGGCCTCGACCTGGTCACCGACGCCGAGGGCGTCGAGGACCTCGCCGCGGTCTCCGGCCTCGGCTCCACCCGCCTGGTCGCGGGCGTCGTCGACGGCCGCAACGTGTGGCGGACGGACCTGCCCGCCGCCGTGGCGGAGCTGGGCACGCTGCTCGCCCTCACCGACGAGCTGACCGTGAGCACCTCTTGCTCGCTGCTGCACGTGCCGATCGACCTCGACGCGGAGACCTCGCTCGCCCCCGAGCTGCGTGCCGCGCTGGCCTTCGCCAAGCAGAAGGCCGAGGAGGTGGCCCTGCTCGGCCGTGTCCTCACCGAGGGCGAGGACGCCGCCTTCGACGCGGCCGCCACCGGCAACCCGTCGTTCACCGACGCCCGTGTGCGCGCCCGCCTGGACGCCCTGGGGCAGGACGCCTACGAGCGGCCCGAGGACCGTGGCGCTCCCACCGACGTCACCCTCACCACGACCACCATCGGCTCCTTCCCGCAGACTCCCGAGCTGCGCCGTGCCCGCGCCGCGCACCGCAGGGGCGAGCTGTCCACCGAGGAGTACGAGCGGACCCTGCGCTCGGAGATCGACCGCGTCATCGCGCTCCAGGAGGAGATCGGCCTGGACGTCCTCGTCCACGGCGAGCCCGAGCGCAACGACATGGTGCAGTACTTCGCCGAGCAGCTGGAGGGCTACGCCACCACCGAGCGCGGGTGGGTGCAGTCCTACGGTTCGCGCTGCGTGCGCCCGCCGATCCTGTTCGGTGACGTCTCGCGCCCCGAGCCGATGACGGTCGAGTGGATCACCTACGCCCAGTCGCGCACCGACAAGCCGGTCAAGGGCATGCTGACCGGCCCCGTCACCATGCTCGCCTGGTCGTTCGTCCGTACCGACCAGCCGCTCGGCGAGACCGCCCGCCAGGTGGGTCTGGCCCTGCGGGACGAGGTCGCGGACCTGGAGCGCGCGGGCATCCGTCACATCCAGGTGGACGAGGCGGCCCTGCGTGAGCTGCTGCCCCTGCGCGAGGAGCAGCGCCAGGCCTACCTGGACTGGGCGGTGAACTCCTTCCGCCTGGCGACGTCCGGGGTGGCGGCGAGCACCACCATCCACACGCACATGTGCTACTCGGAGTTCAACCAGATCGTCGGCGGCATCGAGGCGCTGGACGCCGACGTCACCAGCGTCGAGGCGGCCCGCTCGCGCATGGAGCTCGTGGAGGCCCTGGGCGCGCGCGGCTACAAGCGGGGCATCGGACCCGGCGTGTACGACATCCACTCGCCCCGGGTGCCCTCGGTCGAGGAGATCGAGGCCTCACTGCGGCTGGCGGCGACGCACGTGGACGCCGGGAACCTCTGGGTCAACCCGGACTGCGGCCTGAAGACCCGTGGCTACGCGGAGGCCGAGCAGGCGCTGCGCAACATGGTCGAGGCGGCCCGCCGGGTCCGCGCCGACCTCGCCTGACGACGGGGGCGGAACACGAGGAAGGGGCCGCGGCGATGCCGCGGCCCCTTCGGTGCCCGGGCCGACACACGGCCCGCACGGGTCAGCCCCGACGATGGCCAGCGCCTCGTTGGCGGCGTTGACCATGATGTCCTGGGTGTTGTCCGGCAGGGCGAGGTCCTCGTGATCACCCGAGGTGGTGTCGAGGTAGTAGGTCACCGAGATGATCAGGTTGTCCTGACGCAGCAGCAGGCTGGCCTCGGGAAGCTTGTCCCCGAGCAGGTCGGTCTTGGTGATGACCAGGTACGCCTCGCTCCCGATCTCCAACTCCTCGTCCACCTCGACGTCGTCGGCGTCGTAGCGGTCCGACTCGGCGCCGCCACGGACGCGCTCCAGCGTGTACTCGATGTCCTCGGAGGCGGCCTCCGGGGAGTCGCTGGCGCTGTAGGGCAGCTTGAAGCCCACCTCCAGCGAGCCGAAGCCCTCGGTGGGACTGCTGTCCGGGAGGTCACCGAGGTTGGAGCAGCTCGACGTGTTGTCGGAGACGTACTTGCTGCCGCTGTCGCGGAGGACGAAGTCCGTCTGTACCTGGTCGGTGAAGGCCTCGCAGGGCTCGGTGGGCAGGGCGTGGGGCGGGTCGCCGAGGGTGCCGTTCGAGGCGGGGGTCTCCTCCTCGGCCGGCTCCTCCTCCGCGGGCTCCTCCTCCACGACCTCGGAGGACTCGTCGGGACCGGAGGCGATCTCCCCGCCGTCGTTGCCGTTGGTGACGAGCATGACGACCACGGCGATCACGAGGACGATGATGATCCCGAAGCCGCCGATGACCACCCAGGTCCCGGCCTTGCTGCCCCCGCCGCCCTGGGGCGGCTGCGCGGGCGGGTACCCACCGGGGCCCACCGGGCCGACGGGACCGCCGGGGCCGGGGCCGTAGGGCGGCTGGCCGCCCGCGTACATGCCCTGGTCGGGGCCGGGTGCGCCCGGGTAGGGGCCCTGGCCGTAGCCGGGCTGACCGCCGGTGGCGGCGTCACCGTAGGGGTTCCCCTGCGGCGGGCCGTAGGGCGGCTGTCCTCCGGTGCCGTCCCCGCCACCGTAAGGATTCTGCGGCGGCTGGTTGTAAGGTCCGTTTTCGCTCATGGCTCCCCTCGCCCGGTGATGTGGTGACCGTCTTGTGTGAGGCGCGCGTTCGCGCCCGTGGGTTCTCACGAGTTCCCGTGGTGGCCACCGGCTGATCGCCGGGTGGATGACAGCACGGGGAACCGTGGGGAGGTGGGCCCGCCTCGTACGCCGTGACCGCGGGCGAGAGCGGACGGGCGTGGGCGGGAGTTCCCCGTGTCGTGAGGAGGTCCCCGGTTCCGACGGGGCGCCGACCGCCGCGTGTGGAGCCAGCGGGTCGGTTCCCCGCAGGTCAGGGTCGGGACGCCTTGCATCTTAGCCCTGACCGGTGTCAACGCGGCAGGCCGGACCTGGGGTAGGAGGGTGAATCGTCATCGTTTCGTGCTTCTGACACACCAGCTCGTCATTTGCGTGACTTGATCGTGATGTCCACCCATGGACAGAGCGATCGGAACTCGGGTATGGGGCGTGTCGGATTGGTCCCGTCAGGCGTGGGCGCGGAAACCACCGGCGACCTGCGTGACCGTTCCGGGCGCCCCGCCGGTGTGCTTGGTGAGGCGCCCATGGCCGGAAGTGGCCAGTGGGAGCACGCGCCCCACCGGCCGACCAGCGTCAGAACATCGAGATGTGCACGTGGTCGAAGTGGTTCTCGGTCATGTTGCCCCGGTCGGACATCGCCCGCCAGCCCTCGTCACCGCGTCGCACGTCCCAGATCTGCTGGCGGTAGATGACGTACATGATCCCCAGGTCGTCGGCGTTCTCCATGGCCCACTCCGAGATCTCCCAGCCGCGTTCGATCTCCTCCTCGCTGGGCATGCCGCCGTTCGGGTCGAGCATGAAGTCGCAGGCCCGGCCCTTGGGGTGCTCACCGACCACGAAGCCGCCGTCCGGCCGGTAGCACCCGACCCCGCCCACGTCGTCCCCGCGCCCGAACTTCTCGATCACCAGGTCCCGCATCTGCTCGGTGCGCGGGGTGATGCTGTTGTGCGGCTGCATGGGCTGGCTCGGGTGGTCCGCGATCAGGACGTGCACCTCCGACCGGCGGTCCTCCAGTTCGGTGAGGTCGTCCGAGGCCGCGTCCAGGCGCTCCTGGGCGTTCTCCTGGGCCACCTCGTCACGGGAGAGCGCCTGGTTCAGGTGGTCGATCTTCTCCTGGTTGGTGGTGGTCAGGTAGTCGATCACCACGGCACGGTCGATGACCTCGTCCGGCTCCGCCTCCACGAACAGCGACATGGACGGGTCGATCCCGCTGCTGGTGTAGGTGGCCACGGCCAGGGAGACCACCTGGTCACGGGCCTCGCTCACCTCCTCACGGGTGGCCTCGGCGCGGCCCTCGGCCCGTTCGGCCTCCTCCATCACCGCCTCCATGTCGCGCAGCTCGCCCTCGTACTCCTCGGTGAGGGTCTCGGCCCGGGACTTGAGGTCGCTCATGCTCTCCGGCTCCCGTGGCGGGGTCGGGGCGGCGGAGGCGGGCAGGGCGACCACGGCCGTGGCGGCGCACAGGGAGAGGGACAGCGCGGTGACCCGGACACCACGGGAGGGCAGGAGGCGGGACAGACGGGACCCCGCCACGGCGGACAGCGCGCGTGCGCCCTCCGCGAGGTCGGCGAAGGCCTCGGCCCGGCTGCGGGCCGGGGGTCGGGCGCCCAGAAGTCGGCGTGCTCGTCGCCGGTGGGCCGTGGACGGCCGAACCCCACCGCGCCGGTGGGGCGCACTGTGTCTGCGGTCTGCGCTGTGTCCTCGAAGTCCTCGAACTGCACGGTGGTCGCTCCTCGGGCCCACGCGCGTCCCCCTGCGGGCACGGGGCGCTGTGGGTACGTCTGCTCGTCGTTCCCGGGCGGGCGCGGCGGCCGTGGGGCTGCGGCGGCCCTCGGTGCTCACGGCGCGTGTGCGCCAAGGGAGAGTCACGGGACGGTAATGAGTGTAGGCACTCACGAGGACCTTCGGGTGGGAGTGGATCGGACGTCACTCCAACAAAAGCCTCGATGTGTCGTAAATAACCATATTCAGGCCAAGTGTTTTGCTGAACCAACCCGGCCGGGCATGGTTGAGTTGGTGCCGTGAAGGCTCCTGAGCACGGCAAAGCGACCCCCGTCCCCATGGCGGACACCACCCGGCGGTGCGTTCCGCTGCCCGGCGGCCGCTGTCGCATGCCCCGTTAGCCACCTCCGCCACCGAGCCGCGCCCGGCGCCCCGCGCCGGAGCCGCCTCCCCGGGGCCGTCCTCCACGCTCCCGCGGCCGCCGGACGTACCGGCGCGTCGCCGCCGCCCGCCAGGTGAGCGCTTCGTACGCTCGGGTGTGGGCGTCAACCCCACGCTGAGTCCAGTGCGCTCCCGTGTCCGCGAGCGGCCTCAGGGACACCACCGCCAGACGTCGATGGGAAAACCGTGATTGACGCAGTGGGTCTACACAAGACCTACAGGTTGAAGAAACGCCAGGTGCACGCCCTCAACGGGGTGGACCTGCATGTCGAGTCCGGCGAGATCTTCGGGGTCGTGGGCCAGAGCGGTGCCGGAAAGAGCACCCTCCTGCGCTCGGTGAACCTGTTGGAACGCCCCGACAGCGGCAGCGTGCGCGTGGGGAGGAGGAACTCACCTCCCTGCGCGGTGCCCGTCTGCGCGCGGCCCGGCGGGGGATCGGCATGGTGCACCAGCACTTCGCCCTGCTCTCCTCCCGTACGGTCGCGGGCAACGTCGGCTTCCCCTGGAGGTCGCCGGGGTCTCCCGCGCCAAGCGTGCCACCCGGGTGGGTGAGCTCCTGGAGCTGGTGGGCCTGGGCGACAAGGCGCGCGCCTACCCCTCCCAGCTCTCGGGCGGGCAGAAGCAGCGCGTGGGCATCGCCCGCGCCCTGGCCTCCGACCCCCACGTCCTGCTGAGCGACGAGGCCACCTCCGCCCTGGACCCGGCCACCACCGACTCGATCCTGTCCCTGCTGCGCCGCCTGCGCGACGAGCTGGGCCTGACCATCCTGCTGATCACCCACGAGATGGACGTGATCAAGCGGATCTGCGACTCCGCCGCGATCATGGAGGACGGCGCGTTCCTCGAGTCCGGCCGCGTACTGGACCTCATCGGCACCCCGGGGTCCCTGCTGGCGCGCTCCCTCTTCCCCTGCCGGACAACGGCGGCCCCGAGAGCGTGGTCATCACCTACCCGCGCTCCTTCGACGAGCCCTTCATGTCCGAACTCACCCGCCGCTTCGACGTGGACGTGAACATCCTCGGCGGCGGTGTGGAGCAGGTCGCCGGACAGTCGGTGGGACGTCTCAGCGTCGACATGCGCGGGGAGCGCCGCCGTGAGGCGCTCAGCTACCTGTCCGAGCACGGCCTGCTGGTCGAGGAGGCCGGAAAGTGACCATCAACCCCGCCGACGTCCTCGTCCTCGCGCAGGAGGGGAACGCCCTCACCGCCATCACCGACTTCGTCGCCGACTGGCCCGACATGTGGCCCAGCCTGTGGCTCGGCACCCAGGACACCATCTACATGGTGTGGTGGGCGACCGTCTTCAGCGTCCTGGTCGGCCTGCCGCTGGGCGTGCTGCTGGTCGCCACCGACCGGGGCGGCCTCGTTCCGGCCCCGCGGTGCGCGCCGTGCTCAGCGCGATCGTCAACGTCGGCCGTTCCCTGCCCTTCATCGTCCTCATGGTGGCGGTGCTGTCACTCACCCGCTTCCTGGTCGGCACGACCCTGGGCCCCACGGCCGCGATCGTCCCGCTGAGCATCGGCGCCATCCCGTTCTTCGCCCGCCTGGTGGAGACCTCCCTGCGCGAGGTGGACCGCGGGGTGATCGAGGCCGCGCACGCGATGGGCACCCGCAAGTTCACGATCGTGGGCAAGGTGATGCTGCCCGAGGCCATGCCCGGCCTGATCGCGGGTCTGGTGATGACCGTGGTCACGCTCATCTCGTACTCCGCGATGGCCGGTGCCATCGGCGGCGGAGGCCTGGGCGACCTCGCCATCCGCGAGGGCTACCAGCGCTTCAACGACCACTACCTGTGGGCCACCGTGATCCTGCTGATCGTCATCGTGCAGGTCGCGCAGAGCCTGGGTGACCTGCTTGTGCGCAGGCTGTCCCGGCGCTGACCCCCGCCCCCCGACACACCCCTCGCCCCCTCCAGAGTTGACCGGAACCGACCGCAAGGAGACAGCGATGACAGGGACGAACGTGCTTCGGGGGTCGCCGTGGCCGGCGCCGCGGCGGTCCTCCTGGCGGGGTGCGGGAGCCCCAGCGAGCGGGCGGCCGACGACGGCGGGGAGGAGGGCGTCGTGACCCTGCGGGTCGGCGCCACCCCGCTGCCGCACGCGGAGATCCTGGAGTTCGTCAACGACGAGCTGGCGGCCGACGCCGGACTGGCGATCGAAGTCGTCGAGTACACCGACTACAACCAGCCGAACGCGGCCCTGGCCGAGGGCGAGCTCGACGCGAACTACTACCAGACGGTGCCCTTCCTCGAGGAGTACCTGGAGGGCAATCCGGACACGGACCTGTCCTACGTGGCCGACGTGCACCTGGAGGCCTTCGGCCTGTACTCCGAGAGCCTCACGGACCTCGACGACCTCCCCGAGGGCGCGAGCATCGCCGTGCCCAACGACGCCTCGAACATGGACCGTGCCATGCGCCTGCTCGCCGAGCAGGACGTGATCACCCTGGCCGACGACACGGACGGCCAGGCCACGGAGTCCGACATCGAGGACAACCCGTCGGACGTCACGATCACCCCGGTGGAGGCGGCCCAGCTGCCGCGCTCCCTCCAGGACGTGGACGCGGCCGTGGTCAACGGCAACTACGCCCTGGAGGCGAACCTCACCGAGACCGCCAACGCGCTGGCCTGGGAGGAGACCGAGGACAACCCGTACGCCAACGGACTGGTGGTGCGTTCGGAGGACGTGGGGTCCGAGGACCTGGTCCGCCTCAACGACCTTCTGCACAGCCAGGAGGTGCGCGACTTCATGGAGGAGCGCTGGCAGGGGATCGTCATCCCGGTCGGGCCGGGCACGGACTAGGCCGTGTTTGTGGATGCTTTCGCCGGTGGCGGCGGAGCCGCCATCGATGCGAGCGGCCGCCAGGCCATCTCTCGCAAGACGAGGAGCGAGAGGCAGCCCGGGGTTGGCTGTCCGAGCTTCATCGGCGCGGCGAGAGGCAGCCTGGCAACGCGAGCGCGGAATGATCCACAAAACACGGACTAGGGTCTCCCGCTCTCCCCGAGGGCCCCGGTGGGACTCCCACCGGGGCCCTCCGCCGTACGGGACGGACGGTAACGGTTGAATCTCGGGGAGGCGTCACTCCGTTGACTCGCGACAGGGCGTCTGCTTCGGTGAATGGGAGCGCTCCCAACGACGTCCACCCGCCACGGAAGGTGCGTACCGAAGCAGTGAGCAACCCCAACGACTTCCCCGAAGGCTTCCTCTGGGGGCGGCGACCGCCTCCTTCCAGATCGAGGGCGCCACCACCGCCGACGGCCGAGGCCGCAGCATCTGGGACACCTTCGCCGAGACCCCCGGCAAGGTCCTCAACGGGGACACCGGTGACCCCGCCGACGACCACTACCACCGCTACGCCGAGGACGTCGCGCTCATGCGACGGCTCAACCTCGGCGCCTACCGCTTCTCGGTCGCCTGGCCGCGTGTCGTCCCCGACGGCACCGGCCCCGTCAACCAGGCCGGGCTCGACTTCTACGACCGCCTGGTCGACAGCCTCCTCGAAGCGGGCGTCCAACCCTGGGCCACCCTGTACCACTGGGACCTGCCCCAGCCCCTGGAGGACGCCGGAGGCTGGCCCGTCCGGGACACCGCGTACCGGTTCGCCGACTACTCACGGGTGGTCGCCGAGGCGCTCGGTGACCGGGTCACCCACTGGATGACCATCAACGAGCCCTGGTGCGCCGCCTTCCTCGGCTACGAGAACGGCCACCACGCCCCGGGCCGAAAGGACCCCGCCGCCGCCCTGGCCGCGACCCACCACCTGCTGCTCGGGCACGGTCTGGCGGCCGAGGCGATCCGCTCCACCGGCCACCCCTCCAAGGTCGGCCTGGCGCACAACCAGGCGGTCATCCGGCCGCACGGCGCCAACGCCGCCGACGCCCGGGCCGCGCGCCGCGCGGACGGGGTGCGCAACCGCATCTTCACCGACCCCCTGCTCAAGGGCGCCTACCCGGCGGACGTGGTGGCCGACCTCGCGGACGTCAGCGACTTCTCGTTCGTGCTGGACGGCGACCTCAAGACGATCTCCACGCCCCTGGACTTCCTCGGCGTCAACTACTACTCGCCCGAGTTCGTCGCGGGCTCGGCCGAGGGCATCGACCCCGCCCTGGTCAGCGGCGACGGCGACGCGTGGCTGGGCGCGGGCCCCGACGAGGTCCACGTGTCCCAGGGGCTCCCCGTCACCCACATGGGCTGGGAGATCGACCCCACCGGTCTGTACGACGTCCTCCAACGTCTGGCGGGCGAGAGCGGCGGCGTCGACCTGTACGTGACCGAGAACGGCTGCGCGTTCGAGGACACCGTCAGCGAGGACGGCGCCGTCCACGACCCCGACCGCACCGACTACTACGAGGGCCACCTGCGGGCCGCGAGGGAGGCCATCCACGCCGGGGTACCGTTGCGCGGTTACTTCGCCTGGTCACTTCTGGATAATTTCGAGTGGGCATGGGGATACTCCCGCCGGTTCGGGATCGTCCACGTGGACTACGAGACGCAGGAACGCGTGGTCAAGGACACCGGGCACTGGTACGCGGAGCTGGCCAGGACCGGACGGTTCCCCGAGCGGTAGACCACCGGTGGTGGACCGTGAGCGTTCGTGGGGTGCCGTCGTACGGACGGACGCCCCACGAACGCTCACGTGGTCGACCCGTGCCCGACCGCACACACAACCGCCGCCCGGGCGACCGGCGGCACGACGTCCAAGGAGCCCACAAGTGGCCAAGAGTGGCGGTCGGCAGCGGCCGACCCTGGAGATGGTGGCGGAACGGGCCGGGGTCGGCCGCGGCACCGTGTCCCGGGTGATCAACGGGTCGTCCCAGGTCAGCCCCCGGACCCGTGAGGCCGTACACGCCGCGATCGCCGAGCTCGGGTACAGCCCCAACCAGGCGGCCCGGACCCTGGTCACGCGCCGCACGGACACGATCGCCCTGGTCGTCTCCGAGGCGAGGGACCGCCTGTTCGCGGACCCCTTCTTCGCGGACATCATCCGGGGGTCAGCTCGGTTCTGCACGAGCGGGACCTCCAGCTCATGCTCACCACCGCCCGGGGCGAGGCCGAGCACAAGCGGGTGGGCGAGTACCTCAGCGGCTCGCACGTGGACGGTGCCCTCCTGGTGTCGCTGCACCGGGACGACCCCTCACCTCCCGCCTGGCCGAGTCCGGCGTGCCGGTGGTGCACGGCGGCCGCCCGTACTCCGAGGCCCAGCCCGCGCCGTTCTGCGTCGACATCGACAACCTCGACGGAGCTCGGGTGGCCACCCGCCACCTCCTGGACTCCGGGTACGCCAGGATCGCCACCATCACCGGCCCGCAGGACATGAACGCCGGTGTGGAACGCCTGCGGGGCTACCGCGAGGGCATGGCCGCCGCCGGTCGCGAGGTGGACGAGCGCCTGGTGGTCCAGGGCGACTTCAGCGTGGAGGGCGGTGCCGAGGCCATGGCCCGCCTGCTGGACCAGGGAGGCGAGCCCGACGCGGTCTTCGCCGCCTCCGACATGATGGCCGTCGGCGCCATCCGCGCGCTCCGGGAACGCGGCCTCAGCGTGCCCGGGGACGTCGCCCTGGTCGGTTTCGACGACACCCTCATGGCGCGGCACAGCGACCCGTCGCTGACCACCGTCCACCAGCCCACGGTCCAGATGGGCCAGGAGATGGCCCGGCTGCTCGTGGACGTCGCGATCCCGCGCACGGCGGAGGCCGAGACCATCCTCCTCGACACCCGGTTGGTGGTGCGCGACTCCGCCTGACCCCCGGCACGGCCCCGCTCACCGGCACTTTCGCGCCCGTGGCCGCTGGACTCGCGTGTGCCGCCTGTGCGAGGCTGGTCGCGATTTCGCGGAGGACGGCGGGGGCACATGAAGTCGACGCGGGAACCGACCCACACCAGGTGCGCGATCTCCGCGTGCGGTTGGTGCGACCGGAACGGCGACCTCTGCCGGTTCTGCGCCGGGACGGGGTGGTGGCGGCCGGAGCGGCCCCACCGGGAGGTCAACGGGCTGGTCGTCTGGCACCGGGTCGACGAGCCGTGCCGTGGGTGCGCCGGGACCGGCAAGGAGCACGGGTCGACTGCCGCCTCCTGACCCGTGCCATCGGGGGCCGCCCCCGCGCCCCGTACCGAGGGGCGCCCCGACGGCGAGCCCGTACGGAGCTCGTGAACCGAACGTGGAGGAACTGTGCGCTGGGTCACCTACCTGTCACCGAGCGGTGGCGGTGCGCGCGTGGGCGCGCTGGACGACGGTGACGTGATGGGCAGCCCCGGGGGCCGGAGCCTCGGTGAGCTGCTGGAGGGCGGCGACGACGCCCTGGCGGCCGCGCACCAGCGGGCCGTGGACGGCGCGATCGAGATCATCGTCGAACCCGAGGCGCGTATGTGCGCCCCGGTCCTGCCCACCGGGCCGGTGCCGGTGCTCGTGGGCGAGCGCGAGTACGCGATCGGCCCCGAACTGGTGCGGGAGTCGACGACCCCGTGGCGCCCGAGGCCCGGTCCGCCCGGGTGGGCGTGGCCGCCCTGGCCGGGGGATCGGGGCACGCGAGCGCCTACACCCCGGCCTGTCTGTGGCTGGACGAGGCGGGCGAGCCCGTGGAGCTGATCCTGGGGCCCGTCCTGACCACCTCCGACGAGCTGTCCACCGACGTGCTGGAGCTCAGCACCTCGGTGGACGACGAGGAGAACGGGCACGGCCGGGTCGAGCCCGACCACGACTGGCTGGTGTCGGGGCCGGGCCGGGTCCGCGCTCTGCTGCCCGTCGCCACCCCCGTGCTGGAGGCGGACGACGAGCTCTTCGTGGACGCCGGGGAACTGGGCACCTACGAGGTCAGGGTCGGTTCCCAGGTCTGAGCGGTTCGGTCGGGCCCCGGGTCAGGGGTGTACTCCCAGTGCCAGGGCTCGAACCCGTCCCGGGCCCACTCCGGGTTCTCCCATCCGTGCTCCGGCGCGTGGTCGAGCATCCACCGGTGCTCGGGGGTCCCGAGTTCGTGCACGCCGCCGCACAGGTCCACGGCGACGCCCAGACCGTGCGCGCTGGTGCCGGGCCGGGCGGCCATCCCGGGCAGCATCTCCTGGAAGAGCCGGACCTGCTCGTGATACGGGCGGTAGGAATCGGTCACGCACATCGGGCGGCCGAACTCTGACCGGAATTCACCGTCGAGCTCGATGAACGCGGCGGCCGCGTCGGCCCTCAGCCGCTCGCCGGGCTGCGGCAGCGGGCACAGCGACGTGTCCGGCACCCTCCCGTTCTCGACGTCCGACGTACCGCCGCCCGCGCAGCCGCCGGGACCGCCCGCCGCCGCGTCCGCCCCGCCGGGGAACCGGCCCCGGCGCCCTCGGTTCCGCCGACGGCCTCCCGGGCGTCGGCCAGAGCCGCCTTGCGGCGCGCCTCCTCGTCCCCGGGGTCCCGGGTGCCGGCCAGGGCGTCCTCCAGCCGCGTCTGTTGCTCCAGGAGCTTCTCGGTCCGCCCCTGCTGGGCCTCGATGGCCTCGATGGCCGTCTCACGCGCGGTGTCCGCCGCCTCGGTGGCCTCGGCCTGATCCTGCTCAGCGGACTCCGCCGCCTCGGCCAGGGTGTCGGTGGCGACCTGGGAGGCCCGGGCGCGGGAGAGGTCGGCGGAGCGGTGCTCCCCGAACAGCGTGAGGTAGGCGCCGCGCTCCAGTGCGTGTGCGGGCCCCTCGGGGCCGATCCAGGCCCGCATGAGGCTCAGGTCCGCGCCCTTGTAGGCGCTGGCGGCCTGGCGGGCCGCGCCCAGCCGGGTGCCCTCGTGGCGCAGGTCCGCAGCCTCCGCCCGGGAGTCGGCGGCCTCGCGCTCAGCGCTGAGCTCGTCCAGCCGGGCGCTCTCCTCCTCGTAGGCCCGGATCCTCTCGGCGGCGCTCTCCTGGAGGGCGGCGACCTCCGCGCGCGCCGTCGCCAGCTCCACGCGCAGTCGGTCCAGCTCCCCCGGGCCGGAGTCGGTGACGTCGGCGGAGCCGGGGCCGCACAGGTGAGGGAGAACAGCAGCGCCGTGCTCAGTGGGAGCAGTGTGTGGACCGAAAAGCGGCGAAACGGAGGATTCTTCTGTGAACTGGGAGAAGTGCCGTGGGCGATGCGTGGGTGACTCTGGGTGCTCGAACCGGGGCGCGACGAGGTGCGCATTTCCGCCTCCCCCTCAGGGCCTGCGTATACGTGACAGCCACGATGTCACGGAGGGCCGGCGCGGAGGTGGATGCTGGCGGTGTGTCCAAATAGTTACCTCAATGTCCGGCCGGTTTTCGGTCGCCCGGTCTGACCTGGGGGATTGGCCCTAATGCGGACAGGGAGGGGATTACGGCCACGGTTGGCGTCCGATGATCTTGCTTGATGGGCATCAATCGCCCGAAGCGAGCCCTTCTCGCCCATTGGTACGCTATGCACCGCACGCGCACCACGACAGTGTCGGTGCGCGGCGCCTCTCCTCCCAGGCGAGTCCGGCGGACAGTCTTCACATCTCCCCACATTCCCACTGCTTCCTGCTTCTGGTGGACCACTGTGGTCATGCCGACCTTCCGGTCTGGAGCGGTCCGATCCCTGGGTTCAACAGCCGTTCGAGGCGGTGACACGAAAGGTTGCGAGGGTCCGTGTCGACACGAGCGACGAAAAGCGGGGCCAGCGCTCAGAGCGAGGCAGCGCAGGCCGACAACGCCGATGCCAAGCCCCGGCGCAGATCCAACTGGTGGCGGCCACGTAACTGGCGGGTGCGCTCCCGACTGGTGGCCCTCATCGTCATCCCGACCGCCGTCGCGCTAGCGCTCGGCGGACTGCGGGTCTACGAGGCCTCGGTCTCCACCGTCACCCACGCGCACATCGAGGACCGCGCCCAGGTGGGCGTCCTCATCGTGGACCTGGCCAACCAGCTGGGCCGCGAGCGCACGGCCAGCGCCGTCTACATCTCCGACAACGCGGACCCGGACCGTCGGTCCGACGACCTCCGCCAGGAGATGGAGACCGAGCGGGCCGCCACACTCGACCTCCAGAGCACCCTGAACGCCCGTCTGGACGACATGGGCACGATGGACGGAGACCTGGCACAGACCCGTCTCGCGGCGATGCGCAGCCAGCTCTCCACACTGGAGTCGCTGCGCACCGAGGTCGACTCCACCCGCATCACGGTCCTGCCCGTCGTGACGAAGTACCGGACCATCGCCCGGTCGCTCTCCGACTTCAACCAGACCATCGCGGACGAGACCAACGACACCGAGCTCCGTGAGGCCGTCCGCGCCCTCACCGCGCTGTCGAACGCCCGAGACCAGCTCTCCTACGAGACGGCGCTGATGGGCCACTCCCTGGCCCGCAACACGATGACCGGCGGTATCTCCGAGGCCATCGACTCCAGCCGGGCCCGCTACGAGAACGAGATCTCGAACTTCATCCAGGCCGCCTCGCCCCAGCAGCGCGCGGTCTTCGACGAGAACTTCACCGGCCTGGAGGTCAGCCAGGTCTCCACCATGCGTATGCGCGTCATGTACCGCGCCGACCGTGGCGACCCCCTGACCAACGTCACGCCCAACGACGGCCCCGAGGACTACGCGGCCATCGCGGACACGGCCCTGGAGCGCCTCAATACGGTCGAGACCAGTCTCGCCGAGGGCATCGCCGCCGACGCCAACGATCTGCGCGGCCAGGCCCTGGTCCGCACGATCATGGACCTCATCATCGTCGCGGGCGTGCTCCTGGCGGTCTTCATCCTGACCTCCCTCGTGGTCCGCTCCCTGGTGCGCCCGCTGCGCACCCTGGAGGACGGCGCCCGCCGCGTCGCGGAACGCGACCTGCCCGAGGCGATCAACCGGATGCAGGAGGCCGGGACGGTCCCCGAGTCCGTCAAGGTGACGCCCATCGAGGTGCACACCCACGACGAGATCGGTGAGGTCGCCCGCGCCTTCGACGACGTCCACCGCGTCGCCCTGACCCTGGCCTCCGACGAGGCCGGGCTGCGCAGCAACGTCAACGCGATGTTCGTCAACCTCTCCCGCCGAAGCCAGACCCTGGTGGAGCGGCAGCTGCGCCTGATCGACGGTCTGGAGCAGTCCGAGCAGGACTCCGACCGCCTCTCCGACCTCTTCCAGCTGGACCACCTCGCCACGCGCATGCGGCGCAACAACGAGAACCTGCTGGTCCTGTCCGGACAGGACAACACCCGCAAGTGGGCCCAGCCCGTCCCGCTGGTCGACGTCCTCCGAGGCGCCGTCTCCGAGGTCGAGCAGTACGAGCGCGTCAACGTGCGCGCCCCTCCCACATCTCGGTGCTCGGCCGCCCGGTCAACGACGTCATCCACCTCGTCGCGGAGCTGGTGGAGAACGCCACCTCGTTCTCCCCGCACGACACCGAGGTGCTGGTCAGCGCCAAGATCATGGAGAACGGCTCCGTGCAGGTCGACGTGACCGACAGCGGCATCGGCATGGCCCCGGAGGACCTGGCGGCGGTCAACGCCCGCCTGGCCGCGCCGCCGGTCATCGACGTCGCGGTCTCGCGCCGCATGGGTCTGTTCGTGGTCTCGCGCCTGGCACACCGCCACGGCATCCGCATGAGCCTCAAGGAGGCGCACGGCGGCGGTACCACCGCCAGCGTCGTCTTCCCGCCGGATCTGCTCATCACCCCGGTGGAGGGCCAGCACGCCCTGGGCGGGGTCGACAGCCGCCCCGAGCTCTCCGCCGGTGCCCCCGACACCTTCGCCGAGGCCGAGGCGGCCTTCGCCGCCAGCCCCGCGGCCGAGGAGCCGGGCGACCCCTGGAACAGCCAGGAGGCCGGTGACCTCGGAGGCGACCTGGGCGGTCTGCCCAAGCGCAAGCCCGTCGGCGGTCGGCCGGAGGAGCACCCGCCCAGCGGCCAGGACCTGTGGAACACCACCAGCACCGGCTCGGTCTGGGAGGCGCCCAACCGCACCGAGGGCCTGTCGCCCAACAGCGGTCTGACCGACAACGCCAACCCGGTCGTGGACCCCTACGACGTGCCCGAGGAGGAGCCGAAGCAGGAGGAGACCACCGGTCGCAGCCTGTTCGACCCGGCCCCCGCAACGGCGCGGACACGGGATCGTTCAGCGCCCCGGACACCGGCTCCTTCCGTCGGCCCACCGACACGGGCGGCTTCGGTCGCCCCGCCTCGGACACGGGCGCCTTCGGGCGGTCCGCCGAGCCCGGGAGCCGGAGCACGGACTCCTACGACGCCTTCGGCACCGGGACCCACCGGAGCGGGGCCTTCGGCTCGGGATCCGTCGAATCCGCCAGGCCGGAGACCCCGGCGGTACCGGCGCGCGGCGACGACAGCACCGAGACCTTCCCGGCGATCTCCTCCTGGGACTCCGGCGCCCAGCAGCCCCACCAGGCTCCGGCGCAGCCCCAGCAGCCCGAACCCCACACCACGGGCAACTGGCGCGGCGGGGGCGACTCGCGGGAGGGCTACGGTTCCACGGCCTACCTGTCACGCCGCTACGGTGGTGCCCAGGGCCCGAACAACACTGTCGTCCCGGCGGCGCCGTCCGGTGAGGACGCCGACTCGCTGCCGATCTTCGACGCGATCGAGTCCAACTGGTTCAAGCGCCGGACCGGCGGCCCCACCGTGGACACCACCGAGACCGGACCGATCCAGCAGGTGCCTCTGGCGCCCCAGGAAGCACCGGAGCCCCAGCGCACGCGCAGGGACGCCGCTCAGCAGCAGCCCGCGGCCAACCCCCGCTCCGACCAGGAGTGGAGCTCGGCGGCGGACCGCGGCTGGAAGGCCGCACGCACCGCGGCCGAGCCGCAAGCGGGAGGTCTGACCACCTCGGGCTTGCCAAAACGGGTTCCCAAGGCAAACCTTGTTCCTGGTACCGCACCCAAGCCGGAGAACTTCAAGCAGATGCCCACCCGAAGCGCGGACCGTGTCCGCAACCGCTTCTCGGGCTTCCAGAAGGGCGTCCGGGACGGTCGGAACCGGCTCGGCGACAGTTCGACAGAGGAGTGACCCAAGTGGCCAGTGGTGGGACGGGGTCCCTCACAGCCCGGGAAGCCGGATGCAATAGCATCTACCGAGCTTCTCGGACGCACCACACCCATCGCTTGACGAGAGCGGAACACCAGACTCCCGGTCACCCCCACGGGAGGGGCCGGGTGGTTCGCAAAGGCAGTGCTGTCACATGCCGTGCCGGCGGTAGCAGTGCCCACAGATCGACCGGCGAACTTGGACAGGAGATCAGATGAGTCGACAGGTGAATGAACTCAACTGGTTGATCACTGACTTTGCCGACCGGGTACCCGATGTCGCCCACGCGATCGTCGTCTCCTCTGACGGCCTTCCGTTGGCTTCGTCCGCGGGCTTCCCGACCGACCGGGCCGACCAGCTGGCGGCGATCGCCTCTGGTCTGTCCAGCCTGACGCAGGGCGCGGCCCGGGTGTTCGAGGGTGGAGCGGTCGCCCAGACCGTCGTCGAGATGGAGCGGGGGCTGATGCTCATCATGGCCATCAGCGACGGCTCCTGTCTCGCCGTCCTCGCGGCGGCCGAGAGTGACCTCGGTCTGGTCGCGTACGAGATGACCCTGCTCGTCGAGCGGGCGGGGCGGGCGCTGACACCAACGGCGCGCACCTCGGGAATCCACTGATCCACCACCGACAGGAGGAAGTGGTGGCACCTCACAGTAGAGATGCCGGGAGCGCCTCGTGGTTCGGACAACAGCCGGGCCATCCCCCTCGGGAGGGATGCCGGCCGTTCCGGGCGGCGGAGATGTTCCTCGACCAATCCAACAACCGTATGACCAACGACCCGCGCCGGGCAGCGCCCCCAGTTCGCTGGTGCGCCCCTACGCGGTCACCAAGGGCCGTACCAAGCCGAAGTCTCAGCTTCCACTGGAGGCGCTGATCTCGGCCACCGCGGCGGCCCGGAACGAGTCAGGGACGCTGACGCCTGAATGGCAGGCGATCAGTGACCTGTGTCGGGAATGGCGATCCGTGGCGGAGATCTCCGCGCTGTTGCGGATGCCTCTCGGTGTGGCGCGGGTGCTTGTGGCGGACATGTCCGAGCAGGGACTGGTCCAGATCAGGTCTTCGCTCAACAACGACGCTCGCCCCAACACCAACCTGCTTGAAAGGGTGCTCAGTGGACTTCGCAAGCTCTAGCCCAGCCGAGGAAGGCGGTGCTGGGGGGAACGCGATGACGTCGGTCAAGATCGTCGTCGCCGGGGGCTTCGGTGTCGGGAAGACGACATTCGTTGGCTCCGTCTCCGAGATCGTGCCGCTGACGACCGAGGCGGTCATGACCAGCGCCAGCGTCGGGGTGGACGACCTCGCCAAGACGCCGGACAAGCAGACCACGACCGTCGCCATGGACTTCGGCCGCGTCTCCCTCGACTCCGACCTGATCCTGTACCTGTTCGGCACCCCCGGGCAGCACCGGTTCTGGTTCATGTGGGACGACCTGGTCAAGGGTGCCATCGGCGCGGTCGTGCTGGTGGACACGCGACGCCTGGCCGACTGCTTCCCCGCGATCGACTACTTCGAAGAGGCGCGTCTGCCCTTCATCGTGGGCATCAACGGGTTCGACGGCTACTACCCCCACGCCGCGGACGAGGTCCGGGACGCGCTCACGCTCAGCCCGGAGATCCCCATCGTCCAGGTGGACGCCCGTGACAAGGCCTCCACCAAGACGACGCTCATCACCCTCGTCGAGCACGCGATCACGGTGGGGGACCCCGAGGGCGCCGCAGGGCAGCAGCCCACCTCCACCGGGGGCCAGAACTCCTGGCGCTGACCAGGACCTGCCCCGGGCCCGGGGTCCCGCACGGAGTACGGCCCGGTTCCCGCACGTCGGGAACCGGGCGTCCGTGTCCTCCCTGAACTGGCATCATGGCGGGATGACCTCCTCCCAGCCCGACGGGGCCGAGACGACCCGACGCTTCCGAGACGTGGCCGAGCGGGTGCTCGACGCCCTGCTGTCCGACGCCCCCGAGTGGGCGCTGGACCTGGGGGACACCCGGGGGCCCACCGTCTGACCGACCACTCCGTCGAGGCCGACTCCCTCCGCGTCCACGTCCTCACCGACGCGCTGGGCGCCCTGGACGAGATCGACGCGGACCTCCTCACGGCCGACGACCTGGTGGACCTGGAGATGCTCCGGACCAGGATCAGCGCCGACCTGTGGCACACCACCGAACTGCGCCCGCACACGTGGAACCCCCTGGTGCACTCCCCGGGCGAGGCCCTGCACGCCCTCCTCGAACGCGAGACCCTGCCCGTGGAGGAGCGCCTGGCGGCCCTGACCGCGCGCTGCGCCGCCCTGCCCGCCTACCTGGACACCGCGCGCGTCCGCCTGTCCGAGGGCCCCGGCATGCCGCGTGTGCACGTGGAGACCGCCCTGGGCCAGCTGGAGGGCGCCCGGACGATGCTCACCGAGGACGTCCCCGCCCTGGCCACCCGGCACGCCGCACACGCCTCAGGGCTCGAACCCGCGCGTGCCGCCGCACTCGCCGCGCTCGACGAGTACACCTCCTGGATGCGCACCGAGCTGGAGTTCGCCAGCGGGAACCCGCGTCTGGGAGCCCGGCGGTTCGCCGCCCAGCTCTGGTACACGCTCGACTCCGAACTCTCCCCGGAGGCGCTCCTCGTACGCGCCGAGAGCGACCTCCTCGCCACCGAGGAGGCGCTGGCCGAGGCCGCCGCCGAGTACGCGGGCGAGCCGCGCCGCCCCGGCCAGGTGGCCGAGGTGCTCTCCGCCCTGGCCGACGAGTTCGAGATCGGCCCCGAGGGGGTCGTCCCGTCCTGCACGGACGCCCTGGCGCACCTCTACTCCCGGGTCCGCGAACTGGACCTGGCGACCGTCCACGACGACCCGGTCGAGGTCATCCCGATGCCGCTCTCCCGGCGGGGCGTGGCCGTGGCCTACTGCGATGCGCCCGGGGCGCTCGACCCCGACGCCGCCTCGCAGCCCACCTTCGTCGCCGTGGCCCCGCCGCCCGAGGAGTGGCCCGCCGAGCGCCGGGCCTCCTTCCTGCGCGAGTACAACGGGGGCATGCTGCGCAACCTGATGGTCCACGAGGCCCTGCCCGGGCACGCCCTCCAACTCGCCCACGCCGCGCGCCACCGGGGCCACACGCGGGTGCGCTCGGCGCTGAGCAGCGGCACCTTCGTCGAGGGCTGGGCGGTGCACGCCGAGGACGTCCTCGCCGGGCACGGCTGGTCCGGCGGCTCCGACCCCGCCACCCGCCGAACCAACCTGGCGCTGCGTCTGGTCCAGCTCAAGATGCGGCTGCGGGCCGTCCTCAACGCGATCCTCGACGTGCGGGTGCACACCGGCGACCTCACCGAGTCCGAGGCCGTCGCCCTGCTGACCGATCGCGGCCACCAGGAGGAGGGTGAGGCCGTCGGCAAGTGGCGGCGCGCCCTGCTCACCAGCGCCCAGCTGTCCACCTACTACGTGGGCTACGCCGAGGTCTCCGACATCGCCCGTGACCTGGCGCGTACACGCCCCGACGCACCGGTCGGCCGCCTGCACGACGCCATGCTGGCCCACGGCAACCCGCCCCCGCGCCACCTGCGCACCCTGCTCGGACTCTGAGACGCGGGACCGCCTCGCCACCCCGGCGCGCCGGGTCCGGCACTTCACCCACCGGACGCTCCTATGCTGGACGCGCGGCACGAAGCGGTCAGGCGAGGGGAGCGGACGAGCCATGCGCGGTACCCACGACGAACCCGTGAGCGGTGCGGGCGCGCCCCCGGCGCGGGAACCGGCGTCCCGGACGGCCACGAACGGCTCTGGACCCCCCACCGCATGGCCTACGTCAAGGGCGGGGAAACCGACCGGGCCCGGCGCCGACGAGGGCTGCCCCTTCTGCCGCGCTCCCGGGCTTCCGGACGAGGAGGGCCTGGTCGTCGCACGCGGCCGCTCCGCCTTCGTGGTCCTCAACCTCTACCCCTACAACAGCGGGCACCTGCTGGTCTGCCCCTACCGGCACGTCTCCGAGTACACGTCGTTGGACGCGACGGAGACCGCCGAGGTCGCCTCGCTCACACAGGCCGGGATCCGGGCGCTCACCGAGGCCTACGGGCCCGCGGGCTTCAACGTCGGGATGAACCTCGGTACCGTGGCCGGTGCCGGGATCGCCGCCCACCTCCACCAGCACGTCGTGCCCCGTTGGGGCGGCGACACCAACTTCATGCCCGTGATCGGACAGACCAGGGTCCTGCCCGAGATGCTGGAGCGGACCCGCGGCAGGCTGGCCGAACTCTGGCCCCGGAAGTGAGGCCGGGACCACCCGAACCCCCCACCACCCGACCCCGTGGTCGACGCCACCCCCAGAGGGTGCGGCTCCCACGCCGACGACCGTTCCCGCCCTACGATCACTAGAAGACATGCTGAGAATCCTTCGCCCCATGACCTCCCGGGTCACCGCTCCGCTCGGCCGGAGCCTGGCCCGCATCGGCCTGACGCCCAACATCGTCACCATCGTCGGTGCCACCGGTGTCGTCGTCAGCGCCCTCTACTTCTATCCCCGAGGCCAGCTCTACGCGGGCTCGGTCGTCATCACCGTCTTCGCCCTCTTCGACATGCTCGACGGGGCCGTGGCGCGGGCCAGGGACAGCGCCAGCGCCTTCGGTGCCTTCCTCGACTCCAGCCTCGACCGTGTGGCCGACGCCGCGATCCTCGCGGGGCTCATGTGGTGGTTCGTGGGCGAGGGCGACGATCCCATGCTCGCCGGGCTCACCCTGTTCTGCCTGATCAGCGGTTTCATGGTCTCCTACATCAAGGCGCGCGCCGAGGGGCTGGGCGTCAACTGTGACGTCGGCGTGGCCGAACGCACCGAACGTCTGATCATCGTGCTCGTCGCCGTCGGCCTGAGCGAGCTCGGCGTGCCCTACATCCTCGCGGGCGGCCTCTGGCTCCTGGCCGTGATGAGCCTGCTCACCGTCCTCCAGCGCCTCGTCGAGACCCGAGCCCGCCTCAACGACCCCGGCTTCGTCGAGGGCGAGGGCGAGGACAAGAAGACCAGCAACGGCGCCTGACCACACCCCCGAAGGGACCGAGGCACAAGAGGACGAGGAAGACGACGTGGACGAACGCATGGCCGACCTGGCCTACTCGGCGGGGTGGACCCTGGTCCGCCGCGCACCCGAGGAGGCGGGCCGGGCGGTGTTCCAGGGGCTGGCCGACCGGGCCTGGCGCACCCACAACGACGGCACCCGGGGGCTGGAGCGCAACCTGCGCAGGCTGGTCGGGCCGCACGCCACGGACGCGCAGATCAGGGCGTTGTCCAAGGCGGGGATGCGCTCCTACATGCGCTACTACTACGAGATGTTCCGACTGCCCGCCATGGGCCGGGAGCACCTGCTCGGCCGCACCCGCCAGACCGGGATCGAGGTGCTGGAGGAGCACGTCAGGTCCGGGCGCGGCGTGGTCGCGGCCCTGCCGCACATGGGCAACTGGGACCACGCCGGGGCGTGGATCGCCGCGCGTGGCACCCCCTCACCACCGTGGCCCAGCGGCTGCGCCCCGAGAGCCTCTACCAGCGGTTCACGTCCTACCGGGAGTCCCTGGGGATGGAGGTCCTGCCGCTGACCGGAGGCGCCGCCAACACCGTCGGTGTGCTCTCCCGCCGCCTGCGCGAGGGGGCCTGGTGTGCCTGCTCGCCGACCGCGACGTCAACGGCACCGGGCTGGAGGTCGACCTCTTCGGTGAGCGGGCGCGCGTCCCCTCCGGGCCCGCCGCGCTCGCCCTGAACACCGGGGCCGCCCTCATGCCGGTCTCCCTCTGGTACGACGGCCCGACCTGGAACATCCGCGTGCACGACGAGGTCCCCGTCGCCACCGAGGGCACCCGTACCAGGCGCGTCCACGACACGACCCAGGCGCTCGTCCGGGTCTTCGAGGGCGCCATCGCGGAGCACCCCGAGGACTGGCACATGCTCCAGGCCGTCTTCAGCGCCGACCACGACGCCGACCGCGCCCGCCGCCACGAGGCGGCGGCGGTGGCGCTCGACCCGGAAGCCCGGCGGTGATCCGGACACGGACCGGGACCCCGGACGGCACGGCCCCAGAGGAGGACGGGAGCGGGATGCGCGTCGGTATCGTCTGCCCCTACGCCTGGGACGTGCCCGGCGGGGTGCAGCAGCACGTGGGCGACCTGGCGGAGGCGCTCGGCGCCATGGGCCACGAGGTCTCCGTCCTGGCCCCGCTCGGTGACCCCGACCATCCGGTCCCGGCCTACCTGGTCCCGGCCGGACGCCCGGTCCCGGTGCCCTACAACGGGTCGGTGGCCCGGCTCAGCTTCGGACCGCGCACGGCGGCACGCGTCCGCCGGTGGATCACCGAGGGCCGCTTCGACCTGCTGCACATCCACGAACCCGCCGCGCCCAGCGTCTCCCTCCTGGCCTGTTGGGCGGCGGACGGGCCCGTCGTGGCGACCTTCCACACCTCCAACCCGCGCTCGCGCGCCATGGCCGCGAGCTCGGGCGCCCTGCGCTCGGCGCTGGAGAAGATCAACGCGCGCGTGGCCGTCTCCGAGGCGGCCCGGCGCACCCTGGTCGAACACGTCGGCGGGGACGCCGTGCTCATTCCCAACGGGGTGTCCGTACGCCGCTTCGCGCACGCCGAACCACTGCCCGGATGGCCGGGGCGAGGCGGCTCCCTCGGGTTCCTGGGGCGCCTGGACGAACCCCGCAAGGGCCTGGCCACCCTCCTGGAGGCCTTCTCCCGGATGGCCCCGCACCGCCCCGGGCTGCGCCTGCTCGTGGCCGGGCCGGGGAGGCCGACCTGTCCGGGGTCCCCGACTCCGTACGGGACCGCGTGGTGCTCCTCGGGCGGCTCGACGACGCCGACAAGGTCCGCGTCTACCACTCCACCGACGTCTTCTGCGCGCCCAACCTGGGCGGGGAGAGCTTCGGTATCGTGCTGACCGAGGCGATGGCCTCCGGGGCCGCGATCGTCGCCAGCGACATCCCCGCCTTCGGAGCCGTCCTGGCCGACGGTGCCGCCGGAGAGCTCTTCCGGGTCGGTGACCCCGACCACCTGGCCGAACGCGCCGGAACCCTGCTCGACTCGCCCGAACGCCGCGCCGCGCTGTCGGAGGCCGCGCGCGCCGCCGTGCGCGCCTACGACTGGGACACGGTCGCCGCCGACATCGCCCACGTGTACGAGACCGTCCTGTCGTGGGGCGACCAGGGATCCCCCGGCGTGCGGGCCGGCGGCGGCCCCCGTTCTCCCGACTCCCCGCGCCGTGGGCACCGGACGCCCCGGGGTGAGCGACCCTGATCGAGGACGTTCGCTTCGTCACACTGGTCGTGTCGATCCTGCTCGTGCTGGTCCTGCTCGGCTTCTACCTGTCCTGGCGGGCCACCCGGCTCGACCGTCTGCACCACCGGGTGGAGACCGCGCGCGCGGCCTTGGACGCCGCCCTGCTGCGCCGGGCCGCGGCCGTCCTCGACCTCGCGGCCCACCCCGGCCTGGACCCGGGGCTGGCCCGGGAGCTGACCGCCGCCGCCAACGGCGCGCGCCGGGCCGGGGAGGAGGAGCGCGAACTCGCGGAGAGCCGGCTGTCCCAGGCACTGCGCGCCGCCCTGGACCGCCCGGACCGGGGCCCCGACCCGCACCGGTTGGACGAGGTGACGGTGGCCGCGCGCGGCGTGTACCTGGCCCGGGTCTTCCACAACGACGCCGTGTCCGACACCCGCCGCGCGCGCCGCTCCCGACTGGTCCGCTTCCTGCGCCTGGCGGGCACCGCCGCTCTGCCCGACTACTTCGAGATGGACGACCGGCCGCCCCGGCGCTGAACCGGAGGCCCGCCCTCGTACGGACGAGGTGGCCACACGTCACACACCGATACTCCAGCCTGGCCAAAGGCCGCGAACCCGGTGGAACTAGGATGGGACGCTGATCGACCTGGTGCACGCCACCGACGGTGCCCGCGTGTGCGCGCGTCCGTCGGGCGCGCCGCGCCGCGTCGCATCCAGGTCGTGCTCCCGGCCGCGCGGGCGTCCGGAGAGCGGGGCCTGGCCCCCAGTCAGCCGAACGAACGGGAGACCACCACCGTGGCCACCAACGCAGCGAACACCTCCGACAACGCCGTCGGTACCCAGCGCGTCAAGCGCGGCATGGCCGAGCAGCTCAAGAACGGCGTCATCATGGACGTCGTCACTCCCGAGCAGGCCAAGATCGCGGAGGACGCCGGTGCCGTCGCCGTCATGGCCCTGGAGCGCGTCCCCGCCGACATCCGCAAGGACGGCGGCGTCGCCCGCATGTCCGACCCGGACATGATCGACGGCATCGTCGAGGCGGTCTCCATCCCGGTCATGGCCAAGGTCCGGATCGGGCACTTCGTCGAGGCGCAGGTCCTGGAGTCGCTCGGCGTCGACTTCATCGACGAGTCCGAGGTCCTCACCCCCGCCGACGAGGCCTACCACATCGACAAGTGGGCGTTCACCGTCCCCTTCGTCTGCGGCGCCACCAACCTCGGTGAGGCCCTGCGCCGGATCGCCGAGGGCGCGGCCATGATCCGCTCCAAGGGCGAGGCCGGTACCGGCAACGTCGTCGAGGCCACCCGCCACATGCGCTCCATCAGCGGCGAGATCAAGCGCCTGGGCACCCTGGACGAGCCCGAGCTGTTCGGCGCCGCCAAGGAGCTGCGCGCCCCGTACGAGATCGTCAAGGAGGTCGCGCGCCTGGGCAAGCTGCCGGTCCCGCTGTTCTCCGCCGGTGGCGTGGCCACCCCCGCCGACGCCGCGCTCATGCGCCAGCTGGGCGCCCAGAGCGTGTTCGTCGGCTCGGGCATCTTCAAGTCCGGCGACCCGGCCAAGCGCGCCGACGCCATCGTGCAGGCCACCCTGCACTACGAGGACCCGGCCGTGATCGCCCGCGTCTCGCGCGGTCTGGGCGAGGCCATGGTCGGCATCAACCTGGACGAGCTCTCCGACTCCCAGCGCTACGCCGGTCGTGGCTGGTAGTCCGGGACCCGACCGCAGAACCCACGACCGACGAGGCAGTACGTGACCGCCAGCCCCACCATCGGTGTGCTCGCCCTCCAGGGCGACGTCGCCGAACACACGCACATGCTCGGGGACCTGGGCGCCCGCACCTCGCGGGTCCTGTCCGCCGACCAGCTCGACACCGTCGACGGCCTGGTGATCCCCGGCGGCGAGTCGACCACCATGTCCAAGCTCGCCGTCCGGTACGACCTGATGAAGCCGCTGCGCGAACGTGTCGCGGACGGCATGCCCGTCTACGGGACGTGCGCGGGGATGATCATGCTGGCCGACCGCGTGCTGGGCGCAACGACGGACCAGGAGACCGTGGGCGGCATCGACATGACGGTACGCCGCAACGCCTTCGGACGCCAGACGGAGTCCTTCGAGACCGGGGTGCGGATCGACGGGATCGGGAACGATCCCTTCGACGCGGTGTTCATTCGCGCGCCCTGGGTGGAGTCGGTCGGCTCGGAGGTGTCGGTCCTCGGCAGCGTTTCCGGTCCGGACGAGGCCGGTAGGATCGTCGCCGTACGACAGGGCGGCCTGATGGCGACGTCCTTCCATCCCGAACTCACCGGCGACACGCGTATCCACCGCCTCTTCGTCGACATCGTGAAAGGACTTGCATGAGCGGCCACTCCAAGTGGGCCACCACCAAGCACAAGAAAGCCGTCATCGATGCCAAGCGCGGCAAGCTGTTCGCCAAGCTGATCAAGAACATCGAGGTGGCCGCGCGTACCGGTGGTGGGGACCCCGAAGGGAACCCGACGCTCTACGACGCCATCCAGAAGGCGAAGAAGAACTCGGTGCCCGCCGACAACATCGAGCGCGCCCGCAAGCGTGGCTCCGGTGAGGAGGCCGGTGGCGCCGAGTGGCAGACCATCATGTACGAGGGGTACGCCCCCGGCGGCGTGGCTCTGCTCGTGGAGTGCCTGACCGACAACCGCAACCGCGCCGCGTCCGAGGTGCGCGTGGCGGTCACCCGCAACGGCGGCAACATGGCCGACGCCGGTTCGGTGTCGTACATGTTCAACCGCAAGGGCGTCGTGATCGTCCCCAAGGAGGGCACCACCGAGGACGACGTGACCATGGCGGTGCTGGAGGCCGGGGCCGAGGAGGTCGAGGACCTCGGGGAGGCCTTCGAGATCGTCTGCGAGGCCACCGACCTGGTTCCGGTCCGCACCGCGCTCCAGGAGGCGGGCATCGACTACGAGTCCGCCGACTCCAGCTTCCTGCCGACCATGGAGGTCCCGGTCGACGCCGAGGGCGCCAAGAAGGTCATGCGGGTCGTGGACGCGCTGGAGGACTCCGACGACGTCCAGAACGTGTTCACCAACGCCGACATCCCCGACGAGGTCATGGCCGAACTCTGAGGCAGGGGCCCGCGCGGGACCACGCGTCGACGCCCGTGGCCGCACCCCGAACCGGGGGCGCGGCCACGGGCGTCTCCGTGTCCGGAGGTGGCCACGGGTGTGGGCGGTTCCGAGACGGTGACGCGAGTTCCGCCGGTGTCCGGTTGAGTACAGTACGTGGTACCGCGCACCACCCCCGACCGGGGCGCGGTCGAGCCCCCGACGACCGGCGAAGGAACCCCAGCCATGAGCCAACCCCCGGAGTACACCCCGGACCCCTCGCAGCAGCCCTACGGACAGCAGCCTCCCCAGCAGCCCCAGTCCGGCGGTTACCCGGGCGGCCAGTACTACCAGCAGCCTCCCCAGCAGCCCGGCGCCTATGCCCCGCCGGTGGAGAGGAACCCGGGTTTCTTCGCCGCGCTCTTCGACTTCTCCTTCCGGGAGTTCATCACCTCCCGGATCATCCGGATCGTCTACGTCCTGTGGCTGGTGCTGATCGCGTTCGGGTTCCTGGCGGGCCTGGTCAGCTCCATCGCGCTCATGGGCGACGAGGACTTCGGCGTCCTCGGCTTCTTCCTGCTGATCGGGACCTTCATCGGCACGGCGGTCTGGGTGCTGGTCTCCCGGATCACCCTGGAACTGCTCATCGTGGTCTTCCGCATCAGCGAGGACCTCAGCGCCCTGCGCAAGCGCGGCGGCCTCTAGGCCGTCTCCCGGATCCCGTGGGTCGGCGGCCGACGGCCGCCGACCCGGGGCGTCAGGGAGTCGGCGCAGGACCTCGGCGGTGAACGCGTCGGTCCCGGCCTCGCCGCCCAGGTCGCGGGTGCGCACCCGGCCCTCGGCCAGAACGGCGCGGACCGCGTCCATCATCTGTGTCCCCGCCTCGGGGTGGCCCAGGTGGTCCAGCATCATCGACGCCGACCACAGCGCCCCCAGCGGGTTGGCCACCCCACGGCCCGCGATGTCGGGCGCCGACCCGTGCACCGGCTCGAACATGGACGGGTACGCGCGCTCGGGGTTGAGGTTGGCCGACGGGGCGATCCCGATCCCGCCCGCGACCGCCGCGGCGAGGTCGCTGAGGATGTCACCGAACAGGTTGGAGCCGACGATCACGTCGAACCTGGCCGGGTCCAGGACGACCTTGGCGGCCAGGGCGTCGATGTGCTCCTGGTCCCAGACCACGTCCGGGTGCAGCGCGGCCCGCTCCGCCACCAGTTCGTCCCAGAACGGCATGGTGTGCACGATCCCGTTGGACTTGGTGGCCGAGGTCAGCCGTCCACCGCGCCGCTCCGCCAGGTCGAAGCCGTACTCCAGGACCCGTTCCACACCCTTCCGGGTGAACACCGACTCCTGCACGGCGCGCTCCTGGGGAGTGCCCCGGTCGAAGCGGCCCCCTCACGCGAGTACTCGCCCTCGTTGTTCTCCCGCACCACCACGAAGTCCACCTCGCCCGGCAGGGCGCGCGTCACCGGGCTGGGCACACCCTCCAGGACGGTGATCGGCCGCAGGTTGACGTACTGGTGGAACTCGCGGCGGATCGGGATGAGCAGACCCCACAGGGACACGTGGTCGGGCACGCCCGGCCAGCCCACCGCTCCGAGGAGGATGGCGTCGTGGTGGCGGATCCGGTCGAGGCCGTCCTCGGGCATCATCGCGCCGGTGTGCGCGAACCGCTCACAGGACCAGTCGAACTCGTCGTAGGTCAGGGCGAACCCGTGGTGGGCCGCGACCCGGTCCAGGACGGCGGTCGCGGGGGCGACGACCTCACCGCCGATGCCGTCTCCGGGGATCGTGGCGATGCGGTACTGCTTCATGGGGTCTCCATCGGATGAGAGGTGGAACGGAACGAGGGGCGGGGAGGCGGGAACGGGATCCGGCGGTCAGGCCCCGGAGGCGTGCGCGCCCAGGAAGGAGCGGAGGGAGGCGGCGGTGGCCTCGGGAGCCTCCTCCGGCACGTAGTGGTCACAGTCCAGGCTGTGTCCGCGCACGTCCGACGCGTACTCGGACCAGGCTCCGGGCACGTCGTAGTGGCGTCCGACGAAACTGTGCGCGCCCCACAGGAGCAGGACGGGGCACTCCAGGCGACGCCCCGCGTCCGCGCGGTCGTGTTCGAGGTCCACGGTGGCCGCGGCCCGGTAGTCCTCGCAGGACGCGTGGATGGCGGCGGGGTCGCTGAAGCAGCGCACGTACTCGTCCACGGCCTCGGGGTCGAACGCGGAGCCGCCGTGGTGGCGGGCGTTCATCCGGGTGCGGACCCAGAAACCGGGGTCCCGGCCGATGAGGTGTTCGGGGATGCCGTTGCCCGCCGTCAGGAAGAACCAGTGGTAGTAGCCGGTGGCGAAGTCCGCGTCGGCGTGTTCGAACGCGTACCGGGTGGGCACCACGTCCAGGGCCGCGAACGCGGTGACCGCCTCGGGGTGGTCGAGCGCCAGCCGGTGTCCGACCCGCGCCCCCGGTCGTGGCCCACGACGGCGAAGCGGTCGAAGCCCAGCTCGCGCATGAGGAGGTACTGGTCCCGGGCCATGGTGCGCTTGGAGTAGGCCAGGTGTCGGGGGTCGGAGGGCGGTTTGTCGCTGTCCCCGTAGCCGCGCAGGTCCGCCAGGACGACGCTGAACCCGTCGGCCAGGAGCGGGGCGACCCGGTGCCAGATCAGGTGGGTCTGGGGGTAGCCGTGCAGGAGGAGGACGGGGGTCCTTCTCCTGCACGGCGGACGTTGAGGCGCAGCCCCCGACCTCCACGTCGTGCCGGGTGAATCCGGGGAGGAGTCGGTCGTTCATGCCCTGATCACAGCAGCCCGGCACGGTGTCCGTCCAAGACCGGTTGTCGATAGGGCTGATAGGCCCGGCCTATAGGATCGGACAGGAGAGGACGAACCGGACGGAGGGGCGACGTGGACGTGCGTCAGCTGGAGTACTTCCTGGCCGTCGTCGACCACGGCGGGGTCAACCGCGCCGCGACCGCCCTGCACCTGTCCCAGCCCTCCCTCTCCCAGGCGATCCGCACCCTGGAACGCGACCTCGGCAGCGACCTCTTCCACCGGATCGGGCGTCGCCTGGTGCTCAGCGACGCCGGGCACGCGCTCGTCGAACCCGCCCGCGAGGCCGTGCGCGGACTCGACCTGGCCCGCTCCGCCGTGGAGGCGGTCCGGGGCTGCGCCGGGGCCGCGTGGACGTGGCCGCCCTCCCCACCCAGTCCATCGAACCCCTCACCGGGCTGGTCGCGGGCTTCACCGAACGCCACCCCGAGGTGTCGGTGTCCATCCGGGGCGCCCTGACCAACCGGGACGCCGTCCAGATGGTCCGCACCGGTGCCTGCGAACTCGGCGTTGTCGCCACCGACACCCCGCTCCGGGACACCGAGGTGCACGTCCACCCGCTGGTCCGGCAGGCCTTCGTCCTCCTCGCGCCCCGGGACGGTCCCTTCCGCCCGGGAGCCCCGGTCCCCGTCCGCGAACTGAGCGGACGGCGCCTGATCGTCGGCCACGAGGGCTCGGGCATGCGGCGGTTCGCGGACCGTCTGCTGGCCGAGGGCCTGGACGCGCGCATCGCCGTGGAGAGCGAGCACCGGGTGTCGATCCTGCCGCTGGTCCTGGGCGGCGCCGGACTGGCGGTGGTCACCGACGCCTGGCGCGGGCTCGCGGAACAGGCCGGGGTGCTCGTCCTCGAACTGGACCCCACCGACCACCTGCACGTGGCCCTGATCAGCCGCAAGGGGCCGCTCACGGCCGCCGCCCGGGCGTTCGTCGAGCACGCCACCGCCCCGGTGTGAACCGCCCGGTCAGCCGATCATGTTCATCTCGGCGATGACGCGGGTCGGACGCACCCGCACCACGAGCTCACCGGCGACGCCGTTGCGGCGGCCGTACTCCTCCGCGACCTCCGCGCTCACGTAACGGCGGGCGATCGCGGTGGCCGTGCGGACCAGTTCCCCGGGGTCCTCGGACAGCTCGGCCACGCCTTGGACCTGCACGAAGCCGTACGGCTCCTCCTCCAGGTCCACCACCAGCGTCAGCCGGGGGTCACGCGCGAACGCCCGCCCCTTCGCGGAGTCGCGCCCGGTGTTGAACACCAGCCCGTCCTCGTCGATGGTGAACCAGATCGGGGCCGCCAGCGGGCGGCCGTCGGAGGCCGTGTAGGCCACCTTGCCCGTGCGGGTGCCGTGCAGCAGGAAGTCGCGGACCTCGGGATCAGTCAGGGAGCTCATGGCCCCAACGTAGGCCGCGACCCGCCGCACCTCCGGTCCGACACGCTCAGACCGGTGCGGGCAGACGCCGGGGCAGGGCTCCCACCCGTGGTGCCCGCCGCACCCGCACGTGGGCGTCGGCCCTGGTCGGGCCGGAGAACACCGCCTCCAGCGGCAGGCCCAGGGCGTCCGAGACCGCGTCGGGCGCGTCCCCCGGCACCGGCTCCAGCACCGGACGGGCGGCGCCCAGCAGACCGGTGAGCCGGGCCTGGCGGGCCAGGTCGGGGAGGAACCCGGCGCGATCCGCACCGGGCTCCCGTCCGCGAGCTCGTACCCCACGCACCAGCGCAGGCGCCGCCCGAGCCGGGCGGGGGCGTCCGCGTGCGTGACCACCAGCGCGTCCACCCCCGCGGTGGCCTCCAATGCGTACCGCAGCGCCACCAGGTCCAGGTGACCCACCCGGAACCCGCCCTGCCACGGGTGCGTCCGGTTGTGCCGGTCGGCCAACCGTTCGGTGAGCCCGGCGTCCTCGGTCACCAGAGGACCCGCCCCGTGACGGGTCGCGAAGGTGCGCGTCACCCCGATCCGGCGGGCCCGCCCCGCCATCCCCGCCTCCGCCAACAGCGCCAGCGGGTTCACGGCGGTGGTGGTGGACCAGGTGGTGTACGGGTGGAAGCCGTGCCACTCGTCCAGCAGCACGCCCTGCGCGCCCTCGAACACCACCGGAGTCCGGGCCAGCAGCCGGGGCAGGTACCGCTCGTCCACCAGCCGGACCCGCTCCGCGAAGGCCCGGTAGGCGGCCAGGCACGCGTCCGGGTCGGGTCGGGGCTCCGGGGTCGCGCCCTCACCCCCGTCCGCCGACCCGGACAGTACCGACGCCAGCCGCTCCGCCAACCGGTCCAGCTTGCGGCGGAGCACCGCCGGGGACGCGCAGTCACCCACGGTCGGCGCGTCCTCCGGGTGCTCCAGGGAGTAGGCCACCGTCTCGCCCACGCCCATCCCGCACGAACCGTGCCGGTCCCGGCCGCGCGCCCGCTCCCGGGCACGGTTGGCGGCCGCGTGCCAGGGGTGCTGATCAGCGCGCGCCGGTCCACCGTCACCAGGGAGAGGGGATCGGCCACCCCCAGGGAGGACAGGTGCTCCGCCTCGGCGGCCAACGCGAAGGGATCCACCACCGCGAACCGGGACAGGTGCGTGGGCACCGGGCGGCCCGGGGCGAGCGTGCCCGCCCCGAACTGCGCGAACGTGTGGTGCCGACCGTCCGGGGTCACCACGTTGTGCGCCGCCTGCGCGCCGCCGTTGGCCCGCACCACCGCGCCGTACCCCCCACCCGAACACAGGAGGTCCACGGTCACGCCCTTGCCCGCGTCCCCGAACCCCAGGTCCACCACGATCGCGTGGTCGTCGGGCGCCGTCCTGTCGTTCACAGCCGGTCCACCCCCGGGCCGTCACCGGCCAGCCCCTCCAGGCCCGTGGAGGTCGCGACCGCGCCGCGCCCGCGTGCCAGCGGGCGCAGGGCCCGCCCCACCACGTCGGCCTGGTCCGACCCGGCGTCGGCCAGGTCCCGCAGTCCCTCCTCCAGGTCGATGGCCTCCTCACCCAGGCCCACCGTGACCGCGATCGTCTCGCAGACCGCGTCGAGGTCGTCCAGCAGGACGAGGTTCTGCCCCAGGTGCCGCTCCCAGAACTCCCGCACCCGGCCGTTCCGGAAGTGGTGGCTGCCGGTCGGCATGAGGAAGTACACCTCGTACTTGCGCCGGAGCTCCTCCAGGATCGCCGGGAGGGTGACGTCCTCGTCGAGGTCGTCCCCGATCACGTCCCGGACCTCACGCGCCTTGACGGAGCCGTAGGCCATCTCGTCGCCCACGATGAACAGGTAGCCGCGCCGACCCCGCTTCTCCAGGCAGTCCAGCGCGGTGTGGCGGGCCATGAAGTACATCGCCAGCTCGTAGGACTCGGTCGTCTGGCCGCCGCCCCCGCCCTCCAGCACGATGTTGCCGAGGTCGTCCTCCAGCTCGTTGCCGGACTCGAACTGGCCGACCTGGAGCGGCACGCGGTCACAGGTGGCGTCACCGACCGCACCGAACAGGATCTGAGGGTCCGCCACGTAGCCCCGGCGGAGCAGCAGCCCGAACAGGTCGGGAAGCTTGGTCTGGAGGGCGCGGGGCACACGCCCCATCGAACCGGTGACGTCGAAGAGCACCGACACCGCCAGCGAGTTCGGGTGGGCGTCGGAGTCGCGGCTCTCCCGGACGCCCACGCCGCGCGGGTCGAGTGAGGGGTGGGCCCGCCACTGGTCGCGCGGGGCGGAGGTGACGTCGTCGTGGTAGTCGAACCCGCTGCTGCCGGCGGAGGCCTGGTAGGCCCGTCGGGCGTGGTGGGCGTCGGTGGACCAGCTGCTGCTTCCCATGGTGGTCTCCTTCTTCTCCCGTGTGGGGTGGGGGTCAGATCGGGGCGGGCATGTGGAAGGGGCGGAACCGGCGTGGGCCGAAGCACCGCTCCAACGCCCCGTCGAGCTCGTCGAGCAGAGCGAACGCGTCCGCGGGCCGTCGGTCGGGGAGGGGAGCGTGCACCCGCGCGCCAGGGCCCGCAACGGCCCGGGCAGGCGGCCGCGGGTCACGAACTCCACGCACCGGGTGGCCATGTACACGTCCGTCGCGGGCACGGCCGGGCGGCGCCCGGCGACCTCGGGCGGATACGTGTCCACCCGGTGCGGCACCATCGCCGGAACGTGGGGCGCGGTGCGCGACTCTCCGAAGGTGACGGAGTAGCACCAGTCCACGAGGACGAGACCGTGCGCCTCGGGGTGGATCAGGACGTGCTCGGGGACGACCGCGCCGTGCACGACCCCGGACCGGTGGGCGTCGCCCAGCGCGACCAGCAGGCGCCGCCACATCCACGCGGCGTCGCGCGGGTCGATCCCGTCCGGGTGGGCCCGCCGCACCTCGGCCAGGCTGTGGAAACCGGACAGCAGCCCCAGGACGTTGCCGCGCCGCTCCACCCCGGAGGCCGCGTCGCGGTGGCGGACCGACTCCACCAGCTCCGGGAAGAACGCGCGGAACGCCTCGTCGCCGCGTTCCCCGATCCGGCGCAGCGCGGTGGCCTCGGCCAGGATCAGGTCGTTGTCGCGCGGGGCCCGGGGAGCTTGAGCACCCCGTCCCGCCAGGGACCGCCGACGCAGTCGCCCTCCCGCCACCGGACCGGGTGGAGGTCGGCCACGTCGCCGCCGGCCAGGGAGCCGCCCCGGCTCACGTGGTAGGTCCGGGCCCGGGTCACCAGGGTGAGGTCGTCGAGGCCCAGGCCCCCTCGGCCGCCAGCCGGTAGCGCCGCCACGCCTCGGTGAGCCCGGAGAACCCGGCCGCGGCCTCGGCCGCGCGGGAGGGGGAGCGGAGTCCGGGTGGAGCAGCCGGGCCAGGCGCCGGTACGCGGCCGTGGCGGCTGGGGGCACCGCCCCGCCGTCGACCGGCAGGGGACCGAACAGCGCGGTGGGGTCGGCCGCGAGACCGAGGTCGCGCAGGGCGGAGTCGAATCCGTCGTGGGGGTGCCGCTCCTGGTCCATGCCTCTCCTCTCCGGGGATGTGGTGCGTCGGGGGCGCACCGGGGTCGGGATCACTGGGAGCCGCGCAGCAGCGGCGGGTGGAGGAGGGCGGCCCCGCCCGCCCGGTACAGGCGGGCGCGGCGTCCGCCTCCCGCGCCCCCGCGCTCGGCCAGCTCACCGGTGTCCTCCACGAACCCCGGGGTGGCCTGGATCTTGCGGTGGAAGTTGGCGGCGTGGAGGGTGCGGCCCCACACCGCCTCGTACACCCCGCGCAGCGCGGAGACGGTGAAGGTGGGAGGGAGGAACGCGGCGGCCAGAGCGGTGTACTCCAGCTTGGAACGGGCGCGTTCGACCGCGTCGCCCAGGACGCGCGCGTGGTCGAAGGCGAGTTCGTGCCGCTCCCGGGACCCGTCGCCGTGGCCGAGCGCGGTCCACGGCACCCAGGCGGCCTCGGCCGTGTCGCGGCCGGTGTGCGGGTCGGGCAGGTCGGGGGCGAGCACCATGTACGCCACCGAGACCACCCGCATGCGCGGGTCCCGGTCGATCGCCCCGTAGGTGCCGAGCTGTTCGAGGTGGAGCTCGGCGGGCAGCGGGGTCTTCTCGGTGAGTACGCGCAGGGCGGCGTCGGGCAGGTCGTGGTCGGCCGGGCCCCCGGGGCCGTCCTCCGCCCGCACGAACCCGCCGGGCAGGGCCCACCGCCCGAGCTGGGGCTGTCGGGTGCGCCGTCCGAGCAGGACGTGGGGAGGCCGTCGCGGATGGTCATCGCCACCACGTCGACGGTGACGGCGACCGGGGCGAAGGCGTGCGGGTCGTAGCCGTCGAGGTACCTGCGCTCGTCGGCCGCGTCGTAGTGGCCCGCCTCCGTGCCGGTCGGCCCGTCGATCCCCTCGGACACCGCGTCCTCCAAGTTGTTCTCAAGCTGAGTTTTTCTCGATGTGAGTCGAACTTAGCATCGCTCGCCCCGTCCGTCCACCCCCGCCCGGGCTGCGGCCCGACACGCCGCCCGTCGCGGACGATCCCGTCGTCGCCCGCCGCTAGCATGGTGCGAACGGACGTTCGAGAGCGGCGTCCGCCGGACGACCGAGCGAAGGACCGGGTGGAGACGTGCGCGTGCTGGGGATCGACCCTGGGCTGACCCGCTGCGGGGTCGGAGCCGTGGAGGGCGCCATCGGCCGCCCCCTGCGCCTGCTGGCGGCCGACGCCATCCGCACCAGCCCCGACACCCCGCTCCCGCAGCGCCTGGTGGAGGTCGAGCGCGGCATCGAGGAGTGGCTGGACACCTACGAACCGGACGCCGTCGCCGTCGAACGCGTCTTCGCCCAGCACAACCTCAGCACCGTGATGGGCACCGCCCAGGCCAGCGGCATCGCCCTGGTCTGCGCCGCCCGGCGCGGCCTGCCCGTGGCCACCCACACCCCCAGCGAGGCCAAGGCCGCCATCACCGGGAGCGGTCGTGCCGACAAGAAACAGGTCGGCGGCATGGTGGCGCGTATCCTCGGACTCGACGGGCCGCCGAAACCGGCCGACGCCGCGGACGCCGTGGCCCTGGCCATCTGCCACATCTGGCGCGGCGGGGCCCAGGCCCGGGTCGCCCAGGCCCAACAGGACTTCGCCCGCAAGGTGGAACTGGCCCGCCGCACACGCGGCCGCTGACCCCCGGGCGGCGACGCCCACAGCAGCAGCACCCCCAGGAAGGAGACGGGCACCCCTCCCGGTGTCCCACACGAGATGATCGCGTTCCTCACCGGCCGGGTGGCCGCACGCGGCGCGGCCAGCGCCGTGATCGACGTCGGCGGCGTCGGCATGAGCGTCCAGTGCACCCCCTCCGCCCTCTCCCGACTCCACGTGGGGGAGGAGGGGACCGTGGCCACCAGCCTCGTCGTGCGCGAGGACTCCCTCACCCTCTTCGGGTTCGCCGACGACGACGAGCGGAACCTCTTCGAGCAGGTGCAGACCGCCTCCGGCATCGGACCCCGCATCGCCCTGGCCATGCTCGCCGTGCACAGCCCCGACAGCCTCCGCCAGGCCGTGGCCACCGAGGACACCACCGCCCTCACCCGGGTGCCCGGCATCGGCAAGAAGGGCGCCCAGCGCATCGTCCTGGAGCTGCGCGGCAAACTCGACGCCCCGGTCATGACCGACGGAACCCTGCCCCCCGCCGACGGGCCCGGCATGGAACCCCACGGGGCCTGGCGCGGACAGGTCGTCTCCGGGCTGGTCAACCTCGGCTGGTCCAGCAAGGACGCCGCGGCCGCGGCCGCCGCCGTGGCCGCCGAGGCCGAGGACACCGACGACGTCACCGTGCTGCTGCGCAGCGCCCTGCGCAGGCTCAGCCGCGCCTAGCCCCCAACGGGAACCGGAGGGAGAACACCCGTGTACGAGCGTGACGCCGTCTCGCCCGAGGCCGACGTCGAGGAACACCAGATCGAGGGTGCGCTGCGCCCGAGGAACCTGGACGAGTTCGTCGGCCAGCACCGGGTGCGCGAACAGCTCTCCCTGGTCCTGCACAGCGCCCAGCGCCGGGGCCGTGCCCCCGACCACATCCTCATGTCCGGCGGCCCGGGCCTGGGCAAGACCACCCTGGCCATGATCATCGCCGCCGAACTCGGCGCGCCCCTGCGCATCACCTCGGGCCCGGCCATCGAACGCTCCGGCGACCTGGCCGCCGTGCTCTCCACCCTCCAGGAGGGCGAGGTCCTCTTCCTCGACGAGATCCACCGCATGGCCCGCCCGGCGGAGGAGATGCTCTACGTCGCCATGGAGGACTTCCGCGTGGACGTCGTGGTCGGCAAGGGGCCCGGCGCCACCGCGATCCCGCTCGACATCGCCCCCTTCACCCTGGTGGGGGCGACCACCCGTGCGGGCATGCTCCCCGCGCCCCTGCGCGACCGCTTCGGCTTCACCGCGCACATGGACTTCTACGAGCCCGACGAACTGGAGCAGATCCTGCACCGCTCCGCCGGGCTGCTCGGTGCCCCGCTGGACGGCGACGCGGCCCACGAGATCGCCGGTCGCTCGCGCGGCACGCCCCGGATCGCCAACCGCCTGCTGCGCCGCGTGCGCGACTACGCGGAGGTCCGCGGCGGGGGCCACCTCACCCTGGCCAACGCCCGGGCCGCCCTGGAGCTGTACGAGGTGGACGCGCTCGGGCTGGACCGCCTGGACCGTGCCATCCTGGACGTGCTCATGAACCGCTTCCGGGGCGGGCCGGTGGGACTGTCCACGCTCGCGGTGTCCGTGGGCGAGGAGGCCGAGACGGTGGAGGTGGTCGCGGAGCCCTTCCTGGTGCGTTCCGGCTTCCTCGCCCGGACCCCACGCGGGCGGGTGGCCACCCCGATGGCCTGGGCGCACATGGGGATCACCCCGCCGCCGGACGCCGCCTTCGGCGCTGCGGCCGACCCCACCGCCCACGCCGCCGGACGGGCCGGTCACGGCACCCCGGCCTCCTGACCGGGGCGGGAACCCCACAACGGGCCTCGGGCGGGCGGCGCGAGGCGCGTGCGCGAACCGGGTCCGAACCGTTAGCGCACCGACCCCCGGGCGGTGGGGCGCCGGTGACCGGCGCCACGTAAACTGGGCCGAACCAGCCAGGACGGGGCAGCGCCCCCGACTGGTGTCGTCGGACACCGGCGGAACGAGTTGGCTCCCCCGAGCGTTGTAGGCAACGGGTACGACTCCGGCCGCCGTGGTCGGTCGGCCCGAGAAGGTGGTCGTCGCGGTGTCCGAACCGGCAGACGTCGGCCACACGAAACGTCAGGAAGGACGCCCCCGTGCAGGGCATTTACACTCTCGCCGACGCGGCCCAGCAGGAGGGCAGCATCTTCAGCATGATGCTCCCGTTCGTGCTGATCCTCCTGGTCTTCTGGCTCCTGTTCTGGCGCCCGAACCAGAAGCGTCGCCAGCAGGAGACGCAGATGCAGAGCTCCCTGGTCCCCGGCGTCGAGGTCATGACCAAGGCGGGCATCTTCGCCACGGTCGTGGAGATCCACGACCAGGACGTGCTGCTGGAGATCTCCCCGGGCACCCGTATCCGGATGCTCAAGGCCGGTGTCGGCGAGGTCATCACGCCCGCCGCCGACGACACCCCGGTCGAGGACCGTCCCGACTTCGGCGACGACGACAAGCCCAAGGGATAACACCGGGCCGGGCGCGACGCCGCGCCCCGGCTCGCCACAGACTTCGGTACCGGCCCCCACCCGGGGCCGGTACCGCTGCTGTCCCGGCCACCGCCGCACACAGCTCCGCCCGCGCCGAGGCCCGAGCGGACCCACCACAGAAGGCCCCGCCACCCATGTCCCACGACACCGCGACCCCGGACGTCCCGGACGCCGCCGACCTCGACCTGATCAGCGCCCACGTTCGCGACGTCCCCGACTTCCCGCACCCGGGCATCATCTTCAAGGACATCACGCCCCTGCTCAACCACCCGGAGGCGTTCGCCGTCGCGGTGCGGGCGCTGGCCGCTCCCTTCCGCGACAGCGGGATCGACCACGTCGTCGGACTGGAGGCGCGCGGGTTCATCTTCGGCGCCCCCGTCGCCATGGCGCTCGGCGCGGGCTTCGTTCCGGCGCGCAAAGCCGGGAAACTGCCCTCGGACACCATCGACCAGGCCTATGATCTGGAGTACGGCACCGCGACCGTCGAGATCCACGCCGACGCGATCACCCCGGGCAGCCGTGTGCTCGTCGTCGACGACGTCCTCGCGACCGGCGGGACCGGCAGGGCCGCGGTGGACCTGGTCCGCAAGGCGGGTGGTACGGTCGTGGGATTCTCCGTCCTGATGGAGCTCTCCGCACTGCGGGGGCGGGAGAAGATGCCCGACGTGGAGCCGCGCACCCTCCTCTCGGTCTGAGGCCGACCTCGCCTGACAGTCGCCCCCCACGGGGGAATACCCCGACGGGGCGTCCTTGTTCACGTACTCCGGCACTCGGCGTGACGTACCTGGTGACCTGTGTCACCAGGCGTACCCACGCGTCGGTATCGGGGACACGAGGCGCCCGACCGCTCCCCGCGCAGGTGGGGAGTGGTCCCCACTAGACTGGCGGGCGAGGGGACCGCGGCGGCCGCGTCAGCGACTGGCCCTGATGACACGCACGTGCACCGGAGGCGAGCCGGACGGCGACGTCGGCTCCACCCGGAGGAACCGCGGGAGGTAGGCATGCCAAGCGAAGTGGTCTCGACCGGGGCCGTGTCCGAGCAGGGGTCGGACGGGCAGACCCCGGGACGCCGACGGCCGCCACCTCCCAGGAGGAAGCCACCACGCGGGCGGAGCGTGTGCGGGGCACCGACAGACCACAGAAGGACCGCCCGGAGGGCGCCGCGCGCGACGCGGCGCCCTCCGACGTCTCGGGGCCGGGTGCCCCGGGGGTCAGGCGGCCACCACACCCTCCACCGTGCGAGTACGCCGAAGGCTCGCCCGACTCGGGGCCCAGCGGGGAGTGACGATGAACCCGGTGCTCGAACCACTGATCAAGACCGTGCGCGCCACCCATCCCAAGGTGGACGTGCGGCTGATCGAACGCGCCTACGAGGTCGCGGCCCACCATCATCGCCACCAGAAACGCAAGAGCGGCGACCCCTACATCACGCACCCCCTCGCCGTGGCCACCATCCTCGCGGAGCTCGGCATGCAGGAGGCCACCCTGGCCGCCGCCCTCCTGCACGACACCGTCGAGGACACCGACTACTCCCTCGACGAGCTGCGCGCCGACTTCGGCGACGAGATCGCGGAGCTGGTCGACGGCGTCACCAAGCTGGACAAGGTCAAGTACGGCGAGGCCACCCAGGCCGAGACGGTCCGCAAGATGGTCGTGGCGATGGCCCGCGACATCCGGGTCCTGGTCATCAAGCTGTGCGACCGCCTGCACAACATGCGTACCCTGCGCTACCTCCCCGCCCGCGCCAAGCGGGAGAAGAAGGCCCGCGAGACCCTGGAGATCTTCGCTCCGCTCGCCCACCGCCTGGGTATGAACACCATCAAGTGGGAGCTGGAGGACCTGGCGTTCGCCACCCTCTACCCCAAGCGCTTCGACGAGATCGCCCGTCTGGTCTCCGAGCGGGCCCCCGCCGCGACGTGTACCTCCAGGAGGTCATCGAGGCGGTCTCCGCCGACCTGCGCGAGTCCAAGCTCAAGGCGACCGTGCGCGGGCGGCCCAAGCACTACTACTCGATCTACCAGAAGATGATCGCCCGCAACGTGGGCTTCGACGAGATCTACGACCTCATCGCGGTGCGGGTTCTGGTGGACAGCGTCCGGGACTGCTACGCGGCCCTGGGCACGATCCACGCGCGGTGGAACCCGGTCCCCGGCCGGTTCAAGGACTACATCGCGATGCCGAAGTTCAACATGTACCAGTCGCTGCACACGACGGTCATCGGTCCCTCAGGCAACCCGGTCGAACTCCAGATCCGCACCCGCGCGATGCACCGCCGCGCCGAGTACGGCATCGCCGCGCACTGGAAGTACAAGGAGGACCGCAACTCCTCCGGCGCCGAGGCCAAGCCCAAGGGCACCACCGACATGCAGTGGCTGCGCCAGCTCATCGACTGGCAGCAGGAGACCAAGGACCCGGGCGAGTTCCTGGAGTCGCTGCGCTTCGACCTGTCCGTGCAGGAGGTGTTCGTCTTCACCCCGGGCGGCGACGTCATCTCCCTGCCCCAGGGCGCCACGGCGGTCGACTTCTCCTACGCCGTGCACACCGAGGTGGGCCACCGCACCGTGGGCGCCCGGATCAACGGACGCCTCGTGCCGCTGGAGAACGAGCTGCACAACGGCGAGACCGTGGAGATCCTCACCTCCAAGGACCCCGACGCCGGGCCCAGCCGCGACTGGCTCAACTTCGTCAAGAGCGCCCGCGCCCGCAACAAGATCCGGCACTGGTTCACCAAGGAGCGCCGCGAGGCCGCGATCGAGCAGGGCAAGGACGAGATCGCCAAGTACATGCGCAAGCAGGAGCTGCCGGTCAAGCGCCTGTTCAACGGGGAGGCCATCATCGCCCTCGCCCGTGACCTGCGCTATCCGGACGTCGACTCCCTGTACGCGGCCGTGGGCGAACGCCAGGTCAGCGCGCAGAGCGTGGTCGGCAAGCTGGTGGACTCCATGGGCGGGCTGGACAGCCACGCCGAGGACCTCGCGGAGTCCTCCCTGCCGACCAAGGTGGCCACCAGCCGCCAGCGCGCGGGGAACCCGGGCGTGGTCGTGGCCGGGGGCGACGCCGACGTGTGGGCGCGCCTGTCCAAGTGTTGTACGCCCGTGCCCGGAGACGAGATCGTCGGCTTCGTGACCCGGGGCAACGGGGTCTCCGTGCACCGCGCGGACTGCGTCAACGCCGCGAGCCTGGACCGCGAGCGCATGGTGGACGTCGAGTGGCGCCCCACCGAGGACTCGATGTTCCTGGTGGCGCTGCACGTGGAGGCTCTGGACCGCTCGCGTCTGCTGTCCGACATCACGAGGGTGCTCTCCGACCAGCACGTCAACATCCTGTCCGCCACGGTGCAGACCAGCCGGGACCGGGTGGCGCAGAGCAGGTTCACCTTCGAGATGGCCGACCCCACCCACCTGGGCAGCGTGTTGCGCGCCGTCCGCGGGGTGGACGGCGTGTACGACGTCTTCCGCGTCCGCAACTGACCCGGGCCGTCCCTCGGGGCGCGGCTCGGGCGCGGAAAACCAGTGGAGCGGGGGCGGTCCCCGGCGCTAGCGTGCCCAGGACCACTTCGAGGGAAGGCAGCCCCCCATGCTCGACATCCGTCCGTTCCGCCCCGAGGACGGGCGTGCCCTGGAGGCCCTGGCCCAACGACTGTGGCCGCGGGCACCGCATCCGGGCGGGCTCGGGTGGCAGCTGGCCACCGAGGAGTTCACCGCCGAGAACACGACCGTGGCCGAGCGCGACGGCGGGATCGTGGGCTGGGCGGTGATCGAGGGACCCAACGTCCTGCACTCCCTCGCCACCCTCACGCTCACGGGCGCGACCGAGGACCCCGACGCCGGGTCCGCGCTCCTGGACCGGGCCCTGGCCCGGACCGGTGACGCCGCCGTGGAGCTGCTCGTCTTCGACGGTGACGACGCGCTCCGGGACCTCGCGGAGAAGGCGGGGTTCGCCCTCGGCGAGAACAACACCTTCGGTGAGTGGATGAGCCGCGCCGCCACCGAGGAGGAGATCCGCCTCCCCGAGGGCTACCGGATCCGCCCCGTCCGCGAGGACGAGCGGGAGGCTCGCGTGGAGTGCCACCGCACCGCCTGGCGGCCCTTCGACCTGCCCTGGCCCGAACGCGCGGGCACGGTGAACCCGGACCTCACCAGCCGCTTCAGCCGGGAACGGTACGACAACACCCGCGCCGCGCTGCTGTACGACCGCGAACTCGACCTGGTGGTGGAGGCCCCCGACGGATCGCTGGCCGCCTGCTGCGTCGTGTGGTGGGACGCGCAGAACCGCTGCTCGGAGATCGAACCCCTCGGTGTGGTCCCCGCGCACCGGCGCCGTGGCCTGGCCGTCGCGCTCGCCCTCACGGCGTGCGCCCTGACCGCGCGGCGCGGCGGGGACCGGGTGTACATCAACACCACACCGAACGAGGCCTACCCGACCCCGGCCATGACGTACGCGACGGTGGGCTACACGCCGCTCGACCGGGGCACGGTACTGCTGCGCCCCGCGCGCTGACACACCGCGCGGTCGACACCCCACGGCGGAGCCCCGGTCACCTGGGTGACCGGGGCTCCGTTCGCGGTACTACAGACGGATCGTCGTGGACCGCACGATCTGGAAGACCGGGTGCCGGTCGGCCTCGGCCTCGAACGCCTGCTCCGGTGCCTCCGGCGGGGCGTCGAAGTACGGGCCCACGACCGCGGACCGGGGGTTGTCCAGGTACTCCTTGAGTACCGGAGCCGCCTCGGCCGGGCCCAGCTCCCGCACGCTCACCAGCTCGATCCAGCCGCCCTGACGGAGGGTGGCGAATCCGTCCTTGCGGATGTTGCGCACCCAGTCGACCTCCCCGTACGGGGAGACCAGGTACCGGCCGCTCTCACTGTCCAGGACACTGAGCGGGATGGTGCGCAGGAAACCGGAGGTGCGCCCACGCGTGGTGAGCAGGTGCAGCTCCGGCGGGCAGGCCCCGTACTTGACGAAGCCGCTGACGAAGGCGTTGGCGGTCCGCCGCAGTTTCGTCATCTCGAACCGCTTCGTCGGTTCGTTCACCATCTTCGGCAACTCCCTCGATCGGATGCTCCCATTGTGATGGTTTCCGGCCACCGATGGCACCCGTGGGCACGCCCCCGGTCTAGCGGAACGCGGAGACGCCGGTCACGGACTGGCCGATGCTGAGCGCGTGGATCTCCTCCGTGCCCTCGTACGTGGCCACGGTCTCCAGGTTCACCATGTGCCGCATCACCGGGTACTCCAGGGTGATCCCGTTGGCGCCGTGGATGCCGCGCGCCGTCCGGGCCACCCGCTGGGCCGCCGCCACGTTCGCGAACTTGCCGAAGCTCACGTGGTTGTGGTGGCAGTTCCCCTCGTCCTTGAGACGGCCGATCCGCAGCGCCGTCATCGAGGCGTGGTTGACGTCCACGACCATGTCGGCGAGCTTGCGCTGGGTGAGCTGGAACCCGCCGATGGGCTTGCCGAACTGCTCACGCGTCTTCGCGTAGTCCAGGGAGGCCTCGTAGCAGGCGCGGGCGGCCCCGGCCACACCCCACACGATCCCGTACCGGGCCTCGTTCAGGCAGGACAGCGGGGAACCGAGCCCCTTCGACGCGGGCATGACGGCGTCGGCGGGCAGCCGCACGTCCTCCAGGACCAGCTCGGAGGTGATCGACGCGCGCAGCGACAACTTCTTGTGGATCACGTTGGCGGAGAACCCGGGGGTGTCCGTGGGCACCACGAAACCGCGGATCCCGTCGTCGGTCGCGGCCCACACCACGGCGACGTCGGCGACCGATCCGTTGGTGATCCACATCTTGGTGCCGTTGAGGACCCAGTCCGCGCCGTCGCGGCGGGCGCGCGTGCGCATGGAGCCCGGGTCGGAGCCGGAGTCGGGCTCGGTCAGTCCGAAGCAGCCGATCGCGTCACCGGCGGCCATGCGGGGCAACCACTCGTTCTTCTGCTCCTCCGAGCCGAACTTGTGGATCGCGGCCATGGCCAGCGAGCCCTGCACGGACACGAAGCTGCGCAGCCCCGAGTCCACCGCCTCCAGCTCGCGGCAGGCCAGGCCGTACGCGACGGCGCTGGAGCCGCCGCAGCCGTACCCCTCCAGGTGCATGCCGAGCACGCCCAGGTCCCCGAAGGCCTTGGCCAGGCCGCGCGGGTCGGGGAGGGTTCCGGCCTCGAACCAGTCGGCCACGTGGGGCAGGAGCTCACGGGTGGAGAACTCGCGGACGGCGTCACGGATGTCGCGCTCGGTGTCGGAGAGCTCGGCGTCCACCGCCAGGAAGTCGAGGGGGTCGGGTGCGGCGGCCCTGCGCTGGGAGTCGCTCATGATGGGTGTCCCTTCGTCGTGCTTGCGTGTGTGGGGTCGGTGCCGGGGCGGGAACGGCTCAGCCGACGTCGGTCTGCTGGACGGCGCCACTGGTCAGGAGCGCCGCGATCCGCTCCTGGGTGAGGCCGAGTTCGCTCAGGACCTGAGCCGAGTGCTGCCCGAGCAGCGGGGGAGCGGTCATCGGTACGGGGGTGTGCTTCATGCGGAAGCCCGCACGGACCTGCTCCAACGGTCCGGCGGTGGGGTGCTCCACGGTGCGCAGGACGTCGTCGCCGTTGGCGTCCGCGGTGCGCAGGGCGTCCAGCACCCCGCGTACCCGACCGGCGGGGACCCCGGCCTCGACCAGGACCCGCATCCAGTGTTCGGCGGGCCGCTCCCGCAGCGTCGCGGACAGCTCCGCGACCAGTTCCCCCGGTGCGCGACCCGTTCCGGGTTGGTGGCGTACCGGGGGTCCGTGCCCAGATCGGGGCGGTCGATCGCGGAGCACAGGCGCTGGTAGAGGGCGTCGTTCCCGGCCGCGATCACCACCTCGGCGTCCTTCGTGGGGAACACCTGGTACGGCACGATGGTCGTGTGGGCGTTGCCCACGCGCGCCGGCTCGGCCCCGGTGACCAGCGCCTGCTGCGCGAGGTTGACCAGGCTGGACAGGGTGGAGTTGACCAGGGAGACGCTGATGTCCTCGCCGCGCCCGGTCACCCGGGCCCGCATGAGCGCACCGAGGATGCCCACGGCCGCGTTCAGGCCGGTCAGGACGTCGGTGAGCGCCACACCCACCTTGCTCGCCGGACCGTCGACGGGACCGGTGGCGGCCATCAGCCCGCTCTCGGCCTGCACGACGATGTCGAACCCCGGACGGGTGGCGGGTTCGTGTTCGGGGCCGAAACCGCTCACGGAGCAGTACACGACGGCCGGATTGCGCGCGCTGACCTGCTCGTATCCCAACCCGAGCCGGTCGATCACCCCGGGCCGGAAGTTCTGGATCACCACGTCCGAGGTGGCGCACAGCTCCTGGACGGCGGCCAGCCCCTCCGGGTCCTTCAGGTCGACGGCCAGGCTGCGCTTGTTCCGGTTCACGGACAGGAAGTACGCGGCCTCGCCGGGGAGTGGTCCGCCCGGTGCTCCTCCGTGGGCTCCGCGTAGGGCGGGCCCCAGGAGCGGGTGTCGTCGCCCCGGCCGGGCTGCTCCACCTTCACCACCTCGGCGCCCATGTCCGCGAGCAGCATGGTCGCGTAGGGGCCCGCGAGCACCCGGGACAGGTCGGCGATCCGCACCCCGGCCAGGGGGAGCGGTGCTCCCTGACCGGGACCGGGGTCGGGCTGAGGATGGGTCTCACGCATGGGGGTCACTCCTTGCCGTCGGACGGGCACTCGGGATCCACGGGGCCGCCGGGCAGCTGGTCGCCGTCCCGCAGCTGGTAGTAGGTCTCCAGGCAGCGGCGCAGCGCGGTGGTGAGCGCGGCGCCGGACTGGCCCGCGTAGCGCGTCTGGACCCGCTGGACGATCTCCGCGATGTCCTCGGTCACCGAGGCGCCCTCGACCAGGGCACGGAAGAAGTCCTTGGCCAGGTCGGTCAGGAGGGTGGTGTCCGCGGCCACGATCCGGCCGTCCGCGGAGTCCACCGCGAGCACGACACCGAGCCGCTGGTACTGGGAATGGCTCGCCACCGAGTCGGGAAGACGGGCGTAGCCGGAGATGAGCACGACCCTGGGGTCGCGGAGAAGCTGCTGAACACGGTCGTCGCCGTACAACGGAAAAGCACCTCTTGTCTGCGGGCACGCGAAAACTCCAACTGACTGGAGTCTCGCGTCTGAAGGGCGGCCGGGGAAACCGGACACCCGCGACGTGAGGGCAGTTCTCGATCAGTATGGCCCAGCCGGGACGGTCGGTGTCAAGGCGGGGGTGGTCCAGGGCACACGCGCACACGGATGCGCGCTCCGGGAACCCTGTGTTACATTTCCGCTCAGGTCACGAGTACCAGCGACAAGCCCCGGCTAGCTGGTCGGCAACCCTCCTTCCGCGGTGGGGTGCCCCGGGTGAGGACCAGGTCCCGACACGACCGTGTCAGACAAGCGCGGACCCCTGAGGCGCAGCCGTCATCGGCGTACCCCGTGGGTCCCACGACCCGCAGAAGAGGTGCCCCATGACCACCGTCATCCCGTTCGACTCCACGCGCTCCAGCCGTTCCGCCGCCCGGGACGCGGCCCGAGAGGCCGAGGCCCGGACCGAGTGCGCGATCGTCACCGCCGAGGGCGGGGTCCCCTGGTCGACGGTGAGTACGTCGACTACGCCAACTTCGACTACGCGGCCAGCGCCCCCTGCCTGACCAGCGTCGCGGACGCGCTCTCCGCCGCTCTCCCGTACTACGCCAGCGTCCACCGGGGCGCCGGGCACCACTCGCAGGTCAGCACCGACGCCTACGAGCGCGCCCGCCGCAGCGTCTCCCGGTTCCTGGGCGTGCGCACCGAGGCCGACGCCCACGGTTCCGCCGACGCGGTCGTGTTCGTGCGCGGCACCACCGACGCCGTCAACCTGCTGGCCCGCGCCGTGCCCGAGGGCTGCACCGTGGTGGTCTTCGAGTCCGAGCACCACGCGAGCCTCCTTCCGTGGGAGCACCCGGCCGCACGCGCCGGACAGGTGATCCGCCTTCCCCTGCCCGCGTCGCCCGAGGAAGCCGTCGCCTCGGCCCGCGCCGCGCTCGCGCGGGCGCCCGAGGGTCCCCGCCTGCTGTGCGTCACCGCCGCCTCCAACGTCACCGGCGAGATCTGGCCGGTCGAGGAAATGGTCGAGGCCGCCCACGCTGAGGGGGCCCGTGTGGTGGTGGACGCGGCCCAGTACGTGCCGCACCTGCCGTTCAGTCTCACCGGCACCGGGGCCGACTACGTGGCCCTGTCCGGGCACAAGCTCTACGCCCCCTTCGGTTCCGGAGTGCTGGCGGGCCGTGCCGACTGGCTCAGCGACGCCGCCCCCTACCTGGCGGGAGGGGGCGCGACCCGCCGGGTGACCGAACACGACGTCCAGTGGAACGACCTGCCCGCGCGCCACGAGGCGGGCAGCCCGAACGTGCTGGGAGCCGTGGCGCTGGCGGCGGCCTGCGACACCTTCACCACCGAGACGCTCTCCCTCCAGCACATCCGTGAGGCCGCTCTGCTGGAGCGCCTGCGCTCCGGGCTGGGCGAGATCGAGGGCGTGCGCGAACTGTCCCTGTGGGACGCCGAACACGCCCGGGTCGGGATCGTGTCGTTCGTGGTCGACGGCCTGCCCGCCGACCTCCTCGCCGCCGCGCTCTCCGCCGAGTACGGGATCGGGGTGCGCGACGGCCTGTTCTGCGCCCACCCGCTCACCACCCACCTGCTGCCCGAGGGGCACGAGCAGGCCGTGCGGGCGAGCCTGGGCGTGGGGACCACCGAGGAGCACGTGGACCGGCTGGTCGGCGCGGTCACCGACCTCGTGGCCCACGGCCCGCGCTGGGAGTACGCCGACTGCGACGGCCGCCTCGCCCCGGTTCCGGACCCCCGCAACGTCCTCTGAAGCGTCGGATCCCGCCCGGAGTGTCTGGAATCTGTGTGTTCGGGACCTCGGACTCATGGAACTTCACTACGCATGACCCCCCATTCGACGCACTGGGTCACATTTCACGCGGGGGTGTGCTGGGGATCACGTTCCCAGGCGGTACTATCGGGCCCTGACGGCGGGGCGCGCCGTCGCCGGACCCGACCGGTCCGTACCGACGCGACGTCCCGCCTCCCGCGAGCGAACCGGCTGGGGGAGCGTGATCGTGACGGACGTACGAGGACCCAAGACAGGTCCCCTCACGGCCGTGTTCCGACCCACCGAGCCCCCGCGCGTCCCCGAGCAGCCCTCACCGGTGGTCAGCCTCGGCCCGCGCACCCGACCGCCGGACCCGGCCGACACCGAGCGGGTCCGCCTGCACCAGGCCTTCCTCGGCCGCGTCGTCGACTACCTCTGCGCGGACGCCGGGATACGCCAGTTCGTGGACTGGGGCTGCCCGGTGCCCGGCACCGCCGAGCGCGTACGCCGGGCCAGCGCCGACGCCACACTGGTGCACCTGGCCCCGACCGGGACGGCCGGGGTGCTGGCCGCACCCGCCTCCAACGCGACCGTCCTGGCCGGGGACGGCTCCGGCGGCACCGGTACGGACTCCGTGCTCCGACGCCTCCACACCAGCGGGCTCGTCGACTTCGACGAGCCCGTCGCCGTCCTGATGACCCGCCCCGGCACCGAACAGGACCCGCCCGCCGGTCTCGACACCCTGCACCGCATGATGCGCGGCGGCGGATACGTCGCCCTCACGTCCACGGCTCCCCGCCCCACGGCGGAGCGGGCCTTCGCCCCCTTCCTCCCCGTCGAACCGGGGGTCGCCGACCTGACCTGGTGGCCCTACCCGGACGAGGACGTGTCCGCCCCGGGGTGTGGAACCCTGGGCGGACTGGGCCGCGCGCCCGGGCGAGGAAGGGAGCGACGCGATGGCGCTGAACTGGAACGGTGAGATCCAGGCCCAGATGAGGTTCTACTGGGACTTCTCGCTGTGGCCCAGGCTGGAGGGGCTGACGGACGCCGAGTTCTACTGGGAGCCCGTCCCCGGCTGCTGGACGGTGCGCCAGCTGCCCGACGGCCGCCACGCCCCGGACGGTGCCTACCCGGAGCCCGTCCCGCCGCCGGTCACCACCATCGCCTGGCGCCTGGGACACATCGTGGTGGACGTCCTGGAGGCCAGGATCAACTGGCACTTCGGGGACCGCACCGCCAGCCGCGACAACATCGACTGGCCCTCCAGTGCGGCCGAGGCCAGACAGCGCCTGCGCAGGGCCTACCTCACCTGGTCCGAGCACGTCCAGGAACTCGACGACGACGACCTGGCCGAACCGGTGGGCGGCGCCGAGGCGCCCCAGTGGGCGGACTTCCCGCTGGTCGTGCTCATCCTGCACCTGAACCGCGAGTTCATCCACCACGGCGCCGAGGTCGCCCTCCTGCGCGACCTGTACCGGGCCCGCTTCGGGGAGAGCGCCGGTCCGTGGTCGGAACCGGTCGCCTAGAGCACGTGCGGGGGTCCACCCGGACCTGCACCAGGTGTTCGTCCCGCCGCGCGCTGCGCGCCGAGGCGGCCGCCTTCAACGCCCGGGAGAGGTCGCCGATCGCCCCCGTGGCACCCGCAACAGCGCCCGCTCGGTCACGTGGTCACCGTTCTCGCCGGTCTCGGACCCGACCGGGACCGGTCCCAGCAGCTCGGCCGACTCGGGCAGCTGGATCTGGTCCAGCAGCTCGCGCACGTGCTCGGGGGCCCCGGTGATCGAGGCCATCGACACCGCTGGAGGGAAGCCCAGCGCGCGCCGCTCGGCCAGCTCCCGTTCGGCGAAACCGCCCGGGTCCCAGCGGACCAGTGACTGCACCACCGGCAGGGACGCGTCGGCCGAGACCACCACGGTGCCCCCGGCCGCACGAGCGCGGCCGCGTTGAACCAGCGGCGCAGCGCCTCCTCCGAGGCGCGCAGGTCCGCCCGGTTGAGCAGCGCCCAGCCGTCCAGGAGCACCGCGGCCGCGTACCCCCGTCCGGGACCACCGGCTCCGCCCCCGGAGTGGAGACCACCAGCGAGGGCTGGTTCGGCACCTCCGCCAGGACCTCGTCCCGGCCGGAGGTGCGCACCGTCAGGGACGGGAAGGCCCGGCCGAGCTCCTCGGCGGTCCGGCGGGCACCCACCACCACCGCCCGCATGCGGGTCACTCCGCACTCGGGGCACGCCCACTGACCGGCCACCCGCCCGCACCACCCGCAGGAGGGCACCGCGTGCGCCTCCCGGATGGCCAACGGCCCGTGACAGGATCCGCAGCGGGCCGGTTCGCGGCAGCCAGCGCAGGCCAGGGCGTTCAGATAGCCCCGCCGCGGCACCTGGAACAGCACCGGGCCCTCCCGTGCCCCCTCCCGCGCCGCCTTGAGGGCCAGGCTCGGAAGCCGGGCGGAACGCGCCGCCTCGTCCCGGGCCAGTTCGCGGTCGTCCCCGGCGGGTTTGACCACCGGTGCCCGGCCGCGCAGGGTCGTCCGGTCGGAGACCAACGGGAGCGCCCACCCGGATTCCACCAGGAGCTGGGTGTCGGTGGTGCGGGTGTGTCCGCCGAAGAGCGCGCCCGCACCCGCCATGTGCGCGCGCATCGCCAGGACCGTGCGGGCGTGCGGATAGGGCGCGTGCGGATCCACGTGCACGTCGTCCCCGTCGTCCCACAGCACCACCAGGCCCAGGTCGCGCACGGGCGCCAGCAGGGCCAGGCGCGAGCCCACCACCACCCGCGTCCGCCCGTGCAGCACCGACAACCAGCGCCGGTAGCGCGGGGTCGGGCCGAGGTCGGCGGGGAGCGCGGCGTGGCGCCCCTCGCCCAGGACGCGGGTCAGGGCGGCGTCCACGGCCTGCACGTCACGGCTGTTGGGGACCACGATCACCGTGCCGCGACCGGCGTCCAGCGCGGACCCGGCCGCCACCGCGATGGCGTCGGCCCACTCGGGGCCGGGCAGGGCGTTCCAGACCGCGCGGGCCGGACGCCCCTCGCGCAGGGCCTCGACGAAGGCCGGACCCTCCGGATAGTCCCGCCAGGGGCCCGGGTCCGTCGCCGATCCGCCGCCCACCGGGGCACCCTCCTCCTCGGGCGGGGGCTCCCGTTCCACCTTCACCCTGCGCGGCGGCACGGCCAGCTTGGCCACCTCGTTGAGGGTGCCCGCGTACCGGTCCGCCACGGCCCGGGCCAGCTCCAGGATCTCCGGGGACAGGACCGGCTCCGAGGAGACCACCGAGTCCAGGTAGGCGAGCCGCCCGGCGAACTCCGACCGCTCCACCCGCTCGGCGAGCAGCCCCGCCAACAGGCGCCCGTTGAACACGACCTTCACCCGGCAGCCGGGCACCGCGTCGGCGTCCTGGTCACTGGAGACCTGGTAGTCGAAGTAGCGGTCCAGGTGGGGGAGCGGGGTGTCCACGATGACGCGCGCCACCGGAAGGCTCGCGGCGGGCCTTCGGGGTTCGGGGCGGGACGCATCCCTGGCCCGGGCCTTGGCCAGCGCCTTGGGGTCCAGCAGTTCCGACACGTCGAAGAGGCCGTCGTCGGGCTGGTCGGGCTGCTCAGTCATCACCCTTGGTTTACCAGAACCCACCGACAACGCCGCCTTTCCCGCTCGGGCGACCCCGCAGGTACTGGTAGAACAGTGAACCGTAGGCGCAGCGGAGGGGACCCGAACATGAAGCTTGTCTTTGCCGGAACGCCGGAGGTGGCGGTGCCCTCGCTCCGGGCGCTCATCGACTCCGGGCACGAGGTCGCGGCGGTGGTCACCCGGCCCGACGCGCGCTCCGGCCGTGGTCGGAGCCTCTCGGCCAGCCCCGTCGCGGAACTCGCCGAGAGCGAGGGCATCGAGGTCCTCAAGCCCGCGAAGGCCGGGGACCCCGAGTTCCTGGCCCGCCTGGCGGAGATCGCCCCCGACTGCTGCCCGGTGGTGGCCTACGGCGCCCTGCTGCCGCAGTCCGCGCTGGACGTCCCCAAGCACGGCTGGGTGAACCTGCACTTCTCGCTGCTGCCCGCGTGGCGGGGTGCCGCCCCGGTCCAGCACGCCCTCCTGCACGGCGACGACGTCACCGGGGCCTCCACCTTCCAGATCGTCAAGGAGCTCGACGCCGGGCCGGTCTACGGCACCCTCGCGGAGACGGTCCGCCCCACCGACACCAGCGGCGAACTCCTCGGCCGCCTGGCGGAGTCCGGCGCGGGGCTCCTGCTCCGCACCATCGACGGCATCGCCTCCGGAGAGCTCGTCCCGGTCCCGCAACCGGACGCCGACGTGTCCTACGCGGGCAAGCTCACCACCCTGGACGCCGAACTCGACTTCACCGCGCCCGCCCAGCGGGTGGACCGCGTCGCCCGCGCCTGCACGCCCGCGCCCGGCGCCTGGACCACCTTCCGGGGCACGCGCCTCAAGCTCGGCGCGGTGCGGCCCGTCACCGACGCCGACCGGCCCGACCTCGACCCCGGCCAGCTGCACGCGGACAAGAGGCGCGTCATCGTCGGCACCAGCACCCACCCCGTGGAGCTGGGCCTGGTGCGGCCGCAGGGCAAGAAGGAGATGGCCGCCGTGGACTGGGCCCGTGGGGTGCGTCCCACCGAGGACGACCGACTCGGCCGCTGAGCTGCCGTACTCTCGGATCTGGCGTGCGTGAGCGTGCGTCGGCACCCGTCCCCGGCTTGTTGAGGCAGAGCACACGTTGAGCGAGCAGTCCCGGTCCCGGAACCAGCGCCCCCGCAAGGGTGGAAAACCCAGGCAGGGCGGTGGCCACCGGACCGCTCCGCCCCAGCCCCGGGACCCCGCCCGGCGGGTCGCCTACGACGTGCTGCGCGCGGTGGAGCAGCGGGACGCCTACGCGAACCTGCTCCTGCCCGCCCTGCTCAGCGAGCGCGGCATCCACGGCCGCGACGCGGCGCTGGCCACCGAGCTCACCTACGGGACCCTGCGCCACCAGGGCACCTACGACGCGATCCTGGAGACCTGCGTCGACCGTTCACTGGCCTCGGTGGACGCCGAGGTGCTGCCCCTGCTGCGGCTCGGCTCCCACCAGCTGCTGTCCACGAACATCCCGCCGCACGCCGCCGTCAGCGAGACCGTGGACCTGGCCCGCCGCGTGGTGGGCCAGCACCGGGGCAAGTTCGTCAACGCGATCCTGCGCAAGGTGAGCGCGCGCGACCTGGACGCGTGGATCGCGATCGTCGCCCCCGACCGCGAGCGCGACCCCAGCGGCTACCTGTCCGTCGTGCGCAGCCACCCGCGCTGGGTGGTCAAGGAGCTGGCCCGTGCCCTGGGGGAGCGGGCCAAGGACGGCCTGGAGCAGACCGAGAGGCTGCTGGTGGCGCACAACGACCGCCCGAGGGTCACCCTCGTGGCCAAGCCCGGCCGGGCCAAGGTCGCGGACCTGGAGGAGTCCGGGGCGCTGCCGGGCCGCTACTCGCCCTTCGCCGCCTACCTGCCCGAGGGGGACCCGGGGCTGATCCGCGAGGTCCGGCAGAACCGTGCCGCCGTCCAGGACGAGGCCAGCCAGCTCGTCGCCCTCGCGCTGACCCGGGTGGACGCCGGGGGCCGCGACGCCCTGTGGCTGGACATGTGCGCGGGCCCCGGCGGCAAGGCCGGTCTGCTGGCCAGCATCGCGGGTCAGGGCGAGGCCCGCCTGGTCGCCTCGGAGCTCCAGCCCGCCCGCGCGGGCCTGGTCGCGAGCGCGGTGCGCCGCGCCCCCGCGACGCGGGCCGGGCCGTCGTCGCCGACGGCACCCGCCCGGCCTGGAAACCGGGCTCCTTCGACCGCGTCCTGGCGGACGTGCCGTGCACCGGCCTGGGCGCTCTGCGCCGCCGCCCCGAGTCCCGCTGGCGCCGGGGCCCGGAGAACGTCACCCAGCTCGCCCCGCTCCAGCACGAACTGCTCACCCGGGCGGTCGAGTCCGCGCGCCCCGGCGGCGTCGTCGCCTACGTGACCTGCTCACCGCACCTGGACGAGACCGACGTGATCGTCCGGAGGGTGCTGGCCGAGCGCGAGGACCTCGAACTCCTGCGCGCCCCGGACTATCTCGACGAGGTCCCCGACCTCGCCGCCGGCCCGGAGGGGAAGTACGTCCAGTTCTGGCCGCACGTCCACGGCACGGACGCCATGTTCCTCGCCCTCCTGCGCCGCAAGCCGGAGTAGCGGACCGACACGCGCCCCCGGGACTCTCACCCGGGGGGCGTGTGTCGGACATGTCGGAATCTACGTCGTAAAGGTGCCGGTCACGCGACGCCCGTCGCGACCACCACGCAGATCATGCAGGAGTTCCCCGCCTCCCGCAGCAGGTACCGGTACGACTCACCCCGGACCTCCTCGCCGCGCGCGTCCCGATAGGACCAGCGCACGTCCGCCCACACCAGCCTCGCGGTGAGCTCCTCGATCCGCCGGATCTCGGGGACCGCGTCCACCATCCCCTGCTCGCGGTAGCTCCCGGCCGCCCCCGCGAAGGCCTCCCGCACGTCCGCGGGCGCGGCCACCGCGATGCTCTCGAGGTCCCCCGCGACATAGGCCGGGTATCCGTACCGCGCCGCGATCCCGTCCAGATCGCCCCCGACCAGCTCCCGGCTGTAGGCCTCCAGGAAGTCCCGTAGCCCGTCCTCGTCCAGCATGTCTCCCCCTCGGTCCGTGGTACCCCCGAGGCACACCTGCCCCGAACCCGCCCGGATACACTGCTGACGTGGCAATTCAGATCTCTCCCAGCATCCTCAGCGCCGACTTCGCGCGCCTCGCCGACGAGGCCGCCCGCGTCCCCAACGCGGACTGGCTGCACGTCGACGTCATGGACGGGCACTTCGTCCCCAACCTCACGCTGGGCCTGCCCATCGTGGACTCCCTGCTCAAGGCGACCACCACCCCGCTGGACTGCCATCTGATGATCGAGGACCCCGACCGCTGGGCACCCGCCTACGCGGAGGCGGGTGCCGGGAGCGTCACCATCCACGCCAGGGCCGCCAACGCCCCCGTGCGGACCCTGCGCGAGATCCGCAGGCACGGCGCCCGCGCCGGGCTGGCCCTCAACCCCGCCGAGCCGGTCGACCCCTACGAGGACCTCATCGGTGAGATGGACATGCTCCTGCTCATGACCGTCGAGCCGGGGTTCGGCGGCCAGCGGTTCCTGGACCTGGTGCTGCCCAAGATCCGACGGGCCCGGGAACTCCTCGACAACCGCGACGCGGCGGTCTGGCTCCAGGTCGACGGCGGCGTGAGCGACGAGACCATCGAGCGTGCCGCCGAGGCCGGGGCGGACGTGTTCGTGGCCGGATCCGCCGTCTACGGCGCCCAGGACCCGGACGGCGCCATCGAGTCCCTGCGCGCCCAGGCCCGCAAGGCCAGCCCGCTCGCCTGACCCCCGGTAACGATCGCGGCGCGCCGGGCCGGGGGCCTGGCCACCGTGGGACGGTCCGCCCTATGCTGCCCGCTGTAGTCGTCGATTTCGCTTGGTCGCGGCTCCGTCTTCCCCTCGGGGGAGCGGCGCGGCGTGAGCGCGTTGCCAGGCGCGGACCCGTGGAGTACGCGTGAACGCTTGGACCCCCGAGCACCTGGCCATGGACGCCCTCTGGGAGGCGGAGAGCGAGGCGATCCGCTGGTTGCAGGGCCTGGCCGGGTGGCTCGCCCCTCCCTTGGAGGCCGTCACCTTCCTGGGCTCCCAGGGCGTCATCATCGTCCTGCTGGTGACCGTCTTCTGGTGTTTCCACGCGAGCCTGGGCGCCCGGCTCTTCGTGGCGGTCATCGCCTCGGCGGTGGTCAACAACCTGCTCAAGTCGGTGCTCTACGGCTCCCGGCCCTACTGGTTCGATCCGCGGGTCACTGGATACTCCCAGCACAGCAGCTTCGGGATGCCCTCGGGTCACAGCCAGGTCGCCGTGGTGACCTACGGCTATCTCGCGGCCAGATCCGGCCGCAGGAGCCTGGTGTGGGCGGCGGTCGCGGTGATCGCCCTGGTGGCCTTCTCCCGTGTCTATCTGGGCGCGCACTACTTCAGCGACGTCGTGGTCGGTCTGGCCGTGGGCGGTGCCGTGCTGTGGCTGGTGCTGCGCTACGAGGAGCGTGTCCTGGCCTGGTGGCGCTCCCTGGACACGCTGCGCTGGGTGTCGTGGCTGCTGGTGGTCTCGCTGGTGCCGTGCATGGTGGCGACCGCCTGGCAGTTCGGTGTGCGCGGGGACTGGGTGGTCCCCACCGCCGAGTGGATCGGCGCGACCCCCTCCGATCCCGCCGCCCACACCCTGGCCGGGCTCTACACCACCTGCGGAGCGCTGCTCGGCGGGGTCCTGGGCTTCACCCTGCTGCACCGGCGCGGCTGGTACAGCGCGGCGGGCACGCCCACGGCGCGCGCGGCGCGGTTCGCCCTCGGGATCTCCGTGGTCCTGCTCGTCCTCGCGGTGGAGCGGGTCCTCTTCCGGGACCTGGCCGGGCTGCCGTCGGCCCTGGTGTCGTACGTGGTCTACGCCGCAGTGGCCTTCTGGGCGTCCTTCGGGGCGCCGGAGATGTTCGTGCGCGCGGGTCTGGCCGCTCGCCCGGACCGGTCGACGGACCCCGCCGAGCAATGAACCCCGTCACACGGGCTATGCGCCGTGTGGGGGAGGGGTTAGGATCGGGTCGTCAGACAACAGTCAGACGCGTGCTCCGGGGTCGGTGAAAGTCCGAACCGGCGGTGACAGTCCGCGACCCGGTCGATTCCATCGACCGGTTGAACCGGTGGAATTCCGGTACCGACGGTGAAAGTCCGGATGGGAGGCAGTGCGCGTTGGGGCGGGTCCGAGCCGTGCCGATCCCTTGGTGACGGCTCCGTGCTCCGCTCCTGTCGTGGACCCGTTTTCCACACCCTTTTCCCCGGAGCCGTACCAGGCGAAGGGATGTAGGGCGTGTTCACCGGAATCGTCGAGGAACTCGGCAAGGTCGTCTCCATCGAACCCGCTGGGACCAACGGTGAGGCGGTCCTGCTCACCGTGGACGGCCCCCTGGTCAGCTCCGACGCCGGTCTCGGTGACTCCATCGCGGTCAACGGCGTGTGCCTGACCGTCGTCGCGCGCGGCGAGGGCACCTTCATCGCCGACGTGATGAAGGAGTCCCTGGACCGCTCCTCCCTCGGCGCCCTCACCCCCGGCGCCCCCGTGAACCTCGAACGCGCCGCCCGCAGCGGCGGCCGTCTGGGCGGCCACATCGTGCAGGGCCACGTCGACGGCACCGCCACCCTCCTCTCCCGGAACCCCGGTGACAACTGGGACGTCCTGAGGTTCGGCCTCTCCCCGCAGCTCTCCCCGTACGTGGTCGAGAAGGGGTCCATCACCGTGGACGGCACCAGCCTCACCGTGTCGGCTGTGAGCGCTCCCGGCGCCGAGGACGAGTTCTTCGAGGTCAGCCTCATTCCGGCCACCCTGGAGGCCACCACCCTGGGCGGCCTCGCGGTCGGCGCCACCGTGAACGTCGAGGTGGACGTCATCGCCAAGTACGTGGAGCGCATCACGGCCGTCTCCCGGGCCCGAGCGCAGGACGGCACCCGCGCCTAGGACCAGGCACCCACCACCCACCAGACCCACCCACGACGCACCTTCAGGAGCGGGCATGACCGTCACCGACACCACCCCGGCCGCCGACACCACCCCGGCCGTCGTCCTCGACCGCATCGAGGACGCCATCGCGGAGTTCGCCCAGGGCAGGGCCATCGTGGTGGTGGACGACGAGGACCGTGAGAACGAGGGCGACATCATCTTCGCCGCCGAGCTCGCCACCCCCGAGCTGCTGGCCTTCATGATCCGCTACACCTCCGGAGTGGTGTGCGTCCCCATGGAGGGTGAGGACCTGGACCGCCTCGACCTGCCGCTGATGACCGCGCGCAACGAGGAGAGCCTGCGCACCGCCTACACGGTGACGGTGGACGCCCGCGAGGGAGTCAGCACCGGCATCTCCGCCGCCGACCGCGCCCGCACCATCCGCCTGCTGGCCTCCGACGACAGCCGCCCCGTGGACTTCGTGCGCCCCGGCCACATCCTGCCGCTGCGCGCCCGCCCGGGCGGTGTCCTGGCCCGCCGCGGCCACACCGAGGCCTCCGTGGACTTCGCCCGCCTGGCCGGTCTGCGCCCCGCCGGCGTGCTCGCGGAGGTGGTCAACGACGACGGCACCATGGCCCGCCTGCCCCGGCTGCGCGAGTTCGCGGACGAGCACGGCCTGAAGCTGGTGTCCGTCGAGCAGCTGGCCGCCCACCGCGCCTCCCTCGGTGAGGCCCTCACCGAGGAGGAGGCCAACCCCGCACTGGTCACGCGCATGGTGGAGACCCGCATGCCCAACCAGTACGGCGAGTGGCGCGCGGTCGGCTTCAAGGGCACCGCCGACGGCGCCGAGCACGTCGCCCTGGTCCTCGGTGACCTGTCCGACGGCGACGACGTCCTGGCCCGCCTGCACTCGGAGTGCCTGACCGGCGACGCCTTCGGCTCCCACCGCTGCGACTGCGGCGCCCAGCTGGACGCCGCCATGGCGGCCGTCGCGGAGGAGGGGCGCGGGGTCATCGTGTACATGGGCGGCCACGAGGGCCGGGGGATCGGTCTGCTGCACAAGCTGCGCGCCTACAGCCTCCAGGACGAGGGCGCGGACACCGTCGACGCGAACCTGCGTCTGGGGCTGCCCGCCGACGCGCGCGAGTTCGGCGCCGGGGCGCGCATCCTCACCGACCTCGGGGTGGCCTCGGTGCGGCTGCTGTCCAACAACCCCGCCAAGGCCGAGGGGCTGGAGCACCACGGGGTGCGGGTGAACGAGCGGGTGGCCATGCCGACCTTCGTCACCGACGACAACCTCTCCTACCTGCTGACCAAGCGCGACCGGATGGGTCACGACCTGGCCCGCGTCGCCCAGTAGGACCACCACCCCCGACACCACCATCACATCCCAGGAAGGGCCGGTCATGAGCGGCACAGGACGTCCGGACGAACACCAGATCGACGCCTCGGGGCTCTCGGTGGGCCTCGTCGTCACCCGCTGGAACGAGGCGATCGTCGAGCCGATGCTCGCCAACGCGCTCGCCGTGGTGAAGGCCTCGGGGGCCTCCGAGCCCGTCGTGGTGAGGGTCGCCGGGGCGGTGGAGATCCCGGTGGTGGCCCAGGAGCTGGCCCGCAGGCACGACGCGGTGATCGCCCTGGGAGCGGTCATCCGTGGCGGAACCCCGCACTTCGACTACGTGTGCCAGTCGGTCACCCACGGTCTGACCGAGGTGGCCCTGCGCGAGTCCACCCCCGTGGGCAACGGTGTGCTCACGTGTGACACCCTGGAACAGGCGCGTGACCGCGCCGGACTTCCGGGAAGCGTCGAGGACAAGGGCGCCGAGGCCGCGCTGGCCGCCCTGGACACGGCGGTCGCGCTGCGCGGACTGCGTCGCTGATCCCACCCTGCTGGTGCGCGCGACCGCGCCTGGCCGGACGGTGACCGGGGTGAGTCACGCCTGAGCGCGTGGAGATGGAGCAGCTGGTGCGGACGAGGGAACTACCTGTGGACGAGGCGTCGAGCAAGGCGGCCCTGCCGAGGACGTGGCGGCCCCGCGCGGTGCGGTTGGTCGCCTACGGCCTGGGCCTGCTGATCGTGGCGACCATGGTCGTGCTGGCCGTGATCCTGCCCGCCGAGTGGCGCATCATGGACCGTTTCCTGGTCGTGGGCCTCGGGTTGGCGGTGGCCGCGGGGCTGCACATGCTGGGCCGCCCCCGGCTGATCGCCACGGAGCGGAACGTGGTGGTCATCAACGGCATCCGTACGCACCACCTGGCCTGGCCGGAGGTCCTGGACATCCGGATGCCGGAGGGGGAGCCGTGGCCCTGCCTGGACCTGTCGGACGGCACGTCGCTGCCGGTGATGGGCATCCAGAGCACGGACGGCGAGTTCGCCCGGCGCGCGCTGGCCGAGTTCCGTTCGATGCTGGGCCGTGGCGAGGGCCGCGAGCCCGACCTCCCCGGTGAACCGCGTTCGTAGACGAGACCGAATCGAGCCCCCGTTTCCTGGAGGAACGGGGGCTCTTCCGTGTCGCGTTGGGCACATAGGTTGGTACCAGGGCCCATGAGCGGACCGTCGCGGCCCGCCGGAGGAGTCGTGGAAGAGGTGCCTCGTGCGTGATGTCCGAGCCAGCGTGTCCGATCTGTACGCCGCGGGGAGACCTTCGCGGTGGCCACGGTGATCGACACCTTCAAGAGCGCGCCCCGTGACGCGGGCGCCGCCATGCTGGTGAGCGCGTCCGGTGAGGTCACCGGTAGCGTGTCGGGCGGTTGTGTGGAGGGGGCCGTCTACGAGGAGGCCCTGGAGGCGATCCGCACCGGTGTGCCGGTGCGCCGCACCTACGGGGTGAACGACGACGACGCCTTCAGCGTGGGACTCACGTGCGGGGGGACCCTGCACGTGTTCGTCGAGCCGGTGAGCCGCACGACCTATCCCCAGTTGGGCGCGGTGCTCGGTGCCGTGGACGAGCACCAGCCGGTGGCGGTGGCCACCATCGTCGCCGATCCGTCCGACGCCTCCCGGGTGGGCCGCCGCCGGGTCGTGTGGCCCGGTCACGCCGAGGGTGACCTGGGTGCGGGCGGTGAGCGCCTGGCCGCGGCCCTGGACGACGACGTGCGCGGCATGCTGGCCCAGGGCAGCACGGGGCTGCTGCACTACGGGGTGGACGGTCAGCGGCGCGGTGACGAGCTGGAGGTGTTCGTGCAGTCGTTCGCCCCGGCGCCCCGCATGCTGGTGTTCGGCGCCATCGACTTCGCGGCGGCCGTGGCCGATCTCGGCTCCTACCTGGGCTACCGGGTGACGGTGTGCGACGCCCGCCCGGTGTTCGCCACGCCCAGGCGGTTCCCGACCGCCGAGGAGGTGGTGGTGAAGTGGCCGCACGTGTACCTGGACGAGATCGCCGACGAGATCGACCAGCGCACCGCGATCTGCGTGCTCACCCACGACCCCAAGTTCGACGTGCCCGTGCTCAAGCGGGCGCTGTCCACCGGGGCCGGGTACATCGGCGCGATGGGTTCGCGCCGTACGCACGAGGACCGGCTGGACCGGCTCCGCGAGGCCGGTGTGGAGGAGGAGGCGCTGGCGCGCCTGCACTCTCCGATCGGGCTCGACCTGGGCGCGCGCACCCCGGAGGAGACGGCGGTGTCCATCGCCGCCGAGCTGGTGCGCAGCAGGTGGGGCGGGAGCGGCAGGGCTCTGAGCGAGACCCGGGGCCGGATCCACCGCGACACTCCGCCGGTGCCGCTGGTTCCGGCCGGATTCGGCCAGACCGAGGGGTGAACCGAAACCGCCGTGGCGGTGAATCCGCAGTTCACGGCGGTGGTCCCTGCTCGGGTGCCGGTCCGTGGCCCGCGACCTCGCCGAGGTGGCCCACCCGGGGAGCGCGTCCGTGGCATCATCGCGTCATGGGTACGGGGGAGCGAGGAGACGGGCGTTCGGGCGCGGTGGCGGGCCTGCTGCTGGCGGCGGGTTCGGGGAGCAGACTCGGCCGCCCCAAGGCCCTGGTCGAACTCGCGGGTGAACGCCTCGTCGACCGGGGCGTGCGCACGCTCTCGGGAGGCGGCTGCGCCCCGGTTCTGGTCGTCCTCGGCGCCGCCGACACCGGCGTGTCCGGGGCGGTGACCGTGCACAACCCCGACTGGTCCACGGGGATGGGCTCCTCGCTCCGCGCCGGGATCGACGCGATGCCCGACACGGTCGACGCCCTCCTGGTCGCCCTCGCGGACCAGCCGCTCGTCACGTCCGAGGCGGTCCGACGCCTGGTCGAGGCCTACGCCCAGGGTGCCCGGGCGGCGGTGGCCACCTACCACGGCAACCCGCGCAACCCCGTGCTGCTGGGCCGCGAGCACTGGTCCACGGTCTACTCCATGGCCGAGCGGGACGTGGGCGCCCGCCCCTTCCTGCGCGCCTACTCCCACCTGGTCACGACGGTGGCCTGCGACGACGTCGCCAGCCCCGAGGACATCGACACCGAGGAGGACCTGGCGCGGCTGACCGAGACGCTCGGGGGAGTGTGAGGGAGAGGGGCCCGGGGCCTCCGGGTAGGCTGGGCGCCATGTCCTCCTGAACGTGTGCTCAGCCCTCCCCGCCACCGGGCCCGTGCCGACGCGCCTCGCGCGTCCCGCCGGTGGTCCCACACGTGAACGAGGAACACCGTGAACCCACTCTTCGCCGCGCTCTCCGACATGGCCGAGCGCCCCGCCCCCTACGCCCGCGTCACCACCGCCGACCTGTGGACCGACGACCACATCTCGGAGCGGATGCTCGCCAACCACCTGGCCCCCGAGGTCGACGCCGCCTCCCACCGCGCGGAGTTCGTGGACCGGGCCGCGGACTGGATGGTCGGGCACTTCGGCCTCGGCTCCGGATCGCGCGTGGCCGACCTGGGCTGCGGGCCCGGTCTGTACACCGCGCGGCTGGCGCGCGCCGGGGCGAGCGCACTCGGGGTCGACATCGCGTCCCGGTCCGTGGAGCACGCCGAAGGAGTCGCGCGGGAGGAGGGCCTGGACGCCCGTCACCTGTGCGGCGACTACCTGGCCCTCGACCTGGACGAACGCTTCGACCTGGTCGTGATGGTGATGCGTGACTACTGCGCGATGGCGCCCCGGGACCGGGTGCGGCTGCTCGGGGTGGTGCGCCGTCACCTGGCCGACGGGGGCGCTTTCCTGTTCGACGTCGACGCCGAGCCCGGGCTCGACCTGGTCCGTGAGGGCGCGGTGTACGCCCCGGATCTCATGGGCGGATTCTGGTCGGAGCGCCCCTACCACGGTTTCCAGCACACCTTCCGTTACGAGGAGGAGCGGGTGAGCCTGGACCGGTACGACGTCGTCACCGAGGACGGCACCCGGGTGTTCCACAACTGGGTCCGCTACTTCACGCCGGACACGCTGACCGCCGAGCTCGCGGGGAGCGGGTTCACCCCGGACGAGGTCCACGGGGACCTGACGGGGGCGCCGTACGACCCCGCTTCAGGACAGTTCGCCGTGGTGGCCCGGCCCTCGCGCTGATCAGTCCAGCGGCTCGGCGAGGATGCCGAAGGTGTGCTCCACGCTCTCACCCGGAGCCAGGACGATCAGGTCCGTGCCGCTGTTGAGGGCGTCGGGCGGGCAGGTCATGGGCTCGGCCGCCAGGTGCGCCCGGTGGAGGTCGCCGCCGAGGGAGTCGGAGCTGAACAGCTGGAGCCAGCCGTAGCCCGCTCCCGCCCACAGGCACACCCGGTGCTCGGGGCCGCTCAGCCGCACCCAGGCGCGTCCGTTCCGGTCGCGGTCGAGGTCGGTGAAGGCGGTGTCCAGCTCCGTCGCGCCCGGGTTCCGGCCGGGCGGACGCAGGTCGTACGCGGTCCCGGACACCGGGACCGGGTCGCCCACGGGAATCAGGTCGGCGTCGGCCGGTTGGCGGCTGCCGACCGTGGCCTCCAGCCGCACCTGGTCCCGCTCGACCAGGTCCCGGAAGGGTGCACCCAGGGTGAGGTAGGGGTGGAAGCCCAGACCGTACGGGGCGTCGGAGTCGCCGGTGTTGCGTGCCGTGACGGTGACGGTGAGCCCGTGCGCCTCCGAGGCCTCGGACACCAGGCGGTAGGTGGCCGTCAGCTCCAGCGGGAACGGGTACCCGGGGGTGCCGGGGAAGTCCAGGCCCAGGGTCACGTCCTCCTCGGACCGCTCCTGGGTGCGCCACACCACCTCGCTGACCAGGCCGTGGATCGCGGACCCGGTCTCCGGGTCGTTGACGTCCAGCCGGTGCTCGGTGCCCTGGAAGGTGTAGCGGGCCGAGGCCACCCGGTTGGGCCAGGGGGCCAGCAGCTGCCCCTGGGAGGCGATGGGGCCCGACTGGCGCGTGTACGGCCAGACGAGGTCGTGCCCCCGCCAGGTGAGCGCCTGCAACCCGGCCCCGGTCCGGTCGACGCGCGCCCGGTACTGACCGGCGCGCAGCTCGAACACCTCAGCCACCCGTCCACCCCTCTTCCCGTGGTCCGGCACACCGCCGAACCGGGAGATCATAGCGTGTCCAACGCCTCACCCGGGGTGCCGGCCCGCGGGCTCAGCCGCCCAGGAGCCCGTCGAGGGGGATGAGCACACCCGATCCCAGAGCCAGCAGCCCCGTGGAGAACAGCACCACGAGCATGAGCAGGGATCCCGCGACGGCCAGGCGGAAGGCGCCCAGGCGGCGGCGGGCCTTGACCGTGGACTTCGCGGCGGTGCGGCCCAGCATGATCAGCGCCACCGACAACAGGACCGGGAACCACCAGGCCGCGCCGATCCCGCCGGGCAGCAGCCCGGTGAGCGCGGCGGCCCCGTCGCTCAGGGGGTTGTCACCGAACTCCAGCAGGCCCGTGTAGGCGTCGGTCACGAACGCGCTCTCGGGGAAGAAGCCCTCCCCGGGCCGCAGCGCCCGACCCAGCCCGTCCAGCAGACCCAGCAACGCCGCCGGGTACGCGAACCTGCGGCACCGGCCCGCCCTCATCGCGCGCTGGATCTGGCCCATCGTCCGATCGACGCGCCGGGTCGCCCGCTCCTGCTGACGCCGCTCCTTGGCGGTCGCGGGCTCCTGCGGTCGGGCGGGATCGCCGGGAAGCGCGGGGTTGTCGGGCCGGGTGGCGGCGACCCCGCGGCGCTGCCGGGCCGTGGCCACCTTCTCCTGGGCGCCCTCCCAGCGTGCCCGCGCGGAACCGGCGAGCGCGGCCCAACGGTCCTGACGACGGGCCCGGCCGTCGGCGCGCTCGCGCTCGGCGATCGAGCCGCCGACCCGCGCGGCCTCCGGGAGCAGGAGCAGGGCCGTGAGCGTGGCGCTCCGGCTGGCCAGCTGGTCGCCGCCGTCGCGCAGGGCCGCCCTGCGCTGTTCGGACCACCACGGCGCGTTCGGCGCGGAACTGCGCTGTTGCGGGTGCCAGGACTGGCGGCGCAGCAGGGACCGGTGCTGCGCGGCGGTCTCGGGGAGAGCACCAACTCCACCGCGCGTGCCCAGGTGGAGTCGATCTCGTGGGCGGCGGGGTGCCGGGGCGCGTCGGGGCTCCGGGTCGTCTCGGGGCGCGCGTCCACCACGCGCTCCAGGGTCTCGTTCACCCGCGCCATCAGCAGCGGGACCTCGTGCTGGACCCGCTCCAGCAACGCGCAGCGGCCGGAGCCGCCCGACCGGCACTCGGGGTGCGGGCACCAGTGCTGGGCGCCCAGGCCCACCACGCCCGACTCCACGGCCTCGCGCACCACCGAGTGGCGGCTGGCGTCACCCGCCGCCAGGGCCAGGAGGCCGTCCGCGCTGATCTCGTGCCCCCGGAAGCGCGGCGGCATGCCGGGCACGTAGCGGGCGGCCAGGGCGCTGATCGCCACGTGCGCGAGGTCGGGGCGGGCCTCCAGGCCGGTGAGATAGGCGCGGTCGAAGGTGTAGTCGTTGACCTCGCGGTCCAGCCAGGTCCGGAGTTCGGGCCAGTGGCTGCGCAGCCACATCGCGCCGGTGTCGGAGCGGTCCAGCAGGTCGAAGGCGAGGCTCGGCGGGTCCTCGTGGGAGGTCCCGGCGAAGTTGATGGGGCGCCGACGGCTCGCGGTGCGGATCGGCGGGCGCTCACCGGCCAGCCACGCGGCGACCTCCTCGTGTCCCCAGCGGGCGGAGGGCGCCAGGGTGAGCAGGCCCCGGGCGAGCAGGCGCCAGCGCTCGTCGGTGATGGCCGAGATGTCCACCTCGGTGTTGCGTGCGGTCAGCCAGTTGCCGCCGCGATCGGGGCGGCGGCCGGTGACGAGTTCGTGCACCATGACGCCCAGGGACCACCAGGCGGCCGGGGCCTCGCGGCGCCCCTCCACCACCTCGGGGGAGGCGTAGGCCTCGGTGACGGCCTGGCCGCCGTAGACACGGCTCATGGTGGCGCGCACGGCGCCCCCGAAGTCGGTGAGGGCGACCACCGGCGGGTCCAGGGAGCGGACCAGGAGGTTCTCGGGTTTGACGTCGGTGTGGTTGTGCTGGAGTTCGCTCTGCCAGTGGTGCAGGCAGTCGGAGACCGCGCGGACCACCGCCCGGGCGCCCTCGTCGTCCAGGGGTGCCTGGTTGATGACCTCGCGCAGGGTGCCCAGGGAGAAGTACTCCTGGGCCTCCCAGGCCAGGTCCTCGCCCCAGGAGCTGGCGGCGGTCCCGTAGCCCTGGATGGCGGGCGTGTGGGGGGAGGCGGTCCCCCGTGCGCGCAGCCGGTCCAGGAGTTCGCGGTTGATGTCGTGGCCGGGCCGGTACACCTTCAGCGCCAGTCGGCGCCCGGGTGAGTCGGTGGGTTCGGCCAGGTAGACGACGGCCTCACCGCCCGCGCCGATGTGGTCCAGGACCTGGTAGCGGCGGCGGAGCTCGGCGGGCACGGCGTAGTCGAGGTCGCCCGCGGGGCCCACGACCACACGGGAGACCAGACGCGCCGTCCAGTCCAGGAGGGGGCCGAGGAGCACCCGCCACCACGGGGCACGGCCTCCGGAGGGTGCGCCCGGTGTGGGTCGGCCGGTGCCCGGACGCGCCGTGGGGGCGACGGGAGGCTGGACCCGGGTGCCGTCGACGGGAGCGGCGCCCAGGGCCGCGTCACCGGGCAGGACGGTGGTGCGGTCCGCCCCGGACGGCGCGCCCGGCGGGACCACCCGGGTGGGTGCGTCGTCGGACGCGGGGGCGGGCCCGGATGGGCCGAGCCCGGCTCGGGCGGAGGGGCGGCCCCCGGTCGGAACACGCGTGTGACCCAGCGCGTGGCACCCACCGCCGGATCGGCTCGCGTGGTGGGTGTCGTGGGGTCGATCCGCTGGGTGGGTGCGTTCTCGTCACCGGGGTCGGGCGTGACCATCGAGGCCGGAGCCATCCTTCGGATAGGTGGTCGTCTGCGGGCGTCGGGGGAAGCCGTGGCGGGGCGGACCCCTCCAGGTTAGGTCGTTCACGGGCCCGGTCCGGGTGGTGGAGCCCACCGGTTCCGGTCCCGTGAACGGTCTTCCCCGTCACCTGGTGGGACTCCTCCGAGGCCGTTCGGGTTCCCGTTTCCGTGACCCTTCGTCACCGGACCCCTCGGTGGCGTCCGCAGGCGGGTGACTCAGTGCTGGCCGCGCGGGGTGATCCCGAGGGCGGCGCAGGCCTCCTGGTACATGCGGACCACCTCGACGCGGATCTGCGCGCGCTCGGTCAGCGGTGTGGCCCAGGGGATGCGCACGTCCTCCTCGGCGCCGTCCACGGTGACCGCGTAGTCTCCTCCGTCACCGTCGAGCCCGGTCATGCGGGCGGCGGTGGCCTCCGGGCGACCGCCCAGGGCACGGCAGATGATCAGGGTGTCCTCGGGGTGGTCGCCGTTCATGTGGGCGGTGACGGCGGAGACGACCTCGGGGGCGAAGGGCTGGGACGGCACGGTGCTTCTCCTGCGGTCTGTGGGGTGCTGCCGGACATACGAGGACGGGGGAGGGTCCGTGGACCCTCCCCGTCGACGATATCCGAGACCTCACCGGGTTACTGACGGAGTGTCGTCAAAACCCGGGGTGGTGGTCGCTCCCCTCGGGCGACCACACCCGGACACCGCCCTCCCCGTCGGAGCCGGTGCGGCTCAGGCCTGGCGGGTGAACTCGGCGTCGATCTCGATGGAGATCTTGTCGCCGACGACCACGCCGCCGCTCTCCATCGGCATCTCGATGTCGACGCCGAACTTCTTGCGGCTGATGGTGGTGGAGGCGGCGAACCCGGCGCGGTCCAGGCCGTAGGGGTCGACGGTGGAGCCGTTGAACTCCAGGGCCAGCTCGACCGGGTGGGTGTTCTTCTTGATGGTCAGGTCACCCTTGAGGACGAAGTCCTCGCCCCTGGCCTCCAGGCCGGTGGAGCGGAAGCTGAACTCGGGGTGGTTGTCGGCCTCGAAGAAGTCGTTGGACCGGATGTGGTTGTCACGGTCGGTGTTGTCGGTGTTGATCGAGCTGGCCTCGATGGTGGCCTCGACGGAGGACTGGGTGGGGTCCTCGGGCACCGTCAGCGTGGCGTCGAAGCTCTCGAAGCGGCCGCGGACCTTGCTCACCATCATGTGGCGGACGGAGAAGCCGACCACGCTGTGGGCGACGTCGATCTTCCAGGTGCCGGGCTTGAGTTCCTGAGCTGCCATGGTGTCTCTCCCTGAGTTCGGGCGACCCGGGTCCTGGGCCGTCCAGCGGTGCGGTTCGTTGTCTAGCAACAAAGTACCTTAGAAGTATCTTCCTGGGAAGTAGATTAGGTGTTCCTCCCCGAGGACGCAAGGGCCCCGTCTCACCGGGACCCCTCCCCGGGCCCGCCGGGGCTAGAATCAGGCCATGGAGAAGGCCTGGCTCGAAGCCGACGAACAGGACGTCTGGCGCGGGTTCCTGCGGATGAACGCCTGGATCTACGACGAACTCGAACACGACCTGCGCTCCCGGGACGGCCTCTCCCTCATCGAGTACGGCATCCTCGCCCACCTCTCCGAAGCTCCGGAGCAGCGCATGCGGATGCGCGACCTGGCCGAGACCGTCATCGTCTCCAAGAGCCGCCTGTCCCACCAGATCGCCCGCCTCGAACGCGACGGCCACGTGCGGCGGGAGAGCTGCGAGGACGACCGGCGCGGGCTGTGGGCGGTGCTCACCGAGGACGGCGCCAGCGCCCTCCGCGCCGCCGCGCCGGGCCACGCCACCCGTGTGCGCTCGCTGATGTTCGACCGGCTCACCCCGGAACAGGTCGACCAGCTCAGGGGGATCGTCGACGCGCTCGGCGGCGCCCGCTCCTGATCCACGGCGCACCCGCGGGGCCGGAAACAGGGGAGAGGTCACAGGGTTCTGTCCGGGAAGCGACCCCGGAACGGACCCGCGCCCCGGGTAGAGTCGGGGCCCGTGAGCAGACCATCGATCATCGGCGCCCAGAACTTCCGTGACGACGACGGCAGCGCCGACCCGGACGTCGAGGCGAGCCTGCGTGAGCACGCCGCGGGCCGGACCGGCGACCGGCAGGTCCTCGCCGCCCTCAGCGGCTCCCGGGTCCTGATCCCCGTGGTGTCCGTCGCCACCGAGACCGAGCAGGGCGTGGGCGGGCTCACCAAGGACAAGAACAGCGAGGTGGCCATCCCCATCATGACCGGCAAGGACGGTCGTCGCGGGGTCCTGGCCTTCACCTCCGTGGACGCCGTCCGGCGCTGGCGCCCGGACGCCCGACCGGTGCCCTTCACCACGCGGGACGCCTGCCAGGCCACCCTGGAGGAGAACGCCGACGCGCTGGTCATCGACGTGTCCGGGCCGGTCCCGCACACCATCCAGGGCCGCTTCCTCACCGTGCTCGCCGAACAGGGGTCGGTACCCGAACCCCAGGACGACCCGCAGGTCCTGTCGATCGTCCACCGGGTGACCCACGCCGAGTTCGGGATCGAACGCGTGCGTATCCACCCCTCCGAACGCGCGGACCTCGGCATCCGCCTCGAACTGGACGAGCGCGACGACGAATCGCTGCGCCGGGTCGCCGAACGGCTCGGCACCGAACTCCAGCACGTCCTGCCCGGCGGCGTCGAACTCAGCGCGGTCGTGCGGGCCCGGCGCGACGACGCCTGACCGCGGGGTTGTCCACAGGCGGCCGCACACCCTGTCGCCGAACCCCGCCAGCAGGTAGTTTCCGAACATGCCCACCCCCTGGCGCTCACGTCGTCCCCGCTCCCGTGGGCGGTCCTCGCGGCCGCCGTGCTCCTGGCCCTCGGCGTCGCGCTGGGCCGCGTCGGCGGCAGAGTGGTCCACCTCTTCGGTCCCGGGCTGGCCGCTCACCAGGACGTTGTCACAGGTGGAGTCGGTGAACGGGCAGGCGCGCCCGACACACCGGCGACCGCCGCCACCGCCACGGTCCCCGACCCCGAGGAGGAACACGACGGGCCGCCACCGCCCCGCTGCCCGCACTGCCTGACCCGGCTCCGCTTCGCCCGGGGCCTGCCCGTCGTCGCCTCCCGTGAGTTCCGGAGAAGCGGCACCTGCCCCCACTGCTCGGAACGGGTCCGCCCCGACCCCGCGGTCGTCGGCACCACGGCGCTGCTCTTCGCGCTGGTCGGCGCCCTCACCCCCACCCACCTCACCGACTGGTCACCCTTCGGGCTCCTCGCCGTGCTCTGGCTGGTCGCTCTCGGCGTCCCGCTCTCCGCCGTCGACCTGCGCGTCATGCGCCTGCCCGACGCCCTCGTCGCCCCCGCCTACCCCGTCGCCGCGCTCCTCCTGGCCGCGGCGGTCCTCCTCCCACCCTTCGGCCCCGACCTCGAACGCGGCACCGGGGCCCTGGTCGGCATGGCGCTCATCACGGTCCTCTACTGGCTGCTGTGGCGGATCAGGCCAGGCGGGCTCGGCTTCGGGGACGTCAAGCTCTCCGGCCTCACCGGCCTCTACGCGGGCTGGGCCGCCGGACCGGTGGGCGCCCTGGTCGCCGCCTTCTGGGCCTTCGCGGCCTTCTCCCTGCTGGGAGTGGCCCTGCTCCTCCTGCGCCGGATCACCCGGGCCGAACCGCTCCCGCTCGGCCCGTTCATGCTCGCCGCCACCCTCGCCACCGTCCTGGCCGGTCACCCCCTGCTCCCGCAACCCTGAGCCCGGTGACCACGCCTCCCCCGATCCGTGGGAGGATCGTGGACATGTTGCGTTGGCTGACCGCGGGGAGTCCCACGGACCTGCACTCGTCGCGATCCTGGAGGGCCTTCCGGCCGGTGTGTCCGTCACCTCTGACGACATCGCCGCCGCGCTGCTCCGACGTCGCGCCGGGTACGGTCGGGGCGCCCGGATGAAGTTCGAGAAGGACCAGGTCTCCGTCATCGGGGGGATCCGGCACGGCCTCACCCAGGGTGGGCCGGTCGCGATCGAGGTCGGAAACACCGAGTGGCCCAAGTGGGAGAAGGTGATGTCGCCCGACCCGGTTCCCGCCGAGGAACTGGACGGCGTGGCGCGCAACGCGCCGCTCACCCGCCCCCGCCCCGGGCACGCCGACCTCGTGGGCATGCAGAAGTACGGGCACGAGGAGTCCCGCCCGATCCTGGAGCGCGCCAGCGCCCGCGAGACCGCGGCCCGGGTCGCGGTCGGTGAGGTCGCCCGGCAGTTCTGCCGCCAGGCGCTCGGGATCGAGATCCTCAGCCACGTGGTCTCCATGGGCCCGGTCGCCGTCCCCGAGGGTGCCGCCGAGCCGCGCCCCGAGGACCTCGCCGCGATCGACGAGGACCCGCTGCGCTGCTTCGACCCCGAGACCAGCGCCCGCATGGTCGAGGAGGTCGACGACACCAAGAAGTCCGGGGACACCCTGGGCGGCGTCGTCGAGGTCCTCGCCTACGGCCTGCCGCCCGGTCTGGGCAGCCACGTGCACTGGGACCGCCGCCTGGACTCCCGTCTGGCCGGGGCCCTCATGGGCATCCAGGCCATCAAGGGCGTGGAGGTCGGTGACGGCTTCCGCACCGCCGCCCGACGCGGATCCGAGGCCCACGACGAGATCGAGCCCGGCCCCGACGGCGTCCGCCGCCGCACGAACCGGGCCGGCGGGGTCGAGGGCGGCATGTCCACCGGCGACCCCCTGCGGGTCCGTGCCGCGATGAAGCCCATCGCCACGGTGCCCCGGGCGCTGGACACCATCGACACCGAGACCGGCGAGCCCACCAAGGCCCACCACCAGCGCAGCGACGTCACCGCCGTCCCCGCCGCCGGTGTGGTGGCCGAGGCCATGGTCGCCCTGGTCATCGCCGAGGCCGCCATCGAGAAGTTCGGCGGCGACTCGGTCCCCGAGACCGCCCGCAACCTCCGCGGCTACCTGGACTCGCTGACGATCCACTAGCACCGCCTCACACTGGTCCGCGCTTCCCGGAGCGCGGACCAGTGTGCTTTCACGCCGGTTCCCGCGCCGGGTCCTCCAAGGCGCTCTGGGGTGAGCCCCTCCCACGTGTGAGGAGGGCCGCGCTGGTTCGTTCGCCCCCTCGGACGCTTCGCGGGTCCCGCCCACAGGGGCGTGCCTGACCGGTCGGCCCCTCTCGGGCTACCCAGTGGTGGGCCCGGCGCTCGCGGGGAGGGCCCCCGTCCCTCGGCGACGGAGTGCCTCGTGTCCAGCTGCTCCCCGCCCACGTGGGATGGCCCTCGCGACTACCGGTAGCGTTGGACGCGCAGAGCCTGCTCCCCGCGCACGCGGGGCTGGGCCGCCGTCAGGCGCGGCTCTGAGCAGGCGGTCAGAACGTTCCCCGTGAGTACGGGGATGACCCCCAGAGGTAGGCAGAGCGTGGCAAGAGCGATCGCGGTGCTCATCGGTTCGCCCGGTTCGGGCAAGTCCACCGTCGGTGAGGCCCTGGCCCGCCGGTTGGACACGGACCTGTTGTGCACCGACACCGAGATCGAGAAGCGTGCGGGCAAGCCCATCAGCGACATCTTCGTCCAGGACGGCGAGGAGCACTTCCGCGCCCTGGAACGCGAGGTCGTCGCCGAGGGCCTGCGCTCCTGGGAGGGGGTCATCGCCGTCGGCGGTGGCGCCGTCCTGAACGAGGACACCCGCGAGGACCTCGCCGACCACCACGTGGTCTACCTCCAGGTGGAGTTCGGTGAGGCGGCCAAGCGCGTCGGCATGGACGTCGCCCGCCCGCTGCTGTCCGGAAACCCCCGCACCCAGCTGCGCAAACTCCTCAACGAGCGGCTCCCGGTCTACGAGAGCCTCGCCTCGGTGACCGTGCCCACCACCGAGTACCACCCCGAGGAGATCGTGGACGCGATCGTCGACTCCCTCCCCACCGGAAAGGCCGCCCAGTGACCGTGACCCGGATCGGTGTGGGGGAGCCCACCGGACGCTACGACGTGGTGGTCGGCAGCGGTGTCCTCTCCGAACTGCCCTCCCTGGTCGGCGGCGCCGCTCAGGTGGCCGTCATCCACCCCGAGGGCCTGGGCGAGATCGCCCGCCCCGTGGTGGGGGTCCTGGAGGAGGCCGGGTACACCGTCCGGCCCATGCCCGTACCCGACGGCGAGGCCGCCAAGACCGCCGCGGTCGCCACCGGTCTGTGGTCGCGGCTGGGCTCGTTCAACTTCACCCGCACCGACGCCGTGGTGGGCGTGGGCGGCGGGGCCGCCACCGACCTCGCCGGGTTCGTCGCGGCCACCTGGCTGCGCGGCGTGCGTTCGGTCCTGGTGCCCACCACCCTGTTGGGCATGGTGGACGCCGCCGTGGGCGGCAAGACCGGCATCAATACCCCGGAGGGCAAGAACCTCGTGGGCGCCTTCCACCCTCCGGCCGGGGTGCTGTGCGACCTCGCCACCCTGCCGAGCCTGCCCCGCGCCGACTACGTCGGCGGGCTGGCCGAGATCATCAAGGCCGGGTTCATCGACGATCCCGTCATCCTCGACCTGGTCGAGGACGACCCCGAGGGCGCCGCACTCCCGGAGGGCGCGCACACGCGCGAACTCATCGAGCGCGCCATCCGCGTCAAGGCCGACGTCGTCTCGGGCGACCTCAAGGAGAGCGGCCGCCGCGAGATCCTCAACTACGGCCACACCCTCGCGCACGCCGTCGAACGCGCCGAGAACTACACCTTCCGGCACGGCTACGCGGTCTCCATCGGCATGGTCTTCGTCGCCGAACTCGCGCGCCTCGACGGGCGGATCGACGAGGACCTGGTGCGCCGTCACCGTTCCGTGCTCACCTCGGTGGGGCTGCCCGTCAGCTACGCCGCCGAGGCCTGGCCGGAGCTGCGCGCCACCATGGCCGTGGACAAGAAGGCCCGTGGATCCACACTGCGTTTCGTGGTCCTGGACGGTCTGGCCAGGACCGCGATCCTGAGCGGGCCCGCCCCCGAGCTGCTGGACGAGGCCTACCAGGCGGTCGTGAACGGTTCCTGAGTCCTCGGGAGCCACTAGACTGACCGAAGGCGAGGAGTGCCCGGGTGCCGGTCGGCACAGCCACCGGCGGCCACGGGAACCACGCCTCGCCCCACTGACCACCGACCGGACCAGCGAGTCCGGTCTCCGACGTGTCACACCCCTGGGAGAGACGACCGAAGTGGCCACGACGAACGACATCAAGAACGGCACGACCCTGCGGCTCGACGGCGGCGTCCTCTGGAACGTCCTGGAGTTCCAGCACGTCAAGCCGGGCAAGGGCGGCGCGTTCGTCCGCACCAAGCTCAAGAACGTCCTCACGGGCAAGATCGTCGACAAGACCTTCAACGCCGGCTCCAAGATCGAGTTCGCCAGCGTCGACCGCCGTGACATGGAGTACCTGTACCACGACGGTGACTCCTTCATCTTCATGGACACCCAGACCTACGACCAGATCCCGGTCGGCGACGCCGTGGTCGGTGACGCCAAGGGCTTCCTCCTGGAGAACACCAAGGTCACGGTGGCCACCAACGAGGGCAACCCGCTCTACATCGAGATGCCCGCCGCCGTCGAGCTCGAGATCTCCGAGACCGACCCGGGCGTCCAGGGCGACCGCTCCACCGGCGGCACCAAGCCCGCCAAGGTCCAGACCGGCGCCACCATCCAGGTGCCCCTGTTCGTCACCACCGGCGAGCGCGTCAAGGTCGACACCCGCACGGGCGACTACCTCGGGCGTGTCAACTGATGAGTGGTGCACGGCGCAAGGCCCGTCGGCGCGCGGTGGAGGTCCTCTACGAGGCCGAGGTGCGCTCCACCTCCGTGGAAGACGTCATCAAGCGTCGCCGGGCCCAGCCCGAACCGCCGATCAACGAGTTCACCGAACTGCTGGCCCGCTCCGTCGACGAGCGGCGTGAGCGCATCGACGCCCTCCTCGACGAGTACGCCATCGGATGGACCCTGGAGCGCATGCCGGTCGTCGACCGCAACATCCTCCGGATGGGCGCCTACGAACTCCTGTGGGCCGAGGACATCCCCGACGGCGTGGCGATCGCCGAGGCCGTCGGCGTCGCCAAGGAGCTGTCCACCGACGAGTCGCCCAACTTCATCAGCGGACTTCTGTCTAGGCTGATGGAGAACAAGTCGACGCTCTCGCTCTGAGACCTCGCCGAGGCCGGGCACTAGCTGATTGAGGGAACGCAGGTGACTGACAGGAGCGGCACGCCCGCGACCGGTTTCGGTACGGGGACCGGCCCCGCGCGGGCGGCCAACGCGGCCCGGACCGCCGTGGTGTGGGACGCCCTCTCGCGGCTGCTGGACCGACTCTTCGACGGTGAACCCCTGGAGATCGTCGACGCGGGCGGGGGAACCGGCGGCGCCGCCGTCCCGCTCGCGGAGCTCGGTCACCGCGTGACCGTCGTCGAGCCCAGCCCCGACTCCCTGGCGGCCCTGGAGCGCCGCGCCGCCGAGAGCGGTGTCATGGTGCGCGGCGTCCAGGGGGAGACCCAGGACCTGGCCTCGCTCTTCCCGGCCGCCAGCGCCGACCTCGTGTTGGTGCACAACGTGCTGGAGTACGTCGACGACCCCGCCGCCGCGCTGGCCGACGTCGCCGGGGTGACCCGCCCCGGCGGCGCGGTCAGCCTGCTGGTCACCAACGCCGTGGCGGGGGCCCTGCACCGGGTCCTGGCCGGGCACATCACCGAGGCCCGCCACCTGCTGGAGGACCCCGACGGCCGCTGGGGCGGAGCCGATCCCATGCCCCGCCGCTTCACCCGACAGCAGCTCCTCGACCTGATCGGCCACTCCGGCCTGACCGGGGAGAGCGTGCGCGGGGTGCGCGTGTTCGCGGACATCCTGCCCGGACAGGCGTGGGAGGGCGACGCCCAGGCCGGACAGCACCTCGTGGAGCTGGAGCGGGCCGCCGCCGACCACCCGGAGCTGATCGGCGTCGCCACGCAGCTGCACGCCGTCGCCCTGAAGCCCTAGGGCCGGGGCCGGTCGCTGCGGACAGGGCATAACCTGGCCTTATGAGCCGACGTCAACTGGAGCGCGGTGCCGCTCTGCGGGGTGTGGTCACCCCCGAGGGGATCACCCCCTGCGGTCGGACTTCCCCTTGGACGGCTCCGGTCCGGACGACGACTGCAACATCCTGCACCTGGACATGGACGCGTTCTTCGCGAGTGTGGAGCAGCTGCGCCACCCCGAGGCCCGGGGGCGTCCGGTGATCGTGGGTGGCACCGGCCCGCGCAGCGTGGTCTCCTCCGCCGACTACATCGCCCGCCGCCACGGCGTGCACTCGGCGATGCCGATGGCCCAGGCGATGCGGCTGTGCCCGGAGGCCCTGGTCTACCCGCCGGACGGTGCCGCCTACCGGCAGGCCTCCGAGGCGGTCATGGACATCCTGGGCTCGGTGACGCCCCTGGTGCAGCCGTTGTCGTTGGACGAGGCCTTCCTGGACGTCTCCGGTGCCCGCCGTCGACTCGGCGGTCCCGTGCGCATCGCCGCGATGATCCGCGAACGCGTCCGCCGCGAGCAGCGGCTCACCTGTTCGGTCGGGGTGGCCGCCACCCGGTTCGTGGCCAAGCTCGGTTCCACCCACTGCAAGCCCGACGGCCTGCTGCTGGTGCCCACGCGGGAGGTGCACGGCTTCCTGGACCCCCTGCCGATCGGTGCCCTGCCCGGGGTGGGGGACAAGACCGAGCGCACACTCGTCCGGCTGGGGCTGCGCACGGTGGGCGCCCTGTCCCGGGCCGACCCCGACCTGCTGCGCATGGAACTCGGGGAGAAGGCCGGTGCCCGCCTGACCGCGCTGTCCCGGGGCGAGGACCCCAGCGCGGTCGTCCCCGACACCCCGGACAAGAGCGTCGGCGCGGAGGAGACCTTCGCCGAGGACGTGGACGACCCGGGCCTGATCGACCGAGAGCTGCTGCGGCTCTCGGAGAAGGTGGCGCACCGTCTGCGCGTCTCGGGACAGGTGGGGCGCACGGTGAGCGTGAAACTGCGCCGGGCCGACTTCTCCACGATCACCAGGGCGCGGACCCTCTCCGAGAGCACGGACGTGGCCCGGGAGATCAGCGCGGTGGCGCGCGCGCTCTACGCGGCGTCGGGCCTGAAGGGCACACCGCTGCGGCTGGTGGGGGTCCGTCTGGAGGGTGTGGCCCCGGTGGAACAGGCGCACCACCAACTCGCCTTGGGAGAGGAGGACTCTGGTTGGCGGGACGTTGAACGGGTTATGGACAGGGTGAAGGCCCGTTTCGGTCCAGGCGCGATACAGTCGGCAGTATTGGCCAAGCGTGACGAAAACGACGTATGATGCGGCAACTTCCGGGGGCCTCTGAGCGTTCTCAGAGTACAACCGGAGTAAGGGTTAGAAGAGAGGCATGGAAGCCGGTGTTTCCGATACAGGGCGAGGGTATCGTGGCCGTAGTGGGTCAGGTACACACGCAGCTTTTCTTTCCACTAGGCGCTAGTGCACCGTATTCTGGGCATACCACTGACCAAGAGACTGTTCATCAGTACCCGTCACCCCAACCGGGGACTGCCGTAGGGAGGCGCCGTGCCGCTCTCTGAACACGAGCAGCGCATGCTCGACCAGATCGAGCAGGCGCTGTATGCCGAGGACCCGAAGTTCGCGAACACTGTTCGGCAGACGAACCCCGGAGTCCATTACAAGCGCTGGATCATCAAGGCCGTCATCGGCTTCGTACTCGGTATGGGGTTGCTCCTCCTGGGGCTGCTGCTGAGTAGCCCGGACTCGTCTCTGGCGGTTCCGGTCACCATCAGCGTCCTCGGGTTCATCTTCATGCTGGCCTCCTTCCTGCTGGGCGCCAACGCCTGGCGCAAGGCCGCCGGGGGCGGCGCGGAGGCGATGCTGGCCGAGGCTGAGACGGAGACCAAACACAAGCGCAGGGGCGCCAAGCGTCCCGGGATGATGAACCGCTTCGAGGAGCGGTGGCGCCGTCGCCAGGAGGGCGAGGAGTAACAGCTCGCTCGGGACGGACACCGGTCCTCCCAGGTGACGGATGCCCAGAACGCTCGCCCGTTCGCAACGGTGGGGCCCACACACGCCAGTCGTGTGTGGGCCCCACTGCTTTCCGTGCCTGCTCATGCGGGGGCGGGAGCCCCGCCCCGGCCCCGCGCCGCCCGGACCGGGTGGGTCAGGCGGTGGCGGGGACGGCCTCAGCAGCGGTCCGGGGGCGGTGCCACGGGGCGAGCGACCGCGGTAGCAGGAGGGCCCGCCAACGGTCGCCACGTGTGGCGGTGCCGTGCGCCCCCGACCGGGCCGTGGCCAGGTCGGCGGCGATCCGCGCGCCGTCGGTGTGTTGGACGTCCCCGGGGTCCGGTGCGTAGCGCGCGGCCTCCTCCGCCAGGGCCAGCCGCCACACGGCGGCGTGCGCCTCGGAGGGCAGCGACGTCCCGTCCGGGCGGACGGTGCCCAGGCGGGCGGCGGTCGCCCGGGGACTCTCGGTGAGTGTCCACTCCACCCCCAGGTCCAGACAGGTGTCCCGCAGTTCCCGCCAGGCCGTGTGCGCGGCGGCGACCCCACCCGACGCCACCGCGGCCCGCCGCGACCAGCGGATCACGGATCGGACCAGGGCGGGAGCGGCCAGCAGCAGGAGCCCGCCGAGCAGACCCGCCGCCACCGGCCACCACGGGGCCGCGCCGGATCCCGCTCCGTCCTCCGAAGCGCTCGCACCGGAGTCGCCGGACTCCTCCTCGTCCTCCTCCGGGGTCGGACTCGCGGCCTCGGAGGGACTGGCGGAGGGGTCGTCCTCGGGGGACTGGCTGGGCTCGGGGGAGTCCGAGGGGCTGGGGGCGGAGTCGGGCGTGTCCTCCGGCACCCCGTCGCCCCCGGCGTACTCGGGGACCGACGCCGTGCCCTGCCCCTGCGAGGAGGCGGGAGTCGGCTCGAAACGCACCCATCCCGAACCCTCGAAGTACAGCTCGGGCCAGGCGTGCGCGTCACCGACCGACACCGACCACTGGCCGTCGCCGCGCTGCTGTCCGGCCGTGTAGCCGACCGCGACCCGAGCCGGGATGTCCGCCTGGCGGGCCATGACCGCCATCGCCCCCGCGAACTGCTCGCAGTAGCCGACCCGGTCATCGAGAAGGAAGTGGGAGAGCGGGTCGGCGCCGTTCGGGACGGCGGGCGGGCTGAGGTCGTAGGTGAAGTCGCCGCCGGTGAAGAAGTCCTGGAGCGCGAGGGCACGACCGTAGGCGGAGTCCGCGTCCGCGGTCAGGGAGTCGGTGAGCTCCTGGACGCGTCCGTCGAGGTCGCTCGGGAGGTCGAGGAGGTCGCTGGACAGGCCGGTCGGTTGCCCGGCGTCGGCCAGATCGCGGGCCTCGGGGTTGTTCTCGGCGGACTCCACGGTGAAGCCGAACCCGCTCGGCGGAGTGTCGGTGCTGAAGACCATCAGGGTGTCGGGGTCCACGTACCAGTCACCGGTCACGTCCACCGAGCGTGCAGGGTAGGGGAGGGGCAGGAACTCCGTGCCCGGTGCGTCGGAGGCCATCGTCACCTCCGTGGTGACCGAGGCTGCGGAATCACGGCTCCAGCCGGGGGCAGCGGGAGCGGGTTCCCCAGAGCGGAGTCACGGCCGGTGTGGACCGGCGACATCGTCCAGTTCTCGCCGCCGAACTCGTCCAGGACGTAGGTGCGCAGGTAGTCGGGGGCCTCGGCGTCACTGCGGTAGGTGAGCACCGTGCGGTCGGAGGAGGCGGCCAGGTCGCGGCGGAGCGAGACCAGCGGGTGGGTGGTGGTCACGCTGCCGCTGGCACCGAACTCCACGCCGTCCGCCATCGTGTGGACGGCGTCAGTGCGCAGGGACGGCACCATCAACGGCAGGGACAGCGCCAGGAGGATCGCCACGGAGGCGGCGACGACCACGGTGCCCAGCTGGGCGGCGCCCGCCGCGAACCGGCTCCCGGGGGTGTGCCCGTCCGGGACCCGGACCCCCACTCACGCCCGCGGACCCACATGTCCGTGGCCAACAGGGAGACGTAGCCGGCCGCGCAGACGGCGGCCTGGGCCCAGCTGAGCCCGGCGCCGTTCACGGCCAACGGCACCACGATCAGCGTCAGCACCAGCCCGCCGACCATCCCCGGGCAGCGCGCGGTCACGGCGAGGAAGTCCGCCGTCATCATGAACACCAGGAACGTCAGCGCGACGATGAGCTGGAGCCCGGTGGTGGTCGGAATCGGCGGAGTGCTGGTGTTGATGCTGTTGACACCCTGCTCGAACAGCACCCAGGCCCGCTCGACGGTGGCCGAGGTCGGCACGACCCCGAGGAACCCGGTGCCCGGGGTGAGGATCGGGGTGAACAGCAGCGCCGCCACCACCAGCTGGAGGAACGGCACCGGGAACGAGGTGCGGCCGGTCAGACGGTACAGCGCGGACACCAGGGTCACCGCGACCATGAGGACGACGGCCGGCCCCCACCAGCCCTCACCACGAATGAGCCCGCCCAGCAGCGGCAGCGCCGCCAGCATGGAGACCAAGGCGGCCAGGGGCATCAGTGTGTTGATCAGTCTCAACGGGAACCCTCCCAGGAACCACGGGCGCCGGTCGGGGCCAGGGACGACCCACCGGTGACGGCCCGCCGCCACAACGGAGGGAGCTCGGCGGCCTCGGCGACCTCGACCACCCTCCACCCGTTGGCGGTGAGCAGTTCGGCTGTGCGCCGTGTGTGTTCGGTGTCGGTCCACGCCGCCCGCGTGCACAGGACGGCCACGTGCAACCCGGACCCGCGCACCCGGGACAGGGCCGAGGCGTCCTCGGGCGACACCGCGCCCAGGACCGCCACCACCAGGCTCGACGAGGAACCCCGCGCGCCCTGCAGCGTGCTGATCCCGCCGTACAGGCCGTCCGCCTCGGAGGCCTCCACGGTGGCCAGACCGTCCAGCACACCGGAGGTGTGGGCGGTGTGCAGCTGGCCCCGTTCGGTGTGCAGACGAAGTTCGTGCCCGCTGTCCAGCAGGTTCACCGCCACGGAGGCGGCCACGCTGACCGCCGTCTCCAGCGAGTTCCAGACGCCCTCACCCGCGTGCGCGGCGAACCTGGTGTCCAGGAGGAGGGTGCTGTGCTCACGCCAGTGCTGTTCGTCCCGGCGCACCATGAGCTCGCCGTGCTTGGCAGTGGAACGCCAGTGCACCCGCCGCATCTCGTCGCCGTAGCGGTACTCGCGGGGGATGGGGTCCTGTTCCCCGGCGCCGGACACCGAACGGCGCGGGGAGTTCTCCCCTGGGAGCCGTCGGAGGCACTGAGCGTGGAGAGCGGCACCACCGGCGGGGTCACCAGCAGGGGGTGGGCGCGCCGACCTGACGGGTCACCCGGACACAGCCCAGCGGATCCACCACGCTCACCCGCAGCGGGCCGACCGGATACCGGCCACGGACCGCCGGACGCACCAGGTAGGTGACGTCGCGGACCGCTCGCGCGGGCAGGAACCCCACCGTGTAGCGGGGTTCGTACCCCAGCCGGACCGGCAGGGTGTCCTCGACCCGCACCCAGATCACCGGCCAGGTGGTGGAGGAGTTCCCGATCCGCACCAGGACCCGGGTGTCGGTACCGGCGGGGATACGGTTCGGTTGCAGCGCTCGGCTCTGCGCCACCCGACCGGTCGCGCCCAGGATCGTCAGCGCCGAGATCGGGGGCGCCAGGAGCAGGAAGAAACCCACCCCCGCGAGCTCCCGCTGGCCGATGACGAACCCGCACACGAGCAGGACGACACCGGAGAACAACATCAGACCACCGCGTGCGGTGAGGGTACGTTGCGGGCGCATGGTCCGTCTCTTGTGGTTCCGAGGGGCGGAGGGTCAGCGGGGGCCGGGCACGGGCAGCCGGGAGACCAGCTTGGCGACGATCTGCTCGGCGCTGAGCCGCTCCATCTGCGCCTCGGGTCCGGGCAGCAGCCGGTGGGCGAGGACCGGGACGGCCAGGGCCTGCACGTCGTCCGGAACCACGTAGTGGCGGCCCTCCAGGGCGGCGTGCGCCCGCGCGGCGCGGACCAGGTGCAGGGTGGCGCGGGGCGAGGCACCCAGCTTGAGCTCGGGCGCGGTCCGGGTGGAGTTCACCAGGTCCACGACGTAGCGGCGCATGCCCGGAGCCATGTGCACGTTGTGGACACGGTCCACCAGGGAGCGGATCTCCGCCGCGTTGGTGACCGGGGCCAGCTGGTCCAGCGGCGAACCGGCACTGTGGCTGTCGATCATGTCCAGCTCGGCCTGCGGGGAGGGGTAGCCCACCGAGACCCGGGCCATGAAACGGTCCCGCTGCGCCTCGGGAAGCGCGTAGGTGCCCTCCATGTCGGCCGGGTTCTGCGTGGCCACGACCATGAACGGCCGCTCCAGGGCACGGGTCTGGCCGTCCACGCTGACCTGGCGCTCCTCCATGCACTCCAGGAGTGCCGACTGTGTCTTGGGGAGGCGCGGTTGATCTCGTCGCCCAGGACGATGTTGGCGAAGACCGGGCCCGGGTTGAACTCGAACTCGTTCCGGTCCTGGTGGTAGACGCTCACTCCGGTGATGTCGCTCGGGAGCAGGTCCGGGGTGAACTGGACGCGCTGCACCGAGCAGTCCACGGCTCGGCCCAGGGCCTTGGCCATCATCGTCTTGCCCACACCGGGGACGTCCTCGACGAGAAGGTGGCCCTCCGCGAGCAGGACGGTCAGCGCGATGCGCAGCACGTCGGGCTTGCCCTCGATGACCGTCTCGATCGCGTCGCGGACGCGTCCGGCGACGGCGACAACGGCACCGACGTCCCCTCGGACGTCGCCCCCGTGACCGTCATGCTGTGTGCCGAGTGACACGAGAACCCTCTCGCTCGGTGTGCCTGCGTGTTTCGCTCCGAGGCTAGGCCCAATCACATCCCTTGCAAACCAAAATGCCGGAATCGGTCGTCGAACGGCCTCCCGGGGGACGGCGGAGAGGCGCGACGCACGCGGACGTCACCGTGCCCCACTCGGCCACCACTCCCAACCCATCTGTTTGACCTGCGCATTTGTCGATTCTTCAGCGTCTGAATACGGATTGAAGCTGTTGACGGTGGGGAAGAGTGGAGTAAGGTGGAGCACCGTGGAGAGGGTGAATTCTCCGCATAGGGGTGAGGGGGTGAGTGCGTGTTCCTCGGCACCCACACACCTCGCCTCGACCAGAAGGGACGGCTGTTCCTTCCCGCGAAGTACCGCGACGAACTGTCGGGGGTCTGGTGATCACGAAGGGCCAGGAGCGCTGTCTCTACGTCTTTCCGACGGACGAGTTCCGCCGCGTCACCGACGCCCTGCGCTCCGCACCGGTCACCGCCAAGGCGGTCCGCGACTACAGCCGCGTCCTCTTCGCCAGCGCGTCGGACGAGTCCTGCGACAAGCAGGGCAGGGTCACGATCCCGTCGAAGCTGCGCGTCTACGCGGGCCTGGACCGCGAGTGCGTCGTCATCGGGGCCAACACACGCCTGGAGATCTGGGACGCCGCCGCGTGGTCGGAGTACGAGACCGTGCAGGAGCAGGCGTTCTCGCAACTCTCAGAGGAGGTGCTGCCCGGGGTGCTGTGACGGCGGGGCGGGCGCTGGAACGCCCCGAACCACCAGCACGCAGTCCATGCAACGCCGGGACCGGGGGCGGTCTCCGGAGACGGTCACACGAGCTGGCGCGACTTCCCCGGCGCCAGGTCGTGAGCGTTCGTCCGCTGAAAGGTGGACAATAGCGGCCGTGTCCGGAGGCCCTCCGGTTACTTCGGAGGGGCCACGCGAAGGACACCGTGAGGCGCACCCGGTGCGCCGCACGGACCAGGGGAGATCGCGACAGCGTGGAGGAACAGCAGCGCATGGGGGACAACCGGCAGCACGAGCGGCCCGACAGGGACGGCTCGGCGGACCAAGGGGCCACACAGGACGACATCGCCGCCCGCGTCCGGGCGGCGAGAGCGGAATCGACCCGTCGCACGTACCGGTCATGCTCGACCGGATCGTGGAACTGCTCGCACCGGCGCTCAGCAGGCCCGGGGCGGTGTTCGTCGACGGCACCCTCGGACTGGGCGGCCACTCCGAGGCCCTGCTCAAGGCCTGCCCCACCATGCGACTCGTCGGTGTGGACCGGGACACCACCGCCCTGGAGCGCAGCGCCAAGCGCCTCGCACCCTACGCGGACCGGACCCACTTCGTCCACGCCGTCTACTCCGAGATCCCGCGCGCGCTCGACGAGGCGGGCGCGGAGCACGCCGACGCGGTCCTGCTCGACCTCGGCGTCTCCTCGCCGCAGCTGGACGAGACCGAACGCGGGTTCGCCTACGCCCACGACGCGCCCCTCGACATGCGCATGGACGGTACCCAGGCACTCACCGCCGCCGAGGTCGTCAACGACTACCCCGTCGCCGAGCTCACCCGTGTCCTGCGCACCTACGGTGAGGAGCGCTTCGCCTCCCGCGTCGCCAGGGCGATCGAACGCCGCCGTGCCCAGGGCCGTATCGACTCCACCCGGGAACTGGCCGAACTGGTGCGCGAGGCCATCCCCGCCGCCACCCGCCGTACCGGCGGTCACCCCGCCAAGCGCACCTTCCAGGGCCTGCGCATCGAGGTCAACGCCGAGCTCTCCATCCTCAAGGAGACCCTCCCCGCCGCGATCTCCCGCCTGGACGTCGGCGGCCGCATCGCGGTGCTGTCCTACCACTCGCTGGAGGACCGGATGACCAAGAAGGCCCTCGCCGCCCTGGCCACCGACACCACACCCGCCGACCTTCCGGTCCCCCTCCCGGACCGCCAACCGGAACTCCGGCTCCTCACCAGGGGCTCGGAACTCCCCACGGACGAAGAGAACGAACGCAACCCGCGCGCACAGTCGGCACGCCTCCGGGCGGCCGAACGCGTGCGCTGGCCGTCGCGGCAGTAGGGAGACCAGAGATGGGCACGAAGACGGACACACGCCGCACCACCACCAAGGGGCGCGCGACGACCACGAGGCGCACCGGGGCCACCAAGCGCCCCACGGCGCCCAAACGTCCAGCGCGTCCTGCGGCGACCACACGCACCACCCGCCCAGACGGTTCCGGCCCCGCGCCGAAGATCCCCTTCGTCCTGCTCATCCTGTGCCTGCTCGGCGGCGCACTGGTGGCGCTGCTGGTACTGCGCAGCGTCGTCGCCCAGGAGGCATACACCATCACCAGTCTCCAGTCGGAGAACCGGGAGATGTCCTACGTGGAACAGGAGCTGGAGAAGTCGGTGGCCCACCTGGAGACCTCCGAGCGGATCGCCAACGACGCCGAGGAGATGGGGATGGAGCAGGGGGACGCTCCGCTCTTCCTGGACCTCGACAGCGGCCAGATCAGCGGTGACAACGGTACGGACACCGGGAACGCTGGGAGCGGAGAGTGAGCAACCCCGGGACCGCCGCCCCCGTGACCCCCGAGGACCCGGAGCGGCGGGACGCTCCGGGTCCCGGCCCAGCAAGCGTCCCCAGCGGGAACCCCGGCGCCCCGCCAGCGGGGCCCGCGCGAGCTCCGGATCGAACCGGGGAGGGTCCGCGCGCGAGGTGAGAAGGGGCGGCGAGCGGCCACGGCGCAGGAGCCCGGCCCCGCCGCCCCCGCCGCCGCTCCTGCGGCGCACCTTCCGGCCGGGTGATCCGAACAAGCGGATCAGGATCGGCGGGGCGATCATCGTCGTGATCCTCATGCTGTTCGCCGGGAGGCTCACCCAGATCCAGGGGGTGGACGCCGAGCGCTACGCCGAGGCCGCCGCCAACCTGAGACTCCAGACCATCGACATCCCCACCCTGCGCGGACAGATCACCGACGCCGAGGGGAACCCCTTCGCCCTGTCCGCGGAGGTCCGCACCGTCTTCGTCGACCCCGAAGAGGTCAAGGAGGACGAGCGCGACCAGCTCGTGGACGAACTGGTCACCCGCTTCGACCTGGAGCAGGAGGAGGTCGAGGCCAAGGTCGACGCCGCTCCCAGCCGCTACCAGGTGGTGGCCAACAAGGTGTCGCCGGGCGACTGGCAGGACATGCGCGACCTCGGCCTGTCCGGGGTGGGCGCCGAGGTGGACTACGAACGCGTCTACCCGGAGGAGACCGGCGCCGCCGACCTGGTCGGTTTCACCGGTTCGGAGGGGCACGGCCTTGAGGGGCTGGAAGGCTACCTGGACTCCACGCTGGCCGGTGAGGCCGGCAAGCGCCAGGTCGAGGTGGGCAACGACGGGACGCAGATTCCCATGGCGGGCGGTCTGGTGCGTGAGCCCGAGCCCGGTCAGGACGTGCGCCTGACCCTGGACCGCGACCTCCAGTGGTTCGTCCAGCAGGCGCTGGCGGAACGCGTGGAGGAGTTGGACGCCGAGGGCGGAAGCGCCATCGTCACCAACACCGACCAGGAGATCCTCGCGATGGCGGACTACCCGTCCTACTCGCAGAACGACATCGCCGCCACCGGGCCGGAGGAGTGGTCCAACGGAGCCGTGGCGGAGACCTTCGAGCCGGGCAGTACCAACAAGGTGATCACGGTCGCCGCCGCGCTCGAAGAGGAACTGACCACACCGGAGACCGTCTACACCGTCCCGTACACCCTCCAGTACTACGACCAGACCTTCCGCAACTCCACCAACAACGGCACCCAACGGCTGACCGTCAACGGCATCATGGCGCAGTCCAGCAACGTGGGCACCATCAAGATCGCGGACCAGGTCAAGGCCGGGGTGCTGCACTCCTACATGAAGGACTTCGGCCTGGGACAGCCGACCGGCCTGGCCCTGCCGGGAGAGGAGTCGGGGGTGCTCACCGAGCCCGACGACTGGTGGGGGACGCAGCTACCGTCGGTGTCCATCGGACACGGCCTGTCGGTGAACGCCGCCCAGATGGCCTCGGTCTACGCGACCATCGCTAACGACGGGGTACGGGTGGAGCCCCGGCTCATCGCCGGGACCGTCGACACGGACGGGGAGTTCACCCCTTCCGAGGAGCCCGAGAAGACCAGGGTGGTCAGCAAGGAGACCGCCGACAAGCTCGCTCTGATGCTCGAAGCCGTCACGGGCGACGAGGGCACCGCGCCTCAGGCCCGCATCGACGGCTACCGGGTCGCGGGCAAGACGGGTACCGCCAACCGGATCAACCCGGAGACCGGCGGCTACGACGGCGGCGGCTACACGGCGACCTTCGCGGGCTTCGCCCCCGCTGACAACCCCGAGCTCGTCGTCCAGGTGGTTCTGCACAACCCGAAGGAGACCTACTACGGAGGCGAGGCCGCAGGACCGGTGTTCAACGACATCATGTCCTTCGCCCTCAAGACCATGAAGGTCCCACCGACGGACACCGAGCCCCCGGCCATCCGCCTCTTCGAGGAAGAAGAGGACCGCTGACCCAGAGGCGGGAGCCGCCACTCAGCGGCTCCCGCCGCCCCGGCTCCGGCGGCGCGGGGAGCAGAAGGGTGGTCTTGGTCTCGCCCATCGTGGCTCCGGTGGGGGACCATCCCCGCGTGCGCGAGGATCAGCCCGATCACGAGCTCGGCAGTTGGGTCATCCCGGGTCCATCCCCGCGTGCGCGGGGAGCAGTGGCTGGACAAGAAGGCTGAGCCGTCGATCGTGGGTCCATCCCCGCGTGCGCGGGGAGCAGAGCCGCCGCCACCGCGTCCCGTGCCCCCTGGGGCCATCCCCGCGTGCGCGGGGAGCAGAGCGCCGCGACCTGTTCGGCGTAGTAGGGGCCGGGGCCATCCCCGCGTGCGCGGGGAGCAGACAGCCTCGAACGCGTCCTTCGAACAGTCGCTGGGGCCATCCCCGCGTGCGCGGGGAGCAGGGCAACGACGCCTCCGTCGGCTACCTGGTGCCGGGGCCATCCCCGCGTGCGCGGGGAGCAGCATCCGCGCACCTCCTCCTGGAGGGGGCCGGCGGGGCCATCCCCGCGTGCGCGGGGAGCAGACTCTTTCACCTGGCAACTTACCGGCGGCAAGTGCCAGTTTTTCCAACTTGTCGAGAAGCAGACAAATCCGGCACCACTCGTCACTGTCGCTGTCCCAGATGAGCCCACGACCACGGCGATGTGGATCCTTCTCGCCTGCGCGGAACGGGCTTCGTGTCGCGGCTGATCAAGCGTTCCACCGGAACTGCGGCGGCGAGGGTGAGCTGTGGGCCGGGGTAAACGGCCTTCGCCGGATGGATGGGGGTGGAGGCCGACCCGGCTCCGGTCGCGGGGGTGAGGGTCATGGGTCGGCCTCCTTCCGGGGGTGGTGGGTGGGGTGCGTGGGCCTGCGGGGAAGACAGTTGCCGCTCATTCGCGGGGCGGAGGTGGTTCCGGCTGTGGGGGCGGGTCCGGGCGCCGGTGGGCGGGGCGGCCCTTCCAGGTGGCGCGGTGAGGGTTGTTCTCGCGGCGCCATTTGAGGCGGTTGTGGGTGGAGCACAGGGGCTGGATGTTCTCGGCGCTGGTGCGGCCGCCCCGGGAGTAACTGGTGACGTGGTCGGCCTCGGTGCCGCTGATGGGGACGTCGCAGCCCTGGGGCCAGGCGCAGGTGGTGCGGCCGTGGTGGGCGACGGTGCGGATCTGCTCGGGGGCGTTGCGCATCCCTCGCCCCACGTCCAGGGGCTTGCCGGTGGCGGGGTCGGTGATCACCCGGCGGAGCACGCTGCCCGGGGACAGAGCGCGGACGGCTTCCATGGCCAGGAGCATCCCGTCCTGCGTGGCCGCACCATCACCGTCACCTTCGGGCACGGTGGCGCGCTGACCGGTGTAGACGTCCAAGGGCACGGTCACGTTGATCATCGCGAGGGGGCCGGGGGTTTGGTGCAGTTCTGGTGGCCCAGCGCGGACCTGATCAGGTTCATGAAGGCGTCGTAGGAGCGTTCTGCCTTTGACTGCGTCGGGCCGGTGGGGTTGAGGGGCTTGGTGAACGCGGCCACCGCCTTCTCCAGGAGCTCGGCGTCCACCTCGGGGCCGGAAGCCTGGAGGTAGAAGGAACCCTCGAAGCTACGCAGCACGTCCAGGCGACGGTTGCGGTGGGCCCTCCTGTGCTCGTCCTCCACCAGGGTGGGGTGGAGTTGAACGGAGATACGTCGGCCGAGCCGGGCGAGTTGGGAGGCGGAGAGGGCGGGGTTGTCGGCCTTCACGGCCATCATCCCGGAATCCATCAACTCCCGGAAGGCGTCCGGGTCGGGGAACTCGGTCTCGTCCCGGGTTTTCGTCGCGGCCTCGACCGCCTTGGCGGTGGCGGTGGCTTCACCGAGGGAAAGCAGTCCCGAGTCGAGGGCTTGGCGTGTTTCGGGAAGCCTTTCATGAAACAGTGAATCGGCCAGGCACGCGAGGGACCGGGCTTCTGCCGGACTCGTTCCGAGTGCTTGGGTGATCCACCCGGCCAGAGTGCGCTGACCCCCACTTCCAGGAGATTTCCGGTGGAGTGGATGTGCGCCAGCCGCAGAAGGATGTGCAGTTTGGCCTGATCCATGTCGTGCCACACCTGGCAGATGTCGTCCAACACCTCGGCCACGGCACCGGCTGAGGGTGTGGCCTCGAAGGTGTGGGTGACCTGCTCCCTTGCTTTGCGCATGGCGGCGACGGCGGAGGAGTGTCCCATTGTCGCCGTGTCACGCGTGGAGGAGAAGGTCATGCCTCCACTGTAGGGGTGAATGGCGGAAAAGAGAATGAGAGTCGAGAATGAATTCGACCTGGAACGCCAGGTTTCTTGGTTGTCAAAAAGGTCCTGTGGATAACTCCGGTAATGGCCGAGGCTCTGCTATTTAATGCCCTGGACCTGAACCCTCTTGGTCCGGAAGGGCGTCCACGAGGGTTCGGAGGGCGCGGACGTGTTCGGGGCCGGTGCGGCAGCAGCCCCGATGAGCACCGCGCCGTCGGTGATCCACTGGGCGGCGGCGTGGCCGAAGTCCCGCGGGTCGGTGGTGCCGGCCCACCTCTGGGTATCGGCGTCCCAGCGTTCGCCGGAGTTCGGGTACGCGACGGTGGGCAGGCCGGTGCCGGCGACCTCGCGAAGCAGGCCGGGCACGTCGCTGGGCGGCACGCAGTTCACGCCCACGGCCAGCAGCTGGTCGCGGAGCGGAGCGAGCTCGGCCGCGACCTGGCGGAGGGGAGTGCCGTCGCTGATGTGCTCGGCATCGGCACAGGAGAAGCTGAACCACGCGCGGACGTGGGGGTCTCCTCCAGGAGGCGGGCGAGGGCTCGGGCCTCCAGGAGGGAGGGCAGCGTCTCGCAGGCCATGAGGTCGGCACCGCTGTCCGTGAGGATCCGCCAGCGTTCGCGGTGCCAGTGGTGGAGCTGGTCCTCGGTGAGGCCGTAGGCGCCCGTGTACTCGGAGCCGTCCGCGAGTGAGGCGCCGTAGGGGCCCACACTGGCGGCCACGAGGCCGTCGCCGAAGGCGTCACGTTCGGTGCGGGCGAGTTCCACGGAGCGGGAGAGAAAGCTCTGGGCCTCGGCGCGGGAGTGGCCGCGTTCGGTGAGGGCGGTGACGCTGGCCTGGTAGCTGGCGGTGATCGCGACGTCGGCGCCCGCCTGGAAGTACTCGCGGTGGACCCGGGAGACGAGTTCCGGTTCCTCGACGAGGAGACGGGCGGACCACAGGCCTCCGCTGAGGTCGCGTCCGTGCGCCTCCAGGCTGGTGGCCAGGCCTCCGTCGAGTACGAGTGGGCGTGTCATGGCGGCACCTCCTTCGGGTGAAGTATCGCCCGCGGGCAGCGTGGAAATTACCGAGAGGTCCCCCGCAGCCGTTAACCTCCACACGTGCCACCGGTAATGCGACCTGAACACGCCAAACTCCGTCCACTGTCCGCCCTCGCAGCGCTGCTCGGGCCGGACGCCACACTCCTGCGCCCGGATCTCGGCGCGGACCGTCCAGCGGACATGCCCGATCGGGAGATCCATGTCCGCGGTATCACCCATGACTCCCGCAAGGTGCGACAGGGTGACCTGTACGCCGCCCTGCCGGGGACCCGCGCGCACGGCGCCGACTTCTCCAAGCAGGCGGCCCAGGCCGAGGCCGCGGCGATCCTGACCGACGCCGCTGGCGCCGACCGGGCCGTCGAGTCCGGCCTGCCCGTGCTCGTCGTGCCGGACGCGCGCGCGGCGCTGGGCAAGGTCGCGGCCTGGGTCCACGACGACCCCGCCGAGGACCTGCTCCTGGTCGGTACCACGGGGACCAGTGGCAAGACCACGGTCACCTACCTGATCGAGTCCGGCATGCGCCAGGCCGGGATGAGCACGGGCCTGGTCGGCACCGTGGAGATGCGTGTGGGCGACGAGCGCGTCGCCTCCTCGCTGACCACGCCGGAGGCCACGGACCTGCACGGTCTGTTCGCGGTCATGCGCGAACACGGGACGACGGCCGCCGCCATGGAGGTCTCCAGCCACGCCCTGGCCCTGGGCCGCGTGGGCGGGACCCGCTACGACGTGGCGATCTTCACGAACCTGTCCCAGGACCACCTGGACTTCCACTCGGACCTGCGCGACTACTTCGACACCAAGGCGCGCCTGTTCTCGCCCGAGTACTGCGACATCGCCGTGGTCAACGCCGACGACCGGTTCGGCCGCGCGCTGGTGGACATGGTGCAGGGGCGCGGCGCGGTCCCGGTGACCACCTTCGCGGTGGAGGGCGCCTCGGACGCGGGCCCGGAGAACGCCATGGCGGCGGACTGGACCGCGGTGGACGTCGTCCTCGGCGCCACCGGCAGCACCTTCCGCATCGTGGGTCCCGGCGGTATGGAGGCGCGTGCCTCGGTGGCGCTGCCCGGCCCGTTCAACGTCTCCAACGCCATGGCGGCCGTGGTGGGCCTGGTCGAGGCGGGCATCCCGATGGAGACGGCGATCGCCGGTGTGGCCGCCGCTCCCGGAGTGCCGGGCCGCATGGAGCCGGTCGAGGTGCGCGGCGCGTCGGGGTCGCAGGACTTCGCGGCCCTGGTGGACTACTCGCACAAGCCCGGCGCGATCGAGGCCGTGCTCAGCGCCCTGAGGGAGACCACCGACGGGCAGGTCACCATGGTGGTCGGCTGCGGCGGCGACCGGGACCGCGCCAAGCGTCCGCTCATGGGCGAGGCCGCCGCGCGCCTGGCCGACCAGCTGATCATCACCAACGACAACCCGCGCACCGAGGACCCGGTCTCCATCGCCTCCGCGATGCTGGACGGGGTCGCCAAGGTCCCCGAGGAGCAGCGGGCCCGCGTGACGGTGGAGTTCGACCGAGCCGAGGCGATCGGCCTGGGCGTGCACCGGACCGGCCCCGGCGACGTGGTGGTGGTCGCGGGCAAGGGCCACGAGACCGGTCAGTACGTCAAGGGCGAGGTCCTGCCCTTCGACGACCGCGAGGTCCTGCGGGGCGCCATCGAGGACGCCCTGCGCACCCGGGCGAGCGAGCGGCTGGGCAACGCCCTCCAGAACGTCCACCGGGTGCCTGACGAGGGCTGACCCACGACACACCCGAGGTGCGCCGAAACTTGGTGCCGTCCTCTTTCCGGGACGCGGTCCCAGACCGCGTCCCGGTGGTGTGCCCCTCCGTGACGTGCACGAATCACACGCGCGGTGCGTGTCGACGGTCACGAAGTGGAGCATATTGCTCTGGACAGGGCCCTGCCGGGACCCCAGACACCCCAACATGTTCTAAGGTAGGTCCGGCAATCGCAGCCCGACACGTGCCGCCCACCCAGGCGCCCGCGGCCCGGTACCAGCCGGAGTTCGTGGCCCGGCGCGGCACCGCGCGCACGGTATCCGCGGTGCCATCCCCTGACCCGATCCCGAGGCCGGGTGGCCAATGCCCCTGGGGCGCCGTGGGCCGGGCCTGACATGAGGAGTGGATTTGATCGCGCTCACGCTCGATCGGATCGCTGAGATCACCCAAACCGCCATCGGCGGATCAGCGCGCCCCGACGCCGTCGTCGACGGCCCCGTCGTCATCGACTCTCGACAGGTGGCGCCAGGAGCGCTCTTCGTCGCCCTGAGTGGTGAACGGGTCGACGGTCACGACTTCGCCGCGACCGCCGTGGCGGCCGGAGCCGTCGCGGTCCTGGCCTCGCGCCCGGTCGACGCCCCCACCTGCTGGTGGACGGCGGCGACGACGAGGTCGTGGCGGCCCTGGCCCGACTCGCCCGGCACGTGGCCACCGAACTCAGCGACCCCGCGCGCGGAACGGCCACCACGGAGGTCGTGGGGGTCACCGGCTCCTCCGGGAAGACCACCACCAAGGACCTCATCGCCCAGGTCGTCGGAGAACTGGGCCCCACCGTCGCCCCCGCGGGCTCGTTCAACAACGAGATCGGCCACCCGCTCACGGTGCTCCGCGCGGACACCGGCACCAAGAACCTGGTGCTGGAGGTCGCCGCACGGGGGATCGGGCACATCGCCCACCTGTGCCGCGTCGCCCCGCCCCGGATCGGTGTCGTCCTCAACGTCGGCAGCGCCCACATGGGCGAGTTCGGCGGCCGTGACGCCATCGCCAAGGCCAAGGGCGAACTCGTGGAGTCCCTGCCGCCCGGCGGCGAACGGCGCGGAGTGGGCGGCGTGGCCGTCCTCAACGCCGACGACCCGCTGGTGCGCGCCATGCACTCCCGCACCGAGGCCCGCGTGGTGTTCTACGGCACCGCCGAGGACGCCCAGGTGCGCGCCACGGACATCACCATCGGTACCGACGGCGCCCCGTCCTTCACCCTGAACCTGCGCGGTCGTACCGCCCCGGTCCAGCTGGGACTGGTCGGCGCCCACCAGGTCAGCAACGCGCTGGCCGCCGCGGCCGTCGCCGACGACCTCGGGATGGACATCGAAGACATCGCCGCCGCCCTCGGCGCGGCGACCCCGGTCAGCCGCTGGCGCATGGAGGTCACCGAACACCACGGTGTCACCCTCGTCAACGACGCCTACAACGCCAACCCCGAGTCGATGCGGGCGGCACTGACCACCCTGGGCGCGCTCGCGCGGGACCGCCGGTCCATCGCGGTGCTCGCGCACATGGCCGAGCTCGGTGACGACGGCGGGGCCGAGCACGAGAACGTGGGTGAGCTGGCCGCCGAGACCGGCGTGGCCCACCTGGTCGTGGTCGGAGCGGCGGCCGAGGGGATCGCAGTCGGCGCCGAACGCGCCGCCCAGCAGGGGCGGTGGCGCGGTGAGAGCATCCGGGTTCCCGACGCGGAGGCGGCAGCCGACGCGGTGCGCGAACGGATGCGCACAGGAGACGTTGTCATTGTGAAGGGATCGCGCGTGGCTGCGCTCGAAAGGGTCATCGACCTCATCACCAAGGGTGATGTCCAGTGATCGGCATCACCATAGCGGCGGGGCTCTCGCTGATCATCTCCATGGTGCTGATGCCGCCGCTCATCAAGCTCCTGTACCGGTTCAAGTTCGGCCAGGAGGTCCGCGACGACGGACCCGAGGGCCACAAGACCAAACAGGGCACGCCCACCATGGGCGGCATCGTGATCATCCTCGGCGCGGTGGTGGGCTACTTCGGCTCCCACCTGCTGCTCTGGGCGATCCAACCGGCCGCCTCCGGGCCCACGGCCTCCGGTCTCCTGGTGATGTTCCTGTTCGTCGGCATGGGCTGTGTCGGCTTCCTGGACGACTTCATCAAGATCTACAAGCGCCGCAGCCTCGGTCTGCGCAGCGGCGCGAAGATGGTCGGCCAGGCCGTCATCGGTGTCGGCTTCGCCTACGGCGTCACCCAGTTCCCGAACGGCTACGGCTACACCCCCGCCGCCCCCAGCTGTCGTTCCTCCGCGACTTCGGACCGCCGCTGATGATCGGCGTGTTCGTGATCTGGGCGCTGTTCCTCATCGTGGGCTTCTCCAACGCGGTGAACCTCACCGACGGTCTGGACGGTCTGGCCACCGGCGCGACCATCCTGTCGCTGGCCGCCTACGTCATCATCGGCAACTGGCAGCTGCGCCAGTCCTGCGTGGAGGCGCTCACCTCCAGCTGCTACACGGTCCGCGACCCCCTGGACCTGGCCGTGGTGGCCTCCGCCGTGCTCGGCTCGTGCATCGGCTTCCTGTGGTTCAACGCCCCGCCCGCCAAGATCTTCATGGGCGACACCGGTTCGCTGGCCCTGGGCGGACTCATCGTGGGTCTGGCCATCACCACCCGCACGCAGCTCCTGCTGCTGCTCATCGGTGGCCTGTTCGTCATCATCACCATGTCCGTGATGATCCAGATCACCTCGTTCCGCCTCACCGGCAAACGGGTGTTCCGCATGGCGCCGCTCCAGCACCACTTCGAACTCAAGGGTTGGGCGGAGACCACCATCGTCATCCGGTTCTGGATCATCCAGGGCCTGTTCATGGCGATCGCCATCGGGCTCTTCTACCTGGAATGGATGCCAAGCTAGAGGCATGCCGCACCTCCATCCTTCCGACTCGTCCCGCTCCGCCGCCCCCGCAGGGGGAGACGATCCCTTCGTGGGCGCGCGGGTCTGCGTCGCCGGTCTGGGTGTCTCCGGGCCCCCGTCGCCAGGGCTCTCCTGGCCCGGGGGCCCGCGTGGTCGTCGTCGACGGCCGCGACGACGACACCACCCGCCCGGTCGCCGCCGCCCTGACCGAGGCAGGCGCTGAGGTCGTCCTGGGCGACACCCCCTGCCCGAGGGCTGCGACCTCGTGGTCACCTCGCCCGGCTGGCGTCCCGACTCCCCGCTCCTGGTCCGCGCCGCCGAGGCCGGAGTGGAGGTCATCGGGGACGTGGAGCTGGCCTGGCGGCTCAAGCCCGCCGACCAGGTGTGGCTCGCCATCACCGGTACCAACGGCAAGACCACCACCGTGCGCATGCTGGAGTCCATCCTGCGCGCGGACGGCCGTGACGCGCTCGCGGTGGGCAACGTCGGCACCCCGATCGTGGACGCCGTTCTGCCCGACGCCGACGGCCACGTGCACGACGTCCTCGCCGTGGAGCTGTCCAGTTTCCAGCTGCACTGGTCCAACAGCGTCCGCCCCCACGCCGCCACCGTCCTCAACGTCGCCCCCGACCACCTGGACTGGCACGGCGGCCTGGAGCCCTACGCCCGCGCCAAGGGCAAGGTGTTCGCACGCGGCACGATCCGCGTGGTCAACACCGCTGACGCGTGGTCCGTCCGCCTGGCCGAGGAGGAGGGCGACCCGCACACCCCGGTGGTGGGCCTGCGTCTGGACACACCGGGCGCCGGTGAGTTCGGTGTGGTCGAGGACCTACTGGTGGACCGCGCCTTCGTGGACGAGCCGCACAGCAGTGCCGAGGAGCTCGCCACCCTGGCCGACGTACGGCCCGCCGCTCCGCACAACGTCGCCAACGCCCTGGCCGCCGCGGCCCTGGCCCGATCGCTGGGGGTCGCGCCCGCCTCGGTCCGGGCGGGGCTGACCGCCTTCGTGCCCGAACCCCACCGCATCGCGTACGTGGCCTCGGTCGCGGGCGTGGACTACGTGGACGACTCCAAGGCCACCAACCCGCACGCCGCCGCCGCGTCGCTGAACTCCTACGACTCCGTGGTGTGGATCGCGGGCGGCCTGCTCAAGGGGGCCGAGGTGGACGGACTCGTCGCCGGGGCCGCCGCCCGTCTGCGCGGCGCGGTGCTGATCGGCGCCGACCGCGAGCGCATCCGCGAGGCCCTGGCCGAGCACGCCCCCGAGGTCCCGGTGGTGGAGGTGGCGGGCCCCGAACCCGACGCGCCCGCCGGTCACACGGTGATGGACGCGGTGGTCGCCCGGGCCGCCGAGCTCGCCGAGGAGGGCGACACGGTGCTGCTGGCCCCGGCCGCAGCCTCCATGGACATGTTCACCAACTACCCCGAGCGGGGCCGGTTCTTCGCTGAGGCGGTCCACCGCCGGTCCTGAGGGGCGCCGGACACGGGCCCGGACGAGCGGCGGCCCGATCTGTCACTGAGTCACCGGAGGCCACCCCTGCGTCATTTCGGACGTGCGGGTGGCCTCCTGTGTGTCGCGTAGCACCCCGCACACCGCCAAAGATGGCCAACACGCGGGAAATGTCCACGGTTCCCGACCCGCCGGTACGCAAGTATTGAGGCGCGAATCGTGCGGAGGGTGTGGATGGCGGCGACGACAACGGTTCCCGGGGTGTCCCGCACCCGGGAGCGCACGGCGGCCGGTGGCCGCGAACGGGGCCTCTGGCGTGAGTGGGCCCGGTCCCTGGACCGACCCCTCACCTCCTACTACCTGATCCTCAGTACCGCGGTGATGCTCATCTCGCTGGGCCTGGTCATGGTGCTGTCCTCGACGATGGTCAACTCCATCACCGAGACCGGCTCGGCCTTCTCCGTGGTCCAGCGCCAGATGGTGTCGGCCATGATCGGCCTGCCGCTCATGGTGATCGCCTCCCAGCTGCCCCTGTGGGTCTTTCGCATGGTCGGCTACCCGGCGATGATCCTGTCCGTGGCACTGCTGCTGCTCACCGCGTTCCAGGGCACCGAGGTCAACGGCGCCATGCGGTGGCTGGAGGTCGGCGGCCTGGTCATCCAGCCCTCCGAACCGGCCAAGCTCGCCTTCGCCCTGTGGGGCGCCAACATCCTGGCCCGCAAGGAGGAGCTCAAGGACCTCACCGAGTGGCGGCACCTGCTGATCCCGCTGGTGCCAGGCTGCGGACTCCTCGTGCTCCTCGTGCTGCTGGGCTCGGACCTGTCCACCTCACTGGTGCTGCTGCTCATCTTCCTGAGCCTGCTGTGGGTGGTGGGCGCGCCCGCGCGTCTCTTCGTGGCCATGTTCGGGCTGGTCCTGGGCCTGGCCGCGATCGTCATCGCGATCGAGCCCTTCCGCATGACCCGTATCGCCGTGTTCCTCGACCCCGAGTCGGACCCGAGCGGTTCCGGATTCCAGTCCCTGCACGGCCTGTACGCGCTGGGCACCGGAGGGCTCTTCGGGGTCGGCATCGGCGCCAGCCGTGAGAAGTGGGGGTTCCTGCCCTTCGCCGAGTCCGACTTCATCTTCGCCATCATCGGTGAGGAGTTCGGGCTCCTCGGCTCCCTGCTGGTCCTCGGCCTGTTCGGCATGCTGGGCTACGCCGGTCTGCGCGTGGCCTTCCGGGTCAGGGACCCGTTCTCCCGGCTCGCCGCCTTCGCCATCGTGACCTGGATCATCGGCCAGTCCATGATCAACATCGCGGCCGTCATCGGCCTGGTCCCCGTGACCGGCATCCCGCTGCCCCTGGTCTCCTACGGCGGCTCCGCGCTCATCCCGACGATGATCTCGCTCGGGGTGCTGCTCGCCATCGCCCGGAACGAGCCCGAGGCCCAGAAGGCCCTGGCGGCCCGGGGTCCCACGCGGGTCCAAAGGGCTCTAAGCTGGCTTGGCCTGGAGAACATCGTCGCTTCCGTCCGTAAACAGAGCGGTTCGACGCCCTCCAAGCGCACCACCGCGTCGCGCACCCCTCGCAAGTCGGGTGAGCGCGGGGCGAAGACGGGTGCCAAGACCACGGCCAAGAACAACAGCGGACCGGTCCCGGCGGGTGATCGGCCAAGGAGGAATCGGCGACGATGAGGGTAGCCCTCGCCGGAGGCGGCACGGCCGGGCATATCGAGCCCGCACTCTCCCTAGCGGACGCGCTGCGGCGCGTGGAACCCAACACGGAGATCCTCTGCCTGGGAACGGAGCGGGGCCTGGAGACCCGGCTGGTTCCCATGCGCGGCTACGAACTGGGCCTGATCCCGGCGGTCCCCCTGCCGCGCAGGCTCACCCCGCAACTGCTCACGGTCCCCGGCAAGCTGGCCGGGGCCCTCAGCGCGGCGGGCGAACAACTCGACAAGGTCCAGGCCGACGTCCTCGTCGGCTTCGGCGGCTACGTGGCCACCCCCGGCTACCTGGCGGCCCGGCGTCGTCGCATCCCCATCGTCGTGCACGAGGCCAACCCGCTCCCGGGCCTGGCCAACCGGCTCGGCGCGCGGCTCACCCCGCACGTGTTCACCGGACACCCGCACACCCAGATCCGCAACGGCCGGTTCATCGGCATCCCGCTGCGCCAGCAGATCACCTCGCTGGACCGGCTGGCCATGGGCGACAAGGCCCGCGCCTACTTCGGCCTGCGCCCCGACCTCCCCACCCTGCTGATCTTCGGCGGCTCCCAGGGCGCCCAGCGCATCAACGAGACCGCCTTCCAGGCCGCCGCGGCCTTCCGCCAGGCGGGCGTGCAGGTCCTGCACGTGGTCGGCCCCAAGAACGCCGACGAGCCCCAGGACCTCACCCAGGACGGCATCCCCTATGTCGCCGTCCCCTACGTGGACCGCATGGACATGGCCTACGCCGCCGCCGACGTGGCGATGTGCCGGTCCGGTGCCATGACCTGCGCCGAACTCACCGCCGTGGGACTGCCCGGCGCCTTCGTGCCGCTGGCCATCGGCAACGGCGAGCAGGCGCTGAACGCTGAGCCGATCGTCCAGGCGGGCGGTGGCCTGATGGTCGACAACGCCGACGTCTCGGTCGAGTGGATCACCGGCCAGCTCATCCCGCTGCTCACCGACACCGACCGTGTCGTGGCCATGTCGGAGGCGGCGGCTCGGATGGGTCGCCGCGACGCGGACACCGAACTGGCCCGGGAGGTCCTCGCGATCGCCCGCGGCGACAAGCCCACCCCTGACATGCAACTGTCCGACGACGACGGCGAAGACGCCTTCTACGACGACGGGAAGGACGCACGATGAGCCTGGTCACACCGACCGACCCGGTCCCCGTCGACGAACTCGGCCGTACCCACTTCATCGGTCTGGGCGGGGCCGGCATGTCCGGCATCGCCCGCGTGCTGCTCCAGTCCGGGGTCGAGGTCTCGGGCAGTGACGCCCGCGACAGCGAGACCCTGCGCGAACTCGAGCAGATGGGCGCCCAGGTCTTCGTGGGCCACGCCGCCGAGAACCTGGGCAAGGCCGAGACGCTCGTGGTCTCCTCCGCCATCCGTGAGGACAACCCCGAGCTCGCCGAGGCGCGCGCCCGGGGCATCCGCGTCCTGCCCCGCGCCGCCGCCCTGGGCGCCCTCCTGCTGGGCCGCGAGGGGATCGCCGTCTCGGGCACCCACGGCAAGACCACCACCACCTCCATGGTCACCGTGGTCCTCCAGCACCTGGGGGTCGACCCCGGGTACGTGATCGGCGGCAAGCTGGTCACCACCGGACTCGGTGCCGACGCCGGGATCGGAGAGGTCATCGCCGTGGAGGCGGACGAGAGCGACGGGTCCTTCCTGATGCTCTCTCCCAAGGTCGCCGTGGTCACCAACGTCGAGGCCGACCACCTGGACAACTACAGCGGCATCGACGAGATCCACGCGAACTTCGCGAACTTCGTGGACCGGGTGGAGCGCACCCTCATCGTCGGGATCGACGACCCGGGCGCCCGCACGGTCGCGGAGCTCGCCCGTGAGCGCGGCAAGAGGGTGCTCACCTACGGCGAGGCCGAGGACGCGGACTACCGGATCACCCGCGTCCGCGCGCGCGGCTTCACCACGGAGTTCACGCTGACCACCGTCGACGGCGAGCCGATCGACGGCACCCTGGCCGTCCCCGGGCGCCACAACGTCCTGAACGCGGCCGCGTCCGTGGTCGTCGCCGACGAACTCGGCCACGACCTGGAGGTCGCGGTGGAGGGGATCGCGGACTTCGCCGGTGCCGCCCGCCGCTTCGAGCTCAAGGGCGAGGGCGACGGCGTGGGCGTCTACGACAGCTACGCGCACCACCCCACCGAGATCGACGCGGACCTGCGCGCCACGCGCGCCGCCCTGCGTTCCTTCTCCGAGGACTCCGACGAGGAGATCGCCGAGGGCCGGGTCGTCGCCCTGTTCCAGCCGCACCTGTACAGCCGGACCCGGATCTTCGCGGAGGAGTTCGCGACCGCCCTGAGCCTGGCCGACGAGGTCGTGGTGATGGAGGTCTACGCCGCCCGCGAGGACCCCGAGCCCGGGGTGACGGGGGAGCTCATCACGTCGAAGGTGTCCCACGACAACGTCCGGTACGTGCCGGACCGCGCGGACGCCGTGCGCACGGTGGCCGCGCTGGCCCGCCCCGGGGACATCGTCCTCACCATGGGCGCCGGTGACGTCACCGAGCTGGGGCCGCTGATCGTGGAGGAGCTGGCGCGGAACGCCGAAGGTACCGAAACCAGCTAGAGGAGCACGCACGTGGCCGCTGACCGTCAGAGGGCGAAGACCACGGAACAGGACGAGGCGGGGCCGGAGGCCGCCGTCCGCAAGGGGTCGGACCCCTGGAAGGTCGCCTTCGCGGTCCTGCTCGTCGTGTCACTGGTCTGCGTGGTCACGTGGGTGCTGCTCGGCTCCCGTCTGCTGGTGGTGCGCGACGTCGCCGTCACCGGCCTGGACCGGGTGTCGAAGGAGGAGGTGGTCGCGGCGGTGTCCGTCGAGACGGGCACGCCCCTGATCCGGGTGGACCTGGATCAGGGCCGCGACCGCGCCGAGGGGATCGACCTGGTCGAGTCCGCCGAGGTGAGCCGGGGCTGGCCCGCGACCCTCAGGGTGGAGGTGGTCGAGCGCCGCCCTCTGCTGGCCATCCGGATGGGTGAGGAGTACCGGCTCGTGGACGGCGACGGCGTCCGGATCGAGGACTCCGCCACGCGGCCCGGTACGCACCCGCTGGTCCGGGTCACGGGGAGATCGAGGAGAACACGGCGGTCCGGGCCGCCGCCGACATCGTGGAGGAGGCCCCGGACTCCCTCATCGCGCAGATACAGCTGATCGACGCCGCCGACACCGACGACATCACCGTGGAACTCGGTGACGGGTCGGTCGTGGAGTGGGGCGACGCGCGGGACACCGCCTCGAAGAGCGCGGTGCTGCGCGTGCTGATGCGCGAGCACCCGCCCGAGGCGGGGCGTGTCTACGACGTCGGAACCCCCGACCTCGCCATCGTCCGGTGAAGCGTGTCCCAAGGAACGGGATACTCACGCAGGAGTCAGGTCAAGAGGCGCGAGTGGGGACAGAGGGTACGAGTGGGAGCTCGACACCGCGAACCGAATCCCTCACGAGGACATTCCAGACGCGACGCGCCGAGTGCGCACTTCGCTTCCTCGCGTTATACGCCGTTAGGCTGAAGTCGTCACCGGTTGCTCGCACCCGACGGTCCGCTTACTGTCGGGAAGCACAACCAACGTCAACAACGCAGTAAGACACGCTTTCAGGGGTACACGGGAACCGTTCGAGAACGGTCTTCGGTGGCCCCGGGTCTCCCACACACGGTCGCCTCCGGGCGCTGTGCGAGGGTACCCGAAACGCACACTGTAGAACCGGATGCCGGACCGCCGGCGCACCCGCTGACCCCAGGGCCAGCGGACGCGGAGACGGAACGGCGTATGCGAGCGGAAAGGCCCCTCGTCGTGGCAGCACCGCAGAACTACCTCGCGGTCATCAAAGTCGTCGGTATCGGCGGCGGCGGTGTCAACGCCGTCAACCGAATGATCGAAGAGGGGCTCAAGGGCGTCGAGTTCATCGCGATCAATACCGATGCCCAAGCGCTGCTGATGAGCGACGCGGACGTCAAGCTCGACGTCGGCCGTGAGCTCACCCGTGGCCTTGGCGCAGGCGCCAACCCCGATGTCGGCCGCAAGGCCGCCGAAGACCACCGCGAGGAGATCGAGGAGGTCCTCAAGGGGGCCGACATGGTCTTCGTCACGGCTGGTGAGGGCGGTGGCACCGGTACGGGGGAGCCCCGGTCGTCGCCAACATCGCCCGCTCCCTCGGCGCGCTCACCATCGGTGTGGTCACCCGCCCCTTCGGTTTCGAGGGCAAGCGGCGCGCGACCCAGGCCGAGTCGGGGATAGCGATGCTCCGTGAGGAGGTCGACACCCTCATCGTCATCCCGAACGACCGACTGCTGTCCATCTCGGACCGCCAGGTCAGCGTCCTGGACGCCTTCAAGGCGGCCGACCAGGTCCTGCTGTCCGGTGTCCAGGGCATCACCGACCTGATCACCACGCCGGGCCTGATCAACCTGGACTTCGCCGACGTCAAGTCGGTCATGTCCGGGGCCGGATCGGCGCTGATGGGAATCGGATCAGCGAGAGGGGACGACAGGGCCGTCGCCGCGGCCGAACTGGCGATCTCCTCACCACTGCTGGAAGCGAGCATCGACGGCGCCCACGGTGTGCTGCTGTCCATCCAGGGCGGCTCCGACCTCGGACTGTTCGAGATCAACGAGGCGGCACAGCTGGTCGCCAACTCGGCGGCGCCCGAGGCCAACATCATCTTCGGCGCCGTCATCGACGACGCCCTGGGTGACGAGGTCCGTGTCACCGTGATCGCGGCGGGCTTCGACGAGCCCGAGGTGTCCGGCTCCGTCACACGGGAGCGCCAGCCGGTGGACCCTCCTGAGGCCGTCGCCCCCACGGCAGGCATCACGTCCGGCAGGGAGGAGTCGTCCGCGAAGGCGACGCCCCCGGCACGGACGCGAGCGGGGCGCCGGCCACCAGCATGCCGTGGATCGCTCCGTCCCGCCCGGCCCAGCCGGTGCAGGAGGCTCCCCGGCCCGCGATGCCGCCGGTGCAGCCCACGGTGACCCCGGAACCGGTCCAGCCCGAGCCCCAGCAGGTCCAGGCCCCGGCCGAGCCCGCCCTGGGCAACGGCTACCCGGTCTCGCACGGCGAGCCCGAGCCGGTCGAGCAGGAGCCGACGCCGTCGGTTCAGGCGGAGGAGACCGTCGCCCCGGAGCCCGAGGACACCGAGCCGGAGGAGCAGGCGAACCACATCCACGCGGTGTCGGAGGCCTCCGAGCGTCGGAGCGAGGTCCCCACGCCGCGTCGCCGGGTCATCTTCGACGACCCCGACGACCTGGACGTCCCGGAGTTCCTCAAGTAGTCCCGCACCATCCCGGTACCATCGACGTGTCAGCGGCCCCGACCCATCTGCGGCGGGGCCGTCGCCGCCCTCGGTGGGGCGCGGCGGAGGACGGCGGGGGCGATCCGCCCGCCGTCACTCCTCCTCCCCGGGGCAGAGGGAAGGACCACGTCGCACCGATGGGCAACGTCATCGACCTGGGGCACGGTGTCCGTGCCGCCGTCACCGAACGCAAGGGCGGCGTGAGCCCGGCACCGTACGACTCGCTCAACCTCGGACTGGGCACCGGCGACACCCGGGAGGCGGTCACCGCCAACCGTCGTCGTGCCGCCGAGGAGTGCGGGTTCGACGTCGAGCGTGTCGTGTGGATGAACCAGGTGCACAGCGCCGACGTGCTCGTGGCGACCGAACCCGGCGGGGTCGGTACCTGCGACGGCGTGGTCACCACCCGATCGGACCTGGTCCTGGCCTCGATGGCCGCCGACTGCCTGCCGGTGCTCGCCGCCGACGCCCGCGCCGGAGTGCTGGGGGCGGCCCACTCGGGCCGTCTGGGCACCGCGAACGGGGTCGCGGTCAACCTGGTCGACACGATGGTCGCCCAGGGCGCCACCCCCGCACACGTCACCGTCTTCCTCGGCCCCGCCATCTGCGGCAGCTGCTACGAGGTCCCTCCCGAGCTCCAGGCCCAGACCGCGGCGCGGACCCCCGAGGCCGCCTCCACGACACGCCGGGGCACCACGGGCGTCGACATGGTCGCCGCCGTCACCGCCCAGCTGCGCCGGGCGGGTGTCACCGACATCGTCACCGACGGCCGCTGCACCCTGGAGAGCCCCGAACTCTTCTCCCACCGGGGCGACGCGCCCACCGGCCGGTTCGCCTCCTTCCTCTGGCGCACCTGACCCTCCGACCCGCCCGACCGCGCCGACTCCCACGGCCGGTTCCGGTCACGCGCCGCCCCACCGACACCAGAAGGAACGAACGACCGTGTCAGAGACCGACCGCGAGCGCACCGAGCAGATCCGCGCCAACCTCACGGCCGCGCGGGCCAGGATCGAGGCGGCCTGTCACAGGGCCGACCGCGATCCCTCGGAGGTGTCCCTGATCGGCGTGACCAAGACCTATCCGGCCAGTGATGTGCGTATTCTCGCCTCGCTCGGTGTCAACGACGTCGGGGAGAACCGCGACCAGGAGGCGGCCCCGAAGGCGGCGGAGACCGCTGACCTCGGCCTGACCTGGCACTTCGTGGGCCAGCTCCAGACCAACAAGGCGCGTTCCGTGGCCTCCTACGCCGACGTGGTGCACTCGGTGGACCGGGCGAAGCTGGCCCGGGCCCTGGGGGACCGGGCCGCCGCCGCCGAACGGCGTCTGACCTGTCTGGTGCAGGTCAACCTGGACGCCAACTCCCAGGCGGGGGTGATCGGTCCGCGCGGCGGCGTTGACCCGGCCGACGCGCCGGCGCTCGCGGAGAGCATCGACGCGCACGAGGCGCTCACCCTCGGGGGAGTGATGGCCGTGGCCCCGCTCGGCGGCGACCCCGACGCGGCCTTCGCGGTCCTCGCCGAGGTGGCGGCGCGGATTCGGGATCGCTACCCTCAGGCGACGGTGATCTCCGCGGGGATGAGCGGGGACCTGGAGGCCGCGATCGGAAGAGGCGCGACACACCTGCGACTCGGCACGGCGTTGCTTGGCGCTCGGGGACCGATCGTGGGGTAATGTCCCCACATAGACCTTGGGGCCCGTCTGTGGCGTTCGCCCGAATGGACGAACACCCCGCTGAGGCGGGGCGCAGGGGCCGGAAACGACGGAGGAGTCGGCTGCGGTGAGAACGCCGCGGGGACGACGGAGGACATGAGATGGCCGGCGCGATGCGCAAGATGGCGGTCTACCTCGGCCTCGTGGAGGACGACCGTTACGATCACCGCTATGCGGACGAATATGATGAGTTCGACGATTTCGACGAGGGCGTGGAGGAGCAGCGTGACCGCGACGCCGACACTCCACGGGGCGAGGAAACACGAGGCGACGCTGTGACGGACACCGGCGACTACCTGGGAACGGGTGAACGGCGCGGTGGAACGACCACGACAGCCTCAACCGCCGACCTCGCTCGGATCACCACGCTCCATCCACGCACCTACAACGAGGCGCGTACGATCGGAGAGCACTTCCGGGAAGGTACACCGGTGATCATGAACCTGACCGAGATGGTCGACAGCGACGCGAAGCGTCTCGTCGACTTCGCGGCTGGTCTGATCTTCGGTCTCCATGGCAGTATCGAACGCGTGACCAACAAGGTGTTCCTGCTGTCCCCGGCCAACGTCGAGGTGACCGCCGAAGACAAGGCGCGGATCGCCGAGCGAGGGTTCTTCAATCAGAGCTAGATCATCACATTTGTCCAGAGATTGGGTCGGGGAACGACCGTGAGTATGGTCCTGTACGTGCTGCTGCTTCTGCTTCAGCTGTTTGTCTTCGTGCTGATAGCGCGGGTGGTGTTGGAGATGGTGATGTCCTTCTCCAGGACCTGGCGGCCGACCGGGTTCGTGCTCGTGCTCGCCGAGATCGTGTACACGATCACCGACCCGCCACTGAGGTTCCTACGCAGGTTCATCAAGCCGATCCGGCTGGGAAGCGTCGCACTCGACCTGAGTGTGCTGATTCTCTTCTTCGCCGTGATCATCCTTCAGAGCATTCTGAGGGGCATGATGGCAAGCTTCGCGTAGGGGATCGCGGGCGGAAAAGACGCCCCGGATTCCGATATGTGGTCTTGGTCATGATCTGGATTGCCGTAAGGTCACGATCAGGTAGCGTCCCTACGGACAGACTCCAAGCGCGCCAAGGAGACGAACATGCCGCTGACACCCGCTGATGTGCGGAACAAGCAGTTCAGTACCACCCGGCTCCGGCCGGGGTACGACGAAGAAGAGGTCGACGCCTTTCTCGACGAGGTCGAGTCCGAGCTGGACCGCCTCATCCAGGAGAACGAGGAACTGCGCGGCAAGCTGGCCGAGTGCCTGAGGGGCAAGGTCCCCAACGCCGGTATGCAGGACTTCCAGCAGCAGGAGCAGGCCCCCGAGGCTCCGCAGCAGATGGAGCAGATGCGCCCGGAGCCCGTCCAGGCGCAGCAGCCCGTCGAGCCGCAGCCCCAGCCGCCGGCGCCGCAGCCGCAGATGGGCATGACCGGCGCCAACCTCGCCATGGGTGGCGAGGAGAACATGGACACGGCCGCCCGCGTCCTGGCGCTCGCCCAGCAGACCGCCGACCAGGCGATCTCCGACGCCCGCCGTGAGGCGGACGAGACCCTCGGCCGCGCCCGCCACGAGTCCGAGGACATCCTCGGCAAGGCGCGCCGCCAGGCCGACCAGATCATCGGTGAGGCCCGGGCCCGCTCCGAGAACCTCGACCGTGACGCGCAGGAGCGCCACCGTCAGGTCATGGGCAGCCTGGTCCAGCAGCGCGAGGAGCTGGAGCACAAGGTCAACGTGCTCAAGGACTTCGAGCGCGAGTACCGCAGCCGTCTCAAGGACTACTTCGAGCGTCAGCTGCGCGAGCTCAACGAGGAGGGCAAGTCCATCGAGCCCAACCCGAACACCACGGGTGGGTTCCAGACGATGGCCCCCAGTCCGGTGGGACCCCCGCGCTCCAGCAGCACGGCCCCGGCGGCAGCCCGTTCGGTCAGCCCGAGCCCGCCCAGCACGGTGGTTTCCACCCGGGTGAGGCCCCTCACGAGCGTCGCTGACCCGTCAGCGACCGCGGCTCCGAACAACTGAAAACTCCGGCTCCACACGTGTAAAGGCCCTGGTCGACCCGTGATCCTTAGCCTCCTCGCCACCGTGGCGGTACTGGCGGCCCTCGTCGTCATCGCGGCAGCCCTGGTGCTCGCTGAGCCCACCCTGGTGTACATCGCCCTGGGACTCGGCGGGTTGAGCGTCCTCCTGTTGTTGGGCGCGCTGGTCCAGGGACGGTTCGGTGGGAGCGGATCGGACACGGCACGGACGGACGGTTTGGGGAAGTCGTCCGTCCCCGTGGTGGCCGCCGCGACGGCGGCCGACACGGTACCGGTCACACAGTGGGAACCGGAGCACTCCAGGCGCGTACCCGCACCGGCTCCGCAGCCGGTGCGGGAATCCGCCGTCACGGAGCCCCCGTGCCCCCGGGGCACGAGCCCGGCGAGCCGCGTGTCGCGGCGGCCGAGGAGAACGAGGAGGAAGCGGAGTTCGAGGTTCCCCGCTGGCAGACCCCCACCATGGGGAGCTGGCCGGAGCCGGCCGTCGAGCCGGAGACGGCGCCGCAGTCGGCAGAGGACTCCGAGAGAGCCGAGACCGTCCCCGAACCCGACGGATCGGACGTGTCCCCGCGGGACGAGAGGACCCCCGAGCCGGAGGCGCTCCACGAGGACGCGCCGGACCCGACCGAGGTCGAGGCGGCGCCGGAACCCGTGGTCGCGGAGGAGCACCCCCGGAGGCCGTGGCCGAGGCCGAGCCCGCCACGGAGCCCGAGCGGGAGGCGGTCGAGAGGACCGCGACGGAGGAGACCACCGCCAGGGAGGAACCGTCGCCTCCCGAGAGCGACGAGGCGTCGGCGCAGGAGCGGGTCCGCGAGGACGCGGCCCCCGTGGACGACGAGGAGGCCGTCGCCTACGCGGCCCTCCTCGACACGCCGGACGATGCCCCCGAGCCCGATCAGGACACCGAGGCCGGGGAGACGGCCCCGACGGAGGCGGCCCGTCAGGACGAGCCGGTCCACGGACCGTCCGGTGAGGACACCCAGGACGGCCAGGACGCTGTCCCGGCGGAGGAACACGTGTCCCCGGAGGCCCCTCACGGGATCGAGCCGGTCGACGGACCGTCCGGTGAGGCCGGCCGGGACGACCAGGACGCTGTCTCGGAGGAGGACCGAAGATCCCCGGAGACGCTCCACGGTGACGAGATCGCTCCGGTCGAGGACGCCCCGGCCGACCAGGACACGGACTCCGAGAAGGACGCCTCGATCCCCGAGGGCCCTCAGGAGGTGGAGCCGGTCGACGGTGGTCCCGATGAGGACGCCCCGGGAGACCGGGCCACGGCCCCCGACGAGGGGCCCCCGTTCTCGGAGAAGCCTCACGACGGGGAGGTCGAGCCCGGCGAGGGCACCCGGGCCGAGGACACCGACGTTCCAGAGGAACCGAACGCCCTTCCGGACGAGACCCGGGAGAGCGTGACCGAGCCGGTTCGCCACGGGTCCGACGAGGCCGCCCCGACCGAGACCCCCGCGTTCGAGGACGCCGGGAGCTCCGCACCCACCGAGGACCGGGCCGAGGACTCCGAGAGCGCCAAGGAGAGCAACCCCTCCTACAGCGCCTGACCCCCGAACACGAGAGGGCCCCGCTCAGCGCGAGCGGGGCCCTTCGCCGTCCCTGGGACGTGACGGGTCAGGCGCGGCGGAAGCCGAAGACCACGTCGAACTCCTCCGACTCGGCCGAGTGCGGCGCGTCCTCGGACGTACCGGCCACGAAGGCGTCGGCGAGCACCTCACCGGCGATCAGCTGACCGTGCTCGGTGAGCGCCTGACGGATCGACTCGTCGCCCGTCGACCACCACACGTGGATCCGGTCGGACACGTCCAGGCCGCTGTTCTTCCGGGCCTCCTGGAGCATCCGGACCATCTCGCGGGCCAGACCCGCGCGACGCAGCTCCGGGGTCAGCTCCAGGTCCAGGGCCACGGTCTCACCGCCCTCGGAGGCCACCGCCCAGCCCTCGCGGGGCTGCTCGGTCACCAGCACCTCGTCGGCGTTGACCTCGACCGGCTCGTCCTCGACCCGCACCTGCGCCCAGCCGGTGTCACGGACCTGCGCGACCAGGGCGGCCGGGTCGGCGGCCTGGATGGCCTTGGCCACCAGCGGCGTCCGCTTGGCGAACCGCTTGCCCAGTGCGCGGAAGTTCGGCTTGACCACGTAGTCCACGAGGTCGCCGCCGACCGACGACAGCGCGTCCAGCCCGGCCACGTTGAGCTCCTCGGCCACCTGGGCGCGCAGCTGCTCCGGCAGGTCCGAGAAGCCCGGAGCGCCCACCAGGGCGCGGGCCAGCGGCTGACGGGTACGCATCGCGGAGTCGACCCGCGCGGACCGGCCCAGCTCCACCAGACGGCGGGTGAGCGCCATGTTCCTGGACAGCTCGGCGTCGATCAGGTCCTCGTTCACCTGCGGCCAGGAGGCCAGGTGCACCGATTCGGCGGCCTCCGGGCGGCGCAGCGCCGACCACACGTGATCGGTCAGGAAGGGGACGATCGGAGCCATCAGCAGGGTGACGGTCTCCAGGGCCTCGAACAGCGTCGCGAAGGCGGCCGCGCCCTCGGGAGTGTCGGCTCCGCCCCAGAACCGGCGGCGGGAACGGCGGACGTACCAGTTGGAGACGTCGTCCACGAACGCGGTCAGGCGGCGCCCGGCCCCGGTCGTGTCGAACTCCTCCATCGCCTTCGTGACGTCCCGGACGACCTCGTTGAGCTCCGACAGCAGCCAGCGGTCCAGCACCGGCCGGTCCTGCGGGGCGGGCGCGTCGGCCAGCTTCGAGTGGTCCCAGCCCTCACCGGCGTTGGCGTAGAGGGTGAGGAACGACGTGGTGCTGTAGTAGGTCAGCAGCACCTTCCGGACGATCTCCTCAAGGGCGGCGTGGCCGACCCGGCGGGCCGTCCACGGCGAGCCGCTGGCCAGCATGAACCAGCGCAGGGCGTCGGCGCCGTGCCGGTCCATCACCGCGATGGGCTCCATGACGTTGCCCAGGTGCTTGCTCATCTTGCGGCCGTCCTCGGCGAGGATGTGGCCGAGCACGACCACGTTCTCGAACGAGTTGCGGCCGAACACCAGGGTGCTCACCGCGAGCAGCGAGTAGAACCAGCCGCGGGTCTGGTCGATGGCCTCGGAGATGTACTGCGCGGGGAAGTTCTCCTCGAAGGTCTCCTTGTTCTGGTGCGGCGCGCCCCACTGGGCGAACGGCATGGAGCCGGAGTCGAACCAGGCGTCGATGACCTCGGGCACGCGGCGGGCCACCCGCTGCTCCTCGGGCAGTGACGGGTCCGCGTCGGGGTCGGGGATGACGATGTCGTCGACGTAGGGCCGGTGCGGGTCCAGGTTGGACAGGTCCTGGCCGCTGAGCTCGCTCAGCTCCTCCAGGGAGCCCACGCAGATCTGGCGGCCGTCGGGGAACTCCCAGATCGGCAGCGGGGTGCCCCAGTAGCGGTTGCGGGACAGCGCCCAGTCGACGTTGCCGCGCAGCCACTCCCCGAAGCGGCCCTCCTTGACGTTCTCCGGCACCCAGTTGGTGCGGTCGTTCTGCGCGAGGAGCTCGTCCTTGACGGCGGTGGTGCGGATGTACCAGGACGGGACCGCGTAGTAGAGCAGCGCGGTGTGGCAGCGCCAGCAGTGCGGGTAGGAGTGCTCGTAGTTCAGGTGGCGGAAGAGCAGGCCGCGGTCCTTGAGGTCGCGGACCAGCGTCTTGTCGGCCTCCTTGAAGAACACGCCGCCCACGAGGGGAGGTCGGCCTCGAAGGTGCCGTCCGGGCGGACCGGGTTGACCACGGGCAGGCCGTAGGAGCGGCAGACCAGCATGTCGTCGGCGCCGAAGGCGGGGACTGGTGGACCAGACCGGTGCCGTCCTCGACGGTGACGTAGTCCGCGAGCACCACGTAGTGCGCGGGCTCGTCGAAGGGCACGAGGTCGAAGGGGCGCTGGTAGGTCCACCGCTCCATCTCGTCCCCCTCGAAGCTCTCACCGGTGAGCTCCCAGCCCTCTCCGAGGACCTTCTCGAACAGCGGCTCCGCGACCACGAGCCGCTCGTCGCCGTTGGTGGCCACCACGTACCGGACGTCCGGGTGCACGGCCACGGCGGTGTTGGACACCAGGGTCCACGGGGTCGTGGTCCACACCAGCAGCGAGGTCGGGTGCTCGGGAGCGGCCAGCGGCCCCGAGGTGACGGGGAAGCGCACGTACACCGACGGGTCGGTGACGGTCTCGTAGCCCTGGGCCAGCTCGTGGTCGGAGAGCGTCGTGCCGCAGCGGGGGCAGTAGGGGCTGATCCGGTAGTCGCGGACCAGCAGCTCCCGGTCCCAGATCTGCTTGAGTGCCCACCAGACGGACTCCACGTACTGCGGGTCCATGGTGCGGTAGGCGTCGTCCATGTTGACCCAGTAGCCCATGCGCTCGGTCATGGAGGTGAACGCGTCGACGTTGCGCAGGACGGACTCGCGGCAGCGCTGGTTGAACTCGGCGATGCCGAAGGCCTCGATGTCCTTCTTGCCGCTCAGGCCGAGTTCCTTCTCCACGGCGACCTCGACCGGCAGGCCGTGGCAGTCCCAGCCCGCCTTGCGGTCCACGTGGTAGCCACGCATGGTGCGAAAGCGCGGGAAGACGTCCTTGAAGGCGCGGGCCTCGACGTGGTGCACGCCGGGCTGGCCGTTCGCGGTGGGCGGGCCCTCGTAGAAGACCCAGTTCTCGTTGCCGCGCGTCTGGTCGAGCGAGCGCTGGAAGACGTTCTCCTTCGACCAGCGGCCGAGGATCTCGCGCTCCGTCGCGGGCAGGTCGATCTGAGCGGGCAGCTGGGGCAGCGCGCGGGATTCGGGCCGGGGGTCGTCGGTCACCGTCGTACCTTTCTCCATCAGGGGTGTTCCTGACGGAGGGACGAGGCCGAGCCCCGCGGTACCACCCTCCTTGGAGCCGCGTCCGAGTCCGCTGGGCGGTCGGTGGCGGGTCCCACTTCGTTGGGTTCGTGCCGGTTCTACTGGGGTGCGCGCTGTGCGCGGCCCGTTCTTCCGGCGGCTCCGGGGTGATCTTCGCGCTGGTCGTTGCCCCCGGGCTCGCACCGTCCCCGGGTCGCTTGGGCGGTCCAGCCCCTCTAGGCTGTGTCCGTCCGGTCGGGGCCAGCGTTACTCGTCCCCATCGACACGACTTCAGGATAACGCAGTGCGGCCAGGCGCGCCGCGCTTTAGGTGGGGGTGCGGCCATGGCGGAGCGGACACGGGGCGCGGTCCTGGTGACCCTGCCCGACCGCGACGACGCGGAGGAGCTCGCGGAGCAGCTGCTGGAGCAGGGCTACGAGCCGTGCCGGGTGTACCGGGACATGCTCGCGGGGGAGGACGACGCCGAGGACGTCGACTGGGTGATCGAGGTGCTGACCGGACCGCACGGCGGCTCGGCGGTCTTCGACGAGCCCCACCTGCTGCTGCTCGCTGAGGACTACGGCGGGTTCGCCGTGGCCGAGTGAGCCGCGCCGACCTCCCGCACCGCACCGTCGGGATCGTTGCCATGGGCCGGGGTATTGCCTAGGCTCACGGCACCACTCACGGCCGTTCCGAAGGGGAGAACCCCAGTTCAGGTGGGGTGCGGAGGCCGTGGTGCACGTGGAGGGGGAGTGCGATGAAGGCCACCGAGGCGGCGGCGCTGCCGGTGCGACCGGGCGAGGAGCCCTGGACGTCGGGGGAGCTCGCGGAGGTCCGGAAGCAGCTGGAGGGCGAGATCGCGGCCCAGCGCGAGGAACTGCGGGACGGCGAGAAGGAGCTCGCGGAGCGGCTCACCGATCCGGTCGAGGGCGCGGGGGACGACCCCGCCGACGTCGGGGCCAAGACCTTCCAGCGCGAACACGATCTGGCGTTGGCCTACAATACTCGTGACCTGCTCGCCAAGAGCGAGCGGGCGATCGAACGGATGGACGCGGGGACCTACGGGGTCTGTGAGTCATGCGGCCAGGCCATCGGTAAGGCGCGTCTACAGGCCTTTCCGCGCGCCACCCTGTGCGTCACCTGCAAACAGCGCGAGGAGCGTCGCTGACTGAGGTAGAGCCCTCCGGGGACAGCAACATGACCACGACCGACAACACCGTTGCCCGGCCGCGCAGGTACGTACTCCTGTTGGTGGTCGCGCTCACCGCGATCGTCGTCGACTTCCTCACCAAGGAGTGGGTGCTGGCCGCCTTCTCCCCGGGCGAGCGGCTCGACGTCGTCGGCGAATTCGTCCAGTTCACCCTGGTCTACAACACCGGTGCCGCGTTCTCGCTCGGTACCGGCTACACGTGGGTGTTCACCGCCATCGCCACCGTCGTGGTCCTCGCGATCGCCTGGATCGGCTGGCGTGTGCGCAGCCTGTGGTGGGGCGCGACGCTCGGCCTGATGATGGGCGGCGCCGCCGGAAACCTCGTCGACCGCTACTTCCGGGGCGAGACGCCCGGGACGGGCGCGGTCGTCGACTTCATCAGCGTCGGGACCTTCCCGGTCTTCAACGTGGCCGACTCCTGCGTGGTGGTCGGGGCCTGCCTGGTGGTGGCGCTCACGTTCAAGGGGCTCAACCTGGACGGGACGAGGGCCGAGGACGAGGGTGCCGGGCCCGACGAGGGCGCCGCGAAGGACAACGACGACAACGACGAAGGGAAGGGCGCATGAGCGACACCCGGAGCCTGCCCGTCCCTGACGGGCTCGAGGGCGACCGGCTCGACGCCGCCATCGCGCGGATGTTCGGGCTCTCCCGGACCCGCGCGGCCGAGATCATCGGGGACGGCGGGGTCCTCCTCGACGGCGCCGAGGCGGCCAAGTCCGACCGGGTGAGTGCCGGTGCCTGGCTGGAGGTCACCCTCCCGCCGCCGCCCACCGCCCCGGTGCCCCGGGCCGAGGCGGTCCCGGGCATGCGGATCGTGCACGAGGACGCGGACATCATCGTGGTGGACAAGCCGGTGGGCGTGGTCGCGCACCCCACGGTCGGCTGGACCGGCCCCAGCGTGCTGGAGGGTCTGCTGGCCTCCGGCGTGCAGCTGGCCACCAGCGGCGCCGCCGAGCGCCAGGGCATCGTGCACCGGCTGGACGCGAACACCACCGGCCTGATGGTCGTGGCGAAGAGCGAGACCGCCTACAGCGTGCTCAAGCGGGCGTTCAAGGAGCGCACCGTGGACAAGCGCTACCACACGCTGGTCCAGGGACACCCCGACCCGCTGCGCGGCACGGTCGACGCCCCGATCGACCGACACCCGGCCGGTGACGGACGCTGGGCCGTGGTCGCGGGCGGGCGCCCCTCGGTGACGCACTACGACACCCAGGAGGCCTTCCGGGCCGCGAGCCTGCTGGAGATCAAGCTGGAGACGGGCCGCACCCACCAGATCCGGGTGCACATGGCCGCGCTGCGCCACCCGTGCGTGGGTGACCACCTGTACGGCGCCGACCCGACCCTCGCCGAACGGCTGGGGGTCAGGAGGCAGTGGCTGCACGCGGTGCGTCTGGGCTTCGACCACCCCACCGAGCACCGCCCGGTGGAGTTCTCCAGCCCCTACCCCGACGACCTGAGCGCCGCCGTGGAGCTGCTCCGCGAGGACTAGGCCGTGTCTCTCGGGGCTTCGCCGATGGCGACGGAGCCACCGTTGAGGCCAGCGGCCATCCGGGCGATCTCTCGCGAGACCAGGGGCGAGGCCGCCCCTCCTGCGCGCCGCTACGTGAGCTCCGCGGCCTCGCACAGCGTGGGCCCCGGCCCCCGCCCCTCGTCAGACCCCTCCGCCGTCCTGCCCCACCGGGGCCGGGCGGCGGACGTGCAGGACCCGCTGGCACAGCGCCGCGCCGAGGATGATCACGAGGGCCCCCAGCGGCTGGTTCCAGGTCAGGGTCTCACCGAGCAGCAGGACTCCGGCGGTGACGGCGACCACCGGGACGACGTAGGTGACGGTGGTGGCCACCGTCGCGCCCGCGGCCCGGACGATCGCGTAGTTGAGGATGTAGGCGAACCCGGTGCCGAACACGCCCAGGGCGGTCACGGCGAGGGCGGCCCGCCAGGTGAGCTCGGTGGGGACCCCGGTGAACAGCGGAGCCAGCACCAGCAGGGGCAGGGTTCCCAGCAGCATCTGGAGCGAGCTCAGCTCCAGCGCCGTGTGCGGGCTTCCCGCCACGAACCGGCGCAGGTAGGGGTGCCGATCCCGTAGCAGACGGTGGCGCCCACCACCAGGAGCATGCCGAGCAGGGCCTCCTCGTCGGAGGCGTCGACCCGGCCCAGGGAGTTCCAGACGCCGAAGACGGTGAGGACCCCGAGGAAGCCGATGCCCAGGCCGAGGAGGCGGGTCCGGTCGGGCCGTTCGTCGGTGAGGATCAGCATGGCGAACACCACGCCGAAGAGCGGGGTGGCGGCGTTGACGATGCCCATGAGTGCGGAGGGGATGAGCTGGGCCGCGTACCCGAACAGGGTGAACGGGACGGTGTTCAGCAGCAGGGCGGCCACGAACACGTGTCCCCACAGCCGGGGTGAGGAGGGGAGTCGTCCACGGGTCAGGAACAGGATCGCGAGCAGGGCCAGGGCCCCGGTACCCATGCGGCCCAGGGCGAGCTGGAGCGGGGCGAGGACCTCCGCGCCGACCCGGAGGAGGACGAAGCTCATGCCCCAGATGAGCGCGAGCAGCACGAACTTGGCACGCCAGTTCAGGAGCGGGGTTCGTCGGGGTGCGACGGCCGACGGGACGGAGGCGACGGCGTCGGGAAGAGTGGACATGGGATGTTTCTATCTGTGCACGATCCCTTAGGTCTACTTCGTATCTCTAAACCCATGGCTTAGCGTTGCTTACATGCTCAGTGTCGACCGCCTCCGGGTCCTGCACGCCATCGCCGCCCACGGGTCCCTCAGCGCGGCCTCCCAGGCCCTGCACGTCACCAACTCCGCCGTCTCACAGCAGCTGACCAAGCTCGAACGCGAGGTCGGCCAACCCCTGGTCGAGCGCAACGGGCGGGGCGTGCGCCTCACGGACGCCGCCGAGCTCCTCGTGGAACACACCTCCCGCATCCTGAGCCTGGTCCACCGCGCCGAGGCCGACCTGGAGGCCCACCGGGGCGAGGTCACCGGCCACCTGCGCCTGTCCGCCACCCCCACGGCCGTGCGTGGACTGCTGCCCGCCGCCCTTCCCGCCCTGCGTGAGGCCCACCCGGGTCTCAGGGTGGAACTGCACGAGGACGAACCGCAGGAGAGCGTCCCGGCCATGGCGCGCGGCGACGCCGACCTGGCCCTGGTCGTGGACTGGATGGGGGCGCCCCTGCAACTGCCCCAGGGGATGACGCGCGCCTCCCTCATGGAGGACGTCGGTGACATCGCGCTGCCCTCGGACCACCCCCTGGCCCATCGGGAGATCCTGGAGCTTGACGAGATCCTGGACCTGCCGTGGATCAGCTGGACCAAGGGGTCCATCTGCGACGACTGGCTGCACGACATCATCCGGGGGCGCGGGGCCGAACCCCACGTCATCCACTCCGTGGAGGAGCACCAGACCAAGCTGGCCCTGATTGCCGCGGGGATCGGCGCCGCCGTCATGCCCCGCCTGGGCCGGGGCCCCGTGCCCGAGGGGGTGACGGTGGTCCCGGTGCAGCCCGCGATGGTCCGCCAGGTCTACGTGTTCTGGCGCACCGACGCCTCCCGGCGCCCGGCGATCAGGGCCGTGGTCCGGGCACTGCGCGAGGCGGCCGCGGCCTACGCGGACTGAACCGGTGGGGTGGCCCGCGGGACGCCCCACCGGTTCAGGCGTCGCCGAGCAGGTCCGTCATGGTGGCGGTCGGGCTGATCACCTCCGGATCGGTGCGCACGTCCACCAGGGTGGGCAGGTCCGCGCCCACGGCCTCGGACAGCGCCTTCTCCAGCTCCTCACGGGTGTGCACGGTGGCGCCCCGGGCCCCCAACGCGCGGGCGTACCCGGCCAGGTCCAGGGGGCCGCTGATCTCCGTCCCCGCGAGTCTGCCCAGCTCGCGGGCCTGGTGCATGGCGATCGTGCCGTAGAGCCCGTTCTGGAACACCACCACCGTGATCGCAGCGCCGTGGCGCACCGCCGTCTCCAGCTCCTGCCCGGTCATCAAAGCGCCGCCGTCCCCGGCCACCGCCACCACCGTCCGCCCGGGGGCGGCGAGCTTGGCGGCCACGGCGGCGGGCACCGCGTAGCCCATGGCTCCGCTGGTCGGCGCCAGCTGGGTGTCCGCGTGCCGGTACCACCAGCCCCGGTGCAGGAAGGAGGCGAAGTTGCCCGCGTCGTTGGTGATCAGGGCGTCCTCGGGCAGGGCCTCGCGCATGCCCGCGATCACCGACCACGGATGCATGCGCGGTCCGCTGTGCCGCTCGGCCTCCGGTGGGACGGTGGCGCTCTCCACCCAGAGTCGGCGTGCCGCGCTCCAGTCCCGGTAGGGCACCTTGACCGGGGCCTCCGCCAGGGCGCGCAGCGCCTCGCCGGAGTCGGCCACCGCGCCGAGCCACACGTCCTTGGTGGCGCCCACCTGCGCGGGGTCGATGTCGATCTGCGCCACCCTGGTGCGGCCGTCCGACTCGGGCAGCCGGTACCCCTGGGTGGTGGTCTCACTCATCCGGCAGCCCACCACCAGGACCGCGTCGGCGTCCGCGAGGGCGCCCAGCACCGCGCTGGGCGCCCCCAGCCCCAGGTGCCCGAGGTAGAGCGGGTGGTCGTTGGGGAAGACGTCCTGGCGGCGCCAGGCGGCGTACACCCCGGCGCTGTACCGCTCGGCCACGCGCACGAGGTCCTCGCGCGCGGCCCGTGCCCCGCCGCCCGCGATGATCACCGGGCGCACCGCCCGGGCCAGCCAGGCGGCCAGTCGGTCGCGGTCGCCCTCGCCCAGCGGCGGCCGGGGGACCAGCGGGGCCCGCGGAGCGGGCGGTGCGCCGACCCTCTGCCCGAAGAGGTCTCCCGGAACGGCGATGGCCACCGGGCCCGGCCGCCCGGTGGTGGCGATCCGGACCGCGCGCGCGGTCACCTCCGCCAACCGGTCCGCCCGGTGCACGGTGGTCGACCACTTGGTGATGGGCGCGTAGAAGGCGGTCAGGTCCACCTCCTGGAAGGCCTCCCGGCCCAGGTGCTCGGTCTCGGCCTGTCCCAGGAAGACGATCATCGGGGTGGAGTCCTGCATGGCGGTGTGCACGCCCACCGCCAGGTTGGCCGCGCCGGGGCCCCGGGTGGCGGCGGCCACGGCGGGGACACCGGTGAGCTTGGCCTCGGCCTCGGCCATGAAGGCGGCGCCGCCCTCGTGCCGGGTGGAGACGAGGGCCATCTCCGGGTGCTGGTCGATGGCGTCGGCCAGTTCGAGGAAGCTCTCTCCTGGGACGGTGTAGCACCGTCTGATCCCGGCGGCGGCCAGGACCGACACCGTCGCGTGCGCGGCGGTGTCGGCGGGGGACGTGGGTCGGCAGGGGCCATGGAGGCGGGTCCTTCCATCGTCGCAAGGTCCACTCAGCGCGCCCCGGGGCAGGGGTGTGCCCCGGAACACATGCGGCTGACTCTGGCAGGCGGCCCAGAGCCGGTCAAGGCCGGGCGCCGCGGCCTGTGGACAACTCCACCCGAGCCGTCCCAACCCGCCCGCGCCGGCGCGTGCCCGGTGGTCCGAACGGTCAGGCGGGGCCCCGGCCCTCGTGTTCGAGGTGCCGTGCCGCCGACCGGCCCCTGCGCGGTTCGAGGGCGCTGGCGTGGTCGTGCAGTTCGTTGAGGACGGCGTTCACCAGGGGTGCCCCTCGGTTCCACGGCGCACGGAGACGAACACGTGCCTCCTCGGCGGTCGTCCCCTCAGGGGGACGACGCTGACGCCTGGCAGGTCGACGGCGGCTATCGCCGACCGCGGGGCGAGCGCGATGCCGAGGCCTGCGCCCACGAGCGCGCTGACCGCGCGGAAGTCGTTCGAGACCGACTCGACGCGCGGCTGGAAGCCCGCCTGCTGGCACGCGAGGAGCGTGAGGTCGTGGATGGGGTTGCCCGGGAGCGGCGTGATCCACACCTCGCCCGCCAGGCGTGACAGTGACACCTGGGCGCTGGCGGCCAGGTCGCTGTCCGAGGGCACCAGCGCGTCCAACGGCTCCGAGTACAGACGGGCGTGGCTGAACTCCTGGACGGTCGAGACCGTCGCCTCGGGATAGTCCACGGACAGTGAGACGTCGACGTGACCCTCCGCGAGGAGCCGCTGCGCCGCCGCACCCTCCGCGTCGGTGACGTGCGCGCGCAGATGCGGAGCGGAGGTCCGGAGCGCGCGCAGGGCGGGTGCCACGACCTCGATGATCGCGGACGGGAACGCGGCGATACTCACCGTGCCGACCTCACCGATCGCGGACGCGGCCAGGTCGGCCTCGGCCTGCTCCAGGATCGCTGACACCTGCACGGCGTAACCGGCGAGGACCGTTCCCAGGGAGGTCAGCCGGATGTTGCGACCGTGGCGTTCGAAGAGGTCGAGGCCGACCTCGCGCTCCAGCGCCGACAGCTGCTGCGACACCGCCGACGGTGACAGGTAGAGCGACCGCGCCGCGGCGGTGACCGTGCCGTGGAGTGCGACTGCCTGGAGAACGCGCAGGCGGCGCGGGTCGATCACGCGATCTCCTTTGAAGCAAAGCTTGAAGGTTCTCTACAGGTCTTCGTGATGGACTTAATGATATCCGGTACGTGATGATCGGGGTCATGAAGGCTCTTTCGAAACTCCGCGGCGAACCCGGGCTGACCTTGGCGGACGTCAAGAACCCCGAGATAGGTCGCGGCGAGGTGCTCATCAGGGTCCTGCGCACGGGAATCTGCGGGACCGACCTCCACATCAGAGCCTGGGACCACTGGGCAGAGTCCGTGATCGAGCCGCCGCTCGTGCTCGGGCACGAGTTCGTCGGTGAGGTCGTCGACGTCGGCGGTGGTGTGAGCGACGTGAAGGTCGGCGACCTGGTGAGCGGTGAGGGCCACCTGGTGTGCGGCAAGTGCCGCAACTGCCGAGCCGGCCGCCGCCACCTCTGCATCCGCACGATCGGCCTGGGGGTGAACACGAACGGCGCGTTCGCCGACTACGTCGTGCTCCCCGAGCCGAACGTCTGGGTGCACCGCATCCCGATCGACCTCGACGTCGCCGCCATCTTCGACCCCTTCGGCAACGCCGTGCACACGGCGCTGTCCTTCCCCGTCATGAACGAGGACGTCCTGGTCACCGGGGCTGGCCCCATCGGGATCATGGCCGCGGCGACCGCGCGCCACGCGGGGGCGCGCAGCGTCGTCGTGACCGACCTGAGCCCGTACCGCCTCGGGCTGGCCCGGGACATGGGAGCGACGATCGCCGTGGACGTCTCACGGGAGGACCTGGCCGACGTCATGTCGGCGAACAACATGAAGGAGGGCTTCGACGTCGCGTTCGAGATGTCGGGGCAGCCCAGGGCGCTCGCCTCGGCGATCTCCAGCATGAGCCCCGGCGGCCGTATCGCGGTCCTCGGCCTGCCGTCCGACGACGTCTCCGTCGACCTCGCGACCGTGGTGACCCGGATGCTCACGCTCAAGGGAATCTACGGGCGGGAGATGTTCGACACCTGGTACGCGATGTCCGTCCTGCTCGAGAACGGTCTCGACATCAGCCCGGTCATCACCCACCGGTTCGGTTACGAACAGCACGAGGAAGCCTTCGAGGTCGCCGCGACCGGCGCGTGCGGGAAGGTCGTGCTCGACTGGACCACGCCGGTGATCCCCCAGCCGGGGTCCGCCCACAACGACGATCAGCAATCAGTAGGGGAGTGACGTGTACTCAGCGATGCGCGACCATCTCACGCGGGAAATCGAGGACATCCGGGAGGCGGGGCTCTTCAAGGACCAGCGGCTGATCAGCGGCCCCCAGTCCGCGCGGATCAGCGTCGGTGACGACTCCGTCCTCAACTTCTGCTCGAACAACTACCTGGGCCTCGCCGACCACCCCGACCTGATCGAGGCCGCCAAGCGGGCGCTCGACGAGTCGGGTTTCGGGATGGCCTCGGTGCGGTTCATCTGCGGGACCCAGGACCTGCACGCGCGACTGGAGCGACGGCTCTCGGAGTTCCTCCGGGTCGACGACACCATCCTGTACAGCTCGTGCTTCGACGCGAACGGCGGCGTCTTCGAGACGCTCCTGAGCGCCGAGGACGCGGTGATCTCCGACGAGCTGAACCACGCGAGCATCATCGACGGCATCCGGTTGAGCAAGGCGGCCAGGTTCCGGTACAAGAACCGGGACATGGTCGACCTGGAGAAGCAGCTCATCGCGGCTGCGGACGCGCGCCACCGCCTCATCGTCACCGACGGCGTGTTCTCGATGGACGGCTACCTCGCCCCGCTCGACGAGATCTGCGACCTGGCGGAGCGCCACGACGCGCTCGTCATGGTGGACGACTCCCACGCCGTCGGGTTCGTCGGGCCGAACGGCCAGGGAACGCCGGAGCTGTTCGGCGTCCAGGACCGCGTGGACATCGTGACCGGAACGCTCGGGAAGGCGCTCGGCGGCGCCAGCGGCGGGTACGTGGCCGGACACGCCGAGATCGTGGAGATCCTCCGGCAGCGGTCGCGGCCCTACCTCTTCTCCAACTCGCTCGCCCCGATGATCGTCGGTGCCTCCCTGCGCGTGCTCGACATGCTTTCCGAGGCCGACGACCTCAGGACGAGGCTGAACCGCAACGCCGCGCTGTTCCGGGAGTCGATCACCGCCGCGGGCTTCGACGTCCTTGACGGCGAGCACCCGATCGTGCCCGTGATGATCGGGGACGCCGCCCAGGCGGCCAGGATGGCGTCCGCCCTCCTGGAGAAGGGCGTGTACGTGACGGCGTTCTCCTATCCCGTGGTCCCCATGGGGCGTGCCCGTATCCGGGTCCAGCTGTCGGCGGCCCACAGCGAGGACGACGTCCGCGCGGCGGTGGCGGCGTTCGCGCAGGTCCGGGACGAACTCGACGCGGCCGACTCGACGGACTGACGCTGAGGCGGCCCCCCGGAGACGTTCCGGGAGGCGCCCAGGGCGTGTTCCGTGGATGCTTTCGGTTGACTCGGCGCTCGCGCCGATCGATGCGAGCGGCCGCCAGGCCATCTCTCGCAAGACGAGGAGCGAAGCTGCCCCTACTGTGCGCTGCTACGCAAGCTCCGCAGCTTCGCACAGCGGGGGCCCGCCCGGGGTTGGCTGTCCGAGCTTCATCGGCGCGGCGAGAGGCAGCCTGGCAACGCGAGCCCGGAATGATCCACGGAACACGCCCTAGGCCACTCCGAGGGCGCGCAGGGCGGCCGTGGTTCCGGCCGCGGCGACGACGACCAACAGGAACGGCGCGCGCAGCACCAGGGCGAGCACGGCGGCGCCCACCCCGGCCATGCGGGCGGTGTCCCAGTGCAGTGCCTGGCCGTCGCCCAGGGCCTGGACGGTGATCAGCGCGGCCAGCAGGGCGAGGGGGACGGCCATGGCGAAACGGCGAAGCCACGGGTTGTCCAGCAGGCGACGCGGGGCCGCCAGCCCGGCGTACTTGAGCAGGTAGCACCCGGCGGCGGTGGCGATCAGCGCGATCCACAGGGTCATGACCGTCCCTCCTCGGAGCGCGTGCCTCCGGCGGAGGTCCCCTGTTCCACGTGGTCCTCGCCCTCGGGTCCCCGCGACCGGTCGTCGGCACCCGCGAACACCAGGAGGGCGGCGGAGGCCGCCAGGAGCACCGGAACCCCCGGCGGCAGGAACGGGGTCGTGGCCAGCGCCAGCCCGGCGCCCAGGCCCGCGATCAGCCAGGTGCGCGGCCCGCCCTCGCGCAGGCGGGGCCACAGCAGTCCCAGGAAGATGGCCGGGCCCACCGCGTCCAGCCCGAACGCGTCGATGTCGTCCACGCGGTCCGTGGCCAGCGCGCCCACCAGGGTCGTCGTCACCCAGAACCCGCCCAGGACCAGGTAGGTCGTCATGAACGCCGTACGAGCGGACGCGCGGTCCGGCTGGATCAGCGTCACCGCCGTGGTCTCGTCGATCACCCCGTGCGCGGCCAGCGCCCTGCGGGTGCCCCGGTACCCCAGGACGTCGGCCAGCCGCAGCCCGTACAGGGTGTTGCGTGCCCCGAGCAGGAGGGCGCCCAGCGCTCCGGCGACGAGGTTGCCGCCACCGGCGATCACCCCGACCAGGGCGAACTGCGAGGCGCCGGTGAACATGAACAGGCTGAGGAACACCGCCTGGGCGGGGGACAGTTCGGCGGCAACGGCCGCGGTGCCGAAGGCCAGGCCGGCGGCGCCGACGGCGACACCGATCCCGAGGCTGTCCCGCACCGCTGGCGAACGGAGTACGGAGAAGGTCTTCACGAGCGCCCACGCTAGGCGGGGCCCGGCCCGGAGTCTTGAACGTTCTTGCGCGCCCCCGAGGGGATCAGCCTCGCAGGGCGCGTTGGTAGGCGACCGGCGGCACGCCCAGGTGCCGGCGGAAGTGCCGGGTCAGGTGGGACTGGTCGGCGAAGCCCACCCGCGCGGCCACCTCGCCCGCCCGCCAGCCCTGGAGCAGCAGGCCCCGGGCCCGGTCCACCCGCTGCTGGTTCAGGTAGGCGTGCGGGGGTAGTCCGTAGGCGGCCCGGAAGGCCCGTGCCAGGGAGAACGGGCCGATCCCCACGTGCGTGGCCAGCTCCTCCAGCGTCGGCGGGTCCACCAGGCGCTCGGTCAGCAGATCCCGTGCCAGCGCCACCTCGGGCCGGGCGGTGTGCGCCCCGCCCTCGGCCCCGCGTTCGCGCCCGTGCGCGCGCAGCAGCATCGCGATACCCCTGCGGGCCAGGGACGACGCCGTGAGCGGTTCCCCCGTTCGGCGGCCATGTGCGCGCTCACCAGCACACGGGAGACCTCCGGGGCGTGGATGCCGGAGTGGGTGAAACCCGGGGTGCCGCGCATCCCCAGTTCCCGTCCGATGTCCTCCACCACCTCGGGTGCGGGGTAGAACACCCGGTAGCCCCACCCCTCGGGAACCCCGGCGTGCCCGGTGTGCACCTCGTCCGGGGCCACCACGGCCAGCCCTCCCGGCCCCACCCGTGAGCTCCCGCCCGCGTGTGAGTACTCCTCGATCCCGGCGGTGATCATGCCGATGGTGTAGGTGGAGTGCGTGTGCCGGGTGAAGGCCGTGGTGACGAAGCGGGCGGTGAGCAGTTCGGTGTCGGGCAGCCCGGAGAAACGCCAGTACCGCGCGCGTTCCACGCGCGGGTCCTCGACCGTGGGGTGGACGTCGCTGGGCATTTCCATAGGTCCAGGTTAGAACGGGTCGGGGAGGGCCGCCGGAGCCCGGGTGGGGGACCGACGCCCACGGGTCGAGGCAGGCCCGCGGGGGTGTGCGGTGTCGGCGCGCGGATAGTCTGCGCCCATGAGCAAGCCACAGATCCGCCGGGCCGAGGACGAGCGCGACCGCGCGGCCGTCTTCGTGATCCGGGGAGCCGTCTTCGTCGCCGAACAGCAGGTCCCCATCGAGGAGGAGTGGGACGAGCGTGACTCCACCGCCGCGTTCCTCCTCGCCCTGGTGGACGGAACCCCCGTGGGCACGGTCCGCCTCGTGGACCAGGGCGACGGGTCGGGCCTCCTGGGCCGCATGGCCGTCCTGCCCGCCGGACGGGGGAGGGGACCGGCGCCGCTCTGGTGCGCGCAGCCGAGGAGCTGGCCCGCGAGTCCGGGCTCGAGCGGGTGGAGCTGCACGCGCAGACGCACGCGCTGGGCTTCTACGAGCGGCTGGGCTACTCCGCCCACGGTGAGGAGTTCATGGACGCCGGGATCCCGCACCTGCACATGGAACACAAGCTCGGTTGACCGGGCCCGACGGGGTGCGTGCTCCCGGTCCGGTGTGACGGGGAGCGCACACCCTCGGGCCGCCCCCTGCGGGTACTACCGAGTAGGATTCGGTTTTGATGTCGGCCCCACCGGCGTGCCGAGCACGCCGCCGCCGACGAGCACGAACGCCGATCCGACGAGGAACACATGACGGTCAACACGCACACGGCCACCGAGAGCCCCGACGACCCGCGAGCCTACGGACTCCCGCTCGTCGACGCCCACTCGATCCCCGCCGAGCTGCGCACGTTGGTCTCCCGCGTCCACGACCTCGTCGACGCCGTCGCCAACACCGAGGTCGACTCCGACACCCTGGCCGAGACCGCCGCCGTGGTCGAGGGCCTCACCGACCGCCTCAACGTCGCCCGCCGCGAGATCGGCACCATGGTCAGACGGGAGCTGGGCGACGGCACCACCGTGCTCGGCACCATCACCAACATCGTCGAGGGTGAGACCAACCCCGCCGCGCCGAGGCTCTTCCTCGACCGCACCGAGGAAGGGCTGCGTGCCGAGGTCACCCTCAACACCGTCTACCAGGGCCCTCCCGGCCTGGTCCACGGCGGCTGGATCGCCGCCATGCTCGACCAGGCCGTCGGCAGCGTCTCCTCCGTCGAGACCAGTCCGGGGCTGACCGCGCGGCTGGAGATCGACTACCGCCGCCCCACGCCTCTGTTCACTCCCCTGGAGATCACCTCCTGGGTGGAGCGGGTCGAGGGCCGCAAGGTCTTCGTGGCCGGTCGGATCCGCGCCCACGGACAGGTCACCGCCGAGGCCCACGGCCTCATGATCCAGGTCGAGGTCCCCGAGTGAGCGGCGCCCCGCGCCCCCTCGGCGTGTAGTAGCATCACGACCGTGACCCACCGCTATGACGTGTTTAGCCAGCCGACGCACCCGTCGGCCGCTCGCACGTAGGCGGAAACGGGAACGTCGGCAACAGAGCACTCGGGCATCCGCCCGGTGCTCTTTCGTCTTTTCGGGCGGCCGACGTCCCAGTCCACACTTCCCCGACGGGTCGTACGGCCGCGCCGCCTCCGCGAACGCTTCCACACCCGAGAGGGACCTCCGTGCACGACCGTCACAGCGAACCCGCGTCCCCCGCCGAGCAGATCCTGCGCCTGCGCGGCCGGATCGACCAGATGGACGCCGAGCTCGCCGCGCTCCTCGAACGCCGCGCCCTGGTCGCCGCCCAGGTCCAGCGCCTCAAGCCGGTCGGATACTTCGCCGGGCGCGACAGGGACCGCGAGCGCCGCCTCGTCGAGCGTATGGCCGAGCACGCTCCCCGGCTGGGCGCTGACCGCCTCGCCGGCATCATGGACAGCGTGATCAGCGCCGGTCTGGCCGCCGCCCAGGAGGAGGCGGCCCGCGGCGGTGGTTCCGGCGACGCCTGACGGGTGAGGGGGCGGCGGCGGGCCCGGCCCGCCGCCGCACCGCTACGGCCGCAGCAGGTCCACCCACACCAGACGGTGGTCGGAGCTGGGGAACGGGTAGTCACCGGTCAGCCGGAACAGCGGGTCGTCCACGGTCGGCCAGAACACGCCCGAACCCCGTGCGGGCAGCGACCGCGACGGCAGGACGTAGTCCACTCGCAGGTTGCCCGGGCCGGGCACGTCGTTGAAGTCGGCGCTGTCCAGCTCCGGGTCTCCCTCGTGGTCCTCGTTGGCGCCGCCCTGCCGCTGGGCCGCGCCGCGCCCGCCCTGGCTGGAGGGGCGCACGTCCACGACGTGGCGGTGCTCCAACAGCTGGGTCACCGCCTCGGGGTGCCCGTCGCCGTCGTTGGGGTCGGCGTTGAGGTCGCCCGCGATCACGAACGGGGAGCCGGGGGCGAGCCCGCCCCGGACGCCCCGGTCGTCGTAGACGTACGAGGCGCCGCGCGGGGTCACGTAGTCCGCCCAGAAGCGGATCTCGTCGTGGTTGCGCGCCACGTTGCGCCGCTCCGGACCGTCGAAGGTCGGCGGTGTCGGGTGGCTGGCCAACAGGTGCACCGGACGGCCGCGCCCGGTGTCGATCGGGACGTCCCAGTGGCTCTTGGAGGACAGCCGCAGCACCTCCAGGGCCTCCTCGGAGTAGAAGGGCTCACCGGTCTCCGGGTCAGTGGGCAGCAACGCGTCCGGCATGTCCGCCCAGCGGAAGTTCTGGAACGTGCGCACCTCGTCCGTGACGATCGGGTACATCGAGTACACGACCATCCCGTACTGTCCCGGGAAGAGGCCGTAGCCGAAGGCGTCCTCGGCGTAGTCGGGCCCGCCCGGCTCGGTCACCGCCCGGCCGTCGCCGTTGAGGTCCACGCCCGAGGCCACACCCGTGTTGACCGGGGCGGTGTACACGTACGGGTACTCGATCGGCGCGGCGCCGGACTGGCCCACGGACAGGTAGTTGTCCTGGAAGAGCCGGGGCCCCGCGCCCTCCTCGTCGTAGTCGAACTCGTTGACCAGCAGCACGTCGGGACGCACGTGCTGGATGATCTCTGCGACGTTGCGGGCCTGCTCGCTGTCGGGAGTGGCCAGCTCCTCGACGAGGGCGCCCTGCTCACCGCGCTCCAGCGCGGTGTTGAAGGTGGCGAAGCGCACCTCGTGCGCTCCGGGCGGGGTCGGGACCGACGGGGACTCGGCCGCCGACGAGGGCAGGGCGGTCAGCGCGGAGGCGGCCAGCACCAGCGTGGCGGTGGAGGCGATCCGGCGCGGCGTGGTGGTCACGGGAGGGGATCCTCTCAACGGGGGAGGGGGTCGACCGCCGGAGGTTAACAGGCGCGCGTGTCCGGACGGTGTACCAGCACCCGACTCGCGGTGCACCGGTGTCGGATGGTCCGTGTCCCGGCATCACGTCATGTGGCGCGCCCGGCCCGGAGATCTCGGTGAGGAGGCACCCGTGCCCGAGGACGTCTGCTCCGACCGCGCCCACAACACCAGTGATCGCACCTGTGACGGGATCGGCGATCCCAGTGTGGCGTGAGCCGCCGGTCCGATGAGGGTCGAGCCGCACCACCGGTGGGGCTCACCTGTCCACAGGGCGTCCGCGAAAGTCGTGGGGAAGTCGTAGGCTCAGGGGACACCACCCGTCCGTCTACCCGCCTGGGGGCACCCGCGTCATGGCCGACTCCTTCGCACATCTGCACGTCCACACCGAGTACTCGATGCTCGACGGTGCGGCGAAGCTGAAGCCTCTCTTCAAGGAGGCCGGGCGGTTGGGGATGCCAGCCGTGGCCATGACCGACCACGGCAACATGTTCGGGGCCTACGAGTTCTACCAGCAGTCCAAGGGGTCGGGCGTCAAACCGATCATCGGGATCGAGGCCTACGTCGCGCCCGAGTCGCGCTTCCACAAGAAGCGGGTCTTCTGGGGGCGCTCCAACACCTCCGACGACGCCTCGGCGGAAGGCGGCAAGGACATCTCCGGTGGCGGCCGGTACCTGCACATGACCATGCTCGCGCGGAACGCGCAGGGTCTGCGCAACCTCTTCCGGATGTCGTCCCTGGCTTCGGCCGAGGGCTACTACATGAAGCCCCGCATGGACCTCGAGCTCATGCAGCAGTACAACGAGGGCATCATCGTCTCGACCGGCTGCCCCTCCGGCGGTGTGCAGACACGGCTGAGGTTGGGGCAGGAGAAGGAGGCGATCGAGTACGCGGCCGGGCTCCAGGACATCTTCGGCAGGGAGAACGTCTTCCTGGAGCTGATGGACCACGGCGTTCCGATCGAGAAGGAGGTCCGCGACGGCCTGCTCAAGGTCGGCCGTGAGCTGGACATCCCTCCGCTGGTCACCAATGACTCGCACTACGTCTACGAGTCCCAGTCCGCGGCGCATGACGCCCTGCTGGCGGTGGGCGTGGGCAAGAACCTGGACGACCCCACGCGTTTCCGGTTCAACGGTTCGGGCTACTACCTCAAGACCGCCGACGAAATGCGCGGCCTGCTCAACTTCGACGAGTGGGCGCAGGGCTGCAAGAACACCCTGCTCATCGCCGAGCGGGTCGAGGCCGGGGCCTATGACGAGGTCTTCGCCCATCGCGACCTCATGCCGGAGTTCCCCATCCCGGAAGGTGAGACCCAGGCCTCCTGGCTGGCAAAGGAGGTCGAACGGCTGCTCCCGACCCGTTACCCGGACGGTGCGGGTGACGACGTCCGCCGTCGGGTGGAGTTCGAACTCGGCATCATCAACGAGATGGGCTTCCCCGCCTACTTCCTGGTGGTCTCCGACATCTGTCAGCACGCCCGCAAGACCGGGATCGCCCTGGGGCCGGGCCGTGGTTCGGCGGCCGGCTCGATGATCGCCTACGTTCTGGGTATCACCGACCTGGACCCCTTGGAACACGGTCTGCTGTTCGAGCGGTTCCTCAACCCCGAGCGTGTGACCATGCCCGATGTCGACCTGGACTTCGACGAGCGTCGGCGCGGCGAGATGATCGACTACGTCACCCAGTTGTACGGCGAGGAGCGGGTGGCGCAGATCCTCACCTTCGGCACCATCAAGGCCAAAGCGGCCGTGAAGGACTCCACCCGGATCCTGGGTATGCCCTACTCGGTGGGTGACCAGATCACCAAGGCCTTCCCCGCGGCGGTGGGTGGCAAGGAGATCGCGCTCGACGCGGTGTTCAACACCGAGAACGAGCGGTACGGCGAGACCACCGAGCTCCGGGGCCTGGTCGACAACGACCCCCAGGTAGCCAAGGTCATGGAGACCGCGCGGGGTATCGAGGGCCTGACCCGGGGCACCGGTGTGCACGCGGCGGGCGTCATCCTGTCCAAGGAACCTCTGCTCGACGTCATTCCGCTGCACAAGCGTGACTCCGACGGCGCCATCATCACCGGCTTTCCCTACCCTCAGTGCGAGGACATGGGTCTGCTCAAGATGGACTTCCTGGGCCTGCGCAACCTCACGATCATGGACGACGCGGTCAAGAGCATCAAGGAGGCCGAGGGGGTCGACATCGATCTCGCTCAGCTGCCTCTGGACGACAGGAAGACCTACCAGCTGCTCTCTCGGGGTGACACCCTGGGCGTGTTCCAGCTGGACGGCGGCGCCATGCGCAACCTCCTCAAGCGCATGGAGCCGAAGAAGTTCGGTGACATCGCGGCTGTTCTCTCCCTGTACCGACCGGGCCCGATGGCGGCCAACGCACACAACGACTACGCCGACCGTTCGAACGGTCGCCAGGAGATCACTCCGATCCATCCGGAGCTCAAGGACGCCCTGGAACCGATCCTGGGAGAGACCTTCCACCTGCTGGTCTACCAGGAGCAGATCATGGCGATCGCTCAGCAGTTGGCCGGGTACACGCTCGGCGGCGCCGACCTGATGCGTCGCGCCATGGGTAAGAAGAAGAAGGAGGCCCTGGAAGAAGAGGAGGCCAAGTTCTTCCCCGGGGCGAAGAAGCGCGGCTTCTCGCAGGAGGCCATCCAGGCCCTGTGGGACGTCATGCTTCCCTTCGCGGGCTACGCCTTCAACAAGTCGCACGCCGCCGGGTACGCGCTGGTCTCCTACTGGACCGCGTACCTCAAGGCCAACTATCCGGCCGCCTACATGGCCGCGCTGTTGACCTCGGTCAGTGACGACAAGGACAAGATGGCGGTGTACCTGGCCGAGTGCCGGGCCCAGCACATCAAGGTGCTCCCGCCGGACGTCAACGAGTCCGGTCTGCGCTTCACCCCGGTCGGCAAGGACATCCGTTTCGGCATGGGCGCCGTGCGCAACGTGGGCGCGAACGTGGTGAACTCGATCGTCAAGACCCGCACGGAGAAGGGCAAGTACTCGTCCTTCACCGACTTCCTGTCCAAGATCGAGCTGGCGGCGTGCAACAAGCGCGTGATCGAGTCGTTGATCAAGGCGGGCGGCTTCGACTCGCTGGGCCAGCCCCGGCGCGAGCTGTACCGGCACCACGAGGTGGCGGTGGACGGGATGATCAGCTCCAAGAAGCAGGAGGCGCACGGCCAGTTCGACCTGTTCGGCGGTGGTGACGACGACGGCGACTCCACGCCGATCGGGTTGAACATCCAGTGGGGCGAGGAGGAGTGGGACCGCAAGACGAAGCTGGCGTTCGAGCGGGAGATGCTGGGTCTGTACGTGTCCAGCCACCCCTGGCCGGGGCCGAGCGGGTGCTGGCGCGGTCGCGCGACACCTCGATCGCGCAGATCGTCGCCGGCGAGCTGGCGCGCGAGCGCGGTGAGGTGCGGATCTCGGGGTTGATCTCCAAGGTGGACAAGCGCACCAACAAGGCGGGCAACCAGTGGGCCATCGCCACGGTGGAGGACCTGGACGCCAGCATGGAGGTGCTGTTCTTCCCCAAGACGTATCCGCTGTACGTGGAGGCGCTGCTGGAGGACACGGCGGTCACGGTCAAGGGGCGGCTCAACGACCGGGACGGCACCTGGTCGATGTTCGCCTCCGAGATGTCCATCCTCGACATCTCCCACGTCACCGAGGGCGAACCGCCGGTACTGCTCACCGTGGCCGAGGACCGGCTGAACTCCGAGCTCGTGGACGATCTCCGTCAGGTGCTGAGCACGCACAAGGGGGACACCCCCGTGCGGATCCGGGTGGACAACCCGGTGCGCTCCCGGATCTACGCGGTGGACCGCTACTCGGTGCGGATCTCGCCTGAGTTCAACGGTGAGATGAAGAGCCTGCTGGGGGCGTACGCGGTCGACTACTGACCGGTCGACCACCTCCAGGATCCCCGTGTGCGGCACCGCACACGGGGATCTTTGTGCCTCCGCTCTTGCCTTGAGCCAGTTAGCGATATATCTTTGAGCTATCGGATCACGGAGTGACAGTCGTGAACGATCAACATCAATCGCTACCAAGGAGAACGACATGACCGCGATGGCACTTCCCGGCCCCTGGCCCTGGGGCGGGCGACGCACCGAGCGTCCCCGGCTGCCCTGGGCCCCGCGCCCCACAGACATCCCGAACGCACACCACGACGAGCACCAGGGCCCGCGACGGGACGGATTCGGCCACCCGCCGCCCCCGCCCGGCCCACCCGGGTCGCCGCCCCTCCGTGGGGAGGGTCCCCGGGCGGGCACTTCGGTCCCGCGGGCCCGGGGGCACCGTTCGGTCCGGGCTTCCCCTTCGGGGGCGGGCACGGGCCCCGCAGGGAGGCGGCCGCGCCCGGCGCGGCGACGTCCGCACCGGCATCCTCATGCTCCTGGCGGAGGAGACGCGCAGCGGATACGAGATCATCCGCGAGGGACGCGAGCGCAGCGGCGGCGCCTGGCGCCCCAGCCCCGGCTCCGTCTACCCCATGCTCCAGCAACTGGAGGACGAGGGCCTGGTCGCGCAGGTCGAGGGGAGGGGCGCCGCCGCCCCTATCAGCTCACCGACGAGGGCATCGCCTACCTGGAGGAGAACGGCGCCGACCTCACCCCGCCGTGGGAGGCGGGAGCGGACGCGCACGCCGACGCCAGGTCCCGCTACGAGGAGATCGGAGCCCTGGCCTACCAGCTCTCGGCCGCCGCGTCCCAGGTCGCCCAGGCCGGGACCCCGGAGCAGCTGGAGCGGGCCAAGCGCCTGCTGGCCGAGACCAAACGCGGTCTGTACCTGATCCTCGCCGACGAGGAGGAGGCCCCCTCCTCCGAGGACGGCGACGACCAGGACTGATCCACGCGGTCGTCGGGCCCGGGACGGTGAGTACCGTCCCGGGCCCGCACGCCGGAGGGCTACTGGCCGGTGGCGCCGTCGGCCAGCTCCCGGAGGACGTCCAGGTGTCCGTTGTGCCGGGCGGTCTCCTCGATCATGTGCAGGACCACCCAGCGCAGGGTCACCCGGTCGCGTTCCCTCAGCACGCGGCGGGCGGAGTTGCCGAGCTCCAGGTGGGAGGTGATCTCCCGGGAACGCTCGCACTGCGCGGCGTACTCGGGGAGGAGCTCCTCCAGGGGCCGTCGCGCCCCCACCCTGAACTCGGCGTCCGGGTCCTCGACCGTGTACGGCGCCAGGTCGGGCTGGTTGAGCATCACCACCTCGAACCAGAACGCCTCCATCCAGCGGAGGTGGGAGACGATCCCGCCGATGGTGGTCATCGGCGACCCCGGCAGCGGTGCCGACGAGGAGAGGTCGGCGGCCAGACCCGCGCACTTGCGGTGCACCGTGGCGCGGTGCCAGTCCAACCAGGCCAGGAGCATCGTGCGCTCGTCGGCCGCTGTGGGAGCATCGACACGCTCGGGGAGGCCGTGGAGGCTGCTCTTGTCGCTCATGGCGGTATTCTCCTTCGGGCCATGTCCGGTATCCACTGGTTTTCGGCGGGGCCGGGTGGCGATGATGAGGAGCGGTTGATGGCGGAACAGAGCGGTGGCGCGCCGGTACGCGGCCTGGTCGTGGGCGTGGCCTTCCTCGGGGGTACGGCGCTGCTGGGCGCCCTCCTGGCCCCGTTGTGGTGGTGGCTCGCCCCGCGGCCCGAGGTGGTGGTCCTGCCGGACGGCGGGGTCTTCACCGGCGCCTCCGAGGAGGTCTTCGCGGGGGAGGGCTACTTCGTCGTCATCACCGCGCTGGCCGGGCTCGTCACCGGCTACGCCGCGTACATGGTCCAGTTCTCCCTGGCCCGGCGCCGGTTCCAGGACCTGCGGATGGTCGGACTCGTCGCGAGCACGCTCGGCGCGGCCGCCGCGTCCCTGCTGGTCTGGCGGATCGGCGTCGCTCTGGACGCTCCGGCCCGGGAGGCCGTGCTGGCCACCGACCCCGGTGGCACGGTGGTCGCGGCCCTCCAGCTCCAAGCCGTCGCGTTCCTGGTCGTGTGGCCCTTCGTGCACGTTCTCCAGTACGGGCTGTTGGACGCCTTCAGCCTGATGCGCGGCGACCAGCCCGGCGTGCCCGAACCCGTCCGGGACCGGATCCCCGCCGAGGGTGTCGTCCCCCTGACCGGCGACCCCCGTCAGGGAGGAGCGGGGACCGCCGGACTCGGCTGAGGGCGTCCGCCGCGCCCGGCGGCGCTCACAGGGTCTGCACGGAGTCCTCGTACATGCCGTCGAGCAGGTCCCGGTACCGCTCCTCCACGGCTCTGCGGCGCATCTTCAGGCTCGGTGTGATCTCGCCCTGCTCCACCGTGAGCTCGTTCGGCAGGATGGCGAAGTCCTTGACGGACTCGTGCCGGGGCAGGCCGCGGTTGAGCTCGTCGATGGCCTCCTGGAGCATGGCCCGCACCTTGGGTTCCCTGGTCAGCCCGAGGTAGTTCAGCGCGCCCAGGCCGTTGGCCTCGGCCCAGACCTCGATCGCCTCGGCGTCGAGGGTCACCAGGGCCACGCAGTAGGGCCGACGGTCACCGTGCACCACCAGGTTGCCCACGTAGGGGCACAGGGACTTGAACCGACTCTCGATGCTCTGCGGAGCCACGTACTTGCCGCCCGAGGTCTTGATGAGTTCCTTCTTGCGGTCGGTGATCCGCAGACGGCCGTTCTCCAGGGCGCCGATGTCACCGGTGGCGAACCAGCCGTCCTCGTCGAGGACCTCCTGGGTGGCTCCGGACAGGTTGTGGTAGCCGCGCATCACGCTTCCGCCGCGCAACAGGACCTCGCCGTCCTCCGCGATCCGCACCTCCGTCCCGGGCAGGGGCAGCCCCACCGAGCCGAAGCGCACGTCACCCGGTCGGTTGAGGAAGGCCCCCGCCGAGGTCTCGGTCAGGCCGTAGCCCTCCAGGATGGTGATCCCGGCGCCGTAGAAGAACCGGCCGATCTCGGGGGCCAGGGGCGCGCTGCCGGACACGAAGAACTTCAGCCGGTCACCGAACCGGGCACGCAGCTTGGCGAACACGAGGCGGTCGGCCACCCGGTACCGGGCGGCGAGCAGTCCGCCGGGCTCCCGGCCCTCCTCCCTCAGCCGGGCCACCTGGTCTCCCACGCCGACGGCCCACCGGAAGATCCGGTACTTGGCGGCGCCTCCCTCCTTGGCCTGCATGACGACCCGGTTGAACACCTTCTCGAAGATGCGCGGGGCGGCGGCCATGAAGGTGGGCCGCACGACGGCGAGGTTGTCGACGATCCGGTCCACGCGGCCGTCGACGGCGGTCGTGAACCCGAGCCGCAACTGGGCGACCTGCATGACCTTGCCGAAGCTGTGGGCCAGGGGCAGCCACAGGTACTGGACGTCGTCGGCGTCGAGCATCTCCCAGCCCTGGGCGCGCATCTCGTCGCCCATGACCCGCAGCGCCTCGGCCTCGTAGAGCCAGTTGGCGTGGTCCAGGCGCACCCCCTTGGGGCGGCCGGTGGTGCCGGAGGTGTAGATCAGCGTCGCCAGGTGGTCGGCGCGGACGGAGGAGACCAACGTGTCGAAGAGATCGGGCCGCTCGGCGTGCAGGCCCGCGCCGACCTCCTCCAGTTCGGACAGGCTCATCACCCAGTCGTCGTCGCCCCCGGCCGCCCCCTCGAAGGCGATGACCCGGGACAGTCCGGGCATGGCGCCGCGCTGCTCCAGGAGTTTGGCGACCTGCTCGTCGTTCTCGGCGAAGGCCACCATGCTGCCGGAGTCGGACACGATGAACGCGCAGTCGGGCGGGCCGGAGGAGGGGTAGATCGTGGTGGAGGCGCCGCCCGCGCACAGGATCGCGAGGTCGGCCAGGACCCACTCGACGCGGGTGCTCGACGCGATCGCGCACCGGGCCTGGGAGGTCAGACCCAGGGAGTGCAGGCCCAGCGCCAGGGCGCGGACACGGTCACGGGTCTGGTTCCAGGTCAGGGACTCCCACTTCTCGCCGCCACCGGCGGGGAGGGGACCGGGTAGGTGAACGCCTCCCGGTCGCCGGATTCGGCGACGCGGGAGACGAACATGTCGGGAACGGACCGATAGGGGGATGAAGTGTTGCCCATGTCACAAAGCTACCCCTGGGTAGGGGGCGGGCAACACTCCGTACGCGAATGTGTGCCGGTCCACGGACCCCTGTGACCCAGCGGATTCCGGGGCCGACCACGGGGCGACGACACCTCGTCGCCCGCTCCGGGCCGCCCCGGCGCCCTGGGCCGTTCAGTCCGTTCCGATGGGGGCGAGGGAGGCCTCCGTCAGGGCGATGAGGTCCTTGGGGGTCAGCTCCATCTGGAGTCCCCGCCGCCCGGCGGAGACGTACACCGCACGCAGCTCCGCCACCGAGGAGTCGATCACCGTCCGCAGCCGCTTGCGTTGCCCCAACGGGCTGATGCCGCCACGCACGTACCCGGTGATCTTCTCCGCCCGGACCGGATCGGCCATCGTCGCCCGCTTGCCGCCGACCGCGGCCGCCAGCGCCTTCAGGTCCAGCGACGCGCTCACGGGCACCACCCCGACGGTGAACACGCCGTCCACCTCGGCCACCAGCGTCTTGAACACCTGTTCGTGCGGTACCCCGATCGCGTCGGCGGCGTCCGCGCCATAGGAGTGGCCCTCGCCCCCGTTCACCTCATAGGGGTGCAACGTGTAGGTGGTCTTGGTCCTGCTGGCGGCCACCGTCGCGGGCGTGGATCTTCCACTCATGGGTCACCTGGGCCTTCCACTTCGTACTTCCACCTCAGGGCAGGCTACTCCTCCGTACACGGGACACCGCACCAGGTGACGCGGGTGTCCCCGTCAGGGTGAGGATCCCCTGAGGCGGCGCCCTAGTTGAAGGAGACCCCGTTGTCGAGGAACGGGCCCGCGGGGAGGTTGGGCAGGTCCGGCGCGGCCACGATCCGGTTCTCCCTGCGCAGGAAGCGCGCGGCCACCGCCAGCCGGGTCGCCGCGTCCTCGGCCTCCAGCAGACGCTGCTTCTCCGCCGAGTCCAGCACCACCGAGATCGCCACGGTGTACGACAACGCGATCGGGTCGCGCGGCAGGTCGCCCGCGGTCTCCGACGCCATGCCGATGTCCGCCAGCCGCCGCTCGTACACCTCGTACAGTTCCCGCACCCGGTCGGCGTGCTCCTCGACGTCCGGCCCCAGGGGCTCGGGCAGAAGGGAGACCGACGCCGTCGAGTAGTCGTCGGTGGAGGCGGTGTCGACGTCCGACAGGTCGGTGATGGTGAACCGCGTGCCGCCCTCGACCACCAGGTCGTAGCGGCCGTCCTCGTAGGTGCGCACGTCGCGCACCACGGCCGTGCACCCGGTCGCGCTCACCAGCGGAAGGGAGGCCGGCGCCCCGGGCCCGGCGGTGTTGGGCACACCGGTGTCCGCGCCCCCGAGCCCTGCCCGGACTCACTGGCCACCTCCTGGCCCAGTTCGATCCAGACGACGCCGAAGCGCGCGGGTCCGTGGTCCCGGCCACCCGGCTCGCCCCCGGCCAGGGTGGGGCCGAGCAGTTCCGAGACCAGCCGACGGTACCTGTTCTCGAACACGTGGAGTGGGATCGTCATACCGGGGAACAGCACGGTGTTCAGCGGGAAGATCGGCAGCGCCTCTGGCATGGTCCCAGTATGCCCCCGCCGGGGTACGGACGCGGGCGCCCCGCCCGGGGCGGCCCGGGCGGGGCGGGTGCGCGGACGGCGCCGGAGGCGCGGCCGGTCAGGAGACCGAGGGGCCCGCGGTGCCCGGAGCGCCCTGGCTGCCGTTGTCCTCGCTCGGCATGTCGCGGGCGACGAAGGTCTCCACGTCGAACAGGTTGCCGTTGGCGCGGTCCACGACGTTCAGGAGGGTCGACATCTTGGCGACCTCCTCCACCTGCTCCTGGATGAACCACTGGAGGAACTGCTCTCCGGTGTAGTCGTCCTCGTCGCGGGCGACCCTGGCCAGTCGCTGGAAGTTGTCGGTCACCTCGCGTTCCTGGCGCAGGGCCAGGGCGACCAGGTCGCGGGCGACGGCGAAATCGGTCTCGATGTCGTCCACGCCGGGAAGGGCGAAGGTGACGTCGCTGTCGAGCAGGTACCGCACGATCATCATCGCGTGGTCGCGCTCCTCCAGGGACTGCTCGTAGAAGACCCTGGCCAGCTGGGGCAGGTCCTGGTCGTCGAACCAGGCCGCGATCGCCACGTACTGGTGCGAGGCGGTGAACTCGTGCCGCACCTGGTCGATGAGGAGACGATGGAACTTGGAATGGCTGCTATCGCCGGTCTTGTTCGAAGTCATGCCCCCACGATAACCCATTAAAAAGCGTTTTGCGAAACACCTCGGAGTGGCGCCCCAATGAATGAGGCAAGCCTTTCTTTCATCAAATTAGGTAAGGTGTCCCAAACTTAGGCGACGCTTATTTCGCGCGTCCGGGGAGTCGTCGGGGCGCGGGTCCGGGAAGCGGGTTCGCGCCGGTCGCGCGGGTGTGGTGTCCATCATCCGGACTCCGCCACCCACGGATTGGGCCGAGCCCCCTAGACTGGGACCGTGATCAGTCGAATCGACCTCCGAGGCTCCCAGGACGACCCGCGCGACGCCCTTCCGCGCGCCGAAATCGATGTGGCCGACGCCACCGAGCGCGTGCGGCCGCTCTGTGAGGACGTCCGCCATCGCGGGACCGAGGCACTGGTCGAACTCACCGAACGCTTCGACGGCGTGCGGCTCACCGACGTCCGTGTCCCCAAGGACGCCATCGACGCGGCCCTCGTCGAACTCGACCCCGCCGTGCGCGCCGCGCTGGAGGAGTCCATCCGCCGCGCCCGCAAGGTGCACAGCGCGCAGCGCCGCCAGGACCACACCACCCAGGTCGTCCCCGGCGGCACCGTCACGGAGAAGTGGATCCCGGTCAACCGCGTCGGCCTCTACGTGCCGGGCGGCCGCGCCGTCTACCCGTCCAGCGTCATCATGAACGTCGTCCCCGCCCAGGAGGCGGGCGTGGCCTCCCTCGCGGTGACCTCGCCGCCGCAGAAGGACTTCGGTGGGCTGCCCCACCCGACCATCCTCGCCGCCTGCGCGCTGCTCGGCGTGGACGAGGTGTACGCGGTCGGTGGCGCCCAGGCGGTGGCGATGTTCGCCTACGGCACCGACGACTGCGAGCGCGCCGACATGGTCACCGGCCCCGGCAACATCTGGGTCGCGGCCGCCAAGCGCCTCCTCAAGGGCGTCATCGGCATCGACGCCGAGGCCGGGCCCACCGAGATCGCGATCCTCGCGGACTCCACCGCCAACCCCGACTACGTCGCCGCCGACCTCATCAGCCAGGCCGAGCACGACGTCGTCGCCGCCTCCGTCCTGGTGACCCCGGACGAGGCCCTGGCCGAGGCGGTCACCGAACGCCTCGCCGCGCGCGTCGCCGCCACCAAGCACAGCGAGCGCGTCCGTGAAGCCCTGTCGGGCCCGCAGTCCGGCATCGTCCTGGTGGACGACCTCGAGCAGGGGCTGGCGGTCGTCGACGCCTACGCGGCCGAGCACCTGCAGATCATGACCGCCGACGCCCCGGCTCGGGCGGCGCGCGTGCGCAACGCCGGAGCGATCTTCGTCGGGGACCACTCCCCGGTCTCCCTCGGTGACTACGCGGCGGGCTCCAACCACGTGCTGCCCACCGGCGGCTGCGCCTGCCACAGCGGTGGCCTGAGCGTGCAGACCTTCCTGCGCGGGGTGCACGTCGTCGAGTACGACCGCGACGCGCTGGCCGACGTCGCCCATCACGTCATCACCCTGGCCCAGGCCGAGGACCTGCCCGCGCACGGCGAGGCCGTGGCCGCGCGCACGGAGGAGGGGAACACGCCCTGACCCGGGGGTGTTCCAGCAGTTCCGGGGAGGAGCCGGGGGTGACCGCCCCCGGCGGCGCCCGAACAACGGCCGAAGCGAACCGGAGGCCGTCAGACGCCCGCCCCGGCGGGGCGACCGGAGGGGACCCCTGTGACCACGGTGGTCACAGTGGCCCCGGGAGACCGTCCCGCCACGACCGACCACGAGTGTGAACCCAGTGAGCTTCACCCTGAACGACCTGCCGCTCCGCGACGACCTGCGCGGACGCTCGGCCTACGGCGCACCGCAGCTGGACGTGCCGGTGGTCCTCAACACCAACGAGAACCCCCACGCGCCCTCCCCGCGCCTGGCGAAGGCCCTCGCCGAGGCGGTGGCGGACACCGCCCTCGGGCTCAACCGGTACCCCGACCGGGACGCGGTCCGGCTGCGTGAGGGCCTGGCCGCCTACCTCGGCCACGGCCTGACCGCCGCCCACGTCTGGGCGGCCAACGGCTCCAACGAGGTCCTCCAGCAGCTGCTCCAGGCCTTCGGCGGACCCGGCCGCACGGCGATGGGCTTCGAGCCGTCCTACTCGATGCACCCGATCATCTCCCGGGGGACCGGGACGCACTGGGTGCCGGTCCCGCGCGACGCCGACTTCCGGATCGACGTGGACGCCGCCCTGGCCGCCATCGAGGAGCACCGGCCCAGCGTCGTCTTCCTGACCTCGCCCAACAACCCCACCGGTACCGCCCTGGAGATGGCCGACATCGAGCGCGTCGCCCGGGCCGCCCCGGGGGTCGTGGTGGTCGACGAGGCCTACGCCGAGTTCCGCCGCGCGAACACGCCCAGCGCCCTGTCCCTGCTGCCGGACCACCCCAGGGTGATCGTCTCGCGCACCATGTCCAAGGCCTTCGCCCTGGCCGGGGCGCGCGTGGGCTACCTCGCCGCGCACCCCGCCGTGGTGGACGCCCTCCAGCTGGTCCGCCTGCCCTACCACCTGTCCGCCGTCACCCAGACGGTGGCCCTCACCGCGCTGGAGCACGCCGAGGAGCTCCTCGGCGCCGTCGACGACCTCCGCGCCGAACGCGACGCGCTCGTCCTCTGGCTCCGGGAACAGGGGTTCTCCGTCGCGGACTCGGACGCCAACTTCGTCCTGTTCGGTGAGTTCGAGGACCGCAGCCGGGTCTGGCGGGACCTGCTCGACCAGGACGTCCTCATCCGCGAGACCGGCCCCGACGGCTGGCTGCGCGTCACCGTCGGCACCAGCGAGGAGATGGCCGCCTTCCGCGCGGCGCTCCTGAAGGTCACCGGCCGCTAGCCTGGCCGGCCCGCCCGGCACCACCGCACCGCACCACCACCACAGCACCACCAAGGATCAGGCACCATGAGCCGCATCGGGCGCGTCGAACGCGCAACCAAGGAAACCAAGGTCCTGGTCGAGGTCGACCTGGACGGCACGGGCGTCGCCGACGTCTCCACCGGGGTCGGATTCTTCGACCACATGCTCGACCAGCTCGCCAAGCACGGACTCTTCGATCTCACCGTGCGCACCGAGGGCGACCTGCACATCGACGCGCACCACACCATGGAGGACACGGCCCTCGCCCTGGGCGCGGCCTTCAGCGAGGCCCTCGGCGACCGCGCGGGCATCCGCCGCTTCGCCGACGCCAAGGTCCCGCTCGACGAGGCGCTGGCCGAGGTCACCGTCGACGTCTCCGGCCGCCCCTACCTCGTGCACACCGAGCCCGAGGGCATGGCGCCGGTCATCGGCCGCGACTACGACACGACCATGACCCGCCACATCTTCGAGTCGTTCGTCGCCCAGGCGCGCGTGGCCCTGCACGTCCACGTGCCCTACGGCCGCAACGCCCACCACATCGTGGAGGCCCAGTTCAAGGCGTTCGCCCGCGCACTGCGCGTGGCCACCGAGAACGACCCGCGCGTGGACTGGGTGCCCTCCACCAAGGGCGTCCTGTAGATGGACACCGACCTCTGGGGCCTGTTCCTGCTCGTCCTGGGCGGATTCCTCGCCGGCGGCGTGTACGCGCTGTGGGGAGGAACCGCCTCATCGCGGGCGTCCTTGCCGGGTGCGTCGCGCTCGCCGTGGTCTCCGGCGTGCTGCGGCTCGGCTACTTCTAGTCCCCCGCGTCCAGGGACGCTCACCTCACCAACTGAAGGGCACGCACTCGAATGTCACGTGTGGTCGTCTTCGACTACGGGTCGGGCAACCTCCGCTCGGCCCAGCGCGCCATGGAGCGCACCGGCGCCGACGTCACCGTCACCTCCGACCCGCACGCCGCGCTCGACGCGGACGGGCTGGTCGTCCCCGGGGTGGGCGCCTTCAGCGCCTGCATGGCCAGCCTCCGGGCGGCCGGGGAGACCGGATCATCGGTCGGCGCGTGGCCGGGGGCCGCCCCGTCCTGGGGATCTGCGTGGGCATGCAGGTCCTCTTCGACCGGGGCGTCGAACAGGCCGACGTCCACGCCGAGGACCGCGCCACCGAGGGCTGCGGTGAGTGGCCGGGCACGGTCGAACGCCTCCGGGCGCCCGTCGTCCCCCACATGGGCTGGAACACCGTCACCCCGCCCGAGGACACACGCCTGTTCGCGGGGGTGGGCCCCGAGGACCGCTTCTACTTCGTGCACTCCTACGCGGTCCGCCGCTGGGAGTTCGTCAGTCACAGCGACCGTATCCGCAGCCCCCGGGTGACCTGGTCCGAACACGGCGAACCCTTCGTGGCCGCCGTGGAGAACGGTCCGCTCAGCGCGACCCAGTTCCACCCGGAGAAGTCCGGTGACGCCGGGGCCCGGGTCCTGGCCAACTGGGTCGGCACGCTGTGACGACGCATGACCCCGAACCGAACCGAGCACGAGAAGGCACCATGACCGGCGACCACACCCCGTCGACCCCCGTACTCGAACTGCTGCCCGCCGTGGACGTGTCCGGCGGCCAGGCCGTCCAGCTCGTCCAGGGCAGGGCCGGCTCCGGCGGCCAGTACGGCGACCCCTTCGAGGCCGCCCGCGCCTGGCGTGACGCCGGGGCCGAGTGGATCCACCTGGTGGACCTGGACGCGGCCTTCGGCCGGGGCCACAACCGCGACCTCCTGCGCGCCATCGTCGACCGCCTCGACGTGAAGGTCGAGATGTCCGGCGGCATCCGCGACGACGAGTCCCTGGCCGCCGCCCTGGCCACGGGCTGCACCCGCGTGAACATCGGCACCGCCGCCCTGGAGAACCCGGAGTGGTGCGCCCGGATCATCGCCGAGCACGGCGACCGGATCGCGATCGGCCTGGACGTGCGCGGCACGACCCTGGCCGCCCGGGGCTGGACCCGCGACGGCGGCGACCTCCTGGAGACCCTCGACCGCCTGGAGTCCGAGGGCTGCGCCCGGTACGTGGTCACCGACGTCAACAAGGACGGCACCCTCAAGGGCCCCAACCTGGACCTGCTGCGCACCGTGTGCGAGCGCACCGACAAGCCGGTGGTCGCCAGCGGCGGCGTGTCCAGCCTCGCCGACCTGGAGGCGATCTCCTCCCTGGTCCCGCTGGGCGTGGAGGGCGCCATCATGGGCACCGCCCTGTACGAGGGCGCCTTCACCCTGGAGGACGCCCTGACCACGGTGCGGGGTGCGGATCGGTGAGCCTGGCCATCCGAGTCATCCCGTGTCTGGACGTCGACGCCGGACGCGTCGTCAAGGGCGTCAACTTCGAGAACCTCCGCGACGCCGGTGACCCGGTGGAGCTCGCGGGCACCTACGACGCCGGGGGCGCCGACGAGCTGACCTTCCTGGACGTCACCGCCTCCAGCGGCAACCGCGAGACCACCTTCGACGTGGTGCGCCGCACCGCGGACCAGGTGTTCATCCCGCTCACCGTCGGGGGAGGGGTCCGTACCACCGAGGACGTGGACCGGCTGCTGCGCGCCGGTGCCGACAAGGTGGGGGTGAACACCGCCGCGATCGCCCGTCCGGAGCTGATCGGGGAGATCGCGGAACGCTTCGGCCGCCAGGTCCTGGTGCTCTCCGCCGACGTGCGCCGCGTGCGCGAGGGCGGTCGTCCCACACCCAGCGGGTTCGAGGTCACCACGCACGGCGGTCGGGAGAGCGCCGGTGTCGACGCTCTGGAGTGGTGTGAGCGGGCCGCCGAGCTGGGGGCCGGTGAGATTCTGCTCAACTCGATGGACGCCGACGGCACCCGGGCGGGTTTCGACCTGGAGCTGATCCGCGCGGTGCGCGCGCGGGTGGACGTCCCGCTGATCGCCTCGGGCGGGGCGGGCGCGGTGGAGCACTTCGTCCCGGCGGTCGCCGCGGGCGCGGACGCGGTGCTGGCGGCGACCGTCTTCCACTTCGGGGAGTTCACCATCGCCGACGTCAAGCGGAGCCTGCGTGAGGCCGGATACCCGGTCCGGTAGGCGGTGGATGGTCGCGACACGCCGACATGACGAAGAACAGGCCCCGAGCGCGTGCGCTCGGGGCCTGTGACCTGCATAACCGTGTCAATGATTACTGTCAGTAATCAAAGCGTGTCATGGCGTTGACCAAGCTGTGATCCGTGTGAGCATGAGCGCGTCTTAGCAGCCACGACAGGGAGACAGTCGCCCATCATGTCCAAGCACGTCATCACCGGCCTCGCTCGCAGGTTCGCTTCCCTCGCCACCGCCGGAGCCATCGCCATCGGCGGCATGGCCCTCATGGCCCCGTCCGCCGCGGCCGACGACTTCGAGCGCACGCCGGACGAGGTCATCCAGATGATCCAGGCCCAGGTCTGGCCGAACTACTCGCTCCAGAACCCCGGCCCCAGCGTCGACATCCTCGCCGCGCAGTACTTCCTGAACCACCTCGGCTACATCACGGACAACACGAGCGAGACCTTCACGTCGGAGTTCAACCGTGTCCTCCGCGACTTCGAGCGCCGTGAGGGCATCGACGTCAACGGCGTCCTGGAGTCACAGAGCTGGATCAAGATCCGGAACGAGCTGTTCCCGACCAGCGCCGACGGCTTCCAGCGCGACGACCGGGGCTACGGCGTCCGCGCCGTGCAGGTGCTGCTCAACGAGAAGAACGACGCCGGTCTGACCGTCAACGGCCGCTACAACTCCGCCACGGAGCAGGCCGTCCGCAACTTCCAGCGCGAGAAGTGCATCGGCGTCGACGGCGTCTACGGCTGGCTCACCTACAAGGCCAGCATCACCGGTGTCGACAGCTGCTCCTCCAGGGCCCAGGCCCCCGGCGAGGAGGCCGCGGAGCAGGCTCCGGCCGAGGGTGCCGCGGAGCAGGCTCCCGCGGAGCAGGCCCCGGCCGAGGAAGCCGCTGAGCAGGGCCCCGCCGAGCAGGTGCGTCCGGCCGGTCCGGGTCGTCCCGCTGGTCCTGGCCGTCCCGCCGAGCAGGGCCCGGCCGAGGACGCTCCCGTCGAGGAGGGCGACCAGGCCCGTGAGCTGGAGACGGTGCGCGGCTCCTAGCCCGTACCCGCACCACCTGACGTGACGAGAGTGGGGCCCGGTACGCCTCCCGCGGCGTACCGGGCCCGACGCGTGTACACCCCGGGACCCCCGGGAAGTTCCCGTTGTACGGAATAGCACGGATGTGTCCCGCGCTGAAACAATCCGGTGGCAGCTGTCGGTGCCGCTGGATAGGTTGGCCCCAACACGCGACCCGTGCCCGTCGGCATGCCCGGGAACGGACGGAACGTGGCCGGGCGGCCGGAGCGAACCGGTCAGGACGAGGAAGCGGGGGCGTATGGCGCAGGGCACCACGACGGCGAACCAGGCGACACGGGAGGGCGACCCGCCCGGCGACCCCGCCGCCGAGAGCGCCGACACCGGCACCCCGGACCAGGCCACCGACCCCCACAAGGGCGTCTTCGCCCGGGGGATGCGCGTCCTGGGCGTCGCCGCCCGCACCGAACCGTGGATCTTCCTCGCCGCCGTCGCCGGGGCCATGCTGCACGCGGGCGTCTCCGTGGGCTCCGCCTCCGTGCTGGGACACCTCACCGACAACACCATCCTCCCGGCCTTCTCCGCCGGAGAGACCACCGCGGCCGCACTGCTCGCCGCCGCGGCCCTGCTCATGGCGGTCGGCCTCGGCAAGGCCGTGGGGCTCGCCCTGCGTCGCCTGCTCGCCGGGCTCATGCAGTTCCGCATGCAGGCCCGCTACCGCCGCGCCGTCGCCCGCAAGTACCTGGAACTCCCGCTCTCCTGGCACCACCGCCACCCCACCGGCCAGCTCCTGTCCAACGCCAACGCCGACGTCGAAGCCGCCTGGCAGCCCCTCGCGCCGCTCCCCATGGCCGTCGGCAGCGTGTTCATGCTGGTCATCGCGTCCGTCGCGATGATCGTCACCGACCCGGTCCTGGCCCTGGTCGCCTTCGTGGTCTTCCCGATCCTGGCCGCCGCCAACGTGGTGTTCCAGCGCCGCGTCTCCCCGATGGCCTCCCGGGCCCAGGCCCTGCGCGCCGAGGTCAGCGGGGTCGCCCACGAGTCCTTCGACGGCGCCCTCGTCGTCAAGACCCTCGGCCGCGAGGACACCGAGACCGAACGCTTCACCCGGTCCGCCCACCGCCTGCGCGACGCCCTCATCCAGGTCGGCCGTATGCGCTCCATGTTCGACCCCTTCACCGAGGCCCTGCCCAACTTCGGGGTGCTCGCCGTCCTCCTCCTCGGGATGTGGCGCCTGTCCACCGGCGCCATCGAACCCGGCGAGCTCGTGCAGATCGCCTTCCTCTTCACACTCCTCGCCCTGCCCATCCGCTCCTTCGGATGGATCCTCGGTGACCTGCCGCGCAGCGTCGTCGGCTGGGACCGCGTGCAGTCCGTCCTCAACTCCGACGGCGCCATGGAACACGGCGACCGGACCCTGGAGAGCACCGAGCGCGGCCTCGCACTCAGCGTCCGCGACGTCACCTTCTCCTACGCCGACGCCTACGACGCCGAGGGCGGCGGCCGCGACCTCCTGGACGACCACACCGTCACCGGGGCCCGCACCACCGTCCTCAACGGCGTCGACCTCGACATCGCCCCCGGGCGCACCGTCGCCCTCGTCGGACCCACCGGGTCCGGGAAGTCCACCCTCACCACCGTCCTCATGCGCCTGGTCGACCCCGAGTCCGGCGCCGTCCGCTACGACGGCGTCGACGTGCGCGACCTCGCCCGGGGCCAGATCCCGCGCCACGCGGCGCTCGTGCCCCAGGGCACGTTCGTGTTCGAGGACTCCGTCCGCGACAACGTCTCCCTCGGCGCGGCCGGGGTCGACGACGAACAGATCTGGGCCGCGCTCCGGCTGGCACGGGCCGACGGGTTCATCGCGGAACTCGACGGAGGCCTCGACGCCCGTCTCGGGGAGAAGGGCACCACACTGTCCGGCGGACAGCGCCAGCGCCTCGCCCTGGCCCGCGCCATCGTCCGCCGCCCCCGCCTGCTGATCATGGACGACGCCACCTCGGCCGTGGACCCGCAGATCGAGGCCCAGATCCTGGCCGGACTGCGCGAACGCGACGACGCCGCCACCGTGGTCGTCGTGGCCTACCGCAGGGCCACCATCGAGCTCGCCGACGAGGTCCTCTACATGGAGGGCGGACGCGTCCTGGCGCGCGGCACCCATGCCGAGCTCCTGGTCACCTCCAGCGGGTACAACAGGCTCGTCACCGCCTACGAGCGCGCCTCGGCGGAGAACGAGAGCGAACGCGCTCCCCTCCCGGAGGAGCCCGGACCCGCGGAACCGCACCTGCCCACCGGAGGACACCCCACCGACGCCGCCGAGGAGACCAGCCGATGAGCGCACCGACCCAGCCCCGTACCGACGACCGGTCGGAGCAGGCGGAGGCCGGGGCCGGGCGCCCCGAACGCGACCCCGTCCTCTCCCTGCACCAGAACCAGGACTCCGCGTTCGGTACCATCCGGCGCGGTCTCCAGCTGTCCCCGGAGTTCGCCCGGGGCCTGTGGCTCACGCTGGTGTTCGCCCTGGTCGCCACCGCGGGCAAGGTGATCGTCCCCGTCGCCGTCCAGCAGATCATCGACAACGGGCTCACCGGGGAGACCGGTCCCGACCTCGGCTTCGTCACCCGCATGGTGACGGTCTGCGCGGCGCTGCTCGTGGTCACCATGTTCTGCTCGTACCTGATGAACCTGCGGCTGTACCGGGCCACCGAGTCCGGTCTGGCCACCCTGCGCCGCAAGGCCTTCCGCCACGTCCACGACCTGTCCGTGCTCACCCAGAACAGCGAGCGCAAGGGCGCCCTGGTCTCCCGGGTCACCGGCGACGTCGACCAGATCAGCACCTTCATGCAGTGGGGCGGGCTGCTCCTGCTCGTCAGCGTCGGCCAGCTCCTGGTCGCCACCACCCTCATGGCGGTCTACTCCTGGCAGCTGACCCTCGTGGTGTGGATCTGCTTCCTGCCGCTGCTCTTCGGCGTCCGCTGGCTCCAGAAGCTGCTGTCCCGGGCCTACCTCACGGTCCGTGAGCGCACCGGCGACATGCTCGGCGCCATCGGGGAGACCGTGATGGGCGCCGCCGTCATCCGCGCCCACGGCACCGAGGAGCGCACCGCCGGACGCATCGACACGACGGTCCAGGCCACCCGGCTCGCCCAGGTCAGGGCGCAGCGCCTGTCCATGGCCGTCTCGCCCTTCGCGGAGATCGTCGCCGCCGTCGGCAACGTCGCCGTCGTCCTGGTCGGTGTCTGGCTGGGCGTCGGGGGAGACCTCACCGCGGGTCAGCTCATCGCCTTCCTCTTCCTCATGACGCTGTTCATCCAGCCGATGATGATGGCCACGGAGATCTTCAACGAGGCCCAGAACGCCATCGCGGGGTGGCGGCGCGTCCTCGGGGTGCTCGACACGGTCCCCGACATCGCGGACCCCGGCGAGGCCGGACGCGTCCTGCCGCGCGGGCCGGTCCGGGTCGGGTTCGACCGGGTCACCTACTCCTACCCCGAGGGTCCCGTGGTCCTGGACGACGTGGACGTGGAGATCACCCCGGGAACCAGGGTCGCGGTCGTCGGTGAGACCGGGTCGGGCAAGACCACCTTCGTCAAGCTCCTCACCCGCCTCATGGACCCCGCGTCCGGCACCGTCCGCCTGGACGGGGTGGACCTGCGCGAGGTCTCCTTCTCCTCACTGCGCGCCCGCGTCGTCATGGTCCCCCAGGAGGGGTTCCTGTTCGACAGCTCCCTGGGCGACAACATCCGCTTCGCCCGCCCCGAGAGCACCGACGCCGAGCTGGAGACGGCCATCACCGAACTCGGCCTGGCGGACTGGCTGGGCAGCCTCGCCCACGGCCTGGACACGCCGGTGGGCCAGCGCGGGGAGTCCCTGTCAGCGGGGAGCGTCAGCTCGTCGCCCTCGTGCGCGCCTACATCGCGGACCCGGACCTGCTCGTCCTGGACGAGGCCACCTCGGCCGTGGACCCGCACACCGAGGTCCGCATCCAGCGGGCCCTGGACCGGCTGACCCGGGGCCGCACGTCCGTGGCCATCGCCCACCGCCTGTCCACGGCCGAGGCCGCCGACCGGGTCCTGGTGTTCGACGACGGCCGCATCGTCCAGAGCGGATCCCACGACGAACTGGTGGACCGGCCGGGCGTGTACGCGGACCTCTACGCCTCCTGGGTCCGCTCCTCCGCCTAGCCTCTCCACCAGTGGGCCGCCAGCAGCTCCGCCACCAGCGGTTCGGCCAGCAGGCTCACGTCGGGGTCGCCGTCGCCCGGGTAGCGCACGCTCAGCGCCACCCCGGGACGCGCTCGCGTCCGGGGGTGGCGCCCACCGCCACGAACGAACCCCGCAGCTGGCCGAGGTGCTCCGCGAAACGCTGGTCGTAGGTGGAACCCGCGAACAGCAGGGCCCGGTAGTCCGTGACCGCCGCCAGGTACCGGTCCGAGTGCGACCACTCACCGGTCTCCGCCGTGTGCGCCACCCGGATCGGCCCCCTGCGCAGCACCCGCACCCCTGCTCGGCGGAGGCCAACCGCTCGGCCGGGGCGACCAGCCGCACCCCGTCGGGGGAGTCCAGCAGCCGCGCGGCCTCGGGTACCCACTCCGGGGCGCTTTCCAGCAGTACCCGCGACGCGTTGGCGACCCGTTGGAGCAGTCCGGGGAAGTTGCCGCTGCTCCCCGTCGAGGGCGCCCCCAGCCGGTGCCCCAGCAACAGCAGCAACGCCAGGGCGTGCTGGTAGGCGCGGCACCCGAGCCCGGCCCGCTCCTCACCCGCCCTCAGCGGCACCAACAGGTCCGCGTAGCGACCCACCACCGCGTCCTCGTCCGGGGCCAGCACGATCACCGGTGAACGCCCCACGTACCGGTCCAGCGCCGAGTGCAGCTCCCGCTGACCGTCCCCCAGACTCACCGCCACCACGAGCGTCTCGGGGCCGGCGGGCGGCTCCTCGACCGACGAGGAGAAGTCGGCGTGCGCCGCCACGCCCCCGCGCCGCAGCCGCGCCGCCGCCACCTCGCACGCGCGCCGCGCCGGACCCAGAGCCAGGAACCGCACCGACACGGGTTCGTCCCCCAGCAGCGCGGGCAGCGCGGCGTAGGGGTCCCAGCGCGGGAAGCGCTGGGCGAGCTCGGTCAACGCGGCGGGTTTCCCGCCAGGTCGGCGGACAGGTGCTCGGCGGTCACGGGAGCTCCCAAGCTGGCAGAACCGTCGGAACGGCGACGTCACGGACGCACGAACTCTAATCCCCCTCCGGGCACCGGGGAGTGACCGGTGTCAAACCGCACCCGGTGGGCGGAGCGCGGACATCGGTCATAACCTGGAGGCATGAGCGCCACCAACCTCGATCCGGACATCGCCGCACGCCTGAAGCGCACCGCGGACGGCCTGGTCCCCGCCGTCGTGCAGCAGCACGACACCGGGGAGGTCCTCATGCTGGCCTGGATGGACGACGAGGCCCTGCACCGCACCCTCACCACCCTGGACGCCACCTACTGGTCGCGCAGCCGGGGCGAGTACTGGGTCAAGGGCGCCACCTCCGGACACACCCAGCGCGTGGTCTCCGTCGCGCTCGACTGCGACGGCGACACCCTGCTGGTCCGCGTCGACCAGACCGGAGCCGCCTGCCACACGGGGGACCGCACCTGCTTCGACGCCGGACGGCTGCTGTGACCCGCGCCACGGTCCGCGCCCGCCGCGAGTACGGCGTGACCACGCTCGGCCTGGCAGCCGGGGCCGCGCTCCTGCTGGCCGCCTCCGGACGCGTGTGGGTCACGGGTGAGCTCGCCTCGCCCGGACCGGTCGCCGCCGTCCCCGTGGACCTGACCGGAGGGGACCTCACCGGAGCCCCGCGCGGCCTGGGGTGGGGGCGCTCGCCGGGATCGTGGGCCTGTACGCGGCCCGTTCCTGGGCCCGTCGCGTCGTGGGCCTGCTCATCGCGGCCTGCGGTGTGTTCGCGCTCACCTCCCTCTGGTCGGCCACCCGTCCCGGCGCGCTGACCGACTCCGTCACCCGGCTGGCCGCCGACACCGCGGGCGCCGCGCAGAGCGCCGCGGCACCCGAACTCCACGCCCTCGGCCCCGTCATGGGCGCGGTCGGGGCGGTCCTGGTGCTCCTGACCGGCCTGGTCTCGGTAGCGCGTGCCCCTGCCTGGCCCGGCATGGGAAACCGGTACGATCGGGACGCCGCACCGCGTCCCCGCCACGCGGAGACACCAGCCGACCTGTGGAAATCACTGGACGCCGGTGACGACCCCACTCTTGGCGCCCCGGAGCCCGGCGCGTCCGCCGCAACCGAACCGGCGGCCCGCACGGACTCCGGTGGCGACACCGAACCCGCACCGCTGGCCGAGTCGCCAGCCCAACCCAAGGAGAGCCCCTGATGGCCGACGCCCACCACGAAGAACACGACGACCACGGCAACACCGTGTCCGCCTGGTTCCTCACCGTCTCCTGGATCGTCGCCTGGACCGTGGCCGCCGTCGCCATCATCTTCGGCGGCGCCCTGGTCACCTGGACCGTCATCGCCCTGGTCGCCAGCATCGCCCTGGCCGCCGTCGCCGGTGTCATGAAGAAGGTCGGCCTGGGCCGCAAGGAGCCCCGCCCCGTCCCGCCGACGCGTGAGGAGTGGGAGGCCGGCCGCGAGGCCACCGCCGCCGCCCAGTAGTCCCTTCCGTCCGGAGCGTCCGTGGCCCACCGCGCGTGGGCCACGGAAATGGACGGGTGCCCGCGGGGCGGGTACATTCGCCTCACCGGCTCCGCCGTCGGCCCGCAGGTCGGGCGGGCCCCGGTTCCCCTCGCCCCTCGGCAGACACGTCCGGAAGGACACCACCCATGAGTTACGGTCCTCCGCCCCCGGGCGATCCCTCGGGCTACGACCAGTCCACCGGCGGCTACGGCCCGCCGGTCCCGCAGTACGGCCAGCAGGGACACTACGGACCGCCCGTGCCGCCCTACGGCGTGCCCGGACCCTACGGGGCGCACCCCCGCGTCCGACCCGCCCAGGAACTACATGGTCTTCAACATCCTGGGCATCTTCGGCTGCCTCGGCATGACGAGCATCATCGGCATCATCGGCCTGATCTTCGCGCTCCAGGTCAGCAGCAAGTGGCACATCGGTGACTACGCGGGGGCGGAGTCCGCGGCCAACACCGCGAAGATCCTCGGCATCATCGGCCTGTGCTGCTTCGTGGTCACGGCCCTGTTCTTCCTCTTCTACGTGCTGATGTTCCTCGGCTTCGGTGTCTCCGCGCTCATGATGTGACCCGAGTGCCCCGACGCGGCCGCCGGTAGGGTGGGCGCGTGCAGCACGACGACGAACCCGCCCGCGCCCCGGCCTCCGCCCCGTCCCTCCCGGACGGTCCCGCGGCCCGGGCCGGGGAGGGCGCCCCGGGCCGCGTCGCCCGTCTCGTCCAGCGGATCCACCCCGTGACCTGGCCGGTCTCCCTGGGACTGCTCGGGCTCGCCGGTCTGGTCCTCCTCCATCTGGTGGACCCCAACGAACCGGGCAACTACCCCACCTGCCCCTGGCTGCTCCTCACCGGCACGTTCTGTCCCGGCTGCGGCACCATGCGCGCCGTCGCGCTCCTCACCCACCTGGACGTGGTCGGCGCCCTCGGCATGAACCCGCTCCTGGTGCTGCTCCTGCCCTATCTCGCCCTCACCTACGCGGCCTGGCTGGTCGGCACCCTGCGCCCACGGGCGCGACCGCCCGTCCCGGCCCCCACCTGGTTCGTGTGGACGCTCCTCGTCGCCTTCGTGGTCTTCTGGATCGCCCGCAACCTGCCGTGGTTCTCCTTCCTCGCCCCCGGTACCCCGCTACTGCCCGCCTGGTGAGAACGGACCGGACCGGATGGGGCGGGTTCCTCCTCGGTCGCACGGAATCTCCCGGCGCGGTGACCCGGGGGCGGCGGCCCCACGGCCGCTGAGGGTGGATACGATGACCAGCACACGGTGTGACGGCCCCGAGCCCACACCCGATCGGACCGGCCGTGTCCACCTCCGGACCGGCCACCGCCAACCGCAATGGACGAGGGAGCTAGAACCTGTGAGCGTGCTCGACGAGATCCTCGACGGAGTACGCGCTGACCTGGCGCAGCGACAGGCGGAACTCCCCCTGGACCGCCTCAAGGCCCAAGCCGAGTCGGTGCCCGTCCCCCAGGACGCCGAGGCCGCCCTGCGCCGCCCGGGCGTCCACGTCATCGCCGAGGTCAAGCGGGCCAGCCCCTCCAAGGGCCCGCTCGCCTCCATCACGGACCCCGCCGCGCTGGCCCGCGACTACGAGGCCGGCGGCGCCACCTGGATCAGCGTGCTCACCGAGGGACGCCGGTTCAACGGCAGCCTGGACGACCTGCGCACCGTGCACGCCGCCGTCGAGACCCCGCTGCTGCGCAAGGACTTCGTCGTCAGCTCCTACCAGCTGTGGGAGGCCCGCGTCTTCGGCGCCTCCGCGATCCTCCTCATCGTCGCCGCCCTGCCCCAGGACGCCCTGGTCTCCCTGGTCGAACGCGCCCGCTCGCTGGGCCTGACCCCGCTGGTCGAGGTCCACGACGAGGAGGAGGTCGCCCGCGCCCTGGACGCCGGAGCGACCGTCATCGGCGTCAACGCGCGCAACCTCAAGACCCTGGAGGTCGACCGGGACACCTTCGCCCGGCTCGCCCCCTCATCCCGGCCGACCGCGTCAGAATCGCGGAGTCCGGGATCCGAGGCCCGCACGACCTGCTGGCCTACGCCGGTGCCGGTGCCGGAGCCGTCCTCGTGGGCGAGAGCCTCGTCCGTGGACGGAACCCGCGCGAGGCCGTCGCCGACCTGGTGACCGCCGGCGCCCACCCCGCGCTGCGCGACCGGAACTGACGGGACGAACACGATGGGACCGACGAAGGCGTACACGGAGCACGCGCGGCACACGCCCGCGCTCCTGCGCCGATGGCGATGGCTCTAGGGAGCCCGTAGGCACGTCCCACGGGTTCCCGTCGCCGCGTCGACCCGAACCAACCCGCGCCGCCCGAGCCAGGCGGCGCACGGCCGGTCGGTGCGCGGCCCCCGTGGCGCGACGCCCCGGGCCGATCGCGCGCTCGGCCTCCTCTTCCCAGGAGAACTTCCCATGAGCCACGCCCAACCGGTACCCGACGACCGCGGGCACTACGGCCGCTTCGGCGGCCGGTTCGCCCCCGAAGCCCTCATCGCGGCCCTCGACGAGGTCGAGGCCGAGTGGGCCAAGGCCAAGGACGACCCCGCCTTCCACGCCGAGTTCGACGAGCTCCTCAAGAGCTACGCGGGGCGCCCCAGCCTCCTCACCGAGGCCCGTAACTTCTCCGAGCACGCGGGCGGGGCGCGCGTCCTGCTCAAGCGCGAGGACCTCAACCACACCGGCTCGCACAAGATCAACAACGTGCTGGGCCAGGCGCTGCTCACCAAGCGCATGGGCAAGACCCGCGTGATCGCGGAGACCGGCGCGGGCCAGCACGGCGTGGCCACCGCCACCGCCTGCGCCCTCATGGGCCTGGACTGCGTCATCTACATGGGGGAGGAGGACACCCGACGGCAGGCCCTCAACGTCGCCCGCATGCGGATGCTCGGTGCCGAGGTCGTCCCGGTCACCATCGGCAGCCGCACCCTCAAGGACGCGATCAACGAGACCTTCCGCGACTGGGTGGCCAACGTCGACCACACCCACTACCTCTTCGGTACCGCGGCCGGACCGCACCCCTTCCCCAAGCTCGTCCGCGACCTGCACTTCACCGTGGGCGCCGAGGCCCGCCAGCAGGTCCTCGACCTCACCGGCAGGCTCCCCGACGCCGTCGCCGCCTGCGTCGGTGGCGGCTCCAACGCCATCGCGATCTTCGCGGCCTTCATCCCCGACGAGAGCGTCGCCCTGTACGGGTTCGAGGCCGGGGGCGGGGCGCCGACACCGACGAGACCGCCGCCTCCATCACCGCGGGAAGCCACGGGGTCTTCCACGGCGCGCGCACCTTCGTCCTCCAGGACGAGTACGGGCAGACCCTGCCCAGCCACTCCATCTCCGCCGGGCTCGACTACCCGGCAGTGGGACCCGAGCACGCCTACCTGGCGGACACCGGTCGCGCGACCTACGAGCCCGTCACCGACGTCGAGGCCATGGACGCCTTCCGGCTGCTCTGCCGCACCGAGGGCATCATCCCGGCGATCGAGAGCGCCCACGCCCTGGCCGGGGCCCTCCGGCTCGGCCGACGCCTCGGGCCCGACGCCGTGATCCTGGTGAACCTCTCCGGGCGCGGAGACAAGGACGTCAACACCGCGGCCGCCTACTTCGGCCTCGTCGACTCGGAGGGACAGGCCTGATGGCCGCGACCACGCTCCAGACCACACTCGCCTCGGCCCGCGCGGCCGACCGCGCCGCGCTCGTCGGCTACCTGCCCGCGGGCTTCCCCGACGTCGACTCCTCGATCCGGGTCATCCAGGCCATGGTCGAGGGCGGGTGCGACGTCATCGAGGTCGGCCTGCCCTACTCCGACCCCATGATGGACGGGCCCACCATCCAGCGGGCCGCGGACCGGGCGCTGGCCTCGGGCACCACCACCGACGACGTCTTCCGTGTCGTGGAGGCCACCGCCGCCACCGGGGCCGCCGCCCTGGTGATGTCGTACTGGAACCCGATCGAGCGCTACGGCGTCGAGCGCTTCGCCACCGAACTCGCCAACGCGGGCGGGGCCGGGGTCATCACACCCGACCTCATCCCCGAGGAGGCCGAGGAGTGGTACGCGGCTTCCGAGAAGGCCGGGCTCGACCGGATCTTCCTGGTGGCCCCGTCCTCCACGGACCGGCGCCTCGAACTGACCACCGGCGCGTGCAGCGGGTTCGTCTACGCGGCCTCGCTCATGGGGGTCACCGGAACCCGCGCCCAGGTGGCCGACACCGCCGCGACCCTGGTGCGCCGCACCCGCGAGGTCACCCGCGAGTCCGCCCTGCCGATCTGCGTGGGGCTGGGGATCTCCACGGCCGCGCAGGCCGCCGAGGTCGCCGCCTACGCCGACGGCGTCATCGTGGGCGCCGGGTTCTGCCAGCGCGTCCTGGACGCCCCGGACCTGGAGACCGGGCTCGTCGCCGTTCGCTCCTTCGCTGAGGAGCTCTCCGCCGGGGTGCGCTCCCGGTAGGCCCCGCCCTGGGCCGCCCCGGCCCACGTGCAGCCCCACGGTGGGTCGCGCCGGTACGGCGCGACCCACCGTTCTCGTGTCCCGACCCGCTCACGCGCACGTCAAGCACAGGGTTAAGAGGGTGAGAATCGGGTGAGAGGGGACCCCGATTCCCCGTGAACCCGCCACCCGGTCGGCGTCCCGGTGGTGAGATGGCGGTGTTCCGGACTCGTGGCCGTCCGCCGCGCCCCCGGTTTCGATGCTTTGTGCCACAAACTCACTACACACAGTAGGCTTTGTTTCAACACGAAGAGCGACGTGGCGAACACCCTTCGCCATGGGCGCGGACGACCGACCCCCACTCCCGAAGGCCTCGCAGATGACGGAAACCCACGACGACGCCCCCGCCCAGCCCGCCAGCCGCTGGGAGACCGTCCAGCCCTGGCTCACCCTCGCCTGCCGGGTCGGCCTCGCCGCCGTCCTCATCACCGCGGCCGTCACCAAGTTCCCGCCCGCCCTCTCGGTCCAGGCGGTCGAGGCCTACGACCTCTTCCCAGCGGAGATCGCCCTGCTCATCGGGCACCTCCTGCCCCTGTTCGAGCTCGCCCTCGCCCTGCTCCTCCTCGTGGGCATGGCCACCCGGCAGGTCGGCGCCGTCAGCGCCCTCCTCATGGTCGTCTTCATCGCCGGGATCCTCTCCGCCATGGCCCGGGGCCTCAACATCGACTGCGGCTGCTTCGGCGGCGGCGGACAGGTCGACCCCGGCGAGACCACCTACGGGCTCTCCATCGCCCGCGACATCGCTTTCGCCGCCATGGGCGCCTTCATCGCGCTCTGGCCCCGGTCCCCCTTCGCCCTCGACCGCGTCCTCGGACTCTTCCGCTAGCTCCGGCAGACCCGGAGCCACGGCACTCCGACGCGACGGTCGAACCACCTCCAGAAAGCCAGAAACAGAGGAACACCATGGGGAGTGAAGCGCGCAAGCGCTCCCGCGAGAAGCTCAGGGAACAGCGGGAGAAGGAGAAGCGGGCCGCCAAACGCAACCGGACCCTCATCGTCGTCGGCGCCGCCGCGGCCGTGGTCCTGCTCGTCGTCGGGATCGGCTACGCCGTCCTCACCTCCGACAGCGGCGACGGCTACGACGGTCCGCTGGCCGCCCAGACCCTCCAGGACGACGGCAGCGTCGTGATGGCCGAACCGGACGCCGCCGGTCCCGTCGTCGAGGTCTACGCCGACTACCAGTGCCCCGCCTGCCGCCAGTTCGAGCACTTCGGCGGTGACGTCCTCAAGGAACAGGCCGCCGCGGGCGCCGCCATCGTCCACTACCGGCCGGTCAGCATCTTCGCCCAGCAGCCCGTCCCCATCAGCTCGAACTCACTGCGCGCCGGGGCCGCCGCCCGAGCCGCCGCCGACCACGGCGTCTTCGTCGAGTACAACGACACCCTCTTCGAGAACCAGCCCACCGAGGGCAAGGACGGCTTCGGCGTCGACGAGCTCCAGCAGTGGTTCCGCGACACCGGCGCCTCCGACGAGGACGCCCAGGCCTTCGACGACCGCGTCGACGGCGAGGCGGAGATCGTCAGGGAGTTCACCGAGGACTACCTCCCCGCCCTCACCGCCGACGCCACCGAGCAGATCGGCCAGGAGAACATCGGCACCATGGTCCTGTCCGACCTCATCAGCTGGGGAGAGAGCAACGGACACGACGCCTCCTTCCTGGAGGGCACCTACACGGGCGAGATCATCGACGCCACAGGGAAGGCCTACACTCGCTACAGCGGAGCCAACGAGTTCCGCGCCACGCCTTCCGTCTACATCAACGGCGAGTTGCTCGACGGCAACACCGCCATGAGTCCCAGGGGCCTGGCCGACGCGATCGCCGACGCGGGCGACGGCGAGGTCAGCACCGAGCCGAAGGATGCCGACGGCGGGGGTGACGCGGAGGAGAACCCCTGATCACCACCCCCGCACGCGGGGCGAACCCGAGAGCAGAGCAGTGACATTGTCGTCGACAGCTTCCGAGGGCGCGGCCGAGGTCGGCCGCGCCCTCGCGGCCATTCCCAGCCCCGAGGTCAACTCGATCCCCATCGGGCCGTTCCAGATCCACTTCTACGCCCTGTGCATCCTGGCCGGGGTCATCGTCGCGGTCTTCTGGAGCGAGCGCCGCTGGAAGGCGATGGGCGGCGAACCCGGCACCATCATGGACATGGCCGTGTGGGCCGTGATCCTGGGTCTGATCGGCGGTCGCCTCTACCACGTCATCAGTGACGCCCACCTGTACTTCGGGCCGGACCGGGAGGCCATCCGCGCCCTGTACGTGTGGGAGGGCGGCCTGGGCATCTGGGGCGCCATCCCGCTCGGCGCCGTCGGCGTGTGGCTGGTCGCCCGCAAGCGCGGGCTTTCCATGTCCAAGCTCTCCTTCGCGATCGCCCCCACCCTCCCCCTGGCCCAGGCCATCGGCCGCTGGGGCAACTACTTCAACCAGGAGCTCTTCGGGCGCCCCACCGACCTGCCCTGGGCCCTGGAGATCCACCCCACCCCCGAAGGCCACATGCGGGCGGGCATGGAGGTCGGCGTCACCACCTACCACCCGACCTTCCTCTACGAGTCCCTGTGGTGCCTGGTCCTCGCGGTCCTGCTGGCCTACCTCGGCCGCCGCTTCGAGGGCTCCCTCCAGGGCGGACGCCTCTTCGCGGTCTACGTCATGGGCTACTGCGTCGGCCGCTTCTGGATCGAGTACCTGCGCGTCGACCCCGCCAACGACTTCTTCGGTCTGCGCCTGAACAACTGGACCTCCATCGCGGTCTTCCTCGGCGCCCTCGCCTACTTCGTCTGGGCCGGTCGCCGCCTCGACTCCTTCTCCAGCGCCGTCGTCCCCCACGGACACGACGCCGGGACCCAGGTGTTCGGAGACACATCCTCCGACGAGAAGGCCGACGAAGGCACCGTGTACAGCGCGGTCGACGGCGACGACTCGGTGTTCGACCAGGCCACGGGCTCGTCCGAGGGCGCGGGGACGGAATACCACCCGAGCCCTGAGCGATCTAGTAGCGAGGGCTCGGCGGAGGACGGCGCCGACGGCGCGGAAGGCAACTCCGGGTCGAAGCCCGAGTAGAGCGCGGGACATTCCGAAAACCGGCGCACCGGCCCGTGGCCGTGCGCGCCGTACGACGAAGCCCGCACCAGTCGAGCAGACCACGGGTTGACGATTGAGAAAGACCGTGAGCAGAGCCGAGTCCGGTCACGGACGCAGACGTCGGCGCGGCGGATCCCGTCGCGCCGACAGCGCCCACACCGAAGAGCACGTCGACGACTACGGCCCCGAGGACGGGTACGAGGAGCAGTACGACCCGGAGGAGGACTTCTCCGCCGAGTACGGCCACACCCAGTCCCGCCCGGACGCCGAGTACGACGACCACCAGGACGACCCGGACACCGGGTACGAGGACGACCACGAGGACGAGGAGGTCTCGGAGCAGGAGGCCGGACGTTCCGCTGGCCGCAAGGGTCGCCGCAAGGACAAGAAGGGCGTGGGGCGCGTCTCCGCGTTCTCCGCGTCCGCGATCAAGAAGGTGTCGGTCCTGGGCGACCGGCCCAACCAGATCGTCTACACCCTCGCGGAGCAGAGCAAGCGCAAGCGCGGCACCGCCGTGCTCGGGGTGCTCCTGGGCGCCTTCAGCATCGCCCTGGTCGCACTCCTGGGCCTGCTGACCTACCAGCTCGTCACCGGGACCGGAGGCAACACCGACCGGGGCGAGGAGACCATCGTCGCGCCGCCCGAGGGGCACAGCACCATCACACCGGAGCTGTACCTGTTCGAGCCGGACCGCCCGGAGGTGTTCGGCGCCATCGAGAACCGTCCCGACGACGTCGAGCCCATGACCGACGAGTCCGTCTTCGGACCGGTCGACGAACTCGACATGGCCGGGATGAAGCTGGAACTCCAGGAGTCCGAGGTCACCGAGTCCTGCACCTCTTTGGTGTGGGGCGAGGAGCTCGGGCAGAGCCTCCTGGACGCCAACTGCCTCAACGCGGCCTCCGGGGTGTACACGGACTCCAAGGACGACTACGTCGCCCAGGTGACCCTGTTCGACCTGTCCGACAGCGCGGGAGCCGCCGACGTGGCCGCCGCCATGGACCCGACCAACGTCGAGACCGGGGCCGGCTTCCTGCTGTCCCGCGAGATCGACGGCGTGGAGGGTCTCCAGGAGGGGTACAGCCAGGCCACCACCCAGGTGATGGGCCACTACCTGGCCGTGTACTGGGTCGCGCGTACCGACGGTTCCCTGCCCGGGGACGACTCCGGGCTGGCGACCGCCAGCGTGGTCTCACAGAGCGCCTTCAGCTTCGTCTACGACGAGGTCGTCGCGCACAAGCCCGAGGACGAGGGGGAGGGCGAGTAGGAACGGGTCTGTCCGGCCCCGTCGGGCGCCCCGATAGGATCTCGGACAGATCGACCCGCCCGCCGGGGTGTGTTCCACCGATTTCTGGGAACACGACCCCGGGGTCGACACCAGGCGGGAGGCGTCCCCCGCCGTTCCCGAGCGCAGCCGGGCCGGTCACGTCACGTGACCGGCCCGCATCCACGGAAAGGTCCTTTGGGTGTCCCCTTCTGAACCGTCGACGCCTGGCAGGCCGGGCCGCCGGAGGAAAGACAGCGAGCCAGCCGAACCCCCGCCCGGGCGGACCAGAGCCGGTCCGAGAGCCGCGAGGGCGGACGCCGCAAGGGCGGTGGCCGACGCAAGAAGGAACCCCGCCGCTTCGGTGGGATGCTGACCGTCCTGGTCGGTGTGCTCGTCGTGGCGCTCATCGCCCTGGGCACGGTGCTGTTCCTCCAGTTCTCCGGGGACGGCGGCGAGGAGCAGGCCGCCCAGGAGACCCGCCCGGCCCTGTACAAGGTCCAGGACTCCCAGGACAGCAACATGAACGCGGTGCTGTCCTCCCGGGACAAGGACACCCGGCCGCTCAACGAGGGCGAGCTGTTCGAGCGCCACAACTCCGAGATCTCCGGGCAGAGCCTGGACTTTACCCTGCGGGACTCGGACCTGACCGAGGACTGCTCGGCGGCGGTCTGGGGCGATCAGATCCGGCAGGCGCTGACCGAGGCGGACTGCACGCAGGCGGGTCGCGCCACCTACCTGTCCGATGACGACGTCTTCGGTGTGGTCGCGGTGTTCAACCTGGCCGACATCGAGGGCAGCCGTGCCGTGGCCGAAGCCATGGAGCTGCCCGAGGCGGAGGAGGGCGAACAGCCGGTCGACCCCGGGTTCGTGCTCTCCCCGTCCGGCGAGTCCCCCTCGACCGCCTCGGCGCCGGCTACAGCGCCGCCGACGCCATCATCACCGGCCACTACCTGGTGGTCGTCTGGGTCCAGCCCACCGACTCCGAGTCCGTCGATGAGCGGGTCAGCCTGGTCACCCCGCTGGTGACCCTGGCCAACTTCCGCAACCCGTTCTTCCGCCGGATCGGTGAGCTCGGCGGCGAGGAGACCGCGCCCGGCGCCGGTGAGGGCACCGGAACCGAGGACGGCGCCGGAGACGGAACCGGTGCGGGCACCGGGGACGGAACCGGAACGGGCGAGGGCGCCGTGGAGGGAACCGAACAGGAGCTGGTCGAGGACCCGCCCCCGGCCGACGGCACGGTCGAGACACCGACCCAGCCCGGCCAGTAGCGGCGACGACCCCTCCGACACGCGGGCGGGGCCCGGTGGGAACGACCTCCCACCGGGCCCCGCCCGTGTTCGTGGACCGGAGCGGCTCAGCCCTCGCCTTCGGACCGCCCCCGCTCCGCCCCCGCCTCGTCGACCCTGGCGACCAGGTCCGAGGCCACCGCCAGCAGCCCCGGGAACCGGTGCTCGGGCAGGTCCAGCAGGGTGTGACCCGCCACCCAGTCCGGGACCGCGGCCACCGCGTGCCGGGCGGTGCGCTTGTTGATCGGCAGTCCCCGCCGGGCCGCCGTCTCCACCAGTCCCGCGCGCAGCGTCGCCGTCAACGTCCCGTGGGACCTTCCCTGGACGTGGGCCAGCAGGCCGTCGGCGCCCGCGCCCGGCTCAGGGACCCGCGTGCAGCGGATCGCGGTGAGGTCGGCGGCCCCCACCCCCGCAGGAACCGCACCCGGAACCCCGGCTCCACCAGGGCACGGAACCCCTTCTGACCCGCCTCGTCACGCACCCAGCGCGACGACGAGGGCACCAGCACGAAGGTGTCGTCGGCCGTGGAGGCCAACGCCACCCGGGGCGCCGACCGCTCCCAGCCGCCGGTGAGGTTGATCACCGCACGCGCCCCGACGGCGGTGGGGGAGTCCATCCACGTGGACAGTCGCACCCGGGTGCCCCCGGCCACCTCACGCGGCCAGTCGCCGACCAGCGCGGGAGATGCGGCCCCGGCCCCCGCGTCCGCGCCGTCATCCGCCGGGGCGGAGCCGGTCAGCTCCGCGACCCGCTCCAGCACGGCGGTGGCCCGTTCCGTGTCCAGGCCGCCGCGCGCCTCCTTGGCGTTGACCCCCTGGCTGTACACGCGAGAGGAGTCACCGCCGGGGAGGGCAGAGTGCGCGCGAGCGGACGCAGCACGTACAGGTCGCTTGCCGCGCCGATGGACTCCGCCCCCAGGTAGCGGTTGAAGTCCGGCCACACGGCTTCCAAGAGCAGCCCCGAGCGCACCATACGCGCCTGGGTCGCGGCCGCCAGCTTGGGCGTGGTCTCGCTGGCGCCGTAGGCCACGAGCACCCGCCCCCGCCGGGGTCGGCCAGGCCCTCCACCCCGCGCCGCACGAACAGGTCCACCCCGTCGGGCGTGTAGGGCGGATCGGTGAAGACGAGGTCGGCGCCCTCCCGCAGTGACGGGGGCAGTCCCAGCCGCAGGTCGGCGGTGTGGGTGCGCACCGGCAGCCCCAGCCGGTCGGCCACCGCGTCGATGTGGGCCAGCACCCGCTCGTCGAGGTCCACCACCAGTACCCGGGCGTCCGGACGCACCAGGGCCAGCGCGAGGGAGGTGAGGTCGTGGTCGCCCACGCACAGGAGCGTGCGCTGACGCAGGTCGAACCGGGTGGCCAGGAACAGGGCCCGGCGCAGCGCGGTCTCGGCGGTCGCGGACACGTGGTCCAGGTCCAGGTCGGAGGCGGGCCCCTCGGCCACCGCCCGGGCCAGCTCCTCGGCGGCCCGGGAGTGGGCGGGGAGCAGGTGCGCCACCGGGTCGGCCAGCGTCGGCCCGGCCGCGCCGGAGTAGGGGACGGGGCTCGACAGGCGGCGCCGGTCGCCTCCGGGCTCGCGCTCCAGCTCCCCCGCGCCCTCCAGCGCCCCGAAGAGGGACGCGACCACGGCGTGCGCCACACCGCTGGCGCGCACGAGGTCGTTGGCGGTCCACCACCGGCCGTCGGAGAGTAGCGCCAGGACCCTCCTGGGCCGCGCCGCGTCGGGCCCGTAATCGCGCAGGAAGTCCTCCGCGGCCTCGGGGAGGGGCGGGCGCTCGTCGCGCCGAGGGGCCGCGCGGGTCTCCGGGACCGGGCCGCCGGGTGCGGTGGTGGCCACGGGGGAGTCGGCTCCGGGATCGACCGGGCCAGGGGAAGTCGGGTGTCCTGCCATGCCGTGATCCTCCCACGTCGCGGACGCTCCGGCGGTGCCACGACCGGGACCGCGCGCCCCGGATGAGGGGGATGTCACTCCCCGGTGTGGTCCGTCCGCCCTTGGGGGCGGTGGCGCCCCCGGGGTAACGTGGGTAGGCGGTGGTCAGGGCCCTCCCGCGCTCGGTGAGGATCCGATCAACGGACGGCCTTTCCTCCCCTTTGGGAGGTTTAGCGGATTTCCCTCGTGGAACAACCTGCTGGGCCAGCTCTCATCGGACACCGGTCCGAGAGGGACCCGCGCCCCTCCACAGGGGGTGGCACACGACGGGCCACGGCGCACCGCGGCGCCTTCTGGTCTAGACCTCCGATTCGCATCGGGGCCGGACCAGCCTGTATAAGAGAACCTGCCCGACACGGGACGCCCACCGACACCGGCGACACGAGGACGTGTACGCGACACGGTGACGACCGGGAGACCCACGGTCGGGACCCGCCCCCGGCGGACACAACAGCATCACGCACGCAGCAGGGCCAACGTCGTCCCGATGCGCTTTTCACGAAGCCGACGAGAGACGACTGGAGGGCAGATGCCCGCTGGAAACGTGCGGCGTTCGTCCGTCCGAACGAACGCAGAAGCCACACCCCAGGGCCTGTACGACCCCGCCTTCGAGCACGACGCCTGCGGAGTGGGCTTCGTGGCCGACCTCACCGGTCGCCAGAGCCACGACATCGTCAGCAAGGCCCTGACCGTCCTGCGCAACCTCGACCACCGGGGCGCCTCCGGGGCCGACCCGGACGACGGCGACGGCGCGGGCATCCTCACCCAGATCCCGCACGCCCTCTACACCGAGGTCTGCGACTTCCCCTCCCCGCCGCGGGCGCCTACGCCACCGGCATCGGCTTCCTCCCGTCGGACGCCGCCGAGCGCGCGGCCGCCGTGGAGACCATCAACTCCATCGTCGCCGACGAGGGCCTCACCCTCCTCGGCTGGCGCGAGGTCCCCTTCGAGCCGCAGTACAGCGGTCCCGCCGCCCGCGAGGCCATGCCCTCCTTCGGGCAGCTCTTCCTCACCGGCACGCCGGGCACCGCCACCGAGGGCCTCACCGGCATCGACCTCGAACGCCACGCCTACTGCGTCCGCAAGCGCGCCGAGCACGAGGCCGACGTCTACTTCCCGAGCCTGTCCCCGCGCACCATCGCGTACAAGGGCATGCTCACCACCCCGCAGCTGGAGCCGTTCTTCCCGGACCTGTCCGACCGGCGCTACGAGTCCGGCCTGGCCCTGGTGCACTCCCGGTTCTCCACCAACACCTTCCCGTCCTGGCCGCTCGCCCACCCGTTCCGCTACGTGGCCCACAACGGCGAGATCAACACGGTCAAGGGCAACCGCAACATGATGCGGTCCCGCGAGGCCAAGCTCGCCACCGAGCTCATCCCCGGCGACCTCTCCCGCGTCTTCCCGATCGTGGACCCGGACGACTCCGACACCGCGTCCTTCGACGACGCCCTGGAGCTGCTCCACCTCGGCGGCCGCTCCCTGCCGCACGCGGTCCTCATGATGATCCCGGAGCCCTGGGAGAACCACACCGAGATGGACCCGGCCGTCCGGGCCTTCTACGAGTACCACTCCACCCTCATGGAGCCCTGGGACGGCCCCGCCTCGGTCTCCTTCACGGACGGCACCGTCGTCGGCTCCGTCCTGGACCGCAACGGCCTGCGTCCCGGCCGCTACTGGGTCACCGAGGACGGCCTCGTCGTCCTCGCCTCCGAGGCCGGTGTCCTCGACATCGACCCCGCCACCGTCGTGCGCAAGGGACGCCTCCAGCCCGGCCGCATCTTCGTTGTGGACACCGCCCAGGGGCGGATCATCGAGGACGAGGAGATCAAGGCCGAACTCGCCGCCGAACACCCCTACCAGGAGTGGATCGACTCCGGCGTCCTGCGCCTGGCCGACCTCCCCGCCGCCGACCCCACCCCGGTCACCGAACTCAACCTCGCCCAGCAGGTGTTCGGCTACACCGAGGAGGAACTGCGGATCATCCTCACCCCGATGGCCCGCACCGGCGCCGAACCCATCGGGTCCATGGGCACCGACACCCCGGTGGCCGCCCTGTCCGCGCGCCCGCGTCAGCTCTTCGACTACTTCTCGCAGAACTTCGCGCAGGTCACCAACCCGCCGCTGGACGCCATCCGCGAGGAGATGGTCACCAGCCTGTCCACGCTCCTCGGCGCCGAGGGCAACCTCCTCCAGGCGTCCCCGGGCGACACCCAGCGCCTCGTCCTGCCCACCCCGGTCGTGGACCAGGCCCAGCTCGCCGCCATCGTCGCCGCAGGGCGGGACAACCCGGCACTGCGCACCTTCACCGTCGACGGCACCTACCCCGTCGACGGCGGCGGCCGGTCCCTGTCCGCGCGGCTGGACGAGATCAACGCCGAGGTCTCCGAGGCCATCGACGGCGGCGCGCACATCCTCGTGCTCAGCGACCGCAGGGCCGACGCCGAACGCGCGCCCATCCCGTCGCTGCTGCTCACCGGCTCCGTCCACCACCACCTGGTCCGCGAGAAGACCCGCACCGAGGTCGGTCTCCTCGTCGAGGCCGCCGACGTCCGCGAGTGCCACCACGTGGCCCTCCTCGTCGGCTACGGCGCCTCCGCCGTCAACCCGTACCTGGCCCTGGAGACCGTCCGCGACCTCGTCGAGCGCGGCACCCTCGGCGGCGTCGAGGACGCCGACACCGCCGTCCGCAACACCGTGAAGGCGTTCGGCAAGGGCGTCCTCAAGGTCATGTCCAAGATCGGGGTGTCCACGGTCAGCTCCTACACCGGAGCCCAGATCTTCGAGGCGCTCGGCCTGGGCCAGGAGGTCATCGACCGCTGCTTCACCGGCACCACCTCCCGCCTGGGCGGCGTCGGCTTCGACGTCCTCGCCGAGGAGGTCGCGCTCCGCCACCGCCGCGCCCACACCGCCAACCCCAACGCCCACCGGCGCCTGGAGGTCGGCGGCGAGTACCAGTGGCGCCGCGAGGGCGAGCCCCACCTGTTCGACCCCGAGACCGTCTTCCGGCTCCAGCACTCCACGCGCAGCCGCAAGTACGACATCTTCAAGGAGTACACGAACAGGGTCGACGACCAGTCCGCCCGACTCATGACCCTCCGCGGCCTCTTCCGCCTCAAGGAGGGCGTGCGCGAACCCGTTCCCATCGACGAGGTCGAGCCCGTCTCGGAGATCGTCAAGCGCTTCTCCACCGGCGCCATGTCCTACGGCTCCATCTCCGCCGAGGCACACGAGACCCTCGCCATCGCGATGAACCGCCTCGGCGGCAAGTCCAACACCGGCGAGGGCGGCGAGGACCCGGCCCGCTTCACCCCCGACGCCAACGGGGACCTGCGCCGCAGCGCCATCAAGCAGGTCGCCTCCGGCCGCTTCGGCGTCACCTCGCACTACCTCAGCAACGCCGACGACATCCAGATCAAGATGGCCCAGGGAGCCAAGCCCGGCGAGGGCGGCCAGCTGCCCGGCCACAAGGTCTACCCGTGGGTGGCCAACACCCGCCACTCCACGCCCGGCGTCGGCCTCATCTCGCCGCCGCCGCACCACGACATCTACTCCATCGAGGACCTCGCCCAGCTCATCCACGACCTCAAGAACGCGAACCCGTCCGCGCGGGTCCACGTCAAGCTGGTCTCCGAGGCGGGCGTCGGCACCGTCGCCACCGGCGTGTCCAAGGCCCACGCCGACGTCGTCCTCATCTCCGGCCACGACGGAGGGACCGGCGCCTCGCCGCTGACCTCCCTCAAGCACGCGGGCACCCCCTGGGAGCTCGGCCTCGCCGAGACCCAGCAGACCCTGCTGCTCAACGGCCTGCGCGACCGCATCGTCGTGCAGGCCGACGGCCAGATGAAGACCGGACGCGACGTCGTCGTCGCCGCCCTGCTCGGCGCCGAGGAGTACGGTTTCGCCACCGCGCCCCTCGTCGTCTCCGGCTGCGTCATGATGCGCGTCTGCCACCTCGACACCTGCCCCGTGGGCGTGGCCACCCAGAACCCGGCCCTGCGCGAACGGTTCTCCGGCAAGGCCGAGTACGTCGTGAACTTCTTCGAGTTCATCGCCCAGGAGGTCCGCGAGTACCTGGCCCAGCTCGGCTTCCGCAGCCTCGACGAGGCCATCGGCTCCGTCGACCTGCTCGACACCGTCGAGGCCGTCGACCACTGGAAGGCCCAGGGCCTGGACCTGTCCCCGATCCTGCACGAGGTCGAGCCCATCGCCGGGGACCACCGGGCCCGGCGGCGCGCCCAGGACCACGGCCTGGAGAAGGCGCTCGACAACACCCTCATCCAGCTCAGCGAGGGAGCGCTCGACTTCGGCCAGCCGGTCCGCCTCGAACTGCCCGTGCGCAACGTCAACCGGACCGTGGGCACCATGCTCGGGCACGAGGTCACCAAGCGCTACGGCGCCGACGGCCTGCCCGACGGCACCATCGACGTGTCCTTCACCGGCTCCGCCGGACAGTCCTTCGGCGCCTTCGTGCCCCGGGGCGTCACCCTGCGGCTGTCCGGCGACGCCAACGACTACGTCGGCAAGGGCCTGTCCGGCGGCCGCGTCGTCGTCCGCCCCGCCGAGACCTCCACCCTCGCCGCCGAGGAACACATCATCGCCGGGAACGTCATCGGCTACGGCGCCACCTCAGGGAGATCCTCCTCCGGGGCGTCGTCGGTGAACGCTTCTGCGTCCGCAACTCCGGCGCCGTCGCGGTCGTCGAGGGCATCGGTGACCACGGCTGCGAGTACATGACGGGCGGACGCGCGGTCATCCTCGGCCGCACCGGACGCAACTTCGCGGCGGGCATGTCCGGCGGCATCGCCTACGTGCTCGACCTCGACACCGACCGCGTCAACCCGGAGATGGTGGAGGTCGAGGACCTCACCGACGAGGACCGCGAGTTCCTCACCGGCGTCCTCACCCGCCACCACGCCGAGACCGGCTCCACCGTCGCCGAACGCCTCCTGGCCGAGGGCGCCCAGGGTCTCGACCGCGTCGCCAAGGTCATGCCGCGCGACTTCAAGCGGGTCCTGCTCGCCCAGGCCGAGGCCGAACGCGAGGGACGCGACGTCGACGAGGCCGTCATGGCCTCCGCACAGTCCTGAAGTCAGCACACGAGAGGAGGAGGAACCATGGCTGACCCCAAGGGTTTCCTGAAGATCACCGAGCGCGAGCTCCCCCAGCACCGCCCCGTCGACGTCCGCATCCAGGACTGGCGCGAGGTCCAGGAGGACCTCGACCGCGGCACCGTCACCAAGCAGGCCTCACGCTGCATGGACTGCGGCATCCCGTTCTGCCACAACGGGTGCCCCCTCGGGAACCTCATCCCCGAGTGGAACCACCTCGTGTACACGCACGACTGGGCCGAGGCCATCGAGCGGCTCCACGCCACCAACAACTTCCCCGAGTTCACCGGCCGCCTGTGCCCCGCGCCCTGCGAGTCCGCCTGCGTGCTCGGCATCAACCAGCCCGCCGTCACCATCAAGAACGTCGAGGTCTCCATCATCGACCGCGCGTGGGAGGAGGGCTGGGTCAGGCCCCTGCCCCCACCCACCGCACCGGCCGCACCGTCGCCGTCGTCGGCTCCGGCCCCGCCGGGCTCGCCGCCGCGCAGCAGCTCACCCGCGCCGGACACGACGTCACCGTCTACGAGCGCGCCGACCGCGTCGGCGGCCTGCTCCGCTACGGCATCCCCGAGTTCAAGATGGAGAAGCGGCACATCGACCGCCGCCTCGCCCAGATGAGCGCGGAGGGCACCACGTTCCGCACCGGAGTCAACGTGGGTGTCGACGTCACCGCCGACCAGCTCAGGGCCGACCACGACGCCGTCGTCCTCACCGGCGGCGCCACCCAGTGGCGCGACCTCCCCGCCACCGGCCGCGAACTCGACGGTATCCACCAGGCCATGGAGTACCTGCCCCTGGCCAACCGGGTGCAGGAGGGCGACCTCGACCGCGCCCCCATCCACGCCGAGGGCAAGCACGTCGTGGTCATCGGCGGCGGCGACACCGGTGCCGACTGCGTCGGTACCGCCCACCGGCAGGGGGCCGCCTCGGTCACCCAGCTGGAGATCATGCCCAAGCCGCCCACCACGCGCCCCGACCACCAGCCCTGGCCCACCATGCCGATGCTGTACAAGGTCACCAGCGCCCATGAGGAGGGCGGTCGGCGGATCTACTCCGTCAACACCCTGGAGTTCGTCGGGGACGCCGACGGCAGGGTCCGCGCCCTGAAGCTCGTCGAGGTCAAGCGCGGCCCCGACGGCTTCGCGCCGGTCGAGGGCACCGAGCGGGAGATCCCCGCCGACCTCGTCACCCTCGCCATGGGCTTCGTCGGCCCCGAGAAGGAGGGCCTCCTCGACCAGCTCGGCGTCGAACTCGACGGGCGCGGCAACGTCGTCCGCGACGCCGACTACCGGACCACCGTCGACGGCGTCTTCTGCGCCGGGGACATGGGCCGGGGCCAGTCGCTCATCGTCTGGGCCATCGCCGAGGGCCGCTCCGCGGCGGCCGGTGTGGACCGCCACCTCACCCAGGACACCGTCCTGCCGGTGGCCATCCCGCCCACCGAGCGCCCGCTCGTCTAGGAGACCCACCCGCCGGGCGCGGGGGCCTGTCCCCGCGCCCGGCACGCGGCCTACGATCGACCCATGGTGTACAGCGTCATCGGTGAGGGCGCCATGGTCCTGCACCTGCTCTTCCTCGCCTACGTCGCGCTCGGCGGCTTCGCGGCCTGGCGCTGGCCCCGCATGTTCTGGCCCCACCTGGCCTGCGCCGTGTACGGCCTGGGCGTCACCGTCATCGGCTGGCCGTGCCCGCTCACCCACCTGGAGGACTGGGGCCGCCGGAACGCCGGACAGGCCGGACTCCCGCCCGAGGGCTTCATCGCGCACTACCTCACCGGTGTCGTCTACCCCACCGAACACCTCCTCACGGCCCAGCTCCTCGTGGCCCTCACGGTCACCCTGTCCTGGGCCGGAGCCCTTTACCTCCACCTCCAACGCAAGCGCCCCGAGAACGCCGCGTAAAGATCGCGAATGGATCAGGGCCGGGCTGTTCTCCCCGTCCGGACACGGTCGTACCGTCGAATCATGACCGTTGTGACCTGGGACTCGTACCGCGCAGCAGAACACTTCACCATGCGCAGCGCCCGGCTCGTCGACCGGCACCGCTTCGCCTACCTCTTCCAGAGCGGACCAGCCGAACCCGTCCGCGCCACACTCTCCGCCTACCGCAACCTCGACGGCGGCTACGGCAACGGCCTCGACCCCGACCTGCGGGGCCACGCCAGCCAGCCCGTGGCCACCGAGATCGCCCTGCGCTACCTCGACGAACTCGGCCCGATCCCCGCCCAGATCGGTGTCGGCGTCTGCCGCTACCTCGCCACCATCAGCAACGACGACGGCGGGCTGCCGATCTCGCTCCCGAGCGCCCGCTACACCGAATCCGCGCCCTGGTACCGCCACAACGACGACTTCGGCAGCCGCCTCGACATCACCGCGATGATCACCGGGCTCCTCCACAAGAACAACGTCACCCACCCCTGGCGCGACCTCGCCACGGCCTACTGCTGGAAGCACATCGACACCCTCAAGTGGACCAACCCGCACGAGGCCATCGGGCTCTGCTGCTTCCTCCAACACGTCCCCGACCGCCCCCGAGCCATCGTCGCGATGAACCACCTCGCCCACATGATCCGCGCCGTCATCGACGTCCACCCGCGCGCCACCGGACACGTCCACACGCCGCTGGACCTCGCCTCGCACCCGGGCCACATCGCCCGGCCGCTCTTCACCGACCAGGAGATCGAACGCAACCTCCAGGCCTTCGAGGACCAGCAGCGCCCCGACGGGGGCTGGGACGCCTGCTGGGACGACTGGGACACCGTCGCCACCCTCGAACGCGAGGGCATGCGCACCATCCAGCGGCTCCGCATCCTGCGGGCCTACGGACACGTGCAGCCCGACCTGCCCCGACCCCGCCACGCCGTCTGAGCAACGCGCGGGGAAGCGCCGACCAGGGAGGGGCGGCGGTCAGGAGGACCGGACCGCCGCCCGCGGAAGATCACGGGGTGGCCCGCGGCCGTCGAGGCCGCTCAGCCCAACGCCAGGAACGTCACCCCGGCCGCCTCCAGCGCCGCCCGGTCCACCTCGGAGTCCGAGCGCCCGGTCACCGCGCGCACCGCCACCAGCGAGGCACCGCCGGCACCCGCCCCGTCCGGCAGCACCCTCGCCAGCTCCCCCGGCTCCACCGACCCGAACAGCACCGCGCGTACGACGTCCAACGCGGCCCCCGCCGTCCACGGCTCCCGGCCCAGCGCGTCCGCCAGGTCCACCCCGTGCAGCACCAGTTCCACCACGCGGGTCACCAGGTAGTCCGTCACCAGCATCGGGTCCCCGTGCCGCGTCACGATCCGCCGCCCCTCCGGCTCACCCGGCAGACGCACCGCCAACGCCTCCCAGGACCCGCGCAACACCCGGCCCGGCTCCGCCGCGTCCGAGCGTCGAGCCGCCCGCTCCAGCGCGCCCTCGACCCGTGCCCTGTTCACCGCCGGAGAGAACCGCACCTCCGGGACGTAGTACCCCGCAGCCGACACCAGCGGGGCCGACACACCCGGTTCCTCCCCGTCCAGCGCCACCGCCACCTGGCGCAACGAACCCACCGTGTGCACCGACAGCGCGGCCACGTCCCACGGGGCACACCGTGTGGGCAACACCACCTCGGACTCCGAGAGACCCAGGAGAACCTCCTCCAGAGCCGCGACCTCCGCACCCAGAGCGGACACCACCACAGCACGATCGAACACCGAAAACCCCTTCACCGAACGCCGGACGCGGCCACACGGCCACGACACGCATTCCACACCCGTCACTCAGGGTCACCACGTTCGCCCCAGCTCCACCTCAGATACGTGCATTCGCAACCTGGTTTAGACCACTCCATCCCCCAGACGCTCTAAAGTGATAGACGTGACACGTCGAGCAAAAATCGTTGCGACCCTTGGCCCCGCCACCTCGAGCCCGGAGACCCTCCGGCGCCTCGTCGACGCGGGCCTCGACGTCGCCCGTCTGAACCTCAGCCACGGAACCCACGACGACCACCGCGCGAGCCTCGCCAACCTCAGGCAGGCCGCGGCGGACGCCAACCGAGCGGTGGGGGTCCTCGCGGACCTCCAGGGACCCAAGATCCGTGTGGGTACCTTCCCCGACGGACCCGTCGACCTCGCCGCAGGCGACGAGTTCACCATCACCATCGAGGACGTGCCCGGCGACCGCCAGCGCGTCTCCACCACCTACAAGGGGCTCCCCGGAGACGTCCGCCCCGGCGACCGCGTCCTCATCGACGACGGCCGCGTCGTGCTGGAGTGCACCAAGACCACCAGCACCGACATCCAGACCCGCGTCATCTTCGGCGGCACCGTCTCCAACCACAAGGGACTCAACCTCCCCGGAGTCGCCGTCAGCGTGCCCGCCCTCACCGACAAGGACGAGGCCGACCTGCGCTGGGCCCTCGCCCAGGGCGTCGACATGGTGGCCCTCTCCTTCGTCCGCAGCCCCGCGGACGCCGAGGAGTGCCACCGCATCATGGACGAGGAGGGCGTCACCGTCCCCCTCATCGCCAAGATCGAGAAGCCCCAGGCCGTCGAGCGCCTCCAGGACATCATCGAGGTCTTCGACGGCGTCATGGTCGCCCGCGGCGACCTCGGCGTCGAACTGCCCCTGGAGAACGTCCCGATGGTGCAGAAGCGCGCCATCGAACGCTGCCGCGACAAGGCCAAGCCGGTCATCGTCGCCACGCAGATGCTCGAATCCATGATCAGCGCGCCCCGCCCCACCCGGGCCGAGGCCTCCGACGTCGCCAACGCCGTCCTCGACGGCGCCGACGCCGTCATGCTCTCCGGCGAGACCAGTGTCGGTCAGTACCCCATCGAGACCGTCGAGACCATGGCACGCATCGTCAGCGCCGCCGAGCAGGAGTCCCTGCGCGCCTCGCACATCCTCAACCGGGTGCCGGAGACCACCGGCGGGGCCATCGCCCGCGCCGCCGCCGAGATCGGCGCCACCGTCGGAGCCAAGGCCCTGGTCGCCTTCACCATGTCCGGTGAGACCGCCCGGCGCCTGGCCCGCTACCGCTCACCCATCCCGCTCATGGCCTTCACCACCGAGGCCGAGACCCGGGGCACGCTCTCCCTGACCTGGGGCACCGAGTGCAACCTGGTCCCGTGGGTCGACAACACCGACGACATGGTCCGCCAGGTCGAGACCGAACTCCTCCAGATCGGTGACTACCACAAGGGCGACAAGGTGGTCATCGTCGCCGGGAGCCCGCCCGGAACCACCGGTTCCACCAACTCCCTGCGTGTCCACCGACTCGGCGACGCCGTCGCCCTCGGTGCCAGCTGACCAGCTGACGAGTGAACGGGCGCCCCGAACGGGCGCCACCTGACGGGCCGCATCAGGTCCGGCCCGGGGAAGGCGTACTGAGCCGCGCCGACCTCTCCGGGCCGACCGGTGCGGCCGATGTCGTGTCGGGTGACCGCGGGGAGGGGAGTACGGAACCCACCCACTACTCCTGGTGGGAGGAGACCCCGCCCTCGAACGTCACCCGGTCCAACGGCATGTCCCACGGCAACAGGTTCCACGGACTCCGCGGGTCCTCGTCCAACAGGCCCAGCGCCACCCACACGCGGTCGGAGTCCGGCCGGTCGGACTCCGCCGGGTCCCCGTCCACGCCCTTGTCCGGCCAGAGCAGGTACCCGGCGTGGAAGGCCGTCGACAACTGACCCCACGACGAGTACCGGCGCTGGAGATCGGAGGCCACCCGCCGCAGCAGCGTCTGCGTCTCCACCGGGCTCAGCCAGTCCAGGGTCGCCCCACCGCACACCAGCCGGATGACGTGCACCGACTTCCACCACTGGTAGGCGCCGATGATCACCGTCTCGTCGCCCTCGGCCACTCCCGTGACCGCGCGCAACCGGGCCACCTGCTCCGGGGACAGCTCCACCGTCTCGCCGGTGTCCAGACCGCCCTGGTCCAGGGGCAGCCGCGACCGGGCCGTGCCCGAGCGCAGATCGACCGCCAGGTCCAGGCTCGGCCCCTGGTGCAGACCGGCGAGCAGGGTGTCCACGGCGGCCAGCAGCGACTCACGGTCCACCACCGACCACTGGCGCTCCAGCATCCGCCGGTAACGGCGCCGCAGGCTCGGCCGCGCCACCACGTCCCAGGGCTCGGCCAGTGCCACCCGGAAGGGGGCCGCGGCGGCGGCCGCCCACCGCTCGGTGCTCAGCGGGGCGTCGGGGGACTTGGTGCGGATCGCGGGCGACTCACGCGAGCCCACCACCAGTTCGGCGAAGGAACCCGCCGCCAGGGCCACCAGGGGCAGGAACGACCAGCCGGGAAGGTCCACCGCGACGAGCAGGACCGCCAGCAGCGCCACCGGGGTCCACAACCACGGCTGCCGACGCCGGGACCCCCAGGCCACCACGACCCAGGCCCCGATCACCAGCGCGCCGATCACCCCGGCCACCGCGGTCAACAACCCTCGCCCTCTCTCGTCGCGAGCCCGATCCGACAGGGCTTTCCGCCCTCAAGGATCAGGGACGCGACGGCTTCCAGGCGACCGAACCCACGGGTTGTGCTCAGGTTGTGGCCGTGATGTGACCGGTTCGGCCAGCTTGTAGCTACATAAAATGACAAAAGACCTATTTGGGGTCGAATGGGTCGGGTAGTTACAGAGGTTCTGGCCCGACTGTCCCGACCTGGCCAGAACCCCCGTCACACGCGCCGAAAACCCCTAACCCAGGGCCTCCACGACCACCTCGGTCGCGCCCGCGATCAGCGCGTCGTCGTGCTCGGCGTCCTCCACTCCCACGGTCGACATCACCGCCAGCACGATCGGGTCCCCCTCCTCCGGCCACAGCACCGCGATGTCGTTGCGCGTCCCGTAGCCGCCGTTCCCCGTCTTGTCACCCACGACCCAACCCTCCGGCACGCCGGCGCGGATCAGGGCGTCACCCGTCGTGTTCCGCTCCAGCATGTCCACCAGGACCTCTCGGCGGTCCTCCGGCAACACATCCCCCAGGGTGAAGGCCTCCAGGCTCGATGCCATCGCCGCCGGAGTGCTCGTGTCCCGTACCTCGCCCGGAACCGCCTCGCTCATCTCCACCTCATAGCGCTCCAGCACCGTCACGTCGTCGCCCGTCAGCTCGCCCAGTGACTCCGTGAACCCTGCCGGACCTCCGATCTCGTCCAACAGCAGGTTCGCCGCCGCGTTGTCACTGAACCGCACCGTCGCGTCGCACAGCTCCAACAGCGACATCCCCGACTCCAGGTTCTCCTCCACCACCGGCGAGTGCGGCTGGAGCACGCTCTCGTCGAAGGTCACCACCCGCTCCATCTCCTCCAGCGAGTGCTCCGACAGCACCACCCCCGCCAGCAGCGCCTTGAACGTCGAGGCGAACGCGAACCGCTCGTCCTCCTGGAACGCCACCTCCTCGCCCGACCCCGTGTCCAGCGCGTACACACCCAACGTGGACCCGTACTCCTGCTCCAGGGCCTCGAACTCCGCCGCGTAGTCCACCGACACCGAGGCCGACTCCGCCGGCGTACCCGCGTCCCCCTCGCCGTCGGCCGCGCCGCACCCCACCACGGGCACCAACGCCACCGACGCAACGAGACCGCGCCACCACACACCGCGCACAGCAAAGCTCACGAAAGCCCCCAAGAAGACAGAAAACGGAAGAAGAGCGAGCCAGAACCGGCCCGCTCCCGCAGTCTCACCAACCGCCACCCATGCTGTCCAAGACACAAACAGCCACACCCATGCGATTTCGACATAGCCTCAGACCATGGACCTCGTCGGAGCCTGCACCGCCTTCATCCACGTCAGCGACCGAGGCAGCTTCACCCTCGGCGCCGCCGCCGCGCGCATCCCCCAACCCGTCGCCAGCCGCCGCATCGCCGCCCTCGAACACCACCTCGGAGCCGCCCTCTTCGACCGCACCACACGACGCGCCACCCTCACCCAGTTCGGCCACACCGTCCTGCCCACCGCACGACGCCTCGTCGACCTCGCCCACACCCTCGAACACGACGCCGCCCAGGCCCGCCGCACACCCCTGCGCCTCGCCGTCCCCACCACCTGCACCACCCACGACCTCGCCCACCTCACCGCCCAGGCCCGCAACCACGACCTCCACCTCGACCCCCACCCCGCGCCACCCGCCCAACGCGAGGAACTCCTCCACACCCGCCAGGTCCGCACCGCCCTCACCGCCGTCCCCTCCGACCGCGCGCACTGGACCGTCCCCCTCGGCCTCGCCACCCACCACCCTCCCGACGCCAACACCCACTACCTCGAAACCCTCCGCCCGCACCGCGACGACACCACCCCGCCCCGCCGCCTCTGGATCCAGCCCGAGGACGACACCCCCCACATCCGCGACCCGCTCACCCACACAGGCGACACCATCGGACTCCAACCCACCCAGATCGCCCGCGCCACCACCCTCACCACCGCCACCGCCGAAGTCCTCACCACCCACGACCTCCTCCTGTGCTCACCCCGCCAGGCCGACGACCTCAACCTCCACTGGCGCCCCATCGGAGAGATCCAACCCACCCGCACCTACACCGCCACAGGAGAACAGTCCGAGACACTCCGCACCCACCTGCACCCACACATCGCCCAGTGCCTCGGAGCCACGCCGTGATCACCCAACGACTCCAGACCGAACTCGAACAGGCCGGACTCCAGGCCTCCCTCCTCGTCCGCGACCTCAACACCGGCCACGAGATCGGCATCGAACCCGACACCGAGTACGCCACCGCCTCCCTCGTCAAGATCCCCCTCGCCCTCGCCACCCTCGAACGCCTCCAGCGGGGCGAACTCGACGGCACCACCCCGGTACGGATCGCACCCGGCGGCCCCACCACCGGACCCATCGGCCTCGGCCGCTTCCGGCACCCCGCCACCGTCGCGGTCGACGACCTCCTCTACCTCGCCATGTGCCTCAGCGACAACGTCGCCGCCGACACCCTCTTCGACCTCACCCCGCCCGCACGGACCACCGACATCCTCCGCGCCCACGGCATCCACGGCATCACCGTCCGCCACCGCGTCCGCGACCTCAACGAGACCCCGGCCGAACGCCTGGCCCCCGACGAGACCCACCTCGCCCACACCCTCGCCATCCAGGCGGCCAGCGCCGGACGCGGACACCGCATCCCCCAACTCGACGTCACCCGCGCCAACTCCGGCTCCGCACGCGCCCACGTCGACCTCCTCCAGGCGCTGTGGAAACCCACCACCATCCACCCCGACACCGCCGCCCGCCTGCGCTCCCTCATGGCCGACAACGTCATCCGCCACCGCCTCGCCCCCGAGTTCGGCACCGACGCCAGCACCTGGTCCTCCAAGACCGGCAGCGTCCTCAACCACCGCCACGAGGTCGGCGTCGTCGAACACAGGGGCGGCGAGGCCTACGCCATCGCCGCCCTCACCGCCTCCTCCGTCCCCGCCCGCCACCAACCCGCCGCCGAAGCCCTCATCGGACGCGCCGCCCGCACCCTCCGCGACCACCTCCGCGCCACCTGACCAGACCCGAAACTGACGTGCCGTAGAAACTCAACAGACCAGGTCAGACGTAGCGTTGAGGCATGCTCACTCAGATCGCCATCCACGCCGTGACCGTGCTCGACCAGGACGAGGCCCTCGACTTCTACGTCGGCAAACTCGGGTTCGAGGTCGGCGACGACGTCGACATGGGATTCATGCGGTGGCTCACCATCACCTTGCCCGCCGACCCGGACCGGCACATCCTCCTGGAGGTGCCCTCGGAGGACGAGGACGGCGCCCGGGTCCGCGAACTCCTCACCAAGGGCGCCCTCGGCGTCGCCGCCATCATCAACACCGACGACTGCCAGGCCACCTACGACACCCTGCGCTCGCGCGGAGTCACGTTCACCGAGGAACCGACCCAGCAGCCCTACGGCATCGACTGCGCCCTGCGCGACCCCTTCGGCAACCACCTCCGCATCACCCAGCCCACACCGATGCAGGAGATCACCGAGGAGGACCTCAGGCGCTGGCGGGGCGAGGAGTAGGCCCGTCCTCGCCGTGTGCGGGCGCCCTCAGTACTTGGGCCCCACGAACGCGTCCATCCGCGCCACCGCTTCCTTGCGGGAAATCGAAACGATGTGGGCGTCCCTGTAGCGAGGTTCCCGCTTGTTCACGTGGACCTTCCAGGGGATGTCCAACTGGTCCAACGCGTCGGTGAGCACCCTGACGATGTCGGTCGAGGCGTTCGTGAAGTGGTACCGCGGGTACTCGTAGTAGTCCGCTTGGCCGTCTGCCGACTTCCTCTTCTTGCGTATTCGATTGGTCACCCGGCAACCGTCCGAGTGGATGAGGCCGCGTATCAGGGCCTCGGGGTGCTCGTCCACGATGGTCCTCTGCCAGGGTTCCAAGACGATCGGACGGGAGTGCTTGGGGCCCTTGCCGTTCTGAGGGAAGATGCACGGCCAGTGTTTGGATGTGGACTTGACCTCGGTGCAGCCCTCCCGCTGCACCTTGAAGACCGATACGGGGTAAACGCGGGCGAGCGCGGTCTCGCACTCCTTCTTGAGCCCGGGCCAGGTGTCGCTGCAGATGATGGAGAGGTAGTAGACCCCTTTGGTGATGGCGCCGATGTAGCCGTCGCCGAGATAGAGGCCTAGGAGGTAGGAGTAGGCGCGGGCGTCGAGTTGTGAGTCTCCGCACTTGGGACAGTAGGCAGTGCGCTCCGCATCCTTGGCCTTTGCCCTGCGCGTTCCGTTGATCCAGTGGGTGACAGCCTTCTCCGACACACCACAGGTGCGAGCGACGTACTGGTTGCTCCAACCGAAGCGGTGGAGGGCGAGAGCCTTGTCAACGATCTTGCGTGAGTACATAGCGTGCATGATTGCTCACGCTTCGGACATTTTCCGGAAGGGGGACTCTGGGCAGCAAAAAAGCCGCCCGGGGGCGGCTGTGCTGGCTGGTGCCGGAAGTGGGATTCGAACCCACACGTCCTTGCGGACGGGGGATTTTGAGTCCCCTATGTCTACCATTCCATCATTCCGGCTGGTTTGTCCGGTTTGCCTGTCCGGAGTACCGGGGGCGTCGCTCGGTCAACGGTGGAGTCACGATTGACGCGGATTGCCGGGGCCAACGGTCAGCATACTAGCGGATCTCGGTAACCTCGTGTACGTGACGAGGACGCAGAGCCGTGTGGTGATCGCGGAAGACGAGGCCCTGATTCGCCTGGATCTCAAGGAGATGCTCGAAGAGGACGGTTACGCCGTCGTCGGGGAGGCGGGCGATGGTGAGGCCGCCATCCGGCTTGCCCAGGAGCTCAAACCCGACCTGGTGATCACCGACATCAAGATGCCGGTGCTCGACGGCCTCTCGGCCGCCGAGCGCATCGCCGGGGAGCGCATCGCCCCGGTCGTGATCCTGACCGCCTTCTCCCAGCGGGAGCTGGTGGAGCGGGCCCGCGAGGCCGGGGCCATGGCCTACCTGGTCAAGCCGTTCAGCAAGTCGGACCTGGTTCCGGCGATCGAGATGGCCACCTCGCGCTACGCCGAGCTGGCCGCGCTGGAAGCCGAGGTCGGCAGTCTCCAGGATCGTCTGGAGACCCGCAAACTCGTGGAGCAGGCGAAGGGCCTGCTCCAGACCCGCCACGGGATGAGCGAACCCGAGGCGTTCCGATGGATCCAGAAGAACTCCATGGACCGTCGGCTGACCATGCGCAAGGTCGCCGAGACGGTCGTCGAGACGCTCGGGGGACAGGCCTCCTAACGGACCGACCCCCGCCGCGCTGAACCGGGGCCGCACCCGATCGGGTGCGGCCCCTTCCCGTGCCCAGGGGGCCGTTGGTCCCGGGAAAGCCTACAGATCGGCAGGTTGCGGCTCCGGAACGTGGACATGTGTCCAGCGTCAACGCGTATCCCGCACCAGTTTGATCACGCTTGCGCACAATGGGGTGACGGTTGGGTCACGTGGCTTAAGCGGCACTGAATGACCGGCATAAATCGGGCTAAACTCACCGCACCGAACAGCTAAAGGACAGCGGCCCCGGATGCCTCCCATCCGGGTGCCGCCAACCTCAGATGCGCAAGGAGCGCGCGTGCGCACACGCCTCGTGACCGTGTTGCTCGCCCTGATCACCGCATTCCTGGTGATCCCCGGGGCAGCGGCGACGGCAGACGAACAGGGCGGTGAGTCGCTGCACGGTCAGATCGGTCAGCCGGACGACCGGGACCAGGGTGTCGAAGGCATCCTGATCACGGTCTTCCAGGGTGATGACGAGATCGATGCGGTGGAGACCGACCCTGATGGAATGTGGGAAGTGGAGTTGCCCGGACCGGGCGACTACCGCCTAGTGGTGGACCAGGAGTCCGTCCCCAGCGAGTTCGCCGTACGCGAGACGAGCCTCATCGTCGAGGGTGTGGCCGAGGTCGAGGTCGAGCCCAACCAGCAGAGGCTGCTCCTCATCGGGTTGGAGCTCCCCGGCGACGCGTCCGGCCAGGACGAGAGCTCCCCCTCCCCGGACGCCGAGGCGTCCGAGGACGCGGAGGAGGACACCGCCGCCGAGGACGAGGCGGTCGCGGTCGAGGGCGTCAGCGGCGGGTTCGGTGAGCGCTTCGCGCAGCTCACCGCGGCCGGTCTGCTGTTCGGCCTGGTCATCGCGATCTCCGCGATCGGCCTCTCCCTGATCTTCGGTACGACGCAGGTCATCAACTTCTCGCACGGTGACATGGTCACCTTCGGCGCGATGATGGCCCTGCTGTTCAGTACCGGTGCCGCGGGCTGGGAAACTCCCTGCTGGTGATCTTCGCCGGTCTCGGGGGCGCCGTCATGGTGGGCGCCTTCCTGGAGGGCCGGTTCAACCGGACGACGCTGATCATCCTCCAGTGGTCCTCGGTCATCGGCGGTATCGCGCTGGCGACGCTCATGGGCCTGTTCGGTCTCGACCCCGGCTGGCAGGTGCCGCTGTGGGTGGCGGCCGGTATCGCGGTGGTCATGGGCGGTGTGCTCGGCAGCACCATGGAGCGCTACCTGTGGCGTCCGCTGCGCAGGCGCAACGTGGCCCTGATCCAGATGTTCATCGTCTCCATCGGTCTGGCCCTGGTGCTGCGGCACGTGCTCCTGGTGCTCTTCGGCGCGAACCGTCAGCGGTACGCCGGGTTCCAGGTGCAGGAGCTGGTGCACATCGGCCCGATCTCGATGCCCCCGCGCGACCTGGTGATCATGGCCGTCGCGGTCGTGGTCCTGGTGCTGGTGGCCTGCATGCTCCAGTTCACCCGCATCGGCAAGGCGATGCGCGCGGTCTCGGACAACCGGGACCTGGCGGAGTCGTCGGGTATCGACGTGGACCGGGTGACGCTGTACGTGTGGTTCCTCGGCGGTGGTCTGGCGTCCCTGGGCGGCGTGCTCTTCGGCCTGAACCAGGTCGTGGACTACGAGATGGGCTTCCGTCTGCTGCTGCTCATGTTCGCCGCGGTGATCCTGGGCGGTCTGGGCACGGCCTACGGCGCGATGGTCGGCGGTGTCGCCGTGGGTCTGGTGGCGATGCTGTCCACCCTGTGGTTCCCCGCACAGCTCATGCAAGCGTGGGCTCTGGCCCTGATGATCCTCATGCTGCTGATCAGGCCCCAGGGTCTGCTCGGTCGGCGCGAGCGGGTCGGCTAGGAGAGGTAGACGATGGATATTTTCTTGATCCTCGCCGAGTCCGCCCGATCCGCGGTGGGACCGGTGGCCGCGATCTACGCGCTGGCCGCGATCGGCCTGAACATGCACTTCGGTTACGCGGGGCTGCTGAACTTCGGGCAGGTCGGCTTCATGCTGGTGGGCGCCTACGGCGTCGGCATCAGTGTCGCGGTGTTCGAGTTGCCGTTGCTGGTCGGGTTCCTGGTGGGTCTGGCCTGCGCGGTGGTGTTGGCGCTGTTGCTGGGTGTGCCGACGCTGCGGCTGCGGGCCGACTACCTGTCGATCACGACGATCGCGGCGGCCGAGGTGCTGCGGTTGGTGTACCGCGCGGGCTTCGCGGAGCCGCTCACCAACGGTGTGTACGGGTTGCAGAACCTGTCGACGGAGTTCCGTGAGTGGAACCTGGCGCTGGGGCTGTTCGACCCGGCGGGCCGCTACGGGTTCGGTTCGTTCTCGTTCAGCGGCAGCCACATGTGGCTGATGACGGTGACGTGGGGTCTGGTGGCGCTGATGGCGGCGCTGACCTGGGCGCTGATCCACAGCCCGTGGGGCCGTGTGGTGAAGGGCATCCGCGAGGACGAGGACGCGGTGCGCAGCCTCGGCAAGAACGTGTTCGCGTACAAGATGCAGGCTCTGGTTCTGGGCGGTCTGATCGGTGCCCTGGCGGGTTGCATGATGGCGGTGCACCAGGGTGCGATCGCGCCGGACCAGTTCAAGCCGCAGGTGACGTTCTTCCTGTGGGTGATCCTGCTGTTGGGCGGCGCGGGTCGTGTGCTCGGTCCGATCGTGGGTTCGATGGTGTTCTGGTTCCTCATGAACTTCACGGACAAGGTGCTGCGCGGTCTGGGCAGTGAGGGTTACCTCCCGTTCCTGTCGGGTCCGGACTTCGGTGCGATCCAGTTGGCGTTCGTCGGTGCGTTGTTGGTGCTGCTGATCGTCTTCCGGCCGCAGGGTCTGATCGGTGACCGCAAGGAGATGTTGATCAATGTCAAGTGACGAGGTGAACGGCTCCGCGGTGGGTGCCGCGGTCGACCGGATGGCCGGGGCGGTCCCGGAGCCGGGTTCGGCCAAGCGGGATCCGATCCTGGTGGCTGACGGGGTGAAGCGTTCGTTCGGTGGTCTGACCGCCGTGGACGTGGAGCACCTGGAGGTGCAGCGGGGGACGATCACGGCGCTGATCGGTCCGAACGGTGCGGGCAAGTCCACGCTGTTCAACCTGTTGACGGGGTTCGACCGGGTCGACGGCGGCGAGTGGTCGTTCGAGGGCCGGGGGATCAACGGCCGCCGTGGTCACCAGGTGGCGCGGGCCGGGATGGTGCGGACCTTCCAGCTGACGAAGGCGCTCACGCGGATGACGGTGCTCGACAACATGTTGTTGGGTGCTCCGGGTCAGACGGGTGAGCGGATGGCGGGTGCGTTCCTGCGTCCGGTGTGGGGCCGTCAGGAGAAGGTCAACACCGAGAAGGCGCTGGAGCTGCTGGAGCGGTTCAAGCTGATCGACAAGCGCCGGGACATGGCGGGCGCGTTGTCGGGTGGTCAGCGCAAGCTGCTGGAGATGGCTCGCGCGCTGATGACCGATCCGAGCATGATCATGCTGGACGAGCCGATGGCGGGTGTGAACCCGGCGTTGGTGCAGTCGTTGTTGCACCACATCACGTCGTTGCGTGATGAGGGCAAGACGGTCCTGTTCGTGGAGCACGACATGGACGTGATCATGGGGATCAGCGACTGGATCGTGGTGTTGGCGCAGGGTCAGGTGATCGCGGAGGGGCGTCCTTCGGACATCCGGTCCAACCAGCAGGTGATCGACGCCTACCTGGGTGCCCAGGACGTGGAGGGCGAGGACCAGGGGAGTGGCGATGAGTGAGGGGAACGACGGGATCCGTCCGGAGCCCGAGGAGGTCCCGGCCGTGGCCGAGGAGGCCGCCGCCGTGCAGGAGCACCGTGAGGAGGTGCTGGAGCAGGCGCGGGCGGAGGCCCTGGAGGTTGGTGGTCCGGACGACTACCTGTTGCTGGCCAGGGACCTGGTCGCGGGGTACGTGCCCGGGGTGAACATCCTGAACGGGTGCACGCTGACCCTCACCGAGGGTGAGGTCGTGGCGATCATCGGGCCGAACGGCGCGGGCAAGTCGACGCTGATCAAGACGATCTTCGGGCTGATCCCGGTGCGTGAGGGCGGTCTGACGCTGCGGGGTTCGAGTATCGCGGGTCTGGCGGCGCACTCGTTGGTGGAGCGGGGCGTGGGTTACGTTCCGCAGACGCGCAACGTGTTCCCGTCGCTGACGATCGAGGAGAACCTCCAGATGGGGGCGTTCCTGCGGCCGAAGTCGTTCTCGGAGCGGTTCGAGGTGGTGGCGGGGCTGTTCCCGCTGCTGGCGGATCGGCGCCGGGCGAAGGCGGGTTCGCTGTCGGGTGGTCAGCGGCAGATGGTGGCCATGGGCCGGGCGCTGATGATGGATCCGTCGGTGCTGCTGTTGGACGAGCCGACCGCCGGGTTGTCCCCGATCTACCAGGAGGAGGTCTTCCAGCGGGTGAAGGAGGTCAACGCCGCCGGGGTCTCGGTGATCATGGTGGAGCAGAACGCGCGGCGGTGCCTCCAGATCTGTGACCGGGGATACGTGCTGGACCAGGGTCGGAACGCGTACACGGGTTCGGGTCGGGACCTGTTGAACGACCCGAACGTGATCGAGCTGTACCTGGGGACGCTCGCGAAGGGCTGATCCGGGCGTGTGTGGGGGCGGGACCCGTCGTGGGTCCCGCCCCTTGTCGTGTGTCCGGTCCCTGGGTGGGGTCAGTCGTTGGTGAACTCGACGTACTCCAGGATCTCGTAGCCGTTCTCGCCGAAGTGGAAGACCTCGAAGGTGGCGGAGGTGGGGTCTCCGTTGTCGTCGAGGTCGATGTTGCCGCTCATGCCCTGGTAGTCGATGGGGCGGCCCTCGTCGAGGAGGTCGCGGCAGTCCTGGAAGCTGGTGCACTCGGTGCCGTCGGGTCGGGTGACGTCTCCGACGTGGTCGACGTACTGGGCGGGGTCGGTGGAGTTCGCGGACTCCGCGGCGAGGGCGATGGCGGTGACGCAGTCGAAGATGTGCGGGGCGAACTGGAAGGCGTCGAGTTCGGGGTCGAAGGCGCGTAGGTCCTCGTTGAACCGGGGGTTGTTCGCGCTGGGTGCGACGCCGGTGGTGCCGGTGACGGCGTCGGTGGAGGCGGCGCCGACGGTCGCCTCCAGGTCGGGGTCGTTGAGGCCGTCGGTGAGGTAGAACTGGCTCTCGATGCCGCTCTCGATGAGGGCGGCCATCAGCTGGGTGCCCTCCTGGAAGGAGATGAGGGCGACGGCGTCGGCTCCGGAGGTCACGGCGGTGGTGACGACGGCGCCGAAGTTGGTGGCGTCGGGGTCGTAGGTCTCGGTGAGGACGACGTTGGCGCCGAGGGCGGCGAGTTCGGTCTCGACGGCGTTGAGGTAGCCGTTGCCGTAGTCGTCGGCTCGGGCGATGACGGCGACGTCGAGGTGGCCGTCGTCGACGATGCGTTGGGCGAGGACGGGTCCGGCGAGGAGGTCGCTGGGGGCGGTGCGGAAGAAGTATCCGTTGTCGTCGACGCGGGTGAGGTCTGGGGCGGTGCTGGAGCCGGAGCACTGGGCGATTCCGGCGCCGGTGATGGTGGCGTAGCTGGCCTGGGTCATGACGGAGGCGGCGGCGCCGATGACGGCGTTGACGTCGGCGGAGACGAGGTCGTTGGCGGCCTGTTGGGCCTGTGCCGCGTCTCCGGCCTCGTCGGCCACGATGGGGGTGGGACCTGGGTGCCGAGGATGCCGCCGGCGGCGTTGATCTCGTCGATGGCGTAGTCGACCGCGGCGGTCTGGGGGCGCCCGAGGAAGCTGAGGCTGCCGGTCTGGGGGTAGAGGAGGCCGAAGGTGAACGCGGTGTCGTCCGCGGTGTCGTCTCCGACGTCGAGGGTGTCTCCGCAGGCCGTGAGGGCGAGGCTGAGGGCGAGGGTGGCCGCCGGGAGGGCGAGGGACCGTGGGGTGGGCATGGCGTGGACGTCCGTTCGAGGGGAGCGTGGTGTGTGGTGCCGTGCGGCCGCCCGGTCCGTGTACGACGAGGCACGGCGCGCGGGGTGGCGGCCGTGCCGGGGGTCTCGCGGTGGTCGTGTCCAGACGGGTCCGGGGGTGCGGGGCTGGTGCCCCGCACCCCGGACGGTTCGCTCGGTGTGTGGAGAGGGGCCTCTCACTCAGGGACGTGGTGGTCCGTGGTGGGAGACGCGGTCATCCGTCGTCACTCGTTGACGGAGTACTCCTCGAAGCCGAGGGTCTCGTAGCCCTCGTCACCGAAGTGGAAGACCTCGAAGGTGGCGGAGGTGGGGTCGCCGTTGTCGTCGAAGTCGATGTTGCCGCTGGTGCCCTGGAAGTCGATCTCCTCACCGTCGTTGAGGAGGTCGCGGCACTCCTCGAAGGTTCCGCACTCGGTGCCGTCGGGGCGGCTGATCTCGGGCAGGTGCTCGACGTAGTCGGCGGGGGTGACGGATCCGGCGGACTCGGCGGCCAGGGCGATCGCGGTGACGCAGTCGAAGACCTGCGGGGCGAACTGGAAGACGTCGAGTTCGGGGTCGAAGGCGCGCAGGCCCTCGTTGAACTCGGGGTTGTCCGCGCCGGGGGCGACACCGGTGACGCCGGTGACGACGTCGGGGTCGTCGGCGTTCACGGTGGTGCCGAGCTCGGGGTCGTTGAGGCCGTCGGTGATGTAGAGCTGGTCGCCCTCGATGCCGGACTCGATGAGTTCGGCGATGACCTGGGCGCCCTCCTGGAAGGAGATCAGGGCGACGGCGTCGGGCTCGGCGCCGGAGACGGCGTTGACGACGGAGTCGAAGTTGGTGGCGTCGGGGTCGTAGTTCTCGGTGGCGACCACGTTCGCGCCGAGGGCTTCGAGCTCGTCCTCCACGGCGCCGCGGTAGCCGTCGCCGTAGTCGTCGGCACGGGCGACGATGGCGATGTCGAAGGCGCCGTCGTCGACCATCTGGCGGGCCAGGACGGGGCCGGAGAGGAGGTCGCTGGGCGCGGTGCGGAAGAAGTACCCGTTGTCGTCGATCTCGCTGAGGTCGGGGGCGGTGTTGGAGCCGGAGCACTGGACGATGCTCGCGGCGGTGACGGTGTCGTAGCTGGCCTGCGTCATGGCGGAGGCGGCGGCGCCGATGACGGCGTTGACGTCCGCGGAGACGAGGTCGTTGGCGGCCTGGTTGGCCTGGGCGGCGTCGCCGGCCTCGTCGGCTTCGACGATGGCGGGGACGTCGGTGCCGAGGATGCCGCCGGCGGCGTTGATCTCGTCGATGGCGTACTTGGCGGCGGTGATCTGGGGCGGGCCGAGGAAGGCGAGGCTGCCGGTCTGCGGGTAGAGGATGCCGAAGGTGAACTCCTCGCCGGAGCCGTCACCTCCGTCCGCGCTGCCGCCGTCTCCGTTGCCACACGCGGTGAGCCCAAGAACGAGGGCCGCGGTTGCGGCAGTGAGGCTCAGGAACTTCTTGCTTGCCATGTTCGTGGTCACTCCGTTCAACCGGCTGGTCTGCGCAGCCGTGCCGATAGCGCTTTTGCGTCCTGTTGCCCGTTATGTGTGGCATGACTTAATCAGGAGCGTTAGCGGAGCTTAATCCGGTATCGGGTTCCGGTGGAAGCTGCGAGCGCCGGTTGCGTCTCACTCGCCTTCTGCTCGTTATGAGTCTGTAGCCGTGTGGCGGGGTGTGACTGGACGGATGCCGGGTGTGGTGGGGGTTGGGGTGGCCGGTTGTCGTGGCGTGGGGGTGTGGGGGTGGCGGTTCGTCCAGCGTTCGGGGTGGCGCGGAGGCGTTAGGCGGGCTTCACTCCTGGCGGGGGTGTGCCTAACAGGGGAGGGGGTGTGTCTGACAGGAAGGGGAGGATGCGCCCGGAGGGGGCAGCCGGGGCGCCGCCGGGACGCCCCGTCCCGTCTCGCCCTACTGGGGAGCGTCGCGCAGCATGCAGGTGAGGCGGGAGGTGCAGACCTTGCGTCCCTGGTCATCGGTGATGGTGATGTCCCAGGTGGCGAGGGTGCGACCGAGGTGGACCGGGGTGGCGACCCCGGTGACGTGCCCCTCCAGGGCGGAGCGGTGGTGGGTCGCGTTGATCTCGATGCCCACGGCGACCCGCCCGAAGCCCTGGGCGTGGACGGTGGACCCGATGGACCCCAGGGTCTCCGCGAGGACGCAGGAGGCGCCCCCGTGCAGCAGCCCGAAGGGCTGGCGGTTGCCCTCGACCGGCATCCGGCCCACGACGCGCTCGGCGGAGGCCTCCGTGACCTCGATGCCCATCCTCTCGACCAGGCCGTCGGTGAGCGCCCCGGAGTCCAGGAGCTCACGCATTCCCTCGGCGTCAGTGGTCATGGTGTTGCCTTCCGATCCGGTCAGGTGGCCCCGTAACCGGTCGAACCGACCGGTCCGGGGCGGTGTTCCCGTGGTGATGGCCGCGGGGTGTCCGTAGCGCATCCTAGGATTCGTTCTGTGGTGACCAAGCGAGAGACCCCTGAACAGACATCCCAGGCCGACGGCGGGCGCGCCCGGCTGCTCCTCCTGGACGGCCACTCGATGGCCTTCCGCGCGTTCTTCGCGCTCCCCGTGGAGAAGTTCGGTACCAGTACCGGGCAGTCCACCAACGCGGTGTACGGCTTCGCCTCCATGCTGGTGAAGCTGCTGCGCGACGAGGAGCCCACGCACGTCGCGGTGGCGTGGGACCTGTCCGGCCCCACCTTCAGGGACGAGGAGTACGACGGCTACAAGGGCGGCCGGTCGGAGACGCCGCCGGAGTTCCCCTCCCAGGTTCCGCTGACCCAGGACCTGATGCGGCTGATCGGTGTCGCGAACCTGTCGGCGCCCGGCTTCGAGGCCGACGACGTCATCGCCACGCTCGCGCACCAGGGCGGGGAGGCCGGCATGGAGGTGCTGATCGCCTCCGGTGACCGGGACGCCTTCCAGTTGGTGACCGAGAACTGCACGGTGCTGTACCCCGGCAAGAGCCTGTCCGACATGCGCCGGATGGACCCCGAGGCGGTGGAGGACAAGTACGGGGTCTCACCGGAGCGGTACCGCGACCTCGCGGCGCTGGTTGGGGAGAAGGCCGACAACCTTCCCGGGGTGCCGGGGGTGGGTCCCAAGACCGCCGCCAAGTGGATCACCAAGTTCGGTTCCCTGGAGGAGCTGGTGGCCCGCGCGGACGAGGTCCCGGGCAAGGCCGGGCAGAACTTCCGCGACCACCTCGACGACGTCCTGCGCAACCAGCGGCTCAACAAGCTGGTCACCGACGTGGAGCTGGACACCGGGGTGCGCGAGCTGGGGATGGGCGAGGCCGACCGGGCCGGGGTCGACGCGCTCTTCGACAACCTGGAGTTCGCCTCCAACCTCCGCGAGCGCCTGTACGCGGTGATCCGCGCGGGCGAGGGCGCGGAGGCCGCCGAGGAGGGCGGGGCCGGCGAGGGCTTCACCGTGGACGTGACGGTGGCGGCCACCGGCGGGGTGTCCGCCTGGATCGCCGAGCACGCCTCCGCCGAGGCGCTCACGGAGCACGCCCCGGCGGGGTTGGCGATCGACGGCGCCTGGGGCGCGGGGACCGGGCGGGTGGACGCGCTCGCCGTCACCGTCCCGAGCGGGGCCGCGCTGTTCGTGGACCCCACCGTGCTCGACGCCGCGGACACCGAGGCGCTGGCGGGCTTCCTGGCCGACGCCGAGCGGCCCAAGGCCGTGCACGAGTACAAGGGAGCCCTGCTGGCGCTGGGCGCGCACGGCTGGGACCTGAACGGGGTGATCAGCGACACCGCGCTGGCGGCCTACCTGGCGCAGCCGGGGCAGCGCCGGTTCGACCTCGCGGACCTGTGCCGCAAGTACCTGGGCCGGGAGCTGGAGGAGGACACCGACGGCGCCCAGATGACCCTGGACCTGGGGGAGGAGGGCGGCAGCGGGCGCGGGCACGGGCTGGCCGTGCGGGCCGCCGCCACCCGGGACCTCGCGGGCGTGCTCGCCGCGGAGCTGGACAAGCGGGGCGGCACCCACCTGCTGGCCGAGGTGGAGCTGCCGCTGGTGGACGTGCTGGCCCGGTTGGAGCGCGCCGGGATCGCCGCGGACCGCGAGTACCTGGAGGGTCTCCAGGGGAGTTCGCGTCGGCGGCGCGCGGCGCGGTGGAGCGGGCGCACGAGATCGTGGGCCGGGAGTTCAACCTGGGTTCCCCCAAGCAGTTGCAGCAGGTGCTCTTCGAGGACCTGGAGCTGCCCCGGACCAAGAAGATCAAGACCGGCTACACGACCGACGCGGACGCGTTGGCGTGGCTGGCGGAGCGGACCGAGAACGAGCTGCCGGGCGTGCTGCTGCACCACCGGGACCAGACGAAGCTGCGCACGACGGTCGAGGGCCTGATCAAGACGGTCTCCGACGACGGGCGCATCCACACCACGTTCAACCAGACGGTGGCGGCGACGGGGCGGCTGAGCTCCACGGAGCCCAACCTCCAGAACATCCCGGTGCGCACGGACGTGGGCCGGCGGATCCGGCGCGCGTTCGTGGTCGGTGAGGGCTACGAGGAGCTGCTCACCGCGGACTACAGCCAGATCGAGCTGCGGATCATGGCACACCTGTCGGGCGAGCAGGCGCTGATCGACGCGTTCAACAGCGGGTACGACTTCCACGCGCACATGGCGGCGCAGGTCTTCGACATCGAGGTGGAGGAGGTCGACGGCGAGGCGCGGTCCAAGATCAAGGCGATGAGCTACGGGCTGGCGTACGGGCTGAGCGCCTACGGCCTGTCCCAGCAGCTGGGTATCACCCCGGAGGAGGCGAAGAGGCTCATGGAGGACTACTTCGCCAACTTCGGCGGGGTACGCGACTACCTGAACCGGGTCGTGGACGAGGCCCGCAAGGTGGGGTACACGGAGACGATCCTGGGGCGCCGCCGCTACCTGCCGGACCTGACGAGCGACAACCGCCAGCGGCGTGAGATGGCGGAGCGGATGGCGTTGAACGCGCCGATCCAGGGTTCGGCCGCCGACATCATCAAGGTGGCGATGCTCCAGGTGGACGCGGCGCTCACCGAGGGCGGGTTCCGTTCCCGGGTGCTGTTGCAGGTGCACGACGAGCTCGTGGTGGAGGTCGCCCCGGGAGAGCGCGAGGCGGTCGAAAACCTCGTGACGCACGAGATGGGCTCCGCCTATGCTCTGCGTGTTCCGCTGGGCGTCTCGGTCGGCAGCGGGCAGAACTGGCACGACGCCGCGCACTAGGACGCGGCGCTGAACTCGGAGGTGGGGACGGTGGCGGGGCAGGATGAGACGACGGCCGGTCTGGCCGTGGGGCCCGTGACCGTTCCCGCCGACGCGTTGACGTGGCGGTTCTCACGGTCCTCGGGGCCGGGCGGGCAGCACGTGAACACGTCGGACACCCGGGTGTCGCTGTCGTTGGACGTGGCCTCGTGCCGGGCGCTGGGAGCCACGCGGCGGGCCCGCGCCCTGGAACGGCTGTCGGGGCGTCTGGTGGACGGGGTGCTGACGGTGTCGGCGCAGACGCACCGTTCCCAGGTGCGCAACCGGGTCGAGGCGCGGGAGCGGTTGGCGGCCATCCTCGCGGAGGCGATCGCGCCCCCGCCGCCGGAGCGGCGCGGTACGCGGCCGAGCCGGGCGTCCAAGCGGCGCCGACTGGAGGCCAAGCGTCGGCGGGGTGACGTGAAGAAGTCGCGTTCGCGGCCTCCGATGGACTGACGGACGTCCGGAGAAGCACGCGATTCGGACTTTTTCCGGATGTTCCGCCCCCGCCCCGCCGGAGCGGCTCGCGGGGTGCGTCAGCCCCTGGCAGACATGGCCGGGGGCCTGGTTGATCTTCCCCGCCCCGCTCGGGTAAATTGCGGCCACGACAGCCTTGTACGGTGCCCTCTCGCCGGATTCCGATTGACCTGCGCGCTCTCGTCTCATATTCTGGCGTCAGCGTTGTGGGTTCGTGCGGGCGTCCGCTGTCTCCGGTAGGGGGCAGGAGGGTTGCACCGCTTCGGTCTCCACTCTGGACCGGCGGCTGGCGGTCACGGACGGCTCGTTCCGTACATGTGACCTTCGCTTCTTACTTCTGGACTGCGGATCGACGGGCTCGAACCTGCGGCGTGCCCATTTCCTGTTCCTGTCCGTATCCGGAGTCCACCCACAAATGACGAGCAGCACCGAGGCCACCTCGACACCCCAGGTAGCGGTCAACGACATCGGGTCCGAGGAAGCCTTCCTCGCGGCGATCGACGAGACCATCAAGTACTTCAACGACGGTGACATCGTCGAGGGCACCATCGTGAAGGTCGATCGAGACGAGGTCTTGCTCGACATCGGCTACAAGACCGAGGGTGTCATCCCCTCTCGGGAACTGTCGATCAAGCACGACGTCGACCCCGGTGAGGTCGTTGCCGTCGGCGACCAGGTCGAAGCCCTCGTTCTCCAGAAGGAGGACAAGGAAGGCCGTCTGATTCTGTCCAAGAAGCGCGCTCAGTACGAGCGGGCCTGGGGCACGATCGAGAAGATCAAGGAAGAGGACGGCGTCGTCACCGGCACCGTCATCGAGGTCGTCAAGGGTGGTCTCATCCTCGACATCGGCCTCCGCGGCTTCCTTCCGGCGTCCCTGGTCGAGATGCGTCGCGTCCGCGACCTTCAGCCCTACGTCGGCCGCGAGCTCGAGGCGAAGATCATCGAGCTGGACAAGAACCGCAACAACGTGGTCCTGTCCCGTCGCGCCTGGCTGGAGCAGACCCAGTCCGAGGTTCGTCAGACGTTCCTCAACACCCTCCAGAAGGGTCAGATCCGCAAGGGCGTCGTCTCCTCGATCGTCAACTTCGGTGCCTTCGTGGACCTGGGTGGCGTCGACGGTCTGGTGCACGTCTCCGAGCTGTCCTGGAAGCACATCGACCACCCGAGCGAGGTTGTCGAGGTCGGCCAGGAGGTCACCGTCGAGGTTCTCGACGTGGACATGGAGCGCGAGCGCGTCTCCCTGTCGCTCAAGGCGACCCAGGAAGACCCGTGGCAGCAGTTCGCCCGGACCCACCAGATCGGTCAGGTCGTTCCCGGCAAGGTCACCAAGCTCGTCCCGTTCGGTGCGTTCGTGCGCGTCGAGGAGGGCATCGAGGGCCTGGTCCACATCTCCGAGCTGGCCGAGCGCCACGTCGAGGTGCCGGAGCAGGTCGTCCAGGTCGGCACCGAGATCTTCGTCAAGATCATCGACATCGACCTCGACCGCCGTCGCATCAGCCTCTCGCTGAAGCAGGCCAACGAGAGCGTCTCGCCCGACCAGGTGGACTTCGACCCCACCCTGTACGGCATGGCCGCCGACTACGACGAGCAGGGCAACTACAAGTACCCCGAGGGCTTCGACGCGGACAGCGGCGAGTGGCTCGAGGGCTTCGAGGCCCAGCGCGACGAGTGGGAGCGCAGCTACGCCGAGGCGCAGGCCCGCTTCGAGGCTCACCGCAAGCAGGTCGAGGAGGCGCGCGCGGCCGAGGCCGACGCCGCCAACGCCCCTGCTCCGGAGGAGGACGAGGAGGACTACACCGGTGGCGGGCAGAGCGCCGGCGGTTCGTCGTCCAGCTCGGACTCCACCAGCGGCGCCCTGGCCTCCGACGAGGCTCTGGCCGCCCTCCGCGAGAAGCTCGCGGGCGGCGAGGCCTGAGGGTCTCCCGCCGGGCTCCGGCCCGAGTGACGCCTGAGTGAAGGGCCGTCCCCACCCACGGGTGGGGGCGGCCCTTCCGCGTGTCAGCGGGCCGGACCCCGGGTCGCGGCGGTCGCTCGCAGCAGGTCGCGCACGAGGTCGAGGTCGACCGCCCCGGGGCTCCGGAAGCGCAGACACCCCCGGCCCATGTCCTGGTCCGCGAGCCGGTCGGCGAGGGCGGCGGTGACGTCCTCGCGCATCAGATAGACGGAGACGTGCCGCTTCTGGCGGGCGAAGGCCACCTCCATGACCCCGTCCCTGCGATAGCCGGGCATCCCGTACGCCATCACCTCCTCGAACCCCGCGAGCTCGTCGCGGCACAGGTCCCGGAGACGGCTCAGCACGGCCCGGTCGGGTTCGGGAAGTTCCGCCAGATAGGCGTCCACATCGACTGCGTTGCTGCTCACCATGGGTCAAGGCTACGTACCGGGGGCTAGGGTTGCCTGGTACCCGCCGAGGGCGGGGACCCAGTTGAGGAGGCGACGTGTTCGACATCCACCCGGCCACCCCCGACGACGCCGGTGAGATCTTCACCCTGCAACGTGCCGCCTACGTGGACGAGGCCCAGGCCTGCGGGGACCCGTTCATCCTGCCGCTCACCGAGGGGCTGGCCCGGATCGAGAAGCTGCTCGCCGACGCCGACGCTGTGGTGCTCAAGGCCGTGGTCGGGCACCGACTGGTCGGGGCGGTCCGGGCCGGGGTCACCGAGACCACCGGGGTGGTGGGCCGCCTGGTGGTCGCCCCGGACATGCGCCGACGAGGGATCGCGGGGGCCCTGCTGACCCGGGTCGAGGACGACCTGCGCGAGCGCAGGCCCGAACTGACGGCGCTCACCCTCTTCACGGGGGCGCAGAGCCCGAGGAACCAGCGCCTGTACCGGACCCTCGGATACGCGGAGACCCACCGCGAGCGGGTCGCGGAGCACCTGGTGATGGTGCACATGCGCAAGGAACTGGACCGGGTGGTCGCGGGGTCGGCGTGACGCCCCACCACCGGGCCCCCTAGGGTGTGGCCCATGCTGAAAGTGGGTCTCACCGGCGGTATCGGTTCGGGCAAGAGCGCGGTCTCGTCCGCGCTGTCCTCCTATGGTGCGGTGGTGATCGACGCCGACGCCATCGCCCGCGAGGTGGTCGCGCCCGGAACACCGGGGCTGGCCGAGGTGGTCTCCGAGTTCGGTGACCGGGTGCTCGCAGCCGACGGAAGCCTGGACCGGCCCGCGCTGGGCGCGATCGTCTTCGCCGACGAGGCCCGCCTGGCCAGCCTCAACGCGATCGTCCACCCCCGGGTGGCCGAGCGCAGCGGACAGCTGATGGCGGAGGCCGAGGCCTCCGGCGCCAGGGTGGTGGTCTACGACGTGCCCCTCCTGGTGGAGAACGGGCTGGAGTCCCTCTACGACGTGGTGGTCGTGGTGGACACCCCCGACGACCTCCGTGTCGAGCGGGTCTCGCGTGACCGGGACATGCCCGCCGAGCAGGTGCGGGCCCGGATCGCCGCCCAGGCCGACCGGTCGACCCGCCTGGCCGCCGCCGACCTGGTGGTGGACAACTCCGGGAGCCGCGAGGAGCTCGCCTCCCGTGTGGCGGAGCTGTGGCGTGAACTCCTGGAGCGCGCCGACTAGGCCCCTGCGTCCCGCCCGCCCCGTCCGCTTCCGTGCCCTCCCCGTGGCCCTGGGTGGCCACGGGACGCCTCGCGGCGGCGGGTGGTGGGACGCGTACGCACCGACGTCGACGATCCGGTCCGGGCCCCGTGGGAGGGGTTTCCGGGGCACCGGGATGTCGTGGGCGGTCTGTAGCGTTGGAGGAAGGGACACGTGGGCGAGGGAGCGGCCCGACGTTCGTAGGGGAGAAGAGGGCAAGTGCGACCGGTCAGTGACATCAAGCGCAGCGAGGCACCCTTCGAGGTCGTCTCGGAGATGACCCCGGCGGGGGACCAGCCCCGGGCGATCGAGCAGATCACCAAGAGGGTGCGGGAGGGCGACCAGCACACGGTGCTGCTGGGCGCGACCGGTACTGGCAAGACGGCCACGGTGGCGTGGACGGTGGAACAGCTCCAGCGGCCCACGCTGGTGATGCAGCCCAACAAGACCCTGGCGGCGCAGTTCGCCAACGAGCTGCGGCAGATGCTGCCGAACAACGCCGTCGAGTACTTCGTCTCCTACTACGACTACTACCAGCCCGAGGCCTACGTCCCGCAGAGTGACACCTACATCGAGAAGGACTCCTCGATCAACGACGAGGTGGAGCGGCTGCGGCACTCCGCGACCAACTCGCTGCTCACCCGGCGGGACACGATCGTGGTGGCGTCCGTGTCGTGCATCTACGGTCTGGGCACACCGCAGGAGTACGTGGACCGTATGGCCCAGCTCGCGGTGGGCATGGAGGTGGACCGGGACGACCTGCTGCGTCGCCTGGTGGAGATGCAGTACACGCGCAACGACGTGGCGTTCACACGCGGCACGTTCCGGGTGCGCGGGGACACCATCGAGATCATCCCGGTCTACGAGGAACTGGCGATCCGCATCGAGATGTTCGGTGACGAGATCGAGCGGCTGCTCACCCTGCACCCCTGACCGGCGAGGTGCTGGGCGAGAGCGAGGAGATGTTCATCTTCCCGGCCTCCCACTACGTGGCCGGTGAGGAGCGCACCGAACGCGCGATCGGCACGATCGAGGCGGAGCTGGGCGAGCGGCTGACCGAGCTGGAGGACCAGGGCAAGCTGCTGGAGGCGCAGCGGCTGCGGATGCGCACCACCCACGACCTGGAGATGATGCGTCAGCTCGGCACCTGTTCGGGGATCGAGAACTACTCGCGGCACTTCGACGGCCGTGACCCGGGGAGTGCCCCCAACACGCTGCTGGACTACTTCCCCGAGGACTTCCTGCTGGTCCTGGACGAGTCGCACGTGACGGTCCCGCAGATCGGTGCCATGTACGAGGGCGACGCGGCGCGCAAGCGCACCCTGGTCGACCACGGCTTCCGGCTGCCGTCGGCCATGGACAACCGGCCGCTGAAGTGGGAGGAGTTCACGAAGCGCATCGGGCAGTCGGTCTACCTGTCCGCGACGCCCGGCAAGTACGAGCTGCGCCAGTCCGGTGGCGACGTGGTCGAGCAGGTCATCCGCCCGACCGGGCTGGTCGACCCGCAGGTGGTGGTCAAGCCGACCGACGGGCAGATCGACGACCTGGTGCACGAGATCCGGGAGCGCGCGGAGCGCTCCGAGCGGGTCCTGGTGACCACCCTGACCAAGAAGATGGCCGAGGACCTCACGGACTACTTCGCGGAGCTGGGCATCCGGGTGCGGTACCTGCACAGTGAGGTGGACACGCTGCGCCGGGTGGAGCTGCTGCGCGAGCTGCGGGTGGGCGAGTTCGACGTCCTGGTCGGTATCAACCTGCTGCGTGAGGGCCTGGACCTGCCGGAGGTCTCGCTGGTGGCGATCCTGGACGCGGACAAGGAGGGTTTCCTGCGTTCGGAGACCTCGCTGATCCAGACGATCGGCCGCGCGGCGCGCAACGTGGACGGTCAGGTGCACATGTACGCGGACAACGTCACGGACTCCATGCGGGCCGCGATCGACGAGACCACGCGGCGCCGGGACAAGCAGCTGGCGTACAACGCGGAGCACGGGATCGACCCGACGCCGTTGCGCAAGCAGATCGCGGACATCCTGGACACCCTGAACCGCGAGGACGTGGACACCGAGGAGCTCATGTCGACCGGTTACCGCCAGGGCGCCCAGGCCGCCAGGGCGCCGGTCCCCGCGCTGGGTGAGCGCGCCGACGTGGCGAACATGCCGCGTGCGGAGCTGGCCGGGCTGATCGACCAGCTGAGCACGCAGATGCACCAGGCGGCGACCGACCTCCAGTTCGAGCTCGCGGCCCGGCTGCGGGACGAGATCGGCGAGCTGAAGTGGGAGCTTCGGGGGATGGACGCGGCCGGGTTGAAGTGACCTCGGCGGGTACCGGTAGGGTGCCGGTCAGGCCCTGTGGCGTGGGGATTCCGCGTGCGGAATCCCCACGGTGACCACGGTTCCCGTCTCGAATCAGGCACGATCCCAGTACGGTTGGGTCGCATAGTTACCTTCACGTGACATATTCTTGTGCTTTGCGTAAGTCGAATGTCGCTTTTGCCTTTTTCGGGTGTGGGGGAGTTCATGGTCAGTCGGGTTCTGGGCCTTGTGGGTGCCACGGTGCTGACGGGTCTCCTGGTGGCCGGGTGCGGGTCCGACCGGGGTGGTGGGGACCCGGAGGAGATCGAGCCCACCCCGACCTCGGGCAGGAGCCGGAGGAGGAGCCGGTGGACGGCGTCTCCAACGACGACGTGATCGTGGTGGTCGACGACGGCGTCGAGGTGCACGAGGACTGCGCCAACCGCGAGGTCGTGGTCAAGGCCGACGACGCGGTCGTGATACTGGACGGCGCCTGCGGTCTGGTCCGCGCCACCGGGCGCAACTCCGTCGTCGAGGTGGGCACGGCCGAGAAGATCGTCCTCGTGGGTGTGGACAACCAGGTCTCCTTCGCCACCGGGGACCCCGAGGTGATCAACCACGGGCGCAACACCACCGTGAGCGAGGGCGGCACCGCCACCCCCGAGGCCGAGTAGGACCCCCGTGGCGGAGGGCCTCCCCGCCCTCCGGGTACGAACCCCCGTCCGTTACCGTGGTGCCCGTTCGCGCACACCGTGTCAGCGTGCCCGAGGCCCGCGCCGGAGGTGGCGCCGGGAGACGGAAGGGCCCGTGTTCTCCGGTTTCCGTTCACCCGGACCGCTTCGAGGCGGTACGGTCGATCCTGTCCCGACACGTCGGTTGGTTCGGACGACCGTCCGGTTCCCCTGCGGGTGCCGAGACACGACCGCACCCGTCAGTCCGGTCGGGGCACGCTCTTGACGAATGGAGGGGTGGGGCGGGTGAGTGGTTATGTCGCTCGGGTGCGGCATGATGAGTCGCCTGGCGGCGACATCGGACTCGATCCGCTGGTGCACTCCGCTGCCCAGCGTTGGGCGGAGTCGGACCCCTGCTGCCCGAACCCGTGGGGTTCGCAGCCAACTCCTACCCCCTGCTGACCGTCAGCGACGAGGACGGGCGAACCGTCGCCGCGGGCAGCATGCACTACACCTGGTACCAGCCGGGCGAGGTGGGCCGTATCTGGGGCGTGCCCGACCAGCACTGGCTCACCCCCATCGTCGGCGGCCCCGAACCCGCCCGCGCCCTGGACTCCCTGCTCACCAGCTGGCGCGATCAGATCGAGGACCTGCCCACCGGCACCGGCTCGGAGTCGGCCGCCCTGGTGAGCTGGCCCGCGCGCGACGTCGAGGGGATCATCCCGCTGCAGCGCCACGGCCTCCAGCCCTACACCGTGCTCGCCGCCCGCCAGCGCCGCCGTGGCGTACCGCCGTCGCTGCCCCCGCGCGACGTGGCCATCCGGCTGGCCGACATCAGCGACCTGACCCAGGTGGTGGGCCTGTTGATGGAGGAGCACCGCTACGAGCAGCACTTCGGCGGGGTGTTCCTCCAGCCCGACACCGCCGAGCAGACCCGCAAGGTCGCGGCGCGGGCGCTCAACCGTTCGCGTTCGTGGATCTGGTTGGCCGAGCGCCGGGGCCGGGCCGTGGGACTGCTGTGGGTGTCGCCGCCCGAACGCTCCCGCTGGGCGAAGTCCCTGGTGCGGGCGCGCCCGATCGCGCACATCGGCTACGGGGTGGTCGCGGACGCCGAACGCGGTCGCGGGATCGGCACCGCCCTGGTGAGCCAGGCGCACCAGGCTCTGGACAGCCACGGTGTGGGGGTGTCGGTGCTCAACTACGCCGCCATGAACCCGCTCTCCGGGCCGTTCTGGCACCGGATGGGCTACCGCCCGGTGTGGACGACCTGGGAGGTCCGTCCCGCCCTCGCCCTGCGCTGACCTCGGTGCGCGCCCAGGGCGATCGCGGCCCCGGTGACGGAGTTCACCTCGCGGGCTGGTTAGCCTGGGCGCGCAAGCGCAGTGTGGCGTGGAGAGGTGGAGCCGATGAGCGCGGACGACCGCGGACCCGAGGGTGCCGAGCACGTGGAGATCGTGGAGGTGGGGCCGCGTGACGGCCTCCAGAACGAGTCCACCGTGCTGTCGGTCGAGGACCGGGTGGAGCTGATCGACCGGGCCGTGGCCGCCGGGGTGCGGAGGATCGAGGCGGTCAGCTTCGTCCATCCCAAGCGGGTGCCGCAGATGGCCGGGGCCGAGGAGGTCATGGCCGGGGTCACGCGGGTGCCCGGGGTGTCCTTCATCGGTCTGGCGCTCAACCGGCGCGGCCTGGACCGGGCGCTGGAGGCGGGGGTGTCCGAGGTCAACGTGGCGGTTCCGGCCACGGACGGGTTCAGCACCCGCAACCAGGGCAGCACCGTCGACGCGATGCTGGACTCCCTGGTGGAGATGGACCGGGCCCTGGAGGGTACGGGGGTGCCGTTGAGCGTCACGGTCTCCACGGCCTTCGGGTGCCCCTTCGACGGTGAGGTCGCGCCCGAGCGGGTGGTGGAGGTCGTCCGCCGGATCGCGGACACCGGGGCCGTGGAGATCGCGCTGGCCGACACGATCGGCGTGGGTGTCCCCGCCCAGGTGCGTGACCTGCTGCGCCGTACCGCCGAGGTGGCGGGCGGTCGGACCCTGCGCTGTCATTTCCACAACACCCGCAACACCGGCTTCGCGAACGCGCTGGTCGCCGTGGAGAAGGGGGTCCGGGTCCTGGACTCCAGCCTGGGCGGCTTCGGTGGCTGCCCGTTCGCCCCCGCCGCCACGGGCAACATCGGTACCGAGGACCTGCTGTACATGCTGCACCGCAGTGGTCTGCGCACCGGGGTGAGCCTGTCCGGAGCGGCCGCGCTGGGTGACTGGATGGGGGAGCGGCTCGGCAAGCGGCCGCCCGCCTACCTCGGCCGCGCGGGGGCTTCCCCGCCTGATCACCGCCGCGTCCTCCGCCCGCGGTCCCGCCCCGCTCGGAGGGGTGCGCGGCGGTGTTGCCTTCGCCACCCGGCGGGCGGTGGGCGGGCACGGGAGTCCCCCGCCACCAGGGGTTCGCGGCAACCGTGCAGGTGGGGGTGGGGAACACCGGGGGTCGCGTGGACGTTCCCAGGTGTGGACGAACGAGGGGCCTGTTATTCTGGTGCCCCGTGGAGTCCGACGCGCTGGAACGGCATCGCCGCCGCTCGGATCCGGACCGCCGCACGGCCGCCCAGCTCGCCCGAGCCAGCCGTAGCCACTCAAACCACGGGAGCAACACTTTGGCATTCGCCGCGAGTACCAAGCACCTTTTCGTTACTGGCGGCGTCGCCTCCAGTCTTGGCAAGGGCCTGACCGCCTCCAGCCTGGGACGACTCCTGAAGTCGCGTGGGCTTCGGGTCACCATGCAGAAGCTGGACCCCTACCTCAACGTGGATCCCGGAACGATGAACCCGTTCCAGCACGGTGAGGTCTTCGTGACCGACGACGGCGCCGAGACCGACCTGGACGTCGGCCACTACGAGCGCTTCCTCGACGTCGAGCTCTCCGCCTCGGCCAACGTCACCACCGGGCAGATCTACTCCAGCGTCATCGCCAAGGAGCGCCAGGGCGCCTACCTGGGTGACACCGTGCAGGTCATCCCGCACATCACCAACGAGATCAAGTCGCGCATCTACGCGATGGACGCCCCCGACGTCGACATCGTCATCACCGAGATCGGCGGCACCGTCGGCGACATCGAGTCGCAGCCCTTCCTTGAGGCGGTCCGCCAGATCCGGCACGAGATCGGCCGGGAGAACTGCTTCTTCCTCCACGTCTCCCTCATCCCCTTCCTCGGCCCGTCCGGCGAGATGAAGACCAAGCCCACCCAGCACTCGGTCGCCGCCCTGCGCAGCATCGGCATCCAGCCCGACGCCATCGTCTGCCGCTCCGACCGGCCCATCACGCAGAGCCTGAAGTCCAAGATCAGCCTCATGTGCGACGTGGACGAGGCGGGCGTGGTCTCCACCCCGGACGCGCCCTCCATCTACGACATCCCCAAGGTCCTGCACCGCGAGGGGCTGGACGCCTACGTCGTCCGCCGTCTCGGCATGCCCTTCCGTGACGTCGACTGGACCGAGTGGGACGAGCTGCTGCGCCGTGTGCACCAGCCCGACCACGAGGTCACCATCGCCATGGTCGGCAAGTACATCGACCTGCCCGACGCCTACCTCTCGGTCAGCGAGGCCCTGCGCGCGGGCGGGTTCGCCACGGACACGCGCGTCAACATCCGCTGGGTGGCCAGCGACAACTGCGCCAGCCCCTCCGGCGCGGCCGCCGAGCTCGACGGCGCGGACGGCGTCCTCATCCCGGGCGGCTTCGGCGTGCGCGGCATCGAGGGCAAGCTCGGCGCGATCCGCTACGCCCGGGAGAAGGGCGTGCCGCTGCTCGGCATCTGCCTGGGCCTCCAGGGCCTGGTCATCGAGTACGCGCGCAACGTGCTCGGCCTCGAGGGCGCCAACAGCCTGGAGTTCGACGACAAGGCGATCGACCCGGTCATCGCGACCATGGCCGACCAGGAGGACGTCGTCGCGGGTGACCGCGACATGGGCGGCACCATGCGGCTGGGCCTGTACCCGCGGACCTGGGCGAGGGCACCCTCGCCCGCGACCTGTACGACGGCGCCGAGCAGGTCTCCGAGCGCCACCGCCACCGCTTCGAGGTCAACAACGCCTACCGGTCCCAGCTGGAGGAGGCGGGTCTGGTGTTCTCCGGCCTCTCCCCGGATGGCAAGCTGGTGGAGTACGTGGAACTGCCCCGGGACGTGCACCCGTTCTTCATCGCGACGCAGGCGCACCCGGAGCTGCGCTCCCGCCCGACCAACGCGAACCCGCTCTTCCGGGGCCTGATCTCCGCCTCGCTGGAGCACAAGGTCTCCTAGCGGCGACGACCAGGCGGGTGGGGCCCGAGCCTGAGAGGGGCCGCATGGCCAACCACACCCGCCCGGTCGAGGACGAGACGACGGGGGCGTTCGCGAAGGTCGCGGACGCCCCCGAATCGTGGCCGGTGGAGCGGTCCGAGGAGCGGTACCGGGGCGCCAAGTGCTCTATGCGCACGGACTGGGTGGAGATGCCCGGCGCCCACGGCCAGGGCCGGGCGGTGGCCGCCCGAGACTACATGGACCACCCCGGCGCCTCCGCGATCGTCGCCCTCGACTCCCGGGGGCGCGTGCTCCTGCAACGCCAGTACCGGCACCCCACCCAGCACACGCTCTGGGAGCTGCCCGCCGGTCTGATCGACGGTGACGGTGAGGGGCCGCTGGCCACCGCCAGACGTGAGCTGGTGGAGGAGGCCTCGCTGCGCGCCGCCACCTGGCACCGGCTCCCCGACTTCTACCCGAGCACGGGTTTCTCCAACGAGCGCATCCACGTCTTCCTCGCGCGTGACCTCACCGAGGTGCCCGAGGAGGAGATCGACTTCGTGCGCGAACACGAGGAGACCGACCTGGCCTCCGAGTGGCTGCCGCTGCCGGAGGCGGTGCGCGCGGTCATGGAGGGACGGCTGCACAACGGGGCGACGGTCATCGGGATCCTCGCCGCCCACGCCGCCTCCCAGGACGGCTTCGTGTCCCTGCCCGTGGCCTCGGACGACTGAGCCGGTGGTGGGAACGGACGCGGGGGAGAGGGAGCCGGGGCGCGCGGAGCTGGACGAGGGCCCCTGGGCCGGGTCCGCGCCGCCTTCCTCGACCACCTGAGCGCCGAGCGGGCCCTGGCCGACAACACCCTGCTGGCCTACCGGCGTGACCTGTGGCGCTACGTCGAGTACCTGAGCGACCAGGGCGTCACCGACCTCGCCGGAGCGACCACGGGGCACGTCGGCGCGTTCCTGGGGGCGCTGCGTGACGGGGACGGGACCCACCCCCGCTGAGCGCCTCCTCGGCCGGGCGCACGCTCGCCGCCGTGCGGGGGCTGCACCGGTTCGCGGTCCGTGAGGGGTGGGCGGACACCGACCCGGCCGTCGAGGTCGTGCCACCGTCACCGCCCATGCGCCTGCCCAAGGCCGTTCCCCTGGACCAGGTGGAACGGTTGTTGGACGCGGCCGGTCCGGTGGCGGCACCGGCCTCCGACGCGCGGTCCGACCTCCTGGCCCAGCGCGACCGCGCCCTGTTGGAGGTGCTGTACGGCACGGGGGCGCGGGTGTCGGAGGCGGTGGGCCTGGACGTGGACGACGTCGCGGAGGCGGTGGACGCGAGCGGCCCGGTCGGTCTGGTGCGCTTCCGGGGCAAGGGCGGCAAGGAACGCCTGGTGCCGCTGGGTTCGTACGCGCGCCGTGCCCTGGCCGGCTACCTGACACTGGTGCGGCCGGTTCTGGCCGCTTCCGGACGGGGCGGCCCGGCGCTCTTCCTGAACACGCGGGGTGGTCGCCTGACCCGGCAGGGCGGATGGGTGCTGCTGTCGGCGGTGGCGGAGCGGGCCGGGGTCGAGGGGTGTCGCCGCACACCCTCAGGCACTCCTTCGCCACCCACCTGATCGACGGAGGCGCGGACATCCGTGTCGTGCAGGAGCTGCTGGGGCACAGTTCGGTCACCACCACGCAGGTCTACACCCTGGTGACCGTGGAGCGGCTGCGTGAGGTGTACGCCTCCAGCCATCCGAGGGCGCGGCGCGGAGCGGACCCGGGTGGCCGGGTGTGAGGCCGGGAGCCGCTCGCGGGGAGCCCGTACCGCGTTCGGGACGAGTCCGAGGCGTGTCGTGTGTACCCTTCTCCTACGAGAGAAATGGGTACGAGCGTGCGGTTCCTCCCGGTTGCAGAGGGTGGGGAATCCTGGTCGGATCATGTTGAAGTGCGCCGTGTCGTCGTTCTAGAGTCGCCGCACAGAGGTACGTTGCTGTCGACATATTGAGTTTCCGACGGCGGCCAGTCGTGGGAGACGTCAAGAGTCCCATCGGGCCGTGGCCGGTCCGTAGGGGAGGTCAAGGGTTGTGAACTGGTCGGAGAACGGCGAGGCGGCGAACACCGCACCCGTCGGCGAGGAGGGCTTCGCCGATCCGGTGAGCAACCCGTGGGGGACGACACGCAACACGGGGGCGGATCTGCACACCAAGAGACCCGTGCGTACATATCCGGAGCCAGCACCGCTCGACGAACACGGTCCGGCACGGATTGTAGCACTCTGTAACCAGAAGGGTGGGGTCGGTAAGACCACCACCACCATCAACCTCGGTGCCGCCATCGCGGAGTACGGCAGGCGGGTGCTGCTGGTCGACTTCGACCCGCAGGGCGCGCTGTCGGTGGGCCTGGGCCGACTGGACCCGCGAGAGCTGGACCTGACCGTCTACAACCTGCTCATGCAGCGTGACGTGACGGTCGAGGACGTCCTGCTCAAGACGGACATCGACGGTCTGGACCTCATCCCGAGCAACATCGACCTGTCGGCCGCCGAGGTGCAGTTGGTCGGGGAGGTGGCCCGTGAGCAGATGCTGGGGCGCGCGCTGCGCCCGTCATCAACGACTACGACGTCATCCTGATCGACTGCCAGCCGTCGCTGGGTCTGCTGACCGTCAACGCGCTGACCGCGGCGGACGGGGTCATCGTGCCGCTGGAGTGCGAGTTCTTCGCGCTTCGCGGTGTGGCGCTGCTGATGGACACCATTCAGAAGGTGCAGGAGCGCCTGAACGAGGACCTCGTCATCGACGGGTTCCTCGGCACCATGTACGACCCGCGCACGCTGCACGCCCGCGAGGTGCTGTCCACGATCGTGGACGGTTTCGGCGACAAGGTGTACGGCACGGTCATCAACCGCACCGTGCGCTTCCCGGACGCCACCGTGGCGGGCGAGCCCATCACCAGGTTCGACTCGTCCTCGGCCGGGGCCAACGCCTACCGGTCGCTGGCCAAGGAGGTGCTGGCGAGGTGGCCTCTCAGCGGTCACGACGTGTGACGCTACCCGGGGCGGACGAGCTGTTCTTCCGCCCCTCCGGTCCCGAAGAGGAACCGGTCGAGACCGAACGCCAGTACCAGGTACCGGAACAGGATCGACAGAGCACCACCGAGAACTCGTCGGACCGGCCCGCGCGCAAGTCGAACGGCAGGGGGCGGAGCAAGGTACGCCGCGCTCCGAAGCCGAGCGGGCGTCAACGCCACGACGAGAAGATCACCGTCTACGTCTCCGGGGCGGAACTGCTGGCCCTGGAGCAGACCCGGCTCTCGCTGCGCGCGGAGCACGGGTTGTCGGCCGACCGCGGCCGCCTCGTACGCGAGGCCGTCGCCGTGCTGCTCGCCGACTTCGAGGAGCACGGCCCCAGCAGCATGCTGGTACGCCGGCTGACCGAGGACTGACGTTCCCGGACCGACCGCTGGGGGAGCGGACGCACATCCGGGGACCGGGAGGTGAGGGTGTCACCGGCAGCTCCGCGCCGGTGACACCCTGGTGTCATGAGTGAGAAGACGTGGACCCGTCATGGTGACTGACCAGGAGGGCGCGCCGCCGGGGGCGGAGAGCGCCGACGAGGTCGACGAGAACGCCTTCCAGGTGCACCTGGACAACTTCGAGGGCCCCTTCGACCTGCTCCTCGGGCTGATCTCCAAGCACAAGCTGGACATCACCGAGGTGTCGCTGTCGAAGGTCACCGACGAGTTCATCGCGCACATCCGCCGGTTCGGTGACGACTGGGACCTGGACCAGGCCAGCAACTTCCTGCTGGTCGCGGCCACCCTGCTCGACCTCAAGGCCGCCCGTCTGCTGCCGCGCGGCGACGTGGAGGACGAGGCGGACCTGGCGCTGCTGGAGGCGCGCGACCTGCTGTTCGCCCGGCTGCTCCAGTACCGTGCCTACAAGGAGGTCGCCTCCTTCATGCGGGAGCGCCTGGCCGCGCAGGGTCGCAGGTACGCGCGGGCGGTGCCGCTGGAGGAGCGGTTCGCGGGGATGCGTCCGGACGTGCTGTTCAGGCTCGGTCCGGAGGAGTTCGCCGCCCTGGCGGGGCTGGTGTTCACGCCGAGGGAGCCGCCGAGCGTCTCGGTCACCCACATCCACCTCACCAAGACCTCCGTCAAGGAGCAGGGTGAGCTGATGGTGGCCGAACTCCGAGAGCACGGCCAGCTGACGTTCGCCGAGCTCACGGCCGAGTGCGACGGCACCTTCGAGGTCGTCGCCCGGTTCCTGGCCCTGCTGGAGCTCTACCGGGCCGCGAACGTGGGCTTCGACCAGCCCGTCCCGCTGGGGGAGCTGACCGTGACCTGGACCGGCGGCGACGAGGACGTCGAGCTGGAGTCCGACTACGACGACGCGGAACCGACCGCCGAGACGACACCGGGGGAGCAGTGATGACCGCAGAGCACACCGCCGAGGCGGAGGACCTCTCCACACCCCCGGGTTTGCGCCGCGACCTGGAGGCCGTGCTGATGGTGGTCGACCAGCCGGTCTCCGAGTACGACCTGGCCCGCGCCATGGACGTGCCGTTGGAGCTGGTGACCCGAACCCTGGAGGAGCTCTCCCGGGAATACACCGAACAGGGCCGTGGTTTCGACCTACGGGCGGTGGCCGAGGGGTGGCGTGTGTACACGCGGCCCGAGTGCGCCGACATCGTCGAGCACTTCCTCAGGGAGGGGCAGGAGGTGCGGCTCACGCAGGCCGCACTGGAGACGATGGCCGTCGTCGCCTACCGCCAACCGGTCTCACGTGGCAGGGTCTCCGCCGTACGCGGGGTCAACTGCGACGGGGTTATGCGTACCCTCGTACTGAGGGGCCTGATTGAAGAGACCGGACACGATCCCGAGTCCGGTGCGCTGCTGTATCGGACCACTTCCTATTTCCTGGAACGGCTGGGCCTGCGTGGCCTGGACGAGCTGCCTGATCTGGCGCCGTTCCTCCCCGACGACATCGAAGGTCTTGACGACACCGGTGAGCACACCTAACAGAGAACGTTCCCGTGGTGAGCGGGACGGACACGCCCCGCGCGGTGAGCGCGGCGACTATGACAACCGCGGCGGCCGAGGCCCCCGCGACGACCGAGGCGGGAACGACCGCAGTGGCGGCGGACGCCACGACCGGGACGACCGTCCCCGCCGTGACGACCGTGGCCGGGGCGGCCAGCAGGGCCGGGACGACCGGCGCGGCGGCTACCAGGGTCGGGACGACCGTGGGGGTCGCTCCTACGACCGTCGTGACGACAGCCGTGGCGGTCGTTTCGACCGCGACGACCGACGTGGCGGGAACCAGAACCGCGATGATCGCGGGGGCCGTTCCTTCGACCGTCGTGACGACAGCCGTGGCGGGTACCAGGGTCGGGACGACCGTCCCCGTCGCGATGACAGCCGTGGTGGTCGCTTCGACCGCGACGACCGGCGCGGCTACCAGGGTCGCGATGACCGTGGGGGTCGCTCCTACGACCGTCGTGACGACAACCGTGGTGGCCGTCCGCAGGGTCGCGATGACCGTGGCCGTGGGCGCGATGACAGCCGTGGTGGTCGCTTCGACCGCGACGACCGGCGCGGCGGGAACCAGAACCGCGATGATCGCGGGGGCCGTTCCTTCGACCGTCGTGACGACAACCGTGGTGGGTACCAGGGTCGGGACGACCGTGGGGGCGCTCCTACGACCGTCGTGACGACAACCGTGGTGGCCGTCCGCAGGGTCGGGACGACCGTGGCCGTGGCCGTGACGACAGTCGTGGTGGTCGCTTCGACCGCGACGACCGGCGCGGCGGGAACCAGAACCGTGGCGACAGCCGTGGCCGTTTCGACCGGGACGACCGTCCCCGTCGCGACGACCGGAACCGCGACGACCGCAACCGTGACGACCGGCGCGGTGGCTACCAGGGCGGACGGGACGACAAGCGCGGGGGCTTCCGCGACGAGCGTCCCCGCCGTGACGCCCAGGGCCGTCGGCTCCAGAACCGCGACGACAAGCGCGGCGGCTACCAGCGCCGTGACGACGGTCGTGGCGGCCGTCCGCAGGGCCGTGACGACCGGCCGCGCCGGGACCCGGACCAGCGTCCGGCCCGTCGCGACCACGAGCCCGTCCGCGACGTCAAGAGCGAGAGCCAGCTCTCCAAGGCGGCGCGCGAGCGTCTCCAGGCCCTGCGCGCGGACTTCAACCCGCGTGACGAGGACCGCCACGAGGGCGACTCCCGTGACACCTACACGGATGTCCCCGACGGCATCCGGCTCCAGAAGGCACTGGCCGCGGCCGGCGTCGCCAGCCGCCGGGCCAGCGAGGAGATGATCGCGGCCGGTCGGGTCAGCGTCGACGGTCAGATCGTCAAGCGCTTCGGCGCCCGGGTCGACCCCGAGGCCTCGGAGATCCGCGTCGACGGCATGCGCGTGGTCACCGCCCCGGACAAGCTGTACTTCGCCCTGAACAAGCCGCGCGGCGTGGTCAGCACCATGTGGGACCCGGAGGGTCGCCCGACCCTGGCCGACTACGCGGGCCAGACCGACGAGCGCATCTTCCACGTGGGTCGGCTGGACACCGAGACCGAGGGTCTCATCCTGCTGACCAACGACGGTGACCTGGCCAACCGCCTCACGCACCCGCGTTACAAGGTCGTCAAGACCTACATCGCGAAGGTGCCGGGCCCGGTGCCGCACCGCGTGGTGCGCGAGATCCAGAAGGGTGTGGAGCTGGAGGACGGGCCGGTCCAGGTCGACTCCTTCCGCGTGGTCGACAACGACGACACCCAGGCCATGGTGGAGATCCGCCTGCACGAGGGGCGCAAGCACATCGTGCGTCGCCTCATGGAGGCGGTGGGCCACCCGGTCGCGGACCTGGCCCGCACCCAGGTCGGTCCGATCGACCTCAACACCCTGCGTCTGGGCACCATGCGTGCGCTCAGTTCGCGTGAGGTCGGCGAGCTCTACAAGGCCGCCGGTCTCTGACCCGGAGGTCTTGTCGATACAGTTGACGGCGGTCGCGCCCCACCCGGGGAGCGGCCGCCGTCTCCCCTTTCCCCGGGTGACGGCATCACCGACGAGGACGAAAGCGGGATCGAACGTGGCGGTACGGGCCATTCGCGGTGCGGTGCAGGTCGACGCGGACGAACGCGAGCAGGTGCTGGAGGCCACGACCGAACTGGTCTCCGAGGTGATGCGGCGCAACGGGCTCACCACCGACGACGTGATCAGCGTCCTCTTCACGGCCACCACGGACCTGACGAGTGAGTTCCCCGCGCTGGCGGCGCGGGGTGTCGGATTCACCGACGTCCCGCTGATGTGCGCCTCCGAGATCGACGTGCCCGGTGCCCTGCCGCGCGTGGTGAGGTTGATGGCCCACGTGGAGACCGACCTCCCACGGGCCGAGGTCCAGCACGTGTACCTGCGCGGCGCCCAGGCACTGCGCCTGGACATCGCCCAGTAGCGACCCCGCCGTCACCGCCCGGGCCGCCCGGCCCCACACCGGGGTCTCGGGCGGGAGGCCAGGTCAGAAGGTCGTACTCTGGGACCGTGCCCGCGACAGGCGCGGGCGGGGTGACTCGGGGAGTGCTGTGGGCGAGGAAGCGGCCGGGACGGGCCGGACGGAGCCGCGTCGGGTCACCGTGGTCGGAACCGGGCTGATCGGAACGTCGATCGCCCTGGCCCTGCGCGCCCGCGACGTGGACGTCACGCTCAGCGACCCCGACGCGGCCTCCCTGCGCCTGGCCTGCGACCTCGGTGCCGGGCGTCCGCTGGAGGAGACCGACGGGTCGCCGGTGGACGTCGCGGTGATCGCGGCCCCGCCCGCCGTGGTCCCGGCGGTGCTGCGCGACGCCCAGCAGCGGAAGCTGGCCCAGGTGTACACCGACGTGGCCAGCGTGAAGACGAGTGTGCTGGAGGGCGCCGAGCGGCTCGGCTGCGACATGGCGACCTTCGTCCCCGGCCACCCCATGGGGGGACGTGAGAAGCACGGTCCCGGCGCCGCCCGCGCCGACCTCTTCCTCGGCCGTTCCTGGGCGCTGTGCCCCACCCCGGAGGCCGACCACGGTTCCGTCGAGGCGGTGGCCGGACTGGCCCGCATGTGCGGCGCGGACCCGCTGGTGCTGGACGCCCGGGCGCACGACCGCGCGGTGGCCCTGGTCTCGCACGCCCCGCACGTGGCCTCCTCCGCCGTGGCCGCGCGGCTGCTCTCCGGTGACGGCGACGCTCTGACCCTGGCCGGTCAGGGAGTACGTGACGTCACCCGGATCGCGGGAGGGATCCGGCGATGTGGGAGGAGATCCTCACCCACAACGCGGGCCCGGTGGCGGAGGTGCTGCGCGGTGTGGCCCGGGACCTCACCGCCGCCGCCGACGCCCTGCGGTCCCGGAGCGGAACCGGGCACGGAGTCGCGTCTCGGGAGGATCTGGAGCCCGTCCGTGACCTGCTGGCGCGGGGGCGCTCGGGGCAGGCCCGGATCCCCGGCAAGCACGGAACGCTCCGCCGTCCGGACTACACGGTGATCCCCGTGGTCATCCCGGACGAACCCGGTGCCCTGGGACGCCTGTTCGCGGCCGCCGCCACCGCCGGTGTGAACATCGAGGACGTGCGGATCGAACACAGCCCCGGGCTGCCGCTGGGCGTGGCGGAGCTGTACGTGCTCCCGGAGGCCGTGGACACGTTGGCCGACGCGCTGTCGGCCGACGGCTGGTCGGTGCACCCCGGACTCTGAACCCGGTCTCTGAACTCCGGACCGTACGCGTGGTGCCGGGCGTCTCGGCGCGAAGGTAGGCTGAGGCGTCGGCGACAGCAGACGCCGACGCAGGCACAGTGAACTCGGGAGTCAGCAGCAGTGAGCGCGCAGGGCAAGGGCATCGTCATCGCCATCGACGGTCCCTCCGGGTCGGGCAAGTCGAGCACGGCCAGGGGTGTCGCCAGGGCGCGGGAGCTGCGCTACCTCGACACCGGGGCCATGTACCGGGCCCTGACCTGGTGGATGCTGGACAACGGCGTGGACGTCGATGACGCGGCCGCGGTGGCCGCGAACGTCGAGCGTCCGGTCATCTCGATGGGCACCGACCCGTCCGCCCCCTCCGTGACGGTGGACGGCCGCGACGTGGCCGCCGAGATCCGCGGCAAGGAGGTCACCACCAGCGTCAGCGCCGTCTCGGCCGTGCCCGAGGCCCGTGAGCTGCTGGTGCGGACCCAGCGCGAGGTCATCGAGGCCGCCCGCGAGGAGAGCACCGGTATCGTGGTGGAGGGCCGTGACATCACGACGGTCGTCGCCCCCGACGCCCCCGTCAAGCTGTTCCTGACCGCCAGCGCCGAGGCGCGCGCCCAGCGGCGCAGCAAGGAGGTCCGGACCGTCGACGTCGCGGCGACCCAGGCCGACCTGGCCCGCCGGGACAAGCTCGACTCCAGCCGGGCCCACTCGCCGCTGACGCAGACCGCCGACGCCACCGAGCTCGACACCACCGGCCTCACCCTCGACGAGGTCATCGCTCTGGTCGTCAAGCTGGCCGACGAGGCCCGCGATAGCTAGCGCGGACCCGCCGGAGACGGCGGGAGGCCGGGGAGAGACCGGCCACACCGCCCCCGTCAGGGGGAACACACGAACATCCACGGGGGTTGCCCTCCGTGGCAGGACACGGGCGCCCTCGGTGGCGCCCGTGGTGATTCACGTGGCGATCGCGCTGAATCCTTCGACATCCTCGCGGCACGCATCCTGGGCGCGTGGGGACCTGGAACCGGGAGTACGAGTACATGAGTGAGTTCGACGTGTCCGACGTGGGCGAGGGGCCCGAGGGCGAGGACGCGGCACTGCCCGTCGTCGCCGTGGTGGGCCGACCCAACGTCGGCAAGTCCAGCCTGGTGAACCGGATCATCGGCCGCCGTGAGGCGGTCGTCGAGGACGTCCCGGGTGTGACCCGTGACCGGGTGGCCTACGACGCCGAGTGGCAGAACCACCGCTTCACGCTGGTGGACACGGGCGGCTGGGAGACCAGCGTCAGCGGGCTGGCCGCGATGGTCGCCCGCCAGGCCGAGTACGCCGCGCAGACCGCCGACGTGATCCTGTTCGTGGTCGACGCGACCGTGGGCATCACCGATGCCGACGCCTCCGTGACCCGGGTCCTGCGCGCCACGAAGAAGCCCGTGGTCCTGGCCGCCAACAAGGTCGACGGCGGGCAGCAGGAGGCCGACGCGCTCGACCTGTGGAACCTGGGTGTGGGGCAGCCGTTCCCGATCAGCGCCCTGCACGGTCGGGGTACCGGCGACATGCTGGACGCCATCGTGGAGGCCTTCCCCGAGACCCCCGTGGGCGAGGCCGAGGACGACGAGGACGGTCCGTCCCGTATCGCGCTGCTGGGCCGCCCGAACGTGGGCAAGTCCAGCCTGCTCAACCGGCTCGCCGGTGAGGACCGCGTGGTCGTGGACTCGGTCGCGGGCACCACCCGCGACGCCGTCGACGAGCTGATCGAGCTGGGCGGCCAGACCTGGAAGTTCATCGACACCGCCGGTATCCGCCGCCGGTTCCGTGCCCTCCAGGGCGCCGACTACTACGCGACGATGCGCACCGGTACCGCTCTGGAGCGGGCCGAGGTGGCCGTGGTGCTGATGGACGTCAGCGAGCCGCTGGCCGAGCAGGACATCCGGGTCGTGGAGCAGGTCGTGGAGGCCGGTCGCGGTCTGGTCCTGGCGTTCAACAAGTGGGACATCCTCGACGAGGAGCGCCGCACCTACCTGGAGAAGGAGATCGACCGCCAGCTGGCGCGGGTCTCCTGGGCCCCCGGGTGAACATCTCCGCCATGACCGGCCGCCACATGGAGCGTCTGGTTCCGGCGATCGAGACCAGCCTGTCCGGGTGGAACCAGCGCATCTCCACGGGGCAGCTCAACAACTGGCTCAAGGAGCTGGTGGCGGCCACCCCGCCGCCCGTGCGTGGCGGCAAGCAGCCCAAGATCCTGTTCGCGACGCAGGCCGGTGCGCGTCCGCCGCACTTCATCCTGTTCACGACCGGGTTCCTTGAGGAGAACTACCGCCGGTTCATCGAGCGTCGCCTGCGTGAGGACTTCGGCTTCGAGGGGACCCCGGTGCACATCAGCATGCGTATCCGGGAGAAGAAGAACGGGGTACCGGGCCGCGCCTCCAAGGGCAGTGTGCGTCCGGACCGCAAGCCGCGCGGCGGCGGCCGCCGCTGACGGCGGGCCCGACCACCGCGGGTGAGACACGACGCGGGGGCGTCCCGGACGGGGCGCCCCCGCGTCGTGTTAGGGACCGGGGTTCGTTCAGGTGTCCGTCGGCAGACGGCGGACGTTGCTGCCCCGGATCCCCGAACCGGACTCACCGCTCCGCCTCGGGTAGGGCAGGTGCCCGGAGGACCGGCCCGACTCGGGCACCGGGATCGCCGGGGCACCGGGCAGCGGACGTCCGGCGCTCTCCCGCATCCGCCAGACCACGACGAGTCCGATGACGCTGGCCGCCATCACCAGCCAGGCGGGGAGTACAGGTTGCCCGTGGCCTGCACCAGCGACTCGGAGATCAGCGGTGTGGTGCCGCCGAACAGCGCCACCGAGACGTTGAAGCTGATGGCCAGGGCCCCGTAACGGACCTTGGTCGGGAAGAACGCCGGGAGCGACGCGGGGCCCGCGCCGGAGAAGTGCACCAGGGTGAAGGCCAGGACCAGCACGCCCAGGGCCGCCGCCCACGTGCTGCCCTGTTGCAGGAGCCAGAAGGCGGGCAGGGACAGCACCAGCCCGAAGACGCAGCCGGACATCAGGATCGGTCTGCGGCCGACCCGGTCGCTCATGAACCCGAACAGGGTCACGCTGGCCAGCATGAACACCATGGCGCCCAGGGTCACCACCAGGGCCAGGGTGGAGCTGTACCCCAGCACCGCCTCCAGGTACGTGGGCATGTACGCGGTCACCATGTAGTTGTTGACGTTGAACACCATGACCAGGCCGATGCACAGCGCGATGGCGTGCCACTGGCCCACGATCGTCTCCTTGAGCTGGCCCTTGCGGCGCTCGCCCGCCTCGTCCTTGGCGAACCCGTCGGTGTTCTCGTTGTAGACCGGGGTCTCCTCCAGCTTCACGCGCAGGTAGAGACCGATGGCGCCCAGCGGCAGCGCGAGCAGGAACGGGATTCGCCATCCCCAGGCCTGCATGGTGTCGGGGCCCAGGAGCAGGGTCATCACGGTGACGATGGCGGCACCGCCCACGTAGCCGCTGACGGTGCCGAACTCCAGCCACGAGGAGAGGAACCCCCGGCGTCGGTCCGGGGCGTACTCCGCGATGAACGTGGTGGCCCCGCCGTACTCACCGCCGGTGGAGAAGCCCTGGAGCATGCGGGCGACCAGGAGGAGGATCGGCGCGGCGATGCCGATGGTCGCGGCGGAGGGGATGAGGCCGATCGAGAAGGTGCTGACCGCCATGAGGAGCATGGTGGCGGCCAGGACGCGCTTGCGGCCGATGCGGTCACCGAGCGGGCCGAAGAACACGCCGCCGAGCGGACGGACCAGGAAGGCCGCCGCGAAGGTGGTGAACGTGGCGATGAGCTGGACCCCGCCGGACTGTGACGGGTAGAAGACCAGACCGATCGTCACGGCGAGGTAGCTGTAGACACCGAAGTCGTACCACTCGGTCGCGTTGCCGATCGCGGCCGCGACCACGGCCTTGCGCGTCGTCCTTCGCTCCGTCTTCAGGGTCGGCCGGTCCGGTTGTTCGCTCACGTCTCCCCTCGGTGGCATCACCTCACGTGCCTAGATAATCACTTGGGGTGAGGAAAGCGTGGGAGGTGTACGTGTTGGCCGACGGTAGCGTGGCACCATGCGCAAAGTGCTGGTCAGTGCCTGTCTCATGGGGCGCAGGGTCCGTTACGACGGCAGGGCCAAACCGGTGGGGGACGACACGGTCACCCGCTGGCGGGAAGAGGGCCGCCTCGTCGTGCACTGCCCGGAGATCGCCGGGGGCTCCCGGTTCCCCGGCCGCCCGCCGAGATCGAGCCCGGAGCGGACGCCGCCGACGTGCTCGCCGGTCGGGCTCGCATCCGCACCCCCGAGGGGACGGATGTGACCGAGCACTTCGTCTCCGGTGCGCGGGCGGCGCTGGCCACCGCGCGGGCGCACGGCGTGGCGGTGGCGCTCCTCAAGGAGTCCAGCCCCTCGTGTGGGACGCGCGAGGTGTACGACGGCGCCTTCGAGGGGCGCAGGGTGGCCGGTGAGGGCGTGACCGCGCACCTGCTCCGGGAGAACGGTGTGGCGGTGTTCAACGAGGGCGAGGTCGCGCTGGCGGCCGAGCGCCTGCGCGACCTGGAGGCCTGAGGGCCACGGGGGCGCCCACGTGGCCCTCTCGGTTCAGTCCTTGACCACGGCGTAGCGCAGACAGGCGAAGGCCCCCACCAGCTTGGCCTCCAGCGGCCGCAGCCGCACCCGTCCGTCCAGCAGGGGGCGCCCCCGCCCAGACTCACCGGCGCCACGGACACCGACACCTCGTCCAACAGGCCCAGCCGGGCCAGGTCGGCGGCGACACGGCCGCCGCCGACCACCCACACGTCACGACCGTTCGCGGCCCGTACCATCCCGGCGTGCAGGTCCCGCAGCTCCTGGTCCGTGTCTGCGCTGGTGAACCGGAGGTCCCCCTCGATCCGGGGAAGCTCCCGATGGGTGAGCACCCAGGTGGGCGCCTCGTACGGCCAGGGCTGGTCCCCCTCGTGTTCGTGGATCCATTCGTAGGTGGTCGCCCCCATGAGGATCGCCCCGGCGTTCCTGATGAACTCGGCGGTCTCGTCGATCGCCTCTCCCTCCTTCGCGCCCTCCACCGCGAACAACCAGTCGAGTGAGTTGTCCCGGTCCGCGATGAACCCGTCCAGACTCGTGGCGGTCTCGTACACGGTCCTCATACTGTGTCTCCCCGTTTCCTTGGTGCTTCGTAGCGTCGCGGCAACCACTCCAGGGGTCTCCCTGGTCGACCTCCACCCCCGCCTCGCGCAGCATGTGCCGGACGTTCAACCGGCGGTACGCGGAGTAGGTGAGCACGTGCGCCACCACCCCGCCGAGGAGGAAGCTCTCCGGCGGGTCGCACAGGGCGTCGATCAGCCGGTCACCCCAGGCGTCCCGCCGGCCGATGTCGGCGACCACGGCGATCCACCGCGCCCCGGCCTCCGCGTGCCTGACCAGCAACGACTCCGGATCGTCGGCTCCGAGCTCCGGTGTGTCCGCGCCCTCGACGGAGGCGAGCCACACCTCCTTGGAGCGCACGAGGAGGTCCAGAGCCGAGGCGATCGACCCCTCCGCGCCGTCCCAGGACAGGACGGCCCGTGTGTCCCGGACCCGTCGGTACTCCTCCTCGGGCAGGTCCGCGGCGAACCGGATGAGCCGGGTGGTGTCGTCCACGTCGTGGTGGGTCTGGAGCCCGGTCACGTCCATGCTGGGTCGGCCCCTCGGGTTCTCCTCCACCCACAGGTGGAGCGGTGGATGGAAGTGGACGCCGTTCGGTGCGGGCAGCCAGTGGCCGCTGCCCGCCGTGGTGGCGCTCGGAGGATGCCCGAACGCCCGGGCGAAAGCCCGTGTGAACCCCTCGACGGAGGAGTACCCGGCCTCGAAGGCCGCGTCGGTGACGCTGCTGCCGTGACCGATCCGCCAGGCGGCCCGTTCCAACAGGACCCTCCGCCGCAGGGCCACCGGTGACTCGCCGGTGTCCCGGGACAGCTGGCGGCTGAAGTGGAAGGGGAGGCGTGCGCCTGCCCGGCCATCTCGCTCAGCCGGGTGTTGTCCTCGTCCAGGACCGCGTCGAGCAGTTCTCGTAGGCGGTCTCGTCCGGTGGTGGCTTCGGTCATGTGACCAGTATGTTCCGGGGCCCTCACCGCCGCTTGACCGTTCTTGCGCAGTGTCGGCTCCGCTTCGTGTCCTGACCGCCGACGGTGAGCGTGACGTCGGTGAGGAGGTGCGTGACGTAGGAGAACGCGGCGAGGGCGGCGCCGTCCGAGGGGTGCGCATCGTGGTGCGAAACCCCCGGAGGATGCGATAGAGTCTTCCCCGTTGGCGACGCCGGAGACGGCGCCGCGCAGCGGACGGGACGTAGCGCAGTTTGGTAGCGCACTTGACTGGGGGTCAAGGGGTCGTGGGTTCAAATCCCGCCGTCCCGACACAGGAAAGCCCTGGTGAGACAGGAGATTCTCACCAGGGCTTCGTCATGTCCGGGGAGCCCGGGGGCACCGGCCGTCTCCGTGAGCGGACGGCCTCGGGAACCCTCGTCGGGAGTCGGTCGACCGGGCCCCGTGTCGGTGTTCTCGCCGGTGGCGTCGTCCCCGGGCACGGGGACGGCCAGCCGGAATCCTGAGGTGGGGTCGTGGCCCTCGGGGAGACCACCGGAAGGCCCGTCCAGACGGGCTTCCTGGGCTTAGGCTCGGTCCATGACTGACATGTGGTTCAGCCGGGATTCTCCGGTGCTCCGCGCCGTGGTTCGCCTTGCGGACACGGGCACGTCGGGCGACCCTCGGACGTTGCGAGCATGAGGGGGCGCGCGGGAACGCGCGGTACTCGTCCGGAGCGTCCACGCCCCGGTGGCGTCGCCGTGTCGGTGCCGCGTCCCTCGTGGAGCCGTGCCTCACCGGCGCGACGGTCGGCTTTGAGGAGCTACCGAGGATGTTCCAGGGTCGGGTGCGCCACGTGCCCACGATGAAGGACGCGATGGTGCGCGGAGCGGTCTATCCTCGGCGGTCCCTGGTCCTGGTCGCCGGGGTCCCCGGGGCCGGGAAGAGCACCCTGCTGCGGCGACTGTTCGGTCTGCGCGGGGACGAAGCGAGGCCCGTCCTCACCGCGGACGGCGTGCGGGTGATCGACTCGCTGCAGTCGCGGTACCAGCTGAGGCCGCTGCTCGCCCGGGTCCCGTACCCGCTGTGGCGCTGGGTGGTGCACGTACTGCACCTGGCCCAGGTGGCGGCGGCGCTGTGCGGCGGCCCGGTCGTGGTGCACGAGTGCGGGACCCGGCTCCCGGTCCGCGTGCTGCTCGCCCTGCTCTGCCGGTTCCGCCGGTACGAGGTGCACGTGCTGATGATCGACGCCACCCCGGAGGAGGCCCGGAGCGGGCAGAACGCCCGGGGGCGGCGGGTGACCGAGCGCAGCCACCGGATGCACTCACGCCGCTGGCGGCGCCTGCGCGCGGCCACCCGGCACGGTCCGGCGGCGTTCGCGCCGGGGGCGCGCAGTCTGCTCGTACTCGACCGGCGCCAGGCACGGGAGCTGACGTGGATCCGTTTCGGCCCCGGTGGGGGCGCCCGTGGGTCACGGCGCACCTCGACGGACTCGCCCTCTGATCGGATCGAACTCCTGATGCCCGATGCCTCGTGACGCCCCTCTCAGGAGCGCGAGGTGACGAGTCGAGGCCCCGGAAGGGACGGTTGCGTCCGGGGATGGTGACGCGCGCCCGGGCGATGACCGTTAAATCGTTGGGCGCCGCCCCTCCGCGCCGCTAGGGTTCCCTGGGCCCGACGCTTCCCTTGGAGACCCTTCTTGAACAGTGCAGTGACCCTCATCCGTTCCGCCGCCCTCTCCGACGCCGCCGAGTACGCCTACGCGGCGACCGTTCCGCCGGGCGTGCGCCTGGTCTTCCCCGCCGGATCGTGCCCGCTCGACGAGGACGGCTCCACCGCCGCCGTGGGTGACTACGCGGGCCAGGCGGCCGTGTGCGTGGCCAACCTGCGGACCGCCCTGGCCGAGGCGGGCGCCGAGCTCACGGACGTGGTCAACACCCGGGTGCTCGTCGCCTCCACCTCCCAGGACGACCTGGTCGCCGCCTGGGAGGTGGTTCGCGACGCCTTCGGGGAGCACGACGTCCCCAGCACCCTCATGGGCGTCACCGTCCTGGGCTACGACGACCAGCTCGTGGAGATCGAGGCCGTGGCCGCCGTGCGCGAGTGATCAGGCCTCGTCGGGGACCCGGCGCAGCAGGTCGCCGGGTTGGCAGTCCAGGACGCGGCAGATCGCGTCCAGGGTGGTGAACCGCACCGCCTTGGCGCGGCCGTTCTTCAGGACGGCCACGTTCGCGGGGAGATCCCGACGGCCTCGGCGAACTCCCCGACCGACATGCCGCTCCGGGCGAGCTGGACGTCGAGATCGACGATGATCGGCATCAGACCACACCGGCCATCTCGGTCTGGAGACGGGTCGCCTTGCTGAGAAGGCCGCGCATCAGGACGACCAGCAGGACGAACGCCGCACCCACGGCGGCTGTCACGGAGGCGGCGCCGAGCGCGGCGACCGCCTCCATGGTGCCGTGGGCGAACGGCATGTCGGTCACGGCCAGGTGCCCCGCGACCCCGGCGGTGAGCAGCGTCGCCACGAGGCCGGCGCCGATGATGACGTCCACCCACACGAAGGCGCCGGGATCGAAGAGCGCGTCGCGGCCCAGCATGCCGAGCAGCTGCCACGTGGCGACGAGCGCCGCCTGGACGCAGGCGACGCCGAGGACGCCCAGGACCGTGTACGGGACGACGATCCTCTCGTACGGCGGGAAGTGCGCGGCCTCCCCGCGAGGGCCCCCGGGATCACGACGATCTGCCCGAAGAGGCCGACAAGGAGGGCCACGACGATCGCGGCGCGCAGGATGAGGGTGATGGAGTGGTGCATATATCGATTATCAATAGATAGCTATCGATAGTCAATAGGCGCCACCCTCTCTCAGAGAGTGAGCATCACCTTGGTGGCCCTGCGCTGGTCCATCGCCCGGTACGCCTCCGCCGCCTCCTCGATCGGGAGGGTGAGGTCGAAGACCACCCCGGGATCGATCTGGTCCGTCATGACCAGGTCGACCAGGTCGGGCAGGAACCGGCGCACCGGAGCGGGGCCGCCGAGCAGGCTCACCGTGGAGAAGAACAGGTCCATGCCGTCGAGTTCGACCCCGTGGGACACCCCGACGTAGCCGACGTGCCCGCCCGGCCGCGTGGAGTGGATGGCCTGCTCCATGGACTCCTGGGTGCCGACCGCCTCGACCGTCGAGTGGGTCCCCAACCCTCCGGTGAGCTCCCGCACCCTCTCCGCGCCCGCCCGGCCGCGCTCCTCCACGATGTCGGTGGCGCCGAACCTCCGGGCCAGGGCCTGACGGTCGGCGTGGCGCGACACCGCGATGATCCGCTCCGCGCCGAGTCGGCTCGCGGCCAGGACCGCTGACAGGCCGACGGCACCGTCACCCACCACCGCGACGGTCCGGCCGGGTCCCGCGTCGGCCGCGACGGCGCCGAACCAGCCGGTGCCCAGCACGTCGGAGGCGGCCAGCAGCCCGCGGGTCTGTTCCGGAGTGGGCTCCCCGGCACCCTGACCAGGGTGCCGTCGGCCAGGGGCACGCGCGCGTAGTCCGCCTGGGTCCCGAGGGAACCCATCATCACCTGGTGGACGCAGCGCGACTGGAACCCCGCCTGACAGATCTCGCAGGTGTTGTCGGAGGCCACGAACGAACCGACGACGAGGTCACCCACCCGGACGTCGCGCACCGCGGGTCCGACCCGCTCCACCACGCCGACGTACTCGTGGCCCATGCGGGTGGGACCGTCCTGCTGTTCGACGCCTCGGTAGGGCCACAGGTCCGATCCGCAGACACATGCGGCGGTGACCCGGATGACGGCGTCGGTCGGCTCGACGATCGCCGGTTCCGGAACGTCCTCCACCCGGACGTCACCGGGCCCGTGCATCACTACGGCTCGCATGGCTTCTCCCCTCGTTGACTCTCTGTTCTGCCCGCCAGAGCACCACGTTTCACCTCCGCGACGGAGTTCTGCCTGGTGGGGCGGTGTGAGGGCCCCGCTCGAACGGAAACCGGAGCGGCGGGTGCTCCTGCGGGCGCCGTTCGTCCGCGTGCACGTGTGGCCGATGTCCGGCCTGTCCGGCGACTCGTCGGGCACGCGGGGGAAGCGCTGGTCCCCGGCTGTCCCCGGGGCGACGGTGGCGCACGTCACCGAGCCCCTCCCGCGCTCACCGGCATGAACCGGGGCGCACCGTTGTTCCCGGAGGGTGGCGGACGAACGTGAGGAGGGGTCGTGGAGGGTGGTCGGGGCGGAACGCCGCCCGGGGCGACGGACGTGGTGATCATCGGTGCGGGTCAGGCCGGGCTCTCGGTCGCCTGGCACCTGCGGAGGCTCGGACTCGGGCCCGGGGTGGGATTCGTGGTCCTGGACCGGGGTCCCGACTCCGGCGGGGCGTGGCAGTTCCGCTGGGAGTCACTGCGGCTGGACGACGCGCACAAGGTCGACGACCTGCCCGGGATGCGGGAGATGGGCCTGAGCTTCGCCACCGCCGACGCCGCGCGCCCCGCACGGGACGTGGTGCGTGACTACTACGAACGGTACGAGCAGTGGTTCGGGCTGAACGTACTGCGGCCGGTCCGGGTCACCTCGGTGCGCGAGGAGGGAACCGGCCTCCTGGTCGCCACGGACAAGGGCGACATCGCCGCACGTGTGGTGGTCAACGCCAGCGGGACCTGGGCGCGGCCCTTCCGGCCCTACTTCCCCGGGGCCTCGGACTTCCGTGGCGTCCAGGTCTCCACACCCGAGTACCGGGCGGCGGAGGACTTCGCCGGGGCGCGGGTGCTGGTCGTGGGCGGCGGGACCTCGGCGGTGGGGTTCCTGCGTGAACTGGAGGGGATCGCCGCGAGCACGGTCTGGGCCACCCGCCGTCCGGTCGAGTTCGTCGACGACCCCCAGGGCGGGGTCCGTGCGGTGCGCAGGGCGGACGAGGCGGCCCGGGCGGGGCTTCCGCTGCCCAGCATCATCAGTGGAACCGGACTGCCCGCCACGGAGGGGAACCTCGCGGCACGGGACCGCGGGCTCCTCGTGTCCCGGCCCATGTTCACCGAGATCGAACCCGACGGCGTCCGTTGGCCCGACGGCTCCTTCGAGCCCGTGGACGCCATCGTCTGGGCCACCGGGTTCCGCGCCGAACTCACGCACCTGGCGCCCATGCGACTGCGCGAACCCGGTGGAGGGGTGCGGGTCGAGGACGGCCGCGCCGTCCGCGAGCCGCGCCTGTTCCTCGCCGGGTTCGGTCCGCAGGCCAGCACGATCGGCGCCAACCGGGCCGGGCGCTCCATCGCCCGCCAGGTCGTGGCCCGGCTGCGGGCCGACGAGGGAGAAGTGCGGGGAGAGGGCCTGTGGACGACCGGTGCCGCGGTCGGTCCAGGAGTTAGTGTCGGTTCCGGACCCAGTTGGTGCACAGCGTCGGAGGTAGCCGTATGAGGGCCAACAAGCTTCCCACCGAGGAGATCAAGCGGGACCCGGCGGCCTTCGCCGACCGGGTCACCGCCGACGCCCGCTTCGGGCGCCCGGCCGAGGCGGGACGTTACCGTCTCGTCGTCAACCGGGCCTGCCCGTGGGCTCACCGCGTGGTGATGACCCGGCGGCTCATGGGGCTGGAGGGAGCCGTCTCCCTGGCCGTCACCGACCCTGTCCAGGAGATCATCGACGGTGATCCGCACTGGGTGTTCACCGAGCGCACGGGCAGCCCCGGGGACCGGGACCCGGTCCTGGGCATCCACGCCCTGCGCGAGGCCTACCTCGCCCGCGACCCCGCCTACGACGGCGGCGTGAGCGTGCCCGGGCTGGTCGACGTCCCCACCGGGCACCTGGTGTCCAACGACTACGACCAGATCAGCGTGGACATGGCCACCGAGTGGGGCGGCCTGGCTCGGGAGGGGCTCCGGAGCTGTACCCCGAGGCGCTCCGGGAGGAGATCGACGCGGTCAGCGCCGAGGTCTACCGTGACCTCAACAACGGTGTCTACCGGTCCGGGTTCGCCCCCGACCAGCGGCGCTACGATCGGGCGGTCTCCTCGGTCTTCGCCCGGCTGGACGCCCTGGAGAACCGCCTCACCGACCGCAGGTACCTGGTGGGCGACCACGTCACCCTCGCCGACCTGCGGTTGTGGGCCACCCTGGTGCGGTTCGACGCCGTCTACCACGGCCACTTCAAGTGCAACCGGCGCAAGCTCACGGAGTACCCGGCACTGTGGGCGTACGCGCGGGACCTGTTCCAGACGCCGGGCTTCGGGGACACCACCGAGTTCGAGCACATCAGAGTCCACTACTACCGGGTGCACACGGCCCTCAACCCGTCCGGCGTGGTGGCGATCGGCCCGGACCCCCGTGCCTGGCTCACCCCGCACGGCAGGGAGGCCCTCGGTGGCGGCCCCTTCGGAAGGGGCACGGCGCCCGGTCCGGTACCCGTCACCGAGAGGGTGCCGCCGCTGGAGGCCCAGGACCGCGCGGCCGGAGGGACCTGGGACGCGCCGCTGGACTGAGCGCGCACGGGTCGGCCTCAGTCGAGGACGGTGTGTTCGCGCAGCAGACGGACGGCCTCGGTGACGGCGGGGCGCCGGGAGGTGCCCTCACGCCACAGGACGGCCACCCCGCGCACCGGGACGGGCTCCAGCGGCTTGACCACCAGGGAGTCGGGCACGGCACCTCGCCCCAGACGGGGGACGAGGGCGATGCCCAGCCCGACCTCCACCAGGGCGAGCTGGGTCTGGAACTCGGCCACGAAGTGGGCGATGTCGGGTGCGCCGTGCACCGGACGCAGGGTGCGGGTCAGCCAGTCGTGGCAGACCGTCCCGGGGGTTGGCAGATCCAGCGCTGTGAGGCCACGTCCTGGTGGTTCAGGACGGGGAGTTCGGCGAGGGGGTGATCCCGGGGAAGGACGACGTCGCACCGGTCCGCACCGAGAGCGGCGCGCGACACCCCTCGGGCACGGCCATCGGCGCGATGTCCCAGTCGTGGACGACGGCGAGGTCCACCGTTCCCTGCGCGACCATGTGCGGGGAGCTGTGCGGGTCCTCCTCGACGACGCGCAGGTCGAGGTCGGGGTACCTCAGGGTCAGCTCGGCCAGGGGGCGGGGAGCAGGCCCCGGGCGGCGGTGGCGAAGGCCGCCACGGTGAGGCGGCCGGAGGGCTGGCCGCGCCGTTCCTCCAGGGTGACCTCGGCGGTCTCCATGAGGGTGAGCATCCGGGACGCGGTGTCCACGAGCATCCCGGCGGCGTCGGTGAGCACCACACCGCGTCCCTGGCGTTCCAGGAGCGCGGTGCCGGTCTCACGTTCGAGTTTGGTGACCTGCTGGGAGATGGCCGAGGGGTGTAGCCCAGTGCCTTGGCGGCGGCGCTGACCGAGCCGTGGACGTGGACGGCGTGCAGCGCCCGGAGTCGGGACAGGTCGAGCACGAGGGGCTCCTCACGGAATTTCTTTAAGCAGTGCTGAACCTAACCTAGTAGAAGCTTTCGCTGGTGCTAAAGCCTGGTGCCCGCCATGATCGGAGGTATGCGCCCCACCCACTCCCTGCTCGCCGTGCTGGTCGCCGCCGTGTGGGGGCTCAACTTCGTGGTCATCGAGGTCGGCCTCGACCACTTCCCGCCGCTGCTGTTCTCCGCCCTGCGGTTCGTCGTCGCCGCTCTTCCCGCGATCTTCTTCGTCCGGCGTCCCGGCGTCGCGTTCGGCTGGGTCGTCCTCGTGGGACTGGTGCTGGGCGTGGCCAAGTTCGGGCTGCTCTTCACCGGCATGAACCTCGGGATGCCCGCCGGTCTGAGCTCGTTGGTCCTCCAGGTCCAGGCGGTGTTCACGGCGCTCTTCGCGGTGCTCTTCCTGCGGGAGGAGCTGCGCCCGGTCCGCTACCTCGGGATGGCCGTCGCACTGGCGGGGATCGGCCTCGCCGCGTACGACCACGGCGGATCGGGCCCGTTGGCCGCGTTCGTGCTGGTCGTGGCGGCCGCGGCGTTCTGGGGGCTCTCCAACGTGATCACCCGGAGGGCCGCGCCGCCGGACGCGCTGAGCTGGATGGTCTGGGTCAGCGTGGTGCCTCCGCTGCCGCTCTTCGCCCTGTCGATGGTGCTGGAAGGGCCCGGGGCCGGGCTGGCCGCCGTCCGGGACCTGGACCTGGCCGGGGCGGGCGCCCTCCTCTATGTCGCCTGGGCGGCCACGGTGTTCGGCTTCGGAGCGTGGGGCTACCTGCTGCGGCGCAACGAGGCCTCGGCCGTCGCCCCGTACTCGCTGCTGGTGCCGGTGTTCGGGATGGTTTCGGCGGCGGTCTTCCTCGGGGAGTCGGTCCGCCCGCTGAGCCTGGTGGCGGCGGCGCTCCTCGTGGGCGGTGTGGCGCTCACGGCCCTGGGCGGCCGGTCTGCGAGGACGGTGGACACGGGTTCCCCGCGCACCTCGGGGAACCCGCTCTCTACCTAGCGGCCCGGGTGGTGAGCGGCGACCAGGAGTTCCACGTTGCGGTCCAGCGGCTCGCCGTAGTTGGCCGGGTCCGCGTACAGGTCGTTGACGGACAGCTCGCGGTAGAGCGAGGCCAGCCCCTCCACCGAGAAGTCGCCGTGGTCGACCTGGTACGGGCTGTCCGCCTCCAGGAGCGTGGTGAAGAGCGACATCGTGCCGTCGGCGTTGTCCACGATCTCGATGCTGCGGGCCATCTGCGGGTGGTCGATGTGCGAGGCGGTGTTGATCTCCCAGAACCCGCGCTCCGGCGCGCTGGAGGTGTGGGCCCGCACCCTGTTGTAGTGGGTGTGACCGTTCACCCAGGCCAGCACGTTGGGGTACCGCTTGAGCATGCGCACCAGGATGTCACCGATGTACCGGATCTCGGCCGGGCGGCGACGGTCCGGGAGGGGGTTGGTCATGGTGTCGCTGGTGTGGTGACTGAACAGGACGAACAGCTCGTCGGTGACCTGCTGGGTGCGGCGCCGACCCAGCAGGTCGTAGTAGACCGAGCTGGAGCCGCGCAGCGTCCGCTCCAGCCAGTCGTACTGGGTCTTGCCGATGGAACCGTTGGCCAGACCGGCGAGCGTGGTGGTGTCCATGCTGATCCCGAGGACACCCTCGGCGATCCGGAAGCTGTAGAAGCAGTCAACCCCGTCCGCGTTGTCCTCGGTGAACCCGTGCCCGACCGGCCCGGGCCCGGTGTTGGCCTCCGCGAGGTGGGCGGCGACGAAGCCCGCCGTGTCGAAGGGGGCCCGCCGCTCGTCCGGGGTGACGGTGGAGGTCAGCGCGGCGGTGGTCACCGCGTCGGGGTCGGGGTGCTCGACCTCGTCGGGGATCTCGCCGAGCCGGTCCTCGTCGGTCATCGCCTCGGCCGTCTCCGCGGTGACCCGGTCGTCCGCGAACATCAGCTTGCGGTCGCCCACGTAGACGTCACCGAGGGTGCCCGCCGGCAGGGTGCCCGCCGGGGTGTTGTCGTGGTTGCCCACGGTGCAGTACCAGGGGATGTCCAGGCCGGGGCTGCTGAACTCGGCCGTGGCGGCGGCCAGGAACCCGGGCAGGTGGGGGAACCCGCCCCGTGCCTTGTACCGGTCGCTCCCCTCGCTCTCGGGCTGCCAGTACAGCTCGGAGCCGCAGTTCTGCACGCCCTCGAAGCGGGTGGGGTCGCCGGTGTCGGGCGTGAGTGAGCCGCCGTTGAGGATCGACATGAGCCAGGCGAGCTCGATCTGCTCGTGGTTGTCGGTGTTGTCGCCGGTGGTCATCATGAAGTCGAAGGGGCGGCCGGTCACAGGGCCGTTCCTGAGCGAGTTCACCCGGGCGACCAGCGCCGACGCCCCGACCATGGCGAGCGCCTCCTGGGGGCGGTGCGCGCTGGAGCCGAGGATCGGGTGGGTGTACTCGAACCGCACGGGGCTCTGCACGTCGAGCACGTGCAGGTCCGTGAACTGGACGAAGGCGCTCAGGGGCACGCGCCGTTCGTCGCGGCCCGACTGCGCGGGGACCAGGTCCTCGCGGACGTGCAGCGGCCAGCCCGGACCGGCGGTGAGGAGCCGGTAGCCGTCCCCGACGGGGAGGCCACCTCCGCGAAGGTGGTGCCCTCGGGGTGGGCGACCCGGTCGAGGGTCTCCCGGACCAGCCGGTCGTGGGTCGCGGCGGAGACGGGGAGAGCGGGCAGACCGAGGGCGAACCCGAGTCCTGCGGAGGCGGCGAGGAAACCGCGCCGGTTGAGGGAGGCCATGGGTGGCGGCGTCCTTTCGGCCCTGCGGGGGCCTGTGGGGAGAGCGGGGCGCCGTCATTAAAGGCCGAAGTCAGCGCTGGTGGCAACGGGTGCACGGCCACGGGTGCCGCACCCGGTCCGGTGCGGCCCCGAGGCCGGTGGGTACGATCATCGGTTCGGCTCCTTCCGTTTGTGTGAGCAGGAGGGCAACCTCACCGAGAGTGATCGCCCGTCGTCCGCACGCGCGTCGACGGCGCGTGGCGGACCGTTCTCCTGGGCCGTGGGGAGTCGTCACAAAGGTGAGTACTTCTCATGTTTGGCCGGATGCGGCCAATCTGGGCTCGCCTCCGGCGCTGGACACCTGGACGTCCCCGCCGCCCACCACCGGGTCGTGGCGGACCTGAGCGGAAGGTGTCCTCCACCGCCTGGGCGGAGGGGCGCGACAGTGGAGGCCCTGGAGCACACGGACTGCGTCCGGTGGCACCAGGAGACGGGGAACGACCCCAGTCCGTAAGGCTGGCTGCCCGCACCTGCCGCCGAGCTCCGACCACCCGACCTGGCCCGCGAGGGACGAACCCGTCCGCCCGTGCTGGCACACTGTGCGGGCGCCCGTGGCCCGGGGCGACGGATCCCGGCCGGGTTGGACACGAACGGGGAGAGCATGCGCGGGACCATGTGGACGGGGCGGATCCGGGGGTGCGGCCGTGAGCTGGCCAGCGCGGAACGAGGGAGGGAACGGCGGGTACCCGCCCCAGGGGCACCCCGGCCAGTACGGTCACCAGCAGCCGCCGAGGCCTCTGTACCAGCAGCCGTACCAGGGCCACCCGCAGCACTTCCAGCAGCAACCCCAGGCCCATCACCCCCACGGATACCAGGGACACCACCCGCGTCCGGGCCACCAGCAGCACGTTCCGGTGGAGGGTCTGCCCCACGGGTGGACGCGCGCGCCGGGATGGGCCCTGCCGGGGAGCCCGGGACCCTCACGGCCCGCCCCGTGGGCGACGTGGGCACCTACCTGCGCTACCTGCTGGCGTTCAGTCCGCTCCTGGGGGTGTTCTTCCTCGTCGTCCTGATCCTGACGTCCATCTTCTTCGAGACGGCCAGCCCCGGGACCGGAGTGACCGGCGGCATCGTCGTCGGCGCCCTCGCCACGCTCTGCCTCGCCGTCCTCCCCGTCGTCAGGACCCGGCGCATGCTCGGGGGAACCGTCGTGGTGATCTCCCCGGCGGGCGTCGAGCTGCGCGACCACATCGGCTTCGAGGTGCGGCTGCGCTGGCGGGACGCCACCCAGGTCGGCAGGACCGTCGACCGCGTCGCCGCCGGTCCGGGCGTCGAGGTCGGCGGCCAGCAGGTCCAGGTCCGGGACCTGGAGTCCCGCGGCCTGGTGGGGTGGGGAGAACGCGTCATCCCCGACCAGGCCGCGCGTATGCGGACCGTCCTGGCCTCGCAGCCCCGCCACCCCGGACCGGCGCCGAACTGGTCGCCGTCTCCTTCCAGGCCGCCGGGGCCAGCGGCTGGGACAACCCGCTCGTCACCGAGGCCCGCCGCCACCGCCCCGACCTCTTCGGCCAGCACTAGGGCGGCGCGCGGCCCCGGATCCGGCTCGGAAGGGATCTCGTCGGCGGCGGGCCCTGGCGCCGGGGGCGGTCGTGGTGTCCGGCCTCGCGGTGGGGGAGCGGGCTCACGTTGTCGGTGTGGGCCCAGGGCCCCTGGACTGACTGGTTCGAGCGCCCTCCCAGATGGGGTAAAGTTTCACCTGTTGGCGGGGCGGAGACGCACCGCCCAGCGGCCGGGACGTAGCGCAGTTTGGTAGCGCACTTGACTGGGGGTCAAGGGGTCGTGGGTTCAAATCCCGCCGTCCCGACAGAGATGTGCAGGTCATAGAGGGCCCACCTATGGTGGGCCCTTTTGTGTCTCGGGTGGGGTGGGACCGGGGGTCGTGGGGACTTCCGGGTGTGTGGATGCCACGACGCGAGCACGAGACGTCGCCCACCCAGGGTCTTCGAGAGGACTCGGAAGCATGATGCTGGTGTTTCTGCAGAGGCGGATGTAATCCCGAGTTGACCCACATCGAATATGGTCCAGTTATTACAATAGTTACGTTCCTGGGCTGCTCTTGTGGATCCCTGATGTCAATCGCATAATCACTCTGGAGCTGATCAACGGATAGCGCGTCAGGAGACTCTTTGTCTGATCTGGAAGCGACCCTGCGAAGTCTTGTGGATTCGTCGTCCGTAGTGGTGAGTTCGGGTGACCGTCTCGCTGGAAAAGTCGGATCAGCGATCACCCGGGGAGATCAACGCTACAAGGAAAAGCAAGAGGAACCACCGCGCCGGAAACCAGGACTCGCCCCCGTCTCCCAGATGAAGAACACATCCGTTGGTGTGGCTCCTCTGAGCATCCTCCATGCGTTGGGAAGGGCGATCTCCCTGGACAGGCAGGGGTCGGTTCGAGGACTTGCCGAGCACTGGGGTTGTCTCAAGTACACGCTGGCACTGGATGGGAGCCAGCAGAAGGATATGAGTCTTTCCGAGGAGGGGCGTTCCACCCAGCACCAGCACAAGAATGTCCAAGCTCGTGAACTCGGCGTCGGCTTCGGGGTGGCGGCTGTCGAGCATCTCCTCCGCGAGCGCTATCCGGAGCACCGTGTCTCGATTATCCCAGCGGACCTCGTACTACGTGCCGGATGGCCCAAGACGCGCCTGTGGTATCGCCCTCGCTTCTTCGCCGAGGTTTGGCGGCCGGGAGAGCGGGCCGTGGTCTTGCCCGTCGTCTGCAAGGGACACCACGGTCGTCGGAGCTCTTCCTATCCGCAACTGGCCTCCGCCTCGGCCCACGTGGAGGCGGTGCACATCGGCCCTTGGAACAGGACACCCGCACTGGTTCTCAGTACGGAACTGAGCATGAAGGGGCCGATCGTCGTACACGCGCTCGCGGCCGACGGCGACGGCGGAGTCCTCCCGGCTCAGGAGGAGGAGTTGAACTCCGCGTCGCGTGACGTTTCCAGGTACCCGAAGATCATCAAACCCGCCCAAGGTGCCAGCCCAGAAGAAGGCCTGTCCGGCTTTCACGTGCTCCCGCAGCACGCCGGATGGTTCAGGACGGTCCTCGCGCGTACGGACGTCGCTGGACTTGTGGCTTTCACCGGTGACGGTAGCGTCACCGCGCCCTATCTGACCAATCAGCAGGGGCGTCGGTACTACACACAGCAGTCGCATGCCGCCGTCAGCAGTGTCCGCAACATAAAGGAGACTGTTCTCGGTACTCCCTGCGTCGGGACCGAACACGTGTTTCGCCTCAGCGGTGATCGTGTCGAGGCCTTTTCCGGTCTTGCTGAAGACCTGTTCGACATTCTCAAGCAGGGGAACGTGGACAAGTACCGTCGTGAAGTCGATGCCCGGTACGCTCGCCTCCCCAAAGCGCAGTGGGACCGTTCATGGGGAGGTGCGGTCTCCGTTCGGCCGGACGGGTCCGTGCTGGCGATTCGGCGACTCAAAGCCCAGTGTTGTTGGTGACTGGGCAGCGAGGCTTGTAAAGGGGCTCTCGCTGTGGGGCGGTGGGCCGACCGTGACCGGCTTGGTTGCCCGTACCGCCTGATGCATGCCGCGCTCACCATCAGAGGTCCTGCTCGCCAAGAGCAGACGCTCGCCGGGTGGGATGGACGTGGTGCGGGACCGAGGGCCCCCGGGGTTGCCGTCAGCGACCGCCTCCTCCGTAGGGGGTTACGCTCCGCCGTCCCGACTGGCGAAGGGCGTTCACTCAGGTGGACGCCCTTTCTCGTGCCCGGGAGCGGCCGGTGTGGGCGGCCACGAGCTCGGGTGTCCACTGGACGTACTCGACGGCGATGCCGTCCGCGTGGCGGGCGTACGCGAACCGGCCGGTGGGGCCGGTCGTCGGCGGGACCGTGACCACGGCTCCCGCCCGGTCCAGGTCCGCCAGGACGGCGTCCAGGTCGGACACGACGACGGTGGCGCTCGCGTGGGCGTAGCGCTCGCGCTCCTCGGCGGGACCGGCGATCACCAGGAAGTCACCGATCGCCGCCAGTTCCACGGACTCGAAGGCCAACCGCAGGTGCGGCCGTTCCCCGGTGATCCGCTCCAGGAGGGGAGGGCCGCCTCGGCGTCGTCGCTCCACACACGGGCGTAGGTCCTCAGGACGGTCATGGCGCTCCCTCTGCTCGGGCGTTCCCGCTGGTCGGTCGCGGACGACGCTAGGGCACTAGGGTGACGCGCGACAGTACGCACCTTCTGTTGACTGGGGCACCGTATGGAAAGCGAACAGGTCAGGGGTTCGGTCGACCAGGGGGATGTGACGCGCGCCAACTCGCTGGCTCGCAGTGTCTTCTCCGACATCGCGGACAAGTGGTCCCTGTTGGTGGTGAACGTGCTGGGCGACCGCACCCTGCGTTTCACCGAGCTGCACCGGTCGATCGAGGGTGTCAGCCACAAGATGCTGACCCAGACCCTGCGACGCCTGGAGCGCAACGGGCTGGTCGAGCGGACGGTCCACCCGGTCGTGCCACCACAGGTCGACTACCGGCTGACGGAGGCCGGGCGGGACCTCAGGGACACCGTCAACGGCCTGTGCGGGTGGGCGCGCCGCCACCTCGACGTGATCGAGGAGGCGCGACGACTCCACGGGTGAGGCGGAGCGGATCGGCGGGCGGTGGGACCCTCCCGGCCTGGTGGCCCTTGGCCGCGCACGCTACCGTGAGCCGATGCCCTCATCGACACCCGCACCGTTCTCCGCCTTCACCGACATCGACGCCTTCACGCGGATCCCCAGGGTCACCGCCCTGGCGGCCGGGCCCGACGGTCGGGTGGTCGCCTCGATCGACGAGGTTGACGAACACGGGTCGAAACGCGTGTCGGCCCTGTGGGCGCTCGACCCGGAGGGTCTGCGACCGGCCCGGAGACTGACGTTCTCCCAGGACGGGGAGAGCACGCCGTGGTTCACTCCCGACGGGTCGCTGCTGTTCACCTCCCGTCGGCCGGACGACGGGGACGACGAGGGCGCGGCCGTCTGGCGCCTGCCCGAACACGGCGAGGCGACCGTCGTCGCGCGGCTCCCCGGCGGGCTGAGCGTCTCCGGTGTCGCGAAGGACGGCTCGATCCTCGCGAGGACGAGCGTGCTGGCGGGGGCCACCCTGGACGACGACGGCGAACGCCGTCGGGCCCGCAAGGACGCCAAACGGAGCACCATCTGGCACACCGGCATGCCGATCCGCCGTTGGGACCATGAGCTGGGCGACGTCAGCCCCCGCCTGGTGCTCGTCTCCCCTGACGGTGGGATCAGCGATCTGACCGAGGACGCCGACACCCTGGCGCTCGTGGGCGCGTCGGCCGACCTCTCGTCGGACGGCCGGACCGTCGCGGCGACCTGGACCGAACGGGTCGGGGGCGGGCAGACCCGGACCAGCGTCGTTCTGATCGACACCGACAGCCGCGAGCGCACCACCATGCTGGCCGCCGACGACGACCAGGAGTACGGCTCACCGCTGCTCTCTCCTGACGGAGCCCATCTCGCGGTCACGCGGACCACGATCTCCACGCCCTCCGACACCGGTTACGGCTTCCTGGAGATCCATCCGCTGTCGGGTGAGGAACCGGTCGGCGTCGACCTCGGGGACCTCACGGTCAACGAGTACGTGTGGAGCCCGGACGGAACCCTCGTGGTCTCCGGTGACCTGCACTCCTCGGGGGCCGTGCTCGCCGTCGACCCGCGCACCGGGGAGGCGCGGACCCTCGCGGACGCCGGTGTCTTCACCTCCCTGGCTCCGGCGCCGGACGGTTCCCTCCACGCGCTGCGTTCCGACATCGGCACCCCTCCGCGCCCGGTGCGGCTGACTCCCGGTGAGTGGACCGAACTCCCCGCCCCGGGGCGGGTCGACGGGCTGCCGGGAAGCCTGGAACGGGTGTGGACCGACGTCGACGGCGTGCGGGTCGGCGGATGGTTGTGCCTGCCCGACGGCGCCTCCGAGGCGGACCCGGCCCCGGTGATGCTGTGGATTCACGGTGGTCCGCACAGCTCCTTCAACACCTGGTCCTGGCGTTGGTGCCCGTGGCTGGCCGTCGCCCGGGGCTACGCCGTGCTGATGCCCGACCCCGCCATGTCCACCGGTTACGGGCACACGGGGTTGAACCGCGGCTGGCCCCGACTGCCGGACGTGGTCTACCGGGAGTGCGAGGCGCTCCTCGACCTCGTGCTGGAGCGTCCGGTCCTGGACGGCGCGCGGACGGCGCTGCTCGGGGCGTCCTTCGGCGGCTTCATGGTGAGCTGGATCGCCGGTCACACCGACCGCTTCTCGGCGGTCGTCACCCACGCGGGGTCGTGGGCCATGGGCCAGCAGCACCGCACCACCGACGCGGCCGCGAAGAAGATGCGCGTGCACGGACACGAGGACGAGCAGCCCGAGTGGTACCGCGACCATTCTCCGCACCACGGCGCGTCGCGTGTGGTCACGCCCGTGCTGATCACCCACGGGAACCGGGACTACAGGGTGCCGATCAGCGAGGCCCTGCGGATGTGGTGGGACCTGGTCTCGGCCTGGGAGGGCTCACCGGAGACCATGCCGCACCGGTTCCTGCAACTGACCGGTGAGAACCACTGGGTGCTGACCCCGTCCAACAGCCGGGTGTGGAACGAGACCGTGCTGGCCTTCTGCGACCAGCACCTCGGGGGCGGCGACCCGATCCCCGAGACCCTGCCGTGGTGAGGGTGCCGCGGTCAGTCAGCCACGCGAACAACTGAGAGGACTGGACATCGTGTCGGACAGATCAACCTCGGGGAACGGGAGCGTGCGCCCCTGGCGGACGGGTTCCCGTATCGCCGCGTCGGCACTCGTGCTGGGCCCCGCCCTGGCGCTCGTGACCCCCGCGTACGCCGAGCGTGCGGACGGCTGCCTGGGTGAGGAGGGCGCGACCGTCGAGGAGGCGCGGGTCGAGCGGGAGGTCCCGCAGGAGATCCTGCGCGGGTCCGGGTTCGACGCCTCCGTGGACCGGTTCGAGGAGGAGCTGTGCGCGGCGTCCGACCTGGACGGTGCCAGCACGGTCGTCCGGAGTCACGGGGACGCGCTCTGGAGGGACGCGGTCCAGCGCGTCCAGGCCCCAGGGGAGGTCGAGGGGGACCTGAGCGCAGAGGACGACCGGCCGCTCTACTGGGCACGGCTCTCCATGACCTCCGCGCTCCACCGCTGGGAGCCCGGTTTCGCGCTGAGCGGGACCGAGCGCGCCGCACTCGTGGCCGATTTGGAACGGCGCTCCCGGGGCCAGGACGGCGAGGACTTCGCGGAGGCTCCCGGGGACGCCGACGTCAAGCACGTGGTCGTCACCGGGTTCGACCCGTTCCGCCTCGACGACGACATCCGCCAGGCCAATCCCTCCGGTGCCGCGGCCCTGGCCCTCGACGGGGCGGTCCTGGAGACCGCCGACGGCGTCGCGGTGGTCAAGGCGATGATGTACCCGGTGCGCTGGCGGGACTTCACCGACGGCATGGTCGAGCAGTCCCTTCTGCCCTACTACACCGGTGACCACCAGGCCGACGCGGTCATCACGGTCAGCCAGGGCTCGCCGGGGAGGTTCGACCTCGAGGCGCACAACGGCGCCTGGCGCGGAGGCTCCGAGGACAACGAGGCGCTCGGCACACCCGAGATCATCCCCGTTCCCGAGGGCGTTCCCACCGTCACCCCCAACCCCAGTGGTCCGACTCCTCCCTGGACCGTCCCGCCATCGTCGAGGAGACCACCGGGTCCCCCTTCCCCGTGGTCGACAACACCCAGGTGACCGAGATCCCGGCCGGTGGGACCGAGCCCGTGGTGCGCCCGGACGGGCCCACCCCCGGCTCCGAGGCGCGGTCCGGCGGCGGGGGAACTACCTCTCCAACGAGATCGCGTACCGCAACACCCTGCTGCGCGACGCCACCGGGAAGGACGTCCCCGCAGGTCACATCCACACCCCGGTGCTGAACCTCGGTACCGGTGGGGACGTCAGCGATCCGGACTTCGAGGCGGACCGCGAGGCGATCGTGCGCCAGGTCGAGGACATCGTCGCGGCCTCGATCCGCTAGGCCGCCCCTCGCCGGTCCGGAGCCCGTCCCCCCGGTCGGGTCCCGGACCGGCGGCCCCGTCCCCCCTTCCGGGATCAGACGACGACCTCCTGGCAGACCTCGATGAAGGCCCGGGTCCGCCGGATCGGCGCGCGGTCGGTGAGCTGGACGATCTCGATCCCGAGCCCCTCGGGCTCGACGTCCAGCCGCCGGGTGACGTAGGGCAGGTCCTCGTAGCTCCGTTCCAGCACGGTGCGCTGGGTGAGCAGCGCGTTGCCCAGGCCACGGGCGACCAGGGCCCGGACCATCTCGAAGCTGGTCGTGCGGAAGCGCACGTTCGGGGTCAGTCGGGCCCTGGTGAACAGGCCCAGGAAGTACTCTCCCCGGGAGGCAGGTCGAACAGGATCAGCGGTTCGACCGCCAGATCGGCCAGGCTCGGCCGCTCCTTCGCGCTCACCGCACCGCCCACGGGCGCGAGGACGTACGGCGGGTCCGACCTCAGCGGGAGGGCCGTCACCCCGGTCGTGGTGCGCACCGAGGCCAGTTTGTAGTCGTAGGTGATGGCCAGGTCGATCCGCGTGTTGAGCAGGTCGTCCAGGAGCCTCTCGTGCGCCGCCTCGACGAAGGAGAGCTGGACGTGGGGGTGGCGGCGGGAGAACTCCGCGATCACCCTCGGCAGCAGGATCGGCGCGATGGTGGCGTAGCAGCCGATGGTGAGTGTGCCCTCGATCTGCTCCCGTTCCTGTCGGGCCGACTCCCGGAACTGGTCGAGGCCGGCCAGCACGTTGTCGGCGGCGGCGATGGCGCGCTGCCCCGACGTGGTGAGCCGCATCCCCTTCTGCGATCGCACGAACAGGGTGATGCCCAGGGTCGACTCCAGTTCGGCCAGGGCGGTGGAGACCGCCGACTGCGACACGAAGAGATCCCGCGCGGCGGCGGTCACCGAACCCTGCCTCGCGACGGCCGTCAGGTACTCCAGTTGGCGCAGGCTCACGTCCGACATGCCCGTCCCCCTCTCGGTTATCGGTTTTTCTGATGGATGGGTTCAGATCTATGTGTTGTACAGATCGTACTTCGCGCCCCGATACTCGTGACCCAGGCCACAGGCAGGGCGTCCCCCGGGCCCGTCCGTGCCTTGAGAACCGTCCCCAGGAGGCGTGATGACCGGTGCGAACCCGGAAACAGTGGACCGGAAGGACCTGCGACGCAGCGTCTTCGCCGGAGCGGTGGGCGTCTTCGTCCACTGGTTCGACTGGGCGGTGTACGCGTACCTGGCCACCACGATGGCCAAGGTCTTCTTCCCCGAACAGGACGGCACGACCGGGCTGCTCTCGGTGTTCGCGGTCTTCGCCGTGGCGTTCTTCGTCCGTCCGCTCGGCTCGGTGCTGTTCGGCCACCTCGGAGACCGGTTCGGGCGCAAGACCACCCTCTCGATCGTCATCATCTCGATGGCGGCGGGCACGCTCATGCTCGGGCTGCTGCCCACCTACGACTCCGTCGGCATCCTCGCGCCGATCCTGCTCGTCGTCGCCCGCGTCATCCAGGGGCTCGCGGCGGGCGGGGAGTTCGGCAGCGCCGCCGCCTTCCTCGCGGAGTTCTCGCCGCCCAAGCGCCGGGGCTTCGGCTGCTCGTGGATCGAGTTCGGCTCGGTCGCCGGATTCCTGTGCGCGTCGTTCGCCGTGTGGGCGCTCCACTCGGCCTTCCCCGCCGAGGTCGTCCTCGACTGGGCCTGGCGGATCCCCTTCCTGCTGACGGTGCCCATGGCGGCGGTCGGCCTCTACATCCGCCTGAAGATCGAGGACACCCCCGAGTACCGCGCGCTGGAGGACATGAACAACGTCCCGAGCCAGCCGGTCGTGGAGGTCTTCCGCTCCAACGGCAGGCAGTTCCTCCAGACGGTGGGCATCGAGACCTTCATGAACTCGACGTTCTACATCGTCCTCGTGTACCTGATCACCTACCAGGAGGAGATCGTGGGGGTGCCCGCCGACCGGGCCGCCCTGCTCTCCGCCGGGGCCTCGGTGGTCGCGATGGGTGTGATCCCGCTGTCCGGCATGATCTCCGACCGGGTGGGCCGCAAGCCGGTGCTGTACACCGCCGCCGGGGCGATGATCGTCGGCGCCGTGCCCCTCTTCCTGCTGATGCAGGCGAACACCTCGTGGGCCGCCTTCCTCGCGACCTTCGGACTCGCGGTGATCCTCGCGATCATCCTGGGCACGCACGCCTCGACCGTGGCGGAGCTCTTCCCGACCCGCACCCGCCAGAGCGGGCTGTCCATGGCCTACAGCGTGGCGGGAGCGTTCTTCGCGGGCACCCTGCCGTACCTGATGACCTGGCTGATCTCGCTCACGGGCAGCACCATGGTCCCCGGCTTCACGATGATCGTGATCGGCGTCATCGGCGCCCTCACCCTGCGGACCATGCCCGAGACCAGGGGCTCCGACCTTCTGCACGAGAGTGACCGCGCGCGGGTCTGACCCGCCACCGGCCTCGTGCCCGGGGCTCGCACGGACGAGCCCCCGTACCTCGCAACCGTCCATGGGAGTGGAGAGCAGTATGTCCGTTGAGGAGACCGAGGTCGTCGTCGTCGGAGGAGGGCAGGCCGGGATCGCGATGAGCGAACACCTGCGTGCCCGCCGGGTTCCGCACGTCGTCCTCGAACGACACCGCGTCGCGGAGCGCTGGCGCTCGGAGCGGTGGGACTCGCTGGTCACCAACGGGCCCGTCTGGCACGACCGGTTCCCCGGGATGGAGTTCGACGGCCTCGGCCCCGAGGAGTTCGCCACGAAGGACCAGGTGGCGGACTACCTCGCCGCCTACGCGGAGAGGATCGGCGCGCCGCTGCGCTGCGGGGTCGAGGTGACCTCGGTGCGCGGGCACGAGGGCCGCAGGGGCTTTCGTGTGGAGACCTCCGACGGCGACTACGACGCGCGTTTCGTCGTGGCCGCCACCGGACCGTTCCAGCGCCCGGTGATCCCACCCATCGTCCCCGAGGGGGCGGTCCCGGTCCAGATCCACTCCAGCGGCTACCGGAACCCCGCCCAACTGCCCGAGGGCGGCGTCCTCGTGGTCGGGTCCGGATCGTCCGGCGTGCAGATCGCGGACGAACTCCGTGCCTCCGGTCGGCCGGTGTACCTCTCCGTCGGCCCCCATGACCGTCCTCCGCGCCGGTACCGGGGACACGACTTCGTCTGGTGGCTGGGTGTGCTCGGCAAGTGGGAGGCCGCGACCCCGCCCCAGGGCGCGGAACACGTGACGATCGCGGTCAGCGGTGCGCACGGCGGCCACACCGTGGACTTCCGCACCCTGGCCGAGCGGGGCGTCACGCTGGTCGGTCGGACCGAGTCCTACGACGGCGGCACCGTGCGCTTCGCCCCCGACCTGCGGGACAACATCGCCGGTGGCGACGCCAACTACCTGTCGCTGCTGGACGAGGCCGACGCCCATGTCGCCCGCAACGGCCTCGATCTGCCGGAGGAGCCGGAGGCCAGGGTCCTGGGGGCGCTCCCGGACTCGGTGACCGACCCCGTCCTCGAACTCGACCTCGTCGCCGCCGGGATCACGTCCGTCGTGTGGGCCACCGGCTTCACGGCCGACTACGGATGGCTGCCCCCGGACGCCGTCGACGAGCACGGCAGGCCCCGGCACCAGCGCGGGGTCTCCAGCGAGCCCGGCGTCTACTTCGTGGGGCTCCCCTGGCAGTCGCGCCGGGGGTCGAGCTTCCTCTGGGGCGCCTGGCACGACGCGAGCTACGTGGCCGACCAGATCTCCATCCAGAGGGGATACACACGACACGACGAAGCCCGCCCGCGCCCGACCCACGCCCAGAGGTGAGAGCACACATGACCACGCACACCCGCATCCGCACGTTCAACACCAGGGACACCTACCCCGAGCAGAACCTCGACAACGACCTCTGCCAGGCCGTCGTCGCCGGGGGAGTCGTCTACCTGCGCGGCCAGATCGGCCAGGACCTGGACACCCGCGAGTCCGTGGGCGTCGGCGACGTCCGGGCGCAGACCGAGAAGGCCATGGCCAACATCGACCTCCTCCTGCGTGAGGCGGGCAGCGGACTCCAGGACATCGTCAAGGTGACGGTCTACCTCGTCGACCCGCGCTACCGAGAGGACGTGTACCGGGAGATGGGGCGCTGGCTCAAGGGGGTCCACCCGGTCTCCACCGGGATCGTCGTCCAGGCGCTGGCCCGGCCGGAGTGGCTGGTGGAGATCGACGCCACCGCCGTCATCTCGGGAGGTGGGGCGTGACCTTCTCCATCGCGGCACACCAGGACGGCCGGTTCGGCGTCGCGGCGGTGTCCTCCTCACCGGCGGTCGCGGCGCGCGTGGTCCACCTGCGGGACTCCGTCGGCGCCGTCGCCTCGCAGAACATCACCGACCCCCGGCTGGGAGCGGCCCTGCTGGACCGGCTGGAAGCGGGAAGCGGCCCCGAGGCGGCGCTGGAGGAGGTCGTCGGCGGCGCGCCGAACGCCAACTTCCGTCAGCTCACCGTGGTGGACGCCTCGGGCGCGGCGGCGACGTTCAGCGGTGGCCTCACCCTGGGCGTGCACGGTGAGGCCACCGGGCCGCACTGCGCCGCCGCGGGAACATGCTCTCCCGCGCGGACCTCCCCGCGATCATGTGCGCGGCCTTCGCCTCTGCCGGAGGTGAGCTGGAGGAGCGCCTGCTCACCGCGCTCTCGGCCGCTCTGGCCGCTGGCGGCGAGGCCGGTCCGGTGTACTCGGCGGGGCTGTCCACCGTGTCCGGCCACGGCTGGCGCGACACGGACCTCCGCGTGGACTGGCAGGACGAGCCGGTCGAGGCGCTGGGGCGACTGCTCGACGTCTGGCTGCCCCAGCGCGAGGACTACGTCCAGCGCGGCCTGGATCCGGCCGCCTCTCCCGGATACGGGGTGCCCGGCGATGACCGCTGAGACCCACCGCCCGCCGGAGGTCTCCGGCCACCTCGCCCGGCTGATTTCCTACTCCGAGACGCTGCACGCGCACCCGGAGACCGCGTGGCGGGAACACCGGGCCGCCGCCTGGACGGCCGAACTGCTCGACGAGTTCGGCTTCGGGACGACCACCTCCTATCTCGGCTTCCCCACGGCCGTGCACGCCTCCTACGGGTCGGGCACGCGCAGGGTCGGACTGGTCGTGGAGTACGACGCGCTGCCCGGACTCGGCCACGCGTGCGGGCACAACCTGATCGCCGCGATGTCGGCGGGCGCCGCGATCGCCCTCCGCCCGTGGGCGGACCAGCTCGACCTCACGATCGAGGTGGTCGGAGCCCCGGCCGAGGAGGGCGGCGGGGGCAAGGTCGAGCTGCTGGACGCCGGCGCCTTCCACGGCCTGGATCTGGCGCTCATGGCCCACCCGGGCCCGGTGGACGCGCCCAGGGCCGAGCCGTACGCGGTCGCCCACGATCACGTCCGGTTCACCGGGCGCACGGCCCACGCCGCCGCCTACCCGCACGAGGGCCGCAACGCCAACGACGCGTTCGTCATCTCCCAGGTCGCCCTCGGTCTGCTGCGGCAGCAGCTGCCGCCCGCCACCCGGGTCCACGGCATCCAGACCGTCGGTGGCGAGGCCCCCAACGCCATCCCCGGTGTCACGGAGGGCCGCTGGTACACGCGGGCCCGCACGCTGGCCGAGCTGGAACCGCTGCGCGCACGGGTGGAGCGGTGCTTCGAGGCGGGGGCGCTGGCCACCGACACCGAGCTGGAGTTCACGCCCGAGTCCCAGCCCTACTCCGAGTTCCGCACGGACGAACGCGCGCTGGAGATCTACACGCGCCACGCCCTGGCGATCGGTCGCAGGTTCGACGCCCCGGCGGAGCACCAGACGATGAACCGCGCCTCCACCGACATGGGCAACGTCTCCCAGCACGTGCCCGCCATCCACCCCTACATCGGCCTGGACTGCTTCCCGGTCAGCAACCACCAGCCGGAGTTCGCCGCCGTGTGCGTGGGGAGGCCGCGAACCGGGTCATCGAGGACGGCGCCACCCTGCTCGCGCGGACCGCCCACGAGTACTTCTCCTAGGTACGGGCGGCCCGGGGCGGTTCGGTCAGTAGCGGGCCACCCCGGGTTTCCACAGGGTGGCCCGCTCCACCACGTACACCTCCAGGTTGCCGACGCTCGCGCCGCACGCGTCGTGGCGTTCGGTGGCGACCAGGGCCGAGGCGATCAACTCCGCGCGGTGCCGTTCCTCGGGCTCGCTGTCGCCCACCGGGATCACCTGGCGCACGTGGTGGCAGCGCGACCGGCCGTCAGCGTGCACCAGTCCCACGACGTAGGTGCGCCTCCAGCGCCGCAGGGCGGCCTGACGGGGGATCTCGTAGAGGTAGCGGCAGCGCACCCGGCCGCCGGAGGGCAGGTCGGCCTCGGCCTGGTAGGTGATCGACCACCAGTTCTCGGCCACGGGCACGACCGTCGAGCGCATGGTCCGCGCCCACGCCTCCAGGGTCGACCGGTCCTCGACCTCGATGACGGCGGCGTCGCTCACGACGCCCCCTCGCGCTGGTCGGGGATCTGACATGAGATCACTCTAGGTGTCCACGTGGGTTCGAAGGGTACAGTTTGTGCCCCTCGTGCCGAGGAGCCGCGCTCCGTTCACGTCAGCAGCCCGATCCGCTCAGCGAGACCGCCCGCCCCGTCACGGCGCCGGGGATCACGTGACTCCAGTTCCTCCAACACCATGCGGCGGGCGAACCCGTTGTACCGGACCGTCTCCGGGGCCGCCGCGTGTGCCGCCTCCAGCACCCGCAGCGCCTCGTCCCGCTGCCCGGCCAGGTGATGGGCGCGCGCCTGCTCGATCCGGTGCCGGGCCCCGCGTGGCCGCGACGGGATCGCCTCCGCCGGGGCCCGTCCGGCCTGGCGGACCGCCTCGTGCCCGCTGCGCAGCTCCACCGCCACGGTCACCGCGTGCGCGGCGATCACCGGACGGGAGAACGAGGTCATCGGGTGGAAGTAGGAGGCGGGCAGGCGCTCGGCAGCCTTCCGGGCCGTGTCCCAGTGGCGCCAGGCCGTCCCCGCCTGCCCTCGACGCGCCGCCGTGTACCCCGCCTCGAACCGCAGCGCGCCCCACACCGCGAGCACGTCGCGGTCACCGTCCGGCAGGTGGCGCACCAGGTGGCGGCTGGCGTCCTCGGTGACCGCGTCCGCCGCCTCCCAGTCACCCGCGTCCCGGTGCGCCTGCGCCAACAGCCAGGCCGCCACACCCAGGGCGTGCGGGTCCTCCGCCTCCTGGGCGGCGACCATGCCGCGTTCGGCCACCCGCCAGAGCAGGCTCTCGGCGGGCTGGTACGCGATGAAGAACTGCGCCAGCGAGCACACCTCCGACAGCACCGACCGCGCCGCGCGCCGGGCGGTCCCGTCCTCCGCCCGCCGAACCGCCCTCTGGGAGTCCTCGAAGAGCGCGGGAAGCAGCCGCCCCACCACGTCGCGGTGGTGGGACGCCGAGTGCCGGGCCCGCCAGGCCGCCGCCAGCCGGGCGCGCAGCCGCTCCACGGTGGGGGCGGGCCCGTCGTCGCCCAGCGTGAGGGCGTTGACCGACGCGCGGACCCTCGGCAGCCGCGTGTGTCCCGGGCCGGTGAACAGATCCACGGGTACGGACTGCTCCCCGGTGAGTTCGGCCAGGTCACGGATGCGCAGTGCCTCCACCAGGCGCAGGAGGATCGGGAGTTTGGGGGTGCCCAGCCGCCCGGTCTCCACGGCCTTGACCCACGACGCGGAACGGCCCACGAGGCCACCCAGCACGTCCCGGGTCAGTCCTCTTCTGGTGCGGTGCAGCTTGAGCCGGGTACCGAAGGGGATCTCGACCTCGTACGGGTCCGGGGTGCCGTCCACGGCCATCGCGTCGTCCTTCCCTGGGGGAGTCGCGGAGACCAGGCTATGAGCCGGATCCCGACCCCAGGGCGGAAACCGGGCCACCTCCCCGGTCGGGCCCCGGCGACCGGGTATGGCCCGGTCGGGCCCCTCCGAACTGGCACGACGTCACTCAGTTCCGCGTGCCGAGGGAGGGTGGCGGCGCCACCTGGGGTCCGCCGGGGCTGCGCAGACGCTCGAGGACGAGGTCGAAGGTGAACCCGGCGGTGAAACCCACCGGGACCACGAAGAACAGCAGGCGCCGGGCGTCCAGCTCCACCAGCAGCTCCGGAACGGTCAGCAGCTGGGCCGCCACGTACAGCAGGACCGAGACCGCGCCCGCGCCCAGCCCCCGCGCGCTGGCGCGCAGGGCGGAGGGGGTCCGTCCGAACGAGTCCCTGATCAGCGCACCCGAGACCGCCGCGCACATCGGACCGGCCAACAACAGGGACAGACTGGCCGGGTCGGCGGGGCCGGGACCTCCGGCCAGCACGATCGACGCCAACGCCGCGAGCAGCAGCAGGATCGCGGAGACCAGCCCGGCCGACTCACGCCAGCGCCCCCACCGCCGGTTCCTCTCCTCACGGCGGCGGCGTTCGGCACGGCGCTCCATCTGTCGGCGCAGCACCTCCGCCATTCGCCTGGCCGACCCGGTCGACCAGGACTCTCCCAGGGCGCGTACGTCCTCCCGGTCCACGTGCTCACCGGCACCGTCCAGGTACACCCACACCTGCCGGGCGGCGCCGCCGAAGACCGCCAACGGCACCACCGGGACGCCGTGGGCCAGGGCGACGACCCCGGTGACCCGGGTGGACCGACCGCCCCCGGCCAGCACGATCCCGTCCACCTCGAACAGCGTCCGGTAGTACGGCACCTCCCACTCGGCGCCGGTGTCGCGGATCGTGGTGACACGCACCCGTGAGCCCTCGGGCAGAACGGGCGCGTAGTCCTGGTGCCGGGGCGGGTGGGCGATGATCCGTGAGTCGGGGGCGGAGGCCGCCGCGTACCCGCGCGCCACCAGCGTCTCGACGTAGTGCTCGTCGTCGGCGAAGACCACGAGGTCGTACCCGGCCAGGGCCAGTTCGCGGCCGAGGTCGTGGCAGGCCGCGCGCACCTGGTCGGTGGCGCTCAGGGGCGGTTCGTACTCGCGGGAGGCGTCGACGCTGCCGACCACGGCGATCCGTGGTCGTCTCGGCGGGGCGGGTGCCTGTTTCACGGGGCCTCCGTCACGGTGCGGGGAGGGTCGGTCGGGTGGTCCTCCGGAGCTGTTCGGCCCCGGGGAGGAGGGCGCGCAGCGCCGCCGCCGCGTCGGGGTCACCGGCGGTCTCGGCGACGGCCCGGGCGAGCCAGGAGAGGGCGTGGGAGTCGGGGTGCTGGGCCCGCAGGTGGGCCACGAGGCGTTCGTGGCGTTCGGGGGCGGGAACGGTGACCCGCCAGTACAGAGGGTTGAGGGCCCGGTCCCGGCGGAGCTCCCCGAGTCGGCGCAGGAACGCCGCCCAGCAGGCGGGGTCGTCCAACGCCCGGACCGTGAGCAACACCCGGACGGCCCGCTCACCGACCGACCCGCGCGCGTCCGGGCCCTCGGGGCCCTCGGGAGGAGGGAGCTCCCCTGATCGGAGGGAGCCCCGTCCGGGTCCGCGCCCTCCCTCCGGGCGACCGCGTCCCACGCGGGGACGGCCTCCCGGGCAACGGCCTCGGGCAGGGGCGGAAGGGGTCGGCCGCCGAACGTGCCACCAGGGCGCCGATCCGGTAGCAGAGGGCGCGGTAGGCGGTCGGGTCGGTGAGCATCAGCTCCAGGACCCCGGCGTCCGCGTGACCGGGCACGCCCACCCAGTCCAGCCGCTGGCGCTCCCGCACCACGCGGGGGAGCGGTCCGCTGAGCGGTTGCCACACCAGCGGCAGGATGTGGTGGGGCGGGGCACCGTGGTCCCGGAAACGCCGGACCCGTTCCTCGACGATCCACCACTCCCGGGCGCACCAGGCGCTGTTGAGGTGGGTCTCGCTCAACAGGACCACCAGGGTGCGGGTGGTGGCGCAGTGCCGGAGCAGTTCGGAGCGCCAGCCTCCGCCCGGTTCCAGGGTCGGCCCGGTCGCGCCGAAGGCGCGGTCGTCGGTGTGCAGCCGGACCATGGCCTCCAGATCGGAGTGGAAGCGCAGCACGTGCTCCCGGTCGGCCCTGCGCCCGCCGTAGCTCGTGAAGAAGGCGCTGGTCCCGCCCGTTCCGGTGTCCTCCGCCCCGGTGGCCTCCACCCCCGTCACCTCCACCTCGGACCTCCCGCCCGCCACCCCGTTCCGTCACCGGTGTCCGCGCTCAGATCTCCGGCACCTCCAGGTCGATGTGTCCGCGTTCGCTGACCGAGTCGCCCATGTGCCGGGCGGTGCTGTTCAGGTAGTTCGCGTAGGCGAGCTCGTAGTGCGGGTGCTGGGTGCCGCACACCTGGTGCAGCTCCTCCTGGGTGCGCACGTCCAGCGCCACGGCCTCGGTGATCTCCCCTTGGCCACCAGGGCGTTGGCCAGGTTCACCGCCGCGCCGAGTGCCAGGGGGTGCACCTCGCCCACCTGTGGGTCGGAGCACAGGCCCTCGTGCGCCCACCGGGCCTGGGTCTCCGCCTCCCCCACGTGACCGGTGCGGCAGGCGTAGGCGGCCAGGTTGGCCCTGGCCGCGAGGGTGAAGGGATGGTCCGGACCGAACACGCCCGTGTAGCCGTCGACGCACGTACGGGCCTGGTGGAGCGCCAGGTCGTAGCGGTCGGCGGCGGCCAGGCCGGCCGCCAGTGCCAAGGCCATCGCCAGGCTGCGGGGGTGCTCGTCTCCGTACTCGCCCCGGTGCTGTTCGTGCGTGCGGCGGATCCGTTCCAGCGCCTGCTCGGGGTCGCCCACCAGCCGTTCGTTCACCGCCAGCTCCTTGCGGGCGTGCAGCGTGTGCGAGGACAGCTCACCGATGGTGCGACGCAGCATCCCTGCGGCCTGGTGGATCTGCCGGTGCGCCATCACGTACTCGCCCGTACGACGGCGGTAGGTCGCCGTCGCCGAGGAGAGGATCCAGGTGTAGGGGTGACGGTGGCCCAGGATCTCCCGGGTGACCCGGTGCGCCCCCTCACCGACCCGCAGCGCCTCCGCGTAGTCCCCGGCCGCCGACAGGGACAGCGCCAGGTTGTGCTCGGCCAGCAGGGTGTGCTGGTGGTGGGGGCCGCGACCGGCCAGGTAGGCGGAGTAGGTCTCCCGATCGTGTTCGAGCGCCGACGCGAACCGTCCCAGGGCCCGCAGGTCCGCGCCCATGCCCCGCCGCGTCAACAGGGTGAACGGGTGGCGTTCGCCGAGGACCTCCCGCTGGAGTTCGAGGGTCCGGCTGTTCAGCCGCCCCGCCTCGCGGTGCTCGCCGCGCGAGCGGTGGACGTTGGCCAGCTGGGTGGCCAGGTGCAGGCGGAGCCGGTCGCGTTCACCGAAGGTGTCGGTCCAGGCGCTCAGCAGCGGTGTGCCCAGCTCCAGCGCGGCCTCCAGCTCTCCCTTGCGGTGGTGGTAGCGAACCTGGTTGACCAACCAGCGGCGCACCTCGTCGTCACCGCTCAGACTGGCCCCGGAGGGGACGATCTGCCAGCGCAGGTTCTGGTAGCGGTGATCGTGTCGGGGGTCGTCCGCCTCCTCGTCGTGCGGCGCGTAGGAGGCCAGCACCTGCCGCACCGACTCGCGGACCCGCGCGCGCTCCCCGGCGGGGATGCGGTCCCGGACCACCTCCTGCACCGCCGGGTGCACCGAGAACGTCTTCAGCTGCCGGTCGAAGTCCATCAGCAGGACCCGGGTGAGCTGGAAGTGGACGTGGTTGAAGTTGACCCGGCCGGTCCGGTACCGCGGGTCGGCCTCGGTGTACTCGCTGACGGCACGCGGTGAGCGGAGCAGGTCCTCGGGGACGCCGTCGGGGGACAGGTGCGCGGCCAGCCGGATCAGGCACAGGCTCGCCGGGTGGTACTGCTCCAGCTCGTCCAGGGCGAGGGAACTGCTCAGCCGCTCCTCGAAGGAACCCGCGCCCCGGACCACCGAGGGCTCGCGTTCGTCGAGCAGGCGTGTGTACTCCGCCACCGCCTCAGCGGCGCCGTCCAGCCGCTGGCCCGAGTTCAGCCACTCCAGGGCGCGGTGCAGCTGGGCGGGCAGGTGACCGAGCCGTCGGGAGAGGGCCAGCGCGGTCTCCGCGTCGATCTCCGAGAGGCGGTCCCGGAACAGCTCCACCACCTCGTCCTCACTGAAGGGGCCCACCTGGAGGCAGCGCCGGTGACCGTAGGCCTCCCAGTCCCGGTCGTAGGAGGTGATGATGACGTGCCCGTGGTCGTGCGGGATCAGCGCGTCCAGCGCGCCGGGCGGCCCCGCGTTGTCGTAGACCAGCAGCCACCGGTTGAGCGGACGGCCCGCCCGGAGCGCGGCCAGCACGGGGTCGGCCTCGGGCGAGCGGTGGTCCGGGAAGCGTTCGGCCAGGGTCGCCGCCAGTTCCTCCAGGGACGACTCGACCTTCTCCGGGCGGTCCGCGGAGATCCACCAGATCAGGTCGTAGTCACTGCGGAAGCGCCGGACGAACTCCCGGACGATCTCCGACTTCCCGCTGCCCTGCATCCCCACCAGCACCACCGGGGGCTTGTCCTCCATCCCCTGCCCGAGGAGGTCGCGCAGGCGCTCCAGGAACCCCTCGCGGCCGCTGAAGTTCTGGTTGCCGTGCGGGGCGTTGCTGATCAGCTCCGGGTTGGGTGCCCCCGGATAGCTGGGTCCCTGCCCGGGACCACGCGAACGGTGGCTGGGGAACCTCGGGTCGAAGCGGGCCAGCAGCGCGCCGCGCGCGTCCTCCTCCTCCCGGATGCGCAGGTTGATCCACTCGGCCTCCGGGAAGCCGTCGGGCGGCGCGCCCTCGTCGATCGTCACCCCCAGCACCCGGTGCGTGCCGTTGCCGCCCTGCTGCGGCGCGGTCTCCAGCAGACGGTGCAGGAGCCCGAACGCGGCGGACCCGTGCAGGTGGGCGGAGACCAGCACCATGATGATCCCGTGCCCGCCGGTGTCGGGCGGGGAGCCCCGTCCGTCCTGGGCCGCGTCACCCGGATGCCGACCCACTCCAGCTGCGGCTGGACCCAGTCGGCCCACGAACGGTCGCGGGAGTCGGCCAGCAGGATCACCGAGGCGACCGCGCCGTGCCGGATCTGTTCGAAGACCAGCCTGACCTGCTCGCTCTGCTCCTGAGTGAGGTGGCGTCCCCGGGGAACCGCGCCGCCGGTGAGGATGGAGGTCAGCCGCTCGTAGGCGTGGAACAGGGAGCTGGGCATCCAGGTGCGTTCCAGGAAGGCCGCGAGGGTGAGCCGTTCCGCGATCCGGGCCTTGTACGGGATCTCCGCCCGGCCCCAGTACCGCCAGGGGTCGTCCTCGGAGGCCTCGACCCAGGGCGCGAACGTCTCGTACGCACGGTCACGGAGCTCGTCCAGGTTGGGGAGTTCCAGGTCCACGCGGGTCAGGATCGGCCGGACCGGCACGTGCGGGGCCTCGGTCCGCAGTTCGGCGGCGATCCGGGCCGACTTGTGGATGGCGGTCGTGTTGAGGGTCAGGCAGAGGGCGACCTGGTCGGCCAGGACCGCCGCGCAGCGCCGCCCCAGGAGCCCGTTGCCGGGGGCGGTGTCGACCAGGACGTGGTCGTAACCACTGTCCAGGAGCGCGGTCCGGAGTTCGCGGAGGAAACGGGTGGAGAGGGCGCCTCGGGCGAACCCGGAACCGTGGATCGTGTCCAGCTGGGTGAGCCTTGCGGTGTGGTGGGAGCCGGGTCCGAGGTAGCCGATCTCGCCCTCCGGGACACCGGGGATGACCGGCCATCGGCTGAGCTGTTCGACCTGGTCGCTGAGGTCGGCGCCGCGCGCGCACACCTCGGCGGGGTCGGCCCCCGGCACGTGGCAGCCCTCGATGACGTCGGTGATCATGTCGACCAGCCCCTGGGGGCGTCCGCCGCGGAGTCCGAACAGCGGGGAGAAGTACTCGCGCAGCTCGGGGAGTGCAGGTTGAAGTCGACGAGCAGGACACTCCGACCGGTGCTGGCGATGTTCCAGGCCACGTTGGCCAGAGACGTGGTGCAGCTGCTTCCCGACAGGGGCGAATGGAACACGAGTATCTGTCCGGCGGAGTTCGTGTCCCCGATTTCTTTGCTGGTCAACGCGGCTCCGGGGGATGGAGTTTCCTTTTCTCGTTCCTTCCGGCGGGCCCGTGCGTCCCGTGCGCACGCGCTTTCGGCTTGGGAGAGGGGATGTTCCCACTTTTCATGGAAAGGAACCCCGGGAAACCTGGGTGCGCGGAGCGGGAAAACGGCCGCTGTGAATTCAGGGACGGTTGTCGCCGTTGTTACCGAGGTCGGCCGGCGGAAGGACCGGCGACACGGCGAAGCCCCCGGGGCGGTCCTCACCGCGCCGGGGGCTCACGAGAACCCGCCGCCTCAGCCCCGGTACTCCGAGGCCCGCTCCTCCGCGGTCGCCACCATCCTGTCCTGGCGGTCGCGGACGGCCGGTCGTTCCGGAGCCGCCACACGGCCCAGCTCCCGGTGCCGACCGTGCCGACTGGACAGAGCCACCGCCGCCGACCGGCGCATGCCCAGCTCCTCGCCCTGTTCCGCCAGGGACTCGCGGACCCGGCGGCGGTGGGAGTGCCGCGCCACGACGTACACGGCCACCGCGCTCAGGAACACCACCAGCGTCTTGACCAGCACACCGAGGAGGCCGACCAGGACCGGGGCGTCGAAGAACCAGTGGACGCCCATCGCCAACAGGAACAGGAGCAGCGCCCCCGTGGCGCGGCCCGCTCCGGGCCGCCACGCCACGGCGGCCAGCAGGCCGACCGCCGTACCCGCGATCGCGGACATCGCCCAGTGCGAACCCAGGCCGGTCAGGCCGACCCGCAGGAACAGCGTCTGGAGCACCGAGGCGACCCCGTCCGTGGCCCCCTGCATCATGATCGAGTTGAGCGCGTAGGTGAAGTCCTCCGCGAGCTGGAAACCCAGGCCCACCAGGGCCCCCATGACGAAGCCGTCGACGGGACCGCGCACCACGCGCGGCGCGATCACGGCGATCAGCACCACCCCGATGGTCTTGAGCAGCTCCTCGTTGAGCGGCGCGGTCAGCGACGCGCCCCACGCCGAGCCGAAGTCGACGCCGCCCATCCGGGACCATGCCGACATCAGCTGGGAGTTCGAGAACAGGGCCAGCCCGATCGCCCCGGTCAGGCCCCAGAGCACGGCTACGAGCGAGAACGTCGGGCTCGGCGCCCGGACGGGGCGGATCCGGCGCAGGACCCAGAAGCCGATCACACCGGCTACGGCCAGCACGACGGCGGCGGCCAGCGTCTCGGTGGGGAAGACCCGGATCGCCCCGAAGAAGCTGGTCAGGGTGTAGACGAACCCGCCCAGGCAGACCACGGCCAGGGCCACCGTGGCGACCAGGGCGGGGACGCGCTGCGGGCCGGGCGGTTCCTGGTGCGGTGGCGCGGCCGGGTGTTCGGACGCGTGTTCCCGACCGGGCCTTCGGGGCGTGGGGACCTGTCCGCTCACTGTGGACGGGACGTCGGGTTCGGGTCGTGCGTGACTCATGGGGTCCCTCCCGTGCTCCGGTCGAACCGGATCGACTGGACCATCCGCTCGGCCTCGACGAGGTCGGCCGCGCTGGCCTCGGCGCCGATCGCCTGGGTCTCCACCGCGAAACCGCCGTTCGGGGAGGGGAACACCGTCGCGATCCCGGTGTGCTCCTGCATGTGCAGGTCCCCGGTGAGGCCCTGGGCGCCTCCCTCGGAGGTGACCGGCTCGGGTTCTCCGAGGGTGGCCGAGGAGTCCCCGACCCTGACCGTCTCGCGCATGCCGTCCCAGAGCTGGGCGGCGTCGGCGCCCTCGGTCGGCTCCACCACGCTCACCTGGAGGTTGACCGGCCCCTTCGCGAAGAGGAACTGCTGGTCGGTGGTGCTGGAGCCGGTGTCGAGCTCCCAGCCCTCGTCGAAGGTCATCGACGCCCCGTAGCCCTCACCCGAACCGAGGGTCATGCTCTGACCCGCGGGTACCGCCTCGGACGCGGGCAGCGCCGCGTTCACCAGAGCCCATCCGCCCGTCAGCACCACGACCACCCCGGCCGCGGCCCCGAGCGGGACCCAGTTGCTTCGTGGACCCGGCGACCCGGCGTGGCGTAGCTCCACGCGCTCATTCACCATCGTTCCCCCGTCCGTTCGTTCGTCCTGGAGACAGCGAAACACCCACAAAGGTGTCGAACGGAGAAAAGTGGGACACTTGGCGTGATTTTGCGGTTATTTCACCGGCAACGGGCGTGAGGGTGGACCGACGACCCGACTTCACCACCTGCGTCGTGGGGGTGATGTGGCCGCATGTGGCCCGACTTTCCGGCCCGCACCCCTTGGCGAATCAGCCCTCCCGTGATGGGATGCCACCTTCAGCGTGACACCCACCGACGGAAGAGCACGGGCGACCGATGCCGAAGCAGAGCACAGACCAACTCAAGACGGACCGATCCTCCCTGGTCCACCGGATCCGCTACGCGCTTCGGAACCCGAGCCGGATAGCGCCCCACGTTCTGCGGTCCGCGCGAGACCTGCGTCTGCGCCTCACCCACCGGGATCACGTCTCCTACTACCGCGCGGTGATGGCCTCCGACGCCGCTCGCGATCCCAGGGCGGCGGTCGGCAGCCGCAACGAGGAGCGGTGGCTGGCGCTGGGCGAGATGCAGTTCGACTACCTCGTCGAGCACGGCCTCAAGCCCGGTCACCGGATGCTCGACATCGGCTGCGGCAACCTGCGGGCCGGGTGGCGGTTCATCGACCACCTCGACACCGGCGGCTACTACGGGATCGACATCTCCCCGGACATCCTGATCGCCGGTAAGAAGGTCCTGGCCGAGCGCGGACTCCAGCACAAGCTGCCGCACCTGACCCTCACCCAGGACCTGACCTTCGACTTCCTCCCCGACGACTCCTTCGACGTCGTCCACGCCCACAGCGTGTTCTCCCACTCGCCCGTCGAGGTCATCGACGAGTGCCTGCGCCACGTGGGCCGCGTGCTCGCCCCGGGCGGGTTCTTCGACTTCACCTTCGACCGCACGGAGGGTACCGAGCACCACGTGCTGCGCGAGGACTTCTACTACCGCACGGAGACCCTCGTCGCGCTCGCGGAGAAGCACGGACTGCGCGCCCGCTTCATGGAGGACTGGGAGGAGCGCCCGCACGGGCAGTCGAAGATCCGCGTCACCGTTCCGGAGTGAGCCGGGGTCACGGGAGAACGTCGTCGGGCGATGAGCGGTCGCGTCATCCGGGTGAGCGCCCGAGGGGTGATCGTTCCGACCTCAGGCAGCCACGGGGCGCGCCACCGAGGACCGTCCCTTCGCCACGTGTCTTCGCCCCCTGTTCCGGGAATCTCGTAGCCGCTTGATCCGCCTGATTCTGAGGGGACCCGTGTGACGCGGGTCCCCTTCCGTCTGCATTCACCACTCGCAACTGTTGTGGCTTAATTGTCGTAAATGTAGGAATTCCTATAAGAGAACAATGAAGAGCGCTCGACAGGGCTGGCCGGGCCACTCCGCAGATCATCATCCTGGACAATGACGGGCCCAAGGCGGGAGGGACGCACCTCGTCGAATTGAGCAGGGAGGAACCCCTCCTGCCCGGGATCACGCACGAGGACACCGGGGAGAACCCCGGCGCCGCCTGGAGGAACGCGTCCCGCTCCCGGGGCCCGTCGACACGGGACCCCGGGAGCCGTGGTCTAGCCGAGGCGGCGGATGTCGCCTCTGACGCGGTAGAAGCCGCCGCTGCCCGAGGTGAGCACCTCGCTCACGACGTAGCGGGCTCCGGCGCGGCGGATGTCCTTGGGGAACTGCACCCGCAGGGTGGGGTCGTAGCCCTCCGAGACCACGCGGATCCGCAGGCGGCCGCCGTCGTCCACGCACTCGACGACGATCCCGTCGTCGGCCACGAGCTCGCTGGAGCGCACCGTCTCCAGCTCGGTGGCCGGGGTGACCGCGTCCCAGGAGGGGGCCTTGACGCTGACCGGCTCCGGGACGGTGCCGCGCTCGGCGGCCAGGATCGCCTCCTCGGAGGCGTCCACACAGGCCAGGGAACCGTCGGTGGTGACGATGTACAGCCGGTCTTGGTGGAACTGCATCGAGTAGGCCGAACCGCATCCGGTGGCCAGCTTCCACAGACGGCGTCCGTCCCTGGAGAAGCAGTAGACCGAGGAGTGGTTGTCACCCGCGAACACGTAGCGGCCGTCCGGGGAGGCCGCGCAGGAGAAGACTGCCCCGTCGCAGCGGTAGGTGGAACGGTGCGCCCCGCCCTTGCTGATGCGGTCCACGGAGTTGCGGGCCGTGGCGGCGAAGACCTCGTCGCCCTCCTGCCAGCCGAACAGCACCGCGCCGCTGGTCGGCACAGTCCAGCGCTCGTCCCCGGTGCCCGCGTCGTACATGGTGACGCCCCGGGAGTGCCCGTGGTAGACGCCCGCCTCGTCGTGGCGGACCATCCACGCGGAGTCTCCCGAGCTGCGGCGGGACCACTGGAACTCGTCCTCGTGGTCGATCACGGTGATCCGCCCGGCCACGTCGGAGACGCCGAGCACCCCGTCGTGGATGTCCAGCCAGAAGATGTCCACGTCCTCGGAGATTTCGTACGCCACGTGCGGGATCTTCGCGCCCAGGTCGTAGACCTTGCCGTCGTCACACCCGGCGTAGATCCAGAAGTCGTCGGCCACGATGCACTTGACGCCGTCCGGGAGTCCGTAGCGGGCGGTGACGGTGCCCTGGTGGGAGAGGGTGTACACGTCTCCGCGCTCGTTGCCGACCCAGCAGCGCTCGTCGTCGACGAAGATGCCGAAGGCGGGGCTGCCCGAGCGGAACCGCCACAGCACCGGGGCGAGGTTGGCGGTCGAACGCTGGCTGACGATCGTCCTCCGGGTGACCGCGCGCCGCTTGCGGACCCCGACCACGGCGGGCTCGTACCCCTTGCGCCGCTTCTCCGCGATCTTCCGCGCCGCCGTGGCCTCGGCCTTCGCGACGGTGGGGTGGCTCGCGGTGCGCGCCTGGCCGGTCTCGCCGATCCGTCCGTACCGGATGGTGACGTCGGTGCCGTCGAGGGTGACCTCGTAGAACTTGTGCGCGCCGCCGCCCTCTTCCGAGAGCTCCAGGTAGGTGGTGCTGGTCATGGCAGGCCCTTCGACGATCGGATCCGGGCACACCGGAAGGGGGTGCCAGGCAGGGAGAGAGGGGGCGCCTCCCGGGGAGGCCGTGTCGACTGGTGGAGAATCTATCGGCGGGTACCGACAATTCGGGTCAGAGGGTGGTGGGCATCGGTCCGCCGTTCCACTCCACGGCGTCGGCCAGGGCCCGGGCGAGGTCCATCGGTACGCCGGCGCGGTCGGCCTGGGCGCGGTGCAGGTTCATGACGATTCGCTCCGCGTCCGCCCACGCGCCGAACTCACCGAGGTCGATGTCGCGCGCGGCCTCCAAGGGGTGTGGCCCTTCCGGAGGGCCTCGTCGGCGGCTGCGAGGACGAACCGGTAGTACCGCTCGTGCACGGCCAGCACGGCGTCGAGCTCGGAGCCGGGCATCACCGGCCCGTGACCGGGCACCACGTGGTCCGGAGCGAAGGAACGGACCCACTCCAGGGAGCGCAGCGCGCCGTCGAGTGACCCCATGAGCAGCAGCGGTGTCAGCCCGTGGAAGATCAGGTCGCCGGTGAACAGGACCCGTTCCGCGCGGAGCCAGGCCACCACGTCCCCGACGGTGTGCGCGGTGTATCCCGGGTGGTGGAGGTCGACGCGGCGGCCGCCGCCCAGGTGGAGCGTGAGTGCGTGGTCGAAGGTGACGGAGGGCAGCCTCCGGGTGACGTCGCCCCAGTTCGGCACGGGTTCCCAGACCGGTGGCGGGTTCTCGAAGAGCGGGTCGGTGTCCAGCGCCTCGCGCATGCCGTTCTGGCCGATCAGCACGGTGGAGTCGGGCAGCAGGCTGTTGCCATAGGTGTGGTCGCCGTGCTGGTGGGTGTTGACCGCCCAGCGCACCGGCGCGCCCGCAGTGGCGGAGGCGAGCGCGCCCAGGAACCGGCGGGTGCGGGTCGCGGTGGCGCAGGTGTCCACGACCAGGAGTCCGTCGTCCCCCGCCACGGCGCCCGCGTTGTTCACCCACCAGGTGCCGTCCGGCTGCACCCACGCGTACACCCCGTCGACGACCTCGCCGAGCGCCCCGGCCTCCGGGCCGGTCCGTGCGTTCTCTCCCATGGCGATCCCCTTGTCTGGTGGCGGTTCGGGGCGTTGCCCCGACGCGCAGCGTAGGGGTGGTCCCTGCCGTTCGGGGCCGCTCCGCCGAAGTCGCCACGTCGGTGGGCGGGCCGCGGTCGCTTCGCGACCCCGGCGGACGGGCCGAGCCGGACGACCACCGGTCCGGGTCACGGGACCATCGGAGGTCGGGGAGGTCTCGGGAGAGCGCCGACGGCGCCCTGGCCAGCTCCGGCCTTCCGAGAATCCAGCTTGTGGATATCCGGACTTCGGTCTCCGCCGGGTGCTAGCGTCCCGAACATGGACACCCCTCGATACCTCACGGTCCTTCGCGAGAGCGGGACCCTCCTCGCCGACGCCGCCGAGGACCGCGCGCACGCGCACGTACCCACCTGCCCCGAGTGGAACGTCCTGGACCTGGTCTGGCACGTGGGCGAGACCCACCACTTCTGGAGGTCCATCGCCTCCGGGGAGATCAGGGACCCTGACGACGGGTACGCGCAGCCGGAGCGCCCCGACGACGAGGCGCTGCTGAGCTGGTACCGGGAGGGACTGGCCGAGACCCTGACCGTGCTCACCGCTCTGGACCCCGACGCGCCGCGCTGGACCTGGTCGCCGCAGAAGGACGGGGCGTTCATCCTCAGACGCATGGCGCAGGAGACCGCCGTGCACGCCTGGGACGTGCTGAACGCGGTCGACGGCGCGGCCGCGCTGCCCCGGGACGTCGCCGTGGACGGGGTGGACGAGTTCCTCACCTTCTTCCTCGGCCTGGCCGAGATGCTGGACCTGCCCCGCGAGCCGGTCGGACCGATGGGCGCGGTGCTGCTGACCGCCACCGACGCCGACCTCTCCTGGACGGTGGACCACACCGGCCAGCACTGGCGGGTCAGTCGCGGAGCGAACCGGGCCAGCGTCGCGGTGGAGGGCACCGCCTCCGACCTGCTGCTCACGCTGTGGAGACGGATCGGCCCCGAGTCGCTGGCGGTCACCGGAGACGCACAGGAACTCGCACGGTTCCTCAAGGTCGCGGAGACGGAGTGACCGACCGGCAGCGTCCGCTTCCCCGGTCACCACGGGTCCCGGAGAACCGGGAACGCCCCGTGGAAAACGCCGTGCGCCACCCGAGGCCGGACTGTTAGCGTCGCTGCCATGCTGGACAGGCCCGTGGACTTCGACGACCACCAGATCAAAGACGCGCTGGCGGACTGGGGCATTCACGCGGAGGTGCTGACGCACGTTCCGCTGGGCTTCGGTGACCACCACTGGAGCGCCACCGACACCTCCGGGCGGCGGTGGTTCCTCACCCTGGTCGACCTCGAACACAAACCCTTCCTCGGCGGCGATCCCGACACCGCCCTGCGCAACCTGCGCCGGGCCATGGACACCGCCGCCGAGCTCCACGACGCGCACGGGCTCGGGTTCGTCGTGGCCCCGCTACGCGCCACCGGGGGCACCACCGCTCTGCGGATCGGTGACCGTTACGCACTCAGCGTCTTCCCGCACACGGAGGGCAGCCCCGGCGACTTCGGCCAGGAGCTCACACCGGACCAGCGGGCCCAGGTCCTGGACACTCTCGCCCGCCTGCACGGACGCACCCCGCCCGCCGAGATCCGACCCACCCCGCCGAGCCTGGCCGGGGCCGACCGGCTGGCGGAGCTCACCGTGGATCCCGGGAGGATCGGTGACCACGGCCCCTTCGCGGAACCGACCGCCGAGCTGCTCGCCGAGCACGGAGGCGCGCTGCGGGCCCGCTTGGACGAGTTCGGCCGCCGCGCCGACGAGGCCGACGCCTCGCGGGCGGTGCCCACCCACGGCGAACCGCACCCGGGGAACCTGCTGTGGCGCGAGTCCGGGCCGCTGTTCGTGGACTGGGACACGGTGGGCCTGGCCGTCCCCGAACGCGACCTGTGGCTGGTCACCGACGACCCCGACGAACTCGCGCGCTACGCGGAGGCCACCGGGCACCGGCCCGACCCGGCGCTTCTGTCCCTCTACGGGCTCAGCTGGGACCTCCAGGACGTCGTGGAGTTCGTCGACTGGTTCGCCGCCCCGCACCAGCGCGGCACCGACACCGAACAGGCCTGGCGGGACCTGGGCGTCATCCTGCGCCGTCTGGAGCGCTGAGTCCGCCCGGGTCCCGCCGCGCTCAGCCGTGGACCAGCGGCACGAACACCCGCAACGCCGCCGGTCGCTTGCGGAAGACCACCTCGGCCGACCCCTCCACGACCTCGCCGTCCACGGCCAGGAGCCGGGGCTCGTCCGGGATGGCCAGGGTGAGCGACTCGGTCAGCCGCTCGGTGTAGCCGGCCCCGGACGTCGCCCCCGCGAACAGCACGTCCGCCAGGGCACGCAACCGGGGAAGGGCGAACGCGCGCACAGCACCCGCACGTCCAGCCGCCCGTCGTCCAGGTGCTCCCGCAGAGCGGGCACCCGGGCGTGGGTCCGGTACCGGCAGTTGCCCACGAACGCCCACCACACCTTCACGGGCCGTCCGTCCACCAGAGCCGGGGTGGGTTGGACCTCCCGCAGGTCGCGCCAGAGGGCCAGGGCGAACGCGGGCCACTTGCCGATCCGGTCCGCCCAGCGGTCGCGCCGCTCCACCATGCGCGGGTACGACCCGAACGACGACGTGTTGAGGAAGACGCGCCCGTCCACCTCGCCCACGTCCACCCGGGCCAGCCGACCGCCGGAGTAGGCGCGCAGGGCGATCTCCACCGAGGTCAGCCCCAGGGTACGGGCGAAGTTGTTCAGGGTGCCGTCCGGCAGCACCAGCAGCGGACGGTCGTGGGCGAGCGCCGCCGTGGCCCCGGCGTTGACGGTGCCGTCGCCACCAGCCACCGCGAGCACCGAGGAGTCGCGGGCCGCCTCGTCCATCACCGAGGCGACGTCGTCGTCGGCGGAGAGCGGGACGATCCGTGCCCGGGGCAGTTGGCGGGCCACCCGGGTGGTGGTGTCCGCGGTGGTCAGGGTGGGCACCCCGTTGTCGCCGCCGCGCGGGTTGACCACCACGGTCACCCCGGCGCCCTCCTGGTCCACGTCCGCCTCTCCCACGGGGGTCGTGCTCGCCCCGAAGACGAGTTCCGGACGCGGTGGCAGGAGCGCGCGGGAGAGCAGGGCGGACACGGCGCCGATCGCGACTCCGCCGAGCACGTCACCCGGGTAGTGGACCCCGCTGTGCACGCGGGAGAAGCCCACGGCGCCCGCCATCGCGGACACCAGCAGGGACAGCGGCAGGGGCGCGTCGGAGACGACCCCGCCCGCGTAGCCCACCGCGGCGGCGGTGTGCCCGGAGGGGAACGAGGAACTGACGTAGGAACGGTAGGGGACCCGGGCCGCGGGAACCGCCGAGCTGTCCGGGCGGGGGCGGCGCGCCAGGTACTTGACCGCGGTGGCTCCGGCGTTGGCGATCCCGGCGGCGGCGATCGCCCGCAGCGCGGTGCGGCGCAGGCGCGGGCCGCCCGTGACGGCGAGCGTGGCCGAGACCAGGACCCACGGCGCCATGTTGTCGGTGCTCTGCACGAACTTCGGCGTGTACCCGTCCAGGTGGGGGTCCCCACCCTGGTCACCCGGTCATAGAGGCGCTGGTCGAGGCGTTGGAGTCGAGGGAACAGTCTCATGGGCCCCAGCCTGGTGGTCACCGGATGAGTTGTCCATAAGGCGCGCTTCGCCCGTGATGCGGTCGGAGCCGGAATGGTGCCCGGGGGTGACGACTGGGGAAGGGCCGTCGCCCCCGGGCGCACGGCAGGCGGTTCGCGCACCGCCGGAACTCCCGTGGTCCCGTTCTGAGGCTAGCCGGTTCCGTTCGGCTTGGGGTGGGATCCCCGTCACTGTCCGAGGTCACCCCTGTATGGCCGGTTCCGGCCCGGGGAGGACGTTTCGGAGGCGGGCCCGGAGAGTAGGTCTTCGGGCGTCCCCCTTTGAGGAAAGGCGCCCATGTCCACCACTGAGACCCCCGACCAGATCCACGTCGTGGTCCTGCACTCGGAGCAGCCGCTCACCGTCGACCTCACCGAACTCCACCCCGACTGCCGGGTCACCGTGCTCACCGACGGCGCTCCGGGCGCGGTCGGCGAGGGATCGACCCCCGGACGTCGTGTCCATGCCCCGCGCGGAGTGGGCCGACCAGCTCGCCCGGTGGGCCCGGGGCGGCGAGGTGGACGTGGTCAGCAGGGACGCGTCCTGCCAGGACGTGTGCGCCGAACTACGCGCGGGCCTGGGGCTGGACGCCCGTCCCGCCGCCCCCGCCGACCACTGATCCCGCGTCCCCCGGGTCCCCGGGGCCCGGGGGACCCGGGTGAGGCCTCCGCCGCCGCTGCTAGGTTGTCGTTCGCGCGACGGACGGTCGGGTCCGGGTAGACGAGGCTGCGGACCGTGGCCGAGGAACGGGTGAGCGATGGACGAGCAGGCGGGCACCGCGCGCCCGCGTCGGCCGCCGCGCGTTCTCGGCCGCCGCCCTCCCGTCATCGTGGCCCTCTGCGGTGTCCTGGCCGTCGCACTCGTCGCGGTGCTGACCTGGACGCTCACCCCTCCGCGCGTGATCCACGCGGTCGCCTCGGGCGACCCCGGCGCACCACCGGCCGTCCCCTCCGGAGTCGACCGTGTGGGATGGACCTGGAAGCCCCCGCCGGGCGTACGGGTGGAGCACGTGGCGGCCGGGCCGCACGGGCCGGTCCTCGTGCTGTCGGACGGGGTCGTCGCCCTCGACGGACCGAGCGGGGAGGAGCTGTGGACCTATCGCGATCCGCGCGGCTGGGACGCGGAGGTGCGCCTCTTCGAGGACGTCCTCCTTCTGACCCACGACCTCGGGGAGGGCGCCGTGACAGCCACCCCGCTGGACCCCGCGACCGGCGAGATCACGGGTGGTGGACGACGCCTGGAGGAGATGGCGGGGTACGCCCGGTCGACCACCCTCCACGCCTACCGCGACCGCGACGGGGCCGGGGAGTCCGGGCGCGGGTGTTCGACCGGACGGCGACCGGCCCCGGCGGGACACGGTGGACCTTCGTTCCCCGGGGAAGGGCCTGTTCTGCGAGTTCCAGCGTGACACGTGGCCGACGACCGATCCCGGCACGGGAGACGGTCGGGTCGTGGTCGCCCACACCTGCGCGGACGCGCGGGAGTACGAGGAGAGGACGCTCCAACCAGCCCGGCCGCGCGCTGCCGCTGACGGCTCCGACATCCTCGCCCACGGGGGAGGACTGGAGTCGGCGGTCGCCACCGTCACCGCCCTCGACCTCGCCAGCGGCGCGGAGGTGTGGCGGCACGAGCATCCGGTCCGCGACTCGTGGGCCCGCGTCGACCTCGGTCCCGTGGAGGGCGCGGCACTCCCCGAGGGTGCGGCGCGCGCCCTCGTCCTCCGGGCCGACGCCGAGCTGTACCTGCTCGACCCGCGCTCCGGAGAACCCCTGGGCCACCCCGAGGAGGCTCGCGACTCCCAGGGGCGGTTCGGTCCCCGGGTGGAGCGGGTCCTCCGCGCCGACACCGGCGGCACGGTCATCGCCGTGGAGGGCCGCTACCCCGGGAGCGGGGAGCCCTTGGAGGTCCTCACCTCGGACCCCGAAGGCGCGGTGACCGCACGGGTGACGCTCGACCTCGACGGCCCGACCCCCGCACTCCTCGACCTCGCGGTCGTCCTCGACGACGCGCTCCTGATCCCGTACGCGGACCGTGAGAACGGTCAGCGGGGTGTCCACTCCTTCGCGTTGGCCGCCGGTGACCTCGGTGGGGAACGCGTGGCAGTGGGTCCGCCCGCGAACGACGTGCCCGGGGAACACCGGCTGGTCGCCGTTCCCGGCGCCGTGGTCTCCTATGGCACCGGCGCGGCCGACGTCCACGGCCTGGTGCCCTGACTCCCGTCCATCCTCCAGAGAACAGCAGTGAGAAGAACCCGTGAGTACCACCTCCACGACGCAGGACTCCGCCCGCGCGGGCGCCGCACCAGACCAGGGGAACCGGACCGAGCGCCTGCGGGAGGTTGTGGGCTGGGCCGGGTTCGGGCTGCTCTTCGGAACCGTTCCGGCCGCCTTCCTCGTCCTGCGGCGGTTGGAGGGCAGCGGCTTCGGCCCGGAGCTGCTGGTCCCGGCGGAGGGGCGCGGCGTCTGGCAGATTCCGGTCCTGATCGCCGTCGTGGTGGCCGTCAGCCTCCTCCGCCGGGACCGTCGGGAGCCGAACCCGGACCCGGAGGGGCCGGTCACCCCCGGCTTCCCCTTCCTCCTCGGATCCGCCCTGGTGGTCCTGCTGCTCGTCCTCTGGACGCACCTGCCCCGGGCCTCGTTCGTGTTCACCGCCGGGCTCTTCGACGTGGGGTACGGCGTTCGACCGGCGGAGGCGGCGCTCTGGGGGATCGGTCTCCCGCCGCTGCTCGGCCTCGTCCTGCTGCTGGTCTCCCACCGTTGGCCCGGGACCCGCACACGATCCCGGCGCTGGTGGCTGACACCGCTCGCGGTCGGCGCGTCACTGGCGCTGCTCGCCGACCCCGCCGTGCGGGCGCTGTCCGAACACGTCCCCACCCGGCACTCCGTCCTGGACGGGGCCCCGGCGGACCCCGCCCCCTACCCCGCCTCCGTCGAACGGCTGGGCTGGGAGTGGCGGCCACCGGAGGGGACCGCGGTGGCCGACGTCGAACGCGGCCCGCTCGGACCCGTCGTCGCGACCACGGACGGCGTGTTCGGTCTGGACGGTGCCACCGGCGGGGAACTGTGGAGCTACCGGCGTCCGCGCGGCGACGTCCTGGTCACCCTGCATCCGGGCGCCGACCGCGCTCAGGTGATCCTGCGTTCGGAGGAGACACGGGTGTGGGACGAGGACGAGGACCTTCTCCGTGGTGGTGAGACGGTGCTCCTGGACACGTCCACGGGTGGCGTCGTCGACGAGTTCCAGTCCGAAACCATCGCCGACCAAGACGGGTCCCACCAGACCCTCCCCGGGCACGGACTGTCGATCACGGAGGGCTCGGGAGGCGTGGCCATCGGCGTGCGCGAGGCGGGGAGCGCCGACCACCGCTGGTGGTTCTCGATGGAGGACGAACCCGACGCAGTGGAGGAAGGCATGGTCTGCGGGGGCTTCGCGCCGCGCTTCCTCTCCCAGTCCTCGGGAATCGACGTCCTGGTCCAGGGTGACCAGCTGTTGGTCTCCTACCGGTGCTCCGACCCGTCCGGTTCCGAGGACGAACAGGAGTTACCGGCCATGCTGGAACAGGGGGCCGGAGGGTTCGTCGCCCACCTGCTCGCCCTGGACCTGAACTCCGGTGAGGAGAACTGGCGGCGTACGTGGGACGTGCCCGACCGCGCGTGGTCCGGGGACGTGAGGCTGAGGGACGGTGGCCCGGCCATGAACCCGGGTGCGGGAAGGGCCGTACTGGTGGAGGACCTGTTCGAGGAACCGACCTTGGTCCTGGACTCGGCGGACGGTTCCGACATCATGACGGTCGACCGGGGCGGCACGTGGTTCCTGGTCGAGCACGCGGACACCGGGGGTGCGGTGATCTCCGGATCTGAGCGGGGTATCGACCAGGAGGAACAGGACAGGGACATCGTTCTGGAGCGCCTGGACGCCTCCGGTGAGGGCGTGGAGACGGTCCGTCTCCCCGTGGGGGCTCGGACGGGTGAGTACGACCGGCCTCCGAGCGGGCCGGTAGTGGCCATGACGGGAGGGGTGGCCACGCCGATCGTGGATGCGCCCGAGGAGCGGGGGTCGGGAGCGTTCTCCCTGGTGACCGCGCCCTTCCGAGACGTCGACCCCGGGCTGGGCGGGACGACGCCCGGGGTGGACCTCCTGGTGGGAGGAGAGGAACGCTGGGAGCACCGCCTCCGCACGAGCTGGGGATGGCCCCGGGCGTTGGTGGTCCCCGGCGCGGTGGTCTCCTACCTGAGCGAGGAGGGCTCCGCCGTGTACGGCTGGCTGCCGTAACCCCCGGGTCGTGCCCTCTCGTATTCCGTGAATCTTTTTTCCCAACTACCACCAATCCGCTCCGCGACCTGCTCCGAATCACCTGTGTCAGCCAGACACCTGATTCGCGAGAGGACGCATGAGCACACACCACCAGAGGCGTCGCGCGGTCGCGGTCATCGGCAGCGGCGTCTCCGGACTGACGGCCGCGTACGTCCTCGGCCAGCATGACGACGTCACGCTCTTCGAGGCCGACGACCGCCCGGGCGGCCACGCCCACACCCACCGACTCGCCGGGGACGACGGCGGCGAAGTGGGTGTGGACTCCGGGTTCATCGTGCACAACCGCCGCACCTACCCCCACCTCCTGCGGCTCTTCGGCGAACTGGGCGTGACCACCCGGCCCACCGAGATGAGTCTCTCGGTGAGCTGTGAGGGCTGCGGGTTGGAGTACGCGGGCGCGCGGGGCCCGCGCGCGCTGTGGCCGAACCGGTCCCGCCGCCGTGCCGACCACGTCCGTATGCTCCTCGACATCCCGCGCTTCCACAGCGCGGCCCGTCGCCTGACCGCGACGGCCCGGCGGGTCGACCCCGAGGGCACGGTGGTCGGTCCGACTCTGGGGAGTTCGCGGACCGCCACGGCTTCTCCCCTTCTTCACCGCGCACTTCCTCCTGCCGTTGGTGTCGGCGGTCTGGTCCTGCCCGGCCGGAACCGCCCTGGACTACCCGGCCCGCCACCTGTTCGGATTCCTGGAGCACCACGGCATGCTCGGGATCTGGGGGTCCCCGCGCTGGCGCACCGTGGAGGGCGGCTCCCACACCTACGTGGAACGGGTGCTGGCGGGCCTGCACTCCGTCCGCCTGGGCACACCCGTGCGGGCCCTCTCGCACGACGAGAACGGGGTGCGGCTGAGCACCGACACCGAGGTGCTGGAGTTCGACGCAGCCGTGATCGCCACCCACGCCGACCAGGCCCTGGCGCTCCTCGACCGCCCCTCCGCCGACGAACGGGAGATCCTGGGCGCCTTCACCTACACACGCAACCGCACCCTTCTGCACACCGACACCACGGTCCTGCCCTCGGACCGGGCCACCTGGGCGTCCTGGAACCACCGGCTGACCTCCTGCGACCCGGACGGCTCGCCCGTGCGGGTCAGCTACCACATGAACCGGCTCCAGGGCCTGCCCGACGCCACCGACTACGTGGTCACGCTCAACGCCGACGACGGTGTCACGCCCGACCGCGTGGTGGCGGCCATGGACTACTCCCACCCCGTCTTCACCCCGGAGTCGGTGGCGGCGCAGCGGAGACTGCGTTCCCTGGACACCCCCGTCCTCGCCTTCGCCGGGGCCCACCACGGCTGGGGCTTCCACGAGGACGGCTGCCGTTCCGGGGTCGAGGCGGCCGCCGCCCTGGGGAGGCGGTGGTGATCCCCGCCCTGTACGAGGCCACGGTGCGGCACGCCCGCGCCGAGCCGGTCCGACACGCCTTCGCGCACCGCACGTACTACTGGCTGATCGACCTCGACGCCCCGCCCCGCCTCCCGTGGCCGCTGCGCGCCCTGGCCGGGTTCCACCCCGCCGACCACGGCGACGGCCGCGCGGCGACGCTGCGCTCGGACATGATCCTCTACCTGCGCGAACACGGGATCGATCTGCACGGCGGCCGGGTGGTCATGCTCGCGCACGCCCGGGTGTTCGGTCACGTCTTCAACCCGCTGACCGTCTACTGGTGCCACGACCCCGACGGTGCTCCGCGCGCGGTGGTCGCGGAGGTGCACAACACCTACGGCGACCGCCACCGCTACCTCCTCCACCCCGACAGTCGGGGACGGGCCACGGTGCCCAAGGCCCTGTTCGTGTCCCCGTTCAACGGGGTCGACGGCGAGTACCGGCTCAGCCTGCCCGAACCGGACGAGCGGCTCGCACTCACCGTCGCCCTCCACCGTGAGGGCCACCCTCCCTTCACGGCGTCCGTGCACGGGCGTCGCCGCCCCGCGACCCTCGCCCAACTGCTCCGCCTGTCCGCCCGCCACCCGTGGGCGCCGCTGGTCAACGCGGTCCGCATCCGGGTCCACGGGATCCGGCTCCACCTGCGCGGCCTTCCCTTCCGGCCACGCCCCGAACCCGTCGGACCCCGCACCGGGGAGCACGAGCCCTCCCCACCTGCCCCCGGTGCCCGACTCAGTCCCGGCAGTCTCCGAACACGAGGAACACGACCATGACCGCGACCAGTCCCCACCCGCCCGGTGCCGTCGACCCGCACCGGTGGCCCGACGTGGCCAGAGTCCCGCGCGGCCCGCTGCGCACCGCCGCGGCCCGCCTGCTCACCGCCCGCGCCGTCCCGGCGGTGGGGATCCGCACGCACGTCGGCCCCACGGCGCCGCCCGCCGAGCTCACCGAGGGGGACGACCCCGTCCTGTGGCTGCGCGATCCCGACGCGTTCCACGCCCGCCTGGCCCACGACGGCCTCATCGGTTTCGGGGAGTCGTACATGGCGGGGGAGTGGGACTCCCCGACCCCGTCGCCGTGCTCACCCGCTTCGCCCAGCACTACGAGGAACTGGTCCCCCGGCCGCTCCAACCGCTGCGCCACCTCACCCTCCCCCGCCGCCCCGCCTCGGACCGCAACACCCGTGCCGGGGCCCGTCGCCACATCAGCCACCACTACGACCTGTCCAACGACCTCTTCGCCCTCTTCCTCGACCGCACCATGACCTACTCCTCGGCGCTGTTCACCGACGACGACCCGCGTGACGCCGACGGCCTGGCCCGGGCCCAGGCGCGCAAGACCGACCGGCTCCTGGACGCCGCGGGAGTCGGGGAGGGCACCCGGCTGCTGGAGATCGGTACCGGCTGGGGTGAACTGGCCGTGCGCGCCGCACGCAGGGGCGCCCACGTCACGTCCCTCACCCTGTCCACCGAGCAGCGCGACCTCGCCCGTGAACGTGTGGCCGCCGAGGGGCTGTCCGACCGGGTCTCCATCGAGCTGCGCGACTACCGGGACGCCACCGGCACCCACGACGCGGTGGTCAGCTGCGAGATGGTCGAGGCGGTCGGTGAACGCTACTGGCCCGACTACTTCACCGCGCTGGACCGTCTGGTCCGGCCGGGCGGAAGGGTCGCCCTCCAGACCATCACCATGGAACACCGCCTCATGCGGGCCTCCCGGGGGTCCTACACCTGGATGCACAAGTACGTGTTCCCGGGCGGCCTCATCCCCTCGGTGACCGCCGTCAGCGAACAGCTCGCCGCCCGGACCAGCCTGCGGATCACCGACCGCCTCGCCTTCGGCCGCGACTACGCCGACACCCTGCGCGTGTGGCGCGAGACCTTCTCCGGAGCGGCGGAACAGGTGCGTTCGCTCGGCTTCGACGACACCTTCCGCCGCATGTGGACCTTCTACCTCTCCTACTGCGAGGCCGGGTTCCGGTCCGGCCTCATCGACGTCGAACAGATCGCCATGGAGCGTGCCGCATGACGACCACCCACCCGCGCCCCCGGGGCGTCGCCCACCTGCTCGGCCCCCTGGTCGCCGCCTTCCTCAACGGGGTCCTCCCGGTCCGGCTCCGCGCCTGGGACGGCAGCGAGACCGGGCCGCACGACGCGCCACGCGTCACCGTCCGCGACCGTGACGCGCTGAGGCACGTCCTGGCCCGCCCCGGCGAACTCGGGCTGTCCCGCGCCTACGTCACCGGAGGCATCGAGGTCGAGGGCGACCTCACCGACGCGCTGCGCCGTGTGTGGGCGTCGGTCGGGACGCACGGCACCTCGGTTCCCGGCCCGCGCACCTGGGCGAGGATCGCGCGCACCGCCGTGGTCCTAGGCGTGATGGGACCGCCGCCACCCCCTCCGGCCTCGGAGGCCCGCGTGAGGGGACGACGCCACTCCCGGGAGCGCGACGCCGCCGCGATCTCGCACCACTACGACGCGGGCAACGACCTCTACGAGCTGCTGCTCGACGAGACCATGGCCTACTCGTGCGCCCTGTGGGACGACGAGGACCCGGGACAGAGCCTCGCCGACGCCCAGCGCGCCAAACTCGACCTCATCTGCGACACCCTCCGTCTGCACAAGGGGGACCGGCTGCTCGACGTCGGGTGCGGCTGGGGGTCGCTCACCCTGCACGCCGCCCGGTGGTACGGGGCCCACGTCTCGGCGCTCACCCTGTCCGCACGGCAGCGGGACCACGTGCTCGCGCGTGCCGAGGAGGAGGGGCTCGAACAACTGGTCGACGTGCGCCTGCTGGACTACCGCGACGTCGAGCCCGACACCTTCGGTCCCGGCGGTTTCGACGCTGCCGCCTCCGTGGAGATGGGTGAGCACGTGGGCCGCGACGGCTACGCGCCGTTCGCCCGCCGACTCCACGACCTGCTGCGCCCCGGAGGCTCGCTCCTGGTCCAACAGATGTCCCGGCGCGGGCCCCACCCCGGCGGAGGCCCCTTCATCGAGCGCTACGTCGCGCCCGACATGCACATGCGCCCGCTCGGTGAGACCGTCGGCCTCCTGGAGGAGGCGGGTCTGGAGGTGCGGGGCGTCCGGGCGCTGCGGGAGCACTACGTGCGCACCGCCCGCGCCTGGTCGGACGAGCTGGAGCGCCGCACCGACGAGATGGTCGCCCTCGCCGGACCGGAGGCCGCCCGGGTGTGGCGTCTCTACCTGGCCGGTGGGTCACTGGCCTTCGAGGAGGGACGCATGGGCGTCGACCAGATCCTGGCGGTCCGGCCGGACCCGGTGGTCCGGAACGAGACCGGGACGGACCGCGGCGCCGGGGCGGTGCCGATCCGATGACGGACCTCACGGCCTTCCTGGCCAACCTCGCGGTGACCGCCGTCGTGGTGGGCGCGGTCATGCTCACCACCTTCGCGGTGGCGGTCCGTGTCGGCCGCCACGCCGTCGTGGACGTCGCCTGGGGGCTCGGCTTCGCCGGGGTGGCCGTGTCCACCGCCGCGGTCGCCACCGCCACGGGGACCGGTGACCCCCTGCGGAACTGGCTCCTGGCCGCCCTCACCTCGGTGTGGGGCGTACGCCTGGCCGTCCACATCGGTCTGCGCGGCCGTGGAAAGGGTGAGGACCCCCGGTACGCGCGGTTCCTCTCCCACGCCCCCGGCAACCGGAACCTCTACGCCCTGAGGGTGGTCTACCTGCTCCAGGGGTCGATCCTCCTGCTGGTCTCGCTCCCGTTGCAGGTCGCCGCCCACACCGCCGGTCCCCTGGGCTGGGTGGCGTTCCTGGGTGTGGTGGTCTGGCTCACCGGGTTCGCGTTCGAGTCCGTCGGCGACGCCCAGCTCGCCCGGTTCAAGGCCGACCCCGCCAACCGGGGCCGGATCATGGACCGGGGACTGTGGGCCTGGACCCGCCACCCGAACTACTTCGGCGACGCCGTCGTGTGGTGGGGCCTGTTCCTGGTCGCAGCCGGGTCCTGGTGGGTCCTGCTCACCCTGCCCGCGCCCCTGCTGATGACCTACCTGCTCACGCGGGGTTCGGGACAGCGACTGCTCGACGAGCACATGTCCGGCCGACCCGGCTGGTCGGAGTACGTCGCGCGGACGAGCGCCTTCGTTCCCCTGCCCCCGAGGAGGGCGACCGCACGGGAGTGAGCCCGACGCCAGGGACGATCGGGCTCGCCCGGGAACGCGGAACCCCCGGCCGGAAGGTGTGGAGTGGCCCCGGCCGGGGGCGGTGCGGACGACGGGCGGGTCAGGCGGACCCGTCGCGCGGGGTCTCGTCGATGGCGGGGGAGGGGCGGCCGTGTCCCGCCCCTCCCCGTGCGTACGGTCCCGGACTCAGACCGACGGGATCTGGCCGCCGTCGACCCGGACGACCGAACCGTTGACGTACGCGGCCTGCCTACTGGCCAGGAACGCGGCCACCGCGCCGTACTCCTCCGGGTCGCCGTAGCGGCCCGCAGGGACCGTCGCCCGGCCCTTGGCCTGGGTCTCCTCCAGCGACAGGCCCTCCCGCTCGGCGCGGGCACGGTCCAGCGACTCCACGCGCGGAGTGGCGATCCGGCCGGGGACGATGACGTTGGCGGTCACCCCGTCGGCGGCCACCTCGTTCGCGACCGTCTTGGACCAGGAGTGCAGTGAGGCGCGCAGGGTGTTGGACACCCCCAGGTTCGGGATGGGGGTGATCGGTCCGCCCGACGTGCTGGTGATGATCCGGCCCCAGCCGCGCTCGCGCATGCCGCCGACGACGGCGTCGGTCAGCCTGATCACCGGGAGCACCATCGCCGCGTACATGTCCTCCCACAGCGCCGGGTCCTGACCGAGCGCGGGGGTGGGCGGCGGGCCGCCCGTGTTGTTGACCAGGATGTCTACCGGGCCCAGCGCGTCGACCACGTGGGCCGCGACCTCACCGGCGCGCCCGTGGTCGGCCAGGTCCCAGACGACGCCCACCGCGTCCACCCCGTGGGCGCGGCACGCCTCGACCGTCGAGTCGAGACGCTCCTTGTCGCGGCCGGTCACGGCGACCCGGACCCCTCGGCGGCCAGCGCGACGGCCATCGCGCGGCCCAGCCCGGAGCTGGCCGCGGTCACGAGCGCGACCTTGCCAGCGATTCCCAGATCCATGGTTCTCCTCAGACTTCCTACGTGTGCTGACGGCATCTTGGCAGCAAGGGGGAGACCTGGGACACGCGGGGGCCTGGTCAACGGGGGAGCGGTGGCCGTACCCGGTCCCGATACGCTGGCCGCAGAGATCCCTCCTCCGGCTGGCCCGGCAGGCCAGCCCACTCCCAGAAGGGCGGCCTCCCATGAGTGAGCCGCAGGTCATCGAGGTACCCGACGCCCTGGTCGCCTCCCACACCAAGGCCGGTGACGAGTTGAGTCGCGCCTGGATCGCGGGTCTGCCCGCGCAGGTGACGGATCTGCTCGACCACTGGGATCTGGAGCGCGAGGGGAGCGTCGTCTCCGGCCAGGCCGCGCTGGTGGTGCCGGTGCGCCGCGCGGACGGCTCCCCAGCGGTGCTCAGGCTCCAGATGCCCCGGGAGGAGACGACCGCCGCGCTGATCGGTCTGCGGACGTGGAACGGTGACGGCGTCGTGCGGCTGCTCGACCACGACCCGCAGGGCGGAGCCGTGCTGCTGGAACGCCTGGACGGCGCGCGTTCCCTGGCCTCCGTCGCGGACGACGACGAGGCCGCGCACATCCTGGCCGGGCTGATGGCCCGGCTGCACGCCGTCCCGGCGCCCGAGGGCCTGCGCGGCCTCGGCGAGGTCGCCCGGGACATGCTGGACTCCGTGCCCGCCGCGCTCCCCGCCCTGTCCGACCCCGGGGACCGGCGGCGGCTGCGCCGCTGGGCGGCGGCCGTCACCGAGCTGGTCGAGGAGCCCGGAGACCGGATGCTGCACTGGGACCTGCACTACGACAACGTGCTCGCCGCCGAGCGGGAACCGTGGCTCGTCATCGACCCCGAACCCCTCGTCGGTGATCCGGGCTTCGACCTGTGGCCCGCACTCAACACCGGCTGGGAGGGGTTCCACGCCGCCGACGTGCCCCGGCTGGTGCGCCGCCGCTTCGACCTCCTGACGGAGGCGCTCGGACTGGACCGCGAGCGCGCGGTCGGCTGGACCCTGGCCCGGTTGCTCCAGAACACGCTGTGGGACGTCGAGGACGGACGCACCGCCATCGACGCCTCCCAGACCACCGTGGCGGACGCACTGTCCCGTCCCCCGGGTTCGGTCATCGCGGAGGGAGGTCCGCGCGGTCGGGGGACCGCGGCTGGGCCGACCGCCGCCATTCACGGCTGATCCGCTCGCGGTGGGCGGCCAGGCGGGAGGTGCGGTTCACCGTCAGCGCTCCCACCACCCGCCGCCCCCGGTGGTAGGAGACCTCCAGCCGGTGGCGTTCCGGATCGTGTTCGTGGACCCGTGTCAGGTCACCGAGCTGGGGCAGCCCCACCGATCGGATACGCATCCCGAACTGGTCGGACCAGAAGGAGGGCACGGGTGCGTCCCCCGGGTCCTCCTGGCCGAGCAGCGCGGCGGCGACCGTGTCGGCGTGGTCGACGGCCTCGCTCCAGTGTCCGATGTCCAGGTGCGCGGGGGTCCCGTCGAGGGGCAGGGGGTTCGGCGCGGCCGACGCGTCGCCCAGCACCACCACGTCGGGGACGGGACCGCCGTCGACCGCCAGGGCCCGGCCCCGGCGGTCACGGACGACACCGCCGGAGGCCCCTCGCGCAGCCGCAGCCCCGACCCTCGGAGCCAGCCTGTGCTCGGCCGCGCGCCCAGGGCCAGCAGAACCGTCCGGGCCCCGACCCGGCTTCCGTCGGAGAGGACGGCCCCCGAATCGAGCGCTGACCGAGGAACCGCGTCACCGTCGTACCGAGCCGCAGGTCGACCCCGGCCGCTTGCTGGACGCCCGCGAGCACCGAGCCGACCACGGGGCCGACCGCACGCTCCATGGGGTGGCGGGCCGAACCCACCAGTGTCACCGGAACGTCCAGGGCCCGCGCCGCCGAGGCGACCTCGGACCCGAGGAAACCGGAGCCGACGACCAGGAGGGGGCCGCCCTCGACCAGGGCTCGGCGCAGCTCCAAGGCGTCCCCTCGGCCGCGCAGTACGTGGATCCCCGACTCGGGCACCGCGCCCGGTCCGGACCACGGGCGCGCGGTGGCCCCGGTGGCGATCACCAGCCCGTCGTAGTCCAGGACGGTCCCGTCGCTGAGACGCAGCCGTCGCCCGGTCCGGTCCAGGGCGAGCGCCCGGCGGCCGAGGAGCCACCGGGCCTCCAGGCCGGGCGGGACCGGCAGTGCGGTGTCGGTGACCGAGCGGTCGCCGGTCAGGACCTCCTTGGACAGGACGGGACGGTCGTAGGGGCCGTGGGGCTCCTCTCCCACCAGGGTGAGGTCACCGTCGAAGCCGCGTTCGCGTAGCGCGGTCGAGGCGCGGAGCCCGGCCAGTCCTGCCCCCACCACGACCACGGACCGTGGGCGGATCACGCGGTGCCGCCGTCGAGGGTGATGGCGCGGACCGGGCAGCTGACCACGGCGCGTCGGACCGCCGGTCGCCGCCCGGGGTCGGGGGAGGACTGGTACACCAGCTCCTCGTCGTCGTCGAACGCGAAGACGTCGGGCGCGGCGAAGACGCACTGGCCGTGGCTCTCGCACACCGTGGTGTCGACGTGAACCCGCATCGGAGGGCTCCCTTCACTGGGCCGGGGCGACCGGCGGGTTGAACTTCGAGTACTGGGGCGGGGCGTCGGAGAGCAGACCCCGGAGGAAACCGAGACGACGTGGTGGACGGTGAACTCGACCGTGCGGTCGCCGGGATCCGCTCCCCACAGCACACGGGCGGCCCCGGTGATCCGGAGCAGGCCGCCGCTCTCCCAGTCCGGGACGAGGAGGCCGGCCCGGGAATCCAGCCACAGGTTGCCCAGGGTGGTGAACATGGCGTTGCCGACGTAGTCGGGCCAGCTGAGCAGGGTGGGGGAGTGGACCCTCAGGAATCCGGGCGCCCCGCCCCGGTGGTTGGCGTCCGCGCCGGCGGAACCGTCGGTGGTGGCGACGAAGAAGGTGTCGGCACGACCGACCAGGTTCGCCTGGGCGTCGGTCAGACCGTCTCCTTCGACGACGGCTCCGTCCGCGCACGGGGCCGGGGACGGTGAGCGTTTCTGGATGTACTTGGGGCAGTTGGCGAAGACCTGCGCGACCCGTAGGCGCCACCCGCTTCCGTTCGGGAGCGGGGAGGACGTGCCGTTGATCCTCATGCGCCGCCGGGTGGCGGGTTCGAGGGCGAGGGCGCCGATGGTCGCGGGGCCCCGGCCGAGCACGTCGGCCAAGGGGTCGTCGGGCGGGGGAGTGCGTCGACGTCGAGTGTTCCTCTGTCGTGGACGCGCAGGAAGCCGGGCGCACCGGTGAGCAGGGAACACCACACGCGGCCCCGGGCGTCGGCCGTACCCGCGACGAGCCACCGATGGGTGGCGAGGAAGTCCGCCGCGACGTCGGGGATCTCCGTGTGGAGCGCCCCTTCCGCGACGGCGGCCCGCTCGGTGAGGGTGGCTCTGCGCTGGACCGTGAGCTCCCCGAGTGGTAGGCGGCCATGCCGTTCTCCTGTCCGGGAACCGGCGCGGGGCCAAGAGGGCGCCGCGCCGGCTCCGAGGTTCGATCGGTGGGTGGGGAGAGGGGACCGGAAGGGAGGGTGGGGCCTAGAAGAAGCCGCAGGTGGGGGCGGAGGAGACGGGGGCCTTCGCGTCCCCGGCGCCGGTGGGGGCGTAGATCTCCAGCCGGATGCCGTCGGGGTCGTGGAAGAAGATCCCGCCGGAGGAGGAGTCCTCACCGTGGGGGACCACACCGTCATAGGCGAAGTCCACCCCGACCTCCCGGAGGTCGGCCTCGGCTCGACGGACCTCCTCGACCGTCTCCACCTGGAAGGACAGGTGGTGGAGCCCGGCGGCGTCCCTACGGAAGCCCTGGGTGCCCTGCTGCCAGAGGGTGAGGACCAACCGCCCCTCGCGGCCGAGGAAGACGAACTCGCGGCCCCTCTCCGTGCCCTCCCCTGGACCTCGAACCCGAAGACGCGCACGTAGAAGTCGCGTGAGCGCCGGATGTCGGTGACGTTCAGGCCCACGTGGCCGGTCTGGAGCGTGGTCGGCGCCATGGCGCACCCTCTCTCGGTCGGGGGCGTCGCCCCCTCTTTAACCCTTGAAAGGGACTTTAGGGGTTAGCATGAAGATCGTCAACCGTTCAAGTGAACGTGAAAGGTTAGATGTGGTGCTTGGTAGTATCCCGTCCGACCCCTACGGCACAGCCGGGGACGACGAGGGAGAGGGAAGCTATGCCGGACCGGACGCCCCGACGGCGCCCGCTCCTCAAGGAGCCCGTCTCCGTCGACCTGGTCAACACCCGGTGGATCGAGGACGGCGCGCACCAGGACCTCCTCGACAGCGCCGAGGGGCTCACCCAGTGGCTGGAGGAGAGCGGTCTCGCGGCCCGGTTCGAGGCGGGACCCGAAGCCCTCGACCACCTCCTGCGCGCCCGGGAAGCCCTCGCCCGACTGCTGGAGGAGCCCCGGGACACCCACGCCACCGCCGACCTCAACGCGGTCCTGGCGCACGGCAGGGTGATCCGCAACCTCTCCGAGGGTCACGCCGCCAGCACCGTCGAGTTCGACGCCCCGGCGTGGGGTCCCGCCTGGACCGCCGCCGCCGACTTCCTCGACCTGCGCGCGCGCCCCGACCGCATCCGAGGTTGCGCCAACCCCGCGTGCGTCCTGCACTTCTTCGACACCTCGAAGAACGGCACCCGCCGCTGGTGCTCCATGGCGGGCTGCGGCAACCGCGCGAAGGCCGCCCGGCACCACGCCCGCGAACGGGCGGTCCGGACGGCCTGACCACGGTGCCCCCGCCCCGGGTGCGACGCCGGGGACGCGCGGCGAGGACTCAGCTCTCGTTGGGCACCACGACCGCGCGGCCGTCGATCTCGCCCGCCTCCAACCTCCGGTACGCCTCCAGGGCGTCCTCCAGGGAGAACAGCTCCACGTCCGGGCGGATCTGCCCCGCCCTGTACATGTCCACCACCTCCCACAGTTCCCCCACGGAACCCCAGTAGGTGTTGGTCAGGTACGACTCGTACGGGTTGGTGAAGAACGAGAACTCGTGGCTGCCGCCCCCGATACCCACGATGCTCACCCGGCCGCCCTGGGCCACGGAGGCCGCGGCCGCCGCCACGGTCGGCCCCGCGCCCACGAAGTCGAAGACCGCGTCCACGCCCCGGCCGCCGGTGAGCTCCCGGACCCGCTCCACCTGGCCCTCCCCGGCCTCGACCGTGATCGCCCCGTTGGCCTCCGCCCGGGCACGCGCCCTCTCCTTGACGTCCGTGGCGATCACCGTCGCCCCGCTGAGGGCCCGCAGGATCTGGACGCCGATCTGCCCGAGCCCGCCCAGGCCGATCACCAGCGCGGTCCGGCCCCCGCCCGCCAGGTGCGGAAGGGCGGCCCTGATCGCGTGGTACGGGGTCAGCCCGGCGTCGGCCAACGGAGCCGCGGCCACCGGGTCGGCGTCACCCAACGGGATGAGGTGGCGCTCGGGGACGGTCATGTACTCGGCCATCCCCCCGTCCCGGCCCAGACCCACGGCCAGGTAGGGCATGGTCGCCACGTTCTCGCAGTAGGTCTCCAGCCCCGCGGCGCACTTGCGACAGTGCTGACAGCCGATCGGCCCGTAGACCATGTAGGAGCCACCCACCTGGACACGGTCGCTCACCCCGCTCCCGACGGACTCCACCCAGCCCGCGTTCTCGTGCCCCAGGACGAACGGCGGCTTCTGCGCACCCGGCTGACCCTCCTTGAAGAGGCGGTACACGCTGATGTCGGAGTGGCACGCGCCCGCCCCCGCGACCCGGAGGAGGACCTCCCCGGGGCCTGGCTCCGGCTTGGGGACCTCCGTGAGTGAGGGGAACTCCCCGTAGTTCTCGAACACCACTGCGCGCATGTGCGGTCTCCCCCGCGTGAGGCGCGGTGCCCGTGCGGGGGCACCGAGGACGGAGCACGCGCGGTGCTCCGGCAGTCCCCGCGAAGCTAACACCGGGCCGATTCCCGCGTCACCCAAGGGGCGTGCACGGAACCGTCCGCATTGTTTGACCCCGATCCACCGATCCCGCCGATGACTTCCGGGAACGACGCTGGTCAGTACGGGTGAGACACCACGACCTCCAGGGAGGACACCATGTTCGACAGCACGAGGGCCTTCGGGTCCTTCGCGGTCCCCGACGCCGAGACGGCCCGAGCCTTCTACCGCGACACGCTCGGCCTCACCGTCAGGGACGTCCCCGGCATGGAGGAGTACGGACTGCTGGAGATCGACCTCGGCAACGACCGCAGCATCCTCGTCTACCCGAAACCCGACCACCGGCCCGCCGTGTTCACCGTCCTCAACCTCACCGTGGACGACATCGACGCCGCCGTGGACGGGCTGGCCGACCGAGGGGTCACCATGCTCCGTTACGACGACTTCGACCAGGACGAGAAGGGGTGGTCCGTGGCGGTCGCCCCCTCGTCGCCTGGTTCACCGACCCGGCCGGGAACGTCATCGGCCTCATCCAGGAGTAGGCCCCGGCAGACACGGCGAATCCACGGGGAGGGCGTCCGGGTACCATCGTCCGGATGCCCTCCCCCGCGTCGACGGCGTCGGCGGACACCCCGGCTTCCGCCGCCTCTGGGCCGGTGCTGTGGTCAGTCAGTTCGGTTCGGCCGTCGGCATGGTGGCCCTGCCCGTCGTCGCCGTCGTCGTGCTGGACGTCAGCGCCTGGCGGGTCTCCCTCCTGGCCGGGATCACCGCGCTGGTCACCGCCCTGGTCTCCTTCCACGTCGGCCGTCTCGTGGAGTACACGCCCAAACGCCCGGTCATGATCGGCGGCGACCTCCTCCGGGCCGTCGCCCTGGCCAGCCTCCCCGTCGCGCACGCCCTCGGGACGCTCACCTACACCCACCTGTGCGTGGTGGCGGCCGTGAACGCGGTGTGCGCCGTCTCCTTCACCGGAGCCTCCCAGGCCCACCTAAGGTCCCTGGTCTCCCCGGCGGGGCTCATCGACGCCAACAGCCGCCTCGAATCCACGCGCTGGCTGAGTGTTTCCGTCGGCCCCGCCCTCGCCGGTGCCCTCATCGCGGCGCTGTCGGCCGTCGGAGCGCTGATCGCCACCAGCGCGGGCTACCTGCTCGGAGCCCTGGCCGTGCGCACCATCCGTGAACCCGAACCCGCACCACCCACACGCCACGCGGCCGGACCCGCACAGCGGGAGGTACGGCGGGAGGAGCTCTTCGCCGGGCTCGGTTTCGTCTGGCACCACCCCACCCTGCGGCCGATCCTGCTCGGCTGGGTCCTGTTCGCCGGGGCCTCCTCGATGGCGGCCCCGCTGACCGCCGTCTTCTACATGCGCGACCTCGGTTTCAGCGTCTTCGAGTACGGACTCCTGATGGGGGTGCCGTCGCTCGGTGGCCTCCTGGGCGCTCGTCTCGTGCCCCGGCTGGTCAGGAGGCTCGGCGTGCTGCGCACTTTGCGCTGGGCCTCGCTGTCGCGTGGACCCTGGTACTTCCTCATCCCCCTCGCGGTTCCCGGCCCCATGGGCCTGCTCATGTGCGGCCTGGGGTTCGGCCTGCTCCTGGTGTTCGCCGCCGCGGCCAACGCGGCCATGGCCGGATATCGGCAGCTGGAGACCCCGGACGCCCTGATGTCCCGGGTGGCCACGCTCTGGGCCTTCGCCACCACGGTCTCGCAGCCGGTGTTCATCGTGGTCGGGGAGTGGTGGCCAGCCTGATGGACGCGCGGGCGGCGCTCCTGGCCGCCGCGGTGGTGATGGCCCTGGCCGGGTTCCTCCTGCCTCGTGGGGATCGGCCCGTCGACACCGCCTGAGCACCGTTCCGACGGCCGACCATGACCCGCGCGTGGCGTGCGGGACCACGGATCCGTGGAGGTCCGGACGCGGCCCCCTGCGCGCGGGGTTCGTTCGGAGAGAACGGGCGACAACTCCGGCCTCGTACGCGCGGGCGTGTGCACGAACGCTTCGCCGGGCCCGGCTGGCGGACACGTGGCCTCGGGCGTGCGGGCCCGACGGTCCAGCCTGGCCCGCACGTGCCGACGCCCCGAGCCGTGCGGCAAGCCGTGAAACCACCGGTGCCCGCCTGTCCGGCCGGAGCGATGGATGGGGTCGGCGATTTCCCTGATGGGCCCCACGGCTGCCGACAGCGGCCACGGACGTGGCGCACCGCTGGCGGCGCGCTCCGTCCCGCTACTCGACCGGTGCGTACCGGTCGATGGCGGCGAGCTCCTCAGCGGAGAACTCCAGGTTGCCGATGGCGGCCACGTTGTCCTCCAACTGCGCCACACTGCTCGCACCCACCACGGCGGAGGTCACCCGTCCGCCACGCAACACCCAGGCCAGCGCCATCTGTGCCAGGGTCTGCCCGCGCCGGTCGGCGATCTCGTTCAGCCCTCTGACCCGGTCGAGGAGGCTCCCGGTGATCCCCTCACGGCTCAGGAAGGGGCTCGCGCCCGCGGCCCGCGAACCCTCCGGCACCCCGTTCAGGTACCGGTCGGTCAGCAGCCCCTGGGCCAACGGCGAGTACGCGATCGACCCCGCGCCCACCTCGTCCAGGACGTCCAGGAGCCCGTTCTCGACCCACCGGTTGAACATCGAGTACGAGGGCTGGTGGATCAGCAGAGGGGTGCCCATCTCGCGCAGGATGTGCGCGGCGTCCAGAGTCTGCTCGGGGAGTAGTTGGAGACCCCGGCGTACAGCGCCTTGCCCTGGCGCACCGCCGTGTCCAACGCGCCCATGGTCTCCTCCAGGGGCGTGTCCGGATCGGGTCGGTGCGAGTAGAAGACGTCCACGTGGTCCAGGCCCATGCGTTCCAGGCTCTGGTCCAGGCTGGCCAGCAGCCCCTTGCGTGAACCCCACTCGCCGTACGGGCCCGGCCACATCAGGTGTCCGGCCTTGGTGGAGACGACGAACTCGTGCCGGTACCTCCGCAGGTCCGAGGCGACCACCCGGCCGAAGTTCTCCTCGGCGGCCCCGGGCGGCGGGCCGTAGTTGTTGGCCAGGTCGAAGTGGACGACGCCCAGGTCGAAGGCGCGCAACAGGATGTCGCGCTGCGTCTCCAGGCCACGGTCACCGCCGAAGTTGTGCCACAGGCCCAGGGAGAGGGCGGGCAGGCGCAGACCGCTGCGGCCACAGCGTCGGTAGGGCATGGTGTCGTAGCGCGTGGGTGCGGCGACGTAGGTCATGGTGGTCCCTCGTGGCTGGTGGGAAAGGGTCACTGGGCCACAGTCTGACATGTCCGGCGCGCCCGGGACGGTTGTCCACAGGGCCCTTTCCCAGTCGGGGACACCCCCGTAGCCCGGGCGACCCCGCCACCCGGCCGAGCGACGCGCCCTCTCCTCCGCCGACGGGCTCCGGTCCGGTCGGTCCCCGCACACGAAACGGAGCAGGTCGTTCTCACCCCCCCATGCCAGGAGACGGGCCCCATGGACCCGGCCCCCTCCCTCCGCCGTCCGGTGGAACCACGGCCACCGCGCGAGCGGTCCGGACCCCGGGACGCTCACCCCGCCCACACCGCCACTGTCTCCGCAGACGCGATGACTTTCCGGGCGAGTCCTGGTCGGTAAGGGTGAGGGAACACGACGACACCGCAGGGAGGACCAGATGAAGCGCCCCAATCTCGACAGCATGCTGCTCGCCAGCACCGACCCGGACCGCCTGCGCGACTGGTACGCCGCCGTCCTGGACCCCGTCGCCAACGACGACATGGACGGCTACCGTGTGCTCCGGTTCGGCACGTTCCACATGCTGATCGACCAGCGTGACGACGTCGGCGCGGAGGCGGCCGACCCCACCCGGATGATCCTCAACTTCGACGTCGGTGACGCCCGCGCCGTCGCCGCGCTCATGGACGAGCGGGGCACCGAGTGGGTGGCGCCGCTGGAGGACCGGGACGGGAGCCTGTTCGCGACCGCCAAGGACCCGGACGGCAACTACGTGCAGATCATCCAGATGAGCGAGGAGGCCCTCGCCGCCATGGAACGCGGTGACCTCGGCGGCTAGGTCCGGTCTCTGGGCGGGCCTCACGGTCCGCCCGGAGCCGAGGCGAAGAGTTCGCAAAGGAACGACACCGACCCGTGCCTATCGTCGTAGGTGGGGCGTACCGTGACGGCCGTGGCCGAACACACGACTGACCAGGACTTCGAGCGGCTCGTCGCGCCCTACCGGCGCGAACTGTACGCGCACTGCTACCGCATGCTCGGCTCGGCGCACGACGCCGAGGACCTGGTCCAGGAGACCTACCTGCGCGCCTGGAAGGGCTACGACCACTTCGAGGGCCGGTCCAGCCTGCGTACCTGGCTGCACCGGATCGCGACCACGGCCTGCCTCACCGCGTTGGACAGACGCGGCCGTCGCCCACTGCCCACGGGACTCGGCGGCCCGACGGACACCCCCGAGTCCGCGCTCGCGGAGCGCGCCGACCTGCCCTGGCTCGAACCGATGCCGGACGTCCTCGGCGGACCGGACGACACCGTCGACCCCGGTGCGGTGGTGGCCGCCCGCGAGAGTGTGCGGCTCGCCCTCATCGCCGCGCTCCAGTACCTTCCGCCCCGCCAGCGCGGCGTGCTGATCCTGCGCGACGTCCTGCGGTTCAGCGCGGCGGAGGTCGCCCGGAGCCTGGACATCTCGGTCCCGGCGGTGAACAGCCTCCTGCAACGGGCCCGCGCCCAGCTGGGGAGGATCACCCCCGCGGAGGACACCGTCCCCGCGCCCCGCTCAGACCAGCGTGAGAAGCTCGATCGCTACGTGGCCGCCTTCGAGTCCTATGACATCGGTGCCCTCACCGAGCTGTTCACCGCCGAGGCGTCGTTCGAGATGCCTCCCTTCGCCACCTGGGTGCGCGGCGCCGGGAACATCGGGCGGCTCATCGACACGCACTGCCCGGCCGAGCGGCCCGGAGATCTGGCCATGGTGCCGACCTCGGCCAACGGACAGCCCGCCTTCGGCATGTACCTGAGAGGTGAGGACGGCGCGTACCGAGCGTTCGGCATCCACGCCCTGACCCTGGTGGAGCAGGGGATCAGCCACTGCGCGGTCTTCTTCGACACCGGGCTGTTCCGCCTCTTCGGGCTGCCCGCCGTTCACGGTGCCGCGAGCTCGTGACCGGCCGCCTCCACGTCGGCGCGCACCTCTGAGGCGGCGCACCGGAGAGTCCACGACACGCTCCCGACCGACTGGCTGGTCTCGGTCGTCATCGCCGTCGAACACGTCGAGGCCGGGACCGAGGCGGAGACCCGCCAGGCGCGGCACACCGCGCTCCTCCGTGTCCTCGGCCACCAAGGACCCGTGTGACCAGGGGCCCAGCCCGATTCACCCCGATTCGCCCCGTCCACTGGCACAAAGGGCTCCCGAACGCGACTACCGTGCTGATGGGCCGTGTCAGTGCGCGGCCCTCCTTCTGACCATTTCTCCCACCCGCGGCAGCGGGCAGCCAGATGGGAACCGTGTGAACAGCACCCATGACCGATCGCCCCGGAACCTGCGCCTCATCGTGACCGGAGGGGGTACGGGCGGCCACACCTACCCCGCACTGACCGCGGTCAACGCTCTGCGGGCCCGTCTGGAGTCGACCGGCCACTCCCTCGAGGTGCTGTGGGTGGGCGCGGCGGACAGCCTGGAACAGCGCGTGGCCACCACCAACGGCATCGCCTTCGAGGCGGTGGCCACCGGCAAGATCCGCCGGTCCAAGAACCCGATCAAGATGGTCTCCCCGGCCAACGTCAAGGACATGACCAACGTCCCCCGAGGCGTGGCGCAGGCCCGGTCACTGGTGTCCGACTTCGCGCCAGACGTGGTCCTGGCCACCGGCGGCTACGTCGCCGTGCCCGTCGGCCTGGCCGCGCGCATGTGCCGCCGCCCCCTCGTCGTGCACGAGCAGACCGTCCGCCTCGGCCTGGCCAACAAGGTCCTCGCCCGCGCCGGCGCCCAGATCGCCGTGTCCGCGCAGTCCTCCGTGGCACTCCTGCCCGAGGGCTCCCAGGGCACCGCCGTGGTGACGGGCAACCCCGTGCGCCCCGAGGTCCTCACGGGCCAGCCGCAGCGCGCCGCCGAGGGCCTGGGCTTCACCGGTCACGACCCGGAGCTGCCCACCGTCTACGTGACCGGCGGCGCCCAGGGGTCGGCGCAGATCAACAACAACGTCCGCGACATACTCCCGTGGCTGCTCACCAGGGCCAACGTCGTCCACCAGTGCGGTGCGAACAACGTCGACGCCCTCCGTGAGAGCGCCCAGGGACTGGACCCGGCCCTCGCCCAGCGGTACCACCTGACCGCCTTCGTCGGTCCGGAGCTCCCCGACGTGCTGGCCCTCGCCGACGTGGTCATCTCCCGCAGCGGTGCCGGTACGATCGCCGAACTCACCGCTCTCGGCAAGGCCGCCGTGTTCATCCCGCTGGCATCCTCCGCGGGGAACGAGCAGGCGCACAACGCCCGTCACCTCCAGGAGTCGGGCGCCGCCGTGGCGCTCCTCGGCGAGGTCAACCCGGCCAACCTCCAGGCCGCCGTCGAGCCGCTCCTCGCTGACCCGGCCACCCGCGACGCCATCGCCTCCCAGGCCCGCTCGAAGGGCATGCCCGACGCCGCCGAACGCCTCGTGGACGTCCTCCTCACCGCCGCCAACTGACCCTCGGGTCGTTCCTACCAACATGCATGCAGTCATGCGCAAGAATCACGTTCGTCCATGGAAATCACCAGTGTCCAACTTTCGAGAAGTTGGAAAAACGACCCCTTGTCACTGGTAAGTTCCCTGTTCAAGAAGTCTGCTCCCCGCGCACGCGGGGATGGTCCCCGCTGCCAGTCCGACTCTTCGAGGTCCTTGGCTGCTCCCCGCGCACGCGGGGATGGTCCCAGGTCGTGGGCGTCGGTGATGCCGAGCACCTGCTGCTCCCCGCGCACGCGGGGATGGTCCCACGGCCGGAGACATCACCGGGAACGCCAAAGTGCTGCTCCCCGCGCACGCGGGGATGGTCCCAGCATCCCATACTGGCGAACACGACCGGGGTCCTGCTCCCCGCGCACGCGGGGATGGTCCCCGGCGAGCACGTTGGTCGAGATGTCGGCGGCGCTGCTCCCCGCGCACGCGGGGATGGTCCCGAGGCCGGGGCTGTCTCTGGCCACGGGCGGGCCTGCTCCCCGCGCACGCGGGGATGGTCCCAGCATTGGCTTGTCGGGTGGCACGTCGGCGCTCTGCTCCCCGCGCACGCGGGGATGGTCCCTCACCGATGTTGTCGAACACCACCACCGGGTCGCTGCTCCCCGCGCACGCGGGGATGGTCCCGCGTAGAAGTGCTGCATGGGGCTCCTTCGGGTCTGCTCCCCGCGCACGCGGGGATGGTCCTCCCGCCTTTTCTACAAGGGCGGTGACTCGGTGGCTGCTCCCCGCGCACGCGGGGATGGCCCCATGTGCGGCCTAGAGAGGTTGCGCCACATCGTCTGCCCCCACGCCCGGGGCGATGTTCTGGCGAGCGGTGTTGTGTTGAGCTTGCGAACGGGCGAGAAGGTGCCTGCCCCGCACGTAGCGATCCCGCCTCCCAGGGTGTGCGGATCTGGGTCTCCGTACCATGGAAGTGTCTGTGTTGTGCGGGATATGCGGGATTTTCATTGGCCACATCTGGTTTGCGGAAAAGGTCGATTGCCGTTCTGGATTGTCGTCGGGAGCCGTTTAGATATCTCCCATGACCTCCTCTGCCCCTTCCCAGCCCTGGAAGGACCACCTCTCCGCAGCGGCGCGACGCGTGTGGGCCAAGCACGACTTCGACTCCGACGGCTGGCTCCCCCTGTACCGGCACATGGCCGACAGCGCCTTCGTCGCGGGCAGACTCTGGGACGAATGGCTCCCTCGCCAGGTCCGGGAGCTCGTCGCGGCGGCACTTCCCGATGGTGAGGCGGACGCCCGCCTGCTTGCGGTCTGGTGCGCCGCCACCCACGACATCGGTAAGGCGACCCCCGCCTTCGCCTGCCAGGTCGAACACCTCGCGGACGATATGCGCTCACACGGTCTCGACATGCCGCTCCAGAAGCAGATGGCCGACCGCGGCCTCGCTCCGCACGGCCTCGCGGGCCAGCTCCTCCTCCGAGAGTGGCTGGCGCGGCACCACGGCTGGCGGGAACGCGACACCAACCAGTTCACGGTGATCGCCGGAGGCCACCACGGAATTCCGCCCAGCAACACGGCCATCGCCGCTCTGGACAACCGTCCCGAGCTTCTGCGCACCCCTGGCAGCGCGGACGCCTGGTACACCGTCCAGACCGAGCTCCTGGACACTGCGGCCCGCGTGACCGGCGCGGCCGAGCGGCTCTCGGGCTGGCGAACGGTGAAGCTCCCGCAGACCGCTCAGGTCCTGCTCACCGGACTGGTCATCACCGCCGACTGGATCGCGAGCAACCCGGAGTACTTCCCCTACTTCCCCGGAGAGCGCGGCAACGACCCCGAGCGCACCGAACAGGCCTGGCAGCTCCTCGACCTGCCCCGGCCCTGGTCGCCGCGTGAGCTCGGGGAAACGACCACTGAGCTGTTCGCGGCGCGATTCGACCTCCCCGCCGGAGCCGTCGTACGTCCGGTCCAGGAAGAGGCCGTGGAGGCCGCCCGCGCCATGACCGGACCGGGCCTCGTGATCATCGAAGCCCCCATGGGGAGGGGAAGACCGAGGCGGCCCTGGCCGTCGCCGAGATCCTGGGCTCCTACACCGGCGCGGGCGGATGCTTCGTCGCCCTGCCCACCATGGCCACCAGCAACGCCATGTTCTCCCGCTTCACCCACTGGCTGGAGCGACTTCCGGGCATGCCGAAGGGAGCGGCCTCGATCTTCCTCGCGCACTCGAAGGCGCACCTCAACAAGGAGTTCTCCGGCTACCTCGGTGGCGGCCCCCGCCTGGCCACCGACACCGACCGCGATGCGGGAAGTCGGCCGGGAGGCGCCGCGCTGGTCGCCCACCGGTGGCTGCGCGGACGAAAGAAGGGCATGCTGTCCTCCTTCTCCGTCGGCACTGTCGACCAGCTCCTGTTCTCCAGTCTCAAGAGCAAGCACCTGGCGCTGCGCCACCTCGCGTTCGCGGGCAAGGTCGTGGTGATCGACGAGGCCCACGCCTATGACACGTACATGAACACCTACCTTGACCGGGCCCTGGCCTGGCTCGGCAGGTACGGGGTCCCCGTCGTCGTGCTGTCCGCCACCCTCCCGGCCGCGCGCAGGCGCGAGCTCGCACTGGCCTACGCGGGGAATCAGCGGGACGGCCTGACCGAGGAAACTTCGAAACCGGCCGGGGAGACGGACGCCTACCCGCTGATCACCACGGCCGAACCCGGTGCGGCACCCCGCCTGTACACCCCCGCCGCGTCGGGCCGATCGACGGACGTCCACATCGAACCCCTCGACGACGACCTCGCCATCCTCGCCGACCGTCTGGAGACGGAACTGGCCGGGGGCGGCTGCGCCCTGGTCATCCGCAACACCGTCGCCCGGGTGCACGAGGCCGCCACCCAGCTGCGCGACCGGTTCGGCGACGCGGCGGTGACCGTCGCCCACTCCCGCTTCCTGGATCTCGATCGGGCCGCCCGGGACGAACGGCTCCTGAGCGAGTACGGGCCTCCCTCGAAGGTCGTCCCACTCGGCGGGACCCGACCCGCCCGCCACATCGTCGTGGCCAGCCAGGTCGTCGAGCAGTCCCTGGACGTGGACTTCGACCTGTTGGTCACCGACCTGGCCCCCGTCGACCTGGTGCTCCAGCGCATGGGGCGCCTGCACCGCCACCTGCGGGGAACCGGTCAGAGCCAGCGTCCGCCCGGGCTTCGCACGGCACGGTGCCTGGTCACGGGGGTCGACTGGACCCAGAGTCCACCCCGCCCCGTGCGCGGATCGCGCACGGTCTACGGGGAGTACCCGCTCCTGCGCTCGCTCGCCGCGCTCCGGCCCCACCTCGAAGCGACGGCCGACGACGAGCGCGCCGTCCGGCTGCCCGACCACATCAGCCCGTTGGTCCAGGACGCCTACCGTCAGGTCGGCGACCACGCCGACGTCGCGCCGGTGCGCTGGTCCACGGCCCTGGACGAGGCGCTCACCGTCCAGGAGACCGAACAGGCAGAGAAGGCCGTTCGGGCCCGCGCGTTCTTGCTCGACCCCGCGGCCAGGGACGGCCGCGCGGTCATCGGCTGGGTGGACGCGGGGGTCGGTGAGGCCGACGACAGTCAGAGCGGCAGGGCCCAGGTCAGGGACACCGGCGAGAGCCTGGAGGTCCTGGTGGCCCGGCGCGACGCGGACGGGTCCCTCACCACGGTCCCCTGGCTCTCCGAAGGACGCGGAGGCCTGCCCCTGCCCCTGGACTCGGCCCCCACGGCCAGGGCGGCACGGGCACTCGCGGCGAGCGGCCTCCGCCTTCCCTACCAGTTCACGGTCACCGGAGCGATGATCGACCGCACCATCGCCGATCTCGAGACCGACCTGGTCGCGGCCTGGCAGACCAAGGAGGCCCACTGGATCGCCGGGGAACTGGTCCTGTTCCTGGACGAGGACAACCGCGCCGAACTGGCCGGACACACGCTCCACTACACCGAATCCGACGGCCTGGAGGTCACCCGTGCACCCTGAGGCGCCCACAGCCGTGGCGACATCCGAACCCGGGACCTCGCCCCCGCGCTGCTTCGACCTCACCCGCCGCCCCTGGATCCCGGTACTGCGCCTTGACGGCAGCGAGGCCGAGCTCTCCCTGACCGAGGTCTTCGAACAGGCCGAGACGGTGCGCCGCCTGGTCGGTGACGTCCCCACGCAGGACTTCGTCCTGCTCCGCCTCCTCTTGGCGATCCTGCACGACGTGATCGACGGCCCGCAGGAGGTCGAGGACTGGGCCGAACTCTGGGACGACGGACTGCCGCTCGCTGAACTGCGCACCTACCTCGACACCCATAGGGAACGGTTCGACCTCCTGCACCCACGGACCCCCTTCCTCCAGGTGGCGGATCTGCACACCAGCAAGGGCGAGTACTCGGCGCTCGACCGGATCGTCGCCGACGTTCCCAACGGCTCACGGTTCTTCACCATGCGCGCCCACGGTGCCCGACGGCTCGACTTCGCTGAGGCCGCCCGCTGGGTGGTGCACGCCCACGCCTACGACCCCTCCGGCATCAAGTCCGGTGCCGAGGGAGACCCGCGCGTGAAGGGCGGCAAGGGGTACCCGCAGGGTGTGGGCTGGGCGGGCCAACTCGGCGGGGTGTACGCCGAGGGCGACAACCTCCGGGAGACCCTCCTTCTCAACCTCATCTCCTTCGACACCAACAACCTGGAGACCGGTGGGAAGTCAGCCCCCGGCGGTCAGGGCTCGGGGCACGACCGCCCGGCCTGGGCACATCCACCCTGCACATCCGCACCCATGGAGGGGGCCCGCGCCGCCTCCCGCCCCCACGGGCTGCGTGACCTCTACACCTGGCAGAGCCGCCGTCTGCGCCTGCACCACGACGACCAGGGTGCGTACGGGGTCCTGCTCTCCTACGGCGACCCCCTGACCCCACGCAACATGCAGACGCGCGAACCCATGTCCACCTGGCGTCGCAGTCCCGCACAGGAGAAGAAACTCCGTGAGGCCACCGTCTACCTGCCGCGCGATCACGACCCGGCCCGCGCGGCCTGGCGGGGGCTGGGCGCTCTGGTCACGGGTGAGGTACGTGGGCGGGAGCAGCGCCAGGAAGCGGCCGACCAGGTCATCCCCCGCGTCCTGGAATGGATCTCGCGCCTCACCGTGGACCGCTACCTGCCCCGTGGCTACCTCATCCGGGCCCGTCTGGCCGGAGCGGTCTACGGCACCCAGCAGTCGGTCATCGACGAGATCATCGACGACTCCGTGACCCTGCCGGTGGACCTGTTCCACCCGGACAACAGGGAACTGGCACGGGCCGCCGTCGGCGCGGTCAGCGACGCGGAGGACGCGGTCACCGCCCTGGGCGACCTGGCCACCGGACTGGCCCAGGCGGCGGGAACGGACGGAGAGGGGCCGCGTGCCACTGCTCGCGACCGTGGGTTCGGGGATCTGGACGCCGCCTTCCGCCAGTGGCTGAGAGGGCTCACCCCTCCACCGCCCAGGGCGCGGGCGACCCCGGGGATGACTCCGCGCTTCCGACGGAGCGGCGTCGCGCCTGGCAGTTCACCGCTCGGGGGATCGTCTCCCGTCTCGGGGACGAGCTCATCGAGTCCGCGAGCGAGGCCTCCTGGGAAGGGCGCGTCCTCGACACCAGGGGCGGCCCGTTCTGGCTCAACACCTCCAGCGCCGACCTGCGTTTCCGCAGAGCACTGCGCACAGCCCTGCCCCTGACCGTCCCCGACTCGGGCTCCGAGAACACGGAGGAAGAACAGTGACCACAGCGAGCAGCCCAGCCTACGTTCCCGAGCTCAGGGAGGTCGGAGAGGCGGTCGACGAGCGTGTCCGCCAGCTCCAGGCCGGATATCTGCGGGACCACCCCGACGCGGTCTCCACACTGGCCCGGCTGCGTCGCGGAGCGGGAAAGACCATCGACGAGGTGCCGGAGCTGGTCGGAGTCACCATCGACCACCGCTTCTACGAGACCTTCCACGTCAACGATCCCCGTACGCCCGACGCGGAGTCCGCCGCGCACGAGGCCCTCACGCTCTACGCCCTCCACCAGCAGTCCAAGCGTGACAAGGGCATGCACCGGCGGGGCAGGGACTTCGGTGGAGCCGTCCGACGCCTCATGCCCTCCGGTGACATCGACGAACCCCTGCGCAAGCGGTTCGTCCAGGCCCAGACCGCGAGCAGCCGGGGCACCCGCCTCGACCGGCTGCGCGGGATCGTCCAACTCCTGCGCGCCGAGGACCTTCCGCTCGACTACGGGCTTCTCGCGGACCAGCTCCACGACACGCGCACCGCGGCGGGAGCCGAGCGGGTGCGCCGTGCCTGGGGGCGCGGCTTCCAGGCGTACCGCCCGAGCAGGTCCGAGCCCGCTCCGGAGGGCGACGAGACCGGAACCCACCCCGCCGAGTGACCGCCGATGGCGGGGTCAGCTCCGGACTCCGCCACCGGCGCCACGCCCCCGAACCCTTCGGCTCGCGCCACACGCCGAGCACGCACCGACCAAACGAGGACCACACCCATGAGCCGTACCATTCTTGACGTGCACGTGTTGCAGACCGTGCCGCCCAGCAACCTCAACCGTGACGACACCGGTGCTCCCAAGACGGCCGTCTACGGCGGCGTACGCCGCTCCCGGGTCTCCAGCCAGGCCTGGAAGCGCGCGACCCGGCTCGCCTTCGACGCCCTGCTCGACCCCCAGGACCTGGGCACCCGCACCAAGCGCGTCGCGGAACTGATCGCCGCCCGCATCCGGGAGATCGACCCCTCCATCGAGGAGACCGAGGCGCTCGCCCTGGCGGCCGAGACCGTCCAGACCGCTACCGGCTCCAAGATCGAGCCGCCCAAGCGCAAGGTCGACGCGGCGAAGAAGAACGGGGAGGCTGCCCCCGCTCCCGAGTCCGCCTACCTGATGTTCCTCAGCGCCCGCCAGCGCGACGGTCTCGCGCGGCTCGCCGTCGACGGCAGGGACGACATCAAGGCCTTCCTCAAGGAGAAGGAGAACAAGGCGCGCGCCAAGTCCGTCGCGGACACCCTGCACTCGGTGGACATCGCCCTGTTCGGCCGCATGGTCGCCGACGGCGCCGACATCAACGTGGACGCCGCCGCCCAGGTCGCGCACGCCATCAGCGTGCACGCTGTAGAGAACGAGTCGGACTACTACACGGCCGTCGATGACAGGAACCCCGAGGAGGAGACCGGGGCGGGCATGATCGGCACCGTCGAGTTCAACTCCGCCACCCTCTACCGGTACGCGGCGGTGGACGTGGACCTGCTCAGGAGGAACCTGGGGGAGGGGCTGCGTGAGGACGAGCCCGTGACCGAACCGCTGCGTCGCGCCGTGGAGGCGTTCGTGCGCGGGTTCGTGGAGTCCCTGCCCACCGGCAAGATCAACACCTTCGGAAACCACACCCTGCCCGACGCTGTCGTCGTCAAGCTGCGCGGTGCGCGCCCGATCAGCTTCGTGGGGGCCTTCGAGGAACCGGTGGGCGCCGAGCACGGGCACGTCGCGCAGGCCAGTGCCCGCCTCGCGGAGTACGTGCCCCAGGTGGAGCGGGCCTTCGGGGCCGCCGACGACGTCGACACCTGGGTGGTACGGGTCGGGGACCGGACCGCCAAGCTCTCCGGACTGGGCGCCGAGGTGACCCTTCCCGAACTCATCGAGCAGGTCGGCTCCGCGGTCGCCCAGCGTCAGGCCCCCAGTGAGTGCCTCCGCCCGGAACACCGCCGGATCGCTCACCCTGCCCCTGCTCCTGGCGGGTCCACTCCAGGCCTGGGGCTCCTCCTCCCGCTTCGCGCGGCGCGGTACCGAGAACGCGCCCACCAAGAGCGGTGTGGTCGGTCTGCTCGCCGGAGCCCTCGGACGTGATCGCACGGCGGACCTGACCGACCTGGCGTCGCTGCGGTTCGGTGTTCGGGTCGACCAGCCCGGGACCAGAGTGCGGGACTACCAGACCGCACACCACCTGGTCACCGGTGTGTCCATGCCGGTCTCCGAACGCTTCTACCTGTCCGACGCGGTGTTCGTGGCGGCGGTGGAGGGAGGGCCCGAGCTGATCACCGCGCTGCACGAGGCGGTGCGCGCGCCCGTGTACCTCCCCTACCTGGGCAGGCGGTCCTGCCCGCCCTCACGGCCCGTCGAACTGGGCGAGCCGGTGAGCGGCCCGCTGGAGGACGCTCTGCGCGACCAGCCCTGGCAGGCCGCCGCGTGGTACCGGAAACGGCGCGGGTGGCGGGCGGGGGCGGACATCGAGCTCTCCACCTTCGTGGACGCGGTTCCCGGGGACGGTGCGGCCGATTCCCTCCGTGACCTCCCGCTCAGCTTCGATCCGAGACACCGGCGGTACGGCCTGCGAGCGGTCCGAACCGATGCGGTCACCGTCTCCAACCCGAACCCGGGGCGGCGTGTGCAGGTGGCGCCCGCCCACGACCCCCTGTCCGCGCTGGGAGACCCCTGATGCACCTCACCCGATTCCGCTTCAACACGCATCGGCCCGGGACGCGCGCACTGCTGTCCTCACCGCAGGCCCTGCACGCCGCCGTGATGGGCGGGTTTCCCGACCTGTTGCCCGGCACCGCCTCCGCCGTCGACCCGCTGGCCGGGATCACGGGAACCGGTGACCGGTCCGGTGGTGACGGCGGTCGGCCTCGGATCCTGTGGCGGGTGGACCGCAACGCCAGGGCGGAGGTGCTGCTCTACGTGGTGAGCCCCGGCAGGCCCGAACTCACCCACCTGGTGGAACAGGCGGGCTGGCCCCGGTCCGAAGAGGGGCCGGGGTGGCGGACGCTCGACTACACCGGTTTCCTGTCCCGGCTCGAGGTGGGACAGACCTGGGCGTTCCGATTGACGGCCAACCCTGTGCACAGCATCAGGCGCAAGGACGGGGAGGAGACGAAGCCCACCGCGCACGTCACCCCCGACACCAGGCGGGATGGTTGCTGAAGCGGCAGGAGAAGTGCGGGTTCGAGGTGCTGCGTGCCACAGGCGCCGAACCGTCTCTGCCGGAGGTGGACGGCTACGAGCTGCTGGTGCACGGCCGTCACAGCACGGGCTTCGACAAACCCGACCCCCGGCCCGAGCGCAAGGGGAAACGGATGCGGGTGCCCGTGGTGACCGCGACCTTCGACGGGAGGCTGACCGTTACCGATCCCGATCGACTGCGCCAGGCCCTGAGCGCGGGTATCGGCCGCGCGAAGGCGTACGGATGCGGTCTCATGACCCTGGCCCCGGTGGGTGAACGGTGACGACGGTCGGGAGGAGACGGACGCTCTCACCTCGCGAACTGACCAGGATGAGTGACCGGGTGTCGTTCGTCTACCTGGAGCGATGCGTGGTCCACCGGGAGGACAACGCCATCACGGCTGAGGACGGGGACGGGACCAGGTACATCCCCGGGGCCACGATCGGAACGCTCCTACTGGGCCCGGGTACGACGGTGACCCAGGCCGCGATGAAGGTCCTGGCGGAGTGCGGAGCCAGCGTCGTCTGGGTCGGTGAGCACGGAGTGCGCTTCTACGCGGCGGGACGAGGGCTGACGACCTCGTCCCGCATGGTGGAGGCACAGGCCGCGGCATGGGCCAACCGCCAACGTCGATTGGACGTCGCGCGGGCGATGTACAGGATGCGCTTCCCAGATCTCGAAGTGGAGGCCTTCAGCCGCCAGCAGTTGCTCGGCAAGGAAAGCGACCGGGTGAAGAAGTGTTACAAGGCCGAGTCGGAACGTACCGGGGTGACCTGGAAGGGGCGGAGGTACAAGCCTGGTCAACATGACATGTCCGACGCGCCGAACAAGGGGATCACCTCCGCCGCACAGTGTCTCTACGGGGTGGCCCACACGGTGACGGTCGCACTGGGATGCAGCCCGGGGCTGGGTTTCGTGCACTCGGGGCACGATCGGGGGTTCGTGATGGACATCGCGGACCTCTACAAGGTGGAGATCGGGATTCCGGTGGCCTTCGACGCCGCCGCGCAGGGTGATGAGGACGTCGATGGGGTGACCCGGAAGCTCCTTCGGGATCGGATCAACGAGGAGGGCCTGCTCGACCGGTGTGTCCGGGACGTCAGGAAGCTTCTTCTCGGGGATGCGAACTTCGAGGAGCCGGAGGAGGACTCGGTCGGCCTCGTCGGTGATGACGGGCAGTTGTTGGAATCCGGGAGACACCATCCTGACGAGGTGGTCTGGTGACCGTCATCATCCTGGCCAAGTGCCCCAAGGGCTTGAGGGGCTTCCTCAGCCGTTGGCTCATGGAGATTTCTGCGGGTGTGTTCATCGGCAACCCTTCTCGCAGAGTCAGGGAAGCGCTGTGGGCCGAGGTCCAGGAGTACGCGAACAACGGTCGGGCTCTGCTCGTGTACGGGAACGATTCGGAACAGGGGTTCGCCTTCGACACGTTCGACCATGATTGGGAGCCCAAGGACCACGAGGGGCTGGTGATGATGCACCGCCCCAAGAATCCATCCCGCCGGAGTGCGGCGTTCCCCAAGACCGGTTGGAGCAAGGCATCCAAACGGCGCAGGTTCGGTAAGCGATGAGCAACACGGTGCTTATGGGGCATTTGTTCTTGGTGTCCGACTTTCGAGAAGTTGGAAAAACGGCCACTTGCCACTGGTAAGTTGCCTGTTCAAGAAGCCTGCTCCCCGCGCACGCGGGGATGGACCCTGGATGCGGCTGAAGATCCAGCCCGAGGACCACTGCTCCCCGCGCACGCGGGGATGGACCCGACGACAAGGTGCCCGCGTCGGCCGCCGTGCCCTGCTCCCCGCGCACGCGGGGATGGACCCTTCAACGGCCGGATCTGCCTCGGGACGGCGGACTGCTCCCCGCGCACGCGGGGATGGACCCTGTGCCTGGAGGGTCGCCACCACGTTGTCAGCTGCTCCCCGCGCACGCGGGGATGGACCCTTCGGTGTTGGTGCGGCCGAAACCGTCGATGACTGCTCCCCGCGCACGCGGGGATGGACCCGCTAGGAGCAGCACCGTGAACACCACACACACCTGCTCCCCGCGCACGCGGGGATGGACCCTGCGACGACCGCGCACGCCCGGCCCAGTTGAGCTGCTCCCCGCGCACGCGGGGATGGACCCGACCACCACCCCAGGTGGAAACGGCCCTGCACCTGCTCCCCGCGCACGCGGGGATGGACCCTGCGACGACCGCGCACGCCCGGCCCAGTTGAGCTGCTCCCCGCGCACGCGGGGATGGACCCGACCACCACCCCAGGTGGAAACGGCCCTGCACCTGCTCCCCGCGCACGCGGGGATGGACCCAGCAGGTACGGCCAGATGCCGGTGAGGCCCATGTCTGCTCCCCGCGCACGCGGGGATGGTCCCACTGCGACCACGACGAACCGGCCCGTGTCCATCTGCTCCCCGCGCACGCGGGGATGGACCCGTCTGCGCGGAGAACCCTGCAGAGCGAACGATCTGCTCCCCGCGACGCGGGGAGCAGCGGGCCGACTCCGCACCCGGATACGTGCACGACACCTGCCGACTCGGCTTGGGGCACGGCCCCCTCGGGGTTTGCTGGATAGTCTGGCGTTGCTGGAGACGTCTTCTGGGAAGCGGGCACATGGCACCCAACATCGCCACCAACACCAAGGTCGACCTCGACGGGCTCCTGGAGTTCGTGCGGCCCCGGCACCGGGCGCTTCTGCTCACGCGGCGCGCGGACGGCGGTCCCCAGGCCTCGCCGGTGACCTGCGGGGTCGACACCGAGGGCCGGATCGTGGTCTCCACCTATCCGGAGCGGGCCAAGGCCCGTAACGCGAGCAGGGACCCACGGGTCAGCGTCGTCGTCCTCTCCGAGGACTTCGACGGGCCCTGGGTGCAGGTCGACGGCACGGCCGAGGTCATCGACGGCGAGGACGCCGTCGAACCCCTCGTGGAGTACTTCCGGGTCATCTCCGGGGAGCACCCCGACTGGGACGAGTACCGCGAGGCGATGCGTCGCCAGGGCAAGGCGCTCGTGCGGGTCACGCCCGAGCGGTGGGGGCCCGTGGCCACGGGCGGGTTCCCGGCGGACCGGGTCTGATCAGGCGGCAGCCGCCTCGCTGAAGCCCCCACCGGGCCCGGCGGCTCCACGGTCGTGTCCCGGAGGGGACCCTACCGGGCATTCCCCCTGGGGCGGACTCGGCCGCTATCTATAGTTTTCCTACTGGTATGATATGTTTTTGTCAGGTCAAGAGTTCCGCTGTCTGGCTCGGCAGGCGGGACAGCAACCCTCGTACGGCGGTGGGGTGCTCCCGAGCAAGACCGGGTGTCCGCGACCAGCGGGCGCAAGTGCTACCCGACGCGAGAGGGACCCCGCCCGGACCCGAGGTGACACCGGGTCCGAGGGCCGTCCCCGTCGGTCCCCGAGAGGAAGAACGTGTCCCACTCCACGACACCGGTACGTGCCCTGTCCCTGCTCGCGGCCGTCGGCCTGATGACCCTGACGGGCTGCGGTGCCTCCGCCTCCTCAGGAACGGGGGGCGACGGTGGGCCCGTCCCGGGAGGCACCCTCGTCTACCTGGAACACCAGGCCCACGACTCCCTCTATCCGCCGTCCGCGGGCTTCTACCCCAACGGCGGCCTGGTCAACAACGTCACCGACCGGCTGGTGTACCAGGACCCCGAGACCCTGGAGTTCGAGCCCTGGATCGCCACGGAGTGGGAGGTCAACGACGACGCCACCGAGTACACCTTCACTCTCCGGGACGACGTCACCTTCTCCGACGGCTCCCCGCTGGACGCGGAGGTGGTCGCCAAGAACTTCGACCTCTACGGACAGGGCGACCAGGACCGCGCGCTGATCGTCTCCGAGGCGATCAACAACTACGGGGGCAGCGAGGTCCTGGACGAGACCACGGTCCGGTTCCACTTCGACGCCCCCTCACCCGGCTTCCTCCAGGCCACCTCCACCATCAACTCCGGCCTGCTCTCCGAGGACACGCTCGACCTTTCCCTGGAGGGCTTCGGCCCGGGCAACTCCACCGAGGTGATCGGCACGGGGCCCTTCACCATCACCGAGGAGGAGATCGGCACCTCCCTCACCCTCACCGCGCGGGAGGACTACGCCTGGGCGCCGCCGAGCCGGGAGAACCAGGGCCGCGCCCACCTGGACGAGGTCCAGGTCAGCGTCACCCCCGAGGACAGCGTCCGCGTGGGCTCGCTGATCGCCGGACAGGCCCACTTCGTCCGCTACGTCCAGGCCCAGGACGAGAGACAGGTCGAGGAGGCCGGGTTCACGGTCCACGCCCCGCAGACCAACGGGGTCAACAACAGCCTCAGCCTGCGCCTGGGCAACGAGATCCTCTCCGAACTCCCCGTGCGGCAGGCGCTGGTCGCCGGGATCGACCGGCAGGAGGTCGTGGACACCATCTACACGGATCACTACCCGCTGGCCACCTCCACCCTGAGCACCACCGCCCGGGGCTACGCCGACCAGTCCGAGCACCTGGAGTACGACCCCGAGCGGGCCGAGGAGCTCCTCGACGAAGCCGGCTGGGAGCTCGGTTCCGACGGGGTCCGCGAGAAGGACGGCACCCCGCTCACCCTCGTGGTCAACGAGGCGGCTCCGCAGCCTCGGTCGTTCGAGGCGCTGACGCTGATCAGTCAGCAGCTCGCCGGGATCGGCGTCGACCTCCGGATCCTCGCCGCCGACGCCGGTACCTACGCCGAGGCGATCAACGACCCCGACCAGGTGCAGATCTACCACTCCATGGTGGGTCGCGCCGACCACGACGTCATCAAGAGCCAGTACCACTCGCAGAACCGCAACACCCTGCTCAACCGTGACCCGGGCGACGACTCGGTCCAGGACGAGGAACTGGAGGAACTGCTGGAGGAGGTGGCCTCCGCCGCCGAGCCCGAGGACCGCGACGAGGCCAGCGCGGCCGTGCAGGCCCACCTGAGCGAGCAGGCCTACGTCATCCCGCTGTTCGAGGAGCCGCAGGTGTACGGCACCGCTCCCAGCGTGCACGGCGTGGCGTTCGAGTCGGTGGCCCGGCCCAGCTTCCACGAGGTCTGGCTGGACGAGTAGCGGGCCGGTGGGCGCCGCACGGCCCTGGTCGGTCGGTGCCCACCGTCCTCCGTCTCCGCCCCTCACCGTTCCGCTCCCGTCCCACCCGTCCCTGGAAGTCCACACCTCAGAGAGGTCGGATGAGCTACGTACTCCGACGGGTCGGGCAGGCCGTGGTGGTGTTGCTCGCCGCGTTCACAGCGGCGTTCGTGCTGCTCCAGGCCATGCCCGGCGACGCCGTCATGATCCGGTTCGAGAACCCCGAGCTCGGCCTGTCGCCCGAGCAGATCGCCGCCCTGCGCGCGACCTACGGGGTCGACGTCCCCGCCCACCAGCAGTACGCGCACACCCTGCTCGGGTTCCTGAGCGGCGACTTCGGACACTCCGTCCAGAGCGGCACCGCCGTGCGCCACCTGATCGCCGAGGCCCTGCCCGGTACCCTCCAGCTCGCCCTCCTCGGGTTCGTCACGGCGCTGGTCCTGGCGACGGCCGTGGCCTTCCTGTCCACCTATCCCCGGCTGGCCTGGATTCGCGGACTCCTGCGGTCACTGCCGTCGCTGTTCGTGTCGGTCCCGGTCTTCTGGCTCGGCATCCTGCTCATCCAGGTGTTCTCCTTCCGACTCGGCCTGGTCCCGGTGATCAACCCAGGCCCGGTGCAGGGGCTGGTCCTGCCGGTGCTCACCCTGGCCGTGCCGATCTCCGCGCCCCTGGCCCAGATCCTCACCCGCAGCATCGACGAGGTGTACACGCAGCCCTTCGTCACCGTGGTGCGGGCCAAGGGCGCCAGCCGCCACTGGGTGCTGTGGCGCAACGTCGCCAAGAACGCGCTCCTGCCGACCCTCACCATGGCCGGTGTGCTGTTCGGTGAGCTCATCGGCGGCGCCGTGGTCACCGAGACCGTGTTCGGCCGGGCCGGGATCGGCCGCCTCACCGAGCAGGCGGTCAGCAACCAGGACGTGGCCGTCCTCCAGGCCGTGGTTCTGCTCGCCGCGACCGTCTTCGTCCTGGTCAACCTGGTCGTGGACCTGCTCTACCCCGTGCTGGACCCGCGACTGAGGAACAAGTCGGGAGCCTCCGTATGAACCTCACCCCCTCCGTCGGCCCCAGCGCTGCGGAGACCGCCCCGGCCTCGGCCCCGGACCGCCCCAGCCTGTGGCGCCGCCCGCTCCGCCTGGAGATCAGCACTCTCCTGTCCTGCCTGGTCATCCTGTCGGTGGTGGCCTGGGCGCTGGTGCCGGGGTTCTTCACCTCGGCCAGTCCGGTCACCGGAGAGGCCGCCGACGCCCTCCAGGAGCCCAGCGCCCAGTACTGGTTCGGCACCGACGCCACCGGCCGCGACGTGTTCTCCCGGGTGGTGCACGGTTCGGTCCACTCGCTCTCCGGCGCCCTGGTCGCGGTCACCGTCGGCCTGGTGCTGGGCACCCTGCTCGGCGCGGTCTCGGGCGCCGTGGGCGGGCTGGTCGAGGACGCCCTGATGCGCGTGGTGGACGTCCTGCTGGCCGTGCCCTCGCTGCTGCTGTCCCTGAGCGTGGTCATCGTGCTCGGCTTCGGCACCGCGCAGATCGCCTTCGCGGTGGGTGTGGCCAGCGTCGCGGCCTTCGCCCGGTTGGCGCGCTCGGAGGTGGTCCGGGTGCGCGGCACGGACTACGTGGAGGCGGCCTACGCCAGCGGCGGCCGGTTCCACACGGTCCTGTGGCGGCACGTGCTGCCCAACTCCATGACGGCGGTGGCCGCGCTCGCCGCCCTCCAGTTCGGTACGGCCATCCTGGCCATCTCCACCCTGGGCTTCCTCGGGTACGGCGCTCCGCCGCCCACTCCGGAGTGGGGGCTGATGATCGCGGAGGGGCGCGACTACGTGGCCACCGCCTGGTGGCTGACCACACTCCCCGGCCTGGTCGTCGTCGCGGTCGTGCTGGCTGCGAACCGGATCAGTGCCTCGATCGCACGACGGGGGCGAGCATGACCCACACCCAACCCCAGAGCGGCACCGGATCCCGGACCCGGGGCGGCTCCCAGGACCGGACGGAGTCTCGGCCCCGGTCCGGTTCCCAGCTCCAGGGCGCTTCCGGGGCCCAGAGCGAGACCTGGTCCGGGCCCCCGGGACCAGCACCGCAGACCGTGCCGGGGAACACCCGGGGCGGGACGGCGCCACACCGGTCCTGTCCGTCAGCGACCTCCGTGTCTCCTACACCAGCCGGGGCACCCGGACCCGGGTGGTGCACGGCGTCTCCCTGGAGATCGGCCCCGGTGAGGTCGTCGCCGTGGTCGGGGAGTCCGGTTCGGGCAAGACCACCACGGCCCAGGCGGTGGTCGGCCTCCTGCCGGAGAACGGTCGTGTCACCGGGGGAGCGTGGTGCTCAACGGTGTCGACATCACCGGCTGGAGCGACCGGAGGCTGGAGTCGGTGCGCGGCAGCCGGGTGGGGCTCGTCCCGCAGGACCCCAACAACTCCCTCAACCCGGTCAAGCGTGTCGGCGACGGCCTCGCCGAGGTGCTGCGCATCCATCGGTGGGCCGACCGGCGCCGGATCAGGGCCCGTGTACTCGAACTCCTGGAGCGCGTCGGTATCCCCGACCCCGCGCTGCGCGCCCGCCAGTACCCGCACGAGCTCTCCGGCGGCATGCGCCAGCGTGTCCTCATCGCCAGCGCGGTGGCCCTGCGGCCGGAGCTCGTCATCGCGGACGAGGCGACCAGCGCCCTGGACGTCACGGTGCAGAAGACCATCCTCGATCTGCTCGACGAGCTGCGGCGCGAGGACGGCACCGCCGTCCTGCTGGTCACCCACGACCTCGCCGTGGCAGCGGACCGAGCCGACCGGGTGGTGGTGCTCAAGGACGGCCGAGTCCAGGAGAGCGGGCCCACGGGCACTGTCCTGACCCGTCCGGCCAGCGACTACACCCGACAGCTCCTGAACGACGCCCCCTCGCTGGCCGGGGCGGGACGCGGAACCCCGGACCCGGCCCGCGTCCGCGAGGCCCGCACCAGCGGGAACGGGGCCGGGGAGGTCGCGGCCGACACGGATCGCTCCCGCTCGTGCCGGGCCCACGCCGACCGCGTCCGCGAAGACCGGGCCTCGGCTCTCCAGGCCTCGGGTATCCAGGTCCCGGCCAACGAGGTTCCCGCCATCCAGGTCCCGGCCATCGAGGTCCGTGACCTGGTCCAGGAGTTCGGCCCCCGGCGGCGCCGCTTCCGGGCCGTGGACGAGGTGTCGTTCACCGTGGCCTCCGGAACCACCCACGCGATCGTGGGGAGTCCGGTTCGGGCAAGACCACCACGGCCCGCGCCGTCATGGGATTCCACCGCCCCACCTCCGGCACCGTGGCCGTGAGCGGTCAGGACGTGGGCGCCCTGAGGGGACGGGACCTGCGGAACCTGCGCGGGCGGTTGCAGATGGTCTACCAGAACCCGTTCGGTTCGCTCGATCCCCGACAGAGCGTGGAGGCCATCGTCACCGAACCCCTGCTGAACTACGGCATCGGGGACCGGAGCGAGCGGGCGGCCACCGTCGCCGAGTTCCTCGACCGGGTCGCACTGCCCGCCACGGCCCTGCGGCGCCGCCCCGGGAGCTCTCCGGTGGCCAGCGCCAGCGCGTCGCCATCGCGCGCGCCCTGGTGCTGCGCCCCGAGGTGGTGGTGCTCGACGAACCGGTCTCCGCGTTGGACGTCACCGTCCAGGCACAGATCCTCGACCTGCTCGAAGAGCTCCAGGACGAGCTCGGGCTCACCTACCTGTTCATCTCGCACGACCTCGCGGTGGTGCGCCGCCTGTCGCACACCCTGACGGTGATGAGCGAGGGCAGGGTCATGGAGTCGGGCCCGACCGGGGAGGTCTTCGCCTCACCCGGGCACGACTACACCAGGAACCTCATCGAGGCCATCCCCGGGAAGCGCGCCACCGCGGCCGCCCGACCGGCCGCACGGCGACAGCCGTCCGCCCAGTGACGGCTACGGGTACGGCGGCAGCTGGCCGACCACCGACCGTTGACCACGCGGACCAGCCACGGGCGTCCGCGCGGTGCGGAGACCAGAGAAGAGAGCAGAGAACAGTGTCCAAGCAGCTTGGTTTCTTCACCCGTGTCCTGGACGACGGGTCCCCGCAGGAGCGCTACCGTTCGGCGACCGAACAGATCCGGCACGCCGAGGCCTTCGGTTTCGACAGCGCCTGGGTCGCCCAGCACCACTTCGACGGCGACGAGGGCGGACTCCCGTCGCCGCTGGTGTTCCTGGCCCAGGCCGCCGCGCGGACCGAGCGCATCCGGCTCGGCACCGGAGTCGTCACCCTGACCCTGGAGGACCCGGTGCGGTCGGCCGAGGACGCGGCCGTGCTCGACCTGCTCTCCGGCGGGCGCCTGGAGCTGGGGTTCAGCTCCGGCGGGACCCCGTCCGCCTTCCCGAGCTTCGGGGTGGAGTTCGAGCGGCGGCGCGAGGTCTTCGCCCGCAAGCGCGCCACCGTGCTGGCGGCACTGTCGGGAGAGCCCTTCGGGGACGGACCGAACCGGCTCCACCCGGCCCGGCCCGAGCTCCTGGACCGCCTCTGGCTGGCGACCTTCTCCGCCCCGCTCGCGGTGGCGGCGGCCGAGCGCGGCGACGGCCTGCTGCTCTCCCGCACCCAGCCGCCGCCTGCGGACGCGCCGGACACGCCGCTGTGGGACATCCAGAACCCCGTCATCGACGCCTACCTGGACAACCTCGCGCCGGGGGCCGAACCCCGGGTGAGCGTGGCGCGCACCCTGTTCGTCGCCGACGACCGGGAGGAGGCCCTGCGCCTGGCCGAGCGGGGTTACCGGAGCGCCGGGTTCGCCCGGTCCGTGCTCGGCGACGAGGTCGACCGGCTGCCGATCGAGGAACTGCTGGCGACCTTCGACGCACACGTCGGAACACCCGAGGACGTTCTGGAGTCTCTGTCCCGGGACACCGCCCTCCAACGCGCGACCCACCTGTCCTTCCAGGTTCACTCGGTGGACCCGCCGCACGAGTACGTCCTGCGCTCCATCGAGCTCATCGCGGCCGAGGTCGCCCCCGAGCTCGGCTGGACCCCGGACCCGGCGTCCCTGATCGCGGCCGTGTAGCCGGGGCCCTCGCCCGGCACCGCTCCAGCGCACGGTCCGGTACCGGGTGGCGGCACCCGACGCACCACGCTCCCCTCCCACGTCACATCACCCACGCCCACACTGTCCACCGAACCGCCCACCAGGCAGGGAGATCACCATGGCGGACGACCTCGTCGACCGGCTCCTCGGCATCGCTCCGGGGAGTGTCCTGGACGGCGTCCGGGCCACCAGACCCGAGGCCAGGACCAACGCCCAGCGCAGCTACGAGAGCCTTCTCGAACCCGCCGATCCCGGCGGCGTCCCCCGGGCCACCCGGTTCCTTGTCGCGGCCTTCGTCGCCGGACTTCACCGGGCTCCGCTGCTCACCGAGCACTACACACGACTGGCCGCCGACCACGCGGGAGAGGAGGGCGTCCGCGTGGTGTCCGCACTCACCGAACGGGCCGCGACCAGCGGACCCTACGGCCGGTACCGTGAGCTCGGCCTGGTCAACGAGTCCACCGACGGGCCCCGGTACCGCACACCCGAGGCCGACCGGCCGGTGCTCGGCGCGGCGACCGCCTCGGCCCTGGACCACGCCCACCTGCTCGTCTTCCGCCCCCGGGAGGCCGAGCCCGCCGACCTGGGCCGCCTCGTCGACGCCGGTTGGACCACCACCGACATCGTCACCCTCTCCCAGCTCGTCTCCTTCCTGGCCTTCCAGATCCGGCTCGTGCACGGCCTGGAGGTCCTTTCACAGCGAACCGAGGACACCCGATCGTGAGCCGAACCGTCACCGAACAGCCGCACGCCCACCGTCCCGAGCACTTCACCAGCGACCAGGTGGGTTGGCTGCCCTGGCTCGCACCGCTCACCGAGGAGGAGCTCACCCCGCGCCACCGCGAGGCCCTCGTCAACGAGACGCGCGCCAGGATGCCGTACTTCGCGCTGCTGGTCCGCGACCCGGACGCCCTGGAAGCGCGCACCCGCACCGACTTCGACATCTTCCACAACACCGAGGGAGGGCTGTCCCGCGCCGAACGCGAACTCGCCGCCACCGCCGCCTCCCGGTTCAACGGCTGCGTCTTCTGCGCCTCCGTGCACGCCCGGTTCGCCACCCGCCTGGCAGCACGCGGTGAGGACGTCGAGCGGCTGCTCGCGGAGGGCGTGGAGACCGACACCGGCGACGCGCTGTGGAACGCGATCGTGCGCGCGGCGGTGGCCTTGTCGCGCACCCCGGTCGGGTTCGGGGCCGAGCACGTGGAGGAACTGCGCGCCAACGGGCTCTCGGACAGCGAGATCGGGGACGTCGTCAACAGCGCGTCCTTCTTCAACTGGGCCAACCGGCTCATGCTGTCGTTGGGAGAGCCGGAGCGCCCGGCCGAGAAGGAGAGGGTTCGATGAGTTTCCCGAGCAGGCTCGACCACCTCGTGTACGCCGTGCCCGACCTCGCCGCGGGGGCGGCGGACTTCGTCGAACGCACCGGGGTCGCACCGGCGCCGGGCGGCGTGCACCCGGTGGGATCGGCCAACGCCCTGGTGGCGCTGACCGTGAACGGAGAACGAGCGCCCCACTACCTGGAGATCGTCGGGCCCGACCCTCATCGGGAGGGATCTGGGCCGGTACCCGTGTTCGGTCTGGCCCACCTGGAGCGGCCCCACCTGGCCACCTTCGCCGTCCGGGTCGAGGACGGCCTGGCGACCGCCGTGGAGCGGGTCCGCGGGGTCGGACACGACCCCGGCGACGTCGAACCCTGGTCGCGCACCACCCCGGACGGAACGGTCCTGCGCTGGCTGCTCGCCAAACGGGAACCGGACGCCTACCCGGCGCCGGTGCCGTTCCTCATCGACTGGGGGCGGACCCCGCAGCCCGGCCTGGGCGACCTGCCCGCGCTCGAACTCCTGGGCCTACGCGCCGAACACCCCGACCCCGACTCCCTGGCCCCGGCCCTCACGGCGCTGGGCGTGGACCTGGAACTGGGGGCGGGGCCCGAGCCGCTGCTGGAGGCGCGACTGCGCGGACCCAAGGGAGAGTTCGTCCTGCGCTGACCGGCCCCGTGGGAGCCCCGCGCACGCGGACGTACCCACCCCACCCGGCTGCCCCCGGTGCGGGGGAGTGCTGATTGACTGGGTCGGTTGAACGGATGGGGGCTTTCGTGGGCGGTCGGGTGTGCTGGGTGGCGGGGCTCTCCCTGCTGCTGGCGGGGTGTGGCGTACTGGGCGGAGAGGACGTTCTGCCGGAGGGCGGGGTCGACTACCAGCTGGGCGGCGCCTACCCGCCTCCGGACGGGGTCACCACCGTGGTGCGTGACTCCACGGCCGAACCCGCTCCGGGGATCTACTCCGTCTGTTACGTCAACGGGTTCCAGACCCAGCCCGGGGCGTCGGAGTCCTGGCTCGGCGCCGATCTGGTGCTGCTGGACGAGGACGGGGAACCGGTCGCGGATCCGGGATGGCCGGACGAGATGCTCCTGGACACCTCCACGGACACCAAGCGGGGGCGGATCGCGCAGGTTCTCGGGGAGACGATCGACCGCTGCTCCGAGGCGGGGTTCGACGCCGTGGAGTTCGACAACCTGGATTCCTACCTGAGATCCGGCGACGCATTGACCGTGGACGACAACCTGGCGCTGGCCGAGGAGATCGTCGCGCTGGCACACGAGGACGGGCTCGACGCCGGGCAGAAGAACGCGGCCGAGGTGGCCCAGCGGGCCAGGGACGAGGCCGGGTTCGACTTCGCGGTCACCGAGTCCTGCGCGGCGTGGGCGGAGTGTCCCGCCTACACGGAGGTCTACGGCAGCGACGTGATCGCCGTCGAGTATCCGGGGGACCTGGACGACGCCGGGACCAACTTCGACGTGGAGTGCGAGAATCCCGATGTGCCGTCCAGGTTCGTGCTGCGCGACCTCGACCTGGTCGAGCCCGGGCACCCCGGGTACGTGTACGCGGAGTGCTAGCCGAAGTCCGCGGCTGACCTGAGGGACTCGGCCGAGAAGACCACGTGGCCCACGGCCACGTGGTCGGGTACGTTCGCGCGTACGCGGGCCGCGGCCTCCAGGCTGAACCCCCGCAGAGTTCGATCAGTCCCGCTCCCCGGGCGGCGAGGGTCGCGGCGACGGCGGGGGCCGACGCCTGGTCGGGTACGGGCACCAGGATCGACCGCTGACCTTCACGGTCGAGCTCGGTGCGGTCGGCCTCGGGGTCCGTCCCGGGGTGTTCGTACAGATAGGCCCAGATGATGCTCATGGTTTCCTCCTTGGGCCACCACGTTAGGAGCTGAAGTTTGGTTGAGGTCAAGGTCGTTCCGACGGGGAGGGCCGGATGAGTTTCCCCGGCACGCTGGACCACCTCGTGTACGCGGTGCCCGATCTCGCGGAGGCGGTCACCGACTTCGCCCAGCGGAGCGGGGTCACGCCCGCACGCGGCGGCTCCCATCCGGTGGGGTCGGCCAACGCCCTCGTGGCGCTGACCGTGGACGGTCGGCGCGCTCGGCGCGCGCCCCACTACCTGGAGATCGTCGGGCCCGACCCCGAGCAGGAGGGGCCGGTGACCGTCTTCGGACTGGCCGACCTGGACCGTCCGCGGTTGGCGACCTTCGCCGTGCGCGTCGACGACGACCTGGGGACCGTCGTGGAACGGGCCCGTCAGGTCGGCCACGACCCCGGAGACGTGGAACCGTGGTCCAGGACCACTCCGGACGGGACGGTGCTGCGGTGGCTCCTGGCCAAGCGGGAGCCCGACACCTATCCGGCGCCGGTGCCCTTCCTCATCGACTGGGAACGGACCCCGCAGCCCGGCCTGGGGGACCTGCCCGCGCTCGAACTGCTGGCCCTGCGCGCGGAGCACCCCGACCCGGAGTCGCTGCGGCCCGCCCTGGGCGCGTTGGGTGTCGACCTGGACCTCCGCTGGGGGCCGCGGCCCCTGCTGGAGGCCGACCTGCGCGGTCCGCGGGGTGACTTCGTCCTGTGCTGACCAACGAGGACTCCCGGATTCACCCATCTCTTCCCAGCCGTCGTTTTCGACCGACCCATGTCGGGTACCGCACTCCCACATCCCCCGCCGCATCCGACGAACAGGGGAGCACATGCCGCAGGCCCAGCACACGCCCGCTGACCGCGAGGTCGCACGGTGAGCGGCTGGAAGGTGCCCCTCGCGCTGGCCGGGCTCCGGTGGGCGTGGTCCCACCGCGGGCGGGCCCCGAACCCGAACCCCGCAACCCCGGGGAACTCCTGCTCTGGGGCGCGGCCGGGGCCGCTCTCGGCGTCGCCGCCTCCGCGCTGTCCGAGCGTCGCCGTTCGGGGCTGATGAACGGCAAGGTCGTGCTGATCACCGGCGGCTCCCGGGGGCTCGGCCTCCAGCTGGCCCGTGAGTTCGGGTTCGGCGGGGCCTCCGTGGTGATCTGCGCGCGCGGCAGGGAGGGCCTGGACCGCGCGGTCGCCGAGCTCTCCGGCCGGGGCGTGCGGGCACACGGTGTGGTCTGCGACGTCACCGACCCGGACGCGATCGAGGACCTGCTGGACGAGGCCGAACGCCACTTCGGGCGGCTGGACGTGGTGGTGAACTCGGCCGGGATCATGCGGGTCGGTCCGCAGGAGACCCTCTCGGACGACCACTTCCGGCAGGCCATGGACGTCATGTTCTGGGGGCCGTTCCACCTGTCCCGCGCTGCGGTGGACCGCCTGCGTCCCACCCGGGGCACCATCGTCAACATCACCTCGATCGGCGCCTACCTGTCCGTGCCGCACATGCTGCCCTACTCCACGGCCAAGCACGCCTGGGCGGCGCTCTCGGAGGGCATGGCGGCGGAGACCGCCGGCACCGGCGTGCGGGTGACCACCGTGGTGCCCGGGCTCATGCGGACCGGGTCCCACCGGGGTGTGGTCTTCACCGGGGACCCCGAACGCGAGTACGCGTGGTTCGCGCTGGCCGCCGGGCTCCCCTGGTGAGCGTGAGCGCCGAACACGCGGCCCGGCGCGTCGTGCGTGCCACGGCCGGTCGTCGGGGCTTCCTCGTGATCTCCCCGATGGCCCGGGCGGGCATGGCGGCGCACGGTGTGGCGCCAGGACTCACCCAGGGTGCGATGCGGTTGGTCGGCCGTCTGCTGCCCGACGCGCCGGGGGACGTGGAGGAGCGCCCCGGCTCGGAGGCGGGTCAGAGCAGGCTGGGACGCCTGGTCGGCGCCGTCACGGTGCTCAACGAGCGGGCGGGCCGTCGGATGAACCAGCGTTCCCGAGTCGAACGGATCTCCCAACGGAACGAGGAGGACACCCCATGAGCGAGAACCCCGCCCCGACACTGCGCCAACCCGACCCCATGCCGCCGGACCCCTTCCCCCGGCCCCGATGCCGCCCGAGCCCGTGCCGCCGGAGCCGAGCCCTGACCCGACCCCGGTTCCGGAACCGGAGCCGGAGCGGCCCATGCCGGTTCCCGAGCCGCCGGGCCCCGAGCCGCAGCCCGAACCCGCCTGAGCGGCCGCTCCGGGGAGTGCCCGACCGGGTGCTCCCCGGAGTCCGTGATCACCATGGGTCACCACTCTTGACGCCTGAGCGACCGAAGCCTAGCTTCTTCAGGTAACACTCCTTCCGGATACCGGTCGCGTGAACCCCCTCGCGCGGCGCCGGTCCGCACCCCGCTGGAGGTCCTCCATGGCGCGTCACCGCTCCACCCCCGCAGACACCCCTTCAGGACCCTCGGGATCACCGCTCTGGGAGCGCTCCTGATGGGAGCCGCCCTGTTCCCGGGCGGCTCCACGGACGAGGCCACCCCCGTCTCCGACGAGACCGCGCTCAACGCCGTCGACGAGCACGGGCAGCTCCAGGTGTGCGGCCTCAAACTCTGCGACGAGAACGGCCAGCCGGTCCAGCTCACCGGCATGAGTTCGCACGGGCTCCAGTGGTACGACCAGTGTCTGACGGACGCCTCGCTGGACGCGTTGGCGCAGGACTGGCGTGCCGACGTGCTGCGGGTGTCCATGTACATCCAGGAGGGCGGTTACGAGACCGACCCGCGCGGCTTCACCGACCGGGTGCACGAGCTCATCGAGGAGGGCACCGCGCGCGGCCTCTACGTGATCGTCGACTGGCACATGCTCACGCCCGGAGACCCCAACCACAACACGGACCGCGCGAAGGAGTTCTTCGCCGAGATCGCCGCCGAGCACGCCGACAAGGACAACGTCCTCTACGAGATCGCCAACGAACCCAACGGGGTCTCCTGGAACGCGGTGAAGGGCTACTCGGAGGAGGTCATCCCGGTGATCCGGGCGCAGGACCCCGAGGCGGTCGTGCTCGTGGGCACCCGCGCCTGGTCCTCACTGGGCGTCTCGGAGGGCTCGGACCACTCCGAGATCGTCGCCGACCCGGTGGACGCCGACAACATCATGTACGTCTACCACTTCTACGCCGCCTCGCACGACGGCGTGCACTTCGACGTGTTCCGTGCGGCCGCACAGGAGCTGCCCCTGTTCGTCACCGAGTTCGGCACCCAGGAGCACACCGGCGACGGTCCTAACGACTTCGCCTCCGCCCAGGCCTACCTCGACTTCATGGCCGAGGAGCAGATCAGCTGGGTGAACTGGAACTTCTCGGACGACTTCCGCTCCGGCGCGGTCTTCGAGCCCGGCACCTGCGACGCGGGCGGGCCGTTCACCGGCACCGACTCGCTCAAGCCCGCGGGGAGTGGATCCGCGACCAGATCCGCACCAGCGGCCTCTCCGTCTGACCGGCTGAGAGCCGGGTCCCGGGGCGCGACCCCGGGACCCGGTGCGTCAGCTCGGTGGAACGGTGGACACGCTCAGCTGGTCCTCACCGTCCACGTCGACCACCACCTGGTCGCCGGGCAGCACCTGGCGGTCCAGCACCATGCGGGAGAGCCGGTTGCCGACGTTGCGCTGGATGGTCCGGGCCAGCGGGCGGGCACCGAACTCGGGCTGGTAGCCGCGGCGGGACAGCCAGTCGATCGCCTCGTCGGTGAAGCGCACCTGGATGTCCTGGGCGCGCAGGCGCCCCTCGGTCCCCTCCAGCATCAGCGTCGTGATCTGCCGGATCTCGTCCTCACCCAGCTGCTTGAAGACGATGATCTCGTCCACCCGGTTCAGGAACTCCGGGCGGAACTCCTCCTTCAGGCGGCGCATCACCCGGCGCTCCGTGTCGGGGTCCATCTGTCCGTCCGAGGTGAAGCCCATCGGGCCGCCGCCGGTGATGGCCTCCGATCCCAGGTTGCTGGTCATGATGACCACCGTGTTCCGGAAGTCCACGGTCCGGCCCTGGCCGTCGGTGAGCCGACCGTCGTCCAGGAGCTGCAACAACAGGTTGAACACGTCGGGGTGGGCCTTCTCGATCTCGTCGAGCAGCAGCACCGAGTACGGGTGCCGGCGGACCGCCTCGGTCAGCTGCCCCGCCTCCTCGTAGCCCACGAACCCGGGCGGCGCCCCAGTGAGCCTGCTGGTGGTGTGCCGTTCCTGGAACTCGCTCATGTCGATCCGGACCATGGCCTCCTCGGAACCGAACAGCGCCTCCGCCAGGGCCCGGGCCAGCTCCGTCTTGCCCACACCGGTCGGCCCCAGGAACAGGAAGCTGCCCACGGGCCGGTCCGGGTCCCCCAGTCCGGCCCGGTTGCGGCGGATCGCCTCCGAGACGGCGGTGACCGCTTCGTTCTGGCCGATCACGCGGTCGTGCAGCACCTCCTCCAGGTTGACCAGCCGGTCCCGCTCCTCCTGGGTCAGCTGGGCCACCGGGATGCCGGTGCTGCGCGAGACCACCTCCGCGATGTCGGCCGGGCCCACCTCGGGCACCGCCGACCCGGTGCCGCGCGCCTGGTGCACGTCGCTCCTGGACGCGTTGATCTCGTCGCGCAGCGCGGAGGCGCGCTCGTAGTCCTCCTCCTGCACCGCCCGTTCCTTGCGTTCCTCCAGGTCCTTGAGCTTGCGTTCCAGGTCCCGCAGGGCCGAGCTGGAGGTCTTCAGGCGCAGCCGGACCCGGGCCCCGGCCTGGTCGACGAGGTCGATGGCCTTGTCCGGCAGGAACCGGTCGGTGACGTAGCGGTCGGAGAGCTCCGCCGCCGCGACCAGGCTGTCGTCGCTGAACCTCACCTGGTGGTGCGCCTCGTAGCGGTCCCGGAGGCCGCGCAGGATCTCGACGGTGTCCTGGACGGAGGGCTCGGGCACCTGGATCGGCTGGAACCGGCGCTCCAGGGCCGCGTCCTTCTCGATGTTCTTGCGGTACTCGTCGACGGTGGTCGCGCCGATGATGTGCAGTTCACCCCGCGCCAGCGCGGGTTTGAGCATGTTCCCGGCGCTGGTCGACCCCTCGGACGCGCCCGCTCCGACCAGGGTGTGGATCTCGTCGATGAAGATCAGAAGCTCGTCCGACCGCGCGCGGATCTCGTCCACGATGGCGTTGAGGCGTTCCTCGAAGTCCCCCGGTACCGGGTGCCCGCGACGATTCCGGCCAGGTCGAGCTGGACCAGCCTCCGTCCCCGCAGGGTCTCCGGGACGTCGTCGTCGAAGATGCGCTGGGCGATGCCCTCCACGATGGCGGTCTTGCCCACACCCGGGTCACCGATGAGCACCGGGTTGTTCTTGCGCCGTCGCGCCAGCACCTCGATGCACTGTTCGACCTCGTCCTCGCGGCCGATCACCGGGTCCAGGCGCCCCTCCCGCGCGAGCGCGGTCATGTCGGTGCCGAACTCGTCCAGCTGCGGCGTGTCGGAGGGCGCGCTCTCGCCCTGTTCGCTCACCGGCACCGCTCCGGCGGCCTTCTGGAGCGACTGCGGTGTGACCCCGGAGTCGCGCAGGAGCTGCCCGACCGGCGCACCGGGGTTGACCGCCAGCGCGAACAGCAGGTGCGCGGGGCTGATGCTCGTGCTGCCGGTGGCGCGGGCGATCTGGAGGGAGTCGAGGAAGGCGCGCTTGGCGGCCGGTGTGAGCCGTGGGGAGGCGCCCCGCGCGGCCCGGGGCGTCTGGGCGACGGCCTGGTCGACCACGTCCTCCAGCGAGGCCAGGTCGATGTCGATCCGGCCCAGCAGCTCGCGGATCGGCGGGTAGCGCAGGAGCGACCACAGCAGGTGGACGGAGTCGACGTCGGCCCCGCCGTTCTCCAGCGTGCGCCGGACCGCGGAGTCGGCCACCCTCTGCGCCTCGGGATCCATCAGCTTGGAGAGGTCGACGCGGCGGACGGGCCCCCGGGACCCGCTGAGGAACCGCGCGAGGAACTCGTCGAAGGAGCCCGGGTCGTCACCCGGGCCGTCGGGAAGGTCGGTGCTCATGTCGTGTCGTCTCCCGTGGTGTTGAGGGACGGGCGCGGTGCCCCGTCGGAGTCGCACGATCACCCTAAGTGAAACCACCTGAATCGGTCGGTACCACCCGCGCGCGGGGAGGGTTCGGCTGATCCCTGGCCAGGGCTGGTGGGGGAGTGCTAGCCTCGCCCTGATTCCCTACTTTTCCAGTCGGCTTTATGTGCAAAGGGGCGTTCGTTGAGCACCGACACCACCCGGATCAGGTCCTGGTCCTTCGAGACCCAGCAGATCCACGCCGGGGCCGAGCCCGATCCGGCGACCCTCGCGCGGGCCACCCCGATCTACCAGACCACCTCGTACGTCTTCCGCGACAGCCAGCACGGCGCGGACCTGTTCAGCCTGGCCGAGCCGGGCAACATCTACACCCGCATCGGCAACCCCACCCAGGACGTCCTCGAACAGCGCGTCGCCGCCCTGGAGGGCGGCGTGGCGGCGGTCGCCTTCGCCTCCGGTTCGGCCGCCGTCACCTCGGCACTGCTCAACCTGGTCGGCGCCGGTGACCACCTGGTCTCCAGCTCGCTGCTCTACGGCGGTACCTACAACCTCCTCCACCACACGCTCCCCAAGCTCGGCGTCCAGGTGACCTTCGTCGAGGACCAGGACGACCCCGAGTCGTGGCGCGCCGCCACCCGGCCCGAGACGAGGCTCTACTTCGCCGAGACCCTCGCGAACCCCGGCGGCCGTGTTCTGGACGTGCGTGCGGTGGCCGACGCCGCCCACGAGAGCGGCGTCCCGCTGATCGTGGACAACACCGTGCCCACCCCCTACCTGCTGCGTCCCATCGACTTCGGCGCCGACGTCGTCGTGCACTCCGCCACCAAGTACCTCGGCGGCCACGGCACCACCGTGGCCGGGGTGGTCGTGGACGCGGGCAGCTTCGACTTCGGCGCGCACGGGGACCGCTTCCCCGGCTTCGTGGAGCCCGATCCCAGCTACCACGGGCTCAGGTACTGGGAGGCGCTCGGCCCCGGCGCGTACGCCGCCAAGCTCCGCGTCCAGCTGCTGCGCGACACCGGCGCCGCCATCGCCCCGTTCAACTCCTTCCTGGTGCTGCAGGGCGTCGAGACCCTCTCACTGCGGATCGACCGCCACGTCGGCAACACCCGGGCGCTCGCCGCGTGGCTGGAGGGACGGGACGAGGTCGAGCGCGTCCACTACGCGGGCCTGCCCTCCAGCCCCCACCACGCGCTGGCCCAGAAGTACCTGCCCCGTGGTGCGGGAGCGGTCCTGTCCTTCGAACTGCGCGGGGGAGTGGACGCCGGACGGGCCTTCGTCGACGGCACCGAGCTGTTCAGCCAGCTCGTCAACATCGGAGACGTGCGCAGCCTCATCGTGCACCCGGCCAGCACCACCCACAGCCAGCTCGCCCCCGAGGAACAGGCCAGCGCCGGGGTCACCCCCGGTCTGGTGCGCCTGGCGGTGGGCCTGGAACACGTCGACGACCTGCGTGCCGACCTCGAACTCGGTTTCCGCGCCGCCAAGGCGCACCAGTGACCGGTCGTCCGCGACCGGTGGGTCCGGCCCGTCCGCGCCAGGACGGGCCGGACCCCGACCCGCGTGTTCCGGCCGCGCCCAGGCCCGCCCGGGGCGGCTGGCGCGAGGGCGACCCGGTCGGCCGACGTCGCTGGGTCCGATGGGACCGACCCCTGGAACTGGAGTCGGGGGAACACCTGCCCGAGGTCCGCCTGGCCTACCAGACCTGGGGGCGCCTCAACCCCGAGGGAACCAACGCGGTGCTGGTCCTGCACGCCCTCACCGGCGACGCCCACCTGGCCGGGCCAGCCGAACCCGGTCACCCCAGCCCCGGTTGGTGGGAGGGGATCGTCGGCCCCGGACGCGCCCTGGACACCGACCGCTACCTGGTGGTGGCCCCCAACGTCCTGGGCGGCTGCCAGGGCAGTACCGGACCGTCGTCCGACGCCCCCGACGGTCGTCCGTGGGGGAGCCGGTTCCCCCGGATCACCCTGCGCGACACCGTCCGCGCGGAGGAGGCGCTCGCCGACGCGCTCGGCGTGGACGCGTGGGCGGCGGTACTCGGCGGCTCCATGGGAGGGATGCGCGCCCTGGAGTGGGCCATCACCCTTCCCGAGCGGGTGCGCGGCGCGCTGGTCCTGGCCTGCCCCGCCGCCACGACGGCCTGGCAGATCGCCTGGGCCGCCCCGCAGCTGCACGCCGTACGAGCGGACCCGGACTGGTTCGGTGGCGACTACCACTCCACCGGCCGCACACCGGTGGACGGTCTCGGGGTGGCGCGCCGGATCGCCCACGTCACGTACCGAGGAGCGGGCGAGTTCGACGCGCGCTTCGGCCGGGCCGCGCAAAGGGGCGAGGACCCCGGCGCCGAGGGGCGGTACGCCGTGGAGTCCTACCTCGACCACCAGGCGTGGAAGCTGGCCCGCCGCTTCGACCCGGCCAGCTACGTGCTGCTCACCGAGGCGATGAACGGGCACGACGTCGGACGCGGGCGCGGAGGGGTGGCGGCGGCGCTGGCCACGCTGCCGGAGCGGACCCTCGTGGCGGGGGTCGACAGCGACCACCTCTACCCGCTCTCGCAACAGCGGGAGATCGCCCGCCACCTGCCCCGGCCCGGTCAGGTGCGGGTGATCGAGTCACCCCACGGCCACGACGGCTTCCTCGTCGAGACGGAGCAGGTCGCCGCCCTGGTCGCGGAGCTGCTCGCCGCCACCGGGTGAGCACGCGGGCTCCGGCCCGCGTGCCCAGCCGGGTCGGACGGGGTCAGTTCGAGGCCGTGTCCAGGAGCTCGGTCTCCTCGGCGGTCAGGCGCAGGTCCGCCAGGGCCAGCAGCCCCTCCAACTGTCCCAGGTCACGGGCGCTGGAGAGCACCGAGGTCACCCCGGGGCGGTCGACCAGCCAGGCCAGGGCCACCGTCGCGGGCTCCGCCGACCGTGCGGCCGCGATCGTGTCCAGAGCCGACAGGACCCGCTCCCCTCGCGGGTGCTCCAGATAGGCGCGGGCGCTGGCGGCACGGGGGCTGGAGGCCTCCGTCGAGCCCGGGCGGTACTTGCCGGTGAGGAAGCCCCGCGCCAGACCGAAGTAGGGAAGCAGCGCCAGTCCCTCGTCCAGGGCCGCCGGCACCAGGTCCCGCTCGACGCCGCGTTCGACGAGGTTGTAGTGCGCCTGCACGCACACCGGGCGGTGCCACCCGTTCCGGTCACAGGCCGCCAGCCACTCCCGGACGCGCTCCGGAGCGTGGTTGGACAGGCCCACGTACCTGATCCTGCCCTCGTCGACCAGGGAGGAGAAGGCCTCGGCGCTCTCCGCCACGGGGGTGTCGGGGTCCTCGAAGTGCGCGTAGTAGAGGTCGATGGTCTCCACGCCGAGCCGTCGGAGCGAGGCCTCGGCGGCGGCCCGGACGTTCTCGGCGGACAGGCCGGGAAACCGGGGGTGCTGACTGACCTTGGTCGCGATCACCGTGTCGCCCGTGCCCCGGCTGGCCAGCCACCGGCCGATCACCCCCTCGGACTCGCCGCCGGTGTGTCCCTCGATCCAGGCCGAGTACGAGTCGGCCGTGTCGAGGAAGTTGCCCCCGCCGCGCGGTAGGCGTCCAGGATCGCGAAGGAGGCGGCCTCGTCGGCGGTCCACCCGAAGACGTTTCCGCCCAGGTTCAGGGGCTGACCCAGAGGTCGGAGGCGCCCAGACGGCGCAGCGGGGTGTCGTTCATGTTCACCGTTCCGTGTGTGCCCACCGGGAGGCGTGGGGTGTGCGCCCCACGCTAGGGCAGCGGGGCCCGGGGGTCACGGGCACGCTCCGAGCGGATGGCACATGAGGGGACCGAGGCCCTGATCCCGCCCGCGAGCACGTCGGAGACCGTGGCCGGAGGCGGCCACCCGCGAGGACCCGGACGTGGCCGTCGCGCAGTTCCTCCGCCTCATGGGGGTTCCGGAGGCGGACGTTCCGGCCACCCCGGAACGGCGGTGGGAGATGCTGCATCGGAGCGCACGGTGGCGGAGCGGGGTCGCGGTGATGGTGGACGCGCCCCGCAGCATCACGGAGGCCCTTCCCTTCCTCGCGACCTCCCCGGGCAGCCTCACCGTGGTCACCGGCTCCCACCGGTTCGATCTGAGGACCCTGGGCCGGGAGGACCTGCGCCGGATCAGACACGTCGACTGGGAGGACGTCACACTGCAGGGGCTGTCGGACGCGGACGCCACCACGATGTTCCTCCAGCAGGCCAAGATCGCCGTGGACGGTGAACGGGACCGGGTCAGGGTGGCCGACTTCGTGTCCGCGGCCCGGGGCAATCCCGGGCTGATCGCCGACTACGCCTTCGACGTCGTCACCGAACGCCTCCTCAGAACCGGGGACCCGCTGGCCGCCGCGCACCGGCACACCTTCGGAGCGGCGGCCGTCCCCGGCCACCAGCCGCGTGACCGCGCTGACTTCGCCGGGCTGACGGGGGACCGGCGGGCGCTGGCGGTCCTGCTCGCGCAGCATCCCGACAGCGACTTCGGCGTGGACCTGGCCGTGTCGCTCCTCGGCCCCGGGACGGATCCGGTCGAGGTCCGCGCCCGGCTGGACGTGTTGGTCGAACGGGGGGTCCTGGTCCGGGGTGCCGGGGAGGGACCGCCCCGGTACCGGTTCCCGACGCGGAGCATGCGCTCGACCTTCCTTCCCGACCCGGAACAGGCCGGGGACACACCCGAACGCGTCCTCGCCCACTACTACGCGATCGCCTACGCCGCGCACCGGCGCCTGATGCCCGGTCGTTGGCTCCAGAGGGACCTCGACGGCTGGTCCGCCTTCCCGGACGGTGCCCGTGCGGCCCGCTCCTTCGCGACGGTCGAGGAGGCGCGGCGGGCGCTGTCCGTCGAACGCCGCACCCTGGTCCGGGTGGTCCTCGACGCCGTGGAGACCGGGCGCCACGCGATGGCGGCCGAACTGTGCGAGGTGCTGTGGGCCTCCTGGTTCCTCTCCGGCTCCTTCGCCGACGTGGTCGACGCCCAGGCGCCCCTGGTCAGGGCGACCGAGGGGACCCACCGCCTCGAACCGGCCCGGCTCCACGTGCAGACGGCCATCGCCTACCGCCGGGACCGCAACGGGGCAGAGGCGCGCCGTGAGGCCGCACTCGCCCTGGAACTCGCGGAGGACGCGCACCCGCTCGTGCGGCTCACCGCGCTCGACGCCCTCGCGGACGTCGAGGCGGACGAGGGCCGGTACGACGCCGCGAGCGGGCACTTCGCCGCCGCGACCCGGATCGCCGAGGGCATGGACCCGGTGGACCCGAGGGCACTGCACATCATGGTGCGCAAGGAGGGCCTGGCCCATCTGGGAGCCGGGCGGCTGCCGGAGGCCGAACGGCTCATCCTCCGTGCCTTGGGCCTGCTGCCAGAGGACGACCACCAGAACCGGGCCCGCACCCACAAGGCCCTGGCCGACCTGAGGGTGTACCAGGGGCGGCTCGACGAGGCGCTGGAGGAGTACGACGGGGCGGTCGCGTCGCACCGCCTGCTCGGAGACCAGCGCCGGGTCGGAGACGTGTACGTGGCGCGCGCCGACGCCGTCGCGGACCGTGACCCGGACGCCGCCCGCGCGGAACTGGGCCGGGCGCTGGAGGCGTACGAGGCCGCCGAGGCCGTGCGGGAGGCCGCCGAGGTCCGGGCACGGATCGGCGCCTGACCCCGCCCCGGGTCACTCGCCTCGCGGGCGGTGGACGGTGAAGGCGAGTCGGTGCTCTCCGAGGAGCACCGCAAGGTCCCGCTCGGGTGCCCGTCCGTCGACCCACAGGTGCCAGTAGGCGGAGGCGGCGGCGGTGGGGTCGGCCCGGTGGTGGCGGGAGTCCGCCACGAGGCGTACCCGCGCCCCGTCGCGGTCGACGACCAGACAGTCGGGTCCGTCCGCCGCCACCGCCAGGTGGGCGCGGGGGTGGTCGGTCAGCCGTGCCCGCAGACGCTCCCAGGAGGCGGCCTCCCGGGGACCCTCCGAGCCGGGGCCGCAGAGGAGGAGGCAGGCCGCCTCGAACCAACGGGCCTGGGTCTCGTCCGCGTGGGCGGCCAGGTGGGGCCGGTCCAGCGGCAGCCGTCCGGCGTCGACGGCCTCCGCGGGGAGTCGACGGACCCGGAGCCCGTCCTCCTCCTCCAGGACCGTGCACCACAGCGGTGCCGTGTCCGCGGCGTCGGGCCATCCGCGTCGGTGGGGGATCGGCGGGTCCGGCGGGAGCACGCGCGGGGCGTGTTCGGGCTCGGGCAGGTTCAGGAACCCGTAGAGGGTCGCGCGCAGGATCCGCCCGGAGCGCCCGGGCACGGAGTTGAGCAGGTCGGTGTGGGCGGAGAACCGGTCGGGCTTGTGCTCGGCGGCGTCAGCGAGCATCTGGGGCAGCAGGGGCCGGTCCGCGCGCAGCCGGGTGGCGGCCCGGCCGAACGCGGCGACGGGGGAGTCGTCGGCCATCTCGTGGTGGGGGAAGGCGGCCAGCATGGTGTGGGTGCCCCGGGCGGCGCCGTAGAAGGTGACCGAACCGTGGTCACCGATCACGTGGTCGGCCGCGACCAGCGCCGCCTGCCAGCCCTGCCGGGGCGGCAGCACGCGGAGTCCGGAGCGCTCGGCCGTCGCCAGCCAGGACCGCACCTGCCAGGCGCCGTGGCCGTGCCAGACGTTGGGGTGCAGGGCGAGGACCACGCGGTACTCGTCCACGGGGAGTTCGCTGAGGAGGGTGTCGAGGAAGCCGGGCCACGCGCCCAGGAGGGAGGTGGGCCCCCAGGTGGAACTGACCAGGACCAGCCTGCGCGCGCCCGTCTCCAGGTGGTCGCGGTAGCGCTCGCGCCAGGGAGTCCGGCCAGGATGCGGTCGTGGGTGGGGTCCCCGGCGACGACGGCGGAGTCGACCGCCTCGGGGCAGGCGGCGCGGAGCCGGTCGAGTTGTTCGGTGTGGGAGAGCACGAGGGCCGCGGGGACCAGCTCCCCGTCCCGCAGCAGAGTCGGAGCGGCCAGGCCGAACACCGTTTCGTCTTCCCGGGAATCCGTCACGTCACGGTTTCCGGTTTCCGGTTTCCGGTTTCCGGTTTCCGGTTTCCGGTTTCCGGTTTCCGGTTTCCGGTTTCCGGTTTCCGGTTTCCGGTTTCCGGTTTCCGGTTTCCGGTTTCCGGTTTCCGGTTTCCGGTTTCCGGTTTCCGGTTTCATCAGTTTATTGTACCCGGCCCCATGGGAGAAGACGATCAGAGGAGCCCTGATCAGGTGCAGGTCATCGCCGTGGCTCGCGGCGATGGCGAGATCGAATTCCTCCTCCACGGCCTGTTCCCATGGTGCGACGACGGCGCCGATGTCACCGAGGAACTCGGTGACGCCCTCGCGGAAATTGGACGTGCGCGCGCGGGTGAAGACGATCTGGATCCGGGGATCGGACTCGAGCAGCGGGAGAATGTCGAGCAGGCGCGTGAGGGTGGTGACGGTGTGCGCCACGACCAGCACGCGGCGGCAGTCGGGCGCCGTCGACCAGCCGGAGGCCGATCCGATGGGTACCCTCAGCCGCTCCTCGACCGACATGTGCTCTCCCGCCACTCGTGTCCGTTCTGCCCGGTCCGCGACGGAACAGGGTACCGAATCCCCGCTCCGTGGCGGGGGCCGGTCAGACCCCGTGGGTGGCGCGGCGGTGCTCGGCGTAGCGTTCACGCACCCGCAGGCCCACGTCGGGGGCGTGGCTGGACTCCTCCTCCGGCGCGCCCAGGGGCCACACCGGGGGTTCGGCGGTTCCGGCGAGGGTCCAGGCGGCCTGACGGGCCGCGCCGATGGCCACGTACTCGGCGGCGGGCGGCACCACGATCGGCGCGCCCAGCACGAGCGGCGCCACGGCCCGCACGGCCGCGGACCGGGCACCGCCGCCGACGAGCAGGACACGCTCGACCGGGACCCCGCTCGCGGTCATCGCGGCCAGGCCGTCGGCCAGTCCGCAGAGCATGCCCTCGACGGCGGCGCGCGCGATGTTCTCCGGACGCATGTTGTCGCGCGTCAGTCCGTGCAGTGAGCCCGTCGCGTGCGGAAGCTCCGGGGTCCGCTCCCCGTCCAGGTAGGGCAGCAGGACGACCCCGCCGGCGCCGGGTTCGGCGTTCAGCGCGAGGGCGTCCAGCCCGGCCAGGCCGGTGCCGAGCATCGCGGCGGTGGCGCTGAGCACCCGCGCCGCGTTCAGGGTGCAGGCCAGCGGCAGGAACCCGCCCGTGGCGTCCGCGAACCCGCAGACGGTGCCGGTGGGGTCGTGGGCGGGCCGGTCGTGCGCCGCGAACACGGTCCCGCTGGTGCCGAGCGAGACCACGGCGTCACCGGGCCGCAGGCCCAGCCCCAGCGCGGTGCCCATGTTGTCGCCGGTGCCGGGGCCGATGACGGCTCCCTCGGGGGTGTGACCCACCGGTTCCGAGGGAGCCGCCACCCGGGGCAGGTCGAGTTCGCGGCCGAAGGCGCGGACGAGCAGGTCGGTGCGGTAGGCGCCTTCGGAGGGCGACCAGTACCCGGTGCCCGAGGCGTCGCCCCGGTCGGTGGTCGGCGCGGTGCGGGCCCCGCCCAGCCGCCAGGTCAGCCAGTCGTGGGGAGCATCACCCCGCGCGTCCGGGCGGCGTGGTCCGGTTCGTTCTGGGCGAGCCAGCGGAGTTTGGTGACCGTCAGACTGGCCACCGGCACGTTGCTCACCGCGTCCGCCCAGGCCCCGGGGCCGCCGAGCTCCTCGACCAGGTCGCGCGCGGCCCCGGCGGAGCGGGCGTCGTTCCACAGCAGGGCGGGCCGCACCACCCGGCCGTCCTCGTCCACCACCACCATGCCGTGCTGCTGTCCGGCCACGGACACGGCCGCGACGCCGTCGAGCAGCCCCGAGGAGGCCGTCGTCAGCGCCGTCCACCAGTGAGCGGGATCGGTCTCGGTTCCGTCGGGGTGCGGCGCGCGGCCCTCGCGCACCACCTTTCCGGTGGTGGCGTCGCAGACCACGATCTTGCAGGACTGGGTCGAACTGTCGATTCCGGCAACCAGCGTCATGTGTGCTCCGTGTGAGTGAGGGGTCGAAGCGTGCGTGGAGGTCAGTTCATCGCTGACTCGAGGAGGATGCGTGCCGTCGTGGTGTCGGTGACCAGTGAGGAGATCACCCCGGTCTTGAGGGTGGAGTGGATGGCCTGGGCCTTGCCCGAGCCCCCGGCCACGGCGATGACCTCGGGGACCGCGCGGAGCTGGTCCAGGGTGATGGCGATGACGCGGGAGGTCAGTTCCGGCGCGATGGGGGTGCCGTGCACGTCCACGGTGCGCGCGCATACCTCGGCCTGGACGCCCTCGCGTTCGAGGGCGGCCCCCTCGGCGGGGAGAGGGCGTCGCGCACCAGGGAGAGCGTGGGAGACCACGAACCGATGGCGACCACGGCCTTGTCGAGTTCGCCGTAGCGCTGCATGGCGTCGGCCACCTGGGGCTGGCTGCGCAGCGCCTCCGCCGTGCCGGGGTCCGACACGACCAGTGGGGCGTAGACGGGGAAGGCCGGGCCGCGCGCGAGGCTGGCCACCCTCCGCACGAGTTCCACCGAGTTCTCCTCCACGCCGCCGGGCAGTACGCCGGTGAGCTGCACGACCGTGCACCGGGGCAGGTCGCCCAGGGCCAGAGTCATCGCGTTGAGGGTACGGGAACAGGCGAGCCCGAGGGTGTCGCCCTCCTCGAGGATCTCGGTCAGGTACTCGGCGGCGATGCGCCCGAGGCTGCGGTGCAGCGCCTCGCCCTCTCCGGCGTGGGCGACCACCACCGCCTGCTTGAGGCCGTAGGCGGTGCTCAGCCGCTGGGAGAGGTCGGTGTCCACCTCGGTGGGTTCCGCGATCTCGATGCGGACGATCCCCACGTCGCGGGCCTCCTCCAGGATGCGTGCGACCTTGAACCTGCTGATCCCGAAGTCCTCGGCGATGCGGATCTTGGAGTCGCCCGCCAGGTAGTACCTGCGGGCGACCGCGGTGGCGCGGATCAGTTCCGCGGGTCGGAACGCGTGCTTCATCTACGCCCTCCAGTGGTGACGCTCAAATGAGCGGAGTATCGCCCATTATTGCACCACGGGTTGACCGGTGACACCCGTCACAACTTAAATGAGGCCCGGGCCGCTCATGTGTTAGCAACAACGCTCATATGAGCGGCTGGTGCTCGGAGGAGACCGCACGGCCATCCCCCGCGTGTGATGCCGCGGTCCTCGCCTGCCTACCCCCAGGAGGAAGTCATGTTCACGAACGCACCGCGAGGCGTGCCGCTGGTGGCGGCGGCCACCGGACTGGCCCTGGTCGCCACCGGCTGCTCGGGGGCCGGGGGCGCCGGGGCGGACGGCGACCGGATCGTCACCGTCGCCACGGTCTCCAACCCGCAGATGGAGGACATCGAGGCACTCGCGTCGGAGTTCAACGACGCGCACCCCGACATCACGGTCGAGTTCGTGGTCCTGCCCGAGAACCAGCTCCGCGACCGGGTGACCCAGGACATCGCCACCCAGGGCGGCCAGTACGACGTCGTCACCATCGGCACCTACGAGGTGCCCATCTGGGCCGAGAACCAGTGGATCCTCAGCCTCGACGAGTACGCCGCCGATCCGGACTACGAGATCGACGACATCATCCCCACCGTCCGCTCCGCCCTCTCCCACGAGGACCAGATGTACGGGGCGCCCTTCTACGGCGAGTCCTCCTTCCTCATGTACCGCGAGGACCTCTTCGAGGAGGCCGGCCTGGACATGCCGGAGCGGCCCACCTGGGAGGAGGTCGAGGAGCTCGCGGCCGAGCTGGACGACCCGGACACCGGCACCGCCGGGATCTGCCTGCGAGGGGTGCCGGGCTGGGGCGAACTCCTGGCGCCGCTGAACTCGGTGATCCTCACCTACGGCGGCCAGTGGTACGACGAGGACTGGAACGCCCACCTCGACTCACCCGAGGTGGAGGAGGCCGTCACGACGTACGTGGACCTCGTCCGCGACCACGGACAGTCGGGCGCCCCCAACGCGGGCTTCACCGAGTGCCTCACCACCATGGCCCAGGGCGACGCCGCCATGCTCTACGACTCCACCGTCGCGGCGGGCAGCCTGGAGGACCCGGACTCCAGCAGCGTCGTCGGTGACATCGGCTACGTCGCCGCGCCGACCATGGAGACCGAGCACGCGGGCTGGCTGTGGGCCTGGGCCCTGTCGATCCCCTCCACCTCCACCGACCCCGAGGCCGCGTGGGAGTTCGTCTCCTGGGCGACCTCCAAGGAGTACCACCAGCTCGTCGGTGAGGAACTGGGGTGGGAGCGCGTCCCGCCCGGCGCGCGCGTCTCGACCTACGACATCCCCGAGTACCAGGAGGCCGCCGAGGCCTTCGCCGGTCCCACCTACGACGCCATCGACAACGTCGACGTGGAACAGCCCGGGGTGCACCCGCAGCCCTGGACCGGGGTCCAGTACGTGTCCATCCCCGAGTTCCAGGACCTCGGCACCCTCGTCTCCCAGGAGATCTCCGCCGCCATCGCCGGCCAGCAGACCGTGGAGGAGGCCCTGGCCAAGTCGCAGGAGTACGCGGACCAGACCGCCGTGTCCGGCGGCTACCGCGACTGAGAACCCCCGGTGCCGGACACCGAACCCGGCACCGGCACCGGAGACCTCCCCACCCCGACTCCCGCAAGGAGGGCCATGACCGCTCAGACCCCGCCGGAGACGGCGCGGCGCGGGCCCCGGACCCGGGACCTGACCCGGGCGGAGCGATGGCTCCGGCGCGGTCCGCTGCTGCCGGGACTGCTGTTCGTCATCGCGATGACCCAGATCCCGTTCCTGTTCACCGTCTACTACAGCTTCCAGAGCAGCAACCTGCTGCGCCCCGACTCCGACTCCTTCGCCGGGTTCGCCAACTACGGCAGCGTCCTGGGCGACCCGCTCTTCCACAACGCCGTGGCCAACACCGTCCTGCTGACCGTCGGCGCCGTCCTGGCCTCGCTGGTCCTCGGGCTGGGCCTGGCCCTCCTCCTCGACCGCGCCTTCCTCGGCCGGGGGATCGTCCGGACCCTGATGATCACCCCGTTCCTGGTCATGCCGGTCGCCGCCGCGCTGCTGTGGAAGACCTCCATGTACCACCCGGTGTACGGCCTGCTCAACTGGGTGCTGTCGCCGTTCGGGGTCCAGGCGGACTGGGTCAACGACTTCCCGCTGCTGTCCATCGTCATGGTGCTGACCTGGCAGTGGACCCCGTTCATGATGCTCATCATGCTCGCCGGGCTCCAGAGCCAGTCACCCGAGGTGCTGGAGGCCGCGCGGGTGGACGGCGCCGGACCCCTCGCGGTCTTCCGACGGATCACCTTCCCGCACCTGCGCCGCTTCGTGGAGCTGGCGATCCTGCTCGGCACGATCTACATCGTGCAGACCTTCGACGCGATCTACATGATCACCCAGGGCGGCCCGGGACAGTCGACCACCAACCTGCCCTACTTCATCTACCTTCAGGCCTTCCGCTCCTTCGACGTGGGGGAGGCGGCCGCCGCCGGAGTGATCGTGGTCGTCGCGACCCTGGTCGTCGCCATGTTCGCCCTGCGCGTGGTCTCCAGCCTGTTCGAGGAGGAGTCGTGACCCCCGTGACCGCACCTCCGGCCGCCCCGTCGGGGACGACCGCGCCCCGGCCCGGCTCGGTCCGGCGTCGACGTCGGCGCCGACCCGTACGCCCCCTGCCGGGCCTCCTCGCGTGGGCGCTGGGACTGCTGTTCTTCTTCCCCGTGCTGTGGATGTTCCTCACCGGCTTCAAGCAGGAGTCCCAGGCCTCCACCAACCCGCCCACCTTCTTCTTCCAACCGACCCTGGACCAGTACTCGGCGGTGATCGGGCGCGACTTCGTCCCCTACCTGCTGAACTCCGTCCAGGCGTCGGTACTGTCGACGATCCTCGCCATCGTCCTGGGCCTGCCCGCCGCCTACGCGCTCTCCCTGGTGCGCGTCCCGGCGTGGCGCGACTCTCTGTTCTTCTTCCTGTCCACCAAGCTCCTGCCGCCGGTGGCCATGATCCTGCCGCTGTACGTCATCGCCAGGAACCTCGGCGCGCTGGACGACGCCCGCACGCTCACCCTCGTGTACACGGCCATGAACCTGCCGATCGCGATCTGGATGATCCGGTCGTTCCTCGTCGAGCTACCGAAGGAGGTCCTCGAAGCCGCCCGGATGGACGGAGCGCGCCGGTTCACGGAGATGCGGCGCGTCATCCTGCCGATGATCGCCCCCGGACTGGCCGCCACCGCCCTGATCTGCTTCATCTTCGCCTGGAACGAGTTCTTCTTCGCGGTCAACCTGACCGCGTCCCAGGCCTCCACCGTCCCGGTCTTCCTCGTCGGCTTCATCAGCGGCGAGGGCCTGTACTGGGCCCGACTCTCGGCCGCCTCCACCATGGCGGCCCTGCCCGTGATCCTCGCCGGATGGGCCGCCCAACGGTGGCTGGTCCGCGGCCTGTCCCTAGGAGCCGTGAAGTAATGCGCGCACTCGTCGTCAGCGAACCCGGAAGCTACTCCGTCCAGCAGGTGGACGACCCCAAGCCCGGCCCCGGGCACGTGGTCGTCGCCCCGGCCGCCGTGGGCATCTGCGGAACCGACCTGCACATCATCGACGGGGAGTTCGCACCCACCCCGTACCCCATCGTCCCCGGGCACGAGTTCGCCGGAACCGTGGTCGCGGTCGGCTCGGAGGTCACCGACGTGGCCGTCGACGACCGGGTCGCGGTCGACCCCTCCCTGTTCTGTGGTGAGTGCCCCAAGTGCCTGGTGGGTCGGGGCAACCTGTGCGCGCGGTGGAACGCGGTGGGCGTGACCCGGCCCGGCGCCAGCGCCGAGTTCGTCTCGGTGCCGGCGGCCTCCTGCTACCGCATCCCCGACGCCATGCCCTTCGAGCACGCCGCGCTCATCGAGCCCCTCTCCTGCGCCGTGCACGGGTTCGACCTGCTGCCGGGCCGGGTGGGCGAGCACTACCTGGTCTACGGAGCGGGGACCATGGGCCTGCTCATGGCCCAGCTGGCCGCCTCCGCCGGGGCCGCCAGCGTGTCCGTGGTCGACCCGAACACCGACCGCCTCGCGGTGGCCGCCTCCCTGGCGGCGGACGCGGTGGCCGTCGGCGCCGACGCGCTCGACCGCTCCGACTGGGAGGTGGTCATCGACTGCACCGGCGTGGTCCCGGCGATCGAGGACGGTCTGACCAGGGTGGCGCGGGGCGGCACCTTCCAGGTGTTCGGGGTGGCCCCGGCCGAGGCCACCGCGACCTTCTCGCCGTTCCGTATCTACAACGACGAGATCACCGTGGTCGGCTCCATGGCCGTGCTGCACAGCTACGGGCGTGCCGTGGACATCATGGCCAAGGGGTCGTGGACGCCGAGACCATGGTCACCGACTCCTTCGGCCTCGACGACTACGGTCTCGCCGTCGAGGCCTTCCGCGCCGGTCGCGGCCGCAAGCTCCAGGTCAACCCGCAGCTGTAGAGGAGTGATGCCACGTGGCATCGGTCAGTTTCGAGAAGGCCACCCACTTCTACCCGGGCTCGGACGCGCCCGCCGTGGACGAGCTGAGCCTGGAGATCGAGGACGGGGAGTTCCTGGTCCTGGTCGGACCGTCCGGCTGCGGGAAGTCCACGTCACTGCGCATGCTCGCCGGACTGGAGGAGGTGGACCACGGGACCATCCGCATCGGGGACACCGACGTCACCGACCTCAGCCCCATGGACCGCGACATCGCGATGGTGTTCCAGTCCTACGCGCTCTATCCGCACATGACCGTGGGGCAGAACATGGGCTTCGCCCTGGAGATGGCCAGGGTCGGAAAGGAGGAGCGGACGCGCCGGGTGGCCGAGGCCGCCGAGCTTCTGGACCTGACCCCGCTGCTCGACCGCAGGCCCAAGGCGCTCTCCGGCGGCCAGCGTCAACGCGTGGCGATGGGCCGTGCGATCGTGCGCGAGCCCCGGGTCTTCCTGATGGACGAGCCGCTGTCCAACCTGGACGCCAAGCTCCGGGTGTCCACCCGTACCCAGATCGCCGAACTCCAGCGCAGGCTGGGCGTCACCACCGTCTACGTCACCCATGACCAGGTCGAGGCCATGACCATGGGCGACCGGGTCGCGGTGCTCAAGGACGGTCTGCTCCAGCAGTGCGACACCCCGCTCGGGCTCTACGAGCGCCCGGCCAACGCCTTCGTCGCCGGGTTCATGGGCTCGCCCGCGATGAACCTGCGCGCGTTCCCGGTCACGGGTGAGGCGGTGCGGGTGGGCGGTCACGACCTTCCGCTGAGCCCGGGACAACGGGCGCGTCTGGCCCGGGAGGGCGCGGACTCGGTCCTGTTGGGCTTCCGGCCCGAGGCGGTGGACCTGGTGGGCGACGGGGACGGCTTCCCGATGGAGGTCGGCCTGGTCGAGAACCTGGGCGCGGACTGCTACCTGTACGGGGGATCCCGGGGCACCCGGCCGACAGCGACCTGGTGGTGAGGGTGGCCCCGGACCGCGCCCCGAGCAGCGGGCAGGTCGTCCACCTGCGGGTCCGGCCGGGACAGGTGCACGTCTTCTCGCCGGGGTCGGGGAGCGCCTGGACGCGTGACCGCCGCCATGGCCGTGTCGGACACTTCTCCCTTGCCCTCGTGAGGGTGCGTCAATAAACTTGAGCGCAGACAACTCAAGGACGAGGGGAAGTGGTCCGATGCGCGTCACGGATGTCTTCGCGGGTACCGACGAGCGGATCGACGAGCACCTGTGGGCCCAGTTCGAGGCCGAGCCCGTGGCCCGGGTGGACAGCGGCCGCTTCGGCGGCGACCTCGTGGTCGAGGTCGAGCTCGCCCCGGGCGTCGACCCCCGAGGGGTGGTCGTCCTGCGCGAGGGCGACACCCTCGTCCTCGCCCGGAGCGCGGACCGCGCGCCCCTGTGCCGCGTGGACCTGGACGCTCCGATCGGCCGCCCGACCCTGCGTCGCGGCACGGGCGGGCTCACCGTCACCGCGCCCCTCACCGCACCCGCACCGGTGGCCATCCTCCCGGGGCTGCGCCCCGTCTCCCGCTCCACCGGCGTGCGTGCCGCCCTGGCCCGTCTCGCCGCCCGCCTCCGGGCCCCGTTCACGCGCTGACCCGCGATCCTCCGCCCCACCCGGGCCTCACACGTGCGCCCGGCGTCACGGTGCGGATCCACGAGGCACGGACCGCACGGCGGAGGGGAGCCCCCGTCAGTTCGGGGCCCCTCCGCCCAGGCGAGGGGGTTCGCGGAGCCGTGCCTACTCCGTCGGAGTCACCGTGGTGAACCCGCCCCGGTGGTAGAGGAGCGGCGGCCGCGGGTCCGTCAGGACCAGCGTGTGGGTCACCTCCCCGACGACCAGCCAGTGGTCACCGATCAGCCGGGTGTCGAAACGCGTGCAGACCAGGTGCGCCACCGCCCCGTCCAGCAGCGGCACCCCGTCCGGGCCCGGTCGCCAGGCCGTGGGCGGTGCGAAGCGGTCGACGTCCCTGCTCGCGAACCGCGCGGCCACGTCCGCCTGCTCCTCGCTCAGCAGCTGCACCCCGAACTCGCCCGCGCGGCGCAGTGTCGGCCAGGTGGTGGACGTGTCGGCCACGTAGAAGGACACGAGCGGTGGATCCAGGCTCACGCTGGTGAAGGACGTGGCGGTCAGTCCCACCGGCCTTCCTCCGACGCTCGCGGTGATGACGACCACCCCGGCCGGGTGGTGGCGCATCGTCGCGCGGAACCGGTCGGCCTCGGCCCGGGTCCGGCCCGGGGACGAGGTCTCGGTGACACTCAACGGACTCTCCCTTCTGGCGGTCAGACGGTGGTGGTCCGGGATCGGACGGCGGCGCGCAGGGCCGAGGCGGACCGGTGGGCCCACGGCTCCAGGACCGCGTCCAGCCGTAGGCCGGGGTCGTCATCGGTGGGCACGGTGTCCTGGAGCAGGGCCAGCCCCGAGGTGGGAACCGTGGCCCCGAGTTCCAGGAGCAGCGGGCGCAGGTGCACGTCCACGGCCAGGGTGTGCGCGGGGAGGCCATCACCAGGACGGGGACGGCCGTGACGCCCTCCAGGACACCGGACGGCAGCAGGTCCAGGAAGACCTTCAGCAGTCCGGTGTAGGTCGCCTTGTAGGTGGGGCTGGCCACCACCAGGAGATCGGATCCGCTCACCTGTTCCAGGGCCGACCGCACGTCCAGGGTGGGTCCGGGGGTGAGCAGCAGGGGCGAGAGGTCCGCCAGTTCCAGGACCTCCTGCTCCGGAGGCAGCCCGGCGGCGCGTGCGGCGTGGTGGGCCACGGCCTGGGCGGCGGTGGCGGTGCGGGAACCCGGGCGCGGGCTCCCGACGAGGACGGTCGTGGTCATGACGGCTCCGGAACGGAAGGAAGGGGCGGACTCAGGTGGTGGCGGGCTCCGCCACGGCGAAGGGGACGAGGGTGCGGCCCCCGGTGGCCTCACCGCCGTCCGGATGCCGCCACAGGCCGCGTTCCCGGAGCAGGGGCAGCACACCCTCACCGAACCAGTACGCCTCCTCCAGGTGCGGGTAGCCCGACAGGACGAACTCGCTGATGCCCACCCGGTGGTACTCCTCGATCAGGTTCGCGACCTGTTCGTGGCTGCCGACCATCGCCGTACCCGCCCCGCCGCGCGCCAGCCCCACACCGGCCCACAGGTGGGGGTGGATCTCCAGGTCGTCGGCCCGGCCGCCGTGCAGGTCCAGCATGCGCCGCTGCCCCTCGGACTCGCTCCGGCGCAGACCGCTCTGCACCTGGGCGACGGTCTCGGGGAGATCCCGTCGAGCAGACGCCGGGCCTGCGCCCACGCCTCCTCCTCGGTGTCGCGGCTGATCACGTGCAGCCTGATCCCGTACTCCAGGGTCCGACCCCGTTCGGCGGCCAGCGCGGAGACCCGGCCGATCTTCTCCGCGACGGCGGCCGGAGGCTCACCCCAGGTCAGGTAGGTGTCCACGTGCGAGGCGGCCACCTCCAGAGCGGCGGGGAGGAACCGCCGAAGTACACGGGCGGGCGCGGGGAGGGCGTCCGCTGGAGGGCGGCCCCCTCGACGGTGACGTGCTCGCCCCGGTGGTCCACGGTCTCGCCGCGCCACAGGGCGTCCACCACACGCAGGAACTCTCCGGTGCGCCGGTACCGGGCGTCCTTGTCGAGGAAGTCGCCGTGCTGGCGCTGCTCGGCGGACTCGCCGCCGGTCACCACGTTCAGCAGCAGGCGGCCCCCGCTGAGCCGCTGGTAGGTGCTGGCCATCTGCGCGGCCAGGGTGGGTGAGAGCAGGCCGGGACGGAAGGCCACCAGGAACCTGAGCCGCCTCGTGCCCCCGACCAGCATCGCCGTGGTCAGCCAGGCGTCCTCGCACCACGATCCGGTGGGGGTGAGGACACCCTCGAACCCCAGCCGTTCGGCGGCCTGGGCGATCTGGCCGAGGTACTCCAGGGAGGGTTCGCGCGTGCGCCAGGCGGGGGAGGACACGACGTCCGCGCCGTGGCCTCCGCCGACGACGCCTCTGCTGTCTCCCTGCGTGGGCAGGAACCAGTGGAAGGTCAGGGGCATGAGGGTGTCAGTCCTTGCTCTCGGGGCGCTAGATCTGTCCGTGCCGGGGAGGCCGGCGACGGTTGAGGGAGTACTCCCCGACGTGCTGGACCTTCCAGCGCACCGGGTCGTGGACGGTGTGGGTGCGGGCGTCGCGCCAGTGGCGGTGCAGGTTGGCCTCGTCCGCCGTGGCGCGGGTGCCCGCCGCCTCGAACAGGGCGGAGGAGACCTCCACGGCGGCTCGGCCGCCGACGACCTTGGCGGCGGCGACCGCGACGGAGGCCTCGGCGGTGGCGTCCTCCGCGCCGGGGGCTCCCCGGCCAGGAGCGCGTCGGCCGCCTCCACACGGTCGGCGGCGGTGCTGATCAGGGCCTCGGCGGAGCGGACCTGGATCTCCAGCTCTCCGAAGCTCTGGACGAGCAGGAGGTCCTCGGTCGCGGTCTCGACGCCGCTCTCGAACCAGGGGCGGCTCTTGGTGCGTACGAACTCCGAGGCCTCCTCCAGTGCCCCGCGCGCGGCGCCGACGTCGATGGCGGCGTGCAGCAGCTGGGCCAGGGCTCCGTAGGTGGTGGGGCCCTCGAAGGTCCGGTACTGCTCCAGGACCAGCTCGGGCGAGACCGTCACCCCGGACAGGTGCACGGTGCCGCTGGCGGTGGTGCGCTGGCCCATGCCCGCCCAGTCGTCCTCGATCCGGACCCCGGGGTGGTCGGCGGGGACGAACGCCAGGTGCGGGCGGGGGCCGTCCGGGGTGGCGGCGGGCGCGACCACGGCGAGCCAGTCAGCGAACAGGGATCCGGTGGCGTAGTACTTCGTGCCGTCGATCCGGTACGCCTCTCCGTCACGTTCGATCCGGGTGGCGTGGGTGTGCGCGTTCCGGCCGGAGCGCTCAGCCTGCGCGTTGCTGACCAGGGCGCCCGCGAGGACGTCGGAGTACACGCGGCGCCGGGCCTCGGGGCCGCCACGCAGGCGCAGGGCGTTGAGGAAGGCGAAGTGCGGCTGGAGGATCTGGGCGAGGCTCAGGTCGGCGGTGCCGAGCAACCGCAGGACCTCCGCGACGGTGGCGGCTCCCACAGCCGCCCCGCCGAGGTCGCGGGGGACGGTCACCCCCAGCAGACCGGAGCGGGAGAGCGCACGGAGGACGTCGTGGGGCAGACAGCGGTCCCTGTCGCGGGTGGAGGCTTCGCGCGCGACCAGGGGGACCAGGGAACGGGCCACGCGGACGGCTTCGGCGGCGGAGGTCAACACGGGAACCGGGGTGGCGTCGGGGGCGTGTCGGGGGTGGTTCCGGTGATGGTCTCGGACAAGGGGAGCCTCCTGAGCTGGGGCGCGACCGACACGCCCGGTAATCCTGAATGCCTACTGGAATTACCCGGAATCAAAGCACGTGTGGAGCGGGTCGGTCGTGAGGCACCGATCGTCGGTGTGGCGCGGTGGTTCTGTGGGTGTCCGGGCCGAGGGTCGGGCGGCTCCGCGCATGGCAGCCCCCTCGGCCCGGAACGTGGACCGGCCTCGCGCTCGTGATGTCCGTCCGGCGGGGTGGCCCGGGCGGCGCGAGGTTCGGCGGGTCCGCGCCGACCGGCTCCGCGATTCCGGTCGGCGTGGTGTCCACTGTGGTCGCCGGAACCCGATTTTGTCAACCAATAAAGTAGGGATTTATCGAAGCGCGAGGTCAGGGGTGGTGATGGGTGGGTGGCGCGTGGTGCTGGCGGGGCGGGTGGGGCCGGAGGCGGCGCGCCACTACCGACTAAACCTGTAGGGAATATGGTTTACTGGCGAGCATGGCAGTCAGCGCATCACCACACCTCCGGCCCTGGTGGCGACCGCTCACCTTCGACGAACGCTGTCAGTGACACCGTCCCGCACGACCACTGACACCGCCCGGAGAGAAGCACGAAGCCCCATGACCGTCGACGACACCGCCGCACGCGCCGCCGCGCCCACACCGCTCACCCTGGACCGCCTGTCCGAGCTGACCGCGCAGGTCGCGGAGGAGGTCCGCCAGGGAATCCACGAGATCCGCTTCGACGCCGAGAACCGCTGGTCCGTCCGGCTCCACGCCGACGACTACACAGACGTCTGGCTCATCTCCTGGACCCCCGACCAGTCCACCCGGCTGCACGACCACGCGGGCTCCCTCGGCGCCCTGACCGTCGTCACCGGGGAGCTGGTCGAGCACTACTGGGACGGGGAGCTGCGCGAACGCGTCCTCGCGGAGCGCGGGGAGGGCGCTTTCCCCTCGGTCACGTGCACGACGTCACCAACACCTCGGACCGTCCGGCCGTGAGCGTGCACGCGTACTCGCCACCGTTGACCGCCATGCACTACTACGAGGTCACCGGAGACGACGCGCTGCGCCGGACCGGCAGCATCCTCACCACCGACCCCGAGCCCGACGTCCCCACGCTGGAGTCCGTGCCCGCCGCCGAGGGGTGGGCCGGTGAGCCACGTCGAACGCCTCCTGAACAGCAGGCGCGCCCACCTGGAGCGTCTCACGCCCGCCGAGGCGCTGGACGCCCAGCGCGAGGGCGCGCTCCTGGTCGACACCCGGCCGGTCGTCAACCGCGCGGCGGAGGGAGGGATCCCCGGTGCCCTGGTGATCGACCGCAACGTCCTGGAGTGGCGGCTCGACCCCACCAGTCCGGACCGGGTGGCCGAGGCCGACTCGCCGGACCGGCACGTGGTGCTGTTCTGCAACGAGGGCTACGCTTCCAGCCTGGCCGCCGCCCAGCTCCAGGAACTGGGGCTGGCACGCGCCACCGACCTGGTCGGTGGTTTCCGGGCCTGGCGCGAGGCCGGGCTGCCCGTGACCGAGCCCGAGCGGGAGTCCGCTCCCGCCTCCTGACCCTGTCCCGGGCGGCCCCGACCCCGCCGCCAGGGTTCCGCGGCTCCGCGTGTCCCTTATTCATACTAAATAAGTAGGTTTAATGAGGAAGGGTCGCCGGCCCCGCGACCCTTCGCAGTACCCCCCGCTCCGTCCCCCGACCCAGGGCGCCCCGAGTGCCCGGAGGAGAAGCGTCATGAGTGAGACACCCTCCAGACCGACACCCACCACCCCCGCGCGGACCGGACCCAGGATCAGCGAGGACTGGGCCGCCACCCTCACGGGCCTCCTGCTGCTCGGCCTGTGCCTGCTCGGTGTGATCCCCGAGGGGCTGATCCCGTGAGCACCGGAACCCCCGATCCCCGCGCTCCCCACGGCGCCCCGGAGGAGGGTCCTCCCTCGGAGGCCGCCCCGTCCACCGCCGCCGAGCCCCCCGCTCCGGAGGCCTCCCCGCCCGGCACGCCACCGCCCGCCTCCCGGGGCTGGACCGCCCTCGGCCTGCTCGTCGTGCTGGCACTGGCCGCCGCCACCCGGTTCCTGGAGTCCTGGGTCCCCGAGGCAGCCGAGGGCACCGCACTGTCCGGGTTCGCCAGCGCGGTCGAGTACCCCGTCTACGCGATCCTCCTCGGTCTGGCGGGAAACCTCGTCCTGTCCCTGACCGGACTCCTCGATCGTCTCTCCCCGGCCTTCCGGACCGAGTTCCTGATCAAGACCGGGCTGGTGCTCCTGGGCTCCACGGTCCTGTTCGACGTCATCATCCGCGCGGCCGGACCGGCCGTCCTCCAGGCCCTGGTACTGGTCACCTCGGTCTTCCTGTTCACCTGGTGGCTCGGGGGCAGGCTCGGGCTCGACGACCGCCTGCGGGCCCTGCTGGCCTCGTCGGTCTCCATCTGCGGCGTCAGCGCCGCGATCGCGGCGGCCGGAGCCGTGCAGGCGAGGAAGGAGCAGCTGGCCTACACGGCGAGCCTGGTCATCCTCTTCGCGGTCCCCTCGATCTTCCTGCTTCCCTGGCTGGTCCAGGTGATCGGGCTCAGCGACGCCCAGGCGGGCGCGTGGATCGGCGGCAACATCGACACCACCGCCGCGGTCGCGGCCTCGGGGGCGATCGTGGGCGAGGACGCGCTCCAGATCGCCTCCATCGTCAAGGCCACCCAGAACGTCCTGATGGGTGTGGTCGCGGTCCTGCTCACGGCCTACTTCGCCTTCCGGGTGGCCGCCACGGACGGAGCGGCCGCCGAAGGGCGCCCGGGGCTGCGCACCCTGTGGGACCGCTTCCCCAAGTTCGTGCTGGGCTTCCTGGTCGCCTCGGTGGTGGCCACGTTGTGGGCCAACAACGCCGCCGAGGACGCCCAGGCGGGTCTGGACACCGCCAAGGCGCTGCGGGACTGGTTCCTCATCGCGGCCTTCACCAGCATCGGGCTGGAGTTCCGGCTCGGCTCCCTGCGCGAGGCGGGGTGGCGTCCGATCGGTGTCTTCGGCGCCGCCACCGCGTTCAACCTGCTGGTGGGACTGCTGCTGGCGATGCTGCTGTTCCGGGGTTCTCCTTCTGACCCGGACGCGGGAGGGGCGCGGCACCGTGTGGGTGCCGCGCCCCTCGTCGTGCGCGCGGGCTCGGAACGGTCGCTCCGCCCGAGCGCTCCGATCGGTGGCCCGGTCGGTCAGTCCTCCCGCCCCGGGGCCGACGTCGAGGGGCCGTGGTAGATGTAGCCGACCTTGCGCACGGTGGCGATGCGGCCTCCGGCCCGGCCGAGCTTGCGGCGGAGGCGGTGGATGTGCACGTCGATGGTGCGGGAGTGGAGTTCGCGACTGGAGCCCCAGACCCGTTCCATGAGCTCGCCCCGGGTGACCGCGCGGCCGGGGAGGCGGTCAGGCACTCCAGGAGCTCGTACTCCTGGAACGTCAGCTCGACCTCGGTGCCCTGGGCCCACACACGGCGGGAGCCCCGGTCCAGGAGCAGGTCGCCGCCGGTCTCCGGCGCGGGGCGGACCCCGGGGTGCGGTTCGTCCACGACGACCCCGTACACCAGCATGTACCGGCCGCTCTCGGGGAGGGGAGCACACCGAGGAGGGAGTGCTCGCCCCCGGGGCCTCGGCGGTGGGTGGGGAGGCGGGTCCGGGCACGGCGGGCAGGGCCGGGTGACTCCGCGTCGGGGTGGTGCGGGCGTCGGCTCGGGGAGGTGCGGTGTGTGCGCTGAGCATGTACCCATGATGCTTCCAGTTCCCTTTAAAAGCTACCGGATTAGTAGGTAATTTGTCCCGCTGTGGGGAAGGCCACGATGGGCTCGCGGCAAAACGGATTTTTCCTACCAAGAAGGTGGTCTAGTCTCTGGTATCAGCGTGCCCGGGTCCCACGAGGACACCGGGCCGTCCCGGCGCCGGTTCCACCGTCGCCGGACACCCCCGCCATCCTCCGTCCCACGACCACGAAGGAGTGCACCATGCGCACGACCTCGACCCTCATCGGCGCGGCCGCCCTGGCTCTGACCCTCGCCGCCTGCGGTTCCCCCAGTGAGCAGGCCTCCGGGTCCGCCGACGCCGAGGCCGGGGAGGGGCCGCTCCGGGTCGGAGTCAGCCCGGTGCCGCACGGTGACATCCTCGCCTTCATCGACGAGAACCTCGCGGAGGAGGCCGGGCTGGAGCTGGAGATCGAGGAGATCGCCGACTACAACACGCCCAACGCCGGGCTCGTCAACGGTGACCTGGACGCCAACTACTTCCAGCACCGCTCGTTCCTGAACGAGTGGGTGGAGAACGGCCCCGACGCGGACCTGACCTACGTCACCGACGTCCACATCGAGCGGCTGGGGCTCTACTCCGAGACCTACGAGGGCGCGGACGACCTGCCCACGGGCGCCAAGGTCGCGGTCCCCAACGACCCGGCCAACCTCTACCGCGCGCTGACGATCCTGGAGACCGAGGGTCTGATCACCGTGGACCCCGACGCCGGTGAGACCGCCACCGAGAAGGACGTCGTCGACAACCCGAAGGACCTGGTCATCACGCCGCTGGAGGCCGCGCAGCTGCCGCGTTCCATCGCCGACGTCGACGCCGCGGTCATCAACGGCAACTACGCCATCGAGGCCGGGGTCACCGAGGACGCCAACGTCCTGGCCTGGGAGCCCGAGGGCGACGACTACGTCGAGAAGTACGCCAACGGCCTGGTGGCCCTGGAGGAGAACGTCGACGACGAGCGCGTCCAGCTGCTGGCCGAGCTGCTGCACGACGAGCGGGTCCTGGAGTACATCCAGGAGACCTGGCAGGGCGTGGTGCTGGCGGTCGACGCCGACGGCTCCGTCGCGGAGTAGCGTCCGCGGGCCCGCCGCGCCCTCGGGCGCCCTTCCACCCCTCGGGGCGGTGGAGCCTCCGGCTCCGCCGCCTTTTTCGTGTTCCCTGGTGGGTGGTGGTGTGGTCACCCTTCGTGGTCGGGCGTGAGTAAGGTGTCCTGAGTCACAGGAAACCTCCGCGCCTCCTGTTCCACAAAACCTACTTATTAAGTAGAGTTTGGCCCGTTCGTCCCTCTGATCACCCGAAAAGGACCCTCATGAGCCTGCGCAAGACCGTGCTTTCGGCCGCCGCCACGGTACTGGCGATCGGGATGGTCGCGACCGCCTGCGGTGGGTCGGCCGACGGTGACGGGGGCGGGGACGCCGACACCCTGACCCTCGGCTACTTCCCGAACATCACCCACGCGCCCGCCCTGGTCGGTGTGGAGAACGGCACCTTCGCCGAGGCCCTGGGCGACGTCGCACTGGACACCCAGACGTTCAACGCGGGCCCGGACGCCATCAACGCGCTGTTCGCCGGTGAGGTCGACGCCACCTTCATCGGACCCAACCCGGCCATCAACGGGTGGTCCCAGTCCGACGGTACGGCCCTGCGCGTCATCGCGGGTTCCACCTCGCGCGGCGCGGGCCTCGTGGTCCGTCCCGGGATCGACTCCGTGGACGACCTGCCCGGCACCACGCTCTCCACGCCGCAACTGGCCAACACCCAGGACGTGGCGCTGCGCTGGTTCGCCCAGGAGCAGGGCTGGGACGTCGACACCGAGGGCGGCGGCGACCTCTCGATCATCCCGCAGGACAACTCCGACATCATCAACGCCTTCGAGCTCGGGGAGATCGACGGCGCCTGGGTCCCCGAGCCGCACCTGAGCCGCCTCCTGGTGGAGCTCGACGGGGAACTGCTGGTGGACGAGACGGACCTCTGGGAGGAGACCGGAGGCGAGTTCGTCACCACGCACCTGATCGTCAGCGCCGAGTTCCTGGAGGCCCACCCCGACGTGGTGGAGGACCTGCTGCGCGGCCACATCGAGACCGTCGACTGGATCAACGACAACCCCGAGGAGGCGCAGGCGGCCGCCATCGCCCACCTGGGGTCGGTCTCCGGCAGCGGGCCCAGCCCCGAGGTGGTCGCCTCGGCCTTCGAGAACACCAGCTTCACCGTGGACCCGATCGCCCCCTCGCTCCGGGGCGGAGCCGAGCACGCCGAGGGCGTGGGCCTGCTCGAGCCGGTCGACCTGGAGGGCATCTACGCCCTGGACCCGCTCAACAAGCTCCTCTCCGAGGGCGGCGGCGAGGCGGTCGCGGGGCTGTAGCGGCCCCCTCGACACGGGGTGGCGGGTCCGAACGGGGGCCGCCACCCCGGCTCGCGCCACCCCGGTGCTTTCACAAAACCTACTTATTAAGTAGAGTTTTTCCCGTCCCTCCGCAGACACCCGACAAGGACCCCTGAGATGCGCGTTTCCCCGACCCCGCTGAGAACCATCGCGGCCACCCTGGCCCTGGGGCTGGCCGCCACCGGGTGCGGGGAGACGGGGACGGTGGCTCCGCCGACACCCTGACCCTCGGCTACTTCCCCAACATCACCCACGCTCCGGCCCTCGTGGGAGTGGAGCGGGGCATCCTCGACGAGGCCCTAGGCGACGTCGAGTTCGCCACCCAGACCTTCCACAACGGACCCGACGCGGTCAACGCGGTCTTCTCCGGAGAGATCGACGCGGCCTTCCTCGGCCCCAACCCCGCCGTCAACGGCTGGTCGCAGTCCGAGGGCGAGGCCCTGCACGTCATCGCGGGGGCGGCCACCCAGGGCACCGGCCTGGTGGTCCGCGACGACATCGAGACCACCGACGACCTGCCCGGACACACGTTCTCCACACCGATGCTCGGGGGAACCCAGGACGTGGCGCTGCGCTGGTTCGCCCAGGAGCAGGGCTGGGAGGTCGACACGGCGGGCGGCGGCGACCTCTCGATCATCCCCCAGGACAACCCCGACACCGTGGACGCCTTCCGGCTCGGGGAGATCGACGGCGCCTGGATCCCGGAGCCCCACCTGAGCCGGGTCCTGGCCGAGGACGACGCCCACCTGCTCATCGACGAACCCGAGCTGTGGGAGGAGACCGACGGCCAGTACGTCACCACCCTCCTCGTCGTCAGCGCCGAGTTCCTGGAGAGCGACCCCGGGGCCGTGGCCGACCTGCTGCGCGGCCACGTCACGTCGGTCGACTGGATCAACGACCACCCGGAGGAGGCGGCCGAGACCTCCCGCACCCACCTGGAGGCCCTCACCGGCGGTGAACTCGACCCCGAGCTCACCACAGCGGCCTTCGAGAACGTCACCTTCACCGTCGACCCGGTCGCGCCGTCGCTCCTGGTCCAGGCGGAGCAGGCCGAGGCCATCGGACTCCTGGACCCGGTCGACCTCAACGGAATCTACGCCCTCGACCCGCTCAACGACGTCCTGGCCGAGGCCGGACACGAGCTGGTCGCCGGGCTGGAAGGGTAAGGGCACCATGACCGCCATCACCGAACCCCGGACGACCGGGACGAACGCCGTGGAGATCGACGCCATCTCCAAGGTCTTCGGCCGGGGCAGGGGCGCCGTGACCGCCATCGACGGCATGTCGATCAGCGTCGGCACCGGAGAGTTCCTGTCCATCGTCGGCGCCTCGGGCTGCGGCAAGAGCACCCTGCTGTCGCTGGTCGCCGGGCTGGAGGAGCCCACCACGGGGGCCGTGGACGTCGGGGACCACCGCGTGGCCATGATGTTCCAGGAGGCCGCGCTGTTCCCGTGGCTCACCGTGGGGGCCAACATCGAGGTCCCCATGAAGGTGAACCGGGTCCCCGCGGCCGATCGCCGCAGGCGCGCCATGGAGCTCCTGGACCTGGTCCGTCTGACCGGTTTCGAACGCAAGCGCCCCCACGAGCTCTCCGGCGGCATGCGCCAGCGCGTGGCCCTGGCCCGCGCCCTGGCCCAGGACGCCGACGTCCTGCTCATGGACGAGCCCTTCGGGGCGCTGGACGCGATGACCCGCGACATCCTCCACGACGAACTGGAACGGATCTGGCGGGAGAGGTCCCTGACCGTCCTGTTCGTCACCCACAACGTCCGGGAGGCCGTGCGCCTGGGCGACCGGGTCGTGCTCCTGTCCAGCCGTCCCGGCCGAGTCATCGAGGAGTTCACGGTGGACGGCGAACGCCCCCGCCGGATCGACTCCGTACCCATCGCGGAGCAGGCCGCCGCCATCACCGACCGACTGCGTGAGGAGGTCTCGCGCCATGCCTGAGACCGACGTGCGGGACCGCCAGGTCCAGGGGCTCGACGCCCTCGAACTCCAGCCCCGACGCGGTGTCGAGGAACGCGGCGCGGGGAGATCGCGCGGGGCGTCTGGGCCGCCACCTGGCCCAAGCTGGCCGCCGTGGTCATCGTGCTCGCCGCCTGGCAGGCGGTCGTGTGGTCCGGGTGGCGCACGGAGTTCGTGTTCCCCGGCCCGGACCGGGTCCTGCCCACGCTGTTCAACGAGGTGACCAGCCCCGAGTTCTGGACCGCCGTCCAGGTCACCATGCGCCGCGCCTTCGTCGGGTTCGCGCTGGCCCTCGCCGTGGGAGTGGTCGTCGGACTGGCGGTGTCGCAGTTCAAGCCGCTGCGGGCGGCGATCGGCTCGCTGATCACCGGCCTCCAGACCATGCCGTCGATCGTGTGGTTCCCGTTCGCGATGCTCCTGTACGGGATCAGCGAGTCGGCGATCATGTTCGTGATCATCCTGGGCGCGGCCCCTCGATCGCGGGCGGACTGACCTCGGGCATCGACTACGTGTCCCCCTCGCTCCTGCGCGCGGGCAAGGTCATGGGCCTGCGCGGGGTCCAGCGCTACACGCTGCTCGTCATCCCGGCGGCGCTGCCGATGTTCGTCACCGGACTCAAGCAGGGTTGGGCGTTCGCCTGGCGTTCGCTGATGGCCGGGGAACTGCTGGTCATCATCAACCAGCAGAACTCGATCGGCTGGGCGCTGAGCCAGGCCCGCCAGCTCAACGACGCCGAGCGGCTGCTCAGCTACATCATCATCGTGCTCGTCATCGGCATCATGATCGATGTCTTCTTCAGCTGGGCGGACCGCTCCCTGCGTCGCCGCTGGGGGATCACCCAGTAGCCGACACGAGGGGGTGGGGGCCGCGCGTTCGAGGGGACGCGCTGCCCCGCCGCGTCCCGGCCGGGAGCTCCCCGGTCAGGCCAGCAGGCCCGCCAGGTACGCGACCCCGGTGAGCGACACCAGTCCGCCGAGCAGGAACCGCAGAGGCCGTTCACCCAGACGGCGTCCGAGGGTGACTCCCACCAGCGCGCCCAGCGCGCCGCCCGCTCCCAGAGCGAGGCCCACGCCCCAGTCCGGGGCGGCCGGGGCCGCGCCGAAACCGATCCGGTCGAACACGGCGTAGGCGCCCAGCCCCGCCGCCGAGGTGACCAGGGTGGTGGTCAGGCCCACCAGTGCCGCCCGGGAGGTGTACCAGCCGCCCACGGCGATCAGCAGCGGGGCCAGGAGCGAGCCCCCGCCGATCCCCACGGCGGAGCCGAGGAGCGCCGCACCTCCGGCCGCGAGGGCGAGCGGGACGGTGCGCGCGCGGCCTCTTCCCGCCACGGGTGCGGGCCGGGCCCGTGCCCGTGTGACCAGCAGCCGGACGCCCATGCCGAGCATGAGCACCGCGAGCAGACCCCGGAACAGCGCCGGGTCCGACAGCCACGTCACACGGACCGCGGCCCCGGCGACCGCGCAGGGGACCGCGGCCCCGGCGGCGACCAGCGCCCCGGTACCGTGACCACGCACGGAGCGGGCCAGGCGGCTCAGTCCGAGCGGGGTGGCCACGACGTTGTAGAGCAGGTTGGTGGCGCTGACCGCGGGACCGTGCAGGCCCAGCACGCTGAGCTGGACGGGCAGGAGCAGCACGGCCCCGGAGACCCCCACCGGTGTGGTGACGGCGGCGACGGAGAATCCGGCCAGGACGGCGAGGAACAGGGTCACCCGAAAACCCTACTGTAATAGTAGGGATAAGGTGGTGATCCTCGGATCACCCGTACACGGCGTGGTACAGCTCCACGATCTCCTCGGCCCCGGGCACCCGCGGGTTGTTCCCGGGCGACCCGGAGGCCAGCGCCTGCTCCGCCATCAGCGGGGCCAGTTCCCACCAGGGCTCGGGACCGATCCCGTACTCGCGCGGGGTCGGCACCTCCAGCTCCTGGTTGAGCAGGCGCAGCTCCCAGACCAGGGCGCCCGTGGCCTCACCGGTCGTGCTGTCCGGGGCGGCTAACCCCATCGCGCGTGCGCAGTCGGCGTAGCGGTCGGGCGCGGAGGGCACCGAGAACTCCGTGACGGCGGGCAGGAGCATGGCGTTGGACAGTCCGTGCGCCACCCCGAAGTGCGCGCCGATCGGCCGGCTCATCCCGTGCACCAGGGCGACGCTGGAGTTGGAGAAGGCCATCCCCGCCTGGGTGGCGCCCACCATCACCGCCTCGCGTGCGGCCCGGTCGTCCGGGTCGGCGTACACGGTCCGCAGGTGGGCGAAGATCGTGCGCATCGCCTCGCGCGCGAACCCGTCCGAGACCGGGTTGGCCCGCGCGCTCACGTACGCCTCGATCGCGTGGGTCAGGGCGTCCACCCCGGTGTCCGCGGTCAGACGCGCAGGCATGCCCAGCGTGAGCTCGAAGTCCACCAGAGCCGCCCGGGGCAGCATCGCCAACCCCGCGCAGAGCATCTTCTCGCCGGTCTCCGCGTCGGTGATGATGCTGTAGCGCGTGCACTCCGAGCCGCTGCCCGCCGTGGTCGGCACCGCCACCACGGGCAGGGCGGGCGCGTCAGTGACCACGGGTGACCGGTAGTCGCGCATCCGCCCACCGTGCGCGCCCAGCAGGGCGACGGCCTTGGCGGTGTCGATGGGGCTGCCGCCGCCCACACCCACCAGGGAGTCGAAACGGCCCTCCTCCAGCGCCCGCACCCCCGCGTCCACCACGGTGGTCGTGGGATCGGGGACGGTGTCGGCGAACACTCCGGGAGTGAGACCCGCCCCCTCCAGGTCGGCCAGGAGCCGCAGGAAGAACGGCTGTCGCGCGACGAAGGGGTCGGTCACCAGCAGCGGACGGGACAGGCCGAGGGCGTCCAGGGTCCCGGCCAGTTCGGCCGAGGCCCCCGCGCCCACGCGGATGACCTGGGGCAGGACGATGGAAGCGGACACTGGGGGTACCTCCGGGGGCGGGAGCACGGGCTCGGTCGGGTGCCCCCGGGTGCCGGGGGTCGCGACGCCCGGTACCTACCCCCTCTCCGGTTCGACTCCTCCCGGGCCGTACCGATTTCGTACCGACTCCGTCACGCACCGTCCCGGCGCGGACGGAGGGCCGGGCGCGTGGCCCGGCCCTCCCGCACGGTACGACGGCTGGCGGAGCGGGTCAGGCGTGCACGAGCGGGGTGTCCACCAGGTGCTCGGCCACGAACCAGGCCTGCAGCTCGTTGGTGCGGATCACGTCCGAGACCAGCACGTCGTTGGAGCCGTCGTCGCCCTGCTCCTGCACGCGCGCGGCGGCCTCGTGGGACTCCTCCAGGATCGACTCGTGCGCCTCCAGGAGCCGCGAGAGCATCGCCGGGACCTCCTCCACGCCGTTCGGCGGGCGCGGGATGCGGGTGAGCTCCGCGACGTGCCTCGGGTCTCCCACCGCCACCCCGCCCAGGGTCTGGACGCGCTCCGCCACGGTGTCGATCAGCTCCGTCAGCTCACCGGCGTGCTTGTCCATCAGCAGGTGCAGCTGGTAGAAGGTGTGCCCGCGCATGAGCCAGTGGTGCTTCTTGTACAGGTCGTGCAGGATACGGAGATCCGACAGCACCTGGTTGAGCCGCTGACACGAGTACATGCGCGCGTCGTAGGACAGACCGACCGGCAGCTGACGGACCGTCCCGAACTTCTGAATCTCCTCGCCCCTCTGGTGGAGCCACGGCTGGCTGTTGCGCGGCTTGGGTGTCTGGCTCGAACTCTGGTCGGCGGTGGTCACTGCGCGTCCCCCTCCGGGTCGGTGTGCTGCGTGGAACAGGAAGCTCCGCCAGCCAGTCTTGGTCACGGACCGTTGTCGGGAGAGAAAACGCACGCCATGTGGTGGCAAGGATTCAGACGGCACCCCGGTCGAAGGTCACGGGCAGCGCGAACAGACCGTGCATGATCATGCTCGGCCACCATCGCAGCTCGCTCTCGTCGACGGCCAGCCGCACGCCGGGCAGTCGTTCGAGGACGGCGGTGACCGCCAGCCGGGCCTCCACCCGGGCCAGCCGTGCCCCCACACAGAAGTGCGCGCCGTGACCGAAGGAGAGGTGCGACGCCTCGCGCCGTGGGTCGAAGACGTCCGGGGCCTCGTACCTTCGCGGGTCGCGTCCGGCGGCCAGCAGCGACACCAGGACCGGTTCGCCCGCCTCCAGCCGGACCCCGCCCACGGTCGTGGCCTCCGCCGGGAAGCGCCAGGTCGCGTTCTGGAGCGGGCTCTCCAACCGCAGCGCCTCCTCGATCGCCGGTCCCACCAGCGCCGGGTCCTCGCGCAGCCGCACCAGCTCCTCGGGTTCGCGGAGCAGGAGCAGGAGCATGTTGCCGATCAGCGCGACCGTCGTCTCGTGCCCCGCGACCAGCAGCAGGAACGCCGTCGAGGTCACCTCGTCGCGCGTGAGCCCACCGGCGCGGTGGGCTTCCACCAGGTCGCCCAGGAGGTCGTCGGAGGGTGTGCGCAGCCGGGCCTCCACCAGCTCACCCAGGTAGGCGTCGAACCAGTCCGTGGCCGCGCCGATCGCGTCGTGCTCGTCCGGCGAGGAGGAGTCGATCACCGCCGCCTGGCGGTGGAACTCGGGCCGGTCCGGCTCCGGCACCCCGAGGATGTCGCAGATGATCGCGATGGGCAGCGGGTAGGCCAGGTCGCGGACCAGGTCCGGTTCCGCCTCCTTCGCCAGCGCGGTCACGAGTTCACCCGCGATCCGTTCGGCGCTCTCCTCCAGCGCCCGCACCCGGCGCGGGCTGAACGCCGCGCTGGTCGCCCTCCGGAGCCGGGAGTGGTCGGGGGCGTCCACGTTGACCATGCTGCGCACGAGGCTGGGCCGGTGGTCGAAGGGCAGACCCAGACCGGCGCGGTACCAGGTCTCGTCGGCGCGGCGGGGGTCCTTGAGCATGGTGGGGTCGGCCAGCACCGAGCGGGCGTCGTCGTACCGGGTCACCAGCCACGCCCAGGCGCCGCCGGGGAGGTCGACGCGGTGGACGGGGTCGTGCTCGCGGAGCCACCGGTAGGCCGGGTGGGGGTCCGCCTCGAACTCGGGTCCGTGCAGGGCGGGGGTGTGGGGGGCATACGCCGGTCCCTCCTCGTGGGTGCGGTTCCCCCGTCTCCTACCCACCCGAGCGCCGCGGTGGCGCGGGGGCGGTCAGGGGGACACGGCGCAGGCCGTCTCCAGCACGAACCTCGGCCAGGGGCGGTGCGGGTCGTGGCCGGTCAGTTCACGGACCCGCCGCAGTCGGTACCGCAGGGTCTGGGCGTGGACGTGCAGCGACTCCGCCGCCGTCGTCGCCGCGCCGGTACGGAAGTAGGCGCGCAGCGTGTCCAGCAGGTGCCGGTTGTCGTGGGCCAGCAGCGGCCCCAGGACCACCCGGCGCACGGTCGTCGGCGCGACCCCGCCTCCGTTGAGCAGTGCCAGCACGTGGGCGTCGGAGTCCCGCAGCAGCCCGTCCGCGCCGAAGGCGTGCGGGGAGCGGTCTCCACGGCGCCGTCCGCCAGCCGGTACGCGGCGGACAGGTCGGCGAGCCCGCGCGGTTCCAGGGCACAGCCCCGCCACCCCCGGGCCACCAGCGCCGCCGTGACCCGCTCGGAGTCCCCGGGAGCGGCCAGGACGACCACCCGTCCCGAACGGGTCGTCACCAGGGGGTCCGTGCCGCCCGCTGACGCCTCCGCCACCAGTTCGAGACCGACCGCCACCGTGACGTCCTCCGGGCGCGCGGGCTCGGCGACCACCAGCACCGCCGGGTCGGGCGGTGCGATGCCCAGGGTGCGCGCCCGGTCCCGGATGGCGCCCTGGGAGGCCTGGCGGCCGATCAGCAGATCGTCGAGGAGAGCGCGCCGGGCGCGTTCCCGGTCCGCGTCCAGACGTTCGGCGGCCTCGGCGTGGCCGGTCTCCAGACTCTCGGAGATCTGGTCGAGGGAGGTCAACCACAGTTCGCTCAGAGCGAACACGTCGGCGGCGTCGAGCCTCGCGCCCGCCCGCTCGCGCAGCGACCGCACAGCCGTGGCCGAACCGACCCGGTGCGCACGGACCACGGCACCGATCGAACGCCCGTCGGCGGCCCGGGCCCGCCCGATCCCACGGAGCCGCTCCACGTCCTCCGGAGGCAGCCGGAGGGCGCCGCCCACCCACAGCTCCAGGGACCGGGTGACCAGCCAGCCGGTGATCGCCCGGACCTCGGCCAACTGGGAGCCGTGCAGCGCCCGGTACGCGGGGACCTCCGCGTAGACCTCGGAGACGATCCGCTCGACCAGTCCGGCCCGGTCGCGCTCCAGCTCGGCGCTGACCCGCGCGCGCTCCTCACGCCCCATGCCCCTCCTCCGACCCCTCCGCCGTCCCCCGGCCCGCGGCCGCGTCCCTGGCGTGGGCGGGCAGCCTATCGCCCCCTCCGGCGCCCGACCCAGACCGACCATCCGGGTAAAAACCGTGCACATGCGCGGCGCAGCCTCAGAGCCCGACCTCCGCTGACATGGCAGTATGCGCACACAGGCCCGGGAGAGAGCACGAGTCCAACACCGAGCGTCGGCGTGCCGGGCGCGCCGGTCACACACCGGTCGGCCGGGGGAACGGCCGGGCCGGACGGGGAGTACGGGGGATGAGGACGATGACGGTTCCCGGCATCGCGCTGAACAACGGGCTGCAAATGCCGCAGCTGGGTTTCGGCGTGTGGCAGGTGCCCGACGACGCCGTGGGCGAGGCGGTCTCGCACGCCCTCGAGACGGGCTACCGCAGTATCGACACCGCCGCCGCGTACGGCAACGAGGAGGGGTGGGCGAGGCGCTGCGCCGGTCGGGGCTCCAGCGGGAGGACGTGTTCGTCACCACCAAGCTCGCCAACTCCGACCAGGGCTACGACGCCGCCCTGCGCGCCTTCGACGCCAGCTCGGAGCGGCTCGGCGTGGACGTGGTGGACCTCTACCTCATCCACTGGCCGCTGCCCGAACGCGACCTCTACGTGCCCACCTGGAAGGCGCTGGAGCGCCTGTACGCGGAGGGCCGTGCCCGCGCCATCGGCGTGTGCAACTTCAAGCAGCCGCATCTGGAACGGGTCATGGAGGAGGGCGGGATCGCTCCCATGGTCAACCAGATCGAGCTGCACCCGCTGCTCTCCCAGGAGAAGACGCGGGCCTTCGACGCCGACCACAACATCGCCACGGAGGCCTGGAGCCCGTTGGGGCAGGGCGAACTCCTCCGTCACCCGCTCATCACGGAGATCGCCGAGGAACTCGAACGCACGCCCGCGCAGGTGCTGCTGCGGTGGCACGTCCAGCTGGGCAACGTGGTCATCCCGAAGTCGGTGACGCCCGAGCGCATCACATCCAACTTCGAGATCTTCGACTTCGAGCTCTCGGAGGAGGACATGGCGCGGATCAACGGCCTCGACGAGGGGCACCGGTTCGGACCGGACCCGGACGCCTTCGACGGCGACTGAGCCGCGCGGCCGACCGGTGGCCGGTGGCGGCGCGGCCCAGAGCGGCTAGCGCAGCTCGCGGAGCCTGCGGGCACCGGCCAGGGTGGCGTCGATGCCGTCGCGGCGCACACGGGCGACGTACACGCCGCCGCCGACGAAGATCGCGAGGAAGAGCCCGACCACAGCGGTCAGGGCCAGGACGGACAGCACGGAAGAGATCATGCGGTCATGGTAGCCGCATGTCGGACGACGCTCTCCCCGGGGAGTCCCGGGTGCGCGCCGAGCGAGACGGAGGGTCCGCCGATGGACCAGACACCGCACGAGATCATCAACCCGCTCTCCCTTCCCGACCCCGTGGGCTACGCACACGCCCTCGTGGTGACCCCGGGCCGCACCGTGTACGTGGGCGGACAGACCGCCCTGCGTTCCGACGGGGCGCTGACCGGCGACTCGCTGGTGCAGCAGTTCGACCACGCGCTCGCCAACGTGGTGGAGGCGCTGCGGACGGCGGGCGCCGAGCCCGCCCACGTGGTGAGCATGCGCGTCTACACCACCTCCATCGGTGTCTACCGGGTCAACCTCAGGACGCTCGGTTCCGTCTACCGACGGCACATGGGCCGCTACTACCCGCCGATGGCCGTCCTGGGCGTCACCGAGCTCCTGAAGGAGGGGGCGCAGGTCGAGTTCGAGTGCGTCGCGGTGATCCCGGACCCGCGTGACAGCGCCGAGCTGGCCGGGGAGGGACCCATCGGTCTCGTGGAGGAGGTCGACGACCCCTTCGTGGACGGCCCCGGAACCGACGAGCCCGGGGAACCCGAGAGCGCGCGACACTGACCCGCGCCGGGCCGCGCCCCGACCACCAGGGTCGGGGACGCGCCCGCCCGGTCACCGTTCCGGGGACCGCACCAGGAGCACCGCCACCACGCACACCCCCATCCCGGCGAGGGCACCCGCGCCCACCGGCTCCCCGAACATCAGCCACGTCCACACGAGTGTGGTGGGTGGCGTCAGGTAGAGCAGCGCCGACACCCGCGCCACGCTGGTCCGGGCCAGGTTGACCCAGTACAGCCCGTAGCCGCCCAGCGTGGACAGCAGGACCACCCACGCCACCGCGGCCCAGAACCCCGGAGCGGCGGGCGGGGCCAGGGTCCCCGTCGCGGCGGCCAGCCCGGTGAACAGGACCGCGCTCACCGCGCACTGCACGGCCAGCGCCTCCACCAGGCTTCCGCCGGGACGTGTGCGCCGTTCCACCAGGGTGGCGGCCACCAGCGAGAGCATGGCGCCGAACGGGAGCGCGTACGCCCACCAGGGGGCGGATCCGGTTCTGAGCAGGTCCGCGCCGACCACCATGGCCACGCCGACCAGGCCCACCAGAAGCCCGAGCACCTGGCGTCCGCGCACCCGCTCCCCGAGCAGGGGAGGGCGAGCGCGGTGGCCACCATCGGTTGGAGGGCGGCGACCAGAGCACTGGTCCCGGCGGCCACTCCCGCCTCGGCGGCGGCCACCACCCCGTACAGGTACCCGGCCTGGGCCAGCACTCCGAGCACCGCGTGCAGGGCCAGGTCGCGGCCGCCCATCCGGGTTCCCCGCCACAGGCACCAGGCCACGAGCAGCCCGCCGACGACGAGGAAACGCCAGGCGAGCAGGGTGGTGGCCGGGGCCTGTCGGGTGCCCAGCTCGGCCCCGACGAACCCCGAGCTCCACATCACGACGAGTCCGGCGGCCAGCAGGAAGGGGATCAGGGGCGGGAGGTCGTTCGGGTCCGTGTGCGCTCAGCGGTGGTCTGCATGCCGCACACGTAAACACACCGGTCGGTATACTCACAATGTAGTCACCGAACCCAGGAGGAAACGATGACCGGCATCACCGAGGCACCCCGGCTCACCCCCGCCGCGCGCCGCGTCCTGGACGTGGCCACCGAGCTCTTCTACACGCGGGGGATCAACACCGTGGGCATGGAACTGGTAGCCGAGCGCGCCGGGGTCACCAAGAAGACCATCTACGACCGGTTCGGTTCCAAACAGCGGCTGGTCGTCGCCTACCTGCGCGCCCGTGACGCCCGCTGGCGCGACTTCCTCGCCGCGCACCAGGACCCGGACGCCTCACCGCGTGCCCGGATCGGGGCGACCTTCGAGGCCCTGGACGCGTGGATGCGGCAGGAGAACCAGCGCGGCTGCGCCATGGTCAACGCCTACGCCGAGCTCTCCGACCCCGAGCACCCCGGCCGCGCCGTGGCCGAGGAACAGAAGGGGTGGCTGCGGGACCTGTACACCGACCTCGCCCGGGAGTGCGGGGCGACCGCCCCCGGGACGCTGGGCTCCGTCCTGGCGATGCTGCACGAGGGAGCCGTCGTCGCGCGCAACGTCACGGGGAGGCCGACGCCGCCCTGACGGCGCGCGCGGCCGCCGACACCCTCCTCACCGCCCACGGGGTCCCGGACGCCTAGAGGTACCCCAGCCGGGAGAGTTCGTGGCGGGCCACCTCGTGCACGTCACCGTGGTCCCCGCGGGTCAACCGCTCCCGCCACGACCCCACGCGCCACGAGTGGTCGGTCAGGAGTTCGCTGGCCGAGACCCGGGCGCCGGTGAACTCCAGGAGGCGCTCGGCGGTCTCGATCTCCTGCCCGTGCACGTCCTCGTAGCGCAGGGTCATCAGCTGCTCCGGGCCGATCTCCTTGCGCAGTCGCGCGGACATGCGCACCGCGCCCCGCCAGCGCATCGCGCACTTGGTCGCCACCGACCCGTCGGTGAAGTCACCCAGATCCGACTCCTCCTCCAACCCGAAGAAGTGGTTGGGGAACTCGTGGTCCAGCTTCATGAAGCTGGGTTTGAGCCAGGCCAGCGACCGCTCGTCCTCCATCATGTCCGCGACCACGTCACGGCCGTCGCGGATGATCTGGACGAAGCGCGCGTCGGGGAAGGCGGCGTGCAGTGCGCTCGCCGAGTACAGGAGGTCCGGGCTGGCGTCGCCGTAACGGCGCGCAGCAGCGCTGTGCTCGCAGGGTTCGGCGGAGGCGTTGGCCGGTACCCGGGCGCCGGGCCCGGGGCACCTGGGGCAGGTCAGGGGGTGAGATGCCAGATCTCGGCGTAGGCCTCGCGCAGCAGGGTCGCGGTGCCCGACACCTTGTCCTGTGCCAGGGAGGGGCGCCTGGCCACGGCGTAGACGGCGTTGAGCACACCGGGGGATCCGGCGCCGATATGGAAGCCGGGCGCGCGGGCCAGGGCGCGGGCGATCACCGGAACCCCGGAGTGGGGGCGCCGAGCACGAACACCGGGCGCTCGACCTTGGTCCCGTTGACCACGAGGATGTAGGAGGGCTGCTTCATGATTGTGTCGTATTTTTGCACCCTTTGCCCTCCTCGTGTGCATCGGCTGGGGCCTGGTGGCACCCGCCCCACACGTTCCCCGAGGTTAAGGGCAGGATCGGTCCGGAAAGCGCCGTGCTGGGCCAAGACCGGGGAAAGCCGTGCAAAGACGCTGTAAGAATGGGGTATGGCCTCGATGACCGACGACACCACGCCGTTCGCCGACCCGGACGGGTTCGAGCACGCGGCGGATCTGCTCGCCTCCGCGCGGCGCGTCACCGTCCTGACCGGCGCCGGAGTGTCCACCGATTCCGGAATCCCGGACTTCCGTGGCCCCCAGGGGCTGTGGACCACCGATCCCGACGCCGAGGCGATGTCGGACATCGACAGCTACATGGGCGACGTGGACGTGCGCCGCCGCACCTGGCTGGCCCGCCGCTCCCACCAGGTCTGGAAGGCCGAACCCAACGCGGCCCACCGCGCGCTGGCCGACCTGGCCGCCGCCGGGCGCCTGCACGCGCTCGTCACCCAGAACATCGACGGCCTGCACCAGCGCGCCGGGGTGCCCGAGGACGAGGTCATCGAGGTCCACGGCACGATGCTCCGGGTCATGTGCATGACCTGCGGCCTGCGCACCCCCAGCCCGGAGGTGCTCGATCGCCTCGACGAGGAGTCCGACCCCCGGTGCCCGGTGTGCGGGGGCATCCAGAAGACGGACACCATCTCCTTCGGTCAGCGCCTGGACCCCGAGGTCATCGAACGGGCCGCCCAGGCCGCCCGCGAGTGCGACGTGTTCGTGGCGATCGGCACCTCGCTCACGGTCCACCCGGTCGCCGGGCTGTGCGACGTCGCCATGATGGGTCGGGCCGCGCTGCTCGTGGTCAACGCCGAACCCACCCCGTACGACGACTACGCCAGCGCGGTCCTGCACGACCCCATCGGTGACGTCGTCCCGGCCCTGGTCAGGAGGGCCCTGGCGGACTAACCGAGACCGTCCGGGGGCGGCCCGGCCGACCCACCGGGGTGCTCGAAGGGCTCGGCCAGGCCACCGGGATACCCGAAGGGGTCGTCCCCCGAGGCGGCGGCCCGGCCGATGGGCACGGGCCGGGACGGAGGCGTGTCCCGGGGCCCGTCCATCGGTTCGTTCTCCAGCCGGCCCACGAACCGGAGCAGTTCCCGCCTGAGCCGCTGGAAGGAGTCCCACACCGCCGGGGAGTGGCCTGTCTCCTGGCCATGCCGCGGAGCGCCTTCTGGACCATCCGGGACAGCGCGAGCCGGGAGTCCGGGCTCAGCTGGTCCGGCCAGGACCGCAGGTCCTCCACGGCCTGCCGCAGCACGGTGAGTACCACCTGGTCGGGTTCGTCACGGAAGATGAGGCGCGAGTAGCTGCTCAGACGGTCGGTGACCAGGGTTTCCGGGATCTGGTCGATCGGTTCCAGGCGCAGGCGCAGGACCTCGTGGGTCTCGACCCAGGACTTCTGGTCTCCGCTGGTGTACCAGGTGCCCAGGTCGTCGGAGACGTAGCGCAGGTACGGGGTCAGCAACAGGGCCATCCGGGAGGCCGTGCCGTTGGCGCGCATGGCCGTGGAGCGGAGCAGCCGCGAGACCACCGTCGAGTAGGGGACCTCCACCTCGTAGGGGTTGAGGGTCGAGGGATCCCCCGGGGAGTCGGCGCGGAGTTCGAAGCCGACGCACTCACCGACGTTCACGGGTTCGCCGTGGTCGCGAGTGAGGGCGCTGAACGGGCGTTCGCCCTTCCAGTAGCCCAGGTGGCGCATCCGCATGAAGTCGACGATCCCGAACCACTGGGTGGCGGACAGGGCACGCCAGAGGGCCACCGTTCGCCGCCAGGCGCGCCAGGGGTCGTCCGAGTCCGGATAGAGGCTCTCCAGGGGCACCGGCTCCTCGCTGACCAGGATCAGGAGGGTGACCAGGTTCGCGGTGTAGCGCGCCTCCCGCGAGGTGACGGGCATCCGCAGGGGTTCGTACCCGGGGAACGAGCGGTTGGCCGCGGGAAGGGCGCCTCCTGGAAGAGCTCCAGGAGGAGTTCCCGGAACTCCTCCCGTAGCGCGGGTTCCTCCTCCAGCCGACGGGTCAGGAGCTCGTCCAGGAAGGTCACCACCCGGTCCCGGCCCGCGTAGGCCGCGAAGGACGCCAGCGCGTACAGCTCACCGTCGTCCAGGTGCAGGGCCCGGCTCCGCCTCCGGGACACCCGGGCGCGGTCCTCGACCAGTTCCTCCAAGGCCGCGACCACCATGCGGGCGACCAGGTACTCACCGAAGGTGGCGTGCAGGAACTCGAAGGCGCTGCTGGTGCCGTCCGTGGTCCGGGACCGCGCCTCGTGGACGAAGAAGAACCGTCCCAGCACCTGGTGCGCGGGGGCGATCCGGCCGTGGAGGTCGGCGTCGTCGGGGTTCTCCGCCGCCTCGGGCATGAGGACGGCCAGGTCCTCGTCCAGTTCCTCCGCGCGTACGCTCTGGCGCCCCCGGGCGAACATCGCCATCGCGGCCACCTCCAGCCGCCGCAGCTCGTCCTCGATCGCCCGGTCGAGGTCACGACCGCCCAGATGGGGCCGGTGCTTGTCGACCTCGCGCCGGGCGAACATGGTGAGCAGCCGCTCGTACAGCTCACCGTGGGAGAGGTCGTCCGAGGCGTCGAGAGGTGCGTTGCCGTGGGCGTCGTAGATCAGCAGCATGATCAGGAGGAGGGGCTGCTCGGCGAGGTCGCGGTAGCGGAGCACCGCCTGCGGGGTGAGCGGTCTCAGCTTCGCGGACCCGAAGGCGCGGGTGTTGGCGCTGGTCCACACGGCGAGCATCTGCTCGATCTGGGTGTCGTCGAAGGCCTCCAGACGGATGATGGTGGTCAGCGGGGGAACCGGGTCCGGTCCGCCACCAGCGTGCGGCTGGTGACGATCACGACCACCGGCTGTCCCAGGGCCTCCTGGCGCTGCTGGAACTCCTGGACCCGCTCCAGGTAGTCGGAGCGGTCCACGCCGGTCGCCTGGAGGAGTTCGTCGAAGCCGTCCAGGATGATCACCGGCAGCGCGCCGTCGGCGTCGTCGGCCAGCTCCCGCCAGGAGACGCTGGCGTGCAGGTCCGCCCGGAGCCCGTCCTCGATCTGGACGTGCAGGGGCGCGTTGGGGCTGACGGCGCGCAGCTCCACGCGGATGGGGAGGAAGTCCTCCGGCGGCAGCTGGGCGGCGAGCATCTCGGTGAACTTGGACTTGCCCGCGCCGGGGTGGCCGAGGATCACCGTGGGGTACTCGGTGGCCCGGGGATGCGTGATCAGGAGGCCACGATCGTCTGGAGGTCGTCCTGGACGGGAAAGTCCCGCCACCAGGCGTCACTGGCCGCGTTGTGGGTCTCGTGCGCCATGGTGACCCGCCCGCGTGGCGGGATGTAGGCCGTGCGGAGGGAGGGCAGCACCAGCCCGGCCGGTGCGTCGTCGGAGCGCAGGATCGGCCGGTTGAGCACCGCCTGGTAGGAGGCGGTGAGTTCCTGCCTCCTCCGGGTGACCGGACGCGTGGAGCTGATGCGGGCCAGCTGTTCGTGCAGGTCGGACAGGCCGGTGCCGATCTCCTCCCGGGTCCGTTCGTGCTCACTCGTGTGCAACCACATGCCGAACTCGGGGATGTCGGCCCCCAACCGCCGGATGTTCTCGTCCAGGCGTCCGGGAACCACCTGGGCCATGGTGGCCCTGAACTTCCGCACCAGGAGGTGGTCCGGGGTGATCCCGTGCCGTTCCGCCACCGCCAGACCGCAGGCGAAGTCCGCGACACAGGCGGCCGCGCCCTGCGCGAACTCGACCGTCACCGTGCCGCGTTCCCGCCGGTGGCCGGAGTGGGTGATCGGGAAGGACGGTCGTGGACCGGGGAGCTCCAGCAGACGCGCGCCCAGGAGCGCGAACTGCTCGTCCGACGTGATCTCCAGGTCGTCCAGCCCGAAGGGCATCCCGACCCGTGTGAACACCTCGTCGGCGGCCTCGAAGACGGAGGTGACCACCAGGATCTGGTGGGCGGCCTGGATCTTCTCGGACCGGGTCAGTCGGCTCTCCCCACGGAGCCTGCCGCCCAGCCCCTCCAACAGCTGGCGGCCCTTGCTGACCAGGGCGCCGCGCATTCCGAACAGGTCGGGGACGCCCACCAGACCCAGCCCGCCGTCGGCCACCTTCTCCGCGAGGTCCAGTGCCTCCGAGTCGCCGCCGCCGAGAATCCTGAGCGCGTCACTGTAGGTGAGCCGTTTGGCCATCGGTGCCTCTTCCACGTCCGGGGGTGTCTGGGGGCGGGAACGCGATCGGACCCGACACCGGGGGTGGCATCGAGTCCGCACGTCAGAAGGGGTTGCGCGAGTATGGGGTTGTCCGTCGCCGAGCGCCCGCGGGGGCGGACGCTCACGCCCGGTGGGACGTCCTAGGGCAGCTGCCAGTTCACCGGTTCGGCGCCCTGTTCCCGGAGCATCTCGTTGGTCCTGCTGAACGGCCTGGAGCCGAAGAAACCGTTGCGGGCCGAGAGCGGGCTCGGGTGCGCGGACTCCACGCACGGGATGCCCGGCATCATCGGGCGCAGGTTGCGGGCGTCGCGGCCCCACAGGATCGACACGAGCGGCTTGCCGCGCTCGGCCAGGGCACGGATGGCCTGCTCGGTGACGGCCTCCCAGCCCTTGCCACGGTGCGATCCGGCGTTGCCCGGAGCCACCGTCAGGACCCTGTTGAGCAGCAGGACGCCCTGCTCCGTCCACGGCGTGAGGTCGCCGTTGGAGGGCATCGGGGTGCCCAGGTCCTCGCCCATCTCCTTGTAGATGTTGCGCAGGCTCGCGGGGAGACGGACCTCCGGCGCCACGGAGAAGCTCAGCCCGACGGCGTTCCCGGGGGTGGGGTAGGGGTCCTGGCCCACGATCAGCACGCGCACATCGTCGAAGGGCTGTTGGAACGCACGCAGGACGTGGTCCCCGGCGGGGAGGTAGGTGCGGCCCTCGGCGACCTCCTGGCGGAGGAAGTCGCCCATAGCGGCGATCTGCGGGGCGACGGGCTCCAGCGCCTTCGCCCAACCGCTGTCCATGATCTCGTGCAGGTCCTTGTTCGGCATGGCCAGAACACTAGTGGCAGCCGCGGACATCCAGACCCGTTTCGGCACCCGGAACCGTCACACCCGCGTCACGGCTACGCGGCGCGCGTGGGCAGGGGCGGACCCGCACCCGCCATCGACCCAGGTGGGAAGGGGTTGGACGGAAGCCACGGGGCTCCCTCTGTCGACACGCACGGGAACGCCCCCGCGCCTGGGCGCGGGGGCGTTCCCGGAAGGACCACCTAGTCGGCGCGCCAACCGCCCTGGCGGTCCGCGAGGTTGAGCGCCGTGGTCACCAGGGGCACGTGACTGAAGGCCTGCGGGAAGTTCCCCACCTGGCGGCCGCCCCTCGGGTCCCACTCCTCCGCGAGCAGACCCACATCGTTGCGCAGGGACAGCAGCCGCTCGAACAGCTCCCTTGCCTCGTCCTGGCGGCCGATGGACAGCAGGGCGTTGGCCATCCAGAAACTGCACGCCAGGAAGGCGCCCTCGTCGCCGGGGAGCTGGTCGGCGGAGTTCTCCAGGTCCGTGCGGTAGCGGAGCACGAAGCCGTCCACCATCAGGTCCTCGCGGATCGCCTCGATGGTTCCGACCACGCGGGGGTCGTCGTACGGGAGGAACCCGACCTCGGGGATGAGCAGCAGGGCCGCGTCCAGCTCCTTGCTGCCGTAGTACTGGGTGAAGGTGTTGCGCTGGGGGTCGTAGCCGTACTCGCACACCTCCGCGTGGATGGTGTCGCGCAGGGCCCGCCACCGTTCGATGGGCCCCTCGGTGCCGAACTCCTCGATGCTGCGAACCGCGCGGTCGGCCGCGACCCAGGCCATCACCTTCGAGTGGACGAAGTGCTGCCGGGGGCCGCGCACCTCCCACAGGCCCTCGTCGGGCTCGTCCCAGCACCACTCCAGGTAGTTCACCAGGGACCGCTGGAGGCCCCACAGGTGCTCACCGCCCTGGATGCCCGAGCGCCGCGCCAGGTGCAGCACGTCCATGACCTCGCCGTACACGTCCAGTTGGTACTGGCCCACGGCGGCGTTGCCGATCCGGACCGGGGCGGAGGACTCGTACCCCGGAAGCCACTCCGCCTCCCACTCGGTGAGGCGGCGCTCGCCCCGGATGCCGTACATGATCTGCATCAGCTGCGGTTCGCCGGCGACGGCGCGCGCCAGCCACTCGCGCCAGGCCATGGCCTCGTCCGTGTACCCCGAGCGGATCAGCGCCTCCAGGGTGATGGTGGCGTCGCGCAGCCAGCAGTACCGGTAGTCCCAGTTGCGGACCCCGCCGATCTCCTCGGGCAGGGAGGTGGTGGGCGCGGCCACGATCCCGCCGGTGGGGCGGTAGGTGAGGCCCTTCAGCGTGATGAGGGAACGCACCACCGCCTCACGGTAGGGGCCGTCGTAGGTGCACTGGTCCACCCACTTCTCCCAGAAGCGCTCGGTGCGGGAGAGGGCCTTCTCCGCGTCCAGGTGGTCGGACTCCTCCACCTGGGAGGGGTGCCAGGTCATCACGAACGGCACGCGCTGTCCGGCCGTGACGTCGAAGGTGGTGTCGTGGGTGAAGTTGTGACCCTTGAGGGCGACGGGGGCGCTGAGCCAGATCGCGTCGGGACCGGCGATGGCGACGAGTTCGGTTCCGGCGCGGTGCATCCACGGGACGACGTGCCCGTAGTCGAAACGGATGCGCATGGTGGTGCTCATGCGCACGGTGCCGCTCAGCCCCTCCACGATGCGCACGATGTGCGGGGCACCGCCCCGGGGCGGCATGAAGTCGATGACCCGGACGGAGCCCGTGTCGGTGTCCCACTCCTGCTCCAGGATGAGGGTCTCGCCCCGGTAGTGGCGCCGGTCGGCCTTCTCCGCCCCGTCGGCCGGGCGCAGGGTCCAGTGCCCGTTCTGTTCGTCGCCCAGGATCGCGGAGAAGCAGGCCGAGGAGTCGAAGTCGGGAAGGCACGCCCAGTCGATGGACCCGTCCCGCCCGACCAGCGCGGCGGTCTGCATGTCGCCGATCATTGCGTAGTCCTCAATCCAGCCGGGCACGCGGCTCACCCCCAACACGTCGTCTTCGTCTGTGCGGTGGCGTGAGCCGCCCCGTCGCCACGGGGAGCGTCGCCTCCGCGCGCACGCCCGTGTGCGCCCCTCGTCGGGGACCCGTCGCCCGACCCTCCGGATCGGGGCGCCGTTCCGGTCATGTCTCCCCCGGACCGCCCGCAGCTGCCTCGTACCCGGTTATGTGCCCAGGCGCGGGCAGGCGAAAAGGCCGGTTGTGGAAAGGACCCGTCCCCCACCGGTCACCGCGGTCCCCATCTTCCATGCTCCACGGGGGCCTGGCTACGGGTGGATGCACGTGCATCCGGGCGTGCGGGAAGTATGTCGCGGTATGGGTGACTTCCGTCGGGGAGAAGTTATGACGCGGTGATCAACGGGAGGTGACGGGACGGCTAACGGCCCGACGGGGCGGGACTTTCCGGCTTTTCCTCGGGCATCCGCAGCATCGGGAGGAACACCTGCGCCAGGGGTCCGATCGTCACCATGAACACCACCGTCCCCACGCCTACGGTGCCGCCGAGCAGGAAACCGGACAGCGCCACGGTCACCTCGATGAGGGTGCGGGCCCGCCGGATCGACAGCCCGCGCGCGGCCAGTCCCGTCATGAGGCCGTCGCGGGGTCCCGGGCCCAGCCCCACGCCGATGTAGAGGCCGGTCGCGATCGCGCACACCAGGACCCCGGACGCCAGGAGGACGATCCTGACGCCCAGGGCTTCGGGCGCGGGCAGCAGCCAGAGGGAGAGGTCCACGGACGCGCCGACCACCACCACGTTGCTCAGGGTGCCGAGTCCCGCCCTCTGGCGCAGCGGGATCCACAGCAGGATCAGGAGGGCGCCGACGATGACGCTCCAGGTGCCGATCGACAGGCCGGTCTGGAGGGACAGCCCCTGGTGCAGCACGTCCCAGGGCATGGCGCCGAGGTCGGACCGGAGGAGCAGGGCGCCGCTGAGCCCGAACAGGTAGAGGCCCAGGTAGAGCTGTGTGAGGCGGCGCAGCCGGGGGCGCGGCAGGACCGGGGTGATCAGTACGCGTCGGACCAGGGCAACCACGGGGCTCGGGGTTCGTTCGGACAAGGCCGGCCTCCACTTTCACGCGGACGCGTGAAGAGATTCATGGGGTGATTGGATGACCATCCGCAGAGGGGGCCACATCGGTATCGTGGCTCAAGTGGTGCTCGGATTGAAGAGCCAATCCCGGCAACTGGCCCGATTTCTCCCCCGGCGAGGTGAATCCCATGGCGAGGCAGCGCACCGACCACCCCCGGACCGGTGGTGGCACACGGCGGATCAACGGTCGGCTGCTCGCCCGGCTGATCGGTGAGGCCCCGGTCGAACGCCCCTTCTACCTCGCGATCGCCCGCGCCGTGAGCGGGCTGGTCCTGGATGGACGGGTCCCCACGCACACCCGGCTGCCCGCCGAACGCGACCTCGCCACCGCGCTGGGAGTCAGCCGCAACACGGTCACCGCCGCCTACGCCTGGCTGCGGGAGAACAGCTTCCTCGACAGTCGGCAGGGCGCGGGTAGCTGGACCGTCCTGCCCGACTCCGGGACCCGGGGTCCGGCGCCCTTCGTCCCCGCCGCCGAACAGATCGACCTCGGCGTGGCCGCGCCCCGGCGGTCGACGGACTGCGGGCCGCCTCCTTCCACGCCTCCGAACAGCTCGCGGCCCACGTGGGTGGGATCGGGTACTACCCCTACGGTCTCCCCGAGCTGCGGCACGCCATCGCCCGGCGGTACGTCGAGCGCGGGCTGCCCACCACGCCCGAGCAGATCTTCGTCACCAGCGGCGCCCAGCAGGAGTCACCCTGGCCATGGAACTGCTGGTCGACGAGGGGGACGAGGTCCTGCTGGAGTCGCCCACCTACCCGCACGGACTGGACGCGGCCCGACGCAACGGCGCCCGCGTCCGCACCACCGGGGTGACCCCGCAGGGCTGGGACATGGAGTACCTGGTGGACGCCTTCCGGCAGCGCCGACCCTCGGTGGCGTACATGATCCCGGACTTCCACAACCCGACCGGCGCACTCATGGACGACGACGAGCGCCGGGTCCTGGTCCGGGAGGCCCGCCGCGCGGGCAGCCACCTGATCATCGACGAGTCCGGGGCCGAACTGGCCATCGACTCCGGGGACCTGCCCGCCCCGGTGGCCGCGTACGACACCGACGGGCGCGTGCTGACGGTGGGCTCGGTGGCGAAGCTGTTCTGGGGCGGACTGCGGGTGGGGTGGGTCCGGGCGACCCCGCCCATGGTCACCCGGATCATGGCGATCCGTCAGCGCGTCGACCTGGCCGGGTCGGTGCACGACCAGCTCACCGCGACCCACCTGCTCTCCGACGTGCTGCGTATCCGGGCCGAGCGCAGCCGTCAGCTGCGCCGCAACCGGGACGCGCTCCTGTCCGCGCTGCGCGAGCGCCTGCCGGACTGGAGGCCCAGCGTGCCCGGCGGCGGCCTGGTGCTGTGGGCCGCGATGCCCCAACCGGTCGCGACCGCGCTGTCGGAGGCCGCGATCCGGCACGGGGTCCACCCGGCGGCCGGGCCGGTGTTCGGGGTGGACGGCACCCTGGAGCGCTATCTGCGTCTGGCCTACACCCGACCGCCGGACGTGCTGGTCGACGCCGTGGATCGGCTGGCCGCGGCCTACGCCGAGACCCTGGCCCACCCCTCGCAGCCGCGCGGGCAGCTGTACGTGTGAGCTCCCACCGGTCCGGTGGTCGGGTGCGCTCCGCTCGGTCAGACGGCGAAGCGCCGCGCGAAGCGGACCACCTCGTCGATCACCTCGTCGCGGTTGGTCTCGTTGAACACCTCGTGCCGCGCGCCGGGGAAGACGCGCACGGTGACGTCCTCGCCCGCCACCGCCTCGATACCGACCCTTGTGTCGGACAGCGGCACCAGCCGGTCCTCGTGGCCGTGCACCCACAGCAGGGGAGCGAGCCGAGACTGCCCGCGGCGTTGCCCCGCTTCATCTCGGTGAGCAGGGCGTTCACGGTGGCGCGCTTGAACGGGCCGTGCCAGACGAGTGCGTCGGCCACGTAGGCCGCGCCGACGGCCGGGTCCCGGGAGAGCGTGGCCGGGTCGATGGGGGCGTCCGGGATCACCTCGGCGGCGGCGATCTCCTCCAGGGCGGACCAGCGGCCCAGGACCGGACCGGTCAGCGCCAGGGCCTGCACCGCGCCCGGGTTCACCTGGGCGTAGCGGGTGGCGATCAGGCCGCCCATGGAGTGGCCGACCATCACCAGGGGAGGCTGCGGTAGGCGGTGCGGGCCTGGGTGACGACGCGGTGGACGTCCTCGACCACCCCCGCGTAGTCCTCGATGAGCACTCTCTCCCCGGAGGAGCCGCCGTGGCCCCGGTGGTCGGCTCCGTAGACCACCGCTCCGGCGGCGCACAGGTCCCGGGCGACCTGGTCGTAGCGGCCCAGGTGTTCGCCGTAGCCGTGCACGAGCACGGCCAGCCAGGTCGGTTCGCCCTCGGTCGGGGCCCAGGCCCGCGCCGCCAGTTTCCCGGAACCGTCGGGTCCGCCGGCCAGCCCCCACTCACGTGTGCTGATCACCGTGTCCTGCCTCCTCGTTGCCGCTGCCGTCTGCGACGATCGGGTGGTCGCCGCCGGAGTGGTCACCCTAGAACATCCCGGGTGCGCCGCCGGGGGACGTGGCGGGGGCCGTGGCCGCGGTGCGCGTTTGGGGTATCGGTCGGAGACGCCGGTGTGATCTCGTGCGAGTTGCCGAAATATGCCAAATGGTGCGATCGATACGACTTGCCGTGAAACTGGATCTTCTACGCTTATGACGGGGTACCCCTCCCGTGGGGCGTACCCCGAGCTTTTCCCGACAGCCAAATCCGGACTGGAGAGGAGGATGACGCTCGTGCTGGCTGACTCCTATGGCCGCGTGGCGACGGACCTGCGTGTGTCGCTCACCGATCGGTGCAACCTCAGGTGTACCTACTGCATGCCGCCGGAGGGACTGGAGTGGCTTCCCAAACCCGAGCTGCTCACGGACGACGAACTCCTCCGCCTGATCCGCATCGGGGTCACCCGCCTGGGGATCGACGAGGTCCGGTTCACCGGTGGTGAACCCCTGCTGCGCCGCGGCCTGGTGAACATCGTCGCGGGCACCACCGCCCTCAGCCCCCGCCCGCACACCGCGCTGACCACCAACGGGATCGGGCTCGCCCGGACCGCGCCCGCCCTGGCCGAGGCCGGGCTGGACCGGGTCAACGTCTCCCTCGACACCCTCGACCCCGTCGTCTTCGAGAAACTGGCCCGGCGCCGCCGCCTCCCCGACGTCCTGGACGGGCTCGCCGCGGCCGCGAGCGCCGGACTCACCCCGGTCAAGGTCAACGCCGTGCTCATGCGCGAGGCCAACGACCACGAGGCCGCCGACCTCCTCCGCTTCTGCGTGGAGCACGGCTACGAGCTGCGCTTCATCGAACAGATGCCCCTGGACGCCCAGCACGGCTGGCGCAGGGACACCATGATCACCGCCGACGAGATCCTGGCGCGGCTGGAGGCCGAGTTCGACCTCGACGCGGCCGACGCCGACACCCGGGGCAGCGCCCCCGCCGAGCTCTTCCGCCTGCGCGGCCAGAGCTTCCCCAACGGCGAACCGGCCACGGTCGGGGTGATCGGTTCGGTCACGCGCCCGTTCTGCGGCGCCTGTGACCGGGTCCGGCTCACCGCCGACGGCCAGATCCGCAACTGCCTCTTCGCCCGGGAGGAATCCGACCTGCGCACCCCGTTGCGCGAGGGTGCCACCGACGACGAGATCGCCGATCGCTGGCGGGCCGCCGTCGCCTCCAAGCTGCCCGGCCACGGCATCAACGACCCGAGCTTCCTCCAGCCCGCCCGCCCGATGTCCGCCATCGGCGGCTGAGCCGCGCCGGCCGCCAAGGGGAGCTACCGGGATAAACCGGTTGCCGTCCTCCCGCTGCTCTGACTTGATGTTCCGGGGCACCGACACCGGAGAACGCCGGTGCCCCGGGGCGGGAACGAGAGAACGGGAGGTCCCCCATGCCCTACACCGAAGTCCCCGGCGACCTGGTACCGATCCGCATGTGGGCCGATCCCGGGCAGGTCGAGTCCGCCGCCATGGTCCAGCTCCGCAACGTCACGCGCATGCCCTGGACGCACGGCCTGGCCGTCATGCCCGACGTCCACTACGGCAAGGGGGCCACGGTCGGCTCCGTGATCGCGATGCGTGACGCCGTCAGCCCTGCGGCCGTGGGCGTCGACATCGGCTGTGGCATGACCGCCGTGCGCACCGGCCTGACCGCCGAGCGCCTTCCCGACGACCTCCGGTCCCTGCGCTCGGCCCTGGAGGCCGCCATCCCGGTCGGCTTCCACGCCCACGACGAACCCGTCGACCCCACGCGGGTCCCCGGGCTGGGCGGTACCGGCTGGGACCGCTTCTGGGAGGGTTTCGACGGGCTCGCCTCCGCCGTGCACCCCCGGAACGCACGTGCCCGGCGCCAGATGGGAACCCTGGGCGGCGGCAACCACTTCCTGGAGGTGTGCCTCGACGACGACGGGGTCGTCTGGATGGTCCTGCACTCCGGCTCCCGCAACATCGGCAAGGAGCTGGCCGACCACCACATCACCCAGGCGCGGGCCCTGCCGCACAACCAGGACCTGCCCGACCGCGATCTCTCCGTGTTCGTGTCCGGGACCCCCGAGATGGACGCCTACCGGCGCGACCTGTTCTGGGCGCAGGACTACGCCCGCCGCAACCGCGACGTCATGATGGCCCTGGCCTGCCAGGTCCTGGCCGAGCGCGTCCCCGGCACCACGTTCGAGCAGCGGATCTCCTGCCACCACAACTACGTGGCGGAGGAGACCTACGACGGCGTGGACGTGCTCGTCACCCGCAAGGGGGCGATCCGCGCGGGGGCCGGGGAGTTCGGCGTGATTCCCGGGAGCATGGCCACCGGGACGTACATCGTCAAGGGCCTCGGCAACCCCGCCTCCTTCAACTCCGCCTCGCACGGCGCCGGACGCCGCATGAGCCGGAACAAGGCCCGCAAGACGTTCACCCGCGCGGACCTCGTCGAACAGACCCGGGGCGTGGAGTGCCGCAAGGACCTCGGCGTCGTGGACGAGATCCCCGCCGCCTACAAGGACCTGGAGTCGGTGATCGAGGCGCAGACCGACCTCGTCGAGGTGGTCGCCCACCTGCGCCAGGTGGTGTGCGTCAAGGGGTGAGCCCCCGCCCTCACGGCGGTCGCCGCGTGCGGCATGCTGGGAGGGTGACCGAGAACCTCGACGCGGTGGTGCTGGCAGGGGGCGCGGCGACCCGTATGGGCGGCGCCGACAAACCCGGCCTCACCGTCGCGGGACGCACCCTGCTGGAACACGTGGTGGGCGCCGTGCGCGCCCACGCACCGCACGCGGACGTGGTCGTGGTGGGACCCGAACGCGACAGCCCCCGTGCCCGCTACGTCCGTGAGGACCCTCCCGGCGCGGGCCCCGTCCCCGCCCTGCGGACCGGCCTGGCCCTGGTACGCGCGGAGCGCGTGGCGCTGCTCGCCGCGGACCTGCCCCACCTGGCCCCGAGCCACCTCGCCGACCTCCGTGCCGCGCTCCGTGGCGGCGAGGCGGGGGAGGCCCACGGGGCGGTGTTCGTGGACGCCACCGGCCGCGAGCAGTGGCTCACGGGGGTCTGGGACACCGCCGCGCTGCGCGCCGCCCTGGACGACTACACCGGACGCTCGCTCCACCGACTGCTCGGACCCCTCGACCCCGCACGTGTACCGCTCACCGGCGCCCCCGAGGAGTTCGACGTGGACACCCCCGAGGCCCTCGATCGCGCCCGCGCCGCCTGGACCCCCGGGGATTCGGGGCGGAGCTGACCGCCTCGAGAGGGCACGGGTCGGGAACGGCACGTGAGCCACGGGAGCGGCCCCGGACCGAGACGCGCGGCGCCGTCACGAGGCGGTCCGGCTGAGGGCCTGGAGCACCGCCGCTGGACAGCGGGTCAGGGGCGGGCGCCGGGCCCGCCCGCGCCGTCCTGACCGGCGTCGTCGCCCCCAGGAAGTCGGCCATCGGCACGGTCTCCCGCAGGAACCCGCGCAGGCCGAGGAAGTTGGCGAGGTACTCGCGGTGCTCGTCGCAGGCCACCCACACCTTGCGGCGGTCGGGGGTGTGCAGCTTGGGGTTGTTCCACACGAGCGCCCACTCGGCGGGAGCACGGCAGTCCCTGCGCGAGCAGTGTGTGTCCGGTGCGGTATTACCCAATGCAGGCCCCCAGGCGACAAAGCGGATTCGGTGGTCAAGCCCCGGCCACCATCGGGTATTCCCGCCAGCCGGATGCGAACAAAGGCGACGCCGGGTGGTTACGGGGGCAAACCACCCGGCGTCGCGCGATGTTTCGACGGGGGCTCGAAACATCGTCCCGCGCTTCGACGGGGGACCGAAGCGCTAGACCCAATGTACACCGACGCCCCCCGGGGTACGTCAAGAGTCAGTTACGACGTTGTCTCGGGACAGTCCCGCCAGGGCGGGCACTCAGGCCCAGGTCAGGTCTTATCCGACACTTCACCCGCCGTTCCGGGGCCCTTCCCCGACCCCATTCCCAGGTCGGAACCACTGCCTCGTTGGCCAAGCGCGTCCCAACCGGGGCCAAAGTCCTCAGAAACAATCAGCAAAGTCCACCGATCCGTTCTCCGGAAAGGTTCCTGGAGTAAATCGAGGGCCCCGTGTGGCCAGTGGGGATTGAGGGCAGGCAGGGAGCGGGGCCGCGTCGCGAGGCCCCAGCCACCGACTACACAGGGAGTCACCCATGACCGGCCACACCTACCGCGTCACGGAGATCGTCGGAACCTCTCCCGAGGGCCTCGACCAGGCGATCCGCAACGGCATCCAGCGGGCCTCGGCCACGCTGCGCGGGCTCGACTGGTTCGAGGTCACCGAGGTCCGGGGCCACATCGAGGACGGCGACGTCGCCCACTTCCAGGTGGGCCTGAAGGTCGGCTTCCGGTTGGACGACTGACCTCCCCGCCGATCCGGGAGCGGCGACACGTTCGACGGGGGCGAGGGGCCGGGCCCCGGGGGTTCGGCCCCGGGGCCCCGTGGCACGGTCAGGAACCGTCGTCGGGGTCCGGGCCGCGCAGCACGTCCACGTGCACGTGGTCCAGGTGCCGCAGGATCTCGTTGTCGGGGTCGGCCTCGTAGTGGCGCCAGCCCATCGACGGGTACCGGGTGCTCCAGATCTTGTCGTCGAAGATGATCACGTCGATCTGGTAGTCGGGCGCGTGCGCGATCAGCCAGTGCGCCAGCAGCCACCCCTCACGGCGGTTGTCCTCGTTGACCGGCCGGTAGAAGACGTCGAGCGCCCGCCCCTCGTAGTGGGCGGAGCCCTCACCGTGGCCGGTGTCGTACCCGCCGGCCACGAACCCGCCGATCTCGGTGTCGGCGAAGTCGTTCTCGATCCCCTTCTTGAGGGCCTTGGCGCGCGGGGTCAGTCCCGAGCCGAGCTCCTCCTCGAACTCGACCTCCTCGCCCGAGTAACGGCAGCTCATCGAGGGCCCCGCGTCATCCGCGGGCCCGTTCACCAGGACGTCCATGACCTCGACGGGGATGTCGTCCACGTCGGGTGCGGAGATGGGCGCGTCGTCCCCCTGAGCGATCACGGCCGCCGCGGTGCTGGCCCGCTTGGCCTCGTCGCGGTCGAGCCTGACCTGGTCCTCCCCGGTCCACACCGAGCAGTCCGGACCCCACGGCGTGGACGTGGGAAAGCTCCGGCTCTGGTTGGCCACCACCCACTGGGTGCCCAGCACGGCGATCACGGCCAGGACGGCCAGCGCCGCCACGGACAGGATCAGCCCGTGCCATCGTCGGTGGACCCGGGAGGCCCCGGGAATTCTGTGGGTCATGCACTCCGCCCCTCCACGCCGGGGGACGGGACGGCCGTGTCGCCGTCGTCGTCCCGGCGCCCGTCACTGTCCGGTCCCCTCGCAGACTCCTCCGTCTATGGGACACAACGGGAACAACTCTCATTCCCGGCAGTGACACGGATCAAGCGTGCGGGGTCGTTCCGGGTACGAGGGTCGCGCCGGTCACCACACCGACCACAGGACCATCACGCCGCCCAGGAGCAGGGTCAACGCCCACACCCGGTCCATGGTCACACCCTTCCAACGCAGCGCGTGCACGCCGAGGAAGTCGTGGGCGATCAGCGCCGCCACCCCCGCGGCCGCCAGCATGGCCAGCGAGTGCACCCCGGTCGCGGCGAGTCCGAGCAGGGTGGCGTCCCACAGGCTCCACGCCCCCTCGGCGGCCTGCGTCGCTCCCGCCGTGGCGCGGCGGGGGCCTCGGAGCCACTCGCGCCCGAGGCCCCGTGTCCCGCGTGGCCTCCGCCCTCCACGTGGGTGTGGTCGAGCCGCCCCGAGAGCACCGGCATGACCATGAGTCCGGCCCCGTGCGCCGAGGACATCAGGAAGGACCAGGCGGTCAGCTGCCACAGCGACAGGCGCACGTCCCGCCAGTGGAAGTGCTGGCGCGACAGCAGGATCACCAGTCCCAGCAGCACGATCACCCCTCCGCCGAGGACGGGGAAGAGCACCGACGCGGTGGACGACCCCGTGACGGTGATCGCCACGGCCGCCACGGCGACGCTGGCCGCGTGCCCCGCGGCGATCGCGGGAAGGGCCGTGAGCACCTGGCGGCGTCCGCCCTCCTGGAGTCCCCTGCTGACGGCGAGCAGCCATCCCATGCCGGGGTGCAGGCCGTGGAAGGCGCCCAGGGCGACGAGAGTCCAGAGCTGCGCTGTGGTCACCGCGTCAGGTTCACACGCCCTCGGGGGCCGGACAACGGTTCGTGGCCAACTGTCCGACAGTGGTCACCCTGTGTCGTCGGGGTTTGCCGGAACCCCCAGGGGCATCGGACCGTGAGCGACGCGGAGGTCACCGCCGCGACGCCCGGGGCACGAACGGGCGTGGCCGCCCCGACGGGGTCGGGGCGGCCGTGGACTCCGGGACCGGGGTGTGGGGGACCGAACCGGGTCGGCTCAGGGACAGATCGAACCGAGGTCGGTGGCCTCCGAGCCGACCTGGCGGCCCGGGTCGGCGGGGAGGGCTCGTCCAGACCGGTGTAGCGCTGCCACTCGGTCCGCTCGTCGTCCTCCCACTCCTCCCACTCCTCCGGAGTCGGGTTCTCGACGTCCTCGGGGCCGTCGGCGTCGGGAGAGGCGGAGGGTTCGTCCGGGAGGGCGTCGCCCGCGCTCTCCTCGCTGGCCCCGATCGCCTCGGAGACCAGCTCCTTGATCTCGTCCCAGTCCGGGTTGCCGGTGGACACCTGCGGCGGGGACAGCTGGAGCGCGCTCATGTCGCCGTGGTCGGTGAGCTCGTCGGCCAGCTCGATGAAGGCGGGCACCTTCGACTGCGGAACGTCGGTGGTGAGCGTCCGCTTGGTGGCCCCGGCGAGGCGCCGGTAGCTCGTCAGGATCGTGCCCGGGTCGACCTGCTCCGCGACGTACTTGACCAGGCACCCCTGGCGACCCATCCGCCCGTAGTCGTCGGATCCGATCCGGGAGCGCCCGTACCAGAGCGCCTCGTGGCCGTCGAGGCGGCGCACCCCGGGTTCCAGTACCCCGCCGTGCACCCCGTACGGGATGGGCTCCTCGATCCGCACCCGCACTCCGCCCACGGCGTCGATCAGGTCGCGGAAGCCCATCATGTCGACCATCGCGTAGTACTCGACCTCCAGGCCGAGGTTGTACCCGATCACCTTCTTCAGGGTGTCCGCGGCGGGGTCCTGGGAGATCGGGTTGAGGGCCAGTTCGTCGGGTTCCTCGGCGACCGTCTGGTACACGTCGTTGAGCAGCAGGTCGAAGCCGTACGGCTCGGGGTAGCGCTCCGCGAGCGCGCTGCCCTCGGGGAAGCGCACGTTCTCCAGGTTGCGGGGCAGCCCCACCAGGACTGCGTCGCCGGTCTCCGTGTCGACGCTCGCCACCATCATGGTGTCCGTGCGCACTCCGTACCGGTTGTCGGCCGAGTCCGCTCCGATCAGCAGTACGTTGACGCGGTCCGCGCCGTACCAGGGGTCGGCCTCGTCGTGTGGGGGCAGATCGTCGCGCTCGGGGGCGTCGAAGACCTGGGACAGCGTCTCGTAGGCCGTGTAGCCGCCGTGGAGCGCCCATGCCGCAGGTGCCCCGACGGTCAGGCAGAGCAGCAGGACCACGACCCCGCCGACCAGGCGCTGACCGAACCGCGCCCCCTGCGGCCGGGTGAGGGTCCACGAGTGGACGATCACGGTCAGCCACAGGACGACGACCGCGAAGACGGCGCCCATCACGCCCAGGAGCCAGTGGTCCCGCACGGCCATCCCGGCCAGCGCGGTCATCGCGCCGGACTCGTGGGTGCCGATCCGGAACGCCCAGAGGGCCAGGGCGGCGATCCCCGCCAGGTAGGCGCCGAGGATCACGGTCCCGGCGAACCGGCGCCTCATGCGCAGGTGCGCCACACCGGGGAGGGAAGCGACGCGGCCGTCCACAGCAGCGCCCTTCCCGTGCTCAGGCGTGTGGGTGCCTCGTCCCGCCGCTCGTCCTCCGCTGCCACCAGCGTTTCCTCTCAAGCCGCGGGGCGATCACGGCCGCCCCGTCCTCAACTCCTGATTGTTCGCGCCACGGACTCCGTGGGGCGGTCACTTCCTGTGGTCGTGCCCTTTCCCGGGTGCGCGCGGGGGCTCGGCCCGCCGGTCGTCCCGCGCGAAGTGCCATGGGCGCCCTCGGGGGCGTCACGCGGACCCGTGTGATCAGTGTGGCGCTTTGTCGGGGTTGTGTGCACAGTGGCCACCTCATAAGGGGTGTTCTATACAAGTCTGTTATGTGGTCGAGAGTTGCCTGCTGGGGCATTGGACGGCGCTGTCCGGCCGGTCAAAGGGGTGAATCAACCGATTTCTTTGGCGATCAGTAGTGAAGCGGCGCCACAACTGCGATGATCTGGCCGGAGGAGGGGGCGTCGTCCGGGGGTAAGGGCGGCGTCATGGGAACGAAAGGCAACCATCGTGCTCGATGCGGTTGACGCCGCGCTCATGCGGGCGTTGCAGGGGGACGGCAGAGCGACGTTCCAGGCCCTGGCGGACGGGGTGGGCCTGTCCAGGACCGCGGTCCGCGCCAGAGTGCGCCAGTTGGTGCAGTCCGGGGCGATCAGGATCGTCGGCGTGCTGCACGCCGGGGTCGTGGGTATGGAGGTCCTCGGTCACGTGTCGTTCCGCGTCAGTGGACCGGTCGGGCCGATGCTCGAGGCGCTGGGGGAACGCGAGGCCGTGACCTTCGCCGCGCAGGCCGCCGGGAGGTTCCCGGCGGTCGCGCAGGTCAGGGTGGCCGACGACGCCGCCCTGACCAAGGAGCTCACCGACCTGCGCTCACTGCCCGGTGTGGAGGGCGCGGAGGTCTTCCGCGCCAACGCCGTGTACAAGGACGCTCACAGCAGTGTGCGTGAACTACGCGACATCGAGTTGGACGCGCTGGACTGGCGTCTGGTTCGGAGGTTGCTCAAGGACGGTCGGGCCTCGTACGCCGACCTGGCCCGGCAGGTGGGGTTGTCGCAGGCGGCGGCCCGGTCCCGGGTGGTGCGCCTGCTCAACTCGGGTGTGGTCCACGTGACCGCGCTCGTGGAGCCGTCGGCGGTGGGAGCCAACGAACAGCTCGGCTTCGGACTCCGCTGCCGGGGAGACGCTGACGCCCTGGGCACGGCGATGGCCAACATGGGGCGGATCTCGTTCCTGGCCAGCGGCTTCGGCCGCTACGACGTGCTCGGGACGCTCACGGCGCCGGACCGATTCCAACTGGTGGAGGCGCTGGAGCGGATCCGGGGCACCGCGGGGTCGGACACGTGGAGACCTGGGACCACCTCCAGGTCCGCAAGGAGCGCCGTGGCGGTGAACGCACGCTCGGCTGGGGTCCGGGCTGACTCGGGGCGGCCCTTGGTGCCCCGGAGCCGGTTCACGGCGCCGGGGCGCCTCGGCTCGGCCCGGGACGTGAGCGGGGGTGGCGCGGGTGGTCGTCCGCCCCGCCCGTGCCCCAGGATGGAGCCATGGTGACGGACGGTCCGGGAACGCCGGAGACAGAGGCCGGGCGCGAACCGGGCACGCTGCGGTTGCGCGGGCGGACCTTCGCGGGGCGGCGGTTCGCGGTGATGGGGGTGATCAACCGGACCCCCGACTCCTTCTACGACAGGGGCGCCACCTACGCGATGGAGGCCGCGCTGGCCTCCGCCGACCACGCGGTGGCGGCCGGGGTGGACGTCATCGACGTCGGAGGGGTCAAGGCGGGGTACGGGGCGCACGTGGACGAGGCGGAGGAGGTCCGCCGTACCGTGCCGTTCGTGCGCGAACTGCGCGACCGCCACCCCGACGTCGTGATCTCGGTGGACACCTGGCGGGCCGGGGTGGGTCGCGCCTGTGCCGAGGCCGGGGCGGACATGATCAACGACACCTGGGCGGGGGCCGACTCTGACCTGGCCCGGGTGGCGGCGGAGTTCGGGACCGGCCTGGTGTGCAGCCACAGCGGGGGCTGGCTCCGCGCACCGACCCCCACCGCGTGCGCTACGCGGACGTGGTCGCGGACGTGGTGTCCGGGGTGTGCGAGCTGGCCGAGCGCGCCGTGTCGGTCGGCGTGCGCCCGGACGGGGTCATGATCGACCCCACGCACGACTTCGGCAAGAACACCTACCACTCACTCGAACTGACCCGCCGCCTCGGTGAGCTGGCGGCGACCGGCTGGCCGGTGCTGGTGGCGGTCTCGAACAAGGACTTCGTGGGGAGACCCTCGGTGCCGGACTGACCGAGCGCGGAGACGGGACCCTGGCCACGCTGGCGGTGTCCGCCCGTGAGGGGGCCCGCGTCTTCCGGGTCCACGACGTGGCGGCCGCCCGCGCCGCCCTGGACGCGGTCGCGTCGGTGCTCTGACACCGTGCTGGTCACCCTGCCTGGCCGGGGCCACCGACCGTGTCCGCGCGGACACGGTTCCCGGCCTGATGTAACCATCGGTAGCATTTTTACGTGTTTCGGGCTCGCATGCCTTGCGTCACGTTTAAGTTACCCGCGAGTATAGAAGGGGTCGGTTCGAACCGACCGCACCGGGCGCGGGTGTAATGGAGGCTGACGTGGCGCTTGCGAAGACGTTGACGGCTGTGGGGACGGTGGCCCTGGCCCGCTGCGGGGGCGTCCCTTCGGGACCCACCTCTTCTCCGTCTGGCCGGGGGCCGCGTTCGCCGCGAGCGCCTTCCCCGTCCGCTGCGCGCCGGGGGACAACCTGGCGCTGCACGTCGCGATCGCCCAGGCCCCGCCGGGTTCCGCCCTGGTGGTGGACGTCTCCGGGGAGTCCGAGTACGGCTACGTGGACGAGATCCTCGCCGTGGCCGCCAGCACCCGGGGCGTGGCCGGGATCGTCCTGGACGGCTGCGTGCGCGACATCGCCGCCATCGCCCGCTGTGAGCTTCCGGTCTTCGGTGCCGGGGTGGCGGTCCGCGAGGCCGGGCACGACGCGGGCGGCTCCGTGGGCCAGCCGGTGTCCATGGACGCGAGCGGCCCCGCACCGCTGCCGGTCCGACGGGGTGACTGGATCGTGGCCGACGACGACGGAGTGGTCTGTCTGCCGCGCGGCCAGGTGAGCGCGATCATCGCCGAGACCATGGACAGCGTCTCCCGGGACCGGGAACTCATCGACGCCGTCTGCGCGGGGAGAGCACCCTCGACCTCCTGGACCTGGACCCGTCCAGGGTGACCGGCTGGGAGGGTGCCGCCGACCGGGGGTCCCGACGCGGCCGACCGAGGCCGATCGGGTCGCGGCGCGACGGTCGCGCTGTCCCGGAGGGGCACTCCCGCCCGAGGCTGGGTCCGCGTTCGGCGGTGGGCGACGTCCACGGCGGCGACTGAACCCGCGCGACCCCGTCGCGCCCCTTGGCGCAGCCTCACCACGCTCCACCGCGTGGGCCCGGAACCGGTACCGGCTCCGGGCCCACGCGCGTTCGTCCCCGGCGCGCTCAGTCCTCGGTGAGGGAGAGCAGTTCGTCGAGATAGCAGGTGGCCTCGCGGGCGGCCCGGACGGGGTCCGCCTCCCGGACGGCCTCGGTGAGACCGGCGTGGTCGATCCCCTCAGTGGCGGAGGAGGGACGGTCGGAGGCCTCGTCGCTCTGCTCGTAGGCGGTGTGTGCGATGCTCGCGTAGACGACCTGGGCGATGTCGTCGTAGAGGTCGATGAGCAGGGTGTTGTGGGTGGCGTTGACCACCGCGCGGTGGAAGGTGAAGTCGGCCTCCACGAAGGCGCTCATGTCCTTGGTCCGCCAGGCCTCCTCGCGCAGGGCCATGGCCCGGTCGATGTCGGCCATGTCCTCCTTGCTGTGGCGCATCGCGGCCAGGCGCGCGGCCTCCACCTCGAGGGCGCGACGCACCTCCAGGTTCTCCCGCAGCCGGGAGCGTTCGAGGCGGCGCCGCAGGGCCCCGCCGAGCTCGCTGGAGGCGCGGACGAAGGTCCCCGCGCCCTGTCGGATCTCCAGCAGACCCGCGTGAGCCAGGGCTCTGACCGCCTCGCGGACGGTGTTGCGGCCGACCTCCAGTTGTTCGGACAGTTCGGACTCGGTGGGGATGCGGTCACCGACGCCCCACTCACCGGAGTCGATCTGGGCTCGTAGCTGACTGATGACCTGGTCGACGAGACCGGTCCGGCGTGTCGACGCGAGGGGCACGCTCATACCTCCTAGGGGCGGGTCGCCGGATGACAGGCCCAGCGCACGGGTAGGGAACGGTTAAGGACGGAGCCTAGACCAGTTGCGCGCGGGAATAGGCCACGAACGGCAATGCGTTATCCTCATGAAGTACATAGGGTCATCCTACGAATTTGTGAGCCACGTCCTATGAGCGTCACCCCCACGCGCGAGAACACCGCGCCGGGAACCCCCCTTCCGGCACCGAACAGCGACGAGCCGCGCCCCGCGCGGCTCTCCTGCTGATCGCCGTCGCGATCGCCCTGGCGGCGCTCAACCTGCGCACCGCGATCACCAGCGTGGGCCCCGTCCTCGACGAGGTCACCCAGGGACTGGGTATGAGTGCTGTGGGCGCCGGCGCCCTCACGACGCTCCCCGTCCTCTGCTTCGCGGTCTTCGGCGGACTCACCCCCTGCTCAGCCGCCGTCTCGGCTCCCACCGTCTGCTCGTCCTCGCCCTGGCCGCCGTCACCCTCGGCCTCGTCACGCGGGCGATGGCCCCCGAACCCTGGCTGTTCCTCGCCCTCAGCGCCGTGGCTCTCTCCGGCGGGGCCGTCGGCAACGTGATCCTCCCGGCCCTGGTCAAGCAGCACTTCCCGCACCGCGTCGGCCTGATGACCACCGTGTACACGACCGGCCTGGCCGTGGGAACGGCGATCGCGGCCGCCGCCACCGTCCCCTGGAGCAGGCCACGGGCAACTGGCGGATCGCCCTCGGCTCCTACGCCCTCTTCGGGCTCGCGGCGGCCCTGCCGTGGCTGCTGGCCCTGCGCCACGAACCCGCGCCCGGCGACTCCCGCGAGGCGCTCGGCGTCCGGCAGGTGCTCGGCACCGGGATCGGATGGCAGTCCGTGCTCTACTTCGGCACGCAGTCCTCCATCGCCTACATCATGTTCGGCTGGTTCGCGCAGATGCTCCGCGACCAGGGACTGGACGCCCAGTCCGCCGGGGTGATGCTGGCCTACCTCTCCGCCCTGGGCATCCCCATGTCACTGGTCATGCCCTCGATCATCGTGCGTGTGCGCGACCAGCGCCCCTTCGTGCTGCTCTTCGTCACCGCGTACCTGGTCGGCTTCGCCGGGCTGTGGCTGTCCCCGCTCAACGGCACCTGGGTGTGGACGACCCTGATCGGGATCGGCCTGGGCAGCTTCGTCATGGCGCTGACCATCTTCGCGGTGCGCACCCGCACCGCCGAGGGCACCGCGGCCATGTCCGCCTCCAGTCAGAGCCTCGGGTACCTGATCGGCGGAGCGGGACCGTTCCTGTTCGGACTCCTGCACGAGGTGAGCGGAGGCTGGCACGCCTCGATGGCGATGGTCGTCGGCATGGTGCTCCTCAACCTCGTCGTGGGCCTGCTGATCGCCCGCCCCCGCTACCTGGAGGACGCCATCGCGGCCAGGGCGGCGAAGGAGGGCTGAGTCCCGCGCCGGGTCAGACCGGCAGCCAGTCGATCCGGCCGATGAGGTACACGGCGCCCACGAACGCCACGACGTCGATCACCGTGTGGGCCACCACCAACGGCATCACCCGCCCGTAGCGCAGGTAGAACCAGCCGAACACCAGCCCCATGACCAGGTTGCCGAAGAACATCCCGACCCCCTGGTACAGGTGGTAGAAGGCGCGCAGGACCGAACTGGCCACCACCGCCTTCCACGGTGACCACCCCATCTGCCCCAACCGGTGCAGCAGGTAGCCCACCACGATCACCTCCTCCAGGACGCCGTTCTTCAGCGCCTGGAGCACCAGGACCGGGGTGTCCCACCAGTTGCCGTCCAGCGTGCTGGGCACGATGGTGCGGGTGAGCCCGAGCTGCCAGGAGACCAGGTACACGACCAGACCCCCGGTGCCGATCAGCGCGGCCAGGGCCAGCCCGCTCCCGAGGTCGAACCCCGGTCGGCGCAGGTCGAAGCCGACGGTGCGCGCGGACTCGCCGCCCCGGTGCAGCAGGTACACCACCAGCGCGACGGGAGCGAAGGCGAACACCACGGCGTACAGCTGGAAGGACAGGTCCAGCCACGGCCGGTCCTCGGCGCGCGAGCGGATGAGGTTGGCGGTCTGGTCGGCCATCGACTCGGGCGAGGTGAGCACGCCCAGGAACGAGATGACCGCCGACACGGCGGCGGCGCCCAGGGAGAGGGCGAGGACGCACAGCACCTCCCAGCGCATCAGGGAGCGGCTGGCGAGCAGGTGCTGGACGGTGGTTCCCGCGCGCGCCGCCTCGGCGGGGCCGGTGGGGAGGGGAGGGGAGCGCGCGGGTTCGGCTCGGTTCTGTCGGTCACGCGTCGAATCTACGCGCTGTCGACGGAGTGGGGCACGACCTACTCGTCGTCGCCCTCGTCTCCGTCCTCGTCACCGCCGTCGCCTTCGTCGTCGCCGCCGATGACGTCGTCGATGCCCTGCTCGATGTTCTCCTCGACCTCCTGCTCGATCCCGTCCTTCACCTCCTGCTCGAGGTCGTCGGTGTTCTCGCAGGCGGCCGCGCCGAGGACGGCGACGGCGGCGATCGCGCCCGCGGCCACCACGCGGCGGGTCGAGGAGAGGGTCACTCTGCTGAGGTCGTCGAGTTTCACGTCGGCTCCGTGTGTGAGGTCGGGTGCTCGGGGAGGTCGTCCGGAACGTCCCGGGGCCGTGGGGGCGGCCGGCGGACCCGCGCGGGCGGGCTGTGGCGCTCCGCTCCCGTCGCTTGGAGCCACCGTATAGGGCGGGCCGCCCCCACGCGGGCGGTCACGGGGGATTTCGGGCACACGAAGGCCGCCGGTCATACGCGAGTGACACGGACCGCGTATGGCCGACGGCCAAGGGGAGGCCGTCCCGCCCCGCCCCAGCCACGAAAGCGGGGAGGGACGGCCTCAGGGAACGAAGACCAGGGTCAGTGAGCCGCTGAGAACTGGTCTTCTTCGGTGGAGCCGGTGAGAGCCGTGGTGCTGGCCTCGGGGGAGATGGTCGTGCTGATCGCGTCGAAGTAGCCGGTGCCGACCTCGCGCTGGTGACGGGTGGCGGTGTAGCCGTCGGCCTCGGACGCGAACTCGGCCTCCTGGAGCTCGACGTACGACGTCATGCCGTTCTGGGCGTAGCCCTTGGCCAGGTTGAACATCGAGTGGTTGAGCGAGTGGAAGCCCGCCAGGGTGATGAACTGGAACTTGTAGCCCATGTGGCCCAGCTCGCGCTGGAACTTCGCGATGGTCGCGTCGTCGAGGTGACGCTTCCAGTTGAAGGAGGGCGAGCAGTTGTAGGCGAGCATCTGGTCCGGGTACTCGGCCTTGATGCGCTCGGCGAAGTCGCGGGCGACCTCCAGGTCCGGGGTCGCGGTCTCCATCCAGAGCAGGTCGGAGTGCGGGGCGTAGGCGAGGCCGCGGGCCACGCAGGCCTCGACGCCGTTGCGGAAGCGGTAGAAGCCCTCGGCGGTGCGCTCGCCGGTGGTGAAGGCCTGGTCGCGCTCGTCGATGTCACTCGTGATCAGGGTCGCGGCCTGGGCGTCGGTCCGCGCGATGACCAGGGACGGGACACCGGCGACATCCGCGGCGAGGCGGGCGGCGTTCAGGGTCTTGACGTGCTGGCTGGTCGGGATGAGGACCTTGCCGCCCAGGTGGCCGCACTTCTTCTCGGAGGCGAGCTGGTCCTCCCAGTGGACACCGGCCGCGCCCGAGGCGATCATGCCCTTCATGAGCTCGTAGGCGTTGAGGACGCCGCCGAACCCGGCCTCGGCGTCGGCCACGATCGGGGCCAGCCACTCGGGAGCGGTGTCGTCACCCTCGGACCAGGTGATCTGGTCGGCGCGCATGAGCGCGTTGTTGATGCGGCGGACGACGGCCGGGACCGAGTTGGCCGGGTAGAGGCTCTGGTCCGGGTAGGTGCTGCCGGAGAGGTTGGCGTCGGCCGCGACCTGCCACCCGGAGAGGTAGATAGCCTTGAGACCGGCGCGGACCTGCTGGACCGCCTGGTTTCCGGTGAGCGCGCCGAGGCTGTTGACGTAGTCCTCGGTGTGGAGCAGGTCCCACAGGCGCTCCGCGCCGCGCCGGGCCAGGGTGTGCTCCTCGGTGACCGAACCGCGCAGCTTGACGACGTCGTCGGCGGAGTAGGTGCGCTCGATACCGGCCCACCGGGAGTTGGTCTCCCAGTCGCGCTGGAGTGCGGCGCTGGCTTCCTGACGTCGAGCGCTGGTGCTCATGTTCGTTCCCGCCTTACGTGTAGTCCCCAAGGTCTTCGCACCGGTCGAGAGTCCTTCCAAGGGCCAGGGGTGAGCCCCTGAGCGGTAAGTTCCCCGCCGGTAACTATGATTCTTGGGCAAGATCCAAGGGTTTTCCACTCGAAATCGGGTGAAGATCGTTGTTTCTTTCCGTAAGATGAAGCCATGGCGTACTTTGGTGCTGAAGAAATACCGTCTTTGACAGGTGACCTGGATCTCGTCACGTTTGGCCAGAGGCTCCGACACCTGCGCAAGGCGCGCGGGATGACCCTCTCCGACCTGGGGGAACGTGTCGGGCGGGCGCCCTCGCAGCTCTCCCTGCTGGAGAACGGAAAACGCGAACCCAAGCTCTCCCTCCTCACGTCCCTGGCCTCCGCCCTCGAGGTGTCAGTCGAGGAACTCCTGTCGAAGCAGCCCCCGAGCCGCCGCGCGCAGCTGGAGATCTCCGTGGAGGAGGCCCAGCGCGACGCCCTGTACCAGGGCCTCAACCTTCCGCACCTGAAGGTGGGCAAGCGGGTCCCCAACGACGTCCTCGAACACATCGTGGGGCTCTACGACGAGCTCAAGCGGCGCAACGCCAAGCCGACCGCCACCCCCGAGGAGGCGCGCCGGGCCAACGCCGACCTGCGCCGCCAGATGCGGGAGCGGGGCAACTACTTCGAGACCATCGAGGCCGCGGCCGCCGACACCCTCTCGGCGGTCAACTACACGGCGGGACCGCTCTCCCAGGGGCAGATCCTCGCGATCGCCACCCACCACGGGTTCTCCCTGAAGTACGTGCAGGACCTTCCCCGCTCGGTGCGCTCCCTGACCGACCACGTCAACCGGCGCATCTACCTCAAGCGCGAGACCACGCTGGGCATGCACAGCCCGCGCACGATCCTCCTCCAGACGCTGGGCCACGTGATCCTCGGCCACAACCAGCCCCGCGACTTCGGCGACTTCCTCCGCCAGCGCGTGGAGGCCAACTACTTCGCCGCCGCCGTCCTCATCCCCGAGTCCACGGCGGTCACCTACCTCCAGGACGCGAAGAAGGCGCGCGACCTGTCCGTCGAGGACCTGCGGGACGTCTACTCCGTCTCCTACGAGATGGCCGCGCACCGCTTCACCAACCTGGCCCACCGCCACCTGGACCTGGTCTGCCACTTCATCCGCAACGACGAGACCGGCATCATCTACAAGGCCTACGAGAACGACGGGCTGGTCTTCCCCACCGACGACACCGGCGCCATCGAGGGCCAGCGCATGTGCCGCCAGTGGTCGGGCCGCCAGGTCTTCCAGTCACCGGACCGGTACTCGATCTACTACCAGTACACGGACAAGCCCAACGGCACCCACTGGTGCGTGGCCCACGTCGACCCCAGCCGAGAGCGCAACTTCGCCATCACCCTGGGCGTGCCCTACAAGGAGTCCCGCTGGTTCCGTGGCCGCGAGACGACCAACCGCACGAAGTCCAACTGCCCCAACGGCGAGTGCTGCGTGCGTCCGCCCGCCCAGCTCGCCAGCCGCTGGGAGGGCAACGTGTGGCCCTCGGCCCGCGCCCACTCCCACGTGCTGTCGGCCCTGCCGTCGGGCACCTTCCCCGGTGTCGACGAGCACGACGTCTACACCTTCCTGGAGAGCCACAGTCAGGACTGAGCTCCGTTCCTTCCGACCCCACCCGTGAGAGGGGGTCGACGCACACGCGTCGGCCCCCTCGTGGTCTCCCTCCCGTTCCCGGGACCGTTCAGGCGCGCAGGTCCCGCAGCGCGTCCGGGCCGAGGTCGCCCAGCGACGGGTAGCCGTCGACCGCCATGAGCAGGTCCGCCTCGGCCAGCAGGGACCGCAGCACGTGCACCACCCCGTCCGCCCCGCCCAGGGCCAGTCCGTAGACGTAGGGTCGGCCCACCGCCACCGCCGTGGCTCCCAACGCCAGGGCCTTGACCGCGTCGGTGCCGGACCGCACCCCGGAGTCGAAGACCACCGGCAGGTCCGTGGCGGCGGCCACGTCCGGCAGGCACTCCAGGGCGGGGATGCCGCCGTTGGCCTGGCGGCCGCCGTGGTTGGACACGTAGATCGCGTCCACGCCCCCGTCCGCCGCCCGCCGGGCGTCGTCGGGGTGGCACACGCCCTTCACGATCAGCGGCAGGTCGGTCAGGGACCGCAGCCAGGGAAGGTCGTCCCAGGTCAAGGGGTTACCGAAGACGCCAGCCCAGTGCGCCACCACGGTGTCGCGCGGGGCGTCCGCGCCCACCCGCGCCTGGAAGACCGGGTCGGACGTGTAGTTGGCCAGGCAGTGGCCGCGCAGCATCGGCATGTTCGCGGTGGCCAGGTCGCGCGGACGCCAGCCGGTGACCCAGGTGTCCAGAGTGACGACGATCCCCGCGAACCCCGCCGTCTCGGCGCGGCGGACCAGACTCTCCGCCAGCTCGCGGTCGGTCGGCGTGTACAGCTGGAAGAACCCGGGGGTGTCGCCGAACCGCGCCGCGACCTCCTCCATCGGGTCCTGGGACAGGGTGGAGGCGATCATCGGGACCCCGGTACGCGCCGCGGCCTCCGCCGTGGCCAGGTCCCCGTGCCCGTCCTGGGAACAGAGGCCCACCACCCCGACCGGGGCCATCATGAGCGGGGAGGGCAGGCGGAGCCCGCACAGGTCGACAGCGGTGTCACGTTCCCTGGCGCCGACGAACATGCGGGGGTAGAGGCCCCACCGTCGGAACGCGGCGGTGTTGGCCTCCTGGGTGTGCTCGTCGCCCGCGCCGCCCGCCACGTAGGACCACACCCACGGCGGGAGAGTCTCGGCGGCCCGGCGCTCCAGTTCGGCGAAGGTGAAGGGACGGGAGGGAACGACACCGGTGAGGCCGTCGAGGTGGATCTCCAGCTGGTAGTCGCCGTAGTGCGAAGCCATGGTCGCCTCCGGAAGGGGGTGGGGGTGGGATGCGCATCATTCAGACGGGCCCGCGCGCGTGTCAAGTGCCGTGGGGGCGGGTGCGCACCGTGGGCCGGTGGTCGTCCGACCCACCCTTAGCGGTGTGTTGGTCTCCCGATGAGCTGGTGCGGGGTAGGGGGCGGGCGTGGAACCGATGCTCGCGAGCGCCGTCGATCACTTCCCCACGGGCGATAGCCTGCTCTACGAGCCCAAGTGGGACGGTTTCCGGTGCCTGGCCGAGACCGGGCCCGTGCGCATGGACAGCAGGCAGGGGCGGTCGCTGTCACAGCGGTTCCCCGAGATCGTCGAGGCTTTGGACCGGCAGCTCCCCGAGGGCGCTCTACTGGACGGGGAGATCATCCGGTGGGCGGACGACGGGAGGATGGACTTCGGTGCGCTGCTGAGGCGCAACGGGGCCTCGGTCCGCCACGCCCGCGCGCTGGCGCGCACCGACCCGTGTCACCTCGTGGTGTTCGATCTGTTGAGGATCGGTGGCCGCGACCTCACGCACCGGGCGCTCTCCCACCGGCGCGGGGAACTGGAGCGTCTGATGGGCCTGGTCGAGCAGCCCTCACCGCTCACGCTCGGCTGGCAGACCGACAACCCCGAGGTCGCCATGCAGTGGTGGGAGGAGATGCCCGCCGTGGGTGTGGAGGGCGTGATGATCAAGGACGCGCGCCGTTCCTACCGGCCGGGCCGCAGGGACTGGCGCAAGTGGAAGCACCGGGTCACCACCGAGGCGATCGTGGGCGGGATCGTCGGGCACGCGCGTGCCCCCGCGCGCTCATCCTCGGCCGTGTGGACTCGGTGACCGGTGAGCTGCGGGTGGCCGGTCGGACCTCGGACCTCTCCCCGGAGGAGTCCGAGGAGCTCGCGGGGCACGTGGTCAAGACGGACGACCACCCCTGGCCCCGGCTCCTCGCCGCGACGTGGGGCGGGGACGCCTCCCGCCAGACCTACACGCGGGTCGTCCCGGACCTGGTGGTGGAGGTGTGCCCGGACTCGGCCGAGGTGGCCGGCCGGTGGCGGCACGTCGTCCAGTTCCTCCGTGCCCGCCCCGACCTGGCGCCCGAGGACGTGCCCCGGGACCTGCGCACGGAGTAGTCAGCCGGCGTCCGCGACGGCGTCGGCCAGTTCGTCCCTGGTCATGCGGGAACGGCCGGGGATGTCGAGCTTCTTCGCCTGTTCCATGAGCTCGCCCTTGGTGGGCCGGTGGTCGTCCGAGGAGCGCGGCGCCGGGGCGCCGCCACGGCGTCCGGACCTCGCGGCCCGCTTCTCGCGCCGCTGCCGCAACGACGCACGGAGCGCGTCGTCCAGCGCGACGACCTTGCCCTCGCCCTTCTCCTCGGGCTCCCGGCCCTCGTAGCTGACGGTTCCGCCCCGGGCCTTGGTGGCGATGAGCTCCTCCAGCCGCCGCTCGTACTCGTCGGAGTACCGCGAGGGCTCCCACTCGGCGGTCATGGCGTCGATCAGCTGGGAGGCGAGCTTGAGTTCGCCCTGGTCGACCTCGCCCGTCGGAGGCCGCATGACGTCCTCGGGGTCGCGGACCTCGTCCGGCCAGTAGAGGGTGCTCGCCGTCAGGACGCCCTGCTGCGGGGTGACGAGGGCCAGGTGCTGTCGGTTGCGCATGACCAGCGTCCCGAGGCCCGCCCGGCCGGACTCCTCCAACGCGGCGAGAAGCAGCCGGTACGGCTTCGCCGAACTCTTGTCCGGCCCCAGGTAGTAGGTGGACGAGAACCACAGCGGATCGACGTCGTCGGCGGAGATGAACCCGGTGATCTCCAGGGTTTTGCTCCGTCCGGGCTGGATCTGCTCCAGGTCCGCGGGTTCCAGGAGGACGTAGGAGTCGGACTCGTCGACCTCGGCTCCCTTCACGATGTCCTCGTTGGCCACACGCTCGCCGGTGTCCTCGTTGACTCGCTGGTAGCGCACGCGCGCGTTGGTGCCGCGCACGAACTGGTGGACGGTCGGGCCGTGTCTCTCGCGTGCGGAGTACATGCGCACGCCGACCGACACCAGTCCGAAGCTGATCGTTCCGGTCCACACGGTTCCAGGCACTGCTCACACCCCCTTTCCTCCAGTGTGGGAGCGGACCGGCAAACACCGGACAGGAGTGCGTCAGGACTCTTCCCGTTCGGGAGGGAACGCGTCGTTGTGTGCGCCGGGGGCTGACTGTTACCGTTGGTAGCACTTCTTGGTCGTCCCTCCGCCTCCCGGAGGATCCAACAAAGGACGCAATCGCATGAGTGAGGCCACCGCTCCCGCCTTCAGCCTGGAACTGAGCGAGGACGTTCGCGACGTCCGGGACTGGGCCCACGGGTTCGCCGCCGACGTCATCCGCCCCGCCGCCGCCGAGTGGGACGAGCGCGAGGAGACCCCCTGGCCGATCATCCAGGAGGCCGCCAAGATCGGCCTGTACTCCCTGGACTTCTTCGCCAACCAGTGGCTGGAGCCCACCGGCCTCGGTATCCCCGTCGCGTTCGAGGAGTTGTACTGGGGCGACCCGGGCATCGCCCTGGCGATCACCGGCACCGGCCTGGCCGCCGTCTCCGTCGCCTCCAACGGCACCCAGGAACAGCTCTTCGAATGGGTGCCGCAGATGTTCGGTACCCCCGACGACGTCAAACTCGGCGCCTTCTGCTCCTCCGAGCCCGACGCGGGTTCGGACGTCTCCGCGATCCGCACCCGCGCCGTCTACGACCAGGCCAAGGACGAGTGGGTGATCAACGGAGTCAAGACCTGGGCCACCAACGGCGGCATCGCGGACGTCCACGTCGTCGTGGCCTCCGTGGAACCGGAACTGGGCTCGCGCGGGCAGGCGTCGTTCATCATTCCGCCGAACACCCCCGGCCTGTCCCAGGGTCAGAAGTTCGCCAAGCACGGCATCCGCGCCTCGCACACGGCCGAGGTCGTCCTGGACGACGTACGCGTCCCGGGCTCCTGCCTCCTGGGAGGGAAGGAGAAGCTGGACGAGCGGATCGCCCGTGCCAGGGAGGGTAGGCGCTCCAAGGGCCAGGCCGCCATGAAGACCTTCGAGGCCTCCCGCCCGAGCGTCGGTGTCATGGCGGTGGGCTGTGCCCGCGCCGCCTACGAGTACGCCCGCGACTACTCCACCCAGCGCGAGCAGTTCGGTCGGCCCATCGGTGACAACCAGGGCGTGGCCTTCCTCCTGGCCGACATGGCCACCCGCATCGACGCCGCCCGGTTGCTGGTGTGGCGGGCGGCCTGGATGGCGCGCAACGGCAAGGACTTCACCCACGCCGAGGGCTCCATGAGCAAGCTCTACGCCTCCGAGACCGCCACCTACGTCACCCAGAACTGCCTGCGCATCCTGGGCGGCAACGGCTACACGAGGGACTACCCCGTGGAGCGCTGGCACCGCGACGCCTCCATCTTCACCATCTTCGAGGGCGCCAGCGAGATCCAGAAACTCATCATCGGCCGCACCATCACCGGCCTGCCGATCCGCTAGGGAGGTTGCAGAGCCTCCGGAGCGGGCGGTCCGTGGCGGGGCACGGGGTGAGGGCACCCCGCGTCCCGCCACGTCCGCTTCGGGAAGCGCCAGGTCATCGGCCCGTTCCTCGGTCCACCCTGACCGGGATCCCGGGGCGCACCCCGGCTTCCACCAGCGAGGTTCCGCATGGTCGGCGCGCACGCGTTCCGCCAACCCGGTCCCGCGCGAAGGGGGCACTTCGGGGGACGCGCCGAGTCCTCGCGCCCGCCCGCCGAGGCGAAACGTCCCGCCCGCGCCGCTCCCGTTACCCTGTGGCCCATGACACCAGGCAACGGCGCCCCCACCCTCACCATCCCGGCGGCCTTCAACGGCCCCGACGGCTCCGGCAACGGCGGCTACAGCGCGGGACTGCTGGCCGCACAGCTGACCGCACCGGGTGGCCCGGCCGTCCAGGTCACCCTGCGCAACCCGCCCCCGCTGGACCGCCCCCTGACGGTGGAGGGCTCCTCACAGGAGGGCCTGCGCCTGGTCGACCCCACCGCCGAGGACCGCGCCCGCCTGGTGGCCGAGGCCGTGACCGTCGACCCCCTCGACCCCGGACTGATCCCCGGCGGGCCGGTCACCGTCGCCGAGGCCGAGGAGGCCCGGAAGCGCTACGGCGGGCTGGACGCGCACCCCTTCCCCCGTTGCTACAGTTGCGGCCCCGAGCGCGCGGCGGGCGACGGTCTGCGCCTGTTCGCGGGACGGGTCCGTCCGGGGGAGGGACCCGACGGGGTCGGCAACACCGTCGCCTGCACCTGGGAGGTCCGCCCGGAGGTGGACGGAGGCGACGGCAACGCCGCCCTCGCCCAGGTCTGGGCCGCACTGGACTGCCCCGGCGGCTGGTCCAGCGACGTGTCCGGCCGACCCATCGTCCTGGGCCGGTTCACCGTCCAGGTCCTGGCACTCCCCCGGTCGGCTCCACCCAGGTCGTCATGGGCCACCTGGAGTCCGTCGACGGCCGCAAGGTCCACACGGCCAGTTCCCTCCACGACGCCGACGGCCGTCCGCTCGCCCTGGCCCGCGCCACCTGGATCGCGATCCGTACCTGAGGGGCGCGTCCGGGCCGCCGTTCCCCGCCCTCCAGTACGGTGAACCCTTGTGGCCCTCGAAAACACACAGCAGACCGCGCCCGACGACGACACCCCCGCGCCGGCGCCCCGGCGGGGACGGAGCGGGCGCGGCCGCGACCCGGAGCGGCGGCGGGCGATCCTCGACGCCGCCGACCGGGTGATCCAGCGCGACGGCCCCGACGCCTCCATGCTCGCCATCGCCACCGAGGCCGGGATCAGCAAGCCCATCCTCTACCGGCACTTCGGTGACAAGGGCGGCCTCTACCGGGCTCTGGCCCAGCGTCACGTGGACCCCCTCATCGAGGCCATCCGCTCCGAGCTGTACCAGCACACCGACTTCGACGTGCGCGCCCGGGCCACGGTCGGCGCCTACCTGTCGATGATCTCGCAGAACCTCAACCTCTACCGGTTCCTGATGGACCGGGCCACGTCGGAGGACGTCCGCACCCGCAGCGACCTCGGACTGATGGTGCGCCGCCTGGGCGAGGAGCTCGCGGACCTGCTGATCACCGAGGGCCGGATGAAGGGACGACTGCGGGCCCAGATCGCCGCGCACGCCGTCGTGGGCATGGTCCAGGCGGCGGGGAGTGGTGGCTCGAACACCCCGAGGTGAGCGAGCGGGAGATCATCGACGACCTCACCGACGCCGTGGTCGGCGCCATCCGGGGCAGCGCGGAGTCCGGTACGCGCTGAGGTGGAGCTCGTGGGTCGCCCCGGCGGTGTCGTTCGGTGCCCTTCCCGTGCCCTCTGATCTGCCGGGCCGGGCTCCGCGCTGCCCGGTTCGGAAACGCCCGGTCCCACTCTTGATCCTCGCCCCGCCCGCCCCTTCGGTCCCCCTCACGGAACGAACTTCGCGCCGGGACTTGACCTGGAGTGCGCTCCAGGTCGCATGCTTGCGGCATGAAGGACTACTACACCCCCGGTGAGGTCGCTGAGCGCTTCGGCCTCACACTCGACACCCTGCGGTACTACGAGAGGGCGGGCCTGCTCCGGAGAGTGGAGCGCGCCTCCAACGGCCACCGCCGCTACCGCTCCGACGACGTCGATCTCCTGGACCTCGTGCGCTGTCTGCGCGAGACCGACATGCCCATCGCCCGGCTGCGCGACTTCGCCGAACTGGTCCGTGGCGGCGAACACACCATCCCCGACCGCCTCGAGGTCCTCCAGGGCCACCAACGACTCCTCGACGCCCGCGTCGAGGAGCTGCGCCGCCGCCAGACCACGATCCAGCACAAGATCGACTACTACGCGGGGGTGCTCGCCGACGACGTCCCGGAAGCGGCCTCCGTGGCCGGGGGAGCGCCTGATGCGACACACCACGATCAACGGCCGGACCGTCAGCGCCCTGTGCCTGGGGGCGATGCAGTTCGGCAGCACCACGGACGCCGCCACCTCCGCCGCCATCCTCGACCGCTTCGTCGAGGCCGGGGAGCCTTCGTCGACACCGCCGACTGCTACCAGTTCTGGATCGAGGGAGGCCGGGGAGACGAGAGCGAGACCTTCCTCGGCCGTTGGCGGCGCGAGCGCGGCGTGACCGACGAGATCGTGATCGCCACCAAGATCGGCGCCCAACCGACCGTGCCCGGAGCCGGCCTGGAGGCGGCGGAGGGTCTCTCCGCGGAAGCCGTGGCGACGGCCGCCGAGCGCAGCCGCCAATGCCTGGGGGTCCACACCCTCGATCTTCTGTACGCCCACAGGGAGGACCCCGACACCCCGGTCGAGGAGACCATGGAGGCCCTCGCCCGGCTCGTCTCCGAGGGAACGGTCCGGGAACTCGGGCTCAGCAACCACCGGACGTGGCGGCTGGAGAGGTCCCGCGCCGTGACACAGGCTCACGGGTGGCCGCGTCCCCGGGTGCTCCAGTACCGCTACAGCTACCTCCAGCCCCGTGGCGACGTCCCGCTCGCATCCGCGGGACACATGCACGCCACCCCCGAGCTGTTCGACTACGTCCGCGCCGAGGCCGCCCAGGGGCGCGAGCATGTCGTGGTGGCGTACACCTCCCTGCTGAGCGGCGCCTACACCCGCCCCGACCGCCCCCTGGAGTACGCCTACGACCACCCCGGAACCGCCGCGCGCCTGGCCGCCCTGGACGAGGTGGCCAGGGAGACCGGAGCCACCCGCAACCAGGTGGTGCTCTCCTGGCTCGCGGGCCACGAGCCGAGCGTTGTCCCGTTGGTCGGTGTCAGCAGTGTCGCCCAGCTGGACGAGGCGCTGGAGTCCCTGGACCTGACCCTTACGCCCGCGCAGCACGCCCGGCTCACGGCGGCCCGCTGACCAGAACCGACAAAGTGCGCAAGTGTGCCTATAACTCCGCTTTCGCGGTTTCCTGACGCTTCCGGCGGATACCTTCCCTAGGTAGGCGTGCGGCGGATCCGCGCGCACCGCAGATCCGTGAACCAGGGGAGGGGCCCAGTTGCCCGAGAGCACGACGGCGTCGGAAGCGGACTCCGGTGCCTACCACCAGATCCACTTCGCCTGGGCCGAACCCACCCTCCTCGGTCGCGTCGGGCCGGGACCGTCGGCCACCTCCCTCCCGGAGCAGGACCAGCCGGTCCTGCGCTCCTGGCGCGACCGCCTCATCCCCGCCCTCACCGCCGACTACCGGTCGGCGCTTCCCGGCACCGACTCGGCCGCCTATCCCGAGACCCTCTGGGCCCACCACTACCCCGACGGCCAGAGCGCCCTGGTCTACCGGTGGCCGGGTGACGTCCGCGACGCCCACGCCTGGGCGATCGTCGGGCCCACCCGTGGCCTGGACCTCCCCCGGGTCCTCGCCTTACACGAGAACCCCAACACCCGGCCCGCCGCGAGCAGGCCGCCCAAGCCGGGCTGGGCCGCGATGCGGACCCTGCCCGCCCCCGCGCCCTGGGAACGCACCGCCGCCCCCGGCGCCCTGCGCACCCGCGACCGGCGCGCCGCCGAGACCCGGATCGAGGGCGAGCCCGTCCTCGTCGGGGCCGTGGCCCACGCGCTCGCGCACCCCGACCGCCCCCTCCGCCTGACCCTCGACCCCGACCACGCCGACCTGTGGCAGGCCACCCAGCTGCGCTTCCTGTGGGGCATGCACCGCGTCCTGCACGACGTCCTCACTCCGCGCGCCGCCGTGCCCGCCGCCGGATGGAGCTGGTCCTTCTCCACCTACGAGCCGGTCACGGACCCGGAAGAGGGTCCCCACCTGGCCTTCGTGCCACCCTCCTCCGCCGCCGGATCGCCCTTCCTCTCCCCGGTCCCGGGGAGCACCTCAGGATCGCGGAGGGTCTGGTCACCGTCCTGAGGGAGGAGGGCGGCGACGCCCTGGCCGACCACCTCAGGGAACGGGGCGTGCCGGAGGCCACCACCTTCGGTGAACGCCGCGACCTCCTCCGCGACTGGTTGGATCCTGCCCCCGCCCCGCTGGTGGAGGAGTCGGTGGCCGTTCAGGAGGCCACTGCGGAGCTGCCGGGGGAGAGCGCTCCGACGGAGCGGGGCACGCCCTCGTTCTTCGCCCCCTCGCCGCCGACGGGGATCGACCCCACCCCCGCCTCGCGGGCGGACACACCGGCCCCTGATCCGTTGACGGACGAGGCGGTACCCGAACCCGAGGACGACCTCGAAGAGGCCCCCGACCCCTTCGCGGACGACGACACCGACACCGCCGAGCAGGAGACCTGGGCCGGTGGCGGGCGGAGCCACACCTTCCTCGGGGTGGCACGGCGCCGACCCGGGCCCGAACCGGAGCACGACCCCCTCTCGATCTTCGGTCGGCCCCCACGCCCGGCAGCACCCGAGGACCCGAGCACCGAACCCGACCCACCCGTGTCCCGGGACGAGGCCGCACGGTCCACGGCCGCTGACGAGGAGCCCCGCGAGACCTGGACCATCGCCGCCTCCACCGACCGTCCCGAGCCCAGGGCCCCCGAGGACGCACCACCCCTCGCCGTCCGCCCCCTCCCCGAACAGGAACCCGTCGACTACGCGGCCGAGACCGAGCCCGAGACCGACGAGAACCTCGACGATTCCGACGACAACTGGCCCACCCAGTACGCCGACCTCCCCTCGCACGCCTGGAGCGGTGGCACTCCAAACGCGGCCCCGAGGGCGCCCACGTCGACGTCGTCGACGCGCGCGCCGCCGTCCGGGCCGAACGCGCCGAACTCCAACGGGTCCGTGACGAGCGCGACCGCTACCACACCGAGGTCCAGGACCTCCGCAGGGAGATCGCCCGCCTGGACCAGTCCTGGATCGACGCGGAGCCCTTCCCCGAGACCCCCGAGCGCAAGCGACGCTGGCCCCTGGTCCTGCTCGTCACCGCCCTCGCCGTGACGGCCCTCGTCATCGGTCTGGAGGTCGGCTCCGGCACCCGGTTGGGCGTCCTGGACCTCCTCGGCCGCCTCACCCCGTGGGGTTGACGTCCCGTGTGACGGGCAGCACCCACCGGACACGCCCTAACCTGGAAGGATGACCGACACTTCCCCGGCCCCCGCAGCGGTCCCGCAGCCGCTGTGGGACGCGATCCGCGACCTGGACCTGCCCAAGCGACACCTCAGGGATCTCACCGCCCACCCCGAGGAGGCCGGTGAGATCCTCCTCGACGCGGTGGACGTCCTGCGCGGACGGGACGAAGGCGCGGCGCACGCACTCGCCCGGGCGCTGCGCGAACACGCGCCGAAGGCCGGACACCGCCAGTTCGCGACCCACCAGATCGCCGTGATGCTGCGCGCCGAGGGCCGGGCCGACGAGGCCGACGCCCTGCTCGACGAACTCCTGGACTCCGGTCCCGACCGCGGCGTGGCCGTGCTCCTGGCCGAGGACCTCGCGTCGCGTGGCGACTACGCGAAGGCCCTGCACTGCTACAACGTCGTCTGCCGGGGCATGCTCGCCCAGCCACCGGAGACCGTGGCCGAGCTCAACCGGCTCGGCCTCATGCCGCTGCTCGGCCGCGCCCGCATGCGCGAGGCGCTCGGCATGGCCCCGGACGCCCACGACCTGGCCACCCGCTCCACCGACGCCTACCTGCCGCCGCTGGACGCCCGCGCCGACCTCGGCGGCGCCCCGAACCCGCCCCTCGACACCGCACCGCGCCCCGGACGCAACGACCCCTGCTCCTGCGGCTCGGGCCGCAAGTACAAGAAGTGCTGCGGTTCGCCCCTGGCCCGCTGAATCGTTGCGAACCGGACACCCCTTCCGGGAGTCACATCCCGCGTCGGTGCGCGCTCGGCGCACCGGGAGAAGAGGTGGCGGTTCGTGTTCGGAATCCTGCGGCCCTGTCGGCACACGCTGTCCGAGGACCTGGCTCGGGAGTGGATGTCCCACATGTGCGGGCTGTGCCTCGCCCTGAGGGACGACCACGGCCAGGCCTCCAGGGTCGCCACCAACTACGACGGCCTGGTCGTGTCGGTCCTCACCGCCGCCCAGTCCCCTGACCAGGCCGGGACCCGCACGGCGGGCCGCTGCCTCCTTCGCGGCATGCGCGGGGCCGAGGTGGCGGACGGTTCCGGCGCCCACCTGGCCGCAGCGGTCTCCCTGATGCTCGCGTCAGCCAAGATCAGTGACCACATCGAGGACGGTGACGGAGCCTACGCCCGCCCCGGCGTGCGTGCCGTGGCGGGTCGCGTGGCCACCCGATGGCGGAACGGAGCCCAGCGGACCGGAGGCGGACTCGGGTTCGAGGGCACCGCCCTGGCCGCCGTGGTCGACCGCCAGCGCGAGGCCGAACTCTCCGCCACGGAGGGCACCGACGTCCTCACCGTCACCCGACCGACCGAGGAGGCCACCGGCGAGGCCTTCGCGCACACCGCCGCCCTGGCGGGAATCCCGGGGAACGCCGCCCCGCTCCGGGAGGCGGGACGCCTCTTCGGCCGGGTGGCGCACCTGCTGGACGCGGTCGAGGACCGCGAGGAGGACCTGGCCAACGGCTCGTGGAACCCGCTCACCGCCACCGGAACCCCGGTCAGCCGGGCACGGGAACTCTGCGACGACGCCGTCCTCGGGGTAGACCTGGCCCTCCGGGAAGCCGAGTTCACCGACGACCGCCTGGTCCGCGTCCTCCTCGTCCAGGAGCTCAAGCGGGCCGTCGCCCGTACCTTCGCCCACGGCGGCCACCCGGGTCACGGTGGGTACCCGGGCCACGGCGGCCACCCCGGCCACAATCCGCACCCTGGTCACGGAGGCCACCCGGGTCACAGCGGGTACCCCGGCCACAATCCACACCCTGGCCATGGCGGCCACGCGGGTCACGGCGACCACGTCGACTACCCCGGTGACGGCGGGAACGGCGATCACCACGGCCACGGCGGGCACTCCGGTCACGGCGGAGAGGGCGCGAAGCGCTCCGGCAAGGGCGGCTGCTGCGGCGCCTGCTCCTGCGACACTCCCGGGTTCCGGGAACCGCAGCGCGGCCGGGGCCTCCTCGCGGGCTGCGCCGCAGCGCTGTTCATGTGCTGCACGTGCCAGTTCTGCTGCCGCGACCCCCACCCCGGCCCGTGGTCGGGCGAGCCCCGGGACTCCTGGTGCGAGGCCTGCGCCTGCGTGTCCGACACCTGCGGCACCTGCTGCCAGGCGTGCAACTGCTGCAGCAACTGTTCCTGCTGTGAGGGGTGCGACTGCAACTGCGGCTGACGCGGTACCGGGACGGCTTCACGGAACCCGTCCCGGTGTCCGTCAGTGGTCGCAGCTCCGGCACCGCCGGGTGGCCGCGCGCCTGGTGTTGCCCGCGGTGGCGCGGAGCGGCGAACTCTCACTGATCCGCTGCCACAGCCCCGGGTCCGGGTAGTTGATCCAGCCCCACAGCGGGGCCCTGACATCCGAGCCGGACTGGTGGGAGCAACCCAGCCGGTGGGCCACACCCCGAAGGGAGATGATGATGGCGTCGCCGGTCGGGTACGGCTTCACGGTCGAGAACGGCGTCCCGGTCCCACAGCTCCCGATGTAGTCCCGTGGCAGCGCACAGGCGCAGCCCTCCCCGACAGGGAGCTCACAGAAATCGCAGCGCTTCATTCTCTTACAGTGCACCCACGTGGTGACGATCCGGCAACTTTCGGTACCCAACCCGCCACCAGTTCCAAGAACCTCTCACTGTCGACCCCCGTCGCCCCTCACGGCACACCTCAGAGTGAGTGGTGGCCGAGGTAGCCACGTCCTGAACCCGGTTCGGGTGAGACCTTCCGGCATCACCCCGCTCGCTTCCGCCCGGGGCGTGGAACCACCCGGAGGATGCTGGCCGAAGTCGGCCAAGCCCGGATACCGGAGCTCCTCGGGCGCGAGAATCCCGGGTGCCGGTCACAGCGACGAAGAGGACTGTCCCCACATGCGTAGACACGGTTTCGGCGCCCTGCTCAGTGACGAGCAGTGGAACCAACTCGTCTCCACGGCCCAACGCCGGTCCTTCCACCCCGGTGAGGCCCTGTTGAACCAGGGAGACCAGGGACTGGGAGTGCACCTGATGGTCAGCGGACGGGCCAGGGTGGCCTCGGTGTACGCGGACGGCACTTCGGCCCCACTCGCCTTCCGCACCTACGGCGAGATCCTTGGTGAGTCCGTACTCGCCGGTAGGGGCCGTACCCGCAACGCCACGGTGACGGCCCTGACCGCGAGCAGCACCGCGTACCTGGGCGCCGGTCGGTTCCAGAACAGGCTCCGGGAGCTCGACCTCGTGCCCGTGCTGTGGGAGAGCGCCCTGATTCGCCAGGACGAGAGCGACCACGTCCGCGTTCAGCTGGCCAGGCTTCCCGCGGAACGTCGTCTGCCCGCCGCTCTGGTGCACCTGGCAGCGATGCTCGGGGAACCCACCCCGGCGGCGCTCACCGACGGACCCGGGAACCCCGGCGATGGCCGCCTCCTCCACATTCCGCTGCCCCAGGAGGAGGTCGGGGGCTTCGCCGGACTCTCCCGGACTTCCGTGTACAAGGCGTACACGCAGCTCAGAGAGCTCGGTCTGATCCGGACCGGAAGGCAGTACGTGGCCGTCGTGGACCTGGACCGGCTGGAGGCCCTCGCTCTCGGCGTCGGCTGAGGGTGCCGTGCGTCACTCGCCGCCCGCTCTGTTCAGAAGTGAACAGAGCGCCGCGGGTCGTCCAGCGATGCTGTCCCCCGGACCCCCGGATGGTCGTGAAGTCCCCGAATCCCCTGTGCCCCGTGCACACCCGCGTTCAAGGAGAGCCCCCGCATGGAACTCGATCTGCCCCAGCACGGCAAGAGCTCGCCCCTCCCGCCCTACCGTGGCGTCCTCGCGGTCGACATGGAGAACTTCAGCCGCACCAGCGCGCGCAACCAACAGTTCATCGGCGCGCTGATCCCGGATCTCCTGGAGACGGCGCTGACCCGCTCCGACCTCGCCCACGTGTGGGAGGAGAGGCGGTTCGCCCGCCACGGTGGTGACGGCTACGTGTTCGGCACCGACCCGGAGCACCTCCCGTTCCTCGTGAGCCCCTTCCTGGACAACCTCCAGAAGGAGCTGGAGGACGTCCAGCCGCTCCTGGCCAACCTCGACCGCGAACTCCGGATGCGCCTGCGCGTGAGCGTCGACGTCGGGCCCCTGCCCGACCTCGGGGAGACAACCCGGTCAACGCCATGGGGGAGGCCATGATCAGCACGCACCGTCTGCTCGACTCCGGGCCCGTACGGGACGAGCTCAAGCGCACCGACCCCGACACCACCCTGGTCGCGACCATTGTCTCCCGCCGGGTGTACGAGGACGTGATTCTCGGCGGGTTCACCCCGATCCGACCCGCCCGCTGGCGCCAGGTCAACGCCACCGTGGGTGGGAAGGACTTCCAGGCGGAGGGGTACCTGTTCGTCCCCACTCCCTCATGGGGGCCCGACAGCAGGGAGTTCGACGCCGAACGGGCCCCGTCCGAGCCCCAGACCCGGTCCGGCGTCCCTGCAACGTCCCCCGCCGCCGCCGTCGGCGCGCCCGCGCGCGTGAGCAATGGGATCGGCACCAACAGCGGGCAGGTGGTCCAGGGCGGCACGATCCATGGTGGGGTCAACTTTGGGGTGAGCTCGAATGACAGCTGAGGAGAAGCCCGGGGAGGAGGGCCTGCCGGGCACGGCGGAACACGGCGACACACGGGGTGAGGGTCGCGGACCGGTCGGAGAACCGGGCGGCTCCGGAGGTCACCGGGGAAACACGGACGGCGCACCCGTTGGTGAACCGTCGGACCCGGACAGGGGGAGGGACGAAGGCGGCGCCCGTCACCCTGGGGGAACGACGTCGGCAGGAACCACGGTCAGGTGCTCGCGGCTGGCCGGATCGAAGGTGGGGTTCACTACCACGAACACATCGGCGCGGGGATCACGCGGCGGCTGCGCCAGACCGCCACCGTCGGCGAGGACCGGATCAAGGAGGTCCGGAACACCTTCTGTACGAACGACCCGGAAGGATACGCGACCTTTCTTGACGAGCTCAGAGCCGACGGTGTGGGAGTCGTACTCGGGAGGCCGGGAAGCGGACGGGTCTTCACTGCCGTGCACGCCCTGGCCTCGGTACGGCTCGGCGCCTCGATCGAGGAACTCACCGTCGATCCGAAGGAGGGCGACGCCGGTGTCCACCTCATCAACGTCGACTCCGACGACTCCCGACTCCTCGACCTGACCCAACTGCCCTTTCCCTCGCACACGCAGCAGGTGGCCCTGCGCGGTCTCGTGGTGGACGCGCGGAGGGCGGGGGCGGCGTTGGTGTTCGTCGCCGAACCGGAGTCCGCGGCGTTCCTGGCCGACCTTCGGGCCCGATGGCGGATCGATGCTCCGGCGCGGGCCGTGGACGTCTTCCGACGGGCCATGAGTCGGGCCTGCGATGACGAGGCGGCTCGTGTCTGGTTGGAGGACGCGAGGGTGCGCGACGCCTTGGAGGGCGCCGAACCTGCGAGGGCCATCTCCCTGGCCCGCGAGGCTCGTCGTCGCCGTGACTCCTTCTCGGACCGGGCCGCGTGGATCGAGCGCGTCCTCCAGGACCACGTCGACAACTCCGACGATCTCGCGGGATGGTTCAGGAACCATGCCCTGGACACGGAGTTCCAGCGAGTCCTCCTCGCGACGGTCGCCCTCCTGGAGGGTGGGCCACGGGGGTCATCGTCCACCACTCACGCGGACTGGCCCGGACCTGGCACGTGCCGCCGTTGTGGCGCACACCCATCTCGGGGGACGGGCTCACCTCCCACCTGTGGGAGATACGCGCGCACGTCCGCGAGGGCGGGATCTACTTCAATCGTCCCCAAGCGGCGGACGAGGCACTCGACTACCTGTGGCGTGAGCACCCCGAGACCCGCGATCTCCTCAAGGAGTGGGTCCCGGAGGCCGTGGCCTCCCTGGACAGCCGCTACCGGCTCGAAGCCGCCCGCCGTTGGCTTCGCCTGGCCCGGAGGCACAGGGATTTCTCCCCGGTGCGCATGCTCCTGGAGGAGTGGGGCGACGCCGCGGCCCTCATGTGGGAGGCCATCCCCGCCGTGGCCGAAGCGGCGGTCTCGCCCGAGTTCGGCCCGCAGGTACGCCTCGCCCTCTACAACGTCGCCCGATCCCCGGGAGTGCGGTTGCGGGACCGGACCGTGCTCGAGGTCTGCCGCGTCTACGGTCGGGTCCAGCCCGCCACCGCGCTCACGCGTCTCCGCCACATCGCCGAGAAGGTACCGGCGTACTGGGACGGAAGGCTCTTCCAGGCGCTGGAGGACATCGCCACGGAGACGGAGAACACGGGAACCGTCCTGGAGTCCCTTGTCGAGTGGGTGGACGGGCCGAGGAAGGGACGGGCGGCGGCGGTCGCGGGTGCGGCCCTCTGCCGTCTGTTGGCCCTGGGTGACGAGCCCGGACCACGGGTGATCACGGCCCTCCGCACCCGTGAACTGGCACGCGAAAGTGTGGTGTCGGCCTGGTGCGCGGCGGCCTCGTGCGAGACCGAGGTGGGCAGGGCCCTGTGGGTGTGGTTGGACGCCCTGTCTGACCGGAGGGACGCCAGTGACGTGGGCTTCGAGACGCTGAGGGTCGCCGCCCGGGCGCACGAACCCTTCCGGCGGAGCCTCGAGAGGTGGCTCAACCGTTGGCGCCACGCCCACCCGTACAAGGCGCCCGGAATCGAGGACCTGTGGCGGATCATGAACCAGGAGAGGCAGCGATGATCGGACGAGGACGCAGGCGCGACAAGAGCGGGACCCCGGTGTGGACCGTGGCCTTTCGGCCGCCGGACACGGAAGTGCGTTTCCAGGCCCGCGTTCCGAGCGCCAGCGAGGGTCTGGGGTTCGACGCCGCCTTCGAGATGACCATCGCGTGGAACGGGGCCGGTGCCGCGGCGCAGGCCCGCGTCCGGGCGCTGTTGCAGCGCCAGGTGATCAGGATCGCGAAGCGGGTCAGCGGCGACTTCTCGCTCGGTGACCGGGGAGCGCCGAGGCGGAGATCGCCTGTGCCCTGGCGGAGGAGAGGGGTACCCATGACGAGCTGGTGCGGGAGGTCGCGGTCCTGGTTACCCTGTCGGTCGACAAGGAGGACCTTGACCTCGAGCGCGAGCGTGAACGCGTGGGTCCGCGCCACGAGATTCAGAAGAAGGCTCACCTCGCCCGTATGGACCGGGTCAGGGAGCTTCAACGGGATGTGCTCAGTGACCCGCAGGTGGCGCGCGTGTGGTGGTATGAGCAGAATCCTGACCTGCTGCACGATATCGAGAACGCGGGCGCCGCACTCGACCTGATGAGTTCTCCCGGAGTGAAGGTCGAGGAAACCTCCGAACACCGACGCGACACCGGAGACCCGGTGCTCGACGCCTTCCTCGGCGGGCTGGAGGAATGGGAGGTGCCCCCGTGCTGCAGCGGCTCACCACCATGCTGGAGGGGCTCGAACGCGGTGACCTCGCTGACCAGTTGCGCCAGAGGTGGCTGAACAACTGAGGCGGTCCCCATCTGGCCGACGGTTGTTTCGATAACGCAATCGGGCTCGCTTGAGGGGCCGAACGCGGACACCACGCGCCCCCGGGACTCGTACGCGGTCCGACTCCCGATATCCCGCAGGCCAGTGCGGAGAAGGAGGAGCGAAACCGTCACCCCCATCGGGGATGCTCCCTCGGGTTGGATGGGGGTGACGAAAGGGATCCAGCTGGAGAACGGAAGCTAGGCACTCCAAGGACGAGTTCACCTCCCTGGAGTCCTACTGGCTGTGGCCTGAGCTCGAGGGACTCAGTCCGATTCGATCGCGTCAGCGCCGTCAAGGACCAGCGCGGGCAGGTTGGGAGTACGATCCCCCACGGCCATCGGTGGCGTCGATCGATCGTGACTACATCGCAGCGGGACTCGAGTGTCAGGCTCAGACCATGGAGAACCCGACAGGGACGATGCCTGACCGGGTCCTCCTTGCTCCATTTTTCAGTGCTTAGAACGATCCGACGACGGACACCAGGCTCACGAGTGCGATGACCACGAAGACCGGGATGACCAGGGTCACGACACCGAGGTCCTTGTAGGACTGGCGGTGGGTGAGCCCGCAGACGATGAGCAGGGTGACCACGGCCCCGGAGTGCGGCAGGGTGTCGAGACCGCCCGCCGCCATGGCCGTGAGGCGGTGCATCGCCTCCATGCTGACGCCCTCCTGTTCGGCCATGGTCCGCAGGTCGTCGCCGAGGGCGTTGAGCGCGATCGTCATACCGCCCGAGGAGGAACCGGTGAGACCGGCGGTGATGGACACGGAGAGGACCGAGGTCCACAGAGCGCTCACACCGAGGCCGAAGACGGAGTCGCGGACGACGGCGAAGGCGGCGACCGAGGCGACCACCGCGCCGTAGCCCACCTCGGAGGCGGTGCTGAAGATCGGGAGCATGGACCGCTTGGCCCCGTCGACGCATCCGGTCCACACCGTGGCGAGCTGGCGGAAGTTGAGGGCGACCAGGACGAGGATCGCCGCGATGATGCCCAACAGCACGGCCCACAGCCCGAGGCGCTGGTCGATGGTGATCCCGCCGAACTTCTCGTCGGCCAGGTAGGACCAGTCGAGTGCCGGAAAGATGATCAGGGTGCACGCGAAGTTCACGGCGAAGACCGTGAGCAGCGGCAGGAAGGGAATGAGGTGGTTTGCCGGTGCGAGCGTGGTGACCTGGTTGCCGGCGCCGTCGTCGGAGGCCCCGCCGACCGCACGCGCGCTCTCGGGACTGTCGAAGCTCTCACCCCTGCGGATCAGCGCGGTGCGCCGGTACTCGAGCCACAGCAGGCCGAGACCGAAGATGAGGGCACCACCGAGCAGTCCGGTCCCGGCACCGGCGAACGAACCGGTGCCGAAGAACTGTCCCGGAATGATGTTCTGCAACTGCGGGCTGCCGGGCAGCGCGGTCATCGTGAAGGTGAAGATGCCGAGCGCGATGGTCGCGGGAATGAGGCGTCGGGGGATGTCGGCGACCCGGAAGAGCTCGCGTGCCAGCGGGTACATGACGAAGGCCACGACGAAGAGGCTGACGCCCCCGTAGGTCATGAGGGCCGAGGTGACGATCGTCGCCGCGATCGCGCTCCGCGAACCCACCAGCTTCGTCACGGTGCGGGCGATGCTCTCCGCGTAGCCGGTGACGGTCATCAGGACACCGAAGATCGCACCGAACAGGAACACCGGGAACCAGCTGCCGACGAAACCGGCCATCGCCGGCATGAAGATCTCGGTGTAGGAGGCCAGGATCGGTGCTCCGGAGAAGACCACCGCGACCGCCGAGGCGAGGGGCGCGGCGAGGATGACGGGGACGCCGCGGTAGGCGAGGGTGATGAGCAGGAGCAGGGACGTGACGATGCCTATGATTCCCAGTGCCATGGGACTCCTCGGGGGTTGGGGCAACCAGTGCCGAATTCTCACCGGGAGACGAGGGCGTCTCCAAGGGCTGGGCGCGGTCGTCCGGTGGCTGGGGGACGTTCCGCGTCGGTGGGGTCGTTACCGCTGGTCGGGCGGTCGATCACGTCGGTCATCCTCGTGCCGAAGCGACGGCGGGGGAAATGGTGAGGAGTGGGGTAAACCACGCGAAGCTGTGGGGGGTTTAGGGGTTGAAATGGTGTGGTCTGGGGTGGTAGCGCGCGCAAGGTGGGAAGGGGCATCGTCGGTCGCGGGGCACCGCTCACATCGGGAGTGGGTCGTGGCGCATCGGAATCGACCGCGTCCCACCATCCCCTGGCCACTCGTAGAGTGCCCGCCCGGTGCGGGTCCCGTGAGTGCGGCGGTGGGCCCAGCGTGCCGAGATGCCTTCGATGGAGGTCCTGCGGGCCGAGCGACGCCGTACCATCGGGTTCGGCCACCCGCGAGAGGGCGACGCGCGTCTGCTCCACCACCCCCGGGCAGGAGCGGGAAGGGGCCGTTCTCCTGCTCCTCGGGCATGGAATTCGGATCCGCGGTGCCTGAGGTCTGCGGTGGAGTGGGGCGCGTGATCACGTGCGAGCGGGGCGGAGCCGTCATCCGGCTCGGCCCCGCACCCCCTCGGTCAGAGCTGCTCGGGGGCGTGGTGCCAGGAGTGGCCCGAGACCCCCGGGGTTCCCCCGTGTGAGGGAAGGTCCAGGTCGGGGTCCCAGCCCTGGGCCAGCAGCCAGGCGCGGACGTCGTCGCGCTCCTCGCGGACGCGCCGGTAGGCGTCGCGGACCCTCGCGTACCGGTCCCCGCGTCCGGGGCGTTCGCGCCGGAGATCGCGACGGGCCCGGGTGATCCTGCGTCCGTAGTACTCCTCGACCACCGCGGCGGCGTTGAGGTGGCTCAGGAAGCCGTGCTCCTGCCAGTCGGACAGGTCACGGGCGCGGAGTTCCTCCAGGTCCCGGCCGGTGCCGTTCGGGTCGGCGCCCGAGGCCCGCGCGGCGCGTGCCGCGCCCTGGGTGCTCTCCAGGCGGCCGGTGAGGAACTCCTCGATGGCGGCCAGCGCCGTGGATTGCGTGGCCCGTGCGTCCGACGCCATGGTCGCCTCCGGTCTCGGTCCTGCTCGGTGCGGGTGCGTGACTGCGGGTCACCCACGCCCAGGTTCGCACGGCGGCGGGGACGAGCGGTACGCGGCGGCGGACCATGGGGTCGAACGGCCGGTGTTCAGCTCCCCGTGTTGAGCCACCAGATGGAGAAGTTGAGCGCGGTCGCGAACGCCACCCAGGCCCAGTAGGGCACCAGGAGGGCGGCGGCCCAACGGGACACGCGGGCGAACAGGACGATGGTCACCGCCAGCGCGCCCAACAGCAGGACGATGTCGACCAGGGCGGTTCCGCGAAGCCCGGCGGTGAAGAACAGGGGGGACCACGCCGCGTTCAGGAGCAACTGGACCGCGAACAGGGACAGTTCGGTACGGGCTCCCCTCCAGCCCCGCTGGCGCCACACCAGCCAGCCGGACACGGCGATCATCACGTACAGCACCGTCCAGACCGGGCCGAAGAGCCAGGACGGCGGTGCCCACGACGGTTGTTGCAGAGCGGCGTAGTCCGTGGCGGTCCCCGGGTTGGAGAGCACCCCGACGAGCGCGGCCGCGGTCACGGCGGCGCCGAACACCAGGGCCGCGAGGAGCGCGGACGTCGTCGACGGGGTGTTGCTGGGCGTGGCGGCGGTCATGGGTTCCCTTCGAGCGCGGGAGCGCTGGCGTGTGGTGCTCCTGGGGTGGTGGTTCCACCGTGGAGCACATTACTCGTATACCAAGTAGCTCGGATTCCAAACGTTTTTGGTCGCACTGAGTAGGCGGTCCTGAGCGCGGCGTTCGGGCAGCCCTGCCTCCCCGCTTCGGGTCGGGGTCGGCCGCATACTGCCCTCAGGGGCGGACACCGCCGTCGAACACCGGGGTCGAGGGCCGACCGGGCCGGGCCGCACGTCGCCGGGAGGGCGTCGTCCGGGGTGGGCCGGGCGCGGAGCCCGGTGTTCGCGTCTCGCACGATCCGACACCCGACACCGGAGAGAGCAGGTCCATCATGACCCAGGACAAACCGTTGTGGTTGTTCGGTGACCAGCTCGGCGGGCACTTCCACGGAACCCGGCGGAACCGGGGCAGGCCGATCCTGCTGATCGAGTCCGAGCGGGCCCTGCGGCACAGGCCCTACCACCGGCAGAAGCTGCACCTGGTCCTGGCGGCCATGCGGCGGCTGGCCGAGGACCTCGGTGAGCGGGTCACCTACGTTCGGGCGGCGACCTACGGGGAGGGGCTGCGCCGGTTCGGTCGGGTGGTGGACGTGCACGAACCCGGGTCCCACGCGGCGTGGGCCCTGGTCGAGCGGCTGCGGGACGAGGGCCTGGTCGACGAGGTCCTGCCCACCCCCGGGTTCGCGTTGGGCAAGGCCGGGTTCGCCGAGTGGGCGCAGGGTCGGTCGGGCTTCCGGATGGAGGACTTCTACCGGGACCAGCGGCGGAGGTTCGGTGTCCTGCTGGAACCGGACGGCGGGCCCGTGGGCGGCGGGTGGAACTTCGACAAACACAACCGCGAGGGGCCGCCGGGAGCCTCGACGCTGGGCGTGCCCGCCCCCTACCGGCCCCGGGAGAACGCCGTCGACCGGGGGTGCGGCGGGACCTGGACGCGTGGTGCGGGGAGGCCGGGAGCAGGGTGGTGGGCGGGGACGGCCCCCGTCTGTTCGCGGTGAGCCGTGCCGAGGCCGGGCGGGCGCTGCGCCGGTTCCTCGACGAGCGGCTGCCGACGTTCGGCACGCACCAGGACGCCATGCTGGAGGACGACTGGAGCATGTCGCACTCGCTCCTGTCGGTCCCGCTCAACCTGGGGCTGCTGGACCCGCTCCGGGTGGTCGAGGCCGCCGAGCGCCGGTACCGGGAGGGCACCGCTCCGTTGGCGTCGGTCGAGGGGTTCGTCCGGCAGGTGCTGGGCTGGCGGGAGTGGACCTGGCACCTGTACTGGCATCTGGGCCCGGAGTACCTGCGGTCGAACCACTTCGGTGCGACGGCGGAGCTGCCCGGGTGGTGGCGCGCACTCGACCCCGAGGGGACCGAGGCCCGGTGCCTGAGCCGGACCATGGCGGAGGTGCGCGAGCGGGGTACGCCCACCACATCGAGCGGCTCATGGTGCTGGGCAGCCACGCCCTCCAACGGGGCTACCGGCCCGACCGGCTGAGCGCGTGGTTCGCGACCTCGTTCGTGGACGGCTTCCCCTGGGTGATGGCCACCAACGTCATCGGGATGAGCCAGTACGCCGACGGAGGGCGGGTGGCCACCAAGCCCTACACCTCCGGTGGCGCCTACATCCGTCGCATGAGCGACCACTGCGGTTCGTGCCGGTTCGACCCCGGAGTGCGGGTGGGCCCCCGGGCCTGCCCGTTCACCGCGGGCTACTGGGCCTGGATGCGGGACAACGAGGAGGCGCTCTCGGGCAACCACCGCATGGCGCGACCCCTCGCGACGATGCGTCGGCTGACGGACATCGAAGCGGTCGTGGAGCAGGAACGACAGCGGAACCAGGGGTGATTCGGGGCTTTCGGGAGTTATCTGCGGTGACCGAAAAGAAACGAGTTCGGTGGTCGTGGATCCGCGAAAGGAACCCGGCTATGGTCCGATTTTTGGTCATTGATGGGTGCCTTGGGTGGCTATGTCCGCGTGTTGTGGGCGTCGGGCGGTGGGAGAGATCGGATTCTCATCAGTGCTGCTCATGTTGGGTGTATCGCTGATCTGGGTGGGTGAAGTGAGTCGAAGGTCCCGGTTTGGGAATCGGAGAATGTCAGGATGATCTTCTTGCGTCTGAAAAGGAGATTCCTGGGATTTCGCGGTGGTGTTCCTCGTAAGGTGGGCCGCGGTTTGTGGGGGACGGTCCGGGAGCGGTCGTATTGCGCCCGTCCCAGTGGTTTGCGTCCCCTTCGCCCTCTCAGTCCGTGCACGACGGCCCCACCGTCGGGCACGGGTACACGCGACCACGACGAAGAGAGACACCTTCGATGTCGATCGACTCAGCCCCCGAGGTTCGGACCAGCGAACAGCAGAGCCTGGCGACCGCCGCCGCGCGGAACCTGGCGACCACCACCAAGTCCGCGCCGCAGATGCAGGGGAAGAGCTCCCGCTGGCTGCTCAAGACGCTCCCCTGGGTCCAGACCGACGGCGGCGCCTACCGGGTGAACCGCCGACTGACCTACACCATCGGCGACGGCCGGATCGACTTCGAGCAGACCGGCTCCGAGGTGCGCGTGATCCCGCGCGAGCTCGGGGAGCTGGCCGTGCTGCGCGGCTACGACGACATCGAGGTCCTGGAGGCCCTGGCCGGGCGCTTCACCCAGCGGGAGTTCGAGCCGGGCGAGGTCCTCGCCCAGGAGGGCACGCCCGCGGACCGGCTGTTCCTCCTGGCGCACGGGCGCGTCCACAAGACCAGCGAGGGCGCCTACGGGGAGACCAACCGCCTCGGTGTGCTCGCGGACGGCGACAACGTCGGTGAGCGGTACCTCCTGGACACCGACCCCGTCTGGGGATTCACCGTCAAGGCGGCCACCGCGGGCACCCTCCTGGAGCTGCCCCGCCGGGAGTTCATCGCCCTCTTGGACGACTCGCCCAGCCTCCAGGCACAGGTCCAGGCGTTCCTGTCGGTCCCCGGACGCAGCCAGAACAAGTACGGCGAGGCCGAGATCGCCCTCTCCTCCGGGCACTCCGGTGAGGTCGAGATCCCCGGCACCTTCGTCGACTACGAGCTCAGGCCCCGTGAGTACGAGCTGAGCGTCGCCCAGACCGTGCTGCGCGTGCACACCCGGGTGGCCGACCTCTACAACAAGCCGATGAACCAGACCGAGCAGCAGCTGCGTCTGACCATCGAGGCCCTGCGTGAGCGCCAGGAGTTCGAACTGGTCAACAACCGCGACTTCGGTCTGCTGCACAACGCGGACTTCCGCCAGCGCATCCAGACGCACTCCGGCCCGCCCACGCCGGACGACCTCGACGACCTGGTGAGCATGCGGCGCAACACCCAGTTCATGTTCGCGCACCCCCGGGCCATCGCGGCCTTCGGCAAGGAGTGCAACAAGCTGGGCCTCAACATCGGCACCGTCGAGGTCGGCGGCCACCACCTGCCCGCGTGGCGCGGGGTGCCGATCCTGCCCTGCGGCAAGATCCCGATCTCCGAGCACCAGACCTCCTCGATCATCGCGGTGCGTACCGGTGAGGACAACGAGGGCGTCATCGGCCTGCACCAGACCGGCCTGCCCGACGAGGTCGAGCCCGGCCTCAACGCCCGGTTCATGGGCATCGACGACAGGGCGCTCATCTCCTACCTGGTGAGCACCTACTACTCCGCCGCCGTGCTCGTCCCGGACGCCCTCGGCGTCCTGGAGAACGTCGAGGTCCGTCCCCGTGCCTGAACGATCCGCACCGTCAGGGAAGGAGGCCTGAGTGTCACTGCTCTCCCGGATGTCCTCGACCAGCGCCGGGCACTCGACGGCGGAGCTGGTGCGCTCGCTGCTGCGCGACCCGCAACGCCCCGGGAAGGCGGACCTGTTCGCGGCCCCGACCCGGTCCGTCAGCGGGATGGGCCTGCCCGGCGGGCCCACCGGCCTGGGGACCTCGGCCGCCCGGGTCCTGCTGCCCGCCCGGCCGCCCGTGTCCGAGCCGAGGGGCGCGGGGACCGCCACCCTGGTCCCGCCCGCGCCCGCGGGCCCCGGCCTCCCGAAGGACGACGGCGGCGCACCGGTCCCGGTCCTGTACTGCCCTCCCGCCGTCCGGGACGACCCGGCGCTGGGGGAGGAGGTCAACGACCGGCTGGTCGCGTGGGCCGAGGAGGTGGGTGTGTACCCCGGTCAGCTGGACCGGGTGCGCGCGTGCGACTTCGGACGCCTCATCATGCTCGCCCACCCGGAGTCCGACGACCCCGAACGGTTGCTGGCCGCCGCCAAGTGCGCGCTGTCCGAGTGGTCGGTGGACGACCACTACATGGACGGTGAGGTGGAGGAGGCCCGCCCGGAGCTGCTGGGGCAGCGGCTGGCGATCGCCCACTCGGTGATCGACCAGGCGCACCTGCCGCTGCGGTACGCCCCGCAGCTGGAGGAGGTCGTCCAGGCCGACCCGGTCATGGTGGCGCTGCGCGCCGCCCTGGACAACCTGTCCGACCACGCCTCGGCCGCGCAGGTCCGGCGGCTCCGGCACGAGCTGGCGATCATGTTCGTGGCCTACAACCAGGAGGGGGTCTGGGCGGCGACCGGCCAGCGGCCCCCGGTCTGGGAGTTCCTCATGCACCGGCACGAGAACAGTTTCGTGCCGTGCATGGTGCTCATCGACGCGGTGGCGGGCTACGAGCTCTCCCAGGAGGAGTTCTCCGACCCCCGGGTGCGGAGGGTCTTCACCCTGGCGGGGTCCGCCAGCGTGATCGTGAACGACCTCTACTCGATGGGCAAGGAGGACCCCTCCGACTTCAGCGTCCCGAGGCTGATCGCCACCGAGGAGAACTGTTCGGAGCGCGAGGCGATCGAGCGCTCGGTCCTCCTCCACGACGAGATCATGCACACCTACGAAGCGGAGGCGGCCGCGCTCGCCCTCGCCGGATCACCGGAACTGCGCCGCTTCCTCGCCGGTGTGTGGGCCTGGCTCGGGGGCAGCCGTGAGTGGCACGCCCGGACCGCCCGCTACCACGGCGCCGCCGCGCACTGACGACACCCCTCCGGGCGGGGGCACCCGTCCCCGCCCCGGTTCGGCGTGCCCGAACCGACGACGAACATCCATGACAAGGAGCAACACGCGATGACCACGACCATGCCCTCTCACAACCCGGTGCGGAACCAGGTCCTGCGCACCGCCTACCAGAAGTCCGTGGCGGACTACTGGAACGCGGAGAAGGACCCCGTGAACATCCGCCTCGGTGAGGTCGACGGTCTCTTCCACCACCACTACGGGATCGGTGACTACGACCCGTCCGTGCTCGAGGGTCCCGAGGAGACGCGGGAGCAGCGGATCATCGAGGAGATGCACCGCCTGGAGACCGCACAGGCGGACGTCCTCCTGGACCACCTCGGTGACATCACCCCGGACGACCGCATCCAGGACACCGGCTCCGGCCGGGGCGGCACCAGCTTCATGGCCAACGCCCGTTTCGGCTGCCACGTGGACGGCGTGAGCATCTCCGAGCAGCAGGTGGACTTCGCCAACGCCCAGGCCCGTGAGCGGGGCGTGGACGACAAGGTGCGCTTCCACTTCCGCAACATGCTGGACACCGGCTTCGAGTCCGGTTCGCTGCGGGCCAGCTGGAACAACGAGTCCACGATGTACGTGGACCTGTTCGAGCTCTTCAGCGAGCACTCCCGCCTGCTGGAGTACGGCGGCCGCTACGTCACCATCACCGGCTGCTACAACGACGTGACCGGTGGCCGGTCCAAGGCGGTCAGCCGGATCGACGAGCACTACACGTGCAACATCCACCCCCGGAGCGCGTACTTCCGGGCGATGGCCGCCAACAACCTGGTGCCGATCAACGTCGTCGACCTCACCGCCGCCACCATCCCGTACTGGGAGCTGCGGGCGCAGTCCCAGGTCGCGACCGGTGTCGAGGACCCGTTCCTGACCGCGTACAAGGAGGGCAGCTTCCACTACCTGCTCATCGCGGCCGACAAGGTCTGACCCTCCCGCCCGCGCACACGGCCCGGCCTCCGGGGCGCCCCCTCCCTCAGGGGCCGCCCCAGCCGGGCCGTGACCGCGCGGCACGCCACACCACCGTCGAACACGAAGGGCGCTCATGACCACCGACACCCACGCCGGCTCCGTGAACGAGTCCTCGCGGGACGAGCCCCGGCCGATCATGCTCGAGCTGGTCGACGAGGACGGGACCACGACGGGCACCGCCGAGAAGCTGTCCGCGCACCGGGCCCCGGGCCAGCTGCACCGGGCCTTCTCGGTGTTCCTGCTGGACGAGCGGGGACGACTGATGCTCCAGCGCCGTGCCCTCTCCAAGTACCACTCGCCGGGCCTGTGGTCCAACACCTGCTGCGGCCACCCCGAACCCGGTGAGCTCCCCTTCGTGGCGGCGTCCCGGCGCACGGGGAGGAGCTGGGGGTGGCACCGGCGCTCATGCGCGCGGCCGGAACGGTGAGCTACCACCACACGGACCCGGTCTCCGGGCTCGTGGAACGCGAGTTCAACCACCTGTTCGTCGGGGTGGTCCGGGGTCGGACCCGTCCCGACCCCGAGGAAGTGGCCGAGACGGCCTTCGTGGACGCCGCCGGGCTGGAGCGGCTGCGCGCGGCCGCCGCGTTCTCGGTGTGGTTCCCCACGGTCCTCGACGCCGTGCGTCCGTACCTGAGGGAGCTGGGCCCGGGGGCGGGCTGGTGAGCCGGAGCCGGGACGGCGGGTGCGACACCCGTCGTCCCGGTCGGGACCGGACCAGTGACCGGAGGTTCAGGCGTCGCAGTCCTTGCAGCGGCTGGTGGCGACCCTGTCGGTGTTGCCGTGAGTCGCGCGCAGGGGTGAACTCTCACTGATCCGGCGCCACGCGGCGGGATCGGCGTCGAGGACCCAACCCCACCGGGGGCGTGGACGCCGCCCGGGTACTGGTGCGGGCAGCCGGGAAGGTGGGCCTTCCCGCTGCTGTGGATGTGGATCTCGCTCACGGGGGCGCCTGACCGCGACGACGGTCGGTTCCGAGCGCGCAGGCGCAACCGCCGTCCAGGGGGAGTTCGCAGAATTCACAGCGTTTCATCGCACCATCATGCCGAGCCGGTGAACCGTCCGGAACCCCCTCGCCCCGCACGGTCCGGGGCGCACGGTCCCCGCCGCACGGGGCCGGGCCGTGCGGGCCTCGGCCCCCACGGCCCGGAGCGGTCAGCAGCGGGCGTTGATGGTGCCCTGGATGGAGGACTTCTCGGTGCTGGTCACGGACAGCCCGTAGCGGTGCTTCACGTTGACCCAGGCCTTGACGTAGTCGCAGTGGATCGCGGTGCGCGGCGGCATCCAGGCGGAGGGGTCGCGGTCACCCTTGGAACGGTTGCTGCTGGCGGACACCGCCCACAGCTGGGGCGCGGAGACGTCGTTGGCGAAGGCGCGCCGCTGGTTGGCGGACCAGCCGTTGGCGCCCGACCGCCAGGCTTCGTGGAGCGGGACCATGTGGTCGATGTCGAACGAGGACGCGTCGTCGGTCCACACGCCGTCGTACTCGCTGGACCACCGGCCGGACGTCGGTCGGCAGTCGCCGTCCACCTGCACGGTGTGGCCGTCGCGACGCAGGACGGTCTCGCGCGCGTCGCAGGGGCTGGTGATGACCACCCAGTGCGGGAAGAGGCTGCGGTCGTAGCCCGCGCCGTTGTTCTTGGCCCGGACGGTGAGGCCGTTGAGCTGCGACTGCGCGGCGGAGGTGGAGGGGATACCGGGCGGCAGGACGTGGTGGGCCAGGGCCGGGGTGGCCCAGCCGAGGACGGCGACGAGTACGGCGGCGGTGAGGGCGGCCAGGGCGCCGACCACCGTTCGGCGCGCGGGGGTGACGGGGGACGTACGGGGGATCGCGGGCAACGCTGCTCCTTGGGGGAGGAGGTGTCGGTCGAACCCTCACACCATGGAGTGTCGCGGCCGGTCTGACCAGACCCCTCCGCGTGAAATCCGTCCCGGGTTCCGGTTGCGGCGCGGTGACGGACCGGCGGGCGCCCGGTACCCGACGCGCCGACCTCGCCCGTGTGCGGCGCCCTCCCGGTCGCGCCGGGGGTGACCGCCCGTCAGGGGAGACGCTCCGGAGCGGTCGCCGTGCGTGGGATCACGGACACCCACGGTCTCACCTGTCACACCTGTAACTTCCGTCACCTGATCGTTTCTTACCGGGGTCGCGGTAAACGATGCCTTTCACGTGGGTGAACCATGCCTAACCTGTGGGTGTCCCCACGGGACCACCATCCCGATTTCCCCGAAAGGCCTGATCCGTGATCTCTCAGCGCAGCGCGGCCGCACTAGGACTGGTGGGCGGCACGGCACTCCTCCTGTCCGGCTGCGGCTCCCCCAGGGCGGCGGAGCCTCCTCGGAGCCGGTGACCGGAGGCGAGCTCGTGGTCGCCTCACTGCCCGCCGTCATCGATCCGCACGCCACCACCTCGCGTTCCAACTGGATGGTCGCGGCGTCGGTGTGTGAGGGCCTGTTCGCCAACGCGGCCGACACCTCGATCCAGGACGGCCTCGTGGAGTCCTACGAGTACGACGTCGACGCGGGCGTCTACACGCTGGACCTGAGGGAGGGCGTCCCGTTCCACGAGGGCGGCCAGCTCACCGCCGCCGACGTCGTGGCCTCGCTCGACCGCTACGCCGACTCCGACCCGGGTGAGCTCTTCAACAGCCTGGTTGAGGAGGTCGCCGAGACCGACGAGCTCACGGTCACGATCACCACCGTCAACCCCACGGGCGCGATCCCCGCCCTGCTCTCCACCCCCGACACCGGCGCCTACGTGATGTCGGCGTCCTCGCTGGAGGCCGCCGGGGACGACGAACTGTCCTCCCTGGACTGCACCGGCCCCTATCGCCTGGACGAGTTCACGGTGGACCGCCAGGCCACGGCCTCCCGGTTCGACGAGTACGCCCCGCGCGACGAGGACCCCGACGGCGCGGCGGGGGCGAAGACCGCCCACGCCGACACCCTGAGGTTCGTCCCGTTCAACGAGTCGAACACGCTCAACCAGCTGCGCACGGCCGAGGTGAACGTCGCCCCGCAGTTCCTCGGCGTCGACCAGCTGGACGTCTACGAGGCCGACCCCTCGCTCCGGGCGGTGCTGAGCGAGGACTCCGAGTTCTCCATCATGCAGTTCAACCTGCGGTCCGAGCTGATGGGCGACGTGCTCATGCGCCGCGCCGTGCTCAACGCGCTGGACTTCGCGGAGATCGAGACCCAGTACCTCGGCGGGACCGACTACTTCACCGAGGACTCCAGCTTCTTCCCACCCGGTTCGCCCTGGTACTCCGACTCCGGGTCCGAGGCCTACACGGACCGCTCGGCAGAGGAGGCGGAGCGCCTGCTCGACGAGGCCGGGTACGACGGCACGCCGGTGCGCGTGCTCTACCGCCCCTCCAACGACAACTACGGCCCCATCGTCCAGCAGCAGCTGGAGGCGGTCGGCCTCAACGTCGACCTCCAGGCGATGGACGCCGCCACCTTCGGCTCCACCCGGACCGAGGAGGACACCTGGGAGGTGTTCCTCGGCGGCGGAGCGGCCTACTCCGACCCCCTGACCGTGGTCTTCCTCAACGACGACTTCCCCGGCTGGTGGGCCACCGACGAGAAGGCCGAGCTCATGGCCGCCGTCACGGAGGGCGAGGACACCGAGAGCCGCAAGCCCGCCTGGGACGAACTCCAGGGCCTCATCTGGGAGGACGTCCCGTTCATCCGCTTCGGCCACGAACCCCGTCTCGCGGTGACCTCCGCGGACGTCGGCGGTTTCGAGGCCACGCAGGGGACCGTCCGCGGTTTCTACAACATCTGGATCGACCAGTAGGACCGCCGCCCGGCGGCCCACCCCGCGGGGCCGCCGGGTTCCGGAACCCACCGCGCACGAAAGACTCCTCATGAGAACCACCCTGCGGTCCCTGTCCAGGGACCCGAGCGCGATGACGGGCGCCGCGATCGTCGCGGTCATCACGCTGCTGGCACTCCTCGCCCCCTCCTGGGCGGCGACCCCGACCTGCTCCGGCCGAGCGAGCGGCTCCAGGCCCCCGGAACCGGCGGCCCCCTCGGGACCGACGAACAGGGCCGCGACATGTGGACGGTGCTCCTCCACGGCGCGCGTACGTCGCTCGGTATCGCCGCCGCCTGCACGCTGCTCGCCATCGTCGCCGGGTTCCTCACCGGCGTCGTCTGCGGCTACTTCCGCTGGGTGGACGCGATCGTCATGCGCGTCATCGACGGCCTGATGTCGTTTCCCAACATCATCCTGGTCATGAGCCTGGTCGGCGTCCTGGGCCGGGGCGTGGGGCCGGTCCTGTTCGGCCTCACCGTGGTCCTGGTACCGCCGATCGCCCGTGTGGTCCGCGCGGCCGCGCTCACCGCGCGCTCGGCGCCCATGGTGGAGTCCGCCCGCGCGCTGGGGGCCCGTGACTCCTGGATCCTGTTCCGCTACGTGGCACCCGAGTCCGTCTCGGTGCTCATCGTCCAGGCGACCATGGGCTTCGCAGCCACGGTGCTGTCCATCGCGGCCCTGAGCTTCCTCGGTATCGGACTGCCGCCGGACGTGCCCAGCTGGGGCGCGAGCCTGTCCGCCGCGCAGCAGTACGCGGCGGTGGCCTGGTGGATCGGGGTGTTCCCCGGCGCGGCGATCCTGCTGACCGTCCTCGGGCTCATCCTCCTCGGAGACGGGCTGCGCGACGCCATGGACCCGCGGGCCCGGCGCCTGGCCGAGCTGGCGCGCTCCTCGAAGTCCTCGGCCCGGTCCTCGCGCCGGACCCGGACCGCCGTCCGCTCCGACGAGAAGGACGGGTGACCCGTGCTCTCCTACGTGTTCAAACGCCTGCTGGCGCTCATCCCGACCGTCGCCGTGCCGATGGTGCTCCTCTTCGTCCTGCTGCGGCTCACCCCGGGCGACCCGGCCGCCGTCATCCTCGGTGAGAACGCCACGGCGACCGAGATCGCGGAACTGCGCACGGAACTGGGCCTGGACGCCCCGATGTGGCAGCAGTTCCTCGACTGGCTCGCCAGGATGGCGCGCTTCGACTTCGGGGAGTCCATCTTCCTGCACGCGCCCGTGGCCGAACTGGTCCTGTCCGCGGCGCTCGTGACCGGCCAGCTGGCCCTGATCTCCATGCTCCTCGCGCTCCTCATCGGGCCCGCGCTCGGCGCCGTCGCCGGAGCCACGAGGTCGAGGGCCCTGGACCGGACCATGGTGGTCGGGTCTGCGGTGGGCGTGGCCATGCCCACCTTCTGGCTGGCCATCCTGATGGTCATGCTCTTCGGGGTGACCCTCCAGTGGCTCCCGGTCGCGGGGTTCACCCCGATCACCGAGGACCCGGTCCAGTACGTGCGCTACATGGCGCTGCCGTGCCTGGCGCTGGGCACCCTGGAGGCGGCCACGCTCTTCCGCTACTCGCGCAACGGCGTGCTCGACGCCAAGCACCAGCCCTTCGTGGCCACCGCCCGGGCCCAGGGCCTGCCCGAGCGCACCATCACCCGCTCCTACGTCTTCCCGGCCGCGCTCGCGCCCCTGGTCACCGTGGTCGGGCTCTCCCTGGCCTCGATGCTCGGCGGAGCGGTCGTGACCGAGAACGTCTTCTCCCTGCCCGGGCTGGGCAAGTTGCTCCTCACCGCCGTCGAGCGGCGCGACTACCCGCTCATCGAGGGCTGCATCTTCTTCATCGCGGTGGCCTTCGTCCTCGTCAACCTGCTGGTCGACGTGGTCGCCGCCACGCTCGACCCCCGGATCAGGCTGGAGGCCAAGGAGTGACCACGAACTCCACCGACGACGTCCTGTTGGACGTGCGCGGACTCGACGTCGACGTCCTGACCCCGGAGGGTCCGCGCCGCGTGGTGCACGCCCTCGACCTCACCCTTCGCCGTCAGGGCACCCTGGGCATCGTGGGCGAGTCCGGTTCGGGCAAGTCCATGACCGCCACTGCGGTCATGGGCATCCTCCCCGAGACGGCGCGCGCCTCCGGGCAGGTGCTCTACCGGGGCCGCGACCTGCTGTCCCTGCCCGCCCGCGAACGGCGCGCCATGGCCGGACGCGAGATGGGCTTCGTGTTCCAGGAGCCCATGAGCGCGCTCCACCCCACCAAGACCATCGGCGCGCAGATGGCGGCGCCCCTGCGCCTGCACCTGGGGCTGACCCGGCGCCAGGCCCGGGCGCGCAGCGCGGAACTCCTCGACCTGGTCGGGATCCCGCCTTCCCGGGGCGTGCTGGACGCCTACGTGCACCAGCTCTCGGGGGTATGCGCCAGCGCGTCATGATCGCCATGAGCATCTCCTGCGAGCCCGCCCTGCTCATCGCGGACGAACCCACGACCGCGCTCGACGCCACCATCCAGAAACAGATCCTCGACCTCCTGGCCGACCTGCGTGAGGAACTCGGGCTGTCCGTCCTGCTCATCAGCCACGACCTGGGACTGGTCTCCCGGTACACGGACGACGTCGTGGTCATGCTCGACGGTCACGCCATGGAGTCGGGTCCCACCGACCGGGTGGTGTCCGCACCGGAGTCCGGCTACACCCGCGGCCTGCTGGAGGCCTCGCCCCGGCTCGGGCACAGCCCGGACCGCCTCCCCGTCATCGACAAGAGCCGATTCACCAAGGCGGTGCAGTGATGAGCACGACCGACGGCACGGCGGGAACCGAACCCGTACTGCGCATGGAGCACGTGACCAAGAGGTTCCGCCTCGGCGGGGTCCTGCGCCGCACCGCGCACGTGGCGGTCCGGGACGCGTCGCTGGAACTGGGCCGCGACGAGGTCCTGGGCCTGGTGGGCGAGTCCGGTTCGGGCAAGTCCACCCTGGGTCGCATGGCGATCGGTCTGATCCGGCCCACCTCGGGCTCGGTGACGGTGCTGGGCCGGGACATCCTGTCCCTGCGCCGGTCCGAACTGCGGACCTACCGCCGCCGCATGCAGATGGTCTTCCAGGACTCGTCCAACTCCCTCAACCCGCGCATGACCCTGCGCGAGCTGCTGGAGGAGCCCTACCGGGTCCAGGGGCTGCACACCCCCGCCGAGCGGGAGGTCCGGGCCCTGGCGCTCGCCGACGAGGTCGGGCTCGCCCGGGCCTGGATGGGGCGCCTGCCCCACGAGTTCTCCGGTGGCCAGCGCCAGCGCGTGTCCATCGCCCGCGCCCTGGCCCTGGAACCCGAACTGATCGTCGCCGACGAGCCGGTCTCGGCACTGGACGTGTCCGTGCAGGCCAAGGTCCTCAACCTGCTCAAGGACATCCGCCGGGCGCGCGGCCTCTCCCTGCTCTTCGTCAGCCACGACATGGCCGTCGTGGACTTCATGTGTGACCGGGTCGCCGTCCTGAACGGCGGCCGGGTCGTGGAGTCCGGCCCCACGTCCCAGGTGCTGCGCGCCCCCGCGGACGACTACACACGCACGTTGATCGAGGCCGTGCCCCGACTCTGACCGCACGTCCCCGCCCGTCCCGCCCCCTTCCGCTCTGGAAGAAGGAGAACATGACCACCCGACACGCGCAGGCGAAGCATGCCCTCATCCGGGGACCCGTCCCCGAGACCGAGGGGGACCGGGCCGTGGTGCTCGAACCCTACGGGGTCGACCGCATCCCGACCTACGACTACGTCCAGGAGGAGTACCTCGTCTCCGGCACGGCCGCCGGCGACCCCTACAGCACCCGCATCCTCATCCGACGTCCCGCGGACATGGCGTCCTACACGGGGCGGGCGCTGGCCGAGGTGAGCCACATCTGGGGCGGGAACTCGGTGTGGCGGGCCTTCAACCGCCAGATCATGCGCGGGGGCTTCATCTGGGTGGGCATCGACTCCCAGGCCCCGTCCGCGCTCGACCTCATCAAGGGGGTCGACCAGCGCCGGTACGCGGAGATGACCTTCTCCTCCGGGGAGCTCGCCAAGGACTTCGCGGGCAGCATCCCCTTCACGGAGAACCCCACACCGGAGGTGCTGGCCCGCGAGTACGACGAGTTCAAGGAACGGTGGTGGCGGGCCACGCCGCAGTCGTTCGAGATCATCGCCCAGGTGGCCAACGCCCTGCGGGAGGGCCTCCCCGGCCTGCCCGAAGCCGCCGTGCGCACCCTGCTGTTCGCCGGGATCTCCCAGACCGGCGGTGTCGTGCGCAGGTTCGTGGAGCGCCACCACGCCGTCCTGCGACGCCCGGAGGGAGGACCCGTCTTCGACGGGTACATGCCCTGTGCCTCGGGAGGCCCCGCGCTGCCGGACGTGGACGTGCCCGTCATGGAGGTCCTGGGGGAGGCCGAGTTCCAGTCCGTGCGCTGGGCGTGCGGGGTGTCGGGCCAGGTGCGGGGGCTGACGCACCGCAGGCCGGACTCGCCGTCCTTCCGGCTGTACGAGGTGGCCGGGATGGCGCACCGGGAGACCCGGCACATGAGTGACCGGGACCGTGAGCGCCTCCGGGACTGCCCGCTGCCGGAGGGCGCCCGGTGGTCCACCTTCCCCAACTCCCACGTGTACAACGCCCTGTTGGAGTCGTTGTCCGCGTGGGCGCGGGGGAGGCGACACCCCCGGCCTCCCGCCTCCTGGAGACGGAGGGCGACACCGACACCGTGCTCAGGGACGGGTTCGGCAACGCCCGGGGCGGGCTCCGCACCACGTACACCGACGCACCGCTCTCCACCCTGGTGGCCGCCACCCCGATGGGCCGGCCCTCCTGGTACCACGGCAGTGAGACCCCGCTCGGTCGCGAACGGCTCGTCGAGCGCTACGGGGACGCGGACGGCTACCGGCGCGAGCACGCACGGGTCCTCGACCGGATGCTGGCCGCTGGCTTCGTCCGGCCGGAGGACGCCGAGCAGCTGCGGCTGGAGGCGGAGCTGGTCGACTTCTGACCGGCGCGGCTCCCCGTTCCGCGCGCGTGTTCGGGCCGGAGTCCGGCGCGGGGCCCGGGGAGGGGTGGGACACCGGGCGCGGCACCCACCCCTCCCGTGCCTCACTGCACGAGCCGGGTGAGGAACTGGTGCCCCAGCGAGTAGACGGTGCCGAGTCTGATGCGGTGGCGTACCAGCCTGCCGTCGCGCACGGACTCCAGCAGCCCGGCCTCACGCAGGCGTCGCAGGTGTCGGGAGACCTGGGGTTCGGTCATCCCCACCCGCGTCGCCAGTTCGCCGGTGGTGCAGTGCTCGTTGACCAGGTGTCGGCAGAGCACGAGCCGGGCGGGGTCCGAGAGCACGGCCATGCGGTGCTGCAACTCCCGGAGGGGGACGTCGGTGGTGCCCAACTCGGTGATCGGGAACTGCACCACGATGGGCAGGTTCGCGCGGGGCTGCGCCTCCTCGAACTTCACCACCAGGTGTGGGCGGGTGAACAGGCTGGGCACCAGGACCAGATCGCGCCCCGCGCAGGAGACGAAGGCGTTCTGGAGCTTGTCGTAGGCCACCTGCGCGGTCTGCGGAAGGTAGTGTCCACCCGGTGTGAGGGAGGCCAGCACGACCCCGAGCCGGTCCTGGGAGAAGCGCCCCCGTACCTCGCGTTCGGCCGTGGAGAGCTGGGGCAGGGTCGCCTCCCAGCGGGCACGGAAGAACGTGTCGTGGCAGTGCTGGAGCAGGTCGGACAGGTTCTGGCGGAAGGCCGCACGGTCCGCCAGGAAGAGCTCACCCAGTTCCTCGCGCTCCTCGCTCTTGGCCCGGCAGACCTCCAGGAACTCCGCACGGTGGTCGTCGGGGTCACGCAGGCCGTAGTAGCGCTCCCAGCTCCCACTGGCGATGGTCTCCGCCACCATGGAGTCGAACACCGGTGCGGGCATGGCGTTCATCAGGGCGAGCTCGTCCTGGAACGTCGCGGGGTGGCTGGTGTCCAGGGGCAGCAGCGCGCGCAGCCGGAACCTGGCCCACAGGGGAGCGAAGGTGCGCAGGCGCCGCTCGGTGGCCCGGTCCACCCCGGACCGCACGGCGCGGATGTCCCGGCTCGCGCCCGGATGGTGGCCCGGTTCGGCGACGCTGTGCAGGAACGCCATCAGTTCGGCGAGCGGCGAGGGCCGTACCACCACACGTGAGGCGTCGGTGCTGACCAGGTCGAACACGATGGGCATGCCCAGATCCTAGTGACCCCTGGCACCCGCCCCGCCGCGCGCCCCTCGGCGCGGGAGCCCCGAAGGACCGCGAGGTTCAGCCCCCGGCCCGCAGACGGTCGAGTTCGGTGCGCAGTTCGGCGGCGAGGGCCACGGCGCGGTCGAGACCTCCCTGCGGCCCGCCTCCCTCAGGCGGGGCGCCGCGTGGTGGCTCCGCCGGAGCCGGAGCGGCGGCCAGGGACGGGCCCGGAGCGATACGGACCTGGTCGGTGGCTCCGTCCGCCTCGATGTCGAAGACGACGCGGTCGGAGCGGTGCCAGCTCTCGAACCACTCCAGCGGCAGGCCGTCCTGGTCGAAGGTGCCGCCCTCCAGGAGCAGGAGCGGCACCCCGTCGGGCACCCCCAGTTCACGGGCGATGCGCGGGTCGGCCGGGACGGCGCGGATCTGCCTGCGTCCGCTGCTGGGCACCGCGCCGAATCGGACCTCCATGAGCCGGTGCAGGGAGGCGTTGGCCAGCATGGCCGCGTCCAGTTCGGCGAAGCGCCCGGCGGGGAGCCAGGTGCGCACGTAGGACAGGGCCTCGTCGTCCACCGAACGGACGCGTTCCAGGCGCAGCAGGTCCTCGGTCACGAGGTGGTGGACGGCTGAGGGCGGGCCGGTGCGGGCGCGTTCCAGGGAGAGCACGGCGGTGCGCAGGCTCAGCCCCTCGGCGGAGAACTGGTCGAAGAGCCCGGTCACCCGCTGCACGAGCCGATGGTGCTCGGTGGGGATCGCGGCGACCGGAGCCCGGCCCCGGGTCCGGCGGACCGACCCCTCGTCCTCCAGGGTGGCCAGGGCCTGTCGGACCACGCTCCGGGAGACACCGAAGCGCTCGCGCAGGGCGGCCTCGCTGGGCAGGGCGTCTCCGGGCGGGATCGAGCGGTCGCGGATCTCCGCGCGCAGGGCGTCAGCCACCTGGGAGTGCAGGGGCCGGGAGTCGGAGCGGTCGACAGGCATGGCCGTCATTCTAGGGCGTGGGGTGCGGGAGCCACGGAGCGTCGGGGCCTCCCCGTCCGCGTTCGACGCGTCGCCGGATGCGGCGCGCCCCCGCCTCCCGGAATCGGAGGGCGGAGGCGCGCGGTGGTGGGGCCGTGCGGTCAGGAGGCGGTGGCCTTCCACACGTGTCCCCAGCCGGGGGCGAGCTCGGCGGCCCGGCGCAGTGCCAGGACCAGGCTGGCCTCGCGGGCGATGCCCTGGCCCGCGATGTCGAAGGCGGTGCCGTGGTCCACCGACACCCGCACCACCGGCAGTCCGGCGGTGATGTTGACGCCGTCATCGCCGTAGACGGCCTTGAAGGGCGCGTGCCCCTGGTCGTGGTAGCAGACCGCGACCAGCTTCCACTTGCCCCGGACGGCCGCCGGGATGAGCGCGTCGGCGGGGATCGGCCCGTGGGCGTTGATGCCCTCGGCGCGGGCGCGTTCGATGGCGGGTGCGAGCACGTCGGCGTCCTCGTCCCCGAAGAGGCGGTTCTCCCCGGCGTGCGGGTTGAGCCCGGCCACGCCGATGGGCTCGTCCGCCTCACCCTGGGCGCGTGCGAACGCGCTCATCAGCCGCAGCACCTCGAGGGCGCGTTCCTGGGTGACGTCCTCGATGGCGCGGCGCAGGGAGACGTGCGTGGTCAGGTGGAAGAAGGAGAGCTCACCCGCGGACAGCACGAGGCTGTAGTCGCTGACGCCGAACTCGTGCGCGAGCAGCTCGGTGTGGCCCGGCCACTGGTGCCCGCCCAGGTGCATGGCGGCCTTGTTCAGCGGGGGAGTGACGATCCCGTCGACCAGACCCCGCTTGGCCAGGTCCACGGCCTCGATCACGAAGCGCGCCGCTCCGTCGCCCGCCTCCGCGCTCAGTTCTCCGTAGGGCACGTGGCCGAGCGAGGGGCCGGTCTGCACGACGTCGATCACGCCGGGTGCGTCGGCCGCGTCGGCGGGGAGTCGATCGGGTTGACCGCCGACGCGTCCCCGCCCACGGCGGTGACGGCCCTGCGCAGGGCGTCCGCGTCACCGACGACGACGGGCCTGGACAGTTCGCGGACCTCCGGGTGGTGGAGGAGCGCCTTCGCGGTGATCTCCGGACCGATGCCCGCGACGTCACCGAGGGTGACCGCGAGGGTGGGGCGGCTCATGAGTTGCTGCCTTTCGTGTTGCGGACCGCGTCAGCGGCCTCGATGAGGGCGGTGGGGAGCCGAAGCCCCCGGCCTTGGTGACGATGGCCAGTCCTTCCCGGGGCCGCCCGCCAGGGTGCCCAGCGGGATGCCCGGGGCGACCTCGCCGGTCAGGGCGATGGCCCGGGCCCGGAGGGACGCGGTGAGGGCGCGGGCTCCGTCGCCACCGGTGACGACGAACCCGGACAGCGGGTACCGCTCGGCCACGCGGGCGGCCAGCTCCCCGAAGCGCCGGGCGACCAGGGCGGGGTCGAGCCCGCTGGTGCGGTCGTCGGGGGCCACGAGAGCGGTGTGCGGGTGGGCGGGGTCGAAGGTCCCCACGACCCGGTCGGACCACTCCCGCCAGGCGGCGTCGTCGGCCAGCGCGTGCGCGTCGGGCTGTTCCACCCGCGTCCACTCGTCGGCCAGGAGCTCCGCGACCTGTCCGCGCGCGGCCTGGTGGAGCGAGGTCACCACCACCAGGGCCGGGGCGGGTTCCCGGACCGGGCGCCAGGTCTCGGCCAGCCGCGCGGCGAGACCGGCCGAACCCACGGGGACGGCGCGGTCGCCCAGGACCGTGACGGCGTCGGCGACCCGTGCGAGGTCGGCGTCGGTCTCCGCGTCGACGACGGCCACCGGCGCGGAGTCACGGAGCAGGGCGGCGTTCGCCTCGGGGTCGTCACCGGTCAGTCGGACGTACCGGGCGCCCAGGAGCTCCGCGATCCGGCTCTCGGTCACCGGGGAGACCGGGTCGTCGCCGACGGCGGTCCGGTGCACCTCCACCCCGTCCACCAGGAGGACGCCGTCGCGGACGACGCGGCCGTTGGCGGGGAAGGCCGGGCAGACCACGGCCACGGTTCCGGGCGGGGAGACGGAGAGGACCCCGTCGATCTCCGCGCGGATGGGGCCGCGCAGGGTCGAGTCGACCTTCTTGTAGACCAGGTCCGTGCCCGCGTCGCGCAGCCCGCGCACGGCGTCGGCGGCGGCGGTGGCCGCCCGTTCCGGCGGCAGGGCGCGGGAGTCGGTGGTCACGGCGACCACGTCGGCGGTGGACTCCGCCGTGCCGAGCTGGAGCTCGGTGCTCCAGCCGGCGCGCACGAACTGGACGGCGGTGTCGCCCGCGCCGGTGAGGTCGTCAGCGACCACGGCGACGCGCGGTGTGCGTGAGTGGGTCATGACCGGGTCTCCTCCGGGTCGGTGGGGTCGCTCGCCGCCCCGTCGGCGGCCCGCTGCCGTTCCGCGATCTCCTGGCGCTCGGCCTCGGCGGGCGCGGCTCCGGCCCGACGCAGCACCCAGGTGGTCACCAGCGGCGCGAGCAGGGCGGTGACCAGGACGCTCGCGGCGACCTGGGTGGTCGCGGTCCCGGCGTAGGAGAGGAAGGACGGGTCGGCGGCGGCGATGATGGCCGGGGTGGCGACGGCGTTGCCCGACGCTGTGCCCGCGGCGAATCCGATCCCCGACTCCTTGCCGCGCCGCAGGAGGAAGCGGTAGCCGAGGTAGACGAGCCCGCCGGTGACGAAGGTGATCGCCACGCCGAGGAGGACCCCGGACAGGCCGCCCCTGGCGACGTCGGCCAGGTTGATGCCGGTGCCCAGGGCGAAGGCGAAGAACGGGATGACGATCGCGGGAACCGGCGTGAGGAGTTCACGCCACTGGGAGTCGAGGTTGCCGACGAGCACGCCGAGCAGGAACGGGATGATCGCCGCGACCAGGGTGAGGAAGGGGATCTGCCCGAGCCCGGAGGCGCCGATGAACAGCAGGGCGAAGAACGGGCCGTCGTTGATGGCCCCGGCGATGTAGGCGCCCCGGTCCTTCGTCCGTCCGTACTGTCCGGTCAGGGCGAGCCAGAGGCCGCCGTTGGCGTTGGTGGCCGCGGCGAGCATCGCCATGATGGAGATGCCCAGGACGCCCTCGGGTCCGGTGACCATCGCGAGGGCGATGATGAGCAGACCGGGGATGATGCTCTTCCCGAGGAGGACGACACCGGTGGTGGCCAGCACCGGACCGCTGGTGCGGAGGGTGACCTGGGTGCCCGTCGCGAAGATGAGGAGGGCGATCAGCGGCATGGCGCTGTCCTTGAACAGCGCGGTGGTGAAGCTGCCGATGTCCAGGGCCGCCGGAGCGAAGGTTCCCAGGACCGATCCGAGGACGAGGGGGATGAGCATGGCCCCGCCAGGGACCTTGTTCATCCACTTAAGGAGGGGTACCAGCGACCCCTGGCTGTCACGCATAAGAGTCCGTTCACATGGGACCGGGATCGTGGACCGACGTCACACACGGCACCGGTACACGCGTTGTCCGTACAGATTGTACGTACAATTTCGCGTGAGTCCACCGAACGGGCACAGAAGTTCACACCACGGGTGACCTGGGGGTCCCTGTCGGGGTATCGCTAGCCACGGGTTCGGGTGCTCGGCATGGGTGGGATCGGCCGGTCGGTGCGCGCGTTCCTGCCCGCCTGGCGGGGCGCGCGGTCCTCCCGGACACACGCCAGGACCTCCGTGGCCGCGTACCGTCCGGCGACCTCGAAGCTCCAGGGGTTGGAGTCGATCTCGCTCCACAGGGCGTCGCGGAGCACGATCCGCGTCGCGTGGACGGACCTGCCCTTGCCGCGCGCTTCCAGGCCCACGCGGACCCCCTCCGCGAAGGCGTTCCGGAAGGCCTCGGGGAGGGGCGCGTCGGGGCGGGGGCAGGTCGCGGGCAGGTCGTCGACGAACTCGAAGTCCGCGCCGCTCAGCGCGGGTCCGGCGTCGAGCCACACCAGGGCGAAGTATCCGGGGCACGCGGTCTGCAGGACGTTGCGGACGAACACGCCGCTGACCGTCCGGGGCAGTGGGGGAGGGGCGGACGAGGGAGGGGCCGTGGGGCGGGGGAGTCGGGGGTGAAGGGCATGTGTACTTTCTAGTCCCCGCTAGTCCCCGGTGCCCGGTGGATCGTGACGCAAGTGTGGTGTCCTGAGCCGTCGCTGGCGAAGAAAGCGGACTAAGTTCTCATTTGCCCCATAGAGAACGAAAGTCAGCGTCATGCCCCCACGTATCGCCGCCGCCCCCTGGGCCGCGGTCCTTCTCTCCCTCCCCTCGTCGCCTGCGCCCCGGCCCAGGACCTCCTGGACCGCGCCGTGCCCGGAGCGGGCGTCCGGTCCCAGTCGGACCCCGTCGACCGAGTGGACCGGGACGACCCCTTCGCGGGCAGCCCGGCCGAGGACTACGGGGAGGGTTTCCCCGTGCCCGAGGCCGAGGCGGTCGGCCGCTACTCCCGGGAACAGGTCGAACGCGCCTACGCCCACACCCAGGAGCTGTTGGAGGCCGTCTACCTCAACGAGGACGCGGTGTTCGGTGAGGACAACAGCGAACTCACCGGGCTCCTCACCGGACAGACCCTGGAGTGGTACCTGGACAACCTCGGCAACCGGGACCACGAGCTCAACAGCCGCCACCTGCCCTTCAACCTCACTCCCGGTACCGCCGAGCCGATCGGTGACGAGGTGCGCGTGGACGGCGTGATGCGCGCGGAGGAGGGAAGGGACGACCAGGGCTGGGACTACCTCTCGGTGGTCACGGAGTACACGATCGTGCACCCGATCGCCGAACCCGGTCGGTCGGCCTCCACCCGCCTGGTCACCTCGCACCTCGGCGAGGTCGGCTTCTACGACGTGGGAGCGGAGGAACTGGAGGCGGCGCCGATGTGGTCGCGCGCCGTGGCACCCGTGCACTGCGTGGAGGAGTTCACCTTCACCCCCAGCTACGGGGAGGAGTACCCCGAGGGGAACGCCCCCGGGGCGCCGTCGAGGACGCCTACGACCTGGACGCCTCCCGGGAGCTGGAGGGCTGCGGGTCCGTCCGGGACACCTGACCGGCGCCCGCCGGAGGACCCGGGTCGGGGACCCCCGGCGGGCGCGGGCGACTCACACCAGGCGCTTGAGCAGGTCCGGGAGTTCGGCCTCGTGCGCGACGGTGAGACGCCTGGTCGCGCGGGTCACCGCCACGTACAGGTCGTTCGCGCCGCGCGGCTGGGCCAACAGTTCCTCGGGACGCACCACGATCACCGAGTCGAACTCCAACCCCTTGGACTCCGTCGCGGTCAGCACCACCACGGCGTCCCCGGGGGCGTCGCGCGACGCGTCCGTCTGCACACCGGGCAGCGCGCCAGCCACCTCGGCCAGGGAGGCGTCGGAGGTGATGACCGCGATGCGGCCCTCGCCGACGGCCTCCCGCTCCTCGGTGACCAGCGCGGGCAGGTCCGAGGGGTCCGTGAGCCGCACCGCACGGGGGCGTCGCCGTCCGCGCGCACCGACTCGGGGACCTCCTGGCCCGGGGCGGCCACGCGCAGCACGTCGGCGGCGACGGCCATGATCGGTGCCGGGGTCCGGTAGTTCACCCTCAGGTGCTCCACGTGCAGCCGGTCCGGGGCGTACGGTTTCAGGGCGGCCTCCCAGGAACCGGTTCCGGCCGCGCTGCCGGTCTGGGCGACGTCCCCGACCACGGTCAGGGACCGGGTCGGCACCCGGCGCATCACCGTGCGCCAGGCCATCGGGGACAGTTCCTGGGCCTCGTCCACGATCACGTGGCCGTAGGCCCACTCCCGGTCCGTCCCGGCCCGGTCCGCGGTGCTCAGGTCCGGGCCGGTGTCGCGGTGGCGGTCCGCGAGCAGGCGCGCGTCCAGCCCCTCCCTCGGGTCCTCGGTCAGTCCGGTGAGGTCCAGGACCCCCTGCGCGTACCGGACCTCCGCCTCCCGCTCGGCGTCGCGGCGCCGCTGGTGGGCCCGCAGGTGGCTGTCGTCCCGGCCGAGGAGGTCGGCCGCCTCGTCGAGCAGCGGGACGTCCTCGACGGTCCAGGGAGCCCCCGCCGGGCGGGCCAGGCGTTCGGCGTTCGCGACACCGGCCTCCGCGCCCACCCTCCTCAGGGCCTCGCCGTCGGCGTACAGGTCGCGGAGCAGCCGCTCCGGGGTGAGGTCGGGCCACAGGGCGTCCAGGGCGTGCTGGACGGGTTCCTCCTGCCAGAGCCGCGCGCCCACGTGCGGGAGGTCCTCATCCGCGACCGGACGCCCGAGCCGCCGGGACTCGTCCCGGGCGAGCTCGCTGAGCAGGGTGTTCACCAGGTACTTGCGCGCGGTGTTGTGCGGCAGCCGCAGGTTCCGGGTGGTCTCCAGCACGTGTCGGCACACGTCTCCGGGGACGACGAGGGTCCCCGCGTCGGTCTCCACGCGCAGGTCGGCCTCTCCGAAGGCGCGCAGGGGCGAACGCTGCCGGTCCCGGACGGCGGCGCCCACGAGGTCGACCATGCGCGTCGACCCCTTGGCCGTCGCGACGGCGTGGGGGTCGCGGGCGGCGGCCTCCACCCCCGGGAACAGCTCCCCGACCGTGCGCATCACCACGTCGGTCTCCCCGAGGGAGGGCAGGACGTTCCCGACGTAGCGCAGGAAGGCCGGGTTGGGTCCCACCACCAGGACGCCCCGGCGCTCCAGGACCCGCCGGTGCGTGTAGAGGAGGTAGGCGGCGCGGTGGAGCGCCGCGACGGTCTTGCCGGTGCCCGGACCGCCCTGGACGACCAGGATCCCGGCCAGCCGGGCGCGGATGACGCGGTCCTGTTCGGCCTGGATGGTGGAGACGATGTCGGCCATACGACCGGTGCGGCCGCGCTGGAGGGAGGCGAGCAGGGCCGCCTCACCGACCAGCTGACGGCGGTCGCCCTCGGTGAGGCCGTCGACGTCGAACACCTCGTCGTCCAGCCCGACGACCCTCCTGCCGCGCACCCTGAGGTGGCGCCGCCGGGTGACCCCTCCGGGGCGCTGGGCGTGGCCGCGTAGAAGGGACGGGCGGCCGGGGCCCGCCAGTCCACGAGGATGGTGTCGTACTCGGCGTCGCGCAGCCCGATCCGCCCCACGTAGCGCGCCTCGGTGTCCCCGGGGCCGTGGGAGACGTCGATCCGACCGAAGCACAGCCCCTCCTCGACCGAACCGAGCTGGGCCCTGCGGCGGGCGTGCTCGTAGGACCGGGTCTCACGCTCCACGATGGCGGCGTACCCGGCGCGCTCCTGGAGGTGGGCGTCGGCCAGCCGCCGCCCGGTCCGGGCGCGCAGGGCGTCGAGTCGTTCGTACATGGCGCTGACACGGGCCTGCTCGACCGTGATCGCGGCCTCCTCGGGGAGGGGGTCGCACGGTCGGATTGACAGGAGTCCATCTGGTGGCTATCCTTGCGATTAGGAAGTTCTGTGATGGCTTTAGAAGGGCTTGAATCCCGTAGCTTAGCAGAGCTTCCGCACGCGTGTGTCGGCCCGTGCTCGGCGAGCGCGTGGAACCCTCTCCCGGAACCGGGCGGAGGGTTTTTCGGTTTCCGGCGCGCTCTCCGTCCCGCACCCGCTACACTCGGCCCCATGCGAACCAGTCCGACCCACCAGGGACAGTGGTGGCGCCGCTCCTAGGCGGCGCACCGACAGTTCGCGTTCCACGAACACCGCAGCGACCGCCCCACACCGGCGGTCGTTTGTCGTTTCCGACGGCCCCGGACGGCGATGACCACCGACCGCAGAGCGCCAAAGGACCGGCCGTGAACCCCAGCGACGCACAGACCACCACGTACCGCACCCCGAGCGGCGTGACCGTCCACCGCACCGCCACCCCGTGCGACCCCGAGATCCTGACCGAACTCGTCGCCTCCGTGGAACACCGCCGGGGCGGGGTCCTCTCCTCCGGGATGGAGTATCCGGGGCGCTACGACCGCTGGCACCTGGGGTACGTGGACCCCTGCCTGGAGATCAGCACCCGAGGGCGCCGAGTCACCGCCACCGCCCTGAACGACCGGGGGCGGGTCCTGCTCCCGGTCCTGGCCGACGCGCTCGACACCGTGCCCGGGGCCGCCGACCGCGCGCAGGGACCGGACCATGTCGCCGTCACCGTTCCCGAGCCCGACCCGGACGCCTTCTTCACCGAGGAGGAGCGCAGCCGCCGCCCGAGCGTGTTCACCGCCCTGCGCGCCGTCGTCGCCGCTCTGCGCAGCCCCGAGGACTCCAACCTGGGCCTGTACGGCGCCTTCGGCTACGACCTCGCCTTCCAGTTCGAGCCGGTCCAGCGCCACATCGACCGCGACCCGACCGACCGCGACCTGGTCCTGCACCTGCCCGACGCGATCGTGGTCCGCGACCGCAAGCGCGAGACGTGCGTGCGCCACACCTACGAGTTCACCGTGCCCGCCACGGAGGCGCGCCCCCAGGCCACCACCCAGGGACTGCCCCGCGAGACCGCACCCACCCCGCCGGTGGTCGCCGCCGAGGTTCCGCCCGGCCCCCGGCCGGGCTCCTACGCCGAGGTGGTCGCGGAGGCCAAGAAGCGGTTCCGCCGGGGCGACCTGTTCGAGGTGGTCCCCGGCCACCGCACCTACGCCCGCTGCACGTCCCCGGCGCGCTTCTACGAACTGCTGCGTGAGCGCAACCCCGCGCCCTACGAGTTCTTCTTCAACCTGGGCGAGGGGAGTACCTGGTCGGCGCCTCCCCGGAGATGTTCGTGCGGGTCAGCGGGGAGCCCGGGACCGGCCAGCGGGTGGAGACCTGCCCGATCTCCGGCACGATCCGCCGGGGCGAGGACGCGCTGGGCGACGCCGAGAACATCCAGGAGCTGCTCTCCTCGGTCAAGGAGAAGTCCGAGCTCACCATGTGCACCGACGTGGACCGCAACGACAAGTCGCGCGTGTGCGAGCCGGGCAGCGTCAAGGTGATCGGCCGCCGCCAGATCGAGATGTACTCGCGGCTGATCCACACCGTCGACCACATCGAGGGCACCCTGCGTCGCGACTTCGACGCCCTGGACGCCTTCCTCACCCACATGTGGGCGGTCACCGTCACCGGGGCGCCCAAGACCTGGGCGATGCGGTTCATCGAACAGCACGAGACCAGCCCCCGCCGCTGGTACGGCGGCGCGGTCGGGGTGGTCAACTTCGACGGCTCCATGAACACGGGCCTCACCCTGCGCACCGCACACATCCGTGACGGGGTCGCGGCCGTGCGGGTGGGTGCGACCCTCCTCTACGACTCCGACCCCGAGGCTGAGGAGAAGGAGACCTTCCTCAAGGCCCGCGCGCTGCTGGAGACGCTGGCCCTGGGCGAGGAGACCGCCGACGCGACGGTCCCCGCGGTCAGCGCGCCCGCACCGCGCCCCGGGGAGGGTATGAGGGTGCTGCTCGTGGACCACGAGGACTCCTTCGTCAACACCCTCGCGGACTACGTGCGCCGCCACGGTGCCGAGGTCACCACGGTCCGCTACGGGTTCGCACCCGAGCTCCTGGACCGGATCGCACCGGACCTGGTGGTGCTCTCGCCCGGCCCCGGCCTGCCGGTCGACTTCGCGATGTCGGACCTGCTGGACGCCCTGGCCGCCCGCGGCCTGCCGGTGTTCGGGGTGTGCCTGGGGCTCCAGGGGATGGTCGAGCACGCCGGGGAGAACTGCGCACCCTGGACGCGCCGGTGCACGGAAAGCCCGGCCGCGTCCGGGTGTCCGGGGGCGGCTGCTGCCCGGCCTGGGTGAGGACGGCGCCTTCCCCGCCGCCCGCTACCACTCCACGTACAGCACCCCGGACCTGGTGAAGAACTTCGAGGTCACCGCCGTGCTGGACGGCGATCCCGGCGAGGAGCCCGTGGTCATGGCGATCGAGGACCCGGCGGCGCGCTGGTACGCGGTGCAGTTCCACCCGGAGTCGATCCTCACCGCCGGCGTCGGTGAGGGCATCGTCGCCCGCGTCCTGGAGCTCGCCCGAGAGTGACACACGTGGTGGGCGGCGGTACGACCTGTGTCACAGTGACCGCCGCTCACCTGGAATGATGTCGCACGACAATAATTGCTTCAGGGATACTGTTTGATTCGCTCGTGACCGGACAGGTGGTGCCTATGGGTATTTTGCTGACTGTCCTCGGAATCGTCCTCATCGTCTCCGGTGTCCTCGGTGTGCTGCGCGGGCAGCTCCTCTGGGGCATCATCGCCATCGTCGTCGGACTCTTCGTGGCCCCGGGCTACTTCTACGGGATCTGACGGACCTCCGTCCGACCTGCGAGGGGCCGGGTGGCCGACCACGCCCGAGCGCGTGTCGGCCACCCGGCCCCTCGGCTCGTCGGCCCGGCTCCGGACCGACCACGGCGAAGCAACGGGACGTGTACCCTCGGGGAGGTCAATCGGCCCCGCCCCACACACGCTCCCGTGCTCCGGAAACCCTGGTCGCGGCCATGACGCGTGCCCTGGGCGGGGAGTTGCTAGGAGAGGGTGCCGTGAAGAAGGTCGAGCCCCAGGTCCGCCTGGTTGCACGTCCGCAGGTGGACTACGACGCGATCACCGACTACCTCAAGGAGGTCGGCGGCGAGGCGTGGTTGGAGCGGTTCGACCGGGGTGAGCTGGACGCCCACCTCAACGACCCCCAGAACCTCGCGGAGTTCGCTGGGCGCCTGTGCTACCGCTCGTGGGAGCCGGGCCTGAACCCGAACGTCACCCGGGTGCGCAAGGACCAGGACGCCTACCTGGGCAACATCCTGGCGAGCCTGCACGGTTCGGTGCTGGAGCACGTCAGCTTCAGCTTCGTGCTGCACAACGTCTCGCGGGTGCTCACCCACGAGCTCATCCGACACCGCCCCGGTGTGGCCGTCTCGCAGGAGTCCCTGCGGTTCGTGCGCCTGACCGACCTGCCGTTCTGGTTCCCGGAGTGGGCCGAGGAGGACCCCGAGCTGATGGAGCGCGCCACGGCGATGCTTCAGCAGATGGAGGAGTTCCAGTTCTGGATGGCGGAGCACTTCGGCCTGGACGACGAGGGCGTGAATTTCGCGGAGAAGAAGCACAAGACCTCCTTCATGCGCCGCTTCGCCCCCGAGGGCGTGGCGACCGGCCTGGTGTGGACCGCCAACGTGCGCACGCTGCGGCACACCCTGGAGGCCCGCACGGCTCCCGGAGCGGAGGAGGAGATCCGCCTCCTGTTCAACCTCATCGGCGAGACCCTGAAGGAGGAGGCCCCCGCGCTCTTCGGTGACTACACCGTCGAGGACGGCGTGTGGGTGCCCCAGCACCGCAAGGTCTGACCGTCCCGAGCGCCCGCCCCTCGACGGGGCGGGCGCTTCTTCGTCTCTCAGGTGTCCAGGGCTCTCAGCTGTTCCTCCACCTCAGGGGTACGCGGATCGTCGTGGTCCCTGAGATAGTCCAGGGCGGCTGTCCAGACCTCACGCGCCCGCTCCGGTTCGCCCAGCTCGACGTGGGACCTGCCCAGGCCGCGCAGTGCCAGGGCTCGGCTGTCGGAGTCCTCGTACCTGTCGAATGCGGCGATGGCCGATCGGTACTCAAGGGTGGCTTCCGCGGCCCTGCCCGTGCCGGTGAGGATCCGTCCCAGGGAACAGCGGGCCCAGGCCTCGCTCCATTCGGCGTCGATCTCCTCGAAGGCGTCGACCGCCGCTCGGCAGAGGCTGAGAGCCTCCTCCCAGCTGCCCAGATCGGCGCGGAAATCCGCCAGACCGAGCAGGGACATGGCTTCGCCCCGCCGCTCTCCCGCCTCCCGGAAGATCGCACGGGAGCGCTCCATCCTCTCCACGGTGCCGGGCCCCCGTTCGCCGCTCTGCCAGGCCACCAGAGCCAGTTGACGGAGCGCGAACCCCCGCACCCAGGAGTCACCGCTCGCCAGGGCCGTCCGGTAGTGGTGTTCGGCTTCGTCGAGGTCCTCCAAGAGCCACAGGGCGTCGCCCATCCCCAGATGGTTGCGGGCCAACCCGAAGGGACTCCCGGCTTTCTCCGCCGCTCTCAGACCGACCCTGTGCAGGTCCACCCACGCGTGCCAGTGCCGGTGGACTTCGAACAGAGGGTAGACACTGGCGGGCAGGCGCCAGGCGACACCGTACTGACCGTGGTCGAAGGCGGCCGTTGTCACGGCGATCAGGTTCGTGCGCTCTGCCTCGAACCACGACAGGGCCTCTTCGGGAGAGGTGAAGTCGGGTAGCTCCTGAGGAGCCTCACCACCGGGTACGACGGGAAAGTGCGGGTGCTCGGCCAGCTGGGCCCGGGAGGCGGCATGGACGTACCACCGAGCCAGCCGACCGATGCTCTCGGGAATCGCTGGGAGTCCGTCCTCGGCACGCACCCGTTCCACGACGAACAGACGCACCAGGTCGTGGAGGCGATAGCGGTCGACGTGCGGGCGTTCCACGAGGTTGGCTCGTCTCAGTCGATCCAGCAGCCTGCGGGCCTCGGCGCCCGGGACACCGGTGAGCGCGGCAGCTGCCGCGACGGAGAACTCCGGCCCCGGATGCAGTCCCAGGGAGCGGAAGAATCGTGCGGTGCCGGCGTCCAGGGCCTGGTAGGAGGCGCTCATCACGGAACGCAGGTCACTCAACTCGTCCTCCTCCGCGAGAGTGTCCAGACGGGATTCCTCGGCCGCCAGCTCGTCGACCAGGTCGATCAGCGTTGTGTCCGGCCGGTCGACGAGCCGTTCCGCCGCCACTCTGAGGGCCAGCGGCAGGCGGGCGCAGTGCTCGACCAGGCTGCGCGCGGCCTCCGGTTCGGAGTCCACCCGGGCTCCCACCGCTCCTCGAAGCAGGTCCACGGAGTCGACGAGCGGGAGGGCCCCCAGGAGCAGGCGATCCGCTCCTTCGCGAGCGACCAGTCCGGTCAGCGTGCTTCGGCTGGTCACCACCACCATGCTTCCGGTCGAGGCGGGCAGCAGAGGCCGCACCTGTGCCGGATCGAGTGCGTCGTCGATGACCACCAGAAGGCGCTGGCCGTGCACCTCGGATCGGTACAGCGCCGAGCGGCCGTCCATGTCCAGGGGTATGCGGTCGGCACGCACCCCGAGGGCTCTCAGGATCGAGTCGAGCGCCTGGGCGGCTTGCGCGCGCGGTCCGGGGGCGTGGCCGTGCATGCTGACGTAGAGATCCCCGTCCGGAAAGCGGGCACGTGACCGATGCGCCCAGTGCACGGCCAAGGCGGTCTTGCCGACGCCTGGTGGCCCGGCCAGGATCGCGACCGGGACACTCCGCCCGGACGCCTGGGCCGTCAGCGCGTCCAATCGCCGCAGGTGATGCTCGCGATCCACGAACCCCCTGCTGAGATGCGGGAGTTGACGTGGAACGGCGACGGCACGGGCGGGTTTCGAGGTGATGTGGACATCCCCGTGCGCGGCTCCCGTCTGCAACAGGGCCTCCGGGGAGCCGTGCGCGGTGTTGGTGGTCGCACGGTTCTCGGTGTCCGTCACAGAGGCCGCATATCCGCGTCGAAACGCTTCTCGTACTCAGGGAAGGGTGTGGCCACGTGCAGCGCCCGGTCGCGTACGGCGTTGGCCCGCACGATCTCCTCCGGGGCGGTCACCAGTTCAGGGGTGAGCATGGTTCCGTCCGGGGTGTAGTTCATACGCACCAGACGCTCCGAGTCGAACAGCCAGTAGTCGAATCGAGGGATGCCCTTCGGCCAGGATCCCTCGTCGACGGGCAGGATGTTGACGTCCTCGCCCGCTTCGACACTGGCGCGGTAGGCGCACACACTCTCGAACCGCAGGTAGTCGGTGAGGGGTTCGGTGACCACGTGGACACGGCGGAAGCGTCGTCCGCTCCCGACGATGCGGGTCCACTCCCGGTGGGACGCGGTGGAGATCCTCTCTCCGTCGGCCAGAAAACGGCGAAAGGCCTCCTCCTCATAGCCGACGTCGTAGACCTGGAGCGTCTCCAACCGGAAGGCGGTGTAGCGGCACTCCTCGAAGAAGCGATCGAACTCGCCTTCTCGCAGTGGGCGAGAACCGGTTTTCGGAGGGGTCACACACCCCTCCGCCGGTACTGATCGACGGCGGCGAGCACGATCTCGGGCGAGATGCGTACGGCGGTCTCACCGGGCAGCGGATGGGCCAGCTTCGCGAAGTCGGCGTCAGCGAGCCCGGCCCCCTGGACGACGAACTCGCCGGTGTCACTGATGTAGACGGAGGGGCAGCCCTTGCCGCCGGACTTGTCGTCGGTCGCGAGCAGTTCCAGCTCCATGGTGCTCCGATCAGGCCTGGGGAGAACGTTCCGCGGAGCCTGAAACTAACACGGGAACCCCTGCCCGCTAAGGCTTCTGGCCGTAAGCGGACTACACTTTCAGGTGCCTTCGGCGGATCCGTTCCGCTTCGTCCCCATCACCCTCACGCGACGCGCGCACCAACCGTTTGATGTCGGCCGCGGCGAGTGTGTCGGACAACGTCCGGTGTCGCTCGGAGCCCTCGTTGCCAGCTTCGCGCCGATCCTCATCCATGCTTTCCAGCACACCACACGCGTCGTCGTCTCAGGGGCTCTCCACCGTGTCCTGGCGGAGGACCAGCGGCTCATCGTGCCTCCCGAACGCGAAGCGCGACAGCTGGAGGGCGGTGGGCGCTTCTTCGTGTTCGGGGTGCGCCGACGTCAAGAGCCGTGCCATGGGACGTCATGTGGGGTTCGCGAGAGTCGGCCCCGGCCAAGTGGGGTCTTATGGCTGGCACTTCCTTGTTCAGGGAGTGACCGCGGGGCCTTTGCGGGCTCCGTGCCGGGGGTACGGGCCCGGCGAGTACGGGGCACACGTCCCGTTCCGTGAACAGGGAGGGAGGCCCCGTGACAGGCGAACTCGTACCAGAGAACCTCGTCGGCCACCGTGTGCTCGACGCCGAGGGCACCAACGTGGGGAAGATCAAGCAGGTGTTCCTCGACGACAGCACCGGGGAACCGAGCTGGGTGTCGGTCCACACCGGGCTGTTCGGCATGCGGGAGACCCTCGTTCCGCTCCAGGGGGCGCGACCCGTGGAGGAGGACATCCAGGTCCCCTACGACAAGGGGGTCGTCAAGGACGCTCCACAGGTCGACGCCGAGCGGCACATCACCCCGGAGGACGAGGCCCTCGTCCGCGACTACTTCGCGCGACAGGGTGGCTTCCCCGGCAGGCCCAGGGGGAGGGCGACACCAGGACCGCGGACCCGGACGCCGGGGCGGCCGGCCCGGGCCACCAGACCACGGCCGCGGGCGTGCCCGCGGGACAGGCGGCCACGGTGACTTCGCGGACCCGCGTGAGGGGCGGGGAGACGAGCCGCAGGCCGGTGACCCGTTGGACCGGTACCACGGCGAGGAGCGCCTCGGCGGGTCCCGCGACACCGACGACCTCTCCGTCCTGCGCCATGAGGAGCGGGTGGACATCGGGGTCGAGCGCCGCGAGGGCGGGCAGGCGCGGATGCGCAGGCACGTCGAGACCGAGCGCTTCGAGGAGACCGTCCCGCTGCACCACGAGGAACTGGAGGTCGAGCGGCGACCCATCACCGACCCGTCCCAGGTCCTGGACCCGGGGCACATGGAGGAGGACGAGCGCACCTTCACCCTGTACGAGGAGCGTCCGGTCGTCTCGAAGGAGGAGGTGCCCGTCGAGGAGGTCCACGTCCGCAAGCGGGACGTCACCCGTGAGGAGCACATCGAGGGCGAACTCCGCAAGGAGCGCATCGACTTCGAGGACGAGGACGGGCTCCCGCCACGGGGCCCCGACGACGCTCCCTGACCCGACGCGTGGTTCACGCTACCTCCGAGTGGCCCCTCGACCGAGGGGCCACTTGCCTGGGTCGGCTTCCTCGGTATTTTTGGTATACCGCTACCAGGAAGGCTGTCATGACCCAGCAGAATCCCCCACGATCTTCCGCGACGTACGTCCCATGGGCGGCGATCCCGTCGACCTGGTGGTGGTCGACGGGGTGGTGGCCGAGAGCGCCCCCGTGGGCGGGGCCGAGGTGGTCGACTGCGGCGGGCGGATCGCCCTGCCCACGCTGGTCGACGCGCACATCCACCCGGACAAGACCTCCTGGGGGAGCCCTGGCAGTCGCGCCGGCCCGCGAAGGGGATCGCGGAACTGGGTGAACAGGACGCCGCGTTCTTCCGGAACTGCCCCAGCCCCGTGGCCGACCGCGCCGAACGCCTCATGGGTCACGCCGTCACGCGCGGTACCCGGGCGATGCGCGCGCACGCCGACATCGCCCCCGCCTACGGGCTGGACGGCCTCCACGGTGTGCGGGAGGCCGCCCGTCGACTGGAGCACGCGCTGGACGTGCGCGTCGTCGCGTTCCCCCAGCACGGGGTCCGGCGCGCCCCCGGCACCGACGCCCTCCTGGAGGAGGCGCTGCGTACCGGCGTCGCCGACCTGGTCGGCGGGATCGACCCCGAAGGCTTCGACGACGACCTGGACGGCCAGCTCGACCTCGTGTTCGGCCTCGCGGACCGGTACCGGGTGGGGGTCGACATCCATCTGCACGACAGCGGATCCGTGGGCTCGCGCACCATCTGGGCGATCATCGAACGCACCCGGGCCCTGGACATGGGCGGCAACGTCACGGTCAGCCACGCCTTCGGGGTGACCCCGGCGGCCGGCGACTTCGAGGCCGTGGCGGCCGGTCTCGGAGAGGCGGGGGTCGCGCTCACCACGGTGGCCCCGGACCCGTCCCGCGTGCTTCCGGTGGCGCGGCTGCGCGAGCACGGGGTACGGGTCGGCGTCGGCTCGGACGGGGTCCGTGACTCCTGGAGCCCGTTCGGTGACGCCGACATGCTGCACCGCGCCCACCTGCTGGCCAGGGCGCTGCGCGCACGGCTCGACGAGCAGCTCTCGGACGCCTTCCTCACGGCGGCGCACGACGGGGCGGCCCTGGTGGACCTGCCGCGCGCCGACTTCGCGGTGGGTGCGCCCGCGGACTTCCTGCTGGTGGACGGCGAGTGCCTGCCGCAGGTCGTGGTGGACCTGCCCCCGCGCCACGCGGTCGTCCGCGCGGGGCGGGTCGTCGCCCGTGAGGGCCGACTCCTCTGACCCCTCCGGGAGCGGAAGAAATCTGAAAGCATTGCGCACTAGGTTTCCTGACTGACGGACGCCGGGGCGTCGGTGGTGACACATGACCCCCGGTGCGGACGTGGACCCCGGGCTCTGCCACCCGGGGGCCCGGAGTGGTCAGGACGGGACCACTCGTTCGTTCGGGCCGGTCAGGACGGGACGGGCCCGCGCACGTGGGGACGGCGGTGAGTCGGAAGAGCGCTGACCGCCGTCCCGCCCGCCCTCGTTCCGACCTCCCTCGCTCCGTCCCCACCTCGCGTTACAGTCGTGGCCCACGCCCGGACCGACCGGGCGGTGCGGAGGCAGGAGACCGGATGAGTGTGCGAGGGAACGGACGGGTCGACCGGGCGGAGCGGACCATCGCGGCGCCGCCGTCCGAGGTCTACGGCGCGCTGACCGACGGCGCCGCCCTTCAGGCCTGGCTGCCCCCGGAGGGCATGTCCGGGCGGATCGAGGACTTCGACCCCCGGCCCGGCGGCGGGTACCGGATGGAGCTCACCTATCGCGAGGCCGACTCCGGGCACGGCAAGACCTCGGAGTCCACCGACGTCACCGAGGTGCGTTTCGACGAACTCGTACCCGATCAGCGGATCGTGCAGGTCATCGACTTCAAGTCGGACGACCCCGCCTTCCTGGGGGCCATGGTCATGACCTGGCGGCTGGAGCCGGTCCCCGAGGGCACCACGGTGACGATCGAGGCGACCGACGTGCCCCCGGGCATCCGACCCGAGGACCACGCGGTCGGCCTCGCCTCGTCACTGGCCCACCTGGCCGCGCACGTCGAACCCTGACCGCTCCGTGCCGGGGTCCTCTGGTGTGTCCCTCCCGGGTCGGGACAGACCGGGCGCTTAGGGTCACTCATGTCGGGCCGCCGACACGGAGGGGGACGCCATGAGCGAGGACGTGGGCGCGGAGATCACCGAGGAGGAGGTCTCCGGCGAGGAGCACGAGCAGGGGAGGCCCCCGTGCCGAGCCCGAGCCGCGTGGACGCGAGGCCGCGCCCGGGCGCGGCCACACCATCGTCGTGGGCGCCGGGATGGCCGGGCTGGCCGCCGCCGACCGCCTCGCGGAGCAGGGTGAACGCGTCACCGTGGTCGAGGCCAGGGACCGCACCGGAGGCCGTATCCACTCGGTGCGCGACTGGGAGGGATCCACCCTGGACGTGGGGGCCTCCTGGATGCGCGGCGAGGAGAACAACCCGCTGTCCCGGCTGGTGGAGGAGGCGGGCGCACGCACCGCCGTCTTCAACCGCTCCACCGAGACCGCCTACGACCCCAAGGGCCGCAGGCTCCTGTTCGACCGGCACCGCCGCAACCTGGAGGACGTCAACCTCCTCCACGAGCACATGTACTGGGCGACGGTCGGCGCGAGCCCGGAGGAGTCGATGGAGGAGGGCATCAACCACGCCCTCTACGACGTCAACCTCGTGCGCTCCCGGGCCAGGGACGCGGCCGAGATCGTCCACCGGTTCGCGGAGGCCGACCACGGAGCCGACGCCGAAGAGGTCGCCTTCGCGGCGGTCGCCTCGCGGCACGAGTTCAGCGGCGACGACGTGGTCTTCCCGGACGGCATGAGCCAGCTCACCGACTATCTCGCGCGGGGGCTGGACGTCCGCCTGGAGCACGTGGTCCTGGGGGTCACCCACGACGACCAGGGGGTCGGCGTGCGGGTGGACACACCCGACGGTGAGGAGACACTGACCGCCGACCGGGTCCTCGTCTCCCTGCCCCTCGGTGTCCTCCAGTCCGGGCAGGTCGAATTCTCCCCGAACTGCCCGAGGACAAGCGGGAGGCACTGGCGCGCCTGGGCAACGGCCGACTGGAGAAGCTGTTCCTGCGCTTCGACGACGTCTTCTGGGGTGACGCGGAGGTCCTGGTCCACCTGGGCACCGAGGAGGGCACCTGGTTCCACTGGTACGCCGGACAGAACGTCCTGGGCCAGCCCATCCTGGTCAGCCGCAACGGCGGCAACGCGGCCAGGTTCCTCGCCGGGATGGAGGACGGTGACGTGGTCGAGCACGCCATGGCCTCCCTGCGCGGCATGTTCAGGAAGGCCCCGGACCCGGTGGACCACCACGTGACGCACTGGATGGACGATCCCTTCGCGCGCGGCGGGTTCTCGTTCACCGCCGTCGGTGCGGGAGACGGGGACCGCGTGGCCCTGGGCGACCCGGTCGGGGACCGCCTCTTCTTCGCCGGGGAGGCCACCGAGATCGAGCACTCCGCGACGGTGCACGGCGCCCTGCTGTCCGGACGGCGGGAGGCCGACCGCATCCTCGACCTCGGCTGAACCACTGACGGAGTGTGTGTCCCCGCAGGTCGCGCCCCGGTCCAGGGTGAAGCCCGTACACGGTACGATCAGCGTGCGGACGTCCTTCCGGGCCCCGGGTTCCGGCGGGGCGCGGGGTGGCGGGAACGACGGTCCCGCCCGTTATCGTTGGCGGTATGGGGCGATCCGCGCAAGAAGGCAGACACGAAGCGGGGGCAGCGTGGCCAGCCCGGTGGTCAGTGACCGCATCTGGACGGTTCCCAACCTGTTGAGCATGCTCCGGTTGTTGGGCGTGCCGTTGTTCCTCTGGCTCGTCCTGGTACCCCAGGCGGACTGGTGGGCGCTGCTCGTGCTCGCCCTGGCCGGGCTCAGCGACTGGCTGGACGGCAAGATCGCCCGAGCCTGGAACCAGGCCACCAGACTGGGTCAGATCCTCGACCCGCTCGCGGACCGCCTGTACATCTTCGCGGCCCTGCTCGGTCTGGTCCTGCGCGGCATCATCCCGTGGTGGCTGATGGGCATCCTCGTGCTGCGCGACGTCCTCATCCTCGGCGCGCTGCCGCTGCTGCGCCACTTCGGCTACGGGCCGCTGCCCGTCAACTTCGCGGGCAAGGCCGCCACCCTCTGCCTGCTGTACTCGTTCCCCCTGCTGTTCCTCGCCGGGTACGCGTCCATCGTCGGAGATGTGGCACGGATTATAGGTTGGGCCTTCGCGCTGTGGGGAACGGCTCTCTACTGGTGGGCCGGACTGCTCTACGCCGTCCAGGGACTGGGTCTGATCGGCCAGTCCCGCCGCGACGAACGCGATGATCACACGGGTTCCCCCAGGGGTTCCCGGGACAGCGACGCCGCACGCGGCGACGGTGTGGACCGACCCGATCCGTCCGCTCCGGCGACCGCTGACGGCGAACCCGGCGCGGAACCCGAGGGCTCGGACGGACCGGGCCTGCCGGACCAGGGCCGGACCGCGCCCTGATCCACCGAGCGAACCGGCGGACCGGCTCACCAGAGTCCTGTCGGATCGAAAGGGAGTGTCGTCTCCGCAATGAGAACATGTCCCACCGCGCGCGACCGTGCGCGTTCCGAGAAACCGTCCTTCGCCGCGTCTCCTGACGGCACCGCCGTTCGGGGGTGCGCGCGATGACCGCACCCGACTCCGCACCCGTCCCCCCGGGTGAGGCCACCGCACCCCCCATGAAGGCCGTCGTGATGGCGGGCGGCGAGGGCACGCGCCTGCGCCCGATGACGGCCAACCAGCCCAAACCGCTCCTCCCGGTGGTCAACCGCCCCATCATGGAGCACGTGCTGCGCCTGCTGCGCAAACACGGGTTCACCGAGACCGTGGTCACCGTCCAGTTCCTGGCCACGCTCATCCGCAACTACTTCGGGGACGGCGAGGAGCTCGGCATGAAGCTCCACTACGTCGCGGAGGAGGTTCCGCTCGGCACCGCCGGGAGCGTCAAGAACGCCGAGGAGCACCTGCGCGGCGAACCGTTCATCGTCATCTCCGGTGACGCGCTCACCGACATCGACCTGACCGACATGGTCCGGTTCCACAAGGAGCGCGGAGCCAAGGTCACCATCGCCCTGAAGCGGGTGCCCAACCCGCTGGAGTTCGGCATCATCATCGTGGACGACCAGGGCCGCATCCAGCGCTTCCTGGAGAAACCCACCTGGGGCCAGGTCTTCTCCGACACCGTCAACACCGGCATCTACATCATGGAACCGGAGGTGCTCGACCGCGTCGCCGCGGGCGAGGTGGTCGACTGGTCCGGCGACGTCTTCCCCGAACTGCTGGAGGAGGGCGCGCCCCTGTACGGGTACGTCGCCGACGGCTACTGGGAGGACGTGGGCACCCACGAGAGCTATCTCAGCGCCCAGGCGGACGTGCTCTCGGGCAAGGTCGACGTCGAGATCGACGGCTTCGAGGTCTCGCCGGGGGTGTGGGTCGGCGAGGGCGCCGAGGTGGACACCAGCGCGGTGCTCAAGGGCCCGCTCTACGTCGGTGACTACGCCAAGGTCGAGGCCGGGGCGGAGCTGCGGGAGTACACCGTGGTCGGCAGCAACACGGTGGTCCGGGCCGAGGCCTTCTGCCACCGCACGGTGCTGCACGACAACGTGTTCATCGGCCGGGGCGCCAACCTGCGCGGCACGGTGATCGGCAAGAACACCGACGTGATGGCGGCCGCCCGGATCGAGGAGGGGGCGATCGTCGGCGAGGACTGCGTCATCGAGTCCGAGGCGTACGTGAGCAACGACGTCAAGGTGTACCCGTTCAAGACCATCGAGGCCGGTGCGGTGGTCAGCACCAACGTCATCTGGGAGTCGCGCGGGCAGCGTTCGCTGTTCGGTCCCCGGGGCGTGTCCGGGCTGATCAACGTCGAGATCACCCCGGAGCTCGCGGTGCGGCTGGCCAACGCCTACGCGACCACGCTCAAGAAGGGCGCGATCGTCACGACGTCCCGTGACGTCTCTCGGGCGGCGCGCACGCTCAAGCGCGCGATCATCAGCGCGCTCACGGCCGCCGCCATCGAGGTGCGGGACCTGGAGGTGGTCCCGCTGCCGGTGGCGCGCTTCCACACCTCGCAGAGCGGTGTCAGCGGCGGCATCACCGTGCGCACCAGCCCCGGCGACCCCGAGTCCGTGGACATCATCTTCCTGGACGGACAGGGCGCCGACCTCTCACCGGGAGCCCAGCGCAAGCTCGACCGGGTCTTCTCCCGAGCCGAGTACCGGCGCGCCTTCCCCGGGGAGATCGGTGAGCTGTCCTTCCCGTCGCGCAACGTGGAGAACTACTCCCATGAGCTGCTGCGGTCCGTGGACACGTCCGGTGTGGCCGAGGCCGAGCTCAAGGTCGTGGTCGACTGCGCCGGCGGCACGGGTTCGCTGATCCTGCCCTCGCTGCTGGGCCGGATCGGCGTGGACGTGCTCACGGTGAACAACCGGCTGGACGAGGCCTCGCCCACCGACACCGTCGCGAAGAAGATGCGGGACCTGGAGCGGCTGGGCGAACTGGTCGCCAACTCCGGCGCCGACTTCGGCGTGCGCTTCGATCCGGTGGCCGAGCGGCTCTCCATCGTGGACGAGAACGGCGAGCTGGTGGACGGCGACCGCGCACTGCTGGTGGTCCTGGACCTGGTCGCCGCCGAACGCGGCGGAGGCCGGGTGGCGCTGCCGGTCACCACGACCCGCGTGGCGGAGAAGGTGGCCCGTTCGCACGGTGCCGAGGTGCTGTGGACGGCCACCGCCACGGACGAGCTGACCAAGGCGGTGCGCTCGGAGGGCGCGGAGATCGTGCTCGCCGCTGACGGCCGGGGCGGCTTCGTGGTCCCCGAGTTCAGTCCGACCAGTGACGCGATCGCCGCGTTCGTGCGGCTGCTCGGGTTGGTGGCGCGGACCCGGCGCTCGCTCGGCCAGATCGACCGTGCGATCCCTCAGGCGCACCTCCTGCGCCGTTCGGTGCCCACCCCGTGGGCGGTCAAGGGGAGCGTGATGCGCGCGGTCGTGGAGGCCGCCGGAGACCGCGAACTGGACACCACGGACGGTGTCCGGGTGATCGAGCCCGACGGCAGTTGGGCACTGGTCCTGCCGGACACGGCGGAGGCCGTGACCCATCTTTGGGCTGAAGGTCCTGATTCGGACACGGTGCAGAGTCTGCTCGACGAGTGGGCCGCCGTGGTGGAACGGGCCGAGAGCTAGCGGCCTGGCTCCGCGCCCTCTGGCGCGCGGGCACGGGCGGAGGGTGACGCCCGTGCCCACGTTCCGTGTCCCGCTCCGCCCCGGGGTGTTCCCACCCCGGGGCGGAGCGGGGGATAAAGTGGACGAAGGCGCAGGTCGAGGCAGGGGCCGGAAGTTCACGAAAATCCACCCCGCGTGACGGAGAACCAAACGCCCGGGCCGGGCATCTGCTCCAGAACAGGTGTGGGTCTCCCCATGAGGCCTGTCTCCGGTCGTGGCGGTGTCCCGGGCACCGACGCGAGCGGACCCCGCCACGCGGGCGCCCCGACGGGTGTTCGCGGCGGGCCGAGGGGAGCGAAACCCTGTCTGGACAGGGATATGGTTTAAAGTCGAGTGTTCCCTGAAGCACCGTGTCACCTCCCGCCACGGAATCCCGGCAACGGCGGACATCCAACGGGGGTGACAAGGAGTCCTACTTGGGGGATGAGACCTAGCGACCGACCGTGTGAGGCGAACCGCTGCCGCGACCGTGGACAGTGGACCGACTCACCGTGTTCCGGACGGTGAGCGGGCCCCGTTGCCCGCCTGGCGCCCGGAACGCGCCACCGATCAGCCGAATCAAGCACCGCCCCGTGCGGTAGGAGGCCGAGCCGACCTATGTCGAGCGTTTACTGCACGCAGTGCGGTCACGCCGTTGCGGATGATGCCCGTTTCTGCTCCCACTGTGGAACACCGGTCCGCAGGGCCGAACAGCAGAGCCCACGGCCCAACGCCGGCGGTGACTCCGCTGGGGATGTCACGTCGACCATCTCCATCTCCGGTATACAGGCGCTGGAGGAGGAGGAACAGGGCGATGAACTCGGCGGCGACGATCCCGCCAGCACCGACGCGCTTCCACCCGGGACCGCCTTGCTGGTGGTCCGGCGGGGCCCCAACGCCGGGAGTCGCTTCCTGCTGGACAGCGACGTCACCACCGCCGGCCGACACCCCAACAGCGACATCTTCCTCGACGACGTCACCGTGTCCCGACGCCACGTGGAGTTCTTCCGCCGCGGCAACGGCTTCGGGGTCCGTGACGTCGGCAGCCTCAACGGAACCTACGTCAACCGCGAACCGGTGGACGAGGCCGAGCTGGGCGGTGGGGACGAGATCCAGATCGGCAAGTTCCGGATGGTCCTGCTGACCAAGCCGCGCCGATGACGGCGCGCTGACCACGGTCGACGGGGGCGGGTGTGCCGAGGAGGTTTGCGGCCCCCGCCTCCGGAGAGCTTTGTAACGAAGGGTGCCGATTTCGCCCTCGGGTCCTGATCCGACGGGGGAGCAGGGACGAGCGCCCATCCGGCATGACGACTCGTGGGACGGAGCCGCTGTGAAACACATGGAGGTCGTCGGCGTCCGGGTTGAGATGCCCTCGAACCAACCGATTGTCCTGCTCAAGGAATCCGAGGGGGACCGCTACCTGCCGATCTGGATCGGTGGGGTGGAGGCCTCCGCGATCGCGCTCGCCCAGCAGGGAGTCTCGCCCGCGCGCCCGCTCACCCACGACCTGTTCCGTGACGTCCTGGACGCGTTGGACACGGGGCTGGAGACGGTCAACATCACCGGGCTGAGTGACGGCATCTTCTACGCCGAGCTGGTCTTCAGCAACGGTGTGGAGGTCAGCGCGCGCCCCTCGGACTCCATCGCCCTGGCCTTACGGACCGGCACCCCGATCTACGCCCACGAGGACGTGATCGAGGAGGCCGGGATGCCGATCCCGGACGAGCAGGAGGACCAGGTCGAGGCGTTTCGGGAGTTTCTGGACAACATCTCGCCCGAGGATTTCGGCCAACGAGGTACCTGAGACGGTCGGGGCTCGCCCTCCGCGGGCCCCGATTCGTCTATTCGCGGCCGTGACCTGCGGGTTCATGGGTCGCACCGGTGATACATTGGGTGAACGGAATGGTCGTGGAGGGCGCAGTCGACAACCGCCCAGTCGGTTTCGGCCCGGCGGGGGCCGGGACCGCGACTTCCTTGGTGTGCGCACTTGGCGACGCGCCGCGCGCCTTCGTTGACGCTGCCCTGCGGTCGTCCTACCGTCAGTGCTGTGAAACCCACGGCGCGCCCGTTCCCTGAGTGGACTCCCCTGTCGATGCCGCCGTGGGACGAGAAGCCGGAGGTCGGCGTGGCGGTAGCGAGCGGCAAGCGGGATCACCATGACAGGCGGTCCGCGCTGCGGCTAGCGGGGCAGCAGGGCCTACTGTGCGAAGAGGACGTGATGGCGCTGCCTACGGACGTCGGGTATCGGGGTCCAGCGGCGTGTACGGCCGCCGGGATCACCTATCGACAGCTGGACTACTGGGCCAGGACCGGCCTGGTGGAGCCGAGCGTGCGCACGGGTGCCCACAACGCTCCGCTGTACAGCCTCCCCGACATCCTGATGCTGAAGGTGGCCAAGCGTCTCCTGGACACCGGGATATCGCTCCAACAGATCCGCACGGCCGTCGACCACCTGCGCGGCCGCCCCGCCACCGACCTGTCCCGCATCACCCTCATGAGCGACGGCGTCAGCGTGTACGAGTGCACCTCGCCCGACGAGGTGGTCGACCTCATGCAGCGGGGCCAGGGCATGTTCGGTCTGGCGTTGGCCAACGTCTCCCGTGAACTGGAGGAGGCGCTCGGCGTGGTCCCGGCCGAGGAGAGAGCGGATCTGCCCGCGGCGGCACCCCAGGTCGTGGACGAGCTGGCCATGCGGCGCCGGGAGCGGCGCACCGGGTGAACGCGGTACCGGCGCGGGCGCGTCGACCACGGTGAAGGTGCGCCCTGACTCGGTGTCACGGGGCCGGATCGAGTACGGTCGTAGTCACAACGGGGATGAAAACCGACATTCTCCCTGCTTGTACACACATACAGAGCGTCAGCAGGCCGCTGATACCGCGCGGGAGAGACCTCGGCAACGAGGCGCCGACGGGGCAATACTCCCCAGTAACCTCTCAGGCACCATGGACCGCGCGGAGTAGGCCGCTCTGAAGCCTGGGCGCGGTCGTGCCCGGTGACAGAGGGGGAGACCGTGAGGAACACCGCCGACCCGATCGGCCCTGTCACCAGGAGGTCTCCGTGCCTGACCCGTCGAACGTCCCCACCCCGGGCGCCCCCGCCCGGGTGTTCGCGGACCGCCACATCGGACCCGCCCCCGCCGAGACCGCCGAGATGCTCAAGACGGTCGGCTACGGCTCCACCGCCGATCTCATGAACGCGGCCGTGCCCGCGTCCATCCTCAGCGCCCCCGGCCAGAGCGCGACGCTCGACCTGCCCGCGGCGATCGGTGAGGCCGAGGCGCTGGCGGAACTGCGCGACCTTGCCTCGCGCAACAGGCCCACCACCCCGATGATCGGCCGCGGCTACTACGGCACGCTCACGCCCCCGGTCATCCTGCGCAACATCATGGAGAACCCGGCCTGGTACACGGCCTACACGCCCTACCAGCCCGAGATCTCCCAGGGCCGGCTCGAAGCCCTCATCAACTTCCAGACCATGGTCTCCGACCTCACCGGTCTGCCCATCACCGGTGCCTCCCTGCTGGACGAGTCCACCGCCGCCGCCGAGGCCATGACCCTGGCCCGCCGCGTCAGCAAGGTCAAGGGCGACGTCTTCGTGGTCGACTCCGACGTCTTCCCGCAGACCCTCCAGGTGCTGCGCACCCGCGCCGAACCCCTGGGCATCGAGGTCGTCGTCGCGGACCTCACCCAGGGCCTGCCGGAGGGAGACGTCTACGGCGTCCTGGTCCAGTACCCGGCCTCCAGCGGTGTGGTGCGCGACCCCAGCGCCGTCATCGCGGAGGCGCACGAGCGCGGCGCCCTGGCCGTGGTCGCCGCCGACATCCTCGCGCTGACCCTGCTGCGCAGCCCCGGCGACCTGGGGGCGGACATCGCGGTGGGCTCCACCCAGCGCTTCGGCGTCCCGCTCGGCTTCGGCGGCCCGCACGCCGGTTACATGTCGGTGGGGGAGAAGCTCCGCCGTCAGCTGCCCGGTCGCCTGGTGGGCGTCTCCGTGGACGACGCGGGCAAGCCCGCCTACCGTCTGGCCCTCCAGACCCGCGAGCAGCACATCCGCCGCGAGAAGGCCACCAGCAACATCTGCACCGCCCAGGTGCTCCTGGCCATCATGGCCGGGATGTACGCCGTCTACCACGGCCCCGACGGACTGCGTGCGATCGCCCGCCAGGTCCACACCCGCACGGCGGCCCTGGCCGACACACTGGCCCAGCGCGGTTTCGAGGTGCTCCACGGGACCTACTTCGACACCCTGCGCGTGCGCGTGCCCAGCGCCGACCGCGTGGTCGAGCGCGCCCTGGAGGCCGGAATCAACCTGCTGGGCGTCGACCAGGGAACGGTCGGCCTCAGCGTGGACGAGACCACCACCGTGGACGACCTGGAGAAGGTGCTCGCCGCCTTCGGGGAGGCCGACCGGGGTGCCGAGCGCGGCCCGGTGTCCGTGGACGGAGACGCCGACCGCCTCCCCGCCGACCTCGCGCGCGGCGTCGACTACCTCACCCACCAGGTGTTCAACACCCACCGCAGCGAGACCTCCCTGCTGCGCTACATGCGCCGCCTGTCCGACCGCGACCTCGCGCTGGACCGCACGATGATCCCGCTGGGCTCGTGCACCATGAAGCTCAACGCGACCGCCGAGATGGAGTCCATCACCTGGCCGGAGTTCGCGGGGCTGCACCCGTTCGCCCCGCTCGACCAGGCGGCCGGGAGCGTGTCGCTCATCCGCGACCTGGAGGGGTGGCTGGCCGAGGTCACCGGCTACGACGCCGTCTCCCTCCAGCCCAACGCCGGCTCCCAGGGTGAGCTCGCCGGTCTGTTGGCCATCAGGGGCTACCACCGCTCGCGCGGCGACGACCACCGCGACGTCTGCCTCATCCCCAGCTCCGCGCACGGCACCAACGCCGCCAGCGCGGTCATGGCGGGCATGCGGGTGGCCGTGGTGGCCTGCGCCGACGACGGCAACGTCGACCTCGACGACCTGCGCGCCAAGATCGCCAAGCACGGTGCGGAACTGGCGGCCATCATGGTCACCTACCCCTCCACCGCCGGCGTGTACGAGGACACCATCACCGAGGTCTGCCGCCTGGTCCACGAGGCGGGCGGCCAGGTCTACGTGGACGGCGCCAACCTGAACGCCCTGGTCGGCTGGGCCAAGCCGGGCGAGTTCGGCGCGGACGTCAGCCACCTGAACCTGCACAAGACCTTCTGCATCCCGCACGGCGGAGGCGGTCCGGGCGTGGGCCCGGTCGCGGTCCGCTCGCACCTGGCGGGCTTCCTGCCCAACCACCCGGGCCAGCCCGAGGCGGGCCCGCACACCGGCGTCGGACCGGTCTCGGGCGCGCCGTTCGGCTCGGCGGGCATCCTGCCCATCTCCTGGGCCTACGTGCGGATGATGGGCGGCGACGGCCTGCGCTCCGCCACCGAGACCGCCGTGCTCTCCGCCAACTACGTGGCCAAGCGCCTGGAGCCGTACTACCCGGTGCTCTACACCGGCGCCAACGGTCTGGTCGCGCACGAGTGCATCATCGACATCCGCCCGCTCCAGAAGGCCAGCGGTATCAGCAACGAGGACGTCGCCAAGCGCCTGATGGACTACGGCTTCCACGCGCCGACCATGTCCTTCCCGGTGAACGGCACGCTCATGGTCGAGCCCACCGAGAGCGAGAACCTCGCCGAGCTGGAGCGCTTCATCCAGGCGATGATCTCCATCCGGGGCGAGATCGACCGCGTGGCCTCGGGGGAGTGGGACGCCGAGGACAACCCGCTGCGCGGCGCCCCGCACACCGCCGAGGCGGTCACCGCCGACGAGTGGAACCGCGGCTACACCCGCGCGGAGGCCGCCTACCCGCTGCCCTCGCTGCGCCAGGACAAGTACTGGCCGCCGGTCGGCCGGATCGACCAGGCCTACGGTGACCGCAACCTGGTCTGCTCCTGCCCGCCGCCGGAGGCCTTCGAGCTGTAGGAAGGCGAGCACGGGCCACCGGGGTTCCGTGAACGTGTGAGGGCGCCCACCCGCGCGGGGGCGCCCCTTCCGCGTCCCCCGAGGGGTGCGGGGAGAACCGACGGGCCGCGCACCGCGCCGACACCCGAACCGGGCGCCCGCGACGTCCGGGGGCGGCGCGTTAGAGTTTGCACAGCCGTGGAACCGCCCAGCGGTCGCGGCCACGCCTGCGGCACGCGCTCCCCGTCGCGCGGGCCCGACACCCCCATGGAAAGCGGAACGAATGACCACGACGTCCGGACCTCCCGCACGCTCTGGCCCCGCCGACCCCGCCGAACCAGAGCCTCGGGCCACGGACCCCGCCGACGTCGAGGACACCTCCGGGCCGACGCCGGAGGGTGCCCCGGACCTGTGCGACCAGGCCCAGGACCTCGCTGAGAACGGGCACCTCAAGCGGGCCGCCAAGCTGTACCAGCGTGCCGTCGCGGCCAACCCGCCGCCCCGGGTCCAGGCGAGGGCGCTGCTCGGCCTGGCCGTGGTGCAGGACCAGCGAGGCGACCTGGCCGCCTCCCGGGAGGCCGCGCGCCGCGCGCTCTCCACCGGTGACACCCGGTACGCGCCGCGCGCCGCCCACCACCTGGCGCTCTCCCTGGAACAGGAGGGCGCGCACGGCGAGGCGGTCCGGGTCTGGCGGCGCCTGCTCGATCTCGGCGGCCCCGCCCACGCCGCGGTGGCCCGTTACGGACTGGCGCGCGAGGCCGAGGCGCGCGGCGAGGAGGACGAGGCCGAGGAGCACTGGGAGGCGGCCCTGGAGCTGCCGCCCGGCGACGCGGCGATCAGTCGCCTGCACGCCGCCACCGTGGTGGAGGCCGCGCGTGACCTGGCCGGTCGGCTCCTGGAACGGGGACGGCCGGACGCCGCCGCCGTCGCGGTCGAACGCGGTCTCAGCGTGGGCGACGACCCGGGGCTGCGTATGCTGCGCGCCGCCACCCACCTGGAGAGGGCGATCGCGGACGTGGGCTCCGTGGTGGACGCCGGACGGTCCGGCGGGGAGTCGGGCCCGCGCCCGGAACCGCGCACCTCCGGCGCGGCGGTGGAACTGCTCGCCGGCCTGCTGTCCCTGAAGGGGAGCCCGACGCCGCCGAACGGGTCTGGCGGGCGGGCCTGGACAGCCGTGACCGGAACACGGCGGACGCCGTACGGGGACGCCTGCGGCGCCCCTTCGCGTACCCGGCGCAGGACGGTGGCGAACACGCGGCGCCGTGGTGGGAGGACTACCTGGAGGAGGCCGTGGCCACCTCCAGCGCTCCCGCGCTGGCGGGCGAGCTGTTCGCGGTCGTCACCCAGATGCACGCACTGCTGGCCGTCCCGGTCGTCGAGGGCGAATCCCGCCCGGCCGCCCTGCGCGCGGCGATGGAGACGGCCCTGCGCACACCGAGCGAACTGGTGTGGGGGACCTCCGTGCACGCCGACTTCAGACGTCGGCTCAGCGCGGCGATGGGTGAGGACGTCCTGCCGGAGCACTGGCCGGACGGCGGCTGAGCCGTGGGTCCGGAACGGGCCCGGGGACGGCGTGCTCGGGAGTGCTCGGGGTCAGGCGGCGGCCCGGGGGCGGTGCGGGGCCACGACCGCGCCGTCGGGGAGGAGTTCGCCGGTGTCGTCGAAGAGGACGACGCCGTTGCAGAGCAGGCTCCAGCCCTGTTCCGGGTGGCTGGAGACGACGCGGGCGGCCTCGCGGTCAGTGTCCTCGAAGGAAGGGCAGGCGGGTGAATGGCTGCACATGTCAGAGCCTTTCGTCGGGTGCTCCTCGTTGAGCTGAGGCCAACATTAGTGGCTGACATCACATGATGTTGTCGGTTTAGGTCGACAACGTTCATCGGCGTGTCTTGTTGGGCCTCGCCAAGTGAGACACGCCACACGCTCGACCGGTTCTGCCCCGGGTCACCTTTTCCCGTCCGGATCGTCGGTACCGGCCCCGCACCAGCGGCCGGGAGCCGGTGCCGCCACCACTCAGTAGCCACCTCTTGTGCGGCGTGCCGCCGGTCGGCTGCGCATCCCCGCCCCCGCCAGGCCACCGCGCTGGAAGGCACGCACCAGCTCACCGCCGAGGTTGACCCCGGCGCCCAGCGCCAGCGCCACCATGACCGCCTCGGCGATGCTCAGCAGCCCCGAGACGGCCGTTCCCTGCGTGATCTCGATCAGACCCCGGTACAGGATGCTTCCGGGCAGCAGCGGCGCGATGGAGGGGATCAGGTAGGGCAGCACGGGCCGCTGCGTGCGCCGGGCCAGCCAGTGGCCGACCACGCCCACCGCCATCGCGCCCACGATCGTCCCGACCACCGGCGGCACCTCCAGGAGCAGGCGCAGACCCGCGTAGATCAGCCAGATCATCACGCCCAGGGCACCGATCGTGGGCAGCATGCGCGGGGGCACGGCCAGGGAGATCGCGAAGGCCATGGCGATCCCCGCCGCGCCGATCAGGACCGGGACGTCCATGGCGGTCCCCGCCGAGGGCAGGTTCTCCAGGTCCAGGTCGATACCCAGACGGGTGGCGGTGTAGGCCACCGAGACCACGCCCGCCACGATCGCGCCCAGGATGAAGAAGGTCTCCAGCAGTCGCGCGGCCGCCGACACGTAACTGCCGCTGATCCCGTCCTGGAGGCTGGAGACCAGCGGACGGCCCGGCAGCAGGGCCATGATGTTACCGGTGATGATCGCGCCCGCCTGGAGACCCAGGTCCAGTTCGGTGCTCACCCACAGCAGACCCACGCCGATGGAGGAGGCCACCACGGCCGCCGCCGACATCTGGTAGAACTCCGCGACCCCCGGTTGGCCAGGAACACCGACGTGCGGTCGCCCAGCACCGTCGCGAGGAAGGCGACGGCGGCCACGATCAGGCCACCGCCCACCATGAGACTGGCGCTGGAGGCGATCAGACCGAAACCGACCGCGATCAGCCAGTTGGGGTAGGGCATCCGGGCCCGGCGGATCTGCTCCAGGCGGGCGCTCGCGTCCTCCAGCTCCAGCAGCCCCAGCGCCGCCTGCTGGACCAGTGTGTGCAGCTCGTTGACGCGGAAGTAGTCGAGGGTACGGCGACGCACCACTCGTTCCCCGGTGACCGGGTGGCTGTCGCCGCCGGGGTGGGTGGACAGGGAGATCGTGGTGAAGGTGACCGACACCTCGGAGCGGGGCAGGTCGAAGGCGACCGACAGGCTCAGCATCGCCTCACTGACCGCCTCGGTGCCCTCCCCGCTGGCCAGCATCAGTTCGCCCACCCGCAGCACCAGGTTGATCACCCGGGCGTCGGGCAGGCTGACGTCCTCGCCGTCCTCCAGGCTGTCCGGGGTCAGCTCGCGTTCGTGCTCGGCGCGCCAGTCGCGCATCCGGCTGAGCATGAACTCCTCGCTCGGCGGCCCCGAGCGATCCCGCTTGCTTGGCATGGCTGTACTCCGTTTCCTCCCCGTCGCCCGCACCCCAGATGATCGGCGTACTGCCTCGGCAACCCCAAGGGGGACGCCGCGCCCGTGCGCGCGGTTCGCCCTCCGGCCGCGGCGGCGGCGGTGAGTTCGGTCACCGGATCATCCTGTCAAGGGGCGTGCTTCGTCATGGTGGGCGACGCGCCGGGTCTCGGGCGCTCGCGGGGCTCGGTGACGGTGTTCAGGACGGGGGACCCGGGGCACGCGAGTCACGTGCCCCGTCCTGTTCCGGTTGCTGTCCGGGGCGGACCATGCCGCTCTCGTACGCGTGCACGACGGCCTGCACGCGGTCGCGCAGGCCGAGCTTGGTGAGGATGCTTCCCACGTGGGACTTGACGGTGGTCTCGCCGACGACCAGGTGCGCGGCGATCTCCCCGTTGGACCAGCCCCGCGCGATGAGCCGGAACACCTCGCGTTCGCGGGCGGTGAGGGTGTCCCGCTCCGGCTCGGGTTCGGGCTCGGGGGTCGGAAGGAGGGGGCGAAGCGGTCGAGGAGGCGGTGCAGGACGGTGGGGGAGACAACGGAACCGCCCCGGGCGACCACTTCGACCGCCGAGACGAGTTCCGCGGGCGGCGCGTCCTTGAGGAGGAACCCCGAGGCGCCCGCGCGCAGCACCCCGACGACGTACTCGTCGAGGTCGAACGTGGTCAGCGCGAGGACGTGCACCCGGTGGCCGAGCGGGCGGGCCCACTCGACGATCCGTCGGGTGGCCTCGATACCGTCCACGCCGGGCATGCGGACGTCCATGAGGACGACGTCGGGGAGCAGGCTCCGGGCCGAGCGCACGGCCTCACGGCCGTCCGAGGCCTCACCGACGACGGACAGGTGGGGGGACGACTCCAGGATCATGCGGAAGCCGGCGCGGACGAGGGGTTGGTCGTCGGCGAGCAGGACGGAGACGGATACGGAGTCGGACACGGCCCGATTCTCCCCCAAGTCGACGGTCGCCGGGGCCGTAAACGCCGTGACCCACCCGTGATCTGGGTCGGAGTCGCGTCACCCTACCCGCGTCGGGGAGACCCACACCACCGATCTACCCGTGTTCGGGGTCGTCGGCGCCGGACCTCAGGCGGTCGGCAGCGGCGGCGGGGTGCCCCCGAACTCCGGGCACAGGGCCTGGTGCTCGCACCAGCCGCACAGCTTGCTCCGCCTGGGCTCCCAGCTCCCCGCGCGCCCGGCCGCCTCGATCCGCGCCCAGATGTCGCCGATCTCCGCCTCCGCCGCCAGGAGCTCCTCCTCCGTGGGGTCGTACCAGCGCACCGAGCCGTCACCCAGGTAGACGAGCTGGAGACGGGCGGGAACCACGCCCAGGTCGCGCCAGATCATCACCGCGTAGAAGAAGATCTGGAACTTGGCCTTGTCCTCGAACCGGGGATGCGGCGACTTGCCGGTCTTGTAGTCGACCACCCGCATCTGCCCGTCGGGGGCCACGTCCAGGCGGTCCACGTAGCCGCGCAACCGCAGGCCGGTGGGGAGCGCGACCTCCAGGCGCATCTCGCGCTCGCGCGGCTCCAGGCGCTCCGGGTCCTCCAGGTCGAAGTAGCGGCGGACCAGGGCGCGGGCCGAGTCCAGCCAGGCGGCGAGCCCCTCCTCACCGGGGAAGAGGTGTTCGGCGACCTCGGGCTTGTCGTCCCGGATCCGGGCCCACTGCGGCTCGACCAGGCCCTCCGCCGTGCGCGGGATGCGGGCGTCCGCGGGCAGCTCGTACAGGCGCTCCAGGCAGGCGTGCACCAGGGTGCCCCGCAGCGCGGCGGCGCTGGGCGCCTCCGGGAGGCGGTCGATGGTGCGGAACCGGAACAGCAGCGGGCACTGGAGGAAGTCCGAGGCCCGGGAGGGGGAGAGGGCGGTCGGAAGCGGCGCGATGGTCATACACCGAGCCTATGAGAGGAGCGCACCCGCCCGGAGCGGACGGGACACCGTGGACGGAGGCACCACGAACGGACCGGGGCGGCTCAGCCCCGACCTGCCGGGGACCCCAGCGGGACAGGGCCTAGTGTGGAGCCGTGAGCAGAGGCAGTGACCAGTCCCGACCCCGTCCCGACGACAGCGAACGGAAGAAGCCAGGGTTACTGCTGGGCCGCCCCTTCGGGGTCCCGGTCTACGTCACCACGTCGTGGTGGATCGTCGCCGTCCTGATCACCCTCGTCTACGGCGGGATCGTCCAGTCGCGTCTGGCCCTGGGTCCCTCGGCCTACCTGCTGGCGTTCGTCTTCGCGGTCCTGCTCTACGCCTCCGTGCTCGTGCACGAACTGGCCCACTCGCTGGTGGCCCGCTGGTACGGACTGCCGGTGCGCCGCATCGTCCTGTACGTGCTGGGCGGGGTCTCGGAGATCGACCGGGAGGCGCCCACCCCGGGCCGGGAGTTCTGGATCGCCTTCTCCGGGCCGTTGCTGTCGCTGGTCCTGGCGGCGGTCGCGTTCGTGCTCGCGCACTTCGCGGACCCCTTCAGCGTGCCCGGCGAACTGCTCTTCCAGCTGTGGATCGCCAACCTCCTCGTGGGCGTGTTCAACCTGTTGCCGGGGCTTCCACTGGACGGTGGCCGCCTCCTGCGCGCCGGGGTGTGGAAGATGACCGGCCGTCCGCACACGGGCAGCGTGGTCGCCGCCTGGGGCGGACGGGTCCTCGCCCTCGTCGTCGCGGCGCTGCCGTTCCTGTTCGCCTGGAGCGCGGGGAGCGCCCCCGGGCCGTGGGCGATCGTGTGGGGCCTGGTCCTGGCCGGGTTCATGTGGATGGGCGCCTCGGAGGCGCTCGACAACGCGCGCGTCCGGGCCCGGGTGCCCGGGTTGAGGGCGCGCTCGCTCACCCGTCGCGCCGTGGCCGTCCCGGCCGACCTCCCGCTGGCCCAGGCCGACCTCCGCGCCCGGGAGGGCGGAGCGGAGTCGGTCGTGGTCACCGACGGGGCCGGAACACCGTTGTCCGTGGTGCACCCGGCGGCGGCCGAGGCGATCACCGACGCGCGCCGGGCCTGGGTTCCGGTGTCGGACGTGGCGCGGGCGCTGACGGAGCACTCGACCGTCTCCGCCGACCTGGAGGGCGAGGAGCTGTTGACGGAGCTCACCCGGTACCCGCTGCCCGAGTACCTGGTCGTGGAGGCCGACGGCGCGATCCTGGGAGTGCTGCGGGCCTCGGACGTCAACGCCGTGATCACCGGACGGGCCACCGGAGGACGGTAGGCGGGAGGGCCGCCGGGTCCGAGTGCGACGGAGCGCCTGGACCCGGAAGGGGGTCAGCGGCGGGCACCCTCGGGCCACAGGACCGTCACGGGGCGCTCCACCCGGTGCGCGTAGGCGACGACGTCGGCGGTGCCTCCGGGGCCCCGGGCGGGCTCTCCGTCCCAGACCGCGACCAGCTGGTCGCAGCGCTCGACGAGGAGGCGCCCCGCCGCCATGTGGGCGCGGGGGTCGGACTCGTCGTGCGGCAGGGAGTGGACCAGGACGGCCTGCTTCAGGAGGCGGTCGTACACCGGGTGGTGCTCGTCCGGGAGCGCCTCCCGGTAGCCGGACGCGGGGACGATCGCCTCCAGCGGGGCGCCGGTGGCCACCACGGCCTCGGCGAAGAGGACGTCGGCGCCGTCCGCGAGACAGGACAGGCCCACCATCTCGCATCCGTACGGTTCCAGGTGAGCCCTGACCAGACCGGCGACGGCGCCGCTCACGTCAGGGGTCAGGTTGCGGTGTCCGGTGATCCCGATACGAATCACATGACCTCCCTGCTGCTCGCTTCCCGGACTTTCTACCCACTCAGGGGGATACCGGTAACCAGTGAGGAAAGCCTGTCGTCGAGGTCCTCGACGCAGTGCGCGCGGGGGCCCTGGTAGCGCCTGCGGAAGGAGCGGACCCTGCCCACCACGCGCTCGGAGTCGAAGCGCACGCCGGTGGTCAGGGCCTCCTGCGCGAGCCGGAAGGCCTCGTCCACGTCACCGGCCTCCGCGTGGGCGGAAGCCAGTTCGACCTTGAGCAGCGCCGACTGCTTGACGTTGCGCGGCGCCGGTGCCACCGCCTCCGCGAAGGCGGCCCGGGCGTCGTGCGGGCTGCGCAGCCGAACCCCCACCAGGGCGCGGTACCCGGCGACCTTGGCCTGGTCGAAGGCGAACACCCACGGCCAGGGCGGCTGGGCGTTGTCCGGGCTGTCCACCTCGCGCTCGGCGCGCCGGATGGAGCGGGCGGCGGAGACGCGGTCGCCCAGTCCCGCGTGGGCGAGCGCGCCGATACAGGCCAGCCAGGCGCGGGCGGTGGGGTGGGCGGTGGGCCCGAGCACGTGCTCGGCCTCCCGGACCAGTCCGAGGCCGAGTTCGGGGTCCTCCGCGACGTCGATCTCGAAGGCGGCCAGGGAACCGAGCATGTAGACGTCCAGCAGGCGCATCCCGGCCTGACGGGCCCGGACCACCGCGGTCCGGTAGTGCATCCGCGCCGACCCCATGTCTCCGAGGTCGGCGCTGAGCCAGGCGGCGAAACCGGAGGCCTCGCTCGCGGCCGCGCTGAGTTCGGTGTGGAAGGCGGTCCCGCGCGCGTTGCCGAGCATCCGCTCGGCCAGGTGCACGTGCGCGACGGCGCCGGGCAGCAGGTGGCGCGCGGGTGAGGTGGCGTCCATGCGGCGCTGGCCGCCGGTGATGGAGCGCAGCGCGGGAGCGGTGGTCTCGTTGATGCCGTGGTACCCCTCGTATCCACCCGCGGGGCGCCCGCCCGTGAGGGCTGAGGGACCGGTGGCGACGCTCCGCCCGGGGTCCCGGCGTCTGGAGGGGTTGCGCCCCGTGCCGTCGAGCTCCTCGCGCGCGCCCCGGCCCAGCCCCCGTGTCCCCACGTCGTCCGGTTCCCGCGTGCCGTCCAGCGCGCCGGACCCCCGCTCCACACCGGAGGCCTCCGCGCCCCCGCCCCGCCGAACCGCAGCAGGTGGAGCGGGATGTCCAACCGCCGGGCGAGGTCGTGGACCTGACTGACGGTGAGGGACTGCTGGCCGTTGACGACCCGGGAGACCCAGCTCTGCGAGTAGGTCAGTGCCTGGGCCAGTTCCCCCTGGGACCACCCGCGCGCCGAGCGCACGCCCTCGATGACCGTCGGCATGTCACAGGTGGCCAGGGCGGCGGCCATCCGCGGGCGGGTCCACAGGTCCTGGGGCAGTTCACCGTCTCGTTGGGGCATGCAGCTCAGGTTAGGGATTCCGTGAGCGCTTGGTGGCTATGTGTGAAAAAGAAAGTGTGATGCGTGATCCGCATACGGGTGCTCACCGCTGCTCAGGGTGGTGCAGAGTTGGTGTGTCGTTGGTCCGGCGTACGACGTGTCGCGCCGGGCCCGTGAGGAAGGCAGGGAGGCCGCGTGACCGTTGAGACACCACCGGCGGGGAGTCCGAGCCTGGCCGGGAGTGGACGCGAGCATCGTGGTACCCCGCCCATGGGCGTGTTCGGAGCCCAGGCTCCCGCCGAGGCCGTGTGCCGGGTGGACCTGGCCGCGCTCGCCCTGCGGGGCATGGCCGCCGAACTCCGGGCGCGCGGGGTCGAGGCGCGTGAGGACGGCGTGTTCGGCGTGGTGGACGCCGGTCCGGCCACCCGCCCGCAGCGTGCCCTCCTGCGCCCCCACCGGGGCGACCTCTGGTGGTGGATGCGCTGGCCCCGCCAGGAAGGACTCCCCACGGAGCTGCACGGGGTCCCGCTCACCCCGGTCGACCGCACCTCCGACGCGGCACGAAGGATCGTCGGCGCCCTGACCACCTCGGCGGAGGGCGGCTGACGGACCGTCCGGACGCGGACGACCGCCGCGTCCGGACCCCTGAGCGGGCTGTGCACGCGCACGGTCCCGGGTGTCGGAACGGGGTCTGGGGTGTGTCCGTGCCCCAGTCTCCCTCTGCGCGGGCCCCAGACCCGTTCGGCACCCGAAGCGGTACCGCCCACGCCGGTCACGCCTCCTGACCGGTGATCCTGGCGAGGACGGCGGTGTCCACCCCTGAGGGGTCCCGGTGCCCTGCCCCGGGACCCGGGGCCCTCACCCCCCGGACGGTCCGCCGCGGAGGACCCCTAGACCTCCGCGGCGGACAGGGCCGCCCCGACGATCCCGGCCGTGTTGCGCAGCTCCGCGGGCACGATCGGGGTCCGGATGTGCAGGTGGTGGAGGAACTTGTCGGCCTTGCGGCTCACCCCGCCGCCGACCACGATCAGGTCCGGCCACACCAGGTCCTCGATGGTCCGGTAGTAGCGCTGGAGCCGGTGCTTGGCCCAGTCGTGGTACGAGAGCCCCTCCCGTTCCTTGGCGCCGGAGGAGGCGCGCGACTCGGCGTCGTGACCGTCGATCTCCAGATGACCGAACTCGGTGTTGGGCACCAGGCGGCCGTCCACGACCAGCGCCGTGCCGATGCCCGTGCCCAGGGTGGTGAGCAGGACGGTGCCGTCCACGTTCCTGGCCGCGCCGTAGCGGTTCTCCGCGAGGGCGGCGGCGTCGGCGTCGTTGAGCACCCGCACCGGTCGGCCCGCGGCCTCCGCGAACAGGGCGCGGGCGTCGGTGTCGACCCAGCTCTTGTCCAGGTTCGCGGAGGTGCGCACGACCCCGCCCTGGACCACCCCGGGGAAGGTGACGCCCAGGGGAGCGCCCTCGGTCTCGGGGAAGTGCGCGGCGATCTCGGCGACGATCTCGGCCACGGCCGCCGGTTTCGCGGGGTCGGGGGTGAGGATCTTCAGGCGGTCCCGCAGGAACTCACCCGAGCCCAGGTCGACCGGCGCGCCCTTGATCCCGCTGCCACCGATGTCGATTCCCAGGCCCGTGGTCTGCTGTGACATGGGTCGTGTCTCCCGAGGTCCTCGTGTTCCGATGAGCGTGGCACGTGGGTCCACACGCCTGATGATGCCCAACGGGCGGGGCTTTCGCACGCCCGCCCGGTCCCGCCCGGAACGCCCGCCGGTTCGTCGCGGTGCCCGGGGCCGATACGCTGGGCGACTGCCCAGACCAAACGCGACGTGGGAAGACGAGAGCGACGTTGACCGGTATCCATGGCCGCCGCGGCCCCTTCACCGACGGCGACACCGTGCAGCTGACCGACCCGAAGGGTCGCATGCACACCATCACACTGCGCGAGGGTGGGACCTTCCACTCGCACAAGGGCAAGGTCGAGCACGACGACCTCATCGGTGAGCCCGACGGCAGCGTGGTGCGCTCCAACACCGGCACGGCCTACGTGGCGCTGCGCCCCCTGCTCATCGACTACACGCTCTCCATGAAGCGCGGCGCCACCATCGTCTACCCCAAGGACGCGGCCCAGGTCATGGTCGAGGCCGACATCTTCCCGGGCGCCCGGGTGGTGGAGGCCGGAGCCGGTTCCGGCGCCATGTCCAACTGGCTGCTGCGCGCGGTCGGGGAGCAGGGCATGGTCCACTCCTACGAGCGCCGCGAGGACTTCGCCAAGATCGCCCGCAAGAACGTCGAGAACTTCTACGGCGGCCCGCACCCGGCGTGGCGGCTCACCGTGGGCGACCTGGTCGAGGAGCTCGACGAGACCGACGTGGACCGGGTCTTCCTGGACATGCTCGCCCCCTGGGAGTGCCTGGACGCGGTCGCCCGGGCGCTGATCCCCGGCGGGCTGGTGTGCTGCTACGTGGCCACGACCACCCAGCTCTCGCGCGTGGTGGAGGAGCTCCGGGGCGACGACCGCTTCTACGAGCCGCGCTCCTGGGAGACCATGCTGCGCACCTGGCACGTGGAGGGCCTGGCCGTGCGCCCGGACCACCGGATGATCGGCCACACGGGCTTCCTCGTGGTCGCGCGCCGTCTGGCCGACGGGGTGGAGGCCCCCGAGCGCCGTCGCCGCCCGGCCAAGGGTGCCTACGGCAAGGACTACGAGGCCGCCAGGGCGGCGGCGGACGCCGGTGCGAAGGCGGCCGCTCCCGCGTCCGCCACGACGGCCGAGACCGAGTCCGCGCCGGTGGCCGAGGGCGGCGAGTAGCCACCGCGCCGCGCCCGACGCGCGGGGGCCCTCCGGAGATGATCCGGTCGGGCCCCTTCCTCGTGTTCGAGGGTGTCCGGAAAGCGGCGCGCCCGGCGGCCCACGGGTGTCGCGCGGCCGGGGAGGTGCTTGCCCCGGCCCCGCCACGGAGGTTACTTTCTCATTACGTCGGGCCCTTCGCTACCACCGTGACCTGCTTCTACGCAAGATCCCCACCAGAGGTCCACGACACTCGTGCGGGGTTACAGGTTAGGAAACGGGCATGGGTAGGTAGGTTCCCGAGTAGTTCCTACAGGGAGGTGGCGGACGTGGCCGAACGCGAGGACGAGCGTCAGGGCGATCGGGACCGTGAAGTCGCTGAGCTCACGGCCCAGGTGGCCTACATGGAGAAGGAACTCAGCGTGGTCCGGCGCAAGCTCGCCGACTCACCCCGACACGTGCGTCTGCTCGAGGAGCGGCTGCGGGAGGCCCAGGCCAGCCTCGCGGGCGCCAACGGGCAGAACGAACGGCTCGTCTCCACGCTGAAGGAGGCGCGCGAACAGATCGTCGCACTCAAGGAGGAGGTCGACCGGCTCTCTCAGCCGCCCTCGGGCTTCGGTGTCTACCTCGGTTCCCGCGAGGACGACACCGTCGAGATCTTCACCAACGGCCGCAAGATGCGGGTCAACGTCAGTCCCTCCGTGGACCTGGACCACCTGCGTCCGGGCCAGGAGGTCATGCTCAACGAGGCGTTCAACGTCGTCGAGGTGGAGTCCTTCGAGACGGTCGGTGAGGTCGTCATGCTCAAGGAGCTCCTTGAGGACGGCGAGCGCGCCCTGGTCATCTCGCACCACGACGACGAGAAGATCGTCCGCCTGGCGGAGCCGCTGCGCGACGAACCGATCCGACCGGGCGACTCCCTGCTGCTCGAACCCCGTTCCGGGTACGTGTACGAGCGGATTCCCAAGTCGGAGGTCGAGGAGCTCATCCTCGAGGAGGTCCCCGACATCTCCTACACCGACATCGGTGGCCTGACCGGCCAGATCGAGATGATCCGCGACGCGGTCGAGCTGCCCTTCCTCCACAAGGACCTCTTCCGCGAGCACCAGCTCACCCCGCCCAAGGGCGTGCTGCTGTACGGCCCGCCCGGGTGCGGCAAGACGCTGATCGCCAAGGCGGTCGCCAACTCGCTGGCCAAGCGGGTCGCGGAGCGCACCGGCAAGGACGTCGGCAAGAGCTTCTTCCTCAACATCAAGGGCCCGGAGCTGCTCAACAAGTACGTGGGCGAGACCGAGCGGCACATCCGCCTGGTCTTCCAGCGGGCGCGGGAGAAGGCCTCCGAGGGAACCCCCGTCATCGTGTTCTTCGACGAGATGGACTCGATCTTCCGGGTGCGCGGCTCGGGCGTCTCCTCCGACGTGGAGAACACCATCGTCCCGCAGATGCTCAGCGAGATCGACGGCGTGGAGGGGCTGGAGAACGTCATCGTGATCGGCGCCTCCAACCGCGAGGACATGATCGACCCGGCGATCCTGCGGCCGGGCCGCCTGGACGTCAAGATCAAGGTCGAGCGGCCCGACGCCGAGGGCGCGCGCGACATCTTCGGCAAGTACGTGACCGAGGACCTGCCGCTGCACGAGGACGACCTGGCCGAGCACGGCGGATCGTCCCGGGCCACGGTCGACGCCATGATCCAGCGGGTCGTGGAGCGGATGTACACCGAGGGTGAGGAGAACCGCTTCCTGGAGGTCACCTACGCCAACGGTGACAAGGAGGTCCTGTACTTCAAGGACTTCAACTCCGGCGCGATGATCGAGAACATCGTCTCGCGGGCCAAGAAGATGGCCATCAAGGACTTCATCGACCAGCAGTCCAAGGGGCTGCGCGTCTCGCACCTGCTCCAGGCCTGCGTGGACGAGTTCAGCGAGAACGAGGACCTGCCCAACACCACCAACCCGGACGACTGGGCGCGGATCTCGGGTAAGAAGGGCGAGCGCATCGTCTACATCCGGACGCTCGTGACCGGGAAGAAGGGGGCCGACTCCGGTCGATCCATCGACACCGTCGCCAACACCGGCCAGTACCTGTAGGAACGCGCTCTGCTGAGTGTGAAGAGGGGCCAACCAGACTTCTGGTTGGCCCCTCTTAGTTCCGGCTGTTGCCGACTCCCGTGATGACACGGTGATGACAGTCCCGAGAGTGCGCCTGCGGTCGTCGAGCTGGAACCGTGGGCTGACTCATCTCACAGAGCGTTATCGTCACGACGAAGGCCGGGCGGGGACGGCCGCCCGGCCTTTCAAGGTTGTTGCCCGCCTACACACAGGCGAGGATTCGTTCCTCAAACTCGGTGGGGAGACGCATGCTCTCCGGGATGTTCTCGATCCTGCACAGGGTGTCCGGGTCGATGTAGGCCCAGGGGTCGTCGTCCGAGGGGATGCCCCAGCGGGCGAGCCAGTCGGCCTTCACGTCCGGATCGAGGTCCGTGAAGAGCCCGGACAGCTCGTGGAACGCGGCGTCTGCCCGAGCCACGATGACAGTCCACGGGAGCCCTTCGCTCAGCAGGAGGTAGGGGGAGTGGATGCGCGAGCTGATCATGATGCGCACTTTCGGGCCGGGGTCTCCCGGTTCTTCCATCACTGACGGTCACCGTCCCAGGGTCAGGTGTATGCGGGGGAGAGTCACCGTATCGCTTCCGACCTGGGAGGGGTAGCCCCAATTTGGGGGCGTATCCGGAGGTTGGTTATGACACACGGTGACTCGTCACATGTTAGGACGTATGTCCGACAGTGTTGGTTTACATGAATCTTAGATGCTCTCCGACGACCTACGGCGCAGCGCCTCCGTGATGTCCCGCCCCAGACGCAGGTCCTCCACCGCCTGGTCGGGGGAGAGTGAGGAACGGGTGATGGAGAGCCCGAACCGCTCCCCATCCCGGGCCAGCGTGTAGTCCCTGCTCCCGTCCGGATGCTCCACCCACGTGAGTGTCCCGTCCACGGTGGCCATCGATCCGACCATGCGGAGCTGCTGGTCCACGGACGGGACGGGGATCGGGAGCGGTCCTTGGGTTTTCCCGTCGAGGATGGCCTGGTAGGTGCCGGGGGTCCAGCCGAGGGTGGTCTCCAGGCGTTCCAGGGACCCGGCGCGGGGTTGACCTTGCACGTTCCGCAGGTTGTAGAAGGTGGCGCGGCTGATCCCGGCCTTCGTGACGAACTCGCTCACGCTGAGTCCGGCTTCCGTTAGGCCTGCGTCGATCTGCGCGGCGAGTTGTTCGGCCGGTGTGGTGGCTGGCTCGGAGGTGGGGGCGTCCTGGCGGTAGTGCCAGTAGGTGCCGCGGTCCCAGTTGAGGGCGTCTTCGAGGGATGCGACGTGTTCGGGGCGTGGGTTGGTGCGGGCGTAGCGGAGGTTGGTGCCGGTTCCTTCGCTGACGCCGACCAGTTTCCACAGGCCGGTCCAGGACAGTCCTTGGTCTTGTCTGGCCTGGTCAATGGCGTTGTTGAGTTTCATGGTGTCTCCAGGGTGGGGTGTTGGTCAGCCTACCCTGGCTACTCACAATTGGGGGAAATTTGGGGTTGCCTTGGGGGTGAAACCCTCTATGGGGGCGCCGAAACCGTGACTTGTGAGACCTCGGGCACACGCCGGGAGCCTGTGCCCGAGTTCCCAAATTGAGCACAATTGCGGTAAATTAGGGGCATGACCACACGGTTCCCCATCAGTGGCTCCGCCCTGCGCCGCACCCGCATCCAGCACGGCTACCCCTCCGCCCGCCTCCTCGGCAACGCCCTCGGCCTCAGCATCGGCCAGGTGTACGACCTGGAACACGACCGCACCAACATCTCCGAGGACACCTACCGGAACCTCCTGGACCTTTTCGGTCTCCCCGACGGGGCACTTAAGGTCTCCGGGATTGCCTGCCCCTACTGCGGTCACCCCGAAACGGAGGACCGAAAGTCCCTAGGAGTGGTGACCAATGCCGCTTGACCCCGTCGCGTTGGAGGCCGCCCGCCGGGTGTGGGGAGACGGGCCCCCGCTCTCCGTCTCCGCCCTGGAAGCCATCCGCCCCATCTGGCTCCCCGCCTACCGGGCCGCGTGCACCGAGCCGGGCCCGGTCGAGGAGCTGCCCGATGCCGCGTAGCCACCCCCAACTCCCGGACGTGCGGATCATCGACCCGAGCTCCGTGCCCGTGATCGACAGCGTCCAGGCCGTCACGGGCGGGGACGCCCCGTACTGCCGCCGCTGCGGTGGCCCGGACACGATCGCCCCAACTGTGCTGGCAGGGCTGATCGACCACATCCCCGACCACGTGTGTGAGGTCGAGGTCCCCGTAGAGCCTCGCTTCATCGTCGGCGCCCTCGCCTCCCCTTCGTCTAGGAGCCACGCAGTGTCCTCCTCCAACTCCGCGCCGTCCGGCGGGATCGGCTGCACCGGCCTCCTCGCCGTGCTGCTCACCGTCCTGTTCGTCGGCCTCAAGCTCACCGGTCACGTCGCCTGGTCGTGGTGGTGGGTGCTGTCCCCGCTGTGGATCAGCGCCCTCCTGGGGTTCGCTGCCGTCGCGGTGTTCCTCACGGTGCTCGCGGTCATCGCGATCGTCACCCGTTAACCCCTTCCACTCCCGGAGCCCCTCTTGACCACCGCCGCGCTGACCGCCTTGGCCGTCATCGTCCTCGGCATCGCCTACATCGCCCACCGCACCTACAAGCTCGTCCGCACCCTCATGTTCTCCACCCTCTCCGACCAGGTCGCCCTCCACGCCCAGTTCCTACGCGATCTGGAGAAGCGGACCCGCGCGGAGGCCAACGCGGGCGACCAGTTCGCAGTGGTCGTCCTGGACGAGATCGCTACCCACCTCGATGCCATCCGTGAAGCGAGTTCGGCGGCTGACAAGGCCCGCCAGGCCGCTAAGTAACCCACCGCCACACCACCCCGAATCGAGAACCCCCATGACCTTCCCCCTTCCCACTACAGATGGCCCCACCACCATCACCCCGGACATCGCCCAGACGTGGCTCTACGACCGCAACAAGGGCAACCGGTCCCTGTCGATGCAGACCGCCCAGCGTTACGCGGACGTCATGACCACCGGCAGGTGGCAGCTGACCCACCAGGGCATCGCGTTCGACACGGACGGGAACATCTTGGATGGTCAACACCGCCTCCTTGCCGTTGTCCTCGCGAAGACACCCGTCGACATGTGGGTGTTCGTCAACAAGGATCGGGCGAGCTTCTCCGTTCTGGACGTGGGACGCCGACGCCAGGCCGGACAGCTCATCAACACGACCCCCTACGGGATGGTGGCCGCTGCTGCGTGCCGGTTTCTCGGCGTCATCGACGGCGTGTTCCCCCGGACCGTGGCACGTACTTCGGTGGCCGTGAGGGCAATGACGTGATCCTCGGCGTGTACGCGAACTGGCAGACCGAGTTGGATGCGTGGGCGAAGCAGGTCAACGAGGCGCGGAAGCCGTCTCGGGTAGTCCCGGCGCCGCATCTGGCGGTCCTCGCGCAGGCTGACCGCTCCCGGTACGCGGACCGGATCGGTGCGTGGCTGGAGGGGTTGAAGACCGGGGCTGGTCTGGACGCCACGGACCCGCGTCTGCACCTGCGGAACCGGTTCATCCGTGACCCGAAGGTGTTCGCGACGTCGGCGGGTCGTGACCAGGCGTACCGGCTGACCGTGAAGGCGTGGAACGCGTGGGCGGTTCAGGAGCCGATGCGTCTGCTCAAGCTCGCGGAGCGGGAGCAGATCCCGACCGTCGTCCAGTAGTCCCGCCCGGCCGGGGCTCCCCGCTGCCCCGGCCCTCTACTTCCCCTTCTTTCCCCGCTCACGAAGGGCACCCCATGACCACCCCCGAGAACACCCGCAGGGTCCTCCACCTCGCAGACCTGTCCCGCGAACTCGACCAGGCCGTCACCGACCTCGGCCGGTACGAAGCCACCGCCGTGGAAGCCGAAGGCGACTACAAGGTCGCCCGCGCCCACGCCATGAAAGAAGCGTCCGGCCCGATGGACCTGCGCAAGGCCGAAGCGGACATCGAGTGCGACGAACTGTTCCGCACGTGGGGCAAGGCCGCCGCCCTGGTCACCATGCAGCGTGCGCACATCCGTGCGTTGCACACCCGCATCGACGTCGGCCGCACGATCCAGGCGACGGCTCGCGCCGAGGTCAACCTCGCGGGGTTGGGCACATGAGCCCGCGTGAGCGGTACGAGGCCGCGGACGCGTTGCTGGCCGTGTACGAGCTGTGCGGCAGCCCCCGGCTCCTGGCCCTCGCGGAACATCACGTGGCGGTTGCTGAAACTCACCTGGCTACCTGCCCGAACGCTGCCCTGGAGGTGTCTGGTGTCTGACCGCGAACAGCTCGCTGACCAGATCGAGCCCGTGAACCAGGGCATCGCGGACACCCTCCGCGCCACCTCCGACGACTGGTGGTCCCGAGCATCTCGGGCAGTGGACTACCTCGCGTCGACCGGCCGCCCGTTCACCGCCTACGACCTCGTGTCGGTGTGCGGGATCGAGGAACCGGACCGGCCCGCCTCCCAGTGGGGGTCGTTGTTCTCCGCGAAGCGCACGGCCGGGGTGATCGTGCACGCCGGGTTCGTGCGGTCGCCGCGCCCCACGGTGAAGGGGTCGGCGTGCTCCCAGTGGATCGGTAAGGCCGCCCCTATCCAGTCTGAAAGGTCTGCCGCGTGAACGTCCTGCTCTCCGGGATCGTGGGCTCCACCGCCTACAACCTCGCCACCCCCGGTTCCGACGTGGACCGGCTGGGGGTGTTCGCCGCACCCACCACCAACGTCCTCGGCCTCGTCCACGTCAAGGACAGCGTCATCACCACCCGCCCGGACTCCACCCACCACGAGGTGGGCAAGTTCGTCGGCCTGGTCCTCGGCAGCAACCCGACCGTCACCGAACTCCTGTGGCTCCCGGACGACCTGTACGAGACCGTCACCCCGCTGGGTGAGGAGCTGCTGGACATCCGGTCCGCGTTCCTGTGCCGCCGCCGGGTCCGTGACGCCTACCTCGGGTTCGCGAAAGGCCAGCTCAACCGGATCATGAAGGACCTCACCAACCCGCCCAAGCTCGGCAACCCGTCCGGGGCGGTCGCGAAGTCGGCCCGCCACCTGGCCCGGCTGCTCCACCAGGGCCGGGAGCTCTACGAGACCGGCCATCTGACGGTGCGCATGGACGCGGACACTGCGGCCGGGGTGTGGGAGTTCGGCCGTTCGGTCGCGGAAGGGGACGTGGACCAGGCGGCCACCCTGCTCCACACCACCGACCGGGCGTTGTGGGGTCCCAGCCCTCTGCCCACTGACCCGGACAAGGCCACCGTGCAGGACTGGCTGCTCCGTGTCCGCGCCGCCCACTGGGACCGGCCGGGGGTGGTCGTGTGATCCCCTCGTGGACCATCACCCTGTCCGGGCTGCGCTGGTTGAACTCCAACGACCGCCTGCACCGCGCCCCGAAGTGGAAGCGCACCAAGGCCATCCGCGAGGCCGCCTGCGAAGCCGCGTGGGAAGCGAACATCCCCGGCCTGCCCGCCGCCATGGTGTTCGGCTACTACCACCCGGACGCGAACCGCCGCTTCGACCCGCCGAACTGGTGGCCGTCGTTCAAGGCCGCCGTCGATGGTCTGGTCGACGCCCGGGTGGTCCAGGACGACGATCACCTGCACGTGTCCGGGCCGCACATGTTCCCCGGTCACAAGGTGGAGCGGAGGCCGAAGGGCCAACCCCAAGGGGCGATCACCCTCATCGTGACGGAGCTGGTGCGGTGCCTGTGCGGTCACGACCGCATGGAACACCTTGCCGACACCCGGTGTGTGCGCCCCGGGTGTGGGTGCGGCACGTACCGGGACGGCAACGACCAGGCGCAGCCGGTGTTGGGGGTGGCCGCGTGAGCCGGTACGGGGAGTGCGCGTGCTGCGGGCGCCTCGGTGAGCTGACCGGCCGAGGTCTGGTCCGCCCGTGCCACCGCCGCTTCCGGGAGGCCGGCGTCTTGGACGAGTGGCCGACCGAGTGGGAGCTGGTGGAGGAGGACGTGGCGATGGTGTTGGCCACGGGTGCCTCCCACCGGGTGACGGCTGTCCGGTGTGGGACGACGCCGCGCCAGGTGCTGCGGATTCTGGCTCGGTGGCGGCTGCGTGTGGTGGACGGTGACGGGCCGGTGCCCGAGGTGCAGGGGCCGGTGCGGGCGGTACGTGGGGAGGCGGCGTGAGGTCACTTCTTGTCGAGGACCTTCTCCCACAGGCGCAGGTTTTCGCGGTTGGTGCCGAGGGCGTCAGCGAGCTTCAGCTGTTCGACTTCTTGTTCGCGGGCGGCCCGGATGGCTCGCGCGCGGGCCAGCTTGGCCTCGTGGATGATCCGGGCGGCTTCCTTCTTGGCTTCGTCTACGCCTCGGTGGGCGTCGATGACCTGCTGGATCAAGGGGTTCTCCGTCGTCATGGGGGTGAGCTTACCGGGGTGGTGCGATTCCATCTTAGGCCAAAATCGCTTTGGCCAAAGGTTGCATGCCAAAGTCACTTTGGCATAAGGTTGAGTCATCGGCCGGGGCGCACCGCCCCACCGAAACCCGAAAGGACACCCCCATGCCCCAGCAGCTCACCCCCGCCCGCTTCGTCGCCCTCTACGAGCTCTCCTCAACCCCAGCCCGGTCGGCTGCCACGACAAGCGCAGCATCACCTGGCTGATCGACGCGGGCCTGATCGAGTGGTGCGACACCACCAGCTACGCGCACATCTACCGGGCCACCCCGGCCGGTGTGGACGCCGCCTGCGCCCACCTTGCCTACCTCGCCAAGCGGGAAGCCGCCGGACGCCTGTACCGGTCCGCGAACGAGCAGCAGTACCAGGACCGGGCCGAGTACTGGCTGAACCGGCTGGAGGAGGCCGTGGCCGAGGACCGCCCCGAGACCCCCGCCGACCGCGTCGCCGCCGAGCAGCCTGCCAAGTACGACGGCGACTGGGGGTGTTCACCGACGAGGGGTGCACCTTCGTGGGCTCCCGCACCGAGGTGGAGGCCAAGGCCGCCGAGGAGCGCGCCGAGGACGACGGCCACTGGGCCGAGCTGATCAGCGTGCACCGGATCTGCCCGGACCACGAGGAGCAGCCCAAGGACGCCTGCGAGGAGTGCCTGACCGAGTACGGGGCTGACGAGGACGCTGAGCCGGAGCCCATCCACATGCGCGAAGGCGGAGGCACCCTGTGCGGCAAGCCCGGCCCGGACACCGCCGGAACCGGCCACGTGAACTGCGTGGACTGCCGCGAACTGCTCGCGGAGGAAGCGGACCGCCACGCCCGGGGCGTCTACCTGTGCCCCGTGTGGGAGGTCCCCACCGACGAGTGCGAATGCTCCGACTGCGAGGCCCTGCACGCGGACGACCAGGCGGACGCCGACCGTGAGACCACGGCGGAGGGCCGGGTGATCGCTCACGCCGGTGCCACCCTCGGCACCACCCCCGAGCACGCCAACAACCCCACCGTCCGCGCCGCCATCACCGCCCTGACCAACGCCGGGTACACCCCAGCCGCCGTGAACGGCGAGTTCGACCCCACCCCCGGGGACGGCACCACCGGGTTCTACGTGGAAGTCCGCTACGCCGAGACCGCTGACGAGATCGTGTATGTCCACGACGTCCTTGACGGTTCCCGCACCTGGAAGCGCGACAACGACTCGAAGTTGTCCGACTACGCCAAGGCGCTCTACGACGCCGGGTGGTCCATCCCCACTGGCCACTTGCGGGCTGTCCCGGCGCTGTCTCCGATCGAGCCCGCCGAGGCGCTGCCGGGAGTGTTCGCGGACAGCGCCGTGAGCGAGATGTACAACCACCCCATCCCCGGCGCGGCTGCCCCGGCGGTCGTCGGGTTCGCCACCGAGGTGGGGACCGTGGACCTGTCCGAGGACGGGAACGCGATCGACGGCGTCCGCTACCCGGCCACCTCCGAGGGGTTCACGGCGTTCGCGGACGAGCTCGACCGCCGCACCGAGAACGCCGACCCGTCCGACCTGGTCAGGGCGTTCATCGCGAACGGGCGACAGAACGCGGCCATGTACGCGACCGCCGAGCGCATGGGGAAGGCCCGCGCTGAGGTGCTGATGTCCGCCTCCTCCACCGGGCGGCTGGACGGTCACCCGGCCAGTCTGCGGGCTCTGGTCGCGAAGGACCTGGCGGTGGAGGTCCAGGAGCACGGGCGCCCCGTGTTCTACCGGTCGCCGCTCGGGGTGGGCGTGAGCAGGGCGCGTGCCCTGTTGGACGCCGCCCGCGCGACCGCCTGACCCCCGGCACAGAAACGGCGGGGCCGGTCTCAGCCCAAGTGAGATCGGCCCCGCCACCCCCAACCTACCGAACCGGAAGGACCCACGATGTTCCGCACCTACACCCTCCGCCCTCAGCCCAACGTCGAGGCCGTGCACGTCACCCGCACCAACTTCGACCAGGTCGCCGCGCACTTCAACGCCGACATCCGCGTGCCGGTCAAGGGCTCTGGCCGCCCGCACATGTCCGTCACCCTCCCCACCGGCCACGGCCACACCGTCCGGGAACTGGTCGGCATCGACATGGTGATCATCAAGCACGCCGAGGACCGGTACACGGTCAGCCACCACATCGACCACTTCGACGCCGAGTGGCACCTGGACGAGGGCCAGCCTGGCACCCCGCCCCAGTTCGCGGACATCGACAAGGTCGCCCGCACGGTCAAGACCCTCACCGACGCGGGGAACATGCCCGCCTGACGCACTACTGCCGCACCACCCCGCTCGGTACGCCCTGACCCGCGTACCGGCCCGGCACCACCCCCGTACCACCCACGCACCACGCAAGGACACCCATGGCCCGCACCGGCTACGCCAAGATCTACACCCGGATCTGGTCCGACAAGGACTTCATCGCCCTCCCCGAGCAGCTGCAACGCGGGTTCCTCATGCTCATGTCCCAGGGCAACCTCAACGCCGCCGGGATCATCGCCCTCCAGCCCCGCCGTTGGGCCCGCTTCGCCGCCGACTCCACCCCCGAGTCCGTCACCGCGGTCGTGAACGAGCTGGAGGCTCGCCGGTACGTGTACGCGGACTGGGACACCGAGGAGTTGTTGGTGCGCTCCTACATTCGCGTGGACGAGCTGTGGAAGCAGCCCAACGTCATCAAGGGGTCGTTCGATGACATCGAGGCGACCCTGTCCGACCGGCTCAAGGGCGTGCTTCGCACCGAGCTGGAGCGCATCCCGTGGGGGTCGCTGACGGGGAAGATGGCGGCCGAGACGCAGGCGCGCGCGGCCGAGGTCATCGCGTCTCTGCCGACCCTGGGGGAGGCGGGCGGCGAGGGCCCAAAAGGGCAGAGTGAACCCTCTGAGGGAGGGTCTGGAGAACCCTCCTCCGAACCCTTCGGGGAACCCTTCCGGGAAGGGTTCCGGGAACCCTTCGGAGAACCCTCCCAGGAAGGGTCTGTGAACCCCTCCCCGGAACCCTCCGCCCAACCCATCGGGGAACCCCCGGTTGTGGTTGAGGTTGCGGGTGGGGTTGAGGTTGGTACTCCAGAAGGTTCTTTCAAGAAGACTTCGTCTTCTTCGTCCGAGACGAATCTCGGACCCAGGAGCGGCGACGAGCACGAACCCCAGGAGGACAACCCCGCCCCGGGGGCCAACGAGCCCGACGAGGAACCCGAGCCGGTGCGTGAGGACGTCGAACGCGTCTGCGCTCACCTCCGCGCACAGGTCATCGAAGGCGGGGAACCCCCGCACCGGGTGAACGTCACCAAGCGGTGGCGGGACGCCGCCCGGCTGCTCATGGACCGCGACGGGGTCACCGAGGACCAGATCATTCGCGCTATCGACTGGGTCCAGACCAACGAGTTCTGGCGGCCCAACATCCGCTCGATGCCCAAGCTCCGGGAGAAGTTCTTCACCCTGCGAGACCGCGCCGCCGAGGAGCGGCGCAAGGCCGCTGCCCCGGCCCGCCCCACCAACGCCGCCCTGCCCTCAGCGGACGGCACCACCGTGTTCGACCGAGCCCGCCAGCGCGCCACCGGCCAGGAGGCCCCGTGACACCCGAACAAGCCATCACCGTTGCCGAACTCGTCTCGCACATGTGCCCCGTCCAGCGGTTCAACGAGCGCACCCCGGACACGTGGGCGGTCCTCCTGGAGGACATCGACCTGATCGAGGCTCAGGAGGCGTTGCGGGTCCTGGGCAAGACCCACGAGTTCATCGCGCCGAAGAACATCATCGACCAGGTCCACCGCGACCGGCGGCGGCGGCGCACCGGGTACGTGGCCCCGGCCCCGGCGAACCCTGACGACGAGGCGGGGTACCGGGCCCAGCTGAACCGGGCGAACCGGGCTGCCGCTCGCCCGCCGATGCAGCCGAACCGGTTGGCGTTGTCGGCTGGCGATGATGTCGCGCGCCGCCGGGCCCAAGCGCTTCGGGCTGCCGGTGGCGGCCGTGTGGTGGAGGCGGGGGCTGCCCCGAGCAACGCGCCTGCGTCGGTGCGTGCGGCGTTGGTCGAGGTCCGTCGTCTGTCCGAGGAGGCCGCGCGTCGCCGGGTTCCGGACGCTCCCCGGAAGCGGTGGGCGCCGCCAGCTGACCCGGACGCGCGAAGGCTGACGCCGCTGTCGGGCCGGGTGTTGCGGGACGCGGTGGACAACCCGCCCCCGGACCCCCACCAGGACCGCTCAGATGGACACTGAGCCTCGAACGCCTGTACCCCAATCCGATTTGTCCCGGAAGGACTTCCCGTGAGCTCTCAGGCCACACGTGACTACCAGAACCGCCGGTCCCGACTCATCGCCTACGGGCAGTGGAAACCCACCATCGACACCGCCCCCGTCCGCGTGCACATCCAGTCCCTCCGGGGCCGCGGGCTCTCCGCCGTGCGCATCGCCGCCCTCGCTGGGGTGCACCCCAACACCGTCAAAGCCACCCTGCACCGCACCGGTCCGACGATGAGCCGCCGGGTCGGGACCGCGATCCTCGCCGTGACCCATGACCCGAACCCGACCGCCACCAAGGTCGCCGTCAGGGGAACCACGAACCGTGTGCGCTGCCTGGCCGCCCTGGGCTGGTCCTCAGCGGACATTGCCGATGCCTCAGGGGTCTCCCGATCGGCGGTCGGCCGGTACATGTCCGGCGCACGCAAGCTCGTGCACTCCGACCACGCCGCAGCGATCCGGGGCGCCTACGAGGACCTGTCGGGGCGGTGGGCGCCGGAGTCCAGGACCGCGAAGCAGGTTCGCGACCACGCCCGGGCCCGAGGGTGGGCGCCCCCGGCTGGGTGGGAGACGGAGTGGCTGGACCTGTCGGTCGAAGAACTGGATGAGGAGCTGAATCGGCTCGTGGACCGGATGGGGCGGGGCGAACGCAAGCGCTGGTGGCGTGCGGTCCAGGGCGGGGAGTTGTCGCCGGTGGCGTTGGTGGCGGCGCGGCGTCTGCATGAGCGCAGTGCACGCGAGATGAGCGAGGTTGAGATGGCGGAGGCGGCGTGATGGGGCGGCGGAGGATGACGGGCCCGGACGCGGCGACGCGGCGGCTGGTGTGGGAGCGGGACGGTGGGGCGTGCGCGTGGTGCGGCGGCCCGGTGTGGGAGGGCGACCACAGCTTGCAGCATCGGCGTGCGCGGGGGATGGGCGGCACCCGGAGGGCGGACGCGAACAGTCCGGCGAACCTGGTGTTGGTGCATGGTTCCGCGACGACGGGTTGTCACGGCGAGATTGAGACCCACCCCGCCGAGGCCGCCAGGCGCGGGTTCCGGCTCGGGCAGTGGGCGGACCCTGCCGAGGTGCCGGTGCTGTACGTCGGGGCCGTCTGGGTGCGGTTGGGGCACGCGGGGGAGTGGGAGGCGCAGGTCAACGCGGCCTGACCCCCGGGTTTGTGAAGAGTTCAGGCGCACACTCATGTCTCTCGACCCTCAATTGCACACAATTGTGGTAATATTGGGGTATCCCAAGGGGGAAGAGAACTTCCCCACATCAGGGGGTGACCTGCGCGAACGCGATACCAGGCACCCATGAGAAGAGAAGGCTCCCCCTGTGGCAGGCGAAACCCAGATCACGCTCGTCGGCAACCTCGTAGCGGACCCCGAACTCCGCTTCACTCCCGGAGGGCACGCGGTCACGAACTTCCGCGTCGCGTCCACCCCGCGCACCTTCGACCGTCAGGCGGGGAGTGGAAGGACGGAGAATCCATGTTCCTGTCCGGAGCGGTGTGGCGCGACTACGCGGAGAACGCCGCCGAGTCCCTGACCAGCGGTATGCGCGTCATCGTCGTCGGTCGTCTCAAGCAGCGCGAGTACGAGAAGGACGGGCAGAAGCGCACGGTCTTCGAGATCGACGTCGAGGAGATCGGCCCGTCGCTGCGGAACGCGACCGCGAAGGTGACGAAGACGCAGCGCCAGAACGGCGGCGGCCAGCAGCAGCGTCAGGGCGGCGGGTACGGGCAGCAGTCCGGCGGACACCAGGGCGGAGCCCCGGCCCAGGACCAGTGGGCGACCGGCGGCGGGGGTGGCGGGTTCGGTGGCGGTGCCACCTCTGACTCGCCCCCGTTCTAGACCGTCCCGCCCGGGGCCGACCCCCACCCGCTCGGGGGTCGGCCCCACACCCCCGCCCTCGAAAGGACACCCCCACCGTGGGCTACGACATGACCTGGGAAAACGCCTCCCAGCACGAAGACCCGTACTTCCGCCTGAACATCTTCGGTATGGCCCGCTACTCCGAGTCCATGCACCGTCTCGGGATGCTCTACCCCGCCGAACCCGGGAGTTTCCCGCAGGCGCACGAGCACGGCACCACGTGGGAACACGTGTGGACGGTCGGAGACGAAGCGGCCCCAGACCCCGACGCCGACACTCCGAAGCTCACCGAGGAGCAGGCTGAGGCCGCCCGCGACTTCGCCACCCGGCTGGAGACCCACCTGTCCCAGCACCCCGGCGACACCCCCGGCATCCCTTCGTTCAAGTTCTCCACCAACGACGGCTGGCTCGTCACCCCTGAGGAGTGCAAGGCCGCCGCTCAGGCTGCCCGCGCGGCCACCCCCACCCAGCTCGACGCGAACGTGGGACCCGAGCGCGAGTACTGGGGTCGGTGGGTGGAGTACCTGGAGAAGGCCGCTGAGCACGGCGGGTTTCGCGTCAACTGACGACCCCTTCGGGTCGCCTGTGCCCGCCCGCACGGTCGGCCCCTCACACCCACCAGGAACCTCGGAGACACCGCATGAGCATCCCCACCCCCGAGTTCGACGTCAAGGTCGTCGGACCCGACGACTACGCCGCGATGATCCTGCTCGGCAAAGACGGTCACGCCAGCATCCGCACCGGGGCCGGGACCGATGCCCAGGAGGTGGGGGACCTCCTCACCTGCACCACGGGCCAATTCCACCAGCGCAACAACCTCGCCCTGTTGGTCACCGACGAGATCCGCACTGGGCTGTCGGCCGCCGGGTGGGCGCCCCCGTTCGACGCCACCGACCACCACCTGTCCGACCACGACTGGATGGAACTGGTCGCGTTCGACGGCAAGTGCCGCAACGAAGGGTTCGGCTATGCCGCCGACGAGTACCCGCCCAGGTTCGAGGACGAGGCGCTGTCCGCCGCGATCAGCCACGCCCCCATGGACCGGCTCAAGAAGCTCGTCGCCCACCACGAGGACGCGATCGACGCGTGGTGGGAGCAGCCCGACGCGATCGACCTGATCAACGCCCACCAGGCCGCGCAGCGCGCCGACCGCACCTGACCCCCTGTTCCGCCTGCCGTGGCCGTGACCGCCTGCCCGGCCACGGCAGGCCCCACCCCCTTGGAAGGACCCATGCGATGACCGCCACGACGAAACCATGCCGGAAGTGTGGCCGCACCCTCCCCTGGACGAGTACCACCGCAGCGGCGTGTGGGGGCGCCGGGCCGACTGCCGGGACTGCGTGAACACGGCCAAACGCACCCCGGGGGCGCCCGCGAGGAGAGACCGGCCGGTACCTCAGTGCGGCACTCCGGCCGCTGGCCGTCGCCACTACAAGGCGGGTGAGAAGCCGTGCCCGCCCTGCGCTCGCGCGCTCGCGGACCAGCAGCTGGAGCGTGACCGTGCCCGCCGCGCCCGAGAGAGGGCGGCCCGCGAAACCCAGCCCGCCGCGTAACCCGGGCCGCCCCACACCCGGGGCGGCCCACACCCGGGGCGGCCCCACTCACCCCAGAAACGGAACCCCACCATGACCCACCCCACCCCGACCGATGCGTTCGGCCACCCCATCCACCCGGGCGACACCATCGTCACCACCGACAAGGGCCTCACCGGCACGCCCGGCCTTGTGCAGGGGCGAGTCACCAGGTTCACCCCGTCCGGGGAACTCGTGGAATTCGAGGTCACCGCCTACGGGACCGACGTGTCCCCGACCTGGGGCAAGCCGGTACGCAAGGCCCGGGTGCGCCGTGTCCAGGTCATCCGGTCTGCCGCGCAGGAGGCCGCCAACGCGCAGGTGCTCGCGGAGGCCGAGGCGGCTGGTCTGATCCCCGAGGCGGTGGCCCAGTGAGCCCCCACGACCAGCCGGGGCCCGCCGCGCTCCCGTACACCTACGTGGACGCCGAGGGCGCCCGCCTGAACGTGGACCGTGAACTCGTCTACGTCTTCCGCGATGGCATCGGCAGCACCGGCGCGGACACCCCACAGGGGGAGGAGGCCGCGAAGTTCGCGAAGGCGGCCCTGGTCGCTGGGCAGGCCGCCGGGGACCGGGTGATCTCCGATGCCGAGTTGCGGGGACTCCTCACGTCCATGCGCGAGCGGGCCGCCCAGCTCGCCGCCGAAGGCCGAGTGTGGGGTCACCTCCTCGCGGACGACATCCGCGACCTGCCGCTGTTCCCCGACGCCGAGCCCGAACCTCCGGCAGCGACGTTCATTCTCAAGGTCGAACATGTCACTCTCCTCCAGCTCAAGGACGACCACGACCCCGACGCGAAACGCCCCTACGGGAGTAGTGACGTACCGGCGGATGTGGCGGACCTCCTCGGCTGGTACGGGGACGCGGATGAGAACCCCCGGATGCGGGACGACGCGAGGGCCCTACACGACGAGACCGGTACCGCCCTGGCCGTGATCCTGTCCGCCGGTACCACCGCACCAGGCACGTACCACCAGGACCACAACGGCACCTGGCACCCGGCCGGTGCGCGGTGACCCGACGGAACCGGCGCCCCGCCGCCACCAACCCGGACCTCATGGCCGTGCTCGGGCTCGCTGCCCCGGAACCGGAACTGGTGGACGCGGCCCGAACCCGCGAACACGTGGCTCGCCTACTCGCGGCCGGGTGGGGGTCCCGCTCCATCGCCCGCCGCTCCGGTGTGGACCGGCGCGCGGTCCGGGCGTTGTGGGCCGGGAGGTCCGCCGGGCTGCCGCCCACACGTCGGGTTCACGCGGGCACGCAGGAGAGCATCCTCGCGATCCGCCCCGATGATCCGAAACCGGACCCGGACGGTCAGCGGGACCGTGAGCCCGGGGCGTCGTTCTCGTTGGGGTCGTGAAGGTGAACGTCACCGAAGTCGCGGCCCATCACCACCGGCCCCTCGGGGGAACCGTTGATCGTGTTGTTGACGGTCTGGTTCCCGAACAGGTCGCTCATCTGTGCGATCCAATCCCGTTCAGCAGCAAACTCCGCTTCCTGAACAGCCAGATTCCGTTCATCCGCCTCACGGTCCCTACGGTCCTGGGCAAGAACCGCAGCGTAGAGCAACAGAGCCGCGAACGCGATCCCCAGTATCGCGCCGGTCTTGGGCGTAAGTCCGATGGTCGCCTCAATGAGGCAGCCGATGTTCATGACCAGAAAGAAGCCCATGCCGAGGAACGCCATCTGACGGTCTTCGGGGGAAGTGGAGTTCGTGTCCATGCGGCGAGCGTACTGACGGCCGGTCACGCACCGTGGTGGAACCGCGAATCACAGCCCGAGCAGCTGGACCCGCTTCGCCTCGAACTGTTCGTCGGTGATGAGCCCTTCGTTGCGGCGGTCCGCCCACTGCTTCAGCTCCTCGGCGGGGAGGGGGCGGCGGGGGCCGGCGGCTGGTTGGCGGGTCGGCCGGTGTCGCTGCCGCGGGCTGCCATGTGTTCACGGGCGAGGGAGATTTCTTCGGGGGTGCCGTAGCGCTCTATGTCGGCCAGGCCGTGTTCGTTCATGGCGGCGCCGAGGGTGGTGCCTCGGCGTTTGTATACGGCGTCGAGGGCGGTCAGGAACTCTTCGCTGGCCCATCGGACGGGGCGGGGTTTGCTCTTGCCTGCGGGCATGTGGGGCCTCCTGGGGTGGTGTCTGTATATACAGCATCATGCCACACCGAGTTCGTATATACAGGTTTCTATGGTAACCTGTATATACAGGAACGGGGAGGGAAGCCCCCGGACCACCACCAGAAAGGCCCATCATGACCGCCACCCTCGCCCCCGCCACGGTCCTCCTCCCCACCCCCGAGGCCATCGACCTCCCCGGCGCGCTGCGCATCACCGGCACCGAAGCCGAGTGCTGGGAGTGCGGCGAGGCGTGGGAGCTGAACAGCCTCACCACCCTGGCCCGCCCCGTCCTTGCCGACGTGGACGCGGAGGTGGACAGCATCCTCGCTGACCACCACGCCGACAGCCGAGGGTGCGCCCTCGCGGCCTAACGGCCCGGCCGCTCCGGCCCCGCTCCCGGGGCGGCCCCCGCACACCACCGACCATCCCGCTCATGGAACGGAACACCAGACCCTTGACCCTTGCCATTCCCGAAGCCAACCCCGACACCTTCGCTGAAGTCGCTACCCGACTCCACGACCGCGCCGGAACCATCGACCTCACCGACCAGCAGATCTCCTACCTCCTCGGAGAACTCCGACAGGACCGCGTCCGCGTCCACCAGGGCAACAGCTACCTCGAAGGGTGGGATGTCCGCCGCACCTTGACCCGCATCTTCGGGTTCGGTGGGTGGGAGCTGACCACCACCGAGCTGAAGTGCATCCGGGAGCACAGCGTCCCGAGCGGCACGGACGGTAAGAAGTTCCGGTGGTGGGCCACCTACCGGGCACAGGTCCGTCTCGCCGTGTACACCCGCGACGGCCGAAAGATCGCCCACTTCGAGGACGGTTCCGCTGGAGAGTCCTCGAACCAGCCCTCTCACGGCGACTGCCACGACATGGCCATGAAGACCGCCCTGACTGGCGCGTTGAAGCGGTGCGCGGTCAACCTCGGTGACCAGCTCGGCCTGTCCCTGTACCGCAATGGCGGCACGGACCCTGTGGTGCTCGGTGGCCTGCCGTACATCAAGGACGAGTCTCCCGAGGTCGCGGAAGGGCCCGGCGTCGCTGAAGAGCAGACGGACATGTCCGAGGTCGGTGGCCCCCAGCCCGAGCCCGAACCCGAACCGGCCCCCGCCCCGCCACCCGCCCCGGCGGAGACCCCGGCCGCCCCGGCCCCGGACGAAAACCCTGAGGAGTGGGCGGAGAAGTTCGCTGCTGCTCTCCCCGGCGCGGACCTGGGCAAGCTCGCCGCCATGCAGAACGACCTCAGTAACCGGCTCAAGGCGAAGTGGGTGCCGGTGCCCGTGGCGCGCAAGCTCATGACTGACCTGAACCGTCGCCGTGGCGAAGCGAAGAAGGCGGCGGGGGTGCCAGTGACGCCGCGTGACCTGCGGCTAGCCCTGATCCTGGCGAAGGTCGTCGGCAAGCAGATCAAGCAGGCCGACGACCTTCACCGGCGGGAACTGGTCGAAGACGAAGAGGGCACGGACCCTGACGACGCGATGACGTTGGGGGAGCGGCGGGCGGTTCATGTCCGTGGCGCGGACGGTAGCCGGGTGCTGGTGGGTCACGTGCGTGTGGACTCGGCGCCCGTGACGGCCCGCGTCGTGGACGAGGAAGCGTTCACCGAGTGGGTTTCCACGGTCGCCCCGGATGAGGTTGTGGTGTCGGTGCGGGTGCGTGACTCGTTCACGAACTCGGTGTTGACGCAGCTGAAGCGGGATGGGAAAGCGGTTGATCCGTCCACGGGGGAGCTGGTGGACGTGCCCGGCACGGAGCTGGAGTTGGGGGACCCGAAGGTGGTGGCCTACCCGGAGAAGAACGCGCTTGAGGTGCTGAGTGAGGCGTTCGGGCGGGGGCGTTGCCTCAGTGGTCGGGGTTCTTGAAGGAGATCGGGCCTGAGGGGTCACCCCCGAACTAGATTTGTATATACAGATTTCTATGCTAATCTGTATATACAGGCAAGGGGAAGCCCCCGAACCTCTGGGCCCGCCCTTCCCGTCCTGTCGGGCGGGCCCACCCAGAACCACCAGGAAGGCCCCGATGACCCCGCCCACCTACCGCGACGACGACGGCAACCAGATCGTCCTCATGAACGGCTGCCTGTACCTCGACGTCGCCGGAGAAGAAGCCGGGTCCGTGGCCCTCAACCCCCAGCTCGAAGCCGCCCTCCGCGCGGCCCTCACGATCGGAGACCCCCAGTGAGCATCCCCGAGAGCACCCTCAACAAGGTCCGCGCCCTCCTCGCCAAGGCCGAAGACACCAGCGCCACCGAAGCCGAAGCCGCCGCGTTCACCGCGAAGGCCTCCGACCTGATGGCGAAGTACGGCATCGACCGCGCCATGGCAGCCGACCGTCAGCCCGCCAACGACACCCCCATGGACAAGATTGTCACCATCCCCAACCCCCGCGCCAACGTGAAGGCCGTCCTGTTGTTCCGGGTCGCTGAGGCCATGCGCTGCCAGACCATCCGGCTCCCGCACCGCAAGGGAGCATCGGACGGAACCCAGCGCGTCCACGTCTTCGGGTACACGTCCGACGTCGAGCGCGCTGAGATCATGTACACGTCGCTGCTCCTCCAGATGATGAACGGTCTCGCGCAGGTCAACCGCGCCCCGGCCGGAGTGTCCATCAAGACCTACAAGCGGTCGTGGGGTCTGGGGTTCGCGCACCGGGTCGGGGACCGGATCGAAGCTGTCGAGCAGCAGGCCGCGCAGGCCGCGACTCCGCAGGCCGAAGGGCGGTCTGCTGCGCTGGTCCTCGCAGACCGGTCCCGGGTCGTTGATTCCCAGTTCCGCAGGGAGTACCCCCGAGTCGCGCACAGCCGAGGCACACACAACGTGGCCGGGTTCGGGGCCGGTGCCGAGGCCGGGGACCGCGCGGACATTGGTCAGACCCGGGTCGGCGCGAACTGCCGCGCGATCGGCGCCTGAATCCCTATCGCCCCGTGGGGCGGCCATTCGCCCGGCCGCCCCACCCTCCCCTGACTGGAGCCCCCATGACCTTCGTTCGCGCTACCACCTACAGCGTCAGCGCCCTCCCCCGAAGCACGAGTGGGCGCCCCTGCGGACCTTCCTCGTCGTGGAGGACGAACAGGCCCCCGGCAGCTGGTACGTGACCCGGTACGGGTACCGGTACCTGAAGGACGGCAGCACGGTGTTCCAACCGATCGTGGGCACCCAGGACGAGAAGGACCGGGCCCGCAAGGCGAGCCTCATGTCATTCGACGACGCCATGGCGACCGCCGAACGCCTCGCCCCCACCCTCCTCGACCGTGGCCGCAAGAGCCCCGACCAGGTTCCGACCACCGTCTGATGGGTTCTCACCGCCGCCCGGACACGCGCCTCACCGCCACCGTGCGGCGCGTGATCGCGAGGTACCCCGACTGCCGGGCCGCCGTCGAAGCGACCCTCCCCCGGCCCCGCCCGCCTCCACCTACCGTCCCCGCCACGCACGACAGGAGACCACCACCATGACGACCACCGCCGAGGAGAAGTGGGGCTTCGGACCCTGGGCGAACGAGCCCGACCGCGACCAGTGGACCGACGAGACCACCGGGATCGAGTGCCTGGCCGTCCGTCACGACCGCTCCGGCCACTGGTCCGGGTACGTGGCCGTCCCCCCGGGCCACCCCTGGTTCGGCGCTGACTACGTCGACCTGCCCCGGGAGGACCTGGACGTGCACCGGGGTCTGAACTACTCGCGGGCCGGTGACACGATCCTCGGGCTGTCCACCACCAGGGACGACGGGCTGTGGTGGTTCGGGTTCTCCTGCGACCACGTCGGTGACCTCACCCCCGCCGAGATCGTCAACGACAAGTACGCGTTGCTGGAGGGCGTCTACCGGGACCTGCGGTACGTGCGCCGTGAGTGCGTCCGCCTGGCCGAGCAGATCACGGAGGCCAACCGATGAGCGACCGCATGAGCATCACCGAGTTCCGGGACCGTCACGGCCTCCCCGAGGGCACCCAGTACTGGATCACCGCTGACCGGCGCACCCCGCACCCGAGGGGGTGTTCGTCCCCGACACCGCCGCCGAGCCTCGGGGGTGGACCCGTGACGGGTGGGGCCCGGACGGGTACATGCCTCTGATCCCGGACGGCCGTACCCGGCAGGGGAAGGCCGCTGCCGCTGATCTCCTGGCCGCTGACATCCCGGCCCCGGGGGTCATCCACGCGGCCGACCAGTTCGATGAGGAGATCGCGGACATGCTGTTGGCCGCCGCCGAACGGATGGGCCCGGTCCGGGTGGTCCGCGCGGACGGGACCACGGTCGTGTTCACCCCCGCACCCACCACCACGGAAGGACCGAGGTTTCTGTGAACGACACCCCCGAAACCCTGACCGCGCACGTCGGGTACGCCTACCAGCTCCGGCAGAGCGACCGCAGCATCTCCCGCGACCACGCAGTGCTCGAACAGCCGTTGACGGTCGGCCGACTGGTCCGTAAGAGGGGCGACGCCCTGTGTCGCCCCCGCCGGAAGTTCTGGGGCCTGGAGTCCGTCAACGACCAGCGCAACATCACCTGCCCCACCTGCGTCGCCCGCGCCGAACGGTACGGCGTGACCATCCGCCCCCTCACCACAACAGGACCCTGGTACCCGTGAAGGGCCCGCCCGGGGTGGATCTAGCACCCCGGGTGGACCCCCGGCAGGACCGCCCGGGGCGTAAGAGCCGCCCCGGGTGAACCCACCCGAACCCTACCCGGAGGAACCCTGTGACCCCCCAGCAGGCCGCCCGCGCTCTCACCCCCACGTCGACTCCATCACCGCCCAGGCCCGCCTCTTGGACGAGGTGCTGTCCAACGCGGACGAGACCGGCGCCCCGATCGGCCCCGCCCTTGACCACCTCCGCCAGATCATCGCTGAGGCCGAGGCGGCCCTGGCCGAACTCCGACCCCGCCTGGCCAACACCGCCTGAAAGGGACCACCGTGCCAACGTTCGACATCACCGCCACCACCTGGGCGAACACCTCCCACACCATCACCGCCAACACCGTTGAGGAAGCGATCCAGCAGGCCCTCGCGGAGACTCCGGACCTGTGCCACCACTGCTCTCGTGGAGCCCGCTCGGGGTCCCCTGGCCTCGACGTCGGGGATGAACTGGAGGTCACCGGCATCCACGACCAGGATGGCAACTCGTATCCGGTGGAGGGCACGACGGTGGAACGGCTCCACGCCGAGCTTGCCGCCGCCCAGGCCCGTATCAAGGAACTGGAGGAGACCAGCGGGGTCGTGAACACCGTCGTCGGGGACATCGCCCCCGGCGCATTCCACATCCAGGCCGGGAACGTCACCGGCAACATCCACTTCTGAACCCGCCCTGGGGTGGGGTGCCCCCACGCACCCCACCCTCAACCCCAGAAAGGCCCCACCCGATGACCCAGTACGACCCGCAGAACCCACCCCACATCCGGCCCGGCCAGGTGTGGACCTCCGCCGCCCCCCGCGACAGCATCACCGTCCGCGTCGTCTCCGTCCAGGCAGGCCGAGTCTCGGTGGTGGACGCTTACGACAGCAAGCGTCCCCGCTCCATCTGGGCGCGCGAGTTCCACGCCTCCCCGCTGACTCGCACTGGTGACAAGCGCAAGTCGGGCTACATCCTCGTGTCCCCGGCCCCCGACGAGCGGGAGTGCCAGACCCCCTGGCACACCCACGACAACCCGACCACCATCACCGGCGCCTGCCAGATCCCGCCCGTCTACGTGTGCAACGGGTGCGGCGAAGAAGTCGACGACGAGACCGCTGAGTGCTGCGAGGACGGCGAGATCGTCCCCGCCGAGTACGACGAGGTCGCCCAGTGACCGCCGAGCAGGTAGCCGCTGACGCCCGCGACCTCATCGACCAGGCCGACGCGCACACCAAGACCCTCACCCGCGCCGCCGACCTCGCCTTGTCCCGCCGCATGGTCGGGGTCGAGAGCTGGTTCCGGTTCTGGGCCCGGGAACGGGTCAACCTCGCCGGACCCATCCCCGCCGAGTACGCCCTGGCCGTGGACACCGCCCGCCTCATCATGGAAGGCCGCACCGCGTGAACAGACCAACCTTCCTCGCCCCCGACCTGATGTCCGCTCGCCAGCTCATGCTCGAAGCCGACCTCATCCTGTCCAACCACAGCGGCGGTAAAGACTCCGGCGCGATGGTAGCCCTCATCGCCACCCTCGCCGCTGAACTGGGTGTCCTCGACCGCGTCCAGGTCGTGCACAACCCCCTCGGCATTCTGGAATGGCCCGGGTCCGCCCAGATCGCCCGAGAGCACGCCGACCACTACGGAGTCCGCTACGTCGAGCGCGCCGCTGACGCCGACCTCCTCGACCTGGTTCGCGCCCGCCGCCTGTGGATGGACGCCCTCGCCCGCTACTGCACCGCCGCCATGAAACGCGGTCCCGGCCTGGCCTACGTCACCGAAGCCGTCACCGCCCTGGGCTTGGACCGGACCGCCGTCGTCCTGTACGGGCTCGGCCTGCGCGCCCAGGAGTCCACCGCCCGCGCGAAGCTGGCCCCCGTCGCTGTGCACCCCCGGTCGTCGGGGCGTCGCACCATCCACACCTGGCACCCGATTCTGCGGATGACCGAGAACCAGGTGTGGGAGCTGCACCGGGAGCACGGGCTCCGCCACCACACCGCTTACGACCAGGGAATGTCCCGGTTGTCCTGTTCGTTCTGTGTGCTCGCGTCGGCCGCCGACCTCATTCGGGCGTGCCAGCTCCGTCCCGAACTGGCTGCGGAGTACGCCGCCGTCGAGTGGGAAATCGGGGACGTTTTCAAGCCGAGTTTGTCGATGCTCGAAGCGATCGCCCGCGCGGATGGGACCCCCGTCGACGGGGAGCGGCTGGCCCTGCTGAAGCTCCGCACGAAGCACAACCGGAACGCGTACCGGCTGGCGTCCGCCCGAAAGAAGCTCACCCGGGAGGATGCTCCGGCCGGGCTGACCGACCGCATCACGACCCTGCGCGCCGCGTGCGCCGACCTTCAGAACCAGATGCGCGCCTGGGGGTATGAGGGGGCGCTGGATCGTTGGGAGCTGGTCGGGTGAGGATCATCGTGACCGGTGGCCGACACTACACAGACCGGGAGGTGGTGGCCTGGGAGTTGCTGGCGATCGCTGTCCAGTTCGGGCCCGGCGAGCACATCACCCTCGTGCACGGGGACGCGTCGGGCGCTGACCGGTTGGCTGCGTCTGTGGCCGCACGGGCGGGGTGGACGACCGAAGCACACCCCGCCCGGTGGAAGACGGAGGGTCGAGCGGCCGGGCCGTTCCGCAATCAGCGGATGGCGGATGCTGGCGCGGATCTGTGCATCGCGTTCCCGGGTGGTCAGGGGACAGCGGACATGGTGCGGCGTGCGAAGACCGCGGGCATCCCGGTGCGGCTGGTGGCTTAGACCCCCAGGATGGTGGAGGACCGCCCCGCCCTGCCGCCCTTAATTGCACACAATTGTGGTAAAATTTGGGGTGTGGTTGGGGGTGAAACACCCCAGCCACCGCCAACCCCCATGCCTGAAAGGACCCCCTGTGGCCTGCCTCAACGACCTCCCACACGCGGTCACCAACTCCGCCACGAAGTACCCCAGCATCCTCACCTACCACCAGTTCGCGGGCAAGGGTCTCCTCACCGACGACCGCAACACTGTGTTCCCCACCGACCAGGACGTCATCGTCACCGAGAAGGTCGACGGAACCAACGCCCGCGTGATCGTGGACCCGAGCGGTGACCTGTTCATCGGGTCCCGTGAGGAGCTGCTGTATGCCCTCGGCGACCGGGTGCCGAACTCCGCCGAGAACATCGTCCACACCCTCCGCCTCCCCACCACGTTCTTTCCCGCCCCCACAACCGGCCTCGCCGTCTACTACCTGGAGGTGTACGGGTCTGGCATCACCGGCCAGTGGAAGCAGTACACCGGCCACCTCGGCCAGTTCGGGTACCGGCTATTCGACGTCGCTTACATCCCCGACGACGTTCTCACCCGAACGCCCGAGGCCCTGGCCGCATGGCGGAAGGAGGGCGGCCAGGAGTTCGCGAGCGAAAACGAGCTCGCTGACCTCGCCGCCCGCACCGGCAGCGAGCTGACCCCCGCCTGGCCACCATCCCCGGGTCCGGTGTGCCCACGACAGTGGCGGAGATGCACCCGTACCTGTGCGCTGTCGCGGGGGAGACCCGTGTGGCGTTGGACGAGGACGGCCTCGGCAACGCGGAGGGGATTGTGTTGCGCACCCCGGACCGGTCGCACGTGGCGAAGGTCCGGTTCAAGGACTACGAGCGCACCGCGAAGGCGCGCGCCCGCGCCGCGAAGAACGCCGCCTAACCCCCGACACCGAACCGGGCGGCCGAGCCCACACACGCTCGGCCGCCCCCATGGAAGGAACCCCCGTGACGAAGATTGTCTACCTGGACACCGAAACCACCGGCCGAGACCCCAACATCCACCACGTGTGGGAGATCGCCATCATCACCGGAGACGGTGAAGAACACGAGTGGATGGTCCGTCCCGACCTCACCCACGCCGACCCAGACGCGTTGAAGATCGGCCGGTACTGGGAACGGTTCCGCATCTCCCCGTTCCGTCACCCGGAATCACACATCGCCGCTCAGGTGGCCCGCCTGTTGGCCGACGCGGTGGTGATCGGGTCGAACCCGGCATTCGATCAGGCGTTCCTCACCCCTGGTTGCGTGATCACGGGCAGGTGTGGGCTGCCCACTACCGGACGGTGGACGTCACCACTCTGGGTGCCGGAGCCATGTACGCCACGGCCGCACTGCCCGCAGAACCGGGTGACGCCCACGCGCCGCCGTTCTCCACCACGAAGATCCGCGAACGGTTCGGGATCAACCCGCACGACTACGACCTTCACACCGCGTTGGGTGACTGCCGGTGGACCAAGGACCTCTACGAGGCCATCACCCGCCAGGGGGCCGACCAGTGAGCACCACCGCCATGAACAGGTTCACCCTCCTCTGCTCGTACCTGGTCATCCCGATGGCGCTGTTCGGTGCTGTCGGGTCTGCTGCCGCTGGTGAGTGGGGGAACGCCGGGTGGGCTGCGACCACAGCCGCCGGGTTCTTCCTCGCGGCCCTGCACATCCCCCGCCCCGCCCCGAAGGGGTCGGCCGCCGCTGGCGGGAGTTCCACTGATGCCTGAGATCGCAGAGCGTATGCGGGCGCTGGTCGCTGACCAGACCGGGAACGCTGACCTCGCCGCCCTGGTCCACAAGGCCATCGCCCAGGCGTACCGGATCGGGGCGAACCGGGGCCTGGAAGAGGCCGCGAACGTGGTGGGCGACCTGGACCCGGAGGAGTGGGGGTTCGGGTTCAAGCAGTCGTTCGTGAGCGGGTTGATCCGCGACCGCAAGGTTCCGGTGGACCCGCCCCCGCCGGACGGGGTCCGGGTGCAGTCCACTACCTACCGGGTGTCGGCCGTTCCTGGAACCCACCCGGACGCTTCCCACTTCACCGTCGCCGTGGAGTATCGGGGTCACGACCTGTGGGCTGTCACCCGGCACGCCGAGTGCCTGTCCCGGGCGGGGGAGTGGGTGTACGAGATTCTCCCGTCCGAGCGCACTGATGAGTGGGTGGCCGACCACCGGTTCGCGTACACGGAGGCGATGCGCCGCGCTCGTGAGATCGCTCCTACGTTGACGGTCATGGGCCGCTCCGTGACCGAGGTCCTTCAAGATCTACGAAGTCAAGGTAGCGGCTCGGATGCCTGTTCGCCCTGAGAACCGGGACCGCTACCCGGACGACTGGCCGGACATCTCCCGCCGGATCAGGTTCGAGCGGGCCGGAGGGCGGTGCGAGTGCGACGGCCGGTGCGGGCGCGGGACCCACACCGGTCGGTGCCCCAACCGCCACGACGGCACCGCCTACGGCACCGGGTCAGACGTGGTTCTCACGACCGCGCACCTCGACCACATCCCGGAGAACTGCGACCCCTCCAACCTGATGGCCATGTGCCAGGGCTGTCACCTCCACTACGACCGTGACCACCACGCCGCGACCAGGCGGGCCACCCGCGAAGCCGACCTTCTGGCCTCCGGCCAACACCCCCTTTTCACCCTGGAGACCTGATGCACCCCGACACCGCCGCGTTCATGGCAGCCCACCAGCACCTCACCCCCGAACCCTCAGACACCCGCGAGAACCCGGTGGACATCCTCCGCGCCGCCGCTGACGTGGCCGACCAGCTCGCGGACGCTGCCACCGAAGGGCCGTGGCTGAACCTCGACCACGGTAACCAGCTCATCCGTGACACCGGCGACGACGGCCCCCTGGAGTACGTCGTCAACGAGCCGATGGGGCACGAGGGGAACGCCGCCCACATCGTTTTGTGGCAACCCTCGGTGGCTCGGTCGGTTGCCGCGTTGCTGCGGGCCACCGCTGCTGAGCTCACCCGCAAGCAGACAAAGGCCAATCTCGGACTGATCCGGGCAGACCGGTTGCACGAACCCGCTCTGGTTGTTGCCCGCGCCCTCCTTACCGCGAAGGACAACACCTGATGGCATTCATCAAGCTCGCCGCGATCATCTGCGACAACACCGACTGCACCGAACACGACGAGGACCCCATCCCCGAGGAGCAGACCCGAGACTGGCCCACCCAGTTTCAGCCCGCCCACCACCGCCACCTCGAAGCCGAAGGGTGGTTCATCAACGCCGACCACACCCTGTGCCCCACCCACGGGAAGGCGTTGAAAGCCGCCGCCCGCGCTGAGGCCGAGCACCGGGCGTTGATCGCGGCGACCCACGACCCGCTGTTCCCCTTGGCGGTGGCGGGCTGATGTTCACCACCACCCGCCGCACCCGCAAACCCCGCACCTGCGACCGTGCGTGCGACCAGCCCATCAAACCCGGTGACCTGGTCGAGTACACCACCTACCCGCCCGGCCGCCACGAACTCAACAACACCGGCTGGCTGCGGTCCGTCACCCACCCGGGCCGGTGCCCGATCCCGGGGCCGACCGCCGAAGCGTGGAACGCCGCCTACCCGCCCGGTACGCCGGTGCTCGCGTGGCCCGGCACCCGGGATGAACAGCCGGTCCGCACCCGCACCCGCAGCGTTGCGTGGGAACTCGGGTCCGGTCACCCCGTCGCGATGGTGGACAGCCACGCCGGGGGCATTCACCTCACCCACCTACAACCGCTGGAGACCGACCGTGGTTGACCAGACCGCCACCCCCGACCTTCGCCACCTGCCCATCCCCTCCGGGTTCATCATCGTGTCCGCCCGCGACCACCGGGGCCTGTCCGCGCACACCGCAGACGACCGGGTAAACGTCACCGTGGCCGACGAGAACGGGGAAGGTACGCACACCGCCCTCACCCCTGCCCAGACCACCCTCGCCGCCACCGAACTCCTGCGGATCACCGGCACCAACCTGACCGAGTACTACATCACCGAGGACGGATACCCGGCACTCCACCACGTACCACCCGGAACCGAGGGGAGGGGCACCTGGTCATGTTCACCGGCGGAGACCACAGCCTCCTCGACCTCGTGCAGGCCGCCGCCGACCACACCTGCGGGGCTGACGATGAGTAACACCGGCCTGGAATGCGGCAACTTGTGGCCGCACGACCCCCACCAGTACAACGACAGCGGCGTGTACCGAACCTGCCCCGGCCTCCAAGACCAGCCTCCCGCCCCGGCCGTGTGCCGGTCGCCCCGCTGCACCCGACCGGGGACCAGCGGCTCCGGGTGGTGCTGCTACGGGTGCGCCGCCCACACCCGATTCGGTCGCGAACTGCTCCACAACCTGCCGTGCGAAACCGCGAACCCCGGAGAAGAGGAGACCGCGGACCGGTGGATGGCCGACCGCGACCGCGCCCAGACCGCCCTGCAAGCTGAGGTGGATCGGGTGTTCGTCTCCGGCTGCCTGGCCAACGTCAACAACACCGTGGACGTCCTCGCGCCGGTTGTCGCTGACCTGATCCAGCAGGCCCGGGAGAAGTCCCTGGTCGAGGGTGATCATCACCCGCGCACAGAGGTCGAGGCGCACGCCGGGGAGACCCGGAGCAGCTGATCGCCGCGTGGGAGGCCGACCAGGCGCAGTGGCAGGCCCGGGTCAAGGGACTGGAGGCCGAACTCCACGAAGTGCGCACCGCCGCCCGCCGCAGGGAACTCGCCCTGGCCGACCGGCTACGCCGACGCGGTGAGGACCTCGAACGCACCCGCACCGTCCACACCGTGGCCGAACTCCAACTGACGCACGTGTGCGAACTCCTCGACCGCGCCACCCGGTTCCGGGTCGGCACCGTCACCATCACCCCGCACCGCGGACGGTGGCGGTGCTCGTGGCCGGACCCGGCCTGGCCCGGGAACCCCGACCAGGCGCCCGCCCTGACTGAGGACTTCCCCGACCGGTTGGGTGCGATCATCCACGCCGACCACATCAACACGACCGGAGGCACCACCTGATGGACATCACCGAACTGCACCAGCGTGTCGACGACCACATCACGCGGGTGCCCGGCGCCACGGAACGCACCACGGACGCGGTCATGTGGGTGGTGCGCGCGGCCCTGCGCAACAGAGACAACCGCATCACCGCCCTGGCCGAGGAGAACCAGCGGCTGCGGGCGGCCCTGGACCACGTCGACGCCGCGTCCCGGAATGGCTGGGGCGGCCTTGACCACCAGGACGTGTTCGCCCAGTGGCGGGAAGCAGTGACCGAGGCCCGCAACATCGCGCACACCCCGTAACCCCCAACCAGACACCCCCGGCACCCCACTTGACCTGCGGAAAGTGCCGGGGATGTCACCCCATCATGTGATCATCGGACGTATGACCCCAACACCCCCTGACGGGCCCCACCCGCTCCCCGAACCCGAACCCCCGCCCGCCTCAACCGGCCCGACCCCTTCCACCACCTGCGCCGGTTCGTGGCCTGGCTGATGGGCATGGCCGCCCTCACCCTGTGGGGGTTCGGCTTCTGGCTCGGCGACTGGACATACCTGTGGGTGTCCCTGCCCGTCATCGCCGCCGCCGCCATCACCGACCCCGGAAAGGGCATGTGACATGGCCGGGGCACTCATCATCGGCGTGATCATCCTGACCGGCCTCGTCGTCACCCTCGCCGCGTGGGGCCACAACAACCGCCTCGCCGGGTACCGGCAACTCCGCCGCGACCACGCCCGCCTCCGTGACCGCAACGAACACACGACCGCGGTCCTCGGCATGGTCCGCCGCCACGCCCAGGTCGCTGACCAGTCCGGGCTCCCCTCACCGGCGGAGAGGTCATCCACCTGATCGACTCCCACCTGAACCCCGAGGACCCCGCATGAGCACCCTGCGCCGCACCACCACCGGCCTGGCCGCCGCCACCCTCGCCCTCGGTCTCACCGCCTGCTCGGTGTCCGTCGACCCAGACGAGATCGCCGTGGAGTACGACGCCGGGGCGTTCAGCAGCACCACGTTCGACCGGTGTATCGACCCCGGCACCCGCGCCTACTACGGGCCCGGCGACCAGGTGTACGTGTACCCGGGCGGGCAGCGCACGTTCGCGTTCAACGACCAGGAGGACAGCGGCGCCGAGATGGGCGCGGAAACCGTCGTCACCTCGGACGGTATGGAGATGACCGTGTCCGGCGTCGCGACTTTCCAGCTCAACCCCGACTGCGACGTCCTCCGCGAGTTTCACGAGGCCGTTGGCCGCAAGTACGACGCGCACACCGACGCCGGGTGGCGGGACCTCATCATCGCGTACATGGGCGAGTCACTCAGGCGCGCCCTGGACGACGCGTCCGCCGAGTTCGAGTGGCGCGACCTGTACACCGACGACGAAACCAAACGGGAGTGGGAAGTGCGTGTGGGTGAGCTGCTGTCCGGCTATGTGACCTCCATGTCCGGCGGGAACTTCTTCGTGGCCGCCACCTACAACGCGGGGGACGGCGACCCTGAGGAGGAGGCCGACACCGGTTCCCCGACCTTGACGTTGCAGCGCCCGGTGCCGCCGAAGGACGTGCGGGACGCGATGACGGAGGCGCACCGGATCGCGCAGGAGATCGACAACACGGAGACCGCGGCCGAGCTCGCTGAGAAGGAAGCCGACGCCATCGAACCGTTGGTGGACCTGCTCGGTGGTGACGCCTACGTGGTGTGGGAGGCGATCAAGGCCGGTGAGGTGGACGTGGTGGTGGCGTCGCCGGGTTCCCCGGTGGGTGTTGGGGGCCGGGACTGATGGGGGTTCCGTCTCGTGGGTCCTGGTCGGGGGTGGGGGAGCGTTCCCTTTCCCCGGCCGGGCCCGGCCCCACTGCGCACTACGTGCCCCGGGGTTGGGTCGGGGTCCGCACCGGCAGGGCGCTGTTCGACGGGCGGTTCGGGGGTGTGCTGGAGAACGCTTTGGCCGAACTTGTGGGGGTGTGCCCCCGGTGTTGGACCCCGGCCTGTGGTGGTCACCCCAGCCGGTGTCTCCTGGTCGCGTACTACATGGGGTGCGAGGCGCGGGCCCTGTCGCTCCGCGCCCTCCTGGCCGCCAGCGGCGGGGTGTTCCACCCGTACCGGCCTGGGGAATCGTGGTTGACCCCACCCGGGGTTGTCGCTCACCCCACCGTGGGGTCGGCCCCGGGTTGCGACCGGTGCGGGGCGCTCGACGGGTTGGGGTGGGCGGTCACCGGTCAGGGTTGTCTGACCCGCCTGTGCCCCACCCACCAGGCGGACGAGCGGGAACGGGAGAAAGCGTGCGCCCGCGCCGAGACCGACGTCCGCGCCAGGTACCGGATGTCCGCCACGGTCACCCCGCCCACGTTCGCTGGTCTCCCGCTGGTCACCAGCGACCAGGTCCCGCCCGACACCGGCATGATTCTGCCCCAGCCCGTCCCGGCCGCCGACCGCGACCTGAACGCGGAGTACATCGACGGCCGCCCGGTGTCGGGAACGGCCGCCATCAAGTTCGGAGACTCCCGTTGAGTTGGAAGGCCGCCGCCATCACCGCCCTGATCCTCGTTGGCGGCACCGGGTTCTTCGCCGGGTGGGCGCACCTGGCCGCCGCAGCGATCCGCACCGGCGACCCCCTGATCGCCCTGGCCGGAGTGGTGGGGCCGCTCATCGCCGCGACCGCACTCCTCGCCGGGGCCCTGTGGGCCCAACCCGACCACTGACCTGCAAGGAGAACTCCCGAATGACCGTGACCCTGTTCCCGTGCGGCCGTGGCCACCGCTGCCCCGGCGCCCTGTTCGACCCGACCACCCGGCAGAAGCACCCACCACGCACCCCTGACCTGTTCTGTGACGACTGCCGGGCCCACATCGCGGACCGCATCCGCGACCTCCCCACCGTCTACGCCGAACTCCGCGCCCAGTACGGCATCCAACCGGTCATGGCCGACGACGACGCCCGCGTCCACACCTCCCGCGTCAACCCCAGCATCCCCGTCCGCGAGGACCTGGACGCGCTCCTCACCGAGATCGAGACGACCGTGGCCGCGTATGAGGACCGGGTCCGCCAGCACCTGTCCATGCCCCCGGCCCCCGGGTGTCGTGGGCGAACCGGGCCACCCGCGTCACCGAGGCGTGCCAGCTCCTCGCCGCGCACGTTCAGGTCCTCACCAACCTCCCCATGGAGTGGATGGCGATCGGCGGCGCCCACGACGAACGCGGTGGCCTGGACGCCGGCCTCGACCTCCTTGACCTTCAGCACCGTGCGGACCGGGCTGGTGGGAAGCAGCCCGCGAAGTACTTGGTGCCGGTGGTGTGCCCGTCGTGCCACATCCCGGCCGGGGTGATGCGGGAGGCCGGGGTGGACGGGGCGACGTGCGTGTGCGGGTACGTGATCGGTGAGGACGAGTACCGTGAGCTGACCGCGGCGCTGGCCGATGTGGCGCGCGCCGAATGACCGTCGAGGAGAAGCCCGTGTCCCCGAAGAAGGCCCGCTTGTCCCTGAGTGACGTCCACGATGAGTTCGCCCATGACCCGGCCCAGCCCACCATGGCGGATGTGGACGAGTGGGAGCGCACCGAGGCGCGGAAGGCGGCCCCGCAGTGGCGTGTCCGTCCGGCCGTGGACGACGACTGCGAAGCCATCATCGCCCTGGACGACGAGACCGAAGGCTTCTTCGAAACGTCCAGGGACTACATACGAGGCCTTCCGGAGGACTATGAGGTGTGGGTTGCCGAAGACGAGGGCGGCCGGATCGTCGGCTGGCTCGAAGGCCGCCCCGACGCGGGGCTAACCGAAGAGCTGCGGCACCCCGAGCACCGGAGGCCCTACGCGTACATCCCCCAGATGCTCGTCTCGCCCCGCACTAGAAGGCAAGGCATCGGGCAAGGTCTCGTGCGTGCGTTCGTGGAACACGCACACAGTCGTGGATGTACGTGGATCGCTCTGCGCGCGAAAACCGGCTATGACGACGATGCCGAGCGGCTCGGCTTCTTCGACAGGTGCGGTTTTCAGAGGATGCCGGAAGAACCCTACGCGGGCGGCATGGGAGCCCCTTTGAAGGATGTGGCTGCGGCGTTGGAGACCAAGGTATGAAGGTCCGGGTGGTGTTCACTGTCGACCTCGACCAGGACGGACCCGTCACCGAGGAGCTGCGCACGGACATCGCCGTCACGGTCACCGAAGCCGTCCCCGAAAGTGCCCGGGGCGCGCATCCGGTGGACGTCGATCGGCGGTCAGGTCCCCGAGGTGGTGCAGGTGGCCGAGGTGCGGGGGCGGTCCGTGGCCGCGCAGGCCGCGTTCGACGCGGAATGGCACTGGGGGTGACTGGAGGGCTGACCTAGCTGGCGGTGACCTCAACGGTGATCCCGGCCAGCTCCGCCCCGTACACACCCCGCCGAGGTCGCTGTTCTCGTTGGGCGTGTGGCGTCTCGATCTGTTGTGAGCAGGGGACGATCCAGACCGCATCCTCTGCCACAACGGACTGTCACAGTGTGGTGTCAAAATGCAACCATGCCGCGTGTAACGAAACCGATCCCCGCCCGCCTCAGCCGCCCAGCCGACCCGAACCTCAACCCCCACACCCTCGACCAGCTCCCCGAACACCGCCAACGCAACCTCCTTTGGCACCTGTCCAGCGACCACACCCGCGACGAAGTTGCCGAACACATGCCGGAGTACTCCGTCCGCCCCTGCCCAACCAGCCCATACCGGCCCCCGTACTTCACCTCTGCGGTCCCCGGGAACGACGGCCTTCACCACCTCTGGCACCCCGAGCACGGGATGGTGTGCGGCATCGAGGAGAACAACCCCACCGGCCCGTGGACGCACAAGGCGATCTTCTGGTGGGAGCACCAGGGAAAGACCCGGCGACGCACGTTCACCACCCGGGTGACTCGAACCGGGGAAGAGGTCGAACCCGAACTCGTACCCCCGGGAGAGGAATGCTGGATGGCGCACATCGAGGGGAAATACAACCAGCAGGACCCCTGGCCTGGCCTCAGTGGATGGGGGCGAACAAGCCCTACACGCGGGCCCGGTGGGGGTTCGTCCAGAAGCTCGGGCGAGGATGCGCTGTGTGCGGCGGGTCGGGCGTCGGCGTCATGGACCACGACCCGTTCACCGGATGGGTCCGCGGGCTGCTCTGCGACCACTGCAACAACAGCATCGACCGGTGCCCGCATCTGAGCGGTTGTGGGTGGGCGGACTACCTCAACGATCCGCCAGCGTGGCATCTGAAGGCCGACTATCCCGGGCTCGGGAACAAGTATCGGGGGACCGTGGACCGGTTGCGGAAGGCGTTGGACGAGTGGGACCCGATGCTGTTCGCGGAGGTACGACGCCGCCGGGGCCCGCAGGTAGAAGGGTTGTGGTGATGGCCGAACCCGGCCAACCCACCCCGCCCCCACACCGCAGACCGGTAGGACAGGGGCATGAACGATCTCGACAACCCCCACGTCCGCGAACTCGTCGGCCTCCTCCTCATGCTCCCCGGCGACTGGAAACACCCGGTGTGGCGAAGCATCAACGAGGACAACGACCACCGCGACCTGTTCGGACAGATCAGCCCGCTCGTCAGGATGCTCGGGGGCGGGGAAGGCAGGCCTGCGGGGTCTCTCGTGTACGAGGTCCTGGACGCGTTCTCCGACCTGAGTGAGGGAACCCGGCGGCTGATAGGGGAACAGGTCGGTGGGCTCGGCGCGGGTGTCACGGTGGGGGACGTGTGGGTGGCGGAGCTGCTGACGGTGGCTGTGCGGGCTCGTGCTGGTGCGTTGCCGGAAACGCTCGGGTTGCGGGCCCAGGCGTGGGGTAGGCCGCGCTGAGGAGCTGGGTCTGTCGCCCTAGCCGAGTAGGATCGGGGGATGGATGAGTTCGAGGTGAACATGGTGGTCGGCCGTGATGAGGACGCGGTCGCGGAGTTGGGTGGCGCGCACGGGTACACGATCGGGGAGCCGTTGAAGGTTCCGGCCGTGGTGTTGGCGCGGGCCGCCCGTGTTCCGTTGGAGGGGCTGCCGGGGATGCGGTTCGTGACTACGGGTGAGGGTTGGCGTCCGGCTGTCGTGGATGCCTAGTTGTCAACGACGTTAGTTCCTGGTTTAATGGTGTGTGTCGGGAGGGAAGCCCGACAACCGAAAGACCCCAACACGAAAGGCCACACCATGAGTCACCAGGCCACCGAAGACCAGCGCGCCCAGCTGAACACCACGCTCACCGACCTCGTAGACGCCCTCGCCGGATGCGACATCATCCTCCCCGGCCCCACAGTGCCAGCGTTGACGCCGACCTCGTCACCTGGATCACCCTCATTGGCCGCGCGGCGGACGTGCTCGCTGACCCCAACGGCCTCGGCGGACGCCACTGGGCCCGCACCCTCGGGGTGGAGGCCGCCGCCCGCGCATGGACCGGCGCGGCCGGAATGCACCACCTCTACCTCCAGATCCAGATGCCCCAGTGGGAGCAGCACTACGAGGACTTCATGGGTCGGGTGACGTCCTCACTGACCCGTTGGCGCGCTGCGCAGGTCTAGCCTGGCCGGGGGTCGGCCGCACGGGTCGGCCCCCACCTTGCCCAAGGACGTTAGTTCGTGCGATAATAAATGTGTTGGGAGGAAGCCCAACACCCGCACGAACAGAAAGACCCCACATGAACCCCGCGAACCCCTGGGCCGCCAGCGACCGCCAGCACGACAACACCCACTGGCAGTGGGCCGTCCTCTACGGCGCCATTCGAGAGTTGGCCATCACCCTCCCCACCCCCGTCAACCTGCCCCACCTGCCCTACGACGCAGCCCCGGAAGCGCACGCTACCGCCGCGCGCCGGGTGGAACGCCTTCGGGACCACCACCTTGGCCGCGACCTCCCCGGGGACATCCTCGCCCTCGCGGACCGGGCCCTCACGGACGCGATTCTCGCCCAGCGAGACAGCGACCCCGGCGAGCGCCGCGACATGATCGCGGAAGCCGGGGCGAGGGTCCGCGCCGTCATCGCGTACATGGGCATCGGCCCCGAGGATGCCGGGGTGCACGACACCATGGAGGAAATGATCCTCTGACCAGCAACAACAAGCAGAAAGCCCGCCCCGGAATCCCGGTGGCGGGCTTTGCAAGTAGAAAAAGGGGCGGCCTCGACGGCGTCTAGCGCCGAAGACCAGGCCGAAGCCCGGAAGTGGGAAGCCCGGCCGCCCCCGAAAGACCTATCAGACGCCCCGAAAGGGACCCAAGAAAGGCAGACCCATGATACAGCCCGTCACCCTCATCGAGTACGCGCGAACCCGTGACATCGACCCCACCCAGCTCCTCACCCAGTTCACCGACAACCCCGACGCCCTACCCGAACAGGTCGGCACCCGGGCCGGACAACCCACCTACGACCCCGACGAACTCGACCGCGCCCGGGGAGTCACCACCCTCGAAGGGTTCGCCCGGTACCGACACCGGGACGTCCAGGACGTGCGCCGCTGGCCGAAGCTCCAACCCGTCCTGTGGCCCAAGCCTGTCGGCAAGATCGTGACCGGTAAGGCCGGGAAGCCCGCGCAGCTGTTCGAGTTGGCACGGCTGGATCAGGTGGCCGCGGCCGAGGCGGCGCGCACGCAACGGGAGGGTGTGTCGGATGATCATGTGACCTTGGCGGGGTTCTCGGATCGGACGGGGGTTCCTGTGCGGACTTTGCGGGACACGTGGAAGCCGCGTTACCCGGATAAGTTTCCGAAGCCGGTGGTGGGGCCGGATGGGCGTCCGTTGAAGGAGGGGCGGGCGTATCTGTTCGAGTTCGAGGAGTTGGAGCGGTTTCGGCTTTGGATGTCGGAGTAGTTCCTGTAGGTGGTTGTTGGGGGTGGGCCCGGGTGGGTCTGCCCCCTGTTTTGTTCGACTTGCCGGGCGACGTTAAGTTGTGCAATAATTGTCATGTCAGGGCGGGGAGGAAGCCCCGCGGACGCCGAACCGAAAGGCCCATCATGACCAAGGACACCGTCACCGCCGCCCGCATCGCGCTGTTCCGCGTGAAGTCCGCCGCCTCCTCGGCCGCCTACCACGTCGAGGATCTCACCGGCGTCCGCATGGTCCGCGTGGACGAGGTCCACTACGGCCAGGAGGTTGGTCTCATGGCCGACGCGGCCGAGGCCATTCGGTCAGTTCCGGCTGTTGAGCGGACCGAGATCGCGGTTGAAGCCCTGGTGGCGCTGGAGGCCTGGGAGGAGGCCCTGAAGCTTTACGCGGAGGTGGATGCTGCCCCGGAGGGCATGGTGCAGGTGTGGGCGGCCGAGGAGCGCGGCGTGGCCGCGTACTTCCGGGTTAAGGCGTTGGCTGGCTAGGGGGTTGGGTGGGGGAGGGGTCGGTGAAGTTCCCTCCCCGCTTGCACTATGACGGTAGTTCATGCAATAATAGGGGCATCGCAGGGGGAAGGGAAGCCCCCAGAACGAAAGGCCACACCATGACCGGCATCGAGCGCCCCACCACCATCGACGGCACCGAGTACGACTTCTTCTCCCCGCCTCCCGCCGCCACATGAGCAAGAAGGCCGGTGTCGCCGCCGGGGTCAAGCGCAACGCCCGCCGCCGCGACCGCCACAACCGCAAGGCCGCCGCCCGCGCCTACCGCCTCGGCCGCGCCGACTGGTAACCCTCCTCGGCCGCCCCCGCCCGCCCCGGGGGCGGCCCCCACACCCCCACCACCCAGAAAGGCCCCCACCATGACCACCACCGCGCCCACCCACATCCCCAGCATCAACAGCGTCCTCCAGTCCCCCCTGTGGTTCGCCCGCGAACGCGCCCGCCTGGCCTACCTGGACGCTCACACCGCGTTCCTGTGGCACCGAGCTATCTGGCGGGCCAACCCCACCCCCGTCAAACACACCGCGTACAAGGAGGCCGAGGACGCCGAACGAGCCGCCCTCCACCACCACAACCAGGTGGACGGCGCCGTGTTCTCCCGCCTGATGAAGCGCGGCGTGGACGTGGACGCCCTGCCCGCTGACCGCGACGACTGCTCCCGCTGCAAGACCACCGTGGTTGAGGGGTTCGGGTGCGACTGCACCAACGTCCTCCTGGCCCTCGAGCTCGGCTAACCCCCACACCGAACACCCCGGGGGCGGGAAGGGAAGCCCGCCCCCACCACCAGAAAGACCTGACCGTGCCCCACACCCCTGCCGCCCGCACCGAGTACCCCCGCCCGGAGTTCGTCGGACGTGATGACGAGCTGATCAACTTCGCCGAAGCCGCCCGCCGCGCCCAGATCACCACCGGCGCCCTGTCGAACTGGCGTCGCCGCCACACCGACTTCCCGAAGGTCGCGAAGCTCGACCACTCCGGCCCCGGCCGCGCCCAGAAGTTCATCCCGGCCGACGAGTTCGACGCCTACCTTGCCCGCCACCAGGAAGGCAACCGGCCTCGCCGCCACCCGGCCGAGGTCGCCTCCCAGAACCTGCGCTACTACACCAAGCGCGTGCAGGAACTGGAGGACCGCGAGGCCGCCCTCTCGGAGGACGTGAACGCGGTCGGCCGCCCCTACGACGTGATGAAGCTGGAGAAGACCCGGGCCGCTCTCACCACGGCCCGCGCCCTCGAAAGCGAAGCCGTGGACCGGCTCACCAACCTCATTTTCTGACCCACCACCCCCGGGGGCGCGGAAGGGAAGCCGCGCCCCCACCCACCAGGAAGGCAACCCCCATGAACCACGAGTACGAGACCACCCGCGACGCCTACGCCCACCTCGAACACACCGAGACCTCTCACCGCCTGGCCGTCGAAGCCCTGGCCGACTTCGACCCCGAGGTGGACGACCAGGCCGAGCTGATCCGGGACCTGTTCGGGTGCAGGGACCGCGCGCACCTCGCCCGCGTCGAAGCGGCCCGCGCGACCGGGTTCCTGTCCCTGGCGTGCGAAGACCACGGCGCGACCCTGTCCGACGTCGTGAACCGGTTCTCCCGCCGACTCATCATGTCCGCGCCTCCCAAGCCGACCACCCCGGAGTCCTGGGGCCCCGAGGAGGGGATGCGTGGGTGAGCCGCCACGGGTGGACGTGGAAGCTGGAGGGCGAAGTGATGGTGTCCCGGGACACGGGTGGGGAGCAGCGCGTGGTGGGTGTGGAGAGGTTCCGGGGGAGGACCCCATTCTGTGGATGCGCGGGGGCGGGTTCGCGCTGTGGGTTCCGGTGCTGAGGAAGCGGTTCCCGGTGGGTGGGCGTGTCGTGGGCCCTAGGGGGAGCGGGCGACCGTGACGGTTCCGCCGGAGGATGAGGTTCGGCGCGGTGTGGTGGGGGCGTGGTGGCCCTCTGGCGGGCGTCTGGAGGGGTCGCACGTGTGGGTGGTCGTGGACGGCGAGGGCCAGGGCGTGTGGGCTCCGGTGTCTTTCCTGGTGGGCTGATGGGCCACCTTGCCATGCGACGTTAGTTCGTGCGATAATAAACGTGTTGGGAGGGAAGCCCAACACCCGCACGAACAGAAAGACCCCACATGACCCTCACCGCCCGCACCTCCGCCCTTGCCCTCGCCTACCTCATCGAACTCCTGGAGCTGGAGATCGACCTGGCCACCGACGACGGGGTTTGCGTGGACTGCGAAGACGCCGAAGCTGGCGCCTGCGGTGAGTGCGGGGCCCCCGACGAGCAGTGGGAATACACCACCCCTGTCGGGGTGTGGGAGGCCTAGCATTCGGCCCGGGGTTGGCGCCCCGGGCCCCAGCTTGCACAATGACGTCATGTCGTGAAATAATATGCATGTGGCGGGAAGGGAAGCCCGCCCAACCGAAAGGCCACACCATGAGCACCATCGACAAGCTCGACCGCGAAGCCCTCCTCCTCGTCGCCGAGGCCGTTGAACTCTTCTTCGAAGCCACCTTCGAGTCCGCCCTGAACGACGGCGACGATGGTGACTACGAGATGACCCGCCGCCGCCTCCACGGCCTGTGCGGGGAGCACGGTGTGGATGTCGACGAGGCCATTTCCACCTTCGCCCCGTAGTCCCCATTTTTCGGGGGTCGGGAGGGAAGCCCGACCCCCGGTGTCCCGAAAGGCCCCATCATGAAGCGCCTCAACTTTGGTGACCCCATCATCTATTTCGGAAGTGTCGAGTCGGCGCGCGGGAGCGGCACGTACACGGGTCCCTGCGATTGCGAGAAGTGTGCCCGGTTGGCCCTGTATGGGGTGCGGGTGGCCCGTCATCGGGTTGAGACGGTTGAGGGCACGGTGTTGCACGTGCGGTCGGTGTCGTTCATTTCAGCGGTTCGGTAGGTGGGGGACTCTACCTTGCATGGCGACGGTAGTTCGTGCAATAATAGAGTTATCGGCAGGGAGGGAAGCCCAGCCGAACACCCCAACCGAAAGGCCACACCATGCAGAACCTCATCAACGCCCTCGCCGCCTACACCATGACCGAGAAGGACGCCTTCCGCGGCGACGACCTCGCGTGGGACTACCTCAACCGCGACTGGGCCGAGGTGGAGCGCCTCGCGCGCCGCCACGGGCTCACACCCGAACAGGCCCTTGCGGCCTACCTCCGGCGGTAACCCCGCCCCCTGGGGCCCTCCGGGGCCCCACCCCCACCCCGAACACTCCCACCAGAAAGAGAACCACCACATGAACAACAGCTACTGGGTGACCTACCACGAGAGCCCCGAGATCAGCATCGCCGCCGTGGAGACCACCATCGCCAACCTGCACAGCCGAGGCATCTGCCCTCCCGGCCTCCGCGCAAAGGCCTTCCGACTGATCCAGAAACGGCTCGGCGCGTTCCACTGGGTTCCCGCCGGTGCGTACATCCGAGGGCGTCGCGGCCTGGAGGCCCTGGCCCCCGAGCGCATCGAAGAGATCTTCATCGGGGCGTGCGAGGACATCGTCCTGCGCCGCGACCGCTGAACCCGGGTGGCCGTCAGTGTCGGCGGCCACCCGCCCCCGGCCGGGAGGGAAGTCCGGCCGTCCCCAACCGGAAAGACCCACACCAGAAAGGCACACCATGACCCGCACCGACCAGGAGTTCGACCCCGTCAAGGACGCCCTCTATGAGTACTTCAACGCCTGCGAACTCCTCGACCTGGCCGACCACGCCAACGACGCCGAGGGCATCCGCGCCGGCCGGTACGGGGTCGCCGACGCCTGGGAGCACTTCGAGGCCGAGTGCCGCCGGGCAGGACTCGACCCGGCCGCCGTCAACGCCTGAACCACCCCGGGAGGCCGGGAGGAAGCCCGGCCGCCCCCAATCAGAAAGACCCTCACCATGGATGACCGCACCGCCGAACGCATCGCCCGATACAGGCAGTACGCCGAGAACGCCCGTGCTCGCGCGGAAACCGCCCGACGTTCCTCCGACACGTACAGCGCCCGGTTTCAGGGCGGACAGCCCATCCTCAACGGCCACTCCTCAGCGCGCGGCGCGCGCCGCGACCGGAACCGGTCCGACGCGGCCATGCGCCGCTCCATCGACGCCCAGAGGACCGCGAAGTACTGGGACGACCGGGCCGACGCCGTCGAGCGCCGCGAGCAGCAGAAGCACGACCCCGGGGTGATCCAACGCCGTATCACCCGTCTGGAGGCCGAGGAGCGACGCGCCGGGGCCGGGGGCGCCGTCCGCGCGGCCGAGATCGACGCCCAGCTCGCGGAGAACCGCGCCGAGCTCGCTGAGTCGGGTGTGAAGGTGTGGGGGAAGGCGGACTTCGTGAAGGGTGACTATGTGTTCCGCGACGACATGTGGTGGGAGATCGCGCGGGCGAACGACAAGACGGTGACGGTGGGTGCGGTGTTCGGGTTCGACCACGCCCGCGCCCGGGTCGGGGGAAGCGTGTGTACCGGTTGGCGGACAACCCGCACAGCTGGACGGACAGGGTGTCGTACACGGAGATCACGGGTCGGATGTCGGGGGAGGAGATGGCGGCCCGGTTGGGTTAGTCGGGTGGGTGAGCCCCACCTTGCGAGCGACGTTAGATCATGCAATAATAAAGGCATCGGGGGAGGGAAGCCCCCGGTCCACTTCACCGAAAGGCCACACCATGGACACGACCACCCCCTCGATGACTACGCGGTAGGCGACCGGGTCAGCACCCGCCACGGCCTCGGCACCATCACCCAGGCGCCCTCCCTGATGGCCTCCGGCTGGACCGTCCGCGTCCAGCACGACACCCCGGCCACCGCGTCCGGCCACGCCCGCTACACCGTCACCGACCTCACCCCTGCCTAAACCACTCCCCGGCCGCCCCACCCGCGTGGGGCGGCCAACCCCGGCGAACTAACGGAGCACACCATGCGCATCACCCCCACCGGCCGTATCACCGACGACGGTTTCACCCGCGAGGCCCTCCTAGTCGTCCTCGACGCCGCCGCCCCCGCGTCTGACTGCAAACTCACCCCGGACGGCCGCCCCCGCCCCGCCGTCAACGAAGAGCGCCTCCTGGCCCGGTTCGTGAGGGCTTTCAACGACGACGCGCCCACCGGATACGTCCTCAATCTCGGCCGGGCGGCTATCGAGCCCGAAGGCGACCCCGACCTGTGGCTGCCTAGTTCCCGAGAGATCGAGGACCGCGTCGCCGACGCCGTCACAGCCGCCTGGAATCTCTAACCCCCGGGCCGCTTCGGCCCCCACCCACCAGAAAGACCACCGGCCATGAGCGCCCTCACCGTCGCCCGCCTCGCCGCCACCACCGCCCGGTGGGCCGACCGCCACCACCCCACCCGCGCCACCCTGCGCGCCTACCACCGCCGCGCCGACGCCCTGTACTGGGACCCTTCCCCGGTCTCCGCCGCCGGGCAGAACCGCCAGTTCGCCCGCCTCGATGACGTTCGCGAACCCCTCGCCCGCGCCGCCCGCGCCCTGGCCCACGAACACGGCCTCGACTTCGTGGTCTTGGCCGAGGAGCTGGGGGAGTTGTGGCAGCGGCCGGACGTGGCCCGGTGGATCGGCGGCCACCGGGTTTACCGGATCGACTACGCCGCCTGGCTGATCACGGAGTGGGTGGAGGAGCTACAGGAGGCCGCGGCGGCCGATCCGGCGGTCGCGGGGGTGTTGGCCGAACACCTCCACCGTCCCTGAACCCGGGCGGGCGTCGGACCCGCCCGGTACCGTGAGGACCCATGGCGCCCCATCGCGGGGCGAGGATCGCAACTCATCGACCCTTCGAGGGTTCACCAGTCGATACCTGATGCCCAGGAGGCTCCATGCTCACCCCCGCCCAACTCGCCCTGACCGAGCAGCGCCGCGCGCTTCTCCGCTGCGGAGTCTCTGAAGAACACGCGGACCGGATTCTCTCGGTAGAGGTCCGGGACCCGTCGCCCACGCTCCGCCTCCTGAACTTGGACGTGGACGCGTGGGCGCGGCTCTTGTCCGCGTTGGTAGAAGGTCAGCAGATGAAGCGGGCCGCTGAGATGGCTGGTGTGTCACTGGCGACCTTGAAGAATGTCCGACGTCGGAACCCGGTGGTTGAACAGCAAGTGATGGTTGCTGGTGCGCTCGGGGGACCCTGTTGCGGGGGATGGCGGTGTTGGAGTGCCCGGGGAGTGGTGTGGGACGTCCACGGGCTACCACTACGGGTGCTCGTTGGAGCGGTGTCGTGAACGGCGGGTGGAGGAAGTGCTTGCGGCGCGTAGGAGGGCCCGGAGCACGGGCCCGGGCCTGTGATCGAACGCACGTTCGACAGTGATCCGTTGATCATGTAAGGTGGATGTCAGCGGAGAAAGTATGCCCCGACCGGGAAAACGACGGTCCGGGGCATTCGTCGTTTCAGGGAGACTTTCGTGACCCCCATGGCTCTCATCCACGGTGACAAGGTCGACACGACCGACGCCGCCCGAATTCTGGGCAAGACCACCGCCGCGATCTACGTGTACGTGTCCCGGGGGTCAAGCTCGCCTCGGGGGAGCGGTTCTATCTCCGTCCGGCCGGACGCGACCACCGGGGCCACAACCTGTACGCGCTGGCGGACCTTCGAACCATCGCCGCAGCGACCCGCGCCCGGGGCACGTCCAACAAGAAGGTCCTGGTCGCCGCGTAACCCCGCCCCCGCTAGCTCAGTTGGCAGAGCACCCGGCTCTTAACCGGGGTGTCGCAGGTTCGAGCCCTGCGCGGGGGACTGTGCCTGTAGCTCAACAGGTAGAGCACCGGTCCCCAAAACCGGATGTCGGGGGTTCGAGTCCTCCACCGTCTGCCACCCCGGCCCTCACTGGCCGGAGGAACCACACCCCGGAAACTGTCTGCCCGGGGAAGAAGCCGGCCGCCCACGGCAACGGGGCGGCCCCGCACCGCGCACCGCACATCAACCGAACGCCCGGGTAGGGGCCCAGCACGAACCCCTGCATCCCCCGGCGGTCACGGCACGGCACCACCTTGCCTAGGGCCACCCAGGAAAGGCCACCGTGACCCCGCTGTTCGACACCCCCGCCACCAAACCGGAAACGATCCACCCGTTCAGCGTCCTACGCGCCGACGTCGGTAAGTGGCAGGACCGCAAGCGGGCGTGGAACGCCCTCGGGTTCAACTCCCGCGCCGGACGCGAACACGCCAAGACGTGGAGCACCACCGGCGGCGACAACGTCTCCCAGAAGCTCGGCAAGATCAGCGACGGCCTGTCCACGTTCGACCCCGTCCTAGCCGAACTCTCCTACGACTGGTACACCCCCGCCAACGGCCACATCCTCGACCCGTTCGCCGGAGGGTCCGTCCGCGGCCTCGTCGCCGGACACGGCGGCTACCAGTACACCGGCATCGACCTGTCGCAGAAGCAGGTCGACGCGAACCGCCCCCAGATCGACGCGTGGCACGAACGGGGCCTCATCGACACCGAAACCCGGGTGGAGTACATCGTGGGGGACGCCGCCGACGTCACCCCGACCCTGCCCGATGACCACTTCGACTACGTGTTCACGTGCCCGCCGTACCACAACCTTGAGGTGTACTCGGACCTGCCCGAGGACCTGTCGAACATGGCGTGGGCCGACTTCGAGGACGCGTACACGCAGATCATCACCGAAACCATCCGGGCGCTGAGACCCAACCGGTTCGCGACATGGGTGGTCGGTGAGGTGCGTGACTACCGGGGATGGTCCGCGGGCTCGCCCCGTTGACGATCGCCGCCCATGAGTCGGTGGGGGCCCGGTTGTACAACGACGCGATCCTGATGAACACACTCGGCACCGTTCCGATGCGGCTCGGGAACCAGTGGCGGGCGTCCCGGAAGATGGGGCGTCACCACCAGTACGTGTTGACGTTTGTGAAGGGCGACCCGAAGGAGGCCACCCGGGCGGTCTCCGGGTGACCTAGGAACCTCATGATCGGCGCCGTGCCCTCGCGGTTCGGCGCTTCGGCCCGCACGTCCCTGTGGCGGTGGTGTGCGGGCCCCACTCTCTTCCGGTTCCTCATATAGGGGCCGGGACGGGTCTGGGACTCGTGGCGGGAACCACGGCCTTTCTCCCTCCGGCGGGGAACCCCAGACCCACCCCTTGCTTGCCCGACAGCCACCAGGCACACCACATCACCACACACCTGGCCTGCGCTGCGACCTGTCGGGCACCCACACGTGCCCCGGCCTGATGCTCCGACGTCCCCATGGGGGTGGGCGTCGTCCGAAGCTCGGCCGGGGCACCACCTCCTACCCCAGCTCGCTGAGCTTCGCGAGGATCTTCGCCCGCCGCTCGTCATGCTCCTCCTGGGTGATCTCCCCACTGTCCAGCAGCCCCGACAAGGTCGCCAGCGGCTTCACGACCAGCGGGTGGTCCGCGCCCTGCGGGGAGTTCTCCTCGGCCTTGTCTAGCCACGTCTTCACCGGACCGCCCTCCGGGTCCAGGATGGCCTGCTCCAACTCCCGGCCCCCGGACATCACACGGAACGTCCGCTCACCCCCGCAGTGTGCAGGGTGATCTTCCCCCGCCCCCGGTCAACCCCGCCCACGGGCAGCATCACCGACGACGTTGAGGTGCGGCCGAACAACCCGGCGGACACGAACAGCACCCGGCGGGGGTCGCGACGATGACGCACGCTTTCCCGTCGAGGTGGCCGGCCCCGGCGGCGTTCACGGTCTCGCCCGCGCCCAACTCGCTGTCGGCGGCGGCCAACGCCTTCTTGAGGCCGACGAACCCACCTATCCGGGTGGCGTTCCTGAGGTCTTCGCGCATGATCTGTCGCCTTTCCGGCGTTCGGGGGACTCCGTCCCTCATGATCCACCACCCCGACCCCCATACAGGACAGGAGGCCCGTTGTGGCCAACCCCAGTACGACCCGGAACCGGCTCCTTGGAACCCAGCAGGCGCAGGCCATGTTCGAGGTCCAGGAGCAGTGGGGGCACGCTCTGTCCGCGTTCTCGGGCATGGTGGAGCAGGCTAGGCGGGCGGGTTTCACTAAGCGGCAGGCGCGTTCGATCGTCGCGGCCACCATCGTTCAGGAGGTCGCGACTTCGAAGTTCGTCGAGGACGACGTGGACGGTGGCGAGTGAGTACCGCGCAGACCCTCGGCCAGTACCGCAAGGACCTCGAAGTTGCCGGGTTCACCCGTGACGAAGCGATGGGCCTGGTTGGTCATGTTGCCCCGATCGACCTGGACGAGCTGCACACCAACCCAGCCCCGGCACCCCGCAGTATCGGTCCGGACCCGTTGCGCATCGTCGTGCTCGCCGGGTCCCGCGAGGAGGCCGCGCGGTGGAAGAACGACCAGGTCATCCGGAACCGGATCGACAGCCCGGATCGGTTCATCCTCGTGAACGGGAAGGTTGACAGCGGCTCGCTGCTGGGACTTCGGGGCCCGCTGGCGGTGGTGACCCTGTCGGGGTTCCACCGGCTGCCGGTGGAGAAGCGCGAGGAGATCGAGACGGCAATCCGCCGCGCGAACGCCATGTGTTACCGAACGTAGTTGCAGGCCCCGGGGCGGCGCTGAGCTTCCCAGGTCTTCGTATACCCACAGTCACCAGAACCTCTCAGGAGGCACCCTCGTGCGCCCCGCTGACATCGACCACCGGTACAAGTACCACCCCTCCAACACCCCCACAGCGATCAACGCCCACGAAACCGTCCGAGGTGGCGCGCTCGCGTTCGCCCACCTGCTCAACACCCACGTCCCGGACGGCGCGGACAAGCACCTCGCCCTGGACGCCCTGGACGAGGTGCTGTTCCGGGCGAACGCCGGGATCGCCCGCGGTGGCCGCCCGCACCCGGAGACGTGCCGGTGCACCCCCGCATCCAGACCAAGACCCGTAGCAGGACGTCGAAGGCGGACACCGATGGCTGAACCCCAGACCCCCACACCCCTGCCGCCCCGCACCACCCCCTGGAACGGCACCCTCAACGACGCCGCAGACATCATCCTCCGTGCACGCATCGCCGGGCACACAGGCCGATACCTGTGCGTCGACGCCTCGGCCTGCCTGGACAACAACGGGAACACCCCGCACACCATCGAGATCACGGGCCTCACTGGCTCGGCCACCGTCCTGCCCGGCACCCAGTTGCCGAAGGTGATCACCGACTCCTCGACGCCCGCACTCTGAGGCGCTAGCGCCCCGCACCCCCTAAGGACACCCCGTGACCGACACCCCGAACACGACCGCCAGCACGTTCGCCGGGTACTACCGGGAGCTTCGCGCCTCCGGCATCCCCGGGTTCTCGCTGAGACGTTGGTGGCAACGGCCGCCGCGAACGACCGCATACCGCGCGTTCACCCGGACGCGTTGGCCGCTGTCGACTCCACCCGTAACAAGGTCCTCGGCCGCCAGCAGCGCGCGGAGACCACGGCCCGTCACCCGGCCGGGAAGGGTCGGCCGCAGGTGCACCTCCAGATGGGCGGCGGCTCGGCCAGTGGCCCGGTTGTGGCGGAAGCGATTCGTCGCGCCAGGGCGGGTGGCCTCCTGTGACCGGTGAGCCCATCCGGGCGCCGGTCGCGCGGTGCATCCCCGGTCTCCCTCCGGACACCGTCGCCCTGCCTCGGTCCGGGCCACTCCCGGTGGGTGCCGTGTACGTCGACATCGTTCCCGAGGTCCCCGAGGGTCTACGCCGGTACGTCGCTTCCCGTGAGGCGGGTCCCGGCACGCGGTTGGTCGAGGTCGCCAACCCCGAGTGCCCCGGCGTATGGCTGCGCAACGCTTTGTTCCCTCCCACCGAAGACACCAACCCCCGCTAGGACACCCCCATGCGTTTCCTGCGTCGCGAGACAACCCCGAAGGCCCGCCCGGCCCCGAAGCCCCCACAGTCGGAGGACTACACACCCCCCACCGTGCAACGAGTGTGGGACGGCAACCACGGCCGGATCGAACCCGCCTTCGACCAGGCTTGGGACCGGCTGACCAAGCTCCGATGGGTTGCTGCCCTCACTGAGATGGATACCGGTCTCCGTATCCGCGTCTACCCCGGCTACTCCGCTACCCTCCGCAACGGCGAATGGGTTCCCGCCACGGGTGTGTATGACGTTCTGGTCACCGGCCACAGCGGCCAGTTCACCTACCACGACGCTCAGAGATTCTTGGATGGCGTCACGGTCGGAGCGCGGGCGTACCGCAGAGCAACCACCCCCACCGAGGAGACCAGCAGCTGATGGGCCTGCCCGAAAGCGGAACGACGCTCGACGCCCGCGTCACCGTCGAAACCCAGCACGGCACGGTCACCATCGGAGAGGGCACTCTCACCATCCCCCTGGGCCTGGCAGTCATCCGCCCGGGGAGCCCACCACCATCGGGGAAGACATCACCCACAGGCTCCGCCCCGGCCCCTTAGTACCTGAGCTGGCTCGCCTCCTTCGGCTGGCCGCCGACCAGGTAGACGCGGAGTGCCGGGACGCGGCCGATGGCTGACCTTGAACGCCTCCCTGACCCACCCACCCATGCCCTCCACCTCACCGACACCGAGTTGTCCGCCCTACGGCAAGCCCTCATCTCCGGTGTCCGGGACGAGAACCAGCAGGCGAGCGTCCGCGCGGACCAGGCCGCCCTGTTCCTCGCGACCGAGCGGCCCACCCACCACGAGCGCTTCGCGGCCCTGGTGGAGGACGCCGGTGCTCCGCTCCCTGCGGATGGTGAACGCACCTGGTGCACCCTCACCGGGGGTCCGGCGACCGGGTACCGGGTGTACGTCACCGCTGCCGACCGTGAGGTGTTCGTGCGCCCGGTGGGGGCCGAGGCCCGGCACCGGTACGTCCGTAACTCTGAAGACCTGACCTGGTTCGTGTACACCCCCAAGGAGGATGTGTGAGCCGTCGCGAGAACGCGCAGTTCTACCTCACCGCGGCCACCTGCTGGTTCGGGTTCTTCGCCGCGATCTCTTTGCTCAGCGGCAACTGGATGTACTTCGTATTCGGGGTGCTCTGCGCCTTCGTGGTGTACCCGCTGATGCTGCTGGTCGGGTTCGGGACTTACCGGTTCTTCGGGTGGGTGCTGCGGGTGAACCGGTGACCTTCCGCGAACACGTCCACACAGCCTTGACCGTATACCTGACGCTCGCCCTCCCGACCGGCGCCGTGTGGCTCTTCACTGGGGCATGGGAGCCCTTCGCGATGTGGACCTCAGCGTCCCTTGCATGCATCCCGCTCCTGCTGTTCATGCACGTGGTGGGGAAGGTTCTGGGCTGGGTGTTGCGGTTGGAGGACTGACCGGCCGCCGTGTTGTGCAGGGCGGCCGGTCTTCGGCCACACTGCTAGTAAGCAGCCGTTACACCACCCTGACGGAGCCCACGGCGCAACAGGTCATCCACCACCACGTGAACCGACCGCTGCTCGTTGGGGTTTTCCTCCACGTGCTCGCGGAGTTCATCACTCGGCCCCGCCCGGCCAAGTAGATCCTGAGCACACAACCCGGTCCCTTCCCACAGGGCGGCGGCCCGCACCCACGATCCTCCTCGGATGCACTCGGCGCAGTAACCCAGGGGAGGCACTGGCCTGGTGTCGAAACACTTCGCCTCGGGCCGTTCAGCCATGGCGGTCCTTCCGGTTGGGCGTGGCTCATCGGGGGCCACGCGTCACCAGCTGAGGGTAGAGACCGGGTGGGACAGAACAGGGTGTTGGCGCCTTCTCCCTAGCCCGTGCCGCTACTCACCACGGGATTCGCGCACCACGGCCACGATCTCGTCCACGCTCAGGTTGGCGCCGGGCAGAGGAGTCTGATCCACGATCGCCTTGTTGCGTTCGAAGCCCTTCCGAACCGCAGCGGCCGAAACGTTCATCGCGATGTCGCGCGCCCGCTGTAGCCCGACGAGGCGGCCGTGGAGTCCGGCGTCCACCGGGTCCTCGGTGATGGCCTCCTGGCACTTCACCTCGTCAGCGTGGATGGCTTCCGCGATCTGCTCGGGGATGGTGCGGGCGTCCCGGAGTTCCGCTCTGAGGCGCATGACCTCTTGGGCGAGCTGCGCTTCGGTGCTGTTCTGGTCCTTGCTCATGCCAGCAACGATAGTGCGCGGGGGGACCGCGCCGCCCGGGTCACGTTCACCGGAGGTCCCTGGCTCCTGTCAGCCCGACAACGGAGGAATCTGGTTCACCAGATAACCCATGACCCCTCCGAAGCCAATGCCGACGAGAGTCCAGAACAGGTTTACTCCGCCATCTTCGAGTAGACGCTCGCGGAACTTTGGAGCTTCGGCGTAGGTCGCGTTCAAGAACTTCGACTTTGTCGTGGACATCAAAGAGCCTGCCCCGGCGAAGAAGCCCACGGTGGCATAGATGCCTACGCTGACCCAGGCATCTGCTCCCATCGAATGAATCCAGATCCCCATCAACACCGCTATAGGAACAGCCAGGCCGAAGGTGATGAGGGCGCGGACCCACAACGGTGGATTGAATTTTCGGTGCTCACGCAGCTCGTCCTTGATGAGGGACATGAGCCCCCGGGCTTCGTTGTTTACCTGGTAGACGTGGATGTAGTTCGACAGATGCTTGCGGAGGGTCACGGAGATCCTGGGGTCGCTGAGTTCGGCCCCCTTCGCGGAGAACTCCACGGACGTGACCGGCTCCCGAGTCGAACGGGCAAGCTCTTCCCACCCACTGGGATCGGTGATCTTGAACTTGTCGTTCACCGTGGCCTCAACCTGCCCAAGCTGAGACAGGATCTCCCAGATCCTCAGAAGGTCTTCCCGGTACAAGCGCAGCGGATGAATCTCGATCCGGTCGCTGATGGGTTCAACTCGTTCAAGTGCCATGCCAGAAGTATGCATGTGTCCACGACGAAGGGAGGGCCAGTGAGTTCCCGTCCGCGGCAGCCGTGCAAGACCCCCGGATGTCGGGGGAAAGCTCGCCCGGGGAAACCCACCTGCACCGAGTGCCGCACCCGATCGAACCGGGACCTTCGCCAACGCCGGGGCCACTCCACTGCCCAGGGGTACGGGCGCGGCCACCGGCAACGGTTCCGCCCCGGTGTGCTGGCCCGTGACCGGATCTGCCGGATCTGCCGGAAGGCCGAGGCGACCGTGGCGGACCACCATCCGCTAGACCGCAAGACCCTCGTCGCGATGGGGTTGGACGCGGACAACCCGGAGTACGGGCGTGGTCTATGCGAGCCCTGCCACAACCGGTACACCGCTGGCACGAACCCGGGGGCTGGTACGGGGAGCCCCTGGTAGACCCCCACCCCACGGGCACCCCACCGCGCCCCGGGGGGGAGGGACACCGCCTCACACCCACCCCGAGGGGAGGCCCCGTGCGTCATCCCTGCCCCACACCCGGATGCCCCACCACCACCCCCACCCCACGAATCCGCTGCCCTCGATGCGAACACCGAACCGGCAAAGCCCACCGCCTCACCCTCGTATGCGGCCCACCCACCGCAGGGAAGAACACCTGGGTGAGGGAGCACGCCCGACCCGGGGACCTCATCGTGGACCTCGACGCCCTGTACACCGCGGTCAACGCCAACCCCACCCGGGCCGACCACGACCAACCCCCAGCCCTAACCCCGTTCGTGTTCGACGCACGGGACGCCATCATCCACCGCCTCCTCCACGGAGACCACAACGCCCGCGCCGCATGGATCATCCACAGTGCGCCCGAAGCCACGACGCGAGCCGAGTGGAAACAACGCGGAGCGAACATCGTGATGATCACCGCGACCCGTGAGGCACTGACCCACAGGGCACACACCCAACGACCCGCACCATGGGCCGACCACATCACCGACTGGCACACCCGGTACACCCCCGGCCACATCGACCAGGTAGTCACCACCGGATAACCGTCACCCACCCCAGCCACACCCCACCACCCAGGTCCGCGAAACCCCAGGTCACAGCCACTACCCGACCGGCCCCCACCACAAGGGGTAGGGGGTCCAAATCGCTGTGACCTGGGCAAATGCCGGGCGCGCGGGTGACTCTCTGTTGTCGCTGACAAAACTCCCGAACTGTTCCCTGCGTCGCAGGTCAGCGCGGTGCGTGCGCCTGCCAGGTCAACGCTCCGACGCGAACGGCACGCGACCCGAAACCAACCCTGCACGGCACCCTGAGTCGTCCCACGGCCAACACAGGAGCCACGCCCGGACCGCACGGAAAAGGGGTGGCCACCATGACCGCGAGCAACGGCGGACGCCCCCGCAAACCCTCCGCACAGAAACGCCTCGACGGCGACCGCGACGACCGCATCAACGACGACGAACCCGTCCCGTCCGCCCAACCCGTCGAACCCCCGCATGGCTCGTAGCCCTCGGCGTCGACCCCGACCCCGGCACCGAAACCGCACTCGACGTGTGGAACCAACTCGCCCCCGACATGGAGAAGACCGGCGTCCTCACCCCATGGGACGTCGACGCCCTCGCCGTGTTCTGCGACGCCGTCATCAACCACCGCCGCGCATCCGAAGAGGTCAACAAGCACGGCCTCCTCGTCCAGGGCGCGAAGGGCAACCTGGTGCGCAACCCCGCCGTGCAGGTCGCCCGCGACTACGCCGACCTGATGGTCAGGTTCGGCTCCCGGTTCGGCCTCTCTCCCTCCGACCGCGCCGGCCTGAAGGTCGAGCGAGGGGCGACGACGATGACGGATTCTTCAGCTGACGCGGACATGGTCGAGTTCTCCGACCCGCAAGTGTGCGGGTGGAGTCACCGCGGCCACTCGTGCGAGGAGACCGGCGACCACTTCTGTGAGCCGCGCGCCGACCACGCTGAGGACTTCTTCGCCCGGGTGCTGGTGCACACCAAGGGCCGGTACGCCCGCAAACCGTTCATCCTCACCTCGTGGCAGCGCGACGAGATCGTCCGGCCCCTGTTCGGTGAGGCGACCTGGAACCCGGAGATCGGTGAGTACGTGCGCCGGTACCGGATCGCGTGGATCGAGCTCGGCCGGAAGAACGGCAAGTCCGAGATCCTGGCAGGGATCATGCTGTACCTGCTCGTCGCTGACGGGGAGGAGTCCGCTGAGCTGTACGGTGCGGCGCGCGACCGTGACCAGGCCGCGTTGGTGTTCGACGTCGCCGCGCAGATGGTCCGCCTGTCCCCGAAGTTGTCGAAGCGGGTGCAGGTCAAGGACGCGAACAAGCGCCTCGTCTACAAGCGCACGAACTCCTACTACCAGGTGATCGCGGCCGACGCCCAGGGCGCGTTGGGGTCGAACCCTCACGGTGTCGCGGCGGACGAGATCCTGGCGTGGCGCAACCGGTCCATGTGGGACGCGCTCCGCACTGGTATGGGTTCGGAGGCCCGCACCCAGCCGTTGATGGTCGCGGCCACGACCGCCGGGGACAACCCCAACTCGTTCGCGGCGAACATGCACAACGAGATGGAACGCATCCAGGACGACCCCTCACGAGCGCCGCACATCTTCACGTTCCTCCGCAACACCCCGCAGGATGCGGACCCGTGGGATGAGAAGCACTGGAAGCACGCCAACCCCGCGTTGGGCGACTTCCTGTCGCTGAAGTCCATGCGCGAGGAAGCGCTCGAAGCGCGCAACGACCCGACCGCGGAGAAGGCGTTCCGCCAGTTCCGGCTCAACCAGTGGGTGCGGGCCGCCACACGGTGGATGCCCATGCCGCTGTACGTGGCGTCAGCGGGGAGCTGTGGACCGCACCCGACGAAGGGCGCTCCGCGCTGCTCGGGCGCACAGCCTACGGCGGCCTGGACCTGTCCGCGAAGTTCGACCTCACTGCCTGGTGCCTCCTGTTCGAACCGGAGGAACCCGGCGCACCCGTCGATGTGACGTGGCGGTTCTGGGCCACCGAGGAAGCGTTGGTCCGGTTGGACAAGGCCAACGACAACCGGCCTTCCCAGTGGGCAGCCGAGGGTTGGTTGTCCGTCCACGACGGCGGGCTGCTCGACTACGACCTGATCTATCAGGACATCGGCCAGGACGGCGATGACTTCGCGATCCGCGCGATCCACGCCGACGAGTTCTCCATGTGGCCGGTGCTGAACAAGGTCGGGGAGCTGACCGGGTTGGACCCGGAGGAGGGCGAGGTCATGGCGTACAAGAACACGTTCGACCGGATGACTCCGGGGTTGAACGAGGTGATGGGCCTGGTCAAGACTGGCCGGTTCGCGCACCACGGCAACCCGGTCGCCTCCTGGTGCTTCGACGCCGTCGAGGTCCGGCACGCCTCCTATAACGTGGACCTGATCCGGCCGGACAAACCGAACCGGAACAGCGCCGGGCACCGGATCGATGGTGTGCCCACGGCGGCGATGGCGGGCAACGCCATGATGCTCAACGCCGACACCGAAGCCGCCGTGGTGTCTGCCTACGAGAACCGCGGCCTCACAGTGGCTTAGGTCCGGTTAAAGCAAGCAGCAGCCACCCATCGATTGTGGATGCCCTGAAACTGGACCTCGTACCAATTGGTGCTAGTTATTCCGCACGCGGTGTACCGTGCCCCAGCGCTTGTGCCGCCTGTGTGGCAAAGGGATTGCCCCTTCTGGGCTATGCCGACCACTGTTGCATTTAGTCGAGCGCTGGTGCGAACATTGGTTGCTTCCTTTGCGGTTACCCGGCTGGTGTCACAGATTGACGATTGCGTCACGTTTGCCGGGGATGGTGTGTGTGCGGAGGCTGGGGTTGCCGCAACAAGAAGCGCGGAAGCGGCGATTGCCATTCCAGCGGATGCCGTCTTGATCTTCTTCATGGTGCTCAAAGGGGGATCTCCATTGGTGAAAGCGTGTTGGGCTACTTTCATTCTTGCAGTATTCCCCCTCAGGTCAACGCTGTGGCCACCTTCGGTCAGGCGGTTTCGAAGTAACGCGAACATCATTCGCATCCCGTGTCGACTAAACGACCGAAACAGAAGGGGAGTGAATCGCTGATGTTCGCTTGGTCACGTCTGCTGCTCCGCCGTGAGGTGGTCGCCAATCTGCACGACGGAACCGCGTTCCGAGGCATCCTCTACCGCAAGGCCGGGCCCCTCGTGGAACTCCGCAACGCGACCCGGCACGGCCCCGAAGGCCCCGTTGACTGTGACGGCACGGTCGTCCTCGAACGGGCCGCCATCCAGTTCTGGCAGGTGCCCCAGTGACCTACATCGTGTCCGGCGGGCAGCTCGAACAGGTCCAGGAACACAGCGGGTACACACTGCCCCCGGCGATCCAGCTCGGGAACACGTGGGTGGAGCACGGGCAGATCTTCGAGGCCCAACCGCAGGTGCAGACCGTCGTCACGTTCCTCGCCCGCAACATCGCCTCCCTGACTTTGCACGCCTACGAACGCCGGTCCGACGTCGACCGGGCCCGCCTCACCAACCACCCGCTCCCGAAGCTCCTCCGCACACCGCTGCCCGGCCGGAAGCTAACCCGCTACCAGCTGTTTTTCCGGATCGTCGCTGACCGCGCCATCTACGACGCCGCGTTCGTCGCGAAGATCCGTGACGAGAATGGTCGGGTCATCGGACTACTGCCGGTGCCGCGCCCGTGGGTCACCACCGATGGTGGGTCGTGGATCGAACCCGGCGAGTACATCGTGGCGGGGACGGTCCGGGTTCCGGCGGAGGACATGATCCACCTGCACGGGTACGCGGTCGACTCCCTGTGGCACGGCACGTCCCCGATGGCGGCGCTGCGCAACATCCTCCTGGAGGAGTACGAGGCGAACCGGCACCGACAGCAGATGTGGCGCAACGGGGCCCGCACCTCCGGGTTCATCCAGCGGCCCGCACCGAAGAATGGTCGGGACTGGTCGGACGAGGCCCGTACCCGGTTCCAGCGCGAGTTCCGTGACCTGTACACCGGAGACGGCGCCGACGCCGGGGGTGTGCCCGTCCTCGAAGACGGCATGACCTACGTCCCCGCCGGGCTGGACCCGCGCGCGGCCCAGTACATCGAGGCGCGGAAGCTGACCCGGGAAGAGGTCGCCGCCGCGTACCACATCCCTCCGCCGCTGGTCGGCATCCTCGACCACGCCACGTTCTCCAACATCCGTGAGCAGCACAAACAGCTGTACCAGGACACGTTGGGTCCGTGGCTGGTCGACATTGATGAGTCGTTGGAGATCCAACTCGTCCCCGAGCTCGCGGACCCGGACCTCGTCTACCTCGAATTCGACATCCGGTCGAAGCTCAACGGGTCCTTCGAGGAACGCGCGGCCGGTGCTTCCGCTGCGGTGGGTGGCCCGTGGATGACGGTGAACGAGCAGCGGGCGTTGGACAACCTGTCCGCGATCGAGGGTGGCGACGAGCTGATCACCCCGCTGAACGTCATCAAGGGCGGGCAGGCGAACCCACGCGACTCCGCACCACCACCGGACCCGGCCAAGGCGTTGACCCCGGGGACGAAGGCCCGCACCCTGCACGTCAAGACCGCCCCGCCCGAGAACGCGGTGGCGCACGTCGAAGCCGAGTTGTCGAAGTTCTTCGCCCGCCAGGCCCGGTCCCTCAGCAGTCTGCTGGGCGCCGCGAAGACCAGCGGGGTCCTGACGAAAAACGCCGCCGACGTCGTGAACTGGGACCGGTGGGAGACAGAACTCGCTCTCCTCCTCGAAACCCTCAACATCGGAGTGGCCGCACAGTCCGCGCGCGCCGCCCTGGAGGACATGGGCGCCGACCCCGGCGACTACGACCCGGCCGACACCGCCGGATGGTTGGCCGCGAACGCCCAAGGTCAGGCCGAGGCCGCCACGGCGACGTCCCGCGAGCAGGTGACCGAAGCCCTCGACAGGGAGAACCCGGCCGAGGCGTTGAAGCACCTGTTCACGATGTGGGCCGCGTCCCGCGCCGCTGAGCTGGCCGCCCGCCAGTCCCTGCACGTCGCCGGATACTCCTCCGTCAAGGAGGCCCGGCGTGTGTTCGGGTCCTCCGCGCGGAAGACCTGGCGCACCACCGCCCGCAACTCCCGCGCCTCACACGCGCGCCTGAACGGCACAACGGTGCCGATCGACAGCCGGTTCGCGAACGGCGCCCGGTGGCCCGGTGACTCGATCTTGCCTGCCCGCGAGTCCGCGAAGTGCAAATGCATGCTCTCGATCACCGGCACCCCGCAAACCGACGACGACCCCGGCGACACGCCGGATGAGGAGTAACCACAGATGATGCGCACGAAGAGCGTGCCGGTACAGATCAAGGCCGCCGGGGAGCACGAGGGCACCGACGCCGGGGTGTTCGAGGCCATCGTGGCCGCGTACAACCTCGACTCCGGCGGCGACAAGATCACCCCCGGCGCCTTCACGAAGACGTTGGCGGAGTGGACCCTGAAGGGCGACCCGCTTCCCGTGATCTGGTCGCACAACTGGTCCGACCCGGACGCCCACATCGGGGTGGTGGAGGACGCCAAGGAGACCGAGGACGGCCTGTGGATCAAGGCCCGACTGGACCTGGACGAGCCCAAGGCCGCGAAGGTGTACAAGCTGTTGAAGGGCCGCCGCGTCACCCAGTTCTCGTTCGGTTACGAGATCCCGCAGGGCGGCGGGGAGTGGGTCGACGGCAAATCCGACGACGAGCCCGGCCACTACGCGCTCAACGAGATCAAGTTGTTCGAGGTCGGGCCGTGTCTCGTCGGGATGAACCAGGCCACGAGCCTCGGCGCCGTGAAGACGGCCGACACGGGTCTGACCGAGGAGCGGGTGCGCGCGATCGTCTCCGAGGTCCTGGCCGCAGCGAAGTCCGCAGACCCGGGCGACGGCCCCAGCGGCCCCGACCCTGCCCCGGCCGACCTCACACCTGACCCCACCCCGGTCCCGGAGCCCGAGCCGACCCCGGCCGAGGGCGACCCTGAACCCGCACCAGAGCCCGAGTGGCAGACCATCACGTCGACCCTCGCCGCGCTCTCCGACCAGGTCAAGCACCTAACCGACCAGCTCAGCCAGCAGCCCACCCCGGAACCGAACCCGGCCGCCACCGACGACACCCCCGAGGGTAAGTCGGACGCGGACGAACCCCCGGCCCCGGACCCGCTGCGCGCCCAGATCGCTGACCTCACCGCCGACCTGGCCAACCTGTAACCCACCCCGACCCACCCGTAGGCCACACCAGCCCCGCCACCCCACCCGGGTGTGCCCGGCATCGGTGCCGCCTCGCTCCCTCCCACGGAACGAGGAACCACCGCATGTCCCGCAAGACCATCGAAGAGCTCAAGGCCCAGCTCCAGCACGAGGCCAAGTCCGCCGACACCATCGCGAAGACGGCCGAAGACGCCGACCGCGACATGACCGAGACCGAGCGCGCCACCGTCCAGAACCACATCAAGGCCGCGACCGACCTCGTCAAGGAGATCAAGGACCGGCAGGGCGACACCGCTCTCCGCGACGCCCTCAAGGGCATCGAGGGCATCGACTACGACCCGACCGGCAGCAAGCGCCAGGAGCCCGGCAAGGCCGTAGACCTGGGTGGTAAGTCGCTGGGCACCCACTTCACCGAGAGCCCGGAGTTCCAGCACCTCCAGGCCCAGAAGACCGGCGCGCACTTCAACCGCAACCAGCGCATCGCCACCCACCCGGTGGCGTACAAGGACCTGCTGACCGGCGGGGACCGCAGCAGCGCGGGCGGGTTCGTCCGCAACGACTACCGCGGTCTCCAGCTCGGCCTCGACCCGTTCATGCGCCCGCTCACCATGCGCGACCTGGTGACCGGGGCCACCACCACGTCGGACACCATCGAGTACACGTACATCGACACGGTGGAGATCCGGGCGGAGTTCGTGGCGGAGTCCACCAGCGTGGACACCCCCGAGGAGCGGACCCCCGCCAACGGTGTCAAGCCCATCAGCACCTTCACCACCCGCAACGAGACCACCCCGGTCAAGACGATCGCGCACTGGTTCGCGATGACCCGCCGTGCTCTGGCCGACGTTGCGCAGGTCCGGTCCCTCGTGGACGCTCTCCTGCGCTACGGCCTGGAGGAGCGCATCGACCGGGAGATCATCAGCGGTGACGGTGGTACCGGCGACTCCCTGCGCGGGATCGCCAACACCCCGGGTGTGCAGGTCCTGGAGGTGAACGCCAACGGTAGCGACCCTGTGCGGGCGAACATCGAGGCTATCCGCCGCGCGAAGACGATGACCCGGCTCGGCGCCCGCGCGGTCGCGAACGGTGTCAGCGTCAATCCCCTCGACCTGGAGTCCATGGACCTGGTCAAGGACAACGAGGGCCGGTACATCCTCGGCGGTCCGGTCGCCGCAGGGGGACCGGCACCCTGTGGAACCTGCCGGTGGTGGAGAACGAAGCGGTCCCGCAGGGTGAGCTGTTCGTGGGTGACTTCAGCAAGGCCATCCTCTACGACCGCGAGGAAGCGTCCATCACTGTCACCGACTCCCACGCCGACTTCTTCACGAGGAACCTGATTGCCATCCTCGGTGAGGCCCGTGTGGGCTTCGCGGTGATCCAGCCGTCCGCGTTCGTCCGCGTCGAGCTGGCCGTTTAGGAGGAACCCATGGCACAGGGCTACATGAACGAGTTCCAGGCCAGTCTCCGATCCGCCAAGTCCGGCGAGGACCTGGCAGCCCTGATCGACGGCGGTGGGGGCGACGGCGGCCCCGTCGCGTGGGGTGACGTCACCGGCAAGCCCACCGAGTTCCCGCCCGCTGACCACCAGCACGCCGCCGGGGACATCGCCTCGGGGACGCTCGCGATCGGCCGTATCCCCACCGGCACGTCGGGCACGACTGTGGCGCTGGGCAACCACACCCACGCCAACCTCGCGACCACGGACGCCCTGTCCGCTCTCGCGGCCCGGGTGCAGGCCCTCGAAGACGCCGCTGAGGGCTGATGTTCACCCGCCGAAAGCGGGGTGTGTGCCCGGTGTGCGGTGCTGACCATGCGTCGTGCGGCACACCGGGCCAGGCCCCCAGCGTGATCACAGGAGGGAAGGGGGTGACAGAGATGACCCAGCCCGACACGAAGCTGAACGTCTACACGGTGAAGATGAACGGCTACCCGACGAAGATCCAGCTCACCGAGGCGGACGCCCGCAAGCGCAAGCTCATCCCCGGCGAGCCGGAGGAGAAGCCCACCGTCCAGACGAAGGCCAAGACTGGCAAGGCCAAGCAGGAGGGGGACGCGTAGATGGACCCCTCCGCCATCTGGCCGACGTTGGCCACCGTGGACGACTGGCCGAACCACACCGAGGCTCGCCAGCCCGACCACGCCGAACACCTGCTGGCCGCCGCGTCCCGGAACATCCAGGACGCGGCCGGGTGGCACATCGGCCGGTGGGAGGTGGACGGCGACGAGTACGACGGGCGCGGTAACCGGCTGTTGACCCTGCACGCCATGAACGTGCACGAGGTGCGGGCTGTCCGCGTCGACGGGGTGATGGTCCCGGACTCCGGGTGGCGTCTGTCCCGCCGGTACGGCCAACTCGAACGCGTCGGCGGCCGATGGCCGGACGGCTTCGGGCGGATCGAGGTCGACCACACCTCGGGGTTCCACCCGATCCCGCCGAACCTCGTCCAGCTGTGCGTGGAGGTCGCCGCCCGGGGTGCGAACATCCCCGTCAGCGTCGCCTCAGAGACCGTGGACCGGCGCACCGTGCGTTTCCGCGCCGCCGTCGAGCTGTCCGAGTTCGACCACGCCGCCCTGGCCCGCTACACCCTCGGCCCCCGCTCATGAACGGCATCTGGGCCGACACCGTGATCCTGATCCGTCGCACCGTGGCAGGCCGGGACCGGTACGGCAACGACACCTACACCGAGACCCGCCAGACCGTCACCGGGTGCTCATGGCAGGCCATCGACGGCGCCGAACGCCACGACCAACAGCGGGATCAGACCGTCGCCTACTGGGACCTCTACCTGCCCGGCCTCGACACCGACGTGGACGCCGTCGACGCGTTCGAGCACGGACCCCACCGGGCCGAGGTACACGGGCCACCCCAGTACCACCGATCCGCGTCCGGTCTCCTGGACCACACCGCCGTCCGCCTCCGCGAAATCAAGGGGTGACCACGTGAAGCCGCAACGCCCCGGCGAGATCGTCCGCGTCGACTACGCCGGTGTCGGTGAAGCGATGCGCCAGGACGGGGTCCGCAAGGCCACCGCCCAACGCGCCCGCGACATCGCCACCAACGCGAACGCCCTCGCCCGCGGGATGGGCATCAACGCCACCATCACCGTCCGCGAGGGCACCCGGAACCGGAGCCGTGGCAAGGGCCGCCCCGAGGCGCAGGTGCGTGCCGAAACCACCGACGTGGGGGAGCGCGCTCACCTGCTGTCCCTACTGGAAGCCGCCGGGAGGGTGAAGTGACCGTCCTTGACCCGTCCTGCCCGAACCTGCTCGCCACCGTCATCTCCTGGCACACCCAGGAACTCCCGGAGGTGCGGGCCGTCACGAAGAACCCGGCCACGGGCCAGTTCAAACAGGCGATGCCGCTGGTCCGGTTCCGGCCATCCCCGGGCGGCACGTCCACGTGGGCCGGTGACACCACCACCCTGCTCGACGTCGACTGGTACGACACATCCGACGACGTGCTGTGGGCGTCCGTCCGCGCCACCACCACCGTCCTCGAACGCCTCGCCGCCCGCCACCACGCCGGCCTCCTGGTCGATGACTGCGCTGTCCACATGGTGCCGGGTGCGGCCCCGTATGAGGACGAGTCGGTGGTGCGGGCGTTCGGTGTGTTCCGGGTGACCACCCGCTCCTGACCAATCTCTGAGAGCCGCCCGCGCCCCGCCCTGTTGGGCCCGGCCGCCTGTGCCGCCTCCCCACCTGACCTTCTGAGAGCCCCGCCGACCAACCGGCCCGGGGCTCCTTCTGTATGCCCAAAAGGAGGTGGCCCCTGGTGGCCACTGTCGAATCCCAGTACCGCGTCAACAAGTCCGCGGTGTTCAAGGGCCTGTTCGTCGCCGTGTTCGTGGCCGACGCGGACGCGCCCCTACCCACCGAGCTCTTCGACGAGGACGGCAACCTCGCCACCCTGCCCACCGGCTGGTACCCCGTCGGCTACCTCACCGAGGACGGCCTGACCCACTCCCGTGAGCGGGACATCGCGGAGACCATGGCCGCCCAGGAGGCCGCCAGCATCCGCGATGACGTGCAGGCCGACACGTCCACGTCCCAGATCGTGATGCTGGAGACGTCCCCGGTGTCCATCGCCCTGTACGAGGGGCTGCCGTTCTCCCAACTCGGCACTCAGCTCGGGATGCCGCTGTCCTGGGCCAAGCCCGCGGTCCCGCAGGTCCTCAACCGCCGGTGGCTGTTCATCGCGGTCGACTACTCCAAGACCACATCGGCGGAGAAGATCCGGGCCCGCCTTTACCCGTCCGGTGCGGTCACGGAGATCGGTGACGAGGTCGAGAACCGGGCCGACGCCAAGGGCTATGAGTGCACGGTCAAGGCGTACAAGGACGAGGAAGCCGGTACGGACGTCCTGCACTGGATGGACGGCCCTGGATGGCGTGAGCTCGCCGGTACCGCCCCGGAGCCGGACCCTTCTCCCTGACGGTGACGCCTTCAACAGCCACGGTCCTTTTGGACTGACAGCCCCATAGGGCTAAGCGTCACCCGCCTCGACCTGTAGAAAGGCGCCCCGTTGGCGACCCTTCAGCTCACCGCAACCCTGAACCTGACCGACGAGTCGACGGAGACCGTCACCGAGGACGCCACCTGGACCTCTTCCGATGAGGAAGTCGGGACGGTGTCCAGCAGCGGCCTGTTCACCGCGACCGGGCCGGGGAGTGCACGATCACCGGCACCCACTCCGGTCTGTCCGGCACGTCCACCATCACGGTTCCCGAACCGCCCGAGCCGGAACCGGAGTCGCTGTCGGTGACCCCGGAGTCGGCGTCGGTCGACCTCGACTGACCCACGATCTGAACCCGGCCGGTGGCCCACGGGGGTGAGCCCCACCGGCCGGGTTCTCAGCTTGACCCCACACCCGGGGTCGGCTTACCCCAGCGCCCACCCCACACCCGTTTGGAGACGATCCCCATGGCCGAGGCCAAGAACCGCAAGACCCGCCGCACCCTGTCCGCCGTCCGCCGCAAGTTCGCTGACAAGCTCGAACTGGAGTCGGTCGACAACCCCGTCATCAGCTTCGACGGCGACGACGAGCAGACGTACACCTTCCCCACCCCCTGTTCGCGGACGACGAATGGACCGAGGCCGTCGACGCCGCGAAGACCACCGAGAGCAAGGCCAAGGCCATCCTCGGGGAGGACCAGTACACGCGCTTCCGGGAGTGCGACACCCACCGCGACGCCGACGTGATGCTGATGTTCCTGGAGATCAACCAGGCCACCCAGGGGCAGCTCGCTGACGGGGGCCCTACCAAGTAACCGACCTCCTCGGGGACACCCCCGAGCAGGTCGAAGCGGTCGAGGCCGCACTGATCGCGGAGTACGGGGGCCGGGACTGGCTGGGGGACTACTTCCTCACCCTGGACGCCGACATCAACGGTGGCGACTACCCCGCCCAGGGCCCGGTGTCCCTGCGCCAGTTGCGGGTGCTGATCGAGCACCTGCCGCCCACCTCCGCCTGGCATCGGGAACGACGCGGCCACTCCTGGACCGCTGAGACGTACTTGCTGGCCGTGATCGGTGACGCGGTGCGGGAGCACGCCACCTACACCGTCGCGGTCAACTCCAAGAACCCGCGCAGCGTGAAGAAGCCCGACCCGCTGCCGCGCCCGGTGGACCACGCCGAGGAAGAGCGCAAGGCCCGCGAGGACCGGGAGCGCGCAACCGCGTTCGCGCAGATGGTCGGCCGCCTCACCCCCGATTTCCAACACCTTTTCGGATAGAAGGGGGCCCTGGTGGCGACCACCGTAGGCGCCGTATGGCTCAACGTCCTCCCCTCGATGAGGGACTTCACCCGCAGACTCACCGGGGACGCCACGAAGGCAGCGATGGCCGCCGCGAAAACCTCCGGTGCCCGCATGGGCGCCGACATGGTCAACGAGGTGTCCCGGGAGGTCAGCAGGAACGGGGCGCGGGCGGCGAAGGCAGCGGGGAGAAGGTCGCTGACGAGGCTTCCGCCGCCGCCACGAAGAAGCTCCCGAGGGAGATGGCCAAGGCCGGGCAGGCCGCCGGGGCTGCGCTCGCGGACTCCGCTGGGAAAGCCTCCCAAACGTTGTCCCGGACCCTGTCGGACTCCACCACGAAGGCCACCCGCGACGCGATGACGGCCGTCTCGCAGACCACGGCCCGCACCCTCCCGGCCGCACTGTCCGCGCAGGCCGGGCGGGCGGGGAGCAGGCCGGGGCCGCCATGTCTCGGGCCATGGCCCAGTCGTACCAGCCACCCGCCCACGGATTCACCGGGTGGGTGTCCGGGGCCGCGACGGCAGCTCGGGACGCGGGGTCGTCCGCGATGTCCTCGCTCAGCTCCACCATCACCTCGTCCGGGGCCGCGATCACCTCCGCCATGACCGGCGCGGTCGGCGGTGCGATCGTCGCCGCGTCCCGGGAGGGTGTGGCGCAGGCGGGGCAGGCGTGGCGGTCCGCTGGTGCGGAGATGGCCGCTGCGGGCCAGCAGACCACGGTGGCGATGTCCGCGCCGATGGCCGCGTTCGGCGCGTTGACGCTGAAAACAGCGGGTGATTTCGAGCAGCAAATGAACCGGGTCCGCGCTGTTTCCGGTGCGACCGGTGAAGACTTCGACGCCCTCACAGCGCTCGCCCGGGAACTCGGAGAAACCACCCGGTACTCGGCCTCGGAAGCCGCTGACGCCATGGGCTTCCTGGCCATGGCCGGTTTCGACACCGAACAAATCCTGTCAGCGCTCCCCGGCACGTTGAACCTAGCTGCCGCCGGTGCCATCGAACTCGGTGAAGCCGCTGACATCGCGTCGAACATCCTGACGGGTTTCGGATTTGATGCGTCCGAACTCGCCCGCATCAACGACATCCTCACCGCGACGTTCACCAACTCGAACGTCAACATGACCCAGCTGGGTTACAGCTTCAAATACATTGCACCGATCGCGAATTCAGCGGGTCTGCAATTCGAGGAACTCGCGGCAGCGGTCGGAATGCTCGGCAACGCCGGTATTCAGGGCGAGATGGCCGGTACCGCCCTGCGTGGCGGTATCAGTCGACTGCTGAAGCCGACCGGTGCTGTGTCAGATGCTCTGGACGAGCTCGGGGTTTCTGTTGCTGACTCGGCCGGGAACATGCTGCCCCTGGCTGACATTTTCGAGCAGCTGGAATCCGCCGGTGCCACCACCTCCGACATGATCACGATTTTCGGGCTCGAAGCGGGCCCGGGAATGATGGCGCTCCTTGACCAGGGTTCCGGGGCGTTGCGTGATTTCACCGCAGACTTGGAAAACTCGGGTGGGACTGCGGAGCGAATCGCGGGCATCCAGATGGAAGGCCTCAACGGTTCCATTCTGGAATTGAAGTCCGCGTTCGAGGGTCTGTTGTTGGCGATCGCTGACAGCGGAATGCTGGAGACAGTTACCGCCCGGGTTGAGTCGTTTACCTCGGTGGTTCAGGATCTGTCTCAGACGAATCCGGAGTTGCTGAATACCGCCGCGAGTTTCGTGGGGTTGCTGGCAGCGCTCGGCCCGATTCTGTGGATCGGTGGCCGAGTCGTCGGCACGATCGGTTCTCTGATCGCGGTGGTCGGCGGGTCCGCGAAGTTCCTGGCTGCTGCGGTCACCGGGTGGCGGATGGCGGGGACGGTGTGGGGGGCCAGTACCCCTCTGATCACCCGGCTGACCGCAGCGATCCGTGTCAGCGCCTTCTCCCTCAACACCCAGGCCATGGCGGTCAACCGGTCTGTGGCCGGGATGATCCTCCACAACACCTGGTCGAAGATCGTCCGAGGGGCGACCCTCACCTGGACCGCCGCACAGTGGGTCCTCAACTCCGCCCTGACGGCGAACCCGATCGGGATCGTCGTCGTCGCGATCGCCGCGCTGGTCGGCGGCATCGTCCTCGCATGGAAACGCTCCGAGACGTTCCGAAACGTCGTCACCCAGGCGTGGGACACCGTCAAGGCGAAGGTGCAGCCGGTCCTGGACTGGTTCACCGGCACCGTCTGGCCGGGCCTGGTCGCCGGATACGAGTGGGTGGCCGACATCGCCACTCGCGCGTGGGGCAAGGTCACCGGCGCGTGGGACAAGCTCACCGGGCTGTTCTCCGGCGAAGTGAGCCTCGGCGGGATCAGCCAGTCCCTGAGGGACGCCGGAACGGGTGTCGTCAACTGGTTCAGGGACCGCAGCGGGGACATCCGGGCGTGGGTCAAGGATCTACCGAGGATGATCTGGGAGGGCGGCACGGGCCTGGGGGAGTCCTTCCTCGGACTCCTCCAGACCATCCTCGACCCCGAGAACCTCACCCGGATCGGTCAGGACATCGCCGGGCACATCACCGGCGGCCTGGACTGGCTGATCGACCAGGCCCAGGAGCTCCCGGCGAAACTCGGCCCGAAGCTGGGCGCGGTGGCCGGGGAGATCATCGCGTGGGCGCAGAGCCTGCCGGGTCTGGTCGAGGAGACGGTGGCCGGGCTCGCCGCGTCGCTGGTCGGTTGGGCGGCCCGGGTCGGACCCGAAGCGGTCGCACGCCTTCGGCAGGCCGGGACGGACATCGCGGACTGGTTCAAGGGGTTGCCGGGTCGCATCGCGGACCTGGTGGACATCGACGCCGCCGTGGCGTGGGCGAAGGAAATCCCGGGCCGGATCTCTGACGCGATCGACATCGACGCCGCTGTGGCGTGGGTGCTGTCCATGAAGGACCGGGCGGTCGAGTGGCTGTCCGGTGTCGGTGACGCGGTCGCTGAGTGGGCGCGCGGCCTCCCGGAGAAGATCCGGGGCTGGATCGACAACGCGGCGAAGGTCAAGGACTGGTTCATTGAATGGGGTCCGAAGATCGTCGCCGGGTTGGGTATCGCCTTCCTCGTCGTAGCGCTCGCCATTCCTGTCTTGCTCCTGACCGTCGCCGCAGCGATCCTCTTCGTTCTCGGCATTATCGTCATCGAGCTCGGAAAGTGGATTTGGGAGAAATTCACTGGGCTGATGGAAACGGCGGCTCAGGCTCTCGGCGCGAAGGTCGCTGAGGTCGGGGCGAGGTTCCGCGAAATCCGGGACCAGGCAGTCACGTATATCAGCAACCTCCACACCCGGGTGACTGGTTTCTTCGCGAACGCGAGAGATCAGAGCGTGGCCCGGGTGCGGGAAACGCGTGACCGGGCTCTGGCGTTCTTCGCGAACCTCCGGGACCAGTCCGTTGCCCGAGTTCGGGCGTTGCGTGACCAGGCGGTTTCGGCCCTGCTGAACGCCCGTGACCGGGGTGTTGGTGCGGTGCGTGGCCTGCGAGATCAGGCAACCGCGCTGGTCACTACCGCCCGGGACTGGGTGGTCTCACGTGTCACTGGATTGCGTGATCGTGCTGTCACGGTGTTGGAGAACTTCCGAGACCGGGCCATTCAGGCCTTCCAGCGCGCGAAGAGCGGTATCGAAACGGCCTGGAAACAGGTCGAGAAAATCACTAAGAGCCCCATCACGTTCTTGGTGAACACCGTGTACAACAACGGTATCCGGGCCACGTGGAATAAGGTCGCTGACCTTGTGAACATGGCCCAGCTGCCGCGCATCAACGGTTTCGCGACCGGCGGCATCATGCCCGGATACACACCCGGACGCGACCCGCACAAGTTCATCTCACCCACCGGCGGCAGACTCGAACTGTCCGGCGGCGAAGCCATTATGCGACCCGAATTCACCCGCGCGGTCGGACCGGGTTGGGTGCACGCGATCAACGCCGCTGCCCGCTCCGGTGGCATCGGCGGAGTGCAGTCCGCGCTCGGGTTCGCCAACGGCGGCGTGTACGGCGGAGTGCAGTCCTTCAACAAGGGCGGCATCTGGCAGAGCGTCCAGAGCTTCGGGTCCTCCCTGAAGGACATCTTCGACGGGGACGGACTCGCCTCCGCCGCCCGCGCCGTCCTCGACCCGCTCATCGCCACCATGAAGGGCCGGTTCACCGAAGGCCGGTTCAGCGAACTGCTGACCGCGGTGCCCGGTGCGATGGTCGGCAAGCTCGCGACCTGGCTGAAGAACACGGTCGGGTCCATGCTCGGCGGCACGGGGAAGGCCGTCGCGGATGCCGCCGGGAAGTACGTCGGCATCTCGGGGAACCCGAACCAGTTCACGAGGGCGTTCGGAATGCCGGGTCAGCCCTGGTGTGCCATGTTCGTGTCCGAGCTGATTAGCGAGGTCAAGGCTCAGAAGGCGTACTCCAACGTCCGATCGGCGGCCGTCACCTCGTTCGCGAACTCGTCCATGGACTCGGTGTCGAGTGTGGCCGCGTCCCGCCCCGGCGACCTCGCCGTCTACTCCGGCAAGGGCCCCGGCGGGTGGCAGCACATCAACGTCATCGTGGACGACAACGGCGGCACGATTGGCGGTAATGAGGGCAACGCCGTCCGCAAGTACTCGTCCTACTCCTCGCGGGCAGCGAAGTTCATGCGCCCGAAGAACATGGCCACGGGCGGCTTGTGGTGGCAGGACGAAGCCGTCAACTCCCCGCGCACCACCCCGGCGTTGACCGAGCTGCTGCGCGCGGTCGACACCGTCAAGGTCCAGGGGTACGCATCCGGCGGCACCCCGCCCGTGGGCCAGTGGTCGGTGTTCGGTGAGCACGGCCCCGAGCTCGGGTTCGTCTCCCGGGGGACGCGGGTCATGTCCAACCGCCAGTCCCGCAAGATGCTGTCCGACCTGCGCCCCAACCCAGCCCCGGTCATCACCGATGGGCAGTGGAGGGACGTGCAGGACAACCGGCCGAGCCGACGCCGGGAGCGCCCGAACCAGACGTTCAACATCACCGAGACCCGGAAGCCGCGTCAGACGGCCCGGGAGGTCATGAAGGCCCAGGCGGACGCGGACGCACTCCACCCGTCATGGGCGTAACCACCACCGAACGAGAGGGGCCGGGGCCCGATGCCGATCATCTACCTGCCACCCACACCACCAGGCAGGCCCGGTGTCGGGCTCCCGCCCCGCCAACCCTCCTACGCCACCCGCATCACCTGGACAAGCGCAGAAGGCAACATCACCGTCCTCACCGACTGGGCGCGCGGCTACACCCTGATGGACGGGGCCCGCGGCCTTGGGATGCCCGAGTACGAGTTCTACCGGCGCGAGTCGGGGGTGCTCAACGGCGACCAGGTGACCGGCGTCCGCGCGCTCCCCAGGGAGTTGTTCTTCCCCATCAAGATCCACGGCCGCGACCGTGCCGACATCATCAACCGGCGGCGCCGACTCGCTGAGGACCTGGACCCGATGGACGTCAACGGCGGAGGCCGGGGCACCATCACCGTCCAGGAGTTCGACGGCACCAGGCGGACCATCACCGCGCACTACGAGTCCGGCGCGGAGGGCGAGATGGACCGGGACGTCGAAGGGCTGCTGTGGGCGTCCTTCGGGCTCCTGTTCCGGGCGGAGCAGCCGTTCTGGGAGCTCGACCCGGTGGAGGTCATCTACCGGGGCCCTTCGGACGACGGCCGGAAGTGGCTGCCGATCCTCCCCGTCAAGGTGCGCCGGTCGGCGGCGATCGGCCCCGGCATGAATATCCGCGTCGCCGGGTCGGTGCAGACGTGGCCAGTGTGGACGTTGCGGGGCCCGATCGCCCCAGGGGTGCGGCTGACCAACGTGACCACCGGCCGGTGGATGGAGATCCGGGGCGGCCTGGAGTCGGGGGATGAGCTGGTGATCGACACCCGCCCCCGCCGCAAGTCCGTCCGGCTCAACGGTGAACGGGCGTACCGGCTGCTCACCCAGCCCGGGTCCACCCTGTGGCCGCTCAACAAGGGCGTCAACACCGTGGACGTGGAGGCAACAGGGATGGCCGAGGAGTCGAGGCTGATCCTGCGCTACATACCGCTCGCCCCGACCGCGTGACCAGACGAAAGGAAGTGGCTGGGTGGACGAGTGGGTCATCCGGGTCCGTAACGCCGACCGGGAGATGATCGGCGAGATCGACGACGAACAGGAACTCGAGATCCACGACCGGCACCTAGACCACGGGGCGTGGAAAATCATGGTCGACGCCGACACCGACAGCGCCCAGCTCCTCGAAGAAGGGGCTGGCATCCAGTTCGAGGTCGACGGCCAGGTCGTGTTCTCCGGCCCCATCGATCGGCTGGTCTCCGAGATCACCGATGACGCGGGAACCGATAACCCGGACGGCGCGGAAACCTCCACGTTCACCGGCATCTCCGACACGTCCGCGTTCCGCCGCATCATCTACCCGTCCCACACCACCGCGATCACCCCGACCGGGGTCAAACACCAGGTGGACCGCACCGCCATCACCGGCCCCGCCGAAACCGTGATCGGCACCCTCATCAGCAGGCAGGCCGGACCCGCAGCACTCACCACCCGCCGCCACCCCGGCCTGACCGTCCCCACCTCACAGGGGCGCGGCCCCACCATCACCTCATCGGAACGGTTCACGGACCTGCACGAGCACGCGTTCGCCCTGGCGGCCGGCGCCGGGCTCGGCTGGCGGGTCCTCCAACACGGAACCGACCTGCTGTTCGGCGTGTACGAACCCCGTGACCTCACCGACGACATGGGGTTCTCCGTGGAGCTCGGCAACGTCGCCACGTACACCTACGAGCTGACCCCGCCTGAGGTTACCCACTACATCATCGGGGCCGGGGGTGAGGGCGCGGACCGGCTCCTGTTCCAGTACACGCAGCTGTCGCCGCTGTGGCCGGGTCTGGTCATCGAGGAGTTCAAGGACTCCCGAGACCTGGCCCAGGCCCCGTCCGGCCCGGACGACACCGAGTGGGTGGACCCGAAGATCGCCAGCGCGCAGCAGGCCGAGGAGCGGTTCGCGGAGGCCGCCGCCCAGCAGACTGTGGCGTTCGACCTGCTCCCCACCGAAGGCCTCGTGTGGAACACCGATGTCGGCCTGGGTGACCGGGTCAACTTCGCCACCCCGCGCGGCACCGTCACCGACCTGATCCGCGAGGTCGTGTACCGGCGTACCCCAGCGGACGGGCAGACCATCACCCCGATCGTGGGGGACGCCGTGCACCTGCCCCGCACCTACCGGGCGCTTCGCCGCCTGCGCCGGGAAGTCGCCGCTCTGGCCGCCACCTAACCCGCTCTCGATCCCCACGGGCCCCCACACCACACGGTGCCGGGGGCCTTCGTCATGAAAGGAGGCGGTCGTGGCCGAGCAGTCCGGCGTTTTCGCTGACAGCGACCTCGACACCGCCGAAGATCTCGCCCGCTGGTACCGCCAGTTCGCACCCTCCGGGGTCGTCACCGCCGGGCCCGACGCCGGACAGCGGATGGAGGTCACCGCCAACGGCACCGGCCTCATCACCATCGGCACCGGGTACGCGCTCGTCGGCGGCTACTGGTACCGGATCAGCGCCCCAGAAACCCGGGGCATTCAGGCCAACACGTCCGGGCAGCCCCGCCGGGACCTGGTCGTGGTCCGCGCGGACCCGCAGGCTGATGAGGCGACCGTGGTGATCCTGCCCGGCTCCCCGGGCGCGTCCACCCCACCCAACCCCACCCGCAACCCGGCCGGGGTGTGGGACCTCGTCCTGGGCGTCATCGTTGTGGCCGGGGGTCCACCGTCGTCGCACCGGGGGACGTGGACCTGCGGGTTCGGGAGCTGACGGCGCCCGGCGGGGCGGTCCCGTGCCACTCCACGAACCGGCCCCCGGAAACGTTCGAGGGCCAGTTGATCTACGAGACCGACACCGGCCGCATCCAGATCCGGGTGGGTGACTCTTGGCGGCTCGTCTCCGAAACCGACTTCCCTACCGCGTGGCAGCCCATCACCCTACGGTCCGGGTACACCACCCCAGGGCACGGCCGTTCCCCGTCGTGGAGGTTCCTCTCCTCGGGGCGGGTTGAGCTGCGCGGCACGATCTCCCGCACCAACGGCAACGCGCTCCCGAACAACGACTACTACGGGCGCCTTCCGGCTGCTGCCCGCCCGAACGCGTGGGTGCGCGATGTCGGCGCGGCCGAGTCCCGCAGCTCAGGCGGTTCGTGGGGGGCGACCTGCCGCCTGGAGGTCGCCAGCGAGAACGCGTCGAACCGGTTGCCGGGGCAGATCATCGCCTTCCACGAGCACGCCCCCGGTGGATCGCGTTGGACGGATTCGTCTATGACATCTGAACTCCCGGCCTGGCTGGCGTCCTCCGGGCTGTGGATCGGCGGAGCCGCTGCTGTCGTCACCGGGGTCACCGTGATCACGGTCGGGGTACGCAAGGTCCTCGCGACGCTGCGCCGGGTCGGACACTTCCTGGACGACTGGGCTGGGGAACCTGCCCGCCCTGGGGTGGATGCCCGGCCCGGGGTGATGGAGCGGCTGCACGCGATCGAGCACGAGGTGAAGTACAACCACGGCACCTCGCTGAAGGACAAGGTCCGCGAGGTCAAGGAGGTCGTGGACGAGCTTGCGGCCCGCGACCCGACCCCGCCTGTGGTCCAGCAGGACATCACCATCAACCCCGACCCACCACAGCAAGGAGACCACCGTGTGTGAACCCGAAACCCCTCCCGAGCCCGACTACGACTTCAGGATCGGCACCCCGTTCCGGTACGAGATGGCGATGACGGAGCAGTACGAAGGGTGGCTGGAGGTGACAGTGGACGACACCCTGTCGCCGTCCAACGCCCGCTACACCCCGGAGACCCTGGACGCCGCCATGCGTGCGTTCTGCCAGGTCATCCACGCCGAAAGCCCGATCCGGGTCGTCAAGCGCGTGTCCGCGTCCGCGCACCGGCCCGGCACCTTCTTCCCCGCCCAGTAACTCCACAGGAGGCCCTCAATGTACGAGTACCGGCACGACCCCGAGACCACCTACACCATCCTCATCAGCAACCACCCGGCACCCACGGACGTGGTGCGGCTGACCGTCGACGCGACCTCACCGATCGAGGGCCTGGACGAGGCGGTGCGAGACCTCATCACCACGCTCGCGGCCCGGCACACCGTCACCGGAGTAACCGAGACGGTGCGCGCCACCGGCACCCGCCCCTACCCCGTGGACACCACGGAGTAGAACCCTCCCGCCCCCTTTCAGGGCCCCGCACCGAACCCCGGTCGGGGCCCTTCCTCATGCCCACAGGAAGGGCCATGGCCACCATCGAATCCGCCGCGACAGTCGGCATCCCCACCACCATCGGCTCCCCCGGCTCACCCCGCCAGGGCATCACCGTCCACTACGTCGGCGCCTCCCAGGTCCCGCACGGCGCCCACACCCAGTGCCGATCCCAGGTACGCGGCTGGCACTCCTACCACCTCGGTCTCGGCTGGGCCGGACTCGGCTACCACTACGTCGTGTGCCCGCACGGCATCGTCCTGACCGGCCGCGGGCTCAACCGGATCGGATCGCACTCTCCGGGGGTCAACGCCACCCGCATCGGGGTTCTGTTCATGGTCGGTGGCAATCAGCAGCCGCCCGCGAACATGCTCCGCGCGTTCCTAGAACTCCGCACCTGGCTGGCCGCGCGCGGCGTCAACTCGTCCTCCATCACCGGCCACCAGGCCCACATCGCCACCTCGTGCCCCGGCACCCCGCTCATGTCCCGTGTTCGGTCCGGCGACTGGGGCACCGGCGGCACCAGCAACCCATCACCTGAAGGAGATTTCCCCTTGCTCGGACTCAAGGAAGGCGACGGCATCCCCACCCCCTCCGAGGGGGTCAAGGCCGTCCAGAGGCTGATCGTGGCCGCCGGTTTCGGTAGTGAGCTGGAGCCCTTCGGGGTCGACGGCCAGTGGGGAGCGGGTACCAGCGCGGGCCTTCTCGCGGCCAGGCGGTACGTCGGGTCGAACCTGACCTCGGTCAAGTCGATGACCGGGGAGTCATACGCCCAGCTCATCCGGGCGTGCGCACGCCGGGAAGCCGAGCGGGCCGCGAACCGCATCGAGGTTCCTGAGTGCACCTGCTTCGGTGACGGTGGTGGTCTGCCCGCGACCGCGACCATCAGCGGCACCGTCCACCTGAAGCCCTGACCCACACCCACCCACGCCAGGGGAGCCGCCCGAACAAGGGGGCTCCCCTTCCCTGTTCCCCATCACCTGAAAGGCCTCTCCATGTCCCGTCGTATCGAACCCGCCGCCGTCGTCCGCACCCTCCTCCCGTACCTCGTCGGCGCCGTCGCCGCGCTCGCCGCCGGACAGGGCATCACCCTCCCCGAGACCGCGCTCGCCGCCGTCATCGAGCCCGCCCTCGAACCGGCTGTGGCGTTCGTCGTGGGCGGCGGCTACTACCTGCTCGGCCGCGTCCTGGAGACCCGCGCTGGACAGACGGCCCAGACCATCGGCCGCCTCCTCCTGTCCTTCGGCACCACCGCCCAGACCCCGGTGTACGTGCCCGCCACCGACATCACCGCCGCCCGCAACGCGGCAGGAGCCTGACCCCACCACCACCCCCCACACCACCACAACAGAATGAACAGGAGGGCGGGCCTGTGAGGTACTGGTACGGCGGAGGCCCCGCCGACTACGTCATCAGCCCCGGCCAGCAGGCCCAACTCCCCGGCGAAACAGTCGGCTACCAGACCATCCTCGTCCCCGGCGTCCGCCTCTGGGCCTACGACCACGGCACCGGCGAGCGGGTCATGGACCTCCTCAACGCCTCCGGCGACCAAGTCGACCACATCATCGCCGGAGAGTACGGAGACATCCCCCGGTTCCGAGGCCCCGACGAAGTCCGTCGTCTCCTCATCGGACCCGAACCCACCGACCCCGGAGACCCGGACGAGGACGACGGCAACGACGCCCAGGGCCGGTGGATCATCACCACCTCGGACTGGCCCACCATCGTGACCGCGGTCGAGGCCCGGGTCCACACCCTCGAACAGGGCAATGGTGGGGGAGGGGAGGAGCCTGGGGAACCCAGTGGATCTGGGCACCCGCTGATGTGGACCCACCCCGGCCGGGTCGAGGAACCCCGCACCAGCCCACACCCGTACACCAACGACATCGGCCGCACCCAGACCATCCCCAGGATGCGCGCCCAGGCCACCGTCACCTCGGGGGAACTCGTCTGCTCCGTGCTCACCATCGACCCGGACACGGGCACCCAGACCGTGGTCGCGGCCGTGGCGTTGACCCCGGACAACCCGGTCGGGGTGTTCGCCCCGGACGCCACCGTCTCGGACGGGTCCGGTCTAACTGTCCGGATCGAGCCGGGCGACGTGGATGACGAGATCGCGGACGTCACGATGCAGGTGACCATCCGATGACCATCGTTGTGGATACGTTCCCGCGCACCGTCACCTCGGGGTGGGGGAACACCCCATCCGGGCTGGGGTGGCAGACCAACGGCGGCGAGGAGGAGGAACGCCGTGTCGTCCCGGGTGCCGCCCGCATGTCCCTGCCCACGAACCCGGGCGGGGTGCGATCCCAGACCATCGTCCGCCCGTGGGGTGACACCCAGATCCTCGCCCACTTCCGGGTGGGGCAGTTGTCGGAGGGCGCTCCGGTTCTGGTTGGGCTGATTCTGCGTAGGCAGAGCTCGGCCGCCTGGTACCGGGTTCGGGTGGGGTTGGAGCTGGACGGCGGGGTGTCCCTGTCCGCTACCCGGGGTGTCACCCAGGTCGGGGCGTCCGTGACCACCGGGGTGACCTACGGTGCCGGGTCACGGCTTCGGGTGCGGGCGCGGGTGGACGGTCACCGGCTGCGCGCCCGTGTGTGGTCGGCGTCCTCCCCGGAACCGTCCGGGTGGCAGCTGGATCGGACGGTGGGTGAGGACACCATCCCGGCCGGGGATGCGGGGGTGGCCCTGTCGGCGTTCGCGACCAACTCCAACGACGCTCCGTGGGTGGACTTCGAGCGGATCGAGATCACCTACCCGCTCCTGGCCGAGAACACCTTGTCCGGGCCGGTCGGCCAGCAGGTCACCAACGCCCGCCTGGCCGACTCCGCCCAGGCCGGCACGGTCACGGTCCGCCACCCGGGCGCCCGCGCGGTCTATGACGACGCGGAGACGGTGCGCGGCCGGGCGTCCATCCGCCTCGCCTCTGGTGGGCACCGGGAGGAAACCCCGCACCTACGGGTCGCCCTCCCCACCACCGGGGCGTGGTCCGCGCGCTGGTACGCGTGGATGCCTCGCCTCCAGGACGCCGGGCACGGTACCGGTGAGGTCCGCTCCGTCGCGGTCATGCCCTCGCTGGCCTGGGTGGTGCACGGCACCGCCGCCGGGAACGTCGGCTCACGGTTGCACCCGCCGGGGCTCGCCGCCGCCGGGCAGGTCTGGGACCAGGAAACCGGGTCCGCGACCGCGCTCGGCCAGTGGGTGCGCGTCGAACTCCGCTACGCCGGAGGTGTGTTCGAGTCCCGGAACTTCGCGGGCCACAACCCGTCCGGGCACCGGGGCAACATCTGGAACTCGCTCCCCGACCCGGGCCGCACCCTGGACCTGACCGGGTACCGGTGGCGGCGCGACCGCGCCCTGGTGCAGTGGGGTTTCTCCGGCGCGGAGGTGCGGGCGTTGCAGAACGAGCTCCTCGACCTCGGGTACAGCCTGGGCGCGGGCGGGGCCAACGGCGACTTCGACGAGCGGATGCATAATCTCGTCCAACTGGTCCAACGCGATCTCGGCGTCACCCCGGTTGACGGGTCCGCGGGCCCTGAAACCCGCAGTGCGATCGACCTCGCCCTGGGTCGGGTCCCTCCGCCGCTGTGGATCAGCCACCTCGCCATCGCGGACGGTGCGTGGATCGGTCCTGCTGAGCCGGACGCGGCGCCGCCGCCTGTCGCCCGGTTGGGGTTCACGGTCGGCATCCCCATCTGATTCTCGGGGGTTGCTGACTTCCGATAAGGCATCTATTCTTAGAACAGGTGTTCGAGGCCAGGGTGGGGACCCGGTGTCGAACAAGCAGCGCCTCACCTCCCGATGCTGGGAGGTGAGGCGCCTTTGCGTACCTGGCGTTGGTCTCCTGCTGAGGTGGTGCCGGGTACGGGCCGGTCGTGGAACCGATGCTCGCGACCGCCGTTGACGCCTTGCCCACTGGCCCCGGCCTGCTCTATGAGCCGAAGTGGGACGGCTTCCGGTGCTTGGCTGAGACCGGGCCCGTGCGGATGTCGTCCAAGCAGGACCGGCCGTTCAACCAGAAGTTCCCAGAGCTCGTTGACGCCCTTTCCACGCTCCCCGAGGGCGTGCTCCTGGACGGGGAGGTCATCCGGTGGGCGGAGGATGGACGGCTGGACTTCCAGGCCTTGTTGCGACGGAACTCCGCCTCCGTCCGTCGCGCCCGCGCGCTGGCGCGTTCCGAGCCGTGCCATCTCGTGGTGTTCGACCTGTTGAGGATCGGTGGCCGCGACCTCACGCACCGGGCGCTCTCCCACCGGCGCGGGGAACTGGAGCGTCTGATGGGCCTGGTTGAGCAGCCCTCTCCGCTCACGCTCGGCTGGCAGACCGACAACCCCGACGTCGCCATGCAGTGGTGGGAGGAGATGCCCGCCGTGGGCGTGGAGGGCGTGATGATCAAGGACGGCCGCCGTTCCTACCGGCCCGGCACGCGTGGGTGGCGGAAGTGGAAGCACCGCGTCACCACCGAGGCGATCGTGGGCGGCGTGGTGGGCCACGCTCGGGCGCCGCGAGCTCTGATCCTGGGCCGGGTGGATTCTGCGACCGGTGAGCTGCGGGTTGCTGGCCGCACCACGGACCTCTCCCCGGAGCAGTCCGAAGAACTCGCCGTGCACATGGTCAAGACGGACGACCACCCTTGGCCGCGTACCCTCGCCGTGACGTGGGGGAATGAGGGCCGCCAGCACTACACGCAGGTGGAACCCCACGTGGTGGTGGAGGTGTCGCCGGACTCAGCGGAAGTGTCTGGTCGGTGGCGGCATGTCGCCAGGTACGTGAGGATGCGCCCCGACTTAACGCCCGGTGACGTGCCCCAGGACCTCAACACCGAGACGTAGCCCTACCTCGGAGCCTCCACTGGCAGGTCCGGACCGACCGCACGCAGATACTCCAACCGCTCCTCCAGCACAAAGTCGGGTGCGGTCATTCGAGACAAGGCCTGGAGTCCGCGCACGTGCCGGATCGTGTCCAGCCGCAAGATGCCCTCTACGCTCTCGAAAGGGATCGTCCAGGACAACGACAACGGTGCGGGTTCTCCGTACTGTCGAGCCCGGAGCATGGCCACGGCGATCCGCCACCCGATCCTCGCGGCAGCGCGCGGGCGGTCCCTCAGTTCTGGGACGGCTGTGAGGAGCCACGGGTCCAGGGCCCTTTCCACGTCCCACTCGGGTGTACGCATACTTCCATGGTGCCTGACGTGCGCAAACGGCACTCGTGGCCCAGACGTTCATCCCCACATGTGCGGGGAGCATGGGGTGTCGTCGCGGTTGAGGGGCCATCCCCGCGTGCGCGGGGAGCGATCATTCTCTTACCCGGCCGCGAGCTCGCCGTGCTGGATGATGCTGTGGAACTCCTCAGCGATCCTGAACCGGGCCTGGTGACGGACCTGATCCGAGGGGTCCCACAACCCGACGAGCAGCGCGGCCGTGCCCGCCAGGTCCACCCTCTACCCCGACTTCCAGCACAGCCGCACCGCGTTCGTGGTCGCGTCCATGACCGGCTCGGGCCCGTGCTGGTCGTTGATCACCTGGATCAGGCGCTGCTCAGACAGGGACAACCTGGGGTCCGACGGCTTCTTCTGAATCTCGGCCAACGCGACGCCCAGGGACACACCACCGGGCAGGGGCTTGTGGGGGTCGGGCCAGCTGTCCAGGGCCAGCATGTACGCGCTCACCAGGTAGGTGTCCGTGCCGTAGACCTCCCCGGACACCTCCGTCGCCTTCGCGTGCAGCGTTCCCATCGGCTGAAACACTTGGGTGTGGAGGTTGCGCACCTGGTGCCACCAGGTGTTTCGGCCGGGCTGCGTGGTGTTGCGGCCCTGGATGAGAGCGGACCGGAGGGCTTTCTGCTGCTCGTCGTTCATCCCTGGACCTCTTCGGGCTCGCAGCGGTACAGGTCCATCATCGCGAACAGGAGGAAGTCCTCCCGCACCTGCCGGTCGGGGTGCAGCGCCGCGTAGGTGTCCCGCACCAGCCGGTCCGCGTCGATCCACAGCGCGCGGTCGCGGGACAGTTTGGCGGCGTTAATCAGGCGGCGCCGGATCTCGGTCAGTGTCCGCTTCCGGTTCCCGCTCAACACCAGGCGCCGGAACGCGTCCAGAATGACCTCGGTGTGCTGTGGGCGCGGGTCCGGGTCCTTCGGGCCGCGCGCGCCGTTGCGCTGGCGCTGGATCATCTCGATCCCGGTCAACAGACCCAACCCGGACCCGCCCTGTGCGCCGTGTACCCGGAGTCGGGACCTGGACCCTCGGACGGCCAGCAGCACACACAGGGCGTCGCACGCGCCGTCGTCAGCGTCGTCACCGAGGAGGCCAGCGGCGATCCCCAACGAGTTCCGGGTGAAGTCCAGCCGGGCCAGGTCCCCGTACCAGCGGAAATCCGGTTCCAGGGAGACCGCTTCGGTGAGCTGTTCGGGTGTGAGACCGGGCACCTGGGTGATGGGGTGCTCAAACGTGCGCATCAACGGTCTCCTCCTGGCCGACTTCCTCGGACCCCTCGGCCAGCTTCTGAACCTGTTTCGTGTAGTCCATCAGCCACCTCTGGCACACCGCCCCCACTTTGGCGGGGTCGCCCGACAACGCGTCGGCGGTCTCCCGCGCCCACCTCGACAGGTTCAGCTGCAACGGCCGGTAGGCCATCTGGTTGTGGTGGGCTTTGGCGATATCGACCAGGTAGCGCAACAGGCGGTCGCGGTCGCCGTTGCGGGCCGCCACGATGGCCTTGCGCAGACGGGCAGCGTTCATGCTGCTGGCCCCGGCCTGACCGATCGTCACCGTTCCCCGGAGGGACGCGCGGCGGGGCAGCCCCGCCTGGAGAGCGGCAACCATCCACACCGCGTCCCACTCTGGCCCTTCGGTGGCGTCGACCACCGGGACGACCGCGCGGCAGGTGGCGGGGCCAGGAATCCCTTCCCGCCATTCCTGCCAGATCCGCCCGTCCTGCTCCCACCGTTGAATCGACATGAGTTTCGATTGGCTGATCACGACTCGTCGCCTTCCTGCTGGTTGGCGAAGTGCTCGCCCCACAGTTGGCGAACCTTTTCGGTGTCCACGTTCCCGTTCTCGTCAGTGGCCGCTTGGATGATCTCCCAGTTCGCCCAGTCGCTGTCGGAAGGGGCGAGTTCGGTGTGCTCGTGGACGTGGTCCGGAGCGCCGGTACCGGTCGGGTCGGCCCACAACTCCAGCTGCCACACCCGGCCCGGGGTGGACTCGCCACCGCGTTCGTTCAGACCGGTGAGGAGGTACCCGGCATCCTCGGCAACCTCACTGATTTCGAAGTCGTTCGTGGCCTCCCACTCTCGGGTGCTGTGCTCCACCCACGCCCCGGACTCGTCCCGGTAGGACATCCGCACCCGGTACGTGTGGTCCTGGTGAGGGGCGGTCCCCTCCTCGATCTCGCGGGCTTCGTCCAACCGGGCCTCGTCGGCTTCACCCCGGAGGATGCGCAGCGCGTCGGCGGCGGCGGCGGAGATCATCCGCACTCCCACGGAGGCGGCGTCGTACTCTCCCTGTTCGGCGTCGGACACGGCACCCGGCAGGAACGTGCCGATGACGTCTTCGAGGGTCTGGACGGCGCGTAGGCGCGCTTCGGGGAGCCGGTGATGTCCTCCACGTCCTCGCGGTCCAAGCGAGCCCGGGTCTGCTCGAAGGATTCAGCGTTCGCGTCAGCCTCGGTCAGGAGCCGCCCCACGAACGCGGGCGTGACACCAAGGAGGTCGGCCACCTTCGTGTTGGTGCCGTGGATGCGCTCGTACCGGTCCGCCAACTCCGCGACGGCGGCGTTGCGGATGTCGTCCACCTGATCGCCCACCCCGTGCTTGCGGATGATCTGACAGGTCTGGAACCGTTCGACGGGGTCGAGGTTGAGCAGGGCGGGGCGGTCCACTCTCACGAACACGGTCGGGTCGAACTCGGGCTGGTGGTTGTCGGTCACGGCTTCGTCTTTCTGCTGGGTGGTGTGGGATGCTGGCGGGCGGGCGCCCGCCCCGGCTACGACCCGGGGCGGTCGCCTCCCTACTTGCTGTGGAACCGGACGGTGGTGAGGGCGCGGAGCGCCTTCTCACGGCGGGCCGGGGTGTCCTCGATGCCGTTCTCGGCCATGTACGCGCTGACCTCGTCGGCGGGGATCAGGAACTTCGCGAGGGTGGTCTCCATCGACTCGCGGGCGTCGCCCACGAACGTGGTGGCGGCGGTGGGCTTCGCGGTCACCAGGGCGAAGACGCCGACTCGGCGCATGAGCCTGTTCGCCTGCCGGAAGTTGAGCGGGCTGACTTTCCACTCGCGGATGCCCGCTTCCTCGGCCGGGGGTTCCTGGTCGGTGTGCGCGGACAGGTGCCCGGCCTTGTTCATGCGGATGACGGTGTAGCGCTTCCCGGCGGCGGCGGGAGTGTACTCGGCGTCGCCGTCCACGATCAGGGCCCGAATGTCCTCAGTCTCGATGGCTCGCATCCGCGCTTCGATCCGACTGTCGCTGACGGGGTTGTTGAAGTCGTCGTGGTGCAGGTCCCTTCGTGCGCGGCCCTCCAACTCCCAGCCCCCACGGTCGGCTCCGGTGATCCGCATCAGGGTGTCCATGTACGGCTCGTAGCCGCCGCTGTAGACGATCTTGTGCCGGTCGTTACCGCCGAAGTCTCCGGGGACGTACTCCATGGTCGCGAACTCTTGGAGCTTCCAGGCGAGCGACTGTACCGCGTCGATGAAGCGATTCGCGGCCCAGGCGGGGAGGCCCTGGGGGAGACCGAGGTAGCGGTCCACCCCCAGTGGACGCGGAAGGTGGTGGACTCGTGGCGGGGAGGCCGGTGGGTGGGGGTGAGGGTGCCGTCTTCCTGGTCCCAGAGGAGAGCGGTTTCGGTGTAGCCGGTGCTGAGCATCGGGGGCCTTTCGGGTGTGCGGTGTTGTTCCGACACCCAAAGGCTAACCGAGCTGATTAGTTTTGTAAACAGGCTGGTTAGTTCCCCTTGGAATAAGGTCCTGAACTGCGAAAACACGCCTCACCGATACCGGCGCTTCGCCTCCCGACACTCCGGACACCGACACCGATGAACCCGGTACGACCACTCCGACCCGTGCGACACCCCCGGGTCACGCCGCAACATCAGCGCCCGATCCAGATCCGCACCCCACCCGGGAATCATCTCCGCCATCTGCCACACCGCCGTCACCGAAACCCCCAGCCGTTCGGCCGCGACGCTGACGTGGTGCCCTCGCCGCACCATCATCAGCAGCCGTCCGCGCAGCGGTGCGCCGGTACGGGCCTCGGACTTTCGGCGCCTCCGATCGCGGGACTGGGCGGCGTGCGCGGCGCGCTGGTCAAGGGTGCGGTCACGTGGCATGACGGGATTCTGGCATCACTGCCTGGCGGCATCTGCTGATGGCCGAAACTGGCCACTGGAGTCTCCCGGAAGCGGGTACACCACGTGGATGAGCGAACCGATCTTCTTCAAGTCCAGCTACAGCGGTTCCGGTGACAACTGCGTCGAGGTCGCTTTCCGCAAGTCGAGCTACAGCGGGAGCAGCGGTGCTGAGTGCGTCGAGGTCGCTGACACCCCCACCGCCAGCCTCGTGCGCGACACCCAGAACCGAACCCTCGGTCACCTGGACATCACACCGGGGAGTGGGCCGCACTCATCCGAACCTGCTGAAAGCACGACGGAGCCGATCGCCCAACCCGACCGCGCTCCGTCGATGGACCGAGTTGCTGGCTAGACAGCCTCTTCCTCCAGCAGCTCCAGCGCCTCAGCGAAAGCACGAAGCGCAGCCGACCGGGTAGACCCCTGGGAAGCCAACTCCGGTTCCGTCGAACGAGCGACCCACACCCCATCCTCCTCCTCAACCGTGAGGGACAACGGCCCGGACTCGCCGCTCAGGGAATCCTGGGCAGCGGCGGTGAGCGCCTGGACGAAGTCCAACATGCCCGCCACTGACTCCCACTCGGGCCGCGAAGCCGGGTTCCAGCCGTTCGCCTTGCCCTGCTCCCAGTACGTGAGCACGTGCCTCCAAAGCAGCGCCCGCGCATTCTCCTGCTCGCGCCGCTCGGCTTCCGAGAGCTTCGCCAAGGCGATCTTGTCGTGCTGGAGGAACTCGTCGCCCGTGTTCACGAAGTCGATCTGCACATCCCGTGCGTGATCGGCGTACAGGACGATCTTCGGCGGAGTCGCGCCGGGCTCGGGTTCGCACGGGAGGTTGTCGTGAACGTTGACCATCTCGATCTCTCTCCTCGGGGGCGGGTGGACCAGACTAGGGCTGTTCAGACCGTCAGGAGCGCCCTTTGCGAACATCACGGGCAGACGGATCGACCCGAAACGATTTCAGGCCTCCCCGTCCCACCGGTAGATGACCTTCACCGCGCCCGGCCGGTACTCCATCAGCTCGTACACGTGCACCACCAGGCGGTCCTCCACCTGCTCCTCCACGTGCACCACCCGAGGCAGACGACCGTCCACCAGGGCGACCGGCAGGTACTCACCGTCCTCCGGGCCGCCGTCGAACCGCACCCACTGCTCTGCATCCACCCCCTCATGGTCCCGCACCCGACCACGAGCAGGTGGGACGTTCAACCAGGAAGGGCCACGCGATGACACGTCGTCCAGGACCAGCCGGTCACGTCGGTGCGTTAGCTGCATCGGACCCGCTGAACCAGTAGGGTCCAGGCCATGCCCACCTGCAACAACCACCCCGACGTGCTGTCCTACAGCTGGCACGAGGCCGCAGAACCCCCGCCGTTCATGCCCATCCGGCAGGTCTACGGATACCTCTTCGACTCCCGGGGTCGTGTCGTCGTGCTCTACGACGAAGACCTCGCCGGGTGGAACCTGCCCGGCGGCTCCCCCGACGAAGGAGACGCCGGAGACCGGAACGTCACCCTCGCACGAGAGGCAGCGGAGGAGGTCCAGGTGAGCATCACCAACCCCACCTACCTCGGGTACCAGCGGGTGGACAGCGCAGAACGGGCTCCCTACGCGCAGCTGCGGATGGCCGCCCGGGTTGAACACCTTGGCTCGCGGGCGCCCGACCCTGATGGCGCACGCGTGCACCCGCGCCGCCTGTGTCCGTTTCCCGAGGCCGTCGAGCTCCTGGGCTGGGGGCCCTCGGCCGAGCGACAGTTCGCGTGCGCGGCCGCAACCGCTCGCGGCTGGGGGCTGCCGGTCGGTTCCGCGCAACCGATCCACATCAGTTGAGATCCCGCCGTCCCAGCCAGGGAGCCAGCGTCTCCACCACGGTGGTGACGGTCCTGTCGTAGTCATGGCGGGCTCCCAGGGTGCGGGCAGCGACCGTCATGGCCGAGCGGTGGGCGGGGAGAGCGTCAACGCCTGATGGAGCGCGGCCGCCAGCCCGCTCGGGTCCTCGGGAGGGGCACTGAATCCTGTGACACCGTCCACGACCAGGTCGGCCAGGCCTCCGGCGGTCGTCGCCACCACCGGCCCCGCTCCGGCCGCGTAGGCCTCCAAGGGGATACGGCCGAACGGCTCGATGCGCGAGGGCACCACGACGGCGCGGAGCGTGGGGTGGGTGAACAGGCCGCGCAGGGCGGGGTCGAAGCGGGTCCACACCGTGGTGGGGACGTCGAGTTGGGAGGCCAGGTTCGCCAGGTGACGTTGGTAGGGGGTGGGCTCAACGGTTTCGGTGACGGCGGCCAAGAGCAGGTGCGGCACGGGGAAACGGCTCTGGCGGAGCAGGTGCAGGGCACGCAGCAGGTCCTCGAAGCCCTTGTAGGGGGTGGCGCGGCCCATGGCGAGCACGAACCCCTCTCGGGCGGGTGGTGGCAGGTCGGGGGCGGGGCCGCTGACGGGTTCGAGGGCGAGCCCGTTGGGCAGGTCGATCAGGGCGCTGTTCGGCACGCCGTAGTCAGCGGCCAGATGGGAGCGCATGTGCGCTGAGATCGCCGCGACCTTCCCGCCCCGGCGGCACAACTCGATGAACCCTTCGTGCTCGAAGCGGACCCGGTCGCGGTTCTCGGGGTCGTGGAGGGCGCCGGTGGAGTGGGGGATGAGGAGGGTGCGCGCCGCCAGCTCTGGTTCCAGGTGGGCGCCGATCCCGTGGAAGGGGGCGTCGCTGGCCAGGATCAGTCCGGGCCGGTCGGAACCGGTGAGTCGGTTGAGCCGGTGGGCGGCGTCGCGGCTCGCGGCCCGGAAGTTGTCTACCGCGCCGAAGCGGGTGGTGTTGTTGGTGGCGTTGTCGACCGGGTCGACCACCACGTCGCGCCCGGCCCACAGCTGCTGGACGGCGCGGTACCAGCCAGGGTCGTGTTCGGTGCTGGTCGTGGACAGGCCGATGGGCATGAGGTGGAAGCGGGCGTGGGGGTAGCGGTGGGCGAGCACACCCATCAGGGACCTGTTGCACACCCCTGCGCCGGTGCCGCATCCGTAGAACCCGTCGTGCAGTGCCACCGCGATCGGGCCGCTCATCGTGCCACCGGTTCCAGATGGGTGGTGATCGCGGCCACCACTTCGTGGACGGGCCGGTTCCCGTCAAGGTGCACCCAGCGGGCGCCGTCCAGCGTCTGAGCCAACGGCGCATGGTGCGAGGCCAGCGCCGTGACGGGATTGGCGTAGAAGTCCGCCAGTCGTTCCACGCCCTCGGCGGTGGACCAGGGGTGGCCGGGCTGGAGCCGGTGGTGCCGCCGCTCCAGGCTTATCTGTGGGCTCACGTGCACCACCAGGTACAGGTGGGCCACCTGCAACCGCCCGCGCTCCAGGTGTTCGAGGGCCCACGCGCACCGGGCGTTGAGAAGATCCAGGTCGCTGGTGCTGTGGGCGTAGGACAGTGAGCTGAGCCAGTCGCGGTCACTGACTACCACGGGGGCTCCCGCGTCCAGGTGGCTGCGCGCCTGGGCGGTCTTGCGCAGCCAGTTGTTCTGGTGGGCGTCGTCCTGGTCGCGGTGGGGGTGGGAGTCCCAGGGCAGGGGGTGCCATCGAGCGAGGTGTACTCGCCCAGCACGGGGCCGCGGGCGCCGAGGCGGGACAACGCGGTGCTCTTCCCGGCACCGGGCATCCCCTCGACGGTGATCATCGGCCCCGGTGTGCGCGGGCCCGGTTCAGAACAGTCGGATCTGGTCGGTGTCGTCATGGCCGTGTTCTCCCGGGGGTGGGGTGCGGGTCTGAAGGTGCAGGCCCGCCGTGTGTTCAGGTGGCGCGGTCAGGGGTACCCGGCCAGCAGGCGGGTGTCCACGACCAGTGGGCGGTCGGTGTCGGGCTGGGCGCCGATCAGTACCCGGCCCACCACCGCCTCCACGCGCAGGACCAGCCCGGCCGGTACCTGAACACCGGTGAGGGTGTCGTAGGTCTGGGGCAGCGGCTCCGACAGGCCGAACGCGTGCGTGTTCGAGTGGACGGTGGCCTCGATCGGGTCGAGCAGGTCCAGTAGACCGGCGTTGGCGATGGAGGGCCGGGCCCCTGCCAGGGCGGTGGGCCCGTCGGTGAGGGCTTGCGGGTTGGTCAGGGCGGTGATCTTGCGGGTCAGGAGAAGCCGTTCGACGGCGTGGTCGGTGGCGGCGATGGCGCGCTCGGCGGCGCGCACCGCCGACAACGGGCCCCTCCCCAGCAGGGTGTAGGCCAGGGCGCCCTGTTCCAGGAGGCGGCCCCGGCCGCGTTCGGCGGCCGTCAACCCGACTTTGACCAGTCCCGGCCCGAACCAGGCCAGGTAGAGCGTGTAGGTGCGGTCATCGGTGTAGGCGTCCCGGGCCAACAGGCGACCTCGGTCTCGGGCCGCGCAGTCAGCGCACTGGGCGTCGGTTCCCGAGGCGTCGATGGTGCTCGCGCACACGTGGCGTCGCCCGCGTTCGGTGTCCCAGCGGCCCACGCACCCGCGTGGAGCGGACAGGCCCAGACGCACCGTCGTGCCCGGCGCCAGTTCCAGGGGGCGGTCAGCCTGGCCGGGTCGGGAGGCCACCCATCGCGGGCGCCCCTGGTCCCAGAACAGCCCGGTGATGCGCCATGCGGGCGGTTCGGTGTTGGCGTTCGTAGCGGTCATAGAGCTCAGTTAACTCTTCCCAGCTCAGCAGGTGGGCGATGTCAGCGAGGGTCTCGCCGGGATTGTCTGCGATGTGTACGTGGTTGCGGAGCTCATCGGCGCCGTGACGCTGACGCAAGGCACGCTTGAAGGCGGTGGGGTTCACCGCCTCGGGGTCAGGGTGGTGACCCAGCACGATCTGCACGGGTCCGCTGAGGAGATAGGCATCCCGGGGGTCACGAAGGCAGCGCCGTAGGCCTCGGGGTAGAGACGACGCACGTCGGCCACCGCCAACCGCTGCTCCCGACGCTCCAGGACCTCGAAGGAGTCCAGGACCTGCGCGACCAAGGCCTCAGGGGCGCCCGGTTTGATCATGATCAGGGTCAGCTGGGTGCGGGGCCATGGTGGGTGCGGGTCGGCGACACCCGAACGGATGCGGCGCGCCCACTTGAGCAGGCACTCTCGGGGGCAGGGCCCGTTCAACGTGTCGGTGTGTTCGGGAGGGTGGGCGCTCCCGAGCGCGGTGGCCGCGCTGTGGCAGCGGGGGCACGCTCCGGCGTCGGCGGCTGGCCCCTGGAAGCCGAGTCGGTCCACGCTCACCGCGAGCCGGTAGGCGATCCACCACCGATCCCATGGGCCCAGGGGAGTCGCGGGGAGTTGCGCTCCGGTCAAGAGCGCCTCCAGGGTCAGCCCCAGCTGGGCGGCCAACCGCACCCGCGGGTGCTCGTGCGGGCGCGCCATCATTGGCCTCCGAAGTGGTGTTCGACGCGGGCCTGGGCGGTCGGAGATTCCCTCAGCACCAGCGCGGCGCGCTCCACGCCGTCCAGGTGCGGGCGCACCTGGTCCAGCAGGTACTGGCCCAGGAGTTCGGTGGAGGTGTTGACCACCGGCAACAGCACCACGTCTTGAACCGGCAGGGCGAAGCGCCGGTGTCCGTCCTCGATGACGAACATGCCGTCCTCGTGGTGCAGGCGCACCGGCGCCGGTGCGTGGGCGGGCATCAGGGTACGCCGCTGGAGCGGCGCGATGGCCTCGGCCAGAGCTTGGCGTACCGGCACGAAGTCGGTGACGACCCCCTCGGGGTCCAGGGTGCCGACGAGGTCCAGGCGGCAGGTGTAGGTGTGCCCGTGCAGCGCCTCGAACCGGCCCTGGTGCAGGCCCGCGTGGGCGGCGCCGAAGGCGGGCCCGGCAACGCTGATCGTGGTTGGGGAAGTCGGGGGTTCATGAGCCCGCCCCAGCCTGGGCGAGGAACTCCGCGCGGGTGAGGTGGTCGTTGTCCAACTGGCCCTGGAAGGCCCGGGTCACGGTGGTCGCGCCGAGTGCGCGCACACCACGCGCGCTCATGCATGTGTGCTCGGCGCGCACCAGGACCCCTATCCCGTCCGGGGCCAGATGTTGCGCGAGCAGGTCGCGGATCTGCGTGGTCATGCGCTCCTGTACCTGAGGGCGGCGTGCGCAGAACTCCACCAGCCGGGGAATCTTGGACAGCCCGACCACGCGTTCGGCGGGGATGTAGGCCACGCAGGCCGTTCCCTGGAAGGGGAGCAGGTGGTGTTCGCACACCGAGGTGAAGGGGATCTGGTTGACCACCACCATCTCCTGGTAGCCCTGGGCGGGGAAAGTGGTCATCGTGAACGGCGGCGGGGTGGTCAAGTCGGCCAACGCTCGGGCCATCCGCTCGGGGGTGCGTTCGGTGTCCTCGGTGTGGGTGTCCACTCCTAACGCCGTCAGCAGGTCGGCAGCGGCCCGGGTGGCGGCCACCAGATCGACGGCAGTAGCTGGGGCAGGGAGCCGGGGTGAGGGGAGGACGTCGCGGTGGTGGTCACCAGATCATCCCCAGCGGGAGGTCGGCGGTGTCTCCGAGGTCGATGACGTGCTCGTCCTCAGAAAGCTGGTCGGGGTTGTCCATGTCGCTCCTTCGTAACGTGCACTTTTCGGCAGTGCGTTCGATTTCCTACCTGCCCCGGCCGTGCTGCGCGTTGGCCGAAGCGGGCCTGTCCAGAGCGTCGAGCCCTGGAAGTCGAGTGAGGTTCTATCGGTGCAGGCAGGTCGTCAGGGTCGGGTCGATCAGCGCCGGGTCTACCTCCCAGTACAGGGCGGCGTGATCGCTCGGGATCGTGACGTGCTCCAGCCCCGACGTGGCCGGGACCACCGACTCCGTGACGTACACCCGGTCCACGCTGAAACCGCCGTGACCGGTGGAGGCGAGCAGGTGGGCCTGCTCCTGCGGGTCGCCCGTGCGGTCAGCGAGGTGGAGGGCGAGGTCCGTCCACCTGCACCGGTCGAATAGTTCAGCGACCGGCCGATCCACCTCTTCCTTCCCCGCTGGTCCGGTGAACCGGTAGGCGAGGTTCGCGGCGGGCAGGTCCTCGGGGCGCGGTTCAGCAGGGGCGGCCGGGTGAGACAGGCGGGGAGCGTTGATGTCCCCGAAGATCATCGCCGCCTCAGCCCTCGGGGCCCCGGGCGGCTGGGCCCGGTCAGCGACTCGACGGGCCCGGTCGTTCGCCGTCGACGCCTGGTGGATGGCCAGCGGCAGGCTCTGGTGACTCATGTGCGCGACGACGACGGAGAGACTGTACGGGAGACCGACGTCGAAACGGGCCGTCCCGCCGAACCCGGTGAACCCGGACTCGGCCCCGGTGACGGTCTCCCACTCCTTGAGATCCATGGCGTCGGGGTCATAGAGCAGGCCCGTTGATCGCCCGGGGGCGAACGAATCCTGAACCGCAGTCAGGCCGAGCCGCCCCTGGACTTCCTGGAGGAGTCGGCCGTCGTCGGCAGCCCACTCGTGGGCCTCCTGAACCCCGACCAGGTGCGGGCCCTGGGCGGCGATCGCTTCGCACAGAGCGGGCAGACGATCCGCCGGGGTTCCGTCCGGGTTGCGGACACCGCCGCGCCAGGTGTTGACGGACATACAGCGCAAGGCGCTCATGCGACTCCAAAGAAGTAGGGGGTGGTCACAGGTCGTTGATGTCGAGGCTGCGGATGTCCTGAGCCTGGCCCCAGAGCACGTCGTGGTCGGCGCGCAGCTGTGCGGCGAGGTCGGCGTCACGCACGCGCACCGCCCCGTCAGCGATCTGGTCGGCTGTGGCGCACAGCCGGTAGACGTAGGGCCCGTAGATGAGCGCCTCGGGGATGCGGTCCCCACGGTCGGCCATCACTCGCACCTGCGCGCCAGCCGCCGCGAGCGCCTCCATGGCCGCCAGGGCGAACAGGGAGTAGGGGCGCATGACCAGGGGGCGATGACGAGGCGACGGATGTTGGGGTCGGCCAGCTTCTCGCTCTCCTGCGCCAGCATCGCGCGGGCGGTCCGGTGGTCTCCGGCGTACCAGGTGTCCCGGGCCGGGTCATTCTGGATCTGCGTGGTCAGCGGGTCGATGCGCCTTTCGTCACCGATCACGGTGGGGTCCGATCTCAGGGTGGCGATCTCGGCCCGGTACTCGTCTCGGGTCAGACGCACGCCCCGGGCGCGGTTGAGGGTGTCCCACACCGAGGTGTGTGAGGAGTTTTCGGTCATGCGACTGCTCCGTTCTGTTAGGTGGTGATGGGAGTGGGGCAGCAGGTTGGTTCGCGGCGGTCGGTTACGCGGCGTCGTGGTGGTGCCAGCGGACGAAGTCCGAGAGCGGTGTGGCGCGTTGCCGGGCGGCCCAGGCGACGAACCCCGCCGTCGCCTTCACCAACCCCGGGTCCGTGATCCGCACCGCGCCGTCCCGCGCCCCGATCGCGGTGTGCGTCCGCACGTACACGGCCCGGGGTGTGACTTCGAGGTCAGGGAGCGGCCGTTGGTCCTCCAACAGTTCGACTTTCCAGACCGGGAGGGTGTCGACCGAGCCTCCGGCGGCGACCACGTGGGTGAACTGGGCCAGGGTGTACTGCCCGAAGTCGGTTCGGAGCGGCGCGTTGGGGACCCACAGGGTGCGGTGGATCAGCCCGCGGGCGCGCTCTTCCCGGATCTGCTGCGTCCACCGGGGCTTCTGTGCGAGCAGCTCCTGTTCGGCCTGGCCGTGCTCGCCCTCGAACCAGCGGGCCCATGACGGCCAGTCCGGCGGTACCTGTTGGTCTCGGCGGACCAGCGTCCACCAGGTGCCCGACGCGGTCCGGCGCAGTTCGCTGGTCACCTCGTCCTCGGTGAGGTGGTCGCCGTGGACGGTGGTGAGCGCGTCGAACAGGGTGAGCGGCCCCGACTGGCTGCGTCGGCAGTAGGACAGGACGGACCGGGCGTTGTAGGTGAACGACTTTGGGCCCTGCTGCTGGGCGATGAGGTCGCCTTCCTGTGTCAGGCGTACCAGCGTCTGTGCGCCGTGGCCGGTCAGGGTGCGGGTGTGGGCGGTGGTCAGGTAGCGGCTGGGGGCGGTGAGGATGCGGGCGCGTTGGTCGAGATCGTGCGCGGACACGGACACGGGGCTGCTCCGTTCTAGAGGGTGCTGAGCCACGTGGTGAGGACCGTGACCGTGGCGGCGGCCAGGGTGTGGCCGAGGATGATGGGGGTGAGCCTGTTGAAGTGCAGGTACAGCACGGCGATGATCGCTCCGCCGACGACGGCGGTCAGGACACCGGGCCAGCTGGCGTCCGTGATCGCGAATCGGCCAGCGACGGTCCAGGCCACGAACTCGAAGTCGCTGATTCGGGAGCGGGCTACCAGGGTCGCGACGACGCCGAGGAGCACGATTTCGGAGAGGACTGCTGTGGTGGTCGTGGTGAACAGCTGGAGAAGCAGGGGGCTGCTGGGGGTGGGGGTGGTGGCTGCGGTGATGCCGTGCACGGCCAGGTAGAGGCCCACGGTGACGCCGCCCAGGATCGCTGCGTTCAGGTCGTGCTCGATGCGGAGAAGCCGCTGGTGGGTGTGCGTCCACCGGGGGCGATCCCGAACCCGTCGCGGACCCCGAGCCCGGCGGCGCGGGCCAGCGCCCAGGAGAGCAGGGCGACGGCGACAGCCAGGGTGGTCCACATCGCCGTCCACACGAGGGCGGAGGCCGATGTGGTGCTGGCGTCCAGCTCCGGGGTGGTGCGGGTGAGGGTTGCGAGGAGCGCGAGCATGGAGGCGGCCAGGGCGTACACCTGATAGCGGTGCAGGCCGCTCGTGCGGTGTTCGAGTGCGGTGGTCATGGGGTGCTTTCCGGGGTGCTTGGTGCCCCGGGGCCCGCCTGCTGGAAAGGCGAGCCCCGGGGGTGTTGGTGGCCCGCTGGAACCCCGGACGGTGGGGTGCGTCGGCGGGCCACCGGTTCATGGGGTGGCCGGGTGCTGGGCGAGGAACATCTCGACTTCGTCCAGCGAGTAGAAGAAGTCGGTGTGCCCGAGTTGGGTGAGGGCGTAGGTGACCCCGGCGTGGTCCCGGCCCTGGGTCAGGATGAACCCGGGTCCCGTCGTCGCCGCCCTCCACCGCAGGTCCGCGTACCGGGAGCGTTGGTCGGTGATCTGGGGGCGGCGGTCCGTTCGGATCACGTGGGCCTTCCCAGCAGGTGGTCGAGGAGCGCGAGGTCCTGGGTGTGCACGGGGAACATGGCGTCACCGAGCACGGCGAGACGGCGGGTGCTGGTCGCGGACTTCGGGGGCATCCACTCGTCCGGGGTCCGGGCCGGGTACTCGAACGTCCACCACAAGGTGTCGGGGCCGGGCTGGTGCAGGCGAAGGCACACGGCGGCGACCGGCCCGTGCCCTACGGGGTTGCCGTTCTCCCAGTGCCGGTCCTGGTAGAGGCGGGCGTCCACGGACCATTCGGCGTGGTCGGCGTGCGGGGTGTACCCCGACTGGACCAGGACTTTCGTCATGGTGGTGAGTGCCCGGATGGCGCGGGTCGACGGGCGGGGGAACTGCTGGTGGTGGGGGACCATCGACAGGGTCAGGACGGTCATCGGGCGACCTCCGCCCACACCCCGGTACCGATCCTGGCGACGCCCCACGCCTTGGCGAGTTCGTTCACGATCCCGAGCCCGCGGCCGTGCTCTGCTGTCGGCTCGGGTGTGCGGCGGGTGGGGGTGCGGCCCTTGCGGGGTCCGGCGTCGCGGACGGTGACGCGGATGTGGGTTTCGTGGAGGGCGAGGCGGATGGTGAACTTGCCGCCGGGGTCGCCGCTGTGGGTGTGGTCGATCGCGTTGGTAGCGAGTTCGCTGACGACGGTGGCGAGGCCGGTGGGGTTTTCGATGTCCCATCCGGGTTGGGTGATGGCGGTGACGGCCCAGTGGCGGGCGTCGGTGACGCCCTGGGGGTTCCCTCGAAGGTGGCGCGGCGTTCGTGGGTTGGCCTAGTGCGTGGGGGTTTGGGGGCGGTACACTGCATTCGTTCTCACCTCGGTGCTGTCGGGGTGGGGGCTCAACCCCGGGCGACCGCCTTCTACTTCGGTCACCGGGGCTTTTTGTTGCTCCGAAGTGTTCTTTCGGGCTGGTCACCAATATTCATGCTTCACGGAAGAACCGAAAGAGAAACCAGCGAAGTGTCCATCTAGTGGCAGACCATGTAGCTTCAGTTGCGATTCTGTTGTTGAATGGTTGGATGCAGAAGAAGGTGTTGCCACAGTGGGTGGCATTTGGTACAGAGGTACGATCACAGCGCGATGAGCTGGGGCTTTCCCAAGCTGGCCTGGGCAAGATGATCAGCGTCAGTGGGGCCATGATCGGCCACATCGAGCGAGGCACAAGAGCCACAAGTCGGAAACAAGTGGACAAACTGGAAGAAGTCTTCGCAACAGACGGTGACTTGTTGCGCCGATGGAAGTACGCTCTGAAGAGCCACACCGTCCCGGACTGGTTCAAGAACGCACTCGCAACGGAGGAGCGTGCCCACTCGGTTTCGCAGTACCAGCCGATCCTCATCCCGGGGCTGCTGCAAACCGAGCGCTACGCTGAGGTGCTCATCCGTGCGTGGCAGCCATCAGCCGATGACGCAGAGATCGCTGAGCAGGTGAGGACACGTACCAAGCGACTCCCCGCGTTGCTCAAGCGCAGGCCATCGCTATGGTTCGTAGTGGACGAAGTTGTAGTGACGAGGCAAGTGGGTTCATCTGCGATCATGGCCGAACAACTGGAGCACATCGCTGGCCTCGTGGAAGACGGGCAGATCCGCTTCCAGGTGCTCCCACAGCGGCCACTACATCCAGGCATCTGCCCCCCGTTTCGTCTGATGGAGTTGACCGGAGGGAAGAGCGTGGTGTTCGTCGAACATGCTCTGGGCGACGAGGCTCGAAATGAGGTCCCGGACATCATGCAGATGCGGCGTCTCTTCGGAGCCATGCAGGCCGATGCGCTCGCACCGGTGGAAACTAGCGACTACATCCACAGCATTCGGAAGGAATTGGAAGCAGCATGAGCACCTGGCACAAGTCCTCATACAGCGGAGGCAACGGCGGCGACTGCGTCGAGGTAGCAGAGGGACCCGTCACGCGTATCCGGGACACCCAGAACCGTGACCTCGGCCATCTGGAGGCTGAGACGGGGGAGTGGACAGCCTTCTTGAAGGCCGCGACCTCCTAGTCACCAACACAACCGGACCCCGCCAGGGTCGTTGGCGGGGTCCGTTTCTGTGTGTACCGGGACAGGGTACCTGCGATGTCCCGCCGAAACCTAGGACCGTAGTCGTCTGCTCCGGGTCAGCACGATTACCAGTAGCCAGTCATCAGCTCGGTTGCCCAGGCTGGTTGGTACGTGGCGCCTCGCGGAGCGAACTCGGCCATGTAGGGCTTGATGTCGAGTACCGGTGTCTGGTCGATCGCATCGAGGCCTTCCACCCTGACCTCAAGCCCTTCCACCTTGAGTATCCGCGCCGTGGTCAGGCCGATCCTGTTGGGACGGTTCTTGCCACGTTGCGCGAAGATGCCCACCTTCGGCCACAGCTCGTTTCCCCTGGGATGGCGCGCACCGGAAGTAATCGTGTCGTTTGCTACTCGATCGAACCAGTAGATGATCTCCACGTGGCTGAACGGGTCCAGCCCTTGCAGCGACTCGGGCGAGAAGATGCTGCTGTCGAGGCGGATGGTCGCCGTCTCGGTGTCCCAGGCGTCATCGGTCGCCTCGCTTCTTGTGCTGTGTACGAAGCCGATTGGGGTCATGGTGATCGACATTTGCGTGCCTTTCGTGGTCGACCGGTCCGGTTCGCTGAGGGAACGCTGGGGCGATTCTCTTCCGAGCGCGGGGCGCCAGCGTACCGACGACGTCTCGCCCACACCTAGGACCAGGCCCGGTTGCTCCTCGGCCATCCCCTTCTGACGGGGTCCAACAACCCAGCAGGCGAGTCCGCCCACAGATGCGTCCCCCACTCGTCCACGGTCACCCCCAGCCGATCCCGGCCCGGCGCGTCGAACCGCATCCACTCGTCCGCCGCCGCCGTGATCTCCGCCCACAACGCCCTCGGCCCGGCCTGCCGGGTCTGGTAGGCCCCACCATCCGGGGTGTACTCCGCGACCGCCCACGACCCGTCCGGGGTCGCCACGTACACCGTCGCTTCCCCGGCCCACTCCGGCCGGTCCTCGGCAGCCTCGTACACCGCGTACCGCAGCCCCGGCACCAGGTGCCCCAGAGCGAGCTGCCACCCCTGGTTGCGGTACGCGACCACCCTCGGGTTGAGCTCGATCAGCCCGTCCGTCGCCTCCTGGTCGTCCTCGTCCACCAACTCCCGGACCCGGCGCACGTCCGGCCGCTGTGACCGCATCACCATGAACGGCGCGTCACCGATGAAGTGCCCGGTCGCGGTCCCGTCCCCGTGCACCCGCAACCTCAACAGCACCCCTGGTGTGTTGCCGACCTCGAACGGGGTCACGATCACCCCGTACTTCGCGGACTGCTCCACCCACCACAACGGCACCTGGCCGCGCGCCGCGACGGTCGACAACACCCGGTCGAACTCGCCCTCACTCACCGCCGGAGCCTCGGCCGCATCGGCGGTCAGGACCGTGGGGTGGTGGCCGGCCTCCGCGAGGTTCTTCACCGCGGTCTCCGCCAGACGGGGGTCGACCTCCACTGACACCACCGCCTCCTCACCGAGCGCGTGGCACAGGAGGGCGGTGTTGTAGCCGGTGCCTGTCCCGATCTCCAACACCCGATGACCCTCCCGGGCGTCGAGCGCCTGGAGCATCTCCACGACCAGCGACGGTTGGCTGATGCTGGACGTTGGCAACCGGCCCCGCCCGTCCTCGCCCACAGGTTCTCCGTCATCGACCTGGGTGACCAGAGCGAAGTCGCCAGCCACCCACCGGTCCCATCGTGGGTCCGTGCGGGTGATGGGGCACTCCCATCCGGGGTGGGCCGGGTCGAGCCCGTAGATCGTTTCGGGGAGGAACGCGGACCGGTCGGTGGCGAGGACGGCTCGGTGCCACATGGGGTCGGTCAAGGTGCCGTTGGTGGCCAGGGTCCGGGCCAGGCCCGCTCCGGGTGGGGTGGTACTCATGTGGGGCGCTGCCCGTCCTGGGAGGGGTGGGGAAGCCCTCGTTGCCGTGTTCGTTGGGCTTCTGGCCATCGCTCCCGCCGGACCCACCGGTCCCGGAGTCGGTCGGTTTGTCCTGGTTGCCGTGCTTGCCCACGTCACACTCCGCTTCCGCTGGGGGTCAACCCCTGCACAGTAACCCGCTGTGGTCGGGGTGTCGCGGGGTTGGCTGAAACCGGCCAACCCAGAACACCAGCTCAGCCGGTCCGGGTCCCCGAACAGAGCCGGGTCCGGCAGGCAAGCACACTCCACTCCGGTTCATCTCCTACTGCTGACCACGTAGGTGATGATGTGGACGGCGGCGAACAGGAGCAGGACCGCGCCGATCCACCACATCGTGTCGAAGGCGACCCCGGTCAGGAACCCGAGGGCGAACCCCAGGGCGATCCATCCCCACGAGCGAGGGAAGAGCGGAGCGGGGGTGGTGTCGGGGGTGGACACAGCGGCCTCCTATGCGTTTCGAGGTAACTCTCGGTTCGTGGGAGCCCCCATCCTCGCATTCCGGCCTGCACACCCACGTGGCCAGCCGCCGGGCGTTGCGAGCTGAACGTCCCCGGGGGCGAGTAGGGTGCCCATGGCCCGTTGAGACGGGTTGTTGGTGAGGGCCCGCGCCTTGTTCGGCAGACACACGCGGACCCTCCGAGTCCCGGCGGGCGGCACTACTGCCCGCCGGGGCCCTCCCCGCTCTCACGCCACAACCACAGGATCGTTCGGACCACGGCCAGCAGGGTGCGACCGGCGTCAGCGACCAGACGCCACACCCACCACCGCGTGTCCTCCTGCGGACGTTTCCTCGGGAACTTCATCGTCGGGTTCCTCTCTGGATCGGGGGAACGAGACGCCCGGCACGCTCCGAGACTGGAGGCCGCAACACCCCGTGACCATCGAAACCGGCCGGTGTGCATGTGCAGATGCACGTGCACACTGTCGCACTCGGAGAGGACCCTCGGGTAGCCATGGCCGGACCCGGCCACCACGACCCAGGAATCCCAACCTCCGGTTCCTGACGTGCTGCCTACGCGGCACTTCCGGACACGAGAACGGCCACCCGCCCCACGGGAAGGGGCGGGTGGCCAGAAGAAGCTTGCCGGTTAGCAGCTGGGCGGGAGCGGGATCGCCCCATCCCCGACCGGCCTCAGGGCGGGCGGCTCCTCACGTACCTCGGTCGCGGTCAGGGTCGTTTCCACCTCCACCGTCAGGTACCGACGAACGCCGGGGTCGCGCCGGTTGGTTCGGTCCCCGAGGAGCGGACGATACGGATACCGGGGGAGTTCTCCAAAACGCGCACGAACGCGTCGATCTCAGCGGGCGGGCCGGACGGCCGGATGTCGAGTGCCATCGGGGGTCCTCTCAGAAAAGGGCATCGTCAGAGCGAGCTGACTCAGCGGCGGGGGTGCTGTTCGTGGAGGCGGCCAGACGCTCCTTCGCAGCCCGGTGAGCGTCCTGCCGCCAGATCCGGTTGTCCGGGTTGACGGCGGCGAGCTTGCACAACTCCCGCCCCGACAACTCGTTACCGTCCTGGGCTTCGGCCACGTACAGGTCGAGCAGGTCCTCGTAGACCTTCTCACCGGGCTTCGGGGTGATCTGTCGGTCGCGGTCGTCGTACCGAGCCTGCGGGGTCTCCCAGGTTGTGAGCGACGGGCGGGCGGGTTCCTGGGGGATGGGGGTCACGATGGACACCGGGGCGTCCGTGGGGCCGGTGGGCACGTCCAGGGGGAGTGGCCGGACCCGTGGGGGAGGAGTCCTCCCACGGGTCCGGCCAGGTGTCGCGGGTGGGGACGAACGGCTCGGGGAACACCTCCTCGGGGAACGGGTCTTGCCCGTCGTCCTGGTTGTCGTTCTCCCATTCGGCGGCCCGGTCTACCCACTCCGCCGGGGCGGGTTCACCGATCGCCTCCACGGCGTCCTCAACGCCCGGCAGCGGGGACAAGTCAACGGCGGGCGCGGTGGAGGGCAGCGACACCACGTAGGTGCCTGGCTCCACACTCCCGGCGCGGGCGGCGGCGCGGGCGTCTGCCTTGGCCTGCCGCACGATCCTCCGGTTCTCCTTCTCCCGGCGGTGGGTGGCGATTACCTCCGGCACCCGGGCGGCGGCGTCCTCGACCTTGAACCCGCGCTTGAGTCGGATCGCGACGTCCGCCGGAACCCGATATGCCCAGAGCGGGCCGAACTCGCGGCGGAGCTGGCGGATGCACTCGGCGCGGGTCATGTGGGTTTCCAGGCCTTCCTCCCACGTGGGGAGGTTCCACATGTGGGTGCGGCGGGTGATGCCGAACGACCCGGCCGGGTCCCAGAACCAGCGTGCGCGGGGGACCTGGCGGCCGGTGTCCGTGTTCGCCTGCTTCCACGCCCGACGCCGGTACTTCAGGGTGGTCTCCCACAGATACCCGGCGATCAACGGCAGAGCGGTCCAGGCGACCTGTGCGGGGAGGTCGCGCCCGGAGGCGTGCGCCCACTGGAACCACGCCGACCCGCCCATGATCGCGAGGACCATCAGCCGGGGGCTGGTCGCCTTCGCTCCTTCCTTCGCGAGCCGGTAGGAGATGAGCCCGAAGTACGCGGCCATCCCGTCGAGGGCGAAGAACAGCAGGTACGGCCAGATGCCGGTCAGTCCCATGTCGTCGCGGGCGAACGGGACCAGGCCCTGCATGATGAGCCCGGCGACGACGAATACGAACCCGAACACCAGCAGGTTCTCAGCGGTGTTCTCGCGCTTCGTTTTCTGCTCGGTGGTGGGTGGGGTGCGCAACGCGGTCCATGCGGCGCGGAGACCGTGGGCGGTGAGGGTTGCGGCGCGGGCGCGGAGGGTGGGGGTGGTGCGGGTCTTGCGCCGGTACTCGGCGTAGACCAGGAGGACGGTGAGGGTCACGACGCAGGTGACCGCGAGGATGATCTGAGGGGCAGGCGGTAGGCCCGCCAGGTAGGCGAGGGCGGACGTCATGACCGTGATGGCGTCCCCGATACGATCGGTCACAGCTCGGGCTCCTGTTGTGGCAGGTGTTCGGGTGTGTGCCCCGGGCAGCCTTCACCGCTGCTCGGGGCTTTCTCATTACTCGGTTTATGCGATGATAGTATAAGAACGAGCGATCATCGTATAGGACTATCCGGAAGTGAGGTGGCGGTATGTCCGGACCCGCGCAGGTGGGAAACTCACCCCATGACCGAACCCCGCCAACGTCGTACCAACGAAATCGGCGCCACCGGCCAACAGGTCGCGGCGAACGTCCGACGCCTACGAAACGCCAGACAGCTCTCGGCCGCAGCCCTGGCCCAGCTCCTCACCGAGCACGGCCGCCCCTTCGTGCAGAGCGCCGTGGCGAACATCGAGGCGGGGCGGCGCCGAGTCGATGCCGACGACCTCATGGCTCTGGCCGTAGTTCTCGACGTTTCCCCGACGATGCTGCTGCTCCCGCCGGATGCCCGCACCACCACCGAGGCGACCGGCGCAGGGCCGAAACCCGCTCATGAGCTGTACCGGTGGGCCGACCGCCAGTGGCCCCTCGAAGCTTCCACGGACCCGGAAACCCTCCGCCGTCAGCTCCTCGACCTGTCCGTGTACGGGAACCCCGCCGGACTCCCCGCCTACGTCAACGTCGACCAGGACGTGCGGGCCATGGCCGCCTTCGGCCGACCGAAGTTCCGAGATGACTCCTCCCCGAGGGTGGTGACGCGCCACCCGCATAAGAAAGGTGTGCCCCCATGTCGCTGGGCGGATCGAACCGACTCATGTCCCCGGACGAGGTTGCCGCGTACCTCGGTGTCCCCAAGAAGACCGTGTATGACCGGTGGAAGGAATGGGGGCTGCGCGGCATCAAGGTCGGACGCCATCTCCGGTTCCGGGAGCGCAACGTGGAGGCGTGGGTCAACGCCCAGGAGATCTCTTACCTCAAGGACGTGGCCTGATGGCGTCGGTGAGGAAGCGGTGCGACTGCGCGAAGGGCGTGGAGGACGAGAAGCAGAAGGTCCGCGTCTGGAAGAAGTGCGACCACTCGGCCTACGTGTACTGGCGCAACGGCGGGCGCGGGTCTCGGCTGCTCTCCGAGGTGTTCAAGCGTAAGGAGTACGACGGAAAGCAGTGGGGTGCGGCGGAACGGTGGGCCGCTCATGTCGACGGACGCAAGGCTATCCAGGAGGTGGTGGCGAAACCGCGGCAGGGAGGGAAAACCTTCTATGAGGTCGCGGAGAAGTACCTGGAGGAGAGGGTGGGCAAGGAGTCCACCACGGACTCCTACCGGTACAGCCTGAGGAATCACGTCTACGACGCCGACGTTGACGGTGTTCCCTTCGGTGAGGTCCCTGAAGGCGCTGTGTCACGCGACCACATCAAGACCCTGGTGAAGCGCTGGACTGAGAGTTTCGCCCCGAACACCGTTGCGTCCATCTACATCGCGGTGTCCGCCGTGTTCACTGACCGTCGCAAGAGCGGCGCGATCGAGAAGAATCCCTGCTCTGAGGTGACGCTGCCCGAGCACATCGACTCACGCGTGTTCGTGTCGCCCACGCTCGAACAGCTCGACATCATGGCGAGCCGGTTGTGGGGGCCTTGGCAGTTGGCGCCGTACCTCGGCCACGGGGCTGGGTTGCGGTGTGGGGAGGCGTTGGCTGTCCGTTTGAATCAGCTCGTGGAGGGGGACGAGGGGTGGGTTCTGCGCATCAACCGGCAGGTGTACACAGCGTCGAAGCTGACCCCGCTGAAGCACCGGAAGGCGGATGAGTTCCGGGAGATCCCGGTGACCGGTTTCCTGTATCGGAAGATCGTGGACCACGCCGAGGCGAATTCGATCGCGGAGGACGGGTTCCTGACGCCGGGCAAGTCGGAGGTCTGGGACGGCGGGGCGCTGTACCCGCATCGGCCCACGTTCTACGAAGAGCTGCGGGACGGGATCGCTGCGGCGGAGCTCCCGGATGAGTTCATGTTCCAGTGGCTCCGTCATGATTTCGCTAGTCGGTGTATCCAGGGGAAGCCACCGATCCCTCTCCCCCAGGTCGCGAAGATCCTGGGGCACAGGAACTCAGCAACTACGGAGCGTGTCTACTGGCACTTGTTGCAGGGGTCGGTGGCTTCGGCCCGGGACACGTTGGATCGTGGGTACGTGTTGGCTGGATACACGCCCTAGATCCGTGTGTTGGCAGGGTGTTGTCACGAAGATGACTGAGCACCTGTTGACCTGCCCTGATTGCTGCCCCTGTATGGATCGTCTACATCCGGACGCTCGTGACCGGGAAGAAGGGGGCCGACTCCGGTCGGTCCATCGACACCGTCGCCAACACCGGCCAGTACCTGTAGGAACGCCTCGGAGCGGGGCCCGCGTACGATTCGGCGGGTCCCGCTCCGTCGTTGGTGCGGGATTGCCGGGCCACACAATGGGGCCGGGCCGGGAACTCCCGTACCGGATCCGGCCGCTTTTTCGAGAATCCACTCCGAACCATCCTGAACTGGGACGACACGCCCAAGGAACGCCGGTGGAAACGCCCGGGAAGACGGCGCTTAGGCCACAATTGGCGCGGAAGCGTTCAAGACAGGTCCGTGGCGGATAACCTCTCATCATGAGTGTGCGGCGGATTATGGGTATCGAGACCGAATACGGGATCTCCGTGCCGGGAAACCCCGGAGCCAACGCGATGGTCACCTCCACCCAGGTGGTCAACGCCTACCTGGCCGCCTCGGCGGCACGGGCCAGGAAGGCACGCTGGGACTTCGAGGAGGAGAACCCGCTGCGCGACGCCCGCGGGTTCGACCTGGCGCGCGAGGTCGCCGACCCCACGCAGCTGACCGACGAGGACCTGGGGCTGGCCAACGTCATCCTCACCAACGGCGCGCGGCTGTACGTGGACCACGCGCACCCCGAGTACTCGGCGCCGGAGGTCACCAACCCCCTCGACGCGGTGCTGTGGGACAAGGCGGGGAGCGGGTGATGGCCGACGCGGCCGCCCGCGCCGGTGCCACCCCGGGCATCGAACCGATCCAGCTGTACAAGAACAACACCGACAACAAGGGCGCCTCGTACGGGTGCCACGAAAACTACCTGATGAACCGGTCGACGCCCTTCGCGGACATCGTCCGGCACCTCATCCCGTTCTTCGTCTCCCGGCAGGTGATCTGCGGCGCGGGCAAGGTCGGGATCGGGGCGGACGGCCAGGGCAGCGGCTTCCAGATCTCCCAGCGGGCGGACTTCTTCGAGGTCGAGGTGGGTCTGGAGACCACCCTGAAGCGCCCCATCATCAACACGCGGGACGAACCGCACGCCGACCCGGACCAGTACCGGCGCCTGCACGTCATCATCGGCGACGCCAACATGAGCGAGGTCTCCACCTACCTCAAGCTGGGGACCACGGCGCTGGTGCTGTCGATGATCGAGGACGGCTTCCTCAGCGCCGACCTGTCCCTGGAGACACCGGTGGCCGACCTGCGGGAGGTCTCCCACGACCCGGGGCTGACCCACCGGGTCCGACTGCGGGACGGGCGCCGGATGACCGCGCTGGAGCTCCAGGGCGAGTACCTGGACCAGGCGCGCAAGTACGTGGAGGACCGCTTCGGCACCGACGTGGACCCCGACACCGCCGACGTGCTCGACCGCTGGGAGTCGGTCCTGTCCCGGTTGGCCGTCGACCCGATGGACCTGGCCACCGAACTGGACTGGGTCGCCAAGCTCAAGGTCCTGGAGGGCTACCGGTCCCGGGACGGGCTGGACTGGTCCCATCCCCGTCTGCATCTGGTGGACCTCCAGTACTCCGACGTGCGCGAGGACAAGGGCATCTACAACCGCCTGGCCGCGCGCGGACGGATGCGGCGCCTGGTGGACGAGGCGGCGGTGGCCCGGGCCGTCACCGCACCGCCGGAGGACACCCGCGCCTACTTCCGGGGCCGGTGCCTGGCCAAGTACGCGGACGAGGTGGCGGCCGCCTCGTGGGACTCCGTCATCTTCGACCTGCCCGGGTACGACTCCCTCCAGCGCGTGCCCACCCTGGAGCCGCGCCGGGGCACCAAGGAGCACGTGGGCGGTCTCCTGGACGCCTCCGCCACCGCCGCCGACCTGCTGGCCGTCCTGGTGGGCAACCGGCGGCAGTGACCCGGGGTTCCCCGGGTGCCCCGCGGCGCCCGGGGAACCGTCCGGCCACCGCGTGCCCGGGACGGCTCGTCAGTCGTGCCAGACGCCGTCCACGCAGCGCATCGGGCGCAGACTCAGCGCCGTCCACAGCTCCAGGCGGGTACGCGGGTCACCCAGGTCGCGGCCGAGGACCCGCTCGGCGGTGCGCAGCCGAGCCCGCAGCGTGTTGCGGTGCACGCCCAGCTCCCGTGCCGTCTCCTCCACGTGGGCGCTGCTGTCCAGGTAGTGGAGCAGGGTGTGCGCCAGATCGGTGCCGTTGCGCGCGTCGTGTTCCACGACCGGCCCCAGCACCGCCTCGGTGAACGCTCGGGACCCGCTCTCGGGCACTGTCGACCGCAGCAGGGCCCAGGCGTCGGCCTCGTCCACGTGCCGGTACCCCTCGGAGGGGAGCGCACCGCGGGCCCTGGCCACGGCCGAGGCGAGTTCGCCCGGGCCGCGTGCCCGGCACGCTCCGGCCGCCGACACCCCGTCGATCAGGGCGAGCAGCCGCTCGCCCGCGTACGGACGGCCCGTGTCGGGCAGGACCGCCAGCAGCTGCTCGCCCAGGCGGCAGAGCCCGCTCGACCGTGCCGCCTCCGTGTCGCCCAGTACGTCGACGAGGGCGTCGGCGGCGTCGTCCAGGGCGCCCGGGGCGGAGGTCCGGAAGCAGACGACCTCCCAGGGCGGGGGCGGCAGGGTCAACGGCACCCCCACCGCCTGCCCCAGTGCGGCGGCGCGCAACAGCGGCGCGCGCTCGCCGAAGATGGCCCGCCGGGCGTCCCGTGAGTGCAGCAGATGCACGGCCAGCAGCGACGCGGCGTGGTTGGCGAGCACCCGGACGTTGGGGGAGGGCTCCGCGCAGCGCAGCGCCACCCAGCCGAGGGTGCGGCCGGTCGTGCCCAGCGTCTGCAGGAGGATGGACGCCCCGTCGTCGGCCAGCACCCGCATCCCCGGGGTGGGCGCGGCTCCCAGTACCTCGGCGCGCACCAGGGAGTGCCAGGCCGGTTCGACCTCGGGAACCGCTCGACTCGTCATCGCGTTGCGGTCGAGCAGCAGGCACTCCCCGGAGGTCGCCGACGCCAGTTCGCGCAGCACCCCGGCCGGGCCCGAGCGCAGGGCGGCACGGGCCATCGCGTCCTGGGCGGCCAGCACCCGGCCCTGTGCACGGGTGCGTTCCGCCGCGTAGTGGTCGGCGACGGTCTCCACGACGGCGACGAACGACGTCTCGCCCTCGACCCGAAGGACGGGGAAGCCCAGCCGGTCGCCCTCGTCCAGGACCTCGGGCGGGATCTCGTTCAGCCAGATGTCGATGGCGAACGCCAGGCCCGCGCACCCCGCCCCGTGGAGCCGTCGCACGTAGGCGCGGTGCCCCTCCGGGTCCCCGCCCAGCCCGAGGCCGGCGGTCAGCACGAGTTCCCCGCCGCGCAGCCAGCGCACCGGGTCGGGGAGTTCGGTCACGTGCGCCCAACGGACCACACGGTCCAGCCCGGAGCGCCCGGCCGAGGCGGTGACCTCCAGGTGTGGCGAGGCGGTGATGTCGCGAACGGTGATGCTCACGGGACCCCTCCCGTCCTCCGTCGGCTGTGCGACCCGCACATTTGTCACGGTACTACCTGTGCGGACCATCCCGCCGTCGGTGGACGTGGAGTGTCTACGGTCACAACAACACGCCGGATCACATCGGTCGTGGTCGCCGACGACCACGCCACGCGCCATCGGAGTTCCCATGTCAGAGCGGACCGCCCCCACGTCACCGCACCCCGCACGTGCGGCTGTGGCGGCCTTCGTCGGCACCACCATCGAGTGGTTCGACTTCTACATCTACGCCACCGCGGCGAGCCTGGTCTTCGCGACCCTGTTCTTCCCGGCCGACATCGACCCCATGGTGGGGCTGATGGCCTCCTTCGCCACCTTCTCGGTGGGCTTCTTCGCCCGACCGCTCGGGGGCCTGCTCTTCGGCCACTACGGCGACCGGCTCGGTCGTAAGTCGGCACTGGTCATCACCCTGCTCATGATGGGCGTGGCCACGTTCAGCGTGGGCCTGCTGCCCACCTACGAGCAGGTCGGGTTCCTGGCCCCGCTGCTGCTGGTGGTGCTGCGCTTCGTGCAGGGCATCGCCGTCGGCGGGGAGTGGGGCGGCGCGGTGCTCATGGCCGTGGAGCACGCCCCGGAGAACCGCAAGACGTTCTACGGAGCCTTCGCCCAGCTCGGCAACCCCGCGGGCGCGCTGCTGGCGACGGGTTCCTTCGGACTGATCGCCGCGTGGGACACCGAGATCCTCTACGACTGGGGATGGCGTCTGCCCTTCCTGGCGTCGGTCCTGCTCGTGGCCGTCGGTCTGGTGATCCGCTTCAAGGTGGAGGAGTCCCCGGTCTTCGACGCCGTGCAGGACGAACAGCCCAAGGGCCTCCCGCTCGGCTACGCCCTGCGCACCTCCTGGCGCACCCTCCTGCTGGGTGTGGGCGTGCTGCCCGTGGCCGTGGGCGGTTACTACATCGTCACCACGTTCCTGCAGGCCTACGGGGTCACCGAGGTCGGGATCAGCGAACAGGTCATCCTCACCGGTCTGAGCATCGCGGCCTTCGTGGAACTGGTGGTCACGCTCGGTGTCTCCTGGCTGGGCGACCGCTACGGCACCGCCAGGGTCGTCACCATCGGTCTGGTGGGCGTGGGCGTGCTCGCCCTGCCCCAGTTCCTCATCCTGGAGACCGGCAGCACGCTGCTCATCGTCCTCATGCTGTGCGTCATGCGCGTCGCCATGGCCACCGTCTACGGACCCATCGCCCGGGTGCTCGCCCAGATGTACCCGCCCCAGGCCCGCTACACGAGCATCTCGATCGCCTACCAGACAGCGGGCGCGATCTTCGGTGGTCTGGCCCCGCTGGCCTGCACCGCGCTGTTCGCCGCCACCGGCAGCATCCTGTCCGTGGTCGGGCTCCTGATCGCCATGGTGCTGCTGAGCATCGTCTGCCTGGCCCGCGCGCCCCGCTACCGGGACTCCGAACTGCTCACCTCGGCCTGACCCGGCCCCCGATCCCCAACCGCACCGGTACCGCCGTCCGCCCGGACGGCGGCACCACCCACTCCTGAGGAGGACCCACCCGTGACCGGTCTGCTCATCCACAACGCCCGCGTCCTGACGATGGACGACACCAACCCCACCGCGCCCGCCGTCGCTGTGCGCGAGGGTCGGGTCCGTCTGGTCGGCGGTGTCGAGGCGGCCCGGGCCGCGGCCGGACCCGGAGCCGTGGAGGTGGACGCGGGTGGGCGCACCGTCCTTCCCGGCTTCATCGACCCGCACAACCACCTGCTCTCCACCGCCGAGTCCCTGGCCGCGGTGGACGCGCGCTACCCCCGGGTGGGCAGCGCCGCCGACCTGGTCGCCGCGATCGCGGCCGAGGCCGAGCGCACCCCGCGGGTCAGTGGATCCGTGCCTTCTCCATGGACGACGCCAAGTACCCGGGCGGTCGTCCCACCCGCCGCCACCTGGACGAGGCCACCACCGAGCACCCGGTGATCGTCTACCACGTCTCCGGCCACCAGGCCGTGGTCAACTCCGCCGCGCTGGCCTGGAGCGGGATCGGAGAGGACGTGCCCGACCCGGCCGGTGGCTCCTTCGTCCGGGACGAGGGCGGGCGGCTGACCGGCATGGTCACCGACGCGGCGATGGAGCTCCTGCTGCCGCTGGCCGTGGACATCGGCTGCCACGGGCCGAACTTCCACACCGCGCTGCCCACCGAGCACCTGCTGGGATGGCTGTCCGACGCGGCCGCGCCGTACCTGTCCGCGGGCGTGACCACGGTCTGCGACCCCCAGGTCTCCGCCCGCGAGCTGCGGGTGTACCGGGCGGCGCGTGCGGCCGGAACCCTGCCCCTGCGCACCTTCGGTATGCCGCTCTCGCACCAGCTCGACTCGCTCACCCACGCCGGTCTCGCGAGCCCGTTCGGCGACGACTGGCTCCGACTGACCGGGATGAAGTTCTACTCGGACGGCACCCTGCTGGGCGGCACCGCGAAGTTCAGCGTGCCCTACGGCGAGCGCGGCCAGTTCCCGGGCAGCCTCTACCACCACCCCGACCAGCTGGTGGACCTCGTGACGCGGGCAGCCCAGGAGGGTTGGCAGGTCGCGATCCACACCCAGGGCGACGCCGCCATGGAGCACACCCTGGAGGCCATCGCGTCCGCGGCCCGTGTCTCGGGCCCCGATCCGCGCCCCCGGATCGAGCACTGCGGCTACCCGACGGTGGAGCAGGCCAAGCGCTTCACCGAGTACGGGGTGATCCCGGTCAACCAGCCCAACTTCCTCTACGACAGCGGCGGCGACTTCCTGCGCCGACTGGGGACCGGGCGCACCGGCTCCAGCCCATGCGCGAGGAGATCGACCTCGGACTGCGCCCGGTGCTGTCCAGCGACTCCTTCGTCTCCAGCCTGCGCCCGATGGACACCGTGGCCAACGCGGTCTGCCGCACCACCCGGGAGGGGGCCGACATCGGGCGGGAGCAGGGCGTCACCCTGCACGAGGCGCTGCGTGCCCACACCCTGGACGCGGCGCACGCGCTGGGGGTCGAGGACCGTCTCGGCGCGCTGCGCCCGGGCTACCTCGCCGACCTGGTCGTCCTCGACGCCGACGTGGAGTCGCTGCCGCAGGACCGGCTGCGCGAGGTCGACGCCTGGCTGACCGTCCTGGACGGGAAGGTCGTCCACCGGGCGGCCTGAGCCCGGGCGGTCCGGTCACGGGTGGGGCCGTGGCCGACGCCCGGTCCCCCGCACCCCGGTGCGGACGCGAGCGTCCCCGCCCGCTGGAAGCGGGCGGGGACGCCTGGTGACTCAGGTCAGCGGACCGTCGGTCCGCCTGGAACCGCAGGGATCAGGTCCGGAGACGGACGCCCCAGGAGTTCACCATGGGGGTGACCTCCTGGTAGAAGGTGGTCCCGCCGGTGCGGCAGTTGCCGGAGCCGCCGGAGGTCACGCCCTGGGCCTGGGTGCCGGAGATGTAGGAGCCGCCGGAGTCGCCGGGCTCGGCGCACACGGTGGTCCGGGTCATGTTGGTGACGGTGCCCTCGGGGTAGCTCACCGACTGGCCGCGGGCCTGGATGGTGCCGCAGTGCCAACCGGTGGTGGAGCCGGAGCGGCAGACGGAGGAGCCGATGGGGGCCTGGTTGTGACCGGCGACCGTGGCGTACCCGCCGGTGTTGTAGCGGCTGACCAGGTTGGTCAGCGTGAAGTTGGACGTACCGCGGACGAAGGCCGCGTCGTTGCCGGGGAAGACGGACTGCTCGAAGACGCCCCTGCCGTTGCCGATGGTCACCTGGGTGCCCACGCGGCCGCAGTGACCGGCGGTGACGAACCCGGGCTGACCGGCGGCGTTGGTGGCCGCGAAGCCGACCGAACAGCGACCGCCCATGGTGTAGGCCAGACCACCGATGATGTCGGCGTAGAGCTCGGGCTGGTCGCTCGTGGTCACCTCGACGGCCGAGGCGTCCACGCCGGCGTCCGCGAGCAGGCCGCTGACGTCGGCTCCGGAACCCTCCAGGACCTCCAGGACGACGGTGTCACCCGCCACGTCCGGGTACCAGCCGACCACACCGGGAACGGCGTCGGCGGCGTTGAGCTCCTGGACGATCTCGTCGAGACCGTCGATGCCGTAGGAGACCAGCTCGGTCCCGGCGCCGGTGGCCTCCACGGCCTCGACCGCGGCGGCATCGGTGACCAGGACGGTCAGTTCCAGGCTCTCGGTGTCGAAGACGGAGCCGCCGTAGGCGTCCCCGGCGGCCTCGGCCGCGGCCTCGTCGACCTCGAAGGCGGTGTCCTGGGCGGCCAGCAGCTCCTCGGCCTCGGCGGAGGTCAGGTCGAGGTCGCGCTGGAGCGCCTCCTGCATGGAGACCGCGTCGGCCTCCGGGGTGGGTGACTGGGGGAGCGCTCCGGTGGCCGCGAGGGCACCCGGGGTACCGGACAGCGCCAGACCGAAGGCCAGCGCTCCCGTACCGATGGCGGAGACAACGGGGGAGGGTCGCATGGGGTCCCTACTCTCCTGGGGGGATCAACGGGGGATCGGGGCCGAATACCGTCCGGCCCCTGTCGTTCACCGAGACATTCGGTAAACAACGCCTAACCATAGGTGCACGTTTTGGTGAGGGAAAGACCGTCAGAACGGTGGACCATTCAGAGCTCGGTGGGGTCACCCGATGATGGGTCGCATGACGGTCGCAGAACGTGGCGACGCGAACGGCCACCTCGCGGTTGTCGGAGTCGATGCGCTACCGACCGAATCCGTTCCCCTGTCGCAAGGGGGCATTCTGGCCACATGCGGACACCGGTACCCCGTACCAAACGTGGCCGCTCGGACACACAGGTGTAACACCAGTGGTCACGGCTTCGTTCGCGCACCGTCGCTCGTGCGCACAGCGTCCCCTCGTTCGTTCTGCGGAGCTCTCCGTTGACCGTGGAGAGCGGACGGGCGCGAGTGCTCGCCCAAGGGTGTAGCGGCCCGGAACGCGAGACGCCCCCGCCCGCCGGATGGCGGACGGGGGCGCGGTCGTACGGGGACCACGCGGTCCCCGTACGGTCTAGCTCGTGACGAGGCTGAGGTTCCAGGTGCTCAGCGCCGGGCCGACCTCCTGGTAGTACGTGGTACCACCGGAGGTGCAGTTGCCGGAGCCGCCCGAGGTCATGCCCTGGGCCTGGTCGTCGGAGATGAACGAACCGCCGGAGTCGCCGGGCTCGGCGCACACGTCGGTCCGGGTCATGTCGTTGACGGTGCCCTCCGGGTAGCTCACCGACTGGCCGCGGGCCTCGATGGTCCCGCAGTGCCAGCCCGTGGTGGAGCCGGAACGGCACACGGCCGCGCCGACCGGGGCCTGGGAGGAGCCGCCGACGGTCTGGGTGCCGCCGGAGCTGTACATGTTGACCAGGTTGGTGACGGTCCAGTTGGACGTGGAGCGGACGAAGGCGGCGTCGTTGCCCGGGAAGATCGACTCCTCGAACACTCCGGAACCGCTGCCGTCCTCGCTGTCGGCGGACGTGCCGACCGTGCCGCAGTGGCCGGCCGTCACGAATCCGTCGTTGCCCGCGCTGTCAGTGGCCGCGAACCCGACCGAGCAGCGTCCGCCGCCCATGTAGTAGGCGTCGCCGCCGACGATGTCGGCGTACAGCTCGGGCGCCTCGTCGGTCTCCTCCACCTGGACGGCGGAGGAGTCCACACCGGCGGCCTCGACGAAGCCGCGAGCGTCGGAGACGTCGGTGGCCTCGACGACCACCGTGTCGCTGGCGAGGTCGGGGTACCAGCCGACGACACCCGGCTGGGCGCCGACCGCGTCGAGCTCGTCCATGATCGCCGCCAGGCCGTCGGTGCCGTGGGAGACCACCGCGGTCTCGGCACCGGTGGCCTCGACGTCCGACACCGAGCCGCCGTCCGTGAGCAGGACGGTCAGTTCCAGGGTGTCGGTGTCGAACACGGAACCGGCGTAGGCGTCGCCGGCGGCCTCGGCCGCCGCCGTGTCGATCCCGAGGGCGTCCTTCTGGGCCTCGAGCAGGTCTTCGGCCTCGAACGGGGTGAGGCCGAAGTCCCTCTCAAGCGCTTCCTGCATCGTGGTCGCCTCGCCCTGGGGTGAGGGCTCGGCGGGCACGGTCGCGGCGGAGGCGCCGGGCGCGACCGAGAGCGCGAGCCCGAAGGCCAGGGCTCCCGTGCCGATCGCGGAGATGACGGGGGAGGGTCGCATTGATCCCTACTCTCCTTGGGGAATTGACGGGGGTTCGGGGAACGGTTCTCCGGAGGGGAGAGCCGTGCCCCAGGTGAGTCTCCGGACGAACCGGGGGACTCGTTCGTTCACCGAGACAGTCGGTAAACGAATCCAAACCATAAGTGAACAGCTTGGGCAGGGAAAGCCCACGAAATGGATAATTCACTCAGGTGACAACAGGATCATCCGACCATCGGATTCAATAAGGGCGTCACTCTGCGTCGCGAGGCGTCTGACCTCCCCTTTTGGTGACTGGCTGTACGCGGATCACAAACCCACCAGTAGATCAAGGGGTGTTGTGTGGCCGGATGCGGACACTGGAACCGCGTGCCATCTGTGACGGAAGTGCTACGTAGACGTACACGGCATGGTCAGGGCGTCGCGGAGGGTGAAGATCATGTTCGCTGAGTGAACAGGTGTGCGCATCGCGCCTCGGGGAGAGGGGGTGGGGCGCGACGTACTGTCACGAACGGGATCCGGGCCGCGCCAAAGCCTCCGGAAGGGACACGCCCGGGGCGGGGCCGGTGCTCACGCTCACGCCGCGTGCGGTCCGACGGGACGATCCGAGGTAACTAGCGAGTATCGGGCCTGTGGAAGACGGTTGAGGCGGGGACCGTTGGGCCAAGATAAGGGCGAGGGCCCCGAACGGGAGGTAACGACAGATGGCGAATGACAGCGGCGGCCAGAAGCACTCCTCGCGGCGTGACGAGGAGGTCGAGGAGACCGAGGCGGCACCCGAGGCGCGGGAGCGCGACGAGCAGCTCGACGAGGACGTCGACGACATCCTGGACGAGATCGACGACGTGCTGGAGAGCAACGCCGAGGACTTCGTGCGCCAGTTCGTGCAGAAGGGCGGTCAGTGACCGACGGGTTCGCTGACAGCGCACCCGGCCGTCACCGGCTCCCGGGGCGTACGGGACTAGGGTCGGTCCCACCGGCCGGTACCACCCCGGCCCGTGAGGGAACGACAGACAGAGGGACGACAGGCGCCCCACCCGCCCCCGAGACGGGGTGGGGCGCGAGTGGAGGGAGTCGCGTGTTCGAAGGTTTCGAGGGCGGACGGATGTCGGCCGCGTTCATGAGTGCGGGGACCTCGTCCTTCACCGAGTTTCTTCGGGAGGTCAAGCCCGAGCTGCTGCCCGGCCACCACACGGGCTCGGCGGGCGCCCCCGGCTCGGCGGAGCACCTCACCCCGGACGCGACGACCATCGTCGCGCTGACCTTCCCCGGCGGTGTGCTTCTCGCCGGGGACCGGCGGGCCACCCAGGGCAACGTCATCGCCAACCGCGACATGGACAAGCTCTACCGGACGGACGAGTTCTCCGCGGTGGCCATCGCCGGATCGGCCGGGATCGGCATCGAGCTCGCCAAGCTCTACCAGGTGGAGCTCGAACACTACGAGAAGCTGGAGGGACGCTCCCTGTCCCTGGAGGGCAAGGCGAACAAGCTCGCCCAGATGGTGCGCGGCAACCTCGGCATGGCCATGCAGGGCTTCGTCGTGGTCCCCCTTCTGGTCGGGTTCGACGAGAACACCCGACAGGGCCGCGTGTTCAGCTACGACGCCGTTGGCGGCCGCTACGAGGAACAGCGTTACTACTCGGTCGGCTCCGGTTCGGTCTACGCCAAGGGCTCCATCAAGAAGCTCTACCGTGACGACCTGGACGAGACCACGGCGATCAGGGTCGCGCTGGAGTCGCTCTACGACGCGGCCGACGACGACTCCGCCACCGGCGGACCCGACCTGCACCGCAGGATCTTCCCCCTCGTCGACGTCATCACCGAGGACGGGCACCGCAGGATCGGAGCCGACGAGGTCGCCCGCCTGGCGACCGAGGTCGTCGAAGGACGAGCGGCCGACCCCGACGGACCCAAGGCACGCCTGAGCTGAGGCGACCCGAGCCTCCACTCCAGACCTCTCCCGACTAGGTAAGGAACGATCCGCGGTGTCGATGCCGTTCTACGTCGCCCCTGAACAGCAGATGAAGGACAAGGCGGACTACGCGCGCAAGGGCATCGCGCGCGGCCGCAGCGCCGTCGTCCTCCAGTACGAGGGCGGAATCCTGCTGGTGGCGGACAACATGTCCCGCACACTGCACAAGATCAGTGAGCTCTACGACCGCATCGGCTTCGCCGCGGTCGGCCGCTACCCCGAGTTCGAGAACCTGCGCCTCATGGGCGTGCGCTTCGCGGACGTGCGCGGGTACCAGTTCGACCGCCGCGACGTCAGCGGCCGTCAGCTCGCCAACATCTACGCCCAGACCCTGGGCACCGTCTTCAGCGAGAGCCTCAAGCCCTGGGAGGTCGAGATCGTGGTCGCCGAGGTCGGCGACACGGCGGCCGAGGACGAGATCTACCGCATCACCTTCGACGGCTCCATCGTCGACGAGCAGGGCTTCGTCGCGGTGGGTGGCTCCTCGGAGCACGTCTCCAGCCAGCTCAAGGACCGGTTCGCCGCCGACGCGCCGCTCAGCGCGGCGTTGAACGCGGCCACCCACGCCCTCGCCCACGAGAACGGCGAGGAGCGCGAACTGGAGGCCGGCAACCTGGAGGTCGCCGTCCTGGAGCGTTCCAGGGAGCACCGCAAGTTCCGCCGCATCCACGGCGACCGCCTGTCCGCCCTCATCGAGGAGGGCAAGCGGAGCACCGCCGGGGACGAGGCCGACGAGTGATCTGACAGCACAACGGTGCGGCGCCACCCGGGCGCCGCACCGGCCGGGCTGGTGTGGACGACGCGGCCCCGTCGTCGACGCCACGGTGACGGAAGTTGGTGAGGCCGCGTGGAACGACGGATCTTCGGGCTGGAGAACGAGTACGGGGTCACGTGCACCTTCCGGGGGCAGCGCCGCCTGTCGCCGGACGAGGTCGCCCGGTACCTCTTCCGGAGGGTGGTCTCCTGGGGGCGCAGCAGCAACGTGTTCCTGCGCAACGGGGCCCGCCTCTACCTGGACGTGGGCAGCCACCCCGAGTACGCCACCCCCGAGTGCGACAGCCTCGTGGACCTGGTGGCCCACGACAAGGCCGGTGAGCGCATCCTGGAGGGGTTGCAGGTCGACGCCGAGCAGCGCCTCCACGAGGAGGGCATCGCCGGAGACATCTACCTCTTCAAGAACAACACCGACTCCGCGGGCAACTCCTACGGCTGCCACGAGAACTACCTCGTCGGTCGGCACGGGGAGTTCGGGCGTCTGGCCGACGTGCTCATCCCGTTCCTGGTCACCCGCCAGATCGTCTGTGGCGCGGGCAAGGTGCTCCAGACGCCCCGAGGGGCCCTCTTCTGCGTCAGCCAGCGCGCCGAGCACATCTGGGAGGGCGTCTCCTCCGCGACCACCCGTTCCCGGCCCATCATCAACACCCGCGACGAACCCCACGCGGACGCCGAGCGGTTCCGCCGGCTGCACGTGATCGTGGGCGACTCCAACATGAGCGAGACCACCACCCTGCTCAAGCTGGGCTCCACCGACCTCGTGCTGCGGATGATCGAGGCCGGGGTGGTCATGCGCGACTACACCCTGGAGAACCCGATCCGGGCGATCCGCGAGGTCAGCCACGACATGACCGGCCGCCGCAAGGTGCGCCTGGCCAACGGTCGCGAGGCCAGCGCCCTGGAGATCCAGCGCGAGTATCTGGAGAAGGTGCAGGGCTACGTGGACCGGCACGGGACCGACGCGGTGGGCAAGCGCGTCCTGGACCTGTGGCAGCGCACGCTGGAGGCGGTGGAGACCCAGAACCTGGAGACGGTCCAGCGGGAGATCGACTGGGTGGCCAAGTACATGCTGCTGGAGCGCTACCGGGAGAAGCACGACCTCACGCTGTCCTCCCCCGGGTGGCCCAGCTCGACCTCACCTACCACGACATCCACCGCGACCGCGGCCTGTTCTACCTGATGCAGAACCGCGGCCAGATGGACCGCGTGGTGGGTGACCTGAAGATCTTCGAGTCCAAGTCCGTGCCGCCGCAGACCACGCGGGCCCGGTTGCGCGGGGAGTTCATCCGGCGGGCCCAGGAACAGCGGCGCGACTTCACGGTGGACTGGGTGCACCTCAAGCTCAACGACCAGGCGCAGCGCACCGTGCTGTGCAAGGACCCCTTCAAGTCCGTGGACGAACGCGTGGAGAAGCTCATCGCCGGGATGTGAACCCGGCGCGTTCGCACGGCCCCGGGGGTCGGCCGGAGACGGCCACCCCGGGGCCTCGGTGCTGCTCCCACCTGCCTCTTCGCTTTCGGAGGTCGCCCCGTCCGGATTCCCCTCGGCCGAAAACCCGATCGGGAAGCCTCCAGGGGCTGGCCACACTCCGACTGTTCGGTAGTGTGACCCTGTCCTGAGCCGGAAATCAGAGGTTGTGACCCATGCACCGACGTGCTGCCGCCCTCGCGGTGCCACTGACCGCCATCGCCTTGGCGGTCTCCAGCTGCTCCTCGCTCCCGGAGGACTGGCGTACCCCCGCCTTCCTCAGCATGAACGACGACACGCTCGACTCCCGGTTGCCCCAGGTCACCGGTGATGTCGGCGAGGAGCCCGAGATCACCTTCCCCGACATCGAGCCTCCGGACGAGGAGATCTCGGGTGTCGTGAGCAAGGGCGCGGGCGAGGACGCCCTGGTCGGCGCGGACGACCTGGTCATCGCGAACGTCGTCCAGTACCAGTGGACGGCGCCCGGCGAGGGTGAGCCGGTCGAGGGCCAGTCCAGCTACGAGAACGGTGCTCCGGACCTCATCCGCATGGACCAGATGCCCGAGTACATCACCGAGACCCTGGTCAGCCAGCCCATCGGCAGCCGTGCGGTCTACGTCTTCCCGCCGCTGAGCGAGGAGGAGAAGACCCAGGCCGAGTCCATGGGCCAGCCCGCCCCCGAGGGTGCCAGCGTCCTGGTGATCGACATGGTCGACCGGTTCAGCAAGGGAGCCGTCGTCCCGGGTGAGCAGTCCAGCGACGGCGGCGGCGACCTGCCGACGGTGACGCAGGACGGGCACAGCCAGCCCCGGATCGAGGTCCCCGACGCAGACGCCCCCGACGAACTCGAGGTCACTCCGCTGATCGAGGGCGAGGGCGCCGAGGTCGAGGCGGGCCAGCAGGTCATCGTCCAGTACACGGGCGTGCGCTGGGAGGCCGACGAGAACGGCGAGCACGACGTCTTCGACTCCTCCTGGAACCAGGGCGGGATCCCCTTCGACACCACCATCGGTGCCGGTGCGGTGATCGAGGGCTGGGACGAGGGCATCGTCGGCCAGAAGGTCGGCAGCCGCGTCATGCTGGTCGTCCCCGGTGACCTGGCGTACGGGAACACCGAGGAGGAGGCCATGGGTGCTCCGGCCGGCCCCCTGGTGTTCGTGGTCGACGTGCTGGGCGCCTACGACAACCCGCCGCCGCCCGAGCAGGAGGAGCCCGCGGAGGACGCCGGTGGCGACGAGGTCGCCGAGGACCCGGAGGAGACCGAGGAGTAGCCCCCTCCCCGAACGACACGCACCGCCGCCCCCGCGAGCCCAGAGCACGCGGGGGCGGCGGCGTGTCCGTCCGCGTCCGGTCCGTCCGCCCGGCACGATCACGGCGCTCGCGACGGAGACGGTGACACGCAGAGCGGGGCGCCGCTGCCGAGAAGGCGTGGTCAGCGTGCGTAGAGTCGGTGGCTCACGGAGAGCAGCGGCGAGGGGGAGCCATGCCGGACCAGCGGCGGTACTGCTACGTGTCGGGCCTGCGCCTCGGGGTCCCGGCCCTGGAGGAGCTCTGCGCCCAGGGGAGCCCGCCGAGCCTGGTGGTCTCCTACCCGGCCGAGCTCGCGCACCGCTCCGGCTACACGGACTTCGAGGAGGTCACCCGTCGGCACGGCCTGCCCCACCTGCGGGCGGCCGACATCAACACCGACGAGGTGCGCGACGCCCTCGCCGCCCACCGGATCGACCTGATGGTGGTCGCGGGCTGGTCGCAGCTGGTGCACGAGGACGTCCTGGCCTCACTGCCCCTGGGCGGCGTGGGACTGCACCCCTCCCCGCTCCCGGTCGGACGGGGCCGCGCCCCCATCCCGTGGACGATCCTGCGCGACATGCGCTCCAGCGCCGTCACCCTCTTCCACCTGACACGGGAGGCCTTCTCCGGAGACGTCGTCGACCGGATCTGGTTCGACGTGGCCGAGGACGTCACCGCGTCCGGGCTGTACGACCGTACCGGGCACCTCCAGTCCGAACTGCTCGTGCGGAACCTGGACGCCCTCCTGGAGGGGAACGCGCCCCGGCGCCCCCAGAGAGGGCACGGCTCGGAGTGGCCCCGGCGCCGCCCCAGCGACGGCCACCTCGACCTGGCGGCGGCCGGACGGGACGTGGACCGGATGGTGCGCGCCCTGGCCGACCCCTACCCGGGCGCCTTCGCGATGTTCGGCGGCGCCCGGATCACCCTGTGCGGCGGGCGGCTCTCCGACGAGGTCGAGGGAGGCGACGCGGGCCAGATCGTCTCCGCTGGTCCGGGGCGTGAATGGGGTGTGACCTGCGGCGACGGAAGGGTGTTCGTGCCGGAGTCGCTCCGGGTGGACGAGGGCGTGCGCGCCGAACCGACCTCCCTGGCCATGTTCCGGCCCGGGAGGTACTTCGACGTGCCCTCCGACCACATGATGGCCGCGACCCGCCGCACGCCGATCCCCGGCTTCGAGATCCCCTACCCGGGCGCCCAGTACGACGGGAGCCACGACTCCGACCAGCGGATCGGCCGGGACGAGGGGCGTGACCTCAACTCGCGATGAGCGTCGCGGCGTGACGCCCGGCGGCGGCCGCGCTGAGGAAGGCCGACCGGTCCTCGTCCAGCCCGCGCCCCATCGTTGACACCTTCACCGGAAGCGCGCGCACCTCGTCCTCCAGGCCGTTCACGGACACCTCCACCAGCGTGTGGCGCTCTCCCAGGGGCCAGGCCTGGTCGCGGACGCGCTCGCCGAAGAACCCGGGCAGCCGGGGCACCACGACGTCCGCCGGGGCCAGGGCCACCCGCCCGTAGGCGGTCAGGCTGTGGTGTGACACCCCCGGTGCCGTTCACGGGCGTCGGCCTCGCTGACCCTCAGACTGGCGACCGGGCGGCCGCCGAGGACGGCGGTCGCGTTGACCGCCTCGCCGCAGGAGACACCGGAGAACCCCCACGGGGTGCCGGTGCCCAGGTTGCCCGGACCCTGGCAGACCACCGCGATCTCCGCGTCCAGCACGTGGCGGGCGGCGAGCAGACCCGAGTGCACGGTCACCGCCTCCAGGTCGCCGCCGAAGGCCTGACCGGTGGTCACGCACCCCCGGAGCAGGTCGTCCTCCCGCAGCGCCCCCAGGATCCTCGAGAACGCGGCGGGCAGCGCGCCGCCGTCGAGCATCACGTGGACCACCCGTGTCCCGGGGCGCTCGACCCGCACCCCGGCCAGGATGGCGGGCAGCGAGGAGTGCAGGTCGGCCACGACCACGGGCATCCCGTCGACCCCTTCCGCCGTGCGCAGCGCCTCGTGGTGGGGCGCGCCCTGTTCGTCCGCGCCCAGCACGGTGGCCTGGAGCGGTGTGTAGCGGGCCTTCACCAGGTGCCCGGGACCCTCGCGGTCGGCGGGCAGGCGGTCGGGGACCGCCACCACCATCGCGTATCCGCCGGTGCCCAGCCCGAGGTCCAGGGCTCCGGTGTTGAGCAGCACCGTGTCGCCCACTTCGGGGGCTCCCACCAGGTCCGTGTAGGCCAGGGCGGTGCAGGTCACGGTCTGGTCCGGCCCGTCCCCGCCGACGGGCACGGCCACCGCGCACACGCGGACCCCGGGCCAGGAGGGGAGGATCTGAAGGACTTCACCGCGGCGCCACCGGATCATGCTGGGCACGGTACCGTCGGACCTGAACCGAAGGTGGGAGGACGCGCCCTCGCGGCCCCGCCCGGTCCACCACAGCGGGCAGAACAGCGGGCTAGAGGAGTGCGGACGATGTCGCGCAGGAAGACCGAACGGCAACTGAACCTGGTCATCTGCCTGTTGTCCACGCGGCGTCACCTGACCGCCCAGGAGATCAGGGCGACGGTGCAGGGGTATGCCGAGGCGGACACCGAGTCGGCGTTCAAGCGCATGTTCGAGCGGGACAAGCGGGAGCTGCGCGACAGCGGCATCCCCATCCAGGTCGGTACCGGGGACGCCGTCAGCGGGGAGGAGGGCTACCGGATCTCCCGCTCGGACTACGAGCTGCCCGAGATCGAGCTCCTGCCCGACGAGGCCGTCGTGCTGGGCCTGGCCGCCCGCGCCTGGCGCCACGCCTCCCTGGGCGAGGCCGCCGCCAACGCCCTGTTCAAGCTCCGCTCTGCCGGGGTTCCGGTGGACACCGAGGCGGCGCCCGGGCTGACCCCCGCCATGCGCACCGACGAACCCGCCTTCGGCCCCGTGTGGCAGGCGGTCCGCGACCGCCGTCCCATCTCCTTCGACTACCGCAAGCCCGGGGAGAGCACGGCCCAGCGGCGGGAGGTCGAGCCGTGGGGCATCGTCAACCTGCGCGGCCACTGGTACGTGGTCGGCCACGACCGGCTGCGTGACGCCCGACGGGTGTTCCGTCTCGGCCGGATGCGGGGCGGTGTCACCGTCGTGCGGACCGGACCCGACGTGGTCGTCCCCGAGGGGTGGACCTGCGCTCGGTGGTCTCCCAGCAGAGCGCCGTGCCCGAGCGCACCGCGACCCTGCGGGTGCGTACCGAGGCCGCTCACGACCTGCGCCGCCTCGCGCTCCGCGTGGTCCCGGGGGAGCGGGACAGCACCGGTGACGGCTGGGACACGCTCACCCTGCCCTACACCAGCACCACGGGGTTGGTGCGCCAGGTGGCCTCGCACGGCTCGCGCGCGGTGGTGGTGGAGCCCGAGCAGGTCCGCGCGGCGATGGCCGACCACCTGGCCGGGGTGGTGGAGGGCTCAGCCGTGGCCGAGGAGGGCGACGCGACGATGGAACGGGAGGGCGTGGAGGCTCCGGCGCGCGGCCCCCGCTCCGCCGACCAGCTGCGCCGACTCCTCATGCTGGTCCCGTACGCGCTCGGGCGTGACGTGCGTGTGCCCGAGGTGGCCCGGCACTTCGGACTCAGCGAGAAGCAGGTGGTCTCCGATCTGAGCCTGCTGTGGATGTGCGGTCTGCCCGGGTACACCCCCGGTGACCTGATCGACGTCGACCTGGACGCGGCCCGCGAGACCGGCGAGATCATCATCGCCAACGCCGACACCCTGGCCCAGCCGTTGCGGCTGACCGCGGACGAGGCGGCCAGCCTGGTGGTGGGCCTGTCCCTGCTGGAGGCGCTGCCCGAGGCCCAGGGGATCGAGGGCGGGGCGCTCACCCGGGTGGGCGAGAAGCTGCGCACGGCCGCCGGTGCGGCCGTGAGCGACCTGGCCGACGCCGTGCAGGTACGGGTCGAGGTGGACGAGCAGGTGGCCCGGACTCAGCGGCGCTGCGCCGAGGCCCTCAACGGCGGCCAGCGTCTGCACCTGCGGTACCTGTCGGGCTACCTGGACCAGGTGACCGAGCGGGACGTCGATCCCATGGGGCTGGTGGTCCAGGACGGCCAGACCTTCCTGGAGGGCTACTGCCACCTGCGCGAGGCCGTGCGGCTGTTCCGTCTGGACCGGGTCCTGGAACTGACCCTTCTGCCCTTCGCCGCCCAGGTGCCCGAGGGCGTGGCCCGCCGCGACCTGTCCGCGGGGTCCTCCAGCGCTCCGAGCGCGACGCCCTGGTGACGCTGGCGCTGGAGCCCTCCGCGCGCTGGGTGACCGAGGACTACGTCTGCGAGGCGGTGACCGAACTGCCCGGCGGCGAGGCCAGGGCGACCCTGCGTACCCCGGCCCCCGCCTGGGTGTCCCGGCTGGCGTTGTCCCTGGGACGGGAGGGGCGCGTGGTGTCTCCGTTGGCGCTGGCGAAGGATGTCAGGGCCGAGGCCGAGCGTGCCCTGGGGCACTACCGCGATGCTCGGAACCGCGTCGAATTGGTCGAGACCACTTCGTCTCCGGAGTGACGCGCACCTGTTCACCGGGGGTGGGGTGTAGGTCATCGCGGACGGGATATGGTGAACCCGTGATCGCCTTCGCTGTCCTCTGCGTCGTGTTCTGCGCAGGAGTGCTCGTCGTCGGCGCCCTCGGTCTGAGGGTGCGCCGCGCGGCCTCGGTGCTGTCCGATGGGGTGGCACGGGCGGCGGGCGGGTACCAGGCGAGCAGCGCTGACCTGCGTGAGCGCGTCCGCCGTGGCGGTGCTGGGACATGACGGCCCCGCGGACGAACGCGCGTACCATCAGAGGCGCTTGGTCGCGCCCCACAGAGAGGTAGAACCATGGGACCGTTCAACGGACCTACCATCGCCATCCTGGTGATCCTGGCCATTCTGCTGTTCGGAGCCAAGAAGCTTCCGGACCTGGCCCGTTCCCTGGGGCGCAGTGCTCGTATCCTCAAGGCCGAGAGCAAGGGCCTGGTCGACGACGAGAACAACGAGTCCGAGGACCAGCAGGGTCAGCAGGCCCAGCAGCAGCCGCAGGGTCAGCAGGCGCAGCAGGCCCAGCAGAACCCCGCGCCGCAGCAGAACCAGCAGCCGCAGCAGGGCTACCCGCAGCTTCCCCCGGCCAGCGCATCGTGAACGAGTCCGGTGAGCCGACCAACCAGACCTACAACAACTAGACCGTTCCGGTGGACCGGCGTGGTACCGGAGGGTGCCGCGCCGGTCGGCTGTCGTCAGCGGGGAGCGTCCGCGCTCGGAGCGGGCCCAAGGAGAAGAGAGTGACCGCAAGATGAGGTCCCGAGGCCGATCAGCCAACCCGGACGCCCGGATGCCGCTCATGGACCACCTGCGCGAGCTGCGCAACAGGCTGGCCAAGGTCCTGCTCATCCTGTGTCTGGGAGCCGTGGTCGGCTTCGTCTTCTACGACCGGATCTGGGACTTCCTCACCCAGCCCTACTGCTCGCTGCCCGCGTCCCAGGTGGTCGACGGCGGCGGCTGCTCGCTGATCGTCACCGGACCCTTCGACGCCTTCTTCGTCGCCTTCAAGGTCTGGATCTTCGTCGGGGCTCTGGTCACGGCCCCGCTCTGGCTCTACCAGCTGTGGGCCTTCGTGGCCCCGGCACTGCACAGCGGTGAGAAGAAGTACGCCTACATCTTCGCCCCGCTGGCCGGGATCCTCTTCGTCGCCGGCGCGGCCCTGGCCTACTCGATCACCGCGCTCGCGCTCCAGATGCTCTTCGGGTTCCTGCCCGACGACGCGGACCCGTACCTGACCATCGGTGAGTACCTCAGTTACATGCTCATCATGATGAGCATGTTCGGTCTGGGCTTCGTCATGCCGCTGCTGGTGGTCCTGCTCAACATCGTCGGCATCCTGACCCACGAGACCATCGCCAAGTGGCGCCGGGTCATCATCTTCTCCGCCTTCCTGATCGCCGCCATCATCACCCCGGCCGAGCCGATCTCCATGCTCGCGCTGGCGGTTCCCCTCGTGATCCTCTTCGAGATCGCCGAGGTGTTCTGCTTCTTCAACGACCGCCGCAAGAAGCGTCGCGATCCCACCAGTGAGCTGGACGACGACCAGATATCCGAGCTCGACGACCAGCCCTCGGAACTGGACTACACGCCCGCCCCGCTGGGCGAGACCGACTCCGACGGCGGCTCCGGCAAGCGCTCCTGAGCCGTCGCGTGACGCGCTAGGGTTCGGCTGGGGAGGCCCCGGACGTCCGGGCCGTGCACCGCCGTCCGCCCCCTCCCACCGCTGGGACACCAAGGAGCCCCTCCCGAGCGGGCTCCCGGACTAGGAAGTGCTGATGAGCGAGCAGACAGAGGCCAAGAGGGACCTGCCGCCCGAGGCCATGGGCAACGAGAAGTGGCACGACACCACGCACGCGGTGTGGTTGCGTTCCTCGCTGTCCAAGGAGGAGTCCGAGGCGGTCGTGGAGGTCGCCGAGTTCGAGGACGGCTTCCGCGCGGTGCGCGACGGCAAGTCCCCGGAGAAGGGCACCCTGTTCTTCACCCCCGCCGAATGGGAGGCCTTCGTCCTGGGCGCCCGTGACGGTGAGTTCGACATCCCGGAGGAGTACCTCACCGAGGAGGAGGCCGCGATCCAGCGCGGCGAGACCGAGGTCGAGGCGACCTGGGTTCCCTCCCCGCTGAACACGCCGGAGGCGATGGAGGAGTACCATCGCCGCCAACGTGAGGAATCCGAGCGGGAGTCCACGACCGAGGACGACTGATCGGACCACCCGCACCCGGGCGCGCGGGTGTACGGGCTCCTCACCTGACCCCGTACACCCTTTCGTTCCCCTTTGTGGGTAGGTAAGGACCGGCATATGTCCCCTCATGTCGCCCTTCTGGTCAACCCGGCCTCCGGCCGTCGCCGCGCCGCGATCATCGCCGTGCGGCTGAAGGAGGCCCTGCGCGCCCAGGGCGCGCGCGTGCACGTCTACACGGGCCGATCGGCCGCCGACAGCCGCAGGCTGGCCAGGTTGGCCGCCGCGGACCGCCCGGACGCTCTGGTCGCGGTGGGCGGCGACGGCCTGGTACACCAGGTTCTTCAGGGAGTGGTCGGCACCGGGGTGCCCTCGCGGTGATCCCGGCTGGCAGCGGCAACGACGTGGCCCGGGCCTTCGGGGCCCCCGAGGGGTCGGCCGACCAGATCGCGGAGGCGATCCTGGCCGGGCGCACCCGGGCCAGCGACGTGATCCGCCTGACCACCGCCGACGGCCGTCAGCGTTACTACATGAGCGTTCTGGCCTGCGGCTTCGACGCCCGGGTCAACGAGCGGGTGAACAACTTCCGGTTCGGGATGGGCCGGTTCGGCTACCTCGTCGGGCTCGCGGCCGAGCTCCGCTCCTTCAAGGCCATCGACTTCGAGATCGAGGTGGACGACGAACGGATCCGTGAACCCGGCATGCTCGTGGCGGTCGGCAACACCAGCGCCTACGGTGGCGGCATGCACGTGTGCGCCGAGGCCGTCCCCGACGACGGGCTGCTCGACGTGGTCTTCGTGAGGAAGGGACCGCTCGGCCGGTTCCTGCGCCTCTTCCCGCGGGTCTTCGCCGGAACCCACCTGGGCCTGGACGAGGTGGTGTTCAGGCGGGGACGCGTCGTCACCATCCGGGGAGAGGCCGGGACCGCCTACGCGGACGGCGAGCCCACGGGCATTCCGACGCTGGTGTGCGAGGTGGTGCCGAAGTCGGTCGAGATGCTGGAGCTGACCTCATAGGCTGGGAATCCTATGAGTAGTCACTCCGAGCGTTACGCCGCCTTCCGCCGGCGCCAGAACGCCTCCAGCGCCGCGATCGAGGCCTTCCAGGGGCTCTACGGGTTCGAGTTCGACCCCTTCCAGATCAGGGCCTGCAAGGCCCTGGAGGGCGGACACGGGGTGCTGGTCGCCGCGCCGACCGGCTCCGGCAAGACCGTGGTCGGTGAGTTCGCCGTGCACCAGGCCCTCAACGAGGGCACCAAGTGCTTCTACACGACGCCGATCAAGGCCCTGTCGAACCAGAAGTACAACGACCTGGTCCGGCGCTACGGCGCCGACCAGGTCGGCCTGCTCACCGGTGACAACAGCGTCAACGGTGAGGCGCCCGTGGTCGTCATGACCACCGAGGTGCTGCGCAACATGCTGTACGAGGGGTCGTCCACCCTCGGCGGGCTGGCCTACGTGGTCATGGACGAGGTGCACTACCTCGCGGACCGCTTCCGGGGCGCGGTGTGGGAGGAGGTGATCATCCACCTCCCCGAGTCGGTGCGGATGGTCGCCCTCTCCGCGACCGTCAGCAACGCCGAGGAGTTCGGTGAGTGGCTCCAGCAGGTGCGCGGCGACACCACGGTGATCGTCGACGAGAAGCGCCCCGTCCCGCTGTGGCAGCACGTGATGGTGGGCAGGCGCATCCACGACCTGTTCGTCGACGAACGGCCGGAGGAGACCGGCGGTGGGGACGGCACCGAGGACGGTGACGAGGGCGGCGGCCGGAGCAGGCGCAAACGGGAACGACGCCGCGCCCAGCACCAGCGCCCACGCGAGATCCAGGTGGGCGGGCGCAAGCTGCTCATCAACCCCTACCTGACCCGCACGGCGGAGGACGACTCCCGCACCACCCAGCTGGCCAACCGGCGGCGCCACCCGCAGACCCGGGCCCGGGGCAACGTGCGTCCGCGCACCCGCTTCGCCCCGCCCTCGCGGCCGATGATCATCGAGGAACTGGACGCCGAGGGCCTGCTCCCGGCGATCACCTTCATCTTCAGCCGCGCCGGATGCGACGACGCCGTCCGCCAGTGCGTGGCCTCCGGACTGGTGCTCACCACCCCGGACGAGGCCGCCCACATCCGGGAGTACGCGGAGTCGCGCTGCGCGGACATCCCGCGCGCGGACCTGACCGTGCTCGGCTTCGACTCCTGGCTGCGCGCCCTGGAGGCGGGCATCTCCGCGCACCACGCGGGGATGCTCCCCACCTTCAAGGAGATCGTCGAGCACCTGTTCTCGAAGGGGCTGATCCGGGCGGTCTTCGCCACGGAGACGCTGGCCCTGGGCATCAACATGCCCGCGCGCACGGTGGTGATCGAGAAGCTCGACAAGTGGAACGGCGAGACCCACGCCTCGCTCACCCCCGGTGAGTACACGCAGCTCACCGGACGTGCGGGCAGGCGCGGAATCGACGTGGAGGGGCACGCGGTCGTCGTGTGGCAGGCCGGGACCGACCCCGAGTCGGTGGCCAGCCTGGCGGGCACCCGCACCTATCCCCTCAACTCCAGCTTCCAACCCTCGTACAACATGGCGGTGAACCTGGTCGGCCAGGTCGGCCGTCAGCGCAGCCGGAACATGCTGGAGGCGTCCTTCGCCCAGTTCCAGGCCGACCGCGCCGTGGTGGGACTGGTCAAGCAGCTGCGCAAGCACGAGGAGGCCCTGGAGGGCTACGCCAGCGCCGCCGAGTGCCACCTCGGGGACTTCATGGAGTACGCCCGTCTGCGGCGGGCCCTGAGCGACCGCGAGTCCCTGCTGGCCAGGAACCGTTCGTCCCAGCGCCGGGACGAGGCGCTGGAGAGCCTGGAGCGGCTGCGCCCGGGCGACATCATCCGGATCCCGGCGGGGCGCTACTCGGGCCACGCGGTGGTCCTGGACCCGGGCCTGCGGCACGACCTGCCCGCACCGCTGGTCCTCACCGTCGACAAGCAGGTCAAGCGGGTCAACTCCAGCGACTTCCCGGTGCCGGTGCACCCCTCGGGGCGCATGCGCATCCCCAAGTCGTTCTCCGCGCGCTCACCGCGCTCGCGCCAGGACCTGGCCTCGACCCTGCGCAACAAGCTCAAGGAGCGGGGCGACGACCCGTCCTTCGAGCGGGGCAGGGGACGGGGAGCCCAGGAGGACCCCGAGGTCCAGCGGCTGCGCGCCGAGCTCAGGGAGCACCCGTGCCACGGTTGCTCCGACCGCGAGGACCACGCCCGCTGGGCCGAGCGGTACTTCCGACTCCAGAAGGAGACGGACGCCCTGCGCCGCCGTGTGGAGGGCCGCTCGCACGTCATCTCCCGGACCTTCGACCGGGTGTGCGGCGTGCTGGAGGACCTGGAGTACCTCTCCGGCGACGACGTCTCCGAGGACGGCGGCAAGCTGGCGAAGATCTACTCCGAGCTCGACCTGCTGGTGGCCGAGTGCCTGCGCCGGGGCGTGTGGGAGGACCTGAACCCGGTCGAGCTGGCCGCCTGCGCCGCGGCGCTGGTCTACGAGGCACGCCGCAACGACGACGCCTACCCGAGGCTGCCCGAGGGCAGGGTGGAGGAGGCGCTGACCGAGATGACGCGGCTGTGGGGCGAGCTCAACGAGGTGGAGGCGCGCCACCGTGTGTCGTTCCTGCGCCAGCCCGACCTCGGCTTCGTCTGGACCGCGCACCGCTGGGCGCGCGGCGACCGGCTCGACGCGATCCTGCGCCAGTCCGACATGACCGCGGGCGACTTCGTGCGCACCGCGAAGATGCTCGTGGACATGCTCAGCCAGATCGCCGGGGCCGCCGCCGACCCGCATGTGCGCGGCAAGGCCCGCAAGGCGGCCGACCTCGTCCGGCGCGGAGTGGTGGCCTACTCCTCCTTCAACTAGCGTGAGGGCGCCCCGGTGGTCGAACCGGTTCAGCCGGGGCGCCATCATGGGATACGCACGGGACCCCTCCGGGGGCCTGTAGTCCGCGACACATCCTGAATCGAGGCTTCGTCCATGCTGCGCACCCTCATGAACGGCAAGATCCACCGCGCGACGGTCACCCAGGCCGACCTGCACTACGTGGGATCGGTCACGATCGACGCCGACCTGATGGACGCCGCCGACATCGTCGACGGCGAGCAGGTCCACATCGTCGACATCGACAACGGTGCCCGCCTGGTCACCTACGCCCTGGTCGGTGAGCGGGGAAGCGGGGTCATCGGGATCAACGGCGCCGCCGCGCGCCTGGTGAGCCCCGGTGACCTGGTCATCATCATCGGTTACGCCCAGGTGGACGAGCGGGAGCGGGCCGACCACGTCCAGCACATCGTGCACGTGGACGCGGAGAACCGCGTCGTCGCGCTCGGCAACGACCCGGCCGAGCCGGTCCCGGGCAGCGACCTCGTCGCCGGTCGCTGACCGGCCCGCACCACGCGCGACGCCCGTGCCCGTGGCACGGGCGTCGCATGGTCGGAAACCCCTGAATTGGCCGGTTCCGGCCTGATCGGACATCCGGGTCCCGGGTATGTCCACAGGCGCCATGGACGAACGCGACGAGGAGCGGCGCCGGGTCGCCGAACACATCGAGTGGCAGAAGCAGGGCGCCTGGGTCGTCCTGTGGGGCCCCTACACCCGGCGGTTCTGGGCGTTCGCCCGTTGGCCGGTCATCCCCGTCGGCGGGGTGGTGGTCCACGCCGAGGACCCCGACCTGCTCTACGCGGAGATGCGCTACGTCGAGCGTGAGCACGACTTCCTGCGGTGGCGCTACGGGCGGGGCTGAGGGATCGGACCCGGCCTGGTCCGCGCCGGAGCGGAGGACTACGATTCATCCGTTGGCCGGACGAATCGGAGTATCAGCCTCGTGTCCACACGAACTCACAGGTACGGGGACCCCCTCTCGACGGCGGCCCGGACCCGCCTGCAACGGCGTACCGTCCTCGTCCTCATGCTGGCCCAGGTCGTCGGCAGCCTCGGCATGGGCGCCATGCTCGCGGTGGGCGCGCTCATCGCCCTCGAACTGAGCGGTTCGGACGCGTGGTCGGGGATGGCCACCACCATGATCACCCTGGGCGCCGCCGTCTTCGCTCTGCCCCTGGCCTCGTTGGCGGCCCGGAGCGGTCGTCGGCCTGGTCTGTCCCTGGGCTGGTTCTTAGGCGCTCTGGGCGGTGCCGTGGTCGTCGCCGCCACGCTCCTCGACCTCTTCGCGCTCCTCCTGGTCGGCATGCTCCTGGTCGGCGCGGGGACCGCCACGAACCTCCAGGCCCGGCACGCCGCCGCGGACCTGGCCACCGAGCGCAGCCGGGGCCGTGAACTGTCCGTCGTGGTGTGGGCGACCACCGCCGGTTCGGTGGTGGGCCCCAACCTCATCGGTCCGACCGGGGGCCTGGCCGTCCTGCTCGGCCTGCCCGACCTGCTGGGCCCGGTCCTGCTCACCACGGCCGGTTTCCTCGGCGGCGGAGTGCTGATCGCGGTCCTGCTGCGCCCCGACCCGCTGCTGACCGCGACCGCTGAGGCCGCCCGGATCGACGCCGACCAGGGGCGGGTGCCGAGGGGTCGGGTCGGGCTGGTGGACGCGCTGCGGGCGATCGGCCGCACCCCGGCGGCGCTGCTCGCCGTGGTGGGGGTCGTCGCCAGCCACACCACGATGGTCTCGGTCATGACGATGACACCGGTCCACCTGACGCACCACGGAGCCGAGCTCACTGTCATCGGGCTGACCATCTCCCTGCACATCGCGGGGATGTACGGGCTCTCGCCGCTGGTGGGATGGCTGGCGGACCGCTGGGGACGCACGCCCGTGCTTCTCACCGGGCAGGTGATCCTGTTGGTGGCCGCGGCCGTCGCCGGAACCGCGGGGCACAGTGAGGCGCTGGTGACCACAGGGCTGGTGCTGCTCGGTCTCGGCTGGTCCTTCGGCCTGGTCTCGGCCAGTGCGCTGCTGGCCGAGTCTCTCCCCGCCGAGGTCCGCCCCCGAGCGCAGGGGTTCAGCGACCTGGCGATGAACCTGGGCGCCGCCGCGGCGGCCGCCTCGTCCGGCGTGGTCCTGGCGACGGTGGGCTTCGGCGGCCTGAACCTGTTCGCCGCCCTGTTCACCGTCCCGGTGTTCGTTCTCGCCCTCCGAGCACGGGGCAATCACATCCCGACCTTTACCGGAAACGCCCGCTGATCTCCGCTCCGCCCCTCCTGGGCGCGGTTACGGTGCGGTTCTGAGGTGCCCGCCGTGCTCGGTGGGACGTGCCGCTGGACGAAGGGGTGTTCTGGGTGAGTGATCGGGAGCCCGAGGAGGGGGCCGGTGAGCGGCCGGACCAGGATCCGGTCAACCACCACCCGCCGGAGGAGTGGCGGCCGGGGGATCCCGGTGATCCGATCGAGGGCGGCCCGCAGCCGCCGGGGAGCCCCGGCACGAGCCCCCGCCGGGAGCGGCACCCCCGCACGGCACGCCCCCTGGGGGCAGCCGCCCCATGCCCCTCCCGGGGGCCCGTACCCTGGCGGGGCGCTCCACGGAGGGCCGCCGCCCGGTGGTGTGCCTCCGGGAGGCCAGCCTCCGGACGGTCCTCCCGGGGACGCGTGGTCGGGAGGCCAGCCCTCGTGGCAGCGGCCTCCCGGCGGGCAGCCCTCGTGGCAGCAGCCCCCGGTGGTCCACAGGGACCGCAGACGGGTGGGGGACCCTCATTCGGCCCGCCGCCGGGCCAGCCGGGACCCTACGGGGGCGGCCCCGGACAGCCGGATCCGGGTGAGTACTCCCAGGGGCCCAGCGGACCGGGCAGCGCGGGCTACGAGCACGCGGGTTACGCCCCCGGATACGGCGGCTACCCGAGCGAGCCGGTCAACTACGGAGCCCAGGGCGGCTACGGCCACCCGGGCGGGTACGGACCCCCGGGGGCGGGTGGCTACGGCCCTCCGCCGTCGAAGCCGACCCCGTGGGGCAAGATCATCGGGATCGGCTGCGGCGTCCTGCTCCTGCTGCTCCTGGCCCTGGGCGGCTGCGCGGCGGTGGCGCTGGTCCTCGCGGACCGCAACGCCTCCAGCGGCGGCGAACCGGGCCTCGAACAGACCGAGGAGGCACCGGGCGAGGACGTCCCCTCAGAGGCGGAACTGACCGCTACGGCGACCGAGTTCGAGCCGAGCTCCCTCTACGTCGAGGGCGAGTTCACCAGCGTCGAGGTGACCGTCACCAACACCGGCGCGGACGCCCTGGACGTCAACCCGCTCTACTTCGTCGTGGTGGACACCGAGGGGGAGGAGCACAGTCCGGGCGACGCGATCGCTATGGACGCCAACGAACTCGGCGTCCAGACCCTGGACCCCGGGCAGACCGCCGACGGCGCCATCACCGTCCCCGGCGAGATCGAGGCGGAGCGGGTGCTTTTCGAGCCCTACTTCACCGGCCCGGTCGAGGTCCCGGTGACCTGAGCGGAGCCCGGGGAGAGGTCCTGTCAGGGGGCGAGCGCGGGGTCGCGCAGCCACTCCGACAGGGCCTCCTGGCGTTCACTGTCGCACTTGAGCGGGCAGGTGGTGCAGAAGCCGTGCTCGGGGTCGCCCTTGTAGTCGAAGCAGCAGGTGCCCCGGACCGCCCAGGTGCCCCGGGGGTGGTCGGGGGCGAACGGGAACAGGCGTGGCCGTCTGCGGGTCACGGCGCCCGCCTCGACCACCGCGTCACCGAGCCGGGTGGCCAGTTCCCAGGCCTGCTCGGCGTCCCGGCCCAGGTAGCGGGCCGGGTTGAGCATGTAGAAGTGCAGGGTGTCCAGGACCCAGCCCCACAGGGTGCGCTTGCCCGCGCGTGAGTGCGCGTGCAGGGCCGCGACCAGGGGCTCGACGGTGGCGAACAACGCCTCCGCGACGAGGCGCAGCTGCTCGACCTCGTCGCGGGCGACCACGGTGTCGGGGTGGTCGGCGGCGGGGTCGTCGGGCAGGACCGCGGTGCGTGGGGCGGCCACGGTGGGTGTGTCGAACCTGCTCCGGGCGGTGTCCCAGGGCAGGTACAGGGTGTCGGGGGTGAGCAGGGGGCCGCGTCCGGTGAGGTACAGGCAGGCGGATACCAGGAACACGGGCTCGCGCAGGGTGACCCGCAGGAAGTTGGTGGCGGCGGGGAGCCGGTGGCCGGGTCCGTGCTCGGTCCGGAGCTTGTCGAACAGGACGGGGAGCCAGTCGTGACGGGTCATCGAGGTGACGCTGTGGAACTGGACGCCGTCCACCGGTCGACCGTGGAGCCGGTCGGCGTCGGTGAGCTCGGGCAGGGGCGCGAACTTCAGCCGCGCGCTGACGCCCCGGAAGGCGTCGAGCGGATCTGGAGTCACCTGGCAACCCTTCGTCGCGATGCGGAACGGACTGGTCCGGGGCGTGAGACGTCGGCGACCGGACGGGTCGTGTTCACGTGCGCCTAGTAAGTGAGGCTACCCTAACCATCCCGGCCGTGGCAATGCGTCGGCCTGGACGTTTGCTGAATCCTGGGACCCTCGTGTCCTGGGAGAAGGGTGTGCCGTGCGGGTCCGTCGGACGTGCTCCGACGGACCCGCGTGGTCAGTGGTTCAGGGCACGGAAGCGGCGCAGCGACAGCGGGACGCACACGGCCACCAGGACCGTGGGCACGACCAGGGCCAGGAGCTGCGCGTTCTGCGCGGGCCAGGTGTCCGAGGGCAGTACCTCGTTGCCGAACAGTTCGCGAGTGGCGCTGACCACGGCCGAGAGCGGGTTCCACTCGGCGATCGGGGCCAGCCACGACGGCATCGCGGTGGAGGGCAGGAAGCTCGTGGACAGCATGGTGAGCGGGAACGCGAGCGGGTAGACCAGCATGCTCGCCGTGTCGGGGTTGGCCGCGTACAGGCCGATCAGGACCCCGAGCCACACCAGGGCGAACCGGAAGAGCAGGAGGAGTCCCACGGCGGCCAGCGCGCCGCCGACGCCGTCCTCGAAGCGCCAGCCGATCAGGGCGCCGCAGCCGAGCAGGAGGATGATCTCCAGCGCGGCGCGCACCATGTCGGTGAGCGTGCGCGCGCCCAGGATCGCCATCGGGGCCATGGGCATGGACCGGAACCGGCTCATGACGTCGCGCGCGGTGTCGCGCGCGATCCCGGCGGAGGTCCCGGCGACGCCGTACAGCATGACCATGGCCAGCATGGCGGGCACCAGGAACGTGCGGTAGTCCTCGGCCCCCGTCCCGGACATGACGTCACCGAACACGTACCCGAACAGCAGGACCATCAGCAGCGGCATGCTGATCGCGAGCGCCAGCTCGAAGGGGTCGCGCACCATGTGGCGCAGGTTGCGATGGCTGAGGACCAGGACCTCGGTCCAGGCCCCGCCCCGGCGAAGGCGGGCCGGACCGGACGCGGTCGACGTGCCCCGGGCCTGCGGGGAGGTGGTGGTCATCGGGCGGCCTCCTCAGCGGTGGTCCCGGTTCCGGTCAGGCCCAGGAAGACCTCGTCGAGGCTGGGACGGCGCACCCCGAGGTCGGTGATCCTCAGTCCGGATCCGTCCAGGGCGCGCACGGCGCCGGTCAGCGCGGCCATCCGGTCCTCGGCCGGTACGCTGACCCGCCGTTCGGCGGAGTGCACGCGGGCGGGGGCGGTCAGGGCCGCGCCGAGCAGGTCGGCCACGGCGGACAGGTCCGCCGGATCGTGCACGAGCACGTCCAGGCGGTCACCGCCCACCTGGGACTTCAGTGTGTCCGGCGTGCCCTCCGCGATCACCCGGCCGTGGTCGATGACCGCGACGCGGTCGGCCAGCTGGTCGGCCTCCTCCAGGTACTGCGTGGTGAGCAGCACGGTGGCGCCGCCGCCGACGAGGTCGCGGACGGCCTCCCACACCTGGATGCGGCTGCGCGGGTCCAGCCCGGTGGTGGGTTCGTCGAGGAACAGGACCCGGGGTTCCTGGATGAGGCTGACGGCCAGGTCGAGGCGGCGGCGCATCCCGCCCGAGTAGCCGCTGGCGGGCCGGTCGGCGGCGTCGACGAGGTCGAACCGCTCCAGGAGCTCCCGGGCGCGCTCGCGGGCGCCGCTCCGGTCGAACCCGTAGAGGCGGGAGAACATCACGAGGTTCTCGCGAGCGGTCAGGATCTCGTCGACGGAGGCGTACTGGCCGGTCAGGCCGATGACGGAGCGGACCAGCTCCGGTTCGGTGAGCACGTCGTGGCCGCCGACGGCGGCGGTGCCGGAGTCCGGTCGCAGGAGGGTGGACAGGACGCGCACGGCGGTGGTCTTGCCCGCCCCGTTGGGGCCGAGGAGACCGAGAACGGTGCCGGGGGCGACGGTGAGGTCGAGCCCGTCCAGGGCCCGGGTGGCGCCGTAGCGCTTGTGGAGCCCCCTGGCCCTGACGGCCGGGGGCGACGACGGTTCCATGACTGTGTGCCTCATAAACTGTGTATTGGATAAACGGGTATGTTTAAGTGATACACAGTTCTAGGATGGGTGTCAACGGGACGGGGGCGCGGCGGCTCCCGTGCGGGCGGTACCGACGACTGGTGGGGTATGACGAGCGAAGAACGGACGACGACGGGGACCACCCGGGAGATCGACCTCCTGTGGGGACTGCGGGAGACACCCAGACGCGGTCCCAAGCCCCGGCTGAGCCGGACGGCGGTCGTGGACGCCGCCGTGGAGGTGGCGGACGCCGAGGGGCTGGAGGCCGTCTCCATGCAGCGCGTGGCCCGGGAGCTCGGGTACACGACCATGTCGCTCTACCGGCACGTGGACAGCAAGGAGGACCTGATCCTCCTGATGCTGGACGCCGCCATGACCGATCGCCCCGCCGGTCCCCGGGAGGACGGCGACTGGCGCGCCGGGGTCGAGGAGTGGTGCCACGGCGCGCTCGCCCAGTACCGCAGACACCCCTGGGCCGCCTACGTCCCGCAGTCCGGCCCGCCGAGCGGCCCCCACGGCCTCCGCTGGATGGAGGCCGGGCTCCGCGAGGTCTCCGCCTCGGGGCTCGACGCTCCCGAGTCGCTCCAGATCCTGCTGCTGCTCACCTACTCCCTCAGGGACCTGTTCCGGATGGAACAGGACCTGACGCGTGCGGCCCGGGAGCGCGGCGTGCCCATGGAGGAGGGCGAGAACGCGTGGGTCCGGGGGCTGCGCCGGGTGATGGACCCGGAGGAGTTCCCGACCATCCTCTGGACCCTGGACCAGGGCACCTTCACCGCGGACCCGCCCGGCTACGCCGAGGACCAGGGGCCGCTGGGCGGCCTCGACTTCGCCGTCCAGCGCATCCTCGACGGAGTCGAGGCCTACGTGCGCTCCGGTCGGAAGGGCGGGGCGGAGCACCCGGCACCGGGGCGGTCCTGACGAGCCGACGGGTGCGGGACGGACCAGTCCCGCCCACTCAGCGCACCAGCACCAGGTGGTGGCGGGCCAGCGCCGCCACCACCCGCGCGCACGTCGGCGCGTCCACGCCCGCGCGTTCCGCCAGCACCGCGACGGACAGCTCCCGGTGTTCGGCCAGCGTCTCCAGCACCGGCTCCGCCACGACGGGGAGCCGGTAGCGTTTCCCGGCGACGGTGACCACCGTCCGGGCGTCCCCGCCCTCGCCCTCCCGCACCACGGGGGCGGCAGGATCGGGACGAACTCCACCCGGGCGTGCTCCGGGGGCACCCCGTCCTCCACCGGCCAGGGCAGGGAGAACGACGTGCGCCGGGGGAAGCGCGCGTCCCGCTCGGCCAGGAAGGTGTCCAGATCCAGGCGCTCGGCCAGCTCCGTGATCCGTTCGACCAGTTCGTGCCGGTGCTTGCGGCGCGAGTCGGGGTCGGCGAACCGGGGCAGGTCCCGACGGAACGTCTCCTCCTCGAACAGTCCGCGCACCAGGGCGTCCGCCCAGTCCACTCCCGTCGCGCGCGTGAAACCGAAGGTGAGGTGCATGCTCACCTCGCCGGTGCCGGTCACCGTGTGCCACCAGCCGCGCGGCACGTGGATCACCTGACCGGGGCGCAGCACGCCCTCCCACACCAGGTGCAGCTCGCCGTCCGCGTCCCGGGGCGGGGTGTGCGCGTGGTCGGTGTCGTTGCGCATCGGGTAGGGGCGCGAACCCGGACCGTGCACCTGCCAGTGCTTCGTCCCCTCCACCTGCACGATCACCGTGTCGTGGTCGTCCCAGTGGGTGTCGAAGCCCCGGGACTCACCCCAGATCAGGTACAGGTTGGCCTGCGCGCGCTCCCGGGTCAGCCGCATGAGGTCGTCGGCGGCCGCACCGATCGGCGGGTGCATCCGGTCGATGCCGTCCAGCACCAGGCTCGCCCCGGCGCGCAGCTCCCGGTACAGCGACTCGGGGCGCACGATCCGGCGTTCGGTCCGGGAGACCCGGGCCTGGTCCGTGTAGCGGTCGGGCGGCACCGGCGAGCCGTCCTTGTGCAGGCGCAGCCGGGGCGGCTCCGGGGCACTCTCGGCCAACAGCCCGTTGAGGTCGTCGAAGGTCAGGAGCGAACGCACGGCGTCCGCGCCCAGGTCGGCGAAGACGAACTCCTCCGACAGTCGGGTGGTGAGTGCGTCGCGGCCCACGACGTCGCACAGGGTTCGGGTGAACAGGCTGCCGGGATCGGTCACGGCTGTCCCCTTTCCGGGAGGGTCGGACGTTGCGGTTCTGCGGGCGCGCGGATCGTGGTGGCGGGGCCCGCCCGGCCCGAGCCGTGGCGGCGCGGGCCGGGCGGGCACGGATCAGATGAAGTCCGAACTGGAGTCGGTGCCGTCGTTGTCGCCGCCCGCGGTGGTGTCGCGGGAGGTCACCTCCGCCAGATCCTCGACCTCAACCTCGATGGGGTCCATACCGCACCTCGCTTTCTGTGTGCCGTCGATCCTCTTGGTCAGGGCCGAACCGGGTGCCGTCAGCGCCCGGTGAGCCCCGTTCGGTGGGCCGCGAACGCGTGTGCGTCGGCGGCGAGTCCCACGGCCCTGCTCACCGCGCGCGGGCCGTGCCCGACGTCGCGTTCGTAGCGCAGCAGCGCGGCCGGACCGTCGCCCCGCCCTCCCGCCGCCTCCAGCAGCGCCGCGCACATCTTGCGCGGGTGGGCGGCGTCGGTCCGGGTGTCGCCGTCGAACCCGGTGAGCAGGACGCTGGGATGTCGTAGCCCCGGTGTGCGCAGGGCGGTGTCCAACGCGCGGTGGTAGGGGAGTACGAGACCAGCGCGGCGAAGTCGTCGGGGTCGGACACGGTGCCGAACTCCCGAGTCCACATGCGCCCGAGCCCCAGCCGCTCGAACCGCACCATGTCCGCCAGCGGGGCCGAGGCGATCACCGCCGAGCACAGGTCCGGGCGGGAGGTGGCGGCCGCCAGCACGAGCAGCCCCCGGCCGAGCCGCCCGACAGGCACAGTTCGGCGCGCGTGCACCACCCCGAGGACACCAGGGTGTCGGCGGCGGCGATCAGGTCGCGCACCGCCCGCGTCTTGTGCCGGCCCGAACCCTCCAGGTGCCACCGGCGTCCGGCGTCGCCCCCGCCCCTGACGTGGGCCACCGCGTAGCGTCCGCCGGAGAGCAGCCAGGCGAGCACGGTCGCGCTGAACCCGAACTGGCGCGGGCGTCCGAAACCCCCGTAGGCGTGCAGGAGGGTCGGGCCCGACCCGGAGCCACCGGAGGCGTCGAAGACCGTGACCGGCACCCGGGTCCCGTCGAAGGACCGGCACCACTCCACGGTGCGGACCACGGCGGGGACGGCCCCGGCGGTCCCGGGCCGCGCGCCGGTGCGCTCCCCGGGGCGCTCGGAGGAGGGCCAGGACGCGGGTGTCCGGTGCCCGGGCGCCAGCCGCAGGACCCTCTGCTGGGTGGCCACGTCCGCGTAGCCGAGGAACACCGTGCCGTCCGGTACGGCCACCGGCCCGGAGGCCATGCCCTCACCCGGCAGCTCGACGGTGTGGGAGCGGGCGCCGGTGGCGGCGTCGTGCACGGCGGCCTCGCTGATGCCCAGGCGGGTGCGGACCACCAACAGCGCCGTGCCCCCGGCCGAGCGGTGCGGGCAGAAGGCGTCCAGCGTCGCGCCGGGGTCCTCGGGGACCACCTCCCGCCAGTGCTCGGGGAGAGCCGGCCGTCGGGGGCTCCGGGCTCCACCGCGCACACGCGGCGGCGGGGCGCGTCCAGCGTGGTGCGCAGGTACAGCAGACCGTCCGGCCCCGCCCGTACCTCGGTCTCGGCCTCGTGGTCCACCTGGAGCGGCCGGAAGTCCGGCTGTTCGGGCGGACGCGCGGTCAGGTCGGCCAGCCACAGGTCGGTACGGTGCCCGGTGCCGTGGCTCTCGGTGACCAGCAGCCAGCGGTCGTCCAGGACCCGCACGCCCGGTACCGTCCCCGGCCCCGTGCAGGGGTGCACGAGTGTCTCGGCGCCGTCCACGACCCGGCGCAGCCACACTCCGCGCACCCCCGGACACCGTCGCGGCGCACGTAGTAGAAGGAGGCGGGCCGCTCTCCGGGCAGCCAGGCCACGTGTGAGTACCGCACACCGGACACGGTCGGGCCGACCCGTGCTCCGGTGTCGGTCCGGACCACGCGCAGGCCACCGCGTTCCACCCCGCCCGACGAGGTCTGGAGGGCGACCAGGCGGCCGTCCGGGCTCGGTTCCCAGGAGTCCAGGGTGGTGCGGCCGGTGGGGTCGTCCGCGCAGGGGTCGTGGACGGTCAGAGGACCCGGGGCCGGAGCCGTGGTGTCGGTTCCCCCGGGGTCCCGGGGCCACACCACGAGACACGGGTGCTCGCTCCCTGCACGGCGGACCGTGCAGAACAGCGCGCCGGAGCGGTGGACCGGCGGCGACCACAGATCGGTGGCGACCAGCGCCCGGATGCGTTCGGCCAGCTGGTCGCGCAGGGGCCAGGTGGCCGCCTCCCGCTCGAAGTCCCGACCGCGCTCGGCCAACCAGCGGAGGGTCGCGGGGGAGTCGGAGGTCTCCAGCCAGCGGTAGGGGTCGGGGACGGGGTGGCCGTGCAGGGTGTCGACGACGGACACGGGGTCGGCGGCCGGGGCGGTTCCTGGGCGGTTGCGCACCATCACATGGTTCAAGCGGCCCGACACGACGGTCAAGGAAGAGATACCTGGCCCCGTGGGACGCGACTGTGTCGGTGAAGGAAGGTTTGTGAGTGGTGCCAGCCACGACCGCCGCACGTGCGCACCGTCCCCCGCGTGCTCGTCGCGGTCGGGGGACGAGGAAGGGCGGCGTCCCTGGGGAGGAGGACGCCGCCCGTGTGGTCGGCCCGGGACGGTGTGGACCGGGCCGGGGGATCAGACGTTGTCGGGGTGGCCGATCGCCAGGCCGCTCTCCTGGTCGAAGAAGTGCAGCTGGCTGACGTCCACGGCCAGGCTGATGGTGCTGCCCGGACGCACGCCGCTGCGCGGGCTGACCCGGGCGGTGAACTGGGAGCGGTTGTCGCCCAGCGGCAGGGCGGCCTCGGCGCTCTCCTCGTCGTCTCCGGCGGCGTCCTTGGCCAGGGCGGCCGCGTCCTCGTGGCGCACGGGCGGGGCGTCGATACCGAAGATCACGTTGATCTCGGTGCCCAGCTCCTCGGTCACGTCGGCGGTGACCTCGATGCGCGGGTCACCGTTGCCGTCGAGCTCGGCGTCGCTGAAGTCCGAGGGGCGGATGCCCAGGATCACCGAACGGCCCACGTACTCGTTCAGGTGCGGGCGCTCCTTGAGGACCGAGGCCGGGACGGGGAGCTCGTGCTCGGCGAACTTCAGGATCGCGCCGTCGCCGTCACGGGAGATCTGGGCGTCGACGAAGTTCATCGCCGGGGAGCCGATGAACCCGGCCACGAACAGGTTGACGGGGGAGTCGAACAGGCGCTTGGGGGTGTCGACCTGCTGGAGGCGGCCGTCCCGCAGCACCGCGACCCGGTCACCGAGGGTCATCGCCTCGATCTGGTCGTGCGTGACGTAGACGGTGGTGACGCCCAGACGCTCGTGGAGCTGGTTGAGGGAGGCGCGCATCTGCACACGGAGCTTGGCGTCCAGGTTCGACAGCGGCTCGTCCATGAGGAAGGCCTGCGGCTCGCGCACGATGGCGCGGCCCATCGCCACACGCTGGCGCTGGCCGCCGGAGAGCGCGCCGGGCTTGCGCTTGAGGTAGGGCTCCAGACCGAGCATGTCGGCGGCCTCCCCGACGCGGCGGGCGATCTCGGCCTTGGAGACCTTGCGCAGCTTCAGGCCGAAGGCGAGGTTCTGCTCGACGGTCATGTGCGGGTACAGCGCGTAGTTCTGGAAGACCATCGCGATGTCGCGGTCCTTCGGCGGACGGTCGTTGACGATCTCGTCCCCGATCACCAGCGTGCCCGCCGAGATCTCCTCCAGACCCGCGATCATGCGCAGCGCGGTGGACTTGCCGCAGCCGGAGGGGCCGACGAGCACCATGAACTCGCCGTCGTTGATCCGGAGGTTGAGGTCGTCGACGGCCTTGACGTCGCCGCCGTAGATCTTGTCGACGCCCTCGAGGACGATCTCCGCCATGCTGTCAGCTCCCGCGTTGGCTCGGTGGGTGTGGCGTATCCGATGGTGTGCGGTGCGTCGTGGGGCCGAGGACCCCTCCGATGACCTCTTCACCGAGGCCCGTTGTTCATAGTTGATCGAAACAGGCCGTTCTCTTGATCACATCAGACATGATCGTGATCAAAATGTCCAGAGCAGTTTTGGTTTCGATCCGATTGCGGTCATGCGCAAACCACCCTTGGCCAGCTGGCGTGCGCGGCTCAGGTGCGTTAGCCTGTCGCACGGTTCATCACGCTCTCCCCTCCCAGCACTTGGGCCGGTAGCCACGACACGGCGCCCGGGTTGAGACAAGCGGTCGGGGAGTCTGGGTAACCTAACGACCAGTCCAGCACTGGACGGACCGGTTGTGCGGCCCCCACTCGTCCGATTGGACGCTGCATCACGCGCCAGGTGCAGCTGGGATCGGGTGAGGGGCGGAGTACCGCGACCGGGCGGGGGTTGGACCCGGAAAAGGCCCGAACATCCAGTAGACAACGGTCTTCCGAGCTCGCCGCCGACGGGACGGAGCCGGTCCGAAGGGTGGCTCGGGCCTTTTCCGCGTCCCCCCAATATGCTGACCGCGAGGACCCTGAGAATCCAGCGGAAAGCGAGCATCCCACGTGGTTGCCGAGCAGAAGGGGCCGGAGGCAGCTCCGAGCCCCGAAAGACCCTCGCCGAGCATCACGGCGCCGGAGTCCGAGGCGCGGGCCACGACGTGGTCCCCCCTGGCCCCGGGGCACCGCTGGGGGCGCCTCGACCTCGTCCTGAGGATCCTGGCCGCCGTCGGATCGGGCCTCGCCCAGCTCTTCGCGCTCCCGCCCTACGGCCTCTGGTGGCTCGGCCCGCTCAGCGCCGCGCTCCTCCTCCTCGCCGTGTGCGGGACCCGCGTGCGCCGCGCCGCCTGGCTGGGCGCCCTGTCCGGCGCCACGCTCATGGTTCCGCTCGTCCACTGGCAGGCCATCTTCGGCGTCGACGTGTGGCTGGGCATCGCCGCCCTGGAGACCGCCTACTTCCTGCCCATGGCCATGGGCCTGTCGCTGGTCGCACGCCTGCCCTACTGGCCCGTGTGGACCGCCGCCCTGTGGGTGGTCCAGGAGGCCGTGCGCGCACGGTGGCCGTTCGGCGGCTTCTCCTGGGGCAAACTCGCCTTCGCGCAGCCGGACACGCCCTTCGTGGGATACGCGGCCCTGGGGTCCTCACCGCTCGTCTCCTTCGTCGTCGCCCTGACCGGCGCCATGCTGGTCTGGACCGTTCTGCGCGCCGTGTCGGCCCGAGGCCGCGCGCGCGTGCTCCTCCCGGCCCTGGGCCTGGCCACCAGCGCCGCCATCGTCCTGGGCGGTCTCGTGGCCCCGGCGATCGGTCGCCCCGCGCCCGTGGAGACCGTCACCGTCGGCATGGTCCAGGGCAACGTGCCGAACGTCGGTGAGATCTCCATCCTCGGAGAGCGCGCCGAGGTGCTCCAGAACCACGCCGACGGAGTCCAGGAACTGGCCGAGGCGGTCCGGGCGGGCGAGTACCCCCAGCCCGACCTCGTGCTCCTGCCGGAGAACGCCAGCGACATCGACCCCTTCCGGGACCCCGAGGCGGCGCGGACCATCGACGAGGCCGCCCAGGAGGCGGGAGCGCCCCTCCTGTGGGGGCTCAGCCGGTTCAACGACGACGGCACACGCTACGTGCAGAGCCTGGTGTGGGACCCGGAGACCGGTCCGGGCGACTCCTACGACAAGCGTTACCTGGTCCCGTTCGGCGAGTACATCCCCTACCGCGACTTCTTCACCCGGTTCGTCTCCCGCCTCAGCCAGGTCAGCTCGGACGCCATCCCCGGCACCGAACCCGGGGCCCTGGACATCGGCGGCACCACGCTGGCCGTGGGCATCTGCTTCGACGTGGCCTTCGACCCGTCGGTGCGCGACTCCGTGGCGGCGGGCGGCGGGATCATCGTGATCCCCACCAACAACGCCAACTACAACTTCACCGGACAGTCGCACCAGCAGCTGGCCATCACCCAGCTGCGCGCCGTCGAGCACGGACGCCCGGCCGTGGTGGTCTCCACCAGCGGGGTCAGCGCCGTCGTCGATCCGGACGGCCGGATCGCCTACGAGTCACCCGAGGCCGTGCGCGACATCAACGTCGCTGAGCTCACCGCCATGGAGGGCCCCACGGTGGCCACCCGACTGGGCGCGGTCCCCGAGGCCCTGCTCGCCGCGCTCGGCCTGGGCGCGGTGGTCGCCTCGGTCGTCGCCTCCCGCAGGTCCCGGACCGTGCCTCCCACCGCGTGAGCGGTCCCCGCCACGGGGCCGGATCCGGGGCGCGCACCGAGCGTGGGAGCTCCCGGACCGGGAACCATTCACGTCACGGGTACGTTCTCCCCATCAAGGGAGACCCGACTCCGGTCCACGACACTGAGGATGATTCGCGATGCCGCTGCTGATGGTGCTGGCGCTGATGGCACTGCCCTTCCTTGAGGTGGGCCTGATGATCTGGGTGGGCGGACAGATCGGCGTGCCGTGGACACTGGCGGCGCTGGTCTCCCTGATGATCCTGGGCGTGGCCGTGCTGCGGCACACCGGCCGCGCCTTCCGCGAGGTCGTCCAGGAGGCCGACGAGGCGATGCGGACCGGAGAACAGCCGCGCAAGGGCCTGCTCGACCCGCTGATGCTCATGGCGGGCGGCATCCTGCTGGTCATCCCGGGGTTCCTCACCGCGGCGGTCGGCCTGCTGCTGGCCACTCCGGTCACCCGGCCCGCCCTGCGGTGGGTGTTCGCCGGGTGGGCGGCCCGCCGGATGAGGAAGATGCAGGAGCGCGTGAACGAGGAGTTCGCCGCGCGCGGCGCCACCATCCCGAACCAGTCGCCCTTCGGCCCCGGCGGACCCGCCGGTGGGCCCGCGAACCCGTTCGGCACCGCCCCCGGAGGCACGTCGGGCTCGGCCGGTGACCGGTCCGCCCCCGACCGGGGCCGTGTCATCCAGGGCCGGTTCGAGCCCGAGGACGAGGACCGGAACTGACCCCGGTCACCCGGATCCGGTCCCGGGGTCCCGCCCGGACTCGGAGACCGACACGTAGGCGCCCACGATGCGGGCGATCACCGTGGTCAGGAACAGGGTCCCCGCCACCGCCTCGGCGGTGGCCAGCGACCGGGCCCACGGGGTGACCGGCACCAGGTCGCCGTAGCCGAGGGTGACCAGGGTGACGAAGCTCAGGTAGGTGAGGTCCTGCCAGTCCACCGGCGTTCCCCGGGCCAGGGAGTCCTCGAAGGCACCCGGCCACAGGGCCTCCACGATCCCGAACATCGCCGCGAACACCCCGCCCAGGAGCAGGTAGGCGCAGATCGCCGCGAGGATCAGCTGCGGGCCCCGCTCACCCTGGTGCCGCCACCGGTAGGTGAACACGAACGTGAGCAGCTCCAGGATCAGGTAGCCCTGGAACAGCACGACGGCGCAGAACAGACCGAGGCGCGCGGTGGGGACCTCGGGGTGCAGGGCCGCCCAGAAGCCGGACACCAGGAAGACCACGGAGAGCACGGCCACGGGGACCAGGCGCTGGCCCCGGGGCCGCACCACGCGCACGCCCAGGAAGACCACCGTCGGGTACAGCAGGGTGTACAGCATCTCCCACAGCTGTCCGCGCAGGGTCAGCGGATACGCGAAGTGCAGCAGCACCGAGGCGGCCAGGAACGCCACCAGGGGGTGCGAGAGCCCCGGTCGACCACGCATCCCCGGCTCCTTCCGTACACGAGCGGTCGCCGGGAGGCTAGCCCGGCCGCGCGCCCGACCGTGTGAGGCGCGGGAGGTGTTTGCCCGGCCTTGGATCGCCGTCGACACTCGGTAGACCAGTGGACTGCGAGCATCCTCGGGGAGTGGACCACCAGGGTCCGTACGAACCGGAGGAGCACCATGACCGTGAGCATCCCCGAGCCGGTCGCGTCGTTCGTCGACCGGGTCAACGACCATGACGAACAGGGCTTCCTGGACTCCTTCACCCCGGACGGGGTGGTGGACGACTGGGGGCGGGAGTTCCGGGGCCGTGAGGCCATCCGCCAGTGGAGCGACGTGGAGTTCATCGGGGCCCGGGGGTGCTGGACGTGCGCTCGGCCGAAACCACCCCGGACGGGGTCACCGTGGTGGGTGACTGGAGGTCCCAGCACGCCAACGGGCTGAGTTCCTTCGCGTTCCGCGTCGAGGGGGACCGGATCGCCCGGATGACCATCAGGGAGGGCTGACCGTTCGCGGCCGTGTCGCGGTGTGTCGGACCCCGGAGCGCGTGGCCCACCAGCACTGATCGTTTCGATCACGTTCGATCATGCGGTGGGCCACGCGCCCGGCTTCAGGGCCGTGCGGCGCGTCCGTGCAGACGGGCGTGCAGCCCCCGGACCTCCTCGCTGAGGTGCTCCACCGGGCCGTCCACCGGAATCCCGGGAGCCACCTCGTTCACGGACAGCGCCCGCACCGGACCGGCCGCGACCCCCACTCCGCCAGCCAGGTGCCCAACTGCTCCGCCGAACTGGCGTACACGATGCGCCCCAGCTCCACCCAGGCGTGGGCGGCCGAGCACATCGGGCAGTGCTCACCCGAGGTGTAGACGGTGGCCGAGGCGCGCTCGTCGGCGGACAGGTGCTCGGCGGCCCAGCGGGCGATCGCGAACTCCGGATGCTGGGTGGCGTCGCCCCCAGCCACGTGGTTGTGGTCCTCGAACAGCACCGTGCCGTCCGCGCCCACCAGCACCGAACCGAACGGCTCGTCACCCCGGTCCAGGGCCTCCGCGGCCAGGTCCACCGCGCGGCGCAGGTGACGCAGGTCGGTCTCGTCCACCATAATGGGCTCCTTCGCTCCGAGTTCGGCGCCACCGTACCGCGCACGGTGGAAAACCCCTGGTCGCCCCCGGACGGCGTGGCTACGCTGCGACCCATGGAGATCAGGATCCGGCCCTACGAACCCGGCGACCGCGACGCGGTGGTCGACCTCGCCCTGCGCGCGTGGGAACCCGCCCACACCGCGCTGGCGCGCACCCTGGGCCCGAGTCTGCACCGACGGGTCCACGGGGACTGGCGGCGGTCGCACGCGCGTGACGTCGGGGAGGACCTGGACTCGGCGGAGGCGGCGGCGTGGGTGGCCGTGACCGACCGCGTGGCCGGGTTCGTCACCGTCCGACTCGACCGGGCGGGCGGCACCGGCCTGGTCCACCTGCTGGGGGTCCACCCCGACCAGCAGGGGCGGGGCACCGGCACGGCGCTCACGGAGTTCGCGGTGGAGCGCATCCGGGAGGAGGGCATGGCGGTGGCCGTGATCAGGACCGGCGGCGACGACGCCCACGCCCCCGCGCGCGCCGTCTACGAGAGGGCCGGGTTCGTGGCCGCACCGGTGGTGCACTACTACCGGAGCCTCTGAGCCCTCTGCCGTCCGAACCCCGGCCTTTCGCCACGGGCGCGGGCGGTTCAGTCGCTCCGGGACGGCGATCCGACGCGGTCGGAGTCGTGGAGGTCCCCCTCCCGGACGGCCGGAGAACCGGGAGCCCCCGCTCCGCGGCCGATCGCGGGTCCGCGTCGCCCGGCGCGCAGGCCGTTGGCGATCACCACCACCTCCGCGAGTTCGTGCACCAGGACCACCGCCGCCAGACCCAGCACGCCGAACAACGCCAACGGCACCAGGCCGACGATGATCGCCAGCGACAGCCCGACGCTCTGCCACATGATCGTCCGGCAACGGTGCGCGTGGTCCAGCACCGCGGGCAGGTGGCGCAGGTCCTCACCCATCAGGGCGACGTCGGCGGTCTCCACGGCCACGTCGGTGCCCATCGCACCCATGGCCACTCCCAGGTCGGCCCCGGCCAGGGCGGGGGCGTCGTTGACCCCGTCACCGACCATGGCCACCGGGCCCCCGGCGCGCAGGTCACCGACCACCCGGGCCTTGTCCTCGGGCAGCAGCCCGGCGTACACCTCCTCCGGCGCGATCCCGACCTCGACGGCCACCGCGCGCGCCGTGACGGGGTGGTCTCCGGTCAGCATGGCCACGCGGTGCCCGGAGCGGCGCAGGGCCGCGACCACCTCGGCGGCCTCGGGACGGGGCTCGTCGCGGACAGCGAGCGCGCCCGCCACGCGGCCGTCCTCCTCCAGCAGGACCACGGTGGCCCCGGCTCCCAGCAGGCGCTCGACCTCGCCGTGCAGGGGACCCGGGGTGACCCAGCCGGGTCGGCCCAGCCGCACCCGCGCGCCCGCCACCCGGCCGGTCAGCCCGTGGCCGGGCACCGCGCGGACGTCCTCGGCCGGAGGGGGTGAGGGGTGCGCGGCGAGCACCGCCCGGGCCAGGGGTGTTCGCTGCGCGCCTCCAGCCCCGACGCCAGGGCCAGCACCCGCTCCGGCGTGTGCCCGGGGGCGGGCACCACCTCCATGACGGCGGGCGCGTTCCGGGTGAGGGTTCCGGTCTTGTCCAGGGCGACCACCCGGACCCCGCCCATCGCCTCCAGCGCGGCACCGCCCTTGACCAGGGCGCCCTGGCGTGAGGCGGCTCCGACGGCGGCCACCACGGTCACCGGAACGGAGATCGCGAGTGCGCAGGGGAGGCCGCCACCAGGACGACCAGCGCGCGTTCGATCCAGGTCAGGGGGTCGCCCACGACCGATCCGACCAACGCCACCAGCACGGCCGCGACCATCACTCCGGGCACCAGCGGCCGGGCGACCCGGTCGGCCAGCCGCTGCCCCTGACCCTTGCGGGCCTGCTCCGCCTCCACGACGCGCACCACGCGCGCCAGGGAGTTGTCCTCGGCGTCGGCGGTCACGGTGATCTCCAGTGGACCGGTGCCGTTGACCGAGCCCGCGTACACGGCTTCGCCCGGTCCCGCTTCCACGGGCACGGACTCCCCGGTGATGGCCGAGGTGTCCAGGCTGGTGTACCCGGCGGCGATCACACCGTCGGTGGCCAGCCGTTCACCCGGCCGCAGCACGAGGGTCTGTCCCGGGCGAAGCTGGTCGGGGGAGACGGTGTGCTCGATCCCGTCGCGCAGCACGGTCGCCCGCGCGGGAACCAGGTCCAGCAGCGCGCGCAGGCCGCGCCGGGTGCGCGCGACGGCGTACCCCTCCAGGCCCTCCGCGACGGTGAACAGCACGGCCAGCATCGCCGCCTCCCCCACCTCGCCCAGGGCCACGGCGCCGGCAGCGGCCAGGGTCATCAGGGTGCCCACGCCGATCCGGTCCCGGAAAGGGCCGGAACCGACCAGGCGGCGCAGGGCGGAGGGGACGAAGGTCCAGGCCGCGACGGCCAGGGCGGCGGTCTTCAGCAGGAGGACGAGGGGCTCGGGGGCGCCCCACCACCCCGCCGCGTACCCGGTGAGCAGCAGGGGCGCGGCGACGGAGGCGAAGCGGATCTCGGTCACCTGCCCGAGCCGGGTGGGTTCCGGGGGCCTGACGTTGGCACGGGCGGGGCGTCGCCGCAGCAGGTATCGCTCACCGGACGCCGTCGGTGCCGTAGGTGGGGCACAGGGCGACCGCGTTCCCGGTCGCCGCCAGGAGGGTCTCCGCGGCGGCGAGCAGGGTGATCAGCTCGGGGCGACTGAGCGAGTAGAACACCTGGCGCCCCTCGGGACGCCCCTCGACCAGGCCGCAGTCGCGCAGGCACGACACGTGCTTGGAGACCGTGGACTGGGCCAGGCCCAGCTGGTCCACGAGGTCGGTCACCCGCGCCTCACCTCGTGCCAGGCGACGCACGATCGCCAGCCGGGTCCCGTCGGAGAGACTGTGGAAGAGGGCCTCGGCGGCGTCCAGACCGGAGTCCGCGCAGGCCCCCTGCCCACCCTTATTCATCGTCATGCGACGATCATATTCAGTTCTGGCGATGAATCAACGTCGGGTTCAGACGCGCTGGGCCGCCGTTCTCGAAGCGGCCAGTGTCTGGGAGATCTTCGCCGCCAGTCTCGCGGAGGGCACGTCCGTGTGGGGTCGCCAGGCGAGCGCGTCGGAGTCCCCGCCTCGCGCTGGCACCGTGGCGGCCGTCGCCCGGTACAGGTACAGGAAACCGAAGTGCACGTGCTCCGGCTCGCCCCGGCCCTCGTCCTCAGGGACGCCGTGGACGTCCAGGTCCAGCGGGAGCGCGTGCGTGTCCGACCCCGTGCGGGCCGACTCGACCCGGTCCGGAGACAGACCGGTCGCCTCTGTCAGACGGCTCAGCGAGGCCTCGTCCAGGGCACCGTCCCCGTCGGTCAGGTGCCCGCCCGGCAGGAGCCAGGGGCCCCGGTCGTCCTCGCGGACCATCAGCACCCGCCAGCACGGGTCGAGGACCACGGCCCCCGCGGTCACGTGTCCCACACGGAGTTCCTTGGGCGAGGAGAGCTCGTGCTCACCGTCCAAGGCCCGCACCAGGGGGCGGCCGCGTCGACTTCCTTGGGGAAGCGCTCCAGATAGCCGTCCAGCACGGCGCGGATGTGCGTGTTCGGGATGCTCAATGTGGCTCCTGTCGATCCAGACACGTGGCGCACCCAGGATCCCGGCTCGGCACCGGCCCTGAACAGTTCCCACGCTGACCGGCCACGAGGTGGTACCCGAACCCGTCAGACGTCCGCCCGGGCCCGCTGGTCGTCCGCCGGAACCCGACGGGCGTCCGCCCGGGCCGTCATCCGGTCGTCCACGAACCGGATCACCGTGATCGCCACGATCGCCACCCCGGCCACGGCCAGCCCGGTCAGGACCTTGGTCGGGTCGCTCACGTCGAGGTCGAAGAACCAGCGTCCCCACGGTGTCACCATGGCCAGGGTCAGGAGGCCCACCATGGACCCGACCAGCGCGACCTTCCACCACACGTACGGTTTGGCCACCAACAGCAGCACCCACAGGGTGGTCGCGCACAACGTGATGACCACCGCCGTGCGGTCCGCCGGGTCCGGGACCGTGCGCCCGCCGAGCACCAGCAGGTAGGTCGTCACCGCGGCCAGCCCCGCCACCACCCCCGAGGGGATCGCCAGCCGCAACGTGCGCAGGACGAACCCCGGCCGGGCGATGTCGGTGTTGGGCGCCAGGGCCAGGAAGAACGACGGGATGCCGAAGGTGACCGCGTTGATCAGCGTGGCGTGCCTGGGGAAGAAGGGGTAGGCCACCGCCAGCAGGCCCACGATGATCGCCAGCGTCATCGTGTAGACGGTCTTGGTCAGGAACAGGCTGGCCACCCGCTCGATGTTGCCGATCACCCGGCGGCCCTCCGCCACCACGCGGGGCAGGACCGCGAAGCGGTTGTCCAGCAGGACCAGTTGGGCGACGGAACGCGAGGCGGGGCTGCCCGAGCCCATCGCCACGCCGATGTCGGCCTCCTTGAGCGCGAGCACGTCGTTGACGCCGTCACCGGTCATCGCCACGGTGTGCCCCCGGTCGCGCAGTCCGCGCACCATGTCGCGCTTGCGCTCGGGGGTGACCCGGCCGAACGCCGAGTGCCGCTCCACCTCCCGCGCCAACTCCTCGGGGCCCCGGGGCAGGTCCCGCGCGTCCACCGGACGGTCCGCGCCGGACAGGCCCAGCTCACGGCCGACCGCGCCCACCGAGGCCGCGTGGTCACCGGAGACGACCTTGACGTCCACGCCCTGGTCGGCGAAGTAGTCCAGGGTCGGCCCGGCGTCCCCGCGCACCCGCTGGTCCAGCACCACCAGCGACACCGGCTCCACCGTTCCCGGGGCGCACTCGTCGTCCACCCGGACCGAGGCCCGCGCCAGCAACAGCACCCGCAGGCCCTGGGCGCCCAGACGGGCGGCCTCCTCGGCGGCGGGGAGTTCGGCGCGGCCAGGACGTCGGCGGCACCGAGCACCCAGTGCCGTTCTCCCTCCGGAGTCAACAGGCTCGCCCCGCTCCACTTACGGGCGGAGGAGAAGGGTGCCAGGGCGGTCACGGCCCAGTCGGGCGTCTCCTGACCGTTGGCCGCGCACCCCTCGGAGATCGCGGCCATGCTCGGGTTCGGATCCGGGTCGCTCGCGGCCAGCGCGGCCAGGACCGGGGTCGGCGAGGCCGCACCGCCCAGATCGCGGATCTCGGCCAGCCGCATGCCGACCTCGGTCAGCGTGCCGGTCTTGTCCGTGCACACCACGTCCACCCGGGCCAGGCCCTCGATCGCGGGCAGTTCCTGCACCAGGCAGCGATGGCGGCCCAACCGGATCACGCCCACCGCGAACGCGATGCTCGTGAGGAGGATGAGCCCCTCGGGGATCATCGACACCAACGCCGCGACCATGCCGCGCAGGGCGTCCGCCAGCGGTCCCGAGATCCCGCCGGACACCGGTTCGTCCAACGCGACCTGCCCGTTCATGAACAGCTGGCTGTAGACGAGCAGCGCACCGATCGGGAACAGGGCGTAGGTGATCCAGGTGAGGATCGTGTTGATCCCCGACCTCAGCTCCGACCGCACCAGGGAGAAGCGGCTGGCCTCCTCGGCCAGCCGCGCCGCGTACGCGTGCCGTCCCACCTTGGTCGCCCGGAAGCGCCCGGCCCCGGCCACCACGAAGCTGCCCGACATCACGGTGTCACCGGCCTGCTTGAGCACCGGGTCGGCCTCACCCGTGAGCAGCGACTCGTCGACCTCCAGCCCCCGGCCCAGGTCACGACGCCGTCCACCACGACCTGGTCCCCGACCCCGACCTCCAGGACCTCGTCCAGGACGATCTCCTGGGTCGCGACCCGGATCGTGGCGCCGTCGCGTACCACCCGGGGACGCGCGGCGTTGACGATCGCGAGCTGGTCCAGGGTGCGCTTGGCCCGCAGTTCCTGGACGATGCCGATCAGTGTGTTGATCACGATGACCATCGCGAACAACCCGTCCTGGACCGGCCCGATGACCGCGATGATCGAGAAGAGCACCGCGATCATCGCGTTGATACGGGTGAAGACGTTCCCCCGGATGATCTGCCCGACGCTGCGGCTCGCCCGGACGGGGACGTCGTTGGTCCGCCCGCCCGCGACACGTTCCGCGACCTCCTGACTCGACAGACCCCGCTCCGGGGGCGGCCCCAGGAGCACGGACCGGGCCGACACGGGCTCGGTCGGGATCGGGCCCGCGGGGACCGGTCGGTTTCTTCGGACACGAAGGACTCCTGATCGGGAGGGCGAAGGGGACGGGAGCGGTGAAACCCCCGCTCAGCCGGGCCCCGGCGTCGACGCACACAAGACTAGGGAGCCCCCAGAGTAGACGCGCACGTCCCTCGGCGCCGTGGGGTGCGGGTGACTCTTCACCCTGGGGCCAGCACCACCCTGACCAGGGATCGTGTTCGGGGGTTCGCGTCGTAGAGTCCATGGCAAGGGATCCGAACGCGTGGGAGACAACGAGATGTGCACGGTGATCGTCGGTTTCGATCCGGACGCCAGGACACCGCTGGTCGTCGCCGCGCTGAGGGACGAGATGAGGTCACGCCCCTGGGCGTGGCCCGCGCCGCACTGGCCCGAGCGGCCGCACCTGGTCGGCGGACGCGACCAGCTCGCCGGAGGGACGTGGCTGGCCGTGGACCCCCACAGGCGACGGATGGCCGCGCTGCTCAACGGGTGGCCGTGGGACGGCACCATGCCGTGGGAGGGCACCTACCCCGCCAGCCGGGGCGACCTGCCCCTCAGGGCGCTGGCCACGCAGAACCGTGACCCCCTCGCGGGCGAGGACCCCACCCACTACGCCCCCTTCCACCTGCTGGACGCCGACGCGCACAGGGCGACCCTGTACAGCTGGGACGGGCGATGCCTGGACATCCGCTCCCTGCCCCGGGGCGTGACCACGCTGGTCAACACGGGCCTGGATCCCGCCGATCCCCGGGCCGCCCGCCACACGCCGGAGTTCGCCCGGACCCGCCCGGACCCGGACCTGTCGAAGGCGAACGACCCGGAGGAGGTCTGGGGGAGTGGCCCGGCCTCATCGGCAGGGCGGCCCACCAGCGGCCGCGCTCGGCGGGCACCACCCCCGGGGGCGACCCCACGGCCCTGATCGCGCACGCGGACCTGGGCGACGGCCAGGTGTGGGCCACCGGCTCCGTGACTCTCGTCGCCCTGGACCGCGACACGGTCCGCTACGCCTTCACCGACACCCCCGCCGCCCCCGAGCCCTGGAAGATGATCGACCTCCCGTAGCGGTGGGTCCGACTGACACGACGTGAGGCCCCGCCCTCAGGGGGCGGGGCCTCGACGCGTGAGAGGGGTGTCAGGCCGTCAGGAGGAAGGCCAGTACCGCGAGGAGTGTCACCGAGGCGAACGCGGTCAGGGCGATGAGGGCGTTGGCGCGGAAGCGCTCCGCGTCATCGGGGGAGAAGGGGCCGTGATCGGTCTGGTTCATGCCCTCATTCTGCCGTGTCCCCCATGGGTCTAGTCCAGGGAGTAGACGCGGACGTAGTCCACGCGCATCTCCTGCGGCAGCTGGGTCGTACCGTCCGGGTAGCCGGGCCAGTCGCCGCCCACGGCCACGTTGAGGATCATGAAGAACGGCTGGTCGAACACCCACGGGTTCCCACGGGTGTCCGCGGCCGTGTAGGTCTGGTAGGCGATCCCGTTCACCGACCACGTGATGGAACCGGGCCTCCAGTCGACGGCGAACGTGTGGAAGGTGTCCGCGAACGACCAGCCCTGCGGGTGCATGTAGGAGCCGGTGAGCGGGTTGCCGCCGAAGTAGCCCGGGCCGTGGAGGCTGCCGTGCACCAGGTGGGGCTCGCGGCCGATGTTCTCCATGATGTCGATCTCGCCCGAGTCCGGCCACGGCGTGTTCGGGAAGTTCGAGCCCAGCATCCAGAAGGCGGGCCAGATGCCCTGGCCGCGCGGGATCTGGATGCGGGCCTCCACCCGTCCGTACTGGGGCTGCACCTTGTTCTGGGTGGTCATCCGGGCCGAGGTGTAGCCGCCGTCCGCCTCCCTGCGGGCCGTGATGACGAGGTGGCCGTTGCCGTCCAGGGCCGAGTTGGCCCGGCTGGACGTGTAGTTCTGGAGCTCGTTGTTGCCCCAGCCGTGGGCACCGGTCTCGTGGTTCCAGTTCGCGGGGTTGGGGGCGCTTCCGGCGGGACCGTCGAACTCGTCGGACCACACGAGTGTGGCTCGCATGTCGGACTCCGGTGCGGCGGTGGTCGTGGCTGTGGCGGTGGCGGGGGAGAGCAGGGCCGCGGCGGTGATGACCGCCATGAACAGGGCGCGGTGCATGGGCTACTCCGGGGGAAACGCCACAGGGTACACCCAGAGTGGCCACCCTGTGACGGCTGGTATTGAAAAGTTACTTTACGTTCAGTAAGTCGGATGCACAAGCGGGTCTTTCTCGGAAGTTTTCCGAAAGCGCGTCATAGGCGTCGTGGGGGACCGTCTATCCCAGGAAAGAGTTCGACGATCCACCGAGGAATCCACATGCTGAGCGCCCACGCCGTCCCCGCGCCCCTGTTCGACCCCGCCGACCTGGTGGGGCAGTGGGTCAGGCTGCGGGAGGACGGCACCGTCGGGCTGCTGACGTCCGCCGACCACACCGGCTGGACCCTGCGCACGCCGACCGGGGTCGTCTCGGCACGGGGACGCCTGGCCGCCGAGCCGGTCACCCGGCGGACCGAGGCCCGGCCGGTCCGCCGACGCCTGCGCGCGGTCATGGACGACCCGGCCTTCCCGGGCGCCGCCGACCTGGATCTCCTCGACCTCCAGCTGGCCGCCCACCCGTGATCGCCGGTGCGTCGCGCGCCCTCGGCCCGAGCCCGTCCGACTAGGGTGGACAGCGAGGTCGAGGGCACACTGCGGCGTGAGCCACGACCTAAGGAATGCGTAAACCCCCTGTGTGATCGCGGCGTCTCTCTGAGAGACGGCGCACTCGCCGTCGGACACGCGTGGAACGCACGCGTACACAGCAGGGGGCACCACCATGGGCCGACACGGCAACCTCATCGAATCCGGAGCGTACTGGCTGCTCTACGTCGTCTCCTTCAGTGGCGCCCTCCTGCACTGGCGTCTGGGGAACGAACTCCTGGCGGCGATCTGCGCCGTGACAGCCGTGTTCAGCGTCCTTCTGATCGGACGGGTCCGGATCCTCGCCGCACCGCAGGAGCGGTGACGGTATTCCCTTCCCACCTGGGGGGATCATCACCTTCGACCCCACCCGCTATCTGTGCGTTTGTCGCGTGCACGTGCGGATAGGCTTCCCGGTATGCGTTCATGGTCTGCGCCTGACATCGTCCCCCTGCCGGGTTCCGGCGGCCCTCTCCGTATCCACGACACCGCGACCGGACGGATAAGGACGACCACGCCGGGCTCCACCGCGGGTGTGTACGCCTGCGGCATCACCCCCTACGACGCCGCCCATCTGGGGCACGCCTTCACCTACCTGACCTTCGATCTGGTCAACCGGGTGTGGCGGGACGCCGGACACGACGTCAACTACGTCCAGAACACCACCGACATCGACGATCCCCTGCTGGAGCGGGCCGAGGCCACCGGTGTCGACTGGCGCGACCTCGCCCACCGGGAGATCGAAGTCTTCCGTGACGACATGGCCGCGCTGTCGATCATCCCGCCCACGTCGTACGTGGGCGTCGTGGAGTCCGTCGACCTCATCAGCGACCTCGCGGTCCGTATCCGTGAGAGCGGCGCGGCGTACGAGGTGGACGGCGACCTCTACTTCTCGGTCGAGGCCGCCACGAGGTTCGGCGAGATCAGCAACCTCAGCCGCGAGGAGATGCTCGGCCTCTTCGGTCAGCGGGGCGGCGACCCCGAGCGCACCGGCAAGAAGGACCCCCTCGACTGGCTGCTGTGGCGCGCCGAGCGTCCCGGTGAGCCCGCGTGGGACAGCCCCTCGGACGCGGCCGTCCCGGCTGGCACATCGAGTGCAGCGCCATCGCCCTGGACCGGCTCGGCCCCTCGTTCGACATCAACGGCGGCGGCAGCGACCTCATCTTCCCGCACCACGAGATGGGCGCGGCCGAGACCCGTTGTGCCACCGGTCGGCCCAACGCCCACAACCACCTGCACGTGGGCATGGTCGGCCTGAACGGCGAGAAGATGTCCAAGTCGCTGGGCAACCTGGTCTTCGTGTCCAAGCTGCGGCAGGAGGGTGTGGACCCGGCCGTCATCCGGCTGGCCATGCTCGGCCACCACTACCGCACGCCGTGGGAGTGGACCGACGCCGAGCTGCCCGCCGCCACCGAGCGCGCCGAGCGCTGGCGCGCGGCGGTGGCCCTGGGCGCGGGTCCGGACGCGGCCCCTGTGCTGGCCGCGGTGCGCGCCGCGCTCGCTGAGGACCTGGACTCCCCGTCCGCGCTCGCGGCGGTGGACGCCTGGGCGACCGCCGCGCTGGGCGAGGGCGGCACCGACACGTCCGCCCCCGGCCTGGTGCGCACCACCGTGGACACCCTGCTGGGAGTCCGGCTCTAGGCCCGGGGCCCGCGCGGTACCCTCACACCTCCGTGCCCGTTCCCGTCCGGTTCGTCAGGGACGGGCACGGAGCCCGGTCTCACCTGGGCTGGGGCACCCCCGGCCCGGTGGGGGCGGTGAAGTCGGGAAAGTGAACGGTCTCCGCCTCGGGGCGCAGCCGCACCACCGGCACCCCGTTGACGGGGTCGGCCCCGATCCGCTCGTAGTCGTCGAGGCCGTCCACGTCGTGGCCCAGGCCCCGCATCAGCTCGGTCGCCGATATCGGGTGCTCCTGCGCGTAGTGGGCGAGCACCTGCCCGGACTCCCGCGCCGGGAGCGCCTCGGCCACGCCCCGCAGGCGGCGGTTGCCGATCTGGAACAGCACGCGGGGTTCCGCGCGGACGTTGCGGAACCACTGGGACCGGTTCCCGTACCCGGACGCCACGAGCACCGCCCCGGTGTCGTCGTTGCGGCCCAGGACCTCCAGAACCGCCTGGCGGGCCTCGCCGGTGGAGCGCCCCCGGTGGGTGAGCAGCACGAAGCGCCCGCCCAGGAGCGGTCCCAGACCCAGCCGGTAGATCCAGATCGGAGCGCGGTACAGTGCGCGCCCGAGTGGGTCGCGCGGGGGTTGGGCGAACGTCATCGAGGCCTCCTGAGCTGGGTTCCAGCGCCCGAGTGTAGTGAGCCGCCCGGTGCGGAGGAGGCGACGCCACGCCAACGGTCGGTGCCCGCTGCCATCATGCCGCCATGGACACCAGAGCTGACATCCTCCACTCCACCGACTGGACGAGGGCCTTCCACGCCTATGGTCCGGCCACCGACGCGCCGGAGTTCCTCGCCGGGCTGCTGTCCGAGCAGGAGGAGGTCCGGGAGCGGGCGCTGGGCTACCTGAACAGCGCGATCCTGCACCAGGGGACGGTGTACCCGGCCACCCCGCCCGTCGCCCTGTTCGTCGCCGGTGTGCTGGGGGAGCCGGCGGTCGACCTTCCGGTGGGGGACCCGTTCCGGGAGGCCGCGGGTGCCGCCGTCGAACCGCTGCGTCTGGGCCTGCTCGACTTCCTGGCCGACGTGGCCCGTGCCGTCGCGGAACGGGCCGCCGGTCGTTCGCTCCCCGAACTGGAGGGGCTGGCCGATCCGGGGAGCGCCGGGGCGAGCTCGACGCCCTCCTGACCGGGATGGCCGACGGTGACGCGGAGGGTGAGGAGGAGATCTGGGAGGACCCGCTCCTGGACACCGTGTTCCACGCGGCCCTGCGTGACCTGTGGCGGGCCGCGCCGACGCTGCTCGGGGCGGTGCGGCCGCTGCTCACGCACGCGGACGGCCGGGTACGCCAGCGGGCGGTGACGACCACCGGCGCGCTGTGCCGACTGGTCGAGGAGCCCGAGGTGGACCTGTCGGGCGCGGCGGACCTCGCCGAGAACCGCGACGAGGGGGCGGCGATCGTCCTCGCCCTGGTGGAGGGCGGTGGGGACACCACCTCTTTCCTCGCCCATCCTGACCAGGCGATACGTGCCTGCGCCGCGCTCTCGGAGGGGCTGGCGGGTGACCCCGTGGCGGTCGGGGAGCTGCGCGCGGCACTCCTCGACCCGGCCGCGGCCGACGCCTGGTTCCGGGACCGTCCCGGGTACTTTCCCGGCCACGTCCGGTTCTCGCTGGTCGACGCCCTGGTGAGCCGTTCGGGATCCGAGGACGCCGCCGACCTCCTCCCGGTGTTCCGTGAGCTGGCGGCGACGGCTGGTCCGTTCAGCTGCGAGGCCGACCTGCGGGGGCTGCTCCGCCTGGCCCTGGGGGCGCGGAGAGTGCCCCCGCACCCGAGGTCGCGGCCCCCACCGAGCTCCAGCGCGCCTACCTCAGGGCCGTGGTCGACAACGACCGGCTCTGGGACACGCGTGTCGCGAACGTCGCCCTCCTCCTGCGGAGCCTCGGCCTCCCCACGGCTCGCGAGGCCCTGGCGGCTCTGGCCGCCACCCCTGATCACCGGGGCGCACCGGGCGTCGATGGGAGACTTGTCCGTCAAGGTCCGGTTCGGTGGTGAATATGGTGACCACCTGTGGCCATGACATCGCGGAATCGCCACCAACGCGGAGTGGGGCGTGATGGGATGGCGCCCATGACCACGACCACGACCAGTACCCCCACCCGGCCCAGCGCGGCGGCTGAGCTCATCGCCGACTTCGTCTCGACCGGCGGCCGACTCACCGACCGCGCCGACCTGGCCCGGTTCCTGAGGGAGCACCGACTCGTCACCGAGGGCGCCATCCCCATCACCCTCGCCGACCTCGACGAGGCCATCACGCTGCGCGACGGTATCCGCGCCCTGCTCGACCGCGAGAACGCACCGGACCCCGAAGCCCTCGGCCGCGCGCAGAAGGTCCTGGACGGGCTGCGCGTCACCGTACGGTTGGAGCCCTCCGAGGAGGCCGAGTCCCCACTGGCCCCCGCCGTCGTCGACGAGGTCCGCCGTGGCCTGGCCCGCGTCGCCGGAGCCTGGGCCGCCGTCCTCGCCACCGGCGAGTGGCGCCGCCTGCGTCCGTGAACTCCCGCCGCCCCGGTCGCGCGAGGCCGGGGCGGCGCCTCCGGCTCAGCCGAACAGCGAGGCCAGCGGACCTCTGCGAGGGCGCTCGGCCAGACGCCGCTCCAGGAAGGACTCCCACTGCGTGGTGACGTCCGCCAACCCGTAGTCGGCGGCCGAGGCCAGTGCCTCCGCTCCCATGCGGTGGCGCTCCTTCCGGTCCGCGACCAGGCGGTTGAGCGCGGCACCCAGGGCCTCGGTGTCCTGCGGCGGTACCAGCAGGCCGTTGCGTTCGTGGTCGATGATCTCCCTGGGGCCGTGCGGGCAGTCGAAGCTCACCACGGGAACCCCCACCGAGAAGGCCTCGATGATGGTCATCCCGAACCCCTCCACCCGCGAGCTCACCGCCAGCAGTGAGGCCTTCGACAGCTCACCCAGCATGTCCGTGGTCCGGCCCTTGAGGTCCACGTTGTCCTCCAGACCGAGGCGTCGCACCGTCTCGCGCAGCTCCTCGTCCCGGTCCCCGCCGCCGTGGATGTGCAGCCGCCATTCGGGGTGCTCCGCCACCACGTGCGAGAACGCCTCCACCAGCAGCGGGTACTGCTTGACCGGGGAGAACCGCCCGGCCGCAGCGATGATCGGGGCCTCCAGGGTGGAGCGGGGCGGCTCGCCCGGCTCCAGCGCGTTGGGCAGCGCGGTCAGCCAGCCCTCGGGGGACCGGAGCAGGTTCTGGTAGGCGCTCCGGTCGGACTCGGTGAGCACGCTCAGACCGCCGAGCTTCGGGTACGTCCTGGTGATCGCCGCGCGCACCTTGGAGTTGTGCTCGCCCAGGTTGAGGTGTTCCTGGCCGATGGTCAGGACGCGAGGGGGCGCCCACTCGGCCAGCAGCAGGTTGATCCCGGGGCGGGTCCCGATCACCACGTCGGCCTTGGTGGTGCGCAGGTAGCGGCGCAGCCCGGTGACCGACTCCGGCGTGTAGTTCTTGTTCCGGCGCCGCTCGGGCTCCGGCACGATCTGTTCGGCCTTTCTGAACCAGTGGTCCAGGACCCGTTGTCGGGGAAGTCTGAGCCGGGACTCGTCGGTCTCGTCGCTCAGGGGCACCAGGTCGACGTTCTCGTCGGGCGTGAAGAACGGTTTGCGCCGCTTGCGGACCAGACTGACGATCTCCACCTCATGGCGTGAGGCCAGCCCCCGAGCCAGGTTGTGCACGGTCCTCACCGTGCCGCCCATGGCGTAGCCGTTGGCGATGACGAATGCGATCCTCACAAGTTGCCCCAGACCCCACCCCGCGCGGTCGGGACGGGCACTTGTCCCAGGCCTCGGGGGATGGCGCCCCGCGTGGTTCCGGAGTGCGCGTACCCCCGTACCGCGCGCTTCGGGAACCTGGCCCAGTTCCCCCGATCCGCGAGCCATTATCCGCAAGGTAGCGATATCGGCCTAAAGATGAGGTAACAGAAAACCGGGACCTCGGTCCCGGGGGTGACGGAGGTGCCCGGCCTCAGCCGTCGTCGCGGCGGCGCAGGTAGCGCTCGAACTCCTGGGCGATGGCGTCCCCCGTGGCCTCGGGCAGGTCCACCGTGTCCTTGGCCTCCTCCAGACCGCGCACGTAGGAGGCGATGTCCTCGTCCTCGGCGGTGAGGTCGTTCACCCCGGCCTCCCAGGACACGGACTCCTCCGGCAGGTCGCCCAGGGGGACCTCGGTCTCCACGAAGTCCTGGACCCAGCCCAGGAGGGCCAGGGTCGCCTTCGGGCAGGGCGGCTGCGCCACGTAGTGCGGGATGGCGGCCCACAGCGACACCGTCTCCACGCCCACGGCACTGAACGCCTCGTGCACGGCCCCCACGATCCCGGTCGGCCCGGAGTAGGTGGCCGCCTCCAGCCCGTACCGGGTGCCCAGTTCCACCGGGGAGCACATCCCGGTCACCGGGATGGGGCGGGTGTGCGGCGCGTCGGCCAGCAGCGAGCCCAGGACCACGGCGCGCCGGACCCCCAGCTCACGGGCGATGGCCAGCAGGTCAGCCGTGTAGGAGCGCCAGCGCATGTTCGGTTCGGGACCGCTCACCAGGACGACGTCGCGGCGCGCACCCGGGGGCGGACCACCCGCACACGGGTGGTGGGCCACTCCATCTCGGTGAGCCTGCCGTCGGTCACCGTCATCCTCGGCCGGGTGACCTGGAAGTCGTAGTAGTCGTCCGGGGCCAGGGCGCACAGCTCGGTGGCGTTCCACTGGTCGGACAGGTGCGCCACGGCGAGGCTCGCGGCCTCACCGGCGTCGTTCCATCCCTCGAACGCCGCCACCATGACAGGCTCGACGAGCTCGCGGTCGAGCGGGATCATGGGCGGCCCCTTCCTGAAGACGGACCACACCACCCTATGGGGTGCCGAGCCGAGCGAGAAACCGTCGTGGGGGACCGACAACGCCTCCCCCACGCGTCACTTTGGGACGCCTGTCTCACGTGGCGAAACGCCCATGAGGTAACCTCGCGACCAGCGACTGACCAGGACACCGCTGTCCTCGGACGCCGAACCCGCCCCGCCCCGCGCCGCGGGTCGACCCAGCGGCGCAGGTCCCGTGCCAAGCATCACCGGGATCGAGCTGGGCCCGCGGTGCCCCGAGACTAGAGTTGTTGAACATGAGAGATCGACGGACGTTCCGTGAAGCACTGTCCCAGCGAGTGATCGTGGCGGACGGGGCGATGGGCACCATGTTGCAGGCGCACGATCTCGACCTCGACCAGTTCGAGGGCCACGAGGGCCTCAACGACATCCTCAACCTCACCCGGCCCGACATCGTGCGGGACACCCACGCCGCCTTCTTCGAGGTCGGTTCCGACTGCGTGGAGACCAACACCTTCTCCGCCAACTACGGCGGTCTCTACGAGTACGGCATCGAGGACCGCACCTACGAGATCGCGGAGGCCGGCGCGCGCATCGCCCGCGAGACCGCCGACGCCTACGCCACCCCCGACCAGCCCCGGTACGTCCTCGGCTCGGTGGGGCCCGGAACCCGGCTGCCCACCCTGGGGCACGCCCCCTACACGTTCCTGCGCGACTACTACGAGCGCGCCGCGCACGGGCTCATCGACGGCGGCTCCGACGCCATCCTCATCGAGACCTGCCAGGACCTGCTCCAGGTCAAGGCCGCGGTGGTCGGCGCCAAGCGCGCCCGCGCGGCCCTGGGCCGGGACGTGCCGATCATCGCCCAGGTGAGCATCGAGACCAACGGCACCATGCTCATGGGCTCGGAGATCGGTGCCGCGCTCACCTCCCTGGCCCCGCTGGGCATCGACGTGATCGGCCTCAACTGCTCCACCGGCCCCGCCGAGATGAGCGAGCACCTGCGCTACCTGTCGCACCACTCGCCCATTCCCATCTCCGTCATGCCCAACGCGGGCCTGCCCGAGCTCGGGCCCAACGGCGCGGTCTACAACCTCTCCCCGGGGGAGCTGGCCGACGCCCACGACACCTTCACCTCCGAGTTCGGGCTCAGCCTCGTCGGCGGCTGCTGCGGCACCACCCCCGAGCACCTGCGCCAGGTCGTCGAACGGGTCCAGGGCCGGGGCCTGAAGGAGCGCAGGCCCCTGGTCGAGGCCGCGGCGTCCTCCCTGTACCAGAGCGTCCCCTTCCGTCAGGACGCCAGCTACCTGGCGGTCGGTGAGCGCACCAACGCCAACGGTTCCAAGAAGTTCCGCGAGGCGATGCTGGCCGAGGACTGGGACTCCTGCGTGGAGATCGCCCGCGACCAGATCCGCGACGGCGCGCACGTGCTCGACCTCAACATCGACTACGTGGGCCGCGACGGCGTGCGCGACATGCGCGAGCTCGCCTCGCGCCTGGCCACCGCCTCCACCCTCCCGCTCATGCTCGACTCCACCGAGCCCCCGTCCTGGAGGCCGGGCTGGAGGCGCTGGGCGGCCGCGCCGTGGTCAACTCGGTCAACTACGAGGACGGCGACGGGCCCGACTCCCGGTTCACCCGCATCATGGGCCTGGTCAAGGAACACGGGGCGGCCGTGGTCGGCCTGTGCATCGACGAGGAGGGCCAGGCTCGCACCGCCGAGTGGAAGGTCCGGGTGGCCAGCCGCCTGATCGACGAGATCACCGGCGACTGGGGGTTGACGACCGGCGACATCGTCATCGACTGCCTCACCTTCCCCATCACCACGGGGCAGGAGGAGACCCGGCGGGACGGCATCGAGACCCTCGACGCCATCCGCGAGCTCAAGTCCCGCTACCCCGAGGTGCAGACCACTCTCGGCCTGTCCAACCTGTCCTTCGGCGTCAACCCGGCCGCCCGGATCGTGCTCAACTCCGTGTTCCTGCACGAGGCCGTCCAGGCGGGCCTGGACTCGGCCATCGTGCACGCGTCCAAGATCGTGCCGATCAACCAGATCCCCGAGGACCAGCGCAGGGTGGCGCTCGACCTCGTCTACGACCGGCGCGAGGGCGACTACGACCCCCTGTCCGAGTTCATCGACATGTTCCAGGGTGTCGACGCCAAGGCGATGAAGGCCTCCCGCGCCGAGGAACTGGCCGCACTCCCGCTGTGGGAGCGCCTGGAGCGCCGGATCATCGACGGTGAGCTCACCGGCATCGAGGCCGACCTCGACGAGGCCCTGGCCGAGCGCCCCGCCCTGACCATCGTCAACGACACCCTCCTGGAGGGCATGAAGACCGTCGGCGAGCTCTTCGGCTCCGGTCAGATGCAGCTGCCCTTCGTCCTCAAGTCCGCCGAGGTCATGAAGAAGGCGGTCGCCTACCTCGAACCGCACATGGAGAAGAGCGACGACGACGGCAAGGGCCGCATCGTGCTCGCCACCGTCAAGGGCGACGTCCACGACATCGGCAAGAACCTCGTGGACATCATCCTGTCCAACAACGGCTACGAGGTGGTCAACCTCGGCATCAAGCAGCCGGTGTCGGCGATCCTGGAGGCGGCCGAGGAGCGGCGCGCCGACGTCATCGGCATGTCCGGCCTCCTGGTCAAGTCCACGGTGATCATGAAGGAGAACCTGGAGGAGATGAACTCCCGGGGTGTCTCCGAGCGCTTCCCCGTGCTCCTGGGCGGTGCCGCGCTGACCCGCTCCTACGTGGAGCAGGACCTGGCCGAGATGTTCGGCGGCGAGGTGCGCTACGCCAAGGACGCCTTCGAGGGCCTGCGCCTGATGGACACCTTCATGGCGGTCAAGCGCGGTGAGGAGGGCGCCAAGCTCCCCGAGCTGCGCCAGCGCAGGGTGCGGCGCGGGGCCACCCTCAAGGTCACCGAGCCCGAGGAGATGCCCGCCCGCAGCGACGTCTCCACCACCAACCGGGTGCCCACCCCGCCGTTCTGGGGCGACCGGATCAGCAAGGGCATCCCGCTGGCAGACTACGCCGCCTTCCTCGACGAGCGCGCCACGTTCATGGGGCAGTGGGGACTCAAGGCCTCCCGTGGCGGTAACGGTCCGACCTACGAGGAGCTGGTGGAGACCGAGGGCCGCCCGCGCATGCGGATGTGGCTGGACCGCATCCAGACCGAGGGCCTGCTGGAGGCCGCGGTCGTGCACGGCCACTACCCCTGCTACAGCGAGGGTGACGACCTGGTCGTGCTGGACGACGACGGGACCACCGAGCGCACCCGCTTCACGTTCCCGCGCCAGCGCCGGGACCGGCACCTGTGCCTGTCCGACTTCTTCCGCCCCAAGGAGTCGGGTGAGTTGGACGTGGTCTCCTTCCAGGTGGTGACCGTGGGTTCGGCGATCAGCCGGGCCACCGCCGAACTGTTCGAGAAGAACGCCTACCGCGACTACCTGGAGCTGCACGGTCTGTCGGTACAGCTCACCGAGGCACTGGCCGAGTACTGGCACACCCGGGTCCGCGCCGAGCTCGGCTTCGCGGGGGAGGACCCCGCCGAGCTGGACGCGTTCTTCAAGCTCGGGTACCGGGGCGCCCGCTTCTCGCTGGGGTACGGCGCCTGTCCGGACCTGGAGGACCGCGCCAAGATCGTGCGGCTGCTGGAGCCCGAACGGGTGGGGGTGTCGTTGTCCGAGGAGTTCCAGCTCGTTCCCGAACAGGCCACCGACGCGATCGTCATCCACCACCCGGAGGCGACGTACTTCAACGTCTGACCTGCTGAGGTGTGGGGCCCCGCCGATGACGGACACCGGCGGGGCCCTCCCCTTGGGGGTCGGGACCACCGGCCACCCACCACGCCACGAGTCGAGATGAGCGAATTGAGCACAGTGAGTTCCGAAGTGACCGAGACCGCCGCCCCGGTGGAACGCCGTCTCCAGGCCGTCCTGCTGGACATGGACGGCACCCTCATCGAGAGCGAGCACCTGTGGGGTGAGGCCGAGGCCGAGCTGGTCGCCGAACTGGGCGGCGAGTGGACCGGGGCCGACCACGAGGCCAACGTGGGCAACGCCGCCGAGCCGGTGGGCCGCTACATCATCGAGCTGACCGGTGCGGACCACCTCACTCCGCGCCAGGTCGCGGACCTGCTCTACGACCGCTTCCGCGCCAAGCTGGAGGGCGGGGCCGAACTGCGCCCCGGCGCCAAGGAACTGGTGACCATGCTCGCGGGGGCCGGGGTCCCGGCCGTTCTGGTGACCTCCACCGAACGCTCCCTGATCGAGACGGCGATCGGGGGCATCGGGCTGGAGAGCTTCGTGGACTCGGTCGCCGGTGACGAGGTGGCCGCCAACAAGCCCCACCCCGACCCGTACCTGAGGGCCGCGCGCCGCCTCGGTGTGGATCCCGCGCGCTGTGTCGCGGTGGAGGACTCGGCGGTGGGGGTGACCTCCGCCGCCGACGCCGGCTGTGTCACCGTCGCGATCCCCAACCACGTGGAGATCCAGCCCCGCGAGGGCGTCGTCTTCCGGGAGAGTCTGGTCGGCATCGACCTGGAGTGGCTGGAGTCGTTGGTCTCCGGAGCCTGAGCCCGGACCTCCCTCGTCCCCGCCGTCCCACGCGCTCCGCGCCCGGTCCCTTGGTGACCCGCGCGCGGGTGGGTAGCGTGGGGCCGGGGTGACGCCCCCGGCGCCTCCGGCCGGGCGCACGCCCCGGGGACGTGCCCGACGGGACCACACGCCCTAGGGGATCGGCCGGATGTGGGTTCGTACGCGGGATGGGAGACTGGTCGCATGCCTGAGACTTTGAGTGAGAACGTCGGTATGGGGCTGGGGGCGGCCCTGACGGCGGTCGGTTTCGTCATCTCCTACTTCGTGTGGCGGAGGAAGGGCGCGGCCTACGGCCTGCGCGGCGTCGCCTGGTCGCTGTTGCCCGTGATCGCGGGCCTCCTGCTGCTGATGGACGTGGTGTTGCAGTTCGTCCTCGGCGTCCTGGGCATCCTGCTGACGATGGCCTTCAAACTCCAGTCGTGGGTCGGCCTCGGCCTCGCCGTGCTGATGGTGGTCCTGTACGTGGTGTCGGGGTTCATGAAGTCCAAGGGCATCGGGGTCAAGCCCGGTGCGCGACCCGAGGACAGGGCGCGGGCCAGGACGGAGGGCGGGGAGGAGCCCCGCGGCCGGAGCCGCGCCGGCCCCGGCGGGCCAGGTCAACGCCCCGAAGCAGGCCAAGGCGCCCTCCGCCGACGACGACTTCGACGACATCGAGGCGCTGCTCCGTAAGCGGGGCATCGAGTAGCCGACCCCTTCTCCGATGACGAGGGCGGTCCCGCGCGGGCGGGGCCGCCCTCGTCCGTGTCCAGGGGCGACACGAGCGGCGACGCGGCGCGGAGCGCGTCCCCGTGTGGCGTGGTTCACGTTGGGGAATGCGGCGAGTACTCACGGTTTCATAGCACTTGCCATAGAACCTTTGGATCGGGATGGTCCGCACGGTTTTGACCGTATCGTTGGCGGGGGTGCGGTCCCGGTCTTGTACCAGCTCAGCCCCGGTCGTCCGATGAATGCGTGCTTTGCGTGGTTTGTGGGCTTTAGTCGCCATGTGGGTTGTTTGTTAGCGTTTGTTACGTTTTGGCTACACAGGCAGACTTTGGACGACATGCACCCAAAGGGCGAGTAAATTGGTCGCTGTGTAACATCCCGGGCGGAAAGGTCCGTGACTGTGCCCAACCTCTCAACGGTCGGGTGCGTCGCGTGCCAGTGCCGACGAGACGGGCCATCCTCTCGCCCCGTCGGTCCAACGCCCACGCCAGCCAGAGTCGAGAACCGGCAGGCCCCACCGTGAGACCCGGAAGGGTCACCCCCGAGCGGCTCACGTGTGGGATCAGTCCCCTCGGCCAGAAGCGTATGAGTGGAGAGTGGTGGCCTGATGAGCGCGCCCTCGCATGCCCCTGAGGCGGCCGAACCGGTCGACTCGGAACCCGGCGCGACGGCCTCGGGTCGCAGCGACGCGGACAATCGGTCCCTGAGACAGATCGCCTGGCAACGACTGCGCCGCGACAAGGTCGCCATGGTCTCCGGCCTGGTCGTGGTCCTGCTCATCCTGGCCGCGATCTTCGCGCCCTTCCTGGTCAAGCTGTTCGGGCACCCGCCCACCCAGTTCCACCAGGACCTGATCGACCCGAGCCGCCGCGTCCCCTACCTCGACCCCGAGAACCCGGACGCGGGCATCGACCGTTGGGGCGGGATCAGCTCCGACCACCTGCTGGGCGTCGAGCCCACCACCGGTCGCGACCTGTTCAGCCGTATTCTCCACGGCGCCCAGATCTCCCTGCTGGTCGCGTTCCTGGCCACGCTGGTCTGCGTCGCCCTCGGCACCCTGCTCGGCATCATCGCCGGGTACATGGGCGGCTGGGTCGACACCGTCATCAGCCGCGCCATGGACATCTTCCTGGCCTTCCCGCTGATGCTGTTCGCGATCGCCCTCGTCGGCGTCATCCCCGAGGGCGTCCTCGGCCTGAGCGGCAACGGGCTGAGAATCGGCGTCATCGTCTTCATCATCGGGTTCTTCAACTGGCCCTACATCGCCCGCATCGTCCGCGGACAGACACTCGCCCTGCGCGAGCGCGAGTTCGTCGAGGCGGCCAAGAGCCTCGGCGCCAGCAACCGGCACATCCTCTTCAAGGAGATCCTGCCGAACCTGGTCACGCCGATCATCGTCTACTCCACGCTCCTGATCCCCACGAACATCCTGTTCGAGGCGGCCCTGAGCTTCCTTGGCGTCGGCATCAACCCGCCGACGCCGAGCTGGGGCAAGATGCTCTCCGAAGCGGTGCCCTTCTACCAGACGGCGCCCTACTTCATCATCTTCCCCGGTCTGGCCATCTTCATCACCGTCCTGGCGTTCAACCTCTTCGGTGACGGCCTGCGCGACGCCTTCGATCCCCGGACCTCGGACTGACCCGACTCCGTGCGGGGAGGCCCGTCTCCCGCCCCGCCCGGACAGCAGTCAACCCATGGTCCGACCATCCCCATACCAGGTTCAGAGAGGTACTTCCTTGATGAAGCGCACCCTCGGGTTCGTCGCGCTCGGCGCGGCGGCATCCCTCTTCCTGTCCGCCTGCGGTGGCGCCGCCACCGGCGGCGGCTCCGACTCGGCCGACAGCTTCGACCTCGGCTCCACCGAGGTCGTCAACGCCTCGGACAAGGCCGGCGGCACGCTCAAGTACGCGCTCGCCGCGGACTTCGACTCCACCGACCCGGGCAACACGTACTACGCGTTCAACTGGAACTTCTCCCGTTACTACGCCCGTACGCTCCTCGCCTTCAACCCCGAGCCGGGCGACAAGGCCACCGACCTGATCCCGGACATGGCCGTGGACCTGCCGGAGCCGAACGACGACTTCACCGAGTGGACCGTCAAGATCCAGGAGGGCCTCAAGTACGAGGACGGCTCCGAGATCACGGCCCAGGACATCAAGTACGGCATCGCCCGCGCCAACTTCAACGGCGGCGTGTTCACCGAGGGCCCGCAGTACTTCAAGGCCCACCTGGACCAGGACGACCACAACGTCTACGACAACGGTGACGACCCGCTCGCGGGCTTCGACTCCATCGAGACCCCGGACGACCACACCCTGGTCTTCCACCTCAAGGACTCGTTCGCCGAGTTCCCGAACGTGCTGACCCAGCCGCAGACCGCCCCGGTGCCGATCGACGCCGACCGCGAGGCCCTGTACCAGGAGAAGGTCGTCTCCTCCGGCCCGTACAAGTTCGACGGCCAGTACGAGCCCGGCGTCAAGCTCAACCTGGAGCGCAACGAGCACTGGGACGGCGACACGGACCCCGTGCGCCAGGCCCTGCCCGACCGCATCGAGGTCGAGATCGGCGTCTCCCAGGACGAGATCGACGAGCGCCTGCTCAGCGGTGAGCTCGACGTGGACCTCGCCGGCACCGGCGTGGGCCCGGCGATGAACGCCCGCCTGCTCGACGACGAGTCCGCCCAGGGCAACCTGGACAACCCGTACTCCGGCGCCCTGCGCTACGTGAACATCCACCTCCCGATCATCGAGGACGTGGCCTGCCGCCAGGCGATCATGTACGCCGCCGACCGCGACAGCATGTGGCGCGCCTGGGGCGGCGCGACCGGTGGCGACCGCGCCACCAGCCTGCTCCCCCGGCGATCCCGGGCTCCGACGTCGAGTCGGACCTGTACCCGTCCACCGACCACAAGGGTGACCTGGACAAGGCCCAGGAGAAGCTCGACGAGTGCGGTGAGTCGGACGGCTTCAAGACCAACATCGCGGTCCGCACCGAGCGCGAGAAGGACGTCCAGACCGCCGAGGCGCTCCAGCAGTCGCTGTCCCGCGTCGGCATCGACGTCGAGATCAAGTCGTTCCCGTCCGGGGACTTCTTCGGCCAGTACGCCGGTTCGCAGGACTACGTCCGTGAGAACAACATCGGCCTGAGCGTCTCGGGCTGGGGCCCGGACTGGCCCAGCGGCTACGGCTTCGCCTCCAAGATCACGCACGGCGACGCGATCATGGAGACCGGCAACTTCAACACCTCCGAGCTCGACGACCCCGAGATCAACGGTCTCTGGGACGACGCCCTCAAGACCGAGGACCCGGAGGAGCGCGCCGAGCTCTACTCCAAGATCGACACCCTCGTCATGGAGAACGCCGCCATCCTGCCGGTGGTCTTCGACAAGACGCTGATCTACCGCTCGGACGAGCTGACCAACGCCTACTACCACCCCGCGTACATGATGTACGACTTCATGGCGCTGGGCGTCGACCGGGGCTAGGTCCCGAACTACCAGCCTGAACTAGTACGAGAAGGCAGGTGAAAGCGGCGGGGAGCCCGAGGCGATCCCTCGGGTGTCCCCGCCGCCGACCGCGATGCTGAATTATGTTCTCCGCCGCCTTGGTGCGGGTCTCTTGCTTCTCGCCGTCGTCACGGCGGTGACCTTCTGGATCTTCTACGTCCTCCCCAGGTGGGCGGGCGTCACCCCGCACGGCATGGCGGCGATGTACGTGGGCAAGGCGCCCACCCCGGAGGCGCTCGACGCCACCGTGGAGCGCCTTGGCCTCGACCAGCCCGTCGCGGTCCAGTTCATCGACTTCCTCCGCACGCTGCTGTTCGGCCAGGAGTTCACCTTCGGCCGAGAGACGGTCGAGTGCGCGGCCCCGTGCCTCGGCTACTCCTTCACCACGAACTCGCCGGTGCTGCCGCAGCTCCTGGACCGCCTCCCCGTCACCCTGTCCCTCGGCCTCGGTGCCGCGGTCATCTGGGTCGTCGGCGGTGTGGCCGTCGGTGTGCTCTCCGCTGTCAAGAAGGGCAGCGTCTTCGACCGTCTGGCCATGGGCGTCGCCCTCATCGGCGTCTCCCTGCCCATCTACTTCACCGGTCTGCTCGCCCTGGCCTTCCTGGTGCACGAGTGGGGCCTGTTCCCGGTGTCGCGCTACGTGCCGTTCACCGAGAACCCGGTGGCCTGGTTCCAGGTCATGTTCCTCCCCTGGGTGACGCTGGCGTTCCTGCACGCCGCCCAGTACGCGCGGCAGACGCGCGCGGGCATGCTGGAGACGCTCAACGAGGACTACATCCGCACCGCTCGGGCCAAGGGCCTGAGCGAGCGCAAGGTGATCTTCAAGCACGCCCTGCGTCCCACCCTGACTCCCATCGTCACCATCCTGGGTCTGGACATCGGCATGGTCCTGGGTGGCGCGATCCTCACCGAGACGGTGTTCTCCCTCAACGGTGTGGGTGCCTACGCGATCACCTCGATCGTGGCCAAGGACCTGCCCGTCGTCCTGGGCGTCACGCTCCTGGGCGCGGTGTTCATCGTCGTCTGCAACCTGATCGTCGACCTCCTCTACCCGGTCGTCGACCCACGGGTGCGCATCGCCAGGTAGGGCGCGCCGCACACGCCCCAGCGCGCCGAGCGCTGACTCCAGACCAGCTCTACTGAAGGAAATGTGACATGGCCTCGACCGGACCGGCATCGGCTGCCTCTGACGCAGTCGTGCGCGTGGATGACCTGCGGGTGACCTTCCCGACGATGGACGGCGACGTCCACGCGGTGAAGGGTCTCTCCTTCGAGGTGCCCGCCGGTGGCGCGCTGGGCATCGTGGGTGAGTCGGGTTCCGGCAAGAGCGTGACCTCGCTGGCGCTGATGGGCCTGCACCGGGGCAGCCGCGCCCAGATCACCGGGGCCATCGAGGTGGCCGGGCAGGACGTGGTGACCGCGAGCGACAGGAAGCTGCGTTCGATGCGCGGCAACGACATCGCGATGGTCTTCCAGGACCCGATGCAGTCGCTGCACCCGCAGTACACGATCGGCAACCAGCTGGTCGAGGCCTACCTGGTGCACCACCCCAAGGCGGGCAAGGCGGCCGCGCGGCAGCGCGCGGTGGAGGCGCTGGACCGGGTCGGTATCCCCGAGCCGGCCAAGCGGATCAACTCCTACCCGCACGAGTTCTCCGGCGGTATGCGCCAGCGCGTGGTCATCGCCATGGGACTCATGTGCGACCCCAAGGTGCTGCTCGCGGACGAGCCGACCACCGCGTTGGACGTCACCGTGCAGGCGCGCATCCTCGACCTGCTGGACGAGCTGCGCCGCGAACTCAACATGGCGCTGATCCTGGTCTCCCACGACCTCGCCGTGGTGGCGGGTTCCGTGGACGAGGTCGTGGTCATGCGGCACGGTCAGGCCGTGGAGCGCGGTGACGTGCGCCGGGTGCTGTCGGCCCCCGAGCACCCCTACACGCAGGCGCTGCTGGCCGCGGTGCCGCGCGTGGAGATGTCGCGGGCCGAGCGGCGGGCGCAGGACCGCGCCGACCGCGTCGCGCGGGAGAAGCGCGAGGGCACCGTCACGAAGCCGGGTGACTTCGAGGCCTTCACCCCCGCCACGACCGAGGACGAGCCGCTGCTCCGGGTCCAGGACGTGGCGCAGCGCTTCAAGGTGCGTGGCGGCATGTGGGGCAAGTCGACCGACTTCTGGGCGGTCAAGGGTGTCAGCTTCGACCTGTACAAGGGCGAGACACTCGGCATCGTGGGGGAGTCGGGGTCCGGGAAGAGCACCCTGTCCAGGATGGTCATGCGGTTGCTGGAGCCGACCGAGGGCACGGTGGAGTTCGAGGGCCGGGACATCACGCACATGTCCGAGCGGGGGCTGCGTCCGCTCCGTCGGGACGTGCAGATGGTGTTCCAGAACCCCTACTCCTCGTTGAACCCGCGACTGACCATCGGTGAGAGCATCGGCACCGCGCTGAGGGTCCAGGGAGAGCGGGACGGCAGGAAGATCCGTTCGCAGGTCCAGGAGCTCCTGGAGCGGGTCGGGCTCGAACCCAACCACTACAACCGGTTCCCGCACGCGTTCTCCGGCGGTCAGCGCCAGCGCATCGCCATCGCCCGCGCGCTGATCCTCAAGCCCAAGCTCATCATCTGCGACGAGCCCGTCTCGGCGCTGGACGTGTCCACACAGGACCAGGTGCTGCGCCTGCTCTCCGAGCTCCAGGACGACTTCGGGCTCACCTACATCTTCGTCGCCCACGACCTCGCCGTCGTGCGCCAGGTCAGCGACCGCGTCGCGGTCATGCGCAAGGGCGAGATCGTCGAGATGGGGGACAGCGACTCCGTCTACGAGAGCCCGCAGAGCGACTACACGAAGCAGCTGCTCACCGCCGCCCCGGTCCTGGACCCCGACGAGGCCCGCGAACTGCGCGCGGAGCGCGTCGCCAGCCGCGCGGCCGACGCGGCGGCCTGACCGGCGTCGCTGGTGTGACAGGCCCCGGTCACTGAGGACAGTGGCCGGGGCCCCGTGTGTCAGGAGGGCTTGCGGAGCTCGGTGACGCAGTCGCGGTACTTGTCGACGGTGTACCGCCCGTCGGGGCCCCAGGAGGTCCGCTGCCCGGTGACCTCCAGCCCAGCCTCCCGGGCCCATCGGGCGAAGGCCTCGGGGAGACGTCGGAGCGGTTGCCGTCGTCGCGCCACCGACGCTGGCTCAGCCACCGTTGGGCGATCCTGCCCGGGCGGCCCGCACGGCGGTTCACCGGGGCCAGGCGCAGCGACCAGTCCGGTTTGCCCGCGTGGTGGATCACCGCGGTCGCCCCCGGCTCCATCACGCGCGCGGCCTCCCCGAGGTAGCCGATGATCACGTCCGGGTCCAGGTGGACGAAGACGTCGAAGGACCACACGAACGCGACGGACGCGTCCGGCACCGGTTCCATCGAGTACCCGGTGGTGTGGTGGACGTTCAGACCGTGGCGATCGGCGAACCGCTCACGGCACCGCTCCAGGCAGCTCTCGTTGACGTCCACGATCCAGACCCGGTCGGAGCGCTCCAGGAGGTGCTCGGTCCAGCGGCCGTGGCCCGGGCCGACCTCCAGGGACGTGCCCCGGACCGCCCCGGGACGAGGAGCTCCTCGACGAGCCCGGCCTTCCACTCCTCGTAGGGTTGGCCGCAGTACGACGCCATGTGGGCCCATTCGTCGCCGTCGCGTTCCCACGAGTGCGTGCCGCCCCAGGTCCGGCGATTCCAATCAACGGTGGGCATTTCTCTGTTCCTCCTGGGGGTGGCCTGCGTTCGTGCTGGTGAATCGACTCGCATCCTATCTTCGCGTCGGGTGACCGTCCCTTTGGTGCGCAGAGGTCATTTTTTGTTAGGATTCGCGTGCCTTTTCCGCCGTGGACTCCGGAGGCTTTCCGCGCACGGGGGAATGTGCTGACCGTGTACCGGGCAGGAAGCCCGGATGGGCGCACTGGTGTTGGTCAGGCACGGACAGACCGAGTGGAGCAGGGCGGGACGGCACACCGGCCGCACCGACCTGCCACTGACCGAGGAGGGTGAGCGGCAGGCACGGTCGGTCCGCCCGCTGCTGGCGGACCACCGGTTCGAGCTCGTACTCACCAGCCCCTCGGCCGAGCCGTGCGCACCGCCGCACTCGCCGGTCTCGGCGGCGCCCGGACCCACTCCGATCTCGTGGAATGGGACTACGGTGCCTACGAGGGGATCACCACCCGCGAGATCCACCGGGAGCGGCCCGACTGGAACCTGTGGACCGACGGGGTGCCCCCGGGATCGGAGGGGTTTCCCGGGGAGAACCCGGAGCAGGTGGGAGCGCGGGCCGACCGGGTGCTCCACGACCTCTCCTCCGCGCTGGAGCGGGGCGATGTGGCCCTGGTGGCCCACAGCCACCTCCTGCGTGTGCTCACCGCGAGGAGGCTGGGTCTGCCGCCTTCCGGGGGCGCGCTGTTCCGTCTCGACACCGGCTCCGTCAGCACACTCGGAACGGAACACGGGCGTCCGGTCCTGACCTCCTGGAACCGTTCCTGGGATCCGCCGGAATGAGGCGTCGATAAAGGGTGCGGCGCGAGGAAAAGGTGTTTTCGGGTTTTATGCGCACCGGTGTCCTGGGTACGGTTCCCTTGGATGGACAACGAAGCGCGAACAGGAAACGTACTCCCGATCCCTCGTCCACGCCCCGCTCCCGATGACGGACCTCCGCCCCGCTCGCTCCCGCCCCCGGACCCCCGCCAGCCCCACCATCCCGGACCGTAGTCCGGTCGGTCGCCCGTGTCGGACCCTCTCCCGACACGGACGCCCGCCGTCGGCGTCCGCCAAGGTCCCGGGCAGCCGCCACAATGGAGGGATGTCGAAGCGCGCCCCACGTCACCAGCCGCCCCCGACCGCGGACCACGCATGCCCCTGCGGCAGGACGAGGTCGTACGGCCAGTGCTGTGGAAGGCTGCACGACGGCTCCGCCAGGGCGGCCACCGCCGAGGATCTCATGCGCTCGCGGTACAGCGCCTTCGCCGTCGGTGACGAGGCGTACCTGCTCCGGTCCTGGCACCCGGACACCCGTCCGGCCGACGTCGGGCTGGACACGGACACCGAGTGGGTCCGGTTGGAGATCCTTGCCACTGAGGAGGGCACCCCTTCCACAACGAGGGCATGGTCGAGTTCCGCGCCCACTACCGGGAGGACGGTCGGTCCGCGAGGGTGCACGAGCGGAGCCGGTTCCTGCGTCACGAGGGAGCCTGGGTCTACGTCGACGCCCAGTAGAGCCCGGGCTCCGGTCCCGTGAGCGGGTGGACACGGGCCGTCGGTGCCAGACGGTGGGAAGGGGCCGCGAACACCTCCCGACCGGTCCGCAGCCGTACTGGTGGCACCCGGGGTCACGGGGCCGCGCTCAGGGAGCACCGCTCAACCTGCGTCCGGTCGGACGGACCTCGACCACGAGACCAGGTCGGTGACCCCGCACACCCCCGACGAGGAGTTCGCGCCGCTCGTCGACTCCCCGGTGCGCCAGGACTTGAGATGGGGTTCGGCGGTCAGATCTGGTCGCGCAGCCGCCGGGCCAGGTCGCACGCCCGGGCGGCGGTGTCCGCGTCGGGGTGGTGCCGGGCCAGCGCGTCCAGGACCGGGAGGGTGTCCGGGTGGGCCCTCAGACGGACCGGGTCGGGGTCCGCCAGCACGGTCCGCTCGACGTCCGGTGCGCCCCGCGCGGACAGGAACTCCGGGAGGTCCGCGTTGTCCGGTGTCAGCGCCGCCGCGATCACGTCGATCACCACCCACGACCCGTGCTCACCCAGGACCCGGTCGATGCCGCGCTGGGTGAGCATCCCCGAGGAGAGCAGGACCACCGCCGCCATACTGGCCACGGCGGGGCGCGGCGAGTGGAGCAGGGAACGCAGTTCGGGTTCCAGCTCGGAGCTGGTGGTGTTGAGGACCTGGGTGCCCACCCAGCGGCGGAGGGCCACGCCCGGCCCTGAGACGACCTCGCTGATCTGCCGTAGCGCCTCGGCGGGGCCGCGCCGGTCCAGCCACGGTCCCGCCTCCGCGAGCCGCTCCTCGACGGGCAGCACGGACAGCGCGTCCAGGAACCGAGCGGCCCCGGCACCCGCGAGGGTGTCCACCAGCGGTGCGTGGATGCCCACCTCCAACAGAAGCCGACGGACCCCGTACCGCCCCAGCGCGGTGAGTTCGACCGTGCAGTGACCGTGGCGGTCCGGCCCGGAGGCGCGGGTGGGGCGGTGGTCCAGAGTGACCGCCCCGGTGTCGGAGAGCTGCCACAGGACGTGCAACAACAGGTCGGTGGCTCTGGACGGAGGCGGCGGCGGGGCGAGCAGCGCCTCGCGTGCCAGCGTGTCCAGGTCCGGGCGGGAGCCGTCCGGTGCTTCGTAGAGGTGGCGCAGTACTCCGGGGAGCAGGTCGGGGCCGGTGGTGCCCGGGACGGGCGGGTCCGTGGGCGCGAGGTCGCCGCGGGCGTGCTCGATGGTGTGCTCGAACTCCTGGAACCACCAGCCCAGGACCTGTTCGGGGTCGCGGACCCGGTGTTCGAGCCCCGGGGCGGGACGGGCGCGTTCGTTGTCGATCTCCACCAGACCGAGGCGCAGCGCGGCGGACCAGGGGACGACGAAGTGGGCGACCTCGGCCACCGAGTGGAGGCCGCCCAGCCAGGTGGCGCGTTCGGTGACCAGGCTGGGGAGGTCGGGCGGCCAGAGCGCGAACCGGGTGATGGCGGTCCGGGCGTCGTCGATGCCGGGCACACCGTGCCGGGTCACCGGGGTGCCCGGGGCGCTCCACCGGGCCAGGCTGAGGGCGTCGCACAGCAGCGGGGAGTCCAGCGCCATGCGGGCGAGTGCGTCGTGGGGGAGCAGTGACACGGGCCTTGCGGCGAGGGGTGGGTGCTCCGGGTTCGACGGGTCATGAGAGGGCATGTCCGCTCCCGGTTTCTCTTCGGGTGTTCGTCTGCGGACCTTGGTCCGGGGAGTGTTCCGCAGGTCTTCGTGAGTTCCTCTTGTACCGCTCCCGCGAGGGGCGGCGGGGCGGTTTCCCGCAGATCGGTACGAACCCGGGAGCTGGTCGTCCACAGAACGCCGTTCGGATCCGGTGCCGTGGACGTGGGCTGTCTAGGCTGAGGGAATGGACCGTCGCGCAGCGCTGGAGTCGCATGTCCGCTCGATGACCGCCGAAGGGGTCGCGGACCTCCTCGCCACCCTCGCCGAGGGGGTGGTGCGCTACGCCCGGGCCACCCCGCAGACCCTCCTGCACCTGCTGCCGATCCTGGCCTACCGCCCGCGTGCCTTCGAGCGGCTGACCCTCGCCCACCACCAGGTGCTCTACGCGGCGGTCGGCGCGGTGGAGGACCGCGACCGCCTCGGCGCGCCTCCGGCAGGCAACGGACCGACCGGGGAGAGGGTGCCGGGTCCGGTGGGTCACGAGACGCTGCTGGCGAGGGTGGACGCCGACCGCCCCGGCCTGGCGCGGGTCCGCGCGGAGGAGACCGTCTCCGATCTCGTGGCGCTGGCACTGCTGTGGCCGGACGGCCGGTGCGGTTACCACCTCCCCGACGACGCCTTCGCACAGTTCGGTCTGCCCCGTGTGCCGCCCCCGGTCCGCTCCGGACTGGGTGAGCTCGACCTCGCCGGTGTCCGTCGGATCGCGCTGACCCTGGGCCTGGACCCCACTGAGGGCCGGGGCGCTCTGACCGGCGGGATCGAGGCGGTCCTGGGCGCACCCGAACGCGTGTTGGAGCTCTGGCACGCCGCGCGGCACGACGTCGCCCACCTGCTGCTGGACCACGCCTTCCTCGGGACGGAGGCGCGGGCGTTCCTCACGAGGGCGGAGGGAGAACCGCTCCACGTCCCGGCGGAGGGGACCGGAGACCCGGACCTGGACTGGATGTTCGAGCACGGCCTGTTGCTGCCCCCGGATCGTCCCGGCGACGGGCTCGTGATGCCGAAGGAGGTGGCGCTGGCGGTCCGCGGCGCCCATCCCTGGCCGTTCGAACCCGCGCCGCGGCCGGTGGTGGGCGTTCCCGTGGACCGGATGACGCCCGGCGGCGGCGCCGACGTGGCCGAGGGCGCGCGACGCGCCCTCACCGCCCTGGCCGGAGCGGACGCGCGGCTCCTGGACGCGGTCACCGAACGCCCGCCCAGGTTGCGCCGGGACGGGTTCCTCATGAAGCAGGGGAGACAGCGCCTCACCCGGGTCGCCGGAGGCGACGAGGACCTCGCCAGGGTCTGGCTGGAGGCCGGAGCCGTCCTGGGGCTCCTCACCGTTCACCAGGGCCGGGTCGCGCCGTCCGACCAAGTGGGGGTCTGGCGTGGCCTCGACACGGAGACCAGACTCGCCGCGCTGGCGGAGGCCTGGGCGGGAACGGAGGACGCCGCGCTGTGGTGGCCGACCCCGGAGAGCGCGTCCCTCGTCCGGGTGCGGTCAGGACGGGCCCGGACGCGGTGGGCCCTGGCGTGCGTGCTCAACGACCTCCCCTGGGGGACCAGCACCGGAGTGGAGGGTCGACGGCTGCTCGCGGATCGCGCCGAGGGACGCGAACCGCCGACGGGCGCGCGGTGGCTGGTCTCGGCGGTCACCTGGCACCAGCCTTCCGTGGAGGGGGAACCCGACACGGCGGGCCGGGTGCTGCGTGCGCTGCGGGAGGCGGAGGTGCTCGGGGCGGTCTTCGGCGGCGCGACCACCGAGGTCGGCCGGGCGCTGTCGCGGCGCTGCCGGGGCCGGTGGGAGACCTGGCCGCACGGGAGCCCGGGGACGGTGGAGGCCGTCCGTCGGGCTCTGGGACTGACCCCGTTGGAAGGAGGGGGTGGCGTCACCGTGGGGTCGGAGGAACGGGGCAGCCGGGTGCCCGGGGACCGTAGCGAGGAGCCTGGTGGTCTGGTCGGACCGGAGGAGGAGCGTCACCGGGAGCTGTGCGAGGCGGCCGGGGAGCTCTTCGGACCGGGGTGGTACGGAGGGGACGCGCGTACGGACGGAGCATGATCATCCTCACCGCGACAGCGGGTGGTCACTGTGTGTGGAGCACGTGCGTATCGGGTAGTGCACGGCGACCCCGGCGCGGGGTGCGAGGAGGTTGACGGTGCGTGAACGCGCCAACCACGGTGTTTCCCGATTTCCCCCGATTCCTGTAGGGAATGAAGCGTTCCGGGGCGAAGATTACTGCTGGGTAACAGCACTGGTCCGGCTGGTCGAGGGTGGTCCTGGAGCCCGCGTGACCGTGTGTAGGATTCCCCCTGCGTTCGCGTCACTCGGTCACTGTCGGTCGCGATCCACCACCCAGCCACAGCCCCCGTGCGTCCGTGTGCCCTCTTCGGGTTCCGTGCGCGCTGAGGCACGTCTGTCGTGCCCCCGCACGCCACGGGACCGTACTGAGAGGTAGACATGTCCCCTAACACCGTTGGTCTGGCACTGCTCCTTCTGGGGGTGCTGCTTCTGGTCTCCAAGCTCGTCCGCGTCAGGTGGAAGCTGACCCAGAAGCTGTACCTGCCCAGTTCGATCATCGGTGGGGGGATCGCGCTCCTGCTCGGCCCCGACCTCTTCGGCAGGGCCATGGGGCTGCTGGCCGACCAGGGCATCGCCGTCGGGTTCGCGGAGCGCGCGGCCGAGGGCGGGCTCTTCGGCGTCGACATCATGTCCGTGTGGTCCTCACTGCCCGGCCTCCTGATCTCGGTGGTCTTCGCCAGCCTCTTCCTGGGCAAACGCATGCCGAAGATGCGTGAGGCGATCGACCTGGCCGGACCGAACCTCTCCTTCGGCATCACCGTGGCCAGCGGTCAGTACGTCATCGGTCTGCTGCTCGCCCTGCTGGTCCTGGCGCCGTTCTTCGGCGTCCCGGTGATCTCCGGCGCGCTGATCGAGATCGGCTTCCTCGGCGGACACGGCACCGCCGCGGGGCTCGGCGACACCTTCCAACAGGTCGGCTGGGCCGAGGGCCAGGACCTGGCGCTGGGCATGGCCACCGTCGGTCTGCTCTCCGGCGTCGTCATCGGCATCATCCTGATCAACTGGGGTGCCCGTCGCGGCAAGACCAGCGTGATCAGCTCCGACAGCAAGGGCACGGACCGCGAGCAGGCCGGCCTGGTCGAGCCCGAGAAGCGCACCCCGGTTCGATGATGACGGTCCACCCCTCCTCCATGGACCCGCTGACGCTGCACTTCGGCCTGGTGGCCCTCGCGGTGATCATCGGCCAGCTCATCCTGTCGGGCCTCCAGTGGGTCGAGCAGGTCGTGTGGGCCGACAGCATCGAGATCATGGCCTACGTCCCGCTGTTCCCGCTGGCGATGATCGGCGGCATCATCGTGCAGCTGTTCATCGACCGGTTCGACCGCAACGACATCGTGGACGAGCAGTCCGTGGAGCGGATCCAGGGCCTGTCGCTCGACGTGCTGGTCATCGCCGCCATGGCGACCCTGTCCCTCCAGGCCATCGCGGACAACATCGCCACGTTCGCGATCCTGTCCGTCGCGGGCATCCTCTGGTGCCTGTTCGCCTTCCTGTTCCTCGCGCCGAGGATCATGCCGAACTACTGGTTCGAGCGCGGCATCGGTGAGTTCGGCCAGTCCCTGGGCGTCACCGCCACCGGCATGGTGCTCATGCGCGTGGTCGACCCCGAGGTGAGGACCCCCGCCTACCCGGCGTTCGGGTACAAGCAGCTGGTGTTCGAGCCGTTCTTCGGCGGTGGTCTGGTCACCGCCGCCGCGATCCCGCTGATCGTGAGTCCGCTGGTCGGGCCGTGGGGATTCCTGGCCATCATGGCCGCGACGATGGTCGCCTCGCTCTTCTTCGGCCTGGTCGTGCTGCGGCGCAGGCGCCGCAGGGAGGAGCAGCGGGCGGAACAGAACGGCCAGGAGCAGGTCCCGGTCGCCTAGGACTGGCTCAGGAGCCCTCGGCGCGGGGCGGGGCGTGGGCGGAGGCGGCCCGCGCCCTGGCCGCGATCGACGGGTCCGGGTGGTGCTGCCCCAGCAGCCGCAGGACCGAGCGTGTGTCGGGGTGCTCGGGCCGCCACAGCCGGGTGACGTCGTCGAGCAGGAAGCGGTCGATGCCCTCGGCCGCCTCGGAGACCAGGAACGACTTCAGGCCGGTCTCACCCAGGCAGGTGGCCGCCGCGAACATGTCGATGGCGGTCCAGTGGCCGAACTGGGCGGTCAGCCTCGCCCGCTCGGGCTCGGAGAGCATACGCGAGGCCAGCAGGACCACGGAAGCCAGACCGGCCAGGGTCGGGTCCCCGCTGCGGAGCAGGGCGTACAACTGGGGTTCCACCCGAGAGCTGATGGTGCCCAGCGCCATGGTGGCGTTCCACCGGCGCAGGGCCAGCCCGGGCCCGGAGGAGACGGTGACGATCTCCCGGAGGGCCTGTTCGGGGGAACGGGCGTCCAGCCAGGCCGTGAGGGCGACGAGCTGGCCGTCGGGTGAGAAGTCGGCCAGGGCGTCCAGGAACTCGTCCGCGTCGAGTCGGACGAACTCCTCGGTCAGGGGAGCGGACTGCTCCTCGGCCAGGAGGATCTGCCGGATCCCGAAGCGACCGAGGTCGGTGAGCTGGACCCAGGACGGCGCGGCGCGGGGTGTGCGCGCTCCGGCGCCGTCGGAACGGGGACCGTACCAGCCCAGGGAGATCGCTCCGGTGTCGCTGAGCCGCCACAGTGCCCGGGTCAGCCGGACGCTGTTCCAGGCGGGGCAGCGTGCCGGAAGGTAGTGCGCCTCCCGGGCGGGCAGGATCTCCTGGGTGACCAGGCGCAGGGGTACACGCGCACCGTTGGGTGACTCGTACAGGCGTGCCAGCGTGGTCTGGGGTTCGAGCCCCGCGATACCGCGCAGGGACTGTTCGACGCACGAGTGGAAGGCCAGCGTCCACCACCGCAGCACCCGGCCCGGGGAGTCGAGCCAGCGCTCCAGGTCCGGGGTGGGGCGGGCCTGGCCGGTCTCGCACTCGATCATGCCCAGGTGCTGGGCCGTGCGCCAGGCGGCCAGGAAGTCCTCGGCCTGGGTCGCCGAAGTGATCCCGTCGGCCCAGGCCGCACGTCGTTCCGGGGTGCGGTCGAGGGCACGCGGCCACAGGCCGCACCTCTCGATCGCCGTACGCACGTCCTGCGGGTCCGGTACGCCGTCCACGTCCACTGGGGTGACCGGGCCGCACCAGCGGGCGAGGTCGACGGCGGAGCGCAGCAGGTCGCTGGACAGGGCCCTGTCGGCGAGTGCCTCGATGGGGAGGAGGGACACCGGACGGGCCGCGAACCTGCGCTGGGACGGCGCCTCCGGATGGTGGGTTGACATCTGTGCCCCCGACTTCTCCTCGCTCTGAGTTTCTCTCACTTTTACAGCGGGACCGGGGGCGGTGGAGCGCTTTCGAGGACATCGTGGGGAGAACGCGGCCGATCGGGGTGGCCGGGCGCAGGGCATAACGGAAATTTCGGCAGAAAAACCCAGCTTCTGGTTCCGTTAACGACCTGTCCGAGAGTACAGGCGCTGGAATTCCGGAAACCGTAGTGTGGATTCGTGGTTCAACGCAGGTGCGAGGCGCCGTTGACGTCCAGGACCGCCCCCGAGGACCAGACCGCCTCAGGCGAGGCGAGGTAGCGCACGGCCGACGCGATCTCCTCCGGCGCGGCCACCCGACCGAACGGGCTCTGCGCCCGGACCCCGTCCGTGAGCCGTGCGGACACCCGCTCCGTCTCCACGAACCCGGGCGCCACCGAGGCCACCGTGATGCCGTGCGGTGCCAGGGCCACCGCCAGCGACTGACCGAGCGCGTGCAGCGCGGCCTTGCTGGCCCCGTACGCCGCGTGGTCCGGTTCGCCCTTGAAGGCGCCCCGCGAACCGACGTTGACGATGTGCCCGCCGCGGCCCCGGTCGATCATGTGCCGCGCGACCAGGTAGGAGAGGTCGGCGGCCCCGAACACGTTGACGTCCACGGTCGCGCGCCAGACCCGCCGCCACTCCTCGTAGGAGGTGTCGGCGACCGGATGCGGCAGGTTGACGGCGGCGTTGTTGACCAGCACGTCCACGCCGCCCAGGAGCTCGACCGCCTCCTCGACCACCGCCGCCGCGGCCCCGGGGTCGCGCAGGTCGGCCCCGACCAGCACGTGCCCCTCCCCGGGCAACCCCGCCACGGTGGCCTCGGCCTCCTCGCGACGCGAACCGTAGTGCACGGCGACACGGTCACCGCCCTCCGCGAAGGCGGTCGCCACCGCCCTTCCGATCCCCCTGGCGGCGCCGGTGACCAGCACGTTGCGACTCATGTGGTGACCCTTCGACGGTGGCACGGCGTCCCGAGGCTACCGTTCCGGGACACGGCGGCCCCCACCCGCCCCACCCTCCCCAGGGCGCCGCCAGCGGCACCGGACCGTCACCTCGCGCGGCGGGCGGTGGGGCGTCACCGGCCTCGCGCGGCGGGGTGGCGGGGCGGGACGTGAGGGGGATCCGAGGCGCGGGCACTGGTCAGGGGCCCACACCGACCGTACCGAACCGGGCGCGGCGGGCGGCCCTCGCGGCCTCCGGGCCCAGGGCCCCCAGAGCGATCGCGGTCAGCACGCCGTCGGTCGCCGGATGGCCCGAGCGCCACATGAGCCGCGTGACCGTCTCCGGGTCACGCCAGACCGGGGCGTCGAAGGGCAGCGGAGCGCCCAGCTCCACCCGCAGCGCGTAGGTGTCGAGCAGGACCACCACCAGCTGTTCCAACCGCACCCGGCCGGGCTCGTCGCTGGCGTGCGCGACCCACCCGCCCAGCACGGGGTGGTCGCGGTAGTCCTCGAACACCCCATGGAGCTCCTCCTCCCTCCCGGCGAGGAGCCGGAAGACGTCCAGCCGCTGGCGCCAGGAGCCGAGTTCGGCGCAGACCTCCAGGAGCTCTCGGGCACCGTCGCGTGGCCCGCGTTCGGCCAGCCAGTCGCGCCCCAGGACCTCGATGTCCACCGGTCGGCCCTCCCAGAGCTGGAGCAGCAGCTCTCGTGCGTCCATGTGCGAGGTCGGCGGATATCCGGGCAGGGCGATCCCCCAGCGGCGCCACCGATGCGCCATGGCCTGGTCACCCAGCGGGCTGATCCGAAGTCCGTCGTCGGCCCGAGCCTCGACCGCCCCGACCCGGACCAGCGAGCGCACCACGGCCGCGACCCGTTCCTCGGCGGTCTGCGGTGCCGCCGACCGGCACGGGCCCGGTTCCCGCGGGGCCGGGACGGAGGGAACCGGGGTCGGCCACGGTGCGAGTGCCGCCACCAGGTCGGGGACGGTCCACACCCCTCCGGAGGTGAACAGTTCTCCGAGAACCCGGGAACCGAGCGTGCCGTGCTCCGCCAGCATCGCGGGCAGCGCCCGGACCCAGGCGAGGGCGACGCGGGTGTCGTCCTCCCAGTCCCGGGCGTCGCCGACGGGACGGACCTCGGTGTAGGTGGCCCGCAGGAACCCGGCGCGCAGCGCGACCCCGAACAGCCTGGCCACCTCCTCCCGGGCCACCCCCAGGTGCGCCGAGGCCTCGGCCACGGTGTGCTCGGTGAGCGCCTCCTCCTCGACGGCGGCGCTGAGGGGCAGGCCCCCGTCCGCCCACGCGGCCAGGCGCAGGGCCCGCTCCAGGTCGGGGCAGGCCCGAGCGGCGGAAGCGGCGAGCCCGGCCGGGGAGGTGCACCCGGGGAGGTCCTCCGGTTCCCAGAGCCGCCCCCACCACGGTGCGCCGTCCTCGGTGACCGACCAGGGGGCCTGGTCGTGGGGAGGGGCTGGACGGCCTCCACCGCCGCGCGCAGGGCGCGGGGGCTCTCCTCCGGTCCCAGCAGGTTCTGGTCCACGAGGTGGTCGCACCAGGTCAGCCAGGTGGCGCGGAAGTCCTCCGGCAGAGGGCCTCCCGCGGACAGGGTGAGCATGACCCGGGTCACGTCGTCGCGGTCCCAGTCGCCCGGGTCGGATCGGACGTGGCCGTGGACGGTGAGGAGGCGGGTGAGGAATCGTGGGTCGACACGACGGGCCCCGTCGGCCCAGTCGAGGCAGGAACGGACGGCGTCGTCGACGGTGGGCAAAACGGTCATGGCGTCCTCGCTTCTCTCCCGGGGGCTGAGTGGCCGCGCCCCGCACCACCGGGAGGTGACGCCGCCACGCATCCATCATCGGAGAACGCGGGTTCCTCTGCTGAGGGCCTGTGGACAACCGCGGACGAACGTTCGGGGGACCCGTGGAGAACGTGCGCGCCGGGTTGGTTGAATGCGCTCATGCTGATCCGTACCGCGCCGCCCTCCGAACGGGAGACCGTCGGCGCCCTCCGTGTCCTGGCCTACGAGCACCAGGGGCTCCTGGACGCGAGTCCCGTGTACGCCCACACCCTGCGGGGGCTCGGGTGGGAGGACGGGGACGAGGTCCTGGTGGCCGAGACGGAGGGCCGTGTGGTGGGCACGGTCGTGTTCGTTCCCTGGGGGCCGCGCTGTGAGGTCGCCCGGGGCCCCGACGAGGCCGAGGTCCGCGCCCTCGCGGTGGATCCCTCCGCCCGGCGGTCCGGGGTCGGGGCCGCCCTCGTGCGCGCGCTCGTGGACCGGGCGCGCGCGGAGGGGGTGGCCCGTCTGGTGCTCTGCACCCGGACGGTGATGACCGGGGCTCAGCGCCTGTACGAGTCCCAGGGCTTCGTCCGCCTGCCCGAACGCGACTGGACCCCCGTCCCCGGGGTCGACCTCCTCGCCTACGAGCTGGTCGTCGAGGGCTGACGCGGTTCCTACCGAGCCCGGACGGCGGTGTTCCGCAGGGGGCACGCCCCGACGCGGGCCAGCACGCTCTCGGCGGAGGGGTCGGCGGCCACGGCGAGGACGAAGGCCTCAGGGTCGTCGTCGACCGTGGGCAGACCGGCGTCCACCAGGTCACGCGCGGCCTCCTTCGGCGGCCGGTCCGCGAGCCAGCGGTCCAGCAGCACCTCCACATCGACCGGTCGGACCCGATCCAGCAGGTCCAGGAGTCCCTTCGCGTCCAGTCCGTCCAGCGGCGGCACGACCGGGACCCGGACACCGGAGTCGCGCAGGTGCCGGGCGGCGCAGTGGTCGCCCAGGCCGGTGCTCCGGTAGCGCCCCGTTCCGACACCCTCCACGGCGCCGAGGTCGGCCAGCGCTTCGAGCGCCCGCAGGACGTGCTGTTCGGGCTCCTCGGAGCCGGGCAGGGCGCCGGGGCCGCAGGCCCCGACCAGCTCGGCGGGGGTGTGCGCACGCCCGGACAGGAACAGTTCGGCCAGGAGCAGGAACGGGGCGGCACCGGGGAGCGCGACCATGGTGGTCAGCGCGTCCGCCCACGCGTCGGCGGCCGCGCCGGGCCGGTCCTCGGCCCAGGCGGTCGCCGCGGGGCCGGGCAGGACGTGCAGGTAGGTGGTGCGCACCAGCGCCGCCGAGCGCGCCACCGAGAACAGGAACCGCACCTCGGCCGGAGTGCGGTCCAGGTCGCGCGCGGCCTGGGCGGTCTCCTCCGCGCCGAGTTCGTCGTGGTCCGTTCCGGGGCGCAGCAGACGCCTCGGAGCCACCCACGCGGACAGCCGGGCCGCTCGGTGCAGGGGCGGACAGGCCAGGGCCCGGGCGTCGAGCTCGGCCCGGGACTCCGGGACGTAGGGCAGCACCGGTGCGGGTTCGGTGCCCTCCAGGAACCCCAGCCGAGCCAGCAGCGGAGAGGCGGCGTCGTCCACGGGATCGTGGCCGGGAGGTCGTGCGGAACCCGGAGTCAGACCGATGCGCTCGATCGCGGCGCGCAGACGGCGCGGACTCTCCGCCGACCGCAGCCCTCCGGAGGAGACGAGGTGGTCGCACCAGGCCAGCCAGCTGTCCCGGAGGCTGTCCGGCAGGGTGTCCCGGTCCCGCAGGTGTGCGGCGACGTCGTGGACGTCGTCCACGGTCCAGTCGCCGGGTTCGTGCGCCCCGGTGTCGCGGTGGACGCTGAGGAGGAGGGCCAGGTCCCGCTCCTCCAGCGCGGGTGGGGGATCGGCTTCGCTGGCCCAGTCGAGGCAGGCGGAGATGGCGGGCAGGAGTCTCTCGGTCATGTCATGGTCACCGAACGTTATGCGGATGGCCGAACCGCATCAGGGTAACCCCGGCAGGTGCCCTCGCATGGGAAAACGTCGAAAACCAGACCCTTCCCGGCCGTGTTCGGACGCGGTAATGGACGCGTTTTTCCCTGGTGTTGCTGGGGGAGCGGTGAAGCGGGGGAGAAAGGGTGGGTAAAAGCGACGGAATCATAACGGGTGGGTGTATCGGTGGGATTGGTCGTGCTCTCTGTCGGTAATAACTAATCGCCGTTTCGCTGGCCGGAATCGGTCATTTTCTCAAGGCGTGCGGTGTTTGGGGTCCGTGGGTCGGGAAGAATCGCCGGAGGCGGCGGGAGGGGGCCGGTGTCGGGCGAGGGAGGTCCGGGCCAGGGCACCCGCACCGCGGGGTGGGAGTGGACTGTCCAGGCACGAGGCGCGTGGATACCCACGGGGAGTACACAGAACGACAAATGCGATAATCCAACTGGGTTACGCACTTTCCGTCATCCCAGGAGGTCGCCCGCGTGGCACGGAGTACCGACCCGGAAAGACGCCCCGAATGGCCCGATGGCATGGACGTCGACGCGCTCCTCGGTCAGGGGTGGCGGCCCACGCCCTTTCGTGAGTTCATCCTCAAGATCCACAGCCGCTGCAATCTGGCCTGCGACTACTGCTACATGTACGAGATGGCCGACCAGAGCTGGCGGTCGCAGCCCCGCCGCATGGCCCGGCCCACCGTGGACCGCGTCGCCGAACGCATCGCGGAGCACGCCCGTGCCCACGGACGCGAGCGGGTGGACGTCGTCCTCCACGGCGGTGAACCGCTCCTGGTCGGCCTCGACCACCTGAGGCACACCGTCCAGTCCCTGCGCAAGGCCTGTGAACCCGACGTCCACGTGGCGCTGCGCATGCAGACCAACGGCGTGCTGATCGACTCCCACTTCCTCGATCTGTTCGAGGAGCTCGGCATCCGCGTGGGGGTGAGCATCGACGGAGCCGAGGCCGACCACGACCGCCACCGCACCCGCGCCAACGGGCGGGGCACCCACGCCGAGGTGCGCGCGGGCATCCAACGGCTCAACGACCGCGACGGCCGCCTGCTGGCGGGCCTGCTCACCACCATCGACCTGGAGTCGGACCCGGTCACGACCTTCGAGCACCTGCTGGAGTACGACCCGCCCGGCGTCGACTTCCTCCTACCGCACGGCAACTGGGACGAACCTCCGCCCGGGTGGTCGCCCACCGAACCGCGCTACGGCGCCTGGCTCGTGTCCGTGTTCGACCGCTGGTACCACTCGACCGAGCGCGAGACCAACATCCGCATGTTCAACGAGATCATCCGACTCGTCCTGGGCAGCCCCTCGCGCACGGAGAGCGTGGGACTCTCGCCCGCCGCGCTCGTGGTGGTGGAGACCGACGGCAGCGTCGAACAGGTCGACAGCCTCAAGTCCGCCTTCGAGGGGGCCGCGAGCACACCCCTGCACACCTTCACCCACACCTTCGACGACGCCCTCTACCTGCCCGCCGTGGCCGCCCGCCAGATCGGGGCCCGCGCGCTCAGCCCCACGTGCGCCGACTGCCCCCTGTCCCGGGTCTGCGGCGGCGGCCTCTACCCGCACCGCTACCGCGGGGCAGCGGCTTCCTCAACCCGTCCGTGTACTGCGCGGACCTGTTCCACCTGATCACCCACATCCACCAGACCGTGGCCGCGGACGTGGCCCGCATCAGGAAAGGGGTCTGAATGTCAGATCCGGTTCCGGAACCGGTGTTCGAGGCCCTCGCCCGTGGCGGCGGCGGGGACGGGGCCACCGCCCACCTGCGCGCCGCCCAGTTCGGCAAGCACCTCCTGCTGTTGCGCCGCGTCGTGGACGCGGCGCGGGCCGCGCGGCACCCCGACGCCGACCGCGCCCGGAACGCCTACGAACTGCTGGCCCGAGCCCAGGAACAGGCACCCGAGCAGGTCGCGACGGTCCTGCGCCACCCCACCGTGGGGGTGTGGGCCCGGCGGACCGCGTTGGCCCTGGCCGGACACCGACCCGAACGGCCCCGGGTGACCGGACTGGCGGCGGTCGCGGCCGTCGCCGCCCTGCGCGGCCGGATGGACGCGCGCCTGGAAGTGCCCCTGGACGGCCCCACCGCCCCGCTGCCGTCACTGGGCCGGGCCGTCCTCCACACCAGAGGCGGACGGGCCCTGTTCGAGACCACCGGAGGCCGGGCCACCCTGAGTACCGGACACGGTCCGGAGGTGGCCGTTCCCGAGGATCCCCACGAGGACGCGCCCGGCTGGCACGCCCTGCGCCGACTGGCGGCCGAACACCGGGGCCGACGCCTCACGCTGCTCCTGGACGACCTGGACCCCGACCGCATGCCCGGGGCCGACCTCGTCGCCCACCGGATCGGAGCCGCCGAACTCGCCCACTGGCGGAGCACCCTGGAGGGGCCTGGCGGCTGCTGGTGGACGACCACTGGACGGTGGCCGCCGAGACCGCCGGCACCGTGCTCACCCTGACCCCCATCACCTCGCCGGGCGGGCGTGCCCACACCAGCGCCACCGCCCGACACGCCTACGGCAACCTGGGGCTGTCCACCCCGCCGGGAGCGACCCTGCTGGCCCTCACCTTCGCCCACGAGGTGCAGCACGCCAAACTCTCCGCGCTGCTCGACCTGGTGGACCTCACCCTGCCCGAGGACGGCAGCCGCTACTACGCGCCCTGGCGACCCGACCCGCGCCCCGCCTCGGGGCTGTTCCAGGGGTCTACGCCCACCTGGGGGTGGCCGGGTTCTGGCGCAGGCACCGGCACGCCGTCACGGGACGGGAGTCCGCCCGGGCCCACGCCGACTTCGCGCACTGGCGGCGCTCCACGGCGGACGCCGCCGGTGCGCTGGCCGACTCGGGCAGGCTCACCACCGAGGGCAAACGGTTCCTGGCCGCCACCGACCGCACCCTGCGGGCGTGGCTGGCCGAACCGGTCCCCGCCCCGGCGGAGGAGGCGGCCGACGCCGCCGCCCGCACCCACTGGGAACGCTGGCACGCCCGCCACGGCTGACCGGATCACAGCACCGAGGCGATCCTGTGCGCCTGGTGGGCCCGGAGCCCGCTGAGAATTCGGTGTGCCTGGAGGAGCTGGTCGTGGGCCTCGTCGGGGCGGGATTCCTCAAGCAGGCACAACCCGATCCCCTCGAGGGCCAGCCCTTCCTCCAGAGGGAGAACCTCCGTGCGGGTGATCCCGAGGGCCTCCTCGAAGCGGGAGCGTGCGTCAGCCGGATTCCCCTGAGCCAGGCATAGGACCCCGATAAGGTGCAGCGCCTGAGCCAGCCCGTGGGCGGTGCCGATCTGCTGGAACAGCTCCAGTGCCCGATCCAGGTTCCTCTCGGCCTCCTCCAGCCGTCCCAGTGCGGTGAGCGCACCGCCGAGCGTGCACCGTGCGAACGCCTCCCAGAACGGGCTGCGCTGAGCCGAAGGCACCGTGAAGCCGTGCCGAACGATATCGACGGCTGATCCGTGCTCTCCGGATTTCCCATGGAGCGCTCCGAGATTGGACAGGACGCTGGCCTCTCCCGGCTGGGAGCCCAACTGCCGGAACAGCCGCCGCGCCAACCTCAGATCAGCCTTCCCGGCTGAGAAGGCGCCGATGTCGCCCCGGACGTGGCCGCGATGGTTGAGCGTGTTCGCTTGGCCGAAGCGATCGCCCAACGCCCGGTACTCAGCCAGGGCGCGGCTCAGATGGTCGACCGCATAGGGCATATCCCTGGTCCGTGACGCCACCACGGAGGCCCCGAGGAGGGACTTCGCCGCTCCGGCGCGGTTGCCGTTGGCCTCGTGGATCTCAAGGGCCTCGGAGAAGTCGGCGAGGCTGGCCGCGTAGTCGGTGTTGACCCAACGAGCGAAACCCCTGTGATTGAGGGACAGTGCGGTCCCGAGCGGGTCGCCGGCGGAACGGAAGAGCTCGAGGGCACGCGTCTGGAGTTCGACAGCGTCTCGGTAGTCACTCTCCCGGGTGCGGAGTACCCCGAGCTGGTTGAGTACCTGGGCGATCCCCGGGGTTCCCTGGAACGCTCACGCAGCTCCAGTGCCTCGACGAGGAGTGGTCGGGCTCCTCCGTAGTCCCCGACCAGCCGCAGGACGATTCCCAGCCGGAGGAGGCTGTTGGCCCTGGCTTGAGGATGCCCCTCGACGCCGATCAGCTCCAGGGCCGGCTCCAGGTTCTCGCGCGCCCGGCTGATCTGGCCGACCAGCGTCTGGACGTGTCCGAGGTCGGTCAGCGCGCAGGCGAGGTTCGCCGGTTCGCCGTGCGCGGTGGCCACGCGTACGGCCACTGTCTGGAGCTCCAACGACAGGGTGTTGTCACCACTGGTGCGCAGGTACTCCAGCAGTGCCGCGGGAAGCGCCATCGCGTGACCGTGGAACCCCTCTCGCTCGGCGTGGCGGGCGGCGACGGCCAGGTTCTCCCACTCGGTCTCCAGCCAGGCGCGTGCCTCGGCCGCGTCCGTGAATTCGGGCTCCATGACCCGTGGTTCCGCGATCACTTCCGGAACGCCCACGGGAGACCGGTCGCCGAGAAGGAGGCGGTCGGCCGCGCGGGCCGTGTGAAGGTAGTGGTCGAGGAGGTGTCCGACTCCGCCGTCGTCGCTCTCCTCCCGAGCGGCGCCCGACCGCTGTCCGCGCAGGTACTCACGGACGAGGTCGTGGAACCGGTAGCGGCCGCGTGTGGGCTCGGCCAGCAGGTGGTGTTCGTACAGGTCACCGAGAAGCCTCCGGGCCGTCGGGAGACCGACGCCGGTCAGGGCACAGGCCGCCGGGGCGTCGAACTCCGTCCCCGGGTGGCGAGCCAAGGACACCAGGAAGTCACGCGTCCGTTGCGGGAGCGTGCGCAGGGACAGGTCGAGCGAAGCGGTCACAGAGAGGTCCTCCGACCGAAGCAGGTCCAGGCGGTCCCTGGTCTGGGTGAGATCAGTGACGAGGTCCTCCAGCGTCCAGCTGGGATGGTGTTTGAGCTGTCCGGCCAGAATGCCCAGGGCCAGGGGAGACGGGCGCACAGTTCCACCAGCCGCCGCAGGCCGCCGTCCGGGACGCCCGGGGCGGGGCGCCCGCTGAGCCGCACGAAAAGGTCGGCGCTCTCTGCGGGGTCGAGAGCCTCCAGGGGGCAGGGGCGCGCGTTGACTAGGCCGGTGAGTCTTCGACGGCTCGTCACGAGGACCAGGGCGCGGCTGCCTCCGGGGAGGAGTGGACGTATCTGCGCGCTGCTCGCGGCATCGTCCAGGAGCAGCAGCAGGCGACGGTTGGACGTCCGGTCCCGCCAGAGGGCCGCCCGCTCTTCGGTCCCTGAGGGCAGCCTCCCGGAATCGAGTCCGGTGGCCAGGAGGAGAGACGCGAGGGCGGCCCCCGGGTCTGTCGGCGGCCGGTCCGCGTTGTGGCCGTGCAGACGCAGGAACAGGCACCCGTCCGGAAAGCGCCCGGCGATCCGGTGGGCCGCGTGGACGGCGAGGGTGGTCTTGCCGATCCCGGCCATCCCACTGATCGACCGAACTGTCAGAGCACCCTTGGGCTCACCGTCGGGACTGGTCAGGAGGGTGTCGAGCTCCCGTTCCCGACCGGTGAAGGACGAGGTGTCCGCGGGCAGGGTGTTCCGTGGGTCGGGTGCGGCGACGGCCTCCCGTGTGACGGGAGCGGTCACGGTCAGGGTGTCCAGTTGCCGGACCTGGATCAGGTTTCCGCCGCTGACGTCACGGGCCGAGTTCTCGACGGCCAACGGGAAAGGTCCCTTCCGTTCGGGGGCGGGCGGGGTGCGATCTCAGAGCAGCGGGGGTCGAAGTCCGCGACCAGTCGGCGGCCCTCGCCCGCGGCGCCGGTGTAGGAGTGCTCACGGCCCAGGGCACGCAGGTAGCCGGTGAACGTGTGCTCGGCCAGCTCCTCGGCGTCCTCCGTCTCGTGCTCGGCGCGCAGGTCCAGCACCAGGTTGGAGGCGCAGGCCAGCGTGCTCGGGTGCTCCTCGCCCAGCAGGGACCGGTAGCGGCGCAGGGTGCCCCGGCCCAGCCGCGTCGCGTTCTTGGCCTCGCCCAGCGCGGCCAGGTCGCTGGCCAGGTTGGTGGCTGCCGCCAGGGTGTAGTGGTGGTTGCGGCCGAGCCTTGCCTCCAGGGCGTTGAGCGCCGACTCGTTCATCGAACGCGCACGCGCCGGGTCGCCCATCAGCCGGTACAGCAGCGCCACGTTGCTCGTGCAGCCGTGCTTGTACGGGTGGTCGGCGCCGTAGGCCTGGGCGTAGCGCATGTCGGTGTCCTCGGCCAGTTCCAGGGCCCCGGCCAGCTCGCCGGTCATCCGCCACAGGTTCGCCAGGCACATCGCCGCCGCCAGGGTGTCCGGGTGGTTGATGCCGCGCAGCCGCAGGTAGCGGGAGTGCGCGTCCTGCCCGAGTTCGAGCGCCTCGTCCAGCTCACCCGAGAGCCGCCGGGCGATCGCCAGGTCCACCTGGGCGCGCAGCGTGCGGGGTCCTCCACACCCAACTGCTCCCGGCCGTAGGCCAGCGCGTCCTCACCCAGGTCGCAGGCCTCCGTGTAGTCGCCGGACAGCCGCACCACCTGGGCCAGCCCGGACCAGAAGGCCAGCAGCGTGGGCGAGCCCCCGGCCGGTCCGCTGCGCTTGAACAGCATGTAGGCGCGCTCGTGCTTGCTCTGCGCACCCCCGAAGTCGCTGGTGAGCGTGTGGTCCAGGGCCAGGTTGTACAGGGCGCGCAGGGTGGCGGTGTTGTTGGGGCCGAAGGCCTCCTGGTACTGGCGGAGCACCTCCTCGTCGTGTTCGCGGGCCTGCCAGAAGTCGCCGCGCGCCCGGTAGTCCGCGCCCAGGCCGGAGAGCACGGAGAGGGTCTCCGGGTGCGCGTGGCCCAGGGTGCGGCGCATCTTCGGGAGGATCGCCAGGTTGAGGTCGTGCGAGGCGATGTACCTGCCCAGGTCACGCAGGCGGTTGGCGTACTTGGCCTGGGCCTCCAGCACGAAGGAGTCCTCCTCGCCGGAGTCGGCCGTCCACTTCTCGATGAAGTTGCGCGCGTAGCGGCTGGCGGTCTCGTAGTTTCCGGACACGTAGAGGAAGTTCAGCATGTTCAGCGCGAAGCGCCGCACCTCGGGCCGGTCCGACTCCGCGACCCCGGCCGGGCGCATGTGGGAGAGCAGTTCGAGGTAGCGCGCCTGGGCCGAGGCGTCCGTGAAGCTCTTCGGCGCCGCCGCGCTCAGCAGGGACCACACCTCGACCCGGATCGAGTCCTGGGTGTCCTCGTCCAGCTCCTCGCGGAGCAGCGCCTGGATCAGCCGGTGCACCTGGATGGTGCGGTTGGCCTGGTCGAGCCGGACCAGGGCGTACCGGCCCAGCTGGCCGATGGCCTTGCTCAGGCGGATCGGGTCGGCCATCAGCTCCGCCATCTCGGGACGGATCGGCCCCTCGTCCACCGGGAAGAAGAGATCGCGGGGGATGGGCTCGGGGCCGAAGAAGGCGCAGCAGCGCAGCAGCTCCATCGCCTCGGGCAGGTTCTCCTTGAGCTTCTCCACGGACAGCTGCCACGCGGCGGTCATCGGCTTGGGGTACTCCGGCGGCTTGCCCTCGCGCAGCAGCGGGCCGGTGCGCTCGGACAGCAGGCGCAGGTACTCCTGCGTGGACATGCCGGTCTCGGACTGGAGGGCTCCGGCCTGCTCCAGTGCCAGCGGGAGGTGCCCCAGGGCCTCGGACAGCTCGACGGCCTCCTCGGTGGTGATGCCGCGCGGGATGCGCTTCTTGAGGAACTCCACGCTCTCGTGCTCGCTGAACACGTTGACCGGCACCGTCTCCGCCACGCCCTCCCACCGGTGGTTGCGGGTGGTGATCAGGACGTGCCCGGGCCCCTGCGGGATGACCTCGGTGAGTTCCTCCGGCTCGTCGGCGTTGTCGAAGATGAGCAGCCAGCGCGCGTACGGCTCGCCCTTGCGCAGGGCCTCCAGCACCGCGTCGGCGGCGTCCTCGACCCCGGTCACCCCCGGCCCGGGCAGGCCCAGGTGTGGCGCCAGGTGGGCCAGCGCGGAGTCCACCAGGCCCGGCTGGTCGGCCATGATCCACCAGACCAGGTCGTACTCGCCCCGGTACCGGTGGGCGTACTCCACGGCCATGAGGGTCTTGCCGACCCCGCCGTACCCCTGGAGCGTGTGGGGGACCACCGGGTCCGAGGGCTGGGGGACCACGGCGGTGACCTGATTGAGCAGTCCGGCACGGAGCGCGCTGATCTGTTCGTCGCGGCCGGTGAAGTTCTTGTGGCGCGGCGGGACACGCCCCCACACTTCCGGGAATCTGTTTCCGCCGTGCCCTTCCGGGAAACGGTTCCGGTTCTGGCCCAGGGGGTCCCTTTGGAAGCGGTCACGCGTTGTCCTCCGGTTTCACATAGGCCCCACCAGGAATTCTTTTCCCCATCACAATAAGAAGTCCCGGTGTTGTGTCGTGTCGGTACTTGTTGCCTGAGGGATTCGTCAACCTCATCAGAGTAGGCGAAGAGGTTAGGGAAGGACAGGTGTGTGGTAGGAACTTCTGTACGGCGAATCGAAGAACGCCGGTGCGAATGGGCGGACCCCACCGGCCGTTCGCGGTCGGCCGCGGAACGGCGGCCGCTATCACGCGGAGGCGAGCACATGGGAGAACACGGGTTCACCGGTGGAACAGCGCTGGTGGACGTGGGTGAGCTGTCGTTGCGCGACCTGGAGGGCATCGGCGGTTCGGCGATAGCCGAGGCGCTGCGTACGGTGCTCGACCCCGGAGAGGCGGGCGCCGAGGTGGTGGCCGGGTTCGTCAACGACCCCGAGTAGGACCGTTCGGTGGCGACACGTCGTCGGTGCGGCGAAAAGGACACAGGAATGTCACCAGGGCCCGAAACCGGGCCCTGACGTGACACCATGGACAGCGCTCATCACGCAGACGCTGTCTCCATTCTCGCTGGCCGGGAGCTGCTTCATGACACGAGCCGCCATCGTCCACGCGCACGGACCGTTCGTCGGGGCGCGGCCCTTCCGCGCCCGGGACCGGCGACACTTTCTCGGCCGCCGTTCCGAGACCGAGGAACTGGTGCGTTCCTGGAGCCGCCACCGGCTCACCGTCCTTCACGGGGACAACGGGGTGGGAAAGACCTCCCTGGTCGGAGCCGGCGCGCTGCCCGCGCTCACCGATCGCGGGAGCACCGTCCTCCCCTGGGCGAACTCCGTTTCGACCCGAGCTTCCCCGCCGCCATACTCCCCGGTCAGAACCCCTACAGCAGGGCCCTGTTGGCGCTGTGGAGCCCCTCGGACTTTCCCACACACGGGCCGGGCACCTCGATCACCGACTACCTGCGCACCCACGAGAGCACCGACCGGCAGGGCCTGCCCCGGCCGGTCTTCGCCGTTCTGGACCAGACCGAACTCCTGTTGCGGCGTTCCGCCGCGCCCGAACCGGTGCGCCGGGACTTCCTGGACGAGCTGTTCACCGCTGTGGAACACCGCCCCGACCTGCACCTGCTGCTGACCGTGCGCACGCAGCACCTCGACGAGCTCCGGCGCCTGGTGGAGAAACGGGAGGTGGAGCACGCGGAGGTGGGGTTGGCCCCGTTCACCCCCGGCACCGCGACCGAGGTGGTGACGCGCTCCCTGACCCTGGCCGGCTCGCGTACCGCGGTCCGGGACTCCGGGCGGCTCGTCGACCAGATCCGCGCCGTGGGCGAGACGGGGAGCGGTCTCCGCGCCGGCGACGACACCGTCGAGCCCGCCCTCCTCCAGATCCTGGGGCAGGCGCTCTGGGAGGAGGCCAACGGGACCGGAACCGCCCTGGTACCGGACTCCGACGCCGAGGTCGACCGCGTCCTCACGGTGCACCTGTCGAGGGTCCTGGCGGAGGTGGCCCACGAACACCTGGTGTCCCCGGAGGTCCCGCACGCGTGGCTGCGCGCCGTGGCCGAGGCGGGGCCCCGGGGCGTGGGCCGTCCCGCCTGCGAGGATCCGGACGGCGAGCTCACACCCGGAATGGTCCACGCCCTGGAGGACCGCCATCTGGTGACCGCGAACCGCGACGGGTCCGCCTACCTGTTACGGCATCCGAGGCTGGCCCGTCCCCTCGCGGCACTGTCCCCGTTTCCTCCGGCTCCCCGCGGCCAGGGCGAGCCGAACCTCCTGGACGCCGCCCGCGTCGCCCACACCCGGGGGAGACGGTGCTGGCCGCCGAACAGGCGCGTCGGGGCCTGAGCTCCCGTCCGGCACCGGGTCCGAGGGAGCGCGCGCTGCTCACGGCTCTCCTGGGAGACCTCGCCTTCGAGCGGGGCGACCACCGCGCGGCGGCCGGACACTACGCGGACGCGGCACGGCAGCGGGAGGCGGTCGGTGACGGAGCGGCGGTCTCGCGCCTACTGGTGGCCGAGGCGCGCAACCGCCTGATGGTCGGGGAGCGGTCGGCGGGGCTGACGGGGCTGGCGGCGGCCGAGGGGCGCGTGCACGCCGACCCCAGCCTGCGGGCCGGGATCGGGCAGGTGCTCTGGCTCGCGGGGCAGGGGAGTTCCGCCCTGGACGTCCTGGAGGGCGCCATGGTGGGCGGCGGCGGGATCACCGAGGCGCGGCGCACGCGTGGTGAGATCCGAGCCGAGCAGCGGGGAGCCGCCAAGGGGGAACGCGTTGAGCCTGTTCGACTCCACCGTGCTGGTCGCACTGATCACCGGCGTCATCACGGCCGTCAGCACTCTGGGGGCGACGGCCCTGTCGGGGCACCGCGCCGCCCAGGTGGAGCGATGGCGCGCCGAGCACGCCCTGGAGCGGGAGCGGGAGCTGCGCGACCACGAGAGGGGTCTGGCCCGGGAGCGGGAGGTGCGCACCCGGTTGGAGGAGGTGCGGGGCAGCGTGTTGCGGCTCGACATCGGCATGCGCAGCATCGCGCAGATTCGGTTGCACGGACCGTCCCGGCAGGGCGGCGACGACCTCTCCGAGCTCGTGCGTCAGGCCCGGACGGACGTCTTCGAGGCGGTGATCGCGGTGGAGCGCATGCGCGACGTCCTCTCGCCGGACGGACAGGACCGGGTCGACGACCTCCGCGACGCGGTGGACGAGGCCCTCAACCACGTCCAGGCGCGTACCGACCGGAGCGCTGAGCAGGTGCACCGGGATTTGGCCTCGGGTCTTCGGGCTCTGGCCGAGGTGGTTCCGGCGGAGTGGGTCCTGGAGGCGGTGGCGGCCCCCGTCGTACGGTCCGGGGGCGCGGCCGGCTCCTTCGCGGTGCCGTTCGAGGCTGACCCGAGCGCAGAACGAGAGCCAGAGTGAACGCGAGGGTGAGCGTTCCGACGGCCGCGCACACCAGCAGGACGGTGCCGTGCACCCCCAGTGACTCCAGCGCGTAGCCCCCGCACAGCATGCCCACGGGCAGGGCGCCCCCGCTGAGGAAGCGCACGGTACCGGTGAGCCGTCCCAGGTACTCGGGGGCACGTGGGTGGTGTGGTACGTCGCCACGGTGACGTTCATGTGCGCGCCGACGAAGCCGATGCCGCCCCAGACCACGGGCAGCGTCGCCAGGAGCCAGGTCGGTCCGGCCCGCTCGGCCGTCACCAGCAGCAGGGTCAGGGCCAGCCAGGACCACAGGCAGAGCACCACCATCCGGGTGGGGGTCAACCTGCGGACCAGGATTGGGGCGAGCAGGGCGCCGAGCAGCCCTCCGGCACCGGTGGCGGCCAACACCACGCCCAGCAGGAAGGCCGACAGCCCCTCGTCGGTGGCGGTCATCATGATGATCAGCCAGACCGACTGGAAGAGCGCGTTCGTGACGGTGCACACGACCAGGGACCGCAGCAGGAAGCGGTCCGAGCGCAGGAGCAGGAAGCCCCCGGAGAGTTCCCTGAGGACACCGTGCCGGGAACCGGAGCGCCGCGCCCTCCTCGGGATCCGGGGCAGCAACCAGGCCGCCCACAGCCCCAGGGCGGAGACGACGGTGTCGAAGAGCGCGGGCAGCCCGTGTGCCAGTCCGTACAGGGCACCGCCGAGCGGGCGGCCGATCATCTGGGTGGCGTCGGTGCGGGCCTCGTTCTTGGCGGCCGCGCCGGCCAGTTCGTCCCGGGGTACGAGCAGGGGCACCGCGGCCGCCCCCGCCGTCGCGTGCAGGGTGCCGCACACGCCGTGCAGGGCCGAGGCCACGGCGAGCAGGACGACCGGCGCGTCGAACACCAGGACGGGACCGACGAAGAGCACGACGCAGGCCACACGGGTGGCCAGACCGACGACCATGACGGTGCGCGGGTCGTGGCGGTCCACCACGAGGCCGACGGGTATGTGCAGGACGGTACGGGGCACCATGCCGGCGGCGGCGATCCAACCGGCCAGGACGGGAGACCCGGTGTGGAACAGGGCCAGGAGGGGGATGGCCAGGCCGAAGGTCATGGTCCCGAGGCTGGCCAGCGCCACACTGCTCCACAGCAACGCGAAATGGCGTCGCCAACGTCCGGTGTCTCGAGTCGGAAAGGTCTCCCCAACGCGGGGTTCCGTTGTTGACATCGTTCTCAATGCAGATGGAAAACGTGGGTGCCGAAAAACCCCGCAAGGTGTACCGGGGTGACAAATCCGAATGCGGCAGGCCCTGTGGTGTAGGGCTTGTGCTGACCCGATCGGCGTGGTCCACGCGGTTCTGAAGGTCCCGGGTCATGCTATCCGGAAAAGCGCGTCACCTAGGCCTGTTGGTGTTCAAGATGAGTGTTTGGGTCGCAAGTGTCAACAGGGGAAAGGGTGATTGGTCGTTTTATGCCGTTTTCTCCGTTTGACCTCAACTCTGGTTGAGGTCGCACACTGCTCGGTCACCGGATCCGGGAGGACCGTACCGCGTCCCGAGACACCCCGACCGCGGGCTAGCCGGTCACCAGTCGGGCCACACGGTGGGCCTCGGTGGGGTCGGGGCACTCCCAGCGCCGGATCAGCCGCTCCACCGCCGCCGCCGGTACCGGCGCGGACCTGCGGCCCATCCGTTCACGCAGCACCCGGGGCGGAGCCTCCAGCGCCACGATCTCCACCCGGGCCCGGTAGTCGGCGGCCAGGGACACCGACCTTCCGCGCAGGTCACGCGAGACGTTGGTGGCGTTCCACACGAACGACCGCCCGGCGCGCAGGTGCTCGCGGGCGCGCTCAGCTGCGGCAGCGACCACCCGACGCTGGTCGGCGGCGGGCCGGACCCCAGTTCCCTGCGGAGCGCGTCCAGGCTCACCACCGGCACGTCCGGACGGTTCTCCCGGATCCAGTGGTCCTTGCCCGAGCCGGGCAGGCCGGACATCACCGTCACGGTCATTCGCGTGTCGTCGTGGGCGGCGTGGTCCGGGTCGCGGTCGGGCCTGCGGAAGAACCAGAACCGCGCGTGGTCGGACGGAAACGCGCGCGGCACGTCCAGGCAGCGCTGCTCGGCACAGTACTCCGCGTACAGTCCCACGTTGTCCAGGACCTCCGAGGCGTCCCCGCAGTGACGTCCGAGGATGTCGGCGGTCGCCAGCAGCACCAGGTCGTCGTTGCGGGCCAGCAGACTGGCGCGGAAGGCGATACGGCGCAGGTCCGGGCGCTCCAGAGCCCAGAACGGAACCTGGTGGTGGCGGACCAGCGCCGCCACGTGCTCACGCCACTCGACCGGAGCTCCCGACTCCCAGAGGAACCTGCGGGTCAGCAGGTCACCGGCCCGGGAGTGCCCGTGGGCGGTCACCCGGCCCTCCTCGTCGCGCCGGGTGCACAGGGGTTTGGCCACGTCGTGCAGGAGCACCGCCGCGAAGAGCCGGACCCGCTCCTCGGCGGGCCGCGCGCGCCACCCGGGCAGTTCGGCGAGGGCCTCGCACGCCATACGGGTGTGCACCTCCACGTCCCCCTCGGCGTGGTGCACCGGGTCCTGCTCGACCCCGGAGAGGTCCCGCACCCACGCGAAGGCCTCCCGCACCCGGCTCCAGTCCAGCCCCCAGTGCGGCGGGGCGGGACAGAGTTCATCGAACGGCCGCATACAGCACCTCCGGGTCGGCCAGCGCGTTGGCGATCAGCGGCCGGTCCAGCCAGTGCGTGCCCGCGTCCAGGATCGCGGAGGTGAACTCCGACCGCACCCACTTGTACCGGTCGACGGTGTGGTCGCCCTCCTCGACCTTGACGTACAGCCCCTCCATCAGGTCGGAGCCGTCCGTCTCCGCGAGCGCCCTTCCGGGGTCGGCGCCCCCGGCCCTGGCGGCGTCGGCCAGGGCCTCGCGCCACGCGGGGGTCCGGCAGGTGGAGGTCCCCACCAGGGAGGTCAGCTCTCCGAGGGAGGACAGGGGGCCCTCGTGCAGCACCGGCACCGACACCACGGGCGTACCGGCCAGGAGCGCATGCCAGCGTGGTGTGGACAGGAACGTCCCGGCGCGGGTGTCCAGCACGTCGAACGCGCAGAAGTAGTGCGGCAGCGCGTCGTAGAAGACGGTGTGCCGCGCGTACAGCCACTCGCCGTAGAGCACGTACCGGTCGCCCAACCGGGGCCACAGAGCGGGCGCCACCGCCGCCGCCCAGGCCTTGAACGGGCCGAACTGTCGTTCCCGGGGACCGCCGGTCAGGTAGTGGCCCCGGCTCTGGAGCCGCGGCCGCCCGTCGGGCCCGAAGCTGATCCCCGCGTTGGCCCCGTCCAGCTTCTCCTCCACGACCAGGTGCCGTCCGGCCAGGGCGGCGAACGGCGCGGCCGACAGGTCGTGGTCACCGTGTTGGAGCCGCGACCCGCGGATGTGCCGGGTGCGGGGGTACTTGCGAAGCATGTGACGGTTGTACACACCCTTCAGGGCCGGGGGCCAGCGGTTTTCCGAGCCCTCAGGCCAGCCTGGCGCGGGTCCCCAGGGAGGCGGCGTCGGCGGCGGCCCGGCCCTCGTACCAGCCCTCGGCACTGGAGGGGCCCCGGACCCGGGACGAGGTGAGCGCGCCGAAGGCCTCGTCGACGGCGGCCTCCACGGCCTTCTCCCGGGCCGCGAACACCGGGACGAGGTCGGTGCCGGTCTCGGCGGTGACCGCCTCCTCGGTGGCGCGCGCCGACTCGGTCAGCCGCTCACCCACCCGTACCGCGAACGCGGACATGAAGGAGGCCCTGAAGTCCCTGCGCGCCCCGCGCCCGGACCGGTCCCGCTTCGCGCCGCTCACCCGCATCGCGGACTCGGCCTGCACCAGCAGCGACGTGTACAGCAGATCCACGGCCTCGACGTCGCCGGGGAAACCCATCACCGTGCTCAGCCCCAGATCGCGGTGCCATACGGCACGGCAGTGGTTGGCCTCCGCGACCTCGTTCAGCAGCACGGCCCGGTGCTCGTCATAGGGCGAGTCCACCGGGAGCCTGCGGGCCGAGGCGGCCTCGGGCTCCTCGGGGTCCCGCTCCACCAGGGCGAGGTCGATGCTGTGTCGCGCCATCATCTCCTGGGCCCGCGCGGTCAGCGCCTCCGCCTCCTGCGGGAACTCGGTGGACTCCGCCTTGGCCAGCAGCGCGCGGACGCGTTGGAGCCGCCCCCGGTCCACCGGGGCGGAGGAGTTCACGCCCGGTCGGAAGGTTCCCGGCGGCGGGCCCAGCCGACGCATCGGAGGCAGCACGCGCAACAGGGCCAGGAGCCGGAGCACCACCTCCACCGCCTCGAACCTCAGCAGGCCGTGCTCGGAGCCCAGTCGGGCCAGGTGCTGGTCGCCCGAGGCCGGGGCGGTCGCGCCCAGGGCGCGTACCTGCTCGGTCCAGCGGGGGTCCACCGTGGCGGCGGAGTGGCGTTCGAGGTCGGCGGTGACGGCCTCCGCGCACACGGTGGCGGCAAGTGGCCCGGACTCGCGGGACACGTGCCGGACCGTCTCCGTGGGCTGCCAGCCGCGCGCCCAGGCGTCGGCGATCGCGAAGAGCAGGGTGTCGAGGAGCGCGCGCCCCGCCGCCCCCGCCCAGGCCGGGTCCTCGGCGTCGGCCAGTCGGGCCGACGCGAGGTCCACCCCGCCGCCCTCCTGTCCTCGCACGAGCGCGTCGACGGCGCCGGTGACCACCTCCACGGGGGTGTCCGTGGGACCTGGCCCGGACCACTCGGCCCCGGCCCGCGCGTCGCCGCCTCTGCGGCCCTTCCTGCCCACGGTGGTACTCCCCGTTCGAGAGACTGTCGGGCCCTGCGGCCGTTGCGGCCCCCTTCGGGCCGACTGGACATCCTACCGGCCTGCGACTTCGGTGGCGGAGTGGGGGATCACACCCCCGCGCCCTGCCGTTTCCCGCAGGGTGACCGGAGGGGTGGCCCCATGGTGGGGCGGATTCCGGCTGCCCGGGTTCGGAGCCATGCCCGTCGCCACCGCCCCGGACCTACCCGACTCGTCGCGCCCGGCTCCGCTCGCCGCGCCCCTGCGTCGGGGCCGGTCCGATTCCTCCGCTCCTGTCTGGTGAAGGGGATCGGTGCCCGACGCCGAAAGACGCCCCTTTCCTCCCGGAATCATCCCGGAAACACCGTCGGCCTAGCGTCGTCCCCACCGCAGCCACCGAGGAGTCTCCATGCGTCAGGGAACCGGGCCCACGGGCGACGAGGCGGCGGGGGCGGAACGGCGGGCCCATCGCGATGCCCGTACACCGGAGGGGCCGCCCACTCCCTCGACCGGAGCCCGGCACTCGGAGCGGAACCCTCCTGGGACCGGCTGCGGTCCCGGCACGGTGGCCTGATCCCCGTGGAGGTCACCCCCGGAGTCCCCGGCTGGCTCCTGCTCGGCTACAAGGAGAACCTGCGGGTCCTGCGCGACCAGACCCACTTCTCCGCCGACCCGCGCCCCTGGGGCGACGACGCCGCGCCCGTTCGAGGCGCGGCCCTCGCTCGCGACGGTGACGACCACCAGCGCCTGCGCCTGCCGATCGTGGAGGCGCTGGCCTCCGTGGGCACCCCACACCTGGTCCCGGTGGTCGAGCGCGTCGCCGTGCGGCTGATCGGCCGGGTCGGAGCGAAGGGCGCGGCCGACCTCGTCGGGCAGTACGCCGCACCCCTGCCCGCGCTCGTCCTCAACGAACTCCTCGGGCTCCCGGACTCCTACGGCCACCTGCTCGCGGACCTCACCGACCGCCTGCGCGGCGACGACGCCCGGCGGGCCGCGACGGCCGCACCGGCCGTGCGCGCCTACTTCCTGGGGCTGGTCGCCCGCAAACGCGCCGCACCCGGGCGGGACGTCACCTCCGCGCTCCTGGAGCACCCGCACGGGCTGACCGACGACGAGGCGGTCGAGGCGCTGCGCCTGCTCTGGGCGACGGGCCTCGAACCCACCACCCACCTCATCGGCAACGCCCTGCGCCTGCTCGTCGAGGACCGTCGGGTGTGGACCGCCTACCTCGGCGGGACGCTCACACCGGAGGACCTCCTCGACTACGTCATGTGGACCGACCCTCCGGTCCGCGTGCTGGCGGGACGCTACGCGAGAACGGACCTCCGGTTCTCGGGGACCCGGATCCGGCGGGGCGATCCGCTGCTCTTCGCGTTCGGGGCCGCGCACTCCGACCCGTCCGTCGCCGGAGACTCCGGAACCGCCATGGACCAGCTGGCCGGGAACCGCGCCCATCTGTCCTGGGGCGCCGGAGCCCATCGCTGCCCGGCCACGTCCCTCACCCAGGAGCTGGTCCGCACCGCCCTCGACACGGCGTTGGACCGGATGAGGGACATGGTCGCGGTGGTCGGGCCCGCCGGTCCGCGACGACGGGCGTCCCCCGGCGCGCACGGGCTCGAGGAGCTGCCCGTGCGGTTCACCCCGACCGGGGAGAGCGAGCCGGTCGCGGCAGCCGAACCGGATGTCAGAGGCGCCTCCCGGCGCCGCAAACGCCGTCCCGCCGCCCGGGGCGCCCGCTACCAGGCGCCCTTCGCGGAGAAACCGCACGAGCCCGACCCCCTCGAACGGCTCCTGGAGACGTGGACCCCCGGAGCTGAGCCCCGGGAGCCGATCCCGCCGTGGGCTCAGCCCGCTTCGGGGTCCACCACGACGAGCTCCGGGTGGACGCTTCCCGGATCGTCCAGGAGGGGCTGCTCACCACCGCGCAGGTGGTGGTCGAAGTAGGCGGCGGCGTAGGTCCGCACCAGGTTCACCCCGTGCTCCACCGGGAGGTCGCCGAACTGCGCCCGCCACTGCTCGGGGGTCAGCGTGTCCCGCAGCCCGAGTCGTTCCATGAGCACACCCCGGTCCAGGGCGGTGGAGTGCCCGGAGTCGGTGACGCGGATCCACTGGCGCCAGCCGGTCAGGCCCGCCCAGCGCTCCTCCCAGCCCTCCCAGGACTGCCCCTGGCCGTTGGCGAGCAGCGCCAGCGGCTTGTCGATCTCCTCCTCCAGCTGCGCGGGGTAGTAGGGGCCGTCCAGGTTGAGCCCGGCGTCCACGCGCTCCTCGGTCACCAGCGTCTGGGCGGTGGCCGCCCCGCCCCAGGAGTGGCCCACCATTCCGGTCCGGTCGGTCGCGACCAGCGCGGACCAGCGCCAGGCCCCGCCGTCCTCCAGTGCGTCCAGGAGGAGGGTGACGTCGTCGGCCCGGTTGACCGCGCCGTCCTCCCACCGCTCGGTGGCGCAGGCCCCGCACCGCTCCACGAGCCCGTCGGGGAACTCCACCGGGGCCGCCTCGTGCCGGTGGTCGATCCCGGCCACCGCGAAACCGTGGCTGGCCAGGTCCTCACCGAGCGAGGACATCCAGGTCCGGGAGACCCCGGCTCCGGGGAGAGCACCACGAGGGGCAGGCCGTCGTCGGTGCGGGCCGGCGGTGCGTCCGCCACGGAGTGGGTGCGCACCCGGGTCAGGGTGTCCGCCGGAAGGTGGTCGAACCCGCTCTGGGCGAGGATCGCCGCGGACTCGGCCTCGGTCAGGTAGGGGGCGGGACGCCCGGTGTCGGTGCGGGCCGGGTACCAGAGCGTCACCATGATCTCCCGGTCACCGCCGAACCACGGGTCCTCGCGGTCGGTGTCCACCAGGTGCAGGTCGGTGGTGCCCACGGGCGCGGGGCCGGTGGGTGCGGGCAGGGCGGCGGTGGGTGGGCGGTCCCCGTCGGTCGCGGCGGAAGCCGGACCGGAGGCGAGGGTGCCGCCCACGGCCAGGGCGCAGGCCAGGGCCAGGGGCGCGGACCGGCGGCGAGCGGTCCGCGCCGGGGGAGCGGGGGTGCGGGAGGACGTGGAGGGGTGCGGCATAGGGGAGCCTTCCGTCGTGGTCGGTCTGCCATCCCCTGAACCCTAGGAAGCGGGGCCCGACCGGCACGAGGGTGCAGGCCATCGACTCCGCCGGGGGCGGGCACGCGGTCACGGGGTGGGGCGGGCACGACCTCACGGCCTCCCACCGGGCCCGCGCCCCCGGAGTTTCAGCCGACGGTCTCCACCAGCAGCACCTCCAGGGTGCGGGGACCGTGCACGCCCTCCACGCGGTTGAGTTCGATGTCGCTGGTGGCCGAGGGGCCGCTGATCCACGTGAGCGGCCGCGCCGGGTCCAGGAGCCGGACGGCCTCGGGTACCCCGCCCACCACCTGGTCGGCCCGGACCACGCACAGGTGGTAGTCGGGGACCAGGGTGAGGGCCCGACGGCCCTGGTCGGGCCCGGCGTCGAGCACGAGGGTTCCGGTCTCGGCCACCGCCACCGCGCACCCGGTCACCACACCGTCGCAGGCGTCGAGGTCGGCCACGGACAGCGGCTCCCCGGGGGTGTCGGTGAGCCGTGGCGCCGTCACCTCCGAGAACCACTCCGGCGGAGCGCCCGAGGGGTCGCGACCCGGGTCGCGCCGCGTCGCTCCAGGACGGCGGCGATCCGCTCGGGCAGAGCGGCCTCCGGCACCCTCTCCACCAGGGCCCGGTAGTCCCGCAACCGGTCCACCAGCACCTCCAGGGCGTCCCCGGCGAAGTGGTGGTCGGCGTACCCGCCTCCGGGCGGACGCGCCACCGGCTCCTCGCCGGGCACGTCCGACAGCGCCGCCCGCACCCGTGCCAGGACGCGTTCACGGGAGCCCCGGCCCTCGGCGCCCCCACCGCGCACGCCTCCGGTGCCGCTCATCGCCGCCCCCTCTGCTTCCACCACTGTCGGAAGGACTCGCCGGGCACGTCCGGCACGTCCCGGGTGTCGGTCCACGTCCCCGCCGTCCCCGGCAGGTGCCGGGGCAGGTCCCCGCCCACCAGCCCCGCCGCGCGCTGCGCCGCGTCCAACGCCCGGGCCGAACCGAGAACCGCCTCGGCACCGGCCATGACGGCCTTCTCACCGAGGTGCCCCGGACCCTCCGCGACCTGTTCACGCAGGTGCACCAGGACCTCCGGGATGTCGATGGCCACCGGGCAGACGTCGTAGCACGCCCCGCACAGCGACGACGCGTACGGCAGAGCCCGGTCCACCTCCGAGGACATCCCCCGCAGTTGGGGAGTGAGGATCGCGCCGATCGGCCCCGGGTAGACCGATCCGTAGGCGTGACCGCCGGTGCGCTCGTAGACGGGACAGATGTTCAGACAGGCCGAGCAGCGGATGCAGCGCAGCGCCTGCCGTCCCACGGTGTCGGCGAGCACGTCGGTGCGTCCGTTGTCCAACAGGACCAGGTGGAAGTCGCGCGGACCGTCGCCCGGGGTCACCCCGGTCCAGGTGGAGGTGTAGGGGTTCATCCGTTCCCCGGTGGAGGACCGGGGCAGCAGTTGCAGGAACACCTCGAGGTCGGACCACGTGGGCACGACCTTCTCGATCCCCACCACGGAGATCAGCGTCTCCGGCAGGGTCAGGCACATCCGCCCGTTGCCCTCGGACTCCAGCACCACGAGCGTCCCGGAGTCGGCCACGGCGAAGTTGGCCCCCGAGACCGCCACCCTGGCGCGCAGGAACAGCTCCCGCAGGTGCACGCGGGCGGCCTCGGCCAGCGCGCGGGGATCGTCGGTGAGCCCGGGCGGTGCGGGCACCCCCACTCCGCCATCCGGTCGAGGAAGATCTCCCGGATCTGGGAACGGGCCAGGTGGATCGCGGGCACCAGGATGTGGGAGGGGAGGTCGTCACCGAGCTGCACGATCAGTTCGGCCAGGTCGGTCTCGTAGGCCGTGATCCCGGCGGCCTCCAGCGCGCCGTTGAGCTCGATCTCCTGGGTGGCCATGGACTTCACCTTGACCACCTCGGTCTCACCCGTCCGACGCACCAGCCGGGTGACGATCTCGTTGGCCTCGGCCGCGTCGGCGGCCCAGTGGACCGTGCCGCCCGCCCGGTGGACCGCCTCCTCCAGGCGTTCGAGGTGGTGGTCCAGGTGGCGCAGGGTGTGCGTCTTGATCCGCTCGCCCTCGGCGCGCAGGCGCTGCCAGTCCTCACCCAGCTCACCGACGACCGCGTCGCGCTTGCCCCGGATGGTGTGGGTGGCCTTGTGCAGGTTGTGCCTGGTGCGGGAGTCTCCGACCGCCGAACGGGCGGCCTCGGGAAAGGGCGGAAGGCCCAGGAACGTGGCGCTCATGCGTGCGCGTACTCCTTCTCGGTACTGGCCAGGATCTCCGCGATGTGGGCGATCCGGACTCCGGAACGCTGACGGGACAGGGTGCCGCCGATGTGCATGAGACAGGAGTTGTCCACCGCGCACAGGACCTCGGCGCCCGTCTCGGCCACGTGGCGGGCCTTGTCGAACCCCATGGCGGCGGAGACGTCGCCGTTCTTGACGGAGAACGTGCCCCCGAACCCGCAGCACTCGGCGGCTCCCGGCAGTGCGAGCAGTTCCAGGCCGCGCACGGCGCGCAGCAGCTGGTAGGGGCGGTCTCCCAAGCCGAGGAAGCGCAGTCCGTGGCAGGTGGGGTGGTAGACCACCCTGTGCGGGAAGTAGGCGCCCACGTCGGTCACCCCGAGCACGTCCACGAGGAACTCGGTGAGGTCGTACACGCGGGGTCCCAGGTGGGCCATCCTGCGGGAGAGCCTGCTGCCCTGGGCGCCGAGCTTCGGATAGTTGTCACGCACCATCGCCGCGCACGAGGCCGAGGGGACCACCACCGCGTCGGCCCCGCCGAAGGTCCGGGCGAAGCGCACGGCGAGTCGGGCCGCGGGGCGCCGGTACCCGGTGTTGTAGTGCATCTGGCCGCAGCAGGTCTGGTCCTCGGGGAAGACCACCTCGTGGCCCAGCCGCTCCAGGAGCCGTACCACCGCGCGTCCGGTGTCGGGGAAGAGCGTGTCGTTGACACAGGTGACGAACAGCGCGACGCGCATGGGCCTCCTTCGCACCCCGCCCCGGCGGGGAGCGTCCGGTCCGGCGGACGGCAACCGAGGCGAGTGGTCCGACCACTTTTGCACAGCGGCGCGAGACGGATCAAGAACCCCGTGACGATCGGCGGAATGTGCGCCGATGCGCCGCGCTGGTCCCACGGCACCCTTGCGGTGGTCCGACCAATGTCCGAGAGCGCTGGGACACGAACACGGGCACCGAGAGTAGAATCTCCGTGTTCGTGGTGGAGACGGGGGAGTGACGTGGTCGAGGGCGTACGGACCCCGGTGGCCCAACGGGCGGTCGAGCGGATCAAGGCGATGATCGCCGACGGCGAGGTGGGCCCGGGGGAACGGCTGCCCACCGAACGCGAGCTCTCCGCCCGACTGGGCGTCTCCCGGGGCTCGGTGCGCGAGGCGATCAGCTCCCTCACCACGTTGGGCGTGCTGTCCGTCCGCCACGGCGCGGGCGTCTACGTCACCGCGCTGCGCCCCGCCGACCTGCTGGAGGCCTTCTCCGTCCTGGCCGAGGTCTCACGCGACGAGACCCTGCTGGAGGTCCTCCAGGTCCGCCGCATGATCGAACCGGCCGCCACCGCCGTCGCCGCCGCCCGGGCCACCCCCGAGGACCTGGCCCGGATCGGTGACCTCCTGGACCGCATGGAGGCCGACGCCGACCGCGCGCCCGCCGACGACCTCGACTTCCACCGCGCCGTCGTGGCCTGCGCGGGCAACGCCACGCTCTCCGCAGTCCACGCCGGGCTGTCCTCGCGCACCTTCAACGAACGGGTCTGGGCCGGACTCGGTCGTGAGGGGCTCACCGACACCCTCTTCCAGGACCACCGGCGGATCCACGAGGCACTGACCGCCCGCGACCCCGAGGCGGCCCGGGCGGCCGCCGCCGCGCACGTGCTGCGGGTGGAGCGCTGGCTCAGCCTTCGAGCCGACGGTTGACCCGGTCGGCGTACCGTTCCGCCCGGAGCACCCGTGACAGGCTCTCGGGCCCGGGTACCCGGGGCGGGTCCTCCGGGTCGGTCTCCGACTCCCCGTCCGGAACCTCCTGGCCGACTCCGGCGTCTATACCGAGTGCCTCGTGGTCCTCGATCTCCTCTATGCGGTAGTCCTCGGGGTGGTCCTCCAGGTACTCCGCCACGGCGGAGTCCTGTTCCGGGGCACCCACGTCCATCTCGGCGTCCACGTCGTCGATGTCCGCGGCGTCCCTGTCGAATTCGGCGGATTCCGTCACCGGCGGCCCCCTCGCCTCGGTTCCCTGTCTTCGATGATGCCTGGTCACGGCTGCGGACGCCAGCGCGGGACGTACCGAGGGAGACGAGGACGAAACGGGCCGCCCCCGCCGACGGTAGGCTTTTGCGCCGTCGCCCGATGACAGAGACGGAGTCTTCCTCCCAGTGACCACGCGTGAACGCGCCCGTGCCCTCGTCGAGGCCCCTGGTTCCAGGCCAGCGTCATCACCCTCATCCTCGTCAACGCGGTGATCCTCGGTTTCGAGACCTCCAAGCGGATGATGGACAACCACGGTGACCTCCTCAAGAGCATCGACCGGGTGATCCTGACCCTGTTCGTCGTCGAGATGGGTCTGAGGATGTTCGCCCATCGCCGGGACTTCTTCCGGGACCCCTGGAGCTGGTTCGACATGGTGATCATCGGGATCGCCCTGCTCCCCGCCTCCGGCCCGTTCGCGGTGCTGAGGGTGCTCCGCGTCCTGCGTGTCCTGCGACTGTTGTCGGTGATCCCGTCGCTGCGCCACGTGGTGACCGGACTGTTCCGCGCGATGCCCGGCATGGCCTCGATCATGGTCCTGGTGGTCCTGCTGCTGTACGTCTCGGCGGTGATGGCCACCCGGCTCTTCTCCACCGACGCCCCGCAGTACTTCGGAGACCTGGGGACCTCGCTGTTCACCCTCTTCCAGATCTTCACCGCCGACGGCTGGAGCACCATCGCGTCCGAGGTGATGAAGCACCAGCCCTACGCCTGGGTCTTCTTCGTCGTCTTCGTCATGGTGTCCACGCTGATCGCCCTGAACCTGTTCATCGCGGTCGCCGTCGAGGCGCTGGACAAGGCCGGGCACGAGGAGCAGTACGGCAGACCCGGTCCGGGAGGCGCCCCGGGATCCAAGGGGAGCGGCGGGCCCGACGAGGATCCCGGGGACTCACCGGACGGCGGCGCCGCCCGCGCGCCGGACGAGGGACAGCGGCAGATCCTCGACGAACTGCGGGCGCTGCGCGCCGAGGTGGCCTCGCTGCGCGACGAACGCGAACTGCTCCGGGGCGAGCACGAGCGCATCTAGCGACGCTCCACTGACGGGGCCCGGTCCGCCCCCGCTGGTGTGGGCGGGCCGGGGCGGGCGCGCACCGCGTTCGCTGGCCCTCTGACGTGCGTGGAAGGGCCCGTGGTTGGCGGCTTTCGTGGGAGGGTAGGGGGACAGCCGCACGCGGTGTCCCGGAAGGCCGCCGCAAGCCGACCATGGACGACGAGGAGCGACCGGATGTCTGCGAGTACACCCTTCCTCGGACCGAGGACGTCGGGGGCGACGCACCCGTCCCCCTGAACCGTCGGGCGGAGTGGACCGCGCTCGCCGAGCACCGCGAGCGGTTCGGCGACACCCATCTGCGGTCCCTCTTCGCCGAGGACGCCGGGCGGGTCGACCGGTTCACCCTCGACGTCGGGAACCTCCACGCGGACCTGTCCAAGAACCTCCTCACACCGGAGACCCTGGACCTGCTCACGGACCTCGCGAGGGGCACCGGCGTCGCCTCCCTGCGCGACGCCATGTTCCGTGGCGAGCACATCAACGTCACCGAGGACCGAGCCGTCCTGCACCCCGCGTTGCGCGCCCCGAGCGACGCGGTGTTCCGCGAGGACGGGCGCGACGTGGTGCCCGAGGTGCACGCGGTCCTGGAACGGATGGCGGACTTCGCCGACCGCGTGCGCGCCCGGAAGTGGCTGGGCCACACCGGCAAGCCGGTGACCCGGGTGGTCAACATCGGCATCGGCGGCTCCGACCTGGGCCCGGCCATGGCCTACGAGGCGCTGCGTCCGTACACGGACCGGGGGCTGGGGTTCCGCTTCGTCTCCAACGTGGACGGCACGGACCTGCACGAGGCACTGGTCGACGCCGACCCCGAGCGCACCCTGTTCGTGGTCGCCTCGAAGACCTTCACCACCCTGGAGACGGTCACCAACGCCACGGCGGCCCGGGACTGGCTCCTGGCCGGGCTGGGGGCGGACTCCGACGCGATCGCCCGGCACTTCGTGGCGGTCTCGACCAACGCGGACGAGGTCGCGCGCTTCGGGATCGACACCGCGAACATGTTCGAGTTCTGGGACTGGGTGGGCGGGCGCTACTCCTACGACTCCGCGATCGGCCTGTCCCTCATGGTGGCGCTGGGGCCGGAGCGGTTCCGCGAGATGCTCGCCGGGTTCCACGCGATGGACACGCACTTCCGCGAGGCGCCGCTCGAGCGCAACCTGCCGTTCCTGCTGGGAATGCTCGGCGTCTGGTACGGCGGCTTCTTCGGCGCCCAGAGCCACGCGGTGCTGCCCTACAGCCACCACATGTCGAAGTTCACCGCCTACCTCCAGCAGCTGGACATGGAGTCCAACGGCAAGTCGGTCCAGCGCGACGGCCGCCCGGTCGAGTGGCAGACCGGCCCGGTGGTGTGGGGGACACCCGGGACCAACGGGCAGCACGCCTACTTCCAGCTGCTGCACCAGGGCACCCGGTTCGTCCCCGCCGACCTGATCGGCTTCGCGCGCCCCGCCCCGGACCTGCCCGAGGGGCTGGTGCCCCAGCACGACCTGCTGATGGCCAACCTGTTCGCGCAGGGCCAGGCGCTGGCGTTCGGCCGCACGTCGGCCGAGGTCGCCGCGGAGGGGTGCCCGCCGATCTGGTCCCGCACCGCACGTTCCCCGGCAACCGGCCCACCACGACGATCCTGGCCGACCGGCTCGACCCGTCGGTGCTGGGGCAGCTGGTCGCCCTCTACGAGCACAAGGTGTTCGTCCAGGGCGCGGTGTGGAACATCAACTCGTTCGACCAGTGGGGCGTACAGCTGGGCAAGGTCCTGGCGAAGAGGGTGCAGCCGGCCCTGACCGAGGGCGCCGGGGTGCGCGGTCTGGACGCCTCCACCGAAGCCCTGGTGCGGCGCTACCGGGGCCTGCGCGGGCGCGACTCCGCGTAGCCGGAGGGGTCGTTCCCTCTCGGACGCACTCCGGTCCGCTCGGCGCGTGGCGCGTGCGCGTGACCGCACGTGGTCCGTTCCGTCCGTGGAACGGTCCGGCTTCGGGGTGTCCTTCTCGGGGAAGGGGCCTTCCCGGGAACCCTCGCGGCGGAGTTCCCGGGTTCGGCTACTCCTCGGCGGTGTCGTTGCCGACGGCCAGCAGCGAGGGACCGCGCCCGGCCTCGATGTGCGCGGCCATGGTCAGCCTGGCGAGCCGGGCGTTGCCGGTGCTGACCGCCGCGTAGATCTCGTGGTGCGCCTGGAACTCCAGGTGGGGGTCGCGGAAGGCGGTCAGGGCGAACAGCCAGCGGGAGCGCGACAGGATCGGTGCCATGAGCTCGGACAGCAGCTCGTGACCGGCGGCCTCCACCACCTGCGCGTGGAAGTCCGCGTTGGCGGTCATGATGTGGTCCAGCGAGCCCGTCTCCGTGGCCTCGGCGGTCGCCTCCATGGCCGCGGCCAGCCCGGCGTGCACGTGCCCCTCGGAGTGCTGGCGGGCGGCCCGCTCGGCGGCGAAGGGTTCGAGCCTGATCCGCAGGTCGAAGAGCTCGTCCACCCCTGAGGGGGACATCGTCCGCACGGTCGCGCCCCGGTGGGCGCTGGTCATGATGAACCCGTCGTGCCTGAGATTGCGCAGCGCCTCGCGCACCGGGAGCCGGGAGACGCCCAGCTCCTCCGAGAGCTCGCGTTCGCGCAGCCGTGCCCCCGGTGCGTACCGGCCGGAGATGATCCCCTCACGGATGGCGACCTCGGCCGCCTCGGTCAGAGGGGCCGACCCGCCTGATGTCCGTGTCATGAGACCCGTTCCCGCCGTGTGCGCCTGGATCACCCCTGCCGGAACCGGCGTCCCGGGACTCGGACCCGCGAACCGGGAACGACGGGGGAAGAGGGCCTCGACCGGGCGGTGGAGGCCGTCCCGCTCACTGTAGCCGCGCTGGAGTCGCTCGAACACCTCCTGCGCCTGGTTCCTGAGCTCGTCCAGGTCCACCCCCGCGATGCGTCCGTCCCGCACCACGGGCCGACCGGCCACGAAGGTGTGGGTGGCGTTGCGGGCGGTGCCGTTGAGCACGAGGGTGCGCAGAGGGTCCTCCACGACACCGTCGCGGAAGTCGTCCAGGGAGAACGCGGTCATGTCGGCGCTCGCCCCGACCTCCAGGCGCCCCAGGTCGGGACGCTTGAGCGCGGCCGCGCCGCCCAGGGTCGCCGCCTCCATGTATCCGCTCAGGCTGACGGCGCCGTGGCCGTGCAGCAGGCGGGAGGCGTGGAGGCCCACGTCCATGCCGCGCACGAGGTCGGGCGGGAAGGAGTCGGTGCCGAGCGCCATCGTGACTCCGGCGTCCACGAAGTCGTTGAAGGTCTCCAGCATGTCCCCGTACCGGAAGGTGGTCAGGGGGCAGTGGATCACGCTGACGCCCGCGCTGGCCAGGCGGGTGAGGTCGACGCCGTTGGGGCCGGTCAGCGCCGAGTTCCGGTCGGTCCACAGGGCGTGGGGGATGAGCAGTCGGTCGTTGAGGAGACCGGTGCGCTCGATGAGGTCCAGCGGGGTGAGACCGTGGCGCTCGATGATCACCTCGCGCTCCCACGGTTGTTGGAGGGAGTGCAGGCGTACGAGCAGGCCGCGTTCGCTGGCCTCCCGCGCCGTGCGCTCCAGCAGTTCGGGGGTGAGCGTCTCGATGCGGCAGGGGAGGAGGACCGGTCGGACCAGGTCGTCGTCGCGCCCGGTGAGCTCGTCCGCGAAGCGCAGCGCCTCGTCCAGGCCGGACTCGCCGCGTTCGGGGTTCTCGACGAAGGTGCGCTCCCCGTCGGCGACGGCGCCCACCGCGGACCGGTACGAGGGGCCCAGGTAGCCGCGCAGGCCCCAGGCGCGGGTGAGGTCCGCCAGGCGGCGCAGTTCGTCGGCGGACTCGTTCCACTCCAGGTGGATCTCGGAGGCGATCGGCATGTAGGTGGTGACGCCGTGCAGCGCGAGCTGCGCGAGCCCGAACCGGCGGAGGGTGTCGCGCTGCTCGGGGGTCAGGACGTCGCGGGGACGGTCCCGCCAGTGCTCGACGGATCCGACCAGGGAGCGGGCGTGGGCCGGGTCGTGGTGCGCGTCGAGGATGAGGTGGTCGATGTCCACCAGGGCGTCCAGGTCGATCAGCCCGGGAGTGAGGATCGTGTCGCCCAGGTCCAGCACAGGAGCGGCGGAATCCGGAGTGCCGGTCCCCACCTCGGTGACGACGCCGTCGGAATGGGCGACGTAGCCGTCCCGCAGCCAGACGTGGGAGCCCTCGGAATGCGCCAGCACGTACCGTGCTCTGATTACCTGATCCATGAAACTTGTATACCACGCACTTTTGAGAACTGGATCGGCGCGTATGTAGGGGTGCAGAAATTGGGTCCATACCGCTCTTGACAGCGGTTTTGCCCCAACCATAAGCTCCTCGAAAATTCAGCGGCTCACTGATTGGTATCCCAGATGAGGGCAAGAAGGCAGCAAGCGGAGTCGCGCGGGGACGTGGCGAACCGTGGTTCGGTCGGTCGCGGTGACTGGGTGACCGCCCTTGGCGTGAGCGTGCTGATCAGTGTTCTGGCCGTCCTGGTCGGAGAGCACAAGTTCCGGGTCGGGCCCGCCGCGATCGTGCTGTTCCCCCTGGTCTGGGTGGTGCTGATGGGCGCGGTCATCGGCCTCCAGCGATGGTGGCCGCTGCGCGGTGGCACCCGGTCCGCCGGTGAGGCCCTGATCCCGGTCGGCATGGTCCTCTTCCTCGCGCTGCTCGGCACCGGCATCGGCCCGTCGATCGGCATGGTCGAACAGGTCGGACCGGCGCTGCTCATGCAGGAGGTGGGCCAGCTCTTCGGGACGATCATCCTCGCGCTGCCCATCGCGGTCCTGCTCGGCATGGGACGCGCGGCGATCGGCGCCACCTGGGCGATCGACCGGGAGTCCTACCTCGCCTACGCCATCGACCGGTTCGGGACCTCCTCGCCCGAGTACCGGGGCGTGTTCGGCGTCTGGATCATCGGTTCCATGTTCGGCGCCGTCTTCATCTCCCTGATCACCGGGCTCCTGGGCGGGACGGGCCTGTACAACCCGCTCTCGCTGGCCCTGGCTCTCGGCGTCGGCTCCACGTCGATGATGCTCGGCGGAGTGGGCGCCCTGGCGCTGCTCTACCCCGACCAGGCCGCCGAGATCGCCGCCCTGGCGGCCCTGTCCAACCTGGTCACCAACATCGTCGGCTTCTACGCGGGCGTGTTCATCGGTCTGCCCGCCGCCCGCCGCCTCTACGGTTTCTGGTGCCGCGTCTTCCGCCGCCCCGCCCCGGAGATCGAGGAGGCGAAGCTGGTCGCCCGCGGGCGGATCCCCGAGGGTGACGCCTCCGTGCGGTCGAAGGAGTCCCCGGACGGCGGGCCGACCCCGGTCGAGCGTCCGCGCGATCCGGACATCCCCGGGGCTGGCGACCGGGCGTCGCGGGCTACGTCTTCGCCGGTGTGGCGGGACTGTTGCTCAACTGGCTGGGCACCGGAGCGTTCCACCCGCGTGACGTCGCCGGCATCGTGGTGCTGCTGGCGATGACGGGGGTCGCCATCCTCCTGTCCCGCAAGGTGAGGGCCATCCCGGCCACGGTCTGGGTGCTGGCGATCGCCACGATCGTGACGACGCCGATCTCCCCGGTCGCCGGAGTGATCGCGGACCTCGTGCAGAACCTGAACGTGCTGCTGATCGGGTTGCCGCAGCTGGCCCTGGTCGGTATGACGATGGGCCGGGACCGCGAGGCGTTCTCCCAGCTGAGCTGGAAGATCGTCGTCGCCGCGGCGCTGACCTTCACGACCACCATCGTCGCGTCCGCCACGCTGGCCGAGCTGTTCATCCACCTCTGATCCCCGAACCGAGCGGACACCGAAGGGAACCCCGCATGCGCGTCACCAACGCCGTCCTGCCCGGCCGGTCCGAGCCGGTCACCATCGTCACCGAGGGCGGGCGGATCACCGCGATCAAGGAGTCACCCGGCGTCGGCGCCCCGGGCGAGGAGGTCATCGACGCGGCGGGCCGGACCGTCCTGCCCGGACTGGTCAACGCGCACGCCCACATCGACAAGACCCTCCACGGCGGTCCGTGGGTCTCCGCCCCGCAGGTGGAGACCGTGGCCGAACGCGTCGCGCACGAGCGGCGCCACCGGGACACCCACGGCCTGCCCTCGCGGGAGTACGTCGCCTCGCTGGTGGAGGCGATGGTCGTGGCGGGCACCACGCACCTGCGCACGCACACGGACGTCGACCCCGGAGTCGGCCTCCGGGGGATCACGGCCGTCGCGGAGGTCGCCCGCCGCTACGAGGGCGTGATCGACATCCAGCAGGTGGCCTTCCCCCAGGGCGGGCTCATCACCAACCCGGGCACACTGCCGCTCCTGCGCGACGCCGTGGAGGCCGGGGCCTCGGTGATCGGCGGACTCGACCCCGCCGGGTTCGACGACGCCCCCAACGCCCATCTGGAGGCCGTCTTCGACCTCGCCGCCTCCACGGGCACCGGCATCGACATCCACCTGCACGACGGCGGGTCGCTCGGGGCCTGGGAGATGGGCCTCATCGCCCGCATGACCCGGGAGTACGACCTGGGCGGTCGCGTGGCGGTCTCCCACGCCTTCGGGATCGCGCACCCGCCGACCCAGGCCGCCCTTCTCGAACGGTTCGCCGAGGCGGGCGTGGCCCTGGTGAGCGCGGCGGTGTACGACGCGCCGGTGCCCCCGCTCCGGGCCTGCGCGGAGCACGGCGTGCTCCTGGCGGGCGGAACGGACGGCATCAACGACCTGTGGGGTCCCTTCGGCGACGGCGACATGCTGCGCCGGGCCATGCTCATCGCCTACCGCAACTCCAGCCGAAGCGACGACGAGCTGATGCTCGCGCTGGACGCGGTGACGACCAATGCCGCCCGCGTGCTCGGGATCGAGGACCACGGTCTGACGGTGGGCGGTCCCGCCGACCTCGTGGTCGTCGACGCCCGGTCGGCGGCCGAGGCCGTCGCCAGGGTGCCGGGGAGGGACCTCGTGATCAGGTCCGGGAGGGTCGTCGCCCGTGACGGTGCCCTCGTCGGCGCGGAGGGTGGAAACGCCCCACCCCACTAGGGCAAACTCTGCGTAGTCACGTGGCCACACACAGACGCCGGTGTGTGGCCACACGCAGAGACAGCGGGAGGCAGGGGTACATGACCGCGCCGATGGACGTGCCCGAGTCGTCCCAGCACGCCGAGCCAGAGGCGGTCGTCGCGGGGGCCAGGAACACCGCCAGCCGCTCTCTGCGCCAGATCGCCTGGCAGCGCTTCCGCAAGGACCGAGTCGGCATGACCGGCGGGGTCGTGGTCGTCCTGCTCATCCTGGTCGCGATCTTCGCGCCCCTGCTCACCGCCTGGTTCGGCCAGCCGCCCAACCAGTTCGACCAGGGCCTGGTCGACCCGCTCACCGGAGGGGTCCTGTGCGACCCGGACGACCCCGCCCAGGGCCTCGACCCCTGGGGCGGGATCAGTCCCCAGCACCTCCTGGGCGTGGAGCCGGTCAACGGCCGCGACCTGTTCAGCCGTATCGTCTACGGGGCCCGCACCTCCCTGCTGGTCGCCACCGTCGCCACCGTGGTGTGCGTGGTCATCGGCACCGTCCTGGGCATCCTGGCCGGGTACTTCGGCGGCTGGGTGGATGTGGTCATCAGCCGCACCATGGACATCTTCCTCGCCTTCCCGCTGCTGCTCTTCGCCATCGCCCTGGTCGGGGTCATCCCCGACGGAGCCTTCGGCCTGTCCGGCAACAACCTGCGCATCGGCGTCCTGGTGTTCATCATCGGCTTCTTCAACTGGCCCTACATCGGCCGCATCGTGCGCGGACAGACCCTTACCCTCAAGGAACGCGAGTTCGTCGAGGCCGCGCGCAGCCTCGGAGCGGGCAGCACGCACATCGTCTTCCGGGAGATCCTGCCCAACCTGGTCACGCCGATCCTCGTCTACTCCACCCTGCTCATCCCCACGAACATCCTCTTCGAGGCGGCCCTGAGCTTCCTGGGCGTGGGCATCAACCCGCCCATGGCCACCTGGGGCGGCATGTTGGAGAACGCCCTGCGCTTCTACACCACCTCGCCGCACTTCGTGATCATCCCGGGTCTGGCCATCTTCGTGACCGTCCTCGCCTTCAACCTCTTCGGCGACGGACTGCGCGACGCCTTCGACCCGCGCTCCTCCGACTGACGTCCACGGGCCACCCGGCCCCACAGTCCAGCCGAGACCCCTCGGCCGGGGCCGTGCGCCGCACGGCCCCACCAGCGAACCGACCAGGAGGCCCAGGTGACCACCCATCACTTCACGTGCCAGGTACCGCCCCGGCGGCGCGGCGCGTTTCGACGAGCCGCCGCGCCCGTGGCCATGGGGACCGCCGTGGCGGTGCTCCTGGCCGCCTGCGGGGGCGGCGGGGGCGGGGGCGGCGGTCAGTCCGACGCCGAGTTCAACGAGGGCGAGACCACCATCGTCAACCCCTCCGACCAGTCCGGCGGCACCCTGCGCTACGCCATCTCCTCCGACTTCGACTCACCCGACCCGGGCAACACCTACTACGCGTTCAGCTGGAACTTCTCCCGCTACTACGCGCGCACCCTGCTCACCTACACCGAGGCCCCCGGAGAGGAGGGCATCGAACTCCAGCCCGACCTGGCCGAGGCGATGCCCGAGGGCAACGAGGACTCCACCGAGTGGACCGTGCGCATCAAACCGGGCCTGAAGTACGAGGACGGTTCGGAGATCACCGCCGAGGACGTCAAGTACGCCGTCGCGCGCAGCAACTTCGGCGACCAGGCGCTGCCCAACGGCCCCAAGTACTTCCAGGGGCTGCTGGCTGACAGTGACGACTACCAGGGCCCCTACGCGGACGAGGCCGACCCGCTGGCCGGGTTCGACGGGATCGAGACCCCGGACGAGCACACCCTGGTCTTCCGCCTCAAGGAGAGCTTCTCCGAGTTCCCCTACCTGCTCCTCCAGCCCCAGACCGCGCCGGTGCCCGCCGACGCCGACCGGGGCGAGCAGTACCAGAGCCACGTGCTGTCCTCGGGGCCCTACAAGTTCGACGGGGACTACCGGCCGGGCGTCTCCCTGAACCTGGAGCGCAACGACCAGTGGGACGCCTCCACCGACCCCACACGCAAGGCGTTGCCCGACCGCGTCGAGGTGGAACTGGGTGTCGACCAGAACGAGATCGACCAGCGGCTGGTCAACGGCGAACTCGACGTCGACCTCGCCGGGGCCGGCGTCGGACCGGCGATGAAGGGCACCGTCATCACCGACGAGGGCCAGCGCCACAACGTCGACAACCCGCAGACCAACACCCTGCGCTACGTCAACATCAACACCGTCATGGAACCGCTGGACAACCTGGCCTGCCGTCAGGCGATCATGTACGCGGCCGACCGGGACGCCCTCCAGCGCGCCTGGGGCGGCGACACCGGCGGTGACGTCGCCACGCAGATCATGCCCGGTGCCCTGCCCGGGTCCGACCCGAGCTTCGACCCCTACCCGTCCGACGAGAACAAGGGCGACCTGGACAAGGCCCGGCAGAAGCTGGAGGAGTGCGGCCAGCCGGACGGCTTCTCGACGGCCATCGGCGCCCGCGCCGACCGGCCCTCGGACGTCAGCACCGCCGAGGCGCTCCAGCAGGCCCTGGCCCGGGTGGGCATCGACACCGAGATCAAGCAGTACCCGTCCGACACCTACACGAACACCCAGGCGGGTTCGCCGTCCTTCGTGGCCGACAACGACCTCGGACTGACCGTGTACGGCTGGGCACCGGACTGGGCCAGCGGCTACGGGTTCATGAGCAAGATCCTGGACGGGGACGCCATCCAGCAGGCGGGTAACGCGAACATCTCCGAGATCGACGACGCGCAGATCAACGACTGGTTCGACGAGGTCGTCGCGGTCGCCGACCCGGACGAGCGCGCGGAGATCTACACGAGGATCGACGAGCGGGCGATGGAGCAGGCCCCGATCCTGCCCGCCGTGTTCGAGCGGACGGTGCTCTACCGTCCCGCGAACCTGACCAACGTGTACTACCACGCGGGTTACTCGATGTACGACTACATGCCCCTGGGCACCAGCAACAACTAGCGGACCCGGGGCGGCACGGCGGCGGTTCCTCCGGGGGAGGGGCCGCCGTCTCCCCGTGCGCAGGACGCCCGCGTGCTCCGAGCGCGGATGGCCCTGTACACGCCGACTTCGTCGCGTGATCGTCCGATTGCGATGGGTTACGGTTTGGCTTCGGGGTGGAATCGTCTCCGCCCCGAACACGGGCCCCGCGGCCCTGTCCCCTGACGAGAGAAGGCACGCGCCTTGCTGACCTACATCCTGCGCCGTCTGGGCGCCGGTCTGCTGCTCCTGGCCGTGGTCACCATGGTCACCTTCGCCATCTTCTACGTGGTGCCCCGATGGGCGGGACGGACCACCGAGCAGCTGGCCACGATGTACGTCGGCCGGGCCCCCACCCCCGAGGCGATCCAGGCCACCATCGAACGCCTGGGCCTCGACAAGCCGATCGTGGTGCAGTTCGGGGAGTTCGTCCGGGGTATCTTCCTCGGCGCCCAGTACCAGTTCGGCCGGGACACCATCGAGTGCGCGGCCCCCTGCTTCGGCTACTCGTTCCAGACCTACCAGGAGGTGTTCCCCGAGATCCTCTCCCGCCTCCCGGTGACCGCCTCCCTGGCCCTCGGCGCGGGCGTCATCTGGTTGGTGGGCGGCGTCGCCGTCGGCGTGATCTCGGCCGTCTGGAAGGGCAGCCTCTTCGACCGCCTGGCCATGGGCGTCGCGCTGGCCGGCGTCTCCCTGCCGATCTTCTTCACCGGTCTGCTGGCCCTGGCCTTCCTGGTCCACTCCTGGGGCCTGTTCGCCACCCCGCGCTACGTCCCCCTCACGGAGGACCCCCTCGCCTGGGCCCAGGGCATGCTCCTGCCGTGGCTGACCCTGGCGTTCCTGCACGCGGCCATGTACGCCCGCCAGACGCGCGCGGGCATGCTGGAGACGCTCAACGAGGACTACATCCGCACCGCTCGGGCCAAGGGCCTGAGCGAGCGCAGGGTCGTGCTCAAGCACGCGCTGCGGCCGACCCTCACCCCCATCGTCACCATCTTCGGCCTCGACCTGGGGCTGGTCCTGGGCGGCGCCGTCCTCACCGAGCAGGTCTTCTCCCTCAACGGGATCGGCCGGTACGCGGTCCAGGCCATCACCCAGAGCGACCTGCCGGTCATCCTCGGAGTGACGCTGTTCGGGGCCTTCTTCATCGTCATCTGCAACCTGCTGGTCGATCTGGTCTACCCGCTCATCGACCCGCGCGTGCGCATCCACAACTGAGAGAGGTTTTCCGATGACCGCAACCCCGTCAGGGTCCCCGGCCGGTTCCTCCGCCGCCCCGGTCGTACGCGTGGACGACCTGCACGTCACCTTCCCGACCCTGGACGGCGACGTCCGGGCGGTGGACGGCCTGTCCTTCGAGGTGCCCGCCGGTGGCGCGCTCGGGATCGTGGGTGAGTCGGGTTCCGGCAAGAGCGTGACCTCCTTGGCGCTGATGGGCCTGCACCGGGGCAGTCGCGCCCGGATCACCGGCGGGATCGAGGTCGTGGGCACCGACGTGGTCGCCGCGAGCGACAGGAAGCTGCGTTCGATGCGCGGCAACGACATCGCGATGGTCTTCCAGGACCCGATGCAGTCGCTGCACCCGCAGTACACGATCGGTAACCAGCTCGTCGAGGCGTTGCGCGTGCACCGGCCGCAGGTGTCCCGGACCCAGGCCCGTTCCAGGGCGGTCGAGTCCCTGGAGAAGGTCGGTATCCCCGAACCCGCCAAGCGGATCAACTCCTACCCCCACGAGTTCTCCGGCGGCATGCGCCAGCGCGTCCTGATCGCCATGGGACTCATGTGCGACCCCAAGGTGCTGCTCGCCGACGAGCCGACCACCGCGCTGGACGTCACCGTGCAGGCCCAGATCCTCGACCTGATGGACGAGCTGCGCCGCGAACTCGACATGGCACTGATCCTGGTCTCCCACGACCTCGCCGTGGTGGCGGGTTCGGTGGACGAGGTCGTGGTCATGCGCAAGGGCGAAGCGGTGGAACGCGGCCCGGTGCGCGCGGTCCTCGCGGAGCCGGAGCACCCCTACACGCAGGCGCTGCTGGCTGCGGTGCCGCGCGTGGAGGTCTCCCGGGCCGAGCGGCGCGCGCGGGACCGCGCCGAACGCGCCGAGACGGAACGGGATCCGCGTCGCGCCCCGGAGAGCTCCGACACCGAGGCGGCCGAGTCCGCGCCCCCTCCGCCTCCCGGCCCCCGCCACGGAGGACCGGGGAGCGCCGCTGCTGCGCGTCCGCGACGTCGCGCAGAGCTTCAGGGTGCGCGGTGGGCTGTGGGGGCGTTCCACGGACTTCTGGGCGGTCAAGGGGGTCAGCTTCGACCTGTACAAGGGCGAGACGCTCGGCATCGTGGGGGAGTCCGGATCGGGCAAGAGCACGCTCTCCAGGATGGTCATGCGGCTGCTGGAGCCGACCGAGGGCACGGTGGAGTTCGAGGGCCAGGACATCACCCATCTGCCGGAACGGCGACTGCGTCCGCTCCGTCGCGACGTGCAGATGGTGTTCCAGAACCCCTACTCCTCGTTGAACCCGCGACTGACCATCGGACAGAGCATCGGCACCGCGCTCCGCGTGCAGGGCGAGAACGACGGTCGGAGGATCCGGTCACGGGTCCAGGAACTGCTGGAGCGGGTCGGGCTCGAACCCGACCACTACAACCGGTTCCCGCACGCGTTCTCCGGCGGTCAGCGCCAGCGCATCGCCATCGCCCGCGCGCTGATCCTCAAACCGAGGCTGATCGTGTGCGACGAGCCCGTCTCGGCGCTGGACGTGTCCACGCAGGACCAGGTGCTGCGCCTGCTCTCCGAGCTCCAGGACGACTTCGGCCTCACGTACGTCTTCGTCGCCCACGACCTCGCCGTCGTGCGCCAGGTCAGCGACCGCGTCGCGGTCATGCGCAGGGGCGAGATCGTGGAACTGGGGGACAGCGACACCATCTACGAGAGCCCCCAGAGCGACTACACGAGGCAGCTGCTCACCGCCGCCCCGGTCCTGGACCCCGACGAGGCCCGCGAACTGCGCAGCGAACGGGTGCGGCTGCGGGGCGCCTGACCGCTCAGCCCGAGAGGCCCGTGAGCAGGGCCCGCAGCCCGAACCGGAACCCGGCCAGGGCCTCTGCCGCGTCGACCGCGTCCTCACGGCCCTCGTGCCGGACCTGGTGGGCGACCGAACCCAGGCAGTAGGCGTTCAGCGTGTCGCACGCCCGGGGCACGTCGTCCTCGGAGAGGCCCGCCTCGGTGAAGGCCGCGTGGAGCAGCGCCCGCGTGTCCTCCTCGCCCACGGTGTGCGGGGCGCGGTGCATGAGCAGGGACAGCGCACCGGAGTAGGCCAGCAACCGCTCCCGGTAGGCCTCGGCCCAGAGCGTCAGGCGCCGGTCCCAGGGGAGGTCGTCCGCCCCGGCCACCGCCACGGGGTGGGCACCGGTCGCCTCCTCGCCCTCGCCGTCGCCGTCCCCGGGCGGGCCCTGGCCCTCCGTCAGCCCGCTGACCACCCGCGCCGTGGTGACGTACGCGGCGATCGCGTTGAACAGCTGCTCCTTGCCCTTGGGGAAGTGGTGGTAGATCGCCATCGCCTCCACGTCCAGCGCGTCGCCAAGCCGCCGCATGGACAGCCCGCCCAGGCCCCGACCGGCGATGATGTGGAGCGCCTCGACGATGATGCGCTCACGGCTCAGACCCGCGTAGTTCCTGCTCACTCTGGTGCCTTTCGGGGGACGTGGGGGTCGACGGAGTCAAGCTGGCAGGTCCGCCGCCGGGACGCCACCACCGACGCACGGTCCGGCTCGCCCGATGATCTTCGTCACCCATAGAGTTGCCTCGACACGGCTGACGGTACTCCCCACGGAGAGCGGACATGGGACTTGGCAAGCAGGACAGGACGAAGGCGCGCGAGGAACTCGCCCACGACCAGGAGCGGGCCGAGCGGCTCCCCGAGCTCCTGAGGTCGGTGGCCGAGGCGGAGCGGGCCCTGGACGAGGCGCGTGAGCGGGGCGCCCTGGTCGAGGAGGTCCACGAGCAGGGCGTGCGGCTCGACACCGCCCTCACCGAGGCGATGCGCGCCGCCTACGCGCGGGAGCGCGTGCTGGTCGGGGTCGGCGGCTACACGGACCGCATCAGGCGTCGCAAGCGTCTGGCCCGGCCCGAGATCAAGCAGGCCACGCAGGTCGCGGAGCACCTGCTCACCGTCCGGGAGGCGCACCGACTGCACGGTATCCAGCAGGCCCCCCGGTCGGTCGTCTGACCCGGGAACCGGCGTCGGCGGCCTCACGGCTCACCCCGTGGGGCCGCGTCGTCGGTGCCCCGACCTCCGACGACTGGGGAGGATCTGACCCAGGGTGACCAGTGGGACGAACTGTGCGCGGAGCGTGACCCCAGCGAGGTTGGTGGAGGGTCGCGAGTGGGCATAGGTTGGACGAACACCCGGTCCGTGCCGGTTGAGTGGTCGGCGATTCACGTGGGGAGCGCAGAAGGACATGGCGGATTTCATCCGCATTGATCCAACGTCGAAGGTTCCGCCCTACGAACAGATCAGAGCCCTCGTCGCGATCGCCGCGGCCAACGGTGAACTCCCGGTCGGGTACCGGCTGCCCACCGTCCGCGCCCTGGCCGGAGAGCTCTCGGTCGCGGTGAACACCGTCGCCCGCGCCTACCGGGAACTCGAACAGGCCGGGGTCGTCGAGACCCGGGGCCGCTCCGGGACCTTCGTCGCCGCCGCTGGGGACGACCAACGAGCCGAGGCCCTGGCCGCAGCGCGTGCCTACGCCGAGGTCATCACCCGGGTGGGCCTGGAGCGCGAGGAAGCCGTCGAGATCCTGCGCGCCGCCCTGGAGGGGGCACCGGGCGTCAGCCACTGACGACGCACACGGGACCCGTGGGGTTCCCTCTGTTCGCTGTGGTGACCGCAATCGGACCGAACCCGTCCCGAACCCCCTGAACTGGGGCGTTCAGCGGTACTGTCGTGGTGCGCCGCCCTCCCCCGGTGGCGGTGAACGACAACCCCCAAGGAGGCGCCCGATGAGCAGGAGATCCGGCGGCGGACGGTCATCAGGCGGACGTTCGGGCGGAGGCCGCTCCGGAGGAGGTCGCTCCGGCGGCGGACGTTCCGGAGGAGGCCGCTCCGGCGGCGGCAGTTCCCGCGGCGGCGCCGCCCGCCGTGGCGGTGGTTTCAACTCGCGCGGCAGCGGTGGCGGGGCCGGGCGCTCCGGCGGCTTCGGCTCCGGTGGCGCCGCGCGTCCCGGCGGCGGGTTCGCCTCGCGTTCGGGCGCCGCACGTTCCCGGAGGTCGTCACGTGCCTCGCGACCGAGCCGGCACACCCACGTGGTGGGTTCCGCGCACAGCGACCGCCCCCGGAACCGCTGGCACTACGGACGCAACCGCCACTACTACAGCGACGGCCCCGGCTTCGCCCCGCGCGGCGGCGGCCTGGGAGCGGTGCTGGGATGCCTGGGGGCCGTCGTCGGCCTGCTGGTCGTCCTGGTGGTCGTCTTCGCACTGATGATCTGATCCCGTCCCGCGCGACCATGTCCCCCAGCAGGAACCCGAGAAGGAAGCAGTATCCGTGTCCCATCCCCCGATCCTCACCCGTGCCCTGTCCCTGACCCTCGCCCTGGCCGTCCCCCTGGCGCTGACCGCCTGTTCGGGCAACAAGGCGGAGATCGACGCCGCCTGTGCCGACATCCAGAGCAACATCAACGCCGTCGACCTGGCGGCCGAGAGCATCGGGACCGACGTCCTCGACGACGGAGTCCCGTTCCAGGACGACCACTACGCGGTGCTGGACGCCCACGTGCTGGACGTCGAACGCCTGGAGAACGCGGCGCGCGGAGGCCTCCGGGAGGACGCCACCGAGCGCGCCGACGCCGTCAACGCGGTCCTGGAGGAACTGGACTTCGGCGACGCCAACGGACTGGCCGACGCCCTCGACTGGACCGCCGAGACGCACGACATGATCCTGGCGGCCTGCGGCTACTAGGCCTCCGCGCCACGGACTCGAGAACGGGGAGACGGGGGCGGGCGGAGCGGTCCGCCCCCATCCCTGTGCCGGGAGGACCCGGCCCGGGCGGGTGAGCCCTCCCGGCTGGGCGGCGCGCTCAGCGACGCAGGCCCAGGACCGCGATCAGGTAGAAGCCGATCAGACCCGCCCACACCATGAAGACGGACATGGCGCTCCCGACCAGGGCGGCGACGATACCCGTCACCGGGATGCTGACGCCCAGGCACACCAGGGCCAGGACCATGCGCACGGTGTTGGAGGCCACGCCGACGCGAGCCTCGTCCCTTCCGGCCTGGCGGGCCACGTGGTGCCGGACGCGTTCCTCGATGGTGTCGTCGACCCGCTCGACCAGGGAGGCGGCCACCGCGTCGTCGTACTCGGGGCCCAGCTCACGGCTGGCGCGCAGCGCGGCGGCGATCTCGTCCTTGTGCCGCTGAGGGTTGTCGGTCATGCGCCCATCGTCCCACCGGGCCGCGGCGCCGTGCGCTCCCGTCTCCGGATACCAGGGAAGTTCGGGGTTGTCCCTGAGCCCGGACAGCCGAAGGGGCCGCTCTCCCGAGGGGGAACGGCCCCGTACGTCACACGAGGGGTAGGCTCAGCTGGCGAAGTCCAGCAGCTGCTGGGCCCGGCTCGGGTGGCGCAGCTTGGACAGCGACTGCTTCTCCAGCTGCCGGATGCGCTCCCGGGTGAGCCCCAGGTGTTTGCCGATCTCGTCGAGGGTGCGCGGTCGGCCGTCCATCAGCCCGAACCGCAGCGACATGATGGTCGCCTCGCGCGGCTCCAGGTCCGACAGGGCGTTGCGCAGCTGGTCGGCCATGAGCTGGCGGTCGACCACCTCGGAGGCCTCCGAGGCGTCCACGTCCTCGATCAGGTCACCGATGCGGGTCTCGCCGTCCTCACCGATGGTGGAGTCGAGGCTGATCGGCTGGCGGGTGACGCGCAGCAGCTCCTCGATCTGGGCCGGGGTCTTGTCCAGCTCCAGGCCCAGCTCCTCGGGGGTGGGCTCGCGGCCCAGCGCCTGGTGCATGTCGCGCTCCAGGCGGCTCACCTTGCTGAGCAGCTCCAGGACGTGCACGGGCAGGCGGATGGTGCGCGCGGAGTCCGCGAACCCGCGCTGGATGGCCTGGCGGATCCACCACATGGCGTAGGTGGAGAACTTGAAGCCCTTGGTGTAGTCGAACTTCTCCACGGCGCGGATGAGGCCGAGGTTGCCCTCCTGCACCACGTCCAGCAGGGACATGCCCCGGTCGCTGTACTTCTTGGCCACGGAGACGACCAGGCGGAGGTTGGCCTCCAGCATGTGGGACTTGGCCTTGCGGCCGTCCTCGGCCACCCACTCCAGTTCGTCGCGCTCGGCGTCGGCCATGGGGACCGCCCCGTCGACCTCGCCGTGCAGTCCGAGCCGGTACTCGGCGTAGAGTCCGGCCTCAACGCGCTTGGCCAGGTCCACCTCCTGCTCGGCGGTGAGCAGCTGACGCCGCCCGATCGCCTTGAGGTAGGTGTGGACCGAGTCGCCCATGGCGGGTGACTGGTCGTCGAGGTCGGCCTCGCCGGTCTCCGGGTCGGTGGTGTTCTGGTTGGTCTCGGTCTTCTTGGCGCGCCGCGTGGTGCGGGCCTTCCTCCGGGTGGAGGGGCCCTTGCGCGAGGCGGCCTTGCCGGTCGCGGCCTTGGGTGCCTCGTCGGTGTCGGGTACCGTCGCGATGAGAGTGTTTTCCAGCACGTCGTCCTCGGCGTCAGGGTCGGCCACCATCGCGGAGTCGTCGCCCCCGTTGGCGAGTCGGACCCCGTTCTCGGTGAGTTCACGCAGGATGGAGCGGCCGTCACTGGAGGTGACTCCGGCCGCGGAGAAAGCGGTACGTAGTTCTGAGAGGGACAGGTGTCCCTGGGCGCGCCCCTGGGTGATCAGGTCGGTCAGAGCCTCGTGGGCGGCACGGCCCTCGGTCGGAGCGTTGCCGTCGGGGACTTCGGCCTCGGGGCCCGAAGCGTCTAGGGCAGTGCTCGTCATGTGGGCACCTCCCTCCCTTCCAGGACGTGTGGCACGCGGCGGAGGGTTCCCGCCGACTGGTCGCGCCAATATGTCCAACGTGTCGGCGAGTCAAATGTTCCCTGTCTCGATTGGATATCGAAGAGGGTGGTATGGATCACTGTCCCATGAGTGGCGGAGTACCGACCCATGCGGGTAATGGCGCCCGCTCGGTCCGAGTGCGAGAACCGCCGCGCGACAGGCGTTCCGGGCGCGGGGGAGGGCGCAGGGGAGCGGACGGTGGGGTCGATGGCTGCCGCCAACCGCGGACCTCCTTGGAAGAGGGGCCGAAGAGACCGGATACTCAGGTAGACGCCAGGGAGCTTTCGGAAGTTCCCCGCCAACCGGACAAGGTCTCCCGGGCCAGGGTCCCACGTGTGGGGACCACACCGGTACACGCGTCCTCGACCCCCGGTGGAGCGCGTTCCGGCTCCGACCAGCGGAGCCGGAGGAATCCGTGAGCCGGGGCGGCCCCGGACGGCGGCTCGGGTGGGCGGGGACGGCCCGGCGGATCAGGGGGCGGTGCGGCGCAGGGCGACGAGGTCGGGCTTGCCGGAGGCGAGCATCGGCAGGGCGGACCGCAGGTCCAGTTCACGGGGGCGGCGTAGGCGGGCAGCCGTTCGCGGACCCACTCCCGCAGCTGCTCCAGCGTGGGCGGGTCGCTGGGATCGGCGGGCACGACGACGGCGCTGACCCGCTCGCCCCACTCGGGGTCGGGACGGCCCACGACCACCGACTCCGCGACCTCGGGGCGAGCGGCCAGGATGGCGTTCACCTGGCCGGGCACCACCTTGTGACCGCCGGTGTTGACCACCTCGTCCATCCGGCCCAACACGTGCAGGCGTCCCTCGGAGTCCAGACGTCCCAGGTCGTTGGTGCGCAGCCACGGTTTCCCGGCGTCGTCGAGGACCATCCCCGCCTCGTCCTCTCCTCGGACCCACCCCCGCTGTTCCGACCCCGGGGGCATCCGGTACCCGGTGAGCAGGGTCGGTCCGCCCAGCACGACCCGGCCGGGCTCGCCCGGCTCCGCGCCGACGATCCCGACCTCGACCCCGTCCAGCGGAACACCGTCGTACACGCATCCGCCGCAGGTCTCGCTCATGCCGTAGGTGGTCACGACCCGGCCGCCCGCCACGCGGGCCGCGTCCAGCAGGGACGGCTCGGCCGCCGCGCCGCCGAGCAGGATCGTGCCGAACGCCGACAGGTCGGCCCCGGCCGCGAGCAGGCGACGCAGCTGGGTGGGGACCAGCGACACGTGCGGACGCGACGTGCGCGCCAGCTCCGCCACCGTGTCGGTGTCGAACGGGGCGTGCACCACCTCGCCCCCGGTGACCAGGGCGCGGATCATGACCTGGATGCCGGAGATGTGTCCCGCGGGCAGCACGCACAGCCAGCGGTCGCCCGGCACCGCGCCGATCCGGGCCACGGAGGCGCGCGCCGAGGCGCGCAGGGCGGACGCGGACAGCTCCACGCCCTTGGGCTCACCCGTCGAACCCGAGGTGGTCACCAGCAGCGCCCCGTCGGGGCCCACGGGGAGACCGTCGGGCAGATCGGCCACGCCGTCGGGAGTGCGCAGCGACGAGGGCCGCATGGCGGCCAGCAGGGCCTCGGCGCGCGGCTCGGGGGTGCCGTCGGGGATGGGCAGCAGCGCGGGTCCGGTGCCGTCCAACGCGTGGGCGAGCAGCTCGTGCATGAGGGCGGGGGACAGACCGCGCACCGCCTGGAGGGCGCGTTCGCCCTCGCGGCCGGGGACCTGGGACCGGACTTCGCTTGCTTGTGCCACGGTGCCCCAGCGTACGCCCGACCGGGGAGGAGACGTCCCGTGAGGCCGGGCGCCGGGTGCGTGCCCGTCCGTCCCGGCTCGCCTGGCACAATGCGTAGGGTTGACGTCTGGGCGCGACGGCCACCCCGGCCGCGCCCACACCGTCCCCATCCCCGTGAGGAGAAGCAGAAGCCGTGAGCAGCGTGATCGACTGGCAGCGGTCGGGCGAGTATTCCGACATCATCTACGAGACCGCGGAGGGCATCGCCAAGATCACGATCAACCGCCCCGAGCGGCACAACGCGTTCCGCCCCCAGACGCTCTTCGAGCTCCAGACGGCGTTCAGCATCGCCCGGGACGACTCCAGCGTCGGCGTGATCATCTTCACCGGCGCCGGTGACCAGGCGTTCTGCTCCGGCGGCGACCAGAAGATCCGTGGCGACGACGGCTACATCGGTGACGACGCCGTGGCCCAGCAGGGGATCGGCCGCCTCAACGTGCTCGACCTCCAGGTGCAGATCCGCCGTCTGCCCAAGCCCGTGATCTGCATGGTCGCCGGGTGGTCCATCGGCGGCGGCAACGTCCTCCAGGTCTGCTGCGACCTCACCATCGCCGCCGACAACGCCAAGTTCGGCCAGACCGGCCCCAAGGTCGGTTCCTTCGACGGCGGTTACGGCGCCTGGCTGCTGGCGGAGACCGTGGGCCTGAAGAAGGCGCGCGAGATCTGGTACCTGTGCCGCCAGTACAGCGCCCAGGAGGCGCTGGACATGGGCATGGTCAACACCGTCGTGCCGCTGGCGGACCTGGAGAAGGAGACCGTCTCCTGGGCCCGCGAGATGCTGGAGAAGTCCCCGCTCGCGCTGCGCATGCTCAAGGGCGCCATCAACGCCGTGAGCGACGGCGCCGCCGGGATGCAGCAGTTCGCCGGTGACGCCACGATGCTCTACTACATGAGCGAGGAGGCCCAGGAGGGCCGGGACGCCTTCAAGGAGAAGCGTCGTCCGGAGTTCGACAAGTTCCCGCGCCGCCCGTGACCGGCGCCTCGGAGCCTGCCCCGGCGGTGACCGCCGCCGGGGGCCGGGCCTTCGCCATCGGCCTGCGCAACCGCTTCCGGGGCATCACGGTCCGTGAGGGGATGCTGGTGCGCGGCCCCGCCGGATGGGGCGAGTTCTCGCCCTTCGCCGAGTACGGGCCGCGCGAGTCCTCCCGCTGGTGGGCCGCCTGCCAGGAGGCGGCCCACCACGGCTGGCCGGAGCCCGTGCGCGACCGGGTCCCCGTCAACGTGACCGTGCCCGCCGTGGACCCCGGGCGCGCCGCCGCGATCGTCGCGGCGGGCGGCTGCGCCACCGCCAAGGTCAAGGTCGCGGAGAAGGGCCAGAACTGGCGCGAGGACGTGGCCAGGGTCGAGGCGGTCCGCTCCGCGATCGGCCCCTCCGGCCGGGTGCGGGTGGACGCCAACGGGGCCTGGGACGTGGACACCGCCGTGCGGATGACGCGCGAGCTGGACCGGTTCGACCTGGAGTACGTGGAGCAGCCCTCCGCTTCCCTGGACGAGTTGGCCGCCGTCCGCCGCCGAGTGGACGTGCCGGTGGCCGCCGACGAGTCCGTCCGGCGCGCGGAGGACCCGCTTCGTGTGCGTGCCTCCGAGGCGGCGGACATCGTCGTGCTCAAGGTGCAGCCCCTGGGCGGCGTCCGCGCCGCACTGCGGGTGGCCGAGGCCTGTGGACTTCCGGTGGTGGTCTCCAGCGCCGTGGAGACGTCGGTGGGCCTGGCGGCGGGGGTGGCCCTGGCCGCGTGCCTGCCCGAGCTGCCCTACGCCTGCGGTCTGGCCACCATGCAGATGCTGAACGCCGACGTCACCGCCGACCCGCTGCTGCCCGTGGACGGGTTCCTCCCGGTCCGTCCGGCCGTGGTGGACGAGGCGGCGCTGGCGGCGGTCGAGACCGATCCGGGCGCCTGGCGCGCACGGGCCGAGGCCGCCGAGGCGGCGGGGCGGACCCCTCCGACCCGTCCTGACCACGGACGGGGTCGGCGCCGGGTGCCCCGGGGTGACGTGCGACCGTCCCCCGTGGGCAGGAGATCACAGCCCGGATCCCTCGCCGTTCGGAACCGAACGGGGTTCACTGGAGGGGACCGGGTCCGTTCGACCGGGTCGCACCGCACGGGGATACTGGTACATACCTTGACGAACGAAAGACTCTGATGAATCCGTCTACCGCCCTGGCTCGGGTCCTCGTCGACGAACTGGCCCGCTGCGGGATGGTCGAGGCCGTCGTCGCTCCCGGATCGCGCTCGACGCCCTTGGCGCTGGCCCTGGTCGCCCACTCCGGCATCCGGGTCCACGTGCGTGTGGACGAGCGTTCGGCCTCCTTCCTCGCCCTCGGGCTGGCCCGTGCCTCGCGCCGCCCCGTGGCGGTGGTGTGCACGTCCGGCACCGCGGCCGCCAACCTCCACCCCGCGGTCCTGGAGGCGGACGAGAGCGGGGTCCCGCTGCTGGTGCTCACCGCGGACCGGCCTCCGGAGCTGCGCGGAACGGGCGCCAACCAGACCGTCGACCAGATCGGCCTGTACGGCGGCGCCGTGCGGATGTTCGCGGAGGTCGGCACGCCCGACCCGGCCCCGGGCATGGTGGCGTACTGGCGCTCCCTGACCTGTCGGGCCTGGGCGTCGGCGACCGGCGGTCGCCCCGGCCCGGTCCACCTCAACGTGGCCTTCCGCGACCCGCTCACCCCGGACGAGCCCTCCGCCACCCCGACCTGGACGGCGCCGCTGGACGGCCGCCCGGACGGCCGCCCCTGGATCTCGCGTCCCGGCCCGTTCACCGAGCCCGCGCCGCTGGTCCTGCCGGACGTCGAGCGCGGCGTGATCGTGTGCGGGGACGGCGACTACGACCCCGTCCCCTTCCTGGCCCTGTCCGAGGTGACCGGCTGGCCCCTGCTGGCCGAACCCACCTCCAACGCCCGCCGGGCGGGCGCGGTCTCCACCTACCGGCAGCTGCTGGCCTCCCCGGGGTTCTCCGAGGAGCACACCCCCGAGCTGGTCGTGAGCGTGGGGCGGCCCAACCTGTCCCGGCAGGTGCTGGCGTTCCTGCGCCGTGCCGACCGCCACGTGGTGGTCACGGCCGGAGCCCTGGGCGACCCGGCGGCGAGCCTGGCCAACGACTTCTCCGACCCCGCGCGCACGGCCACCGACGTGGTCGCGGCGGTGGCCCCGCCCGCCGGTCTGGACTGGGCGCACCCGCGCCGCACCGACTGGTCGCGTTCGTGGGAGCGCGCCGAGGCGGTCGCCCGAGGGGTCATCGACGGGCTGCTGGACGCGGAGGAGACCCTGACCGAGCCGCGCCTGGCACGTGACCTCGTCTCCCAGCTTTCCGAGGGTTCACTGCTCTTCGCCGGTGCGAGCATGCCCATCCGCGACCTCGACGCCACGATGGGTGCCCGCTGCGGCGTGCGGCTGGTCGGCAACAGGGGTGTGAGCGGGATCGACGGGACGGTGTCCACGGCGATCGGCGCGGCCCTGGCCCACCAGCGGGAGGGCGGGGGCCAGGCCTTCGCCCTGCTCGGCGACCTGGCGATGCTGCACGACCAGAACGGTCTGATCATCGGCCCGGGCGAGCCCCGACCCGACCTCGCGATCATCGTGGTCAACAACGACGGCGGCGGCATCTTCTCGGGCCTCGAACAGGCGGGTCACCCCGACTTCGAGCGGGTGTTCGGCACCCCGCACGGCGTCTCCATGGAGAGGGTGGCGGCCGTGGCGGACCTGCCCTACACCCGGGTCGAGTGGGCCACCGACCTGCCCAAGGCGCTCCTCGGCGAGGGTCCGCGCATGGTGGAGGTCCGCACGACCAGAGCGGGCAGCGCGGCGTTGCGGCGCCGCCTCCAGGACGCGGTGGACCACGCGCTCGGCGCTCTGCCCTAGCGGAGCGTCGCACGAAGGGGAGGCACAACGCACCGTGCCTCCCCTTCGTCCGCCGGTCAGCGGTCCAGGATGTCGGTCAGGTCGAACTCCAGCTTCAGCGGAACGGAGGTCCTGAGCGACTTCCGGTGGATGGTCGGCCTGCCGTAGTCGCCGGAGGGGCTGGCCGGGTCCTTCTCGTACTCGTAGACCACCGCGTCGTTCCCGTCCTGCTCGACGCGCCAGTAGAAGCGCACACCGGCCCGCGCGTAGAGCTCGGGCTCGCGTTCCCGGTCCCGTACCTCCGACTCCTTGGAGACCACCTCGACCGCCAGCTCCACCGCCTCGGGCGGGAACCACGTCTGCTCCAGCTTCCGGAACGCGTCCGTGCGAACCAGCATCAGGTCCGGCTCCGGCCGCTTCCTGGTGTCGCTTTTCGCCAAGGTTCCTACCCAGAGGATGCACCAGGACCCGGGGAGGCGGTCGCCCACGGGGCCGGGACACGCCCGGGTCCCTCGCGGTGGCGCCGGTGCCGAGGACGGCGCGCGTCGTGACGGATTCCCGGGGGTTCGGCGGCCATACTGACGGGACCGTCACCGAGGAGGGCGTGCGATGCGCGACGTGGTCTATTCGATGGGTGTGTCCCTGGACGGCTACGTCGTCGGGCCGGACGGCTCCTTCGACTGGTCGGTACCGGACGAGGAGGTCTTCACCCTCGCGACCGACGAGGTGCGCCGCGTCGGCGTCTACCTGTTGGGGCGGCGGCTCTACGAGACGATGGCCTACTGGGAGACCGTCGACCAGAACCCGGCACACGACCACTCGACGGTCGAGTTCGCCCGGATCTGGCGGGCGCTCCCCAAGGTGGTGTTCTCCTCCACGCTGTCCGAGGTGCGGGGCAACACCCGCCTGGCGTCCGATGGTCCGGCGGAGGTGATCGCGCGCCTGAGGGCCGAGCCCGGCGAGGGGGACATCGCCGTCGGCGGCGCGACCCTGGCCGCCGAGGTGGCCGACCTGGGACTGGTCGACGAGTTCCGGCTCCGGGTGTACCCGGTGCTGGTGGGCGGTGGCACCCCGTTCTTTCCCCGGGGCGAGCGTCGGCAGGACCTGCGTCTCGTCGAGTCGCGGACCGTCGGCGCGGGGATCGTCTACCTCCGCTACCGCGTGGCACGCTGACCCGCGAGGGGGTCGAGGCCCCGCCGGACCGTTCCGGCGGGGCGCTCACGGCCTACCCCCGCTCGAAGTGGCGACGGCGTTCGAGGTCGGTGACCGTGGCGGAGAAGGCCGCGAGCTCGGCGCGGCCCGCCGCCGCCTGATTGCGCACCACCTCCGGGCCGAAGCAGGCCAGGGCGATCTCACTGTCCTCCCAGGCCCGGACGGCCTCCTCCAGGGAGGCGGGCAGGCGGGCGGCACCACTGGCCGAGGCGTCCCCCACCGTGGGTTCGGGCAGGGGCAGCGCCTGGTCGATGCCGTACAGGCCCGCCGCGATGATCCCCGCGACGGTCAGGTGGGGGTTGGCGTCCCCGCCCGGCACCCGGAACTCGATCCGCGCGGACTCGCCCGACCCGATCACCCGTACCGGGCAGGTGCGGTTGTCCAGACCCCAGGTGACGGTGTTCGGGGCGTAGGCCTGCGGTGACAGGCGCTTGTACGAGTTGACGTTGGGCGCGTGGAGCAGGGCGAAGTCCCGGGCGCAGGCCAGCTGCCCGGCGACGAAGTGCTCCATGTGCTTGGACATGCCGTACCGGCCCGCGCCGTCGTCGGCGAAGACCGGGTGGCCGGTCTCGTCGCGCAGCGACAGGTGCACGTGGCAGGAGTTGCCCTCGCCGCCGTCGTACTTGGCCATGAAGGTCAGCGCGACTCCGGCCTGCGCCGCCAGCGCCCTGGCCCCCGCCTTGTACACGACGTGGTTGTCGCAGGTGCGCAGGGCGTCGTCGTAGCGGAAGACGATCTCGTACTGGCCGGGGTGGCACTCGCCCCGGGCCGACTCCACGGTCATGCCGGTGCGCTCCATGGCGGTGCGGATGCGCCGCATGAGCGGGTCGATCTCGGTGACCTCGGGCACCGCGTAGTCGGAGTTGAAGCGGGTCGCGGTGGTCAGGCCCCGGTAGTCGGCCTCGAAGGCCTCCTGGTAGGAGTCGCGGAACACCAGGAACTCCAGCTCCGTCCCGGCCAGGGCGCGCCAGCCGCGTTCGGTGAGCCGGTCCAGCTGGGTGCGCAGCACCTGGCGGGGCGCCACCGGCACCGGGGTACCCCCGGCGTCGCGGGCGTCACCGAGCACCAGGGCGGTGCCCGGGTCCCAGGGCAGGTAGCGCAGGGTGCCGGGGTCGGGCAGCACGGAGAGGTCCCCGAGCCCGCCGTCCCAGGGGTCGACGGCGTAGCCGGGGCGCGACTCCATCTCGACGTCCGTGGCGAGCAGGTACAGGCAGGCGTCGAAGCCGTGGTCCAGCGTCCGTGAGAGGAAGTCCCGGGGTTGATCCGGCTTCCCTGCACCCGCCCCTGGAGGTCGGGCAGGGCCACGATCACGTCGGTGATCGCCCCCGACTCCACGTCGGCGCGCAGGCGTTCGAGCGGTACCGGGAAGGGCGGCGGCGGTGGGGAGGGCGGCAGGGTCTCGGTCAGCGGCGGCAGTCCGTCGCCCACGATCCGGTTCATCGGGCCTCCTCGGGACTGGTGGCGGGGGCCCGGTGGAGCGGGTTGGGGATGGGCGGCGCGTCCAGGTGGAACTCCGCGTCGCGTTCGGCCCGGTCGTGGTAGCCGTCGCCCAGGAGGCGCTCCCGGTTCAGGCACACGCGCTCGTACTCGGGGGCGAGCAGGTCGAACACCGCGAAGCGCGCGGCCAGCTCGGGGAACTCCTCCTGGTAGCGCGTGACCTCCGCGCGCACCAGGTCCCAGAACCGCGCCTCGGGCACGTCCAGGTGCTCTTGGACCAGCGGCGCGAGGTAGCGGAAGTGGCCGACGAACAGGGACTTGGCGACCGAGGAGGTGAGTTCGCGGGCGTCGAAGCGCATGAGCACGCCCAGCGTCTCCTCGGGCAGGTCCGCGTACTCGGGCAGGTCGGTGTCGAGGAGTTTCATGTCGTCCACGAAGTCCTTGACGGCGAGCCGGACCGGGCGGTCGTTCCCGTCGTGGACCACGATCGCGTTCTCCCCGTGCGGGTTGAAGGCCAGCCCGTACCGGTACAGCAGGTGCAGGATCGGCGGCAGCAGCGCCGCGAACAGCGCGCGCAGCCACTCCTCCGCACCCAGACCGGAGCGTTCCACGAGTTCGCTGACGAGGGCCCGCCCCTCGCCGTCCACGTGCAGCAGCGCGGCCAGGGTACGGGCGCGCTCCCCGGGGTCGAGCTGTTCGGTGACCGGCTCGCGCCACAGGGCGCCGAGCAGCTGGCGGTGCCGGTAGGGGGCGTCGGGGATGTCCTCCAGGACGGGGTGGCGCACGGCCACGGCCGCGACCTCGCCGGGCAGGACCACCCGGCAGCGCTCGGAGAGGAAGGGGTCGCGGTCGCGCAGGGCGTGCACCCACCCGGTGCTGGCCGGTGCCGCCCGGCACAGCTCGGTGGGGATGCCCCGGTAGACCATCGTGTTGAGGATGGCCAGCGAGAGCTTGACGTTGAGCCGGTCGGGACGGTCGAGGTTGGTGAAGGTGCGGATGGACTGCTGCGGCAGGTAGTCGTCGGCCGCCTCGCCCAGGGGCACGACGAGGCGGTGGGAGATCTCGGCGGCGAACAGCGGCACGACCACCTCGTCCCACTGCCAGGGGTGGACCGGCAGCCACACGAACTCCGTCGCTTCGGTACCGGAGCCCCGCAGGGTCCGGTCCAGCCGGGCGGTGAACGCGGAGGTCAGTTCGGGCCCCAGTTCGCGGGCGCGCAGGGTCTCCTGGTCCAGGCCCGGGACTCCGTGGTGTTCGGCCAGGGAGCGGTGCACGGCGATCCAGGGCATCCGCGCGGGGCGCCGGGCCTCGGGCGGGAACAGGGCGCGGTCGCGGGCGGAGAAGCCGACCCGGCCCTTGTTGGCGAAGATCCAGGGGTGGCCGGTCTGGTGCCCCTCCAGTTCGGCGTGGGGGAGCGCGGCCAGAGCGGCGCTGGAGGTGCGGGAGGAGGCCAGGCGGGCGTCCCCGCTCAGGGTGGCGGTGAGCTCTCCGACGGTGAACGCCTCCACGTCCGGTGAGACGATCCCGGCCGCGCCGAGGTCGCGCAGGAGCGTGAAGGGCGCGGCTGCGGTCCGTGTGCCGTCGGCGGCCTCGCGTTCGACGGTGCCGGGGTGGACCCGCCAGCCGTCCATGGTGGTGCGCCGTCCCTCGAACACGTAGGCGGCGCCGGGGTGCACGGGGGCCCGCCAGATCCCCGGACCGCCGGGTTCGGGGCGCAGGGCGTACTCGAAGCAGAGTTCCGCGAGCATCTTGGCGGCCAGGTGGTCGCTGGCGCGGTCCCAGTGCTCGGCGGTGAGTTCCGGGGGGACCGGCAGCGGATCCGGGTCGGCGGCGGCCGGGCCCCCGGAGGGGCCGATACCTGGGCGCGGGTCGGGTTCTGGGTGGTCATCGGCGGGTTCTCCGGGCTGGTGGTGGTCACGGCTGCGCGAGGGGGTTGTCGACCAGGCCGTGCATGACGTCGAACTCGGCGTCGCGTTCGGCGCGCTCGTGGAAACCGCCGCCCATCAGCTGCTCGCGGTTCAGGGCGACCCGGCCCACCTTGGGCGCGAGGAGGTCGAACATCGCGAAGCGGTCGGCCAGCTCGGGGAAGCGCTCCTGGTAGGCCAGGACCTGCTCGCGGGCGAGCCGCCACAGCGTCTCGCCGGGTACGCCCAGCTCGCGTTCGACGATGTCGGCGAGGAACCGCAGGTGGCCCGCGCAGATCGCGGACAACACCGAGTGGGCCAGCTCCTCGGGCTTCCACCGGTGCAGCACCGAGCGCACGTGGTCGGGGATCTCGGCGTACTCGGGGAGGTCGAAGGGGAGCAGCTCGACGTCGGAGCCGAAGTCCTTCAGCGCGACGCGGACGGGGGTCTCGTCGCCGTCGAAGACCAGCACGACGTTCTCGCCGTGGGGGTGAAGGAGGCCCCGTAGCGGTGCAGGTAGTGCAGGACCGGGGGAACAGCGCTCCCAGGAACCGCTCCAGCCACACCTGCGGCGCCAACCCCGAGCGATCGACCAGCTCGGTCACGAGCGCACGCCCGTCGGCGCCCTCCAGGAGCAGACACGCCATGGTGCGGGCCCGCTCCCCGGGGGCGAGGTGGCCGTGGATCGGCTCGCGCCAGATCGTGCCCAGGAGTTCGTGGAAGCGGTAGGGGGCCTGCGGCATCTGGTCGAACACGGGGTGGGGGACGGTCGCCGAGGCGCGCTCCGCGAGCATGATCACCCCGGTCTCGGCGAGGTACGGGTCACGCTCGGCGAGCGAGCGCAACCAGGTGCTGGTGTGCGGGGCGCACCCGGTCTGGGTCCCCGAGAGGCCGCGCCACACCAGGGTGTTGCGGATCATCAGGGGCACCTTGACGTTGAGGCGGTCGGGCCGGTCCAGGTTCATCAGGGTGCGGATGGACTGGAAGGGGCGGTAGCGGTCGCGGCTCGGGCCGAGGCGCACCACCGTGCCGAGGGCGATCTCGGAGGCGAACAGCGGGGCGACCACCTCGTCCCACTGGAAGGGGTGGACCGGCATCCACAGGAAGGCGTCGGGGTCGCCGCCGCGCGCCCGCACGGCCTCCGCGAACTCCGTCCGCTGGTCCTCGTCGAGTTCGCGGGTGAGCAGGCCGTGTCGTTCGGTGTCGGCCATGGACTGGAAGCGCCCCAGGTCGGGGTGGACCGCGATCCACACGAGGTGGAACGCGCCCCGGGCCTCGGGGGTGTAGCGGGCGGCGTCGTCGGCGGAGAACCCCAGGCGTCCCTTGTTGACGAAGATGCAGGGGTGGCCGGTCTGGTGTCCTTCCAGGTCCTCGTACGGGAGGTCCGCGAGCTCGGCGGCACCGAGGGCGGAGGAGACCAGCCGGGCGTCGGCCGCGTGGGTGGCCAGGAGGTCGCGGACCACCTCGGCCAGGGAGTCACCGGGCAGGCCCACGGTGGCCTGGGCGTCGGTCACGAACAGGGCGGGGTCCCAGGCGGGCGCCTCGGCCTCGCGGGTCCGGCGGACGAGGGAGTCGGGATCCACGTGCCAGGAGCCGAACCCGCCCCGGCGCGCGGTGAAGCCGTAGGAGACGCCGCCGTCCACGGCCAGGGTCCAGGCGGGGGAGGCACCGGGGCCCGTGTCGGCAGCGGCCTCGGGGACGACCATCTCCTCGTAGGCCATCTCACCGACCATGTGGGCGAGCAGGCGACGCCCGGCCCGGCGCCAGTTCTCGGCGTCGGTGGTGGCGGGGTCGGTGGTGGCGGGTGCGGTCTCGGGCAAGGGGTTCCCTTCCGTCCGGTGGTCGGTCGGTGTGGTGGGCGGGCTGGTCACGGGCGCTCCTCGTCCGGAACACCGAAGGTCTGGTAGGCGGTGCGTTCGGGGAGCCGGTACACGGTGCGTCCGGTGAGGCCGTTGAGGATGGTGGCGGCCCGCCAGGCACCCAGGCCCAGGTCCGGGGTGCCGACGCCGTGGGTGTGCAGCTCCGCGTTCTGCACGTGGATGGGGGCGGACAGCGCGGGGTCGGTCTCCAGACGGTGGTCCGGACCGATCAGGTGCCGCCCGCGCGCGTCCGTGCGCAGGAACTTGGCCACCGGGGCGAGGAAGTCGGGCGCGCGCTGGGCGTACCCGGAGGCGGCCACCACCGCGTCGGTGCGCACCGTGAACGCGCGCCCCTGCTCACGGTGGCGGAAGCGCAGTTCGTAGCCGTTCCCCTCGGCGCGGGCGTCGACGAGCTCGCACTGCGCCGCCAGGGAGGCGCCGACCTCTCCGCCGCCGATGCCGCGCTCGTAGAGCACGTCGTGGATCTCCGCGATGGTGTCGGCGCTGACGCCCTTGTACAGCTGCCACTGCTCGGGCACCAGGCGGTCCCGCACGGGTTCCGGCAGGGCGTGGAAGTAGGCCGTGTAGTCGGGGGTGAAGTGCTCCAGGCCGAGCTTGGAGTACTCCATGGGGGCGAAGGCGGGCGAGCGGGTCAGCCAGCGCACCCGGGTGTCGCGGTGGTCGGGGAGCGCAGCAGGTCGAGGAAGACCTCGGCGCCCGACTGGCCGGAGCCGACCACGGTCACGTCGTCCGCCCCGGCCAGCGCGGCCGTGTGGTCGAGGTAGTCGGCGGCGTGCAGGACGCGGTCGCCCTCCAGTGCGCGCAGGGGTTCGGGCAGCACCGGAGCGGTGCCGATCCCGATCACCAGGGCGCGGCCCCGCACGGCCTCCCGGGAACCGTCGGCTCGGGCGTACTCGACGGTGAACACGCCGTCCTCCGCCCGCACGGCGGTGACCTCGGCGTCGAAGCGGCAGGAGTCCAGACTGTGCGCCACCCACCGGCAGTAGTCGTCGTACTCGCGCCGGGGCACGTGGAAGTGCTCGGCGAAGTAGAAGGGGAAGAGGCGGTCGTGTTCACGCAGGTAGGACAGGAACGACCACCGGCTGGTCGGGTCCACCATGCTCACCAGGTCAGCGAGGAAGGGCACCTGGAGGCGGGCACCCTCCAGCAGGAGCCCGGGGTGCCAGGAGAAGTCCGGGCGGGCCTCCAGGAAACGCGCGGAGAGCCCGGGGACCGCGTCGGAGAGGGCGGCCAGGGCGAGGTTGAACGGGCCCAGCCCGACCCCCACGAGGTCATGGACGCGGGGGTCGTCGTGCGGGAAGGTCAACGGGTCTCCTCGGGGACGGTCCGTTCGGCGGTGCCCGCCCTGGCCACCTCGTCGAGCAGCGCGGCGGTGTCGTCGGCGGTCGTGTCGGGGTTGAGCAGGGTGAGCTTGAGCCACACCCGTCCGTGCACGGCGGTGCGGCCCACCACGGCGCGGCCCTGTTCGAGCAGGCGGCGGCGCAGACGCGCGTTGACGGAGTCCGCGTGCTCTCCGGCGCGGTAGCGGAAGACCACCGTGGTGAGGCTGGGCGTGGCCAGGAGTTCGAGGTCCGGATGGGCAGTGACCAGGTCGGCGGTCTCCAGCGCTAGGTCGTGGCAGGCCTCGACCAGACGGCCCAGCCCGGCGGTGCCCAGGGCGCGCAGGGTGACGGCGATCTTGAGGACGTCCGCCCGGCGGGTGGTGCGCAGCGAGTAGCCGAGCAGGCTGGGGTAGCCCGCCTCCTCGTCGTCGGTCGGGTTGAGGTAGTCCACCGAGCGTGACAGCGGAGCGAACAGGGCGCGCTCGCGAGTGAGGAGCATTCCTGCGGCCACCGGCTGCCAGCCGAGCTTGTGCAGGTCCAGGCTGACCGAGTCGGCGTTCTCGATCCCGGTGAGCAGGGTGCGCAGGCGCGGGGAGAACAGGGCGCCGCCACCGTAGGCGGCGTCCACGTGCAGCCACACGCCGGACTCCCGGCAGACGCGGGAGACCGCGTCGAGCGGGTCGACGCCGCCCAGGTCGGTGGTACCGGCGGTGGCGACCACGGCCACGGCCGTTTCGCCGTCCGCACGGACGCGTTCGAGGGCGGCGCGTAGCGCCTCGGGCCGCATGCGGTGCCGCTCGTCCACCTCGACGGTGACCACGGCGTCCTCGCCCAGCCCGAGGAGGGCGGCGGAGCGCTGAACGGAGAAGTGCGCCACCTCCCCGCACAGCACGCGGGGCCGGGCCGTGCCGGAGGCCCCGGTCAGTCCGTGGCGGCCCGCTCCGGGCAGGGCGTGGTCGCGGGCGAGGAGCAGGGCGGTCAGGTTGGACTCGGTGCCGCCCGAGGTGACGACGCCGCCCGCGCCGGACCCGTCGTAGCCGACCAGCCCGGCCAGTTCGGCCACCACCTCGGTCTCCAGCGCGGTGGCCGCGGGCGCCTGGTCCCAGGAGTCCATGGACTGGTTGAGGACCGAGGCGACGGTGTCGGCGGCGACCGCGACGGCCAGGGGAGGACAGTGCAGATGGGCCGCGCAGTGGGGGTGGGCGGGGTCGGCGGCGCCGAGGGTCAGCGCGTGGGTGAGTCGTTCCAGGACGGCCTCGGCGGAGGCGTCGGGTTCGGGGAGGAGGGGGCCCAGTGCCGCGCGGACCCGCTCGGCGACCTCGGCGGGGCCCTGTGCGGGCAGGGGGCCGCCGCGGAGGGCGGCGGCTGTGGTCAGTGCCTCGGTGGCCCTCCCCACGAGGGCGGCGACCGTGGCGGGTCCGCCGGGTGCCCCGGCCAGCCGGGAGGCGAGGAGGGGGACGGGCGGGTCGGTCTCGGTGTCACCGGAGGTGCTCATGGTCAGAGTCGAGTCACTCTGTGTGATGGGCATGGGTGTCGGGCTCCTGTGGGTCCGGGTGCGGAACGCTCGGGGCGGGTGGAGGTGCGGCGACCGTTCCGGGTGCTGCCGTGCCGGACGGTTCAGAGGAGGAGCCGCGGTGCGGGGGCGCGCGTCCTGCTGGAGGGCGCGGGCCGAGTCGGTCGGGGGTGGGCCGGGGGCCTGGTCAGGAAGGCAGGGGCAGGACCAGGGCGTGGTGTCCGCGCCAGCCCGGGTGCGGGGCGACCTCGCCCACGTGCCGCCAGCCGTTGGCGAGGAAGAGGTCCAGGGCACGGGTGTTGCCCTCGGCCACCAGTGCGGTGGCCCGCTCCTCCCGGCGGCCCGCCATCAGCAGGGTCAGGGCCCGGCGCGCCACGCCCCGGCCGCGGAAGCGGTCGTGGACCAGCACCTCACACAGGGCGAGGGTGCGTCCGGGGTGCTCCCGGGTGGTCTCTCCGGCGTCGACGCCGGGCCGGGGCTCGAAGCCGTCCCACCAGCCCGTGGTGACGGGCAGCGTGTACCCGTAGGCGAATCCGGCCGGTTCGTCGTCGACACGGCAGGCCGTGAGACGGAAGCCGGGGCGGGAGGCGCTGAACGCCAGGCGTTCGCCGAAGGTGGGTTCCCGGTGGTCGGGCAGGTGCAGGGAGTCGGCGTAGACCGTCTCGTAGGCCTGGATCCAGGGCTTCGGGTCGGCCTGGACGTCGTGGCCCCGGAGGTTCTCCAGGTGCCACTGGGCATCCGGCGCTGGTGCGGACGTGGGAGCGGGTGTCACGGGCATCGGGGGCGCTCTTTCGTCGGGGTCCTCGGGGTGCCGCGGGGAGTGGGTGTGTCGCCGGAACGACCGTGGTGTTTCGGTGACGTGGTGTGGCCGGGTTCAATTAGGGCAGGCTAACCTAATCAAGTCAATGCTCCGTCGGAGTGCTCAAGTTCACGTTTGGGCGCGGGTGCGGCGGGTGTCGACCGTCCTCCTCGGCGCACCCGGATGCGCCAGGAACGCGGGCATCGCGAACTCGTGGCCGTAGGCGCCCGCGTTGGGGAAGACCACCACGTCACCCGCGCGCAGCGACGCCACCCGCACGTCCCTGGCCAGCACGTCCTCGGGTGTGCACAGCTCTCCTGAGACCGTCACCGAGACACCCTCCACCCCGGGGCGCGGCAGGTCCCGGGGCCAGTCCCCGCCCTCCACGACGGCGAAGTTGTGCCTGATCTCCCAGGAGGTGGGCAGTTGGAACTGGTTGATGCCGCCGCGCACCACCGCGAAGTGCTCGCCGTAGGCCGACTTCACGTCGGTCACCCGAGCCGCGTACCAGCCGGTCGGCGCGGCGATCCACCGGCCGGGCTCGAACACCACCTCCACCCCCGGGTCGGGCAGCGCGGCCAGGGCCGCGCCCAGGGCGGCGAGGTCGAACTCACCGTCACCCTCCTCGAACGGCACCCCGAGCCCCCGCCCACGTCCACCACACGCAGGTCCACGCCGTGGCGCTTGGCGGTCTCCGCCGCCCACTCCAGGCACCAGAGCACGTAGGCGGCGTGCGCCACGGCGTCGGTGTTGCCGCTCACCGCGTGGACGTGGAACCCCACCAGGTCCAGCTCGGGCAGCGACATCGCGGTCGCCACCGCCTCCGGAACCCGGGGCTCGGGCAGACCGAAGGGGCTCGGCGCGCCGCCCATCACCAGGGAACCGCTCACCGGCACCCGCTCGGGATTCACGCGCAGCGTCACCGGGAGCACGACGTCCGCCGCACGGGCCGCGGCGGCGGTCCGGTGCAGCTCCAGTTCGCTCTCGACGTTGACCACCACGTCGGCGCCCCGCTCGGCCCGCAGCCGGGCCAGGCCCGAGAGCATCTCCGGGGTCTTGCCCGGACCGCTCACCGCGATCCGCTCGCCGCGGGCGGAACCGCCGTCGGCGCCCTCGGACCCCTCCCGTTCGCGCAGGGCGGCCAGGGCCGTGCGGGCCTCGCTCAACGACGCCGCCTCGAACCCGTCCACGGCCTCGGACAGGTGCGACAGCACCGGGGCGAACCCGTTGGACTTCACCGCGAAGTACACGCGGGCCCAGTCCGGCAGGGCCGCGCGCAGGGTGCGCACGCGGTCGGCGGCCAGGGCCGGGTCGTAGACGTACCCGGAACCGGGGAGGCCGCCAGTTCCAGGGCGGCCCGGCGGACCGCCACCGGGAGGACGTCGGCGGACAGGGCGGGCGTGTGCTCGAAGGAGCGGGGCGGTTCCATGGTGGTTCCCTCTCGGCGTGTCATGGTCCGCGCACGGGCTGTGCGCGGGTCAGGGCAGGGCAAGGGGCCCGGAGCCCGGGCCCCGCGAGGGTGGTCAGTTCCGGGGGTCGACGTCGAAGACCTCGGCCACGTCGTCGAGGACCGCGTGAGCGGAGATCAGGCCCACGCCGGACATCCAGTAGTCGTCGTCCACGTCGGTCTTCTCGCCCTCCAGCTGGTCCCACAGCGGGTTGGTGACGTAGTCGTCCTTGGACTCGTCCACCTCGCCCGCGCCGTCGTCGTAGGTGGCCACCAGGATCCGGTCGGCCTCCAGGTCGAGCAGGCGCTCGGGGCTGTGGTAGGTCGCGATCTCCTCGGAGTCGGTCTCGGTGTGCTCGCCGGCGGGCAGGCCCAGGTCGTCCAGGATCACTCCCACGTAGGAGTTGCGCGTGTACAGGCGCACGCCCTCGGCGTCCCCGGCGAAGCGGACCACGGACACCGTGGGGGCCCCTCCGTCGTGGGTCTCGGCGATCTCCTCCCCGATGGCGGCCGCGCGGTCCTCGAACTCGGTGATCAGGCGCTCGGCCTCCTCGGACTGGCCCAGGGCCGCGCCGGTCAGGCGCAGGTTGTCCTTCCAGGAGACGCCGGTGTCCTCGGACATCACGGTGGGCGCGACCTCGGCGAGCTGGTCGTAGCCGTCGCCGTGGCGGACCTCGGCGGACAGGATCAGGTCCGGCCGGGTCTGGGCGACCAGCTCGGGGCTGATCTCCCACAGCAGTCCGACCGACTCGGCCCCGTCGGCGTCGCCGGTGTTCCAGTCGCTCTCGAACAGGTACTCGGGCAGACCGTCCTGGTTCTCCGCGATCTGCGTGTAGCCCACCACGTTCCCGCCCAGGGCGAGGGTGGCGTCCACGTACGTGAAGTCCAGCGGCAGCACCCGCTCGGGGGCGGCCGGGATCTCGGTGGAACCCATGGCGTGGTCGACGGTGAGGGGGAATCCCTCGGCGGACCCGCCGTCGCCGGAGCCGTCACCGCCGTCGGCGTCCTCGCCGGGGCCGGCCGCGCCGCACGCGGTGAGCAGCGCCAGTGAGGAGACCGCCGCCAGCGCGGCCAGCCCCGGGCGGCGGGGGAGGAGGGGGTGGTTCATGGTGGGGGCTCCCGAAGGGGTGTGGGTGGTCCCGGTGCCGCTCCGTCGAGGTTGCCGCGACGAGCTGCCGGAACTTGACGAACGGTCGGACGGGGTGACTCTCTGGTGTGAACCGTGGCAAACTTAGATCATCCAAGTGTGGCTAGGCAAACCTAACTTAGGTCTGCCTGGCCTTTTCTCTGAGGGGAGGCCGGGTGAGCCGGACCACAGTCCCGACCCAGGAAGCGGGCGGGGCACCGCGTTCCCTGGAACCGGCGCGTTCCGCCGTCGACGCCCGACGATCGCGCCGACTGGGCGGCCTGGTGCTGCTCACATCGCTGCTCGCCGTCGCCCTCGCCGCCAGCGTGCTCGTGGGCGCCCGCACCCTCGACCCCGTCACCGTCTGGCAGGCCCTGACGACCGGCGCGGGGCCCGAGGCCGACACGATCGTCAACGAGATCCGCCTGCCCCGCACCGTGCTCGGCCTCCTGGCCGGGATCAGCCTCGGCCTCGGCGGCGCCCTCATGCAGGGCCACACCCGCAACCCCCTGGGCGACCCCAGCATCCTCGGGGTGACCTTCGGCGCCGCCCTCGCCGTCGTGGCGGGCATCCACTTCTTCGGTGTCACCGCCCTGCACACCCAGGCCTGGTTCGCCTTCGCCGGGGCCGGTGCCGCCGTGGTCGTCGTGTACGCGGTGGCCTCGGTCCCCGGACGCGGACCCACCCCCGTCACCCTGGCGCTCGCCGGAACCGCCATCAGTTGGATGGCCTACTCGATCGCCTCGGGGCTGGTCCTGCTCGACCAGTCCACCATGGAGAACTTCCGGTTCTGGAGGGTCGGATCCCTCTCCGGCCGCGACCCGTCGATCATCCCCCAGATGGTCCCCGTCGTCCTCGTCGGCGCCGTGCTCGCCCTGGTCAACGCCCGTGCCCTCAACGCCCTGGCCCTGGGCGAGGACACCGCCCGCGCCCTGGGGTTCCGCATCGGACGGGCCCGCCTCGTCGGCCTGGCCGCCATCACCCTCCTGACCGGCATCACCGTCGCGGCCTGCGGTCCCATCGCCTTCGTCGGCCTCATCGTCCCGCACCTGGCACGGGGCATCGTCGGCGCCGACTACCGCTGGCTGATCCCCTACTCGGCCCTCATGGGCGCGGTCCTCCTCCTCGCCGCCGACATCCTCGGCCGGTTCCTCGCCCCGCCCGGCGAACTCCAGGTCGGGGTGGTCCTCGCCCTGGTCGGCGCCCCCTTCTTCATCCACGTCGTCCGCCGCCGGAGGTTGTTCGCGCTGTGACCGCCACCCTCGACCCCCGCCCCCGCGCGACCCCCTGGCACGCCGGGCCCGGGCGATCACCCTCGGCCCCGTCACGGTCCCGCTCCGCCCGCGCCTGGTCGCCGTCGCGACGCTCACCGCCGTGGTGGTCGTGGCCCTGACCGGGCTCAACCTCTCCGTCGGGGACGTCTTCGTCGCCCCCGGCCAGGTGTGGGCCAACGTCGTCGGCACCAGCTACGACGAGTACTTCACCATCTGGCGGGTGCGGATGCCGCGCGTGGTGGTCGGCCTGCTCGCGGGCGCGGCGCTGGCCGCCGCCGGAGCCATCACCCAGGCGATCATGCGCAACCCGCTGGCCAGCCCCGACCTGCTCGGGGTCACCCACGGCGCCAGCGCGGGCGTGGTGGCGGTGATGGCCTTCGGCGGCAGCTACGGGATCGTCAGCGGCCCCCTCGCCCAGATCGGGGTCCCCGCGCTGGCGCTGATCGGCGGCCTGGCCGCCGGGGCGCTCTGCTACGGGCTGGCCTGGCGCGGCGGCGTCGACGGCTTCCGCCTCCTGCTGGTGGGCGTGGGCGTGTCCACCGTCCTGATGAACGTCACCCTCTGGATGCTCACCCTCGGGGAGGTCAACGACAGCGGCCGGGCCATGGTGTGGATCGCGGGCAGCCTCTCCATGCGCACCTGGACCCACGCCCTGCCCGTGGCGGTCGCCCTCGCCGTCCTGCTGCCGCTGGCCCTGGCCGGTGCGCGCACGCTGGACGCCCTCTCCTTCGACGACGACGTCACCCGCGGCCTCGGTGTGCGCGTGGAGGCCGCCCGCACGGGCATGCTCGCGCTGGCCGTGCTCCTCGCCGCGTTCGGCACCTCGGCGGCCGGGCCCATCCTCTTCGTGTCGCTGGCGGCCCCGCAGATCGCCCTGAGACTGGGTCGCGCGGCACGGCCGCCGGTCCTGCTCTCGGCCCTGGTCGGGGCCGCCCTGGTGGCCGGGGCCGACCTCGTGGCCCGCAACCTCTTCGGCACCGTCCAGCTCCCCGTCGGCATCGTCACCGGCTGCCTGGGCGCCCTCTACCTCGTGTACCTCCTCGTCCGCGGCAACCGAAAGGTCCAGGCGTGACCACCGAACAGACCCACCCGAGCCCGCTCCCGGACACGGCGCCCGCCATGGCCGACGCGCCCAGGGCGCGGCTGCGCGCCCGCGGCCTCACCCTGGCCTACGACGAACGCACCATCGTCGACGGTCTGGACGCCGACATCGTCGAGGGCACCGTCACCTGCGTGATCGGACCCAACGGCTGCGGGAAGTCCACCATGCTCCGCGCCCTGGGCCGCCTCATGCGCCCACGCGCCGGTGTGGTGGAGCTCGACGGCCGCGACATCCACCGGGTGCCCACACGGGAGGTGGCCCAGGTGCTGGGGGTCCTGCCGCAGCAGCCGACCGCCCCCGACGGCCTCACCGTCGCGGACCTCGTCGCGCGCGGGCGTCACCCCTCCCAGAAGTGGTACCGGCAGTGGTCGGGGGACGACCACCGGGCCGTCTCCACCGCCCTGGAACGGACCGGCCTCCTGGAGCTGGCCGACACCCCGCTCCAGGAGCTGTCCGGCGGCCAGCGCCAGCGCGCGTGGATCTCCATGGTCCTGGCCCAGGGCACGGACCTGCTGCTGCTGGACGAGCCCACCACGTTCCTGGACCTGGTCCACCAGGTGGACGTCCTGGACCTCGTCCGCGACCTGCACCGGCAGGGCGGCCGCACCATCGTGATGGTCCTGCACGACCTCAACCTCGCGGCCCGCTACGCGGACACCATCATCACCATGCGTGACGGCCGGGTGGTGGCCAGCGGGACGCCCGCCGAGGTGCTCACCCCCGCACTGCTGCGCGAGGCCTTCGACCTGGAGGCCGTCGTCACCGAGGACCCGGTCTCCGGAGGCCCGCTCGTGGTCCCCGTGGGCCGCGCGGGACGCTGACCCGCCGAGCCGTCGAGGAGGGACGTACCGCTTCGAGCGCGACTGGCTCAGGGGAGGCATGGGGCACATGTGGCGTGACACATGCGGTCAGATCGTCAGAAGACACCCGCGACGCCGGGCGAGGCATCTGGACGTGATCGAGTCGGTAGGCGAGGATCACCACAAGTGGTCCGACGGTGCGTGTTCGTACGACTTTGCTGGGTGATGCCCCCGGGCGTGCCTGGGGAGTTGTCGACGCGTTCACCCGGGTTTCACCATCGCGTGTGAAAACTCGGCCAAGGTCGTGAGCGACCAGGCAGGACCTCCTGCACGATCGCTGTCGCGCCTCCGAGCGGAGCCCCGCAGCCCGACGGGGCGCGTGAGCGGTCACGATCCCCGAGGAGAACGTGTGACCCCATCCGCGCCCCGCCGCCGCCTCCTGCCCCTGCTCGGAGTCGGAGGAGGACGTTCCCCCAAGACCTGTGAGTACCGGTGCGGCAACGCCTGCTTCCACCCCGCTCCCAACAGGAGCGACAACGCGTACTTCGGTGACATCTTCCAGGGCGTGCTCTCCCGGCGCACCGCGCTCAGGGGAGCGGCGGTCGGCGCCGGAGCCGGCGCCCTCGGCCTGGCCGCCCTGAGCCCGGCCGCCGCGGACAGAGGCCCCGGCCGACCGCACCCCTCGCCCCGCCCCACCTTCAAGAGCGTCCAGCCCAACAACCTCGACGCGGTCACGGTCCCCGAGGGCTACGACCACCACGTGATCGTGCGCTGGGGCGACCCCGTCCTGCCCGACGCCCCGGAGTTCGACTTCGACAACCAGACCGCCGAGGCCCAGGAGCGGCAGTTCGGCTACAACTGCGACTACGTCGGCTTCCTTCCGCTGGACGACGACAGCGGCCTGTTGTGGGTCAACCACGAGTACACCAACGAGGAACTGATGTTCCGCGGCTACTCCGACGGCGCGGACGCCGACCTCGAGTGGATCCGCGTGGCGATGGCCGCCCACGGCGGTTCCGTGGTGGAACTGGACCGGGTGGACGGCACCGGCCAGTGGGTGCTCTCCGAAGGCGAACGGGCCTTCAACCGGCGCGTCCACCTCGGCACGGAGTTCCGGCTCACCGGCCCCGCCGCCGGGGACGAACTGCTGCGCACCGAGGCCGACCCCGAGGGCACGCGGGTCCTGGGCATGCTCAACAACTGCGCGGGCGGCACCACCCCCTGGGGCACGATCCTCAGCGGCGAGGAGAACTACAACCAGTACTTCGTCGCCGCACCCGACACCGAGCCCTACGCCCGCTACGGCTTCTCCACCAGCCGTGGAGGGCGCCGCTGGGACCGCGTGGACGAGCGCTTCGACCTCTCCAAGCACCCCAACGAGGCGCACCGCTTCGGCTACATCGTGGAGATCGACCCGCACGACCCCGACTCCACCCCGGCCAAGCGCACCATGCTGGGCCGCTTCAAGCACGAGGGCGCCAACGTCAACCTCACCGAGGACGGCCGCGTGGCCGCGTACATGGGTGACGACGAGCGCTTCGACTACATCTACAAGTTCGTCAGCGCCAAGAAGTACGTCGAGGGCTCCCGCAGACACAACATGACGCTGCTGGACTCCGGCACGCTCTACGTGGCCCGGCTGGAGGGCAACAGCCCCTCCGACGAGATCGACGGCACGGGCGCGCTGCCCTCCGACGGCGAGTTCGACGGCACCGGCGAGTGGATCCCGCTCTGCACCGACACCGAGAGCTTCGTGGAGGGCTTCTCCGTGGCGGAGGTGCTGATCCACACCCGTCTGGCCGCCGACCGGGTCGGCCCCACCAAGATGGACCGCCCCGAGGACTTCGAGCCCAGCCCGGTGACCGGCAAGGTCTACTGCGCGCTGACCAACAACAGCGCGCGTGAGCCCGGCCAGGCCGACGAACCCAACCCGCGCGGCCCCAACAAGTTCGGACACGTCCTGGAGATCATCGAGGACGGTTCCGACTCCGGGGCCACCACGTTCACCTGGATCGTGCCGATCGTCTGCGGCGACCCCGAGGACGAGTCCACCTACTTCGCCGGGTTCGACAAGTCCAGGGTCATGCCGATCTCGGCGCCCGACAACGTGGCCTTCGACAAGCACGGCAACCTGTGGATCTCCACCGACGGACAGCCGGGCAGCCTGGGCATCAACGACGCCCTGCACGTGGTCCCGGTCGAGGGCCGCTTCCGTGGCGAACTGCGGACCTTCGCCACCGTCCCGGTCGAGGCCGAGACGTGCGGCCCGCTGATCACCGAGGACCAGAAGACCGTCTTCCTCGCGCCGCAGCACCCGGGCGAGAACGGCACGGTCGAGCAGCCGACCAGCCTCTGGCCGGACGGGGACTTCCCCGCCCGTCCGTGGTGTGCGCCTGGCACAAGGGCGGCCGCGACATCGGCACCTGATCACCGCACCCGGAGGGTGCGACCGGGCCGTGTCGGCCCGGAGCAGACCACCGGCCCCGGTTCCCTCCGTCGTGGGGGAGGAACCGGGGCCGGTTCCTCGTGCGGGCGCCTCACACGGGCCGGCGCCTCACAGGGCCCGCTCGAAGCACAGTGAGCCGGGGGCGTCCGCGTAGGCGCCGAAGGCGGCGATGGGGCCGTACCCGGCCTTCGTGTAGAACCGCACCGCGTCCGGCTGGCGGTCGCCGGTCTCCAGACGCAGACACGTCCAGCCCCGCTCGCGGGCCCACCCCTCCAGGACGCTCAGCAGAGCCCCCGCCGCGCCCGAGCCCCGGCTCTCCGGTCGCACGAACATGCGCTTGACCTCGCCGCGTCCGTCACCCAGGTCCCGCAGGCCGCCGCAGCCCACGGCGGTGCCGTCGTCGTCGCGCACCACCGCGAACACCGCGATGTCGTCGGCGGAGGGCGGGGTCCCCGGCTCGGAGTCCGGGTTGGCGTAGCGTGCGGCGATCTCCCGCCGCTGGCCGAGGCGGAGCGCGACGGCGTCGGGATCGTCCCAGGGGACCAGTGTGACGTGCATACCGCGAGCCTGCCGTGCCCGTGTTTCCCCCGTGTGAACCGCCGACCGCGCGTACCCGGCCGGGGAACGGGCCCCGGCCTCCGGCCCCCGAGCCCTGGCCAGGGCTGGCCCCGGGGCTCAGGCCTCGGGGTCGGTCAGGGCCTCACGCATCACCCGGAACTTCGACTCGGCCTCGGCCACCTCCGAGACCGGGTCCGAACCGGCCACGATCCCCCCGCCCGCGTACAGGCGCGCGTGGGCGCCGTCCACGTGGGCACAGCGCAGCGCGATCCCCCACTCGGAGTTGCCCGCGCCGTCCAGCCAGCCCACCGGCCCGGCGTATCCGCCCCGGTCCATGCCCTCCACCTCCGCGATGAGGCGCATCGCCGTCGCGGTGGGGGTACCGCCCACGGCGGCCGTGGGGTGCAGCGCCGCCACCGCGTCCAGGGCGGACACCTCCGGGGACAGGCGGGCGTGCGCGCGCGTGGCCAGGTGCTGCACGTTGGCGAGTCTGAGCAGGTGCGGCCAGGCCGGGACCACCAGCTCCTCGGAGAGTGGCTCCAGGGCGGCCCGCAGGGAGTCCACCGCCAGCCCGTGCTCCTCGACGTCCTTGGCGGAGGCCAGCATCTCCTGACCCAGGCGCTGGTCGGACTCGGCGTCCTCGCCCCGGGGACGGGTCCCGGCCAGGACCAGGGAGGTGAGCTGGTCGCCCTCACGGCGCAGGAGGAGTTCGGGGGTGGCGCCGACCATGCCGCCCACGGAGAACGTGAAGCAGGCGGGGAAGCGAGTGCGCAGCCTCTCCAACAGCACGCGCACGTCGACGGGGGCGTCGGCGTCGGCGAAGGAGTCCCGGGCCAGTACGGCCTTCTCCAGTTCACCGGCGCGGATGCGCGCGACCGTCCCGGCCACGGCGCCCATCCACTCCTCGCGGGTCAGCGAACCGGGACGCCACCGCACGGGGCCGACGGGACGCGGCGCGGAACCGGGACGCAGCAGTTCCTCGGGATGGGTGCCGGGCTCGTCGGTGACGGTGGTCAACCAGGTGCGCCCGGCACGGCGGCCCACGACCACACGCGGCACGATCAGCGTCGAACCCGCGGAGGTGGGCGCGAACGTGAACGTGCCGAAGGTGACCAGTCCCGTGCCGGGCAGGTCGACCTCGTCCTCGACCTCGGCGCGCTCCAGCAGGGCGTCGAACCAGCGCGCCGCCTCGTCGAACCGGCTGGTGTCGGTGGGCGCGGTGCCCTCCGGAAGCGGTGCGCACTCCAGCCGGGCGGCCTCGCCCCAGCCCACGATGCCGTCGTCCCCCGACAGCCAGGCGAGCGGTACCCCGTCGGGAAGACGTCGGACCAGACTGCTGTCGGCGCGGTCACGCAGGGCGACGGTGCGGACGAACAGCTTCCTGGCGTCGGGGTTCGGATGGCTCTGCTTCTGGGGGTGCGGCACGGCGTTCACGGGACTCGATTCTAGGACGTGGCCTGGGACGTCGTGTCCCGGGTCGGTCCCGTCAGGGCGTTTCACGGTGGGACCGTTCCCCGGCGCGGTCGTGGCCCCGGGGAGAACTTTGCCCGGACCGGGGTGTGGCCTGCCGGAAGCGCCGCCCCGGCGGTGCTTCGTTGACCTGGCAAAAGATTCCCGTTGAGCACCGCGTGCGACGTTATCCACATTATGGCCGAATCGTGTCCGAAAATTGACATCTTGCCCTACTGTGGTTCGCGGCGTGGCGCCAAGCGGACGGCGACACGCGGACCTCCCGAAGGAGATCTGTTGTTGATGCGTTCGAAGGCACGGGACGTGGGTACGCCGCGAGCCGGAGTGCGATGGGCGGCGGCCGCCGCGGCGGCCGCGGTGCTGCTGGCGGGGTGCTCCGCTAAGGAGGGTGGCCCCGAGGCGGGAGCCGAGGCCGCCGTCCCCGGTGGCGAGGGCATCGCCGCGCCCGCCCAGTGCGGGACCGACGACGACAAGCGTCAGATGCGCGGCGCCTGGCTCACCACCGTCCGTAACATCGACTGGCCCTCCGAGCCGGGCCTCTCTGCCGACGAGCAGAAGGCCGAACTCGACGAGTGGCTCGACGAGTCCGTCGACATGGGCCTCAACGCCGTGTTCCTGCACGCCCGGCCCACCGCGGACGCCGTGTACGAGTCCGAGCTCGAACCGTGGGCGCGCTACCTCACCGGTGAGCAGGGCGGCGACCCGGGGTACGACCCGCTGGAGTACGCGGTGGAGGAGGCGCACAAGCGCGGCCTGGAGCTGCACGCCTGGTTCAACCCGTACCGGGTCGGCCTCCAGGACCCCGACGTCGAGAATCTCGCCGACGACCACCCCGTCAAGCAGAACCCCGACTGGCTGGTGGACTTCGGCAAGGAGGCCTACGTGGACCCGGGCAACCCCGAGGTCCGGGAGTGGGTCACCTCCGTCATCATGGACGTCGTCGAACGCTACGACGTCGACGGCATGCACTTCGACGACTTCTTCTACCCGTACCCGCAGGAGGGCGCGACCTTCGACGACGACGCCACCTGGGAGGAGCACGGGGGCGACTTCGACGACCGGGGCGACTGGCGGCGTGACAACGTCGACCAGCTCATGCGCGACGTGCACGGCCAGATCCAGGAGACCAAGCCGTGGGTGAGCTTCGGCGTCTCCCCGTTCGGCATCTGGCGCAACGACAGCACCGACGCGTCGGGCTCGCCCAGCTCGGGCCTGCAGTCCTACGACGCGCAGTACGCGGACACCCGCACCTGGATCCAGGAGGGGACCGTGGACTACGTCGCGCCCCAGCTGTACTGGGAGCGGGGCTTCTCCACCGCCGACTACGAGGCCATGACCGACTGGTGGGCCAACGAGGTCGAGGGCACCGACGTGGACCTGTACGTGGGCCAGGGCGCCTACCGTCTCGGGGAGAGCGGCTGGACCGACGACGACGCGCTGAGCACCCAGCTCGACTACTCGGGCGGGCTCGACGAGGTCTCCGGTGACGTCTACTTCTCCATCAAGAGCATGCGCGACAACCCGGACGCGGTGGACCACCTGAAGGAGTCCCACTACGCCCAGCCCGCGCTGCCTCCGGTGATCGAGTCACCCGAGGACGACGGCCCCCGGGTCGGCGCTCCCACCGAGGTCTCGGCCGAGGTCGGGGACGGTGAGGTGAAGGTGGAGTGGCAGGCCATCGACGACGCCCGTTTCTACGCGGTCTACCGTCTGCCCGCCGAGGCCGCCCGAGCGCTGGAGGCCGGTGACGAGGAGGCCTACTGCGCCGCGCTCGCCCCGGAGAACCTGGTCGGCATGACCGGTGAGCCCACGCTGACCGACACCGAGCCGCTGGATGACGGCGCCGGATACGTGGTCACCGCCCTGGACGACTACCGGGCCGAGGGCCCGGTCAGCGAGATCGCCGCCCCGCGCGGCTGACCTCCGAACCGACGGGGCCGACGGGTCCGCTCCCCACACGGGGGCGGGCCCGTTCTCGTGTGTCCGGGGGCCACCTCCGGACCTGCCCGCCCCCGGTCCCGCCTGTCGCGCGTCGGGCTCCGTCTGGCATATTCGCCGAATACGGGCCACGAAGCTATGATTTGCCAGGTCCAAGTACGTCAAAACCTCGTATGTGCGAGTAGTAGGTTCTTTCCCATGCCGACCTTCCAGATCAGCGAGGCCGCCGACCTGCTCGGCGTCAGCGCCGACACCGTGCGCCGATGGGTGGACTCCGGCCGCCTGGCCGCCACCCGTGACGCCTCCGGCCGCCGTCACGTGGACGGCGCCGAGCTCGCCGCGTTCATGCGGGCCGGGGCCGACGAGGACCCGGGCCGCCGCGTCTCCTCCGCGCGCAACCGCTTCCGCGGTCTGGTCACCCAGGTGGTCCGCGACCAGGTCATGGCCAGCGTCGAGATCCAGGCCGGACCACACCGGGTGGTCTCCCTGATGAGCCGCGAGGCGGCCGACGAGCTCGGCCTGGAGATCGGGAGCGCGGCCACGGCCGTCGTGAAGTCCACCAACGTCATCGTCGAGACCACCGGAGAACTCCATGCGTGAGAGCGTCCCCCACCGCACCGGCCACCGTCCCCCAGCGTCCGGGCTCGCCGCCGTCGCGGCCCTCTGCGTCGTCCTGACCGCCTGTGGCGCCGAGGACACCGAGCCCGGTGACGGCGCCGACTCCGCGGGGGCCCTCACCGGGGAGCTCACCGTCTTCGCCGCCGCCTCCCTCACCGACGTCTTCACCGAGATCGCGGAGGACTTCCGGGACCGGCACCCCGACGTCGAGGTCACCTTCAACTTCGCGGGCAGCAGCGAGCTGGCCCAGCAGATCAACTCCGGGGCACCCGCAGACGTGTTCGCCGCCGCCAACACCGCCACCATGGAACAGGTGGTCGCGGGCGAGGGCCTGGACGCCGACTGGGCGGCCGAACACGGCGAGGACGGGCTGGTCTTCGTCACCAACACCCTGCGGATCGCCGTGCCGCCGGACAATCCCGCCGGGATCGAGAACCTGGCCGACCTCGCGGACGACGGCGTGCAGGTGGCCTTCTGCGCCGAGGAGGTGCCCTGCGGGGCCGCGACCACGGCCGCGCTGGACGCCTCCGGCCTGGACGTCACCCCGGTCACCTACGAGGAGGACGTCCGCGCCGTCCTCACCAAGGTCGAACTGGGTGAGGTGGACGCGGGCCTGGTCTACTCCACGGACGTCATCTCCTCGGGGGACCGGGTCGAGGGACTGGAGTTCCCCGAGGCCGAGGAGGCCGTGAACGACTATCCGATCGGCGTACTGTCGAGTTCCGGCGACTCCGCGCTCGCCAGCGCGTGGGTCGAGGCGGTCACCTCCGACGAGGGCGCGGCCGTCCTCCGGGACGCGGGCTTCGGCACACCGTGAGCGCCGCGACACCCGGCCGCTCCGGGCCCGCCTCGCGCGGGCGGGCCCCGCGCCCGAAGTCCGGGCGGGTCCCCTGGATCCTGGTCGTCCCCGCCGTCGCGGGCGTGCTCTTCCTCGTCCTGCCCTTCGCCGGGATGCTGGTCCGCGCGCCCTGGCCCACCATGGGCGCCCGCGTCACCGACCCCACCGTGCTCGCGGCCCTGTGGCTGTCGCTGTCCACCGCCACCGTGGCCACCGTCGTCTCGCTCCTGCTCGGAGTCCCCCTCGCCTGGCTGCTGGCCCGCACCGAGTTCCCCGGCCGCAGGTTCGTCCGGGCCCTGGTGACCGTCCCGCTGGTGATCCCGCCCGTGGTGGGCGGTGTGGCCCTGCTGCTGGTGCTGGGCCGCAACGGTCTGGTGGGCCGGTACCTGGACGCCTGGTTCGGGCTCACCCTGCCGTTCACGCCCGCCGCCGTGGTCATCGCGCAGGTGTTCGTGGCCATGCCGTTCCTCGTGATCAGCGTGGAGGGAGCCCTGCGCGGTGCGGACCGCCGCTATGAGGAGGCCGCCGCCACCCTGGGCGCCGACCGCGTGACCGTCTTCACCCGCGTCACCCTGCCGATGGTGCTGCCCGGGATCGGGGCGGGGGCCGTGCTCTGCTGGGCGCGCGCCCTCGGTGAGTTCGGCGCGACCATCACCTTCGCCGGGAACTTCCCCGGCGCCACCCAGACCATGCCGCTGGCCGTCTACATGGCCATGCAGCGCGACCCCGAGGCCGCCATCGTGCTCAGCCTCGTCCTGCTCCTGGTGTCCCTGGTGGTCCTGGCCACCCTGCGCGAAAGGTGGGTGAACGCCTCGTGAGGCCCACCGCCCCGACCACCGCCCGCGGGCTCGACGCCGACCTGCGCCTCACCCGGGGCGCCTTCGCCCTGGACGTGACCCTGTCCGCGGAACCGGGGAGATCGTCGCCCTGCTCGGCCCCAACGGGGCGGGCAAGTCGTCCGCGCTGCGCGCCCTGGCCGGGCTGGTCCCGCTCTCCGGGGACACGTCCGGGTGGACGGCGTCGACGAGACCGCCACCGCCGTCGAGCACCGGCCCATCGGCATGGTCTTCCAGGACTACCTGCTCTTCGAGCACCTGAGCGCCCTGGACAACGTCGCCTTCGGACCGCGCTGCCAGGGAGCGGGCAGGACCGAGGCGCGCTCCCGCGCCGCCGAACTGCTGGACCACATGGACCTGGCCGACCACGCCCACGCGCGGCCCCGGCAGCTGTCCGGAGGCCAGGCACAGCGGGTGGCGCTGGCCCGCGCCCTGGCGGTCCGGCCGCGCCTGCTACTGCTGGACGAACCGATGGCGGCCCTGGACGCCAGCACCCGGATCGACGTCCGGGCCAGGCTGCGCCACCTTCTGGAGGACTTCGACGGTGTGACGGTCCTGGTCACCCACGACCCCCTGGACGCCATGGTTCTGGCCGACCGTATCGCCGTGATCGAGTCGGGCCGGGTCGTGCAGCGTGGTGAACCCGCCGAGGTGGCCCGGCGCCCGCGCACCTCCTACGTCGCCCGCCTGGTGGGGCTCAACCTCTTCCGTGGTCGGGGCGAGGGGAGTCGGTCGCCCTGGCGGCCGGTCCGGACGGGGACGGCGTCGCCCGGGTCGCGGTGCGCGAACCGCACGAGGGCCCCGCCCTGGTGGCCTTCCCGCCGCGCGCGGTGGCCCTGTACCCGGAGCACCCCCATGGCAGCACGCGCAACGTGTGGCGGCTGACAGTGGAGGGGATCGAGCGCTTCGGCGACCAGGTCCGCGTGCACCTGGCGGGGCCGCTCTCCCTGGTGGCGGACATCACCCCCGCCGCCCTGGCCGAGCTGGGGCTGGCCCGGGGGACACGGTCTGGGCGGGGGTCAAGGCCGCCGAGGTGGAGTGCTACCCGGACTGAGCGGAGGCGCCCCGGGGCGGAACGCGGTTCTCACATCATGGAACAAATCGCTTTATCTGCCATCAACAGTGAAATGCGGTGCGAAAATACGCCGAACCCTTGGATATCCGGACCGTACCCGGGGAGACTCAGGACATCCGGTGACGACAGTCCTTCCCTCATGGCCGAGGAGGGTTCCATGTCCCTGCGAGAGCACGAACGACGCATCCTCGCGGAAATAGAGCGACAGCTCAGCGAGGAGGCTCCGGCGCTGGCCGGACGCCTGGAGGCCTTCGGGAGCGATGATCCCGACGCCCCCATCGACCCCGGTCTGCGAAGTTGGCGGCCCTGGGTCGCCTGCGGACTGATCGCCGCTTTCACCGCCGGGCTGCTGGTCCTGCTGTTCGTGCTCACGCCGAGCGCCCCGCAGCCGGACGTTCCACGCCCCGCGGAGACCTCACAGGGCACCGAACCGGCGCCGGAGGGCGGCACAGCGGACCGCGTCCCCGCGCCCGCCGACTGACCGCCGGCGCCACACCACGACGAAGGCCCCGCCCGGAGCGTCTCCGAGCGGGGCCACACGCGCGCCCGGCTACAGCGCGTTGGTGAACTTGGCGGCCAGCGGGCCGGCGACCGACCCACCGCCTCCGCCACCCTCGACCACGAGGGCGAAGGCCACGTCGCCCTTGTAACCGACCATCCACGCGTGGGTGGGCAGTTCGTCGTCCTCGTCGGCGTCGTCGGCGGTGCCGAACTCGGCGGAGCCGGTCTTGCCGAACACGTCTCCCTGGAATCCGGCGTCCTTGGCCGTGCCGTCCGTGATGACCTCGCGCATCATCGGACGCAGGGCCTCGGCGTTCCCGATCGCCTGGGGCTCGCGTAGGTCGTCCCTGGCAGGCTCGGTGACCAGCACCGGCTGACGCCACGAGCCGTCCGCGACGGCGGCGGGGACCGTCGCCATGTGCAGCGGCGAGGTGAGGATCTGGCCCTGCCCGATGCCCTGGGCGCCCATCATGGTGGTGCTGTCCACGGGCGGGAAGCTCGGCTCCTGGGTGGTGACACCGATGTCCAGCGGAGCGTTCATCCCGAACTGCTCGGCGCTGGCCTGGAGGGTCTCCGGGTTCAGGATCTGGCCGATCTCGTGCACCAGCGCGGTGTTGCAGGAGGTCGCGAACGCCTCCGACACCGACTGCTGGCCGTACTCTCCGCCGCCCGCGTTGCGGAACGGCCACCCGCCCAGCTCGTACTCCTCCGGGCAGTCCATGGTGGCGTCCACCGACAGGCCGTTGTCCAGGAGCGAGCTGTAGGTGACGATCTTGAAGGCCGACCCCGGCGGGTACTGGCCCTCGAAGGCGCGGTTGAAGCCGCCGGGCACGTTCACCGCCGCCAGGACCTCACCGGTCGAGGGGCGGACCGCCACCAGACCGGCGGGGTCGTCGGCGTCGATGATCGCGTTGGCGGCCGCGTTCTGGACGCCCATGTCGAAACTGGTGGTGATGGACTCACCGTCGGAGCCGTCCAGGGAGGCGACGGTGTTCTCCTCTGTGACCTCCGGAGCCTCGCCGCCCTCGACCTCGGCCGCGTCCACCATCACGATGGTCGTGGCGGCCTCCCCGGCCAGCCGCTCCTCGTAGGTGCGCTGGAGTCCGGTCTTGCCGATGGTGTCACCCACGTCGTACGCCGGACCCAGCCGCTCGACGTCGTCCTCGTCGGCCTCGCCCAGCTCGCCCACGATCATCTGGATCGAACCGGACACGTCCGGGGCGTCCAGACGGGTGCCGTCGGCGGCCAGGACCTGTCCGCGCTCGCCCCACACGGCCGTGCGGGTGAGGATCTGGCCCTCACCGAGCCCGGGGTAGGCGACCTCGGGGAGAACTCGACCAGCCACTCGCCGTCCTCCCGCACCAACGGGAGCTCACCCTCCCAGCCGAAGTCACTGGCGTTGGTCAGCGACAGCGTGACCTCGTAGGGGGCGCTGCCGGTGCCGCCGTCGGTGGTGGGGGAGCCGACCTCGACGTCGACACCGTCCACACCCAGGCCGGAGTCGATTCCGCCGAGGATCGCCTCGGCGTCGTCACCGGTGGTGACGGCGGCCAGACGGGCGAAGTCCTGCTCCTCCCAGGCGGCCTCGAACTCGGAAGTGGCCTCCTCGGGCTGCGGCAGCGTGTAGACGTACCAACCGGCTCCCGCGCCGACCAGGGCGAGCACGACCACGGTCGCGACCACGCCGATGACGAGTCCGCGCCGGGACTTCCTGGGTGGCGGCCCCTGGTCGTAGCCGTCGTAGCCGTCGTAGCCGTCGTCGTCACCGGGACCACCGGGCCCCCGCGGGCCCTCGGGGCCGCCGGGTCCGTCGGGCGCTCCGGCTCCGCCGTAGAGGTACTCGTAGCCAGCACCGTGACCGTCCCGCTCCTGTGCCCCGGGCTCGCCGTGCTGATCGGGAGCGGACCCCGGGTAGGGGGTGTCGCCCTGGTAGGCGGGCTGGCCCCCGTACGGGGTCTCCCAGGACTCGGCGGGGGGACCGACGGGCTCGTGGCCCTGGGCCGTCCGGGCCCAGCCGTCCTGGGGAGCGTGCCCGGGGGTGTCCCTGGGCACGGGTGCGACCGGGGTGCCCCACGGCTCGTGGGGCTCCTCAACGGAGGCGTGCGCGCCCTCGCGCGATCCCGGAGGCGGGACCGGCGTGCCCCAGCTGTCCGAGGGCGTCTGCGGCCCGGACGAGGCGTCCCAGCCGTACTGCGCAGACGACGCATCCGCGGGCGCGCCCCAGCCGTCCGTCGAGGGCTGCGGCTCGGGGGTGGTTCCCCAGCCGGGCTCGGAGGCCTGGGCGGTGGTTCCCCAGCCCTCGGTCGAGGGGGCGGTGGTTCCCCAGGTGTCGGCTGGTGCCTGTGGGCCGGACGGGGCGTTCCACTCGTTCCGCGTGGCCTGTGAGTCGGTGGTCGACCCCCAGCCCTCGGTCGAGGGGGCGGTGGTTCCCCAGGTGTCGGCTGGTGCCTGTGGGCCGGAGGAGGTGTTCCACTCGTTCCGCGTGGCCTGTGAGTCGGTGGTCGACCCCCAGCCCTCGGTCGAGGGGGCGGTGGTTCCCCAGGTGTCGGCTGGTGCCTGTGGGCCGGAGGAGGTGTTCCACTCGTTCCGCGTGGCCTGTGAGTCGGTGGTCGACCCCCAGCCCTCGGTGGAGGTCGTGGGGAGTCCCAGCCGTTGGCTGAGGTCTGCGGCGCCGGTGGCTCGGAGGTGGATCCACGGCTCGACTCGGAGAGCGGCGGGGGCGACCCCCAGCTGTCCGCCGGGTCCTCGTTCGAGGGCGGGACCGGGGTACCCCACGGCTCCTGCTCCTCAGCCGAACCGGACCAGCTCTCCGAAGTGACCTGAGGGGACGCGGGAGCGTCCCAGCCGTCCCGGGAGGAGGCCGGGGCAGGTGCGTCCCAGCTGTCGGAGGAGGCCTCGGGTGCGTCCCAGTTCTCCGACGACGCCCGGGATTCGGGCGACGAACCCCAGCTCGGGGACGAGGGCGTGCCGGGAGTGTCCCACGGCTCGCGGGGCTCGTCGGCGGTGGGCACGGAATCCCGTTCGGACCCCTGGGGCGCACCCCGGTACGGGGTGCCCCAGGGTTCGTCCGACCCGTCGTGACCGTCGCCGGGCGCGGACTCGCCGCCGCCGTGCTGACCGGCGTCAGCGCTCCACGACTCCTCGGGTTCGGAGACCGGCGACACCGGCGGGTCCACCGGGCGCGGGTGTTCGAACCCGAAGTTCCCGGTGTCCGAGGGGCGGGGAGCCGAGGGCCGTTCCGGGATGCGGTAGGGGTTCTCCGGGCGCGACCGACGCGCCTCCGTACCGTTCGAATCCTCGGGCGGCCCGGAGGAATCCGGCTGCCGGGGGGACCGTTCGTCCACGCCTGACCGTCCTTCGTTGCGTTTTCCTGGAGATACCACGATGCCCCGCTCCCACCTCGGTGGGAGCGGGGCACGAGGATGAGGTCGGCATGGCGGTCGCCTCTCGGCGCGGGGCACAACGGGGCTCCTGGCCGTCCGATCAGCCCACCCGCGAGGGGCGGGTGCCGGACACGGTATTCCGCGAAGGCAATAGTTGAGGCCCGGGGGACACTTGCTACCACACCGACCAACAGTGACTCTAACCCATACGCCCGAGGAGTTGTTCCACGAACCCGGGGAGAGCTCCATGCGCAATCTCACGGTGCCACATGGCGAAGATCGGGTAAAGACGAAGGGCCGGTCCCGCAAAGGGGTACGGGACCGGCCGGGAAGCTCACACGCGGCTACGCCTGGCGTGCGACGCTGGTCTGTTCCTCACGGCTGAGCAGCTTGAGGCGCTTGCGGCCGCGCTCGGCGCCCAGCTCCTCCTCACGGGCCTCGATGCGCTTCCAGCCCTCCCAGGTGGTGTACTCGACACCGCGCTCGGCGAGCAGGGACCGGAAGGCCGCCGGGTCGGGCTCGGCGGCTGGGGTGAAGGCCTCGCGGTCGGCCACGAGGTTGGTCACGGTCTCCAGGGCGTCGCCCTTGGTGTGGCCGATGAGGCCGACCGGGCCGCGCTTGATCCAGCCGGTGGCGTACACGCCGTCCACGTGCTTCTCGTCCAGGTCCAGGACCCGGCCCCCGGAGTTGGGGACGACCCCCGGTCCTCGTCGAAGGGCAGGTCGGTCAGGGGCGAGCCCAGGTAGCCGATGGCCCGGTAGACGGCCTGGACCTCGGTGTCCACGAACTCGCCGGTGCCCTTGACGCTGCCGTCTCCGGTCAGCTCCATGCGCTCGGTGCGGATACCGCTGACCCGGTCCTCACCGAGGATCTCCACGGGCGAGTGCAGGAAGTGCAGGTGCAGGCGGCGCTCGGCCCCGCGCTCGTCCCGGATCGCCCAGTTCTGGAGGACCTTGACGTTGGTCTTGACCTGGTTGGACTCCTCGCAGGCCTGGAGGCTGCCCTCGTCCATGTCGAAGTCCTCGGCGTACACCAGGACCTCGACGCCGGGCTGCTTGTCCAGCTCGCGCAGCTCCATCGGGGTGGCCTTGCACTGGGCGATGCCCCGGCGGGCGAACACGTGCACGTCGGTGATCTGCTTGGCGCGCAGACCCTCGTACACGTTGTCGGTGATGTCGGTGGACAGCAGGTCGTCGGCGTCCTTGGCCAGGATGCGCGCGACGTCCACGGCCACGTTGCCCGCGCCGATCACGGCCACGCTGGTGCCGTCGACGTGCCAGGAGGGGGCGACGTCCGGGTGGGAGTCGTACCAGAAGACGAAGTCGGCGGCGCCGTGGCTGCCGGGCAGGTCGACGCCGGGGATGTCCAGGGGGCGGTCGCGGTCGCTGCCGGTGGCGAAGACGACCGCGTCGTAGTGGCGGCGCAGGTCCTCCAGCTTGAGGTCCACGCCGTACTCGACGTTGCCGTAGAAGGTGATCTCCGGCTTGTCGAGGATCTTGTGCAGGGCCCCCTGGATCTGCTTGATCCGGGGGTGGTCCGGGGCCACGCCGTAGCGGACCAGGCCGTAGGGGGACGGCAGCTTGTCGAGGATGTCGATGCTGACGGACGTGCCGCACGAGGACAGGGTCTCGTCCTTGGTGAGCAGGTCCGCGGCGTAGATTCCCGCGGGGCCCGCACCAACGATTCCCACTCGCAGTGGTCGCGTCATCGCACAGCTCCAAGTCTTCGCGCCAGGGTCGGACGCCATAGGTAAGGCTTGCCTAATCTATCCGATGTCACCACCGGAAAAACCTACTATAAGGGTAGGGAATTCTTCTCTCCCCGCCAGGGAGGGAAAGGCTCCGGATCGCCACCCCGTGGCCGCGATCCAGGCGAGAGGCCGTGTGTGGCCTCACCGAAAGGGCCCCTCAGTCTGGGGTCAACGCCTCGTCAAGGGGGATTCAGCCCCGTGGGGGCTGTGGGGAAAGTCACTGCTGTTCGAGCTCCGCCTTGACTGAGGCAGCGTACCGGGAGATCCGCTCCTGTCCGGACAGCTTCGCGATCGCGCCCATGATCGCGTCGGTCGACTCCCGGCGCGCCTTCGCCCTGTCCGCCTGGCCCTCCCAGGGTGACAGGTCCACCGGCGCCCCGAAACGCACACCCACCCGGTTGAAGGACGGAAGCCTGCGGCCGGGGGGAAGGATGTGACCGGTGCCGGTGAGCGCGACCGGGACCACGGGAGCCCCCGTGCTCAACGCCAGCCAGGCCAGACCCGTCTGTCCCTTGTACAGGCGGCCGTCGGGGGAGCGGGAGCCCTCGGGGAAGATGCCGAAAACCTCGCCGCCCTTGATGACCTCCACGCTGTTGTTCATGGCCTCCTGGGAGCTCTGTCCGGGGCGGCGGTCCACCGAGACCGGCCCCAGCGCCCTGAGGGCGCGGGAGAGCAGTCTCCGCAGGAACGTGCTCTCGTCGAAGAGCTCCTTCTTCGCGATGAACCGCACCTGCCGGGGGCAGGCCAGGCCGAGGAAGAGGGGGTCGAAGTTCGACAGGTGGTTGGCGGCCAGGATCACCGGGCCGTCCTCCGGGACCAGGTGCGCGCCCTCCACCTTCTGGGGCCACATCACACGGGTGACGGGTGCGACGACGGCCTTGGCCGCTCCGTACGGTGACACAGGTAGCCCCTTCTCGGTGGGTCGCGGAACTCGCGTGGGAGCGCGGTGTGCGGCGACGAGGGGGTGGGTCGCCCGTGACCGCGCCACCAGAGCTTATCCGGGTTCGTGGTGATCCGCCGGGGCCGGGTTCGTCGAAGTCGGTGTCGCCGACCACTGCCGTGACCTGGGACACGCGCGCTAGGCTTATGGTCTAGACCTCTGATCCAGGTCGGGGGTCCCCTCCGGACGCGAACGAGGAAGACAGCCATGGCGAAACTGGTCGACGTCAGCCACCAGATCACCGACGGGATGAGCACGTGTCCCGGCCTGCCGCGGCCGGTGATCGAGGAGAGCACCACCGTCGCGGGGGCCGTCCCCGGCCACGGAGACAGCAGCGGCCGCGTCAGCATGGTGGGGGCCACCGGCACCCACGTCGAGATCCCCGCCCACCGCTACCGGGACGGGGCCGACCCCGCCGACCTCGACCTGGAACGCGTCGCGGACCTCCCCGGAGTGGTGGTCACCGCCACCGAGGGACGTCAGATCGGTCCCGAGGCCTTCGCGGGGCTCGACCTGCGCGGGCGGGCCGTCCTGGTCCGTACCGGCTGGGACCGGCACTGGCGCACCGAGGCCTACGGTTCGTTCGACCATCCGCACCTGACCGAGACCGCCGCCAAGGCCCTGGTGGAGTCGGGCGCCACCCTGGTCGGCGTCGACTCGGTCAGCGTCGACGACACCGCGCCCTCCACCGAGGGCTCCCGCCCCGTCCAGGCCGCGCTGCTGGCGGCGGGTGTCCCGATCGTCACCCACCTGTGCCTCCTCGACCAGCTGCCGGAGGAGGGCTTCCGGTTCCACGCGGTCCCCGCCAAGGTGCGGGGAGTGGCGGCGTTCCCGGTGCGCGCCTTCGCCGTGGTCCCCTAGGTCGTGTTTTTGGATCATTCCGCGCTCGCGTTGCCAGGCTGCCTCTCGCCGCGCCGATGAAGCTCGGACAGCCAACCCCGGGCTGGCCTTCGCTCATCGACTTGCGAGAGATGGCCTGGCGGCCGCTCGCATCGATGGCGGCTCCGCCGCCACCGGCGAAAGCATCCACAAAAACACTCCCTAGGGCGACCGCGCGGGGCCGGGCTAGAGGTCGGCGTCGACGTCCTTCTGGGCTCGGCGCCGCTCGCGCTGGGCCCGACGTTCGGCCTCCTGCTGGGCGGAGCGCTCGTCCTGGGCGACGGCGCTGGTCATGGAGTTGGCCAGCGCCCGCAGCTCCATGTTGATCCTCGGGTAGGCGGGCAGGCGCGGCAGGGCGCCCAGCCTCGGGGTGCGGCGCTCCTCCATCGCGGAGATGAGCTCGTGGAAGGCCAGGTCCACCCGCTGGAGGGTGATGGCCCCCGCGGGGTCGGGGCTGCGGTCCTGCGACAGGGCGGCCAGGGCCAGGTAGCCGATCCGCTGGGTGGCCACCACCACCGGCCACAGCGGACGCGTGGAGGCGGCCCGGGGGACGTCGCCGATCGCGCTGTCGTAGACACCGCGCAGGCTGACCAGCGCGGCCCGCATGTCACGGCGCAGACGGTAGCGGCGCTCCTCGGTGATCTCCACGTCCTGGTCCAGCACCGCCATCATGCACTGGCGGGTGCTCTCCAGCACGTTCGCGATCGCCTGTGGCAGCCGGGTGGCGGAGGCCCGCCGCCACAGCAGCAGTGAGCCCGCCATGCCGAAGGCCGATCCCACCAGGGTGTCGATGATCCTGGAGCCCGCGAGCTCGGCCACCGGGTAGGGGTTGGCGGTGTACGACAGCATCAGCGCCATCGGGGTCAGCAGCACCGACCCGTAGAAGAAGTTGCGTCCCACCACCAACTGGGTGGCGCCCTGGAACAGGCCGGCCAGGACGATCACCGCGACGAGGGGCAGGTCGAGGGTGAGCAGCGCGACGCCGCCCAGCACACCGAGCAGCGTGCCCAGCGAGCGCTGCACCGACCGGTTCATGGTCAGCACCACGTTGCCGCCCTGGAGGACCGCCGTGGTGGTCAGGGCCACCCAGTAGTAGTGGTCCAGGCCCATCGAGAGCCCGAACGCGCCCGCGAGGGTCACCGTCAGCCACATGCGCAGCGCGGTCGGGCGGATCAGCGAGTCGCCGCTCAGGCTGGAGCGCAGCGAGCTCCACAGCGCCGGGTAGCGGTCGTCGTGGAGGTCCGCGGTGCGCTTGTCGTCCTCCTCCTCGTCCGAACCGCGTCGCGCGGACTGGGCCGCGCGCGACAGCAGGTTGTACAGGCGCGCCTCCAGCGAGCGCGGGCGCATGCCCCGGCGAAGGTCGTCCAGCGAGTCCGGATCGGGGGCGCTGGCCGGGTCCGCGACGGCCAGGGCCATCTGGTCCGCGAAGTCCGCGGCCCGTTCGGGCAGCGCGGTGGGCCGGGCCATGCAGACCTGGGTCGCGGCCAGGTGGATGTCGGAGACCCAGCGCAGCAGCGCCCGCAGGCGCGCGGCCTCGGCCGTGGTGCGGTAGCCGCGCGTCTGGCCGAGCAGCACGATCCGCCAGGCCTCCGCGAGCGCCACCGACGCCGCGTGCTGGGCGTGGTCGAGGTCTGCGGTGCCCACCGCCCGCAGCAGGGTGGCCAGCTCCCGGTAGGCCGCGGCCACCGCCTTGTACTCGGGGTGGCGGGCCCGCAGCGGGGCTCCGGACATCGACACGGTCCAGCCCACCGCCGCGCCCAGGGCGGCGACCAGCGCGTGCAGGGGAACCTCGGCCAGGCCACCGGGGGCGATGGTGGAGATGGTGGCGACCAGCACGAAGAACATCGTCCCGGGCTTGTCCACCCGCCAGGCGGCGCACACCCAGGTGGCGATACCGGCGGTCAGTCCGATGGAGGCCACCGCCGCCCACGGGGAGAGTGAGGCGGCCAGGGAGTTCACGGTCACCGCCGCGACGAACCCCAGACCCACCAGGGCCAGGGCGGCGGCGCGGTACGCGTAGGGGGTCTTCTTCTCGTAGAGGACGGTCATGGAGCCCAGGGCGGCGAGCGTGCCGATCTGGGGGCCGAAGATCAGCGAGGCCAGGGCGAAGGAGACGGTCATCGCGACGGTCGCCTGGAGCGCGGTGGTCCAGGCCCAGGGGCCGGACTCCAGGCCGAAGATCGCCCTGAGGTCGACGCGCGGTCGCGGTCGCTCACCCACCGTGACACGCTCCGGGGCCTTGGCGGACTCGTCTCCGCCGAGGTTCAGCGGGCCGGTCTCGCCAGTGGTTCCCAGATCTCGCACGTGGCCATCCTAAGCCGAAATACCGTGACGAAAGGGCACGTAGGCCGCAGATGTGCCCTATCAGGCACTCTGAGCCGCGGCCTCCTTCGCGCCTTCGAGCTCGCTCTCCGCCCGCTCGGCACGCTCCAGTGCGCGGTCGCGCGCCTCCTCCGCCACGGACAGACGCGCGGAGGCCGCCTCCCTGGCCTCGGTGAGGGTGAGTTCGGCGTTGCGGCGCTGGGTGTCCAGGTCGCTGGTCAGGCGCTCCAGCTCGGCTGTGAGACGGCCGCGCTCGGCCTCGGCCGCCGCCCGGTCGGACTCCAGCCTCTGGTGAGCGCGCTCCAGTTCGGTGCCCAACCGGGCACGCTCGGTCTCCAGGGTGCTCGCGTTCCGCGCCGCCTGTTCCTCCGCGTGTTCGGCGCGGGCCAGGGCGCCGCGCTCGGCCAACTCGGCCTCGTCCCGGCGGCGGGACTGCTCGGCCAGGTCGGCGCGCAGACGCTCGGACTCCTCCAGGACCCGCTCCAGACGCTCGGCCGACACGGCCCGCTCCTGCAGGAGCTCGGTCTGCGCGCGTTCGGCGGTCTCGGTGATCCTGCGCTCGGCGGCCGCCAGCCCGGCGTTGGCCTCGGCCACGGCGGCGTCGCGTTCGGCGACGGCGGTACGGGCCAGCTCCGCCTGGCGTTCACGTTCGGCCTCGGCGGTGTCCCTGCGGTGCAGGGCCTCCTCGGCCATGCGCTCGGCGTCCTGGGTGGCGGTCACCGCGGCGGCGGTCGTCTCCTCCGCCGAGCGGCGGGCGGCCTCGGCCTCCCTGCGGCGGTTCTCCGCCTCCAACCGGGCGGAGTCGGCCTCCGACACCTGCCGGGCGGCGGCCAGCCGGGCCGCCTCCACCTGCGCCTCGGCGGCGGCCGGGTCGGACATCGTCGCGAAGGCCTCGGTCGCGGAGTCGAGGGTGGCGCTGAGCTGTTCGGCCTGGACCGCGAACCTCGTGAGGAGGTCGTCCGCGCGCAGCCGGGCGGCGGTGACGGGCTCGGCGCCCTGGGCGGGGGCCGTGGCCGCCGACTTCTCGTCCGGTTCGGCGCGGGCCGCCTCCTCGGCGTTCTCGGCCTCCTGGGCCAGTCGCTGCCGTTCCTTCCAAGCCCGCCAACGCGTGTGTTCGGGCAGGTCGCAGTACTGCGGAGGGCGTCCGGGGAGGACCCCCGGGGAACCGGGCGGGTACAGCCGGGGAAGATGCAGGTGCTGGAGTCGGAGGAGGCCACGGGCCCGAGCGTAGCGCTTCGTCGCCCGCCCGCGCCGGGGTGTGTCGCGGGGTGTCGCCGGACGGAGGCCCGGACCCGGCCCGGGCCCGGACGCGGAGAAGCCCCCGCGCGGGACGTGGGTATGACCGCGCGGGGGCTGGTTCGTGGGGCCGTCACCGCGGACCCTCCCGCCTGGGAGGGAGGGGGAGGCCTAGTCGTGGGCGCCGAAACCGTCCACGCGGCAGACCATCGTGGTGACGAAGGGGCGGAAGCCCTCCTGCTCCAGGAAGCTGATGTCCTCGGAGGCGGTGGCCAGCGCGGAGAACTCGATGTCGCGGATGCCCGTGGAGGCGAGCTGGCGGCGGACCTCCTCCAGGAGCTTGGAGCCCACGCCGGTGCCCGTGTAGTCGGGGTCGACCGCGAAGGTCTGCACGACGGCGACGCGCTCGCCACGGTCCCAGCTGCCCTGCGCGCTCTCGCGGACGGTGACCATCGCGTACCCGGCCGGGTCTCCGCCGTGCTCCGCGAGGATCGCCATGGTGTCGGGATCGCGGAGCCAGTCCAGGTACTGGGCGCGGCGGCGGCGCCAGGACTCGTCCAGGCCCACCGAGCTGATGATGTCCTCAAGGTGCGGGGCGGTCATCGTGTGCTGCTGGTGCAGGGCGCCCCACAGGTCCGCGAGCTCCTCCACCTCGTGGGCGCCGAGGTAGCGGAAGCCGAGAACGCCGACGTTCGTCGAGCCAGGTTTGGTCATCAGCGAAGTTTGCATGTTCTTCCCACCCGTTCCAGCAGCATGGGGTGCGGTCCCCCGGGAGTCGCGCTCTACGACTCCATGGTTGAGCTGTGGGTCTGACTGTACGTGCCGGTATCAACCGGAACAGGGGTGACACGAGGAAAAAGGGAGCGCGACGTCTCTGTCGAGAAAAAATGCCAAATCTTTCCTCTTGGGCTCTCGCTGTCGGAGGCGGGCGCACCGGTGGACGATGTGTAAGGAATCACCACGAAACACTGGTTCATCAGACCGGAACACCATCGAAACCTGTTCGTTCTGTCCTAAATTGGGACGCATGATCGACGTTCGGCGGTTGCAGCTCCTTCAGGCCCTTGACCACCACCGCACGGTGGCCGCCACCGCGGAGGCCCTCAACGTCACGCCGTCGGCGGTCTCCCAGCAGCTCGCCGCCCTGGCCAAGGAGGCCGGGGTCCCCCTCGTCGAGCGTCAGGGGCGCCGCTTCCTGCTCACCGGCGCCGCCCGGGTCCTGCTCAAGCGCGCGCACGTGATCTTCGCGGAGATGGAACGCGCCGCCGCCGACCTCGCCGAGTACACCGACGGCGACCGGGGCGTCGTGCGGGTCGGCTCGTTCTCCACCGGTATCAGCGACCTCGTCGCCCCGGCCCTGGCCCGCCTGCGCACCAGCCACCCCGGCTGGACCTTCGAGGTCGTGCAGGCCGAACCGGAGGAGAGCGCCGAGATGGTGCGCTCCGGGCGCCTGGACGTGGCCGTCACGATGTCCACCAGCCACCTGCCCGCCGCGGGTGACCCGGACTTCCGGAGCGACCCGGTCATGGTCGAGCTCTTCGACGCGATCCTGCCCTACCAGCACCCCTGGCCACCCGGACCAGCCTGCACCTGGCCGAGGACCTGGCCGACGAGGACTGGATCATGTCCGGGCCGGGAACGGCGTGGAACTCCTGCGTGACCGCCGCCGCGAACCAGGCCGGTTTCCAGCCCCGGGTCGTGCACACCGTCGACGACTTCAGCGCCGTCTTCTCCATGGTGCAGGCGGGCCTCGGGGTCGCCCTCATGCCGAGGCTCGCGTGGACGGGACTCAACCACCCGCAGATCGTCGTACGCGGGGTGCGCGAGACCGCGCGCCGCCACATCGTCGTCCTGTCCCGGGCCGGGTCCACCCCCGAGCCGCTGCTCACCGCCGTCCGCGAGGCCGCCAGCAAGGTCCCGGTCCCCTCAGTGGGGCCCTTCGCCATCGCGGGCTGACCCAGGAGGCGGGCCGCGTCGTCCGGTTCCCGGCCGGACCCTCGCGTGGCCGGGGCTCAGAACGGGAGCGACGGGACCTCGTCGAGCACGTCCTCCGCGGCCTGGCGCAGGTAGGAGGCGACCACACGGATCGGTCGCCACGCCCAACCGCCGGTGCGCCCGGCCAGGAACACCTGACGGAATCCCCCAGCTCACCCAGGGGAGCGTGCGCGACCCCGCGCCGGGTGGAGGTCGAGAGCCGGGGTACCACGCCCACGCCCACCCCGGTGGCCACCAGCTCCTCGAACAGCTCCAGGGTGTCCACACGGTGCCTGATCCTCGGGGTGAACCCGGCGTCGGCGCACATCCGTTGCAGCAGGGCCTCCTCGTCGCCACGGAAGGGGCTGGCGATCCACGAGGCGTCGGAGAGCTCGCGCAGGCGGCGCCGGGTCAGCGTGCGGCTGTCCGCCCCCTGGGACGGCTGGGAGAGCAGGAGCGCCTCCGTTCCCACCGGATACACCGTGAGCGTGCCCGGGAATTCCCGGGGAGAAGACTGTACTGGTACACCACCCCCAGATCCGCTCCTCCGTCCTGGAGGAGGTCCAGCGCCTGGTCCGACTCGTACTCGGTCAGGCGGATGTCGATCCCGGGGTGGTCGCGCCGCAGACGGCGGAGGGCCGGGAGCACGATCGGCGCCGCCGACGTGTACATCACCAGGTCGACGCGGCCGACGGGGTCGGTGTCGCCGTCGAACTCCGCCTGGGCCGCCTCCACTCGGGCCAGGATATCCACGGCGTGCTCCGCGAGCCTGCGCCCGGCCGGCGTGAGCCGCACCCGCCGTCCGTCCGGGACGAGGAGGGGGACCCCCGCCTCCTTCTCCAGGACGGCGAAGTGTTTCGAGACGGCCGACGTGCTCATGCCTGTGACCTCGGACACGGCAGCCATGGTCCCGAGTCGCTCCAGTTCGACGAGCAGTCGAAGTCGGGTGAAATCCATCAACCAAAACTACACGGTTCATCAACCATCAGTCCGTGGACAGAAACGAACGACATGGGTCCAATGGTCGGGTGATCCGCTCCTTCCTCTCCTCGCCCCGCCGTGCCCGGATTCAGGTCCCGGCGCCGTTCATGCTGCTCGTCGCCATGTTCACGCTGCACACGGGCAGCGCCCTGGCCGTGACCGCCTTCGACCAGGCGAGCCCGGCGACGGTCACCTGGCTCCGGCTGACGTGGGCGGCGCTCCTCCTCCTGGCGATCGGTGGCCCCTCCCTGTGGCGTGCCGTGCGCGCCGCGACCCCGCGTGAGCTGGGCGCGGTGGTGATCCTGGGCACAGCGAGCGCGGGGATGATGCTGTTCTACTCCGAGGCGACGGCGCGGATCGAGCTCGGCACTGCCACCTCCATCGAGTTCCTCGGCACCCTCGTGGTCGCCGTCGCGGCCATGCGTCGCCGTCGGGAGCTCGTGTGGATCGTCGCCGCGGTCGTGGGCGTGGTCTGCCTGACCCGTCCCTGGCAGAGCGAACTCGACCTCGCGGGGATCGGCTTCGCGCTGGCCGGTGCGGTCTGCGTGGTCGGCTACATCGTGCTCACCCAGCGCGTCGGGGCCGGGTTCGGGGCCGTGCACGGTCTCGCCCTGGCGATGACCGTGGGCGCGCTGGTCACCGCGCCGCTGGGCGCTCCGGCGGCCGTCGCCGCGCCCGATCTCGAACTGGTGATGTTCACCCTGCTCATCGCGCTGCTCTTCCCGATGGTGCCGTTCCTGCTGGAGATGATCGCCCTCCAGCGGATGAGCCGGACCGGGTACAGCACCTTCTCCAGCCTGGAACCCGCCGTGGCGCTGGTGATGGGTATGGTCGTCATCGGCCAGGCACCGGTGGCCGTGCAGCTGGTGGGTATGGCCCTGGTGGTGGTCGCGGGGGTGGGTGCCGCCAGGGGGACCGGGGGTCCAGGCCCGCCGTGCCTCAGAGGGAGACCGTACGGAGACGTCGCGCCCGCACCCGGGGGTCCGAGGGCGCTCCGACCGCCGGAGGGAGCTCCCGCCGGACTCCCTGGCCACCGCCAGCGCGCAGCACGAGGGGAATCCGATTCCGGAGATCCCGGTGGAGGTGCGGGACCTCACGGCCCCGGCCGACGCCCCGCAGGACCGCGAGCCCCAACGGGCCGCCTGAACCCGGTCCCCCACCGCGTGCCCCCAGGAGGGCGGACGCGGCGCGGCGGGGGACCGCTTCGTACCTCCCGAGGTGGTCGTGGGGCACCTCCCGGACGCCCTGGAGCCGCGACGGGTACGCGCCCTCGGTCAGTGACCGCCCCGCGCGGTCTCCGGCACGGGGCTCGGCACGCCACCACGGGAGCCCGCCCCGGAAGAGGTCGCCGCACCCCTCTCCGGGGCCGGGCGGCGGCATGACACGCGCCACTCCGCCGCACCGCGCCTCAGTGCGCGCGGCCCTCTCCCCATGCACTAACTTGGTCCGAATCATGGCGGCCAAATCTGACCTCGAACTCCTGCGCGCCCACGAACCAGTGCTCATGTGCACCAAGGGGAACTCTTCTTCCCCACCGACGTGGACGCCTACGTACGCAGCTGCAGTCTCTGGATCGAGGAGCCCGGCGGACGCGAGAGCGTCATCGTCCCCGCGGGCGAACTCACCCTCGACCGGCTCTCCCAGGCCGAGGAGGAGTGGCCGGGCCGCCACAAGCACCTCCGCTTCGTCCAGGAGGAGACACTGCGCGAGGAGGCCCGGCGGTTCAAGGGCATCGCCCGCTCGGTCATCCCCAAGAGCGGGCGCCTGGCCGCCGTGGGCGTGCTCGGCCGCGTCCTCGACATCCTGATGAAGCTCTCCCTCCTCATCCGGGGCGCCGTCCCCGGCGGTGTCACCTTCGCCGCCGTCACCCGCTACCGCGAGCGCGTGGACAACGGCGGCGCGACCTACTACGGCCGCGTCACCCGCGAGGGCGGCTACATCGTCCTCCAGTACTGGTTCTTCTACGCCATGAACGACTGGCGCACGATCTACGGCGGGGTCAACGACCACGAGGCCGACTGGGAGCGCGTCACCGTCTACGTGGTGGAGAACCCCGACGGCACCACCCGGCCGGTGTGGGTCGGCGCCTCCTCGCACGAGTACCACGGCGACGACCTGCGCCGCTCCTGGGCCGACCCCGACCTGCACCGGGACGGCGTCCACCCCCTCATCTACGTCGGCGCGGGCTCGCACTCCCACCAGATGCTCCCCGGCGACTACCTCATCCAGGTGGACCCCGCCTTCCTGCGCGGACTCGTGAGCGGGTGGCGCAGGTTCACCCAGCGGCTGTTCCGCGCCGACGCCGCCATCAACCGGCACGGGATCGGTGTTCCCTTCGTCGACTACGCGCGCGGCGACGGAGAACGTCTCGGCCCCGGCGGCGACCGCGAGTGGAACGCCGTCCTGATCGACGAGGACACCCCCTGGGTGCACGGTTTCCGTGGCCTGTGGGGACGCGACACCCGCGACTTCTTCGAGGGCGAGCGCGCCCCCAGCGGTCCCCGGTACGAGCGCGACGGCACCATCCGCCGCTCCTGGGCCGATCCGCTGGCGTGGGTCGGGCTCCAGAAGGTCGCGCCCACGGAGAGCGCCGCCCGCGCCGAGCTCCGCTCCCACGTGCGCGGCCTGGAGACGCGCCTGCGGGGCCTGGACGGCGACGTCGTCAGCCGCCGCGACCGCCTCCGCCAGCTCGACTCGGCCCGCATGGCCCTCGAGAGGGAGGCCGCCTCCCGTCCGCGTGCCCGCGAGTACGCCCAGCGGATCGAGGGACTGGAGAAGGAGCTCGCGGAGATCTACGAGAAGCGGGCCCTGCTCGCGGACGAACGCGACACCCTCCTGCGCTCCCTGGAGAGCGACACCCCGCTGGTGCCGTCACCGACCGGTCACCTCAAGGCGCCCCACATGCCCTACGCCTCGGGTGAGCAGCGCGCCAACCGCTTCCTGCACCTGTGGGTCGCGTTGAGCACGCCCCTCCTGCTCATCTCGCTGGCGCTGACGCTGTTCCTGCTCCACGGGCAGATGACGCTCTGGGCCATGCTCGGCGTGGTTCTGGCGTTCGCCGCGATCGACTCCGTGGCCCGTCGCAAGTTCGTCCAGTACCTCACGGGGATCGCGATCGCGGCGGTGGTGATCGGCCTCGTCGTCGGGGTGGTGGCCGCCTTCATCGCGGACTGGCGTATCGCCATCACCGTGCCCATCGTCCTCATCGTGATCGTCCTGCTCGTGGTCAACATCCGCGACCTCATGCGCCGCTGACCCCTCTCGGTCCCGGGCCCCGGCGGTGCCGACCCCGCCGGGCCCGGTCACGGGCGGGAGCGCGGGCGTCCGTGCATGATGGACCCATGGACGACGCGCTGTTCGGACCACCGACCGTCCCCGTCGCACCGGGAGCGGTCCACCTGCCCGGCTGGCTCACCCCGGACACCCAGGCAGACCTGGTCCGCAGGTGCCGGGAGTGGGCCAGCGGACCGGCCGGGACCCGCCGCCACCCCATGCCGCGCGGCGGGGTCATGAGCGTTTCCATGACCTCGCTCGGCTGGCAGTGGGCTCCGTACTCCTACTCCCGGACCCTGCCCGACGGCACCCCGGTCCAGCCCTTCCCCGACCTGCTCGGAGACCTGGCCCGGCGCGCCGTCGAGGCCGCCTACGAGGCCCCGTACGAAGGCGACCCCTACGACGTCGCCCTCGTCAACTTCTACGACGCCGACGCGCGCATGGGTATGCACCAGGACCGCGACGAACGGTCGCCGGCCCCCGTGGTCTCGCTCAGCCTCGGCGACTCCTGTGTCTTCCGGTTCGGCAACACCGAGACCCGCACCCGCCCCTACACCGACGTCGAACTCCGCAGCGGCGACCTGTTCGTCTTCGGCGGCCCCTCCCGACTGGCCTACCACGGGGTCCCCCGCACCCGACCGGGCACCGCGGACCCCGCCCTCGGGCTGAACGGTCGGCTCAACATCACCATCCGGGCCTCCGGGCTGCGCGACTGACCCCGGGGTCGTCCGACCGCGCTCCGGCGTGTCGGAACGCCCTCCCGCGCCCTCCGCGTCAGGATCGGGCAGGTCAGGCCAGCCAGGGAAGGGCAGACCATGACCGAATCCGCGCCCGAACGCACCATGGCGCTGGGCCGGGAGGAGGCGGCGCTCCCCGCCGACGCGCCCCCGGTGAGTGCCGGATCATCCTGTACCGCTCCGGCGAGCGCCAGCAGGAGGCGGCCACCCTCGCGGAGGCGCACGCGGCGGTGCGCGCCGACCCCACACTGGGGGCCTGGGTCAGCCTCACCGAACCCAACCGGGACCAGCTCCTGGAGGCCGCCCGGGAGTTCGATCTGCCCCGGCTGGCCGTGGAGGACGCGATCGTCGCCCACCAGAGGCCCAAGGCCGAGACCTACGGCGACGTGTTCTTCCTGGTGCTCCGCCCCGCCACCTACGACGAGCGCCTGGAGGCGATCAAGGTGGGGGAGGTGCACGTCTTCGGCACCCGCGACGTGGTCATCACCGTCCGCCACGACCCGTCGGTGGACTTCGAGCAGATCCGTTCCCGGCTGGAGTCCAACCCCCACATGATGGGCCACGGCGCCCTCGGGGTCATCTACGCCGTCCTGGACCGGGTCGTGGACGACTACGCGCCGGTCGTCGCCGCGCTCCAGGAGGACATCGACGAGGTGGAGACCGCCGTCTTCGCGGGGGCCAGGAACGCCTCCCAGCGCACCTACCGGCTGGCCCGGCAGATCATCCTGCTGCAACGGGCCGTCGATCCGCTCGGCCAGGTCCTGGCCGAGATCATGGAACCCCTCGACAGACCCGAGCGGTTCGGACCCAACATGCCCCGGCCGGGCCAGCACCACAGGGGCGAGCTGCGCGAACACCTCCGCGACGTGGCCGACCACGTGGCGGCCGCCCGGGACCACGTCGAGGGGTTCCGCCAGCTGTTGAGCAACATCATGACCGTGGAGAGCAACCTGGTCGACCGGGCCCAGAACGAGGCCATGAAGAAGGTGTCGTCCTGGGGCGGCATCCTGGTCGTCCCCACGCTGATCGCGTCGGTCTTCGGCATGAACATCGCGCCCCAGCCCGGCTTCCACTGGGTGTTCAACTGGCCGCTCGTCCTGGCGTTCATGTTCCTCTCGTCACTGCTGCTCTACTTCCTGTTCCGTCGCAACGACTGGCTGTGACGCCGGTTCACGGGTCGAGCAGGGAACGGATCGCCTCCAGGTCGCGCCGGGCCGTCACCGCGTGCTCCTCGGCCTCCGCCCGGGTCCGGCGCCAGTCGTCCACCGCCGTGTCGACCTGCCGGTCCAACGTCCGGCTCTGGTGCCGGAGGACGGTCTCGGCTTCCTCCGCCTCCCGTCGGGACACGAGGAAGGCGTATCCTGCGACGGCCGCGCCGACCGCTGTCAGCGCCCACAGGAGGCCGTTCCCCGAGAGCAGGGACAGCAACAGCAGGGCTCCGGTGGTGGCCGCTGCGCCCCAGAGGAGCCTCCGGTGCCCGCCGTCGGGGACGGTGCGCTGACGCAGCCGCCGACGTGCCTCCTCGACCTGCTGGCGGTCGGCTCCGGAGGACGTGACGCGAACCGCGACCCCGTGCAGTCTCACCTCCGTCTCCTCGGAGAGTGCGCCGCCAGCCTGGTTCGCCAGCCCCTCGGCGGCCTCCAGGACGCCGGAGCGTAGGAGGACCAGGGAGAACGTGCGGCGGTGCGGGGGCGCGTCCTCCCGGGTCAGGTCCCGCTGGAGGAGTGAGCCCACGGTGCCGACCTCGTCCCCCCACGCCGGGAGGACCCCTTCCCGGCCGCTGTTCTCGATCACGGCGCGCAGGCGGTTGGCCTCGGCCAGCAGGGGCGCCTCCTCCGGGCTGCCCTCCTCCACGAGCAGTCGCAGGGAGTCCCGGAGGAAGTCGGAACTGGCCTGGTCCGGGCTGAGCGCGTCGGCGGTGGAGTCCTCACCTCCCAGCGCGGTGATCCGGGTGATCCGCTCGTGCAGACGAGTCAGTGCCGAGGCGGCCTCACGCCGTGGCGTGGCGTTCGTGGAGCCCCCGCTCCGGGAGGCTCGGGCGCCACGGCCCTGGGTGGCCGGGCCGGTGACGGACCACTCCACGACCAGCGAGCTCCTCACCTCCTCGACCGACCAGCCGCGCAGCGTGGACAGCAGGAGGTGTTCGCGGGCGTCGTCCCCGAAGGAGCCGTCGGCGGTGAGGATCCACAGGGCGCGCTGGCCGCGGGTCACCTCGGAGTCGGGGTCGGGAAGCCGGGGCAGCAGGTCCGCCGAGACGCCCCCGCCGAGGGCGCGGGCGTGCTCCGCGCGGGTGAGCGCGCCGACCAGCGCCGCGAAGGTGCGGGCACGCGGCGGGTCGACGCTCGCGGCCTCGTCGAAGTGCATGCGGGCCCGGGGAGGTCGTCCCGCAGGAGGGAGTGCAGGCCCCGTGCGGCCGGGACCAGCCAGTACCCGGGGACGTCGGTGAGGTCCAGGCCGGGAAGGGGGCTCCCGTCCAGCATCTGGAGGGTGCGGTGACGGGCCATGGCGGCGGCGTCGTACATCGCGAGGGTGGCACGGACGTCGCTGAGCTCGATGAACGCGTCCAGGGTGGCCGACACCCGGTCGAGCCGCTGCTCCAGCGTGCCCCTGACCCGCCCCAGTTCGGACCGCATGCGGCTGCGCTCGCGGTCCATCCGCGCGTGGGCGACGCTCAGGTCCTCCTGGAGCTCGCGGATCCTCCGGTCCTGGGAACCGTCCCTGGACAGGAGGATGCGCGAGTAGTCGGTGTGGCTCATACCGTCCCTTTCCCTGCGTTCCGGCGGTCGCCGGGGCGCACCCAGGAGTGTGACGGGTCCGGACCCGTTCTGGTTCGGGGGTTGCCAGGGGCCGGTTCGACCGTCAGTATGGGAGCGCTCCCAAAAGAAGGGTCCCCATGCTCGCACCGCGACTCCCCGCGCACCTCCTGTTCGGTACCGCCACCGCCGCCTACCAGGTCGAGGGCGCCGCCGCCGAGGACGGCCGCGGACCGTCCATCTGGGACACCTACTGCCGCACGCCCGGCCGGGTGGCCCGCAGGGAGACCGGCGACGTCGCCTGCGACCACTACCACCGCTACGAGGAGGACGTCGCCCTCATCGCCGGGCTCGGCGTGGACCTGTACCGGTTCTCCGTCTCCTGGCCCCGCGTCCAGCCCGACGGACGGGGCGGCCCCAACGCCAGGGGCCTGGCCTTCTACGACCGTCTGGTCGACTCCCTCCTCGACGCGGGCGTGGAACCGGCCCTCACCCTCTACCACTGGGACCTGCCCCAGGCACTGGAGGACGAGGGCGGGTGGCGGGTCCGCGACACCGCGCACCGCTTCTCCGAGTACGCGAGGATCGTCGCCGACCACCTGGGCGACCGGGTCAACCGCTGGATCACCCTCAACGAGCCCTTCTGCAGCGCCTTCGTGGGACACGCGGTCGGCCGTCACGCCCCCGGCACCAGGGAGGGCGTCGGCGCCCTCGCCGCCGCCCACCACCTGCTCCTCGGCCACGGGCTGGCCGTGGGCGAACTCCGGGACGCCGGGGCCGGGGAAGTCGGCATCACCCTCAACCCCGACCACCTGGTCCCCGCGACGGACTCCGAGGCGGACCGTGCCGCGGTCGAACGCGTCCGTACCCCGCACAACCGGACCTGGTTCGACCCCCTCTTCACCGGCGCCTATCCGGACAACGAACGCGAGGTCTGGGGGCCGTTGGCCGACGCCACCCACCGCAGGGAGGGTGACCTGGAGATCATCGGCCGTCCCCTGGACTTCCTCGGCGTCAACTTCTACCGGCCCCTCATGTTCCGCGACGCCCCGCACACCGAACCGGACCCGGCCCTGCGCACCGCCGTGGACGTCGGTGCCGAACAGGTGGAGTTCACCGGCCCCTGGCGGCGCACCACCATGGGATGGCCGGTCGTGCCGGACACCTTCGAGGAGCTCCTCGTGGACCTCAACCGCCGCTATCCGGGTCTCCCGCCCCTCCTCATCACCGAGAACGGTTCGGCCGAACCGGACCGCCCGGACGACGACGGCCGGGTCCACGACACGGAGCGCGTCGCCTACCTGCGCGACCATCTGGCGGCCCTGGGGCGCGCGATCGAGGCCGGGGTGGACGTCCGGGGCTACTTCGTGTGGTCGCTGCTGGACAACTTCGAGTGGGCCTACGGGTACGAGCGCAGGTTCGGACTGGTGCGCGTGGACTACGAGAGCCTGGAGCGGCACCCCAAGGACAGCTACCACTGGTACCGGGACTACCTGGCCGGGCACCGGGCCCGCAGAGGGTAGCGAGGGCCACCCACAGGGTTCCCTGGGGGACCAACGGCGTGTTGGCATACGTCCCGATCTGGGGCAAGCTGGAGGGCGTTGGCACACGAGGGCCGCGGGGGCTCATGACGGACGGATCTCACATGACGGCGCCGCAGGACGCGAGTTCCGGGACCAGCGGGAGCCTCCGGGCCGCGCAGCGCATGCTCCAGTTGCAGAACAGTCTGGTGGAACTGCTGCGGACCAAGCCCTTCAGTCAGATCACCTACAAGGAGATCACCGAGGGCGTCGACATCGACCGGTCCACCGTCTACCGCTACTACAACCACAAGAACCAGGTGCTCCAGGCCGCCGTGGACGTGCGGTTGACCGCCTTCGCCTCCCAGGTGGACCTCACCTTCGGCCGCATGGAGTCCATCGACGGATACCTGGGCCGTCTTGTGGACGCCTGGACGGAGCTGTGGGTGGAGTCGGGCGCGCTGCTCGCCGCCGCCTCGGGCCTGGGCGCGGAGCCGGGGAGCAGCGCCGGTGGTGGCGCGAGCGGATCGGACCCTGGATCGAGGCGGTCCGCGAGGCGATCGAGGTGGGCCGCTTCGTGGAGGAACTGCCCAGGGACGGACGCCCGGCACTGCCGCTCGCCGAGATGACGGTGGGGCTGTGCCTGTCCACCCTCAACAACGAACTCACCGTGCCGCACACCCCGGAACACCGGACGATGGTCCGGGACCTCCTGCTCGACGCGATCCTGCGCACGATCGGCCGTAGGTAGCGGCGTCAGGCCGGTTGCCGGGCCAGTTTGCCGAAGGACCCGACGACCGCCCCGAACGCGAACATGGAGGCCTCGTCCTCGTCCATGTGCACGATCCCGGCGGGGACGCGCACACGGTAGGGCTTCTCCTCGGCGGGCAGGAACTCCAGCCCGTCGATGATGCCCTGCCCCTCCAGCATCAGGAGGGCCTCCCCGACTCGCCCCGTACGATCTCCCCGCGCCCAAATCGACATGCGTTCACCCTAACTACGGCGCGTGGCCGAAAGCGGATCCGCTCCGGTTCCGAGACCGCGGCGCCGTGGGATCTCGGGAGGTTCGTGGCAAAGCGAACCCGACCTGGAACACCCGGTTCGCCACCCCCTGGCTCCCGTCCGGAATGGGGGACTCTGTACCCAGTGATATCACCGACGGTGCAGTTGCACGTGCATACGCATGTGAGTATGGCCGGAAGCGGTCACGGGCACGGGAGGTGACCTCCGGCCCGTTGATCCCGGGCGAATCCGGGTAGGGCGGGCGTTCTGCCTCAGCGCGACAGGACGGTCATCTCCTCACCGTGCGCGTCGAGGGCCGTCAGATCGACCTCCCCGCCCGGCGGCTCCTCCGAGCGCGGACCGCTCACCGCGAGCACGCCCTCACCGTCCTCGGCCGCGCCCTCCGCGCCGCCCGCCACCGTGAGCGATGCGGCCTCGCGGGAGGCGGCGGCCAGGTAGTGCCACCGGCTCCCGTCGTCCTGCCACCACGTGCCCGCCGCCACCTGGCGGTCGAGGTTGCTGCAGGACCAGCCGCCGTCGCGTTCACCGGCGACCACGGTTCGGGTGCCCTCGTCGGTCCGTGTGACCAGCACCGCGCGGGCCAGCCCGCCGCCGTCGTGCGCCCCGAAGCGCACGCAGGTCCAGCGGCCCTCGCCGCCTCCGGGCAGCTCCTGGACCGCGAACTCCCACGCGGTCACCGTCCGCACCGGCTCCTCCGGTGTCCCACCGGCGCAGGCCAGTTCTCCCCACAGGTCGAAGCCGCGCTCCGCGTCCAGCACCTCGTGCGGGCCGAGTCGCCTGATCTCCGAGGGCGGGGGCGGCATGTACCCCAGGTGGGCGGTGTCCGGACCGCCCAGGTCGATGGCCGAGTACGGCTCGCCGTGCGCCACCTCGGGGGCGCGCAGGCGCAGCACCGGGCCGACGCCGCAGTACTCGCCAGTGGGCAGGGCCTCCGTCACCCCGTGCTGGAGGCGCACCTCGGACCAGTCGGCGTCGGGATGCCCGAGCGGGGCGGTGGCGGCCTCCGTCACCCACGGGGGAGCAGGTAGTGGGTGCCCTCGTCGGTGTCGGCGAGCCGCAGGGCGGGCCAGTTGGCCACACCGTTCGGGGGTTCCGGGAAGACCTCGACCACCTCCGTTCCCGCTCCGTCCCCTCGTGTGTAGCGCGCGACCCGCGGGCCGTCGTGCAGCAGGACGACCTCACGGTCGGCCACGGTGCCCGCGAACAGCACCCGGGGCGCGCCGGGAGGCAGCCCCGTTCTTCGGACTCCTGTTCGGACCAGGCCGTCAGCGCGCGACGGAGGAGCGCGTCGTCCTCCACGGCGCCGCCCCGGGGGTGCCAGGCGTTCAGGTCCAGCCGGAAGCTCTCCCGCCAGGTGTCCGGGGCGGTGGCGGGGAGAGGCGGGGCGCGCCCGCGAGAACGGCGGGGCTCGTCCCACCACCGGGGTCGGCGGTGGTGAGACCCAGGGCGGCGGCCACCCCCAGTGCCAGGGCGCCGGTCGTCGCCACCAGTCCGCGCCGCTGCAGCCACGACCCCCTGCCGCTCACCCGCACCACCGTGGGGTCGGGCAGGGGAGGGTGGACGGTGCCCGCCGGGCCCGTTCCACGGCGGCGGCCGCGTCCCGGACCCCGACGGACCGGAGGAGGTCGGCGGCGGCCCGCGCCTCCAGGGATTCCAGCCGCATCAGGGTGTAGGCGGCGCGGGCGGGCGCGTCCAGCCCGTCGAGCGCGTCCAGTGCGCGTGCCTCACCACCCGCCCCGTCCCAGGGGAGACGCGCAGCCCGGCCCGGCCACGGGGGTGCCAGCTCCGGGGGCGGAGCGATCTGCGCAGCACCCGGCGGCGGGTCCTCGCGTACTCGTGGGGGCGCGGGTGGCGGCGGCCCCGGGGCAGCGCCCCGGTCACCAGTCGGTGCGCGTCCTCCCACAGGCCGGGAGAGTCACCGTGCCCGGAGAGTGTGGCCAGGGCGAGCAGGACCAGGTTCCGGTAGGGGTTGCGCGGCAGGACGGTCTCCGGTGTCGGGGGCATGACGCTCCTAGGCGGAAGGGGGCTTCGTCAGAAGGGGTATTTCGGAGCGAGCCTAGGGAAAGCGGTGCGGCGGGATCACCCGAACGAGAATTCGTGTCCGATAGGCCGGAAATATTCACTGGTCACCGACGGAGATCCCGAACTCCAGGTGAACGAGGTGCGCAAACGGGAAATCTACGACATAAAGGTGCCGCTTCGGCTCACGTGATCCACACGAGAATCTTGCCGAATTCGCGCACGGGAACAGGGAGGGAGTCCGTACCCTGGACCCGCGTGACCGCCGGTGCGGAACGCGGTGGACGGGTGATCCGCACCGGCGCCCAGCGGAGCCGTGCCCTCGGTCGGCCTCGTGGAGGCGGCTGAAGGGCGGCCCCGCCGTACGGACGTGCCGAGGTGTGGGACGGACTCGTGACCGCCATCGCCTGGTGCGGCGGCGTGACGCGCTCGCGGGACGGTGCCTCGCGGCGCCGGCCTTCCGGGCGGTCGAGCACGCCCGGAAGGCCGACGGTCGGTGGTACGCGGGGGCCTCGGAGACCGATGGGCTCCACGTGGCGGTCAGTCTCCCGGGCCCGATCACCGGTTCACGGACACCCCGGGCTTGCACGGGTCCGGTCGCGTGCGGCCCGGGGGACGGGCCTCGCGCCGGGTCACTGGAAAGCGGGAGGCAGGGTCATCAGGTCGATACCCCACAGCCACGGCAGGACGTAGAGGGTGCCCCCGACGATGAGGGCGAGGGCGACCCAGTTCAGCCAGAAACCGGCCTTCACCATCTCCATGATCGTCAGTTTCCCCGTGCCGAACATGATCGCGTTCGGCGGTGTGCCCACCGGGAGCATGAACGCGCAGTTCGCGGCCATCGCGCAGGGGACCATCAGCGCGTACGGGTGAATGTTCAGCGAGACCGCGAAGGCGGCCATGACCGGGAGGATCATCGTCGCCGTCGCGGCGTTCGAGGTGATCTCCGTGAGGAACAGCACGAGAGCGGTGGCGATGACGATGATCAGCACGATGCTGATCCCGTCCAGGGCGCGCAACTGCTCACCGATCCACGAGGAGAGGCCGGTCTCGACGAACCCGGCGGCGATGGCCAGGCCGCCGCCGAACAGGAGGAGGATGCCCCAGGGGATCCTCTTCGAGTCCTCCCACTGGAGGATCCTCTTGTCCCTGCCGCCGCTGGTCGGCAGCGTGAACAGGGCCACCGTGGCGGCGATGGCGATCACACCGTCGCTGATCCCCGGGAGGAGGTCCTCCCAGAGGAAGGTGCGGGTCACCCACAGGAACGCCGCCGCGAGGAAGACGGCGAACACGACCCTCTCCTCGGTGGACGTCCTGCCGAGGGACCTCCGCTCCTCCCGGATGATCTCCTTGCCCCCGGGGAGGTGCCTGAACCGGACCCTGAACTTGACGCCGGTCAAGTAGAACCAGGTGAAGGCGAGGAGGGCGACGGCGATCGGAACGCCGAACAGCATCCAGCCACCGAACGAGATGCTCTGTCCGAAGAGCTCGTTGGAGGTCGCGGCGAGGATGGCGAGCGGCGGGGTGCCGATCAGCGTCCCGAGGCCGCCGATGGTGGCCGCGTAGCCGATGCCGAAGACCATGGACTTCTCGAACTTCGGCAGGTCGTCGGCGAACTCCCCGCCCCGCAGGGTGCGGGCGGCCTGGTACGCGACCGCCAGTCCGACCGGGATCATCATCATCGTGGCGGCCGTGTTGGAGACCCACATCGACAGGAACCCCGTCGCGACCATGAAGCCGAGGACGATGCGGCGCGGACTCGTGCCGATGGCCGAGACGATCGTGAGGGCGATGCGTTGGTGGAGGTTCCACTTCTCCATGGCGATCGCGATGGAGAACCCGCCCAGGAAGAGGAAGATGATGTCGTTGCCGTAGGCCGAGACCACGGCGTCCCCGTCCAGCGCCCCGGACAGCGGCAGGAGCACGATGGGGAGCAGGGACGTGACCGGGATGGGGATCGCCTCGGTGATCCACCAGGTCGCGACCCAGAGGGTCGTGGCGAGGACCGCCCGGCCCTCCGGGGAGAGCCCCTCGGGGTGGAAGAACAACAGCGTCAGCACGAACAGCAGCGGCCCGAGGACCAGGCCGACGATCCGGGCGGGCGTGTATCCGGGGTCGGATCCGTCGGGCTCCTCGGCCGACTCCGAGGCCTCGGCTCCACCCACGGCCTCAGCGGGTCCGCTGTCCCCGCCCCCGCCCGCGGTGGACGCTACCAGCTCCGTCCGTCGGGGCGCGCCGCGCCAGGAGAACGTCAGGAGTTCCTTGATCTGCCGGTGTGAATCCCACAGGCTTCCCCACAGGGAACGCGGATGGGAGAGTGCCATGGCTGCACCTTCTCTGGTCTCGGCTCGACCCGCCACAGGTCGTTCGGGAGTTCGGGGGAGCGTCGGTCGTGCGGGTGACCGGGCCCCGGCACGTCGCCTCGACGCGGCCGGACGTTGACGGGGACGGCGCAGGGGACGTGAGCGCCGTCGGTCGGAGAGTCAGTCGTGCAGGCCCCGGAGGACCTCGTGGAACCGGGCCTTGCCCTCCAGTCCGATGCCCGGGAGGTCGCCCGGGGCCACACGGCCTCCGGTGATCACGGCGTCGTCGGTGAAGCCGCCCGTGGGCTGGAACTCCCCGGGGTAGGACTCGTTGCCGCCGAGCTTGAGGGCGGAGGCGATGTGCAGCGAGAACTGGTGGCCGCCGTGCGGGACGCACCGGCGGGAGGACCAGCCGTGCAGGGCGAGCATGTCCAGCACGCGGCGGTACTCGGTCAGTCCGTAGCTCAGCGCCGGGTCGACCTGGATGAAGTCCCGGTCCGGGCGCATACCCCCGTAGCGGATCAGGTTCCGGGCGTCCTGCAACGAGAACAGGTTCTCTCCGGTCGCGATGGGGTGGCGGTAGTGCTCCGACAGGGTGGCGTTCAGGCCGTAGTCCAGCGGGTCGCCGACCTCCTCGTACCAGAACAGGCCGTACTGGTCGATGGCCTGGCCGTAGTCCAGCGCGGTCCGCAGGTCGAACTTGCCGTTCACGTCCACCATCAGGCGGGACCCGTCGCCGCCCAGGACGTCGATGACCGCCTCGATGCGCCTGAGGTCCTCGGCCAGGTCGGCGCCGCCGATCTTCATCTTGACGATCTCGTATCCGGCGTCGAGGAATCCGCGCATCTCGTCCTGGAGGTCACCCAGGGTCTTGCCGGGGGCGTAGTAGCCGCCGGCGGCGTAGACGAAGACGTCCTCGTCAGGGTCGCCGTCCCCGTGGTGGTCGGAGATCCACCGGTAGAGCGGCACGCCCGCCGCCTTGGCGGCGAGGTCGTGCAGCGCCATGTCCGCCACGCCGACGGCGACGGAGCGTTCTCCGTGTCCACCGGGCTTCTCGTTGCGCATCATGACCTCCCACGCTCGGGAGGGGAGAGCGCACCGTGCTCGTCCAGTAGTTCGTCCGGCGCGGCGTTCCGCAACCGTGGCAGCACCCGTTCGTTCAGGATGGCCGTGGCGTTGTAGCGCCCGTTGGAGTTGAAGCCGTAGCCCACCAGGGGCTTGCCGTCGACCACCACGTCACTGACCAGGGCCAGGATCGTGCAGTCCATCCTGCTGAAGTCGATGTACGCGTTGCGCATCGACGAGCTGATGGGAATGGTGCCGACATGGGCGGAGACGATTCTCATGGACCTCCTTCTGTCGCAGGTCTTATAACTCCCTTATAAGTACGAGGCGGAGTCTAGGCTGCATGAGACGCGGGTCACAAGCCCGTGAGTGGACATTCTGTGAGAGAGGTCACGATGACCAGCGAGAGCGCCTTCTCCAGCAAGGGCGGGCTGGCCTATACCGAACTGCGTCGCCGGATCACCTCCGGAGAGCTCGCCCCGGGGTCGCGCCTGTCGCAGTACGCACTGGCTGAGGAGCTCGGGATGAGCATCACCCCGCTGCGCGAGGCGATCAGGCGACTGGTCAGTGAGGAGTGGGTCGTGATGGACGCCCACCGAGACGTGCGTGTGGCGCCCATGAGCGCCGCCGAGGCGCGCGAACTGCTGGAGGTCCGCTTCTCACTGGAACCGTCGGCCACGGAGCTCGCCGCCCTGCGCAGGACGGAGAGCGAGATCGCCGCGATGCGGGCGGCGGCCGACGAACTCCTGCCGGTCACCCGTACCTGGGGTGAGGACGCCATCACGGCGCACCGGGCCTTCCATCGGGCGATCTACGCCGCCTCCCACAACAACGTGATGGTCAGACAGCTGGACGACCTGTGGGACAAGGCCGACCGGTACCGGCGGATCGGCCTGGAACTGCCCGCTGGCGCTGAGCCGCGCACCCTCGACCTCCAGCAACACCACAGGATCCTGGAACTCGTCGTCGCCGGTGACGGCACGGCCGCCGCCGCCCTGGTGCGCTCGCACATCCGCAACAGCCTGGGGGCCGTGGTCACGGACGTCCTCGGGGGCCTGGAGCGCGCCTACCACCCCATCGCCGCCCGAACGACCTGAGGTCCCGGCTGTCGGGGAGCCGGTCCGCCCATCGGTGGGGAGAACGGACCACGCCCGGGCCGGGGCGGAACGGGTGGTCCGCACCGGCCCGGGCGCGCGAACGGCTCAGCCGGCGTTGTGCGCGATGACCAGGTCGGTCAGTTCCTGGCTGGGGAAGTCCATGACCACCACGCCCGTGCGGGGAGCCGCCACCGGACGCAGGTGGTCCACCGCGCGGGGGTTGACACCCCGGATGCCCAGCGCGCCCCACGCGACCTCGCGCGGGTTGGCCCAGGGGCGCCGCTGCCGCTGAGGTGGTTGACGTACAGGACGTCGTCGGCGCCGGTGGCGGTCCGCTCGAAGTGGTCGCGGGCCTTCTCCCACTTGGCGGGGACGTCGAAGAGGGTGGGGACCCGGTAGTCGTCCTGGATGTCCAGGGACGCGCCGTTCCAGTGCACGCCGTAGTCCCGGGACGCGGAGAAGTCCTGCACGATGACGATGCGCCCCCGGACCTCACCGAGGTCGGGGACCCGGTCCGCGCCCTGTTCCGGCACCCACAGGCGTTCGGTCAGGATGTCCCGGGTGTCCGGGTCCTCCTCGATGTAGTGGTTCAGCGTCTCCTCGTAGCTCCGGGTGTTCTCCTCCTCGGTGTGCTCCTTCTTCATCCGCATGAGCACGGTCTCGGAGGGGTTCGCGTCGAGGAAGGCGCCGATGTCGGTGACCACGTCGGTGAAGTTCAGGTTCAGGTACTCGACGCCGTGGTGGATGGGGAAGGCGTCCCGGTAGTGGCGGGTGCGCACGTCGAGGAAGCGCACTCCGGAACCGAGCTGTTCGGAGAGGGTGAGGTCCTGCGTGCGCGAGAACACGGAGCCGGTCCAGGCACCGGTGTCGTGCGTGCCGGGGATGGACAGCGCGGCCAGGCTGGTGCCGTCGGGGATCTCGTCCATCCACGCGGTGCGCGCCGCCGACGGGTTCTCCTCGGCGGCGGCCGGGGCCGCGGGGAGAGAGCGGACAGGAGCGAACCGGCGAGGAGGAGGGCCGTCAGAACCGGCCCGGTACGTCGGGGGAGCGCCGTGGCGGCGGAGGGGAGGGTGAGCATGGGGGTCCTTCGTGAGCGGGGGTGTGGACCCGGTAACGGGCCGCCCTCACCCTGTCACGCGGCGGCTCCGTTGACATCCCCCTTGCCCCACGCCGTCGGCGGAGGGGCGGGTGACGGGCGCCCTCAGGGCGCACCCGCCGAACCGGTACCGGTGCCGCCCGCCCTTCACCACCTCGACGGGCGCCCGCGGAGCGGCCCCCGTCCACCGCTCGCGACGGGCGGCACCCTCCGAGCCCGCCCTAGCGGGTCTTCACCAGGGTCGCGATGAGACCGGAGATGATCATCATGGACAGGCTGACGATCATGAGCACGAACGCGATGGTTCCGATCATGGTGTTTCCTTCACTGTGTCGTCCCCCGGGCACCGTGGGCCGTTCTTCCCCGGCGCCCGGCACACCGGGACACCCGGAGTCTCGGGCGCGGCATGTTACCTCTTCGATGGATCACCCTATCTCTCCGTCGCGGGGACGCCGCGTCGGGTGCCCGCTCTGACCAGCGTGGTTCAGCTCTCGTTCCAGAACCGCTGGTAGGTCCGGACCAGCCAGCGGTCGGCCCAGTCGGTGTCGGGTGTCGCGGGCAGGTGCGAGGTCCGGCACAGGTCCTCCAGGCGGCTCTCCAGTTCCCCGGCCCGTTCCAGGGCCTCGTCGCGGGTGTGCTCGCCCCGGCGCAGAGCCAGCAGCCAGCTCCGGTCGGGTTCGGGCATGGGCAGGGTGATGTCGCCGGACTCCATCAGTTCCACGCCCTGGAGGCCCAGCCGGACCATGTGGTAGGCGTACTTGGTGTCGAAGCCGTGCCTCGCGACCAGTTCCGGGCGGTTGGTGTGACGGCCGCCCCGGATGCCCGCCATGCGGTCGCGTTGGGCGCGCAGGTAGCCGAGGAAGCGCTCACCGGCGCGGCGGGACAGCAAGCGGTGGGCGTTGGCGCGCAGGTCACGGCCGACGGGCGTGAGGGTGACGAACTCGTCCTCGGGGACGAAGAGCGGCAGCAGGACGGTGGGGTTGCCCTCCAGCGCCAGGCGGGTCCACTTGCGCAGCGAGTAGACGGTGAGGTCCAGGTCGCCGGGGCCCGAGCGTCCGTGTTCGCCCTGGTCGCGAAGGATGAACTGCTCGAAGTCGCGGAGTCCGATGACGTACTCGGGCGGCTCGACACAGATGCCCATCTCGTCGCGGTCGTTCTGGCCCTCCAGATGGAGGCCGTGGACGACGGAGCCGATCTGGCAGCGCAGGACGGTGCCCTGTGCGGCGATGCGGGCGAACTCCTCGGTGGAGTGCTTCACCTGGTCCTCCCGGTGCGGTGGATCGTGCTGCGCAACCTATCGGGGCGGTGGTGGGAGCCACGAGCCGTTTTCGGTCGCCTCCGGCCCGGCACGAGCCCCATCAGAGGGCTCACGGGCGTACTGGAGACAACAAAACACCGATTTCACGCCAAACCAGGACCTAAGGTTCTTGCCCGGCGCACCGTGCTTCCGTTTAGCTGGTCCCGTACCCCGCCCGGCACCGGCCGGGCCCGGCAGTGGAGAGCAGGACCCGTGCCCCCGAGAACACCGAAGCCAGGATCGACACCACCGTCCCCCACAACGCCAGGATCTGGAACTACTGGTTGGGCGGGAAGGACAACTACCCCGTTGACCGGGAGATGGGCGAACAGATTCGCTCGTTCTTCCCCGAGATCGTCGACAACGCGATCGCTGACCGCGCCTTCCTCGTCCGTGCCGTCACCCACCTGGCCCGTGAGGAGGGGATCCGGCAGTTCCTGGACGTGGGAACGGGCCTGCCCACCCACAACAACACCCACGAGGTGGCGCAGTCGGTGGCGCCCGACTCCCGCGTGGTCTACGTGGACAACGACCCGCTGGTGCTCACCCACGCCCGGGCCCTGCTCACCGGCTCCGACCAGGGCGTGACCGACTACGTCGACGCCGACCTGCGCGACCCGGACTCCATCCTGGCCACGGCGGGCAAGACCCTCGACCTCGACCAGCCGGTGGCCCTGCTGCTGCTCGGCGTGGTCAACTTCGTGGCCGACGACGCCGAGGTGCGGTCGATCCTGGACCGGCTGCTGGGCGCGCTCGCCCCCGGCAGCTACCTGGTGGTCTCGCACCCCACCGACGACATCGACCACGAACGCGCCCACCAGGTGGCCGCCGCGTGGAACGAGAAGGGCACGCCCAAGATCACCATCCGCACGGCGGCGGAGATCGAGGGGCTCTTCGACGGCCTGGAACTGCTGGAGCCGGGCCTGGTGTCCTGCTCGCTGTGGCGGCCGGGCCCGACCGAGGTGGGCACGCTCCGACCGGTCGCTGAGTACGGCGGTGTGGCCCGCAAGGCCTGACCGATCCACCCCGATCGCAACCGGAGGACACCCGTGGCCGACCAGTCGCGCACACCGATCGACCCCGAGCACTGGCGTGCGCGGTTGGCGGTCCTCAGCGAACGCCACGGCGTCCCCGGGGCCCAGCTCGGCCTCCTGCGGATCGGCGCCGACGCTGCCGCCGACGAGGCGGTCGAGGTCGCCCACGGGGTCCTCAACGCCGCGACCGGGCACGCGGTGGACACCGGCTCCGTCTTCCAGATCGGATCCGTCACCAAGGTGTGGACCGCCACCGTCGTCATGGGGCTCGTGGACGAGGGCCTGCTCACGCCGGACACACCCGTGGCGGAGCTGCTGCCCGAACTACGGCTGCCCGACCCGGCCCGGCGAGTGACCGTGCGGCACCTGCTCAACCACACGAGCGGGATCGACGGGGACGTTTTCACCGACACCGGGCGCGGCGACGACGCGCTGGAGCGCTACGTCGCCCTGCTGGCCGACACGGAGCCGGTGCACCCCGTGGGCGCCGCCTTCTCCTACTGCAACGCGGGATACGTGGTGCTGGGCCGGATCGTCGAGAGGCTCACCGGCCTCACCTGGGACCGGGCGGTGCGCGAGCGGCTCTTCGCGCCCCTCGGGATGACCCGGGCCTGCACTCTGCCGGAGGAGGCCCTGCTCCACGGGGCGGCGGTCGGTCACGTGGAGGGTCTGCCCGATCCCGAGGTGGCCCCGGTATGGGGGATTCCCCGGTCGATGGGGCCCGCCGGGACCGTCCTGGCCAACGCGGGGGACGTGCTGCGCTTCGCGGCGGCCCACCTGCGTCGCGGCCTCGGCGCCGAGGGCGACCGGGTGCTCTCCGAGGCCTCGGCCCGGGCGATGGGCGACCACGAGGTGACCCTGCCCGACCCCCACACCCTGGGGGACTCCTGGGGGCTGGGCTGGATCCGCTTCGGCTGGGACGGGCGCCTGGTGCTGGGGCACGACGGCAACACCGTCGGCCAGTCGGCGTTCCTCCGCCTGCTTCCCGACGCCGGGTTCGCGGTGGTGCTCCTGACCAACGGCGGCCGCACACGCGACCTCTACCAGGAGCTGTACGGAGAGGTGTTCCGCGAGCTCACGGACGTGCGGGTGCCGACGCCGCTGGGGCCCGACCCCGCACCGGACCCGGGGTCCCGACCCGTGGCAGACGAGGCGCCGGTGTCGGCCGTCTACGAGAGCACCGCCCAACGACTGGAGATCCTGGGTGAGGGGGAGCGGCGCACCCTGAGGGTGATCGACCGGGCTCCGCTGCCGGGTGTGGATCCCGATCCGGTCGAGGAGTGGCCGCTCCTGCCCGCCGGGGGCACGGAGGGACAGTTCGTGTTCCGCCCCGAGGGACGGCGCACCTGGGTGCCGGTGCGGATCCACGCGCTGGAGACGGGGAGGAGTACCTGTACCTGGGTGGGAGGGCGGTTCCCCGCGTCAGGGCCGGGAACGGCTGACGCACCCGTGCCCCGCGCGGACCCTCGTCACCCCGTGCTCACAGCACCAGGAACACGACCAGCACCACCGCCAGCAGGCTCACGTAGGACACGGCGTGCGCCCGGTCGGGGATCCGCCCCACGTGGCGGCGGACCACGGCGATGGTGGGCAGGGAACCGGCGAGGAGCAGTGCTCCGGCCACCAGGTCCACCGAGCCCAGGTGTCCCTGCCCGGAACCGGCGCCGCCGGTCCCCCACAGCGCGTAGACGAGGGTCCCGGCCAGTGCGACCGGCACGGTGAGCGGGTTGGCCATGGCGGTGGCCTCACCCATGGGGAGACCGCGCCGACGCAGCAGGGGCACGGTCATGACGCTGCCGCCCACCCCCAGGAAGCCGGTGACGGCGCCGATGCCCAGCCCCACCGCCCGGGTCGTTCCGGGGCGCGGCACGCGGGCTGGGGTCCCCGACGGCGGGGTGAGGAAGCCCCGGCGCAGCAGACTGTCGAGGATGGTCACCGCCAGGTAGACCGCGAACAGGGCGTGCTGGACCGTGCCGCCCGCCGCCGTGGCCACCAGCGCTCCCACGGCGGAGCCCACCCCGATGGGGGCGGCCAGGGGCCACAGGTGTGCGCGGCGCAGGCGTCCGGCGCGGTGCTGGGCCCAGGTGGCGACCAGGGAGTTGACGACCATGACCGCGGTGGAGGTGGCCACGGCCACCGCCATGGCGTCCACGCCCGGGTCGGCGCGGGCCAGGGTGACGGCGTACACGACCGGAACGGTCACGAAGCCGCCGCCGAAGCCGAACACGACCGTGGTGACGCCGGTCAGGCAGCCCAGGGCCAGGAGGACGAGGATCGAGGAGAGCACCCGTACCACGGTAGGGAGACGGTGGCTTGGCGTGCATTCGACGAAGGGACAGGAACGATCGCGCAACGGACAGGGTAGCGTCGGTGTCCGTGCGCAACGTCCCCGTCTCCGAAGTGGACCACGTCGACCGGTCGGTGCTGGCCATCGGCACCGACTACCCGCCCGGGTTCGTGCTGGCCAGGCACCGGCACCGCCGGGCCCAGTTCCTCTACGGCGCCACCGGGGTCATGCGGGTGGTGACCGACGACGGCGCGTGGACCGTGCCGCCGCAGCGGGCGGTCCTCGTGCCCGCCGGAACCGACCACGAGGTGACGATGGAGGGGTGAGCACCCGCAGCCTGTACGTGGAACCGGCCGTCGTGCCGTGGTTCCCCGCCCGGTGCCAGGTGGTGGAGGTGTCCGCGCTGCTGCGCGAGCTGCTGTTGGCGGCGGTGGACATCGACCCCCTCCACGATCGCCACGGCCGGGACGCGGCCCTGGTGGAACTCCTCCTCCACGAACTCCGGGGGCTGGTGCCCCTGCCGCTGGACCTGCCCCTGCCGCGCCACGAGGAGCTGCGCGCCCTGTGCGAGGAGTTCCTGGAGGAGCCGCGTGTTCACGATCCGCTCGCCCGATGGGCGCGACGCCTGCACGTGAGTGAGCGCACGGTGAACCGGCTGTTCCTGGCGGAGACCGGGATGGGGTTCGCGCGGTGGCGGCAGCGGGCCTGCGTCCCGCGGTCCCTGCCCCCGTTGGCGCGGGGTGAGGCGGTCGCGCGGGTCGCCTCGGATCTGGGTTACGACAGCCCGGCGGCGTTCTCGGCGGCCTTCGCGCGCCTGCTGGGCACCAGCCCCGGGACTACCGCTCCGCCGCCACCTCGTAGTCGGGCGGCGCGCGTCGCGGACGTGCCGGGGCCCCGCGACCGTGGGGGTCGCGGGGCCGGTGCGGGGGAGGCCTACTCCTTCGGGCGCTGGTCGACGATGCGGCGGAACTTGCCCACCGAACGCTCGATCTGCTCGGGGTCGACCACGTCCACGGTGACGCTCACACCCACGCGGTCCTTGATCATCCCGGTGATCTCCCTGCTCAGGACGGTGCGGCGGTCGGTGGTGCAGTCCGGGGCCGCCTCCACGCGCACGGACATGCGGTCCAGGCGGCCCTCCTTGGTGAGCACCAGTTGGAAGTGCGGGGCGAGACCGTCCAGGCCCAGGACGATCTCCTCGATCTGTGTCGGGAAGACGTTGACCCCGCGCAGGATGATCATGTCGTCGCTGCGGCCGGTGATCTTGTCCATGCGGCGCATCGGACGGGCGGTGCCCGGGCGCAGGGTCGTGAGGTCGCGGGTGCGGTAGCGGATGACCGGCATGGCCTGCTTGGTCAGCGAGGTGAAGACGAGCTCACCGTTCTCCCCGTCCGGGAGCACGTCCTGGGTGACGGGGTCCAGCACCTCGGGGAGGAAGTGGTCCTCCCACACGTGCAGGCCGTCCTTGGACTCCACGCACTCGTTGGCCACACCCGGGCCCATCACCTCGGAGAGGCCGTAGATGTCCACGGCGTTGATGTCGAAGCGCTCCTCGATCTCCAGGCGCATCCGCTCGGTCCACGGTTCCGCGCCGAAGATCCCCACCTTGAGCGAGGTCGTGCGCGGGTCGATGCCCTGCCGCTCGAACTCGTCCAGCAGGGTCAGCATGTAGCTCGGGGTGACCATGATGATCTCGGGCCGGAAGTCCTGGATGAGCTGGACCTGCTTGGCGGTCTGGCCTCCGGAGGCGGGGATGACGGTGCAGCCCAGCTTCTCCGCGCCGTAGTGGGCGCCGAGGCCGCCGGTGAACAGGCCGTAGCCGTAGGAGACGTGCACCTTGTGCCCGGGGCGCCCGCCGGAGGCGCGGATCGAGCGCGCCACCACGGTGGCCCAGGTGTCGATGTCCTCGCGCGTGTAGCCGACCACGGTGGGCTTTCCGGTGGTGCCGCTGGAGGCGTGGATGCGGCTGACCTGGTCCTGGGGGACCGCGAACATCCCGAACGGGTAGTTGTCGCGCAGATCGGCCTTGGTGGTGTGCGGGAAGAGGGCGATGTCCTCCAGTGACCTGAGGTCCTCGGGGCGCACCCCGGCCTCGTCGAACCTGCGCCGGTACAGGGGCACGTTCGTGTAGGCGTGTTCCAGGGTCCAGCGCAGGCGCTCGAACTGGAGGGAGCGCAGCTCGTCGACACTCATGCGCTCGGCCGCGTCCAGGGAACCGGGCTCGGGGGCCCGTCCGAGGCGCCTCCGGAGGGCGGTACCGGCCGAATGCGTGGTGGTGTCCTGGCTTGCCATGGGCCTCTCCGGGTACTGTGCACGGGGTTTCCGCCGGACCGGGGACGGACGCGTCGTCCCCGGACACGGAGCGGCGCCGCCGTGCGATGCCGCGGCGCACTTTCCGGCGGTCCAACCGCGCTGAGGTGGGTCTTCGCCGGTCCGTGGAGGAGCCGACTTGCTTACTGACCGAACGTTCGGTTACTAATGCATTTACTCAGTCTCCGCGTGGCCGTGTCAAGGAGACGTGTTGAAGACTTCACACAGGACGGTGGCACAGGCCACCGCCATCGACAAGGGAGGCCGTTCGTGAGCGACGTCTACGTGGTCGACGGGGTGCGCACCCCCAGGGGCGGTACGGGGGCGCCCTCGCGGCCGTCCGCCCCGACGACCTCGCCGCCCGGGTGGTGGCCGAGGCGGTCCGACGCGCCGGGGTCCCCGGAGAGGACGTGGACGAGGTCATCCTCGGCGCGGCCAACCAGGCCGGTGAGGACAACCGCAACGTCGCCCGGATGGCGGCCCTGCTGGCCGGGCTGCCCTCCACGGTCCCCGGCTACACGGTCAACCGGCTGTGCGCCAGCGGGCTCACCGCCGTCGCCTCGGCCGCGCAGGCGATCAGGGCGGGCGAGGCCGACCTCGTGGTCGCCGGAGGCGTGGAGTCCATGACCCGCGCCCCCTGGGTGATGGCCAAGCCCGGCACCCCGTGGGCGAAACCGGGCGAGGTCGCGGACACGTCCCTGGGCTGGCGCTTCACCAATCCGCGCTTCGCCGCCGCCGACGCCGAGGTGTCCCCGGACGCCGCCCCCGACGAACTGCGCTACACGCTGTCGATGGGGAGACCGCCGAGGAGGTCGCCACCCTGGAGGGATCACCCGCGAGGAGAGCGACGCCTTCGCCCTGCGCAGCCACCAGCGGGCCGTGGCCGCCACCGAGGCGGGCCGGTTCCGGAACGAGATCGTCCCCGTCACGGTCCACGACCGCAAGGGACGCACCCACGAGGTCACCGAGGACGAGGGGCCGCGCCCGGGCTCCACCATGGAGAGCCTGGCCACGCTCCGACCGGTCTTCCGCAAGGGCGGGATCGTCACCGCGGGCAACTCCTCCTCGCTCGCGGACGGCGCCTCCGCACTCGTCCTGGCCAGTGCCGACGCCGTGCGCCGGTACGGCCTGACCCCGCGCGCCCGCGTCGTCGCCTCCACCTCGGCCGGGGTGGATCCGCAGGTCATGGGGCTCGGTCCGGTGCCGGCCACCCGCAAGGTCCTGGACCGGGCCGGATGGTCGCTCGACGAGGTCGGCGCGGTCGAACTCAACGAGGCCTTCGCCGCCCAGTCGCTCGGTGTCGTGCGCCAGCTCGGCCTGGACGAGTCCCGGGTGAACGCGGACGGCGGGGCGATCGCTCTGGGCCACCCGTTGGGCTCCTCCGGCGCCCGTCTGGTGGTCACCCTGATGAACCGCATGGAGCGCGAGGACGTCGGGCGCGGCCTGGCCACCCTGTGCGTGGGCGTGGGACAGGGCACCGCACTGCTGGTGGAGCGCCCGTGACCTCCGCCCCCGACCCGTCCGGCTCCGAACGGGCCGACGCCACGACCCCGAACGAGGACGGCCCGACCATGGACTTCGAGACCCTGCGCGTCGACTGGCGCGAGGACCGCGTGGTGGTCGAGCTGCACCGCCCCGAGGCCCGCAACGCCATCAACGGGCGGATGATCGCGGAGCTGCACGAGGTGTGCGCCCGGATCGAGGCCGACCCCCGACCCCTGCTCCTGACCGGTCACAGCACCGTGTTCGCCGGCGGGGCCGACATCTCCGAACTGCGCGAACGCGGCCGCGAGGAGGCCCTGGCGGGGATCAACAGCCGCCTGTTCGAGCGCCTGCACCGGCTCCCGGCCCCCACCGTGGCGGCCGTCGACGGGTTCGCCCTGGGCGGCGGCGCCGAACTCTCCTACGCCTGCGACATCCGCGTCGCGACCCCCACCGCCGTGTTCGCCCAGCCCGAGCCGGGTCTGGGCATCATCGCGGGGGCGGGCGCCTGCTGGCGTCTCAAGGAGCTCGTGGGCGCGTCGGTGGCCAAGCAGGTGCTGCTGGGCGGGTTCCGCCTCGACGCCGAGGCCGCGCTGCGCCACGGTCTGGTCGCCGAGATCGTGCCCTCCGAGGAGCTGCGCGAGCGCGCGCACGCCGTGATCGACCGGATGGCCGCCTCCTCGGCCACGGCGCTGCGGATGACCAAGCTCGTGCTGGACGCCGAAGGTGTGCACCCCTGGCCGACGACCTCACACAGGCGGTGTTGTTCGAGAGCGCAGACAAGCACGACCGCATGACCCGTTTCCTGGAGAGGAAGAAGCGTTGAGCGAGATCACCCCGCAGGGCGTCCCCGACACCGTCGCCGTCATCGGCGGCGGCACCATGGGGGCCGGGATCGTCCAGCAGTTCCTCACGGCCGGGGCGAACGTGGTCCTGCTGGAGGCCACCGCCGAGGCCGCCCAGGCCGGGCTCGGGCGGGTCGCCGCCGGGCTGGACCGGGCTCGCGACCGGGGCAGGATCGACGGCGAGCCCGCCGCCTCCCTGGCCCGCCTGGGTCTGGTCACCGACGCCTCGGAACTCCCGGACGGGACCGGACTGGTCGTCGAGGCCGTCCCGGAGAAGCCGGCGCTGAAGATCGCGGTGCTCACCGCGGCGGAGGCCGCCGTCGGCGAGGACACCGTCCTGGCCTCCAACACCAGCTCGCTGTCGGTCACCGACCTGGCCGCCGCGCTGAAGCGTCCCGGCCGGTTCCTGGGCACGCACTTCTTCAACCCCGTCCCCGCCTCCAAGCTGGTGGAGATCGTGACCGCGCCCGAGACCGACCCCGACGTCCTGGAGGCGGTGCGCGGCTGGGTCGGTGCCCTCGGGAAGACGGAGATCGTGGTCCGGGACTCTCCCGGGTTCGCCACGAGCCGCCTCGGCGTGATGCTGGGTCTGGAGGCCATCCGCATGGTCGAGGAGGGTGTGGCCTCGCCCGCCGACATCGACACCGCCATGGAACTGGGCTACCGCCACCCCATGGGTCCGCTCAAGCTCACCGACCTGGTCGGACTCGACGTGCGCCTGGCCATCGCGGAGCACCTGGCGAGCGAACTGGGGGACCGGTTCTCGCCCCCGGAGCTCCTGCGCCGTAAGGTCGCCGAGGGCAGACTCGGCCGCAAGAGCGGCGAGGGATTCCACCTCTGGGACAAGGGAGACAAGGCGTGAGCGAGGACAGGGCCGCGGAGTTCGTCGAGGTCGACGGGGTCGCCACCGTCAGGCTGAACCGTCCGGGGCTGACCCGGAGGGCCAAGGAGGAACTGCTGGAGGCGGTGACCCGGGCGGCGGAGTCCACCACTGCCCGCGCGGTGCTGTTCCTGGGGTCGGACCGGGCGTTCTGCCTGGGCCAGGACCTGGCGGAGCACGCGCGGATCCTGGAGGAGACCCCGGGGCAGGCGCTGACCACGGTGCGCGAGCACTACAACAGGATCGTGCTGGCCCTGGAGAGCGTCCAGGTGCCGGTGGTGGTCGGGATCGGCGGTGCCTGCGTGGGCGCCGGCCTCGGGTTCGCCCTCGCCGGGGACGTGCGCGTGGCGGCCGGACGGGCCAAGTTCGGCACCGCGTTCACCGGGATCGGCCTGGCCTCGGACTCCGGCCTGGCGTATCGGCTGGTGCGGTCGCTGGGCCAGGCGCGCGCGATGGAGCTGATGCTGCTGGGCACGGTGTTCGGTGCTGAGCGCGCCCTGGAGCTGGGCCTGGTCACCGAGGTCGTGGCCGACGAGGACTGGGAGGCGCGCGCCCGTGAGGTCGCCGCGGGACTGGCCTCGGGGCCCACGGCGGCGTTCGTCGCGGCCAAGCGCGAGGTGCGTTCGGCCGCCGACGCTCAGAGTGACCTGCCCGAGCTGCTGGAGGAGGAGGCCGACCTCCAGAACCAGCTCGGGGTGACCGCCGACCACGTCGGTGCGGTCTCGTCCTTCCTGAACAAGCAGAAGCCCACCTTCACCGGGCAGTAGCGGGCCCGCTCGCCCTTCGGCTGATCGCGGGGGTCCGGGGACTTGCGTCGGGCCCCCGCGTCCGGGGATACTAATTACTGACCGAACGTTCGGTTATGAATGGGGAGGGATCAATGCCGACCACGGCCCAGGAAGCGCCCCCGGCGCCGACGAGGCTCTTCAGGCGGAGTTCGACGCCCGGATCGCCGCCAACCAACGCGTCGAGCCGCGCGACTGGATGCCCGAGGCCTACCGCAGGACCCTCGTCCGCCAGGTCTCCCAGCACGCGCACTCCGAGATCATCGGCATGCAGCCGGAGGGCGACTGGATCGCCTCCGCACCCAGCCTGCGCCGCAAGGCGATCCTCCTGGCGAAGGTCCAGGACGAGGCCGGGCACGGCCTCTACCTGTACGCGGCCGCCGAGACCCTCGGCGTGGACCGCGACGACCTCACCGAGCGGCTCATCGAGGGCCGCCAGAAGTACTCCTCGATCTTCAACTACCCCTCGCTGAGCTACGCCGACGTCGGCGTCATCGGCTGGCTGGTGGACGGCGCCGCCATCTGCAACCAGGTCCCGCTCTGCCGGACGTCCTTCGGCCCCTACGCCCGCGCCATGGTGCGCATCTGCAAGGAGGAGTCCTTCCACCAGCGGCAGGGCTACGAACTCCTCATGCGCATGATGGAGGGCACCGAGGGCCAGCGCCGGATGGTCCAGGACGCCGTCGACCGCTGGTGGTGGCCGTCCCTGATGATGTTCGGCCCGCCCGACGCCGAGTCGCCCAACACCCAGCAGTCCATGACCTGGGGCATCAAGATCGACACCAACGACGACCTGCGCCAGCGGTTCGTCGACATGACCGTCCCGCAGGCCGAGAGGCTCGGCGTCACCCTGCCCGACCCCGACCTGGTCTGGAACGCCGAACGCGGCCACCACGACTTCGGTACCCCCGACTGGGACGAGCTCAAGCAGGTCATCAAGGGCGACGGCCCCAAGAACGCCGAACGCGTCTCCCGCAGGCGCGCCGCGCACGAGAAGGGCGCGTGGGTCCGCGAGGCCGCCACCGCCTACGCCAGGAAGCAGCAGGAGGCCACGGTATGAGCAGGAACGACGACGCCACCCCGGCCCGTCCCGAGTGGCCCCTCTACGAGGTCTTCGTCCGGGGCAAGCGCGGCCTCAACCACGTGCACGTGGGATCGCTGCACGCCCCCGACGCGACCATGGCGCTGCACAACGCCCGCAACCTCTACACCCGCCGCAACGAGGGCGTGAGCATCTGGGTGGTGCTCGCGGAGGACGTCACGGCCTCCAGCCCGGACGAGAAGGACCCCTACTTCGAGCCCAGCGGCGACAAGGTCTACCGCCACCCGACCTTCTACCCCATCCCCGAGGACGTCCCGCACATCTAGGCGACGGGGACGACGGTCGGCACGATTCTTCAAGGAACAGGCATGAGTGGCGAGAACATTTTCACCGGACTCACCGAGGAGCACGACGGCGACGCCCGCTGGGCCTTCGGCACCGGCTTCACCGAGGCGCTCGCGGGCGTGGACACCACCCTGCCCGCCGGGGTCGACGGTGCGGACCTGGCGGTCTACTGCCAGATGCTCGGCGACGACGCCCTCGTCCAGTCGCAGCGCCTGGTCCAGTGGGTGACCGACGCCCCCGAACTGGAGGAGGAGGTCGCGCTGGCCAACATCGCCCTCGATCTGCTCGGCCAGGCCCGCCTCCTGCTGGCCCGCGCCGGTCAGGCCGACGGTTCCGGCCGCGACGAGGACGCCTTCGCCTACCACCGGGACCCCGAGCATTTCCGCAACGTGCACCTCACCGAGGCCCCGCGCGGCGACTTCGCCCGGGCCGTCGCCACCCTCCTCGTGCTCTCCTCCTGGCGGCTGGCCGTGTTCACCCGGCTCGCCGACAGCGCCGACCCGGTGCTGGCCGCGATCGCCGCCAAGGGCGTCAACGAGCTCGCCTACCACCGCGAGTACGTCGTCGCGTGGACCCTGCGCCTGGGCGACGGCACCCCGTACTCCCACGAACGCCTGCGCACCGCCGTGGCGGACGTGTGGCCGCTCACCGGTGAGCTGTTCGCCACCCACCCCCTCGAAGCGGCGCTGGCCGCCCAAGGCGTGGGCGTCGACCCGGCCTCCGTCCGCGACGAGGTCCACGAGGTCGTCACCCGGGTGCTGACCGCCGCGACGCTGCCCGCCCCCGAGCCCTTCCCCGGCCAGACGGTGGCCGGACGCGACGGAGAGCACTCCGCACACCTCGCCCCGCTGCTGGAGGAGCTCCAGCGCGTGGCCCGGGAGCACCCGGAGGCGACATGGTAGCCACCCGCGAGCGCCTGTGGGAGGCGGCCGCCTCGGTCACCGACCCCGAACTTCCCATGCTCACCCTCGCGGACCTGGGCATCCTCCGTGAGGTCGCCGTGCAGGAGGACGGCACCGCCGCCGTGTGGATCACCCCCACCTACTCCGGGTGCCCCGCTCTGACGGAGATGCGGGTCGACGTGGACCGCGCCGTCCGCGCCGCAGGGTTCGACCGGGTGGAGGTGCGCACCGCGCTCTCCCCGGCCTGGACCACCGACTGGATCACCGACGAGGGCAGGCGCAAACTCACCGAGCACGGCATCTCGCCTCCCGGAGAGGCGCCCCGCAGGGGGCGGGACCGGTCCCGCTCACCCTGATGCCCACCCGCACCGTCCCGCGCTGCCCGCTGTGCGGCGCGGCCGACACCGAGGAACTGTCCCGGTTCGGCGCGACCTCCTGCAGGTCGTTGCACCGCTGCCGGTCCTGCCTCGAACCGTTCGAGCACGTCAAGGAGATCTGACCGTGTCCACACCCGTCACCACCGCCGGGGCGCCGCTTCGCGGTCGCGCCGCGTTCCACCGGCTGCGCGTGGCCGACGTCGAGCGCCTGTGCGACGACGCCGTCGCGGTCACCTTCGACGTCCCCGACCACCTCGTCGAGGAGTTCGCCTTCGCGCCGGGCCAGTCGTTGACCCTGCGCCGCGAGGTCGACGGCGTGGAGGAGAGGCGCAGCTACTCCATCTGCGCCCCCGTGGGAGAGGCACCCCGCGTGGGTGTGCGCCTGGTCTCCGGAGGGCTCTTCTCCAACTGGCTGGTCCGCGAGGTGGAGCCGGGCCAGGAGATCGAGGTGGGCGTTCCCACCGGGAGGTTCAGCCCCGACCTCACCCAGACCGCCCGCCACGTGCTCGTGGCCGCCGGTTCGGGGATCACCCCGGTCCTGTCCATGGCCGCGTCGCTGCTGCGCCGGACCGGTTCCCACGTCACCCTCCTGTACGGCAACCGCCGCAGTGACACGGTGATGTTCGCCGACGAGATCGCCGACCTCAAGGACTCGTTCGGGCCCCGCTTCGAGCTGGTCCACGTGCTCTCCCGTGAACCCCGCGAGTCGGAGCTGTTCACCGGCCGCCTCGACGGCGCGAAGCTGGAGGCGCTGCTGTCCACCATCATCGCGGCCGACGCGGTCGACCACTGGTGGCTGTGCGGTCCCTACGGAATGGTCGCCGACGCCCAGGAGGTGCTGGCGCGCCACGGAGTCGAGGGCGAGCGCGTCCACCAGGAGCTGTTCTTCGTGGAAGGGGCCGAACCCCCGCCCCAGGCCCGCCACGAGGACCCCGGGGTCGAGGGACCGGCCAGCGAGGTCACCGTCGTCCTGGACGGACGGACCACCACGCTCACCCTGCCCCAGGGCGTGCCGGTGCTGGACTCCGCGCAGCGCTACCGCCCGGACCTGCCGTTCGCCTGCAAGGGCGGCGTGTGCGGGACCTGCCGGGTCAGGGTCTGTGACGGTGAGGTGAGGATGCGCCGCAACTACGCGCTCACCCCCGCCGAGGTCGAGGCCGGGTACGCGCTGGCCTGCCAGTCGCTGCCGCAGACCGACACCCTGACCGTGGACTTCGACTCGTGAGCGGCACCGCGTCCGAGGGGCGCAACGAGACCGCGTGGCGGATGTTCGAGGCCGACCGGGCCTCCAAGGGGCTCGGGATGCGCCTGGTCGAGGCCCGCGACGGGTTCGCGGTGGTGGAGATGGTCGTGGGGCCCCTGATGCTCAACGGCTACGACATCACCCACGGCGGGTTCGTGTTCGCGCTCGCTGACACGGCCTTCGCCTGCGCGTGCAACCTGGACGGCGGCGACGTCACCGTGGCCTCCGGCGCGGACGTGACCTTCGTGGCCCCCACCAAGGAGGGGGACCTGCTGGTGGCGACCGCCGAGGAGAGGGTCCGGTTCGGGCGCAGCGGCGTGTACGACGTCACCGTCCGCCGGGGTGACGAGGTCGTCGCGGAGTTCCGTGGCCGCAGCCGGAGTCTGCCGCAGAGGAGTTGAGGTCCGGGGAGGCCGGGATCCCGGCGTCTGCCATCATGAGGACGAAGTGCGGCCACGAAGGTCAAGCGGAGATAACGGCCCGCGTTGTCGCAGGTCGTCAAGCGTGAGCCCCGCGCACGCGGGGATGGACCGTCAGCGGGCAAGCGCGCCGCCGCCGAACTGGCGTGAGCCCCGCGCACGCGGGGATGGACCGCGGGTGCAGCTGGCGGACCTGGACTTGGGCGGGTGAGCCCCGCGCACGCGGGGATGGACCGACGGGAGGGCACCTCTTACGGGGTCAGTCCGTGTGAGCCCCGCGCACGCGGGGATGGACCGTCGGCGCCTCCGGCCACACCCCACTGCGGCTCGTGAGCCCCGCGCACGCGGGGATGGGCCGACGAACATGTTCGCGGGAACGTCAGGCGGCGGAGCCAGAGACAGGTGAACCCTGCGGGCAGGGGGCGCAGGCCCCGGGATCGGGGTCCCGGGTCGTCATTGGAGCCTGAACCCCGGTGCTTCGGGCATGGTCACGACACTTCCGGGGAGGGGATCAGCTCCCGTCGTCGCCGTCGACCGGGGCGCCCAAGCCACTGACCGCGCGCTCCGCTTCCCGGCGGGCACACGCCCGGATCAGTTGTGCGTAGGACTCGCCGGTCATGCTCTTGATCGAGCTGACACCCGAGCCGACGTACCTCCGTGCCTGGAGGAGGCCCTCCGAGGTGGCCGGGCCCCATCGGCCGTCGACTCCGTCCGGGTCGAGGGTGGTACCGAATCCGGCGGCCACGATCAGTCGCTGAACGGCCTTGACGCCTTCGACCGGGGCGCCGGGCAGCAGGCCGTCGCCTTCCTTGAGTCCGAGCAACGAACCTTCTCCTCCTGTGATGGGCCCGGGGGCCTGGGTGAACGTGCCGTCGCGCACCATGGAGTACGCCCGGTCGCCGGGGCACGAGGTGGCGATGAAGTCGCGGTGCCCGAGCACGGTGCCCGCGTTGGAGTAGTCGTCCGCGAGCCACTGGCGCAGCTCGCGGACCGCGTTGATCTGAGCATCCGTGATGGTGTCAGTGGGACCGGTCGCCAGGGTCACGCTGTAGTGCGTCCGGTTCCCGCCGGGCTGCGCGGCCTGCTCACGGCGGGGCCCACGTCCGTCGATGACGTAGCCGTGGGCACAGGCCAGCCAGCTGTAGCCGATGTCCACCCAGCCACGCGAGGGGCCGGTGTGGAACGCGCGGGTGTTGCGCCAGTAGGTGAGACAGGCGGAGTGGTCCCGGTTGGCGAGGTTCTGGTTGCTGCTGTCGTAGTGGACGACCAGACCGGACCGGGGATCGGCGGACGCGGCTGGGGACGTCCCCCATCCCAGGTCGGACCGGGAGACGTACTTGCTGGGTCGGGCCACGTAGGGCCTCCTCCTGGACGTGGCGGACACCGACCGATCGGCGGTCGGGGCTGGGGGCTGCGGGGGCTGGGCTACTCGTGGCTTCCACGGGGCAGGGGCGGGAACCGGTCGTACGTACTCGGTCACCTTGAGGGAATGGTGCCCGGCGAGCCCCGCGACGAACCGGTCCCGGTGCTCTTTGTGCTCTGCCCGGAGCGCCGATCGCGGCACCGTTCAGGTGAACACCCTGCCCGGGTCCCAGCGATCCCCGGCCCCAGATCCGGCCCGAGCGCCTCGCCGGAGCGCACCGCAGTGTTCCGTGAGCGCTAACAAGTTGAGTGCTGGAGGGTCCTCGCAGGGCCCAGGAACATTGAACCTTTGGGGTGAGTGGGATATGTTAGCGCCAACTCAGCCCCCGATAGCAGCAGCCAAGGAGTCATGGGTGGACCACACCTCCTCCTCCACCCGGACCAACCGCGACCCCGCGATGACGGACGTCGCCCGGCTCGCGGGGGTGTCCCACCAGACCGTCTCCCGCGTGCTCAACGGGCACCCCAACGTGCGCGAACAGACCAGGCTGCGGGTGCGCGCCGCCATCGAACAGCTCGGGTACCGCCCCAACCGCGCGGCCCGCACACTGGCGACCGGCAGGTCACAGCTCATCGGTGTCGTGGCGCAGAACTCCACGCTCTTCGGCCCGTCCTCGTTGCTGGCCGCCTTCGAACTGGCCGCCGCTGCCCAGGGCTTCGTGGTGAGCGTGCGCCGGGTCCGGGTCCTGGACCGGGGCTCCATCACCGCGGCCGTGGAACACCACCGTGAGCAGCGGGCCGCGGGAATCGTGGTGATAGCCCCCACCGCCGCCGCCGACGCGGCCCTGACGGAGGTCCCGACCGACGTGCCCCTGGTGACGGTCGACGGCGATCCCGAGCGCGCCGGGGCCGCCCTGGTCACCGTCGACCAGGAGGCCGGGGCCCGACTGGCCACGCGGCACCTGTTGGACGCGGGGCACGAGACGGTCTGGCACGTCTCCGGTCCCGAGGACTGGTTCGACGCCGCCGGACGCCAACGGGGCTGGCGGCAGACCCTGGAGGAGGCGGGCGTCGAGGTCCCCCCGGTCAGCCCCGCCGACTGGAGCGCCGCCTCGGGCTACCGCGCGGGACTGATGCTCGCCCGCATGCCCGAGGTCACGGCGGTCTTCGCCGCCAACGACCACCTGGCCCTCGGAATCCTGCGCGCCATGTCGGAACGCGGCCGCTCCGTTCCCGGGGACGTCAGCGTGGTCGGGTTCGACGACGTCCCCGAGGCGGGCTACTTCATCCCGCCCCTGACCACCGTGCGCCCCGACTTCGACACGGTGGCCGCCGAGGCGCTCAGCCTGCTGCTCTCCGGGATCTCCGGCGAGCAGCGGGCCGAGCGCCGCATCGTCACCCCGACTCTCGTCGAGCGGGAGAGCGCCTAGTCAGCCCCGGAAGGATCGGCGCGGAACCGCCCACCCGCTTCTTGTTGTAGATGTCGAAGGCCACCGCCAGCAGCAGGACCAGGCCCTTGATGAACTGCTGCCAGTCCACACCGAGGCCGATCAGCGACATGCCGTTGTTGAGCACGCCCATGAACAGGGCGCCGATGACCGCTCCGATCACACTGCCCACCCCGCCGGACGCCGAGGCGCCGCCGATGAAGGCCGCCGCGATGGCGTCCAGCTCGAACATGGTGCCCGCGCCGGGGGTGGCGGCGTTCAGCCGGGCGGTGAAGATGAGCCCGGCCAGCGCCGAGAGCACTCCCATGTTCACGAACACCCAGAACGTGACCCTCCTGGTGCGGATCCCCGACAGCGCGGCGGCCCGCTCGCTGCCGCCCACGGCGTACACGCGCCGTCCCATGGTGGTGGAGCGCATCACGAACGCGTAGCCGCCGATGAGCGCGATGAGCAGCACACCGACGAGCGGCAGACCGTTGTGCCCGGCCAGCGCGTAGGTGAACGCGACGATGGCGGCGGACACCACCACGGAGCTCGCGGCCGTCACCGCCGTGGGAGGCACCGGCAGGTCGCGGGCGCGGGAGCGGGCCCGCGAACGCCACTGGACCCACACGATGGCCGCCGCTCCGGCCGCTCCGAGGGCCAGGGTGGGCAGGTGGAGCCCGTCCGACTGTCCGGGCAGGAATCCGCTGGCGATGACCCGCAGCGACTGCGGGAGCGGGGCGATGGACTCCCCGCCCAGCGCCGCGAGGGTGGCGCCCCGGAAGATCAGCATCCCGGCCAGGGTCACGATGAACGCGGGCACGCCCACGTAGGCGACCCAGAAGCCCTGCCAGGCGCCGATGGCCGCTCCCAGCAGCAGCGCGATCGGGACCACCACGGGGGTCGGCAGCCCCCAGGAGGTGAGCATGATCGCGGACATCGCGCCGGTGAAGGCCACCACCGAACCCACGGAGAGGTCGATGTGGCCGGTGATGATCACCAGCATCATCCCGATCGCGAGGATCAGGATGTAGGAGTTCTGCATGATCAGGTTGGTGATGTTCAGCGGGGTGAGCAGCAGGCCCCCGGTGAGGACCTGGAAGAGGATGATGACGGCCACCAGGGCGATGGCCATGCCGTACTGGCGGGTGTTGCCCCGCAGCAGGGATCGGGTCGGGAGTTTCACGTCGGGTCCCCGGTTCGGGTCATGAGTCTCATCAGGGTTTCCTGGTCGGCGTCGGCCGCCGCGACCTGGCCGGTGACGCGCCCCTCGCACATGGCGTAGACGCGGTCGCTCATGCCGAGGATCTCCGGCAGCTCGGAGGAGATGAGGAGGACGCAGGCCCCCTCGGCCGCCAGTCGGCGCACGATCAGGTAGATCTCGTACTTCGCGCCCACGTCGATGCCGCGGGTGGGTTCGTCCAGGATCAGCAGCTCGGGCCGGGTGAACATCCACTTGCCCAGCACGACCTTCTGCTGGTTCCCGCCGCTGAGCGTGCGCACGGTCTGGTCGATCCCGTGGCTGCGCACCCGCATGCGCTCGCTCATGCGCCTGGCCTCCACCGTCTCCAGGCCCGGGTCGAGGACGCCTCGGGTGGAGACCCGGTCCAGGGCGGCCAGGGTGGTGTTGTGGCGGATGTCGTCGTCCAGGACCAGGCCCAGCGACTTGCGGTCCTCCGGCACGTAGGCGACGCCCGCGGCGATGGCGGCGGCCACGTCGTTCACCCGCAGCTCGGCGCCGTCGCGGAACAGGCCGCCCCGGACGTAGCGGCCGTAGGAGCGCCCGAACAGGCTCATCGCGAACTCGGTGCGCCCCGCCCCCATGAGTCCGGCCAGGCCCACGACCTCGCCCCGGCGCAGGGTCAGGTCCACGCCCTCGACCATGCGCCGACCCGCCTGGGTGGGGTGGTCCACGGTCCAGTCGCGCACCTCGAAGCGGACCGGGCCGATCTCCCCGTCGGGGTCGGGGTAGCGCTGGTCCAGGTCCCGGCCGACCATCCCCCGGATGACGCGGTCCTCGTCGATCGAGGCCCCGCCCCGGTCGTCGCGTTCCACGGCGAGGGTCTCCACCGTGCGGCCGTCGCGCAGGATGGTGACCTCGTCGCTCACCCGCATCACCTCACCGAGCTTGTGCGAGATGAGGACGCACGCCACCCCTGCTCACGCAGGTCCAGGAGCAGGTCCAGCAGGCGGTCGCTCTCGGCCTCGTTGAGCGCCGAGGTCGGCTCGTCGAGGATGAGCAGCCGGACGTCCTTGGCCAGCGCCTTGGCGATCTCCACCATCTGCTGGGCACCGATGCTCAGCGCGGAGACGGCGGTGGCGGGGTTCTCGTCCAGCCCGACCCGCAGCAGCAGTTCGCGCGCCCGGGCGTGGGTGGCGCCCCAGTCGATGACGCCGTACCGGGTCTCCTCGTGGCCCAGGAGCACGTTCTCGCTGAGGGACAGCTGGGGGACGAGGGCGAGTTCCTGGTGGATGATGGCGATCCCGGCCCGCTCGCTGGCGGCGACGTCGGAGAAGGCGCGGGGTTCGCCGTCCACCTCCACCAGCCCGGTGAAGGAACCGGCCGGGTGCACGCCGCTGAGCACCTTCATCAGAGTGGACTTGCCCGCACCGTTCTCGCCCATGAGGGCGTGGATGCTTCCGTGGGCCACGTCCAGCGCGACTCCGTCCAGGGCCCGTACGCCGGGGAACTCCTTACGGATGTCCCGCATGCGCAGCAGCGGAGACGCGGGGTTCGGGGCACTCATTCGAGGTCGGTCTCCTCGTAGTAGCCGCTCTCGACCAGCACCTCGTGGTAGTTGTCCAGGTCCACCGAGACCGGCTCCAGCAGGAACGAGGGGACGACCCTGACGCCGTTGTCGTAGGTGTCGGTGTCGTTGACCGGCACCTCGTCGCCCGCCAGGATCGCCTCGGACATGTCGACGGTCTGGGTGGCCAGCGCGCGCGTGTCCTTGAAGACGGTCTGGGTCTGCTCCCCGGCGATGATGGACCGCACCGAGGACAGGTCGGCGTCCTGGCCGGTGACGATCGGCAGGGGGCGGGAGTCGGAGCCGTAGCCCACCGCCCGCAGGGACTCGATCACCCCGAGGCTGATGCCGTCGAAGGGTGACAGGACCGCGTCCACCTCCTCCTCGGAGTAGTTGGCGCTGAGCAGGTTGTCCATCCGCGACTGGGCGACGGCGCCGTCCCAGCGCGGCGTGGCGATCTGCTCCATGGAGGTCTGCCCGCTGCGCACCTCCAGGGTGCCGTCGTCGATGTGCGGCTGGAGCACCGACATGGCGCCGTCGTTGAAGAAGTAGGCGTTGTTGTCGTCGGGGGAGCCGCCGAACAGTTCGATGTCGAACGGACCGTCCTCGTTCTCCAGGTCCAGCGAGTCGACGATGTACTGGCCCTGGAGCACACCTACCTCGAAGTTGTCGAAGGTGGCGTAGTAGTCCACGTTCTCGCTGCCCATGATGAGCCGGTCGTAGGCGATCACCGGGATGTCGTTGTCGGCGGCCGTGTCGATCACGTCGCCCAGGGCCTCACCGTCGATGGACGCGATGACCAGGAGGTCCACTCCGCGCGTGATCATGTTCTCGATCTGGGAGATCTGGTCCTGGACGACGTCCTCGGCGTACTGGAGGTCGGTGCCGTAGCCGCGCTCCTCGAACTCGGCGACCATGTTGGCGCCGTCGTTGACCCAGCGTTCGGACGACTGGGTGGGCATGGCGATGCCGATGACCCCGTTCTCACCCTGGGGGCGGGCGGCGTCACCGACCCCGTTGCAGGCGGTCAGGGCCAGGGTCGCGCTGACGAGGGTCGCGGCGAGGGGTAGGAGTGGTGGTCGTGACATCGGTCCTGCTTTCCTGGGGAGTGTCGTGAGGGGAGGGCCGGCGCGGGGGCGCCGGTCCGCTGCGGGGCCCGGGCCGTCTCAGACCTGGACGTACTCGATCCCGGCCAGCTCGCACAGGACCTTCCAGTCCTGGGCGATCCGACCGGCGTTCATGACCATGTGGTGGGTGCCGCCCGCGCGCAGCCAGGCGTCCATGCATCCCCGGACACCCGACGCGGGGCGGAACTGTCCGTAGGGCATCTCCAGGGCGGGTAGTTCGGGGGAGTCCAGCACCTCGCCCTCGGCCACCACCAGGCGGAAGCGCTCGCCGCCCAACGAGACCAGGGAGGCCAGGGTGGCGGGCCCGGGCCGGTACCGGAACAGGATGGTCGGCGGATCGGCCAGACCCCCGATGCCCAGCGGCCGTTTGATCATCCGGGTGGGCTCGTCCTCGCGGGCCAGCCGCCAGTTCCCCTCGCCCATGTGGCTCATCAGGATGGAGTCGCTGGGGAAGTCCATCGCGTACATCTCGGTGAAGTGGCCGTCCCCCGCCAGCCGGTGCCCGGCGTGGACGATGGCGGCCGCCAGGACGTCGCCCTCCCCGGCGAACCCGTAGCCCTGGGCCATGAGGGTGGAGGCGGCCGCCATGGGGAGGCGGGCGAAGCGGCCGTCCTCACCGATGGCGTCGAAGTGGGTGGAGTAGGCACCGCACCCCGACTCCTCCAGGAGGTGTTCGATGCCCAGCTGCATGCGGGCGTGGTCCTCGCGTTCCTCCCGGGACAGACGGACGTCGACGTCGAACACCTCGTCCTCCCACGAGAGGAGGTCGTTGACGGCCTGTTCGGGCAGGTCGGCCATGGTGCGGTGCAGGGTGCCGGGGGCGATCACGTGCACCTCGGGGCCGAGTGCGCGCAGCAGGGCGGTCTCGTCCACCCGGGCGTCGCCCATACCGTTCATCGGGTAGCCGAACACGCCCACGCGCAGCCGCCGCAGTGCGCTGACGGTGTGCGCGGCCCGGGCCCAGCGGTCCACCCGCTCCGCGAAGTCGGGGCTGTGCCAGTCACCGGTGACGACCTCGAAGTCGACCCCGGCCCGGACCAGTGCGTTGGCGGTGTCCTGGGCCCCGTGGATCCCCTGGTTGTAGGTCATGTCGGCCATGTCCCAGGAGGCGCTGACGGCGGGGTCGGGCTGGGTGTTGGCGAGAGCGAGGGGGAGTCGGGTCCCGGTCAGGGCCCGTGTCACACGGAGGGAGGGGCCGTAGGTGAGCATGACGACGAGGACCCCGTCCAGGTCCCGGCCCTCGAAGTCACGGATCGCCGCCTCTGCGTCCTCCCGGCCGCGGACCGGTGGGGCGAGGGTCCACTCGGCCACGTCGGAGAGGCTCTCGGTGAGCCGTCGGGCGTAGGCGGCCTGGTGCTCCGTGATGCCGGGGATCATGGCGTCGTAGAGCGGCTGCATGACGCCGAGGAGCCCGATCCGGGGGCGGCGCGTGCGCACCGCCGGGTTGCTGCTCGCGGGGGCGTGGGTGGGGGCACGGGGCTTCCTTACTGTCCGTAGGCGTTCTGGTAGCGGTGGTGGAGGGCGTCGATGTCGGCCTGGGGCAGGCGTTCGACGGGGCCGCCCTGGCGGGCGATGTGGATGGTGCGGGCCACGTCCTCGCACATGACCGCGGCCTTGACCGCCGCCTTCGCGGAGGCGCCGACGGTGAACACGCCGTGGCCGCGCATGAGGACGGCGGGGGAGCGGTGGCCCTCCAGGGTCGTGACGATCCCCCGGCCGATGGAGTCGTCCCCGATGAGCGCGAACGGGCCCACCGGGATGTCGCCGCCGAACTCGTCCGCCATGGCGGTGACCGCGCAGGGGATGGCCTCCCCCGGGCGGCCCAGGCGGTGGCGTAGGGGCTGTGGGTGTGCACGACCCCGCCGACGTCGGGCCGGGCACGGTAGACGTGGGCGTGGGCGTCGGTGTCGCTGGAGGGGTTGTGGTCCCCCTCGACCAGCCGCCCGTGCAGGTCGCACACGACGACGTCCCGGGGCCGCAGGTCGTCGTAGGAGACGCCGCTGGGCTTGATCACCATCAGGTCGGTACCGGGGACGCGGGCCGAGACGTTGCCGCTGGTCCACGTGACCAGGTTCCAGCGGGGCAGCTCCGCATGGAGCTCGCAGACCCTCAGTCGGAGGCGTTCGACCTCCGTGCGGTGCCGGTCCAGCTGCTGCCGTGTGTCGGTGCGGAGCGGGTCGGTGGGGGTCATCGCTTCCCTTCGGGGGTGGAGCCGGTGGTGAACGCGGCGCCGCGCAGGGCGCGCAGCCGACGCAGGCTGTCGCTGCCGCCCCGGCCGAAGTGGTCGTGGAGTTCGGAGTAGATCGCGAAGAGCGCGTCGTAGGCGGCGGCCCGCTCCGGGTCGGGGTCGACGGTGTCCGCGCGGACCCGCCCCATCACCTGGGAGGCCGCGTGGACGTCCGGGTGGGCCCCGGCCGCGACCGCCGCGTGGATCGCGGCCCCCACCGCGCAGCTGTGCTCGGTGTCCACCACGTGCAGGGGCCTGTTCAGCACGTCCGCGTAGACCTGGAGGACGAAGGGGTTGCGGACCATCCCGCCGCCCACAGTGAAGTCGTGAACCGGGATCCCGGCGCCGGTGAAGGCCTCGACGATGGTGCGGGTGCCGAAGGCGGTGGCCTCCACCAGGGCCCGGTAGACGTCCTCGGGCCGGGTGGCCAGCGTCATGCCCACCAGCACCCCGGACAGGGAGTGGTCGACCAGGACCGAGCGGTTCCCGCTGTGCCAGTCCAGGGCCACCAGGCCGTGTTCGCCCACGGCCTGGTGGGACGCCCTGTCGGAGAGCAGTTCGTGGACGGAGACCCCCTCGGAGGCGGCCTCCTCGTGGTACACGGGGGGAACGTGGGTGTCGACGAACCAGCCGAAGATGTCGCCCACGCCGCTCTGCCCGGCCTCGTAGCCCCACATGCCCGGCGTGATCCCGCCCAGGGTCATGCCGCACATCCCCGGCACCTCGGCCAGCACCTCGGAGTTCATCACGTGGCAGGTGCTGGTGCCCATGATGGCGAGCATCCGACCGGGGCCGGTGGTCCGGGCGGTGGCCGCCGTGACGTGCGCGTCGATGTTGCCGACGGCGACGGGGGTGCCCTCCCGCAGCCCGGTCCAGGCGGCGGCGCGGGCCGTGAGCCCGCCCGCGCGCCCGCCCAGCTGGGAGAGCGGGTGGTCGAGCCGTTCGCTGACGAAGTCGGTGAAACGCGGGTCCAGGGCGGCGAGGAAGTCCCGGGAGGGCCACGCGCCGTCCTGGTGGATGCCCTTGTAACCGGCGCTGGACACGTTGCGGGTCTCGCGGCCGCACAGTTCCCAGACGATCCAGTCGGCGCCCTCGATCCAGCGCGCGGTGCGTTCGTAGACCCCGGGATCGTCGCGCAGCACCTGGAGGGCCTTGGCGAACTGCCACTCCGAGGAGATCCTTCCGCCGTACCGGGGCAGCCACGACTCGCCGCGTTCGGCGGCCAGGGCGTTGATCTCGTCGGCCTCGGGCTGGGCGGCGTGGTGGCGCCACAGCTTGGGCCAGGCGTGTGGGCGGTCGGCCAGGTCGGCCAGTTCGCACAGCGGGATGCCGTCGGCGGTCACCGGCAGCACGGTGCAGGAGGTGAAGTCGGTGCCGACGCCGACGACCCGCTCGGGTGCGACCCCGGCCTCTCGCAGGGCGGCGGGGACGGCGCGCCTGAGGACCTCGCGGTAGTCGTCGGGGTCCTGGAGGGCGGTCTCCGGTTCGAGGGGCGGTCGTCGCCGGGCAGGTGGTCCGTGATCACCCCGCGCCGGTAGACGTGCTCGGCCGTGCCCAGTTCGGCCCCGTCGCTGACGCGGACCACGACGGCCCGGCCGGAGAGGGTCCCGAAGTCGATTCCGAGCACCACGGAGTCGGGCGCCGCGCGGCCCTCCCCGACGTCCGCGTCAGAATTGTGGGCGTTAACATTCGTGGGCAACGGGGGTCCCTTCGCGGCTGCGCGTGCTGCATGGTTCCTCCCAGGCTCGGTTCTCCGAGACCTGGGGCCATCAGTGTGAGCTGGCCAACATTGTTGGCGTTAACAATCCATGAAGTCAACCCCCGAGCCCACTCCGTCGTTCCACGACCGAGCGCCCGCACCCCCAGGGGGTACGGGCGCTCGATCGGCGTGGGGTCAGCCGTGGGACACGGGCTCGGCGTCCGCCCCGGCCGCTCGGTCCCGGTGCTCGGGGGTCGGGGCGGCGCCCGGGCCCTCGCGGTCCACCAGCCCGGCCGTCACGGCGATGCCGAGCCCGACCAGGGCGAGGACCACGCCGATCACGGCGGGGGACACGTACCCCAGCCCCATGCCGATGCCCAGGCCGCCCAGCCAGGCGCCACCGGCGTTGGCGAGGTTGAACGCCGAGTGGTTGGTGGCGGAGGCGATGGTGGGCGCCGCCTCGGCCTTGCTCATCACCAGGACCTGCAGCGGCGCGGTCACGCCGAAGCCGACGGCGCCGAGCACCACGACGGTCACGGCCGCGGTCCAGGGGTTGTGCACGGTCAGCGTGAACAGTGCCAGGACCCCGGCCAGCGAGGCGAGGGAGACGTAGATGGTCGGACGCAGCCACCGGTCCGCGATCGGACCCACCACCAGCGATCCCAGGGTCATGCCGACGCCGAACAGCGCCAGGACGATCGGGACCCCCGCGCTGGGCATGCCCGCCAGCTCGGTCATCATCGGTGAGATGTAGCTGTAGACGGCGAACACCCCGGCGAAGCCGAAGACCGCCGTGGTCAGCCCGAGGACCACCTGCGGGTGGCGCAGGGCCGAGAGCTCGCCGCGCAGGCCGCCCACGCGGGAGGCCGGGGTGTGCGGCACGAAGCGGGCCACTCCGAGGATGGTCAGTGCGGACAGGGCGACCACCACGAGGAACGCCACCCGCCAGCCGAGGAGCTGCCCGAGCAGGGTTCCGGCCGGGACCCCGACGATGTTGGCGACGGTCAGGCCGAGCATCACGCGCGCCACGGCCGTCGCTCGGCGGGCCGGGCCGGCCAGGTGCGCCGCGACCAGCGCGGCCAGGCCCAGGTACGCGCCGTGGGGCAGTCCCGCGAGGACGCGGGAGGCGAACACGGCGCCGTAGGAACTGGTCAGGACGGTGGCCAGGTTGCCGACGAGGAACACACCCATGAAGACGAGCAGCATGGTCTTGCGCGGCAGGCGAGTGCCCAGGGCGGTGAGCAGGGGAGCCCCGATCACCACGCCGAGCGCGTACGCGGAGATCAGGTATCCGGCGGTGGAGATGGGCACGTCGAGGTCGGTGGCGACCTCGGGAAGCAGGCCCATGATCACGAACTCGGTGGTGCCGATGGCGAAGGCCCCGAGGGCCAGGGCGAGGATGGCCAGAGGCATGGCGGTGCCCCCTTCCGGAGGGTGGACGGCGTGCGCACGGGCCGGGACGGACCTCGCGGCGTGGAGTGGTGCGGCGACGGGGAACCGGTCGCCCGGTGGGGAGGGGACGTGATGATTTGGCACGTGCTAAATCAACAATGACACCCGCTCCGGAGAAATTCCAACGGCCCGGTACGTGATCTGCCTCGCGTGGGGCTCAGGTCCGAGGGGGAGCGGTGCTCTCCCGCACGGTGAGCGTGGTCGGGAGCAGCACGTGCGTGCTCTCCGTGCGTCCCTCCTCCAGGCGCTCCGCGACCGCCCCGAGAGTCAGTTCCGCGATGCGGGTCACGTCCTGGCGGACCGAGGTCAGGCTCAGGAACGACAGGCGGGCGGCCCGGCTGTCGTCGTACCCCACCACGGACACCTCGCCCGGGACGGAACGGCCCGCGCGGATCAGGGTCTCCATGAGGCCGCGCGCCGACTGGTCGTTGCAGCACACGACGGCCGTGGGCAGCTCGGACCGGTCCAGGAGCACCGAGGCCGCTCGGGCCCCCGCCTCCTCGGTGTAGGCGCCCGGGACCAGGTCCACGTACGTCCCCAGCCCGTGCGCGCGCATCCCCTCCAGGTAGCCGGTCCGGCGTTCCGGGGCGCTCGGCAGGTCTCCGCCGAACACGTGCGCGATCCGCCGGTGACCGAGGGCGACCAGGTGGTCGACGGCCCGCCGCACCCCGGACACGGCGTCGGTGCGCACGCTGTCGGTCCCGGCCGCGTTGGTGCGCTGGCCGATCTCCACCACCGGCACGCGTTCGGCCACCCTGGCCAGGTCCTCCGGTGCCTGCGCCGACATCCCGATCAGGACCAGCGCCTCACAGCGCAGCCCCACGAGCTCGTCGATCGCCTGCCGTTCGGTGCGGTTGGCGAGCATCGCGCTCAGGGCCACGCCGTAGCCGAGCCGGGCCGCCTCCGGGTACAGCGCCTCGACGAGGTCGGCGTCCATCGGGTGCTCCATGGTGAACAGCACCCCCACCTGGCGGCTGCGGGCACGGCGCAGCAGCTGCGCCGCGGTGTCGGCACGGTAGCCGAGCTCCTCGGCGGCGCGCAGCACGCGTTCACGGGTGGCCGCGCTCGGACCGGGCCGGTCGGCCAGGACCAACGAGACCAGCTGCCGGGAGACGCCGAGGTGCGCCGCGACGTCCGCCATCGTCGGTCGTCCGCCAGTCGCCATCGTGCCCCCTCCCGCGCAGGCGCATCGTACCGTCTGTGGGAGCCGTCGACCCGCGAACCCCGCGTGTCACGGACGCATCAGAGTGACCGCACGCAGTTCCCCCACCCCTGTCTGAAGGGCCCCGATGTCCCCCACCCCTGACACCGTCCCCCCGCCGCACGGACTCTCGCCGCTGGAGGCGGGCGACCCGGCCACGATCGGCCCCTACCGGGTGGTGGGGAGGATCGGCGCCGGAGGGATGGGCGCGGTCTTCGGAGCCCTGGACGGCCAGGGGTGTGCGTGGCGGTCAAGACCGTGCACGCCGACTTCGCCGGGCGGCCCCGGTTCCGGGAGGCCTTCGCCCGGGAGGTCGAGATGCTGGGGCGGGCGGACGGGATCAGCACGGCCCGGCTGCACGCCGCCGACACCGAGGCGACGGTCCCCTGGTTGGCCTTCGACTACGTGGCGGGGCGGGACCTGCGCCGCCACGTGCGCGCGTTCGGGCCACTGGAGGGCGACATGCTGCGCACCTTCGCGCTGGGCACGGCGGAGGGTCTGGCCGCCCTGCACGCGGCGGGGATCGCGCACCGTGACATCAAGCCGGGCAACGTGATCCTGTCTCCGGGCGGACCGAAGATCGTGGACTTCGGCATCGCGGTCGACATCGGCACGGACAGGACCACGGACGCCTCGGCCTCCTATGGAACACCGGGTTGGAGCGCGCCCGAACGCTACACCGGCGTGAGCGCGGATCCGGCCGCCGACGTGTTCGCCTGGGGCGGGCTGGTCACGCTGGCCGCCACCCGGCGCGCCCCGTTCGGGACCGGCGACGCCGGGGAACTGGCACGGCGCGTCCGTCAGGGTGAGTACGACGTCACGGGTGTGCCGGAGGAACTGCGGGGCCTGGTCGAGGCCGCGCTGTCGGTGGACCCGCTGCGGAGGCCGACCTCGGAGGAACTGGTCCGGGCGCTGCTGCCCGAGGCGGAGCCGGACGGCCGCACCGGCGGGGGTGCGGTCACTGACGGCCTGCGCCGTATGCTCCGCGACTACTGGCGTGGGGTGGACGACGCCGGACACGACCCCGGACGCTGGGCGGCGGCGCTGGGCGCCGTCTCCGCGGCCGGTCTGGGCGCGAGCGTCGTGGGTGGGGGCGCGCTGGGCACGGGCGGCTCGGCGGGAACGGGAGCGGGGGTTCCGTGGGTGCGGGAACGGCCACGGCCTCCGCCTCGGCTGGCAGCGGTACCACCGGCGGGCTGTTGAGCGCGGTCGCCACCTCCAAGGCGGGCCTCGCGGCCGCGGGTGTGCTCGCGGTGGCCGCGGTGGCCGCGGGCGGCTACGTCGTCTACGAGCAGGTGGTCGGCGGTCCTTCGGAGAGGGTCGCGGCCGCCGCGAGCCTGTTGGAGGAGGGTCCGGGGTTCACCGCGCGGGTGACCCGGAGCTACACCCGGGCGCACGCGGAGCGGGTCGCGGAGGAGACGGGTCAGCCGGTGGAGGCCGTGCTGGAGGAGAGCCGTGCCGAGGAGGAGTACCTGTACTCGGCGGCGGACCAGAGCTTCCTCATCCGGGGCGCGGCGATGGGACCCGACACGACGGCGGTCGCCAGCCACCAAGGCGAGCTGTACGTGTACGCACCTCAGGAGGAGAGTTTCGGGATGTTTCGGGAGTCGCCTCAGAGGATCGAACTCTCCCCTGGCGTCGGCCCCGACTCCGTCGCCGCCACCCTCGTCACCCAGCCGCTGCGAGCGATGGCAGAGGCGGGCGGGGTCGAGAGAGTGTCGGGGGAGGACGGTGTGTACCGGGGCACCACTCCGTTCGGGTTCCTGGCCGAGGGGGCCCTCATCGAGACGGAGGCGTCGGCTCGGGTCGAACTCGACGGAGAGGGAGCGCCGTCGCGTGCCCGGTACGACACCGAGCAGTGGGAGGTGCTGGTCGACTTTGAGGAGACCAACGCCCAGGTTGCGCTGGAGGACCCACAGATGACGGTTGTCGAGGGCGGGGGCCACTGGGGGTGGTGTACGCCCCGCTCTGCGGGACCATCCTCTCCGGTTGGCCCACTCAGGAGGTGTGGGACGTCCAGGCCAGCGGTTGGGACATCGACTGTGCTTACGCGATGGACGTGGCAGGAGTACTGGAGGACGTGACGGGCCAGGAGGACCGGCGTGTCTACCTCTACGGCCGATTCTCCAGGAGCACCACAAGGGCGATCGACGAGCGGATGGCCTGCGGCGACGGATGGGACATCGACACCGGAGAGGCCCCCGACCCCTCTGAGAACGTCATTCCGCTGTATCCGTGCAAACCGATCACGGACTTCACCGAACCCACCGAGGAGACACCCGAGTTCTATGACGCCGAGATCGTGCCCATGACCCTGATCGACTTCCACGAACGGGCCTGATCCAGCTGGTCCGGCACAGAGAAAGGGGCGCGCCCTGAGGCGCGCCCCTGAAGCCTGGCCGGGTCCCACGTCCCCCAACGTGGGACCCGACCGCGCGGCCTGCGCACTAGGTGCGGTCTGGCCGCTGGGAAGGCGGTTGTAGCGATGGTTTCGTGTCAGAAACCCCCATTGCCGACACGAACGCGTACAACCGCGCATGGTCTTGAGGTGATCTCGGAAGCTTCGCACAGACTCGGTGGGTGTGTTGGGGTCGGGGTCGGTCTGGGGTGCTTCACCTGTGAGAACGCTTCTCTGAGCATAGGTGTTCCCGGCCAGTGGACCGATTTTCGGTCCGGCCGGTAAAAGCGGGTGCGGACTCGGGCACGGGCGTCCTAAGCTCCCCCGATTCGGGTCCGGGATGGGGGCGATCACGTCCGGGACGACGTCTCCCGGTGCGCCCCGCCGGGGCCGAGGAACGCGCCCTGGTCGGGGATCCCGGCTGGTGGGGAGTGGGCGCGGCGCCCGTTCGCGCGCATCCGCTGACGCCCCCTGGGAACCACGACCGCGTGACGCGGACCGCCCGGAAGTGGAGCCTGACACGCGGCGGTGAGGGACACGTCACCCACGGGCGTCTGGAGGCCGGGTGCGTTCCGCCGCGACTCCGCCCGACGGGTGGCCGGGACGATCCTGGCAGCCGTGTGTGCCCGCCGAGGAGTGGGTCGCGTTCCACGCGCACCTCGTCGGTGGGAGCGAGTCGGCGCGGTCCCTTCCTGCTCGGGACGGGGTCGACGGGGGAGCGGGATGGTGTCGGTTCCGCTCGGTTCGGTGGAATCCGGGGCATAGTGACCCTTGACGGGCGTTCCCTGTGGCGCGGGGTGCGCGCCACGACCCCGCGCCCGCACGGTACGCGGGCGGGAATACCTGGCTCCCGGACGGGGTTCCGCATGATAGTTTCATCGAAAGCATTTTCCTAGGAAGCTATTTGGATCGGGGAACGGCCATGCAGTTCGGAATCTTCTCGGTCAGCGACGTGACGACCGACCCCACGACGGGACGTACGCCGACCGAGGGCGAGCGGATCAAGGCGATGGTGCGGATCGCGCTGAAGGCCGAGGAGGTGGGGCTGGACGTCTTCGCCACGGGTGAGCACCACAACCCGCCCTTCGTGGCCTCCTCGCCCACGACCATGCTCGGTTACGTCGCCGCGCGGACCGAGAAGATCATCCTGTCCACCTCCACCACCCTCATCACCACCAACGACCCGGTGAAGATCGCGGAGGACTTCGCGATGCTCCAGCACCTGGCCGAGGGGCGCGTGGACCTGATGATGGGCCGGGGCAACACCGGCCCGGTCTACCCGTGGTTCGGACAGGACATCCGCCAGGGCATCCCGCTGGCGCTGGAGAACTACAACCTCCTGCACCGGCTCTGGCGCGAGGAGGTCGTCAACTGGGAGGGCAAGTTCCGCACCCCGCTGCAGGGCTTCACCTCCACCCCGCGCCCGCTGGACGACGTGCCGCCGTTCGTCTGGCACGGCTCCATCCGCTCACCGGAGATCGCCGAACAGGCCGCCTTCTACGGCGACGGCTTCTTCCACAACAACATCTTCTGGCCCGCCACCCACACCAAGAAGCTCATCTCCCTGTACCGGCGCCGCTTCGAGCACTACGGCCACGGCAGGGCCGAGCAGGCGATCGTCGGGCTCGGCGGCCAGGTGTTCATGCGGAGGAACTCCCAGGACGCGGTCAGGGAGTTCCGGCCCTACTTCGACAACGCGCCGGTCTACGGCGGTGGCCCCTCCCTGGAGGAGTTCACCCGGGAGACCCCGCTCACCGTGGGCAGCCCTCAGGAGGTCATCGACCGTACCCTGGGCTTCAGGGAGTCCTTCGGTGACTACCAGCGCCAGCTCTTCCTGATGGACCACGCGGGTCTGCCGCTCAAGACCGTCCTGGAGCAGCTGGACCTCCTCGGTGAGGAGGTCGTCCCGGTGCTGCGCAGGGAGTTCGCCGCGAAGAAGCCGGACCACGTGCCCGACGCCCCGAACCACGCCTCGCTCCTGGCCGCGAAGGAGCGCGCCACCACGAACACGGAGGTCCAGGAATGACCCGCAGGCTCGTCACCGTCACGGCCGGGCTCAGCAACCCCTCCTCGACCCGCCTGCTCGCGGACCGGCTGACCGCCGCCGCCGAGGAGGCCCTCACCGACCGCGACGAGAAGGTCGAGGTCCGGGTGGTCGAGCTCCGCGACCTGGCCCACGACATCATGAACGCCATGACCACCCGTGTCCCCACGGGCGACCTGCCCGGGGTCCTGGCGGACCTGGCCGAGGCCGACGGGATCATCGCGGTGACCCCGGTCTTCAACGCCTCCTACAGCGGGCTGTTCAAGTCGTTCTTCGACGTGGTCGACACCGAGGCGCTGGACGGCAAGCCGGTCGTGGTGGCCGCCACCGGGGGCAGTCCGCGCCATTCCCTGGTGCTGGAGCACGCGCTGCGGCCCATGTTCACCTACACCCGCTCGGTGGTGGTGCCCACGGGCGTCTACGCCGCCTCCGAGGACTGGGGCGCGGGCGAGGGCGGCGGTCGGGAGCTGTCCGAGCGCATCGCGCGGGCCGCCCGCCAGCTGGCGCTGCTCGTCACCGACAGCGCGCCCACGGGGACCGACCCCTACGACGAGCCCACCCCCTTCGCGGACCTGATGTCCGGTCTGGGTCGGTGAACCCGACCCCCTCAGGGGAGCCCGTTCCGCGACCACGTGCCCTGCACTGCGCATCCCGCGTTGTGCAGGGCACAACTTTGTCCCCGCTCCCTTCTGCCTGGTCCGAGCGCGTCCCTAGAGTCATCCCACCGATGGTCGGCTCCCGCTTTCCCTACCTCCGACCTGGGGAGTTTCGATGCGACTCACTACCCCCGCGCGCCTGTGCGCGCTCCTCGGACTCGCGGCCCTGACCACCGCCTGCGCGCCCCTCCAGACCCCCGGGGCCGCCTCCGGTGTGGACGAGCCGGACGGCACCCTGCGCGTCTGGCTCTTCTCCGAGGTCGACCAGGCCCCGAAGGAACGGGTCGTCGACGCGGCCGTCGCGGAGTTCGAGGCCGCGCACGACGGGGTCGACGTTCAGGTCCAGTACATTCCCGTGGAGACCCGGGCCGAACGCTTCCAGGGCGCCTTCCTCGACCCCGGATCGGCCCCCGACGTCGCCGAGTACGGCAACACCGACCTGGCGGGATACGTCGAGTCGGCGGGGTTCGTGGACCTTACCGAGGACCTCTCCGACTGGGAACCGCACGAGGACATCGCCGCCGACGTCGCCGCCACCGCACAGGTGGACGGCGCCTCCTACGGTGTGCCCTGGTTCCTCGGCGCCCGCGCCCTCTTCTACCGCACCGACGTGCTGGAGGAGCTCGACCTGGAGGTCCCCCGGACGCTGGAGGAGGTCGTGGAGACCGGCCGCGCCGTCCGGGAGGCCCGCCCCGGGATGCTGGGGATCTCCGCTGGCGGCGCCTACACCTACGCCATGATGCCGTTCGTGTGGGCGCACGGCGGCGACATCGCGGAGCTCCGTGGCGACACCTACGCCGCCACCATCGACTCCGCCGAGTCCCGCAGGGGCCTGGAGCTGTACGGACGCATCCTGTCCGACGACGTCTGCCCGCCCCAGACCTGCTCACAGCTGACCGGCGACGCCTCCGTGCAGAACTTCCTCGCCGGGAACGCCGCCATGACCATCGGTGGCAACTTCAACCTCAACGCGCTGCGCGACAGCGAGGTGGCCGAGAACGCCGCCGTCGTCCCGCTTCCCGGAACCGAGCCCGGCACCGTGGCCCCCGCCTTCGCCGGGGGCAACAACCTCGGCGTGCTGGCCGGGACCGAGCGCCGCACCCTCTCCGTCGAGTTCGTGAAACTCCTGGCGGGCAAGGAGTACCAGCTGAAGATGTACGAGGCGATGGGCAACCTGCCCGCCTACACCGACGTCCGCGAGGAGCTGGCCTCCTCCGACGAGGAGATCGGCCCCTTCGTCGAGACCATCGACGCCGGGACGCGGTTCGTTCCCGTCACCGGCGCCTGGGCCACGGTGGACGCCGAGGGCATCCTGCCCGGCATGGTGCAGCGGGTGGCGGCCGGGAACACCGACGTGGACCAGGCCACCGACGAGGCCGCGCGCGCCCTCGACACCGCCTTCGGGGAGAGTGACGCCCGTGGACGCCAGACCCCCGTCTCCGCCCCCGCCGTACGGCGCCCCACCGGTCGACCTCCGGGATCCCGGAGCCGCCGCGTCGAACCCTGGATGTACCTGGTGCCGGCCGCGCTGGTGCTGGGCGTCATGCTCGTCTACCCGCTCTACCAGCTGGTCCTGGTGTCGTTCTTCGACTACCGCCAGCCCCAGGTCACCGGCGCCGAACCCCTGGAGTTCGTCGGCTGGGCCAACTACCGTGCGCTGCTGGCCGACCCCCAGTTCTGGGAGGTGCTGCTCAACACGGTCGGCTTCGCCGCCGCCTGCGTGCTCGGCACCCTCGCCGTGGGCGGCGCGCTCGCGGTGCTGGCCACCCGCCTGACCCCGTGGGTGCGCACGGTGCTCTTCCTGGCGGCCCTGGGAGCCTGGGCCACCCCCGCGGTCACCGGCAGCGCCGTCTGGCTGCACCTGTTCGACCCCACCCTGGGTCCGGTGAACCAGGCCCTGACCTGGCTGGGCCTCGGTGACTTCTCCGGGCACTCGTGGACCTACGACAAGTGGTCCGCGTTCGCCCTGGTCGGAGCCCAGGTGGTGTGGTGTTCGTTCCCGTTCGTCATGGTCACGCTCTACGCCGGGATCCGGGCCATTCCGGAGGAGGTGGTGGAGGCCGCCCGGCTGGACGGAGCCTCCACGTCCAGGATCGCGTGGTCGGTGATGCTGCCGATGCTGCGCCCGGCCGTCACCATCGTCACCATCCAGTCCATCATCTGGGACTTCAAGATCTTCACCCAGATCTACGTCATGACCGGGGGCGGCGGGATCGCCGGACAGAACCTGGTCCTCAACGTGTACGCGTACCAGAAGGCGTTCGCCTCCGGGCAGTACGGCCTGGGATCGGCGATCGGCGTGATCACGACCCTGCTCCTGCTGCTGATCACCCTCGTGTACCTGCGCGCGCTGCGCCGCCAAGGGAGGTACTGTGACGCTCCGCAGACTCAGGAACGACGTCGCCGGGCTGCTGGTGGCGCTGGTCGTCGCCCTGCCGCTGTACTGGATGCTGCTCTCGGCGCTCAAGCCGCGGGCGGCCTTGGAGGCAGGTGACCCCACCCCCTACACGCTCGAACCGACCCTGGAGTCGTTCCGCAGGGTGCTGCTGATCGACGGCTTCGGGCAGTACCTGCTCAACAGCGTGCTGGTGGCGGTCGTGGTCGTGACCGCCTCCACCCTGTGCGCCTTCCTGGCTGCGGTGGCGCTCACCCGCTACCGCTTCCGGCTGCGCACGACCCTGCTCGTCATGGTGCTGACGGCGCAGATGGTGCCGGTGGAGGCACTGACCATCCCGTTGTTCTTCCTGATGCGCACCCTGGGGTACGGCATCCCGGGGATCGGGCTGAACCAGCTGGGTTCGCTCATGCTCGTGCACACCGCTTTCGCCATCCCGCTGGCCGTGTGGATGCTGCGCGCCTTTGTCGCGTCGGTGCCGCGGGAGCTGGAGGAGGCGGCCTGGCTGGACGGCGCGGGCAGCCTCACCTTCGTCACCCGGGTGCTCTTCCCGCTGGTCGCCCCCGGCGTGGTGGCGTGCAGTATCTTCTCGTTCATCATGACGTGGAACGACTTCCTGTTCGCCCGCACCTTCATCATCTCCGCGCAGGAGAACCAGACCCTGCCCATCGCGCTGCTGTCCCTGTTCAAGCCGGACGAGAACGACTGGGGCGGCATCATGGCGGGGTCGGTCCTGATGACCCTGCCCGTCCTGGTGTTCTTCCTGTTCGTGCAGCACCGGCTGGCCAACGGTCTGGGCGGGGCGGTCAAGGGGTGAGTTCCGAGCCCGCGCCCCGCCGCAACGCGTCGGCGTCGCTGCGTCGCGCCCTGGCGGTGGTGGAGCAGGTCCGCTCCACCCCGCCCGAGCGCGGCGGCACCACCCTGACCGAACTGGCCGAGGGCCTGGGCGTGAACAAGAGCACCGTGCTGCGCCTGTCCGTGCCGCTGGTGGAGTACGGCCTGCTCACCCGGGACCGGCGCACCGGCCGGTTCCGGGTGGGCACGGCCGCGCTGCTGCTGTGGCAGTCCTACCTCGACCACATGGACCTGCGCTCGGTCGCCTCGGAACACCTGCGCGGCCTGATGCGCCACACCGGTCACACCTGCCACCTGGTGCTGTTGGACGGACACGACGTCGTCTACGTGGACAAGGTCGAGAACGCCGCGACGGTGCGGATGGCGTCGCGGATCGGCGCCCGGATGCCCGCCTACCGCACGGCGGTGGGGCGGGCGATCCTGGCCTTCGGCCCGGACGACCTGGTGGCCGACGTCGTGGCGGCGGGGCTGCCCGCCGTCACCGCCCGGACGGTGACCGATCCGGTGGTCCTCGCGGAGGAGCTGCGCCGGGTGCGCGAGCGGGGTACGCGATCGACGACCGCGAGAACGAGCCCGAGGTGCGGTGCGTGGCCGCGCCGGTCTTCGACCACAACCGCGATCCCGTGGCGGCGATCAGCGTGTCCGCGCTGGTCAGCCAGTTGCCCGTGGCGCGGGTGCGCGGGCTGGGGCCGGAGGTCGCCGCCGTGGCGGCCCGGGTGTCTGCCCAGTTGGGCGGCCGGGCCGTGGACACTTCGGGCGGAGGGCACGGGGCTCCGTAGGCCGGAGGTGGTACGGACCGGTCACAGCTCGGCGGGCGGACCAGCGGCTCCCGGAATCGGACGAAACCTCCGCAGAGTTTTCTGTCCGTCACCCATTGCAGCCGGTTTTCAATGGTGTTAACTTTCCGGAAAGCGAAGCATGGGAGCGCTCCCGAATCCGGGGTGGCGCCCTCTGCTCGCAGTCCGGACAGCGCCACGACCGACCGGTGCGCGACCGGATCCGAGGGGTCAACCCCGGCCGGGTCCGCACGTCGCGTCGCCCTCCCGGCCCCTCCGGGACCGTGCGACGCCCCCGCAAGCTCACTCTCCTTGGCACCCCCTACGCGAGGAAACGACGATGAGCAGATTCCCTTCCCACGCACACCCGACCAGGTCGCGGCGCGCGCTCGCCACGGCCTCCGCCCTCCTGCTGGGCGCGACCACCGCGCTGACCGCCGCCCCCGCGGTCGCCGCCCCCGACGGGGCGTCCGCCGCCAACGAACGGGTGGACAACCCGTACGTGGGCGCCGACGTCTACGTGAACCCGATCTGGTCCGCCAACGCCGCCGCTGAACCCGGCGGTGAGGCCGTCGCGGACGAGCCCACCGGGATCTGGCTGGACCGCATCAGCGCCATCGAGGGCAACGACAGTCCCACCACAGGTGACATGGGGCTGCGCGACCACCTCGACGAGGCGGTCGCGCAGGCCGCCGGAGAACCGCTGGTCTTCCAGCTGGTCGTCTACAACCTGCCTGGTCGCGACTGTGCCGCTCTGGCCTCCAACGGCGAGCTCGGGCCCGACGAGATCGACCGTTACGAGTCCGAGTACATCGACCCGATCGCGGACATCCTGAGCGACTACGAGGACACCTCCCTGCGGATCGTCACGACGATCGAGCTCGACTCGCTGCCCAATCTGATTACCAATGTGTCCCCCGCAACACCGCCACCCCCGAGTGCGACGTCATGCTGGCCAACGGCAACTACGTCAACGGCGTCGGTTACGCGCTGGCCCAGCTCGGCGCGATCGACAACGTCTACAACTACGTGGACGCCGGCCACCACGGCTGGATCGGCTGGGAGGACAACTTCGCGCCCTCCGCGGCCCTGTTCCACGAGGCCGCCAACGCCAACGGGGCCACCCCCGACGACGTGCACGGTTTCATCGCCAACACCGCCAACTACTCGGCCCTGAAGGAGGAGCACTTCGCGATCGGGGAGACCATCAACGGGACCCCGGTGCGCCAGTCCAGCTGGGTGGACTGGAACAACTACGTCGACGAGCTCTCCTTCGCCCAGGCCCTGCGCGGCGAACTGGTCTCCCAGGGGTTCGACCCGGGCATCGGGATGCTCATCGACACCTCCCGCAACGGCTGGGGCGGTGCCGAACGGCCCACCAGTGCCGGACCCACCACTGACGTGAACGCCTACGTCGACGGCGGCCGCTTCGACCGCCGCATCCAGTACGGGAACTGGTGCAACCAGGCCGGTGCCGGTCTGGGCGAGCGGCCCACCACCGCGCCCGAGCCGGGGATCGACGCCTACGTGTGGATGAAGCCCCCGGGTGAGTCGGACGGCTCCAGCACGGAGATCCCCAACGACGAGGGCAAGGGGTTCGACCGGATGTGTGACCCCACCTACGAGGGGAACCCCCGCAACAACCACAACATGAGCGGCGCGCTGCCCGACTCGCCCGTCTCCGGCCACTGGTTCTCCGCACAGTTCCAGGAGCTGCTGGCCAACGCCCACCCGCCCGTCCAGTAGGAGGCCCTCCCGGATCGGGCGCCCGCCGCCGTCCCCCGGCGGCGGGCGCCCGGCAGGGGCCACCCCTCCGAACGGAGCCCTCGTGAAGCAACGCCTGAAACTCGCCCTCACCACGGTCCTCGTACTCGTGACCGCGCTGTTCGTACACATGATCCCCGCCCACGCCGACACCGGGTTCCGGGTCAGCGACGGGCGCCTGGTCGACGCCGCGGGAAACGACTTCGTCATCCGCGGGGTCAGCCACCCGCACACCTGGTTCACCCACGAGACCGGAGCCCTGGCCGACATCGGGTCGCTGGGCGCCAACACCGTCCGCGTGGTCCTCAGCAGCGGCGACCGCTGGCAGGAGAACGACGTCGCGGACGTCGCTGCGGTCGTCGCCGACTGCAAGGAGAACCGACTCGTCTGCATGTTGGAGGTGCACGACACCACCGGCTACGGGGAGGACCCCGAGGCCGCGACGCTGGACCAAGCCGTCGACTACTGGCTGCGGATCCAGGACGCGGTCGCGGGGGAGGAGGACCACGTCCTGGTCAACATCGCCAACGAGCCCTTCGGCAACGACGAGGCGACCAACGCGTCGTGGGCCTCCGCCACCTCGGAGGCGATCCAGCGCCTGCGCGCGGCGGGCTTCGACCACACGCTGGTCGTGGACGCCCCGAACTGGGGACAGGACTGGACGCACACCATGCGCGACGGTGCCCAGGGAGTCTTCGACGCCGACCCCCACGCCAACACCGTGTTCTCCATCCACATGTACGGCGTCTACGAACAGGAGTCGGTGATCGTCGACTACCTGGAGTCCTTCACTGACCGTGGTCTGCCCCTCGTCGTCGGTGAGTTCGGGTTCGACCACAGTGACGGCGACCCCGACGAGGACGCCATCATGCGGCACACCGAACGGCTCGGCCTCGGCTACGTGGGCTGGTCGTGGAGCGGAAACAGCGGCGGGGTCGCCTACCTGGACATGGTCGAGGACTTCGATGTCGACTCCCTGACCCCCTGGGGAGACCGGATCTTCCACGGGCCCGACGGCATCGTCGAGACCTCGGTGCGGGCTCCCGTCTACGGAGCGGAGCAGCCCGGACCACGAGCACGTACGTGAGACCCCCGGCCGCGCGCCGTGCGCGGCCGGGTTCCCCCAACGCACACACGAGGAGTGACCTATGCGGTCACGTCAGACCATCGCCGCCCTGGCGCTCGGAGGCCTGGCCGTCGGCTACGCCGTCGTCGCCGCGCCCGAACCCGCCGAGGCCCACGGGGCCTTCACCTATCCCGCGTCCCGCACCTACGCCTGTTTCCAGGACGCCACCGGGGAAGTTCCGGGGGCGCCCTCCAGCCCGTCAACGCCGCCTGCGCCGACGCCCTCTCCGAAGGCGGCGACTACGCCTTCTGGAACTGGTTCGGCAACCTGATCAGCAACTCCGCCGGCCAGCACCAGGAGTTCGTGGCCGACGGAGAGCTGTGCGGGCCGACCGAGCAGTTCGCGGCCTTCAACGCGGCCCGCACCGACTGGCCGTCCACCCCGTTGCAGCCGAACACGACCGTGGAGTTCCACCACAACGCGTGGGCGCCCCACCCGGGAACCTTCTTCACCTATGTCACGGTGGACGGCTGGAACCCGAACTCGCCCCTGACCTGGGACGACCTGGAGCTGATCGACGAGGTCGTCGACCCCCGCTGCGCAGCGGGGAGTGGCGGGCGCCGAGTACTACTGGGACGTGGACCTCCCCGACCGGGAGGGGCGTCACCTCGTCTACTCGGTCTGGGAGCGCTCCGACAGCCCCGAGGCCTTCTACAACTGCTCCGACGTGGTCTTCGGCGACGACCCGGGGTCCGAACCCGGGCCCGGCCCGGACCCGACGGAGCCCGAGCCCACGGACCCGCCCGGCCCCGACCCCACGGACCCGCCCGTCACCGAGCCCACGGACCCGCCCGCGCAGGACTACTGCACGGCGGAGTACCGGGTCACCAACGCGTGGAGCGACGGCTTCCAGGCGGAGGTCGAGGTCACCGCGGGGAGGACGGCGTGACCGGGTGGATGGTGGACTGGGTGTTCGCCAACCGCCAGGAGATCACCAACGTCTGGAACGCCTCGCTCGTCAACCACGGCGCGCACTTCGAGGCCTCCAACGTGGCCCACAACGGCACGCTCGCCGCCGGTGACTCCACCTCCTTCGGGTTCACCGCGACCTTCGAGGGAGCCAACATCCTGCCCGGCGTGGAGTGTCAGCGGCCCTGACCGGTGACACGTCGGACCGGTCCCGGGGCGTCGTGCTCCGGGACCGGCCCCACCCTTCCTAACGCTGTTAGGTAGCCTGGGCCGATGGACTCCGCGCGCATCTACCAGAACTGCCAGGACCGCCTCCTCGACCTGGCCCCCACCCTCGACCGTGACCAGCTCTCCACCGTCGTCCCCGCCTGCCCGGACTGGACCGTCCAGCAGGTGTACGCCCACCTCACGGGGCTCGGCGCCGACGTGGTGAGCGGAGCGGTCACCCCGCCGGTCGGCGACGAGGTGACGGCACGCCAGGTCGCGGACCGCGCCCACCTGGACATCGGTGCTATCACCGACCAGTGGCGCGAGAGCGCTCCAGCCCTGCTGGAGCTGTTGCGGACCCGGACGCGCAGGCGCTACGCCCTGCTCGCCCTGGACCTGTGGCACCACGAGAACGACCTGCGGGGCGCCCTGGGCCTGGCCGCGCTGACCGAGGACGCCGACCAGCTCGCGGACTTCCCGCTGGGCGGGCTGGCGAAGGTCTGGTCGGCCGACCGCCCCGCCGTGCGGGTGGTCGCCACCGACACCGGGCAGGAATGGGTCCTCGGAGAGGACCCCGGCTCACCCTGCGCGGCACCGCCTACGAGCTGGCGAGGGCGGTGACCGGACGGCGCGGCGTCCGCCAGATCCTGGCCATGGACTGGACCGGCGGCGACCCCGCGACCGTGGCCCCGCTCCTGCCCACCCTCCCCGCGCCCGAGGCCGACCTCACCGTCTGACGGCCCCGGGGGTCAGGGCCTGTAGGGGATGCGGTCGACGGCCCGCACCTCTCCCAGGGTGGACCACTCGTTGCGCCCGAGCCGCGCCATCGGACGCAGCAGCGTGGCCTCGGGAAGCCCGTCCACCACGACGGACTCGTCCACGGCCACCGTCTGGACCCGGCCGAACACCACGGTGGAGTCACCCAGGCGCAGGGTCGAGTGCAGGGCGCACTCCAGCGCCACCGGCGACGCGGCCACCCGGGGAGGCCGCACCGTCGTGCTCGCCTCCCGCTCGATGCCCAGCTCGTCGAACTCGCTCAGGTGTGGCGGGTACTCCGTCCCTGTCGCGTTGACCTGGTCCTGGAGCGGCTCGGTGGCCAGGTTGACCACGAACTCCCCGGTGGCCTCGGCGTTGCGCAGGGAGTCCTTGCGCCCCACCGAGGTGAACTGCACGATCGGCGGTTCGGTGCAGGAGATGGTGAAGAAGGAGTGCGGCGCCAAATTGTCCACGCCGGACTCGGAGGTGGTGGAGACCCACGCGATCGGGCGCGGGAGGATCACCGACGACATCAGCTTGTAGAAGTCCCGGCCGGGCAGGGCGGCGGGGGTGTGTTCGGTACGCATCACCGACGAGTATCCCGTGTGCCGGGGGTGGGGGCGGGCATACCCACCGGATGGAACTGGTCACCGCCGACGACGTCCGCGCCGCGGCCTCCCGGATTCGGGGCCACGTCGTGCGCACGCCCCTCACCGTGGGTCCCCACGGGACGGACCTCCTCCTCAAGCCGGAGAGCCTGCAACCCACCGGCGCCTTCAAACTGCGCGGCGCCACCAACGCCGTCGCCCAGCTCACCCCGGTCCAGCGCGAACGCGGGGTGGTCACGCACTCCTCGGGCAACCACGGTCTCGCGCTGGCCCTCGCGTCCGCCCGTCAGGGTGTGTCCTGCACCGTCGTGGTGCCGCAGGGCGCCCCGGAGGTCAAGGTGGAGCGGATTCGCGCACACGGCGCGCGTGTGGTGACCGTGCCGCCCGCCGAACGCCTGGCCACCGCCACCGAGCTTCGCGACCGTGAACTCCGCGCGCTGATCCCGCCCTTCGACGATCCCCGGGTGATCGCCGGGCAGGGCACCGTGGGCCTGGAGGTCCTGGAACAGTCGCCCGAGGTCACCACCATCGTGGTGCCCGTGGGTGGCGGCGGACTGGCCTCCGGCGTGGCCACGGCCGCGCGGGCGGCGCACACACGGGTGCGCGTGGTGGGTGTGGAGCCCGAGCTGGCGGCCGACGCCGCCGAGAGCCTGCGCGAGGGGCGCCTGGTCGCCTGGGCACCGGAGCGCACCCACCGGACCATGGCCGACGGGGTCCGCGTCTGCCTGTCCGAACGCACCTTCGCGCACCTGTCGGCCCGGTTGGACGAGATCGTCACGGTCTCCGAGGAGGAGATCGCCCGGGCCGTGTCCGCGCTCGCCCACGGGGCCCGACTCGTCTCCGAACCCAGTGGCGCGCTGGCCACGGCGGCGGTGCTGGCGGGGAAGGTGGAGACGGTGTCGGGGCGGCCCGAGGCCACGGTCGCCGTGGTGTCGGGGGCAACGTCGACCCGGCCCTGTTCACGCGGCTGACCACGGTGGACTGAGCCGGGGGCGACCGAGGTGAGGGACCCCGTCTCGGGGCCCCTCACCGGGCTCCTCGGCCTCAGGCGGAGCGCCATCGGAAGCGTGAGTCCTCCGCTGTGGTGGTGCACTGCATGAGGGTGCCGTTGCTGGTGTGCCCGTACTGCCAGTGCTGCGAGCAGAAGGATCCGGGGTGCACGCCCTGGACCGGCGCGGGTGCCGGATCGGGGTCGGGTGCCGGTGCCGGTTCGGGCTCCGGGTCCGGCGCGGGTTCCGGCTCGGGTTCGGGTTCGGGTTCCGGAGTCGGGCTGGGGTCACCGATCTCCCCGGGGCAGTCCAGGTCCCCGGGGACCGCGAAGAGCTCCACCGCGAAGGCGTCGGAGAACGGGGCGGTGGCATCGTTCCCGTCCGGTTCCTGACCGCACACGGTGTGCCCGTCGGCCCGTGCCGGGTCCGGGGCGTCCGTGTCCCCGAAGGCGCTGGTGACCTCCACGGTGAGGCCCGCGCCCTCGATCCACGCCCGGGCGTCCCCGACACTCCCGTCGACGAAGTCGGGCAGCGTCGGCCACTCCTCGGAGGCGTCGGGGGCCTCGGGGCAGTCGACCCCCTCGGGCGCCACGGTGAGCGCCGCCGTGTCCCGGTCGACTTCCTGGCCGCACACGGCCATGGCCGATCGGGTCCAGGCCACGTCCTCCGCGAGCGCGCCGAGTACGAGGTCACCGAGGTCCAGACCGGCCTCGTCCAGTTGGTCCTCGGCGTCCGGGAGGTCGAGTCCCACCAGTTCGAGGACGGGCTCCTCCGTGGGGGACGCGGACGCGGGTTCCTCGGCCGTCGGCGGCAGGAGGAGTGCGAGCACGACCAGGGCGACGAACCCGAGAAGGGTCAGGGTCGCGCAGCCGCCGCATCCCAGGCCGACCATGGCCAGGGGGAGAGCTTCTTCCGTCCGGGGGCGGGCCCGGGCACGGAGGGGAGGGTTCATACGGCTCCGTCTCAGCTTCTGGGAAGGCGGAGCGGGCGCCGATCACCGTGCCGCACCATGCGGCCGAATCCCACCATAGTGGGGCGGAAGGGGAGAGCGGTCAGTGTGGCGGAGGGTCAGCCGTCGGTGGACCGACGGTCGGAGGCCGCACGGTCCTCGCGTCGGCGCATGGCCATGTCGGACAGGACGGCCAGGCCGAAGGCGATCACCATCGCCGCGATGACCGCCAACGTGGTCAGTGCGGTGCCGAACGAGGTGGGGTCGATCATGGGGAGCTCCGGGGGTCGAGGGCGCCAACGCTCGTGCGTCCGACATGCCGGGCATGTCGGCGCCTCCAACCGTAATAGGTGTTAACTTTCAGACCCAGTGTAAGCCCGAGTGAACTGCGTCATATCCGCGCTCGGGGGTCCCGGTTGGGGAACGGCGATCCAGGGCAGGTTCCGGGGCATGTCGGACGCCGAACGCACCCCCGACGGACGCCACGTCGTCGTCGGGGGCCGAAGGTGGCGGGCCAGTGACCCCGAACTCCCGGAGTCGGTCCGCCAGCGCCTGGTCGACCTCCTCATGGAGGCGCGCCGCGGTGTGGCCTCGGCCCTGCGCGCCGGGGACGCCGAGGCCGAGGAACGGGCCAGGGCGAACGTGCGGCACGCCAAGGAGGGGCTGGGGGAGAGGGGCACACCCTGGTGGGAGATGCCCGTCGAGGAGCGCCGACACCGCTGGGAACGCGCGCTGCGCGACCTGGGCGCGGAGTGACCACCGGTGTGCCCTCCCACGGGGCGGAGGACACACCGGCCGTGCTCAGGGGGTGGGCGGAGTGGTGCCCGGGCAGGTCTCGGTGACCGGCTCCCGGGTCTCGAAGAACTCCACCGCCACCTCGGCGCAGGGCAGCTCGTCCAGCGTGCCGTGGCCGTCGTCCTCCACGCTCAGCACCCGTCCGCCGACGACCTCGCGCATGTCCAGGGCCCAGCGGTGGGGGGTGACCATCTCACGGGTGTGGCCGACCAGCTGGAGCGGGCTCTCACCCCGGCGCAGCTCCGGAGCCCGGCCCTCCGTGGGCCAGCCCACGCACAGGTGCTCGTAGAAGCCCAGGGTGCCCATGGCGGGCAGGCGCTCGGCCCGTTCGGTCCGGTGCCGCCACACCTGGTCGAAGTCGCGCGGGCTCTCGGAGTCGTTGCAGAGCAGCGCCATCTGGGCGAAGAACGTGCCGCCGTCGGTCTCGGTGTCCCAGCCGAACCCCTGCACCGGAGGCCGCCCCGGCCCGGGGACGCCCCCGTCCAGCAGGGTCACCAGGGCGGCGGCGTTGTCGGGCCACTCGCGTTCGGGCGTGGGCAGCAGCGCCGTCACGGTGTCGCCGTCCACCACCGTCCCGTCGGGCGCGGTGCGCGGATGCTCCGCCAGCTCGTCACGGAGCTCCAGCACACGCGCCCGCACCGGCCCGCCCACCGTGCCGAGACCGTAGACCGCGTCGTGCTCGGCCACCCAGTCGGTGAACCGGTGGAAGACCTCCTCGCCCGCCTCCGCCTGGCCCTCCTCCAGCCGGGACACACTGGTGTCCGGGGAGACCACCGAGTCCAGGAGCATGGCCTCGACCCGGTCGTCGTACAGGGAACGGTAGGCCGCGCCGAGCAGGGACCCCCACGAGATCCCGTAGAAGCCGATGGTCTCGGCGCCCAGCGCCTGACGGACCAGGTCCATGTCACGGGCCGCGTTCTCCACGGTCAGGGACTCGACCAGCTCCGGGTCGTGGGCGTGGCACTCCGCGTTGATCCGGGCGTGCTCCTCGGCGAGTGCACGCGCCCGCTCCTCCGCGCTCGGATCCCCCGTGGGATCGGTCGCGCGGTAGTCGTGGTCGCACTCCAGCGCCGCGCTGTGGCCGACGCCGCGCGGATCGAGCCCGACGAGGTCGTGCCTCAGCCCGAGGTCGCCCGCCTCACTGTCCAGGATGGCTCCGGGCATGGTCACGCCCTGCTGTCCAGGTCCGCCGGGGTTGAACAGCACCGGATAGGTGTTCCCCTCCGCTGCCGGAACCCGGGTGACGGCGAGTTCGATGGTGCGGCCGCCGGGGTCGTCGTGGTCGACGGGCACGGTCACGGTCCCGCACAGGGTGCGTTCGTCGTCCTCGTCCCAACCGGCGGCCACCTCCGCGCAGAGCCGCCAGTCCGGTTCCGGGTCGGGCGCGGCCCCGGCCGGGACGGCGCCGGCGGTGAGCAGCAACCCTGACAGGGCTGTCAGCGAGGCGGCGCGTACAAGGGGCATGAGGGTCTCTCCGCTCGTGGGGGTGGGGGCCGGGAGGGGCGCGGGGGCGCCGCACGCCCCGGTGTCCCGGAGTCGCCGTCATGCTACGGTCGGCCACCACCTCCGGGCATGCCCCCGGCGAAGGATCCTCGTGGTCTCGGAAGTACCGGGTCGCGGCCGTACCTCCGTCTCCTTGGTCGGTGCCGACACCCACTTTCGTGGGGGAGCGTGCCCCGGGGATCCGTCCCACGGTCCGGACACGGGGGTGGGCGTCCTAAACTCAGCCCCCATGCGCACCCGGATCCCTCACCCCAGCCGCTGCCTCGCCCGGTGGCGCGGCCTGGACCCCCTCACCCGACGCGAGTGGCGCTGGACCGTCGCCGACTGGCTGTACGCCCTGGGGACCGTGCTCCTGACCCTCCAGTTCCAGATCCAGTCCATGGACGGCTGGGGCCTGGCCGGAACCTGGATGAGAGAGCTCTTCGAGGCCGAGTCCGCCCGCTACGGGCCGGAGCTGCCGGGGCTGCTGTACTACGTGCTCCCCGTGCTGGTCGTGACGGCGACCATGCTGGTACGGCGTGCCCGGCCCCTGTGGCTGCTGGGGTCGGCGCTCGTCCTGCTCCTGGGGTTCGGCAACGTCGTGCCGGTCCTCGTGGCGGTCTACTCCCACGCCGTCCACGCCAGGGGCCCGCTCTCCCCGGTGGTGTGGTCCGCGGCCTACGCCGCCGGGATCGTGCTGGCCTTCCGGGAGGCCGCCGACATCGTCTTCATGGGAGTGACGGCCGTGCTGTTGCTCCTGGCCGTCGGGCTGTACGTGGGCACCCGCCGCGAGCTGGTGGACGGGCTCAGGGAGCGTGCCGAACGGCTCGACCGGGAACAGCACCTGCTCGCGGAGCGCGCGGTGAGCGCCGAACGCAACCGCATCGCACGCGAGATGCACGACGTCGTCGCCCACCGGGTCAGCCTCATCGTCCTGCACGCCGGGGGTTGGAGGTCTCCACCAGCGATCCCAGGGCCCTGGAGACCGCCGGACTCATCCGAGGAACGGGACGCCAGGCCCTGGGGGAGCTGCGCGACATCCTCGGTGTGCTGCGCGAACAGCCCTCCGCCCCGGCACCGACGCGGCCGCGACCGCAGCCCACTCTGGGACGGGTACGGGAACTGCTCGACGAGTGGCGCGCGGCGGGGATGACCGTCGAACTCCGGGACGGGCTCACGGGAGGGCACGACCTCCCGCCCGCCGTCCAGCGCACCGCCTTCCAGGTGGTGAAGGAGGGCGTCACCAACGCCGCCAAGCACGCCGCCGGGGCCGACGTGACCGTCACGCTCCAGCCGGATGCGGGCTGCCTGACCGTGGACGTCACCAACGCGGAACCGCCGGGCGACCTCGTGCCCCCGCCAGCGAGCGGGTACGGACTGTCCGGTCTACGGGAGCGGGTGGACGCGCTGGGGGCCGACTCACCTCCGAGGGGACCCCCGACGGCGGGTGGCGGCTGAGCGCCGCACTGCCCACGACGGTGGACGCGGAACCCGAACCCGTCTGACGGGCGGACACGCGACGGTCCGGGAACCACGAAGGGGCCCGGGGACGCCGCGCGCCCCGAGCCCCGACGACGTACGGGCCTACAGGATCGAACCGGGCGTGTAGGCGGCGGCCTCCGGGCGGGCCGAGGTGACCTCCTCGATCCGCGCCACCACGGCGGCCACCTGGTCGGCGGCGGCACCGGTGAAGGTGATCCGGTCGGCCAGCAGCGCGTCCAGGGCGGCGCGGTCCAGCGGGAAGCGCTCGTCGGCGGCCAGCCGGTCCAGCAGCTGGTTGCCCACGCCCTCCTGACGCATGGCCAGCGCCGAGCCCACCGCGTGCTCCTTGATGAGCTCGTGCGCGGTCTCGCGGCCCACCCCGGCGCGCACCGCCGCCATCAGCATCTTGGTGGTGGCCAGGAACGGCAGGTACCGGTCCAGCTCCGCGGAGATCACGGCGGGGAAGGCACCGAACTCGTCCAGCACCGTCAGCATGGTCTCGACCAGCCCGTCGAAGGCGAAGAACGCGTCCGGCAGCGCCACCCGGCGCACGACCGAGCACGACACGTCGCCCTCGTTCCACTGGTCGCCCGCCAGCTCACCGGTCATCGACGCGTACCCGCGCAGGATCACGGTGAGGCCGTTGACCCGCTCGCACGAGCGCGTGTTCATCTTGTGCGGCATCGCGGACGAGCCCACCTGGCCCTCGGCGAAGCCCTCGGTGACCAGCTCGTGCCCCGCCATCAGGCGGATCGTCCTGGCCAGGGAGGAGGGACCGGCGGCGAGCTGCACCAGCGCGGTCAGCACCTCGAAGTCCAGCGAACGCGGGTACACCTGGCCCACGCTGGTGAAACGGTGCTCGAAGCCCAGGTGGGAGGCGACCTCGTCCTCCAGCGCGTCCAGGGCCGCGCGGTCGCCGCCGAGCAGGTCCAGCATGTCCTGGGCGGTGCCGACCGGGCCCTTGATCCCGCGCAACGGGTACCGGGCGATCAGCTCGTCCAGGCGCCCGAGGGCCACCAGGACCTCGTCCGCGATCGACGCGAACCGCTTGCCCAGGGTCGTGGCCTGCGCCGCCACGTTGTGGGACCGGCCCGCCATGACCGTCTCGCCGTACTCGGCGGAGAGCCGACCGAGCCGGGCCAGCAGCGCCACCACGCGGTCGCGCACCAGCAGCAGGCTGTCGCGGATCTGGAGCTGCTCGACGTTCTCGGTGAGGTCGCGCGAGGTCATGCCCTTGTGGACGTGCTCGTGACCGGCGAGGGCGTTGAACTCCTCGATCCGGGCCTTCACGTCGTGCCGGGTGACCCGTTCGCGCGCGGCGATGGAGGCCAGGTCGACCTGTTCGAGGACCTTCTCGTAGTCCTCCACCACACCGGCCGGAACGTCCACGCCCAGACGCGCCTGGGCACGCAGCACGGCCAGCCACAGCCGCCTCTCGGCGACCACCTTGTACTCAGGGGACCACAGCCGGGTCAGCTCCGCGGACGCGTAGCGGGCAGCCAGGACATCGGGGATCACAGGTTTCGCGCTCACGTCGTCCGACCCTATCGCCCCGGGCGGGCCGGGTGCGCGTCGGTCCAGCCCCAGTTCACCGGTAGTGCCGTCCCTACCCCGAACCGGTGGGCCCGGCGGATGTCCCCGCCCCCGCGCCGCGCCCTAGCGTGGGGGACATGATCACCCCGAACGTGCGCCGCAGAGGGCCGAGCACGCTCCTCCAGTCGCTCGCCAGCCCCCGGTACCTGCTCTCGGCGTGGCCGTGGCGGTCCCTGGCCTACTCGCTCACCACCCTGGCTGTCGGGGGCGCGCTGCTCCTCGTGGCGGCGCCCGTGTACGCGCCCTGGGCCGTGTTCGTGGCCCGGCTGGGGAACGGCCACGGCGCCGGAGAGCAGGCGTCGTGGTTCCTGTTCGGACTGCTCATGGTGCTCTGCTTCGCGCCGCTGGTGGCCATCCCCCTGGGTGCGCTGGAGCGGCGGCGCCTGTACCTGGTGATGCCGGAGGAGAACCGCAGCGGGCACCGGTCCCCTCCCGCCGGGCTGTGGGGCTGGGCGCGCACCCGCTACTCCGAGGCCGCCACCTGGCGTGAGGTCGCCTACGCCGCCGTCATGTTCCCGATCTTCGGCCTGGTCCTGCTGGTGACCACGACGCTGACTGTGGCCACGGCCGTCCTGGCGGCCGGCCCCTTCCTGCTGCTCGACGAGAACGAGGGTCCGATCGCCCTGGGCTGGACCACCCTCACCACCCCCTCCGAGGCCCTGCCCTACGCCCTCGCCGCCCCGCTGACCGCCCTCCTGCTCCTCTACGTGTGCGGGCTCACGTCCTATGGCCACGGGGTGATCGCCCGCGCCCTCCTGGTCGGGCCGCCCAAGGAGGTGCTGCGCGCCGAACTCGACCAGGTCACCGAGTCCCGTGCGCGCCTGGTCAACGCCTTCGAGTACGAGCGCCGCCGGATCGAAAGGGACCTGCACGACGGCGCCCAGCAGCGTCTCGTGGCGCTCAGCATGGACCTGGGCATGGCCCGAGTGGACCTGGACGAGGGCACCCCGGCCGACCTCCGCGTGGCGGCGGCCCAGACCAAGGTCGACGACCTCATCACCGAACTCCGCGAACTGGTGCGCGGCATCCACCCGCGCGTGCTCACCGACCGGGGACTGCGCGACGCCCTCCAGGAGCTGGCCGACCACTGCCCGGTCCCCGTCACCGTGGAGACCGCGATCCCGCACCGCCTTCCCCCGCACGTGGAGGGGACCGCGTACTTCGTGGTCGCGGAGGCACTGACCAACGTCTACAAGCACGCCCGGGCCCACGCCGTGACCGTGCGCGCCCACCTGGCACCCGGCGACCCCCGGGCCGCGACCAACGGCACCCCCGGCGGGGCGCGGGAGGACGGAACCGCCGTCCTCACCGTGGAGGTCACCGACGACGGGGTCGGCGGGGCCGACGCCGACCGCGGGAGCGGCCTGACCGGCCTCGGTGACCGGGTCGCCGTGATGGGCGGGACAATGGGACTCACGAGCCCCGAAGGCGGGCCGACCCGAATCCGAGTGGAGCTGCCGTGCGGTCCGATTCCCGCGAACCCGACGCCGTGACCCCCGTACCGACCGTGCTCGCGGAGGACGGCGTGCTCCTGCGAGAGGGCCTGGTGGGTGTCCTGGAACGCTTCGGCTTCCCCGTGGTGGCGGCGGTCGAGGACGGCGACGCCCTGGTCGAGGCGGTCACCGAGCACCGGCCCCGTCTGGTCGTCACCGACATCCGGATGCCCCCCGACTTCACCGACGAGGGGCTGCGCGCGGCCGTTCGCCTGCGCAAGGCCGACCCGGGACTGGCGGTGGTGGCGCTCAGCCAGTACGTGGAGCTCAGCTACGCCACCGACCTGCTCGACTCCGGCGACGGCAAGGGCGTGGGCTATCTGCTCAAGCAGCGCGTGGGTGACGTCCGTGAGTTCGCCTCGGTCCTGCGCAGGGTCGTGGAGGGCGCCACCTTCGTCGACCCCGAGGTGGTGCGGCAACTGCTGCGCCGCAGCTCCGACCCGCTCGAACGCCTGACCGCCCGGGAGCGTCAGGTGCTCGAGCTGATGGCCGAGGGCCACTCGAACGGGGCCATCGCCCGCAAGCTGGTGGTGAGCGACGCGGCGGTCGGCAAGCACGTGGGCAACATCCTCGCCAAGCTCGACCTGCCGCCCGACGACGACGTGCACCGCCGGGTCCAGGCGGTCCTGGCGTTCCTTCGCGCACAGGCCGACTGAACCCGGAGCGATGGCTCAGGCGTCCATGGTCCGGTCCACGACGACCACGGTCTCGTCGCCCACGACCCACGCGTCGTGGCCGGGCGGCACGAACGCCACCTGGCCCGCCCGCAGCTCGCTCTCGGACCCGTCGGACGTGCGGATCCGCAGGGTCCCGCTCATGAGCGTGAGCGAGTGGGTGGCCATGCACAGGTCCGTGCCCGCGGCCGGGCCGATGTGCTCGCTCCACCGCCACCCCGGTTCCAGGGTGAGGCGGTTGAAGCTCTGGCCGCCCAGGTGCACGGACTCGGCGTGCCCGTGGTCGAACTCCATCCGTTCGTCGGAGGCGTCGAAGTCACCGATCCGCACGGCCCCCGGGGACTCCTCGTCCCAGGCCTGCACCATGGACTGGTGGACGATCCGGCCGCCCTCCAGGTCCAGCATGGAGATGCTCCTGACGGTGAGGCCGTCCGGGTAGGTGCACCGTTCCGTGTAGGCGGCGCGGTCGCCGTCCGTCACGCACTCCAGGACCTCGTGGTCCAGGTCCATCGAGTAGACCTGCCGGATCTGCTCCTCGATCGACGCGCGCCCGTGCAGGACGGTGGGTGCGCTGGGCGGGGTGCGACGGTCCACGGTCTCCATGTCCGCGTCCTCCGCGAACTGGCCCACGAGGGTGGCGGTGTCACCGTTCTCGACGGCCCGCCGGAACGCCTCGATGTCGAATTCCGTGCCGCTGCCGCTGCCGCTGGTGTTGACAGACATGGTGCGGACCCCCTTCCGCTGGGAACTCAGAAGGCACGTCGGATTCACGGGTGCCTCTCCCTCCACTCTCCTCGCCCCCTGCCCCCGGTTCGACCAATCCCGGGTCAGGCCTGGGTTTGCCCGGACCGGGGAGGGGATCGACCGGTGACGGAGCACGGGGAGCGCGCAGCACCCCGAAGGAGGCAGGATGAGGCCCACGGTCGCCGCACCCGAGAGCGTCACCTGGAGGGTGCACCTGGACCGCGCCATGTGGGTGGCCGGCGTGCGGGCCCTCATGCTCCAGGCACTGCACCCGATCGCCATGCAGGGGGTGTGGCAGCGCTCCGACTTCCGCACCGACCCCACCGGGCGCCTCATGCGCACCGCCCACTTCGTGGCGGTCTCCACCTACGGCAGCCCGGCCGAGGCCGAGGCCCTCGGTCGGCACGTGCGCCGCGTCCACCGCGCGCTGAGCTTCACCGACCCCTCCGGCGGTCGGCTCCACCGGGTCGACCAGCACGACCTCCTCGTGTGGGTGCACTGCGCGGAGGTCTCCTCGTACCTGGAGGTCTGCCACCGGGCCGGGGTGGAACTGAGCGCCGCCGACCGCGACCGCTACCTCGACGAACAGGCGCACACCGCCACCCTCGTCGGGCTCTCACCCGGCGACGTCCCCCGCGACGTCGCCGCCATGCGCCGCTACCTGGCCGCGGTCCGGCCCAGCCTGCGTGTGACCCCCGAGGCCCGCCGGGCCGTGCGGTTCCTGCTGTGGCCCAGGATCCCCGACCGGCTCGCCTGGCTCACGCCGCTGCGACCCCTCTGGTTCCCGGTCGGCGCCCTGTCCTACGCCACCCTGCCCCGGTGGGCGCGCCACGCCTACGGGACGCTCCCGGAGGTCCCCGGGTCGGACGCGGCGGCCACCGTGAGCCTGCGCGCGCTGCGCTCGGGGCTGAACCGGGTACCCGACCGCCACTACGACCGGATCTTCGACGAGGCCACGGTGCGCAGCGCGCACGACGCCAAGCGGAGGCTCCTCGCGGCCGGGTACCGGGTGGAGGACGGCCTGCGCGGGGTGCGCCGTGCCGCCGACCCGCGGGGGCTCCGGGCCACCGCGCCCGGAAACGGGTCTCGACCCTCTCCGACCCCACGGACTACCGTGGAATGAGGGGACGGCCTCACCATCGGTGCACCGGAGGTGACATGGTCAAACGCAGGAAGATCCGGTACGCGCTCGTCATGGGGACGTGCCTGGTGCTGTTCGTCGGAGCCACCCCCGTGTACTACCTGTTCGGCACGGGGTGGGCGGTGGCGATGTGCCTGGTCGCCATGGTGCTGCCGCCGATCGCGGTGACACTGGGGAGCATCTCCGACCCCGACGACCCGCGCGACCACGACAACAGGTACGGGCCCAACGCCGAGTAGGCCGGGCGACCACGCCCGCTCCCCGCGTCGGGGCCCGTACCCGGTGTCAGCGTTCCAGGACGCGCCGCAGGGCGCTCAGGACCAGCTCGGCGCGGTCCAGACGGGCGTTGTGTCCCATCAGACCGATCCGCCACACCGTCGCCGCGTGGGGACCCACACCCGCGCCGATCTCCAGGCCGTAGTCGCGCAGCAGCCGCTCACGCACCTTGCCCGAGTCCACGCCGTCGGGCACGCGCACCGACGTCAGCTGCGACAGCCGGTGGCCCTCGGCGGCGAACAGCTCCAGGCCCATCTCCTGAAGGCCCTCGCGCAGACGCGCACCGGCCGCCTCGTGGCGGGCGGACACGGAGTCCACACCCTCCTCCTCGATCCGCGCCAGCGCGGCGTCCAGGGAGGCGACCATCGCGGTCGGGGCGGTGTGGTGGTAGGCGCGCCCGCCCGGGCCGCCTCGCACGTACGCGCCGAGCAGACCGAGGTCCACGTACCACACGGGAGGCGCCTGCACCCGGCGCTCCCAGGCCCGTTCCGAGAAGGTGAAGGGGGCCAGCCCCGGAGCCACGCCCAGGCACTTCTGGGTGCCGGAGTAGGCGATGTCCACCCGCCACTCGTCCAGGGCCATCGGCATGCCGCCCAGCGAGGTGACGCAGTCGGCCAGCAGCAGGGTGTCGTCGGACCGCTCACGCAGGGCCCGGCCCAGGGCGCCGATGTCGCTGACCACACCGGTGGAGGTCTCCGCGTGCACGGCCGCCACCAGCTTCGGCGCGGGGTGGGCGTCCAGGACGCGCTGGACGTCCACGGGCCGACCCCACTCGTGGTCCACCCGGACCACCTCGGCGCCGTAGCGCCCGGCGACCTCGCACATCCGCTCGCCGAACAGGCCGTTGACCGCCACGACCACGACGTCACCGGAGCGGACGGTGTTGGCGAAGGCGGTCTCCATCCCGAGGGAGCCGGTGCCGGAGAGCGGGAGTGTGAGCGGGTTCTCGGTGCCCCAGAGGGAACGCAGGCGTTCGCAGGTGCGTTCCAGCAGGGTGATGAACTCGGGGTCCAGGTGTCCGAGGAGCGGGGCGGCCAGACCCAGAGTCGCCTCCGGGTAGGGGTTGCTCGGACCGGGGCCCAGTAGGGTGCGTTCGCTGACTGACATGGTCGAACACTAGCCGGGAAGGGCCGGTCGGGCCCAAACGGGGGTCACGGGGCCCGCGCGCCCCCGCCCACCTCGAAACCGCCGCCCGAGTGGGCCCGAACCAGGAAGGAGACGGGTGTCCACCACCCAGCCGGAGGCTGGTGCGCGCACACCCGAACCACCATGACCGAGACCAACACCGAGACGGCCACCGGAGCCGACACCGACGGCGTGCGCATGCTGCGGGTGGCCCACGACGACCCCCGGGTGGCGGGACTGCTCGCGGGACTCCTGGCGGAGTACACCGAACGCTACGGGGCCGAGGGCGCCGCCACAGAGCTCAGCCGTTACCCGGTCACCGAGTTCGTCGCCCCGCACGGCTGCCTGGTCCTGGCCGAGCTCGACGGAGAGGTCGTGGCGGGGGAGCGCTGCGCCCGTACCGGAGGGACCGCGCGACCCAGGCCGAGACGGTCGAGTTCAAACGGGTGTGGACCAGCGCGCGGCACCGGCGGCGCGGACTGGGACGGCGGATCATGACCGCGCTGGAGGGCGCCGCGCGTGACCTCGGCTACTCCCGGGTCATCCTGTTCACCGGTCCCTCGCAGCCCGAGGCCGTCGCCCTGTACGAGCGGATCGGCTACCGCTGGGTGGACCCCGCCACCGTCGAGGACCTGCCCTACCCGAAGGCCATCCCCTTCGCCCACGACCTGGTATGACACGCGCACGCACGGGCCTGTCGGCGCCGCTCCGGACGTTATGGGCAGCGCTATGTCCGGCGTGCGGACAGGGGTACGAACGCCCCCGTACGATGAGGAGGAGGCGGCCGCCACCAGCGGTCCCCGCTCCCCGCACCCTTTCGACGAACTCTGGAGAGTCACAACGTGAGCGAGCAGCAGCGTCCCGAGGCCGAGGTCGACGCCCCCGTGTTCAGGCCACGCAAGAACGGCCAGGCGCAGTCGGTCTCCGACGAGCTCGCGGCGTGGATGACCACCGGCTGGGCCGACACCGAACTGCGGGACCTCGCGCCGATCGAGCAGGCCGAGCACACCGCCCGACGCCGGGCCGCGCTCAGCGCCGCCTTCCCCGGCGACCGGCTGGTCATCCCCTCCGGTCAGCTCCTGACCCGCTCCAACGACACCGAGTACCCCTTCCGTGCCGCCACCGACTACGCCTACCTCACCGGTGACACCACCGACGGCAACTGCCTGGTGTTCACCCCGAGGGCCGACGGTGGCCACGACGTGGTCCTCCACCTCAAGCCGCGCTCCAACCGCGACAACGGCGAGTTCTGGCTCGGCGGCTACGGCGAGCTGTGGACCGGCCGCCGCAACAGCCTCGGTGAGGCCTCCGACCTCCTGGGCGTGCCCACCGCCGACGTGCGCCGGCTGCCCGCCGAACTGCGCGCCGACGCTTCCGTCACCACCCGCGTGGTCCGCGGCCACGACGCCGAGATCGACGCCCTGGTGGACGAGCTGCGGGCCGACGCCGACGACGAGGCCCGCGCGAAGTCCGCGCGGCTGGACGAGGACCTCGGTGTCGTCCTGGCCGACCACCGCCTGGTCAAGGACGAGTGGGAGGTCGCCCAGCTCCAGCTCGCGGTGGACGCCACCGTGCGCGGCTTCGGTGACGTCGCCAAGGCGCTCCCGCAGGCGAAGGACACCTCCGAGCGCTACGTCGAGGGCACCTTCTTCCTGCGTGCCCGTGTGGAGGGCAACGACGTCGGTTACGGCACCATCGCCGCCTCCGGTGCCAACGCCACCACCCTGCACTGGACCCGCAACGACGGCCCCGTCCGCGAGGGCGACCTCCTCCTGCTGGACGCCGGTGTGGAGACCACCACCCTCTACACCGCCGACGTCACCCGCACCATGCCGGTCTCGGGCACCTTCACCGACCTCCAGCGCAAGGTCTACGACCTCGTCTACGAGGCCCAGGAAGCCGGAATCGCCGCCGTGGCGCCGGGTCGGCCCTTCACCGCCTTCCACGAGGCCTCCCAGCGCGCGCTGGCCGAGGGCCTGGTCGAGTGGGGCCTGCTCGAGGGCCCGGTCGACCGCGTCCTGGAGCTGGGCCTCCAGCGCCGGTACACCCTGCACGGCACCGGCCACATGCTCGGCATGGACGTGCACGACTGCGCCGTCTCCCGCCAGGAGAACCACCTGTACGGCGACCTGAGGCCGGGCATGGTCCTCACCGTGGAGCCGGGCCTGTACTTCCAGCCCGACGACCTCACCGTCCCCGAGGAGCTGCGCGGCATCGGCGTGCGCATCGAGGACGACGTCCTGGTGACCGAGGAGGGCCGCACCGTGATGTCGGCCGGTCTCCCGAGGTCCTCGGCCGACGTCGAGGCCTGGCTGGCCGAGCGCCTGCCGCGCTGAGCGCGACGTTCCCGAGCGCACGGGCCGTCCTCCCCTGACGGGAGGCGGCCCGTCGCCGTTCACGCCGTCGGGAGCGTGCGCAGCCGAGATTCGGTCACCGGAGACCCGGTTCGCCGGACGTGGTCGACGGGTTTCGGCTGTCCGTAGCCCGAGCCCTTTCCGGGGCCGGAGTGGGGCATGACCGCCCTGTCCGGATATTCACCGGGGCGGGTGTGGAACCATCGGTGCTGATCCACCTACGGGCTGCCCGATCAGTGGGCGGTCCGATCTGGCACCCGCTACGGTTTTTGTGGCGAGCGGATACGTAGGACGGAACTGGGGAGGTTCACGCGTGCGCGCGGAACGGCTGTGGCGCAGGGGGTTGAGGTTTCCCCGCCTGTTCCTGGCGGAGCGGACGGTCCTCGTTCACGGCGACGTCGACCCGAACCCCGATCCCCGGAAGTCGCGGTACGAGGCCCGGGCCTTCGACACCCGCTCCCTGCGTCCCCTGGGCACCGCCTTCGAGGCGCAGGGACCGGTCAACCTGGCGCGGTCACCCGAGGGACAGGAGTGGCCCGGCACGGTCCTGGTGCAGGCCTCCCGGCGCTCGGTGACGGTCCGCGACCCGAGCACCGGAACTCCCCTGCTGGAGACCGACCTCGCGGAGCCCGGCGAGCTGTGGCCCGACGACGTGGCCCTGCGCGTCCTGGACAAGGAGGCGGTGGTCCTGCTCTTCGGTGAGGACGGCGACGGCGGGACCCGGTGGTGGGCGGTGGACCCGTTCACGGGAGCCACCGTTCCCGACCTCACGGACTCCCGCCCGGGCCACGAGGCACGGGGGGAGCGGATGTCCTTCGCCGGTGACTTCCTGGTCGCCCCGGGACAGGACCCGGGGTTCGACCCGGTCATCCTCGCTGACTACGAACACCCCCGCGAGCGCGTGTACCGGCTGGAGGACGGCGAGTACCTGGGCGAGGTGGAGAGCCACGCCGACTCCGAGACCGTGGCGGCCCGGGTGGGCGGGCGCTCCCTGCTGGCGGTCGCGGGGCGGATCCACTCCCTGCCCGACCTGGAACTGGTCGCGGAGCTGGGCGGTCCCCGCACGCTGGTGTCCCTGGTCGAGTGGGAGGGCGAGGCGATCGCGGTCTACCAGGAGGAGGACGCCCGGCCCGGCGGCCTGGGCTCCTGGTACCTGGACCGGCTGCGCGTCCGGTATCTGGACCGCCCGGGACAGCCGGTCGTGGAGATCCCCGGGACCTGGCCGGGCGAGCTGGAGGACCTGGTCGCCGCCCCGGATCGGGTGGTGGTACTGGCCACGACCGAGGGAGTGTACGCCCTGCACGTGACGGTCTAGGGCCGACTCCCGGGGGCATCGCGCCCGCCCGTCTCCCGACACCGGTCGGGGTCAGGTCGCCCCGGACCGGGCCAGGTAGCCCCGGGAGGCCTCGTAGGCGCGGTCGATCCGCTCCCGCACGGTGTCCAGCCGCCGGAACGCCAGGGGCCTGTCGTCGCCGTCCAGGGATCCCCCGCTGGGCAGCACGTGCAGGCGGACGTCCTCCGGCAGTGTCGCCAGATCCCGTGCGAAGCGGTGGCGGCGCGCGATCTCGAAGGCCACCCGCGCTGTCTCCACCGGATTGGTCGGCACTGAGAGCGGCTCCTCCACCCGGCCCACCTGCAACACGTACACCGTGCGCGCGCCCGCCCGCACGGCCGCCTCGATCGGGATGGAGTTGACGATCCCGCCGTCCATGAAGTGCTCGCCGTCGATCCGGACGGGCGGCAGCAGCCCCGGGACGGCCGAGGAGGCCAGGACCGCCTCGATCAGCGGCCCCTCCGAGAACCAGTGCTCGGCGGCGCGCTCGATGCTGGCCGCCACCACCCGCAGCGGTACCGCCAGATCCGCGAACACGGGATCCGGCCCCAGCGTCCTGACCAGGAGACGGCGCAGCGGCTCGGGCGAGATCAGGTGGGTGCGGGTCGTCACGATCCGGTGCAGCTGACGGCCCACCGCTTCCCCGAACACCGTGTTGGCCTCCTCGGAGGTCCAGGTCCGGGTCAGCCGCTCCACCGCCGTCCAGGAGGGGTCGGCGGCCAGCACCGCGCCGTTGATCGCCCCGATGGACGTCCCCACCACGAGGTCCGGGGTGATCCCGTCCTCCAGCAGGGCGCGGATCATGCCCACCTCGACGGCGCCGCGCACCCCGCCGCCGCCGAGGACGAAGGCCACCGGTCCCGGGCCCCGTCGGTCCGGAGGGGGTGTGGGGGCGTCGGGAACGGGCGTGGTGCCACGGGGGTCTCGGGCGTGTCTGTCACCCGGACAGTCTAGGAAGGGAACCCCGACCGGGCGGGGACGCCCGCCTCCCTCAGCCCTCGACCGTGCGCAGGACCTCGAAGTCGACCCCGGCCCGGTGCAGCCGCCGGATGAGGGCCCCGCCCATGGCCACGGCGGTGGTCACCTGGCCGGAAGTCGGCGGCAGGTCGTCCTCCCACAGGCACAACGCCGACTCCGCGAGCATCCCCGAGGTGGCCCCGTACCCGGGCTCGCCGCCCGACACCAGCGTGTGCACCCGGCGGCCGCCGCCCGAACCCGAGAAGTGCACGGTGAACCACCCGTTGGCGAGCTCCTCCTCGGTGGGTCCCGCACCGGGTGGGCGCAGCGACTTCAGCCGGTCCCGCAACGGCCTCACCTGGGCGGCGGCCATCACCCCGGCCGCCCCGCCGACCGCGCCCAGGGCGCTGCCGAACCGCCGGAAGGCCGCGTAGTGGCCGTAGGTGAAGTCCGGCCCGTACCGTTCGAGGGCCGCCGCCGACCTGACCACCACCCGGGGGTCCAGGGTCGGCAGCGGGACGGTCCACCCCCGCGCCAGCCGGGTGCGGGGACGGCCGCGGTGGTCGATCCGGACCCTACGGTCCCGGGGGCCGTCCTCGACCCGGTGCCGCTCCCGGGCCGCCGCCAGCATGCCCGCCGGGTCCGCGAAGGCGTCCACGGCCGAGTGCAGGGTGCCCCCGAGACGTTCCCCGAGCCCGGACGAACCCCTCCACGTGCAACGGCACCCCCTCGGGCAGCCGCTCGACGGTGAACAGCGCGCCGAGGTCGTGGGGGATCGAGTCGAATCCGCAGGCGTGCACGATCCGCGCCCCGGTGCGCACGGCGGTGGCGTGGTGCCGGACGTACATGAGGTCCACGAAGGCGGGCTCGCCGCACAGGTCCACGTAGTCGGTGCCCTCGGCCGCGCAGGCGGCCACCAGGGGTTCGCCGCGTTCGCCGTAGGGGCCCACCGTGGAGACGACCACCCGCGCCGAGGCCGCGAGGGCGCGGATCGAGGCGGTGTCCTCGACGTCGGCCAGCAGCAGCTCCGGCAGCGGCCGGTCCGGGTCGATCTCGGCCAGCTCCGCCCGCACCGCCTCCAGACGGTTCCGGTCCCGGCCCGCCAGCGCCCACCGCAGCCCGCGCGGGGCGTTGGTGGCCAGGTACTCGGCGGTCAGCGCCCCGGTGTAGCCGGTCGCGCCGAACAGGACGATGTCATGACCGCGTTCCACGGGGGTCCAACCTCTCAGATCTGCTCCATGCGCCGCCCTCAGTCTCGCACGCCGGGTCCCACCGGTTTGGCGGGCCGGGGGCACCGGGTAGGCAGCTCCGGAACGGCATCCGATCACGGGGAGACACCATGGCCGACCTGGCCGACCTGCACGGCACCGCGATGGCGGAGTTCGACCGCCGCGTCGCGGAGGTGGCCCTGACCGACTGGGCACGGCCCACCCCCTGTACGGACTGGGACGTGCACGACCTGGTCAACCATCTCACCACCGAACAGATGTGGGTCCCGTCCCTGCTCGACGGCGCGACCATCGAGGAGGTGGGGGACCGGTTCGACGGCGACATGCTCGGCGAGGAACCCGCCACCACCTGGTCCGTCGCCTCCAGGGAGGCCCGCACCGCCTGGCTGGCCCCCTCCTCACTGGAGCGGACGGTCCACCTGTCCTTCGGTGACGTCCCGGGCCGCGTGTACCTGTGGCAGATGACCTTCGACCTGGGGATCCACGCCTGGGACCTGGCCAGGGCGGTCGGCGCCGACGAACGGCTCGACCCCGCCCTGGTGGCGGAGCTCCTGGCCTGGGCCAGCGAGAACGCCGGGGTCCTGTCCGGGAGCTCCCTGTTCGCGGGGCCGGTCCCCGTGGACGACGACGCCGACCCCCAGACCCGCCTCCTGGCCCTGACCGGGAGGAGGGTGTAGGGCGTTCCCCGGACCCACCGAAGGGATCCAGGAGGCGGGGACCGAAGGGAGCCCTCAGCCGTGCGCCAGGGCCCGGCCCAGCACCCGCGCCCCCTCGGGGAAGGCACCGGGTCGGGGACCGGCGTAGTTGAGTCGAAGGTGGGGGCCGGTGGGTTCGGCGGGAAACCACTCGCCTCCCGGAGCCACGAGGACCCCCGCCTCCTCGCACTCACGGACGACACCGGAGAGGTCGGTGGCGTCCGGCAGCCGCAACCACAGGTTGAGCCCGCCCTGCGGGACCGCGTCCAGGTAGGCGGTGGGGGCGTGCTCCCGCAGGGCCTCGACCAGCAGGTCACGGCGGGCGGCCAGCTGTTGCCGCAACCCCCGCAGGTGGGTGCGCCAGGCGGGCTGGGTGACGACGTCCAGCGCCACCTCCTGCAACACCCCGCTGACGTACATGGCCTCGGCCTGGACGTCGGCGAGGACGCGTTCCCGGGCGGGGCCCCGGACGACCATCCCGGCCACGCGCACCGACGGGGACACGCTCTTGGTGAGCGAACGCAGGTACACCACGTGCCCGCCGTCGTCCCGCGCGGCCAGTGGGGTCGGCTCCGCGTCGATCCCGAGGTCGTGCGCCCAGTCGTCCTCCACCAGGAACGCGCCGTGGCGCCGCACGGTCTCCAACACGCGGTCGCCGAGGTCCGTGGACCATCGGGCCCCGGTGGGGTTGGCGAAGTTGGGCTGCGCGTACAGCACCCGGGCTCCGGTCCGTTCGAAGGCGCGGTCCAGCTCGTCCGGGTCCGGGCCGTCGGCCCCGCTCGGGATCGGGACCGCCTCCACGCCCGCACGCGCGGCGGCGCGGGTGGCGCCCCAGTAGGTGGGCGACTCGATCAGGAGCGGGCGTCCGGCACCGACCAGCGAACGGAAGACCGAACCCAGCCCGCTCTGGCTTCCCGGAAGCACGATCACGTCTCCGGCGGCGGGCGGTGTGACCCCCACGGGAGTGTGGGAGCCGAGGCCGTGGGCGAACCAGGTCTGGAGGTCCGGCAGTCCGGTGGTCGGGGGTCGGCTCACGGTCGCCTCACCCCGGGCGGCGCGCGCGAAGGCCGCGCGCACCAGGCGCTCCGGAAGCAGGTCCCGGTCCGGGTATCCCGAGTGGAGCGCGACCGCGTCGTTGGGCGGGGTGCGCAGCGCCGTGTTCAGGCCGGGGAGTGGTGCCGTGGGGCGCCGAGAGCGGCGGTCTGCCAGCCGTAGTCGTGGGGTCGGGCGACCCGGACCGCGCGCACGAAGGTGCCCACGCCCGGGCGGCTCTCCACGACCCCCTGGGCGGCGAGTGTGCGCAGGGCCCGCTGCACCGTGACCGGACTCGCGGCGTACTGGGCCACAAGTGCGCGGGTGGAGGGCAGGCGGGCCCCGGGCGGCGCGCTGGCGATCCACGTGCGCAGCCCTTCGACGATGCGTGCACTGCTATCGTTGGACATGAGGATCAATAGTAGCGCTACTCTCGATCAGCCCCGGGTGCTATCCACGCGAACCGGGCTCTGGTGGGGGCTTCTCGGGGTCGGGGCCTTCTCCCTGACGGTGCCCCTCACCCGTGTGGCCGTGGCGGGCGGGACTCTGTCGCCCCTGTTCGTCGGCTCAGCTCGCGCTGTGGTCGCGGCCCTGTTGGCGGCCGTCGCGCTCACGCTCACCCGGCAGCACCTGCCCCGGGGTAACCAGTGGGTCCGCCTGGCCTTCGTCGCCGGCGGTGTGGTGGTCGGGTTTCCGCTACTCACCTCGTTCGCCCTCACCACCGCGTCGGCCAGCCACAGCGCGGTCGTGATCGCCCTGCTGCCCGCCGCGACCGCGGTGACGGCGGTGCTGCGCGGCCACGAACGGCCCCCGGTGTTGTTCTGGACCATGGCGGCGGTGGGCGCGGTCGCGGCCGTGGGATTCGCGGCCGTCCAGGGGGCCGGGGGCGGGCACGGCCTGGTCTGGTCCGACCTGCTCCTGCTCGGCGCGGTGGTCGCCGCCGCGATCGGCTACGCGGAGGGAGGTCTCCTCGCCCGCGAGCTGGGCGCCTGGCAGACCGTCTCCTGGGCGCTGGTGGTCGCCGCGCCGCTCATGATCGCCCTCTGCGGCGTCGCCGTGGCCCGGCAGCCGCCGAGCGGGACCCCGGCCGAGTGGGCCTCGTTCGCCTACCTGGCGGTGGTCAGTATGTACCTGGGGTTCTTCGCCTGGTACCGGGGGCTGGCGATCGGTCCCATGACCCGGGTGAGCCAGATCCAGCTCACCCAGCCCGTGATGACCCTCGGATGGGCCGCGCTGCTGCTCGGTGAGCAGCTGACCTGGCCCACGGTCCTCGGCGGGGCCGCCGTGGTGCTGTGCGCGACGGTCGCCGTCCGGGCCAGGCTGGGGCGGGTGTCCGCCGGGGCGCGCGGTTCCGCTGGCGGGGCCCGCGACCAGGACCGCGGGAACGCACGAGGGCGTCGAAGCCGGTCTCACCACCGGTCATCGACGCCCCGTGTGCCCCGTCGCTGACGGGCCCTAGCCGACGGTCACCCGCTCAGCCTCGGTGCCCTCGGTCCCGGCGGAGGACCCGGGCTCCTCGTCTTCCGACTCCGGGCGGGAGGCGGGAGAGGAGACGATCCCCTGCTCCACCGCCATCTCCCTGACCAGGCGCGGCGCGCTCCACAGCGTGGGCAGCAGGATCAGACCCACCGGCACGGCGGTCACCACGATGAACGACTGGAGTGCCTGGACCCCGTTGTCGCCCACGGTCAGCAGCGCGATGGCGGCGGCGCCCATGCCCACGCACCAGAACGCCCGCACCCACGGGATGGGCTCGCCCGCGCGCATGCTGGAGGACGAGATCGAGTACGACATGGCGTCGAGGGTGGCCGCGAAGAAGATGAGCGTCACGACCACCATGACCAGCGCCAGCACGGCGCTCATCGGCAGGGCCTGCACGATGGCGAGCGCTGCGGCGGGCAGGCCGTGCTCCTCGTACGGGCCGGAGATGGCCCCCGGGTCGCGCTGTTCGAGCCACAGACCGCTGCCGCCCAGCGCCGTGAACCACAGGGAGGTGATCACGGCGGGCAGTACGGTGGCGCCCACGTAGATCTGTCGGACCGTGCGGCCCTTCGAGATGCGCGCGATGAAGATGGCCATGATCGGGCCGTAGCCGATGAACCAGCCGAAGAAGAAGACCGTCCAGTAGCCGAGCCACTCGGTGTCGCCCCGGAAGAGCGCCATCGGCACGAACTCACGAACGTGCACGGCGCTGGCCTGGAGGAACAGGTCGACCACGAAGGGCAGGGAGGACAGACCGACGACGCACACGACCAGCGCCAGCGCGGCCCAGACGTTGATCCGGCTGAGCAGCTGGATGCCCCGGTCGAGACCGCTGAGCACCGACACGGTCGCCACGACTGTCAGACCCACGATGATCGCCACCTGGGTGCCGAACCCGGATCCGACCCCGAACATCTCGCCGCCGATGTAGGACATCTGGAGGCCGAGGAAGCCGATCGGGCCGACCGTTCCGGCGACCACCGCGACCACGCAGCTGATGTCCGCGACGGTGCCGATCCAGTGCGTGCGGATCCGGTCACCCATGACCGGCCACAGCAGCGTGCGGGGCCGCAGGGGCAGGCCCTTCTCCACGCCGCGCATCATCACCAGCGTGGCCAGCGAACCGCCGATCGCCCAGGCGGGGAAGCCCCAGTGGACGAAGGTCTGCGCGAGGGCGACCGAGGCGCCCTCCATGCCGCCCGCCGTGTCGGCGTACTGCGGCGGCGGGTCCACGTAGTGGGCGAGGGGCTCGGCGGCGGCCCAGAAGACACCGCCGGCGGCGAGCAGGGTGGTCAGGACCATGGCGACCCAGCGGAACCAGGTGAACGCGGGGGCGTCGGTCCCGCCCATACGTACCCGCCCGTAGCGGGAGAAGGCCAGCACCGTGGCGACGCCGACGGTGGCCAGGAGCAGGACCTGCCAGTAGGCGCCGAACCAGCGCGCCGACCACGCGAACGCCGTGTCGACGGCGGAGTTGACCCCGGCGGGGGCTATGAGCGCGGCCAGGACGAACGCGATCAGCAGGCCGCCGGAGACTCCGAGCACCCAGGGATCGGGACGTCGGCCGGTTTCGGGCACAGGTGTGCTCGGGGTGGAAGACATGGAGAAGAGGTTGCCCCTCAATCGGAAGCGCCCACCGGAGGCCCCGGTAGACCGGCCGAGTCTACGTGCGTTTGTCCAGGTTGGGCCCGAGACGCCGGGGTGCGACCCACCACGCTGGTGTGTGGCCGTGAACGCTTTCACGGTGTGGTCCCCGTCCGGGGACGCCGCGCTGGCCCGGTTCACGGCGTCTCTCCGGTCCGGGGGCTGGTGCGTCAGTCGTGGAGGAGGGCCACCGAGTTCCGCTCCACCAGGTGCACGGGAAGCCGCACACGGCGCCCCTCGGGGGCCTCGTCAGGGGAGACCAGCAGGCGCATGGCGTGGTCGCCCAGCAGCTCGCGATCCACCCCCACGGTGGTCAGGCCGGGGTCGAGCAGCTCCGAGGTGGCCAGGTCGTCGTGCCCGACCACGCTGAGGTCCCGACCCACCCGGCTCCCCAGGGAGCGGGCGGCGGCGTACACGGCTGAGCCGAGGTAGTCGGAGTTGACCACGAACGCCTCGTGTCCTGCCGTCCCGCCACCGGCGGACGCGCCCACCCGCTCCACGACCATGCGGGCGACGCTGTCGTGGTCCAGCGGACAGCGCACCACCGTCCCGGCCAGCCCCCACTCCGCGCAGCGGCGGACGAACGCCTCCTCGCGCCCCCAGTCGGCGGCCAGGCCCTCGGGTGCCATGACCAGCGTGGGAGCACGGTGGCCCCGGGCACGCAGGTGCTCCAGCGCCAGGTCGACGGCTGCCCCGTCGTCCGGTCCCACCGTGGACAGCCGGTCGCCCTCGGGCGGCGCGGGTTCGGGCGTGCGGTTGAAGGCCACCACGGGCACGTCGGGGTGACGGGGGAGCCAGGCGGCCAGCGGACCGTGGCGGCCGATCGGGCTGATGGCCACCCCGCCCACCCCCTCGGCGGCGAGCCTGCGCAGCGCCGCGGCCTCGCGGTCCACGTCGTAGTCGGAACTGAGGATGAGCAGGAACGCGCCCTCCCGGTGCGCCCGCACCTCCATACCGCGCAGCACGTCGAGGAAGAAGGGGTTGCGCATGTTGCGGATGACCACGCCGTAGGCCGACCGCTGACCCGTGCGCAGCGCCCGCGCACGGCCGTCCACCTGGTAGTCGAGGTCGCTGGCGGCCCTGCGTACCCGTTCCACGGTCGCCGGAGCCACCCGGCCCTGGCCGTTGAGCGCGAAGCTGGCCTGGGCGACCGAGACCCCGGCCCTGGTGGCGACGTCGCGCAGGGTCACGCGCTTGCGGGAGGCGGGCATGGAGGTCCTTCCGAAGGGGAGGTGTCCGGCCATGATGCCGGACGTCGGCGGACGCTCCACGAGCGAGCGGGGCGGGCGGGAGCGGTGTCCACCGGGCGAACACGGCTCGTACCAGGGCCCGCGTCGGATGGTCGGCGGGCGGGTCGCCCGCGGCGGGGCGTCGGGATTGGCCGAGGGTTCCCGGGCCGTTGGCCCTCCGGACACCCGTCACGACCGCGCAGGTCACCCCTGTGGTGAATCGTTTCATCACGAAGCGCCCCCCGACCCACTCCCCGGCCCGCCGCCCGGGCCGCCCGACCACCCTTCGGAGCCCTCATGTCCCACCGACGCACGGCGCTCACCGGCGCCGCCGTGACCCTCTCCGTGCTGGCCCTGGCCTCGTGCGGGAACGTCGACGCCCCGCCGGGGTCGGCCTCGGGTGACGGCGGGGTCGTCATCACCTACAACTCGCCCTCCGAGTGGGGGAACTACGGCGAGGTCCTGCGCGCCTTCACCGAGGAGACGGGAGTCACCGCCCCGAACGACCCCAAGAACTCGGGGCAGGCCCTGGCCGCGCTCCAGGCGGAGAAGGGCTCCCCGGTCGCGGACGTCGCCTACACCGGTATCGCCTTCGGCGAACAGCTGGTGGAGGCGGGGGTCCTCCAGGAGTACGTGCCCGAGGGCGCCGACCAGGTCCCCGACGAGCTCCGTGACCCCGACGGCGCCTGGACCAGCGTGCACACCGGAACCATCGCGTTCATCGTCAACGAGGACCACCTCGACGGCGCCCCCGTCCCGCGCGGTTGGGACGACCTGCTGGACCCCGCGTACGAGGGGAAGGTCGGCTACCTCGACCCCACCCAGGCCGCCGTCGGCTACTCCGCCGCCACCGCCGTCAACGTCGCCCTGGGCGGCGACTTCGACGACTGGGGTCCGGGCCTGGACTACCTCAACGGCCTCAAGGACAACGGGGCCTCCACCTCCGCCCAGACCGCCACCGCCAAGGTCGCCCAGGGCGAGATCCCCATCCTCATCGACACCGACTTCAACGGTTACAAGCTCCGCGACGAGGGCGCCAACGTGTCCGTCGTCATCCCCGAGGAGGGCTCGCTCCAGATCCCCTACATCGTCGGTCTGGTCGAGGGCGCCCCCAACGAGGACAACGGCCGCGCACTCCTCGACTTCTACTTCTCCGAGCGGGGCCAGGGCCTGTTCGCCGCCGGGTACATGCGCCCGGTGATCGGAGAGATGCCCGACGAGCTGGCCGACAAGGTGCTCCCGCCCGAGGAGTACGAGCGGGCCACCACCGTCGACTACGTCGAGCAGGGCCAGCGGCAGCAGGAGTTCATCGAGCTCTACCAGGACGAGGTCGGCTTCTAGTGCCCTCCCGTACCGCCGCCGGAGGTCGCGCGGCCGTCGTCACCGGTGCGGGCGTCGGACCCGCCACCCGCAGGGGCGCGCCGCACGCCCCCGCCTGGCTCGCCGCCCTCCCCGCCCTGGTCGTCATCGGACTGTTCAGCGCCTACCCCGTCCTGGTCATGGTCGCCAACTCGCTCGGCCTGGGCCAGCCCCCGGCGGACGGCGGCCCCACACTGGAGCACTACGCTCGGGCCCTCGGCTCGGTGACCGTCCGCGAGGCGCTCCTGAACTCCCTGTACATCGCCGTGGGCTCGGTCCTGATCACGCTCTGCGTCGCGGTGCCCGTGGTGCTGCGCCAGGCGGACGACGACCGCGCGGGCCGCCGGGGCGGCGCCGCCACCGACGCCCTGCTCACCCTGCCCATCGCGCTGCCCGGCATCATCATCGGGTTCTTCGCGATCGTCCTCACCGGACGCACCGGGCTGCTCGGCCTGGCGTGGGACGGCTTCTCCGGGCTGGCCTACACCTTCTCGGGGCTCCTCATCGCCTACCTCTACTTCTCGCTGCCCCGCGTGCTGGGCCCGCTGCGCGGTGCCGCCGCCACCCTGGACCCCTCGCTGACCGAGAGCGCCCGCACCCTGGGCGCCTCCCGCCCGCGCGTGTTCCTCACCGTCACCCTGCCCCTGCTGCTGCCCGCCGCGATCGAGACCAGCGGCACCGCGATCGCGGTCGCCCTGGGCGGGTACGGCACGGTCGCCACCCTGTCCGAGGGGTGCGGCTCCTGTCGCTCAACGTTGCCAACGAACTCACCACCGGGTACCGGCTCGCCGCCTCGTCCACCCTCGCGGTGATCCTCGCCGCGACGGCCGTGCTGGCTCTGGTCCTGGGCCGTGTCCTGGCCCGTGCCGTCCGCAGGGCGGTGGCCTCGTGACCCGACTCATCACTCGCCTGACCTGCGCGTTCGTGGTCATCCCGCTCCTGGCCACCCTCGTCGCCGCCACCAGCGTCGACTTCTCCCAGGGGCCCTGGGGAGGCGGCCTCACCCTGGACTGGTTCGCCCACGCCTGGCCGCCGCTGGCTCCGGTCATCGGCCGCAGCCTGGCCGTGGCGGCCCTGGTGGTGGTGCTGAACCTGGCCGTCGGCGGCCCCCTGGCCTGGTGGGTGGCCCGCCACCCCTCGGTCCTGACCCGCCTGACCGGCTACCTGGTGAACGTGCCGCTGGCCGTGCCCGGCATCGCGCTGAGCGTCGCACTGGTCGGCACCTACCCGATGCTGCGCCCCAGCGGTCTGCTGCTGGTCCTGGGCCACCTGGTCTTCACACTGCCGTTCACCCTCGCGGCCCTGGTGCCCGCGCTGGCCGACGACGAGCTGCGCACCAACGAGAGCGTCGCGCGCAGCCTCGGCGCCGGTGCGGTCCGTGTCCTGCGGACCATCACCGTCCCGGCCTGCCTGGTCGCCGTCACCCAGGCCGTGACGATGGTCTTCGCCCTGTCCTTCGGTGAGTTCAACGTCAGCTTCTTCGTCAACCCGCCCGCCACACCCACCGCGCCCTTCGCGCTGTTCGACTCCTACTCCACCCAGCGCCTCGAACTCGCCTCGGCGCAGTCGATGATCTTCGTGGCCTTCGTCGCGCCGGTACTGACCGCCATCGTCCTGGCCCGGCGCCGGGCCCCAGGGAGGACCCCGTGAGCACCCCAGCCGCCGTACCCACCACTGACCCCACGCCGACCGCCGTACGCCCGGCCGGGCTGACCGTGGACGACCTCACCGTGCGCTACGGCTCCACGACGGCGGTGGAGCACGTCTCCCTGGACGTGGCCCCGGCCGAGACGGTCGCCGTCATCGGCCCGTCGGGCTGCGGCAAGAGCACGACGCTGCGGGCCGTGGCCGGGCTGGTCCCCGTCGCGGAGGGGGCCGTCGGCCTGGCCGGGCGCGACATCACCGGCCTCAGCCCGGCCCGGCGCGACATCGGCCTCGTCCCACAGAACTACGCGGTCTTCCCGCACATGAGCGTGGCCGCCAACATCGGCTACGGGCTGCGCGCCCGTGGCACCGCGACGCCTCGCCGCGAGGAGCGGGTCAGGGAGATGCTGGAGCTGACGCACCTCTCCGACCTCGCCGAACGCCGCCCCGACCAGCTCTCCGGAGGGCAGCGCCAGCGGGTCGCCCTGGCTCGGGCGCTCGCCATCCAGCCCGACGCCTTGCTCCTGGACGAACCCCTGGCCGCGCTGGACCCGCAGCTGCGCGGGGGACTGCGCCGGGAACTGGCCGCCATGCTGGCCGCCACCGAGTGCGCCACCCTCATCGTCACCCACGACCAACGCGAGGCCCTGTCCCTGGGATCGCGGATCGCCCTGCTGCGTGACGGGAGACTGGTCCAGTTCGACACGCCCCAACGGCTCTGGGACGACCCGGTGGACGCGTTCGTCGCGGACTTCCTGGCCGGCGCGGTGCTCCTGGACGCCGAAGTCGCCGACGGGCACGCCGTGACCCTGGACGGACGCTGGCGGATCCCGGTCGGCGACCTGGCGGTGCGACCCACCGGGCACGGGGCCGTCCGGCTGCTGCTGCGCCACGACAGTCTCACGGTCACGGACGACGCGGACGCGGCGGCACTGCTCGCGGAGGTGACGCACTCGGAGTTCACCGGCGACGGCGTGCACCTCACCGTCCGGGCGGGGGAGCGCCTCCTGGGGGTCCGGGTGCCACCGGACGCCCGGATCGGCCGGTCGGTGTCGCTGGCGGTGGCCCCGGGGCGGGCCACCCTGCTCTCACCCCGGGCCTGAACGGACCCCGGCCCCGCCTCGCCCGACGACCACCGTCACCCCGCACCACGAGAGGAACACGATGCTGGAACTGGAGATCCTCGGATCGAACGCGACCGCCCCCACCAAGGAGGGACCCGCCTCCTGCTACCTGCTCCACACGGAGACCGGTCTGGTCCTGGTCGACGCCGGGCCCGGGTCGCTGCTCGCCTACTGTTCCCGGTACGGGCTCGACCAGCTGCGCGGGATCGTCGTGACGCACATGCACGCCGACCACAGCCTGGACCTCATGGCCTGGGCCTACCGGTGGACCTTCCCGGAGGTGCTGCCCCGCGTCCCGCTGTTCCTCCCGGAGGGCGAGGCCCACCGGGTGGCCGCCTTCGACGCGGTTTTCGGCATCCCCACCCTGCCGACCATGAACCAGCCCATCACGCAGTCCTTCGGGATCACGGCGATGCCGAGGGACGGCCGGACCGTGCACGAGGTGGACGGGGTGGCGTTCCGCTCGTTCGCGGCGCACCACAGCGTGCCCTCGGCCGCGCTGCGCTTCGAGGCACCGGACGGCCGTACCGTGGCGTTCTCCTCCGACACCGGCCACTGCGCCCCGGTGGCGGAGGCCGCCCGTGAGGCCGACCTGTTCGTGTGCGAGGCCACCTACCTGGAGGCGGATGAGCAGGCCCTGCACGGACACGGCCACCTCACGGCCCGGATGGCGGGGAGCTGGCCGCCGAGGCCGACGCGCGCCACCTGGTGCTCACCCACTTCGCCAGCCCCGCCGACTGGGACGAGGGCCGCCGACACGCGCGGGAGGCCTTCGGGGGAGGGTCAGTGTGGCCGTCCCCGGGAGCCGGTTCTGAGCCGACGCTCCCGCCGCGTCCGACTCCGGAGGTCGGTGTGGACTATCCTCGCGTCGGGTGTCGCACCTCCGAACGCGGTGTCGACGGCGTGCCCCGCACCAGGATGGGAACCATGACTGAACAGACCTCCGTCGCCCGGGACGAGCTCCGCCGCGTCGAGACCCCGACCGGACCCGTCGTCGGCGTGGTGCGGGGCGAGGTGGTCCGCGCGCTCGGCGTCCCCTACGCGCGCGCCGAACGGTTCGCGCCGCCCCGGCCCGTGCCGCCGTTCACCGAGCCCTTCCAGGCCACCCGGCCCGGACCCGCCTCACCGCAGCTCACCTCCAAGGTGGTCTCGGCGGCGGTCGACGGGGTCTCGGTGGGCCGCCACGACGAGGACTGCCAGCGGCTCTCGGTCACCTTCCCCGCTGACGTCACCGAGGACGAGCGCCTGCCCGTCATGGTGTGGATCCACGGCGGTTCCTATGTCACCGGAGCCGGGGACATGGAGATCTTCGACCCCACCCGGCTCGTCACCGAGCAGCGCGTCATCGTCGTGGCAATCACCTACCGGTTGGGGGTGCTGGGCTACCTGCGCCTCGGAGACACCGCCCCCGCCAACCTCGGCCTCCTCGACCAGATCCAGGCGCTGCGGTGGGTCCGGGCCAACATCGCGGCTTTCGGCGGCGACCCGGAGCTGGTCACCCTCTTCGGTCAGTCCGCCGGAGGCGACGCCGTCGCCCACCTCATGATCAGCCAGGGCGCCGAGGGTCTGTTCCGTCGCGCCGTGGTCCAGAGCGCCCCGCTGGGCATCATCACCGGACGGTCCCGGATGTCCGAGGCCATGGGGCGGGCCGTCGGCGTGCCCGACCCGGAGGCCAGCGCCGCCGACCTGGTCGCCCTCGAAGAACGGGCGAGTGCCGCCGCCAAGGGGCACGGCCTGGCCAGCGCCATGCCGTTCGGCACCCAGTACGGGCACGCACCCCTGCCCGCCGAGACCCTCCGGCTCCGCGCCTGGGAAGCGGCGGCCCCCGGGATCGACCTGCTGATCGGGGCGACCAGCGAGGAGACCGGGCTGTTCGCCGAGTTCCTTCCGCCGATCCAGCGCCTGGCCGCCCTGCCCCTGGCCGGCCCGGTCCTGCGCCGGATCCTGGTGTGGGCCACCACGTACCGCATCTACACGGGTCCGACCAAGCGCTTCGCCCGTCACCACCGCAGGTCCGGCGGCAGGGCCACCCGCTACACCGTCACCTGGCGGCCGGAGGGCAGCCCCTACGGCGCCGCCCACATCGTGGACCTCCCCTGCTGCTCGGCAACCGGGAGGCCTGGGAGAACACCAGGCTCGTCGGCCGCACCGGCTGGGCGGAGCTCGACCGGCGCGGCCGAGCGGTGCGGCGGGTGTGGGCGGACTTCGCCCGCACCGGGGCGGTCTCCACGAGCAGCGCCGAAGCCGCCACGGAGAGCCTCACCGTGCACCGTTCCTGACCCCCGACACGAGGACGGGCCCGAGCCCCGGACGGTGGCTCGGGCCCGTGCGCGGCGGAGGGTCAGCGGTACCCGTACTGCTGGGCCGGAACCCGGTTCCGTCCGATCAGGAACCACAGGATCGCGCCGATCAGGGGCGCGAGGAAGACGAGGATGATCCAGACGAGCTTCATGGGGACGTCCAGCCGGGAGAACAGGATGCTGAACACGGCGGCGATGATGAGCACGATCGCCGCCAGACCCACCAGCAGGGCGCCGATCATGAGAACCAGGGCGATCCCGGTCTCGGGGGTCATCGACTCGAACAGGTTCAGCAGTGTCATCGCGGGACTCCTCAGTCTCTTCCGGGGTCCGGCCCCCGTCGTGGTGCGGGACCGGACCCCCTGGCTACGTACTCCACGCTAGGCCCGCCGCACCCTCCCGGACATCCACCTGCGGGACGCTCCGTCGTGTCGCCTAAGAAGACGACACGCGGCCCCGGGTGGGCCCTTTGGTGGAGGGTCCGTACCGACTTTCGTCGGGGGTGCCCGGTCACCGAGTGAGACCAGCCGTCACCGAACCGTGGGTGTCCGTTCGCTGGGGCCTGTGCCCGCGTTCAGCCGTGTCGAGGAAGGTGGCGTTGGTCCGGTCCCCCGACCGGACAGGTCCCCTCACGTATCGGAGAGCAACCGCATGCTCACGACACACACCCCCACCGAACACACCCGCCGCGGCCTCCGCGCCGCGCTGACCGCCTCGACGGTCGTCGCCCTCACCGCCTCCCTGACCGTGGCGATCGCCCCGGCCGTGGCGGCGCCCGCGAACGACGGGGACGACTCCGTCTACCGAGGCGGGATCGAGGTCGTCCGCACCCCCGCCGACGCTCCCGACACCCCGCTGCTCCACGGAACGGTGTTCGTCGACACCGACCGCGACGGCGCCAGCGAGGGCGAGACCGGCCTCGCCGGTGTCGTGGTCACCAACGGCCGCGACGTGGTCCGCACCGACGACCTGGGCCGGTACGAGCTGCCCGCGTTCGACAACATGACCGTGTCGATCACGCAGCCGTCCGGCTACCAGGTGCCGCTGGACGAGCACAACGTCCCGCAGTTCCACTACAACCACCTGCCCGAGGGCTCCCCGGACCTGCGCTACGGCGGCATCGAGCCCACCGGCCCACTGCCGTCGGAGGTCAACTTCCCCCTCGTGGAGAGCGAACTGACCGCCGCCGAGGAGCAGAGCTGCGTCATCGCCGGTGACCTCCAGACCTATGACCGGCAGGAGATCGAGTACGCGCGCGCCGGGGCCATCAAGGACCTGTCCGAGCGGGACGACTACGCGGGCTGCGGCACGCTCTTCGTCGGTGACGTCGCCGGTGACGACCTGTCGCTCTACCCCGACATCAGGGAACTGGTCGCCGAGACCAACGGGCCGGCGCGCTTCCTGCCCGGCAACCACGACCTCGACTTCGACGCCCCCGGCGCGGAGCACGCCTTCGACACCTTCCGCTCGGCGCTGGCCCCCGCGTACTACTCGTACGAGGTCGGTGACGCGCACGTCGTGGCCCTGAACACCGTCGACTACCCCTGCACGGCGGCCGACGACAGCCCCGAGGGCATCGAGGAGCACTGCGCCCCCGACGGCCGGGCGTCCTACAACGGCCGGATCAGCGACGACCAGCTCACCTGGCTCGAACAGGACCTGGCCCACGTGGACGAGGACAAGCTGGTCGTCGTGGCGGGCCACATCGGACTGCTCAACTACGCCGACGAGGGCTCCCCGGTCCACCAGGTCGACCAGGTCGCGCGGGTCCACGAACTCCTCGAAGGCCGTGAGGCCGTCGCGGTGGCCGGACACAGCCACAGCATCGAGAACCTGCGGACGGGCGACGACGTCGAGGGCTGGCGGGAGCTCTTCGGGATCGAGGGTCTGCCCTTCCCCACCTCACGGTGGGCGCGATCTCGGGTGACTGGTACTCCGGCGAGGTCGGTGAGGACGGATACCCCACGGCCCTCGGCCGTGACGGCGGGCGCCCGGGCGTGGTGACCCTCGACATCGAGGGCAACCAGTTCCGGGAGCGCTACACCGTCACCGGCGAGCCCGACGACGTGCAGACCCAGCTCGGTCTGAACAGCCCGACCTACCGCGCGTGGTACACCGAGCGCCGCGAGTGGAACTCCGACCCCGTCGGTGACGCTCCCGAGCTCGCGGAGCCACTGGTGGTCGGCGCCGAGGACCTGGCGGGCGGCACCTGGCTGACCACCAACCTCTTCCTCGGCTCCACCGGCGCCACCGTGGAGGTCAGCCTCGACGGAGCCCCCGCCACGAAGGCCGAGCGCACCCAGCGGCTCCGTGGTGAGGGCGTCAACGTCGGCGCGGAGTACTCCGACCCCCACGCCGTCGCCCAGCAGCTGGTCCACGGCGGCAGTGTCGCCGACCGCACCATGCACCTGTGGCGGTTCGACCTGCCCGAGGACCTCGAGACCGGTGGGCACACCGCCGAGGTGACCGCCACCGACGTCCACGGACGCACGTTCACCGACACCCTGGAGTTCGAGGTCGTGGAGTAGCCCGAGCGACAGGAGGAGGGCCGGCGCGACAGCGCCGGCCCTCCCGTGTTCCTAGTGGCGGTCGACCAGGAGCTGTCCGTCAGCGACTTGCTGACCGGCGAGCCCGCCACCGTAGTTGGCCTCGACCCGCGCCTGCTCGGAGGCGTTGGGCTGGGCGTTGGTGCAGCCCACCCCGCCGGTGGAGCCCGACATCAGGGAGGAGCAGGGGCCGGGCTTGGCGTCGGGCAGACCCAGGCTGTGGCCCAGCTCGTGCGCGGCGATCCGCAGCGGGTCGTGGCCCTCGGCGGTGCCCTGGCGGCCCATCCAGACGGTGACCTGACCGCCGGGACGCACCGGCCCGAGGTGGGCGCGGGGCCAGCCGTCGTCGGCGATGACACGGATCTCTGCGCGCTGCCCGGCGGAGGCGGGCTCCAGACGGACGTTGTCGACGCTGGAGTTCCACACGTCGACGGCCGAGGCGACGACGGAGGTGAACTCGGCGGCCTGGCTGGAGTCGTAGTAGAGGACGGTGGGGTTCTGGGACTGCTCGGCGGCGCTCGCCGTGACGGTGCCCGCCAGCGTGAGTGCCAGTGCGCTCAGCGCGACCAGGAGGGGTGTGAGGACGCGTCTCAGCATGGGGTCTCCCTGGGGTGAGGGTGCTGATGATCTTCGTGACCCGGTGGGGCCGCGCTGATGCTATGCGTAGTGACATAGGACCACAAGGAGGGCAGAACGCTAAGATTCCGCAGTGGGAAGCCGGTCGCGGGACCGTTCCGCGTCCGGGCGGGCCGCGAGGTCGACCGGATGCGCGGTCACCGCCTCCGGATCCCCGCCCCGGAGGCCGCTGACCGGGACGCGGATCCCCGACGTGCTGGGGATCCGGACCCGAAATCCCCTGGCGCTCGGCCGCGGACCGGCGCTACCGTGCCCGGATGACTGACGCTGAACCGGTACCGGAGCCCCGCGCACCGTCCGCCCCGTCCCCGGTGTGGGACGCCGAGATGGCGCGTTCCTACGACACCCCCGGTGAGGGGATGTTCGCGCCCGAGGAGGTGGATCCCGCCGTGGCGGCGCTGGCCGCGCTCGCGGGGAACGGCGGGGCCCTGGAGTTCGCGATCGGCACCGGGAGGATCGCGGTTCCCCTGGCGGCCCGGGGCGTCCCGGTCACCGGAGTCGAGCTTTCCCCGGCGATGGTCGAGCGGCTGCGCACCAAGGCCGACGAGGCGACCATCCCCGTGGTGGTCGGTGACATGGCCACCACGAGGGTCCCCGGCGACCACTCGCTGGTGTACCTGGTCTACAACACGATCTCGAACCTGCTCACCCAGGCCGAGCAGGTCGAGTGCTTCCGCAACGCCGCCCGCCACCTCGGGCCCGGCGGACGGTTCGTGGTGGAACTGGGCGTGCCCAGCCTGCGGCGGCTTCCTCCCGGCCAGGACGGCCTGGTGTTCGCCCACCGCGACGGGTACGTGGGGCTGGACACCTTCGACCTCGAACACCAGCACCTGGTCTCGCACCACATCCGGTTCGAGAAGGGCGGCGAGCCCAGCGTGATCCGCGTGAAGCAGCGGTACGTGTGGCCGTCCGAACTCGACCTCATGGCGCAGATGGCCGGTTTCGAGCTGGAGTCCCGGCACGCCGACTGGAAGGGCGCCCCCTTCACCGGTGACTCCCGCTCGCACGTGTCCGTCTACCGGCTGCCGGAACGGGCCTAGGGGCGGTCCTGGCCACTCGCCGTACTCCGGGGTGAACACGTCGGTTCGGCTGGAGGGCCCACTCGGCCGTCATCACCGGGACGGGGTGCGGACCTTCGGGCGGGAGGCGGGCGTTCCGTGGCCACGGGCGCCGCGCTGCGCCGACTCCGCGAGGAGGGGTCGTCGTCACCGGAACCGGGGCCGGTCACCCGAGTGCCGAGCTCATCTCCGGGACGTGGGCGCGGGTGCGGGCCCGCCGGGTGCCAGGCGCGGGTGCCGGGTCACCAGGGTGTCCGGTTCTGCGCCCCCTGGACTCTCTGAGGGAGTTGTCCACAGCCGGGAACCCCGCGCTTGTGGCCCACGCACCCGCCGCGCAGACTGGGATCGGGGGTGACCACGCCCCTCCTCGCCCCCTCTGATCAGTAGGGACGTCCATGCCGGAACCCCTCTTCGCCACGCACGCCTGCCTCGACGCCATCGTCCTGTACACCTCCCGGGCGGAAGAGTGCCGGGACTTCTACAACGCGCTCGGCCTCGCCTTCGGTGAGGAGCCCGGCCCGGACGGGCCGAGGCGCTACTCCAGCAGGCTTCCCCTGGGGCCGGTCCTGGAGATCCACCCGGCCCCCGACGTTCACCGGGCCGGTGACCTCAGGCTGAGCCTGGCCCTGGACGTGACGGAGACCGACCCGCCGCTCTCCCGGGGCGAGCACCTGCTGACCGACCCCGACGGCCGCAGGGTGGACGTCACGGTCCTGTAGTGCGCCTCATGGACACGTAGGCGTCGAACCCGCTCCACCGGGCGTGCCTGGTCGGGTTCCGCCTGTACTCACGGAAGCCGAGGTGTTCGTAGAGCCCGAGGGCGGGCGCGTTGTTGTCCTTGATGTCCTCCAGCGTGTACTCGTCGTACCCGGGCAGGGCGAGGAGGTGGTTCAGGACCGCCTTGGCGGCGCCCCGACCCCGGAAACGCCGCGCGCTGGCGACGAAGCCGATCTCGGCGCGGCCCGGTCGGGACGTGGCGGTGCCACCCTGGAAGTGCGTTCGGAAGACCCGGTCCGCGATGGTGCCCTTGATCAGGCCCAGGTGCCCGCGCAGCGTGCGGGCGTCGTGGTCGATCGCCTCCTGGTCACCCTCGGTGAGGCTGGCCAGCGCCGCCGGTCGGCCGTCGATCAGCGCCACGTGGAAGCGCTCCAGCACCAGCATGTGCTCGACGGCCTCGGTGAGTCGGGCCGGATCCCTGGCGAAGTACGCCAGGTCGTCACCGAAGCCTTCGACGAACACCTCCGCGATCGCCCTCCGGTACTCCTCGCCCAGCTCGTCGCCGCGTCTGACCTCGATCCGCATCGTTTCCCCGCTTCCGTCAACCATCGTTTCCCTCCTTGAGGAGCAGACCCATCACCGTGGACGTGCTCGGCAGCACACACCGCTCGCCCAGGGCGGACCGCATCGTCACCAGACCGTCCAGCAGGGCGAAGTAGCAGGACGCCAGCTCGTCGGCGGGGCCGGGGCGCAGCGCCCCGCGGGACTGCCCGCGCTCCACCAGCTCCACGGTCGCGCCGAGGAGCTCCGAGTTCCGGCTGACCAGTGCGGCCACGGCGGGGGCGCCTCCCTCAGGGGAGTTGCCCTGGGTGAACGCCTGGTGCATGAGCTGGAAGAACTCGACGAAGTCCCCGGTTCCGGCCAGATCGGACAGGAACTCCTCCGTGAACGCCCGCAGGGACTCCACGGGGTCGCCGGGCCCCGGAACAGGGCGACGACCTCGCCCATGCCGGTGGCGGCCTCGGTGACCAGGTCCTCGAACAGCTCCTCCTTGGTGGTGAAGTGGCGGTAGATGGAGCCGGTACTGATGCCCGCCTCCTCCGCGATCCGCCGCATGTTCACCGCCGCGAACCCCTGGCGCGCGAACAGCCGAACCGCGGCGGACCGCACCCGTTCCCGGGTCGCGGCGCGCATCGCCTCGTGCTGTTCCGGAGTCCGTGGCATCGACCCTCCTGTTTTTGAATGAACACATGTTCATTCTATACCCGAGGTGCACCGGCCCTGTCCTCCGTGCCCGCCGACGTCCGCGCGGATACGATCGGCCTCCACCGCACCTGCCACGACCAGGGGAGACACATGACCAGGACGATCCGACGCGCCGTGATCCCCGCGGCCGGTATGGGTTCGCGGTTGCTGCCGCTCACCAAGGCCACGCCCAAGGAGATGCTCCCCGTCGGTGACAAGCCGGTCATCGAACACACCGTCCGCGAACTCGTGTCCTCCGGCATCACCGACATCACGATCGTCGTCTCCGGTGGCAAGTCCCTCATCCAGGACCACTTCCGCCCCGACCCGACCCTGGTCGCGCGGCTGCGTGGGGACGGAAAGCAGGAGTACGCCGACGCCGTGGAGGAGGTCGCCGAACTGGCTCGCCTGGGGCACATCACCTATCTGGACCAGCACGGTCCCTACGGCAACGGCACCCCGGTCCTCAACGCCTACCGGGACGCCCGTGACGAGCCGACGCTCGTCCTGTGGCCCGACGACGTCTTCGTCGCGGAGGTCCCCCGTGCCCAGCAGCTCGTGAGCGCCTTCGAGCGCACCGGCCACCCCGTGCTGGCCCTCATGCCCATGGACAGGGAGGAGTCCCGCCGCTACGGGGTCCCCCGCGTGGCGGAGGACCTCGCCGACGGGCTCCTGCGCATCTCCGGACTGGTCGAGAAGCCCAAGCCCGAGGACGCGCCCTCCGCCTACGCCGCGATCGGGGGCTACGTGGTCACGCCCGACGTCGTCGCCCAGCTGCGCGCCCAGACCGAGCGTTGGTTCACCCACCGCACCGGCGAGATCTACCTGACCGACGCCATCAACGCCCACGCCGCCGATCACCCGGTCTACGGTCAGGTGATCCAGGGGCGCTGGTACGACACCGGCAACCCCGCCGACTACCTGGTCGCCCAGTTCGCGTCCGCCCTGGCCCACCCCGAGTACGGTCCGCTGCTGCGCCGCCTCGCCGCCGACCCCGTCCCGTCCGTACGACCGGACGCGGAATCCGCCGGGTGACCGGCCTCCGGCCTGGGCCCGGCCGCGCGTAGCATGCGCGCATGCTGCTGCACATCAACGGACCCTTCGGCGGAGGGAAGACGACCACCGCCGAACTGCTGGTCGAACGCGTGCCCGACAGCCGTCTCCTGGACCCGGAGGAGATCGGCTTCATGCTCCGTCACCTGCTGCCCGACCACCCCGGAGACTTCCAGGACCTGCCGCCCTGGCGCGCCCTGTTCGCCACCGTCGCAGCCCAGGTGCACGCCTTCACCGGCCAGACCCTCATCGTCCCGATGAGCGTCCTCCGCCGGGAGTACGCGGAGGAGATCCTCGACGGCCTGCGCGTCGAGGAGATCGAGGTCCGCCGGGTCCTGCTGCGGCCGGACCGTGCCGTCCTGGAGGCGCGCGTCGCCGCCCACGACGTCGCCCCGGACCACCCCGAGGCCAACGAGGGCGCCCGGGCCTTCCGGCGGTCCAGGATCGACCCCTTCTACCGGGCCGACCGGGAGTGGCTGCGCGCGTGGGCGGACCTGGCCGTGGACAACACCGACCTCGGCCCGGCCCAGGTGGTGGACCGGGTGCTCCAGCGGTTCCCCGAACTCACCCGGAACCGGACCTGAGCCGCCGGGCGCCCTCGGAGAACCGGCCGACCAGGACGTCGACCACCAGGAAGACCAGCAGCGAGACCCCCAGCACGGGCAGGGCCAGACCGACCCCCGCGCAGGTCAGAACGACCGCCACCCTCAGGGGCCAGGACAGTGACAGGAAGGAACCGCGCTGGTAGGGCCGCCCCAGCCCCCAGGCGCCGCCGCGCGTGGGCCTGCGCTGCCACCACATGCGGTAGCCCAGGACGATCACCCAGAGCAGCCCGCCGCAGACCGCCGTGAGGACGAGCTGGTTGGGTACCCCGAACAGCAGGCCCATGTGGGCGTCCACGCCCCAGCGGCTGAGTTTGGCCATCAGCGGGTGGTCCTCGAAGCGGACGACGTCCACGACCTCGCCCGTGTCCTGGGCGACGGCGACCGAGTCCGCCTGGGTCGGCCAGGACCGTTCGAGCTGGGTGACCACGTAGGGAGAGGTGTGGTCGGAGGGCAGGTCGACGGTGACCCGGCCGTCGAGTCCGGCCTCCCGTGCGCTGGCCAGGACCGCGTCCGGGCCGACGTCCACACCGGGGCTGGCGGAGGGGACCTCCGTGGACGCCGCCGGAGTGGTCCAGGACATCCGTTCACGCAGGTCGGAGATGTTCGACCCCGCGTACTGGGACCAGGTCAACCCGGTGGCGGACAGGAACAGCAGCCCCAGAAGGACCCACGCCCCCACCGTGGCGTGCAGGGAGACCGAGCGTGCCCGGCCCGACCGCTGGCGGCCGCGCCGACGCCGGGCCACCCACAGGGCCAGGCCGCCCAGGGCGACCACCCCGAGCCAGCTCGCGGCGAGCTCGCTGTACAGCCGGCCGACCTCCCCCAGGTGCAGTTGCCGGTGGAGCAGGTCGATCCAGGTGCGCACCGGCAGCGCCCCGCTGGTCCCGTAGCTCTCGGACACCCCCAGGACCTCGCCCGCGTGGGGGTCGACGAACACCGTCGTGCGCGCCCCGTTGCCGCTCTCGGCCAGGTCCATCAGGACCCATGTGGAGTCCTCCGGGGTGGTGGCCGGGCGCACCGAGTGGACGCTGGCGTCGGGCGCCTCCGCGCGGGCGATCCGCACCTGTTCGGCCAGGGGCAGGGACCCCTCGGAGGCGGGGACGCGCAGCTGGTCGGCGTACAGCACCTGCTCGACCTGGGGTGTCCACACGTACAGCAGCCCGGAGACCGTCGCCACCAGGAGGAAGGGCGCCACCAGCACGCCCGCATAGAAGTGCAGCCGCAGTACGAGCGGCCTGAGCTGCTGCCACACGCCCGTCCTCGGCGGGGGTGTTCCGTCCTCGGTCACGGGTCTCGTGCTCGCCGGGTCCATGGATCTCCTCCGCCGTCGCCGTTCCGGTCGACACTGACGTCGTTCGGAGGGGTCCGTGAGTTCCCGCGACTTACGAACCGGTCGTGGGAACCCGGGGGCGGGCGTCACCCGGACAGGTGGGCGCGCAGGGCGTCGGCGGTGGCGCCCCTCCCCGCGTCGGCCATCCGCGCGGGCGTTCCCTCGAACACGACCCGGCCGCCCTCGTGTCCGGCTCCGGGGCCGAGGTCCACCACGTGGTCGGCGGCGGCCACCACGTCCATCCGGTGCTCGACGACCACCACCGTCGCGCCCGCGTCCACCATGCCGTCGAACAGGTTCACGAGCCCGGCCACGTCACCGCCGTGCAGGCCGGTGGTGGGTTCGTCCAGCACGTACAGCCGTGCGGGCTCCGCCAGCTCGCGGGCCAGCCGGAGGCGCTGCCGCTCCCCGCCGGAGAGCGTGTCCAGGGACTGCCCCAGCCGTAGGTAACCCAGCCCGACCCGTTCCATACGGTCCAGCGACTCCGCGACGGGCCCCGCGAGGACCTCCCGGGCGCGCGCCGCCGTCAGCGCCAGCACCTCCGCGATGGTGCGGCCGTCCAGGGTGTACGACAGCGCGCGGTCGTTGAACCGCAGCCCGCGGCAGCGCTCGCACTCCGTCTCGACGTCGTCGAGGAAGGCGAGGTCGGTGATGATCACCCCGCGTCCCCGACAGGTCGGGCAGGCGCCCGTGGAGTTGGCGCTGAACCAGCCGGACGCCACCCCGTTGGCCCGCGCGAACAGCGCGCGCAAGGTGTCCTGGATCCCCAGGTAGGTCACGGGGGTGGACCGGGGTCCGCCGTGCAGGGAGCCCTGGGTGAGGACCACCGCGTCCGGGCGCACCCGGGGCAGTTCCCCATGGGCGAGTGAGCTCTTGCCCGACCCCGCCACCCCGGTCACGGCCGTCAGCACCCCGGTCGGAACGGACACGTCGATCCCGCGCAGGTTGTGCAGGCGGGCGCCGCGAACCTCCACCGAACCGTCGGGGGTGCGGGTGCGGGACCGTACCGAGCGGGGTCGGCGCAGGTAGCGGCCGGTGGGGGTGGGCGCTCGGCGGAGCCCGGCCACGGGGCCCTCGTAGACGACGCGGCCGCCCTCGTGTCCGGCTCCGGGGCCGAGGTCCACCACGTGGTCGGCGGCCTCGATCACGTCCGGGTCGTGTTCGACCACCAACACCGTGTTGCCCTTGTCGCGCAGGCGGCGCAGCAGAGCGGTGAGCCGGTGCACGTCGGCCGGGTGCAGCCCGGCACTGGGTTCGTCGAGCACGTAGGTCAGGCCGGTCAGCGCGCCCCCAGGTGCCTTACGAGCCGCACGCGCTGGGCCTCGCCACCGGACAGCGTGGCCGAGTGCCGGTCCAGGCTGAGGTAGCCCAGGCCCACCTCCTCCAGCCCGCGCAGGCGCTCCAGGAGCGCGGAGGTCACCGGGGCCACCCGCGGGTCGTGGATCGCGGCGATCTCCGGGACGAGCCGGACGACCGGCAGGGCGGAGAGGTCCGCGATGTTGTGCCGACCGATCCGGCAGGCCAGCGCGGCCGGGTTCAGCCGCGCGCCCCCGCAGGCGGGGCAGGGGCCGCGCCACACCACCCGTTCCAGTTCGTCCCTGTCCCTCGCGTTGACCGACGTCGCGTCCAGCAGGCTGCGGGTGATGCGGGGACCACCCCTCGAAGACGCCGCTCGCCGGGAACTCCGGGTCCGGGTCCGTGAGCCTGACCCCCTCGGCGTGCAACAGCAGGTCGCGTTCCCGGGCGGTGTAGCGGCCCACCGGTTTCTCCCTGTCGAACAGTCCGGCGTGCACGTAGCGCTTCCACCGCCAGGTCCCCGGTGCGAAGGTCCGGAGTCGGATGGCCCCCTGGTCCAGGGAGAGGTCGTCGTCCAGCAGGGCGTCGGCGTCGATCCGGCGTAGGGTGCCCAGGCCCTGGCAGTCCGGGCACATACCGCCGGGGTCGTTGAAGGAGAAGGCGGGCGAGTACCCGGTCCAGGGCCGACCGATCCGGGAGAACAACAGGCGCAGGAGCGGTGCGAGGTCGGTGGCGGTGCCCAGGGTCGAGCGCGCGTTGCCACCGAATCGCCGCTGATCCACGGCGACGGTGACGGTGAGGTTCTCCCACCGGTCGGCGTCGGGCACGCCCAGGTGGGCCATCCGGCTGCGGGTGAAGCTGTCGTGGGCCTCGTTGAGCTGGCGCTGCGCCTCGGCGGCGATGGTGCCGTACACCAGGGAGGACTTGCCCGATCCGGACACGCCGGTGAAGACGACGAGTCGCTCCCGGGGCAGGGCTAGGTCCACCCCGCGCAGGTTGTTCTCGCGGGCTCCGGTCACGGTGATGCCCGTGGTCGTGGTGCTCATGGCCGTCACACTAAGTCGGATTGTGGTCAGAAACCGGCCACAACTGCTCGGCGATCGGGAAGAATGCGGGTATGGCCGACACCAGTCAGCGCATGCTGCGCCTGCTCTCCCTCCTGCAGAACGGACGGGCCTGGTCCGCCGCCGCCCTCGCCGAGGCGCTGGGCACCAGCCCCCGGTCCCTGCGGCGCGACATCGACCGCCTGCGCGAGCTCGGCTACCCGGTGGAGAGCCTGCGCGGCCCCGGCGGGCACTACCGCCTGGTGGCGGGCAACGCCGTTCCTCCGTTGATGTTCGAGGACGACGAGGTGGTCACTGTGGCGCTGGGGCTGCGGATGGTCGCGGGCGGGCTCAGCGGCGTCCAGGGTGCGGAGGAGGGCGCGGAGCGGGCCCTGGGCAAGATCGAACGGGTGCTGCCCTCCCGACTGTCCCACAGGGCCAGCACCCTGGCCTCGGCGGTGGAACCCGGCCGGAGCGTGTGGCCCGGGGCGTCGGTCGACGTGCTCACCGGGCTGAGTGACGCCGTCGCGGCGGGCCACCGGATCCGGATGACCCACCGGGGTCGCGACGGGCGGGAGCTCCACCGCCACGTGGACCCCTACCGTCTGGTCCTGCTGCGTCGGCGCTGGTACCTGTTCGCCTGGGACCGCGACCGCGAGGACTGGCGCTCCTTCCGGCTGGACCGGATCACCGAGATCACCCCGACCCGCGCCGCGTTCACCCCCAGGGCGCTCCCCGCCGAGGACCTGGCCGCGCACCTGGAGGAGGGGTTCGGTCCGGGCCGGGAGAGGCACACCGTCACGGTCCTCTTCCACGCGTCGGCGGCCGAGGTGGCCGCCCGTCTCACCCGGGTGGACGGTTCGCTGGAGGCGGTCGGCCCCGACCGCTGCCGGTACGAGGCCCTCGTGGACTCCTATGAGTGGATCGTCATCGTGCTCGCCCTGGCCGGTCTGGACTTCACCCTGGAGGCACCGGAGGAGTTCGTCGCGCGCACCGCCGAGCTCTCCACCCGGCTCGCGCGGGCGGTGCCCCCGGTGGCCCGGGGGCCGCTCACCGCGCGGGCGGGAGCAGGTGGAGGGTCGAGGCACGGTGCCGGTCCACGGCCGCGCGGGAGTAGAGCAGGGGGAAGTGACGGCCCCGAGCCCACGGTTCGGTGAGGTCGTCGTGGTGGGGACTGCGGGGTCCCCGGACTGGCCCGGAGCGTTGACCGCGACGGACTCGTCCCACGCACCGACGTCCACCACGATCCGGAAGGACGCGCCGTGGTACTGGCGGCCGGAGGCGTCCGCCGCCGTCAGGTCGACGGTGTCCGCGCTTCCCGGGCGCGCGATCCGCCGTCCCCGTGCCCACGGCGGGGGTCCGGGAGCGCGGCGAGGGGTGGTCCAGGCGGGCGAAGTGGTGTTCGCCCCAGTGCCAGGCCGGACCGGGCGGACCGAGCCGCTCGCACAGGTCCCGGTGGGCCGCCCCCAACGAGCGCGCCACCAGCGCGCGTCCCTGTTCGCTGAGGACCGCCTCCGTCAGCAGGCGCAGCGGAACACGCGGGTCGGCGGCCCGGTCCGGATCGGGGGTGAGGGCGGCCACCGCCGCGTCGACACGGTCGGAGGAGACCAGCTCCGGCAGACGCGCACGCAGCAGCGCGGGACGCAGACGGTGTGCGAACCAGTGCTCGAACAGGGTGGGCTGGGGCAGGTCGACCGCCATGGTCCCGTCCCAGCCTCCGGCCCGCAGCAGCTCCAGGGCCGGGGCGGTCCCCGGGAAGCCGTCCGGGAGTGCGTCCAGCACGGACAGGGCGGCGCGCGCGACCGGGCTCCGGTGGTCGCCCTGGAGGCGGCAGGCGTCCTCGACGGTCCAGTCGGAGCGTGCGGACAGCTCCTCGGCGATGCGCTCGTACCGCAAGGGGGCCGCCCAGTCCCGGGTCACGGTGAACGGCTCCCAGCCGGGCGCCCGGTGCGTGTTGTGTTCGTTGGCGGAGGCGAACCACCCCTGCCCGGGCCGGTGCGCGGAGGGCATGCGGCCGTGGAAACCCGCCCACTCGTGGCTTCCGTCGCCGGGAACGGGCAGTGAACCGTCCCAGTTCGGGCGTACGGGGACGCGGCCCGCCGCGATCCAGCCGAACCCCTCCGCGTCGGCGTACACCTGGTTCTCGCCGGGAGCGCCCCACACCCGCAGGGCGTCGCGGAACTCCTGGCTGTCCCGGGCCCGCATGTACTGGACGCTGCCCAGGTAGGGAGCCATTCCGGGACCGAGCCAGGCGGCGCGTACGGCGAAGGCGGCGTTCCGCTCGGGGTCGGAGCGCACGAGCGGACCGTGCACGGTGAAGTCCAGCCGCACCTCGCGGTCGGGACCGCCCCGCACCGGGACGCGTTCGGTGACCGTCTCCAGCTCCCGCCAGCCGTCGCGGTGACGGTACCGACCCGGGTCGTCCGGGTGGAGTTGGTAGACGTACAGGTCCTCCTGGTCGATCGGGAAGATGGTGAGCCCGAAGGCGACGTGCCCGTTGTGCCCGATGGAGACCCCGGGCAGGGCGGGCTCGCCCGCGCCGATCACGTCGAACTCCGGACAGCTCAGATGGGTGACGTAGCGCAGTGCCGGGGCGCCGACCGCGCGGTGCGGGTCGTTGGCCAGGATCGGGCGGCCCGTGGCGGTGCGCTCGGCGCCGATCACCCAGTTGTTGCTGCCGTCCGGTTCGGGTGGGGTGGTGCACGGTGCGGCACCCGACAGGTCCAGGGGCGCGCAGGCCAGCCGGTACACGTCCAGGACCTCGGGGTGGAGGAGGTCCAGGTCCAGGCCCTCGGGTACGCGCAGGGGACCTTCGGGCTCGCGGACCGCGCGCAGGTCCTCGACACCCGGGCCGAAGTCACGGAGGGTGAGGGCGCGCGCCAGCTCCTTCTCGACGTTGGCGTGGAGGCCGTGGGACCGGATCCGGGCCAGGTCCTCGGGGGCCCAGCGGGCGGGGGTGAACCCGAGCTCCGCGAACTCCGGCCCGAGCAGCGCGGGCTCGCGCTCGGTGAGGGCGACGTAGGCGTTGATCCCGGAGGTGAAGAGCTCGGCGGTCCGGCGCACGCCCGCGCCGTAGGCGGCCCACTCGGTGTCCATGTCCCCCCGGTAGAGGAAGAGCCGGGCCGCGCGGTCGCGTTCCAGGTACCGCTCGCCCAGGACCTCGGAGAGCAGGCCGAGGCCGCGGCGCCGCCAGAGGTCGAGCTGGAACAGCCGGTCGCGGGCGGCGGTGAAGCCCTGGGCGACGAACGCGTCGTCGGCGTCGTGGGCGCGCACGTGGGGGACGCCCCAGCGGTCGTACACCACCTCGACCGGTGCGGTGAGCCCGTCGACGACGTGGCCGTGTTCCATGCGAACCTCCCAGTGGGCGGGCGGGGGACGGGCGCCGTCGGACGGGGGCCGAGGACGCGGGAGCTTCGTACCCCGCGTGGGCCTTTGTCACCGTGGGGGAACGGGAAGGTCTCCGGGCACGGCGTGGAGCCGCGGGGGTCCGCCACGGGCGAGGGGTGGCGACCGGTCGGTGTGTGGCCCTGCTCACGCGATGGAACGGTCCGGGTTCACCGGGTTACCCGAAGCCGATTACCGACTGGTAGGTTCGCGTTGTTACCCATCGGTAGAAAGGAGGGGAGGGCCGTGCACGAGGGCGCCCTGAACCGGCTCAGACCCGTCCCCCACAGCCGGTTCCGGCTCTTCGTCCTCCACCACGCGGGCGGCTCCCACCTGGGCTACCGGGGCTGGGTCCGGCACTTCCCCGAGGACTGGGAGATCTGCCTCCTGGACGCGCCCGGACGCGTGCGCAGCGCCCACGAGCCGCCCCTGCGCGACGCCGACGCCCTGGCCGAGCGCATGCACGAGGTGATCTGCCCCGAACTCGACCGGCCCTTCGGCCTCTTCGGGCACAGCATGGGCGCGCTGGTCGCCTACGAACTCACCCTCCGCCTGACGTCCGCCGGGACGCCGCCGGTCTGGCTCGGAGCCTCCGCCTGGAGCCCCGCTCCCGGACCCGAACGCGCCGCGCCCCGCCACCTGGTCTCCGCCGACCGTCTGCGCGAGACCATCGCCCGCATGGGCGGCACCCCCGGCGCGCCCTGGACGACCCCGACCTGTGGTCCTTCGTCGAACCCCTGGTCCGCGCCGACCTGCAACTGGTGGACACCTGGAGCCCCGACCCGCGGACCCCGCCCCTGAGGGTCCCGCTCTCGGTCTTCGGCGGCGCGCGAGACCAGGGGATGACCCCCGAACGCCTCGCGGGCTGGTCCGACCACGTCGAGGGTGGCTTCGCGCACCACACCCTGCCCGGCGACCACTTCTACTTCACCGGTCGGACCGTGGACGTGGTCACCCGCATCACCCAGGACGTGGAGCCCCTCCTGAGGTGAGGACCGGCCCGCGGCCCGGCGGTCCGGGCGGGGGACGGTCACCCCGGACCGGAGGAGTCAGCCCTCCGAACGGGTGCCGACCGCGAACAGGTAGCCGGGACCGTCGGCGGACAACGCCACCACGCCGTCCAGCCGCACCCGCACCGCGCCGTCGCTCTCCACGACCTCCCATCCCGTGGCGTCCAGGTCGCCCGTGGCCGCGACCCGTTCCCCGTGCGGCCCGTCGGTCAGGTGCACCAGCACCACCTGGTCGCCCAGCGTCCGCAGGAACGTCATGTGGTGCTCGCCCGCGTCGAGCCAGCGGAGTCCGCCCTCCTGGAGCGCGGGCAGGTCCCGGTGCAGGGCGAGCAGACGGCGGTGGGAGTCCAGCACCCTCTGGTCCCAGTCCTGGGGACGGTGCCAGGGCATCGTGCGGCGGGAGTTCTCACCGTCGCGCCCCTCAAGCCCGATCTCGTCCCCCGCGAAGACGAACGGGACACCCGGCAGCGCCGCCTGCGCGGCCACGCCGACCGCCTGGCGGAGCGGGTCGCCCACCACGGTGCGGAACCGGGCGGAGTCGTGGGTGCTCAGCGCGTTGACGCTGTGGGTGCGCACCCGCCAGGGGAGCCCCGCGTTGGTGGCGCGCATCGCCCGCACCGCCTCGACCGCACCGCTGCTGGGCAGCGGCGCCGACGTGTGCGTGGCCGCGTACCGGACCCCTCCGGGCCGGTGTTCAGCCAGGCCCACACCGGCCGCGTGAAACCGGCGTAGTTCATCACCCCGTGCCATCCGTCGTGGCGGGTGTCGGGCCCGGCGTCGTAGAAGTGCTCGGCCAGCAGCCAGGCCTGTGGGGCGGCCTCACGCATCCGCGCGGCGATCTCGCCGGACACCTCGTGGTTGACGTCCTGGCTCCCCAGGCGCCCGGTCATGTTGGCCACGTCGATCCGCCAGCCGTCCAGCCCCTCCTCCCCACCCAGCCGGTCCACCAGGACCGAGTCGTCGGCGCCGTAGACACGCTCGCGCAGAGCGGTCGAGGAGTAGTCGAGCTTGGGCAGGGACCGCACGCCCAGCCAGCTCACGTAGGAGTCGGGGTGCTCCTCGAAGTAGTAGTACCCAGCCTCCTCCGAGTCCGGGTCGGACCGGGCGGTCAGGAACCACTCGTGCTCGTCACCGGTGTGGTTGGTGGTGAGGTCGCCCATCACCCTCATGCCGCGCGCGTGCGCCTCGCGGACCAGGGCGAGCAGCGCCTCCTCGCCGCCGAGCAGCGGATCCACCCGGTCGAAGCTGGAGGCGTCGTAGCGGTGGGTGGAGCGGGCGGGGAAGAACGGGGTCAGGTAGACCACCCGGGCTCCGAGCTCGGCCAGGTGGTCCAGATGGCGGCGGACCCCCTCCAGGGTGCCGCCGTAGTACTCGCCGGGCGCGGCCGGTCCGAACCCCGAGGGTTCGTCGTCCCAGGCGCGCGGGACCGCCCAGTCCGGGTGCTCGGTGAGGGGTTCCAAGGAGTCCTCGTCGCGCGCGAAGCGGTCGGGGAAGATCTGGTAGACGGTGGTCCCCGGGACCCAGGAGGGCGGGCGCGGCGCGTTCACCAGCCGGAAGTCGGCGTCGTCGGTGACCTCGTGGTCGTGCGCGCCCTCCTGGTTGAGCCAGGTGTAGCGGCGGTCGCGCACGATCGCGAAACGGTAGGGGGTCGCCACGGGCAGGAGGGGGATCTCCACCACGAACCAGCTCACCCCGTTCGCGGAACTCTCCAACACCCCTCGACCAGGCCCGCCTCGCCGTCCTCCACCACGTACGCGTACACGGAGTCGGCGCCGCCGGGCACCCGGACCCGGAGGCGCGCCCGGTCCCCGTCGAGGGTCACGTGGTCGGGGGAACCGTCGTGGTGGGGGTCGTGGGTGAAGAGCATGCGGGACTCCAGGGGACGGAGGAAAGTTCACGTCACATAATGGCAAGAAAACGTCGTTGAAGCGAAAGGTTTTGCGTCCTGCTCTTGCAGGCTTCGGTGTTCGACCTCCTCCGCGGCCCCGATCGCGCTCCCTGACCAGGTTCGCCGGGCGCGGGGCAGTCTCTTGGTCCGCACCCCTGTCCCGCCGGATTCTTCCGGGTTACCGTTGGTATATGAGCCTTGAGCTGCCAACCGAAAGACTCCTGATCAGGGAGTGGGAGCTGGGCGATGCCGACGCGGCCCTCCAGATCTACGGGGCCGAGGAGGTCGCGCACTGGCTGACACCGGAGTGGCACCCGGTGACCGACATCAGCGCGATGCGCTCGGTGCTCCACGCGTGGATCGAGGCGGGACCGAACCTCATCCCACCCGCCGGGCGCTGGGCGATCGTGGACCAGAAGGACGGACAACTGGTGGGAGGGCTGTCCCTGAAACTCCTCCCGCCGTTCGAGGAGGACTTCGAGCTCTCCTGGGTGCTGCGTCCGGACGTGTGGGGCCGGGGCTACGCGACCGAGGCGAGCCGGGCCATCATCGGCTGGGCGTTCAGTCAGGGGATCGAGGAGGTGTTCGCGGTCGCGCGCCCCCACAACGAGCGGGCGATCGCCGTGGCTCGCAGGCTCGGGATGGAATGGGTCGGTGAGACCGAGAAGTACTACGACATGCGCCTGCAGGTGTTCCGCATGCGTCCCGGTTGATCCGGGACGGCACGGCCTCCGTGTGAACGGACGGCCGCGCGGGCGCGGCCCGTCGGAGGGTTCCTCCGCCGGGCCGCGCCCGTGTTCGGGTCAGGACAGGAGCTGACTGATCCGCTCGACCTCCTCCTCAGAGAGCCGCACCGTGGCCGCCTCCGTGTTCTCCTCCAGGTGGGACACCCGTGAGGTGCCCGGGATCGGCAGCATCACGGGGGAGCGGTGCAGCAGCCAGGACAGCGCGAGCTGTACCGGGCTCACCCGGTGCTGGGCGGCGATCCCGGCCAGCGGGGAGTCGGTCGCCGCCATCTCGCCCCGGCCGACCGGCGCCCACGGCAGGAACGCGATCCCGTCCTTCTCGCACTGCTCCAGGACGTCCTCGGACTGGCGGAAGGACGGCGCGTACTGGTTCTGCACCGAGGCGATCGGGGCGATCGCGCGGGCCGCCGACAGTTCGTCCACGCTCACTTCGCTCAGTCCGATGTGCCGGACCTTGCCCTCCGTCTGGAGGTCGGTGAGCACGCCGAGCTGGTCGGCCAGCGGCACCTCGGGGTCGATCCGGTGCAGCTGCATCAGGTCGATGCGCTCCACCCCCAGGTTGCGCAGGCTCAGCTCCACCTGCTGCCGCAGGTACTCCGGGCGTCCCAGCCGGTGCCACTCGGCGGGGCCGGTGCGCACGAATCCGGCCTTGGTGCCGATCACCAGGTCGTCCGCGTACGGGTAGAGCGTCTCGCGGATCAGCTGTTCACTGATCTGGGGGCCGTAGGAGTCGGCGGTGTCGATGAAGTTCACCCCGAGCTCGGCGGTCCTGCGCAGGACCGCCAGGGCGCCGTCCCGGTCGCGGGGCGGCCCCCACACCCTCACCGACGATCCGCATGGCTCCGAAGCCCAGGCGGTGGACGGGCAGGTCCCCTCCGAGGAGGAGGGTGCCCGCCTGTTCTGCGACGGGGGAGTGGTGTGTGCGTCGGTCACTGTCTTCCTTCCACTGCGGCACGACGGCCGGGTTCGTGCCATGGTGCCAGGTCGGCGGGGGCGCGACCCGTGTCCGCCGCCCGTGTCGCCCCGGCCGGGGTCCGCAGGATTCCAGGTGGCGCGGGGGCACGCAAGGCGTCCGGGGCCCGGACCGGGGGCTACCGGAAGGCGTCGAGGTGGTCGTCGACCCACCGGGCGTAGGTGCGCCCGGGACGGCCCATGACCCGTTCGTAGTCCGGTGACACACAATCGTCGGGGGCGGCCGCGTCCTCCTCGCCGGGATCCGACTCCCACAGCAGCCAGTCGCAGATCTCCGGTGGGACGCCCTGGGCGAGCCACAGGTCGCGTGCCTCGGCCAGGGTCAGCGCCACGAACGTGATCTCCCGTCCCAGCGCCCCGGCGATCACGGCGGCGCGTTCGGCCGGGGTGATCGGTTCGGGGCCGGTGATCTCGTATGCCCGTCCGTGGTGGCCGTCCTCCAGCAGCGCGACCGTCGCCACGTCCGCCATGTCCGCCTCGTGCACGGGCGCCCCGGGCTCGTCTCCCCGGGGAGCCCGGACCACCCCCTCGGCCCGGATCGAGTCGGGGAGGGAGTCGAGGTCGTTCACCATGAACTCGCCCCCGCGCAGGTGGGTCCACTCCGACCGGAACGCTCCACCGCCTCCTCCACGGGGCGGTGGTGCAGGTGGCCGAAGTCGTGCTCGGCGTCGGGGTCGGTCCGGACCGAGGCCGAGGACATCAGGACGATCCTGCGTACCCCGGACCGACGGATGCGGTCGACGACCTCCTCGGCGGTCTCGGGGTGCGGGTAGAGCAGGACCGCGTCCACGTCGTCGAAGACGCCGTCCAGGGTCGCGGGACGTTCCAGGTCGCCCTCGACGGGGTCGACGCCCTTGGGGAAGATCCGGCGGGCGGGGTCGCGGCTGAGCGCGCGGACGGCGGCGCCGCGATCGAGGAGTCTCCGGACCACCAGCGAGCCGACGGTTCCGCTGGCTCCGGTCACCAGTACGCGCATGGCGCGGGTTCCTCTCCATGAGTCGATGGGGTCACCGTCGATCATAATGGGACATGAGAGTCCCATAAAGAGGGTTCAAGGTCCCTTTTTGGAGCACGCGGTAGGTTGGCGCCATGACGAGCACGGAGAACCCGAGGGCGGGGGTGCGGGCCCGGACGCGGGGGCGATCCTGCGCGCCGCCGCCACCGTCCTGGCCCATGACCGCAACGCCCCGCTCTCGGAGGTGGCCGAGGCTGCGCGCGTGGGTCGCAGCACCCTGCACCGCTACTTCCCCGACCGCGACGGGCTGCTGGCCGCGACCTACGAGGAGGCGCTGTCGGAGATCGGGCGGGTCATGGAGGAGGCGCGCGTGGAGGAGGGGTCGGCTCTGGAGGCCATGCGGCGCGTGGTCGCTGCCCACGTGGAGGTGGGGGACTGGGTGGTCTTCGCCTTCGGTGACACCGCCAACGAGGTCTTCGACGACGCCCCCGACGCCGCCGACCCCGAACCCGAGATCCTTACGGATCTCGTGCGCAGGGGGCAGGCGGAGGGCGTCTTCGACCCGGACGCCGATCCGGCCTGGGCGGTCCAGGTCCTGTGGGCGCTGGTCTTCACCGGGCTGGAGCGGGCCGGGCGCGGGCAGATGCCCCGGCACGCGGTGGCTCCGGCGGTCGTGCGCACCCTGGAGCGGGGGATCGGCGTCCGGACGTGAGCAGGGGGCGATCGGGGAGCGGGACCGTTCAGCGGCCGTGCCGCTCGGGGGCGGTCGTGTGCGCCTGGAGGACCGGTGGGGTCAGGGCCACGCGGTGCTCTCCGCAGTGGCACCGCTGGTAGACGACCATGCCCTCACTGGTCGGATGGGAGGAGTCGGTGGTCCAGAGGTGTTCGTGCTCGGTCATGGCACCCAGTCTGGTGTAATGGCATTATGCATCTCAACCCTTACGGACAGGGGCCGCTCTCCCTGGCCGTGGACCTGGCCAACCGACCCTGCTCCGACACCGCGGACCTGGAACGGCGCTGTGCCGAGGTGGGCTTCCTCCTGGAACGCCCGGTGGGGAGCACGACCTCTCCGAGGTCCGCGCCTTCCTGACCGGGTGGGCCGCGGTCGTGGACAGCGCGGACCCGCCCGCCCGGGCCGAACGCCTCAACGCCCTCCTCACCGAGTACTCGGGTCCGCCGAGGCTCACCGACCACGCGGGCACCGGCTGGCATCTGCACTACCGCCCCGACGACCTGCCCGCCCACCGGCAGATCGCCTCCCTCATCGCCGTCGGCACCGCCCTGCACCTGACCGGTCGCGGTATGCACCGCCTCGGCCGCTGCGCGGCCGGAGGCTGCGCGCACGTGTACGCCGACTTCTCCCGCAACGGGAGGCAACGGTACTGTTCCCCCGCCTGCGGCAACCGCGACGCCGTCCGCCGCCACCGCGCCCGCACGGGCGCGGAGACCGAGGGAGCCGACGCCGGGCTCTGAGCCGTGCGCCCCCTGTCACCGCCGGGGACGCGGGGTCGCCCGTACCGTCTCACCAGCGAGGATGTGACACTGGTGCGATGGAAGAAGGTCTCCCGCGTTTCGACGCGAGCAGCCAGCGCGCGCTCGCGGATCTGCTGGTCCGGTTGGAGGAGGGAACGCACCCGTCCACGGACGACGTCACCGCCCTCCTGGGGCCCGTGGACGGCGCACTGGTCGAGCGGGTCAGGAGCCTGTCCTCGCGCCTGGCGCGCCTGCGGCGGCGCGAGGGCGAACTCTCCGCGCTGATCGCCAGCACACGCGACCTCGTCGAGGTGCGGGACGTGGAACCGCTGCTCAGGCGGCTGGTCGACCGCGCGCACGACCTCGTCGGAACGGACGTCACCTACCTGTCCGTCCACGACAGGGAGACCGACGAGCTCTTCGTGCGCGCCAGCCGGGGACCGTCTCCCCGCGCTTCCCGGGCCTGCGGGTCCCGGCCGGAGCCGGGATCGCCAGCCGCGTGGTGCGCACCAACACCCCCAGTGGACCTCCGACTACGGCGTGCGGGACGACTTCGACCGCGATCCGGGGATCGACGCCGCCATCGCGGAGGAACAGCTGCGCTCCCTCGTCGGGGTGCCGATGTCCGCCAACGGCGAGATCCTCGGGGTCCTCTTCGCCGCCGACCGCGCCTCCCGTCCCTTCGCCCGTGAGGAGATCGCCCTGCTGTCGGCCTTCGCCGACCAGGCGGCGGTCATCCTGCACACGGCACGCCTGTTCGCCGCCGCCACGGAGGCGGCGGACCGGGCCGAACGCCACTCCGAGGCGATGGCCGCCGCCGCCCGTGTGCACGAGCGGCTGACCGCGCTGGTCCTGTCCGGGCACGGACCACACGAGGTGGCCCTCACGCTGGCCGAATCCCTGGGACGTCCCGTCGCGGTCGCGGACCGGGACCACCGCACGGTCACCCGCACCTCGGAGGCGGCGGACGCGTGGTGGCCGGGCGGGCGACTCGCCCCGGCGGTCGCGAGGGCCCTCGCCCGCAGCCGCGAGTCCGGACACTGCGCCTCGGTGGAGGGCCCGGGCCCGGACGTGGTGGTCGCCGTCTCCGCCGGGGCCGAACTCCTGGGGGTGCTGCTCGTGGGGGCCGGCGACGCACCTCTGAGCGACGTCGAGCGCCGCACCATCGAACGGTCCGGGCAGATCCTCGCCCTCCTCACCATGCAGAGCGAGGCGGTCACCCACGCGGAGGAACGGGTGCGCGGGGAGCTCGCCCTCGACCTGTTCTCCGGTGCCGCGGACACCGACACCCTCCGACGACGGGCCTCGGCGCGCGGCATCGTCCTGGACCAGCCCTGGACCGTGGTCGTCGTCCCCGTCCCCGACCGCCACCGGCACGCGACGCACCGGTCCCTGGCCGTCCACGAGGGGTGGATGGCCGCGGCCCAGGGGAGGGCGTGAGCGTGCTCGTCCCCGGCCGGGACCCGACCGCCGCCGCCGAACAGGTCGCCCAGCGTGTCGGGGCGGCCACGGAGGCGCCCGTGCTGGCGGTGGGCTCCGCCGTCGGCTCCCTCGCCGACCTGCCCGCCGTCCTCACCGAGGTTTGGGAGTGCGCGGCGTTCCTGCCCGCGCTGGGCGTGCGCCGTGGGGCCTTCGAGGTGGACGACTACGCGCCCTACCTGGCGATGTTCGGCACCGACGGTGGTCGTGCGCTCTCCTTCGTGGACCGCGTGATCGGACCCGTCGTCGCCTGGGACGCCCGGCACCACTCCGACCTCACCGGAACCATCACCGCCCTCGCCGGAAACGGCGGGAGCGTGACCCGTGCCGCGCGCGCCCTGTACGTCCACCCCAACACGGTCAAACAGCGGCTGGAGCGGGTGACCTCGCTCCTGGGCGAGGACTGGCGGTCCGCCGACTCCCTGTTCCGGGTGACCGTGGCCACCCGCCTCCACCTGCTCCGACAGGGCGGGAAAGTGACAGGGTGACCGCGGGTTTCCTGTCCGTTTCGGACATGTCGCCGAGGTGAACGGCGCTGCTTGGATGGACCAATCCGCAGTGACGTACCCCACACCGGGGGCGCCCCTTCCCTCAGGAGTGAATCCACACGTGGTGCAAACCAGCAGGTTGTCCGGTTTCCGTTCCCTCAGCGTCCAGGAGCGGCGCGCGAGCCTGGCCTCCGTCAGCGGCCTGGACGCGTCCGTGTTCGACGCCCTCGACCAGCACGGCCTGAGCGTGGCCGCCGCCGACCACATGATCGAGAACGCCGTCGGCGTGATGGGTGTCCCGGTCGGCGTCGCCACCAACTTCACCGTCAACGGACGTGACGTCCTGGTGCCGATGGCCACCGAGGAGCCCTCGGTGGTGGCCGCCGCGAGCAACGCCGCCCGCATCGCCCGGGTCCTGGGCGGCTTCCACACCAGCGCGACCGGCCCGGTGATGCAGGCACAGATCCAGGTCGTGGACGTGGCCGACCCCGAGGCCGCGCGTCTGCGGGTCCTGGAGGCCCGCGCCGAACTCGTCGCGCTGGCCAACGAGCAGGACCCGCGTCTCGTCGAGGTCGGCGGCGGCGTGCGTGACCTCACCGTCCGCACGGTCACGGCGTTCGAGGAGACCTACGTCGTCGCCCACCTCGTGGTCGACGTGCGCGACGCCATGGGGGCCAACGCCGTCAACACCATGGCCGAGGCGGTGGCGCCCCGGCTGGCCGAGGCCGCCGGGGGCCGTCCGGTCCTGCGCATCCTCACCAACAAGGCCGACCTGCGACTCACCCGCGCGCGGGCCGTGCTGGACACCGAGGCCCTCGGGGGCGAGGCCATCGCCACCGACATGATCCACGCCTACCGCCTGGCCGCCGCCGACCCCTACCGCGCGGCCACCCACAACAAGGGCATCATGAACGGCGTCTCCGCCGTCGTGCTGGCCACCGGCAACGACACCCGCGCGGTCGAGGCCGGGGCCCACTCCCACGCCGTCGACGCGCAGGGCCGCTACACCTCGCTGTCCGCCTTCGAGCGCGACACCGACGGCAACGTCGTGGCCACCCTGGAACTGCCCACCCCGGTGGGCCTGGTCGGAGGCGCGACCCGCACCCACCCCGCGGCCCAGGCCGCCGTCGCGCTCACCGGGGTCGCCGACGCCACCGCGCTCGGTGAGCTCGTCACCGCCGTGGGCCTGGCACAGAACATCGCCGCCGTGCGGGCCCTGGCGGGCGAGGGTATCCAGCGCGGCCACATGTCCCTGCACGCCAGGAACATCGCCGTCGCCGCCGGAGCCAGCGGCGACGAGGTCGACCGCGTCGTGGCGGTGCTCGTCCAGGAGAAGGCCATCCGCCAGGACCGCGCCGAGGCCGTCCTCAGCCAGCTGAGGGGTCGATGATGTCCGGGCCCGCGACGGAGCCGGAGGAGGACGGCGGCCGCCTGCTGGAGATCTGGGGCGACACCGTCGACTCCCGTCACACGATCTGGGCCATCGCCCTGGGCGTCGGCCTGACTGTGCCCCTGTACCTGGGCGCCGAACTGCTGTTCTCCCGGCTGGTGGACGACGCGACGGTCGCCGGGACCTACGCCCTCCTCGTCGGGCTGGTCGGCTGTCTGCTCGCCGGGTTCGTCGGTGCCCTGCTGTTCGCGCCCAAGCGCGTGGTCACCGAACACGCGCCCACCGAGGAGAGCCGCCGCGCGGCCATGGACGCCGTCGAGGCCGACTACGGCCCGCTCGGCGACCCCAGCGAACTGTCCGAACCCGTGCGGAGTGAGCTGCGGGCGCTCGGGCTCTACGACGACCTGCTGGCGCAGCACCGCCGCCGCGAGGAGAGGGAGGCTCCGTGAGTCCCGAACTACTGACCGACGCCTCCTGGGCCCTGGGCATGGGCCTGATCGGCGCCGTGGTCTTCGCCTTCATCGGCCTGGCCTCCTACACCGACGAGACCGCCACCATCGCCCCGCTGACCCTGCTGGTGGTCCTGCTCGGTGTCCCGCCCGCGGGTGTGTTCACGTTCTTCATGGCGGGGATCGTCGCCAAGCACATCACCCACGCCATCCCCACCGCACTGCTGGGCATCCCCGGGGACACGCTGGCCGTGCCCATGCTCAGGGACGCCCAACTGCTCCGTGAGCTCGGGGTGCCGCACATCGCGCTGCGCAAGGCGATCTCCGGTGGCGTGGTCGCCGCCTTCCTGTCGGTGCCCCTGGCCGTGCTGTTCGCGTGGGCCCTGAGCCCCTTCGCGGACGCCATCGGAGAGGCGGCGCCGTGGATCTTCGTGGTCGCGGCCGTGCTCATCGCCTACACGTCCAAGGGCCGGCTGGCGGCGGTGCTCGCCCTGATCCCGTTCGTGCTGCTGGTCGTGGGCATGCAGGCCTTCGTCTCCCAGACGACCGGAGGGACGCTGACGATCAGCTTCTTCCTGGGCATCGCCACCGGGCCGCTGATCGCGGACCTGTTCCTGTCCCTGGCGCCCTCGGGGCGGGAGTCGCTGCGGCGCCGCGCCCGTCGCCGCTTCGACCTGGCGCCCGACACCCGGACCTGGTCCGGCCGCATCCCCAACCCGCTCAAGGTCCTGGACCGCAAGCAGGTCGGGTACACGAGCGCCGCCGCGGGCGTGTCCAGCGCGACCTTCGTGTTCTCCCCGGTCGCCATGACGGTCCTCATGGGCGAGATCGTCGGCGCCCGGATCAAGAACGGGTACCACCGGCTCACCACGGTGATGTCGGTGCGCAACGGCACCACGGAGTCCACCTACATCGCGGAGACCCTGATCCCGCTGATCGCGCTGGGGCTGCCCCTCTCGCCGATGGCCGCCGGGCCGGCCGCGCCGCTGTTCAACGCGCCGCCGGTGCACACCGTCAACACCGAGACGGGGAGACGCACAACCTGCACGACCTGCTGTCCAGCGGCGAGTTCCTCCTTTACGGACTGCTGGGCGTGGTCATCGCCTCCGTCATCGCCTACCCGTTCGCGATGACCTACGCGCACCGGGCGGCCTCGTTCGTCATGCGACGGATCTCGCACGAGGCGATCATCGGCGCCTTCGCCGGGCTGATCCTGGTGATCTGCCTGTACGAGGGCGGCCTGCTCGCGGTGGGAGTGACCCTCACCGTGGGCCTGGTGGGCGGGCTGTTCGGCAAGATGTTCAACATGCACAGCGGCGTGCAGTTCATGGGCTTCTACGTCGCCGTCCTGACCGTCCCCCAGCTGCTCGCGCTGGCGGCCTGAACCCCCCGGACGCTCCGCGGCCCGACCCCGTCCTGGTCGGGCCGCGGAGCCGTGTCCGGGGTCAGCGAGCGGTGTCGCGTCGGGCCACCGAGGCGAGGTCGGCCTCGATGCGCGCGGTGGTCTCCAGCAGGGCGGGGAGCAGGTCGCGCCGGACGTCCTCGATCGAGGCTCGGTTGGCCTGCGCGGACACGTTGGTCGCGGCGATGACGCGACCGCTCGCGTCGCGGACGGGGGCGGCCAGCGAGCGCAGCCCCTCCTCCAGTTCCTGGTCGACGATCGCGTACCCCTGTTCGCGCACGCGCAGGATCTCGGACCGCAGGTCGGCGGGGCGGGTGAGGGTGAACCGGGTCAGCGGCCGCAGCTCCACCCGGTCCAGGTAGGCGTCGAGCTCGGCGTCTCCGTACCCGGCCAGCAGCACCCGGCCCATGGAGGTGGTGGAGGCGGGGAAGCGGGTGCCCACGGCGATGGACACCGCCATGATCCGCGAGGTCGCCACGCGGGCGACGTACAGGACGTCGTCCCCTTCGAGCACCGACACCGAGGCGGACTCGCGGACCTTCGCGGAGAGGTCCTCCAGGTGCGGTTGGGCCACGTCGGGCAGCCCGGCCGAGGCGACGTACGCGTACCCCAGCTCCAGCACGCGCGGTGTGAGGGCGAACATGCGGCCGTCGGTGCGTACGTACCCGAGGTCCACCAGCGTCAGCAGGAACCGCCGGGCCGCGGCCCGGGTGAGGTCGGTGACACGGGCGACCTCGCTGAGGGTCATCGACGGGCGCTCGGCCGAGAAGGCGCGGACGACCATGAGGCCCCGCTCCAGGGACTGCACGAAGTGTGCGCCGCGTTCGGGGGCGTCTTCGGTGGTCATGGGGCCTTCCAGGTCCGGGTGCGGGGGTCGTGTCGGTGCCGCGTCGGGTCGCGGCCCTCGCGATGTTCTCATACCGAACAGTCGGGCCGTGTCTTGACCCGTCCAGGGATCGGCGCTAACGTCGTACCCGATTGTTCGCACTGTGAACATTGATTCGCTATACGAACGGGAGGGTCGCCATGGCCGTGCCCCTGGACGAGGCGGTCCGGCGGCTCGTCCGCGACGGTGACACCGTCGCTCCGGAGGGGTTCGCGCACCTCCTTCCCATGGCGGCGGGGCACGAGGCCATCGGCCAGGGCCTGCGGGACCTGACCCTGGTCCGGATGACACCCGACCGCACCCCCGCGCCCACCGACACCGAACCGCCCGTGCTCCGCGCCCTGACCAGCGTCGCCTGAGACCCGGTGGGCCCTCACCACCCGGGCCCCGAACCGCGTCCTCGGCCGGGACGGACCGGCCCCCACCACCCCCACGGCGGCGCCACCGCGCCGAGCCACCCCTCGGGACCTCCGGGCCCGTCCGAATGGAAGGACCACATGTCCACCACCCCCGACGGCGGCGGGCCGTACGTGCCCGGCTACGTGCGGGACCACGGTTCCCACCCGCCCCTGGACTACCCCGGCTACCGGAGCACCGCGCTGCGCCACCCCCGGCGCCCGCTCACGCCGCTGCCGCACACGCTCACCGAGATCACCGCGCCGGTCCTGGGGAGGACCGCCTCGGCCCCCACGACCACGACCTCACCCGACAGCACGACGGCGAACCCCAGGGACAGCGCGTCATCCTGCACGGCCGGGTCCGCGACAGCGGAGGCCTCCCCGTCCCGCACACCCTCGTGGAGATCTGGCAGGCCAACGCCGCCGGACGCTACCGCCACGCCGGGGACACCTGGCCCGCCCCGCTCGACCCCCACTTCAGCGGGGCGGGGAGGGTCCTCACGGACGCCGAGGGGCGGTACCGGTTCGTCACCGTCCGGCCCGGTGCCTATCCCTGGAAGAACCACCGGAACGCCTGGCGTCCCGCCCACGTCCACTTCTCGCTGTTCGGACGCGCCTTCACCCAGCGCCTGGTCACCCAGATGTACTTCCCCGACGACCCCCTGTTCTTCCAGGACCCGATGTGGCAGTCGGTCCCCGACGAACGTGCGCGCGAACGCATGCTGGCCCGGTACGACCACGACGCGACCGAACCCGAGTGGGCCCTCGCCTACCGGTGGGACATCGTGCTGCGTGGACGCGAGCAGACCCCGTTCGAGTCCGAGGAAGAGGTTCAGGAGGAGGACGAGTGAACGCCCGGACCACCGAAGACGAGGTGCCCACCACCCCGTCCCAGACCGTCGGCCCCTACCTGCACCTCGGCCTGCCGTGGCCGGACGGCCCCTTCGCCGTGGCGGAGGGCACGCCCGGCGCGGTCCACCTGCGCGGCACCGTGTACGACGGGGCGGGCGCCCCGGTCACCGACGCCCTGGTCGAGACCTGGCAGGCCGACCCGGACGGGCGCTTCGACCACCCCGACGACCCGCGCGGGGCCCGCTCCCTGCCCGGGTTCCGGGGTTCGGCCGGTGCCCCACCGACGCCACCGGCTCCTACGGGATCCTCACCCTCAAGCCGGGCGGCGTCCCGGGACCCACCGGCGCGCAGGCGCCCCACGTCGACGTCTCCGTCTTCGCGCGCGGCATGCTGCACCGGGTCGTCACCCGCCTGTACTTTCCCGAGGAGGAGGCGGCCAACGCGGCCGACCCCGTCCTGAACTCGATCGAGGACCCGGCGGCCCGCGCCACCCTCGTGGCCCACAGGGAGGAGGACGGCTACCGCCTCGACATCCGCCTCCAGGGGGAGGGGAGACCGTCTTCTTCGACGTCTGACCGCGCGCCCGTCCGACCCAGGGAGCACCCATGACCGGCCTGTTCGACGGTGTCCTCAACCACGGCCCCCTCGGACCGCTCACCGACGACACCGCCTGGATCCGGGCCATGCTCGACACGGAGGCCGCCCTCGCCCGAGCCCTGGCCGACACCGGTGTCATCACCCGGGAGCGGGCCGAGACCATCGCCGCCACCTGCGTCGCCGCCCACTATGACCCGGCGGCCCTGGGGCGGGCCGCCGCGGGCGGTGGCAACCCGGTCATCCCGCTGGTCGGGCAGCTCACCGCGGACGTCCGTGAGGTGGACCCCGAAGCGGCCCGTCACGTCCACCAGGGCGCCACCAGCCAGGACGTCATGGACACCGCCGCCATGCTCCTGGTCCGCGGGGCCGGTCACGCCCTGCGCGCCGAACTCGCCGCCCTCACCCAGGAGCTGCGCGCCCTGGCCGACCGGCACCGCACCACCCCCGTGCCCGGTCGCACCCTGCTCCAGCAGGCTCTGCCCACCACCTTCGGAGCCGTCGTCGCGAGCTGGACCTCGGGCCTGACCGGTGCCGCCGAGCGGCTCGGCGAGGTGCTGGACCACCGCCTGGCCACCCAGCTCGGCGGAGCCGTGGGCACCCTCGCCTCCCTGCACCCACACGGTCCGGCGGTGGCGGCCGCCTTCGCCGCCCGCCTCGACCTGCCCGAACCCCTCCTGCCCTGGCACACCGAACGCGGTCGCGTCACCGAGATCGCCGGCGCGCTCGGCCGGGTGAGCGGAGCGGCGGGGAACGCCGCACAGGACGTCGTGCTGCTCGCCCAGACGGAGGTCGGTGAGGTCAGCGAGGAGGGCGGGAGCGGCGTGGGCGGATCCTCCACCATGCCGCACAAGCGCAACCCGGTCGCCGCCGTCAGCGCCCTCGCCGCCGCCCGTCAGACACCCGGGCTGGTGGCCACCCTGTTCGCCGCGCAGATCCAGGAGCACCAACGCGCCGCCGGTGCGTGGCAGGCCGAGTGGCTGCCCCTGACCGACCTGCTCCGGCGTACCGGCTCCGCGGTCTCCTGGTTGCGCGTGAGCGTCGAACGGCTCCGCGTGCACCCCGACCGCATGGCCGCCAACCTCGACCTCACCGGCGGGTCCGCGCTCAGCGAGCGCCTCACCGCCGACCTGACCCCCGAGCTCGGCCGCCTGGCGGCCCACCAGCGCGTCGGCGCGGCCTGCCGGGCCGCGGTGGACGAGGACCGCGACCCGGTCGAGGTCCTGGCCGAACACCTCCACGACCTGCGCACCCGTGACCGGATCAGATCCCTGCTCGACCCCGTCGACTACCTCGGCGCCGCACCGGTGTTCACCGACCGGGTGACGGGTAGGACCGGCCGGACGGCCTCCACCGACCAAGAAGAAGTAGGAACCGATGAGCGTTGACCTCCACCACGTCGTGAGCGGACCGGCGGACGCACCGCCCCTGGTGCTGGCCGGATCCCTCGGCACCACCCATCGGATGTGGGAGCCGCAGGTGGACGCGCTCTCCGCCGTCTTCCGGGTGATCCGCGTGGACCTGCGCGGACACGGGGCGTCGCCCGCGCCCGAGGGCCCCTACAGCATGGCCGACCTGGGCGGGGACGTCCTCGCCCTGCTCGACCGGCTCGGGATCGGTCGCGCCCACTACGTGGGCCTGTCCATCGGTGGCATGGTCGGCCAGTGGCTGGCCGTCCACGCCCCCGAACGGGTCGACGGGCTCGTGCTCCTGGCCACCTCCCCACACATGGGGCCCGCCCGGAACTGGCGGGACCGCGCCGCCCTGGCCCGGGACCAGGGGACCGTCGCCCTGGCCGACGGGGTCGTGCAGCGGTGGTTCACCCCGGCCTTCGCCTCGGAACACCCCCACGACGTCACGCTCCTGCGCGACCAGATCGTGGACACCCCCGACGAGGGTTACGCGGGCTGCTGTGGCGCCATCGAGCACCACGACGTACGGGACGACCTGCACCGCGTCACTGCTCCCACACTGGTCGTGGCCGGAGCCGACGACCCCTCGACCCCGGCCGAGGAGCACGGGGCGCTCATCGCGGAACGCGTGCCCGGGGCGCGGTTCGTGGTGCTGGAGGGCGCCGCCCATCTGCTCTCGTGGTCGCACGCGGCCCGGGTCAACACCCTCATCACCCAGCACCTGGCCGCGATCGACCGCCATGGCGCCGGGACGCGGGTGCGCCGGAGCGTGCTCGGTGACGCCCACGTGGACCGGGCCGAGGCCCGCACGAGCGCCTTCACCGAACCCTTCCAGGACCTCATCACCCGCTACGCCTGGGGCGAGGTGTGGACCCGGCCCGGACTGGACCGGCGCACCCGCAGCTGCATGGTGCTCACCGCCCTGGTGGCCAAGGGCCACTGGGACGAGTTGGCCCTGCACGTGCGGGCCGCCCTGCGCAACGGCCTGACCCCGGACGAGGTCGGGGAGGTGTTCCTCCAGACGGCCGTCTACTGCGGGGTCCCGGCCGCCAACAAGGCGTTCGCGATCGCGCAGGGGGTCTTCGACGAGGACGCCAAGGAGGCGTGAACCGGCGCCGCGCCGGAGGGGCGGACGGCGCACCGCCCAGGAGCGCGGCCGTTCCCCGCTCCGTCGGTGGTCGGGTGTACAAGGGAGGGCATGGACCACAACGGACAGGATCTGACGGCGCGGGGCGCACGCCTACGCGAGCTGCACCGGGGGCCGGAACCCTTCGTGATCGCGAACGTCTGGGACGCCGGGTCCGCCCGGCTGCTGGGCGGGCTCGGCTTCGCGGCCCTGGCCACCACCAGCGGGGGCTGGCGCACGGGCTGGGACGCCGGGACGGCGCCGGGCTGGTCTCGCGCGAGGAGACCCTGCGCAACGCCTCGGTGATCGCGGCCGCCACGGACCTGCCGGTCTCGGCGGACCTGGAGGACGGCTTCGGGCGCGCCCCCGAGGAGGTGGCCCGCACCTTCATGGCGGCCGGAGCCACGGGGATCGTGGGCGGTTCGGTGGAGGACACCACCGCCGACCCCGACGCGCCGATCCACGAGTTCGGGCTGGCGGTCGAGCGGGTCCGGGCCGCCGTGGAGGCGGCGCGGACCCTGCCCTTCCCGTTCACGGTCACCGCCCGGGCGGAGAACCACCTGTACGGACGCCAGGACCTGGAGGACACGATCCGAAGGCTCAGAGCCTTCGAGGAGGCCGGGGCCGACGTGCTCTTCGCCCCGGGGCTGCCGGACGCGGACGCCATCCGGGCGGTGTGCTCCTCGGTCGGCCGCCCCGTCAACGTGCTGGCCTCGGGGGCGGCGGCCGGGATGTCCGTGGCGGAGCTGGGTGCCCTGGGGGCCCGGCGGATCAGTCTCGGGTCGGGGCTGTCGCGGTCGGCGCTGGCCGGAGCGCTGGCGGCCGCCCGGGAGATCGCCGAGGAGGGGACCTTCGGGCGGATGTCGGCCGCGGCGTCGAAGTCGGAGATCGACGGAATGCTGTGAACGGGACGGCGCGAGGGGTCAGCGTTTGTAGGCCACCCCGGCCGTCTCCCACCGCTTGACGTCGGGGTCGACGGGACGTGGACGCGGCTCGTTCCCGGGGTGGCGCCAGCTGGCGCAGTCCACCAACGTCGGGTCCGCGTCCCGCCCGTCGGTCCAGGGGCTGACCGGTTCCAGGCCCTCGAACACCTGGGAGGCCTCCGCGGGGTACGGACCCGCCCCCAGGCGGTGCCGAACTCCAGCATCATGCCGTCCATCCAGGCGGCGGCAGCCGGGTCGTCGGAGACGACGTGCGAGTAGATGACGGCGGAACCGGGCACGACCCGCTCCATGAGGGAGCGCACCATGCCGAACGGGTCGCTGTCGTCGGGCAGGCAGTGCAGCAGGGAGACCAGCATGACGCAGATCGGCTGGTCGAGGTCGATCAGCTTCTCGGCCTCGGGGGAGTTCAGGATCTCGTCCGTGTCGCGGACGTCGGCGTGCAGGAAGGCGGTCGACTGGCTGTCGCCCAGGAGCGCCCGCCCGTGCGCGAGCACGATGGGATCGTTGTCGACGTAGAGGACCCGGGCCCTCGGCTCGGTCCGTTGCGCGACCTGGTGGGTGTTGTCCGTGGTGGGAAGGCCCGCGCCCAGGTCCAGGAACTGGTCCACCCCTGGGAGACGACGTGGTCCACGGCACGACCGAGGAAGGCCCGGTTGTCGTTGGCACAGGCGACGAGCTCGGGCATGTGCTCGGCCAGCGCCTCACAGGCCTTGCGGTCCGGCGCGAAGTTGTCTTTCCCTCCCAGGAGGTAGTCGTACATCCGCGCGATGCTCGGAGTGTCCATGTCGATGTGTGGGGGAAGCGATCGGCCATAGAGAGAGGTACCAATCAGGACTAGTCGTGCGGGGTCATCTCCAGGCGAATCGTAACCGTGTTTCGGTGTCCTTACCGGCGTTTTCCACAAGAAAATCGATCGGGAACGTCAAGTGCCATCCCCGGTTCCCGAATAGCGCTTCGCGGAACGGTCGAAACCGGGCAGGTGATCCGCGACATGCCCTGGGGCCACGGCCCTGACACGGTCTCCGACCCCCTCCGGCAGGGGAGGTGGCGGGGGTGTGACGGGAGAGGACCAGAAGCCCGCCGGGGAAAGGGGATTGGTTGTTCGTGCCTGTGCGGCGACAACATCGATTCCGGTTTCACCGTGTTCCCGGGAATGGTCTCCGTCCCCGCCGTTCCCGAACTCGGTACCCACGGAGGAGGAGCCCTTCGCGCCGCCCGGCAGGCCCCGGACCAGTTCCACCAACGCGCGCCGTTCCAGGCCCGCCCACCGGGTCAGGACGAAGGGGTCGCGGTCGGCCTCGGCCCCCAGCGCCGCCGCGACCGCTCCCAGGTGCGCGCAACGTCCGTCCCAGTGGTCGCAGGAGCACGTCGCGACCAAACCGGCCCACCCGTCCGGCACCAGGTCCAGACCGAGCAGCGCGAACACGCGGGCCGCCGCCTCGGGCAGTTCCCCGGCGAGAACACGGGCGCGGAACAGCGGCTGCGAGGCCAGCGCCGCGCCCACCCGATCCCACTCCGGTCCCTCCCAGACGGTCCGGATCAGGCTCACCTCGTGCCCCAGGACCCGGGCCGAGACCTCACCGGGCCGCACCGAGAACCGCTCCACCGCCGAGCCACCGCCACCGGCCCCGCCCAGCGCTTCGCGCACCAGCTCCGACCAGCTCATCCCGAGACCGCCTCCGGCGCCAGCCGCACCACCTCGCGCAGGTCCTCCACCGACAGTCCGCCCAGCCAACCCTCGCCGGTGGCCACGGCGCCGTCGGCCAGCACGCTCTTGCGCGTGATCATCTCGTCCACCCGTTCCTCCACGGTGCCCACGCACACCAGCTTGCGTACCTGCACGTTCCGGCGCTGACCGATCCGGAAGGCCCGGTCGGTGGCCTGGTTCTCCACCGCCGGGTTCCACCACCGGTCCACGTGCACGACGTGGTTGGCGGCGGTCAGGTTCAGCCCGGTCCCGGCGGCCTTGAGCGACAGCAGGAACACCACCGGCCCCGCCACCGTCTGGAAGTGCTCCGTCATCCGCTCGCGCTCGGCGCGGGAGGTCCCGCCGTGCAGCCACAGCACGGGTACCCCCAGCCGGGACCTCAGATAGGGAGCCAGGCGCTCACCCCAGCGGGCGTACTGCGTGAAGCACAGCGCCTTGTCCCCCTCGGCCACCGCCTCGCCCAGGATCGACTCCAGACGGTCGAGCTTGCCCGAGCGGCCCGCCAGCGCCGAGCCGTCCCCGAGGAACTGCGCCGGGTGGTTGCAGATCTGCTTGAGCCGGGACATGGACGACAGCACCAGCCCCTTGCGCTCCTTCTCGTCGGCCTCCGCCATCCGCTCGGACAGGTCGTCCACCACCGCCTTGTACAGCGAGGCCTGCTCGGGGGTGAGCGTGCACCAGGTGCGCATCTCCTGCTTCTCCGGCAGGTCCGCGATGATCGTACGATCGGTCTTCAGACGTCGCAGCACGAACGGCCCGGTGAGCCGCCGCACCAGGTCCGTTCCCTCGCCGGTGCCCTCCTCCGCCTCGGCCCGGTCGGCCACCGCGCGCTGGAAGTCGGCCGCCGTCCCCAGCAGCCCGGGGTTGGCGAAGTCCATCACCGACCACAGCTCTCCCAGGTTGTTCTCCACCGGGGTTCCGGTGAGCGCGATCCGCGTCGCGGCGGGCAGCGAGCGCACCGCCCGCGCCTGCCGGGTGGCGTGGTTCTTCAGCGCCTGGGCCTCGTCGCAGACCACCCGGTGCCAGGGCATGCCCGACAGCTCCTCGGCGTCGCGCGCCACCACCCCGTAGGTGGTCACCACCAGGTCGCAGCCGCCCACGAGGCGCGCCAGGGCGTTGCCGGTCGGCCGGTCGGGCCCGTGCTGGACGTGCACCCGCAGCCCCGGGGCGAACCGCTCCGCCTCCTTGCGCCAGTTGCCGACCAGCGACACCGGGCAGACCAGCAGGGTCGGGCCGGGCACCGCCTCCCCGGCGCGCTCGTCGGTGAGCAGGGCCAGCAGCTGCACGGTCTTGCCCAGCCCCATGTCGTCGGCGAGCACGGCGCCCAGCCCGAGCTCGCCCAGGAACCGCAGCCAGGCCGAACCCCGGTCCTGGTAGGGGCGGAGCGTCCCCTCGAACCCCGGTGGGGAGCCCATGGGGCGGAGCGCGGCCTCGGCCCCGCCGTCCAGCAGGGCACCCAGCGGACCTCCGGCCACCACGTCCGCCACCGGCAGCGGGGTCGGCTCCGCGCCGATCGCCGTCCGCAGCGCCTCCTCGCGCCGGACCGGCCCCCGGCCGCTCCGGCGCATCAGGTCCAGGGCGGCCTCGACGCGTCCGGGATCCATCTCCATCCACCGGCCGCGCACCTGGACCAGTGAGCGCTTGAGCCGCGCCAGTTCCGCGAGCTCGGCCAGTTCCGTCTCGTCCAGCGGCTCCTGCCCGCCGGGGCCGCGCAACAACGCCTCGAAGGACACGTCGACCAGTGCGGTGGGGCCCACCCCGCCGCGACCGCGCCGTTTCGGTTCCTCGCTGACCGTCATGCGCAGCGCGAGGGCGCCGCGGCCGCTCCACTCGGGCAGGACCACGCCGAACCCCGCCGAGGTGAGCCGGGCGGCGGCCTCGCCCACGAAGTTCTGCGCCCGCGCGGTGTCCATGGTGAGACGGGCCGGGGCCAGGTCCGCCAGGGCGCGCCGGAGGGCGGGCAGGTGGCGGGCGGCCCGGCGCAGGTCGGCCAGGGCGGTCGACCCCACGTCCTCGGGAAGCCAGGCGGCGCCCTCACCCAGCCAGACCCGTTCCAGGGGCAGGCGCAGTCCGGGGTCGGAGGTGGAGCGCACCCAGAACTCCAGGGTCCAGGGGCGCGGGCCGCCGTGCGCGCCCTCGGGCTCGGGTTCGCGCAGGACGAAGAGGAGTTGGGCCCGGCCCCCGCCCCGGACCCGGGAGCGCCACTCCCGCAGCGGCCCGCGCAGCGCGCGTGCGGTGTCGGTGTCCACCCGGGTGTGCCGCCCCGTGAGGGCCGCCGCCAGCCGGGCGGCCGGCGGGACCTCGGGGCCCGGGAGTGTGTCCTCACCGGTCGCCCCGGGCGCGGCGGTGGCCAGGCGCCGGGCGACGGCGTCGGTGAGCAGTTCGAGCGGGGCCAGCACGCACAGCCGGGCCGCCTCGGCCCGCTCCGCCGGGGGCAGGTGGGCGACCGCCGCCGGAGGGAGCGCGCGGGTGAGGGCCGCCAGGTGCTCCTCGGCGGTGTCCAGGGGGCGGGACGCCACCGGGCCAGGGGCGGGTCACCGACGAGGTCGGGCAGGACGCCTCCGGCCCGGACCAGGTTCTCGGCGAGGACGTGCACCGCGCCCAGGTGCGTCAGGGCGGGCCCGGCCGCCACGGGCAGGGAGTCGAGCGCCGACAGCAGGGTGTCGGCCTCGGCAGGGGTCAGCTCCAGCCCGGGCACCGTCCAGGCGCGGAACTCGGCGGGCGCGGTGTCGTCGGTGTCGGACGGGGCGGGCGCCCCGGAGCTCCCCGGCAGCCACAGGAGCGGCGCGGTCGCGCCGGGGAGTCGGGATCGATCCCCGCCTTGGCGGCCACCGCGCGCAGCTGCGCCAGCCCGGCGGCCCCGGGGTGCGCCCCAGCGTCAGGGGCACCCGAGGCCTCTCGGGCCCCGTCCCCGCCCTCACCCCAGAGCACCAGCGTGTCCCTGGACCACACCGCGTGCAGAACCCGCACCACACCCCCGCACCGAACACGAACGTCGTCGGCACCCAGTATCACCGGGGCCGACGACGTTCCGGGACGCGGTCAGAGGTTGTTCGGCACGGTGTTGCCGACCGACTCGATGCCCTTCCTCAGGTCGGTGCGCCACAGCAGGACGCCGCCGATGACGAAGAAGACCACCAGCGAGAAGATGGCGGTGCGGAACCCGCCGGTCAGGTTGACCACCAGGGTGATCGAGGCCGCGCCCAGGAGCACCGACCCCCGGTCGGCCAGCTGGAACAGGCTGAAGTACTCGGCCTCGCGCCCGCGGGGATGAGCAGCGAGTACAGCGCTCGCGCGAGCGACTGGGTCCCGCCCAGCACCATGCCGATGCCCGCGCCCAGCAGCAGGAACAGCGCCGGGTCGTCGGGCGGCAGGTAGTAGCCGCAGGTGACCAGGGCGCACCAGACGACCAGGCTGGCCAGGACGGTGTTCTTGGTACCGAACCGGCGGCCGATCCACCCCATCAGCAGGGCGCCCGCGAAGGCGACGAACTGGATGAGCAGGATGGTCGCGCTCAGGATGGCCAGGGACAGGTTGAGGTCCTGGCTGGCGAAGCTGCCCGCGAAGTAGATGACGGCCTGGATGCCGTTGTTGAACAGGACGAACGCGATGAGGAACTTCAGTGTGTTCGGGAAGTGGCGCATCTCCCGCAGGGTGCGCCAGTACTGCTTCAGGGAGGCGCCCAGTCTCGGGGGCCCGGCTCTGCCGCCAACCTGCCGTAGCGGTTGCGCAGCATTCGGATGCCGATCACGGAGAAGACGAACCACCACAGGCCCACCGACGCGAAGGCGATGCGGACCGCGTGTCCCTCCGAGACCCCGAGGGAGTCGGCGGAGGCGAGCAGGCCCATGTGGGCGGCGAGCAGGAGACCGCCGCCCAGGTAGGCCATCGCCCACCCGGTCACGGACACGCGGTTGCGTTCGTCGGAGGTGGCGATCTCCGGCAGGAAGGCGTTGAACACCACCAGGGACATGCCGTAGAAGGTGTTGCCCGTGATGAACAACAGCGCCGCCAGCTGGTAGTCGCTGGTGAAGTACAGCGAGCTGACACACAGGGAGCCCGCGGCGGCGAGCCAGAACAGCCAGCGCTTCTTGTGCTGGGTGTGGTCGGCCAGGGCGCCCACGACCGGCAGCATCACGAGAAGGAGGAGACCGGCGACCGTGGTCACCATCGGGTGCAGGGAGTTCGGGTGCATGCTGATCCACTCGACCCCGAGCGGGTAGAGCACCAGGCCCGGCTGTGAGCAGTCACCGGCAGCCCCCGCCTCCGAGCAGGCCAGCCCCGACAGGTAGGGGCCGATGAGCACGGTGACCACCGAGGTGATGAACACCTGGTTGGCCCAGTCGTAGGTGTACCAGCCGCGCTGTTCGCGTCTGCGCTGGGCAGGGTCGGACGCGGGGGAGTTGTCCGCCGCCGGTGGCGAGGGTGTGGTGGACATGGAGGGGGCTATCCGTTCTTCGTGGTTCTGGGGCCGGGCTGGTTCCAGCGTCCCCGTCGGACGAGCACCTCGCGCAGGGCGACGGTGTTGTCGGTGATGATTCCGTCCACGCCCGCGTCCAACAGGCGCTCCATCACCTCGGGCTCGTTGACCGTCCACACGTGCACCTGCATGCCGAGCCGGTGCGCGGCGCGGATCACGTCCCGGCTGAGGATGGGGAAGCCACCGTGGCTCATGGGGATCTGCGCGCAGACGGGGACGCGGCTGGCGGTGGGGCGCAGCAGCGGAGAGAGCGAGGCCAGCCGGAGCCGGGCCACGTCGACCGGCCCGCAGGAGGTGGCCACCCGGGGGCCGTAGAGGCGTCGGGCGCGCTCCAGACGGGCCTGGTCGAAGGAGCCCACGCACACGCGGTCCCAGGCCTGGGTGCGGCGCAGCACCTCGAGCATGGGCAGGACGGCGCCGTCCGACTTCAGGTCGATGTTGAAGCGTGCCTCGGGCCAGGCACCGAGCAGGTCCTCGAGGAGGGGGACCGGTTCCTTGCCCGCCACCCGCGCGCGTGCGACCTCCCGGTGGGGCAGCGCGGAGATGGCGCCGTTCCGGTCGGTGGTGCGGTCCAGGGTGGCGTCGTGGAAGGCCATGAGCACGCCGTCACTGGTGGCGTGCACGTCCGTCTCCAGGTACGTGTAGCCCAGGTCGACGGCGTGCTGGAACGCCACCGCCGTGTTCTCCAGCTCGGTGCGGCGCACACCCTGGTCGTCGGTGAGCCACCCGCCCCGGTGGGCGAGGGCGACGGGAACGGGGAGGAAAGGTACGCGTGAGTCACGTCTTGAAGTATGACGGTTCCCAGGTGGCGGACGCTCGCGGAGGGGCGGCCGTGTCGACGGTCGTGAGGAACCTGGAATGCCAGGTGGCACGGACCCGTCCCCGCGCGCTCCTGGAAGGGCGTCAGGGTGTCGTTCCTCCTCCGGAAGGAATCCGTTCATGTCGCACGCCTCCCACGGCCACCCCTGCCGTCAACGGCTCTGCTCCCGCGCCACCGCCAACCCCTGGCGGCCGGTGCGGACCCCCGCCCGCACCCCGCGCGGGGGCATGACGACGGGCCGGTGCGCCGCGTCGCCGCTGGCGGGCCATCGGACCCCCGGTGACGTGCACCGGCTGGCCCAGCAGATGGCGGAGGTCCTGGTGGGCAGGCGTGCCCCGGAAGTGCTGCGCGACCACGTGACCGTTCCGGTCCGCGAGGAGCTGCGTCGTCTCCGTGGCACGGTCGACTGCGCGATGGCGCCCCGGTTGACACGCGTGTTCCACCAGCCGCTCGGTGCCGGAGGGATGGAGGCCAGCGCCGTGATCGCCTGCGACAGCCGCACCCGGGTGTTCGCCTTCCGCCTCCGCCGTGAAGGGGACCGCTGGGTCTGCACCCGCCTGGAGACCGACCGGACCGGCTGAGCACGCGTCGCCACCGCCCTCACCCGCTCCGCACCCGCCCCGCCCCGCCCCGCGCCGGACGCGGGGCGGGTCCCGGCGGGGCCGGATCCCTGCCCGCGCTCCTCAAGGGGCTCCGAGCCGTCGAAACCGGGCGGGGTCCCGGCGTGCTGGCGCCGCGGCCGAGGCCCTCCGGGAGCCGTCCGCCCAGCGGGCGTGGCGCGGCGGAGGCCGGTGCGGACGCACTCAGGACGCGAAAGGTATGGATGTGACGAATCGTGCGTCGATAGGGTCCGTGTGGGATGACCCCCTGACCGGGGGCACCTTCGGTCACCGGCATCCCCGTACCCCAAGGGAAGGAGACGGCGGACCGCGCCCGCGCGGCCGCCACTCGTGTATGAAACCCGTTGACATCGCTCGCCTGCACGGCCTCAGCGCACCCTCACTCTCCCCGGACGGCACCCGAGCCGTCCTCGCCGTGTCCCGCCCCGACCTGGAGGAGGACGCCTACCTGGGTTCCCTCTGGAGCGTTCCCACCGACGGCTCCGAGCCCGCCCGCCGGATCACCCGGGGCACCCGCGACAGTGCCCCCGGCTTCTCACCCGACGGTCGCTGGATCGCCTTCCTCCGCCCCGACGAGGCCAAGCGCCCCCAGATCCACGTCCTGCCCTCCGACGGCGGTGAGCCGTGGAAGATCACCGACCACCCGCTGGGCGCCGGGGCGTTCGCGTGGAGCCCGGACTCCACGCGCCTGGCCTACAACGCGCGGGTCCCCGAGGAGGGCCGCTACGTGGACGGCGCTCCGGACCAGGAGCCCCCGCGCCGGATCACCGCGTTGAAGTACCGGCTCGACGACTTCGGCTTCACCAACGACCGGCGCCAGCACGTGTTCGTGAGCGCCCCCGTCGACCCCTCGGGTGAGGTGGGTGAGCCGGTCCGGGTCACCGAGGGTGACGCCGACCACGGTCGACCGACGTGGACCCCGGACGGCACGGGGCTGGTGTTCGACGCCGCCCTGCACGCGACGCGCGACACGGACCTCGTCGGTGACCTGTGGGTCTGCCGCCCCGAGGCGGGGGCGGAGCCGCGCCGGATCACCCGGGGCGACCTGAAGGCCGGTTCGGTGAGCCTCTCCGAGGACGGCTCCACCGTGTACTTCGTCGGCGACGAGCTCGGCCCGGACCTCGACGACTTCGTCGGCCGGGGGACGGGCCTGTGGTCGGTGCCCCTCGACGGTTCCGAGGCGCCTCGGAGGCTGACCGGGACCGAGGACCCCCGGATGAGCGCGCGCCCCCGGGTGACCGGCGAGGGCGTCCTGGTCGCCGGTGAGAACCGGGGCGCGGTCGAGCTGTACCGGGTCACCCCCGGTGGCGTGCGCACCACGGTGTTCGGCGGGCGTGTCCAGGTGGGCGCCTTCGACCACGCGGGTGGTGTCACCGTGGTGACCGCCGCCGGTGAGCGCGACAGCGGCGAGCTGTACGCGGTCACCGAGGACGGCACCAAGGCGCTGACCTCCTTCACCGACCAGGAGCTGGACCCGTTCCAGGTCACCGAGCTGACCGCCCGCACCGAGGAGGGCAACGAGGTCCACGGTTGGCTGGCGGTGCCCGAGGGTGAGGGCCCGCACCCGGTCGTGCTCATGATCCACGGCGGACCGTACGCCCAGTACGGCTGGCAGCTCTTCGACGAGACCCAGGTGTACGCGTCAGCCGGGTACGCGGTGCTCTACTGCAACCCGCGCGGCTCGTCGGGCTACGGCCAGGAGCACGGTCGGGCGGTCATCGGCTCGGTGGGCGCCACCACCTCCGTCGACGTCCTGTCCTTCCTGGACGAGGCGTTGAAGGACGACCGGTTGGACGCCACCCGGGTGGGGGTCATGGGCGGCTCGCACGGCGGCTTCATGACCACGTGGATCGCGGCCCACCACGGCGAGCGCTTCCGCGCCGCCATCAGCGAGCGCGCGGTCAACGCGATCGACAGTTTCCAGGGGTCGTCCGACATCGGCTCGTACTTCCCGGAGCCACTGTACGGCCCGGAGGAGACCTGGGCGAAGGAGAGCCCGCTCAGCCACGCGGACCGGATCGACCTGCCGTTCCTCATCATCCACTCCGAGCAGGACTGGCGCTGCCCCGTGGAGCAGGCCCAGCGCCTGTTCGTGGCGCTCAGGAAGCGGGGCCAGGAGACCGAGATGCTCCTGTTCCCGGGAGAGGGGCACGAGCTGTCGCGTTCGGGCCTGCCCAGCCACCGGGTGGCCAGGTTCGAGGCGATCCTCGACTGGTGGGACCGCCACCTGTGATCCGTCGGGGTCGGGCTCCCCGAGGAGGCCGACCCCCTTCCCCGTTCGAGTGTGATACGCGTCATGGTCACGTCGCGGCTTGGTCCGTTTGTGACCCGGCCGCCTCGGGAAGAACGGAGCGCCACCCTCGTCCCCGGCGGGGTTCCGGGCGGCGGCGTGCCCGTTCCGGGAGGGGCGGGTCAACCATGGGGAGGTAACGAACGGGTCGCGTCCGGTCCAGGGGATGAATTAGTGTTCCCCCAGGTCGGAACGCCCCAGTTCGTCACCACCAGGGTGACAGCGTACGACCTGCCGTTGCACCCCGCTCAGCAGCTGTCCTTGTCCCAGGAGCGGGGGCCGTCACGACGCCCGGCGAGTTCCCGCGACCCTTCCCGTCGCCGCCGGTATCCCTCCGCCACGCATCCCCGCGCCGTCCCTCGGCGCTCCTTCGGGATGCCCCGTGCCGGTAAACGGATGTGGGAGAAAGGCAGTCGGTGCTTTGACTCGCAACCCCGAACCCACCCGTCGCCTGACGACGGTCGGCTTCGTCGCTCTCGGCGCCGTGGTCCTGTCCTCCGGCGTGGCGCTGGCCGACCAGACCGAGTCGGAGGCCCGCGAGCGCTACGAAGAGCTCCAGGAGGAGCTCTCCGGGCTGAACGCGGACTTCAACGAGGCCAAGGAGGACCACGCCGCGACCGAGGCCGAGCTGGAGGACCTCCAGCAGCGCCTGGAGGACGCGCAGGAGGAGCTGGACGCCAAGTCCGGCCAGGTCTCCGTCATCGTGCAGGGTGCCTACACCGGCGCCACCCACAGCTCGATGGGCGTGCTGTTCGGTGGTGACGCCGACAACGCCCTCCAGAACATCGCCGACCTCGACTACCTGTCCGAGGGGCAGCAGACGACCCTGGCCGACTACGTGACCGAGGTCGAGAACGCCGAGGAGCTGTACAACGCGGCGGAGGCGACCGAGGAGGCCGCCGCCCAGTCCCTGGAGGCCGCCGAGGAGGCCGTGGCCCGGGGCGAGGCCGCGCTCGACGAGCAGGCCGAGGTCCTGGAGAGCCTGGGCGGTGTCGACCCGACCGTGGGCGAGGCCGCCGCGGACGGGGGCGCCGCCGGTGCCTCCGGCGGTACCGCCGCCGTCTCCGGTGACGTCCAGGCGGTCCTGGACTTCGCCCGCGCGCAGATCGGCAAGCCCTACGTCTGGGGCGGTACCGGGCCCGACGGCTACGACTGCTCCGGCCTGACCCAGGCCGCGTGGGCACAGGCGGGCGTGAGTCTGCCGCGCACCACCTACGACCAGGTCAACGCCGGTACCCCGGTCTCGCGCGACCAGCTCCAGCCCGGCGACCTGATGTTCTTCTACGACGTCTCGGCCCCGAGCCACGTGGGCATCTACGCCGGCAACGGCATGATGATCCACGGCTCGAACCCGTCGAAGCCGCTGGAGGAGGTCTCGCTGGCCGCCTACTGGGACGGTGTGTTCACCAGCGCCGTCCGGCCCGGCTAGGACCGGTACGCGCGGTGTTCCCCGGTCGGCCCTCTCCGGAGGGCGGGCCGGGGTTCCGTCGTTCGGGGCGCCCGCGTATCCTTCGGCGCATGGCTCGTCTCGTTCTCAGGGTCGCCGCGGGTGTCGCGGTCGTCGTCGCCCTCTTCTGGTTGTTGTCGGTGATCGTCGGCCTGTTGGTGTGGGGCGTCATGATCGCGCTGGTCGTCGGAGTCGTCCTGCTGGGCCTGCGCATGCTGAGGTCCGAGGGGTCCGACCCGCGCCGCTGACCCGGCCGTTCCGAGCCGCCGGGCGGTCGGACCACGCCCCCGTGGCCAGCCGGACCGGCCACGGTGACACAGCGAGCAGGGGTGCCACTCACTCTGTGTGGGGAAACATCGCTATAGTGACTCTGTGTCACTGAATAAGCACGTAGGGTCCCATGTTGACGGGGTGTCGCACCGTGGCCGGGTGGAACGGGTCGCGACCCGCGTCTTCCGCAACGACTGGAGCGCGCTGACACCACCCGCCACCGGCTGCTGGACACCGGAACTCACCGTCAGCGTCATCATCCCCGCGAGGGGCGGCCAGGACCACCTCGACCTGGCGCTGGCCTCTCTGTCCGCCCAGACCTACCCCGAGCACCTCTTCGAGGTCGTGGTGGTCGACGACCACTCCGCCCCACCGCTCACGCTCCCCGACCAACGCCCGCGCCGCTGCCGCGTGGTGGCCTCCCCCGACGGCGGCTGGGGCGCCGGATACGCCCGCGCCTACGGAGCGCACGCCAGCACCGGCGACATCCTCATGTGGATGGACGCCGACATGGTCGCCTGCCCCGAGTTCGTCGAGGCCCAGGCGCGCTGGCACCACGCCCACGCCGAGTGCGTCACCCTCGGCCGCGTCCGCTTCGCCGACGCCGACCCCCTCGACCCCGGGGCCCTCCTGGCCGCCGCCCGTTCCGGAGATCTCCACCGCGACCTGGACACCGGGGGCCGCCACGACTGGATCGAGCACCTGCTGGACCAGAGCGACGACCTGCGCGACGCCGACCACCTCGGCTTCCACGCCTACCTGGGCGCCGCGGCGGCGGTGCGCCGCAGCCTCTACGAGGCGGCCGGCGGCGTCGACCCCGACCTGGACCTCGGCCAGGACACCGAGTTCGGCTACCGGCTCTGGCAGGCCGGAGCGGTCATGGTCCCCGAGCACACCGCGACCGCCTGGCACGTCGGCCCGGCCTCCACGGCACGCACCCGCCTGCCCTCGGAACGCTTCCGTACCGAGGTCCTGGCCGAACTCATGCCGCACCCGCACGCCTACCGGGAACGCGTCCCCGAGGCGCGCCGCCGCACCCCGCTGGTCCACGCCGTGGTGGACGTGACGGGAGCCCCCTACGACCTGGTCCGGGGCTGCGTGGACCGGCTGCTCAACGGCACCGAGACCGACCTCGCCGTGACCCTGGTCGCCGATTGGGAGGGCGCCGGATCCGCCCCCGGCGGTTTCGACGGGCCACAGCTGGACCTGCGTCTGATTCAGGCCAACTACCTGCGGGAACCGCGGATCTCCTTCGCCGCCACCGCGCCCAGGACCGGTTTTCCCTCGCCCTTCCTCCTCCAGGTGCCGGTGGCGTGGGGGCTGGGTGAACTGGCGCTGTCCCGGCTCCTGGCCAGTGCCGAACGCGCCCGCGCCGGGCTCACCGAGCTCTTCCTGGCGGCCTCGCCCACCCGCGACGCCGGGGTCCGGCTCTGGCGTACCCGGGCCCTGGCCCGGGCCATGCGCGTGTGCGACGACGAGGAGGACCTGGCCGACGTGGTCGCCGTGCTCCACGGCCGCTACCGCATCCACGGTGGGGAGGGCACCCTCACCGACCTCACGCTGCACCGCTCCGTCCCGCCTCCGCCCCGGGCCGCGGTCGAGTGCCCGGGGCCCGTCCCCGTCGCACCCGTCCACGCTCATGGGGGCGACACGGAGACGGAAGGAGGGGAAGAGCGGGAGGAGAGCGAGGGCGAGGAGGAGCCTCGCCGACGGTGGTGGCGCCGACGTCGACGCCGGAGGCCACGAGCGCGGCTCCGCTCGCTCTGGTACCGGGCCTGCCGGGCCTGCGGGCGCGAGATGCCAGACGAGGACGACCCCGGTGGGGACCCGGCCGCGACCGGGTAGGTGGGGAAGACACCGACCCGGCCGGACGGGCTCCGGCGTACCGCGCAGCGCCCGTCCGTGACGCATGACCCAGCGCTACGTGGTCAGTACGTAAGGTACCGGATCAAAGGTGTGGATCGGGCGCGCCACCGGGGTGACGCGCCCCGAACCACGGTGCCGTCTAGGACCCGATCGCCTCGATGGAGGCCAGCAGGTCCTCACGCAGAGAGTCGTTGACCGGGGTCGAGTCGGTCTCCTCGGAGGCCGCCGCCTGGCCCTCCGGACTCACCACGTATCGCAGGAACGCCTTGACCCGCTCGGCCTCGGCCTGGTCGGCGTAGTCCTGGCACACCGTCTCGTAGCTCACCAGGACCAGTGGGTAGCTGCCGGGTTCGGTGGTGCCGTAGTCCAGGGCCAGAGCGAGGTCGTGCTCGCTGGTGTTGTCCTCCCGGCGGGGCGAGTCGGCCACGACCTGGGCGGCCGCCTCCGGCGAGATCTCCACGAACTCGTCTCCCACGCCGATGCTCGCGGCGGGCAGCCCGTGCAGGTGGGACATCTCCACGTACCCGATGGCGCCGTCGGCCCGCGAGACGGTGTCGGCGATACCGCTGTTGCCCTGCGCGGACTCGCGCGGGGTGATCGGCCACTGCCCGTCGGCCTCGTGCGGCCACGAGTCCGGGGCGGCCTCGGCCAGGTAACGGGTGAAGTTCTCCGTCGTGCCGGAGTCGTCCGCCCGGTTGACCTGGGTGATCGCCAGGTCCGGCAGGTCGGCGTCGGGGTTGTCCTCCGCGATCTGCGGGTCGTTCCAGCGTGTGATGTCCTGGTTGAAGATCTTCGCCACGGTGTCCGGGCTCAGGTTGAGCTCCTCGATCCCGTCGAGGTTGAACACCACCGCGATCGCCACCACGTACGCGGGCAGGTTGATCGTGTCCGACCCGTCGCAGCGCGACACGGCGTCGGCGTTCTCCTCGGGGTCCATCGCCGCGTCGGTCCCGGCGAAGGTCACCGCGCCGTCGATGAACTGGTTGCGGCCGCCGCCCGAACCGATCGAGTCGTAGTAGATGCGCGCGTCCTCGCAGGCCGACTGGAAGCCCGCGATCCACGTCGTCATCGCGTTCTCCTGGGCGCTGGACCCGGAGCCGTGCAGGCTCCCCGAGAAGCACTCCAGGTCGTCGGGGACGGCCGGGCCGGCCCCCTGGACGGCGTCGTCGCTACCGCAGGCGGTGGACGCGAGCAGAAGTCCGGCCAGCGCGGCCGAGGCCGCGCCCCGGTAGGCGTTCGAACGGCGCTGGGTGCGGGTGCGCTTGTTGGGCGGGAGCACGCTTCCTCTATCCCCTTCGTCGGAGTCGGTGGTCCTCGTCGTCCTGACCGCTGGTCGCCGGTACCCGGCACGTTGTCGCTGGTGATGGAAGACCGCCGATGAATTTAACCATTGCCGGACCAACTTCCCCAACGCGGGTGTGTGCGGAACCGGACGTGTCCGTGGCGGCACGGGGGACTCCGGGTGGACGGAAGGTGAACGAGGAGTTCTGCCCCGGTGAAAGTCGCTCCCTCCGACCCTTCGTCACCAGTCCGGGCGGGCATGTATGACACGCCGAACGACCGGGCACGGGTCCTGGGTGATGAGCGCGCACAGCACCGACCCGAACGGGCAGCAGACCCCCACCTCGACCTACCGAATCCAGCTGAGGCCCGGTTTCGGTCTTCCCGAGGCGACCGCACTCCTGGATCAGCTGCACCGGCTCGGGGTGGGCGCCGTGTACCTGTCACCCCTCCTGGCGGCCACCCCGGTTCGGACCACGGGTACGACGTGGTGGACGCCACACGCGTCTCCGAGGCGCTGGGCGGCGAGGGCGCCCGCGCGGACCTCGTCGCGCGGGCGCACGCGCTCGGCATGGGGGTGGTCGTCGACATCGTCCCCAACCACATGTCGGTGGCCCGACCCGACGCCAACCCGTGGTGGTGGGACGTCCTCGAACACGGCCGCGACTCCGTGTTCGCCCGCTGCTTCGACCTCGACCACGACTCCGGGCCGATCCTGGTGCCGGTCCTGGCCGACGACGGTGACGACGGCCGCGCGGCCCTCGCCGAGCTCACCCTCACCGACGGCCACCTGGTCTACTTCGACCTGCGCTTCCCGCTGGCCCCCGGCACCCACAGCCCCGGAGACGACCCGGCCGACGTGCACGCACGCCAGCACTACCGGCTGGTCTCCTGGCGTCGCGGAGACAGCGAGCTCAACTACCGCCGCTTCTTCGACGTCGACCACCTCGCCGCAGTCCGGGTGGAGGACCCCGGGGTCTTCGACGCCACCCACGCCGAGATCCTGCGCTGGGGCGTCGACGGGCTGCGCGTGGACCACGTCGACGGGCTCAGCGACCCCGGGGGCTACCTCCGCCGCCTCGCGGAACGCTTCCCCGGGTGGATCGTGGTGGAGAAGATCCTCGCCCCCGGGGAGTCCCTGCCCGCCTCCTGGCCGGTCGCCGGGACCACCGGGTACGACGCCCTGCGCACGGTCTGCGGGGTGTTCGTCGACCCCGACGCCGAACCCGTCCTGACCGCTCTGGCCCGCGATCACGGCGTGCCCACCGACACCGAGGCCGTCGACCACCAGGCCCGCTCCCACGCCGCCAACGAGCTCCTGCGCGCGGAGGTGCGCAGGATCGCCGCGACCCTGTCCGGTTCCGGAAGCGCGGAGGAGGCCGTCACCGAGCTCCTCGCCTCCTTCGACGTCTACCGCTCCTACCTGCCCGAGGGCGAACCGGCCTGGGCCCGGGCCGTGCGCGCCGCCGCCGAGCGCCGACCCGACCTCCAACCCGCCCTGAAGACCCTCGACCGCACCGTCCGTGAGAACCCCCACGGGGAGACCGCCCGCCGGGTCCAGCAGACCAGCGGCATGGTCGTGGCGATGGGCACCGAGAACACCGCCTTCTACCGGGGGACCCGCTTCGTCGCGCTCAACGAGGTCGGCGGCGACCCGGCCCTGTTCGGAGTGGGCACGGCCGCCTTCCACGAGGACAACCTGCGCCGCGAGGCCGCCGAACCCCGCACCATGACCACGCTCTCCACCCACGACACCAAGCGTTCCGAGGACGTCCGCGCCCGTCTGGCGGTTCTGTCGGAGATCCCCACCGAGTTCGCCGACGCCGTCCGCCGGTGGAGCGCTCGTGCCCCGCTGCCCGAACCCTCGCTGGACCTCCTCGGCTGGCAGACCCTGCTCGGTGCGTGGCCCCTCAGTGACGAGCGCCTGGTCGAGTACCTGCTCAAGGCCGCCCGCGAGGCCCGACTCGGTACCTCCTGGACCGCTCGGGACACCGACTTCGAGGACCGCGTCCGCGCCTGGCCCGGGCGGCTGCGCGCCGACGCGGACCTGTACGCCGAGGTCGGGGCCATGGCCGCGTCGCTGCGAGAGCCGGGTTGGAGCAACGCGCTCGGGCAGAAGGCCGTCCAGCTGCTGGGCCCGGGCGTGCCCGACCTCTACCAGGGCACCGAACTGTGGGACCTCTCCCTGGTCGACCCGGACAACCGCAGGCCCGTGGACCACGGGGCGCGTGCCGAGCTCCTGGACCGCCTCGAACGGGGGTGGCGCCCGCCCGTGGACGAGACCGGCGCCGCCAAGCTCCACCTGGTCCGCACGTGCCTGCGCGCCCGCGAGGAGATGCGCCCCACCGGCTACCTGCCGCTGGCCGCCCAGGGGCCGTCCGCCGAGCACGCCCTGGCCTACGCCCGTGCGGTGCGGGGCTCCCGCGAGCCCGCGCTGGCGGTGGTGGCCACCCGGTTGCCGGTGACACTGGCCGACGCCGGGGGCTGGGCCGACACCGTGCTCCCGCTGCCCTCGGGGCCGGGGGAGTGGACCGACCTCCTCACCGGGCGCATGCTCGCGCCGGAACGGGTCGACGGTCTCACCACCGCGCGCCTGTCCGAGGTCCTCGACCACTACCCGGTGGCGGTCCTGGCCAGGGGCGCACCACCATCAACTGACTAGTCAGTCGATCAGGCGTTGCCGGGTCTTTTCGTGCGAGGCGAGTCGGTTATGGCCAGGTTATTCATGGTCTGTGCGGCGGGTGACGTGTTGCGAAGAGGAGAGCGTCCCGGTGAATGGATTGCGATAATCGCCATGGCGTTGGTACGTTCTCCACGTGACAGACAACGTGGCCGACGACGTTCGGGGCAGGGCCCGCGAGGCGATCCGCAGATCCGGACTCTCCCAACGGGAGTTCGCGACCCGGCTCGGCATCGACCCCAGCAAACTCTCCAAGTCCCTGACCGGCACCCGGCGGTTCACCGCCCTGGAACTCGCCGGGATCGCGGACGAGACCGGAGTGACGGTCAACTGGCTGATCAACGGTGAGGACGACGCCGAGACGGTCTCGGCGGCCCCGCGCGACTCGTCGGCGGTTCGGCCGCCGCCCGCCCGACTGGCGGACCACCCGAAGGCCGCCCGGGAGCACAACCGGCGCCTCCAGATCATCGAGGCGGCCTGGACCCTCATCGCGGAGCGCGGGTACCACTCGGTGCGCGTCGCCCAGGTCGCCCAGGCCTGCGGGACGTCCACCGCCACCGTCCACTACCACTTCCCGACCCTGAACGACCTCCTCGTGGAGGCGCTGCGGCACTCGGTGAAACAGGCGTTCGACCGCCAGGTCGCGGAGCTGCACACTCTCGCGGACCCGTACGAGCGCCTGCTCCGCCTCGTCGAGCTCCAGCTGCCCGGCTCCGACCGTCTGCGGCTGGAGTGGTCCGTGTGGCTCCAGGTCTGGACGGCCGCGGCCCTGGACCCCGGGATGCGGGACCTGCACGCCGACTCCTACCGGCGCTGGCACGAGACCATCGCGCGCACCCTGCACGAGGGAAGCCGGAGCGGCGTCTTCCGGGACCTCGACGTCGAGGAGACGACCCGACGCCTCACCGCCCTGATCGACGGCCTGGGCATCCAGGTCATGACCGGCATGCCCGGACGGACCGTCGGACACATGCGCGACACCCTGCGCTCGGTCATCGACCGTGACGTCCTGGGTCGCTGACCCCAGCAACCACCGCACACGCCGAGAGGGAGCCCCATCGTGAGCGACACCATGAACCCCAACCCCATCCTGACCTGTGCCCTCACCGGCGCAGGGGACACCGTCGGCCGCAGTGAGCACGTCCCCGTGACACCCCGCCAGATCGCCGCCGCCGCGGTCGAGGCCGCCGAGGCGGGCGCCAGCGCGGTGCACATCCACGTCCGCGACCCCGAGACCGGCGCCCCCTCCCGCGACAACGCCCTGTACCGGGAGGTCGTCGACCGCATCCGCCAGACCGGGGTCGACATCGTCATCAACCTCACGGCGGGGATGGGCGGCGACCTGGTGATCGGCCAGGACGACCCGCTCCAGTTCGAGGAGGGCACCGACCTCGTCAACGGCCTGGACCGCCTCCCGCACGTGGAGGAGCTGCTGCCCGACATCTGCACCCTGGACTGCGGGAGCCTCAACTTCGGCGACGGCAGCCAGGTGTACATCTCCACCCCGGACATGCTGCGCGCGGGCGCCAAGCGCATCCAGGAGCTGGGGGTCCGCCCGGAGCTGGAGATCTTCGACACCGGCCAGCTGTGGTTCGCCAAGACCATGCACGCCGAGGGCCTCATCGACGACCCGACGATGTTCCAGCTGTGCACCGGCATCCCCTACGGCGCGCCGTCCGACCCGGGCGTCCTCCAGTCGATGGTGAACCTGCTCCCGGAGGGCGCGCAGTGGGCGAGCTTCTCCATCGGCCGCAAGCAGATGCCGTGGGTGGCGCAGTCGGTACTGCTCGGCGGGCACGCCCGGGTGGGGCTGGAGGACAACCTCTACCTCAGCCGCGGGGTGAAGGCCACCAACGGCCAGCTCACCGAGAAGGCCGTCTCCCTCATCGAGAGCCTCGGTGCCCGGGTGGCCACGCCCGCCGAGACCCGCGCCATGCTCAAGCTCCGCAGTGCGTAGTCCCCGCCCCCGACCCCCGAACACTGGAGTCACACGATGACGGAGAACACGAGAACCACCCCCGAGACCGTCCGCACGGTCGCCTGCGTCGGAGCGGGCGTCATCGGCGGCGGCTGGGTCGCCCACTACCTCGGGCGCGGCTACCAGGTGGTCGCCTGGGACCCCGCCCCCGACGCCGAGACCAAGCTGCGCGGGCTGGTCGCCTCGGCGTGGCCCGCCCTGGAACAGCTGGGCCTGGCCGAGGGCGCCGCCCTGACGAACCTGAGGGTCGTGGACACCCTCGCGGAGGCCGTGGCCGACGCCGACTTCGTCCAGGAGAGCGCTCCGGAGCGCCTCGACCTCAAGATCGACCTCCTCGCCGAGATCGACGCCGCCACCCCCGAGGGCGTGGTCATCGCCTCGTCCACCTCGGGCTACAGCATGAGTGAGATGCAGGTGGAGGCCGCGACGCCGGAACGGCTCGTCGTCGGTCACCCCTTCAACCCGCCCTACCTGGTGCCCCTGGTCGAGGTCGTCGGCGGTGATCGCACCGAGCAGTGGGCCGTCGACTGGGCCTCGGACTTCTACCGCGCGGCCGGCAAGTCCGTGATCAGCATGGACCAGGAGCTTCCGGGGTTCATCGGCAACCGCATCCAGGAGGCCGCCTGGCGCGAGGCCCTGCACATGGTCGCCGAGGGCGAGGCGACCGTCGAGCAGATCGACCAGGCCATGACCAGCGGACCCGGGCTGCGCTGGGCCTTCTTCGGACCCTGTCTGACCTTCCACCTGGCCGGGGAGAGGGCGGTATGGCGCACATGCTCGACCACTTCGGCCCGTCCCTGAAGTCGCCGTGGACCCGCCTGGAGGCGCCCGAACTCACCGAGGACCTGCGGAACCGCATGGTCGCGGGCACCGACGAGGTCGTGGCCGGGCGCTCCACCGCCGAACTGATCGCCCAGCGCGACCGCCGTCTGATCGCGGTGTCCCGCGCCCTGGAGGAGGTCGAACGGGCGGAGGCCGCCGAACGGAACGGGGAGCGGCGTGAGCGCGACCCTCACCCAGCGGCTGCGGCCCGAGTGGATCGACTACAACGGCCACCTCAGCGAGGCCTACTACGTCCTGGTCTTCGGGTTCGCCACGGACGCGCTGATGGACCGGGTCGGTCTGGACGCCGCCTACCGCGCCGGGTCCGGCTGCTCCCTGTACACGGTGGAGGCGCACGTGCGGTACCTGCACGAGGTCGGCGCGGACGCCGAGGTGGAGGTCCGCACCCGGGTGATCGGCCCGGCCCCGGGCCCGACCGGTGCCAAGAAGGTGCGGGTCTGCCACGAGATGTGGGTCGGGGACGTCCTCGCGGCGACAGAGGAACTGATGGCGCTCCACGTCGACCAGGCGCTGGGACGGGCGGTTCCCCTCCCCGACGAGGTCGCCGCGCGGCTGGCGGCCCTCACCGAGCCCGCACCCGACTACGCGGGCCGGGCCGTCGGCGCCTAGCACGCGGCCGGTGAACGGAGCGGACCCCGTCCGCGGACGCGCGACGGGGCCCGCTCCGACACCCTGGTCAGGCGGTAGGCTGACCGCGATCATGACGAACAGGACCGGACCCGAACTGCGCATGCCCGCCTCCCTGGCGGCCTCCCTCACCTGCCCCGTCTGCGCGCGCCCCCTGGGCCGGGGGCTCACCTGCGCGGGCGGCCACAGTTTCGACGTCGCGAGGGAGGGCTACGCGAGCCTGCTCACCGGCGCCACACCGCCCGGGTCCGGTGACAGCAGGGACATGGTCGCCGCCCGGCAGCGCTTCCAGGAGCGGGGGCACTACGACCCCATCGGTCGCGCCCTGGCCGAGGAGCTCGAAGGCCGACACGTCATCGTCGACGTCGGCGGCGGCACCGGGCACTACCTCACCCAGATCCTCACCGCGCTCCCGGACGCCGTCGGCCTGACCACCGACGTCTCCAAGTTCGCCGCGCGGCGGGCCGCCAGGGCCCACCCCCGCAGCGGGGCGGTCACCGCGGACTCCTGGCGGCGCCTGCCCCTGGCCGACCACACCGCCGACGCCCTGATCAACGTCTTCGCCCCCCGTAACGCCCCCGAGTTCCACCGCGTCCTGCGCCCCTCGGGGGTCCTGCTGGTCGTCACGCCCGCCCCCGACCACCTGCGCGAACCCCGAGCGGCCCTCGGGCTGCTCGACGTGGACCCCGCAAGGACGAACGCCTGGCCGAGAGCCTGGGGGACCACTTCGCGCCGGTCGCCACCCGCGATCTGCGCTTCACGATGGAACTGGCCCACGAGGAGGTCCTGACGGTCGTGGGCATGGGCCCCAGCGCCCGGCACGTCGCCCCCGAGGAGCTGCGGGCCCGCGTCGCCGCGCTTCCGGACCCCTTCACCACCACCGCGTCGGTCCGGGTCCGGACCTACCGCAGGTCCGGGTAGCGGCCGGTCACACCGGTCGAGGAACCCTCGGCGTGGCGCCCGGGCCAGCGGGGTAGGCCACCCCCGTGAACGAACCGGCCACGCACCCAGCACCGTCCACCACCCCGGACCCCACACCGCTCGCCACCCCCGGACGCGGCGCCCGGGGGACTTCTCCGTCTGGGCGCCCCGGTGCCGTCGCGTCCGCGTACGCGTGGACGGCGTCGACCACCCCATGGAGCGCACCGCCGACGGGTGGTGGCACACGAGGATCGAGGGCGCCGGACACGGAACCGACTACGCCTACCTCCTCGACGACGACCCCCGGCCCCTGCCCGACCCCCGCTCCCTGTGGCAGCCCGAGGGTGTGCACGCGCCCAGCCGGGTCCTCGACCACGCGGCCCACACCTGGTCCGACACCGTGCGTCCCGCATGGACGGGCCGACCGCTCGCGGGGGCCGTCGTCTACGAACTGCACGTCGGGACCTTCACCTCCGAAGGCAGCCTCACCTCCGCGATCGACCGCCTGGACCACCTGGCCGACCTCGGCGTCACCCACGTCGAACTCCTGCCGCTCAACGCCTTCGACGGAACCCACGGCTGGGGTTACGACGGCGTCCTGTGGTCCACCGTGCACGAGCCCTACGGAGGCCCCCGCGCACTCAAGGCGTTCGTCGACGCCTGCCACCAGCGTGGCCTGGCCGTGCTGCTGGACGTCGTCTACAACCACCTGGGCCCCTCCGGCGCGTACCTGCCGCGCTTCGGCCCGTACTTCTCCGGGGAGAACGACTGGGGGCCCGCGCTCAACCTGGACGGGCCCGACTCCGATCCGGTCCGGCGGCTGATCATCGACGGCGCCCTGGACTGGCTCCGGCACTACCACCTGGACGGGCTGCGACTCGACGCGGTCCACGCCCTGCGCGACGACCGCGCCGTCCCCCTGCTCGCCGAACTCTCGGCCGAAGTGGACGCCCTGGCCGCCGGGCTGGGCCGCCCCCTGTCCCTCATCGCGGAGTCCGACCGGAACGACCCGCGCACCGTCCTGGCCCGGGAGGCCGGGGGCCTCGGCATGACGGCGCAGTGGTCGGACGACCTCCACCACGCCCTGCACGTCGCCCTCACCGGCGAGAACCACGGCTACTACGCGGACTTCGACGGTCCGGGGGTGCTCGCCGAGACGCTGCGCCGGGTCTTCTGGCACGACGGGACCCACTCCACCTTCCGGGGCCGCGACCACGGGGCCCGGGTCGACACCGCGCGGATCCCCGGCGACCGGTTCCTCGGCTACCTCAGCACCCACGACCAGATCGGCAATCGCGCCCGGGGCGACCGGATGGGCGAGTACGTCTCGCCGGGCCTGCTCGCCTGCGGCGCCGCCCTCGTCCTCTGTTCTCCCTACACCCCGATGATCTTCATGGGAGAGGAGTGGGCGGCCACCACGCCCTGGCCGTTCTTCGCGTCCTTCACCGACCCCGCCCTGGTCGACGGCGTCCGCCGTGGGCGCCGCCGTGAGTTCGCCGCCCTCGGCTGGGCGGAGGAGGACGTCCCCGACCCCATGGACCCGGCCACCCGCGACAGCGCGGTGCTGGACTGGTCCGAGGCGGACCGCGGGCCGCACGCCCAGGTGCGCGACACCTACCGGGCCCTGATCGCCCTGCGCCGCGCCGAGCCCGAACTCGCCGACCCGCGTCTGGACCGGTTCACCGTCGACGCGAGCGAGGACGGTCGAACGCTGACCCTGGTCCGGGGGACGCTGCGTCTGGTCTGCAACCTCGGTGCGGACGAGGCCAAGGTGGAACTCGCGGCGGAACCGAGCGAGGTGCTGTGGGAGAGCGGGCGCCCGAGGGTCGCCGGGAGCACGGTCGCCGTTCCCGGGGAGTCCTTCGTGATCCTGCGGATCTGAGCGCGGCGGGCGGCGGAGTCAGGGTCCCCGCGCCGCCGCCTCCTCGCCGCCACCCCGACCGGAGCCATCCACCCCAGCCCGGAGCCGCCAACGCCACCCGACCGGTGCACCGTCGGGCCCGATCCCTCGCGCACCGCTCACCCCACCGGGCCTGCGAAGTCCGCCTCGTCCTCGCCGTTCACCACCGAGACCAGCACGGAGGAGGGGAGTCCGGCCCCCGCACACCATGTGCGTCACGTGCGTACCGGTCTCCAGCTCACCGAGCGGCGCCTCCGTGGTGGCGGGGCCCTCGTGGCCCTCGTACGAACACCGCACGTCCAGGAACCCCGTGCCGAGGACGCGGCCCAGCTCCGGCACCTCCAGGGTCAGGGTGAACCCCACCTGTCCGGAGGGGGTGAGGGCGACGTCGTCCACCGTGTAGACCACGTCCTCCTCCACCCCCTCCCGGAACTCCTCCTCGTAGGCGCCGACCGGGTACGGGAAGACCGCTCCCTCTCCGAAGGCGTACTCGGAGCCGCGCACGGTCCCCTCCGCGGAGTCGTCCCCCTCATCGCCCTCCGGCTCCTCCCACTCGTCCGTCGGTGACCCGGACGGGTCGGTGGCGGTCCCGGGCGGTTCCGGCGGTTCCGCGGTGACCTCCCGTTCCGGGGTACCGCAGCCGGTGAGCAGGAGGATCGGAAGGACCAGGGCGCAAGGGAGGATTCTTCGCATCCCTCCACGCTAGGTCAGGGGTGTCCGCCCTCGACGTTCCCGTCGCGCGCCCTCCCGGCCGGAACCGGCCAGGGACCGGAAGACCTCCACCCACTGGTCGGGGTGGACCAGCCCCACCGGCGCGCCGCCGGGCACCCGCGCCGACCGCAGGGCGGCGGTCACGCGCCCTGCGGGGTACACCCGGGACAGCGACGCCGCCAGGGAGCCGCCCACGCCGCCGAAACCGAGTTCGACCACCCGCCGGTACTCGGCCCGTCGCTCCGGGGGCACCAAAGGCGCGGCTCGCCTCTCCAGCACCAAAATCCCGGCGTCCACCCGAGGCACGGGATGGAAGCGGTCGCGACCGATCCGCCCGGCCAGCCGCCACGACCACCACGGCCAGCTGAGCACGGTGACCAGACTCCACCTCCCGTAGGCCCCGGTGCGTTTGCGGGCGTACTCCAGCTGCGTCACGAGGGTGGCCGAACCGAGTCCCGGCGCCTCCAGGCACCAGCGGACGATGTCGGAGGTCCGGGAGTAGGGGATGTTGCCGACCACGGAGAACGGCGCACGGGGCGGCCGTGCCCGGGTGAAGTCGCCGTGGACGATCCGCACGCCCCTGGCGGGGTCCCGGTAGCGGGCCGCGAGCCGTTCGGCCAGCCGGGGGTCGAGTTCGTACGCGATCACCCGGTGGGTCGTCCGGGCGAGGAACCGGGTGACGGCTCCGTCACCGGGGCCGATCTCGACCACGAGGTCGTCGGAGGTCACCCCGGACAGCCGTACGACCCAGCGCGCGGTGCCGGGGTCGGTGAGGAAGTTCTGGGAGAGCCGCCGCCGTCTGTTCGGGCGCGTGCCCCCTTGCCGGAACCGTCGTTGCGTCGGTCGGGGGTCCGGTGGGCGGGGTCTCTGCGGGAGTGGCGTGCCACGCGTGGTCCGTTCTGCCGCCTCGGAGGGCGGACTGACGTGGACGGGCGGCACGAGGGAACGCCACACCGGGGTGGGCGCACACCGGAGACCGGTGTGATCCAAGGCCGCCCGTCCGAAAGGGAAGGACGTCGGCAGGGCCTGGACCGGTACGCGGCGGATCGACACTCGTCCCGTCCGGGGCACGGCGCGCGGAGCGACGTGACCCGACACGGGCATGACTCTCCTGGCACCGCCGACGTCGCCCCGGGGAAAACGGGGGCGGAAACGGCGGTGCGCTCGGAGGGGTTCGGCTACCGGTCCAGTGGTACGGAACGGTGACGGGTGTGGGAGGGAGCGACCACGGACCAGGCGTGCTGGCCGCGAACGATCGCGCAGAAGGCTGACATGGACAGCACGTTAGGTGAGGGGGCCACAGTCCGGCAACGGGTTTTCCGGCCCGCCCGGACCGTCTGCCCCACGGCGGGCCGGGGCCGCCGAAAACACGCTCGCACGAACCACGACGGTCGCGCCATACTCGGCCCCATGCCTGACTTCTCCGACTTCGACACGCGTCACTACCGCACGGTCGACGTGGCCACCGGCTACGACGGCTGGTCCAGCACCTACGAGGACTCGGTGCTCGACGCCATGGACCTCGCCCTCCTCGACGGACTCACCGCACCCGACTGGTCCCGGGTCCGCCGCGCCGCCGACCTCGGCTGCGGCACCGGACGCACGGGATCATGGCTGCGTGGCAGGGGCGTGGAGCACGTGGACGGGGTGGACCTCAGCGCCGGGATGCTCTCCCTCGCCGAGGAGCGGGGCGCCCACGACACCCTCACCCGGGGCGACGTCCGTGCGACCGGACTGCCGGGCCACACCTACGACCTGGTGATCGCCTCGCTCATCGACGAGCACCTGCCCGACCTCACGCCGTTCTACGCCGAGGCGTGGCGGCTGACCCGGCCGGGAGGCCGCTGTGTGCTGGTCGCCTACCACCCGCAGTTCATCATGGCCTCCGGCATGCCCACGCACTTCACCGACGCCTCGGGGGAGGAGGTCGCCATCACCACCCACGTGCACCTGCTCGGTGACCACGTGAGCGCGGCCCTGGCCAGCGGCTGGCGCCTGGAGGAGCTGAACGAGGCGGTCGTGGACGACGGCTGGGTGGCGGCCAAGCCCAAGTGGGAACGGTACCGGGGGTACCCGATCTCGGCCGCCCTCGTGTGGGCCCGGCCCGACTGACCGGACGGGGGATCACGGCTCGGTCAGCACCTCGATCCAGCGCTCCTGGTGTCGCGCGACGTACTCCGAGGCCGGGCCCCAGTGGTCGGCGTGCCCCTCGGCGTGCAGACGCGCCCACGGCATCCTGCCGGTCCGTGCGCCCTCCTCCAGGACGTCGAACATCCCGCGCACCCGACGCAGCGCCGCTCCGGGAAGGGCCCGGCGCTGTTCGGCGTCGCAGCCGTAGCCGTCGGCCAGCGCCCGCAGCCTCCGGCCGTCGGCCTCGGGGTCGCCGCCCTCGTGCAGGGGGACGAACCCGTGCGCGGCGTAGCCGAGGTCGCCCATCCGACTGGCCGGACCGGCACCGTCCCAGTCGATGAGGCACCAGGACTCGGACCGCCGCCCGCCCCCGGCGAACGCCTCCTGTGTCCCCTCCCGATCACGGACCAGGTTCCAGGGGGCGAGGTCGTTGTGGCAGATCACCTCGGGTTCCTCGGGCGGGAAGAGGCGTTCCCATCCGGCCTCCTCCGGAGGCCGGAAACCGGCGGTGAGGTCGTGCAGCCGCCGGGCCATCGCGCCCAGTTCGCGGAGCTCCTCGGTGGTCATGGGCGGCATCCGGTCGGCCGGGACGCCGGGGACGTACGCCAGGCACTGGTGGCCCTCGGGGCGTTCGCCGTAGGTGACCGGGGCGCCGGTGTAGCCGCGTCGACGGAGGTGTTCCAGCAGGGAGGTCACCGCCGGGGAGGAGGGCAGCCAGGGCTTGCGCACGGTGCCGCCGATCCGCAGGACCCGGTCGGAGACGTTGCCGCCCTCCAGGACCTCGACGTCGTCCTCCGGGCCGGGGTGGTCGTGTGTCACGCGGCCATCCTCACGGAGGGGACCGGGCGGCGTCCACCGGAATTCCCGGCCGGTTCCTCAGTCCCTCCGCCGCGGACGGTCCGTCAGGTCCGCCTCGTGCATCCGCCCGAGGGGGACCAGCAGGGTCAGCATGAGCACCCCCATGCCGAGGAACACCGCCCGGACCCCGAGGAACTCCGCGAGCAGCCCGCCCGCCAGCCCGCCCAGGGGCATGGTGCCCCAGGCCAGCAGGCGGTAGACGCTGTTGACTCGACCCATCAGGTCGGCCGGGGTCACACGCTGACGCAGCGACACGGTGATGACGTTCCACACCGTGATCCCGACGCCGCCGAGGCAGAATCCGGCTCCCACCAGCCAGACGTCGGGCGTCAGGCCGGGGACCAGCAGGAACAGCGCGAACAGGGGGACGCACAGCCGCAGGGCGAGGGCCCGGCCGAGCACCCGCTCGCACCACTCGGCCACGAACGACCCCAACAGGCTCCCTGCGGCCAGGGCGGTCAGGAGCGCGCCGTAGGCGGGTTCGGACAACCCCATCGGGGAGTCCGGGCCCACCGCGTACAGCACGATGACCGCGAAGCAGGCGCTGGTGGCGAAGTTGGAGACCCCGACCATCACGGCGAACGAACGCAGGAGACGGTGGGACCACAGGAAGCGCAGTCCCTGGCCGATGTCGGCGCGCACGCTGGTGGGCGGTCCCGTGCGTTCGACCCGGAACCCTCCGCGTACCAGGAGCAGGACGCCCAGGGCGGCCACCCACAGCGCGGCCGGGGTCACGAACGCCAGGGCCACACTCGCTCCCACCAGGGCGCCGCCCAGGGGCGGGCCGACGAACTGCTGGGAGGTGAACTCCACCGCGTACAGCCGCCCGTTGGCCCGGGAGAGCCGGTCACGGTGGACCATCTGCGGCAGGATCGACTGCGCGGAGGTGTCGTACAGGGTCTCGGCCGTGCCGATCAGGAACGCGGCCGCGTACAGCAGCCAGATCGATCCCACGTCCAGTGCCAGCCCCACGGCCAGCAGGAGGACGAGGGCACCGCGTACGGCGTTGGCGCCGACCATGGCCCGTCGCCGGTCCATGCGGTCGGCCAGGGCACCGGCGGGCAGGGCGCACAGGAGCCAGGGCAGGCCCAGGGCCACGGTGACGCCCGCGACGAGGACGGGGGAATCGGTGAAGCGCAGGGCCGCCAGGGGCAGGGCGACCTTCAGGACACCGTCCGCCAGGTTCGAGAGTCCGGACGAGGTCCACACCCTCCAGAACCCTCCGCCCAGCGAGCGGGTCACGGGTGAGGTCTCGGTCAGGGGATCAGGGGGCGTGTGCCCTTGGGGGTCGGACATACGTCGAGACTGACAGATCGATTGAGAAAACTCAATCGATTGGGGTTGCTCAATCAGTGCCGCGTTCCGCGTTCAGCCCCCATGTCGGTGGCCGGGTGTACGGTGCCCAGCATGAACGCTCTCCGCCTCGAACCGTGGTCCGAGTCAGCCCTGGAGGTTCTGCGCCGCCAGAACACCCCCGAGATGACCGGGCACCTCGGGGGACCCGAGACCGAACAGGCGGTCGTCGACCGGCACCAGCGCTACCTGAGCCTCAGCGGCGGTGAGATGCTGATCGTCCGGCTCGGCACGGTGGCGATCGGTTCGGTCGGGTACTGGGAACGAGAGTGGCGGGGGCAGCAGGTCCACGAGACCGGGTACGCGATCCTTCCGGAGTTCGGCGGTCACGGGTACGCGGCGGTCGCCCTGCGGTTGGCCGCCGGTCGGGCTGCGGTGCGGGGCACCCGGCGTCACCTGCACGCGTTTCCCCACGTGGATCACGCGGTGTCCAACGCGGTCTGCCGCCGGGCCGGGTTCGAGCTGGTCGGCGAGGTGTCCTTCGAGTACCCCCGGGCACCTGGCTGCCGTCCAACGACTGGCGCCTCGACCTGAGAACCCTCGACGCCTGAGCGCCCGATCCGTCCGCTGGTCGACCGCTCGCCGACCAGGCGGAGGTTCCGCCGGTCCGCGGAACTGGCCCTAGGCTGCACCCATGGCAGAACCGGACCCCGAACAGCCCGCCCCGCGCCAGCGGCGCCCGGCCACCGCCCGGGAGGCCAAGGCCCTCGGCCACCCGTTGCGCCTGCGCATCCTGCGCCTGTGCCTGAGCAGGGACCGCACCAACCGGGAGCTCGCGGACCGGCTCGACACCAACCCCGGCACCGTGCTGCACCACGTCCGCGCCCTGGTGGACGTGGGATTCCTCGTCGCCGGACCGGTGCGCAAGGGCGCGGCCGGAGCGCTGGAGAAGCCCTACCGCGCCACCGGGGAGACCTGGTGGCTGGACGACCCGCTCCGTGGCACCCCCACGGAGGAACACTCCTCACCGCTCGCCGCGTTCACCACCGAACTCGACGAGGCCGACCCCGACTCCGTCCAACTCGTGGGGCGCTTCGCCCTGCACCTGAACGAGGAGGAGGTCGCCGAGTTCAACCGGCGGCTCCTCGCCGTCATCGACGAGTACGTCACCACCGACCACCAGCGCCGAGACCGTCCCCTGCGCGGCGGAGCGCTCATCCTGCACGACATCCCCGAGGACTGACGCGGGTCCTCGGCTCAGAAGGACTGCCACGGACCCTGCGGGGGCCGCTGGCCCTCGCCCGGCTCCGACCAGTCGCACACCCCGTCCGCGAACACCGCCCGGGCCCGTTCGGCCTGGTCCTCGTCGAACTCCGCCGGGTGTGCCACCTCGTCGAAATCGGTGAGGCGGCACTTGACGACGTCGGAGGCGAGCGGGCCGCCCGCCACGATCCTCGGTGAGCCGTACGTGGGGAAGGCGTCGGCGCAGCGGTCGCCCCCGCCCTCCGGCAACGGCAGCTGCGGGGCGACCACGCGCTCGTCCCCGATCCAGCAGGAGTCCGTGAGCCACTCCGGGCGGGACTCGCGCAGGTGCTCGGCGGGTGCACCCCGGGGATCGTCCCTGGCCAGCTCGGCGGCGGAGGTCACCCACGCGTCGAGTTCGGTCAGCGCGCGTCCGGCCACCGGCTGGTCGGCGGAGAACACGCCGCCCCGGTGCGCCTCCACCAGCATCACGTGGTTGTCGGCGGTGCCGTTGGCGGCGAGCAGGCGTTCGCGGGTGCTGAACGAGTGGTACCGCATGTGGATGTCCCCGTCCGGGGCGTGGTCCTGGTGGGGGCGGTGGTCCACGATCGGGACGTCGGCCAGTCCGCCGCCCCCGTGGAGCAGCCGCCCGCTGTCGTGGGCGGCCCGGATCGCCGTCGGGTCGCCCACGGTGCGTTCGGCCACCACCCCGCCGTCCCGGTCGAACCCGCCGACGTGCTCGTTCAGGTGCAGGAACTGGTCGGCGTCGATGGCCCCGTCGAGCAGAGCGGACAACCCGTACTGCACCCCCACGTTGTCCAGGGGAAGACGGGGCTGCCCGGTCTCGGGGTCGGTGCCGTAGACGTTGCGGGCGTGGGAGAACACGTCGCAGCGGGCGCCGTCCGGGTTGTCCTCGGGATGGTAGTGCTCCTCGGTCGGCAGCGCGGACGGGCACACGCCCCGGGGATCGATCCGGGCGGCGGCGTCGGCCATCGCGCCGATCCCCTCCCAGGTCCCGAACCCGGAGACCGCGCGCTGCTCCTCCCTGGTCAGGGCATCCGGATGCGCCTCGGCGTAGGTGCGCAGCAGCAGGGCGTCCGACACGGCGGGAACGGTCGCGAATCCGACGTCCGGGTAGCTCTGGGAGACCACGATCCCGTCGAGCAGCCCGGGATAGTTGTCGGAGATCTGGTGGGACTGGTAGGCGCCACCGGAGGAACCCCAGCCCAGCGTGTGGTCGGGGACGCCGAGGGAAAGGATGAACCGCTGCTTGACGGCGCTCATGGTCTCGGCGGCCAACAGGTCGTCACAGTTGTGCCCGAACACGTTCAGAGAGGCTGAGGCCACCGCGTACCCCTGGGAGAGCATCCCGTGGTCCACCACCCCGGCGGTCCGCGCCCCCTGCACGAACCAGCCTCCGGGGCAGCCGCCCCCGAACTTGTACACCAGGCGGCGGTTCCAGCCCTCCGGAGCGGTCCACGGGTCCGGGGCCGGGTCGCGGGGGTCGTGCAGGACGGCCGTCTCGTACACGGAACGGTTGGCGGTTCCGGCCTCCACCCGGACCGTGTACGGCACCTCCTCACCGGTGGAGGTGGTCGTGCGGGCGACGTCGGCGGGCAGGGAACCCCCTTCCGGGAGCGGCGCGAACCGGCCGTCCGTGGTGCGGTACACGTAGCCCACCACGGTCTCCACCGAGCAGTCGTCGTCCGACGGATCGCCCAGGTCACCACCCCAGGCGAGCGTGAACTCCCCGGTCTGGCAGACGAACGGATCCTGGTGCGGCCCGGCGAACACGGGACCGGAGGCCGGGTGGTTGGTGACCACGACCCGGGCCTCGGTGGGGGCGCCGGGAGCCGGGGCCGCCCCCTCGGTCAGTGTGGCCACCAGGGCGGAACCCCCTCGGGCAGGTCCGTGACCAGCCCCTCCAACACGTGTCCGCCCTCGGGGAGGAGTACGGGGCGCAGCGCGTCCGTGACGTCCGCGCCGTCCGCCGCCAGGCGCACCTCGTGCGGTTCGACCGTGGGCGGCGGTTCCACACGCACCAGCGCCGTCCCGCCCGTGACCGTGTCGGGCCGGGAGGACAGCACCCGGACCCGAAGCGCGTCGGGATCGCCGTCCGTGGGCGACACGACCGGTGCGGCGGACGTGGGCAGCGTCAGTGCGGCGGCGTGATGGAGCAGCAGCGGCGTGCCGGAGACGGTGAAGAGGACGGCGGTGGCGGCCGCGCCCGCGCCCAGGGCCACCCGGCCCCACAGGGGCCTCAACGTCCGGCCCCCGCACGGGTGGACGTGTTCCTCCCCGTGCCGGAGCCCGGACCGAGATGGCAGTGGTGGCCGCTGTCGCACGAGGAGATCGTCCCCGTGCGGCACGGGTCGGGGTCAGGGACACACCGGGGGTGAGACGGGCTTTGCGCTCCCATGTCGCCACCGATACCCCGATCGGTGGCGAAACACACCAAAGGCCCGGGACCCGGGCGGTCGTTTCCCGGGTCCGGTGTGCCGTCCTCAGGTGTGGTGGACGTCCCGCCCGGTCACCCGGCCCGGCGTGATCCTCAGGATCTGGTCGCGCGGCCCCTCCGCCCAGGGCTGGGGGAGCCGCCCCTGGGGGATGCGCTCCAGTTCGGCCTGGTCACGCACCCAGCGGCAACGTCCGGAGGCCAGGACACTCCACCCTCACGCCGCTCCTCGTCGAAGTGGTCGATCTGGAAGGCCGCGTGCCCCCGTGCGTGACGCATGATGGTCCCCGCCAGCGTGGACCGGAAGACGATCGTGTCGTTCACCATCGCGTAGTTGACCGGCAGCACCGTCGGTGCGGCGTCCCCTCGATGGTGAACGCGACCCTCCCGATGTCGTGCGAGGCCAGGAGGTTGAAGCAGGTCTGGCGCGCCAGGATGGTGAACGCCGAGTGCTCGTCGTCCGCCAGGTCGGCCCCGGTCGTCATCTGGTCGCTCTCGGGGAGCCGGTTCGTGCCCTCCTCTGCGCTGCGCTGCTCTGGGGGCGAGGCCGGTCCCGTCACCCAGCTCCGGTCCCGTGCGGACGCGTCCGTACCGCCTGATCCAGTCATCACGAACCCCCGAAGTACCGTGCCCTCGATGTCATCCCTCCGCCATCATCGCTGGTCGTGCTCCCGAGGGCGGAGGGGCACGAGCCCCCTGTCCGACGGCGAAGGTCCCCACCTGCGGACTACCCGCCAGGACACTCGCCCCAAACGAAAAAGGACGTTTGACTCGTATGCCGCCAATCAGAACTGTCTAGGGTGGGAAACGCACCGTGTCCCCCACACGACCCGAGGCGGCCGCGCCGCCCCGGTCACCGCACCAGCGCTGAGGAGAACCGCCCCGATGGCCGGCGACGCAACGATCCGGGTTTTCCTGGTGGACGACCACGAGATCGTCCGACGAGGGGTCGGAGCACTCCTGGACGACGAGGACGGCATCGAGGTGGTCGGAGAGGCCGGAACCGCCGCACGGGCCCTGGCCCGGGTCCCCGTCCTCGAACCCGACGTGGTCGTGCTCGACGTCCGCCTTCCCGACGGCGACGGCGTCACCGTCTGCCGGGACCTCCGCTCGGCGCTCCCCGACACCCGCGTGCTCATGCTCACCTCCTACTCCGACGACGACGCCCTCTACGGCGCGGTCATGGCGGGAGCCTCCGGCTACATCCTCAAGCAGATCCACGGCACCGACCTGGTCGGCGCCGTCCGCACGGTGGCCGGGGACGTTCGCTGCTCGACCCCGAGTCGACCACGCGCATGCTCGAACGGCTCCGCGCGGACGCCGTGCGCGAGGACCCGCTGAGCGATCTCACCGACCAGGAACGGCGCGTCCTGGAACTCATCGGTGAGGGCCTCACCAACCGGGAGATCGGGACCAGGATGTACCTGGCCGAGAAGACCGTGAAGAACTACGTGTCCCGGGTGCTGGCCAAGCTCGGCATGGCCCGCCGCACCCAGGCGGCCGCCTACGCCGTGCGGATGTCGATGAACCAGACCGCCTGACCCGTGCCCGGCTAGACCGTCCGCCTCTCGGAGTCCCGCCGGGCCGGAACCGACCACTCCACCACGGTGCCCTCCTCGGGACCGGAGACCACCGACACCGCTCCGCCCAGCTCCTCGGCGCGCGAGGCGATGTTGCGCAGACCGCTGCGGTGACCCCCTCTCGGAAACCCCGGCCGTCGTCGGAGACCCGCAACACCAGCGCGCCGTCACCGACCGACACCTGGACGTCCACCGAGGCGGCCCCGGAGTGCCGTGCGGCGTTGGACAGCAACTCGCGCAGCACGGCGACCAGGTGTTCGCCGGTCCCCTCGTCCACCCCGTTGTCCACTGGACCCTGGGTGAGCAGACGCGGCGCGAACCCCAGGGACTCCGTGGCCGAGTTGACCACCGCCAGTACCTGGGAGCGCAGGGACGCGTCGTCACCCGCGGAGCTCTGGAGCGCGAAGATCGTCGACCTGATCTGCCGGATCGTGTCGTCCAGGTCGTCCACGGCGGACTGGACCCGCCCCGCCGACGTGGAGTCGTCGATCCGCCGCACCGTGCCCATCAGGGTGAGGGCGGTGGCGTAGAGCCGCTGGATGACCGTGTCGTGCAGGTCCCGCGCGATCCGGTCCCGGTCCTCCAGCACACTCAGTCGCTCGGAGTCCAGCCGGGCCTCGGCCAGTTCGAGGGCGACCGCCGCCTGGTTCGCGAACGAGGACAGCATGCTCAGCCAGTTGCTCTGGAAGGGCTCCCGGTCCTGACCGCGGGCGAGCACCAGGACGCCCCGGGCGCCGTCCGGCGGACCGAAGGGCAGCACCAGCACGGGGCCCATCCCCAACCGGCCCAGGAAACCCACCCCGAGGTGTTCGAACTGGGCGACGTCGGTCCGCACCGGCGTCCCGCTCAGGTAGACCCCGCCCAACAGGGTGTCGGCCTCCCGCGGCAGGGTGGCGCCCCGCACCCCGGCGGACAGTGGCGCGCACGGGTCGTCCGGACCGTCCCACACCCGCACGGTGAGGGTCTCGGGTTCCTCCCCGGGCATGGCGATCACGGCGAGGTCGGCGTGGGCCATCACCCGGGCGCGCCGGGCGACCAGCCCCAGCACCTCCTCCGGGGCGGCGCCGGACAGCAGCCGGGTGGTGATCTGCCCGGAGGCGTCCAGCCAGGTCTCCCTGCTCTGGGTCTGCGCGAAGAGCTGCGCGTTCTCGATCGCCGTGCCCGCCGCCGTGGCCAGGGCCCGCAGCAGCAGCTCGTCGTCCCCGGTGAACTCGGCGCCACCGAGCTTGTCGGTCATGTAGAGGTTGCCGAACACCTGGTCGCGGATGCGGATCGGCACCCCGAGGAAGGTGTGCATGGGCGGGTGACCGGCGGGAAACCCGCGCGACTCGGGGTGTTCGCGCACGTCCCGCAACCGCAGGGGTCGGGGTTCCTTGATGAGCAGCCCGAGGATGCCCTCGCCCTTGGGCCAGTGCTCGATCTGGTCGATCTCGTCCGGCCCCAGCCCCACGGGGATGAACTGGCTCATGTCACCGTCCGGCCCGATCACCCCGAGCGCGCCGTACCGTGCCTCCACGAGGCTGGTCGCGGTCTCGGTGATCCGCAACAGGAGGGGTTCGAGCTCCAGGCCCTCACCGATGGAGACGACGGCTTCCAACAGTGTGCGGATGCGCTCCTGGGTCCGCGAGATCTCGGTCATCCGGGACCGGACCTCGTCCAGCAGATCGTCCAGCCGTACCTCGGGCAGTGACAGCCGATCCTGGCCGAGGTGGCGGTGGGGATCGCCGTCTGGGGCGCGCATGGGGGACTCTTTCCGGCAGCTGTCCTGGGTCCGCCACCGAGTCTAGGCGGGAGTTTCCGGCCCCCGTCGCCGCGTGCGCGTCGGTCAGGTGTTCCAGGTCACCGGTGATGACCAGGCAGTTCCCCCAGCTGCACCTCTACGAGGCACAAGTGCCGAAAGCCCCCTCCAGAGGGGACCTTTCTCCCGAGCACGGTCATGCCGTCCCGGCGCCTCTTCGTGGTCTGAGCAGATAGGGAGCGTCCCGCACCACGCGCGATCCCTCCCCGAGAAGCTCCGCCCCGATCACCGTGGATGACCGGAACGCTGCGACCTCCACGGTCAGGTCCGTCATCCCCGCCAAGGGGGTCAGATCCACGGGGCCACAGCCGTGCATGCGCAGGGTGCGCAGGTACGGAAGTCGGCGAAGCCACGCAGGTGCCGTGACTGGATCGAGGCTGAAGGTTCCGTGGTTCAGATTTATTTTTCGTAGTGCGGGAAGTTCCCTGAGGGCCTCCGCGAACTCCTCGTCATCGGAGTGGTGAAAATCGACTCTGATCTCTTCGAGGAGGGCCAGTTCCCGCAATATGGAAGCGGGTATGATCTGGGAATCATATCCCGTGAAATGAAGGCTCGTCAGGGAATCTCTCTGACTCAGTAGGCCGCTCGTGTCGCCGAGCTCTTTGTGATTGATCAGCGTGAGTTGGCGTAGGGCGTTCGCAGCAGTTCTCAGGTAACCCACATGGTCTGGATCCTGCTGAAATCGGAGTGTTAGGGAGTACTTCCTGTCTCTGTCGGGGAGGAGGTCATCGAGCGGGTGTACTGGGAGGGAGATGTCGAATCGAAGGTGTTCCAGATCGCGCAGGAAACTCGCCTCCCGAAGGTCGGGAACGGTTTCCGGGTGACTGAGGGAGAGATTCCTGATCCGAGTTCCAAGGAGAGGCTCGATGCTGGAAACGTAGGAAGCGTTGAAGTTGGTGAAGTGCTCCAACTCCTTGAGTCCGTGAAGTGGTCCGAGGTCGATGCGCCACGGGGCACTGGCGGAAACACCGTTGAGGGACACGTTGGTGAGATGAGGCATCTCGGAGAGCGGAGTGATCCCATCGCGGTCCGTCCCCCCAACCATGACGACACGAGCCTGCTGTGCGTAGCGGGGAAGTAAGTGCAGGTCGCGGGCCGACAGGGGAAACGCATAACGATAGGTGTCATGTACCTCCTTCAGCACTGCGTGGGCGAGGTCCGGGGAGGGGGCTCGCTGCCAGGCGTCTCTGGTCGCGAGAAACACGGCCTCGCTGCGGAAGGGCAGACTCCGTTCGATCACCGGAACCGAATCCGGTCCGCCGATCAGTGATGCGGCCTCGATGGTCTTCGCTGCCTGTCTCGCGTTCTTCGGTGGACTTTTCGCGAGCAGGGGCAGTGCGGATTCACCGACCATCCCCAGGGCGTGAACGTGTTCCTTCGTTCCGGGTGGCAGGATGCTGAGGACGCGGTCCTCGATCTCCTCACGCAGTCGCTCGGCCAACTGGGGTGAGGTCTCCAGGCAGGCGAAGGCGACCAACAACAGCCGGTCGTGGTGCTTCTTCACCTGGTCGGCGCGGTCCAGCAGCCCAGTGACCAGCTCCTCCCTCTGCGTCGGGGTGGCGTGTCCGGCGGCCATCACCACCACCTCGTGCCACTGGTCGTCATGGGCCTTGCTGACCAGGAGCGGAAAGCTGTCGTCCTCCACGATCGCCTTCGCGGCCAGGTACTCCTCGAAGGTGCGGTGAAGGAAGCTCACCCGGTCGACGGTCGGGCACTGGAGCAGCCCGCTACGGACGACAAGATGGGTGAAGACCTCCTCCGGTTCCTCCTCGACCCGGTGCATGGTCCGCAAAACCCTGGAGACCTGGCGCTGTGCGGTCGCTCGCGGTGCGTCCGAACTGCCGTTGATGATCAGCCATTTGGCGAGTTCCTGGAGCAGCAGCACCAGTTCACCTCGGGACAGCTCCACCCCCGCGATCCCGCGCTGGTGGTCGCGGTCCTTCAGGAGCATCGCCAGGGCGGCCTCGTACACCTCCATCCGGTCTCTGGGCAGGGACGTGTGCCGATCTCGGTGCAGTGCGCACAGCAGCGCGCACAGCAGGGGCGTCGCGGCGATCGCGCGCAGATGCCGCTGTCCCAGGACCTTCCGCGTGAGCTTGTTCTCGTAGGTGTTCAGGAGTTCCAGTTCGGTGTCGTCCGCGACCTCGCTGCGCACCGCCTCGTGCCAGTGGTGGATGAAGGAACTGACGTCCTCGTCGGTGAGCGGTTGGAGTTCGGCGCTGACGAACCCGTCCGCCTCCAGCCAGGACTCCTGGGCCGCCCCGGGCCTGGTGGTGACCACGTACCGGCACTCGGGGAAGTCGGTCATGAGCTCCCGCAGCCAGCGCCGGGCCGCCTCTCTCTGTGCCTGGGGAGTTCGTCCACCCCGTCGACCAGGACGATTCCTCTGCCCTCGGCGAGTACACGGTTCGCCCAGCCCTCCGGGGCCTGGTCCGCCAGGTGGCGGCCGGTGTGCCGGACGAAGTCGGCGGGCTCGGGCAGCTTCTCGCCCACGTACTGGCGGAGCGGAACCATGAAGGGGATCAGCCCGTTCCAGGCGGACATCGCCTCGGGGAAGTCGCCCCGGCAGGCGCGCACCCCCACCCAGCGCATCAGGGTGGTCTTGCCGGTACCGGCCGGTCCGCGCAGGAAGGTGCGTCGGGTGTGGGCCAGAGCCTGTTCCACCCGTAGGTGACCGGTGTGCACGGTGTCGGCCCACAGAACGTCCTGCTCTCGGTCCTCCTGCTCCCAGGACACCCGCAGGCTCAGGTACGCCAGGGTCAGCGGGTACCTCTGGGTCCGCGCGTCCGTGCCGAACAGCTCCAGGACGTCCCACCGCTCGGCGGCCGTCCTGCGGTACGCGGTCACGAAGGCCGCCTCGGCGTCCTCCTCCCGGCCCTTCCCCTTCCGCTCCTCCGCCTCCGGGATGCGGTCCAGCAGTTCGTCCAGCTTGCCCAGCACCAGGCTCTCCCGGCGCAGCAGTTCGCTGAACGCCCCGGCCTGGAAGCGCGGCAGCGTCCTCAGCGTGGCCATCACGTAGGCGCAGGACTCCGGCAGCACCCGGTCGTAGAGGGCGACCGCCTGCCCGCCGAGGTCCCTGGTGGCACCCGGCGCCCCGGCCCGCACGTACCGCTCCAGGTACAGGGGGTCGAGGTCCTGTTCGAACAGGACGCGGTCGGTCAGTCCGGCCCGCTCGAAGGAGTCCGCGACGGCCAGTACCGCCGCTTCGCGCTCGTTCTCGGCCAGCCCCTGGAACTCGTGGTCGAGGTAGCCGACCACCCGGTCGGCGATGCTCTCCTCGATCTCCGCGAACCTGCGCTCCAGCTTGCGCTGGTCGCGTCTTCCGGTGACCCTCTCCTGGACCAGGTCCACCACGGTGGTCGCGGTGTTCTCCGCGATCGGGTTGCCGATCCAGAGGCCACAGGCGGCCTTGACTACCGAGACACCCAGCTTGAGCGCGGCTTCGTACACGTGCGGACTCCGGGGGTCGGAGGGAAACGGGGGCAGGATCCACACTAGGACGCGAAGGGCCGGTCCGGGCGTTCTCCACAGCCCGAACCGGCCTTCCGTCCGAAGACGGCCTCCCGTGCTCCGCCTGCCTGCTACCTACTGCCTACAGGCTCTCGGTGGTGAACTCCACCGGCTCCGGGTCGAAGCCGTCGGGACCGCCACGGAACAGCGCGTATCCCGCGTCGCCCTCCGGCATGGCCGGGTGCGCGGTGCTCAGCAGCAGGTCGGGGTGACCGTCACCGTCGTAGTCGGCCAGCGAGTGGGGGAGGTGGGCCCCGAGGTCGCCGCGCTCCGGGACCGGGAGTGCGGTCGCCCGCTCGCCGGTCAGCCCGTCGGGGCCACCGAACAGCAGGGTGGCGGCCTCGTAGGAGTGGAACGGGCCGGTCATGGCCACCGCGTCGTCGTAGCCGTCGCCGTCGACGTCACCCACCAGGAGTCCGTTGCCGAACCCGTCCCCGTCCTCGGCGTCGCCGGGAACGCCCTCGCTGTCGAGGGTGAGACGGGACGGTTCGGCGTCCAGGAAGCCGTCCCCGCCCGCGTAGGAGTCCACGTACCCCGGGTGCAGTTCGTCCTCGTATCCGGGTTCGTTGTTGGGGATGCCGCTGACCCCGACGAGCAGGTCGGGATGGGCGTCGCCGTCGAAGTCGCCGTTCGCGTACGCGTGGTTCAGCGCGGTGTCACCGAGGACCTCCTGCGCGGGGCCGTCCGGGCCGGAGCGGAGCACCAGGTGGGGCGCGGGGGACTCGTCGCGGTTGCGGACCAGCAGCAGGTCCAGGGCCGCGTCGCCGTCCGCGTCGATGACGTCGAGCTGCGCGTCCCCGGCGTCCTCGGGCAGGGCCACCTCGCCGCTCTCGGCGGGGGAGCCGTCCCGTTCGAAGGGCCCCTGGTGGAAGGCGGCCTCGTACTCGTCGATCGGGCTGCCCTGGAGGTGGTCCAGGACGGTGACGTCGGTGTGGCCGTCGCCGTCGAAGTCACCGACGACCAGGGACACCGCGTACATGTCGCTCGGGTCGTCCTTCTCCAGCCAGGGCAGCGGCACGGCCTCCCCGGTGGGGCCCTCGGGCCCGCCCCACACCACGTAGCCGCTCCCGGCGTCCACGAGCAGGTCGGTGTGGCCGTCGCCGTCGAGGTCACCGGTGCCCAGGACGGTGAGGAGCTCGCCGTCGTCGGGCAGGCCGAGGTCCGCGCGGGTCAGCGTGACGGAGCGGTCGGGGGACAGGCCGTCCGTTCCGCCGAGCAGCACCCCCACGTAGGGCTGGCCGGTCTCCGCGTCTCCGGAGCGTCCGGTGATCGGCACGTCCGGGAACCCGTCGCCGTTGACGTCGTTCGGCGCGGGCGTCGTGCTGCTGGTGTTCTCCACTTCGTCGAGGTCGGTGCTCGGCGCGCCGCAGGCCGTGGCCAGCAGCACGAGCGCCGCACTCAGGGGGACGGTGGTTCGGTGAACGATGGGGATCTCCCAGGGGTGAGGGGGACGGGAATCCGTCCGGTCGTGGGCAGTACGGACCTCGGACCGTTCACCGGTTCAGGGGCGTGGTCCCGGGGCGCTCCGGGGCCGTTCTGGTACACCCTTCCGTGTACTCGTCGGTCGATAAGTTCCCCGTGAAGACCGCGCGTGCGTCGGACGGCCGTCGTTCGGCCGCCGTAGGGGCCTGCCCGGACCCTCGGGGCCGCCTGCCTCCCCTCACGCGATCGGCGCCGCGAACCGGTACGACGACGGAGGGCCGGGGCGGCGTGTGCCGTCCCGGCCCTTCCCGACGCGGGGGAGAGGCCCCCGCCCACTGCTGCCCGCTACTTGGTCACCTTGGCGGAGATGCTGTCCAGGTCGTCGTGACTGGTCTCGCGGCTGACGATCAGCGCGCCCAGGGTGATGGTGCCGACCAGGACCAGGTAGCCGCCGACCCAGGCCAGTCCGAAGGTCCCCGCGAGCCAGGTCGCGATGTAGGGCGCGAACGAGGCGCCCAGCAGGCTTGCGAGGTTGTAGGCGGCCGAGGCGCCCGTGTAGCGCACCTTGGTCGGGAACAGCTCCGGCAGCACCGCCGCCATCGGGCCGAAGGTCAGACCCATCAGGGACAGGCCGATGATCAGGAAGGCCATCACCCCGACGGTCCCGCCGCTGCCCATGAGCGGACCCATGGCGAAGCCGAACGCGATGATCGTGCACGTGACCGTGATCAGGACGGGCCTGCGGCCGAACCGGTCCGCGAGCAGCCCGGAGATCGGTGTGAACAGCGCGAAGAACAGGACACCGATGAGCAGGAAGACCAGGAAGTCGGTGCGTTCGTACCCCAGTCCGGTCTCCGCGTCCGTGCCGAAGCCCAGGGAGAAGACCGTCATGAGGTAGAAGAGCACGTAGGTCGCCAGCATGATGAGCGTGCCGATGACCACGGCGGGCCAGTTGTGGCGGAAGACCTCGACGATGGGGGTCTTGACGCGTTCCCCGGAGGCGATGACCTTGGCGAAGGCGGGCGTCTCGTGGAGGGTGAGCCGCACCCACAGGCCGACGATGATCAGCACGGTGGAGAGCAGGAACGGAATGCGCCAGCCGAAGGCGAGGAAGTCCTCGTCCGACATGGCCTGGCTCAGGATGAGGAAGACGCCGTTGGCCAGGAAGAAGCCGATCGGCGCGCCCAGCTGCGGGAACGTGCCGTAGAAGCCGCGCTTGCCGGGGGTGCGTTCTCGGTGGCCAGCAGCGCCGCACCGCCCCACTCGCCGCCCAGGCCCAGGCCCTGGCCGAACCGGCACAGCGCCAGCAGCAGCGGCGCGGCCACGCCGATCTGCGCGTAGGTCGGCAGCAGGCCGATCGCGATGGTCGCGATACCCATGGTCAACAGGGAGGCCACCAGGGTCGCCTTGCGGCCGATCCGGTCCCCGAAGTGGCCGAACAGCCAGGATCCGATCGGGCGGGCCACGAAGGCGATGGCGAAGGTCGCCAGCGACTGGAGGCGCGCCGCCATCAGGTCGCCCTCGGGGAAGAACAGGTAGGGGAAGACCAGGACCGCGGCGGTCGCGTAGATGTAGAAGTCGTAGAACTCGATGGACGTGCCCACAAGGCTCGCCGTGAGGACCTTCCGCTTCGGGTTGGTCGGTGGCGCCGCCGTCTCGGCTTGTGGCCGTTCCGGCGCCGGGTTGTCTTCGGCGACGTCCTTCATGAGGAGTTTCTTTCCAGGTCAGTGCGGGTCGATGGAGGGATGTTAGCCGCGGTGGACGCCATATGGAACTTTTGTCTCAACATGTGGACGCTGGGGGCGAGGGTCGACGTTCCGCCACGCGAGCGGACACATCGGGATCAACCGCCCTGACGGCCCTCCGGTCCTCCCGGTGATCCGCCTCACCGGTCGCGGTGTCACGTTCTGGGACGCGGGTTCCGTCATGTGGGTCGAAGTAGCGAGGAGGAGACCCTTGACCCACCGGATCCTGGTGCTCGCGCTCGGGTCCCGCCTCCGGGCGGCGAGGTCCTCCCAGGGGACCGGCTCGCGGGAGGGGTCAGCGCGCGGAGTAGCGGTCCCGCGACCCCAGCCTCGGGACACCGCTCACCCGCACGACCCGGGTGCAGTGGTCCCGCAGGGTCTTCACGAGTTCGCCGTTGGGCCGGTCGCTGCGCTCGACCCACTCCTGGGCGGCGCTCACGCTCGCGCCGCCGGCCATCTGGCGGCGGCGCAGACGTCGCTCGCGGACCCGGTCCTCGGCCTCCACGTACCAGAGCTCCGCGAACAGCCCGCGCACCCCGGCCCACGGTTCCTCGTCGCTGGCGAGGTAGTTGCCCTCGGTCACGACCAGCCGCGTGCGGGGCCCGATCACGTGCTGGGCGGCGATGGGCTCGTGCAGCCTGCGGTCGTAGTCGGGGACGTACACCGGGTTGTCGGTCTCGGCCAGGAGCCGACGCACCATCGCCAGGTAGCCGAACGCGTCGAAGGTGTCCGGCGCCCCCTTCCGGTCCCGGCGGCCGAGCCGGTCCAGCTGGGCGTTGGACAGGTGGAAGCCGTCCATGGGCAGGTACCCGGCGGTGCCCGCCCCCGCCTGCTCGTCGACCGCGTGCACCAGGTAGCGCGCCAGGGTGGACTTGCCCGCGGCGGGGGCGCCGGTCAGTCCGAGGATCACACGTGGGGGACCCACGGGTGGGTCCTCGGGGACGAGGGCGAGCACGTCGGTGACGAGGGAAGCGAGCATGGCCTCCAGCCTAGACCCACTCGCCGTAGGAGATTCGGAGTCGCCTCGCACGTGAAGGGGATCCCGGACCCCGGGCCCGTGAGGGACCGGGGTCCGGGGCCCGCGCTCAGGCCCGCGTCGCGGTGGCGGGGACCGTCACGGCGCGTGCCCGACGTGGGCGAGTGCCTGGCGTACCAGGACGCCCTGGCCGCCCGGCATCTCCTCCCGCACCTGCGGGCTGGTGGCCTCCTCGGGGGTGAACCACACCAGGTCGAGGGCGTCCTGGCGGGGCTGGCAGTCACCGCTCACCGGTACCACGTAGGCCATGGCCACCGCGTGCTGGCGGGGGTCGTGGAACGGAGTGACACCGGGCGTGGGGAAGTACTCCGCGACGGTGAACGGCTGCGGTGAACTGGGGATGCGCGGCAGGGCGACCGGCCCCAGATCCTTCTCCAGATGGCGCAGGAGCGCGTCCCGCACCCGCTCGTGGTAGAGAACCCGCCCGGAGACCACCGAACGGTTGAAGCTGCCGTCGGGGTCGGCGCGCATCAGTAGTCCCACGTGGGTCACCGACCCGGACTCGTCCACCCGAACGGGCACCGCCTGGACGTAGAGCACGGGCATGCTGGCGCGGACGCTCTCCAGCTCCTCGGAGGAGAACCATCCGGGCTGGGTGTCAGCGGTTTCGGTCATCGGGGTCGCGGTCGCCGCACTGCCCGGGGGCAGCCGCGTGCCGCTCCCTCCCTTCGCTCTCTTCGTGTCCATGAGGGCGGTCGGGGCCCGTTCCCCAGGGGGAACGGAGCCACCGGCCGACACACGGGTGTCCAAGTACCGCTTTTACCGCACGAAGGCGAGGAAAGCACGGTGCGGGGGTCGGATCGGGAGTGTCCGAGAGAAAGGAATGGGGGTCCTGTGGAACCGGGGCCCGCGCGACGACGAGGTCAAACCCGGGAGTCGGTGACACCGGGGTGACGGTGGGGTCATATCAGCGAGATTCCGGTGGATTTTCTCATGGAAACCCTCCCAGAAGATCCCTGAAGAGGTTACGATCTCGTACGCGGTTGCGTAGTGGAAAGGTTACGTCCGGTGAGAGGTGGCCCGAGTGGCGAAGGATGGCCCGTTCTCGGCCCAGGAACGTTTTCCCTGCACGGGAGTGACGGTGGTGCGCGTCCACGGTGAGGTGGACCTGGCCACCGCCGAACACCTTCGGGAGCGGCTGCTCCAGGCCGCGGAGGCCTCACGGTGCGACTGTCTGGTCGTGGACATGTCCGGCCTCGGCTTCTTCGACGCCAGTGGAGTGCGCGCCCTGGTCGCCGTCTACCAGGTCCTGACCGGGCAGGGCAGACACGTGGTCCTGGCCGAACCCGCGCCCATCGCCGAACGGGTGCTGGCGGCCCTCGGGATGCGGCGGCTCTTCGAGGTCTACCCCATGGTGGAGATGGCGCTCACCCACACCAGCGGCCTGCGCGTCGACGGCGAACCCATCTTCGACAACCCCGTGCCCTGAACCGCCGAGCACCGGGCGCGACCGTGCCCGGAATCCGGCACGTGAGCGGAGACGACCGTGTCCCGGCGCCCCGGGGAAGTGGGGCACCGGGCCACGGTCCCGTACGGTGGCGGCGGATCCGCGCCGCGTGCCGCTAGGGCAGCACGGAGGTCGCGGCCCCGCGCTCCCCGCCGTCGCCCTCCGTGCGCACCAGGAAGGGCGCCAGAAGATCGGGAACGGCCTCGTCGGCCCAGCCCAGGCCCTGGCCCAGACCCACGTCCAGGGCCGCGTACATCCCCTCGCCGGAGGCGGTGGTCGCCGCCACGTCGGCCAGACCGAGACGACGCTGGAACGGCGACCGCGTGACCCGCCAGCCGATCACCGCGTCCCGCTCCAACGTGACGGTGTCACGGGAGGCCATCCCCTTGCGCACCACCAGGTACTCCGGGTGCAGGCCGTGGCCGAGGCCCCGGTACGAACCGACCGCGTACCAGAACGCCACCGCCGCGAACAGCAGCGCCACCGCGAACCAGCCCCAGCCGGGGGTGGCCTCCACGGCCGGGGTCGCCAGCGAGAACGGCAGGAACTGTTCCTCCGCCGTCCGCAGGACGTCCCACCACGCCTCGGTGGCCACCTGGTGGAGCCAGGCGAGTCCGCCGGCCAGGGCCAGCGCCACCAGTGAACACACCGTCGCCCGGGTGAACCGGCGGCGCAGGGCAGCCTTCGGGTGGCGGGCCAGCGGCACGTCCAACGCCGAGGAAGGCCCCTTCATCAGGGCGGCGCCCAGCTCACGCGCCCGTTTCCTTGGCATGGCCGGGGACAGGCGGCTCTTGGCCTCCGACTTCTCCGCGTCACCGGCGGCCAGCCCCGTGGCCACCGCGCGCACGGAGGCACCCCCACGGTCCTCAGGACGAACGGCTCGTGCAGCACCACGCCGTTGAGGCGTCGGCCCTCCACTGACAGCGAGACACTGGTCAGCAGGCCCCTCCGCAGCCGCACCGTACCGTCGGACTCGCGGACGAGCCGGTAGTCCCACCAGGTCTCCACGGCGATCAGGAGCAGGACCGCCACCCCCGACACCAGCAGCGCCAGCAGCACGCCGGGGACGACCAGCAGCAGTCGCGCCATCACGAAGCTGGACATCGCCTCCGCGCTGGGCAGGTCGGCCCGTTCCGAGATCCACCTCCACCCGTGGCCTCCGCTCTGGGCGTTGATGCCGACCAGCGCGGCGATCACACCGAGACCGATGCCGAAGGTGGCCGAGGTGGCGGGGGCGTAGGCGAACCAGCGCGGGTTCAGCCGGGCCAGTTCCGTCTCCTCCCCGTCCGGAGCCTCCTCCGAGCCGCTCCCGGAGCCCTCGGGGACGCCCGCCGAGCCCGCGCCGGGCGCGGTGCGGCGCAGGAGTTCCCGGCGGAGCCGTTCTCCCTGGTCCGCGGTCACGTACTCCAGCTTGAGCTGGTCGCCGCCGCCGGAACCGGCGGACTCGCCCGTGCCGACGGTCACCGAGCACAGGCCGAAGATCCGGGTGTAGAGGGGAGCGGCCACGTCCACGGTGCGCACGCGCTCACGCGGGATGGAACGGTAGGCCTTGGCGATGACGCCCGAACGCATCTCCATACGCTCGGCGGTGACCCGGTAGCGCACGGCGCGCAGCCGCAGCATCTCCAGGTAGGTCAACAGGGCCACGAAGGCCAGGGTGGCCGGGACCGGTACCAGCGCCCACCACGGCAGTCCCACGACGAGCAGGACGACGGTGCCCACGACGGCTGCGGGGACCAGGAACACGGAGACGATGACCGCCGAGGCCCACACGCTGAGCGGGCTCAGGCCCTCCCAGCCGTCCTCGGCGCCCTCCGTGACGGGTGTGGCGCCCTCCACGGGCGGTTGGGCGGGCGCCGGTCCCGGTCCGTCGTGGGCGTGCTCCACGGGAGGGGTCTCCTCGGGGCGGTGGTCGTCATGGGAGGTCATGTCGCGTCCCCCGGAATCGCCTGGGTGCTGTCGGTGAGCTGGTCGGCCACCCGGGTCGCCAGTTCGTGGTCCAGGCCGCTGATCTCGATCGGCCCGGCGGCCGAGGCGGTCGTGACGGTCACGCTCGACAGCCCGAAGGCCCTCTGAAGCGGGCCGCGTGCGGTGTCCACGGTCTGGACGCGGGACATCGGGGCCACCCGCCACTCCTGCCAGATCCACCCGCTGGAGGTGTAGACGGCGGTGTCGGTGACCTCCCAGCGGTGCACCCGGAACCGCCACTGCGGCATGACGATCGTGACCAGCAGCCCGATCCCGCCGACGACCCCGGCGGCGACCAGGAACCAGAAGCGCACCGGCTCCCAGATCAGCGCCGGAACGACCGCGATGACGGTGAGCGTCACCGTCACCGCGAGGGAGCGGGTCGTCCACCACCAGACGGCGCGCCGGTCCACGCGGTGGTGCGGCGGTCGCAGGCGCAGAGCGTCGGTGCTCATCGCGTCCACGTCTCCTCTCAGTCAGGGCCCCGGGGAGGCCGTCCATTAAAAGTGATATCACAATGCTATGCTCGAGTCATCACACGAGGAACGCACCACGAAGGAAGGGAAGGTCGACGGATGAGCGAGACGTCCAGTGTCGTCAGGCCAGCACCGCAGTACCGGGAACGTGAGGCCTTCGGGTCCGGCGGCATCCCCATGTTCGTCGTCTCGGTCGTGCTGTTCCTCGGCGGAGCCGGGATCGCCGCCCTGCCCCTCCTCGGCCTGCACGGGTCACTGATCGCCGTCGGCGTCGTGATCGCCGCCGTGGGCGTCGTCCTGGCCATCGGCCTGACGATGGTCGCGCCCAACGAGGCCCAGGTCGTCCAGTTCTTCGGCCGTTACGTCGGGACCATCCGCACCGACGGCCTGCGCTGGGTCAACCCGCTGACGGTGCGCAACGCGATCTCCACGCGCATCCGCAACCACGAGACCTCCGTCATGAAGGTCAACGACGCCTCGGGCAGCCCCATCGAGATCGCCGCCGTCGTCGTCTGGCAGGTGGAGGACACCGCGCGCGCCTCCTTCGAGGTGGACGACTTCATCCAGTTCGTCTCCACCCAGACCGAGGCCGCGGTCCGGCACATCGCGGGCAAGTACCCCTACGACTCCTACGGCGAGGACGCCGTCCCCTCACTGCGTGACAGCGCCGACGCCATCACCGAGCAGCTGTCCAAGGAGGTCGCCGAACGGGTCGACGCGGCGGGCGTGAAGATCGTGGAGTCCCGGTTCACCCACCTGGCCTACGCCCCGGAGATCGCCCAGGCCATGCTCCAGCGCCAGCAGGCCAGCGCCATGATCGCCGCTCGCGCCGAGATCGTGGAGGGCGCCGTCACCCTGGTCGACCGCGCTCTGGAACGCCTGTCGGACGAGGACGTCGTGGACCTGGACGAGGAGCGCAAGGCGGCCATGGTCAGCAACCTGCTCGTGGTCCTCTGCTCGGACCGCCCCGCCAGCCCCGTCGTGAACACCGGGACCCTCTACCAGTAGATCCGGGTGAGGTGCCGTGCCCGAGCGCAAGAAGGTGCTGCTGCGGCTCGACCCCGCCGTCCACGACGCGCTCGCGCGCTGGGCCGGGAACGAGCTCCGCAGCACCAACGCCCAGATCGAGTTCCTCCTGCGCCGTGCCCTGGACGAGGCGGGCCGGATGCCCAGGGAGGCCAAGGACATCCCCCGCAGGGGGCGCCCGCGCAAGGGTGCCTCCGACCCCGAGGTCCCCGAGGGTCCGAAGGATCCGGAAACGGGGACGGAGCGGACATGACGGAGCCGGGTGCCCGACGGGCACCCGGCTCCTCTGTTGTCGTGGGGCGGGCGTCTAGGCGTCGTTCTCCGGCTTCTCCGTCTCCTGCTCCGCGCGCGTCTCATCCGCCTCCTTCGGTCCTCCCACGTGTTCCCGCCAGTCTCCGTCCAGGCGCAGCAGCCACTGCGGTGCGATGCGCACGGGGAACGGCAGGTCGGTGTCGAGCACGTCCTTCCCGAAGGCCGCCGCCACCTCCGTGTACTCACCGTCCTTGAGCTGCAACTCGATGATGCTCGGGTCGTCCGGGTCGGGGGTGATCAGCCAGTACGAGGGGATCCCGAAGGCGGCGTACTCGTGCTTCTTGGTGTGGTGGTCCCGCAGGACGCTCTCCGGGGACACCACCTCCACCGCGAGGAGCGGAGGCCGGGTCGTGTACGGCATCTGGAAATCCTCGTTGCGGATCACGGCGACGTCGGGGATGCGGTGCCGTGTCCGCTGTGCGTTGAGGGTGATGCCGGGGCCGTCCATGATCATGAGACCCGTGGGAGCGCAGTTGCTGAGGTGCGCCGTCAGGCGGCCGGTGACCAGTGTGTGAAAGCTGGCGGGGGCGGGGGACACGTCAAGCCTCCCGTCGACCAGCTCGTACCGCCGTCCATCGTCCGGCGTGCGTTGCAGGTCGTCCACAGTGAGCCGTGTCGGTTCCAGGTCCGTGTCGCCGGTAGTCATGACACTCATGATGCCTCCTTGGTCGCATGGAGACCAGCGTGTCGGAACCCTTGGTCACTCAGGGCGGGAATCGCCAGATTCGCGAGTAAGTGACCACATCATTCGCTTCTCCGGTGTGCCCGGAAAGGAACGGAGGGGGTGGGTACGGCTCGCCGCGCCCGCCCCCTCGTCCCGACCTAGCCCAGGGCGGCCGCGGCGGCCCTGCCCGCCGTGCGGCCGGAGAAGAGACAGCCCCCAGGAAGGTGCCCTCCAGGGACCGGTAGCCGTGCACGCCGCCGCCGCCGAACCCCGCCACCTCACCGGCCGCGTACACCCCGGGCAGCGGCGTGCCGTCTCCCGGAGCACGCGGGCGTCCAGGTCGGTGTGCAGGCCGCCGAGGGTCTTGCGGGTGAGGACGTGCAGGCGCACCGCGATCAGCGGTCCGGCCTTGGGGTCGAGGATCTGGTGCGGTCTGGCCACGCGGGCGAGCCGGTCCCCGCGGTAGTGGCGGGCGCCGTGGATCGCCATGACCTGGAGGTCCTTGGTGAAGGTGTTGACCATCTCCCGGTCGCGGGCCACCACCTCGCGGGTCACCGTCTCGGCGTCGAGGACGTCGTCGCCCGCGACCTCCCGCATCTTCCGGATCAGCTCGGGCAGCCGGTCCGCGACCACGAAGTCGGCCCCGTTCTGCTTGAAGGCCTCCACCGGGCCCGGGGCTCCGGGGAGCACCCGCTGGAGGACCAGCTTGACGTCCCTGCCGGTCAGGTCGGGGTTCTGCTCGGAGCCCGAGAGCCCGAACTCCTTCTCGATGATCTTCTGCGACAGCACGAACCACGTGTACTCGTGGCCGCTCCGCATGATGTGGTCCAGCGTGCCCAGCGTGTCGAACCCGGGGAAGTACGGGGCGGGCAGCCGTCGGCCGGTCGCGTCCAGCCACAGCGACGACGGTCCGGGCAGGATGCGGATGCCGTGACCCGCCCAGACCGGGTCCCAGTTCTGGATGCCCTCCGTGTAGTGCCACATCCGGTCCCGGTTGATGATCTCGCCGCCCGCCTCCTCGGTGATGCCGAGCATGCGCCCGTCCACGTGGGCGGGCACCCCCGACAGCATGTGCCGGGGCGCGGTGCCCAGCCGCTCCGGCCAGTTCCGGCGCACGAGGTCGTGGTTGGCGCCGATCCCCCCGGCGGTCACGATGACGGCCTGTGCGCCGATCTCGAACTCGCCGACGGAGTCGCGGCTGCTGGCCCGTCCCCGTGCGACGTCGCTGGGGGCCAGCACCGCGCCGCGCACTCCGGTGACGGTTCCGTCGGTCACGACCAGTTCGTCCACCCGGTGACGGAAGCGCAGGGAGACCAGGCCGCGCTCGGCGGCGGCGCGGACCCGGCGCTCGAAGGGCTCGACCACGCCCGGTCCGGTGCCCCAGGTGATGTGGAAACGCGGTACCGAGTTGCCGTGCCCGTCCGCGAGGTAGCCGCCGCGCTCAGCCCAGCCCACCAGCGGGAACACCTTGAGACCCTGCTGGCGCAGCCACGAGTACTTCTCCCCGGCGGCGAAGTCCACGTAGGCCTCGGCCCATCTGCGGGGCCACGCGTCCTCGGGGCGGTCGAAGGCGGCGGTCCCCATCCAGTCCTGGAGGGCCAGCTCCTTGGAGTCCCGGATGCCCATGCGCCGCTGTTCGGGGGAGTCGACGAAGAACAGTCCGCCGAACGACCAGTGGGCCTGTCCGCCGAGCGACTGCTCGGGCTCCTGGTCGAGCAGGATCACCCGCTTCCCGGCGTCGGCCAGTTCCGCCGTGGCGGCCAGTCCGGCCAGTCCCGCCCCCACGACGACGACGTCGGCCTGGTCGACTCCGGTACTCATACGGTTCTCCTTGGGGGTCGTCCGTGCCCCCGGGGGCACGGAGTGCGTGATGGTGTCGACTGTGCACCGGCGGGGGTCGTGCGACAAGACGGGTGTGTGTCCGCCGCCACATCCTTTGTCAGGCGGTGACAAACCCAGGTGTGACAAAAGGGGATTGTTCGGACAGAATCTCGCTGTCGCGCACCCGTGGTTCGCTCCCTCGGACCGTCGCGGTTCACCGCGCGACCTCCCGAGAAGGTGCCCCCGTGTACTTCCAGCCCCCGACCCTCGACCCCGGCCCGGTGGCCACCGTCGTGGCCCTCGTGCTGCTCGCCCACTGCGTGGTCTCGCCCCCGCTGGCCCGGTCCCGGGCCGCCGCGCGGTGTCGACGCGGCACGGGGCCGCACACCACCCATCACGCCGAGAGCCTCCGTACCGGGGCCTGGTTCCTCCTCTTCGAACTCCTCCTGGTGATGGCCTTCGTGGGCACCGCCGACGGGGTGTCCGTCGCGGACCTCGGCTGGTCGGCTCCGGCCCCCGGGGACCTCCCCGAACCGGTCCTCGCCCTGGCGGGAACGGTGCTCGTGGGCGGTTTCCTGGCCCACCTCCTGACCCTGGCCCGGTCGAACGGCGCGCTGCTGCGCCGCGTCCGCTCCGGGAGGCCCCTGCCCGAGGAGGACTGGTACCGCGTCCTCCGACTCCCCGGCGACCGGCGCGGGTTCAGGGCCCTGGCGGTCGGCCGCGCCCTGGTGGTGCTGTCCGACGTCCTCGTGGTCTACACGGTGCTCCTGCCGATGATGACGCTGGCCTTCGACTCCGTGCCGTTCGTCGTGACGGTCCTGACCCTGCTCCTCGGCTGGCGGCACGTGGGCGGCGGCGGTGAGACGCTCTGGACGCAGACACTGCTGGCCCTGCTCGGCCTGCTCCTCTACACACTGGTCCTGCCCGGGTCCGTGTGGGGGCCCGTGCTGGTCGGGGCGGCCCACTGGGCGGTCGTTCTGGCCACCCAGCGGGCCCTGGTCGGGCTACCGGTGCCCGGCCGGGCCCGCCCCCTGCCCGAGGTCCGGGTGACCATGCTGGACGCCGACGGGAAGCCGGTCGAGCGCCCCGGAGGACGAGCGCCCGGCCGCTGACCCCGAGGGCACCCGCCCCTCCGGGGCCGGAGTCCCCCGGTCAGGAGCCGAAGCGGATCAGGGACCGCCCGCCCCGCCCCCGGCGCATGCGCTCGAAGGCCTCGGGGACGCCCTCCAGCGGGATCTCGTCGGTGACCATGGCGGCCAGACGCAGGTCACCGGAGCGCACCGGCTCCGCGAGCAGCGGGATGTCCCGGGCCGGGTCGGAGGACCCGTACACGCAGCCCTGGAGCGTGCGCGCCTGGTGGAACAGCTCCAGGGCGCTGAAGGCCACCTCGTCCTGGTGGGAACCCACACCCACCACCGTCACGGTCCCGCCCCGGCGGGTCGAGTTCCACGCGGTGCGCACCACCTCGGACCGGCCCACCACCTCGAAGGCGTGGTCGACCCCGCGCCCGGAGGTGAGCGCCCGGACGGCGCGGTGGGTGTCCGAGCCGGAGACCAGGTAGTCGGTGGCGCCCAGCGAGCGGGCCAACTCCTCCTTCTCCGGGGAGACGTCCACCGCGATCAGGGGTCCGCCCCGGCGATCCGGGCCGCCTGGAGGAGTGACAGGCCCACGCCGCCCATGCCCAGGACCAGCGCGGACTGGCCCGGCCGCACCTTCGCGGCGTTGTTCACCGCGCCCCAGCCGGTGAGCACGGCGCAGCCCAGCACCGCGGCGACCGCCGGGTCCACGCCCTCCGGCAGCGGCACCAGGGCGCTGACCGGCACCACCGTGGCCTCGGCGAAGGCCCCCGTGTTGAGTCCGGGGTAGACGGGTGTGCCGTCGGTGAGCGCGGCGTAGGGGGAGAGCGTCCCGTCCAGGGCGCGCTCGCACAGGTGGGGTTCGCCCTGCTCGCAGAACCAGCAGACCCGGCAGGCCGGTGCCCAGTTCAGGATCACCTGCTGGCCCGGCACGACCCCGGTCACCCCGGGGCCGACCGCCTCGACGGTGCCCGCGCCCTCGTGGCCGAGCACGGCGGGCCAGGTCTGCGGCAGCGTTCCGTCGGACAGCGAGAGGTCGGAGTGGCACACGCCCGCCGCGACCATCCGGACCCGCGCCTGGCCGGGGCCCGGGTCGGGCAGGACGACGTCGCGGATCTCGGGGAGGCGTCGGTGGCGAGGAAGACGGCGGCCCTGACGGTCGTACTCATGGTGAGCTCTCCAATCGCGGAAGTCCCGTGACCCTAGCAATACCGGCCGGTCGGTCTCCTGCGCGGGTGTGCTCACCGAGGGCCGTGTCGCCCCTCGGGAGAAGGGCCCGCCCGCTTTGTGGAAAGCCTGTGTTGGCGGGGCTTCGGGGCGGGTATCTCCCTTCTGTCAGCCGGAGAGCACGGTGTGGTCGGGGCTCGGAGCAGCGCGCGCCACCCCACCTCCGGTACGCCTCGACGGGGAGGTTCCATGGCTCGACCCGACGGCCCCGTGGCCGCGCTCCCACGACGGCACTACCTGATGTGCCGCCCCACCTACTTCGCGGTGGAGTACGCGATCAACCCCTGGATGGATCCGGCCGCCGGGGTGGACCGCCCCCGCGCCATCCGCCAGTGGGAGGGCCTGCGGGACCTCTACCGCTCCCTCGGCCACCGGGTCAGCGAGATCGCGCCGATCGAGGGTCTGCCCGACATGGTCTTCGCCGCCAACGGCGCCCTGGTCGTGAACGGACGCGTCTACGGCGCCCGGTTCGCCAGCGCCGAGCGCACCCCCGAGGGACCGGCCTACCTGGACTGGTTCCGCCAGGAGGGGTACACCGAGACCCTGGAGCCCAAGCACGTGAACGAGGGCGAGGGCGACTTCATCACCCTCGACGACGTCATCCTCGCCGCCACCGGGTTCCGCACCGAGGCCGCCGCGCACCAGGAGGCCGAGCGCCTGCTGGGCCGCCCGGTCGTCACGCTGCAGCTGGTCGACCCGCGCTTCTACCACCTGGACACCGCGCTGTTCGCCCTGTCGGGCGACCGGATCGCCTACTACCCCGGCGCCTTCTCCGAGGGCAGTCTCCGAGTGCTGCGCTCGCTCTTCCCGAACGCCCTCATCGCCACGGAGGAGGACGCCTCGGTCCTCGGGCTCAACGCCGTCTGCGACGGCCGTGACGTCGTCATCGCCGCCGAGGCCGTCGGGCTCGCGGACCGCCTGCGGGCGGAGGGCCTCACGGTCCACCCGGTGGAGCTCGACGAGCTGCGCAAGGCCGGGGAGGGGCCAAGTGCTGCACCCTCGAACTGAGGGACGCGCCCACGCCCTGACCTCGCCCGGGGACAGGCACCGGGCGGGCGCACCGCTCCCGCGCGGCGCCCGCCCCCGGCCGCACCGCTGTGGGATGCGCCACGTGCCCGCCCCGGCGGGTCCGGGGCCGTGCGGGTGCCGCACAGGTCACGACCACGTCGTACCTCCCTGCCGAGGGCGGGCCGGGCGACCCCGGACCAACGACCCACGGTCGTGACCACCGACCCCCTTAGGCTCGGTTCACGTGACGACCAAACAACGCAGACTTCCGCGCGGTGTCCGGGAACAGCAGCTGATCGACGCCGCCGTCTCCGTGTTCTCACGCGGTGACTACCGCACGGTCAGCGTGGACGAGATCGCGGCGGCCGCCGGGACCTCCAAACCGACGGTGTACCACCATTTGGGCTCCAAGGAACGCATCTTCGTCGCCTGCGTACGCCGGGAGATGGAGCGGTTGGTCGAGGCGGTCCGGTCCGCCGTCCACGACCCCCACGCGCCCAGGGACGAGGATCCGCTGCGCCGGGGGATCCAGGCCTTCTTCACCTTCGTCGTGGACCACCGTGAGAGCTGGACGGTCCTCTACCGACGCGCGGCCGTCCAGGGAGAGCCCTTCGCGGGTGAGACCGCCCGGATGCGCGACCGCGTCACCGCCGAGGTGGCCGAGCTCATCACCTCCTGCACCCAGAGCGACTACGGCACGCTCGAACCCCGCGACGCCCAGCTGCTCGCCCGCGTCGCGGTGAGCACGGCCGACGCCTTCGCCGACTGGCTGCTGGACCACCCCGACGAGACGCCCGACACCATGGCCGGGCACGTCACCGCGCTCACCTGGTCGCACCTGAGCGCACGCCGCCCCGCCAGCTCCTGAACGGGGAGGCCACCGCCGCCGGGCGGCGACGGCCGGGCCCGTCCTAGCTCTCGGACCTGCGCTGGTGGTTCAGGGCCAGCAGGCCGACCAGGTCGTAGGCCACGTGCGAGGCGGCCGTCGAGGTGATCTGGGCGTGGTCGTAGGCCGGGGCCACCTCGACCACGTCGGCGCCGACCAGGTTCAGGTCGGCCAGCCCGCGCAGGATCTCCAGGAGCTCACGGCTGGTCAGACCGCCGGCCTCGGGGGTCCCGGTGCCGGGGGCGTGCGCGGGGTCCAGGACGTCGATGTCCACGGACACGTACAGCGGGCGGTTCCCGATCCGCTGGCGCAGGGCGTCGGAGACCTCGTCCACGCCCTTGCGCATGACGTCGGCCGCGGTGACGATCCCGAACCCGAACCGGCGGTCCTCCTCCAGGTCGCGCTTGCCGTACAGCGGCCCCCGCGTGCCCACGTGCGCGATCGCCTCCGTGTCGAGGACGCCCTCCTCCACGGCACGGCGGAACGGGGTGCCGTGGGTGTAGGGCTCACCGAAGTAGGTGTCCCAGGTGTCCAGGTGGGCGTCGAAGTGCAGCAGGGCGATCGGACCGTGCTTCCGGTACAGCGAACGCAGCAGCGGCAGCGCGATGGTGTGGTCGCCGCCCAGCGTGACCAGCCGGGTCCCGGCGTCGACGAACGCGGAGGCGCCCTGGTCCAGGGTCTCCACCGCGTCTCCGATGGAGAACGGGTTCACGGCGATGTCCCCGCCGTCCACCACCTGGAGGCGCTCGAAGGGGGCCACGTCCAGGCCCGGGTTGTACGGACGCAGCAGGCGGCTCGCCTCGCGGATCGCGGACGGCCCGAAGCGAGCGCCGGGCCGGTACGACACACCGGTGTCGAAGGGGACCCCACGACGGCCACGTCGGCGTGGTCGACCTGGTCGAGACGGGGCAGCCGGGCGAAGGTCGCCGGGCCCGCGAAGCGAGGGACGAGGCTGGAGTCGGTGGGTCCGATCGGGCTGTTCATCTGGTCCGTTCCTGTCGTGGGCTCGGTCACGGCCAGCGTAGGGAGCGACTAGGCTCCGCTCCAGTAGCCGAACCGTACGAGTCGGATCCGTTCCTTGGATAAATCATCCAAGGAACCCGGTGCGGCGGGAGGGGAACAGATGAGCGGAGTGACGGACGCCGTGGACAGCCACCACGTGCCCCTGAGCGTGGTCACGGGCCGCCGCGACCTCGCCCTGGAGACCGTGGTCGCGGCGGGTGACCCGGCCATCACCTGGGCGGTGGCCAGCGAGATGGTCGAACCCGCGGCCTACCTGCGCGGCGGGGAGCTCCTGCTCACCGCCGGGGTCAACCTGCCCGGCACCCCGGAGGGGGCGCACGCGTACGTGGGCTCCCTGGTGCGCGCCGGGGTCGGGGCCGTCGGCTTCGGAGTCGCCCCGATCCACACGACCGTGCCCGAGCTCCTGGTCGAGGAGTGCCGTGCCCAGGGACTGCCGCTGTTGGAGGTCCCCGGATCCACCCCTTCGCGGCGGTCAGCCGCGCGGTCGGGGAGGAACTGGCCGAACGCCACCTGCGCGACGTACGCCGACTCGGTGAGGCCCACCAGGCGCTGGCCCGCGCGGTCACCGCGGCCTCTCCCGTGGAGCGCGTCCTCGCAGTGCTGGCCGACGCCCTCGGCGGCTGGGCGGCCCTGGAACCCTCCGATCCGGCCGCACCCGCCCACCGCACTCCCGGCGCGCCCCGCGCCGTCGACCCCGCCCTGCGCCCGCTGCTGGCCCGGCTCACCGCGCCGTCGGGACCGCGCGGGGCCAAGGCCCCCAGCGGCGACGACGAGGTGTTCCTCCACACCGTCGGTTCCCCGCCGGAGGAGTACGGCGTGGTCCTGGTGGGCCGTCCCGAGCCCCTGGGCATCACCGACCGCGCCGTCCTGCGCACCGCCACCGCACTGATCGACCTGCTCTCCCGCACGGTCGACGACTCCGCCACGCTCCTTGGCGGGCTGCTCACCGGCCTCCTCCTGGACGGCGAGCTGGACGAGGCGGCACGGCCCCTGCTCACCGAGCTCACCGCGCTCGGCGGACGGCCGGACACGACCGGACTCCACCGCGTGCTGCGCGCCCGGCCTCCGGGCGCGCGAGGCCGTGCCGGGGAACCCGACCCGCCGCTGGGCACGCACCTGGTCGACCGGGTACGAAGGTCGTCCGACGACGGCCCGGCCTCCGAGGACACCGTGCGCGCGGTGCTCGCGGACCGGGGGAACGAGGCCCACAGGGCGCACCTGCACCTGCTCGGGTCCCACGGGTGGACCGTGGCCCTCAGCCCGCCCGTACCCCCGAGCGAGCTGCCCCGAGCCGACCGCCAGGCGGCCGCACTGCTCGTGCGCGCACGGGCGTCGGGGGCCGCGCTGCTCTGGGCGGACGGCACCGACCCCTTCGACACCCTCCTCGACCCCGCCGGGGCCGACGACCTCAGCCGCGCGCTCCTGGGACCGCTGGCCCGGGACACCGGGGCCGCCCGCAGCCTGAGGGAGACCCTGCGCGCCTGGTTGGCCCGCCACGGCAACTGGGACCGCGCCGCCGCCGACCTGGGCGTGCACCGCAACACCGTCCGCTACCGGATCGGCCGGATCGAACGCGACCTGGGCGTGGAACTGGCCGACGCCGAACAGCGCATGCGCCTGTGGTTCGCGCTCACCCGCCACACCGGTTCCGAGTCCGCCGAGCCCGACGGGGCGCGCCGATAGCAGACGAACCCCGCCCCGTGGCGTGGGTGGCCGCTTCCGGCCACGGCCGCGCCCGGGCCGAGGGTCCCCAGGACCCTGGTGGTGCGGCGTCCTCCCGCGGGGGAACCAGGGTGAACAGCGAGACTCGGGCACAGCCGATCGCCGCAGGAATCGGAAGGTGCTGACCGAAAGGCCCTCCGAATAGAACGCTTCTCCCGGTTCCGTTGGCCCCGCCCGACCGGAACCAGGAAACTGGGGATCTCCTTGACGAACCTGAGGACCTGGGGGCCCACATGATCGCTCGTGACCAGCTGAGTGGGTTCCGGTTGGTGGGCGGGCGCGGGGTGGTCGGACACGAGGCCCCACCCGACTGGTGGCACCGTGTCGCCGGGGACCGCCTCCGTGGCGCCACCGCGCTCCGCCGGAGTCCGCTGTGAGTGGGCGGGGCCAGCCCCCGGGCCGTGAACGGGGAGTACGCTTCCCCCGTTGGACACCGCGCTGCCCTCGGGGGCCAACGCCCGCGAGCACGCCGTCCTGCTCCGCCGTGTCCACGACGCACTGCTCACCGGAAGGCCGCAACCCGCGCCCCTGCGCCCGGTGATCGAGGACTCCTGGGGGCGCATGCGCCAGTTCGGCATCGACCCGGACAGCGCGCCGCCGCCCAGGATGGCCCGGTTGGACGAACTCCAGCGCTACCGGGACGCCTCACCGATCTCCGAGGTGCTCCCGTTGATCCGCCGCTCCCTGGTGTCGGTGGCCGACGAGGCCGAACACATCATGCTGGTGACGGACGCCTCCGGGCAGGTGCTGTGGCGGGAGGGCTCGCGCCGGATGCGCGCGGTCGGGGACCGGGTCGGGCTGGTGGAGGGCGCCTACTGGAACGAGGGCAGCGTCGGCACCAACGCCATCGGCACGGCTCTCGTGGTGGGGCGTCCGCTCCAGGTCTACTCCGCCGAGCACTACGTGCGCAGTCTGCACGCCCTCACCTGCGCCTGCGCCCCCGTGCACGATCCCCGGGACGGGCGCCTGCTCGGCGCCATCGACGTCACCGGCCCCGTCTCCACCGTCCACCCCACCACCCTCGCCCTGGTGAACGCGGTCGCCCAGCTGGCCGAGGCCCACCTCCAGGGCCTGCACCACGCCCACCTGGAGCGGTTGCGTTCCGTGGCCGCGCCGCTGCTGGCCGGGCTCTCCCGGCCCGCGCTGGTCGTGGACGACGCCGGATGGACCGCGGCCGCCGTCCACATGGAGCCGGTCCGGAGGGTGCTCCTGCCCAAGAACTGCGAGAGCGGGAACGTCTGGCTCCCCGCGTTGGGGGAGTGCGCCCTGGAACCGCTGCCCGGCGGGTGGCTGATCCGCCCGGGGCCGGAGGACCGGGCCGTGCCCTCCACCGTCACCCTGGACCTCACCAGACCGGGCTCCGCCACCGTGTCGGTGGCCGGGGACAGCGGCGCGTGGTCGCAGCGCCTGTCGCCGCGCCACACCGAACTCCTCCTGCTGTTGGCGGTGCACCGCGACGGCCGCTCCGGGACCCAGCTCTCCCACGACGTGTTCGGCTCCGACCAGCACGTGGTGACCGTGCGGGCCGAGCTCTCCCGGGTGCGCCGCAACCTGGGCGGGGTGATCGAGAGCCGCCCCTACCGTTTCTCCGACGACGTGCGGGTCCGGGTGCTCTCCCCGGAGTCGCCGCTGGACCTGCTGCCCGGCTCGTCGGCGCCGGGCGTGCGCGAACTACGCCGGCGCGTGAGCTCGGAGGACCTGTTCGATCGCTCTGGGCGATGACGTCGCAACCTGTTGCAACCGTTGCTGACGGCGCGTGAATGGGATCAACTGTTCCTGCGCGGCCCGCCACCGGTGGGCGGCCTCCGGGCAAGAGAGGGCACGGCGGGCCGTTCACCGGTGCGGGACGCGTCCGCGTCCTTCGCACCTTGAGGGGGTGACGGGGGCTCACAGCGGACGCGCCGACGGGCTGGTGCCCCGGAAGTGTCGGGGGAGACTCCGGGGCCACCGCGCACACGACGGTACGGCCCGGGGATGTGTGCATCCCCGGGCCGTACCATCACGCGTCGGAGCCGGTCGTGGCGGCTACTCGGCGTCCGCGCGCGGTTCGGGGGCCTCGGGTGACTCGGACGCCGCCGTGTCCTTCCCGGGCGGCTCCGCGTTCGAGGGTGAGCACTGGAAGCAGTCCATCGTGAAGACCTCCTCCTCACCCACCAGACCGGTGAAGTCGCCGCGCAGGCTGTCGTCACCGGCCTCGCGTTCGGCCAGCGCCTCGCGCAGCAGGCGGCCCTCGAACCGGACCTGCTCACCGTCCCGGCTCTGTCCGGTGCACAGGACCTCCAGTCGTCCCCCGCGCGTCTGCTCGCCCCCGCTCCCTCCTGCTCCCGGGCTCCGGCCTCCTCCTGGTCGCCACCTGCGGTGACGGCGTCCTCGGCCGGGTCCTCGCCGGGTCCGCCCTCGGGCACGGCGGCGCAGGCGAGCGGTGCGGCCACGGGGTGGCCCTTACGGGCGAAGGCGCGCTCGGCCCCGGGGCGCAGGACCGACACGGTCAGGGCGTCGGCGGCTCGTTCCAGCTCCAGCAACGCGGCGTCGGCGTTCTGCTCCGGTGCCTCGTCGGCGGTGCACGAGGTGAGCGGCGCGCACAGCAGCAGCGCCAGTGACGCGGTGACGGTGGTCGAGCGGACTCCCATGACTTCCCCGGGGTCGGTGGCGCCGCGTGTGCGGCGCGCTGGCCCACGGAACCAATGTCTCTGATGTGGAGTTCGTGCCCTATGTCCGACTCAGGTGAAAAGGGTGAAAAGTGCGTCATGTTCGAGCCATGCCGGTGTGAGTCGGGACACGTGTGTGGGTACCGTGCCCCGTGAGACGACGCGACCGCCCGGCGGGACCGACGGAGGGAAAGGGGAGGCCACACGGGGCGCGAACCCGCAGACACCGCCGCTGGGCTAGACTCGGGACATTTCCCGAACCGTGTTCCACCACGGTGCACTCCAGCCGAACTCCGCACCGCCGGGCTCCCCGTGGCTTCGACGCCACAGGAGGCCCACGGTGAACCAACGGGCCGTGACCGGCGTCGAACCAGGGGATCAACGACGATCCCCGGATCGTCCCGCGCCGACGGCCGCCCACAGACCGTCCTTCCTTCGGAGGTGGATCGTGTCCGCTGACCACCGAGAGCAGCAGCCCAGCCAACAGGGTTCCCGTATCGACCCGCACGTCGGCCGTTACGCACTCCGAGCACAGGGCATGGTCGCATCGGAGGTCCGGGCACTCTTCGCGGTCGCCTCGCGGCCGGAGATCGTCTCCCTGGCGGGCGGCATGCCCAACGTGGCCGCCCTGCCCCTCGAACAGCTCGGTGACCTCGTCAAGGACGTCGTCTCCGAGGAGGGCGCCACCGCGCTCCAGTACGGCTCCGCCCAGGGCGACCCCGTCCTGCGCGAGCAGATCTGCGAGTACATGACCCTGGAGGGCGTACGGGCCAGCCCCGACGACCTCATCGTCACCGTCGGCTCCCAGCAGGCCCTCGACCTGGTCACCCGGGTCTTCGTCGACCCCGGCGACGTCGTCCTCACCGAGGCCCCCACCTACGTCACCGCGATCAACACCTTCGCCGCCTTCCAGGCCGACATCCGCCACGTGGGCATGGACGACGAGGGCGTGGTGCCCGAGGAGCTGGAGGAGGCCCTGGTCCGTGCCGAGCTCGACGGGCGGCCGGTCAAGTTCTTCTACACGATCCCCAACTTCCAGAACCCCGCCGGGATCACCATGAGCGCCGAGCGCCGCGCCCGGGTCATGGAGGCCTGCGAGCGCCACGACGTGCTCGTGGTCGAGGACAACCCCTACGGCCTGCTCCGCTACGACGGCGAACCCGAACCCACCCTGTACTCCCAGGGCAGCGGCAACGTCATCTACCTCGGTTCCCTCTCCAAGACCCTCTCCCCGGGCCTGCGCATCGGCTGGGCCCTGGCACCGGCCGCCGTGCGCGCCAAACTGGTCCTGGCCGCCGAGTCCGCGATGCTCAGCCACTCCACGTTCAACCAGCTCGTGGTGCGGCGCTACCTGAACACCTTCCCCTGGAAGGAACAGATCAAGGCGTTCAACTCCATGTACGGCGAGCGTCGCGACGCGATGCTCGGCTCCCTGGACGCGATGATGCCGGCCGGATGCACGTGGACCCGCCCCGAGGGCGGGTTCTTCGTGTGGGCCACCCTGCCCGAGGGCATCGACGCCAAGGCCATGCTGCCGCGCGCGCTCAACGAGCGCGTGGCCTACGTGCCGGGCACCGGCTTCTACGCCGATGAGCGCGGCCGGGACAGCATGCGGCTGAGCTTCTGCTACCCCACCCCCGAACAGATCCGCGAGGGCGTCCGCCGCCTCGTGGCCGCGATCGAGGGTGAGATCGACCTGCGCGACACCTTCGGACCCGCGATCCCCACTCCCACCGAAGGCAGCCAGGCACCCACCCCTGACCTGCCCTGACATCCTCCCGTAAGGGCACAGCACCATGACCGCAGCACAGAAGGAGGTCCGCGCCGTGGCCGACCTTGACCGGGTCCTCGTCCTCGCCGGAGGGCTGTCCCCCGAACACGAGGTGAGCGTCCACTCCGGCCGCAGCGTCGCGGAGGCGCTGCGCCGACTCGACGTCGAGGTCCAGGTCGCCGACGTCGACGCCGGGCTGCTGGACCGGCTCGCCGCCGATCCGCCCCAGGTGGTCTTCCCCGTCCTGCACGGGGCGGCGGGTGAGGACGGCGCGATCCGCGAGGTCCTGGAACTGGTCGGCGTGCCCTACGTGGGCGCCCGGCCCGACGCCTGCCGCCTGGCCTACACCAAGCCCGCCGCCAAGGCCCTGCTCGCCGAGAAGGGCGTGCGGGTGCCGCGCGGCGCCACCCTGCCCAAGTCGGCCTTCCACGACCTGGGCGCCCCGGCCCTGCTCCGCCGTCTGGCCGACCGCCTGGGCCTGCCGCTGTTCGTCAAGCCCGACCGCGGCGGCTCGGCGTTCGGCGCCACCCCCGTCACCTCGGTCACCGACCTGTCGACCGCACTGGTGTCGTGCTTCGCCTACAGCGACTCCGCGCTCGTGGAGGAGCAGGTCCAGGGCACCGAGCTGGCCATCGGCGTCCTCGACACCGGCGACGGCCCCGTGGCGCTGCCCCCGGTGGAGATCGTCCCCGACGGCGGGGTCTACGACTACGCCGCGCGCTACACCGCCGGGCGCACCGAGTTCTTCTGCCCGGCCCGACTGGACGAGGACGTGGTCGCCGCCGCCACGGAGGTGGCCCTGACCGCTCACCGCACCCTGGGGCTGCGCGACTTCTCCCGGACCGACCTCATCGTCGACGCCGACGGCGAGGCCATCTTCCTGGAGACCAACGTCGCCCCCGGCCTGACCGAGACCTCGACGTTCCCGATGGCGGCTGCCGCCGCCGGACTGGACTTCGCGGTGGTGTGCCGCGAGCTCGCCCACCAGGCGCTCCTGCGCGGCTGACACGGACCGGTACGGACCCAACAGCGGTCGGGGGCCCGCCGTCACGGCGGGCCCCCGGTGTGTGTCGGGTCGCTCCGCGTGGTGGGACCCGGTGTCCGGAGCGCGGGTGGGGCTCACACGGCTCCACCGCTGATCTCCGCGGCCAGGCGCGTCGGGTCGTCGGCCAGGGACCGCTTCACGTGGGCGCTCCACGCGTCGGCGAGCACCTCGGCGGCACCCTGTGTCAGGCCGTCCAGCGCGACGCGGACGGAGTCGGCGGGATCACCCTTGGGGCCGTCGTAGGCGGCACTGAAACCGGTGTCGACCGCGCCGAGGTGCAGCCCCGTCACCAGGGTGCCCTGGTCCGCGAGCTCCAACCGGACGCCGTTGGTCAGGGCCCACTGCGCGGCCTTGGCCGCGTGGTAGCCGTTGGTCCCGGGGTAGGCGAACCAGGACTGCGCCGAGAGCACGTTCAGGATCGCCCCGCCACCGTTCGCGGCGAGCACCGGGGCGAAGGCGCGGACCATGGCGAGCGTGCCCCAGAAGTTGGTGTCCATCTCCTGCCGGAGCGCGGCGAGCTCGCTCGTCACCAGGTCGGTCCAGTTGCTGATACCCGCGTTGTTGACCAGCAGGGTGACGTCCCCGGCCCTGGTGCGGGCCCTCGCCACCGACGCGTCGTCCGTGATGTCGAGCTCCAGGGGGACGACTCCGGGGAGATCGATCTCCCCGGGTCGTCGGGCGGCGGCGTACACGCGCTCCGCACCGCGTTCCAGGAGCTGCTGGGCGAAGAGCCGGCCGAGACCGCGGTTGGCCCCGGTGACGAGGGCGACGGAACCCTCGACGGCGAAGTGCTGGGTGTGGGTTGACGAAGTGTCCATGTCGGGGACACTAGGACCTGACGTCAACGTGAGGTTCAAGTGCCGAGGAGGAATCCGTGCGCATCGGTGAGGTGGCCCGGCGTTCCGGTGTGAGCGTGCGGGCGCTCCGCTACTACGAGGAGCAGGGCATTCTCAGCTCCGAGCGCGGTCCGGGCGGCCAGCGCGATTTCGACGGGGGCCGTCGACCGGGTCCGCCTGTTCCAGCAGTTCTACGCGGCGGGTCTGTCCAGCCGCCGGATCGCCGAGCTCCTTCCGTGCGTCGAGACCGGGGCCACCAACGCCGAGCAGCGGGCCATGCTCGTGCGCGAACGCGGCCGCATCGTCGAACGGATCGGCGCGCTGGACACCGCCCTCGCGCGCATGGACGACCTGATCCTCGCCGCCGGGGACCACTCCGACTGACCCGGAGCCCGGGTGGGCGCCACGCCACGGCGTCCACCCGGACCCACACACGCGGTCACGCGCTCCGCGCCCGTGTCACCCGGCCGGTGCGTCCAGGGCGCGCTCGACGACGTCCCGCACGGTCGCCTGGAGCAGGTCGACCTTGTAGCCGGTGGCGGGCAACGGGGAACAGAGCTCCACGATCGCCTCCAAGGCCCGGTCCACCTCCTCACCCGGGGCCCGGCCGGGTACCGAACCGACCAGGGCGCGCTCCACCCCTGGCAGCCGCAGCGGGGTGCGGGCCACCCCGCCCACCGCCACCGAGGCGCGGGTCACGGGACCCCGCCCCTCCTCGGCGCACTCCAGCCGGACCACCGCCTCGACCAGCGGCCACTCCGCCCGCGAGCGTCCCGCCACGCGCAGGTGGGCCGCGCGCCCGCCTGACACCAGGGCTGGCAGGGCCACCGCGACCAGGAGGTCGCCGGGGGCGAGCACGTGGTCCCGGGTCGGATCGGTGCCGTCGTACAGCTCGGCCAGGTCCCGCTCGACCTCCGCCCCCGACCCCCGCTCCACCACGACCACGGACGCGTCGTACGCCAGCAGTGCCACCGCCAGCGACGACGGGTGCGGGGCCACGCACGGGCCGAGGTCCACCACCACGGCGCGCAGGTGGTCGCCGTCGCGGGCCGGGCACGAGTCCCCGCCGGTCTGGAAGCACTCGAAGGCCGGGTTGCGGAGGTAGGGGCAGCGGTTGCGCTGGAGCAGGTTGCCGCCCACCGTCGCCGTCCCCCGGATCTGCGGGGTGGCCAGCGCCCGCGCGGCGGCCACCAGCCCCGGGTAGGCCTCGGCCAGGAGCGGGTCGGCGCCCAGCTCCGCGACGCTGGTCATGGCGCCGATCCGCACCGCTCCGTCGCCGTCCCACCGGGGACCGCGCAGCTCGGGCACGTCGACCAGGTCCACCAGGGGGCCGGGGGCGATCACCCCGGCCTCCACACAGGTGACGAGGTCAGTGCCTCCGGCGCGGGGAAGCGCGCCCTCGACGAGCTCCCTGGCTGCTCCGGCCACGCTCGTTGAGCGGGTGACGGTCGGGACGGTTCCTCGCTGGGTGGTCAACGCAGTCCTCCGATCAGTCGGTCCGGGCGCAGCGGCAGGTCGTGCGGGCGCCAGCCGGTGGCGTCGTACACGGCGTTGCCCAGGGCCGCCGCCACCCCCACCACCGAGACCTCGCCCAGGCCGACTCCGCCACCCGCCACGTGCTCGAACCCCTCCTCGTGGAAGTACACCTCGGTCTCGGGCACGTCGCCCATCCCGGGAATGCGGTAGTCCTCCAGGTCGTCGGAGAGCACCACCCCCGTGCCGAGGTCGTCGCGCCGTTCCTCGTGGAGCGCGTAGCCCACGCCCTGGACCACCGCCCCTCACACTGGTTGCGCGCCAGCCGCTCGTCGTAGACGCGACCGGCGGCGATCCCCGCCCAGCAGCGGGTGGGGCGCACGCGCCCGAACCGGGTGTCCACCTCCACCTCCATCACGTGCACAGCGCCGCTCATGCCGCGCCCGACCGCCAGGTCGCCCATGTTCGGGGTCAGCTGACCCCAGCGGTCCCGGCGGCGCTCTCCGATCACGCTCACGCCCTCGGCGGCGGCCAACGCCTCCTTGAACACGTGCTCGGGGACGGGGCCGGTGGCGGGTACGTCGGGGGAGCGCTCACGCAGGGCCGCGCGCAACCGGTCGGCGGCGTCGGCGGCGGCCGGACCCATGGAGGTCGTCGTACGGCTGCCGAAGGAGCCGGTGCCGTGCACCGACGAGCTCCGACCGATCTCCACCCGCAGGCCCGCCGCGTCCACTCCGAGCCGGTCCGCGACCACGCCTCCGAGCACGGCGCGGATGCCGGTACCGATGTCCTGTGTGGCCGAGCGCACCACCAGGGCGCCGCCCTCCACCGCCAGCTCCACCCGGGCGTCGGGGGCCAGCAGGTACGGCCACCCGGCGGCGGCCAGACCCACCCCGCGACGGAACCTCCCGGTGCGTGACCCGCGCGGTCGGTCCCGCCACAGGGGAGCTCGGCGACGCGTTCGTACAGGGCCCCGCGCTTGGGGTTGCCGTCCCAGCGGCGCCGCAGGGTCAGCGGGTCCACACCCAGCCGCGGTGCCATGGTGTCCACGGCCTGTTCCAGGGCCCACGCCATCGGAGGCCCGCCGGGGCCCCGCATGGGTGCCGCCGGCGGCCGGTTGGTCACCACGTCGTAGTCGCGGACCCGGCGGGGGAACGACCGTACATCAGCGCGGCCAGGACGGCGGTGTTGGAGCCCACCGACACTCCGCCGTCGCCGTGCGAGTCCACGCTCAGCGCACGCAGGGAACCGTCCTCTCCGGCGAGCAGGGCCACCCGGGTCCGGGTGGCGGGCCGGTGTCCGGCGTCGGTCAGCTCCTCGGAGCGGTCCAGGCACACCCGCACCGGATGGCCGGTCAGCCGGGCCAGTTCCACGGCGGCCACCACGTCCGGGGAGAGCGAGTTCTTGGCTCCGAACCCGCCGCCGACGTACTCGGCCACCAGGTGCACGCGCTCCCGGGGCAGGCCCCAGTACCGGGCCGCCCGGTCCGCGGTCTTGCTGACCGCCTGCGTGGACACGTGCAGGAACAGGTCGCCGTCCACCCACGAGGCCACGCTCACGTGCGGCTCCAGCGGGCTGTGCACCTGGGTGGCGGTGGTGTACTCCTCGGCCACGAGCAGCGGGTCCCGACGGCGCGCGGCGGTGCGGAGCCGGGCCACGGCGGTGGAACCGCGCCAGCTCAGCACCCCCGGGCCGCGCACGTTCCCGTTCCAGGGGGCCGGAGGAGTCGGTGCCTCGCCGTAGGCGGGCGCCGCCTCGCGCTCCTCCCTGGTGCGGTAGAGCACGGGGGCGTCGGGGGCGGACGCGGCACGGGGGTCGGTCACCGAGGGCAGGGGGTCGAGGTCCACCCGCACGGTCGCCGCGCGTTCCCGGGCGAGCGACCGGGAGGGGCGGCCACCGCCGTGATCGGCTGCCCGACGTAGCGCACCACGCGGTCCTCACCGAGCAGGTCCACCAGGGGCGTCGGTGCCCCGTCGGGGCCGGGGGCCGCGCTCACCTTCCGCACCCGCGCGTGCGGCACCGCCGAGCGCACGATCACGCCCTCCCAGGTGCCCGGCGGGGCGTGGTCGGCGCTGAACCGCGCGCGCCCGGTGACCTTGTCGGGGGCGTCGGAGCGCGGCGGGGCCTGGTCGGGTTCGGTGTCGAACTCTCCGGCGCAGGCCGCGGCCACGGCGGCGAAGATCCCCTCGTAGGCACCGCACCGGCACAGGTGTCCGGCGAGCGCGTCCGCGACTGCGGCGCGGTCGGGGCGGGAGTTCCCGTGCTCGGCGCGCCAGGCGTCCACGAACACGGAGGCCTCCACGGCGAACCCCGGCGTGCAGTAGCCGCACTGGAGCCCGTCGTGGGCGGCGAGGGCGCGCTGGACGGGGTGGACGCCGTCCAGGCCCTCCACGGTGGTGACCGACCGTCCGGAGAGGTGGTCGGCGGGCAGCAGGCAGGAGGCGGTGGGTGCGCCGTCCACCAGGATCGTGCAGGCCCCGCACACGCCGGAGCCGCAGGCGATCTTGGTGCCGGTCAGGCCGAGCCGGTCGCGCAGGTGGTCGGCGGCGCTCAGGCCGGGGTCGTCGGGGGCGGGGGAGGGTGCGCCGTTGACGCTGGTGTCCATGGGCGGCTTCCCGGGGAAGGGGTGGAAGTTGGCATTGACAACTTAAGGCGGTGAAAAGTCCGGTGTCAAAGACCCTGGACGGCGCCACCGTTGTTACCAGCCGGTTTGTGCTGATGTGCCTTGCGTGGTCAATGTGACCCCCGTTACTCTGTCGGAATCTCTATTCCGCCATGAGGAATAGGGATTCCGAATTCAAGAACCCCCTGTGGAGGGCCCGCATGGCAGCAGCCACGGAAACCGAAGCACCCGACCGGCCCCGCCCCCGCTTCTACCGGTCCCTGTTCTTCCAGGTGATCGTCGCCGTCGTGGTGGGCGTGCTGATCGGACACCTGTGGCCCTCGTTCGGAGAGAGCCTGCGCCCCCTGGGCGACGGCTTCATCCGACTGATCAAGATGCTCATCGCCCCGCTGATCTTCTGCGTCATCGTCACCGGCATCGCCAAGGTCGGAGACCTGGGCGCCGTGGGCCGGATCGGGATCAAGGCGCTGGTGTACTTCCAGGTCGTCACCGCCTTCGCCCTGCTCTACGGCATGGTCGTGGCCAACCTCCTCAAGCCCGGCGTGGGCTTCGAGGTCAACCCCGCCGACCTCGACACCGGCGCGCTGGAGGAGGTGACCCAGGGCGGCGAGATCCCCGGTTTCGCCCAGTTCCTCCTGGACGTGATCCCCGAGAGCGTCGTGGGCGCCTTCGCCGAGAACTCGCTGCTCCAGGTCCTGTTCTTCGCCGTCTTCGTCGCCCTGGCGCTGTCCAAGATGGGGGAGCGGGGCAAACCGATCCTCGACCTCATCGACCGCTTCACCGACGTCATCTTCACCTGCATCGGCTGGATCATGCGCGTCGCGCCGCTGGGCGCCCTGGGTGCCATGGCCTTCGTCATCGGCGCCTACGGCCTGTCCTCGCTCAGCAGCTTCGGCATGCTCATCATCGCCTGCTACTCCGCCGCCGCCGTCTTCCTCCTGGCCCTCGCGGTGATCGCCCGCGTCCTGGCCGGGGTCAACCTCTGGAAGTTCCTGCGCTACACCAAGGAGGAGTTCGCCCTGGCCATCGGCGCCGCCTCCTCCGAGGCGGTCATGCCGCGCATCATGCAGAAGCTCACCAACGCGGGCTGTTCCAAGGCAACCACCGGCCTGGTGGTGCCCACGGGGTACTCCTTCAACCTCGACGGCGCTGCGATCTACCTGCCCATCGCCGCGCTCTTCCTCGCCCAGGCCTTCGGCGCGGACCTGAGCATCGCGGACCAGCTGATGATGGTGCTCATCCTCCTGCTGACCTCCAAGGGCATGGCCGGTGTCCCCGGATCGGCCTTCCTCGCCCTGTCGGCCACCGCCACCGCGCTCGGCGCCTTCCCGGCCGCGGGCGTGGCCCTGCTCCTGGGCGCGGACCGCCTGATGGACACCATGCGGGTGTCCATCAACCTGCTCGGCAACTGCGTCGCCACCTTCGTCATCGCCAGGTGGGAGGGGCAGCTCGACATGGAACGCATGCGCGCGGTCCTCGACGGCAGGGAACCGCCCGCCCGCGAGGAGGACGCCGAGACCGAGGACGCTCCGGACCGTTCGGAGGCTCCGGGGGTTCGGAGGAGACGGAGTCCGTCTCCGTGTCCGCCCCCGCTCCCGAGCCGCACCAGGACCGGTAGCCGCGACGGGAACGGCCGGGCCGCCGTCAACCGACGGCGGCCCGGCCGTTCCGGGAGGGTGGCGTGGGCCGTGTGCGGACGGCCCGCCCGCTCAGAGCCCCAGGGCGTGCATCGCGAAGTGGAAGGCGAACACCGCGCTCATGATCCACATGAGCCACCCGACCTCACGGAACCGTCCCTGCGCCGACCTGATCACGGTGTGCGCGATGATGCCGATGCCGATCCCGCTGGCGATGTCGTAGGCGAACGGCATGATCGCGATGGTCAGGAACGCCGGGATGGCCACCGCGATGTCCGTCCACGCGATCTGCCCCACGTGCATCATCATCATGGCGCCGACCAGCACCATCGCCACGGACGCCGCCTCGGCGGGCACCATGCCGAACACGGGGGCGAAGAAGACCGCGCTCAGGAACAGCAGCCCCGTGACCACGCTGGCCAACCCGGTCCGGGCGCCCTCGCTCACGCCCGCCGTGGACTCCACGAACACCAGGGTCGCCGACGAGCTGGTCAGGCCACCGGTCACCGCACCAGCGCCGTCGGTCACCAGGATCTGGTTGACCCGGGGCATCTGCCCGTCGGCGTCCGCGATGTTGGCCTTGGTGCCGATCGCCAGGATCGTGCCCAGGGCGTCGAAGAACCCGGCCAGGACCAGCGTGAACAGGATGACCCCGCGGTGGTGGGTCCGGCCGTGGTCCACGCGCCGAACATGTCCACCTGGAACAGCAGGCCGAAGTCGGGCGGGGACACCGGGCTGGAGGGCAGCGCGGGCACGCCGCCGCCCCAGGAGCCGGGATCCAGCCGCAGCACGGAGTGCAGGACGACGGCGAGCACGGTCGCGCCGATGATCCCGTAGAAGATCGCCCCGGGCACCTGCCGGGCCAGCAGCACGCTGGCCAGGACGAGACCGACCACGAACACCACGATGGGCCAGCCGTCGAGGTGCCCGCCGCCGCCCGCGGCGCCGATCTGGAGCAGGCTGCCGCCGTCGCTCGCGCTGACGAAGCCCGCGTTGGTCAGGCCGATCAGGGAGACGAAGAGGCCGATGCCGACCCCGATGGCGAGCTTGAGGTCGTGCGGCAGGGCGTTCATCACCGCCGTGCGTACGCCGGTGACGACCATCAGGATGATGGCGACACCCTGCCAGACGACCAGGCCCATCACCTCGGGCCAGGCCATCACCGGGGCCGCCTGGTAGGCGACCACCGCCATCACGCCCAGGGCCGCCGCGCAGGCGATCGGGGCGCGGCCGACGACGCCCATCATGATGGTGACCAGCCCGGCGGCCAGGGCGGTCATCGTGGTGAGCTGTCCGGCGGAGAGGTGGTCCCCGTTCACGTCGGCCACACCGCTGAGGATGATCGGGTTCAGGACGATGATGTACGCCATCGCCATGAACGTGGTCAGTCCGCCGCGGACCTCCTGCCCGAAGGTGGAGTTCCGCTCGGAGACGAAGAAGAACCGGTCGAGCCAGGATCGATCCGTACCGGAGCGCGGGCCTGGCCGCGAGCCGGTGTCGTTGGATTCGGTCACGTCCCCTCCTGGAGGGATATGAGCACGGTGGTAATCACCATGGGTGGGGGTCTGCTACTTGGAGTAGTCAAACATGGGTGAGTCAGGGCGCTTCCGTCCTGACGACCCGCCCCGGGGCCGAGGGCGTCGGAGATCCGGGGCGGGCGACTGAGGGGAGGGGCGACGGGCGACGTCACCCCTCCGGGTGTGGCCGCCGCACCCGGCGGCGGCCACGGGTCACAGCTCGATGCCCACGATGTCCTCCGGACGCACCGGCGCGTGCGTCAGCGGACGCCCGGTGGCGGCGCGCACGGCGGCCACGATCGCCGGGGTCGACGACAGCGTCGGCGGCTCACCCGCGCCCCGCAGCCCGTACGGGGCGTGCGGGTCCGGGTGCTCCAGCACGTCGATGCGCATCGGGGGCATGTCCAGGATGGTCGGGATCAGGTAGTCGGTGAAGGACGGGTTGCGGATCTCGCTGTCCTTGACCTGGATCTCCTCCATTAGCGCCAGCCCCAGCCCCTGGGCGGAACCGCCCTGGATCTGACCGGCCAGCTGCTGCGGGTGCAGCACCCTGCCCACGTCCTGGACCGCGTCCAGGGCCACCACCTTCACCAGGCCCAGCTCCACGTCCACGTCCACCACGGCACGGTGCACGCACATCCCGAACTGGGTGTGCGAGGCCCCCTGCCCCAGGGTCGGGTCGAGCATCTCGGTGGGCCGGTGGTGGTGCTCGCGGGTCTCCTCCACGACCGTGCCGCCGCTCGCGGACTCACCCAGCAGATCGGCCAGGGACACCAAAGCCCCCGCGCTCTCCGCCACGACCTTGCCCCCGGACAGCGACAGCTCGGCGTCGGCGACCTCCGCCGGGATGATCCCCGCTCCCGCGCCAGCGCGAACACGGAGGCGCGCACCGCCTCGCAGGCCATCTTGACCGCACCACCGGTCATGTACGACTGCCGGGACGCCGACGAGGAACCGGCCGAACCCACCTGGGTGTCGGAGGGGGCGATCGCCACCTTCTCCACCCCCAGCTCGGTCCGCGCGATCTGCCCCTTGACCGTCACCAGCCCCTGGCCGACCTCGGCGGCGGCCGTGTGCACCAGCACCACCGGCTCACCGCCCACGATCTCCATGCGCACCCGCGCGGTGGAGTAGTCGTCGAAGCCCTCCGAGAAGCAGAGGTTCTTCAGGCCCACGCCGTACCCCACACCGCGCACGACACCCTCGCCGCGCGTGGTCCCGGCGACTCCGCCGGGCAGGGTGCGCTGGTCGGCGGGGTCCTCCAGCGCCTCCCGCTCCACCGGCATCGGCAGGTCGCGGGCGCGCTCCAGCATCTCCGCCATGGGCAGCGGCATGTCGATCTCCTGGCCCGTGATGATCCGGGACCCCTGCGCCATCGCGTTCCGCACCCGCAGCGCCACCGGGTGCATGCCCAGCTCCGCCGCGAGCTTGTCCATCTGCGACTCGTACCCGAAGCAGGCCTGCACCGCGCCGAAGCCGCGCATGGCACCACACGGCGGGTTGGTGGTGTACACGCCGTAGGCGTCCACCATCACGTGCGGCACCTCGTAGGGGCCGATGCCCAAAGAGGAGGCCACACCCACCACCGCGGGGGTGGCCGACGCGTACGCGCCACCGTCCACCACGATCTCCAGGGTGGCGAACACCAGAGTGCCGTCGGCCCTCGCGCCGTGCTCGAAGCGCATCCGGGCCGGGTGCCGGTGCACGTGGCCGTAGAAGGACTCCTCGCGGTTGTACACGAACTTCACCGGCCGACCGGTGCGCAGCGCCAGCATCGCCGCGTGGATCTGCATCGACAGGTCCTCGCGGGCGCCGAACGCGCCGCCCACCCCGGCCAGCGTGAGCCGCACCTTGTCCTGGGGCAGGCCCAGAGCCGGGGCGATCTGCTTCTGGTCCACGTGCAGCCACTGCGTGGCCACGTACAGGTCCACGCCGCCGTCCTCGGCGGGCACCGCCATCCCCGACTCCGGCCCGAGGAAGGCCTGGTCCTGCATGCCGACCTCGTACTCGGTCTCCACGACCACGTCGGCCTCGGCGCGCAGGCGCTCCAGGACCCGGCGCCGCTCCTCCTCCGACTCCGCCGCCGCCACGAAGTCACCGGTGCGGATGGGCTGGTGACGCACCCGGTTGCCGCTCTGCCGGTACTCCTCGTGGACCGGGAGGGAGCCCTCCTCGTGCACGAGCGGGTAGTCGGGGTCGTGGGCGGCCCGCAACGGGTCGCTCACCGGGGGCAGCACCTCGTAGTCCACCCGGACGCGTTCCATCGCGCGGCGGGCGGTCTCGGGGTGGTCGGCGGCCACCACGGCCACCGCCTCGCCCTTGTAGCGCACCTTGTCGAAGGCGAGCACCGGCTGGTCCTGGTACTCCAGGCCGTAGCGCTTGGCGCCGGGCACGTCCTCGTGGGTGAGCACCGCCTCCACGCCCGGAAGCTTCAGCGCCTCGGTGACGTCGATGCCCAGGATGCGGGCGTGCGGGTGCGGGCTGCGCAGGGTCGCGCCCCACAGCATTCCCTCCATCCACAGGTCCGAGGAGTAGGCGAACTCCCCGGTGACCTTCAGCGTGCCGTCGGGGCGGCGCGGGCTGGCGCCCAGGCCGTCCTTGGTGGTGCTGGACAGGTCCGTGGTCACGGTCTTGGTCGTCGCCGTCATCAGCGGTTCGCCTCCTGCATGAGGGATCGGTGCGCCGCACGACCCCGCGCGGCGGCGGTCTCGGCGGACAGGGTGCGCAGCTCGCCGCGGTCGACGACGGTGTTCCCGCCGACCAGGAGCCGCTCCAGGGGCGGGACGGGACCGAAGGTCAGCGCCACCACCGGGTCGGCGATCACGTCGAAGCCGAACCCGTCCACCCGCCACAGCGCGACGTCGGCCTGCTTGCCGACCGTCAGCGAGCCCAGTTCCGCGTCGCGGCCCAGCACCCGGGCGCCGCCCAGGGTGGCCAGCTCCAGGGACTGACGCGCGGTCAGCGCCTGCGGACCCTTCCGGGCCCGTGCCATCAACAGGGCCTGGTGCATCTCACCGGCCAGGCCCGTCAGCTCGCTGGACGCCGGACCGTCCACGCCCAGACCCACCTTCGCCCCGGCCTCCAGCAGCTCCGGCACCCGGCAGATGCCCGCGCCGAGGCGGGCGTTGGACGTCGGGCAGTGCGCGACACCGGTACCGGTGGCCGTGATCCGGCCGATCGCCGCGTCCGACAGGTGCACGGCGTGCGCGAACCAGACGTCCTCACCCAGCCAGCCGAGCTTCTCGGCGTACTCCACCGGGGTGCACCCGAACTCGGCCCGGCACTGCTCCTCCTCGTCGAGGGTCTCCGCGAGGTGGGTGTGCAGGCGCACACCCCGGTCCCGGGCCAGCTCGGCGGCACCGGTCATCAGCTCGCGGGAGACCGAGAACGGCGAGCACGGCGCCACCGCGACCCGGGTCATGGACGCGGCGGAGGGGTCGTGGTGGGCGTCGATCGCCGCGGCCGTGCCGGTCAGCGCGCCCTCCAGGGTCTCCACCACGCTGTCCGGCGGCAGACCGCCCTGGCTGTGCCCCCGGTCCATCGAACCGCGCGCCAGGTCCAGGCGGACCCCGACCTCGCGGGCGGCCTCGACCTCGGCGGTGACGATGTCCCCGCGCCCCGACGGGTAGATGTAGTGGTGGTCGGAGGCGGTGGTGCACCCCGAGAGCGCCAGGTGGGCCAGCCCGGCCGAGGTGGTCCCCGAGACCACGTCGGCGTCCAGGCGGTGCCAGATCTCGTAGGACCCCACCAGCCACTCGAAGAGCGTGCCGTCCGCGAACAGGCCCTGGGTGGCCCACTGGTAGAGGTGGTTGTGGGTGTTGACCAGACCCGGCGTGGCCACACAGCCCCGCCCGTCGATCCGCTCGACCCCGCTCTCCGCACGCGGGGCGGGCCCCGCGCCCACGGCGGTGATCACACCGCCCCGGGACACCACGTGCCCGTCGGCGTACTCGGCGCCGTCCACGGTGACGACGTGGGCGCCCTCGATGACCACGGTCCGGCTCATGAGCCGCTCCCCGCTTCCTCGGCACGACGCCCGGCCGCGAGGTGCACGGCGTCGATGATCTTCTCGTACCCGGTGCAGCGGCACAGGTTGCCCGCCAGCGCCTCGCGGATCTCGGCGTCCCCGGGAGCGCCCAGGCCCGCGCCCACCGTGCGCTCCAGCAGGTCGTCGGTCTGCACCAGCAGACCCGGCGTGCAGAAACCGCACTGGACGGCGCCCGCCTCCACGAACGCCTCCTGGACCACGCCCAGGGTCCGGTCGCCGCCCTTGCCCGTCCCCTCGGCCAGACCCTCGACGGTGCGCACCTCGCGCCCCTCGGCCTGCCCGGCGGCGATCATGCACGAACACGCGGTCACACCGTCGAAGTAGACGGTGCACGAGCCACACTCGCCCTGTTCGCAGGCGTTCTTGCTGCCCGGCAGACCCAGGCGCTCACGCAGTACGTACAGCAGGCTCTCGCCCGGCCACACGTTGTCGGCGGTGACGTCCTCACCGTTGACGTTCAGATTCACGCGCATCGCGCGGACCCCTTCCGGTAGTCGGTGACGGACCAGCTCAGCGCGCGGCGCGCCATGACGGAGAGGGCGTGCCTGCGGTACTCGGCGGTGCCCCGCTGGTCGTCGATGGGACGGGAGGCGGAGGCCACGAGCTCACCGAAGCGGCGCACCACGGCCTCCGAGAGGGGACGGCCGTCCTCCCAGTCGAACTCACCCTCCAGGAACTCCTCGGCCGCCTCCGAACGCAGCGGCGTCGGTCCGGCCGAGCCGATCCCCGTGCCCACGGCCCGCCGCTCGGAGTCCAGCGCCAGGCTGAAGGAGGTCACCGCGATCACCATGGCGTTGCGGGTGCCGATCTTGGCGAACTGCTGCGGTCCGGCGGCCTCGGGCAGCAGGACCGCGGTGATCAGCTCGTCCGGACGCAGTGCGGTCGTGCGGAACGACAGGTAGAAGTCGCGGGCCCGGACCCGGCGCGTGCCCCGCACCGAGGCGAGCTCGATCTCGGCGTCGGTGGCCAGCAGAGGCGGGTGCGCCTCCCCGGCGGGGAGGCCCCGCCCAGGTTGCCGCCGACCGTGCCCCGGTTGCGGATCTGGGGGAGGCCACCGACCGCGAGGCCTTGGCCAGCGCGGGCGCCCGGCCCGACAGGTGCTCGATGATCCGGGTGTAGGGGACACCGGCGCCCAGACGCGTGCGGTCGCCGTCCACCCCCACTCGGTCAGCTCGGGGACCCGGGTCAGGTCGATCAGCGCCGAGGGGCGGTGCTTGTCGAAGTTCAGCTCCACCATCACGTCGGTGCCGCCCATGATGGGGACGCCGTCGGGGTGGGCGCTCCTGGCCTCTAGGGCCTCCACCAGCGTGGATGGCCTCAGGAATTCCATGCTCGTCCTCGTCCTGCGCAGTGCGGTCCGGTCGCGTCGATTCTTCCGCGACCCCTCGTTAGTGGGCGATGGTGTGAAGTAGAGCACTCCGTTCCGCCGCCCGACCAGGCGTCGATGACATGAAGAGTCCGCGGAACGAACGGTCGCCGTTGGGCGTTTCCTACAAGCGGTGCCGGAACCACGCCCCGGAACCGCCGGGGATGTCGTCGAACGCCCCGGTTCGGGGGCACACTGTCCTGATACGAAGCCCCCACCCGGGGACGCCGCCCCACCCGACCGACAGAGGGAAGTCCATGCAGATCAGTGAGCTGCTCGCCGTCAAGCGACTGCACCTGCGGTTCCTGGCGGGCGCCGAGCACGCCCACCGCGACATCCGGTGGGCCTACACCACTGACCTGCTCGAACCCGCCCGATACCTGCGTGGCGGTGAGTTCGTCCTCACCGGGATGATGTGGCGGACCCGGCCCGAGGACTCCGAGACCTTCGTGTCCTCCGTGGTGGGTGCCGGGGCCCTGGCCGTGGGGGCGGGCACCGCCCTGGGCGAGGTCCCCGACGACCTGGTCGCCGCCTGCACGGCCCATGACATCCCCCTCGTCGAGATCCCCCGGAGACCTCCTTCGGCGTGGTCACCGAGGAGGTGCTGCGCTCCCTCACCCAGCGCCGGTTCACGACGATCGCGGAGACCCGGGACCGCCAGCGCCGCCTGATGGCCGAGGTCGCCTCGGGCGCGGACTTCCCCGACGCCTTCGCGTCCGCCGCCCGACAGGCCGGGATCACCGCCTGGGTGGTCTCCGCCAGCGGCCGCCACGTCGCCTCCTCCGGTGAACCGCTGACATCCGAGGAACGCGAGGACCTCGCGGCCCGGGCTCTGACCTGGTCGGCCTTCCCGTACACCACCCGGGGCTCCGCCGGAGGGCAGGGGCGCGCCCTGACGGTCGTCCCCATCCGGACCAAGGAGTCGCACCCGCTCTCCAACTGGCTGCTCGTGTGTACCGGCGACCACGAGTCCTGGACCGAGGAGGAGCACGAGGCGGTGGCCGAACTCGTCTCCGTCAGCGTCCTGGCGCGGAGTCGCGACGAGGAACGGTCGCTGACCACCGCGCGCCATCTGGAGGGGCTGCCCCGGCTCCTCGCGGCCCAGCGCTTCGACGAGGTCACCGCGCTGACGCGCGGTACCGGCGACGAGCGGGCTCCCGAGCCCGACGACCGGGTGAACGTCGTGGTCAGTGCCATGATGCTCCCTGAGCCGCGGGTGCCGGACCTGGCGCGCCGGGTGGTCGCGGAACTCGTGGCCGACCATCCGGGGGCCGTCGTCACCGGCGACAACGACGCCCTCGCCGTGATACCCGTGGACGGTCCCGAGGACCAGGCCCGGTCCAGGGCCGAGGCCATCCGCGCCGAACTGGTCCACCGCGCCCGCGTCCTGGACGGCGGGCTGCTGGACTACCGGCTGGCGGTGGGGCTCAGCTCGGCCTCGCGGGGCGTGGCCGAGCTGCGCGGCGCCGCCGTGGAGGCCCGGCACGCCCGCCGCCTCGCGGAGCTGCGGGGCGGCCGCTCCCGGGTGATCGCCGGGGCCGAGATCGACTCGCACGAACTCCTGCTGGCCTCGGTGCCCGAGGAGGTGCAGACCTCCTACCGCGAGCGCCTGCTGGGGCCGCTCCTGGAGTACGACCGCGACCACCGCTCCGAGCTGGTGGACACCCTGGAGCAGTTCCTGTCCCACTCGGGCTCCTGGCAGCGCTGCGCCGCAGCCATGCACGTGCACGTCAACACCCTGCGCTACCGGATCGGCCGGGTCGAGGAGCTCACCGGCCGTGACCTGAGCAGCCTGGAGCACCGGGTCGACCTGTTCCTGGCGCTCAAACTGCGCGACTGATCCCCGACCGTCGGTGGTGGGGTTTAGGGTCCGGAGCGTGAGCATTGACCTTCTCGCCAAGCCCGAGACCACCGACGCCGACCTGTCCGAGCACGACCTGCGTGAGGCCCTGTCCCAGGACCCGGGCGCGCCGCGCGTCCTGACCCGCTGTGACCTGAGCGGGGCGGACCTGCGCGACGCCCACCTGGTGGACGCGCGGTTCGTCGACTGCCGCCTGGACGGCGCCCGCCTGGACCGCGCGGTCCTGGACGGGGCGGTCCTCACCGGGGAGGGGCGCCGGGCGCTTCGTTCGGGCACGCCGAGTGCACGGACACCCGGTTCGAACGCACGGATCTGGCCAACACCCGCTGGCAGGGCGCTCTGCTCACCGACACCGTCTTCACCGGGTGCAGGATGACCGGCGCCGGGCTCAACGGGCTGCGGGGGATCGGCTACTCGTTCTCCCAGTGCAACCTGATGCTGGCCCGGTGCAAGGGGCTGGTCCTGCGCGGCCGGACCCTGGAGGGGCTGCGCCTGGACGAGGCGGACCTGGCCTCGGCCGACCTGCGGGAGACGGTCTGGGTGGAGTCGCGGCTGCGCGGCGCCAACCTGGTCAACGCCAAGTTCGGCGGGGCGGACCTGCGCGGGGTGGACCTGGGGGAGCTGGAGCTCCAGCAGGCCGGTTACCTGCGGGGCGCCACCATCAGCCCCACGCAGGCCGGGATGATCCTGGGATCGCTGGGCATCACCGTCGCCGAGTAGGGGTGGTTCTCCCGAACACCCGGTGACAGGACGGGCGGGCGAGGGAGGCCACGCGGTCGTCGGGGCGGGTGAGCGGGTCGCGGGGGAGCGCCGTACCTGTTCGGGGGCATCGCGGGGGCCGTCCCAGGGCACCCCCACACACCAGAGCCGAGACACCACCGCTCGGCACCTCCCGGAGAAGCGTGCGGTCCCCGTGCTCAGCGTTGTGCCGCCGCTCCGGTCGCCGCCCAGGCGGCCAGGATCTGCAGGCGTTCGGCAGTGGGCGAGGCGGGCTCGGCGACGTAGGCGGACAGGGTGACCGACGGCGCCGAGTCGAGCGTGAGCTGCTCGAACCCCAGGTCGAGCTCCCCCACCTCGTGGTGGCGGAGGGTCTTCGCCCCCGTACGGTGAACGCCGACGTCGTGGGCGGCCCAACGGACACGGAAGTCCGCGCTCCGGGTCGACAGCTCTCCGATCAGCTGGACCAGCTGTCCGTCGTGCGGCATCGCTCCGGCGTGGGCACGGAGCATGCGCACGCTGGTGGCGGCCGCCTCGTCGAGATCGGCGTAGAACTCGTCGGCGGCCGGGTCGAGGAAGACGAAGGCCGCGAGGTTGGGCGGGGACGCCGCCGACCTCCGCGTGGGGCTGTCGTAGACGACGTCGAACAGGGCCCGCCCCAGGGCGTTCGCGGCCAGAACGTCCAGACGACCGCCCAACGCGATCACCGGCAACGCACCCATGGAGTCCATGAGCAGCCTGACCTGCCGCGGCACGGACGTCGCGGGCCTGGACCGGCTGCGGGCGCGCACGGGCCGCCGCGCCGTGCGGGCGAGGTCGTACAGGTACGCCGTCTCGTCCTCGGTCATCTGCAGAGCCCGGGCGAGGGTGTCGAGGATGTCGTCGGAGACACCCGTCAGGTCACCCTTCTCGATCCGGGTGTAGTAGTCGACCGAAACACCGGAGAGTATCGCGACCTCCTCCCGGCGCAACCCCGGGACACGGCGGACGCCACCACCCCTGGGAAGACCCGCCATGTCGGGGGTGATCTTCGCGCGGCGGGTGGCCAGGAAGTCCCGCACCCTCTCGTCCTTCGCAGTCATGCCCTCCACGCTAGACGGCTTCCGTGCCCGAAACCAGGTTCGGCCAGAACCCCCGAAGCATGCCGTGACCTGCACGGAGGGGGTTCCACTGGAACCTTCCACGCTCACCGGATCCGATCCACGATGGAGGCGGCGGACACAGACGGGCTCGCCGGACTCGAGCCCGCACGGAACCGGAGGGCCATCATGAGCGAGAGCACGACCATCGAGACGAGGAACGGCTACGGCACCGCGCTGGCGGCCGTCATCAACTTCCCGGAGGACTTCGATGCGTCAAGGACCCACCCGGCGGTCATCGTGTCCCACCCGGGCGGCGGTGTGAAGGAACAGGCCTCGGGCCTGTACGCGGCCAAGCTCGCCGAGCAGGGCTTCGTCACGGTCGCCTACGACGCGTCCTTCCAGGGCGAGAGCACGGGAGAGCCCCGTCAGCTGGAGAACCCGCACATCCGCACCGAGGACGTCAGCGCGGTGGTGGACCACCTGACCACGCTGGACTACGTCGACAACGCGCGGATCGGCGCGATGGGTATCTGCGCCGGTGCCGGATACAGCGCGAACGCCGCGATCAACGACCCGCGGATCAAGGCGGTCGGCACGGTGAGCCTGGTCAACATCGGCCAGATGTTCCGCAACGGCTGGGACGGATCCGTCAAGGACGCCGACGCCGCGCCCGTGCTCGGGACGGGCGCCGACGCCCGCACCACGGACGCCCAGGGCAAGGACAACCCGTTCCCGCTTGCTCCGATGCGTGAGGAGGACGCCCCGAACGAGGAGCTGCGCCAGGCGTGGGAGTACTACCACACGCCCCGCTGTGAGCACCCGAACGCTCCGGGCTTCATGACCGCGCGCAGCCTTTCGCAGATCATCACCTACGACGCCTTCCACAAGGCCGAGGCGTTCCTCACCCAGCCGCTGTTCGTGATCGCCGGCTCCCGGGCCGGTTCGAAGTGGATGAGCGACGACCTGTTCGCTCGGGCCGCCAGCGAGGACAAGTCGTTCCACGTCGTGGAGGGCGCGAACCACATGGAGCTCTACGACGGTGAGAAGGAGGTCGCCGAGGCGTTGGGCAAACTCGGTCCGTTCTTCGCCGACAAGCTCTGACCGACCCGGGCCCCGCCGCGTCGATCGTACGGGACGGCCCGCATCACCCTGATCTCCACAAGGAGGAGAGAACCATGAGCGCCTGGACCCAGGACGAGCTGAACCGCATCAACGCCCAGACCTACTTCACCATCGGTGCGACCCTGCCCGACGGCACGACTCCCAAGACCGTGGACATCTGGTCCGTGCCGGTGGGCGATCGGATCTACATCCGCTCCTACAACGGCACACGGGGCAAGTGGTACGGCCCCGCGCTGGAGACGGGCCGCGGGCGTATGTCGGCGGGCGGCGTGGAGAAGGCCGTGCGCCTCGTAGCCGTCGATCCCGCCGACGAGGAGACCAACCGGGCCGTGGACGCCTCGTTCCTGGAGAAGTACGCCGACAGCGAGTACTCGGTGACGATGTCGACCGAGCCGGTGCGGCGCAACACCCTCCAGGTCGTCCCCGAGGACTGATCCGGTCGACCGACCCGACCACCGCCCGAACAGGGGAGGGATTCACCACCATGCGTACCGAATCCACCACGGTCCGCAACGCGAACATGTTCTGGGACATCGCCGCCGATCTCCTGCTGCCGGACGACTTCGACAGCACGGGGAAGTACCCCGCCGTGATCGCCGTGCACCCGATCGGCAGCTGCAAGGAGCAGACCGCGGGCAACGTCTACGGCAGGGCCCTGGCCGACGCCGGTTTCGTGGTCATCGCCTTCGACGCCAGCTTCCAGGGCAAGAGCGGAGGGACACCTCGGTACATCGAGGACCCGACCCAGCGAGTGGAGGACGTCCGCCGTGTCATCGACCACCTGGTGACGCTGCACTACGTGGACGCCGAGCGCATCGGCGTGCTCGGCGTCTGCGGTGGTGGCGCCTACTCGATCAACGCCGCCATGACCGAGAAGCGCATCAAGGCGGTGGTCAGCATCACCGGGGTGAACTTCGGCAGACTCAGCCGCGAGGGGTTCGCCGGGTACCGGCCACTCGACGCTCTGGAGGCCATGGCGGAGCAGCGGACGCTCGAAGCCCGCGGTGGAGCCACACGCACGGACGACCTCCTTCCGAACTCCGTCGAGGAGGCCGAGCGGAACGGCGTCACCGACCGCGACGTGCTGGAGGCGACCGACTACTACAAGACTCCTCGGGGGCGGACCAGGGGAGGGGCCACGAGCGCGCTGTTCTCCCACCGGGCCGCGGCCATCGGATGGGACGCCTTTCTCAACGCGGAGACCTTCATGACCCAGCCGTTGCTGGTCGTCACCGGCGACAGGCCCGGTGGGTTCGGCGCCTACCGGGACGGCCTGGAGATCCACGGGCGCGCCGCCTCGGCGGACAAGGAACTCCTGGTGTTGCCGGGGGTCACGCACTACGAGTTGTACGACCAGCCAGAGCCGGTACGCCAGGCCTTGGAGAGCGCCGTCCCGTTCTTCGAGAAGTACCTCTCGCGGGACACCTGACGAATCCACCCGCAGGCCGACGTAGTGGGCCAGGTGGGCACAGTGGCAGAAGTACAGGTACGCGCTGTCGGCCAGGTCGAGGCGCAGCTTCGGGTGGGACCGGTGCATCGCGTCCTCGGTGGACTCGCACACCCGCACGCGCCGACCCGCCGGGGCCCGGCTCCCGGCGGGTCGGGAAGACCGTGCACTGGGTGTGGCGGTGCCCCGGGCCGTGGTCGGCGGATCGGTGCACCCGGTGGAGCAGGGCCCACACTGTACTGCGGAGGGGGTGCACACGCGGGGCGGGAAGTCCCTGCTCGGGAGAGCCACCCCGAGTGGGAGTGGTGCGGAAGCCCCGTACGGCGGGGGCCGTACGGGGCACGGCCGTATGAATCTACGACGTAAAGGTGCTGCGGAGTCTCACTCGTCCCACGCGACTCGTCGACCGTCACCGGCATGTCCAGTCGAAACCCACGCGGAGGACCGCGAGGCGGCCCGCACGCCCTCCTCCCGCAGGCGCCGCGCCACCCGGGAACCGGTCATCCGCTCGCGTCGAGCACCGGCGCGGTCACGACCGTCCCCACCCCTCGTGGAAGGTCCTGGCGACGTAGTCGGAGAAGTCGCGGGGTTCCCGTCCCAGCGCCTCCTGGACGCCGGTGGACACCTTGGCCTCCAGGTCGCGCCGGATGGCCGAGAGGGCCACGACCATCTCTCCGGCGGCCGCCTCGGACCAGCCCTCCGCCACGAGGCCCTTCGCGTACTCCTCCTCCGAGATCGGCTCGTAACGGAGGGTGCGACCCAGGGCTCGGGAGATCTCGGCGGCGGCCTCCGCCATGGTCAGTGCCCGGGGGCCGCCCAACTCGTAGGTGCGCCCGTGGTGGCCCGGTTCCGTCAGGGCCGCCGCCGCGACCGCGGCGATGTCCTCGGCGTCGATCCACGTGGTCGCCCCGTCGGCCGTGGGGAGCCGCAGTACGCCCGCCCGCACCCCGTCCACCAGCAGTCCCTCGCCGAAGTTCTGGGAGAACCACCCCGGTCGCAGGATCGTCCACTCCAGCCCGCTGGCCTTCACCGCCCGCTCTCCCAGCAGGTGCGCGGGGGCTCTCCTCCACCCTCGAAGTAGGCGGGTCCGTCCACGCCCCTGGCCGACAGCTGGACGATCCGGTCCACCCCGAGAGCCACCGCCCGTTGCACGAACTCCGGGGTGCGGGGGTCCAGGTCGTTCTGTACCAGGTAGACCGCGCCCGCGCTCCGAAGCACCCGGTCCCAGGTGGTCGGGTCGCTCCAGTCGAAGGCCCACGCGGAGGACCGGGATGCGGCCCGCGTCTCCACACCCCTCTCCCGTAGCCGGGACAGGACGCGCCTGCCGGTCATTCCCGTGGCGCCGGTCACCAGGACCGGTCGTGTCGTCGTGGTGTTCGTGTTCTCTGTCATGCCCCGAGTCAACCCCACCAGGCTGAGACGATCCATGGTCCAGAAGCTCAATCGGATATCCCATCGTCTACGCTTGTCGGCATGGACGCACTTTCGGACCTCCTGGACGGGGTCCGCGCCCGAGGGGCGCTCTTCAGCAGGTCGGTCATGAACCCGCCGTGGGCGGTGCGGTTCGCCCACGACTCACCGCTGACCCTGGTCACCATGGTGCGCGGGTCGGCCTGGATCGTCCCCGAGCACGGTGAACCGCTCGCCCTGGGGGCCGGGGACACCGCCATCCTGCGCGCCCCCGGACCGCACACCGTGGCCCATCCCGCCGACGCCCCCGTCACCTGCACGGTCCTGGACCGGTACACGTGCCTGGGTCCGGACGGCGACGTGCTGACCGAGGAGGCCAGCCAGGGTCTGCGCACCTACGGGGAGTCCACGGACTCCCCGGACCTCCTGCTCAGCGGCTACTACGAGGTCTCCGGAGACCTCAGCCAGCGCCTGGTCTCGGCTCTGCCGCCGGTCCTGGTCGTCCCGGGCGACGAGTGCCAGGACTGGCTCCGCGACCTGATCACCGCCGAGATCGACTGCCCCTCCCCGGGGCAGCAACTGGTCCTGGACCGTCTCCTGGACCTGGCCCTGATCACCGTGCTGCGCGCCTGGTTCGACCGTCCCGGGGCCCGACCGCCCGCCTGGTACACCGCGCTGGACGACCCGGTGGTCGGTCAGGCGCTCCGCCTGATGCACAACCGTCCGGCCGACCCCTGGACCGTGGCCCTGCTGGCCGAACGCTGCGGGGTCTCCCGCGCCACCCTGGCCCGCGACTTCCGCGCGCTGGTGGGAGTCCCGCCCATGACCTACCTGGCCGACTGGCGGGTGGGCCGGGCCGCCGACCTGCTGCGGGAGTCCGACACCACCGTGGACGCGATCGCGCGCAGGGTCGGCTACTCCAACGCCTTCGCCCTGAGCGCCGCCTTCAAGCGGCTGCGCGGCACCACACCCACCGAGCACCGCCGGGGTGGTGTGGGCGTGCCCGAGCGACGCACCGCCCCGAGGGGTGAGGAGGACCTGGTGGGCGTCGCCCCCGGCCCGGCCAGCTGAGGAGACACTGAGGAACCGCCGAGGGGCGGCCGGGGCGGTCGACGTGTCCTCGCGTGGGCTCCCGGAACGGTCAGGCCTCCAGGGCCAGCGCGACGGCGCCGGTGGCCCCGGCGGCCGGGACCTCTCCGTCTCCGATCTCCCAGAGGGTGTTCTCCAGGACCCGCACCAGGGTCCAGGCGCGGGCGCGGTCCCGGTCCAGTCCCGCCGTCTCGGTGAGCAGGTCGAAGCGGCGCCGGACCTCCCGGAGCGGGTCTCCGGTGGCCTGGGCCTCCTCCCACCGGTTGCGCAGCGCGGGGAGGAGTTCGAAGCCCTGGGCGCCCACCAGCGGCTTGGGGTCGATCGCCAGCCACGGTCCCCGCTCCGTGCCGGGTGCTGGTGCCAGCACGTTCTCGTAGTGCAGGTCCCAGTGGAGCAGCCGGTCGCCGGGTTCGGCCGCCAGTTCGCGGGCCAGGCCCGCCCACCGGTGCAGGTGCTCTCGGGTCCGGTCGGGCACCCGTTCCGCGGCGAGCAGTGCCGTCGCGTTCGCGGCCATGTCGAGGGCCATGCTTCCGAGGTCGCGCATTCCGGGCGGTCCGGGGTGGGTTCCCCACCGGGCCAGGAGTGAGCCGATCACCTCCAACGCCTCGTCGAGGGGGACGGTGTCCAGTCGCCGGGTGGGGTCGAGTCTCTCCAGCAGCATCGCACCGGTGTCGGGGTCGTGTTCCAGCAGGCGTACGGCGCCGTCGCCGTCCCAGGTGCGCAGGGCGAGGGGTTCGCCCTTGGTCTCCTCGTCCACGGGCTGCACCTTGAGTACGGCGGGGGTGCCGTCCGGGCGGCGCACCGGCACCACGAGTGCCACGAATCCGTGCAGGGGGTTCCGGTGGGGCGTAGTTCCCAGCGGTCGCACTGGCGGGCGGCCAGGCCGGGCAGGGATCGGGGCCATGCGGGGCCGAGGAGCCTGGTCAGGTGTTCGGTGAAGGCGGGCGGTACGGGGATCGGGGGAGTGGGTGCGGTCATGGCTCCAGTCTCCCGTCGTCGCTGGCGGGCGTGGTGAGGGAGCGGGGAGGGTCTGTGCCTATCGCCTGCCGGACACCGTCCTCGTGGTGGCGCGCGGCTGGGCTCGGCGGCCTCTGCTGAGCGCCTGGATCATGCCGCCGAGCGCGGGTTTGGGTGCGTAGTCGTCGTCGAAGGGCAGTGCGGCGGTGTACCCGGGGAACCACTCGGGGATCCAGGAGTGCGCGTCGGCCACGCCCCACACGGTCACGCCCACGCAGCGGGACACCGCGAGGCAGGACTCCAGGACGTGCCGGTACTCGTCGGCCTGGGCTTCCAGGTCCTCGGTGGTGGCTGGTTCGGGGACGCGCACGTCGAGTTCGCTGATCTCGACGTCCAGGCCCAGTTCCGCGAAGCGCCGCATGTTCTCGGCCAGGTCCTCGGGTACGGCGCCGTGCACGAAGTGCCCCTGGAAGCCGATGCCGTGCAGGGGTACCCCTTGGTCGAGCAGGTCCGAGGCGAGTTCGTACAGGGCGTCGGCCTTCTCTCCGCTTCCCTCCACTCCGAACTCGTTGATGTACAGCCTCGCCTCGGGGTCGGTCTCGTGTGCCGTCCGCAGGGCCTCGGCGACGTAGTCCTCGCCCAGGGTCCGGTGCCAGAGGTTCTCGCGCAGGCGGGGGAGTCGTCCTCGAAGGGTTCGTTGATCACGTCCCAGGAGGCGACCCGTCCCTCGTAGCGGCCCATCAGCGCGCCGAAGTGCTCCCGCATGACCGCCCGCAGCTCCTCGGCGTCGAAGGACCCCTGTGCGAGCCAGTCCGGCAGCTGGTTGTGCCAGAGCAGTGTGTGGCCCCGGACCGACAGCCCGTGGTCCCCGGCGTGGTGCACCACCGCGTCCGGGCCGCTCCAGTCGAACGTGCCGCGCTCGGGCTGGACGTACTGCCACTTCATGGTGTTCTCCGCCGTCACCGACGTGTAGTGGTCGGTGACCAGGTCGCGGTAACGGGAGTCGTGGGTGAGCGGGTTGACCGCCACGGCCACGCCCAGGTCGATCCCGTGCGAGCGGGCCAGGGCCGGGAGTTCGCTCGCCGGTTCCCGGTCCGGGTCGGGGAGGATGAGGGCCAGCGCCGCCACGACCAGGAACACGATCACGCACACCGCCCCGGCGGTCAGCAGGACGCCCTTCCCGCGCGTGGCCGAGCGCCAACCGTGCCGGACGGTTCCGCGTACCCCGTCGGCTCCCACCTCCTACCGGCTCCGGGTGGAGACGGGGAACGCGGAGAGGGACCGTACCGTGAGTGTGCCCCGTCGTGTGGGGGTCCCGGTGGGTCGCAGCGCGGGTGCCCGTTCGGCGAGCGCGCGCAGGGCGATCTCGCCCTCCAGTCGGGCCAGTGGTGCGCCCAGGCAGTAGTGGGCGCCTCCGGAGAAGGACAGGTGCTCGGCGGCGTCTTGCCGGGTGATGTCGAACCGGTCGGGGTCGGTGAAGTGGGCGGGGTCCCGGTTGGCGGAGCCGATGAGGCACATGAGCTGCTGGCCGGCTCGGATCGGGACTCCCTGGACGCGTGTGTCGGCCTGGGCCCAGCGCCCGGTGAGCTGTACCGGGGAGTCGAAGCGCAGGACCTCCTCGACGGCGCCGGTGGTCAGTGCGGGGTCGGCGGTGAGCCGTTCCCACTGTTCGCGGTGGCGCAGCAGGGCCATCACTCCGTTCCCGATCAGGTTCACCGTGGTCTCGAACCCGGCGACGAGCAGCAGGCGGCACATCGCGGTGAGTTCGTTGGCGGTCAGTTCCCCGTCGTCGGACTGTCTGACCAGGGTGGAGACCACGTCCTCACGTGGTTCGGCGCGGCGTTCGGCCATCAGGCGCCCGAACAACCGGTCCAATTCTGCCGTGGCGTCGCGGATCTCCCGCAGGTGACGCGCCGAGTTGGCGCCGTCGAGGGCGGCGCCGATCACGAAGCCGATCCGCACGAAGTCGGCGTCGTCGCGCTCGGGGACGCCCAGCAGGCGGCTGATCACGGCGATGGGCAGGGGCTGGGCGAAGTCGCGCATGAGGTCGACGTCGTCCCGGGCCAGGGCGGCGTCCAGGAGTTCGCCGGTGATCTTCTCGATCTCGGTGCGGTACTCGGTCATGCGGCGCGGGCTGAACGCGGGTCGGGCGAGTCGGCGGAGTCGGGTGTGGTCGGGTGGGTCGAGTTGGAGGAAAGACAGGTCCACGACGCGGTACTGGTCGGGGACCGTGGTCCCCTCGGGTGGTTCGACGCCGAAGTCGCGTGAGCGCAGGACCTCGTCGACGGCGGCGCGGGTGGTGGCGGCCTGGAAGCCGAGTCTGCTGGAGACCACCGGTCCCTGTTCGCGCATGCGGCGGTAGGTCGGGTAGGGGTTCTGTCGCCAGGGCCAGTGCAGGAGGCGGCTGGGGTGGTCTCCGCGCTGGGCGGTGAGCCACGACACGCCGTGGGCCAGGCGGAGGTGGGCGTCGGTGCGGAGGGTGTCGCGTGTCCGCATGCTGGGTGACTCCTCTCAGTGGGGCTTCGAGCCTAGGCGTCCGGGGCCTCGTGCCTGGGTGGAACGGGGGAGTTGGCCGTCAGTGGCCAGGGGGAACCGTGTCGGGTGGGTGCGCGTTCGTGTCGGTTGCGCTTCGTCGCGGCGGCTCGCGCGGGGGTGTGTCGGCCTCCTCCTGCGGGTTCGTGTGAACCCCGGGGCGCGGGTGCGGATCACACGTCGTGAGGGTGGTCCGGGGGCGCGGCCAACGCCTAGACTGGGGCCCCGTTCGGTAGGAAGACGCCGCAGAGCCGGAGGTTGAGGACGTTGGGGCCGCTAGAGAACTCTGATCCGGAGCGGGTCGGTCGGTACCGGCTGATCGGGCGCCTGGGCGCCGGTGGCATGGGTCAGGTGTTCTTCGGGCGCTCGGCCGGTGGCCGCGCGGTCGCGATCAAGCGCATCCACCCGCATCTGGCCACGGATCCCTCGTTCAGGCAGAGGTTCGCGCGGGAGGTGACCGCGGCGCGTCAGGTGAGTGGGGCGTTCACGGCTCCGGTGATCGACGCCGGGCCGGATGACGAGGTGCCGTGGTTGGTCACCTCCTACGTGCCGTCGTTGCCGTTGGACGAGGCGGTGCAGGCGCATGGTCCGTTGCCGGAGGCGAGTGTGCGGGTCCTGGCGGCGGGTCTGGCCGAGGCGTTGGCCGAGATCCACCGGGTGGGGTTGATCCATCGTGACCTCAAGCCGGGCAACGTGCTCCTGGCGGAGGACGGGCCCCGGGTGATCGACTTCGGAATCGCGCGGGCGACCGACGGTACCGCGGCGACGCAGTCGGTGATCGGCACACCGGGGTTCATGAGTCCGGAGCAGGTGCAGGGTTCGGAGCTGACGCCCGCCAGTGACCTGTTCGCCTATGGCGCGGTGTTGGCCTTCGCTGCGGCGGGGACGGGGCCGTTCGGTGAGGGCAACATGCCCACTATGGTGATGCGCATCATCAGTCGGGAACCGGACCTGTCGGCGGTTCCGGAGTCGTTGCGGCACCTCATCGCGGCGTGTCTGTCCAAGGACGTGCGGGGGCGGCCCGCTCCGGGCGAGATCCTGGACTACCTGGGGGACGTGCACGCGGGGTCCTCGTGGTTGCCTCCGGCCGTGATGATGGGTGTGCAGGAGCAGGTGGCCAAGGTCAACAAGGCGTTGGCGACGTCGGCGGGGACCCCGGTGCGACCGGTGGTCACCAGCGGACGGAGTTCCTGGGCGCGGGTGGTGCGGCGGCGCTCGGGGTGCCGCCGGCGCGGTGGCCGGTGCGGCGGCCGCGGGTGCCTTCGGTGATGACCAGTCGACGCGGGTGGCGCCTTCGGGCGGGTACGGGACGCAGGATCCCTCCGCGGGGGCGACTTCGGTGTGGGGTGGCCAGCAGGGGGCGCCGCATCAGCCGACGGCGGCCTTCCCGGGCACGCAGGCTCCGGGCCAGCCCGGTCAGGTTCCGCCCACGGCGCAGTACCAGCCGACGCGGGACCAGTCCGGTCAGGGCGGGCCCGGTGCGGAGGACCCCTACGCGGACCTGTACGGCGGTCGTCGGGACCAGCGCGCCGACCCCCGCCAGGAGCAGGAGGGTCAGTACCGTCGTGCCGAGGAGCAGCGTCAGCGGCAGATGGAGCAGCAGCGTCAGCAGCGTCGGGCCCAGGAGCAGCAGGAGGAGCAGCGGCGCCGTCAGGAGGCCGAGCGGGCGCACCGGGACCGGTTGCGCGCCGAGCAGGACGCGGCCCGTCGGGCGCAGGCGGAGGCGCGCCGGGCGGACCAGCCGGGGCTGTGGGGTTTCGTCAAGCTGCTGCCGCTGATGATCATCCCGCTGATCCAGATCCCGTTGGGGTACGGTGCGGCGTTGGCGTGGGCGTGGTTCACGGCTGAGGCGGACATGTGGACCGGGTCGGTCTTCTTCTTCGAGCCGTGGAGTGTGGACGGGTTCCTGCACGCGATGATGCTGGGCTACTTCCTGCTCAACAACATGGTGTCGTTGGAGTACCTGGTGCGTTCGCTGCGGACGTCGTTCGTGGTGGGTGTGGTGTTGGCGTTGGCGGCCATGGCGGCCACCAACTTCCTTTTGTTCAGTTTCGGTTTCTGGGGCTGACGGGAGGCGGACGTCGGCGTCCTGAGCGTGACGAGGGGGTGGGCCCGGCCGGGCCCACCCCTCGTCGTTCGCGTGGTCACAGCAGGTGGAGGAACACGGTCAGGATGAGGCCTCCGATGGCGATCACCCAGGTGTAGGGCAGGGTGGAGAGCATGGAGCGTTCGGGGCGGATCCCGGCGTACTGGGAGGCCCACACGGTCTGGGTGCTCGTGGGGTCGGAGACGCCCAGTACCTGCCCGTAGGAGGCCATGAGGCCGAGGACCGCGGCGGCGGGGTAGATGTTGCCGGAGATGAGGACGCCCGCCACGCCCGCGCCGAGTCCGAAGATGTTCATCGGTCCGCGGTAGAGGCTGAGCGGCACCATCAGCGCGAAGACCAGGACGAACAGCCAGGGGTTGCTCGGGCTGATCGCGGTGACGACGGGGCTGAGCGCGGTGACGGCGCCGGGCAGGCCGACCGCCGCCAGGAGCATGCCGATCGCGATGAACAGCACGATGGGTGGGGCCGCGACGTCGAAGGCTTGGTAGAGGGTGCGCAGGGCCGTGGTGGTCATCTCCCGCCAGGCGACGGCGGTGATCAGGGCGAAGACCACGCCGGCCAGCAGGGACGGGATGATGGGGATCTCGAATCCCAGTGCGAGCACGATCGGTACGAGCGGGGTGACCAGCGCGTACCAGGGGCGTCTCCGCGTCGGCGTCGGCGCTCGGCGGCCTTCTCCCGTCGGCTGGGGGCTGGTTCGTGCCGCCGCCTCCGGCGGTGGCGGGGACGCGTACGGCCCAGGTGTGCCGGGCGCCCTTGCGGCGCGTCTCGATCAGGATGTAGGCGAGGCCTCCGGCCAGGGCGATCGGGAACAGGCGCAGTTGGAAGTACTGGACGGTGGAGACGGGGACGCCGATGGCGTCGGACAGGAACTGCCAGTTGATCAGTTCCAGGGGCACGCCCGCGGTGATGCCCACGAGTACGGTTCCGGCGGCGACGGTGGGGGTGACCCCGACGGCGATCATCGCCGGGATGCCGACCACTCCGGCGAGCATCGCTGCGGGGGCGGAGCCGGTGATGCTGCCGCAGAGGATGGCGATGAGGAACACCCCGACGGCCACGATCGAGGGGCGTTCGCCGCCGAACTCCACGATCTTGCGCACGAGGGTGGAGGCGATGCCGGTCTCGGACATCAGGGTGCCGAGCCAGCTGCCCAGGAGGATGGCGATCATGGTCGCCGACAGTCGTGGGGCGCCTTCCTGGAGGACGGTCCCGACGACGCTGTCCTGCTCGCCGGTGAGTGGGGCTCCGGCGATGAGTGCGATGGCCACGGACAGCAGGACGAGGGCGAAGGCGGTGGGCAGGCGGCGGGTCAGCATCAGGCCGACGCCCACCGCCATGGCGAGCAGGATTCCGAAGGCGGTCACGGGCGGTCTCCGGGGGTGGTGCGGGGGCCCGGCCCTGGTGGGTGCGGGTTCCGGTGGGTGAGGGCGGCGGCGATGGCGGCGGTGAGCGCCAGCGGGCTGCGGCGTAGTGAGCAGCGGTGGTGGGCGTAGGCGTGCGCGGCGATCTCGTCGGCGCCGACCACGTGGCCGCGCAGACGCAGGGGGCCGAGGCGCAGGGCGGTGTGGTCGATTCGGCGGCGCAGTTCCCGGCCGGGTTCGCCGTGCATGATGCGGTGGGCCTCCTCGTGGGCGAGTGCGGCCTGTCGTAGGGCGTCGGGGGTGTAGTCCTGGCTCCATCCGGCGGCGCGGGCGACGCGTTGGGCGAAGGTGAGGGCGTCGCCGTAGACGACCACCTGGGAGCGGGCTCCGCGGTGGAGGTACTCGGCGAGGAGGATCTCGTGGGGGCTGACCCCGCCCCGTTCCCTCTCGGTGATCGGTGGTTCCGGCGGGGTGGGGGTGTCCGTGCGGGAGTCGGCCATCGCGCGGCCGAACTCCAGGGCGGTGGCGGCCCAGTGGCGGAGCTGTGCGCGGTCTCGTCCGCCGTGGGTGGGGGTGAGGGCGAGCAGGTCGGTGGCCAGCTCCTCCTCGCTCTGGTCGGCGATGCGGGCGTAGCGTTCGCGCAGACTGACCGTGGGCGCTGGTGTGGGCGGTGTCGGGTTCATCGGCGGCGCTCCATGAGGACGACGACCTTCTCCTGGGGGCCGCGTCGGGCGATCTCCGTCCCGGCCAGGGCCAGCAGGTGTCCGGAGTCCATGACTCCGGACAGGTCGGCCAGCTTGGGGCCGAGCAGCAGCCACACCGCGGGTGGTACGGCGCCGCCGTCGCCGTAGACGGTGCGTTCGGCCACCAGGTCCTTGAGTGCGCCCTCGGCCTCACCGGCGACGAGGGTGTCCACTTCGGCGTCGGAGCTGTGCAGGCGCACCACCCCTTCGGAGTCGACGACGCGCACGTGGGTGCGTTCCCGGGTGAAGCGCCCGAGGGGGCCGCCGGGGCGGCGGACCAGGCCCAGGACCCGGTACTGGTCGGTGGCGGCGTATTCGGTGAGTTCCTCGGGGCGCGCGTCCAGGCTGGTGGCGACGGCGGCGCGGGTGGCGGCCTCGTCCGCCACCGAGGAGCGGTCCTTGGTGCGTAGTTCGGTGGCTCCGGTGGCCACGGCGGTGACCAGGTTGCGTTGGGGGTCGACGGTGACGTCCACCTCGACGGCGCTCGGGTCGGCGCCCTGGTCGAGGACGGCCTGCTCCGCCTCGGCCCGTACGGCCAGGACGTCGGCGTGGGTGGCGGCGGGGATGATGCGTTCCACCGATTCGCGGACCAGTGCCAGGGCGACCCCCAGCGGGCTGATGACCTCGCTGTGTGCGGCGATGCGTGCGTCCAGTCCCATGCGTTGGCCCAGGTAGGGGGTGACGGTGGCGGCGCCTCCGCCGCCGCCGACCAGGGAGCACACGTCGCGGTCCAGGCCGTAGTCGTCCACGAGGGTGTCCACGACCTGGGAGACACGGTCGGTCGCCCGGTGCAGGACCTGGCGGGCCGCGTCCTCGACGTCGGTGCCCAGGGCCTCGGCGAGCGGTTCCAGGGCGGTGCGGGCGGTGGCGGGGTCGGCGCGCGCGTAGTCGCCCTCGGGGACCAGGCCGGCGGCGTTGGCGGCGCAGGTGACGGTGAGCGCGAACCGGCCGGCGTCGCTCTCCAGGACCGCGTAGTCGGCGGGGTCGCCCTCCAGGGGCCTGAGCGTGACGAGGCGGGCGCCCTCCAGTCTGGCGGGGTCGGTGAAGCACGCGTAGGGCAGGCCGGCGATGTGGGCGCTGCGCGGGCCGACGTCGGTCAGGGAGGAGCGGCGGGGCGCGGTGCCGGTGACCCGGATCAGGGAGCCGCCGCCGATGCCGATGGTGCGCACGTCCAGGGCGGAGAGGTAGGTCTCCTTGCCGCCCAGTTCGGTGTGGCGGATCTGGACGCGGCCGCGCCGGATGACGCTGACGTCGGTGGAGGTGCCGCCGGTCTCCAGGAAGACGCCCTCGCTGACCTTCTCGCCCATGAGTGCTCCGGCGACCCCGGCGGCGGGGCCGGACAGGACCGTGAGGAGGGGGCGGTGGCGCATCTCCGGGAGCGACATCACGCCGCCGTCGCACCGCATCACCATGAGGGGGCGCGCACCCCTGCTTTGAGGATGCTGCTCTCGACGAGGTCGGCGGTCTGGAGCATGCGGGGCATCACTCCGGCGTTGAGCGCCGCGGTGCGGGCGCGTTTGCCGAGGCCGTAGAGCTGGGTGATCTCGTGGGTGGCGGTGGCGGGGACGTCTCGTGTGGCGGCGGCGTCCAGGACGGTGCGTTCGCCCCGGGGGTCGTCGACGCTGAAGGGTTCGACCGCGACGACCACCTCGGCGCCCTCGGCGATGACCGCGTCGACGCTGGCCAGGGCGGCCTCGGGGCTCTCCGGTTCGCGCAGGGCGGCGTAGCGGACCGGGAGGGCGTGGCCGGAGTCGAGTCGTAGTTTGCCGAGGGAGCGCAGACGCCTTGTGGCCAGGGCGTCGAAGCCGGTGCCCACTCCCACGATCCCGATGGTGGCGACGTCGCCCTCCAGCAGGGCGTTGGTGGCCTGGGTGGTGCCGTGCGCGAGGAAGCCGACGTCGTCGGCGCCCACGCCGATGCTGTCGAGCAGTCGTCGCAGGGCGGTCATGATGCCGTGGGCGACGCCGTCGGCGTGGTCGTGGCTGGTGGGGACCTTGACCTGGCCCAGGAGGGCGTAGGTGGTGGCGCTGACGGCGACGGCGTCGGTGAAGGTTCCGCCGACGTCGATGCCGACGCGTACGGGGTCGCGGGCCGGGGGTGGGGTCGGGTCGCTCATGGGGGGCCTGTCTGTGCGGTGGTGCCGGGGGTGTGGCCGGGGCGCGGCCGGTGCCCGGTGGGCTCCGCCCCGGCGGTGGTCGCGCTGGTCGGTGGTCCTCGGGGTCAGTAGCCGCGGACGTCGGGCCAGTGGCGCTCGACGCCGGTGCGCTCCAGGAGCGCGGTGAAGTCCTGGAGGAGCTCGTCCTTCTCGTGTACGGCGTGCGGGGTGGTGTCGCGGTCCAGGGCGAAGGCGGCCAGTCGTCCGGCGGCCTCGCCGATGTTCCACTCCACGGGGTGCAGTCGGAAGCAGCCGTTGGTGATGTGGGTGGTGCCGATGTTCTTGGCGGCGGGCAGGAGGTTGGTCGCGCGTGCGGGGAGGAGCGCTCCCAGGGGGATCTCGAAGGGCACGCTGGCGATGTCGACGTAGTTGTCGCCGCCGGTGGAGGGGTGCAGGTCGATGCGGTAGTTGCCGACACCGACCGAGTCGTGGCGGCGCACGATGCCGTAGGGGCCGACGATGTCCATGGACACGTCGTGCTCGGTGACGGTGGTGACCGCCCTGATCCGGCGGGACTCGCGCACGTAGGCGGCCTTGGCCAGGCCGTGGGCGCCTCCGGTGACGTCGGGGCGCGGTTTGAGGCCCGGGAAGCCCCGGCCGCCGTCGGCGCGGGGGCCTCGGTCTGTAGCCAGTACATGACCGAGAGGGACAGTTGGCGCGCCTCCTCGTGTGCCCGCTCGACCGTTTCGGCGTCCACGTGGCCCTCGATCTCCAGGGCCGGGGTGAGCCAGTAGTCGTTCAGTGGCCAGTTGGCGAGGGTGATGTCGGAGTCGAAGGCGCCTTCGGTGTGCAGTTTGCGGGCCAGGATACGGCGGAACCCCCACAGTTCCTTGTCGCCGGCGTCGGCGCTCTGGTCGGCGTCGACGTCCAGCGGGTCCACGTCCGGGTTGGGCACGAAGGTGCGGGGGACCGGCTCCAGTGAGCGGGGGTCGGGCGCGGAGAAGCCGAGCAGGGGGCCGGGCCAGAAGTCGGGCTGGTAGGAGCGCCAGAAGTCGTACATGTACGGGCGCTCGATGGTGTGGTCCTCACCCTCGTGGTGGGACATCGCGAAACAGTAGGTGATTCCTTGGAGGTTGGTGGGGTCGGCGGTCTCGGGGGCGTGGGGTTCGTCGTGTTCGGAGCGGGCCTCGGCACCGGTGACGTGCGCGATCCCGGCCATGGGCAGCAGGTCGCCGTCCTCGGTGGCGTCCAGGACGTAGGCAGCGGTGACCGTGTGGCGGTCGCCCTCGTGGTCCTCGAAGACCACCGCGGTGACCTGGTCGCCGTCGGTGTGGGCCTGGACGGGCCGGTGGCGCGGCAGGAGGGTGACGCGCTGCGCCGATCGGTGCGGGGCGAGCATCTCCTCCAGCACGGCCAGGGCCACCCGGGGCTCGTGGCAGAGTTTGCTGACCCGGCCCGCGCCGGGGTTGAGCTCGCGTACGCGGGCGGCTTCGGCGCGCAGCGGGTAGACGCGCCGGTAGTGGTCGCGGATGCCCTCGCGCAGCCTGCGGTAGGAGGCGGTGGCGCCGAACTGCTCGATCCACGGGTTCTCGTCGGGTGGGACGGCCTGGGAGGTGAGCTGGCCCCCGATCCAGTCGGTCGGCTCGGTGAGGACGACGCGGCGGCCGGAGTCGGCGGCGGCCAGGGCGGCGGCGACCCCGCCCAGTCCGGCGCCGACGACGAGGATCTCGGTACTGATCTGGGTCATGTCAGTCCTTTCGGGGGTGGTGTGTCGGGGACGGCGCGGGGGCGAGGGTGCCGCCCTCGACCGGTTCGCAGGGCAGGAGCCTGCGGGTGGGTTCGGATCGGTCGCCGCCGATCAGGCGCAGGAGCAGGCGGACCGCGTCGCGGCCCATCGCGCGCATCGGTACGACGAATCCGCCGAAGTCCGCCCCGCCGCCCGGGGCGGTTCCGCGGGTGCCGGTGGGGGCGCCGAGCAGGGCCAGAGAGAGGTCCTCGGGGCAGCGCAGGCCCGCTGCGTCGACGGCGGCGCCCAGCCCGTCCAGGGCGGCGCCGGTGTCGGTCTGTTCGACCACGACCGCGGTGACGCCCGCCGCGCGCCAGTCCCGCAACCGGGTGTCCAGGTCGCGGCCGTCGGTGCGCACCACCAGGTCGGCGGTGTCGAGTCCGGCCTCCCGGGCGCCCCGCAGGACTCCTTCCTCGCGGTCCGACGACGCCGGGGCCTGGTCGTGTTCGCGCAGGTAGCGCAGGGTGCGGTGGCCCAGGGCGGCGAGGCGGGCCACCACCTCGGCCGAGGCGGAGACGTAGTCGGCGCCCACGTAGGGCACGCCGGGTTCGTCCCGGCGGCCGATGTAGACGAAGGGGAAGCCGTCCTCGGCCAGCCGCCGGACGGGTTCCTCGGGCACGTGCCGTCCGAAGAACAGGCATCCGTCGGCCACGCGGACGCGGCGGACGGCGGCCGGGTCGTCGGCGCGCCCGGCGGTGCGGGCCGAGCCGGTGAACAGGATCAGGTCCTGTCCCTGGGCGGCGGCCTCCTCCTCCACTCCGACCAGGATCGGGTAGTAGGAGTGCGCCACGTCCGTGGGGAAGGTGGCGCTGAAGGTGTACAGGCCGAGCATGGCGTTGGTGGCCGAGGCCAGTCGGGTGGCGACCGGGTCGGGGACGTACCCGAGCTCCTCGGCGGCGTCCAGGACGCTCTGCCGGGTCCGTTTGGCCAGCGCCATCCCGGCCGGTGTGCCGCGCAGAACCAGGGAGACGGTGGCCTGGGAGACCCCCGCGAGCCGGGCGATGTCGGACTGGCGGGGTCTGCGCCGTCCGGTCGGCCTGGGTTGGTTCACCTGTCACTCCTCCGAGGGGGCGTGCTAATGCGCATTAGTCCATGACTGTGAGCTGGCTCATGCGCGGTGTCAAGGGGAGGAACGGGGATTTCCCCGTGGAGAACGGAGTGTTTCGCTAATACGTATTAGACCCTTGACCAGCGCATCGGCGCCGGTGAGACTCGGTGCCCTGGAGTGCGTCCCCCGACCCCGCTCCGGAAGGGATCCGCCATGCCCGACCACCGCGCGAACCCGGAGAACCAGCCCCCACCGTCCCCGTCACCCGTCGGCGGTGTCGATCGCCGTACCGCGCTGCTCGGCACCGGCGCCGCCGCCCTGCTCGCCACGGGCGCGGTCCCGGCCGCCGCCCATGCCGGGACCGCCACCACCACGGCCGACGTGCTTCCCGCGTTCACCTACCTGCGCGAGGCGCTGGACACCTCGTCGCTGGCCTACAACCCGACCGGGGAGCTGATCTTCCCCTGTATCCGGGGGACCGGTGGACGTCTGCCCGACGCCCCCGGCCGCTTCCTGCTCTACTACGCCCCGCACGAGGACCCCGGGGGTCTCTGCCTGGCCTACGGCGACAGCCTGGAGGGCCCCTTCACCGAGCACCCCGGCAACCCCGTCGTCGCCAACGTGTGGGAGCCCCACTACCGGGTCAGCCACGTGTCCTCACCGCACGCGCTGTGGAACGCCGAGCACCGGGAGATGTGGCTGTACTTCCACGGGGAGAACCACACGACGCGGCTGGCGCGTTCGCGCGACGGCGTGAACTTCACCTACGCGGGCGAGGTGCTGACCACGGCCATGGTGCCGGGCACCACCGAGACCTCCTACGCGCGCGTCTTCGAGCACCCCCTGCCCGACCGGGGAGCGCGGTACGTCATGGTGTTCATGCGCAACGGCCCGGGGAACAACCGCTCCATCGGGTGGGGGTGGTCCGCCGACGGCATCACCTTCGACTTCGACCCGGACCCGCTGGTCGGCCACGCCGACGTGGGGGTGTCCGACCTGTCCGGGCCGCACCTGGTGATCCGGGGCGGCAGCACCTACGTCGTCTACCACACCGACCGGGGCGACATCCGGATGACCGAGGTGGGTCGGGACTTCGGGACGCGCCGCCACATGGGGGTGGTGCACACCCCGATGGGCGGGCCACCGGACGGGGGCCGTTCGGCCGCGCCGTCCTACGCGGTGGACGGTGGCCGGGAGTACATGTTCTACGAGGCGGGGCACCGGCTCGGGGCGACCATCGCCATCGCGCGCTCCGGGTGAGTCGGCGCACGTGAGGGGACCGGCCCCGCGCCACGGGGCCGGTCCCCTGTTCGTGGCCCGGCTCGTGTCCCGGGCTCAGGCGGAGGCGCCGCTGCGCTCCGCGCTGATGGTGCGTACCCGGTGGAAGACCGGGCGTGTGGGGAGAGCGCCGAGCACGTGCTGGGGCACTCCGTGCCCTCCTCGGTCTCGACCTCCACCGAGTAGAGTCCGCCGTCGTGGCCGAGCGTGACGCGGGCGCCCTTCGCGGTCTCCTCCTCGGCCAGGTGGGTGAGGGCGTCGACGCCCACCGGTACGCCGAGCCGGGCGCGCAGTGCGGCCTCGGCGGCCTGCGCGGGGGAGGAGTCGGTGCAGCGGCCCCGGTAGTTCTCGGGCAGGACGAGGCCGCGCTCGAAGGCGGCGACGGTGTCCTGGGCCGACTCCGGTGTCAGCCGACCGAAGTACACGCCCTGGGGCAGGGCCACGAGGTTGGCGGCGAAGCGGTCCCCGCCCACGTGGGTGGTCTCCCAGACCTCGGCCTGCCCGCCGGACAGGGCCGCGGCGACCGGGCGGCCCAGCATCGCGCAGCAGGGGTCCTTCTTGGCGTGGGTGCAGACCAGGTAGAGGGTGTGGTCCACGGGGTGGCCGAACTCGGGCGGTTCGGGGTGTTCGGCGGCGGTGACGTCGATGTCCAGGAGTTCCGCGAGGTCGTGGAAGTCCACGCGGCGGGCCCAGGGGCGGGTGCGGCTGGTGTGGACGAGGTAGGCGCGCGATGGGCGGCCGGTGCGGGTGCGGTCCCTGGCGCCGGGGCGTTTGATGAGCTGGGGGCGGACGTCGTGACCGGCGATGCGTCGGGTCAGCTCGGAGACGACGGCCCGGTCCAGGCCCTCGCTGGCGAGGGCCGGGTGGCGCCAGGGGCCGTCGTGCTCGATCAGCAGCCATCCGCCGGTGCGGCCGGCGGTTCCCGCGATCTGCTCGTCGGTGTAGCGGGCCAGGGCCGAACAGCCTCGTCGGCCGTCCGGGGCGGTGGGTAGCCGCACGGGTCCACGTCCAATCGGATGGTGCTCACTGCTGTCGCGCACACGGGGGCGTCGGCGGGGGAGGACGCCCCACCCGTGTGTCTGTTTGGTTAGGCTACCCTATCCTGCCCTGTCCTCGCGGGTGGGAGCGGGTGTCGGGGGCTCGTGTGGGGGCGCTTTCCTTCGGGTTCCCGGTCTCTCCGCTTCGTCCGTGGTCGCCGAGTCCCTCGGTGTGGGCCCCTGGGTCCGTGCGGCCGCGGGGTCGAGACCCCGAGGCGGCCCCGACCAGGCCCGGTCGTCCGGGTACGTGGGGTTCGCGTGCCCCGCGTGCCCCGGTGCGCCTTGACCCCGGTGTCGTGGATCACCTAGGTTCACTCGCAGAACACGTGTTCGGCAGGCGTACGACCCTGGTCGGTCCGCGCCCCACCCCTCACCGCCGGAGCCGCGATTGCCCCACCCCGTCCTCGCCGGACACGGGCCGGGACGGTACCGCTCGGCGTCCGCCGACTCCCCGCCCCGGTCCCCGAGCGCACCCGGCGCCCGCCCGCGTCGCCGCCCGGCTCCGTCGTCGCCTTCCGGCCGCGAGGCCGCGGCCCGTGAGAGAGCGTGCCCGCCGACCTCACCCCCTGGAGAGGGCGCCACTCGGGGCCGGATCCGGCGTCACCGAGCATCCACCCCACCACCGCCCGCACCCCCTCATCCGCAAGGAGTTCCACCGTGAGCCTGCTCGACGCCGAGGAGTACACGTCCGCCCTCTTCACCGGAGCGTGGACCCCGGCCCGGGGCGGGGACGCCGAGGTCGTCTCCCCCTCCTCCGGCACGGTCCTGGGCCGCGTCGGCCTCGCCGGGGCCCAGGACGTCCACGACGCCGCCGCCCGCGCGGCCAGGGCTCAGACCGCCTGGGCCGCCGCCTCCTACGAACGGCGCGCCGCCGTGCTGCGCCGCGCCGGCGACCTCCTGGAGGAGCACGAGGAGGAGATCATCGGCTGGCTGCGCAGGGAGGGCGGGGCCGCCGCCGGGATGGCCGGGTTCCAAGTGCACGTCGCCTCCGGAGAGTGCTTCGAGGCCGCCGCCCTGGCCTCCCAGCCGCACGGCGAGGTCCTGCGCACCGCCCAACCCCGCCTCAGTCTCTCCCGCCAGGTCCCGGCGGGCGTGGTCGGCGTCATCGCGCCCTTCAACGTCCCGCTCATCCTGGGCATCCGCTCGGTCGCGCCCGCGCTCGCCCTGGGCAACGCCGTCATCCTCAAGCCCGACCCGCGCACCGCCGTGTGCGGGGGCGCGGTCCTCGCGGAGGTGTTCCGCCGCGCGGGCGTCCCCGAGGGCGTCCTCCAGGTCCTGCCCGGCGGGGTCGAGGCCGGGGAGGCGCTGGTCGCCGCGCCCCAGGTGCGGGTCATCTCCTTCACCGGCTCCACCCCGGCCGGACGCAGGGTGGGCGAGGCCGCCGCCCGCCATCTCAAGCGCGCCCACCTGGAGTTGGGCGGCAACTCGCCGCTGGTCGTCCTAGAGGACGCGGCCGTGGAGCAGGCCGCGTCCATCGGCGCGTGGGGGTCCTTCCTGCACCAGGGGCAGATCTGTATGACCACCGGCCGCCACCTGGTGCACGAGTCGATCGCGGACGCCTACGTGGAACGCCTCGCCGCCAAGGCCGACGCCCTGGTGGTGGGCAGTACCGAGGAGGACGGCGCGGAGCTCGGCCCGATCATCGACGCCGCCCAGCGCGACCGGATCCACCACCTGGTCACCAGCAGCGTCGAAGCCGGGGCCCGGCTGCGCGCGGGCGGCACCTACCAGGACCTGTTCTACCGGCCCACCGTCCTTGACCGGGTGCGTCCGAACACCCCCGCCCTCGCGGAGGAGGTGTTCGGCCCGGTCGCGCCGGTGGTGCGCTTCTCCACGGTGGACGAACTGGTGGAGCTGGCCAACTCCACCGAGTACGGCCTCTCGTTGGGGGTGGTCACCACCAACCCGATGCGCGGGATGGAGATCGCGGACCGGGTCCCCAGCGGGATCGTGCACATCAACGACCAGACCGTCGACGACGAGGCCGTGGCCCCCTTCGGCGGGGTCGGGTTCTCCGGCACGGGCGCGCGCTTCGGCGGAACCCGCGCCAACCTGGAGGCCTTCACCGAGACCCAGTGGATCACCATGCGGACCGAGCCCGCCCGCCACCCGTTCTAGGCGGAGATCCCGCCGTCGCTGTTCAGGAGTTGGCCGTTGATCCAGCCGCCCTGCGGTGAGCACAGGAAGTCGACCAGGTGCGCGGTGTCGCGCGGGGTGCCCAGACGGCCCAGCGGGGTGTGCGCGGTGCACTCGTCGCGCACCTGGTCGGGCATCCACCCGGTGTCCACCGGGCCCGGGTTGATCACGTTCGCGGTCACGCCCAGGTGCGCGAGTTCGCGCGCCGAGGCCAGCACGATCCGGTCCAGGGCGCCCTTGCTCGCCCCGTAGGGGAGGTTGTGTACCACGTGGTCGCTGGTCAGGGCGATGATCCGGCCGCTGCCGTGCTCGCCGTGGAAACGCCGTGCGAACTCACGCACCAGCAGCCAGGAGGCGCGGGCGTTCACCGCGAAGTGGCGGTCGAAGCTCTCCACCGTGGTGTCCAGCAGCCCCGAGTCCACCGACTCGCAGTGGCACATCACCAGGGCACGGACCGGCCCCAGACGCTGTTCGACCTCGTCGAGGACGCGCGTCGGTGCCCCGGGGTCGGCCAGGTCGGCCTCGACCGCGACCGTGGCCGCGCCGAGCCCGGTGAGTTCGGCGCCCACGGTGTCGGTGGCGCCGTGTTCCACGCCCCAGGGCATGCGGTCGTCGTAGGGGGTCCACTGGGTGCGGGCCACGTCCCAGCCGGAGGCGGCCAACCGGCGGGCGATCGCCGCGCCGATGCCGACGGTACGGCCCACCCCGGTGACCAGGGCGACGGGGCGGGCGGAGGTCTCGGAGGGGCGTGGGTGAGCGTTCATGGTGCCCATCCTGCTCACCGGAGGCGGCCCCCACAAAGGGTTTTGGTCTCCGAGGTGTCCTCCGCGCAGGCCATGGTGCGGGCCTTCCACCGTCCGTCACCTCCGGAGTCCGGTACCGGCCAACGACCGCCGCGTCCCCGACTCCGGAACTACCTTGGCCTCACGTGTTCGCCGGAACGCGACGGCGTGAGGAGACCCCCGTGAGTCAGCGTGAGGAAGGGCAGCACCCCGAGGACGACCGGGCCGTGCCCGGCCCCTCCGCCCGGCCGTCCCCCAGACGGCTGTTACCCGGGGTCCTCCGGTGGGCGAGGACCCTGCGGACACGACTGGGGAGGCGGGCCCGCGCTCGGTCGCGGACCGACGGGCCCTCGGTCTCCGGAGTCCTCCGGGAGCGCTACTTCCCCGAGGGGCGGGGCGCTCCGTGGCACGTGCGCGCGCGGGCCTGGGCGGTCTACGTCGTGCTGACCCTGCTCGCGGGCCTGGCCGGGTTCGCGGGGACCTACGTCTACGACCTGTGGTCCACGGAGGCGCGGCTCCGTGAGCAGAGGGAGGCGGAGCGGGCCCTGGACGGGGAGGGCGAGCCCTTCACCAGCGACGTCACCTACGACACCACGTCCTTCGACTCCTTCAGCGTCGTCCTGGACCGCCCGCTGACGGCGGAGGAGGGCCGCACGCTCCAGGCCACCCCCGCCTCGGAGGTGTGGGAGTTCCTCCGTCCCCTGGGCGGGCGGATGATCCCCTCCCCGCCGGGCCCGGGTCCGCCCCGACCAGGGAGGGGTGGACGGGTGGAATGGGAGGGCACGGCACGGCCGTGTTCACCCTGAACCTCATGTCCGCGCGCGCCTCCCAGCTCAGCATCGTGGACATGAACCCGGTGAACGTGTCCTGCGCGGACCCCACCGCCGTCACCGTCGTCCACCAGCCACCGTCCGGCGCCGCCTCCTACCCGGGCGTGGTCGTGGACCTGAACCACCACGACCCGATGCTGTACATCTCCGACGAGGGCCCCGACCAGGGGAGCCCTTCTTCAACCGCAGGCGGATCGACCTCGGGGGCGGACTGGAACCCGGTGGTCTCCGGGTGGAGGCACAGGTGACGGGCCGGTCCTGCGAGTGGGAGATCGAGGCGCGCTACCTCGACGCCCGGCAGAACACGGGGAGGTCATCCTGCGCGACGACGACCGGCCCTTCGTCGTCGACGTCCCGCCGCGCCGGCCGGCGCAGTACTGGCTGGCGGGCTACGCCTTCCCCGACGCGGGGGCCGGACCTTCGTCCCGTGCCACGAGACACCGGAGGAGTTCAGCTGCGCGCCCGGGCTGGGGATCGGGGAGGCGGACTGACCCGCAGGGGAGCGTTCACCCCGTGAGGTCGGGGATGACCCTGGGCCCCACCCGGCGCACGTAGTCGCGGAACGACGCCACCGCGGGGGTTCGTAACCGCCGCCCGACCCCTGCTCGGGCCAGACCACCCCCACGGGCCGCTCCGCCCGCCCGTCCCGGATCGTCAGTTCCACCGTCCCCGCCAGCGCCCCCTTCGGGCGCGCGGGCAGCACCGACACCCCCAGGCCCGCCGCCACCAGCCCCCTGGCCGTCGCGATGTCGTCGGCCTCGAACGCCACCCTGGGCGTGAACCCCGCCTGGTCGCTGAGCCGGTCCGTCAGGTGCCGGACCCCTCGACCGGGCTTGAGCAGGATGAACTCGTCGTGGACGGCGGCCAGTGACACGGCGCCCCCACCCGCCAACGGATGGTGTTCGGGCACCACCAGCCGCAGGTACTGCGTGTGCAGGACCGCCGAGACCAACCCCGACCCGGACGGCAGCGGGGAGGTCAGCGCCAGGTCCGCGCCGCCCGAGGCCACCCGGCGCAACGACTCCGCCCACGCCTCCTGGGTCAGGGTGAACCGCACCTTCGGATGTTCGGCGCGGAACCCCCGCAGCAGCACCGGCACCACCTCCACCCCCAGCGTGGGCAGGAACGTCAGTGCCACCCGCCCCTCCTCCGCGCCCGTGAGTTCGGCCACTCCCTGCCGCAGGTCGTCCAGGGCGCGCTCCACGTGCGGCAGGAGCAGCCGCCCGGCGCGCGTCAGCCGCACACCCCGCCCCGTGCGCTCCACCAGCGCCATCCCCAGTTCCTCCTGCAAGCGGGCCAAGGCCCTGCTCAGCGTGGGCTGGGGCATGTCCAGCGCCTCGGCCGCGTGGGTGACGTGCTCGGTGCGGGCGACCGCCGAGATCATCCGCAACCGGGGTGCCAGCGTGCGGGTCAACGCCTCCACATCAGGATCATTCATACGGATCAGTATGCAACAACGTGAATCCATGCATTGGACGTATGAAAGCGGTCTTCCTAGCGTTGGGGCATGACCGTGACCAGCAGTTCCCCCACGCACCTCGACCCGCGCCCCCGCGCGGGCACGGCCGACTACCGGCGCACGGTCATCGCCCTGGTGGCGGCCGCCGTGGCCACCTTCGCCCAGCTGTGGTCCGTCCAGCCGATCCTGCCCGCCATCGCGGACGGCTTCGACGCCTCCGCCGGGCAGGCCGCCCTCGCCGTCTCCCTGGCCACCGGGGGCTGGCCGGGTTCACCCTGATCTGGAGCGGCGCCGCCGACCGTGTCGGCCGCGCCCGCGTCATCGCGCTCTCCCTGCTGCTGGCCACCCTCCTGGGCGCCGCAGTGCCCTTCTCCACCGACCTGTGGACGCTCCTGCTCCTGCGCACCCTCCAGGGCGCCGCCCTCGGCGGTGTCTCCGCCGCGGCCGTGGCCTACCTGGCGGAGGAGATCCATCCCCGCGACGCACCCAAGGCCACCGGCCTGTACATCGCCGGGAACCCGCTCGGCGGTATGGGCGGGCGCCTCCTCGCCGGGTTCGCCGCCGACCTCGGGGGATGGCAGTGGGGGTCGCCGCCAACACCCTCCTCGGCCTGGTCGCCCTCCTGGTGTTCGTCCTGGTGCTGCCGCGCCGGAAGTCCGGGGCGCCCACCCGGGCCAGCGCGACCGGCGACCGGTTGGGGGCCCGGCTCAGGGCGGCCCTGACCACGCGGGGGCTCCTCCCCATGTACGCCCAGGCCCTGCTGCTCATGGGCGCGTTCATGGCCGTGTACAACGTGCTCGGCTTCCGCCTCACCGACCAGCCCTTCGGCCTGTCGCAGGCGGTCGCGTCCCTGCTCTTCCTGTCCTACACGGCGGGGATGCTCGGCTCGGGCCTGGCGGGCTCGGCCACCCAGCGCTGGGGCAGGTACGGGGTCCTCACCACCGCCACCCTGCTCCTGCTCCTGGGCCTGGGCGGGCTGTTCACCACCTCGGTGCTCCTGCTCCTGCTGGCCCTGCTCCTGCTGACCTTCGCCTTCTTCTGCGCCCACGCCACCGCCTCGGCCTGGGTGGGTTCCCACGCGCACCGGGGTCGCGCGCAGGCGACGGCCGTCTACACGCTCGCCTACTACCTGGGCGCCAGCCTCTTCGGCTGGCTCGGCGGTGTGGTCTACGACGCGGTGGGCTGGAACGGCACCGTGGTCCTCGCGCTGTCCCTCACCGCGCTGGCGGGCCTCATCGCGCTGCGCCTGCGCCGCCTCCCGGCCCCCGACCTCGTCTGAGGCCCGCCTCAGGTCAGGGGGCGCACCGTGAGGCACTGTTCGGCGGTCCCGACCTCACCGAGCCGGTCGTGCAGGATCGTGCTGGTCAGACCCAGACCGGTGGGCCCGAACACCACCCGGGTGTCCAGCCCCACCCAGGGGCCCTCGGGCTGGCGGTGCAGGTGCACGGTGAGGTCCACGTTGGGGAACATCCACTCCGTGGGCGCCTGCCGTACGGCGACGCCGTTCGCGGTGTCCACCAGGGTCACGTAGGAGGCGACCGGACCGGCCTTCTCACCCTCGACCAGCTCCACGTCGGTGGTGAGCCAGGCGGTCCCGCGGCCACGCTCGGGTTCCCCGACCGGCCGGACGTCCAACGAGGCGATGTAGCCGCCCGGCCAGAGCGAGCTCATCCGCCTCTGCTGGAGGCCCTCCGGGGCGGGCAGCGGCGCGGCGGCCCCGCCCGCGACCTCCCGGGTGTCCCCGGGGGCGAGGAGCCAGGCCCGGGCCCGCACCAGCACGCGGTCCTCGGCGTACACGCGGGCCTCCACCAGTTCGATGGTGCGCCCTGGCCGGAGCGTCTCGACCTCCGTACGGCACTCGACCATCGGGAGTCTGCCCAGGATGTCGAAGGAGATCCGGGAGAGCAGCAGCCCCCTCCCGGCCGAGTGGGACTCGATCACGTGGGTGACCAGCCCTCCCAGGGGGCTGAAGTGCTGTTCGGAGGTGTTCCAGGCGCCACTGACGTGCGCGGTGGGCAGGTAGCGGTCCGTGCCCACCCGGACGAAGTACGCGTTCCGGCCCAAGGTGCTCTCCTGTACGACGGGTTCGTGCCTCCAGCATCATCCACCACCGCCCCCACCCGCCCCGTCACGGGAGGCGCCTTGCGGGCGTCCCCGGGGTGCGGGCCGACGGTCTCCGCGAAGGTGAGAACTTGGGCAAGCGCCTGCGAGCGGGGATCTGAGTGGTTACTGTGGCCCCACTCGTCCCTGCGATCGTGAGGTAGCCGATGGTTCACGAGTCGTTGTTCGGTCTCCCCGAGCTCTCCCCGGTGCCGGTGGTGATGAGCCTCGACGCCCAGTGGTACGAGCGGATGTGGAGCGGTGGGAAGACCCACGAGTTCCGGCGCCGGTTCCCCACCGGCGCGCCGGCCCAGTGGTTCGTCTACCTCACCGGGCCCGAGCCCCGGCTGTGCGCGGTGATCGACCTGGGGACGCCGATCGAGGGATCGCCCCGGGAACTCGCGCGGATCGCCGAGCGTGCGAGTCCGGGCGAGGGAACCCTGGTGGAGGAGTACCTGGCCAGGGGCGGGCGCGAGGTGGGGTACGCGATGCCCATCCTGCGGGTGCGGGAGTTCGCGGGCTTCACCGACACGGACCTGGATCGGATGCTCGACGGCTTCCGGCCACCCGAGGGGCACGTGCTGGTCAAGGGCCACGTCGGCTGGCGGGCCGTCTGCGACAGGCTGCTGTCCGGCGCGGTGGTGCGGGAGACCACCGCGTACTGACGCCCCCGGTCGGGGTAGGTCCTCCCGGGAGACGAGGAGGATCCATGCCGAGGTGCGATCACGACTGGACTTCGGGGCCCAACGGTGGGACCGAGCAGTGCTCGAACTGCGGAGCCATCCGGACCCGGAACTACTGAGCTCCCACCGCCGGGACCGCGACGCGCTCGCAGTCCGTGCAGTCGGCCCGGCACGGGGCACCGAAGTTGTTCATGCTCATGGACTTGCAGCGGGCGCACACCAGACGCCTGCCCCCCGGTGGGTCGTGACGCCACTCGTGATGTCCGCGGCGGCAGATCCCCGAGGGGAGGATACGGGTGGGGTCGCTCGTGCTCATGAGGACACCGTAACCGTGGAGCACACGGACGGGAAGGGCCGCTCCGGAACGTCACGGAATGCGCCGCATTCGAGGGTTGGGGAGGTCTGCCCGACCGTCGGACCCGTTCCCGGGGGAATTCCCGAGCCCGTTCCGCCTGGTCGCGGCCCCGGGCCCGAGGGGACCGCTCCCCGGCCCCGAACGTACCTTTGCCCGGCGATGGAGGGGCGGGCCGCCCTTCCGGGGAACGGATAGGGGAGACAGCCGCGCGGAGATAGTTTAAGATTCAACTTGTTGTGGCCAGCCGGACGAGAAAGGGTGAGGGACATGGACGTGCGCCCCTCGGGGATCCACCACGTGACCGCCATCGCGAGCGACCCCCAGGCCAACGCCGACTTCTACCTGAACGCGCTGGGCATGCGCATGGTCAAGAGGACGGTCAACTTCGACGCTCCCGAGACCTACCACTTCTACTACGGTGACCGCGCGGGCAACCCGGGCACCATCATGACCTTCTTCCCCTGGCCCGACGCGCCCAAGGGAAGGATCGGGGCCGGTCAGGCCACCACCACGACCTTCTCCGTGCCCGAGGGCTCACTGGGCTGGTGGGCCGACCACCTGGCCGCGCTGAACGTCCCCACCTCCCGCCCGAGTGAACGCGACGAGGAGGACGTCCTCACCCTGCGTGACCCGGACGGCCTCCTCATCGAACTGGCGGCCAGTGCCGACCACCACGACACCGACCCCTGGGACGGGGAGCGGTCCCCGTCGACCACGCCATCCGGGGCATCCGCGCCGTCACCCTGACCGAACACGACGCGGACGCCACCGCCCTGATGCTCGGTGACCAGCTCGGTTTCCACCTGCACAGCGAGAACGGCGACCGGATGCGGTTCCGGACCAACGACACCGGCGAGGGCGTCGGCACCATCGTGGACGTCCTGGCCGACCCCAGGGCCGAACGCGGCATGGTCGCCGCCGGAACCGTCCACCATGTGGCCTACCGCGCCCCGGACACCCCCGTCCAGGAGTCCTGGCGCCAACGTCTGGAGGACGACGGCGTCGGGGTCACCGAGATTCGCGACCGCACGTACTTCACCTCGATCTACTTCCGTGAGCCCGGCGGCGTGCTCCTGGAGATCGCCACCGACGGACCCGGATTCGACTACGACGAACCGCTCCTGGAACTGGGCCGCTCGCTGAAGCTGCCGCCGTGGCTGGAACCCAACCACGAGCAGATCGCCGCCCGCCTGCCGCGCGTGGAGGTCGACCAGTGACCACCCCCGCGACCTCGGTCGAGGACTTCGTCCACGTCTTCGAGCCCGCGACCGCGCCGGACCGGCCGACCCTGCTGCTCCTGCACGGGACCGGCGCCGACGAACACGACCTGCTGCCCCTGGGCCGCGCCCTGGCGCCCGGCGCCGCGCTGCTCTCCCCGCGCGGCAAGGTCGACGAGAACGGCATGAACCGCTGGTTCCGGCGGTTGCGGGAGGGCGTCTTCGACGTCGAGGACCTCATCGAGCGCACCGCCGAGCTGGCCGGCTTCGTCAGGGCCGCCACCGCCGCCTACGACCTGGATCCCGGGCGGATCGTGGTGAGCGGTTTCTCGAACGGGGCCAACACAGGTGCGGGTCTGCTGCTGCTCCACCCCGGGCTGTTCGCGGGCGCGGCGCTGTTCGCGGGCGGCGCCCCCTTCAGGGACGTGAGCCCGGTCCGGTGGACCTGTCGGGCACGCGCGTGTTCCTCGGCAACGGAGTGGCCGACCCCATCACCACCGTCGACCAGTCCCGGCTGCTCGCCTCCCAGCTGGAGGAGCGGGGCGCGCGGGTCCTGGTCCGGGAGCACCCCGGGGGACACCAGCTCCCCGCCCAGGTGCTGGCCGACGCCGGGGACTGGTTCGCCCGCGCGGGGTTCTGAACCCGGGGACCCGCCCCTCAGGTCCCCGCCGCGCGGCGGTGGCGCTCCCTGAACCCGGGCGTCACCGCTTCCCTCCACACCACGGTGGATCCACGCCCAGCAGTCGTTTCTCCATGTAAGGGGATCAACGCTCCGGGTACGTGACGAAGCGGTACACATCGGTGGCTAGATTGGCTCGCGCCCCGTTCCTCGTCACGGAAGACCGCCGATGATCCTCTCTCACACCGCGCAGATCCGGTGATGGACCCCGAGATCCTCGGGCTGCTGTTGCTCGCCGCCGTCGCCGCGGGGTGGATCGACGCCGTCGTCGGGGGCGGCGGCCTGCTCCTGCTCCCCGCCCTCATGGTCGCTGCCCCCAACACGCCCCTGGCCACGCTGCTGGGCACCAACAAGCTCGGCGCGGTCTTCGGCACGACCTCCGCCGCCATCGCCTACGCCCGCAAGGTGCGCATCGACCGCCGGGTCGTGGTCCCCACCGCGGGGCTCGCCCTGCTGGGTTCGGGGCTGGGCGCCGCCCTGGCCACCGCGCTCACCGCCGACGTGCTCAAACCGATCATCATGGTCGTGCTGGCCGGGGTGGCCCTGATGGTGGTCTTCCGACCCGCCATGGGCACCTCACCCGACCCGGCGCTGCGCACCCGCAACCGGATCCTGGCCGTCCTGGCGCTGGCCGGGCTCGGCGTGAGCTTCTACGACGGCATCATCGGTCCCGGTACGGGCGTGTTCCTGATCATCGCCTTCACCGCGGTACTCGGCCTGGACTTCCTCCAGGCCTCCGCCTCGGCCAAGATCGTCAACGTGTGCACGAACCTCGGCGCCCTGGTGGTCTTCGGGCTCGGCGGCCACGTGGACTGGCTGCTCGGCCTGGGGCTGGCGGTCTGCACGATCCTGGGCGCCCAGGTCGGCGCCCGCATGGCCCTCCAGCGGGGGTCGGGGTTCGTCCGCGCGGTGCTGCTCGTCGTGGTGCTCGCCCTGCTCGCCCGGATGGCCTGGGACGTCTTCGCCTGACCCCCGCTCGCTCTCGCCCGACCTCCGTTGTCAGAGGGCGGGGAGGCCTCTCCGGTCAGGGCGGCGGTGACGTCCTGGATGATCCGGTGGGCGCCGTGGTAGTTGGCCGAGCCCCAGAAGTCGTGGTCCACCCGGTACACCCGCTCCTCCTGGACCGCGCCCAGGCTGGCCCACAGCCCGTCGGAGAAGGTACTGGGGGCGTCCGGGCAGCCGGAACCGGCCAGGACGAACACCGCGTCGCCGTCGGCCCGGTCCAGGTTCTCGTAGCTGTGCGGGACGAAGTCGGTGTCACCCTCGCCTTCCAGCTGGGAGTCGGGGCGGGCGAAGCCCAGATCCGCCACGACCTGCCCCGGGAACGACTCCGGGGTCTCCAGGCGGATCTCGGTGTCGCTCTGCAACCGCACCAGGGAAAGCTCGGTCCCGGCCGGGTCCACCCCGGCCCCGGCCAGGTCGGCGCGGGCCCGCTCGATCGCGGTGTCGTAGGCGCCCACCACCTCCTCGGCCTCCTCCTCGGAGTCCAGGATCCGGGCGACCTCCTCCAGGTGGCCGCGCCAGGAACCGGTGCCCTCCCACTCCAGCAGCACCGTGGGCGCGATCGCCTCCAGGGTGTCCAGCATCCCGGCCTGGGTGCCGTTGGGCGTGCTCACCCCGATGATGAGGTCGGGCTCCGCCGTGGCCAGTTCCTCGACGTTGACGTCGTCCTCGACCGGCGAACTGGTGACCAGGGTCAGTTCGGCGCCGTCCACGTCATCGGGTAGGAAGGGAGCGAGCCCCTGGTCGGGCTCGCCGGGGGTGCCCATGGTGCCGACCGCGCCGTGGCCCAGCAGGGTGAGGGCCGCGAGGGTGGGGCGCCACAGCACGGCGATCCGCTCGGGGGAGTCGGGGATCTCCACGGTGCCGTTGGCCCCCTGGACCGTCCGGGTGTCTCCTTCGGCGGGGCTCCCGCCCTCGGTGCCGCAGGCGGTCAACGCCAGGGTTCCGGCCAGGGCGAACACGCTCAGGGGGCGGAGCGGGCGGGAGGATTCGGGCATCTGAGGGGACCCTTCCGTGCGAACGTGATGTAGGTAAGGCTAACCTGTCTGGGTGGGTTCTGGTCGATTCCGACCAGGACCTCCGCGACGCTCCGCCGGTTCCACCACGGGCGAGCCTCACCACGAACCACCAGCACCCAGTAAGACGAACGGGGAACCCGTGGCCCTGCGCGCGACCGCGCCAACGCGCCCCACCCTCACCAGACGCGTCATCCGCCCCATCGGCCTCCTGGTCGCCCTGGGCGTCCTCGCCCTGTGCGCGCTCCTGAGTATCACCGTCGGGGCCAAACCCATCCCCGCCGCTGACGTGTGGGCCGCCCTGACCGCCTACGACGGATCCTACGACCACGACGTGATCCGCACCCTGCGCGTCCCCCGCACCATCATCGGGATCTTCGTCGGCGCCGCCCTCGGCCTCGCCGGGGCCCTCATGCAGGCCCTGACCCGCAACCCCCTGGCCGAACCCGGCATCCTCGGCGTCAACTCCGGCGCCGCCGCGGCCGTGGTCGTGGCCGTCTTCGTGTTCGGCGCCAGCGGCTCCGCCCTGGTCTGGCCCGCCTTCCTCGGCGCGGCCCTGGCGGCGATCGCCGTCTACGCCCTGGGCTCACGCGGTCGCGCCAGCGCCACCCCCGTGCGCCTGGCCCTGGCCGGGACGGCGCTGGCCGCCGTCCTCCAGGGGATCATCTACGGCGTCATCGTGCTCAACGACTTCGTGTTCGACCGCATCCGGTTCTGGCAGGTCGGGTCCCTGACCGGGCGCGACCTCGACCTCTTCCTCCAGGTCGCTCCCTTCCTGGTCGTCGGCATCCTGGTCACCCTGGCCCTGGGCCCCTCGCTGAACGCGATGGCCCTGGGCGACGACCTGGCCGCCACCCTGGGCGCCAGGATCCCCCTGATCCGCGCCGGAACGGCCGTGGGCGTCATCCTGCTGTGCGGCGCCGCCACCGCCGCCGCCGGTCCCATCTGGTTCGTGGGCCTGATCATCCCCCACGCCGCCCGCGTGATCACCGGCCCCGACCAGCGCTGGCTGCTGCCCTACGCGGCGGTCCTGGGCGCGGTCCTGCTCACCGCCGCCGACACCGTCGGTCGCGTCATCCTGCCCAGCTCCGAACTGGAGGTCGGCATCATCACCGCACTCGTCGGCGCGCCCCTGTTCATCGCCCTGGTCCGTAGCAGAAGGATGGCCCAGCTGTGAGTGACACCCTGACATCGCGCCCGCGCACCGACGCGTCCGCGCGCCTCACCCCGCGCGGAACCCACGCCTGGCGCTCGCGTGGCGGCCGGATCTCCTTCCTGGTGCGCCCGTGCACCCTCGTGATCAGCCTGGCGCTGATCGCCGTCACCCTGGCGACCCTGGTGGTGTCGGTCGCGGTCGGCGACTACGAGATCCCGCTCTCGGCGGTGCCCTCCGCCCTGCTGGGGTACGGCGAACGCCTGGACGTGTTCTTCGTGCAGGGCGTGCGCCTGCCCCGGGCCCTGACCGCGATCGGTGTGGGCGCCGCCCTGGGTATCGCCGGAGCCGTCTTCCAGAGCCTGTCCCGCAACGCCCTGGGCAGCCCCGACATCATCGGGTTCACCTCCGGCGCGGCCACCGGCGCCGTGGCCGCCATCCTCGTCCTGGGCGCCGGTCGGCTCGTGGTCTCCCTGGGGGCGATCGCTGGCGGACTGATCACCGCCGGGGTGGTCTACCTGCTGGCGATGAAGAACGGGGTCCAGGGGTACCGGCTGGTCCTGGTCGGCATCGGTATCAGCGCCATGCTCGCCTCGGTACGCGACTACCTCATGACCCGCGCCGACCTCACCGACGCGCTGGGCGCGCAGATCTGGATGATCGGCAGCCTCAACGGCCGTGGGTGGAGCGAGACGGCGGCGGTGTGGATCGGCCTGGCCGTGCTGGCCCCGATCATCTTCGCCGTCGGACAGCGCCTGCGCTTCCTGGAACTGGGCGAGGACACCGCCCGGGGCCTGGGCGTGAACGCGCAGTCCACCCAGATCATCGCCCTGGCCGCCGCCAGCGCCCTGACCGGCGCGGCCATCGCCGTGGCGGGCCCGATCGGGTTCGTGGCCCTGGCCGCGCCCCAGCTGGCCCGGCGCCTGACCCGCACCGGAGGCACCACCCTGGTCGGGGCCGCGCTCATGGGCGCCACGCTGCTCGTCCTGGCCGACCTCGTCGCCCTGCGCCTGATGGCCCCCACCCAGCTGCCCGTGGGAGTCGTCACCGCCGTCATCGGCGGCAGCTACCTCATCTGGCTGCTCTACACCGAATGGCGCGGAGGCCGGGCCTGACCGCCCGCGCGCCCCGCCCGTTCCGAGCAGCCCACCGCACAGCCCCACCCGAAAGAGAACGATGACCGACGACGCCAGCAACCGCCTCTCGGGCCAGGACCTCACCCTGTCCTACGACCAGCGCGTCATCTCCCGCGACCTGGCCGTGCGTATCCCCGACAACTCCTTCACGGTCATCGTGGGACCCAACGCGTGCGGCAAGTCCACCCTGCTGCGGGCCCTGTCGCGCACGCTCAGGCCGGCGCGGGGCAACGTGCTCCTGGACGGCCAGGTGATCAGCTCCTACCCGGCCAAGGAGGTCGCGCGCCGTCTGGGCCTGCTGCCGCAGTCGTCGATCGCCCCGGACGGCATCGGTGTGGCCGACCTCGTGGCCCGGGGACGCTTCCCGCACCAGAGCTTCCTGCGCCAGTGGTCGGCGCAGGACGAGGCCGTGGTCACCGAGGCGATGACCGCCACCGGCGTCGAAGCGCTGGCCGACCGGTCCGTGGACGAACTCTCCGGCGGCCAGCGCCAGCGGGTGTGGCTGGCCATGGTCCTGGCCCAGCAGACCCCCTTGCTGCTGCTGGACGAGCCCACCACGTACCTGGACATCGCCCACCAGATGGACATGCTCGACCTGTGCGCCGACCTGCACGCCGAGCAGGGGCACACGCTGGTCGCGGTCCTGCACGACCTCAACCACGCCTGCCGCTACGCCACCCACCTGATCGTGATGAAGGACGGTGAGATCGTGGCCGAGGGCGACCCCGCGACGGTGGTCACCGCCGACCTGGTGGAGAAGGTCTTCGGGCTGCCGGTGCGCATCATCCCCGACCCCGAGACCCACACCCCGATGATCGTCCCGGTCGACCGCCGGGGCAGGGGCCGCGACCACCGCTGAGCGGCCTGCGGCCCGCCCCCGGGTGAGGGGCCGCAGATCCCCCTCACCCGGGGCGTACCGGGGGCCGGGCCGACTCCGCTCAGCGTCCCAGCAGGCTCCTCAGCTCGGCCACCACCCCGGCCGGATCCTGTTCGGCCATGAAGTGCCCGCTGTCCACCGTGGCGTGCCGCAGGTCGTCGGCCCACGCGCCCCACAGGGCGGCGGCGTCGTAGCCCAGGGCCGCGCCCCAGTCCTGCTGGAGCACCGTCACCGGCATCTCCAGGCGCCGCCCTGCGGCACGGTCGGCCTCGTCGTGTTCGACGTCGATCCCGGCCGAGGCGCGGTAGTCGGCCACGATCGAGTCCACCGCCCCGGCGCTGGCGTCCAGGTAGGCCCGGCGCACCTCCTCGGGGAGGGCCCCCGGCTCGGTGGCCCACGCGTCCAGGAAGTACCCGAAGAACTCCTCCGCGCTGGCGGAGATCATCCGCTCGGGCAGCCCCGGAGGCTGGGCCATCAGGTAGAGGTGGAAGCCGACCGCGCCCCGCACCCCGTGCAACGCCTCCCACATGTCCAGGGTCGGCAGCACGTCCAGGCTGGCCAGGTGCGTGACCGCTCCGGGGTGGTCGAGGCCGGTGCGCACCGCCACCAGCGCTCCGCGGTCGTGCCCGGCCAGCGCGAACCGCTCGTGTCCCAGGGCCCGGGCCAGCTCGACCACGTCCGCGCCCATGGTCCGCTTGGAGTAGACCTCGGGCCCGGTCGCCAGGGGCTTGTCGCTGTCGCCGTAGCCGCGCAGGTCGGGGCAGATCACGGTGTGGTCGGCCGCCAGGTCGGCGGCCACGTGCCGCCACATCAGGTGGGTCTGCGGGAACCCGTGGAGCAGCACCAGGGGCGGCCCCGACCCCCGACCGCCACGTGCAGCGACACCTCGGGGGCCACCCGCACCCGCTCGTACTCGAATCCCTCGATGACCGGAGCCATGCGTCCGCCTCTCACTCGTTCCTTCGGACACCACCAGCCTGTCGCCCCCGATGAGCAACGGATGAGTGAACGCCCGGCCCGGGGCCTCGCCCGGACCGCTCACGCGCGACGTCGGCCGACCACGGCGCCACCGTCACGACCGCCACCCCGGCCACGGTCCCCGGGCGCCCGACCACAGCGCCGGACCACCGCACCGCTGACCAGCCGGTACGTTGACCACGACGCACACGATGAACGAGGGGTGCCGGTGCGGGTCAGCTTCGGGGTGCTCGGCCCCGTCACCGCCTGGGACGGGGCCGGAGACGAGCTCGCCCTGCGCGGGCCACGTCACCGCGCCGTCCTGGCCCGGCTGGTCATCGCCCGACGTCGCGTCGTGCCCGTGGAGCTCCTCGTCGACGACCTGTGGGAGGGCGCCCCGCCCGCCGGGGCAACCAGCGCCGTGCGCACCTTCGTCGCCGCGCTGCGCCGCGCCCTGGAACCCGACCGCCCGCCGCGCACCGCCGCCGCCCTGCTGACCACGCGCGGCCCCGGCTACGCCCTCGACGCCGCCCCGGACTCCGTCGACGCCTGGCTGTTCGAGGACCGCCTCCAACGCGCCGCCACCCTCCCTCCGGAGGGGGCCCTGCCTCTCCTCCAGCGGGCCCTGGACCCCTGGCGCGGATCCGCCTACGCCGACTTCCCCGAAGCCCCCTGGGCCCGAGCCGAACGCGCCCGTCTGACCGAACTACGGCTGGGCGCCCTCGAACACCTCGCCCGGGTCCGGCTGGACCTGGGGCAGGCCGCCCGGGCCGTTCCCGACCTGGACGCCCACGTGGCCGAACACCCCTGGCGGGAGGACGCCTGGCGCCTGCTCGCCCTGGCCCTGTACCGCACCGGTCGCCAGGGGGACGCGCTGGCCGTCCTGCGTCGGGCCCGGTCCCTGCTCGTGGAGCGGCTGGGTGTGGATCCGGGCCCCGCCCTGCGCCGTCTGGAACGGGACATCCTGCGCCAGGACTCCCTCCTCGACCTCGGCCCCGCCGGGCCGCGCCCCGGTGAGGGCACCACCCCCGGGGACCAGCTGTGGAACCAGGCGGCCGACGCCTACCAGCGCGTCACCCCCGGGGCGCGGGTCCGGCTCGAGTCCACCGTCAACCTGCTGCGGGACCTCGCCGTCACCGGCCCCGAAGGGCTCCGGACCGCCCGGGCGCAACGCCTGGCCGCCGTCACCGCCGCCGAGGAGCTCGGAGACCCCCTCCTCACGGCACGGGTGATCGGCGCCTACGACGTTCCCGCGAACTGGACGCGGGTGGACGACCCCGAACGGTCCGCCCGGGTGGTCGCGGCGGCCGAGCGCACCCTGGCGGCGCTCCCCGACACCGGTCACGAGGGCGCCCGCGCACGGCTGTCGGCCACCGTCGCGCTGGAGTCGCGCGGCACCCGTGGCGCACGAGGTCCGCAGGCCGCGGCCGAGGCCGAACGGATCGCCCGTGACCTGGGCGACCCCACCCTGCTGGCCTTCGCCCTGAACGCCCGCTACATGCAGACCTTCCACCGGACCGGTCTGGCACCCGAGCGGGACGCCCTGGGTGCCGAGCTCGTCACCCTGGCCACACGGCACGACCTGGTCACCTTCCGGATCCTGGGCCACCTGATCCGGCTCCAGTCCCTCGCCGCGCTGTCCGACTGGGCTGGAGCCGACCAGCACGCGCGGGCCGCGCGGGAACTGGGGAGCGGCACGAACGCCCGCTGACCGGGGTCTTCGTGGGGTGGTACCGGGCGCTGCGCGCCGCCGCCGACCCCGAGACCCTTTTCGAGGACGCGTACACCGCCCTGCGCGAGGCCGCGTCCTCGCTGCGGGGAGCGGGCATGCCCGGACTCGAACACGGGTGGGAACCCCTGGCCCTGCTGTGCCTGCGTCTACGACACGGCATGCCCGCCCCCACGGACGACGGTGTCGACTACGGCCCCCACGAGCCCTGGACGCGCCCCCACGTGCTGCTCGCCCGGCACCGGTACGACGAGGCCGCCGCCGCGCTGGCGCGCCTGCCGGAGCCGCCGCGCGACCTCCTGCTGGAGGCCCGGTGGGCGCTGGTGGCCCGTGCCGCCGTGGCGCTGGGGGACCGGACCGCGATGCGCCGGGCGCTGACGGCGCTCACCCCGGCCGTCGCGGAGGGGCTGGAGCCCAGACCGGCATGCTCACCCTGGGCCCGGTCGCCGATCACCTGGACTCCCTCCAGCGCGCCCTGGACACCTGATCCCGACATAAAAGGCATTTGGGTCTTCTTGGCGGCATCCCCGGGGCTGGACACCACAACCCTCAACCCCGTACTTGAAGGTCGAAGTTGAAGCACACGGCGCGGGAGCCCCCGAACCCCCGACCGGGACGGAGCCAGATCCCCGCCACCCGGCTAGGTCCCCGACAACTCCAGACGCAACACCAACGACACCAGCTCCACCACGACCTCCTTGACCGACTCCCGCTCACGCGCGTCACACAACAACACCGGAACACCGTCCGCCACGTCCAACGCCACCCGCACGTCCTCCGCCCGGTGCGTGCGCTGACCGTCGAAACAGTTCACCGCCACCACGAACGGCACCCCCGCGACTCGAAGAAGTCGATCGCGTCGAAGGAATCGGCCAACCGGCGCGTGTCCGCCAGCACCACCGCCCCCAACGCCCCCTGCGCCAACTCCTCCCACATGAACGAGAACCGCCGCTGACCCGGCGTCCCGAACAGGTACACCACCGTCGACCCGTCCAACGTGATCCGACCGAAGTCCAACGCCACCGTCGTGGTGGTCTTGCCCTCCACGCCGTCCAGATCGTCCACACCCACGCTCTCGGAGGTCATCACCTCCTCGGTGTGCAACGACTCCACCTCACTCAACGCCGAGACCAGCGTCGTCTTGCCCGCCCCGAAACCACCCGCGACCACGATCTTCAACGTGTCCGGAACGGGACCACCCTGGGCCACCGAGCCCTCCATCAACACCTCACAACTCCCGGATGCGTTCCAGGACGGAACGCAACGTCCGCGCGTCCGGCCGCTGCCTCTCCCAGTCCGAGGTGTGCACCACCACCAGACCCTGATCCAACAGATCCGCCAACAGGACCCGCAACACCCCCAACGCGAACCCCGAGCGCGAAGCCACCTCCGCCACCGACACCGGCCGCACACACAGCGACAGGATCAGCTCCAACTCCGGGTCCACCTCCCGCCGCTCCACCGACGAGACCACCACCTGCGAAGTCATCGAGAAGTCCGACCGCGAGGGACGCGTGCGACCCCCGTCAACGAGTACGGGCGAATCAGACTCGACTCAGCCGACCACCCTTCCTCCGCAGGAGCCGGACTCATCCCTCACCTCCCCGCCTCCGGGGCAGCGCCGACAGGTACGGACCCACCTGCCGCACCAGACGGTTCACCTCGAACGCCGCCTGCCCCATGTCGCACGAGACGTCGGCCACCAACGCCAGCTGAGCCCCCTGCCCGGCAGGCAGCACGAAGAAGAACACGTTGTCCATCTCCACCACGCACTGGCGCACCTCGGCCGCGCCCACCTGGGAACGCGCACCCCGAGCCAGGCTCGCGAACCCCGACGCGATCGCCGCCAGCCGCTCACCCTCCTCCCGCCCCACCCCCGCCGAACACGACAACGGCAACCCGTCCGCCGACAACAACAGCGCCTGACGCGCCCCCGCCACCCGCTCCACCAGGTCACCCATCAACCAGTCCAGCCTCTGCCCCGCGGACGCCCCGTCCACGCCGTTCCGACCCTCAGCCGTGGTCCCAGCCGACACCGACATCACCCTTCCGCACTCTCACCGTGGCGCGACCCCTGCTTGGGCGCACCCTCCGCCAATCCGGCACCGGAGGACTCCGCGCGTCCGCGTTCCGTGCCGGCCTGGAAGGAGCTCATCATGGACCTGATCTCCGACAGCGAACGCTGCCCCCGGTGGCCCCGGCACCGCGGGAGACGGCCCCACCGTCGTCCCCGACCTCCGCCACTCCCGGCGCCGGGGAGGGGACTCCCTACGGCGCCGACGCACGGGCAGCCCCATGTAGGTCCCACCCGTCGCGGGGGAGGGGACCGGCGGCACGTCCCCGCCTGCCTGGTCGCCGCCGTCCCGGGCGCCGGGGCGCACCCGCCGGTCCAGCGCCGGAGCACCGGCGTTCGGCGTCACGGAGACGGGGAGACCGGATCCGCGCCCGGCAGCGCGTCACCGCTCCCGGGACCCGCCACGGCGTTCCCGCCGCTCCCGGGACCCGCCACCCCCACACCGCGCATCGGTCCGGTAGAACCGTCGCGCGTCACCAGCACCCGCTCCGGAAGGCGTACCAGCGCCCGCGTGCCCTGGTACGGCGAGGCCCGCAGCTCGACCACGAACCCGTGCCGCGACGCGATGGTGGCGACCACGAACAACCCCAGCTGCGAGTCCTCCCGCATCCGCGCCAGGTCGAACCGGGGCGGCTCGGCCAGCAACGCGTTGGCCGACTCCAGCTGACCCACGGTCATGCCCAACCCCTCGTCCTCGACCTCCACCAGGCAGTCGCCGCCCTCCAACGTCCGACCGCTCACGGACACCTCCGTCCCCGGGGGCGAGAACGACGCCGCGTTCTCCAGCAGCTCCGCGACCAACCGCACCAGATCCGATCCCGCCTCGCCGGACAGCGACACCCGGGGCAGCGCCAGGACCCGAACCCGGGCGTAGTCCTCGATCTCGCTGGCGGCGGCACGCACCGCCTCGTGCAACCCCACCGACCCGCCCCCACGACGGGAGGGGCGATCACCGCTGAGCAGCATCAGGTTCTCCGCGTTGCGGCGCATCTGCGTACTGAAGTGGTCGATCCGAAACAGCGACTCCAGGACCTGGGGGTCGGTCTCGGTCCGCTCCAAGCGGTCCAACAGCGAGAGCTGACGGTGCACCAACGACTGCGTGCGCCGCGTGATGTTGCGGAACACGTTGCGCACCCCCGCACGCACCTGGGCCTCCTCCACCGCCGCCACCACCGCGGCCCGCTGCGCGTCGTCGAACGCCTCGGCCACCTGCCCAAGCTCGTCACGGGGCCCGCCCCTCAGCCGGGGCGCCTCCGCGTCCACGTCCACACTCTCGCCCGCGCGCAGCCGCGCGCTCACCTGAGGCAGCCGGAACCGGGCGTGGTGCAGGGTGTGCGTACGCAGGTCCTGGAGGCGACGCCCCAGACGCTGCGAACCGGTCACCGCCACCACGACCGAGGCCAGGGCCACGGCCAGGGCGAGGACGCTCACGAGCAGCACGCCCAGGAGCAGCTCCCGCGCGTGGGCGTGCCCCGTCTCGACGATCTGCGCCATGCGTGCGCGCTCGACCGCGCGCAGGCGCTCGTCCAGGTCCCCGGTGGCCTCGCTCCAGCTGCGGGGCTCGACCGGGACGCGGGTGTCGGGGCCTCCGGGGTTGCCGATGACGATGTCCTGGAGGCTGTACACGGCACGTTTCTGCGAGGAGCCGTTGAGCTCGGTGTAGTCCTGGCTGCGCTGGCTTCCGGTGGCGGACTCCACCTGGGTCCAGGTGTGGCGCTGGGCGCCCGCGGCGGACGCGAACCGGGTGTGGGCCTCGGAGGTGAAGGAGCCGGTGGCGACGGAGTGGGTGAGGACGGCGTCCTGCTGGCTGAGGTACTCGCGTGAGCGCAGCAGGGACGCGAGCGAACGCAGGTGGGGGAGAGCGCGACGTCGGTCCGGTCGACCTGGGCGTCCCAGATCTCCAGCCCCGACTCGATCATGCGGTGGTAGGGCTGGGCGGCCACCTCCAGGGGGTCGACCTCGGGACCCAGGTCGTCGACCACCTCGGTGCGGTGGCGATCGAGGAGGTTGAGCTGTCCCTGGAGAGCGAGGACCTCCCGGGGCAGGTCACCGCGGCCGTACCGGCTCAGGGCCTGGTCGAGGTCGTGGGCGCTCTGGTCGGTGGCTTCACGGGCGGCGTCGAGCTGGTCCAGCGCGCCGCGTGCGGCCCCGGGGTGGCGGCCGCCATGGTGGCGCGCCGCTCCCACTGGAGATGGGTGATCACGTCCACGACGGGCTGGCCGACCTCGTCGATGAAGGCGGTGGTGGCGTTCAGGTCGCGGATGTCGGTTGCCAGGACGGTGCTGAGCACCGCCCACAGGGCCAGCAGGGCGGTGCTGGGGATGAGCACCAGGCTGACCATGCGGGCGCGGAGCGAGGAGCGCTTCTCGACGGGCATGGGCTCGCTTCCGGGGGAGGGGCGCGCGGCCGGTGGGGTCAACCGGGTGGGGGAGAGGGGCTGTGGTGTCCCAGAGCTAACCGCTCCGAGGGGGATTTGCAAGGTTTCCGGGGTGGCCGGATCCGGTTGTGACGCTGAGGACGCGGGTCATCTCGTGGGGCTACCAGAGGGGCGGCGAACCGCTTCTTGTAAATCTACGACGTAAAGGTGCGGCGCCCTTACAGGAAAAGACAAAACCAAGAACACAATGGAGCGGCTCACGCCGCACCGAAGAACCCGGGCTTGCGCCGTGTCCCGCGTCCCGGCGCGTATCCCGCTCGACATGGCGGAGTTCTCCGGCCCTCGGGCAGGGCCGGTTCCGGCCAAACACGGATTGGCCCCGAAACCGGCACCTTCCGTCAGGGGTCGCCTACGGAGGGGAGTGGCCGTCGCCCTCGACGTCCCCGTGCTCACGCCCTCAACGGAGACGGGGGCAGCCGGATCCGTGAGTTCGGGGCGGGCGCTCACCGGTTCCTCCTCCGCTCCCGGCGGGGCCGCCGTGTTGTGGGTGCGGCAGGTGTGGGTAGGGGGCGAGGAGAGTTGTGTGCTGAGCGCGTTGGGGGAGCGATGGCTGTTCTGAGCGAGGAAGAGATCCGTGACGGGCTGGGCCGGTTGACGGACTGGGAGTGGGACTCCGAGGCCGCGACCATCCGGCGTTCGGTCCGGTTGGTGGGATTCCTGGAGGCCGTGGCACTGGTGAACGAGGTGGCGCAGGCGGCGGAGCAGGCCGGGCACCACCCGGACATCGACGTCCGTTACGACACGGTGCTGTTGGTACTGAGCACGCATGACGAGGGCGGCGTCACCGAGAAGGACATGGCGTTGGCGGCCCGGGTGGACGAGTTGGTGGAGGGCACCGCGCGGCTGAAGGAGTGAGCGGGCGGGTGCGCGATGACGGTCGGGTGCGCCCTCGGGTCGGGCGGACTTCCCCTCGGCCGATGTCTTTGCCCGCACGGCACGGCGGAACCGCGCGGCCCTGCCTGCCCTTGGCCACGGGGACGCGTGTGAGCCCGCGTGGCCGCTGCCCTGGCCCACGGGGCTCCTGTGGTGCCTCACCCGTGGCGCGGGCCCCGCCGTGCGGCGAGGGGCCCGGAGCGCCGGGCCGTTCAGCGTAGGCGGGCTCTGCGCATCTTGCCGGAGGCGGTGCGGGGCAGCTCGTCGATGAAGTCCACGCTGTGGGGCGCGGCGTGGGGAGCGAAACGGGCGCGGACCCAGGCGCGGAGTTCCTCGGCGAGTTCGGGGGTGCCGGTGTGTCCCGGGGCGAGGACGATGCGGGCGCCGACGAGGTGTCCGGCGAGGTCGTCGGGGATGGCGTAGACGCCGCTCTCCTCGACGGCCGGGTGGGTGTTGAGGACGGCTTCGACCTCGGTGGGGCCGATGCGGTAGCTGCGGGTGATGATGGCGCCGTCGTCGCGGGTGGAGAAGTGCAGGTTGCCCTGGCGGTCCATGATGCCGGTGTCGCCGGTGAGGTGGTAGGTGCGTCCGGGCGTGAAGCGGATGTCGGCGGTGTTCTCGTAGCCGAGGTAGCCGTCGAACCAGTCGAGGGGGCTGTGGTCGCGGTCGATGGCGATGCGGCCGTAGGCGCCCAGGGGCGCGGGTTCGTCGGTGATGGCTTCGAGGACCTGGATGTCCCAGCCGGGGAGGGCGGGGCCGATGGCTCCGGGGGCGCGGTGGTGGCGGGGTCGGGGAGGTCGCCGTTGGGGAGTCCGGCGCACCAGCCGAGTTCGGTCTGGCCGTAGTGGTCGCGGACGGGGACGCCGAAGAGGTCGGTGGCCCAGTCGATGACCTCGGGTGCGAGGGGTTCTCCGGCGCTGGCGAGGCGTTGGACGACGATCTCGGGCGGGAGGGTCTTGGTGGCGGCCCTCAGGGTGCGGAAGGTGGTGGGGTCGGAGGCGAAGTTGGTGACCTGGTGGAGGCCGAGGACGTCGAGGGTGAGTTCGGGGTCGAAGAATCCGGCGCGCAGGGCGAGGGAGTTGTGTCCGGCCAGGAGAGGGGAGATGAGGCCGTGGTAGAGGCCGTAGGCGGAGCCGGGGTCGGCGGTGTTCCAGTAGACGTCGTCGTCGTGTACGCCGAGGCCGAAGTGGTGGTAGGCGTGCATGGCGGAGAGGGCGCGGGCGGGGACGCGGACGCCTCGGGGTGGGCCGATGAGGTTGGAGACGTAGACGGTGGCGACGTCGCCGTCGCCGGTGGTGGTGTGGGGGTGGTGTGTGGGGGGTGTTGGCTGAGGGTGGTGAGGGTGTGGTCGCCGTCGCGGAGTGGTTGTGGTCCGGTGGTGGCGATGTTCCAGGTGGGGTCGGTGGGTGTGTGGGGGGTGGGGTCGAGTTTGGTGCGGTATTCGTCGGCGCAGATGACGAGGCGGGTGTGGGAGTCGGTGAGGCGTTGGGTGATGGCTGAGGGTGCGAAGGAGGAGAGGAGGGGGACGAGGACCGCTCCGAGGCGCCAGGTGGCGAGGGCGGTGATGGTGAGGTCGATGCCTTTGGGGATGAGGGTGGCGATGCGGTCGCCGGGCTGGATGCCGTGGTGGGCGAGTCCGGTGGCGAGGGTCTGTGAGCGTTCGCGGAGTTGGCCGTAGGTGAGGGTGGTGGGTTCGAGGGTGGGGCCGATCTCGGTGGTGGCGATGGTGTGGGGGTCGTGGCGGTCGCAGAGGAGGTGGGCCACCGACGTGGTGGGGGTGTCGTAGGTGGCGATCCAGTCGCGCAGGAGTTGCGCTGGGTCGGACATCGGTGGTGTTCCTCGTTTTCGGTGGGTGTGGTGTTGCTTGGTGGGTTACCACAACACTATGCCCACGTGGTGATGTGTTGTGGGTCTGGTCTCATCGGGGGTGGGTGGGGCGGGGGCGGTTTGGTGGTTCTGGGGTGTTTTGGGGTGGGGTCTTCTTCCCTCGGGGTGGGTGGGGGCGACAGGATGTGCGCATGGACAGTGCGCGTGTGGTGGAACGGTTCGGGCTCGACGCTGGTGTGCGGGAGTGGTTGGAGGCCTGTGAGGCGTTGCCGGAGCCGGAGGTGGGGTTGAGGGTTCCTTCGGTGGCTGAGGCCGCTGAGGTGTTGGACGCGTTCGTCCTGGCCGATGACGACCGTGCGGAGGTGGAGGCGTTGTGGCCGGGGGCTCCGGGCGCGGACGGGCGGTGGCCGGAGGAGTTGTGGCACCTGGTCGGGTGTATGTACCGGCGGCTGTGGGCGGACGCGGACGTGCCGGTGGGGGTGTGGCGGCCGTGGCCGACGCTGGTGGAGGCCGAGGACGCGCGGGTGCGGGTGGCGTCGTTGTGGGCGTTCGTGGCGATGGTTCCGGAGCAGCTGCGGCGGCATGGTTCGCGGGGGTGGACCGGTCGGTGACGGTGGCGTCTCTGGCTGATGTGGGTGTGCAGGTGCGGCGGTCGCGGTGGTTGTTCGGCCGGTTGAGTCTGGAGACGGCGGCGTGGGTGGCGGCGCAGTTCCGTGGGCGGTTGTTCTGGGTGGGGGGTCTGCAGCTGGAGCCGGCGTTGTTGGGGGACCAGGGGCCGGTGCGTTGGTACTCGGAGGAGGAGGCCGCGGCGTTGGGTGCGGGGTTGGCTCCGGGTGATCCGGTGCTGCGGTTGCACATTCCCTCAGGTGGGTTGGGTCCGGAGGCGGTGAGTGAGGCGTTGGCGTTGGCGGGGCCGTTCGCGCGGGAGCAGTTGGGGTTGGATCCGTTGGTGGCCACGTGCACGTCGTGGTTGTTGGATCCGTGGTGGGGGCGGGTGTTGGGGGAGGAGTCCAACATCGTGCGGTTCCAGCGCAGGTTCACGTTGGTGGATGAGGGGTCGCCCGGGGAGGGTGACGTGTTCCGGTTCGTGTTCGGGATGCCTCGGGTGGATGTGGAGCGGGCGCCGCGTCGGACGCGGTTGGAGCGGGCGGCGTTGGAGCGGTTGGAGTCGGGTGCGGGGTTGAGGGTGTGTACGGGGTGGTTGCGGTTGCCGTGATGGAGTGAGTGGTGGGGGCCCGCCTGGGGTGGGCCCCTTTTCCTGTGTGGTCGTTGGCGTGGGTGGGGAGCTCGCCGGTGCCCTCCGGCCGTTTCGGTGTTGGTCTGGTGGTGGATGGTTCGCGGGTGTGCGCCCCCTTCCTGGGCCGTGCGGGGTGGGGGCATGATCGGTCCATGGACGCGTGTGGTTGTGGTGGGGGTTGTGACCCGGGTGCGGGTGGTCGGGCGGCGCGGCGGGCGTTGGCGTGGGTGCGGGGGCGGTCCTGGGGTGGTGCGTTCGCGGAGGGGTGGTCGGTGACGTTGAACTTCCATCCCGACCGTGTGGTGGGCGGGTCCACGGTGGTGGAGCGGATGGCGGCGGAGGGGTGTACCGGTCTCAGTTCGTGACGGGCGTGAGCAACGGCGGGTTGACCGCGTTCGAGGGCGGGGACCGGTGGCGGTGGGAGAGCCGGATGTTCGGTGGTGCCTACGATCGGGCGCCGGTGTGTGCGCGGCCGGTGTACGGGGCGCTGGATCGGGTCGGGAGCGGGGTGGGTGCGGCGCCGAGGTTCGGTTCGTGTTTCTTCCGGTTGGGGGAGCCGGTGGTGGGGCGGACGACGTTCTGTTATCCGGACAGCACCTTCGAGCCGTCGGCGTTCGGGGTGGGTGAGCGGATGGGGTTGGTGGACCTGGCGCGTGCTCCCGGGGGCGGGCGGGACGTGTTGGACGAGTACGTGGAGGCGCAGGTGCACGGGCCGGTGCGGTGGGGCGCGGACGTGGTGGCGTTGGTGTTGGATCCGAGTTTTCGCGGGACTCGGGTGGAGGAGGCGGCGGGTCGGTTGGGGTGTGCGGTGTCCTGGCACGGCGGGTTCCGGTTGGGGGTGGAGGAACTGTCACGGCATCCCGGTTACCGGGGGCGGGAGGTCGTGGAGGCGGGGACGCGGATCGCGGTGGAGGGGTGGTTGACGCCTCGTGTGATTGGTGAGGCGGCGCGGTCGGGTCGGTTCGAGCCGAGGGTGGTGAAGCGGGTGTGGCACTGCCTGGCCCGGTTCGGTGCCCCAGGCGTGGGTGGGCGTGCGGGGGTGTGAGTGCGGTGTGGATCTCCTGTGCGCCTCCGGACCGTGCGATGGCGAGGAGGGGTTCGTGGTGTGACGACGGCGGAGGTGCTCACGGGGCTTCGCGGACTGTCCGCTGCCGAGGCCCCCGGACGTGGCCGGGAGGGTGGGGTTGGCCGGCCAGGTGCGTGTTGGTTGTGGTGGGGGTTGTGACCCGGGTGCGGTGGGTGCGGGGGCGGTCCTGGGGTGGTGCCCACCGTGTCCCCCTGCGCTCAGATGGCCATCAGGGCGTGGGCGCTCTCGTGGGTGAGTTCGGTGCGCGGGCCGGTGTGGATGATGCGTCCGGCGTCGATGACGGTGACGGTGTCGGCCAGGCGCAGGGCCACGTCCAGGTACTGCTCCACGAGCAGGATGGTGATGCCCTGGGCGGCGGTGTCGGTGATGGCGGCTTCGATCTCGGCGACGATGTTGGGTTGGATGCCTTCGGTGGGCTCGTCCAGGACGAGCAGGCTGGGGTTGGTGACCAGGGCGCGGGCGATGGCGAGTTGTTGGGCTTGGCCTCCGGAGAGGAGTGCGGCCTTGCGGTGGAGGAGGGGTTGTAGTCGGGGGAAGCGTGCCAGGGCGGCGTCGATGAGTTCGGGGCCGCCGCGGCGGGTGGCCTGGTGGGTGACGTGGAGGTTCTCGGCGACGGTCAGGGGTGCGAAGGTGTCGTGGCCCTGGGGTGCGTAGGCGATGCCGCGGCGGGTGCGGTGGTGGGGGGCGAGGTGGGTGATGTCGGTGCCGTTGTGGGTGATGGTGCCGGTGGTGGGGGTGATGAGTCCGGTGATGGTGTTGAGCAGGGTGGTTTTGCCGACGCCGTTGCGGCCCATGACGCAGGCGATGGTGCCGGGTTCGATGGTGAGGTCGATGTCGAAGAGGACGCGGGCGCGGCCGTAGCCGGCGGACAGGCCCCGCACGCTCAGGTGGGGTGTGGGGGTGTTCATGGGGTGGCCTCCTGGGGGTGCGGCCCAGGTAGACCTCTTGGACGCGGGGGTCGTTCTGCACGGTGTGGAGGTCGCCGTGGGTCAGGACCCGTCCTTCGTGCAGGACGGTGACTTCGCGGGCGTAGCGGCGTAGGAAGTCCATGTCGTGTTCGATGACGAGGATGGTGTGGTCGGTGGCGATCTCGGTGAGCAGGTCGCCGGTGCGGGTGCGTTCTTCGGCGTTCATTCCGGCCACGGGTTCGTCGAGCAGGAGCAGGCGGGGTTCCTGGGCCAGGAGCATGGCGATCTCCAGCCATTGGCGTTGGCCGTGGGAGAGGGTGGCGGCTTTGGTGTGGGTGTGTTCGTGCAGGCCGACGCGGTTCAGGATGTGGGTGAGGGGTTCGGTCAGGGTGGGGCGTCTGCGGAGGAGTTGCCAGGGCCGCAGGCGGTGGGAGGCGGCGAGGTCGATGTTGTCGGCGACGGTGAGTTCGCCGAAGACGACGCTGGTCTGGAAGGTGCGTCCGATGCCGGCGCGTACGATGCGGTGTTCGGGTGTGCCGTTGAGGCGTTGGCCGTTGAAGGTGAGGGTGCCCGAGGTGGGGCGGGTGCGGCCGGTGATGGAGTCGACCAGGGTGGTTTTTCCGGCTCCGTTGGGGCCGATGAGGAAGCGCAGTTCCCCTTCGGCCAGGGTGAGGTTGATGTGGTCCAGGGCGGTGAAGTCGCCGAAGGTGACGGTGAGGTCGTTGATCTGTAGCAGGCTCATGGGGTGCTCCCGGTGGTGTGCTCCTGGGTCGGGGTGGGGGCTGCGTGGTCGCGGGTGTGTTCGGGCGGGTGTTTGCGGCGGGTGTGCAGGGCGTCGCTGATCTGTTGGGTGAGTCCTGCCAGGCCTTGGGGGCCAGGGCGATGACGATGACGAACAGGGCGCCTTGGAGGTAGGTCCAGCCTCCGGCGAAGTTCTCGGAGAAGGTGGTCTGGGCGGCGTTGATGAGGACGGCGCCCAGGGCGGCTCCGGCCAGGGAGTAGCGGCCGCCGATGGCTACGGCCAGGACCATCATGATCGAGGGGATGACGCCGATGAGGGAGGGGGAGATGATGCCCATGACGGGGACGAAGAGCGCTCCGCCGATGCCTGCGGCCATGGCGGAGAGGGCGTAGGCGAAGGTCTTGGCCCAGGTGGGGTCGTAGCCCAGGTAGCGGACGCGGTCCTCGCCGTCGCGGATGGCGATGAGGAGTTGTCCGTAGCGGCTGTGGGTGATGTGGCGGAAGAGCAGGTAGATGCCGGCCAGGGTCAGGACGACCACGGTGTAGAGGGTGGTCTGCGCGGTGGGGGTGTAGAGGCTGTGTCCGGCGAAGACGGGGAAGTCGGTGAGTCCGTTGGAGCCGCCGGTCAGGTGTTGTTGGCCGATGAGGAGGATGACGAAGGCGGCGGCCAGGGCCTGGTTGAGGATGGCGAAGTAGGCGCCGCGCACGCGTTGGCGGAAGACGGACCAGCCCAGGAGGGCGGCCAGGGCTCCGGGGACGGTGATGGCGGCGATGACGGCCACGGCGGGGTTGGTGAGGGGTTGCCAGAACCAGGGGAGTTCGGTGAGTCCGGACCAGACCATGAACTGGGGGAGGGCGCCGGGGTTGAGGGGGTCGGCTTCGGCGCGGGCCAGGGTCAGGTGCATGGCCATGGCGTAGGCGCCCAGCCCGAAGTAGACGCCGTGTCCCAGGGTGAGCATGCCGCCGCGGCCCCAGGCCAGGGCGATGCCCAGGGCGACGATGGCGTAGCACAGGTACTGGGCGAGCAGATTGAGGCGGAAGGGTTCCAGGATTTGGGGGAGGAGGAGCAGGGCGGCGGCGAGCAGGCCCAGGAAGAGGGCGAATCCGCGGATCCGGGTGAGTGCACCGGGTGTGGTCTTGGCCGCTGTGGTGGGGGTGTGGGTCATGTGAGTGCCCGGGTCTTGACGGTGAACAGTCCCTGGGGGCGGGCCTGGAGGAAGGCGATGATGGCGGCGAAGACGATGAGTTTGGCCAGGGAGGCGTCGGCCCAGGCTTCGACGGTGGCGTTGAGGATGCCCAGGGTGAAGGCGGCCAGGACGGTGCCGCGTAGTTGGCCCAGTCCGCCCACGACGACGACCAGGAAGGCGTCGACGATGTAGTTGGTGCCCAGGGTGGGTCCGGTGGGGCCGATCAGGGTCAGGGCCACCCCGGCGATACCGGCCAGGCCGGAGCCGATGAAGAAGGTGGTGGCGTCGACTTTTCGGGTGTTGATGCCGCTGATGGCGGCGAGGTCGCGGTTGTGGATGACGGCGCGCATCTGTCGTCCGTGGCGGGAGCGGTTGAGGTGGTAGGCGATGGCGATGACGCAGGCGATGGCCAGGGCGAGGATGAACAGGCGGGAGTAGTGGATGCGGATGCCGCCGGTCAGGGTGATGCCTCCGGTGAGCCAGGCTGGTGCGGGCACGTCGACGTTGGGTGCGCCGAAGGTGTCGCGGGCGCCTTGTTGGAGGATCATGCCGATGCCGAAGGTCAGGAGCAGGGTGTCCAGGGGGCGGCCGTAGAAGTGGCGGATGACGCTGAGTTCGAGGAGCCAGCCCAGGGTGCCGGTGATGGTGAAGGCGACGGGCAGGGCGATCAGGAGTGAGTAGGCGGGGTTGAGACCGATCCAGGCGTGCAGTACGTAGGCGGTGTAGGCGCCGATCATGATGAGTTCGCCGTGGGCCATGTTGATGACGCCCATCTGGCCGAAGGTGAAGTTGAGGCCGAGTGCGGCCAGGAGGAGGACGGCGCCGATGGCCAGGCCGGTGGGGAGTTGGTTGATGAGGGCGTCCATCGCTGCTCCTTTCTGTGCGGAAGGGGACCCGGTGGGTGGGGGCCGTGTCGCGGGGAGGGTCAGCCGGTGAGGTTCTCGGCCCAGTCGTAGCCCTCGAGGTAGGGGTCGGGGGTGATGGGCTCGGGTGAGGTCCAGATCTCGTCGATCAGGCCCTCGTCGTTGACCTGGCCGATCCGGGCGGTCTTGACCACGTGTTGGGTCTGGCCGTCCACGGTGATGGGGCCTTCGGGGGCGTCGATGCTGATCCCGTCCAGGGCGGCGCGCACCTGGTCGACCTCGAAGCTGTCGGCGGCCTCGACCGCGGCCTTCCACAGGTAGACGCCGTTGTAGGCCGACTGCATGGGGTCGGAGGTGACTCGGTCGGCGCCGTAGGTGTCGGTGAAGGCCTCGACGAAACCGGTGTTGGCGTCGTTGTCGACGGTCTGGTAGTAGTTCCAGGCTGTCAGGTGGCCGGCGATGTTGTCGGTGCCGACGCCCTCGACCTCTTCCTCGGCCACGCTGACGCTGAGTACGGGGACGTCCTGGGCTGTCACTCCGGCTGAGCGCAGTTGTTGGAAGAAGCTGACGTTGGAGTCGCCGTTGAGGGTGTTGAAGACGGCGTCGGGTGTGGTGCGGGCGATGTCGTTGGTGATGGTGGAGTACTCGGTGTGGCCCAGGGGTGTGTACTCCTCGGCGGTGATCTGCATGTCGTGGGCTTGGGCGTAGGCGGTGATGATCTGGTTGGCGGTGCGTGGGAAGACGTAGTCGGAGCCGACCAGGTAGAGGCTGGTGTGGCCCTGTTCGCGTAGGTAGTCCAGGGCGGGGATGATCTGTTGGTTGGTGGTGGCGCCGGTGTAGACGATGTTGTCGCTGGCCTCCAGCCCCTCGTACTGCACGGGGTAGAACAGCAGGCCGTTGTTGCGTTCGAAGACCGGCAGCATGGCCTTGCGTGAGGCCGAGGTCCAGCCGCCGAAGACCGCTACGGCGTCGTCGGACTGGAGGAGTTTCTGGGCGCGTTCGGTGAAGGTGGCCTCGTCGGAGGCGCCGTCCTCGAGGACGGGCTCGATCTGGCGTCCCAGGACGCCGCCCTCGGCGTTGATCTCGTCGATGGCGAGCTGGACGGAGTCGCGGACGGTCACTTCGCTGATGGCCATGGTGCCGGACAGGGAGTGGAGCATGCCGACGGTGACGGTGTCCTCGTCGACCCCGGCGGGTTGGTTGCCGCAGGCGGTGGCGGCCAGTGTCAGGGCCAGTGCGGCGGTGAGGGTCTTGGGCCAGTTGCTCGGGCGGGAGCGGGCCATGCCCACCTCCTAGGTTCGGGGGCTGTTCGAGGGGTGCACCTAGGAGGCTGGTGTCGGGGGTTTCGCTGGGCTTGCCCGACCGTTACGTGTACAAGTCGGCGGCAGGGGGTGGGTTAAATCCCCTTCTGTTCGGTACGCGTCGGTGGGTGGGCGACGGGTGGTGGCGGCGGTCGGAGGCCGGGCGCGGACGCGCTGTGCTCATCGGGGTGGCCGTGCGTCCGGACGTCGTGTCGTCTCCGGGTGGGTTCGGGGAGGCCACCTGGGAGGCTCGCGGTGCCTGGGGGCGGGGTGGCGGGTGATGTGTGGGGGAGTTCAGTCCTGGGTGTCCCAGTCGGCGCGGGCGCGTTCGAGGTCGATGTCGCGGCCCAGGGCCGGGAGGGCCTGGTAGGTGCTCACGAGTGCGGCGGTGGTGAGCAGGGCCCACAGGGTGAGGGTGTTGCTCCACGGCGGCAGGGGCGACAGGAGTGGGATGACGCAGGCCAGGAAGGTGAGGGCGGTGGGGGAGCCCAGTCGTGGCCGGTGGGGGTTCCCCGGGCCGCTCGGGTGGTGGAGATCAGGAAGGGGGTCATGGCGATGGTGCCGGCGAGGAAGGCCGGGGCGGCGGCCAGGGGCGCGGTGAGTATCAGGGCCCACCAGGGCAGCCAGGGGGCCAGGGGCCACAGGGTGGTGGTCGTGGCGGCCAGGGCGATGGCGATGCCCAGCACGAGCAGGGGGAGCGGCAGGCCTCGGGGGGCGTTGGTGGGGTCGTGGGTGAGGGAGCGTGCGGCCGTGAGGGTGCGGCGCAGCGACAGTGCGGCGAGGTACCGGTGACCGGGTGAGGGGTGGTGGCTGTCGTCCATGGCCTGCCGTAGTTCGTGGTGGTGCCCCGGGGGCTGGTGGGGCACGGGGGTTCTCGGTGCGTCTTCGAGTGTAGGGCGGGTGCTCGGGGGCGGGGGAGTGGTCCGTGAACCTTGGGGCGGGGTGGGGCATCGGACCCAGTGACGTCCCCCAGCCGTGAGGAGAACCGCTGTTGAGTACCGACCCCGGGAACCAGGGCACCGCACCGGATCCGTCGCCCGTTGACCCCGGTGCGGTGGGTGGGGAGGCGGTGCCCGGTGGGGGCGCGCCTCGGTTGGTGGGTTTGGGGTGGGTGCTGTGGTTGACCCCGATGTTGTCGGTGGTGGTGCCGTTCACGGTGCTGCTGGGTGCGTTCGGTGACAGCGACGACGGTTTGACGGCGTTGGTGTTCCTGGTCGGTCTCGTGTTGCCGATGGGGTCGGTGTACGGGTTCGGGGTGTGGATGTCACGTCAGGGGTCAGTGCGGCCGTGGGAGCTTCCGCTGGTGGTGTGTGCGGCGGTGCTCGGCGTGCTGTGGGTGGGGTACCTGCGGATCGAGTGGTTCTCCCTGGTGGGGTTGGTGTCGGGGTGTCTGGTGTTGGCGTTGGCGGGCGCGGCCGTGGTGTGGTCGTCGCGGCCCGGGCCTGCGCGGGCGGTGATCGCCGTGGGTGTGGTGCTGGGGTTGTGTTCCGTGGTGGTGGGGGTGTCCTGGGGGCAGGAGCGTGTCGAGGACGTACGGGAGAACCGGGAGCTCGGGCGGGAGGTGGCCGCGTTGAGCCATCCGATCGCGGCTTTGGAGGCGTCGGGGTGGAAGCCGGGTTCGGTGTCGGTGAGGTCCGCGGAGGATGACATTCGGGCGGAGGTCGTCTATGAGCCCTCACGGAGTGTGGTGTGGGAGCGGGGGTTCCGGTTGACGGTGTTCACGGTCGTGGTGGAGCAGGGGGAGCCAGGGGTTCCGGAATGGGTGGGCTGTGCGGACGGTGCGGAGTCGGATCGGTGTGAGCGGCGGGGCGCGGTGATGGTCGATGACGGTTCGGAGGCTCCGCTGCCTTCGATGAGCGCGTGGGTGGAGGTTGAGGAGGGGATTCTGGCGGTCTTGTCGACGGATGTGCCGACGGAGAAGGACGGGACTCCGACGATGGAGTTTCCGGAGTTGGACATGGTGGATCTGGGGGAGCGGGTGCGGGGCGTGGAGGGCGAGGACGCGCAGGCGTTGGTGAGGGAGGCGCTGTGAGGCGTCTCGTCGATGGGCGCGGTCGGTGTGTTGGCGCGGGGAGTGCGGGTCCGGTGGTGCCGAGGGCTCAGGTGACGGTCGGCTGGGTGCGAACGCGGCGTGAGGTGCTGGGTGTGCTCGGTGATGGGCTCTGCGGGGTGGCTGTGCGTGGTCGAGGTGCGGTGTGGGTGGGGTCCTCGTGTTTCAGCTGGGGTGACGGTGCGTGAGCGTGGTGTTCGGATGGGAAGCGGGTGGCGTCGGGCCCGTGGAGGGGCATGGTGGCGTGGGCGGCAAGGGGTGTTGGACGGGGTGGGGCCGCCCGATGGGGTTTTTCCGTTTCTTGGGCCTCACCGGGGGTGTTGGTGGTCGCGGGGAGGCCTCTCCACGCTCTACTTGACATAATGTGCATTATCGGCGGTGTGGGAATGCCTGTGGGGAAGGGGTTCTCGTGCTCTGGGCGGGTTGTGGGGCCCCGGATGTGCTGCCCGGGGCCTGGCCGGTCGCTGGGAATCCTCACCGAGGGCGGCCGACCCGGGCCGCGAGACGTTGTGAGCCTGGGCGCGGAGGCCGTGAGGGGCGTACGGCGCTGGGGCCGCCGTGCGCGACCCGGGCGGGACGTGTTGTCCACAGGGAGCTGGGTGCGCACTGGTGGGCGTGGGTGTTCCCGGGTTAACGTCGATTCGGGGGCGCTGTGGGCGTCCGCTGGCGGAGCCTGGAGCCCCCGAAATCGAGCGTGCCCCTCAGAGGTCCTCTCTGGCAACCCCCGACCTGTGCCTGTGGACGACGTCGCTCTCCTCGGCCTCCTCGATGCTTCCTCCGGAGAGTTCGCTTCTGGCCTGGGATGACTGGCGAACTCCCCAGGTCAGCGGTCTTTTTCGTGCTCCGTCGAATCCGTCCGGATCCGCCCTCGTGGCCCTGGGGCCCTCATGTGTCGACCCGGGGCGCTCTCCTGTCCATGTCCGGCCAGGGTTCCTCCGTGTGGCCAGAGGTGCTCACGGTTAACCCGTTGGCCTGCGGTTATCCATGGCGGGTGGGATCCGGCCCCGGGGCCCCTTCCGGGGGCGACCTCTCCATGTTTCATGCATAAACGGTGTTATGCATCCTTTTGTGGTTTTTTGACGACACATGACCGAGATGGCTTGCGGAGCGCTCAGTGTCGTCTTCTCCGCTCGTCCCCTGGTGGGCATCGCCCTCCTCTGCGGGGCCGAGCCTGTCCATCGAACACCTGTTCCCCGGGCTGTGATGTCACTCTTTGAACACCCGTACACATTCGCCGCCACTCCCCTGGTTCGCGCCCCGGGCCTCCCGCCTTCCGGAGCCAGGAGTGCCAGTCGGAGTTTTCGCAGGTCAGATGTGGCTCATGGGGCCCCGCTCCCCCGGCGTCGCCGCTCGTACCCCGGCACGGACCGCGCATCGGGTTGTACGTACGTACACACCAGCTGGCGTGGTGGTTCTCCCCCACCCCCAGGAGTCGGCCGTGTACAGGCAAATAGTCCGTAGGTGGTGCAACAACGCCGCCATCTCGTGAACACCAGTACCCCCGATAGCCTGCCGTGCATGACTTCCCGTCACCCGCACGCCCGCACTCGAACGAGCGAGAGGCGGATACCGGGCGGGCCAGGCTGGTACATGGATGCCCTCACCCTGCTGCCGGTGATCGAGGATCCGCGAGAGTTCCGCAGTGCCCACGAGCACGACCGGGCGCTGGCGGTCCTGGAGAAGCTCTGGGGCGGCCAACCCGAGGAGGCCGAACCCCTAGCGGTGGAGCTGACCGCGTGCGAGCCGACCATCCGACACCGTGCCCTGCTCGCCGACGTCCGTCGTGACCTGGGCCGGATCGCCTGGGCCTCCTCCGAGTACCGCGAGCTGATCGACCTGGCCCGAGGCACCGCGCGCGAAGCCGTCCTGTGGCAGCACCTGGGAAAGGTCCACTTCGTCGGTCGGGACTACCCCCGGGCCGTCGAGGCCTTCGTGGTCGCGCTCGACCTCCGAGTTCGCGACGACTCGTCAGAGGACCTGGTCACCTCCTCCCGACTGGCCCTGGAACGCGCGGAGCTTCTGCTCCCAGCTGCCCGCGACGCAGCGACTTCTCAGGGCCACGTTCAGTGACCGGCGATGCGCGGTGCGGGCCGTGTGAGGCCCCTTGAGTTCGCGCTCGATCCCGGAGAGCTGGGGGAGCTGACGGCGACGGAGGACAGTCGTGGAAGTGACCCTCTGACGACTCCGTGACCGTCAACAGTGGTCGTCCTCCCCCGTCTCCCTGGGGGCGTCCGCAGACACCCCTGCGTGGCTGGAGCGTCCCGGTGCGACGACGTCCGTCCGCCGGTCCTCACCCGCTCTCCCCCACCCACCGGCCCCGCACGGCGCCGTCGGTCGGACACGCGTGCGGCTCGTACGTGGCGCCGGTGCCCGTACGTGGCGCCGGTGCTGGTCCTGGAGGTTCCGGCACCGGTCAGGTGAGGAAGTCGCGGGCGCCGCGCAGTGTGGTGGTGAGTCGTCGCTGGGTGCGGGTGGAGTCCAGGCGGATCTCGAGCGGCCCGGGCGGTCCCACCTCGGCGCGGCGTGCGCGCGGCAGGGTGGTGGGCAGTCCCCGGTGGCGGGCGATGAGGACTCCCAGTTCGTGGCGGCTCAGGGCGTGGGGTCCGGCCAGGTGGTGGATGCCGGTGTGGGCGGGGTCGGTCAGTTCCAGCAGGGCGGCGGCGAGGTCGTGGACGTGGACGGGGCAGCGGAGGTCGTCGGTGAACAGGGCGCCCGTGGTGGTGCCGTTGGCGAGGTCGCGGACGCGGTGTTCGTGGGGTGAGTCGTCGCCGAGGATCAGGGAGGTGCGGGCGATGGCGGTGGTCGGGTGCAGGGCGGTGACGACGGTTTCGGCCGCGGCCTTGGCTGCTCCGTAGGGGGTGAGGGGGTCGGGGTGGGCGGTCTCGTCGTAGCTGGGGGCGTGGCCGGAGAAGACGGCGTCGCTGGAGACGTGGACGAGGTGGGCGCCGGTGGTGGCGGCGGCTCGTGCGAGGTGGCCGGGGCCCTGGGCGGTGGTGGGCCAGTCGTGGGGTCGGGAGGCGGCGTTGATGATGGCGGTGGGTCGGAGGGTGGTGATGAGGGTGTGGACCTGGTGTGGGGAGCGCAGGTCCAGGGGTGTCCAGTGGATGTGGGGGTGGTGGGTGGGTGTGCGTCGGTGGTGGGTGGCGGTGACGGTGCGGCCGGTGCGGGTGGCCTGGGTGAGGAGTTGGGAGCCCAGGTGGCCGGTGGCGCCGACGATGAGGAGGGTCATGGGCGTACGGTACTGCGGCCTCCGCTCCCCCGGTGGGTGGTGGGCTTCGGTTCTGGGGCGGGTCTGGGGGCGCGGTGGGGGTCGGGATCGGGAATGCTGGGGGCATGAGTGGTGACGCGGTGTCGGTGGAGCGGGCGATCGAGCGGTATCTGGTGGCGCGGCGGGCCGCGAAGCCCTCGCCGCACACGGTGGCGGCCTACCGGCGTGACCTGGTGGGGGTGCTGGGGTGTGTGGGGCGGGCGTTGGGGCGTGATCCGGGTGGGGTCGGGTTGGGTGAGTTGGAGGCGGGGGTGTTGCGGGAGGCGTTCGCGGACTTCGCTGAGGAGCGGGCGGCCTCCAGTGTGTTGCGGGCGTGGTCGACGTGGAACGGGTTCTTCGCGTTCTGGGTGTCGGAGCGGGTGGTGGCGGGGAATCCGATGTCGGCGGTCCCCCGGCCTCGGGTGCGGCCTTCGGGGCCCAAGCCGTTGATGGGTGAGGACACCCCGGAGCGGTTGTTGGAGGCGCTGGCGCGGGGGGCGCGGCGTGCGCGTGATCCGTGGCCGGAGCGGGATCTGGCGGTGTTGGCGTTGGCGTTGCTGACGGGGATGCGGTCGGCGGAGATGTTGTCGTTGCGGGTGGAGTCGTTGGGTGGGCGGCCGGGTGAGCGGCGGATTCGGGTGGTGGGCAAGGGTGGTGGTGAGCGTGTGTTGCCCATCGAGGTTCCGTTGGAGGCGTTGTTGGAGGCGTACCTGGAGTCGCGTCGGGTGCGGTTCGGTGCCGCGGTGCGGGGGCTGATCCGTTGTTGGTGGACAACCGGGGTGAGGGGTTGCGTCGGGGTGGGTTGCAGTATCTGGTGCGGCAGTGTTATCGGCACGCGGGGGTGAATGATCGGGTGGCGCGGGGGACGTTGGTGCACGCGTTGCGGCACACGTTCGCGACGCGGTTGGCGGAGGATGGCGCGTCGGTCACGGAGATCATGCATTTGTTGGGGCATTCGTCGGTGACGTCGTCGCAGGCCTACATCGAGGTGACGGCGCGGGCTCAGCGTGAGGCGGCGGGGTCGAACCGGACGTATGGGGTGTTGCGGCGGTTGGCGCGGGAGGAGGTGGGTGACGCGGGTTGAGGGGCCGGTGTGGGGGTGGGGGTGGCTACGCTGTGGGGCGTGAACCAGTCGAGTTTTGTTGTGTCCAGCGTCAACGTCAACGGGTTGCGGGCGGCCGCGAAGAAGGATCCGGGGTTCGGGTCGTGGTTGTCGGCCACGGAGGCGGACGTGGTGTGTTTGCAGGAGACCCGGGCGGAGGCTGATCAGCTTCCGGAGGGGTGGTGGCGCCGCAGGGGTGGCATGTGGTGTTGTGTCCGGCCCTGGCGAAGGGGCGTGCGGGGGTGGCGATCTACTCGCGTGCGGAGCCGGACGCGGTGCGGGTCGGTTTCGGGGTGGAGGAGTTCGCGGAGTCGGGTCGTTATGTGGAGGCGGACTTCGGTGCGGTGAGTGTGGCCAGCCTGTATCTGCCCTCGGGTGAGGTGGACACGCCGCGTCAGGAGGAGAAGGAGCGTTTCATGGCGGCGTTCCTGCCGTTTCTGGTGGAGCGGCGTGCGCGGGTGGAGGAGCAGGGGCGTGGGTTGGTGGTGTGTGGTGACTGGAACATCGCGCACACTGAGGCGGACCTGAAGAACTGGCGGGGGAACCGGAGGAATTCGGGTTTCCTGCCGGAGGAGCGCGCGTGGATGTCGCGGGTGTTCGATGAGGCGGGGTACGTGGACGTGGTGCGTGGGCTGTATCCGGATCAGGAGGGCCCGTACTCGTGGTGGTCCTACCGTGGTCGTGCCTTCGACAACGACACGGGGTGGCGGATCGACTATCAGGTGGCGACGCCGGGGTTGGCCGCTCGGGCACTGTCGGGGCGGGTGGAGCGTTATCCCAGCCGTGAGGAGCGGTGGTCGGACCATGCTCCGGTGACGGTGTCCTACGGGGCCGGGAAGTAGGTGCGGTGATGGGTGTTCCGATCGTGTTGGCGCACGGTTTGCGTTCGTCGTCGAGTATGTGGCGGCCGCAGGTGGAGTTCCTGCAGGCGCAGGGGCGCACGGTGGTGGCGCCGGATCTTCCGGCTCACGGGTCTCGTCGGGGTGAGGACTTCTCGGTGGGGCGTGCGGTGGACACGTTGTTGGAGGCCATCGACTCGGTGGGTGGTCGGGCCCTGTTGGTGGGGTTGAGCATGGGTGGGATGGTGTCGATCGCGGCGGCGGGGGCGGCGCCGGGGCGGATCGCGGGGTTGGTGGCGGCGAGTTGTACGGCGCAGCCGGATCAGTCGTTGGCTCAGGTGTACCGGATTCCGGCGGTGTTGATGGAGCGGTTGCCGGACAAGGGTGCGGCGGTCAACGAGCGGTTCCATCGGTTGACGTTGCGTGATGGTGCGGCTGACGCGGTGGTGGACGGTGGTCTGGCGGTGGAGTCGGCTACGGCGGTGATCGACGAGTTGGCGAAGATCGACGCGTTGTCGGCGTTGTCGGCGTATCAGGGTCCGGTGTGGTTGGTGAACGGGGCGCGGGACCATTTCCGGATTCATGAGAAGGCGTTCTTCGACGCGTGCGCGGAGGGGCGGTTGGTGAACGTTCCGCGTGCGGGGCACATGGTGAGTCTGGATCAGCCGGTGATCTTCTCGCGGATGGTGTCGGATGCCGCTGACGTGGTGGGGGTGCGTGAGGCGCGGGCCGGGGTGGACTCGGGTGCGCGTGAGGGTGTGGTGGACGCGCCGCCGTCGGAGTTGGAGGCGGACGGGGCCTGAGGGCTGGTGGTGTGTGAGGGGGCGGTGGGCCGTGGTGGCCCGCCGCCCCTCGCGTGTGGTGGGTGGGGTGGTGTTCAGCTGTGGGTGGGGTCATGGGTGGGGTCGTCGTTGTGGGCGCGGGGGCGGGGTGGGCTGGGGATGGCCTGGCCGGGGCGGGGGCGTTCGGGCAGGCGGAAGAAGATCATGGGGTTGTGGGGTGAGTCGCGGACGGGGGTGTCGAGGCCGAGTTCGGTCTTGAGGTCGTTGAGGGCCTGGTGGTGGTGGGGTGCGCGGGCGGCGGAGGCGGTGAAGTAGTCGGTGGTGTTGTTGGCGAGCCATTTGAGGACGACGGCGCCTTCGGTGAAGGGCAGTGCGTAGCGCTGGTGGAAGACGTCGTGGACGCTGACGGGGATGTGTGGGGGCAGGGTGGGCAGGAGGTGGTGGATGTACCAGCGGGCGAACCATCCGTTGTGGGCGGCGTCGATGAAGAGGTAGTCGGTGCTGGAGGGGATGTGGGTGATCTTGGCGCGGACGTCGCCTTTGGTGAAGGTCCAGCGGTCGTCGGCGAGTGTGGTGGGGACGTGGGCGGTGGCGTGGTCGACGATGTCGAAGGAGTGGAGGTGGCCGGTGCCGTTGTCGCGGAGGGCGGAGAGGATCCAGGAGGTGGACCAGCCGTAGTAGGTGCCGATCTCGACGACGTTGGCGGGGCGGTGGTGGCGCAGGAGGAGGTAGGTGATCTCGGCTTCGAGGTCGTCGAGTTGGGGGTCATGGCGGGTTCGGCTGAGGCGTAGTGCTGGCGTTGTTGGTCGCGGACGCGGGCGAGGTCGTCGCGGTGGGTGGTGTAGAGGGTGGTGATGAGGTCGAGGTCGATGGCTGGCGCGGTGGACATGGGTGTGCTCCCCCGGGGTGTGGGTCGTGTTGGGCCGCCTTTGATTGCCGAAAGTAACAGTGTTGTTGCTGAGTGTTAGTGGTTTCGTGGGTGTGTCGTGGGTTTCGGGGGCGGGTGCCGGGTCGGATGAGGCCGGAGTCGTAGGCGGCGATGACGGCCTGGGTGCGGTCGCGGACGCCGAGTTTGGTCAGGGTGTTGGATACGTGGGTTTTCACGGTCTGGATTCCCAGGTGGAGGTGGGTGGCGATCTCCGCGTTGGTGAGTCCCTGGGCGATGAGGGTGAGGGTCTGGGCTTCGCGTTGGGTGAGGGTGGCCACGGCGCGGGCGGCGGGTGTGGGGTGGGCGGGTTGGGTGGCGGCCAGGGCGCGTAGGGCGGTGGGGAAGAGCAGGGTGTCGCCTCGGTGGGCGAGGCGGACGGCGGCGAGGATCTCCTCGGGTGGGGTGCGTTTGAGGAGGAAGCCGTGGGCTCCGGCGCGCAGGGCTCCCCACACGTGGTCGTCGTTGTCGAAGGTGGTGACGACGATGACGCGGGGCGGGTGGGGGTGCGTTGGAGGGTGTGGGTGGCCTGGATGCCGTCGAGGCCGGGCATGCGCACGTCCATGAGGACGAGGTCGGGGCGGGTGCGGCGGACGAGGTCGGGGACGTCGGCGCCGTCTGCGGCCTGGCCGGTGACCTCCATGTCGGGTTCGGCGTTGATGAGGGCGGCCAGGCCGGCGCGGATGAGGGGTTCGTCGTCGACGAGGTTGATGGTGATCACGGGTGCTGTTTCCAGTTCAGGTGGAGGGTGAGGTGGAAGTGGGTGGTGGTGGGTGCGGCGGTGAGGGTGCCGCCGATGAGGTGGGCGCGTTCGCGCATGCCCTGGAGGCCGTGGCCGGAGTTGCGGCGGCGGGGCAGGCGTGGGGTGGTGGGTGGCAGGGGGTTGGTGATGGTGAGGGTGAGTGCGCCGGGGGTCGTGTCCAGGGTGAGGGTGAGGGGTTGGTGGGGTGCGTGGCGTAGGGCGTTGGTGAGGGCTTCCTGGGCGATGCGGTAGGTCTCGCGGGAGAGCAGGGCGGGGACGGGGGTGGTGTCGCCGCTGATGTGGCAGGTCAGGTCGGTGCCGGTGTGGTGGGTGGCCTGGGTGAGGTGGGTGAGGTCGCCCAGGTCGGGTGGGGGTGTGCGGGGGTGGTGGTGTTCTCGCGCAGGAGGCCGAGGGCGTGGTCGAGGTCGGCGGTGGCGGTGCGGGCGGTGTCCGCGATGTGGGTGAGGGCCTGGCGGGCGAAGTCGGGGTTGGTGTCCAGGAGACGGGCGGCGGTGGCGGCTTGGAGGGTGACCACGGACAGGGCGTGGCCGAGGGAGTCGTGGAGTTCGCGGGCCAGGCGGTTGCGTTCGGCGAGGCGGTGGGCGTGGGCGTGGGCGGCGTGCAGGCGGTCGGTGGGGGTGGGGCCGAGCAGGTGGGGTGCGGCTCTGGCGAGGAGGTGGCCGGTGAGGGCGAGGGCGTAGATCAGGGCCAGGACCCAGGCCAGGGCGAGGAGGGGTCCCCAGGCGGGGTGGGTGAGGTGGCCTTGTCCGTAGAGGGTGAGGGGGCCTTGGGAGATGGGGTGGGGTGCGGGGTTCAGGGGTGCGGCGGCCAGGAGGGCGGCTTCGGTGAGCAGGGTCATGGTGGCCAGGCTGGCGGCCATGCCGACGATGAGGTGCAGGTGGAGCCAGAGGGTGGTGCGCCAGCGGCTGGTGGTGGGGGTGTGTGGCAGTGGGGTGAGCAGGGCGCGGGCGAGGTGGAGTTGGCCGGTGCGGGTGGCGGGCAGGAGTGCGGTGGCGGTGATGAGGGCGGTGCCGATGAGGAGGGTGAGGGGGAGGGTGGTGGGTGTGGGTGTGTTGGTGCGTGTGATGAGGGTGCTCAGGACGAGGGAGGCCATGAGGTAGGGCGTCAGGAGTGCGCCGCCGATGACGAGGTAGGCCCAGCGTTGGTGGGTGCGGGCGCTGACCAGGGGTGCAGTGCCCGGGTCAGGGTGGTGGTGAGGTGGCGCATGGGTGGATGGTGGCACGTCGGGGTGGGCGGGCGCTTCCCTCTGGGGTGGGAGTGCGTTGGGGCGGGGGTGTGGGGGTGGTCTGCCTCACTTTTGTTGGTTCATGGGTTGTTTGGCGGGGTCAGTGGGGAAGGTGCTCGAGCTTGCGTCCTAGGGTGGGGCCGTGACAGGCAGTGAGACGTCGCCCCCGGAGGCGACACATACGGACGACGGGTCGGGGCTGGCGCATTCGCTGCGCCGCCGACACATGACACTGATCGCGATCGGCGGGTCGGTGGGTGCGGGGCTGTTCATCGGCTCCGGTGCGGTGATCCAGACCGCGGGTCCGGCGGCGGTGGTGTCCTACGCGCTGGCCGGGGCCCTGGTGTTCCTGACCCTGCGGGCGTTGGGTGAGATGGTCGTGTCGGTGCCGGCCGGGGGTCGTTCTCCGACTACGCCCGGTTGGCGTTCGGTCCCCGGGCGGGGTTCGCCATCGGGTGGCTGTACTGGTGGATGTACGCGGTCCTGGTGGCGGCGGAGTCGGTGGCGGGGGCGGCGATCCTGAGCCAGTGGGTCGAGGGCGTGGCTCCCTGGGCGCTGGCCCTGGTCGTGCTGTTGACGATGACGGTGGCGAACCTGATCTCGGTGCGGGTCTTCGCCGAGACCGAGTCCCTGTTCTCGCTGGTCAAGGTCGCGACGATCGTGGCGTTCCTGCTGGTGGGAGGTTTGTACGCGCTGGGGCTGTGGAGTGGCGCGGAAGGGGCGACCTTCGCGCACCTGTGGGACCTGGGCGGGTTCGCGCCCAACGGTTGGGTGGCGGTGCTCGGTGCGACGGTGGTGGTGCTGTTCGCCTTCGGTGGCGTGGAGATCATCACGATCGCGGCGGGTGAGAGCGCGGAGCCGGAGCGGGGTGTGGCCTCGGCCATCACGAACGTGCTGTGGCGTATCGGCCTGTTCTACGTGGCCTCGATCCTGGTGGTGGTGATGGTCGTGCCGTGGAACTCCACGGATCTGGACCGTAGCCCCTTCGTGGTGGTCATGGAGACGGTGGGTATCCCCGGTGCGGCGCTGATCATGGAGATCGTGGTGCTGATCGCGGTGCTGAGCGTCCTCAACGCCGCCATGTACACGTCCTCGCGGATGTTGTTCATGCTGACCCGTCAGGGGACGCACCCAGGGTGCTGCGGGGGACGAGCCGTCGTGGTGTGCCGGTGCGGGCGATCCTGTTGGGCACCGTGGTGGGGTACGCGGCGGTGGTCGCGGACTACCTGTTCCCCGGTCAGGTGTTCGCGTTCCTGGTGGCTTCCATCGGTGCGATCCTGTTGGTGCTGTTCCTGACCATCTGTGCTTCGCAGCTGGTGGTGGGGGCGCGGGTGCGGCGCAACGCGCCCGAGCGGATCACGTTGCGGATGTGGGGTTTCCCCTACCTGACGTGGGTGACGTTGCTGGGGTTGGTGGCGATCTTCGTGGCCATGGCGACCCTGCCCGAACACCGTCAGGCGTTGTGGGCGACGGTCGCGGCCGTGGTGGTGGCGGTGTTGGCCTACGAGGCGCGCCGCGTGTTCGGTGCCTCCCCGCCGAGCCGCCGGGTGCTGGGGGTGGACGGGCGTGCGACGCCCGAGGAGTTGGACCGGGTGGCCGGAACCGGCGCGGTGGCGGCGGCCGCGGGCGGGTCCGAGGGCCGGGAGGGGTCCGGTGACGGGGACGCGGCGGCCGAGGATGAGGGTCACTCCCCGGCCGGTGATCGGGACCGGTCCTGGCGGGTCGCCGTGGCGTCGTCCCCCGTGTGGGGGCGGCGCCACGGCGCGTTCCGGGGTGTGGGGGCGGGTCGAGGGGTGGGGAACGGGCAGGTGACGATCCGATGTCCGGGATGCCCCATTTTGTGGTTATGGTGCCGAACTCCGTTTTTGTCGCTATGGTGCTGCGCAACCCCTGAGAGGAGCACCCCCGTGCGACATTTCGTCGGCTTCCTGTCGGGCCTGTTGTTGGGCCCGGTCCTACTTCTGGTGACTGGATGGGCGTTCGCTCACCTGCGGGGCCTGAACGCGGTGCAGGCCAGCGCGCTGCAGGGCACCGGCCCCGTGGCGCTGGCCGGACTGGTGGGCGTGGGCCTGCTGGTGGCCCTGGTCGCGGTTCCACCGCGCCTGACCCCGATGCTGCCCTTCTCCGCCGCCCTGGTCCTGGGCGGCGCGACCGCCGCCGCCCTGGTGCGCATGCACCTGCTGGAGCGGCTGCCGGTCCTTCCCGGTGTGGAGGGCGCCCTGACGCTGCTGCCCCTGGGTGTGTTCGTGCCCCTGGCGCTGGTGTTGGCGGCTCCGGTGTTCGTCGGCGCCCGCTGGGTCCGCGACGACGAGGACGGTCCCACCAAGGAGGAGTACTTCGAGGGCCTCTACGACGAGGGCGAGGGAGACGGTCGGCCTCGCTCCAGCGCGACCCGCTCCGAGCCGGTCCCGGCCCACCACGAGCCCCGACACCGTCTGGAGGACGCCTGAGGGCCGCGGCCGCCCCTGAACACGGTGGGGCCCGGGAGAGCGTGCTCTCCCGGGCCCCACGGCGTCGCTGCGTGGTACGCGGTCCCCTGGGGCGCTCTCAGCGCCAGGCCGGACCCCAGCCCGAGCTCTGGGAGACTCCGCGCGGCATGCGGGGCAGCCCGGTGGGGGTGGTCGCGGCAGGCGCGGCCCCGGGGGCCCGGTCCCGCTCCCCGGCCCGGCCGGGACGGCGGTCGAGGGAGCGGCCCGCTCCCCCTCCTCGGGCTGGTCGGCCACGCCCTCCGTCGCGGGGGCGCCGGAGCGCGCGTGCGTCCGTGGGGCGCGGTCGTCCTCACGCGGGTCCGGGTCGGCGCTCCCCGTTGTTCGGGGTGGTGCGGGCCGCTGCCGTCGTCGTCGGCGTCGATGAGGTCGGGCTCCCAGGGCTCGACGGACGGCGCGGGCCGGTCGGGCAGGGCGTCGACGGGAGCGGTGCCGTCTCCGTGTCCGGTGGTGGGCAGTGCGGTCGAGCGTGGTGGAGCGTCCACGAGTCCGGTGGTGCTCCCGGTCGCGAGGTCGGGCGCGGCGGGTTCCTCGACCGGGTCGCGGTGGTCATCGTCCTCGGTGCTGACCTGGGGGACGAAACCGCGTACGCGCTGGGCCTCGGAGGCGGGGGTGTGCAGGACCACGGGTTCGGGCAGGGGCGTGTGGTCCTGGGCGTCGGGGTCGGGGATGGCGGGTTCGGCCGGGGCCACCCGCTTCCACCACAGGGAGGCCTCCTCGGTGTCGAGTTCGGAGTCCACCTCCAGCCAGGCGCGTACGTGGGGCAGGCGGCGTCCGGCGTTCCAGGAGCGCGGGTAGGGCTGTTCGTCCAGGACCAGGACGTGTTCGCCGTCGATGGTGGGGATCTCGGCGGGTACGCCCTCGTTCCAGACCCAGGCGCCGTCGTGGGCGACGAGGTTCCACCAGCCCCACACGGTCTGGGCGGCCGGGTCGACGGGGCCGTCGCGGAAGGAGGCGGTCCAGCGCGGGTCGGGGGCGTCTCCGGGCAGTCCCTGGCCGTGGGGGCCGATGAGGGCGTCCGCGAGCAGGGTGTGGAGTTGGAAGTTGTCGCTGACGCCGTCGAAGCGGACGCGGAAGGCGCGGCCGGAGGCGCGGTCCATGACCAGGGCGGAGGAGGTCTCGGCCATGCGCAGCAGGGCGCGGACCTCGTCGAACTCGTCGAGGTGGTCGCTGAGCTGGTGGGCGATGGCGACGAGTTCGGTGTGTGTGGAGGGGTCGTTCCGGGTGTGGGCGCGGACGCTGGGCTCCCCAGCATGGTGCGGGCGGCCAGGCCGTGGCGGCGGATGGTCCACCAGCACATGGTGGCGGCGGGGGCGTCGGGGCCCAGGTCGGCGGCCACGCGTGCTTCGGCGTCGGCGGTGACGGCGTCGGGGTCGGGCGGGGGCCGCCGCCGGTGCGTTCCCAGGCGCGGACGAAGACGATGGCGCCCCTGCCCATGGTGCGCAGGCGGTGCAGGATCTCGACGCCCGCGGGGCCGGGGTCGGTGCCCATCTCGACCAGGGCTCCGGCGACGACGGACAGGTCGGCGATGATGCCGGGGGCCGCGTGGTCTCCGGACAGGAGCGGGGTGAGGGCCTCCAGGGCCAGTTCCCGTTCGGAGGCGGGGATCTGGGAGGCGAGGAGGTAGACCTTGTGGACGGCGGGTGGGAACTGTTGGGGGTCGGTGGCGACGGAGGCGTCGATCAGTTCTTGGAATGCCGCGCGAAACTCGTCGACCATGGGACCGTCCCCTTTCTCACGCAACCAACCTAATGTCTCATCAGGGAAGGATCGCACTTTAACGGGTTGTATCTGGCGTTGCTGGTGGGTTTGTTGGTGTTTCGAGATGAGCGGGTGTCCGTTGAGTCGCAGCTCACACGCCCTGGGTGGGCTCACAGGCCCAGTCGGGTGACCGCGTTGTCCTCCAGTGGGTTGGCGGTGCGGATGTAGTCGTGGACGGTCTGGGCGTTGGTCCACCGTCCCTGCCGCATGATCTCGCGGTCGTTGGCCCCGCCCAGCGCGGCCTGGGTGGCGAACCCGGCTCTGAGGGAGTGACCGCCGAAGTCGTCGGGGTCCAGCCCGGCCCGTTCGGCGTAGCGTTTGACCAGGTTGCCCACGGACTTGGGGGTCATGGCCCTGTCCGCCACACGTCCGTGCCGGTCCACGGCGGGCAGCAGCGGCCGCCCGGTGCCGTCGGCCAGCTCCAGACGGGTCAGGTCCTGGCAGGAGTGGGCGGGGGCGGCCTCGGGGGCCCGGGGACGTTCGAGCCAGGCGCGCACCGCCTCCGCTCCCCCGTCGCGGTGCACCACCACCAGCGCCGACCAGTCGGCCACCGCGCACACCGGGCAGGTCAGGCGGTGACGGCCCCGGGGCAGCGCCACCCGTTGGTGGGCCCGGCCCTCCTGGTCGGTCTTGGTCGCCCACAGTGACGCCACCAGGGTGGGCGCCCCGGAGGCGGCGTCGGTGCGCAGCTCCAGGTCGTCGAAGCTCAGCCCGGCCAGCTCCGAGCGGCGCAGCGCCCCGGCGAAGCCGGTGAGCAGCAGCACGGCGTCGCGCCTGCGGGCCACTCCCCGGGATGGCCTTCGGCCGGGCGCACCGCCAGCATCGACTCCAGGGTGCTCAGCACCACGGGGGCCTTACGGCGCGGGCGGGCCCTGCGGGTGCGGCGGATGCCGCGCAGGGTCATCCTGACCACCTCGGCGCGGGTGGGCGAGTCCAGACCGTGGGCGCCGTGCACGGCGGCGATGGCGGCCGAGCGGCGCTCCAGAGTGGAGGGCGAGAACGCCCAGGTGGTGCCGTCCTCACCCCGTTGCTCGGCGCAGGCGGCGAGGTAGACGGCCACGTCCACGGGGTCGGCGGGCAGGGAGGTGCGCTGTTCGGTCAGGCACCAGGCGCCGAAGGAGGTCCAGTCGGCGCGGTAGGCGCGCAGGGTGGCCGGGGACTGGGCGTTGGTCAGGTACCGGCCCAGGGTGTGCGCCTGCTCGGTGTCGAAGCGCTCACGCACCCGTTCCAGGGCGCGGGTGTCCACCAGGACGCTCTGGTCCAGGTGCTCCAGGCGCGAGCGCACGGTGGAGGGCAGGGCGATCTCGGCCCGGGGCTCGGGTGTCAGGGAGGGGTCGGTGGTGTCCACGGGTTCCATTGTGGCCCGGGTGGGGGCCCGGAGGTGGCAGGCGGGGCGGGCGTGCGGGCAAGGGGTGTCAGCCGAACAGGTGGGTGGTAAGCGCTCCCCACAGCTCGACCGGGGAGACGGTGAGCAGGAGCAGCCCCACCGACAGGGCCAGCGCGACGGTGAAGGAGATCGCCGCCATCCTACGGCGCAGCACGGCGGCGGTGATCGCTCCCACGGCCGGGACGACCCAGGCCATGACCAGGAACCAGATCAGGGCGGTGCCGATGGCGCGCACCGCCTGGGCCTCCTGCTCGGCGAGCAGCCCCGGGTCGGGCACCGCGCCGGGGTCGATCGGGTCGGCGGTCATGTCGAAGGCGTTGAGCCCGGCCAGGAGCAGGGCGAGCAGGGCCAGCGGGCTGCCCAGGGCCCACAGCGACCACAGCAGGACCCACAGGGCGGTGATCCTGCGGTCGGGCGGGTCCGCGACCGTGACGGGGGTCCGGCTCACGGGGCGCTTGTCCGGGGTGTGCCCGGGTTCGACACGGCCCGCCTCGGGGGTCGGGTTCTGCTCGGACGACCCCTGGGCGGGCTTGCGGCGGTTGCGTTTCTTGGGTGACACCCCCGGGAGCCTACCCGGCCAGACCGGCCAGGTGGATGACCACGACGAACACCACGGGCCAGATCAGCAGCGCCAGCGACCACAGGGCGGCCCTGCGGTCCCCCGCCACGGTGGCCACGGCCGCGGCCAGGAAGGGCAGGCCCACGGCCGCGCCGAAGGCCAGGGTGAACCACTCGGCGGCCGAACCGGCGTGGGAGTCGGCGTCGACGCCCATCAGGTAGCCGAAGGGGCCCAGGGCCAGCGCGAGCAGCGCCAGGACGATGACGACGACACGGATGCCGGTGGGGTGGCGGGTGTTGCGGCCACCGCCGGAGGAGGAGGGACGTTCAGACACGGGGGCCGTGGTGCCTTTCGAGAACGGTGGCGGGCCGGGGCGGCGTGGCCCACCAGCGGGTGTGGGGGTGGGCTGGGTCGTGTTCACCGGTGCGGGGGCGAGGCCGGGCTGGCCGTGGCCGTGCCGCGCGACCCGGTGGGCGCGGGCTCGGAGGAGCCTGGCAAAGCATCCGCGGAACACTCCCTCGTGGCGCACGCCGTGGCCAGCGCTCGCGAGGCGCTGGGCGCTCGCGGGTCGGGCGTGGTGTGCTCCCTAAAACGTACTCCACCTGGGGGGTGTCCGAAACCCTGGGGCGTCGGCGTATGGGGTGGTTCTCATGGTGAGGGAGTCACTGTTGGGGCCAGGGTCGGGCGGCGCCGACCAGTCCGGTGAAGGCGGCCAGCAGGCGGAGTTCGTCGATGGTGCGCGGGGCGGTGGTGAGCAGGTCGGGTGAGTGCACCACCAGGGCCAGGACCTGGGCTCGGGAGAGGGCGACGTTGAGCCGGTTGCGGTCCAGGACGAAGGAGGGGCCGCGGCTGGTCTCGGCGGCGTCGGAGGTGGTCATCGAGCACAGGACGGCGGCGGCCTCCTGGCCCTGGAACTTGTCGACCGTGCCCACGCGGACGCCCTCCAGGGCGGGGGTGTCGTGTTGGGCGTGGGCCAGGGCCTGGCGCAGGGTGCGCACCTGGAGGTTGTAGGGGGCCACGACGAGGATGTCGTGGCCGGTGAGGGGGCGGGGGCCCTGGTCGGGGTCGGTGGTGACCCGTTCGGTGACCAGGTGGCGGGCGGCGGCCACCACCGCCTCGACCTCCTCGGGGCTGTGGGTGGTGCGGCCGGTGTGGTGGACGGGCAGGGTGTACACGCCCGGGGTGAGGTCGCTGGGGGCGGTGGGGGTGCCCAGGGTGCGGTGGGCGGTGGAGGGGTGGGCCTGGAGGCGGCCCTGGTAGGACAGGTCGGAGACGGGCGCGCACACGTGGGGGTGCATGCGGCGGGTCTGGTCGAGGAAGTAGCCCAGGGCGGGGTCGATGATGGCGTCCGCGCCCATGAGGTGTTGCAGGGCGGAGGCGTCGGCGCCCTCGGTGTGCACTCCCTGGACGACCTGGGGCAGTTGTTGGGGGTCGCCGAGCAGGACGAGGTTGTGGGCCGAGGCGGACACCGCGAGGGTGTCGGCCAGGGCGAACTGTCCGGCCTCGTCGATGATGAGCACGTCGAGCGGGTCAGCGATGGTGTCGGCGCCGGACAGGCCCCAGGCGGTGCCGCCGATGAGGACGGGTTGGCCTTGGGCGGCGCGTTTGGCGCGCCAGTTGGCCAGGACCTTCTGGCTGGAGGGCTGTTCCCAGGGGGCGTCGGGGTCCTTCCGGCCGCCGCGCGGGCGTTTGGCGGCGGCCACTTCCAGGCCCTGCTGGTCGGCGGCGCGCAGGGCGGCGGCCATGACGTTCTCCACGGCCTTGTGCCCGGTGGAGCACACTCCGACGCTGCGGCCCTCCTTGATCAGGTGGGTGATGAGTTGGGCGGCCAGGTAGGTCTTGCCGGCGCCGGGCGGTCCCTGGACGGCGAGGTAGGAGTGGTCCAGGCGGTCGACGGCGGTGATGGCGGCGCTGATGAGGTCGCCCTGGTCGGGGGCGGGCAGCGGGCCCGGGGGTGCAGGCGCGGGGGCAGGCGGCGCAGGACGTCCAGTCCGGGGTGGTGGGGCCACTCGGGCAGGCCCGCCACGGCGGTGTGGGCCACGCTCTCCAGGGCGCCGTCCTTGGGTTTGGGGTCCACCGGGGAGCCGGGCAGGGCCGCGACGGGGGCGCGGGAGACGGTCTCGTCGGGGTGGGCGGTCTCCACCAGGGTCAGGGCGTCGGGTTCGGCGCGGGTGACGGTGGCGGGGTGGGTGGTGGCGGCCTGGCCGGGGGCTCCGGGGTGGAGCAGGTGGACGCTCTCTCCGGTGGTGAAGGGGTTGGGGTGGGCGCGGTCCAGGCGCATGGACACCTCGCGCCGGGCCTTGGTGCGCCTGCCGGTGGGCTCCTCCCACTCCCCCACGTGCACCTGCCAGGGCACCGCGCAGTTGCTGTCGGTCTCCAGGTCCTGCAGGGGTGCGCTCTGGCGTTGGAAGTGTTCGCGCCAGGGCGGGGTGTTCTCGCGCTGGTAGTAGCCGACCAGGGCGGCCAGGGAGGCGCGGGGCTGGTCCTGCGGGGTGCGCTCGTCGGGGTCGGAGGGCACGTGTTCGAGGAGGGGTTGGGTCAGGGCGGCGTGGCGGGCGGCCTTCTCCGCGCGTTTGCGGGCGCGCTCGGCCTCCTCCTCGGTGAGTTCGAACTGGATGAGGGGCCGGTCGGTGATGCCCTGTGCGGTGCGGTGGCCCTCCAGCCAGTCGCGCAGGCGGGCGGTGGAGTGGCAGTCGTCGCGGTTGTAGGCGGCGATGTCGGCCAGGATCCGGTCGGCCTCGGCGGTGTCTCCGGCCTCGTGCGCGGCCAGGTAGGCGGCGTAGGCGTCGATGCTGGAGGCCGCGGTGGTGACGCCGCCGTCGCGGGAGGAGTCCAGGTAGAGGGGTTCGAGGTACTTGATGGAGTAGGAGCGCTGGGACACGCGCAGGCTCTTGCGGACCACGGTGAACAGGTCCACGAGCCGGTTCTCGCGCAGGAGCCGGTCGACCTCCTCCTCGCGGGTGTCGAACTCCGCGCTCAGGTGTTTGAGCCGGTCCACCTCGTAGGAGGCGTAGTGGTAGACGTGCGCGTTCTCGTCGGCGTCGACCCGCGCGGTGACGAAGTCGACGAAGTCCTCCAGGGCCTGCTTCTCCTGGGCGCGGTCGTGGGCCCAGAAGGCGTGGAAGGTCTCGTGTCCGTCGGTGTCCTCGGTGGTGGCGCCGAACAGGTACTCCAGGCCGCGTTCGCCCTGGCGGGAGTGGTAGGGGTAGCCCTCCATGTCGAAGAAGACGTCGCCGGGGCTGGGGGCGGGCAGGGTGGCCAGGCCCTCGGGTGAGAACACCTCGGCGGTGACGGTGCCCTGGGGGTTGGCGGGGGTGCGGGTGGTGTCCTGGCGGACCTGGAGGGCGGCCTGGGCGCGCAGTTGGTCGAAGGAGCGGCGCGGCAGGGTGGTGGGGCGGGCGTCGTCGGGTGCGCAGGCCAGGGCGTCGATGGTGTCCAGGCCCGCGTCGCTGAGTTTGGTGGCCTGGTCGGTGCGCAGCCCGGCGACCAGGGACAGGTGACGGGCGGCGGTGCGGCCTTGGGAGCACCAGGTGTTGTAGCCGCAGCCCTCGCAGGCGGGGCGGGGCTGGCCCCAGGTGGGGGCGGGCAGGGCGGGTTCGGTGGCCAGGTGGGCCAGGAGGCGTTCGGTGATGGTGGTGAGGATGGGGGTGAACTCGGCGGTGGGCAGCGTGTGGGTGTGCTGGTCGCCGGTGAGCAGGTGCATGTGCTGGGGGGCGTGGCCGTGCAGGACGGTCACTGCCTGGGCGTAGGCGGCGAGCTGGACCACGGCGGCGGGTCCGGGTCGGCGGGCGAGTTTGGTGTCCCAGGGTTCGTAGGTGTGGGGGTGGTGGCGTCGGGGCGGGGGTGGCCGGTGGCGGGGTCCAGGTCGGAGCGGATGAGGAAGTCGGCGCGTCCGTGGAAGGCGACGGTGTCGGTGAGGGGTGGTGGAAGGAGGCCTGGTAGATGACGGGGGCTCCGGCGGCCATGGCCTCGGCGGTGGCTCGGGCGGCCTGGGCCAGGGAGTGGTCGTCGGCGGTGGGGGTTCCACGCGTACGAGGTCGTCGCCGAACAGGGCGGTGAGGCGGTCGAGTTCGGCCTTCTCGTGGAGGTCGCCGTGGTGGGCGACCAGGGCGTCGACCTCTTCGGGGTGGGGTGCGCCGGGCACGTGGGCGGCGAGCGCGCTCTTGAGGGCGCTGCGGTGGTCGCACTCCAGTGTGTCGACGAGGTCGGTGGGCGAGACGACCCAGCCGGTGGTGGTGCGGAACAACGCCCGACTCCCCTTGGTGTTGTGGTGCCTGCGGTGTGGGTGGTGGGGATTGTGCCATGCCGTGGCGACGTGCGGGGCCCCGTGCTCGCTGGTGGGCGGCCTGGGGTGGGGCGTGTGGTGGCCCCGGTGGGGGAGTCTACGCGGGGTCGACGATGTGTGGGGGTTGGTCGGCCCAGGTCAGCGGGGTGTCGGGGGTGAAGACGGCGGCGCGCCCCGCACCGGTGGGGTGCGGGGCGCGCCGGACGTGCCGTCGGGGGTGTGGGCCTACCCGACGACCTCCCAGGCGACGGTGCCCACACCGGCGCCGGTGCCGATGATCTCGTCGAAGGCGGCCGTGGACAGGTCCAGGCAGCGTCCGGCGATGAAGGGGCCGCGGTCGTTGATGCGGACCGTGACCGACTTGCCGTTGTTGGGGTTGGTCACCTTCACCATGGTGTCGAACGGCAGCGTCTTGTGCGCGGCCGTCATTCCGTAGGTGTCGAAGGTCTCCCCGCTGGCGGTGGTGGCGCCGTGGAAGCCGTCTCCGTAGAAGGAGGCCTCGCAGGTGCCGCCCTCTCCGGTGCCCTCGCCCCCGCTGGAGCCACCGGTCTCACCCGAGGGTGCCTCGGGCGCGGTGGTCTCCTCCTCTTCGGGCTCCTCGCGGATGTCGGAGCCGGAGGCGGTCAGGGCCTGGGGCGCGGCGGCCTGGGTGCGGTCCTGGTCGTCCTCGGCCTGGGCGGTGTCCTCCTCGGGCTCCTCCACGACCAGCGTCTGGGGCTGGGCCCGCGGGATGCCCGCGGCGTTGGTGGCGGTGTCCGGGTCGGCACCGGAGATGAGGACGGCCGCGGCGGCGGTGCCGCCCACGACCAGGGTCAGACCAGCGGCGGAGGCCACGACCAGGGCGCGCTTGCGGCGCGAACGCGAGCGCGCGGCGGCCAGGCGGGGGCCGACGACGGGTGCGGCCTCGGTGGCCGCCTCATGGTCGTCGGCGGGTGGTATCTGGGGCTCGTTTGTGCCCACAACACAGTCCTTCGAACGGGAACAGGGGCGTGGCGGTGACCTCCCGGCACGGCGGCCGTGGGAGGCGCGGTGCGCCGGGTGGTGCGGGCCCCGGAAGCGGGTGGAGCCGAGCACGGGAGACAGCGGGGACCGCCGGTGGCTTGGCACGGGGTCCGGGCGCAGAGCCTAGGGGTAACGCGAGGGTAACGGTACCGGAAAGGGCCGGTTTGTGGAACTTATCACCCACTGATATGGGATGTCCGCAGTTCCGGTCGGCGCGGAGGGAGCCCCTGGGGAAAGAGCCTGGTCAGCGGGTCGGGCAGGTCCAGGCCGCTGAGCTCGGCCACCGCCTGGGACAGGGTGGGGTTGTCCAGGTGCCCGCCCACGGTGGGGATGAGGGCGGCCATGGCCTCCAGGGGCGGGGCGCCCAGGGTGGCGACCGCGTAGCGGGCGGCCACCGCCGGGGTGCGGGAGGCGCCCGCCCAGCAGTGCAGCAGCACCCGTTTGCCCTCGGCGCGCAGCGCGGCCACGGCTGAGGCGGCCTCGTCCAGGGTGAAGTGGAGGTTCGGGTTGCGGCCCGGGGTGTCGTGCAGCCACACCCGGACCCAGTCCGGACCGGCCAGGTGGGGGCGTCCTCGGGGTGCGTGCGGCACAGGGAGACGGCCGCGTCCACCTCCTCCGGGCGGGTGCGCAGGTAGTCCAGGTTGCCGAGCAGGACCTGGGGGTCCAGGGGTGGGGCACGGCGAAGGGCGGCAGGCGCAGTTCGGGCCGGTCCCGGATGGGCAGCTGGGGCCAGCGGTCGGGGTGGGAGCGGTTGAGGGACACCAGGGCGGTGGTGGTCAGCGCGTGCGGGTCGGTGTGTTCGCTGAGCCTGCGCACGGCCTGGAGCGGCAGGGCCGAGGTCCCCCACCGTGCTCCGGCCAGCGCTCCGGTGTACATCGCGGCCAGGTCCCCGTGCGAGTGGTAGGCCGCCCACACCGCGTCCACCAGGTGGGCGCAGGGGAACGCGCCCTGGGCGGGGCCGTCCGCGGGGTGGGGGTGCGGGTCAGGGCCCGCCAGGACGCCCCGAGCGGGTCGTCGTTGGCGGTGTGCTCCAACATGGGTTCGCCGGCGGAGACCGCTCCGGTGAGGACCAGCGAGCGCAGCGCCCGCACCCACGCGGTGGAGACCGGGTCCGTTCCCGGGGACGAGGCGGTCGCGCGCAGGGCGGTGCGGACCAGGTGGGCCAGGGTCTCGGGGCCGGTGCCGTCCGGCACGTGCGGGGAGGCGGCGGTGGCCGCGGCGGCGAAGCGCTGTGCCGGGCCCGTGGGCGTGCCGACCAGGGCCGCGGCGGCCACGGCGCCCAGGAGGGAGCCGACGGCGCGGTCGTGTGAGGGTTCCTCGACGGGGCGGGAGTGGGTGGGTGCTGGCGACACGGCTGTCCTGTCCGGAGTGGGGTCGGGCGGGGCCCGGGCCCCGAGGGGGCGGGGTCCACCGGGGTCTTCCCTGGAGAGGTGTGCCCCGCACACGCCTTGCCGGTTGTGGCCACGCCGGTACCCGGGCCCGGGGCGGGGACGTGGACAGGGGGCGCTGTGATGGTCAGGATGGGAGGTGTTATGCACACCATCGACGTCGCGCGCCCGGTGCGCGCCCTGGCCTCCCTGACCGCGCTGTCCGTGGGCGACGCCTTCGGCTCCCAGTTCTTCGTCCCCGACAACCGGCCCCACCTGGTCGACCGGGAGCTGCCGCCCGGTCCCTGGCAGTGGACCGACGACACCGAGATGGCGGCGTCGGTCTACGCCGAGGTGCGGCGCGGCGCGGGGCTGGACCCCGACCGGTTGGCGTCCTCCTTCGCCCGCCACCACGACGTCGACCGGGGATACGGCCTGGCCACGGGGCGGATGCTGCGCCAGGTGCGGGAGGGCGGTGACTGGCGGTCGCTGGCCTCGGAGCCGTTCGAGGGGGCGGGGTCCTTCGGGAACGGGGCGGCGATGCGGGTGGCGCCGTTGGGCGCCTGGTACGCCGAGGACCTGGACGAGGTGGCCGCTCGGGCCGAGGCGAGCGCGCGGGTGACGCACACCCACCCCGAGGCGGTGGACGGGGCCGTGGCGGTGGCGTTGGCGGCGGCCCTGACGGCGCGGCGTGAACCGTTGGGTGCGGGCCCCTATCTGGACCGGGTGGTGGAGCGCCTGCCCGGGGGCGGGTGCGTGAGGCGGTACGGGACGCCCGTGCCCTGCTGATCACCACCGATCCGATGGGGGTGGCCCGGGAGCTGGGCAACGGGTCGCGGGTCAGTGCCCTGGACACGGTGCCGTTCGCGCTGTGGGTGACGGCCCGACACCGGTCGGGGCTGGCGTCGGCGCTGTGGGCGACGGTGGCACCGGGCGGCGACACGGACACCACGTGCGCGATCGTGGGGGTGTGCTCGGCGCGGGGCTGCCCGTGGGGGCGCTGCCCCGGGAGTGGGTGGAGCGCACCGAGGCCCTGCCCGCGTGGGCGTTGGGCTGAGTCCTCGTGTCAGGGCCCCGGGGCGGGCGGGTGGAGGAGTCGTTGGCGGTGGCGCGCGCGGCGCACGGCGGTGACGACGACCAGGGTCAGCCCGCCCGCGATGCCCAGGGCCGGGAGGAACAGCAGTGACCCCAGCGCGCCGAAGAGCCCGGTCACGAGGGTGCCGGTGCTCTGCGCGCCGGGGGCGATCCCGAAGCGGACGTCGTCGGCGGCCCGGCAGGTGAGGGAGTACTCCCCCGGTTCGGTGAGGGTGACCATGCCGATCATCGCCCAGGACCCGTTCTCGTCCTCCACCTGGTGGTTGAAGGTGGGGTAGCTGAAGGCGGGTCGGCGGCCGTCCGGGGCGGTCAGGGCGCAGGCGGTGTGGTCCACGCCCCGGGGTGAGCCGTACAGCAGCCAGCCCTGTTCGGTGTGGTCGGGGTCCTGGACGGTGAAGGTGGCGCTCTGGGAGCCGTGGGTGCTCGCGGCGAAGTCGGGCAGGGCGACGGCGCGCACGAGCAGCAGGGCGAAGAGGACGGCCCCGGCGGCCAGGGACAGGGGGACGAGTGCTCCGCCCACCCAGTACCAGGCGCGGGAGGGGCGCAGGCGCCGGGGGTCCACGGGGGTCGTCCGGGGCGCGGGTTCGGTGCGGCCATGCGGTGAGTGTCGCATGGGTGACCTGCGGTTCCCCAGGTGTTTGGCGGGTTCTTGGGTGTGTGGTGCCCGTTCCGTGGGTCCGGCGGCGGGCGCGTCCTCGGCGGGGGTCGGTGGCCGGTGGCCGTTCCGGGGGTGGTGCGCGCCGTGGTGGCCCGGCCTCCCGGGGTGAGGCAGTCGGGGGCCGGAGGACGGTTCAGCCGGGATTTGAGGGATGGCGTCCGGGTGATTCCTTCACACTGCGGGTTTCTGACGAAAAGTCTCACAAAGCAGTTGAATGACACACTTGAAGGGTGGTGGTCGCGGGGATCACCCGGACTCCGTGAGGGGCGTGATGGACCAGGCCGAGGTCATCCGGTACGTGACCGGGTTGGGTGAGGTGGACGTGGAGACCGCGAGTCGGGAGAGCGGGGCGCCGGAGGTCGCCTGGGGCGACTCGTTCGTCCTGTACGACCCGGACGGCCGGGCTCGCGAGCGTGCCGGCTTCACCCCGTTCGCGACGGTGGTGACCAAGGACTACCCGGGCTTCGACACCGACTCCGACCTGGACCGTCCCGGGGTGTTCCGGGTCAACGTCGCGGTGGGGCGGGCGCTGTTCGAGGAGGTGGTGGGGCACTCCCCGCCGCGCACGCCGAACACCGGCGAGGGTTCGACTTCACCGAGCTGGACCGGCTCCTGCCCCACCCGGTCCACGCCACCCAGGGGTGGGTGTCGGTGCTCAACCCGGGGCCCCGGACCGCGGGGCGCACGCGTGAGCTGCTGGCTCTGGCCAGGGAGCGCGCCGCCGCCCGGTACCGCCCCCGGCGTTGAGGGTCGGCGCCCCGCCCGTCGCGGCGGGCGGGGTTCAGCCGTTCGCTCGATCGTGGCGCTCGCGCGCCGCGCGGACCTCCTCGCGGTGTTCCTGGGCCCAGCGGTCCAGGGCGGTGAGCGGTGCGAGCAGCGTGTGTCCGAGGTCGGTCAGCTCGTAGTCCACGCGCGGGGGGACGGTGGCGTGCGCGGTGCGCTCCACCAGACCGTCGCGCGCCAGGGCGCGCAGGGTGAGGGTGAGCATGCGCTGGCTGATCCCGTCGATGGCGCGGTGCAGTTCGCCGTAGCGGTGCGCGCGCTGGCCGAGCAGGACGATGACGAGCACGCTCCACTTGTCCCCGACCCGGTCCAGGACCTCGCGGACCGGGCAGTCCTCGGGGTCCTGGGTGAGGTCGCGTTCGGTCAGGGGCACAGGGGTGTTCGTCACGAACATGAGAGTTCCTTCTTGAGTCCGTTCTGTCCTGCCTGCATACTCACTGATCAATAGGTTACGCACAAGAAGTATGTGGGGAGTGGTGGGTGTGAGCGAGTCGCGGAGCGCGCCCGAGCCGGTGCCGGTGGCCGAACCGGACGGGGACGGGGTCCCCATACCCCTGCCCGTGGTCGGTGGCCTGGTGACGTTGGGTTCCGAGGACGCACCCGCGTGCTCGGACGGAATCTGCCTCTGAGAGGGACGTTCGTGCAGATCGAAGTATGGTCCGACATCGTGTGCCCGTGGTGCTACATCGGCAAGCGGCGCCTGGAACGGGCCCTGGCGGGGTTCGAGCACGCCGAGGAGGTCGAGGTCGTCTGGCGCAGCTTCCAGCTCGACCCCGGTTTCCCGCGCGGGGTCAGTGAACCGGTCCTGGACTCCCTGGCCGCGAAGATGAACGCCACCCCCGAGCAGGTGAGGGCGATGACCGGGCAGGTCCGGGAGGTCGCCGCGCAGGAGGGGCTGCACTACGAGTTCGACGGCGCCGTCATGGTCAACACCTTCGACGCCCACCGACTCACCCACCTGGCCAGGGAACAGGGCCTGGGTGGTCAGGCGCACGAGCGCCTGATGCGCGCCCAGTTGGTGGAGGCCCGCGACCTGGGCGAGGTGGACACCATGGTGGAGCTGGCCGTGGAGATCGGCCTGGACGCCGCTGAGGCCCGCTCCGTCCTGACCGGTGACGCCTACACGGCCGAGGTCGAGGACGACATCCGTACCGCGCGGGCCCTGGGCGCCACCGGGGTGCCGTTCTTCGTGGTGGACCGTGCCTTCGGTGTCTCGGGGGCGCAGCCGTTGGAGGTCTTCTCCTCGGCGCTGGAGAAGGCCCACGCCCAGAGGGCCTGAGCCCGAAGGCGTGTCTCCCCCGACGGGGGAGGCCCCTCACCCCTGTTGGGGAGGTGCGGACGGGGGCGCCGGAGGAGGGTGGGTGTGAAGGTTCGTCCCACCCCCGAAGGAGCCGGTCATGTCCGCCCCACCCACCCGCGTCCACTCGCGTCTCCCCTTAGCGCCCTTCTGGGCGGCGCTGGCATGGTCGGCCGTCGCCCTCGGCCTGGCCCTGGGCTGGCTGGCCGGTGTGGTGCCGCCCGGGCTCTCCGAAGCGGAGGCGTTCGGAACGCTCCACACCGCCGGCAACGTGGGGGTGACCACCGCGGTGAGCTGCGTGGTCGGCGCTGTGGGTGTGGCCCTGGCCCTGCTCCTGCCGCGCGGGACCGCACCGCGCCTGCTGGAGTCGCTGGCCTGGGCCCTCGTCGCGGTGCTGCTGCTGTTCTACGTCGAGTCCACCCTGCTGGTGTGGCTGGGCTACAGCCTGATCATGCCGGTGGTGGTCTGGGCGGAGCCGGCGCTGGGGGCGGCCTACGTCGCCCACACCCTCTCCCCGGGCTGCTCCACGTGCTGTTCTTCGCGCTGGGTGCGGGGATCTGGGTGTGGGCGGCGCTGGCCCACCGCCGAGGGCGGCGACAGGGGTGCGCACGGTGCGGCCGTGCCCCGGCGTGGACCCCGGAGCTCGAACGCTCCCTGCGCGGGCGTGCCCTGCGTGTGGGCAGGGTCGCGGTGGCCTGTGCGTTCGTGCTGGCCCTGCTCTACCCGGCCCTGCGCCTGCCGTGGCTGTTCGGGTACTCGATGGGCCTGCCCGCGGAGCGGTTCGCTCAGATCTCCGCGGACCCCGGCGCGATCATGGTCGGGGTGGGGCTGGGGTCGGCCGGTGTGGCGGGCGCGGTCCTCATGCTCGGCCTCGTCCAGAGGTGGGGGTGCGCTTCCCCGCTGGACGGTGGGACTGTCCGGGCGCCGGGTCCCGGTCTCCCTGGCCGTGCTCCCGGCGGGGCTGGTGGCGATGGCGCTGCTGGGGCTGGGACGCGGCGTCCTGGTGCGGACCTGGCAGATGGGCGGGATCGTCCCCGGGGAGGAGACGCACACGTTCGTCTTCGGGAGCATGCCCCTGTGGGCCGTCGCCCTGGCGGTGGCCACCGTGGCCTACGCGGTGCGTCGGCGCGCCGAGTGCGGGGTGTGCGGGCGGGGCCTGCCCGAGACCTGGCCCGTGCCGGTCCCCGCGGGCCGCGGGCGCGCTCCGGGTCGCTGGTGGGCTGAGACCCGGACGCGGCGCCGCCCCGCTCCCCAGGGCCGGGGGCGGGGCGGCGCCGCGTCGTGGGCCTACTGGACGGGGACGCCGGGGATCTCTCCGAAGGCGCCCGCGTACAGGGTCATCTCCCCACTTCCGGGCCGGGGGCGGGGAAGACCGCCAGGGCCAGGTACTCCTCGCCCGGGGAGAGCGTGAGGATCTCGTCCGCGAAGTCCTCGTACTCGCCCTCACCCGCGCGGATGCGGATCACGTACCGGATCACCCCGGTGCCGGGCTCCTCCAGCCGGAAGCCGCCCATGGTGCCCTCGGTGTACTGCTGGGGGCTGCCGGGCAGGGACGCCTCGTCACCCTCCAGGTCGGCTTCGAGGTCGGTCAGGGTGGAGTTCTGGAAGCCCACCATCTGGAACAGGTAGGCGCCGTCGCGCACCATCGGGTACACGTTCAGGTCGAGGTCCTCGTGGGCGACGGTGGTGAACGGGTCCAGTTCCTCGAAGTAGGGCGCCGGGGGGCCGACATGGCGCGTGGCGGTGTCCAGCCCGCCACCGCCCTCGGTGCCGTTGTCGGCCATGGGGACCTCGTAGGAGAACTCGACGCGCCGGTTGCGGGCGCGGGCCTCCTCGTCGTCGTCCCCGCCCTCCTCCGCGAGCAGCTCCTCGGCGCCCCGGCCCTCGGTGGTCAGGGTGAAGTCCGCGCCCAGCTCCTCCTCCAGCAGGGCGCGCACGGCCTCGGCGCGTTCCTCGGACAGGGTCTGGTTGTAGCCGTCCGCGCCCTTGCCGTCGGTGTGGCCGACGACGGTGATCGCCACGTCCTCGCCGAGGTTCTCGCGCAGGGACTGCGCGGCCTCCCTGATGGTGTCCACAGCGGCGTCGGTGGGGTCGGACTCGTCGAACTCGAACATGCCGTCCGCGTGCAGGGCGATGACCTCCTCGTCGCCCGCGCGGGTGGTGGAGGCGGTGGCGCCGTCCACGAAGCTCTCCATGGACTGGACGAACCCGGTGGTGTCCAGGCCCGGCTCCGGCGGGGTCTCCGGGTAGACGATCTCGTCCTCGGGCAGGTCCTGCTCGATCACCCAGGTCTCGGGGTCGACGTAGTCGTGGACGTCGGGTTCGGGCAGCGGGGTGAACTCGTCGACGTAGGTGACGGGGACCCCGGGCACGTGTCCCGCGGTCAGTCCGGTCAGGGTGAGGAACTCCACGTCCTCGCTGGGCGCCGGGAAGTACCGGCGGATGGGCGCGGGCAGCTGTTCGTGGATGGGTACGAGGTCGCTGCCCTCGATGAAGTAGCTGCCGTAGGGTTCGCCGTGCCCCTCGTCGGTGATGGGGAGCAGGACCTCGCCGGAGACCGGGTCGACCAGGCGCAGGGGCGCTCCCGCGTAGGAGACGTCGTCGCCGTTGATGAACTCCAGGATCTCGCGGCTGAAGTCGAGCATCAGGTACTCGCCGTCGTTCTCCAGGGCCTTGACGGTGGTCTCGACGGCGACGTCGTTGCCGCCCTCGACGAACATGCGCCCCTGGCGGACGAAGGGGAGTTCGACGTCCTCGGCGGTGACCTGTGCGGTGGTCTCCTCCGATGCGGCGGGCTCCTCCTCGCCTTCGCTGGAGGTCAGGTCGCGGACCAGGCCGCAGGAGCTGAGGGTCAGGCTCAGGGCGATGACGGCGCCGGTCACGCCCAGGGCTCGTCGGTTCGTCACGCCTGGGGCTCGATGGGACATGGTTCGGGGGACTCCCTCGGGGTGGTGCCGGGCTCCGGCGGGGGCGCCGGGCTCGTGGGTCAGCTGGTCGGACGCGCGGCGGGGCCGTCTGGTTGCGGGAGGCCGCTGACTGGTGGGGCGCGGACGGGAGCGGGAGGTGCCCGCCGGGCCCTGGCCGGGCCCTGGCCGGGTACGGCGGAGGGGCGGTTTCTCCGTGGCGCCCGAACACCCGGTGGTGCTTGGATGGGACGTCACGTGACCCGTGGGCGGCACGGACGAGGAAGGGCGGGCGCGTTCCCATGCTGGAGATGGTCCTCGGAGTCGTTCCGGTGCTGGCCGCCGTGCTGACCGGTCTGTTCGCCGGTCTGTTCCTGTCCTTCTCGATGGCGGTCATGCCCGGACTGGCGCGCGCCGGGGACCGGGCGATGATCGAGGCGATGCAGGGCGTCAACACGGCCATCCTGAACCCGCTGTTCGCTCTGGTCTTCGTGGGCGCGCCGGTGGCGGCGGTGGGGACGACGGTGCTGTACGCCTCCTCGGGTTCCCTGGCACCCCTGGTCTGGTCGGGTGCTGGAGCCGTCCTGCTCCTGGTGGCGGTGGTGGTCACCTTCGTGGTGAACGTGCCGCGCAACAACGCCCTGGACCGGGCCGGTGCGGCCGGACGTCTCCAGGACCCTGGGGCGGTGCGTGCCGCGTTCGAGCCGGTGTGGGTGCGGTGGAACCACGTGCGTTCCCTGGCCTCGGTGGCGGCGCTGGTCTGCTCGGTGATGGCCCTGCTCCCGGCCTGACCCGGGTCGCCGCCGGTCGGGGCGGCGCGTTCGGGGCACACACCCGCCCCCGTGTGTGAAACGGTGGTGGGGTGAGCCCGCACATCGAGCCCTTCGATCCGACCGCGTCGCAGACGAGCGACCTCGCGGCCTGGAGTTCGGTCTACGCCGACGGGCAGTCCGCCCTCTCGGGCGGTGCCGCACCGGCGGAGGAGCTGGCCACACGGCTGCGCTCGGGGCGCGCGGGTCACGCCTGGCGCTGGTCGGCCCGGATCACTCCCGGCGATCCCATCCACGGTGTGGCCGAGCTGCGCCGCCAGCACCATGCCGCGAACACCGGGTTCCTGCGGCTGTTCGTGGCCGAGCACGCGCGGCGCCGGGGTACCGGCCGGGGGCTGCGCCAGGCCGTGGTCGAGGAGGCCCGCGCCCAGGGTATGGACCGGCTCCAGAGCACCGTCCTGGCCGGGGAGCCGGGCGAGCACTTCGCGCGGTCCAGCCCCTACCTGCACACCCTGCTGCGGCTGGAGCTCCAGCGGCAGTACCTGGACGAGCCCACGCTGCGGCGCTGCTGGAGCCTGGCCGCCACCCCGGCGCGGGGGTACCGGCTCACTCACTGGCAGGGGCCCGCGCCCGAGCACCTGGTGGCCTCCTTCGGCCGGGTCATGGCGCATCTGCTGGACGCTCCCGGCGCGGCCCTCCAGGTGGAGGCGCGTGCCTGGGACGTGCCCCAGGTCCGTGCCTGGGAGCACGCGATGACCGAGGACGGCTCGCGGCTCGTGGTGGGCGCCGCCCTGGACCGCACCTCCGACCAGGTGGTCGCGGCCACCGTGAGCACGGTGACCAGCGGTGTGGTCGCCGACCAGCACGACACCGCGGTGCTGCCCGCCCACCGTCGCAAGGGCTGGCCAGCCGGGTCAAGGCGACCCAGGCGCTGCGGGTGCACGACCTGTTCCCGCACGTGGAGGCGGTGGCGGTGACCATCAACCAGGAGAACCAGGCGATGCTCGCGGTGAACCGCTCCCTGGGCTACCAGCGGGTCCACGAGCGGTTGCTGGTCGAGGAGGGCCTGGCCGCGCACTGACCGCGACCGGGTCAGGCCAACGGGTCGCTCACGTGTTTTCGCGCGCTGTCGTAGATGATCTGGCTGCGGAAGGAGGCGACCTCACGGCGTTCGGTGAGCCGGTCGATGAGGAAGCTGTGCAGGGAGGTACCTACGTGGACTACCTGGACCGGCTCGCGGAGACCGACCCGGCGGAGATGGCGTACGTGGGGCTCGCGGTGTTCGGGCCCAAGAAGGACGTGAACAAGCTGACGAGGCGGCTGCCGCTGGTCAGCTGAACGCACGGCGCCCCCGCCACGGAGTTCCGTGGCGGGGGCGCCGTGCGCGGATCAGACGCCGAAGGCGTCCGGGTAGCGGATGGTGCCGCGCGGGGTCTCGCGCGAGGGGTCCAGGGACAGGGCCATCATGGCCTCGTCCGGGACGTCGAACGGGGCGCGTACGCCGAACCCGGAGGCCGGGGTGAACCCGAACCTGGGGTAGTAGTCGGCGTGGCCCAGGACCAGGACGAGGTTCTCGCCCAGGGCGCGGGCCGACTCCAGTCCGGCGCGGATGGCGGCCGAACCGGCGCCGGTGCGCTGGAACTCCGGCAGCACCGCGCACGGGGCCAGCGCCAGGGCCGCACGGCCGTCGACGTGGCACCGGGTGAACAGGACGTGCCCGACCGGGGTTCCGTCACCGGACTCGGTGACGATCGACAGACCCTCGATCCACGCGGCCGAGTCGGCGCGCAGGGCGTCGACGAGGTCGGCCTCGGCCGGGGTCTCGAACGCCGCGCTGTTGATCGCGTGGATCGCGCCGAGGTCGGCGTCGGTCTCGGGTCGGGTGAGCCAGGAATGGGTGTGGGACAACGTGAGGACCTTCGTTCTCATGGGTCCCGTCGTGTGGTCAGGCCGGGACCCGCTGGTGGGACATGCTGCGGGCGTCGCCCAGGGCGTCGCCGGTCAGGGCAGTCATCAATGCACCTCGGTGGGGTACGCGGCGCCGAATCTCGGCGTCGCGGGGTCCAACGCTAGCAGTGAGCGGAACGTTCCCCGTGGTGAGGGCGCTCACGGGCCGACGGGGGCGGTGAGACCGTACGCCGGGCCCTCGGAGAACCGTCCGCATGGCTAGGGTGTCTTATCCACAGGGCCTTTGGTGTAGCGGCGGGCCCCGGGACGCGGACGGTAGGGAGACCGGCACGGTGGAACTCTTCGAGGAAGGCGCCAGGGTCCTGACCCAGGAGATGGTCAGGGGCGGGTGGACCGTGGTCCAGGGCTGGGTCACCCGGGTGTTCGGGGGTGACGAGACCAAGCGGCACCGGGCCCTGGAGGAGGTGGCGGAGACCCGCCGAGAGCTCGACGCGGGCGACGGGGGCGCGGTGTCGGCGGAGGAGGTGGAGCAGTCCTGGCGTACCCAGCTGCGCCGTCTGCTGCGTGAGGATCCGGCGGCCGCCGCCGAGCTGCGCGCACTCCTGGACGAGGTGGCCCCGTCCGGAACGGGGAACGTCACCAACACCGCCCGCGACGTGCACGGGGTGCTCATCCAGGCGGGCACGATCCACGGCGGGGTGCACCGGAACGAGACCCGCTACGACGGCGACCACGTCGAGATGCGCGGGAACAGGGCCGGGCGCGACGTCATCGGTATCCAGAACAACCACGGTGACAGACGGAGCGAGGGCTAGGGGCGGCGTCGGCGTGAACGGACCGAACTCCCCGGTGACCTGCCGACGAGCCACGCGCACGTCCAGGGAACGCGGGCCGGGCGCGACACCATCGCCGTCCAGAACAACTACGGCGCCGTCCCCGCCCGAGGCGCCGCACAGACCCTCCTGACCCTTCCCTCGGTGGACGCGGGGTTCACCAGCCGCAGCGGGGAACTGGAACGGGTCCTCGCGGTGCTCGACCCCGAGGCGGAGGGTGTTCCGGGGGTGGTGGTCTCCCAGGGCATGGGCGGGGTCGGCAAGACCCAGCTGGCCCTGGCCGCCGGTCACGAGGCGCTCCGTCGCGGGTGGTTCGCCGGGGCGCTCTTCGTGAACCTGCACGGCTACACGACCCCGGTGGACGGCGACCGGGCGGTGGAGTCCTTCCTGCGCGGCCTGGACGTGCCCCCACGGCGGTGGCCCGACGACGCCGAGGCCAGAAGGGGCTGTACCGGTCGGCGCTGGAGGAACGGGCCCTGGAACTGGGTGGGCCGATCCTGGTGGTGGCCGACAACGCCTCCGAGGCGGGGCAGGTCGCCCCCTGGTTCCCGGGCGGACCCGACACCGGTTGCTGGCGACCTCGCGCGACCGGCTCACCTCGCACGGCTGGCGGCGCGTCCCCATCGACCACCTTCCCGGTGACCGCGCCGTGCGGGTGCTGGTGGAGGCGCTCCGGGTGGGTGATCCGGACGACGACCGGGTGTCCGAGACGGAGGGCCTGGCCCGGGTCGCGCGGGCCTGCGCCGGGTTGCCGTTGGCGCTGCGTGTCTGCGCGGCCGTCCTGGCCGCGGCCCCGGACATGACCGCCGACGAGCTGGCGGACACGCTGGAGGCGTCCGCGACCCGGGTGCTGAGATTGGGGGACGGATCCCGCAGCCTGCACGCGGTCTTCGAGCAGTCCCGCGCGCGGTTGGCCCCGGACACCGCCGAGCTCCTGGCCCTGCTGGGGTTGGCTCCCGGGCCGGACATCTCCACGGCGGCGGCGGCCGTCCTGGCCGGGGTGACGGAGCCCGAGGTCCTGGAGCGCCTGCGTGCCCTCTCGGTCGCGCACCTGGTGTCCGGGAGGGAGGGGCGGTGGCGGATGCACGACCTGACCGCCGGCTACGCGGCCTCGCTGTGTGGCGGGGACGAGGCCCCGGAGCGGTTCGTTCGGGCCCGGCGACGGTTGTTCGACCACTACGCGTCCACGGCCGACGACGCCCGTCTCAACATCGTGGCGTTGTCGGGTCAACGGACCCCGGACACCTTCGCGGACCGTGCGGCGGCCACGCGGTGGATGGACGCCGAGCGCGCTGTCCTGATCGACACCGTGCACGTGGCCCGCGAGCTGGGTGAGACGCGGACGGAGACCGACCTGCCGCTGTACCTCAACACGTATCTCAAGTGGCGCCGGGACTTCGGCGACCTGGAGGACCTCCAGTGGATCGCGGTGCGTGCCTCCCAGCGGGGCGGGGACGAGGAACGGGAAGCCCTCTCATGGGACCACCTGGGCGCCGTCCTGCGTGCGACACGCAGGTTCGAGGAGGCGATGGACGCCCACGTGTGTGCGCTGCGCCTGTACACCGAGCTGGAGGACCAGCACGGGGAGGCCGTGTCGCGCAGCGGACTGGGTGCGGCGTTGAACGGGGAACGGCGCTTCGAGGAGGCCATCGACGTCCTCCGGGGCTCCCAGGCCATGTTCGCCCGCTTGGGCGACGTCCTTCGGGAGGCCAACGCCTGCAACCACCTGGGCGAGGCCCTGCGCGAGGTCGGCCGGTACGCCGAGTCCGTGGAGGCCCACCAGCGGGCGCGGGGCTTCTACCACCAGCTGGGAGAGGTGCACCGCGAGGCCAAGGTGTGGGTCAACCTGGGCGCTGTGCTGGCCCGGGAGGGGCGCTTCACCGAGGCGATGGAGGCCTACGAACGGGCCCGCACCATGTTCCAGGGGCTGGGAGACACCCTTGAGGTGGTGCGGACGGAGACGGGGACGGCCACCTGCCTCCGGGGGCTCCACCGAACGGACGAGGCCCTGGCCGCGCTCGACGCGGTGGTCGGCTTCCTCGTCGAGGAGCGGGACCCGCACCATGAGGGTCTGGCCCGCTACGAACTCGGGCTGACCTGGGCCGCGAGGGGTGACGCGGTGCGGGCGATCCCCCACCTGGAACGCGCGGTCGAGCTCCTCGCGGAGAACAACGACCCGTACCTGAGGGACCGGGCCGCCGAAGCGCTGGTCTCGGCCCGGGACTCTCCCGACCCGGTCGGCTGAGTCCCCGGCTCCCTGAACCGGTCCGGGTTCCGTTTCACGTGACACGGCGCAACGCACACCTTCGGGCGGGGTGAACCTGGGGGTCGGCACCGGAACCCGCCAGGGCGCGGGCCCGGCCGATGGACGGCACCGCCGCCCGCCAGGGAGGCCGTCGCGGCCGGGGACGCGACCGCCCTGGCCAGCCCCTGCCCCGGGTGGTGTGTGGTCGCCGGGGTGCCCCTCCCACAGGGACCTCCGCACGCGGACCGCACCCGGACTGGAGGCGGATCGGAGTCGCGGTCGGCGGTTTCGGACACGACCCCGACCCGGCGGGTGTCCGGCGCCCCCGGGTCCCGTCGGGTCAGCCGATCCGTTGGCCGTCCCGGCGCAGGGGGCGCCCAGCAGGCGGTTCAGGTCGGCTTCGACCTCGGCCAGCAGCTCGCGGCCGAACACGCACAGGGTCCCCCGGTCGTGTTCCCAGGGGTGCCCGAAGGTGCCCAGGCGCAGGTCTCCGGTGAGGTTGATGTGGTAGTCGCCGTCGGGGAACGCGTGCGCGGGGTGGCGGGGCCGTTCGTCCCCTCCGACCCGGCGGGGGTCGTACCGGTGCCCGGTGCGCTGCCAGCCCAGGGAGTAGAGGTGCTCACCCTCCGGGACGCTGGCGGCGAGCGCGCGCCGCACCACCCGGTTCAGTTCGCTGACGCGGTCGGGGCTTCCGGCCACGGCGTGGGCGGCCCAGGTCACGGAGGGGGTGGGTTCCACGACGCCGGGGAAGACCGTGGCGCTGGGGGTGAAGAAGAAACGTTCGGTGAACCGGTCCCAGAGGTCGTCGTGCTCGGAGTCGTCGTGGAGCTCGGTGACCGGCCGTACCGGAGCCGGGGCGCCGGGCGGGGCCCAGGTGAGGGTGCGCACACTGGTGACTTCCCGGAACCCCGAGGCGAGGAGGAGTCCGTGCAGGTCGGGTTGGGTGGCGGGGTCGGTCTCGGCGGCCATGAGGCGGGCCTCGGCCTGGGTCCACACCCACCACAGGGGTAGGACGCGACCTGAGCTCGCGTGACGCGCCCACTCCCCCAGGAACTCCGCGCGGGGGGCGGTCATCCCCTCCAGGACCACGAAGGGGGTTCCGGTACGCAGGGTGGCCCAGCTGGCGGCGCGTACGTGCGCCCCGCGCACCAGGGTCAGGGTCCGTCTCTCGAAGGCTCTGCCGTCCGCCTCGTGTTCGGTCAGGGAGCGCCGGTGCGGTCCGGAGGCGGCGGCCAGGAGCCGGACGGCGTCGGCGGACACCCGGTCGTTCTCCCGGAGGCGTTCCTCCGGCGGGGGCGGCGCCGTGGGGAGGTCGGTGAGCGCGGCGACCAGCACGGATCTCTCGGGGCCCGGGACGAACCCGGCCGCGTGCAGGGCGCGGGTCAGGGCGGGCGGGTCGTGGGCGTGCACCGGCCAGTGGGCGGGTTCGCGGTGTGCCTCGAACCGGTCGCGTTGGCGGGCGACCAGGGCGGGCAGGTCCGTTCCGCTCGGCAGGGGGCCGTGGTCGACGACCCCGTGGGTGCCGTAGTGGGTGCGGACGAGGCGTCCGCCGTCCACGTGTCGGTCCCTCAGGTGTACCGCCCCGGCCTGGGGCGGGGAGGGAGATGGCCACGCAGATGGGTGTCGTAGGCATGGCGGAGCTCGTGCAAGGTGGCAGCCAGGAGGGGTGAGGGGGCGGAGGAGGGGCGGCCCATTCTGCCAGTTCCGGGGTGCGGGGACCCATCCCGAACGGCCCCGGGGGTGGCCGGAAGCCGGGGTGCCGGTGTCCGATTGTCGAAGCGGGTCCGTAACCTGGTCGATCGTTGTCCGAGCCCCGCCCACTCGGACCGAATCCCGTTCGGTTCAGGTGTGGCCACGAGTTCTACCCATCGGTAACATTGACGCATGAGCCTTGACCACCCCGCCGAAGGGCACGAGTTCGACCAGGACACCCGGGTCGACAAGCGTGCCGACGGCGAGTTCACAGCCACCCTCACCGACGGCTGGACCACGTTCACCTCGCACCCCAACGGCGGCTACGTCCTGGGGACGGCCCTCAACGCCCTGGGCCAGACCCTCACCCAGCCCGACCCCCTCGTGGTCTCCGCCTTCTTCCTGCGTCCCGCCGCCCCCGGCCCGGCGTTGCTGCGCACCGAGACCGTACGCGAGGGGCGCCGCACGGCCACCGGCACGGTCGTCGCGGAACAGGGCGGCAAGGAGATCCTGCGTGCCACCGCCACCTACGGCGACCTCACTGCCGAGGGGCGGGTGCTGCACCTGGAGGGCCCGCCGGAACTGCCCGCCCCGGAGGACTGCCACCTGCCCCCGGAGTTCGCGGGCACGCCCGAGGGCGTGACGATCGCCCAGCGCGTCGACTACCGCTACCCCGAGCGCCCGGGGTGGCTGGACGGGAGGAAGGACGGCCGGCCCCGCACCGACTTCTGGATGCGGTTCGCCGACGGCCGCGACGCCGACGTGCACTCCCTGCCCGCGATGGTGGACTTCGCGGTCCCCGCCGTCCTGGAGATCGGTGAGTTCAGCACGATCACCGTGGAACTGACCACCCACGTGCGCGCCAGGCCCGCCCCCGGCTGGCTGGCCTGCCGGGTCTCCACCCGGCACGTCTCCAACGGCCTCCACGAGGAGGACATGGAGATCTGGGACAGCCAGGGCACCCTGGTGGCCCAGGCCCGCCAGCTCGCCATGCTGCTGTGACCCCGTGCCCCGCGACCGGCCGCGCGCCGGTCGCGGGGCGACCGGCGAGGCCTCGCCGCCGGCCTATCCCTCCTCGGCGCGCCGGGTCAGGCGCTCCTGGCGCTGCCGGGCGGCCTGCGCGGTGCCCAGCCCGAGGCCGAAGGCGATCCCCTGCCAGGTCATCCCCCGCCCCTTGGCCATGGTGAGCAGCCCCGACTCCAGCTGGTCGAACTCGGCCCGGGCCCAGGGGACCAGGGTCAGGGCGGCGGTGAGGTCGTCCTGGTCCACGGCGGGGGCGCCCTCGTCCGGGAGGGCGCTGCCCGCGGCCAGGTCGCTGACGCGACGAATGGCCTCGTGGGGGGACATCGGCATGCGTGTCCGGGTCCAGCGGTCGCGGTCCTCGCCCGTGGCGTGCCGCTCGGTGATCCGGAAGAGGGCCTCGTGGACGCGTGCGCGCCGGGCTTGTTCCGGGTCGGGCTGAGTGAAGGCGTCCTGTGTGTTCTCCATGCCTCCACTGTGCGTTGTCAGCTCTTAGTTGTCAACCAAATGTTGTGAACGGATTGTTCACATGCTCAGTCGAGGACGCGGGTGCCGCGACCGCGGGCCCGCAGGGCACGGACGGCACGCCCCCTCCAGAGCAGCCCCTGCCTGGGGGAAAACAGGTAGGCCAGAGTGAACGCGACCGCCTGGGACAGCACGATGCACCCACCGGTGGACACGTTCAGGTGGAAGCTGGTGAACACCCCCGCCACGGCGGCGACGACGGCGATCGCCGCCGAGATCAGCAGCATCCGCTCGAAGCGGTCGGTGAGCAGGTAGGCGGTCGCGCCGGGGATGATCACCATGGCCACGACCAGGATGATCCCCACCGCCTGGAGCGCCACCACGACCGTCACCGACAGCAGGCCCAGCAGCAGGGTCTCCAACAGGCGCGGGTTGACGCCGATGGCGTGCGCGTGGACCGGGTCGAAGGCGTACATGGTCAGGTCGCGGTGCTTGTACCAGACCACGGCCAGCACCACGGCGGCCAGGATCAGGACCTGGAGGATGTCCGCGTCGGAGACCCCGAGCACGTTGCCGAACAGGATGTGGCTGAGGTCGGTCTGGCTCGGCACCCGCGAGATCATCACCAGCCCCAGGGCGAACATCGCGGTGAAGACCACGCCGATCACCGCGTCCTCCTTGACCCGGGAGGTCCGGTTGACCACCCCGATCAGCGCGACCGAGCCCCCGCCGAACACCAGGGCGCCCAGGGCGAAGGGCATCCCGAACATGTAGGAGAGCACCACGCCGGGGAGGACCGCGTGCGAGACCGCGTCGCCCATCAGCGACCAGCCCACCAGGGTCATCCAGCAGGAGAGCACCGCGCAGACCACGCCCGCGACGACGCTCACCAGCAGTGCGCGCTGCACGAACTCGAACCGCATGGGCACCGCGAACCATTCCACGACCGCCATCAGGACGTCCACGAGCGTCGCTCCTCACTGGGGTGGATGCCGAACGCCTCCAGGAGCACGTCCGGGCGCAGGACCTCCTCGGGCGGACCGTGCGCGATCACGCGCTGTTGCAGCAGGACGGCCTCGTCGCACAGCACCGGTACCTGGGCCAGGTCGTGGGTGGACACCAGCAGTGTGTGCCCCGTCTGGCGCAGTTGCAGCAGCAGGTCGGTGATGGTGGCCTCCGAACGCCTGTCCACGCCCGCGAAGGGCTCGTCGAGCAGCAGCACGTCAGCCTCCTGGGCGATGGCGCGCGCGACGAACGCGCGTTTGCGCTGACCTCCGGAGAGCGCCCCGATCTGACGGTCGGCCAGGTCGGTGAGGTCCGTGCGGGCCAGTGCGTGGTCCACGGCCTCGCGGTCGGCGGGCCGGGGGCGGCGCCTGCGTCCCATGTGCCCGTAACGGCCCATCATGACCACGTCGCGCACCCGCACGGGGAAGGCCCAGTCCACCTGTTCGGACTGGGGCACGTAGCCGACGAGGCCCTTGCGGCGGGCGGCGCCGCTGCCCATGCCCAGGAGGCGCACCCGGCCCCGGTCGACGGGGACCAGGCCGAGCACGGTCTTGAACAGGGTGGACTTGCCCGAGCCGTTCATGCCCAGCAGCCCGCACACCCGGCCGGGTTCCACGGACAGGTCGACGTCGTCCAGGGCGAGGACCTCGCCGTAGCGCACGGTGGCTCCGGTGACCTCGATGGCCGCGGTCACGGCGTCTCCCCCGGTCGGTCAGTCCGGCGACGATGGCCTCCGCGTCGTGGCGGAGCAGGTCGAGGTAGGTGGGCACGGGGCCGTCGGCCTCGGAGAGCGAGTCGACGTAGAGGGTCCCACCCATGGCGGCTCCGGTCTCGCGGATCACGGACCGCTGGGCGCTGTCGTTGACGGTGCTCTCGCAGAACACGGTGGGCACGTCATTGTCGCGGACGAACTCGGAGACGGCGGCGATCTGCTGGGGGTGCCCTCACGTTCGGCGTTGACGGGCCACAGGTACCGCTCGGTCAGTCCGGCGTCGCGGGCCAGGTAGGAGAAGGCGCCCTCGCAGGTGACCAGGGCGCGGGAGGACTCGGGGACCCCGGAGAGCTCCGTCTCCAGGTAGGAGCCGACCTCGGAGATCTCCTCCTTGTAGGCCTCGGCGGCCTCGGTGTAGGTCGCCTCGCCCTCGGGGTCGAGTGCGGTGAGGGCGTCGCGGATGTTGTCGACGTAGACCAGGGCGTTGTCGGGGGACATCCAGGCGTGCGGGTTGGGTTCTCCCTCGTAGCCGCCGGAGGAGACGGGGATGGTCTCGATGCCTTCGCTGAGCACGGCGGTGGGAGCGTCCACGCGGTCGGTGAACTGCTGGAACCAGGCCTCCAGACCCAGGCCGTTCTCCAGGATGAGGTCCGCGTCCTGGCCGCGTACGAGGTCGTCGGGGGTGGGCTCGTAGCCGTGGATCTCCGCGCCGGGCCGGGTGAGGGAGGCGACCTCGACGCGGTCGGCGGCGACGTTCTCGGCCATGTCCGCGATGACGGTGAAGGTGGTGAGGACGAGGGGTCGGTCATCGTCGCGGTCGGTACCGGCGGTGGTGGAGCAGGCGCTGAGGGCCAGGGTGAGGGCGACCCCGGGGATCGTGGTCGACCAGGCGTTTGAAGAGAACCCATCTCTAAAGTTCGGCACGCCTAACATTTACCACAAGCGAGCCAAACCACGCATCCGGGAGTCGGTCCGGTGCACCCTTTCGGGTCGGCCCACAACTCTTTTACAGTTGTTGCAGTCATGACTGCAATGACTGTAATCTGGCGGCATGAGCGAACCCACCGAGGACGAACTGGCCTTCGTCGACGACGTCGCCGCGTTCTTCGAGGACGAGGGCCTGCCCCTGATCTCCGGCCGGGTCATCGGCTGGCTGCTGATCAGCGACCCGCCCGAACAGAGCGCCGCGCGCCTGGCCGAGGTGCTCCAGGTCAGCCGCAGTTCCATCAGCAGCGCCACCCGCATGCTCACTCCCAGCGGCCTCGTCGAGGGGTGCGCAAGCGAGGCGAGCGCCAGGAGTACTTCCGGATCGCCGCCGACGGTTGGAGTCGCATGCTGGAGCGCCGCTACGCCCTGGCCACCAGCTTCCGCAAGGTCACCGAACGCGGACTGAGGACGCTGGAGGACGCCCCGCCCGAACGCCGCGAGCGCCTGGCCAACGTCCACGAGCTCTACGGGTTCCTGGAGACCGAACTCCCCGCCATGCTCCGGCGCTGGCGGGACAGACAAGAGGACCGCACATGAGCACCACCGACTTCCACCGCGAGCACGTCTGCCTGCCCGAAGGGCGTCTCAGCGTCATCGTCGAGGGCCCCGCACACGCCCCTCCGGTCCTGCTGCTCAGCGGAGCGGGAGTGGACAGCGCCACCATGAGCTGGCGCCACCTCATCCCCGACCTAGCCCGGGACCACCGCGTCATCGCCCCGGACTGGCCCAAGCAGGGGCTCAGCACCCCTGGAACGGCCTGGCCGACCACGCCGCCCTCCAACGCTGCGTCATCGCGACCCTGGACCACTGCGGCGTGGACCGCGCCGCCGTCGTGGGCCTGTCCCAGGGCGGGGCGATGACCCTGGCCACCGCCCTCGACCACCCCGACCGCGTGGAACGCCTGGTGGCCATCGCCCCCGGCGGCACCCTGTCCTTCCCTCCCGTCTACCACCAGCTCCTGTGGCTCGTCTCCCGGAGCCGCCTGCTCAACTCGACCCTGCCCGGGATGATGGTCGGCAACAGGAAGAGGACCGAGGCCTTCGTCCGCACGGCGCTGTTCGCCGGCCCCGCCCCCGACCAGGACGAGGTCGTCGACGAGGTCCTGGCCGAGATGGACGCCCACGGCGCGGGCTCCTCCGACTGGCAGAACGCCTCCATCGGCCCCTGGCGGATGAACGTGGACCTGCGTCCGCGCCTCGGCGAGATCCGCTGCCCGGCGCTGTTCATCCAGGGTGACAAGGACGCGGGGGTCAAACCCGCCACCACGGTCGCCGCGGCCCGATCGGTGCCCGGAGCCCGGTGGGAACTCCTCGCGGGCCAGGGACACTGGGTCAACCGCCAATCGCCCCGGACGGTGAACCGCCTGGTCAGGGACTTCCTGGCCGAGCGAGAGGCCTGAGCAGCCGACCGAAGTGCGCCCCGGAGTCCGATCCTTCCTACAATGGGCGCCCTGACGTGTGAACTCCCGCCCCGCCCCCGCGGCCGCCGCGTCACCCGTACCCTCGGCCCCGTCCCCACAGGAGTCCCAGGTGGTCCTTCCCCACCGCACACTGCACGAGCGCTACGAACTGCACTCCGAGGTGGGGCGGGGCGGGATGGGCCGGGTGTGGCGAGCACACGACACCGGGCTCAACCGGGCCGTGGCGGTGAAGGAGATCCTCCTGGGACCGGGCCTGGACGAGGAGGAACGCGCCCGGGTGACCGCCCGCGCGCGCCGCGAGGCCCAGGCCACCGCCATGGGCCAGCACCCCAACATCGTGACCGTGTACGACATCGTCGAGGACGACGGCCGACCGTGGATCGTCATGGAGCTCCTGGACGGCGACTCCCTGCTGCGCCTGACGCGCGAGCACGGCCCGGTTCCCCCGGAACGGGCCGCCGCCTGGGCCCTGGGGCTGCTCGACGCCTTGGAGACCGCCCACGGCCAGGGCATCACCCACCGCGACGTCAAACCCGAGAACGTCGTGGTCACCGACTCCGGCCGGGTGGTGCTCACCGACTTCGGGATCGCCACCATCGTGGACACCGCCGCCATCACCCAGACCTCCACGGTCATGGGCTCCGCCGCCTACGTCGCGCCCGAACGCCTCGACTCCCAGCCAGCGACCCCCGCCAGTGACCTGTGGTCCCTGGGAGCCACCCTCTACCACGCGGTGACGGGGGTGTCCCCGTTCCTGCGCGAGGGCGTACCGGCGACCCTGCACGCCGTACTCAGCTCGGATCCGACCGGGTTCCCTCCCGGGCCGCTGGGCGAGGCGATCCGGGGGCTGCTGGTCAAGGACCCCGCACACCGTCTGGACGGCCCCGGTTGTCGGGCGCTGCTGAGCGCCGCCGCCCGTGGTGAGAGCGGAACCTCGGCACTGACCGTGGCCCACCTCCCGCCGTCCGCCCCGGGCGTGACCGAGGGGTCCGGCCCGCAGGGTGTGACCGCCGCCCTCGGCCCGAACGGACCGACGGCCGACCCCACCGCCACCCAACCGGCGCCGCGGCGCGCACGGCGCCTCTCATGGCCCGTGGTGGTGCTCACACTGGGTCTGGCCGCGCTGCTCGCCGCCGCCTCCCTGGCCGTCGCCGACCGCTGGGCCGGGAGCGGCCGGGCGGTCGCCGACCTCGAGGATCCCGGGGCCAGCGCCACGGTGGCGGATCCGGGATCGCACCCCTCCGCCGAGGGCATGACCTGGACCGAGGATCCCGACGGGTTCGCCCTGCTGGTCCCCGACGGCTGGGTGCGTCGCGCGAACGGCGCCAGCGTGTACTACGACTCCCCCACCTCCGACGCCTATCTCCAGATCGACCGCACCCCCACTCGGTCGACGACGAGTACGCGCACGTGCTGGAGCAGGAGACCGACTCCGTCGCGGAGGACCGGCTCCCCGGATACCAGCGGATCAGGGTGGAGGACGTCACCTCCGAGACCTCCTTCGTCTCGGCCGCCGACTGGGAGTTCAGCTGGGACCGGGGCCAGGGTGCCTGGCGCCTGCTGGCCCGCAACATCAACGCCGGAGAGGGCGAGTTCTACACCCTGGCCTGGTCCTCCAGTGAGTCCTTCTGGGACGGGGACGCGCCCCTGCGCGAGCAGGCGGTCTCCTCCTTCGACCCGTTCTGACACCGGTGGTGCACCGGCCCCGGTACGCTCGATCCGTTCCGTCGCGAGTGCAAGGGAGGTGGCGGCGGTGTCCCACACCTGGACCGCGATCGACTTCGAGACCGCCAACCAGGACCGCGGCAGCGTGTGCGCCGTGGGTCTGGTCCGCGTGAGCGAGGGGCGGGTGGTCGACCGGTTCACCAGCCTCATCCGCCCGCCGGAACCGGTGTCGTTCTTCTCCCGGCACAACACCGCCGTGCACGGCATCACCGCCGCCGACGTCGCCCACGCCCCCACCTGGGAGAAGGTGCGCGACCAGGTGGTCGAGTTCGCCCAGGGCGGCGCGCTGGTGGCGCACAACGCCCCCTTCGACATGGGGGCGCTGCGCCAGGCCTGCGCCCACACCGGGCTGGCGCTGCCCGGCTTCGACTACGCGTGCACCCTCGCCCTGTCCCGGCGCACCTGGGACCTGCCCGACCACCGCCTGCCCACGGTGTCCGCGCACGTGGGGCACACCATCACCCGGCACCACCGGGCCGACGCCGACGCCGAGGCGGCCGCGCACATCATGATCGCGGCCATGCGGCGCCACGGCACCGGCACGCTCTCCGAGCTGAGCCTGGTCAGCGGGCTGCGCCTGGGGCGCCTGGAAGCGTTCGCGGCGGCACCGGTCCCGGTGGCCGCCCCCGCCGTGGTGGACGCGCCCGCCCGCGAGGACCGGTTCGGTCGGTGGCAGCGGGCCGCGCAGTCCCCGCTCCCCGAGCCCTCCCCCGACGCCGACCCGGACGGTCCCCTCCACGGCCGCACGGTGTGCGTCTCCGGAGACCTGCGCTCCATGGACAAGCCCGAGGTGTGGAAGCGCATCGCGGAGGCCGGGGGCCAGCCCGCCAAGAACGTGACGAGGAAGACCGACGTCCTGGTGGTGGCCGACAGCGACCACGGAGGCAAGACCTCCAAGCACAGGCAGGCCGAGGCCTACATCGCCAGGGGCCAGAGCATCGACATCATCACCGAGCCCGAACTCATGGGCCGTCTCGGGGTCACCGCCCCGTGAACCCGGCCGTCTCCGGCTGAGGGAGACGGACCGGAGCGCCGGTCGGACACGGGGAAGACGACCTGACCGGGACGGCGCGCCCGCGATCTGGGACAATCCCAGTGCGAATCCCCGTGCACCCCGTTCCACGACGTGCGGCGTACCGGGGGCGTCCCATCGGAAGGAACATCCCGTGACCACCGCAAGCAGCCCCACACCCTCCGAGCTCCTGGAGTCGGCCCGGCGCGACCACGCCGCCCTGGTCGAGCGTGGACTCTCCCTGAACCTGACCCGGGGCAAGCCGTCCTCCCGCCAGCTGGACCTGTCCGCGGACCTGCTCGAACTGCCCCGCGGCCGCTACACCGCCGCCGACGGCACCGACTGCCGCAACTACGCGGGCGCGCCCCAGGGCCTCCTCGAACTGCGGGAGATCTTCGCGGGCCTCCTCCAGGTCCCGGTCGAGCAGCTGATCGCGGCGGGCAACGCCAGCCTGGAGCTCATGCACGACAGCCTGGCCAACGCGTTCCTGGGCACGGTGCCCGGAGGGACCGGCCGCTGGGCCGACGCCGAGCGGATCGCGTTCCTGTGCCCGGTCCCCGGCTACGACCGGCACTTCGCCCTGTGTGAGCGCTTCGGCATCGAGATGATCCCCGTCCCGATGACCGACGAGGGCCCCGACATGGACGTGGTCGAGCGTCTGGTGAGCGCCGACGCCGACATCAAGGGCATCTGGTGTGTGCCCAAGTACAGCAACCCCGACGGTGTCTCCTACTCCGACGAGGTCGTGCGGCGCCTGGCGGCCATGCCCACCGCCGCCCCGGACTTCCGGATCTTCTGGGACAACGCCTACGCGGTGCACCACCTGACCGACGAGGAGGTGGAGATCGCCGACGTCCTCGCGGCCTGTGCCGAGAGCGGCAACCCCGACCGCGTCCTGGTCTTCGGATCCACCTCCAAGGTGACCTTCGCCGGTGCCGGGGTCGCGTTCCTGGGTTCCTCCCCCGCCAACGTGAGCTGGTTCCAGGGGCTCGCGGGCAAGCGGACCATCGGCCCGGACAAGATCAACCAGCTGCGCCACGCCATGTTCCTGGGCGACGCCGAGGGCGTGCGCGCGCACATGCGCCGCCACCGTGAGCTGCTGGAGCCCAAGTTCGAGACGGTGGAGCGCGTCCTCACCAAGGCGCTCGGCGGTACCGGTCTGGCGACCTGGTCCACCCCCAAGGGCGGTTACTTCGTGCGTCTGGACGTCCTGGACGGTTGCGCGCGCGAGGTCGTGCGCCGGGCCGCCGAGGCCGGGATCGCGCTGACCCCCGCCGGGGCCACGCACCCCTACGGTGACGACCCCCGGGACCGCACCATCCGCATCGCGCCCTCCTTCCCGGAGCTGGACGCGCTGGAGGAGGCCATCGAGGGTCTGGCCGTGTGCGTGCGCCTGGTCGGTGCCGAGAAGCTGGTCGCCGAGCAGGGCTGACCCCGCGGCGGTCAGCGAGACCACGAGGCGCCCCCGTCCCACTCGGACGGGGGCGCCTCGTGTGGTTCACGGGGTGACGTCGATGTTGGTCAGCCCCCGGGTCGCGTTCGTGACGGTGTTGGAGGCGTGCACCACGTTGGGCTCGTCGGCGCAGTCGGACTGGCTCCACAGGGCGATCGCGAAGCCGCCGACCCCGCCCAGGTCGGAGTCGTTGTCCCGGAAGACGTTGCCGCAGCCCGCGCCGTCGACCTGCTGCGTGCTGGTGTAGCCGTGCGCGAACACCCCGGGCCGCTCGAAGGTCCCGGTGTTGTGCTCGAACAGGTAGCCGTTGCCCTTGACGTCCACCCAGCTGTCCGCGAAGTTCTGGCCGGAGATGCCCCGGCCGTCGAAGGTGTTGCCCGAGACCAGGCCGTCGCGGGTGCCCTCCTTGACGTCGAGGTGCTCCCCTCGGACGTCGGGTCCGAAGTGGTTGCCGGTGACCTCGGTGCGGTCGCTGCGGTCCACGCCGTCCCCGCCCCCGTAACAGCCCCAGTTGCTGTGGGCCGAGCCCAGGTAGACGCCCTCGCCGAAGCCCGGCTGGACCCGGCCGGTGTCGGAGATCCGGGAGTCGCGGACGGACCCGTCCGAGCTGGAGTCGCGGAAGTGCACGCCCTCGTCGTCGATGCCCCGCACCTCCAGGTCGCTCAGGTGGACGTGGTCGGAGCGGTCGATCACGATCCCCTTCTTGGAGTCGGTGACGGTGAGGCCCCGGACGTTCCAGTGGTCGGCCTCGTACAACCACAGGCCGTAGCCGGTGCTGTGGGTGTCGGGGGTGGGGCAGCCGCTGCCGGACGTGGGCTCGTCGTTGACCAGGACGGCGTCGGAGGGACCGGTGAGGGTGATGGGGGCACCGCTGGTCCCGGAGGTGGTGGCGACGAAGGAGCCGACGTACTCGCCGCCGTCCAGGGTGATGGTCTGGCCCGGCTGGGCGTCGGCGAGGGCCTCCTCCAGGGCGGGACCGTCGGAGACCCGGACGTCGGCGGGGGCGGGGGCGGCGTGCGCGGGGACCGCCCAGGCCGTCAGGGCGACCGCTCCGGCGGCGGCCAGGCAGAGGGACGGGCGTCGGGTGCCGGGGGTGGGCACGGGGCAGACCTCCGTGTCGGGGGGACCTCACGGTGGGTGAGGGTGTGACCACCGACCCTAGGGCGGGGTCGGTGAGCCTTCAAGAGGGTGCCGCCCCGCGCCTCAGGTACCGAGGAACCGCAGGACCGCCAGGACCCGGCGGCTGTACTCGGGGGTGTGCGCCAGCTCCAGCTTGTCGAAGAGGGAGTTGATGTGCTTTTCCACAGCGCTCAGGGAGACGAACAGCCGCCGCGCGATGGCGGTGTTGCTCAGTCCCTGCGCCATGTTCTCCAGGACCTCGTGTTCCCTCGGGGTCAGTCGGGCGAGCGGGTCGGTCCGCGTGGTGCGGGCGAGCAGCTGGCGTACCACCTCCGGGTCGAAGGCGGCTCCCCCGGCGGCGACCCGGTCCAGGGCGTCCAGGAACTCGCCCACCTGCGCCACCCGGTCCTTGAGCAGGTATCCGACGCGTTCGGGGGCTCCGGTGAGCAGCTCGGCGGCGTAGCGCTGCTCCACGTACTGCGAGAGCACCAGGACCGCCACCCCGGGGTGCTCCGCCCGGATGCGCAGCGCCGCCCGTAGCCCCTCGTCGGTGTGGGTCGGCGGCATGCGCACGTCCACCACCGCCGCGTCCGGACGGTGTTCGGAGACGGCCTCCCACAGGCCCTCGCCGTCCTCGACCGCCGCCAGGACCTCGTGCCCCTCCTCCTCCAACAGACGGACCAGACCCTCCCGGAGCAGGACCGAGTCGTCGGCGATCACCAGGCGCATGAGGGGCTCCGTATCCAGGGGTAGGGCGGGGAAACGATCATCGGTCGAGCGGAAGCACGACGCGCACGGCGGTGGGTCCGCCCTGCGGGCTGTGCACCTCCAGTGTGCCGTCCAGCGCCCGGACCCGGCGGGCCAGCCCGGTCAGACCCTCACCGTCGGGGTCGGCGCCGCCCCGGCCGTCGTCGGAGACGGTCAGGCACACTCGGGAGTCGTGTACACCGAGGTCGACGACCACCCCGTCGGCCCGCGCGTGCTTGGCGGCGTTGGTCATGGCCTCGCGGGCCACGAAGTACACGGCGGTGGACAGTTCCGGTGGGAGCGGAGCGGGGAGGTCGCATCGAACCGTCACCGGGAGCGGGCCGCGCTCGGCCGCCTCGTTCAGGGCCGCCTCCAACCCCAGGGTGTCCAGGGCGGTCGGGTAGATCCGCCAGGCGACCTCGCGCAACTCGTCCAGCAGGACCGCCGACTCGGCGTGGGCCCGCCGCACCAGGTCGGCGGCGTGCGCGGGATCGCCGCGGCGCCGGGCTCGGCCCAGCAGCATGGCCAGGGCGACCACCCGCTGTTGGACGCCGTCGTGCAGGTCGCGTTCGATCCGGCGTCTCTCCTGGTCCACCGCCCGCACGATCCCGGACCGGGTCCGGGTGAGCTCCTCGATGCGTCGCCGCATGCGGTCCTCCTCCGTAGGGCCGAGCAGGGTACGGGCCAGCCAACGGTCGACCTCGGCCAGGACGGGGACGATCCACCATGTCAGGACCAGGACCATGAGGGCGGCTATCAGTCCGAGGGAGATGCTGGAGACGTCCACTCCCACGCCGGGCCAGTCCGCTCTCACGTGGGTCGCGGTGCCCGTGACGGCCTGGATCACCACCCCGACGACCAGGATCGGGACCAGCGCGGCGACGGAGACCAGCAGGTACAGGGAGGCCAGGTGCACGGGCAGGCGCAACAGCAGATGGAGCGCGCGGGCGGGCCCGCTCGCCCGCAGCGTGACGGTGGTGCCCATCCAGCGGGAGAGCCGGGCCAGGTCCCGCTCGCACAGCCGGGACGCCCACACCTCGATCCGCCTCCCGGCGGACGGGCGCACCGGCACGGCCAGCAGGACACCCAGCGAGGCCAGTATCCACACCAGGGTCAGCACGCTCACCCGGACACCCGCCACCAGCCCCACGAACTCGCGTCCGTGTCTGCCCGCGCGCGCGGACACCCGTCGCAGCCCCACTCCCACGTCCTCTCCTCAGGCGCCCCCAGGTGGACGCCCCCTTCCGACGAAGGCGCCGCGACGCGCCGCACCCGCTGGTCGGCTTCCCGTACGTTCACCTGGCCGTGGCCGTGGGCGGCCTCGTGGGGTGGGTGTCACGCTCGCCAGCGGCTCGGTGCGCCGGGCACGCCCCGGACGGCCCGGAGGTCGATGCCGCCGGTCCGGTGACGCCCGCCCCGGGCGACGAGGTGGTCGGGTCGTTCCGTGATGCTACCCCTCGGTGCGGTTCCGCCTCGGCCGGGAGCGGGCCGCGCTCGGCCGCGCGGCGGTGAGGCCCTCCACGGGTGGCGCCGTCGGAGCGGGTCCCGGGGGTGACGGAGCGTTCCGACACCCGTCACGCGCTGCGCCGTTCTGTCGGACCCGTCGAGGACAATGCCGGGTATGAGCGATCAGCGGCACCACGCCATCGACTACGTCGAACTCCCGGTCACCGACCTGGAGGAGACCAAGCGGTTCTACACCGAGGCCTTCGGGTGGCGGTTCAACGACTACGGGGGCGCCTACGCGGGCATCCGTTCGCCCGACGGCACCTCCGAGGTGGGCGGGCTCAACCCGGGCGGTGAGGTGCGCGGCGGCGGACCCCTCGTCCTGCTCTACTCCGAGGACCTGGACCGCACGGTGGAGGCGGTGGAACGCGCGGGCGGCCGCGTCCTCCAGGGTCCCTACGACTTCCCCGGTGGTCGACGCTTCCACTTCGCCGACCCCAGCGGGAACGAACTGGGGGTGTTCGCGGACTCCTGACCGGAGACGGGGTGCCCCGCTCCCGCGCGCGGGAGCGGGGCACCGACCGGACGCTACTGCTTGGGAAAGCGCAGCGTGGCTCCGGCGTCCGAGTCCGGGGTCTCGCGGGTGGTGCCGGTGTCCACACTCTGCTCGGGCACGGGCAGTTCGGTGAATCCGGCGTCCGACATCACCGCCGCGCGCAGCATGAGCGCGCTGGCCGGGGCCTGGAACCCGGCGTTCGGGTCGTCCAGACCGCGCGGAGAGGTGTCCACCAGGACCGGTGAGTGGTACGAGCCCCACAGATGGGGCTCGTTCTCCCGGTCGGCGCCCAGCAGCAGCGTCTCCACCCGGGCCTCCGACAGCATCGGCAGGATGGAGGTGGTCCCCCTGACCGCCTGGTCGTGGGCGAGCTTGCGCTCGTAGTCGGAGAGGACCCGGTCGCGCTCCTCGTGGATGAGCTCGCGCAGGCACTCCTCCGCGTTCTCGTGCAGGCGTTCCTCGGCGTCGGTGCCGCCGCGCCCGCCGGCGACCACCTTGATCGGGATGCTGAGCTGCCGGGGGCCGAGGTTGTCGCGCAGGTAGGCGATGGCCTCGTCGTCGCCACCGGCGATGATCACGGCCGCGTCCACCTTGCGCACCGCCTCGCGGACGAGGTCCGCCACCTGGGCCGCGTTGCCCCGCCAGCGGTCCTGCGCGGTGCCGGTGTCGGCGCGGCGCCCCCGGCGTCACCGCGTTGACCGGGGAAGATACGGCTGGCCCCGTCGATGTTCTGCATGTTCTCACCCTCGTTGGCGAGCTCCATGACCGGGCCGCGCGTGGGGTGGCTGGGGTAGGCGAACACCTTGGCGTTGACCCGGTCCAGGGCCACGAGGACGTAGGGGAGGCGGCGTCCGCGGTCGATCGCCAGAGGGAGGGCGTCGGGGACGGGAAGGAACGACGCCCGGTCCTGCGAGGGCGGCACGGCGAGGGTGTGGGCCCCCAGGAGCCTGCCCTCGGAGGCGTAGAGCGCCTGTCCGTGGTCGCCGTAGGCACGGGAGTTGCCCTCCCCACGGCCTCCTCCAGGACGTCGAGGGTGGTCGCGTCGGTGCCGAGCGCCTCCAGTTCCTCGCGCAGGTGCCGCCAGCGCAGTTCGATCTTCTTGTCGGCGTCCGTGGTGTCACGGCTGGTGTCCAGGTGCACCGAGGCCACCGGGCCGTCGCTTTCGTACAGAGGTCGCAGAAAACCAAGGTCCATAGAGTCTGCGGGGCGTGTGTACCCCGCCCCGCCCACCTCCTTCTCGGGGTCGGCCTGCGGGCCATCATGTGGGGCCATGGTGCGGGTTGGAAGGGCGCCGCGTCGATCCAGACACGGATGTTGCCCGAAGATTTCCAGGTTTTTCCCGATCCTCCCGATCCGGGGGTCAGTCTTTCCGGAAGCCGGACCCGGCCTCGCCCCGGGGTTCGGCGTCGGCCAGGGCGCGGTCGAGCCTGCCCGGGGTGAGTACCAGGACGGAGACCACGGAGAGCGTCAGGCCGATGAGCCCCGCTGTGACGAACGGGGCCGCCAGTGCCCACTCCCGGCCCCAGGGCCCCTCCAGCACGGAGACCAGGGCTCCGCCCAGGCCCATGCCCACCGACAGCAGCCCCCAGGAGACGGTGCGGTGGGCGCTGAAGACCCTGGACCTCAGGGCGTCGGGGGTCAGCCTCTGGATGAGGGAGATCAGGGTGATGTTCCACCAGGTGATGACGAACCCGGTGAGGAAGTAGCAGACCACGAAGGTCGGAACCTCCCGGAACAGGCCCACCGTCAGCGCCGTGGCTCCGAGGACCACCAGGACCACGGCGATGGCCGTGGAGGGGTGGATCCGGCCCGAGAAGGACGGCACGACGAGTGCGCCCGTGACCGCTCCGGCGGCGGTGACGGTCATCAGCAGCCCGTAGCCCTGCGGGCCCACGCCCAGCACGTCCTGGGCGAAGAGCACCAGCACGGCCCCGTTCAATGCCGCCGCCAGGTTGGACGCCCCCGAGACCAGCGCGAGCGGCCGCAGGACCGGGTGCCGCCACAGCCACACCAGACCCTCGCGCAGCATGGATCCCATGGAGGGGCGCTCCCGCGACTCCTCCGTCACCGGGCGGAAATCGCCGCGCAGGCCGCCCAGGCAGACCACCGCGAGCAGAACCAGAACGGCCTGGGCGCCGAAGGCCCAGGCGGTGGAGACCGCCAGCAGCGCTCCGGCGATCGGCGCGCCCAGGAACTTGTTGAGCACCCGTTCCACCACCTGGAGGAGTCCGTTCGCCCGCTCCAGCTGGGGACGCGCCACCACCGAGGGCACCACTGACTGCGTGGTGTTGTCGAAGAACACCTCGCACGCGCCCACCAGCAGCGCGATGAGGACCAGAAGGGGGATCGAGCCCACGCCCAGGGTCACCACCGCGGTCAGGAGCACCAGCAGCACCGCCTTGGCCGCACCGGCACCCATCATCAGGCGGCGCCGGTCCATCCGGTCGCCCACCACCCCGGCGACCAGGGCCAGGAACAGCCAGGGCAGCCGGGTGGCCGCGCCCACCAGGGCGACCAGGAACGCGTCGTCGGTGAGGGTGGTGGCGTACCAGGGCAGCGCCACCACAGCGATCCCGTCGCCCAGATTGCCCAGCCCCACCGCCCCCAGGAGCCGGTGGAACCGTCCGCCCAGCGGTGCGCGGCGGCCGTGTTCGTCCGGGGGCGTGTGCTGGTCGTTCCGGTACATGGCACCTTCCGAAGGGGGTGGGGGCTCGGACTGGCACCGTAGAGGGTGGCACGCGGTGGTGACAGACGGTTCTCCCACCAGCAGACGGGCACCCCCGCCCCGCTCCGGCCCGACCGGAGGTGAACGGGAACGGTCGGGTCGGGGCGGATCCCGTGTCCCTAACGTCGGTGGTGAAAGAGGGAGGCACACGTGCTGGACCGGTTGAACGAGGCACTGGAGCGGGTCGAGAGGGACCTGGGCGAGCCCGTGGGCGCGGCCGCCATGGCGCGGACCGCGCTCACCTCCGAGCACCACTTCCGGCGGATGTTCTCGGCGTTGTCCGGGATGCCGCTGTCGGAGTACGTGCGTCGGCGCCGCCTCACCCTGGCCGGAGCGGAGGTGATCGGGGGCCGGGACACGCTCCTCGACATCGCGGTCCGCTACGGCTACGGGTCCGCCGAGGCCTTCGGGCGGGCGTTCCGGGCGATGCACGGAATCAGCCCGGGCGAGGCCCGCCGGACGGGCGCGGCGCTCGACTCCCAGTCACGGCTGGCCTTCCACCTCACCATCGAAGGGAACACCGCCATGCGCTACCGCATCGTCGACAAGGGCGCCTTCCGCCTGGTCGGCCCCGGAACCCGGGTTCCGCTCGTCCACGAGGGCGCCAACCGGCCCATGACCGATTTCGTCCTGGGTCTCGGGGACGACGTGTACGAACGGTTGGCGGACCTGTCGGACCAGGAACCGCGTGGCGGCGTCTCGGTCACCGTCACCCACGACCCCGACCGGCGCGAGGGCAGCGACGTCGACTTCTACGTGGCCGCCGTGACCTCGGCTGCCGGGACTCCTGAGGGGATGCGGGCCCTGGACGTGCCCGCGGGGACCTGGGTGGTCCTCCTCTTCGAGGGGCTCGCCTTCCCCGAGGCCGTCCAGCGCGTCTGGGTGTACGCCGCCGCCGAGTGGTTCCCGTCCAACCCCGCCTACCGCTACCGACACGGCCCCGAGCTGCTGAGCGTGGAGTACGAGGGCGACCTCGCCTCGGGCGAACTGTGGCTCCCCGTCGAGCGGACCTCCGTGTGATCCGGGGCCCGCTCGACGGCGCGGTCAACGGTCGCGGGGACGCGTCCGCGCCTGCTCCAGAAAGCGGCGCAGGACCTCGTTGAAGCGCTTCGGCCGCTCCAGGTTGGGCAGGTGGCCCGCGCCCTCGATGATCTCCACGACCGAGTCCGCGATGCGGACGTGCATGAGCTCGGCGCCCCCGGCGGGGTGAAACCGTCGTGCTGGCCCACCACCAGCAGGGTGGGCGCCGAGATGTGCCGGAGCAGCAGGGTGTGGTCGGGGCGTGTGGCCCGGCCCAGCTGCGCGGCGGCGGCGCCCTCGGGAGGGGCGGCGTACATCATGGCGCGCACGTGGTCGGCGACGGCGGGCTGGTTCCGCACGTTCTCGGCGGTCATCATGCCGACCAGCATCTCGTCGGCGTAGCCGCGCATGCCCTCCTCGCGCAGGCGGGCCGCCATGGCGCGGCGCCGGGCCATGCCGGACTCGGTCTCGGGAAGCGGATTGGTCGCGGCCAGAGCCAGGGCGTCCACGCGGTCGGGGAAGAGCCGGTACAGCTCCAGGGCGACCTGCCCGCCCATCGACAGGCCGACCACGTTGACCACGTCGAGCCCCAGGTGGTCGAGGAGGGCCGCGAGGTCGCGGGCCAGGGTGTCCAACGACGTCACCCCGGGCACCACGGTGCTGCGTCCGTAGCCGCGCAGGTCGGGGACGATCGTCCGGTAGCCACGCCCGGCAAGCGCTCTGACCTGGGGTTCCCACATGGTCTTGTCGAAGGGGTGACCGTGGACGAACAGGACGGGGCATCCTGCGCCGCGGTCGTCGTAACTGACGCTGATCCCGCGCACGGACGCGAGACGCGGGCCTTCGCTGTTCGCGGTGTCCGTCGTCTGGTGTGTCACAACAAACGATGCTATTCACGGGCGCAAGGGGATGAACAGGGGGCGTGGGGAAAGCGGTCGGGCCCGCAGGTGGCCCCTCGTCACCCACGGCCCGAGCACCGTGACCCGCCGTCCTCGGGCACGGTGCGACGAGGGGGACGTCCCGGCCGCGCCCGTGCCGGAGCCTCGGGGCTCCGACACCGGTGGAGACGCGGGTCGGAGGGTCGGGGTCGCCCGGATCGCCGGGCCGAGCGGGCGGCCCGCCAGGGAGGACCGCCCGCCAGGGTCAGCCGGTGGCGTCGGCGGGCCGCGGCCGTCCTCCCCGAGCGGTCACCACCGCCGCGAACAGGTACGGAACGGCGAACAGCGCGAAGGTCAGCGGGTGTCCCAGGACCAGGAAAGCCCCCGCGTACAGCAGGTAGGACGCGCCGGTCACCGTGTCCCTCCCGGCCTCGGCCAGGGAGGTGACCGTGGCCCGGCTGGAACCGGTGATGCTGTCCTGGAGGCGGGCGTCGGCAACGACGTTCGCCATCTGGCACACCCCGAACCCGCAGCCGAGCAGGATCCAGCCGGGGGCGTTCCCCAACAGGGCGCCGGTGGCGATGGCAACGGCGGCCAGGGCCAGGAGCGCGCCGAACATACGCGGTGACAGGCGCGAGGCCGGGCCCGCGAGAAGGCCGCCGCCGGTGACGCAGATCCAGACGACGAGGACGACCAGGGGCACGTCCTCGGTGGCGACACCGGCGGAGGAGACCAGCAGGGGCAGGTACTCGTCGAGCATCCCCCAGAACGCGGTGACGATCACGACCAGGAGGATCGCGGTGCGCACGCGGCGGCTGCCGCGTGCCTCCGCCAGACCGAGCCCCATGGTCTCCAGGTAACCGAGTTCGGGTTCTGCCGACTCCGCCGACGCCTCCTCGGCCCGGCCCGAACGTGGGGGACGGCTCTCGGGCAGGGCCAGGCCGGTCAGCGCGCACAGGGCGCAGGCGGCCAGGCTGGCCAGCCCGATCAACGCGTAGCCGCCGTGCGCCATGACAGGCACGGCCAGCAGGGTCGCCGTGCCCACCGCCGCGACGCCGAGGGCCCGGGTGACGCCCATGATCGTCGCGTACCGGTCGGCGGCGCCCCGGTGACTGAGCTCGGTGTGGACCAGCGCCTCCAGCGCGCCGGAGGACAGAGCACCGGCCGCGCCCCACAGCACGAAGCCCAGCGCGAAGGACCCGTAGGACGGCAGGAGCAGCCAGGACGCGAATCCGGCACCGGTCAGGAGTGGCGCGAGGGCGAGCAGGTGGTGGCGGGGCACGACGTCCGCCCACGCGCCAGTGGGGATCGCCAGGAGCACGCTGGTCACGGACCACAGGACGAAGAGCGAGCTGATCTGGAGGACGGACAGACCGGTCTCGGTGAAGAGCAGGGCGTACAGGGGATAGAGGAGGACGAACTCCTCCAGGAAGGCGTACGCGTAGAGCGGCCGGGTCAGCCTGGACAGACGCGTGTGGGGCACGCGCGTGGACTGGGTGGACATGGAGGTCTTTCGGTCGAACGGACTCGGGCACCGGGGGTGGGGGTCACCCGGTGGTGCCCGGGGTCTCGTCTCGGACCGGCCTCGGCCGCGGCCTGGGAGCTAATGTCGTTGCTTCATTCCCCCAGTGTAGGACGCCCGTCGAAGGCGGCGTGGCCCGGCGTCACCGCAACACCGGGTGCGGTCCCAGTCGCGGCACCGGCGGCAGGGCCCGGTGGTCGGGTGCGGCCTCGAACGCCCGGATCAGGTAGGCGGCGAGCCGCCGGGACGCGGCCACCGCGTCCTCCTCGGTGTCGGCGCTGATGCCGCTGTTGGCCATGATCACCAGGGTGAGGTCGTCACGGACGAAGTCGGCACGCAACCTCCCGGCGGCCTTGGCGCGGCGGGCGAGCTCGGCGAAGGTGTTCTCGGCCTGGATCCGCTGCTCGTCGAAGATCACCCCGCCCACGAAGGCCGCGCGGAAGACCTCGTTGAAACCCCGGTCGGTGACCTGCATGACGCACAGGTCCTCGATGAACGCGCGGAACCCGCGCCAGGGGTCGGGGTCGGCGGCGGCCTCGTACAGACGGGCCAGGCAGGTGTCGAGTTTTCCCCGGAACACCTCGTTGACCAGGCTCTCCCTGTCGGGGAAGTGTCGGTAGAGGGTGGCGATGCCGATCCCCGCACGGCGGGCGATCCGGGTCATCGACACCTCGATCCCGCTCTCCAGGAACGCCGCCTGGGCGGAGTCGAGGATGCGACGCCGGTTGTGCAGCGCGTCCGATCGCGGCTTCCGAGAGGATTCGTTCGGCATGCCTCTCACTTTAGCCTCAACCGGAGTTCCCCCTCCGTTTCGATGGTTGCCTGGGGAGAGGACGGGGTGTCGGGCCCCGTCCGCTTGGAGCGGAACGGACGGAGAAGACCGTGGTGGAGATGCGCGCGGCCCGGTACGACAGGTACGGAGGGCCCGAGGTGCTCTACGAGGGCCGGGTGCCCCGCCCGGTGGCGGGCCCCGACGAGATCCTGGTGCGGGTGCACGCCAGCAGCGTGAACGGCGGGGAACTGCTGGTGCGCGCCGGGCGGCTGGCCCTGGTGACCGGGAGGCGGTTCCCCAAGGGGATCGGTATCGACTTCGCCGGGGAGGTCGTGGAGGCGGGATCGCGGGTGAGGGGTCCCGCCGTGGGCGACCGGGTGTGGGGGTTCCAGAGCCGCGCCGGGGGCAGCGCCACCTCCGAGTACGTGGTCGTGCGCCCCGGGCGGGTCTCCTCAGCCCGCCCGGGCTCGACGCTGTCGAGGCGGTATCGCTGCTGGCGGGCGGCACCACCGGGATCACCGCGCTGCGGGACCGGGCACGGGTGCGGCCCGGTGAGCGGGTCCTCGTGCGCGGCGCCAGCGGAGGGGTGGGCAGCGTGGTCGTCCAGCTGGCCAGGGCCATGGGTGCGCACGTCACCGGCCTGGCCGGGGCGCGCAACCTCGACTTCGTCCGTGGACTGGGAGCACACGAGGCCCATGACTACGCCACCACCGGCCCCGCCGAGCTGGCCCGGTGGGAGGGGTTCGACGTGATCATCGACATCGTCGCTACTGATCTGCCCGCCTACCAGCGGCTCCTGACCCCGAAGGGGCGTCTGGTGGCCGTGTCCGTCGGGTCGTTCTCCTCGGCGTTGCGGCTGGCGGGCGCGACACTGCTGCGCTCCCGCCGGACCGTGTTCTTCAGTGGCAACCCGAGGACGCCGCTGTTCCGGGACCTGGCCGGGTTCGTGGAACGCGGCGAGGTGCGACCGGTCGTCGACACGGTGCACGATCTGGCCGACATCGCGGAGGCTCACCGCGCTCTGGAGGCCGGTGGTGTGCGGGGCAAACACGTCGTCCGCCTGACCTGAGTCGGGGCCGGGGGAGGCGGCGCGGCGTGGAACGACGTCCCATCACGGAGAGTGACTCACGGGCTGTCAGTTGTGGCGGGAGTTCGACCCCACCGGGCGTGACCCGTCGCGGCCGGCGGCCCCGACACGTGCCTCAGGGCGCGGGACGCGGTTCGCCGCCGGGGTTATGGGGGTGGGAACGGGACGGTGGCGAACGTACCATCCCAGAGTCGACGAAACACCCTGGTGGCGACCCTCAGTAACCTTGCCGTCGCCGAAACGGAGGTAATGTTCACCGCGTAGGGGTTGGGTCGTACCTCTTTCCATGGCCGGATGGACCACGGTTGCTCCCGTCCCGGGTACTCCGGGGCGGTCCGCCGCTCGAACCCAGGAGACCGTAGATGCCAGGTACACCCACATCCCCCACATCCCCCGACCACTCCCCCGTGCCAGCTCCCGTGCTCGCCGCGACGCGGCGTCAGGCGCTGGTCGGCGGTGCCGTCACGCTGGGCGCCGCGGCACTCGGCACGTCTCTGGGCTCTCCCGCCGCTCTCGCGGCCACGTCGGTTCCCCGGAACCCGGCGATCTCCGACCCCTTCACCCTGGGCGTCGCCTCCGGTGACCCCCTCCACAACGGGGTCGTGCTGTGGACCCGGCTCGCCCCCGACCCTTTGGCCGAGGACGGCCTGGGCGGGATGCCGAACAGCGCGGTCGAGGTGGAGTGGCAGGTCTCCCACGACGAGAACTTCGGGACGCTCGCCGCCTCCGGAAGTGTCGAGACCGGCCCCGAGCAGGCCCACTCGGTCCACGTGGAACTGGAACGCCTGCGACCCAGGGCCGACTACTTCTACCGTTTCCGGGTCGGCAACGAGATCAGCCCGGTCGGGCGCACGCGCACGGCTCCCGTTCCGGGCACGCGCCTCGGCCGGTTCGACTTCGCGTTCGCCAGCTGCCAGAGCTACACCCACGGCCACTTCACCGCCCAGTCGCACCTGGCGCAGGAGGACCTGGACCTGGTCGCCTTCCTCGGTGACTACATCTACGAGACCCCCGACCAGGGCAGCATCGGTCGCGGCCACTTCCCCGAGGTGGAGGTCCGCTCCCTGGCCGAGTACCGGCTGCGGCACGCCCAGTACAAGACCGACCGCGACCTCCAGGCGGCCCACGCCGCGTTCCCGTGGGCGGTGGTCTTCGACGACCACGAACTGGAGAACAACTGGGCCGACGACACCTCCTACGAGGAGGACATCCCCCCGGAGGAGTTCCTGCTCCGGCGCGAACACGCGCTCAAGGCCTACTACGAGCACATGCCGCTGCGCGCCGCCCAGCGCCCGGCCGGTCCCGACCTGCACCTGTACCGCAGGCTGACCTTCGGCAACCTGGTCGACCTGCACCTGCTCGACACCCGCCAGTACCGCGACGCGCAGGTGGAGGACTCCGAGCGCGACGACCCCGAGCGCACCCTGCTCGGCGCCGACCAGCGGCGGTGGCTGTCCCGGGGGCTGTCGTCCTCCAAGGCCAGATGGAACGTCCTGGCGCAGCAGGTGTTCTTCTCCCAGCGGGACTTCACCGAGGGTGAGTCGAGCACCTTCAGCGACGACGCCTGGGACAACTACCAGGTGGAGCGGGACGGGGTACGGGACGAGATCGCCGGGGTGTCCAACCCGGTCGTGCTCACCGGTGACGTGCACGCCAACTACGTGGTGGACATCAAGGCCGACTTCGACGACCCCCGATCCAGGACGGTGGCCACCGAACTGGTGGGGACGTCCTTCACCAGCGGCAGGGACGGCACGGAGCAGAACCCGGGCGACGCGGTCCAGCTGGCCGAGAACCCGCACATCAAGTTCATCAACCGTCACCGGGGCTACGTGCGCAACACGGTCACTCCCACCGAGTGGACCGCCGACTACCGGGTGGTGGACTACGTGAGCAGGCCGGGTTCGCCCATCCGGGACCGGGCACGGTTCGTCATCGAGAACGGCCGCCCCGGGGCCCGGCCCCTGGCCTAGGCCGTCCCGCGCCCGGTGTCCGCGCGAGCGCGCGGCGCCGGGCGGCTACTCCTCGGGGCTGAGCCAGAGGGCCTCGGCGGCGATCAGGCCCAGGGCCTGTTCCCGCACCTCCTCGCCCTTCTCCGGGCGGACCGAGAGCTGGAGGGAACCGGCGAAGGGGAGCCGCTCCACGACCTCCACGCGCATGCCGATACCGATGTCGATGTCGGCCAGGTAGCGCAGGAGTTCGGGGTCGGTGTCGTTGACCCGGACGATCACACCGGTCGTCCCCGCCTCGGCCTCGGAGAGCAGCACGGACTCGCGTTCGACGATGGCGCCCTCACGGGTGGGGATGGGGTCCCCGTGCGGGTCCACCACCGGATCCCCCAGGTGGGAGGCGATGCGGTCGACGAACTTGTCCGAGACCACGTGTTCGAGGATTTCGGCCTCGTCGTGCACCTCGTCCCACGAGTAACCCAGCTCGGCCACCAGGTAGGTCTCCAGCAGCCGGTGGCGGCGCAGGACCGCCAGGGCCGCCTTGGTTCCGGTCTCGGTGAGGCTCACGTTGCCGTACCGCTGGTGCTCCACGAAACCCAGTTCGTTGAGCTTGCGGAGCATTCCGGACACCGACGAGTTGGACACCGACAGCCGCTCGGCCATCCCCGAAATCGTCACCGGCCCGGTTCCGCGCTCCTGGAGGTCGTAGATGACCTTCACGTAGTCCTCGGCCGAAGTAGACGGTCGCGCCGGTGTGTTCCCCATGTCCATAACCGTATCGCGGACCACCCCTGACCACGATTTCCGCACCGTTCCCGTGGACGGACCCCCGTCACGGTTCCGGCGGTGCCGTCGGGGCGCTCAGGCGTTGCAGCCGGGGGTGCGCGGGGCACCGGTGGGACGGCCGCGGGAGACGATCCGTGTGCCCGCGACGCCGATCTCGCGGACCTGGGTCGAGCCGCACACACAGCGCGACCACACGGTCATCCCCGTGCCGGTCCGGTGCTGGGAGAGCACCGCGAAGGGCTGGTCGTCCGGCCATCCGCAGTGGGGGCAGACACTGGTCATCGAGCACCTCTCGTTCGGTGTGGTCTTCCTGCGATCCAGCATCACGCCCACGAACCCTCACGGTCCAGGTTGAGTTTCTGGATGGCACTGTGAAGAATCGACTACATGATTGATCTTCGTCGGCTTCGGATCCTGCGGGCCGTGGCCCACCACGGAACAGTGACGGCCGCCGCGGAGGCGCTGCACTTCACGCCCTCGGCGGCCTCACAGCAGATCCGCCAGCTCTCAAGGGAGCTGGAGGTGCCGTTGCTGGAACCCCTGGGGCGTGGTGTGCGGCTGACACCGGCCGCCCGGAGTCTGTTGGAGCACGCGGACGCGATCCAGGCCCGCTGGGAGCGGGCGCAGATCGAGATGCGCGGGTTGGAGGCGGAACCGGCCGGGCCGCTGCGGGTGGCGGGTTTTCCCGTCGTGCTGACCCGCCTGCTGGCGCCCATGGCCGCCGCTCTGCGGACAGCGTACCCGCGCCTGGACGTACGGATCCTGGAATCGGAGCCCGGGGACAGTCTCGACCTGCTCTTCCGGGGTGACATCGACCTCTCCATCGTGGAGTCCGCGCCCAGCACGCCCGGGCTGGACGACACCCGCTTCGACCAGGCGTTCCTGTTCGAGGACCCCTTCGACCTGCTCGTCGCGCGGGGGCACCGCCTCGCCGAGCGGACCAGTGTGCCGCTGGCCGAGACCGCCCGGGAGTCGTGGGTGCTGCCCCAGCCCGGCACGACCTGTCACGCGCACGCCATGACCGCCTGCGGGGCGGTCGGTTTCACCCCGCAGGGACGTCACCAGGCGTTGGAGTGGAGTTCGGTGGCGGCGCTGGTCGCCCACGACCTGGGGGTGGCGCTCATACCGAGGTCGGCGGATCTGTCCCCGGACCTGCCCGTCACCCGCCTGCGCCTGGAGGGTTCCCCGACCCCGGCCCGCTCACTGCTCACCTTCACCCGCGCCGGAGCCCGGGAGCGCCCCTCGGTCGCCGCCGCCGTCACCGAACTGGAGCGCCTGGTCCCTCACATGATGGCCTGACCCCGCCCTCCGCGCCGACCTGGTTCCCCTCTCCGGGAAGGCCGCCTGACCTCGGAGAACCGTGTGTCCCTCCGGGTTCCCCGGCCAGGCCGATACGTCTCCCAAGGGACCACCAAAAGAGCTCCTGACCAGCGGCGCGGGCGCGGATACATCCGTGTTCGCTCCGGTATTGCCCCCAGGGGCCGTGGATTGGACGTACCAAGTTCCGAAAAGCCGACCCAAGACGACCAACTCCCCTTGACACTGGGACGCGGCGGTGCGGGAAGGGAGATCATGAGGGACATTCGGGTTCGGTACGTGTTGGCCTTCGACTCCTCGTGCGACAGGTGCGCGGACATCTCCAGCACGGTGGAGTCGGTGTCGGGCGGCAGGTTGGAGACGCTCCCGCTCACCCACCCCGAGGTGCGCGAGTGGCGGGTCCGGCAGTGGGGGCCGAACGCCCCGTGGGTCCCGACGCTGGTCCGCCACCGGGGTTCCGAGATCCGATGCTGGAGCGGGGTCTCCATGGTGCGGCCGCTCCTGCGCGGGCTGGGCGCGCAGGCCGCCCTGCGCGTCGTCGAGGCCCTGGGCGAGCTCAGCCGCCAGCGCCGCCGCGCCCCTGGGAACGGCCCCGGGTCCCCTCCCCGGGAAGTCGGTGCGGCCACGCCTCCAGCGGCTGCACGCCGGATGGGTCGTCGTCATGACCCTGGCCCTGGCGGGCCGCACCCCCGCGCTGGCGCGCTCCGACCACGGTCTGGCCCGCGAGTGGGTGGAGGCCAACCGGGACCGCCTGCCCCGGGACTACGACGAGTTCACCGCCCACCCCCTCATCCGCCGCCGCCTCGTCTTCGCCGAACTCCCTCCCCGCGCACGTCGTGACCTGTGGTTGGAACAGCTGCGACGCTACGAACGCTCGCACCCCCACCTCAGCCCGGCGCAGCGGGAGGTGGTGCACCTGGCCCGCCGCACCCTGTCCGACGCGCTGGTGTTCCGTGACGGCCTCGACGCGGTCCGGGAGCGAGAGCTGCGCGGGCAGGCCGTCTCGGCGTTCGGCACGGAGGAGGCCCACGCGCTGCTGGCGACCCTGGGGCCCGACGAACCGGATCCGCGCGGCGGGAAGACCATCAGGAAGGAGCGCTGTGGGGCCTGGGAACCCTGCCTGTCCAAGGGCTGCGCCGAGGTCCCCTTCACCTGCGGCACCGCCTGGATGTACTCGCGCCACGGCATGCGTGCCCGCGCGGAACCGGCCGGATAGCGGTGGTGCGTCGTCAGCGGCCGGGTGGATGTTCCGCAGAGTAACGCCTCACTGGCGCCCCGGGGGCGGCAGATGGTCGACGATCCGGTCCGCGACCGCGTAGGGACTCTCCTGCGGTAACAGCCCGGCGGCCGTGTCCAGCTCGCCCTGGCTTGATCCAGCATCCGCTCGCGCTTCCACGACGCCGGAAAGCGGCCCTCACGTGCGGCGGGGACCCCGATCGCGGGTGCGTAGGCCTGGCACACGGTGATCGTGGTGTCGGTGTACCTGGCCCGAATGCTCGTGGGCCGGGGTGGCGCTGACCAGCGGGTGGAGCAACCGGTTTTCCGCCGGTCAGCGCGCTGGGCCTCAGCCCAGCAACCTGAGCATCTCCTGGGCCAGCGGGGCGGAGGACGCGGGGTTCTGGCCGGTGACCAGGGTGCGGTCCACGACGACCTTCGGAGCCCACGGCTCGCCCTCCTGGAAGTCCACCCCGGCCTCCACCAGGCGATCCTGGAGCAGCCACACGGCCCGGTCCGCGAGCCCAGCCTGCTCCTCCTCCGCGTTGGTGAACGCGCTCACCCGGTACCCGGCGAACGGGTTCGCTCCGTCCGGTCCCTCGGCGGCCAGCAGGGCGGCGGGGGCGTGACAGACCACGCCGAGCAGCTTTCCCGTGTCGAGCGCTGTGGTGAGGAGGTCACCGGCGAGGGGGTCCACCGCCAGGTCCTCCATGGGTCCGTGTCCGCCGGGCAGGTAGACGGCGTCGTAGTCACCGAGGTCCACCTCCTCGAGGCTGAGCGGAGAGTGGAGTTCGGTGAAGGAGTCCAGGACGGCGGAGATCCGGTCCGCGTTCTCCTGGCCGCCGTTGGCGTCCGCCTCCAGGCTGCCCCGGTCCACGGGCGGCACGACCCCGCCGGGGGTGGCGACGACGACCTCGTGGCCAGCGTCCCTGAACGCCTCGTAGGGGGCCACGGCCTCCTCAGCCCAGAAGCCGGTGGGGTGTCGGGTGCCGTCCGCCAGGGTCCAGTGGTCGGCGCCGGTCATCAGGAACAGGATCGTGGACATGCTGGATCACTCCGCAGGTGACTTCCGTGGGCCTGGATGGTGCCGCCGACATTAGTTGCCCGGGCAACCATGTTCCACCGGAACACCCTGTGTCCCCGGGTCGGCCACAACACGGCTGTGTTGGAGCATCGTGGAGGGGAGCACCCACGCTGTTCGTCCCGCCGCAAGGGTGGAGTCGGATGTGTCCGTGTTTCGAGAGGTGGGAAACCGACCCCTTGCCGCCGGTAGGTTCGCAGGTGAAAGGGCCTGTTCCCCGCGCACGCGGGATGGCGTCAGCGGCCTCGGGCGGGGACCTCGGCCTTGAGGAGCATCTCCTCGTACTCGTCCTCGGGGTCGGAGTCCAGCACGATCGCGCCGCCAGCTCCCACGGTGACCTCCCCGTCAGCACGCACGGCCGTGCGGATGACGATGCTGAGGTCCGCCTCTCCGGTGTGCGAGATGTAGCCCAGCGCCCCGGAGTACACCCCCGCGCGGACGACTCCAGCCGGTCGATGAGCTCCATCGTGCGCAGCTTCGGCGCTCCGGTCATCGAACCGCCGGGGAAACAGGCGCGGACCGCCTCCACCGTCGACACCTCCGGGCGCAGCCGCCCACGGACGGTGGAGACCAGCTGGTGCACGGTCGCGTACGACTCGGTGTACATGAAGGCGGGCACCTCCACGCTGCCCACCTCGCAGACGCGGCCGAGGTCGTTGCGGAGCAGGTCCACGATCATGAGGTTCTCGGCGCGGGTCTTGGCTCCGGTACGCAGGTCCGAGGCGATGCGCGCGTCAGTCACCGGGTCGGGGTGACGGGGCGCGGTGCCTTTGATGGGGCGGCTCTCAGCGATCCTCGCGGAGTCCACGCGCAGGAAGCGTTCTGGCGAGGCGCTGAGCACCGTCACCCCCTCCGTACGGAGGAACGCGGCGTAGGGTGCGGGGCTGGCGGCCCGAAGGCGGCGGTAGAAGTCCAGGTCACCGCCGTCTCCGAGGTCGGGCAGCCGCACCCGGTTGGTCAGGCAGATCTCGTAGCTCTCGCCGTCGGTGAGGTGGCCCAGGCACGTCTTGACGTCGTCCACGTAGGCGTCGCGGGGCCGGTCCAGCAGAGCGGCCAGGTCGACGGGTGTCCGGGACGTGGCGGGTTCGGGCAGCGGGGGCAGGTCGCGCAGAGCGGTGATCGTGTCCCTGATCCAGGCGGACCCTCCGTCGGCGCTGACCACGTAGGTGCGGCCCTCCTGGTGGTCGACGGCGACGAAGCGGTCGCAGCGCATCCACACGGCGTCCGGGGTCGCGGCCGTGTGCGCCCGGCTCGCGCCGCAGTCGGCCTTGAGTTCGTAGCCGAAGTAGCCCACGTACCCCCGGCGAAGTCGAAGGGCAGTCCGGTCGGGCGGTGTGTGTGGCGGGTGCGGCGATCCAGCGCCGCGAACACGTCCCCGGGCTCCAGACGGGTCCCGTCGACGGTGCCGACGCGCACCGCCGGGTCGTCGACGTCGTAGGTGAGGACCTCGGAGGCCTCCCCGAGGAAGGAGAAACGGGCGGGCCCCTCGGGCCGGGAGCTGTCCAGCCAGAACGCGTGGTCGGCACGGGCGTACAGGTGCGCGAAGGCGCGTTCGGTGTCCACCGCGTGGGGCAGTGTCTCGTAGCGGATCGCGGGGCCCTCACCAGGGGTGTCCCGCGCGCGGTCCGGGGGCCTGACCTGGTGGTGGGGCGCTCCGACGTGTTCGCGGGCCAGGGTGAGGAAGTTGGAGATCAGGTCCGCGCCGTGCTCACTGGCGACGGACTCCGGGTGGAACTGCACGCCCCAGCGCGGCAGGTCGCGGTGGCGCAGGCCCATGACGACGCCGTCCTCGGCCCAGGCGGTGGCCACCAGGGGCTCGGGCAGGGGTTCGGAGACGGAGAGGGAGTGGTAGCGCACGGCGGTGAAGTTTTGCGGTACGCCGGAGAAGAGCCCCGTGCCGTCGTGCCGGACCCGGGTCAGGTGACCGTGGCGGGGCTCGGGCGCGGCGGTCACCTCGGCTCCGGCCAGGTGCGCGATGGCCTGGTGCCCCAGACACACCCCCAGGACGGGGAGCTCGGCGCGGGCGAGGAGTTCGGGGACGCGCCCCAGGTCGCGGGCGTTCTGCGGGCGTCCCGGGCCGGGGGACACGACGACGGCGTCCACGGTGGCCGGATCGAGTTCGGACCAACGCGGGTCGTCGTTGGTCAGGACCAGGGGTTCCGATCCGAGCACGCGGGCGAGGAGCTGGAACAGGTTGTAGGTGTAGGAGTCGTGGTTGTCCACGAGGAGAACGCGCATCCCGCCCTTTCCGGACCGGCCATCGGGTCGCGATGTCCCAGGTTACGGCGTTCTGGGCGGTTCTCGGATCTCCGGGTCCCTGGTGGCGGCGCCGGGCAGGCGGTAGACAGGGAGGACCGCTCCGCTCACTGTCGAAGGTAGGGACGCCGTGAACGTCTTCATCGCGGGAGTCGTGATCGTGGTCCTGCTGGGCCTGGCCTTCTTCTTCGTGCTCACCGTCACCGAGGCCGGTCAGCTGCTGAGAGGGCGCCGTGCCGGACCGGCGGTCGAACCCGGGCGGGACGCGGCCACGCAGGAGCTGCGCCTGCGCTACGCCCGGGGCGAGATCACCCGCGAGGAGTACCTCCAGCGCAAGATCGACCTGGAGGAGTTCTGAGAGCCACCTCACAGGGAAAAGACGCTTGACGGCCGCGGGGCCGTGGGTAAAGTACTCCACGTCCTGTTGTCTACGATCGAGGTGGACGTTGCGCATCTGAGGTTCGCGATCATCACGCGGTACGGAGCCGGTATCCGGCTTGTCCGACGCGTGCATGGAACCTCGGTGTAGGAGCCGTCCCTGTCGACCAGGACTCCCCACCCCTCCCGGCGCAACGCCGCGTGGTGCTCGCACACGAAGCCCTTTCCACACCGCTTCTGACTGCGAGAACACCCATGTCAAAGACCAGCACCACCACGAGTGCCGCCGTCGCCTGCTCCGACCTGGCCTTCCAGTGGAAGGACGGCACCGTCGTGTTCGACGGCCTGTCCCTCACCCTCGGCCGGGGCCGCACCGGACTGGTCGGCACCAACGGCGCTGGCAAGTCCACCCTGCTCCGGCTCCTGGCCGGTCGGCTGCGCCCCGGACGCGGTTCGGTGACGATCGGCGGAAGCCTCGCCTACCTGCCGCAGAACGTCACGCTCGACACCGGGATGCGGGTCGACCAGGCCATGGGGATCGACGCCAAGCGCGCCGCCCTGCACGCCATCGAGGCCGGGGACGCCTCCGAACGGCACTTCGAGACGGTCGGTGACGACTGGGACATCGAGGAGCGCACCCTGGCGACCCTGGGCTCGCTCGGGCTGGGCGGGATCGGCCTCGACCGCAGCGTCGGCCAGCTCTCCGGAGGCGAGACCGTCCTGCTGCGCCTGGCCACGGTCCTGATGGAGCGCCCCGACGTGCTCCTGCTCGACGAACCCACCAACAACCTCGACCTCTTCGCCCGGCGCAGGCTCTACGAGACCGTGGAGACCTGGCGGTCCGGTTCCCTGGTGGTAGTCAGCCACGACCTGGAACTCCTGGAACGGGTGGACCGGATCGCCGAACTGCGCGCCGGCTCGGTGACCATCCACGGCGGCGGCTGGACCGCCTACCAGGAGGCGCTGGCCGTCCAGCAGGAGGCCGCCGAACGGACCCTGCGCGCGGCCGACGCCGACGTGCGCCGACAGAAGCGGGAACTGGAGGAGACCCAGATCAAACTGGCCCGACGCCAGCGCACCGCGAAGAAGGCGGCCATCGACGGAGGGATCCCGAAGATCGTCCAGGGCGCGCTCAAACGGGCCGCCCAGGAGTCCGCGGGAAAGCTGCGAGGCACCCACGAGGACCGGCTCGACGAGGCGCGCGAACGCCGTGAGGAGGCGGCCGACGCGGTGCGTGACGACGCCGAGATCCGTGTGGAGCTCCCCCGCACCGAGGTGCCCAACGGACGCGACGTGCTGAGCCTGAGCGGGGTGCGCCCCCGGTTCGGGCGCCTGGTCTCGGGCGACCTGCTGGTGCGCGGTCCGGAACGGATCGCGCTGGTGGGACGCAACGGCGCGGGCAAGACCACGCTGCTGCGCGCCGTAGCCGGACTGGACACCCCTGCGGAGGGTGAGATCTCGCTGTCCGTGCCGGTACGGTTCCTGCCGCAGCGGTTGGACGTGCTGGACGAGTCCCGGAGCGTCGCGGAGAACGTCTCCGACGCGGCCCCGGGGGTCAGCGCACAGCACATCCGCGCCCAGCTGGCGCGGTTCCTGTTCAAGGGGAACCGGGCCGCGCAGGTCGCGGGGACGCTGTCCGGGGGCGAGCGCTTCCGGGCCGCCCTGGCGGCCACCATGCTGGCCTCCCCGGCCCCGCAGCTGCTGATGCTGGACGAGCCCACCAACAACCTGGACCTGTCCAGCGTGCGGCAGTTGACCGGGGCCCTGGAGGCCTACCAGGGGGCGTTGCTGGTCGCCAGCCACGACCTGCGCTTCCTGGAGTCCATCGGGATCACCCGGTGGCTGCTGCTCGACGAGGAACTGCGGGAGACCACCGCCGAGGAGGTGCGCGCTGTTCACCGGCGCACCCGAGGAGCGGTGATCCCCGCCGACCGCGCGTCCGCTCCTCAGGGGCGGGCGCGCCCGGGTAGGTCCCGAACGACCAGAGGTTGCCCTCCGGGTCGCGCACTCCGAACTCGCGGGAACCGTAGTCGGTGTCGGAGAGCGGCCGGGTGATCTCCGCGCCCCGTGCGGTCACCCGCTCGTACAGGGCGTCCGGGTCGGTGGTCACCACGTAGGTCCCCGCCGTCCCGGGCTCGCGTGACCACGTGCCTCCGGGCTTGTGCGTGCCGAGCATGAGGCCTCCGCTGCCCTCGGGCCACAGCAGTTCGGCGTGGGCCACGGTGTCGCCGTCGTCGTGGCGCGCAGTGAGGACGAAGCCGAAGGTCTGCGTGTAGAAGTCGATCAGACCGGGTGCGTCCACGGCCTGGAGCGTGCTCCAGACGGTGGGGTTCGTGTTACTCATGGTGTCCATTCTTCGCGGCGGTGTGCGCCCCGTCTTGGATGTTTCGGAACTCCTCGGCCACCCAGGCCCCCGGGGAGAGCCCGGTGAAGCGGACGAACTCCCTGTTCAGGTGCGCCTGGTCGCCGTACCCCGCCTCGGGGGCCACCTCCGCGAACCGGGCCCGGCCGCGACGGCGCACGTTCTCCGTGATCAGGGCGCGTGCGTGCCCGAAGCGCATCAGCGTCGCCACGGTCTTGGGCGAGCGTCCGACCTCACGTCGGAAGAGGGTGCCCAGGTGGCGCGCGCTCAGCCCGACCTCGCGGGCGAGCTCCCCCACCGGGAAGCGTCCCCGGCTGCGCGCCAGCAGTTCCCACGCCCGTCCGACCTCGTCTCGTACCGCCTGGCGGTCGTGCTCGTGGTGACAACCCACGAGGTAGCGGCTGACCAGCGTGAACGCGGTCTCCCAGTCGGGTGCCCCGGCCAGGCGCTCGTGCAGCTCGGTGGCGGAGCGCCCCAGCAGGGCCGTGCCGTCGAAGCCGTTCGAGGCGGCCACCGCCAGTTCCGATCCCGGGACGCCGAAGAGAGCCCGGGAGGCGAGTGGGTGCACCGCGACCTGGATCCCGGTCTGTCCCGGTCGTTGGAGCACGTGGGTCGCGTGGGTGTGGAGCCCGCCCAGCAGCACCGGGTTGGGGCGGGCGTCGGCCAGCCGGTCCGGGGCGTCGGCGGCCTCGACCCCCTCGTCCAGGCCGAGGATGAGGGTCAGGGACGCCGACGGCAGACCGAGGTGGACGGTCGCGGGATCGTCGCGGTTCCGGTAGCCGACCATCGCGGCCACCCCGGGGGCCCTGTCGGGGGCCGCCACCGCGAAGTCCCAGGTGCGGTCCCCTTCCCTGCCGTCCACCTCTCCAGCCTAACCGCGCATCTCCTCCAGGGTCTTGCCCTTGGTTTCTTGCACGAACTTGAGCACGAAGAAGAACGACAGCAGGGCGAAGCCCGCGTAGATCGAGTACGAGCCGGGCAGGCTCCAGTCCCGCAGGCTCGGGAAGCTCACGGTGATCAGCCAGTTGGCCAGCCACTGGGTGGCGGTGGCCACGCCCATGGCGGCGGCGCGGATCCGCAGCGGGAACATCTCCCCCAGCAGCACCCACACGACCGCGCCCCAGGACAGGGCGAAGAACAGCACGAAGGAGCTGGCCGAGACCAGCGCCACCACGCCCCACACGAAGGGGAGGGTGACCTCCTCGCCGGAGCCGGTGGCGTGGCCGAACGCGAAGGCGGCCAGGCCCAACGCCACGGTCATCCCCGCGGATCCCGCCAGGAGCAGGGGCTTGCGGCCGACCCGGTCCACCAGCATGATCGCGATCACCGTGCCCACGATGTTCACCAGCGAGGTGAACAGGCTCAGCAGCAGCGAGTCGGTCTCGGCCACGCCGACCGACTGCCACAGTGAACTGGAGTAGTAGAAGATGACGTTGATGCCCACCAACTGCTGGAAGGCGGAGACCGCCATACCGATCCAGACGATGGGCAGCAGGCCGTACTTCCCGGTCAGGTCCCGCAGCCGGGGCCGCACCTCCGAGCCCAGGGCCTCCTTGATCTCCCCGATCCTCCGGTCGATCCGGGCCGTCCCGCCCCCTCGACATCGCTCAGGATGGACCGGGCCCGGTCCACGCGTCCCACCCGCACGAGATAGCGGGGCGACTCCGGGATGACCAGGCTCAACCCGAGGTAGACCAGGGCGGGCAGCGCCTCCACGGCCAGCATCCACTGCCATGCCTGCACCGGTCCGAGCATGTTGTGCGCGCTGCCGTCCGCCTCCTGCGCGATCGCGTAGTTCACCAGCTGGGAGCAGGCGATCCCCAGCACGATGGCGAGCTGTTGCAGGGAGGCCAGGCGACCCCGGTAGGCGGCGGGCGAGACCTCCGCGATGTAGGTCGGCGCGATCACCGAGGCCATACCGATCGCCACGCCGCCGATGACGCGCCAGAAGGTGAGGTCCCAGATCGAGAACGGCAGGGCCGAACCGATCGCGCTCACCGCGAACAGGACACCGGCGATCTGCATGGCCCTGATGCGGCCGAGCCGGTCCGCGAGGTTGCCCGCCGTGGCCGCGCCCACCACACAGCCCAGCAGGGCGGAGGCGACGGTGAACCCCAGGAGTCCGGCGCCCACGTCGAACTTCTGCTGGATCGCGTCAACCGCGCCGTTGATGACCGCGCTGTCGTAGCCGAACAGGAAACCACCCATCGCGGCGGCCGCCGCGATCATGGTCACGTGGGCCAGGTGGGATTCCCCCGACCCCGACGACGATGCTCCGGTATCGCTCACTTCTGCCTCTTCCCAGGTCACTGGCGTACATGGGTAGTGCGCCAGTGCACCACAGTGACAGATCGTCGTGTCCCGGTCCCGGAGCGCAACGCGACCCAGGGGCGCGCCAGGCCGCGATCGACCGCTCCGGAACGCCCCCACGAGCCGTCGCCACTCCCCATCTCATCCGGGCGAGCACGCCCGGAGAGCGTCGCCGCTATCCAGAAAGGGACTCGGCGGATGGTCAAGGAGATCTCGGAGGACCTCGGCAGCTACCGGTTCTTCTCCGCTACCGCAACGCTCCCGCGTAGTCTGTTGTGACCATATCGGTCACAAGCTGACCGATATGGTCACACATGCGGTAGGGTCTCCCCATGGTGAAACCGACCAGTGAACAGATCGACGCTCAGATCGTGGACCGGGCGGCGGGCCTCTTCGCCCGCCACGGCTTCGAGAACACGTCAGTCCAACAGATCGCTGACGCGACCGGATACTCCAAGGCCGGGATCCTTCGCCGCTTCGCCACCAAGGACGCGCTCCACGAGGCGGCCATCACCGCGATAAGCCGGGCGGTGACCGCCGTCACCGCCGAGGTGGCGACCCTCCCCGCGGGCGAAGAGCGGGACCGGGGCCTGGTGGCCGGGTTCGTGGACCTCACGTTCCAGTGGCCAGGCGTGAGCGCGCTGTCCCTGGGCCTGATCGACATCGATCCGAACGACGCCCCCGCGGAGCTCCTCGCCTGCGGGGAAGCCGTCACGCGCGCCTTCGGGGTCGACTGGTCCTCCTCCGACGAGGAACGCCAGATCCGGGTGATCAGCTCTGCGGCCGTGCTCACCCACGCCTGCCTGACCGCCGTGCGCGTCGGCCGTGAACGGGAATGGCGACCCACCATCATCGCCACAGCCCTCGATGCCCTCGGCCACTGAACGGCGTCGCCACTCGACCGCCGAACCAGAAGGGAGAACGACCGGATGCGCCTCTTTCGCGGTTTCCTGAACATCCTCAGAGAGCACTGGAGAACCTACGTCCTTCTCAATATCGCCGTCTACGGCCTGTTGGGAGCGACGATGGCCCTGACAGCCCTCTTCGGGTTACAGGAGAGGGGACTCGAACGCGCCCAAGCCTTCGTGGACCTGCCCGGACCCGGGGACTTCGTGGTCACCGCCTACGTGAACGGCGACTTCGTGTCGGCGGCCCTGGGGACGTTCATCTTCAATCTCGCCTTCGCCGCCCTGCTCACGACGACGATTCCCTCGCTCGTCATTCCGTTCTTCGGGGTCGCCGCCACGGTCTACCGAGCCATGGAAATCGGCATGTGGCTCACTCCGACATCCGGGGACGCCGCCATCGCCCTCCTCCCCCACGCTCCCGTCCTGATCATCGAATTCCAGGCCTACATCCTGGCGACGCTCGGGACGGTCATTCTCTGGAGATCGACCTTCGGGTACCAGAGACTCGAACTGCCGTCCAGGCGGGCGGGGTACCGGGCGGGCCTCGGCGCCAACCTGCGCCTCTATCTCGTCATCGTCCTGGTGCTCTTCGTCGTCGCCGTCTTCGAGGCCTGGGAGGTCATCCACCTCATGGCGCTCCTCCACTGACCCGACACGGAACGCTCGAACTCGCGGAGTCGTGGGGAGGAGTGGACCGCGCAGGGGTTCACATCCCCGGTGGGCACGCGCGTGGGTCCCGGGTCGAAGCAGCGCCTGTGGACGCCCATCTCGTGCGTGCGGGAGCGCTGGTCGGGAGCTCGTCACTCGCCCGAGTTCACGGAGCTTCGTAGGAAGCGCCCCGGATCCGCGCTTCCCACCACAATGTCTGCGCAAACCCCCTCAAGGAGAAAGTCGTCCCCCTGCACGCGCGGACCAGGGCAAAGGATGGTGCTCTGTGGCGGCGGGCAGGTGTGCGGCTCTCGTCGGTCGGGCAGGGCGGTCGAGGAGGGAGCACGGGGGAACCACCATGGACGACCGTCCGCGCAGACGGGAGAAGCCGAGGGGGCGGACCGACACGGTCGGGACCGCGCCCTCCTTCGTGCGCTTCGCCCGCGACGGGCCCTCGTCCCGCTCCACCGGCGAGACCCCCACTCGGATCGGCGGAGAGACCCAGGCCAGCTGACGTCAGCGGAGGAACGGGCCGGGCGGTGCCACGCCACCGGGTCGGGGAGGAGTTCCATGAGCGTGTGGGAATGGCTCGGATCGTGGCCGGTACTGAGACAGGTCACCGGAGAGGACCGGCGGGGACTCGGGGCGGCCGCCAGGTCGGAGCGCACCGAGCGGCTCCGCCCGCGCACCGCCGAGGCGGACCGGGTCGTCAAGTCGGTCTGCCCGTACTGCGCGGTGGGGTGTGGGCAGAACGTGTACGTCCGTGACGAGCAGGTCATCCAGATCGAGGGCGACCCCGACTCCCCCATCAGCCGGGGACGCCTGTGCCCCAAGGGTTCGGCGAGCCTCCAGCTCACCACGGGACCGTCCCGGCGGGACCGGGTCCTGTACCGACGCCCCCATGGCACGGACTGGGAGGAGTTGGACCTGGACACGGCCATGCGGATGGTGGCCGACCGGGTCGTGGACACGCGGGAGCGGACCTGGCAGGAGGAGTGCGAGGGCCGACGTGTGGCGCGCACGCTCGGCATCGCGAGCCTGGGTGGGGCGACCCTCGACAACGAGGAGAACTACCTGATCAAGAAGCTCCTCACCTCGCTCGGGGTGATCCAGGTGGAGAACCAGGCACGGGTCTGCCACAGCTCGACCGTCGCCGGGCTGGGGACCTCCTTCGGGCGCGGCGGGGCCACCATGTTCCTCCAGGACCTCCAGAACTCCGACTGCATCGTGATCGAGGGTTCCAACTTCGCCGAGGCGCACCCGGTCGGGTTCCAGTGGGTGATGGAGGCCAAGGCGCGCGGAGCCGTCGTCATCCACGTCGACCCCCGGTTCAGTCGGACCAGCGCCCTGGCCGACCTGCACGTGCCGATCCGCGCGGGCACCGACATCGCCTTCCTGGGCGCCGTCATCAACCACGTGCTGTCGGAGGGGAAGTACTTCCACGACTACGTCCTGGAGTACACGAACGCCGCGACCATCGTGGGCGAGGCGTTCCGGGACACCGAGGACCTGGACGGGGTGTTCTCCGGGTTCTCCGAGAAGGAACGCTCCTACGACGTCTCCACCTGGACCTACGAGGGCGCGACGGTGGCCGCGGCGGCGGGCGACCGCAACCAGCTCCCCCGTACGCGCGGGGGCGTCACGGGCGACACCAGCCGCTCGGGCCGCCCGGAGCAGCAGGGCTCGGGCGGCGCGGTGATCCGGGAGCGCCCCGAGGAGGACCGCACGCTCACGGATCCCAGGTGCGTGTTCCAGGTCCTCAGGCGCCACTACTCCCGGTACACGCCCGAGATGGTCGAGGAGGTGTGCGGGATCCCGAGGGACGTGTTCCTGCGGGTGTGCGACCACCTCACCGAGAACTCCGGGCCGGAGCGCACCAGCGCCTTCTGCTACGCGGTCGGCTGGACGCAGCACACCGTGGGTTCGCAGTACATCCGTACGGCGTCGATCCTCCAGCTGCTGCTGGGCAACGTCGGTCGGCCCGGTGGAGGGATCCAGGCTCTGCGTGGCCACGCCAGCATCCAGGGCTCCAGCGACGTGCCCACGCTGTTCGACCTGCTGCCGGGTTACCTGCCCATGCCGCACGCCCATGAGGAACAGGACCTGGAGGGGTACGTGCTGGCGGCCGGGTATCCGCGCAAGGGGTTCTGGTCGGACATGCGGTCCTACACGGTGAGCCTGCTCAAGGCGTGGTTCGGTGAGCACGCCACGGCCGACAACGACTTCTGCTTCGGGCACCTCCCCGGCTGACCGGGTCGCACAGCACGTACGACACCGTGATGGCGCAGATGGAGGGTGTGTGCAAGGGCTACTTCCTCATGGGCGAGAACCCGGCGGTGGGGTCGGCCAACAGCCGGGCGCAGCGATTCGGCATGGCCGAACTGGACTGGTTGGTGGTCCGGGACTTCTCGCTGATCGAGAGCGCCACCTGGTGGAAGGACGGCCCGGAGATCGAGTCCGGGGAGATGCGCACCGAGGACATCGGCACGGAGGTCTTCTTCTTCCCGGCGGCCGCGCACACGGAGAAGTCGGGCACGTTCACCAACACCAACCGGACCCTCCAGTGGCACGACCGCGCGGTCGAACCCAGCGGTGACCGGCGTAGTGACCTGTGGTTCATGTACCACCTGGGGAGACTGGTCCGGGAGCGCCTCGCCGGGTCGGGCGATCCCAAGGACCAGCCGGTCCTCGAACTCACCTGGGACTACCCGTTGGAGCCGGACGGGGAGCCCAGCGCGGAGGCGGTACTGCGTGAGATCAACGGGCACGACGCGCGGGGCCGTCCGCTGGACGGGTACACCCGGCTGAGGGACGACGGGTCCACCAGCTGCGGCTGCTGGATCTACTGCGGGGTCTTCGCGGACGGGGTCAACCAGGCCGCGCGCAAGAAGCCGGGCGACGAGCAGGACTGGATCGCCGCCGAGTGGGCCTGGGCGTGGCCGGACAACCGGCGCGTCCTGTACAACCGGGCCTCGGCCGACCCCCGGGGCCGCCCGTGGAGCGAGCGCAAGGCCCTGGTGTGGTGGGACGAGGAAGCGGGGCACTGGACGGGGTTCGACGTCGCCGACTTCGAACACGACAAGGCGCCCGGCTACCGGCCCTCCGAGGACGCGACCGGCGTCGAGGCCCTGAGCGGGGTGGACCCGTTCATCATGCAGGCGGACGGCAAGGGGTGGCTCTACGCTCCGGCAGGTCTGCACGACGGTCCGATGCCCACGCACTACGAACCGCAGGACACCCCGTTCGGCAACCCGCTCTACCGGCAGCAGCGCAACCCGACCCGTCTGCTCTTCCAGCACGAGCTCAACCGCTACCACCCGCCCCCGGGCACCCCCGGGGCCGGGGTGTTCCCGTACGTGGTGACGACCTACCGGCTCACCGAGCACTTCACCGCCGGGGGCATGAGCCGGTGGACGCCCTACCTGTCCGAGCTCCAACCGGAGTTCTTCTGCGAGGTGGGACCGGAGCTGGCGGCCGAACGGGAACTGGAGCACGGCGGCTGGGCGACCGTCGTGACGGCGCGCAACGCCATCGAGGCCAGAGTGCTGGTCACCGACCGCATGAGGCCGTTGCGCGTCCAGGGGCGCCTCGTCCACCAGATCGGCATGCCCTACCACTGGGGGCCCAACGGGTACTCCACGGGTGACTCGGCCAACGAGCTGATGTCCATGGCGCTGGACCCCAACGTGCACATCCAGGAAGTGAAGGCGCTGACCGCCGACATCCGTCCGGGGCGGCGTCCCCGGGGCCCGGAGCGCGTGGCCCTGGTGGAGGAGTACCGGCGCAGGGCGGGCGTCACCGAGCGGACCGGAACGGAGGACTGATGACCGAGGACGAACGGCCCTCACGCAAGGGGTTCTTCACCGACACGAGCGTGTGCATCGGGTGCAAGGCATGCGAGGTCGCGTGCAAGGAGTGGAACATGGTCCCGGAGGACGGGCTGAACTTCCTGGCCTCGTCCTTCGACAACAGCGGGCGTCTGAGCGCCGACACCTGGCGCCACGTGGCCTTCGTCGAGCAGCGCGTGCCGCTCGGGTACCAGGAGTCCGGCGTGGGCAGGCCCGGGGGCGGCGACGGAGCTCCCGGAGCGGCCGCGGGCCCGGGACGGTCGACCTCGGCATGCCCTCGTTCGACCTCCCGGGGCAGCGCACGGGCGAGGACGGCGACGGAACGGGCCGGGGCGAGTTCCGGTGGCTGATGTCGTCCGACGTGTGCAAGCACTGCACGAGCGCGGCCTGCCTGGACGTGTGTCCCACGGGGTCGCTCTTCCGTACGGAGTTCGACACCGTGGTGGTGCAGGAGGACATCTGCAACGGTTGCGGGTACTGCGTGTCCGCCTGCCCGTACGGGGTGATCGACCGTCGCGAGGTCGACGGCCGGGCCTGGAAGTGCACGCTCTGCTACGACCGGATCGGTGACGGTCTGGAGCCCGCGTGTGCGAAGGCGTGCCCCACCGACTCCATCCAGTTCGGTGACCTGGACGAGCTGCGGGAGCGGGCCCAGCGGCGGGTGGAGGACCTCCAGGACGCGGGGGTGTCCTCCGCGCGGCTGTACGGCGAGGACCCCGAGGACGGCGTGGGCGGTGCCGGTGCCTTCTTCCTGCTGCTGGACGAGCCCGAGGTGTACGGTCTCCCACCCGACCCGGTGGTGACCACCCGCGACCTGCCGTCGATGTGGCGGCACGCGGGTTCGGCGGCCGTGGTCCTGCTCGCGGGTGGGCTCGCGGCGTTCGCGGGGAGGCGGTCATGAGCAATCCCGAACTCGACGGCATGGGGCCGAGCGAACGCGGCCGGGACGCGATCACCGGCGCGGCGGGCGTGGTCTCCGAGGCCCAGCGGACCGAACGTGACCAGGCGCGGGAGGCGGAGCGGCCATCGGGGCGCCCGGAGGGCCGGCGTCGGCGCGGGGGCGAGCCCACCCGCGTGCCCGACGCCGACTTTCGCTCCTACCACGGAAGGCCGGTGCTCAACGGGGTGGTGTGGGAGGCCCGCGACATCGGCGGCTACCTGTTCCTGGGCGGTCTGGCCGGTGCTTCCTCGGTCCTGGCCGCCGGGGCGGAGGCCACCGGCCGCGCCGACCTGGGGCGTCCCCTCAAGTACACGGCGCTGGTGGCGATCTCCGGGTCGCTGGTGGCCCTCGTCCACGACCTCGGGCGGCCCGAGCGCTTCCTCAACATGCTGCGTGTGTTCAAGCCGACCTCACCGATGAGCATGGGGTCGTGGCTCCTGGCGGGTTACGGCCCCCTGGTCGGGACGGCCGCCGTGACCGCCGCCACCGGCTGGTTCCCGCGGATCGGGTCCGCGGCGACCATGGGCGCGGGGGTCCTTGGGCCGTTGGTCGCCACCTACACGGCACCGCTCATCTGCGACACGGCGGTGCCCTCCTGGCACGAGGGGCACCGGGAGATGCCCTATGTATTCGCGTCCTCCGCCGTCGCGGCGGCGGGCGGCATGGGACTGGTCACGACACCGACGGAGCACGCCGGCCCGTTCCGCCGGGCGGCCGTGGGCGGAGCGCTGACCGAGCTCGCGGTGTCCACCTGCATGGAGAAGCGGATGGGTCTGGTCGGAGAGCCCTACGGCCGTGGGCTGGCGGGGGCGCTCACGCGTACCGCCAAGGCCCTCACGCTGGCGGGCGCGGTCGGCTCGGTCCTGGGGCGGCGCAACCGGGTGGTGTCGGCGCTGAGCGGAGCCGCGCTGGTGGGAGGCTCGGCGCTGACCCGGCTGGGGATCTTCCAGGCCGGTGTGCAGTCGGCCGAGGACCCGAAGTACACCGTGGTGCCCCAGCGGGAGCGTCTGCGGCAGCGCGCCTGACCCCCGGACGAGTGGTGGGGGCCGGTGCCGGGCGAGGGCTCCGGCCCCCACCCACCGCCGACGTCGGGCACCTTCACCCGTCGCACCCGGTCGCCGAGCCCCCGATGGTCGACGACCAGGTGCGTGGCCCGTGTTCCCGGGGCCGGTGTCAGCGGCTGTGCGGCAGGAACTCCTGGATCTTGGTGGCGAGACCGCGCGCCGCGACCCCCGACACGTCCGGATCCCCGCTCAGGAGCGCCCTGAGCGTGTCGGTGACCTGGTCCCCCTCGGTCTGCGGTGGAATCGGCGGCACGTCGGCGTCGCAGTGCACGTCCAGCACCACCGCCCCCTGGGCGGCCAGGGCCCGGTCCCAGGCCGGACCGACGTCCTCGGGCCGGTCCACGGTGATCCCCGTGATCCCCACCAGCTCGGCGACGTCCGCGTACGACAGGTCCGGCAGGTCCTGCGAGTACGGCGTCCTCGGTGAACCGCCCATCGCCCTCAGTTCCCAGGTGACCTGGTTGAGGTCGTTGTTGTGCAGTACGCACACCACCAGCCGGGGGTCGTCCCACAGGTGCTGGTAGCGGCGGGCCGTCAGCAGCTCCATGAGCCCGTTCATCTGCATGGCCCCGTCACCCACCAGCGCGACCACGGGCCGGTCGGGAGCGGCGAACTTGGCCCCGATGGCATAGGGGACGGCGCACCCCATGGTGGCGAGGGTGCCCGAGACCGATCCCCGGTTGCCCTCACCCAGGTCCAGGAACCGGGCGTACCAGTTGGTGGCCGAACCCGAGTCCACGGTCACCATGGCGTCACCGGGCAGCCGCGAGGAGAGCTCGCTGATGACCCTCATCGGGTTGACCGGGTCGGCGGAGACCTCCGCCTGCGCGTCCAGGACCCGCCGCCAGCGGCGCACGTTGCCCTGGACCTCGGAGCTCCAGCGTTCGCGGCCGTCGCGGACCGTCGCGGGCGGGTCGAGCCGTTCGAGCAGCGCACGCAGCGTGCTCGCGGCGTCTCCGACGAGGTTGACCTCGGTGGGGTAGCGCATCCCGATGAACCGGGGGTCGACGTCGATCTCCACGGCCCGCCGTCCGAACGGTGGCAGGAACTGGGAGTAGGGCAGGTTCGAGCCCACGATGAGCAGGGTGTCGCAGTCGCGCATCAGCTCCCACGAGGGCCGGGTCCCCAACAACCCGATGGCTCCGGTGACGTTCGGCAGGTCGTCGGGGAGCACGTCCTTGCCGAGGAGCGCCTTGGCGATCCCCGCACCGGTCGCGTCGGCCAGGGCCAGGACCTCGTCGGCCGCTCCCCTGGCGCCCTGTCCGACCAGGATCGCCACTCGCTCGCCGGAGTCGATCACCTCGGCGGCGCGGTCCAGTTCGCTGGCGGGCGGCAGCACGGTGCCGCCGTGGACCCGCCGGTCCGGAGCGCTGGACGGCACGTGCTTGAACGCGTGTTTCGGCGGCGTGTAGTCGAGCTCCTGCACGTCGGCGGGGATGATCACGGTGGCTGGCGCACGCTCCGACAGGGCCGAGCGCACGGCGCGGTCCAGCACGTTCGGGAGCTGCTGGGGGACGTTCACCGTCTCCAGGAACGCCGAGGAGACGTCCTTGAACAGGCTGTGGAGGTCGATCTCCTGCTGGTAGGCGCCGCCCATCGCGGTGCGGCTGGCCTGTCCCAGGATCGCCAGGACCGGGACGTGGTCGAGTTTGGCGTCGTAGAGGCCGTTGAGAAGATGCACGGCCCCCGGGCCCCCGGTGGCCATGCACACGCCCAGCCGACCGCCGAACTTGGCGTAGCCGACCGCCTCGAAGGCGGACATCTCCTCGTGCCGGGCCTGGACGAACCGCGGCCCGTCCTCCACCTTCGCCATCTCCGCGACCAGGCCGTTCACGCTGTCCCCGGGGTAGCCGAAAACCTCGGTGACACCCCACTGCGACAGCCGGCGCAACACGTGGTCGGCGACGTTCTGGGCCATCTCCCCTCCTTAGTCGGGTGGGCCCGGCGTCCGGAGGCGCCGGGCGGTACGGTGCCGAGCGGTCAGCGGGAGCGGCTCCGTGAGGATCGTCCGCTCCCCGAGGTGCGCCGGTCGCTCTCCTTGCGCAGCGCTCCGACCAGCTCGTCCTTGGTCATGGTGGAGCGGCCGTGGATGTCGAGCTGGCGGGCCCGCTTGTAGAGGTGCTCCTTGGTGGCGTTGGCGTCGACGCCCCCGGCCGTCGGCCGGTCGGCTCCAGGCCGCCGCCCGGCCCTGGGGTTCCTCGCCTGCTCGTCCGAGGGGCCGCTCCCGTTGCCCTCCTTGGGCTCCCAACGGTCCCCGACCTTCTCGAACTTGCGCTTGACGGCGGCGAAGGCGACCCGGTGGGCCCGCTCCCCCTCGCCGTACTCGTCGACCGCGTTGTCATGCGCCTCGATCCACGTGCGCTGCGCCTTCCTCGGCGACCTGCGCAGAGTGTCCGGCAGTTCCTTCTCTCCAGGCATCGTGATCGACTCCTCCGGTTCGTGTGCCGGTGCCGCGTGGGCTCGCGGGGCGTGTTCAGGGGCGGAAGACCACCTTGAACGTCCCCTCCGACTTCTCCTGGAAGTTCTGGTAGGCCCGTGGCGCCTCGTCCAGACTCACGTGGTGGGTGGCGAAGTCGTCGACACCCAGGACGTCGTCATCGTCCAGTCGGGGCAGGATCTCGGGCGCCCAGTGGCGGACGTTGGCCTGTCCCATCCGCAGCTGGATCTGTTTGTCGAAGAGGGTGAGCATGGGCAGTGGGTCCGCCATGCCGCCGTAGACGCCGATCAGCGAGATGGTCCCGCCCCGGCGCACCAGGTCGATCGCCGTCCGCAGTGCGGTCAGGCGGTCCACTCCGGCGGTCTCCATCAGCCTGGCGGCAGCGCCCTTGGGCATGAACGCGGCGACCCGCTGCGCGAACCTCGCGGATCCGTGTCCCTGGGCCTCCATGCCGACGGCGTCGATCACCGCGTCCGGTCCGCGTCCCTCGGTGCGATCCCGGATCTGTTCGACCAGGTCGTCCGGGCCCTGGGAGGGGTCGAAGACCTCGACCCCACGCGCGGAGGCACGGGCGCGCCGGTCGCTGACGGGGTCCACGCCGAAGACCCGTCCGGCGCCCAGGTGCTGGGCTACCCGGCAGCACATCTCACCGATGGGGCCCAGCCCGAGGACCGCCACCGACCCGCCCCGCGGGACGTCCGCGTAGCGCACGGCCTGCCAGGCCGTGGGCAGCACGTCCGACAGGAAGACGTAGCGGTCGTCGGGACCCCGGCCGGGGACGGGGATGACGTTGTCGGCGGCTCGCGGCACTCGCAGGTACTCAGCCTGCGCGCCGGGCACCGAACCGTACAGGGAGCTGTACCCGTAGATGCTGGCTCCGGTCCCCTGGTCCTCGGCTCGGGTGTTCTCGCACTGGGTCTGTAGTCCGGTCTCGCACATGGCACAGTGCCCGCAGGAGATCTGGAAGGGGACGACGACGCGCTCCCCCGGTGCCAGGGACGTGACTCCCGGGCCGACCTCCTCGACCACGCCCAGGGGTTCGTGTCCCAGGACGTCACCCGGGCTCATGAACGGTCCGAGGACCTCGTACAGGTGCAGGTCGGAGCCGCACAGGCCGGAACTGGTGACCCGGATGACGGCGTCGTCGGGCTGCTCGATGCGCGGGTCGGGTACGTTCTCGGTCCTGACGTCGCGTGTGCCGTTCCACACCACTGCTCTCACGGTTCTCCTCCGTTCCGGAGTGCTGGTCCGTGTCGCGCGGGGTTGCCGGAGGCCGACCGGAACGCCCCGCCCGGGCCCCTTGACCGGGCGGGGCGGCGTCCCTCTCCAGGTTGGCCTGGTCGGTGGGCGGTCTCCCTGGGAGGGCTCGGCCGCGCTGACGTCCGCCAGCCCGGTCGTGACCGCGTCCCTTCACGTCGACCGCCTCCTATGGTTGCCCTTGCCGACCTCCCGTCCCACGAAACGTCTTCTGGCTCCCTGTCCTCACCGAGGCCCGCGCGGGGACGCTCGGAATCAGGCGGATACCGTCGCGGTCGGCCGGGTCCAGTCGCGGTGCTCCCCGATCAGACGCGCGAACTCCCGGATCAGGCCTTCGTCGGCTGCCGGGGCACGCACCACGCCCTGCGTGGTCTCGGTGACCGTGGGCGGATGGCCGAGCGCGTCGGGCAGCCCCGGCGCGTCGAGCAGCGTGGTGGCCGCGCCGACCGCCGCGATCGCCTTGCAGTGCTTGTAGGCCTCCAGCACGAAGTGTCTGGCCTCGCCGTCTCGGGCGAGTGAGGCCGCCGCGTCACCGCCGCCGGGGACGGCCACGGCGTCGTAGAGGACCGAGGAGACCGTGGTGTAGGCGCGGTCCACCGGCAGGGCTCCGCCCTCGCGGGTGCGCACCGAGCCGTCCAACCGGGCGAGCACCTCCACCACCGCGCCCTTGTCCACCAGGGCCCGTCGCAGGGTATCGACGTCGGAGCCGTCCACGCCGTGGTCGACGAGCACCGCGACCTGGCGCCCGGCCAGGTCCCCGAACGCGGTGTTGGCCTGGCTGAGCGCGGGTGAGGTCCGGGTGTGGCGGGCGGTGCCGGGGTCCTGCGGGGGCTCCACCCCCAGGCCCTCCGCCACCTCGACGGCCAGGCCGTGATCGACGTGGGCCAGGTTGGTGACCGCCCGCTGACGCACCGCCAGCTCCTCGCACTTGCCCAGCTCGAACCGGAACGCGGCCACCAGGTGTTCACGTTCCCAGGAGGCCAGGCTGTTCAGGAACAGCCTGGCCTGGGAGTAGTGGTCCTTGAAGCTCTCCGCCCGCTTGCGGATCTTGTGGCCTTCGACCTTCTCCGTGTAGTGACGGTAGACGCCCTCGTCGGCCAGCGCGGGGCATCCCCCACCCAGGGAGTTCGGGAAGTACGAGGTCTGACCGCGGTGCACCCGGTGCTGGGCGAACCCGTCGCGCTGGTTGTTGCTCACCTCCGTCACGGGCCGGTTGACCGGGATCTGCTGGAAGTTGGACCCGCCCAGGCGCAGCAGCTGCGTGTCCAGGTAGGAGAAGTTGCGGGCCTGGAGCAGCGGGTCGTTGGTGAAGTCGATCCCCGGGACGACGTTCGCGGTGTGGAAGGCGACCTGCTCGGTCTCGGCGAAGAAGTTGTCCGGGTTGCGGTCCAGGACCATCCGCCCGATCGGGCGGACCGGCACCTGCTCCTCGGGGATGATCTTGGTGGCGTCCAGCAGGTCGAAGTCGAAGGCGTGCTCGTCCTCCTCCGGTACCAGCTGCACCCCCAGCTCCCACTCGGGGAACTGGCCGCGCTCGATGGCCTCCCACAGGTCGCGCCGGTTGTAGTCCGGGTCCTTGCCCTGGATGCGCTGGGCCTCGTCCCACACCAGCGAGTGCGTACCCAGGAGTGGTGTCCAGTGGAACTTGACGAAGGTGCCCCGCCCCCGGGCGTCGACGAAGCGGAAGGTGTGCACGCCGAAGCCCTGCATGGTGCGGTAGCTGCGCGGGATCGCCCGGTCCGACATCAGCCACATCACCATGTGCGTGGTCTCCGGTTGCAGGCCCACGAAGTCCCACAGGGTGTCGTGAGCCGACTGGGCCTGGGGGATCTCGTTGTGCGGCTCGGGTTTGACCGCGTGCACGAAGTCGGGGAACTTGACGCCGTCCTGGATGAAGGCTGAAGAACAGACTTTTTCCCAGGCGGGGCCCACTCTGGCGTTGCACCGCCAGAGCAGGCCCTGACCCGATCACCTGCGTGAACAGGAGTCGAGCTGTGAACAGCCTAGCTTCCGCCGCCCCGCTGGCGGCACCCCCGAATGTCCTGAGCCTCTTGGCTGCCCTTCCCCACTCTTCGTGGATGTGGGTGGCTCTCGCCGTCGTCGTCCTGGCGGTGGCCGCGCACCTGACCCGGCAGCGCACCCCTGTGGTCACGCAGGACGACCTGGTGGCCGACACGAGCGTGGAGGTCCAGCGATGACCCCCACCATTGACCTGTCTCTGCGGTCCATCGCTCTCGTTCGTGCTCTGGGCACGGGTGACGAGATCGAGGCCGCGCACATCCTTGGCACCATCGACCCCCGCGAGTCCCTCGGGATGTTGGTGCAGACCGCGCAGATCGTCGTGACGATGCAGCGCAGCCTCCCCGGCGACGTTGACTCGCTGTGCGACCAGCTCGAAGCGGGGGTCCGGCGATGACCCTCTCCCCCGCCGAGGTCTACGCGCAGCGCCGCATGCGCGCTCTCAATCGGGCCGTCACCCGAGCGGTCGCGGACCCGGGCGAGCACACCTTCGCGCTGTGCGACTGGCTCCAGAAAACCCCCGACACCGCGTTCGAAGTCGACCTCATTGACATCCACGCCTCGCGTGCTGCTGGTGGCGGCTGGGCTGAGTACTGGGTGGACGGGACTCGTGTGATATCCCGCGACGCCGCGATCTCTCTGATCCAGGACCGGTACGGGCTGCTCCGCTCCGAGGCTGACGCTCTCGTGCCGGGCGGGTCTCGTCCCTGACCGCACCGTGTGGTGCCCGCGTCGCCCGACCGTCCCGGGCGGCAAGGGGACCAACCGGTCCGGCAACCCTCACTGAGAGCAGGAGCCCCCATGTCCAACCCCATCATCGCCGCCCAGAAGAAGCTGTTCGACGCCACCGCCGAGGGCGGGACCGTACAGGGCATCAAGGACGCTCGCGCCGCCGGTCAGGCCGCGTGGGACGCGGCTACGCCGGAGCAGCGTGACGAGGCCCGGAAGAACAAGAACGCCCTGTGATGCCGGTGCCGCCCTTCGGGGCGGTGTCGGGACCGCAGGGACGGTCCGATCTCAACACCAAAGGAGGCCCTCATGGGCTGGTTCAGCAAGAGCGATGACGAGCGCCAAGCCGAACAGGACCGCGAGAGCCGTCGCGCGATCAGCAGGTCGAAGGCTTCCCAGCTCGCTTGGGCTGAGAAGGAAGTGAAGAAGGACCCCGACAACAAGCTCGCGCAGGGAATTCTCGACTACGCCCGACGCAACCTCTAAGGAGCCCCCATGCCCTACATCTGTGACGGACTCAGCGTCGGAGTGTTGATCTTCGACGACGCGGACCGTCTCCTCATGATCACCCGTGCCAAAGCCCCCGTCGGGATCGCCCCGGTGGCCGGACACGTCAAGGACGAGCACCCGGACTGGACCCACCAGGACGCCGCCGTCGCGGAAGCCGACGAGGAGGTCGGGCTGAAGGTCAGCCCGGCCGGACTGGTGGAGGTGTACGCGCGGTGGCGGCCGAACCGGTGCGGTGCTGAAATCCCGGATCCGTCGTTGGGTCATGATTGGCGTGTGTACCGGGCTGAGGAGTGGTCGGGGTCGGTCACCCGCGCTGAGGCGGAGGTGAAGGACGTCGACTGGTACTCCGCTGAGCGGGTGCAGGAGCTCGCGGACCGCACCATCGCTTACGCGCACGGTCAGATCGAGGAGGCCGACTGGCAGAAGTCCCCGGGCCTGGAGCCGGTTTGGCTCGACATCCTCACGAAGGTCCGCCGCCGGTCTGACCCCCGGCAGACGATCATCCGCGTTCCTGACCAGCGTGACCTCGACGCCGTCGCGGATCTGTACACCGCCGCCCGGTGACATGAGTTGGGCCCGCTTGTCTGCCGAACAAGAGCGGGCCCACTCCCCCATCGCTGACGAGAGGAGGACCCCAATGCTACTCCCCCAGGAGATCGCTGTGCGTGTCCTCGTCCTGCTCGTCTACACCGTGGCCGCCACGTGGGCGGCCCTGTCGCACTCCGACAGCGCGTGGTTCGTGTTGCACGGCACGGGCGCGCTGGCGGGACTGATCGCACTTTCGCTGGCGATCACCTACGCCGGGCTGATCGGAATGGCCGCACCTGATTCGGATGCCGACCAGGCGCGCTCGTACATGGAGAAGGAGGACTGGGATGACTGAGCAGCCGGAGGAGCAGGTGTTCGTGGCTGTGCCCCAGCCCGACCCTGAGCCGAAGAAGGAGGAGAAGGACCCGAAGGAAAAGGCCGACAAGAAGGACGGCGGCTTCCCAGCTGCTCAGGCCGCTGTGGGTGGGGTCGGGGCGATCACGCTCGGGTCCTACGCGCTCGCGTCCGTCGTGGGCCCGATGGGGTGGCTCGCTGCCCCTGCGGCGGCGACAGCGGCGGGTGCGGGCTATGTGGCGTACAAGCGCCGCAAGAAGCGCGGCGGCCAGAGGCGCTCCGAGAAGGTCACGACCACTAAGACGTCCGGGTCCCGCTCGTCGGGTGGCGGTCTCCTCGGGGGTTCGCGTGCATCTGCCCCGTCGGGTGCACGCGGTACCTCGACTGCCACCCGGTCCGGTGGTGTGGGGACGTCGCGTCCGGGCGGCAGCTCTACCCCACGTGGTGCTTCCGCTCGCCCCGGAGCCTCCGCTCGTCCCAGTGGTCCGGGGCCTGGCGGCAGGGGCGCCGCACCTCGCAGCGCTGGGGGCGGCACCACGCCGCGCTCTGGTAGCAGCGGGCGCCGCACCAGTGGCGGCACAGGTGGCAGCGGTCGCCTGTCGTCGTCGCGGCCTACCGGCGGCCTCGGCTCCCCGGACAGCACCTCGAAGCGGAAGGCCTCACCCAACGGCGGCTCCGGCAAGCCCGGTTCGTCGCCTCGTACCCCTGGAGGACACGTGAAGGAGAACCGGTGGGGCGGCGCGTCCGGGCCCACCAACGGCAGCACCCGCGGCGGACGCATCAAGCGCGGTGCCGCGAAGGCCCGTGACTGGGCTGATGACAAAACCGGACGGCGCATGTCCACCGGGTGGCGCGCCGCTCGCGGGCAGGAGGGGTTCAAGGCCCGTCGCCGTGCCGCAGGGCAGGCCGTGAAGAACGCGGGCGGCGGCGGGTTCATCGCCGGGATCGTGGGCGTGCTCGCTGCGATCTTCGCGGGCTTCGCCAGCCTCTTCGGGGGGCTCAGGAAGAGCGATGAGAAGCCCACCACGGAGAAGCCCACCACCGGCCAGCAGGCAGACAAGAAGGCCTCAACCGCAGCGAACGGCGCCCCCAGTGTCGCCGCCGCCGACGCGCCGGCCGGGGAGGATGCCGCCCCCTCCCCTAGCCCGAGCGGCGACGCCGACACCTCAACTGAACCGACCGCCACACCCAGCACCACCACCACAACAGGAGACACCATGACCAGCAACGCACACCGCCTCCCGCACGCCGCTTCTGCCGCTGAGCTCAACGCGACCGTCGCGAAGTCCGCCCCGGAAGACCTCTTCGCCGTCATCGACCAGGCCCGTGAGTGGCCGGACTTCGTCCAGGACAACACGCTCTCGATCCGCCGCTACGTGCAGCAGATCCAGGGCAACAGGATCCCGCTCGGCCCTGACAGCATCCAGGCCCTCCAGGATTTCTTCGCCCTGCACGGCAAGCTCATGGAGGCCGCTCAGGCCATCCACCCGGTCATGACCAAGGAGCACGCTTCGGACTTGGAGCGCCGCGAGCACCAGCGCGGTGATGAGCGCAAGGCCAACGTCTAACCACCACTTCACGGAAGGGAGCCCCCTCATGGCCACGTGGAAGCTCGCCACTGGATCAGTGACTGGGAACGCTGCCACTGCGGCGGTCGCGACTGCTGCGGTGACTGCCGTGGCCGACACGCTGGAGCTGTACCCGCTCTTCGGGGTGGGTGCGGCTCTGGTCGGGGGCATCACTACCTTCCTCGTCTCGGGCATGGACGACCGGGAGACCCTGGTCGTCCACGAAGCCCAGTGGGCTGCGGCGGGCGGGTGGATGACGTGGGCGCTGTGGTCGTCGTCGCCATGGTGGGGCCCGGTTGGGCTGGTGCTGTTGGCGACGGGTTCGGTGATCGGCGCGGCGCTCGGGCCGATGGCGAAGCGGCACGCCGCGGCTCCCGCGAAGGAGTCGTCTGGCGGCCTCGTGGTGGGCTCCACCTCGCGCCGCAACCTTGACTGGGTCAATCGCCTCAACCGGGTGTGCGGCATCCAGGGTGCCCAGTGCGACACCGTGGAGTGGGACAACGCTGCGGGCTACGACGTGACTGTGGTGCTGCCCGAAGGTGGGGCGACCCGCAAGGACATCACGGCGCACACGGACGCGCTGGCGTCCGACGCTGACCTGCCTGACGGGTGCAGCATCCGTGTGGTGGCGTCCGGGAAGGGGCGCCGCACGGCCCTGCTGCGGGTCGGGACGGTGAACCGCCTGAAGGAGACGATCCTCTACCCCAAGGACAAGCCGTGGACCAGCACCCTAGACCCGAAGACGTTCGGGGAGGCCGCGAGCGGGGACCTCGCACAGGCGCACCTGCGGGAGTCCTCCCAGCTGATCGTGGGACCGCCTGGGTCCGGTAAGACCACCCAGTTGCAGGTGCTGACCGCTGAGTGCGCGAAGACCACAGACGGGCTGGTGTGGCACCTGGACCTGAACGGCGGCGGCCTCTCACAGCCGTGGGTGGACGCTTGGATCGACGGGAAGGTGCAGCGGTGCCCGATCGACTGGCCCGCGTCAACCGAGGATGAGTGCGTGCGGGCGCTCAAGGCCGCGATCCGGATCGCGAAGCACCGCAAGACCGCCTACAGGAAGCGCAAGCGGGAAGCGAACGTGTCCCTGCTGCCGATCGGGGCGGACCTGCCCGCGATCTCGGTGATCCTCGATGAGGGTGCGCAGGCCACCAGCAACCGCAAAATCGTCCCACTCCTGGAGGAGCTCCAAAACATCGCCCGCGACTCAGCGGTCATCCTGCGTCTGTCTGCCCTGTCCCCCACGGGCGACATGGTGCCTCCGCCGATGCGCCGCAACACCGGCACGAGGACTGCCATGTACTCGCCGGACGAGGAGCTGTACAGCTTCCTGTCGGGGTGGACCGCAGGCCGGGCCATGGGCAACGACGACTTGGCCGGGAAGGGCACCGGGTTCTTGGTGGACCAGGGCGGCGCCCCTCTGCCTTTCCGCGGCTACAACATCACCCCCGCGATGATCGAGGAGATCGCGGTGGACGTTGCCCGCAACCGGGTTGAGCTCGACCTGGCGTCACGTAAGGCCGCTGGGGACGACTACGCGACCCGGTGGAGCCGGGCGAGGGTGGCGTTCGACCCGAGCATGGAGGACGACTCCGTGGACGAGGAGCTGGACTCCGACGACGTCATGGACGCGCTCGCGGACGAGCTCGGGGACGAGGACTGGACCGCTGGGTGGGGCGACCCGTTCGGTGACGACGAGGATCCGCGGACGACGGTGCGGGAGGTTCCTGTGACCTCGACCCTGCCGGCCGCAGAGGAGGCTCCGGCGGTGGACACCCCGGTTGACGACATCCTCGTGGGTGCTCTGCGGGTGATGGCCGATGCCGGGTCGGACCGGGCGACGCGGGAGCAGCTGGCCGCCCGGTTGACGGGTGGGGACGAGGAGCTTCTGCGGTCCCGGATGAAGCAGGCGGGCTGCAAGCCGGTGCACTCGTTGAAGGTCGACGGCAAGGATGCGCGGGGTTGGTATCGGCGTGACATCGAGGAGGCGTTGGCTGTGACACCGGCGTGACGGGTGCCGTCACGGTTGTGACGGTGTCACGCGCCCGTCACGTCCTGACCTGCGGTGACACCGTGACACCTGTGTGACGCCCCCTTTCGGGGGTGGGGGTTTTGGGGGTTCGGGGCGGTGTGGAGGGGGTGTGGGGGGCGTGACGTCACGGGCGTCACGAGCCCCGTTTCTTCCTCGCTGGGTGGCGTTCGCGCCAAGCATCCAGAGCCTCTGGGGACCACAGCGGCGTCCGCCCGAACCGTTTCTCGGGCTCGGGGAAGTCGGGGTCGTTGGAGGTGAGGTTGTGGAGGGACTGGCGGCTGATTCCTAGCCTGTCGGCTGCTTCTTGGCTGGTCAGGAGGTTTTCGGGGTCCATGGCTTCAGCATAACAGGACAGGGTAGCCGAACTACTATAAGATACGAGTAGTTGAGCTACTACAAGCGTGGCCCGCCCCGGTGTCTTGGCGGACGAGGGCGGGCCACTCACCCCAGAAAGGGCAGAACCATCATGGCAGCCAGCACGATCCCCCAGTCCGATGACGTCGCCCTCGCGGAGATCCGCGAACTGTCCTACCGCCTCGGCGGGGAGACTCCCGGGCGCAACCAGATCATGAAGGAATTCGGGTGGGGTGCCACCCGGTCCACCAGACTGCTCAACCTCTACAAGGACCAGACCGACGCAGGCCAGTCTGCGGACTACCAGTCCGAGGCAGGCCACTCCCCGGTCCGGTCCAGCCCACCAGTTCACCGGACCGGGTTGATCAGTCCACACGACCCAGTCCGAAGGAGCCGGTCCAGTCTGAGCAGTCTCCCGGCCCGGTCCGCTCGAACCAGTCCGACGCCCGGCCGATAGTCCAGACCGGCCTTCCGGTCCAGTCTGAGCGGACCGGGCAGACCGCCAACGGCACACAGAACACCCCCACGGACCGGACCGCCCCAGTCCAGCCCTCGGCCCATTCCTCACCCGCGACGGTCCACCCTCAGGAGGATCCCGCCCCGGACCGGCAGACCGGACCGGTCGATCTGGCGGCCGCTGAGCAGGCCGGACCGACAGGCCAGACCAGCGAGGCAGGCCAGTCCTGGGAACAGATCCAGGCGACCACAGACCGGTCCGACTGGCAGGCCATTACCCTCACCCAGACCGACCAGGACACCGAAGAGCAGACTGCCGGACCGGACCGGCCGCCGTATGGACTGATCCTCGCGACGATCGTCATCAGCCTGTCGGCTTTCACGGCGGTCTGGGGTGGCTGGGTCGGACTGGGTCGCATGGTCGGCTTCGGACCGGTGAACCTTCTTCCCGGCATCGGTAGTGGACTGACCGTGGACCTCGCGATCACGCTCCCACTCGGTATCGAGGCCTACGCGGCTGCGGCGTTGTGGGTCGCGGTGGGTGGACTGGTCCGGGGCAAGGGTCGCTGGTTCGCTGGACTGTCTGCTGGGGTCGCCCTCGGACTGGGAGCGTTCGGCCAGGCCACCTACCACCTGTTGGAGGTGCAGGGCATTCACGTGGCACCGGACTGGGTGATCGTGTTTGTGTCGATCCTGCCGGTGATCGTGTTGGGCGCGGCGGGCGTTCTGCTGCACCTCGTGTTGGAGGAGCGCAAGAAGCACTGACCCGGCTGGGCGCTCGCTCGCGGCGGGCGCCCCGTTCATCTGAGCGCATCGATCGGAGGTGTGTTCAGTTGAGCGAAGATCTGGAGCCCCCCATGAGCGTCACGATCACGACCTTCGGCGTCCTTCACGGCGACGAGCCCTCGGCCTCGAACCCCGTCCGCATCGACCTCACCACCGCGCTTCGCAACCCCGCTGACGACCCCGCGCTGATCGAGCTCACCGGCCTCGACGCCCGGGTGCGCGACCACGTCATGACAACCCCCGGCGCCGACGTGATCCGCGACCAAGCGCTCGCGGACATCGAGGAGGCCCTCAAGGAGGGTGACGTGGACGTGCTCGTCTACTGCCGTGGTGGCAGGCACCGCTCGGTGGCCATGGGCGAGGAGCTCCACGACGCTCTCGTGGGACGTGGCGTGGTCGTCAAGATCGTGCACCGTGACGTCGAGAAGCCGGTAGTCCGGTGAGCTCCGTCCGAGAAGTAGTCAGGGTTCCCCTTCTCCCCCTTACCCCTGGAGGTCTTCATGATGGGCTCTTCGCACGCCGCGACTGGCGTGCTCACTGGCGCCGCGGTCGGCGCGCTCGCCGGGTCGGAGGTCACCGACGTAGTGCTGTGCGCGGCCGTGGGCGCCGGCGCCGCACTGCTCCCTGATCTGGATGAGCCCGGGTCGACGGTGGGCCGGTCGCTGGGGGTGCTGTCGGAGAAGACATCCGCTGGGCTCCGAGGCCTGTCGCGGCGCGTGTACCAGGCGACGGGGACCGACTACGAACTCCGCGCGGGGAAGGATGGAGGGCACCGCCACCTCACGCACACGATCCCCGCGGTGTTGGTGTTCGGTCTGCTCGGATTCCTGGTCGCGGTGGTCGCGCCTCTCGGGACCGCTGTGGTGGTGTTCGCGATGTCGGCGTTGGGGGCTGGCGTGGTGGCCCGGTCGCTGAAGGGGTGGGGTGCGCTGCGTAAGCGGGAAGCCGCAGCGGCGATCCTCGCGGTCATCCTGGCTACGACAGCGGTGTTCGCTCCGGGTGGCGCCCCGTGGCTGATCGGGGTCACGGTGGCCGTAGGGAGCCTGACTCACATCCTGGGTGACTGGCTCACGAGGTCCGGTGTTCCGCTGGCGTGGCCGTTGAAGCACCGCGGGAAGCGGTGGTGGATGTTCCGCAGCCCGGTCGCGTTCCACACGGGCAAGAGCCCCGTGGAGGTCGGAATCAGGTGGGCGTCGCTGCTCGCCGCGCCGGTCCTGCTGCTGGTGTCGGTTCCGGCGGTGCCTGCGGGTTAGTGTCGCGTCGTCTCGTCGGCGGCGAGCAGGCCCCACCTTCGGGTGGGGCCTTTGTTGTGTCAGCAGGTGCGGATGAGCGCGGACCATTCGCCGGGGGTGATGTCGATGTGCCCGGCGTCCCGGTTCTGGGTGTCGCGGATGAGGGTGGCGGTGGGGGTGTCAGCGACCTCGACGCAGTCGCCGCCGTTGCCTCCGCTGTAGCTGCTCTTGCGGAACGCGACCTCGACGCAGTTCTCTGCGGCGTTGCTGTAACTGGACTTGAAGAAGTGGGGTTCGCTCATCCTTGCTTCGTACCCGCTCTCGGTGTGCCCGCGGTGGCCGGGTTCGGCCAGTGGGTACGTTGCCGTCATGTTCGTCCGTCGTGCTGTCGCTGATGATGGCCCCGCGATCGCTGGCCTGTTGATGCGTGCCGCGGCGCGTTTCGAGGTGAAGGACTATCCGCTCGGTTCGTGGCCGGACGGCATCGAGGTCCTGGTGGCCATCTCGGACGGGCACCTCGTGGGCTGGGTTGAGGGTGTCTTGGATGGGGCGTACACGGGCCCTGGGGCGCCGACTCCCCCGCCGCACGGGTACGTGTTGGGGATCGTGGTTGATCCGGCGTGGCGGCGTCTGGGAGCCGGTCACATGCTGTTGGACGGGTTCGTGGCGGTGGCGCGCGCTTCGGGTGTTCGGTGGGTGTTCCTGTTCCCCGAGGAGGGTGACGGGGTTGAGGGTCGGATCAGGTTCCTGCGCGCGGCCGGGTTCTCCCCGGTGGACGATCCCGACGAGGAATGGCCCGCGATGGGGCGGTGGGCGTAGGCTGGGGGCACGTTCCCTGCGGGGGATGTGAGCGTTGGCCCCGCCTCGGCGGGGCCTTCTGCGTGTCAGAGGTCTGGCAACTCCACCAGCTGACTCTTGGGATCCCCATCGAACGGCGTCGGGCGCTCCCACTCGACCAAGTAGCCATGCGGCACCGGAAACGCCCCTGGTTCAAGTTGGCCAGCGTCATAGGTGATCTCAACGAACCGGCCAGAAGGCACTGATTCAACCTCGACAGGAGACTGAAGACGTTCACCAGTCACTCGCACTGAGAGGGCTACCTCTCCGCCAGTGTTGAATATCTTCGCCTTCCGGGTCCCGAACAACCTGTCTGTTGATCCCTGGACCTTCTCGATCTCCCAATGAGCAACCCGGTGTTCGGCCTGGCCCTCTTCAAGTTGGAGGGACTTCTCCTCTGCGGCCGCTGATCGGTTGGCTGCTTCGGCTGAAAGCTTCGAGGATTCAGCTGACTCCCGCGCCACTTCGAGGGCGTCGCTCGCTATGTCCGCTGATCGTTCCGCCGCTGCCTTGGTGAGCCAGGCGACGACGAGTGCTCCGGCTGCGATGAGGGCCGCGGTGATGGCGACGACGAGTTCCCAGTCAACGTTCATGCCGACAAGCTAGCGGCCTCCGAGGGCCGCCGCTCCTGCTGTCCGCTTCCGGTCACTGCCGGTGGGCGCCCGTGCGGCTCGGGCGCCCTGTCACTTCACCTGGCCGGGGCTCAAATCGGCCCCGTGCCTTCCCTTGGCGCGTGGTCCGGCGGGCAGTAGCCGCCGAGCACGGAAAACTCGTTGCAGTACTTGGAGTCGTCAGCGGCAATCCACCTGCCGGGGCGTTTGGGGTCGCGCCAGATGGCGGTGCGGCAGCCAGCGCACCTGTAGGCGCCTCCTGCGGGGGTGGTGACTTTCTCGTACCTGCCCATGGTGCCTCCTGGTCTGATTGTGCCTGCCTACGACGACCGCCACTGTTGGGCGTACTGCTCGTCGGTGATCGTGTCCCAGTACTCGTTGTCGGGGACGGGTGCGCGCGCTCCGGTGTGGGCCTTCTCGGGGACGGGCAGCAACGGTTCGTCGTACACGTCCTGGTCCACGGGGTTCTTGTACGGCTGGTAGCCGCCCTTCTGCATCCGCCGGATGCGTTCCCCTTCGTCGAGGGGTTTCGACGCCCCAGCGGGTCCCTGGTGGCCGCGCACGATGGCGAGGTCCTGGCGGAGGGTGTGGATGTCGCGGTTCTCCACCCACCACGACAGCGAGCGGATGCGGCCGCCTCGGCCGTCGCCTTGTTGGTTGATGAGGGTCGCGACCTTGGCTGCTTCGTCGGGGGTGCAGCCGAGACGTCGTTCGATGATGGCTTCTGGAGACTCTGTCTTCTTCTTCGTCTGCTCAGGCGCCACGACGTTGGTGATGTCCTCGACCTCAACCGAAGAAGAAGATGTTGAGGTAACTCCTTCAGGAATCTCCTTAAGGGAGGGCACATCCTCGCTGGTCAAGGATGGGTTCTCACCAGATTTCTGACTGTCGAGGTCAGATTTCTGACCGTGGCCGTCAGATTTCTGACCCTCGAGGTGACCTGCGCCGGGGGTGTTTCCCTGCTGGTCGTCTCGAGGGTCAGTTTTCTGGCTATCGAAGCGCCCTCGAGACACGTCGGTCCTCGAGTCCCGCCAGTCGTCCGTGTACGCGTCGAGCTTGTCGAAGGCGTTCCGCCATCCCGTGTACGAGCTCGAGGAAGTGGGCCAGTCGGAGAACTGGTAGCGGCGGCGGGACTGGATCGATCCGGGGCCGCTCGAGGTGACGATGCGGGATCCGTCCGGGTTGGCGATCAGTCCGACCTCTTGGAGGTTCGCGAGCAGCGCCTTGATCGTGGAGATCGAAGCGGGCTTCCCGTTCTTGCCGACGGCGAGGAACGCGATCTGTTCGTGGCTGAGGACGCGGATGCGGTTCTTCTGCTTCTCGAGGATGAGGGCTCGGAGGATGCAGTAGAGGCGGAAGGATCCGTCTTTGAGTTCGGGGTTGAGCGCGATCCAGTCGGGGATCTGGGTTCGGTACCAGCCGTCGTTGACGGGGCCTGCGAACTCGAGCGTCTCGTTCGGCTCGTTCATCGCGCGCCTCCCTGGGGGAGGTACGACGTTGTGACTCGCGGGGTAGCGACCCGGTTTCGGGTACGAGCTACCATGTAGCTAAGCTTCATGCCTAGCCGCCTTTCCTGTGTGTGCAGGTAGGTGGTCAGAGCCCGTCGTGGTGTTACCAGCACCCGGCGGGCTCGCTTTATGTGGTTATACGGGTCATTCTACCCGGTCGGAGTAGCCAAAAGCAGGACCCAGAACCCCTGCCGCAGGCCCGGCCCTATGATCGGTCCCTTCTTTCATTCGCAAGATCCTCGAAAGCCTGCTTGAGGATTGTCCGAATTGCGTCGGACCGGGTGGTCTTGCGGAACGTGTCCTGTGAGCCGGGACCAGTTGGGGAGAGGTCTCCGACGACGGACAGGTTGCTGATGGTCGCGACGCCGATATAGGAGCCGCTGCTGGTGCGCCGGAGCCGCCCGACGAGTCGGCCGCCTACGCGGATCTCTTCCCCGGTGGCCTTGTAGAGGGGGTCGGGGCTGAAGGTGACAGGGCCGTAGTCGGGGCCTTCTTCTGGCAGGTAGTCGCTGTTGTCCATGGGGCGAACCTAGTTCTCGCGGGCGTCCGTGTCTGGCACTCCCCATCTTTGCATCCCCGGGGGTTGCAATGCAACCAGGGGGATGCATACTGAGGACATGACGACGCAGACGTTCTACCGCCTCCACTCCAGCACCCGACCATTCAGCGCTGACAGTGCCTGGTCCGCCCCCTGGGGTTCGGAGTTCACGGAAGACGGCTCCGCCTACACCTGCACCGCCTGCGATGGTGTTGGCGACCAGGCTCCCGAGGTTCACGAGAGCTGCGACGGCGCGGGCTGCTACCACTGCGAAGACGGCTACATCACCGAGTGCAGCGACTGCGACGGCACCGGCTTCATCGACTGCGACCGCGGATACTCCTGCACCTGGAGCGCCGCTGACCTGGTCGGCTACTTCGAGCAGCAGCACGTCACCCTCACCCCCGACATGGGCAACGTGCTCGTCTTCGAAGGCGAGTACAGCGGAGAGGGATGCGACGGTGAACCGCTGGCAGTCCCTGTCCGCGTCATCGAGACCATCACCATCCCCGAGCTGATCGAGCGCGCCGCTAACGAGGAGACTGAGTGAATCCCCTGGACGAGTACAACGAAGCGACTACCCGAAGTGAAGCGGCTCAGGCCGAGCTCAAGAAGCACGGGGATGCTCGGGCGCGTGCTCTCGCGAAGCTGAACGAGGCTGGTTGGTCTTACGGGAAAATCGCCGGGGAGGTTGGCTTGTCTCGCGGCAAGGTGCAGAACCTCGTGGAGCGCGGGCGGGAACTCGACTAGCCGGCCGAAACGCTGCTACCGTGGGTGCTTCATCGCCCGTGCGAGGGGTTGCAACTTAATCATATGCATTTAGTGCGAGTTGCCCTTTTATCTCCCCTTTGAGGGGAAAGCCCGACCGGCGCCAACGGCGCCGGTCGGGCTTGCTTGTTTTGGACTGTAGGGCCCGAGCCTGCTTCGCACCAGTTCCAGAGGACCAGAAAACGGTGCGAGCAGGGGCTTCCAGGGCTACTTCTCTTCTCGCTCCCCGCCCTTCGAGGGCGCTGGCGGCCACTGCGCGCCGGGGTACCCGAGCCATGCTTCCCAGAGCTGCCGGGTGATCGAGCTGCGGTCTTCCCCGATGGACTTCGCGCCTGTGTCGAGGTCGTCCCACAGGTAGTCGGGGGTGTTCCGGACTCCCCGGAGTTTGTGCTTGTGCTGGTTGGCCATGGGCCCATTGTGAGGGGTGGTTGACCACCTTGTCTAGCTGGGGCATACTGAGGTCAAGTCACAGGTGGTTAACCACCTGTGATCGGGTAAAATAGGAACAACGAACCCCCGAGGAACCCCCGTGCCCACCTACGCCCCGCGCGCTGGCGACCTCGTCCGCGACGCCGACGACGAGCTGTGGTTCGTGTACGCGTCCGAGGCGCACCCCACCCACCTGTACGGCATCAACGCCAGCTACGACCCCGGGCAGACCGGACAGCCCATCAAGGCCGTGGCCAACCAGTGGGGCCCGCTCCGCTTGGAGCACAGGCCCGCCAGCATCACCAGCTGAACGAAGGAGCCCCCGATGCTCGCCCACAACACCGTCAACTACATGAAGTACGTCGCCCGCGACTTTCTCGGCCACGAACCCGCAGGAGCCCCCTACACCCCGCACGGCGACACCCACCCCACCGAATGGCTCATGTACGCCGGACCCAACGGTGACCTGCTGGCCCGCCACATGGAGGACTTCGGGTACACGGTCACGTCGCACGGAGGCGGGACGATCGGCGTGTCCGGCACCCCCACCGCGGTCGAGCGTGTCCGCGACCTGGAGATCCGGCAGGCTCAGGCCCGGGTGGAGGAGATCCGCACCACGGACCCTGAGCGGCTCATGCAGATGGCGGAGCGATTCTGACCCCTGCACGCAGAAGGCCGCCCCTGCTCGAATCAGGGGCGACCCGCGACCACAATACCGAGGAGACACCATGGCCCGACCCGACAATGACACCTTCCAGTACGGCACCCAGCCCCCGTTCGACCCCTGGGAGTCCGACCACACCGCGCTCGTGCACGTCCTGTGGAGCGCGCGCCACCAGGGCCTCACGCTGGCCGACAACACCGACGAGATCGCCCACCTCATCCTCGGATCGCGGTGGATGGCCGCCCGGCAGCAGAAGGCCCGCGACATCGCCAAGGAGGACACGTGAGCAGCCACATCACCATCGCCCGAGCCGAGCAAACCAGCTACGGCTGCCCCACCCAATGGAACGCCTGGACCGACGGCGACGAATACCTCTACCTCCGATTCCGCCACGGCCTCGGAACTGTCCAGGACGAGGACCGGGACACTCTCGCCGAGTTCGACACCGACGACGACCCCGAACTTGATGGCGTGATCAGCCTGACCGAGTTCGCGCGACGTGCGGGCCTGAGGATCAGCCCGTACTTCCAGCACCTGTTCTGACCCCTCACACAGGCGGGCCCCACCACACGGCGGGGCCCGTCCGCATGTCCGGCTACTTCGGGGGTTTCGAGTCCCGCGCCTCGTGCATCCACGCCAACGGCGACCGGTCCAGGGCCAGCTTCGCCAGCCTCTGCGCGCTGTCGGTCTTCAGCGCCGCCAACGACGTGTCGATCCACGCCTGCGTGTCCGCCTGGTCCCGGTACTCCACAGCCTGGAGGAGGCATTCGAGTTTGTCGGCGTCCTTCGCGCACCGCGCCTCAGCGGACTCTTTCGCCTCGTACTCCGCTTCCGCGCCACCGATCAGCCGGGCGAGACCTTCCGGCATCCCCACCGTCTGATCCGCGGTCACCTCCGCGTTCGAGGACGCCTTGAGGTACCGCTTCCCGATGTACGGGATATCCGTCAGCCGCGTCTCCTGGGTGTCATGGAACAGGGCCAGGAACGCGGCCCTTTCGGCGCTGGCGCCTTCGAGCTCAGCGATCACGGCGGCGACGATCGCGGTGCGGTGCGAGTGGTCCGCGATCGACTCCGGATCCGGGACGCCAGCGACCACCCACCCTGTGCGCTTGTACCGCTTGAGAAGACCCGCCTCGTACAGGTAGTCCAGTGCCCGCACGTCCTGCTGCTCACCCATGGAAGGCCTTCCTAGCGCCGTTGAACCGTCCGAAGAGCGTAGGACACTTCCTCCAACTCACGCTTCGACTGGGGTGAAATGGAGGCCTCCGACAGCATCCGACCGACCGAGGCCACCAGGTCGTCCGCGATCTTCTTCGTCAGTAGCCCCGGTTTGCGGATAATCAGCGCCCACAGGGTGTGGCAGACGACGTCCACGTACACGTTGTCGGGGGTGAGTCGGCCCATGAGGTGCTTGAGCAGGCGGTCGCCGTGCCAGGAGTCGACGTCGAGCTCGACCATGAAAGTGTCCGCGAGCTGCGGATCCGTCACCTCTCCCAGCCAGTACGCCCAGTAGTTGAGGTTCGCGATCTCGCAGGCGTCCGTGCTGATGTGAACGTCGATGAACGACGGCAGCGCCTCCTCGTCCCCGGTGCGCGCGAGCGTGTGCGCCCCCGAACGCACCACCGCCCACGACGGCGTCCACTCCACCTCCGAACCGAGACGGCGTTGCTCTGCGCGCTGCATCACCGCCAGCCACTCGACGGTCTCCGAGCTCTTGTCGAACCCGGCCACGTAGTGCGCCTGCCTCCTCAACAGCGCACCCTCGACGGAGTCCTTCGCGGCCTGCTCCGCAGCCGCCTGGAGGTGCGACACCATGTGGCGGCGCTCGTCCGCGCCCATGTCCGGTCCAGACCCCGACGGGCCACGGCGACGTAGCGGTGCGACTTCCTTCAGTTGGTTCGGGACGTCCCCCGTGAACGGCCACGCCACCAGCTCTGTGAAGGGCCTCGTGATCACCCACGTCGCGAGCGGGTGGTTCTCCAGGTCGATCGGCCCGTCCGCGGCCATCACGTACCCGATGAACCGGTCCGCTTCCATCCCGGTGTCCAACTGAGCGAGAAGCTTCGGTGACGCACCCAGCCGGTGAAGGAGGTGGCGGAGCTTGAGGTACGCGCCTGCGGAGATGGCCATCAGCGGGCGCCGCCCCGACTCCCAGCCCTGGAGCGTCGACACATCCACGCGGGCACGTTCTGCGAGCTGCTCCTGGGTGAGACCGACCGTCTGTCGGATGGTCTTGAGGACGTACCCCGACACCCTCCCCTCCCGGTCCGCGTCAACCCGAGAAGGCGAACCCTGACCGACAGTCCGGGTTGGGGTGAGAGAGCGCTTGGCCATGGGGGTTCTCCGAGGGGGTGACTCGTACTCCCGGTCCGTGGTCCGGTCGCACGGCGGTCCGTAGCGTCATAACCACAGTACAGAGCAGCTGATTCGGGTGAGGCGATGACGGTGAGCGCAGTGGACACAGGGTCCGCCTACGAGCGGATCGCAGCGGACTACCCGCGCTGGCACGTCACACACGCCGGCGACCCGGGGCAGTGGGTGGCGTCCCACGACGACGTCACCGACCTCGTGGTCGCGGCGACCGTGGAGCGTCTCCTTGACCGGCTGGAGATCGCTGAGCTGAAGCGGCTGACGAAGCGCTGGCGCCGGGAGTGGGTGGTGTGGCGGTCCCAGGGCGGGTCGTGGATGGCTACCGCCCGGGTTGACGATGTTGAGCCGACGCTGATGTGCGACTCCCCCGTCGAGCTGGAGGAGCGGATGAGAAACCCCGGTACGTGGGCTCAGCGCGCTCCGGGTCCGAGGAGGCCGCTGTGACCGACGATCTCACCCCTCGCGAGGAGGAGCTGCACCGCCTCCAGGGCGTGCGCGTCAAGCAGGAGCTCGCGGACGAGGAGAAGTACGGGCCCGCGCCCCATCTCGGTGGTGGTCCGTTCGGTTCCACGGGCCTCACGCACCCCGACGACCAGTAGACCCCCGCACGTCCGGGCCCCGAGGCGGGCGTGCGGGACCAGACGCCGACACTCAATCCATGAGGGGAGTGGCGGCGGGGGTCGGGAGGTGCAACTCCCGACCCCACCAAGCTTCCAGTCCCGAGAGGGCTGGTGGTCCGGGTGGTGACCGGACCCCGGGGTGACGCCCGGCGACACCACAGGGGACAGCGCGCCCCCTCCGCCGCATCAGGTGATACGCGCAGCAGGACGGTCCGGCGGGGAAGAGCGCCGCGAGGTGAGCCGGACCGGCCCCCGCTACCAATCCAGGTGGCGGGGGTTTTCGCATGTCAGGGACTTCTTTCCCTGATCCACTTGTCACACCCCAAATTAGGGTGCTACTGTCGTGTCAGCGGCAAGGGGAACAGCCCCGGCCCACTCCGAAAGGGACTCGGATCATGGCGACCACCACCAGCTTCGGCACCTGGAACAACCACGGCGACAGCGGCAACCTGACCGTCGAGAGCACCGTCCTTGACTACCTCTCCGGCGGCGACACCGAGTGGGTCCAGCGCCTCCAGGACGGCGACCACTTCGACGACATGGTTGACGCCTACCGCAACGCCATCAACGCCGCCCTCCCCGCCAGCGTTTCCCTCGCCGGGGACGAGTTCTATGGCCCCTACTACGCCACCGACCAGGACTGGGACGGCGAGCTCGACATCGCTGAGATCATCCAGGGCATCGACCTCGGTGAGATCGTCGACCAGCACGACCCCGACACCGAGAACTACGGCCACGAGCACGGCTACACCGCGGCCGTCGGAACCGCATCCGACGTCGTCGCTGGCGACTACACCGACGTGTCCGTGGGCGAGAACGACACCGACGGCAACATGACCGACACCCTGGCACTCGACCCGGTGGAGACCGACGCGACCACCGACGCCGACATGGAGGACATCGAGGCCGCCGCAGACAAGGCCCTGGAGGCGGCCGGGTGGACCCGCACCGGCCCGTGGGACGTCGCGGACAACGCTCTGTACGCCCCGGTCGAACGCGCCTGACCCCGCACATCACGGCCCCCGACCTGCACGTCGGGGGCCTGCCCATTGGAGGATTCATGGATCACACCGACCCGCCCGGCATGCCCGAAGACGAACGCATGAAGGGCGTCGAACTCAAGATGGTGCGCGAATGGCTGGCCCTGTCCGGCCAGGAGCTCGCGGACCTGCTCGGTGTCAACGCGCGCACCGTCCGCTCCTGGGAACAGGGACGTGACCCCATCCCCGACAGTGTCCGGCTGGAGGTTGAGCGCATGGAGGCCGTCACCGCGCAGGCGGTCACCGCTGGGGTGGAGGCGCTCATGGATCTCCCGGAGCCGACCGTGCTCACCTACCTCAACGACGGCCAGTACCGGGAGCGCGAACCCGACAGCACTTGGCCTGCCTCCTGGCATCGTCGGGTCGTCGCTCGCATCGCCCAAGAGGTGCCAGGACTGGCGATCGTGAGCCCCGAGGAGACGCAGCAGGAGAACCGTTGAGCCCCCACCCTCGCGAGCTGCCCAAGCTCCGCGACCAGACCATGCGCCACCTCGACGACCCGGCCTCAGCCCTACGCTCGGGCACCGGAGACGACGCCAAGGAGGGACTCGACGCCCTGGCCGCGAACCTGCGCGAAAGCGGCCTGTACTGGGTAGCCTCCGACATGGCCGCGCTCGCCGTTTCCTCCGGGAGCCAGCTCGCCGCCGCCCAGTGGTCCACCGCGGACCGCCCCAGTGAGCGGGGGTTGATCGTGCTCGAGGGCGGCGTTGGGCACATGGATGCCCAAGGAGTCGAGATCCCCATCGAGGCGTGCGCCTGGGGTCCCCACCCTGAGGGGTGTCTGGTGTGGCTGCTGATCTCCCGCCGCGGTCTGGCACAGAAGATGACCCGCACCGACCTGACCCTGGTCGTTGAGGACATCCCGCCGCTGCTCCCGGTCTACGCCTTCACCGTGCCCGTCGACGGTTCGGTGCCGATGGTGGAGATCGACCCCGCCGTTCCGCAGCCGGTCGTGGGCGCGCTGGCCGCGTCCTGGCTCCTGATGCAGCAGCCCACCCTGATCGACACCCAGCGCGAACGCCCCGACCGCGCCGTGCGTAAGGCCTACGCCCGTCAGGGTCGCCCGGATCCCGAAGTGACGTTGGTGGACCTGCGTCGCCAGTACGTACCTCAAGGCCAGGAGGACTCCGAGGAGGAACGCAAGGCGGGACGGTACCGGCATCGGTTCGTGGTCTCGGGACACTGGCGCAACCAGGCCTACGGGAAAGAGCGTGCGCTGCGCCGTCAGACGTGGATCCCCGCCTACGTCAAGGGCCCGGACGGGGCGCCGATGCTGGCCTCGGAGAAGGTCAACGTCTGGCGTCGGTAACCACGGGGTACACCACCTGCATGGACACCACTCCCCTGCCCCCGGAGCCCGAAGAGCCCCCGCTCACGAGCGAGGAGCGCGCGTGGCTTGCGGAGTTGCTCGACGACGTCGGACCCGAAGGCGCGTACAAGATCGCGGAGTACCTCGGCATCGACCTGAGCGGCGAGGCACCCACTCCTCCTGTGTGACGGGGTTGCCCGCCACAGCCAGGATTTCTGGTGTCGGGTTTGCAGGACGCAACGCAGGTTGGGCGATATAGTCAGATCAGATTGATATGACGGCGCCGCCGGAAGGTTCATCCCTCCAGGCGTCACAGAGAAGGCCCGCCTCCAGCGGAGACGGGCCTAGGTAACGCATCTAGGCCTTTGCCGAGGCCTGTTTGCTCACATCATCCACTGGATGATGCCGGAGAGAATCGCCTGCCCAGCGCCGCTTGCGGCGCCAGACACGAGGCTGATCATCACGATCTCGTGCCAGAGCGGGCGGTTCTCTCCATCGAACTTCTCAATCAACTTTGTCTCCAGGCGCCACTTGGGGTTGGGGGCCGGGGAGATGACGCCTACTCTCCCTGGTGGAACGAAACCCGCACAAGGCGAGGCACGCTCCACCAGGGAGAGCGAAGAAGTCGAAGAAGTTCATCGGCAGACTATCGGGCCGAAGCCCTCAAAACCGCCGCAACGTGTGGACGTGCCAGAGTTTTTGCGTTTGCGCACGTCAGGCACCATGGGTGTATGCGCACACCTGAGTGGGACGTGGAGAGGGCCCTCGACCCGTGGCTCCTCACAGCTGTCCCAGAACTCCGTGACCGGCCCCGCGCAGCCGCGAGGATCGGTTGGCGGATCGCCGTTGCCATGCTCCGGGCGCGAAGCCGAGGTGGGGAACCGGCGCCCTTGGCTCTCAGCTGGACGATCCCGTTCGAAGACGTGGAGGGCATCTTGCGACTGGACACGATCCGGCACGTGCGCGGGCTCCAGGCCTCGTCCCGAATGACGGCTCCGGACTTCGTTCTCGAAGAACGGCTCGACTACCTCCGCCAGGTCGGGCCGGACCTGCCCGTGGAGACTCCGAAGTAGGGCTACGTCTCGGTGCCCAGATCCTTCGGGACGTCCTCAGGTGTCAGGTCCGGGCGCACGCGGACGTACCGGACGACGTGCCGCCACCGGCCCGCCACTTCGGCCGAGTCGGGCGACACCTCGACCACGACGTGCGGTTCCACCTGCGTGTAGTGCTGTCGCCCCTCGCTCCCCCACGTCGCGGCGAGAGTGCGGGGCCAGGGGTGGTCGTCCGTCTTCACCATGTGGGGCGCGAGCTCCTCGGACTGCTCCGGGGAGAGGTCCGTTGTCCGGCCCGCCACCCGCAGCTCACCGGTCACCGAGTCCACACGGCCGAGTATGAGCGCGCGAGGGGCACGCGCGTGACCCACCACCCCGCCCACGATCGCCTCGGTGGTGACGCGGTGCTTCCACTTCCGCCACCCCCGACTCCCCGGGCGGTAGGAACGGCGGCCGTCCTTGATCATCACGCCTTCCACGCCCACGGCGGGCATGTCCTCCCACCACTGCATGGCGACCTCGGGGTTGTCGGTCTGCCAGCCGAGCGTGAGCGGTGAGGGCTGCTCGACCAGGCCCATCAGACGCTCCAGTTCCCCGCGCCGGTGGGAGAGGGCGCGGCCCATGAGGTCGCGGCCGCCGACACGGAGCAGGTCGAAGACCACGAGGTGGCAGGGTTCGGAACGCGACAGCGCGCGGGCGCGACGGACAGAGGCGGAGTTCCGCCTCAGCAGGGCCTGAAAGTCGAGCCGCCCATCCTCCGCCCACCGGATGATCTCCCCGTCCAGGAGCAGACCCTCCGGGAGCGCCGCCAAGGCGTCGGCGATCTCCGGGAACTTCTGGTTCAGAGGCTTGTCGCTCTTACTCGACATCCTCACGGGCCCGGTCTCGGCCAGGCACCGGAAGCCGTCCCACTTGGGTTCGTAGAGCAGGCTCTCGCCCGTGGGCAGGGCATCAACAGCCGTTGCGAGCATCGGTTCCACGGACCAGGCCTACCCGAACCTGACTCATCACGAGCCCAACGTTTCCCCGATTCTTAGCGTCTATCTTGACGCTAATCTTGGACTCCCCAAACGAGAGGCGCCCCCCATGAGCGACACCTACGAATCTCTCAGCAAAGCCGTCGACGACGACGGCGGCGTCCACACCGCCCCCATGGCCACGCTCCGCCTCATCAACGGCGCAGCCCGGCTCGGCCCCATCGTCTGCGCGACCATCAGCAAAGAACTCAGCAAACACGGACTCGGGCACATCCCCGTGAAGCTCCCCGAATCGTCCAACGAGGACGTGCGGATCTTCCGCCTCGGCACGCAGATCGCGGACGTGGTCGCTGCGGTGCAGGCGCCGTCGCACGAGGGCGACGAGGTTCTGCGGACCGTGGGTGGGATGGCGTCGGACAAAATCGCGCGGATCAAGGCGATCATCGACGAGTAGGCGCAAAGGAGCCCCCTCCCGAAGGAGGGGGCTTCGTGCTGCGGTCATGCGTTAGGCGACTCTTCGAGATCCGGGCGCGCCGTGTGCTTCGTCAGGTACCCCGCCACAGCCGTGACCACAGCACCGACGGCGCCGATCACGACAGCGTCCACCGCAGCGACGTCCACTGCGGGGAGCATGCCCGCGACGAGCGGCGTCAGAATGCTGGCGATCGCCGCAGCGACCACCTTCGCTTCAACCTTCATGGGGACTCCTAATACCAGGACCAGCCACTATCAAGCATGAAACCCCTCCTTTCAGGTGATCGGCGCCTCCCACAGGGCACGCCACGTCTGCGCGCCCGTCAGCCCGTCCACTGCGAGGTTCTTCTCCCGCTGGAACTGACGAATGACGCTCGCGAGCGCGGCATCGTACCGATCGCCAGTAGCCACCCGCCAGCCCCGTTCGCGGAGACGGTCACGGATCTGCCGGACGCCGGGGCGCGCGCTGGCGTGGTAGCCGCTGTGATTGCGGACGTTGGACGACTCAGGGCCGTACCAGTGGCCCGCCTTCAGCGGGAACGCCGGAGCCTTCGCGCCGGGCTTCGGCTTGGGCTTCGAAGGGGCGGGAGCGGATCCGCTGCCGACGCTGCGGAAGCTCGACGACTTCCACCACGCGTGGTTCTTCGAGCCGGGGCACGACGTCGAGTTGATGTCGCGGTGGCCACGGCGAGACAGAGTCCGGCCAGCCCGCTTGCACGCCTCGTCGTACAGGGCGACCACGGCGCGCTTCGCGGCGTCGGTCATGCTGTCGGAGCCGATGTAGCAAACCCCGATGCCCTGGGTGTTGCGAGGTGCGGCGTGCGCTCCGACGACGAGCCACCCACGGCCCTTGTAGACCTTCCCGTCCTTGTCGACGAGGAAGTTGTAGGCGATATCGCTCCACCCCCGCGACGGACCCATGTGGAAGTCCTGGATCTGGCGCGGCGTCTGACTGGTGGAGCCGGTCGAGTAGTGAAGGGTCACCTCCTGCCGCGCGCTCCAGGCGACTGTCTGCCGGTTCTTCGGGGCGCGAGCACCCCACGAGCTTCTACTGATGATGTTGACCAACGGGTGCCTCCCGGGCATAAGAAAAGCCCCACCAAGGGGGCTTATGTGGAGAAATCGGGCTAGCGCGGGGCGCGCTGGCGGTGCTTCCCGCGCCGGACCGTCCGGTGCAGCACCCACCCACCCGCCAAAGTGGCCAGGGCCATCGCGTACACCACCAACCGCACCAGCTCATGAAGGAAGAAGTCCCCCGCCCACACACGGACAGCGACCAGCGTCGACATGAGCACGAACGCTATGAGGGTGGCCATCACCAGACGGCCTCCCGGGTTGGTCCACCAGCGGACACCGAGCGCGTAGTCCAGGGCGAAGCCCAGGGCTACGAGAGCGAGCAGGGTCACGGCCACGTTGCCTGCCTCATACATCCGACTCCCCCTCAGAGCGGCCCAGATCAAGGGACCGAAGTGGTTTTCTTGGCGTTGCCGTCGGAGTCGGGCGACGACGTCACGAACATCAGCGTCGACCGCGCGCGTCTTCGCGACGCTCTCCTCTGTGCGCTCTCGGTCCTGGGCTGCTTCGTCGGGCGTGACCGGCGGCGGGTCATACCGCCGTCGGAGCTTCCGGCACCAGCTCATGCGCCCTCCCCGGGCCGCTTCTCCACGAGACGCCGGATCTCCTCCAGCACATGCGCGGAGGTCTTGCCCGACTCCAGGAGCTGGGTGATCTGGGAGGTCGTCAGGTCCGCGCGCACTTCCTGACGGTCGATCGTGGTCTTCTGCTGCTCGATGATCTGATCCCGGGCCGCGAGAAGCTTCTCCACGGTCCCGGAGGGGACGAGTCGGCCAGTGAGGATCAGCAGGATGCCGAGGGAGAGCAGGCCGCCCGCGCCGAGCTGCACGAACGGGCCTAAGCCAGCGAGGACGTCCAAGAGGAGAGCCTCCTACTCGTCGTCCGCCAGCGGAGGAGGAGGATCCTCCGGATAGTCGCCCGGCACACCCGGAGGGAGGATCACCTCCGGATCCAGATCCGGAGGCCGGTCTTCCGGGGGTCAGCAGGAAGAGGCGCGACCGGAAGTTCGGTGTGCTCGGTGGGGGTTTGAGTTGGGTCAGTCATAGAGGTCCTCACATGAGTGGTTCGACGATGATCGAGTTGTCCAGGGCCAGGTCGAAGGTCGCCGTGGTCCCGGACGTGATGCGGTAGCACGGGGTGAGCGTGTATTCGGCGTTGCCGAGAAGGGCCAGCGGTTTCGACCAGTGCGACTGGCGTGTTGAGCCCGTGGCCGCGCCGATGGACCGCACGAACGCGCTGCGCGACAGGTGCGCTCCGAGCGTCCCAGCGCCCGTCAGGCGAAAGCCGAGCGCGATCGAACTTGCGGCCGTAGCCGGGTTCAATCCGCACATGTTGATGGTGAAGCGCACCCGCCCCGACCAGCCCGTTTTAAAGGTGAACGGCGCGAACGTCCCGGCAGGGAAGTCGAAGAAGTCCGTGCCCGTGGAATAGCCGGTCAGCTGCCCGAGGAGTTCCCCGATCACTGGGGTGTGCTTGGGTGCGGCGATGCTGTGAGTGGCCGCGAGCTGAACGACGCCGTCCGTGGTGGTGTCCGTGGCCCCATCCACGAGCTCGCCCTGGAAGTAGTGCTGCCGGGACGCGTGATTGATGACCGTGGACGGCCTGGCCGTCGTGGCGCCCTCCACGTGGATGATGGACCGGCGCCCCGCACCCGGACCGGACGCCGTCAGGGGGGACTGGATCGACAGGGTCGGCGCATCGGTGGGCGTGCGGCGGAACGCGTAGACGAAACCAGGAGTGGCAGGAGGCTCGCCCACGGTCGACTGCGGAGGCAGAGCATCGATGGATGACCAGCCCTCCAGTGCGCGGATGCGCACCTCGGAGCCGTCTCCGCCGCGCCACATGCCATCCGCTCGCCCCGGTGACGCGGTCAGCAACACCCTCGGGTTCACGGTGGAAGCACCGGCGTTGGAGTACAGGGACAGCTGCACCCCTCCGGGGACGGCGACCACGCCTCCGGAAGGAGTCGCTGGGTCGCCCACGTTCCCCCACACCGAGAACTCGGCCTGCGTCGACGAGCTCTGGAGCTGCGCTACAGCCCCCGAAGCCGAGTCCATCCGGGTTCGGACCACACCACCAGGCGCTTCGTCGATAACCGCACTGGTGCCTGCCGTGGTGGCGATCGCGAACCGGCTGCCGCTGATCTGGGAGCCGACGATATTGCCGGTCAGGGTGAGGTTGCCGCCCTCAGTGGTGAGGATCAGCTCGCCCTCGGCGTTGTAGACCTTGATACCGTGGTTGTCGATCTCCGCCCTGTCCGCGCCCGGATTGCCCGCGATCAGCCGCGACGCGAGGACGATCTCAGCGGCCAGCTTCGCCGCGGTGACCGCTTGGGCCTGGAGGTGGCCCGTCTCGATTGCCTGCGCCACGATGTGCCACGCCTCGATGGCTTCAGCCCTGACCTTCGGCGCGGTCACGGCACCGTCGGCCAGCTCGATCTCGGTGATGCTTCCAGGCTCCGGGACTCCACCCACAGCCTCAGGAGTGCCCACGGCTGCCGCAGAAGGCTCGCCCTCCACCCCGGCCGTGGTGACCGCGACCAGCCTCACCGTGTGCACCACGCCAACCGGCAGCGGCACGATTGGGTAGGCGCCGCCTGCGCGCGGGATCGTGCCCTGGAACGTGGCCGCGGTCGGCGTGAAGTCCAACTGCTCGCCTTCGATGGCGTGCACCGACACGTGGTCCAGGTCTGCGGGGAGAGGATCCCCAGCCTCATCGCCTTCGAGGAGCCCATCCCACACCGAGATCACGCCTGCGGGGCCGCCGGCGACCTGGGGGCGGAGGGGCGCGGTGGTGGGTCGCCGCCTTCGGTGATCATGCCGACTGTGCCGTCGGGTAGGTGCCCGATCCGCAGCCGAACCTCTTCGGTTTCCGGGTCGATGACGTCGAGCGACCCGGACTCGATCGAGGAGTGGGACAGCTGCGGGGTGCGAGCCCCGCGTTCCAGGGTGTCGACCTTGCGGTTCAACCGCAGGATCTCCTTCTGGAAGCCCGCGATGACCCTCCGGGTTTCGGCGTCCATCTCATCCCTTCGGGTAGTCGAACCGGTCGGAGCGTCGGCACGTCACCTGGATCTCGCCTGCGCCTGGGGATAGGTCCATGGAGGTGATGCGCACCCACAAACGCACTGGCGCGGCCGTGGTGCGGGTCTGCACGAGCACGTCATCGCCCACCTGGAAGCTGCCGATCGGGGCGTGCGGGTGGTCGACGACGGTGAAGCTCGTGATGTCGACCAGCTGCGACCACCTGCGGAGTTCCTCGCCTGCCGCTGCTTGGCATTCAGCGACGGTGGTGAGGTCGGGTCGGTCTACGGACATGCCTCGTCGGAGACGACCGTCGCGGACGCTGGCGGTCGCGCGGACCTTCTTCGAACCCTCGCCCGCGCCGTACACGGTGATGAGGTTGGCGTACTCGCCGCCGTCCCGCTGCACGGTGACGGGGTCGCTGAGGTTCTCGTCCTCGACGAACCGCAGCTGTGCTTGGCGTCGGCCGAGGCGCGGGTATCCGAAGTGCAGGTGCATGCGGACCTGCGTTTTGTCAGCGTTCGCCCACCGGTAGGACTCCATCCAGTCGAACGGTGTCTGTCCCGCGAGCGTGGTGATGAGCTGCCCGATCTCGGGGTCTTCGTGCCACAGCTGCTGGTACTGCCAGTACAGGGTCTTGCCCTGCGCGGCGACCGGTGGGCGTTCGCGCGGCCCCCAGATCTTGTCGATGGGGATCGGCTGCGCGTTGACTTCCTTGGCGGGCCCGAGCTTGCCGTCCGGGTCGATCCTGCGAGCGTTGTGCCACTCCCCCAGCCGGTACGGGGTGGACGTGCTGTCGAGGGTGACGTTGAGGTTGCCGTCCGGCTGGTCCTGGAGGTACTGCCACAGCCGCCGGACCACATCGAGGGGATCCACGCCGTTGCCGGTCGTCCCAGCAGTTTTGCCGCCCCAGGTGAGCGAGGAGCGCAGCGGTTGCCGTTCCGCGTACCCCGAGAACCCGGTGATCTCCAGGTCGAGTTTCTGCCCGGCCTCGCGCACGTCAGTGAGGATCCCGCCTCCGCGCAGCTCCCCGGACGCCTCGACGACGATGAGGGTCTGCCACTCCCCCAGGACAAGCGCGCCCGTCCCGGTGCGGAGTTCCTTGTAGGCGGGGTCGATGGTCGCGCTGATCCGGTACGGGCCGCTGAGCACGGGCGTGACCTTCACCGCGGACAGCGGCAGCTCCCTCGACACCCACTCGCCCGTGACGAGGTTCTGCGCGTAGTACCGCCACTCGCCGCGAGGAGGCAGAGGACGAGACTCAGGCAGAGGGATCCAGTCAGTCACGGCGCCCCCTACAGTTCAGCGCCGGGAGCAGCGACCTCGCGGAAGGTCAACGTGACGTCGAAGTTCGCCCACCCGTCCGCGACCAGGTGATTCAGCTGCCCCGCGTCGGCCTGCGCGTACATGCGCAGAGCCACGTCCATGCCGCGCATCGCCGCTGGGATGTTGTTCTGCGCGGCCAGCCCGATGCTGCACCGGTACCCGTTGGTGGTCGTGGTCGGGTTGATGTTGTAGACCGAGTTCCTGGTGAACAAGGTGTTCCCGCCGGTCCCGATCAGCCCCACACGCACCTTGCCACGGGCGTCATAGGCGCCCGTGGTGCCGCCCGGGGCGGGGTAGAGCACGTTGTACCAGTTGGCCTGCACCTGCACCTGTGTCGCCCACGGCGGGATCGTCACGTCCCAGTCGTGCTGGGGCCAGCGTTCGTAGTCGACGGTGTAGTCAGCTTTGTCGTACCGTCCGTCTTCGAGGCCCATGCCGCGCTGCACTCGCACCTCTGTGTGGATGCGCGGGTTGAGCATCTGGCGGAGGTCAGTGATCATCGCGGTCGTGATCGTCGCCGTGTTCGCGGGGATGTTGATCCGAGCGAGCGGGATCGCCGTCATCCCCGCCGGCGCCTGCGTCGCATTCGCTCCCACGCCCTCGATGACCCGGAAGTAGTAGACGGGCTCGGTTGCGGGGTCGTGGGTCCATGGGGTGCCGTCGATCGCCGGGTCCTCGACCCGGAGCACCACCATGTCCGCCCGGCCACCCCCGACCCTGTTGGGGCGATGGGGAGCGTGGCTTCTCCGACGTTGTGGGCGTAGTAGGAGCCCTGCCACGTCTGCTCCTGGCCCATGATCACGGCGGCGCCTGCGTCGATCCGCACCGACGTTCCCGGCACGGTGAGCTGCCTGACGCGGAGGTCGTTGACCTCCACGACGCCGTTCCCCGAGCGGGTGGCGGAGGTGAGCATCTGCCGGGCGATACGAGCCGACGACTGCGCGCCGTCGACCGCCCACGAGTCGAGCTGAAGAACCACAGAAGCCTCCTAAGGGGTTTCGGTGGCGGGTCGCCACGAGATCGTGCAAGCGGACTGGCCAGACAAGTCGGTACCGCGGTACGCGACAGTCGTCTGCCCGACAGGGAGTTGAAGGTCAGCGAGCATGTCGCCGCGCAGCTGCCCAGCGAAGCTCGCGCCGTCGTCACGCAGGACGGTGCGCGCCCACGGGCGGGTGTCGATGGTGATGGTCCGGTTGTGCGGGATGGTCATGTCCAGCCGGACCCGACGGTCGGTGCCGAGGAACTCCACCTCGGGTTGGGCGACCGGTCCGTTGATGGTGATGACCGGCCACGTCGGCGCATCGCCCCAGTTCACGGCGGCGTCCTGGCGGGACCGACCCGAAGGCGACCACGTCACCGGCCACACGATGGGCCACGTGATCCCGCCGCCGCCCGACGTGACGAGCGACAGCTGGACAGACCGCTCCACATCGGAGTAGAAGAGCCGGTCAGCAGTGCGGAAGTCCGCTACGACGTCGACGACGCCGAGGTCGCGGGTGCGCTGCGACCCAGGTGTCCACCGTCGAGGACGCCCGTACACGACGACGGTGTCGCAGTCGGGCATCCGGAACCTGAGCGGGACCACAGCCCGAGATGTTGCTCGGGCGGTGTCGGCTGACCACTCACGACGCAGGACCGCTAACGCCTGCCGCGCCTCCAGCCCCGAGTGCGTGTCAGTCCACAGGTCCATGCTGATGGTGCGGCCGTCGGCGTAGTCCAGGCCGAACTGGCCACCGTCCGCGCCCGGGGTGTCCCGGTCGCCCAAGCGCATTTCCGTGTCCGACACCTGAATGCCGTCCGGCCCCAGCTGCACGGGGGTGAGGTCACCGAAGACCACACCCCCGAGTTCCGCTTGCCGCTCTTGGAGCTCAGTCATCGGAGTACCGCCCCCGACCTTCGCGACCCGCATGGAGTGCGTGATCTCCTCAACCATCTCCCTGACGGCGTGCTCACCGGACTGCACCTGGATGGTCTGCGACCCGATCAGCGGAGCCGAGGACCCGTCGGCGCCGCGCGCCTGCATGCGAGCGGACTGAGCGGCGATCGCCTGAGACTGCTCAGCGGAGTACACCTGACCGGGGCTGGAGAACTTGACCAGCTCGGGGCCTTCTTCTCCCACCCACGACCACTGGCCGTCGCGCACCCGGCCACCGCGAGCGCGTTGTACGGGCCGCTCGTCCAGGCCGACCGCTTGGCGGATGGACCTGACGAGGTTGGTCTCGCCCGCTTGACGGTCCTCGGTGAGGTTCTGCGCCATCAGGTCTTGCATGCTGACCAGGCCGCCGGACGCGAATCCGACCTTCGACCAGTTCGGTCGGAAGATCGCGCCGCCCGAATAGGGGGCGTCGGTCACGTTGTTCGACTGGTTGCCTCCGATACGACGGCCACCACCCGGCGACGTGACCAGGTTGACGTGCTTTGTGCCGTACACGGCCACGTCACCGGGCATCGGCGTGCTCACTCGACGCATCCCGGAGTTGTAGTAGTCGCCGGTCCACGCGGTGCGGGATGCCCCTCCGAGGGCGGCTGACGCGTTCGCCCGGTTGAACAGCCACGAAATGTACATCGCGCACCACGGGGCACCGTTCATGCCGAACCACGACGTGATCGCGTTGCGGTTCGACCCGTTCGGGACTTCCGGGTACTTGCCGAGCGACGCCTCAGCCAGATTCACGACCCCCTGGGGGCCGCGCATCATGTTCTTGAACTCCTCGCCCATGCTGTCGCCCACCAGGGCCGTCAGCTCCCGGACCATGCGCACATAGTCACGGCGCACGTTCCCCTGGTGCGAGGAGATGCGAGCCCACGGGGTCTCCCCCGACGCGTTCGACACGTACCCGCCGCGAGCGAACCCCGGAAGTGACTCCTTCGGGATCTGCCCCTCGTTGAGGGCCGTCATGAACCCGACGCCGTACTTGTCCACGGCAGAGGCGCGCTGCACGAACTCGCCGTTCGACAGCCACGCCGGGATGTCATCCGACGTCGCCGTCCCCGGACCATGCACCGCACCACCAGTCGAGAACAACTGCTGCTGCTGGCCCGGCGTCGACGTGGACACGTTCGTCCACCGGCCCGACGCTGACACCTCGATCTGGGTTTTCACCTGGTGCGGGAGCCCCAGGTATTCGTCAGCGAGGTCCTGCGCGGCGGCCTCGGTCAGCCCCATCTGTTTGGCGACACGCACGAACTCGTCGCGTGCGCTCTTCTGGGTGCTGATCATGACCTCGGTCGTCGCGCCGTTTTCCTTCTGCGCGCTGATCAGGTCGTTCGTGCGGTCGCGGATGTCCCGCAGTGACTGTTCGTTGCGGCGACCCGCCTCGGTGGTGAGGTCGAGCGTGGCGCCGTTGGTGCTGATGGACTCATTGGCCCGGTCCACAGCCGCTTGGAAGTCGGACTCCGCTGCCGTGACGGTCACCGCACCGGATGTCAGGTCATCCAGGGCGGTCTTCAGGTCACGGGCAACCGTGGCGCCTTCCCTCATGGAAGCGTTCAAGCCGTCCTGAGACGCGGTCGCGGACCCTGTCGCTTCATCGACGAGGCGCGCGGACTCGACCGTGCCCTCCATGGCCGTGGACTCAGCGTCGATGGCCATTCTCAGCCGAACGAGTTGAGAGATGGCCGCGTCTCGGCTGGACGCAGAGACCTCACCGTTCTTTTGTGCCCGCTCCCAATACGCCTCCTGCTCGGAGATCGAGTCGGTGACCCTCTTGATCGCGTCGGCCTCACCGAGAACGGCTGAGGTCACATCCCGAGTGGAGATGCCGTACCGCTCCGCGAGCGCTAGGGCCCCTTCCTCTTCGAGGTTCTTCGCGGCCAGTGCGCGAGTGCTCTCTCCGATCGCCCCGGCGTCCGCGCGGAGAGCGGCCGTGTACTCCTCGGTTTTGGCCTTGGCTTCCTGCTTCTTCGCGATGAACACACCGAGGGCAGTCGTCGCAGCGAGGAGTGCGATCCCCCACGGGCCACCGAGCATGCCCAGAGCGCCCCCGAGGGCCCCGCTGAACCGGCTGGTGCCACCCGCTGCGGTGGTGGCCGCACCGTCGACCTGGCGGAGGCTGCTCGCGAATTCCGCGACTCGGCCGACGCCCTCCCTGAGAGGGACGAGCATGCCCTGGTTGACGCGGGTGAGGAGCTGGAGAGCCATACGGGCTGTGAACGCGGCCACCGCGAGCTGAAGCAACCCCGGCGAAGTCTCAGCGAGCCACGACAGGCCCTGCGCGAGCAGCCCAATGCCCTGCGCATACACCATGCCGAGCGGGGCGATGGCCACACCGACGTCGATGATCGCGCCAAACAGATCACCGAGCACACCCATGAGAATGGGCCCGTTCTCGATGGTCCAGGAAATGAACCCCGTGAAGTTGTCGGCGTTGTTCGCCCAGTCAGCGAAGGACCTGGAGGAGCGCTCCATGCCCGTGGACATGGATTCCCACAGCGGCTCGAAGCTCACCATGAGCCCGGTGACGCCGAGGGTGAGCCACCCGAAAGTGCGACCCAAGGACGTCAGGGTGGGCTCTGCCTGCCGAGCGGAGAAGTCGATGAAGCTCGTCCAGTACGGGCCGGTCAACCCCTTGTCCGCGCTCTGTGCGAGATTGTCGAGGGCCTTGCCAGTGCCCGCCACAATCGGGGTGAGCTGACGCATGTGATCGGACGCCAAACCCAGCCACCGCGTCAGCGGCGGCATCGTGAAGCCCTGCAAGTCGGTCTGCCACTCGGAGTGGACCGACTGAAGGTCACCCCACGCGTCGTACAGGGAGCGGACCTGCGGCGTCATGGCGTCCATGGCCGCCGCGTACTCCTCGATGGCCTCCTCGGACCCCTCAGCAGCCTTCGCCTGGAGGTCGAGGGCTTTCGAGACGCCCATGATCCCCGGGATCGCAGCGGTCGCGAACGCGCCCAAGCCCATCATCCCGGCGCCAAGGCCCGGAAGGAGCCCCGCAGCACCACCCACAGCAGCACCAGCGAGCGGCACAGCCGGGGGATGAGCGCGGCGATCGCCGTCGTCATCGCCGGGGAGACGTCCGAGAACTCTTTGAGATTGTGGGGCTTGCGCACGCCGACGTTGATGGTGGGGCTGGTCGCTCCGAGGACGTTGGCCTGAGCCTGGAGCGCAGCGAGTTCAGCTCGGGCCCTGCCCGCGTTGACGCGCACGTCGATGTCACGCGACCGGGACAGGACCACGAGTTCGCGCTGCATCTCCCGGACGAGACCCATGGCGGTACCGGAGTCCATGTCCACGCCGATACGGCGCGAAGACAGGTCCGCGAGCTCCCCTCGGAGCATGCCAAGCCGCCCCCGGGCGCCATCAGCGTCCGGGGAAAAGTCCGGCAGAGACGACAGGGCCTTGTTCAGGCGGTCCTGGAACAGCGAGTCGATAGCGCCAGCGGAAGGTGCCTTGCCCGCAGACGGCCGCTGAGTGGCAGGGCGACCCGACCCCACAGGTCCGCCCGTGAGCCCCTGTACGCCGGTAGTGCGGACCCGCATGCGGACGATGCGCCCGTCGAGGCGGTCAGCGAGCTTGTCCAGGGCGACCATGTCGGCCCTGGCTTTGCCCGCGTCGGACTCGATGCGGAGCTGAGCGAGACGGTGAAGCTTCGGCGCGAGACGGTTCAGTCGGGCGTCGAACCGGCGGGCGAACTCGTCGCCAGCGTCCTTGCCAGCCTTAGCCCCCGCGACCTGCGACACCCGCGACAGACGGCTCTCCAGCCGCGCCCCGAACTTGTCCAGATCCGGGGTGACATCGATGCGGATGCGCCGCCGGTCCAGCCGGTCCAGCTGATGATCGATGGCCTTCAACCTGGTGAGGACGTCACCCGTGTTCGTGCGGACGTTGATCCGCACGGTCGGGCGTTCCTTCGCCGCGATCGCCCGCAGCTGAGTGCGGAGCTGGGGCCCGAACCGCTTGGTGTCCGGGAGGACATCCACATGCACTGAACCCGCAGACGGCATCGAGCCCCACCACCCTTCTTAGGCTGCTGGGGCGAACTGCTCCAGGTAGTCCTTCTGCTGCTTCGAGAACTTCGGCGGACCCGCCACCTTCGCGGGCTTCACCCCCGGCCGCGGGAACGGCTTGAAGTCCTTCAGCTTCGGTTTCATCCGGTGCGCGGTGTGGATCGTCCGCTGGATCTGCTGGAGCCAGTCAGCTTGCGTCGCCGCGATGTAGTCCGACTCCTCGAACAGCGGCTGCCACGGGTCCAAGCCCGCGAGCACGGCCCGCAGCCGCGGCATGCGCGCCCGGTCCTGAACCACCAGCAGGTACATGCGCCGCGACGAGATCTTCCCGGCGTAGTAGTCCAGGAGGTCAACGCCACGGTCGAGGAGGTCGAGTTCGATCTCGCGTGGGTGCTCCGCTAGGAGGTAGCGGAGCTGTCGCCTTCCCCCAGGCTGGTGCGGGACTCCTTGACGAGGTGCTGGACGATGCGCACCCACTCGTCGGAGCCCTCATCGAGGAGGTCCTCGAACTTGCCGGCGTCGACCAGCGCGCCGCGCGCCCACGTTTTGAAGTCACCGCGAGTGAACGCGTCCTCGGTACGGAAGCTCCACTCGCGCATGGGCTTGAACCGGTACACCCGGGAGCCGATGCGGAACGCCCACTTCTTCTCGTGGGCTTCGTTGCGCTGGCCGGTTTCGTAGTCGAGTTCAGCGACGTCGACAACGTCGTAGCCGTCAAGCGGGTCGGTCTTCTTCGCAGGCATGGTGTCTCCTCGCAGGTAGTCGCAGGTGAAGGGATAGGCCGCCCGGGAGACCTGCGAGCCCCCGGGCGGCGGCTTGTTACTCGCCTGGCGTGACCGTGATTTCAGCGGTCGCGGACGCGCCCTTGTACGTCGCGGAGATGACCGCAGTACCCGGGGCGACACCGGTAATCAGGCCGCTGCTGGACACGGTCGCGACGGCGGGGTCGGAGGTGTCCCACACGGCGTCGTCGGACACCTCGGAACCGGACCCGTTCCCATAGGGGGTCGCGGTCGCGGTGGCCTGACGGGTCGCGCCCTCAACCACACTGGACCCGCCACCACCGGCGAAGCTGATGGCGAGGGACTGCACGGGCACCCACATACCGTCGGACAGGAAGTACCGGTCGAACACGTGCCCGTCGCTCAGCTCGTAGGCGGTGAAGGTCAGCGGGTAGCCGCGCACCTCCTCCGAGTTCTTGACGATCTCGCCCGGCTGGGTGACCTCACAGCGCGGGATCACGGTGCGGATGTGGTTCTGGCCGTCGAACTCGTCGACACCGAGCATCCACAGCTGCTGGCCGGAGGGGCGCCGCACCTGCTGGTGGACGACGCCGCCTTCCATCTCGAAGAAGTTCTCCAGCGGCTGGCCGGAGTGCAAAGCGACCGTGATCGGGTTGGTCTCCCAGCAGGTGAACGCCACCGTGTGATTGACCGTGGTGATGTCGGTACGCACCGGCGACCGGTACCCCCACGGGCGGCGCTCGGTGCGCTCAGTCTCCGAGGACTCGGTGACGCCAGCGTCGGAGATGAGCCCGATGCGACGCCACCCAGCCCCCACGGGTCGAGGCCTTCGGGCGGTGCGGTTCCGAGTGGGGCGATGACGGCGACGCCGCCGTCGATCATTACGCGTAGGGCGTCGGCATTGTCCGCCATGGTTCCTCCTTGCGCCCGCTGTGGGCACGACTGATGGCCCCGGCGCGGGCGCGCGGGGCTGAACGGGTCGCAGGTATTAGGTGCGTAGCGGGCGGAGCAGAAGCTCAGCCGAGAAGCCCGCAGTGCGGTAGTTGGAGTTGGTGTCGTCGCCGGACTCAGGAGGTGCTGTGTTGCGGACCGTGGACACGACCGCGTCACCACCGACGATCGGGACGGTCGAACCGCCAAGCGACCTCACGTGCGCGTTGACGATGTTCGCGACCTGGTTGGCGGTCGGCTGATCCTGGGCGATCACCTCGAAGAACAGACGCGACGCGCTGAGCGCCCACCTGTTCGGCATCGGCGGCGACGGCAAACCCGTCACGACCAGGACCGGCAGCAGGCCAGCCATCTCGTCGGGGCCGGGCGGCTCAGAGCACACCTCAACGCCGTCGAGAACGCTTCTGAGGTGGGTGATGGCGACGAGCTGAGCGTCAGGGAAGATCACCACAGGACCCACCGGCACCCCTCTCAGCTAGGCGGTGCGAGACTGTCGAGCTTCGCGCGGATCCTCGCTTGCTTCTCCGGCGACCGGACCTCATCCAGACAGTCATCGACCAGCACCCGACGGGCGGGGATAGTCAGCATCAGGCCCGGGTGCGCGCCGGGAGCGATGACGGTCTGCACTCCCCCAGCGTCGACCTCGAACGGGAGCACCACGCCGTCGACGGTGATGCGCAGGCGGTCGCCGTGCCGTTGCACGCGGATCGTGTCTGCGGGCTTGGGGTCACTCACTGGGCTTCGGGGCGGGCTTGGCCGGGACCGGCTTCGGCGTGGCCGCCTTCCGGGCCTTCTTCTCCGGGGTCGGGGGTCCACCACGTTGGCGACGCCGTCGTTGACGCGCCGCTGAGCCTCATCGGAGGACAGGTAGACGACGTCACCGGCCTTGTGCTTACCGGTGGGGTACGAGAACTTCACGTGCGGCATCGCCGCCTCCTAAACGTTGGTGTTGCCGCGCGCCGCCAACTCCAGCGCCTCGGCAAGGTTGTGGGTGGCCTTCGTGCCCGGGTGGTTGACCTTCCCGACCGGGTGAGCAGCACCAGGCCAGAACAAGGCCTTCTTCACGCGAGGCCTGATGACGTGGGGTCGTGTGCCGCGCTCCACCCACCACGAATGACGGGCCGTCGCCTCAACACGCCACCCCCCGAGCTTCCCCGGGGCACGCTTCACGCCGATCGAGCGCACATACTCACCCGAGCGGACAGGTCCACGGCCCTGTGCCATCGCCTGCACCCGGTAGGCGCGACGCTGAAGGTCACGATCCACCGGCGGGAACACCCCGAGGCGCTTCACCGTCGCTTGGTTGATGCGGACCTTCGCTGGGGGCATGTCACCCCCGCTCCCTGCGCACTTTCACCGCGATGTGCGCCAGCCCGCCCCCAAGCGGATCCGGCATCTCCTGCGGCTCACCCACGACGAGGTAGAGCTCACCGCCACGGGAGCCGACCCGGATTCCCATGGACGCGGTGACCGGAGAGCCTGGGTTGAGACGGACCATCTTCGTCTCCACGGTCCGCTCACGACCGCCACGGGTCACCTCGTCGGTAGCGAGTGCCGCGCCCATCGTTCCGGCGTCTGGTTGGACGCTGGCGGGCTGGTTGGCGGACACCACGGTGTCGCTACCCCAGTCCCGCGCGGACCGTGACCGATTCCCGTGCCCGTCGACCTTCAGGGGCGCGTCGACAATCCACACCCGATGCGTCTCGAACGGGATCACGTCACACCACCCTCGGATGCGCAGGAACCAATCCCTCCACCCGCAGCAGACCCACAGCCCGAGGCGAGTAGCGGTCCTCCACCACACGACCCGTCACCGGGTCGGTCGCAGCCGTGTACGAGATCTGGTCGATCTTCACGGTCCGCATGTTCTTCGGGAGCACCTTGCCGCCGGACAGCTCCGGTGACCCGTGCTCCGCTTGGTAGAGGGTGGCCTGCATCAGGATGTCGGCCACCCGCCCATCGGTCGGGGCACCCTCCTCGTCGGTGGCGTACACCGCGCCAACGAGGAGGGTGTCGACGTCGAGGAGGCGTCCCGCAGAGCCCGCACAGCACCCGCCGGAGCCTCTTCGAGTCCCAGCCACGCAGCCAGATCAGCCGGAGTTGCATACACCGGGGCCACGGCCCACCTCCCCTCGGTCAGCTAGCGAGGACGCCGCGAGACCGCAGCGCTGCGAGCAGCGCGTTGAAGTCCGCGACGAGGCCTTCGACGTCGGTGGCGGTGGAGTTCGCGATGGTCGGCGCGGTGCCGACAAGGCTCCCGTCGCCGTCTTCGAGTTCAGCGAGCTTGTCCCGGACGATCCCGGTGAATGCTCCTGCGACGTGGCTCATCAGGCCTCCTTGTCAGTGGCGAGCTCTTGGAGCTCGGTCTTGGTCAGGTCGGCCGCTTCGGCCTCGGACAGGTCGGTGGTGGCCACTACGTAGGCAACCCACGCGTCCTTTGGATCGCCCGACTTGGGCTTGGCCGGGCCTTCCGAGGCCTCGGTCTTCTCCGGCTCGGCCTCACGGACCTCGGTGAGGGTGTAGCCGCGGCGGCGCATGTACGCGACCGCAGCACCATTGGTGGAGGCGTCCACGTGGGCGCGGCCCTTGTAAAACCGCACCCCGCCAACCTCGCCGTTGTAGTCAGCTACCGGTGCGGTGACGTCGTAGCGGGTCACACGATCACCCGGCCACGCGCACGTTGCGGAGCACACCGCACGAGCGGGTGTTGCGCAGCACCACCGCGGCGGGGCCGATCTCCAGCTCACCGGACTTCACGGCGCCGGGCTGGTTCCAGTCGGGGAGGAACGTCTCCAGCAGCGGCGTCGACGCCATGGACGCCCCGTGGAACGCGTCCATGCCGAACGACACGGCGTACAGGTCCGTCATGCCAGCGAGCGCCCCAGCGCCACCAGAGCCGTCGGTGTCACGCGACTCGATCGGGATGATCGGCCCGGACCCATCGAAGGTGTCACCGATGTCCAGCAGCACCCAGCTGCCGTACATGGACACGTGACGGCCGAGGGCGTCCTTCGTTTCGGTGTACGAGCCCGCCCACCGCGCCAGCGACTTGATGCGGGTGATGCTGCGGGTGTTGCCGAGGATCGCCTTCACGCCGGGCGGCAGAGCACCCGGGGCGCCCTGGTCGCCGCCGCCGGTCGTGGATGGCACGATGCGGGACAGCCAGTCATCGAGGATGTCCAGCTGGCTGAGCGCGAGCGCCTGGGTGTTGACCACGCTGCCGCGCCAGTCCAGGTGCCCGGAGGTGACGCCCTCGTCGATGGGCAGGTACTCGGTCGACTCGCCCGTCAGGGACTTGTCGAGCCCGTCGAAGCCCAGGGCGTTGACGGCGGTGTCGCCGTGGATGATCTCGGTCTGGAACGCGATGGTCGCGCCGGTGATCAGCTGCTGAAGCTGGAACACCATCTCGTTGGTACTCGCCGGGCCGAGGTTGCGGAGCTTACGGTCCAACGTGAACGCGCCACCGAAAGGCTTCAGGTTCACGGTGTACTGAGCGCGCGCGGCCTTGTCAGCCGGGTACTCGGTGTTGAACGCACGGAAACCCGCGCCCCGAGCTTCGGTGAGGCGGGTGTACCCGTAGACGAGGGTGTCTCCGCCAGCGCCGGGGGTCGCGGCGTCGTCGAACACCATCTGGTCCCACAGCCAGCTATACCGGCGGAGGTTGTCGATGACGGCGTGGTCGATGTCGGCGCGGGCGTTGACCTGCGCCATTTCGAGAGTGACGGGCATGTGTTGTCTCCTGTTGGGCTAGCCGCCGACCCCGTAGTGGGACCGGGCTGCGGCGTGTAGTGAGTTGGTGCGTTTGCGCTGCTCACCAGGCCCGCTGGAGAAGTCCGCGCTACTGCTGGCCGCCGCCTGGGCAAGCCGGTACTTGGGGTTGTCCTCCACGGTCTGCTTCACGAGGCCGCTCACGGCGTCCGCGAAGTCCTCGGCGGAGGGGTCGAGGTCCGACAGCTTCTGAGCGAAGCTTCGGGAGTCGAGGAGGGTGTCGACGTCCGCGCCATGCTCACGGGCGGCACGCTCAGCTGCGCGCTCCACGGTCAGCTGCCGGTACGCGGCATCACGCTCAGCGGCCTGCTGCTGCGCTGCGGTGAGCTGAGCGGTGAGCTCGTCGACCGTGGGCGGCTGGTCGGCGTCCTTCAGCCCGAGGGCCTGCGCGATCGCATCGAGCTGTGCCTGCTGGCGCTCCTCAGCGGCGGTGCGCGCCTCGGCTTCCTCGCGGGCCTTGACGCGCTGCGCGGCGTTCTCGTCGCGGAGCTTCTTGACGTAGGCCTCGTCGAAGGTCTTGGGCTCGGGGCCCTGTTCCTTCGGCGTGGTCGTGTCGGTCTGCTGCGACGGGTCGGTGGTGGGTTCGGTGGGGTCGGCGGCGGTGGGCTCCTGGCCCTGCTGCTCGGTCACGTGGTCTCCAAATGCGAAGAGATCACCGCCCGGGTGGTCTCGTAACTGGCGGAACACCCGGCATGTCGCCAGGCGGGTCTAAGGTCTTGCTATGACTGAATCTCAGGGCACACAGGACATCCAGGCCCAGGCGCGGGAAGCGATCCTCAGCAAAATCGCTTCCATGGCTCCCCTGGCCGGCAACCCCGGTGGCGTCAAGGACCTCGCGGAGGCCTACGCGCTGGTCGTGAGCGTCGACGAGGAAGAGGTGGCTGGGTCGGCTTACGACCGCTGATCGGACTCTTCTTGGGCGTCGTCCTTCGGGGCGGCGCCTTCGCCTTGCCCTCTGCCCTGCCCTGCGGTGGCCATCGGGTCCACGATCGGGTTCTCGTCCGAGATCTTCTTGACCTCTTCGAGGACCTGGTCGTCATCCCAGTCCGGGTGCACGATCCGCACCTTGACTTCGGTGGACGCGGCGCGGGCGGCTTCGAGGAGCTGCACCGTGCGGGCAGTCGCCTCGGGGGCGTCCTGCACCCCATCAGGCCACTCGACCGTCGGCCGCTGCGGGGTCACACCGGACCGGAACTGCGTCTTGTCGATCTCCAGCAGCACCTTCGCGAACGCCCCGAGCTCCGGCTGCCAGTACCCGATCTTCCGATCCCGGGTGGCGTAGGTGCGCCGCTCCCGGTGCTGCACCTCAGTCGCGGTGATCGCGAGGTCCGCAGGGCCTTCACCGAACGTCTGCGCACTGAACCCCGCAGAGCGAACGATCTGCTGCGCGAGGTGCTGGCAGGTGCGCTCATGCTCATCGACACGGATGTCGAACTGGACTTCCTTGATCAGGTCGGTGAACTTGTCCGACCCGCCCTGGAGGCCCTTCATCTGCGCGAACACTTCACGCTCCATGTCGAACGACGCACCCTTGCCGCGGCCGTGCGTGTCCAGGTACGCGTCAGGGACAACCAGGCGGGCCTTCGCCAACCGGACGTCACGCATCCACGACGAGTACGCCTCGTCCAAGGCGTCCATGAGCTGTTCGGCGCCCTGGAAGTCCGAACGCCCCAACGGGCTGCCGCGCATCAGCCGGTTCGGGCGCATGTTCGGCACGTACACCACGGCGAGCCCTTCGGCTCCGGTGGCGATCCCGCCGTCCGCACCCACCCGGAATCCAGCTGTCTCCGGGCGGTCAGCGAGCGGGAGCTTCTGACCCAACTGGTCGCGGGTGCCCTCGTAGAGGCCGTGGAACACCTTGCCGGGTTCGTGCCGCTCCAGGTGCCGCCACATCACACCGTCGTCGCGCTCTTCCAGGACCCGCCACAGGGTGACCGCGACCAGACGGCCCGCACGCCACTCAGGGGCAGCGCAGTCCGGGACGATCGCGTCAGCGAGCACATGATCGGCCACAGCCGTGTCCCAGGACGCCCGAAGGAACACACCACCGTAAGGGAGGCGACCTCAGCAGCTTCGAGGAGGACCGCGCGCAGGCCACCCTCATCCATCAGCCAGTCCAGGCGCTCCTGAGTGGTGTCGTCTTCCGCGAGCAGGCGGGGCCCTTCGCCGAACAACAGGTCAGCGTTGACAGCCGCGATGTCACCCGCGATGGGCACATGCAACCGCGACGGAAGCTGCTCCGCGTCAGGGACACGACCCCAGAAAAACCTGGCGACCGCCCCAACCACTCCACCGCGGTACTGAGCGGGGCGCGGTCGCGGGAACTGCCGGTGGCTGGAAGCGGCACCGCCATACACAGCGGTCAGCTGGCCGGGGTCGCCGGAGTACCAGGCACCCCACTCGTCGTAGTAGGCACGCGGCAGGTCGGTACTGGCGGGCGGCCACGCCACGGAGGAATCAGGGAGCGGCAATATCAGTCACTCCCATCAAGCAGCGAGATCGAGCGGATCGATCAGATACGGGCGCCACAGAGCCTCGGAAGTCGTCAGGCTGTACCGGCCAGCGTCCAGACTGTGGTCGTCGACCTTCAGCGGGGCGTCCAGGCCCTTCTCGGTGGCTTTCTCGTCCCAGCTGTAGCCACCGACCTCGTTGATCCACCCGGCGCACCGGTCGGACACGAGGAGCTGCCTGCGGGCGAGGAGGGTCGCGACGAGCGACAGCCCGTGCGACACGTCGTTGTTCGCTGGCGAAGACGCCAGCCCGTCAGAGTGCAACTGCACCCGGAAGGACGCCGCCGCCGGGTCCACAGCCACGTACTCGACAGGCAACCGGGCACCGTTAGGAACGTGCGGCTGAGCCATCCACTCCCGCAACCGTGACGACTGCTGGGCATCCGTGAGCCGCTGAGTGTCCCGTCGAGGCTCGTGCCGATACTCGTCGACCAAGTACAGGCGCCCATCGAAGGTAATGCCGAGAAGCAGCGCCGCGGTCGGGTTGGTGGTGCCGTGGTCCACGCCGAGACACAGAAGCCGATCCATGGGCGGCAACTCATCCCAGGGGGTGACATGCTCATCGGGGTCCCACATGTCGTACACGGCACCCTGACCGGCGATCCAGTGTCCGAGGATGAACCTGCGGTACCACAGGCCCGTGTACTGGGTTTTGAGGAGAGCCACGTACCCGGGGTCAAGGCTGGGGTTGTCATCGAGGGTGAAGTGCCAGTGCTTCATGCCGACCTCGCCGGCGCGCAGCACGAAGTCCTGCCGCAGCCAGTGGCCGGGGTGGTCGGGGTTGGTGGTCGCCAGGAGCTTCGCGTTGGGGACGCGCAGCCGGGACACCAACATCATCCAGAACGACTGCGGAACCAGGGTCGCCTCGTCGACGTAGGCCAACGCGATCGTGGAACCACGGATACGGGACTCAGCGCGGGCGTCCGACGCACCCACCAGGTGGACGGTGCGGCCAAGAATGACTGCGGTCGTGGAACCCGGCGTGTGGTGGACCTGCCCAGCCAGCGGCCCGAACAACTCGGGGGACGCCAGCGGGTCGAGGAGGTTCCGCTCGATGGTCTGGAGCGTGCGCCCCACCACCACGATCAGACCGTGCGACGGCGCCCGGGTCAGCAGGATCAGGAACGCCAGCAACGACGAGATGGTCTTGCCCGAGGAAACCGCCCCGGACCACAGCGCGATCTGTGGAGTGGTCATCGCTCCCGCGATCGACCGGACCTGCGCCGCGGAGAGGTGGCCAGCCAAGCGGGTCAGGTCCATGATCACCCTTCACCGGCGGCAGGATCCTCATCGTCGAGTTGCTCCGCAGCGATCTGGAGGGCGTCCGCGATCCCCGACAGCATTGACGCAGCGGTAGCAGCGCCCGTGTCGGTGTCAGCAGCGATCAGCTTCATGTGCTTGTCGACCGCGACCGCCGAAGTCGTCATGAGGTTGCGCAGATCCCCGGTCGGCGCCCTGTCCAGGAGGTGCTCGGCGTAGGTGTTCTCCTTGCCACCGAAGGAGTAAACGAGGTGAGGTTCGTCCATCTGGTCGAGGAGCTGCTCGGCCTTGCTGAGGTACTTCTCCGCGATCCTGGCTCGCCGTTCGGCCATGTCCGCTACACGCGCCCGTGTGGCCTTTTCAGTGTGCGCACGTGCGAAGGCGTCGGGGATGTTCTCTTCCTTGGCGATACGCCTGACGCTGTCGGGGCTGACGTCGTGCTCGGTGGCGATGCCTCGGCAAGTTCCGCCGTCTCGTATGGCTTGGGCGATGGCTTGCCACTGCTCGGGGGTGATGCGTTGGCCTCGGGCCATGTCTGCTCACCCCCGCCCGTGTCAGACTTGTCGTCCTTGCGTCGCCCGCTCTGACGCGTCCCCCAACTGGAGGTGTGTATGCCGGAGATGTCGCGCCCATGGATGCTGGGCACGCTGGGCTTGGCGGTGCTCATGGGTGGAATCGTCGCGACCATCGTGTCCGCGAGCGAGTCGGACTTGGATCCTGCGGGCCCTGGGTGGATCGCTGCTGGGGTGATCCTGTTGGGCGGTGTGTTCGCAGGCACCCCTGCTCGCCCGAAGGACAAGCCGAAGGCGTGATGGCGTCCCGGCCGCTTCTACGCCACCCCAGACGGAGCGGCCGGGACGTCCAGTGGTTCAGGCGCCTTCGTTGGCCCCTGCCTGGGCTTGTGCTGCGTCACGTCAGCTCTCCCCGTTTTCGCGTTCGGCTCCCATGGTGACGCGGCGCGCGTACAGGGTGAGGGTCACCTTGATGGCGTCGCGGTTCTTGACGTCCATTTCGTGGACGATCACGGGGTCCTCTGCGGGGGCTAGCACGGGGGTTCCGTTGATACGGATTTCGTTGGGCAGGATGATGGCGGGGTCGTTGGGGTCGGTGTGCTTCTCGATGATCTCGATGAGCGCGCCTTCGGGAATGGCCATGGCTAACTCCTGAGGGTGGTGAGGGTGTGATCCCGGCGCTCGACGTCCACCCTCATGGCGGAGCGGCCGGGACGAGGTTGTCCAGTCGCGGCCTGTGCGCCGAAGCGGATAGGTGTGTTCCCGGCTGGACGGTCTAGGCGGTGCGGTCCGCCAGCTCGCGCTGGAGTATGCGACTGCGGGACCACAGGTTGAGGATGGCCGCTCCGGGGATTGAGAGACCGCCCCACAGCAGCAAGTCGCTGTTGGCGAGCACGATTCCCGCGAGCCCCATCAGGGTGAAGCCGATGAAAAGCCCCTGCGAGGTTCGGTGGAGGGTGCGGTAGACGTCCATGTGCCCTCCGTAGGGTGTGAGCGCCCGGCGGGAGAGGTCGCCGGGTGCGTTCAGATGCGGGAGTGCCCGCACACGGTCCAGGTGAGCAGAGCCGCGAGGTCAGCGTCAGCGGGCGGGAGTGCGCGGGCTGCGAGGTCCACAGCGGAGGACGCGTTGGGGCGGGTGGCCCAGAGGACGCCGCTGCTGAATACGCCCCATCCGCCGTCGTGGGGTTCGACGCGAACGGTGTCGCCGCTGGATGTTGCCCATTCGATGCCGGTCGCGAGGCCCACGATGGCCATGAGGCGTTTCGCTGCACGCGTGGAGTTCTGGGCCTGTTGGGCGAGCTGCTCGTTCGTGGCCAAGGCACCTCCAGGCACGCAAAAGGCCCGGGGCGTTAGCCTCCGGGCCTTTCGACAAAACTCCAGTAAGACAGATCCTAGCGGAACCGATTGGTTGTGCGCAACTCAATCAGGCGCGCGGCTGGTAGACGGGGGTCTGGCAGGTCGGGCACGGGCCCAATCGGGAGTCGAACATGCCGTGGCCCTTACGGCACGGGATGAGAGCGGTCAGGATCAGAGCGAGCCGGATCAGCGCGGGTCACCCTCTCCCTGCCAAGTGAGCTCCGGGCGGTCGAGGTCGTTCACTTCCCGCTCCAGGTCGTACAACGTGTTCTTGACCGGCACACGCACCTCACCGATCAGCATCCTCCCCGGGTCGAGCACGGCGAGGGTCGTCACCCACGAGTAGGCGACCGCAGGGATCCCCTGTCCTGGAGACGGTCGAGGACCCACAGTCCGACGGGGCTGTCGTCCACGCTGTCTGCGTGCCCGATGATGCCCCTAGCCGCGATAAGTCCGGCGAGCTGGGTGGTGGTGAGCCAGAACGCTTCACCGATGATCTCGTCGAGGGCCTGGTTGACGTGGCCTGTCCCGGAGCGCGCGGGTGGGGCGGGGGCGATAGTGTCGAGCATGGTTCCTTCTTCCTTCGAGGGTTGGGGTTCCATCGGGCCCGTCCGGAGGTGCAAGCTCCTGGCGGGCCTTCTTCATGCGGCGTGGTGGTCGACCATGGCCCGGTACTCGGCCCACGTGATGACACCTGCGTCGACGAGGCGGAGGTGGTTGTGGCACAGCACCTCGGACAGGTAGGCGACCTCCTTCCCGCACTCGGTGCCGTCCGGGGTCTCGTAGCGGCACACGTCTTCGGTGTCGGGTGGGTCGGGCGGCATGTAGTAGCGGTCCTCGATCGTGGTGGTCATCAGCCCTCCAGGGGGTCAGCGGATTCCGACAAGCTCGCTCTCCGGGACGTCCCAGGTGCCTCCCGTGTCGGGGGAGGTGACTCGGTAGAGGTTGTCGACGCCTCCGATGTGGGCGTCAACCCGCACCGGGAACGGGGCTTCCTCGTGGTCCCAGGTGACGATGAGTTCCGGCGTGGCCATGTGCGCTCCTTAAGCGGCGAGGGCGAGCAGCTGGGTGCGGGCGATCTTGAACTCGGCCTTGCGCGGCTTGTAGCCGTTGAGCAGTCCGAGGATCTGGTTGCGGGTGTAGCGGACGCAGGCGCGACGGGACCCGTTCTTCTTGGCGAACCCCTTCACTCCCCCGGTCGCCTTCTTGCGCAGGGTCGCCGTCATCCCGGCCGCCGTGGCTTCGTCGACGCCCATGGCCCGCAGGTGGCTCGCGATGGTGTGGCGCTCAGCGCGGTGCGCGGCCTTCGCGGCGTTGCGGGTCGCGGTGTCGGCCTGGCGCTGGAGGCGGCGCATGTGGCGCTTGATCCGGGCTTCGGTGACGGTGGGGCGCATCGGGTCCTCCTAGAACCTTGCCTTGCTGACATTGACAAGGTTAGGCAGAGTCAAGCAACCTTGTCAATATCAAGTTGCGAAGTTGCCCACGAAAGGAAGCCACATGACACCGATAGACTTTGTCCACACCAGCCGGACAACGAGACGAGCCATGGCAGACCCCAACGCCGAGTACTGGACCATCCCCGACATCGCGGAACACTGGGGGATCAGCCCACAGACCATCCGCTCCTACCGGTCGCGTGGGCGCGGTGAGCTCCCCGGAGGACAGGATGTTCGGCCGCACTCCCGCATGGAAGCCGAAGACGATCCTGGAGTTCCAGCGCCCCGGCAAGGGCGCCCGGACCGACCTCAAGTAGCCAACCCCCGCCGTGTGCGGGGGTTTCTCATGCCACCTGCTTCTTCCGGGCGGTCATGTCGAGGACGTCCCCGAGTCGTACCTTCAGCGGCTTCTCCGACACGGGAGCGAGTCGGCCCTCCGCGACCGCCTTCCGGATCCCCCGGTCGGTGATCCCCCTGCCGAGCGCGCGCGCTGCCATCGCGGCTTCGGCGACGGTCAGCTGGCGTCCAGGAGCGGCGTCTTTCGCGGCCTGGACGGACGCTTCACGCCGCGCGTCGATGTCCTCGACAACTCCCCCGCAGTCGGTGGTGCGGCACCTTGCGCTTTCCCGGTCGGCCATCCCGTAGACGGGCATCTCGCAGGTGGGGCAGGTTCCCGCGAACACCATCTCGACGGGCCTGTCGATGGCCCTGCGGGTCCGCCGTACAGCCTCCCGGAGCTCGTCCACGGCTTCGTCGGCCCACTCGCTGGTGCGGATGATGGCGGTCTGCCTGTGCAGGTACCGGGCCATGGCGGGGATGGTGTCGGCTGGGGTGGTGCCGCCGTGGGCGGTGAGGATGATCCGGCACCAGGTGGCGAGGGTGGAGTGCAGGTCGGCGCGGACGTCGGACGCGTCGAGGTTGAGCGGGAGCGGCGCTTCGACGGGCCGCCCACCACCACCTGAGGGGGCGAACCGGGCCTGCTTCGCGATGGCGATGTCGAGGTCGACGTCCAGGCCGTGAAGCGGCCCCGATGCCCAGAGGGCGCGCAGGTCGGCGGCGAGAGCGCCGACGCACGGCGGGCAGACGGTGCCGGAGTCCATCTCGGATCCGCAGGTGCGGCACAGCAGGTGAAACACGGTCATGAGCACTCCCCGGTAGGCGTATGGTGCTGCCAGTGGGAGCGAAGCTTCTACGGGGGTTGTGTGGGGCTCGCCATCGGGGGATGCGAGCCCCACACTCATGTGCGGGGTGCCCACTCCGGGGCGTAGTCAGGGTGGTCTGCGTGCGCGGACGCGAGGGTACGCACGGTGGGGCATGGCCAGTCGAGGGATTCGTTCCCGTTCCAGCAGGACACGCAGTAGTTGATGCCGGGGCATCCGTTCGCGTGCAGCTCCAACATCTTCCGCTTCGCAGCGACCTCCCGCAGAACCCGGGCGGGATCATGGCGGGCAGCATGTTCGGCGCACGCGCGCCCTTCCGGGACGGGGTCCATGACGGCGAAGATGGAGCTGCCTCCGGTGAGCGCGCGGCGGCCGTCCAGCTCCGCGATGGGAACTGCTTCCCATCCGCTGCGGCCGCCTGCGTCAATGACTGCCTGCGCTGCCGCTTCGCCTTCGTCCAGGCGCGCATTCAGGAACTCCACGATGTCCACGTGACCTCCTTGGTTGTGTGGATTATGCCCGTGTCGGGCGACCAGTCACGACGTGCGCGCCTGCCGGATCATGTCGGCGGCGTCCATCATCCCGAGGGCACGGCTGTCGTCGTCGACGTGGCGTGCGGCCTCGCGGATGGCGCGTTCCACGGTGAGACCTGATGGAGCGTTGAGTGCCGCTGCGACTGCCTTCCAGATCATCGCGTTGCGGTGCGCAGGGTCAGGCGGGAGCGTGCTGCCGAGTTCGTCGATGACGGCGTACACGGCTTCGTAGGCGAGCTTGTTACTCACGTGTCCTCCCGAGGTTGGTAGGGCAGCCGCTAGGATTGGGCGAGACCCTCTCTGTGGGTTTCAATCACGGAGCGGCGGGCTTGCCACTTGGGTCTTCGGACCAGGCCCGCCGCTTTCGCTTTTGGCGCTTCGTGGCTAGAACGGCGGCTGGTCGTCACCGAAGCCCGGTCGCCCTCCCTGCCCCCACGGGTCGCCAGAGGGCGCGGAACCCTGCTGGCCGAACGACCCGTTCGCCGCGTACCCGCCGGACTGCCGGGGCGGCGTGAGGGCACGCCCGATGTCCCGCACGATCACCTCGTCCGCGCTGCGCTTCGCCCCGGGCTGCTGGTCTTCCCACTGGTCGGTCTTGACCTCACCGCGCACGGTCACGAGGTCACCCTTCTGGAGATTGGCTTCCGCGATGGCTTCGGCGGTGCGAGCGAACGCGGTGCCACGCCCCCACCACACGTCCGCGTCCTCCCACTGCTGGGTGTCCCGGTTGAGCTTGCGGCTGTTGGACACGAGGCGGAGCTTCGCGATCGCGGTCCCGGACTGGGAGTAGCGGATCTCAGGCGCGTCGACGAGGCGCGCGGTCACGGTGATGCTGGGCAGAGCCATGAGTTAGTTCTCCTTGGGTTCGTTGAGCAGGGCGCGGGCGACGGTCAGCTGGTGGCGGTACTGCTGCTCGATGACCTCGCCGGGGTCATCGCCTTCGTCCCAGCCGGGGGCGGTGAGGGCGCTTCGGAACGCTGGAATGCCTCGCGCGACGGTGTCCAGCCATGCGGCGACCGCGAGGGCGACCCCCGGATGCCACAAGACGATGTGCGCGGCGGTCTGCTCTGCGCTGCCCGTGTCGTCGCCGTCGTAGCCGAGGCCTCCGGGCCACTGGCGGGTAGCGGCGATGGGGTCGCCGTCGGTCCCGAGGATCTGCCGGTGGTACCCGGGGCCGGGGTCGATCTCGTATGGCCCGGGCGGTGCGGAGTTGGCGGTTTCGCGGGCTTTGGCGGCGGCCTGTCGTAGCAGGTCGGCGTGGTCGGTCACTACAGCCTCCTTAGAGCGGCGTTGGTGATCTTCACGAGCAGGGCCACCGCGCCGAAGACGACACCGATGATCAACAAAGCATCCAGATCAGTCACCGGCGGGCTCCTCGGCACGAATCCGGGCCATGCGCTCCCGGTAGTTCTCCTTGGCGAGACGCTTCGCGAATGCCCGCACTTCCTTCACCTGCTCAGAGGTCAGCTCCCGCTGGCGACGCCGGTACAGCCGGTCACCGATCTCCCGCGCCACGAACGACAGGTAGAACCCGAGCAGGATCACGGCAGCGACAGCGACGGCCGCGAGGATCACAGCGGCAGACCACATCAGGAACAGCTCAGGCATCGCGGGGCTCCTCGATCTTCTTCATCGCGGTCAGCACGTCGTGCAGCGCGGTCGCGTACTCCGAATCGAACGGCAGATCCTCCACCCGCTCACGCCCGATCAGGCGCGGGATCTCGGACTTGAGCTTGTCCCACGCGTCAGCGGCAGGGGCTTCATGACGGAAGCGCTCGTTGGTCGCCCGCAACTCGTCGCGCTCCTTCTCCGCCTCCATCCGGGCAGCGTGAGGGGTGAGCTTCCCGACCCGCTGCACAACCACGGCGAAACGGTCACCGGTCTTGCCATCACGGATCTCGTATTCGACGTAGTTCTCAGCGTTGAACTCTTCGAGGGAGGCGCGGGCGGCGTCGACGAACGCATTCGCGAACGACTCGGGTGGCAGGAGGTCGAAGGTGGCGACGCCACCCACGATGTTGAGGCTCTTGAGGCGAACCTGGTCGCCGTTGTCGGACATGTCCCCTCCTGGGGCTGTAGTGAGCGTCAGACGCTCATGGTTCTTGAGTGTGGGTGACGCCACCGACAAACGGTGAACGGGCGGCAGCGTCGATCTGGTGGGCGTATGAGACGATTGGGGGCGCGCCCCGCCTGGTACGAACAGGCGGGGCGCGCTCATTCACCGTCCGGGTCGATCAACAGCAGCCCGAGCGCTTCCGCGTACTCCGGGCCGAGCTCCAGCGCGATCGGGTGTCCGCCCTCACCGACACAGCACACCCAGACGGTGCCGTCCGGCTCGCGGATGACCTCGCGGTCCCAACGAGCGATCTCCGGGGACATGCTCATCCCTTCCATGAGGTGCCGGCCATGTCGACCACACGGCTGTAGTGGCCCTGGAACGCGCAGACGACCTCGCGGCCACCTGCACCGTTCCTGTTCTTCTCGACGAGCAGGTCGATCTCCCCGGCGCGCGGGGACTCCTTGTCGCGGGTGTCCTCACGGTCCAGGAGGATGACGACGTCGGCGTCCTGCTCGATGGACCCCGACTCGCGAAGGTCCGAGATCTGGGGGCGCTTGTCGGAGCGCTGTGTGGACCCACGGTTCAGCTGGGACAGGACCACGACGACGACACCGAACTCCTTCGCCATCTTCTTCAGGCCGCGCGAGATCTTGCTGATCTCCTGCTGCCGGTTCTCCGACACGGCGCCCTCCATCAGCTGGAGGTAGTCCACGACGACGAGGTCGATCTGGTGGGTGCGGGTGAGCTTGCGGAGCCTCGACCGCATGTGCGGCAACGAGATGTTGAAGTCGTCCGACATCCACAGCGGGGCGCGGTCCCAGACCTCCTTGACGGCCGCCACCCGCTGCCAGTCCGACTCTTCGAGGTCCTTGGACCGCAGCCGCTCCAGGAGCACGTTCGCCTCAGCGGCCATGATCCGCTGCCCGAGCTCCAGACGGGTCATCTCCAAGCTGAAGAACGCCGTCCCGACATTCCTGTGCAGCGCGTTGAACCTCGCCCAATCCGCAGCCAACACCGACTTGCCGACCGCGGGGCGCGCGCCGACGATGACGACCTGACCAGGCTTCGCGTCCGGGAGCACCTCGCGCAGGTCCGCATACGGCGGAATGACCGCCGCTTCATCGTCCGTGGCGTCCTGGTCGTCGACGACCTCCTGGTACACCTGGTCAAGCTTCACGAGCCCGGCGCCCTCGACGTCCTGGAGGGTTTCGACGTCCGCGGCGAGCTGCTGAGCGCGGGCGACGAGGTCTTCGAGTTCCCCTTCGGCCCTCCATCCGAGGGAGGCGATGGTGGTGCCGACCTCGACCAGACGCCGAAGGACCGCGCGGTCCGAGACGATCTTGGCGTAGTAGCCCGCGTTGGCCGCGACGGGGATCGCTTCGGTGAGCGTGTGCAGGTACGGGGCGCCACCGACCACCCCCGCGTCGCCGCGGCGCACAAGCTCGTCGTTGACGGAGATGGCGTCGACGGGTTCGCCGCTGGCGTCGACCTTGAGGATCGCGTCGTAGATCATCTCGTGCGCGGGCCGGTACCAGTCTCCGGGCCGGATGATTTCGCAGACCTGCCGGATCGACCTCGGGGAGAGCAGCATCCCGCCGAGGGTGGCCTGCTCGGCGTTGATGTCGTGGGGTGGCGTGCGGGTGTCGTCGGGGGCTTCTTCGGTGATGGTCATCAGGCGGCCTTCCTGCGGTCGCCGCCGCGCAGCACCACGAACGTCGCCTCGTCCTGCAGCCGACTCGCGGCGCGGGGGCCAGCGAGGGTCTTCAGGTCCTCGGTCTTGCCGTCAGCGGAGTTGTTCGCGGTCAACCCGATCGGCAAGCCCTCCTTCCACCGGTCGTTGATGATCGTGTGCAAGTTGTCGGAGTCCCAGTCCTGCATTCCGATCGCGCCGATGTCGTCGATCGCGAGGAAGTCCGCAGCCGTCCACCGGGCGAGGGTCTCTTCGTCGCGGTTGCGGGCGGCGCGCTTGAGGTCGTAGGCCTCGACGATCTCGAAGCGGCCCTTCCACCCGTGGCGGATCAGGGTTTCCCCGGCCTTCCACAGCGACCAGGTCTTGCCGGTGCCGATCCCCCCAGCGAGGACGAGGGAGGTGGCGTTGCCGCGGTACATGGCGCGGGTCCAGTCGAGGATGCGCGGGTCCAAGTCGCCTTGGGCGGCGAATCGCTTCGGACGGCGGGCCAGGAACGTCTGCACGCGCGTCTCGGCCTGCTCGCGCATCACGGACTCCTGAGCGGCGCGCTGGTGCGCCGCGAAGTCAGTCGGGTCAAAGCCGGTCACTGGAAGCTCCTCTTCAGGTCTTCGTCGCTGATGTTGTCCCAGTAGGAGTTGTCCGGGACGTCGTTACGGGAGCCACCAACGACGCGGAGGTTGCCGCGGCGGCCCTGCTGGCGCTCTTCGCTGAACTTGCGGGAGTTGCGCATCCAGGTGTGCCAAGCGCGATTCCAGTCGAGGAACTTGTTGCCCTTGGCGGCGTGGGTGTCGAGGAACTGCTCGGTCTCGAAGTCGATGTCGACGTTGGGGACCCTCTCCTTCGCCCACGCGCGCATGGCGTCGGTGATGACGAAGTTCTCGGGAGCGGGAGTCTTCTTCTTTGGCGTGTTGTCCACGTTGTCCTTGTCGGGTTCGGGGCTAAAAGAATGAGGAGACTGAGGAGACTGAGGAGGAGGGTCTGCCTCTCGTCCGGGCTTTGCGCCCTCTCGTCCGGGCTTTGCGGACGAGGATCCGGCCTTTGAGTCGTCTTTGGTCTGCCTCTCGTCCGGGCTTTCCTCCCCGGAAGGTCTGCCTGCGAGCAGTCCTTTGGGGTCATGAACCTCTCGGGGAACACCGGGATGAGGTACACGGTCCGGTGGCCCTTCATGGCGAACACTGGCTTGCCGTTCTTGTCGGTGCCGACCGGGACACGGATCTCGAATCCAGCCTTGGCGAGACGCCGCAGGGCCTTACTCGCGGAGTCCGGGAGGAGGCCGGTCCTGTGGGACAGCAGGTCCATCCCGAGGTAGCTGCGCCGGGTCTTCTCGTTGGCGTCGTCAGCGATGACAGCGAGGACTAGGCGCGCGGCCGCATCGAGTTCACCGGGCGCGCGGTCCAGCACGTGCCGGTAGAGCTCGTATCCCATGTGGGCCCCCGTTGGTGGTGGTTGGTGGTTCAGGCGGGGATGCGGAGTTCGCGGTACCGGTCGGCCCGCCAGGCGTTGCCTCCGGGCGGGAGGGCGACCTGGTGGTCGTCGTTGACTCGGTCCACTTCGAGGTGGAGCTGGTAGCGGAGAAGCTCCAGGGCTTCGATGACGTGCTGGTCGCACGCTCCGAGGCGTCGGGTTTCCTGCTCACAGACTCGGGTGAGGTGCGCGAGCGCTTCCCGGTGCGCGGTGATGGCGTCCTTGAGGGCGGTCACGACGCCGCCTTCCGGAACGCGTTGGGGGCGTGGTCGTAGCAGCGACGCCCTTGGATGTACATGCGGGTGGGGATGGCTCCGCAGGTGGTGCGTGTGGCGGCGGTGTAGTGCCCACAAGGGGCGTCAGTGCCGCTGGGCATCGCGTTGGCGATCCACTCGGCCACCTCGGGCCTGGGGTCGGCCTGTTCGGTCACTTCGGGCTCCTGGGGGTCTCGGTCTGGTCTGTCTTGGCGCCCGCCCGTGGGTTGCGCACGGGGACCGGCTGGATCCGGCGGGCTGGCGCGAGGTCAGGGCGCCGGGGGCTCAGCTCAGTCGGGGTTCGACGCGGCCGTGCCGGTAGTGCGGGATCGGGTCGGAGACACGGATAGGGACGCGCTGCCACTTCTCCAGTTCGGTGCCGTCGGCGTCGTAGAACAGCTCTGCTTCGCAGGCCTCCTCGTAGGCCCGGTCGTGCGCTTCGCGCTGGCCCTCGGTGGCGTCGTCTGGGAGGGCCGGGAAGTCGTCGAGGGAAGACGTGACCCCGACGGCCTTGCGCTCGTCGTCGTCCAGCTCCCACACCTCCACGTACCGGCAGGGGTGCACCTCGTAGCCCTGGGGGTGGTCCAGGTGGCGGTAGGCGCCATCGAGTTCGTTGAGCATGGCCACGAGCCTGTGCTGCCACTCGGTGGGCATGTGCTCCAGCTCGACGCGGTGCAGGACGAGGAAGTTGGAGTAGCTGAGACTGAAGTAGGTGGCGACGTCCATGTCGTCGAGGGCGGTCTCGGTGTTCACGGGGTCCTCCTTGGTGTCGGCACGGTGGCCGAGGGCCCCGGGTGCTTTCTCCATCCGGGGTCCGCCTGTGTGTCAGGGCCTGGCGCGGTCATCGAGTGCGGTGAGGGTGTTGCGGATCGCCTGGGACGGCGTCCTTCACCCGGGGTGGCATGGTGAGCCCGCCTGCCCACTGACGGCCTCCGGGTTCTCGGGTGAGCGTGTAGATGGCCACGAGTCCTCCTTGCCAGAAGTGAAACTTTGTTTCGCAACACTGATGACACTAGGCGGGCAGTGCGAGACTGTCAACTCTGTTTCGCATCTTTGTTTCGCTCACGAGTTGTGCAACTATGTAAGGCATGGCTGAGAAGGAGATCCCACACCTGCGCGCACTACGCGACGACTTCGACCGCGCCCGCGAAGCCCTCATGAAGGGCATCCGCGACGAGCTCAACGAGCGCGACGGCAAGGGCCTGAACGTCATCGCGCGGTCCGTCGACTGGACGCCGCAGTACATCGGCAAGATCCGCGACGGCAAGGTCACCGAGTAGGTCAACCTGCGTGAATCAGCCCGCCTGCGTGCGGGCTTTTCGGCGTGCGTCATGGCCACTGGCCGTCCGTGGGCGCGTGCCTCACTAGGTCCGCCGCGTGATCCTGGCCTTCGCCGTCGAGCATCACCGCGAGCTCACGGGCGAACTGCGTGCGGACCTTCTGGTCGTGGGCACTTTCGGGGTCGGTCTGGTCGGTGGTGGCGGGAGCCGTGAACACGTCGTAGTCGTGGGTCATCGCCGGACCCCCTGCCACACCCGCACGGCGTGCCCGTGCGTCCTGGGGTCGGTGGAGGCCACGTAGCCGACCGGTCGGATCAGCCCGCGCTCGGCCGCCCTGCGGAACCGGCCACCGATCGCGTTCGGTCGGATGCCCTCGGGGAGCTCTTTGCGGATGGTGTTCGCGGAGAACTCCTCCCCGTGGCCGCGTACCGGGCGATGAGCTGGTCGAGCTGGGTGATGGCGTCCGGGCTGGAGGCGGCGGTCGCGCGGGCCATGCCCTCGGCCGCGAGCGCGTCCGCGAGGGTCATCTGGGTGGTCATGTCCCCTCCTGGGGGTTGGGCCCGCCGTGCGTGTGCACGGCGGGCAGAACAGGGTCAGGCAGCGGATCGCTGAGATTGCAGACGGCGGCGCCACTCACGGGCAGCAGCGGCGACCTCGGGGGACCTCTCCCCTCGGCCTTGTACGCCGACGAACACCGGCGAAGCTCCTCCTCGCTCATCCGGGACACCCGGCGAGCGAGCTCCGCTTCGAGTTCGGCGTCCGGCAGGTCGATCAGGTCGTCGTCCCAGCTGGCAGACGGAAGCCCACCCTGGGCTTCGGCCCACCGGCGGGTGCGGGCCACCATCGGTGACTCCGGCCGCGGCTTGTCCCAGTAGGTGTCGTGTAGCGCCCGAACCCGACGCACCATGTCGACGCTCACCTGATCCGCGCCCATGACCCTGCGCCGGTAGTAGGTGACCGCGTACCCGAGCTGTTCGGCCTGCCAGGAGAGCGGCATTCCCGCCACGGCGAGGCTCAGGGAGCGGCGTCGGGTCCCGGCCACGTCGTACAAGGCGCACCCGGGCAGGGTGTCCAGGGTTGCGACGACTGAGAGGATCGCGGTCGCGTTACGAGGGGCGAGACGCTTGCTCGGGGCCCGCTGCTCGGAGGGAACCCCATAGATCAGCCGGTTGAGGGTGGGGAGCGGGACCTCGGACCGTTCAGCGATGCGTTCCAGGGAGAACCCGGCAACCATCAGGGCGCGCACATGGTCGCGGGCCGGGGTGGCGTTGACGAGGTCGGTGGTGGGCCTCCCGTAGGCCTTCATGCGGTTGCGGTGGCTCTGGTGTACGGCGCGGGAGGAGCGGCACACCTGGCAACGGCAGCCTTTCGTGTAGCCGGTGCTTCCATGCCTGGCGGTCTTCACGCAGCCCTCCCGAGGTTGCGCTGGCGGCGGCGGGTGTTGATGCGGACCTTGTCTCGCTCCTCTTCTCCGAGTCCGCCCCAGGTGCCGTACTTCTCCGGACGCGAGATCGCGTAGTCCAGGCACTCGGAGCGGACAGGGCACCAGGAGCAGACTTCCTTGGCCTGTTCCTGCATCGTGGGGTCGAAGAACAGGTCGATGTCCTCGAAGCGGCACTCGGCGTCGTCCTGCCACTGCCATGTGGTGGTGTCCGCGATGGCGACGCTGCCCCTCGGGGCGGTGCGGATGTTCTTCATCGGGCGACCTCCAGGACGTCGGGCCAGCGCACCTTGTCGAGCGCTTCACGGTGGGTCTGGGGTAGGGCGGCGAGCGGGTGTCCGAGGTAGTCGGAGCCCATGGCGGCGAGAACGAGCGAGTCGGCTTCGTCGTTGCCGGTGATGTCCCACTCGGGGAACCGGCGGGCGACCGCGAGGAGCGTCGCGTCCTTGCTCGCGTTGCCCTTGCCGGTCGCGTACTTCTTCAGCTGCTGGGTCGTGGCCGACGTCCACGGGATGTCAGCGGCGTCGATGGCGTCCATGACCATGTGCCACATGCCGGCGCGGGTGAGGTGCTGGCCGGTCTGCGACCCGAGGGCGAGCTGTTCCACGACGACGAGGTCGGCGCCGCGGACGTGGAGGAGGACTTCGGTGCGGATGTGGCGGAGCCGCGCGAACGTGGTGGGGTGCTGGTCGGGTTTGGTGATGATGCAGTTGACCCATCCGGCGGATGAGGCGACGCCGGTGGAGGCGAGTGAAAGGTCGAGTCCGATGACCTTGGGCTTGTCCATCTGTGTGCTCCTGGGGGTGTGGGTGGGGCCTCCGTGCCCCCGCAGCGGAGGCCCCGTGGGGGTGTGGACTAGGTGCGTGAAGGGCGCTGGTGGCGGATGCCGTGGGTTTCAGGCCAGTACCGGGTGCCCATTTGGGATCCCTCGCACGGGGCTTCGCGGTGGCGTTTCTCCAGCTCGGACCACCAGTGCGCAGGGAGTCGCTCGTCGGTGCGGACGGTCATCTGCCGACCGCACACGGGGCACTCGGCTTGGGTGGTCATCCGTCTGTCCACGCGTTGTACCGGCGGGCGGTGCGCTGCTTCCCGAGCCCCCGAATGGCAGCCTGTGCCTGCCCGATGTCCTCGCCGTGGCCGTGCACCAGAGCCGCGAGGTCCGCGACCTGCTTCTCCAGTTCGGAGATGCGGGCTTCGTCGGCTCGGGCGTGAGTGTGGCCAGCGGGCCACCCAGCGTCGAAGTCCTCAGCGGGGAGAGGAGGGCAGTCGCCATCGTGTCCGGCCAGCCCGTCGCAGAGATCTGGCACGCCCTCACCGCCGGAGAACATCCCGGCGCACTTCAGCGTGTCGCCGTCGCCGTCAGGGAGCAGCGGCAGAGCGCGGATTGCCTCTTCGGGGTCCTCGTTCAGACCGTCCTGGTGGCGCACAACCGCCTCGGCGGCCCGCTCGCGCATGGACCGAATGCATTCGTCCCGGTTCTCGTAGACCCACCGAGCCATTTCGGCGTTGTTGACCACGATGTGCCCGGTGTCCCCGGCGGCGGCCAGGATGGCGCGGGCCAGAGCGACGGCGTCAGCGCCGGTGGGGGCGTGCGTGGTGATGGTCCCCTCGCCTACGGCCACGAGGCCGATGAGGCTGTCGGTGACGGTCAGCCGGGTGTCGTTGAGGTCGGTGTGGTTGTACGGCAGGTCAGCCATGGGTCTGCTCCTTCGCGATGTTCTTGCGGGCCTGCGCACGGTCCACCAGCGCCAGCAGGTACTGGGAAGGGGTGAGGCCACGCGCCCACTCGCCGTGGTGCGCGGCCTCGTCAGCGGCGATGTCCTCCAGCGCCGCACGAGCGTCCGGCACCTCGCGGACACCGTTGCGGGCGATCAGGTCAGCCCTCGCGCGGCTCATGACTCCGCCCCCACGTACTCGCCGTAGGTAGCCTCGTCCTCGGACACGACCTCGGCATCCGCGATCTCCGGGTTCTCTGCCTGCCGGTCCCGCTCCTGGAGACGCGCGTCCAAAGCCTCGATGACCTTGCGAACCTCCTCCTCCGACAAGTCAGCGCGCGACGTGACCTCCCGGCCCACAACCTCACTGGCGAACGGAAGGGCCTCCTCCCGACCGAAGCCGAGCATCCGCATCAGGCGGCCCATGCTGTTCATCAGCTCCAGGTCCACCGGAGGTTTCTCCGGCGCCTCAGCCTCGGTCTCCGCGACCGCCTCAGCGATCGTCGCGCCCGCCCGCTTCTGCGCCGGAGCGACCTCCACGACGTTGCCGTCCGGGTCGACTTCCGCGCCCATCTCCTCGGCCGAATGGGAGAACCCGAGCAGGGCTTCCTCGCACGCCTCACGAGCGACCTCGGTGATCGCGCGGGCCTTGAGCATCGCCTCGGGGTATGCCTTCCACACGTTCTTGCCAGCGACCCCGGCCTTGCGGGCACGGTCCATGTCCCACCGAGACTCGAACGTCCACTCGGGGTCGTCGGACCGGATGATCTGCGCGATCGCAACAGGCCCGGCCTGGCCGCGCTCAACCTTGACCCGAAGCTTGTGGCCCGCACGTCGCACCATGGCGCTGATCAGGCCCGAGGACGGGGACGGCTTGCCCTCGATGACGTGAACAGAGTTCATCGCCTGGACCGCGTCCAGTCCGAGGGACTTCCCGTAGTCCACGGCGTACAGGACGTTCGCGGGGTTGCCCCGGTACTGCTTGGGCAGCAGGTTGGCTTCGGCCAGGGCGCGGGCGTAGGTGATCCGCTCGTCGAGGTTGTCCCCCTGACGGATGGCGATCTCGTTCATGCTGCGAACTCCTCTTCGGAGATGAAGTCGGTGGACGGCGGGCACTTGCGGTCGGCTTCGACCCAGGGGGTTCCGCCCTGCTTGCTCTTGCGGGCCGCGATACGGAAGCCGAGGAACTCGGCGCGTTTGGCGTCACCCATCCACTCGCCCATCCGGGAGCGGACGAGAGTCCAGTTCGCCTTGGCGTCAGCGAGTGCGTCGCGTGCGGAGGTGAACTCGACAACCTGGTCGTGGGAGAGCTGGACTTCCCGGTCATCGATGTCGGGGTGCAGCTCGCGCACGGTCTGGTATGTGGAGTCGGTGGTGTCCTTGTCGGGGGCTTCACCGAACAGCAGCGAGTCGAGGAACGCTTCAGCGTGGGCGCGGAGGATCTTGGCGTCGGCGGGGTCGTACTCCACGACGTAGTGCCGGAACTCCAACCTCGCGGTGAGCACCGCGACGTGCGCGACCTTGAGCCCGAGGCAGTCGAGGTACCAGAGGATCTGCGTCCGGTAGTAGAGGGGGATCTGGTCGGTGCCCTCGACTCCCCATGTGCCGGGGTCGTCTTGAGCGTCGGTCTTGATTTCCAGGACCCCCGCAACGCGCCCGTCCTGGACGAGCAGGCCGTCGGGGTTCGCGAGCTGGTAGTCGCGCTCGACGTGGGTGTACGTGCCGCCGGTGACGACCGAGAACTCGGGGTTCTGATCGGCCCACCAGCGGCGGATGCCGTCCTCCAAGTAGTGGCCCCGGGACTGCGCGGCCGTGGTCTCTCCGTCCTTCACGAGGCCGGCCTTGAGGTGCCACAGCCGGTACGGGGACACCCACGGGGAGCGCCCGAGCACGGCGGCCATGTCGGACCCACCGAGGCGGGACGCGCGGGCGGCATGCCACTCAGGAGACCCGGACTCCCACGAACCGAGGAGGCGTCCGGTGGGGGTGGTGAGGGTGCGCTCGTCGATGGCGGTCACTGGTCGTCCCCTTCTGCGGCGCGGCTCCAGTCCTGCGTGGTCTCGTCGTGCTCCCGGACGGTGCGGTCCTCGCGGTCGGTCTGCGGCTCAGGGCCCGCGAGCAGGTCACCGAAGAACCGGTCCGACACCGCTTCGGTCTCGGACCACAGCGACCCGGGAACCTCGGGGGTGAACGCGGGGCGGGCCAGCAGGTCGCCGGACGCGATGTCACGAGCCGCCAGAGCCTCCATCGCGGGATCGATCACGGTGGGCTCGGGGTCGGTGTCCAACAGGGCGATCTCCCACAGGTCCGCCAGCGGGTCCGAGAAGCCAGCGCCCTCCATGAGCGCGGCGAACGATGCGTTATCCACGGCGGGCCTCCGGGCAGTGCTTGAGGTGGTACAGCGCGGCGTCCTGCGCCTCAGCGGCGTCGTCGTAACGGATCGCGGACTCCACGTCGCAGCAGCGCACCCAGAAGTGGCCGTCAGGGGTGACCCGCCACAGGCGGGAGTCGTCGAAGTGCGGAAGCGAAGCGTGAAAACGGGCCTCGGCCGAAGTGAGCGGGGCGGTCATCGCGCACCGCCAACCGACACAGACGCCGACACGGTCACACCGGTCGAGTCGTAGTCCGGAATCGGCACCACGAGCAGCCAGCCGGCGCCGTCTTCGAACGTGCGGACCGGAACGTCCATGGCCATGGAGAACGCGTCGATGAAGTCGCGGCGCGACAACTCGTCCGCGTCCTGCGACAGGGTCACGAACACGGAGGGGGCGTCGCCCTGGTGGTTGCTGGCGTGCACGGTGAGGTGTCGGTGGTACTGCCACTCCCCCAGCTGGAGGAGCACCTCCCGGGAGAGGTCCATCAGCCTCGTCGCGCTGATCGTGAGGGTGTCGGTAATGTGGGTCACGGCACTGCTCCTTTGTGTGGTTGTGCCATCGCCCTCGTCCGGGTGCATCCGGGCGGGGGCATCTTCATGTGCGGGGTCAGGCAGCGGCTTGGCGGTTGCCAGCGCGGACCATCCGGCGCAATTCGCGAACTGCGCGTTCGGGCATCGGTCCGGCGCGTAGCGACGCCATGCGGGCGAAGAACGTGTCCTTGTAGGACCAGCCCGGGTTCACAGGGGGGACGCCAACCACTTGAAGAGGTCCTCTTCGGAGACTCCGGTGGCTTTTGCGAGATCAGCGATGAGGCGGTGAGCCTCTTCCTGAGATGTCATGCCGCGTCCCCTTCTGACTGGTCGCGCTTGCGTTCCAGGACCACGCGGGGGCATCCGAGTGCTGCGGCGATGAGGTTCAGATTCGCCGGGGTGGCGTTTCGGGTGCCCGCCTCGATCTCGCTGATGAGGCTGAGCGACACCCCGATCTCCTTCGCAAGCTGGGTCTTGGTGAACCCGGCTTGCCTACGCGCCCATGTGACTGCTTCGGGCTGGTGATCGAGGGGGTGCTTCGCACTTCTGCGGTCGGTGGCCATGACACGACCATAGTGCGAAGTACTGCGAAGGGCAACACTCTTCGCGCGAAGATTCACGTGCAGGGGGCAGTGACGCATCCGCGCGGTAACGGTTTACTTACCGGCTGGCTCGGTTGGGTAATTTTGTGCAGGGTCGGGATTCCCGTGAGTGCGAAGGTGTGCGAAGCTGTACGCCATGACTGAGAAGCCGACACCCACACCCGAAGGGGAGCTGATCCAGTCCGCCATCAAGCGGGCGAAGCTCAGCGCCCGCCAAGCAGCAGAGCGCGCAGGAATCAGCGAAGGCCGGTGGCGACAGATCGCCAACGGCTACCAGGTTGTAGCCAAAGGCACGTACATCCCGGTGACAGGACCCGCTGAGACCGTCGCTGCGATGGCTGAGGTCGCGGGTGTCACCGCCGTGCAGCTCGCAGAGGTGGGGCGCGAAGATGCCGCTGAGGAGTTGCGCGCGAAGCGCGGCTCGGAGGGCTCAGTACCCGCGCCAGCGGGAACGTGGGACGGCGAGATCGTCGGGCCGGACGGTCCGCTCTTCGAGGGCGAGACACTTCGGTGGCGCGACGAAGAGGAGCTCGGGTCTTTGAGTTGTCGACGCGCGGCCTGAGCTTCCAATCGGGCCTTGCCCCAGGCAGTGACCCAGCCGACGTGATCGATGATCTTCGGCGGACCCTGGCTGATCGTGTGGCTGACGTGAGTGGTGACCTACTGCGGCGCCGATGATGATTTTGTGACCGAATTTGTGACCAAGAGTGCCGACCAGATAGGCGATGCGACTCTTGGTGACCCGTTCGGTCACAATGCGGAGTTTTACCTACTAAGGGCAACCCGTTATGGTGTGTGACCCAGGTCACATTTTGGACATGTGACCGCACCCGAACCCGACAAAGGCGTCGGCTCGGATCTAGGGGAGATACACCGTTGAAAAGACTGCTCTACCCACCCAGCAACCCATTCCGCCCCGTCTACCTGCAACTCCGAGACGTCCTGTCACCTGACCACAGAGTCACTGACGTCCTCAGGACGGACACACACACCCTCGTCTCGATCCAGACTGGAGCCCCCAACCCGCTAGTCGTCGAAGAACTCGCGCGGTCCCTCGACCCCACCTTGGAGCTCGGCTCCTGGGTCATCCCGTTCGCCACCGAAGCGATCGACCTCCGCGCTTTCCACGCCAACCCCGTGAACTACCTCCAAACACGGCACCCAGCCATGCTGGACATCAAGTGCTTCGACCACTACATCCCGCGCTCCATGCGGACCCCGTGGACCAAGCAGATCTAAAGCCTCACCTCGCGGCAGCCCCGACCTCTTCCCCCGGGGCGCCACAATCCCCGCACAGAAAAGCCCCGGCCGTCACCGGGGCTCTGCTGTGTCAGGAGCCCAACCCCTTCCACGAAATTCTCACCGACTCCTCGACGGACACCTGACGACGCCCCACACGCCCGACAGGCAGCACATCCAAGCGCACCAGAGCCGCCCTCCACGCCTTCCGGCGCTGCTCCACAGACCAATCCGCCCACGCAGCCCGAGGATTCTGCGCCAAGGCGATCAGCATCGGATCTACCACCCGCGGACGCACCCTCCCCTCCAGAGCCTTCAGCTCCGCACGGATGCCCTCCTCGTCCGCCGCCGCGAGCTGGCGCGACACCCGTCGAGCCCGAACCTCCTCGTAGAGCTGCTCCAGCTCCCGCTCCAGCCGCTGCACCTCCGCACGCGCCCGTGAAACGTCGCCGCCCTCGTCCGGCGGCGACAGCAGAGCAGCTTTGACGTCGGGCCGGGAAAAGTGCTCCATCAGCAGACCAGTCGCCTGCTCCTCGATCAGGTCGGCCTTGCGGGACACATGCCCGGACGTGTCCCCCGCGTACCTACCACGGCACCGGTACACCCGTCCGCGCTTCGACTGCTCCGCATACACTCGGCACCCGCACCGCACCAGCTGCGGCTCCCCTCGCCCTCAGCGCGTTCTGTTTTCGCCCCGCACGTGGCGATCCCTGACAGCTCATGGGAAGCCCGCCCGTCCCGTTCTTTCCCCGACCGGGACTTGAGGAGCCGCTGGAGCTCGTGCCAGTCGTCCTCGGATACGACCCCCTCCCACCCGCCCTCAGCGATGAGTCGCCCCTTCCAGGAGCGCTTGCCCATGATCGAGGACCGCATGAGCATGCTGCGGATGGTCGCCGCCGTCCACCCGCGCGACGTCTTGCCGTCAGGCATCCGCTGGCCGGCGATGTACTGGATCGAGTTGGGAACCTTACGGCCGTTCAGGTCCCGAGCGATGGTTTCTAGGCCGTCCCCCGCGAGAAGCCGATCGGCCATCTCCGCGAGAATCTCCGCCTCATCAGGCTTGGGCCGCCGCTCCAGGAACGCGCCCGTCTTCGGGTCGTAGACGTGCTCGAACCCATACCCGGGCCTGCCAGACGCGCCGCCGGCCTCGGCCCGCGCGGCCACGTCCCGGAGGATGCGCTGGCGAGTGTCCCCCACCTCCGCGACAGCTTTGGCGAGCATGATGTCCAAGAAGAACATGTCCTGCGAGTTCTGCGGGTCGTAGATCTTCCCCCGACCCACAGGAACATCCCCAGGTCCTGAAGCAGGCGAACGGTCTGGGACCAGGTGCCGCGCTCGCGGGCGAGACGGCTGATCTCCCACCCCCACAGGCGGTCTCCCGGCTGTGCGTCCCGCCTGAGGTCCTCCATGAGCCGGTCCCAGTCAGCGCGGGCCCTTTTGGCGTACTGGGAGGCGGAGATGTCGTCGTCCCGGTACTCGCCGACGATGGGCACGCCCTCGCGTTCGCAGTCGCGTCGGCCGATCGTGAGCTGCTGGTCGCAGGAGGAGCCTTCGCGCAGGTCCTTGCTGACGCGGGCGTATAGCCAGGCGCGGCCGGACATCAAGTCCAGTGCACGGGAGGATGGGGGTTCTATCGCCATGGGCTTATGGTAGCCGCAAAAGTGCGGTACTATCTATTCATACCGTCCTGGATGAAGAAGACGGGCATGTTGTTGCCGACGAGGTCGTAGTTGCCCTGTTCGGTGTAGAACTTGACGGCGAAGCCCCGCACGTCGCGCACCGTGTCCGCCGAGCCCCGTGACCCGGCCACGGTGGAGAAGCGGACGAACACGGGGGTGGTGACGTCGGGCCCGCTGAGGAAGTGTGCGGCGGTCAGCTCGGAGAGGTCCTCATAGGGCGTGAAGTGGCCGTAGGCCCCCGCGCCCTCGCGTGCACGACGCGTTCGGGGATGCGTTCGTGGTCGAAGTGGGTGATCTTCTCCCGGGCGTGGAAGTCCTCCAGGAGTGTGGGACCGCGCTCTCCCACGCTGAGTGAGTTGTCGGTGTCCTCGACCCGCACACCGGTCTCGGTGGTCAGCGGGCCCTGGGAATCGGTGCGGTCCTGTTCCAGGAGTCGGTCCTTGGCGTCCTGCTCGTGATCGGTCATGTCGAACTCCCCGTCGGGTTCAGGTCGTGTCGAGTGACTGTCCGTCCTGCCTCGCCATGACCGACGAGGTGACACCGTAAACGCCGCGCGACGGAACTTGACCCCGTCTTCGCCCAGCCAACGCCCGCCCCTGGAAAGGCTTCACGACCAGGGGTCGCGTCGTGGTGGCGTGAGCGGCTCGAACCACCCCGCGCCCGGAGCGGGGACGCCGGGTGTGCGGCGTCGCGGGTCAGTGGCTGGTCCGGGCCACACGAGTGGAGGAGTGACGGCGGCGCGGGCCCCGAGGACCCGCGCCGCGCGTGAACCGTGAGGTGTCAGCAGCCGGTGCTGCTGGTGATGGTGGTGTTGCCGAAGTACCGGATCGACACACCGTTGAGCACCGCGCGAACGACGGTGCCGTTGACGCGCTGTTCGTAGTGCAGGTGCGGGCCGGTCGAGCCGCCGGTGCTGCCGACCTTGCCGATGACGGTGCCGGTGCTGACCCTGGTGCCCACCGAGACCGACTGTGAGTTCAGGTGCGCGTAGAGGGTGGTGACGCCGCTGCCGTGGTCGATGACGATGTACTTGCCGTAGCTGGTGTTCCCCCGGTCCGCGACCGTGGTCACGGTTCCGGCGGCGCTGGAGCGCACGTTCTGGTTCAGGGCGTTCGAACGCTGGAAGTCGACCGAGAGCTGCGGGTTGTGGTTGGTCCGGGTGTTGGCGTTCCAGACCTGGCCGCAGTCGAAGGGTGTGCGCAGGTTGACCGCGGCGACGGCCTGTTCGGCCGACACCGCGCTCACCGGTACGAGCACGGCGGTGAACAGGGCCGTGGCCAGAAGGATGCTCAGACGCCGGAACGGGGCGCCGAAACAGGGGATCTTCATGGGGGTCCTTTCCTCGCGGGAGCGGGGGTGCGAGAACTACGGAGGCTCGATACCCACGGAAAGGGCTGCGATCACGAAACCGGATCGTTTTTCTGCCTTCCTCCAGAGATGTCCGAGAAAACGAGCGCCCCGACCGGAGATCCCTCCGGAGAGTTCACCCTCGGGTCGCGCACACGTCGTTCTTCGCGGATAGGAGGAACCGGAGGAAAGGCCCGGTACGCGGTTCCGTGAGGGCGACTGTTCGTGAGGGAACGGTAAATGGACTTTCCGGACGCGAACGCCGATCCGGAGAGCACACAGGGGAATGCGGCGGGACACTGAAGGCTCTCTCCATTACGCTGGGTGAATGACGGTCCGGAACGCCACCGGTGACGACGGCCCCGCGATCAGCGACCTCATGATCCGGGCCGCGCCGCATTTCGACACGAAGGGCTATCCGGAGCAGTTGCTGCCTCCCGGGATGGTGGTCCTCGTCGCGGAGGAGGACGGTCGGGTGGTCGGATGGCTGGAGGCCGTGCTCGACTGGGCCCACACGGGCCCGGGGGCACCCACGCCCCCGCCCCACGGGTACGTGCTCGCGGTCGTCGTGGACCCCGACTGGCGCAGGCGCGGGATCGGGTGCGCCCTGTTGGACCGGTTCGTGGAGGAGGCGCGCCAGGCCGGGGTCCGGTGGGTCTTCCTCCTTCCCGAGGGCGGCGAGGGGTGGCGGGAAGGCTGGCGTTCTTCCGCGCCGCCGGATTCACCCCGCTCGCGGTCGCGGACGACCCCTGCCGCCCATGGGCCGGTGGACCGGCCCCGTGGCGGTCGGTGATGCACGCCCCTGACCGGTGAACCCGCGTCGACACACAAGACATCGACCGGTTTCTTGGCGGGTTCCGGCACTGCGCGGACCCGCCGCCACCCCCAGGATCGTGCCCGTGACGACTTTCCACGCTTGCCTCCACACACTGTCCGAGAAGGCCCTGCGCCGCGAGACCCCCACCCGTGACGAACTCCTCGCGGTGCTGACCAGCTCCGACGACGACCTGATGGACCTGCTCGCCGCGGCCTCCCGGGTCCGTCGTCGCTACTTCGACCGCCGGGTCAAGCTCAACTACCTCGTGAACATGAAGAGTGGCCTGTGCCCCGAGGACTGCTTCTACTGCTCCCAGCGCCTTGGGTCGCGGGCCGAGATCGTCAAGTACACCTGGCTCAAGCCGGACGAGACCCGTGAGGTGGTCTCACACGGTGTGAAGGCCGGGGCCAGCCGCGTGTGCCTGGTCGCGAGCGGGCGCGGCCCCACCGACCGCGACGTGGCCCGTCTCGCCCCGGCGGTGGCCGGGATCAAGGAGGAGCACCCCGGAGTGGAGGTGTGCGCCTGCCTGGGGCTGCTCTCCGAAGGCCAGGCGGACCAGCTCCGCGAGGCCGGGGTCGACGCCTACAATCACAACCTCAACACCTCGGAGGAGCGCTACTCCGACATCTGCACCACACACGAGTTCGCCGACCGTGTCGACACGGTCGAACGGGCCAAGCACGCCGGACTGTCCCCCTGCTCGGGGCTGATCGCGGGCATGGGGAAACCGACGACGATCTCGTCGACGCCCTGTTCGCCCTGCGCGACCTGGGCCCGGACTCGGTTCCGGTCAACTTCCTCATGCCGTTCGACGGCACGCCGTTGGAGGGCACCTGGGAGCTGACCCCGCAGCGCTGCCTGCGCGTCCTGGCCGCCACCCGGTTCGTCTTCCCCGACGTGGAGGTCCGGCTGGCCGGCGGGCGCGAGATCCACCTGCGCTCCCTCCAGCCCCTCGCGCTGCACATCGCCAACTCGATCTTCCTGGGTGACTACCTCACCAGTGAGGGCCAGGCGGGCGGGGACGACCTGGAGATGATCGCGGACGCGGGCTTCGAGGTGCAGGGCGCGGGCGAGCCGACCCTCCCGGGTGAGCGCCACGACCTGCTGCGGACCCGCCAGCGGGGCGCGGGAACCGAGCTGCCGCCCAACGCCTGAAGGGGGTCCGGTGGGGGCGCGGCGGGAGGAGTCTCTCCGCTCCCGCGCGCTCCCACCGGCTCAGACCACGGAGGGGTCTGGTCGCGGTCCGGAACGAACGCGGACAGGTCCACCCCGGGGTCCTCCCCATCGCCAACCGGGCGGCGACCACCCCTGGAACGGGCCGAAGGTGAGCCCCTGCGAACCCAACCCCGTGGCCACCAGCACGCCGGGCAGCCGTTCGACGGGGCCGAGCAGCTGCTGGCCGTCGTGGGTGACGGGCCGGAACCCCACACGGGTCTCGACCACGCTGGCATCGGCCAGCTCCGGCAGCAGCTCCAACGCGGTGGACAGGTTGTGCGCCAGGCCTCCGGCCGTCACCCTGCGGTCGAAACCCGCCTCCGGCTCGGAAGTGCCTCCCGTGACCACCCGGTCGGGGGCGAAGGCGCTCACGTAGTAGTCGCGTTCACCGAACCGCACCACCGGCCAGGCACGCGTGTCCCGGCCCGGGAGCGCGAAGTGGGTCATCTGGCCCCGTGCCGGGTGCACCCCCAGCTCCACCCCGGCCACCGACAGCAGTCCCGCCGACCACGCCCCGGCCGCCACGATCACCGTCGGCGCCTCCAGGTCCTCCGCGCCCACCCGTACGCCGGTGACGCGGTGACCGTTCCACAGCAGCCGCGAGTCGCCCTTGTAGTAGCGCAGACCGCGTTCCCCGGCCGCGTTGAACAGGGCGGACCGTGCCCGGCGTCCGTCGGTCCGGGCCATCCCCTCGACGCGCACGCCCGCGTAGGGTTCGGGCAGCAGCGGGAAGTGGCGCCGGGGCTCCCCCTCGGCCAGTCGCTCCACCCGTCCCATCGTGGCGAACTCGGGACGCTCGGAGAGCGTGCGCAGGAGCTCGAACCCCGCGTCACCGCCCTCACGGTCCACGGACATCCCGCCGACCACCTCGTACCCGGTGACCTGGCCGTCCTCGGCCAGCTCGGCCATGAGTTCCGGGTAGTGCGCGGCCGCGCGGGCCTTGAAGTCCCACACCGGTGGCGCGTCCCAGGGGAACGGCCACGGGAACACGATCCCCGATCCGGCCGCCGAGGCCTGTCCCAGGTGGGAGGCGTCCACCAACGCCGTGGACACGCCCTTCTTCGTCAGGTGGAAGGCCGCGCTGGCTCCCACGATCCCGCCACCGACAACGATCACGTCCATACGTCCCACCCTGCCCCGACCCGTGCCCACGGACAAGCCGTTCGCCCCGCGTGCCGGTCCGCGAATCGGGGTAGGGAGTCGCGATACGCTGCGGCTTCGCTCGTCGGAGCCCGGCCCCCTTCCCCTTCTTCCCTGGAGGTCGCATGGACGGTTACACGTACTACGGGGTCGCCCTGATGCGCCGACCCAGCCCCCGGCTGGACGACGGCATCGTCACCCACATCGAGAGGACCTCGGTCGACCCGGTGCTGGCGGCCCGGCAGTACACCATCTACCAGGAGACGGTGGCCTCGGCGGGGTGGCGGGTGCACGAGGTGGACCCCGCACCGGAACACCCGGACTCGGTGTTCGTGGAGGACCCGGTGGTGGTGTGCGAGGACCTGGCGGTCCTGACCCGTTCGGGGGCGGCCGAGCGACGGGGCGAGGTCACGGGGGTGGAGACCACGGTCCGCGCCCTGGGACTGGAGGTGGCCCGGATCGAGGCGCCCGGGAGCCTGGACGGCGGCGACGTCCTGCAGGTCGGGGAGACCGTGTACGTGGGCATCGGTGGGCGGACCAACGAGGACGGCGCCGACCAGCTGGAACGGCACCTGGCACCGCTGGGTCGCAAGGTCCTCCGGGTACGGCTGGGGCGGGCGCTGCACCTGAAGTCGGCCGTGACCGCGCTGCCGGACGGCACTCTGGTCGGTCTGCCCGATCTGGTCGACACCAGCGGACTGCCACCGATCCGCCGCGCGCTGGAGGAACCGGGCGCGCACGTGCTGCCTCTGGGGGCCGTGACGTGCTGGTCAGCGCCGCCGCGCACGAGACGATCCACCAGCTGGCGGCGGACCACTGGCGGGTGCTGCCGGTGGACATCTCCGAGTTCGAGAAGCTGGAGGCCTGCGTGACCTGTCTGAGCGTGCTGGTCCCGGACCGTCCCTCGCGGACCTCCGCCTGACCGGAGCGGAAGCGGCCCTCACGTGCCCGTTCCGGGGCCCGGGCCCTTCCGGCGCGGTGGCGAGTGGAGGCCGGGAACTGACCTCCACCTCTGACACACTCTGGGCATGATGTCGACATCGGCCCGGCTGCTCCAGCTCCTCTCCCTCCTCCAGACCCGCAAGGACTGGCCGGGGGCGAGCTGGCGGAGCGCCTCGCGGTCAGCCCGCGCACCGTCCGGCGCGACGTGGACCGCCTCCGTGACCTGGGCTATCCCATCCAGGCGACCATGGGCACCGGCGGCGGCTACCAGTTGGGGGCGGGCGCCGCCCTGCCGCCGCTGCTCCTGGACGACGACGAGGCGGTGGCGGTCGCGGTGGGCCTGCGGACCGCCGCGCAGGGCGAGGTCTCGGGGATCGAGGAGACCTCGGTGCGGGCCCTGACCAAGCTCCTTCAGGTGCTCCCCTCCCGGTTGCGTCGGCGCGTGGACGCGTTGGGGACCTTCACCGTCCCGATGCCGGGTGAGGGTCCCACCGTCGACTCCGCGACCCTCACCCTGGTGGCGTCCGCCTGCCGCGACAGCGAACTGCTGCGTTTCGAGTACGAACGCCACGACGGCTCCACGGGCCGCCGGACCGTGGAGCCGCACCGGCTGGTCTCCCGGGGGCGCCGTTGGTACCTGGTGGGCTGGGACACCGGTCGCGGCGACTGGCGCACCTTCCGGCTGGACCGGATGCGCCCCCTCACCCCCACCGGCCCGCGGGTGCCTCCGCGCGAGCCGCCCGAACGGGGGTGGCCGGGTACCTGGCCGACCGGATGAACCTGCACATGTGGCCGATCAAGGCGCGCGTGCGCCTGGGGGTCTCCGCCGAGACCGCCCTGGCGGGCCCCGCCGCGCACTACGGCGTCATCGACGCGGTGGACGAGCACTCCTGCCTGCTGCTGTGCGCCAGCGACGACCTGGTCGGCATGGCGTGCTACCTGGCGATGCTCGACATGGACATGGAGGTGGAGGAGCCCGTGGAGCTGCGCACGGAGATGGCCCGGCTGGGACGACGGCTCTCGCGTATGGGCGAGGCCCCGCAGGGCTGACCGGCGCGCATGAGTACGGGTACTCACCCTGGGTGGGTGCGCGCACCGATGCCCGGGGCCGCGCCCCCGGCCTAGGTTCGCGGTATGCCCCTCCTCATCGGCCACACCGCGATGGTCCTCCACTACCTGTTCTTCGCCTATGTCGTCCTCGGCGGCTTCCTCTCGTGGAAGTGGCCGAGGATGTTCTGGCCGCACCTGATGGTGGCCGTCTACGCGCTGGGGATCGTCGTCATCGGCTGGTCGTGCTTCCTCACCGACATCGAGAACTGGTCACGTGCGCACACCGGCCGCGAGGTGATGGAGAACGGGTTCATCGACTTCCACATCACCGGTGTCCTCTACCCGGAGGAGCATCTGATGACCTCGCGGTTCGTGATCGCGGGCATCGTCGCCTGCGCCTACGCCGGAGCCGTGTGGAGGCGGTACCGGCGTGGTCCGGTGACCGCTCCCGAGCCGGTGTCCGGGTAGTCCCGGGAACCTCCAGTTGGGTCAAGTCCGCGCGGGAACGCCACAAACCAGCTACGTTAAGGAGTCGTTTACTTTCGTAGAGTAATGAAAGTGGGGCTTCCGCGTGCCCGACCAGACCCGACACCACTGCCTGGAACTGCGCGAACTCAGTGTTCCCCCGACAGTGCGCCCCCTCCGGCCCGGCTACCGTGTCGCCCGCTGGGACGACCCCACCTCCCTGGAACCCGAGTGCCGGGAACGCCTCCACCACGCTCTGCGCGACCTGGCGGCCCGCGCCTTCGGCGCCGACCACTCCGGCTACTGGCACGCCAGGATGGCCTCGGGGTTCTTCGACCAGATCTCCTCGCTGGCGCTGATCCTCGGACCGGACGGCGTCCCCGTCGGCTGGGGCGGTTACCACCGGCGCCGCTTCGCCGCCCGCCACGCCCTGTACCTGGACGCGGCCGGAGTGGTCCCCGCCCACCGGCGCTCGGGCCTCTCCGCCGCCCTGATGCTGCACTTCCTCAACCGCGAGGTCCTGGCACACCCCTGTCCAGCACCTACGTCGTACTGCGCACCCGTCACCCGGCCGTCTACGCGGGGTGGCGCAAGGGACTCGGCCGGGCACGGGTCTTCCCGCGCCAGGGCCGCCCCGTGCCCGGCCTGGTGCGCCGGATCGCCTCCGACGCCGCCGACTGGCTCGGTGACGGCCCCGGCCTGGACCCCGACTCCCTGATGGTGCGCGACGCCTACCGAATGTTCGACGGCGAGATCTACGGGGTGGCCCCCGGAGCGGCGACCCCGTTCTGGACGCCCACTTCGCCCGCGAGGTCGGCCCCAAGGACGCGGTCCTGGTCGTGGCCCGCATGGGCGCGCTGCCCCTGGCCAGGCTCGCCCTGGGCCGCGCCCTGAGCCCACGGTCGCGCGGCTCCGCGCCCGCCTCCCGGGGCCGGAGCGTCCCGGGGGCGTCGGTCCGCGACGACTTCACCGTGCGCGCCACACCCACGGGGGCGGGGGCGAGCGGCCTCATCCCCGGGGGACGCTTCTGACGTCGGACGGCCCGCTCACCAGCGAGCCCACGTCCCGGATCTGGTCCGTGACCCCGGCCAGCCGCAGACTCTCCGCCCAGGTCATCTCCGGGCTCTGGCGTTCTCCGGCGGCCAGACACCGTCCGACCTCCTCGATCTCGTACTCGTAGCCGTTGGCCCGGAAGGGCCGGTGGAACCGCTCGGGCGCGCTCCCCTCCCTGTGCAGGACCACGTCGGTGGCGGCCCAGAAGCGGGGGACCTCCAGCCAACCGTCCGTCCCGGCCAGCACCGCGCGGTTGGGCAGCACGTTGCGGGAGGCACAGGTCAGGGCGGCGCTCACCCCGTTCTCCCCGTGCACCAGCACCGAGGTCTGCGTGTCGACCATCCGGTCCGGGGACAGCTGACGGGTGGCACCCACGACGGTGAGCTCACCCAGGTACCGCGAGGCCAACTCCAGCGGGTACACACCCAGGTCCATGAAGGCACCACCGCCGAGGTCGACGTTGAAGAGCCGGTGCTCGGGGTCGTAGGGGACGTTGATCCCGAAGTCGGCGGCGACCGTGCACAGTTCCCCGATCGCCCCGTCCGCCACCAGGTCCTGGGCGAGCCGGGAGGCGGGCAGGAACCGCGTCCACACGGCCTCCATCAGGAAGCGGTCGTTGGCCCGGGCGGCCGCCACCATCTGCGACACCTGGAGCGCGTTCATCGCCATGGGCTTCTCCACGAGCACGTGCTTGCCCGCGTCGAGCATCAGCAGAGTGTTCGGATGGTGCCAGGGGTGCGGGGTGGCGACGTACACCACGTCCACGTCCGGGTCGGCGGCGAGCTCCGCGTAGCCGCCGTGGCGACGGGGAACGTCCCACTCCCGACCGAACTCCTCCGCCCGGTCCCGTGTACGCGACGCCACCGCCGTGACCCGGGCCGAGGGGACGGCCCGCACCCCCTCCATGAAGGCGCGTGCGATCCCGCCGGTCCCCACCACGCCCCAGCGCGGCCCACCGTTCTCTTGTGTCATGTGCGCATCCTAAAAAGACGGTCATCTCCGGGTCGAGGCGGGGAAGGTCCTCGGTTTCGGAGCGCGGGAACCGTACGGTGGCCGAGGAGAGGCCCGCGCTCGGCGCGACACGTGAACGGAGGAGGAATGTCGGAGACACTCGCCCGGAGGTTGGGGGTCGAGCCCGGGGACCGGCTGCTCGTCCTCAACGCCCCGGAACGCTACCTGCGGCTGTTGGACCCCCCGCCCGACCTCCACGTCGACCTCGGTCCGATCGAGGGCGCCGAGTACGACGACCTGCACCTGTTCGCCCTGGACCGGGGCACCGTCGAACGGGAGGGGCCGCGCGCCCTGGAGCTCACCGCCCCGACCACCCGCCTGTGGGTGTGCTTCCCGCAGCGGGGCGGCACGATCATCACGGACCTGACGGCGGACCGGGGCTGGGACACCCTCGTGGACGCCGGGTGGCACAGCACCGCCCAGGTGCCGATCGACTCGGACTGGGCGGCGCTGCGCTTCGAACGCCGGGGCGCCTAGGGCCTAGCTCCCGACCCGGACGGAACCGCTGGTGGTGTTGACGTCGATCCGACCGTCGGCGCCGTTCCCGGTGTCCACGTCGAACTCGCGCTGCCCGGACACCGACTCACCGGTGACCTCGTACTCGCCGTCCGGGACCGTCGCGGCGACCGCGCCGCTCACGGTCTCGACCGACAGCAGGTCGAAGGGGTCGGCCGTCCGCAGGCTGACGTCACCGGAGGTCGTGGCGGCCTCAAGCGTGGTGAACCCGCCGCCGAGCTCCAGCGAACCGCTCACCGACTCGGCACGGACCTCGTCGGCGCCGAAGTCCTCGGTGACGATCGTGCCCGAGGTGCTGGAGACGTCCAGCAGGGCGCCCTCACCGGAGGCCGTGATCCGGCCGCTGACGGTGTGGGCCTCCACCGAACCCTCGACCCCGTCGAGCGCGACCTCACCCGAGACGGTCTCCACCTCGACGACACCGACCTGCTCGGTCACGTCCACCGCGCCGCTGGTGGTCTCCACGCTCAGGTCGCCCTCCAGGTTCTCCACCGCGACCCGGCCGCTGACCGTCTGCAACGTCACCCGGGTCCCGGCGGGGACGGTGACCTCGTAGTCCACCGAGCAGGAGCTGAAGAACGGCAGCCCCGAACACTCGGTTTCGATCTCCAGTGTGCCGCCCTCGGCCTCGATGTCCTCGTCGGGTTCCGACAGGGGCTGCCCCGCAGCTTGCGGTCCACCGTGACCCCGTCGCCGGTCCCGCCCCGGAGCAGGACCTCACCCCCGGTGGAGTTGTCGATCTCCAACGCGCTCACCCCGTCGAAGGAGTCGGCGCGATCGGACTGGTTGACGGTCATGTTCCCCAGCACGGAGAGCGCGGTGAGAACCACCAGGGCCAGCACGAGCACCCCGCCCAGGAACATCCACGGCCCCCTGCGGAAGCCCCCGCGTTCCTTGCTTGAGGAGGCGTACAGGCCTCGGGCCCTGAAAGTCATGTTCTTTCCCTTCCTGGAAGGCTCGGCCCTCCCTCTGGTGCGTCCTGGTCTCGGTGCGGGTCAGTCCCGGTCGTTGCCGCGCAGGTAGCGCAGCACCGCCTGGACCCTGCGGTGGTCGTGGTCGTCATGGCCGAGGTCGAGCTTGGTGAAGATCGACCTGATGTGCTTCTCCACGGCACGGTCGGTGATGGCGAGCCGGTCCGCGATTCCGGCGTTGTTCAGGCCCTGGGCCATCACCTCCAGCACCTCGCCCTCGCGCGGGGTGAGGCTCTCCAGGGCGCGGTCCCGCCGTCTGCTCAGCAGCTGTGAGACCACCTCGGGGTCGATCGCCGCGCCGCCCCCGGCCACCCGGCGCAGCACGGCGAGGAACTCCTCGATGTCGGCCACACGGTCCTTGAGCAGGTAGCCGACCTTCTCGGCCCCGCCGCCGAGGAGGTCGGCGGCGTAGCGGCTGACCACGTGCTGGGACAGCAGCAGCACGGCCACGTCGGGGTGGGTCCGCCGGATCCGCACGGCGGCCTGGATGCCCTCCTCGGAGTAGGTGGGCGGCATCCGGATGTCGATCAGGCAGAGGTCGACGTCCGGGTGCTCCGCGACGGCGGCGTTCAACGCGTCGGCGTCGCCCACCGCCGCGACGATCTCCACACCGGAGTCCTCCAGCAGCCGGACCATGCCGCTGCGCAGCAGTACGGAGTCCTCCGCGATGATGACGCGCGGCTCCGGCCGTTCGTCCAGTCTCTGGGCCGTGCTCACGGTCACGCCTTCCATGGGATGTTCGCGGTGAGGACGGTGCCCCCACCGGTCGGGCTGTGGACGGTCAGCTCCCCGTCGACGGCGTCCACCCGGTCCCACAGCCCGTAGAGACCGGTGCCCGCCTCGGGGTCGGCTCCCCGACCCCGTCGTCGGTCACTGTGACGCACAGCAGCTCGCCCCCGCGCCTCGCGGCCGGGACGCGGCCGACGGCCACGGTGACCTGCTCGGCGTCGGCGTGCTTGGCGATGTTGGTCAACGCCTCGCAGACCACGTAGTAGGCCACGCCCTCCGCCCGGGCCGAGGGGCGTTCGGCCAGGTCCACGTCGAGGCGGACCGGAACCGGGGAGCGTCCGACCGCCACCGGCAGGGCCGCGCCGAGTCCGTGGTCGGTCAGGACCCTGGGGTGCAGGCCGCGTGCGACCTGGCGGAGGTCGGTCATGACCTCCCGGGACTCCGCCTGCGCCTCGGTGATCAGCTCGCGGGCGCCGTCGGGATCGTGGGAGAGCCGGGCGCGTGCCCGAGTGAGGGTCATGGTGAGCGCGAGCAGCCGTTGCTGGGCGCCGTCGTGCAGGTCGCGTTCGATCCTGCGGCGTTCGGCCTCGGCCTCGTCCACCATGCGGAGCCGACTGTCCTGGACGTGCAGGAGGCGGCGCCGCATCCGGACCTCGGGGGCCTCGAAGAGCAGCAGGCGGTGCAGGAGGACCTCGGTGGAGATCATGTACGGGGCCAGGCGCAGGCCGACCACGGTGGCCAGCGGGCCGACGAGAACCAGGAGCAGCGGGCCGACCAGGTCGCCGGGCGACCCGAGGGCCAGGATGTAGGCGATGCCCAGGGACGCGCCGATGGCGGCGGCGCCGCCGCACACCACGAAGACCACGACCAGCCCGGCGGCGAACAGCCCGTGCAGGCCCGCGGCGGTGCTGTAGACCACCATGGTCCAGGCGTCGCGGCCGAAGACGAACCGCCACACCCGGACCCAGGGGTTGTCGTCCGCCAGCGGGTCGGGAGGGCTGGTCTCCACGATCCCGAACACGTTGGCGAGGCGGTCGCGCTGGACCCGGCAGGCGAGTCGGGCGAGCAGGGTGGCGGCGACGGGCAGGGCGACCAGCAACCCCAGGGAGTCGCGGACGATCCGCGAGACCGAGTGGGAGAGCCCGACGTCCGTCCAGGGCAGGAACAACCCCATGCCGATCCAGGCGGCCACTGTCACCAGCAGGGACACGGGGATCAGGTAGAACAGGGCCAGGGCCAGGGAGGTCATCAGGTGCAGGACCTGGACCAGGAGCAGCCGCCATCCGCTGCCGCGCGGACCGGCGGCGAAGGGAACACCGGTCAGGGAGCCCGGTCGGGCACCACCCCGCTCCGCGCCTCGCGCCCGTTGTTCTCGTGTGCCGCTCACAGGTCCAATCTAGGATTCCCGGGGACCGGTGCACGAGGTCATCAGCACGAGGAACACGGGTGGTGCCAGCACTACCCGACCGGTCGGGGCGGGGGATCGGATGGCGCGGAGCGGGGGCGCGGTGCTGGAGCGGGTGTTGGAGGACGTCGGGGGGTCAACACGTTCTTCGCGGTGGGTGGTGTGCCGCACGGCGAGGGCTGGGAGCAGGTGACCGCGTTGACCGGGCGGGAGCGGGCCGCCGCCGAGGTCGGGCGGGTGCGGGCCCAGCTCGGGGCGGTTTCGGGACTCGGCGCCGACGAGGTGGAGTGGCGGGTGGGTGCCTCGCTGTTCCACCAGGGGCTGGCGTCCCGGCTGATCTCGCCCGTGCTGGCGGCGGGGCTGTGTCACGGGGTGGGACTGCGCCCGGACCTGTTCCTCTTCGAACCGGAACGCTCGGGGGCGTGGGAACTGCGCACGGCGCAGCTGGGGGCCGAGCCGCTGTCCCGGGACCCCCTGGAGGTAGCCGCCTGGTTGGAGCAGACCGTGGTGGAGGGCGTGCTGTCCGGGGTGGAGGAGACGCTGACCGGGATCGGCAGGGTCTCCCCAGGGCTCCTGCGGGGCAACACCGGAGCGGCCCTGGCGGGGGCCGCGCGTGCTCTGGGCGGCGCACGGAGAGAACGGCGCGCGGGCGCCGAGGAGGTGGTCCGCGTGCTGACGGGGCGCCGCACCCTCGAAGGCACCGGGTCCCACACCGGGGTGGACCGTGCCGGGCTGGCCGTCTTCCGCCGGACCACGTGCTGCCTGTGCTACCGGCTCCCCGGGGGCGGTCTGTGCGGCGACTGCGCCCTGCGTCGCCCACCGGGTGCCCGCTGACCGGGTCGAGGCTGGTCAGGCGCGGTACCGTCCGCGCTGCGCTCGGATGCCGTCGAGGAGGTAGGCGGTGCGGCGGTCGTAGGCGTCCCGGGGCGGCAGCACGCCGTGCTTGAGGGCGAGAGCGTTGTCGACGATGAGCGCGTGCAGGTCGTCCACCGTGAACTCGGGCCGCAGGGCCCCCGAGGCGTGCCCGGCCTCGACGAGTTCTTCGTAGATCTCACCCGCGGCACGGCAGATGTCCATGAGCTGCCGTGAATGGGGATAGTCCTGGAGCAGGACGTCGTTGGTGGTGGGCTGACGGTACTGGAGGTCGCGGATCGCGGTGAGGTAGTGGTTGATCCGCGCCCCGGCGTCGTCCAGGGACCGCGTGTGGTCGATGACGGCGTCGAGCTCGTCGGCGACGACCTCCTGGATCACGGCTTCGATGAGGCCCACCCGGCCGCCGAACCGGTTGAAGATCGTCGCCTTGCTCACTCCCGCCGCCCGGGCCACCTCCTCCAGCGGCACGCTCAGACCCCGCCCCTGGAAGGCGGCGATCGCCGCCCGGCGAATCTGCTCCGCGTTGCGCCGGGCGTCGGCGCGCAGCCGGGGGTTCGCGGGTGTCGCACCGGTCATGGATCCTGCCGCCTCTCGCCGCCGCCATAACTTGACTCGCTGAGTCAGTTTATCTACGGTCGTGGGCGGAAGTGAAACTGACCCGGCTGGTCAAGTTATTGGAACGGGCGCCACCAGCTCGGACGCCGACCGGGCACGCAAGGAAGGACCGCGAACATGATCGTCGTCACCGGCGCCACGGGCACCCTCAACGGAGGCACCGTCGAACACCTCCTCAGCCGCCTGCCGGCCGAAAGGGTCGGTGTGAGTGTGCGGGACCCCGCCAGGGCCAGGCACCTCGCCGAGCGCGGAGTGCGCGTGCGGCAGGGCTCCTACGAGGACACGGCCGCTCTGCGCGTGTCCTTCGCCGGCGCCGACCAGGTGCTCCTGGTGTCCGGGAACGACCCGACGGCCGACATGGTGAGCCTGCACCGCGACGCGATCGAGGCGGCGGTCGCGGCCGGCGCCCGGAGAATCCTGTACACGAGTCAACAGGGAGCCGCGTTCGGGGGCCCGTACCCTCCGGCGGCCGTCCACGCCGCCACCGAGGAGATCCTCGCCGGTTCTGGGGTCGCGTGGACCTCCCTGCGCTATGGATTCTTCGGCCACAGCTTCGACGCCCTGCTCGGTCCGTGGCGGGAGACCGGGGTGATCGCGGCTCCGGACGACGGCCCCGTCCCGTGGACCGCCCCCGCCGACCTGTCCGAGGCCGCGGCCGCCGTCCTCTCCAGCGACCGCTCCTTCGACGGGGCCGTGACCCTGGTCGCCGAGGAGGCCGTCACCCTCGACGACTTCGCCGGGATCGTCTCCGAACTCAGTGGACGCTCCGTCGAACGCGTCGTGGTCGACGACGAGCAGTGGGTCGCGGACCAGGAGGCGCGCGGCGTGCCGGAGCAGGCGGCCCGCTTCACGCTCACCATGTTCCGCGCGACGCGGGAGGGCTACTTCGCCGAACGGGACCCGCTGCTGGGCGAGCTCCTGGGTCGCGCTCCCCGGAGCGTCGCGGACCAGCTCGCCGCACAGATGAGGGCCTGAGGGGGCGCGGGGCCGTGTCCCCGTTCTCCGGTGGGCTCAGAGGCCGTCGGCGGCGCGCCGCACCGCCTCCAGGTCGATCCGGCGCATCCTCAGCATGGCCTGGGTGGCCCGGCCCGCCCGATCGGGGTCGGGGTCCCACACCAGGGAGTCCAGCTCCTCGGGATAGACCTGCCAGGACAGACCGAAGCGGTCCTTGAGCCAGCCGCACTGGCTCTCCTGGCCGCCGTCGGTGAGCGCGTTCCAGTAGCGGTCCGACTCCTCCTGGTCGCGACAGATCACCTGGAAGGACACCGCCTCGTCGAAGGTGAAGGCGTCCCCGCCGTTGAGCGCGGTGAAGCGCGCCCCGTCCAGCTCGAACTCGACGGTCAGCACGGTGCCCTCGGCCAGGGGCATGTCCGGGCCGTAGTACGTCGTCCTGAGCACCCGTGAGTTCTCGAAGACGCGGGTGTAGAACTCTGCCGCCTGCTCGGCCTGGTCGTCGAACCACAGACACGGCCTGATCTTGTGCAGGAGTGCCATGGCTCCCCCTCTCCCCGGCGTTCCCCTCTCCTCTCACGTACCCGGTTCTCACGTACCGCACCACACTCCCCAAACTTCCCTATCATCCGTGATGATCGAGTACAATAAGGGAAGTTTTTGGAACACAGGGCCGTCGGTGAGGAGAACCGTGCCGCAGCAGTACTACTCGGTGGACCAGGTCGCGGACCTTCTGGGTCTGCACGTCAAGACGGTGCGTGCCTACGTCCGCGAGGGACGACTGGCGGCCACCCGGATCGGGAAGCAGTACCGCGTGCGCCGCCGCGACCTGGAGGAGTTCACCGGCGGCCCGCTGGCCGAGGAGGAGGGCCCGGACGCCCCGCGGGCCCCGTACGCGGAGGCCTCCACCGTCGTCCAGGTCGACGGGGTCGACCGCGCCACGGCCGACCGACTCACCACCCTGCTCTCCGTCACCGGGCGTCCCGAGGACCGCGGGCGCGCGCACGTCCAGGTGGTCCACGACCCGGACCGCGCCCGCCTGAAGGTGGTCATCGTGGGCGACCTGGCCACCACCGCGACGCTGTTGGGCTACGTCGACTCGCTCACGGGTGAACAGCGGTGACCCCCTCGGGAAGGGAGGCGGAACCGGGGGCCGAGATCGCCCCGGAGGTCCGCCGTCTGGGTGGCCACCCGGTCATGCTCTGCCCGGAACGGGGCGCGCCCCTGCGCGAGGCCGCCGACGTGATCGGAGACGCCTTCCACCACGGCGTCACCTGGGTCGCGGTTCCCGCCGCGCGCCTCGACGCCGACTTCTTCCGGCTGCGCACGGGCGTCGCCGGAGAGTTCCTCCAGAAGTTCGCCAACTACCGGCTCCGGCTGGCCGTGGTCGGGGACGTCTCCCGGCACGTGGCCGCCAGCGACGCCTTCCGGGACCTGGTCCGGGAGTGCGATCGCGGCACCCAGTGCTGGTTCGTCCCGGACCTGGAGGCCCTGGGCGGACGCCTGGTCTCCTGAGTCACCCAGGTTTCGTCTCACTTTGTGAGAAATGGATCTCACAAGAGGAGACTCGCGGGTAGGGTCGACCGGAGCCCCCGAGACGAAGGCGGAACGCCATGGCCCGGTACACACACGGACAGCACCCGATCGTCACCACCTCCTACCTGTGGCGCGACGCCGAGAATTCAGCCGCCTACGCGCTCTCGGAGGTCCGGCCCGGCCGCTCCCTGCTGGACGTGGGCTGCGGCCCCGGCAGCATCACCGTCGACCTCGCCCGCAGGGTCGCGCCGGGGCGCGTCACCGCCGTGGACGCCTCCGCCGAGGCGGTCGAGAGGGCGAGCGCCCACGCGGAGGAGGCCGGTGTGGACAACGTCGAGTTCGTGGTCGGTGACGTCCACGCCCTGGACCTGCCCGACGACACCTTCGACGTCGTCCACGCCCACCAGGTCCTCCAGCACGTGGGCGATCCGGTGCGGGCGCTGGCGGAGATGGGCCGTGTCGCCCGGCCGGGCGGGGTGGTGGCCGCCTGCGACAGCGACTACTCCGCGATGCACTGGTACCCGAACCTGCCCGAGCTGGACGCGTGGATGGCGCTGTACCAGCGGGTGGCCCGGGCCAACGGCGGCGAACCCGATGCCGGGCGCCACCTGCTGGCCTGGGCGCACGCGGCCGGGTTCACCGAGGTCAGGCATGTCGCGGAGGTGTGGGACCACTCCGACCCCGAACGCCGTGCCTGGTGGGGCGGGATGTGGTCGCGTCGCATCCTGGAGTCGACCATGGGCCGGGACGCCGTCACCCGGGGCATGGCGAGCCAGGACGACCTGGAGTGGATCTCCGCCGGCTGGCGGCGGTGGAGCGAGCACCCCGACGGCGTGTTCGTGATACCCCGGGGCGCGGTCCTGTGCCGCGTTCCGGACTGAGACTCCGTTCCACCCCCGCCCCCGTCGCCCGTCTCAGCGTGGCGGGGCCGTGTCCGCGAGCACGCGGACCTCACCGGCCACGGTGGACCAGGTCCGGGGCGGGATCTCGTGCCCGACCCCGGGCAGGGCGACCAGGCGGGCCCCACGGATGCGCGAGGCGATCGCGGCGGCCGCGCGCGGCCGGATCAGGGGTCGTCCGTACCGTGGAGGACCAGCGTCGGCGCGGTGACCTCGCTGATCGGCGGCCCGTGCCACTGGGCCCCGATCTGGCGGCTCTGTGCCCGGGTGTCGCGGGTACCCGCGTCGGCCAGGGCCTCCGCCCTGGCGAGTGCCTCCTCCTCGTCGAAGGCTTCCACCGGCCCCGCGCAGAAGCGGGCCACGGCCAGGCCCGCCCGGATCGCGCCCTCCCTGGTGTCGGGGAAGCTCATCCGGCTGAGTCTGGCCACGGAGCTGATGTTGACGTAGCGCAGGGTGCGCAGTCCGCGTGCGTCGCCCGGGACCGCGCACGCCGTGGTCAGGGTGCGGACCCGGTCCGGGTGGCGCACGGCGACGCGCTGGGCCACGGCCCCGCCGAGGGAGACGCCGAGCAGGTGCGCCGACTCCCAGCCGAGTGCGTCCATCACCGCGATGGCGTCGTCGGCCGTGTCCTCGGCGGTGTAGGCCTCACCGCGCTTGGCGAGCAGGGCGGTGACCGGTGTGCGGGTCCGCGTGGGCGGCAGGTGGGTCGACTCGCCGGAGTCGCGCTGGTCGTAGCGCGCGACCGCGAAGCCGCGTTCGGCCAGCAGGCGGCACAGGCCGTCCGGCCACCAGGCCCGGTTGACGCCCAGACCCATGATGAGCAGCAGCGGTTCCCCCTCGGACGCTCCGATCCACGCGTCGTGGGCCAAGCGTACGTCGCCGTTCCGCGCCCACCTGGTCGGGGTCCACACCTGGGAGGTCATGGCCCGCTCCTCTCATACTGCGATCACTGTTCTCAGTATTAGGATAGGGGTACACGACCGTGACGAGGCGAGGGGCCCGGTGAACGAGGAACCGACGACCGTGTGGGACCGCCCGGAGCGAGGCAGGCGCGGCCCGGCACCGGAACGCAGCAGGGACCAGATCACCGCCGCCGCGGTCGCCCTCGCCGACGAGGGCGGCCTGAACGCGGTGTCCATGCGCCGGGTCGCCGGACGGCTGGGCACCGGACCGGCCTCGCTGTACCGGTACGTGTCCACCCGCTCCGACCTGCTCGACCTCATGGCGGACGCCGTCACGGCGGAGATCGACCTCGACGTTCCGCTCAGCGGGGACCCGGTCGAGGACCTGACGGCGCTCGCCACCCGCGCGAAACGGGTGCACCTGAGCCACCCCTGGCTCCTCGACCTGCCCACAGAGCCCGTCCCCGGGCCCCACGGTATGGACTACCTGGAGCGCGCCCTGCGGGCGTTGGCCCCGAGCGGGCTCTCTCAACCGGCCCAGCTGGAGACGATCGGCCTGCTCAACGGGCTGGTGACGCTCTTCGCACGGACCGAGCTCCGCCGGAACGCGGCCGACGCGTCCCCTTCCACCCGTGTGGCCCTGACCGGCGTCGCGGCGACCGAGGACCGGCACCCGCTCGTCGTGGCCGCCCTGGCGAACAGCCCCGCCCCCGAGGCCGCCGAGGACACCCACGCCCTGTTCGACCGCATGGTCCGCCGAGTGCTCACCGGCCTCGTCGCGCGCTGACGGCGGCTCGGGGCGGTCCACGTCGCACTCGCGGGACACGCACCGGCGGAGCACTGGCGACGGCGGCGACGCCCGATATAGCGTCGGTCCATCGGGACCATCGGCCCTCCGGAGGCACCATGTCCGACCTGCCCATCGGATTCTGGCTCAAGCACCTGGACCGGCTCATCGAGCACGACTTCGACCACGCCCTGGCCGAGGACTCCCTCGACCGCCGCCAGTGGCAGGTGCTCAACTCCCTGCACGACGACCCCGGCACCGTCCTCCAGCTGGACCAGCGCCTGGCGCCCTTCCTGGAGGACGACGAGCCCAGCGTCGCTCCGGCGGTGGAGGCCCTGCGTGAGCGCGGCTGGATCAGCGGTCTGGTCTCCCTGGAACTGACCTCCGAGGGACAGCGAGCCCACGGCGAGCTCCTCCAGCGCGTCACCCGCACCCGGGAACGCCTGTGCCAGGGCGTCAGCGACCAGGAGTACCGCGACACGGTCAACGTGCTGGAGCGGATGTCGGCCAACCTCGAACCGTCCTGACCGGTCAGTCGAAGTGCAGTTCCCTGGTGAGTTCGACGAAGGCCAGGTCGTCCTGTCGGGGCAGCCCGAAGGCCGCGTCGCCGTACGGGAAGGGCTCGGTCTTGCCGGTGTTGGTGTATCCGCGCCGCTCGTACCAGGCGATGAGCTCCGGGCGCTGCTTGAGGACCTTCATCCGGATGAGGCGGCACCCCCACTCGCTCGCCGCCGTGCGCTCGGCCTCGGCCAGCACGATCCGCCCGAGGCCCGCGCCCTGGAGGTCGGGGCGCACCGAGAACATCCCGAAGTACGCGCCGTTGACGGTCCGCTGGAGTTCGCAGCAGGTGACGACCTCGCCCTCGGACTCACCCACGAGAACCAGGGTGTTGGTCCGGCCGAACAGCTCCGTCAGGGCGTCGGCGTCCACCCGCTGGCCGTCGAGGAAGTCGGCCTCGGTGGTCCAGCCCCGGCGTGAGCTGTCGCCCCGGTAGCAGGAGTTGACCAGGTCGACCAGTGCCGGGACGTCCTCGACCCCCGCGGGCCTGAACTCGATCTTGGTCCGTCCGTCCGGCACACCCTCGTCGCCGCGCATGGTGGTCACGCTCTTCCCCCTCGAAATCCTTCGGAATCACCCCGAACCGCGCACCCAGTATGTCCAAGTCCGGGGAGTGGACCGGCCACCCCGGTTCGGGCCCGGGGTGCGTCCCGTCCGGGCGGCCCGGACGGACTACCTCCGACTGGCCTCCACGTGGGCCAGGAAGGAGCGCAGCCGCGCCCGGCCCGCCTCGGCGGGGACCTGTGCGGGGTTGACCATCATCTGGAGCGCCAGCCCGTCCACGAAGGTGTGCAGGAACGCGGCCCAGGTCTCCAGCCAGGGGTCGGGGTGCTCGTGTTCGGGGTCCTCCAGGGGAGGCAGCCCGCCGAGCGCTCCGACCAACTGGCGGTACAGGCCGCGCTGCCGGGCCCAGCGCTCCTCCAGACGGGGGTCGAGTTCCCCGAGGTGCCCGGCGGCCTGCCAGACCTGGAACTCGGCGCTGCGGACGGAGTCCAGGGGGAGCATGTGCTCCGCGAACCCGGCGGCGCGCTCGACCACTGACTCCTCGGGGCGCCAGGTGCGCGACTGCTCCCGCATCCGCCCGACGACGCGTTCCTCGGACAGGTCCATAGCGAAGACCAGGAGTTCCTCACGGGTCTGGAAGTAGTGGCGCAGCGCCCCGGCGGAGAGCCCCGCCTCGGCGGCGACGGTGCGGATGGACACGGCTTGGGGGCCGGAGTGGGCGATCACCCTCCACAGGGCCTCGGCCAGCTCCCTGCGGCGTTCTTCGTGATCAACGATCTTGGGCACTCCCCTTTTCTAGCACGCCTGTGTTATTTTATTTAGCACAGTCGAGTTAAAAACAGACGTGGAGAGTCGCATGCCCCCTTGGACGTACTCCTGCCGGTCGCCGGACTGGCGCTCCTGGACACCCTGAGTCCCACGACCCTCGGCGTCTCCCTGTTCGTACTGCTCAGCGGCGCGACCTCCGTGGCCCGCCCCTCTTCGTCTACCTCGGCACGGTGGCCCTGTTCTACTTCGCCCTCGGATGCGCGCTCATGCTGGGACTGGGGGCGGCTCTCGGCAGCCTGTCCAACCTCGCGGACAGCCCCCTCTTCGGCTGGGGGCTCCTGGTCCTGGGCGGGGGCCTGTTCGCCTACTCCTGGGTGATGCCGACCAGGAGACGCGCTCCCCGACGCCCGGCCTCGTTCCGCACCGTCAGCATGATCGGCCTCGGCCTGGCGACCGGTCTGCTGGAGGCCGGGACCGCCCTGCCCTACCTCGGCGCCATCGGCATCATGAGCACCGCCGGGCTGAGCGCCTCCACCTGGATCCCGGTGCTCGCCGCCTACAACCTCGTGATGGTCCTGCCGCCCGTCCTCCTCTACCTGGGGCACCGCGTGTTCGGTGAGCACCTGCGTCCCAGGCTGGACCGCTGGCGCGAGAAGATCGACGCGGGCTCGCGGGAGACCCTGTCCTGGATCATCGGCATCGTGGGGCTGATCCTCCTCGTGCACGGCCTCCAGCAGGTGGGGGTCATCGACGTCATCGACTCCCTGAACCCCTGAGTCCCGCCGGACACCCGGGCCCGGTCAGCGCCCCTGGCCGTACAGCTCCGAGAGCAGCGCCACCGCCGCGTGCGTGGCCGGGTGCGGGTCGTGACGTCGCCAGACCAGCCGCACCGGGATCAGCGGCGCGTCGCGCAGGGGGCGGAAGACGATGCCGTCGCGCCGGTACTGCGTGGCGGTGCTCTCCGGGGTGATGCCGACCGCCCGCCCCGTGGCGATCTCGGCCAGCCAGTCGTCGATGTCGCGGGTGGGTTCCATCTCGGGCCGCGCGCCCTCCGGCCACAGGTCCGCCGTGGTGGTTCCGGTGCGCCGGTCGAACAGCAGGACGCGGCCGGTCAGCTCGTCCAGACGCAGCGAGCGCCGCCGGGCCCAGGGGTCGTCGGAGGCCATCGCGCAGTGCCGCCGCTCGTGTCCCACCACGGCGCTGTCGAAGCGCCTGCCGTCGAAGGGCGCTCGAACCACCGCCAGATCGCACAACCCCTCGGCCAGCCCGCCGGTGGGGGTGTTGGTGCGGACCAGGTGCAGGTCCACGCCCGGGTGCAGGTCGGCCCAGCGGCGCTGGAACTCCGCCGTGTGGCGGCCCACCGCCGACCACGCGTGGCCCACCCGCAGCCGGGTGTGGCCGGTGGTCGCCTCGCTCACCAGGTTCTCGGCCTCGGCCAGCAGGTGGCGGGCACGGGCCAACACCTGGACCCCGGCCGTGGTGGGCGTGACGTCCCGGCTGGTGCGGTGCAGGAGTCGCACGCCGAGGATGCCCTCCAGGGCGGCCAGGGTCCGGGAGACCGCCGCCTGGGACACCCCCAGGTCGAGGGCGGCGTCGCTGAACCCGCCCGTGTCCACGATCGCGACCAGGCAGCGCAGGTGACGGAGTTCGAGATCCATGACTTCAGCGTATAGATGCTCACTCGTATGCATTTTGCGTATACGAACGGCCGGTGGATGCTCCCGGTATGACGACTTCCACCGACACCGGGCAGGGCGCCGACCGCTGGCGGGGCATGGCCGTGATGCTGACCGGCGGCGCCTCCAACCAGGTCGGGGCGGCCACCGCCGCCCTGGCCTTCCCGGTCATCGGCCCGGTCGGGGTGGTCGCGATCCGCCAGTGGGTGGCAGGCACCGTGCTGATGCTGGTGGGACGTCCCCGACTGCGTGCCTTCACCTGGCGGCAGTGGTGGCCGGTGCTGGCGATGGCGGTGGTGTTCGGTTCCATGAACCTGACCCTCTACCTGGCCGTGGACCGCATCGGACTGGGGCTGGCGGTCACCCTGGAGTTCCTCGGGCCGCTGGCGGTGGCCCTGGCCGCCACGCGCCGCTGGACCGACCTGGCCTGCGCGTTGGTGGCGGGCGGGGCTGTCGCGGTCCTCATGCGTCCGCAGCCCTCCACCGACTACACGGGGATCGCCCTGGCCCTGGTCGCGGCGGCCTGTTGGGCCGCCTACATCCTGCTCAACCGGACGGTCGGGCGGCGGCTCCCCGGGATCGAGGGCTCGGCGACCGCCGCCGGGATCTCCGCGCTCGTGTTCGTGCCCGTGGGGATCACCGCGCTGTACCTGCACCCGCCCACACCGGTCGCCGTCCTCTGTGCGGCGGTGGCGGGGGTGCTCTCCTCGATGGTCCCGTTCCTGGGCGACCTGTACGCGTTGCGCCGGGTCCCGGCCCGCTTCTTCGGCCTGTTCATGAGCGTGCACCCCGTGATGGCGGCCCTGGCGGGCTGGCTGGTGCTGGGCCAGGCCCTGGACGGGTGGGAGGGCGCGGCGATCCTCGCGATCGTGGCCGCGAACGCGGTCAGCGCCGGAACGGTCAGCCGGGGACCCCGCCTCGAAGGAACTCCAGGGCGGGCCCGGTCTGGGGCGTGAGGGCGTGGCCGACTCCGGGAAGCACCCGTACGCGGGCGTGCGGGACGCACGCCCGCACGCGCCGGGCGGTCTCTTCGGAGTCGAACATCCGGTCCCGGTCGCCCACGGTCACCTGGAGCGGGGTCCCCAGCGTGCGCAGCGCCTCGTCCGGGAAGACCGGCAGGGACGCGGTACGCGGCCGGAACCTGGAGAAGACCGCCATGATCTCGTCCAGCACCGCGTCGTTCCCGGAACGCCCGAGCCCGACCAGGTAGCGGACCGACCGCTGCCGGGCACGGGCCCCGAACGACATGAGCAGCCCCGCCCCCAGGATGCTCCACCGGCGTTGGGCGCCCACCCCGCCCGGGCAGCCCAGAGCGAGGCGGGTGACGCGTCCGGGGCGGCGGATCGCGTAGTCGAGAGTCGTCCATCCTCCCAGGGACATCCCGGCCATGGCGGTGTCACGCACGCCGAGCTCCGCGAGGACGTCGTCCAGCCACAGCGCGCTGGCCTCGGTGGACAGCTCGGGGCGGGTGGGCGCGCTCAGTCCGGGTTCACCGACCAGGTCCACGGAGTACACCCGGAAGTGCTCCGACCACGCGGGCAGGTCCGCGAACCAGTGGGCCGAGTTGGCCCCGGACCCGTGCAGCAGGACCAGCGGCGGAGCCTCCTCGGGGCCGCAGGCGAGCACGAAGGTCTCCCCTCGCGGGTCGGGACCGTCAGCCTCCGGGTCGGGACGGGGGCATGGTCCAGGGCCCGGAGGTACCGCTGCCGGAGCCACCGCTCCCCGTCCTCGGTTCGGTAGATCGCACTCATGACACGCATCCTCTCTCCTCTTCCTCAAGATACCGCAACCTTCCTTATAAAAGGGAAGTACAGGGAAGAATTCGGGAGGTACGATGAAAACTTGACCTCAAGTATTGTTCGGGTTCTACGGTTCAGGGGTACCCAACGACTCGGACCGGTGGACCCCATGAGTATGGAAATGGCCGCGTGGAACTCGATCTACCACGCGATGCACGCCCACGAGGATCAGCGCCCCTTCTCCCGCCCCGTCCTGCGCAGGATCGCCTCCTTCGCCCGACCGCACGCACGCCCCCTCGCGTGGTTCCTCGGCCTCAGCGTCGTCACGGCCGCCCTGGCGGTGGCCTCACCACTGCTGGCCGGTGAGGTCGTCAACGAGATCGTGGCCGGGGCGGCCCTCAGGCCGGTCCTGCTCCTGGCCGGGCTCATCGCCCTGGTCGCGATCGCGGAGGCCGTGCTCTCCCTGGCCGTGCGGTGGTTCTCCTCCCGGGTCGGGGAGGGGCTCATCCTGGACCTGCGCACCACCGTCTACGAGCACGTCCAGCGGATGCCGGTCGCCTTCTTCACCCGGACCCGTACCGGAGCCCTGGTCAGCCGGCTCAACAACGACGTCATCGGTGCCCAGCGCGCCTTCAGCGACGTCCTGTCCGGGGTGATCAGCAACCTCGTCACGCTCGTGCTGGCGCTGGTCGTCATGGCGACCCTGTCCTGGCAGATCACCCTGCTCTCGCTCGTGCTGCTGCCCGTCTTCGTCCTGCCCGCCCGCCGCATGGGCGCCCGACTGGCCAGGATCGAACGCGAACGCACCATCCACAACTCCGCCATGAGCACCCAGATGACCGAGCGTTTCTCGGCGCCCGGCGCCACGCTGGTCAAGCTCTTCGGCCGCCCCGACGACGAGGCCGCCGAGTTCGCCCGCCGCGCCAGCCGGGTCCGCGACATCGGAGTGCGCACCGCCATGGTCCAGGAGATCTTCTTCACCGCCCTGACCCTGGTCTCCGCGCTCGCCCTCGCCCTGGTCTACGGCCTCGGCGGCTTCTACGCGCTGAGGGGCCAGCTCGACGCCGGAACGGTCGTCGCGATGGGCATGCTCCTGACCCGCCTGTACGCGCCGCTGACGGCGCTGGCCAGCGCCCGCGTGGAGATCATGAGCGCCCTGGTCAGCTTCAGCAGGGTGTTCGAGGTCCTGGACCTGAAGCCGCTGGTGGACGAGAGCCCGGACGCGCGCCCGGTCCCCGCGGGGCCCGTCTCGCTGGAGTTCGACGACGTCTCCTTCGGTTACCCGACCGCCGACCGGGTCTCCCTCGCCTCACTGGAGGAGGTCGCCACCCTGGACACCACCGACAACGGCCCGGTCCTGCACGGGGTGTCGTTCCGGGTCGAACCCGGTCAGACCGTGGCCCTGGTCGGCTCCTCCGGAGCGGGCAAGTCCACCATCGCCCAGCTCACCCCGCGCCTGTACGACGTGGATGAGGGCACCGTCCGCCTGGGCGGGACCGACGTCCGCGACCTCACCTTCGCGTCCGTGCGGGCCACCCTGGGCATGGTCACCCAGGACGGCCACCTGTTCCACGAGTCCATCCGCGCCAACCTCACCCTCGGCGCCCCCGAGGCCACCGACGAACAGGTCTGGGACGCCCTGCGCCGTGCCCGCCTGGACACCCTCGTCGCCAGCCTCCCCGACGGACTGGACACGGTGGTGGGCGAGCGCGGCTACCGCTTCTCCGGAGGGGAGCGCCAGCGGCTCACCATCGCCCGTCTCCTGCTGACCGGGCCGGAGGTGGTCATTCTCGATGAGGCCACCTCCGCCCTGGACTCCACTTCCGAGGCGGCGGTCCAGGCCGCTCTGGCCGAGGCCCTGGAGGGGCGGACCGCCCTGGTCATCGCCCACCGGCTCTCCACCATCCGCGCGGCGGACGCCATCCTGGTGGTCGAGGCCGGGCGGATCGTGGAACGCGGCACCCACGCCGAGCTGCTGGCCAGGGGCGGCCGCTACGCCGAGCTGTACCGGACCCAGTTCTCCCACGGGGACCCCGAACCGGCGACGACGGCCGGGTAGGCCCACGAACCCCGTCCCCCGGTGGCGCCACACCGGGGGACGGCCACGACCGCGCCCGGGGCCCGCGAGTGCGGACGGCGTGGTGCACCGCCAGGTCCACCAGCAGGTGCCGCCCAGGGTCGAGTACTCGCTGACCGAGTTCGGCCGCACACTCCTGCCCGCGCTCAACGCCCTCGGCGCCTGGGGCGAGGAGAACCTGGAGCGCCTCCAAGCGGGGCGGCCGCAGGACTGATCCCGCCCGTGGAACGGCGAGGGGCCGGAACGCAGCCCGCGTTCCGGCCCCTCCGCCCTTCGCCGGTCCGGGCGTCGAAGGCGGGCCCGACGCGACGGTCCCCCACCGCTCCGGTCTCAGATCTCCTTGACGACCCGGGCGGGGTTGCCGACCGCCACCACGTTCGCTGGCAGGTCCTTGGAGACCACGGCCCCGGCGCCCACCACGGTGTTCTCACCGATGGTCACACCCGGGCAGACGATGACCCCGCCGCCCAGCCACACGTTGTCTCCGATGGTGATGGGCTCGGCCGCCTCCCACTTGGCCCGGCGCAGCTCCGGGTCGATCGGGTGCGTGGGGGTGAGCAGCTGGACACCCGGTCCGATCAGGACGTCCGCGCCGATCGTGATGGGGGCGACGTCGAGCATGACCGCGTCGAAGTTGACGAAGGAACGCGGCCCGATGGTGATCCGGTACCCGAGGTCCACACGCAGCGGCGGACGGATCTCGCTGCCCTCCCCGAGCTCACCGACGAGGTCAGTGAGGGCCTTGAACCGCCCCTCGGCGTCGTCGGCCGCGCAGGTGTTGAACGCCTCGGAGAGCAGCGCGGCCCGGGTCACGTCCGCGTGGATCTCGGGGTCGTCGGCGAGGTAGAGCTCACCGGCCAGCATGCGTTCCTTCTGAGTGCCCACGGGGGTGGTCCTTCCTTAGGGAGTCCTGGTCCGACCCTAACCCCGGGGCCTGGCGTCACACGGCGCTTCAGAGGACCCGCCGGACCCCCGGCAGGGCCCGGACCCCGGCGGCCACGACCCAGCACAGCGGTACGGCCAGCACCGCCATCCCGGCGAACTTCGCGAGGGCGACCGCCTCCCAGCCGCTCAGCGCCAGCCCGAGCGCGACCAGGACCAGGGCGTGCAGCACGTAGACCGCGAAGGCGTTGTCGGAGAGGAAGGCCAGGAAGCGGTTGCTCCGGTCGAACAGCCTTCGGAAGAGCACCAGCAGCATGACCACCACACCCATGGCGAAGAGGGTCTCCCCAGGATCTGTGCCAGCGCCTGCCAGCTGCCGGGGGTCAGGGAGCCCACACCCAGGACCGCCAGGGTCGCGGCCAGGGAGACCAGGCCCAGCACAGCCATCGCCAGACCTCCCCACCCGGCCGAGTTCGGCAGCCGTGTGAGCCACTCGCGCCGGTAGGCGAACACGCCGACGGTGAACAGGGCCGCGTACTGGGGCAGGTAGCCGGGGCTGGGCAGCCCCACGACCGGCCAGTAAGGCGCGGGGAAGGCGAACCGCCACGCGAAGGTGACCAGCGCCAGACCCACGGAGAAGAGGACGACCGGGACGAACCAGCGCAGCGGCTCGGAACCGGCCGGGCGGGAGACCTCCCGGTCCGCGCCGGCGGCGCGACGCTCGCCCGGTCCCCGGACCACCACGTAGACCAGGCTCATCACCAGCAGGACCTCCACGAACCACAGCGGGCCGGGGTCGATCGAGAACAGGTAGAGCATCCAGTACGACAGGTCGGGGTCGGCGGCGAGCAGGTCCGCGTGCGCGGGCGCCATGACCAGGGGGCGCAACAGCACCAGGAACAACAACAGCGGCACCCCCAGACGGACCAGGCATTCGCGAACGAACGGCCGCCGTCCCCTGCGATCCACGGCGCCGGGGACGAAGTACCCCGCCAGCAGGAAGAACAGGCCCATGAAGAAGGTCTGGTTGAGGATCACGAACAGGTCCAACAGGCCGCCGGTGGGGTCCTGGGCGGGTTCGGTGTAGAACCACAGCGGGATGTTGCCGTAGGTGACGGCGACGTGGTGCAGGACCACCAGCACCGTGAGGAAGACCCGCAGGTTGTCGACGAAGAACAGGCGTGCCCGTGGGGCCTGGGGCGGGATCGCGGGGGTCGTGGTGGGGTACTGCCGTGTCATGGTGCCCTCGTGTCCGGGAGTGAACGAGCTTCGGGGGCAGTCAGTCGGCTCGGGCGGCGCGGACCAGGAGTTCGGCCAGCTCGTCGGCGTGCGTGAGCAGGTCGTGGTCGGGGTGGACGCGCCAGTACTCGAACATGGCGTCGATGGACGACTGCTGGCTGACCGCCATCACGCGCACGTCGAAGGCGCGGAACTCCCCGCTCCGCTGTCCGAGCCGGTAGAACGCTTCGAGGCCCTGGTAGAGCGGTTCCGCCTGGCGCCCCCGAACCGGGGAGCGCCGTGGGCGTCGCGTGCGTGGATGAGGATCTGCGCGAGGGCGGCCATGCGGTCACGGTGTTCCAGCGCGTACTCGGCGACGCTTCGCACGTGGGCGCGCAGCATCTCCTCAGCGGTGGTCTGTGCCGTGACCCTGGCGGCGACGGTCTCCGCGATCTCCGTGTAGACACCCGTCACCACCTGGTCCATCAGTTCGTCCTTGCCGTCGAAGTGGTAGGAGATCACGCCCTTGCTGATCCCCGCCTCCCGTGCGATCCGCGCAAGGGAGGCGCTGGGGTAGCCCACCTCGGCGATGGTGCCCACCGCCGCCTCGATGATCTGCGCCCTGCGGGCCTCCTCGATGAAGGACCGCTTCTGTCTGTCTGGCTTGTTTTCTGACTGCATGGCCAGAATCCTATCTGGCGGGACAGGAATCCATGGGGGATGGCCCTGAACGCCCCCTGAACCCGGACCCTGAGGCCCCGCGACGCACCGGTGGCCCATGCGCGGAGAGGGGCGGGCGGGTGGAGAATGGCCCCATGTCCCTTTCCGAACGGGGGTCGCTGCTGCCCCTGGTCGCCACGGTGTCCGCCGGTGGGGCCTTGGGCGCCCTGAGCCGCCACGCCCTGGACGTGCTCTGGCCGCCCGCTGCCTCCGGGGTCTCCTGGACGATCCTGGCCGTCAACGTCACCGGCAGCCTGCTGATCGGCCTGCTCATGGAACTGGTCGTGCACCGCTGGCCCGGGAACCGCCTCGTCCGCCCCTTCTGGGGAGTGGGGTTCCTCGGCGGCTACACCACGTTCTCCGCCTACGCCACCGACGTGGTCACGACCCTCGAACGGGGCGCCCCGCAGGTCGCGCTGGTCTACCTCCTCCTCACCCTGGCGGGGGCGCTCACCGCGGCCTGGGCGGCCTCGTCACTGGCCCACCGGTTCCTCACGCACGGAGGAGGGCGCAACCCGTGAGCGCGCTGATGGTCGTCCTGGGCGCGGCCGTGGGAGCCCCCGTCCGTTTCCTCGTGGACCTGGAGCTCAAGCGCCGGTTCGGGGAGGGCTTTCCCTGGGGAACCCTGGCGGTGAACGTGGTCGGCAGCCTGGCCCTGGGCTCGCTGCTGGCGCTCCCCCTGTCCCCCGAACTGTCGGCACTCCTCGGTGTGGGCCTGTGCGGGGCGCTGACCACCTACTCCACGTTCGCCTACGAGACGGTGCAGCTCTCCCGGACCGGTTCCCGCGGCCGCGCCCTGGTGAACGTGCTGGCGCACCTGTGCCTGGGCGTGGGCTCCGCCTGGGTCGGGCTGACCGTGGCCGGGGCACTCCTGGGCTGACGCTCGTCGCTACCGTGTCGGTATGCCATCCCTGACGCCGGTGACCACCTGGCTGGACCGCCTCAACCAACGGCATCCGTGGAGCCACAACGACCGCCTGGGACCCTGGGTGGTGCGCCGCGTCGCGGCCAGCGGTGCGCGCGACGTCCTGGACGTGGGCTGCGGCACCGGAAACCTGCTGGCCCGGCTGCGTCGGCGCGTGGACGAGGTCGTGGGCCTGGAGCCCGATCCGGCCGCCGCCGCGCTCGCCGGGGGCGGTTCGCGGACGATCCGGGAATCACCGTCATGCGGGCGGGCTTCGCGGAACGCGACCCCGACCGGCGCTGGGACGCCGTCACCCTGGTGGCGGTCCTGCACCACCTTCCGCTGGAGGCGACCCTGCGGGAGCTGCGCGCGAGCCTGGCACCCGGCGGTCGGCTGGTGGTCGTGGGCTGCCACCGTGACGGCGACCCGGCCGACCACCTCACGGGACTGGTCTCCGCCGTCCTGAACCCGTTGGTGGGCCTGGTCAGGCACCCGGGCGCCGCCACCGAGCCGCCCCCGCACATGCGCGCCCCCACCAGAGAACCCGAATGGACCCTCGACCGGATCCGCGCGGTGGCCGCCCGGGAGCTGCCCGGGGCCCGTGTGCGCCGACGCCTCTTCTGGCGGCACACCCTCGTGTACGACCACCCCGCCTGAGCGTTTGCCGTTCCGGCAAAGTTTCTTGCCCCCACCTCGTTCCGGGGTCACCTTGGTGGCGGAAGGGTCAGCGGACCTCTCCTCACCCCATCACCAAGGAGCACGAACATGGACGCGCAGTTCTGGGACGACAGGTACGGTGGTCGGACGCGGCTCTTCAGCGGCGAGCCCAACGGCGTCCTCGTCACCGAGCTGGCCGACCTCCCGCCGGGCCAGGCGCTCGACGTGGGCTGCGGCGAGGGCGGAGACGCCCTCTGGCTGGCCCGCGCGGGCTGGCTGGTCACCGGAGTCGACATCTCGCGGGTCGCCCTCGACCGCGCGGCCGACGCGAGCACCGACGTCCGGGACCGGGTCTCCTGGAAGCAGGGCGACCTGACCACGGCGCCGCCCCCGGTCGGCGCCTTCGACCTGGTGACCGTCCACTACTTCCCGCTCCCGCGCGAGCCCGAGCACACCGCCCTGCGCGCCCTGCTCGCCTCGGTTGCCCCGGGCGGCACCCTCCTCTTCGTCGGACACGACATCACCCCGCTGCCCGAGCGGCTGGACGACGGCCACGCCCCCGCCGACTACTACCAGCCCGCCGAAGTGGCCCGGCTCCTGGATGCCGACTGGACCGTCACCGTCAACGAGACCCGGGCCCGGGTGTCCCCCGCTCCCCCGGGGTCGCACCACACCCACGACACCGTCCTGCGTGCCCACCGCGCACGGCGCTGACCCCGTGACCGGGTCTCCGGTGCCAGGGTCGCCGAGGCCACCGGCCGCGACTGCGACGCCTGGCTCACGCTGCTGGACGCCTGGGGCGCAGCCTCCCGGTCCCACACCGAGATCGCCGCGTGGCTCGTCGGGGAACGGGACGTGCCCCAGAAGGTCCTGGAGGGTCAGACCCACACGTAGTCGTCGTCGGTCACCGCTGGCAGGGCGGCGTCGGCGACGACCGCGCGCGGGTGCGGGAGCGCCGCGAGAGCCGGGCCGATCAGCGGGAAGATCGGCAGGTCGGCGGTGCTCCGGTAGTCGACCCACTCCACGATGCCGATCTCGTGCCCTCCTCCGGGCTGCTCGTCGTACTCCTCCACGGCCAACACGTCGCGCACCTCGGGCGTGACGTGCAGGCGGTGGATCAGGTGGAGCTTGCGCGGTGGCGGCGTCGGCCCGGGGCGGCTGACGCGCTGGTCCACCACCCACAGCAGCTGCGGCGGGGTGGACTGGTGCGGTCGCAGGTCCAGCTCCTCGGCCAGTTCGCGCCGGAGTGCGACGTCCAGGTCCTCGCCCGGCTCGACGTTGCCGCCGGGTGGCGTGTAGTGGACCGACCCGGGCCGGTCGCGCCGGATGAGCGCCACCTCGTCGCCGCAGAACACCAGCGCCCCCACACGGATCTTGATCCGGGTGAACGGCACGGGTGGGGAACCGGATGAAGTCGTCATGCGGCCCAGTATCGCGCGGCGACCCGGTGCGGCCCGAGAGCCGTGGTGTCCTCCCGCCCCCGATCCACCAGGAAAACCACCTCTGAGCAGGGGGAACAGTTTCCCGGAGCGCGCGTCGGGTACATGGGGCGGACACGCTCTCGTCGACCCCACAACGGTGACCGGCGGAACACTCCGGGCAGGAGTCCGCGACCGAGGCCGACCGTGCGATGACACCCCTGGAAGGGCGCTGAGAACGCTGGGTGTGCCCAGCCACGTGGAAGGTTGTGGGAAAGGTGGAAGACACTCCAAAGACCGGAGCGAGCACGTACGAGGACGCGGCGAGTGCCTCGAAGGAACTGGAACCGGAGGGTGTGGGCGCGGAGGCCGTTCCGGAGCCGCGCCGAGAACCGGACGGCAGCCCGGTGGCGGGCAGCGACACGGACGTCCTTCTCGAGGTCCCGAATCTGCGGGTCGACGAGATCGACCTCGAGGTCGACAACCTGGTCGCCTCCGTCTCGCTCCAGGCCGAGGTGCTGGACCTCCTCAAGCTGAAGGTGGGAGCCGACGTCGGACTCGGCCGCGTCCACCTGAACATCAAGGGTGTCGAGGCCGAGGCCCTGCTCAAGGTCAGGCTCGACAACGTTCGGGAGATCATCGCCCGGGTCCTGCACACCGTCGACACGAACCCGGAGGTGCTGGAACACGTGGCGCGCGGCGTGGAGTCCACCCTCGATGAGGTGGGCGGCGGCGCGGGCCGGGCCGTCGGAGCCCTGGGCGAGGGTGCCGGTGGCGCGGTCGAGGACGTCGGCTCCGGCGCTGGAAGCGCCGTCAGGGACGTTGGCTCCGGGGCCGCGAGGACGGTCCAGGATGTCGGTTCTGGCGCTGGAAGCGCGGTCGAAGATGTCGGTTCTGGGGCCGGTGGTGCCGTCGAGGACGTCGGTTCGGGCGCTGGAAGCACGGTCGAGGACGTGAGCCAGGTCGCGGGAGACACCGCCCGGGACGTGGGATCCGACGCCGCGAGCACGGTCGGGGACGTCGCACAGGATGACGAATCCGGCGATGACGATGGGGCGTCGGAGGAGCCCGACCCGGACATCGAGGACGAGGCGCCCGACGAGGCCCGAGGGTCCGACGACACGGACGACGACCCGGCGGAGGACACCACCTCGGTCCCCGACGATGCGGTGAGGTCCGTGGAGGCGGCGGCGAAGAGAGCGGAGGCCGCCGCGAAGAGCGCGGGGGAAGCCGCACGGACGGCCGCGAACGTGTTGGGCAGCGCCGCGAAATGGGCCGGTGACACGGTGAGGCGTTCCGGTGGCGAGGCCGACCGGTGAATCGGAGGTGATCACCATGGGCAGCCGGAGGGAACCCGAGTACGACGTGGAGATCGGCGCGTCCGTCACCGCGAGCGAGCTGACGTTCCACGAGGTGCCGGACGTCGAGTCCCGCCACCGGGCGAGCCCCCGGTCGGAGGGTACGGCGGGCAGTGACCGATCGGGCGTTCCCCGGCCCGTCGAGCCCGGGAAGGTCTACGAGGACGTTCGTGTCGACTACCGGCTCGCCAGCCGGGTGCGGCCCGAGGAGGACGAACCCGAGGAGGGCTGAGCCGCGACTCCGGACGGGGTGGCCCCGCTCGGTGCGGCGGGGCCACCCACGGGTCAGTCCAGGATGGCGTCGGCCTCCAGCTCGACGAGGACGTCGGGCTCCCAGAGGTAGTTCACACCGATCAGCGACGTGGGCGGAAGCGGGGTCGGAAGCCCCAGTTCCTCGGTGACGTTCTCGATGCCCTTCATGAAGGCCTCGGCCTTCTCCGGCTTCCAGTCGACGGCGTAGAAACGCAGGCGCACGACGTCGGAGAAGGTCGCCCCCGCCCCGGCGAGCGCGCGGGCGGTGTGGCGAAGGACGATCTCGACCTGACCTGTGAGATCGCCGGTGGCCAGGTGGTTGGCGTCGCCGTCACGGGCGATCTGGCCGGACACCACCACGTGGCGGCTGCCGGTGCCGACCGCGACGTGGTGGTAGGGAACGGGCTGGAACAGGCCTTCGGGGAGAGCAGCTGCACGGTCATGGAAGGTTCCTCCGGTTGGCGTTTGGCAGGTATCCCATGTCTACTAGGTGCCCAAAGGGAACTTCAACGAGACCAGGTATCATGCCGGAAACCACGCCCGCCCAGCCCGTCCCCCAGATCACCGCCGAACACCGCGAGCTCCTCGACCAGACGCTCGACAAGTGGTCGCTCCAGGTGCTGGACTGCCTCTGCGAGCAGCCCCTGCGCTTCAACGGCCTGCGCCGCGCGATCCCCGTCATCACCCAGAAGTCCCTCACCGCCACCCTGCGCCGCCTGGAGCGCAACGGGATGGTCGACCGGGTCGTCGTGAGCACCCGGCCGCTGGCCGTGGAGTACCGCATCTCCTCCCTCGGCAGGACCCTCCAGGACCTCGTCGACGCGCTCCTGCGCTGGACCACCGAGACCATGCCGGACGTCGAGCGCGCCCGGGCGAGGTTCGACGAACTGCCCTGAGCACTCCGGGTGGCGCCGACCCTCGTGCGAGCGCCCGTCAGTCCAGGTTGAGCCAGACGGCGACAGCGTCGCTGTCGCCCTGGTTGGAGATCCGGTGCGGGGTGGTGGAGGGGTACGTGATCGAGTCGCCGGGCCGGAGCTCGTAGGTGTCGAACCCGACGTCCACGGTGAGCACCCCGCTCACGACGTTGCCGATCTCGTGTCCCCGGTGCCGCACGTACTCGGCGTTCTGGCTGGAGTAGGAGCCGGGCGGGTACACGGACTCGAAGTAGTTCATCCCCGGTACCGGCCCCGGGGTCAGGCGGCGGTAGCGCACCCCGTGGCCGAGTTCCAGGGTGGCCGCCTCGTCCCGTCGGGTCACCGCGACGCGGCCCACGGCGGTGTCCCCGGGCTCCCAGCGCGGACCGGGCGCCTCCCCCATGGGGGTCGTGTAGGCGTCGGGCGCCGCCGGGGCGCTCTCCTCGGGGCCGAACACGGCGGCCATGGGCACGTTCAGCTCGCCCATGATCTGGTACAGCCGGGTCACCGAGGGGCGCATCCTGCCGCGTTCGATCTGGGAGAGCGCGCTCGCGCTGATCTCCAGTCGCCCGGACAGCTCACGCAGGGACAGGCCGCGCGCGGTGCGCAGTTCGCGGATGCGCTCACCGATCCTGCGCTCGTCGAACCGTGGGGGCGCGGGGTTCTGGGTGAAGTCAGCCATGGCGCGTTAAGTATAGATGCCGGTCTTATGAAGTCATGGCTTTAACGATACTGAAGTAATAGCTTCAATCGTGGGCGGGGTCACCCCCGCACGGCTCGCGAAGGGACCGCATGCGCCTCCTGATCGTCAACGTCAACACCTCGACGGCCATCACCCGTGCCCTGGCCGAACAGGCCCGCGCCGTCGCCCGGCCCGGTACGGAGGTCGAGGGGCTCACCCCGCGCTTCGGCCCCGAGTCGGTGGAGGGCAACTTCGAGAGTCACCTGGCGGCCGTGGCCGTCATGGACCGCGTCATGACCTACGAACGCCCCTACGACGCCGTCATCCAGGCGGGCTTCGGCGACCACGGCAAGGAGGGCCTCCAGGAGCTCTGCCCCACCCCGGTCATCGACATCACCGAGGCCGCGGCCCACACCGCCTGTCTGCTCGGCCACCGGTACTCCGTGGTCACCAGCCTGGACCGGACCGTCCCCATGATCCGGGACCGCCTCACCCTGGCCGGACTCCACACCCGCTGCGCCTCGGTGCGCGCCAGCGGCCTCGGTGTCCTCGAACTGGAGAGCGACCCCACCGCCGCCGCGCGTGCCGTGGCCCACCAGGCCCGGGCCGCCGTCGAACGGGACGGAGCCGAGGTGATCGTCCTCGGCTGCGGCGGCATGGCCGGAATGGAACTCACCCCCGAGGACACCGCGGGAGCGCCGGTCGTGGACGGCCTCACCAGCGCGGTCGCCCTGGCCGAGTCCCTGGTGGGCCTCGGCCTCACCACCAGCCGGGTCCGCACCTTCGCCGTGCCCCGCCCCAAGAGCGTCACCCACTGGCCGCTGAGTCCCGCACTGGAAACTCCCCACCACCCCTGACCCCCTCCGGAGGAGCACAGGCCCATGGACACCTCCACCCCCGTCAGAGCGTCCCGCCCAACAACCACCTGCTCGAAGAGTCGATCCTGCCCACCTGGCTCAACCAGCGCCCCATCTCGCTGTTGGGCTTCGTCTGGATGTGGGTGGCCCTGGCCATCGTCATCGTCACCTTCCAGTACGGCGCCAACGGCGTCGAGGGCGGGCTCTCCCTGCCCATGGTCATGGTGGTGGTGCTCACCGCCACCATGGCGCTGGCCGTCATCATGACCCTCACCGCCGACATCGGCACCGAGCACGGCCTGTCCTTCGCGGTGTTCCTGCGCGCTCCCTTCGGCACCATCGGCACCCACATCCCCTCGGTCTCGCGCGGGGTGGTGGCCGCCTGCTGGTTCGGCATCCAGACCTACATCGGGGCCCTGGCCATCAACGGCCTCGTGGAGTACTGGACCGGGTTCTCCTCCTGGCCGCTCTGGTACGCCCTGTTCCTGGCCGTGCAGATCGCCAACGTCGCCCTCGGCATCAAGGCGGTCGAACGCCTGGCCTCCGTCGCCGCCCCGTGCATCCTGGCCATCTCGATCTGGATGTACTACACGCTGGATGGTGTGGCCGACCTGGAGGGCACCAACATCTGGACCTTCGCCTCCGGCGGGGACCTGTCGCTGGTGGCGTTCTTCCTGATCAACATGGTCGTGTGGGCGCCGCTGGCCGTGGACATCCCGAGCATCACCCGCTTCGTGCGCACCGCCCCCGGTGAACGCCGCTTCCTGCGCCGCAACCGGGCGGTCCTCACCGCCCACTTCGTGGCCCTGCCGATGATGCAGGCCTGGATCTCCTTCATCGGCGCGGTCTCCTTCATCGTCACCGGGCAGTGGAACCCCGTCGACGTCATCCAGGGGCAGAGCACGGGCCTCGTACTCGGCGTCCTGCTGCTGATGATCGTCCTGGCCCAGTGGTCCACCAACACGGCGGCCAACGTCGTGCCCGCGGCGCTCAACTTCGTCAACGCCGCCGCGCCCCACCTGTCCTACCGCTCGGGCGTGGTGCTGGCCGGGGTGGTCGGCACCGCCGTCATGCCCTGGCTGCTGCTGGACAACCTGTTCACCTTCCTGAGCTACTACGGCGGCTTCATCGCGGCCATCGCCGGGATCATGATCTGCGACTACTACCTGCTGCGCCGCCGTCGTCTCAACGTGCCCGCCCTGTACGACCCCCACGGCCAGTACCGGTACGCGAGGGGCTCAACCCGGCCGCGCTCATCGCCTGGTTCGGGGCCTCGGGTGTGTCCCTGTGGCAGCCCGACTACGCCTACGTCATCGGGTTCCCGGTCGCCTTCGTGCTCTACCTGGTCCTGATGCGCGGCTGGATCCTGCGCCGCCATCCGCAGGCGGAGATCGACGACCCGAGCGACGCCTACCTGGCCACCAGTGTGGGACGCAGCTGGGTCCACGACGCCGACACGGGCACCTTCCGCCGTCTGGCCATGGAGGAACTGCCGGAGAGGGGCCGCCGCGCCGACATCTGACCCGCCCGGCCCCCACCCCCTTGAGGATCCCCATGAGCGACACCGCGTCCCCCTCGCCCGCCGACTCCGCGGTCGGCCCCGACGGCACCGACCTCACCCTCCACTCCCCCGACCCCTCGCTGCACAACGACGACCTCGCACCCGTGCCCCGGAGCCGGCGCGGCTGGGGCGGTTTCGAGATCTTCAACGTCTGGACCAACGACATCCAGAGCCTGTTCGGCTACACGCTGGCCGCCACGCTCTTCATCTCCTACGGCCTGAACGGCTGGGCGGTGTTCGCCGGGATCATCCTGGCCGGACTCATCGTCATGTTCCTCTGTGACCTCGTCGGCCGCCCGAGCGTGCGCTACGGCATCCCCTACGCCGTCATGGCCCGCGCCAGCATGGGTGTGCACGGCACCCAGTTCCCCACGCTCATCCGGGGCATCACCGCCATGTTCTGGTACGGGGCCCAGACCTACTTCGCCTCCACGGCGATGGCCCTGCTCATCACGGCCCTGTTCGGCCCGGGCCCCGAGGGCACCTTCCTCGGTCTGTCCGCCGTGGGCTGGATCTCCTACGTGATCGTGGCCGTGGTCCAGCTGGCGCTGTTCAGCCGTGGCATCAGGTCGATCGGCGTGTTCCTGAACTGGGCCGGACCAGCGGTGTACGCGGTCATGATCGCCATGATGATCGCGTTGTGGGCGATGGCCGGGGGCGACCTGCTGTCCGAGCTCGGTACCGTGTTCGCCGGGGACGGTGACTACCCGGGGGCACGATCGCGGCCTTCTCGGCCGTGGTGGGCACGATGGTCGCCTACTTCGCGGCGGTGGTCGTCAACTACGGGGACTTCGCCCGGTTCGCCCGCTCCGAGCGCGCCATGTGGCGCGGCAACCTGTGGGGGCTGCCGGTCAGTCTGGCCCTGTTCTCCTTCCTCACCCTGGTCATCACCGCCGGAAGCTCGGTGCTGTACGGGGAGGCGCTCACCAACCCGGCCGACATCGTCGCCCGCGTGGACAACATCTGGCTGACCGTGGTGGCGGCGCTGACCTTCTTCGTCGCCACCGTGGGCATCAACCTGGTCGCCAACTTCATCCCGCCCGCGTACGGCCTCGCCAACCTGGCGCCCTCGGTCATCAGTGCCCGCACCGGAGGCCTCATCACGGCCTCGGTGGGCTTCGTGGTGGGAGCCCTGTGGGTGGCCTACATCGACAACATCGGTATCGCGTCGTTCGTGGACACCCTCGGCGCCGTCCTGGCCCCGCTGTACGGCATCATCGTCGCCGACCACTACCTGCTGCGGCGCCAGCGCCTGAACCTCGCGGCCCTGTACTCGGCCGACCCCGGTGCGGAGTACTACTTCACCCGGGGCTGGAACCTGCGTGCCCTGTCCGCCTTCTGCCTGGCCTCGGTGTTCTCGGTGACGGCGGTGTGGCTGCCCGCCCTCGCGTCCTGGTCCGGGTTCGTGTGGATCTTCGGCGCCCTGCTGGGCGGCACCCTGCACTACGTGATCGCCCGTGCCCGCAGGGGTGACCCGGCGGCGTCCTGAGCCACGGCGTCGGGACCCCACACGGGTCGGGCCCACCACCGGAGGTGCTCCGGTGGTGGGCCCGACCCGTGTCCGGCGTCGGCTATCTTTCGCGGCCCAGGTAGGCGCGCAGGTGACGGGCGGTGAGGGTATCCCCCGTCTCGACCAGCTCGGCCGGGGTGCCCTCGAAGACCACCCGGCCGCCGTCGTGACCGGCCCCCGGACCGAGGTCGATCACGTGGTCGGCGTGGGCCATCACCGCCTGGTGGTGCTCGATCACCACCACCGTGTTGCCGGCGTCCACCAGACGGTCCATGAGCGCCAGCAGCCGGTCCACGTCGGCCAGGTGCAGCCCGGTGGTCGGCTCGTCCAGAACGTACACGGCACCGTTCCTGGCCATGGAGATCGCCAGCTTCAGCCGCTGGCGCTCCCCGCCGGACAGCGTCGTGAGCGGCTGCCCCAGGCCCAGGTACCCGAGGCCGACGTCGTACATCCGGTCCAGGATGACGCGGGCGTTGCCCGAGGAGAAGAACTCGCGCGCCTCGACCACGGACATGGCCAGCACCTGGCTGATGTCCCTCCCGCGCAGCTTGTGTTCGAGGACCTCGGCCCTGAACCGGCGCCCCTCGCACTTCTCGCAGGTGGTGGCCACCCCGGCCATCATGGCCAGGTCGGTGTAGATCACCCCGGCGCCCTTGCACTCCGGGCATGCGCCCTCGGAGTTCGCGCTGAACAGGGACGGCTTCACCTTGTTGGCGCGGGCGAAGGCGGTGCGGATGGGGTCGAGCAGGCCGGTGTAGGTGGCCGGGTTGGAGCGGCGCGACCCGCGGATCGCGGACTGGTCCACGACCACCACGCCCTCGCGACCGGGCAGCGCTCCGTGGATCAGCGAGCTCTTGCCCGAGCCCGCCACCCCGGTGACCACGGTCAGCACGCCCAGCGGCACGTCCACGGACACGTCCCGCAGGTTGTGGGTGCTGGCCCCCGGATGGGGATGGTCCCGTTGGGGGTCCGCACCTCCTCCCGCAGCCGCGCCCTGTGGTCCAGGTGGCGCCCGGTGAGCGTGCCGGAGGCGCGCAGACCGGCCACGTCACCGCTGTAGGTGACGGTGCCGCCGGTGGGACCGGCGCCCGGACCCAGGTCCACCACGTGGTCCGCGATGGCGATGGTCTCGGGCTTGTGCTCGACCACCAGCACGGTGTTCCCCTTGTCGCGCAGGCCGAGCAGGAGGGTGTTCATCCGCTCGATGTCGTGCGGGTGCAGGCCCACGGTGGGCTCGTCGAAGACGTAGGTGATGTCGCTGAGGCTGGAGCCCAGGTGGCGGACCATCTTGACCCGCTGGGCCTCCCCGCCGGACAGGGTGCCCGACTCCCGGTCCAGGCTCAGGTACCCGAGGCCGACCTCCACCAGCGAGTCCAGGGTGTGTCCGAGGGTGTCCGCGAGCGGCTTCACCGAGGGGTCGTCGATCTCTCGCACGAACGCCGCCAGGTCACTGATCTGCATGGACGCGCACTCGGTGATGGTGCGCCCGTTGACCTTCACCTCGCGGGCGGCGGCGTTGAGCCGGGTCCCCTCGCACTCGGGGCAGATCGAGAAGACCACGGCGCGGTCCACGAACGCGCGGATGCCGGTCTGCATCTTCTCGCGCTCCTTGGCCAGGTAGGTCCGCTTGATCTTGGGGACCAGGCCCTCGTAGGTCAGGTTGCTGTTGCCGACCCTCACCTTGGTGACGGGCTGGTGGAGGAGGCTGTGCCACTCCTCCTCGGAGTAGTCACGGAGCCTCCGGTCCGGGTCCAGCAGCCCCGACGTGGTGAAGATCTGCCAGTACCAGCTGTCCACGGCGAACCCGGGGACGGTGATGGCGCCCTCGTTCAGGGAGAGGTTCCGGTCGTAGAGCTCCTCGACGTCGATCTGGTTGGTGCGGCCCAGCCCCTCGCACTCGGGGCACATACCCTCGGAGTTGTTGAAGCTGAACGCGCTCGCCGGCTCCAAGCGGGGGTGCCCACCCGGCTGAACACGATGCGCAGCATGGCGTGGGCGTCCGTGGCGGTGCCCACCGTGGAGCGCGCGTTGGCGCCCATGCGCTCCTGGTCCACGATGATCGCGGCGCTGAGGTTGCGCAGCGCGTCGACGTCGGGGCGGCCCACGCTCGGCATGAAGGACTGGAGGAAGGCGGTGTAGGTCTCGTTGATCAACCGCTGGGACTCGGCGGCGATGGTCCCGAAGACGAGCGAGGACTTCCCCGAGCCGGAGAGCCCGGTGAACACGCTCAGCCTCCGCTTGGGGATGTCGACGGAGACGTTGTCGAGGTTGTTCTCCCTGGCCCCTCGGACCTGGATGGTGTCGTGGGTGTCCGCCAGGGTGGTGGGTTCGGAAGACAAGCTGCTCCTCAGGGTCCTCGGAAAGCCTTATGCGGTAAACTAACAGCCAGCGAACGTTAGTTTATTCCATAAGGAGATGCAAGTGGTTGTCTACGCCGGGCAGGGTGACCCCCGTCGCTCCATGCAGCTGCTGTGGCGCGACCACGAACCGCCCGAGCGCACCGGGCCCGGCCCCCGCGCCCAGCTCAGCGTGGACCTGGTGGTGGAGACCGCCATCGCGGTCGCTGACGCCGAGGGTCTGCAGGCCCTGTCCATGCGTGCCGTGGGCGAACGCCTGGGCCGCACCGCCATGTCCCTCTACACCTACGTGGCCAGCAAGAACGAACTCGTCGACCTGATGTACGACCACTCCTTCGCCGAGCTCGTCCGCGAGTGGGAGGAGACCACCGGTCCCGCGAGCCTAGGCGCGGGCACCGACAGAACGGAGTGGCGCGAGGAGGTCCTGGCCTGGTCCGGCCAGTTGTGGCGCTTCTACCTGCGCCACCCCTGGACCCTGGATATCTCCGCGGCCCGCCCGGTGCTGGGCCCCCACGAGTACCGGCTCTTCGAGTCCCTGGCCACGGTGCTGTACGGCGCCGGACTCCCCGCCAAGGCGGTCGGCGGCGCCTACAACAGCATCGTCAACCTGGTCCGGGGCATGGTCCGCACCGCCGCCGAGGCCCGCCAGGCCGAGGCCGTCACCGGACAGCCGGAGGACCAGTGGTGGTTCGCGCGCTCCGCGCAGCTGGAGGAGATCGTCGACGACTTCTCCGAGCGCTTCCCGACCCTGACCCTGATGACGGAGCAGGGGGCCTTCGACAACGCCGACTCCACTGCGCCGTACCTCGAGCAGGAGGCGTGGGAGTCCTTCCAGTTCGGCCTGGACGCCCTGCTGGACGGCGTGGGCGGCCGCATCGCCGCCGCCTCGGACACTCCGGCGTGAGCTCCGCCGCCGACCCCGCCGCCCCCTGGGACCCATTGCCGCCCGAAGCGGTCGCCACGCTGTTCTCCGGGGTCGGGGCGCGGTGGTGGATCGCGGGCGGGCACGCCGTCGCGTTCGCCGTGGGCCACCGGTTCCGGGAACACGCCGACACCGACGTGCTGCTGCTCCGCCGTGACCAGCACACCGTCCGGGAGGCGCTCCCCGACTGGGAGTGGTGGGCGGCGGACCCACCCGGCACGCTCCGCCCCTGGCACGCGGGCGAGACCCTGCCCGAGGCCGTCCACGACCTGTGGTGCCGCCCCGGCCCCGCCGCGCCCTGGCGGCTCCAGTTCATGCTCGACGACGCCGTGGGCGAGCGCTGGACCTACCGCCGGGACGCGCGGATCACCCTCCCCCTGTCCAGGTTGGGACGGCGTACCGGGGAAGGGCTGCCCTACCTGACCCCGGAGGTCCAGCTCCTGTACAAGGCCAAGGGCACGCGACCCAAGGACGAGCGGGACCTCACCGCCGTACTGCCCGTCCTCGACACCGACCAGCGCCGGTGGTTGGCCCGGGCGTTGGCACGGGCCCACGGGGCCCGCCATCCGTGGCTGCCGCGCCTGGGCCGGGAGAGCCCGTGAGGGAGCCCTAGATCCAGCCGAGCAGGTAGAGCACCAGCAGGGTCAGTCCGGCCGAGAGCAGCAGGGAGGTCACACAGCCCAGGCGGCTGCTGTAGAAGAAGAACACGGACGCCTCCTCGTGGGGTCGCTCGGCCTCCAGTATCCCGCCCCGCCTCGCCCCCGGGTACCGAGGCCCCGCGGACGGTCATCGCTCAGCCGATTGGAACGCCTCCGCGACGGCCAGTGTGTCCTCGGGCGTGCGCTCGCGGTCACGAACCGCGAGACCGGTGCCGCCGCCCTCGGACCCGCGTTCTCAGGCGGGGCGGGCGAAGGTGATGATCTCCATGCTGGTGTCAGTGAGCGGGCTCCGGTCCCAGTAGCCGTACTGCGCGGTCACCCGGAACCCGGCCTCGGCCAGGAAGCCGTTGAGGCGATCAGCGTCCAGGAACCGCAGCGTGCTTCGGCTGACCAGCGGTTCCGACCACCCCTCGACCAGGTGGTCCGAGGTGAAGGTGACCAGCTCGCCGTCCACCTCGCGCAGCCGGTGCACGCGGGTCGCGTCCCGGCCCCCGGCCCGCGCACGGTGCGCGCCCGCTCGGGAACCCAGGCGTCCCAGGCGCGGTAGGCGGGATTGCGGGTCTCGAACACGAACCGTCCGTCAGGGGTGAGCGCACGCCGCACGGCGGCCAGGTTGGCGCGCACCTCCTCGTCGGTGGTGAACACCTGGAAGGCGTGCCCGGACATCATCACCAGGTCGAACGCGTCCTCGAACGGCCCCGCCGCCCTGGAGCGGGGGCCCGAGACCAGGTCGCCCAGGGTCCACTCGACGTCGTCGCGGTCCCGGCGGCCCACCTCCAACATCGCGTCGGCCGGGTCCAGGCCCACCAGGCGGCCGGTGTGCCCGCGCTCGCGCGCCACACGCTGGATCTTCCCGGTTCCGCAACCCACGTCCAGCACGGAGCGGGCGCCCATCACGAGGTCGAGGTAGAAGTCGTCCTGCGGACTGCTCCGCCAGGGGTGGAAGGAGTCGTAGAGGTCAGCGAGTTCCGGGGCGGAGAAGTGTCGGTCGACCATCCGGCCATTCTGGCGGGCGACCCCGGACGACGGCAAAGGTTTTCTCCCTGGTGCCCCGACGTGGAATCATCGCCCCGTGACTGCCTATCTCACCCCTGAACAGCTGGCCCAGCGCACCTCCGACGCCGTGAGCGCCGTCGTCGGGGCCGGGCGCGACCTCGGGCTCACCGTGACCGACCCGCGCGTGCTCCACGACCTGTTCTCCGTGGTCGTCCACCTGGCGCCCGCACCGGTCGTGGCCCGTGTCCCCACCGTCCTGCCGGACTCGGTGACCGTGGACTCCGTCACCGCCCGCCAGCGCGCGGAACTGGACGTCACCCGGTGGCTGTCGGAACAGGGCACCCCGGTGCTCCGGCCCAGTCCGCTGGTGCCGTGCGAGCCCGTCCAGCGCGACGGCCTCTCCATCACGTTCTGGGAGTACGTCGAGGAGAGGCGCGGCGAGGAGCCCGACTACGTCGCCAACGCCGAGAGCGTCCCCGCGCTGCACGCCGCCCTGCGTGACTACCCGGGAGAGCTGGAGTTCCTCGGCGCGGCCGAACCGCACTCCCTCACCGCCGCCCTGGAACGGCTGGAGGAGAGCCCCGACCTCATCTCCCCGCACGACCTGGCCCGGGCCCGCGACCAGTGGCGCGTCCTGGAGCCGATCGCCGCCTCACGTGAGGCGTTCGAGCGGGCCTACCCGGGTATCGGACTCCAGCCGATCCACGGCGACTCCCCGCCCGCGAACGTCTTCTCCGCCCTGGACGGGGACCGTCACGCCGACTTCGAACTGGTGTCGCTGGGACCGGTGGAGTGGGACCTGGCCGCGCTCGGCCCCGAGCTGGAGGCCGCCTACGACCGGGGCGCCCGCCGCGTCGGCACGCGTGAGCTCGACCGGGACGTACTGGCCTTCGTGAACGCCGTGGGGGCCCTGCGGGTCGTCGCCGCCCTCGAACTCGTGCCGAAACTGCCCGTGCTGGCCGGGTTCCTGAACCCGGCCGTCGACCAGTGGCGGGCCACACCCTTCACCGTCGACCCGCCCGGCCCGACCGACTGAGCGGCTGACAGCCAACCCTGTTGCCCGCGAGGCGTCCGCTGGGGCACTGTGTCCGTCATGACCCCTTCCTCCGGATCCACCTCCGTCTCGGTCGCGCACCTGAGCGACCCCCACCTGGCGGCGGGTGCCGCCGCGCCCGTCGCCGGGCTGAGCCGGGCGCTCGCCCAGGTACTGACCCTGAACCCGCCTCCCACCTGCGTGGTCATCTCCGGGGACCTGGCCGACCTCGGTGCCCCGGAGGAGTACGACCTCCTCCGTGAGATCGTCGACGGCTTCCCACTGCCCCTGTTCCTGGCGACCGGCAACCACGACGACCGCGAGAACCTGGTGGCCGCCTTCGGTGGCGGCGAGCACCTCGGCGGGGGCGAGAGCGCCCACTACCTGGTGGAGTATCCCGAGCTCACCCTCGTGGTCCTGGACTCCCTTGTCCCGGGAGCTCCCGGAGGGCTGCTCGGCTCCGAGCAGCTGGACTGGCTGGACACGGTCCTGGACCGTCGGCCGGAGGTCCCGGCCCTCGTGTGCGTCCACCATCCGCCGGTCCCCTCGGCCTCCCGTTCCAGGACGGGATGCGGCTGGACGACGGCGCGGAGCTGGAGGCGGTGGTGGCCCACCACCCGAACGTCGCGCGGGTCCTGGCCGGACACGTGCACCGCCAGACCGCCACCGGCTTCGGCGGCAGCGTGCTCTCCACCGCCCCGAGCACGTACCTGCAGAGCCCCCTCCAGAGGGACTCGGACGGTCCGCCGGGATTCGCTCCCGAGCCCACGGCGTTCCTGCTGCACCAGCAGACCGACCACGGCTGGGTGACCCACACCGTCCAGGTCAACCACGCCGTGAACCCGTGACCGTCGGCGCCTCGTCCACCAGACGGTGCGGCCGCTCCCCTACCGTCACCGTGCCCGCCTGGTCCCTAGTCTGGATGCATGACCGACACCCCTCAGCCCGAGCACCCCTTCGACGTCGACGCCTTCCTCTCCCGGCCGTTGGTGGCCCGCGTGGCCACCGTCAACGCCTCCGGGGCGCCCACCGTTCGGCCGGTCTGGTTCCTGCGGGAGGGAGGGGTCCTGTGGTGGATCACCGGCGAGTACGCGGTGATGGCCCGGCACCTGGAGCGGGACCCGCGGACGGCGGTGGAGGTGGACACCTGTGACCTGGAACGACACGAGTTCCTCCAGGTGATCATGCGCGGCGTCGCGGAGGTGGTGCCCTTCGACCCCGCGCTGAGCAGACGCAAGCTCCGCCGATACCTGGGCGACGACGAGACCACGTGGCACCCCGACTTCCGGTACTTCGCCGACGACGCCCGCCTGGTCCGCTTCGTGCCCGAGCGCACCGTCGTCAAGGACCTGTCCAAGACCTTCTCCTGAACGCGGGAGACGATCCGACCTACCCGTTCACCGTGCTCGGCGGAGACGTCGCCCCCTACGCGCTGGTGGGCGGGAACCCGGCGCGCCACGTCCGCTCCCGGTTCCCGGAGCCGGACGTGGCGCTGCTGCTGGAGGCCCGCTGGTGGGACCGGCCGATCGAGGCCGTCACCGAACACGCCGCCCTCATCATGGGCGGCGCACCCGCCGACCTCGCGGCGGTCGCCCGGGGCGTCCGGGGTTGAGGGCTACTCCCCGTCGCCCCGTCGACGCGCTCGCGGATGAGGTCGGCGTGGCCGTTGTGGCGGGCGTACTCCTCGATCATGTGGACGAGGATCCACCGGAGGGAGCAGTCCTCGCCGTGCCGTTGGCTCTTACCGACGGAGTCGAGAGAAGCCCGGCCGACGCCCGCCGGGCGCCGTCGATCTCCGAGCGCCACACCGCGAAGGACTCCTCGACCGAGGCGGTGTCGACGTCCAGGAAGTCACCGTCCGGGTTGTCGGGCTCCTTGATCGGTGAGTGGGGCTGCTCTCCCGCCAGGACCACGCGGAACCACATGTGCTCCACGTGGGCCATGTGCCGCACCAGTCCCAGCAGGCTCATCGGCGAGGGCGGAGTGGAGCGTTCGCGCAGCTGCTCGTCGGTGAGGCCCTGGCACTTGACGGCGAGGGTCTGCCGGTGCCACTCCAGCCAGTTCTCCAGCATGGTGCGTTCGTCGGTGACGAAGGGCGGGTCGACGCGGGGATCGTTCATGATCCGCGACCCTAGGCGGACACCGTCCCGTCGGCAACGGGTTTGTCGGTGTCGCTCCTACACACGAACGCCCTGCATCCTGCCGTCGAAGGATGAGGCCTCCATCAGGGCTGAGCGTGACCGCGAATCGGAGGGTCGCGTTGCGCGGGCCCTGAATCCGGCCGCCGCCCAGGTCCGCGCCAAGGCAGGGCGATGAGGCGGGCCTGCTTGCGATGGCCCGGCACCCTGGCCAGGAAGGACACCGTCGACACGCTGGGCGCGCCGCACACCGGGGCCCTGTTCGCCCTGGTCACGCGCCTAGTCGAGGCCGTGGCGCGCGGTGCCCTCGCCCGGTGCTGACCGCGTACACGGGAGATGGAGGTCCAACTCCGGCGGACCCGGGCCCTAAGCCCCGTGTGGGAGCGATTCCAGAGGACTTAGGATCACGCCATGGACACACGTGAACTCGGTACCGTCGCCCGCGTCGGAGCCGTCGGATTCGGCGCCTGGCAGATCGGCTCCGCCTGGGGCGAGGTCAGCGAGGCGGACGCCATGAGCGCCCTGAACACGGCGGTGGAGGAGGGCGTCACCTTCGTCGACACCGCCGACGTCTACGGCGACGGACGCAGCGAACGGCTGGTCGGCCAGCTGCTCAAGGTCCACCCCCACCTCACGGTGGCCACCAAGATGGGCCGCCGCATGGCCCAGGACCCCGCCCACTACAACTCGGGCAACTTCCGTGCCTGGAACGACGACTCCCGCCGCAACCTGGGCGTGGACACCGTCGACCTGGTCCAGCTGCACTGCCCGCCCTCGACGGTCATCGACAGCGACGCCGTGTTCGACGACCTGGACGCGATGGTGGACGAGGGGCGTATGCGCGCCTACGGGGTCTCGGTGGAGACGTGCGACCAGGCCCTGGCCGCCATCGCCCGGCCGAACGTGGCCAGCGTGCAGATCATCCTCAACGCCTTCCGCCACAAGCCCCTGGAACGCGTCCTCCCCGCCGCCCGCGAGGCCGGAGTGGGGATCATCGCGAGGGTCCCCCTGGCCAGCGGGCTGCTGTCCGGTCGGTTCTCGGCCGAGAGCAGGTTCGGGGAGGACGACCACCGCAACTTCAACCGCGGGGGCGAGGCCTTCGACCGGGGCGAGACCTTCTCCGGCGTTGACTTCGAGACCGGCCTGGAGGCCGTCGAACGCCTGCGACCCCTGGTTCCCGAAGGTGCCACCCTGGCCCAGTTCGCGTTGCGCTGGATCCTCGACCAGGAGGGGCTGAGCGTGGTCATTCCCGGCGCCCGCAACGCCGATCAGGCCCGGGGCAACGCGGCAGCGGCGCACTTGCCGCCGCTCGACGCCAAGACCCACGACCAGGTCCGCGAGATCTACGACGAGCTCATCCGTCCCCAGGTCCACCACCTGTGGTGATCCCGGTCGGGGCCGGGCGCTGACGCGTCCTTCCAGCGCCCGGCCCCGACCGCGGGGGCACCCGGGCCCCTCCTACACACAGCCGCCCAGGACGCCGTCGACCGCGGCGAACAGAGTGGCGGCCTCGGACTCCAGCAGGGACTCCGAGGCGGGCAACGCCCTTTCGAGCGTGACGCCGTTGACCACGGTGAGCAGGAACTTCGCGCGCCTGCCGTTGTCGCCCTCAGCGAGCGCTCCCTCCTCCACGAGCACGGAGAGCCAGTGCTCGACGCGGTGCTGCATCTGCCCCTCGACCTCCAGGTACGTCCTGCGGGCGGCCTCGGTCGGTTCGGAAGCGATGAAGGTCTCGTAGGTCCTGCGCAGGGCCTCCCTCGCCTCGTTCCCGGTCCCGGCGTGCGCGAGGATCTGCCGTAGGCAGGCGACCAGGCGTTCCCGCGCTGGCAGCGTCGTGTCGTGGATGGGCTCGCCCGGGGCGATGTGCGCGTAGATGCCCGCGAGCACCGCGTCCATCAGGGCCCGCTGCGTGGGGAAGTGGTGCCGTAGAGAGCCGGTGCTCACCCCCGCTCTGGCCGCCACCGCCCGCACGCTCGGCCGCTCCGCCGGGTTCTCGCCCACCATCGTCGCCGCCGCGATGAGGATCCTGTCGCGCGAGCTCCGCTGGGCGTCGTCTGCTTCCGTCATCACTACCTCCTGCCCCCACCTTACTAGTACACCGTACTAGCACAGTGTGTTAGTGTCTCTCGTGTCGCCAACACACTGTGTTGGAAGTGGATCGGTGAGAGGCGGAGGAGAACATGCTCGACCAGTGGCGCCGCCGACGCGCGGCGCACCGCGTCACGACCGGGGACGGCCGCCGCCTGAAGGCCTTCCGCTGGTGGCAGCTCTTGAGCCGATCCCTGTTCCACCTTCCCCTCCGCCAGGCAGACGGGCGCACCACGCTCTGTTCGGTCGACGTCCGACACTGGGGCCGGAAGGAGGACGGTGAGGTCACGGCTGACCTGTATCTCGACGGCGTACGGCACGCCCGCTCCACGATGCCCGCGGTCCTTCCCGTCCCCGGCGGCCGTGTCGAGGTCGCCACGAGCTCCTTCGGACTCCGACGCTGCCACCACGTCCCCGACGACGGAGCGGAGCGGCAACTCGTCCCGGACCCCCGCTCCGCCGAGGGACGACGCGCCCGCCTCGACCGCGAACACCCGGCCCTGAGCCGCTGGATCGGCGCGGTCTCGGTGGCTCTGCTGGTGGTCGGACTCGGCCTCAACCTGCTCCAGGCCCTCGAACCCCTCTCACAGATCCCCCCGGTCAACGACGTGACCGGAACCTTCACCTCGCCCGTCCTCCTGCCGCTCTGGCTCAACGTCACGCTCGGCGTCGGCGCGGCCCTGGGCAGCGTCGAGCGCGCCCTCCGCCTGCGCTACTCCTGGCTCGACGACGCGGGCAACTGAACACCCCCTGAAAGGACGACATGACCACCCGCACCCCTGATCACGCGCCGCCCCCCTCCGGGGGGCCGATCCGCTCGACCCCGCTGTCCGAACGCTCCCTGGCGCCCGACATCGCACGGGGGATGATGCTCCTGCTCATCGCCCTGGCGCACACCCCGTACTTCCTGTACACGGCACAGGTGGGATCCGTGGGCCTGCACCCGGTGGAGGGCGGTCTGGCCGACCGGATCGCCCAGGCGCTGACCCTCGTCGTGGTGGACGCCCGGGTCCACACGATGTTCGGGTTCCTGTTCGCCTACGGCATCGGCCAGATGTACGCGCGCCAGACGGCCAAGGGGACCAGCCCCCTCCAGGCCCGACGACTCCTGAGACGACGCCACCTGTGGATGCTCGTGTTCGGCGCCGTCCACGCGCTCCTGCTCTGGCAGGGCGACATCATCGGGGTCTACGGACTGATCGGCCTCCTCATGGTGCCGCTGTTCTTCGGGCGCTCGGACCGCACCCTCAAGATCTGGATCGGCGTCCTGCTCGGTCTGGGCGCGCTGGTGGCCGTGGCGGGGATGGTCGTCCCCGCCGACGCGGGCACGGCCGCCGCCGACATGCAGCGCGCCAGCATCGCCGAGGAGTCCTACCTGGCCGCGGCCATGGTGCGGCTCACCACCTGGTCGTTCCAGCTCGTCGCGGGGGTCGCGACACTCGCGCTGCCCGCCGCCTTCCTCATGGGCGTCCTCGCCGCCCGTCACCGGATCCTGGACGAGCCCTCCCGACACCTCGTGCTGCTGCGGCGGCTCGCCGTGTGGGGCATCGCCGCCGGGTGGATCACCGGCGCCGTCCTGGCCCTCCAGCACACCGGGGTCGTCACCGAGATCGCCCCGGTGTCGGCGCTGACCGGCCTGAACTTCTACACCGGGATCTTCACCGGTGTCGGCTACGCGGCGCTGTTCGGACTCGTGGCGCACCGGCTGAGCGGGCGGGCGGCGGCCACGTCACTCCCGGTGCGGTGGCTCGGTGCCCTGGGCCGCCGGTCCATGAGCGGCTACCTGGCGCAGTCAGTGGTGTGGGGCCCGGTGATGGCCGCCTGGGGTCTGGGGCTGGGCGCGCACCTGTCGAGCTGGTCGGCCTCGGCCCTGGCCGTCTCCACCTGGGCCCTCACGGTGGTCGGCGCGGCCGCCATGGAACGCGCGGGCCGACGGGGACCGGCGGAGGTCCTGCTGCGCCGGCTGACCTACCGTCCCCGGTCCGTCGACGCCTGATCCGGGCCCGGCCCTCCGCCCCGAACAGAGTGAAGGGCGGCCACCTCGGGCCCACGGATCCGGCCACCGACCGACGAGAACGCCGTGCCCGTGTCGCCCCGGCGACACGGGCACGGCGTGTGTCCGCAGAACTCGGCCTAGATGAGGCCCTGGGCCAGCATCGCGTCGGCGACCATCTCGAACCCGGCGACGTTGGCACCGAGCACGTAGTCACCCTTGGCGCCGTGCCGGACGGCCGCCTCCTCGCAGCGGTCGTGGATACCGGCCATGGTCTCGGCCAGCTCCGACTCGGCGTGCTCGAAGGACCACGAGGTGCGCCGGGCGTTCTGGCGCATCTCCAGCACGCTCGTGGCCACACCGCCCGCGTTGGCGGCCTTGCCCGGAGCGAACAAGACCCCGGCCTGACGGAACACCTTGGCCGCCTCTGGCGTGGTGGGCATGTTCGCGCCCTCGGCCACCGCCAGCACGCCGTTGCCGACCAGTGCCTGGGCGGCCTTCGCGTCGAGTTCGTTCTGGGTGGCGCACGGCAGCGCCACCTCGCAGGGGACGTCCCACACGCTGCCGCCCTCGACGTACGTCGCGCCACCGCGCCGCTCGGCGTAGGCGCTGATCCGCGCGCGCTCGACCTCCTTGATCTCCTTGAGCAGGTCGAGGTCGATGCCCTTGTCGTCCACCACGTAACCGCTGGAGTCCGAACACGCCACCACGGTCGCGCCCAGCTGCTGGGCCTTCTCCACCGCGTAGATCGCCACGTTGCCCGATCCGGACACGACCATGCGGCGTCCCGCCAGGCCCTTGCCCGCACGCTCCAGCATCCGCTCGGTGAACATCACCGCTCCGTACCCCGTGGCCTCGGTACGGACCGCCGAACCACCCCAGTCCAGGCCCTTGCCGGTGATGACCCCGGCCTCCCAGCGGTTGCTCAGCCGCCGGTACTGCCCGAACATGTAGCCGATCTCGCGGCCACCCACACCGATGTCGCCGGCGGGGATGTCGGTGTACTCACCCAGGTGACGGTGGAGCTCGGTCATGAACGACTGGCAGAAGCGCTCGATCTCCGCGTCGGAGCGACCCTTGGGGTCGAAGTCGCTGCCCCCTTGCCGCCGCCGATGCCCATGCCGGTGAGCGCGTTCTTGAAGATCTGCTCGAACCCGAGGAACTTGATGACGCCCAGGTTCACGCTGGGGTGGAAGCGCAGACCACCCTTGTACGGGCCCAGGGCGCTGTTGAACTCCACCCGGAAACCACGGTTGACGTGCACCCGCCCCTGGTCGTCCCGCCACGGGACGCGGAAGATGATCTGCCGCTCGGGCTCACAGAGACGCTCCAGCACTCGCTGGTCGACGTACTCGGGGTGGCTCGACAGCGCGGGAGAGAGGCTCTCCAGCACCTCCAGGACCGCCTGCTGGAACTCGGGCTCGTCCGGGTTGCGCCGGGCCACGTGCTCGAACGCCGAACGCACGCCCGGGTGGTGGTTCTCCATTTCGGAGCCGATGACAGAGGTCATGTGGGTCTTGGGTCCCTTCGGCGCTGGCGCCCCTCACGGGTCACCGCCCTGGGGGACGTCAACGCGATCAGTGATGCGGCCACGTTCGAGGCCCTCAACGACGTTACACGTCCGGTTCCGGACCTCCTCGACCGCTCCCCGCTCTGGCCCGTGTCGTCACTCGACCCCGGGCGCCCGCGCGACCACCACCGTCGCGCGGGGCCGCCACCCCAGGGAGGAGTACAGGCCGCGCCCCTGCGGGGTCGAGACCAGGAGCCCGCCCCGGCCCCCGAGCGCGCGGGCACGGGAGGTCAGAGTCCCCATCACCACCGAGCCCAGCCCGCGCCGACGGTGCTCGGGCTCGGTCCCGATGGCGTGGGCGATCATGTCGGTGCCCACCAGCGCGCCGATCCCGCTGCCCGCCCGGACGTGCCCGGGCGCCGACAGACTGGCTCTGAGCACCGTCTCCCGACCGGGCACCACGCACTCCTCGTCCAGGTGGACGGTGTAGGGGGCGACGGGCGGCGTCGCCGCGGGGTGCTCGACGAGGTTCGTGGTCATGAGGGTCTCGTGCGCGGGGTCCACCTCCAGCCCCGTCCCGGCCAACAGCCGAACGGTCGCCTCGGCGTCGCGGGTGGGCACGGTGAGCCAGTCCGGATCCGGTGAGGCGGCGACCCGTTCCGCCAGGGCCAGCGTCCGCTCCGGGTGCCGGTCGGCGTCGAGGACGATCCGCTCGACCCATCTCCTGGGCCGCTCGAACCGTACGTGCAGCGCGCCGTCGGCCTCCGTCGCCGGGGTGAGCGCGGCGGCCAGCGCCCACCCTCGCTGCCAGCGTCGGACCAGGGGTGCCAGGGTGTCGGGGGATGTCGGCCTCATGCGGGCATTCCATCATCCGGGGACGACGTTCCGAGGCCGATCACCGGCACCGCGCGCGATGCGCTTGCGGCCCCACGCGGTGACCGCCATGATCGCCCCATGCGCGTGGGAGTGGTGGGACTGGGGATGGGATCGCACCTGGCGACCTGGTGCGATCGGCTCGGGATGCGGGTCGAGGCGGTGTGCGACCGTGATCCGGCGGTGCTGTCCCGGGCCGGTGCGGCCCTGCCCGACGCACGGAGGGTGAGCGACTGGCGCGACCTGCTGGACACGGGCCTGGACGGCGTGATCCTGGCCAACGACTTCGACGCCCACGCGCCCCTCGCGGTCGCCTTCCTCGACCGGGGCGTGCACGTGCTGTCCGAGACGGCCGCGTGCGCCGACGAGGAAGAGGGGCGCCGCCTCGTCGAGGCGGCCGACCGCTCCAGTGCCAGCTACTCCCTGGCCGAGAACTACGTGCTCCTGCCGCACGTGCGCCTGATCCGCGAGGCCCTGCCCGAGATCGGCCGTGTCACGCACGTCGAGGCCGACTACCTGCACGGCATGTCGCCCCAGGACGTCAACGGCCTCATCGGGGACCCGGGCCACTGGCGGGGCACGATCGCCCCCACCGCCTACTGCACCCACTCGCTCTCCCCCATCCTGGCCCTGACGGGCGCGCTTCCCGTGGAGGTGACGGCCTTCACCGCCGACACCACCGCGCCCCGCCAGGCCAGCGTCATGGCGGTGCGCCTGTCCACCGGGGCGCTGGCCCTCACCCGCAACGGCTTCCTGCAAGGGGAGCCGGACAGCCACTGGAGCTGGGTGTCGGTGCGCGGCGAACGGGGGCTGGCCGAGTCGGTCCGGGCCCGGGGCGACCAGGCCTGGTCCGTGCGGGTGCGGGCCGAGGGGTGGACCCAGGTCGACGGCCGTCCCCGCGAGGAGGTGCGCGTTCCCCCGGAGCTGACCCTGGACGGCGCGGCCGTGGACCGGAGCGCGGAGGGCACGGTACTGCTCCTCCAGGCCTTCCGCGCCACCGTCGAACAGGGGGCGCCACCGGTCACCGGCGTGCGCGAGGCCGTCGCGGCGTCCCTGGTGGGGGTGGCCGGAGCCCGTTCCCTCGAACAGGGCTCGGTCCCCGTGCCCCTGCCCGACCTGGGGTGAGCGCGATCAGCCGTGGTTGAGCGGCTTCTCCTCCCGGGACCGCCAGCGGCGCGGTACGGTGCCTCACGGTCCACTCACGACCGGGTCCGAACGGTGACACGCGGCCGGGTTCATCCGGGACACCCACCACACTTCCCACGCACGTCACGCGTTGAGGCACGGAGGTCGGACATGAGCACCGGACACCACGAACGGGACCAGCCGCTGAGCGGCGGCATGATGAACACGGTCGTCCGTCGGGGCGAGCGCGTGGTGCGCGTGGCCCCGCCCCACGCCGCCGCGCTGCACGACTTCCTCTCCGCCCTGACCGGCGGCGGGTTCACCGGTGCTCCCCGTCCGCTGGCCCTGCGCCCCGCCGAGGGAGACGAGGGGCCCGGGACCGAGGAGCTGACCTTCGTGGAGGGCGACGTGGCCCTTCCTCCCTTCCCCGCCTGGTCCCGAGCGGACCGCGTGGTGGCCAGCGCCGCCCGGCTCCTGCGCCGCTACCACGACGCCGCCGAGCACGTTCCCCTGCGCGCCGGGACGGCCTGGCCCACCGCCCTGAGCGACCCCGAGGGCGGCACCGTGCTCTGCCACAACGACCCCTGCCTGGAGAACCTGGTCTTCCGGGACGGCGAGGCCGTCGCCCTGATCGACTTCGACCTCGCCGCCCCGGGGCGCCCCGTCTGGGACCTGGCCGCCCTGGCCTTCTACCTGGGCCCCGCCCTGCCCCCGGAGGCCCTGGCCCGTACGGAGTTCGCCGGCGCCCGCCTCCCGCACCGGCTCCGCCTGATCGCGGACGGCTACGGCCTGTGCGACGCCGAACGCCGTTCCCTTCCCGAGGCCCTGGAACAGTACGACGAGGTCTCCCGCGACTTCGTCCGGGACATGGTGGACCAGGGCAGCCCCCGTTCGTCCGGAGCGTGGAACGGGCGGGCGGCTGGGCCGCGTGGGAGCGGACGAAGGCCCGACGCGGGCGGTGGCTGCGCGAGCAGCGTCCCGTCCTCCTCTCCGCCCTGACCGGCTGATCCCTGGCAGCCGGGCGCTACGCCCTGCGGGTCACTGCCACCAGGTAGCGGCAGGCACTCCCCGTCGGGTTGCGGTACTCGCAGGGCGCGGGGGCGCCGAGTTGGAGGCAGTCCCCGCGCTCCAGGAGGTGTTCCGTCGGGCCCTCGCGGAAGGCGAGCACGCCCTCCAGGACCCAGATCTGGTGGTGGGTGAAGGTGAACACCTCCTCCGGGTAGGGCACCCGGGCACCGGGAGGAAGTTCCACCTCCACCAGTTCGAGTGATCCCCCGGAGGTGGGCGAGACCGCGCGCCGCCGGTAGCCGGTCTCGGGGTCGGTCCACAGGGGCTGCTGGTCACGGCGTGCCAGGCGACGGTCCCCCTGTTCGGCCTGGGCGATGAGTTCGGACAGGGTCAGCCCGAGGGCCCCGGAGAGACGTCCCAGCAGCGCGGCGGTGGGCTGGGCGTCCCCGTTCTCGATCCGGCTGATCATGGCCCGGGAGACCCCGGAGAGGTCGGCCAGGGCGGCGCCACTGAGTCCTCGGTCGCGGCGCAGGGTCTGGAGGGTCACGGCGAGGGCGGGCCCCAGTTCGTCACTCATGTGTTCACCATAGTGGACAACCTCGTTTATCATGCTCAATTATGGACGCCCTGCTCACGCACGACAGCATCCGCGACGCCACCGTCACCGACGCGGCGGCGTGCGCGGCGATCTACGCCCCCTACGTCACCGACACCTCCATCACCTTCGAGCTCGAACCTCCCTCGGAGGAGGAGATGGCCCGGCGCATCACCGAGGCCCAGCGCCACCACGCGTGGATCGTCATGGAGGACGAGGAGGGCGTGCTCGGCTACGCCTACGGCGGCACCTTCCGTACCCGCGCTGCCTACCGCCGGACCTGCGAGGTCAGCGTCTACCTCGAACGCGGGCGCCGCCGCCGGGGCGCGGGACGAGCCCTTTACACCGCGCTGATGCCGCGCCTGGCCGCACGCGGGATGCGCACCGCCATCGCCTGCATGACCCTGCCCAACGACGCCAGCCTGGGCCTGCACCGGGCCATGGGCTTCGAGGACGTGGGAGTCATGCGTCGGGTGGGCCACAAGCACGACGCCTGGCACGACGTGGCCTGGGCCCAGCTGGACCTCACCCCGTAGCCACGCCGACCCCCGCACACCGGCCCCCTATGCTCGACGAGGTCCCCTCTCCCCACCATCCCCCTGGAGTGACCCGTGTCCGCGCACACCGCCCGCCACCGCCCCTCGGGGCTGGCCTTCGCGCTCGCCGCCGCCCTGGCCTTCGGCGGCGCGGGGGTCTTCGCCCGCCCACTGCTGGACGCGGGCATGGACCCGCTCCAGGTCACCTGGCTGCGGGTGGCCGGGGCCGCGCTCATCCTGCTCCCCGTCGCCGTGCGGCACTGGCGCACGGCCCGGAACCGGCCGCTGCTGGTCCTGGCCTACGGAGTCTTCCCCATGGCCGGAGTGCAGGCCCTGTACTTCGCCGCCGTCGCCCGCATCCCGGTGGGGATCGCGCTGCTCGTGGAGTTCCTCGGCCCGGTCCTGGTGCTGCTGTGGGTCCGGGTGGTGCGCCGCGACCGGGTCTCCCCGCCGCCGTCGTGGGGGTCGTCCTCGCGGTGGCCGGGCTCGGCCTGCTCCTGGAGATCTGGGCGGGCATGAGCCTGGACGCCATCGGCGTGGGTCTGGCCCTGGGCGCGGCGGCCGCGCAGGCCGCCTTCTTCCTGCTCGGGGACGCCATGGGTCAGGACACCGACCCCCTGGCCGTGATCGCCTTCGGCGCGCTGATCGCCGCCGTCCTGCTGGGGGCACTCGCCCAACCCTGGACCCTGCAGTGGGACCTGCTCGCGGACCCGCTCCCGCTGGGGACGCTCACCCTGCCGGGCTGGGCCCTGGTGCTGTGGCTGTGCCTGGTGTGCACCGCCGTCGCCTACTTCGCCGGGGTCTCGGCGATCCGACGCCTGTCGCCGCAGGTGGCGGGTGGTGTGGCCTACCTGGAGGTGGTCACCGCGATCGTGCTCGCCTGGGTGCTGCTGGGCGAGGCGCTCAGCCTCGTCCAGGTTGTCGGCGCGGTCGTCATCGTGACCGGAGCCTTCATCGCCCAGACCTCCGTGCCGAGCTCTCCGACGCCCGCCACGGAGGACGCCCCGGCCGTCCCCGAGCCGGAACCCGCTCCGGACCGGAGCTGACCTGCGAGGACGCCGTCACAAGACACCGGACCGACCCGTCCCCCACCGGGGAGGCGCCGCCGGGCGCGTCAACGCCGTGGCGGCACCGCGATCCGGTCCAGGTCAGCGGCGAGCACCACCTGCCCGTCGAACTCCTCGCCCGCCTGGGCCGTGAAGAGGCTCTCGTCGGCCTCCTCGTAGCGCTCCGACAGATGGGTCAGCACCAGCGTGCGTGCCCCCGCACGAGCGGCGATCCGCCCGGCCTGGCGCGCCGTCAGGTGGCCGTACGCCTCGGCCAGGTGCTCCTCGGAGTCCAGGTACGTGGACTCGATGACCAGCATGTCCGCCCCACGGGCCAGCTCCACCGCCTGCTCGCACTCACCGGTGTCCATCACGAACGCGAACACCTGGCCGGGGCGGGGCACCGCGCAGTCGGCCAGCTCCACCACGCGGCCGTCCGCCAGTTCCAGGGATCCCTCCCGCCGCAACCGGGAGATGGCGGGGCCGCGTACCCCCAGGTCCCGCAGACGGTCGGGCAGCATCCGCCACCCGTCGGGTTCGGTCAACCGGTACCCGTAGGCGGGCATGGAGTGGCGCAGGGGCAGGGCCGTGACCGTGAACGGCTCGTCCGGGCCCACCACGCAAGTCCCGGAGCCGCCCACCGGCTGGGGCACGATCACGTCGGTGTCGCGGAAGGAGGTGGCGTGCCGCAGGCGCCGCCAGTACTCCTCACCGGCGCCCGGGTAGGCGATCCGCACCGTGTGCTGGACCTGGTCACGGGCGATGCGCTGGAGGACTCCGGGCAGTCCCAGACTGTGGTCCCCGTGGAAGTGCGTCACGCAGACCCTGGTGATGTCGTTGGCGGCCAGACCGGCCAGACGCATCTGCCGCTGGGTTCCCTCCCCGGGTCGAACAGCACACCCTGGTCGCCCCAGCGCAGGAAGTAGCCGTTGTGGTTGCGCCGCCGGGTGGGCACGGCGCTGGAGGTCCCGAGGACCACGAGTTCGCGTACGGACATGGAGCGTATGGTCCCACTCTGGGTGGCGGCGGCGCCTCCCGGTTTCAGCGGACTCCGGTGGCGCGGGCGCGGATCATCGCGGCACGCGGACCCTCGGTGAAGGGAGCGCCGTGTCCCGGCAGCAGCACGCTCCGCTCCGGCAGCGCGGCCAGGCTCTCCAACGACTCCATCGCCCGGGCGCTGTCGTGCGTGGACATCCGGCTCACCACCCGGGGCCCGTCGCACCCCGTGCTCGGATCGGTGGTGACCAGGGCGTCCCCGGTGAAGGCCACCCCGCGCTCCTCGAAGACCACCAGCACACTGCCGGGGGTGTGCCCCGGCGCGGACACCACCCGCGGCTGGCCCGGCACCTCCTCCAGTACCTGGTCGTCACCGAAGACGGAGAACTCGCTCACCCGGTCCGAGGTGAACGCCCCGGCGTGCCCCAGCCGCACCAGGACCCGCACGGACGCCGGGTGCCGCGCCAGGTAGGGGAGCAACGGTCGCTCAGGGCGCGCATGGATCATCGCGCTGGTGGGCCCGTCCACCAGGATCGGCGCGTCGGCCTCGTGTACCCACACCCGGGCGCCCGCCTTGTCACGGGCCCGCTCGGCCAGGCCCGTGTGATCCGGATGGGCGTGGGTGAGCACCACCGCCCGCAACCGGCCCCCACCCAGGCGACCGCGTCCAGGAACCGACCGCTGTGCGAGGGCAGACCGGCGTCGACCATCACCAGCCCCTCCACGGTCTCCACCAGGTAGAAGTTCACGAGCGGGTCACCGATCCGGTACACACCGGGGGCGACCTCCTCGGGGACATGGGTCATGATTCCTCCCGGACGGGCACGCGTGAGAACCCGAGAACGGACCCCGTCCCCCACTCCTACCCGCGAACTCACCGTCTAGCGCAGTACGACTCACCCACCTCTTCCGCCACACCCCCGCCCACGTGCGTCAGCACCCCGGCTGGACTAGCGTCGACCAGGTGAGCAACATCGAACCCCACCCCACCGAACAACGAGTCTGTGAGGCCGACGCCCCCGGCCCCGAACACGGCACCGAACTCCTCGAACCACGCGAGGTCCCCCTCGGCGGACCCCGCGCCATGCTCGTCCACCGCGCCCTCCCCGGCCGGAACCGCCGCATGGTCGGCGCCTGGTGCTTCGCCGACGTCTACGGGCCCGCCGACGTCAGCACCGGTCCGGGCATGCAGGTTCCGCCCCACCCCCACATCGGGTTGCAGACCGTGAGCTGGCTGGTCCAGGGCACCGTCCACCACCTGGACGGCCTCGGCTCCGACCAGGTGGTCCGCCCCGGCCAGCTCAACCTCATGACCGCCGGAAACGGCATCGCCCACTCCGAACGCACCCCCGAGCACGCCCCCGACCTCCTCCAGGGGGCACAGCTGTGGGTGGCCCTGCCCGGCCACGACCGGCGGGGACCCGCCCGCTTCGAGCACCACGACGACCTGCCCGGGTTCTCCCTGCCCGGGGCCCGGGTCACCGTGATCATGGGCGAGCTCGGAGGCCACCGCTCACCCGCGCGCACCCACACTCCGCTGGTCGGAGCCGAGGTCGTCGTCGAGGCGGGAAGCACCGTCACCCTGCCCGTCCGACCCGGTTTCGAACACGGGCTGCTCCCCTGGACGCCCCCGTGCGGGCCCACGGTCACCGGGTCGTCCCCGGCTCCCTCCTCTACCTCGGCACCGGACGCGACCACATCGAGTTCCACGCCACCGAACGCACCCACCTGCTCGTCATCGGCGGCGAACCCTTCGCCGAGGACCTGGTGATGTGGTGGAACTTCGTCGGTCGCGACCACGACGAGATCGTGCGCGCCCGCGCGGACTGGGAGGAGCAGCGCGAAGGCCACGACCGGGGCGAGGGCTTCCGGTTCGACCCGGTGCGCGCCGACGGCGGCGCCGCGCTGCCCGCTCCCGACCTGCCCAACGCACGGCTGCGTGCGCGCCCCGACACCGCGGTGCCTGACCCGGCGCCCCGCCCTCCGGCTGAGGGGCGCTGAACGTGAAGGGTAAGCGGGGCTTGCTCAGGCCTCCAGGGTGAAAGCTGGACGATTCCGCACGAAAAGCCGACCGAACGACGACATCCAGCGCCCGGACCTGCCCCAACGATGCTCAAGGGCACAAATCCTGCTACGGTGCGGGTCGCGAACTACGGGATGATTTAGGAGACCTGAACATGGGGCAACAGCCTCGCGAGCAGTGGGGGACGCGCGCGGGATTCCTGATGGCCGCGATCGGATCGGCCATCGGACTCGGCAACATCTGGCGATTCCCCTACGTCGCCTACGAGAACGGGGGCGGTGCGTTCCTGCTGCCCTACCTGATCGCGATGCTGACGGCGGGCATCCCGCTGCTCATCCTCGAGTACGGCATCGGGCACAGGTACCGTTCCTCGGCTCCGCTGTCCTACCGGCGCATCTTCCGCCCGGCCGAGGCCATCGGGTGGTGGCAGGTGGCGATCTGCTTCGTGGTCGCGGTCTACTACGCCGTGATCATCGCCTGGGCCATCCGCTTCACCTGGTTCTCCGTCAACCAGGCCTGGGGTGACGACCCCGACGGGTTCTTCTTCAATGACTTCCTCCAGATGAGCCCCGAACCGGGCGTCGTCTCCGGCTTCGTCTCCGGGGTGGCCTGGCCACTGGTCGCGGTCTGGTTCGTGACCCTCGCGGTCCTGATCATCGGGATCCGGCGCGGCATCGAGATCCTCAACAAGATCACCATCCCGCTACTGGTGGTCCTGTTCGGCCTCCTGGTCATCCAGGCGCTCACCCTCGACGGCGCCGTCGTCGGCCTCAACGCCTTCTTCACACCCGACTGGGAGGCGATGCTGACCGGCAAGGTGTGGATCGCCGCCTACGGACACGTGTTCTTCTCGCTGTCCATCGGCTTCGGCATCATGGTCACCTACGCCTCCTACCTGCGGCGCAAGTCGGATCTGACCGGCTCGGCCATGGTGGCGGGCTTCGCCAACAGCTCCTTCGAGCTCCTGGCCGGCATCGGCGTGTTCGCCGCCCTCGGCTTCATGGCCACCGCCGCCGGAACCGCCGTCGACGAGGTCGCCACCTCCGGTATCGGACTGGCCTTCATCGCCTTCCCGCAGATCATCTCCAGCCTGCCCTTCGGCGGTTCGCTCTTCGGCGTCCTGTTCTTCGGGTGCCTGGTCATCGCCGGACTCACCTCGCTGATCAGCATCGTCCAGGTGATCGTCTCGGCCGTGCAGGACCGCACCGGCCTGGGCCGCACCCAGACCGTGCTGCTGGTCGGCGGCGCCACCGCGCTCGCCTCGATCCTGCTCTTCCCGACCCCGGAGGGCCTGCACTTCCTGGACGTCTTCGACCACTTCATCAACCAGTACGGCATCGCGCTGGCCGGTCTGGTCCTGGTCATCTTCGTCGGCTGGGGCGTGCGCAAGCTGCCCCTGTTCCAGTCGCACGTCAACGCCGTCTCCAGCATCCACCTGGGCCTGTGGTGGCGCGTGACGCTGGGTGGCGTCACGCCGGTCCTGCTCGGCATCATGATGTGGGACAGCCTGCGCACCGAGCTGGCCACCAACTACGGCGGCTACCCGACCGGGTACCTGCTCGCCGCGGGCTGGGGTGTGGCCATCGGCGCCATCGTCTTCGGCGTCGTGATGTCCTGCTTCCCGTGGAAGCGTGCCGACGCCATCGCCCGCCACGACGCCGAACGCGTCTCGGACGAGGACGGCACCCCGGCCCAGCTGGAGGCGCCCAACGACATCGCGCCCTCCGGCACCGCCGTCCCGGCCTTCGACAAGGAAAAGGAAGAGGACCGCTGATGTCCACCAGCGCCATCGTCATGATGGTCATCTCCATCACCGTGCTCTGGGGCGGCCTCGTCGCGGCCGTCATCCACCTGCGCCGCCACCCCGACGACCCCGGGTCCGAGTGACCACCAGCCTCAGCCCGAGGGGCCGCGAACCGCACACGCGGTCCACGGCCCCTCGGCCGTGTACGGGACGCTCCGTTCCCTGCGGGGAGGGTCAGGCCGCGAACTCCCGGACGATCCGCGCGCAGAACGCGGGCAGGTCGTCCGGGTCGCGGCTGGTGGTCACGCCGTGGTCGGTGACCACCTCCTCCTCCACCACGGTCCCCCCGGCGTTGCGGATGTCGGTGCGGATGCTGGGGAAGGAGGTGACGGTGCGCCCGCGCACCACGTCGGCCTCCACCAGCACCCAGGGCCCGTGGCAGATGGCCGCGACGGGCTTGCCCCGGGCCACGAAGTCGCGCACGATCCGCACCGCGTCCGCGTCCGACCTCAGGTTGTCCGGGTTGATCGTGCCCCCGGAACCATGAGCGCGTCGTAGTCGTCGACACCGACCTCCGACACCACCCGGTCCACCGCGAACCGGTCTGCCGGTTCGATGTCCCCGTTCATGGCCTGGATCTCTCCCTCACGCAACGAGACCAGATCCACCTGGGCTCCGGCCTCGACCAGCGCCTGGCGTGGTTGGACCAGCTCCACCTGCTCGACACCGTCCGCGGCCAGAATCGCCACCCGGCGTCCGGTGAGTGGGTCAGCCATCGTGTCCCCCTGTGTGCTCCTCGGGTGCGCGGATCCGAACGGATCCGCCGACACGTGCGGCCCTACCCGCCCAGCCCCCTCCGCTCACGTACCGCCGAGGGATCGATCCCCGGGACTCCCCCGCTCCCCGGAGCCGCCCGACGGTGATCCGTGTGCTCATGGGCGCGACGATGTCGACGTCATCATCAGGTGGCCCAGGCTCCCGTTCAGCGTTCGTGCGGGCACAGTGGTGCGGAACATGCCGTGCTCGACTGGATGATCAGCGTTTCAGTCCGCCGGGGACGGCAGCCCGAACATCACTGTCTCCGCAGGCCGGTTCGCGACGGACTGGGTGAAGAGGTTCCCGGAGGGCAGACCGGTGTGGCTCAGGAAGACGTCCGCGCCCTGCTCGATTTCATCGGCCTTCAGAGGGCCCGCGGCGATGTCCCCGTTCCGGGCGTCCACCGCGACCACACGTCCGCCCTTGTAGGCGTGGCCGTAGAGGAACCCGTCCCGCACGACGTGCCTGCTGCCGGAAGGCAGTCCGATGCGGTACTCCGGTTCCCAGGCGTCGGACCCGTCACTGATGTGGAAGGCTCTGTCACTCTTGGCGAAGACCCCGTCGACCACCTGGACCACCCCGGAGAGGCCGTAGTCGCCCAGCGCGAGCGACCAGTCGGCACCGGGTTCGGGGGCCGTACGGTGCCACAGTTCCTCCCCGGAGGGGTCGAAGGCGATCAGCTCCGTGCCCTGGTAGTTGCGGCTGGAGCGGGAGTCGTGGCTGTCGACCTCCACCACGGTCGCCGCTTCGTCAAGGATGACGTTGTACACCGCGTGCCCGTCCTCCTCGTCCAGTGCGCGCGTGCTGGGAGCAGGAGCCGGGAGCGTCGCGTCGTGGATCGGGCTTCCGTCCGCGGAGTCGTAGACGGCGATCGCGGGCCCTCTGGTCAGCACGATCCGACCACCTCCCAGCACGGCCTGCTCGGTGGGCCAGTAGGCAGCGGAGAACAGCCCCATCCTGCTTTCCTCCGGAGCCACATGGGCCAGAGAGGTCTGGTCGATGTCGAGAGTTGCCACGGTGCGGCCGTCGTCCGGGTTCAGCAGGTTCCAGGAACCGTCGAAGACCGCGATGCGGTCATGGGTGTCCGGATCCACCTGGAGACTCGTGAAGCCCACCGCGCACCAGAGCCGTTCTCCGGTCTCCATGTCGAAGGCGAGCAGGGCGTCCTTCGGAAGTGCGCCCCGGCCCCTGTCGGGGCTGAGGTGGACGAGCAGCGTCTCGCCGAGGGCGTGTACGCGGTCGCCGTGGATGCTTCTCTGGCCGTCGTCGCCCCTCCGACCGAACGCCCCGTCGATCCCGCTCTCGAGCGTCCAGCGCACCCGGCCGTCGTCCGCGTCGTAGACGCCGATCCCGTCCACGTCCACCATGGCCACCGAGGTGGAGTTGCCCGTGGCGACCCCGCCCCAGAGCGGAACCCACCAGGCGGCCGTACCGAAGCCCGCGTTGCCCTCGAACTCCTCGGCGGCGTCCAACATCGCCGAGTCCTCTCGCCTGGAGTCGCGTTGGGTCAACGGACGCGCGTCGGGCCACACGTCGTCGGCTCCCTGCTGCACCGTGGGTCGTGCGCACAGTGCCGCACCGGCGGCCGGGGACCAGTACCCGGGAGACAGGGCTCCGGCGAGGACCGCCATCGCGGTCGCCGCCGTCGCGGTGCGGGCGCCGATTCTTCCCAGGCGTCCTCGGTCACCGTCCACCAGCCTGATCCAGGCCCTCAGCCGGAAGACGGTGTCGGCCGTGACGAGCCCGACGACACCGAACGCGACGGGTGTCGGCCAGATCGCCCAGGCCGCGACGGCCGAAGCGCCGAACAGCACGATCTCTCCGATGACCAGCAGGAGCCCGGGTGCTCGGACGAGGGGGTGCCGTCGCGGCGGGGCAGCCGCAAGGCGATCAGGGTGAGCACGGCGACTGCCCCGACCAGGGCCGCGATGAGCGAGAACACGCCGAGTGCCCACACCACCGCCAGCAGGCTCACCAACAGCGTGGTGGCGTGCAGGGCGGCGAGGCCGAACCTGGCGGGTCTCCGCGAAGGAGGAAGAGATGTATTGGGGGATTCGTGGGTCACTTCGACAGCTTCCTACGGCGCGATGGGCTGCTCTGGCTTGCGGTGCGCCGATCAGCGGGGCGCGGGCTCCTTGAGCCGCCCGTGAGGGGCTGGGCCACACCGAACGGCCGGTGATCGACACGGAACCCCTTTACGTCACGGGGCGGAGCTGACCGAACCCACCGCCATACGTTGGTCCCCGTCTTCCCGGCGCCGTGGAGCGCCGGGGGCTCGCTGTTGAGACCGGCCTCCGACCTCCGGTACCCAGCCCGGGTGAAGGGGGCTCCCACTATCTGGTTCGGAAAATCACCGCATCAATTCCCGTGATCCGTGAAGGTTGTCGGACAAATCGCTAGTGATAGGAATGGGGGCGCGAGTCTTCCTCCCATGGCATCTCGCCGAACATGCGAAACGATCTTCGAATGCTACTCAGGCCCTTTGGCCAGGAGCGCAAGGGCGGATTCCGATGGGATACAGGGGGAATGGAGAATGTGCTCGCTCGTCAAGTTTGGCAAGAACTGTGTCTGAGAGTCCATGGCCTGTGGTGAACTCTTCTTGGCTCAGAGTGAACTGGTGGAGGCGATGACTCACAGCCGCGAAGTGCCCAGTAGCACCCACCCGGAAGGGGTCCCCCATGGCCGCGACCCGACGCCTGTATCTGGCCCGCCACGCCCAGGCCGACCCCGACACCGGGGATCTCACCGACACCGGACGCCGCCAGGCCGACCTGCTCGGAGCCCGTCTGAGCGAGTTCGCGCCCCACACGCTCCGGCACGGCCCCTGCCCCGCGCCGCCCAGACCGCACACCTGGTGGCCTCCCACCTGGAGGACGTGACCCCGGTGGAACTCCCCGAAGCCGGGGACTACGCCCCCTACCTGCCCGAACGCCACGAACTACCCGCGACCCACGCCGACGGTGTCCTCGACTTCCTGCACCGCGTCCCACCCGACGAACGCTCCCCCGACCTGGGCCGCAGGGCGCTGGAGCTCCTGACCGGCCCCGTCGAGGGTCGGACGGAACTCCGGGAGGTGGTCATCACCCATGCCTACCTCGTCGGTTGGCTGGTGACGGCGGCGCTCGACGCGCCGCCCTGGCGGTGGGTGAGCGTGGGCGCGGCCAACGCCGGGCTGACCGTCATCCGGTACGCCCCGCACGGCCCGGCCTCGGTGGTCACCCTCAACGAGCTCACCCACCTGCCCGACGAGCTGCGGTGGACTGGTTTCCCGCCCCACCTGCGGCCCTGACTCAGCTCGGGGTTCCCTCCCACGCCTGGGCGGGGACCTTCTCCAACAGGTCGATCAGGGTGTCGGCGTCCGTCACCACGGCGTCGGGTTCGATCCTGCCCGAACCCCAGGTCATGAGATGGTCACCGGTGAACCGGAACGGGACCCGCTCCTCGGCGCCCGCCAACAGCCAGGCCCGCAGCTCCGGTCCCAGCACCGCCAGGGCGAACGCGTCGTCCTGCGCGGTGATCCGGAAGGTCCCGTCGAAGGTCGGCTCTCCCACCTGGAGGTCGTGCACGCCCAACAGGCCGAGCAGGGTGTGTCCGAGGTGCTCGTTCCTGACCTCCAGGACCGACGTACGCGGGGTGCCCACCGCCACGACGTTGAAGCAGTGCGTGGTCGTGGTCGTGTTCTGACCGTTGTGGCTGGTCGTGGTGTACGAGTACTCGAAGGCCAGGACCCTGTGCCCCCGGTGGTCGGCCGTCAGCACGTGTCGGGCCTTGGCGTTGGAACGCCCCGACCGGAAGGGGTGCCGTGGAACCGGTAGGTCAGCTCGGGACGTTCCCTCTCGTAGCTCCAGCCCCGTTCCCGGGCCCAGGTCTCCAGGTACTCAGCCCGCTGTCGTTCGGCGGCCGAGGACATCACCACGATCGCGATGACGATGACGACGGCGATCATCATGATCGCCAGGGTGCCACCAGACATGGGTGAATCTTCCTCTCAGTGCGGCTCTGCACCCACTGAGACGCCGTTCACTCCTCGCCCGGTTCCCCCTTTTTCCGAGTCCTCCCTGGGGCGCACCCGCACGTGCGCCCGTTCTCCCTGCGGTCCGAACAGGCCCAGGTACTCGACGGGGCCCGGCCCGGGGTTGGCCAGCGCGTGCGGGATCCGGGTGTCGAACTCCGCGACCTCACCGGCCTCCAACACCATGTCGTGATGGCCCAGGACCAGCCGCAACCGCCCCTCCAGGACGTAGAGCCAGTCGTGCCCCTCGTGGGTGCGCTGTTCGATCTGGTCCGCCGGAACGGTGAGCGGGGCGTTCGGCGTCGGGTTGGTGATCCGGTACGCCTGGAGACCGCCCGGCCTGCGGTTGAGGGGGACGTAGGTGACACCGTGGCGGACGAAAGCCCCGCGCTGGACCCGGGGGTCCCGCACCGGGGGCTGTCCCACCAGCCGGTCCAGGGGCACCTCGTACACGCGGGACAGCGGTAGCAGGAGTTCCAGGGTGGGACGCCGCTGTCCCGACTCCAGCCGGGACAGGGTGCTCACCGAGATCCCGGTCTGCTCCGACAACCCCGCCAACGTGGTGCCCCGTTCCCTACGCAGGGACCGCAGCCGCGGCCCCACCGCCTCCAGCACCGGGGTGAGTTCGTCGTCCATACCCCGAATCTGTCACAGCTCCCCCGTCACCTCCGACACCGCACGCCCTCACGGCCTCCCCGGAACGTCGAACCCGTTCAGGCGGGCAGGCTCGTGTGGAATGACCGTACTCGCCGCCATCGACCACCCGCCCCGACCCAGCAGCCGGGGTCGAGCCCTCCAGTTCGGGGCGGTCGTCCGCCCGGTCCTCACCCGACTCCGCGCGCCGAATCGGTGAGGTGCCGCCAGGTCCGTACGAGCTGGCTGAACTCCTTGACCTGCACGAGCACGTGGTCGCGGGCGGCGTTCTCCGCGGCCTCGGCGTCCCCGGCCACGATGGCGTCGGCGATCGCGCGGTGCTCGGCCAGGGAGCGCCGCATACGGTCCGGTACCCGAAGCTGGAGCCGCCGGTACGGCTGTAGGACCCGTTTGAGCGCCTGGGCCTGCTGTCGCAGGTATTCGTTGCCGCACGCCTCGTAGACGACGCCGTGGAAATCGGCGTTGGCGTAGTAGTACCCGTCGGCGTCCCCCGCCGTCGCGTGCCGCTCGCACGCGCGCAGGGTGTGCTCGAGCCGGTCCATCGACTCCCGTTCGATGCGGCGTGCGCAGAGGCGTGCCGCCATCCCCTCGAGTTCGGCCATGACCTCGAAGCGCTCGGCCAGTTCGGAGACGCCGAGCTCGGTGACGTACGTGCCCTGTTTGGGGCGGATCTGCACCAGCCCGGAGCGCTCCAGAGCCTGGAGCGCCTCCCGGATCGGTGTGCGCGAGCACCCGAACTCGCGCTCGAGCCGCGCCGGGTCCAGGCGCTCACCCGGCCGGTACCGGCCCTCGACGACGGCGTTCTCCAGCGCGTCCCGTACGCGGTGGGATTCCGGAACCCGAGCCATCGACACCTCCGTGCCCAGATTAGCCGACCGGCCGCGGGGGTTGCGCTCCCCTGTTCCCTGCCCTACGTTCCCTGTTATATATATCACCCCCGTGATGTATGTTACTGAAGGAGCGGAGATGCGGCCCGACGAAGCGTGCGAGACCGGTCCGGTCCGACCGGCGAAAGAGGGGCACGGCGGTGGCCCCCAGACGGCCGGCACGTCGGGGACGCCTGCCCTGGACCGCCTGATCACCGCCTGCGAGGTCCTCATGGGCGACGTGGGCGAGGCCTCCGTCCGCGCGGTCGCGGCGCGGGCCCTGGCCGCCTACGGCGAGCTCGACGACTCCGGCAGGACGGCCTTCTTCACCCACGTCATCAAGGACCACGGCGTCGACCCCGACCGGGTCCGCACCGCCTTCCACCGCTGGGACGAGGCCAGGAACAGCGGGTCCGGGGGCGAGGAGGAACTGGTCGGGCTCTTCGACGCGGTCGAGCCGGCGCGCCAGCGACTGCTCCGCCGGATGAACCACGCGCCCGACGCCACGCTCGCCCTGGTCGGGATGCGCGCGGACCTGCGCCGACTGATGCGCCGCCGTCCGGAGCTGCGGCCCCTGGACCACGACCTCCACCACCTGCTCGCCTCCTGGTTCAACCGCGGTTTCCTCCGCCTGGCGGAGGTCACCCCGGACTCGCCCCGGCGGTTGCACGACCACCTGCTGCGTTACGAGAGGGTCCACCCGATGGCGGACCGCGCCGATCTCCGCCGCCGACTGGAGCCCGCGGACCGCCGCGTCCACGCCTTCTTCCACCCGGCCACCGGCGACGTGCCGCTGATCTTCGTGGAGGTCGCCCTGGTGCGTGGGACGCCGGGCGACATCACCCCCTGCTGGAGCCCGGCCCCGCCTTGGACCCCGGGGAGGCCGACACAGCGGCGCTCTACTCGATCAACAACGCGCTGGACGGCCTGACCGGGATCTCCTTCGGCAGCCTCCTCATCAAGCAGGTCATCGAGCAGGTGCGCGACCGGTTGCCGCACCTGGCGCACTTCGTCACCCTGTCACCGATCCCGGGGTTCCGGCGTTGGCTCGAGGAGCGGGCCGGAAGCGAGGCCGACCTGCGGGGGCTCGCCCGGGACCTGGGAGCCGCGGACGGACCGGCCGACCTCGGCCCCGCGGACACCGCGCGGATCCGTTCTCGCCTCCTGCCCGTCCTGGCCCGGTACATCGCGACCGAGAAGCGCGGCGACGGGCGGCCCCTCGACTCGGTCGCCCGCTTCCACCTGGGCAACGGAGCCGCCGCGTGGAGGCTCAACTGGCCGGCGAACACCTCGGCTCAGGCCTGGCGGCAGTCCTACGGCGCGATGGTCAACTACCGCTACGAGCCGGAGAAGCTCGAACGCCGCCACGAGGACTTCGTCCGCCGCCGCACCGTGGCGCTCGACGGCCCGCTGCGGGACGCACTGCCGGACGCCCCGGGCTCCGACACGTGAGACACCTCCACCTCCACCGCACCGAACGAGAAAGAGGAACACCACCGATGGCGCCATTCACGGCCATTCACCGATCCTTCGCCGAGCAGGCGCGGCGGCGGCCGGACCGGACCCTGTTCGCGCTGCCCGGCGGCGGGAACATCACCTACGGGGAGACCGAGGAGACCGTGCGGCGGATCGCCGCCCGCCTCCTCGCCGACGGCGTCACCCCCGGCGACCGGGTCGCGATGCAGGTGGAGAAGTCCCCCGAGGCCGTCGCGCTGTACCTGGCGACCCTGCGCGTCGGCGGGGTCTTCCTCCCGCTCAACACCGCCTACACCGACGCGGAGATGACGTACTTCCTCGGCGACGCCCGGCCCCGTGTGCTCGTCTGCTCCCCGGCCGCCGAGCCGAGCACGCCGGTCGCGAAGCCGAAGGGCTCGTCGTCGAGACCCTGGGCACCTCCGGCGACGGCACCCTCCTGGAGGGGGCGGCCACCACGACGGGGACCACGACGCCTCGGCCGAGGACCCGGCGGCCATCCTGTACACCTCCGGCACCACCGGACGGTCCAAGGGGGCCGTGCTCACCCACGGCAACCTCGCCTCCAACTGCGAGACGCTGCTCCAGGCCTGGCGGTACACCTCCGAGGACCGGCTGATCCACGCCCTGCCGATCTTCCACGTTCACGGGCTCTTCGTCGCGGTCAACATGACGCTGGCGGCGGGCGCGTCCATGCACTACCTGTCCGGGTTCGACACCGACGCGGTCATCGACCTGCTGCCGCGCGCCACCGTGCTCATGGGCGTCCCCACCTTCTACACCCGCCTGCTGAAGAGCGACCGGCTCACCCCCGAGTCCTGCGCCCCGATGCGGCTGTTCGTCTCCGGCTCGGCCCCGCTGCTCGCGAGCGACGCCGAGGACTTCCGGGCCCGCACCGGCCACGCCATCCTCGAGCGCTACGGGATGACCGAGACCGGGATGAACACCACCAACCCCTATGAGGGGCCGCGCAAGCCCGGCACGGTCGGACGGCCACTCCCCGGCGTCGAGATCCGGGTGGCGGACCGGGAGACGGGACGGGAGCTCCCCGACGGAGAGGTCGGCATCATCGAGGTCCGCGGCCCCAACGTCTTCTCCGGTTACTGGCGGATGCCGGAGAGGACCGCCGCCGAGTTCCGCACGGACGGCTTCTTCGTCACCGGCGACCTGGGCCGCGTCGACGAGGACGGCCACCTGTGCATCGTCGGCCGGGACAAGGACCTCGTGATCTCCGGCGGCTACAACATCTACCCCAAGGAGCTCGAGGAGCTCATCGACGCGCACCCGGGGGTGTTGGAGTCCGCCGTGATCGGCGTCCCCCACCCGGACCTGGGGGAGGCTGTGGCGGCCGTCGTCGTTCCCCGGCCGGGGAGGAGCTCCAGGCCGGGGAGCTGCTGGAGTCCATCGCCGCAGACCTCGCCCGGTTCAAGCGGCCGCGCGCGGTGCGCGTCGTCGCGGCACTGCCCCGCAACGTCATGGGGAAGGTGCAGAAGGCCGAACTGCGCGAGCGCTACGCGGACCTGTTCACCGGCACGGTCGCCTGACACCCGGCAGCTCCGGTCACCCCCGGCGCTCCCGCCGACCCACCCCCGAAGCAAGGAGAGAATCGATGGTCCTCTACGGAGTCGCGGCCCTGGCGGTGTGCCTGCTCACGGGTGCGCTCGTGGGCGAACTCCTCGGTGCCGCGGTCGGCGTCGACGCCAATGTCGGCGGCGTCGGCTTCGCCATGATCATGCTGGTGCTCGTCTCCGACCGGCTGCGCAGGAACGGGAAACTCCCCGAGGCCACCGAGCAGGGCGTGCTCTTCTGGAGCGCGATGTACATCCCGGTCGTCATCGCCATGGCCTCCACCCAGAACGTGGTCAAGGCGATAGCGGGTGGTCCGATGGCGATCACCGCGGGCCTGGGAGCGATCGTCGCGGGGGCCGTCCTGGTCCCCTCCTGTCGCGGATCGGCGAACCAGCGGAACCGCTGCCGCCGCTGGTCGAGGAAGGACGGGAGGTCTGAGATGGACCAGATCATCGGCGTCTTCGAGAGCAATGACCTGCTCGTGGCCTTCGTGGTGGTCGGCGGGCTGATGGCGGTCTCCGGGTGGCTGTCCAAGAAGCTCACCCGCGGCTGGCTGCACGGCTCGGCCATCGCCATCGTCCTCGGCCTGGCTCTGGCGTACTGGGGTGGATGGGCAACCGGCGGCGAGCACGGACTGGCTGACATCGCGGTCTTCTCCGGACTGGGCCTCATGGGCGGCGCGATGCTGAGGGACTTCGCGATCGTCTCCACCGCCTACGGCGTGGACCTGCGGGAGATCAGACGCGCCGGAATGGTCGGCGTGCTGTCGATCGTGCTGGGCGTGCTGGTCTCGTTCGCCGTCGGGGCGGCGATCGCGGCCGCCTTCGGCTACACGGACGCCGCGTCGATGGCGACCATCGGCGCCGGCGCGGCCACCTACATCGTCGGTCCGGTGACCGGGACCGCGGTGGGCGCGAGCTCGGAGGTGATCGCGCTGTCCGTGGCCGCCGGGCTCGTCAAGTCCGTGGTGGTGATGGTGGGGACGCCGCTGATCGCCCCGCTGATCGGACTGAACAACCCCAAGTCCGCGATGGCCTACGGAGGCTCGATGGGCACCACCTCCGGTGTGGCGGGCGGGCTGGCGGCCACTGACAAGCGCCTGGTGCCCTACGGCGCCATGACCGCCACCTTCTACACGGGCCTGGGCTGCCTGCTCGGACCGTCGCTGCTGTACGTGGTGCTCAGGGCCCTCGTCGGCGGGTGAGGCGGGTCGGGTGCGCGGCCTCCGGGAAGGCCGGGTCAGCCGCGCATCCGCTCCAGCCGTCGGCGCCTACCGCCGCCCGAGCCGAGTGTGGTCGGGCTCCGACCCGGTCACCCGCACGGGACGGCTGGCCCGGCCCGAACGCGACCACCTGACGACCACCCGCTCACTGGACCGCCGGGCCGCTGTCACCGGCACGGCCACCGCCCCGTCCTCGAGGTACGGGTGTCCTCCAGGGTGAGGACGGTGGTGGCGCCCCCGTTCTGGACCTCTTCAATCGAGTGTGACGTCGGCGGTCAGCTCCCCTCAGGAGACCCCCTGGCCGAAGCCCCGTCGAAGGACGCACCCGACCCCCGACCTTCGTCGTGACAACCAGCCGCAGAGCACCCTCACCACGGCTCCCGTCCTAGGCTGACCCCATGCGACTCGGCCTGCCCACCCCCGACCGGCACACCCTGCCGGATGTGGCGGCCGTCGGGATCAGCGCCGCCATGGGGGCCGCCCTGGCCCGCACGGTCCCACCCGACTCCCCGTCCCGGCGGCAGTGGTCCTGACCGCCTGCCTCCTGCTCTCGGCCACCCTGCTGTGGCGGCGCACGCACCCCATGGCCGTACTGTGGTCCGCCACCGCAGCAGGGCTCGCCGCCGGCGCGGTGAGCCTGTCCACCGGCCCCCTCTTCGGCCCCGACACCGTCCTCGCCCTGGCCTGGGTCCCACCCACCGCGCCCTTCGCCGCCTACGCGGCGGCCCTGCGCACCCCACCCGACCGCCGGTTCTGGTTTCCCTTCGCCGCCCTGGTCCTGGTCTGTCTGCTGGCCGCCGACCCCACCACCATCAGCGGCACCGGCGTACGCACCGTGCTCTTCGTGGACCTGGCCGCGGCCGTCGCGCTCTACCTGTCCACCCACCGCCGCCTGGTCGAGGCCCTGCGTGAACGGGCCCGGCGCGCGGAGAACGAACAGCACCTGCTCGCCCGTCAGGCCCGCGCGGACGAACGCGCGCGCCTGGCCACCGAAATGCACGACCTCGTCACCCACCGGGTCAGCCTCATCGTGCTCCAGGCCGGAGCCCTGCGCGTGACCGCGCCCGACGACGCCGTGCGCACCGCCGCCGAGGAACTGCGGGCCACGGGCCACCGCGCCCTGGACGAACTCCGTGACCTCACCGGTGTGCTCTCCACCGGACACGACCTGCCCGCCCACGACCTCACCACCCCCGACCCCCACCAACTCGTGGAGGACGCGCGCGGCGCCGGGACCCCCGTGGACCTCGACACCCGCGGCGACCCTGGTCAGGCCTCGCCGCTGGTCGCCGCGACCCTGCACCGAGTCGTCCGGGAGGCCCTGACCAACGTGCGCAAACACGCCCCCGGCTCCCGGGTACGAATCGACCTCGACCACGGCCCCACCACGGTGCTGGTCCGCGTCACCAACACCGCGCCCACCAGTGTCCCCGACGCGGCTCTGGTCTCCTCGGGATCGGCCCGGGGCCTGCCCGGGCTGCGCCGCCGGGTGGAACTCCTCGGCGGGCTCCTCGACGCCGCACCCACGTCCCAGGGAGGGTTCGAGGTGCGCGCCGAACTCCCTCCCACGTCCCCCTCGCCCGCAGACCCCCGCGCACGACCACCCTCCGACCGACGAAGGCCAGCACCGTTGAACAGCCCGCCCAGCCCACCCGTCCGCGTGCTGATCGTGGACGACGACCCGATCGTCCGCGCCCACCTGGGCACCATCCTGGGCGTGGACCCCCGCATCACCGTCGTCGCACAGGCTCATGACGGCCGCGCCGCCGTCGACGCCGTCCACCAGCACGGCCCCGACCTCGTCCTGATGGACCTGCGCATGCCCGTCCTCGACGGCATCGGCGCCACCCAGGAGATCACCGCCCTGCCCTCGCCCCCGATCGTGGTCGCGCTGACCACCTTCGACGCGGACGAGTACGTGCTGCGTGCCTTGAACGCGGGAGCCAGGGGTTTCCTGCTCAAGTCCACTCCGCCCGAGGACCTGGCCTCCCTGGTCCGGGTGGCCGCCCAGGGCCACACCGTCATGTCCCCCGAGGCCACCCGCCGTCTGCTCAGCACCGCCCACGCCGCACGAACCACCCGTCTGGACCGCGCCACGCTGGTGGCCTCCCTGACCGATCGCGAGACGGAGGTCCTGACCGCCCTGGCCGAAGGCCTGACCAACGGCCGGATCGCCAGGCGCCTCTTCCTGTCCGAGGCCACCGTGAAGGGACACGTGTCCCGCCTGTTGGAGAAGCTGGGCTGCGAGAACCGCACCCAGGCCGGACTGCTCGCCCACGAGGCGGGCCTGCGCCAGGGTCCCCCGCACCCCGCCTAGGCCACCGACCCACCAGGCACACACGCGCCCGCCCGCCTCCCCCGCCGCACCGGGGGCCGCGCCCTATCCTGATCACCCACAGCCGGGAGGAACCCACCTTGGACGCGCCCACCAACCGCCTCCGCCCCATCGACCTGGCGCGGGCCGCCGGAATCTCCACGCAGCAGGTGCGCAACCACGCCGACGAGGGCGTCCTCCCCCGACCGGCCGCACCGCCTCCGGCTACCGGATCCTCACCGACCTGCACCGCCGGGCCCTGCTCACCTTCCGCGCCCTGAGCGCGGGGTTCGGCGGCGCCACCGCACGCGCCGTCATGGCCGCCGTGCACGAACACGACCTCCCCACGGCGCTGGCGCTGATCGACGCCGCCCACCACACCCTGCACGAACAACGCACGGCCCTGCACGCCACCGGCCGGGCCCTGGCGGCGGTCGCCGAACACGCCCCCGACGCGCCCGCCGCTCCCGACGGCGACGTGCGTATCGGTGAACTCGCCGCCCACCTGGGCGTACGCACCTCCACCCTGCGCGTGTGGGAGGACGCCGGGCTGCTCTCCCCCGGCGCGAACACCCCACCGGGTACCGCCTGTACTCCCCGCCGACGTCCGCGAGGCCCGGATGGTGCACCTGCTGCGCCAGGTCCGCTACCCGCTCACGGACATCCCACCGGTCATCCGCGAACTCCGCCGCAGCGGACACAGCCGGGCCCTGCACACCGCCCTGGACCAGCGGGCGGACGAACTCACCCAGCGGTCACGGGCCATGCTCACCGCCGCCGCCCTCCTGGACGACTACGCCCGCACCGTGTGAACCGCGACCCCGTTCCCACACGGGTGCGGGCCGCCCGGGACCGCCCGGACGGCCCGGGATCCTCCCCGTGCCTCAGGCCTCCTCCAGGGCGAAGACCTTGCCCGGGTTGAAGATCCCCTCGGGGTCCAGCGCCCCCTTGACCGCCCGGTGCATCGCCAGCACGTGCGGGCCCAGCTCGTCCGCGGCGCCGCGCATCTTCAGCAGACCCACCCCGTGCTCGCCGGTGACGGTCCCGCCCACAGCGAGGGCCTCGTCCACGATCACCTCGAACGCCTGCTTGGCCCGCCGCTTGGCCTCCTCGTCACCGGCCGGGACGATGAACAGGGGATGCAGGTTCCCGTCGCCGGCGTGCGCGATGTTGCCGATCCTGGTGTCGAACCGCTCCCCGGCAGCCTCGATCGCCTCCAGCATGTGCGGCACCCGGGCCTTGGGCACGCACACGTCCTCGGTCAGCAACGGCCCCAGCCGCTCCAGCGCCGGGTAGGCCAGCCGTCGCGCCTGGAAGAGCGCCTCGGCCTCCTCCTTGTCGGTGGAGCGCACCGCGTAGACCGCCTTCTCCTGCTCGAAGCACTCCAGGATGCGGTCGGCCTCCTCCTGCCCGGAGGCCCCGGGCAGGTCGCTGCGGGCCAGCAGCAGCACCTCGCCCTCGGCGGACAGCCCCATGTTCTTCCACTCGTCCACGGCCTGGAGGCAGAACCGGTCGATGAGCTCCAGCGCCGAGGGCACGATCCCCGCGGCGGACACCGCCGCCACCGCCCGCCCGGCGTCGGTCAGCGAGTCGAAGTAGCCCACCACCGTGTGCTCCACGCCCCGGCGCAGCGGCACCAGACGCAGCGTCACCTCGGTGACCAGGCCCAGCGTCCCCTCCGATCCCACCATGAGTCCGGCCAGGTCGTACCCGGTCACCCCCTTGGCGGTGGTCCTGCCCAGCCGCACCACCTCACCGGTCCCGACCACGGCCTCCATGCCCAGCACGTAGTCGCGGGTGACCCCGTACTTCACGCAGCAGAGCCCGCCGGCGTTGGTGGCCACGTTCCCGCCGATCGTCGACCACGGCGCCGAGGCCGGGTCCGGCGGATACCACAGTCCGTCCTGGGCGACCCGCGCCCGCAGGTCGTCGTTGACCACACCGGGCTGGACCGTGGCCGTCTGCTGGACGGTGTCCACCTCCAGCACCCGGTTCATGCGCTCGAAGGAGACCACCACCCACCCCCGACCGGAGTTGGCCGCACCCGACAACCCGGTTCCGGCACCGCGCCCGACCACCGCGACCCCGCTTCGCGCGCAGACGCGCACCACCGCCGCGACGTCGGCGGTGTCCCGGGGCCGGACCACCGCCGCCGGTGCCCCGTAGGGTGCCCACTCGGCCTCGTCATGCGAGTAGCCCTCCATCACGGCGGGATCGGTGACCACCTGTTCGGTCCCGATCGCGGCCACCAGCTCCTCGACGACCCCCGGCATGGACCCTCCTTCACCTGTGTGGCGGCGCTCACTGCGCCGACGCTGCCCAGCACTCTAACCGGATGCCCCACCCCAGGAGTCACTCGCGTACCAGGATGAACAGGGACGTTCCCTCACCCCACGCCTCGGCAAAGCACCACGAAATCCCATCAAACCTCCCCAAAAACGGACCCGTGCGGTGTTAGCTTGGACCTCCGGCACCCCAGTCACACCACCAACGGCCGCGGAGGTGGGCACATGAGCACGATCCTGGTCACCGGCGCCACCGGAACCCTCGGCGCACCCCTGGTGGAACGACTGCGCGAGACCGACCACCGCATCCACACCCTCAGCCGCCACCCCGACCCCCAGGACCCGAACGCCCACGCCGTCGACCTGCGCACCGGGGACGGACTCGACGCCGCCCTGAACGGCGTCGACACCGTGGTGCACTGCGCCAGCGCCCCCACCGGCGGCGACATCCCGGCCGCCACCCACCTCCTGCGCGCCGCCAGGGCCAACGGCGTCACCCACCTCGTCTACGTCTCCATCGTGGGCTGCGACCAGGTGCCCCTGGGCTACTACCGGACCAAGCACACCGTCGAGGAGGCCCTGCTCGCCTCCGGCCTGGGCGTGACCGTCCTGCGGGCCACCCAGTTCCACCAGCTCGTCGCCGCGGTCTGCGCCCACGCCGCCCGCATGCCCGTGATGCCCTACCCCGACGTCGACGTCCAGCCCGTCGACCCCGCCGAAGTCGCCCTGCGCCTGGCCCGCCTGGCCCAGGAGGAACCGGCCGGACGCGTCCCCGACCTGGGCGGACCCCGGGTGGAGTCCTTCCACGACCTGGCCCGTACCTACCTGGACGCCACCGGAACCGAGCGCCGCCTGCTGCCGCTGCGCCTGCCCGGAGCGACCTTCGCCGCCTACCGCGCCGGAGCCCACCTGGCCCCGGAACACGCCGTGGGGCGCACCACCTTCACCGAGTACATGGCCGCCCACGCCTGAGCGGACACACACCGGTCCCTGCCGCGCGGTCCCGGCACGGGCCCGCACCTGCCCAGGCTCCGTGACGCCCCTACGCTCCGGAGTGCTCCCCGCCACCCGCCCCCACCGAGGGGACGACCTCGCGGACGAACACCAGACCGTCGGCGCCCGCCAGGTGCGCCGGATCCAACGCGGCGTACCCGAACCACGGCGACACCCGGGGCTCGGCACCACCCTCGCCCAGCACCCGCGCCAACCCGGGGGCGTCCACCACGCACCGCTCCGCACCCAGCGCGTACAACTCGCCCTCCACACTTCCCCGGGACGGATCCTCCACCCCGTGGTGCCGCAGCGTGCCCAGCGCGGTGGGCAGGAACGCGTACCCGCGCCCCAGCCGCCCCGCCACCAGCGCGCCCGCGCTCCACCACTCCATCAACCCCTGCCACATCCGCATCGAGCTTCTCTCCCGTTGCAGGTGGGAGTTGTGCGCGTGCACCAGCACCGGCCCCCGGTCGGCCAGAGCCAGGAGATTGTGCGCCATCATCTGGTCCCGCACCCCCAACAGTCGGTTGACGCGTGCGGGCGAGGTGTCGGCCAGCCAGTGGTGGTAGCGCAACAACCCCACGGCCGTGCGCCCGTACAGCTCGGCCCGTTCCAGTTCCGCGCGCGAGGTCGCCGCCACCAGGTGCGGGGCCTGCGCGTCCAACAACGCCACGAGGTCGTCCGCGACCAACCGCAGCGCACCCGCCTCCGACGTCCGCCCCACCGACCGCCCCGGGTCCGTCATCGTCTCCGGGTCGGCCCACGGCCCGTCCGCCCCGAGCAGCCGATCGAGGGTCCCGGCCGAGCAGGGCAGCAGGTCCGCCTCGACCTGTTCCGCGAGGTAGTCGTACAGGGCGCTCAGGGACTGCCGAGGGCTCTCCGCGCCGGAGATCTCCAACGGACCGTCGAACCCGGCGAACCGCACACGCTCCCCGACGGGGCGCCCCTCGTTGTGGGCACGCAGCCACCGCACCAGTTCACGGTTGGCGGTGTAGGCGCCGAAACCGTGGCTGAACCCCCGTTCCATCACCTCGTCGAGCGTTCCGTGGCCCGAGGTGACGTACTCGTCCACGAGCAACCCCCGAAGACAGTCGCTCTCCACCGCGACGGTCCGGAACCCCTCCTCCTCCACGAGTTCACGGAACAGGTCGTTGCGCGCCCACAGCAGCGAGCCGTCGTCATGGGTCGGCTCACCCAAGGCGAGCACGCGCGGCCGCTCGGAGAGCAGTCCCATGACCGAGGCCGCCCCGAACACGTGGACGGTGTCCTTCGTCTTCGTAGCCATACCTTCGACGGTATCGCTGAACCCTCGGTGGAGACTTTGATCAGCTAGCATCGCGAACATGGCGGAAAAGCTTCAAAGCGGTGTGCGTCTGAGGCCGATCGACCTCGCCCGACGGCACGGCCTGTCCACCCAGGCGATCCGGAACTACGAGGCCGAGGGCATCCTCCCGCCCGCCGAACGCTCCCCCACGGCTACCGGACCTACACCCCACCGCACGCCTCGGCCCTGCGCGCGTTCCTGGCCCTGCTCCCCGGCCACGGCCACCGGCGGGCCGCGGCCATCATGCGGGCGGTCAACAACGGAGCGATCGAGGAGGCCCTGCACCAGATCGACCTGAGCCACGCCCAACTCCTCGAGGACCGCGGCACCCTGACCGCCGTCCGGAACGCACTGCGCGACCTGGAGACCCACCGTGCGGCGCCCCCGCAGCGCCCCACCACGGTGCTTTCCGGTCTCACCCCCACGGACGACGCGTCCCGGGCCACCTTCATCGGGCCGCTCGCGGACCGCCTCGGCGTCCGACCGGCCACCCTGCGCAAATGGGAGCGGGCCGGACTGGTCCGCCCCGGCCGCGACCCCCGGACCGGCTACCGGGTCTACGACGACGCCGCCGTACGCGACGCCCGACTGGTCCACCAGCTCCGGCGCGGCGGCCACCCGCTGGGACGGATCGCCCCCTCATCGACCAGGTGCGCGCGGCCGGAGGCCTCCAACCCCTGGAGGAGACCCTGGACGGCTGGCACCGGCGCCTCGACGCGCGAGGGCGCGCGCTCCTGACCGGGGCCGCCCAGCTGGAGGACCACCTGTCCACACACACGTGACGCCCACCCGCGTGCCACCGGTCCCTCGAACCCGGACCGTCCCCCGTCGCACGGCTCCGTGGACCGACACCACACGCACCCGGGCTCCACACCGCCCCCTCCCCGGACTCCTGCTCCCCGCCGAGAGCGCGGCCCCACCACGAACCACCGGGACGCGCGCCCCCGCACGCGCCCCCGACCGAAGAGGGCTCAGCGGCCCAGCTTCCGGTAGCGTCGCGTCGCCAACGGAACGAACACCGCCAGCAACACCAGCGGCCACACCACCGCCATCAGCAACGCGTTCTGCGCCACCCACGACTCACCCACCACCGTGGTGTTCCCGAACAACTCCCGGCACGCCAGCACCGTCGCCGACAGCGGGTTCCACTCCGCCACCGGAGCCAACCACGCCGGAATCACCTCCGTGGGCACGAACGTCTCGGCCACCATCGCCAGTGGGAACACCAGCGAGAAGAGCTTCATCGCCGCCTCGGGACCGCGCACCAGCAACCCCAGGTAGATCCCGATCCACGTGAACGCCAACCTCAGCAGCAACAACAACCCCAGGGCGGCCAACGCCGACCCCTGACCCTCATGCCACCGCCACCCGACCAGCAACCCCATCCCCACGAGGACCACGAGGTCCACCAGGGCCGAGACCACGTCGGCCATGCTCCGCCCCACCAGCAACGCCGAGGGCGCCATCGGCAACGTCCGGAACCGGTCCACCACACCCCGGCCCACGTCCGTGACCACCGCGATCGTCGTGTTCCCGATCCCGAACGCCATAGTCAACGCGAACAGCCCCGGCATCAGGAACTCGCGGTAGTCCTCACCGCCCACCCCCATGGCGGCGCCCATCGCCTCACCGAACACGAATCCGAACAGCAGCACCGCCAGCACCGGGATCATCAGCGTCCCGACCAGCTCGTCGGGCTTGTACACCAGGTGGGCCAGGTAGCGGCGGGCCACGACGGTCGCGTCGGCCACCGCCCACCCCGCACGCCCCGCCCAGGCACGCGGCCCACGGGGCTCACCCTCCACCGGAAGCGGCTCCGCGCCCCGCCCCGTCACGGTCATGACCGCTCCTCCAGGGCTCCGCGCCCCTCCGTGTCCCCGACGTCCGTACCGTGCCGCCCGGTCAGCCCCAGGAACACGTCGTCCAGGGTCGGCCGCCGCAACGCGATGTCCTCCACGTCCAACCCGGCCTCGTCCAGAGCCCGCACCACCTTGGTCAACCCCGCTCCGCCTCCACACACCGGTGCGCTCACCCGCAACGCGTCCCGATCCACCTCCGGCGGCGCACCGGCCATCCGGCCCAGCACCTCCGCCGCCACCGGCAGCTCCCCGGCGTCGGCCACCACGACCTCCACCCGGCCACCGCCCACCCGCGACTTCAGTTCCTCCGGGCCGCCCTCGGCGATCACCCGACCCCGGTCCAGCACCGACACGCGGTCCGCCAGACGGTCGGCCTCCTCCAGGTACTGGGTGGTCAACAGCACCGTCGTACCGCCCGCGACCAGCTCACGCACCGCCCGCCACACCTCTGCCCGGCTACGCGGATCCAACCCCGTCGTGGGCTCGTCCAGGAACAGCACACGGGGGTCCAGCACCAACCCCGCCGCCAAGTCCAACCTCCGACGCATCCCACCCGAGTACGTGCGCACCGAACGGTCAGCCGCGCCGGTGAGGTCGAACCGCTCCAGCAGCTCCACGGCACGCTCACGCGACCGCCGCCGCCCCAGGTGGTAGAGGCGCCCGAACATCTCCAGGTTGCGGCGCCCGCTGAGGATCTCGTCCACCGCCGCGTACTGTCCCACGAACCCGATGCGCGAACGCACCAGCCGGGGCCGCGAGGCGACGTCGACCCCCGCCACCCGGGCCCGGCCCCCGTCGAACCCCAGGAGGGTCGCCAGCACCCGCACCGTCGTCGTCTTGCCCGCGCCGTTCGGCCCCAGCAGCCCGTGCACGGTGCCCGGCTCCACCGCCAGGTCCACCCCGTCCAGCGCCACGCCGCCCCCGGGTAGAGCTTGCGCACCCCCTCGGCCAGGATCACCGGTCCACCGCTCACGAGGCCACCGCCTCCGCGACCCGCACCTCGCGCGGCCGACGCGGTCGCGGCACCGTCACGGGCGTGACCTCCTCGTACCGGCCCACCGCGATCCGCGCGATGTTGCGCACCGACTCGCTTCCGGACCGGTAGTACGAGCAGTGCCCCGGGATGTCCCCCGTCTCGAACACGCGCGCCCCGTACCCGCGCCGTGTCGGTGAGGGCCCGTGCCCGGCCTCCCCCACGTGTCCCCGAGGGAAGAACCGGATCCAGTCGTTGGGACCCCGCGCCGCCCACAGGTTCCCCGTGAACCCCAGCTCCTCGCGCGAGCGCGTGCCCATGCCGGGGCTGCCCAGCGCCACGCAGTCACTGACCCGTCCCCGCCCCAGGGCCAGACCGCACACCACCGTGCCGTAGCTGTGCCCCACCAGCGTCACCCGCGCCGAGCCGGGCAGGAAACGGGTCAACCGCACCAGGTCCGGCGCCCCCTCGATCGCCGGGCGACGCGAGACCGCCTCCCCGAACCCGCGCGGCGTCCGGTACCCCACCCACACCACCACCGCCACACGCTCCTCCGGGGCCACCTCACGCATCGTGCGCAGGAGCGTCTCCCCGTTGGCGCGGGGCCGCGTGGCCCGCTTCTGGTTGAAGTAGTTGCCGAGGTAGTTGTCGTTGCCCGGGACCAGGACCGCGACGTGGTCCGCGGTGGCCGCGTCCCCCAGCTCCTCCACGATCCGCCCGTCCTCGGTCCCGTCGCACGCCAACAGACGAACCCCGTACCCCTGGGCGCGCTCGTACCGCAACGGCTCCGGGGCCGGGATGGTGGATGGGCCCGCCGCGATCATGGCTCTCCCGAAGTTCCTCGTACGCCAGGCTCTCTGACACACCCAACGCTAGAACCGCGGGTACGACGGACACGATGACGCTGACACCCTCTTGCGAGTCCACTCCCACCCACCTCCCTCAGTGGTGCCAGCACTACCGGGCTCCCGACCCACCCTCCTGACCGGCCGTAATCCGCTTGCCCCGCCCACGGCGCCCTGCCACGATGCACCCATGCCGATCGTGACCCTGGCCCAGCGCCCCGACCTCGTCGAGGTCATGGAACGCCCCGAGCTCAACCCCGGCCCCGAGGTGATGTTCCAGGACACCACCGCGCACCGGTACTGGGGCCGCCTGGCCCACGACTTCGCGGAGTACCAGATCGCCCTCGTACGCGGCGACGAGGTCGTCGCCCGAGCCAACAGCGTCCCCCTGGCCTGGCACGGCACCCCCGACGAACTCCCCGACGAGGGCTTCGCCTGGGCCCTCGAACAGGCCTTCGCGGACAGGGACGCCGGACGCGCACCCACCATCGCCTCGGCCCTGTACATCGCGGTCTCCACCCGCCACCAGGGCGCCGGGGTCAGCGCCCTCATGGCCCAGGCCCTGCGCGACAACGCCTCCGCACACGGACTGACCGCCCTGGCCGCGCCCCTGCGCCCCACCCTCAAGCACCGCTACCCGCTGATCCCCATGGCCGAGTACGCCAGCTGGACCCGTGAGGCCGACGGGCTGTCCACGGACCCCTGGCTCCGCACGCACCAACGCCTGGGCGCGCACCTGCTCCACCCCTGCGAGACGTCCATGCGCGTGGAGGGCACCGTCGCCCAGTGGCGCCAGTGGGCCGGGATGGACCTCCCCGGCAGCGGCCGCCACATCGTGGAGGGAGCCCTGGCCCCCGTCACCATCGACCTCGCCGCCGACCAGGGCACCTACCTCGAACCCAACGTGTGGGCCTGGCACCCGCTGACCTGACCCGGAGCCGCCTCCGTGACACCGCCTCCCCCGTCCGGGGGCTCCACCCCGACGGCACCATCGCCCGCGAAGGCTCCCCGGACCGGGTCACCGCCGCCTTCACCCCCGTGGTCGAGGCCCTGCGCGGCCGACTCCACGAGGTCTTCGGCGCCCGGATGCACAGTGCCTACCTGTACGGCAGCATCCCTCGGGGCACCGCCGTCCCCGGTGTCTCGGACCTGGACGCCCTGGTGGCCCTGCACACCGCGCCCGATCCCACCGACCGCGACCGGGCGCGCGCCCTCCAGGAGGAGATCGACGCCGCTTTCCCGCAGGTCGACGGCGGCGGCATCCTCCTGGACGGGGTGGCCAACCTGACCAGCGCCCTCGAACGGCACGACGCCGGATTCTTCGTGGCCTGCCTGTGCACCCCCTGGCCGGCCCCGACCTGGGCGCGCGGCTACCCCGGTACCGGCCCACCAGCCTCCTGGCCCGCGAGACCAACGGAGACCTGCACCTGACCCTGCCCCGTTGGCGCGCCCGCCTGGCCGAGGCCGCCACCGACGACGACCTCCGCGTCCTGAGCCGACGTGTGGCCCGCCGACTGATCCGCACCGGGTTCACCCTGGTCATGCCGTCCTGGGGTGGATGGACCAGCGACCTCACCCTGGCGGCTGACGTCTTCGGCCACTACCACCCCGACCGCCACGGGCTGATGCGCACCGCGGCCCACACGGCCCGGAACCCCGGCAGCGACCGCGACCACCTGTGCGCACTCGTCGAGGACCTCGCCCCGTGGTTGGCCCGGGAGTACGCGGCCACCCACGGCCTCAAGGCACCCCGCCCCGCTCCCTGAGACCGTCCCGTGCGGTCGGTCGCCGTCACAGGTCCTACCGGCTCCCCGGACCCGCCCGCCATCGTGGCGCGGTCGGGGGCAGGGCGACCCGACCGCCCTGCCCCCACTCCTGGTCCTAAGGGTGCTCGTGGCGCTGCTCATCCTGCTCCTCGCCTCCAGGGCCGCCTACTGGCGGCGTACGGGCGGCGGATCGGACCTCGGCAGGACGAGCGGCCACGGCGGGGAGTGGGCACCCCGGTCAGCTCCCCGGGGAGGCCACGGGCCCCAGATCCTTCACCACCCGGCTGGGTTTGCCCGACAGAGAGGTCGCCACCCACCGATCGACGCCCGGCAGAGCGGACCACCGCAGGAACAGCCTGCGCAGACGCAACCTCCCGGAAGTGGTCGGCAGGAACCAGGAGGTCCCCCGACGGGCGGCCCGCTGGCGCTCCTCCACGACCGGACGCCAACGCCGTTCGTAACGCTCCAACCCCTCACCCACGCTTCCCGCCCGGGCCAACTCCTCCCCCAACACGAAGGACCCGCCCACCCCCATCGAGGCGCCCTGCCCCGCGAGCAACGACACCGCCTGACACGCGTCACCCACCAACACCGTGCGCCCTCGGCTCCACCGCTCCATCTCCACCTGGGCGACGTGGTCGTAGTACACCCGCTCGGGCTCCGGACACTGCTCCAGCGCACGCGGAACCACCCAACCCAGCCCCGAGCACGCCGCGCGCAACGCCTCCCGGGGTCCCCGGGCAGCCGGGTGTCCCGGCTGCGGTGCACGGTGAAGGCCGCCACCCGGTCCCCCTCCAACGCGTACAACCCCATCTGCGCCCCCAGACTGTCGGTGAGCCGGAAGCTCCCACGGGTGGCCGCGTGCACACGGGCGTCCTCGAAGGTGAACGCGCCGGTGTGGAAGCCCAGGTGACGCAGGTACCCCTCCTCCTCACCGAAGACCAGCCGCCGCACGGTGGAGTGGACCCCGTCGGCGCCGACCAGCAGGTCCGCTTCCAGCACCTCGCCTCCGGTCAGGCGCACCCGCACCACCCGCCCGTCGTCGGTGACCGCCTCGGGGAGGTGGAGTGGCGCACCTCCACCCGGTCGGGCAACGACTCGCGCAGGGCCCGCTCCAGGTCGGGGCGCATGATCGAGACCAGTTCCCCGCCCAGAGCCTCGGCGAAACGAGCGAAGCTGATCGAGGCGCGCTCACGGCCGTGCTCGTCCACGAGGGAGGCCTCGGTGAAGTGGTGGCCCAGTTCGCGCAGGCGTGGACCCAACCCCATCCGCTCGGCCGCGTCGTAGCCAGGACCGAAGAAGTCGATCATGTACCCCTGTGGTCGCGGGCCAGGCGCCCGCTCGACCACGACCACCCGCCATCCGTGCTGGTCCAGGCGCTGCGCCAGGGACAGCCCGGCGATCCCGGCACCCACGATGACCACACGCCCGCGCCGCACGCCGTTCACTCCCCTCCCCGGCGCCGACGGGCGCGGGAACCAGGAGACGGCGCAGCACCGGCCCCACCGTCTCGGCGCCCAGACGCGGATCCAGTGTCCGGTGCAGCATGACCCCGTCCAGAGCCGAGGCCAGAACCCGGGCGGTCGCCTCGGGGTCGGCGACCCCACCCGCCCGCAGCCAGTCGGTGAGCGGGGCGCGAAACCGTTCCAGGAGCGCGGTGATGCCGTCGCGCAGATCATCGTCACGCCCGGCCGCGAGGTAGGCCTCGACGAACAGGGCGGAGACGGGGTCGTCACCGGGGTAGACGTCCAGTGCCGCCAGCATCATCTCCAGCCCCGGGCCGGGGTCGGTCCCCTCCAGCTGCTCGGCGGTCCGCTCGGCCACGGCACGCATCGTGGCCAGGGCGGCCTCGTTGAGCAGGGCGTTCAACGAAGGGTAGTGGTAGTGCACCAGCCCCGGGCCGACCCCGGCGCGCTCGGCCAGCATCCGTGTGCTCACCGCGCCCCAGCCCACCTCGGCGATCAGCTCGCTGGCCGCGCCGAGCAGGCGCTCCCGCACCTGGCGGCCCCGTTCCGTGGTCATCCCGGCTCCTGCGGATCGCGTGACTTGGGCATCCGCCTTGGACGAACGCCTTGGGCGAGTGCCCAAATCCAAGGATGCCACGCACCCGACGCCCGTGTACACCCCCGGCCCACCGGAGCGGAGTAGCGGCCCCCGCCCGGGTAGGGAGCGCCCATGCGCAACGCCTCCCCCTGGAACTCCACCGGCTGGAGGTCCCCGCCCCGCAGCACCTGCCCTTCGCCATCGGGACCTTCGACTCCATCGGCCCACTGTCCCGAGCGGCCTTCCCCCACCGCCACACCTTCCACGAGATCGTCCACGTCACCGCGGGCACCGGAGAACACGTCATCGACCTGCACCGATGGCCCATCACCCCACCCAACCTCGGCATCCTCGCCGCCGGACAGGTCCACCACTGGGGCCGCGCCCACGGTGTGCAGGGCCGTGTCCTGCTCCTGGAGGACGCCTTCCTCCTGGACCACCCCCGGGACCGCGAACTCCTGCGCCGCCTGGCCACCGAACGCCCCTGGCACACGCCCACCGCTGAGACCGCGGCGCAGATCAGCGCCCTCCTCGACGAGATGCTGAGCGAGTTCCGCGCCCGCCGCCCCGGCATGGCCTCGATCCTGCGCGCCTACCTGCACATCCTGCTCACCCGCACCGCACGCGCCTACGATCGCGACCCCCGCCCCGTGGCCCCCTCCGCCGACACTCTCGGGGAACGCTTCCTGCGCCTGCTCGACCACCCCGACACGACCGCCGGGTTGACCGTGTCCCAGGCCGCCACCCGCCTCGGAGTGACCCCCGGCCACCTGGCCGACGCGGTCAAAGACGCCACCGGACGCACCCCCGGGGAACTCCTGCGCGGAGCCCGCACCCTGGAGGCCCAGCGGCTCCTGGTCGGCACCGACCTCACCGTGGCCGCCATCGCCCGCACCGTCGGCTTCCACGACCCCGCCTACTTCTGCCGGTTCTTCCGCCGCGAGACCGGCACCACCCCCGGACGGTTCCGAGACCGCTCCCCCACCGCCTCCTGAGAAACACCACGTCCCCCGGGATCCGTCCATCGCCCACCCACGGGACGCACCGTAATCTCGTGCTCACCCGCAGGGAGGCACGGCCACACCCCTCCTCCCCCTCTCTTCCCCCCACGAGGAGCACCCCCCATGCCCCAGAGCGAAGACCACCCCGAGCAGGACGGACCCACCCGCAAGAGCCTGCTCAGGGCCGCCCTGGTCGCGGCCCCCGCCGCCGCGCTGCTGTCCACCGCCGTACCCGCACTCGCGCGCGAGGCCGCCGAACACGGCCGCACCCTCGCACCCACCCCCCAGTGCGACGACGGCGACGACCCCACACCCCCGCAGATGGAGGGCCCCTACTTCAAACCGAACTCCCCGCGACGCACCGACCTGGTCGTGCCCGGCCACCCCGGAGTCGCCCTGGCCGTGTCCGGCTACGTGTTCTCCCGCGACTGCCGCCCCGTCCCCGGCGCCCTGGTCGACTTCTGGCAGGCCGACAACGCCGGAGGCTACGACAACGTCGGCTTCAACTACCGGGGACACCAGTTCACCGACGCCCAGGGCGCCTTCCAGCTCACCACCATCATCCCGGGCCTCTACCCGGGCCGCACCCGCCACCTGCACGTCAAGGTCCAGGCCCCCGACCAGCCGGTGCTCACCACCCAGCTCTACTTCCCCGGCGAACCGCGCAACGGCACCGACATGCTCTTCGACCCCCGCCTACTGATGAACGTCACCAACGACGGCACCGGGCAGCTCGCCGAGTTCGACTTCGTCCTCGATTTCACCGCCTGAGCCACCGAGGGGCCGGGGCCGGACACCACGACGACGGCGCCCGGCCCCTCACCCCAGGAGATCGGCGCGCCCCCGGAGGTAACGTTCCTCCACCCGGTTGGCACCCAGGTCCGCGGCCTCACGGAACAGCTCCGCGGCCGCCCGCACCCGACCGGTCCGCTCCCACAGGTGGGCGCGCACGATCCGCTCACGTCTGGCGACCAACGGATCCGCCCGCAACCCGTGGCGACCCTCCAGGTCGTCCAACAGCGCCAACCCCCGCTCCGGCCCATAGGCGCGGGAGACCGCCACCACCCGGCTCAACCGCACCGGCGCCGTCGGCACCAACCGCTCCAACCACAGGTACAACACGGCGATCTGCACCCAGTCCGTCTCCCCGTCCGATCCGGCCGCCGCGTGCACGGCCGCGATCGCCGCCTGCACCTGGTACGGCCCCGCCTCCCTCTGGTTCCACACCCCGTCGATCAACGCGGTGCCCTCCACGATCGCCTCCGCGTCCCACGAGGACCGGTCCTGTTCCTCCCACGGCACCAGAGCACCGTCGACCCCCACACGCGACGCACCACGCGCCCCCGTCAACAGCAACAACGCCAACAGCCCCGTCACCTCGGCGTCACCGGGCAACGACGCGTGCAGCATCCGCGCCAGCCGCACCGCCTCCGAGGTCAGGTCCACCCGCGAGAGCTCCTCACCCGCCGACGCCGTGTGCCCCTCGTTGAAGACCAGGTACAGCACACGCATGACCACGGCCGTGCGCGCCGCCCGGTCCTCGGCGTCCACGGGCGGCGTGAACCGCGCCCCCGCCCGCACCAACCGCTGCTTGGCCCGGCTGATCCGCGTCCCCATGGTCGCCTCACCCACCCCGTGGGCGTGCGCGATCTCCGCCGTCGTCAGACCACCCACCGCACGGAGCGTCAACGCCACCTGGGAGGCGGTGTTCAACGCGGGGTGGGCGCACAGCAACAGCAGGGCCAGGCCGTCGTCGCTGTCCGGGACCGTCGCCCGACGCCCCGGATCGAGCAGGTCCGCGTCGGCCGCCGCGGACCGTTCCTCCCGTCGCGCCCGCGCCCGCTCCGACCTCAGCAGGTCCACCATCCTGCGATAGCCGACCCGGATCAGCCAGGAGCGCGGATCCCGGGGCAGCCCCTGGTCGGCCCACCGCTGGGCGGCGGCCAGCAGGGCCTCCTGCACGGCGTCCTCGGCCAGGTCGAAACGGCCGAACCTCCGCACCAGGGCGCCGAGCACCTGCGGGGCCTCCTCACGCAGCACCCGCTCCACGTCAAGGTTCATCGTGGGGTCCCCTCCCGCGCCAGCTCACGCCGTGAAGTCCGCGCCCATGATCGGGCGGACCTCGACCGGTTCCCCCAGCACCCGCACGATACGGGAGGCGATCTCCACCGCGCGTTCGTGACCGCTCACGTCGATCACGGCGAAGCTCGCCAACACCTCCTTGAGTTCGGTGAAGGGCCCGTCGGTGGCCATCACCCCCGCCGCACCCTGACTGACCGTGGTGCTCACGGCCGGATGCCCCAGCCCCTCACTGGAGACCAGCTCACCGTTGCCCACGAGTTCACGTTCGATCTCCTGGTAGGCGGCGAAGGCCGCCAACGCCTCGGCGGTGGGGGTGCGGGCGCTCTCTGCGTCCCAGGAGGCAGCGGGGGTGTAGCCCAACAGCAGGTACTTCACAGGGGTTCCTCTCGATCGGTGCGACGGATCCCGGACGGGTTCGCACGGAGTGGCGTCGGTGGTGAGCATCTCCTGCTCCGTGGTCGCGGGTGTCCACCGGCTACCTCGAAGCCACCGCCGCCACCCCGACACCCCAGGCAAGTGATCCAGGCCACACCCCGATGGTGTCGAGGCACCCGACCCGGCCACGAGGTACCACCGAACACCCACTCACGAAGGAGAACACCGTGACCGCCTACGACGACCCCACCCCGCCCACCGACGAACTCCGCGCCCTGGACCGACTGACCGGCACCTGGACCGTCAGCGGACAGGCCCGGGGCACCGTGCGCTACGAGTGGATGCCGGGCGGGTTCTTCCTGCTCCAACACGTCGCACTCACCCAGGACGGACACGAGGTCACCGGAATGGAGGTCATCGGCAACCCGCGCCCCTTCGGCGAACCCACCGGCGCTGACGTGGTCTCCCGCTTCTACGACTCCCTCGGCAACACCTTCGACTACGTCTACGAACTCACCGGCGACCAGCTGACCATCTGGGCCGGAGCCAAGGACAGCCCCGCCTACTACCGGGGCGCGTTCAGCGCCGACGACACCACCGTCACCGGTGCCTGGACCTACCCCGGAGGCGGCGGCTACACCTCCACCATGACCCGCGCCTGAGCACCGGGGTGGCGCCGGGACCGACCCGACGCCACCCCGTCACCCACCAGGGCGGTGGCTGGAGGCCGAGGCGGGTGCTCTCAGGACCGAAGGCGCGAATGGTGACTAGCGTTCCTCAACCCTTGAGCTGGCGCCTTGCAGGAACTGTGTCACCGCCGTGTCCACGAGCGCCTCGAGCCTTTCGGACTCGATGATGCCGTCGTTGACCATGCCGGTGATCCCCTGGACGGCGGCGTAGATGACGAGGCCGATGTCCTCGGGGTCGCCCTCCTTCAGCTCGCCGCGCTCCTGGCCCTCCTCGATCAGTTCTCGGATCTGCCCGAACGCGGCCGCTGCGGCCACGGCGACGGTCCTCGCCCCGGGACGGTGCTTGCTGGAGTTCATCAGCCTGGTCAGCGCGGCGTTCTCGGTGGCGAACCGCGCATAAGCCGACGCGAACGCGTGCAGACGGTCGTGCAGGCAGCCCTCGTCCCCGATCTCGTCCACCGCGGCTCGCAGCCTCGCGCCCAGGCGGACGAAACCCGACTCGGCGAGGGAGTCCAGCAGCGCGCGGCGATCCGCGAAGTGTCGGCGGGGCGCCGTGTGACTCACACCGATCTCTCGTGCGAGGTCTCGTAGGGAGAGCTGATCGACTCCGTGCTCCCTCAGGCTGCGTTCCGCCGCGTCGAGGAGTTCCGTGCGGAGATTGCCGTGGTGGTAGGGCCGATGCTCGCTGGTTTCAGGCATGAGAGCAGCGTACTCAAGAGCATGTTTCCCCTGCAAACAATGTTTCTGTTGACAACAATGTTTCCACTGCCTACTCTCGCGGTATGTTCAGATCCTCCCCTCCGAGCTTCCCGACCTCACCGGCCGCACCGCCGTCGTCACCGGAGCCAACAGCGGCATCGGACTCGTCACCGCACGCGTTCTCTCCGAGCGCGGTGCACAGGTGGTCCTCGCCGTACGCAATCCGGACAAGGGAGAGGCGGCAGCGGCCACCATCGCGGGCCGACCCCAGGTCCGGGCCCTCGATCTCGCCGACCTCTCCTCCGTCCGCGAGTTCGCCCGCACCCTCCCAGGCCCCGTCGACCTGCTCATCAACAACGCCGGCCTCTCCCTGGGGCCGCTCTCCCGCACCACCGACGGGTTCGAACTGCAGTTCGGAACCAACCATCTGGGCCACTTCGCCCTGACGAACCTGCTCCTCCCACGCATCAGGGACCGGGTCGTGACGGTGGCCTCGCTCGGACACCGCATCGGGTCCCTGGACTTCTCCGACCTCCAATGGGAGAGCAGGCCCTACCGGCCCAACGCCGCCTACACGCAGTCCAAACTGGCCAATCTCCTGTTCGCCTCCGAGCTCCAGCGCAGACTCGCCCACGCGGGGTCACGTGTCATCTCGACAGCCGCTCACCCCGGCATCTCCTCGACGAATCTGATGAGAGCGCAGGAGAAGCCCTCCCTCGGATTCCGCGTCGAGAGGTTCCTCGTCGGGCTCGTCGCCCACAGCGCCGAGGGCGGTGCCCGGCCCACGCTCCACGCCGCCACCGCCGACCTTCCCGGCGACAGCTACGTCGGTCCCGACCGACTGTGGGGCATGCGCGGTGCGCCCACGCTGGTCGGCCGGTCCGCCCGGGCACGCGACGCATCCGCGGCTCGACGGCTGTGGGAGGTCTCGGAGGAACTGACCGGCACGCACTTCCCCCTCGACACGACCGCACCTCCTGTCCGATGAAGGGAACCGTCGCTGTGACCCGTCCACGGAAAAACCCGAGCGAGAAGCCTCAGAAGAACGAACTCGCCGTCGTCTCCGGCGCTTCGTCGGGCATCGGAGCCGCAACGGCGCAGGCCCTCGCTGCCAGGGGCTACCACGTCCTCGCCGGGGTACGGACCGAAGGTGAGGCCGACGCCGTCCGGGCCGAGGGCATCGAACCGGTGACCCTGGACATCACCGTCCCCGAACACATCGAGGCCCTGGCCCGGCGGATCGGCGACGACCCCGGACGGCGCGTTCTGCGCGTCCTGGTCAACAACGCGGGTATCGAGATCAACGCCCCCGTCGAGGTACTGCCCCTTTCCCTGTGGCGCGAGCAGTTCGAGGTGAACCTCTTCGGGCACATCGCCGTCATCCAAGGACTCCTGCCCTTCCTGCGGCGCGGCCGCGGCAGGATCGTCAACATCAGTTCCGTGGGCGGAGTGGCCGCGCTCCCCGTCTTCGGGGCGTACGCGGCAACCAAGTTCGCGCTCGAAGCGGCCAGCGACTCCCTGCGCCGCGAAGTCTCCGCACACGGCGTGCAGGTGGTCGTCGTCCAGCCCGGCGGTGTCCGGACCGAGATGGCCCTCCGCAGCGGTGAGACCTCGCTCGACATCGCCGCCGGGATGAACACCGAACACCAGCGTCTCTACGGCGGCCTCGTCAACGCCACGGTCTCGTCCAACACGGCCTTCCTGGAACGCGCGATGTCGGCGGCCAGGGCAGGGAGAAGATCGCCGGGGTGGCGACCACTCGCCGCCCGCGCACCCGGTACACCCTCGGCACGGACGCCGCTCTCATCATCCCGCTCGCCCGCTTCCTCCCAGCTCGTCTGATGGACGGCATCCTCGCGGTGAGTCACCGCTCCCGCACCCCCATACCCGTACCCGAGTCCGCCCGGAGCCCTTCATGACCACGCTCGCCGACCGCGCCGCACTTATCGAACTCATGGGCCGCTACGCCGACATCGCCGACCGCGGGGACCTCAGCCGCCTCCCCTCCCTCGTCTACGCGGACTCGGTGACCCTCGACTTCTCCTCAGTCATCGGCCTGCCACCCATGACCGTCGCCCTCGACGAGTACGTCCACGTACTGGGCCAAGCCTTCGCGCCCTTCACCGCCACCCACCACACCATCACCGGCCACGTCCTCGACATCGACGGCGACCGCGCGACCCTCCACGCGCACGTACGCGCCGAACACTGGGTGCCCAAGGAACGGGCGGGCGGCGGTCCGGACCGGTGGCTGGTCGTCGGCTTCTACGACAACGAGGCCGTCCGCACACCGCACGGCTGGCGCCTCAGCGGCGTCAAGCTGACCGCCACGCACCAGGAGAACACCCACCTTGCGGGTCCTCCCCCTGCCATGTGAGCACCCCGCCGGATAGGCGCGAGGCCAGGTTGTCGGGTAGCTGGGCCACTGCGGATCGGAATCGTTCGCCACCACCATCGACCCGGCGCCGAAACAGGCCAGCGCCAGTGCCACACCCACGTCGCCGCCGCCCAGATGGAAGCGGACGATGACCACGGTGTCCACCGGGACCAGACGGCGGTACGGCCAGGGCGCGTGGCTGCTCAACCCGGTCACTCCCCAGGCGCGCTCAGACCGGGTGGTCGGGCCGACGGGGAAGGGCCTGGTCGAACGGGCGCCGGTGCCTCCCCGCTGGCCCACGCCCGGGCCCGAGGGAGGGCCACGGGTCCTCCTCGCCCGCTTCCGCATTCGCGGACTCCTCCGGCATGGCCGTGAAGGCAGGAGGGCGCCGGACTGGGCGCATCGGGTGGCGCCACCGAACCGCTGCCCAGGTCGCGCCCCTACCGCCCCGTCCTCCTCGCTCCGAAGACCGTCACGCGCGGGTGCGGGTGGGCAGGCCGGGGGCGTGTGCCCGTGTGTGCGAGGGGGTCCGGGGACCTCTTCTTCATATCGTTCCGTTGGTAACGTTATTTAGGTAACGTTACACAGTTCTCGTGACGAAACAGATCCCGGAAACAGGGAAATCCTGACTTCCGATAACCAAACCTTCTAGGAAGTCAGCCCTCTGAGGGCACCCCAACCACCGCCAGTACCCCGATCCGGGCCGCCAACGTTATTGCGCCCACGCCGCGACCCGCGAAAACGCGATGGATACACCCATGGCTGTACTGACATCTGGGATCCACCCACCCGTGCGCACGGCCCCGCACCCGGGCCAGCGGGTCGACGTACACGCTCTCTCGGGGCACCGGTCGGCGCCCCGTCGTGTCACGTGAGGACGTCCGCGCCTTCGTGGCGGCCCTCTTGGGCGGAACCCCGGAAGGCGCGTTCTTCCTCTTCCAGTGGCCAGGCCCCGGGGTGCGTCAGGGCACGTCGCGCCCGGCGATGTCGCGCTCGACGCCGTCGAGCAGCCAGGCCAGGGCACGCTCGAAGACCGCCATGGCGTCCAGGGGTGCCTGGAGGCGCTCGATGGAGGCCGAACGGGTCCCCTCGGCGCGTCGGGTGGCAAGGTAGCTCTCCTGGACTGAGACGAACGAGCGTCCCTGCGGGTCGCTCCAGCTCTCGGCCCGGTCCGCGACGACGATCTGGGCGACGTGGCCTCGCACCAGGGCGTCGACGGACTCCACGACGGCGAGGGCCACCTCGGCGCTCAGGCCCGTGTCGTCGAAGACGCGGATGGCCGAGTCGGTCCAGGCGAAGGCGTGGGGGCCGACGAACGGGCCGGAGGTGACCTCGATCAGCCAGGGGTGTACGCGCAGGGACGCCATGTCCTCGCGGGCCCAGGCCTCGACCTTCTCACGCCAGGTGCCCGGGCGGGTGTGCGGGAGGGGTGCCTGGCTGATCATCTCGTCGACCATGAGCGCCAGCAGGGCGTCCTTGTCGGGGACGTAGGTGTACAGGGTGGAGGCGCCGACTCCCAGGTGGGCGGCGACCTTGCGCATGGACAGTGCATCGACGCCCTCGGACTCGGCGACGGCCATGGCCGCCTCCATCACGCGACGCACGGTGAGCTGGTGGCGGGGGCCGCGTCTGGGTCGGCCGAGGCCGGTCCACAGCAGGTCCAGGGTGGCCTCGATGCTCCTGCGTGTGGGCGCCACTCACGTCCTCCTCGCCGGACTCCTCGCCAAAACTCCGTACACTGTTCTACATTAATCGAACAGTGTACGGAGTTTCTTTGGAGCACGCATGCCCCCATCCGAACCCCCGGCACGCGCGGCGACCTGATCCGTGTCGGGTCGCTCGTCGTCGCCTTCACCCTGGTCGGCACCGCCGCACACACGCTCCTCGGCCGGTTCGACGCCGCGCCGGACGGCCTCCCGGGACTGGTGGCGCGTTCGGCCGTCTTCCTCCTGGTGCTCCTGCCGCTGGTGTGGGCGCTGTGCCGTTCCGCCGGGCGCACCCTTTCCTCGATCAGCCCGGTCTCCCCGCTCGGGCCTGGCCACCGTTGGCCACCGCCGCCCTGAGCACCTGGTGCGGCACCGCCCTGGTCGTGACCGCCGCCCTGGTCAACGGCGACGCCGACCTCGACACCACGGCCCTGGTCCCCGCCGTCGTCTCCGCCCTGCTCCTGACCGCGCTGATGCTGTTCGCGCAGATCCTGCCTGAGGAACTGGTCTTTCGCGGCTACGTCCCGCACCTGCTGGGGTACCGGCTCTCCCCGCTCACCGTGGTCCTCGTCCAGGCCGCGCTGTTCGCCGTGTCGGTGTCCCTGATGACGGGGAGCACGGACGAACTGTTCGAGCTCGCCCTCTTCGGGGTCCTCCTCGGCCTGTTGCGCACCACCACCGGCTCGCTGTGGGCCGGGGTGGGAGTGCGACTGGGTCTCACCGCGTCCGTCGTCGTGCTGCACGAGGCGGAGCTGGCCTTCGAGACCAACGCCCCGGCCTGGAACCTGGCGCTGGGCGTGGTCGGCGCGCTGGTCGCCTACCTGGTGGTCCGGTTCCTCTTCCCGGCCCGACCCGACCTCACCCCGAGGCCGACCGAAGAGGACGCGCTGCCGCGCCGACGCGTCCCGGTGCGCGGGATCCTGTACGACGTCGGTTCCAGTTACGTGCCGGGGCAGCACTCACGGGAACGCTGGAACCCCGACGCCGTGCGCGAGGACATGCGCGTCATCCACGAGGACCTGCACTGCACCGCCGTGACCCTGTTCGGCCACGACCCCGACCGGCTGGAACGGGCCGCCCGCTCGGCCCTGGAACAGGGACTGGACGTGTGGCTGCAACCGCGTTCGGTGGACGCCGACCCCGACGGGCTGGTCGAACAGATGGAGTACGTCGCCCGGAGTGCGGGGCGTCTGCTCGAGGAGTATCCTGACCGGCTGGTGCTCAACGTGGGCTGCGAGCTCACCGTCCTCAACCGCGGCATGATCCCCGGCCGAGACATCGCTCGCCGGACACGGGCCCTGTCCGTGCTCGGGATGATCCCCGCCTACTACAACCGTCGGCTGAACGAGGTGCTGCGCCGACTGGCCGCCACCGCCCGAGAGCGGTTCCTCGGTCCCCTCACCTACGGTTCGGGCACCTGGGAGACCGTGGACTGGTCCCCCTTCGACCTCGTCGGGGTGGACTACTACCTCGACGAGCTCACCCGGGGCACCTACCGCCAGGGGCTGCGGGCACTGGGCCGGTGGGGCAAACCGGTGGTGGTCACCGAATTCGGCTGCTGCTCCTACCAGGGCGCCGAAACCAAGGGCGGCTCGGGCTCCGACCCCTGGACTGGAGCGACCTGAACGACCGCAAGATACGGGGGAACCTCGTCCGCGACGAGAGCGTCCAGGCGGACATGATCGACACCCTCCTCGACGTGTACGAGACCGAGGACGTGCACGGCGCCTTCCTGTGCATGTTCGTCGAAGGCGACTGCAGGTACTCCCCCGACCCCACCCGCGACAGCGACATGGCCAGCTTCGGGATCGTGCGCCCGCCCACCTGGGCGTCGGGGCTCTCCCCGACGACGGCCACTGGGAGCCCAAGGAGGGTTTCCACACCCTGGCCCGCCGCTACGGCGCCCAGACACCCGACCGGGGCGGTGACCCGCTCACCGGAACCCGCTGACGAGACGGACCCCCGGTTCCGGAGAACAGGGCGGGGATCCCAGGGCTCGGGGGCGAGGAAGGGCCGTGCGACCTCACCGAAGGAGCGGCTGCCCCCGCGCCGTCGCGCGGGGGCAGCCGCTCCCATGAGCCCGGCCGCGACCACCATGGGGCGAGGCTCGCCCCCCTTCCGAGGGCTGGTGCTCGCTGCGGGCGACGTCACCGTCCCCTCGGAGCGGGCTGCCCGTGGACCACGGCGGAGAGCCGGTCAGTCGAGGGCGTTCCCCGTGTGCGAGGTGTCGGCGCCCCCGGGAACCCACGACCCGCTGTCTTCGGTCGCTCCCGCGTTTCCTCTCCGTGACCCGTGGGAGGAACAGGAGTCACACAAAGAGCCACCCAGGCTCACCGCGCAACAGCACGCACCCGCCCACGGGTCAGGGCGTCACGACGATCTTGCCCCGCACCCCGCCGCGCTCCAGCCTGCGGTGCGCCTCCGCGATGTCCTCCATCGCCAACACGGCACTGACCACCGGCGTGATCGTGCCCTCCTCCACCAGGGCGGCGAGCTCCTCCAACTCCTCCGGGGAGGGGTCGTTGCTGAACGCGCCCAGGCGCGTGCGCCGGTCCAGACTGCCCGCCGCCACCCACAGCGCCGCCCGGATCGGACGGCTCGGGTCCAGGGCGAGTGGGAAGAGTGTGCCTCCCCGGACGAGTCTGCCCCGCACCTGGGCCAGGTGCGTGCCGACCAGGTCGACGATCACGTCGAAGCGCCCCAGATCCTCCACCCGGGTCTGCCGGTGGTCGAGGGCCTCGGCGGCACCCGACGCGCGCAACCAGGGAAGATGGGCGGCTCCGGCCAGCGCGGTCACGTGCGCGCCCAGCGCCGCTCCGAGTTGCACGGCGACCACCCCCACACCTCCGGCGGCCCCGCGTACCAACAGCCGTTGCCCCGGACGCAGGCGTACCCGCCGGGTGAGGGCGTGCAGCGCCGTCGTCCCCGAGGCGGGCAACGCGGCGGCCTCGGTGGCCGTGACCAAACGCGGAGCCATGGCGACGCGTTCCTGGGGCACGACCACGGACTCGGCGGCCGAACCGAAGGTGCCGTGCGGCATCACGCCCCACACCAGGTCACCGGCGCTGGCCCGGGTGACGGCCGCACCCGTCTGGGCGACGGTCCCCACGAAGTCGACTCCCGTTCCGGCGGGCAGGCGCTGGCGCAGCACGCGGCGCAGCCGCCCCGCCCGGATGGGGATCTCACCGCCACCGACGGCGGCCGCCGCCACCTCGACCCGCACGTCGGTCGCGCCCACCGGGGTGGGGTGAGCCCGTCGACGACGGCCAGGACCTCGGGCCCTCCGTAGCGGTCGTAGCGGACTGCGCGCATGGTTCCTCCTCGGGCGGGAAGCCCCCGCCGTGTTCGTGGGTTCTCACCGGTGATGGCCCGGTGCCACCGTGGGCAACCGGACCCCGCCGGTCACCCATCCCGACGACGAGGAAGTGAGACGACCCATGGCCCAGGAGGCGCAGATCCACCCGGGACCGGAGCCCCGGGAGCTGCGGCAGGACGCCCAGCGCAACCGACTCAGCGTGCTGCGGGCCGCCCGGACGGTCTTCCGGGAGCGCGGTCTGGAAGCGACGACGCGGAGCGTGGCCCACCACGCGGGGGTCTCGGCCGCCACCGTCCACCGGCGCTTCCCCGGCCGGGACGCGCTCGTGGCCGACCTGGCCGAGCACGCGGCGCGGGAACTGGTGGAGCACTTCCGCGACCTGGCCCGCACGGTCCCGGCGGATCTGGCGTTGGAGCGCGCCCTGCGCGTCGTGGCCGCCGAGACGGTGGCCACGCGCGCGTGCGCACCGGAACACCGTGAGCGCTTCGCGGACCGGGCGCGCGAGCTCGACGAACGCGTCCACCTGGCACTGCACCGACTGCTGGTGAGCGCCCAGGAGGGCGGCCGGATCGCGGCGACGGTCACCGCCCAGGACCTGCGGTTGGTCAGGACCGCCGTCACGGCCGTCGTGGCCGCCGAACCGGACACCGAACGCGCGGGTCGGGCGGCCCAGCGCATGGTGACCCACTTCGTCCGGTCCTTCCGCGGCACGGACTGACCCCGGGCACGCGGGACACCTGGGGCAGTGCGGGGAAGGGTTCGCGACCCGCGTGACGGGCATCGGGTCTGTGGGAGAGACCGGGGGTCGCGAGGAGCGGTACCAGCGAGAGACCCCGCCCGCCCCGGATGGGGGCGGGCGGGGGCGTGTGCTCGGATTCAGGGGCCCTCGGGTCCCTCGTCGGTGGAGGTCGACCTCAGTTCGTTCAGCCAGGCCAGGTGGCTCGCCAGGGCCGTGCGTCCCTCGGGGGTCAGGCGGAACCAGGTCTTGGGGCGGCGCCCGACGGCGCCCTTGCGGACCTCCAGGTACCCGGCGTCCTCCAGGGTGCGGCTGTGTTTGGAGACCATCGGGTCGCTGATGCCGATCAGGTCGCGCACGGTGGCGAAGTCGATCCACTGGGCGCCTTGGAGGAGCGCGCACATCGCCAGGCGGGGTCCGGTCTCCAGTTCCGTGTGGCGTTGGGCGCTCACGCCCGTACCCGGCCGTCCTCGATGTCACGGCGCATGGCCGTCTGCACCCACAGGTAGCCGCACAGCGAGGTCAGTGCCACGGGCCCCAGCACGGCCAGGGCCAGGCCCTCCTGCCCCCGTCCGACCAGGGTGTGGATGGCGATCAGGCCGAGGACCGTGACGATCAGGACGACCACGCGCGGGCGCCGGGCGCTGGGGTAGGCGCTGGCCCAACGCGGCAGGGTGACGCCGGTGCGCCGACGACGCGCCCAGCTCAGTCCGGCCGCCGCCACGGCCACCACGACCAGAATCCACTGGAGGTGGCGGCTCTCGAGTGAGAGCAGGGACATCCAGATCGGCAGGCCGGCGACCAGCGTGCAGCCGACCGCTTGGAGGGCCCAGAAGGAGGCGGGCGGTGCGGTGTGGGCGGCGAGCCTGCGGCGGGCTTCGGCGGCCTGGTCGAGCGGGGGTGTGGGGTCGGCGTCCATGGCCATCTCCTGTCCGTTCATCAATTACTTTCTAAAAGGAAAGTAGATTCCGTGGCGGGGGTTGTCAACCCCGGGCACCCCGTGGCCCCGGCACCGTCCGGGGTCCCGGGGCCACGGACCCCCAGCTCACGCCGTGTGTGGGGTCGCCGACGGAAAGATTCGACCAGAGGTCCCCGAAGCGACCGAGCCACGCGATCCCGAGGGCGACGAGTCCCGCCACCACGGCACACGGGTCCGCCGTCCGAGACCGAGCGGACCCCCACCACCCCGGGTCACAGGGCGTGGCCGCCCGCGACCTGCACCACCTGCCCCGTCACCCAGCGAGCCTGGTCCGAGGCCAGGAACACCACCGCGTCCGCGATGTCCCCCGGCTCACCCACCCGACCCATCGGCACGATCCCCTCGACCCGCGCCACCAGCTCCTCGTCCATCCACCCCGTCTGCACCGGACCCGGCGCGACCGCGTTCACACGCACACCCCGCCCGGCCAGGTCCAACGCGGTCGAGCGGGTCAACGCCTCCAACGCCGCCTTCGACGTCCCGTACCCGGTCTGCCCGGAAAAGGCCCGCGCGGCGTCGGTCGTGACGTTGACGACGCACAGCGACTCCCGACCCCGACGACGCTCCACCACCTGGGAGGTCAGGAGCGCCGGGGCGATCGCGTTCACCCGGTAGTGGCGCTCCAGCGAGCCGTATGTCAGCGTGTCCACGGTGTCCGGGCTCTCACAGTGCGCGGCGTTGTTGACCAGGACGTGGACCGCCCCGGCCCGCTCCACGACCTCACCCACCAGCCGGGACGGCCCTCGGGGTCAGACAGGTCGGTGCTCACCGCGAAGGAGCCGTTCCCCAGCTCGCGCGCCAACCGGTGGGCCTCCTCCCCGCGGGGGTCACGTGTCCCCACACGGCGCCCTCCGGAACGGGGGCGTCCCGGGCCAGGTAGTGCACGGCCACTCGCGCCCCCTGCGCCGCGAACGCGCGGCTGACCGCCGCGCCGATGTTGCCGGATCCGCCCGTGACCAGGACGGTGCGTCCAGCCAGGCCAGTGTCGATCATCAGGTCTCCTTCGTGGGTGTCGGTTCGACGGGGACTCGACCCGCAGGGGAGGCCCACGCGGCGACGCCCGCCCACGGCGGAGAACTGGAGGAGAGGAGGTGACGAACACGGACGTCCCGAAACGGAGCAGGGTTCACCCCACGGGGCTGGGCGCCACGCACATGGGGACCGACGGCTCAGGAACGCATGGGCGCATCGTACCCACCGGAGCGGCACCCCGGCGACCCGTTTCCCACGCCCCGAAAACCAGGGGCCCGATCCCACAGGGGGTGTCAGAATCCTCGGCCATGCAACCCACCGTCCCCGCCGCCGCGCACACGATCGCCGCACGCCACCACGTCCCACCCGAGCAGGTCCACCCACTACCTCCGGGCGGCGCTCACCACGTCCTCGCCCTCGGCCCCGACCTGGTCCTTCGTCTGCCCGGCACCCCCGACGACGCCGACAGCCCACACACGGAGGCCGCCCTCATCCCCCGCTGGAGCACGCACCCCCGACCTGGTCACCACCACCCAGATCGGCCACCGACTGGCCCTCATCCACAGGGTCCCCACCACCGACCCGCCCGCGCCCTGGCCGGACCTCGCACCACCCCGCCCGTGAGGGCCGCCCTCACCCCCGAGTCAGGGCGAGCACCCGGCCCAGGTGGTGCTCCGCGATCCCCACCAGCACCGCACGGTCGGGGAAGTCCCCGTCCAACAACCGCAACGGCCCCGCCACCAACGACAGGTGCTCCGCCCACGCGTACAACTCCGTACGCGCCGGATCCAACCCCGGACGCTCCAGGTACCGGTACAGGTCACCGAACCGCACCCGCAGGAACGCGTGCTCCCACTCGGCGTCGAAGAACATCAGCCCCTCCACGTCGATCAGCACCGGCTCCCCCGAGGGATCCACCAGCACGTGGTCGGGCCCCAACTCACCGTGTACCAACCCGTGTTCGAACCGGGGACCCACCCGTTCGAACAACGCACCCAACCGCACCTCCACGGCGGAGGCGACCTCCGCCAGCTCCGGCCTGCGCCGCGCCCCCTCGGCCAGATCCACCAACGCCCGCTCCACCACCAGCTCCGCACCGGAACGATCCCGCACCAGCGGCCGCGACACCTTGCCCACCCCCGACTCCCACCGGGTCCCCATCGCCGCCAACACCTCACCCAACCGGCCCAGCACACCCTCCACGAACACCGGATCACCGTGGGCGATGTGCTCCTCCAAGGTGGGACCGCGCACATCCTCCACCAGGGCCACGTCCGCGCCGCCGAGCCCCCGGTGGTCGCGCTCCACCCACAGCACACGCGGGGTACGCACCCCCAACGGCTCCAGCGCCTCGACCGCGCCCACGAACAGGTCCACACCGTCCGCGTGGGAGAAGGGCCCCTCCACGGCGGGGGAGGCGGGCCAGTAGTTCTCCGCCGCACTCCACACGTAGGCGACCACACTGGACTCGTCCGCCGTGACCAGCCGGTACACGCCCTTCTTCGTACCACCGCGCAACCGCTCCACCCCCACGACCCGAACACCCAGGGCACGACGGGCCAGCTCCCGCAACGGACCAACAGGGGGCAGGGCACGCACAGCACACTCCAAGGGGTGAGGGGCGGAACCGCCCCAACCTAGACCGCCCGTGCGGGTTTGTCGACCCCACGCAGGCTCTCCGTCCCCCCGCGTTCACACCCCGTTACACCCCCGCCGCTAACCTCACCAGCGTCCCGCCCCCGCACGAAAGCGAACCCCCCATGACCGCGTCCCCCGCTCCGCGGCACGCCGCCCGCTGCGTATCCGTCACGCCCTGGCCCTGCTCGGGGTCGGCGCCATGACCCTGGCCCCCGCCGTCGCCCTGCCCACCACCGCCTCCGCGCAGCAGGCCCCCGAGCGGCTCACCCTCTCCCCCACCGCCGACCCCGCCACCTCCCAGACCGTGACCTGGCGCGCCGACCACGGCCGCACCGCCGTCCTGGAGATCGCCCCCACCACCGACCCCGACCAGGTCACCCGGGTCCAGGGGCAGGTCACCGGCGACGCGGGCGGCACCCACTACGCGGCCACCGCCACCGACCTGACCCCCGACACCGCCTACCGGTACCGGGTGGGCGACGGCGACCAGACCGTCGCCGCGTGGCACACCTTCACCACCGCCTCCCACGAGGCCGACCCCTTCAGCTTCCTGTACTTCGGTGACATCCAGAACGACATCACCTCCGGCGCCGCCCCGGTCGTACGCGCCGCCCTGGCCGCCGAACCCGACGCCGCCCTGGCCGTGCACGCCGGGGACCTCATCGACCACGCCAACAGCGACTCCCAGTGGGGCGAGTGGTACGACGCCTTCGGCAGCCAGACCACCGGCGGCATCAACCACGTGACCGCCCCCGGCAACCACGAGTACTCGGGCACCAACCTCAGCGACCACTGGACCCCGCAGTTCCCCGGCGCGGGCAACGGCCCCACCGACGGCGCCGACCTCAACGAGACCGTCTACCACACCGACTACCAGGGCGTGCGGTTCGTGGTCCTGAACTCCAACTACCGCAACACCACCCCGCTACGGCCCGGAACGTGGCTGGACACCCAACGCGACTGGCTCGCGTCGGTGCTGGAGGACAACCCGAACCCGTGGACCGTGGTCACCTTCCACCACCCGGTCTTCTCCAACAGCCCCGGCCGCGACAACGGCCCCCTGCGCGACTCCTGGCTCCCGATCCTGGAGGAGCACGACGTCGACCTCGTCCTCCAGGGCCACGACCACTCCTACAGCCGCGGCAACCTGACCGCGAACCGCACCCAGGACCCCGACACCCACACCGGCCCCGTGTACGCGGTCACCGTCACCGGCCCCAAGATGTACGACGCCCAGGACGACAACTGGGCCGACCACGGCGCCGAGGCCCGCGTCCAGCTCACCGACACCCAGACCTTCCAGACCGTGGAGGTGGACGGCCCGCACCTGGAGTACGTGGCCCGCACCGCCGACGGCCGGGTCGTGGACTCCTTCACCATCGTCAAGGACGACCAGGGCAAGCGTGTGACCACCACGTCCTGACCCTCGAACCCTCTCCCCGAGGGCGCCCGGAGCCGCGTGCGGGCGGCCCGGGCGCCCCACCCTTCCCCCGGCCTACCGGGTCGGGTCCAGGGCGTGCTCCGCCTCCGCCATGACCAGGTCCGCGTTGATCGCCGCCCCCGCCCTGTTGCCCGCGGCCGCCGAACCGACCACCTGTGCGCTGGGCGAGGTGACGTCGCCCGCCGCCCACACCCCCGGCACCGAGGTCGCGCCCATCGCGTCGACCTCCACATGGGTGCCCATGACGTGCTCGCCCATCCGCACCTCGCTCACCGCGACCCCCAGGTCGGCCAGCAACCGCGAACGCGCACGCATGAACGTGGGCACCACCACCACGCGCACCTCCACCACGACGCCGTCCACGGTGCGCACACCGCTCACCCCGTCGGCGTCGGACTCCACCGCCCGGACCGGGCCGTCGACCACGGTGACCCCGCGCGCCACCAGCTTCTCCCGGCCCTGCGGGCCCAGGTCCCACGCGGGGTCGGCCAGGACCGTCACCCGATCGGTCCACTGCCGCCACAACAGCCCGGCGTGCACGGCCACCGGCCCGTCGGCCACCACCGCCACCGGTTGGTCGCGCACCTCCCACCCGTGGCAGTAGGGGCAGTGCAGCACCCCCGAACCCCAGTGCTCGGCCAACCCGTCGATGTCGGGCAGCTCGTCCACCAACCCGGTGGTCACCAGCAACCGCCGCGCCCCCACCACGGACCCGTCCGCGAGCCCCACGGCGAACCCGTCGCCCGCGCGCTCCACGGCCACCACCCGGCCCGACTCGACCACACCCCCGTAGGAGGCCACCTCCGCACGCCCGCGTTCGAGCAGCTCAGCAGGGGAAACACCCTCCTGCCCCAGCAGGCCGTGCACCCCTCGGCCGGGGCGTTACGCGGGCGCCCCTCGTCCACCACCAGCACCGACCGGCGCGCCCGGGCCAGGGACAGCGCCCCCGCCAACCCGGCCACACCGCCACCGACCACCACGACCTCGACCTCACGCGTGAGCTCGTCCATCACAGTCCTCCTCAGTTCGTGCCCCCATCCTCACCCCCACCCCACCAACCGACAACAATCCTTGCCAGAACAGCAAAACACCAGGTGGGAACCTCCCCCACACGCAAACCCACCCATGCCCTAGGCTCCCCACCCATGAACAGCACCTGGAACACCGACACCATCTGGCTCAACACCGCCCAGTACGGCATCCCACCCACCACCGCCCACCACGCCCTCACCCACGCCACCCACACCTGGCACACCGCCACCGCCGACCCCCACCACTGGAGCCAGACCACCGAAACCGTCCGCGCCCGCTTCGCCCAACTCCTCCACGCCCCCACCGACGACATCACCCTGGGCGCCAGCACCGCCCAACTCGTCGGCACCATCGCCGCCTCCCTCCCCGACGGCGCCCACGTCCTCGTCCCCCAAGGCGAGTTCACCTCCACCACCTTCCCCTTCCACGCCCACGCCGACCGCGGCATCACCGTGCACACCGCACCCCTGCACGCCCTGGCCGACCACATCACCCCCACCACCCACCTCGTCGCCTACAGCCCCGTCCAATCAGCCAACGGCGCCCTGGCCCCCACCGACGACATCCTCACCGCCGCCCGCACCCACCACACCCTCGTCCTGGCCGACGCCACCCAGGCCGCCGGCTGGCTCCCCTGGACGCCACCCGCTTCGACGCCCTCGTCTGCTCCGCCTACAAATGGCTCATGTCCCCCGAGGCCTGGCCATGGCCTACCTCTCCCCCACCTACGCACCCGCCTGCGCCCCATCAACGCCGGACCCATAGCCGACACCGACCCCGCCACCGCCTTCTACCGCGACCACTTCACCCCCTCACCCACCGCCCGCGCCTTCGACCTCTCCCCCAACTGGCTCGCCGCCGTCGCCGCCGCACCCGCCCTGGACACCCTCCTGCACCACGGCGTCGACCACGTCCACACCCACAACACCCGCCTCACCGACCGCTTCCGCGCCCACCTGGACCAACCCCCGCCCACTCCGCCATCACCACCGTCGACCACCCCGACGCCCTGGCCACCCTGCGCGCGGCCGGCATCACCGCCACCGAACGCGAGGGCCACACCCGCCTCGCCTTCCACCTGTACAACACCGAAGCCGACGCCGACCTGGCTGCCAAGGTCCTCACCACCTGACCCCCACACGACGAAGGGGGCTGGAACACCAGCCCCCTCAACGCCCCACCACAGCCCCCTCAACGCCCCACCACCGGTCAGGGAACGATCCCCTCCCGCTCGGGCCGCACGTTCCCCATCACCCGCTTCACCACGATCTCGATCACCGCGCGATCCGCGTTCGCACGCGGCTCCCGATACCGCGACGCGTACCGGCGCACCGCCTCGGCCACCACCGCCGGATCACGGCTCACCCACGCCTCACCCTCCAACGTCGACCACCGCCGCCCGTCCACCTGGCACACCGACACCCGCGACCCCGGCCGCGCCTCCAGGTTCCGCACCTTGAAACTCGTGGCCGAGGAGATCACCCGCGCCAGATGCCGCTCCGGGTCATAGGTCACCCCCACCGGCACCTGGTGCAGACTCCCGTCCGCACGCGGCGACGCCAACGTGCACAGGTGCCGCTCACCCCAGAACACCAGGAACGGATCCGTCTCCCCGAGCACGGACTCCCTCTGCACACCACTCACACCCGACTCCCCCGACACAGGACCCCCTACTTCCACACCCGGACCACTGCCCCCAACGATCCCAGCCCCGCCACCCACCACCACACCAACCCCACCAAACGCACACAAAACCCACCAGCGGCACCCCCACCCGACCCGACCGCAACCGCCGCCACACCACCGCCCACACCAGCAACACCGGCGGCATCGCCGAGACCGTGGTCGCCGCCACCGACCTCTACTCCCACCCGCACTGACACACCAGAGGGGGACGGCACCGCCACCGGATCGCCGCGCGGCCCGCTCCCCGACACCGCACCACCACACACGACCCCGCCCACGGGCCTACACCAACCCCCGCACCAACCCCACCGTGCGCTCCAACTCCTCCTCCGAGTTGTAGTAGTGCACCGACGCCCGCACCACCGCGTGCCCCGGCCCCTCCGACCACCGCTGATCAAAGGGCCGCGCCACACTCGTACGCACCCCCGCTCCCGCAACGCCCCCACCACCCACTCCGACTCACGCCCACCCACCGAGAACGTCACGATCCCCGACAACTCCCGCCCCCGGTCATGCACCACCACCCCCGGCACCTCACCCAACGCCCCCCGCAACCACCCCGCCAAACCGTCGATCCGCTCCCGCGCCCACCCCATCCCCACCCGACGCGCATAGGCCGCCGCCACACCCAACCCCACCTGCGCCGCCACCGCGTGCTCGAACGCCTCGAACCCCGCCGCCCCCGGCAACACCCGGTACTCACCCGGCCCGCTCCACCGACCACCCACATGGTTCACCACCAACGGCTCACCCAACCGGGTCCCCTCCCGCACATACAGGAACCCCGTCCCCCGCGGCCCCCGCAGGAACTTACGCCCGGTCCCCGAGAGCAGATCACACCCGATCCGCTCCACATCGACCTCCCACTGCCCCACCGACTGGCAGGCGTCCAACAGGTACGTCACCCCGAACCGCCGACACGCCGCCCCCACCGCCTCGGCCGGATTCACCAACCCGCTGTGCGTGGGCATGTGGTTGATCGCCACCAACCCCACGTCCCCACGCCCCAACTCCTCCGCCAACACCCCCACGTCCACCACCCCGTCGGCGTCGTCGGGCACCACCTCCACCCGCACCCCACGCAACGCCGCCAACCGCAACAACCCCACCCCGTTGCTCGCGTACTCACTCCTGGTCGTCAACACCCGCTGCCCCGGCTCCAACACCACCGCACCCAACGCCAACGACCACGCCTGCGACGCCCCCTCGAAGAACACCACCTCCCCGGCGACGCCCCGATCAACCCCGCCACCTGCTCCGTACACCCCTCCACAGCCCCCGCCGCACGCTCCCGCGCCTCGTACCCACCCACCCGGGTCTCAAGCTCCAGATGCCCCACGACCGCCTCGTGCACCACCGACGGCACCAACGACGACCCCGCGTTGTCCAGGAACACCAACCCCGCGCACCCCGGCGTCTGCGCCCGCAACCCAGCCACGTCCACCACGCGCCCACTCCTCACCTCGACGACGACCCTCACCCGCACCCTGCCCCACCCCGGGCCGAGACCACCACCCCCACACCGGCCCCGATGTGTCCCACACCGCCCCCACCACAGGCCAACCCACCCCCGCCATCAGCCACAATGGCCAACAACCCACACCACCCGAAGAAAGGGCGCCCGGCTGCCATGGCCATCCCCAAAGCCGAACTCCACCTCCACATCGAAGGCACCCTGGAACCCGAACTCGCCTTCCACCTGGCCGACCGCAACGGCATCACCCTGCCCCACGCCGACGTCCAGGCCCTGCGCGACGCCTACTCCTTCACCGACCTCCAGTCCTTCCTCAACCTCTACTACGAGCTCATGGACGTCCTGCGCACCGAAGCCGACTTCCACGACCTCGCGGAGGCCTACCTCACCCGCGCCGCCACCCAGGGCGTCCGCCACGCCGAGATCTTCTTCGACCCCCAGGCCCACACCAACCGCGGCGTCCCCCTGGCCACCGTCATCAACGGCCTCTCCTCCGCCCTGGACACCAGCCTCCAACGCCACAACATCTCCACCAGCCTCATCCTCTGCTTCCTGCGCGACCTCCCCGCCAGCGAAGCCATGGACACCCTCCACGCCGCCCGCCCCCACCTGCACCAGATCAACGCCGTCGGCCTGGACTCCGCCGAGGTCGGCAACCCGCCCGAGAAGTTCACCGAGGTCTTCCAGGCCGCCGCCGACCTCGGCCTGCACCGCGTCGCCCACGCCGGAGAGGAAGGCCCCGCCGACTACATCTGGCAGGCCCTCGACCTCCTGGGCGCCGAACGCATCGACCACGGCATCCGCTGCCTGGACGACCCCGCACTCGTCACCCACCTGGCCACCACCCAGACCCCCTGACCGTGTGCCCCTTCTCCAACGTCCGCCTGCGCGCCGTCGACACCCTCGCCGACCACCCCCTGCCCGCTCTCATGGACGCCGGCCTCCTGGTCACCGTCAACTCCGACGACCCCTCCTACTTCGGCGGCTACGTCAACGACAACTACCTCGGCCTCCAGGAACACCTCGGCCTGGACCACGACCACCTGCGCACCCTGGCCCGCAACTCCTTCACCGCCTCCTTCCTGCCCGAGGAACGCCGCCAGGCCCTCCTCGCCGAAGTCGACGCCCACACCTTCTGACCCCGCACCACACAGAAAAAGGGGGCCCGCGCACCACGCGCGAGGCCCCCTTTTTCATCCCGCCCTCACCGCCACGTCAACGACTGACCGTGCTCCCCCGTGTACCCCACCACCCGACCATCCACCGCCAACGTGAAGTCACCCTCCACCACCGGACGCGCCCCTCCCACCCCGGGAAGACCCGCCAGTCCTCGTTCGACACCCAGTGCCCCGGCAACCCACCCACCAACCGCTCCCACTCCACCCGCTCACCCTCGGACAGATACGCCGCCACCGCACTGTGGAAGACCACCAACGTCGCCCCCGACGGCGCCCGCCCCGCCAACTCCGGCAGGGCCTCCAACAGGTTCCCCGCCACCATCACCGGCGGATCGGCCGCCGCCACCGACGCCGCCGCACGCAACCGCGCCACCCGCTCGGCCCGATGCTCCCCCGGCCAGACCAGCGACTCCAACCACCGCACGTCGTCGGCGTCCGAGGCGTCCAACGGGTTCAGGTCCAACCCCGCCCGCCACACCACCTCCGGCACCCGCCCGGGCACCGGCACCCGACCACGGGTCCCGCACTCCAACAGCACCGGACTCCCCTGCGGCCCCACCGGAGCACCCCCGTCATAGGAGTACCGGTACCGGTCCGGGTACAGGCACAACCCCGCCGACGCACCCACCTCCACCAGAGCCAACGGCCCCTCCAGCCGGGCCAGGACCGGCAGCAGCGTGGCGCACCGACGCACCTCGTTGGTCTGGGTCATGCGCGTCTCCACCACCCGGCGCACCCGCTCCCAGTGCTCCACCACCCACTCCCGGAACCCCTCCCAGGAGTCGATCGGCCCACCCAGGTACCGCACCGCCCCCAACAACAGGTTGGGCTGGCGCTTGTTCCCCTCGGGCAGCGACGCCACCAGCTCCCGCACCTCCGCGTCCCCGGCCACCCCCAGGGCGAGGCGCTCGTACTCGGCCGACCCCCGCGCGCGCAGCTGGCCGCGAACCCCCGGTACCGTTCCGCGATCCGTGCGCTCTCCCGCTCGGCCGCCGCGTCCACACTCACCGTCGCACCCTCCTCCGCGAACACTTCAGGTGCGCGGCAACCTACCGTCCCCGTCCCCGACCGCCGAGCACCGCCCCACGGTCGAGCACCCCTTCAGCGACACCACGAAGACCCCCACAACACCCGGAGAACACACCCACCATCAGACCCCACCAGCTGATGTCCCCCTCACCCACCCGCCCCTACGCTGAACAACGAGACCAAGGACACGAACACATAACGAGAACTCTCACACGCCCGGGACGATCCCAGGCAGGAGACCACCACCCACACGAACGGACACCCGTGAGGCTCTCCACCCGCCACCACCTACGGCGCACCACCCACCACACCACCCCCACACCCCTGCTCACCCTCCACGACGTGTCCCTCACCACCCCCACCGGAACCACCCTCCTCCACCACCTCGACCTCACCATCAACCCCGGCCAACACATCGCCCTCATCGGCCTCACCACCACCGCCACCCACGCCCTCACCCACCTCCTCAACCACCACACCACCCCCAACACCGGCCACATCACCACCCACACACCCATCCACACCACCCACCCCAACCCCACCCTCGCCCAAACCATCACCGGCCACACCCACCCCAACCCCCACGACCCCCACCTCACCCACGCCCTCACCACCACCCACCTCGACCCCCGCCACCTCAACACCCCCACCGCCGACCTCGACCCCACCCTCACCACCCACATCCACCACGCCCGCACCCTCTACGCCCACCACACCCACGCCCGCCTCCTCCTCATCAACCAACCCACCACCCCCACACCCCGACCCGCACCCACCACCGCCCACCTCACCCTCACCAACCACCCCTCCCTCGCCCGCACCGCCGACCGCATCCACCTCCTCCACCACGGACACACCACCGAAACCGGCACCCACCACCAACTCCTCATGCGCGGCGGCGCCTACGCACGCCTGTACGCACTCCAGAGCACCCCCACCTAAACTGACCCCGTGCCACCCATCACCAAGGAACTCACCGTCGGCCAGGTCGCCGAACGCGCCGGAGTCGCCGTCTCCGCCCTGCACTTCTACGAACGCCAGGGCCTCATCCACAGCCGCCGCACCACCGGCAACCAACGCCGCTACCGCCGCGACACCCTCCGCCGCGTCTCCTTCATCCGCATCTCCCAACGCGTGGGCATCCCCCTGGCACGCATCCGCGAAGCCCTCGACCAACTCCCCGAGAACCGCACCCCCACCCGCTCCGACTGGGCCGCGGTCTCCGCACAGTGGCGCGAGGAACTCGACGCCCGCATCACCCAGCTCATCCGCCTACGCGACGACCTCACCGGATGCATCGGCTGCGGCTGCCTCTCCCTGGACACCTGCGTCCTCTCCAACCCCGACGACGAACTCGCCGCCACCGGCCCCGGCCCCCGCCGCCTCATGGTCGACCCCTTCAAGGACGAGGACTAGCCCCCGGCCCAGGGCGAACCCCGCACACGACGAAGCGGCGGCACCCCCAGGGCACCGCCGCCACACCCACCACCGCCGCTACAGACCAGCGGCCGCGTCACGCCCGCGCCGGGCCAGCTCGTCCGCGCGTTCGTTGCCCTCGTCTCCGTTGTGCCCGCGCACCCACTTCCACTCCACGTCGTAGCGCGAGGCCACCTCGTCCAGGCGCTGCCACAGGTCCACGTTCTTCACCGGCTTCTTGTCGGCCGTCTTCCAGCCGCGCTTCTTCCACCCGTGCACCCACGAGGTGATGCCGTTGCTGACATAGGAGGAGTCGGTGTGCAACAGCACCGGCACGTCGCGCTTGAGACTCTCCAGCGCCTGGATGGCCGCCATGAGCTCCATGCGGTTGTTGGTGGTCTGCGCCTCGCTGCCGAACAGCTCGCGTTCGTGCGTCCCGTAGCGCAACCACACCCCCAGCCGCCCGGGCCGGGGTTGCCGCTGCACGCCCCGTCGGTGTAGATGACCACGCGTTCCGTCGACCCCTGGTCGACCTCGTCCCCGTTCTGCATGCCGGGAAATCTACCGCCCTCACCGATCACGGAAAGGCCACAGCCCCCATGACAAGAGCCACTTTCAAGGCCAATCGGTACCAATGGAACCGCTAAACCCACCATTGCGGACGATCATCCTGACCAGAGGCGCCCCCGGCCCCGCACACCACCAACCACCCGCTCACCGAGAGCACAACAACCCGCGGGACCCGACCCCACGGCGCACCCCACCGAACACGCCCCCGGACAGCGTCCGAACCCGAGCGCCCCACCACCCCCGCCAGTGCGCCCCCGACCGAGCCGTGGACATGGGCCATCATGGGCGCATGAGCGATCCCCTGACGCACGCCCTGGCCCTGCACACCGCGAAGGAGGGACGCCCGCCCACCGTCCTCGTGGACATGGACGAGGTCCTGTGCCACTGGGAGAAACACTTCGTCGCCTCCCGCCGACGCCGCTTCCCGCACATCCCCATCGCCGACGCCGGGAACCGGGACAGCTTCGACCTGTTCACCGGCCTCTCCGAGGAGGAGCGCAGGGCCAACACCACCGTGCTCGACGAGCCCGGCTTCTTCGCCGCCCTGGAGCCGGTGCCCGGCGGTGTGGAAGCGGTCGGGGAGATGGTCCGCGCGGGCATCGACGTCGCGGTGTGCACCAGCCCCTGGCTCAGCAACCCGACCTGTGCCTCGGACAAGCTGCTCTGGGTCCAGGAACACCTGGGCCCAGAGCTGGCGAACAACACCGTCATCACGCGCGACAAGTCACGGGTCCTGGGCGACGTGCTGATCGACGACAAACCCGAGGTCACCGGCGCCGTCCAGCCGCAGTGGTCGCTGCTGCGGTTCACGCGCCACTACAACCGCCTCCTGGAGGGCCCGCGCATCGACGACTGGTCGCAGTGGCGGGAGGGGCTCGCACGGGTGCTCCTGGAACGGGGTGGTCCCCCTCGGCACCCCGCGAGCGGACAGCTCACCGGTCACGGGTGAGCGCCCCCGGGAGGGCCCGCCCCGTCCGCGGCCCGGACGTTCGCGGCCATGCCGCATGAGTACCTCTCCCAAGACCAGATCGCCCACTACGGCCCCGAGGAGCCGTCGGCCACCGATCTGGAACAGTGCTTCCGCCCGAGGCGGGACCGGCACAAGTCACGGCTGTGCGTTCCCTGGAGCGGATCGCGCGGGCTTCGCACTCGTAGCACCCGTGCTACTCCTCGCACCCGCGTTTCCAGTGCGAGGGGTAGCACGCCTATCACCGCATCCCAGGACCTCGACCCGGGTGTGGGTGCTCGCACAACGGTTCATGACGCTCTCTTTCGGGCGAGCTTCTGGAGTTGCCCCGCGTGGATGTCGCGCACCCATTCCCAGCCAGGCTTGGGCGAGTTGACCCGCGGGTCGTCGGGAACACCGCCGTCACGCAGGGCGCGCACGTACACGCGGTCCTGTTCGATCCGTGCGTGTACCTGATCAGCCCCGCAGACGGACCCGTGACCGGGGATGACGGCATCGACGCCGTCCGCCACGTCCTCGAGCCGTCGCAGCCCGACGAGGTAGTCCTCGACCGGCTCGTTGGTGCCGTTGAAGTCGTCGAGCATCGGGACGAAGACGTCAGACAGCATGTCGCCGGCCACGAGCACCCCGCGTTCCTTGATCAACAGCGCCGCATGGCCCGGGGCATGCGCCGGATGCTCAACAATTCGGATCTCAGGGCCATCCCAAGGGATCCGCACCGCCCCGGCAGGCAGACCAGTGATGAGGCCGTACAGGTCCAGCGGTGTCTCCTCGGCGATTTCCGGCGGTAGCCCCTCCTCGGCGCGAGCCCTCCAGTCCGTGTGTGACCGCACATCTCGCATGTCAGCCGCGCAGCGGGCTGTGCCGTAACGCGGAACGTCGCCAAGGTCGGCGTGCCAGAGCACGTGATCCCAATCAGGATGCGTCGAGAAGCCTGCCACGACGGGCTCGCCCATCTCGGACAGGTCGTTCGCGAGGCAGGTCAGTTCGCCGCCGGTAAGCCCGGGATCGATGAGCAGCACACCCGTCTGGCCTCGCACGACAACGGCGTTGTTCTGGAGCAACTCACTTCTGTGGATCAGCACACCCTCCGCGACCTGCGTCAGCATGGCGGCCTTCCCTCCTTCGTGGTTGATCGAGCCGTTCGTGGACAGCTCGGCGAGGTCAGTGGCCGTGTCGCCGCCAGCCCATCCGCCGGAGCTCGGCCTGCTTCGCAGATTATCGACAGCCACAGACAGGAATCCGGTGGCACGTCGGCCGGAGGGTGCGGCACCTTCAGGAGGCGCCAGCACCCACCGTCACATCCGGGTGGGGCCCGAGGCTCTCACCGGGCCTGTCGCGCGTCCCGTACCGGGCCAGCGCCTCCAGCCTGATCCGGGGAACGTCGTCCACACGACAGTGGGGGCGCACCGGACAGATCCGGTACGCCCCCACACACGGCTCAGGGAGTCACTCCGCCAGTTCGCGCTCCAGTTCCCGGGCGCGCTCCTCCCGGCGGGCGAACACGTTGTCGGCCATCTCGTTCATCTTCTTCAGCACCCGCTTGCGCTCACGCAGCGAGAGCCGGTCGACGTAGAGCTTGCCGTAGGTGTGGTCGGTCTCGTGCTGGAGGCACCGCGCGAAGTAGCCGCTCCCGCTCAGCACGACCTCGTTGCCGTCCCGGTCCAGCCCGCGCACCGTGGCGTGCTCGGCCCGGCCCAGGTCCGCGTGCGGCCCGGGCACCGACAGGCAGCCCTCGCTCTCCACCACCACGGGGTCGTCCAGGTCGCGCTCGTCCAGGACCGGGTTGATCACGTGTCCCACGTGGCGCACCCCGTCGTCGTCGGGGCAGTCGTAGACGAACAGGCGCAGGTCCACGCCGACCTGGTTGCCCGCCAGTCCCACGCCCTCGGCGGCGTACATCGTCACGAACATGTCGTCGACGAGCTGGGCCAGCTCGGCGCCGCCCAGCATGGCGGCGGGCACGTCGGCGTTGACCCGGTGCAGGACCTCCTCGCCGGTGACCGTGACCCTCAGGACACGGCCCCGGGCGGCCTCGGGAGCCAGTTCGGGGAAGTCCGAAACCTCCCGGCCCTGGACAACGGTTACGGGCACGGGCATGGACTGCTCCGACATGGTCCTTCTCTCAAGGCGGGCTCAAGGGGATACGGCGGTCACGACACCGCCAACCACGAAAAATAGCACGAACCGTCAGGTCACGCCGTGGTCGAGCTCCGTCAGCGGAACCACGCGTTGCCCTGGATGAAGCACCGCGCCAGGTAGTCACGCAACGACACGACCACCAGCCGCCTGCGGTCGCTCTCATGGTCCCACACCACGATCCCCGGACCGTAGTCCGTGTGCACGTAGGCGAACTGCGGACCCATGTCGGAGTCGCCGAAGAAGATCATCTCGTCGAAGGGCGCGTAGAGCTCCAGGTAGTCGGGCTCCTGGCGCATCGCCAGGTTGTCCTCCACCAGTCGGCGGGCACTCCACACCACCGCGTCCCCGTACTCGTTGGTCACCCCGTCGGTCTCCCTCAGCAGGGAGGCCAGTTCGAACGGCAGGGGCAGCATCAGGTGCTTCTCGACCTCGGCCAGGGTCACCTCGTCGGCCGGATCGCTCAGATCGGCCTCGGGATACATCTCCAGGATCAGTTCACGCCACACACCCACGATCATCACAGGTCGTGGCAAGACACGGGAAATCGTGGGCGGCGAGTTGCGCCGAAAATCCACCGAATCCCCACCCACATCCGCCACAAAACACCTCTCAGCCCCCAAACCGCCCACTCAGGGACCAGCGGGTCACCTCCTCGCGGCGCCCGAACCGAACATCCAGCCGTGCGGCCTATGTCCCAAATGCCGATAAACGCCATGATTGTTACTCCGCGTGCGCACACCACCACCTAACGCACATAATGAAAGCCATGAAACACACCACACCACGGCTCCTCGCCACCCTCGCCCTCACCGCCGCCGCCCTCCACACCCCCACACCCGCACTCGCCGCCGAACACCCCGGCCAGGCCCCCACCTACCCCGGCCACACCACCAGCCAATACGTCCCCCTCACCAACGCCACCACCCACCACGCCCACCAGTCCGGCTGCACCGAAGCCAAGACCAACACCCCCGGCGTCCGCGTCCTCTTCTTCGGCACCCAGGAGAAGAACAACCAACTCCGCGAACCCGGCACCAGCGCGGCCACCACCACACCCCGCACACCCACCGACAAAGCCCTCGAATACGCCCACCACTGGGCCCGCGGCTACGCCGAGTGCAACACCACCAACACCCCCACCCACCTCGCCCTGGGCATCAACAACAAGGACGACGGCGGCATCAACGGCACCACCGCCGGACGCCAGTGGGCCACCCTCGTCGACACCGCCCGCAAGACCACCACACCCCACGTCACCCTCACCGCCGCCATCGACGCCGAACCCTCCTGGTCCACCCCCGCCTGGGCCCGCGACTGGATCAAGGCCTACACCGACGCCACCACAACCCCCTCTACGCCGCCAACTCCGCCGACGGCTGCCCCTCCACCACCGACGGAGCATGCAGCAACGGATGGACCCTCAAGGACGTCCACCTCGCCGCCGGAGGCAACCAACCCACCGTCGCCGTCATCCCCCAGATCTACCGAACCGACGGCATCCAAGCCCGCCAATGGGCCAACATCAGCCACTGGGGCCACACCAACACCGGCGACCCCCTCCGCTTCGCCGCCGCCATGTCCCAGAACACCGCATGCGAACAACGCACCTGCAACAACACCGACAACACCCCCCAACAGGCCTGGACCCAACTCAAGGACTCCCTCGACACCCGCGCCCACACCCGCGTCGCCACCCTCGGCCCCGCCACCGACATGCGCTGGCCCTGACCACCCCACACACCACCACGGCCCGGGTTCACACGAACCCGGGCCGCACCCATACCAACAGGGGAGCCACCACCCCCGAAACCACCCACACCCACACCCCAGAATAGAAACGGAAGGCGACCACCACCCACCACCGGAGACACCACCATGGCCACCACCAGCCCCAGAACCGGGCCCCTCACCAACCTGGCCTACACCCTCCTCCTCGTCTCCCAGAACACCGCCGCCTTCCTCCTCACCCCCTCGTCCTCGCCTCCTCCCTCCTCACCCTCATCTGGATCGGCCTCCCCTTCACCATCCTCACCGCCACCACCCTCCGCACCATCGCCAACGCACAACGCACCACCCTCACCCACATCAACCCCCACCAACCCGTCCCCGCCACCTACCGACCCATGCCCCCCACCGGAGTCCACGCCCGCGTCCGCGTCATCCTCACCGACACCGCCACCTGGCGCGACATCCTCTGGCTCGCCTCAGCCCCCTCCTCACCCTCCTCGCCCTCCTCAGCTACACCCTCTACGCCCACGCCCTCTACCAAACCCTCTACGCCCTCATCCTCTGGCGCCACCTCCCCAACATCTACGGCTTCATCACCCCCACACCCCCACCGAAGCCCTCCTCGTCCTCATCCCCGCCGCACTCACCCTCCTCCTCGCCCACTTCCTCCACCCCCTCACCACCACCGCCCACCACACACTCGCCCGCATCATCCTCGCCCCCTCCGAAAAAGCCCGACTCGCCGCACGCGTCGCCCACCTCGCCACCAGCCGCGCCGACACCATCGACACCCAGGCCGCCGAGATCCGCCGCATCGAACGCGACCTCCACGACGGAGCCCAAGCCCGCCTCGTCGCCCTCGGCATGAACCTCGCCATGGCCGAACAGATCGTCGACACCAACCCCCACACCGCCAAACACATGCTCGCCGAAGCCCGAGAAACCACCCGCCAAGCCCTCACCGAACTCCGCGACCTCGTCCGCGGCATCCACCCACCCGTCCTCGTCGAACGCGGACTCGACGGAGCCGTCCACGCCCTCGCCCTCACCCACCACCTCCCCATCACCGTCACCACCAACCTCCGAGGCCGCCCCGCCGACCCCGTCGAATCCGCCACCTACTTCGCCATCGCCGAACTCCTCACCAACACCGCCAAACACGCCCACGCCACCCACGCCTGGGTCCACATCAACCACGGCCGCCAACGACTCGTCACCACCATCACCGACAACGGACGAGGAGGCGCCCAACCCACCCCCGAGAGCGGCCTCACCGGCATCGCCCGCCGCCTCGACTCCTTCGATGGCACGATGAACATCACCAGCCCCCACGGCGGCCCCACCATCGTCACCCTGGAGATCCCATGCGCGTTGTCATCGCAGAAGACCTTGCCCTCCTCCGCGACGGCCTGATCCGACTCCTCGAAGCCCACACCTTCACCGTCGTCGCCGCCGTCGACAACGGCCCCGACCTCCACACCGCCCTCATCGACCACAAACCCGACGTCGCCGTCGTCGACGTCCGCCTACCCCCCACCTTCACCGACGAAGGCCTCCAAGCCGCCATCTCCGCCCGCACCCAGATCCCCGGCCTCCCCATCCTCGTCCTCTCCCAACACGTCGAACAGCTCTACGCCCGCGAACTCCTCTCCGACGACGCCGGCGGCGTCGGCTACCTCCTCAAGGACCGCGTCTTCGACATCAACCAGTTCATCGAAGCCATCCGCCGCGTCGCCGACGGCGGCACCGCCATGGACCCCGCCGTCATCTCCCAACTCCTCGCCCGCCAGGACCAGAGCGGCCCCCTCGCCCAACTCACCCCCGCGAACGCGAAGTCCTCGCCGAAATGGCCGAAGGCCGCTCCAACTCCGCCATCGCCGGACGCCTCTACATCACCGAAAAAGCCATCAGCAAACACATCAACAACATCTTCACCAAACTCGACCTCCCCCTCCTCCGACGACAGCCGACGCGTCCTCGCCGTCCTCGCCTACCTCAACGGCCAATGAAAAAGGCCGCGGCCCCACAGGGACCACGGCCACACACCCACCTCAACCACTACTCACGACGCACCCGATACAACCCGTCGATCTCCTCCGAGAACGCACGCAACACCGCCTCACGCCGCAACTCCCCCGAAGGACGCACCAACCCCGACTGCACCGTGAACTCCTCGGCCAACACATGGAACGACCGCACCGCCAAATGCCGCGGCACACTCCGATTGGCCTCATACACCAACCCCTGCACCTCCCGCAGCAGATCACGATCCCCCGCGATCTCCTCCGGCGCCATCGACAACGGCCGCCCGTTCACCAACCGCCAGTACTCCAACTGATCACGCACCAACGTCACCAGCGCACTCGCGAACGGCCGCCCCTCCACGATCACCAACACCTGACTGATCAGCGGATGCGACCGCAACCGAGCCTCGAACCCAGCCACCACCTCGGCGTCCCGCGACCCCTCACCCACAGCCGCGAACTCACCCGTCCCCGCACCCACCGACTCCACCCGAGCCACCGGCTCCGCACCCCCGAAGCCACCTCCAACTCACGCGTCGGCGCCTCCACCACCGGAAGCGAAGCCGTGGCCACCACCCCCGGAGCCACCACCTCCTCCGGACCAGCCACCACCTCGATCACGTTCGCCCGAGGCACGAACCGCCCCGGAACCTCCGCCATCGACGCCTGCGGACGCGAACGCCCCCGCACCCGGACGAAACCCTCACCGTCCTCCTCAGCCAACACACCCGTGGCCAACCACCCCTCCCGGAACGCCGCCCGCGAACCCTCACCGTCCGCCCAGTACCCCAGGAACACCGCACCACCGCGCACGAACAACTCACCCTCGCGCGACACCCACACCTCACGCCCCGGCACCGCCTGACCCACCGTGCCCGTGACCCGCTCACCCGGCGCGTTCGCCACGAACACCCCAGCCGTCTCCGGAACACCGAACACCTGCATCACCGGCACACCCACACCGTTGAAGTAGCTGTCCAACCGCTCCGAGAGCCCACCACCCCAGCACACCGCCAGATGCACCCGGCCACCCAGCAGATCCCGGATCTTCGAGAACGACCAGTCGTACATCGACCGCGACAACCGCCGCCAGGCACCCTTCTTCGGAGACTGGTCGAACGACACCGCCGCGTCCATCGCCGCGTTGAACGTCCCCACCGAGTCCCAGTCGGTCGAGTGCGCCGACGCCCGCTCCGAACCGTGCACCCGCTCGAACAGATCCGGCCGGCACACCAGCACCGTCGGCCGGAACCGCTCCAACTCACGCCGCAACCGCCCCGGAGGCACCAGCCCCACCCGGACCCGACCCACCACACACGCCACCAACGACGCCAACCCCGGCAGCTGCGACAACGGCAGATCCAGCACCGCGCTCGCCCGCCCCGGCGCCAGCTCCGACAACCGTGGCCACATCCGGTCAACCAGGTCCGCCGCCGCCGACAACAGCGCCCCGTGGGACAGCACCACACCCCGCGTCCGCAGCGAGACCGTGCTCATCGGGTACAACACCACGGCGGCGTCGTCGGCGACCACCTCGTCACGACGGAACCGCACCGCCGAGGCGTCCATGTACGTCCCCAGACCCGCCACCACCGGCAGGCCCTCCTCGTACCGCCACACCCGACCCAGGTCGGGCAGCTCACGCTGCAACCGCACCGCCGTCCGGTACTGGCGCTCACCCTGCACCACCATGGCCGCCGGACGCGTCTCACGCACCACGTGCGTCACACGCTCGGCGGACGCCGTCCTCGGCAGCGGCACCAACACCGCCCGGACCGACCACACGGCGAACGCGAAACGCGCCCAGTCCAGATGCGAATCGACCACCAGCAGCACCCGGTCGCCCTCCGCGATACCGGCCGCCACCAGCCCCTTCGCCAGAGCCGTCACCTCGGTGGCGAACTCCCCGGCCGTCCGACGCTCCCACTCCCGACCCTCCAGCACGGAGAACACGTGCGCGTGCGCGTCCGTGGTCGCCACCTCGTAGATCAGGTCACTCAACCCGGAGTGTTCTCGAGCCAACGAACCGGGGGTCTCGCCCATACCCACTCATCCTCTGTCACATCAGTAGGCGGGCCCAACGCATCCCCACCCGCCTCAGTCGGGGAATTGTGCCCTACTGTGCCCATTTCCCCACCGAACGGCAACCTCGACGTCCAGGTGCAAATCACCCGAGACCAGGGCTCATCGGACCTTCACTCGCGCGGCCCACACATACGCCAACAACGACAGCACCGCCACGGTCGCCATCACCACGGCCATGCTCACCAACGAGGCCTCACCCGACGGAGTCATCCCCGCCATCGCCGCGATCGCACCGCCCAAAGCGAACTGCATCGAACCCATCAGCGCGGAGGCCGTCCCGGCCACCGCCACCGGCTGTCCGTCCAGAGCCGTCACCGTCGCGTTCGGCATGATGAAACCGACGCTGAACATCATCAGAGCCAACAGCCCCGACACCATCCACAGCTCGGCCGCACCGGTCAACGCCAGCACCAGCAGCACCAGCACCGCCCCCAGCGCCAGCAACAGCCCCATCAGCAACCGGCGAGCCGTGTCCACACGACCCACCAGCAGACCGTTGCCCTGGGTGCCCGCCATCGACGCCAACGCGTTCACCGCGAACAACCAGCCATAGGTCTGCGGAGAGATCCCGAACTCGTTCTGCGACACGAACGAGAACGCCGACACGTAGGTGAACAGCATCCCGAAGCTCAGACCCAGCGTCAGCACCGGGCTCACGAACCTCGGGTTACGCACCAGGGAACCCACCGTCGCGGCCAACTGACGCGGCCCCTGGGACCGCCGGGCCTCCGGCGGCAGGCTCTCCGGCAGCCACAGCAGCACCAGCACGAAGCTCAGCGCGGACATCCCCGCCAGCACCCAGAAGCTCAACTGCCACGGGCCCACCAGCAACAGCTGCGCACCCACCAGCGGAGCGAGCAGCGGGGCCAGCATCATCACCAACGCCAGACGCGAGAAGAACCGGACGGCGGCGTCACCCTGGAACATGTCACGGACGATGGCCCGAGCCACCACGGCACCGGCCGCCCCCGCCACTCCCTGGAGGAAGCGCAGCGCGATGAACACCGTCACGTTCGGCACGAAGACACACAGCACCGACGTCACCGTGAACAGCGCGACACCCACCAGCAGCGGAGCCCGTCGCCCCCAGGCGTCGCTCATCGGCCCGATGACCAACTGACCCACGGCCATGCCGATCATGATCGCCGTGAGGGTCAGCCCGATCTGCCCCTCCGTCGCACCCAGTTCCCGGGTGATCTGCGGAAAGGCCGGAAGGTACATGTCGGTCGCCAGCGGACCGGTGGCGGTGAGCACACCGAGGACCAGCACCAGAAGCGCGATCGACTTGCGCGACCGCGGCGGGGCGAGGGCGGTCCCCCGATCGGGGGCGGTGGAGGGGGACGATGGGGACTGCACAGGCACTCCAGTTCGCAGTCAGGCCGATCCGCGCACGGCAGAAGGCACCGCGACGGACCGGGAGTGGTGGGGAGCGTGTCCACAGGGATGGACCACTCCATACCAACACCGAAGGGGAGGATTTCTCTCCCCACCCAACCACCCCGAGGCCTGTGATGTCCCTTACGTCGGCGTTACGGTCATCTGCGACCACCACCGACCACGGGTCACCGCACCAACCGGTCCAGCAACCTCTCCACCTCGGCCTCCGGGTCCTCCGTCAGACCTCCGTGGATCGGCCCCGGCTGCACGATGGTGCTCCTGGGCGCGGTCAGCCACCGGAACCGCTGCCCCGGCCGCTCACGACCGGCCAGCCCGGCCTCGGCACCGCCCCTGCACATCACCTCCACCGCGGCGAGGGCCCGTCGCACACCGGCGACGTCCACCCCCGCGTCCACGGCCAGCAGCCGGGCCTCGTCCAGGTCCGACCGCGACGCCAGGAACGCCCGCTCCTGCGAGTACAGGATCACTCCCGCGTTCACGCACTCGCCGCGGTCCAGACGCGGGATCACCCGCAACAGCGCGTACTCGAACACCGCGCGTTCCCGCTCCACACCCACCTGTCCGGTGGTCACCGTGGTGTACCGCTCGCTCACGAGGACACCTCCGGCAGCCAGGAACGGTCCGCCACACGGGCCACCAGATGCCTCACGTACGCCTCTCGCACTTCCTCCGCCGAGGCGAACCCCGGCTCGTCCACCAGCCATTCGTCGGGCACCAGGCCCACCACGCCGCGCAGCAGGTCCTCGTCCAGGAGCGGGGCCAGGGCGGCGTCGGCCGCGGCGAGGTCGGGGGCTGCCCCCGACAGCACGTGGTCGGAGGCGTCGTAGGCCCGGCCGACGAACCGGTCGGCGTTGGCCCAGCTGTGGTGGAAGATCAGCGTCGCCCCGTGGTCGATCAGGTACGGCCGACCGTGCCACACCAGCATGTTCGGGTTGCGCCAGGAACGGTCCACGTTCCCGGTGAGGGCGTCGAACCACAGCACCCGTCCGGCGAACCCCGGATCGACCTCGAAGGTCAGCGGGTCGAAGCCCAGGGAACCGGGGAGGAAGTCCATCCCCAGGTTCAGTCCGCCGCTCGCCTTGAGGAGCTCCTGGACCTCCGGGTCGGGTTCACCGCGGGCGATGACCGCGTCGAACTCCACCTCGGCCAGTTCCGGGACCGGCAGTCCCAGGGCCCGGCCGAGTTCACCGGTGATGACCTCGGCCACCAGGGTCTTGCGTCCCTGGCCGGCACCGAGGAACTTGACCACGTACATTCCCAGGTCGTCGGCCTCGACCAACCCCGGGAGCGAACCTCCTTCGCGCAGCGGCAGCACGTACCGCGTCGCGATCACCTTTTTCAGCACGCTGGCCAGCATAGGCACCGAACCCGGCGACCGCGTTCGCCGCGGGCCAGCCGCCGGTCGGTCGAAGCGCTCAACCGGACACAGGCGCGACCTCCGCGCGGACCCACCGAACACCCGACCGTCTCTTCCGGAGGTCCTCTAAACAGGGCTGAACACGTTCTAGATACCGGCCCCGGGCCCCGGACAGGTCCCACCTCCCAGGAACGAGGAGTTGGGAGGCGGGCGGCGTAGCCGCGCGAATGTCATTTTTGCAGGGCGGTTCGACAGAACAGCCGCGCCACCTTTACGACGTAGATTTATATTGCGAACACGGATGATCGACGACCTCTCCACGAGATCCTCGCTGGCCCAGCCCCGGAAACACGGAGCGGGTGGTGGGGCGTCCACCCCACCACCCGCTCCCTCCGCGACCGGGGCGGGCCCGCGACCGCGCTCCCCGGGGACACGTCAGAGGTTGTCCTCGGGGTCCTCCCCCAGTCACCCTCGCCCTCGTCCCCCGGCGCGGGGAGGGTCGGCACCGGACTGGCCGGGTCCCCCTCCCCCTCCTCCGGGCTCGGCTCCGCTCCCGGCTCCTCCGCCGGTTCCGACTGCTCCGCCTCGGGCTGGCTCGGGGCCGGCATCTCCGGTGGCGGGAACTGCATCATCCACAGGTACAGGGCGAACACCAGCAGGAGGAGCAACAGCAGCAGCGCGCCCAGGCCACCGATCAGCCACCAGTTGGACTCCCCCGCGCCACCGGGCTGTCCCGGCGCCCCGCCCAGGGAGCCCAGCGCACCGCGGACCCGCCCCGCTCCCCCGCCCAGTGCGGCATCACCACCGGGCCGCGCAGGACCAGGGGGCCGCCGCGCCCCGCCTCCTCCAGGAACCGGCCCGCCCCGGCGCCGCCCTCGACGTAGGGGACCGCCACCCACAGGGCCGACCTCCCGCTCGTGCGGGCCGCCGCCACGCCCTCGCCGTCGCGCACCGCGCGGGCGAACCGTTCCCGGGTGGGTTCGTCGATCCCCGCCGCGTCGTTGAGCATCGCCACGCTCATCCGCTCACCGGAGGCGTCGCGCCCCAGGTAGACCACGCCCAGACGTGACTCCTGGAGCCGCCCCAGCAGCCGGTACCCGCCCAGCTGGCGCGGGTCGACGTCGTTCAGGCCCCTCGTGGGCGCCGTCATGTCACTTCCCCTCTCCGGCACGTCGCGGTACGTCACACTTCGCCCCGCTGTCCGCCCCGGTCCCAGTGTCGCGTTGTCTACCGGCTCGAGAGCACCTAAACAGGTAGTGTCGCCACAGGTGATCCACAACCTACTCCTTACCGGCGTCCACGCACGGGGACGCCGAGTCCGGGAAGGACGGGACATGGCAGAAACCTCACCCGGGAACGGCCCGGCCTCCGCGTCGGGGCCGGAGAGCACTCCGGGCGAGCCGACCCGCTTGCTGCGCGCGGCACTGCACGAGGTGTCCACGGTGATCGTGGGCCAGGAGCGGATGGTGGAGCGCTCCCTCATCGCGCTGGTCGCCCAGGGACACTGCCTCATCGAGGGGGTCCCCGGTATCGCCAAGACACTGGCCGTCTCCACGCTGGCCAAGGTCACCGGCGGCTCGTTCTCCCGCGTCCAGTTCACCCCGGACCTGGTGCCCTCGGACATCGTCGGCACGCGGATCTACCACCCCTCGACCGAGCGGTTCGACGTCGAGCTGGGGCCGGTCTTCGCCAACTTCGTCCTCGCCGACGAGATCAACCGCGCTCCGGCCAAGGTGCAGTCGGCGCTGCTGGAGGTCATGGCCGAACGGCAGGTGTCCATCGGCGGCACCACCCATCCGCTGCCCGCCCCGTTCATCGTCATCGCCACGCAGAACCCGGTGGAGTCGGAGGGGGTCTACCCGCTGCCCGAGGCGCAGCGCGACCGCTTCCTGATGAAGGTCAACGTCCACCACCCCAAGGCGCACGAGGAGATGGAGATCCTGCGCCGGATGAGCTCGGCGCCGCCCACCGCCCACCAGGTGCTGGACCCGGTCACCCTGGGCGAGCTCCAGGCCGACGCCGAACGCGTCCACGTGCACCAGTTGATCGCCGACTACGTCGTGCGCCTGGTTATGGCCACCCGCGAGCCGGAGAACCACGGGATGCCCGACCTGCGCCAGGCGTTGGAGGTGGGTGCGAGCCCGCGCGCCACTCTGGGGCTGGTCGCCGCCGCCCGGGCGCTGGCGCTGCTCAGGGGCGTGACTACGTGCTGCCGGACGACGTGCGGGTGCTGGCGCACGACGTCATCGCGCACCGTCTCGTTTTGACCTTCGACGCCCTGGCCGACGGGGTCACCCCCGACCAGGTGGTCGACCGCATCCTGTCCACCGTTCCCGCGCCGCGCGTGATCTGGGACGAGCCGCCCTCGGGTGAGACCGCCTCCTTCGCCACGCAGAGGTAGGAAGGAACCAGAGGTGATCGTGTGAACACTCCCGCCATCGGTTCCGACCCCCGGCTCAGGGCGGCGCTGCGCCGTCTGGACCTGCGCATCGTGCACCGGCTGGACGGCCTCCTGCACGGGGAGCACCTCGGCCTGCGGTTGGGGCCGGGGTCCGAGGCGGCCGAGGCCCGGCTCTACCAGCCGGGTGAGGACGACGTGCGGCACATGGACTGGGCGGTGACCGCGCGGACGGACACCCCGCACGTGCGTGACGTGGTCGCGGACCGCGAGCTGGAGAGCTGGACGCTGCTGGACCTGTCCCCGAGCATGGACTTCGGCACGGGGCTGCGTTCCAAGCGCGACGTGGCGGTGGGCGCCCTGGTGGCGACCAACCTGCTCACGCAGCGGGTGGGCGACCGGTTCGGGGCGCACTTCCTGCACCAGGGGCGGGTGCGGCGCTGGCCCGCGAGGTCGGGCAAGGAGGCGTTGCTGTCGCTGTTGGCGACGGTGGCCGCCGCTCCGCAGGGGGACGTGCGCACGCCGGACGAGAGCCGGGCCACCCTGGCCGACGCCGTGACCGACCTGGTGCGGACCCGGCGCAGGCGGGGTCTGCGCGTGGTGATCTCCGACTTCCTGGACACCCCGGCCTTCGGCGGGGAGGTGCCCTGGGAGCGGTCGCTGCGCCAGCTCGGCTCACGGCACCAGGTGCTGGTGGTCGAGGTGGTGGACCCCCGGGAGCTGGACGTGCCCGAGGTGGGTGACGTGGCCCTGCGTGATCCGACCACCGGACGGGTACGTGACGTGCGCCTGACCCGCGCCGTCCGTGAGCGCTACCGTCGGGCGGCCATGGCGCAGAGGGAGGCCGTGCGCGGGGCGCTGCGCCGGTGCGGGGTGCACCACCTCGTGTTGCGCACGGACCGGGACTGGGTACTGGACACCGCGCGGTTCGTGATCCACCAGCGCCGGACCGCCCACCACATGGCCCGGCACACGCCGGGGGTGCCCCGGTGATCGGCTCCGGCGGAGGCCGGTCCGGGAGCGGTGACGTGGGCGCGGGAGGTTCCCGTGTCCGTACGGGCTGGGGGGACGTGGGGCGGTCATGACCTTTCTGGAGCCGCAGCGGCTGTGGTGGCTGCTGGTCGTCGTGCTGCTCGTGGGCGCGTACGTGTTCACCCAGCGTCAGCGCCGTGAGTACACGGTGCGCTTCACCAACCTGGAACTGCTGAACCAGGTGGCGCCGCACCGGCCGGACGTGCGCAGGCACGTGCCCGCCGCACTGTTCACGCTGGCGCTGGGGGTGCTGATCGCCGCGATGGCGGTGCCCGCGATGCCGGTGGAGGCTCCTCGGGAGCGGGCGACGATCATGGTGGCGGTGGACGTGTCACTGTCGATGGCCGCCAACGACATCGAGCCGGACCGGTTGCACGCGGCCAAGGAGTCGGCCCGGGGGTTCGTGGAGACGCTGCCGGACCGCTTCAACGTGGGGTTGGTGTCGTTCTCCTCGACGGCGACGGTGGTGACGGCTCCCACGCAGGACCACGAGTCGGTGACGACGTCGATCGACAGCCTGCGGCTGGGCCCGGGCACGGCCATCGGTGAGGGGGTGTTCGCCTCTCTGGAGGCGATCCGGACCTTCGACGAGGACGCCGAGGAGGATCCGCCGCCGGCCGCGATCGTCCTGCTCTCCGACGGTGAGAACACGAGTGGGCGGGACATCCTCCAGGCGTCGGGTGAGGCGGCCGAAGGTGAGGTTCCGGTGTCGACGATCGCTTTCGGCAGCGGGGCGGCGATGATCGAGATCGACGGGTACCAGGTGCCCGCCGACATCGACAAGGAGGCGCTCCAGGGGCTGGCCGAGGACACCGGGGGCACTTCTACGAGGCCGAGAGCGAGACGGAGCTGGACGAGGTGTACGAGGACATCGGCTCGTCGCTCGGTACGGAGATGGTCCATGAGGAGATCGTCACTCGGTTCGTGATGGTGGCGATCGTCCTGGCGTTGGCGACGGCATTCACCTCGCTGCTGTGGTTCCAACGCCTTCCCTGATCAGTGGCCCCTCAATCTCGACCGCCAGTGTTGTTGGTCACATCCCTTTAGGTGGGGTTTATACCTTTTCCTGTTCAGCTACGGGTTAGCGTTGGCATGTTTTGTCCTGACCACCCACTTCGAGGAACGATGCCGAACACACCCGCTCTCCCGGCCGCGATCTGTTTCGACCTGGATGACACACTCATCGACGACGTCGCCGCCTCGTCCGCGGGTCTGCGCACGGTCATGGAACGACTCGGCCACCCGGACTTCGGTTCGGCCCGCGCGCTGTGGGACATCCAGACCGAGATCTCCTTCGGCGCCTACCTGCGCGGCGAGCTCAGCCTCGACGAGCAGCGCCGCGAGCGCGTCCGCGCCCTGGCGCTCCAGGCCGGCCACTCCGACCTCGCGGACCAGCACTGCGACGAGCTGTACCGCATGTACCTGGACGGCCACCGCAGCGGCTGGCAGGTCTTCCCCGACACCTACGCGGTGCTGAACGCCCTGGGCTCCGCCGGATACCGTCTGGCCGTGGTGACCAACGGCGTCGAGGCACTCCAGCACGCCAAGCTCCAGGCCCTGGAACTCACCCCCTACTTCCACGCCGTGGTCTGCGCCGACACCGTGGGCGCGGGCAAGCCCGATCCCCGGATCTTCCACACGGCCGCCCAGCGCCTGGGCGTGGATCCCGGTGCCTGCTGGCACGTCGGCGACCAGATCCAGGCCGACGCCGTGGGCGCCGTCGCCTCGGGTATGCGCCCGGTCGTCGTGGACCGCCAGGCCCGCCAGCCCGTGGAGGGCGTCACCACGCTCCACGACCTGGACGGCCTCCTGCACATGGTGGGCCTGCCCAGCGGCATGGCCGCGACGGGGCTGCTGTGACCTCGATCGACGACTGGATGGCCCGCCGGGTCACCGTCCACCTCATCACCTCCGGACCCACCGGGCCGATCCTGGTCGGAGCGCGTGTGCTCTTCGGCCAGGACCCCGAGGACGTGGCGCGCGGCCTGGGCGGCCTGCCCGAGCAGGCGCCGCTGGTGGCGCTGGACGTGCTCACCGAGACCGCGAGCCTGCCGCGCGGACGCGCGCTGCACGTGGACCGGATCGTGTTCGCCGAGCCCGACCTCGTCTCGGCCTGGCCCTCGGTCGTGCCCACAGAGGGGCTGACTCCCCGGCACCCGCGCTGGCCCCCGAGGAGGACCCCGCCCCGGAGGGGCGCTCCCCGGATGCGCCGCTTCGCCTCCTACGGGATCGTCACCGACCCGGCCGGACGCGTTCTGCTGAGCCTGATCGCCGACGGCTTCCCCGCAGCCGGGACCTGGCACCTGCCGGGCGGCGGCGTGGACACCGGTGAGGACGTGCGCGCCGCGCTGCGGCGCGAGGTGCTGGAGGAGACCGGCCAGGCCGGAGTGGTGGGTGAGCTGATCACCGTGGCCAGCCACCGCCGACCCCGGAGCGCCGGCACCGACATCTACGCGGTCTGGGTGTTCTCCCACGTGCACGTGGCCGCGCCGACCGTTCCCCGGGTGGTCGAGGTCGAGGGGTCCACCGCCGACTGCGCCTGGTTCACCCCCGCTGAGCTGACCGAACTGCCGCTGTCCACCACCGCGCGGCGCGGCATGGAGTACCTGGTCCGGCACCGCCGACGCGGCTGACCGGAACCGAGCGAGCCGGGCCGGAGACGGCCCGGCGCCCGGTGGGAACCGCCGGACGGCACCCGCCCGGCCCTTCCTCAGACCAGGACGTGGTGGCGCACCCACCACAGCCCCGCGCCGAGACCCAGGACCAGGACCCCGACGCCGACCACCGGCAGGGGCAGGCTGGTCGCCAGGACCACGCACCCCACCAGGCCGCCCACCGGGGCGATGAGCGGCGGGCGGTTCTCGTCCGGGCCCAGGCGCAGCGCCGAGGCGTTGGTGATGGCGTAGTAGACCAGCACGCCGAAGGCGGAGAAGGCGATCGCGCCCCGCAGGTCGGCCACCAGGATCAGGACGATCACCACGGCGGCGACGACGGCCTCCGCCCTGTGGGGCACCCCGTGGCGATCGCTCACGGCGGCCAGCGGGCGCGGCAGGTGACCGTCCGACGCCATCGCGGCGGTGGTGTGCGAGATCCCCATCAGCAGCGGCAGCAGGGCGCTCAGGCTGGCCACGGCCGCACCGGCCACGACGAACGGCACGAGCATCGGGAACCCGGCGACCTGGACCGCGTCGGCCATGGGCGCCTGGCTGGTGGTGAGCTTCTCCCGGCCCAGCACGATGAGCAGGCCGGTGCCGATCACCAGGTACACGACCAGGACCGTGCCCAGGGAGAGCGAGATCGCGCGGGGGATGGTGGTGCGGGGGTCACGGACCTGGCCGCCCAGGGTGGCGATGCGCGCGTACCCGGCGAACGCGAAGAAGATCATCCCGGCCGCACCCAGGACGCCGAAGGACCCGGGCCAGGGCCCGAGCCCGTCCACCTCCGCGACGGCGGCCAAGCGCCCGCTCATGAGCATCGCGACGAACACCGCCGCCAGGACGCCCAGCACGAGCAGGAGCAGGACCTTGATGACCAGGGTGGAGCGGCGCACGCCCCGCAGGTTCACCGCCGCCAGGACGACCACGGCGGCCACCGCGACCGGCTTCTGCCACGCGGGCAGCGTGTACGCGGCGAAGGTCATGGCCATGGCCGCGCAGGAGGCGACCTTGCCGACCACGAACGACCAGCCCGCCAGGTAGCCCCACAGGTCGCCCAGGCGTTCCCGGCCGTAGACGTAGGTGCCGCCGTTCTCGGGGTGCCGGGCGGCCAGGCGTGCGGAGGAGACCGCGTTGCAGTAGGCGACCAGCCCCGCGATGAGGATGGCGACGGGCAGCCAGGCGCCGGCGCCCAGCGCGGCGGGGGCGAAGACCGTGAACACTCCGGCGCCGAGCATCGCGGCGGCGCCGATGGCGGCCGCGTCGACGGTTCCCAGCGTCCGGGCGGGTCTGGCCTGCGGTCCGGAAGAGGTGGCCAACGGGGTCTCCTTGAGTGGGTGTCTCCGGTCGTCGACCGGCGGACGCGCCCTGTCGGTGGAGGCCACGGCCCGGGGGCCGGGTCCTTCGGAAGCGGGACGAAGGTCGTGTCCGACTTCCGAGTGTGCCCGATACCGGTGACCGACGAGCGCGAACCCCCGTCGCGGGGGTGGCCGGTTCCGGTCCGGGGCGCGCCCTCGTCAGGGAGGCGCGGGCGCGGGTCGGGGCCCTCGACCGTGGTCGGGGACCCCTGGGGTGTCCGGGTTTCCTCGTGGTCGCGGGCGGCCCCGGTCAGACGGGACGCCAGGGAGTTCCCGTGTTGTCGTTGATGTCGGCGGCCGCGACCTGCCGCAGCTGACGTGAGAGGTCTGACAGTGCGCGGGAGACGGCGAGCTCCTCCCCGATCTCCGGCACGTCCAGGTCGGTCGGGTGCTTGCGGGCCATCCCGTGGCCGCGCAGGGCCGTGCCGTCGTCAGCGACCAGGCCGACCTCCGCCCAGGTGCGCGCGGCCGCGCCCTCGTTCTCCTCGGCGACGACCACGTCGACGTTCCAGCGCTTCATCGTCTGCATGGCATCCGCTCCCTCTCTCCCGTCCGCGCCGGGCGGGTGTTCGATGTGGGCGTCGGGTCCCGGGTGGACCAGGGCCTCGTGCCCCGGGTCGTCGCCGCTCCAGTGCACCTGGTAGGGCGGTGTCCCCTCCGAACCCCGGACCCGTGTGACCACCCCAGTGCGACGGTGGGTGTCGGCGTTCGGGCTCTCGATGACCAGTCGGTCTCCTACCTCTGCTCGCATGGGTTCCCCCACAAACCTCGCTTGTCTCCATCATCGGTGCTGTTTCGGCTCTCTGCCGAGGCTTGGTCCTTTTGTTCCCGGTGGTATGTGAGGTTTTTGCCGTCCCGTCACGTGCTCCGTGCCTGGTAGCGTCACGGCGTGGCCCAGCACTACTTCGACTCCGATCCCGGCACCGCCAGTCGGCCCTCCACCGCCGACCTGGTCCTGCCCGATCTCCACCTGCGCCTGCGCACCGACCGTGGCGTGTTCTCACCCGACCGGGTCGATCTCGGTACCCGGGTGCTGTTGGAGAGCGTGCCGCCGCCGCCCGCCGAGGGCCGTCTGCTCGACCTGGGCTGCGGGTACGGGCCCATCTCGCTGACGATGGCCTCGCGCGCCCCGGGGGCGCGGGTGCTCGGGGTGGACGTCAACTCCCGGGCCGTGGGTCTGGCCCGGCGCAACGCCGACGACCACGGGCTCGGCAACGCCTGGTTCGGTGTGGTCGCCCCCGAGGGCGGTCTGGCCGTGGAGCAGGGTGAGGGCCGTTCCCCCGCCGCCGAGGACCTGCTCGGCCCCTTCGACGCGATCTGGTCGAACCCGCCGATCCGCGTGGGCAAGGACGTGCTGCACGCGATGCTGCGCACCTGGCTGAACCGGCTCACCCCCGAGGGCGTCGCCCACCTGGTGGTCCAGCGCCACCTGGGTTCGGACTCCCTCCAGAAGTGGCTGGACGCCCAGGGGCTGCCCGCCGAGCGCGTGGCCTCCCGGGCCGGTTTCCGTGTCCTGGCCGTGCGCCGCGCCGCCTAGCACACCACGCCCCGGGCCGCGACCCCGCGCCGACGGCACGGACCGCCCCGGAACACGCCCGAACTGCACTTCCCTTTCCGAACTTACCGACATGTGTCAGGGGTCACGCGTGCGCGCGCGACCCCTGACCGGTAACCTGTACCGACCACGCCGGACCGCCCGGCCCACACCGCGAGGAACACACCGCAGTTGAGCACGCAGTTGCGTCCCACGGACGTCAAACGCCTGAACCGCCAGTGGCGCAGGCGGACCGAGGGGCGTCTCGCCCTTCTCGTCGAATCGGTCACCCAGCCCTACAACCTGGGTTCGATCCTGCGCACCTGCGCGACCTTCGGCGTGGACCAGCTCTGGCTCACCGGTAACAGCGCGGACCCCGACGACCCCAAGGTCGGCAAGACCGCCCTGGGTACCGGCGCGAAGGTCCCGCACACCCGTCTGTCCGGCACGGCCGAGGCGCTGGCCGCCGCCCGCGCCGACGGTTACAAGGTCGTCGCCGTGGAGCTGGCCAAGGGCGCCGTGCCGCTGCACGCCGCGCCGTTGGAGCCCGACGTCTGCCTGGCCGTGGGCGCCGAGGACCACGGCTGCTCCCCGCCCTGCTGACGGGCGCGGACGCCGTCACCTACATCCCGCAGATCGGCCGGGTCGGATCACTGAACGTGGCCGTGGCCACGTCGATCGCCCTGGCGGAGGCACGACGCCGCGAGTGGGCCACCTTCGACGACGAGGCGAACGCGCCCGTCGGAAGCTGAGCCCGGGAATCTTTCTTCCCCGCTGGACGTCCCTCCTGTGAACCACAGACCACTCCAATCACACCCGACGCGCACAGGCGCAGAGAGAGGAACAGTGGACCCGTCCCGAAGTACCAGCAGCATCCCCAAGGGATGCTGTGACCCAGACTCCGACGAGCCCCCTTCTTCGAAGGGCGCGCACCTTCGTAGGACCCCTGCCCACGGGCGGACCCAGGCGGTGTGTGCCCGATGATCAGCACCGTCCTCAGCATCGCCTTCGGTGCCCTGGTGGTCTTCCTGATCACCGTGGCGACGGGTTACTTCGTCGCCCAGGAGTTCGGTTACATGGCCGTGGACCGCTCGCGACTCAAGTCGCGGGCCGGGGCCGGTGACGCCGGCGCGAAACGCGCCCTGGCCATCACCAACCGGACGTCCTTCATGCTCTCCGGTGCCCAGCTGGGCATCACCGTCACCACCCTTCTGGTCGGCTACGTCGCCGAACCGATGATCGGACAGGGTGTCGGGGAGCTCCTCAGCGGCGCGGGCGTGCCGGTAGGCACCGGCCTCGCGATCGGCCTCTTCCTGGCCCTGCTGTTCTCCACGGTCGTCCAGATGGTGTTCGGCGAGCTCTTCGCCAAGAACCTGGCCATCGCCCGACCCGAACCGGTGGCCCGCTGGCTGGCCCTGTCCACGGGGATCTACCTGAAGGTCTTCGGACCGGTGATCTGGCTGTTCGACCAGGCGGCGATCTGGTTGCTCAAGCTGGTGAAGATCACCCCGGTGGAGGACGTCCAGCACGCGGCGACCCCGCGTGACCTGGAACGCATCATCGCCGAGTCGCGTGAGACCGGCGACCTTCCCGCCGAGGTGTCCACCCTGTTGGACCGCACCCTCGACTTCCACGACCGCACCGCCGGGCACGCGATGATCCCGCGTCCCGAGGTGACCACCGTGGAGGAGGGCGACCCGGTCAGCCGGGTCGTGGAGCTGATGGCGTCCGACCACTCCCGTTTCCCGGTCCTGGGTGAGGGCGTGGACGACATCGTGGGCGTGATCTGTCTGCGCGACGTGCTCGCGCTGGGCGACCGCGACCTGTCCGGTGTCCGGGTCAGCGAGGTGGCGCGGGCGACCGTCATGGTCCCCGCCTCGCTTCCGCTGCCGGGTGTGCTGGACCAGCTGCGCGAGGCGGGCGAGGAGTTCGCCTGCGTGGTGGACGAGTACGGCGGCCTGGCCGGGGTCATCACCACCGAGGACCTGGCCGAGGAGCTGGTCGGTGAGATCGCCGACGAGCACACCCCCGAGGAGGAGGCCCCGGCCCACCTCGACGGGGAGAACGGCTACATCGTTCCGGGCGCGCTGCACATCGACGAGGTCGAGCGGCTGATCGGGCACGACCTGCCCGAGGGTGACTACGAGACCATAGGCGGTCTGGTCATCCACGAACTCCACCGGTTGCCGCAGGTCGGTGACCGCGTGGAGCTGTCACTGCCCCGACCCGCCAGCGCCCATGACGGCGACCCCGACATGGCGCTGACGCTGACCGTGAACGCGGTCCAGCGGCACGTTCCCAACACGGTGGAGCTGAGACTGCGTGAGGTCGTCGAGGACGGCGCTCGGGAGGTGCGGGCATGAGTGACATGAACGTGTGGTGGGCCATGGCGCTGACCGTGGTGTTCATCGCGCTGAGCGGCTTCTTCGTGGCGATCGAGTTCGCCCTGGTGGCGGCGCGCCGCTACCGGCTGGAGGAGGCCGCGCACACCAGTGCCTCGGCACGCGCGGCGCTCAAGAGCGCCCGCGACCTGTCGTTGCTGCTGGCCGGTTCGCAGTTGGGGATCACCCTGGCCACCCTGGCCCTGGGCGCGATCTCCAAGCCCGCGTTCCACCACATGCTGGAGCCGTTGTTCGACGGTCTGCCGGACTCGGTGGGGTACGTGCTCTCGTTCACGTTCTCGCTGATCATCGTGACGTTCCTGCACCTGGTGATCGGTGAGATGGCTCCGAAGTCCTGGGCGATCTCCCACCCGGAGAAGTCGGCGACGATGCTGGCGATCCCGATGCGGGCGTTCATGTGGGTGACCCGCCCGCTGATCGTGATGCTCAACGGCATGGCCAACTGGGTGCTGCACCGTTTCGGTGTGCAGGCGGTGGACGAGCTGGTGAGCGGGCACAACCCGGAGGACGTGCGCGAGCTGGTGGAGCACTCCGCCAAGGCGGGTGCCCTGGACTCCGAGCGCCGGGACCAGCTGGCCACGGCCCTGGAGGTCAACTCCCAGCCGTTGGACGAGCACTTCACCCCGCGCGAGGAGATCGCCTGGGTGACGCCGGACGCCGGGGTGGAGGAGGTCAAGCGGGTCTCCCGCGAGTCCACGCACCTGAGGCTGGTGGTGATGGAGTCGGGTGAACCGGTCGGTGTGCTGCACGTGCGTGAGGCGCTGACCAGCCCGGCCGGGACCACCGCGGCCGACCTCATGCGCCCGGTGCTGACGTTGTCGGTGGGTACGCCGATGTACGCGGCGATGGGCATCATGCGGGACAGCCGCAGCCACCTCGCTCTCGTCGAGAACGAGGGTGAGCTGGTGGGTCTGGTGACCCTCCAGGACATCCTGGACCGGTTGCTGCTGCTGGACACGGCGGCCTAGCGACCGGAGCGACGGAGAACACGGCGGGGGCCGGTCACTCACGTGACCGGCCCCCGCTTCGTGTGACCCTGGTTCCCCTCGGGGCCTCAGGCGGTCTTCGTGGTGAGGGTGACCTCGATGTTGCCGCGCGTGGCGCGGGAGTAGGGGCACATCTGGTGGGCGGCCTCGACCAGCTTCTCGGCCTCGGCCTGCTCCAGGCCGGGGAGGGTGACGATGAGCTCGACCGCGATGTCCAGGCCCTCCTCGGACTTGCCGAGGCTCACCTTGGAGTCGATGGTGGAACCGTCGACCTTGGTCTTGGCCTGGCGGGCGACGTTCTTCAGGGCGCCGTGGAAGCAGGCGGCGTAGCCGACGGCGAAGAGCTGCTCGGGGTTGGTGCCGGGGCCGTCGTCGCCGCCCACGCCCGCAGGCACGGAGAGGTCGACGCTCAGACGGCCGTCGTCGGTCTTGCCCGAGCCCTTGCGGCCCTCTCCGGTGACACTGGCGTTGGCGGTGTAGAGAACGTTGTAGGCCATGTTCGATCCCTCTCTGTGGCCCGGCGACGCCGGGCCCACGTGTGGCGTTGTGGGGTGGTGAGGTGGTGCGGACGTCTCAGTTGCCCGGGTCCGGACCGGACGCGGTCGTCCGGCCCGCGGCTCCGGCCACTGAGCGCGTGACGTGGTCGAGCAGGCCCCGGAGCTCCTCGATCCTGCTCACCGGGAGGTCGGTGGCGCTCAGGACCTGGTCGGGGATCCCCCGGGCGAGTTCGCGCAGGCGGCCACCCTCGTCGGTGACGCTGACGTGCACGATCCGTTCGTCCTCGGGCCCGCGCCTGCGGGTGAGCAGGCCGGCGCCCTCCATCCTGCGCAGCAGGGGCGAGAGCGTGCCCGAGTCCAGGCTGAGCGCGATGCCGAGTTCCTTGACCGGCAGGGTCCCGCGTTCCCACAGCACCAGCATGACCAGGTACTGCGGGTAGGTGAGTCCCAGGTCGGCCAGGATCTCCCGGTAGAGACCGGTCAGGGCCCGGGAGGCCGTGTAGAGGGAGAAGCACAGCTGCCGGTCCAGGGCGAGGGGGTCGCCCCCGTCGGTCTCCGTCATGTTCGCTCCTCCCCTCGACGTCCCGATCACGGTAACAGTAAATGGTTGTGCACAACAGGGTTGCCCACAACTCTTTTGGAGCGAAGCGTCCACGGACGCGCAAGGCGCGACGGGGCCCGGGCCCGCGGACCCGGGCCCCGTCCCGGCCGACGCGCTCCTACAGGAAGCGCACGCCCTGGGCCAGCGGCAGCTCACCGCCGTAGTTCACCGTGTTGGTCGCCCGGCGCATGTAGGCCTTCCAGGAGTCCGACCCCGACTCCCGACCCCCGCCGGTGTCCTTCTCCCCGCCGAAGGCCCCGCCGATCTCCGCGCCCGAGGTGCCGATGTTGACGTTGACGATGCCGCAGTCGGACCCGGCCGCCGAGAGGAAGCGCTCCGCCTCGGCCTGGTCCTGGGTGAAGATGGCCGACGACAGCCCCTGGGGAACCCCGTTGTGCAGCTCCACCGCCTCCTCCAGGGTGCGGTAGGTGAGGACGTACAGGATCGGCGCGAAGGTCTCCGTGCGCACGACCTCGGTCTGTGCGGGCATGCGCACCACCGCGGGCTCGACGTAGTAGGCGTCCTCGGCGTCCTTCTCCAGGCGCCGCTCACCGCCCACCAGCACGTCGCCGCCGTCCGCCCGGGCCTGCTCCAGCGCCTCGCGCATGGCCGTGTGTCCCCGCTCCCCCACCAGCGGCCCCACCAGGGTCGCCTCCTCGTAGGGGTCACCGATCCGTTCCCGCAGCTGCTGGTAGCCGTCCACCACGCGCTCGACGACCTGGTCGACCACGTCCTCGTGCACGATCAGGCGGCGCAGCGTGGTGCAGCGCTGCCCGGCGGTCCCGGCCGCCGAGAACACGCTGCCGCGCACGACCAGGTCCAGGTCGGCCGAGGGCGCCACGACGGCGGCGTTGTTGCCGCCCAGCTCCAGAAGGTACCGACCCATGCGGGCGGCCACCTTGGGCGCGACCGCCCGGCCCATGGCGGTCGAACCGGTCGCGGAGACCAGAGCGACCCGCTCGTCGTTGACCAGAACGTCCCCGACCTCGGCCCCGCCGAGGACCACCCGGTGGACGTCGGCGGGCGCCCCCACGTCGGCGGCGGCGCGCATGAGCAGGCCGTGACAGCCCAGCGCGGTCAGCGGGGTGAGCTCGGAGGGCTTCCACACCACGGTGTCACCGCACACCAGGGCCACACAGGTGTTCCAGGACCACACGGCGACGGGGAAGTTGAAGGCGGTGATGACGCCGACCACGCCCAGCGGGTGCCAGGTCTCCATCAGCCGGTGGCCGGGCCGCTCCGAGGGCATGGTCCGCCCGTAGAGCTGTCGTGACAGGCCCACGGCGAAGTCGCAGACGTCGATCATCTCCTGGACCTCGCCCAGGGCCTCGGAACGGATCTTGCCCGCCTCGAGGGTGACCAGCTCCGCGAGGTCGGCCTTGTGCTCGCGCAGCAGCTCACCGAGGCGGTGGACGAGCTGGCCGCGCACCGGGGCGGGGGTGTCCCGCCAGGCGGAGGTGAAGGAGCCGTGGACCTCGGCCACCGCGCGCTCGGCGGAGGCGGGGGTGTCGAACTCGACGGGGAACAGGGTTCCGCCGGTGATCGGAGTACGGGCCTGACCGGGCGCCCCGAGGGACTCGGGCAGGCGGGTCACGCCGCACCGTTCCAGGGCGGTCCGCGCGCGTCCGGCGAGGACCTCGGTGTCGGGGAGGGCACCAGTGTGCATGTGTGTTCTCTCTCCGTTGAGAGGGGAGGCGGTCATCACACACCTTGCCAACTCCGGGCCCGGCGGTCCACCCCCGGCGTCCGGCCCGCCGGGTGTCGCGCCGGGAACCCGCACCGGCCGCGGGGCCGGTGCGAGGCGGGTTCCGCTCCCGCACGGAGTGTCATGGGAGACCGTTAGAATCGCGGAGCCGCTCCCCCGTCCCCGACCCAGACAGCTGGCCCGTGCACCACGACACCACCCCCGAAGAGGCCCGCGCCGACCTTCCGGAGGCGCGCCAGATCCTGGCGCGTTCCGGTTTCGGCGCCGCCGATCCCCTGTTCGCCGCGGACCTGCGCGCGAGCACCGACCCCGGACAGGCCCGGGAGGTGGTCGCCTCCCACGCCTCCCGGCTGTGGACGGAGTCCACTCGCACCGGGCCCGACCCGGTCGACGACCGCCCCCTGTACTGGGCACGGCTGGTCCTGCGTGCGCGTCTGCGCGCCTGGGAGCCCTCCTTCCCCCTGTCCGAGGCGGAGCGGGCCGCGCTCCTCCACCTGTTCGAGACCGCCTCCCGGGGCATCACCGACCTCGACTTCCCGCCGGGCGACCGGTGGGTGCGCGTCGTCGTCACCGGTTTCGACCCCTTCCGCCTGGACACCGACCCCGGCTGCTCGAACCCCTCCGGGGCGGCCGCCCTGGACCTGCACGGGTGGACGTTCCCCGTGGGTGAGCGCACCGCCGTGGTGCGCGCCGCCGTGTTCCCGGTGCGCTGGGGCGACTTCGACGCCGGGATCGTGGAGGAGGCGCTGGCCGACCAGTACGGGGTGGCCGACGCGGTGATCACGCTGAGCCGGGGACGTGACCGGTTCGACCTGGAGGTCTGGAACGGGGTGTGGCGCGGCGGGGGCGAGGACAACCTGGGGGTCTCCCGTACCGGACGCGCGCCGGTGGCCGGTCCCGGGGCCCCGGAGTGGACCCGCACCTCGCTGCCGGTGGAGCGGATCGTCGCCGACACGACCGGGCCGGACGTGATGGTCGTCAACACCGAGGTCACCGAGGTTCCCGAGGGTGGCGACACCCCGGTGACACGCCCGGGTGGGCCCACCGAGGGTCGGCCGCCCGAAAGGGCGGCGGTGGCGACTACCTCTCCAACGAGATCGCGTACCGCAACACCTTGCTGAGGGACCGGGCGGGCTCGGTCGTGGCGGCCGGACACGTCCACCTGCCCAGGACCGAACGCCCCGAGGAGCACACCGACACCCTGGCCCGCACGCGGGCCCTCGTGGCGGTTGTGGCGGCCGAGGCCCGGGTGGCGTCGGCCGCCGAGCCGGGTTCGGAGGACCCCCGGGAGTCCTGAGGGGCGACCGAAGCGGGTGGTTCCGGGGTGGCCGGAAGGGCCGTGGTGACACGCCCGAGCGCGGGCCGAGTCCACAAAACTGACTTTCCGGCCACAGAGGGGCATTTGATCACTCTGTGAGCACGTTCCGTCGCTCGCTGGTCATCTGGCGCACCTGTGGTTTCGATAAGGTCCCCACGTGGCTGACACCTCACTGAGACGAAAACTCACTGTCAGTGCCGCTCTGGGCCTGCTGTTGGTCCCGGGCTGCCACTCCGCGGAACAGAACCTGCCCTACGCCGAGGCGATCCAGTTCTCTCCGGACACACTGGAGAAGCTGGCCACGCGCACGGTGTCGGTACGGGTCGACCACAGCACGGTGAGCTACCGCTATCCCATCCTGGGCGAATCCCATCCGCTGACGACGGAGATCCGCACCGCGATGGCCGAACGCCAGACCGCGTTCCTGGAGGAGCTGCCCGATCACGGCAGCCCCGAACTGGTCCAGGACGTGGAGCTGCTGGCCGCCTCCGGGGACGTGATCGGAGCCAGGACCACCGCCGTCACCTCGGGAGTCCGCGGTGGCGGCACCGAGACCTCGACGCTCTGGTACGACTCCGGCACCGGCGAGGTCCTGCCCTGGACCTCGCTCTTCCGGGACGAGGCCTCCCTGGAGGCCGCGCACCTGGCCGTGGCCCAGGTGCTCCAGGACGGCTACCAGATGACCGCCGACCAGGTGCCCGGGCTCCTGGGCGAGATCGCGATGCGAGCCGAGGCCGACCCGGACTCGGTCTCGGCCGCGGCCTCCGAACCGGCCGGGGCCTCCGAGGAGGAGTCCGGATCCGGGGACCCGGAACCCGGTGGGACCGAGGAGACCGAGGAGACCGACGGGACGGCGCTCTCGGTCGGGGACGCCGACCTGAGCGACCCGGAACAGGCCTGGGAGGCAGCCGAGCGCTGGGCCGCCTCGCCACTGGCCGACCTGGCCTTCAGCACGGCGGGCGGGCTGGCCGTGCGCATGGACCCGGCGGACGTTCCGAGCGCGGGCCGGGTCAGCGAGGTCCTGCTGCCGGTGGAGGCGGAGGAGACCGAGGAGGTCCTCTCCGAACTGGGGTACCACGCGCGCAGCGCGGCGGTGGCCGCCAACGCCGATCCCGAGGACTTCCCGCTCGACGGGACCCTGACCGCCGAGGGCAGCAGCCTGGACTGCGAGCGCCTCAAGTGCGTGGCGCTGACCTTCGACGACGGGCCCGGCGAGTACACCGACGAGCTCCTGGACCACCTGGCCGAGTACGACGCCAGGGCCACCTTCTACGTGATGGGCTCCCTCGTGAGCGAGTTCCCGGAGATCGTGGAACGCACCCACGCCGAGGGCCACGAGATGGGCAACCACACGTGGAAGCACGACGACCTCACGACGCTCTCCGCCGAGGGGTGGCCGAGGACCTGAAGCGCACGGACGAGGCGATCCAGGAGGTGACCGGGGTGGCACCGCCCACCCTGCGCCCGCCCTACGGCGCGATGAACGGCACCGTGAGCGATGCCACCGAGCATCCCATCATCCTGTGGGACGTGGACACGATGGACTGGCAGAACCGGGACACCGGCGCGGTGACCAAGCACGCGCTCGACGAGTCCAAGCCGGGAAGCGTGGTGCTGTTCCACGACATCCACAAGTCCACTGTCGACGCCATCCCGGACGTGCTGGAGGGAATGCACGCCGACGGGTTCCACTTCGTGACCGTGAGCGAGATCTTCGGTGAGGACGGCCTGAAGCCGGGCCAGTCCCACACGGACGCCCGGGTCGACTGACCCACCGGTCCGCACGGGCCCCGGTCGCCACGTGGCGACCGGGGCCCTCGGTCGTGGGGTGACGCGTCGTTCCTCACTCTCGGGCCCGGAGACACGCTGGATCTTGCCCGATATGCCCGTTTAGTCTAAATTTCGACGGGTGAACGTTACCTCTCTGATACATAGGGGCGCCGCAGGCGCCGCCGGGGCCTCCTCCTCGCCTCCGGCCTGATGATCGGAGCCGCCACTCCGGTGACGGCCACCCCCGCCGAGGAGGCACCGGACTGCGACGCGGTGCGGTGTGTGGCCCTGACCTTCGACGACGGGCCCGGCGAGTACACCGACGCGCTCCTGGACATCCTGGCCGAGCACGACGCCAGGGCCACCTTCTACCTGCTCGGCTCACGCGTGGACGACCACCGTGAGGAGGTGCGGCGCATGGCCGAGGAAGGCCACGGGATCGGCAACCACACCTGGAAGCACGACGACCTCACCACGCTCTCCGCCGACCGGATCAGGGACGACCTCGCCCGCACCGACCGCGCCGTGGCCGAGGTCACCGGGGAGCGGCCCCGGAGCATGCGCCCGCCCTACGGGGCCCTCGACGACACCGCCCGCGAGGCGATCCCCCACCCCATGATGCTCTGGGACGTGGACACCCTGGACTGGCAGCACCGCGACGGCGACCGGATGCGCGAGATCGCCCTCGACGGGGTCCGGGACGGCAGCGTCGTCCTGTTCCACGACATCCACGAGACCACCGTGGAGGCGGTCCCCGAACTCCTGGACGACCTGGCCGAGCGGGGCTACCACTTCGTGACCGTCAGCGAGCTGTTCGGGGACCGCCTCGAACCGGGCACCGCGTACTCCGACGCCCGGACCGAGTAGCCCGTTCAGAGCATCCGGCGCAGGATGCGCTCCTTGACCTGGCTGATCGGCGCGTAGGCCACCCGCATGGTGTCCATGAGCAGCGACTTGTCCAGGACCGACTTGGTGTGCGAGAAGGTGTCTACGGAGGCCGCCGAGTGGTAGGCGCCCATCCCGCTCTCCCCCACCCCGCCGAAGGGGAGGTCCGGCACGGCCAGGTGCGCGATCGGCAGCCCGAAGCCCAGGGCGCCCGAGGACGTCTCGGTGGTCAGGCGTCGCTTGGTGGTCTCGGAGTCGGTGAACCCGTACAGCGCCAGCGGCTTGTCGCGTTCGTTGACGAAGCGGATCGCCGCGTCGAGGTCGGGTACCCGCAGAACCGGCAGGATCGGACCGAAGATCTCCTCGGCCATCACCGGCGCGTCCGGATCCACGTCACCCAGCACCGTGGGGGCGATGTAGAGGTCCTCGCGGTCGGTGTTCCCGCCCGCGACGACCTCGCCGCTCTCCAGCAGGGCGCTGAGCCGGTCGAAGTGGCGTTCGTTGACGATGCGGCCATAGTCCGCGCTCTTCGCCGGGTCGGAGCCGAACATCTCGGTGATGGCGGCGGCCAGCTCCTTCTGGAGCCTCTCCGCCGTGTCACCGATGGCCAGCACGTAGTCCGGGGCCACGCAGGTCTGCCCCGCGTTGGTGAACTTTCCCCAGGCCAGGCGCCGGGCCGTGGTGGCCAGGTCCACGCCGGGCTCGACCACCGCCGGGCTCTTGCCGCCCAGTTCCAGGGTGACCGGGGTCAGGTGTCGGACCGCCGCCGCCATGACGATCCGGGCCACGGCCGCGTTGCCGGTGTAGAAGATGTGGTCGAAGCGCTGCTCCAGGAGAGCGGTGCTCTCGGAGACTCCGCCCTCGACCACCGCGACCGCCTCGCCGTCCAGGTAACGGGGGATGAGGTCGGCGAGCACGGCCGAGGTCGCCGGGGAGAGCTCGGACGGCTTGAGCACGGCCGCGTTGCCCGCCGCGAGGGCGCCGACCAGCGGCGACAGGGCCAGGTTGACCGGGTAGTTCCAGGGGCTGATGATCAGGACCGCGCCCAGGGGTTCGCGGACGAGGCGGGCCCGGGCCGGGGCCAGGGCCAGGGGGACCGACACCCGCTGCGGCCGCAGCCACGAGGCCAGGTGTCTCAGGGTGTGGTCGATCTCGTTGACCACGAAACCGATCTCGGTCGTGTGCGCCTCCACGGGGGTTTGCCCAGGTCGGAGCTGAGCGCCTTCTCCAGAGTGGCGCGCTCCTCCGTGAGCATGCGACGCATCGCGCGCAGCTGGGCGCGACGCCAGGAGAGCGGCTTGGTGCGGCCGCTGTCGAAGGTGGCGCGCAGCCGGGCCACGATCTGGGGGATCTCGGTGATGAGGGTGAGCGGTTCGGAGGCGTTGGTGTGAGCCATGGCCCCAGAGTAAACGAAAACGTTTCGTTTCCAAGAGCCCCGTCACATACGATTCGAGTATGACGACGGACCATCTGCCGGACACGTCCGCCGGGACCGCCCCACGGGGCCGACCCCGCGACGCCAACCGGGACCGCGCGCTGATGGACGCCACCCTCACCGAACTCCAACTGCACGGCTACAGCGGGCTGACCACCGCCGCCGTCGCACGTCGGGCGGGTGTCTCCACCGCCACCCTGTACCGCCGCTGGCGCTCCAAGGAGGACCTGGTGGTGGGCGCCGCCCGGGCCTGGGCGGAGAACCTGGGCCCCGACCACGACCACGGGAGCCTCTCCGCCGACCTCGGTGTGTTGCTCGGGGACAAGGCCGCCGCGCTGGAGGGCACCTCCGGCCGTCTGCTGCGCGCCGTCCTGGGCGAGGCCGCCCACAACCGGGCCCTGGCCGACGTGCTCTTCGACGCCTTCGTGATCCCGCTCCAGGGCAGGGTGCTCGCCCTGCTCGACCGGGCGGTGGAGCGAGGGGAGATCCCGGAGGTGGAGGATCCCCTGGTGGTCGCGGAGCTGATCATCGGGCCCATGGTCAGCCACACCTTCCTGGTCCCGCCGGAGGCGGGCGGCGGGACCGCCGCCACCCCGGGCGCGGACATCGCCGGGCGACTGCTCCCCTACCTCCTCAGAGCCCTGGGCGCCCGCACCGACTGACGTCCGGACGGGTCAGCCCACGGCCCTCCTCACGAGGTCGGCGATGGTCAGTTCCGCCCGCTCGTCCAGCGCGGTGACCGCGTAGGCCGTGGGCCACAGGCCTCCCTCGTCATCGAGGCGGGCCTCCGTGGTGAACCCGAGACTGGAGTAGCGCTCCTTGTCCACCTGCCCGCTGCGGAAGAAGCACACGACCTTGCCCTTCCTCGCGTACGCGGGCTGTCCGTACCACAGCTTGGGTGACAACTCCGGCGCGTGGGCGGCGACGATCGCGTGGATCCGCTCGGCCACCGCCCGGTCGGCCGGCTCCATGTCCTCTATTTTCGCGAGCACGTCGAGCTCGGCCGTGGCCGCCTTGTTGCCGCGCCCGCGTTCGGCCTCCTTCCTCAGTTCGGCGGCGCGCTGCCTCATCGCGGCGCGCTCCTGTTCGGAGAAGCCTCCCGACCCCTCGCGGGTGTCCTGCGTCATGGGTGTCTCCTCTGGTCACGGTGCCTCGGGGCCCTCCAGGCTAGCCAGGCCGGATCCCGGGTGCTTCTCGATTCCTGACCGCCCCTCCGTGCCGTGTCGGTCAGGAATCGAGAAGCCCACGCCCGGACTCGCCGCCTAACGTGGTCGGGGTCGGGGCCCGGAGGCCGCCGATCCACCCACCGAACGAAGGGCCGCGCGATGGCGCTCTCACTGGACACCGTCACCGTCGAGGCATCACGGGCGGAGGACGCGCGCGCCTTCCACGCGGCCGTGTTCACCGAGGGGGCGACGGCCGACTCCCCGTCGTGGACCTCAACGGCACCGGTCGGCTCTCCTTCGAGGCGACCGGCTCGAACACCACGGGCTTCCGTGGCTGTGTACTGAGCGTGATCGTCGAACGCCCCGCCGAGGTCCAGACCCTGGTGGAGACGGCCACCGCCCACGGTGCCGAAGTGGTCAAACCTCCGAGGAAGGAACTCTTCGGCGAGTACACCGCCGTCTTCCGGGCACCGGACGGGACCCTCTGGAAGCTCGCCGCCGCCACGAAGAAGAACCGCGGAGCCGTCCCCGAGCCTCCGGAACCCGTCGAGACCGCCGTCTACCTCGGCGTCACCAGCCCCAAGGCCTCCCGGGGCTTCTACGAGGCTCTGGGCATGGAGACCCGCCACGACTACGGTGACAAATTCGTCGACTTCACCACGGCGACCGGCACGTCCCGTCTGGGCCTGCTGCGGCGGGCCGCACTGGCCAAGGACGTCGGTGTCGACGAGCACGGCACGGGCCCGACCGGAGTCGTCCTCACCCACACCGCGGCCTCGTGCGCCGACCTCGACGCACTCCTGTCCCGCGCCGAAACGGCGGGCGCGGCCGTCACCGTCCCCGAACCGAACACGCGCACCGGTGGCTTCACCGACCCCGACGGGCACCGCTGGCGGATCACCGCCGTGGTGTGAGGAAGTGGGCCATGGGTCCAGCGGTGCGTCGACCGTCTGGCCAGCCGGTCGTCCAACACCCACGGCGTCCGCGCGAGGGCCTGGACGCGCGCGTGAACCCCCGTTCACGCCCGGGCACCTGGTCCGGAACACGCAGGGTTGTCGCCGGTGTGGCCTGGGGAGGAGTCGGGACGCGACGCACATCGCGGCACCGACCGAAAGACGGGGGAACCCTTGTTGCGCTCACCGATCCTCGACTACCTCGACGCCATCGTCGAGAGCACCGGCCACGTCGTCTCCGGCGCCCCGGCCGACTACATCCCGGAACTGGCCGCCGCCGATCCGGACCGGGTGGCGGTGGCGCTGTGCACGGTGAACGGAACCGTCTACGCGAGCGGGGACGCGGACCACGAGTTCAGCATCCAGTCGATGTCCAAACCCTTCGCCTACGCGCTGGCGATCGAGGACCACGGCCTGGAGTACGTCCTGGACCGCGTCGGGGTGGAACCCAGCGGCGAGGCCTTCAACGAACTCTCCCTGGACCCGGAGACCGGCAGACCCCGCAACCCGATGATCAACGCGGGGGCGATCGCCACCCACACGCTCGTCCGCGACGACCAGCGCCCCGCCGTGGACCGTGTCCTGGACCTCTTCTCCGACCTCGCCCAACGGCCGGTGCGGATCGACGAGGGACTGGCCGCCTCCGAGCTGGAGACCGGGGACCGCAACCTCGGCCTGGCCTACCTCCTGCACGCCTCCGGCCGCCTGGGCCAGGATCCCGCCGCCGCCGTCGCCGGGTACGTCCGACAGTGCTCGGCCAACGTCACCGTGCGCGACCTGGCGCTCATGGCCTGCACGCTGGCCAACGGCGGCGTGCAGCCCAACACCGGCCAGCGGCTGTTCAGCAGGCGTACCACCCGGCACCTGCTGAGCGTGATGGCCTCCTGCGGCATGTACGACGCGGCCGGGGACTGGCTCACCAGCGTGGGCATCCCCGCCAAGAGCGGCGTGGCCGGGGGATCCTCGGGGTGCTCCCCGGCCAGGTGGGGGTGGCGGTGTTCTCCCCGCGCCTGGACGCCCACGGCAACAGCGCGCGCGGCGTGGTCATGATGGAGAAGCTGTCGGAGGACCTGGGCCTGCACCTGATGGAGTCCGGCAGACCCGCGCGCTCGTCCCTGCGCGAGACCCGCAAGGAGGTCGTCGACGGGGAGCCGGCGACGGTCTACGTGCTGCAGGGCGACATGGTGCTGAGCAGCATCGAGGCCCTGGTGCACGAACTGGTCGGGAACACGCCCTCGACGCACCTGGTGGTGTTCGACATGAGCCGGGTCGACGAGGTGCTGCCGGTGGCCCGCCGCACGTCCGCCGCGATGGCCGCCAAGCTCATCGACTCGGGGCACCGGATCATCCTGGTGGACCCGGAGGAGACCGTCCCGGACTTCCAGGACAGCCGGGGCCGCGCGGTGGAGCGGTGGAGCCCCGAGCGTCTGGCCCGCAGCCAGCTCTAGAGGGGGCACGCGGCGTCGCGCCGCGAGGCGTCATCCCCAGCCACGCCGCCGCACTGGACAGACATTCGAAAACATGTTCGAATTGACCCCATGCGCTGGGAGAACCTCCGAGAGGGAACCAAGGACACCGGGCAGCAGACACTGTTCGAAGCCGCCACACCGCCGCCCACGCGCGGCACCGGACGGGCCGGTCTGGGCGCGCCCGCGCCCGGACCGGTCCTCGCGGGCCAGGACGGCGAGGCGGTCGCCATCGAGATCCAGGCCCGCACCATCATCAACCGGGTACCGGGTGACGACCCCATGTTCCGGTGGACCATCAACCCCTACCGGGGCTGCTCGCACGCCTGCGTGTACTGCTTCGCCAGACGCACGCACGAGTACCTCGACCTCGACAGCGGCCGCGACTTCGACACCCGCATCCTGGTCAAGGTCAACGCCGCCGAACGCCTGCGCGCCGAACTCGCCCGCCCCTCCTGGTGCGGTGAGCACATCGCGATGGGCACCAACACCGACCCCTACCAGCGGGCCGAGGGGCGCTACCGGCTGATGCCGGAGATCATCGCGGCACTCCGGGACACCGCCAACCCCTTCTCGATCCTCACCAAGGGAACCCTGGTCCTGCGTGACCTCCCCTCCTGGAACAGGCCGCGCGGGTCACCCGGGTCGGCATGGCGGTCTCGGTCGGCTCCGTGGACACGCGGGTCTGGCGCACCGTGGAGCCGGGGACCCCGAGCCCCCGTGCCCGGCTGGGCGTGGTCCGCGCGCTGAGCGAGCGCGGGATGGAGTGCTCGGTGCTCATGGCCCCGATCCTGCCCGGGCTGACCGACTCCGCCGAGCAGATCGAGGAGACCGTCGCCGCCGTCGCGGAGGCCGGGGCCACCCGTCTCTCCCCGATCGTCCTGCACCTGCGCCCGGGCGCGCGTGAGTGGTACCGCGCCTGGTTGGCACGGGAGCACCCGCGCCTGCTACCGCTCTACCGCGAGCTCTACGGGCGGGGCTCCTACGCCTCGGACTCCTACCAGCGGATCGTCACCACGGCCGTTCGTGAGATCGCGGCCAGGTACGGCCTGAACAGACCCGGGTCTCCCCGGGACGCGGGTCGTGAGAAGCCCACGGAGGACGAACAGCTGAGCATCGAGCTCCCCGTGGCGGGGGCTGAACGCGGGGCGTCCACGCCGTCCCTCCCCTCCGGCCCACGGCGGCCGGTGGCCTCGTGACGCCTCCGCCACCCCACCGACCCAGCCTGTGCGGGGCCGTGACCGGGCGCCCGCGTAGGGGCCGGCACGGCCCGGAGTCGGGTCACGGGGTCAGTGTCGAGGGACGGCGGCCAGGGCGGCGGGGGTGACCACGCGCAGGAAGGGGATCACCGTCAACAGGGCCGCCACCGCGAAGACCGCGAAGGCCGCCCGCACGCCGACCACCTCCGCGAGCAGGCCCACCAGGGCGGCGCCCAACGGCATCGCGCCCCAGCCGAACAGGCGGAACACGGCGCTGAACCGGCCCAGCATCGCGCCGGGAACCATCCGCTGGCTGAGGGTGCGCGTGTTGACGGTCCACAGGGTGCCTCCCATGCCGCCGAGGAACGCGGCCGCGCCCACCACCCACACATGGGAGGTCAGCACGGGGGCGGCCATCATCGCGGCGGTGCCCAGCAGGTCCGCGAACATCGCCCAGCGACGCCCCAGCAACCTGTTCACCCACCCCACGGTGAGCGCCCCGACGATGCCGCCGGCACCGAGGGCGCTCATCAGGGCACCGTACTCGGCGGCGCTCAGGTCCAGCAGATCCGTGGCCACCAGAGGCATCAGCGCCAGCCACGCGCCCCAGCAGGCGCAGAGCACGGTGAGCAGCAGGGCCATGCCGCGCAGCAGGGGCTCCCGCCACAGGTAGGCCAGCCCCTCACCGATGCGCGCGTGTACCGAGCCGATCGGCCGCTCGCCCACGGGGTTCGGTGCGAAGCGTCCCACCAGGAACAGCAGCACCAGCATGCCGACCACGTACGCGGCACCGGTGGCCCCCAGGGCCAGGCCCGCGCCCACCGCCACCAGCACACCGCCGACGAAGGGACCGGTGAACTCCCCGCACGCGGTCTCGGCTCCGGCCATCCACGCGTTGGCGCGCTCGCGCCCCGGGGGCGTCACCGCGGAGGGGACCAGGGCGACCGACGCCGTGGTCGCCACGACCTCGGCCACCCCCATCAGCGCGGCCCCGGCGTAGAGCAGCGGGAGGGAGAGCGCGCCCGTGAGCAGTGCGGCGGCCAGTCCGGCCATCGTGGCCACCCGGACGAGGTTGGCCGTCAGGAGCAGCGCCCGCCGGTCGAAGCGGTCCACCAGTACGCCGACGTGCAGCGAGGTAAGCAGCCAGGGCAGCGTGAGCACGGTCGCGACCGCCGCGATCATCCCGGGCGACGTGGTCAGGGTCGTGGCGACCAGGGGCAGGGCCACCTTGAGCACGCCGTCAGCGAGGTTGGTGAGCGCGGTGAAGGCGACCAGCACGCCGGTGTTGCGCGTGTCGGTCCGGTCATCGGGTCGCGCGGCGCGGAGCTGCGTCATGACTAACCACCTTAAGCCGTTTGGTGGATAGTAGCCTGGAATGGCCGAGGCCGACAGTGGGTTGGACCCAGAGCGGAGCGAGTAACCCCTAACCTTGGGTCACCAGTTACTCCCGGGAGGGGACATGGAACGACCACCCGCCGCCGAGCGCGTCGAGCTGTTCACCAACACCTTCGACCTGGAGAGCGGCCGGGACGAGCTGTCCACTCCGGAGGAGCTGACGCACTGGCTGCGTGAGCACGGACTGGTCGGTGGCGGGACCCGCGCCGACGCGGCCGACCACCGGGCGTTCCTGGACCTGCGTGCCGGGTTGCGCGCCGCACTGGACGGCACCGCGGCGGACCCCCACGCGCTCGCCCGGGCCGACACGGTTCTGGCCGAACTCCCGCTCCTGGCCAGTCTCGACAGGACCCTCGTCCCCGACCCGGAGCTCTCCCCCGCGCGGAGGGCGTGCGCCGTGCTGGCCCTGGACTGGGTGCGCCTGGCGACGACCGGGGAGGTGGTGCGGCTCAAGCGGTGCGCCGAGCACACCTGCCTGTGGGTGTTCTGGGACGGCTCGAAGAACCAGAGCCGCCGCTGGTGCTCGATGCGGGTGTGTGGGAACCGGACCAAGTCACGGCGTCACACCGCGAAGGAACGCAGGGCGCGCGAGGACGGCTGAGGAGCCACTCCCCTGGGAGGCGAGGCGTCGCGTGGTGGCTTCGGTGGTGAAACGAACCGTCACCTTTACGACGTAGATTCACATCGGACCCGGGATCACGCTCCCGTGTTCGCCTCCTCCGCCCGGCGCACCATCTCCTCGATCCACACCGGCGCGAACGGGGCCAGGCAGCCCGGCGGGGTCGGATAGTCCTTGAGCACCTCCAGGCGCTCCCCGATCCCCACAGCCCGTTCGCGGTACTCGGCGTGGTCGATGCCGATCCGCGCCAGGCAGTTGTTCATCTCCCACTGCAGGCGGTCCGGGGCGGAGGCCATCTCCCCCTCGATAGTGTCCAGCAGGGCCGCCAGGTCCAGACCCTCGGGTCGTTTCCCCACCCGCTCCGTGGTCAGGGCCCACCCCGCGCTCGCGACCACCGGATCCGGATCGTCGAACCAGGCCAGGCGCAGCTCCTCGGCGTGCGGCCCCTTCTTGACCACGTAGTTCACCAGCCAGTCGTGCACCTTGGGGGTGCGCGCCTCGCGCAGCATCGCGTCCAGGTCGTCGCGTCCGAACTCCCGGGGCCGACAGACGAGGAGGGCGAGCAGCCTCGCGGCACCGTCCCCGGTCGCCCAGAGTTCAAGCGCCAGGTCGTGGCGCTTCCCGAGCCGTTTGGCCACGGCCCTCAGCTTGGTGAGGTTCACCCCGTGGTCGTCGCCGTGCCTCTCGTTGACCGCACGGACCCGGGCGTCCTCCAGCCCGGCCAGCTCGGTCATCACCTCGGTCACCGTCGTCTCGGCCACTGCGGCCTCCCCTCCCCCACTCGACGCGTCAAATCTACGCCGCAGGTCAGACCACTCCTGGCGGCTGGCTCAGGACGAGGCGGGAGCAGCACGGAGGTAGGATCACCTCGTTCCGTCACCCCCGTGCGACTTCCCTGGTCACCGAAGACGTCCTGGTACCGAAAGGTCCGTTCGCGGGTCCCACCCCCGAGATCGTCGTCACGCTGGAAGGCGAAGGAACGTGTGGGAGATGTCAGGGTTCCCAGAGTCCCGCGCTGTTCGGGACGGGCCCGGAGCCGGGTTCACCACGCCGCGACGAGCGGATCGCCGTGGTCCTCCCTCAGCCACGCCTCCGTGAACCTGCCGAGCCGGTCCGCCGAGGCGGTGCCGACCAACTCCGCGATCCGGTCTTCCCGTACGCCCAGCACCAGAACGCCCACGATCCGGTCCCCCAGAGCGATCACCATGGCGGGGGAACCGTTCACCACGCCTGAGTGGATCGACGGGGAGCCCCCGACCAGGCGCCGCTTGGCGTCGGTGGGCCGGAAGCCGGCGCGCAGCACGGAGGCGACCCTCTCGGCCCCCTCGTGTCGGCGCACCCCGCCGGAGCCCCCGGCTCCGTCGCTCACCACGGTGACGTCGTGGGTGAGCAGCCGGACCAGCCGTTCGGTCCGCCCCGAGGAGGCGGCCTCCACGAAGGCCTCCACCACGCGCCGGGCGGCGGCACGGTCGACCTCGCGGGCCTTCCGCCCGGCGCTGATCCGGCGTCGCGCCCGATGAGCGTGCTGCTGGCTCGCCGACTCGCTGATGTCGAGGATCGCGGCGATCTCCGCATGGCTGTGGGAGAAGGCCTCCCTCAGGACGTAGACGCCCCGTTCCACCGGGGTGAGCCGCTCCATGAGCAGCAGAACCGCCAGGCTCACCGAGTCGCGCTGTTCGGCGGTCTCGTCGGGGCCCAGCATCGGGTCACCGTCCCACAGGGGCTCGGGAAGCCAGTCCCCCGCCGCCCGTTCCCGCCGCGCCCGGGCCGACCGCAACCGGTCCAGGGCCAGGTGGGTGACGACCTTGGTGAGCCAGGCCTCGGGGAGCTCGACGCTGTCGCGGTGGGCGCCCTCCCAACGCAGGAAGGCGTCCTGGACGGTGTCCTCGGCGTCGGCGGCGGAGCCGAGCAGACGGTACGCCAACGAGGCCAGCCGGTCCCGGTTGGCCTCGAAGCACGCCACTGCCGCGCTGTCCATGCGGGTCACGTTAGTCGGCGGCCGCCGCGGCTGTCCTGACCGGGGCGGTCAGGCGGAACCCGCGCACCGGCAGACCGTAGGTGGGACGGCCCATCGTCCAGGCGACCGTGGAGAGCACGAACCCCTTGAGGAACGTGGCGCCCCGGCCTCCCAGGAAGGACGCCTTCACCCGCGACCGCTCGTCGACGAGTTGGAAGATCGCGTCGTCACGGCCCAGGCTGACACAGTTGCCCAGGTAGGCGAGCGGGGTGCGCCTGGACCGGTGTCCGGTGAGGTCCTCGATGATCGCGGCGGTGGCCCGCATGCGGGAGAATCCGGCCGAAGCGCAGGACATCGGGAGCGGCAGGCCGTTGTCACCGACGGCCAGAACGCTGTCACCGGCGGCGTAGACCTCGGGGTGGGAGACCGATCGCATTCCCTCGTCCACGATCATCCGGCCCAGCTCGTTCACGGCCAGTCCGCCGCGCGCGGCGATCGGGTGGGCCGCGAACCCCGCCGCCCACACGATCGCCTCGGCGTCCAGTGTCTCGCCCGTCTCGGTGGTCGCTCGTCCGGGTTCGACGCGGGTGACCGCGCTGCGCTCACGCACCGTGACCCCCAGCCGTTCGAAGGCCGTCAGAGTGTGGGACCGGGCCTTCTCCCCCAGCCATCCGCCCAGCTCACCGCTGGTGGCAAGGGTGACCCGCAGCCCGGGGTGAGCCTGGGCGATCTCGGTGGCCGTCTCGATGCCGGTGAGGTTGCCCCCGACGACCAGTACCCGCCCCTCCCGTCCAGTTCACGGAGCCGGTCGCGCACCCGCGACGCGGCCCCTCGTCGGCGACGTGCAGGGTGTGCTCGGCGGCCCCGGACACCCCACCGTGGTGGACGGTGCTGCCCAGCGCGTACAGGAGGGTGTCGTACCCCAGTTCCTCCGCACCGGCCGCCGCCTCCAACGACACCGTCCTCCGGTCGGCGTCGACCGAGGTGACCCGTGCGACCCTCAGCCGGATCCCGGTGCCCGCGAACATCTCGGCGAGTCCCCGACTCCCGGTGTCGCGACCGGCGGCGACCTGGTGCAGGCGCATGCGCTCGACGAAGTGGGGGAGGCGTTGACGACGGTGATGTCCACGTCGTCGGAGTGCAGACGGCGGGCGAGGACCCCGGCTCCGGCCGCTCCGGCGTACCCGGCCCCGAGAACGATGACGCGGTGTCGCATGATCTTGCTCCTGTCCGTTCGTGTACCCCTTGAACGGGACGGCCTCCGCATCCCTGACAGCTCCGCGATGTGATCTGGTTCACTTCGCACCTTCGACGGGTCAGCGTGCCACGGACCGCCGTTCACAGTGAGAACGGTCGAGGCGTTCGCGTGCGTGGTCGATGAGGGCCCTGCTCCTGGGGGAGATTCCGGAGCCGAAGACCCCACGGTGGCCGTCATGCGGCGACGGAGCCGAGGAAGGGCCACCTCTGCGCAGGGAGGCTGCCATCCGCTCCCGTAGCTCCGGGTCCAGGGTCGCCTGCTCCACCGCCGGGGAGGGTGCGGCGGGTTGCGGCTTCGGCTCGTGCACGATTTCGTCGGGGACCGAGCGGCAGGGCCGACCGCAGATCACGCAGGTGCCGCCGGGGGTGTTGCGCACGGCGGGATGGTGGGGGCAGGTCCCGGAGGACCGCCCTCGGGAATCCACCAGGAACCGCGCAGGGTGGGCGAACAGGTCGGTGTCGTCCCCCACCGGCCACGAGGGAGGCGCCACCTCCGCCCGGGCGATCCCTCGGCCCAGTGCACCGTCCAGGTAGGCGCGTGCGGCCCGCATGTCGCACAGCCGCCGCATCAGCGCGGGGAAGGGGCGCCGCAGGCGTTCCGCCCCCGCCAGCAGCGCCCTGACGTCGGCCACGCGCAGCCCTTGGCGCAGGAGTCTCTCCGCCGACCCCGCCAACCGGTTCCGATCCGTCTCCGGGTCTGCCAGAAGCGCACCGGGAATGTGGTCGATCAACTCGAACACTTCACCGCTGGGGCTTTGTCGCTTTTGTTCGCCTGTATTCGAGGCGCCACGGACGGAATCGCCCGCCTCCCCATCAGAACTGTCCCCAGGGGAACGGTCTGTGGGTCGATCTGACCTGGGGGCGGGCTCAATCTGACCTGGGGTACGGCGCCCCCTCAACGACGGCCGGGTGTGCGGAGTGAGGGGCTCCTCCCCCAACCGGGCACGACAGGCGTTGATCTCCTCCAGCACGAGGTCGGGATAGTCCTCGGCGGGAACGAGGAGCTCCAGGACACACGGCAGGTGATGGGAGGAGCGCCCCCGGGCGATGTCGCGGTCGAAGAACGCGATCGTCTCCGAGCGGTCCAGCTTGCGGACCACACCGGCCTCGACCAGGTCGTCGATGGCGCGCTTGAGACTGCTGACGCTGAGGGTGCCCCCGGAGCGTTGGGCCAGGTTCTCCAGCAGGAAGTAGCACCACCGCCCGTCGGCGTCCACCACGTCCGCGATGGCCATGAGGGCGGGTAACGAGCGCAGCGTGGGCAGCACTCCCCTGCGGAAGACCTGCTGGACCCAGATGGCGAGGATGAACCCGATCCCCTTGAGCGCGCCCCGTGGACGCTTGCGGGGCGGAACGAATCCGGCCGGGTTGCGGGATTCGGATGTGCCGGAGGAGGGAAAGGCGCTAGACTCCATGATGAGTCGCCTTCCTTGTTAGAGGGGTGGGGTGGCTCAGTCGACCAACCTGTTTGTGCAGGCGTCGGCCACGACCCGACCAGGTGTTGTCGCACCGGTCGGGTCTTTTCTTTTCGGGAACCAATCTAGTGAGTCGAACAGGCGTTCGTGGGGCTTTCTCTCAAATCCACAGGTGCGAGACGAAGAATAACCCGCACGCGCAGAATGCGGACATCACACCCTTGTGGCAGTTTGAACCAGGATCTCCCGGTACAAATGGAGTTTCTCCATAAGAAGGACCCCACCCCGATGTTCGGGGCGGGGCCTCTCCCGCGAAGTACGGCACGGAAGAACCGACCGAGCTCGCCGCTCCGCGTCAGCTACCGATCATGCCTACCTCGCCGGGAGGATGCGGCCGGTGACCTCACCGAAGTCGATCCTCGCCCCGTCCGGTCCGGGCGCGGTGGCGGAGATGGTGACCTCGTCCCCGTCCTCCAGGAAGGTGCGCTCGGTGCCGTCGGGCAGCCGCAGGGGTTCCTTCCCCGACCACGTGAGTTCCAGGAAGCACCCGCGCTGGGACACCTCGGGGCCGCTCACGGTCCCCGACGCGTAGACGTCGCCGGTCCGCAGGGAGGCGCCGTTGACGGTCATGTGCGCGAGCTGCTGCGCGGCGGTCCAGTACATCTCGGAGAACGGCGGCGTGGAGACCAGGTGTCCGTTGAGCCGCACCTCCAGGCGCAGGTCCAGGCCCCAGGACCGGGAGCCCCTCAGGTAGGGCAGCGGCTCGGGGTCCTGGGCGGGCTGCTCGACCCTGGCCGACTCCAGGGCGGCGACGGGCACGACCCACGGGGAGACCGACGTGGCGAACGACTTGCCGAGGAACGGGCCGAGCGGCACGTACTCCCAGGCCTGGAGGTCGCGGGAGGACCAGTCGTTGAGCAGGAACACCCCGAACACGTGGTCCGCGAAGTCGTCCACCGCCACGCGCTCGCCCATGGGGCTGGGCGTACCGACGACGAAGCCGACCTCGGCCTCGATGTCCAGGCGCGCCGACGGCCCGAACACCGGAGTGGGTTCGGTCGGGGGCTTGCGCTGGCCGGTGGGGCGGACGACGTCGGTCCCGGAGACCACGATGGTGCCCGACCGCCCGTGGTAGCCGATGGGCAGGTGCTTCCAGTTGGGGGTGAGCGGCTCCTGGTCCGGACGGAACATGCGGCCCACGTTGGTGGCGTGGTGCTCCGAGGCGTAGAAGTCCACGTAGTCGGCGACAGTGAACGGCAGGTGCAGGGTCACCGTGGCGCGGTCCACCAGGTGGGGACGCACGGCGGCCTCGTGCGCGGAGTCGGTGATCCACGAGGTGAGCGCGGCGCGGACCCGGTCCCACACGGGACGTCCGGCGGCCAGGAGCGCGTCCAGGTTCGGCCCGGAGACGGCCGTGGCGAAGGGGGCGTCGAGGGCGCGGGCGGCGGCACCGAGGTCCAGGACGTGGCCGCCGACGGCCACGCCCACGCGGGTGGTGGGGTCGTCCGCCGTGGAGAACACGCCGTAGGGCAGGGTGGCGGGGCCGAACTGCGTGTCCGGGGCGATGTCGAGCCAGCTGTCGGGCATGGAGGTGCTTTCTGCGAGTGGGTGTGGTCAGGCGTGGAGCGCCCCGAGGACGACGAGGTCCTCCAGGGGTTCCGTGATGCTGCACGTGCCGAAGGAGCGGAAGTGCTTCCGGACCCGGGCGGCCTCGTCGGGGGTGAGCCCCCGGCGCGCGCGGCCAGGGCGGGACCGTCCCGTTCGGCGAGGACCTTGGCGGTCGCGGCCTCGTCCCCTCCGGTGAGCAGGGTGTGGGTGGCCAGGAGCACGTTGAGGAAGCCGTGCTGTTCGAAGCCCTCCACGGTGGTGTGGCGGACCGCGTGGTGGAGCCCGGCCGTGCACTTGAAGGGCACTCCGGAGGTGACGGCGGCGCCCAGCAGGGCGGCGAGTTCGACCTCGTCGGGGTGGGCCTCGGGGGTGAGTCCCCCGGTGCGGAACTTGGCGTGGGCTCCGGTACCGGCGAGGGCCGCGACGTCGGCGGCGGCGTCCGCGCCCCGGGCGACCTCCACGTAGCCGTCGACCCCGGGGCCCAGAGCATCGGCCACCGTGGCGGCGGTGCGGCCCGCCTGCCCGGGCGGGGACGCGACCTCGACCCCGGCCAGGCGCAGCGCCGGGTCGGAGCGGACGGCCTCGACCGCGACCGGGACGCCGTCGGCCCCGCCGGGGACGGTGACCACCACCGCGAGCGGGCCGTGGTCGCCGTCGTCCCGGGAGAGGACCGTGCGCAGTTCGGCCAGGCGCGCGTCCGCCACCAGGAACGGACCCACGTAGGGCGCCCGTCGGGAGTCCCGGTGCGCCCGGTGGGCGGGGATCGCCTCGCCCATGGGCGCGTTGCCGGGCGGGAACAGCGCGGCGTCGTCGAACAGGCCCCGGTAGAGGGTCCGGATGTCGCTCACGCCTGCTCCCGCCGCGCGCGCCGGCCCTTGGCCCAGGTCCAGGCGTAGCTGCCGTCGTCGACGGCGACACCGCCCTCCCCAGGTCCAGCGGACGGAAGGTGTCGACCATGACCGCGAGCTCGTCGAAGGCCTCCGCGCCCACGCTGCGCTCGTAGGCACCGGGCTGCGGGCCGTGGGAGTGGCCGCCGGGGTGCAGGGAGATGGAGCCCTGACCGATCCCGGAGCCCTTGCGGGCCTCGTAGTCGCCGCCGCAGTAGAACATGACCTCGTCGGAGTCCACGTTGGAGTGGTAGTACGGCACCGGGATGGCGCCCGGGTGGTAGTCCACCTTGCGCGGGACGAAGTTGCAGATGACGAAGTTGTGGCCCTCGAACACCTGGTGGACGGGCGGCGGCTGGTGGACGCGGCCGGTGATGGGCTGGAAGTCCGCGACGTTGAACACGTACGGGTAGAGGCAGCCGTCCCAGCCCACGACGTCGAAGGGGTGGGTGGGGTAGGTGTAGCGCGTGCCGGAGATCCCGCCCGGGCCGTCGCCCCGGTGCTTGATGAGCACGTCCACGTTCTCGCCCTCGACCAGGAGGGGCCCCTCGGGGCCGCGCAGGTCGCGCTCGCAGTAGGGAGCGTGCTCCAGGAGCTGGCCGTAGCGGGACAGATAGCGCTTGGGCGGGGCGATGTGACTGTTGGCCTCGACCACGTAGGCGCGCAGGGGTTCGTCTCCGGTGGGCACCCAGCGGTGCGTGGTGGCGCGCGGCAGGATGACGTAGTCTCCCCCGCCGACCTCCAGCAGGCCGAAGACCGTCTCGACCCGGGCGGTGCCGGACTCGACGTACACGCACTCGTCACCGATGCCGTTGCGGTAGAGCTCCGAGGGAGCTCCGGCGACCACGTAGGAGATGCGCACGTCACCGTTGCCCAGAACCAGACGGCGGGACTCGACGACGTCGTTGGTCCGCCACTCCTCGCCCCCGAACAGGTCGTGGAGCTTGAGGTGGCGCGGCACCATCGGGGCGTTGCGGCGCAGGGACTGGTCGGGGACCTCCCACTCGGAGGCGTCGACGATCGCCGACGGGATGGCCCGGTGGTACAGCAGCGAGGAGTCGGCGGAGAAGCCCTCCTCCCCCATCAGCTCCTCGTAGTACAGCCCGCCGTCGGGGTTGTGGTGCTGGGTGTGGCGGGTGCGGGGCACCTCACCGACCTTGCGGTAGTACGCCATGTCCGCTCTTCCTCCTTGGTTGGGTGGTCCGTCGGGAGCCGCGTCTAGACGGGGACGGTGTCGGTGGCCGGGTGGCCGAGGGCCGTGCGGACCGCCGACCGGACGGCGTCGGTGTCGTCACCGGGGACGACGGCGGCGACGTGGGCGTCGGGCCGCACCAGCCAGACCTGCCCGGGCAGGGGTTCCAGGGCTCGGCGCAGGGCTCCGGTGGGGTCGATCTCGTCGATGCGCAGGGTGGCGACGGGAGCCCGGGTGGCGCCGGTGGCGGCGGCGTGTACAGCGGTCCGCGCGGCACCCTCACCGAGCAGCAGTGTGAGACCCTCCCGCAGGAGGGGGCGCAGGCGGGTGATCTCGGGGCGGCCGGGCACGGTCACGGGGGCGTCAGGGAGGATCACGCCGGGGCAGGGCGCGGGGGTGCGTCCGCGCGGCGGACGGCCGCCGAAGGGGCGTTCGGGGCAGGCGGTGGTCAGCGCGGAGTCGGTGTACCAGAACGGTTCGGCCAGGCGTCCGGAGTCCACGTTCGGGTGGGCCTCTGGGTCGGTGACCGCGCGTTCGAGGACGCTGACGCGTCGCTCGTGCTCGGCGTCGTCCCGGGGGACGAGGAAGCGCATGGTGGCGCTGGTGACGTCGGCGTTTTCGAGTGCGGCCGCGTGGCGTTCGGTGTGGTAGCTCTCCAGGAGGTCATTCCCCGCCCACCCGTCGCGGACGTAGGCGAGCTTCCAGGCGGCGTTCTCGGCGTCCTGGACCCCGGAGTTGAGGCCGCGTGCTCCGAAGGGCGCGACCAGGTGGGCGTTGTCCCCGGCCAGCAGGACGCGTCCGGCGCGCATGCGGTCGGTGACCCGGGTGTGGAAGCGGTAGACCGAGTGCCACACGATCTCGTAGGGGGTGTCCCCGATGATCTGCCGGATGCGGGTGTCCAGGCGCCCGCTGGACTCCTCGGCCGCCAGGTCGAAGTCGGAGGGGACCTGCCAGTCGATACGGAAGACCGAGTCGGGGCAGGGGTGGATGAGGACCTGGCGGCCGGGGTTCCACTCGGGGTCGAAGTAGAACCGGCGTTCACGGGCCCAGTCACCGAGGTCGGCGCGGATGTCGCAGATGAGGAAGCGGTCGTCGAAGCTGGTGCCGGTGAAGTCCAGCCCCAGGTCGTGGCGGACCACGCCGCCGTGGGCCCCCAGGCAGGACAGGGCGTGGGTGCCGCGCAGGCGTACCGGCCCGCTCGCGGTGGCGCACTCGACGGTGACCCCGTCGGCGTCCTGGCCGATCCCGGTGACCTCGTGCCCCCAGCTGATCCGCACTCCCGCCTCGGTGAGGAGCTCGTCCAGGACCTCCTCGGTGCGGGACTGGGAGATGTTGACGAAGGAGGGCAGGGAGGAGGCGCCGGGGTCGGGCAGGCGCACGCTGAACAGTTCGTGTCCGCGGTAGAAGGTGCGGGCCGTGTCCCAGGTCAGGCCCTCCTCGATGATCCGTCCGCCGCCGAGCCAGTCCCAGACGTCGAGGACGTCGCGTTGCTGGCAGATGGCCTTGGAGCCGACGGCGTCGCGCTCGGGGCGGGCGTCCACGACCTGTACGGGGACCCCACGGCGGGCGAGGAGCAGGGCCGCGGTCTGTCCGACCGGCCCCGCGCCGAGCACCAGCACGGGGTCGGTGCCGGTGTCGGCCGGGGTGCGGGGCGCGGGGGTCGCATGGTGGGCTCCGTTCGTGGGGCGCCCCGTACGGGCGCGGTGGAGGGGGAGGGGTGTCGGGTCAGCCCTGGAGCTGGGCCCAGACCTCGCGGTCGCGCTCGGCGGTCCAGATGACGGGGCGCTCGACACCGGAGAACTCGTCCCACAGGCGGGAGACGTCGAAGGGCAGGCAGTGCTCGAAGATCGGCCAGTGGCCGTAGTCGTCGACCAGGGCGGCGTGGGTGGCGGTGAAGGCCTCCTTGAGGGTGCCGCCGCGCTCGTGGACGGTGCCGACCTCGCGGATCATCACGTTCAGGAAGGTGCGGGTCTGCTCGATGGCGGCGTCGACCTCCTCGCGGCCCCGGCTGACGGCGCCGCGCCCGCCGACGAGCATCTCGGCGCCGAGGGCCTTGACCCGGTCGAGGGTGGCCCCGGCCCAGTCCCGGTGGAAGGCGTCGCCCGTGTACAGGGCGGCCTGGGCCTCGACGAGGTCTCCGGCGAAGAGGATCTTCTGCTTGGGCAGCCAGGCGACGATGTCGCCCTCGGTGTGGCCCCGGCCGAAGTACTCCAGGACCAGCTCGCCCCGGTCGCCGCCGAGGTCGATGGTGGTGCGGTCCGCGAAGGTCTGGGTGGGCCAGGTGAGTCCGGGTACGGAGTCGGCGTCCTTGGCCAGGCGGGGCATCCGGCCGAACTCGCTGGCCCAGTCCTCCTTGCCGCGCTCGCGGATGAGCTCGTGGGTGAGTTCGTGGGTGAGGATCACCGTGGCGTCGAAGGCGCTGGCGCCCAGGACGCGGACCGCGTGGTAATGGGAGAGCACCAGGTAGCGAACGGGCTTGTCGGTGTGCTCGCGGAGCTGGGCGAGCCACTCCTTGGCGGCGGTGGGGGTGGCCAGGGCCTCGAAGGCCACCACGAAGTCCTCGCCCTCGATGGCGCCCACGTTGGGGTCCCCCTCGGCGGTGAGGGCGTAGACGCCGTCGGCCAGGACCTCCAGGGTCTGCTCCTTGGCCTCGGTGTCGGCGGATGAGGCGAACGGCTTGGCTGCCATGGTCGAAGGGCCCTTCACTCGTCACGGGCGACTGCCGCCCAAATGATCAAACATTTGATGAAACAGACCATAACGTGCTCCACGCCACAGGACCAAGAGGCCCACGACCACCGCGCTGGTGATGCAGATCACTCCCCCAGGCTACCCACCGTGCTCCCGCTGTCACGGACGACGGGACCGAACCCGCCCGGTACTAGGCTGGTCGGCGTGACTCACGACACGGCACCCCTGACGAGCTCACCTTCTGGTCGTTCGTGGACTACGCGGTGCACAAGGCCGAACGCGAGCTGCCCTCGGTCAACGCCGAGGCCATGCGCATGGTGCTGACCCTCAACCGGGCGACGAGCATGGTCGTCTACGACCTGGAGTCCTCCGTCCACCGCCCCCGGGGGTGGACCTGGCCGGGGTTCCGCGTGCTCTTCGCCCTGTGGCTGGCGGGGCCCATGGAGGCCAAGACCACCGCCGAGATCTCCGGCATGAGCCGCGCCGCGCTGTCCGCCCTGCTCAACACCCTCGAACGCGACGGACTCCTGAGCCGCGAACGCGCCACGCACGACCGCCGCGCCCTCCAGCTCAGCCTCACCGACGAGGGGTACGGGGCGATCCTGGGTGTCTTCCGCGCCCACAACCGCAGGGAGAGCGCCTGGGCCGAGGCGCTCGAACCCGAGGAGCGCCGCGAGCTGGTCCGGCTGCTCAACAAACTGATGGCCGGGTCCACCGACGCCCAGGCCAAGTTCCGCAACTGAGGGAGGGGTCCCGATGCGCGACTGGGAACGCGCGGTGGCCTCGGCCACCGCCGTCGCGACGTCCCTCGGCCTGAGAACCGACGACGCGGTCGTCCTCCACCGCTCGAACAGGCTCACCCTGCGCCTGTCGCCCTGCGACGTCCTGGCCCGGGTGGCCCCCGTGGGGCACGGCGCGGCACGGTTCGAGGTCGGACTCGCCCTCCGGCTCGCCGCCACCGGGAGCCCCGTGGCCGCGCTCGACCCCCGCGTGGCACCGGACGTCCACGAACGCGACGGCTTCGAGGTCACGCTGTGGACCCACCACGCGGGACCTCCGGAGGTCCCGGCACCCGAATACGCCGACGCGCTCGCCCGACTGCACCTCGGTATGCGCGCCCTCGACCTCCCCACGCCCCACTTCACGGACCGCGTCGACCAGGCCCGACGGCTCGTGGCCGACCCCGACCGCACGCCGGAACTGGCCGCCCCGGACCGGACGCTGCTCACGGACACGCTGGACGAGCTCGAACAGGCCATCACCGGTCGCCGTGCACCGGACCAGCTCCTGCACGGAGAGCCGCACCCCGGCAACCTGCTCGCCACTGAGCGGGGGCCGCTCTTCGTGGACCTGGAGACCTGCTGCCGGGGGCCGGTGGAGTTCGACCTCGCGCACGCCCCCGACGAGGTCGCCGCCCACTACCCGGACGCAGACCCGGACCTCCTGCGCCTGTGCCGCCTCCTCGTGCTGGCGATGATCACGACCTGGCGCTGGGACCGGGACGACCGGTTCCCCGACGGGCGCCGGGTGGGCACCGCGTGGCTCGATCGCCTACGGACCGAAAGAGTCCAATCCCGGCGAAATGGCCCTTGAAGCGGCCCGGGGCTCCTGTGAGCATGCGGACATGGACCAGACCGCACGCACCCGCCTCACGCAGGCCCAGAGCCACTTCTCCCCGAGGGCACCTACCTCAACACCGCCACCCACGGCCTGTTGTCCCACCGGGCCCGGCTGGACCTGGAACGGAACCTCCGGGAGCTGTCCGCCGGGCGGTTCTCCCCGGTTCCGTCGACGGCGTCGTGGACGCCGCCCGCGCCAGCTACGCACGGCTCACCGGTGTCGACGCCGACCGGGTCGCGGTGGGCACGCACACGTCACAGTTCGTCGGGACGGTCGCGGCGAGCCTGCCACCCGGCGCGGAGGTCCTGCTCGCCGAGGGAGAGTTCACCTCGGTCGTCTTCCCCTCATGGCCCACGGCCTCCGGGTCCGTGAGGTGCCCCTGGACCGTCTGCCCGACGAGGTCGGCCCGGGGACCGCGCTGGTGGCGGTCGCCGCCGTGCAGTCCGCGACGGGGCGGATCGCCCCGCTCCGGGACCTGAGCGCCGCGTGCGCCGACCACGGCGCCCGACTGCTGCTCGACACCAGCCAGTCGGCGGGATGGCTGGCGACCCCGGTGGCGGACTACGTCGTGTGCAGCACCTACAAGTGGCTGCTGGGTCCGCGCGGCGCGGCCTTCCTGACCGGGACCGACGAGGCCCTGGCCGAGCTCTCCCCGCTCGCGCCCGGCTGGTACGCGGGTGCCGATCCGTGGAACTCGCTCTACGGGGGACCGCTCCGCCTGGCCGAGGGAGCGCGCCGCCTGGACATGGCCCCGGTGTGGCCCGCGTGGATCGGGCTGGCCCCCGGTCTCGAACTGCTCGGGGAGGTCGGACTGGAGACGGTCCACGCGCACGACGTCGCCCTGGCCGACCGGTTCCGGAACGCGATGGGTGTGGAGGCCACGGGCTCGGCGATCGTGTCCCTCGCCGTTCCGGACGGGACCGCCGAACGCCTCCAGGAGGCCGGGATCCTCGCCGCCCTCCGCGACGGTCGGCTGAGAGTGGGATTCCACCTGTACAACACCGAGGAGGACGTGGACCGTCTGGTCGGGGCACTGACCTAGGGCGCGCTCGGCGAGGGGACGGGCCGGTCCTCTCGCGGAGGACCGGCCGGCGCGCTCAGGCGCGTTCCACCACGAACACGGGGATGACCCGGTCCGTCTTCTCCTGGTAGTCCGCGTAGGGCGGGTAGGCCTCCACGGCCCGGTCCCACCACAGCTGCCGCTCCTCGCCCCGTACCTCCCGGGCGCGGGCGGCGAAGGGGTGGGGCCGTCCTGGAGCGCGACCTCGTCGGGGGCTTCGCGCAGGTTGCCCACCCACGCGGGGTCATCGGGCGCGCCTCCCTGGGAGCCGATCACCGCGTAGGCGCCGTCGTGCTCCACCCGCATGAGGGCGGACTTGCGGACCTTGCCGCTGCTGCGCCCGCGCGTGGTCAGGATGATCACCGGCATGCCGGTGTCCATGAGCGTGTTGCCCTCCCGACCCCCGGTGCGCTCGTACAGCTCCACCTGGTCTCGGACGAACTTGGACGAACTCGGCTCGTACTCGCCCTGGAGTACGCCACTGGCGGTCATCGCTCTCCCCGGTGTTCGGCTACGGAGTCTCTCCCGATCGTGCCATGAAGGCTCCGCCCGGTGGAGCCCGACTCGCCTTCCCACGCATGGCCCCCTCATGACCCCTGGCCAGAGAAGCGAACCCCGGAACGCGAACGGGAACGCCGCCGAGGAGCGGGGTCACCGCCTCGCCACCCGGGCACACCGCCAGCGTCCGTCCCGGGTCGTCGTCAGGTCCGGGTCGGAGGAGCGCTCATCGCCGCCGCGAGGAAGCTGATCGCCCAGCGCCGGGCCGCCTCGCCCGGCCCCGGGGAGCCGCAGCCGGGCGTGGCCTGCTGGTGGACCTCCAGGCCGTCGACGGCCGTCACCGCGAGGATCCCCCGCAACCGGAACCGCAGTTCCTCGGGGAGAGGCCGGGCAGTGCGCGCGCGAAGGCGGCGAGGTAACGCTCGCGGACCGAGCCCTCGGCCGAGCCGGTCCAGCCGCGCACCTCCTCGGCGGGATCGCTGAGGATCGTCACGATCAGCCGGGAGGTCCGGGCGCCCGCGTCACCGGCCCGCATCCCGTCCATCATCGGCCCCGCGAACGCCTCCACGAGATCGGTGACCGGTGGGTCGGGGGTCCGGGCGAGCAGTCGGTCGAGCCCGGCGCACTGGGCGGCGTTGATGGGCTCGATCACGCGGCGGGCGACCGCCGCCATCAGCTCCGCCTTCGAGCCGAAGTGGTAGCCGACGGCGGCCAGGTTGGCTCCCGCGCGTGTGGTGATCGCGCGAACCGAGGTGCCGCGGTAGCCGTGCTCGGCGAAGAGGTGCTCGGCCGCGTCGAGGATCTGGGTACGAGTGTCCGGGGTTGCCACACGAGCGACTATACATATGTTTGAATCAAACGAACGTTTGATTGAATCAAGCGCGTGAGGAAAGAGGACTCCCATGAAGCTGCTCGTGTACGGCGCCGGGGTGTGCGGCAGCCAGTTCGCCGTCCGTATGCACCAGGCTGGCCACGACGTCGCGCTCCTCGCCCGGGGCGAACGCCTGACAGCCCTGCGACGACACGGCGTGCGGCTCGCCGAGGAGGACGCCTCAATGATCGAACAGGTGCCGGTACCGGTGGTCGAGCACCCGGAGGGCGCGTACGACCTGATCACCGTCTTCGTCCGCGCCCACCAGGTGGACGGGGTGATGGAATCGCTCGCCGACGTCCCGGGGGACGTGCTCTCCCTGCTCAACTGGGCGGGCGGACCGGAGGCGCTGAGCGCGGGGATCGGCCGCGAGCGCTTGCTGCTGGGCTTCCCGACGACCGGCGGCACGATGGACGGCGACGTGGTCCGCCACCGCAGGGGCACGATCCTCACCCGCCGGGTCCCGATACCGGTCGGCGAGCCCGACGGCCGCACCACGCCGAGGCTGGAACGGGTAGTTAAGACATTCCGCGCCGCCGGGATCAACGCCAGGGCCGAGCCCCGGATGGACGCCTGGCTCAGGACGCACGCCGCGTCCTCGGTTCCCCTGGAGCGGGCGGCCTACGCGGCGGGCGGCCCGGAGGCGCTGGCCGACGACCCGGAGGCGGTCCGCGCGATGGTGCACGCCATGCGGCGGAACCTCGCCTCGCTGGAGACACCGACGGTACCTCGCGCCTTCACGGCGTTGAGGGCCCTGCCGGACGCGCTCCTCGTGCCCGTGTTCCAGCGCTTCCTGAGGAGCCCGACGGCCGTGCACAGCGGACTCAGCGACTCCTCGACCGCCACGGTGGCCGAACTCGAACGGCTGACCGAGCAGCTCCGTGGCCCTGCGGGAGCCCGCTGAGCGGCCACAGTGCTCTCCCACTCGCGTCCGGCTCGCCCTTCACCCCGGGTCCCCGCCGCGCCGGGCGCGACAGGGTCGCCGCACATCTCCTACCGCACCAGTGTGTCGACGGCTTCGGTGTACTCCTCCGCCCGGTCGGGACACATGTGCTCCACCGACACCACCAGCGCGGCGGCGTCACCACCCTCGCGCAGGAACCCCGTGGCCCAGGTGGTCGCGTCATCGGCGGCGCACGCCGGGGCGAACGCCTCGGTGACCACGTCCATGTCCCCGGTCACGGTCGCCCCGATCTCGTCGAGGGCGGCCGCGTGAGCGGCCTGGTCGTACTCGTGCTCGGGTGTACACGCGGCCAGCAGGACGACCACGCCGGCGGCCAGCAGCACACGAGACATGGAGTTCTCCGTTCGTAGGTCTGCACCCTACGACGCGGCCACAGGGACCCGGGGTTGCCTCGGCGCCTGGCCCACGACCGGATTCCGGGTTCAGGATCCCGCGGGGGCGACGGGCACGGCCACCAGCAGCATCAGCGGCGCCGCGAGGAGCGACGCCCATCTGATCCCGACCTCCACCGGGGACCTGCCCGTGTGGAACGCCAGCGGCGACCGGAACATCCACCACCGCTTCCCGTTGACCCTGAAGGGCCACGCCAGCGGCACCCCCGACCGGGTCAGCCAGTCCCCCAGGACGTGCGTCAGAGCCCCCACGGCCACCGTCACCCCGATCAGCCACGGAGCTCCGCCCGGGGCGTACACCGCCGTCGTCGCGCACACCAGGGCGAGGAGCGCCACCGTGATCCCGCGCCCGCGCTTGCGCCCCTTCAGCGACCGGGCGACCGTGCCCGTTCCCAGGGCCGCCATCGCGAACACCACCACGGCGGTCCCGAGGGGCGCGACGGCGGCGACCAGGAATCCGAGCAGACCGAACACGAGCACCGCGGGAACCGTGTGGGTGAGGTGGCGGTGTCCGCCGTCCTTGCCCGCCTCCAGCTCGCGACGGGTGCCCGTAGCGGTGTACACGCGCCGGGAGAGGGCCCGCAGGCCCACCGACGTCCTCTCCGACAGCAGTCCCAGGGACCGGCCGACGGACGACCCCGGCTCGTCCAGGTCGGGGAGGAGCGCGGCGCCCGCGCCGACAGCGGCGCACACGAGGACGTCGGTGACTTCGGTACCGGCGAGCGCGCCGACCGCCGCTCCGGCGAGCACACCGGTCGCGGCGTGCGAAGAGCCCATCATGGAAGACCTCCGGGGGTAGGGGGAACTCTCCCGCCAGCTTCCCAGGACCTCCGGCGGGCGGGTGCCCGCGGGGCACCCGCCCGGGTCTAGAAGATGACCCCGCAGAAGGGGGCGTCGATCCGGTGCAGGGCCCTGTCCAGGCGGGCCACGGTGCCCGGGGTGTGCTCGGTGATCAGCCCCGCGCGCTGGAATCCGGTGACTGTGGTCTGGCCCAGGTACGCGGCACCGAGGTGGGACACGTCCAGGGACAGGTCGGGCGCGTCATCGGTGAGCTCCACCCGGGCGCCGTCCGTGTCGGCCTTGATCCGCCACCGTCCGGCGTTCCACGGCGCGTGGCGGTCGGTGACGGCCACGACCCCCGCGAAGGGCGCGGCGTAGGGGCGCTCGGAGAGGGCCCCGGCCAGGTCCACCAGGCGCACCCACAGGGACGGGAAGTGCCTGGCCACCGCCCGGCCCCGGTCCGGGAGGAGGTGGTGGAGCGGGCAGTCGGCGGGCAGGAACGGGAAGAACACCTTCGCGACCAGGTCCCGGCTGAACAGGTGGTCGAACAGGGCGGCCCAGGCGGCGGGGGTGGTGGCGGTGATCTCCTGGACGTGCGCCTCGCCCTGGGCGCCGTCGTCCTCCCATTGGGCCTTGACCCGGTACAGGGCGTAGCCGAGGGGACCGTCCGCGTTGCCCACGACGGCCGCCACCAGCGGGCCCTTGTCGCCGCGGCGGGAGGGTCCGTCGAACAGCGCCCGGTCCCACCAGGGCTTCGTGCGGCGGAACTGGCCGACCTGCACCGCGCAGACGGCCTCGTGCACGGTTTCGAGGTCGGTCCGGACCCGTTCCGGTTCGCGCAGGACCACGCGCAGGCCCGGGTCGCGGGGTGCGTCGGCGCGCAGGGCGCCGTAGGGCCGGTTGAGGGTCGTGTCCAGTTCCGTACAGGCGTTCCCGTAGCCGAACCGCTCGTAGATGGAGCCCTCGGAGGCCCACAGGGCGGCGTAGCGCACGCCCGCGGCGTGGACGTCCGCGAGCTGGCGGCGCATGAGGGAGCTGAGCACTCCCCTGCGACGGTGGGTGGGCCACACTCCGACGCCGGTCACCCCGGCCACGGGGACACGGCCGGAGGGCATCGTCATGTCGAAGGGGAAGTGGTTGGCGGTGCCGATGACCTCGCCCTCGGCCTCGTCCACGGCGATCAGGGCCCGCTCGTAGCCGACCTCGTCGTGCAGCGGTCTCATCCGCGCCAACAGGCCGTCGACGTCCTCGGGGAACAGGAGGCTCTGGCCGAAGACCCTGGCGGCCTGGGCGAACTCCTCCGCGTCGGTGTGGCGCACGGTCCAGCCCTGCTTCGGCGGGTCGAAGTCCGCGTTCTTGGTGTCGGTCATACGGTCAGACTTACCAGTGACGACGAAGCGGCGGCCACTGGTTTTGGACGTGGCCTGGGCCTCCCTTCGGGCGGGCCGGGTGAGTAAGCCGGGTCCGGGTGGGGCACGCTCTGGTCGTGACGACACGACGAATCCCCTCCCCTCCCCCACGCTGGTCGTCGGGGTGGACGCGGGAGGCACCACCACCCGTGCCCTGGTGACCACACTGTCCGGTGAACGTCGGGGTGAGGCCCGGTCCGGCGGCGCCAACCCCAACACTCACGGCCCCGAGGTGGCCGCGGAGCGGCTGACCGAGGCGATCGGCGCCGCGTTGGACCGGGCGGGGCCCGGTGCGCGCGACGCCGTGGCGGCCACCGTGGTCGGCCTGGCCGGGTACTCCGGGCTGCGCGACGCGAGCGTGCGCGCCCGGCTCGACAAGGCGTTGGCCAAGGCCGGGCTGAGCCCCACGGGTGAGGAGTTCTCCGGCGACGACACGGTGGCCTTCGCCTCGGGGACGTCCGAGCGCGACGGCACGATCCTCATCGCGGGGACCGGGGCGATCGCCACCCGGATCGAGGACCGCGAGCGCGGCAGGTCGGCGGACGGCATGGGCTGGCTGATCGGTGACGAGGGTTCGGCGTTCTGGATCGGGCACCAGGCGGCCCGGGAGACCGCGCGCCAGCTGAGCCGCGGTGGTGACCTGAGTCCTCTGGCCCGGATGGTGGCCAAGCGGGTCATCCCGGGTCAGCGGCCCGCCGGCCCCGAGCGGTGGCCCGAGGAGCACGCCCGCAACTTCGCACGGACCCTCACGTCGGCCCCGCCGATCCGTCTCGCGGCGCTGGCTCCGCTGGTCTCGGACGCGTTCGGGCAGGACCCGGCGGCCGTGGTGATCGTGAACGCCGCCGCGGGCCACCTGGCGCAGTCAGTGCACCAGGTGCGGCAGCCCGGGGAGCACCTGCCGGTGGTCCTCTCGGGTGGTGTCCTCACCGGGTCCGCTCCGGTGCGGGAGGCGCTCACCCACAAACTCACCATGGGAACGGGTGCCCCGGTGCTCATGGCCGGGAGCACGTCGGGCGGGGCCGCCTGGCTGGCGGCCCTGCGCGCGGGAGCGGACGAGCGCGACGTGGACCTGCACGGCGTGTTCACGGAGGGCTCCTCCTGAGGTCGCCCCGGTTTGCCCGGCACCACCACGGCCCCCTAGTGTTAGGTAAACCTAACCTCATGAAGGGGGAGTCGTGACGGAGCGGCAGCAGCGTCCGAGGAGGACCGTGCACACCGGTCGGGTCGAGCGTGTGGAGCGCCTGACCCCGCACATGGTCCGGGTGGTCCTGGGCGGCGAGGGGTTGTCCGGCTTCGCCACGGACGGCTCGACGGACAGCTACGTGAAACTGCTGTTCCCACCCCCTGCGCACGACGACCCCGAGGACTTCGACCTCGACGCGGTCCGCGCCGAGCGCCCCCGTTCGGAGTGGCCGGTCACCCGGACCTTCACCGTGCGCTCCTGGGACGCGGGTGAGCTGACCATCGACTTCGTGTACCACGGTGAGGTCGGCCTGGCCGGGGTCTGGGCCGCCGCCGCCCGGCCCGGCGACCGCCTGCGCCTCCTCGGCCCCGGCGGCGGCTTCGCTCCGGACGCCGGGGCCGACTGGCACCTGCTGGCCGGGGACGAGAGCGCCCTGCCCGCCATCGCGGCGAGCGTCGAGGCGCTCCCCGAAGGGCGCCCCGCACACGTGTTCGTCGAGGTCGACGACCCGGCCGAGGAGCAGCACCTCACCGACCGTCCGGACGTGCGAGTGACCTGGCTGCACCGGCACGGCGGAGTCCCGGGGTCCCTGCTGGTCCCGGCGGTGCGTTCCCTGGAGTTCCCGTCCGGGGAGGTGCGGGCCTTCGTGCACGGTGAGGCGAACTTCGTCCGTGACCTGCGCCGCCTGCTGCGCGTCGAGCTCGGCCTGCCCAAGGAGCACCTGTCGGTCTCCGGGTACTGGCGGCTGGGCCGGGACGAGGACGGCTGGCAGGCCTCCAAGCCGGAGTGGAACCGGAGCGTGGAGGCCGAGGAGGCCGCCGCCCTCGGCTCCTCCTGAACCCCGATCACGCGTCCAGGGCGTCCAACGCGATCAGGTAGCCCTCGTTGAAGGTCGGGAACTGGGGGACGGAGTCGCGCAGGTCGGTGATCGGCAGCTCCAGCCGGATCGCCAGGGCCGCCGTGTGGATCCACTCCGAGGCCTGCGCGCCGAAGGCCCAGGCCCCCACCAGCACCCCCGGCCGCGGTCGGCCACCAGCCCCAGGGATCCGCGCGGGTCGGTCTCCATGGTCCAGGGCCGGGCGAGCGCCGAGGTGAGGTCCGTCTCGGAGGTGGCCACGTCCAGGCCCGCCTCCCGGGCCTGATCCGAGGTCAGCCCCACGGCGGCGATCTCCGGGTAGGAGAAGACCACCCGGGGGACGCCGGTGTAGTCGGCCCTCCGGTCGTCGCCGAGGATGTTCGCGCTGACCACACGGCCCTGGTACTTGGCCACGTGGGTGAACATCGACCGGGCCGTGACGTCCCCGACCGCCCACAGGCCGGGGGCGACCCGGCAGTGGTCGTCGACCGGCAGGGCGCCGCGCTCCGGCTCGACTCCGAGTTCGGCCAGTCCGAGCTGGTCCCCCGGGGAACCCGCCCGGTGGCCAGGACCATCACGTCGGCCCGGACCCGTTCGCCGCCGGACAGCACCGCCAGGACACCGTCACCGTCCCTGCTCACCGAGTTCACCTGGCTGCTCAGGTGGACGGTGGTCCCGTCCCGCTCGAACTGGTCGCTGATCAGCTCGCACAGCCGCGGCTCCTCGCGGTCCAGCAGCCGGGGCCCGCGCTGGACGACGGTGACCCGGGTGCCCACGCGCGCCAGGAACTGGCCCAGCTCGACGCCGACCGCGCTGCCCCCGACCACCAGCGCGGTCCGGGGGATCTCCGTGAGGGTGGTGGCCTCGCGGTTGGTCCACAGGACGTCCGGGCCCAACTGCTCCAGCCCCTCGATCGGCGGGACCAGCACACCGGAGCCCGTGGCGACCACCACGTGGTCGGCGGTGTACTCGGAGGTGCCGACCGCCACGCGCCACGGGTCGCGGCCCACCACCCGCGCGTCGCCGCGCAGCACCAGGGCGCCGCGCTCCTCGTAACCCTCGGCCTGCTGGGAGTCGTCCAGGTGCCGAATCATCTGGTCGCGGTAGGAGCGCAGCTCAGGCCACTCCAGGGCGGCCTCACCGACCCCGGCGGCCCCGGCGGCCTCCGCGCGCACCTCGGGCGAGCGCAGCAGGGTCTTGGTGGGGACGCAGGCCCAGTAGGCGCACTCGCCGCCGACGAGGTCGCGTTCGACCACCGCCACCCGCCGTCCCGCGCTCAGCAGACGGTCGGCGACCGTCTCACCGCCCGGCCCCATGCCGATCACGATCGCGTCCAGGTGTTCCATGTGTCTCGCTCCGCCCGTGGTCCGGTGGTCCACCCCCGATGGTGTCCGGCGTCGGCTGGACACCGGGGAACCGACACGCGTGACGGTTCCCCGGTCGGCGCCGTCTCACTCCCCTCCCGCCCGTTCGCGCCGTCGGATCCGCGAGGGCTCGCCCCCGACCGTCCCGGGAACGTGATGGAATAGCCGGTCAGTGGACCCCTCCACACTCCGTCGCTTCGCACAAGGGACCCCCACGGCCATGTCCACGCTCGACCTGCTCCTCCTCCTGGACCTCCTCGGCATCTTCGCCTTCGCGTTGGACGGGTCGCTGACGGCGATCCGCACCGCGCGGGTGGACATCGTCGGGGTCATGGTGCTGGGGATGGTGACCGCCCTCGGCGGCGGCATCCTCCGCGACGTCCTGCTGGGTGAGACCCCGGCCACCTTCCAGGACTGGCGGTACCTGGTGACGGCGCTGGCCGGGGGGACACTGGCGTTCTTCCTCAGCCGTCAGCTGACCCATCTGAACAAGCCGATCCTGGTGTTCGACGCCGCCGGGCTCAGCCTGTTCGCCGTGATCGGGGCGACCAAGGCGCTGGAGTTCGGCTTCGGCCCGCTCCAGGCCGTCCTGTTGGGCGTCATCACCGGGGTGGGCGGTGGCACCATCCGGGACGTGCTGCTCAGCCGGGTCCCGACGGTGCTCAGCGCCAACTCGCACCTGTACGCCATCCCGGCGATGATCGGGGCGTTGTTCGTGGTGGTCGTGGACCTGACGGGGTTCGGCCCCGGCTGGATCGCGGTGATCGGCGCGCTCCTGTGCTTCACCCTGCGTGTCCTCGCCCTCCGCTACCGCTGGAACGCCCCGAACCCGCCCGGGGCGCCACCCCTGTAGGACCCCCGGTCAGGGCTCGACGGTGATCTGCCACATGTGACCGTCCGGGTCGGCGCACGTGCCCGAGTAGCCCCAGGGCTGCCGCTCAGCCGGGCTGACCACCTCTCCCCGGCCTCGCGGACACGGTCCAGGAGCTCGTCGGCGGCTGCCTCGGTCGTGAACGACCTGGTCAGCAGGCACTCACTGGTGCCGGGAGGGGCGACCCGACGGGTCTCGCCCAAGACCCAGGCGAGTCCGTCCGCGGGGACGAGAGTCAGCACGGCGTGGTCGTTGACCCGGAGCCGCAGCGGTTCGGGCACGCCGTCCTCGGCGGGCTCGCCCAGGGCCTCGAAGCCGAAGGCGTCCCGGTAGAAGACCATCGCCCGCCACCGGTCGGCGATGGGGAGGGCGATCTCGAAGGGTGCCGTGGTCATGGAGGTCCTTTCCGTCGGGGCCGGGCCCCGGGGTCGTCGTGTTTGGTCGCCCGTACCGACCTCCGGTGTCGGCGGAACTCATCGGTCCCGGGCGTGACTTCCGAGCGGAGAGTCGGATCAGGTCCGGAGACTTCGGGCGGCGGTGCGGCGCAGGGTGGCGACCATGTCGGGGACCGGCTCCGGTGGGCGGAGCCGGTGCACGGTGTAGATCTCCCTGGCCAGCGACGTGCCGCGCAGGGGTCGACTGACCCACCCTCCTCCGTGCGCCGCGTCGAGGATGCTCTGGGGGATGAGGGCGATCCCCACCCCGGCGGTGATGAGCGCCAGGGAGACCTCGTAGTCGCGGGTCTCGTAGGCGACGGTCAGGCGCACCCCGCGGCCTCGGCGGCGGTGTCCAGGCTGATCCGGTTGTGGATGCCGGGCCCGCCGCAGATCCACTCCTCGTCGGCCAGGTCCACCAGGGAGGGATCGGCGTCGGTGACGGGGTGGCCGGTGGGCGCCACCACCATGAGCGGGTCCACCAGGAGGCGTTCACGCCGCAGGCCGCCGGCACGGGGCAGCGGCACGCCCGGGTAGCGGTGGGTGATGAGCAGGTCGAGATCGCCGGAGGTGACCAGGCCGAGGCCGTCGGGCGGTTCGATGTCCGACAGCGAGAGCCGCACGTGGGGGTGTTCGTGGCCGAAGGCGGCGAGCGCCCCCGGGAGCAGGACCTTGCCCGCGCTGGCGAAGGCGCCCAGGGACAGGCGGTCGGCGCGGTGGCCCGCGACGGCGCGGACGGCGGCCTCGGCGTCGCGGAGTTCGCCCAGGACCCGTTCGCCGTGTTCGAGCAGGACCTCCCCGGCCCTGGTCAGGGTCGCTCCGGTGCGGCCGCGCTCCACCAGGCGGCAGCCGACCTCGCGCTCCAGTTTGGTGAGCTGCTGGGACAGGGCGGGCGGGGTGAAGGAGAGTCGGTCGGCGGCAGCCGCGATCGACCCGGCGTGGGCGACCTCCACGAGCACGCGCAGACGGTTGGCGTCCAGCACGGGACCACCCCTTCCAGGCACGACACGGTCATTCAGAACAATGCCTGACACAAAGGTCTGCTTCATGTTCTTTAGCAGACCCAACTTTAAGTTCATGGTCAGTAGCGGCACAGTGGAAACATGAGCACCACGACCGCGCCCGCCGTACCCACGGCCACCGACGTCCGCGCAGCAGCCGAGCGCATCGCACCGTACGCCCGACGGACCCCGGTCATGCGCGCCGAGATCGACGGGCGTCCCCTCACCCTGAAGCTGGAGCACCTCCAGCGCACGGGCGCGTTCAAGCTCCGTGGCGCCCTCAACGCCCTGCTGGGCGGCGCTCCCACCGACCGGGTGATCACCGCCTCCGGCGGCAACCACGGCCTCGGTGTGGCCACCGCCGCGAGCATGCTGGGGGTGCACGCGACGGTGTACGTGCCCGAGACGGTTCCCGAGGCCAAGGCAGCGCCGCTGATGGACACCGGAGCGGAGATCGTCCGGGTCGGTGAGGAGTTCGCGGTGGCCGCCGAGGCGGCGCTGGCCCGCGCGGAGTCCGAGGGCGTCCGCTACCTGCACGCCTACGACGACGCCCTGGTGGTCGCGGGCCAGGGCACCCTCGGCCTGGAGATCGCCGCCGACGCGCCCGAGTGCGACACGATCGCGGTCGCGGTCGGTGGCGGTGGGCTGATCGCCGGGGTCCGCCTGGGCGCCGGGGGTCGGCGGGTGGTCGGGGTCGAGCCCGAGGGATGCCGGAGCCTGGGCGCCGCGCTGGAGGCCGGACACCCGGTCCGCACCCCGGTGGACTCGGTCGCCTCGTCGGCGCTGGGCGCCGCCACCATCGGCCGGGTGCCCTTCGAGGTCCTGCGCGCCAACCCGGTCACGACGACACTGGTCAGCGACGCAGAGATCATCAGCGCGCAGACCCGCCTGTGGCAGGATTTCCGCATCGCCGCCGAGCCCGCCGCGGCCGTTCCCTTCGCCGCGTGGCTGGCCGGGCGCGTGCCCGGCGACAACCCCTGCCTGGTGGTGTGCGGGGCCAACGCCGACTGGCGTCCGCACGGCTGACCCTCCCCGCCCGACGGCCCCGACCTCCCCGTTTCCCCGGTACGTGACGTGCGGCACTCCGTGTGCGGCAGGTCATCATTACCGGTGAGTCACCCTTACATTGAGGTCGGCTCCGTCCGACAACACTAGGGAGAACACGTGCTCTACGGTGCGTTGCGGCATACCGCGGCGGTCCTCGCCCGGACCCTGTGCCGACCGACCATCGAGGGCCGTGAGAACGTCCCCACCACGGGAGCGGTCCTGCTCGCCAGCAACCACCTGTCGTTCGTGGACAGCGTCGTCATCCCCCTGTCGGTCACCCAGCGCCCCGTGCGGTTCCTCGCCAAGTCCGACTACTTCGAGGGCACCGGGATCAAGGGGCGCGTCACCAGGACAGTCTTCGGGTCCCTGGGCGCCATGCCGGTCCAGCGCGGCAACGCCCGCGACGCCATGATGTCGCTGGATATGATGCTGGACCGTCTCAACGAGGGTGAGGCCTGCGTGGTCTACCCCGAGGGCACCCGTTCCCGGGACGGTCGCCTGTACCGGGGCCGTACCGGCGTCGCACACCTGGCCCTGGAGTCCAAGGCCCCCATCGTGCCGGTCGCGGTCTCGGGCACCCAGCAGGTGCAGCCCATCGGCGCCAACATGCCGCGCCCCCGCCCCTTCACCGTGCGCTTCGGCGCGCCGATGGACTTCTCGACCGGCTTCGACAGCATGGCCCCCGGCAAGGCCCGCCGGGTGATCACCGACGAGGTCATGGACGCGATCCACGCGCTGTCCGGCCAGGAACGGGCCCACGAGTACAACAGTTTCGGCGGCGACGAGTAGGACGAGCCGGTGCGGCCGGGGCGGGGACCGTCCGCACCCGCCCCGTCACCGCGTGGTCAGGACCTCAGCCGCGTCGCGGCTCGCCCTCCCGGTGGTGGGCACCGCGCGGGTCGGGGCCCGGACCCAGCAGCCCGACGGCCAGGGAGACCCAGGCCAGGGCCGCCGCGCCCCACAGCAGCCAGGTGACGCCCGCGAACTCCACCACGCCGCCGCCGACCAGCGCGCCCAGCGCGATGGAGGCGGTGAACACCCCCACGTACAGCCCGGTGACGTGCTCGACGCGGTCGGGCGCCACACGGGTCATCCAGATCTGCCCGGCCACCGACACCCCTCCGTAGGCCAGACCCCACAGCGCGATGCCGGCACCGGCGGCCAGGGGGACCGTGCCGAGCAGGGCCAGCAGGGCGACGGCGGCCCCGACACCGACCGCCAGGCCCAGGACGGTGGCCCGGGTGCGGCGGGCGGCGACCGCTCCGGCGGCGAAGTTACCGAGCAGGCCGAACACGCCGTACACCAGCAGGAGCAGGGCGATGACCGAGGGGTCCAGTCCGGCGCGGTCCTCCAGGACCGGGCGCACGTAGGTGTAGGCGGCGAAGTGCGCGGTGACCAGCAGGACGATCACGCCCAGACCAACCAGGACCGGCGGGGTGAACAGGGTCGGAGCGCCGCCCGCCGTGGGGCGCGCCGCGGCGGGCCGGGGCAGGCGGGGCAGGAACAGCGGCAGCGCGACCGCCAGGACCACGGCGGCCACCGCGAGGACGGTGAAGGCGGACCGCCAGCCGAGGACGTTCCCGATGACGGTGCCCAGGGGTACCCCGGCCACGGAGGCGGCGGCGACCCCGCTGACCGCGAAGGACACCGCCAGGGCCGCTCGGGCCGGAGTGACGAGGCGGATCGCCACCGCCGCCGCCAATCCCCAGACCGCGCCCATGCCGATCCCGAGGATCACGCGGGCCGTGACGAGCGCGGCGAAGCCCGGGGCGAGGGAGGTCAGGGCGTTGCCGAGGGCGAGCACCACCATGGCCGCCGCCAGCACCGCGCGTCGGTCGAGGGAGCCGAGCAGGCGCGGGACCAGCGGTGCGGCGACGGCGGCGACCAGGCCGGTGACGGTGAGGCTGGAACCGGCCGCCCCCGCCGTGATGCCCAGCCCCTCCGCCATGGGTGTGAGGACGCCGACCGGCAGCATCTCGGAGGTGACGACCACGAAGGTGCTCAGGGACAGCACGGCGACCGCCGCCCACCGCCGGACGGCGGTGCGGTCCGCGGCGGACGGTTCGGTCGGTGCGGGGGTGGGTGTCGTCGGTGACGACGCGGTGGAACTCATGGGACCAGCCAAGCGGCCGCCGGGACGGTGAACAACGGCGATCCGCTCAGCGATCGTTGAGCTAGGCTCAACGCTATGGCGAGCACGGGCGCGACCGTGGACGGCGCGTTGAACCAGGTCCACGTCCAGCAGATCGAGTGTCTGATCGTGCTGGCGGAGGAGCTGCACTTCGGCCGGACCGCCGAACGGTTGGGCTTCTCCCCAGTCGGGCCAGCCAGCTCGTCTCCGCGCTCGAACGCCGCATCGGGGCACGCCTGGTGGAGCGCACCAGCAGGCGAGTGACGCTCACCCGGTTCGGCGCGCAGTTCGTGGAGGAGGTGCGGCCCGCCTACGAGAACCTGGCCGCCACGTTCCTACGCGCCCGGGATCGGGCGATGCGCGGATCGTTGCGGGAGCTGCGGATCGGCTTCAACGGCAGCGTCCACGTCCAGGTGGCCGAGGCGTTCCGGCTGCTGCGTGCCGAGCACGGGGTGACGGTCGCGCTGAGCGAGATCCCACTGGGGTCACCGTTCTCGGACGTGGTGGCGGGCCGTCTGGACGCGACGCTGGTGGAACTGCCCGTCCACGAGGCGGGGCTGACCGTGGGATTCCGGTTCCCCCGCAGGACCGTTTCCTCGCGGTGGCCGCCGACCATCCGTCGGCGGACGGGGGCCGCCTGCACGTGGAGGACCTGGCCGGGTTCGACCTGTTGCGCCCGGCCGGTGAGGCACCGGACTACTGGAGGGCGGCCCAGGTGCCGCCCACCACCCCGGCGGGCGCGCCGATCCGTTCCGGGACGGGCGTGAGCACCGTGCAGGAGGGGCTGGCCCTGGTGGCCGCCGGGGAGCACGCCATGCTCGTGTGCCGCCCCCTGGCCGAGGAGATCACCCGGGCCGACCTGCGTTGCCTCGCGGTGGAGGGGCTGACCGAACCGTCCCGGCTGGGCCTGCTCTGGCGCACCGACCGCACCACGCCGCAACTGACCGCCCTGGCGGACCTCCTGGCCGGGGTCTACGGACCCTGAGGTTCAATTCATTGCCAAACACCAGTTCACGACTTGATAGGCAAGTCTCAGCTTGCCTATAGTGACCCGGTGTCCGACGAACTGTTCAAGGCCCTGGCCGACCCGACCCGCCGCGTCATCCTGGACGAACTCCACGAGCGGTCCGGACAGACCCTGTTCGAACTCTGCGCCCGGCTGGCCACCAGGCACCGGCTCGGCATCTCGCGCCAGGCGGTCTCCCAGCACCTCGCGGCCCTGGAGAAGGCGGATCTGGTCCGGAGCAGACGCGAGGGGCGCTACAAGTTCCACGACATGAACCCGGAGCCGCTCGGACTCATCGTCGAGCGGTGGCCGGGACCGAACCCACGGGAGAGCGACTCATGAGAATCCACATCAACAGCGTCTTCGTGGACAGCCAGGTCAAGGCCCTGGACTTCTACACGAACGTGTTGGGCTTCGTGAAGAAACACGACGTGCCGCTGGGCGGGCCCGAGGGCGAGAACCGCTGGCTGACCGTGGTCTCCCCGGAGGATCCCGAGGGCGCCGAGCTGCTGCTGGAGCCCTCGGGGCACCCCGCCGTGGCTCCCTACCGCGAGGCGCTGAACAACGACGGCATCCCCGCGACCCAGTTCCAGGTGGACGACGTCCAGGCCGAGTACGAGCGACTGCGCGCACTGGGGGTCACCTTCACCCAGGAACCGCTGACCATGGGCCCGGTCACCACCGCCGTACTGGACGACACCTGCGGCAACCTCATCCAGATCGTCAATCCCGTCTAGGGAGTGTTTTTGGATGCTTTCGCCGGTGGCGGCGGAGCCGCCATCGATGCGAGCGGCCGCCAGGCCATCTCTCGCAAGACGAGGAGCGAGAGCGCCCCTACTGTGCGCGGCTACGCAAGCTCCGCAGCTTCGCACAGCGGGGGCCCGCCCGGGGTTGGCTGTCCGAGCTTCATCGGCGCGGCGAGAGGCAGCCTGGCCACGCGAGCGCGGAATGATCCAAAAGCACGACCTAGTCCCGCGAGGACGGGGCACCGCCCGCGCGCCCGGGCGACCGGACGCGCGGACCCGTCAGTGGTGGGCGCCGTGGTCCGCCTCGTCCGGGGTCGGCCCGGTCATCTCCTGCACGGGGACGTCCAGTGCGACCTCGGTTCCACTGGCGAAGCCCAGAGTGACGGTCACCGAGTCACCCACGGCGAGGGGTTCGGGGATGTCGTTGACCATGACGTGGTAGCCGCCGTCGACGAAGGTGGTGGTGCCTCCGGCGGGGACGGGGATCTCGTCGAGGGTCCTCATGACGGCCGCGCCCGACTCCGTGGTCTCGGTCGTGCACAGCTCGGCCTCGGGCGAGGCGTCCGTGCGCACCTCGACCACGGCGTCGGCCGCCGAGGCGTCGGTGTTGGTGATCGCCAGGTAGACCACGCCCACCTCCGGGTTGGCGGGTTCGGGGATCCAGGCGTCCTCGACGATGATCGCGTCGGCCTCGGCGCCGCCCCGTTCGGGCGTCTCCACGGCGGCCTCCCGGACGGAGGTGCCCGCCGAGCAGCCCGTGGCGAGCAGGGCCAGGGCCAGCAGTGTCGCGGTGTGTGTCTTCATGATCGTGTCCTGTGTGTCGGTCGGCCGGGTCACCAGAGGGCGGCGGCCGGAGGGGTGTCGAGGGCGGGTGGCACCGCGAAGACGGCGCTCCCCTCATGGCGGACGAAGGCGTTGAGGGCGTCGCCGCCCCGGTCGAGCTCCTCCTGCACGGCGGTGAACCCGGCGCGCGGATCGGCCTGCCAGGCGGTGAACAACAGCCCGGCCTCGCGGTGGCCGTCCTTCCAGCCCAGGTCGTAGTTGAATCCGCGCCGCAGCATGCGGGCACCGAGGGTGCGTTCCGGGCTGGCGAGGCGGATGTGGGCGTCGTCGGGGATGACGGGACTCCCGTCGGCGTCCCGGGCGGCGAGGTCGGGGAGGTCGTCCTCGCGGTCGCCGCCCAACGGCGCCCCGTCCGACAGACGGCGACCGATCACCCGTTCCCGTTCTCCGGGGGCCAGGTCGAACCAGTCGTCCAGCAGCATGCGCACGCGCCGCACCACCACGTAGGTGCCGCCGTCCATCCAGGCCGTGGCGGGCTCGGGGTGCGCGGCCAGGACCTGGGGGCCGAACCGCGCCTCCGAGGGTGCGGGATTGACCGTGCCGTCGACCTGGCCCATGAGGTTGCGCGGGGTGGCCGAGGCGTCCTCGGCCGTGGCGGCGGCGCGCTGGAATCCCGGCAGGGACCAGCGCACGGTGGCCTCCTCCCGGACCAGGCCGAGCAGGTGCTCCACCGCGGCGCTGACCACGAGCGGGTCCTCGGCTCCCACGTGCAGCATCAGGTCACCCCCGCACAGCGCGGGGTCGAGCCGGTCCGCGGCGAAGTCCGGCAGGTCCTCCAGGGGCGCGGGGCGCCGGTCGCCCAGCCCGGCCCGGTCGAGGAGGGCGCCGCCGAGCCCGAGGGTGACCCCCAGGGAGGCGGGTCGCAGACCCTCCGTGGGCGCGCCGGGCGCGAGCGCGGCCAGACCGCCCTCGTGCAGGTCCCGGGCGCGCTCTCCCCAGACGGCCAGGACCTCGCGGGCCCGGGCGGAGACCTCCGCCGGTTCCTCGGCCCGCAGGTCCACCGCGACCACGTGGACGTGGGCCGGGGTGGGCGTGAGCAGCGCGGGTGGGCGCCCCTCCTCGGGGCCGCTCCGGGACAGCGTCAGGATCCGGGCGGGGTCCTCCTCCTCGGGAACGCGCGCCGCACCCGCGCCCAGCAGCCCCCGGTGGTCAGGCCCACCGCCCCGGCGGCGCCCAGGCCCGTGAACAGGCCGCGCCGGGACACCCCGGTTCCGGAGCTCACAGGAGTTCCGACCGCAGCACCGGCAGGAGCGCGGCGATGTCGTCCGCGCCCACGCCCTCGTCGAACATGCCCGCCGCCTCGCCGCCGGGGGTGAGCACCAGGACGCGGCCGCCGTGCGAGACCAGGTACTCGCCCTCGGTGACCTCGGGCGCCTCGATCGGAACACCGTAGTCCAGGGCGGCCTGGACGGTGTCGTCCACGTCCCCGCGCACCCCTGGAAGTCCGGGTCGAACCGGTCCAGCCAGGAGCGCAGCTGTTCGTCGGTGTCCCGCTCGGGGTCGCTGCTCACCATCACCACGTCGAACGGGTCCGCGTCCGCCCCGGCCTGGTCGAGGGCGAGGTTGATCTCGGCCATGGTCATGGGGCACACGTCCGGGCAGCTCGTGTAGCCGAAGAACAGCAGGGTGAGCCGGTCGTCGGCCACATCGGTGAACCCCCAGGGCTCTCCGTCGACGGTGGCGAGCTCGATGTCCGAAGCGGCCATGGGTTGGTCGGAGAGGTCGAGGTAGTGCTCGGCCTCGGCCAGGTCGGGCCCTCCGCAGGCCGTGACGGCCAGCAGCACTGCGGCGGCGACCGCCAGGGGCCGGATCGGGTGTCTCATCGGGTGCTTCCTCACGGGACGGAGTTTCCAGGGGTGACGTGGGGGCGGTCGGGCGCGGCGTTCACGCCGCCTCCCGCACCAGGCGGGCCAGGTCGCGGCGGCACCGGGCCACACGCGAGCGGACCGTGCCGATCGGGACGCCGGTCAGCGCCGCGGCCTCGGCGTAGGGCACGCGGTGGACCTGGGTGAGGACGAAGGCGGTGCGCCGGTCCTCGGGCAGGTCCTCCAGTAGGGAGGCCAGGGCCAGGTACTCGTCGAACCGCCCCGGTTCCGCCGACCGGGGGCCGAGCGCGCGCTCCCAGTCGTCGACCGGTTCCGTGCGGGGTGACCGCTCGCGGCTGCGGTAGCGGTCGGCGACGGTGTGCCGGGCCACGGACAGCAGCCAGGCGCGTACCGGGGACCGCCCCTCGTACCCGGGGAGTCCGCGCAGGGCCCGGTGGAAGGTCTCCTGGGTGAGGTCCTCGACCCAGGCGGGTTCCACCCGGCGGGCGATGTAGCGGGCCACGTCGGCTCGGGTCAGGGAGAACAGGGCGTCCATCGCTCCGGGGACGCCGGCCCCGGCGCGCTCGGCGAGTCGGGCCAGGTCGGAAGGTGTGTGGGCCGCATCGGGCCCCTCACTCCATGTCATGGGGATCAGGCTTTCTGTCACCGCCCGCGCGGCCGCGCCGCCGTCGGTGCGGCGGTGGACCACGGGGTGTCCTGGGCAGGGGGTACCGGGGCGGTGTCCTCGTGGATGCCTCCGCCGGTGGCGGCGGACCCACCACCGATGCGAGCGGCCGCCGGGCGATCCCTCGCGGGACGAGGAACACGGCTGCCCCTCCGGTGCGCTGCCGGGCGAGCTCCGCGGCCCCGCACGGCGAGGACGGCCCGGGTTGGGCCGTCCGAGCTTCGTCGGCGCGGCGAGAGCAGCCCGGCACCGCGAGGACGCCGTGCCGCAGGCGTCCTGAGGGTGGTGGCGGGCGACGGTGGGGAGGAACGATCCAGAAGACACGGCCTGGGTGCGGCCTGACAACACCGGGGGCGTCCCGGTTCGGAGGAACTCCGGTCAGGCGGCCAGGACCGGCGGTGGGCCTCGCAGCACACGCGAGTGGCGCAGATAGGGCGGCCGCGTGCGGGGGCGCTGGTTGGTGGCGGCGAACCGGGCGGAGGGCGTCGCCCGCGCCGTCGGGACGGCGCCGATCACCAACAGCAGCGGGATCAGTGAGAGCGCCATGAAGGCCAGGAAGGCGAACAGGGCGTTCTCACCCAGGTGCAACCACCAGGCGCTGACCAGGGCCATCGCCACGTGCATCGAGATCATCGCCCACGCGGGCATCGGGTCCTGGACGAGCACCGCACCGGAGTGGTCCGTGTGCGCGGCGCCCTGGGCGTACGAGAAGGTCACGTGCAGGGCGAGCTGGCCCCACAGCATCCACGCGGTGAGCATCCCCGGGCCGTACCTTCGGCCCGCCAGCACCCACGCGACGGCGAAGACCACGGCGACGCCCAGCAGGAGGCCGCCCACGGGGACGTCGTGCCCCGAGCTGACGGCGTGGCCGATCGCGGACAGGCTCGCGCACACCAGGGTGAACACCCCGGCGCGCAGCGGTCGGCACTGTTCGCTCTCGGTCATGACCCTCACATCGTCGCACCTCCCGCCGCGTGTCCGTCACGGGGTGGGATCACGGGAACCCGCCGCCACGCCCTCCGTTATGCTCGCATGCGTCCCCCGTGTGAGAACAGAGGTCGCCCGTGTCCTTCTCCCCGCTCGCCCTGCTGCACGAGTGGAACGCCCGTGCCGACGCCGCGCCGCTGCGCGAGTTCCTGCTGGTGGGGGCGGTGATGGATCTCTCCGCTGTGGAGGAGGACCTCGTTCCTGCCGCCCAGGATCGGGGCGCGGCCGTCACCGTGCTCGGCACCGCCGCCGAGGAGGCCTCGGTGGTGCGCCCGGACCGCACGTACGCGCTGATCGAGCGCTCCGTCCCGGACCTGGCCCTGCTCCTGGGTGACGAGCACGTCGTGGCCGCCTTCGGGTCCGGTTCCGCCACCGACGAGGACCGGGTCTGGACGGTGCTGCGCGGCGGCCCCGACGGGGTTCCGTGGGCACTCGCGGAACTGGGCGCGTGGCTCTCCTCCTGCGCGACCGGGCTCACGCTGCCCGCGTCCCTGGCCGCGCGGCTGACCTCCCTGGCCAACCGGCTGGAGGACCTGCTGCTCACCAACCCGACGGAGTCGGCCGCCCGGGTGGTGCACAACCTGGACGCGCCGCTCCTCTCCCACCTGCCCGAGGGGCCGGTCGACGAGCTCACCCTGCACGCTCCGCTGCGCGGGTACGACGCCCCGGCCCTGGCCGCGCTCACCCGACGGCTCTCCCCGGCCCGCGTGCGTCTGGGCGTTCCCGGGGCGTGGCCGGAACAGGACCGGGAGGACGCCCTCCGGGCCCTGGCCGACGCGGGGGTGGAGGCGACCGCGTACCCCGTCGCCGCCGGGTTCCCCGAGCACGGCGGCCTCGTCGAGTGGCACCGGGGCGACCAGCGTTCCGCCCTCACCTGCGGAGCGAACCTGGCCGCGCTCACCTCCGCCGCCGCCACGGGAGCCAACCTGGAACTGGGCCTGATCGTCCCGGCCGTCCCCTCCCCCGAACCGGCCGAGACGGCCGCGCCCGAGGACGGCGGCCACCTCGCCGGGGTCGCTTCCGAGGTGGCGGCCTCGGGCTGGAGTCTGGAGTACGACTCGGGCACGCACCGGGTCCGGGGCGCGTTCACCAACCCCGTCCCGGTCGCGGCGCGGGTGGTCGAACTGCTGGAGGAGCACGCGGACCCCGTCATCGTGCACGCCGAGGGGCCCAAGGGCTGGGCGCTGATCGTGTGGAGGCGGCCCACGCTCCTGCTGGCCTCCGCTCCCCGGGGCAGCGCCTGGCGCCTGTACCGGGTGGACCCGCCCGCAACCCCGGCCTCTCGGCTGGGCGGCGGTGAGGGGCTGTCGCGCGTGGGTCTGACCCGGACCAGCGCGCCGCTGCACCGGGTCCCGCACCGGGACGTGATCGCCTTCCTGGAGTCCCTGGGCACGGACCACATCGCCCTGCTGGAGTCCGTCGGCCACCTCACCAGGCCCCTCTGACCGGTTCACCGGCCCGTCGTCCGAGCTGCGGGCGGGGTGGGCGTTAGGCTCTGGGCCCATGCGGATTCTCGTGTTGGGCGGAACCTCGTTCGTCGGCCGGGCGATCGTCGACGACGCGCTGCGGAGCGGGCACGAGGTCACCCTCTTCGCCCGGGGGCGGACCGTCCCGGGGCTCCGTTCCCAGCCCGTTCTCCTGCGCGGTGACCGCCGGAACGGCGACTACGCCGCGCTGGCCGAGGGCAGCTGGGACGCGGTCGTCGACGTCGGCGGGTCCGTGCCCCGGCACGTGCGGCAGGCCGGCGAGACGCTGGGCGACCGGGTGGGCCGGTACCTGTTCGTGTCCAGCCACGCCGTCTACGCCCCGGGTGCCGGGCCGGGGGCGGACGAGTCGGCCCCCTCCGTGCCCCCGAGTGGGATACCGAGGAGGTCGGCCCGGACACCCGAGGTCCGCTCGGGGTCGCCTGCGAACAGGAGCTGACGTCCCGGTACGGCGGGCGCGCCACCGTCGTGCGGCCGGGGATACTGGCCGGACCGTACGACGGGGGCGACCAGTTCACGTACTGGGTGCGCCGGGCGGCGCGCGGGGGCAGGGTCGTCCTGCCCGCCGATCCCGGGCAGCCGGTCCAGCTGCTGGACGTGCGCGACCTGGCCCGACTCGTGGTGCGGCTGGTCGAGGAGGACCGTGGGGGCGTGTTCAACGCCATGGGTCCCGCCGAGCCCCTGACCCTGATGGGGATGCTGCGTGCCTGCGCCCGGGCGGCCGGGAGCGAGGTCGAACCGGTCCTGGTGCCGCCGGAGACGATCAAGGCCCGCTTCCCGCTGGTGCGGCCCGACCCGGTGTGGGAACAGACCTTCCAGCGTGACTTCGGCCGGGCGAGGGAGGCCGGCCTGCCCTCGACCCCGCTGGTCACCACCGCCGCCGACGTGCTGGCCTGGGACCGTGAACGGGGCGAACCGCCGCTGGGTGTGGGGCCCACCGAGGAGGTCGAGCGCGTCCTGCTCTCCTACGTGCAGGGCGCCTGACCGACGTCGGCGCCGGTCTCACGCCGCTCCGGAGTCCCCCTCCCGCGACTCTCGGGTGCGGTGGCCGGTACCGGCCACCGGTCGGAGTCGTCCGACCCGGGTCCGGAGCCGGGTGAGTCCCGCGCGCACCGCGCCGACCGGGCCGCGCGAGGGCGCGGACACGGGTCCGGGATCGCCCGCGGGGCCGCGAGCTGCGCGGTCGACCTCCGCCACGCGCTCGTGGAGCCGGTCCCTGACCTGCTCGGGGGTGTAGGCGCGGCGCTCCCGTTCGGCCCGCGCGATCGCCACTCCGGTGGCCGCCACACCCACGAAGGCGGCCACACCCAAGGCCTTCCACCACTTCATGCTCATAGGCTAGTGCCTGTGGCAGACACGAGCATGGACCTGGAGACGGCGGTCGATCTGACCAGAACCGGTGATGTGTGGGTGTTCCGGGGCACGAGCGTGCCGGACCGGGCCATCCAGCTCACCACCAACAGCCCCGTCAACCACGTCGGCATGGCCATCGTGGTGGACGACCTCCCCGTTGATGTGGCACGCGGAGCTGGGCAGGTCCCTGGTGGACATGTGGACCGGCGTCCACCAGCGCGGGGTCCAGCTGCACGACCTGCGTGACGCCGTCCTGGTGTGGGGCCGCCGCTACGGTCAGCGGGCCTGGCTGCGCCAGCTGGACCCGGTGGCCGACCGCGCCATGGAGGACGCCGCGCTGCGGGTGGTCGCCCGGCTCGACGGCACCCCTTCCCCTCGACCGCGCAGCTGGCCGGACGGTGGGCGCTGGGCCGGATGCCGTTCCGGGGCAGGGCGCGCGAACGCCGGTTGGAGACCGCCTACTGCGCGGAGGTCATGGCGCTGACCTACGAGGAGATGGGGCTGCTGGCCCCGGGCAGGCGGCCCGGCTACTACGATCCGGGGCGGTTCTGGAGCGGGGACTCCCTGGAGCTGGAGGGCGGCTTCGCGCTGGGTGGCGAGATCCGGGTGGACCTGCCGGAATAGTCGTCCGGCCCGTGTATCCGACCGGTGGGATGGGCACGCACCTGTCAGGTCGCATCCGCATCGGAGGACACATGACGGAGCACTCTCTTGACGGCGCGGAGGTCGCCGAGTCCGACCTGGTGGTGCGCAGGGGCACGTTCCGCTGCGTCGCGTTCCGGGACCCGGTCGACGGACAGGAGCACCTGGCCCTGGTCCTGGGCGCGCTGGGTGACGGCGAGGAGGTCCTGGTCCGGGTGCACTCCGAGTGCGTCACGGGGGACGTGTTCGGCGCGCTGCGCTGCGAGTGCGGCGACCAGCTCGACGCCGCCCTGGACACGATCCTCACCGAGGGCCGCGGGGTGCTGGTGTACCTGCGCGGCCACGAGGGGCGCGGGATCGGGCTCGTGAACAAGGTCCGCACCCAGGTGCTCCAGGACGAGCGCGGGCTGGACACCGTGGACTCCGCCACCCACCTGGGCCTGCCGGTGGACGTGCGCGACTACGGACCGGCCGCCCGGGTGCTGCGGTACCGGGGCGTGCGTTCGGTCCGGCTGCTCTCCAACAACCCCGCCAAGGTGCTGGCGCTGGAGGACCACGGGGTGAAGGTGGCCGCCCGGGTCCCGCTGCTGGTGGCCGCGCACGAGAACAACTCCCGCTACCTGGTCGCCAAGCGGGACCGCCTGGGCCACGACCTGCCGCACCTGAACGGCGACCCGGGGCTGGCGAGTGGCTGACCCGGCCTCCTGGCTGGGACCCCGGGGCTGGGGCGTGGCGGGGCTGTACGCCGTGCTGGTCACGGTGGCCCTGGTGGTGGCGGTCCGCCGCCACGAGCGGTGGCCGATGGGCCCGGCCGACCTGGTGACCCTGGTGCGGGTCGGTCTGATCGGGGTGGTGACGGCTCTGGTGGCCGAGGGCGGGCCCGCCGGACCGATGGTCGCGGTGGCGGCCCTGGCCCTGGTCCTGGACTGGGTGGACGGGCTGGTGGCCCGGGGCACGCGCACGGAGTCGGACTTCGGTGCCCGGTTCGACATGGAGGCCGACGCGTTCCTGATCCTGGCCCTGAGTGTGTACGTCTCCGGAGTACTGGGACCCTGGGTCCTGGCGATCGGCGCGATGCGGTACCTCTTCTGGGCCGCCGCACGCGCGGCACCCTGGCTCCGGGGACCGCTGCCGCCGAGCGCGGCGCGCAAGGCCGTGGCCGCCGCGCAGGGGATCGTGTTGACGGTGGCCGCCTCGGGGGTCCTTCCCCGGCCGGTGGGTGCCGTGGTGGTGGGGCTGGCGCTGGTCGCCCTGCTGTGGTCGTTCGGACGTGACGTGGTGGGACTGTGGCGGGCGCGTGCCCTGGGACTCGGTTCCGTGAAGAGGAAGAGGTGAGGGATGGCGAGGACGGCTCGGGCGTTCTGGGTGCGCTCCCCCGGCGTGGGTGAGATCCGGGAGGTGGAGCTGCCCGAACCCGGCCCCGGTGAGGTGCTGGTGCGCGCCCTGGGCTCGGGGATCAGCCGGGGCACGGAGACGCTGGTCTTCGGCGGCGGGGTGCCGCCCAACCAGTACGGGGTGATGCGCGCGCCCTTCCAGGAGGGCGACTTCCCCGGCCCCCTGAAGTACGGGTACCTGAACGTGGGCGTGGTCGAGGAGGGCCCCGGGGAGCTGGTGGGGCGGACCGTCTTCAGCCTGTTCCCGCACCAGACCCGGTTCGTGGTGCCCGCCTCGGCGGTGTCCGTGGTCCCCGAGGGGGTCCCGGCCGCCCGCGCTGTCCTGGCCGGAACGGTGGAGACCGCGATCAACGCGCTGTGGGACGCCGCCCCGATGGTGGGCGACCGGGTGACGGTGGTCGGCGCCGGCATGGTGGGCTGCTGCGTGGCGCGCCTGCTGTCCCAGGTGCCGGGGGCGCGGGTCCAGCTCGTGGACGTGGACCCCGGCCGCGCCGCGATCGCCGACCGCCTCGGGGTGGACTTCGCCCCGCCCGAGCGCGCCGAGGACGACCGCGACCTGGTCTTCCACACCAGTGCCACCGAGGCGGGGCTGGTGTCCTCGCTGCGTCTGCTGCATGTGGAGGGCGAGGTCGTGGAACTGAGCTGGTACGGGGACCGGCGGGTGATCCTGCCGTTGGGCGAGGACTTCCACTCCCACCGCCTGACGGTGCGGGCCAGCCAGGTCGGCATGATCTCCCCGGCCCGCCGTTCGCGCTACGACCACGCCGAGCGCCTCGGTCTGGCGCTGCGTCTGCTGGAGGACCCGGCCTTCGACGCCCTCCTGACCGGGGAGAGCCCGTTCGAGGAGCTGCCCTCGGTCCTGCCGAGGCTGGCCAGCGGCGAGCTGTCGGCCCTGTGCCACCGCGTCGTGTACGAGACCTGACCGCACCGACCACACCGACACCCTGGGAGTCCGCATGTTCAGTGTCACCGTCCGGGACCACCTGATGGTCGCGCACAGCTTCCGGGGCGAGGTCTTCGGCCCCGCCCAGGCCCTGCACGGGGCCACGTTCGTGGTGGACGCCACCCTGCGCCGCCCGGAGCTGGACCCCGACGGCATCGTGGTGGACATCGGCGCCGCCACACGCGAGCTGGGCGCGGTGGTGGCAGAACTCAACTACCGCAACCTGGACGAGGTCCCCGAGTTCGCCGGGGTGAACACCTCCACCGAGTTCCTGGCCCGGGTGGTCGCGGACCGGTTGGCCGGTCGGATCGCGGCGGGGGCCCTGGGAGCGCACGCCGACGGCCTGGCCTCGATCGCGGTGACCCTGCACGAGTCGCACGTGGCCTGGGCCTCCTACGAACGGGAGCTGTGACCGGGGCCGTGCGGGTGCCCACGCTGTTCGTCGTTCCGGAGGCGTCGGCGCCCAGCGGTGGTCACACCTATGATCGGCGGATCGCGCGGGCGCTGGGTGAGCTGGAGGCGGCGGACTCCCCGCACGACGGTGTCGGACCGGTCCGGACCGTGACGGTTCCCGGGTCGTGGCCGCGTCCGGGACGCACCGGGACCGACGTGCTCGCCTCCGTGCTGGCCGGAGCACCCGACGGCGCCCCCGTGTTGGTGGACGGACTGGTGGCCTGCGGGGTTCCCGAGGTGGTCGTACCGCACGCGCGACGGCTCCGGCTCCACGTGCTGGTGCACCTGCCTCTGGGCGACGAGTCGGGGTTGCCGGAACGGGAGGCCCGGGATCTGGACGCGCGCGAGCGGACCGTACTGCGGTCCGGGGTGTCGGTGGTGGCGACCAGCGCGTGGGCGGCGCGGCGGCTGGCCGACCACCACGGTCTGACGGAGGCGGGCGTCCCGGTGGCGGCGGTGCGGCCGGGCGTGGACGTGGCTCCGCTGGCACGTGGGAGCGGGTTCGAGGGGGAGCCGGGCCGTGCCCCCGGTTGGTGTGCGTGGCCTCCCTGACCCCGCGCAAGGGCCACGACCTGCTGTTGGGCGCCCTTCGCTCCCTTGTGGGTCTGCCGTGGGAGTGCGTGTGCGCGGGCCCGGGGACCCCTCCCCGCTCGTGGAGGCGTTGGCGGGCCGGGTGCGGTTCACCGGACCGCTGGTCGGCGCGAAGCTGGAGGGTCTGTACGCCTCCGCCGACCTGGTGGTGCTGGCCTCCCGCGCGGAGACCTACGGGATGGTCGTGACCGAGGCGTTGGCCCGGGGGTGCCGGTGGTGGCCTCCGAGGTGGGCGGGGTCCCCGAGGCGTTGGGGCGGGCCCCCGACGGTCGTGTGCCGGGGCTGTTGGTGCCGCCGGGGGACGCGGCGGCGCTGGAGCGGGCACTGCGGGACTGGCTGACCGACCCCGGACTGCGCGCCACGATGCGCGGGGCGGCGCGACGACGCCGCGCGGAGCTGGCCGGATGGTCCGAGGCCGCGCGCGCGATGGCGCGCGTGCTCGGTCTCTGAGCGGCCCCGCACGCCCGTTCACGTGTGACCGGGTTCTCCGGAGCGCACACGTCCCGGCACGGGGGCCGGTGGTATCGTGCATAGGGTGCAAAAATTCTTAGTATGCATTTTTGCCGCCTCAGCAGACCTCCTCCACCTGCGCGCCTTCACCCGATCTCTCTTCACCAGAGGCCAGCCTTGAGTACTCCTCAGTCCCAGGGCACCGCACGTACTCCGATCATGCGCACCCTGAGCGGGCTGCTGATCGTCCTCGGCGTGACGATGCTCAGCGGCACGATCGTCTCGGTCGCCCTGCCCCAGATCCTCGGTTCCCTCCAAGGGACCCAGTCCCAGTACACCTGGGTGGTGACCGCGACGCTGCTGGCGTCCACGGCCTCCACCCCCGTGTGGGGCAAGCTCGCGGACCTCTTCCCGAAGAAGCGGCTGCTCCAGATCTCGATCGTGCTGTTCATCGTGGCCTCGCTGCTGAGCGGGTTCGCCCAGAACACCGAACAGCTCATCGCCTTCCGCGCCCTCCAGGGACTCGGCATGGGCGCCTCGCAGGTCCTGGTGCAGGCCACCATCGCCGCGCTGGTCAGCCCCAAGGAACGCGGCCGCTTCAACGGCGTCATCGGCGCCATCATGGCCCTGGCCACCGTCGGCGGCCCCCTGATCGGCGGGGCGCTCACGGACACCTCGTGGCTGGGCTGGCGCTGGTGCTTCTTCATCGGCGTCCCGTTCATGTTGGTCGCGCTGGTCGTGCTCACCCGCACCCTGCACCTGGTGGAGGAGCGCCGCACCGACGTGCGCGTGGACTACCTCGGCGCCACGCTCATCGCCGCCGGTGTCAGCACCATCCTGCTGTGGGTGACGTTCGTCGGCGGCAGCTTCGCGTGGATCTCCTGGCAGACCGGCGCCATGGTCACCGGCGGCCTCGTACTGCTGGCCCTGGCGGTGTGGGTGGAGAACCGGGTGGCGGAGCCGGTCATCCCGCTGCACCTGGTGCTCCGCCGCGAGCCCGTGATCGCGATCGTGGCCAGCGTCGCGGTCGGCATGGCGATGTTCGGCGGAGCGGTCTTCCTCGGCCAGTACTTCCAGCTGGCCCGAGGCTACTCCCCGACCGCCGCCGGTCTGCTCACCACGCCGCTGATGCTCGGCATGATGCTCTCCTCCACCCTGTCCGGGTGGCTGGTCTCCCGTTCGGGCCGGGTCAAGGCCTACGTCGTCGCCGGCCTGGTGTTCCTGGTCCTCGGCTTCCTGTTGCTGTCCACCATCGACGCGACCACGTCCCTGTACGTGGTGTCCCTGGGCATGCTGGGAGTCGGTGTGGGCGTGGGCATGTCCATGCAGAACCTCGTGCTGGTCGTGCAGAACTCGGTCCCGCTCCGCGAACTCGGGGCGGCCAGTGGCGCGATCACGTTCTTCCGGTCCCTCGGGGGCACCATCGGGGTGTCCGTGCTCGGGGCCATCCTCGCCAACCGGGTGAGCACGAACGTGACCGACGGCCTCGCGGCCTCGGGTGTGGAGGTCCCCGCCGGGGGCGCCGACGGCACCACCCTGGACCTGGCGGGCATGCCGCCGTTCCTGCGAGAGATCGTCGAGGGCGCGTACGGCTCCTCCACCGGCGACATCTTCCTGGTCGCCACCGGTATCGCCGTGGTCGGTCTTGTCGTGGCGCTCTTCCTGCCCAGGGTCCAGCTGCGCGACACCGTGGACATGAAGCGGCCCGAGGAGGAGGACCGCGCCGTGTCCGAGGAACGGGCGACACTGTCCTCCTGAGCCGCGAACCCCTGTGGCGCAGGGGTTCGCGGCTTGCGCGCGGGTGGTGCGGGGAAGGAGACTGCGGGGGGGTTCCCCGAGACCCCCGAGACCCCCGAGACCCACAGGAGTGCGAGACCCCATGCCGGACACCCCGATCGACAGCACCGTCGCCCACACCGCGCGCGTGTGGAACTACTGGCTGGGCGGGAAGGACAACTACCCCGTCGACAGGGAGGTCGGTGACCGCGTTCGGGCTCTGTTCCCCCAGGTCGCGGAGGCGGCCCAGGGAGACCGGCTCTTCCTGCGCCGCGCCGTCGGCCACCTGGTCACGGAGGAGGGCATCACCCAGTTCCTCGACGTCGGCACCGGCCTGCCCACCGCCGACAACACCCACGAGGTGGCCCAGGCGCTCGACCCCTCGGCCCGGGTGGTCTACGTGGACAACGACCCCCTCGTCCTGGCCCACGCCCGCGCCCTCCTCGTCGGCACCGACACGGGCCGGACCCAGTACGTGGACCAGGACCTGCGCGACGTGGAGAAGGTCCTCGAAGCGGCGGGGCGGACTCTGGACCTGGAGCGGCCCGTCGGGCTGACCCTGATGGGCACCATGGGCCACTTCGAGATCGAGGAGGCGGTCCGTCTGGTGCGCGCCTACGTCGACGGTCTGGCCCCCGGCAGCTTCGTCGCGGTGTGCGACGGCGTGCTGGCCCACATGGAGGTCGAGGACACCGAACGCGCCGCCGAGGGCATGCGTGTCTGGGAACAGCACGTGGCCCAGAAGTACCACATGCGCACCGTGGAGGAGTTCCGGAGCTTCTTCGACGGCTACGAACTGGTGGAACCTGGCGTGGTCCCGGTCTTCCACTGGCGCCCCGAACCCACCGAGGTGGGCACCGTCCGCGCCGTCCCCCAGTACGCGGGCCTGGCCCGGAAGGTCTGAGCGGCCCGGCCCGACCGGGGGCGCCCGGAGACAGATCCGGGCAAAGGCTTCCTGGATCGGACCTCCCGGACGCACCTGAGCTGGCACTCTGGGAGGAGGCGGCCGTCCGCAGACGGGACGGTCGCACTCCACCGGGAGGGGTCCCGTTGAGCTCAGTGTCCGAGAACCCGCCGCCCGCCTTCGACCCGGGCTGGTTGGCCCTGCGGGAGGGTGCCGACTCCGAGGCCCGTGCCACGGCGACGCTCGCACCGCTCCGGGCCTTCCTCCGCGGGCGCGGCGGCGGAACCCGTGAGCGCCCGGTACGGATCGCGGACCTCGGGTGCGGATCCGGTTCCCAGGGTCGCTGGCTGGCGCCCCGGCTGCCCGGGGCGCAGCGCTGGACGCTCTACGACGTGGACCCCGGCCTGCTGTCGCTCGCCGGGGCGTACCTGCCCGCCGCCTCGGAGGACGGCTCGCCGGTGAGTGCGCGGATGTGTCTCCGGGACGTGGGGACGATCACCGCGCGGGACCTCGCCGAGATCGACCTGGTCACCGGGTCGGCCCTGCTCGACCTGCTCACGTACGCGGAACTGGAGCGCATCGTGCGGGCGGTGACCGAAGCGGGTTGCGCGGCCCTGTTCACGCTGTCGGTGGCGGGCCGGGTGGAGCTCTTCCCGGGTGACCGGGACGACCTCGCGCTGACGGAGGCGTTCAACGCCCACCAGCGCCGGGGCGGGCGTCGCGGGCCGGAGGCCGCGGACACGGCCGAGTGGGAGTTCGCCGCGCACGGGTACCGGACCCTGAGCCGTCCGAGCCCCTGGCGGCTGGGCCCGGAGCGCGTGCCCCTCGTCCGTTCCTGGCTGCGGGGATGGGCGGAGGCCGCCCTGGAGCAGGACCCGGGGCGGCCGTCGGCGGATACCTGGAACGCCGCTTCGGCCAGTGCGAACGGGGGGAACTGGGCGTGATCGTGCACCACACCGACCTGCTGGCGCTGCCCGGGGAGGAAGCACCACCCGAGGAGGGCGAGCCCCACCCGTGAACGACACCGGAGGACGTCGGTGGACCGGGTTCGTGCGCCCGCTGGTCGGGATCGCGTTCCTGGCCGGGGTGGTGTGGTGGTTCCCCCTGGACGCGTTCACCGACGCGTTCGGGGCGGTCGACCCTGCGACGGTGACGACGGCACTCGGAATCGGTCTGGTCACGACGCTGCTGTGCGCGACCCGCTGGGTTTTGGTCGCACGCGGAGTCGGTCTGCGACTGCCCTGGGTACGCGCGGTGTCCGACTACTACCGCGCACTGTTCCTGAACGCCGTGCTGCCCGCCGGGGTGCTCGGTGACGTGCACCGGGCGGTCAGCCACGGCCGCTACGCCGGTGACGTGGCCCGGGGTGTGCGCGCCGTGCTCCTGGAGCGCATGGCCGGGCAGGTGGTGCTCGCCGCGACCTGCGCGGTGCTGCTGTTCACCCTGCCCGCCGCGCTCCTGGGGCCGGGGCTGCTCGCGGTGGCCGCCTCCCTGGGCGTCTTCGCTGTGGTGGCGCTGGTGGTGGCCCTGGGCTGGGTCCTCGGGCGCAGGAGGGGATCGGCGTGGTGGCGGGCGCTGTCGGCGACGGTCGCGGACACCCGGGCCGGTCTGTTCACGGTGACGACCGGCCCGGGGTGGTCCTGCTCTCGGCCGCGGCGCTGGCCGGGCACCTCGTGCTGTTCCTGGTCGCGGCCCGGGCGGTGGGGTCACCCTGCCCGCCCCGGCCCTGCTCCCGCTGCTGGTGCTGGCCCTGGTGGCGATGAGCGTCCCGGCCAACCTCGGCGGGTGGGGGCCGCGTGAGGCGGTGACGGCGCTCGCCTTCGGCGCGGCGGGGCTGGGCGCGGACCTGGGCCTGACGGTGTCAGTGGCGTACGGGCTCCTGGCCCTGGTCGCCTCCCTTCCCGGCGGGCTGGTGCTGCTGTGGCGGCTGCTGCGGGTCGAGCACGTTGAGGTACCCCGCGAACACCTTCACCAGGTGCGCCAGAAGATCGCGGCCCTCGGTGGCCGTCGCGCGTGAGGGCTGACCCACCACCCCGGAGCGGGTGTAGCGCGACAGACCCGTGGTGAGCAGGTGGTCACGCCGGTCCGCGAGGTGGTCGGCCTCCTGGTAGCCGGGGCGGACCAGGTCGGGGCGCACGTGGAGCAGGACCGAGGTCTCCAGCTCCCCGGCGTGCATGTCGCGGGCGTTGGTGGTGCTCATCCTCGCGGCCCGGCGGGCGGCCTCCCAGTCGTCCGGGCCGGGGAAGAGGGCCATGTCTCCGCGCGAGGCCTGGACGAGGTTGGCGAGCACGTGGTTGCCGCCGTGCCCGTTGACGAGGACCAGCTTGGGGTGCCCGCCGCCCGCAGGGACGCGGCGACGTCGGAGGCCATGGCGTACAGGGTGGGCGCCGTGACACTGACGGTCCCGGGCCAGGCCTCGTGCTCGTGGGAGCAGCCGAAGCTGATCGGCGGCAGGAGCCGCACACCGGGGTGGGCGTCGGCCAGGCTCCGCGCCAGGGCGCAGGCGATGACGGTGTCCGTGGTCAGCGGCAGGTGGGAACCGTGCTGTTCGAGGCTGCCGACGGGCAGGAGGGCGACACGGGCGCCGCGCGTGCGCTCGTCCTCGCTGGTGTCACTGGGCAGGGGGTCGGAGAAGTCCATGGGCCCATCCTCCCCTGCTCTGGGGACGGATCCCGCTCCCCGGCCTCCGGGCGCGCCGGAGGCCGGGGGCGGGGAGCCCGTGGTCGGGGGTCGGGAGTGGAGCCGCCGGGGCGGGGGCTGGAGCGGGGCCGCCGGGCGCGGGGAGCCGCCCCGGCGGTCAGTGGCCCAGGCGTCCCCGCCAGGCGGTGAGTTCGTGGGAGGTGCGCACGGCCCGGTCCGGGTGGACGGTGGCCACCGCCTGCACGAGGGCGTCGGAGACGATGATCCCGGTCAGGGCCTCGGCGGTCATGCCCGTGGGGGTGTGGGGGGCGGACAGCACGATGTCGACGCTGTCGCGCAGCTCCTCGGCGAGCTCGTCGGTCACCAGTACGGAGTGGGCGCCCACCGCGCGGGCGCGTTCGAGCAGTACCTCCACCTCCGGCAGCACGCGCCCGGGGGCGAAGACCACGACGGCGTCGCCCCGGTGGATGCCCAGGAGGTCGTCGGCCAGCCGGAAGCCGTCCGTGTCGACGGAGCGCGCCCGGGCGCCGATGCGGTTGAGCTTGAGGGCCAGGTGTTCGGCGGCGATGTTGGAGGAGCCGACGCCGTACGTCACGGTCCGTCCCGCCTCGGCCAGGACCTCCACGGCGCGGGTGAGGTCGTCCGGCGAGGTGGCCGTGCGGACGTGTTCGACACGGTCGCGGGCCTCGTCCACGACCCGGCCCCAGAGCGCGGTGAAGTCCCGTCCCATGCGGTCGATGCGCTCGCGCAGACGTACGTCCGGCGCCACCTCGGAGGTGAACGGGGCGGCGATCTCCTGTTTGAGGGCGGGCAGTCCGGTGTAGCCGAGGCGGCGCAGGGTCCGGATGACGCTGGCGTTGCTGGTGCCGCTGGCGGTACCGAGCTCCTGGGCGTTGGAGTAGAGGATCTGTTCCACCGGCGAGGCCGTGAGCAGGCGGCACACCGATCGCTCCGCCGGGGAGAGGCTTTCCCAGTGAGTGCGCACCAGGGTGTGGAGGCGTTCCAGCCCCGGATTCGAAGAACTATTCATTACAGCCCTTGACTGTGGCGTAGCACTCATTACACTCCTGAGGAAACAGTCGTTTCAACTATGCGCGTCTTCGTAATGAATGTTACATGACGTGTTCGGGGGACCACCATCATGACCACCACCGCACCGCGAACGCCCTCGGGCCTGCCGCTCATCGAGATCAGCGGCGGTCCACGTGAGCGCGGTGTCGCCTACGGAGAGGCCGCTCGGGACCAGATCGCCGCGGCCATGGGCTTCTACGAGCGCGCCTTCACCCAGCAGACCGGCCTGAGCTGGGGCGGCGTCCTCGACCGTGCCCGGGGCTGGCTCGACACCTGCCGCTCCTTCGACGCGGACATGGTCACCGAGATGGAGGGCATCGCCGAGGGCGCCGGGGTCGACCTCCTCGACGTCCTCGCCCTCAACGTGCGCGGGGAGATCATCTACGACTCCTCCTTCCGCTCCATGCCCGCCGCCACCGAGTCCGACGAGCGCGAGGCCTCGGACGGCTGCACCTCGTTCGCCCTGGCCGAGGGCGCGACCGGCGACGGCCGCGTCTACGCCGGACAGAACTGGGACTGGCGGCACGGCACGGCCGACACCGTCCTCATGCTCCGCGTGGTCCAGCCGCCCCGCCCCACGCTCATCATGCAGGTCGAGGCGGGCCAGGTCGGGCGGCACGGCGCCAACTCCGCCGGGATCGCGCTCAACGCCAACGGCCTCGGGGGCGCTTCGGGTCGGCCGTCGGCGTCCCGCAGACCCTCGTCCGACGCCGGGTCCTGGACTCCTCCAGGCTCTCCGACGCCCTGAACGCGCTGGTCAAGACGCGTGCGCACATCGCCAGCAACGCGCTGCTGACCCACCGCTCCGGGTTCGCCATCGACGTCGAGACCACCCCGGGCCCGTGCCAGTGGATGTATCCCGACGACGAGGGCGTGCTCGTCCACGGCAACCACTACCAGGCCGGTGTCCCGCCGCAGCTGGCCGAGTCCTACCGCCCGCTCGCCACGGACTCACTCATCCGCGTGCCCCGCGCCCGGCGCGGACTGGCCGCCGTCCGGACCAGCGACACCCCCGAGCGGGTGCGCGCCGCCGTCCACGAGGCCATGTCCGACCACCTCGGCCACCCCGAGTCCCTGTGCACGCACCCCGACCCCGCCGCACCCGAGGTGCGCCGCTGGTCCACGCTGCTCTCCAGCCTCGTCGACCTCACCAGCGGCGAGTACCGCGTCGCCGCCGGAAACCCCTGTGAGCGCGACTACGAGCTCATGCCCTGGAACCTCTACGACGGCCCGGGCGCCTGAAGCCGAACCACTGTCCACATCCCCCTTCTTCCCTGGAGTAGACCGTTGTGAAGGACAGACCACCACGCCGCGCCGGAGCGGTGATCCCCGCCGCCGTCCTGGCCCTCGTCGTGACCGCGTGCTCGGCCCCCGCCCCGGGGCCCGAACTCGAACTGACCGCCACCACCGCCCCGGCCACGGGTGAGCTGGACTCGGTGACCTGGATGCTGCCGTCCGAGCCCACCTCACTCGACCTGGACGCCAACGGCGGAACCGCGCAGAACACCGTCCTCGCCAACGTCTGTGAACGGCTGATGCGGGTCGCTCCCGACCTCAGCGTCAGCCCCGGGCTGGCCGAGTACGCCGAGTGGGAGGACGACTCCACCGTCGTCTTCCGCCTCACTCCCGGGGCCGCCTTCCGCGACGGCACCCCGATCACCGCCGACGACGTCGTGTGGAGCATGGAGCGGCACGCGGCCGAGGGCGCCGAGGAGTCCGACGAGTACGCGAACGTGGGACGGATCGAGGCCACCGGAGACCGCGAGGTCACCGTCCGCATGAGCCAGCGCGACGCCGTGTTCGTGCCCGCCATGGCCGGGAACGGCGGCATCGTCTACGACCGCCGCGTCCTGGAGGCCGACGGCGACGCCTACGGGACGCCGCAGGGCTCGGACGCCTGCACGGGCCCCTACCAGCTCACAGAGTGGAGCTCCGGGAGCCGGGTCGTGCTGGAGCGCGACGACGCCTACTGGAACACCGACCGCGCCGCGCACGTGCGCCGGGTGGAGTTCCGCTGGGCCGTCGAGAACGCCGTGGTCAACACCCTGAACACCGGTGAGTCCGACGGCGCCTACCTCGACACCGCCTCGGCCGCCGTCCCGCTGCTGCGCGACGAGACCGTCCAGGTGTACCAGGGGCCCTCCACCAACGTGTGGTCCCTCATCACCACCGAACGCGGCGGGCTGGCCGACCCCGACTGCGCCGGGCCCTGTCCCTGGCGCTGGAGCGGGACGGCATCTCCCGGTCGGCCTTCGGCGGGCTGGCCGAACCGTGGTCCGCTCCCCTGGGCCCGGGCGGCTGGGGGTACGAGCGCGCACGCTTCGAGGAGGCGTACGCGGCGATCGACGCCGCCCCCGCCGACCCGGGGGAACCGGAGCTGGAGCTGGCCCGCGCCCTGGTCGAGGAGGCCGGGGCCCCCGAGGAACCGCTCGTCATCGCCAACGACGGGGAGCCCGCCCGCACCATCATCGCCAACGCGGTCGTGGACGCGGCCGCGAAGATCGGGCTGGAGGCGCGGATCGCCACCGTGCCCCGGCAGCAGTTCGGCAGCTACTACGTGGACCCCGAGCTGCGCTCGCAGGTCGACCTCTTCTCCGACGAGTACTGGATCTCGAAGAACGACCCCGTGGGCTTCTACAAGAACGGCGCCTCCGACGCCGGGGTGAACTACTCCGGCTTCGCCGACGAGGAGTACGACGCCCTCGTCAGGCAGGCCCAGGCCGCGACCGACGACGCCGAACGGGCCGAGCTCGCCGTGGAGCTCCAGGACCGCTGGACCGAGGCCATGCCGTGGATCCCCGTCGTCCAGGTCCCCACGACCCTCGCCATGGGACCCGGAGTCACGGGGGCGCCCGCCTCCTCCGCGTTCCTCTTCTACCCGTGGGCCGCCGACCTCGGTGCCCGAGAGGACGAAGGACGATGACCACGCACGTGCTGCGCCGCCTCGGCGGCATGCTGCTCACCCTGGCCGTCAGCTCGGCGCTGATCTTCGGGGCCATGTACGCCGCGCCGGGCGACCCGGTGTCGTTCCTGGTGGGCGACCCCGAGAACGTCACCCCGGAGCGGATCGCCGCCGTCCGCGCCGAGTACCACCTGGACCAGCCGCTGCTGGTGCAGTACTGGCTGTGGCTGGGCGGCGCCGTCACCGGCGACCTCGGAACCTCGTTCCAGTACAACGCGGCGGTGAGCGACCTGATCCTCACCCGCCTGCCCACCACCGTGTCCCTGGTGGCCTACGCGGCGGTGCTCTTCACCGTCCTGGGCATCGCTCTGGGCGCCCTGTCCGCCGTGCGTCGCGGGCGCCGGACCGACGCCGCCGTCACCGCGGGCACCACGCTGGCCGCCTCGGTACCGTCGTTCGTCCTGGCCATCGCGCTGATCTCCCTGTTCGGCGTGCGGCTGGGCTGGTTCCCGGTGACCGGCCTGGGCGAGGGCTTCCTCAGCCGTGTCCACCACCTCACGCTGCCCGCGATCGCGCTGGCGACCGGAGCCCTGGCCATCATCTCCCGGGTCACCCGGCAGACGATGGTGGAACAGTTCGACCTGGAGCACGTCGCGGCGTCGCGGGCGTCGGGGATCGCGGAACGGCATGTGGTCCGCCGCCACGTGCTGCGCAACTCCCTGGGCCCCGTCGTGACGATGTGCGGCCTGGTCACCGCCAGCATGCTCAGCGGAACCGTGGTGATCGAGTCGGCGTTCGGCCTCAGCGGGATCGGCGCGCTGCTGGTGGACGCGATCAACAACCTCGACTTCCCGGTCGTGCAGGCCGTCCTGCTGTGCATGGTGGTCGCCTACATGGGGGTCACGACCCTGATCGACCTCGTCCACCCGCTCCTGGACCCGCGGGTCCGCATCGAAGGGAACAGGGTATGACCGCCCAGACGCCCACCTCGGCCGTCACCGCGAACACCACCCGCGCGGGAGCGCGCGGGTCCGGCGGGGTGGTCCTCTGGACCAGCGCGGGATTCCTCGTCACGGTGGTCCTGGCCGCCGTGTTCGCCCCGCTGGTCGCCCCCGCCGACCCGAACGCCATCGACTTCGGCGACATCTGGGCGCCACCCGGCGCCGACCACTGGCTGGGCACCGACCAGATGGGGCGCGACCTGCTGTCCCGGGTCGTCCACGGCGCGCGGGAGAGCCTGCTGGGCCCGCTGCTCCTGCTCCTGCTCGCCTCCGTGCTGGGCGTGGCCATGGGAACCCTGGCCGCCTGGCGGCGCGGCTGGGTGGACGTCCTCCTCGCCCGTGTCACCGACGTCATGTACGCCTTCCCCGGGCTGCTGTTCGTGGTCCTCGTGATCGCGGTGTTCGGCAGCGGCATGACCACGGCCGTCGTGGCCCTGGGGCTGGCGTTCACCCCGATCATCGCGAAGTTCACCCGCAGCGTCGCGCTGGCGGAGTGCGCCAAGCCCTACATCGACGCCTACCGGGTGCAGGGGGTGAGCGGCCTGGTCATCTGCCTGCGCTACCTCATCCCCAACATGGCACCCGCCCTGCTCGGGTACCTGGTGGTGCTCTTCGGAGAGGGCCTGATGAGCCTGGCCACGCTCAGCTTCCTCGGCTTCGGCGCGCAGCCGCCCAGCTCCGAGTGGGGCCTGATGGTCCAGGAGGGGCAGTCCGCGCTGATCCAGGGCGTCCTGTGGCCCGCGCTGGTCCCCGGAGCGGCCATCGCCCTGGTCGTTGTCGCGTTCAACATCGTCGGGGTGCGTGTCGCCGACCGGCTGAACTCACGGAGGTAGGCCCATGCTGCTCGACATCGACAACCTCACCGTCACCCTGCCGGGCGCCGAGACGCGCCGCCCGGTCCTGGACGAGGTCAGTCTCACCGTGGGACCCGGCGAGGTCGTCGGCCTGGTCGGTGAGTCCGGATCAGGAAGTCCACCACGGCCCGCGCCGTGCTCAGGCTCCTTCCCGAGGGCTCCGCCGTCAGCGGCCGGGCCAGCGTCGGCGGGACCGACGTGCTCGGCGCGGCACCGGCGGAGCTCACCGCGCTCCGTTCCCGACGGGTGTCCATGGTCTTCCAGGACCCGCGCTCGGTGCTCAACCCGGTCCGACGCGTGGGGGACTTCCTCACCGAACGCCTGGTCCTGGCGCTGGGCACGCCCAGGGCCGAGGCCCGTGCCCGGGCGCTGGACCTCATGGCGGAGGTCGGCCTGAACCGGCCCGAGGAGCGCTTCCACCAGTTCCCGCACGAGATGTCCGGGGGCATGCTGCAACGGGTCGTGCTCGCCGCGGCCCTGGCCACCGAGCCCGAGCTCCTGCTCGCGGACGAGGCCACCAGCGCCCTGGACGCCACCACCCAGGCGGAGGTGCTCTCGGTCCTGCGCGACCTGCGCGAACGTCGGGGCATGGGTGTCCTGTTCATCACGCACGACCTGCACCTGGCCGCCGCCTACTGTCACCGGGTCCACGTCATGTACGCGGGCCGTGTGGTGGAGTCGCGCGAGGCGTCGGCGCTGTTCGCGGACCCGCTCCACCCCTACACGCGTGGTCTGATCGCGTGCAACCCGGGGCTGGACTCCGATCTGGCCCCCGAACCCATCCCCGGCGCCCCGCCCTCGCTGTCCACCGCGTTCACCGGCTGCCCCTTCTCGCCCCGGTGCGCCGACGCGACGGAGGCCTGTACGACCTGGCGGCCGGAGACGTTCCCGCTCGACGACGGCGGGGTCGCCTGCGTGCGGGCGGAGACGGTGAACGACGGAGCGCGCGCGTCGCGTCCGGAGGAGGAGAACCGATGACCCCGAAAGAACCGGCGCTGTCCGTGAGCGGACTGCGCAGGGCCTTCCCCATGGGCCGGGGCCTACCGGAGCTGGTGGCCGTGGACGACGTCTCCTTCGAACTCGCGCCCGGTGGCTCCCTGGGAGTGGTCGGTGAGTCCGGGTCCGGCAAGAGCACCGTGGCCCGGATGCTGGTGGGGCTGGAACGGGCCGACGCCGGGGAGATCCGGGTGGCGGGCCGCGCCCGTGGCGTCCGGGAACGGGGGCGCGCCGCGCGCCTGCGCCGGGCACGCGAGGTGCAGCTGGTCTTCCAGAACCCGCTGGAGTCCCTCGACCGCCGTCTCACCGCGGCCCAGTGCCTGTGCCACGTCCTGCGTCTGCACGGCGCGGATCGGGCCGGGGCGGACCGGCGCGCCCTGGAACTCCTCGAACAGGTGGGACTCGGAGCGCGGGAGGCGGAGGCCAGGCCGCACCGGCTCAGCGGGGGTCAGCGGCAGCGCCTGGCGATCGCCCGCGCGCTGGCGGCGGATCCGTCCGTGCTGGTGCTCGACGAGGCGGTCTCCGCCCTGGACGTGTCCGTGCAGGCGCAGATCCTGCGGTTGCTCTCGCGGATCCGCGAGGAGTCGGGGGTGTCCCTGGTGTTCGTCTCGCACGACCTGGCCGTGGTCGGACAGGTCACCGACGAGGTCCTGGTCATGTACCGGGGCCGGGCCGTGGAGCACGGCCCCACCCGGCGCGTGCTGCGTGAGCCCGAGCACCCGTACACGCGCATGCTGGCCTCCAGCGTGCCGGGGCCGGGCTGGGACCCGGCCGAGGTGGTCCGGCTGCGCGCCGAGTTCGCCGCCGCCTCGGAGGTGTGACGAACCGTTCCCGAGGCGCGAGGGAGCCCGGTCCCGTGTGAACGGGGGCCGGGCTCCCCGGTGTCGCGGCGGGGTCAGCCGGTGGTGCCCGCGAGGATCTCCTCGGCGGCGCGGCGGCCCTGGCGCAGCGCTCCGTCCACGTGCTGGTAGCCCTCGGCTGCCAGGTCCGAGCAGGCCCAGCCGATGGGGCCCACGGGGGTGCGCTGGTCGGCCCCGTAGCGGTGCAGTCCGCCGAGGTCGTAGCTGGCCGCGTAGGCGCCCCGGGTCCACTCCTCGGAGGCGAAGTCCGACTCGAAGTAGACGACGGGCTCCAGGGCCTCCTCCCCGAGGTAGTGGGAGAGGGAACGCAGGACCGCGCCCCGGCGCTCCTCGGCGGAGCGGCGCAGGAGGTCGTCCGCGAGCTCGTCGGAGACGAAGGCCACCAGGGTGCCGCGCTCGTCCCCGTGGTTGGTGTTGTCGTAGACCTCCTGGCAGAGCTCCCTGGCCCCGAAACCGGTGCCGGAGAGCCCCCGGTCCCGCCAGAACGGACGCTCGTAGACCGCGTGGACCTTGATGACCAGGCCCATCGACGTGTGCTGGTGCATCTGCTGCTGGAGCCAGGGCAGGGCCGGCTCGAAGGAGATACGCGAGTAGAGGGTGGGCGGCACGGCCACGATCACGCGACCGGCGCGCACGGTGACGCGTTCGGAGACGACCGTGGCGCCCTCCTCGCTCCAGCGGATCGTCCGGACCGGGCTCGCCAGGTGGACGGTGCCCTCCTCCAGCGCGTCCGCCATGGCCCGCGAGACCGCCTGCATGCCGCCGACCACCCGGCGGTCGAGGATGAAGTCCTCGTCCACGAGGTGGGAGAAGGACCCGGCGGAGGCCGCCATGAGGACGGCCTGGAGCGCGGAGAAGGCGTGGGCGGGCTTGGTGAGCATGCCCCCGGCCATGAAGATGCCGATGTTCTCGCGTGCGGCCTCGTCGTCGGTCTGCCGCCGCAGCCACTCGGTGAAGGTGACGGTGTCCAGCTCGCGGGCGAGCGGGTGCTCCCAGGGACGCTCGACGCCGATCTCCTCGACCAGGCCGTCCAGGACCGCGATCACCCGAGCCATCTCCGCCTCGGTCCGCTCCCCCGCCGGGAACACGTCGCCGGTGTACTCGTGCCGGGAACCGTCGGGCGCGAGGTAGACGTTGGCGCCCTCGCGGTGGCGCGGGTAGGTGCTCATCCCGAGCTCGTCCAGGAGGCCGAGCAGCACGGTCTGGTCGGGCGAGACCCACTGGCCGCCCAGCTCCAGGAAGGCGCCGTCGACCTCCCGGGACCAGGTGCGCCCGCCCACGCGGTCGCGCGCCTCCAGGACGGCGACGGTGCGTCCGGCGGCCTGGAGGGCGCGTGCGGCCATCAGCCCGGCCGGGCCCGCGCCCACCACGGCGACGTCTCGATAGAGGACCTCGTCGCTGCCGATGACGTGTGTGCCTCGCATGGGTGCGCTCCTTCGAACCATTAAATGAATACCATTCATTAACGGGCACGAGATCCCCGGGTGTCAAGCCGGACACTCTCACGGGCGGCGCCGACACGGGGCGCGGGCACGCCGCTCCTAGACTGGTGGGGACCGTGTCCGGGCCTCGACAGGAAGCAGGCGCCAGTGAGCCAGGGAACCCGCAGCGGACGGGGCCGGGGCAGACCCTCCTCGCCGGTCCTCTCACGGGAGCGCGTCACCCTGGCCGCGATCCGGATCGTCACCGAGCAGGGCTACCGGCACCTGACCATGGCCGCCCTGGCCCGGGAGCTCGGGGTGGCGGCCTCCGCCCTGTACAACCACGTCGCCTCCAAGCGGGACGTGCTCATCCTGTTGCAGGAGCGCGTGAACGAACGGATCGACGTCTCCGGGTTCGGCACCGAGCCGTGGGATCGGGCGCTGCGGCGGTGGGCGCACTCCTACCGGCGGTGCTTCATGGAGCACACGGCGCTCATCCCGGTCATGGCCGTGCTGCCCGTCGCGGACTCCCCGAGGACGCTGCGGATGTACGAGCGCGTCACACGCGCCCTGGAGGAGGCCGGGATCGTCGGCGCGGACGCGGTGGACATCATCGTGGGCGTCGAGGCGCTGGTCTTCGGCGCCGCCTACGACGCCTCCGCCCCCGAGGGGATCTTCGACCCGGGCGGCCTGGAGGACGTGGCCCCCACCTTCACCCGGTTCGCGGCGCAGAGGTCGGCGGACCCCGCGAGGCCGCCGACCGGGCCTTCGAGCTCGCACTCGACGCCCTGGTCAGCGGCCTGCGCCAGAAATACACGGGCTGAGCCCCCGGCTCCGGTCAGCCCAGCGCGTGCATCACGTGCTTGACGCGCGTGTACTCCTCGACCGAGTACAGCGACAGGTCCTTGCCGTAGCCCGAGGACTTGAAGCCGCCGTGCGGCATCTCCGCCGTGAGCAGGACATGGGTGTTCACCCAGACGCAGCCGAAGTCCAGGTCCCGGGTGAGGCGCATCGCGACGCCGTGGTCGGCGGTCCAGACACTGGAGGCCAGCGCGTAGTCGACGTCGTTGGCGAGCTCCACGGCCTCCGCCTCTGAGGTGAAGGTCTGGACGGTGAGGACCGGGCCGAAGGTCTCCTCCTGGACCAGCTCGTCGTCCTGGCGGACGCCGGTGATCACGGTCGGCTCCACGAAGTAGCCGTCGCCCTCGACCGCCCGGCCGCCGGTGACCACCGTGGCGTGCTCCGGCAGGCGCCCGAGCTTGTCGGTGACCGACGCGAAGTGCCGGGCGTTGTTGAGCGGCCCGTAGTCGTTGCGGGACTCGTCGGCGTCACCGGTGCGGGTTCCGCGGGCCGCCTCGGCCAGCAGCTCCACGAAGCGGTCGTGGGCGCTCTCCTCGACCAGGACCCGCGTGACGGCGGTGCAGTCCTGGCCCGCGTTGAACGTGCCGAACTCGACCAGGGCCCGGGCCGTCGCGGGCAGGTCGGCGTCGGCGAAGACCACCGCCGGGGCCTTGCCGCCCAGCTCCAGGTGGCCGCGCTTGAGCCCCCGGGCCGCCGAGGCGGCGACCTGTCGGCCCGCGCGGACCGAACCGGTGATGGAGACCATGGCCGGTTCGGGGTGCTCCACCAGGAGACGACCGGTCCCGGCGTCGCCCAGGATGACGTTGAACACGCCGGCCGGGAGGATCTCGCCCATCAGCCGGGCCAGGACCAGGGTGGACTCGGGCGTGGTGTCCGAAGGCTTGAGCACGACGCAGTTGCCCGCGGCCAGGGCGGGGCCGATCTTCCACACCGCCATGAGCAGCGGGTAGTTCCACGGGGTGACCTGGGCGACGACCCCGACCGGCTCGCGGCGGACGTAGGAGGTGTGCCCGTCCGTGTACTCGGCCGCCGCGCGTCCCTCCAGCGTGCGGGCGGCACCGGCGAAGAAGCGCAGGTGGTCCACGCCCATGGCGACCTCCTCCTGGGAGATCATCCACCGGGGCTGGCCGGTGTCGCGGTGCTGGGCCTCCACGATCTCGTCCGCGTGGGCCTCGACCGCGTCCGCGATCCTGAGCAGCAGCCGCTGCCGCTCGCCCGGGGTGACGTGCCTCCAGGTGGCGAAGGCGGCCCGCGCCGCGTCGAAGGCGGCGTCGACGTCGACCTGGTCGGAGACGGGCGAGACCGCCACCGTGGTCGCGTTCGTGGGGTTGACGACGTCGATCCGGCCCTGACCATGGGCGTCGACGAAGGCGCCGTTGACGAAGTTCTGGAGGGGACTGCTCATGGGGTCTCCTGGGGCGCCGGTTTAATGATCAGCATTCATTTTAGGGGCGCGGAACGTGAGCGGCAACACCCTCCCCGGCGTCTCCGACGAACGCGCCCCTCCCCGACGCGGTCGGTCCCGCCACGGCGGCGTGGAGCGGCCCGCGCTCCTTCCCGGAACTGTCACCGGCGGTCCGTAGAGTGCGCGTATGGAGACCTCCGACGTCAAGGGACTGCTCGCCGCCGAGCACGCGGCACTGGTGAACGACCTGCGGGAACTCACCGACGAACAGTGGGGCCGGACCTCGCTGTGCACCGAGTGGTCCGTGCACGAGGTGACCGCGCACCTGGGCGCGGGTATGACCACGGGCCAGCTCGCGTGGATCGTCTCGATCCTCCGTGCGGGATTTCGCCCCGCGGTCCACAACCGTCGGCAGATCGCGCGCTTCGCCCGGTCCGAACCGGCCGCGACACTCGCCAGGTTCGCCGCGCTGGGCACCGAGGGCGGCGAACCGGTTCGGCTGCCCACCGGAGACCCCTCGCCCTGGCTGGGGGAACTGGTCGTGCACGGCCAGGACGTCCGCCGCCCGCTGGGAATCGACCGGGAGCCCGCCCCCGAGGCGGTGGCCGAGGTGGCCCGGTTCTACGCCTCCCGTGACTTCGCGGTCAACAGCAGGTCCCAGGTCAAGGGGCTGCACCTGCGGGCCACGGACGCGGACTTCACCACGAACGACCCCGGCCTCCCCACGGTGGAGGGCCCCCTGCTCGCGCTGGTCATGCTCATGGCCGGTCGCTCCGCCTACCTGGACCAGGTGCGCGGCGCCGGCGCGGCCGAACTGCGCGGCAGACTGGAGGGCTGACGCGCGGGGCTCAGCCGTCGTGCTCCGCCCAGTACGCGGGAAGCTCCGCGCCCAGCTCGTCGGCGGCCTGCATGGGCAGGGAGTGCGTGGTCTCCGGCCAGACGGTGACGGGGCCCAAGCCGAGCTCCCGGGCCCGCTCCGACGCCTCCTCACCACCGGCCAGGGACGCGTCGTCGGCCAGGTCGATCCGGACCGGCATCGCCATGGACCGCCACTCCTCGTCCGAGAGGGTGCGCGGCACCAGGGAGACCGCGTCGTAGTGCCGCGAGCCCTCGTCGATCATCACCGACATCGGGGTGCGCTCGCGCACCTCCTCGACCGAGACGCCGCCGATCTCCGCCATGCCCCGGTCCTTCCACGACTGCGGTACCGGGAGCAGCAGCAGGGAGGACCACAGGTAGGTGGAGGCGGGGAGCCCCCGCAGGACCATCACCGGTTCGAGCAGGGTCAACGAGGCGACCCGGCCGGGGTGTTCGAGGGCGTGGGCGGTGGCGACGGCCCCGCCGAAGGAGTGCCCCACCAGGTGGACGCGCTCCAGGTCCAGCCCCGCGAGCGCCTGTTCCACCCAGTCGGCCTGGTCGTCGAAGGAGGAGAGGGGCGTGGACTGCGTCGACATCCCGGCGTCACCGATCGCGTCCATCGCGAGGAGCGTGCGCTGGCCGACCCAGTGGTGGATGTTGTCACCCCACATCGGCGCTCCGGACCGGATGCCCGGCAACAGCACCACCGGCGGGGCGTCCTCCTCCCCCGTGTCGGCCGTCCACTCGTACACGCGCACGGACCCGTACTCGGTGGCGACGTCGTGGACCCGGGTCGGTTCGGGCAGGGTCGCCATCACGTCGTCGTAGGCCTGGCGGTAGGCGGCGTACCCCTCCGCGCTGCGCCAGTGCCCCACGGAGGGCTCGGGCGCGACGATCGCCACCGCCTTGTCGACGACCAACCAGGCCACCGCCAGCACGGCCAGGACCTGGAGTGCTCGACGCAGTCGGGGACGGCGCTTCTTTCGGTCGGACATGACCCCTCCTGGAAAATACGATCGTATTGAACGTCCTCCGAGCGTACACCCATCTCAATACGATCGTATTGAACCGGGGTACGATGGGCGGCATGAGCAACCCGGAGCCCGACCAGAGACGGACCGAGATCTTTCACGCCGTGTGGCGGGTGATCGCCGAGAACGGCATGGGGGCGGTGTCCATGCGCAACGTCGCCACGGCCGCCGGGGTCTCGGTCGGACGCATCCAGTACTGGTTCCGGAGCAAGGACGAACTCCTCCAGGCCAGCCTGGAGGCGATGCTGTCGAGCGCCGAACGGCTCCACGACGACTCCACCCGCGGGGCCGACGACCGCGCGGTCCTCTGGGAACTGGTCGCGCACCCCATCCCCCGGGCCGAGACGGCCCGCGCCGGCGTGTCCGTGTTCCACCAGTACGTGGCCGCCGGGGTCCACCACCCGGCTCTCGCCCGCCTGCTGGCCGAGGCCAAGGACGGCGAGGAAGCCGAGGCCGCCCGTCTCCTCGCCGGGATCGCGCCCAACCTCCCCGATCCCCGCTCCTCGGCACGGGGACTCATGGCCACCGCCGACGGCCTGTCCATGCGCGTGCTGATCGGCGGCCTGAGCGCGGCGGAGGCCGAACGCACACTGCGCGAACACCTGGACCGGCTCCTGACCTGACATCCTGCCGGGAGCCGAGAATCCCCACGGAAGGAGAACGGAGCACATGGGCTGGCAGGCACCGAACATGGACGGACGCACGATCGCGGTGACGGGGGCGAGCTCGGGGATCGGACTGTGGATCACCCTGCTCCTCGCCCGGGCCGGAGCCGACGTCGTACTGCTCTGCCGCGACACCCGACGCGGCGAGCGGGTCGCGACCGCCCTGCGTGACGAGGTCCGGGGAGCCAGCGCACGGGTGGTGCGGATCGACACCTCCGACCTGACCAGCGCCAGGGAGGCCGGGGCCGCGCTCGCCCGACTCCCACGGCTGGACGCCCTGGTCAACAACGCCGGACTCGTGGGCGGACCGGCCCGGCGCGAGGTCAGCGCGGACGGGCACGAACTGACCCTGGCCACCAACGCGCTCGGCCACCTCGCGCTCACCCACGAGGTGCTGGAGTCGCTGGAGCGGTCCTCCGGTCGCGTCGTCTGGATGGGATCGATGAGCGCCAAACTGGTGCGCCCCGCCCCCGACGACCTCGAACTGGAGCACGGGTACTCGCCGTGGCGGGCCTACGCGCAGTCCAAACTCGTCACCCACGCGCTCGGGTTCGAACTGCACCGACGACTGGCCGCACGCGGGTCGACGGTACGGAGCCTGGTCGCGCACCCCGGCTACTCCCTGCCGGCGCTCGCACCGAGCGCCGGAACGCTCTTCACCCCGCCCCGGCCCACGGCCCTGGACCGGCTCCAGTACCCGTGGGCCCAGGGGATCGACCGCGGCGCGCTGCCCGCCGTGTACGCGGCCACCGCCCCCGAGGCCCTGAGTGGCCAGTTCCACGGCCCCCGCGGTGGTCTGCGCGGTGAACCGGCCCTGTCCGGCGGGGTCGCCGGAGTGGAGGGCGCGGGGTCGCACGGCACCGGCGGCCCGGGCCGCAGGAGCGTCGACCCGGTGGTGGGCGCGGCCGTGTGGTCGTTCGCGACGCGGGCCTGCGGACTGACCTGACCGCTGTGGGGAAGGGCACACCGCCGAGTCGGCCCCGCGGTTGCACAGCGCGCAAAAATGGGGCGAGACGGGACGTTCCGTCGCCTAACCTGGAAGCCACAGTGGCGTTCGCGGCGGAATATCCCCTCTCCACCGGAATACTCCCGTGACCAGCGGGGTTGACCGTTCGACGGAACAGCCCGCACCCCCGCTCATCCCCCGGATCCAGGCCATCCCAAGCGCGCAAGGAAGTACGTGACCAGGCAACCCGACGTGACACACTCCGACGAGGTCGCGGACCAGCGCGCGACCCGACTCGTCATCCCGCTCCTCCTGGTCTCGGCGTTCGTCGTCATCCTCAACGAGACGATCATGGGCGTGGCCCTGCCCGCGCTCAACCGCGACCTCGGCATCTCGGTCTCCACCGGGCAGTGGCTGACCTCGGCCTTCATGCTCGTGATGGCCGTGATCATCCCCGTGACCGGGTTCCTGCTGCAGAGGTTCCACCTGCGGCAGGTGTTCATCGCCGCGATGACCCTGTTCAGCCTCGGCACCCTGATCTGCTTCCTCGCCCCGAACTTCACGGTCCTCCTGCTCGGCCGGATCGTGCAGGCCAGCGGAACCGCGATCATGATGCCCCTGCTCATGACGACCATCCTCAACACGGTCCCGTCCGACCGCCGGGGACGCGTGATGGGCAACATCTCCATCGTCATGGCGGTGGCCCCCGCCGTCGGCCCGACCCTGTCCGGCCTCATCCTGAGCGTGCTGGACTGGCGCTGGCTGTTCGGTCTCGTGCTGCCGATCGCCCTTCTCGCGCTCGGCCTGGGCGCGGCCTTCATCCGCAACGTCACCGAGCCGCGCGCCGCCCGGATCGACGTGCTCTCGGTGATCGTCTCCGCGTTCGCCTTCGGTGGTCTGGTCTACGGCTTCTCCAGCCTGGGCAAGGCCGCCGACGCCGACGCGGCCGTCCCGCCGTGGGCGGCGCTCCTCGTGGGCTCCGTGGCACTCGTGCTGTTCGTGTGGCGCCAGATCGGGCTCCAGAGGGAGGAGCGGGCCCTGCTCGACCTGCGGGTGTTCCAGTCCCGCCAGTTCTCGATCTCCATCGCGCTGGTCCTCGTCAGCTTCATGGCGCTGTTCGGCACGATCATCCTGCTGCCGCTCTACATGCAGAACGTGCTCGGCCACGACACGCTCGCGACCGGTCTCACCCTGCTGCCCGGCGGCCTGGTGATGGGGCTGCTGGCCCCGTTCGTGGGTCGCCTCTACGACCGCTTCGGGCCGCGCCCCTGGTCACCCCGGGCGCGGGCGTGGTCGCCCTGGTGATGTGGAGCATGACCCTCTTCGGCACGGAGACCCCGCTCGGCTACGTCGTCGCCGCGCACGTGGCGCTCAGCGTCGGGCTCGGACTCATGTTCACCCCACTGCTCACCGGTGCGCTCGGCTCCCTGCGGCCCTCGCTGTACTCGTACGGCAGCGCCGTGGTGGGCACCGTGCAGCAGGTGGCGGGCGCCGCGGGCACCGCGACGTTCATCGCCGTGATGTCCGCCGTCGCCGCCAGCCAGCTGGGCGACGGGGCGGACGCCGTCGTCGCCGAGGCGGGCGGGATCCACACGGCGTTCATGCTGGGCGCGGTCATCGCCACCCTGGCGTTCTTCGCGACCTTCCTGGTGCGCCGGTCCGAGGCCGGTGTGGAGCCCGGGGCCGTCCCCGTCCACTGATGTCCGGGGGCGGCGGCAGCCGCCCCTACAGTGGTCCCGAGGAGGTCCACCGTGGACGAGAAGGCACTCGTGCGAACCCTGCTCGAAGAGCAGCACCCGGATCTCTCGGGGCTCGCCCTGCGCGAGGTGGAGGGCGGTTGGGACAACCGGATGTGGCGCCTGGGAGAGGACCTCGCGGTCCGGATGCCCCGCTCGCCGCGCGCGCCCGACCTCCTGCGCACGGAACACCGGTGGTTGCCCGACCTGGCCCCGCGCCTGCCGCTGCCCGTGCCCGTTCCGATGCGCCTCGGCGCCCCCTCCGCGCGCTTCCCGCACCTCTGGTCGGTCACCACCTGGGTGAGCGGAGACCCGGCCGACCTCGCCCCCGTCACCCGAGGGACCCGGGCCCTGGCCGCGTTCCTGACCGAGCTCCACCGGACCGCCCCGGAGGAGGTCCCGCTCAACCCCTTGCGCGGGGGCACCCGCGCGAGGCCGTCGAGGACCTCGAGGAGTACGCACGGGGGATCGCGGATCCCGCGCACATGGACGGGATTCTGGAGGTCTGGCAGGCGGTGGCGGACGCACCGGCCTGGCACCTGCCCCCGGTGTGGCTGCACGCGGACCTGCACCCGGCCAACGTCGTCAGCAGGGAGGGGCCCTCGCCGGGGTCCTGGACTTCGGTGAGCTCTGTGCGGGAGACCCGGCCACCGACCTCGCCGCCGCGTGGGTCCTGCTCCCCGACGGCTCGGCCGACGCGTTCTTCGCGGAGTATCCCGCCGACGAGGCCACCGTCCTCCGCGCCCGGGGCTGGGCCCTCCTCCGGAGTCTCGTCCTCATCCAGATCGGCCGCGCCGGGGACCAGGGCCTCCCCGGTGGCAAGCCCACCTGGAAACCCGCAGGCGAGAAGGCCCTATCCCGAGTACTTGCGCCATTCCCCTAACCAATCCACTATCCGTGTGCGCGGAGAGCAGCGGTGTTCTCCGCACCGAGGAAGGGGCCATCCCCGCGTGCGCGGGGAGCAGGACGATTCTTGTGCAAAGTTGTTCGAACCCCTGGGTCCATCCCCGCGTGCGCGGGGAGCAGTGCTTCGGCGTGCGCACGGAGGCTGACGCCGCGGGTCCATCCCCGCGTGCGCGGGGAGCAGGGCAGGGTCGGCACGGCGGCGGTGATGGCGTCGGGTCCATCCCCGCGTGCGCGGGGAGCAGGTGATGTCCTCCAGGCCGACGTTGGTCGCGAGGGGTCCATCCCCGCGTGCGCGGGGAGCAGCCCTTCTTGATGAGTTCGGTGACGAGCTGGGCGGGTCCATCCCCGCGTGCGCGGGGAGCAGGAGAAACCCCGGGAATGCTGCGCAAGGGGAATGGGGTCCATCCCCGCGTGCGCGGGGAGCAGACTTTTGACCTGCGAACTTACCGGCGGCAAGTGCTCGTTTTTCCAACTTGTCGAGAAACAGACAAATCCGGCACCACTCATTACGGTAGCTGTCACGTGTGAGCCTAATGCGAGTGCGATGCGTTCCTCCACGCCTGTGCCTGCCGGGATTCGTGTCGCGGCTGGTCACGCCTGCCATCGAAACTACGGCGGCGAGGGCGGGTTGGGTACTGGGTAGGTGGTCTCCGCGGGGTGGGTGGGAATGGAGGCCGACCACGTTCCGGCAGCAGCGATGGCAGGGCCAGCGAGAGCTTCTGCGGCGGTGGGGAAGGGTGATTCATGGTCGGCCTTCTTCTCTGTGGTGTGGGTGTGTGACTGGTGGAGTGAGAGTGGTGGGCAGGGCAGTGTGGGCGTGCGGGAGTAGGGCCTTGGTCCTTCATTCGCGTGGGGGTGGTTCTGGTTTCGGTGGCGGGTCTGGTGGCTGGTGGGCCGGGCGGCCCTTCCAGGTGGCTCGGTGGGGGTTGTTCTCCCGGCGCCATTTGAGCCGGTTGTGGGTCGAGCACAGCGGCTGGATGTTCCCGGCGCTGGTATGACCGCCCTGGGAGTAGCTGGTGATGTGATCGGCCTCAGTAGCGCTGATCGGGACGTCGCACCCCTGGGGCCAGGCGCAGGTGGTGCGCCCATGGTGGGCGACGGCGCGGATCTGCTCGGGAGCGTTGCGCATCCCCCGTCCCACGTCCAGGGGCTTGCCGGTGGCGGGGTCAGTGATCACTCGCCGCAGCACACTCCCCGGGGCCAGGGTGTGCACGGCTTCCATGGCCAGCACCATCCCGTCCTGCGTCGAGGCGCCACCCGTGTTACCGGTGGACTGGCCAGGAGCGAGGTTGGTACGTCGGCCGGTGTAGACGTCCAAGGGCACGGTGACGTTGATCATCGCGAGCGGCCCCGGAGGCTTGGTGCAGTTCTGGTGACCCAGCGCGGACCTGACCATGCGCATGAACGCGTCGTAGGAACGTTCGGCCCTGGACTGCTCCGGGTGCCCGGGATTGTGGGGTGTGGTGAACGCCCCCACCGCTTTCTCCAGCAGTTCGGCGTCCACCTCGGGGCCCCAGGCCTGGAGGTAGAAGGAACCCTCGAAGCTACGCACCACGTCCAGGCGGCGGGCATCGTAGGCCTTCTTGTACTCATCCTCCGCCAAGGCGGGGTGAAGTCGGATGGAGACGCGCTTGCCGAGTTGGGTGAGTTGGGCAGCGGACAGGGCGGGGTTGTCGGCTTTGGCGGCCATGAGCCCGGCATCCATCAACGCCCGGAATTCGTCCGCATCGGGGAACTCGGTTGTGTTCCGGGTGGCGGTGGACGCTTCCACGGCCTTGGCGATCGCAGCCGCTTCACCCAGCGAAAGCACACCCTCGTCCAGGGCTTTACGGGTTTCGGGAAGCTGTTCGTTGAACAGGGCCTCGGCCACTCGGGCCAGGGAACGAGCTTCGGCTGGATTGGTGCCCAGGGCTTGGGTGATCCATCCGGCCAGGGTGCGCTGTCCGCCGACTTCGAGGAGGTTGCCGGTGGCCTGGATCTGGGCCAGGCGCAGCAGCATCGCGAGTTTGGCCTGGTCCATGTCCTGCCAGAGGTGACAGATGTCGTCCAATACTCCAGCGACCGCACCGGCCGGAGGGGTGTCGGCCAGGGTGTGGGTGAGCTCTTCCCTCGCGTGGCGCATCGCGACCACGGCGGGAGAGCGTCCCGCCGTGACCGTGCCGCACAAAGGAGAGAAAGTCATGCTTCCATTGTATGCGTGAATTGAAGAGAGGGGAAGGAAAGGGAAGGAAGAATGCGACCTGGAATGCCAGGTTTCCTTTCCAGAAAAGGGGCTGTGGATAACCCTCAAAATCCGCGTGGGTGTGTTATGTAATGTGCGTTCGGGTGATTGACCGGCCGCGACACGGGTCCCGATGAGCGCGGGCCTGGGGTGCTGTTTCCCTCGCCGCCGCATTTCGTTCGTGGCATTGAACAGCCGCGACACGCAAGACGATCGACGCAGAGCCCGGCGAGTGCGGCCGAGCTGACCACCCCGCCCTCATCCCAGGGGAGAGAACCCAGCTTCTCTCCTCTGCTGACTACAACGAAGAGAACCAGCCAGCGCCCTCACTTCGAGAGCCGGAGCAGGCCGGCGCGGGTACGACGGAAACCGCAGGCCTCGTAGAAGCCCTCAAGATGGGGTTCGTAGTCGACGTGCAGCCACTCGATACCCAACTCTCGCAGGTCACTGATGAGCGCCCCAACGACGCGACCACCAACTCCGCGACGCTGGTGGGCGGGAACGACGGCGGTGTCCAGGAGAAGTGGCGGTCGAGGTGGGAGGTGCCGCGACGCCAGGAGCCGTCGCTCGTCGCGCACGAGGCCGCACTCCTTCAAGAGCCCCCGACGGGCCTGAGGGTGCCCGCCTCCCCCGCCGCGTGGACGAAGCCGTCCCCCTCGGGGAGGTCCAGGGGGCACGAAACAGCAGATCGGTGCTGCCGGGCTCGGCCCCGCCCCGGTGGAGCCAGGTGATCTCCGGTGTCCTCGTCAGCCCGAGCCGGTCGCCCTTCTCCGCGTTGATCGCCCCGCGGGCCCGTAGCGGGTGCGCCCTGCGGAGCAAGAACAAGGCTAGCCGAGGCGTCGACGGTGGGGGGCGAAACCGGGTTCCGCCAGGGGTGACCTAGCCTGGTTGCGGCCCGGGGCACCCCGGGACCCTCCCCGCACAGCGACGAGCCCGAGGAACCCCGTTGAGCATCACGACCCTGACCGCCCGAACCTTCCGCGTGGTGGCCGTCTTCGAGGCCTTCACCTGGGCCGGACTCCTCGTCGGCATGTACGTCAAGTACCTCGGCAACGGCAGCGAACTGGGCGTGCAGATCTTCGGCCCCGTGCACGGCGGCGCGTTCATGGTCTACGTGGCGGTGACCCTGTTCGCCGCGTACCGCCTGCGCTGGGGCGTGTGGCCGACCCTGGTCGCGCTGGCCGCGTCCATCCCTCCCCTGGGCACGCTTCCCGCCGACTGGTGGCTGCACCGGACCGGCCGACTGACCGATCCCGCCGAGCGCGCGGACGGGGCGCGGGGGACCGGCGCCGAGGAGCCCGCGAAGGTCGCCTGACCACCTCCTGGGACCCACGAATCACACCAGCGTCCAGGCTCACCCCTTATCCCGGAGTTCTCTTTCTGAACAGAGGGGTAAGGGGTTTACATTTGTCCGAAATCGGACAGCGATTTCTCTGATGTGCCCCCTTGGCGCACGGCGAGCCGTCCATGTTCAGTTGTGAACTGGCAAGTAACCGGCTCCCACGCAGAAGGGTTTCCCCCATGCCACAGCGACACGGACCCGACCGGCGCGCGGTCCTTCGAGGCGCGGCCGTCGCCTCCGGCGCGGCGTTGGCCGGAGGCGCGTTCGGCGTCTCCACCGCACACGCCGACACCTCCTCGGCCGCGGCCGAACCGGCGATGTACTTCCGGGCCGACTGGGGCGCCCGGCCCCCGTCGAGCCCGATCCAGGTCCTGGCCGAACCGCCCAGCTTCGTGGTCGTGCACCACACCGCGACCCCCAACAGCGCCGACCACTCGGAGGCGCACGCGCTGGCCCTGTCCCGGTCCATCCAGAACTTCCACATGGACAGCAACGGCTGGTCCGACGCGGGCCAGCAGTTCACCATCAGCCGCGGCGGCCACATCATGGAGGGTCGCGACCGCGCCGTCCCGGCCGTGCGCGAGGGCCAGCACTGTGTGGGCGCGCACGTGGCCAACAACAACAGCACGTGCGTCGGTATCGAGAACGAGGGCACCTACATGGACGAGGGCCCCACCCAGGCCCTGACCGACTCCCTGGTGGCCACCCTGGCCTGGCTGTGCGGCGCCTACGGCCTCAACCCGCAGGAGGCGATCCTCGGGCACCGGGACTTCAACGCGACCGCGTGCCCCGGTGACGTGCTGTACGCGATGCTCCCCGACCTGCGCAACGCGGTCACGGGAGTGATGCTGTCCCGGGGCCTGGAGATCGGCACGCGCACGGTGCCCGTCCAGGACCGCCCCACCTACCCGCCGGTGCCCGCGGACGAGCCCTCGCGCGAGTTCGACCACGGTCCCGGGCGCGGCGCGGACGACTTCACCCGCTGACCGAGCCGCGAGGACGTCTCCCCGTTCGGCGTCACTCAGGAGCGGTCAGCGAGGGGCGGCACCCGGCCTCGGCCGGGTGCCGCCCCTCCCGCTTTCCCCGAGCTCGTCCGCTCCGAACCGTCCGACCCTCCGGATAGGATCGCCGCGGCTTCGGCCGGGGCCACGGGACCAAGACGGAGGGACGAGCATGGGCGACCAGGCGACGACGGAGACGTACGCGTCGAGCGCGGGCACGGTGCGCTGGGGCGCCGTCGGTGCGGGGGATCCGGTGGTCCTGCTGCACGGGACGCCCTTCTCGTCCTACGTGTGGCGGGACGTGGCCGCCGCGCTGGCCCCCGCCACCGCGTGTACTTCTGGGACATGCCGGGGTACGGGACGTCCGAGATGAGGGCGGGCCAGGACGTGTCCCTGGCCGCCCAGGGGCGGGTGTTCACCGAACTCCTCGCGCACTGGGGCCTGGAGTCCCCGAGCGTGGTGGCGCACGACTTCGGCGGCGCGGTGGCGCTGCGGGCGCACCTCCTGCACGGGGCCTCCTACGCGCGGCTGGCCCTGGTCTCCCCCGTGGCGATGGCGCCGTGGGGTTCGCCGTTCTTCCGGTTGGTGGGCGAGCACGCCGAGGTGTTCGAGCGGCTGCCTCCGGCGCTGCACCGGGCCCTGGTGGCCGAGTACGTGCGTTCGGCCAGCGCGCCGGGACTGCTGCCCCCGGTCCTGGACCGACTGGTGGAGCCGTGGACCGGTGCGGAGGGTCAGGCGGCGTTCTACCGCCAGATCCAGCAGGCCGACCAGGCGTACACCGACGAGGTCCAGGGCCTGTATCCGGGGATCGACCTCCCGGTGCTGCTGGCCTGGGGCGAGCAGGACGCCTGGATTCCACCGGAGCGCACCCGGGCCCTGGCGGCGCTGATCCCCGGCCTGGTCGCCCACCCGATCGAGGGCGCCGGGCACCTCGTCCAGCTGGACGCCCCCGCCCAGCTGACCGCCGCTCTGGTGCCCTTCCTCCAGGGGTGAGCGCCCGTCAGGGGTGGTCGGGGACCAGGAGGACCTTGCCGACCACCGTGCCCGACTCCGCGAGCGCCAGTGCCGAGGCCGCCTCGGAGAGAGGCACCCGGGCGGCCACGGGCGGGATGAGGACCCCCTCGGCGTGCAGGGAGAGGACCTCTCCGAGGTCGCGCGCGAACCTCCGGCGGAAGTCCGTCGCCCTGCGGTGACCGCTCCAGAGGTTGAAGAAGTGCGCGCCGCGCCCGTTGGGCAGCGCGTTCCACCACAGGAGCCGGGCGAACAGCAGCAGGACGGGGAGCATCGCGTCGCCATCCACGTCCCGGGTGGCGGCGGTGCCGTAGGAGACCAGGGTCCCCCCGCGGGCGAGGAGACGGAAGGAGTCGGTCAGTCCGGCGCCTCCGACGTGGTCGAAGACCGCGTTCACGCCGCCCGGGGCCAGGGCGCGGACCCGGCCGGGGAGGTCCGGTGCCCGGTAGTCGAGGGGAGGGCGCCGAGCGCGCGGACGGCCTCGGCGTTGCGGGCCGAGGCCGTGCCGATGACCGTGGCCCCGACGTGGCGGGCCAGCTGGACCAGCAGTGAGCCGACCCCGCCGTTGGCGCCGTGGACCAGCACCGTGTCGCCCGGCCGGACCCGGGCGAGCCGGTGGAGCATGCGGTGGGCGGTCACCCCGTTGACCACCAGGGCCTCGGCCGCCCCGGGATCGATCCCCTCGGGGACGGGGACGAGGGCGGCGGCGGGCAGGTCCACGTGGCTGCTCCAGGCGCCCACCTTGGTGAGGGCGGCGTAGCGGTGGCCCACCATGGCGGGGTCCGCCCCGGGGCCGACCCGAGTGACGGTGCCGACGAGGTCGTAGCCGGGCACGAACGGGTAGGGCGGCTGGTCGAAGTACTTGTCCCGGCGCATCTGCTGTTCCGCGAAGGAGACCCCGGTGGCCTCCATCCGGAGCGTGACCCGGCCGGGCCCCGGCGGATCGAGGCTACGGCGGCGGACCACCAGCCCCTCGGGGGCGACGGGCCCGGGGAGCAGGACCTCGGTGATGTCCTGGGCGGTGGACCCGCTCGGTTCGTACTGACGCATGACAGACTCCTCAGATTTGTGAGCGCTCACTCACATCCACGGCCACAGAGATGCATTATCCCCGAGAAACAGCCCAGTTGAGCGCCGCCCAGAGGACGTCGAAGCATCCCTACGCTTAATGTATGTGAGTACACACTCACAATCGCGGACTGTCAACCCCCGAAGCCGCGCCCGGATGATGGACACGTGTCCGGGCGGTGCGGCAGGGTGACCCCTGACGGTGCCCACCGGTACTGACGGCCACGAAGTGCAGGGAGTCTTCTCATGTCGCAACAGGTGCAGGGTGTGATCTCGCGTGCGAAGGGCGCACCCGTGGAACTCACCACCATCGTCGTCCCGGACCCCGGCCCCGGCGAGGCCGTGGTCCGGGTCCAGGCGTGCGGGGTCTGCCACACGGACCTGCACTACCGCGAGGGCGGGATCAACGACGAGTACCCCTTCCTGCTCGGCCACGAGGCAGCGGGCGTGGTCGAGTCCGTCGGCGCGGACGTCACCCACCTCGAACCGGGCGACTACGTGATCCTCAACTGGCGGGCGGTGTGCGGCGCCTGTCGCGCCTGTCGGCGCGGACGGCCCCAGTACTGTTTCGACACCCACAACGCCGACCAGAAAATGACCCTGGAGGACGGCACGGAACTCTCCCCCGCCCTGGGCATCGGAGCGTTCGCCGAGAAGACGCTGGTCGCGGCGGGACAGTGCACCAAGGTCGATCCGGCCGCCTCGCCCGCCGCCGCCGGACTGCTCGGGTGCGGGATCATGGCCGGGATCGGCGCCGCCATCAACACCGGAGGGGTCTCCCGGGGCGACTCCGTCGCGGTGATCGGCTGCGGAGGGGTCGGCAGCGCCGCCGTCGCCGGAGCCCGTCTGGCCGGTGCCGGTCGGATCATCGCCGTGGACCTGGAGGACCGCAAGCTGGAGTGGGCCCGGGGGTTCGGCGCCACGCACACCGTGAACGCCCGGGAGGCCGACACGGTCGAGGCGATCCGCGCGCTGACCGACGGCTTCGGCGCCGACGTGGTCATCGACGCGGTGGGGGTCCCCCAGACCTACGAACAGGCCTTCTACGCCCGCGACCTGGCGGGCACCGTGGTGCTGGTGGGCGTGCCCACCCCGGACATGCGTCTGGACCTGCCCCTGCTGGACGTGTTCGGCCGGGGCGGGGCCCTGAAGTCCAGCTGGTACGGGGACTGCCTGCCCTCGCGGGACTTCCCGATGCTCGTCGACCTGTACACACAGGGCAGGCTGGACCTGGACGGATTCGTCACCGAGGAGATCGGGCTCGGTGACGTCGAGGAGGCGTTCGCCCGCATGGAGCGCGGCGAGGTACTGCGATCGGTGGTGCGACTGTGAGTGAAGCGCGAGTGGAACACCTGACCACGTCCGGGGTCTTCACCCTGGACGGCGGTTCCTGGGAGGTGGACAACAACGTCTGGCTGGTGGGTGACGACGAGGAGGTCGTGGTCGTCGACGCCCCGCACGACGCCGAGGCGATCATCGAGGCGGTGGGCGGGCGCCGGGTCGTGGCGGTGCTGTGCACGCACGGCCACAACGACCACGTGAACGCCGCCCCCGCGGTGGCCGACGCGACGGGGGCGCCGATCCTGCTGCACCCCGACGACCGGGTGCTGTGGGACATGACCCACCCGGACCGGGCCCCGGACGGGGACCTGGCCGACGGCGACTCCATCAGAGTCGCGGGCGCCGACCTCATCGTGCTGCACACCCCGGGCCACGCTCCGGGGGCGGTGTGCCTGTACGCCCCGGTACTGAGCGTCCTGTTCAGTGGCGACACCCTGTTCCAGGGCGGCCCGGGGGCGACCGGGAGGTCCTACTCGGACTTCCCGACCATCGTGGACTCGATCCGCACCCGCCTCCTGGCGCTGCCCGAGGAAACGGTCGTCAACACCGGGCACGGTGACTCCACGACCATCGGCGCGGAGGCGCCACACCTCCAGGAGTGGCTGGACCGGGGCCACTGAGCGGCTCGGGGGCGGGGCACCACGTCAGGAGGCGGTGCCCCGCTCCGTGCACACCTGTTCCGACGGAGCGATCTCGTCGACGCTGAGCACGGCGATGACGACGAAGCAGTACTCCCGGCCCGGTTCGAGTCCGCTGACCCTCGCCGACGCGGAGCCCGGCTCCGCGTCGGCGAGGTTGCCCGGGGTCTCCCCTCGGGGCCGCCGATCACCTGGTGGGCGGCGGCGGGGTCGGTGTGGTCCGTCCAGCTCACCGTCACCGTGTGCCCCGCGTCCTCCAGGGTGACGTCTCCGGGCGCGGAGTCCTCGACCAGTCCCGCCGTGGGTACCGGTTCGTCGGAAGGTCCCGCCTTCTCCACCTGCGGTTCGGGCGAGGCCACCGTCTCCGGGCGGAGCTGCCCCAGGAGATCGCTACCGGCCCCGGGGCGCAGGATCGCCACCGCGCCGAGGGTGATGGCGACGAAGGCGATGGCCACGACGGTGACACCGATGAACAGCGGCCGCCGGGTGCTCGGCCCCTGGGGTCGTCCCTCGGGAGGCTGGGGAGGTTCGGGAGGCGTCGGCGCCTGATCCGGCGGCCCCGGATCGGTCGCCGGTCGTTCGGGGTGGCGGTCCCCGCCCACCCAGGCAAGGCGGCCCAGGCGGTCTCGGGGTGGTCGGCCAGGATGCCCGCTGCCGAAGCCGGTGCGTTACCCCCGCTCTCCCCCGCGCCCTGCGGCTCGGCGGCCCCGGAACGGCGTCGGAGACCCCGGGCTCGGCGGAGCCCTCCGCGCCACCGAGCGCTCCCCAGCCGTTCGTACCGGGGGCAGCCGCCGTCTCCGAACTCCCCTGCTCGGGGGTCCGTGAACCCGAACCTCCGTCTCCGGGGATGGATCGCTCCCCTTCGATGCCCTGACCCGGCCCAGGCGCACGCGGGTTCGCGGGCTCCCGAACGGGCTCAGGGGAGGCTCCGGCACGACCCGGTCCGGATTCCCGACGATGCGCGGCTCCCGAGACCCGCTGGTCAGACACACCGCCTCCGGGAGCGAACCGCGGCCCTGCACCCTGACCGGGCCCAGGAACCGCGCCGGGCACTCCCCAAGGATTCGCCGCATCCGGAGTCACCCCGGGTCCAGAAGACCCAGACCCCACAGGGTCCCGGGCGGCGTCGGGGGCACGCCAGGCGTCCACGGCCCGCCCGTCGGGCCCGGGCGCCGCGCCGGGGACCCCCAGGCGTCGTTGGCGCCGGGAACGGGCTCCAGCGCGCCCGTAGGGGGCTCGCCCGGGGCGAGGTCGCGGGCGAACTCGGCGGCGTCCTGGCGACGGCCGGGTTCCCTGGACAGCGCCCGGTCGAGGACCGCACGCAGCCGGACGGGCAGGTCGGCGCGGGGCAGCCGGGGCGGGTTCTCGGAGAGGGCCCGTTCCCGGTAGGTGAACGGGTCCCCGATCGCGCCGGGTCCCCGCGCGAAGGGCGGATACCCGGCCAGGAGTGCCCAGAGCACCGTCGCGAGCCGATAGACGTCGGACGCGGGGGTCAACGGGTGCTGGCCGCTCAGCGCCTCCGGCGAGGCGTACGCGACCGCCAGCGGGTCCAGGCCCACCGGTGCGGGCCGTCCTTCCACGGGGGTCACGCCGCCCATGTCCGCGAGGACGGCACCCTCCGGGGCGCGCAGGATGTTGCCGGGTTCGATCCGGTGGTGGAGCAGACCGCGACCGTGCAGGGCGTCGAGCGCCCCGGCGACGGCCCGGCCCACGGCCAGGACCTCCCCGAGCGGCAGCGGTCCCCCATCCTCCAGCGCGGACGCGTAGTCCCCGGGTACAGCTCCATGGCGACGAAGGAACGGCCGGACGAGGTGCGGCCGCCGCCGACGACGTGGACCAGGCCCGGGACACCGGCGAGCTCGACCATCCGGTCCACCTCGGCGGCGCCCGCGTCGTCGCGCATGACCTTGAGCGCGACCGGGGTGTCGTCCCCGTCGCGCCAGGCCCGGTAGACGGTCGAGGCCGTCCCCCGGTGCAGGACCTCCGGGGAGTGGAACCCCGGGGCGAGTCGGTCTCGTTGTTTCTCGCCGCTCATCGGCGTCCTCTCGGTTGGCGGACCGGACCGTTCCGCCAGAACAGGGGTCGGGGGTCGAACCACCAGGTCAACCTCCTGAACCGGGGGCGTGCCCTGCGCACGGCGCGTTGGTGGTCGCGTACCGCTCGGGCGACCGCGTCGGCCGCTGGGGCGTCGACGTCGATCCCGCCGCCGAACCCGGTGCTGTTGACGGCCCGGGCCACGCGGTCCAGGCTCTCCGGAGCGGCAGCGGGCACGAGCGCGCGGGCGACCGCCACGGTCTCGGTGACGGTGGCGCCCGCGTTCACGTCGGCGGCGCCCATCCGGAGGGCGTCGCGCAGTTCGCGCCAGGCCCCCAGAACACGCTCGGCGGGGGTTCCCGCACCCAGGCGTCGGGCCCTGCGAGCGAGGCGCGCGGCGGGGACCAGGAGGATCACGGCGAGCAGTCCCCCGGCGGCGGCAGCCGCCCAGAGACCCGCGCCGGTTCCCTCCCGGTCGTCCGAGGGCCGCCCCTCGTCCTCGGGTTCGGAGGTGGCGTCGAGGTCCCCGGCCTCGGGTTCCTCGGGGGCGTCCTCGTTCTCCGGGCTGTCGTCGGCACCGCCGTCGTCCTGCCCTCCGGGGGTGACGTGGTAGGGCACCCAGCCCACTCCGTCGAAATACACCTCGCCCCAGGCGTGGGCGTCGCCGGTGCGGACCTCGTACTCTCCCTCGCCCCGCTCGGTTCCGGGGGCGAACCCCACGGCCACCCGGCTGGGCAGACCGGCGGCGCGCGCGAGCAGGGCGAAGGCGCTGGCGAACTGTTCCGAGGTGCCCGAGCCGCCCTGGCCCCCGGGTGCGGCCAGGAGCGCGTCGACCTGTGCGTATCCGTGTCCGCCGGGGGTCTCGGGGTCGAAGGTGTGGGAGTCGCGCAGGTAGTCCGCGATGGCCCTGGCCCGGTGGTGGTAGTCGCCCTCGGCGGCGATGGCGGCGACGACCTCGTCGAGGATGGGCGGCGCGCCCGGCGGGAGCTCCCGGTAGAGCTCGTACACGTCCCCCACCGGCGGGGCCGACCGAGACAGGTCGACTCCGGACCAGTCGGCGACCGTGCCGACCACCTCGTAGTCTCGTCCGGCCACGGCGCCGTCCCTGGTGACGACGGTGCCGGTGAGCGCGTCGTAGCCGAGGGAGTCCAGGCCCACCCGGCGGGGCGCCCCCACGACCGGCGCCCAACTGCCCGGGAGATCCTCGCTCACGCTGATCCGGGCGGTGACGTCGCCGTCGGCCCCGGGGGCGGCGGGACCGGCGCGGGCAGGACCTGGTCCGCGTTGCGGTACCCGCTCTCGGGCAGCCAGGTGGTGCCGGTGAAGTCGGCGAGGGCGACCCAGCGCAGTTCCAGGGGCCGGTCGGACTCCACGGTGAGCAGGTGCTCCTCTGGTTCGGCCGCCCACGCGGGCAGGTGGCTGAGCGGGTTGAGGGCCTGCTGCGGGTCCATCGGCGGGGTCAGCACGGCCCGGGGATCACCCGGTTCGGTGGTCCAGCCAGCGAGCAGCGCCGGGCCGCCGAGCACGGCCAGGGTCGCGGTGATGACGCAGATGAGTCCGGTGACGACCGCGTCTCGGACCGGGGAGGGCCCCGAGGGGCGATGGTCCACCTGAATGCCCAGCGACGGGGACCCGGTGGTGCTCGGGGCCCCCGTGGCCGCGCGCCCGGACATGACGAGGACGGCGGCCACACCGAGCAGGCCGATCGCGGTGAAACCGGGCGGGGCGACCGGGCCGTTGAGGACGACGGCTCCCACGAGCAGCACGAGGCCGGGGAGCAGCGCCAACGCGCGGCGTTCGGCGCGCCAGGCCAGCGCCGTGGCGGTGCCCGTGAGCCAGGTCGTCAGGAGGGGCAGGGCGAGAGTGTCGACGGTGAGCGGTGTGGGCGCCGTGCTGGTGAGGATGCGCGCCCCGGAGTGGAGCAGGGCCTCACCCGCGCCGAGCAGTACACCGTCCCCCTGGCCCGGCACCCACGCGGAGGCGGCCACCACGCAGACGAGCGGCAGCGGGACACCGGTGAGCACTGTCCGCAGTGCGTCGTACCGGGAGCGCAGGAGCAGCGCGACCGCGACGGACACCACGGAGCAGGCGGCGAGGACCGCGAGGAGGGTGCCGGTCGACGCGTAGGAGGCCGACACCACGACCCCGCCCGCCGCCGTGGACAGGACCAGCCCCGCGCGGGCCGGAAGCGCGCTGGGGCCGGGCCCCGCGGACCGTTCGGGGGCGGGCGCCGTCATCGTGGCCATGGTGCCTCGTTCCAGCGGTCCGCGAACGACGCGGCGTCCCCCGCGGCGATGAGCGTGACGGAGTCGGGCGCCGTGGGCGGCTCCTGCTGGCCGACGACCACGGCGATGAGTCCGGAGTAGCGGTCGGCGAGCTGGCCGAACAGGCGCAGGTCGGTGGCGTCCAGAGCCCCGCTGACCAGGATGGCGGTGTCTCCCTGGCTCTGGGTGCGGGCGAGGTGGAGGGCGTCGGCCAGGCCGGGTCCGGCGGTGGGCGCCGCCTCGGCCAGCAGGTCGAGCAGGGACGGCAAACCGCCGCCGCTGTCCCTGCCGCGTCCGCTGACGAGCCGCAGTTCGCAGTGGAGCGCGGCCCGCACCCCGGTGGCGAGCAGTGAGGCGGCCGCGCCGGCGGCGTCGTCCAGGTGCGCGGAGGCGGTGTCGCGGTCGTCGACGATCACGCACACGCGGGTCTGGGAGGTGTCCACGTACTCGCGTACCACCAGGCGGTCCAGGCGGGCGGAGCTGCGCCAGTGGACGTGGCGCAGGTCGTCGCCGGGCGCGTAGTCCCGCAGTGTGTGGAAGGTGAGCGTTCCGGCCCTGGCGCCGTCGACCTCGCCGTCCGGGTCGGCCACGTTGCCCACGGGGATGGCCCGCAGGTACTGCCAGGGCGGGTGGACCCACACACGGTCGGTGGCGCCGTGCTCACGGCCGCTCCTGGCCAGGCCCAGGGGTCGGAGCGGCCCGCGCGCAGGGGGCCGAGTTCGATGAGTCCGCGCCGCAGCGGTTGCAGCCAGTAGTCCGATCCTCCCGTGCCGCCACCGGGCAGCGGGGCCAGGGGCACGTCGTGTTCGCCGTCGGGGCCCACCACGCGTTCGCTGATCCGCAGGCCCCGGCGCCCGGTGTTGCGCGCGCTCATGTGCACCCGCACCGAGTGTCCGGGGGTGGTGCGGGTGCCGCCGGGCAGGGAGCGGGTCACGATCACGTCGGCGGGACCGCCCACGAACACGGCGGACGCGGCCACCGCGAGTACCGCCAGCGCGCCGAGCAGGGCGAGTTCCTGGTACTGGGACAGGGTGCCCGCGGTGAGCAGCAGCGCCCCCGTGACGGCCACCAGCCATCCCCTCGTGGTCGGCATCAGCGAGTCGCCGTCGCCCCTGGGTGTCCCGGTTGGGGGCCGGGGTGGCCGACAGGATCTCCGCGAGCACGTCCACGCCGGTACGGCCGCCGACGGAGGCCTCCGGGGAGAGCACCAGGCGGTGCGCCCACACCGGCTGGGCGAGGGTCTTGACGTCCTCCGGGGTGGCGTAGGGGCGCCCGGAGACCAGGGCGAGCGTGCGCGCCGTGTGGGCCATGGCGACGGTCGCGCGGGTGGACAGTCCCACGCTGAGCGCCGGGTGGTCGCGGGTGGCACGGGCCACCCGCAGCACGTACTCGTACACGGCGTCGTCGACGTACACGCGGCGGGCCGCCTGCCGGACCTGCTCCATCCGGGTGGCGTCGGTGGACGGTGGCAGCGCCTCCGGGGAGACGAGGCGGTCCCCCCGGATGATGGCCAGCTCGGCGGCCGGGTCCGCGTAGCCCACGGTCAGGCGCATCAGGAACCGGTCCAGCTGGGCCTCGGGGAGCCGATAGGTGCCCGACATCTCCACCGGGTTCTGGGTGGCGACCACCAGGAAGGGGGCGGGGACCGTGTGGCGGACCCCGTCCACCGTGACAGCGCCCTCCTCCATGACCTCCAGCAGCGCCGACTGGGTCTTGGGCGAGGCCCGGTTGATCTCGTCGGCGATGACGACGTTGGCGAAGACCGGTCCGGGGTGGAACTCGAACTCGCGCGTGGCCTGGTTGAAGACGGTCACGCCGCTCACGTCGGAGGGTAGGAGGTCGGGGGTGAACTGCACCCTCCGCCAGATTCCGTCCACGGTGGAGGCGATGGCGCGCGCCAGGGTCGTCTTGCCGGTTCCGGGGACGTCCTCCAACAGGAGGTGTCCCTGGGAGAGCAGGGCGACCAGGGCGAGCCGCACCACCTCGGTCTTGCCCAGGAGCGCCGACTCGACGGAGGAGGCCATCGCGTCGAAGGCGTCCGTATGGACCGCCGCCTCGTCCGTCGAGAGCGGCACGGAGGGAGCGTGCAGGGTCACGGGGGTGTCCTTCGGGTTACCAAAGCCGGGTCAGGGCGTCTGGCCCGGACTCGCCGGGTTCCGCTCCTGGGGGACGAGCGGGGTGGTCGGTTCCTGGGTCTGGGTCTCCTGCCGGCGTTCCTCGTTGATCTCGCGCTGTGTCTGGAAGGCGCCCCAGACCACGATGCCGGCGGCCAGCACGGCGGCGGCGATCAGACCGACGACGACCGAGGGCCACACGTGGTGGCGCTGGCGCCAGTAGCGGCTGGAACCGTACAGGAGGGCGGCACGCAGCTGCCGACGCCGCAGGGCGTCGGCCTGGAGGACGTAGCGCTCGGTGTGCGGCGTGGTCTGGAACGCTTCGGGGAGCGGGGTGGGGCCAGGCGGTTCGGGGCTCCCCGGGCCCGGGGCCGGGGGCCACTGTTGTTGTGGTGGGGCCCCCGCACCACCCTGTGCCCCGTGGGGGTGGCTCACTCGAACAGCGTTCTGAGGTAGCTCCTCGTGTCCGCGTAGCTGTCCCTCGTGTTCTCGACGGCGTTGATGATCTTGGAGAAGCCATCGTTGGTCATCTGGAAGGCCTGCTGGAAATCGGCGGCACTGGACCTGAGTTCGTCGTCACCACCCTTGAACCTGTCGAGAGTGTCCCTGGTCTGGTTGTCGAGCTCCTGCATGATGGCCCTGAAATAGGCCAGGTACTGCCGCTGGTCGAGACTCAACTGATCAAGCGCGTCGATGTCCCCACCGACGTCGTGCTCGTGCACGGCCATGACCTACCACTCCCCCGCGATCGTTCTCGTTTTCGGACCGGAGCGCCCGTTCAGATCTTCCGACTCAGGTAGTTGAGTTCGCTCTGGGCCTTGGCGAAGTCCTCTTCGCTGTCGGCGTCGGCCGCGTTGATCTTCTCCTGGCCGAGATTGAGCTTGACGCCGTTGTCACTGCACCACTGGATCAGGGTCTCGAATCCAGCCACCATCTGGGCCTGCCCTTCGCGGTAGGCCCGAAGTGCGTTGCCCTGGAGGGCCCGACCGTCCTGTTCCAGGACGTCGATCAGGGACTGCATGCGGTCACTGAGGCCACGGCTCTGCTCGTCAAGGCGGTTTCCGCCCCGCGCCATGGCGTTGTTCTGGGTCCCGACCTCGTTGTTGCTCATGTGTCCCGTCCTCTCCCCTCGTTCTCCCCTTGGCCAGCACTCGACGCCGGCCTCAGGGGCGCGTTCGGTCTGTGAGTTCGGGGGAGCTCTGTTAGCGGCCACAGATGACGACTCGAACCGGAAAGTAGTGAAGACGGGGTGCGCTGTCAACGCGTTGGGGGCACCGGGGCCGCCGATTGGCCGAAGCAGGACATCTTCCGATCCGGACGGATCCAAACGGCTCCGGCGCGCGTCCCACAGGTCACCGGTTCCCCTGCGGAGCGAACCCGGGGGCCGGTTCAGCCGCCGATCCGGATGGTGGAGACCACCTCGTACACACCCAGGGCCCAGACGGCGGCCACGCACATACCGGCGACGACAGCGATCTCCACCCCGTTGAGGACGCGGCGCAGCGAGGCCCGGGGCACGTCGGTCAGGCGGATCGCGCTCAGGGCCGCCACGGCCACGCACAGCACCAGTGCCAGGGCCGGAAGCGCTTCCGACAGCCAGGGATGGGCGTCGGCGGCCGCCACCCCGGTCACGGCCAGGCCCAGCGCACCGGTCAGACGAACCGGCAGCACGTGGGAGACGCGGTCGAACAGGCGGGACCGCATCAGCAGGGCGAGCGAGACCAGGGCGGCCAGGACCAGGTCGCGGCGCGCGTCGCCGGTGAACGCCAGCAGGCCGACGGAGATCGTCACGGTGGCCGAGACCCCCAGGATGGTGCCCGTGAGCATGCGGTCGCTGTTGGCCAGGCTCTCCTCGAAACGCTCGTTGTCGGTGCGGCCCACCTGGCGCACCTCGTAGTCCAGGCCGGACAGTCCGCCCAGGGCCAGGGCCATCCTCGGCACGGCGCCGATGCCCAGGGCCAGCAGGACGGCGAGGAGGCGTACCGCCATGGGTCCGTCCGTGAACAGGCCGAAGCCGACGAGCAGCACCATGGCCGCCGTGACCACGGCGAGCCCGGCCAGGTGGGGCAGCAGGAAGTGGGCCAGCGCCCAGCCGCCGACCGACGCGGCCAGTGCCCCGAAACAGGCGAACAGCACCAGCACGATGGGCGCGGGCGCGACGGCGCCCACCCCCAGGACGGCGAGCACGGTGGTCAGGGCGCCCCAGCCGCAGGCGGCGACCTGCGCGGCGTGGGCCACCCCGGTGAGGGACCTGCTCCCCGCGAGCCACAGGACTCCGAGCGCGGTCAGGAGCCCCAGGACCGACACGGCGAGGTCGAGGGCGGACGTGCGGACCAGGACCATGGCCACCATGAGCGCCAGCGGGCCCAGCGCGGCCAGGGCCAGGCCGAACCCGAACGTGGTGGAGGGCTTCCACAACCAGGCGCGCTCGTCGACGCGGTCCTCGACCGTGCCTCGCACGTCGTCCACGAAGGACGGGCGGTCCGGGGCGGTGACCCGGTCCAAGAGCAGGACGTCCCCGTCGCGGACTCCGGCGTCGGTCAGGGAACCGGCGGAGGGGATCGGGGTGCCGTCCACCGCGACCAGGTTCCAGCGGGCGGACTGGAGCCCGTCGTCGGACGGGGAGCACACGCGCACGACCTGCGGCATCAGCGCCGCCACCGACACGCCGCCGGGCAGGAGGAGGTCGGCCCACCGATCCGGTCCGGTCACCGTGACCCGGCAGTATCCGCTCACTGGGGCTCCCCGTGTTCGTCGTCAGTTGTGGAGGGCGCACGACCGTCCGGGCGAGCGCGAACCGATGGACCCGCGCGAGGATCACACCGGTCAGTGGTCCGGTTGTCCACAGGCCCGTGGTCACCGCTTGTCCGGCACGGCCGGGTCGCGGGATCATCAAGGTAGCAAGAGTGCGTACCGGGCGATCCGGGCGCACGCGACAGGAGAGGCGCCAGTGACAACGACACTGGTTCATCGACCCGCGCGCACCGCGGTCCCCGACCCCGGCAGGGCACCCCTGGTGATCGCGACCCCGCCACAGCTGCCGGAGAACCCCCGGCCGCCAGTTCCTCCGCGATGATCATCATGCCGATCATCACCGGCTCCGGTTCGCTGATGATGACCATCACCCTGGGCAACCGCCCGCTGTTCGCGGTGGCCGGGGCCATGATCATGCTGGCCAGCGTCGCGGTCGGCATCGTCATGTTCGTCGCCCAGCGCAACGGACCGCGCAAGCGCATCCGGGAACAGCGCGAACGGTACCTGGACTACCTGGACCACCTGCGCGAGACGGTGCGGGAGGTGGCGGGGCTGCAACGCGCCGCGTCGCTGTTCCGGCATCCGGAGCCGTACCTGCTGGAGGAGACCGCCCGGCTCACCGCGCGGCGCTGGGAGCGTCGGCCCGCGGATCCCGACTTCCTCGACCTGAGGATCGGCGAGGGGTCGCGGCCGCTGGCCCGACGTCTCCACCTGAACATCGACCGCACCAACCCGCTGATCGTCTACGACCCGGTCTGCCAGGGCATCGCCGAGCAGATCGTCGACCTGTACTCGGACGTGTCCGAGCAGCCACTCGTCCTGCGCCTGCGTGAGTGCGGGGTGGTGTCGGTGGTCGGTGACCGGGCGGCGGGCCGGGAGGTGGCCCGGGCGCTGGCGGCCCAGCTGGTGACCTTCTCCGCCGCCGAGGACGTGCGGCTGGGTGTGGTGCGGCACCAGCGGCTGACGGCCGAGTGGGACTGGACCAAGTGGCTGCCCCACAACGCGTTCGACGGGTTCCGGGACGGTCCGCTGCCCGCGCGGCTGGTGGCGGCCAGCACCGTGGAGATGACCGAGCTGCTGACGGCCGAGATCGAGCAGCGCACCATCGACATGCAGCGCCGCCGGGGAGCGCCTCCCGGACCGGGCACACAGCGGCTGGTGGTGCTGGTGGACGGCGAGTTCCAGGCGACCCTGTCCGGTCTGGCCGCCGAGCCGCCGGTCACCTCGCTGGCCGACATCGGCGTCCACCTGGTCTTCCTGGTCGGTGACCGCCGGGAGGAGCCCGGACACGTGGACACCCGGCTGTACGTGTCGGCCGACGGGTCCCTGCGGGAGGACCGCGAGCCGAGGTCGGCGCGGCCCGGTCAGGGCCCCGAACCGGAGGACGACCCGCCCCTGGCGGGCACGTTCGACCGGGTCGGCACGGAACTGCTCACCACGCTGGCCCGCGGCCTGGCCCCGCTGCGGCTGGCGGCCAGCGACAGCTCGGACGCCATGCACACCACGGTGGGCCTGCCCGAGATCCTGGGAGTGCACGACGTCGCCCGGCTGGACACCGAGCGCGCCTGGCGCCCCCGGGGCACCGGGGACTTCCTGCGGGTGCCGATCGGGGTGGGCCCCGAGGCCAACACCGTCCTGCTGGACCTCAAGGAGTCAGCGTTCGGCGGTATGGGCCCCCACGGGCTGGTGGTGGGCGCCACCGGTTCGGGCAAGTCGGAGATGCTCCGCACCCTGGTGGCCTCCCTGGTGATCAACCACCCGCCGGACCAGCTCGCCCTGCTGCTGGTGGACTTCAAGGGCGGCGCGACCTTCGCCGACACCGACCGGCTCCCGCACAGCGCCGGGCTCATCACCAACCTCGCCGACGACGACGGTCTGGTGGAGCGCTTCCGCGAGGCGATGTTCGGTGAGCTGAACCGGCGCCAGCAGGTACTCAAGGACGCGGGCAACCTGCCCAACCTGCACGCCTACGAGGCGGCGCGTGCCCGCCGCCCCGAGCTGGAGCCGCTCCCCCACCTCCTGGTGATCATCGACGAGTTCTCCGAGCTACTCACCGCGCACCCGGACTTCGCGGAGCTGTTCGTGGCCATCGGCCGGATCGGCCGGTCCATCGGCGTCCACCTGCTGCTGGCCACGCAACGGCTGGACTCGGGCCGAATCAAGGGGCTGGAGTCGCACCTGTCCTACCGGATCGGGCTGCGGACCTTCTCCGAAGCGGAGAGCCGTGAGGCGATCGGTGTCGGAGACGCCTACCACCTGCCGCCCGAGCCCGGTTCCGGCTATCTGAAGGTCGACACCACGGTGTTCGAGCGCTTCAAGGCGGCCATGGTCTCGCAGCCGTACGCGCCGCCCACCCGGCAGGACGCGCGTGAGGTGCCCCAGGTCCTCCCGCTGATCTCGTTCAACGGGCTGGCGTCGCTGGTGCGGCCCGCCGAGCGGGGGCGAGAGACGAGGACGCTCCGGTGGAGGAGGCACCCACCACGCTCCAGGTGGCGGTGGACCGGATCGTGGGCTCCGGACGAGAGCACGTCCGCCCAGTGTGGGTCCCGCCGCTCCCCGACGTCCTCACCCTCGACCAGCTGCTGGAACGCCTGGGCGAAACCGGGACGCGACCGGACGGGACCCCGGTCGAGCCCGCACCCGAGGAGGTCCGGGCGATCATCGGGCTGGCCGACCTGCCCCGCGAGCAGCGCCAGTGCTCCGCCGACCTCGACTTCACCGGCGGGGAGAGCAACATCGTGGTCCTGGGCGGCCCCCAGACCGGGAAGTCGACCCTGATCAGAACCCTGATCTCCAGTCTGGCCTGGCGGTACCCGCCCGGCCGGGTCGCGATGTACGCCATCGACTTCGGCGGGGGCTCGCTCGGACCGTTCGCCGAGCTGCCGCACGTGGCCGGTGTGGCGGGCCGCTCCGAGCTGGAGCTCGCCCAGCGCATCCTCGCGGAGGTGCGCGGCCAGCTGGACCAGCGGGAGCGGGTCTTCCGCCAGGGCCGGTTGGACTCGCCCGCCGCGCTGCGCCGGGCGCGGACCGAGGGGAACGTCCCCGCCGGTACCCACGGGGACGTGTTCCTGTTCATCGACGGCTGGGCGGGGCTGCGTGAGGCCTACCCGGACGTGGACGACGTCCTCACCGACATCGTCTCGCGCGGGCCCTCCCTGGGCGTGCACACGGTGCTGACCAGTTCCGCGTCCAACCAGGTCCGTACGAAGTTGCAGTCGCTGTTCGGCGGGCGCTTCGAGCTGCGCCTGACCGACCCCTTCGACTCCCAGCTGGGACGCAAGGTGGCCGAACGCCTGCCCAAGGACCTGCCTGGGCGGGGCCTGAGATCGGACGAGTCGTTCGTGCAGGTGCCGCTACCGCGTCTGGACGGGGTCGCCGACGACGCGGATCTCGGGGTCGGGGTGCGTGACGCGGTGGCCCGGCTCTCGGACCGATGGCCCGACCTCCCCGTGCGCCGGGTGCGGGTACTGCCTGCCAAGGTCACCTTGGAGGAGCTCCTGCCCGGGCGGGTGGGGACGGACCTGGTCCTGGGCATGGCCGAGAGCGACCTGGGACCGGCGCTGTACCGTCCGCGCGAGGACCCGCACCTGATGGTCTTCGGAGACCCGCAGACCGGCAAGAGCACGCTGATCCGGGCCCTGGCCCGGCAGGTGATCGCGCGCCCGGCCAGTGAGGTGGGCGTGGTGATGGTCGACTACCGGCGCGCGCACCTGGGGCTGGTTCCCGAGGATTACCTGCTGGCCTACAGCACCAGCCCGCAGCAGACCGAGGGGGTCGCCGGAGAGCTGGCCGGGCTGGTACGCAAGCGTCTGCCGGGGCCGGACGTCACACCCAGGCAGCTCCGTGAGCGCAGCTGGTGGGAGGGGCTGGAGGTATTCGTCTTCGTGGACGACCTCGACTTGGTGGCGGGACGGACCAACCCCTGACCCCGCTGGCCGACCTGCTCACCCAGGGGGCCGACCTGGGACTGCACCTGGTGACGGCCAGACGGACCGGCGGCGCGTCCAGGTCCATGTTCGACGCGGTCTCGCAAACCCTCACGGACATGGCCACCCCCGGGGTGCTGTTCTCCGGGGACCGGATGGAGGGGCGCCTGGCCAACGGGGTGGTCTCCCGTCGTCTGCCCCAGGGCCGCGCCCTGCTGGCCCACCGTGGGCGCCCGCCGGAGCAGGTACAGGTGGCCTGGTCCGAACCGGTGGAGTGAGGTCCGGGAACGTGGGGCCCGTCTGGTCCGGCGGGCCCCGCTGGACCCGTGGTCCGTTCGCGGGCCACGGGCACGCCGTCAGGGCGGCGCGCCCCGCCGTCGGCGCCCCTCCGGCCGGGGCCGAGCGCACGACGCCGTCGTGCCGACTCGTGCCGGGCCCGGCCGGGACGTCTGGCGGTCAGGAGCCGCAGTTCGCGTACTCCGAGATCATCGAGCGCTCTCCGGCGGCCGCCGTGACCTGGACGCACACCCCTGCGCTTCGATCAGGACCGGTTGCGTGGCCCGTCCGGACCGCACGATCGTCGTCTGCGGAGTGCCGCCCTCGGTGCGGATACCGACGTCCAGGTAGGTGTCGCCGCCGTTGGAGACCACCACGGCGCAGTTGTATCCGAACGTGCGCTCGTAGAAGAGGTGGACCTGTCCCCCCGGGCTCCCCGGGATCGTCTTCGGCCAACCGCCCTCCACGTTCCGGGTGTAACGAGGGGCCTCCCCGACGTTGGGGTGGGCGTCGCTGCACGCCTCCTGGGGGTCTGGCTCTGCGCGGCGGTGGCTCCGCTGAGGAGCAGGCCGGTCACACCCAGCGCGCAGGCGGCGGACCACACCGTCCACCTCCGCGGACTCGTCCTCGCGGTCATCGCTTCGGTCCCTTCCTGGGCTGGTCGCTGTCGGTCACTGGAACGGGGCCAGACACGCGGGGGTGCTCCGGGCGGAGCCGCCCTCCGTGGTCCCCGACCCGAGGGCGGCGACCGTGAACGAGAAGCACCGCTGACCGGCTCGGGTGAAGGTGTGCGAGGTGGCCCCGCCCTCCACCGAGGTCTCCGAGCCGATCTCCACACCGTCGCCGTGCGGGGTGATCCGGTATCCCTCGGCGTTCTCCGCCGCCGTCCAGGTGACGGTCACCGTGGTGCCCGAGACACTGTGCGCGACCTCGCCCGGGGTTCCCACCTGGATCTCCGGCATGGTCACCGACGGGCTGGTGGCGGCCTCTCCCGTGACCCCGCCCTCGCCCCGTGAGGTGACCGTGAACGTGTAGGTGGCTCCCGGCTCCAGACCGGCGAACTCCAGCGAGGTCTCCCCAGTGGTGCGGTTGCTCGGGGCGGCGGCTCCGCCCTCGGCCGCCGCGGACACCAGGTAGTCCACGGCGTTCTCCGCGCCGGTCCAGGACACGGTCACGGTCTCGTTGCCGGTCACCTCGGCGGAGACGTCCCCCGGCGACCCCGGGGGCTCCCCGCCCGGCGTGACCTGCGGCGACTGTGCCGCTGGCCCGGTGCCGTGCGCGTTGGTGGCGCTCACCCGGAACCGGTAGGCCGTGCCGTTCTCCAGGCCGGTGACGACGGTGTGCAGCTCCGAGCCCTCGACGGTGGTCTGGCCGCCCTCCCAGGTGATGTCGTAGGACTCCACGGGGGCGTCCGGCGAGTAGGCCCCGGGCCAGCTCAGTTCGACACTGGCGTCCCCGGCCTCGGCCGTGACGGGGGTGGGCGCACCGGGCGGACCGGTAGAGGGTTCACTGGTGGCCTCGTTCTCCGGTGTGCCCCCGCCCTCGGGACTGGCCGCCTCCCCGGGGCCACCGGTGCCCTCCTCGGTCGCGGGGGTGGTGGGCGGAGCGGGTGGCGCGGGCGCCACTGGGTCGGGGGCGGGAGTGTCGCCCCGGACCTCCCCGGGGCCCGGCGGGGCCTCGTCGGTGTCCACCAGGGTGGCCTGGCCGGTGTCGTCCACCACGGCGGCCACCCCGGTCTCCGGGGCGTTGACGAACAGGCTGCCCTCGCGGACCTGGAGTTCCAGCGCCCCCTCGGCGCCGGGCAGGGTGACGGTGTCCAGTTCGCGCCCGTTCGGGGCGTAGGAGCGGACGACGCCCTCGTCGTCGAAGGGGACGTAGACGCGTCCGGCGAACGGGACGGCCAGGCCGCTGCCGGGTCTGCCCACCGGGAAGAGGGTGGTCTCGGCCGCGCCGTAGGGGTGCAGCAGGGTGACGATCTCGTCGTCCTCGGTCTTGGTGACGGCGGCCATCTCGCCGCGCGTGCGCGCGGGCATGGCGGAGTCCGCCATCGGCGCGGGCATGGTGACCATCACGGGGTCGTCACCCTCGCGCATCGCCACGACCTGATCTCCGCCCCGGTCGACGGCGAGCGCACCGTCGTCGAAGACGGTGACGCCGATGTCGGCGCCTGGGGAGGAGACCGCGACGGTCTGTGTGACGGTCGCCTCGCCCTCGGACACCTGGACCCCGACAGCGTGGCCCTGGGTGGGCGCGCCCACCCACAGGGTGTCGGAGTCGTCGAAGGCGCCTCCGACCAGCGGCCCCTCCAGGGTGAGGGCGGGTCCGGTGGCCTGGAGGGTGGCGGGGTCGACGGCCTTGATCTCGCCGCCCGCGCGGTCGATGACCACGGCGCTCTCACGTCCGAGCACCACACCGTAGTCTCCGGAGCCCAGTTCGAGTCTGCCGGAGAACCCGAGGTCGTTGAGGTCGACGGAGGTGACCTTGCCGGTCCGGGGGTCGGTGAGCAGGAGGTGGTCGTCGTTCTGCTCGACCTCGACGGGGCCGTCACCCGCCTCGGGCAGGGAGGCCACCAGGTCGATCTCGGCGTTGCCGCCGTTGACGTGGACCGCTTCCTTGGTGACGGCGTTCCACAGCCAGGCGGCGCCGTCGGACATGTCGTCGGACCGGCCCAGGGCGCCGACTCCGAAGGCGGTGCTCACCAGCGCGGTGGCCATGAGGCTGAGCACCAGTCCGGAGGACCCGGCTCGGGTGCGTTCGGCGAGGGTGCCGAGCAGGCGCCGGGATCGTCCCCGCTCCTGGGGGTGGCGTCGGTGGGCGCCGTCTTGCGGCTCACTATCCACGTACTCCTTCGGCTACCGCGGACGTGTCCGGCCTCCGGCGGGAGGGAGGTGGGACCAGGGGTCGCTGGATGTGGGGGCTTGGGGACTCGGGCATCTGAACGAAATCAGACAAGGAGGAGGGCGTCAACGCACCCGGGCACGGTCCGGGCCATGCTTCTTCGGATGCGCCGACACCCGTGTCTGGTTCTGTTGTCCCCGGGGAAATCCCGCCTCACTCGGGGCTCCGGAGCCGGGGTCAGTCGAGCTCGATGGCGGCGACGATCTCCCCGTCCTCCACCCGTCCGGTCGGACGGAAGCCCAGACGCAGGTAGAAGCCCTCCGGGCTCCCCTCGCCCGGCACCCAGGAGACCGTGACCCGGGAGAAGCCACGCCGCCGTGCCTCGTCGATCACACCCTCCACCGCCACGCGGCCGTACCCCTGGCCCTGCTGCTTCTCCCCGACGTTGAGGCGCCAGAGGTCGGCACGGCAGTCGGGGTCCTCGTCCTCGGGGGCGAAGCTCGCCATGACGAAGCCGACCGCCTCGTCTCCGTCCATGAGCAGTCGGGGCCAGGCGGTGTCGCGGTTCGTGTACGCCTGGGCCAGGGAGTACAGGACCGGGGCGACGAACCGCTCCTGCGCCTCGCTCACCTTGATCCCCGTGGCGGCGTCGAAGTTGTCGTCGGTGATCTCCACCAGGCGCGTGGTGGTGGGGGATGTGTCTGTCATGGACGCGAAGCCTACTGAGCGGGAGACGGCGCCGCCACGGGTTTTCCCGCGGAATCGGGGCCCGGGTGGGGTGGAGGGGCACCTGGTGCGGGTAGGTCCGTGAGGGAGCCGTTGGCCCCACCCCCTTGGAGGCAGCAGTGCGCATCAGCTCGACCCTCGCGGTACTCGTCCTCGTCTGGCTCGCCATCGGAGTGACGGCGGCCGTGCAACGCGGCTACTTCAGCACCTCGGAGGCGTCCTGTTCCTCCCTGGGCAGTGTCGCGGTCACCATCTTCGTCGGCCCCCTGAACTACGTCGGCGTCAACCCGATCATCGAGTGCCCGGAGCTGCCCGAACCCTCCGAGTGACCCGGAACCCACCGTCACGGGCCCGGTCCGGAGTGGCAGGCGGCCGTTCCGGACCCGGCCGGGGGTGTCCCTGAGCTGAACGGCGGCGGCCGACGTCCCCACGTACTCCCGGTGCGGGTGAGTGGGGCACTCCGGGCGACACGCCCATCCGGTGATCCGGTACGCGCCTCCCCGCCCGTGACGCGTGCGGAGGCCAGACTCGGTGTCACCCCGCGTCACATCGCACTCATGGCTGGTTCCGGAGGGCTGGTCGACGCGGTTCGTGGCGCGTGACGACGGTCCGCGCCGACCGGAGAACGGAGCGCATGTGCAAGCCCAGTGGCCGGGCGTCGGGGCCCTCGTGAACAAGTGGAACGCCACTCGCAGGGCCCGTATCGAGCGGGAACGGGAGCGGTTCGAGGCCGAGGACGCGGATTCCGGCCCCCAGGACCCCGACGACGGCAGGCGCGCCGGCGACCTCCTGCGGGTGGCCGCCGACGCCTCCTGGCGCGTCCTGGTGATCGGTGTGGTGGCGGGTCTGCTGATCTACGCCCTCACCCGCCTGTCCGTGGTCACGCTCCCGCTGATCATCGCGGTGTTCCTCACGGCGCTGCTGATGCCCCTGGCGAACTGGCTGCGCCGCCCCAACCCGGTCAGACGGCGGGGGTTCGGCCGGGGGCGTCCACGACGATCACCATGCTGATCGCGGTCGCGGTCTACAGCGGTGTGGTCACCCTGATCGTGACCCCCGCCATCGCGAGCTTCGACGACCTCGTGGCCAGCGTCAACAGCGCCGTCGTCCAACTCCAGAACATGGCCCTGCCCTTCGGCCTGGACCCGGCGCTGCTCACGGAGGCGATCGACAACGCCTGGGTGCAGGTCCAGTCGCTGATCACCGAGAACAGCAACCAGGTCCTGAGCGGCGCGTGGACGGCGACCACCGCCGTGACGCGGGTCGTTCTGGGGATCGTGCTGGTCATCGTCCTGACCATCTACTTCGTGCACTCGGGTGACAAGCTGATGGACTGGATCGCCAGCCTGCTGCCGGTCAGGTCCCGCCCGGTCCTGCGCCACTCGGCCCGGGTCTCCTACGACGTGATGGGCAACTACGTGCGCGGGGTGGCGCTGGTGGGCGTGATCGACGCGATCGGCATCGGTATCGCGCTGCTCCTGCTCATCGACACGAGCCTGGCCATCCCGCTGATCGTGCTCACCTTCGTGGGTGCGTTCCTGCCGATCATCGGCGCGTTCCTGAGCGGGCTGCTGGCGGTCCTCGTGGCCCTGGTGACGGAGAACTGGGTGGTGGCGCTGATCGTGCTCGGCGCGGTGATCCTCGTGCAGCAGTTGGAGAGCAACGTGTTCGCGCCGCGCATCTACGGCCGCGCGTTGGAGCTGCCCTCCGCCGTGGTCCTGATCGTGGTCACGGTCGGCGGCATCCTCGGCGGGATCGCGGGCCTGTTCCTGGCCACCCCGATCGCGGCGGTCCTCGCGGCGCTGCTGCGCAACCGGGCGGCCTCCCCGAGCCCTCCGTGGCGGAGGCGGAGCCCGCGCACGACGGTTCCGGGGAAGCCGGGTCCACCTCCTGACACCCCGCTCTCACCCCCGGGCCGCCAGGCGATCCGGCCGAGCCGACGCGGTCCCGCCGTGGACCCGGGCGATCGCGTCGGCGACGCGGTCGAGGAGGTGGACGGGGACCCCGGCCAGGTTGATCCGTCCCGAGGGCAGGCCGTGGATCGCGTGCTCGTCGCGGAGCCGCCCCATCTGGTCCGCGGTGAGGGGCAGACGCAGGAACATGCCCCTCTGCTCCCGAAGCGCCGCGAACTCCGGGGCGGGGGCCCGCAGGTCCAGGGCGTCGGTGAGCCCGTCGCGGAGGAGCCCCAGGCGTCGGCGCATGGAGTCGAGTTCGTCCGTCCAGCGCGTGCGCAGTTCGTCCCGGGTGAGGATCTCGTGGACGATCCGGGCTCCGTGGTCCGGCGGCTGCGAGTACCCGGCGCGGGCGGTGGTCTCCAGGACGCCGTAGGCGAGGGCGCGGCGGGCGGGGTCGTCGGAGACCACGATCGCGCATCCGGTGCGTTCGTTGTACAGACCCCACGCCTTGGAGGCGCTGACCGCGACCACCGCCTCGGGCAGGACCTCCAGCATGCGGCGCATGCCCTCCAGGTCCGCGTCGAGCCCGTCTCCCAGACCGAAGTAGGCGTGGTCGACAAAGGGCACCACACCTCGCTCGGCCATCGCGTGGGCGAGCGCGTCCCAGTCCCGGGTGGGCATCGCGGCGCCGGTGGGGTTGTGGCAGCACCCCTGGAGCAGGAGCACGTCGCCGGGTGCGGCCGTGGCGACGGCCGCGAGGGCGGCGTCCGGGTCCGGGCGCCCGTCCGGGAGCAGCATCGGGTACTCGCGCACGCGCAGCCCGGCGGTGGTGAGGATGGTGCGGTGGTTGAGGTAGGCGGGCGTGCCCAGGTGCACGGTCCGGTCGGGACCGGTGGCGGCGAGGAGCTCGGACAGGAGCCGCAGCGCCCCGGTCCCCGCGACCGACTGCACCGCCAGGGTGCGGGAGCGGACGTCGTCCGAGGGGAACAGCATGCGGGTGAGCGCGTCTGTGAAGTCACGGTTCCCGGCGGGGCCCAGGTACTCCTTGGATTCTGAGCGCGCGGCGAGGTTCCGTTCGGCCTCGGCCACGGCGCCGAGGACCGGGGAGGAGCCGGTGTCGTCGCGGTAGATGCCGACGAGGAGGTCGAGCCGCTCGGGGCGCGGGTCGGTGTCACAGGCCGCGGTGAGCCGCCAGAGGGGATCGGTGCGCGGCGGGAGCATGGTCGGCATCAGCATGAGGTCTCCAGTTCGGGACGGCGGTTCCCGGCTTCGGTGGGAGTCGGCTCGGCAGGGCGAGGAACAGCGGGGCCCGGCTCGGCAGGGCTGGGCTCGGCGGGCCGGGGCCGCCGGACGCCGAGGAGGTTGAAGGCGACCACGCCGGTGAGGACCAGCAACAGCGTGACCGTCGTCGCGGGGGTGACCGGTTCGCCGAACAGCGGGACCGCCACGACCAGGGTGACGACCGGGCTGAGCGCTCCCAGCGTGGCGGCGACCGGGCCGCCGAGGCCGCGGATGGCGGTCGCGTAGCACAGGGCGGCGAGCACACCCACGCCGACGCCCTGGACGGCGACGTAGACCAGGACGTCTCCGGGCGCTGCGCCCCCGACCAGCGCGGAGGGGGCCAGGCCCAGCAGCACGGGCACCCCGGCCAGCAGGGCGGAGGGGGCGCAGAGCACGAGCGCGGCGCTGACCGGGTCGAGCGTGGTCTCCCGGAGCGCGAGCGTGTACACCGACCACACCAGTCCGGCGCAGAGCAGGATCACGACCCCGGCGGCCTGGTCCGGTGTGACGGCGGCTGTCACGGACACCGCCGCGCCCAGGACGATGAGCACGAGCGCGCCGAGCTGCGCGGGCCGGGCCCGGGTGCGCCAGAGCGCGAACGCGAGCACGGTGACGAACAGGGGCACGGTCCCGGGGATCACGATCCCCACGAGGGCGGCGCTGGTGAGGGAGCCGCCCCAGGCGGCGAGGAGGAAGTACGGGAGTCCGGCGCCGGCGCAGAGCGCCAGCAGGACACCGGGGCGTTCGTGCCGCACGCGCCGCACGGCCCGGGGGATCCACGGCGCCAGCACCACCAGCGGGGTGAGGAACCGGAGGAGGGCGGCGTCCAGGGCGGTCAGGTCGGAGGCGCCGATCCCACGGATGCTCAGGGCGAACCCCGCCCACAGCACCACGGTCGCGGCCATCGCGGCCAGGCCGACGGTGAGCGAGGGGGTCGCACCGGTAGGTCTGTTCATGGGAGTGAAGGTACGGCGATCGACGGGACCACCGATTGCGCATTATTGCCCGAATAGGCGTCGTTTTGGCAGAATCTGCCTCATGCATCGCTTGGACGAGATCGATCTGCGCATCCTGCACGAACTCCAGGTGGACGGGCGGATCAGCAACCAGGAGCTGGCCGACCGGGTGGGGTTGTCCCCCTCCCCTGCCTGCGCAGGGTGCGCAGGCTGGAGGAGTCCGGCGTGGTCGCCGGATACACGGCGGTGGTCGACCCGGCGTCGGTGGGGCTGGACATCACGGCGTTCGTGCGGCTGCGCCTGGACTCCCACGGCACGGGCGTGGTGGAGCGGGTGGAGGAGGCCATCCGGAGGATCCCGGAGGTCACCGAGGCCTTCCTCCTGGCGGGAGACCACGACTACCTGCTCAAGGTGGCGGCCCGTTCCTTCCCCGCCTACGAGGAGCTGATGCGCGCCAAGCTGCGCGCCATCCCGGCCGTCTCCTCGATCGAGACGACCTTCGCCATCAGCGTCACCAAGCCCAGTTCACCGCTGCCCGTCGACTGAGACCGGTGACCACGGGACCAGACCCGTTCTCTCGGAGCACTCGGATAAAGCGGAGCGTTCTCGATATCACGCGGGAACGCTCGGGGGCAGCACCCGCCGGGACCATTCAGGCGTCCGGAATCGGCCACGCGCAGAAACGGAGTAACGATCTTCGGCACGCCACGGAGAGACCGCGTCCCATATCTGTGACCGCATTCATCGTACGCCCCAAATGCCCGAATTGACCTGCGAAAAGCGGAACCCGCCCCTCAAACACCCCGGGTCCCACGGGTTCGACGACGCACCCCGGTTTCGGGTGCACGAAGGGAACTCGGGCATCACATGCGCCCTGAGCTGGCAGAACACGACCCCCACCGGGCACATGGCCACCGCACCCTCCCTTACCCCGCCTCCGTCGAATTCATACTCCGCACTTGCCATGCATTCACCGATCCCAGACCGCCCCGAGCGTAGTTCCAGGCCAGCATCGTGTTCTTCCGATTCCCTTGACAACGATCCGGACAAAGTGAAACTAATACTGTCGACCCTCCGGGCACCTCCACCACACGGGGCCACGGACAGCCACACCAATGGCCCCACACCTCCTGTCCAGCGCACGGCCCTCCGCACCCGGGTCCCCCGCCTTTTCCCCGACGGATTCCCCCGGGAGGGAATCCGTCACGCCCCGGAGAACGACCGACACCCGAGCACGAGCAAGGGGCGAAGACTTGACGCACACGATTCCCCCGGAAATCGACGACGCCACCGAGCGGCGGAGACAGTTCACGGAGTCCGGCTACCTGGTCCTCCCCGGTTTCCTGCCCGCACCCCTCGTCGGCCGCCTCCTGTCCGAGGTGGACCGCTGGGTGGACGAGGGGCTGCGTGAGCGCTCCATCGCCGCCTGCCTCGAGCCGGAGGCACACGGCACGCCCCCGGTCCTGGAGCTGGAGCTGCCCGCGCACGGCGAACTCCTCACCCACGAGCCCCTGTTGGCGATGATCTCCGACCTCATGGGGCCCTCCTTCGTCTTCCACCACCTGCACAGCGACCGACACGGCGAGGCGACCGGCGGCAAGGCCTGGCACCACGACCACGAGCCGAACGACCGTGAGGACCCGAGCCTCCTCATGGTCCACGCGCTGCACTACCTCGGCGGCCTCGATCCGAGCGTCGGACACCTCGCGGTCCTGCCCGGATCCCACCTGGAGCACGCCGCCAAGCAGGCCCGCGCGCACCTGGGCACCAAGGAACTCCCCGGCGAGGCCGTCATCGACCGGCTCCCCCGGGCTCGACCGTCCTGATGAACTCCGCCCTGTTCCACGCGCGCAGGCCCGCGCCCGAAGGGGTGGACGACCCGGGCCCCCGCTACTTCGTGGACGCCTCCTACTGTCAGACCAGCGCCCGGTGGCACCCGGTGAAGCCGTACTGGCGGCATATGCTCTCCCGGGCACGCGAGCTCGACCTCGGCGGCGGACGCTGGCCGGAGCTGTTCGCGGAGCGGCACTTCACCGAGTACACGACGACGGGACGAGGCTCCATCACATGAAACTGATCGGCACGGTGCCGTTCTCACGGGTCCTGGAGGTCTACTGGGCCGATCACCCTGTCGACCGCCCCCACGAGTCCAACACCAACCAGGACGGGGAGGACGTCCTGCACATGGCCGACGACCTCCTCGGCGTCTGGCACCGTGTCCTGCTGTCCAGGGACGAGGTCCTCGGCGTCGTCCTGCCCTGGCACCTCAGCGAGGGCGGCGGGCGTGAGCTCGTCCCCCGGTCGGGCCGGACGGTGGGCGAGGCGGCGGACCTGGTGCGCTCGGGCGGCGCGGAGATGGCCGAGGCCAACCCGGTCTGCTCACGGAAGCTGGACCTGTTCCAGGAGGCACCCCTGACCCCCGTCTACCTGAGCACCGTCCCGGTGCCCCACTCCGACTACGCGGACCTGAGGGTACGGACCGGGCTCATCCACCTGGACGGCCTGCACCGGACCGTCGCCTGGGCCGTGTCCGGGCGCCTCTCCCTCGATGAGGAGACCGAGGCGTTCGTGGCGGGCACCCCGGACACCGCACCGGCCGGGTGAAACGGGTCCTGTCCTCCGGCCCCGGGGGACAGGTGCCGGGCCGTCCCAAGCAGACACCGCCTGAACTGGAGACCCATCCCCTTGACAGGTACGACGATCCCGGAACTCTCGCTCTCCGACCTGTTGGCGCGCGGCGCGCGCTCCCACCCGGACCGCCCCGCGCTCTCCGACGGGGCCCGCTCCCTGGACCACGCCGGGTTGCTCGCCGCCGCCGACCGGGTGGCGGCCCGGCTCGGCGCACGCGGCGTCGGACGGGGTGACCGGGTCGCGGTGCTGGGTCCGCGCGACATCCGGGTGTGCGCCCTGATGTACGGGGTGCTGCGCTCGGGGGCGGCCGCCGTGGTCGTCGACCCCGCGTGGAGCGGCCCCGACGTACGCAGGCGCCTGGAGGCGGTCGACGTGCGCCACGTGCTGAGCTCCGACGCCGGTCACACCGCGCCCGGGGACCGACACACCGAGGTGGTGGACCCGACCGCGTGGGCCGGTGACCCCGTCCCGTCCGGAGCGTTCCCGCCACGGGTGCGCGCCTCGGACCCCGCCTACCTCTCCTTCACCTCGGGGTCCAGCGGCGAACCCAAGGCGGTCACGGTCACCCACGCCAACACCGTGCACTACGCCCTCTCCCTCCGCGATCGCCTCGGCCTCACCCGCGCCGACGCGCCCTGCGTCGCGCACGTCACCACGCTCGCCGCCGACCTGGGCCACACCTCCTGGCTGCTCGCGCTCGCGACGGGCGGGTCGGTCCACGTGGTGCCCGACGAGCGGACCCGCGACCCGGAGGCCTTCTGGTCCTGCCTGGCCGAGGCGGGGGTGTCGGTACTGAAGACGACCCCCTCCCACCTGACCGCCCTGTTGGAGGGGCGGCCGCCGCGGGCTCCGAGGCTGCACACCCTGCTGCTGGGAGGCGAGGCGCTGCCCCGTCCCCTGGCCACTACGCTCCTCGACTCCGGTGTCGCCGGTCGGGTGGTCAACCACTACGGCCCGACCGAGGCCACCATCGGCGCGAGCTGCTTCGTCGCCTCCTCCCCCGCCGACCTGCCCGAGGACGAGGCCACGGTGCCCATCGGCACGGCGATCGGCCGGAACACCCTCCACCTGACCGACGCGGAGGGGGTCCGGTGCCGGACGGCGCGGACGGCGAACTGCTGATCGGTGGCCCCGGCGTGGCGGCCGGGTACTTCGGGCGCCCCGAGGAGACCGCCCGCCGCTTCGTCCCGCACGACGACGGTCCGAGGTACCGGACCGGCGACCGGTGCCGCCGCCGACCGGACGGTGCCCTGGTCTTCGCGGGACGGACCGACCGACAGGTCAAGATCCGGGGCTACCGGGTCGATCCGGACGACGTGGAACGCGTGATGGACGACTTCCCCGGAGTGGCGCGCTCCTCGGTCGTCGTGCGCCACAACCCGGCGGGCGCCCAGATCCTGGCGGCGGTGCGACCGGCGGGTGGCGACCCCGGTGACGGGGCCGCCCTCGCGGCCTCCCTGCGCTCCCACCTGCTGGACCGGCTGCCCGCGTACGCGGTGCCCCAACCGGTGGTCGTGGTGCCGGAGTTCCCGACCGGACCGAATGGCAAGCTCGACCGAGAGGCCCTCTCCGCCCTGGTGGACCGGGTCCTGGAACACGACGGGAGGCACCCCGGCGGTGACGGTGCCGCTCCCCGGACAGGGGCGACGGCCGGGCCCCGGACCCGCTCGTGACGACCATCGCGGACCTGTGGGCGGGCGCTCTCGGCCTGCCCCTGGTCGCCCCGCACGCCGACGTGCTGGAGCTGGGCGGCGACTCGATCCTGGCCATGCGCACGGTCACGGCGCTGCGCCGGTCCGGGTACCGGATCACGTTCGAGGACTTCTACCTGAACCCCACCCCCGTACTCCTGGCGGCGGCCGCCGCTCCGTGGACGGAGGAGACCACCGGCCCGCTCCTCAGCGGGGACGCGGACGCGGCCGGGACCGGGAGGCTCGCACCGGCCCAGCGCTGGCTCTTCCGGCAGCGGGTGCGCGACCCCGGCACTGGAACCAGTCGGCGATCCTGCGGTGCGGGGTGCCGGTGGACCCGGTCGCCCTCTCGTCCGCCGTCGTGGGGGTGCTGCACCGCCACACCGCCCTGCGCCAGCCCGTGGCGGCGGGCGGGCCGGGAGCCCCGCGCCCCTCCGGAGAGGTGGGCGCCGTGACCTTCTCCCGGCTGCCCGACGACCCCGGGGCGGTGTCGGAGACGGTCGAGGCCACCTGCTCGGAGCTGCACCGGTCGCTGGACCCGGAGTCCGGCCGCCTGGTCCGCGTCCACCTGTTCTCCGGCGGGGCCGGGACCGACGACCGGCTCGCGGTGATCGTGCACCACCTGGCCATCGACGGCCTCTCCTGGCGCGTCCTCTTCGACGACCTCGCCCACGCCTACCGGGCCGCGCTCACGGGGAGCCCGGGCCCCATGCCCGTGACCGCCGACTTCTACCGGTGGGCGGCGACCGCCGCACCGCCCGCACCGGAACGCCCGACACCGCCCCCCACGTGGACGCCGACCGGCCCCGCCCTGGAACCGGCCGCCCTGACCTGGGCCCTGGACGAGGACTCCACCGCCCGGCTGGTCCGCCGTCACGGTCGTTCCCAGCGGCTGGAGGCCTTCCTCCTGTCGGCCTTCACCGAGGCGGTCCTGCGCTGGAACGGTCGGCCCCGGATCACCGTCGAGGTGGAGACCCATGGCCGCGACACGACGAGCCGGGGCGACGCGTACATGGACACCGTCGGCTGGTTCACGGCGGTCAAGCACGTCACCGTGGCGGCTCCCGGCACCGACACGGAGTCCGCCACCGACTCCGGAGGCGGCGTGGACGTGCGGACCGTGGTCCGCTCCGCCTCCGCCGAGACCACCGCGCGGGTCGAGCGCCTGGTTCGGGAGGCCCCTCAGCTGCCGATGGACGCCGACCTGCCGCGTCCCGAGGCCGGATTCAACTTCCTGGGCACCTTCGAGCTGCCGGACGAGCCGTCCCTGGCCTGGTCCGTCGCCCCGGAGACGGGCGGGGCGGCGCGCTGTCCGAGCGCGGACCCGCACCACCCCTGAGGCTCACCACCCGCATCGTCGAGGGCAGGCTGGTGGCCGACCTCGTGCACGCCCGGCCGTGGCCGTCCCACGAGGACGCCGACGCCGTCGTCTCCGCCTTCGCCGGTGCGGTCGCCGCCGAGGTCGGGAGCGCTCCCCCTCCGCCGGTCAGGAGCGCCGTCTCCACCTCGGGTCAGCTGCTGCTCACCGGCGCTCCGGCGCCCCGGACCGCCAGCCTGAACGTGCGGGAGCCGGTCCGTGTCCTGCTCACCGGTGCCACCGGTTACCTCGGCCGACACCTGCTGACCGCGCTGCTGGAACGCGACGCCCGGGTGACGTGCCTGGTGAGGGGGACGACGACGCCCACGCGGCCCGACGGCTGGTCTCGGCGACCGACGGCCCGGACCCTCGGGTCGGCGGGTTCGACGTGGTCGCCGGAGACATCGACCGCGACGGTCTGGGGCTGACACCGGCGGGCCTGGAACGGGTCCGGGACACCCAGGCGGTGGTGCACGCGGCGGCGGACGTCCGGTTGGTCGCTCCCCGCCGACCTGGAACGCACCAACGTCGCGGGGGTCCGCCGCCTGCTCGGGTGGATCGACGCGGAGGTGCCCGGCGCCCGCCTGCACCACCTGTCGACGCTCGCGGTCGCGGGGGGCGTCGACGGGGTCCCGCGCCGGTTCAGCGAGGCCGATCTGCGGATCGGTCAGCGCTTCCGCACCCCCTACGAGCGGACGAAGTTCGCGGCGGAGGAGGAGGTCGGCGCCTGGGCCGCCTCGGGGCGCCAGTGCTACGTCCACCGCAGCGGCCACGTCGCGGCGCACAGCAGGACGGGGGTCTTCCAGCGCAACGTGGAGGACAACCGGATCTACCAGCTCGTGCGCGGCTACGTGCTGGCCGGGGCCGCGCCGAGCCGCCCCTCGGAGTCGTTCGCCTTCTCCCACGTGGACACGGTGGCGGCGGGGATCGCGGCGATGGTGACCCACGCGCACGCGGCACCGGGCGTGTACCACGTGGAGTCCCCGTACACGGTGCCGCACGACGAACTGGTGGCCTGGCTGGTCTCCCTCGGTCACCCCGTCGACCTCACCGACGACCACGCGTTCGGCGCGGCGCTGTCCCGGGTGGAGCGGAGGCATCCGACCGCCGCGCGGCTGGCCTCCGCCTGGTCCGGGCTGGGATCGCGCAACGTGGTGGTCGACAGCTCACACACGACGTCCGCGCTCGACCGCGTCGGCGTGCGCTTCGCGCCGCCGACCCGCGCGTGGTGGGCGGCGGCCATGGCCTGGGCCACGGAGGTCGGCTTCCTCCCCGCACCGCCCCAGTGAATCCCACGACGAAGGGAACGGACCACCAGATGACCGAGAACACCACGACCGAGATCGGTTGGGGAAGCACCACCCTGGACACCCGTCGCGACCTGTGGTCGATGCCGATCACCGACGAGGAGCGTGACCTGCTGTGGCGGGACGCCCGGGCGGAGCGGTGGGAGGCGGCCTCCCCGCTGCGCGAGCGGCTGCGCTCGTTCAGCGCGGAGAGCGTCCGCTCGGTGGGTTTCACCCACGTGCCGAACCTGATCGACCCGTCGGCGGACGAGGACGACATCATCGGTGCCCTCTCCTTCGTGCTGCGGGACTTCGGTGAGATCATCCCGCAGAACGCCGAGGGCGCCCTGTGGCGGGTGCTGCGGGACCAGGACGGTGACGGGAACACCGAGCTCGGGTTCCACTGCGACACCTGTGACCTCCTGGTGCTGTTGTGTCTCCAGCCCGCTGTCCGGGGCGGCGGGTACACGAAGCTCGCCAGCGCCCGCCACGTGCGGAGCATCATCGGCCAGGAGCGCCCGGACGTGCTCGCCACGCTGGAGGAGGACTGGACCTTCGACCGCACCGGCCGGGCAGGACAGCAGGTGATCGTCTCCCCCATCCTGTTCACCCAGGAGGACGGAAGCGCGGGCTGCTACTACCAGACCCGCACGGTGCGCAGCTCGCCGGAACGGGGCGGGCCGCCGCTGAGTGACCGCCAGTGGGAGGCGCTGGACGTCCTCGACGAGGTCCTGTACCGGCCGGAGATCGCCTTCCAGCTCCTGCTCGACGCCGGTGACCTCCTGGTCATCCGCAACTCGCGGGTCCTGCACGGGCGGTCGCCCTACGTGGACGTGCCCGGCCCGGGCAGCCGTCGCGTGCTGCGCGCCTGGATGAGCACGGGTGCCCGGTGAGCGGGGGAGGACGGAGCGCGGGGTCGCCGTGGTCACCGGCGGCGGCAGCGGGCTGGGCCGCGCGGCGGCCCTCGCCCTGCTCTCGGACGGCTGGTCCGTGGCGATCGCGGGTCGCCGCGAGGAGGCGTTGAAGGAGACGGTCTCCCAGGCCGGGGAGGACGGGCACCGCATGCTGGCCGTGCCCACCGACATCGGGCGACCGCAGGAGGTGACCGCGCTGTTCGCCGCCGTGCGGGAGCGGTTCGGCCGGGTGGACCTGCTGTTCAACAACGCGGGCGCGGCCGTCCCCCGGGTGCCGGTGGCGGACGTCCGGTTCGAGGACTGGACCCGGATCATGGACACCACTGTGACCGGCACGTTCCTGTGTGCCCAGGAGGCGTTCCGCGTGATGCGGGAGCAGTCGCCGCGAGGCGGGCGGATCATCAACAACGGGGCTCCATCCGCGCACGCGCCCCGGCCCAACGCCGTCGCCTACACCACGGCCAAGCACGCGGTCCTCGGTCTGACCAAGTCGCTGTCCCTGGACGGGCGCGAGTACGACATCGCCTGCGGGCAGATCGACGTGGGCAACGTGGAGCCAGCGGACGGAGGCGCCCAGCCCCCGCCAGGCAGGCCGACGGTAGTACGGCGGTGGAGCGGACGATCCCCCTGGAGCGCTTCGTGGAGGCGGTGCTCCTCATGGCGTCGATGCCCCCGGGGACCAACGTGCAGTACCTGACGGTCCTGCCCACGTCGATGCCCTTCGTCGGGCGGGGCTGAGCGGTGTTCGTCAGCGCGCGGAGCTTCGCCGAGTACCGTTCCATGTTCGCGCTCTCGGACCACGATCTGACGTCGCGGATCCTCGACTGTCCGGGCGGCGCCGCGAGCTTCACGGCCGAGGCCGGGGCCCGGGGCTTCGACGTCACGGCGGTGGACCCCGAGTACGGCGTCGACCGGGGAAACTGGCCGAGCTGGCCCTGTCGGAGAACGAACACAAACACGCGAACCTCGTCGAACGCGCGTCGGACTTCGTGTGGGCGTGGTTCGAGGATCCCGGGCAGTTCACGCGGCTGCGGTCGGAGTCGGCCCGCCGGTTCGGCGCGGACCTCACCGCGCGCCCCGAGCGCTACGTCGAGGGCTCCCTGCCCGACCTGCCCTTCCCCGACCGTTCCTTCGACCTCGTGCTCAGCTCGCACCTGCTGTTCTCCTACGGACGACAGCTGGACGAGGAGTTCCACCGGGAGGCGCTGCTGGAACTGGTGCGGCTGTCCCGCCGGGAGGTGCGGCTGTATCCGCTGTTCCAGCACACCGACTTCACGCGTTACCCGTGGCTGGACCGGACACGGGAGTTCCTGGCCGACTGCGGGGTGCCCTCGCGGGTGGAGCGGGTGGAGTACGCGTTCGACCCCGGGGACGAGGAGATGCTGGTCCTGGAGTGCGCCGACCGCGGGGACCTGCCCCGGAGGGCGGGCTCCCGCGACCAGCACGACCCGGTCCGCTGGCGGCACCTGGACCGCTGACCCCGGCCCGGGGCCGCCCCGAGGAGGGCGGCCCCGGGGGCGCCGGACTCGGGGACCCACGCGGCCCCTCAGGGCTTGCGGGCCACTCCGCCGTACTGGTCCAGGCCGCGGCGCGCGCTGAGTTCTCCCTCCAGCGGACGCCAGCGGGGGCACGGGACCACACCGGGCTCCAGCAGGTCCAGCCCCTCGAACCGGGCGGCGAGCTCCTCCGGGCTGCGCAGGAGGTAGGGGTCGTCCCCGTGCTTGTTGCCCTCCTCGATGGCCTGGTTGTAGGCCTCGCTGGTGTTGGTGCCGTCGTAGCTGGCCAGGTAGCTGCCGGAGGGCAGCGCGTCCACCAGTGTCCGGACGATCGGCTGGAGGTCCTCGTCCGGGATGTGGCCGAGCACGCCCATCAGCATGAGCGCGACGGGCCGGTCGAAGTCGAGGGTGGCGGCGGCCCGTTCCAGGATCGCCTCCGGGTCGCGCAGGTCGGCGTCGACGTAGTCGGTGGCGCCCTCGGGGGTGCCCACGAGGAGGGCGCGCGCGTGCGCGAGCACGAGGGGGTCGTTGTCCACGTACACGACGCGGCACTCGGGGGCGATCCCCTGGGCGACCTCGTGGGTGTTGTTGGCGGTGGGCATCCCGGTACCGATGTCGAGGAACTGGCGGATCCCCGCCTCCTCCGTCAGGTGGGTGACCACGCGGTTGAGGAACTCCCGGCTGGTGCGGGCCAGGTCCACGATCTCCGGGAAGGACTCGGCCACCTGGTCGCCCGCGACACGGTCGATCGGGTAGTGGTCCTTGCCTCCCATCCAGTAGTTCCAGATCCGGGCCGAGTGGGTCCGGGTGGTGTCGATGGGGGAAGGGCTGCCGAAGCCGTCGGAGGTGGACGGGGAGGGTGCGTCGGACATGGGGCATCTACCTCTACAAGCAGGGGGTCGCGCCGTGGGGCCGGGCGGTCTCCGACCGTCTCGGGACGGCGATCGCTCCCAGCCGGAGGCCGTTCGTCCCAACCCTAGGGGACATCGCCTCGTAGGGGCGTATGAGAGGTATGTGCTCCCCGTGGTTCCACGTCCCGCGCCCACCGCTCGGTTCTGACGGCACCGGACGCGGCTCCGTCACACCATCACCACTCTTCTCACTGATCGATATTCACCCCAATTCCCGCTCACGAATCAGAACCGAACTCGCACACATTCCCCCATCATTCTCACCCCCAGCAACACGGGCCCCCGAAATGAACAGGAACCCGCGTCATATTTCCCCTGCAAGAAGCGCACATTCTCGACCCCGACCCCTTGATCACTTCCGTGGATCCGCAAATCATGACTCCATTGACGCCTTCAACTGGCACTTTCCGTGAGCACCTTGACACGCGCTGAGTAGTTGGTTTAACTGAAGACCACTCACCGAGTGTCACACCGCGCACAGTGGGAGTTCACTTTCGACGAAAGTCGTTCGCGTACACCCCTTCCCTCGCGAGGCTCGTGAATGACTCTTCGGGGGCACCGCGCCCTCGGGTGATTTCAACAAAGGACACTCAACGAGTTTCCCACTCCAGGCCACCGGGAAGGCCCACGGAGCTGCGCAATGAGTTCGTCCCCGCCGTCCCCACACAGGACGTGCGGGTGTTTGTTGCCGTCTATTCCAGGAGAACTTTGTGGTGACGAGTGCGACGCAGCGCCTTTACGAAGACTTCCCCTTCCCCTCACCGGGGGCGGACCGGCCCCTGATCAGTGTCGTCGCGGACGAGCTCCCCTCGTGGTCGAGGGCGGACTCCGGGACGGATGGCGCGTCCTCGACGCCGGCTGCGGCACGGGGCACACGCTCGTCGGCCTCGCCAAGGCCCATCCGAAGGTGCGCTTCGTGGGTCTGGAGCCCTCCGGGGCCTCGCGCGCCATCGCCCGCCGCCTGGCCGACGACCACGGCGTGACCAACCTCGACATCGTCGACGGAGCCATGCCCCACACCGAGCTCGACCAGCGCTTCGACCTCGTCTACAGCTACGGTGTCGTCCACCACCTGCCCGACCCCCGCGCGGGCCTGGAGTGGCTGTGCCGCCACCTCGCCGAGGACGGGCTGCTGCACCTGTGGTTGTACAACGACGTCGGTGAGGCGCGGCGCATGCGGGACCGCGAGCTCGTCCAGCTCCTCTCCCCGCCGACGAAGGGGCCGCCTTGGGACTGAGGGTGGTGCGCGCCCTCGGCCTCTCGCTGTCCCTCGACGCCTACGGCATGCCGGGGGCGTGGGCGGGTGCCGCCCTGGACCCCGAGGAACAGGACGTCTTCGACGCGGACGCCTATCTCAATCCCGTGGTGCACACCCTGCGTTTCGGCGACCTTCCGGAACTCCTCGACGGACTCGGAATGGAATGGGTGGCCGCTGATCGTGTTTACGGTCCACGCGGAGCCCCGTACCTGGACCTCGACGGCACGAACGATATACCCGCCGGTCGGGTCGAGACGGTACGGCCCGAGGAACTCTTCGACGACCCGGAGCTGCGCCGACGAATCTCGGGCCTTCCGATCGCGGAGCGGGCACGCGCCGTGGAACTGTCCCTGCGGCCCACCGGATTCCGGGTCCTGGCGGGACGCGGAAACAGTTGGGACAAACCCACGCTGCGCGTGCGCGGCAACCTTCTGACGCGATTTCCGCGTCCGCCCAGGTGACGTGCGTCCCATTCTTTCACCCGAAACAGGAAAAGAGGGATCGGTGGCGCTCGACCCCCAGGTGAAACAGTTCTTTCTCGATCCCGTCAACGACTCCCCGCCGCCCGACGACCTCTCCCTGGCGGAGTTCCGAGCGGCGGTGGAGGCCATGACCTCCTTCTGTGCTCCGGACGAGCGGGTCCTCCACACTCGGGACGGAGCCGCCCCCTCCTCCCAGGGACCGGTGCCCTTCCGCGCCTACCACCCGGAACCCGGGACCCCCTGCCGCTGGTGGTGTACTTCCACGGGGGCGGCTGGATGTCGGGCGGCATCGACTACATGGAGCCCCCACTGCGCTCCCTCGCCGTCGAAGCGGGTGTCGTGGTGGCGAACGTGGGCTACCGGCTCGCCCCGGAGCATCCCTACCCCGCGGCCCCTCGCGACGCTGAGGCCGTGACCACCTGGATGTACGAGAACGCCACGGCGCTCGGCGCGGACCGGGATCGGCTGGTGGTCGCGGGTGACAGCGCGGGGGCCAACCTCGCCGCGGTCGTCGCCCTGACCCTCCGGGGCTCCGGTACGCGGGTCGGGCACCAGCTGCTGATCAACCCGGCGATCGACCCCCGGATGGACAGCGCGTCCTATCGGGAGTTCTCCGTGGGCCACCAGAACACCGCCTCGATGATGGAGCGCTGCTGGCGCACCTACCTCGACCGGCCGGAGGGCTCCCTGCACGAGGTGCCCTGGCAGGCCGCCCCCGCGTTCGCCGACGATCTGTCCGGGGCACCGCCGACCACAGTCATCACCGTCGAGTACGACCCGCTCAGGGACGAGGGCGAGCAGTTCGCGGCGCGCACGGCCGCCGCCGGGGTGCCGACCACGCTCGTTCGCTGTCCGGGCCTGATCCACTGCGCCATGCACCTGGACGGGATCGCTCCACGCGCCGCTGACCTGCGGGGCCACGCCGTTCGCGCGCTCCAGGCGGCCTTCGTCTGAGCACGCAGAGAGGACCACACCTCATGACTCCACCACACGACCACGCACCCATGTACGGGTCCATCGCCGACATCTACGACCGCCTGGACGACTGGATCGTCGACAACTGGCACGAGAAACCGGTCACCCAACGGGTGGACTTCCTCCGGGACTGGTGGGCGAAGCAGGGAGGAGAGGTCCGACACGTCCTCGACCTCTGCTGCGGTACCGGCAGCGTCCTCGCCGAGCTCGCCCGCGCGGGCCACACGGTCACCGGGCTCGACCAGTCCCCCGAGATGCTCGGCTACGCGCGCCAGCGGCTGGCGGACGAGGCCCAGCTGGTGCGGGCCGCGCTGCCGGACATCCCGCTGCGGCCCGCCAGCATGGACGCGGTCTGCTCCACGGGGGCGGCCCTCAACTACACGGCCAGCGAGGAGGACCTGAGCGCCGTCTTCGCGGGGGTCCACCGAGTGCTGCGCCCGGGCGGCACCTTCGTCTTCGACATCCTCTCCCGACACATGATCACCGAGCACGCCGGGCGGCAGGTCTGGGCGGAGGACCAGGACGACTTCGCCTTCGTCTGGGAGTTCACCAACCCCACCGACGAGTACAGCGACGCCTACTACACCCAGTTCCTGCGCCAGGGCGGCCCCGGGTCCGACACCTACGTGCGCACCCGGGAGAGACACCGTCTGTACGTGCTCGACCCGGACGTGGTGCGCCGCAGCGCACGGCGGGCGGGCCTCACCCACACGGGCACGTTGGACAACTACACCAACGCGCCCGCGCACGAACGGACTCTGTACGAGACGTGGGCCTTCCTCCGCGACTGACCGGACACCAGGGGAGTTATGTGATGCAGGGACAACCGCAACTGGACCTTCCGGAGCCGTACGCGGCGACGGCCGACGTGTACGACCGTCTCGTCGACTACGCCATCACGCAGTGGGGCGAGTCACCCCGGCAGCAGATGGCCGACTTCGTCGAGGACGTGTGGGTCGAACGCGCGCAGAGGGTCCGCCGCGTGCTGGAGCTGTGCTGCGGCACGGGTCTCATGACACGGCAGCTCGTCGAGCGCGGCTACGAGGTGACCGCCGTGGACCGGTCCGAGACCATGCTGGCCCTGGCCAGGGAGCGCCTGGGCGACCGGGCCGACTTCCGGCGGATCGAACTGCCGGACGCGCTGCCCGAGGGGCCGACGCGGTGGTGTGCACCGCCGCGGCCTTCAACTACCAGCCCGACCCGGAGACCCTCGGCGCGACCTTCCGCGCCGTGGCGGCGGTGCTGCCGCCCGGCGGGGTCTTCGTCTTCGACATCGAGACCGCCGCCCTCCTCAAGGGGCACTGGGGCAACCGCATGTGGGCCGGGGACCAGGGTGACCTGGCGTTCATCTGGGACTTCACCAGCGAGCCCGACACCACCTACTGCGATCTGCACTACACGCAGTTCACCCGGGAGGGCGACGGCACCTACACGGGGACCCGTGAGGTGCACCGGCTCTACGCGATCGAGGACGACGACATCCGCGCCCAGGCCCACGCCGCCGGGTTCCCCGACGCCCGGGTCTACGAGAACTACTCGCCCCGACCGGTCAGCGAGTCCACCCGCTACGCGACCTGGGTGCTCACCCGCGCGGGAGAGGAGTGATCCGATGCTCGTCTGCGGACTGAAACTCACCCACGACGGCGGTCTGGCGCTGATCGAGGACGGCAGGCTCGTCACGTCGGTGGAGGCCGAGAAGCTGGACAACAACCGGCGCTTCCAGCCCCTGGACCGGCTGGAGACGGTGGCGGACGTCCTCGCCGCGGAGGGCGTGGCCGTCACGGACGTCGACCGGTTCGTCGTGGACGGCTGGTTCGCCCCCTCGGCCAGGACCAGGACGCCCCCGTCCTGGAGCACGTGACCGACCACGGCCGCGCCCTGCGACTGCCCGTCGCCCCCTACATCGAGGGTCCCGACACGCACGTGCTCGACGTCCACCGGTTCCGGGGCCTGCCCCTGGGCGGACGCGAGCACGACTACACCAGCTACCACCACTCGGCGCAGCACCTCATGGGCGCCTACGCCGCGAGCCCCTTCCCCGGCCGGGGGAGGACTCCCTGGTGCTGGTCTGGGACGGCGGTATGACCCCGGTGCTCTACCACGTGGAGCCCGATCCCCTGCGCGTCACCCGCCTGGGCGAGCTGTTCCCGCTCTACGGTTCCGCGTTCGCGGACTTCTGCGCCGCCCTGCCGCCGTTCCACTCGCCCGACGACCGCACCGACGCGGCACGGCACGCCATGCCCCGCAACCTGGACGTGGCCGGGAAGGCCATGGCCTACGCCGCCCTCGGCACCGACGAACCCGGGTACGACGCCGTGCTGGACCGGATCCTCGGCGGACTCGACCTGTCCTTCACCAACGGGGACGACCTGGCCCGAGCCCTCACACGGGAGGGCGGCGCGCGCTGGAACGGCGCGAGCGACGCCGACCTGATCGCCACCTTCCAGGGCTACCTCGGGCGTCGGCTCCGCGGGGCGCTCACCGCCCGGATGGACGGGGCCTCCCTGCCGCCGCGCCTCGTCCTGGCCGGAGGGTGCGCGCTGAACATCAAGTGGAACAGCCTGTTGCGCTCCTGCGGCCTGTTCGAGCACGTGTGGGTCCCACCCTTCCCCAACGACTCCGGCGCGGCCCTGGGGGCCGCGAGCGTGGAGTGGGCGCTGCACAGCGGCCGCCCGGCCCTGGAGTGGGGCGTCTACCAGGGGCCACGTGTGCGACCTGCGGAGGCCGACCCCCGGGATACGTCTCCCGCCCCTGCGACGTCGACGAGCTCGCCCGGATCCTGCACGAACACGGTGACCCGGTGATCGTGCTCAGCGGACGGGCCGAGCTGGGCCCCCGGGCCCTGGGGCACCGCAGCATCCTCGCCCCCGCCACGGACGCGTCGATGAAGAAGGTGCTCAACCGGATCAAGGACCGTGAGGACTACCGACCCGTCGCCCCCGTCTGCCTGGAGCACCGGGCGCCGGAGGTGTTCTCGCCCGGGACACCGGACCCGTACATGATCTTCGACCACGGCACCCGCCCCGGCTGGGCGGACAAGGTCCCCGCGATCGTGCACCTGGACGGCACCGCCCGCCTTCAGACCGTCAACGAGCGGCAGTCTCCGCTGGTGCACCGGTTGCTGACCGCGTACGAGCGCCTGTCGGGCATCCCCCTGCTCTGCAACACCAGCGCCAACCACAAGGGGCGGGGCTTCTTCCCCGACGTGGCCTCGGCGGCCGCGTGGGGCGGTGTCGGGGCGATCTGGTCCGACGGCCGCCTCTACCAACCGGCGTGAGCGACGACGGCACCGGGACCGGGCGGCGACGCCGAAGCCAGTACGTGGCGGGGTGTGCGGCTCCGTCACGGATTCCGACCACGTGATCGGGTGCGGCCTCCGGAGGAACCGGAGCCGCACCCCGGCTGGAGAGATCCCCAACCATGACCACCGTCAGTGAGAGCGCGGGGCGTGCCCTGGAGGCCTGGGTGCTCCGGGACCGCCCGTCCGCGTCGTACGAGTTCCCCCACCGGGCCGTCGTCGGGGCGGTCCGCGCACACGGGATCAACCGACTCCCCCACGCACTGAACGACCTGCTGGTCCACACCTGGGAGCAGGCGCGCAAGAGGGACCCCGAGCCGGGTGGCGCGGAGTGGGTGACCACCCTGTGGCTGGAGTGCCTGACCAGCCGGGCACGCGGGGCACCCTCCTACGGCACCTACACGATGACGACCCTGCTCGAGCGGTGGTGCCGTCTGGGCGACCTTCCCGACCGCCTGACCAGGATCTCCGCGTTGCTGGCCGCGGACATGATCCGTCACGAACTGCGGCGCGGCCTGCGCGAGGGCGACGACGGCCGACGGCGTTCGCTCCTGGTCGCCGCGACGAGGTTCGCGCGGGGGCTCACCCCGGCCCCCGGCTGGACCGGTGCCCGCGACGACGTGTCCCCGGAGTCGCCCCCGGAGGCCGTGCGGCGGTGCAACCGGTTGTTGTCCGACGACGGTGCGGGCCTGCCGCCCACGCTCGCCCTCCTGGTGGAGGGGACCGTTCCGGTGGCGACCCTGGAGCCGGACGAGCCGCTGTTCCTCCGGTCGGTCCAGGTCATGGAGCTGCTCGCCGTCCTGGCTGCCGAGTACGCCGCAGCGGCCCACGAGGCGGCGCTGGCGAGCGAGCCGGATCCTCACGCCCTGGAGGTATCGCTCGCGGGGATCACCGACGCCCTCGCCCACGCCCGTCGCTGCTTCCGCCTGGTCGCGCTGATCGACCCCGGCCAGTTCGCGACCATCCGCGCGGCCACCGCCGGTACCGGCGCGTTGCAGTCGGAGGGGTTCGCCCGCCTGGAGCGCCGTTGCCGGGGCACGGCCGGAGTGCGCGCGGAGACCGTCGGTGCGGTCGGTCTGGACGCGGTCCCGGCACCCGCACCCTCCCTGGGGGACACGCTCCGCGCGGCCCCGCCCGACGAACGGAGGCGACGCGGCGTCGAGGCCGTCAACGAGCAGTGGGCCAGGTGGAAGCACACCCACTACGGAGTCGCGAAGAGGATCATCGGTGACGTGCCCGGTACGGGAGGCACCGACGGGGTGCGCTACCTCGCCCGCCATCTCAAGGAGCCGCTGCTGTGAACGACGCCCACATGAGCCCGCAGGAGTTCCGGGAGCACGGGTACCGGACGATCGACTGGATCGCCGACTACTGGGAGAGCCTGGAGAGCCGTCCCGTCGCCGGTCCGGTGGAGCCGGGTTCCGTGCGCGCGCGGCTCCCCAGGACCCGCCGGAGTCCGGCGAGCCCTTCGAACGTCTCCTCCAGGACATGGAGGACGTGGTCGCCCCGGCGCTCCTGCACTGGCAGCACCCGCGCTTCTTCGGCTACTTCCCGGCCAACGCCTCCGGCCCCGCCGTCCTGGGGGACCTCCTCGCCTCGGGGCTCGGTGTCCAGGGCATGAACTGGAACACCAGCCCGGCGTGCACCGAGGTCGAGCAGCAGATGCTGGAGTGGACGCGGCGGGCCCTCGGACTGCCGGAACGGTTCCGCGACGGCGGGGTCATCCAGGACACCGCCTCCAGCGCCGTCCTGGTGGCGGTCCTGGCCGCGTTGCAGAGGGCCACCGAGGGGCGCAGCCGCGAGACCGGGACCGGCGGTCGGCGCTACGCGGTGTACCTCACCAGCGAGACCCACTCCGCGGCCACGAAGGCCGCCGTCATCGCGGGACTGGGCCTGGGGTCGGTCCGCACCGTCGCCACCGGGTCGGACGGCTCCATGCTCCCGGAGGAGCTGCGCGCCCGGATCGAGGCGGACCGGGGCGACGGCGTCACGCCACTGATGGTCGTGGCCACACGCGGGACGACCTCCGCCCTGGCCTTCGACCCGCTGGAGGAGGTCGGAGCCGTCTGCCGGAGCCACGGCGTGTGGCTGCACGTCGACGCCGCGTACGCCGGTGTGGCCGCGGTGTGTGAGGAACTGCGCTGGGTCAACGACGGGGTCGGGTACGCGGACTCGTACTGTACGAACCCGCACAAGTGGCTGCTGACCAACTTCGACTGCGACCTGTTCTGGGTGGCCGACCGCGAGGCCCTCACGGGAGCGCTGAGCGTGCTGCCCGAGTACCTGCGCAACAGCGCGTCCGATTCCGGGAGGGTGACCGACTTCCGGCACTGGCAGATCCCGCTGGGGCGGCGCTTCCGCGCTTTGAAGCTGTGGTCGGTCCTGCGCTGGTACGGCGTCGCGGGCCTGCGCGACCACGTGCGCGTCGGCGTCGAGCACGCCCGGCTGTTCGCGGACCTGGTCCGCGCCGACGACCGGTTCGAGCTGACCCGGGATCCGTGCCTGGGGCTCGTGTGCTTCCGTCTGACGGCGGACGGCGGGACCAGCGAGGCGCAGCACCGGCTCATGGAGACCGTCAACGCCGAGGGGACGACGTTCCTGACCCACTCCGAAGCGGACGGGCGCGTGTTCCTCCGGTTCGCGACGGGAGGGACGTTCACCCGCGACCACCACGTGGTCGAGGCGTGGAAGGCCCTCCAGGGAGCGGTCACGGAGGGGTGACCGCAGGGCCGCGGGTGCCCGGTTCCGTCCCCCTGGCCCCGCGGCCCCCGGAGGTTCCAACGCGCACCGCGCCCCCGCACCGGCGAACACGCCCCTGGAGACCGCGTCCTCCTTTACTGCTCGGGCGACGTGAGTGGTGTCCGAGGGTCGCCGCCGTGTCGATCGCCCGAGACCCGGAGTGCGGTGACCGGGGGCCTAGGCGGTCGAGGCCGGGCGGTCGCGGAGTTCGCGGAGTTCGCGCTTGAGGATCTTGCCCGAGGCGTTGCGCGGCAGCTCCTCCACCAGGCGCACCGCTTTGGGCACCTTGAACGGTGCCAGATGCTCGCGCACGTGCTTCACCAGGAGATCGGGCAGTGCCTCGCTGTCTGTGTCCGCCGAGGGCACGACGTAGGCCGTCACCGCCTCGATCCACTTCGCGTCGGCCACACCGACCACGGCGGCCTCGGCCACCCCCGGGTGCGCGAACAGCACGTCCTCGATCTCGCGCGAGGCCACCAGCACCCCGCCGGTGTTGATGACGTCCTTGATCCGGTCCACGACCTCGATGTACCCCTCGGCGTCCGCACGCACCAGGTCGCCGGAGTGGAACCACCCGTCACGGAAGGCCTCCTCGGTCTCCTCGGGCTTGTCCCAGTACCCGAGGCACAGCTGCGGCGACCGGTAGACCACCTCACCGAGCTCGCCCGGCGCGACCTGCGCGCCGTGCTCGTCCACCACACGCAGCTCCACGAACAGGGTGGAGCGTCCGGCCGACGCGGGCCGGTCGGCGTGGTCCTCGGGGCGCAGCACCGTGGCCAGCGGGCCGATCTCACTCTGGCCGAAGCAGTTGTAGAAGCCCAGGTCCGGTAGGGCGGAGCGGAGCCGGTCCAGGACCGGTCCGGGCATGACGGAGGCCCCGTAGTAGGCCTTGCGCAGGCTGGACAGGTCGCGCTCACCGAACGAGGGGTGGTTGGCCATCGCCACCCACAGCGTCGGCGCGGCGAAGAACGCCCCGTGCCCGTCGGCCTCGATCCGGTTCAGCAGGTCCGTGGGGTCGGGCGCCTCCACCAGGGTGTTGCGGGCGCCGACCGCCAGCCACGGCATGAGGAAGACGTGCAGCTGCGCGGAGTGGTACAGGGGCATCGCGTGCAGGGGTTGTCCCCCGCGTCGAGATCCAGCCCCACCAGGCACGACAGGTACTCGTGCACCAGAGCCCGGTGGGTCATCATGGCGCCCTTGGGTCTGGACGTGGTGCCGGAGGTGTACAGGAGCTGGACCAGGTCGGTGTCGGCCACCTCGACGTCCAGTTCGGGTACGGACCCCTCCGAGGCATCCTCCAGCAGCGAACCGGGGGCGTCGCGCAGCTCCAGCACCTGCTCCACACCGGTCTCGGTGCGCAGGGCGTCCACCGCCGCCCTCAGCGAGGGGTCCACCAGGGCCATCGTGCTGCCGGACTGCTCCAGCAGGTAGGCCAGTTCCACGCCCCGGAGGGCGAAGTTGATGGGCACGTGCACGAGTCCGGCACGCGCGCAGGCCAGGAAACCGATCAGATAGGCGTCGGAGTTCCTTCCGTAGGCCGCGACACGGTCCCCCTTGACCGCGCCCGTCGCCAGCAGACGCGCGGCGGCCCGGGTGACGGCCTCGTCGAGTCCGGCGTAGGTCCACACGCGGTCGGCGAAGACCACGGCGGTGTTCGTGGGGGTTCTGGCCGCGCTCCGACGAAGGATGTCGTCCACGCGACTGGAGGTCGTCAATGCGGTCATGGCACCTCTTCCCGTTGGTGCGGCCCGGTGGGAGCCGGACCGCGCACACAGGAACCCATCCTGTTGCCCCGGGATCGCCCCGGCAAGGGAGGTACCAACCTCCGCCGCCCGGAGGCCCGTGCGGCTGCCGGGACCAGGCGGACCCGCCGGGCGGGACGTCCTACAGGTGCGGTTCGATCAGGGCGACCACGCGGTTCCTGTCGGCGGGGCCGATCCAGGTGCCGACGATCTGTCCGCCCTTGAAGACGTGCAGGGTGGGAATGGCGGTGATGCCGTACTTGGGTGGCGTCTCGGGGCTCTGGTCGATGTCGAGCCGGGCGATCGTCGCCCGGCCCTCGTACTCGCGGGCGACATCGGTGAGGATCGGATCGAGAGCGCGGCAGGGGGCGCTCCATTCGGCCCGGAAGACCGCGAGCACGGGACCGGTTACCTGGACGACCTTGCTTTCGAAGTCCGCGTCGGTGACATCGACGACGGTACCGCTCATGGGGGCGCTCCTTTTTCATGACGCTGACGGAGGAATCGCAGGATGCGGAGAAAAGGAAACGGTTCCACCTAAGGGGGTGATCCCATCATGACACTTGTCGCGAATCATGAGAAGGGGTTGATCCGAACAATGCAAGGGAGAATACCCGGAACAAAAGTGCTTTTCATTGCAAACCATTCCGAACTCCTCCCGAACCCGAGTGGTGATCGGCCCGGCCAGACGCCCGACCCGGGTGCGTGGCCCCGCGACGATCGTCGCGGGGCCACGCACCTCAGGCGAACACGGTCATGCCGTAGAGCACGAAGACCATGAGGTGCGCGGCACCGTGCAGGGCCGTCACGCGCTTCCCCGAGAAGGTCGTCACGGTCAGCAGCAGCGTGACGCCGAGCAGCACCAGGTTGGTCGGGTCCTCCGCGAGGACGACGGTCTGCCCGGTGAGGAGCCCGATCGTGAGGACCGCGGGGATCGTGAGTCCGACGGTGGACACGAGCGCCCCGTGGCAGAGGTTGCTCACGCGCTGGACCTCGCCGCCGAGCGCGGCGCGGATCGCGGTCAGGGTCTCGGGCAGGAACACGATCATCGCGATGAGGATGCCGGAGAGCGCGATCGGGGCGCCCGCGCGGTCGAGGCCGTCGTCAAGGAGGCTGGCCATGTCGTGGGACAGCAACACGATCGGGATCACGGTCAGCACGAGCACGAGCGCGCGGGCGACCACCTCGGCCCGGTGTTCCGAGATGACGGCGAGGACCGAGGTGCGCTCCGGCTCCACTTCCCGGGTTCCCGTCTCCCCGGCCAGCGGGGCGCCCGTCACGGAGACGACTTCCTTGAAGTCGTCGCGCTGGGCCCCCATCTGCCGCGCGAGGAAGGCGACGTAGAGGATCACCGTGAGGATGATGATCGGGATCTCCTGCCCGGCCGTGTAGGCGCCGCCCTCACCGATGAGGCCGGGCAGCGCGAACGCGACGGTGCCGAGCACCACGAGCAGCGACAGGTAGGTGGAGACTCCGGTGCTGTTGGCGCGGACGTCCCTGTGGCGCAGCCCGCCGAGGAGCAGGGACACCCCGACGACGAGGTTGAGGATGATCATCGACACGGCCATCACGGAGTCACGCGCGATCGTGGTGTGCTCACCGGGACCGAGCATGACGGCGGAGATGAGGATGACCTCGATCAGCACGATCGAGAGGGTGAGGACGAGTGTGCCGTAGGGGTCGCCGAGCCGGTGGGCCAGGTGCTCGGCCTCGACGACGACGCCGAAGGCGCACACCACGATGACGGCGACGATGGCGCCCAGGACCGCGACCAGCGCCGGGGTCGGCAGGTGCGCGGTCAGGTACGGCTGGGCGACGAGGGTCACGAGGAACGCGCCCCAGCCCAGGACCAGTCGGATGATCGCCGCAGGCGTCAGGACTCCGCGGAGCATGTGCTGAGTTCGCACGGGTGGGTACCCGATTCTGCTGGGCCGTCCCTGCTCGTGTGCTCGTCCGGCGGGCCGTCCCGTCGGGATCCTTCCTCCCGCACTTTATCGTTCCGCATGAGCGGTTCGCCGGGGGAGGCACCAGTGCGACGGGACTCACCCGGGCCTTCGACGGTGGCGACACGGAGCAGCGCGACGGCGGGGTGCGGGTGTCGGATCGGTGTCTGGACGCGGGGTCACCGTGGAGCGGCCGGACCGTCGGCGCCGGGTTGCGCCCCCTCCCGGTTTCGAGGAAGGTCGGCGCCGCCGTGACGCTCGTCGGGCACCGGGAACGGTCGGTCGCTTCAGTCATGCCACCGACTATTCCACGTCCCCCGTCCGGGGTCCCGCTTCGCGCGACGGCCCGGCGCGCTGGGACCCGAAACGCGCGAGCACCGTGCGCGCCGTCTCCGGCCTGACCTCCCCGGCCTGGGCGAAGAGCGCGAAGTCCGCGGAATGTTCCTCGATCAACGCCTTCTTCTCTGCCGCCTCCGCGTCGCGCCAGACCTCCCGGCGAGGCGTCCTCCTTTCAGGCCACGTCGGCCGTCACCACCACGACATTCTTTGAAATAGCAGCCCGAATTGGTCAATGGCCGATAACACATGATGCAGAACTACCTAGCGGCATTCGATGGCGGCGCGGACGCCGACGTGCATCGAGAGGTGTATCCGGCGCCCTCCCGGATGCCGGGTCCTCCCCCATGCACCCGGGCGACACACCGACCCCCGTCCACGGGCGGAGGTCCCCGCCTTCCTTCGACATCATGAACGGGCCGACCCTCACGGAGAGTGCCGAGGCGGACACCGAACCTCCGATCCGACGACCGAAGGAAGCACGCACATGAACCTGACCCTGAACAACGGCGTGGAGATGCCCGCGCTGGGCTTCGGTGTCTACCAAAACCCGCCCGAGGAGACCGCCGACTCCGTCGCCGAGGCCCTCCAGGTCGGGTACCGGCTCATCGACACCGCGGCCGCGTACTTCAACGAGCGCGAAGTCGGTGAGGGCATCCGCCGCTCGGGACTGGACCGGTCCGAGGTGTTCGTCGAGACGAAGGTCTGGATCAGTGACTACGGCTACGACCAGACTCTGCACGCCTTCGACAAGAGCGCGGGCAAGCTCGGTGTGGAGCGGATCGACCTCCTCCTGCTCCACCAGCCCGTCCCGTCGCGGTTCGACCTGACCGTCGAGGCCTACAGGGCGCTGGAGACCCTCCTCGACGACGGGCGCGTCCGGGCGGTCGGCGTCAGCAACTTCACGCCCGAGACCCTGGCCGACCTGCTGGAACGGACCGACATCGTCCCCGCGGTGAACCAGATCGAGGTGCACCCCTACTTCACCCAGCCCGCCGCCCAGAGGGCCAACACCGACCAAGGCGTCCTGACGCAGGCCTGGTCACCGATCGGCGGCATCACCAGCTACCGGGGCCATGGTGAGCGGTCCACCTTCGACGACCCCCTGATCCGGGAGATCGCGGCGGCCCACGAGCGCACACCCGCCCAGGTCATGCTCCGCTGGCACCTGCAGGAGGGCCGGTCCGCCATCCCGAAGTCGGTCAGGGCCGAACGGATCGCCGCGAACTTCGACGTGTTCGACTTCGAGCTCACGACCGACCAGCTCACCGCGATCGACGCCCTCGACACCGGTGTCCGGCGAGGCCCCGACCCCGGTTCGATCACGCCCGAGGCCTTCGGACGCGACATCCCCGAGGCCTGAACCCGGACGGCCGCGGTGCCGGTGACACGACCCTCGCCGTGGTCGCGCCCCCGGCACCGGGAGCCGACGGCCCGTCGCCGAGGAGACTCCCGGCCGGACCCTCGGCTTTAGGGAAACAGATGTTACCCTTATTCCATGCCTGGTTCCCGCCTCCCTCCCCCGTGGCTCCTCCCCTGGTGCTGTCCGCGTTCGCGGTCCAGACGGACGACTTCGTGATCATCGGCGTGCTCCCGGCGATCGCCTCCGCCATGTCGGTGTCGGAGGCGGCCGCCGGTCAGCTCGTGACCGTGTACTCCCTCGTCTACGCGCTCGCCGCCCCCTGTGGGCGGTCCTGTTCGCCCGGGTTCCCCAGCGGAGGGCCCTGCTCTGCGCCCTGGCGGTGTTCGCCGCCGCCAACGTCGCCGCTCCCCTGGCCGACGGTTACCTGACGCTGACGGCCCTGCGGGTGCTGGCCGCGCTCGCGGCGGCGGTGGTCCTGCCCACCGCCCTGGCGCTCGCGAGCACCCTCGCCCCGCCGGAGCGCCGGGGCCGCCACCTGGCGGCCGTCATGACCGGCCTGACCGGCGCCGTGCTGCTCGGCGTCCCCCTCGGGACGTGGATCGGTTCCCTGTGGGGCTGGCCGGCGACCTTCGCGTTCTGCGGGGTGCTGGGCCTGGTCGCACTGGCCCTGGCCGCCCGCACCCTGCCCGGCGGCCTCGTCGAAGAGGAGCACCGCACCCTGTCCGACCTGGTGCGGCCCCTGGTGGACCGGACCGTGGCGGCCGTCCTCGTCATCACCGTCCTGACCGTGGCCGGGAACCTCGCCTTCCAGACCTACGTCGCGGTGGTCCTGGCCGGGCTCTCCGGCGTCACCCCCGTCGTCCTGGGCGTGCTGCTCGTGTGCTCCGGGATCGGCGGGCTGCTGGGAGCACAGGCCTCCGGTCACCTCGTGGACCGCTTCGGGCCGCTGCGCACCCTCCGGGGCTCCGTGACGCTCTTCTGCCTGACGATGTCCGCGCTGGCCCTGCTGTGGTCGACCGCTCCGGTTCCGCTGTGGGCGGTGGTTCCCCTGCTGGTGGTCTGGTCGGCCGCCGCGTGGGCCGTACCACCAAGCCTCCAGACACTCATGCTCGACCGCGCGGGCACGCGCGCGGCTTCGCGGGCTGTGGCGGTGCACAGCGCTTCGGTGTACGTCGGGGCCGCGCTGGGCGGCGTCCTCGGCGGTGCGGCGGTCGCCGCGTCCCCCGGACTCGTCCCGGTGGTGGCGGCGGTGCTCGCCGGGCTCGGGCTCCTGTTCGTCCCGGGACGGCGGCGGTCCCCCACCCGGGATCGTCCTCGTGCCGGTGGGGCGGGAGGCGGGCGACCGCCTCACCCGCGCCGAGCGCGCCGTCCCGGAACTGGTCGACACCGCGACGGAGATCGGTGAGCGCAGTCCCCCGACACGTGCACGCGGCGGTGTCGCTCAGGGAAACCGGCCATCAGACTGGCGGCCCCCGACCGCTCCCCTCCATGGCGCGGTCACCAAGACCCGAACCGAACGCGCGCGAGAAGCCCCCGACCTTGCCAGCCCCCTCCCGGAGCCGTACGTTTTGCGATGATCACGAACTATCGGGTGGGAGAGGCATGAAAATCCTTGTCGTGGGTGCGGGAGCGGTCGGCGGCTACTTCGGCGGGAGGCTCGTCCAGGCCGGTCGCGACGTCGACTTCCTGGTCCGGCCCGCCCGCGCCGCGCTCCTGGCGGAGCACGGTCTGAACATCACCTCCGTGGAGGGGCACACCGAGAACACCACCGTCCGTCCGGTCACGAAGGACCAGCTCACCGACGCCTACGACCTGATCCTGCTCTCGGTCAAGTCCTACGGCCTCGAGGACGCGGTCGAGGACCTGGCCCCGGCGGTGGGCCCAGGGACGGTGGTGGTCCCCTTCCTCAACGGCATGCGCCACCTGGACGTCCTGGTGGAGCGGTTCGGCGAGGACCACGTGTACGGCGGGGTGTGCATGGTGATGACCCGCCTGGACGAGGCGGGCGGCATCGTGGAGGTCGGGAAGATGGGCGAGCTGGTCTACGGCCCGCTCTCCGACTCCCCCGTGGTGGACCTGGACCGGGTCCACGGCGCCCTCGAGGAGGCCGGGTTCACCGCCCGCCCCACCAAGGAGATCCGCCAGGAGATGTGGGACAAGTGGGTCTTCCTGGCCAGTCTGGGCGCGGTCACCTGCCTGATGCGCGCCCCCATCGGCAGGGTGAACCGCGCCCCGGGCGGTTCCGAGTTCAGCGCGGGGATGTTCGCCGAGGCGATCACCGTGGCCACCGCCGCCGGGTACCCGCCCAGCGACCGGATCCGGGGATTCGCCGACAGGGTCATCTCCGACACCGAACGCGACACCTCCACGTCCATGTACTGGGACCTGACCCACGACAACCCGGTGGAGGGCGACCACATCGTCGGGGACCTGGTCGCCCGGGGCCGCGAGCTCGGCGTGCCCACCCCGCTGTTCTCCCTGGCCCACACGCACCTGAGCGTCTACTCGGCCGCACGGGGCTGAGGGGGTGGCCGCCGGGGGCGTGCCCCGGCGGCCACGGGGTCACCCCTTGAGGGCACCCGCCATGAGGCCGCGCATGAAGTACCGCCCCAACACCAGGTAGATCAGGAGCGTCGGCAGCGAGGCCAGCACCGCCGCCGCCATCTGCTGGTTGTAGGGCACCACCATGGACCCGGCCACGTTGTTCAGCTGCACCGTCACCGGCCAGCTGTTGGGCCCGGTCAGGAACACCGCGAAGAGGAAGTCGTTCCACGCGGAGGTGAACTGCCAGATCAGCGTGACCGCGAACGCGGGCGCCGACACCGGCAGCACCACGTGGGCGTACGTGCGGAGCAGACCGGCGCCGTCCACCCGCGCCGCCTCGATGAGGGAGCCCGGGATGCTGGCGTAGTAGTTGCGGAAGATGAGCGTGCAGATCGGGATCCCGTACACCGTGTGCGCCAGGATGAGCGGGAACAGCCCGCCCATGAGACCGCCGTTCACCAGCATCTGCTGGAGGGGGATCATGACCGCCTGGTAGGGGATGAACATCCCGAACAGGAACAGCGTGAACACCGTGTCCGCCCCGGGGAAGCGCCACCGCGCCAGCACGTAGCCGTTCATGGAGCCGAGCACGGCGGAGATGACCGCGCTCGGCACGGCCATGCGCACGCTGTTCCACAGTCCGGGGGCCAGCGCCGACCAGGCCGTGGACCACCCCTCCAGACTCCACTCGCGCGGGAGCAGCCACGCCCGGGCCGCGGTGGCCTCCGAGAAGGGTTTGAACCCGGTCACCGCCAGCACGTACATCGGCAGCAGGAACAGCGCCGCCAGGACCAGCAGGACGGTGAACCGGACCGCCCGCCCGCGCGGGCTGCTTCCGGCGCCCACGCCCGAGGGGGCGTTCACCCGTCCGGGTGCGCTCTGGGTCATCGGCCCTCGCTCCGTTCCTTGCGCACGGTCCAGACCAGGTAGGGGATCACGAACACCGCCACGGCGAGCAGCAGGTAGGACGCGATGGTGGCCCCCTTGGCCGGGTCGCGGACCTCGAAGACCATCGCCCACATGTACACGGCGGGGACGTCCGCGACGATCTGCTGCCCCGCCACCGCGATGATCAGGTCGAACACCTTCAGCGACATGTGGCCCAGGATGATGACGGCGCTCAGGGTGACCGGGCGCAGCTGCGGCATGACCACCCGCCAGTACACGCCCCACTCCGAGCACCCGTCCACCCGGGCCGCCTCGCGCAGTTCCTCGGGCACCCCGCGGAACCCGGCCAGGAACAGCGCCATGACGTACCCGGCCAGCTGCCAGACGGCGGGCAGCGCCATCGCCGCCATGCCGAGGTCGGGCGCGGTCCACCAGTCGTTGACCAGGAAGTCCAGGTTGAGGTGGACGAACAGGGCGTTGAGCCCAGTGGCGCGCTCGGCCGGCGCCGGGTTCATCAGCCACCGCCACACGACGCCGGTGGCGATGAAGGACACGGCCATCGGGGCGAGGAAGAGGGTCCGGAACACCGCCTCGCCCCGGATGCCCTTGTCCAGCAGCAGGCCCAGGAGCCAGCCGAGGAACAGCGCGCCGCCGACGAACACCACGGTGAACACCACCGCGTTGGTCACGGCGGCGGGCCATCGGGCCTCCTGCCACAGCTGGACGAAGTTGGTCAGCCCCACGAAGGAGCCGTCCTGGATCGGGGCGTGCTTGTCGCTCAGGGCCAGCTGGGTGTTCCAGCCGATCATGCCGTAGACGAACACGCCGATGAGCAGGATCGACGGGGAGACCAGCAGCAGGCCGGGGAGCCACGTGCGGGCCCTGGTCGCCGCCCGGCGGAACCGACCCGGGCGCGCGCGGGGTCCCGTGACGGGACGTTTCGGGTGGCCGGGGCCGCCGTGAGCGGCGGCCCCGGAATCGGTGGACGCGCTCATTCGGACTGCGCGGCCTCGTGCAGGGCCGCGTTGAGCGCTTCCAGGTCCTCGTTCTGGAGGTAGAGGCCGACGGCGGTGTCGATGTCGTTCTTCCACCGGTTGCCCACGGTCACGCCGTGCCAGAACGACCCCGCCAGCTCCGGCCCCGCCTGCCACTCGGCCAGGGCGGACTCCAGGTAGGGACTGTCCGCGTACCGGGCCGGGTCCGCGTCGGAACGCGCCGGGATGGAGCCCTTGAGGGGGTTGAACAGGTCCTGGCCCTCCTGGCTGGCGACCAGTGCGAGCCAGGCGCGGGCGTTCTCCTCGTTGGGGGCGCCCGCCGGGAGGGTGAAGCTGTCCGACAGCCACATGTAGGTGCCGTCCGTCCCGGGAGAGGGCGCCCAGTCGTAGTCCTCCTGGGGGAGCGCTCCCAGTTCGTCGAAGTACCCGGCGGCCCAGTCACCCATGATGTTGAAGGCGGCCTCGCCCTCGGAGACCCGGCGTGAGGCCTCCTGCCAGTCCTCTGCGGCCGACTCCTCCTGCGTGTGGGACATGATCGTCTCGAAGGTCCCGAGCGCCTCGGCGACCTCCGGTGTGTCCCAGTCGGCCCCCGGCTCCCACAGGGCGTTGTAGGCGTCGGTGCCGAGAGACCCCAGCAGCACCGACTCCAGCAGGTGGTCGACGGTCCACTGGGCGCCCACCGCCATGGGGATCGCGTCGGTCTCGGCGTCCACGGCCTCCAACGCCTCGACCAGCTCGTCCAGGGTCTCCGGGGGCCCGTCCACCCCGGCCTCCTCCAACAGCCCGGGGTTGAACCACATCACGTTGGACCGGTGGATGTTCACCGGGACCGAGTAGACGCTGTCCTCGTAGGAGATCTGTTCGACCAGCTGGTCGGGGTAGGCCTCGCGCAGCCCCTGCTCGTCGAAGAAGTCGTCCAGCGGAGCCAGGTAACCCGCCTCCACGTAGTCCTGGAGGGAGGCACCCGCGTGTCCCTGGAAGGAGTCCGGCGGGTCCTGGCTCTGGAGCCGACCCTCCAGCACGGCCTGGGCGTTGGTACCCGACCCCCGGCCACGGCGGCGTTGACGAACTCGATCCCCTCGTTCTGCTCCTCGAAGCGTTCGATGAGGGCGTTCAGTCCGGCCTCCTCGCCGCCCCCGGTCCACCAGGAGAACACCTCGACCTGGTCTCCGGCGCCGCCTCCGCCGCCCCCGCACGCCGTGGCCGTGAGCGTCAGCCCCAGTCCCGCGGCCGCGATCGACCACCGCCGTGAACGCATACGCATACCTCTCCGGGCGGCCGACCCGTCCCGCGGCGACGAACCGCCCCATGTGTCACATGTCACCGAAAACCGACGTCGCCATCCTTCGCAACCCCGGCGACGTAGGTCAAGGGCGGGACGTGTCACGAATCGGAGACGCACCCGGGCCGACGAGACACGCCGAAGCGGCACCGTGCTCGGGATTTCCGGTGCGCCCGACGTGACCTGTGGTGATCTCGTCCGCCCCGCGCCGGACCGCGTGGCACGCCCCACGGCACGCGACAGAGGTTGGCACAATCGCGGCATGTCAGTCCTCGACCGAGCCGCCCTCCGACACCTGGCGCTCCTCCCCCGGCCTGTCTGCTCCTGTCGGCCTGCGCGCCCGACGGCGGGGCGGTGGGCGCCGTCGCCACCGGACACTTCTCCGCGCGCCACCAGTTCCCCGTCGTGCTGGTGTCCTGGTGCGGTGACAGCCCGCCCGCCCGGATCGACCTGACCTCGGAGGAGCACGGGTGGCGGCTGAACGCCAACCGTGAGTTCGAGGGCGACCAGGTCGAGGTGGACCTGGCCGCGCCCGGCGAGGACTGGACCATCACCGACACGGACGGCGCCCCGGCCTACCGGGTGGTGCCCGCCTCCTCGGAGACCGTGTACACCCTGGGGGTGACCTCCGCCGCCGGGTTGGAGGAGGACGCCGAGCACGACATCGCCACGCTGGCGTTCGAGACCGAGCTCCTCGCCGCCGACGACGGCCTGTACCTGGGCACGCACACCAGCGGCGAGGCAGCCCTGGTGGGCACCGACGAGTTCCCGCCGGAGTGCTGAGGGGTCAGCGCGCGGGCAGGTGGCGTCGCCAGGACAGGGTGACGGCCAGGACGCACAACAGCGCGAGGCCCGTGCCGACCGCGAACATGGTCGGGTAGCCGAACCAGCCGGTCAGCGCCGCCAGCGCGGCGGGGACGAAGAACCCCAGGTAGGCCAGCGAGTAGTAGACGGCGGTCAGCCCGGCCAGACGGTCGGGTCCCGCGATGCGCTGGACCTCCTGGAGGCCGGACACCAGCAACAGGCCGTAGGCCGCGCCCAGCACGGCGGCCGCCACCAGCGCGGCCGGGATCGTGAGGACGGCCGAGGCCCACACCGCCAGGGCCATGCCGACGGCCGCCGTGGCCAGCGCCGCCGCGACCGCGCGTGAGGAGTGCGGGCTGTCGACGCGCTTGGCCACCTGCTGGCTGAGGACGCCGCTGGCCAGCGCCACCATGCACAGCAGCCCCGAGAAGCCGACCTCGTAGCCGGGGACCCGGGGGCGAGCAGGTTGGGCAGGATCGCGTAGGCGCTGGCGGACGTTCCGAAGATCCACGGTGCCATGGGGACGACCACCAGCAGGAACCGGCGGTGCAGCGCGGCCGGGACCCGCAGGTCGTCCAGGAGCCTGCCGGGTACCGTCCCCCGCCCGTGGGTCTCCGGAGCCCGGAGCAGGGCCGCCGCGAGCAGCACCGTGATCACGATGTTCACGGCGTAGGGCAGGACGGCGGACATCGGAGCGAACTGGGCGATGGCGGCCGCGACCACGGCGCCGAGGAGGAAGCCGAGGGTGAGCGCGAGCGAGGCGCGCGCCGCCCCGGCCCCGGCCGTGGCACGGAGGTCGTGGGGCGGCTGGGACAGCTCCTTGACCCAGCTGGTGCCCACCGCCATCACGAGGCCGAGCGCCATTCCGGAGAAGACGCGCCCGGCGAACAGCAGGGCGACCGAGTCGGACCCCAGGGCCAGCAGACCGCTGCCGATCACGCACAGGACCGGTGCGGGGAACATCAGGGGGCGGCGCCCGTGGCGGTCGGAGAGCGGCCCGCCCACGAGGAGGGCGGGCACGATGCCCAGCACGTAGGCGCCGAGCAGGATGTTGACGATCTGCACGCTCATACCGCTGTCCAGGCGGTACATGACCAGCAGCGGGGTGAACTCGTTGCCGCCCCACGCGACGGCGAAGAGGGTGCCGCACACGGCGAGCCACCCGGGCAGGGTCCGGCGGCGCCCGCTCCTGGACGGTGCGTCCGCGCGTGGTCTGTGGGCCTCGATCGTGGCCATGGGTCGGGCTTCCTTCTCAGGTTCGGGGTCAGGGAAGGGGGCGCGGGGGCGGGTGGTGTGGGGGTCAGACGGTGAAGCCGTGGACGTCGTTGAGGTGCTCGGCGGTGGCTCGGGCGAAGCCCTCGGGGTCTCCCTCCTCGATGAGGCGGGCCAGCCCGGCGTGCTGGTCGAGCACGAGCTCGGCCCGGGTGGTGTCGTCGCTGATCGACTGCGTGGTCATGCGACGGTGGCGGTCCTGGAGGAGCTGGTGGAAGCCCTGGAGGATCGAGTTGCCGCCCGCGGCGACCACCTCCCGGTGGAACTCGACGTCGGCCCGGGTGAAGGCGGCGAGGTCGTCCTCCTCCCAGGCGCGACGCTGGTCCTCGGTCACCTCGCGCAGACGCCGCACCAGCCGCTCGGAGCCGCCACGGGAGGCGCACACGGTGCGGACCGCCGCGGACTCGATGATCTGGCGGGCCTGGAGGACCTCGCGGAACTCGTGCGGCGGAACCGGGCGCACCATGGCCCCGCGCTTGGGGTAGAGGCGCATCCACCCCTCTGCCTGGAGCTGGAGGAAGGCCTCGCGCACCGGGGTGCGGCTCATGCCCAGTTCGGTGGCGATCCGGCCCTCGCTGAGCATGCTGCCGCCCTCGAACTCACCGTCGAGGATCCGGTTCCGAACGACGGTGTAGGCGCGTCCCGCCGCCGACTCCGGCTCCGTGGCGGCCGCGACCACCGGTTCCCGCCCGCCGACGCCACTCGCGCTCACTGGACCCCCCAAGTTGGATACGACATAGATACTAGTTGTACACCAGCCCCTCCACGGCCGGAATCCCCTGTTCGGAGCATCACACGGGGACCAGGCACGCAGGAGGGGACGTCCACGCGGGTGGACGCCCCCTCTCTGGTGACCGTTGGAGGGTCAGCCCTGCCAGCTGTGCCAGAGCCGCGCGTAGCGGCCGCCGTCCGCGACGAGCTGGTCGTGGGTGCCCTCCTCCACGATCCGGCCCTGGTCCATGACGACGACGCGGTCGGCGGTCTGGGCCTGGGTGAGGCGGTGCGCGACCACCAGGGTGGTCCGGCCCTTCGTGGCGGCGACCGCCGCGCTCTCCAGACGGCGCGCGCCCGAGCTGCCCGCCTCGGCGGTGGCCTCGTCGAGCACCGCCAGGTCCGGGTCGGCCAGGACCAGGCGGGCCAGGGCCAGGTGCTGGGCCTGCTCGGCGGTGAGCGCGTGCCCGCCCTCACCGACGACCGTCTCCAGGCCCTCCGGGAGCGCGCGCACCCAGTCGAGGGCGCCCACGGTCTCCAGCGCGCTCTCCACTTCGCCGGGGTCGGCCCCGGCGCGAGCCAGGCGCAGGTCGTCCAGGAGGGTCCCCGCGAACACGTGGGTCTCCTGGCTGACCAGGAAGACGTGCTCGCGCACGCGCGCCTCCCCGAGTTCGTCCAGCGGCACCCCGCCCAGGAGCACCGTTCCGGAGGAGGGGGCCCGCAGTCCGCTGACCACGGCGGCCAGGGTGGTCTTGCCCGCCCCGCTGGCGCCCACGAGCGCGACCCGCTCCCCGCCGCGACACCGAGGGTCACCCCGTCCAGCGCCCTGGGCGCTCCCGGCGCGTAGGCGTGGCTGACCGCCTCCACGCGCAGGGAGGAACCGGCCGGGCCCTCCTCCGCGCGCGGGTCGTCGGCCACGGGCAGGTCGATGACCCCGGCCAGCCGGGCCAGGCTCGCCCCGGCCTGTTGGACGTCGTTGAAGTTCATCACCAGGAACCCGATCGGGCCGAAGAGCCGGTGGAAGAACAGGGCGGCGGCGGTGACCATGCCGACGGTGGCGAGGTCGCCGCGCACCAGGAAGAAGCCCACGACCAGGACGGCGCCCAGCCCGACGAACTCCGAACCGTTCATGCGCGCGCCGAGCCTCGTGAAGAGGTAGAACACGTCGATGGTGAGTCGCATCGCCGTGCGGGAGCGGTCCGCGATGACCTGTTCGTGCTCCTCCTCCAGGCGGTAGGCGCGGACGGTGCCCCGGCCGCGCAGGGCACCCATGAGCGCGTGCGAGCGCTCTCCCATGGCGACACGTTCGCGCGCGTAGTAGGGGCCCGAGCGGGGCATGTACCAGCGCACCGCCCACACGTAGAAGGGCAGCGCCGCGAGTCCGGCCAGGCCGAGACGCCAGTCCAGGGCGGCCATCCCCACCGTGGTGAGTACGACCATGGCCAGGGCGGTGACGACCTCCGGGCCGTTGCGCGCGATGGCGTTGGTGACCACGGCGACGTCGTCACCGACCCGGGAGAGCAGGTCACCGATGCGGACCCGCTCCAGCCGAGCGGCGGGCATGTGCAGGACCCGTTCCATCACGCGTTCGCGCAGCCGGGCGAGGACGGTCTCCCCGACCCGGCTGACCTGCCAGGCGCCGAGCCCCGCCAGGAGTCCCCCGACCACGGCCGCGCCGGCGATGAGCCCGGCCGAGCGCAGGATCGCGTCCAGGCCCGCTCCCGCCGAGATGTCGTCGACCATCGACCCGAGCACCCACGGGGCGACGAGTCCGGCGGTACTGCCCCCGAGGACGGTGAGCAGGGCCAGGGCGGTGGCCCAGGGAACGGACCTGAGGCCGTCACCGAGGACGGCCCAGGTGCGCCGTGCGTTGGCGGTGGGCAGGAGTTCGGGTCCGGGCGCGACCGGGGCGGCCTGGGGTTCGGCCTCCGGGGGCTCGGGCCTGGTGATGGGTTCCGTGCTCAACGCAGCACCGCCTCACGGTAGTGGGGGTCGTCCTCGGCCAGTCGTGCGTGGGTGCCCTCGGCGTGCACCCGGCCCTCCCGCAGGACCACCACGCGGTCGGCGCGGGCCAGCAGCGCGGGGCTGCTGGCGATGACCAGGGTGGCGCCTCCGGGTGACCTCCGGGCGCGCAGGTCGGCGGTGCCCTGGGCGATGGCCGCCTCCGTGACGGCGTCGACCGCCGTGGTGGGGTCGTGGAGGACCAGCACGGGCGGGTCCGCGACCAGTGCGCGGGCCAGGGCGACGCGCTGGCGCTGGCCGCCCGAGAGGTTGGCGGCGCGGTCGGTGACGGATCGGTCGAGTCCGTCGGGGTGGCCGGTCACCAGGTCCTCGGCGGCTGCCGCCGTCAGCGCGGCGGACAGGGCGTGGTCGTCGGCCCGGCCGACGGTGAGGTTGGAGCGGAGCGTGCCCTCGAACAGGACGCTGCCGTGCTCCTCCACCAGGACGGTGCGGCGCAGCGACGTCAGGTCGAGTTCGGTGACCGGAACGCCTCCCACGAGGGTGGTCCCCGCGGCACCCTCGGCCCGTCCGGCGAGGAGGTCCACGAGGGCCTCGGCGTCGCGGGGGTCGGTGGTGAGCACGGCGACCAGCTCGCCCTGGGCCAGGGTCAGGTCGACCCCGTCGAGCGTGCGGTGGGTGACGCCCCGGAGCTCCACCGCGTGGGGGACCTCGGGGAGCGTGTCCGGCAGGATCCGGTCGCCGGGGCTGACGGCGTCGGGCGCGTTGAGGAGGCGGACCACGCGCTGGGCGGAGGCACGGGCGATCGCGAACATCTGACCGACCAGGCCGAGCGCCTGGACGGGTTCGGCGAGGAACTGGGCGAGGCCGACCACGATGACGAGTTCGCCGATGGTCAGGTGCCCCTGGAGCGCCATCCACCCGGCGGTTCCCGCGACGCAGGCCAGGAACACCGCCCCGGTGGCGGTGACCAGGCCCTTGTAGAGGCCGTTGGTGGCGCGGCGCCCACGGAGGCGGTCAGGGCGGTGTCGCTGACCCGGTGGTAGCGCAGCGCGGCGTTGTGCCGGGCGCCGATGCCCATGAGCACGCGCAGGCCGCCGACGAGGTCGGTGGCCATCGCGGTGGCGCGGGCGGCGGTGGCCTGTTTGGCCTCGGTCCGGCGGGTGATGCGGGCGGCGGGGATCCGCAGCAGGAGGAGCATCACCGGGACGCCGACGAGCACGCCGAGGCCGAGGGGAGGTTGATGGTGAGCAGGACCACGGTGGTGACGGCGATCGCGGTGACCTGGGCGATGCCCATGGCCCACGCGCGTACGTAGGAGGCGGCCTGTTCGGCGTCGGAGGTGGCCACGGCCAGGACCTCGCCGGAGCGCAGGCCGCTCCGCTCGCCCCGGGGGCGCAGGACCCGGCGGGCGGACTCCAGGCGCAGCAGGTGGGCCTCGCGCTCGACGGAGCTCAGGGTGAGACGGGCACCGGAGCGGTAGGCCAGGGCCAGGCAGGTGAAGAGCAGGGCCAGGCCTCCCACGCACCACAGCAGCGCGGTGAGGTCACCGGTGGAGACGGCGAGGTCGATGGTGAGGCCGATGGCGACCGGGACGAGGACTTCGCAGACCTGGTGGAGGGAGAGCAGGAGGACGCCGAGGGTCACCCTTCCCCGGTGGCGGCGCAGGGTGCGTGAGCGCAGTTCCTTCGCGGTGGCGGGGACCGGTTCGGCGGCGGCCGGGGTGGCGTTGGCTGGGGCCGCGGTCACGGGGCGACTCCGTTCGGGCTGAGGGACGTGGAGGTGAGAGGGGACCGAGGGTCGTCTCGACTGGCCCAGCGTAGTCATCGCGCACACGCCCTCCGACCATGGGATGCCCCCTTCGTCGCTGATGTGGGCATTGCCGTGCGGCCATGATATTGGTTAGCCTAACCTCACAACCCGCCAACTCTCCTCCGCGAAGGGTCACCCGCTTGCGTATCCAGCCCCCGCGTCACCGCCAGATGATCCGCGCCCGGGTCGTACGCGCCGAGCGGACCACCGACCACTTCGTCACCGTGACCGTCAGCGGTCCCGAGCTGGCCCGGTTCGAGTTCCTCGGCCGGGACCAGTGCGTGCGGGTCTTCCTCCGCCGCCCCGGACAGGAGCGGCTGGTCCTGCCGGACGCCGAGGACGACGGCTGGTACCCGCAGTACCGCGAAATGGGCGACGACGAGCGCCCCTACGTCCGCAACTACACCATGCGCCGGTTCGACCCCGAGGCCCTGGAACTGGACATCGAGTTCGTGGCGCACGGCGACGGCGGCCCCGCCTCGACCTGGGCGATCTCGGCCAGTGAGGGCGACGAGGTGGGCCTGTTCCCCGAGGGCATCTACTACCTACCCCCGGCCGAGGCCGACTGGCACCTGCTGGTCGGTGACGAGAGCGCGGTGCCCGCCCTGCTGTCGATCGTCGAACAGGCCCCGCGCGACCTGCGCGCCCAGGTCTACCTGGAGGTCCCCTCCCCCGGGACGTCCGGCCGCTGAACGCCCCGCCCGGAGTGGAGGTGCACTGGCTGCCGCGCGAGGACGCCCACGCCACCCCCGGCCGTCTCGCCCTGGAGACGGTGAGCGCGGCGGACCTGCCCGAGGGCCGCCCCTACTGCTGGGTCGCGGGAGAGAACGCGCTGCCCACCGGCCTGCGTCGAGCCCTGGTACGCGACCGCGCCGTGTCCAAGGACGACATCACCTTCGTGGGCTACTGGCGCGCGGGCGTGGCCGGGGTCGACTGAGCACACCCGGACCACGCGTCCCGCGCCTCTCCACCCCACTGGTCACACCCGAACCACACGTCCCGCGCCTCTCCACCCCACTGGTCAGACCCCGGCCACGCGTGCCGCACCTCTCCAACCCACCCCCACTGATCACACCAGCCCCAAGCCGCGCTAACCTGGAGAAATCCGGCTTAGGCAAGGCTAAGCTCATCTTCGCCAGCGAGGTCCCATGAACCCCGGTCCGTCCGCCCGTCTCGGCCTGGTCGCCGTCGGCGCCGCGTCCGCCGTCCTGCTCTCCGCCTGCGGTGGCCCCGGCACCTCCTCCGAGCCCTCGGGCGAGGCCGCCGAAGGCTACCCCGTCACCGTCGAGACGCTCTTCGGCGACGTGGAGATCGCGGACCGCCCCCAGAACGTGGCCGCGCTCGGCTGGTCCGACGCCGAGACCGCGCTCGCCCTGGGCGTGCAACCGGTGGGGGTCGCCGACTGGCAGGGCTACGGCGGCGCCGGTGTGGGCCCCTGGGCCGCCGACCTGCTCGACTCCGAGCCCACCCAGCTGGGCACCATGGAGCCCAACATCGAGGCGATCGCCTCCCTGGAGCCCGACGTCATCCTGGACACGCGCTCCGACAACTCCCAGGAGCGCCACGACCTCCTCTCCCCGGTCGCGCCCGTCGTGGGCCCGCCGCCGGAGGTCGAGGTCACCTACGGCACGACGTGGCAGCAGCAGACCCGCCAGGTCGCCCAGGTGGTGGGCGAGGAGGAGCGCGGCGAGGAGCTGGTCACCGAGCTGGAGGGCCGCTTCGAGGAGTTGCGCGCGGAGAACGCCGGGTTCGCCGACCTCACCATCGCCGTGGGCGCCTACTTCGACGGCCAGTACGGGGCCTACGTGCCCGGTGACACGCGTGTGGACGTCCTCACGGAACTGGGCTTCGAGTACAAGCCCGAGCTGGTCGAGATGGCCGACGGAGCCTTCTACACGGACCTGAGCTCCGAGCTCGTGGAGGAGCTGGACGCCGACCTCACCCTGGTCTTCCCGATCGGTGACGCCGATACCGCCGCCTTCCTCGACGAGGACCCGGTCCTCCAGGGCATCCCCTCGGCCGAGGCCGGGCGCCTGCTCGTCCTCGACGACCCGGAGCTGGTCAACGCCTTCTCCAGCGGCTCCACCCTGGGCATCCACCACGCCCTGGACGAGATCGTCCCACTCATCCAGGAAACCCTGGAGGACTGACCACGGTTCCGGGGGCCCAGCGGCTACGGTGGCCGTCTCTCCCTCGTCGGGCACGGAGTCCGGCGGAAAGGCGGTCACCATGGACCTCCCCCGCATCTTCACCATCCGCGAGAGCGGCCACCGCATCCACAACCCGCTGACGCCCCACAAGTTCGCCGTGCTGGGCGAGGCGCTCCGCCTGCCTCCCGGGACGCGAGTGCTCGACCTGGCCAGCGGGTCGGGCGAGATGCTGTGCACCTGGGCGCGCGACCTCGGGTTCACGGGGACGGGCGTGGACGTCAGCTCGGTCTTCACCGCACAGGCCCGGGACCGCGCCGTCGAACTCGGCGTCACTGACCGGGTCGAGTTCGTCCACGGCGACGCCACCGGGTACGTCACGGACCCACCGGTCGATGTCGCCGCCTGCGTAGGCGCCACCTGGATCGGGGACGGCGTGGCCGGGACGGCCGAGCTGCTCGGCCGGAGCCTGCGCCCCGGAGGTCTGATGCTCATCGGTGAGCCCTACTGGCGCCGGACCCCGCCGGACCAGGAGACGGCCGAGGGGTGCCACGCCACCGGGCCGTCCGACTTCCTGCTGCTGCACGAACTGATCGAGCAGTTCGGCGACCTCGGCTACGACGTCGTGGAGATGGTGCTGGCCGACCAGGACAGCTGGGACCGGTACTGCGCGGCCCAGTGGCTCAACCTCCGCCGCTGGCTCGACCGGAACCCGCAGGACGAGATGGCTCCCGAGGTGCGGGCCGAGCTCTCGACCGAGCCCGCGCGCTACGCGCGCTACATGCGTGAGTACCTCGGCTGGGGGTCTTCGCCCTGATGCGACGCTGACCTCACGGCCCGCCCGATCCCACTGACCCCTCCCACCGCCCCCTCCCCGAAGTCTTGCCCTCGGTTGCCTAAAGGGCTTAGGCATACATAGAGTGCTTTTCGGAAACGAGGAGGACCTTGATGGCACGAGCGGGACTGACCCCGGAACGCCTCACCCGGGAGGGCGCGAAGCTGGCCGACGAGATCGGCTTCGACCAGGTGACGGCCTCGGCGCTGGCACGGCGCTGCGACGTGCGGGTCGCGAGCCTCTACTCACACGTGCGCAACTCCCGGGACCTCCGGACCAGGATCGCTCTGCTCGCACTGGAGGAGATGGCCGACCGGGCGGCCGACGCCCTCGCGGGCCGGTCCGGTAAGGACGCCCTGGTCGCCCTCGCCAACGTGTACCGCGACTACGCCCGCGAACACCCCGGCCGCTACGCCGCCGCCCAGCTCCGGCTCGACCCGGAGACGGCGGCGGCCAGCGCCGGGGTACGGCACGCACGGATGACGCGGGCGCTCCTGCGCGGCTACGACCTCGACGAACCCGACCAGACGCACGCGGTGCGCCTCCTGGGCAGCGTCTTCCACGGCTACGTCGCGACGGAGCTGGGCGGCGGCTTCGACCACAGCGAGCCCGACTCCCAGGAGAGCTGGTCACGGACGCTGGACGCGCTCGACCACCTGTTGCGGACCTGGCCCGCCCCGAACGAGACGAACCACGGGTAGACCCATGAACACCGAGAACCACTGGATCACGACCCCCTCACCCCGGACCTCCTGCTCGGAGCGATCGAGTGGGAGCGCACGGAGCGCGGCCTGCTGCCGCACCGGCTGCCCGCGCGGGCCCGCGCCCAGAACCCCGAGCCCCTGCTGGCGCTGGCCGAGGTCCAGCCCTCGAGCGTACGGCTGCTGCTGCGCACCCGGGCCACCGCGATCGAGCTGGACACCCTGCCCACGAAGCGGGTCTACCCGGGGATCTCCGCCCGCCCGGACGGCGTCTACGACCTGCTCGTGGACGGCCGACTCCACGCGAGCACCACCGTGCCCGGCGGCGACACCCTGACCCTCGACATGGCCACCGGAGCCCTGGAGCACGCGGACGGACCGGTCGGCACCGCCCGCTTCACCGGGCTGCCCGACCGGGTCAAGGACGTGGAGATCTGGCTGCCGCACGACGAGGCCACCCGGCTCGTGGCCCTGCGCGCGGACGCCCCGGTGGAGCCGGTCACCGACCGGAGACGGCGGGTGTGGCTGCACCACGGGAGCTCCGTCAGCCACGGTTCGGACGCCACCAGCCCCACCTCGATCTGGCCCGCGGTGGCCGCCGCCCACGAGCCGGTGGACCTGGTCAACCTGGGCCTGAGCGGCAACGCGCTGCTGGACCCGTTCACCGCCCGCGCGATGCGGGACACCCCGGCCGACCTGATCAGTGTGAAGATCGGCATCAACCTGGTCAACGCGGACCTGATGCGCGCACGCGCCCTGGGCCCGGCGGTGCACGGCTTCCTGGACACGATCCGCGAGGGCCACCCCGATACTCCGCTGCTGGTCGTCTCACCGACCCTGTGCCCCATCCACGAGGACACCCCCGGCCCCACCGAGTTCGACCCGGAAGCCCTGCGCGCCGGACGCAAGATGTTCCGCGCCACCGGGGACCCCGCCGAGCGCGCGTCCGGGAAGCTCACCCTGGTCTCCGTCCGCGAGACGTTGTCCCGGATCGTACGGGAGCGCGCGGCCGAGGACCCGCACCTGTCCTACCTGGACGGCCGTGAGCTCTACGGGGAAGCGGACCACGCGGAGCTGCCGCTGCCCGACCGCCTCCACCCGGACACCGCCGCGCACCGGCGGATCGGGACGCGTTTCGCGGCGCTGGCCTTCGGCCCCGACGGCGCGTTCGCCCCGGCCCCCGGCACCTCCTCCCACTGAGCGTCCGACCCGGCACGACACGTCTCCGGCGACCGACCGCACCAGGCCGATCCGTCCGGCCCGCCGCGCCGACACGCGACCGCCCGGGTTCACCGGAACCCCGCCGACCCCGGCGGGCTATGCTCGCTGGGCCCGGCGGACACACGGTCGTCCGACCCGTCTCCGAGAGACCCGCCCGCGCGGTCCGGGCGGCGCGGCCGCACACACCAGGAGTCGCCACGTGACCTCACCCCCGACATCGACGTGATCTTCTTCGACGTCCTCGGAACCATGGTCGACGAACCCGGCGGGATCGGGCGCGGCATCCGGGCGCTGCTGCCCGGCGCCGACGACGCCCGGGTGACGGAACTCCTCCGAACGTGGTCGGGGCACGTCGAGGAGCGCCAGCGCGCGATCCTCGCCGGTGGCCTCCCCTACGCCAGCAGCACCGAGCTCGATCACGAGGCGGCGGCACGCGTGGCGGCCGAGGCCGGGATCGACGACGAGGAGGCGGTCCTCGAACTGGCGGAGGCCGCACGGCGCCTGGATCCGTGGCCCGACTCCGTGCGGGCGCTGGACCGGATCGCCTCCCGTTACCCGGTGGTCGGGCTGTCCAACGCCAGTGGCCCCGCGCTCACCCTCATCAGCGCGCACGCCGGACTGCGCTGGCACCAGGCGCTCTCCGCCGAGGTCGCGCGGGCGTACAAACCCCACCCGGACGTCTACCGGCTCGCACTCACCCACGCGGGCCTCCCGCCGGAGCGCCTGCTGATGGTCGCCGCGCACGCCTGGGACCTGCGCGGCGCACAGGCCCTCGGGATGCGGACCGCCTACGTGGAGCGTCCCGTGGGGGACCCGCCCGGCTCGACGGACTCCTTCGACCTCACCGCGAGGAGCCTCGACGCCCTGGCGATCCAGCTCAACGCCGTCTGACCCCTCTTCCAGGGCTGCCCCGGCCCGTCGGTGGCTCCGTGCTCGCACGGACCGCCGGCGGGCTTCTTCGTGTGCCCGGCGCCGCCCCTTCCCCGAAAGTGGACACGAGGGGCCACGTCTGCGTTTAGAATGAAAACCGTTTTCATATCCACTCGTATCCCTCGCCCTCACAGGAAGGGAGGCCGGATGCGGCACGCCCCCGCTCCCCCCGCTCCCCTCACCACTCCCTCCCCCGGCCCCGAAGCCGCGCCACGGGTCCGCTGGCTGACCACACCGGCGGGAACCGCGACCGCAGCCCTGGCCCTGACCCTGGTCCTGGTCGTCTCCACGGTCCTGGCGATCGGCCTGGGCTCGGCGGTCGTCCCCCCTCAGGAGACCGTCCGCTACCTGTGGGCGGCGCTCAGCGGCGGCGTCATCCAAGCCGACGAGGTCACCCGCTACCAGGTCATCTGGGAGATCCGCACCCCGCGCGTCCTGCTCGCCGCCGTCGTGGGCGCCGGGCTCGGCACGGTCGGCGTGGCCGTCCAGGCGATGGTGCGCAACCCCTCGCGGACCCCTACATCCTCGGCGTCTCCTCCGGGGCCTCCGTGGGCGCGGTCCTGGTCGGCGTCCTGGGCGTCTCCGCCCTCGGAGTCCACGCGGTCTCGGCCGGGGCCTTCGCCGGGGCCCTCGCGGCGACCGTACTGGTCTACGCCGTCTCCTACTCGCGCATGGGTGTGACCCCGCTGCGCCTGGTCCTGACCGGGGTGGCCCTGTCCTTCGGCTTCCAGGCGGTCATGAGCGTGATCGTCTACCTCGCCCCCAGCAACGAGGCCACCAGCACCGTCCTGTTCTGGACCATGGGCAGCTTCGGCGCCGCCACCTGGGCCTCGCTCCCCGTGGTCGCGGCCGCCGTGGTCCTCGGCGCGCTCCTGCTGCGCTCACGGGCCCGCTCCCTCGACGTGACGGCGCTGGGCGACGAGACCGCCGCCAGCCTGGGGGTGGACGCGGACCGCCTGCGCCGCTGGCTGTTCGTCCTGACCGCCGTGATGACCGGCGCGATGGTGGCGGTCAGCGGCGCGATCGGGTTCGTCGGTCTGGTGGTGCCGCACGTCGTGCGCATCCTCGTGGGCGCCGACCACCGCCGGGTGCTCACCGTCGCGCCCCTGGCGGGCGCGGTGCTCATGGTCTGGGTGGACCTGGTCTCCCGGGTGGTCGTGGCCCCGCGCGAACTCCCCTCGGAGTGATCACGGCGCTGATCGGCGTCCCGGTGTTCATCATGCTGATGCGCCGTCGCGGCTACCTGTTCGGAGGACGCTGATGGACCTGCGACTCGACGAGCTCTCGGTGGACCTGGGCGGCGCGCGGATCGTCCGCCAGCTCACCCTGGACGTCCCGGACGGGCAGGTGGTGGGCCTGGTCGGCCCCAACGGCTCCGGCAAGTCCACGGCCCTGCGCTGCGTGTACCGGGCCCTGGGTCCGACTGCGGGCCGGGTGCTGCTGGACGGCGATGACCTGACCTCCCTGAGCCCGCGCGCCAGCGCCCAGCGCGTGGCGGCCCTCACGCAGGAGAACGGGAGCGACCTCGACTTCACGGTCGAGGAGCTGGTCGCGCTGGGACGCACCCCCACCTGCGCGGGAACCAGCCGCTCAGCGCCCGGGAACGCGCCCTGTGCCGGAGTTCGATGGAACTGCTGGACGTGGCGCACCTGGCCGGGCGCGGCGTGCTCGAGCTCTCCGGAGGCGAGCGCCAGCGCGTCCTGGTGGCCCGCGCCCTGGTCCAGGAGCCGCGCGTGCTGGTGCTGGACGAGCCCACCAACCACCTGGACGTCCGCCACCAGCTCGACCTGCTCTCCCTGCTGCGCGACGTGGGCGTGACCGTGCTGGTGGTCCTGCACGACCTCAACCTGGCCGCCTCGGCCTGCGACGTGGTCGGTGTGCTCTCCGAGGGCGTGCTGGTCGACGCGGGCAGCCCCGAGAAGGTGCTCACGCCCGCCCTGCTCCGGGAGGTCTTCGGTGTGGAGGCCACCGTCGTCCCCCACCCCTCACCGGCGGCCCCCAGCTGCTGTACCGGCTCCCACCCTCAAGGAAGGACCCCCGATGAATCCCCGAATCCCGCTCCGCCCGCTCGCCCTGGTCCCCCTCGTGACCGTCTCCGTCCTGCTCGCCGGCTGCGGCGCCCGGGTCGAGGGGGCCTCCGAGGCCGGGGCCGGACCGGTCACCGTCCAGCGCTGTGGCGAGGAGGTGGAGTACACCACGCCGCAGCGGGTGGTCGCCTACGAGGGCGGCAGCGCGGACAAGCTGTTCGCACTCGGGCTGGTCGACCACGTGCACGGCTACGTGATGCCCCCGGCCAACCCGCCCGTCGAGGAGTCGCCGTGGGCCGAGGACTACGCGGCCGTCGAGTTCCTCAGCGACGACCTGCTCAACCGGGAGCTGGTGGTGGACGCGGAGGCGGATTTGGTGGTCGCGGGCTGGAACTCGGGCTTCAGTGACCAACGGGGCATCACCCCCGAGATCCTCGACGGCATCGGCGTCCAGAGCTTCATGCACGCCGAGTCCTGCTTCAACTACCCCGGACACCCCGAGCGGGTGACGCCGTTCGAGGGGCTCTACACCGACCTGGAGCGTATGGGACGGATCTTCGGGGTGGAGGAGCGCGCCACCGAGCTGGTCGAGGGCTACCGGGAGCGGGTGGCGGCGGTCGAGGAGCAGGTGCCCGAGGAAGCCGCGGTGCCGGTCTTCCTCTACGACTCCGGCACCGACCAGCCCTTCACCGCGGGCAACCAGGTCCCGCCGCACGACATCATCGAGCACGCCGGGGGCAGCAACATCTTCGGCGACCTCGAACAGCGGTGGACCCAGGTGGGCTGGGAGCCCGTGGTGGAGGCGGAGCCGGAGGTGATCATCATCCTGGACTACGGTGACCAGCCCGCCCAGGAGAAGATCGACTTCCTGACGTCGTCCCCCGCCATGGCCGAGGTCCCGGCCGTGCGGGAGGAGAACTTCTTCGTGCTGGACTACAACGAGGGCATCTCGGGCCCGAGGAACATCGACGGCCTGGAGAAGTTCGCGGAGTACCTGCGCGAGCTCCAGGGGTGAGCGATCGGCGGGCCGCCCCGGAGGTAGTCTCGGCGCGGCCCGCCACGGTCTCGGAGGGAAGTGACGCCCCCGAGGTCGGCGGGCCTTCCCCAGGAGCCAGCGGTGCGGAAGCAGCGGTGCCCGTGGCCACTTCCGTTCCCCCGCCCGGGCTGACCGGCCTGCTCATCAGCACCACGAACTCCGAGCGCTGGGAGCAGGCGGCTGACAACGTTGGTGATCCGCTGTCCGACCACCGACTCAGGAAACTCTGTGAACTCCTCGATCCCGCTCCCGAACGACCTCACTGATCAGTGGCACCAGGCTGTCACGTTCCTCGGAGCCTCAGCACCTTCGGAGGTCGCTCTCCGTTCCGGGCTCGGAGGGAGGACCCTGAGCGGACCGGTGGTGGCCGCGAACGGAGTTGAGGCGTGGCTGCGAGTGATGGCCGCGCCGCGCCCGGAGGGCAAGCTCTGGGAAGGGGCGGCACTTGCTGAGAGGTATTTGAGCGCGACGATTCCACGACCGGACCTGCTCGCGGACCACTCGTGGTCGTCTGACGGAGCTGCGTTTCAGGCTCACCTGTGGGCGCTTCTTCGAGGCAAGGAACTCTCAGAGACGCCCGACCTTTCAGCACCCGCTGATGTGACTGATCAGTGGTGGTCGGCGCTGCATGGGGCGGTTGATGAAGTCGGTCGAACCCCCATGCCTGTAGGCCGAGAGGTGATAACACAGGCGTTCATCCACAGGATGCCCCGCTTCATTCCCGCGCTGGAAGGTGCTGATCTGACCGTCAAGGACTGGCGGACTGCTCACGGTGACCTCCACTGGGCGAACGTCACCAAGGAGCCCCTGGAACTCATCGATTGGGAAGGGTGGGGTGGGGCTCCAGCAGGCTACGACGCTGCGGTTCTGCTCGCGTACAGTCTCCCGGCCCCCGCAACGGCTTCGAAGGTTCGTGATGTGTTCGGGAGCTTGCTCCGGACGGAGACCGGCCGACTCGCGCAGCTGGTGATCTGCGCGGAGATTATCCAAGCTTCCGAACGAGACGACATCCACGCGCGGCTGAGGCCCTACTCGGAAGGCCTGGTCACCGAACTGCTCGCTCCGCAGTAGTCGCAGGAGGCTCTGCCCGCCTTCGATGATCAGGCCCGGTGTCCCGCAGGAGGGGCACCGGGTTCGTCGTGTGGTGGCCAGCCCGAGCACGCGCCGTGCGGCACTGGTGGCGCATCGGAACGCCTGCGCCTGCTCCGTGCCTCCACGACGACCGAGGGGTCCATCCCCGCGTGCGCGGGGAGCAGGAGTGTGTCGCCTACTGGCAGTGGTGCCGCCGGGGTCCATCCCCGCATGCGCGGGGACCAGACGCCCAGGAACTCCAGCTTGGGGTTGTACAGGGCCCATCCCCGCGTGCGCGGGGAGCAGCGGCGCCGTAGCCAATGACCAGGCGAGTCGGGGGTCCATCCCCGCGTGCGCGGGGAGCAGCACGACCGGTTGCACCCCGGCACCGGCGGTCCGGGTCCATCCCCGCGTGCGCGGGGAGCAGCACGACCGGTTGCACCCCGGCACCGGCGGTCCGGGTCCATCCCCGCGTGCGCGGGGAGCAGCTTGGCCACCCCCTCGATCCACGCGACGAGCTGGGTCCATCCCCGCGTGCGCGGGGAGCAGCACCGCCTGCCGCTCGTACCCAGAGCCCGTGAGGGTCCATCCCCGCGTGCGCGGGGAGCAGCAGGCGCTTCTCGCCGCGGCCGTGGTTGATGCGGGTCCATCCCCGCGTGCGCGGGGAGCAGTTTCTGACCAGGGAACTTACCAACGGCAAGGGGTCGTTTTTCCAACTTCTCAAAAGTTGGACACAGAAGACAAACCCCACATACGCCGCATGATTCATCGCCTCCCTGATCGAATTCTAAGGAGAAGACAGCAGGCAGCACCACGAGCTAGTTCGGGCCGAAGAGGACAGCCAACGTCGGACGGCGGCAGCACCGGCAAGGACCGGCACCAACGACGACTTCCAATATGAGCACACCGTGACCCCGAATCCGAAACTAGAGAGTTCTCGGAGTACCTGCGCGAGCTCCAGGGATGAGCGACCGGCGGGCCGCCCCGGGAGGTCCCGGAGCGGCCCGCACCGGCCTCGGAGGGAAACGGTGGCGTGAGAGGACGGTCCGAGGTCAGAGGGTCGCGGTGCCGTCCTCACGGAACCTTCGGCCCAGCTCGAAGAGGCGGACCAGGTGACCGGCGAACCGCACGGTGTTGAAGGCCTCCGCCATGTCCTCGCCGAGGGTGATCTCGACGTTCGCCAGACGGTCGGGACTCAGCCGCACCTGCATTCCCAGTTCCTCGTCGTCGATCACCAGGAACTCCGGGGTCTCCCGGTCGAAGTCCTGAACTGACAGGCCAGCGGCGCGCAACAGGTCCCGGATGGTGGCGCAGTAGCGGGCGTACTGCTCGGAGGACTGGATCTGAGGCTCCTCGTTGTCCACGGAGGTGTCGATCTTGTCCCACTCCTGGGCAGTGGCTGGGAAAGATGCTGAAGGAGCTGCGCGAGCAGAACGGGCTCAAACTCACCGACACCGCCGAGTACCTGCAACGCAGCTTCTCGGCCATCAGCAAGTTCGAGTCGGGCGCACTGCCGGTCCGTGAACCCGAGGTTCTCGCCCTGATGGACCTCTACGGGGTGGAGGGCGAGCAGCAGCGCGCCTCGTTGCTCCGGCTCTCCAAGGAGATCAGCAGGACCGGATGGTGGGAGAAGTACTCCTCCGAGATCGCTGACTGGTTCATCGACTACATGTGGTTGGAGAGCCGCGCTGATCGCATCCGCACGTTCGACATCACGCCCGTCAACGGGCTCGTGCAGACGGCGGCGTACGCGGAGGCATTGTTCCGTGCTGCCAACCCGCATGATTCATCCGCTCAGATCGAACGAGGCGTCGAACTCAGGATGTCACGGCAGGCCATCCTCGAAGGTGAGAACGCCGTACAACTCGACATCGTCATGGAGGAGGCCGCCCTTCAGAGGATGGTCGGCGGTCGCGAGGTCATGAAGGACCAGATCCGGCACCTTCTGGCCTGTTCGGAACGGCCTAACATCGGGATCAGAGTCGTCCCCTTCGAGGCTGGCGCTCTGGTGAGCCCCGACGGGGGCTTTCGCCTCATCGATATGGAGGACCCCTTCCCTCTGATCGCCTATTCCGTGAACCCGGCAGGCGGTTTCTACCTGGAATCCGAAGAAGCCGGGCATCTGGCGGCCTTGTACGATCGCTTGCAGGGGATGAGCTTGAGCCCTGAGGACTCGGTCGCGTTCATCGCAGCCTTGGAGAGGAACCTGTAATGAACCGGGACACGTCGGCCGTTATTGGTTGGCGCACAAGCAGCTACAGCTCTGACACTGGTGGACAGTGCGTCGAGGTCGGCTGGCACATCAGCAGCCATAGTCCTGATGGCGGCCGCAGCTGCGTCGAAGCGGGCCCCTTCCTGGACGAACCCCAACGCTTCGCGGTGCGCGGCTCCACCCAGCGCGACCTGGGCTACCTCTCCTTCCCCTCCTCTGAATGGTCCGCGCTGTTGCGCGTCTCCTCCTTCTGAGCCCCTCCCGCCTCAGAGTCCGAGCCCTCCCCGGGCGACCCACTCGATCAGGCCCGGAGAGTGGCGGGCGCGACGCGACGGGCCGCCCGGGATCGGCGCGAGCCGAAGCTCTCCTCACCATGGGACGAACCGAAGCGGGGACACATGACCGGCGTCGTCAAGCAGAGCGCTCGCGCCCTCCTCTTCGACAGCGAGCGGCGCCTCGTGCTCATCAAGCGCACCAGACCCGGCCAGGAGCCCTATTGGGTTTCCGTCGGAGGCGGTCGTGAAGCGGACGACGTCAGCGTCGAAGCGGCCCTGCGCCGTGAGGTCCTGGAGGAACTCGGCGGCCGGATCGACCGGGTCCGCCAGGTCCTCGTCATCACTGACGACCTCCCCGGCGGCACGGGTGTCCAGCACGTCTTCGTCGCCCGCTTGACCTCCATGAACCTCGCCGACCGGACCGGAGCCGAGTTCACCGAACCCGGGCGCGGCACCTACGAGGTGGTCCGTCTCCCCGCCTCACGGGAGGCCCTCTCGGGCATCCGCCTCCTGCCGCCCCAGCTCTCCGCGTTCCTGCGGGCGAACATCCACGTCCTCCTCGCTCTGGTGGAGGAGGAGGGCTGAACTGGACACACGGGGAAACGCTCGGACCCCGGGACGAAACCCGATGTCCGAGATCTCGGACGCTTTCTGCTCTCAGGCCCGGGTGTCCCGCGTCACTTTCTGCTTCGATTCCGGGAATACTCCCATTTCAGAGGCAGGAGGAGCCCCCCGTGAGCGACAACGCGACCGCTTCGAAGGCGGCCGGGACGTGGCGCCTGGTCGTCTACAGCGGTATCGGCATCTTCATGTTCTTCGTTCCCGTGACCTTCGGGGACCGGAACGCCATCCCCCTCGACCATCTGGTCACCCTCCTCCAGGCCGGGCTCGGACCCGCCCTTCCCTACGTGATCTGGCTGGTCATCGCGGCCGGGACCGTGGTCCCCTTCGTCACGGGAACGTGGCGGCACAGCGGTGTGAAGCTCGTGTTCGCCCTGCTCAACATCGTGGGCCTGGTCGTGGCCTCCATGGTGATCCTGGACGTGGGTCCCGCGTGGTTCATGGGCGACGACCTCGCCCCCTTCCTGTTCAACGCCGTGGCCGTGAACGTCGGCCTCCTCGTGCCGGTCGGCGCGGTCTTCCTCGCGATGCTGGTCGGATACGGGCTCATGGAGTTCGTCGGCGTGCTGCTGCAACGCGTGATGCGGCCCGTGTGGCGCGTCCCCGGACGCTCGGCCGTGGACGCCGCCGCCTCGTTCGTGGGCAGCTACTCGCTGGGCCTGCTCATCACCGACCGCGTCTACCAGTCCGGGCGGTACACCGGCCGGGAGGCGGCGATCATCGCGATCGGGTTCTCCACGGTCTCGGTCACGTTCATGGTGGTCATCGCCAACACCCTCGACCTGATGGGGATCTGGCTGACCTACTTCTTCCTGACGTTCCTCGTCACCTACGCGGTCACCGCGATCCTCGTGCGCGTCCCGCCGCTGAGCCGTATCCCGGACGACCACTTCCCCGGGGCGACGCCGCAGCCCGAGGAGGAGGTCACCGGCAACCGCGTCGGTCACGCGTGGCGCGAGGCGAGGAAGGCCCTGGTCGCGGCGCCCTCCCTGCCGCGCAACGTGTGGGTGAACTTCGTGGACGGGGTCCGGATGAGCATGTCCATCCTCCCGTCGATCATGTCCGTGGGCACCATCGGACTGGTCGTGGCGCACTCCACCCCGGTCTTCGATCTGCTGGCCTACGTGTTCGTCCCCTTCACCTGGGTGGTGGGGCTCTCCGACCCCATGCTGGCCGCCAAGGCGCTCTCGGTGGGGATCGCCGAGGTGTTCCTGCCCGCCACCGTGGCCGCCGGGTCCGAGGACCTCGTGCTCCGTCTGGTGGTCGGGGTCGTGTCGGTGTCCTCGATCGTCTTCTTCTCCGCGCTCGTCCCCTGCGTCCTGGCCACCCGCATCCCGCTGACGGTGGGGCAGCTCGTGGTGATCTGGTTCCAGCGGGTCATCCTCAGCACCCTCATCGCGGGCCCGCTGGCCTACCTGCTGGTCGGTCTCTGACCCCGGTCCGAGGAGGGCCGGGTCGCGGCCCGGCCCTCCTCGGGTCGGTCACTCCCGGTGGACCGCCCGTTCCGGGGCGGGCTGGCGCCCCCAGGCCATCCGGCACCAGGGCGGCGACAGCTCCTTGAGGTCACCGACCTCCCGGGGAGCGAGGTCGGTGACGTCAGCGGCCTCCTCGTGCCGCGCGAAGACCGTGTCCACGTACCGGTGTCCGGTGTCGGGGGCCACGAACACCACCCGCCGGTCCGGGGCGGCCGCCGCCTCCCAGCGCGCCACCAGGTAGGCGGCTCCCGTGGAGAGCCCAGCGAAGACCGCGTGGCGGCGGAGCAGGTCCGTGCTCCCGGCCAGGGCCGCGTCGAAACCGGTCCAGTGCAGGGTGTCGTACAGGGTGTGGTCGACGTTGCCGAAGGGGATGGAGCTGCCGATCCCCGCGATGATGATCTGCGGGTCCGTGACGTGGTCGCTGCCGAAGGTGACGCTGCCGAACGGCTGGACCCCCACGAGCGGGGTGTCCGGGGCGCTCTCCCTCAGGTAGCGGGCGAGCGCCCCGGTGGAGGCGCCCGATCCGACCCCGCCCACCAGGGTGAGCGGGCCGTCTCCGGTCTCCTTGCGGATCTGGTCGGCCACCGCCCGGTAGCCGAGGCCGTGGACGACGTCGTGGTACTGCCGCATCCAGTGGTAGTCGGGGTGTTCACGGAGCACTTCCCCGACCCGTCGCACCCGGCGGTCCTGGTCCAGCCGGAGGTCGTCCGAGGGCGGCATCTGCTCCAGGGTGGCGCCCAGGATCGCCAGTTGGAGGCGGAGGGGCTGGTCGATGGTGGTGGAACCGATGATGTGGCAGCGCAGGCCGTACCGGTGGGCGGCCAGGGCCAGCCCGTAGGCGTAGATGCCGCTGGAGCTGTCCATGAGGGTGTCACCGGGGCGGACCACCCCGGTGTCGAGCAGGTGGCGTACGGCCGCGAGTGCGGAGGCCACCTTCATGGACTCGAAGCGCAGGCACAACAGGCCCCCGCCGAGGTCGATCAGGTCGGGTCTGGCGATGGCTTCCGAAACGTGCTCGTCCAAGGTGGCTCCGCGGTGGTCGAGGGTGGTGGGGCCGGGGTGGGAGGGGTCGAGGCGACCCCGGTGAGGACGGGCCGCGCGAAGGGGGCGGCGAGGCACCGAACCGTGTGGACGTGGAGAACACGCGGTGGGGGTGAGCCCCGCCGCGTCGAGGCGGTCGGCGGCGGCCGCGAGGCGTTCCCCGAGATCGGGGGCGGCCGCGTCGAAGAGCACACCGGCCACGTTGCCGCTGTGCGCCACCTGGATGCCCACCGCACCGCACTCGCGGGCGACCTCCCTCAGCGTGCCCAGCTCGTCCTTGGGCAGCACACGCTGGTTGAGGATGGCACTCTCGGTGCTGACGCGCCCGACCCCGGCCACGTCCTCCTCGGTGATCGCGGTACGCAGCGCGGCACGCAACCTCTCGTAGACGGCGATGTCCCCCCGTCGTGCGTTCCCCTTCAAGGAGAGGGTGTCGACCGGTTGGCCACTTCCGGTCAGACAGCCCACGACCGCCATCTCCGGCAGCACGGGGCCCAACTCCTCCAGGACACGGCCCTCACGCTGGGCGAACAGCAGGGGGCGCTCCCCGAACATGACCGGGTCGCTGGCGCCCTCCGCCGCGACAGCGACCCGGGCCACGGACTCCGGAGACAGCTCCACGCCGAGCCCGGCCGCGACCGCGCGCACCGATGCCGTCACGTCGCTGGTGGACGAACCCATGCCGAGCCCGGGCCGGGCCCCGCCCCGGACGCTGAGGTAGCCGCCCACCAGCGGTGTCCCGGCCACGCGCGCGCACTCCGCCACGGCGAGTTCGGCGGCGCGTGCCGCCTTGGCACGGTCGAGGGGGTCGACGACGACGTGCCGGGGCGCCTTCACGGAGAACGGGGTGAACAGCGCGCGGGTCCGGGGCTCGGACATCGGCAGGGTGACCAGACCACGGGTGGGGCGTCCCCGCTCGTCCAGGAACACGCCCTGGAGGATCTCACCGTGGTGGCAGGTCGCCTGTCCAGTTCCTACGGTCACTCTCGGGTTCCTTCTCGGTAGCGGTAGAGGTGGGTCGGTTCTGCGCTGAACTGCGAGAACGGGAAGGGTTCGGCGGAGACCGCCGTGACGCCCGAGCCGAGGAAGGCCCGGGCGACCGCGCTGCCGCTCTGCGCGTACAGGACCAACGGAAGGTCGCGTTCGCGGCAGCGTTCCAGGAGGCGGTCGAAGCTGCCGTTGCCCAGGGTCATGCCGGTGGCCACGACCGCGTCGGCCTCGGCCAGGACCTCCTCCATGTCGGGGCTGACGGGGTCTCCCCACTGGGTGCGGCGGAGGTTGAGGTCGCAGGGCAGGCACTGGCCGCCCCGCTCCCGGATCGCGGCCACGAGGGGTTGACCACGCCGATCAGGGCGATCCGCCTGCCGTCGGGGTCAGGGAGGAGACCGGCGATCGCGCGGTCGCGGGCGACGGCGCGCTCCTCGGGGGTGCCGTACGGGAGGGTGACCCGTTCGGCGCGGGGGTCCTCGGAGTGGGGGTGGGCCTGGCCCAGGTAGGCGTCCAACGCGGCGAGCCGTACCGGGGCCGGGCCTCTCAGGAGGTCGGCCAGGGGTCTGCCGGACAGGTCCGCGCACACGTCGGGGTCCAGCTGGCCCGGTTCGAAGGAGCACGCGCCGAAGGCCCGGCCGATCCGGACCAGGACGTACTGGTTGAGGTAGGTGACGTCGCCCCCGGCCAGGCGGGTGCCGTGGTGAACCCAGAACACGCTGGTGGCGACGGGGAGGTCGGGGGTGTCGAGCACCGACTGGAGAAGGGTGTCGAGGGTCTGGGGGTGGCTCACTTGACGTTCTCCCGGGTGAGGCGGAACAGGTAGGTCAGGACTCCGTCGTTCCAGTCGTGCAGGTGGTGGACGTGGGCCGTGAAGCCCTCCTCGACGGCGTGGCCGATGATCCCCCGCAGGTCCGCGGTGTTGGAGGCGACGAAGTAGACCTGGCCACCGGGGGCCAGGAGGTCGCGTTCGGCGAGCTGGGTGAAGAACGCGTCGGTGACGGGTCGGCCCGCGCAGACGTTGCGGACGATGTCGGGGTCGTCGCTCACGGGCTGGCTGACCGCCGGCGGATTGAAGGTGACCACGTCGAGTCGCGGTTCGGGCGGGAAGGCGGCGAACAGGTCGGAGACCAGCGGGACGAACGCGGTCCCCTCCCCGCGCCGACGACGCGCCGGTAGTTGTGCTCGGTGGCCGCCACGCTGGCCGGGTGGACGTCGGCGGCGAGGATCCGGGCCGCGCCGCGGAGCCCGGCCACGGCCGCCTCGACCCCGAGTCCGACTCCCATGGCGGCGTAGACGCGTCCGCGCACGTCGATGTCGTCGTCGAGGACGCGCTGGTGGATCATCCGGCTGGTGGCGCCGGGGAGGAACACCTCGGGCGGGACGTCGAACTCCCACCCGTTCCACGAGTAGGAGCGGAGGGTGTGCAGGTCGACCCTGGGCTGGTTGAGGCCGATGATCCGTTCGGCGGGCAGCGGTGGGGGCAGCTGGGCGATCTGTGCGGGGTCCACGCGTGGCCTTTCGGGGCAGGGGGCGTCGGTCGGTACGCCCTGGGGGCGCCGGTTCCGACGACCATAGCGAAAACGATTATCGTTGTCACGAGGAGCTCCTCGTTCCACGAGGTCGCTGCCCCCTTCACGCGAGCGCCAACCCCCACGGAAGCGGACATCCACCCCACCGCAGGCCAACCGCCCACGCCGTGGGATCCAGTTTCGCCAACAGAGTCGCAACTGATAATCGTTTTCACTAGAGTGAGACCCTACACACCCCGAACCGAGATGAGTACTCCTCGTGTCCACGACGCCGAACACGACCCGTCCCCGGGAGCGCCGTGGCGCACCGCTGCTCCGGCCGACCTTCGTCCGCCTGTGGTGCGCGACCACCGCGTCGGGCCTGGCCACCTGGGCCATGCCGTTCATCCTGGGCCTCGCGGTCCTGCACGGAACGCTGAGCGCGGTGGGGCTCGGGCTCGTCCTGGCCGCCCGCACCGCCGGGTTCCTGGTCGCGGTCCCCCTGGGCGGCCTGTACGCCGACCGCCACTCGCGCCGGGCCGTGGTCCTGTGGTCCGGGCTGGCGGCGGCCGTCGCCAGCCCGGTCCTCGCCGCCGGGCTGGGCGGCGGCTCGGTCGCCCTGATGACCGCTGCCGCCGCCGTCGTGGGTGTCGGCCAGGGCGCCTGCCGCCCCGCCTTCCAGGCGCTCACCGCCGAGGTGGTGCCCGCCGAGGACCGCCAACAGGCCAACGCGGCGCTGACCTTCTCGGTGCGCGGGGTGACCTTCCTGGCCCCCGGCCTGACCGCCCTGCTGGCCACGGTGACCGGCCCCCAGGTGCTCCTGCTGGTCACGGCGGCCCTCTGGCTGGCCGCGGCCCTGCTGCCCCGAGGCGGCGACGCCGCCCCCGTCGAGCGCCCCGCGCGGGCGCCCTTCCACGTGGAGTTCGCCGAGGGGCTCACCGAGGCGCGCCGCCACACCTGGTTCCTTGCCGGGCTGGGCGCCCTGACCGTGGTGATCGCCCTGGGCTACTCCGCGACCAACGTCCTGCTCCCCTGGCCAGCCGCGACCACTACGGGACCGAGGCCGTGCTGGCCGGCGCGCTGACGGCGTACACGGCCGGGGCCCTAGTCGGAGCGGTGCTGGTCTCCCGCTGGAAGCCGCGCGCCCAGGGCTGGTGGGCCCTGTTCGGGCTGGGTCTGTACGCCCTCGCCCCGCTGAGCCTGGTGTTCCCCGTCGGCGGACTCTGGGTGTTCGCCGCCTACGCCGTGGTGGGCCTCGGCGTGGAGCTGTTCAACGTCCCGTGGTTCACCGCCGCCCAGCGCGAGGTCGCGCCGGACAAGCTGGCCCGGGTGTCGTCGCTGGACTTCCTGTTCGCCTACGGGTTCGCCCCGGTCGGGCTGGCGCTGATCGCCCCCGCCGCCCAGGTCTTCGGTGCGCAGACCGTGCTGCTCGCCTGCGCCGCCCTGTGCGTCCTGGCCCCGGCCCTGGCGGCCCTGGCCCCGGGCTCCCGCGACTTCCGCACCCGCCGCCCCTGACCCCGCGCCCGAGACGGGGTGGGGCCCCGGGTCCCCGGGGCCCCGGGGCCACTTCGGGGCCGTCCTCACCGTGACCGGGGGCGCCGGTCACGGTGGGGGTCAGACGGTGGGGTCCAGACGCGCCACCTCGTCGGAGACGCTCTGGGGGCTCACGATCTCCAGGCTGACACCGACCTCCTGTATGGCCCGCGCGGACGACTCGGCCAGACGGTCGTCGGTGATCACCGTCGAGAAGCTCTCCAACGCGGCGACCTTGAAGGTGCCGAACGCGCCGTACTTGTCGGCCCCGGCGACCAGCACCGACGACGACGCGGCCGCCATCGCGGCGCGCTTGACGGCGACCTTGGACCGCGAGGGCGTGGTCGAACCGCGCCCGATGTCCCACGAACTGGTCGACATGAAGGCGACGTCGATGTTGAACTCCGCCACGGTCGCGGCGGCCATGTCGCCCACCGCCGAGCGGTTCTCACGGTCGATCTGCCCACCGACGAAGTACAGGGACAGGTCGGGGTGGTCGGACAGCGAGGCCGCCGTGGTGAGGTCGTTGGTGATGACCGTGAGTCCGGTGACTCCCCACAGCGACGGCACCAGGTGACCCAGGGTCGTCCCGGCGTCCAGGTAGACGGTGTGACCGTCCTCGACCAGGGCGGCCGCCGCCTGGGCCATGGCGCGCTTCTCGTCCAGGTCCAGACGGGACTTGTCCAGGTAGGAGGGCTCGGTGCGGACCTGGGAGGCGAGTTCCACGCCGCCGGGGACCGATCGGACCCGCCCCTCCTCCTCCAGGTTCATGATGTCGCGGCGGACCGTCATGTGCGAGACACCGAGGATGTCGCAGAGCTCCTTCACGCTCAGCACACCCGTGCCGCGCAGTTCTCTCAGGAGCAGTTCGCGCCGTTGCGCCGGGATCATCGTCCTCCTTCGAGTGCGTTCACAGGACCATGGTAGCGAGTGTTACCAGATGATACGAGGCGTGATAATTGTTGACTCGCATGTTCCTCTCCTGTTAAACAGGGCGTGTTGCCGTTACGGATGAGGACAGCGTGTCCACCGTGACGTGAGAGAAGGAGAACCATGCAAGCCACCAGCACCACGGGTCCGCCCCCGCCGACCGTGCGCTACGCGATCACCGGAGCACGGGGCGGCTTCGCCCGCACACTGCTCGCCCAGACGCCGCGCATGGAACGCCTGCGTCCCTCGGTCCTGTGCGACCTGGACACCGAGGGGACCGTCGCCCTGTGCGTCGAACTCGGGTACCCGGCCGCCGCGTTGAGGGCGTGTTCCACCCCCGGCGACCTGGCCGCGCTGTCCGGTGACGAGATCGCCGTGATCGACGACGCCGCCCTGCTCGAACACGCCGACTACGACGTGCTCGTCGAGGCCACCGGCAGCCCCGCGGCGGGCACCGACGCCGCGCGGCTGGCCATCGGGACCGGTCGCCACGTGGTGATGGTCTCCAAGGAGGTCGACTCCGTCTCGGGCGTCGCCCTGGCCGCCCTGGCCGCCGAGCGGGGCGTGGTCTACACGCCCGGCATCGGGGACCAGCCCGCCAACCTCATCGAGTGGTACGAGCGCACGCGCCTGCTCGGGCTCGACGTCGTCGCCATCGGCAAGTCCGGTGAGTACGACCTCGTCTTCGACCCCGCCACCGGCCGCGTGCGCCAGCTCGACCAGGAGGTCCACGCTCCCGAGATGGCCTCCCTGCTCACCCTGGGCGAGGACGTGCCCGCCACGCTCGCCTCCCGGGCCCTGGCCGTCTCCGACATCACGCGTTCGGCCGCCGCCGACTACTGCGAGATGGGCGTGGTCGCCAACTTCACCGGCCTGGTACCCGACGTGGAGTCCCTGCACTACCCCGTCGCGCGCACGGCCGAGCTGGCCGACGTCTACGCACTCGCGGAGGACGGCGGCATCCTGACCCGTTCGGGCGTCGTGGACGTCTTCAGCGTGCTGCGCCTGCCGGACGAGGCCTCCTTCGCCGGCGGCGTCTTCGCAGTCGTCCGCACCGGTGACGACGTCTCCTGGTCACTCCTCGCGCAGAAGGGCCACGTGGTCTCGCGTTCGGGACGCTACGCCTGCCTGTACCTGCCGTACCACCTCATGGGTGTGGAGACACCGCTGAGCGTGCTGGCCGCCGCCGACCACCACCGGGCCGCGGGCTCGCGTCCGCCCGCCCCGCACGCTGTCCTGGCCGGACGGGCCCGCACCGCGCTTCCCGCCGGGACCAGGCTCGACATGGGCGGCCACCACCACGACGTGACCGGTGTGGCGCCCGTCCTGCTGGACTCCGCCGACGCCCCCGCCGACGTCGCGCCCCTCTACCTGGCGGCGCACACCACCCTGGCCCGCGACGTGGCCGCCGGGGAGCTGCTGCTCCTGGGCGACCTGGCCGACCCCGAGGACACGCTCCTCGACACCTGGAACCAGGCGCGCACACGCTCGCCCCTGAACACCGGAGAGCAGTGACATGTCGGACGTCCTCACACTGTTGGCGTTCCTTGGCGCCATCGCCGTGCTCGTGCTCTTCATCGCACGGTTCAAGGTCCACCCCGTGGCCACGCTGTTCATCGTCGTCGTGGCACTCGGTCTCGTCCTGGGCATGGGCGGCACCGGAACCGTCGAGCTGGTCAAGGAGGGTTTCGGGAGCACACTGGCCAACGTCGGCCTCCTGATCATCTTCGGCTGCGTCCTGGGCAAGATGCTCGAACTGAGCGGCGCGGCCATGAAGATCACCGAGACGGCCCTGCGGCTGTTCTCCGAGAACAAGGTGCCCTGGGCGATCGCCCTGGCCTCCACCGTCCTCGGCATCCCGCTCATCGCGGACACCGCCGTCGTCATGCTCATCCCCATCGTCTCCGCCCTGGCCTACCGCACGGGCATCTCGATGATGAAGCTCGGCCCGATCCTCTACATCGGCGCCTACGTCATGACCTCGGTCATCCCGCCCGGTCCGGGCCCGCTCGCGTCCGCCTCGCTCCTGGACGTCAGCATGGGCGAGGCCATCATCTACGGACTGGCCGTGGGCGTCCCCGGCATCCTGGCCGCCACGATCTACCTGTCGCGGACCAAGACGCACGTGCCGCCCAAGCCCGAGTTCGTCGAGCATCTGGCCAACGCCGGGGGTGGTTCCTCCGGGGCCTCCGGGTCGGCCGGCGCCTCCTCAGACGCCGTCACCGGCGGGGACGAGGCGCCCCGGGTCGGGCTCTTCGGCTCCCTGCTCCCGATCCTGGCGCCCATCGTCTTCATCGTGGTCGCGTCCCTGACCGCCCCGATCCTGCCCGAGGGTTCGTGGTTCACCGCGACCGTGCTGTTCGTCGGTGAGCCGACGATGGCGCTGTTCCTCGCCTGCCTCCTCGCCCTGCCCCTCTTCCGGGGGCGCTGGCGGGACAAGGCCACCCTCAACGACCTGTTCGAGTCCGGACTGCGCATCGCGGCCATGCCCCTCGCGCTGACCGGTGTCGGCGGCGCGCTGGCCACCATCATCCGGGAGACCGGAGTGGCCGAGAACGTCGCGGGAACGATCGAGAGCACCGGGCTGTCCCCGGTCATCATCCCGTTCCTCATCGCCGCCGCCGTGTGCACCATCACCGGCTCCAACATCCTGGGCGTCATGACCTCGGCCGCGATCATGCAGCCGCTCCTGCCCGCCCTCGACCTCTCGCCGCTGGTGGTGTACCTGGCCTGCGCGACCGGCGCGCAGATCATGAAGCACGCGAACTCCTCCGGCTTCTGGGTCACCACGACGCTGTCGAACATGACCGTCGGGCAGGGCATCCGCTCCATCGGGGTGGCCTCGGTCATCTCCGGTATCACCGGGTTCGCCGTCCTGAACGTCATGATCGCGACCGGTCTCGTCTAGGGGTGTTCCGTGGGGTCCCCCTCCACGGAACACCCCTCCACGCCGTCGCCCCTCCCCCGTCCGTCCACCACCATCGATCCACAGGAGAACCCATGGCGACCCTCGGCGCGATCGCCGACGATCTCACCGGAGCCACCGACCTCGCCATCACGCTCACGTCCGCGGGCTTCCGCACCACCGTCGTCCTGGGAGCGGACGCGGACGGCGAGCGGCACACGCTCGACGCCGCGAACGGTGCCGACGCCGTGGTCGTGGCCCTGAAGTCGCGCACGATGCCCGTCGACGAGGCGGTCGCGGTGTCGCTGGACGCGCTGGCGTGGCTGCGCCGGGCCGGGTGTGAACGGTTCTACGTCAAGTACTGCTCCACCTTCGACTCCACTCCGGAGGGCAACATCGGCCCGGTCTCCGAGGCGGTCCTGGAGGCCCTGGACGAGGAGGTCACGGTGATCGCCCCGGCCTTCCCCGCGAACGGGCGCACCGTCTACCGGGGCCACCTGTTCGTCGGCGACGAGCCGCTGGACGAGTCGCCCATGCGCCACCACCCGCTCACCCCCATGACCGACTCGAACCTGCTCCGGCTGCTCGAACCACAGGTCAGCCGGGGCGCGGACGACACGGCCCTGGTGCCGTGGCCGGTGGTGTCCCAGGGCGCCGACGCGGTGCGCGACGCCATCGGCGCCGCCCGGGAGGCCGGAGCTCGGTTCGTGGTCGTGGACGCCCTGCGTGACGCCGACCTCCGGACCCTGGCCGCCGCGACGGACGACCTGCGTCTGCTGACCGGCGGCAGCGCGCTCGCCCAGGGGCTCTGCGGCCCCCGGTCCGACGAGCGCTCGGAGTTCACCCTGCCCGGCGGTCCGCGCGTGGTGCTGTCGGGCAGCGCCTCCCGGGCCACCCAGGGACAGGTGCGGCACGCTCTCTCGTCGGGCTCCGGTCTCCGGATCCGCGCCGCAGCGCTCCGGGAGGACTTCGAGGCCGTGGTGTCGAGCGCCGTCACGGAGGCGCGGGCCAGCGAGGCGGCCCCGTTCGTCGTCTACGCGACCGCGTCGCCGGAGGACGTCGTGGACACGGCGGACGCGCCGGTGATCGAGCGGGCCCTGGCCGAGATCGCGGAACGTCTGGTTGCCGCGGGGACACGTGCGCTCCTGGTGGCGGGTGGTGAGACCAGCGGAGCGGTGGTGCGTCGGCTCGGTGTCGGCTCGCTCACCCTGGGCCCGGAGGTCGATCCCGGAGTGGCCTGGATGCTCGGTCACCGCGACGGTGAGGACATCCACCTGATGCTCAAATCCGGGAACTTCGGCGCCGAGGACCTGTTCGTGCGGGCGTGGGAGGAGGGCGCGTGAACGAGCAGACACGACGCGCCGCCGAGGAGCTGTGCGCGGCGGGACGCCGCGCCGTGGACCTGGGACTGAGCCCGGGATCCTCGGGCAACGTCTCGGTCAGGGTCGGGGGCGCCGTCCTGATGAGCCCGACCGGGGTCTCCCTTGGGGATCTCGAACCCGAGGGCCTGTCCGTGCTGGACGACGCGGGGACGCACACCGGCGGTCCCGCCCCGTCGAAGGAGTTCCCGCTCCACCTGGAGATGTACCGCAGGTCCGGGTCGGCGCGCGCCGTCGTCCACCTGCACTCGCCGCACTCCACGGCGGCCTCCTGCCTGCCCGCGTGGTCGGCCACGTCGGCGCTGCCGCCCGTCACGCCCTACCTCGTCATGCGTGTGGGCCAGGCTCCCCTGGTCCCCTACGCGGCGCCCGGCAGCCACCGGCTGGCCGAGAACCTCGCGAAGCTGCCGGGGAGGTTCGACGCGGCGCTGCTCGCCAACCACGGTTCCCTGGTGGCGGGCGCGGACCCGGGGACCGCCCTGGCCGGAGCGATCGAGCTGGAGGAGGCCGCGCGCGTCGTCGTCGCCCTCCGGGGGAGCACCTTCTCGGTGCTCTCCCCGAGGAGGTCCGGGAGCTCACCGACCGGTACGGGACCACCTGGGACGTGTGACCTCCCTGCCCGGTCCGCGTCCTCCGGACGGGAACGACAGCGGTCGGCGGGGAGCGGGCGTCCCGCTCCCCGCCGCCGGGACCGGCCGCGCGACTCAGCCCGTCGCGTCGGCATGGCGCCGCCCGGTCGCCAGGAGATCCAGGTAGCCCTCGATCTCCCAGGCCGAGCGGCCGACGAAGAGTCCGCCCACGCCGGGGACCCGCAGCAGGTCGGCCGCGTTGCCGGTGGTGACCGATCCGCCGTACAGGACGGCCCTGACGCGGTCGCCCCACTCCGCGGCGAGGGCCCCGTGCACGGCGGCGACCTCCTCCGGACGCGGCTCCCGGCCGTGCTCCCCGATCGCCCAGATCGGCTCGTAGGCGACCAGCACTTCCTCGAGGCCGCCGGGACCGGAGGGGAGGCCACCGAGGGCGGACTCCACCTGCCCGAGCACGTGGTCCACGGAGCCGCCCCGCGCGAGGACCTCCGCGCTCTCGCCACAGCACACCAGCGGGGTCAGCCCGTGGCGTAGGGCGGCGCGGACCTTGCGGCGCACGGTCGCGTCCGTCTCGCCGAAGTGCGCGCGCCGCTCCGAGTGGCCGATCTCCACGATCCGGGCCCCGGCGTCGGCCGCCTGCGGCACCGACAGCTCTCCGGTCCAGGCGCCCTCGTCCTCCCAGTGGGCGTTCTGGACACCGGTCAGGACGGGACCCGCCCCGAGGACGGCCGACACCTCGGCCAGGGCCGTCGCCGGGGGAATGACGAAGGCGGTGACCCCCGGCACGCCCGCGCCGACCTCCGCGAGCAGGCGTCGCGCGTAGGCGACGGCCTGCACCCGGGTCTTGGTCATCTTGAAACTGGTGCCGATCCAGAGCTCGGGCCGACTCACCGGCCCGAGGCTCCGCTCCCGGACGACCCCGCGCCCGGCTCGTAGGAGGACAGCGCCGCCACCTTCCCGGCGGAGGGCGAGGACGTGTCGAAGCTGTAGGTCAGCCACTCGCGCACCAGTCTGCGACCCAGTTCGATCCCGACCACCCGCTGGCCGAGGCAGAGCACCTGGGCGTCGTTGGACAGGACCGACCGTTCGACCGAGAACGAGTCGTGGGCGGTGACGGCGCGCACCCCGGGCACCTTGTTGGCGGCGATGGCCACGCCGAGGCCGGTGCCGCACACGAGCACGGCCCGGTCGACCCGGCCCTCGGCGACCAGGCGTGCCGCCTCGACCGCCACGTGCGGGTAGTCGGTGTCCTGGTCGGAGGCGACCCCGACGTCGATCACCTCCGCCACTCCGGTGTGGGATGTGAGGTCCGCCTTGAAGACCTCCTTGTAGTCGAAGCCCGCGATGTCGGAGCCGACGGCGACGCGCATCAGCATCAGTGGTTCTCCTCTTGGAGGTCGGGTGTGTGTCGGGGGTGTGTGTCCCGCTGGAAGAGGGGGTCAGCGCGGTGACGATCAGCGAGAAGGAGACCGCCCCGGCGTCGGGGGTGCCGAGGCTGTTGTCTCCGTGTGCCCGGGCCCGTCCCAGCCGGGCCGGGATCGAGGCCGTGGCGTCGGCCGCGCGGCGCGCGGCGGCGGCTCCCTCGGCCCAGGCCGCGTCCGGGCCCGCGTCACCGAGGGCCGAAGCCCACCGGTCCACGAAGGGCAGGGCCGCGTCGACGAGCGTCTTGTCGCCGGGGCTGGCCCCGCCGAGGCGCACCACGGCGTCGGCCGCGGCCCTGGCACCCGTCACGGCGCGTTCGGGTCCGACCCTCCCGTTGTCTCCGAGCGCCGAGCCCAAGGCGGTCAGTGCCGCTCCCCAGAGAGCGCCCGACGTGCCGCCCGCGCTCTCCGACCACGCGGCACCCGCGCGCGTCAGGACGGTGCGCGCTCCGGCACCGAGCACGACGGCCCGCTCCGCGGCCCCGACCGCGGCCTCCGCCCCGCGCCGCATACCGATGCCGTGGTCACCGTCCCCGGCGACGGCGTCGATAGCGCCGAGTTCGTGCTCGTGGGTCGCGACGGTGTCACGCACGGTTCCCAGCGCCTGGGCGATCAGCGCCCCGAGCGCCCGTGAGGGTGCGTCCCCTGGGGTGACCGGCGGGGTCCGCCGGGCCGCGGCGAGGTCGTCGGTGCGTGCAGGGCGGGGCGGGAGGTGGCCGCGCCGGAAGGCGGGTGTCACGGCGGGGGCCCTCCAGAGCCGCTCCAGTTCGGGGTCGAGGAAGGTGAGGGTCAGGGAGAGCCCTGCCATGCCCAGACTGGTGATCTGTTCGTCCACGACCGGGGCGACGACGGTGAGGCCCTCGGCGGCGAGCCGTTCGCTCACCCTGCGGTGGACGACGTACAGCTCCTCGTACTTGGTGGCGCCGAGTCCGTTGAGGATCAGGGCCACTCGCTCGGAGCCGCCGACGGCCCCGGCGGCCGCGCCGCGTTCGGCCAGCACACCGTCCACCAACAGGTCGGCGACCTCGTCCGCGGTCGGCAGGGGGCGCTGCTCGATGCCGGGCTCACCGTGGATGCCCAGTCCCACCCCCATCCGGCCGGCGTCCACCGTGAACAGGGGCCGGTCCGCGCCCGGGAGCGTGCAGCCGTCGAAGGCCAGACCCAGGGACCGGGTGGCGGCGTTGGCCCTGGCCCCGGCGCGGTGGACCTCCGCGATACCGAGCCCCGCCTCCGCCGCCGCGCCCAGGATCTTCAGGACCGTGAGGTCACCGGCGATGCCTCTGCGCAGGGCGGTCTCGTCCGCGGGCCCGGAGGCGACGTCGTCGGTGACCGCGAGGACGCGGACGTCCATCCCCTCGGCCCTCAGCTGCTCAGCCGCCTGCCCGAAGTGAAGCACGTCGCCCGCGTAGTTCCCGAAGCCGAGGACCACGCCGCCGCCGTTCTCCGCCGCGCGCGCGACGGAACAGATCTGGGAGGCGGAGGGCGAGGAGAAGATGTTGCCGCAGGCGGCCCCGTGCGCGAACCCGGGGCCGACCCAGCCCGCGAACGCCGGGTAGTGGCCGGTGCCGCCGCCGAGGACCGTGGCGACCTGTCCGTGCGGGGTGGCGGAGGCCCGCACCGCTCCTCCGTGGATGACGCGGACCTCGTCCGGGTGCGCCGCGCCGAATCCCGCGAGCGCCTCGGCCGCGAAGTCCGCCGGGTCGTTGACCAGGAGCGTCATGCCCGAGCCTCCTCTCCGGCCTGGGCCGCCACGGGGAGTTTGACGGCGAGGAGGCGGCGCACGTACTCACGGTTGCGCGCCGAGACCCCCAGCCCGTCGCCCCCGTAGTGCTCGGTGCAGACCGGACCGTCGAACCCGGCTCCCAACACGAGCTCGAACGCCCTCCGGTAGTCGATGACACCGCCCTCCAGCGGGGCGGGCACGGTGAAGTAGGCACCGGTCGCGGGGTCGAAGTCGCGGTGGTAGTTCTTCACGTGCCAGTAGTTGACGTACGGCAGGACCGGGACCAGCAGTTCCTCCCAGTGCGGCATGGGACGGTGCAGACGGACCAGGTTGCCGATGTCGGGGTTGATCCCCACGTTGGGGAGTCCGATGTCGCGGACCATGCGGACCGCGCTCTCCGGGGTGCCGAGGTAGGTGTCCTCGTACATCTCCAAGGACAGGCGCAGCCCGTGTCGGGCCGCGCGTTCACCGGCGATGCGCAGGCGCTCGACCGCCAGCGACCAGGTGCGCTCGTCGTCCACCGGGTCCGCGCCGCCGGGCTCGTGCCAGAACCAGAGGGCCCGCCGCTGTGCCAGGGTCAGGGGCCGGTGCAGTCCGGCGCACACGACGGTGGTGCCCAACTCGGCGGCGGCGTCGACGGTGCGCAGCAGGTAGTCGAGGTTGTCCTGGGCGACGGCCGGGTCGGGGTCGATCACGCTGCGGCGTGTCACGGAGATCGCGGAGACGCCGAGGTCGTGGGCCCCGAGGGTGCGGGCCAGTTCGCTCAGGCGCTCATGGGAGAGGTCCCCGGACGCAGCCAGCGGTCGGTGAGGTCCACGTGGGCGAACCCCTCGGCGGCCACCTCGTTCAGTACGGCGGACCACGTCGCCGCCGGTGCGTCCTGCACCGGCGTGCCGTCCGGTGCGGTGTCGGGGAACTGGAGGAGCGCGGCACCGATCGGCCAGTCCTGCGCGGTATGGGGCATCGTCGTCTCCGGGGGTCGGTCCTGGGGGCCGTGCGAGCCCGGCGCGGGTCGAGTGGGATGACCCGACGGGCTTGGAATCATAGACCCTATAGGATCTTTCCGATGCCGAACAGAGTTGACCGACGAGTCACGCAGCCGTCGGGCTAGGATCTGGTGGAGATGAACAAAAGAGAGACCACCTCCACCGGGGGTTCAACCACGAAGGGCGCCGTGGTCGCCCGCCGCGCCCTTCGGGACGGCGTGTACGACGCGATCCTGGAGAAGCTGCTCGACGGCTCCGCACCCCCGGGGAGCTCCCTGGGCATCGACTCCCTCGCCCGCGAGATGGCCGTCTCCCCCACACCCGTGCGCGAGGCCCTGGTCCAGCTGGAGCACACCGGCCTGGTGTCGCGCGTGGCGCTCAAGGGCTACCGGGTCGCCCCGCCCATGACGCCCGAACAGCTGGAGGAGCTCTTCGACATGCGCACGATCCTCGAGGTCGCGGCGGTCGAGCGCGCCGCCGGGCACTCCGACGACCTGCTGCCGGAGCTGCGTGTGGCCCACGCCCAACACGTCCTCGCGGCCCACAGGGTGCGTGAGGTGCGCGGAGCGGGCGAGACCCCTCCCGACTTCGCCGACCTGCGCGACTACTTCGCCGCCGACTGGGAGTTCCACCTGACGATCATCAGGGCGGCGGGGAACCGTTTCCTGACACAGTCGGCCGAATCCCTGAGCGCGCACGTCCACCGGCTCCGACAGACCGTCCAGCACGGGACGATGGACATGGACCAGGCGATCGCGGAGCACACCGCGATCCTCGCCGCCTTCGAGACCGGCGACCCCGAGGCCCTTCGCGCCTCCATGCGCTCCCATCTGGAGGCGGTGGCGCGCCGGGCCTCGGCGGAGGGCTGACTCCGCACAGCTCAGCGCGGCGGTGGGCCCCTCCGACTCCGGAGGGGGCCCACCGCCGTCCCGTGTTCGTTCGATTTTGTTTCGCCCCCTTGTCATTCCTGTGTCAGACACCTAGCTTGGTCCGATATCCAATAGGATCTTTGATGTCGTGCTGGTTGCGCGTCAGAGAGCTCCTCCACCCCCGGACGCAAGAGGGCCTGACATGAAGCCATCACCGCGCATGGCACTGGCAGCGCCAAGCGCCTGCATCCTGCTCGCGGGATGCACGGTGTTGAACGCCAGCCCCGCTCCCCCGACGACTGGACCCCCGGGGTTCGGTCTCCGCACTCGTCGCCTTCGCCCCCGGCGGCGGCAGTGACCGCTCCGCCCGCGTCGTGGCCGAGGCACTCAACGACCTCGACGCCGGGTTCAACGTCAACGTGGAGAACAGGGAGGGGGCTCCGGCGCGGTCGGCTGGGCCACCTTCATGTCCGAGCAGGGCAACGGCAACGCGCTGCTCGTGGCCGAGAGCGCCCTCAACACCCTGCCCCTCGTCTACGACGTGCCCTTCACCTACCGCGACTTCACCCCTCTGGTCATGTTCGCCCAGGACTCACGGATGGTCGTCGCCTCCAGTGACGCCCCCTACGAGACCTGCGCCGAACTGATCGAGGCCAGCCAGGACCAGACGGTCAAGACCGGGTCGAGCGGCCGGACCGGCGCCGACTCCCTGGTCACGGCGGAGTTCGAGCGGAGCGGCGGACAGTTCTCCGTCGTGCCCTACGGATCCACCGGCGAAGTCCTCACCGGACTGCTCGGCGGCCAGATCGAGGTGGCTCCGGCCAGCGCCGCCTCCGCCAAGCCCTACGTGGAGAGCGGCGACTTCAAGGCGCTGTGCACGCTCAGCGAGGAGCGGTACGACGACCCCGTGCTGGGCGACGTGCCCACCGCCGTCGAACAGGGCCTGGACGCCGAGGTCACCATCTGGCGCGGTGTCCTGGCCCCCGACGGGATCGCCCCGGTCCAGCGGGACTACTGGATCGACTCGATCCTCGAGGCCATGGAGTCCGACACCTACCACGACTACATCAGGGACGACCTCCTCATCCCGGCCGTCCTCGCCGGTGAGGAGTTCGAGGAGTACCTGGCGGAACACGACGAGCAGATGGCGGAGGTGTTCCAGTGAGCGGCGACGCCACACCCCTCCCCGCGAGTGCGGGGACCGGCGGCGCGACCAGGGCCCGGCCCTCGGTCCTCGCCGCGCACGCCGCGCTGTCGGTCCTCGGCGCGCTCTTCCTCCTCGGCTCGTTCGCCTACCCCTTCACCGCTGAGGACGGGACCGTCGGTCCGGGGGCGCTGCCCCGCGTGGCCGGTCTGGCCCTGGCCGTCATCGGGGTCGTGCTCCTGTACCGGGAGGCGCGCACCGGGACGGTCCTGCGGGGCGACGGCCACGTGGAGGAGGACTCCGGGCACTCCGCCGAGGAACTGCGGGCGATCCGCCGCAAGCTGGCCGTCGTCTCGGCGGCCCTGGTCTGCACCGGTGCGCTCATCCCCTTCCTGGGCATCCTGCCCGCACTGGCCGTCCTGACCCTGTTCCTGACCATCGGCGTCGAACGCCTGCGCTGGCCCGTCGCGCTCACCGCGTCTGTCGGCGTCCTGGTCGTGTGCTACCTGCTGTTCGTCGTACTCCTGAGGGTCCCCCTTCCCCTCGGCGTCTTCGATCCGACCCTGTGGAGCGCCCCGTGATCGACAACCTCGTCGTCGGTTTCAGCGCCGCGCTCACTCCGGAGAACCTCTTCTGGTGCTTCGTGGGCGTCCTTCTCGGCACGGTCATCGGCATCCTGCCCGGCCTCGGGTCAGCCACCGGCGTGGCCATCCTGATCCCGGTCACCCTCACCTTCGACCCGCTCACCGCGCTCATCATGCTCGCGGGCATCTACCACGGCTCGCAGTTCGGAGCCACGACCACCGCCATCCTGGTCGCCACACCCGGCGAGGCGTCCTCAGTGGTCTCGACCTTCGACGGCTACCGCATGGCGCGCGCCGGACGGGCGGGACCCGCCCTGGCCATCTCCGCGATCGGTTCGTTCACGGCGGCGTTCGTCGCGCTGATCGCCCTGACCACGCTGGCACCGATCTTCGCCGACATCGCCCTCGGCTTCGGCCCGCCCGAGATCCTCGCCGTGATGGCCCTCGGTCTCTGCACGATCGTGGTCTTCTCCGGGGGCAACCTCCTGATGGGCGCCGCCCTGGGCCTGGTCGGGGTCCTGATCTCCAGCGTGGGGGTCGACGTCGGCTCGGGGACACCCCGGTACACCTTCGACCAGGTGGGCCTGTTCGGCGGTCTGCCCTACGTCGAGGTGATGATCGGGCTCTTCGCCATCGGGGAGCTCCTCAACCAGCTCCACCGGGGCATGGCCACCCCCATCCGCGCGCGTTTCCGCGACCTGCTCCTCACCCGGGAGGACCTCCGCCGCTCGGCCCCGGCGACGGCACGCGGCACCCTCGTCGGGTTCGTCCTCGGCTGCCTGCCCGGAGCGGGGACCACCCTCGCCTCCTTCATGGCCTACGGAGTCGAGAAGCGGTTCTCCCGGAACCGCGCCCAGCTCGGAACGGGAGCGATCGAGGGTGTGGTCGCCCCCGACGCGGCCACCAGCTCGGGGTCCAACGCCAACTTCATCCCGACGCTGGTCCTGGGGGTCCCCGGTGGCGCCACCACCGCCGTCCTCCTCGGCGCCTTCCTGGTGTACGGCATCCAACCCGGGCCGCTGCTCTTCGAGAACCAGCCCACGCTCGTCTGGGGCCTGCTGGCCTCGTTCTTCATCGGCAACGCCATCCTGCTCCTGCTGAACCTGCCGCTGGCACCGGTCTTCGCCCAGCTCCTGCGGATCAGGTACTCGATCCTCTACCCGCTGATCATCGTCACGAGCCTGGTCGGCGCCTACTCGATCAAGAACAGCATGCTGAGCGTGTGGATCGTCATCGTGTTCGGCTTCGTGGGCTACGCGATGAAGCGGCTCAACCTCCCCGTGGCGCCCCTCGTGCTCGGCCTGGTCATCGGCCCTCTCTTCGAGACCGCGCTGGTGCAGACCTCGGCGCTGGGCGAGGGCTCGGTCCTGCCCCTGCTCGCCTCCAGCGGCACCGCGCTCGCCATCCTCGGGGTGGCCCTGCTGCTGATCGTCGGCCCGGCGGCCGTGAGGGCGCTCCGGTCCGCGCGCCGGGGAGACGGCGGTGCCAACGGCCACAACAACACCGACACCACCGGGATCACCGAGGCGGAGACCTCGGGCTCCACCGACGGCCACGCCGCGAACGACGGCGCCGACACCGTTCACCAGCCCCCACCGCCAGAAAGGCAGTCATGACCACTTCTTCGCAGCCCCGCCCCCGCGTCGCGATCACCCTGGGGGACCCGGCGGGGGTCGGACCCGAACTGATCGCGAAGCTGCTCTCCCGCCCCGAGAACACCGGGGCCGCCGACATCGTGCTCGTCTCCGACCCTGAGGAGCTGCGGTCGGCGGGCGAGGACGCCGGGGTCGCGATCGAGTACGGCGACGCCGGAAGCGGGCTTCCGGTCCTGTACGACAACGGGGCCGCCCGCCCCGCCGGGAGCGAGGGCGGCTTCGAGCGCCGCGCGGCGACCGAGGCGGGTGGCAGATGGGCACTGGCCAACCTCGCCGTCGCCCTCGACATGGCCAAGGACGGCCGGGTGGACGCCATCCTCTTCGCGCCGCTCAACAAGTCGTCCCTGCACCTGGCCGGGATGACGGAGAACGACGAGCTGCGCTGGTTCGAGGAGGTGCTGGGAGTCGAATCCTTCACCTCCGAGCTCAACGTCCTGCCCGGCCTGTGGACCGCGCGCGTGACCTCACACGTGTCCATCGCGGACGTGCACTCGGGCATCACACGCGACAACGTGGTGGAGGCCGGTCTCCTGCTCGACCAGGTACTGCGCGGCTCCGGGCTGGACTCCCCGAGGATCGGCGTGTGCGCGCTCAACCCGCACGCCGGGGAGAGCGGCAGGTTCGGCCGCCACGAGATCGACGTCATCGGTCCCGCCGTCGCCGATCTCGCGGGTCAGGGGCTGGACGTCAAGGGTCCGTTCCCCTCGGACACCATCTTCCTGCGCGCCAGGAGCGGTGAGTTCGACGGTGTCCTGACCATGTACCACGACCAGGGCCAGATCGCCATGAAGCTGATGGGGTTCGACGGAGGGGTCACCATCGCGGGCGGGCTCCCGGTCCCGATCTGCACGCCCGCCCACGGCACGGCCTTCGACGTGGTCGGGCGGGGCGTGGCCAACACCGGGTCGGTGCAGAACGCGTTCGACCTGGCCGTGAGCATCGGCGGTCGGCGTTCCGTCGACGCCTGACCCCGGCTGCCGGTGCCCCCGGAGGTGAACCTCCCCGGGGCACCGGCCCGCGGGACTCGGCGCGCCCCCTCGGGTCCCGTCGGTCAGGGCTGGACGAGGACCTTGAGGACCTCGCGCTGGTCCATCAGCCGGTAGGCCTCCGAGACGCCGTCGAGGTCGGAGGCGTGGTCGAAGACCAGGCCGGGGTGGACGTTCCCCTCCAGGACGTCGGGGAGCAGTTCCTCGATGTAGGCGCGCGCGGGGGCGGGGCCGCCGGTGAGGGTGACGTTCGCGGCGAACATCGCCGAGATCCCGATCGGTCCCCGCTCGTACTGGGGCAGGCCCACGCGGCTGACGGTGCCGCCGACGCGGGCCACGCCCAGAGCCGTCTCGTAGGCGTCCAGCTGGCCGACGGCCTCGATCACCGTGTGGGTGCCCTCGCCCCGGGTCAGTTCCCGGACCCGCTCCACGCCCTCCTCACCGCGCTCCGCGACCACCTCGACGGCCCCGAACTCCCGGCCCAGGTCGGTGCGGTCCTTGTGGCGGCCCATGAGGATGATCTCCTCGGCGCCCCTCCTCCTGGCGGCGAGCACGGACAGCAGGCCCACGGCACCGTCCCCGACGACGGTGACCGAGGTGCCGGGTCCGACCCCGGCGGTCACGGCGGCGTGGTGACCGGTGGGGTAGACGTCGGCCAGGGTCAGGAGCGAGGGCAGCAGAGCGGACTCCTCCCGGACGGGCAGCCGGACCAGCGTGCCCTGGGCCTGGGGGACGCGGACCACCTCGGCCTGGGCGCCGCTGAGCAGCCCCCGTTCGCGCAGGAGGTGTGGAGTCCCTCCCGGCACAGTCCGCAGGTGTGGTCGGCGTAGGAGAACGGGGACACCACGAGGTCTCCGGGCCGGACCCAGGTGACCTCGGGTCCGGTCTCCTCCACGACGCCGACGAACTCGTGCCCGGCACGGACCCCTCCTCGGAGGCGGGCATGCCCCGGTAGGCGTGCAGGTCGCTGCCGCACACGCACGTGCGCACCACGCGCACCAGGGCGTCGGCGGGATCGACGAGCTCCGGATCGGGCACGTTCTCCACCCGTACGTCACCGGCGCCGTACATCAGGGCCGCTCGCATCGGTTGCCTCCTTCGGGGTCCGGCCCGGCTGCCCGTGACCGAACGTGATCCATTGGTTACGACTGGCAAGATAGCGTGTCGGGCCCCGCCCCGTGGCGGGTTCCACGGGGACCGGAAGCCCCTCCGTCGGGTCGTCTGGAGTCCGTCGTCACCCCGTGGCACGATGAGTCCCGTGACCAGTGGATCCGCCTCCGACAGGCACCTGAGTGACCTCACGCGTCTGCGGCGCGTCCGCGACCGGATCGACCGGGAGTACGCGCTGCCCCTGAACGTCGAACAGCTCGCCAGGGACGCCCACATGTCGGCGGGGCACCTCAGTCGCGAGTTCAGGCGGGCCTACGGCGAATCGCCGTACTCGTACCTCATGACCCGGCGCATCGAGCGCGCCATGGCGCTGCTGCGCCGTGGCGACCTCAGCGTCACCGACGTGTGCTTCGAGGTCGGCTGCTCCTCCCTGGGCACCTTCAGCACCCGTTTCACCGAGCTGGTCGGGGTGCCGCCCAGCACCTACCGCCGACAGGCCGTGGGCGAGGCGGAGGGCATGCCCTCGTGCGTGGTCCGACAGGTCACCAGACCGATCAGGAATCAAGAAGCGCGGCGTCCCGGCCAGTCGTAGTGTGACCAGCATGGACATCAAGATCAACGCCAGTTTCCTGCCGCACACCGACCCGGAGGCCTCGCTGGCCTTCTACCGGGACGTCCTCGGGTTCGAGGTCCGCCTCGACGTCGGGTACGAGGGGATGCGCTGGATCACGGTGGGGCCGGTGGGGCAGCCCGACACCTCCGTGGTCCTGGAGCCCCCGGTGGCCGATCCCGGGGTCACTGACGAGGAGCGCCGGGTCATCACCGAGATGATGGCCAAGGGGACCTACGCCTTCCTGAACCTGGCCACCCCGGACCTGGACTCCACCTTCGAGGAGATGGTGGCGAAGGGCGCCGAGGTCGTCCAGGAACCCACCGAACAGCCCTACGGCGTCCGTGACTGCGCCTTCCGCGACCCGGCCGGCAACCTGGTCCGGATCAAGGAGGACCGTTGACCGTCGGGGAGCCGACCGCGCCGCATCCGGCGGACGTCCACGAACTGATCCGGGTGCACGGGGCCCGGGAGAACAACCTCCGGGACGTCGGCATCGAGATCCCCAAACGCCGTCTGACGGTGTTCACCGGAGTCTCCGGGTCGGGCAAGAGCTCGCTCGTGTTCAGCACGATCGCCGCCGAGTCGCAGCGGATGATCAACGAGACCTACAGCAGCTTCGCGCAGGGGTTCATGCCGTCCATGCCCCGCCCTGACGTGGACGTGCTCGACGGGCTGACCACCGCGATCATCGTCGACCAGGAGCGTCTGGGCGCCGACCCGCGCTCCACGGTGGGCACCGCCACCGACGCCAACGCGATGCTGCGCATCCTCTTCAGCCGCCTGGGACAGCCGCACGTCGGCTCCCCGCAGGCGTTCTCCTTCAACGTCGCCTCGGTCCGGGCCAGTGGCGCCATCACGGTGGAGCGCGGCGACCAGAAGACGGTGCGGCAGACCTTCACCCGTACCGGCGGCATGTGCGTCAACTGCGAGGGCCGGGGCAAGGTCACCGACTTCGACCTGCGTGAGCTCTACGACGACTCCAAGTCGCTGGCGGAGGGGGCGTTCACCATCCCCGGCTGGAAGTCGGACGACTGGTGGACCGTGCGGACCTACAAGGCGTCGGGCTTCTTCGATCCCGACAAGCCGATCCGCGAGTACACCGAGCAGGAGATGCGGGACTTCCTCCACCACGAGCCGGTCAAGGTGAAGGTCGAGAAGTCGAACCTGACCTTCGAGGGTCTGATCCCCAAACTCCGCAAGTCGTTCCTGTCCAAGGACAAGGAGGCGATGCAGCCGCACATCCGGGCGTTCGTGGAGCGCGCGGTGACCTTCACCGACTGTCCCGTCTGCGGCGGGACGCGGCTCAGCGAGGCGGCCCGGTCGTCGCGGATCGGCGGGGTGAACATCGCCGAGGTGTGCGCGATGCAGATCAGCGACCTCGCCGCGTGGGTGCGGGACCTGGACGAGCCGTCCGCCGCTCCCCTGCTGGAGGCGCTGCGCCGCACCCTGGACTCGTTCGTGGAGATCGGGCTGGGCTACCTCTCGCTCGACCGGGCGGCCGGGACGCTGTCGGGCGGTGAGGCCCAGCGTACGAAGATGATCCGCCACCTCGGGTCCTCGCTCACCGACACCACGTACGTCTTCGACGAGCCCACCGCCGGGCTGCACCCGCACGACGTGGAGCGGATGAACCGGCTGCTGCTGCGGCTGCGCGACAAGGGCAACACGGTGCTGGTGGTGGAACACGAACCGGACACCATCGCGATCGCGGACCACGTCGTGGACCTGGGTCCGGGCGCCGGCGCGGAGGGCGGCACCGTGTGCTTCGAGGGCACGGTCGAGGGGTTGCGGACCAGCGGCACCACCACCGGGCGCCACCTCGACGACCGGGCCGCCCTCAAGGAGGAGGTGCGTGTCCCCACCGGCCGCTTCGAGGTCCGCGGCGCGGACACGCACAACCTGCGCGACGTGGACGTGGACATCCCGCTGGGGGTGCTCACGGTGGTCACCGGGGTGGCCGGGTCGGGCAAGAGCTCCCTCGTGCGGGGGTCGCTGGTCGAGGGGGCCTCGGCCGCGGAGGCGGGGGTGGTGGCCGTCGACCAGAGCCCCATCCGTGGCTCGCGGCGCAGCAACCCGGCGACCTACACCGGGCTGCTCGAACCGGTCCGCAAGGCGTTCGCCAAGGCCAACGGGGTCAAGCCCGCGCTGTTCAGCGCGAACTCCGAGGGTGCCTGCCCGGTCTGCAAGGGTGTCGGCGTCGTCTACACCGACCTCGGGTTCATGGCCAGCATCGCCTCCACCTGCGAGGAGTGCGACGGCAGGCGGTTCGACCCCTCGGTGCTGGAGTACCGCCTGGGCGGACGCGACATCAGCGAGGTACTCGCGATGTCGGTGACCGAGGCGGCCGGGTTCTTCGGGGAGGGTGAGGCACGGACCCCCGCCGCGCGGAGGGTCCTGGACCGGCTGGCCGACGTGGGACTGGGCTACCTGCGCCTGGGGCAGCCGCTCACCACGCTGTCCGGCGGTGAGCGGCAGCGGCTCAAGCTGGCCGTCCACATGGCCGAGGAGGGCGGCGTGTACGTCCTGGACGAGCCGACCACCGGCCTGCACCTGGCCGACGTCGACCACCTGCTGCGCCTGCTGGACCGGCTGGTGGACTCCGGGAAGTCGGTGATCGTGATCGAGCACCACCAGTCGGTGATGGCGCACGCCGACTGGATCATCGACCTCGGCCCGGGGGCGGGCCAGGACGGTGGCCGGGTGGTCTTCGAGGGCACCCCGGCGCAGATCGTCGCGGACCGCTCCACGCTCACCGGTCAGCACCTGGCGGACTTCGTCGGGGGATGACGGCGGGGTCGGGGACCGGCGGCGCGCCGGTCCCCGACCTCACCCGGTGACCTCCAGGACGCCCATCATGCCCAGGTCCTCGTGGTTGAGGATGTGGCAGTGGTAGACGGTCCGGCCCGCGCCGTGCCGGAAGGGCACGAGCAGGCGCACGGTCGACCCGGCCGGGACGTTCACGGTGTCCCGCCAGGCCCGGTAGGGCTCGGGCACCCCGTCCCGGTCCAGCACCTGCACCGGGTAGCTGTGCAGGTGGAAGGGGTGGTCGCTGCCGTGCTCGTTGACCACCTCCCAGATCTCCAGGGTGTCCAGCCGCGCCTCCGCGTCCACCCGGTCCATGTCGAAGATCCGTCCGTCGATCGTGAAGGACCCGTCGGGGGTGGCGCCGAAGACCACCTGCCTGGTCCTGACCGCGTCCGCGGGTCCAGCTCCTCGACCGGCAGCAGACGGTCGGGCGGGGGCATGGGGGCGTGCCCGCGGGCACCTCCACGACCGCCAGGGTCCTCTCCTCGTTGGTCTCCCCACCGGGCCCGTAGACCGAGTAGGGGAGGCGGACGAGGGCGAGGCGCCCCGCCTCCACGGTCTCCACGAGGACCTCGGCCCGCTCACCGGGGGCGAGCAGGACCTCCTCGACCTCCCTGGGGTGTTCGACCGGGCCGACGTCGGTGGTGACCAGGTGCGTCGGGACCGCCGAGCCGTCCTCGCGCAGGCATCCCAGGAGCAGGTGGTCTCCAGCGGTGGAGTTGAGCAGCCGCAGCCGGGTGAGCCCTGAGCGCGCGGTGATCCGGGGCTGGTCCACCCCGTTGGCCACGACGTCGCGGCCCGCGCGGGTGAACATCACCAGCCGGTCGTCGGCCGCCGCCAGCGCGGGGACCTCCCGGTCGAGGGGCCCCTCCACGACGATCGGCCCGGCCAGCCCGGCCAGGAGCTGGCGTTCCACGTCCCCGTGGGCGTGCGGGTGGTACCAGTGGGTGCCCGCGCAGCCCTCCGCGACCGGGAACTCCTGGGTGTGGGACTCCCCGGCGACACGTGGTGCAGCGGCTGGTCGACCTCGGGGGTGAGGGGAAGTCCGTGCAGGTGCAGGCTGCTGGGCGCGTCGACGGTGTTGGTGAACTCCACCCGGACGGTGTCGCCCTCGCGCACCCTCAGCAGGGGGCCCGGGCTCGTGCCGTTGTAGGCCAGCCCGGTGCCGGTCGACTCCGCGACCAGGCGGGCGACACGGACCCCGTCGGCGTCGGTGGTCAGGGGAATCTCGGGCAGGTCCGGCAGCTCGGGGCGGTCGGTGGGCAGGTCAGGGCCGCCCGCGCGGAGCAGGACGGGCAGGGCGGCCGCCCCGGCGACCGCCGCACCGGCGGCGGTGAGGAAGGCCCTGCGCCGCAGGAGCCGGGGGTCAGTGGTCATGGCCGGTCCCCGGGGTGCGCTCGGTGTCCGCCGTGTCCTCACCACCGGTGGCGTCCGCGCGTCCGTCACCGACCACGACCAGGCTCCCGACCATCCCGCTCCCTCGTGGTCGCCGACGGTGCAGACGAACGGGTAGGTCCCGGCGTCGGCCTCGACGACCACCGTGCGGGTCCGGCCGCTGGGGACGGTGGTGTCGATACCCAGCGCCTCGACGGCGAAGCTGTGCGACCTGTCGGTGTGGTTGGTGAACCGAAAGGCCACGGGCTGGCCCTCCGCCACCCGGAGCTGGCCGGGTTCGAAGCGGAAGTTGACCATGTCCACGGTGGGCAGGGCGGCGATCTCCTCGTCGCTGAGGCCGCCGGTGTCGTCGGGCTGCGGGCTGGCGAGGACCAGACCGAGTCCGAGCACGGCGCCCAGTGCCGCGCCGAGGACGGCACCGGTCACGGCGCGGCGGGGCGAGGGCCTCCTCCGTGCGGACCGGTCCAGCACGGCGGTGGTCAGGACGGTTCCGGCGGCGAGGACGGTCAACACGGCCACCGCGAAGGGGACGGCGTCCCCGGGCCGGGAGAGGTCGAAGGAGAGCTCCACCACGCGCATGGGAAGCAGGAGGAGGACGGACAGGACCGCCGTGACCGGGGCCCAGCGGGCACCTCGCCAGTAGCCCAGGGCGGCGACCAGGGGCAGGAGGGCCAGCGAGACCTGCACCGGGTTGACTCCCCCGGAGATGACCAGGGCGGCGACGAGGGTCGCGGTGGTCAGCACCAGGGTGGAGACGAGGGCCGTCCCCGTGGTGGGTCCGGTCCCGCCGGGTGCGTCGGCGCGGGTCTCGGGGGTCGTTGTCATGGCGTCGCCTCTCAGGGTCGGGGGTCGTTCGCGGGGTTGCGGACCGCTGCGGGGCGAGGCGACGGTGTCGAAAACAGCCATTGTGTGAGCACTCACTCACAGGCGTGGGTCGAATAAGTGCCCGCCTCTCAGCGGGCACGAACGAGGAGGGGGCGACTCGGGCGGACGTCAGGGGACGGACCGCTCCGGCCGCGTCACCCCGTGGATCGGGGGTGGTGGGTCATGCCGTCGGCCAGGGTGCGCGCCCACGGGGCGTCCACCTCGTCCAGGTCGAGGGCGGTGATCAGGTGGCACATCAGGCCCATGGCGAAGAAGTACTGGACCTGGTCGCGGGTACCCCCGAGAGCGAGTGCGCCAGGGTGACCGCCGAGGCGTAGCCCTTCCTGAACGCCTCGCGGATCTCGGGGACGTCGGTGGCGCTCTGGGCGTGCACCTGGAGCATGAGCAGGTCCCGGTCGGCGATCAGCGCCGCGTAGGCGTCGCCCATCCCCTCCAGGACCTGGGCGGCCGAACCCCCGAGGGAGCCCTCCGCCCCTTCCCGCAGGGCCTGTTCCACGCGCTCGAAGCACAGTTCCAGCGTCGCCGTGAACAGCCCCAGCTTGCTCCCGAACAGTCGGAAGACGTAGGCCTGGGAGATCCCGGCGGCGTCAGCGATGTCGGTCACCGGGGTCGCGTGGTACCCGCTCTTCGCGAAGGCGGACACCGCGTGCCTCAGGATCAGGGCCCGGCGCGCCTCCGCCGTCGAACGCCCTCCGTCTTTCGGACTCATGAGTGTGAGTACACACTCACAATCCAGTTCTGTCAACCCCACAGTCGGCCGCCGCCCTCCGACGGTGCGGGGCCGCTCAGTCCACCGACACGGCCCGGTGGTGTCGGCCGATGGGGAGCATCAACGGCTTCCCCGACGTGGGGTCGGTGATGATCTGGCTCTCCATGCCGAACACCACCCGCACCGTCTCCGGGGTGAGCACCCGCTCCGGTGGACCCGCCGCGTGCAGCCCGCCCCCGGCGAGCGCGATCAGGTGGTCGGCGTAGCGCGCAGCCAGGTTGAGGTCGTGCAGGACCAGCACGACCGTGGTCCCGCGCGACGCGTTGAGGTCGGTGAGCAGGTCCAGGACCTCCACCTGGTGACTGACGTCCAGGAACGTGGTCGGTTCGTCCAACAGGAGCAGGTCCGTGCGCTGGGCCAGCGCCATGGCGATCCACACCCTCTGGCGCTGCCCGCCGGAGAGCTCGTCCACGGGCCGGTCCGCGAGCTCCACCGTCCCGGTCGCCTCCAGGGCCTCCGCGACCGCTTCGTCGTCCTCGTTGCTCCAGCGGGTGAACAACCGCTGGTGGGGGTGGCGTCCACGACCCACGAGGTCGCTCACCGTGATGCCCTCCGGGGCCACCGGTGACTGCGGGAGCAGGCCCAGGGTCCGCGCGACCTCCTTCGGCTGCGTGCGGTGGACCTCCCTGCCGTCCAGCAGGACCCGGCCGGAGCGCGGCGCCAGCAGCCGCGACATCGAGCGCAGCAGGGTGGACTTGCCGCAGGCGTTGGCGCCGACGATCGCGGTGATCCGTCCCGGCGGCACGGCCAGGTCCAGGGAGTCGATGACGTCGCGGTCCTTGTACCCGAGCGTCAGGTCCTCGACGAGGAGCGAGTGGTCCGTGGTCACAGGGAGCCTCCCACGCGGTTGCTGCGGATGATGAGGTAGACGAGGTAGGGGGCGCCGAGTACCCCGGTGACGACCCCGACGGGGAACCGGGTCCCGAAGGCGAACTGACCGCAGAAGTCGGCGACCAGGACGAGGAGGGCGCCCACCAGGGCGGAGGGCACCAGCAGGGAGCCGTCCGAGCCCACCAGGCGGGCGGCGATCGGCCCGGACAGGAAGGCCACGAAGGCGATCGGCCCGGACGCGGCGGTGGCGAAGGCGATGAGCCCGACCGCCCCGACCACCGCCAGGAGCCGGGTGCGGTCCACCCGGACGCCCAGCGCCGAGGCGGTGTCGTCGCCCAGTTGGAGGGCCGAGAGGTTTCCGGCCTGGCCCAGGAGCAGCGGCGTGATGAGCGCCAGCGCGACGACGACCGGCACGGTCGCTCCCCACCCGGCACCGTTGAGGCTCCCGGTGAGCCAGCGCATCGCCTCCTGGTGGTCCCAGGTGGCCGCGCGGTCCAGGATGTGGGAGGTGATGCTGTGGAGCATGGCCGCGACGCCGATGCCGATGAGGATGAGCCGGGTGCCCGAGACCCCGTCCTTGTACGACAGCAGGTAGATCACCAGCGCCACCCCGAGCCCGGCGACGATCGCGAAGACCGACACCCCGGCCCCGTCCAGGGAGAGCACCACGATCGCGAAGGTCGCCGCCGCGCTCGCCCCGGCACTGATACCGATGATGTCCGGGCTGGCCAGGGGTTGCGCAGCATGGTCTGGAAGGTCACTCCGGCCAGCCCGAAGCAGGCCCCGGCGGCGATCGCGAGCACGGCGCGGGGCAGGCGGAGCCGTCCGACCGTGAAGGAGGCTCCGGGGACGTCCTGGCCGAGGATCACCCGGGCGACGTCACCGGGCGGGTAGAAGGTCTGTCCCACCATGAGGGTGACGGAGAAGCCGACCACGAGCAGGAGGGCGAGGACGACGATCATGGTGTGCCGTCGCCGCGCCCGGCGCGCGCGACCGCGCGTGACGGTCTCGACGGTGGAGATGCTCACAGGGAACGAACCTTCTGACGTCGGACGATGTAGATGAAGAAGGGGGCGCCCACCAGCGCGGTCACGATCCCCACATCGATCTGTCCGGGGCGGGCCACCACGCGGCCGACCACGTCGGCGGCGGTCAGCAGCGCGGCGCCGGTCAGGGCCGAGAACGGCAGCAGCCAGCGGTGGTCGACGCCCACGAGCAGGCGGCACACGTGCGGGATCACGAGGCCGACGAACCCGATCGGGCCGGTGACGGCGGTGCTGGCGCCGCACAGCACGACGGAGCCGACCGAGGCGGTGACCCGCGAGATCGCGACGCGCTCGCCCAGTCCGGCGGCGAGGTCGTCGCCCAGCGCCAGGAGGTTGAGGCCCCGGGCGGAGAGCAGGCACACGACGAACCCGACCACCAGGAAGGGCAGTACGTGGGAGATGGACGCGAACGTGCCGCCGCCCACACCGCCGATCTGCCAGGAGCGGACCCCGTCGGCGATGTCGTTGCGGGGCAGCACGACGGCGCTGATGAACGAGGACAGCGCGGCGGAGGTGGCCGCACCGGCCAGCGCCAGCTTCAGCGGGCTCGCGCCTCCCCGACCCAGGGATCCGATGACGTGCACGAACAGGGCCGTGACGGCCGCGCCGACGATACCGGCCCAGATGAAGCCGGTGGCCGTGGCCAGGCCGAGGTGGGCCATGCCGATGACGACGGCCAGCGAGGCACCCATGTTCACGCCCAGGATGCCGGGGTCGGCCAGCGGGTTGCGGGTCACGCCCTGCATGACCGCGCCCGAGACCCCGAGCGCCGCGCCCACGAGCACGGCGAGCAGGGTCCGTGGGATGCGTTTGGCCACGGCCGCCTCGTCGAAGCCCTCGGCCGATCCGCCGAAGGCCGCCACGATGTCGGCCCACTGGACGTCGCGGGATCCGACCGAGACGGAGAGGAACATCAGGACCAGCAGGACGGCGAGGACCAGGAGCAGCCAGAGGGGCCTGCCCCGGCGCGGGGACCGCACGGCGGCGGCCCCCGCCTCAGGGGATGCGGTTCGGGTGGTCACTGCGCTCCGTCAGCGGCCTCGGCCAGGAGCGACAGGTAGTCGTCGAGGATCCACGAGATCGACAGCGGGGTCGGGTTCGCGGCGGTGCCGAGCGGGCTGTCACCGGGCAGGTTCACCACGGCCGCGTTCTCGACGGCGGGCATCTGCGACAGCAGCGGGTCGCCCTCCAGCGCCTCGACCAGCTCCTCGCCGCCGTAGGTGACGATGATCTCGACGTCGTCGAAGGCGTCGGCCTGCTCGGCGCTGTGGGTGAGGGAGAACTGGTCGGTCTCGGCGGAGGCGGTGGCGACGCTCTCGGGGGTGACCATGCCGATGTCCTCGAAGAACAGCGCCCGGGTGTCGTGGGTCGTGTAGAAGCTGACCTCGCTGAGGTCGGTGGTGTCCACGTGCGTCATGAACATCGCCGCCGCGCCCTCGATCTGCGGGTACTCGGCGACCGCGGCGTCGATCTCGGCCTCCAGGTCGGCGATGAGCTCGGCGCCCTCGTCGGCCCTGCCGATGGCGGCGCTGTTGAGCTCGATGGTGTCGCGCCAGGAGGTGCCCCAGGCCGTCTCCGGGTAGGCGACGACGGGGGCGATCTCGCTGAGGGTGTCGTAGTCCTCCTGCGTGAGGCCGGAGTACGCGGCGAGGATGACGTCGGGCCGGGTGTCGGCGACGGCCTCGAAGTCGATGCCGTCGGTCTCGTCGAAGAGGACGGGCGTCTCGGCGTCCAGCTCCTCGAGCTTCTCCTCGACCCACGGGAGCACGCCGTTGTCGTCGTCGTCACCGAAGGTGGCGGCGGCCATGCCGACCGGGACGACGCCCAGGGCGAGCGGGACCTCGTGGTTGGCCCAGTTGACCGTGGCGACCCGTTCCGGCTCGGAGTCGATGGTGGTCGTTCCGAGGGCGTGCTCGACGGTGACGGGGGTCCAGTCGCCGGAGGCGCCGTCGCCCTCCCCGGAGGGTGAGGAGGAGCACGCGGCGAGGGTGAGGGGGATGAGTGCGGCGGTGGCGATCGCGGCCAGCCGTGGGGCGCGGGTCATGGTGTCCTTCCGGTGGTGACCAACCCCGGAAACCGGGAGTTAGGTTTGCCTAACCGAATTTAGGGTGCACTCAGTTGGTTCGCAATCGCTCGAAAGGGACACCGAACCTCGCGGAACGGACATTCCGCCGTCACTGGACCCGGAACCGCCCGGGGCTCATGCCCGTCACCCTCCGGAAGACCGCGCCGAACGCGCTCGCGGAGTGGTAGCCGACCCGCTCGGCCACCTCCTCGATCTCCTCCCCCACCGACAGCAGCGTGATCGCGTGCTGCACCCGCGCGGCCGTCGACCACTGGCTGAACCCGAGCCCGGTCTGCGCGCGGAAGGCCCGCGTGATGGTGCGGGTGCTGACACCGAGCCGCGCGGCCCACGCGGCCAGGGTCGTGTCGTCCGCCGGGTCCGCGCGCACGGCGGCGACGATCGGCTCCAGCAGCGCGGACTCGGGGATCCTCAGCAGCAACTCGACCGGCGCCGGGGCCAGCAGGTCGAGCACCACGGCCTCGGTCCTGGCACGCGACTCCCGGTCCAGGCCGTCAGTGTTGAGCCGTTCGAGCAACAGGCGCAGGAGCGGGGTGACCTCCACCGCGACGGTGGTGTCCGCGATGGCCGGGACCGCGTGCACGCTGAACTGGGCCGCGTGGTGCCAGGTCCCCGCCGGGGTCCATCCGGAGTGGGGCGTCCCGGCCGGAATCCACAGGCCGACCGACGGGGTGATGGTCCACACCCGTGCGCCGGTCGTGGCGGTGGAGGCGCCGCGCAGGTTCCAGAGCAGCTCGTGCGTGGGGTGCGAGTGCTCCTCCCAGTAGGTGTCGCGCGCGATCACCTCGTCGGTGCCGTGAACCACGTAGGGGACGTCGATCTCGCCCGCGCCGTACGAGGGAAGCCTGCGGTTCTCCACCGCCCCCGATCGCTCGCGCACCGCCCTGCCTTGTCTGACCACGTCACACAGGCTATGCCGGGCGACCCCGAGAAGGCCAAACCAAGGGGAGCCTGCCCTTACCCACGAGTGACGAGCACCACGGGATCCGCGCCCGGGCGGTCCCGTCTCCAGATCCACTGGTCCACTCGTCCGCCGTTCCCCGACCCGGCGTCCACCGGCCCATCGGGACCGCCCCGGGCACCGAGCGGACCCGGACCCGCGACCGACACGGGACTCACCGGTCGGGATCGGGGACGACCACGCGGCCCGACTCCAGGGACAGGACGTGGTCCGCGCCCCGCGCCTCCTCGGCGAAGTGGGTGGCGTGCACCACGGTGACGCCCTCGGCGGCGACCTCGGCGACCAGCTCCCGAACACGGTTCACGGAGTGGTGGTCCAGCCCCGCCGAGGGTTCGTCCAGCAGCAGCAGGTTCGCTTCCTGAGCCAGCCCCTGGGCGATGAGGGCGCGTTGGCGCTGCCCCCGGAGAGCTCCCCCAGCCTGCGGTCGGCCAGGTCCGCGACCCCGGCCTGTTCCATACGTCGGTCGACCACCCGGCGGTCGTTCCGGGTGAGCGGGCGCCACCACCCCGGTGCGCCCAGCGGCCCATGGCCACGGTGGCGCGCACGGTGAGGGGCAGGGCGTCCGGGACCGCGCTGCGCTGCACGACGAACGCCGGGCGACCGCCGCGCGCCGGGACCACCCTTCCGCTCCGAGGGGTGATCGTGCCCGCCAGGACCCCGAGCAGGGTGGACTTGCCCGCGCCGTTGGCTCCGACCAGGGCGGTGACGGCCCCTTCGGGGATCTCGGCGGTGACGCCCCGCAGGACGTCCGTGCCGTCGTAGCCCGCGTACACGTGGTCGACCCTCATCCTCGCGACCTCCGTTCCTGGTGTGTCGGGTTGGTCTGATCCGACCCGATGTGAAAACGAAAACGATTATCGTTGTAGAGTCTCCCACTATGGAAGCACTGATCGAACCCTTCGGGGTCACGTTCGTCCAGCGTGCGCTCTGGGCGGGGCTCCTCGTCTCGGCCGTCTGCGCGATCGCGGGCACCTGGGTGGTCCTGCGGGGCATGGCCTTCCTCGGGGACGCGATGTCGCACGGCATGCTGCCCGGGGTGGCACTGGCCGCGCTGTTCGGACAGAGCCTGTTCCTGGGCGCCGCCCTGGCGGCCGGGGCCATGGCCGCCGGGGTCACCGCGCTGAGCCGCTCACCCCGGCTGTCGCAGGACACGAGCATCGGCCTGTTGTTCGTGGGGATGCTCTCGGTCGGCGTGATCCTGGTCTCGCACTCGGCGTCCTTCGCGGTCGACCTCACCGCGTTCCTCTTCGGCGACGTCCTGGGCGTGCGTGAGCGGGACCTGCTCCACCTGGGGCTCTCCCTCGCCGCCGCCCTGGTGGTCGCGGTGGTCGGGCACCGGGCGTTCGTCGCCCTGGCCTTCGACCACCGCAAGGCGCACACCCTGGGCCTGGCGCCGCGCGTCGCGCACGCCGCTCTGCTGGGCCTGGTCACGCTCGCCGTGGTCGCGTCGTTCCACGTGGTCGGCACCCTGCTGGTGTTCGGTCTGCTCATCGCCCCGCCCGCCACGGCTCTGCTCTGGGCCAGGAGCATCCCGGGCATCATGCTCACCGCCGCGCTGCTGGGCGGCGCCGCCACCTACGTCGGACTGCTCGTCTCCTGGCACTGGGAGACGGCGGCCGGGGCCAGCATCGCGGCCACGGCGGTGGCCTTCTTCTTCGTCTCGGCCCTGGCCTCCGGCGCGCGCTCGCGCGGATTCGCCCGACGACGCCCCCGACCGGCGAACCCCCGCCGACCACGCGCCCCCGCCCACCACCCTGGAAGGAACGCTGACACCGTGACCCGCCGACACCGCACCGCCGCCCTGGGAGCGGCCGCCCTGATCATCCTGCTGGCTGGCTGCTCCGGCGGCGACTCCGCCGCGGAACCCGAGCCCGTGGAGGAGGAGACGCCCCACGGTTACGTCGAGGGGGCCGAGGAGGCCGCCGAGCCCCAGCTCCGGCTGGTCGTGGCCGACACCGACACCGGCCGGGTGCGACTCCTGGACCTGCTCACCGAGGAGGTCACGGAGCTGGGCGAGGTCCCCGGGGTGGACGGCGTCCGGGGCGACGGCCGCTTCGCGTACCTGAGTTCATCCGATGAGGGGACCACCGAGGTCTTCGACAGCGGCGTGTGGACCGTGGACCACGGAGACCACAACCACTACTACCGGACCGGCTCCGGGCACGTCGGTTCCCTGGACCTCCCCGGCCCCGCGCACGTGGTCACCGACACCGCTCTGACCTCCCTCACCACGCAGGGGACGTCACTGCTGCTGGAACGCACGGAACTGGAGGAGGGGTCGGTCACCACCGCCGGGCCCTCCCTCGACGAGGGGACCTCGGCCCACCCCTACCAGGGGGCCCTGGTCACCGTGGACGCCGAGGGGACGGTCGGTGTGCTCGACCGCGACGGCACCCCCTCGCCTCGCCCGACGCGACCTGCACCGACCCCGACGGTGCCGCCGTCACCCGCAGGGGCCTGGTGGTCGGTTGCGCGGAGGGGACCCTCCACATCACCGAGGAGGACGGCGAACTGGAGGCCGCGACCCTCCCCCACCCCGGTGAGGAACGCGCCGGCCCCCTCCACCACCGCTCCGGGTCCGCCGTCCTGGCCGCGCTCCCCGACGACGACACCCTGTGGGTCCTGGATCTGGCCGTCCCCGAGTGGCGCGCCCACGACCAGCCCGGCACCGTGGCCGCGACGGCGACCGGTGAGGAGGGGCCGATCCTGGCCCTGGCCGACGACGGAACCCTGCGCGCGCTCGACCCGGAGACCGGCGAGGAGGAGGCGGCCACCCCCTGCTGGACGCGGTGAACCCCGAGCACCCGCCCACACTCGTGGCCGACACCTCCCGCGCCTACGTCAGCGATCCCGGGGCCGGGGTCGTCCACGAGATCGACTACGCCGACGACCTCCGTGTGGCCCGCACCCTCGAACCGGGGATCGCGCCGCACCTGATGATCCAGACCGGACGGTGACCGCCATGCTGCCCCGACTCCCCTCGCCGTGCTCGCGGCCTCATCGCTCACCCTCACCCTGGTCTCCTGTTCCTCGGAGGGAGACGGCACCGGGGTCGTGGTGACCACCAACATCCTCGGTGACGTCACCGCGCGGATCGTCGGTGACCAGGCTCCGGTGACCGTGCTGATGCCGCCCGACACCGACCCGCACTCCTTCGCGATCTCCGCCCGTGAGGCCGCGACCCTGGAGAACGCCGACCTGGTCGTGCACAACGGCCTCGGCCTGGAGGAGGGGGTCGCCCGCAACGTGGCCGCCGCCGAGGAGGCCGGGGTACCCGCCCTGGAGGTCGGCGCGGGCGTCGACCCGCTGCCCTACACCTCGGACGAGAGCGAGGGCGAGCCCGATCCGCACTTCTGGACCGACCCGGGCCGGGTCGGGCTGGCCGTCGACCTGATCGCGGAGCGCGTGATCGAGGAGGTCGACGGGGTCGACGCGGACACCGTGCGCGCCAACGCCGAGTCGTACGCGGCCGAGGTGGACGAGCTCGACGCGTGGATGGGCGAGGAGTTCGCCGCCCTGCCCGCCGGGAACCGCAGGCTCGTCACCAACCACCACGTCTTCGGCTACCTCGCGGACCGCTACGACTTCGAGGTCGTCGGAGCGGTGATCCCCAGTGGGACCACCCTAGCCTCGCCCAGCACCTCCGACCTCAAGGACCTCTCCGACGCCGTGGCGGAGGCGGGCGTCTCCGCCGTCTTCGCGGACTCCTCCCAGCCCGACCGCCTGGCCACCGTGATGGCCGAGGAGGCCGGGGTGGAGATCGAGGTGGTCCCGCTCTTCACCGAGTCCCTGAGTCAGGAGGGCGGCGGCGCCGAGACCTACCTGGAGATGATGCGCGCCAACACCGAGGCGATCACCGCGGGACTCCGCGACGACTGAGTCCCGCCCTTCGGACCACCCCCCAGCCACCCCCGACCCCGCACCACCCATCCCTGAGAGAGAAGAAGCATGCGTTCGCACCGCACCACCCGAGCGGCGGCCCTGCCCGCCCTGCTCTCCGCCGGTCTCCTCCTGACGGCCTGTGGAACCGGAACCGACGACGGCGCCGCGAGTGCCGACGAGGAGGGGACCCCGGCCGAGACCGTGGCCACGGAACCCCTCGTCACCACCTACGACGGAGGCCTGTACGTCCTCGACGGGGAGTCCCTCGACGTGGTGGCCGACATCGAGATGGAGGGCTTCAACCGGGTCAACCCCGCCGGGGACGACCGCCACGTGTTCGTCTCCACCTCCGAGGGCTTCCAGGTCCTCGACGCGGCCGGGGCGGAGCTCACCGACACCCTCTTCGAAGCCGACACCCCCGGTCACGTGGTGCGCCACGGCGGCCGGACCGTCCTGTTCGCGGACGGCACCGGGGAGGTCACCGCCTTCGACACCGACGCGCTGGGCTCGGGTCTGCCCGAGGAGACCGACGTCCACACCACCGAGGAGGCCCACCACGGGGTGGCGGTCGAGCTGGAGAACGGCGAGATGCTGCTCACCCTCGGAGACGAGGAGGAGCGTGTCGGCGCTCTGGTCCTGGACGCCGACGGGGAGGAGATCGCCCGCAGCGAGGACTGCCCGGGCGTGCACGGTGAGAGCGCGGCCCAGGGCGGGGCCGTGGCGATCGGATGCCAGGACGGCGCGCTGATCTACCAGGACGGCGCGTTCACCAAGGTCGAGAGCCCGGACGACTACGGACGGATCGGCAACCAGGCCGGTTCGGACGCGTCGCCGGTCATCCTGGGCGACTACAAGACCGACCCGGACGCCGAACTGGAACGCCCCGAGCGCGTCGCCCTGGTCGACACCGCCACGGGCGACCTGGAACTGGTCGACCTGCCCTCCAGCTACACCTTCCGTTCCCTGGGCCGGGGCCCGGCTGGTGAGGCCCTGGTGCTGGGCACCGACGGGGCGCTGCACGAGATCGACCCCGACTCGGGCGAGCTCACCCGGAGCATCGAGCTGATGGACACGTGGGAGGAGCCGGTGGAGTGGCAGGACCCCCGACCCGCGCTCTTCGTGCGCGGGGGCACCGCCTACGTGAGCGACCCGTCCACCAACCAGGTGCACGCGGTGGACCTGGCCTCCGGTGAGGTCACCGGCTCGGTGACGCTGGACGAGGCCCCCAACGAGCTGAGCGGCGTCGCCCACTAGGGCCGCTCGGCGGACGGACTCCCACGGCCCGGGTGCCCCAGGCGCGAACGCGCCGGTGCCCGGGCCGTTCCCGTATCCCCGCTCCCGCGTCCGGGACGGCGCGCTGGGGCCCGACCGGAACCGGCCGGGGTCTCAGCGCGCCGCGGGCCCGTGGAGTCGCGGATCACCAGGTGGGTGGGGAGGACCACCCGCTGCGGGGCCGGGTGCGCCGTGGAGAGCGACCCCTTCCTCAGCAGGAGTTCCACCGCCACCCGGCCCGCCTCGTCCTCCGGACCCGCGAGGGTGGTCAGGGCGGGAACACACAGGTCGGCACCGAAGATGTCGTCGTAGCCGACCACGCTGACCCGCCCGGGGACCGCCACTCCGCGTTCGGACAGGCGGCGCAGGACACCGATGGCCAGGAGGTCGTTGTGCGCCACCAGCGCGGTCGCCCCGGAGACCAGGGCGGCGTCGGCGGCGGCTCCGCCCCCGCTGACCCTGGGCGGGAACGGGCCGAGTCGGCCGACGGAGAGCCCGCGCCGCTCCGCCGCGGCCCTGAGCGCCTTCCAGCGTTCGTTGGCGAGCCAGGACTGGTGCGGTCCGGAGAGGTAGACGATCGACCGGTGGCCCAGCGAGGCCAGGTGCTCGACGATCTGCCAGCTCCCCGGGCCGGTGTCGACCACGACGCCGGGGAGGCCGTCGACCTCGCGGTTGACCAGCGCCAGGTTGTGGCTCTGGGCGATCCCCACGGTCGTCTCGTCGCTCATGCGGCTGGCCGCCAGGACGAAGCCGTCCACCGAGTGGTCCAGCCGTTCGATCTGGTTGCGTTCGTTGGCCGCCGACTCCTCGGTGTTGCCGAGGATGAAGGTGACGCCCGCCTCGCTGGCCCGCCGTTCCGCACCCCGAATCGTGCCGAAGAAGTGCGGGTTGGTGATGTCGGGGACCAGCATGGCGATGGTCGCCTTGTGCCCGGACTGGAGGGCCGTGGCCAGGGGGTTCGGCCGGTACCCGAGCCGTTCGGCGACCCGGAGGACGTGTTCGCGCGTGGTCGCGTTCACCCGGCGGGGGTTGCCGAAGGTCCGGGAGACCGTGGAGGCCGCCACGCCCGCCTCGGTCGCGACGTCGTAGATGGTCGTGCGCCTCGGAGTGTTCATCTCGCCCCCTTCCTACCGGTTCGCGACAACTTTTGGCAATCGCTTGCCACGACCGTGAACGGATACCTAGAGTTCACGAAAATGTGACACCCGCCACGCCCACGGCCGCTGATCAGCGCGAAGCCGTGTCCTCCCGACTGGAGCCGACTGGGATGACCCAACCCCCGAACCGAACGACACCGGGCCGCCGGGTCCCGCGCGGACGGTGGTCCGCTGCCTGGAGAGGGCCGAGCTCGTCGTCGGCGCCCTGCTGCTCACCCTCATCCTCGTCCTCATGCTCGTCCAGGCGACCCAGCGCCACCTGCCGGTCTCGGGCTGGGTCTGGACCGGCGAACTGGCCCGGTTCGGCCTGGTGTGGCTGACCTTCTCCCTGGCCGGCTACCTGGTGGGCCGGGACGAGCACATCACCCTGAAACTCGTCGACCACGTGGCCCGCGGCCGGGTCCTGCGCGGGGTGTGGGTCCTGGCCAACCTCGTCGTCGCGGCGATCGCCGTCGGCTTCGTGTTCGAGGCCGCCGCGCTCGTCTTCACCGGTCCCCCACAGACCACACCCGCCCTGAACATCCCCCTGTCCTGGACCTACGTCATCCCCATGGTCGGGCTGTCCCTGGCCGCGCTGCGCGCCCTGGCCAACACCCTGGTTCCCGCTCCCCCGGCGATGGAGAGCGTTCCCGAGGAGCGTGCCGAATGAGCGCCGCACTGATCGTCACCGGCATCCTCGTCCTCCTGCTGCTGCGGGTCCCCGTGGCCTTCGCGATCCTCGGGCCGACCCTGCTCTACATGATCGTCACGGACCAGTCGACGGGGCTGAGCCTGCGCACCGCGGCCCAGGAGGTCAACAGCTTCCCACTGCTCGCGGTCCCGCTGTTCGTCCTGCTGGGGGTGGTCGCCAACCACACGGGGATCGCGGACCGCATCTTCGCCTTCGCCCAGGTGCTGTTCGGCCGCGTGCGCGCCAGTCTGGGCTACGTGAACATCGGCGTCAGCGTCGGCTTCTCGTGGATCAGCGGCACGGCCCTGGCCGACGTCGCGGGCATGGGCAAGATGCTCGTCCCGGCCATGACCAGCCGGGGTTACCCCCGGCGCTTCGCCCTGGGGCTGACCGCCTCCTCCAGCCTCATCAGCCCGGTGATGCCGCCGAGCATCCCCGCGATCGTCTACGCCTCGGTGGCCGCGGTCTCCACCGCCGCCCTGTTCGCCGCCGCCGTGGTCCCGGCCCTGCTCATCGCGGGTGGCCTCGCGCTGTACGTCTTCGTCTGGAGCCGCAGGCAGCCCCAGCTCGCCGGACGGCGCTCGGCGCCGGGCGAGTTGCGGACCGCCGCCCTGCGCGTGATCGGTCCTCTCGGGGCGCCGGTGCTCCTGCTCGGCGGCATCCTCAGCGGCCTCTTCACACCGACCGAGGCCGCCGCCGTCGGCGTCGCCTACGTCCTCGTCCTCGGGTTCTGCTACCGGCGCCTGACCCCGCGCTCCCTGTGGAGCATCGCCGTCGAGACCGCCACCACGGCGGCGTCGATCACCCTCATCCTCGCCGCGTCGGGGCTGTTGGGCTGGGTCCTGGCCCGGGAACGGGTCCCGCAGGAGATCGCCTCGTTCCTGTTGGGCTTCACGGACAGCCCCGTGGTGTTCCTGCTGCTGGTGAACGTGGCGCTGATCCTCATCGGCACCATCCTGGAGCCGATCGCCGCCCTGGTCATCACCGTGCCCGTCCTGCTGCCGATCGCCGTGCAGTTCGGCGTCGACCCGGTCCACTTCGGGGTGATCGCCATCGTGAACCTGATGATCGGCCTGCTCACCCCGCCCATCGGCGGTGTGCTCTTCGTCCTGGGATCAGCCACCCGCACCCCCATGCACGAGGTGTTCCGAGGAACGGCGCCGTTCCTGATCCCCTCCTGGCGGTGCTCGGCCTGCTCACCGTGGCCCCCGAACTCGTCCTCTTCCTCCCCGGCCGACTCGGCCTGTAGCGACCGTCCACCGGACCTCGCCGCCCACGACCCCCGACCCCACCCACTCCCCGCGCCCCACCGAAAGGTCCCACCATGAACACCGGTCTCCGCGTCGCCGCGCTCCTGCCTGCGGCGGCGCTCGTCCTCACCGCCTGCGGTGCGGGCGACGACACCGACGGGCCCGTCCTCACCTTCTCCAACAGCTACACGGAGGAGCACCCGCACACCCGCTGCGGCATCGACCTGGTGGCCGCGCACGTGGCCGAGGCCGACGCGGGCTTCCGCGTGGACACCTTCCCCGGCAGCCAGCTGGGCGACAACACCGAGACCTTCGCGTCCGTGATGTCCGGCGACATCGACATGGACGTGCAGGGATCGGCGGCTCTGGGCTCCGCCCACCCGCCGATCGGGGTCTTCGACGCCGCGTACGCCTTCGACGACGCCGACCACATGTTCTCCTTCTTCGACTCGGAGGCCGCCGAGGCCACCAAGCAGGGCTTCGAGGAGGCCACCGGGGCGAAGATCCTCGATGTCTGGTACTTCGGGGACCGGCACTTCACCGCCAACCAGCCGATCCGCACCCCCGCCGACCTCTCCGGCCTGCGGATGCGGTTCCCCGACTCCCCCATCTACCTCGCCAACGCCGAGGCGATGGGGGCCAGCCCCACGACGGTCGCCTTCGAGGAGGTCTACATGGCCCTCCAGCAGGGAACCGTCGACGGCCAGGAGAACCCGATCGCGACCGTCGACGCCGACAACTACTCCGAGGTGCAGTCCCACGTCAGCCTCTCCGGGCACCAGATCGGCTCCCAGATGATCGTGGTCTCCGGGCAGACCTGGGAAGGGCTCTCCGCGACGCAGCGGGAGGTGCTCCAGGAGGCGGTCAGCCAGGTCCGGGAGGAGAACCGTGCCTGCATCGAGGAGGCGGAGGCGGAGGTCCTCTCCGAGTGGGAGGCCAGCGGCGCCATGGAGGTCGTCGACGACGTGGACGTGGAGGCCTTCCGGGCCCAGGTCCACGAGCACTTCCTGTCCACGCTCCAGGGCGAGGAGCTGGAGCTCTACGAGGCCTTCCGGGAGTCGGCCTGAGCGCGGGGGCCGTCGGTCACCGGCACCGTCGGCCCCGTCCCACTCCACCTCCGCACCGGCCCACACCGGCGCGGCGTGAGCACCCTGAGAACGGAAACGGAGCCTGAAGGACATGCGGCGATCCATCGCCACGGTCTCCCTCAGCGGAACCCTGGAAGAGAAACTGAGCGCGGCCGCCAAGGTCGGCTTCGACGGCGTGGAGATCTTCGAGAACGACCTCCTCGCCTCACCCCTGACCCCGCGCGAGATCCGCGCCCTGGCCGGGGAGCTCGGCCTGACCATCGACCTCTACCAGCCCTTCCGGGACTTCGAGGGCGTGGACGGCACCCGGCTCGCGGCCAACCTGCGGCGCGCCGAGGCCAAGTTCGCGCTCATGGTCGAACTCGGGGTGGACACCCTGCTGGTCTGCTCCAACGCGACCGCCACGGCTATCGACGACGACGCGCTGGCCGCCGCCCAGCTGCGTGCCCTGGCCGAGACGGCCGAGCCCTACGGCGTGCGCGTCGCCTACGAAGCGCTGGCCTGGGGACGGCACGTCTCGACCTACGAGCACTCGTGGCGGATCGTGGAAGCGGCCGACCACCCCGCGCTGGGCCTGTGCCTGGACAGCTTCCACATCCTCTCCAGGGGGACGACCCCTCGGGCATCCGGGACATCCCCTCGGACCGCATCCTCTTCCTCCAGCTCGCCGACGCTCCACGCATGGACATGGACGTGCTCCAGTGGAGCCGCCACCACCGCTGCTTCCCCGGGCAGGGAGGTTTCGACCTGGTGGCCTTCACCGGCCACGTGATCGCCGCGGGCTACCGGGGCCCCCTGTCGCTGGAGGTGTTCAACGACGTCTTCCGCGCCTCCGACCCGGAGCGGACGGCGGCCGACGCCCTGCGTTCGCTGTCCGCCCTGGAGGACGCCGTGGCCCGGGCACGGGGGTCCGTCGACCCCCGTCAGTCCTCGGTACCGCACCGGGACGCCGTCCACCTGACCCGGCTCCCGGACCTCGTGCCGCCCGAGGACCTCGCGTTCGTCGAGGTCGCGGCAGCCGAACCGGCCGCCGGGCGCACCCGCTCGGTGCTGTCCGCTCTGGGGTTCGCGCACACCCGCGACCACCGCTCGAAACCCGTCGAGCTGTGGGAGCACGGGCGCACCCGGATCCTGCTGAACTCCGCCGACCCGAGGCTCGGGCACACCTGGACCGGCGACGCCGCCGTGACGGCTCTGGGCATCGAGGTCACCGATCCGGCCCGGGTCGCGGCCAGGGCCGAGGCGCTCTCGGCTCCGGAGCTGTCCCGTCGCCGGGACCCGTCGGAGGCACGCATACCGGCCGTCGCCGCGCCCGACGGGACCGCCGTCTTCCTGTGCCCGCCGGGGTCGTCCGGCGGGGTGGACTGGACGGAGGACTTCTCCGCACCCGCGGTGGGCCACCGGAGCGACGGGGCGTCGACCCCGGTCACCGGCATCGACCACGTCGGACTGCACCAGCCCTTCGACCACTTCGACGAGGCCTCCCTCTTCTACCGGGCCCTGTTCGGGCTCTCCCCGTCGGAGAACACCGACCTGTCCTCGCCCGACGGACTGGTCCGGAGCCGCGTCCTGACCCGGCCACACACGGGGTCGGGGTCGGGGCTCCGCGTCGCGCTCAACGTGTCCGTGCTGGGGCGCGGCCCCCAGGCCGACGCCACCGGCGGGTCCCAGCACGTCGCCCTGGCCTGTGACGACATCGTCGCGGTCGCCGGTGCCATGGTCGCCGCCGGGGAGCCTCCGATCCGGGTCCCCGACAACCACTACGACGACCTCGCCGCCAGAACGGATCTGTCCCCGGAACGGCTCGCGCTCATGCGCGATCTGGGCATCCTCTACGACACCGACGGCACGGGAGGCTTCTGGCACCTCTACACACCCCTGCTGGGCGGCCGGTTGTTCTTCGAGGTCGTGCAGCGGGTGGACGGCTACGAGGGGTACGGGGCGTCCAACACCGCGGTGCGGATGGCGGCGCACCGCGCGAAGCACCGCGCGGAGCAGTGGACGTGAGGGGCCCGACCAGCGACGACGGGGCCGTGCGCACTCCGGCCCACCCTCCCGGCGCCCCTCCTTCCTGGTGGGGCTGATCGGTTCGGGGATCGGTCCCTCCCTGACCCCGGCCATGCACGAGACGGAGGCGGCCGAGCTCGGGCGCCGCCTGGTCTACCGTCGCATCGACCTCGACACCTGGGGGCTGTCGGCGTCGTCGGTCGGTGAGCTCGTGCGCTCCGCCCCCCGTTACGGGTTCGACGGACTGAACATCACCCACCCGTGCAAACAGCTCGTCCTGCCCCACCTGGACGAGCTCACCCTCGACGCCGCCGCGCTGGGCGCGGTGAACACGGTGGTGTTCGACGGCGGGCGCGCGGTGGGGCACAACACGGACTGGTCGGCCTTCGCCCGCTCCCTGGAACGGGGTCTGCCCACCGTGCCGAGGGAGCGGGTGGTGCTGCTGGGCGCGGGAGGGGCCGGTGCGGCGGTGGCCCACGCCCTCATGACCTCCGGTACGCGGGACCTCACGGTGGTGGACACCGACCGGGACCGGGCCGAGGGACTCACCCGGGACCTGCGGGGCCGGTTCGCGGGCGCCCGGTGCCGTGCGGCCCCTCCCTCGGCGGTGGACACGCTCCTCTCCCGGGCGGACGGGCTGGTGAACGCCACCCCGGCCGGGATGGCCCACCACCCGGCCCCTCCCGTGGCCCCGGAGCTCCTGCGCCCGCACCTGTGGGTGGCCGACGTCGTCTACCGGCCGTTGCGCACCGAGCTCCTCGCCGGAGCCGAGCGGATCGGGTGCGCCACCCTGGACGGCGGTGGCATGGCGGTGTTCCAGGCCGCCCAGGCGTTGGAGCTGATCACGGGACTGGTTCCCGACCACGGCCGGATGGCGGCGCACTTCGCCGCCGTCGCGCGGGACTGAACCCGGGGCGGTGGGCCCGTCCCGGTCGAGGATGCGGGCTTCCCGAGGCGGGGCACCCCCGGAAGCGGGGTGCCCCGACGTCGCGCCCGGACGCGACGCCCTCCGGACTCAGAGCTGGACGTCCTCCCCGAACCAGGGCTCGACGATGCGGTCGTAGGTGCCGTCGTTGAGCGCCATGGTCAACCACTGGTCCACGTAGTGCTTGAACACGTCGTCACCCCGGGGCAGCATGAACGCCTTCTCGAAGAAGTCGAAGGGCTCCTCGGGGTTGACGGCGCACAGCTCCTCGTACTCGTTGGCCACCCACAGCACCTCGGAGGCGTCGGTGGTCATCACATCGGCCCGGCCCGCGACGATCTCGTCGAAGATCGTGTTGTTGTCGTGCGTGACGAGGTCGCCGTCCGGGTAGTGCTCCTCGGCGAACACCTGGTTGGTGCCGCCGCTGGGCATGATGGAACGCACCCCGGGCTGGTTGATCTGCTCGATGGTGCGGTAGTCGTCCACGTTCTCGCACAGGGTGATCGGGGTCTTGCCGTCCTCCATGAGCGGGGCGGAGAAGTACACCCGCTGGGCGCGTTCGGTGTTGACCGAGATGCCGCCGACCGCGACGTCGCACCCGGCGAGGAAGTCCTCCATGAGGTCGTCCCAGGTGGTCCGGGTCCACTCGATCTCCACGCCGAGGTCGTCGGCCAGGTCACGGGCCATGTCGACGTCGATGCCGGTGAACTCGTCCGGATCGGAGTCGAGGAAGGTGAAGGGCCGGTAGTCACCGGTCGTGCACACCTGGAGCGAGCCCCGGTCCAGGATCTCGTCGAGCCTGCTCCCCTCCGTGGCGGTGGCCTCGGGGTGGGCCGCGCCCTCGGAGTCCGTCCCCGAGCAACCGGCGACGAGGAGCACGGCCAACGAGGCGGCGGAGGTGGCGAGGACGAGACGCGGCTTGGCTTGCGCTGCTGGCACGTGCGGACTCCCGGCTGCTGTCGAGTGATCCGGGTCATACTAACCACGGCCCACGGCACCCGTCGCCGCCGGGTCCCGGGTACGGGAACGGCCCCGCCGGGCGTGGCGGGGCCGTTCGTCGGAGCGGTCGTTACCGGGACGAACCGGCCGGGGCACCGGCCTCCCGGGGGTCACCGTCCTCCGTGCCGGGCGCGGAGCCCGCGCCCTCAGCGTTCGCCTCCCCCGTGACGGGTCCGGCCGGGGCGAGCCGGTCGCCCTCGATGTCCACGTTGGGGAGCAGGCGGTCCAGCCACTTCGGCAGCCACCAGGTGGCCCGGCCGAACAGCGCCATGATCGCCGGGCCGAGCGTCATCCGGACCAGGAAGGCGTCGATGAGGATGCCCACGGCGAGGACGAACGCGATCGGCTTCAACATCTCCACGTGGCCGAAGACGAACGACGCGAAGACACTGATCATGATGGCCGCGGCGGCGGTGACCACGCGCGCCCCCTGGGTGAAGCCGGTGGAGATCGCCGCCATCGGCTCGGCGCCGTGGACGTGGTCCTCCCGCATGCGGGAGACCAGGAACACCTCGTAGTCCATGGCCAGGCCGAAGAGGATGCCGATCATCAGGGTCGGCATGAACGCCAGGAGCGGACCGGGTTCCACACCGAACAGCCCGGCGCCGTAACCCCACTGGAAGACCACCACGGTCAGCCCCAGGGAGGCACCCGCGCTGAGCACGAACCCCAGCGCCGCCTTGACCGGCACCAGGATCGAGCGGAACACGATCGTCATGAGGACCAGGGCCAGGCCGATCACCACGGCGGCGAACACCGGCAGCGCGTCCGCGAGGCGTTCGGAGACGTCGATGGCCATGGCGGCGGCACCGGCCACCACGATCTTGGCGCCGATCTCGTCCTCGATCTCGCCCTGGAGGCCGCGCACGTCGTGCAGCACGTCTTCGGTGGCGGTGTCCGAGGGCCCGGTCTCGGGGATGACCACGATGATCGCCGTGTCCCGCACGTCGCTGAGCTGGGGCGGGAACACCTCCGCGACCCCGTCGACGTCCTCCATGCGCTCGGCCACCTCGTCGGCGGCGGCGGGCATGTCCGGCAGCCCGGTCAGGTCGGCCACCACCGCGAGCTGCGCGGTGTGTCCGGGACCGAACTCCTCGCTGATGATCTCGAAGGCCTGACGCTGCGTGGTGTCCGTCGAGCTGGTCTCGTCGCTGGGCAGGCCCAGGTGCATGTTGCCCAGGGGAGCAGGAGCGCACCGAGGGCGGCGGTCACACCGACGATCGCGATGACCGGGCGCTTGATGACCATGCCGATCCACCGCGCGCTCATGGTGCGGTCGGAGACCATCGCCCTCTCGGCCCGGCGGCCCAGCACCGGGAGTCGACCGGCGGTGACCCGGTGGCCGATGAACCCGAGCAGAGCGGGGAGCAGCGTGATCGCGATGAGCACCGCCACCGCGACCGTGACCATCGCGGCCACGCCCATGAGGGTCAGGAACGGGATCTGGACCACCGAAAGCCCGAGCAGAGCGATGACGACCGTGATCCCCGCGAAGACCACGGCGCTGCCGGCGGTGCCGATCGCGCGGGCGGCCGACTCCGCCGGATCCCAGCCCTGCGCCACCTGCTTGCGGTGGCGGGAGAGCACGAACAGCGAGTAGTCGATACCCACGGCGATCCCCAGCATGAGCGCCAGGATCGGAGCCGTGCTGGTGAGTTCGATCAGGCTGGACGCGGCGTAGAGCAGAAGCATCCCCACGCCCACGCCGATCAGGGCGAGCAGGATCGGCAGACCGGCGGTGACCAGGGCTCCGAAGTTGATGATGAGGACGACGAGGGCGGCGACGAGGCCGACGACCTCGCTCGGGCCCATGATGGCGGGCACCTGCTGGGTGATGGAGGGACCGCTGAACTCGACGTCCATCCCTGCGGCGCGTGCCTCGTCACCCGTGTCGAGGATGGCCTCGACCGTCTCGGACGGGACCTCGCCGTTACGGAACTCCAGCTGGACCTGGATCATCACGCTGTCACGGTCGTCGGAGAGCTGCGGGACCTGGTCGAGGACCTCGTCGTCGTCGAAGTCGGGGGCCTGCTCGGCGACGGCGGCGAGCGCCTGGGCCTCGGCCTCGACCATCAGGTCCTCGACGGCCTGATCGCGATCGGGGGTCTCCGGCGGCACCATCGCCTCGACCTGTTCACGAGCGGTCTCCAGGGCCTGTTGCTCGCCCTCCGCGATCCCGTCGTCGTACTGCTGGCGGGCGTCCTCCAGGATGCCGTGCGGGCTGAAGACCTCGTCGACCCCGGGGATCTCCGCCAGCTCGTCGGCGGTGGCCCGCACGGCGTCGGCGTACTGCGCCTCCTCGATGACGTCGGAGCCGTCGGGGGCGCGCAGCACGGCGGTGACGGACTCACCCGTGGTGGAGAACCGCGCCTCCATCAGGTCGGTGGCCTGTTCCGACTCGGTGCCGGGGATGCTGAGCGCGTCGTTGAGCGGGGCGCGGAACATCAGCGCCGCACCGCCCGCGAGCACCAGGACCAGCAGCCACGAGAACACGACCAGCCATCGTCGTCGGTAGGCGAACCCACCCAGACGATAGAGCAGCCCAGCCATACTCATTCCTCTCAACCCCGACTTACGCTTGCCTTCCAGCTCATACGACGCCGATGAGGCGAACTGCCGAGGATCATGAGAGTTCGATGAGAACGCGGCGCCGCTGGTGAGATCGTCGTCACGTCCACCTGCCAGGGAGCCCGCGTCGGAGTCCGGCGGTGACGGGAACCGTAGGGTGACCCGGGTTCCCTCGGCGGCGGTGGAGGTGAACTCCGCCTCGCCCCCGTGGGCCCGCATGACGGCCCGGACGATGGGGAGACCGAGGCCGCTGCCGGGTCGCCCGGACGCCGCGGAGGCCCGGTAGAAGCGCTCGAACACGAAGGCCGCGTTCTCCTCGGCCACACCGGGGCCCTCGTCGGAGACCTCCAGGACCACGCGGCCGTCGCGCCGGTGCAGCCGGACGGTCGCCGGGCTGCTGACCGGAGTGTGCACGCGCACGTTGGCCAGCAGGTTGGAGACGGCCTGGCGCAGTTCCTGTTCGTCCCCGACCACCAGCCCGTCGGCGGTGACCTCGGTCCGCCAGTCGCGTTCGGGCTGGGCGGCGCGGGCGTCGGAGACGCTGTCCGCCACGATCCGGCGGAGGGCGACCACCTCGTGCCGGGGCGCGGGGCGTTCGTCCAGGCGGGCCAGGTACAGGAGGTTGTCCACGATGGCGGCCATCCGCTCGGACTCCTGCTGGGAGCGGGTGATGACGTCCGGGCGCCGGGCGACGTCGACCACCCCCTGGGCCACGAGTTGCAGGTAGCCGCGGATCGAGGTGAGCGGGGTGCGCAGTTCGTGGGAGGCGTCCGAGACGAAGCGGCGCAGCCGTTCCTCGGACTGCTCGTGCGCGTGCAGGGCGCCGCGCAGGCGGGCCAGCATGCGGTTGATGGACAGGGTCAGGCGGCTGACCTCGTCGGCGGCGCCCGGCGCGGGTTCGGGGACTCGGCGTTCCAGGTCGCCCCGGGCGATGGCCTCCGCCGTCTCCACGACGTCGTCCAGGGGGCGCAGGCCCCGGCGGATGACGGCGGTTCCGGCGACCAGCGCGATCCCGAGCATCGCCAGGCCGCCCAGGACCTGGATGGCGATCAGCCGGTGGACGGTGGCCGTGACCGGGCGCAGGGGCTCTCCGAGGAGGACCACGGTGTCCTGCTCGGGCAGCTCCAGCACCTTGACCCGGTACTCGGCGCCCTCGTGCTCGACCGTGAACACGCCCTCCGGCGCGCCGTCGGTGTCGATGTCGCGGACCAGGGTGGGCCCCGACCCCTGGAGCCGGTGCACCTTGGGGTGGCTGTCCCCCGGGACCCGCGTGACGAACTCCGCGACGAACTCACTGGGGGCGCGGATCTGCTCGACCAGCTGGTCGGGGCTCTTGGCGAAGATCTCGTCCTGGTTGGCCCGCACGAACGAGGCGCTGGTCTCGATGCGTTCGTCCAGCCGGTCGACCAGGTAGGTGCCGAGGAACATGGAGCTGGCCACCGTCACCACACTCAGGGCGAGGAACATCAGGACGGCGTTGACCACCACCATCCGTCCGCGCAGGGTGCGCCAGGGGCCCTCATTCGGGGTCGCCCTCGCGCAGCGCGTAGCCGAACCCCCGCTGGGTCACGATGAGGTTGGGACCGTGAACGCCGAGCTTGCGGCGCAGGTAGCCGACGTAGGTGTCGACGATGTTGGACGCGCCCGCGTAGCCGTCGCTCCAGACCTCGTCGATGATCTGCGGGCGGGACAGCACGCGCCCGCTGTTGAGCATGAGGTACCGGAGGAGGTCGAACTCGGTGCGCGAGAGCGGCACCGGGTTCCCGGCCCGCCGCACCACGCAGGCGCGCTCGTCCAGTTCCACGTCGGCGAAGCGCAGGATCCCGTCCGCCGCTTCCGGCCCGTTGCCCGGTCGCGTCCTGCGCAGGACCGCGCGCACCCGGGCCACCAGCTCGTCGGTGTTAAACGGTTTGGTGACGTAGTCGTCGCCGCCGTAGGTGAGCCCCGCGATCCGCTCGCTGTGGGCGTCCTTGGCGGTGAGGAAGACGATGCCGAGGTCGGGCCGCGAACGCCGCAGCGCGCGGCACACGTCGAACCCGTCGCCGTCCGGGAGCATGACGTCCAGGACGACCAGGTCGGGCCCGAACGCGTGCGCGGCGGTGTGGGCCTCGGCGGCCGTGGCGGCGGTGCGCACGTCGAATCCGTGGAACTCCAGCACGGTCGCGACCACGTCGAGGATGTTCGGTTCGTCGTCGACGACGAGGATCTTGGCTTGCATGGTCCGTCCATCACAGCCGACAGGGATGAGAGAGCGATGAGAGCCCAGGTCACAGAGGTGTGTTGGCCCCGGTCCCCGGGCCCGATGGTAACCCCGCCGCTCCACCCGGACGGCCGCCCGCACGGCCGCCCGCACGGCCGCCCGGCCCCCGCGACGGGCTCAGACCAGCGCGGCCAGGAGGGGATCTGCTCGGGGTCGGTCAGCGCGGATCCGACCGCCACCATCCGTGCCCCGGCGTCGAGGTACCGGCGGGCGTTGTGGGCGTCCATGCCGCCGGTCGCCACGATCCGCACGTCCGGGAAGGGTCCGGACATCGCCCGGAACCACCCCGTGCCGAGCGACGAGGCGGGGAAGGCCTTCACCCAGTGGCCGCCCGCCCTCAGCACCCCCTGGATGTCGGTGGGCGTGGCCACACCGGGCAGGTGGGGCATACCGGCGGCCTTCGACAGGGCCATGACCTCGGCGTCGAAGCCCGGCGCGACGGTGAACGCGGCGCCCGCCTCGGACACCGCACGGACCTGTTCGGGGGTGATCACCGTGCCCGCGCCGACCGGGTGTCCGCGCTCCGCCCCGGCCCTGACCGTGGCGTGCAACGCCTCCAGCCCCTCGGGGTCGCGCGCGGGCACCTCGATGGCGGTCACCCCCAGGTCCCAGGCGCGCTCGGCCAGTTCCACCGTGGTGCGCACCGGCATGCCCCTCAGGATGGCGAGCACGCTGTGTTCCGCGAACAGGCCGTCCAGACCCTCGTCACTCACTGCTGACTCCTCTCGTCGCGGCCCCGGCCGCGCGTTCGTTCCAGTGCTCGTCGGCCACCGCCAGGAGCTCGTCCACCTGGTCCGGCGGAGGCGGGTCGGCCAGGTCCCCCGTCACCCGCAGGACGCGTCCGGCGCACAGGTGCCCGAGACGCAGGCGTTCCCGGCCGCCCAGTCCGCGCAGGTCCCCCGCCAGGTATCCGGCGGCGAAGGCGTCCCCCGCCCCGACCGGCTCGACGACCTCCACGGTGGGCGCGGGCACGTACACCCGCGTGCCACCGTGGAACTCGCTGGCGCCGTGTTCGGCGTCCTTGACCACGAGGCGCTCGACGTCGGGCAGGAGCGCCCGGACGTCGCGGTCGGTGGAGGTGCCCCACAGCTCCTCGGCCTCGTCCCTGCCGACGAAGACGATGTCGGCGAGCCGGGCCAGCGCGAGCAGACGCGGAGCCGCCTCCTCCGGCCCCCACAGTCGGGGCCGGTGGTTCACGTCGAAGCTCACCGTCAGGCCGGGTGCCTCCAGGAGTCCCTGGGTCAGGGCGTCGCAACCCGGGGACAGCGCGGGGGTGATCCCGGACAGGTGGACCCTGCCGGCGGCCCGTACCCGTGGATCCCCGACCAGCTCCGGGCCGAGCCCGGAGGCCGCGGACCTGGTCCTGTAGTAGTGCACGGTGCTTCCCTCGGGCGAGGGATCCTTGGCGAACACGCCCGTGGGACGGTCCCGGTCGACACGGACCCCGGACACGTCCACCCCGCTCTCGCGGAGGGTGCGCGTGACCAGACGGCCGAAGGGGTCGTCCCCACGGCACTGAGCCAGGCGGCCCGGTGTCCGAGCGCGGCGAGCCCGGAGGCGACGTTGGACTCGGCTCCAGCGACCCCCATCGTCAGGAGCGGCGCCTGGTCCAGCGGTGTCGGGTCGGCCGCGGTGAGCAGCAGCATCGTCTCACCGACGCAGACGATCTCGGCGCTCACACCGCACCCCCGAACTGGTGGACCAGCGGTCCGCCGACCTCCACGGGAACCGAGAACACGGCACCGTCACCGGGGCCCGGCCGGTCGAGGCCGACCGTCGCGGAGGTGACGAACAACCGTGGCACCGGGCCACGGGTGACGCACACGCTCGTGGGCTGGACGGCGGGGACCGTGACCACGCGCTCCAGGGTTCCGTCGGGATCGTAGCGGTGCACCCGACCGGCGCCCCAGACAGCGACCCACAGGTGCCCCTCGTCGTCGACCTGCATACCGTCGGGGCTGCCCTGTGTGACACGGGCGAAGACCGACCGGGCCCCGGGTTCTCCGCTCGGGGACACGTCGTGGACGTCGATGCGCCCGTCGGCGCTGTCCGCCAGGTACATGCGGGAACCGTCCTCGGTGAAGGCCGGGCCGTTGGGAACGGTGTAGCCCTCGAGGACGCGGGAGAATCCGCCGTCGGGGTCGGCGCGGTAGACGGAACCGGCACCCCTGGTGCCGTCGTAGGCCATCGATCCGGCCCAGAACCTGCCCGCGGGGTCGCAGCATCCGTCGTTCATCCGCATCGGCACCGCCGCGTGGTCCTCCGGCCTGGCCAGCCACACCACTCCGCCGTCCTTGGAGACGACGGCGACTCCGGTCCCGACCGCCGCCACGTAGGACCCCGGACGGCCCGACACGGGGGCGACCGCCCCCAGGGGCGTGTCCAGGGACAGGACGACCTCGGCCGGACCGGGCGAGCCCGGGTCCAGGCGCAGGAGCCTGCCGGTGAGGATGTCCACCATGAGCAGGTGCCGACCGTGTCGGCGCAGCCCCTCCCCCAGTTCGAAGCGTTCGGCGCTCCATGGTTCGCTCGTCACGCGCGTCATCTCCTCCCTCCTCTCCTTCACCACTCCGCGAACGACCCGTCCTCATGGCTCCACACGGGCGACCGCCAGCGGTGGCCCCCGCGGTCCGCGCGGCGCACGGCGTCCTCGTCCACCCGCACTCCCAGCCCCGGGGCGTCGGTCCGGTGGATGTGCCCGTCGGGAAAGGCGAAGACCTCGGCGTCCAGGACGTAGTCCAGCAGCTCCGCGTCCTGGTTGTAGTGGATGCCGATGCTCTGTTCCTGGATGAGGAAGTTGGGGGTGGCGAAGGCGACCTGGAGGCTGGCGGCCAGGGCCAGCGGGCCGAGCGGGCAGTGCGGGGCGAGCAGGACGTCGTAGGTCTCGGCCAGGGAGGCGATCCTGCGGACCTCGGAGATCCCTCCCGCGTGGGAGAGGTCGGGCTGGGCCACCGCGATGCCCGCCTGGAGGGCGGGCAGGAAGTCGGTCCGGCTGAACAGGCGCTCGCCGGTGGCGATGGGCACGGGACTGCTCCGCACGACGTCCTGGAGCAGGTGACCGTACTCGGGGAGGACGGGTTCCTCCACGAACATGGGCCGCAGCGGCTCCAACAGGGGCAGGACCCTGCGGGCGGTGGCCGCGTTGAAGCGACCGTGGAAGTCCACCGCCACGTCCCGGTCCGGGCCGAGTACCTCGCGCACGCTCGCCAGACGGTCCACGATGCCGTCGATCTCGCGCACGGTCGCGGAGCGCCCCATCACTCCGGAGCCGTTCATCTTCACCGCGGTGAGACCGGTCTCCACGCGCGCGCTGACCCTGTCGACCAGTTCGGCCGGGTCGTCGCCGCCGACCCAGCCGTAGACCCTGACCTTGTCGCGGACCGGACCGCCGAGGAGGCGGTGCACGGGCACGCCCAGGCTCTTGCCCGCGATGTCCCACAGGGCCTGGTCGAGCCCGGCCACCGCGCTGGACAGCACGGGACCACCACGGTAGAAGCCGCCCTTGGTCAGTCGCTGCCAGTGGTGCTCGATCGGGGCGGGGTCCTGTCCCAGGAGGAGTTCGGACAGCTCCTCCACCGCCGCCCGCACGGTCTCCGCCCGCCCCTCGACGACCGGCTCGCCCCATCCGACGATCCCCTCGTCGGTCTCCACCCGGCACATCAGCCACCGGGGCGGAACCAGGAAGGTCTCAATACGGGTGATTCTCACTCGGGCTTCTCCCAACGGTCTTCGGACGCGTCGTGCTCGGTGACGCGGAGCAGGTCCTGCCTGGCCTGTGCCAGCAGGGAGCGCATGGCGGCCTCGGCCGCGAGGGGTCCCCGGCGGCGATGGCCTCGGTGACCGCCTCGTGGCTGGGCACCGGGTCGTCGTGGTCGCCTCCGTGGACCAGGCGGTCGCGTTCGGAGAGCCCGGCGGAGAAGAAGACGTCGGTACGGGTGAACAGCTCGTTGTGGGTGGCCGCCAACAGGGCGCGGTGCCAGCGCAGGTCGGCCCGGACGGCGTCCTCGGCCTGCCCGTCCACGGTGTCGGCGATCTCTTCGAGCGCGGCCCGCAGCTCGGTGACGTCGTCGTCCTCACGCCGCCGCGCCGCGAGCAGGGCGGCGGCGGGTTCGAGCGCGTCGCGCAGCTCGGCCAGGTCACGGAAGAAGACGTCACCGGCCCCGGCCGCCACCTGCCACCGGACCACGTCCGGGTCGAGCAGGTTCCAGTCGCCGCGCGGGCGCACGAAGGTGCCCTTCTTCTGGCGTGAGCCCACCAGCCCCTTGGCCGCGAGCACCTTGATCGCCTCGCGCAGGGCCGTCAGGCTCAGGTCGAGTTCCTCGCTGAGTTCGGCCAGATCGATGGTCTGGCCCTCCGCGAACTCCCCGGCCAGAACCCGTTCCCCGAGCAGTCGCACCGTCTGGCCGTGCACGCCGCGCCCCGAATAGGCGGCCATCATGTCCTCCGTTCCAGGCGCCCGGTCACGACGACGCCTTGTAGATACTCCACCCTCCGTCGACCGGAAGACTCGCCCCCGTGACGTAGGAGGCCTCGGAGGAGGCGAGGAAGGAGATGACGGAGGCGACCTCGTCGGGGTCACCGAAACGCCCGGCGGCGGTCTGGGCGACGCTGGCTCGGCGGTCCTCCTCGCCCACGTCCTCCCATGCGGCGGTGAGGACGGGGCCGGGGAGCACGCAGTTGACCCGCACGCGCGGGCCGTACTCGACGGCGAGCTGGCGGGTCAGCGCGGTCAGCCCGCCCTTGCTGGTGGCGTAGGCCGGTCGGCCCGGAAGCCCGAACCAGGCATGGACCGAGGACGCGATGACGACACTGCCTCCGACGGCGGTCAGGTCGTCCAGACAGGCGCGCACCCCCAGGAAGGCGCCGGTGAGGTTGACGGCGATCTGGCGCTCCCAGGAGGCGAGCGTCGTCTCGTGGGCGGGCGCCTGCTCGAAGGTGTAGGCGTTGGAGACCAGGATCCCCACGGGACCGAAGGTGGTGCGGGCCCGTTCCACCACCCGCTCCCACGAGCCCTCGTCGCTCACGTCCGCCGTGACCGCCAGGGCGCTTCCCCCGCAGCGCGGATGCGTTCGGCGGCCTCCGCGACTCGGGGTGACAGGTCGGTGAGCACCACCGACGCGCCCTGCGCCGCCAGGCGTCGGGCGGTGGCCTCACCGATCCCCTGGGCCGCTCCGGTGACCACGGCCGTGGTTCCCTCGTGCCTGGTGTTCGTCATGTCTCTTCCATCGGATGGTGGGTGCGCCCCGGACTCTCCGGAGGCGCCGGTCGGCGTCCCGTTCACGGCCGCGCCGCGAACACGACGTCGGGGTCGGGGTCGGGGTCGGTACGTGGGTCGGCCTCCGGGACCGGAACGGTGAACCGGGTCAGTTCACCCGGAACGGTCCGTGCGAGGGTGCGCCCGGATCGGCGGTGGACCAGGGCGCCGTGCCGTGTGGACGTGAACGAGCCGACCAACCGCGCCGTGCCGGGCCCGTGACCCTCCCAGCGGGGTCGCTCGCTCCAGAATCCGTCAGCCGTCACCTCCGAGACCGGTTCCCGGCCCGAACCGAAGCCGAAGTCGACCGCCAGGCTCACGCGTTGCCCGGGCGCCAGTTCGGTGAGGGGCCCGAGTGCCTCGACCTCGATCACGCGGTCCACCGGGCACAGCCCGCCGAGGTGCTCCAGTGGACGGCTCAGCGGAGTCTCCAACCAGACCTCGGCCACGGACCCGGCGTCCGGGTAGTCGGCCCCCTCGGTGACGTCGAAGCGCTGGGTGAGGGTGCCCGCGGCCCCCACGTTGGCCAGCCATCCGGACGCGGTGGGGAAGCCGACCTTGCCGACCACCTCCTGTGACGGCACCCGCAGTACGGAGGGCACGTGCTCCACGACTCGCGGGCGGCCGTTGCCCGAGACGAGGGGCACCGTGTGCGGGCCCTCGCCCCTGACCCCCACGAAGACACCGTCGGTGGCCCCGTCCGAGGACCGGGCCCCGTCGATCTGGGTCACGTTCCACAGCGCCCACCGGCGGTCCGTCGTGGAGGCGTTGACCGCCTCGAGGTCCAGCCGGTAGCCGGCGGCCCCGGGTTCCATGGTGAGTCGGCGGGACAGACGCAGACCGGTCCTCGGATCGTCCTCGCTGGTGAGGGTGAGCACGACGGTCCCGCCCGGGCCGTCCTCCACCCGAACGCGGTAGGCGCCCGAGTCCAGGACGGGATCGGGGGACCCGCCCACTGTCCGGGCCCGTCCCACCCCTGCGGCGCGGGCCAGGTCTTGTCCCCGCCGACGTTGTTCCACGCGCTCATCGGCCCGTCCACCGGCCCGAGCGAGACGCCCTCCACCGGACGCAGGTCCTCGCCCAGCAGGCGGTCGTTCCGGTACAGGTGTTCCTGGTCGCGGTGGCGCACGGACAGCACCCGGCCGCCCAGACCGGGCGCCGCGACGACCCGCACCACCCCGTTGTCGAGGTGGATCAGTTCGTGTGTCCCCGAGCCCTCGCGCCGCACGCGGACGAGGGCACTCACCCCTGCTCCCGGTTCACCAGGCACACCTTGCCCCGGCTCTCCCCGCGGCCAGGCGGTACGCGGTGTCGGCGTCGGCGAGGTCGAAGCGGTCGGAGACCACGCGCTCGGGCGAGACCCCCACCGGACCAGGTTCACCGACAGTTCGGCCATGGCGGGCAGCGAGGTCACCCAGGAGGCGTACAGGGTGAGCTGCTTGTGCAGGAGGGTGTCGGAGACCTCGGTGTCCAAGGTGCCTCCCTCACCGACCAGCGAGACCCTGCCCCACTCCGCCGCGTGTTCCAGCGCCAGCGAGCGTCCCGCGCGCGACCCCGAGCAGTCGATGACCGTCGCCGCGCCCCGGCCGGAGGTGACCCGGCCGATCTCCTCGGCCGCCTCCTCCGGGGAGGCCAGGGCGTCGAACACGTCCAGGGTGGAGGCCCAGTCCCGGCGCCTGGCGTTGGGTTCGACCCCGATGACGCGGGCCGCGCCCATGCCGCGGCCGATCATGCCCGCCGCCAGACCGACCGGGCCCAGACCCACGACCAGCAGGTCTCCCTCTCCGTTGACACCGATCCGTCGCAGCCCCTCGTACGCCGTGCCGAAGCCGCAGGCGATGAGCGCGCCGTCCACGAAGGAGAGCTCGTCCGGCAGGGGGACGCAGGTGGCCTCCTCCGCCAGCAGGTACTCGGCGTGGCCGCCGTCGCGCTGCCAGCCGTAGGAGGCCCGTCCCGGGTCGGTGCAGCTGATCATGTAACCGCGTCGGCAGTTGTCACACAGACCGCATCCCGCGATGTGGTAGACGATGACCCGGTCACCCGGCCCGAACCTGCGGCAGCCGGGGCCCGCCTGCACGACCGTGCCGGAGGGCTCGTGTCCGGCGACGACCCCGCGGTAGGCGGGGCCGTCGATCCCCCGGTGCGTCCTGTGCTCGTGGTAGATGAACCCGATGTCGCTGCCGCAGATCCCGGAGGCACCCACTCTCAGGAGGACCTGGCCCGGACCCGGTTCGGGCACGGGGAGCGTGTCCACGACCGCGGTGGAGTCGCCGGGAAGCCTCACCCCGCGCATGGTGGTGGGCGGTTGTGCGCCGAGGGCGGTGGCGTTCATGATGGAGTCCCCCTGTTCGGGCTAGGCGAGCCGGTTGGCGGCGCTGCGCCTGCTGATGATGACGTTGATGAGGACGGCCCCCACGATGATGAGGCCGCGGACCACGTCCTGGAAGAAGGAGTTGACGCCGAGCAGCACGAGGCCGTTGGCGATGACGGTGATGAAGACGACCCCGAGGAGGGTGCCGACCAGAGATCCGCGCCCGCCGGCGAGCGCCGTCCCACCGATCACCACGGCGGCGATGACGTCGAACTCCAGCCCTGCGGCGGCACCGCCGTTCCCCGATCCCAGCCGGGCGGCGAGCAGCACGCCGGTGATGGCGGACAGCAGGCCGGTGGTGGCGAACAGCAGGACGCGTACGCGGGCCACGTTGATGCCCGCGAGCTGCGCGGCGGCGGCGTTGCCGCCGGTGGCGTAGACGGAGCGCCCGTAGGCGGTGTACCTGGCGACGTACGCGAAGACCGCGAAGAGGACGAACATGACGATCGCGGCCGTGGGCACGCCCAGGACGGAGCCGCCGAGCACGTCGAGCAGCGCGCTCTCGGGAAGGGGCACGGGCAGCGCGTCGGTCATGTAGAGCGCCATACCGCCGAGCACGCTCCACAGGCCCAGTGTGGTGATGAAGGAGGGCACGTTGAACCGGGCCCTGAGCCACCCGGCGAGACCGCCCCAGAGCACGCCCATGGCCAGGGTGAGCAGGATGGCGCCGATCACGCCGAGGTTCCACTCCGTCGCACCCGTGGCGACGATGACCGAGGCGAAGGCCACGGCCGGGCCGATGCTGATGTCGATCTCCCCAGCGATGATCACCAGGGTGACGCCCCACGCGGCGATGCCGATGGTCGCCGCGTTGCGCAGGAGTCCGAGCTGGTTCTCCGGGCTCAGGAAGCCGGAGGCCGAGAGGCCGAGACCGACGTAGAGCAGGAGGATCGCGGCCAGGAGGCCGATCTCGTTGAGACGGTGGCCGTAGCGGCCGATGAGGTCCCCGCGGGCGTGGACCGCCTCGCCGGTGATCTTGGTGGTGGTCATTCCTACCTCGCCGTTCACGCCGCCATCGCGGCGGCCATGATGTTGTCCAGGGTGATGTCGTCGCCGGAGAACTCGCCCTCGAGGCGTCCTCCGCGCAGGGCCAGGACGCGGTCGCACACCAGCGGCAGCTCCTCCAGCTCGCTGGAGACGAACAGGACCGCCGCACCCTGCTGGGCGAGTTCGCGCACGATGCCGTAGATCTGGGCCTTGGCCTCCACGTCCACGCCTCGGGTGGGTTCGTCGAGGAGCAGGATGCGGCTCCCCGCGTGCAGCCACCGGCCGATGACGGCCTTCTGCTGGTTGCCGCCGCTCAGGTTGACGATCGGGGTGTCGGGCGCGGCCGTCTTGATGGACAGGCGCTCGATGAGCGCGCGGCCCAGGGACGACACACGGGAGGGGAGCACGGTCCCCGCTCTGGAGGCCCCGCCGAACCAGCTCATGACCATGTTCTCCGAGACGCCCAGGAGAGGGACCACGCCCTCTCCCTTGCGGTCCTCGGGAGTGATCCCCACACCCAGCCGACGCATCGCGTGCGGTGTCGGACGGACCACCTCGGTGCCCTCGACCTCGATCACGCCCCGGGCCGGGGTGAATCCGGCCAGGGCGCGGAGGAGTTCGGTGCGGCCCGACCCCATCAACCCGCCGAGCCCGAGGACCTCCCCTGACGCAGGTCGAACGAGACGTCCTCGATCTTCGGCGGGACCGACAGGTCGCGGACCGACAGCAACGGAGGACCCTTGACGGCCGTGATGCGGGCCACCGGGGCCTGCGCCCGCTCGTCCCCGTTCCCGTCCCCGAGCATCAGGGAGACGATGCGGTCGGTGGTGGCACCCCGGACGGGCACCGTCTCCACGACCGCGCCGTCCCGCATGACGGTGACGGAGTCGGCGACGCGGCGGATCTCCTCCAGCCGGTGGCTGACGTAGATGACCCCGACCCCGTGTGAGGCCACACGGGTGACGGCCTCCAGGACGGCCTCGGCCTCAGCCGCGGCCAGGGCGCTGGTCGGCTCGTCCAGGATCAGCAGGCGGGGCCGCGTCAGGAAGGCACGCGCGATCTCGACGAGCTGTTGCTGGGCCAGGGGAAGTTCCCCGACCCGGGTCTCGGAGGCGATGTCGACGCCGAGTTCGCCGAAGATCTCCTTCGCGCCCGCTCGCATCGCGGCGTAGTCGATGCGCCCGCGGCCCGTCGGCCAGGTGCCGAGGTAGAGGTTCTCGGCGGCCGAGAGCTCCGGCACCAGGCTGAGCTCCTGGTAGACGGTCCCGACTCCGAGTTCGGCGGCACGCCGGACGCCCCCGCCGTCGAACGGGACGCCGCCGAGTTCGATCCGGCCCTCGTCGGGCGTCTCGACACCGGCCAGCAGACGGATCAGGGTGGACTTGCCCGCGCCGTTCCGCCCGAGGAGCGCCCGGACCTCTCCGGCGCGGATCTCGAAGTCAGCGTGGTCGAGCGCGGTGACTCCGGGGTAGCTCTTGGTGGCGCCTCGGACGCGGGCCACGACTTCGGCGTCGGGAGCCGCGGCGTCGGCGGTGGTCTCGCTCATGGGTGCTCCACAGGTGGGACGGCGGAAGTTCGCGCGAAGGGGCGGGCGGTCACGGGATGCCGTCCGGGTGCGTCTCCAGCCACTCTTCTCCGTGCTCGGGGGTGGTGTAGAGGTCGATGGGTGCCGGGGTGACGAACTCCTCGGGCTCCTCCCCCGCGATGACGCGCTCGACGGTCTCTCCCGCGAGCAGTCCGACCGCGGTGCCGGAGATGTCGACGTTGGCCTTGAGGACGCGGTGGTCGGCCAGGGCGCGGGCCGCGTCCGTGGACATGTCGCTGCCGAAGACCACGACGTCCCCGGTGCGGCCCCGGTTGCCGACGGCTCTGACCGCGCCCATCGTGGCGCCGCCCGCCTCGCCGTAGAAGGCGTCCAGGTCGGGGTGGGCGGTCAGGAGCCGTTCGCCCACGTCGACGGCCTCGTCGATGGTGGCCCCCTCCTGGTTGGCCACGATCCGGGCGTCGGGCAGGCGGGCGAAGAGCGCTTCCTCGAACCCCTCGCGGCGCTGGACGCAGACCTCGACGAACTCGCAGTTCAGAACGGCGATCCGCGGGTCGTCCACGCCCTCACCCTCGAAGTGGTCCGCGGCGGCGTCGCCGAGCTGGCGGCCGAACTCGTGGGGGTCGCCGAGGATGTAGGCGGTCACGTACTCGCGAGCGGCCTCGTCCTCGATGCAGGTGTTGTAGCAGACGACGGGCACCCCGCTCTCGTGTGCCAGACGCAGGGCGGGGATCGAGGCGGTGGCCGAGACCGGGGACAGGACCAGGACGTCGACGCCCGCCGAGGCCGCCACGTCGACGAAGGTGCTCTCCTCGGAGGCGTCGCCGCGAGCGTTGAGTTCCAGCAGCTGGAGTTCGCGTCCGGAGTCCTCGGCGTGGCTCTGCATGCCCTGCCGGACTCCCGCGTAGAACCCCTGGGCGTCCATGTAGACGACGCCGACACGGCCGTCCTCTCCCAGCCGCGCGCCGCATCCGGCGAGAACCGGCACACACAGGGCGGCGGCGAGGGAGACGAGCGCTCGGCTCCTCGGGGGTGGTGGTCGCCTGACCATGGCCTACTCCTTGGCGTTGGGCACACGCGTTTGACCTGCGTGAACAGCCACTTCGACTGGAGTCGAGAATGCCAGAGTGATCCAGGTAACGTCAAGAATAAATACTAATTAATTATTTTTGAGGTCAGTGGGTCGCCACGGAACCCCGAAGCCGGACCGGACGGGCGCCTGACAGGCGGACCCGGAGGCGGGAGGGAACGGGGGATGCGGGCGATCTCCGCGCGCGACCCCACCCGCAGTCGACCCCGCCGGACCTCCGACGCCCGACGCCCGACTTCCGTCGCGCACACCCCAGAGATGGGAGCGTTCCCAATTTCCCCCGAGACCCCCTTGTGACACCACGGAGCGCGACCGTACAGTCGCTTAACACTCGTTCAGCAGAGTGCGCCGGCCCCTCGGACCCGTGCGAGACCCGCTGGCCCGCGCGTACCGAGGCCCGGACCCGCCCCCGACCCCCGGAGGACCACCATGGGCCACCGATCGACCGCGACACCCCGGAGCGGCGGCACCGTGCGCCGCACCGTCACCACCACCGTTGGCCTCGGAGCCGCCTTCGCTCTCACCGCCACCGCCCTGACCTGGACCGGAAGCGACGTGACCGACAACAGCGAACTGACCTCCACCGACGCCTCACAGGCCGCGCTGGTGTGGTCCGACGAGTTCGACGGCGCGGCGGGCGACGCCCCCGACCCCGCGAACTGGAACCACGAGACCGGCGACCACGGTTGGGGCAACCAGGAGCTCCAGAACTACACCACCAGCCGGGACAACTCCGCCCTGGACGGCGAGGGCAACCTCGTCATCACCGCGCGCCAGGAGGCCGACGGCGGCTACACCTCCGCGCGGTTGACCACCCAGAACAACGTCGAGCACGCCTACGGCCGCATCGAGGCCAGGATCAAGGTGCCGACCAGCCAGGGCGTCTGGCCCGCCTTCTGGATGCTCGGCTCCGACTTCCCGGACACCCCGTGGCCGGACTCGGGCGAGATCGACATCATGGAGCACATCGGCAGCGAGCCCGGCACCGTCCACGGCACCGTGCACGGTCCCGGCTACTCCGGCGGCGGGGGCGTGGGCGCCTCCTACGACCACCCGGACGGCGGTGCGTTCCCGGACGACTTCCACGTGTACGCGGTGGACTGGACGCCCGAGTCCATCACCTGGTCGGTCGACGACGTTCCCTTCAACACCGTCACCCCCGCCGACGTGAGCGGCGACTGGGTGTTCGACCAGGAGTTCTTCATGATCCTCAACGTCGCCGTGGGCGGCGAGTGGCCCGGCTACCCGGACGAGACCACCCAGCTCCCGCAGGAGATGGTCGTGGACTACGTCCGCGTCTACGACACGGAGTGACCCTCCCCTGACGCCGGCCGGCCGCCGGATACCCACGGGTATCCGGTACCGGTCGGCATGTTAGGTTCACCGCATGGACGGCCCACCGGAACCCACGCCCCGCGTGCCCCGCGCGGAGGTGCGCCGCCGACTGCTCGCCGCCGCCGCGCGCGTGTTCGCGGAGCGGGGCTACGCGGACAGCCGTCTGGACGACGTGGCACGCGCCGCGGGTTCACCAAGGGAGCCGTCTACTCCAACTTCGGCGGCAAGCAGGACCTCTTCGCCGCCGTGCTCGGCGATCGCGCCGACCACCGGTTCGCCTCCACCGCCCTGGAACGGTCCGCCACCCCCGAGGACGCGGTGGTGGCGATCGCCCGCGGGATCGCCCTGCACGTCACCGAGGACACCCAGCGCGGTCGTCTCGCGCTGGAGTTCGCCGCGCACGCCACCCGGCACGGCCCCACGGCCGCCGCCGTCACCCGGACCCGCCGCGCCCAGCGCGAGACCGTCACCGCGCTGGTCACCGAACTCACCGAGCGGCACGGAGTCCGGTTCACCGCCGGGCCGGAGACCGTCGCCCTGACCCTGCACTGCCTGACCAACGGCCTGTCCATGGAGCACCTGGCCGACCCCGAGGCCGTGGACGCGCGGGCCGTCGAGGACACCCTGATCACCGCCCTGGCCGGGTTCACGGCCCGCCCCCGACACGAGGAGACCCCATGAACCCGCCGACCACCCGCGTCGCCCTCACCACCGGTGGAGCGCTCCTGACCCTGGGGCTGCTCGCCGCGTGCGGTCAGGTCGACGAGCTCGGCGAGCCGGAGGAGAAGACCTACGAGGACGTGCCCGAACTCCTCATCGTCGAGGTCGACAACGCCGCACTGGAGATCATCCCCGACGACACCGACCAGGTCCGGGTGGTCCGTGAGGCCTCGGGCGACGCGGGCGGGGACTGGGAACTGGTCGGTGACACGCTCACCCTGGAGGTGAGATGCGGTGCCATCTCCGACTGCCGGGTCGGCTACCGGGTGTACGTCCCGGCCGACACCGCGTTGGCGGTGGAGACCGACAACGGCGCCGTCGACGTCTCCGGTTTCACCGCCCCGATCGAGCTGGCCTCGGCCAACGGAACGGTCGAGGTCTCGGACGTCACTGGACCGCTCACCCTGACCTCCGACAACGGCGACATGAACCTCACCGGGATCGGCTCCGACTCCGTGAGCGCCGCCACGGACAACGGCAGCATCGACGCCGTCTTCTCCGAGGCCCCCACGGAGGTGGAGGTGAGCACCAACAACGGCGTCGCGACGGTCGCGCTGCCCGGCGGCCCGTACGCGGTCTTCGAGACCTTCGACAACGGCGAGGTCGTCAACGAGCTCCCCACCGACGACTCCAGCACGAGCACGGTCACCGCGCGGACCGACAACGGCACGATCACCCTGGTTCCGACCGGCTGAGCCCCGTTCCACCAGCTCCACCCGGGGCCTCCCCGACCCCGACCCCGGGTGCGGTCGGAGCCATGCCCTAGAATCACCCCCATGTCCGGTCCCACACGTTTTCTGCGCATGGCTCTGATCTCCATGTCGCTCACGAGCACCGATGACGGCCTCTGTCGCCGCCGGTGCCGTCTCCGCGTGCGCTGACCCGACCGTCTCCCGCGCTCCGACGCGGCACCGGTGTGCCCCTGGCGTTCCCGCGACCCCGTGTCGCCCCACCCCGTCATGTTTGGACACATCCCTGTGACCGCAACACCCACCAAGCCGACCGGAAATTCCGGGTCGGACGTCTCTCCCGCCCTGGCCCTGAAGTGGAACCCCACCCTCTCGGTCCCGCCGCCGCGGGCTCCCGCGGCCGAACCCGTGCGCTGGTGGCCGCTGGGAATCGCGCTGCTCGGCGCCCTCGGCCTGGCCGCGTTCGTCTGGTCCGAACACGGCGCCCTGCCCGCCGTGCTTCTGCTCCTGGGCACCGGCCTGGGCTTCACGCTGTTCCACTCCCGGTTCGGCTTCACCTCCGCCTGGCGGCAGTTCCTCGCCGTGGGCAACGGCACCGGCCTGCGCGCCCACGCGGTCCTGCTTGGCACGACCGCGACCCTGTTCGCACTGGTCATCGGCACGGGTACCGGCCTGTTCGGGAACGAGCCCGCTCCTTCGGCGGGGCCGATCGGCATCGCCCTGTTCGCGGGGGCTTTCCTGTTCGGGATCGGCATGCAGCTCGGCGGCGCCTGCGCCTCGGGCACGCTCTTCGCCGTCGGCTCCGGCCAGTCCGCCATCCTCATCACACTCTTCGGCTTCATCGTCGGTTCGCAGATCTACAGCCTCGCCTGGCCGCTGGTCTCCGACCTGCCCGCGATCCCGCCGGTGCTGCTCTCCGACCACGTCGGCTGGGGCGGGTCCTGGCTCGTCACCATCGCGGCCCTGGTCGCCATCGTGGTCGTCACCCGGCTCGTCCAGAACCGGCGCGTCCCCCGCCCGTGGGCGCCCCGCCGTCCGCCGAGGGAGTGGCGCGGATCGTACGCGGCAGCTGGCCCCTGATGGCCGGAGCCCTGGTGCTGGCCGTCCTGGGCACCGGCGTGCTCGTGGTCTCCGGGGGCTCGTGGGGCATCACCTCGGCCTTCAACCTGTGGGGCGCCAAGGCCCTCCAGCTGGTCGGGCTCCAGCCCGAGACCTGGGCGTTCTGGTCCCAGCCGGGCCAGGCCGAACAGCTGGCCGGTCCGGTCCTCCAGGACAAGAACAGCCTGACCAACATCGGCATCATCCTGGGCGCGGCGGTGGCCGCCGGGGCCGCGGGCACCTGGAAGTGGCACACCGGTCTGAGCTGGAACCTGGTGGCCGCCGGTCTGGTCGGCGGGATCCTGATGGGTGTGGGCGCCCGGCTCGCGGGCGGCTGCAACATCGGCGCCTACCTCGCCGGGATCGGTTCGGGCAGCCTCCACGGCTGGCTGTGGGCGGTCTTCGCCCTGGCCGGGACCTGGGCCGGTCTGCGGGCCCGCACGCTCTTCGGCCTGGGCGTGCCCAAGCCGAGCGACAGCGTCTGCTGACCGCTCCGCCGCCGTTCTAGGGTGCGAGGGACAGGGAACGGCGGCGGAGGGAACGGTGTGGGAGCGAACGCGGAGCTGACCGAGGAGGTCCGCCAGCGGGCCCGGATCGTCTGGGACTACCAGCGCCTGGACCAGGAACCGCGCGGGTGCGACGTGGCGGTGGTCCTGGGCAGCCACGACCTCGGGGTGGCCACGACCGCCGCGGACCTGTACCGGCGCGGGTTCTTCCCCCGCATGGTGATCAGCGGAGCCAACAGCCCCTCCACGCTCGCGCGGTTCCCCCGGGGCGAGGCCGTGCACTACCGCGAGCACGTCCTCGGTCGGGGTGTCCCGGACGCCGCGATCCTGATGGAGACCCGGGCCACCAACACCGGTGAGAACCTCCGCCACTCGCGCGCCCTGCTCGCGGACGCGGGGATCACCGTCCGCTCGGTGATGCTCGTGAGCAAGCCGTACATGGAACGCCGTGCGCACGCCACGACGCGCAGGGTCTGGCCCGAGGTGGACACGGTCAGCGCCTCGGCGCGGACCGGGTTCGACGAGTACCTGGGCAGTGTGGGCGACGACCGCCTCGTCATGGACACGATGGTGGGCGACCTGCAACGGGTGATGGAGTACCCGGCCCGGGGGTTCGCGGTCCCGCAGGAGGTCCCCGACCGGGTCCGTGAGGCCTACGCGTACCTGGTGGCGGCCGGGTACGACGGCCACCTGATCACCCCTGACCCACCAGTCCCGTGAGGGTTCCTCCGACCGCCGGGCCCGGTGGCTTGCCACGGGCCCCGGTCCGGGGCGCAGAATCGTCCTCGTCACCGGAGCCCACACGGGGCGCCCCGGGACGGGGAACGGGGAACGTATGGACGTGGACGTGATCGTGGTCGGCGGCGGCCCCACCGGCATGATGGTCGCCGGTGAACTGCGCCTGCACGGCGTGGAGGTGCTGGTCCTGGAACGGGACGAGGAACCGACCAGGGTGGTCCGCTCCCTCGGACTGCACGCACGCAGCATCGAGATCATGGACCAGCGAGGACTGCTCGACCGGTTCCTGGAGCACGGGACGCGGTACCCCCTCGGCGGGTTCTTCGCGGGCATCCCCGCACCCGCCCCGGAGGGGCTGGACTCCGCGCACGCGTACGTGCTCGGAATCCCCCAGCCCGTCACCGACCGTCTGCTGACCGAACACGCCGTGGAGCTCGGCGCCCGGGTACGGCGGGGCGCCGAGGTGGTCGGGCTGGAGCAGGACGAACACGGGGTGGGTGTCGTTCTGGCGGACGGCACCCGACCCCGTGCCCGGTACCTCGTCGGCTGCGACGGGGGCCGCAGCACCGTGCGCCGCCTCCTCGGGGTGGACTTCCCCGGGGAGCCCTCCACCTCCGAGACCCTGCTGGGCGAGATGGAGGTGAGCGCCTCCCCCGAGACGGTGGCGGCCGTGGTGACCGAGGTGCGCCGGACCCAGAAGCGGTTCGGTCTCGCCCCGATCGACGGCGCGGTCCACCGCGTCATCGTGCCCGCCGCAGGGGTGTCCGAGGACCGCACCGTCCCCCGACGCTGGAGGAGTTCCGGGAACGGCTGACCGCCGTGGCGGGGACCGACTTCGGCGTGCACTCCCCCGCTGGCTGTCGCGGTTCGGCGACGCCACCCGCCTGGCCGACCGGTACCGGGTCGGGAGGACCCTGCTGGCCGGGGACGCCGCGCACGTCCACCCGCCCGTGGGCGGCCAGGGGCTCAACCTCGGCGTCCAGGACGCCTTCAACCTGGGATGGAAGCTGGCCGCCGAGGTCCGGGGCCGGGCGCCGGAGGGGCTGCTGGACAGCTACGCGTCCGAACGCCGCCCCGTGGCCGCCGACGTGCTGGACCTCACCCGCGCGCAGATGCAGCTGATGTCCACCGAGCCGGGCCCACAGGCGGTACGGCGCCTGATGACCCGGCTGATGGACTTCGAGGACGTGAACCGCTACCTGACCGAGAGGATCACGGCGCTCGCGGTCCGCTACGACTTCGGGGAGGGCCCCGACCTGGTGGGGCGCGCGTGCCGTGACCTCACCCTGGAGCGGGGGCGCCTCTACGAGTTGCTGCGCGGCGGGCGGGGCCTCCTCCTCGACCGGACCGGACGGTACTCGGTCACGGGGTGGGCGGACCGGGTCGACCACGTCGTCGACCCCTGTGAGGAGCTGGACGTGCCCGCCGTGCTGCTGCGCCCGGACGGCCACGTGGCGTGGGCGGGACAGGAGCGGCCGACACTGGACGCGGCGTTGTCCGCTGGTTCGGCCCGCCGGTCGGCTGAGTGACGGCGGCCGGGCGTATCCGCTTCGGTCCCCGCCGTCGGCGGTGCTCCGATAGCCTGCGGCCGGAGACGACGAAGGGATCGAGATGGACCAGGTCCAGGACCTACCGGAACGCAGCCGCGAGGTGTCGCGGGCTCTCGACGCGCTGGGAGTCGGAGGACGGGTGCGCGCGCTGCCCGCGTCCACCCGGACCGCCGCCGAGGCGGCCGAGGCCCTGGGCTGCGAGGTCGGCGCGATCGCCAACAGCCTGGTGTTCATGGCCGACGGCGCGCCCCTGCTGGTGATGACCAGCGGACGGCACAGGGTGGACGTCACCCTGCTGGCCGAGCGCCTGGGCAGGGAGGTGATCAGGCGCGCCACCCCGGAACAGGTCCGGGAGGCCACCGGCCAGGCCATCGGCGGGGTGGCGCCGATCGGGCACCCCGCGCCGGTCGAGACCGTCGTGGACCCGGCTCTGGCGGACTACCCGCGACTGTGGGCGGCGGGAGGCACCCCCACACGGTCTTCCCGACCGACCACGCCGAGCTCCTGCGCATCACCGGTGGCGCCCCCGTCGCCGTCAACTGAGGGCCGCCTCCACGACCGGGCGGCGCGGCTCAGGGGGCGGCGGTCCGTTCCGCCCGGTGGAGCACCCTGTCGGCGGCCCAGGCGAGGAGGCCGCAGACCGCCCCGACCAGGGTGCCGGTGACGACACTGCTCAGCGCCGCGAAGCCGCGCGTGATCAGCGCGTGGGCCACGGGCGGGAGCTCACTGAGATTGCCGCCGAGGGTCGGCGGGTCACCCTCCCAGGCCGTGGTCCACAGGATCTGGTGTCCGAGCATCAGGAACACCCCGTACAGGACTCCCACTGTCAGGAGCGTCCCGAACGGGTTCGGGACACGGCGCCAGAGCACCACGGCGATCCACACCAGCGGCGGGACGAACACGAACAGGGCGTTGACGAGGGTGCCCTCCCGGATGACGCCGAGGTCGTGCAGGACCACCCGGGGAGCGGCCAGCAGGGCCAGGGCGACGAGGACGGGGAACGGGAGCCCCGGCCCGCTCCGTCGGGGCGAAGCGGGACTGTGCGCTGGGTTCATGGCTTCACGCTAGGAATCCCGACCCCCGGACGCGTCGTTCCCTGGTCTCGACCCGCTACGTCGAGGGGCGTCACCGTTCACCCGCCCCCGCGTACCCCGGGTGCGCCCTCCCAGGCGGGACGGTGTGCGGTACGGTCGCCCTGAGCCCCGGGCCTGAGGGCCCGCCCCGGGAAGGACGCCCCCACATGACCAGAACCGGTTGGATCGTGACCGCGATCAGTACCGTGGTCGCCCTGATCATCGGGTTCGGCGCGGGGTGGTGGGTCCAGGGCACCTCGGCGGAACCCGACCCACCAGCCCCTCCCGCCCCTCGCAGCACGCATCCCGACGACGTCGAGGCGCGGCCCGAGACCGGGTTCGACCCGGTCGTCGTCGACCTCGACCAGACCCACGACTTCGGTGACGGGTTCTCCATCGGGCTGAGCGGGTTCGAGCGCCGTGTCGAGGAGGGCGGTGTCGACCCGGACACCGGCGAGGAGGGCGACCTGCCCTATCTGTCCTGGACCGTGGAGGTCACCAACGAGGGCTCCGCGACCGTACCGAGCGGCCTGGTGACCCGGTCGTGCTCGGTGGGCGACCCGCTCCGCGAGTCCGGCTCACCCGTGCTGGGCGACAGCGTGAACCCGCCGGAGAGCCTGGAACCCGGCCAGTCCGGCAGCTGGGACGAGGACTGCTGGGCCGACGAGGACGACCGCCAGATCCAGTACACGGTCGAGTTCCACGACCAGGACTTCGTCCCGCTGTACCCGCCGGTCACCTTCGCGGGGAGCGTCGGCTGACCGGCGGGCGACGTCCTACCCGGTGAACAGGGCTGCCGCCTGGATCGCGGTGCTCACCACGCCGTAGCCCAGGGCGACGACCACGACCGCCCACAGGAAGAGCGCGGCGCCCTTCGACGCCTGGTCACGTGTCCGCTGTTCCATCGGATCCTCCTTCACCGACCCCGACGGGGTCCCTCGGTCTGCTCGGTGGTCCACGGTCTCGTGGGCCCCGGCGCTCACACGGGCTCCCGGGACGTGTCGGCGTCCTTCGGCTCCGCCACGGGCGCGGCCTTGGGCAGGGGGCGCACCAGCGCGTTGGCCACGAACCCGACCACCATCACACCCACCATGAGGTACAGCGAGAAGGTGTACAGGTCGGCTCCGGAACGGCCCGCCGCCAGCTGCTGGTCCGCGATCACGTTGACGATCAGCGGCCCGGCGATCCCCGCGCACGACCAGGCCGTGAGGATCCGACCGTGGATGGCTCCGACGTTGAAGGAGCCGAACAGGTCCTTGAGGTAGGCCGGGATGGTCGCGAAACCGCCGCCGTAGAAGGACAGGATGACCCCGGTGACCGCCACGAAGAGCACCACCGAGCTGGTCCCGGCCACGGCGATCAGCACGTAGAGCAGGCTCCCGAGCCCCAGGTAGCCGATGTAGGTGCGCTTGCGGCCGAGGAGGTCGGAGGTGGAGGACCACACGAACCGGCCGAGCATGTTGCACAGGGACAGGAAGCCGACGTAGCCCGCGGCCTCGGCCGGGCCGACCCCGGTGAAGAAGTCCTGGACCATCGGCGCGGCCTGTTCGAGGATGCCGATGCCCGCGGTGACGTTGCAGAACAGGACGATCCACAGCAGCCAGAACTGGCGGGTACGGAAGGCCCGCTCCACGCTGACGCCCTCGCTGGCGGGGTCCACGGCGGGCGTGCCCGCGGTGTCCGTCGGCGGCTGCCATCCGTCCGGGCGCCACCCGGGCGCCGGGACCTTGACCGTCATCGCGCCGAGCATCATGGCGGTGAAGTACACGGCGCCGAGGATGAGGAAGGCGGGGACGATCGCGTCGGCGGGGGTCTCACCGAAGCGGTCGAGGAGCGCGGCGGACAGGGGCGAGGCGATCAGCGCGCCGCCGCCGAAGCCCATGATCGCCAGGCCGGTGGCCATGCCGGGCCGGTCCGGGAACCACTTGATCAGGGTGGACACCGGGGAGATGTACCCGATACCGAGGCCGATCCCGCCGATCACGCCGTAGCCGAGGTAGAGCAGCCAGAGCTGGCCGGTGGCCACACCGAGGGCGCCGACCAGGAAGCCGGTGCCCCAGCAGAGTCCGGACACGAACATGGCCTTGCGGGGGCCGTTCCGCTCCACCCACTTGCCGCCGAAGGCCGCCGAGAGGCCCAGCATCACGATGGAGATGCTGAAGACCACGCCGATCGCCGTCAGCGTCGTGTCGAAGCGTTCGACGAGCGGGGTCTTGAAGACGCTGAAGGCGTACACCTGGCCGATGGACAGGTGTACGGCGAGCGCGGCGGGCGGGATGAACCAGCGGCTGTATCCGGGCGGCGCGACGCTCTTGTCACGATCGAGAAACGACAGCACTACTCATCCTCATGATTGTTTTCCGACCGGAATGCGCTTCCGCATTCCCGATTATTACGGGGAAGCGGCACAAGCATGCGCCATCGTCACACCTTGTGTGACGAGAATCAAATACACGTTCATTGTCGAACGATAGGTTCTGGTTATCAAGGGCCCGGATCGGGCCCCTGGCGGGGATCAGAGCGTGATCCCGGGGACGAGGGCCTCCGGGTGATGGAGGTCCAACCGCGCCTGGAGGTCGGCGACGGCGACGGTGTCCAGCAGGGCGCGGGCCAGCACGGGTTCGGGGTCCCGGTCCGCGACGACCAGCCCGATCTGCTTGCTGACCTCGGGTTCCACCAGGGGATGGCCCGCATCCCCTCGGGCACCGCGTGCAGGGACAGCCAGGCGTGCGGCATGACCGCCGACCATCGGGTCTCGTTGACGAAAGAGCACAGCGCGCTCACCGAGTTGGTCTCGACCCGGGGCACCGCCTCGACCCCCGCCCGACGGAACGCCTGGTCGACGATGCGGCGGTTCTGCATGTCCGGGGACAGCAGGCACAGCGGCACCTCGGCGGCCTCGGCCCAGGTGATGGTCTCCCGGCCGTCGAGCAGCCCCTGCTCCTCGGTGAGCAGGGCGTAACGCTCCCGGTAGACGGGCTGCTGGCGCACGTTCTCCAGAGGTTCGTTGTCGACGTAGGTCAGACCGACGTCGATCTGGTAGTCGGCCAGGGCCCGCTCGATCTCCTTCGAGGTCATGGAGACCACCGACAGCGTGACCAGCGGGTGCATCTCGCTGAAGGCGCTGGTGATGAGCGAGATGGAGCTCAGGGTGGTGGGTATGGCCCCGATCCGCAGACGACCGCTCAACCCCTCCCTCAGGCTCCTGACGTTCTCCACCAGGATGTCGTGTTCAGCCAGGACGCGCTGCGCCCAGGCGACGATCCGCTCCCCTCGTGGGTGAACCCGATGAACCGGTTGCTCCGCCTGACGATGGGGACGCGGAACTCGGCCTCGAGCTTGCGGATCGCGGCGGACAGGGCGGGCTGGGACACGTGGCAAGCCTCGGCCGCACGGGCGAAATGGCGTTCCTTGGCCAGCGCGGTCAGGTACTTCAGCTGGCTCAGCAACATCGCGCAAGAATACATGTGCCGGGACCCCTGCAACAACAACGCCCGAACCCTTGATATGTTCGGCCCATTCAGCACTTAACTATTCGGGACCTCTGGACAGAGGGCGACTCGGTGAGAGAATTCGAACTGTGACACACCACGACTCGGACATGCCCGACCCCGCCCAGGACGCGCCGGAGGTCGGGCCTCCCAAGCAGAGCGCGGCGGGCATCCCGGCCGTGCTCAACAGCGTGCGCCACGTCAACGACCAGGCCGGGGTGCTGCGCGGGCTGCCCGCGATGCTCGCGGTCAACCAGAAGAAGGGCTTCGACTGCCCCGGCTGCGCCTGGCCGGAGCCGGGCAAGCGCCACACGGCCGAGTTCTGCGAGAACGGAGCCAAGGCCGTCGCGGAGGAGGCCACCCGCAGGACCGTGGGCCCGGACTTCTTCGCCCGGCACCCGGTCTCGGACCTCTTCGAGCGCTCCGGGTACTGGCTGGGGCAGCAGGGCCGCCTGACCGAGCCCATGTACCTGGCCGAGGGCGCCACCCACTACGAGCCCGTCTCCTGGGACCGCGCCCTGGACATGATCGCCGAGGAGCTGCGCGGGCTGGACACGCCCGACGGCGCGGTGTTCTACACCTCGGGCCGCACCAGCAACGAGGCGGCCTTCGCCTACCAGCTGTTCGCCCGCCAGCTCGGCACCAACAACATGCCCGACTGCTCGAACATGTGCCACGAGTCGTCCGGGTCCGCGCTCGTCGAGACGCTGGGCGTGGGCAAGGGCAGCGTGTCCCTGGAGGACATGTACGAGGCCGACCTGATCATCGTGGCCGGGCAGAACCCGGGCACCAACCACCCCCGGATGCTGTCCGCTCTGGAGAAGGCGAAGCGGCGCGGCACGCGGATCGTCACGGTGAACCCGCTGCCCGAGGCGGGTATGAAGGCGTTCCGCAACCCGCAGTACGCGCGGGGCCTGCTGGGGCGCGGCACCGAGCTGACCGACCTGTTCGCGCAGATCAGGGTGGGCGGCGACCTCGCGCTCTTCTCGGCGGTGAACCGGCTGCTGCTGGAGGCCGACCAGCGTGGCGAGAAGGTCCTCGACCACGGGTTCGTGAACTCGTTCACGCACGGGTTCGAGGAGTTCTCCGAGGCGCTGCTGGCCGAGCCCGAGGACGAGTTCTGGGCGCGCACCGAGCGCGACACCGGGCTCACCCGTTCCCTGATCGAGGAGCTCACCGCCATGGTGGTGGCCTCGGAGCGGATCGTGGTGTGCTGGGCGATGGGGCTGACCCAGCACAAGCACTCGGTGCCGACCATCCGCGAGGTGGTCAACTTCCTGCTGCTGCGCGGCAACGTGGGACGGCCGGGCGCGGGCGTGTGCCCGGTGCGCGGCCACTCCAACGTGCAGGGCGACCGCACGATGGGCATCTTCGAGCGGCCCGCCGACTCCTTCCTGGACGCCCTGGGCGCCGAGTTCGGGATCGAACCGCCACGCGAGCACGGGCACGACGTGGTGAACTCGATCCGGGCGATGGCCCGCGGCGAGGTGGGCGTGTTCATCGCCATGGGCGGCAACTTCGTGGCCGCCTCGCCGGACACCGAGGTGACCGAGGACGCGATGCGCCAGGTGGGGCTGACGGTGCACGTGTCCACCAAGCTCAACCGTTCGCACGTGGTGACCGGCACCCGCGCCCTCATCCTGCCCGCCCTGGCCCGCAGCGACCGCGACCAGCACGACGGTGAGCAGCGGTGGGTGACGGTGGAGGACTCGATGGGTCTCGTGCACGCCTCGCACGGCGTGCTCCCGCCGCTGTCCGAGGGGATGCGCTCGGAGGTGGACATCGTCCGCGGACTGGGGCGCAGGGTCTTCGGAAACGACCCGGTGGACTGGGACCGGATGGCCGACTACGACCGGGTGCGCGACCACGTGTCCCGGGTCGTGCCGGGCTTCGAGGACTTCAACACACGGGCGCGGAAGCGTGAGGGGTTCGCCCTGCCGCACGCCCCCGTGACGACCGGAAGTTCCCGACCGCGACCGGTCTGGCCAACTTCACGGTGAACGGCACCTACGCGCCGGAGGTCCCCGAGGGACGGCTGCTGTTGCAGACGCTGCGCTCGCACGACCAGTACAACACCACGATCTACGGCCTGGACGACCGGTACCGGGGCATCACGGACGGTCGGAGGGTCGTGCTGGTCAACGTCGAGGACGCCGCCGAACTGGGGCTGGAGGACGGGGCCTACACGGACCTCGTGGGTGAGTGGTCGGACGGCCGCGAGCGGCGGGCGCCGCACTTCCGGGTGGTGCACTACCCCACCGCCCGTGGCAGCGCGGCCGCGTACTACCCGGAGACCAACGTGCTGGTGCCGCTGGACTCCACCGCGGACGTCAGCAACACGCCCACGTCGAAGTCGGTGGTGGTGCGTTTCGAGCCGTCCTCGCAGGTCGGCTGAGCCGGGCGGGCGTTCCGCTCCCGGTGTCCGAGGGCCCCTGAGTCTCCGTGCTCAGGGGCCCTCGGCCGTGGTGCGGGGCCCCGGGGGTACCCCGGAACCAGGAAGCCGGGGCCACGGAGCACCGTGCGCCGTCCCCGCACCGCCTCGGCACCGGAACACGGATCACCGGTCCCCGGGGCGGCGCCACGGGAGACGGGCCCGGACCCGCCAGCGGGGGCGCCACCGGGGACGCCAGCTCAGCCACGGCAGCCAGGGTTCCCCCGGCGGGTGGGGGACGGTGGGATCCTCCAGGTCGCCCTGGAGGACGTCCTCGATCTCCTCGAACCTGATCCCGGCGAACACCATGATGTCGGCGGCGACCATCTCCACGGCCAGGTGGGTGGCGTGGGTGACCGGGTCGTCCTCGGGTGCGCCGGTCCCGTAGGCGCGCGCGGCCGTCAGAGCCCGCTCCACCGCCCGTTCCCGGGCCTCACGGCTGCTGAGGTCGTCGGCCAGGATCGTGAGCACGTCGGCCATGTCGGTCACGATCGGTGCCAGCTCGCGTTGTTCCTCCACGCCCATGGCGGTGGTGGTCCGGGCCAGGAACAGACAGCTCTCGCCGAGGAGGATCAGCCGCTCGATGACCTCGTCCTCCTCCAGGACGGGCTGCGGGTCGCCCCAGCGGATGGTGGAGAGCCGGATCGTGGACTTGCTGCTCTCGCGTGCCCGGCTGAGCTCGGCCATGGGTCGGCTCAGGTCTCCGAGCCGGTTGACCACCTGTTCGCTGGAGGTCTCCCCGTCCTCCAGGGAGCGGCCGACCAGAGCGAGCATGCTGGCCATCTCGTTGAGCGCGTCCTCCTCGATCCGTCGGAGCAGGGCCACCAGCCGCGCCGGGAAGAACAGCTGGCTGAAGGCGAGCGCCACACCGGCGCCGATGAGGGCGTCCACGAGCCGGTCGATGCCGGGGCTGGCACCACCGACGAAGATCGTCGTCAGGATGGCGCTGGCTGCGGCCTGGCCGATGATGATCCGTTCGGCGTTGATCGCGGCGGCCACCGTCATGGCGCACGCGGTGGCCAGCACCATGGCCACCTCGTTGAGGTCGGTGACCAGCAGGCTGAGCTCGCCCGCGAGGATGCCGATGAACACGCCCATGAGCAGGCGCAGGGCCTGCGCGCCGCGTTCCCCGCCGGAGGCGTTGAGCGCGATGACGGCGGCGATGGGGGCGAAGAAGGGCCGGTGGTCCTGGACGAGGCCGCCCGCGATGGTCCAGGCCAGTGTGGCGGCGATGACCGCGAGCACGATCAGGGAGGCGTTGGCCGACAGGCGGTCCCGGACCTCCGTCGCCACGGCCCTGATCCGGCTCCGCGGGGTGTGGCCCTCAAGGGGCAGCTCTCCCATGTTCTCCTCACCGACGAAGGGACAGGCCTTCGGGGGTGGGGGGCCGCCGGTTCCATTGATACCGGCCGGGAGGCGAGAAGTGTGGTTGCCGGGCCCGGTGTTTCGCGGCGGAGCGGACCCGGGGTGTCCCTCCGTGACGGGTCGCCCGTACTGTGTCGCCATGCCGACGATCTACCTGATCCGCCACGGTAAGGCCTCCCCGAGGCGGCGGACTACGACGAACTGAGCGCCACCGGGCACGAACAGTCCCGGCTGGTGGGGGCGGAGCTGGCCCGACGCGGGCTGGAACTCGGCCCCGTGGTGACCGGGACCCTGCGCCGCCAGCGGCAGACCGCCGTCGCGGCGCTGCGCGGCCTGGACGGGGCGGGCGGGTCGGGTCCGGAACCCGTGGCCGACCCCCGGTGGAACGAGTACGACCACCTGCGCCTGTTGGAGCGCCACACGACCGGAACCGGCACCCTCCAGGAGCGGCTGGACGCCTCGCTGCACGCGTGGACGGCCTCCGACGCGACCGGCGAGGGTTCCTGGACAGCCTTCCGCGACGGGGTGCGCGCGGCGTTGGACGAGCTCGCGACCTCCCTCACCAGGGGGCGCACGGCGCTCGTGTTCACCTCGGCCGGCGTGATCGCCACCGCCTGCGCGACCCTGATGCGGGCGCCGGAGCCGGTGTTCGTCGCGATGAACCGGGTGGTGGTCAACGGGTCGGTGACCAAGCTGGTGCACGGACGCGGCGGAACCCGGCTGCTCTCCTTCAACGACCACGCCCACCTGGAACACGGCGGCCCGGACCTGATGACCTTCCGTTGAGTGCCGTTCTCTCGACCCCACGACGTACCGACCAGTCGGTTCGGGCTCCGCGCGCCCGTGTGCGGAGCCGGGCCCGGCAGGGCATCCTGGGTGCATGACCGAACACCCCGCCTCCGACTCCGTCCCCATCCCGGGTTCCGTTCCCCTCCCCGGGTTCGGCCCCGTCCCACGGGTGCCGCCCGCCCCGGAGGCCGACTCAGCGGAGGCCACCGCGCCGGAGGCCGCACCCTCGCAGGCCGCTCCCGGCCAGGATCCCGCCCCCGAGGTCCGGCACCTGGCGGCCACGCTGCGCCGCCGCCGGTCGGAGCTGGCCGACGCGAGGGCGGCCCGGATCGGCGACGGCAGCATCGTCCACGAACTGACCACCCGGGTCTGGGTGGGCGTGGAGATCCCGGCGGTCGTGTGCGCCGCCGCCGACGACCCCATGCGCCTGCGCCCGTCCACCAGCCCGGTGACCTGCCTGCGGTGCAGGTCGAGACGGTCGGGTTCCGGCGGGGAACAGGTCCCCGGCCAGGCACTGCTGTGGGGCTGACGGGTCAGGCCAGAGCGGCTCGTTCCGCCGCGCGGGACAGCACCGCGCGCAGGCCGAGTTCGTAGCCGAGGATCCCGCACCCCGCCACGTACCCGGCGGCGACCGGCGCGGTGACGGAGGTGTGGCGGAACTCCTCACGGGCGTAGATGTTGGAGATGTGCACCTCGACCACGGGCGCCTCGATCGCGTCCACCGCGTCGCGCAGGGCGATGCTGTAGTGGGCGTAGGCGCCGGGGTTCATCACCACACCGGCGTAGTGCCGGGCCGCGTGGACCTGGTCGACCATGCCGCCCTCACTGTTGGTCTGGGCGCAGACGACCTCCACACCCAGTTCCCTTCCGAGGGCGGTCACCCGCTCCTCGACCTCAGCGAGGGTGGTGGTTCCGTACTGCTCGGGGTCACGGGTGCCCAGCAGGTTGAGGTTGGGGCCGTTCAGCAACAGCACGGTGGGCGAGTTCTCGGGCATGCGCGGGTTCCTGGCTTCGACTCCGGTTGGTGGCACCAGCGTAGACCCCGGCCACCCGGACGGGAAGCCGAACCGGTAGCATACCGACCAGTCGGTTGATCACTCTGGGAGGCAACCCGTGACGTCCACCCTGCTGTCCAGGCGCGACCTCCGGTTCCTGCTCTACGAATGGCTCGACGCCGAGGCCCTCACACGCAGGCCGCGGTACGCCGACCACTCGCGGGAGACCTTCGACGGCGCGCTCGACCTGGCCGAACGCGTGGCCACCGACCACTTCGCCCCGCACAACAAGACCAGTGACGCCCACGAACCCCGTTTCGACGGTGAACGCGTGCACGTCATCCCCGAGGTCGGCCGGGCCCTGAGGGTGCACGCCGAGACCGGGCTCTCCTCCCTGGCGATGGACGCCTCCGTGGGCGGCGGTCAGATCCCCCGGGTGGTCTCCAGCGCCTGCGACGCCTACTTCCAGGCCGCCAACCCGGGCACGGCCGCCTACCCCTTCCTCACCTCGGGCAACGCCTCCCTGCTGCTGGCCCACGGCTCCCCGAGCAGATCGACGCGTTCGTCCGACCCATGGTGGAGGGGCGCTACACGGGCACGATGTGCCTGTCCGAGCCGCACGCGGGAAGCTCGCTGGCCGACCTCACCACCCGCGCCGAACCCGACGGCGACGCGTACCGGCTCTTCGGCAACAAGATGTGGATCTCCGCCGGCGACCACGAACTGACCGAGAACATCGTCCACCTGGTCCTGGCCAGGATCCCCGGCGGGCCGCCCGGGGTCAGGGGCATCTCGCTCTTCGTCGTGCCCAAGCACCTCGCCGACGGGGAGCGCAACGACGTCGTCACCGCCGGACTCAACCACAAGATGGGCTATCGGGGCACCGTCAACGCGCTCCTGAACTTCGGGGAGGGCCGCCACACCCCGGCGGCGCACCGGGCGCGATCGGCTTCCTGGTGGGCGAGCCCCACCAGGGGCTGCGGTACATGTTCCACATGATGAACCACGCCCGGATCGGCGTGGGGGCCGGGGCGACGGCGGTCGGCTACACCGGCTACCTGAAGTCACTCGCCTACGCCCGTGAACGGCTCCAGGGCCGCCCCCTCGGCGCGAAGGATCCCGCCCAGCCCCAGGTGCCCATCATCGAGCACACCGACGTGCGCCGGATGCTCCTGGCGCAGAAGAGCTACGTGGAGGGCGCCCTGGCCCTCGTCCTCTACTGCGCCCGGCTCGCCGACGAGGAGGTCAGCGGCGAACCCGAGGCCGCCCGGCGGGCGCACCTGCTCCTGGACGTGCTCACGCCGATCGTGAAGAGCTGGCCCTCGCAGTGGTGCCTGGAGGCCAACAGCCTGGCCATCCAGGTGCACGGTGGGTACGGCTACACGCGCGAGTACGACGTGGAACAGCACTACCGGGACAACCGGCTCAACGCCATCCACGAGGGCACGCACGGCATCCAGGCGCTGGACCTGCTGGGCCGCAAGGCCGTCCTGGACCACGGAGCCCGGCTGTCCCTGCTGGTGGAGACGGCCCGCGCCGCCGTGGACGACAGCACCGAGACCGAGTACGCGGGGCTCCTCTCCGCCGCTCTGGACCGGATGACCGAGGCCACCGCCGCAGCCTGGTCCGACGGGGACCCGGCTGCCGCGCTGGCCAACGCCACCCCTTACCTGGAGGCGGTCGGTCACGTCGTGGTGGCCTGGATGTGGTTGGAGCAGCTCACGGCCGCCCACGGCAAGGAGGGCGCCTTCTACGAGGGGAAGCGCGCCGCCGCCGCGTACTTCTTCCGCCATGAACTACCCCGGACCGAGGCCTGGTTCCGCCTGGTCGCCTCCCGTGACCGCACGGTCCTGGACACCTCCCCGGACGTCCTGTAGCCGCGCGGGCACGTCCAGGACGAACACGTGGCCGATGTCGGCTTCCTCGAACCCGTAGTCGGCGTTGGCCACCCGCACGTGCTCCGGCGTGACCTCGACGATCCGCACCGTCACCGGCTCCGCGCGCCCCGGCAGGGGCATGTGCCAGAGCTCGGCCAGGGAGGCCAGGCCTTGGTCGTCCAGGACGCCCCGCGCCTCGTGTTCCGAAGCCGCGTGACCCAGGGGTGACCGAACGGGTTCACCGGCACGTAGGCACCACCGTCCGGTCTCAGGTAGCCCACGACCTCGCCGTCCTCTTCCCGGTGGTGAGCCGTCCAGTGTGCGGGGATCACGCGCCCTCCCTCAGCTGCTTGGCGAAGACCTCCATGGCCTCGCGCTGGTAGTCCGCCAGTCCGGGGGTGACGCTCTCGTACACCTCACGCCACGGGCCGTCCTCGGCGTAGACCCGCCCCAGGTGAGCGAAGGCGTCCGCGTCGGGGGTCCACATCACACACACCTGCCGGTAGTGCACCTCGATCTCCGCCTGGACCGACGGCGCCGCCACCGGCGTGCCCGCCCTCAGGAGGGCGGCCATCCGGCCCATCGCCTCCGCGGCCTCCGCACGCATCCGCTCATCGTCGACGGAGGCCATCGCCTCCCGGGCCCGCTCCCACTGCCGCGGCCACTCGACGCGCGCCCGCTCGGAGTAGTGGGCGGTGTCGAAGCCGTCGAAGAGCTCCTCGGGTCTGCTGGTCACGTCGCTTCCTCCAGGGTGTCCACCGTGCGACGCACGGTGTCGACGAGGACGCTGAGACGGTCCCGCTCCGCCTCCAGGTCACACAGGTGCTGCCGAAGCGCCTCCGCCTCGTCCTGCTGTGAGTCCAGGACGCGGCGGATGTCCGCCAAGCCCAGCCCGAGCTCACGCATGACCAGGACACGTTGGAGCCGGCGCAGTTCGCGCTCGCCGTAGCGACGCAGCCCGCCCGCCCCCGTGCTCTCCGGGATCAGCAGTCCCACGTGGTGGTAGTGGCGCAGGGTCCGAGAGGTCACCCCGCTCATCCGGCAGACCTCACCCATCGACCACGACATCCGTCCCCCTCGCCCAGCCGGAATCTCCGGCCACAAAAACGAAGTTAGACGTTGACGTCACGTCAACCGCAACCCCCGTTCCCACAGCGAAGGGGCACCCGGGCGTCACGGGACGCCCCTCCCCTCCGAGAGGGTCAGTCCTTCTTCAGAGACCTGCTGCCCAGAAGGGGAGGACACGGAGCTTGGCGCGGATGTCCGGTTGGGTGCTCCTCGACCAGCCAAGAGCTTCGTCTCGCAGGGCGCCCACTGGAGCGCGAGGTCACGGGGGCCCTAGGGAGTCGGTCCGAGGCGAGGGCCGGGACCGCATCGCTTCACTCGCACCCCGGAGGCTCCGGCTCAGCCCCCGACGCATGGACGGGCGAATCAGGCCGACGGGTCGGAGGCGTGGCGGGCGAGCATGGTCTGCACGGCCTGCTCGACGGCGTAGCTGGTGTCGGCGGGCGTGGGGCTCCAGTCGGTCAGCAGCATACGAGGCCACAGAACGTAGTTGGCGATCATGCCGAGGAACTGGTTGGCGGCGCTCACGGCGTCGGGGACATCGGCGTTGCCGGCCTCGTGCTCGGCTTCCAGGTAGTGCTGGACGGAGGTGAAGTAGGGCATCTTGCCGAGCCGGAACTGCATCCTTCCCAGTTCGGGGAAACGGGGCAGCTCGGCGATGACGATGCGGAACAGGGCTGTCATGCCGGGCTGGCCGATCAGATCGGCGTAGCGGTGACCGATGCACCGCAGTCCGGAGCCTAGGTCTCCGGCCTCGGGCCGCGCGACACCGCCGTCGGCGTCACGTTGCCAGGACTCGGTGACGATGGCCTCGAAGAGGGACGCTTTGGTCGGGAACTGCTTGAAGAGCGTGGATTTTGAGACCGCCGCCGCCTCGGCGATGCGGGCGAGCGAGGTGCCGTCGTAACCGCGGTCCAGGAACAACTCCGTGGCTGCGGAGACGATCGACTCGCGCTTGCGCTGGGCGAGTCGGCGGTGATGCGCGGAGAGCTCTGCTGCCATGTACGCAGTATGCCCCAAACCCGAGGCGAGTCACTTGACTCGCCTCTCTTGGCCTGAGTACGGTTCAAAGAGAGCCGAGTCACTCGACTCGTATCTGATGCGTAGCACTTTCTCCCTTTCGGGCGCCCTGTGGTGAAGGAGCATGTGATGGTTGAAAACAGGACCGCTTTGGTGACCGGTGCCAACCGTGGCCTGGGACGGAGCACCGCTCTGGCCCTCGCAGCGCGCGGGGTGGATGTCGTTGTCACTCATCGTGGTGACGCGGAAGGCGCCGAGGAGACGGCACGGCAGGTGCGGGCCGCGGGTGCGGCCTCAGCCGTGCTACGACTCGACATCAGCGATGTCTCCTCGTTCACGGACTTCGTTGATCAACTGGGAGGACTACTCGAACACTGGGGTGGCGCCTCGGGGCTCGACGTCGTGGTCAACAACGCGGGAGTGGGCGTCTTCGGCCCGCTGGAAGCTGTCACGCTCGACGACTTCCACACCGTGTTCGACACGAATGTCCGGGGCACGTTCTTCCTCATCCAGTCGCTCGTGCCGCTACTGGCTCAGGGCGCCAGCATCATCAATGTCTCGTCGTCACTGACCCGTCACACCAGCCCGGCGACCTCGGTCTACTCCGCCTCCAAGGCCGCCGTCGAGGCCCTGAGCCGCACGTTGGCCGCAGAGCTGGGCACGCGCGGTATCAGGGTCAACTCGATCGCTCCGGGGCCGACCGCCACGGACTTCAACGGCGGAGCCATGCGCGACGATGCCCAGATGCGCCAGGGCCTTGCCGAACAAACGGCGCTCGGCCGCGTCGGCGAACCCGAAGAGATCGGCGACGCCATCGCCACGCTGGCCTCCGACGGCCTGCGCTGGGCTACTGCCCAGCGCCTCGAAGTTTCCGGTGGCGTGTTCCTCTGACGCCGAGGAAGGCCGACAGGCGTCGGGGCCGATCGCCGGGTCCATCCCCGCGTGCGCGGGGCTCACACCACGGCCCCGACATGTGGGACGCCGGAAAGCGGTCCATCCCCGCGTGCGCGGGGCTCACCGGATACGGCCATGGGGATCTGAGCTGGGGTTCGGTCCATCCCCGCGTGCGCGGGGCTCACGCCCCCGACCAGCCCACCCACCACCGGGACGACGGTCCATCCCCGCGTGCGCGGGGCTCACGTGTGGGGGTCGGGCTACTTCTTCTTCGGGTCCGGTCCATCCCCGCGTGCGCGGGGCTCACGTCATCACCGTGGCGACCGGCGCCGGGTAGCCCGGTCCATCCCCGCGTGCGCGGGGCTCACACCAACTTCCTCGCGGGCCCGTGGGGGATCGCCGGTCCATCCCCGCGTGCGCGGGGCTCACCGCGGTCCGTGTCCGTAGACGACCTATGGGTCCGGTCCATCCCCGCGTGCGCGGGGCTCACCTGAACCGGCAGACGGCACGGACCCCACCACCCGGTCCATCCCCGCGTGCGCGGGGCTCACTGGCGAACTTCTGCGCCTGCTCGGCGGTCAGCGGTCCATCCCCGCGTGCGCGGGGCTCACAGCGAGCGTGCGGAGACTCATCAGCGGAAGTCCGGTCCATCCCCGCGTGCGGGGGCTCACAGCATGTTCGTGTGTGGCCTGGCTCACACCGGCGGTCCATCCCCGCGTGCGCGGGGCTCACGCGCGCCGACCGGACCGGACCATGAGCGGGACCGGTCCATCCCCGCGTGCGCGGGGCTCACGATTTCCTCGACGAGGAGGAGGCCGAACAGGTCGGTCCATCCCCGCGTGCGCGGGGCTCACTCCCAGACCGCCCAGACCGCCCAGACCGCCCTCGGTCCATCCCCGCGTGCGCGGGGCTCACATCATGCTCGGGCTCACGTTCTACGGATCGTTCGGTCCATCCCCGCGTGCGCGGGGCTCACGTAGTCGCGTCACAAGGCCCCGATCGGCGCCCCGGTCCATCCCCGCGTGCGCGGGGCTCACCGTCGCGTGTTCACCTACCGGCAGCCGCCGGGCGGTCCATCCCCGCGTGCGCGGGGCTCACGGAACCCTCAGCCAGGCCCAGCGCCTGCGCGCCGGTCCATCCCCGCGTGCGCGGGGCTCACGTGGACGCGGGGCTGTCCGGAACGGACGGCGTCGGTCCATCCCCGCGTGCGCGGGGCTCACAGGATGATCAGGATGCCAGCGGATCGGCCCTTCGGTCCATCCCCGCGTGCGCGGGGCTCACGGGATGCCATCCATTTCGAGTTCCATAGGTGACGGTCCATCCCCGCGTGCGCGGGGCTCACGCCAGGTGCTCCAGCCGCTGGCTGGCTGCGTCCGGTCCATCCCCGCGTGCGCGGGGCTCACGAAGGGCGGGCCCAGGCCGCCCAGCTCGACGCCGGTCCATCCCCGCGTGCGCGGGGCTCACGCCGGGCCGAACACGACGCTCGGTTCGGCGGTCGGTCCATCCCCGCGTGCGCGGGGCTCACAGTAAACGACCTGGGATAACGTGGGCCGTTATCTCCGCTTGACCTTTGCCCACGTCCTCTTGCGCACATCCTGGCAGATCCCGGTCCCGGCCGCGTCAGATCGCCTCGCGGCGCTGCAGGTAGCTGAAGGCCGCCCAGCCGGGCAGCACCGGCAACCAGAAGGTGAGGACCCGGAACAGCAGCACCGCTGGCAGGGCCACGTCCGCGGGCATCGCGGTGACCGTCGTGAGTCCACCGATCAGCGCCGCCTCGACCGCGCCGAGCCCGCCCGGGGTGGGCGCGGCCGAACCGATGGCGTTCCCCGCGAGGAACACCACGGCGACCGCGACCAGGCTCACGTCGAGACCGGGCTCCGCGAAGGCCAGGACCGAGAAGTGCAGGGACAGCACGAAGGCCACGGTCAGCAGCAGCGTGCCTCCCAGCCCCAGGATCAGGCTGGCGGGACGTTGGAACAGGTCCAGCAGCTGGGGCAGGACCCCCTGAAATAAGGGCGCAGGCTGGAACCGACGGCCCTGCGCAGGCGGGGGTGCAGCAAAACGCATCCCACGCTGACGGTCCCGATGATGACGATCACGGTGACGGTCGGTGAGGGTGTGAAGCCCGTCCAGTACGACGTGCCGGTCAGGTACGCGCACACCAGGAGCAGTGGCACGTGAACGAGGAAGCCCGCCAGCTGCGTGAGACCCACGGCCGACAGCGACAGCGAGACGGGCACCCCGGTCCTGATCACGTACCGGCTGTTGATCGCGATCGATCCGAGTCCGGCCGGGGCCGCGATGCGCACGAAGGACCCCGCGTACTGCACCAGGACGGTCCGCCAGAACGGCAGGGGTGCCGGGACGAAGCCGATCAGCACCATGGCGGCGGCGACCATACAGACGGTCGCCATGGCCAGGGCCGCCAGGGTCCACCCCGGGTCGGCGTAGCGGATGGTGCCCAGTTCGACCCCGGAGAGCTGGTACACCAGCACGAGTCCGACCAGGGTGACCACCACGAAGCTCACGATGGTACGGGGGCGCATCCGCTCCAGGCGGGCGGGTTCGGTGGGTGCCTCGGGGGCGACCGCCGCGATGTGGCGCCGCAGCTCCCCCATGAGCGAGCGGTCGGCGCGGCGCAGCGCGGCGCGGAGCCCGTGGGGCAGGCCCGCGGGTTGCAGCAGGGGAGGATGGCGGCGGTGGCGGAGACCCCCAGGGCCCGCACGGCGGAGGACACCGCGCGGTCGGCGCCCACGCGCAGCGCCATCAGGGTGACCATCGCGGCGGTGTCCAGGGCCGTGCGGATCTGGGGCGCGGCCACCGCGCCTCGGTCGACTCCGCTGAGCGCGGCGGTGACCGGCCGCAGGTCGCCGTGCGGCAGCACGCCGACCGTGGTGCCGTTGAGGTCGCCGTGCGCGACGCGGCGCCGGTGCAGCAGGCCGAGTTGGCGCCACAGGTCGTCCAGCAGGGCGTCGCTGATCCGGCTCGCCTCCAGGGTGTCCAGGCCCTGGAGCCGGGAGCGTTCACGGGCCAGGAAGATCGTGCCGGGGGTGAGTTCGCCCAGGGCCAGGACACGGGGGCCTCCACCCCGGCCTCGCGGGCGGCGGCGCTCATGAGCGCGGCGTGCTCGGCGCGTCTGCGCGCCCCGTAGAGCATGCGGGGGCGACGGGACCGCGCAGGAGGAGGAGGTCGCGCAGGCGCAGCCAGAACCCGCTGGTGTTCTCGGAGTTGAGGACGGAGAGTTCGATCTGGCGCCCGTCCGAGAGGTCGGCCAGGTAGAGGGCGTCGCCCTCCCGGTCGGTTCCGGCGGGGGTGATCCGGTCCGCGGTCACGCCGAAGCGGCGGAGCTCCGCCTGGATGAGCCCGGTCGCTGGGGGCGGCACGCTGGCGCCGATGGCGTAGCGGCTGAGAGCGGCACTGGTGAGGCCGACGAGGAGGGTGAACAGGACCGCGAGGATGCTGGTGACCCCGGCCATCACCGAGGTGACGGCGATCACGGCGTTGGTGCCCCACAGCAGCGAGCGCACCCGGGGCTGTCCGGTGGGCATGGTCCGGGCGAACGCGATTCCGGCGGCGACGTAGCCCAGGGTGGCGGCCGTCAGGATCTCGTCGGGGACCTCGGGGAGCGACTCGGCGCTGTAGGTGGCGTTCTTCAGAACCGAGTTGACGTAGGACGTCATGGCGTAGGCCGCCACCGCCGCGACGACCGCGCGGCTCAGGTCGCGCAGCTCTCGGAGGAACAGCGTGCGCAGGACGACGTAGGCGATCAGGACGATGAGCAGCAGGTTGGCGCCGAGCGCCGCGCCGAACAGCAGCCACGACGGGATCACCGCGCGTAGCTGGGAGGCGTCGTCGATCGGTGCGCCGTCCGAGATGGCGTCGCTCACCAGGAACAGGACCACGCAGACCAGGAGCAGCCCGGCGACGCCGACGAGGAGGTCGACGGGACTGCGCGGGGCCCTCGCGGTGGCACGGCCGGGGGTGGGGGCCGGTGTTTCGGTCGGGGTTGTCGTCACGGAACAAGCCTGCCGGACCCATGCGGATTCGGACGGCAGGGGTGAGGGTGTTTCGTCCTGCCCGTTCCACGCGACGGCGCCGCCGGGAGGTCCCCGGCGGCGCCGTGTGTCGGTTCAGCCGCGCTGGTAGCGGCGCTGGAAGCGTTCCACCCGTCCCGCGGTGTCCACCACGCGGGCGTTGCCCGTGTAGAAGGGGTGGCTGGCGCTGGAGATGTCGACGTCGACCACCGGGTAGGTGTGGCCGTCCTCCCACTCGACGGTGTTCGCGCTGCTCCGCGTGGACCGGGTGAGGAAGGCGAAGTCGGCCGCCTTGTCGCGGAAGACGACGGGGCCGTACTGGATGTTCTTCTGCATGGGGTCCTCCCTGCGTCAGCGTTCCTCGCGGAACTCGGTGTGGCGGTGGAGCCGGGGGTCGTACTTGCTGAGGACCAGGCGGTCCGGAGTGTTGCGGCGGCTCTTCCGGGTCACGTAGGTGGTCCCGGTGCCCTCCGTGGACCTGAGCCGGATGACGGGCCGGGCGTCGTCGCGTGCCATGGGCGCCTCCTTGGGGTGTCAGGCCTTCCAACCAACCGATAACCGTTTTCATTCCCATGAACATCCGACCCCGCCACGGAGTGCCGCATACCCGAATGCGCAGGAAAAACTACTTAGAGTAATAATCTCACTACAAAAGCACGGATGCGGCCGAAGGAGAACCCATGGAACACGGACCCAACCGTCGTCAGGTCCTTCGCGGCGGAGCGGGGCTCGGGGTCCTGACCACGGCCGCCCTGTTCGGCGGCACCCTCCGCCCGGCCCTGGCCGCCCTCGACACCGGAGCGGCACCCACCTTCACCGGCGTGCCGGTCGCCCACGCCGACGGTCTCACCGTCCCGCCCGGATACACCGCCCGGGTCCTGCTCCCCTGGGGCGCGCCGCTGCACCGGGGACCCCGTCGTGGCGGCCCGACGCCTCCGACACCGCGACGGAGGCCGCCCGCCAGGTCGGCACCGGACACAGCGGACTGACCTACGTCCCCCTGCACCCCGGGCACGACGGCGGTCGGCGCGGGCTGCTCGTGATCAACCACTCCTGGGCCGACCCGGTGCTGCTGCACGCGGACGGAGGGCGCTCGGCCACCGTGGAGCGCACCGACAAGGAGATGGCCTCCTCGGCGTGACCATCGCCCGCGTCGAACTGACGGACGGCCGCTGGAGGGTGATCGACGACGAACTCAACCGGCGGCTCACGGCCAGTTCACCCACCACCCTGTCCGGACCGCTCGCCGGGCACCGGAGCCTGGAGACCGCCACGGACCCGACCGGGGTCATCGGCGGCACCGCCCACGCCAGCACCCCTGGGGGACCTACCTGACCGGGGAGGATACGCTCACCGACGTGTTCGGGACCCGGACCCAGGGTTGGTCCCCCACCGAGTCCCAGCGCCGCTACGGGCTCACCTCGGGCGAGGCCTCCTACGGCTGGCACACCCACCTGGGACGCTTCGACCTGGCCGGTGAACCCAACGAGGCGCACCGGTTCGGCTGGACCGTGGAGATCGACCCCTGAGCCCGTCCTCGGCACCGGTCAAGCACACCGCGATGGGCCGGATCGCGCACGGCGGCGCGGCCGTCACCGAGTCACGCGGCCGGGCGGTCGTCTACATGAGCGACCCCACACACCTGTACAAGTTCGTGGCCGAGCACCCCTGGCGCACCACCCAGGGCCGGAGCCCGGGCCCGCTGGACGAGGGCGTCCTCCACGTGGCCCGGCTGGACTCCGACGGGCTGGGTACCTGGCTGCCGCTGGTCCACGGACGCACCGGCCTGACCACGCGTGACGGCTTCGCCGACCAGGCCGACGTGTTGTTGAGGGCCCGTGAGGCCGCCGACGCGGTGGGCGCCACCGAGCTCAGGGGGCCGGGGACACCGGCGGTGCACCCCGTGAGCGGGAGGGTCTACCTCCCGGAGGCCTCCGCCGACGGCGGCCGTGTGCTGTCCTGGACCGAGGGCGCCAGCGACCCGGGCGCGACCCTGTTCTCCTGGCAGGAGTTCGCCACCGCTGGCGGGACCACCTCCGGCCAGGAGCGGGGAGCGGTCTTCGCCTCCCCGGGCGGGGTCCACTGCGGTGAGGACGGACGCCTGTGGATCCGGACCGACGTGGTCCGGCTCGGGGACCCCTCCGGGAACTCCCGCGAACTGGTGGGCAACAGCGCGCTGCTGTGCGCCGACCCCGAGAGCGGCGAGGTGCGGCGGTTCCTGACCGGCCCGCCCGGGTGCGGCATCGCGGGAACGGCGGCCAGCCCCGACCAACGGACCCTGTTCGTGACCGTCCAGGGGCCGGGGTCGGCCGCGCCCGGCCTGGGAGAGCCCACGGCGGAGGACCCGCGAGCGCTGAGCAACTGGCCGGGGTTCGATCCGGCCGGTCGGCCCCGGTCGGCGGTCGTGGTGGTGCGCAAGGACGACGGCGGGATCATCGGGACCTGATCCTCGTCCGGGTGGGGCGGACACGTAGCCGAGGGTGGGGCGTCCCTTCTGTCCGGCGCCCCGGTGTCGGGCGTACGTTGGGCCCGTGAGCGAGCAGACCGACACCCCGGCGCCCGGTCCCCCGGCCCCCGGCCGGGCGGGCCCGGCGCGCACCCCGCTGGAGGCGTTGCGCACACGGCGCTTCCCCCTGTCCTCCTGGCCGTGGCGGAGCCTGGGGTACCTGGCCTCGTCCGTGGTCGTCGGAACGGTGCTCACCACACTGCTCCTCCCGATCACCTTCCCCCTCCTCGCCCTGGGCACGGCCGTGGAGGAGATGGCCACGGGCCGGGACCACCCCACCTGGCTCCTGATCACCCTGCTGGCCGCCGGTCTCGCCCTCCTCCTGGCCTTCGGCCCCCTGGTCGCGGTGCCCGTGGCCCGGCTGGAGCGGTGGCGGCTGCGCCTGGTCCACCCGCCGATCACGGGAGGGCATCGACCCACCGGGCGGGGCGTGCTCGTCTGGGTCCGCGCGCGGTACACCGAGCCCGCGACCTGGCGCGCGTTCGCGTACCTGCTCCTGCTGGTCACGGTGGTCGACGCCGTCAGCTGGAGCGTGCTGTACCTGTTCCCCGCCCTGGGCGCCTACCTGCTCGCCACCCCGGCGATCACCGCCCTGGGACGGACTGTCACCCTCTTCCCGTGGGCGTTCGACGCACCGGGGGCCACCCTCCCGCTGGTCCTGGCCGGTGCCGTCCTGCTGCTGGTCACGCCGTACGTCGCGGCCATCACCGCGCACGCGCACGCCGTGCTGGCCCGCCTGCTGCTGGAGGACCACGGTACCGAGGAGCTGCGTTCGGAACTGGTGGAGGTGACCCGGTCCCGCGCCCGCCTGGTGGACGCCTTCGAGACCGAGCGCCGACGTATCGAACGCGACCTGCACGACGGCGCCCAGCAGCAGCTCATCTCCCTGGCCATGCAGATCGGGCTGGCCCGGATGGACGCCCCGCCCGGCAGCGACATGGAACGGACCCTGGCCTCCGTGCACGGGCAGGCCAAGGAGATCATCGGCTCACTGCGGGAGATCGTGCACGGAATCCACCCCAAGGTCCTCAGCGACCGCGGACTGCCCGCCGCTCTCCCCGAACTGGCCGACCGCTCTCCCGTTCCGGTCCGCGTCCGTGTGGACCTGCCCCGGCGACTGCCCGCCCACGTGGAGAGCACCGCCTACTACGTGGCCGCCGAGTCGCTGGGCAACGTCGCCAAGCACGCCGGGGCCCGCTCCGTCCGGTTGAACGCCTCGCTGGACGGTGACACGTTGGTGCTGGAGACCGTCGACGACGGGCGGGGCGGCGCCGATCCCGAGCGCGGTACGGGGCTGACGGGGCTGGCCGACCGGGTCGCCGTCGTGGGCGGCCGTGTCCTGTTGTCCAGTCCGGCCGGTGGACCCACGCGGCTGAGAGCGGAGATCCCTTGTCCCCCATCCGGGTAGTGCTGGCCGAGGACGGCGCCCTGCTGCGTGAGGGCCTCGCGGGCCTTCTGCGCAGGTTCGGGTTCGAGGTGGCCGAGGCGGTGGGTGACGCCGAGGCCCTGGTGGAGGCGGTCGCCGCGCACGGCCCCGACCTCGTGGTCACCGACATCCGCATGCCGCCGGACTTCGGTGACGAGGGCCTGCGGGCCGCCGTCCGGTTGCGCCGCGAACGCCCGGGCCTGCCCGTCGTGGCGCTCAGCCAGTACGTGGAGTCCAGCTACGCGGCGGAGCTCCTCGACTCCCACGACGGCCGGGGCATCGGCTACGTCCTCAAGGAGAGGGTGGTGGACGTGGCCGACTTCGCGGACACCCTGCGCAGGGTGCACCGTGGCGGGACGGTGATCGACCCGGCCGTCGTGCGGCAGCTGGTCCGCCGTCGCGGCACACTCCTGGAACGCCTCTCCGAGCGTGAACGCGAGGTCCTCGCGCTGCTCGCGGAGGGCCGGTCCAACTCCCGGATCGCCCGGGACCTGGTGATCTCCGAGCCCACCGTGGGCAAGCACATCGGCAACATCCTCGCCAAGCTGGACCTGCCGCCGGAGGGCACGGACGTGGACCGCCGTGTCATGGCCGTCCTCACCTACCTGCGGGAACGCCCCGAGTGACGCGGCGGTTCAGGGCGTGAGGGCGTGTTCGGTGTACCGGCCGCAGGCGCCGAACCCCAGGCGGCGGTAGACCGGCTCACCGTCGGCGGAGGCCTGGAGGACCGCCACACGGTGTCCCTCCCCCAGGGCGGTGTGGAGCGCGGCGAGCGTCATGGCGCCGCCGTGGCCGCGTCGGCGGTGGCTGGCCAGGGTGGCGATGTCGTAGATCCCGGCGACCCCGGCGTGCAGGAACACCTCGGCCGAGCAGACCGGTCGGCCGTCCGCGTACCCGACCAGGTAGCGGGCCGGGGACCCCTCCCTCAGGGCCCGTGGAGCGGCCAGGGCGAAGAAGCGGCGTACGGTCTCGGCCGGCGGGGTCCAGTTCGCGGCCAGGACGGCGGCGTGGTCGGCGAGTTCCTCAGGCGTGCGCGCCCGGCGAATGTCCAGTCCCCTGTCGGGAACCGCGGGGAGGGAGTCCAGCTCCGCCCACATCGCGGTCTCGTGTTCGGACGCTGGCAGCCCGGCCGCCGTCAGGTGGTCGGAGAGGTCCGTCGGCCGTGCGGTGGGCCCCACCCACCAGGAGAAGGGACGGCCGGTACGGGCCAGGGACCGGACGGTTCCGTCGACGCGGGCCCCGGCGTCGGCGTCGGTGAAGCGGGCCGAGGCCACGATGTTGAAGGTGTCGTCGTCCAGACCGCTGTCCGCGACCATGAGGTCACCGGACTCCGTGACGGTGGCGCCGTCCAGGTGCCGGTGCAGGTGGCACGCGTGTTCCGCGAAGTTCCGGTCCATCCGGTCCAGCAGGTCGGTCTCGTGATGGTGGTCCATGGCGCACGATCCCAGCACGGATCCGCGCGGAACGCACCTGGTTTCCACACTCGGGGCGGTGACCCGCGCTCACGGCTCGGAGCCCCGGGCTGCGAGCGAGGGGGTCACGTTCAGGCGCGCACGAGGGACTCCGGGGAGGGCGGGGCGGCGAGCAGTTCCTCGGGCGCGGTCAGATACCAGGCCTCCAGGGTGAGTTCGCTGAGTTCGGCCAGATCGATCCCGTCCAGCTGGACCACCACCCACCCGAACCCGCCCGCGGTGAACTGTTCCTCGAAGACCTCGGGCCGTTCCGCGACCAGCGCGGCCTGCTCGATCAGGGTCTGCTTCAGCCCCACGGTGGCGGTGCGCGGCCACAGGTAGCCGAAGGGCCGCCCCCGTACCCGGAACGTCGTGTAGCGCTCCGAGTCCTGACCCTCACACTCCGGAAGCGCGTGCACCAACCGCAGGAACCGCTCGATCTCAACAGCCATGAGAGGAGACAACCACATCCCGCCGACATCACCGCACCGGCCGTACCGCCGGGGTGCCGCGCCCGGCGCCGAACGCGGGGCGCCCCGGCCCGGGGAATGCTCGGGCCGGGGCGCGCCGTACCTCAGCGCGTCCTCATCAGCGGATGTTGACGTCGACGCAGGCGTAGAAGGCGTTGCCCGTGTCGGCCACGTTCCAGCGGGCCAGCACGGTCTGGCGACCGCTGTACCCGGAGAGGTTGACGTTGTGGCTGAAGTTCGCCGGGGGCCGGGCGCCGTTGTCGTTGAAGCTGGCGACGCGGTTGCCGTTGATGAAGTACTCCCACGTGGAGGTGGAGTGGGCGGCGGTGATCGTCCAGTTGAAGGTGGCGTTGGTACTGACGTCGGTCACGCGCCAGCCGTAGTTGTTGTCGTCCAGCTCGGCGAAGCGCGAGTTGCCACCGGAACAGCTCATCAGGCCCTTGGGGCCCTCGACGCTCTGCGGCTCCCAGCGGATCTGCCCACAGTCGACCACACCGGCGGCGCACTGGGCCTGTCGGCTCTGGGGGTTGGAGATGTATCCGTGGGCGCTCGCGGTCCCGGCGGGCATGAGGGTGAAGAGGAGTGCGGTGGCGGCGGCCACGGCGGCGGTGTTGCGGAGCTTGGGGAACTTCATGAGGTCTCACCCTTCTGGGGGTTACGAACCCCGGAGCACACCCGGGGTCGCAGCGGGGGACCCGGACCGTCGGCCGGCCCAGGACGGCTCGGTTCGCGTCCATGGGGGTCGAACAATTCCCGTGTTCGCGAGTGTCGGCGCCTACAGGAATTCGGAAATTCCCTGTCATTCCTCATCCTGTTGACGAGCAGAGTAGGCAGCCCCCAATTCCGTCGTCAAGACCCGTTCTGACCTTGGAACCGGGTACCACTACGAACCCGTGTCGCTGGTACTGCCAGGGCATCGACCGGACGACCCTCCAAACTGGAAAGACTCTTATCAGAAGATCGACTGGTCTACTGAAAAGGCCCTGGGGTATTCTCTCCACAACCTCTTCGAGAACAGCGAGAACTGTCCTCGAAGACAGATTCCCTTCCCTGCGCCGGAGGCGTCCGACCTCGACACCACCGGCACCGGGCGGCTCGGAGGGCGACACGGCTCCCAGTACGCCACGGCCTCCCACCAGAGGCCCTCCCGGCCTCTCCTCTACCGACACCGGCGGCTCTCGCCCTGGGCGCCGCGCTCCTCGCCGCGCGCGTCGACCGGACTCCCGTCGCACGCCACGAGCGAAAAGGTCCGGCCGGGACCATCGGCGGTCCCGGCCGGACCTCCGTCAGGTCTGCGGCCTCAGCGGCAACGGACAGGCGTCCCCGATCAGGCGGCACACCAGGGCCCCGCCCGCCAGGACCGCCGCCCCCACGACGAGGATCTGACCGAAGGCCGCCGGGAGCTCCTGGGTGAGCACGAACACGCCCATGGCCAGTACGAAGACCCCGAAGCCCCGACGCAGGGCGGTCTCGGGAACCCGAGGCGTCAGAAGCGCGCCGAGGAGCGAACCGGCCACCGCCAGGGCGCTGATCGCCGCGACCAGGGCCCAGTCCAGGCTCACCGTGGTCAGGTAACCGCCGAGCCCGGCGAAGGACTTCATCGCGATCACCAGCAGGGAGGTGCCCACCGCCGCGGGCATGGCCAGACCGCCGAGCAGCACGAGGGCGGGCACGACGAGGAACCCTCCCCCGCCCCGACCAGACCGGTGACCGCGCCGACAGCCAGGCCGTCGAGGACGATCCTCCGGAGAGGCGGCGACCCGTGGGCCGCGTGTCCCTCTCCGCCACCGCGTCGCCCACGGATCATGGTCACGGCGGTCGCGACCATCATGAGCGCGAACGCGACCATCAGCAGAGTGCCCGGCAGGTGTCCGCCGACCAGCCCTCCCAACAGCGCCCCGGCCATGCCCGCCGCCCCGAAGACCAGCCCGGTCCGCCAGCGGACGTTCCCCGCTCTGGCGTGCGCGACCGTACTGACCAGCGAGGTGACACCCACGACGAACAGGGAGGCGGCGATGGCCTCTTTGGGTTCCATGCCCGCGACGTAGGTGAGCAGGGGAACCATGAGGATGGAACCGCCGCCTCCCAACAGCCCGAGGGCCAGCCCCACCACCACGGCCAGGGCCAGGGTCAGGACGATCTGGTACTCCATGTTGCTCTTCCTCCGTGATCCGCGCCCGGCGCGTCGACCCCCGACCCGGTCAGGCCGAGGGCTCCCCGGCGCTCACCCAGTCCGCGTATCCGCGGTCGAGTTCGACCACGTCGTAACCGGCGCGTCTCAGCGCGGAGGAGGCCACGGAGCTGCGGACACCGGAGCCGCAGTAGCTGACGATGGTGGCCTCACGCGGCAGCGCGTCGAGGTTCCAGAGCACACGTCCCGCGCTGAGCTGTGTGGAGCCGGGGATGTGCCCCTCCGCGTACTCGCCCCTGCTGCGCACGTCCAACACCAGCCCGGTGTCGACACCGGCGAGCTCCTCCGGCGTGACGCGCGGTGGCACGCTCTCGGGCAGCCCCTCCCTCGTGGTGGTGAAGCCGTGGACCCCGTCCACGCCCACCCTCAGGAGGTGGTCCCGCACCCATCCGGCGGTGTCCGCGTCGGGAGCGAGGAGGACCAGCGGCCGGGTCTCGGTCTCGGGGTCCAGCGCCCAGGCACCGAAGGTCGCCGCCTTGGCCGGGCCGGGGATGTTGAGGGCCCCGGTGACGGTGCCCCGGTGCACCTCGGCGTGGGACCGGGTGTCCACGAACACGACCGAGTCCGCCGCCAGCGATCGGGCGATCTCCTCGTTGGAGAGCGCCGCCAGTGGCCTCCGCTCGCCCAGGACCCGCGGCCCCTCCCTGTTCTGGCGCTTCATCCGCGCGAAGTACGCGTGGGCGTCGGGCTGGCCGTCGAGCAGTTCCTCGACGAACCCCGCCATGTCGTCGTCGCGCAGGTACGCCGACCACCACGCGTTCAGGCGTTCGTACCCGACGGTGGTCCCCGGGAGCGCGCCGAGGGCCTTGCCGCAGGCGCTGCCCGCGCCGTGTCCGGGCAGGACCTGGACGTGGTCCGGCAGGGTCAGGAAGACGTCCCGCAGACTGGTGAACAGCTGGCGGGCGCCCTCGAACCGGGTGCCGCTGCCGCCCGCCGCCTCGTCGAGCAGATCGGGGCGGCCGAGGTCACCGGCGAAGACGAAGTCGCCGGTGATCATGTACCCCGGCTCCCGGCTGAAGGCTCCGTCGGTGATCAGGAACGCCAGGTGTTCCGGGGTGTGCCCCGGTGTGTGGCGGGCCCGGACGGTGATGTTGCCGAGGGTGACGGCGTCACCGTCCCGGAGGCGCTCGGCGTCGAAGCCGTACTGCCAATCCCGGCCCCCTTCACCGGAGACGTACATGGTGGCCCCGGTGGCGGCGGCGAGTTCACGGGTGCCGGAGAGGTAGTCGGCGTGGATGTGGGTCTCGGTCACGGCCACGATCCGCATGCCGTGCTCGCGGGCGAGGTCGAGGTAGTCGTCGATGTCCCGTCGGGCGTCGACCACGATCGCCTCTCCCTCGCCTGACAGCCGACGAAGTAGCTGGCCTGGGCGAGGTCGTGGTCGTAGAGGCGTTCCAGCAACATGTTCTGCTCCTTGTGTTCGATACCCCGGGGAGTATCCGTCTTCGAGAGGGCGGCCACGTGCGAAGGCGCGGGATCAGCCGCGAACCGCGATCCGGGCGAGGGAGTCCTCGATGTCGACGTCGTTGCGCGGCTGGTTGTAGGGCAGGCGGGTGAGGGCCATGCCCATGGCGCAGGTGTCGGTCACCGCCGCGAAGGCCAGACCGGCGCCCACGAGGCCCGCGACCGCCACGGCGGGAGCCCAGAACAGCGAAGCGAGCACGGAGGTCAGCACGATGCCTCCGGCCACCAACCGGACCTGGCGCTCCAGCGCCCAACGGCGGGGGCCGCGTTCGAGCGGCGCTCCCTGCGCCTCCCAGGCGTTCATGCCGCCCTCCATGACGACCGTGTCCGTGAGCCCGGCGGCGGCCAGCTTGTCCTGGCACTGGGTGGCCCGACCCCCCGACTGGCAGATCAGGACGAGACGGCCTCCCGCATCGGTGACGATGCGTTCCAGGTGGGCGTCGACCCGGCCGAGCGGCAGGTTGACGGCTCCGGGGACGTGCGAGCTCTCGTACTCGGCGGGGGTGCGCACGTCGACCAACAGGGTGTGGGGATCGCTCTCGGTCAGGCCGCGCACGGTGCTTACGTCGATACTGCGGGCGTTCATGTGTCTCCTCGGTGTTCGATACTCCGGGGGTATCCGTCAATCAAAGGGACGCCTGGGCTCCCGATACTGGGGGGAGTATCCGGACGTCATGGGTCAACCCGAAGGTCGACACGGGGCGCCGGGTTCACACCAGCGCCCGCGCGGCCCTCAGGCCAGGGCCAGGAAGAGCTTCTCCAACTCCTCCTCGGTGAGCTCGGGCTCCTCGCCCCGCTCACGAGCGGTGTTGCAGTGCCGCATGCCGCTCGCGACGATCTTGAACCCCGCCCGGTCCAGGGCGCGGGAGACCGCGGCCAGCTGCTGGAGCACCGCAGTGCAGTCCTCCCCCTCCTCCATCATGGAGATGACCCCGGAGAGCTGCCCCTGGGCGCGCTTGAGGCGTGTGATGGCGTCGCCCACCATTTCAGGCTTCATCTGGTCTCCTTTCGACCCACGGCCCCCAACATACCCCCGGGTGTATCCACTTCGCTCGTCGGATACCTCACACCCCGACCCCCGCAGCCCTACGGGTGCCTCCCCTCCTGGCACGCGGCACCACCGGGCGAGTGGCTCTCCACCCTCGGTCACGTGAGGTGCATGTGGCTGGAAGGGCCCGCCCGCGACCGCGGAAACGGCGCCGAACACCCCGAGGACGGCGCCCCGCTCCGCCCGCGATCAGCCTGAGGCGACCGCCGCGTTCACCAGGTGCCCGCACTCCACCCAGCCGACCATGGATGACGGGCCGTCCAACCAAGGCCCGCGAGCATCGCGGAACGGGACGCCCCCGGCACCTTCCCGTCGGGGTGACACCCCGCCACGTCGGGCCCGACCCCAGGCCCATCGCACTCTCCCGGTTCAGCTGGCGGAGCGGAGGAACGGCGGGTTGAGCAGGGTCGCCTCCCCTTGCGGTAGAGCGCGGCCGGTCGGCCGGTGGCCTGGGGCGCTGGTCGCCGGTGGCTTCCAGGAACCCCTCGGCTCTGGTGGCCCTGCGTCTGAAGTTGCTGGGGTCCAGACCCCGCCCCCACACGACCTCGTAGACGTTGCGCAGTTCGGGCAGGGTGAACGGTTCACGACAGAAGGTTGTGGCCACGGTGGTGTACTCCAGCGTTCTCCTCGTGCGTTCCAGTGCGTCCGCGACGATGCGCGCGTGGTCGAAGGCCAGCGCGTCGGCTGCGTCGAGAAGGTCGAGCACCGGCGCCCAGTAGGCGTGCGCCGCGTCGGTGCCGCCCTCGGGAGTGGGCAGGTCGGGCCCCAGGGCGAGGTAGGCGACCGTGAAGACCCTGCCTCGCGGATCCCTGCCGGGGTCTCCGTAGGCACCAATCTGCTCCAGGTGGAGCGGTGCGCCGTCGATGGCGGTCTCCTCCAGGAGCTCCCGGTGAGCGCCCTCGTCCAGGGTCTCGTCCACCCGAACCCTGCCTCCGGGCAGGGCCGCGCGCCCCTTGAAGGGCTCCTTTCCCCGCTCCACCAGCAGCACCATCAGTCGGTCCTCCCTGATGGTGAAGATGGTCAGGTCCACCGTCACCAGCGACAACTCGACCCCGGTGGAACCCTTCAACCGGCCATCCACAGCGTCACCTTTAAAGGTCATCTTGACTTCAACCCGCCTTCTACTTAAGGTCACTGTGACCATTATCCCCCAGAGGCAGGGACCCGCATGACCGCTGTCCACGCAGAACCCGACAGGGAAGCGCCGACACAGGCACCCACGGGAGCCACCCGCCACCTGTGCACCGGTGTCTACGTCGACGAGAAGTTCCGTGATCTCGTCATCAACGAGATCTGCACGACCCCTACCGCCGCGTGGCCCCCTCGTACGGCTTCGACCACGTCCCCGTCATGCGCCACGCCTGGTGGGCCACCCACCTGCACGCCCTCCTCCGGCTGACCATGCTGGCATCGGTCGTCACTCCCTTCCTCCTGGGCCACACCGTGGCGTCCGCGCTGACGGCGGGCGGGATCACGCTCCTGATGCTCCTGGACCTGGCGATCGTGCTGTCCACCACGATCGCCCGGACCGAGGACCCGCTGACGCCACGCCGCAGGAACGGGAAGCGGAAACCCACCCTGCGGATTCCCCCGCGCGTGACCTCAGGATCATGCGCGAGGTCCGCACCCTCAAGAGGGTCGGGCTCGCGGCCCTGGCCGTCGGCGGCACCATGACCGCCCTCGCCCTCGCCTTCCCCGCGCAGGCCGTGGTCGCCGGTTACGCGGGAGCCGCCGTCCTGGGTGTCGCGGTGTTCGTGGGCGTCGTCGGTCAGCTGCGCGTCAACCGCGTCCACTCGCCCGGAGCCGGACTACGGCCACGGCGTCTCACAAAGCGCGAGGCGGTCGTCGCCGAGCAACAGGAGCATCCCTGCGTCGTCTACCGCCGCCCGGCACACCGGGGGAAGGAGGAATCGGAGGACAGCCCTCTCTTCACGCTCTTCGGAGACGAGTCACCCTTCGTCGGCGCGGGCGAGCTCATCCACCAGTGGAACCCGCCGATGGGCGTCCAGCTCCTGCGCCCGGGTGGTGACACCCAGCCCCTCCACGAGCGGGAACACCGCCATCCCCCTTCCGGACCGACGAGCTCGTCGATCACCTGCGCGAGGCGGTCCTCCAGCTCCGCGACGACGAGGAGGACGTCCGACTCCCCGTGGAGGTACGGGACCGGGTCTTCGTCGCGTCGTCGGACCTCTCCACCGACCGTTCCCTCATCAGAAGGGTCGACAAGGCGAGGATGCGGCGTCTCATGAACGAGCAGAGCCCCACCCACCACCACTTCCTCGAAGTGAGCGTCCCGGACGCTGATTCCGAGCTGGTGGCCACGGTCCTCCTCCATGCCACCCTGCGGGGGCGCACCCTCAATCTCTTCTTCGCCGCCTGCGCCCTGACCCGGACCCCGGACAGTTTCCGGAAGGCCGAAGAGTTCGGTCAGCACGGCAAGCGGGCCGTGGCGTGGGCCGCGTTCAGGGCCCTGCGCGGGCTCCCACGTGAGACCACCGACCTCTGGCGCGTGGTGCGCTACCCCGTTCTCCTGGCCAAGGCCCTCTTCATGTACCGGCGAGAGCTCACCCTCTCCCCCATCCGCAACGTCTGCATCGGCAGCCGACTCAGCATCCGTCAGGAGCGCGCTCAGGAGTGGAGCAAGGTCCAGCTTGACAAGACCCAGGTCCTCAGCCACATCAAGAACGTCGAGCTGCGACTGCTCAAGGCCACCAGCGACTTCCTCCACTCTCGGGGGTCGACATCTCCGAGTTCGACGATCGCGCGATGCAGATCATCAACAGCGGCATCGTCAATCTCGGCGGCACCAACGACATCAGCAACAACAACCTCGGTGACGGAACACAGATCAACAACCACGGCCCCCAGCAGGGGCCGGGACCCTCGCAGAACGGAGACCAGGCGTGAGCAACCTCCCGAACAACAGCGGCATCGTCAATCTCGGCGGCACCAACGACATCAGCAACAACAACCTCGGCGGCGGAACACAGATCAACAACCACGGCGTGTCGCCGTCTTCTCCCTCTCGGTTGGAGACACCGGCTCCGTGGTACCGAAGCAGGCGGGCCTCGACGTCGGGGTGGTCACCTTCCTGCCCACGGAGATGCGGGCGGTCACCGAACGGCTCGACCTGAGGACCAGGAAGAAGATCGACGGGCTCTTCTTCTCCACCGGGGAGGTCGCCACCGACGGCGGTACCGTCTCCGTGGTCGCGACGATGACCCACAGCCCCGGTCAGCGATCCGTGATGTCCGCCCTGGATCACCTTCGACGCCACTTCTCCCCTCGCCTGTGGATTCTCGTCGGGATCGGAGGCGGACTGCATCCCGAGTACGCCCGCATCGGCAACGTCATCGTCTCCACCCGGATCGTCTACTACGACTCACGCAAGGTCAGGGCCGGGGGCGAGGTCCAGACAAGGGGAGAGGAACGCCAGGCCCCGGCGCGGATCGGCCACGCGGTGAACGTCTTCTTCACGGACCGGGGCGAACCGGCGATGATCCGCGGCCAGGCGGACGGCCACAGGAAGCGTACCTTCGAGGTGCGCCCGGGACTCATCGGCTCCGGAGAGGCGGTCATCGCGGACGGCGACAGTGACATCCACCGTTTCCTGGGGGCTACAACGACAAGATCCTTGCGGTGGACATGGAGTCCGGTGGACTCAGCCAGTACTGGCAGGAGAACTCCGTGGGCGCGGAGCCCAACCCCGACTGGGTGGTGGTCCGGGGCATCTCGGACAACGCCGACCAGGAGAAGAACGACGACGGCCATGAGCTGGCGGCACGCAACGCGGCCCACGTGGTGAAGGAGCTCCTGCCCTACCTGTGCTGAACCGCGCACGGCCCCGCCTCCGACGGTCCGCCCCGTGACGAAGGGACCCCCATGACCGCCTTCCTTCTCGGAGTGCTCAGTTCTCTGCTGGCCACCGCGCTCGTGTTCGTCGGGGGTGGTTGCGCACCGGTCGCCCCCGCTGGTGGTTGCTGGGGCTGCTCTCACGGCTGACCGGAACCGGCATCACCCGGCTGTACCGCCACCAGGGGTCGTCCGAGGTGGACCTCGCCCAGGACCTGGCCCGGGCCAGATGGGTGAAGGTCCTGGTGGGGCGGGGCAACGTGCTCACCCGGGACGCCTTCACACCACTGTGGTCGGGTGCCCCCAAGCCCGTCCAGGTCCTGCTGCCCGACCCCGATTCGGACCCGGCCACCTGGTTGTCCCGTCGGGGCGCGGACCTGGCTCACACCGATCCCGGTTTCGGCCCGGAGCTGTTACGGGCACAGGTCAGAGCCAACACCGACTACATGCGCCGGGTGAGGGAGCGGAGTCCCGCCGTCGATCTGCGTCAGTTCGACCTGCCCAACACGTTCCGGATCATCGCCACGGACTCGGGGGCCTACCTCACCTTCTACGGGCGGCACGAACACGGTCGCCACTCCCCTGTCTCCACCTGGCCTCCTCGGGAGCGCTGTACCACGCGGCCCTCGGGCTGTTCGAGTTCGCCTGGGCCAACAGTGTGACCTCGCGTGGCCGGAGGGGCGGCGGGTGAGATCGAGTTCGTCCTCCTCCCCCGAACTCCGCCCGGCGAAAGCAAGGGGTCAGGGTCGTTTCCAGGGGGTCGAAACCCTGGAAACGACCCTTTTCTAATGGATTGCGTCCGAGTTCGTTGTTCTGTGATCGTGGTTCAGCAGGGTTCGGAAATGGTTCTGGAAATCTTCAGAATCATGGTCCGAAACCCTTGGGGTACTCCAACCACGGGAGTCCTTGCGATTCTCGGGGAAGTCCCAGCCTCCCACTCGCTTCTCGCGACACGGGGGTTGGAACGCACGGGGCTCCTGTTGGCTCGGGTTCCCCGTGGGGTCCCGATCCAGGCGGGACCCGTCCGGTCCTTGAGCCCCGAGTTTCTCCCGCAGATTCCCGAGTTGGTACCCCCGTCGCTCCGCGACGGGGGTCAGCGGTTTTCGGGGCCCGTTCAGTGGTAACCGCAGCGCGGAGGGCGACGCGGACGCGGCACCCGCAGGCGGCCCGAGCACCTGAAGGGCGCCCCGACGCTCGGTGGTGTCGGGGGTGGAGAGGAGGCGACGAGGCGTTCGGTGAACTGGGCGGGGGTCGAGAGCAGGGCGAGCACGAGCAGGCCGGAACAGGGGGCGAAGTGTCGCATGGGAACAGCTTCACAGCCGAGACGTGCCCGCGCGACTACTTCGCGTGACCACGGGTGGCCGGATGAGGTCAGGAACCACAGGTGTGGAATCGGATATTCGTGGAACCAATCAGCACTCTGACGTGCACTTTTACGAATGATCCGACTACATTCGGGAGGAAACGCCACCGCTCTAGCCGAGCAGCTCCAGCGCCAGGACGACCAGGCCGATGGCCAGCATCGCGAACAGCATGAAGTAGCAGCCCACGTTCCCGGTGGGGCCGGGGTCGCGCGTGGGTCCCCGGCGGATGTCGTTCCTGCCGCGTCCGGGCCTGCGCTTCTTCTTTCGGGCGGCCACGTGTTCCGTCCTCGGTCTCTGGGGGATGTCGGAGGCAGAGCCTGTCACGCGCGCCGGGGACGGGGCAAGCCGCCCCGGTCAGGCGGGCTCGCGCTTCTCGGCGTCCCGGGGGCCCGCCGGGCCCAGAAGGTGGCCACAGCGGCTCCGGACAGGTTGTGCCAGACCGAGAACAGGGCGCCGGGCAGCGCGGCGACGGGCTCGAAGTGCGTGGTGGCCAGACTGGCGGCCAGGCCCGAGTTCTGCATACCGACCTCCACGCTGACCGCGCGGCGGGCCGAGTCCGGCAGGCGGCCGAAGTACCCGACGAGGTAGCCGATGAGCAGGCCCAGGGTGTTGTGCAGGATGACGGCCAGTGCCAGGAGCAGACCGGTGGTCAGCACGGCGTCGGAGTTGGCCCCGACCACTCCCGAGACGACCAGGACGATGCCGGTCACCGACACCAGCGGCATCAGCGGCAGGAGCGGGACCACGAAGCGGTCGGCGAACAGGCGCAGGAGCAGGCCGCCGACGACGGGGAGCAGCACGACCTGGAGGATGGACAGGAAGAGGTCACCGGCGGAGACCGGCAGGGTCGAACCGGCCAGGCCCAGGACGATCAGGGGCGTGATGAACGGCGCCAGCATGGTCGAGATCGACGTCATCGCGACCGACAGCGCCACGTCCCCACGGGCCAGGTAGACGATCACGTTCGACGCCGTACCGCCGGGTGCGGCCCCGACCAGGATCATGCCGACCACCAGCAGTGGCGGCAGTCCGAACGCGTGGGCGATGCCCCAGCCCAGCAGCGGCATGACTGAGTACTGGGCGACCACGCCGAGGAGGACCGCCTTGGGGTGCCTGGCGACGACGGCGAAGTCCTGGGGCCGCATGGTGAGGCCCATGCAGAACATGATGACCCCGAGCAACAGGGACACGTGCGGGGTGATGAGGGAGGTCTGCTCCGGGAGGAGCAACCCCACGACGGCCCCGGCGAGCACCAGGACCGCGAACCACCTGCCGACGAAGTCAGCGACCTTTTGACGACCGTCATCGTGTACTTCTCCCCCACGTTCGCCCACGTCGCGGGCGCGATGACGGAACACTACTCCCCGGGCTGCCCGATTTGTCCACCGGGGGTCACCGGGCCCTCAGGTCCCCCAGTGGAGGTCATCGTGCGGGCTCACGCGGAATCCTCCAGGAGGGTGCCCTCGGTGGACTGCGGCACGTAGCGGGTGGGGGTGATGCCGAGGAGTTCGGCCGCGAGCTCCTCGTTCCCGGCGAACCCGGCGTCCGCGTCCAGGGTCTGGTCCCCGTCCCAGAGCATGAGCAGGGCCGAGACGGTGTGACTGGCCTTGTCGTGGTGCATGTCGTAGTGCGCGGCCATGGGCACCGTGTCGTAGTGCACCCACAGGTCGTGGCCGGTCATGAACATGTCCAGGTCGAAGGTGACGGTCAGGCCCATGAGTTCGGGCTTGTAGCGGTCGTCGATGCCCGCGAAGGCCTCGTCCAGGGCGACCACCCGGGGGCAGGTGGGCGCCGCCGACGAGTACAGGGCGTTGGCCGCCGCGAACAGGGGCAGGTGGATGGCGGCGGACTTCTCGCCGCCGGACATCTGCTCGTGCTTGTTCTTGGTGAGGGTGACCTCGTCCTTGCCGGGCTCGGCCAGGCGCAGCTCGAACCGGTACCAGTCGCGGTAGTCCAGGACCGCCGCCAGGACCTGCTTGTGGCTGGCCCGGGGATGGGTGGCGTGGTAGTCGCGGATCATGCGCCGCAGCACGGAACGGAGCTCCCCCAGGCCTCGTGGGCCGAGTCCGGCGCCGTCGCGCCGCACGAGCTCGGTGGCCAGCCGCTGCGGCTCGGAGAGGCCGTCCGACCGCGACCACCGGATGCCCACCCGCGTTCCCGAGGACATCGGCCGGGCGCGGGTGTCGCGGTCCATGGCGCGGACGAGCTGCTTGGCGGCGCGGACCCGGTCGTGGACCTGCTGCGCGATCCCGCCGAGGAGTTCGTCCTCCAGGACACCCTGTTCCTCCTCCCGCAGGAGGGCGCCCTGTTCCTCGACGCGTTCGGCCACGGAGCGGGCGAAGGAGGAGACGGGGTTGCGGCCGTTCTCGTCGTTGACGTGCACGGTGACCAGGCCGCTGGGGCCCACCTCGTGGTCCACCCGGTACCCCTCGGCATCGCCCCCAGGGCCTCCTGGAAGGTGCGCAGGGCCTGGGACATACGGTTTCCGGCGGTGCGGAGCTCGGTGTCCCCCACGTCCTTGCCGCCGACCGCTGCGGTGAAGGCGTCGAGCAGGGTGGGGGCCGCGCCGGGCAGGACCTCACGGACGGTGGTGGCCTCGCCGGCGAGGAGGCGTCGTGCGGCGCCCTCCGGGTCGGGCCACTGGTCGGGGAGGGGCCAGGTGCCGGTGGCCTGGACCCCGACGATCGCGCGCACGGCGGGCTGGGTGAGCCCGGAGAAGGCGGCGGCGTGCTCGAAGAGGGTGGTGAGTGCCTGGGAGAGGGTCCCTCGGCCGCTGTCGCGGAGGGTCTTGGAGCTGATCACACGTTCGTGTTCGCCCGAGGCCTCCTCGGCAGCCTCGTCCCTGCGGGCCCGGGCCTCGCGGAGCTCCTCCTGGGCCCGCTCCAACTGTGCGAGGAGTTCCCGTGCCGGGGCGTCGACGGAGGCCTCCAGGGTGGCCAGTTCCTCGGCCTCGCGCTGGTGGTCGGCACGGTTCCGGTCGAGCTCGACGCGGTCGCCCTCGAGTGCCTCGGTCAGCCGCGTGACCGTGTCCTGGCGCCCGGTGAGGTCACGCTCGTACTCGGTGATGTCGGCGCGGGTGGCGTGCAGCTTCCGCGCGGTGTCCTGGAAGGTCTCCGCCGCGAGGGCGACCGCTTCGACGTCCTCCCGGCGGGTGGGCATGACGCGTTCGGCGGCCACGGCGCGGACCTGTCGGCGCTCGGCGTCGACCTGGGCGACGGCGGCGTCGAGGTCGCGCCGGGCCTCCGCACGGGCGGCGCGGACCGAGGACAGGAGGGTGGAGTGGTGTTCGACGGCGCGCAGGGCCCGGACCACCCCTGCGGCGTCGGGCAGGTCCGCGCGGGCGCGGTCGAAGTCCTTGAGCAGTGCGTGGGCGCGGGCGAGCCGTTCACCGAGTTCGGTGTGGCGTGCGGACAGCTCCGCGACACGGGCGTCGTGGGCGGCCAGACGTTCACGGCGGCGCTGGGCCCGGTTGGTCGCCCCGATGAACTCGGCGGCGGGCTTGGGATGGGCGCCGGTGAGCGGCCCCAGCCGGTAGCGGGCCCCGGTGTCCACCCCGGTGTCACCGGGCAGGTCCCCGTCTCCGAACGGGATCGACGCGAGGAGACGGGTGATGGTGTCCTTCGGAACGTGGTCCTGGGTCTCGGGCACGAGGACGTCGGCCAGGGTCGTCCCCGTGGTCCCGGCGCCGGGGAGCAAGTAGGCGTCGGCCTCGCCCCGGTCCAGGGCCTGTCGGGTGAGGTCGGGGTCGGGGTGGATCCAGGCGGTGAGCAGCCCGGCGGCGTGCAGGGCGCCCTCGACGGCCGCGCCGTGGTCGTCGGAGAGGTGGTCGGCGAAGCGGACCAGCCGCCAGAGCGGCGCGCCGGGGCGCTCGTCGCGGGAGGCCGGGCGCAGGGCCTCGGTGGGTGGCGCGTCGTCGCGTTCGGCGGCGATGTGGTCGCGTTCGCGGCGGACGGAGGCCAGTTCCTCACCCAGGGCGGCCTGCTCGGACTCCAGGGTGGTGGCCCGGGTGGCGGCCTGGAGCTGCTGGTCGTGGAGGTGCTCGTTGAACACCTGCGCGAGGGTGGGGGTGTCCGCCTCCCCGTAGCGCGCCACGGTGTCCCGCAGGGCCGCCAGGGTGTCCGGTCCGGCGAGCTCCCACCGCGCGGACCACGCGTCCAGGGCCTCGGTGGTGGTGCGGCGGAGCCCGGCGAGCTCCTCCTCGGCCCCGGCGCACGCCTCCTCCTGCCCGGTGAGGGCGTCCTCGGCCCTGGCGGCGGCGGTCTCGGCGCGTTGGCGTCCGTCCTCGGCACGGTCCTGGGCGGTGAGCCGTTCGCGGACGGCCCGCACGTCGTCGAGCCGGGCGCTGGCCCTGGCCCGAGCGGTCTCGGGCAGGTCGTCGCCGGTGTCCGCCTCCCCTCCGCGTCGTGGACGATCCCGGACCGCTCGGCGGCGGCCAGGAGTTCGGTGCGCAGCTCCTCGGCGCGGGCGCGCTCGTGCCCGACCCGTTCCGCGACCCGGGCGGCCTCGCCGGTCAGGTGGGTGATCTCCTCCTCCTGGGCCCGCACGCGCGCCTGGCCGGTCTCGATCCGCCGGGCGAGCCCGTCGTTGCCCTTCCTCCTGACCTGGAGGGCCTGCTGGTCCTGGAGGGTCTCGTGCTGGCGCAGGGCCGTGCACTGGGCGTCCAGACGCCGGGCCTCCCCGGAGTGCTCGGCGGCGCGCTCGCGGGCGCGGTCCCGCGCCTCGGTGGCGCGGTCGAGTTCGACGGCCGCCTCGGCGACGGTCCGCGCGTGGGTGTCGGCCTGCTCGGTGGCGGCGGCGACCCTGGACAGGCGGTGGCGGGCGTTGGCGGTCAGGTAGTCGGCGTAGACACCGGTGAAGGTCCGGGCGGCCTCGTGGGCGGCGGTGGCGCTGGCGAAGCGGCGCTGGACGGCGGCGAGGTTGGCGAAGTCCCGGGCGGCCTGGTCCACGAGGGCGTCGTCCAGGGGCTGAGTCCGCCGGTGAGGGTGTGCGAGACCTTCTCCGGGTCCAGGTCCTTGGCCAGCAGGGGGCGGCGCAGGGCGAGCAGGAGGTCCAGGAGCTGGACGTACCGCTCCCCCAGCCCGAACAGGCGCGCGTCGACGGCCCGGCGGTAGTCGGCGGCGGTCGCGTGGTGGGCGTCCTCGCCCAGGGCGGCCTTGAGCTGGCGTTCGGTGAGCGGGCGACCGTCCGTGGAGAGCAGCCCGAAGTCCACGCCGAGGCGCTGGTCGGTGACGAAGAAGGAGGGGTTGACCCCGTCGCGGTGGCGGTGCGCGCGCATGCCGATGACCAGGGTGACCGTCTCGGTTCCCGCGCCGTCGCCGTCGGCGGCGCGGGCGAACTCCATCCACACGTACCCGTGGGCGGACTCGTCCCCCCGGTAGAGGAGGTTCGACTTCATGGTGCGGTTCTGGCCGCTGAACGGGTCGAGCCTGCGGGCGTCCGTGTAGCCGTCCAGGACGAAGGGGAACAGCACCTCCAGCGCCTTCGTCTTGCCCGACCCGTTGTGGCCGCGCAGGACGAGGCGGCCGTCCGCGAAGGCGAACTCCTCGTCGACGTAGTCCCAGACGTTGACGACTCCGGCCCGGCTGGGCCGGAAGCGGTCGCTCCTGCGGGTCATGGCGCGGTTTCCTCGGTTCCAGTCTCGGGCGGGGCGGGGTGTACGTCGTCGGGGTCGGTCTGAGGCGGTTCGTCAGCGGACTCGTCGGCCGGTTCGAGGGGGCCGAACGGCAGCAGCCCGGTGTCGGGGCGTTCGGGCAGGGCGCCCCGGATGTTGCGGTATCGCAGGGCGGCGGGAGTGACCAGGACACCGCCCGAAAGCGGCCGGACCAGGTCGAGGTCGGTGAGCAGGGCCAGGGCGGCGTCGAGCAGGCCGTGCGGGTCCTGCTGCCAGGAGGCGGTGAAGGAGGCGGCACCGAACTCCTCGAAGAGGTCCGCGACCATGTCCTCCAGGCGTTCGCGTTCCACCAGCGGCAGCGAGGCGGGCTCGCCCACCGTCGGGGGCTGCTCCGTCTCGGCCCAGGCCAGCTCGCTGACCACGCCCTCCCGGGGGACCCCCGCGTCGATCCGGGCGACCAGTTCGGGGTGCTCGTGGACCGGTCCGGGCGCGGACAGGCGGGCCAGGGCCGCCCAGGACTCCTCGAAGTGGGTGGCGATCTGGGCCAGCAGCAGCCCGGCGGTGCGCGTGACGGCGCCGCCCCGCCCCGGGAAGGCGCGGTCGGTGAAGGCGCCCGAGGCGTCGGCCAGCAGGACCCCCTCGGCGCGGCGTTCCAGCTTGGTCCCGGTCAGACGGGCCACCTCCTCGGCGGGCCCCCTGCCGCGCAGGGCCGCCGCCACCTCCGGCTCCACGTCCGCGTAGTACACGACCGGGTACTCCAGCAGCAGGCGGCGGGCGCGCTGGGCTGCCCTTTCACGCGGGGCGTCCGGTCCGAGGGGGTCGCTGAGCAGGCCGGAGGCGCTGTTCAGGTGCTGGATGGGGCGCGTGGGTCGAAAGAGGACCTCACAGATCTCGTGGTCGATGTCGAAGAGCGCGTCGCCCTGGTCGCCCCCGCGCGCCCACGCCTCGACGGAGCCGTCGGACAGGTGCAGGGCGCCCCGGTCCAGGAGCCAGTGGGCGACGTCGACCAGCGCCGCCTTGTGGCTGGAGTCGGTGGGGTCGTAGCCGAGGCCCTCGATCTCGTTGGCCGAGGGAGTGAACCCCCGGACCAGGTCACCGAGGCTGATCTCCACCTGGGAGCGCTGGAAGGCGGCCAGAAGCAGGCAGAGGTAGGCGAGGCGTCGGCGGTCGAAGGGCCTGCCTCTGCGGGCGAACGCCTGGCGCTGGGTGGGGTCGAGCAGGTCGAGTTCGCGCACCAGGCGGACGTGGTCGGTGGTGGCGACGAGGGTGTACCCGAACAGGGCGCGCAGGTCCTCGGACATCTGGTCGGCCCAGTACAGGACCTGGTCGAGCACGCCGGGGCGCGGCCGGGACGCCGTGATGACGTCGCAGGTGAGGACCCTGCGCACGGCCTGCTGGTAGGAGCCCAGGTCCACGGTCTCGACGCGGGGCCGGGAGTGCCGGGTCATCGGTTCCCCTTCCGAGCGGTCGTCCGGGCGGCGCGGGGAGCCAGTTCCACGCGGAAGCCGGGAAGGTGGATCCGGCCCTGGGAGGTGCGCACGGTGCTGCCCCGTTCGTCGCGGACGAGCCTGATGAGGGTGCCCGCGTCGTCGGCGGTGGCGGACTTCAGCAGGCCGACGACCGCCGGGGAGGTGTCCCGCCTCGTGTACGACACCGACCGTGACTCCAGTGCTTTGGTGACCAGCCGCAGCAGCACCTTGGTGTCGCTGTCGTCGAGGACGCGCTGGTGGGCGCCCTCGCTGACCAGACGCGCGGCGGAGGCGCGTTCGGCCTCGCGGTCCTCGGTCTGGCGGCGGCGCAGCTCGGAGCGGGCCCCGGTGTCCCGGCGGACCGGTTTGGGGACCCCGTGGTTGGGTGAGCGGTCGCTGCGGAACAGGGTCACCGACACCTCCACCCCGGCGGCGTCGTGCCAGGAGTCGGTGGGCGCGAACTCGTCGCCGTCCTCGTGGGCCACGCCGAGGTGTCGGGCGGAGCGGCTGTTGAACGCGGCGCCCATGAGCGCGTGCGCGGCCCCGTCGTCGGGGGTGTCGAACACCCACGCTGCCAGGTGCCGCAGCTGCGTGGAGCGGTTGACACCGCCGCGCTGGGCCTCGGTGATCTGCCGCAGGAGGGCGACGACCCCGGAGACGGCGGTGCGGGTGGCCTGGCCGAGTTCGGCGGCACGGGTGGGCGACCCGCTCTCGGAGGCGAACCAGGCGCGCACGGCCCACCAGCGGCGGGACCAGTCCTCCAGGCGCTCGGTGCGATCCATGAAGAGGCGTTCGTCGGCCTCGGCGGCGCGGGAGAGCAGGGTGGACAGGCCGGTGGCCTCGACCTCGTGGACGGCGCGGTCCAGGCGGGGCAGGTAGCGGTCGAGCTCCGCCATGAAGTCGGACATGTGGACGAGCAGGGCGTTCTTGTGGCGCAGGAACACCTCGGAGGAGGCCTCGGTGGAGCGCAGGATCTCCCCGAGGGTCACGTGGAACTGGGCGGAGCGCCGACCCATGTCCTCCATCACCGCGTCCAGGCGGGACAGGCGGCGGTAGACGTCCTCGACCCGACCGGTGCGGTTGGCCTCCGCCAGTGCTCCGAGGTCCTCCAGGACGTCGGAGAAGACCAGGCGGGAGAGGTTGACGTCCTCCACCCGGGCGCCCAGGAGGTTCTCGACGGCGTGGTAGGCCCGGTACCCGAGTTCGCTGAACTGGTAGACGGACTGCCGGTTGCGATAGCTGGCCAGGGTGCCCGCGCGGGAGGCGTCGTCGAAGCGGTGCAGCACGCCGTCCGTGGCGAGTTCGTCGAGCCGGTGGCGCAGCCCCTGGGCGGGGACCTCAGGGGCCTCGGCGTGGTTCGCGGCGAGTTCGCGCAGGGTGGACTCGACCTCGTCCGCGCCGACCTGCACCTGGTGGACCTCGCGCAGGCGGTCCACGGAGCGCAGGACCCACAGGTAGGTGACGTGGTCGTCGCGGCGGGTGAAGTTGAACAGCCGGAAGCGGTCACTGACCGCGAGCGCGTCCAGATCCAGAGCCCTGCGCTCGGCCACCGCCGCACCCCCGTGTTCTCGTGGCCGGTCCCGCACCCCCGTGTGCGAAACCGCGACGGGGCCATTGTCGCAGCGACCGGGGACGGCCCGGGACCGGGCCGTCGGCCGCCGACGGCCGGGCGGGGTCACCGCGTGGAGGAGGGTCGTCACCCCGTGCGATGATGTGCCCCGTTGTGTCCCCCACCCCCAGGGAGAAGCGTGAGTGTGCGACAGCGTCGGCGCGGGCGGCGATGGGCGCGGAGTCTGCGGGGTTCGCTGCCACTGGCTCTGCTGGCGCTCCTCCTGGCCCTGGGGTGGGTGTTCGACAACGCCGACAGCCCGGGGCTGTGGCTCGCCGGGGGCCTGGTGGTCGTGGTCGCCACGGCCGCGCTGGGCTGGTGGGCGTGGTCGCGGGCCCGGCTGGCCCGGGAACGGTGGATCGTCGCGCGGACGGGGATCGCGGCGATCGACACGATGACGGGGACGGAGTTCGAGCACCACGTGGCGCTGCTGCTGCGCACCCGCGGCTACACCCGGGTCTCGGTGGTCGGTGGCGCCTCGGACGGGGGCGTCGACCTGCGGGCGCAGACACCGGACGGCAGGCCCCTGGCCGTGCAGTGCAAGCGCTGGCGCAGGCCGGTGCCGCCCAACGAGGTACGGGCCTTCCTCGGGGCGCTCGCGGGAGGGCACCAGGGCTACCTGGGGATGTTCGTGGCCTCGAACGGTTTCACCCGGGAGGCCGTCCGGGAGGCCGGTGCGGGGATGGTCCTGGTGGACCGGCACGCCCTGGGACTGTGGATGGCCGGCGAGCGCGCCCCGGAGCTGCCGCATCGCTGACCCGCCCCGGACCAGCACGTCGAGGCGGCCCGTGTCCCCGAGAACCCGTGGGACGCACCCCGTGGAAGCGGCCCGCGTCGCCCCCGGGTATCGCGGGGGTTCACTGTGCACCCCTGTCACCGTGGACACGAAGGTCACCGTGGACACGAAGGGGCCCCGCGGTGGGAGTGGTGCCGCGGGGCCCGGCGCCACCGAGGGCGCCATCGTGGGTGGATCGTGGAGCGGGTCTACTTGCCGGAGCCCGCGAACACCCCTGGATGAAGTGGCGCTGGAAGGCGAAGAAGACCAGCAGCGGCACCAGCATGGACAGGAAGGCCCCCGAGGCCAGCACGTCGATGTTGGTGCCGAACTGGCGCAGCTGCGAGCGCAGCGCCACGGTCAGCGGGGCCGAGTCCGGGTTGGTGAACACCAGTGCCACGAGCATGTCGTTCCACACCCACAGGAACTGGAAGACCGCGAGCGAGGCCAGCGCGGGGCGGGCCACCGGGAGCACCACCTTGCGGAAGATCCGCCACTCGCTGGCGCCGTCCATCCGCGCCGCCTCCAGCAGGTCGCGCGGGATGTTCACGAAGAAGTTGCGCAGCAGGAACACCGCGAACGGCAGACCGAAGGCCACGTGGAACAGGACCGCGCCGAGGATGGACCCGAAGATGCCCAGGGCGCCGTACAGCTGCGAGATGGGGATCAGGGCCGCCTGGATCGGCAGCACCAGCAGGCCGACCACGGCCACCATGATCCAGTCGCGGCCGGGGAAGTCCATCCACACCAGCGCGTACGCCGCCAGCGCCCCGATGCCCACGACCAGCAGGGTCGAGGGGACCGCGATGTAGACGGTGTTGAAGAACGACTGCACGAGGACGTCGTTGTCGACCAGCGACCGGTAGTTGTCCAGCGTGAGCTCGGTGGGCTTGAGCAGCGCCGTCCACCAGCCGCTGTTGGTGTTGTCGGCCTCCGACCGCAGCGACACCAGGAGCAGGCCGATGACCGGCACCATCCAGAACAGGGCGACCAGGGTCAACGCGACCTGGAGGGTGCCCGAGCCCAGCTTGGAGACGATCCGGGACGCCAGTCCCCGGCGCGGGGCACCGGACACCGACACCTCGACGACGGAGGGCGACTTCTGGGGCGTGGCGGTCACGAGCGCTCCCGTCGGAAACGGCGGATGTTGAAGTACATGATCGGCAGGACCAGGACCAGCAGGAGGACCACGAGGGCGCTGCCCAGTCCCTGGTTGCCGCCCGCGCCGAAGGACACCTGCCACATCTGGAGGGCGATCACGCTGGCGTCGGCCTGGACCGATCCCGGAGCGATCACGAACACGAGGTCGAAGATCTTCAGGACGTTGATCATCAGCGTCACGAACACCACGAGCAGCAGCGGACCCAGGAGCGGGATGGTGATCTTGCGGAACACCTGCCACTCGGTGGCGCCGTCCACGCGGGCCGCCTCCAGGGCGTCCCTGGGGATGGCGGACAGCCCGGCGGCGATGAACGTGATCGCGAAGCCGGTCATGATCCACACCCACGAGGAGATGATCACGGGGGTCACCAGGGCCGGGCCGAGCCAGGTCAGCCCGCGGAAGGACTCCGTGAAGTTGTCCGCCGCGAGATGGATCTCGTACTCCCCGGCTCCAGTCCGGTGAGGGTGAAGCGGCCGTCGTCGCCGGAGGTGGCGCTGGCCACCACCTGCCCGTCCCGGAGCGCGTCGACCATCATGCGGGGCAGGCCGTTCTCACCGTCGTCGATGGTCCCGGCGTCGCCGCCGAGGGCCACGTCCAGCCACACCACGCCCTCGATGGTGTCCCCGGAGGGCTCGGGAGCGGTGGCCGGGGCCGCCTGCTCGGGGATCTCCCCGGTCGGACACCGACCAGCGGCAGGGCCACGGTGTCACCCGGCGCGTACGCCCGGGTGGTGGTGAACCCGCCCAGCGAGGGGTCCGCGTCCAGTTCCTCGCCACGCGGCCGGGCCCCGGGGTACTCCGAGGGCGAGGCGAACGCGTCGTGCACGGTCACCACGGCGGCGTTCACCACGCCGCGGTCGGGGTTCTCGTCGTAGACCAGCCGGAAGATGATGCCGGAGGCGAACAGGGAGATCGCCATGGGCATGAACAGTAGGATCCGGAAGGCCGTGGCCCAGCGGACGCGCTCGGTGAGCACCGCGAAGACCAGGCCCAACCCGGTGACCAGGGCGGGGGCGACCAGGACCCAGATACCGGTGTTGCGGATCGCGGTCAGGGTGCGGTCGTCGGTGAACATCCGGGCGTAGTTGTCGAGACCGACGAACTGCGATCCGGAGGCGTCGAAGAAGCTGCGCACCACGGAGTAGACGGCCGGGTAGGCCAGGAAGACCCCGAGGAAGAGCAGGGCGGGCAGCAGGAACAGGGTGGCCGGGCCGAACAGGCGCCGCCATCCCGGGCGGCTGCCGTCGGGCGGCTTCCCCGCCGGGGCCCCGTCCGCGCGGGCCGCGCCGTCGGCGGCCCTGGTGTCGTTGGAGGTCATGTTCGCGGGCTCCGTCTAGTTCCCGTGGGCGCGGGCGGCCTCGGCCTCGAGGCGCTCCATGGTGCCCTCGACGTCCGAGGGGTCGGCCAGGAAGTCCTGGAGGGTCTGCCACATGCCGTCTCCGACGGTGGCGCCGAACGCGGCGGGCTGGAGGTCGGAGAGGTCGAAGCGGACGCTGTCACCCGCGTCGATGACCTGTTCCGCGACCTGGCCCAGGACCGGGTCGGCGTAGTCGTCGGCGGTCAGGTTCTTGTTCGGGGAGATGAACCCGCCGATGGACGCCCACTCGGCCGCGGCCTCCTCGGAGGCGAGGAAGCGCAGGAGCTCCATGGTGGCCTCGCTGTCGCTCATGGCGACGGCGGCGTCACCGGCCACGACCACGGCGTCGCCCTCACCGGCGATGCTGGGGAACGGGAAGATCTGGGCGGTCTCGCCCACCGTGGAGTTGGTGCTGGCGGAGACGACCCCGCCGATGAAGTCGGCGCCCACCACCATGGCGGCGTCGGGGTCGTCGCTGTAGACGTTCACGACGGAGGTGGGGAAGTCGGTCTGGAGGCTGCCGCTACTGCCGCCCAGCATCAGCTGCTCCTGGCCCCAGATCTCGGCCAGGGTCTCCAGGGCGACCTCGACGGTCGGGTCCGTCCACGGGATCTCGTGCGAGGCGAGCTGGTCGTACTTCTCCGGTCCGGCGGTCTGGAGGTAGACGTTCTCGAACCAGTCGGTCAGGACCCAGCCGTCCGCTCCGGCGACGGACAGCGGGCTGATGCCGACGTCGGAGAGGTTCTCGGAGAGTTCGACGAACTCCTCCCAGTTCTCCGGGGGCACGGCGCCGGTCTCGGCGAACAGGTCGTCGTTGTACCAGACCAGGGACTTGTTAGCGACCTTGAGGTAGACGCCGTAGGGGGTGTCGTCGACCGAGCCGATGTCCGCCCAGGCCCCGGCCATGTTCTCGTCGAGGGTCTGGACGACGTCGTCGGTGAGCGGCACCAGGACGTCGTCGGCGGCGAAGTGCTCGATGAGTCCGGCCTGCGGGATGAGCGCGACGTCGGGCTCGTCCCCGCCCTGGATGCGGGTCTGGAGGACGGTCTGGAGGTCGTCACCGGCACCGCTGTAGGAGACGGTGGCGCCGGTCTGGTCCTCGAAGAGCGCGAGGACCTGCTCGAAGGCGACCTGCTCGTCACCGGCCCAGGGGCCGACGATCTCCAGGGTCTGGCCGTCGAGGTCGGCGCCGGAGGCCGAGGTGGAGCCCCCGCCGCAGGCGGTGGCGGCCAGGGTGAGGCCGAGCGCGGCGGCGGCCCCGCCGAGGACTCTGGTGCGGTGGGTGCGGTGGGACGTGGGGGCTGTCATGGGGGACGCTCCTCAGGAGTCGTGGATGGCGGTACCGGTGGCGGGGTCGAAGAACTGGAGTCGTTCGGTGTCGACGGCCACGGTGATGGTCTGGCCCTCGTACACGTGGGTGCGGGGGCTGAAGCGGCCGACGAGGACGACGCCGTCGTCGGTCGCGGGGAGGGTCTCGTCGGTCCCGGCGTCGCGGGCGAGTTCACGGGTGTCCTCGGTGACGACGGGTGCGGCGTCGAGGGGAAGTGCACGAGGACGTCCGAGCCCATGGCCTCGACCAGGTCCGCGACCGAGGTGAGCGTGGCCCCCTCGGTGCCGCCGACGATCCCGGCGTCCTCCATGTCCTCGGGACGGACGCCCACGACGACCTTGGCCCCGGCGTAGCCGCGCAGGGCGGGACGCCGGTGCAGGAGGCTGTCGGGCAGGTCGAGGTGCTGGTCACCGATCCGGACCCGGAACCGGCCGTCGTCCTCGTGGAGTTCCACGCAGATCAGGTTCATGCCGGGCGAGCCGACGAACCCGGCGACGAACAGGTTGCGGGGGTGGTCGTACAGCTCCTGGGGCGGGCCGACCTGCTGGAGGACACCCCGCTTCATGACGGCCACCCGGTCGCCCAGGGTCATCGCCTCGGTCTGGTCGTGGGTGACGTAGACCGTGGTGACGCCCAGGTCGCGCTGGATGCGGGCGATCTGGGCGCGCATCTGCACGCGGAGCTTGGCGTCCAGGTTGGAGAGGGGTTCGTCCATCAGGAAGGCCCGGGGTTCGCGGACGATGGCCCGGCCCATCGCCACCCGCTGGCGCTGGCCGCCGGAGAGGTTTCCCGGCTTGCGGGTGAGGTGCTCCTCCAGTTCGAGGACGCGGGCGACCTCGCGGACGCGCCGGTCGATCTCGGCCTTGGGCACCTTGCGCAGGCGCAGCCCGAACGCGATGTTCTCGAAGATGTTCAGGTGCGGGTAGAGGGCGTAGGACTGGAACACCATCGCCACGTCCCGGTCACGTGCGGGAACATCGTTGACCACTCGGTCACCGATGCGCACGGTGCCCTCGCTGATCGCCTCCAGCCCCGCGACCATCCGCAGCGCGGTGGTCTTGCCGCAGCCGGAGGGTCCGACCAGCACCAGGAACTCGCCGTCCTGGATGTCGAGGGAGAGGTCGTCGACCGCGCGGGTTCCGTCCGCGTAGACCTTGCCCAGGCCGTCGATCACGATTTCCGCCACGACACCTCCGTGGAACGGGCACACTGGTACCCGGTAGCTGGTCGGGCCGGTGGTCACGGGCCGCGCCGCTGTGACGCGCACCACCACCGGCGATGTGTGACGACAGTAGTGTCGCGGTCCCTAAGGAAGCCTTAACGCAGCGTCTCGTTCGACTTAAACCGCACCGGTCCCGCACCCGCCCGTCACAGCGGTGTTCCACCTGATCACGGGACGCAGCCGGACTCGTGTGAAGGTGCAACATTCGTTAACGTGTGCCCATGGCAACGGTCTTGCTGGTCGAGGACGACCAGATGGTGCGGGGCGCGCTGGTGCGCGCGCTGAGTGGTCTGGGGCACGTGGTGCTGCCCGTGGGCACCGCTCTGGACGCCCTGCGTGAGGCCGCCCGGCACGAACCCGACCTGGTCATCCTGGACCTGGGGCTCCCCGACCTGGACGGCGCGGCCGCGCTGCGGATGTTACGCGGTCACAGCGACGTGCCGGTGATCGTGGCGACGGCGCGCGGTGACGAGCAGTCGATAGTGCGCCTGCTCAACGACGGCGCCGACGACTACGTCGTCAAGCCCTTCTCCAGCACCCAGCTGGCCGCGCGGATGAACGCGCTGCTGCGCAGGTCCGGCCGGGCCTCGGCGGGCGCGGCCCACCCGGGCGAGCTGACCGTGGGCGAGTTGACGATCAGTCTGACACGGCGGCAGGCGTCGTTGGCGGGCACCCCCTGGAGCTGTCGCGCCGTGAGTTCGACCTGCTGGCCTACCTGGCCGAGCACACGGGCCGCGTGGTGAGCCGCCGCGAACTCGTGGAGGCCGTCTGGCACCAGCACCCGTTCGTGGGCCACGACCAGACCATCGACGTGCACATGTCGTGGCTGCGCCGCAAGCTCGGTGAGAGCGCGAGTCAGCCCCGCTACCTGCACACGGTGCGGGGTGTGGGGCTGAAGCTGGTGGAACCGGTGTGAGGAGGCTGTTGGCCCGCGCCGTCATCCTCGCGACGGTCATGGTCGCGGTGGTGATGATCGGCGTGACCGGCGCGTGGGCGTGGTGGGAGGCGCGTGAACGCGCCGAGGAACAGATCTGGTCGCAGGTCGGGGCGGTGGCCTCGGTGGCCGAGGTGGACCCCGACCCCGCGCTGCTGCGGCGTGTGGTGGCCTCGACTTCCGCCGGGTCCCGGGGGCACCTGGCGGTGCACCTTCCCGACGGGACGACGGTCGGTGCCAGTCGCGCCGGAGTCACGGACGTGGCGGCGCTCCGGCGCTCCGGGGTCGGGAGCGGGGTGAGGAGCCCGGGGACAGCGGCAGAGGCGGGAGCGGGAGCAGGGGCCCGTGGTGTGGTGCCGGTCGAGGAGGGCACCGCCTACCTCCAGGTGGCCGGTGCGGAACCGGGCGACGACGTGGCCGTGGTGGAGGTGTTCCAGCCCCGAGGGGAGGCCGTCCGTGGCCTGGGCCCGGTCCTGGGCGCCCTGGTGGGGATCGCGGTCCTGGGGGTGCTGGGCGCCGTGCTGGTCACCGACCGGTTGAGCCGACCGGCCCGGCGGGCCCTGCGAGCCCTGGCGGACACCGCCGTGGAGATCGGCGAGGGGCGCCTGAACGCCCGGATACGCGTACACGGCCCCCGTGACCTGGTGGTGCTCGGTGAGTCCATCAACGCCATCGGTGAGCGCGTGCAGGGGCTGCTGACGAAGGAACGGGAGATGGCCGCCGACGTCTCGCACCGGTTGCGCACCCCGCTGACCGCGCTGAGGTTGGACGCCGAACTCCTGCCCGGCCCGGAGGGCGAGCGGATCAGGGGCGCGATCGGCGCGCTGGAGCGGGACGTGGACGCCATCATCCGGGACGTGCGCCCGCACGAGCCGGACCCGGAGGTCGAACGCGAGTGCGACCTGTCCGAGGCGGTGGTCGACCGCATGGGGTTCTGGTCGATGCTCGCCAACGACCAGGGCAGGGAGGTCACCCTGGAGCTGCCGGACACGCCGTGCCGGGTGGCGCTCTCCGCCCAGGAGTGCACGGCGGTGCTGGACTCGCTGGTGGGCAACGTCTTCCGGTACACCCCGGCGGACCGCCCGTTCGCCGTGGCGGTGGTGGCGCACGCGGGCTGGGTGACACTGCTCGTGGAAGATGCGGGGCCCGGGTTCGCGGATCCCACTGCGGCCCTGCGGCGGGGCACGAGCGGAGGCGGATCGACCGGGCTGGGCCTGGACATCGTCCGACACGCGGTGGAGGCCACCGGCGGCACGGTTCACCTGGAGCGCGGCAGGTTGGGCGGTGCACGGGTGCGGGCGAGGTTCGCCCTGTGGGACGTTCCCCACGCGGCGGAACAACCCCGCGCCTGGCGCCTGAGGCGCTCGGGTTGATCGGAGTGGGAGATGAGGTTCCGGTGGTTGCCGTGAGCTGGGGGTTCTTCGGGTTGTGGTTGCCGTGAGCCGAGGGTTGTGAGGTAGGGGTTGGTGTAGCGGGAGCTCTACCGTTGTGATTGCTGGAGCGGGAGCACTCCCCAGCTCACAGCAACCACACACCCTCCCGCCGCGACAACCACGGCCCACGGCACCCACAGCCCGTGGCCGGTGCCCACCCCCGCCCCTGGTCGTTCAGTGGTGGTCGAGGAGTTGGGCGCAGCGGATCAGGCCCGGGTGGGAGTAGGCCTGGGGGTGGTTGCCCAGAGCGCGTTCGGTGACCGGGTCGAACTCCTCGGGGATGAGCCCGGTGGGTCCGGCGCTGTCCACCAGGTGCTTGAACAGTTCCTCGGCCTCGGCCCTCCTCCCGGTGAGGAGGTAGGCCTCGATGAGCCAGGTGGTGCACAGGTGGAAGCCGCCCTCGCCGCCCGGGAGGCCGTCGTCGCGGTGGTACCGGTACACCGTGGGCCCCGAGCGCAGCTCGGCCTCCACGGCGGTGACGGTGGCCTGGAAGCGTTCGTCGGCGGGGTCGATGAGCCCGGACAGGCCGATGTGCAGGGACGCGGCGTCCAGGTCGGTGCCGTCGTAGGCGGTGGTGTAGGCCTGGGCCTGCTCGTTCCAGCCCTTCTCCAGTACCTCCTGGGCGATGTCGGTGCGCAGGTCGGCCCAGGTGGGGTCGGGGGTGCGCCCGTACCGCTCGGCCAGGGTGAGGGCGCGGTCCAGGGTGAGCCAGCACATGACCTTGGAGTAGACGCGTTGGCGGGGTTCGTCGCGTTCCTCCCAGATGCCGTGGTCGGCCTCGTGCCAGCGGCGGGCCACGGCCTGGGCCATGGAGCGGACCAGGTCCCAGTCGCGGTCGGTGAGCTGTTGGCGGGCGTGGGAGAGGTGGGTGATGAGTTCGACGACGGGGCCGAACACGTCGAGTTGGACCTGGTGGTCGGCGAGGTTGCCGATGCGGACGGGGCGTGATCCGGCGTAGCCGGACAGGGACTCGATGACCTCTTCGGGGCGCAGGTCGGTGCCGCGCAGGGAGTAGAGGGGGCGCAGGAGTTCGGGTGAGGGCAGGGAGTCCACGACGCGGTGGACCCAGTCCAGGAACGCCTCGGCCTCGGTGGTGGAGCCCAGGGTGACCAGCGCTTGGACGGTCAGGGCTCCGTCGCGTAGCCAGCAGTACCGGTAGTCCCAGTTACGGACCCCGCCGATCTCCTCGGGCAGGGAGGTGGTCGCGGCGGCCATGACCCCGCCGGTGGGGGTGCACAACCCACGCAACGTCAACGCCGAACGGGCGGCGAGGACGTTCTCCGTGCGCGGAAGGTCCAGGTCCCGCACCCACGAGGACCAGTGGAGGGCCGCCTGCTCCTGGCGCTCCGCCTCGGTGCGCTCCTCGGCGGCGAGGGAGTCGGTGCCGCAGCGCAGTTCCAGCACCACGGGCCGTTCCGACCTCGGGTGGACGGTGGCGCGGGCGACGTCGTCGGTGCCGTCGTGGTCCACGCGCCACTCCACGCCGGGGGAGCGCAGGACCATGGGGAAGTCGGCGCCCTGCACGCGCAGGCCCTCGGGCTCGACGGTGATGCGGATGGGCGCGCGGCCGAAGTCGGGGCGCGGGGCGAACTCGACGGTGGCGGGGGTGACGCCGCCGATCACGCGGACGAGGTCGGTGCGGCCGGGCTCGGTGTCGTGGGCGAGGTAGTCGGTGACCTCCAGGCGGGACCAGCGGGTGCGCACGGTCATCGTGCCCGGCAGGTAGCGCTGGCCGAGGGGAGCCCGCCGTGGGCGGGCGAGATCGCGAAGACGCCCGCCTGGCGGCCGCCCAGGACCTCCGCGAACAGGGCGTGGGAGTCCGGCTCGGGGTGGCAGAACCAGAGCAGACGCGCGTCCGGGCCGACCAGGGCGACGGACGCCTGGTTGGACAGCATCGACATGCGCTCGATCGGGACCGGGCGCTCGCGGGGATCGGCGCAGCAGGCTCGATGGGCCGACTCCGTCACCTCGTGTGTGCCCGCCGCTCCCTGTGTGAGAGTCACCCCGCCGCCTTTCTCCGCCGCTGACCCGGGAATCGTCCCGACCGGTCTCTGACCGGCGAGAAGACCGTAGAACAGGGGTGAACGCACACACATCGGGTTTCACCGGACCTTAGGTGTCAGCTAAGGGACTCTTAAGGTCCCGCACGGGACGGAAAACCGATTGCCCGGCCGTGGGCCCCGTGGAACGCTGACCTTCCGCGCCGCCCGAGCGTGCGCGGGAGTCGTGAGCAGTGGAGAAGAGCGGTCGTGGGCTACGTCGACGTCAACCAGGTCACACACACCCTGCCCGACGGGAGGGTGCTGCTGGACGGAGTGTCCTTCCGGGTCGGTGAGGGGTCCAAGACCGCGCTCGTGGGCGCCAACGGCGCGGGCAAGAGCACCCTGCTGCGGCTGGTGCGCGGCGAGTTCCCGCCCCAGTCCGGCGCGCTCACCGTCGACGGCGAGCTGGGCGTGATGCCGCAGTTCGTGGGGCACGTGCGGGACGCCACCACCGTGCACGAGCTCCTGGTGTCGGTCTCCCCACGACGGTGCGCCGGGCCCACGCGGACATGGAGGCGGCCGAGACGGCCATGATGCTCTCCGAGGACGAGGCCACGCAGATGCGCTACGCCGAGGCGATCGCCCGGTACGGCGACGCCGGGGGCTACGAGGCCGAGGTGGTGTGGGACCAGTGCTGTGTGGCCGCCCTGGGGGTCGCCTACGAGCGCTGCCGGTGGCGCGAGGTGCGCACACTCTCCGGCGGTGAACAGAAACGCCTGGTCATCGAGGCCCTGCTACGGGGCCCCGCGCCGGTGCTGTTGTTGGACGAGCCGGACAACTACCTGGACGTGCCCGGCAAGCGCTGGCTGGAGGAGGCCCTGCGCGCCACCCCCAAGTCGGTCCTGTTCGTCTCCCACGACCGCGAACTGCTCAGCCGGGTCCCCGACCGGATCGTCACGGTGGAGCTCGGCGCGGCGGGCAACGACGTGTGGGTGCACGGCGGCGCCTTCGACACCTACCACGAGGCCCGGCGTGAGCGGTTCGCCCGCCTGGACGAGCTGCGCAAACGCTGGGACGAGGAGCATGCCAAGCTCCGGGCCCTGGTGTCCATGTACAAGCAGAAGGCGTCCTACAACTCGGACATGGCCACGCGGTACCAGTCCGCGCGGACCCGGCTGAGCAGGTTCGAGGAGGCGGGCCCGCCGCAGCAGCAGCCCCGGGACCAGAACCTGCGGATGCGGCTGCGCGGCGGACGTACCGGCAAGCGCGCCCTGGTGTGCGAGAACCTGGAGCTCACCGGTCTGATGCGCCCCTTCGACCTGGAGGTCTGGTACGACGAGCGGGTCGCGGTGCTGGGCTCCAACGGTTCGGGCAAGTCGCACTTCCTCCGGTTGCTCGCCGGGGGCGGCGACGACCCCGCGTCCTCGCTGGTACCCGAGGAGGAGCGGGCCCGGATCGAACCGGTGCCGCACACCGGGCGGGCCCGGTTGGGCGCCCGGGTGCTGCCCGGGTGGTTCGCGCAGACCCACGAGCACCCGGAGTTCGTCGGCCGGACCCTGCTCGACATCCTGCACAGCGGGCAGGGCAACCGCCGCGGGCTGCCCCGGGACGAGGCGGGTCGGGCCCTGGACCGCTATGAGCTGGCCCTCAGCGCCGAGCAGCCCTTCGACACCCTGTCCGGTGGCCAGCAGGCCCGGTTCCAGGTGCTGCTGCTGGAGCTGTCGGGCACCACGATGCTGCTGCTCGACGAGCCCACGGACAACCTGGACGTGGTCTCGGCGGAGGCGCTGGAGGCGGCGCTGGACGCCTACCAGGGGACGGTTCTGGCGGTCACCCACGACCGCTGGTTCGCGCGGGGCTTCGACCGTTTCGTCGTGTTCGGGGCCGACGGCCGCGTGTACGAGTCGGACGAGCCGGTGTGGGACGAGTCCCGGGTCCGACGCGCGAGGTAACCGGTCGGGGGCGGGTCCGGTCCGACGGCGGGGGCGACATAAGGTGATACAAAACAACAGAACATGAGAAGAAGGCTTCCCATGCCGCGTCCCCCAGGCCGTCGGAATCCCCTGCCCCTGCTGTTCTCGCTCGTCGCGGTGCTGGTCGCCGGGTTCGCCGCCCCGGCCCGGGCCGATCCGACCGAGAACTCCCCGGCTTCTACGCGGACATGCTGGACCGCCATGGCGGCGTGTTCGTCAGCGAGGAGCTCGCCGGTCGTCTGGACCGGTGGGAGCTCGCCGCCGACCTGCGTGCCCGTGTCGGTGAGGAGGGCGTGCCCCTGGACGTCCTGGTGGTCGCCCACCCGACCCACACCGATCTCGGCTGGCTGGCCGACGCGGTGCGCCGCGAGAGCGATCGCCCGCTCGTGGTGTTCTCACCCCACACGAACCACGTGGGCGCCGCGCACTTGGGCGAGGCGGGACTTCCCTCGGAGTCCGCCACCTACACCTCCTACACCGGTGCCTACCCGGAGGACCCGCGCGAACAGCTCGACCGGCTGCTGCGCGCCGCCACCTTCCCGAACCTGGGCGAACGGACCGCCCGCGCCGAGACCGAGTACGTCCGGAGCCTCGGGGCCGAGCCGGAGCCGGACTCCGTCCCCGCGGGGTGGCCGACCCAGCGCTGGCTCACCGTCACCTGGCCCGCGACGGCGGTCTTCACGGGGAGCACCCTGGTCACCGCCCTGCTGGCGATGGTGGGCGTCACGGCGTTCCGCCGGTTCGGGAGGAGCACGTCATGAGGTCCCTCCGTCTTCTGGCGCTCACGCTGGGCGCGCTGTCGGCGTCGGTGCTCCTCCCCGGGGCCACGGCCCTGGCGGAGAGCTCCGTCGAGGGCCCGCGCGACGTGGCGGAGATCGACGACCTGACCCGGGTCGTCCGCGTGGCCGAGGAGCTCGCTCGGAACCCGGTGCACGTGAGCCACCTGTTCCCCGGACAGCCCGACGAGGAGGCCCGGAACGCGATGGAGGCCGAGGTCTCCGGGGCGTTCGGCGGCGACGTCCCCCTGTTCGTGGTCATGTACGCGGCTCCGCCGACGGACGAGACCGGCGGCCAGCCCACCCTGTTCCTGCACGCCCTGCACGAGGTGAGCGGCGCCGACGGCGTCTACGTGGCGGTGTCCACGGACGGCCGGTCGGCCACGGCGGCCTTCGACAGCCCCGTCACGCCCGTGCTCGAAGAGTCGGACCTGCCGGACGACCTCCGACCCGCGGACATCGTCTCCGGCATCGTCCCGGTGCTGGAGGAGTCCCCGAGGACCCACGTGGAGGCCACACCGCTCACTCGCGACGCCGGCCCCGACGTGGAGCAGCGGACCCACCACATCACGTCGCGCGGCGACCAGGCGTGGCCGTTGGCGGCCCCGGGGCTCCTGGTCGGTACGCTGATCGCGCTCCTGTGCCTGAGGTGGTCCGATCGTCACTTCTCCCCCGCGCCCGACGTTGACACGGGGGTCTGGTTCCCGGCCGCGAGCCGTGGCCCCCGCGGCCGGGTGCGGAACAGGCTGGCCCGGGAACTGCGGGCGCTGCGCCGCGAGTTCGAGGCGACCCCTCCGGGTCACCGGGGGCTGCCCCGCGCTCGGGAGGCCTACGACGCGGCGGGACTCATCGCCTCCTCCCCGGTCTCCCGGTCACGGCACTGGTCTGCGGGATGGTCCTGGCGCGTCACGGACGCAGGGCGCTCGTCCACCCCCACGCGGAGGAGTCCGCTCCCTGCCGGAACAACCCCCTGCACGCGCCCGCCACGGAGCGGCGGGACTTCCACCTGGGCGGCGTCCGGCGCCGATGGAGGGTGTGCGCGGAGTCGCGGACACGTCCGCGATTCACAGACAGGGGATGTACCTCCGACACGAGGGGCGCCGCGTGCACGTGTCCGACGTGGACGACCCCTGGGCCGAGGCCGCCCTGAGCGGCCGTGAGCCCTTCGCACAGGTCCGCACACTGCTGGGAGTCCCCTCATGATCCGCGCCCTCGCCCCCTCGTCCTCTCCCTGCTGGTCCTGGGGGCGGGCCCCGCCTCGGCCTCCCCGGGGGCTCCGTCCCGGACCGGATCCTCAGCCCGGTGGTCGTCGCCGAACACCTGGCCGTGGACCCCGTGTACGTCCACCCCGACCGGCACCTCGACGGCGACCGGTCGACGATCCTGTCCGAGGCACGGGCCGTGGAGCTCAGCGAACGCCTCACCCGTGAGCTGCCACACGTGTACGTCGCCGTCACTCCCTGGCAGAACGCGCCCCGGTCGATGGCCACCGCGCTGGTCAACCGGGCCGAGACGGAGGGGACCTACCTCGTGGTGGGCTCCGGTCCCACCGTGGTCTCCGCGCGCTCCGACGGCGCCCGGACACCCGGTCCGTCCTCGGACACGGTGCGCATGGCCCTGGCCGTGGTCAACGAACGCCCCGACATGGCCCGCGCCAGCCTGGACGACCGGCTCGACCTCGTCCTCGACCTGCTGGGTGACGAACGGGCGGCGGCTCGCGAGTACGAGCGGCTGGCCTCCGGCTCCGAACAGGGCCGCACCGTCTCCCTGGTGGTCGTGCTGGTCGCCGCTCTCCCCCTCGTGGTCCTGGGCCTGTGGGCCCTGCGCCGACGCGCGCTCCGACCGGTCCGGGTCGTCCCGCTCTCTGAGGCCGTGGTCGACACGGTGGAGTCCGCCGCTCGGGAGGAGCTGCGCCGAGATCTCGTCCGGGACCTGCCCTCGTACGGTCGCAGGGTGGCCGGCTTCGAGGGTCCGCGCTCGCGGGCCGCGAGGGCACTGGCCGCCTACGAGGCAGCCGGGCGCGTGCTGGACACCGCCGAGGACGTGTCCGACCTCGTCGGGGTGCGTGTGCTGCTGGACCACTGCGAAGCGGCGCTGACCGCCGGGCCGACCCCCGCCACTGCTTCTTCGACCCCCGGCACCAGGGAGTGAAGGCCCCGGTCAGACTGCGGGTTCCGGCCAGCCCTCGCGCGACGACGGTCCCGGCCTGCCCCGACTGCCGACGCGACGTCCGCGCCCATGTGCCGCCGAAGGCCGTCCTGGACTCCCTCCGGGACCGGCCGACGCCGTACTACGCGGTGCCCGCCGAGGAGAGTGCGTGGGCGGCGACCGGGTACGGCACGCTCGCCCCGGACCTGGTCGAGCGGGTCCTGAGCGGCGGTGCCCGGGGCTGAGTCCGGGTGTCCGTCGCACGGGTCGGCGGCGGAGGCCGGGAGGGCGTTCTTCGTCACGTCGGGGCCCGGTCGTGGAGGTGTCCACGACCGGGCCCCGACGCGTCTCCCGGAAGCCCGTCTCGGGCCGGAAGGCCGTCCGACAGGGCGGTGCGGTGTCGGATCCGGCTCCCGGCCAGGGACCACCCGACCTGCCCTCCCTGACGCAGGGTGATCGCCCTCCCGCTGTGTGCTTTTGTGTCTTCCTCCAGTTGAACCCCCGAATTTGCATGTCAATTCGGATCATCCGATGATTTGGAGCGCGATCGACCCACACCGGAAGGCCCCACCACGATGAAGTTCCCCAAGGGCGGCTCGGACACCGTGTCCGAAGACCGGACCCCGCCGCCACCGAGCGGCCCGAGGACGAGCGTCCGCCCCTGCGGTTCCTGGTCACCTACGGTGTCCAGCACATCCTCGCCCTGTACGCCGGGGTCGTGACCCCACCGCTCATCATGGCCGCCGCCGTGGGCCTGGACCCGGTGGAGACCGGTCTGATCATCAGCGCGGCCCTGCTGGTCGCCGGTCTGATGACGCTGGTCCAGACGCTGGGCGTGTGGCGGTTCGGCATGCGCATGCCGCTGGTGATCGGCGCCTCGTTCATCCCGATCACCGCCATGACCGCGATCGGTGAGTCCAGCGGACTGCCCGCCGTCTTCGGTGCCTCGATCGTCGCCGGGCTGTTCGGCATCCTCATCGCCCCGGTGATGGCCAGCCTGATCCGCTTCTTCCCCCGGTGGTCACCGGCAGCGTGATCACCGTCGTCGGACTCTCCCTGATCCCCGTCGCCATCGGCTGGATCACCGACAACAGCGAGACCGGGACCCCCTCCGACACGAACCTGCTGCTGGGCGGGGAACCCTGCTCGTCATCCTGGTGCTGTCCCGGGTGCTGCGCGGCGTGTGGGGCCGGGCCTCCATCCTCCTGGGCATGGTGCTGGGCACCCTGTTCGCCGCCGCCCTCGGCGAGGTCGACTTCGGCGCGGTGGGCCAGGGCCCGGTGTTCTCCCTGCCCACGCCGTTCCACTTCGGCACCCCCGAGTTCCAGGTCGCCGCGATCATCACCATGTGCGTCATGATGATCGTGATCCTGTCCGAGGGCATGGCCGACATCCTCGCGGTGAGTGCCGTCGTCGGCAGCAAGGTGGACGGCCGCCGCCTGGCCGACGGCCTGCGCGCCGACGCGGCGACGGCGGTTGTCGGCCCCCTGTTCAACTCCTTCCCGGGCAGCACGTTCAGCCAGAACATCGGCCTGATCGCGCTCAACAAGGTGCGGAGCCGCTACGTGGTGGCCGCGGGCGCCGTCCTGCTGCTGGTGATGGGCCTCTTCCCGATCCTGGGCCGGGTCGTCGCGATGATCCCCTCACCCGTCCTGGGCGGCGCCGGTCTGGTGCTGTTCGGTTCGGTGGCGGCCGCCGGGATCCAGACCCTCGGCAAGGTGGACTACGAGGACAACCAGAACATGGTGATCGTGGCCGTGTCGCTGGGCTTCGGCGTCCTGTCGATCGTCTCGCCCGACTTCTTCGCGACCTTCCCGGACTGGGCCACGATGATCCTGCACTCGGGCATCGTGACCGCCACGGCCTCGGCTCTCATCCTCAACGTGGTCTTCAACGTCCTCGGTGGCGGGGACCGTTCACAGCGGGTCGATTCCAGTCCCGTGGCCTGAGCCGCATCCCCCTACGGACCCCGGGTCGACAGTGGTCGTTCACGCCTGCCCGCGCCTCGCGCGGGCAGGCTCCCCGTCGCCTCGACCCGCCTCACGGGCCCTGGGAACACCTGCCGACCGCTGTTCACCGCGTCGCGAACCGCCGGACGAACCACTGGGTGAGCACTCCGTCGACCGCCACCGTCGCGGGCGCCTGGGGAGCCGGTTCGAGCCCGGGCTCGTCGGCCAACGGGTGGGCCAGGCCCGGCACCGTCGTCAGCTCGACCTCCTCGGGACGCGTGTACCGTCCACGAAGCTCGCTGACCAGGGAAGAAGCATCCTCACGCAACGTCGGATGGTCGTGCTCGCCGCTGACCAGCAACAGTGGTGGCTCCCCGCTCAGCTCTCCGGCGCGGGCGACGAAGTCCAGGCCCTCGGCGGCGCTGCGGGATTCGGCGGTCCAACCGTAGGGCTGGCCGAGCCCGGCGGCGAGGAGTTCGACGCCAGAACCCACCCGCACGGCCGGATTGACGAGCGCGACCGCCCCGATCGGAGTCGGCGGGGCCGTGAGGATCTGGAGCGCCACCGCCCCGCCGAGCGAAGCGCCGAGGATCCCGATGGGCTGGTCGTCCACCGGCAGTTGGCGACGCAGCTCGGCCAGCGCGGCAGGGAACTCCTCCACGGCCTGGCGGATGATCGGGCCGAAGTACGCCAACAGGATGTCCTCGCGAGCGAGTTCGACGTGCCTGTCGAGACGGCCCCCGACCATCCGCGGACCACACAGCGGCATGCCCAGGTGGACCCGCCAGGAAGGGACACCGGCCATGGGCAGGGCCGCCGCGAAGGCCGCGTCCGTGCGGGGCGCGTCCAGCATGTGCCAGGTCACGATCAACGGCGCGGGGTCGTCGCCCGTCCCGGACGGTGGGAGGGCCGTGAAGGGCACACCCGCGGCGGTACCGGTGATCGCGTCCATACGCACTCCTACGGCTCTCGGGGTTGGATCGCCTCACCGTAGAGGAGCCCGACTGGGTGTGGACGCTCTTTCTGCTGCGGGCAGACCTCCGAGGCCGACCAAGGGGCCGAGACCCGAGGAGAAGCAGCCCGCTGAGACGGTCACGGGTGAATCCCGCGGCGCAGGAAAAACTCCCAGGCCGGACCGCGAATGCGTGCTCCTGGTGCGCTCCTCCGTAGAAGCGCAGTCGCAGCAGAACTCGCGAATACCGTCCCCCTCGGCTACCCCGCGCTTGGGCCGATCCGGTCCAGCCCTCCCGTTTTCGGGGATACGAAGGCCGCGTTCGCCCTGGGAGAGTCAGGACCGGAGCGCTGGCAGCGAGCGGGGAGGCCACGCTGTGACCTTCGGTCAGAGGCCGTTGACGGTGTCGATGACCCGCTGCCATGACGGCAGACGGTCCTCGTAGGGGGCGTCTGGGTCGTGCAGGACGGTGACCGGCTCCATTGCGCGCAGCGTTTCCAGGGAGCGAACGAAGGCCGGGTGGGTAGCGAGTTGGGGTTTGCAGTGCGGCACCACCACGGTGGGTACCCCGTAGCCGACCATCTCGCAGAGCAGGGCGATCGCGAAGTTGTCCGCCAGCCCCTGGGCGAACTTGTTCGTGGAGTTGAAGGTCAGCGGACATGCCAACACCACGTCAGCGGGCGGCAGGGGCTTGCCCTGGCCAGGCTTGCGGAACGCCACGCGCACCGGTTCCCCCGTCAACTCCGCGAGCCGGTCCTGGTCGTGGAAGTCCGTGCCTGTGGGAGTGGACAGCATCGTCACGTGCCAGCTGTGGCTGTGCAGGGCCTGGACGAGTTCGGTCACCCCTTCCGGCGCGGCGGCTCCGGACAACACCAGGTACAGGGTTCTCGGCATGAGCCAGAGTCTAGAAGCCAACCGCACAGAGGAGACTTCGCTTCTGGATCCTCGGGTGAGGAGCGGTGACGAGTGACGGGAGGCGATCCCGACACACACCACTTGCTCGCACCTAACGGACGATGAGGATTCCAAGATCAGTCCATCTGCAAAAAAATACCTTGCTTCACTTCTGCCAAGCTATTCACACACCTATCGTCGACCATCAACCAATGGGAGAGCAATCCCAGCCGCAGACAATCTGTGAATCATGGAAAAATCATCTCACAACACGCAAGGGCACTACTTCCACGAAGCGGAAATTCCGAGAATTTATCACCGTTAGCCCTTTTTCATGAAATTAGAAATCGGCCCGCGAAAGAATCGCGGGCCGATTTAGTGGATCATGTTCGATTCATGAACCCCCTCGCAGAATACTACTCATACACCCCAAGGGAGAAGCCTCGAACATTGAGATGGAATTTCATCGCTTCGATTTTCTCCGCAGAATCTCTCTAACACCAAGAAATGAGAAGCAGACTAGCACACCAACCAGGAGATAGACTGCGAACCCACCTCCCATAATCATGTGCATCAGCAGCGCCCACGAGGAAGAAGCAAGCAGGCCGAAAAGGACGACCAAGACTGTTTTCTTATTCATCCCTGTTTCGTTCATTGAAATTTATTAGCTTGATCAATTAACACATTAGTGCGCCGGTGACTACACCGCCGATAGCTCCTTGAGCCACTCCATAAAGCATGCCCACACTTGCTCCACCAACCCCACCTGCGAGCGTGCCTGCTGGACCAAGAATGGAACCACCGACAGCGCCTGCGACGGCGCCCCATCCCATGCCAACCATTCCACCGACGGCGAAACCTACGACGATGTTCTCCAACATGCATGCGCCATAGGATTGGAGTCCCGTGGGGTCGGTGTTGTTGATGGGATCGCACGCAGCGTAGGTGTGGTTGTTCAGCTCCTGGCGGGAGGGGTCCGGTTGGGTGAAGCCCAGGGTGAAGGTGTCGTAGAAGCGGTGGGACAGGTGCACGGTCCCGTCCTGGAACTGGTAGGCCCCGGTGTAGCCGAACGGGTTCAGCTCTCCGGCCCGGGTGTCTTCCAGGGTGTCACTGTTCTGCTCGCCGTAGGGGCTGTATGCGTAGACCGCGTCCGGCGCATCGGCCTCCGAACCCTCGGCAGTCAGGGCCAGGACGGTGTTCTGGTGGTCCAGGGTGTAGTGGAAGCGCTCGTCGCCGTCCCAGGCCACCATCGAGATCAACTCACCGTTGGGGTCACGCACGAAGCTGGTGCGCTCGCCTTCGGAGGCGATGTTGGTGACCCCGAGGGCGGTGTTGGACAGCTGGCGCTCGATCCGGTCGCCGTCATGGACGTCGGTGACGCCGCGCATCTGGGTCTGGTCGGTGGTGTCATAGCTCAACCACGCGGCCAGGTCACCGTCGCCGTCGTCGATGCGGGTGTTCTGCTTGGTCACCGAGTACTCGTAGACGTACTCGCCCCGGCCGGTCATGTTCCCAGCCTCATCGTGGGCCACGTCCTCACCGCGGGCGGTGGTGGGCTGGTCGGCGTCGTTGTAGCTGAACTCCTCCTCCCCCGCTTCTAGCAGGTTGCCGACGTCGTCGTAGGTGTAGTCCACGGTGCCGTTGCTGGTCAGGCGCTGCAGCCCGTCGTAGGTGAAGTTCTCCGTTTCGCCGTTGACGGTGCGCGACTGCAATTGGGCGCTGTCCTCGCCCTCGGCGGTGCCCCAGGTGTAGGAGGCCTCCACCAGGGTCTGGTCGGCAGCGCCAGTGGTGGTAATGGAGGTCAGGCGGCCCGAAGCATCGTAGGAGCGTGCCTCTTCGGCCCCGTCCGGATGCACGATCGAGGTGCGCCGGTTGTTCGCGTCAGAGGAGAAGGTGGTCTCCGCACCCGTGTGGTCAACCAGGGATGTGAGGCGGAATGCGGCGTCGTAAGCGTAGGTGGTGGTGTTGCCGTGTTCGGTGATCGAGGTGACGTTCCCGGCCGCGTCGTGGGTGTAGCTGGTCGCCTCGGTCCCGGTGGAGTCGGTGCGCTCGGATGCGTTCAGGTCGCCGCGGCCGTTGTAGGACCAGGTGGTGGTGGCCTGGTCGGTGTGTGTCGCCGTTTGGCGGCCGTTGCCGTCGTACTCGATGCTCTGGAGCACGTCGCCGTCGTGGGAGATGGACACGATCCGGTCCAGGCGGTCGTACCCGTAGTCCAACCTGGTGCCGTTTCCGTCGGTCACCGAGGTGACCCGCGAGAGCGAGTCGTAGCCGAAGGTGGTCGCGCCGATCGGGCCCGGCTCGGCCATCTCAGTGAGGTTCCCGACGCTGTCGTAGGAGAACGTGGTCTCGTTCCCGTTAGCGTCAGTCACCGACGACACCAAACCCTGGCCCATGTAGGACAGCGAGGTCACGTCGATGTCCATGTCCTCCTGGACCGCGCGGGTCAGGTTGCCCGCGTCGTCGTAGGACAGCGACAGCTCATCGCCGCTGGGGGTGGTGACGCTGGTGGGTTTGGCCGGATTGGCGGTGTCAGCGAACCCCACCGAGGTAGCCGCGCCGGTGGGCAGTTCGGTGCCGATGAGGTTGTTGAACTCATCGAAGTCATAGGTGACCGAGGCTTCCAGAGCGTCGGTGGTCGAAGCGACGTCGGAGTTGGCGGTCCAGGTCTGGGAGCGGGTGTTGCCGACCTGGTCCACCGCTTCGGTCTGGCGGCCCTGGTCATCGAAGGTGAAGGTCGATTCCCCGCCGTTGGGGTCGCTCACCACGGTCTCGGTGTTGGCGAAGGTGGCGTCGTAGGCATAGAAGGTGCTCGCCCCGCCCTCGGAGCCGTCAGGGACGGTGAGTGAGGAGACCTGGCCGTCGTCGTTGTAGCCGACGGACCAGGTGGCCCCAGTGGCGTCGGTGATCGAGGTGAGCTGGCCGCTGTCGGTGTAGTCGAACGCCAACTCGTCACCGGCACGGTCCACCAATCCGACCAGTTGGCCGCCCTCCCACTCCTGAACGGTGGCGCTTTGGCCGACCGGGTCGGTGATCTCGACCAGTTCGGGTTCGAACTCGCTGCCTTGCCAGTCAAAGGAGGTCACCCGGTCCTGGGTGTCCACGATCGAGGCCAGGTGCCCCTCGGAGTCATAGCGCAGCCGGTGGGTGTTGCCGTTGCGGTCGGCCTGGGAGTACCACCAGCCCTGGGCGGTGAAGGTCCACACCTGGTCCTCGTGCTCGCCTCGGTGGAAGGTGAGCGCGTAGTGGCCGTTGTCCAACTCCACCAAGTCGGCGTTGAGCCCGGCCGGGGAGATGAACGACCCGTCCTCCTGGTCGATGTCGAATCTCTCGCAGTACCCGGAGGGGCCCTGGAAGATGATGGAGTCGGAAAAGATGTTCAGCCCGACGTGGCGGCCATGCGTCTGGGTCCACCCGTCATAGGAACGGGCGGAGTTGTAGAAGGAGGAAACCGACAGGTCCAGACCCGTCCCGGCCACGGTCAGGTCCCGGTGCTGGACGACCAGGTTGCCGTTGTTGGTGTTGACCGCCATCTCCAAGCGGTCGCTGATCTGGTGGCGCTCCAACGGATACCAGGGCTGGATCCCCCGGTTGATGCCATCAGCACACGTACCCACCAAAGCCTCGGGGTCCTCGGCGGTGCGGGCTTCGGGGTCGCTGCCCGGCGGGGTCCAGGGCACCTCGGGCGGGTCCCCGCCCCTGGGGTCGGTGTTGGCCTCACCCGGCTCCCAGGTCTCGGGGATCGGGACGGTGCGGTCAGCGGGTGAGTGCGGGCCTTCATCAGCCCAGGCGGGTGGGGCCGACAGCAATCCGAGGGTGAGCGTGGCGGCGGCCGTGGTGGCCACGACCGTACGCACGGGGTGGGGTCTCAAAGGGGGAACGCTCCAAGGAAAGGGGGATCAGGGGATGACAGCGCATCCACACCCGAACCGGGGCCTGGGACAGGCATGAGGATCCGGGGCGGGTGTGGGGATGCGGCCCGGGAAGACTAGGAGCCCTGCTCGACGGGGCGCGATCAACCCACCGTTACCACCATCACCCAGGGCGAGGGGGCCTTTGGGTAGGTTTAATCGGCTCTACAGCAGAACGTAGCGGTGGTGGTGCTGTGCGCAGCGAGAACACCAGGGTGCAGCACACCACTCAGGCCTCTTCAAGCCCCATGTGGGGTACTGGGCACCGGCATCGGGTCGTGGCGTCCACATGTGGCCCCCGGCAACAGTTGCCACAAAGCAACTACTTGGGGGAATCAATAAGACACATAGGGTGGTATGCGTGGAGCATCGGCCCGCCCGATTCTTCGCCCCCACCATCGGACGCATCCCCGGGTTGTGTGCTCCGTTTGTGCTCCGCAGTTCTGGACCGGGACGTCACCGGGCGGCACCCCTTGACACGAAACGACAGTAGTACTCGGATGGATTGGGACGAAACGGCACCCTGTGGCACGTACGGGCGCGAAAGCATCGGACTTCTAATCCGACGGTCGCAGGTTCGAATCCTGCCGGGTGCGCCACAAAACCCCAGTTCAGACGGGGTGCACGAGGACCTCAACCAAGGTCCTCGCCGCGCTTCGGGGCCATGTGTGCTCCTGGTGTGCTCCCCAGTACAAGGTCAGTGCAGGTGGGGGAGGACCTCTCGGACCGCTTAGCCGTCCTGTGACCCTAGGTCCGAGCCAGAGCACCCTAAAGCTGTCCTGATGCGAGCAGTCCAGCCGCAGTCCGTCATACGACATGGAAGGCCGCCTATGACTGGCGAACATGAGTTCAGGACCAGACCAAGAGAGCCCACGACCACTCCGCTAACTCACGGTGGACTCACCCATGCCGCATGCAAGGCACGATTGCCCCAGACCAACGCCTCGACCCCTGGAAACTCCGGGGACGCCTCCATCCCCTATGACACAACTTGGTGCCCCTGGAAGCATCCAAGCCAATAGAATGAGCGCATGAGCTCTGCGGGACAGGCCAACGAAGCCGGAAGCGTCGCACGAAGCAACGCAGCCACTTACTTCGCGGTCCACATGCTCTCGACTAGGCCTGTCGAGGCGCTGGAGAACTACAAGGCCATTATCCATGTCGCGTTCGAGACTCCCGACCCGACGGACGACATCGTTTTATCTTTTGACGACGGAAGTCGTGCCTTCGTGTCCGCTAAACGGAAAGCCAAGTACGGTGAACCCTTCATCGACACCGTCGATGGTTGGGTTGCTCAGCTCGATAAGCACATTGGCGACAATGATCTGCTCGTTCTTGTATGCGAGGAGACGGTTGAATGGGTCCGAGACCTTTCCGATGCACTCACCAAGATTCGCTCCGGGGCGGCCGCGAGCAGCAAGCGACATAAAACTGCATTGAAACGCTTGCATGACCATGTTCCCACCGACAAGCGTTCCGAAATATATCAAAGGGCACGAATTGTCGAGTTGCCGAGAACCGCAACTAGTAACGATGGTCGGACGCTCCTGGTTTTGATGATGGACCAATTGGTTGAAAACCATGCTGGTTCCGGTGCAGTGAGTGCAATTTCGGAGTGCGTACATGATTGGGCGGGACGCGCCCTCGGGTTCGATGCAGAGAAACTTGTCGGCGCTATCGCCGCACGAGACATCGTGGTTCATGCTGACGAAAACGGTACAGCTGCAGCGAAAGCTGCAGCTTACAGGAAAGCTGTAGCTGCGTACAAGGACACTCTGGCCATTACTATTGGTCGAGTAGATCTGACTCTCCTTGCTGATGATCTCCAACCGATTGTAGTTGAGAATCTTCTTGCGAATGTGAGAGTTACTAACCCGAAGGATAAGCACGGTATCGACAGGGAGCTGCGGATGGTACTGCGGCGCAACCGTCGGATACTCATGGTCGGGCCACCAGGATCCGGAAAAACTCTGACGATGCGGGAGCTAGCCGGATGGTGTGCCACAGATCCCGATGCGCCAATACCCGTCCCAGTCCATCTGCCAGGTCTGCTCCCACGCCATCCTGATCATATTGTAATACTCGAAGACCTTGTGGCATTGGCTGCCATACGTGGGCCGAGATCCGGAGTGCAGCAGGTTGAAAAGTTTCTAAGCAGTGCTATCGAAAAGGGCGACGCCATCCTCCTTCTCGATGGCCTAGATGAGTGTCTAGACCTAGCGCCCTGGATGGCCGATCAGATCCGAACACTTCTTGCAAGCGTGCCCCCGACCGTAGCGGCTGTGGTTGCCACTCGGGCGAGTGCCGAGATTCCTGCGGCCGGCATTGGATTGCAGCGTGTGAATCTGGACCGGCCCGGTGACCTCGATCAGACCATCGACGCTGTCCTAACTCAGTGCGCCAAAGTACGGGTTTCTGACTCCGAACAGCGACGCCAGTGGCTTCGAATCCGACGGAACTGGCTCAGTGATGCTCGTGAAAATCAGGCCGGGATGCTGCAGGTACCACAGCTCGCGCTACTGGTTGCTCTCATCGTCGGGTCCACGTCAGAGTTGGCAGTCCCAAAACAGCGGGCAGAACTTCTGCATGAAGCTGTCAAAGAATCGGTGAAGCGGTGGGAGCATAAACGGTTCAGCGGCACGCCCCAAGGAAAATGGGCAAGTGATCTGACACCAAACATGCTTCTCGACGGATTCGTCGTACTCGGACGGCTGATGGAGGATCGCGACACCCTACCTTCCCGTACTGAAGCGCTGGATAGCCTGTCTGACATGCTTGTCGATTCTAATGGCTGGAGCCTCTCCCGTGCGCAGGCACGAGAACTTTCCGACCAGGTTCTGGCTTTCTGGGATACCCATGTCGCAGTGTTCGTAATTGACGAAAATAATCGCTTGACGAGTCGCAGCCGTGTCTTCACAGAAGTCGCGACCGCCCTGTGGACGAAATCGTGCCCTGAAACGGACCTGCGGGAATGGGCTTCCAAGGCCATCCGCTACTACGACTCAGAAGGAGTCGTTGCCTTGGCGCTTGGCCTCAATCCAGCTATGGTTCAGCTTCTTCTCGAGCTCGGGGAATCTATGAGTGAGGCGACCCTGGCTGTCTCCGCAGCTGTCCGGTCGGGTGCGGTGGTCATGGCGCCCGACCAAATCGGTTCGTTGCTGCAGCAGCTGGGGCAGCACGCCATCGAAGTCGAGTCCGGCATCAAAGAGCTACCCAAGCGCTTGATCCGTGACGATCATCCATTGAGTCAATTATTCGCGAGCCGTCATAATGGGGGACCAGCATCATGGCCCCTGATTGAGGAACTGTGCTCGTTGAATTTGGACAACGCGCAGAGAATTCAGCGTGACGAAAAACTAGCCGAAATCACCCTGCCTACGCAACATAAATCCATCGCGAAAGCTTGGATTTCCTTAGCAGATGCCGAATCCGATGATCGACCGCTTACGCCAGATGAAACTGAGGTTGTCGCGAAGGTCCTTGCTCGCGACCTGCCCGAAAAAATCGACCCGATCGAGATCGACCAAGTACTTACCTTCACAAGTGACGGGACTCCTGATCGAGGGATTGAGGAAGTGGCCCTCCGAGCCACTGGGTTCCTGACACAGCTACCAGAGGGCACCAGCGAGAAAATCTACCAAATTTCCAAACGCGTCTCGTACATGGACAGCGAAAAAATAAGTTCAGCACTACGCAACATTGGCGTGGAAACTTCGCAATGGGAAGACCAGGATCCTTTTGAGGGCATATTTGAATCCCTAAACAAACAAAAACTTGAGATCAATATCCTTGACGACATATCCTCGCTCGGAGACACCAACACCGCCCTAGACAAGCGCAACCGGTGGTCCCTAGCAGAGCTATCTGATCTCATCTATTCAACTGGATATCTAAACGCTAGCAACCCTGACCTTCAGGCCGCCTTCAAACGGGACGATGCAACACTGCGCCGCAAATGGCTTGAAACACTCGGAACAGCCTACGAAATCGACTTGGATCGAGCTGCCGCCGAAGCAAAACGTGTTCGGGAGCAAGATACCAACGGCCTTCGCTTCCCACCCGACTGGTGGGTGATCAGCTGCCGCCGCTTCGAGCGCATGAAGCCCCTAGGTCTAAAATCACTGAACGCGAACCACCAGAATATTTTGCTTGAGTGCATGCACGCGAACTCTCACTGGATTTCCTCGTCAGTCCTTCAAATTCTCGCCAACACTCAACCCACCTGGGACACCGTCGCATTCTTCGAGTTGGAACGAAGCACCTGGTCCCCCCTGCGCGCCTTCAAGTGCTACTTCCTCGCCCTCCTAGTCAGCCCAGAAGGCGTGCAGCTAGCCGCTCAGGCTGTGGAGGCTACTGAACCGGCCCGACGGAAGGCGCTCCAGGAAGCGCTCCAGTTCCGAAGTGACCTCGACCCGACCGGTGAATTCAAGAAACTACTAGACCGAGATAATGATTTGTGGGTCCGAGGAAAGTCCAGCACTGAAGACTCGGCCGAGCTACATTGGACGTGTCGATTCTGCGCACAACAGAATTCCCCAAATAAAAATTCATGCAAAAATTGCAGAGTAACGTCAGATTTAAACTCTTAAGGCCTCTCCAAAGAAATCCGCAGTCGGCTTTCAAATTCGCCAGATCTCTCAAAAATTCACTCCCCACACTGGAGAAATATCTCTCTTCTATCGCATGGGCGCTAGCGGACCTTTGATCCGATGGTCCACGAGCCCCGGGCACGAGGAAACCCCAGGCCAGAACGGGTGAACCCGTATCCTCACCTGGGGTCGGAGCGCCGTGTGGGGCTCCTGGTGTGCTCCCCTGAACCGGCTACCGCACCGGCACCAGACCACCCGCCTCAGCAGGGACCGCTGCTCCGCGTAGCAGGGCGGCGGTGGCCTCGGCCGCCGCTTTGGCCACGTCCGGGAACACCGTTTGGTAGGTGTCCTGGGTGAAGTGGGTGGTGGAGTGGCCCAACTCGGCCGAGATCACCTTCACGTCCGTTCCCGCGGCCAGCGCCATCGAGGCCGCCCCGTGCCGCAGCCCATGCAACGTGATCGGCGGCAACCCCGCAGCCCGTGCGATACGGCAGAACCAGTCGCTCACATGCGAGGGCAACCACCCCTCCCCGTTCTGGCGGGTGAACACCAACCCCGTATCCGACCACTCCGGGCCCGCTTTCAGGCGGGCCTGGTTCTGGAACTTCTTCCACCCCCGCAGCACCTTCACGGTGTCTGCGTCCAGGGTGATGGTGCGCTGCCCGGCCTCGCTCTTGGGAGTGGTGGTGAGGGTGGTCCAGGACAGCTGCACCACCTGGGTGCGGATATCCGCTTCAGCGTCGGTGAGCCGGGTGTGGGCCCAAGGCAGGCCGACCGCTTCGCCCCGGCGTAGGCCTTTGACGGCGATCAGGTGGAACAACGGGTACAACCAAACATACTTCTTCGAGTGTTCCAGGAAGTGGCTGGTCTGCTGCGGGGTCCACACCATCACCTCCCCCGGAATAGTCCCGTCCTTCTCCCACCGCTCCACCCTGCCCGGGGTCCACACCAACGGGCGCTTCCTCGGACACGACGGCAACCGGGCGTGGGAGGCGACGTTGACCGACACCGGCTCCTCCGGGCTACGCACCGCATCCGACAACGCACTGCGAAGCGTGGCGCGGATACGGTGCTTGGTCGACAAACCCACCACCCGCTGCCCTCGGACTGAGCCCCGCACCTTCGGATCATCGGACTCCTTGCACTCCAGGATCCGCAGGTTGTTTTCCTCGATCCACTCGAACATCGCCTCGACCTGGGTGGATTTGAGCCGGTCCAGCCGGACCTTGCCCAGGTACGGGACAAGGTACTTACGGATGTGGCCGGCATAGGAGATCCGGGTTCCTTCGGCTAGCTCCGGCTTCGCCTGGATCCACGCCTTCAGGTAGACCCCCACCGTGGGGGCCTCCTTGCGCACATCAGCCCCCGTCCCCAGGCGTTTGCGCACCTCGGCCACCGCGGGAAGCGGGTGCGGGCTTTGAGGGCGTTCTGGATCAGGTCCGCGATCTGCACCTCCAACTCCCCCTCACCCTGGGCCAGGTCGAGGAGGGCTTTGAGGTGGTCCAAGGCCTCCCACGCCTGCTCCTGGCTCTCCAGCCCGGTCCGGCGGGCCTGACGACGCTTCCCCTGGCTGGTGCGTGGGAGTTCGAGCTGGTATCCCCAGTCGCCGTGGCGGGGGTTGAACGCCCCGCCCTGACGACGCAGCTTGGGGCACCGCGCCCCGAGTGCCCGCCCGGAGTTCTCGTCCCGGCATCCGCAGCGTTTGAACACCCGTCCCTGATGAGAAGTCATCTACGACTCCCTCTCCATCCTGTGGTCGCTGCGCGCACCACACCGTGAGCACCCACCCGAGGAGGGAGACACCGGCAAGCCGAGGTGGGCCAGGACCCCGCGGTGGGAACCCGCCACGACCTGCCCACCCGCAGAGCAGGAACCGGGAAGGCACCTTGGCGCAGGAGCCGGTACGTGGTGGTGCGGCCCAACCCGAGCATCCGCCCGGCCGCGACCGGCTCCAGCACCACCGGCAGGGAGCCGACCTCGCCCAACCGGACCAGAGAATCCGACCTCACCCAACCCACCTCCCCACCCTGTGTGAACTGCACGGATATGGTGCGCGGCCCCGCATCGTGCGGGGCACCACGCATCCACGCTCGACCTCGCCGAGGTGGTCAAGCGGATTCGTCAACAACCCCACCGGATTTTTCCTCCGCCACACATCCACCACCCGATATCAGTGGTTTTGTCGTTTTCGCTGGTCGGGGCCGTCAGTGGCCCTGTGTGGGGCCCGAGCCCCGGGTTAGGGACCCGCTGGCGGGGCCGGGGCAGTGGGGGCGGTGTGGGGGCACTGGTGGCCCCACACCGCCCCCACCGTCCGAGCAGAACGGAAACCACCCGACCCAACGCCCCACGCCAGCCCCGAACCCGGCGGCTCCGCCCCGGGCACGAAGTGCCACCCACGTCCCACGCTCGTCCCCCGTTTACTTCCTTCTGTTTTTGTCCCTCACCCAGTGAGAGAGCCGCCCCACCCCAAGACTTCGACACCTCGAACCGACCCCGTCGAGGAAAACAGGCCACAAGGACGGGAGGAGCGCCCCTGCCAGACGTTGAACAGTGGGAGATCCCAGCAAGCTCGGGCACCTGCTCTGCTACCGCGACGCCCTTGTGGACCAGGCCGCCCCCGCACATGGGACCCACCTCCGGCCCAGCAGACGTGGCCCGCCTCCGCCGCCGCCCACACACCTCGCGGCTGCGCAGCAGACCACTCGACTGCGGCGAGGTCATGCTCGGCGCACACCCGCACGATCACAGCTCTTATGCGCGCACCGATATCGGCTGGCCAACTAACCCCAAAAAATATCAACAATAAGATTAGTGAATAACACTTTTATAAGTGATAAGAAAAGGCATGGAGCAGGGATGGCGGGAGAGACAGAGCGAGAGAAAGGAGCGGCCTGCTGGCGGGTCGGCCCACTCGCCAGCAGGCCGGGGCCGCCGCCCCTACGTGAAGATGACTACCCACTGGGTATAAGTCTGGCCCCGCGAGTCACGCTCAAATGGGCTCTGACCTGCAAGGATGTGAGGTTTCAGCCTGATCGTGCCACCAGGGGGAGCGGAGGGGCCACTGGCATAGTCACAGGAAGGGCGATCGGCATAGTCACTGGAACCCCCTGCTCGCGCCCGCCCTCCGCCCTCGGGAGGGGAAGGTCGCCCAGGAAAGGCTTCCGTCGATTCACGGAGTATTCTTTTGTTCTTCTCTAAGTCCGGCGCATCGCACCGGGGTCGGCCAGCACGCTTGAACGCACACGCGCCACACCTGAACAATACCGGAACTCGCTCCCATCCGACGCCGTGACTCCTCACATCTGAGAATGCACCTTTGGCCAAACAATGGTTTGTCGGGGAATCGCATGTAAACGACGATGAGCTGGGCGAACCTCCACCCGGACCGAGGTTGAAGGATACACCCTTGAACGTCTAGAGGAATTGAGTGATGCATGAGTGCTCAAGGAGCGAAGAGGGGGCGGACGGGCGGGCCGGAAGGAGCCAGAAGGGGGCACGTGGGGCGAGCGGGCGAGGGGTCACCGACTGGGCCGCCGCCCCCTACGTGAAGGTGACTACCCACTGGGTATAAGTCTGGCTTTGATCCACACCCCAAAAACACACTCCGACCTGCAAAAACGGGCGTTTCAGGGGGGTCCACAGGCGTGGAGGGGGCGTTGGAGTGATCGGTGGAGGGTGCGTTGGAGTACTGATTCACTGGCTCTCACCTACCCCTCAGTGCGGGCCTGCGAGCGGGGACGGAGGGTGTGGGACGGCCCGCAGAAACATACGTGACCCAGGTGACGAGTTTGGCTTCTTTAATCACTTTCCAACGCGGCAACGTGGTGTCGAATCACTGAATAAGACATCCCACAACCTTTCTTCGAGGTTGTCGTCATCGTGAAAGCTCAGCGGCACCGTCTCGGTCAGGGACGCCGACTGGCTCCAAGTTCCCACTGCCCTCGATACAGGTGGACCAGGGCATCGGAACAGGGCCGCCCTTCGAAGGGAACGGCCCTGAATCCTTCTCTCCGAGATCAGGCCACGGGTTGCCGCAGCGCCTGCCACTGGCGCACCACTGCGGCCAGGTCACTCATATCCAAGGGCGGCTCACCACCGCCCGGCCCCGAGGCCCCAGGATCCGAGACCTCTTGACGGGGCGCCGGTGGCACCGTCTTCACACGACGCTGAGCATGCCGGTTCTTCTCGTGCACGGCCAGGTAAAGGCGTACCCCACGCACCCCGTCATCGTCCTCACACCACCCACGCCGCCACGTGTACAACTCCCGCCGGTGGGGCGAGCCAGCCGCGTGTATGCCCGTGTGTGGCTCTCCGATGCGAGGTTGCGGGACCTTCACCCGCACCTGGCCCGCAGAACGCACAGGGCCAGGTTCACGGCCTTGGACCGGACGCCGCCCCAGCAGTGGTTGACGCACCTCGACCACCCGTCGAACGCTGTGACCGGTCGGGCTGCAGAACACGGCAGCGAGCACCGCCCCCAGCACCCAACGCAGATGCTCACCCCAGCCCTGTCGGCGCTTGCGATGCCGCCCGCTATGCTTTTCCACGATCTCCTCCTGCTGTATTCAGGTGGGAATCACGCCCCGGGCCGGTGTTTGCCGCACCGGTTCGGGGCACTCTTTTTCTTGTCAGCAGCCCCGCGAACGAGGCTGATTCGCTTGGCGCGGGGTTGCGGGGTGAGTGTCAATGGCCCCAGAGTCGTACGCCCCTAAAGCTGCGCTTCTCCCCGCACCTCCACACCATTAGGCACAAAACTTCCCAAAACCCATGAAACGGGTTCCTTTTCCCGCTGGGGGTGGTCGATGTTCCCTTGGGTGAGCGAGAACCTTCAACCCCTTCGCTGGGAAAAGTCACCGTGTTCGTTGAACAGACCCGGACCTGGTCAAAGGTGGTCTGCGTCGATCCGGGAAAACACCAGGTCGCTCATGCCGGTAACCGGCTGTTCCCACCGCTGCGGAAGGGCAGGCGTTCGGATCGCGGCTGGGTAGGTGGTCGGGTCGTAGTCGTTGGTGATCCGGTAGGTATGGAAACCCGCCGCGCGGAGTGGCGCGATCACGTCATCCACGTCGGCGCCTTGCTTGGCCAGGGCGCGCGGGGTGACCTCGATGATCAGCTCGGCGTCAGGTCGCAACGTGCCGAGAACGGGTGCGAGGCTCTGTGCTGCTGCGACCTCGGCTCCTTCGACGTCGATCTTGATCAGCCGCGCGTCGCGGATCTCAACGGGTGTCAGGAGGTCGGGAAGCGGCGCGGCGTCGGCGTGGAAGGCTTCGCGGACGACACGGGGGCGGATCGTTGAGGTGCCTCCGAGGTTTCCTGGGTCGGCCAGGAACATCTCCACGCGGCCGGATTCGATTGCGACGGCCTTCTCGATCGTGCGGACGTTGCGTGCCCCGTTGAGCAGGAGTGTCGCCTGTAGGTGGTGGTGGAAGCACGGAACGGGTTCGACCGCCGCGACGTGCCCTGTGGGGCCGACGAGGTGGGAGGCGAGCATCGTGTAGTAGCCGATGTTCGCGCCCACGTCCACAAAGGTGTCCCCGGTGGTGAGGCGGCGGGTGATCCACGCGCTCAGGTGGGGTTCCCAAGTGCCGAAGGTGTAGAGGTAGCGCTGGATGATGTCGCTGGTGGTCACCGGGAACCGGCCGCCGAACCACGCCGGGGCAGCAGTGGTGACGGGGTTGTGCAGGAGGTCGTTGTCCAACCAGCGGATGGCGCGTTTGGGCACGAATGCGGGTGCGCGTTGGATCGCTGTTCGTAGGGTTGCTCGTGTGAAGGATTTCATCGGCTGCTCCGAGAAGGAGAACGTGTGGAACGGGTTCCCGTGGTGTTCCTGCTGGTCGGGTTGACCGGTTCGGGTAAGACCACCTATGCGCGCACGGTGCTGGAACCGCGGGGCGCGGTGCGGTTGTCGGTGGATGAGGAGGTCCACCGTCGGCACGGCCGGTACGGGGTGGACTATCCGGAGTGGGAGTACTTCGAGCGTCAGGCCCCGGTCGTGGCGTGGACGCGTGAGCGTCTGGCCGCGCTGGTAGCTGAGGGCCGTGACGTGGTGGTGGACCACGGTCTGTGGCGGTGCGCAGAGCGGGCCAAGTGGAAGAAGCTGGTGGAGTCCGCAGGGGCCAGGTGGCGGTTGCTGTACTTCCCGGTGGAGCAGGAGGAGCTGCTGCGCCGCCTGACTGAGCGCAATCGGCGTGAGGACGCCAACGCGTTGACGGTGACCCCGGAGGCGTTGGCGGACTTCGTGGCCCGGTTCGACCCGCCGGAGGGTGAGGGCGAGGAGGTCATCGCTCCGGGCTCGTTTCCGCGTGGGTCGGCCTCCACCGGGTGAGGATCTGGTGGGCTTCGTCCTGCCAGGTGAGCGGGTGTTGGTGGAGGGTGACTGGTCGGAAGGCCAGGGTGGGGTCGGTGGTGTCGACGCGTCCGTCGTTCCGGGCCAGGTGGTTGAGGAAGCGGGCGGCTTCGTGGCGGACGGCTGGGGTGGTCTCGGTCCAGGTTCCGGAGGCGAAGCGGGCGATCCTGTGTCGCAGGTCGGTTTCGATCCCGCTCCGCCATTTGAAGTGGTGGACCACCGCGACCGGCCCGCGAGCGGGGTGGTGTCCAGGGGCTCGGTGGTTGCCCGAGGAGATGGGGACTTCGGAGCGGGCGAGAACGATCTTGCGCGGATCGGCCAGCAGTAGACGGTGGGTGATCCACCCGCCCAGGGGGTAGGCGGCGTCCAGTCGCTCCCGGGTTCCTTCTTCTGCGGCTTCCTGTGCGGGTGAACACCATTCGGTCAGGTGACCGTTGACGGTGACACGGTCAAGCATCAGCCCGCGCACCACCGTGTGCCCTGCGGTTTCCGCTGCCCGTGTGACCTCCTCCAGGCCAGTGGGGAAGGTGTGGAACTCGTCGCTGTCGGCGATCAGCTGCCATCCGGTGCCGGCGTTGGCGCGGAGGTGGTCGCGCAAGGTGGTGTTGGTGCTCTCATTCCAGGGGCCGTGCTCGACCAGTGCTGGGGTGATACCCAGGTGGGCGAGCGTTGCGCGGAGGCGCTGCTCGGTCCCACGTGGGGCGTGTTCAGGCAGGTGGAGCGCGAGGTGGAATTCGCGGACTCCGAGTGTGCGGTAGTGCTCGACCCAGGCGTGCATCAGAGGTGTCTCGACGGGGCCGATGACAGCGATCAGCGGCGATGGCATGGCCGTGGCTCCTGTGTGGTCAGGGTGCGGAAGAACGTGAGCATCTGGGCCGGTGTGCACAGCCCGAGGTCTTCTGCGGCGGTCGGTGGCGGTTTCGGTGGTGGGTGTTTCACGGCTTGGTCGATGGCGCGGGCAAGCGCGGCGGGGTCGTGGGGCGGGACGACGGTGGCCCAGGAGGTGACTCGTTGGGTCAGGGCGGGGTCGTGGTCGGAGAGCAGCAGGGGTACGCCGAACCGGGCGCAGTCCGCGACCAACCCGGACTCCTTGCACACTCCCGGGTGCCGTATGACGGCGGTGAAGCTGCTGGCGGCGTAGACCTGCCGGATGCTGGCTGGGGTCAGCGGTCCGGGCAGCGCGTGAAGGGTGATCCCGGGTGATCTGGCGATCCGATCCAGCAGGCCGGGGTCGGTGGGGTTGCCCGCGACGATGATGTGGAGCGGCACGGCGAGGTGTTCCAGCGCGGTGGTCACGGTGTCCATGTCCTTGTGCGGCCACCACCCGCCTACCAGGCACAGAACCGGTTCCTCCTCGGGCAGGCCGAGAGCGTGGCGCGCCTGGGCTCGTTCACCGGAAGCCATTCGCTCGGAAGGGATGGCGATGGCGAAGGGGTGAACGGCGGTGACGAGTCCGGGGAACCGGTCACGGATCTCCTCCTCCACTGAACGGGTAGGGCATATGACCGCGACCCGCCGGGGCGAGGCTATGCGTCCGAGTCCTCGCACAAGGCGGTCCTCGGTGGTGTTGACCTCGTGGACGACCCGCAGGTGCGAAGTCCCGGACAGCGCTTGGGTCAGGCCGTGGAGGGCTTCGCTGGCGGTGAGGATCACGGCGATCTCTGGCGCACGGCCCAGCAGGTGGCGTGCGGTGCGCAGCGAGGCGGATTCGAGCAGGCACCGGGCGATGAGGGTGATCTGGTGCGGGAGCCGCCGGTGCGGCAGCAGACGCCGTGCCGTCCTTGCGGTCCAGAACACGCCCTGTGCGAGAGCGAAGAGGAACCGGGCTTTGGATCCTTCCGGGTTGGTGGCCACGTGCGCCCCGTGGTCCTGGAGCTCGCGATGGACATGGTCGGGTGTTCCGTTGAGGGTGATCACCATGACCTGGCGGCCTTCGGCGGCAGCGGCCTGAGCCAGGCGGGTGAGAGCGTCCTGCCAGTGCCCCGCGTGTTCGGTGGCCGGTTCGACCAGCACCACCGCCCGCCTCACGACCGCTCCTGGGCGCAGACGGCGTCGAACTGGGCGCGCAACCACACCGGGTCGTTCAAGCGTTGCCAGGCCGGGGCGCCCTGAGGTGTGGCCTGGGCGAAGGCTGTGCCGTCGGCCGCGCCTTGCTGTACCCACGGGGTGAATCGTCCTCCGGCCGGGCTGGTCCAGGCGCGGATCTGCTCGCGTGTGGTGTCGGTGTTGGCTCCGTACTCGCAGCCGCGGGTGAGCATCGCGACCTCACGGAAGGCGGCTTTCCAGGCGTGGTAGGGGCTCTGGTCGAAGCGGGTGGTGCCCGCCACCTGTTCGTGGAACTCCACGCGCCCGGGGAGGGCGGCGAGGACGTCGACGGCCTCGCCCAGGTCGCGTAGGGCGTCGCGACGGAGGAGCTTCATGCCGCCGTAGCCGTAGGCGCGGCCGGTGACGGGGTTGGTGGCCTTCCATACCCGCATGGCCACGTCCTCGGCCAGTGGTTCGGGGTCGAGGGTGAAGGTGGTGTGGATGCGGAAGTCACCGTCGGCGAGCAGAAAGGTGTCGGTGTCGACGAGTTCGGCGGCGAGCCGGTAGGCGCGGCGCATGCCGACCACGCCGTGCAGGCGCTTGACCGGGTGGTCCAGGACCCGTTCGAGGCGGGTGTGCAGGTCGTTGGCGAGGGGTTCGTCGAAGGAGAGCATCACCGTGTCGGGGCGCGGGTTCACTGGATCGCCTCCAGGTAGTCGGCGGCTACCTGGTCGGGTGTGAGGTGGAGGGTGGAATCGTGGGCTTGCTGGCTGTGTGCCAGCCAAAAGGGGTGGTCGTTGACCAGGCGGTCCACGATCTTCACGGCTCCGTCGAGGTCGTCGGGGTCGAAGAGCAGGTCTTCATGGACGGCCTCGGCCATCCACGACATGCGGGGTGCGACGACGGGCACGCCCATGGCGTGGAGGTCGATGACCGACATCGACCAGGTGCAGCCGGGGCGGAAGGGCGCGAAGCCGACCGCTGTGTCGGCGAGGAAGGTCCGGTAGCGATCGCGGTCGCCGCCGTCGGTGCTGACGGTGACACCGGGGGTGGCTCCGAGCCGGGTGAGGGCGTGTTCGGGGCTGGGGTCCAGGGCGATACGACTGGGGTCTCGGCGGCCGAACAGGTCCATGACTCGCAGCAGCATCCCGTTCGCGGTGACCTTCTGAGCCAGGTCGATGAACTGGCTGGTGCCGTAGTGGCGGTAGAGCCGGTGGTTGTACAGCCCTGTCGGGTCCTCGGGGAGGGGTGCGTTCGAGCGGGCGAGGCGGGGGTCGCGGGGCGGGGGTACGACGCGGATCCGGTCCTCGGCGTCGAGGCGGTAGGTGTCACAGAAAGCGGACACCCAGTCGTGGGCGGTGCGGGAGTGGACGAGGATCCGATCGCAGGCGGCCAGACCGCTGGCGAAGGCCAGGCGGACGGGGAGTTCGAGGCCCCTGTCGCTGAAGGCGGGGTCCTTGACCAGGTGGCCGTGTTCGTCCAGGGAGAAGGGCAGGTAGTGGCAGTAGCCGACGACCTGGGCCGTACAGGCAGCGTCGAGCATCGCGGCGCGTAGCGCGGGGGCCGCCTCGATCTGGTTGACGACGATGGTGTCGGGGCGGGTGGCGCGCAGGAGCTGGGCCAGGTAGCCGACATCGTGGGTGATGCGCACCTGGTACTTACTGGTCGCGGCCGGTGGGGGCACCATGTGGCGGACGCGGGGGTCGGTGACCGGCAGGGGGCACACGAGGGTGATGTTCTGTCCGGCGTCGGTCAGGGCGCTGGTGAGGATGTCGGCGTAGATCCAGCCGGAGTCGGCGCTGAGCTGGGAGGCGTTGGAGACGTTGAGCAGGTAGAGCAGGGAGCCGGGCACAGGCATCGCTTTCGTCATCGGTGGTCTGCGGGTGTGGAGGTGTTGGCGTGTAGGAGGGCGTCGACCTGGGCCTTGAGGAACCGGCGGTGTCCGCCCGGGGTGCTGAAGGACGTGAGGTGCCCGTGTATGGCCCAGCGGGAGACGGTCTGGGGTGCGACGCGGAAGATCCGGGCGACTTCGCCTGCGGTGAGGACGGGGTCGGGCGCGGGGGCGCTGCCGGGGTTAGTTCGGCTTTCGTGCATGACGGGGCTCCCCCTCAGCGACGGTGGGTGGTGGGCTGGTCGAACACCGCCCAGACGGTGAGAGGGCCTCCGGCGTTGCCTTCCCATTCCCAGAACAGGGACGTCTCGGTGAGCCGGTGCAGGCCTCCCCTGCGGCCCGGGGCGTTGCTCACTACGGGGAAGGTCAGCGGGGCGCCGGGGGCGGACCGTTGTCGGTGACGGCCAAGCGGGGCGCCGGGGGCGGACCGTTGTCGGTGACGGCCAAGCGGTGAGCGAACGGCAGACGGGTCAACGTGATGTGCACGGTTCCCCCGGGCAGGCCGGATGCGGTGTGGCGCAGCGCGTTGTCGTGGAGCAACTCCAGGCCGTCCTGGAGCGGGCGGGAGTGGGTGGCGGTGAGTGCGCAGACGTCCGACAACCAGCGGGTGGCTACGGCAAGGTGCTCCCTCTGGTGGCCGAGCTCGATGGTGTGGGTGTCGGGGTCGGTCGTGATCACGCGAGGAAGCGGGGTGTGTTCGAGTTCGGTGCTCACGCGATTCCTCCTCTGAGATGTCCTGGGCGGCCGAGACCGTGAGGTGGTTCGGGCTGTGTGAGGAGGATGCGACCGGTGACGGTCTGACCGAAAGGGCACACGGAGAGTTCCCGAATCTTCCAGGAGGCCATGGAATTTCGTGGAATCGGCCACGACAGGTGTCCCGCTGTGTTCACATGGGCCCATGTACACCGATGAACGCACCCTCAAGGCGTTCGGCCGCGAGCTACGCCGCCTCCGTGTGGAGGCCGAGCTCACCCAAGAGGCGTTGGCCCGCAGGGTGAGCCAACAGGGCTCGGCGATCAGCAACTCCCACCTGTCTGACCTGGAGAACGGCCGGACACTCCCCGCCCCTGGCTCAGGAAGGTGCTCGATGAGGTCCTGGAGACCGACGGCCAACTGGAGAACCTGTGGGAGGAACTGACCGGGTCCGGACGGCAGGTCTGGCTGCACGAGATCACCAAACGCACCCACGGCGCCGACGCGCTCTTCGAGTACCAACCCTTGGTGTTCCCGGTCTACCTCCAGACCCGGGAGTACTCCTACGCGCTGATTCGCCACGGTGCGCCTTGGCTCTCTCAGGAGGAGGTCGTGGCTCGGGCCAAGGAACGCCACGACCGCGCCCAGCGCATGGCGGCGGCGAAGACCCCCATGATCTGGCTGATCATCGACCAGAGCGTGCTCATGCGCCGGTACGGATCGGCTGAGCTTCAACGAGACCAGTTGGCCTACCTGGTGGAACAGATCGAGCGGGAGCGGGTGACGGTGCAGATGATCCCGCTGCGCGCACCCCGGCACGCGGGAACCTCGGGGCCGCGCCGGATCATCACCACTGCGGACGAGCCGGACGTGGTGTACATGGAGTCGGCGGAAGAGGGACGGATCATCTCGGGGTCAGCCGATGTGGCCAGAAGCCGTATGGTGTTCACTGCGCTACAGGGGACGGCCCGCGATCCGGTGGAAACGCTGCAGGCCATTCGCGACGAGATGAGGATGATCGACGATGAGTGACTGGCACAAGAGCAGCTACAGCGGCGGTACCAACGAGTGCGTTGAGGTTCGTGAGCATGAGGTCGGGGCCGATGTCCGCGACACCCAACACCGGGACCAGGCCGAGCTGGCCTTCCCCTCAGGGGAGTGGCAGGGGTTCCTCACCCAGCTCAGAAGCTGACCTTCGCAGGTCACGCATTCCAGCTCTCGGTCCGCCGGGAGCTGTTGCGTTTGTAGACCCGTTCCAATCGCACGGTGGTGAGTGACGGGAGGCAATCCCAGCAGACGCCGCAGTCTCCAACAGACCAGGTACGAAACAGGTTTCACCGCTACTACGAGCAGGTCTGCCAGTCTGCCCCTCCTACCGGAGAGCAAGGTCTTCCCACGTTCCGTACAGCCGCAGCAGACCGTGTTCACACCCCTACACGCCGGATGCCGCCTGGCCAGTAGACGGGCTCCCGCCAGGCTCGTCCCGGGAGTTTTTCCACGTCCCGGTTTCGACACCACCTCATGATTAACGACGCTTCGTCCAGGGCACCCCGGTCTTCGCCGGGGCAGCGCAACGTCTCGATGATCTCCACCTGACGGCTCACGGCCGCCTTTTGCCGTGTCGCTCACCACGGTCGCGTCACCGCTTCCGCAGCACACGGTGGTTTGGAGCCTCCCCCGCAGGGCGGCTCCGGAGGGCCTACCTCCATCAGCTGCACAGCAACAAGTCAGTCGTCTACATCAACAACCTCCTTGGTCGTGGCACACGAAAAAGGCTCAGTGCAGCTACCGGTCAGGCTGTATCGGAAAGGCCAGCCTCAGCACCGATGCGATCCAGCTCGGCTGTCCAAGGAGAGCCGACCATCAGTTTCCCAAAGGCTTCCATACCGAGGTACAGGCATGTGAACGCAATGAACGGTGAGGCTGCGGTGGGGTCTCCATCGAGGCCGTAGTCAGGAAAACCGAGCAGTTTCAGACCTTCATCATATTCTCGGTAGAAAGATTGTGCAGCCGTGAGTGTGGCATGCGAAAGTTGGGTTTCACCGAGCCATGCATGGTGAAGGCTTCCTCCCAGATACCTCAAGAAATTCCCCACATGATTGTACTGGTCAGCCAAGTTGCTTGGGAGATCGGCGTCCCGCACCGCGTTAGCGGCGTCCTCGTCGTACTGGAGTCCGTCCGCGTCCGCCGCCTCACGGAGCCTTGCATGCACGGACTGGAAGGCCTTGTTCATGGAGTCCACGGCAACTTCGCCGTCGCGAGCAAGCCACTGCAATCGGGCCACGTATTCGATGACCAACCGCCGGTTAGGGGCCGCCTCATGGCTGAACCCTTCGCGGTGCAGAAAAACCACAGCACATGCCTGCCGGTGGAGAGCGGCCACAAACCCCCAGCCGAGAAGGAAGGGGCGGCGGTCCTCCAGAGCAGGCACGTAGCTCGCAACGTCACTGGCTAGCAGTTCGGTTAAAGCGTCCAGCCCACGGTGAGCTTTCTTGTTGAGGTCGTCAATGTCGACAGTCATGCAGGCATTGTTCCGCTCCCAGGCACGATCCTCCATCGGATTTCGGGCTTGCTCGGTTTCACCCATCTTCGGACGGGAGACCGATGAGGCCCAGCGTTACGGGCGATCTGGGTTCCCCTGATGCGATCGTGCGCGCGGTGGGGTGCTCCCGACAGCAGCGCTCTCAGCGGCGCTCCCCGGGTTTGGCTGATGTGGAGGGGTGGCGCCTCAGCTCGTCGGGCACGTACACCCACGTGGTCATGAGGCTGCTGACACTGGAGGCCATGCCCTTGATGGTCGACGTCTTGCCCACGGCGGCCTGCATCTTCGGCGCCATGGTGAGCCACCACGCCTGAGGGTGGCGGCGCCGGTGAGCGATCAGACTCCGCGCCAACGTGGTGGCCCGGAACCGCTTCTGCTCCCGACGCCAAAGCTGTTCGGCGGTGGCCTCGATCATGGCGTTGCCAATCCCGAGCCCCTGGTAGTCGGGGAGCACCACCGTGCGGTGGCCGCGCCACCAACCCCGGTGGCCCGCAACCGGGAACAGGCTGAAGAACCCCACCAGGTGCTCGGCGCCGTCGTCGCCGAGCTGCACGTAGGCGAAAAGCACCCTGGCCGCGTTGTAGAACTCGTCGGTCAGATAGTCGTGACCGCGAAAGCGCGAACAGGCTTTGCGAGAGCCCTCGCGAACCTGGAGACGGACGCGGGGTCGATGAAGACGCCCCCGTGCCGCGAGGGGTGGGCGTACGCGGCGATCAACGCGGATCACTACGCGGACGCAAGCCTGGCCTGACGGGTGCCGCGATCTACAAGCGCACCGCCCAGCCGAACCGGGAGGCGCACGAGGAACAGCGGGACGCCTGCCGGCACGAATCAGATCGCACAGGCGGACACATCACCGAGCACGCTGGCAGAACCTGACGCCACCCAGGGCGTCGCTCAGATGGTTCGGACGGTGTCTCGGTCAAGTTCAGCCAGGACTAGCTCGGGCGCAAGGAACAGGCCTGTGAGACCCACGACATGTCGGGCCCACTCCTCGGGCTCCTGGTTGTCATCGAAGGCGACTGCAGCTTGATACTGCCGCTGGAGGTTCACGGGCAGTCGTTGTATGAGTGGGAGGATCAGTTCGCCCGCTTTCTGCCGTCGTGGGGACATTGCGCTGTGTCTCCCCCTCGGACGAGACCCGGTAGGAGGCGGCGATGCCACAGGGGTGGTCTTGAGTTCGCCAATGGCAGTCGCGAGCCAACCGAAGTCATCACCTGAAAGCGGCGGGATGGCGATCTGCTGCGTGGAGGCAATTGCGTTCCGGCCGAGCGCGAGCGAAAGCGCGCCCGGGTCCTCGTGATAGTTGAGATAACGAGCGACGTCGATTCCGAGTGGGCAGACCTCGTCCAGCACAACATCACCGACGAAGTCGTTCGGGTCGATCAGCCAGCCTTCCCGCACCGTGACGGTAGGGACGAGGCGGACACGGTAGAGGTAGAACTGACTGCCGTAATCAGCTTGATCGTCGATTCGCCGCAGCATGTTGTGGATGGCCGCTTCATAGGTGCCGACATGGAGTGCCTTGGCTCTTTGTCGTTCTCCCCAGCGGGTGACGGCTTCATCTCCACCCATCCTCAGCCGGGTCACCTCGGCCAGTTCCGCGGCCGGGTCGAAATCATGCGTCGGCCAATCCGGCTGCGTGCTGGTGTGATACCAGACAAGCTGCGCGACGTCTTCGTCGACCAAGGCAGAGTCGTCCGGATCGATAGTCACGCGCGGCGCAGTCTCGCCCTTGCAGTCCACGCCGCAGCCGGGGCAACCTTCGAGAGCTTGTTTCCACCGATCGATCCAATCAAGATCGACCACCCATCGGTGACCGCATTGCCCGCACAGCATGTGGCGGCTGCGGAAGAAGTCGACTGATCGCTCCACGTCTCATCCTCTCGCAGTCGCGGGCATACCGCCTGCGAGGTCGAGTCTCGACATCGTGCGCGGCTACCGCTGTTCGTGTCGCCTGCTGGCTGACCTTAAACCGTTGACCCACCTCTGCGAGCGTCAACCCGGTTTCGTAGAGCCGTGCAGCCTCGGGAATGACTGCCGCCGCGAGACTCCGCTGACGCAGCGGCACCGAACGACAGACGAGGTGCGCTGTGGTCGTCCTGGTGTCGACGCCGAACCTCCGGCTCAGATCAGCGATGCTCAACCCTTCGCCGAACAGCACCACGAGCTCGTCGCGGCCATGTCCGACTACATCTGCTGCTTCATAACGATCAAAGCGCCAAGTCACGGCTCGTGTATGTCCAGAGCAAGGCGCCTTCGCCTCGGTCAGATCAGTCGCCTAGGTCATGTTCGGCACCTTCGGAGTGACTGACGGCGACGCCGGTGTGGAGACGGTGGCTTCCGAGGAGGTGAACGAGACGGTCATATAGGTCGGGGCGGATGATGAGGTCTGTGCCGTGGATAGCGGGTTCGAGGGGGTGTAGTTCCCGTCGTGGACGAGGAAGCCGTGCCATAGGCGGCCGACGACGGCCGGGCCTTGGTCATCGATGAGGTGGTGACGGATAGCAGGTTGTTCTGGCCTAAGGCCGAGGTAGGCGGCGACTTCGATGCGGGGCGACAGAACGGCGGGGTGGAGTCCTGCGCCGCGATGTCGTCCGGGTGCTCCCATCTCGCCCTCGTAGCTAACCATGGCTGTCAGTGGTCCTTGGAAGTCGTTCAGGACGGTTCTGACGGCTTCGTCCGTGAGGGTTGGGACGAGACGGTTATATCGAGCGAGCCAGAGGTGCGGAGGGTGCTGGCCAAGCGGGAGGCTGTCGGGTGGCGCTGGTCTGTCGATGACTTCGACGCCGGTGGTGATGATGAGTTGGCGCCCTGGCTCGTCGGGGAATCGGGTGGCGAAGGTTCGTTGGTGCTCGAACAGGCCGAGTTGGACCCAGTTGATGTAGGGGCGTTCGGCGACTCGGACAGGGTCCGAGCCAGCCAGTTGTCGCGTGTTGGCGAGGTCGATTGCGGCTTGGGGTGGCCAGCCTGTGCCGTTCTCGTGCCATGCGATGGGGGCGAGAGTTGAGCTGAGGGTGCGGTGTCGTGTTGTCGGACGAGGTACTCGAGAGGCTTCGGCGAGAGTTGCCCAGCGTGCCGACGGCGCTAAGGTGGATGCGTAGGTGGCTTCCTGCGCACGGGCGTCGGGGGCAATCCAGCCTGCGGCAGCATGGGCGGTTCGGATGCCGGCTACGGCTTCTTGCAGTGCGTTCTCAAGCACTTCTTCGTCGTGAAAGTACGCGTCGGGGATGCGTTTTGATGATGGCGAGCGCAGCTGGCTGATTTGTTCGCCGCAGCGGTCCTGGACGACTTTGAGTTGCGGGGCGATCTTGTTGGCCGCGGCGTCTCGGACGCCTGGGGGCTCTTGCGCGCCGCGGAGGCGGTCGTCGAGGAAGAACTCGACAAGACCCTCGGCTTGGCGTTGGTCACCCGTCACTTGTCCTCCTCAGAGTCAACTCCGAATGCGGCATGAAATGCGGCAGTGACTTCGGGTGCCGGTTCGGTCGCTGGCGGATTGGGGACGGGGCAGCCGTGTTCGGAGAGGAGCTGACCAGCGAGGTGGCGCACGGAGAGCAAGTCGCTTTCGGCGAGGCGAGTCAGCTCGCGGGCCATTCCTTCTTCAAGGTCACCAGCAGGAATGTTGGTGCGAATGGTTTCGAGGAGCCAGGTGATCCGCCCGGCGTCGAGGTGGCCGCGCAGCAGGTAGGCGACTGCTGCTTGCCCGATCGTGGGTCGGAGGGTCAGGAGGAAGCTGGCGGCGACGAGACTGACCCTGATCTGTTGCCGCATTGGTTGGGCAACGGCGGACAGCGCGAGCGTTGCGAGTGCAATGTCGAGGTCACCGCCAGAGCCAGGGGCCCGCGTTGGCTGGTAGGTGTGGTCGCCGACGTGCGGGGTTCCCGGGAGGCGGCTGCTGATGATGTCGTACGCAGCGTCCCAGCAGTCAGTTGGGGTTCCACCGGGGGTGTTTGCCGGGCGTGCGGCGAACGCGGCGATGAGTCCTTGGGTGCTTCCGTAGGAGCCGAAAGAGGCGGCGTTCACTCGGTTGGTGACGGCAGCCGCGAGTACTCGTTCGGCGATGTCGGGGTCGAGGTCGTGCGCTTGGACCCAGAGTTGTTGGCGTTCTCGACCAGCGAACTGTAGCCAGCCTCCGCGTCCACGGATGCGTTGGTAGGCAGTGGCAAGGCAGTAGCTGGCGACGGTCTTGAGGTCGGCGGGAGCCCCTGGTTGGGCAGCGTGCTCAGCGAGGCCTTGGCCGAGGTCGGCGAAGATGTCGTTCCCGGAGAAGGTTGAGATCTCGCGTGCGACGTCGTCTATGAGGGTGACTCCGGCGATGGCGCCTTCGGCCAGTGAGAGTTCAAGGATCCGGTACCCAATGAGCGTTGTTGCTGTGTCGGTGTCCCACGCGGAGGTCGGGTCTTCGTTGTAGCGCCGATTGTTGAGTGCTTGGGCGATGACGATGGCTCCGGCTCGTCCTGCGGGTGCTTCGGGTCGCTGGGTGGAGATGAGCCGTTTGATCACGGCCTGGCGATCGATGTTGGTGTCGTTGGTGCGGTTGTAGGTCTCGTTGTCGGGTCGTGCTTGGCGTGGCGTGAACTCTGGGCCGCCGAGGTTGATGGCAGCGTCGATTAGTACGGCATCGACGACTGTCTTGGACTGGTCGCTGGTGTATTGCATGGGTTGGTTGTCGTAGGTCGCTGCGACTGTGTTGGCGAGGACTTCGAGCATCGTGTCTACGGTTTGGCTGGTGCCGCGTTCGGCTGCGAGGCGTGTAAGGACTTCGACGTCGGTTTCGGGAGAGCGCCAGGCTGGGCCGATGGAGAGCCGGAGCGCGGCTAGCACGGCGGGGTCAGCTGTCGAGGTGTGTCCTTGAAGGAGGTGGGTCTGGGCTGTCTCGGCCCGATGGTCCTCGAATCCGATGGTCTTGAGGTACAGGTCGGCACCGCCTTGTGCTGCGGCTGCCGGGTCGATAGTTGCGGCGATTTCCCACCATTTGGCTTGATAGTGGGAGGTGTCGCGGCCGTCGGTGTGCTGGTAGACGAGGTAGACGAGTGGGACGAGCTTTGCGAGACGTTCGCGTGCTTCCGTGACGTCGTAGATGTCGGTGATGCTGTCTACGACTTCGGCTAGCGTCGGGTCCTTATGGCTGCCGTAACACGCGAGTAGGTCTGCGGCTCGGTCCCAGCACTCCCTAGCTTCGTCGAATGCTCCAGCCGCGAGGCAGATCCGGGCTATTTCGAGTTCGAACTCTGCTTGTGCACTGTAGAGGCTGCTGTAGTCGATGCGACGTTCGCGGATGCTGACAAGGGCGGCGTGGATAGATTCGACGCCGACATCTGGGGCGATTCGGGAGAGGACGGCGATGAGGTCGTTGGTCGTGAGAGGGCCGTTTTCGGCGAGACCGAAGTTGGTTGAGGTGGTGGTTCCGAATCCGATTTCGAGGAGGTGGTCGACGGCCGTTGCGAGGTCTGCAGGTTGGATGACGCAGAGCGAGTCTTCTAGGATCTGGTGAATGTGCCCGTGAATGAAGTACAGGTCGGTCGCACGCGGCTTGCCAGTGAACGGTGTTGCTTCGGCTCGAAGATCTGCGAGGGCGACGAGGACGGCAGTTGAGGCGTCCAAGGGTGTGGTTGTGGCGCTGCGGACATCGTCGGCGATACCGAGGGTGGCGACTGCGTACCGTAGCCATGCTCGGTAGAACCCGGGGCCGGATAGCTTGCCAACGATGCTCAACGGCAGGGTTGGGTCTGCGGCTCGAGCCAGTCTGATGAGCGAGAGCCACCTTCGTACGGCGGGTTCGTCGGTATAGGTCTCCCGGACGACGAGATCCGTGGCCGCGTTGAGATCGGCTCCGAGGTCAGTGATGCCGTTGCTGGCACAAATCTCTTCAGGTGTGATGCCGTGGCGGAGGAACCCGACGATGTCGGTCGTCGGGTTCAGTTCCCAGGCTTTTCGTGCCAGTTCGTCTGGTTCCGGGAGGCCAAGCACTCCGTCGTATGCGAGGTCCGCGAGGGTCAGGTGCGCTGCGGCGGCTCTGGACGGGTCGGTCATTGCGTCCGCGATCTGCGGCATGTATTCGATGGGCAGGACGGCGGCAAACACCTCGACGAGGTCGCTGAGTGGAGCTGGGAGGTCCCCGTCGAGGTGTGCTGCGACCTTGGGGATGATCGTCGGGTCGAGATCGCCTCGTTGTTCGCGCAGGCGAAGCGAACCTCGTTGGAGGGCAACATGAAGGACTCTGTCGTCGTCTGAGGTGTAGTGGGTGTTGTCGGTCTTGCGTTGTGTCTCAAACGCGTCTATGTACGCCTTCCAAGGCGCGGCGTTGCCTCCACGATCGACTGCGTCACTGATGCGGATGCCCCAGCGTGCGGGGAATGTGGCGCGACCGTCGTAGAGAAGTCTTTCGGCTACACGCTCGCCGCCGACGAGTTCGACGAGGACGTCGGCGTAGTCGATGAGGGGCCCTTCAAGAGCTTCGTTCTCATAGGTGTCGATGGCCTTGCGGAGTTCAAGGCAGGTGACGAGGGTCCGCCAATCAAGCCGAGCCTCCGCTTCCCGGCACACGACCGACAGGGCACTCTGGACTGCTGCAGGAGAGTGGAGGTTACGGATCCCGTTCGAGACGAAGTCGTGGGCGACGAGCTGCTTTAACTGGTCGTACTGTCCCAGGGAGGCGAGCAGGTCGGGGAGGTGCCGGAAGGCGCGCGAGTCAGAGAAGAAGCCGCGTGATTCGAGCCAGTTGGCGATCCCTTGGCGGCCGGCCTCCGCAGACTCGGCGTCTATGTCCCGCAGGATTCGCCTTGCAAAGCTTTCGTGGTGGAGACGGAGTCCGCCGATGCCCGGTTGGGTAATGAGGATAGGCGTGAGGGTCTTCAGTGCGGTCAGGACGAGCGCCTTCGTCGGTGCCGAGAGAACTTCAGCTAGTTCGTCCGGGGTGAGGGCGAAGTCGCACAACGCGAGCGTTTGCGCAGCGAACAACTGCGCCTGGGTCATAGCACCCAGCAGGTAGTCGTAGTACTCCTCGACGGAGCTTGCGCTATCGGGAACCTGTTCAAGGCGATGAATAAGTTCATTCACGGTCAGGGGCGGATCGTCGTCGCCGAGTGGCGACGTGCCGATCGCGAGGCGGCATAGGTAAGTCGCGTAAAGGGCGTTCCCATTTGAGCGCTCGTGGATGAGGGTGACGATGGTATTCGCATCGTTCGTGTCGATTGGAGCGGCGCCGTCAAGTGAACTGAGTAGGCCGTGCCTGTCGGCGAGAGAGTGGACTTCGTCCCAGATCATGGGTGGCACCTGGAAGGGCTCCGACGCAGGAGATGCGGGGTCGAGGTGGCTTCCGGGTTGACTGGCGATGACCATGCAGACGCCCGGAGGCAGGAGCACCGAAGCGAGCTCTTCGACCAGGACTTGGGATGGGTCCTTGACTTGACTGGTGCTGAGGCCGACGACTCGGTCGACATGGTCGAGGCCGTCGATGATGAGGAGGATGTTTCGCTCGGGTTCAAGCTCGCGGCATGTGGCAATGGCCTCCCCGAGTGACTCGATGCTCGCGGCGTATCGCGGCCGGAGGCCCTTAGTTGAAGCTGGAACGATGCGGCCGAGCTGATCGAGCAGGCTCCCGATGACGACGTCGGAAAGAACCCGTTGCCGTCGGTTGGTGTCGTCTGAGCCGAGCCAGCAGTGGTGGCGAGCCACAACCCAGTCAGCGGTCCTGTACTTGTCGGCAAGCTGCTCGCTGAGCCATGACTTGCCAGCGCCCGGCTCGCCCATGACCACGATCCGGCCGCCGATCGGCGCGGCCGTGTCGATTTGGTCACTGAGCTGCGCTATTGCGCCGTCCCGCACGACGGAGAGTTCAGGTTCGACCGGGTGTCCTTCAGCAACAGCCCCGAAATCGACGCGTAGGCCGAGGCGCGGTTCGATGAGTTCGCGCCGAACCACGCCAGTCTCCTTAACTCGTGCGAAGGTGCCGGAGAGGACAAGCGCGGCTGCTGCTGCTTCGGGTGTCACGCCGGTGTTGGGTGGGCTTCCCACCCCGAGCTCATCCTTGACCCGCACCATCAGGGCGCGCTCTGCTGGCCCAGGAGAGGCGAAGTCGATCGTGGATGCCGGGGCGTTCGTGTCGATGACGAGGTGTTCGCACGCGAGACGCAGCGCGTCATCGTCGAGGTGACTGACAAGGCCAGTCCACGACTGGTTGGCGCGCAGTGCGTCTGGGTCGAACCGGTACTTGGTCGTAGCGATGCCGGGCAGCGGATCAGAGAGTTGGGAAGCTGGGTCAACAATCTTGAGGGCTACGGAGAGGTCTACGTCCGGGTGGGTATCGCGTACGACGATTCGGTAGGTCGTGTCGGGGTGAGTTCCGAGGTCAGTCAGCAAGGAGTTCAGTAGTTGGTCGAGTTTGAGGTTCCTGCCGTCTTGAGAAAACGTCTCGTGGGCGAGTTCGCGGTCCTGCGTCGTGTGCTTGATTTGCAGCCGTAGACGCCTGCCGTCTGGGTGCGTGATGTTGACGTCGTCAAAGCGGTCTGTGCCGAACTCCTTGGTATCAACCGTGACGACGTCGGCATTGCCGAGCAGAAGATCGACCAGCGCGATACCCGTGAGCACGTCTTGGTAGTAGTAACCGTGATGCGCAGGGCCGAGACTCATCACTACTACCTCCGCTTTCCTCGCGCGCTCCGGTCGGAAGACGCTGACCTGCCGAGTCGATACTCCCATGCACGCGCCGACAGAGTCACCCACGAATCTTGGTCGCACGGGACTGCTGCACGGCTCCACCGAAACCGGTACATGCCACCTAAAAACCCGGCACGAAACACCCGCACCCGGGGTGCAGCGACACCGAACTCCTGCGCCTGCTGACCGGCCTGACCCCTGGGGACAAAGCGGGGATCGACTGCCCCTTCGGCTGGCCGATCACCTTCACCCGGGCCGTGCACGCCCGCGCCCACCTGCAGCCCTGGCCCGGGCGCGGGCTCGACCACAGGTCCCAGTACCAGGCCATGCGGCTGCGTCTGACCGACCAGCGTGTGCACCAGGCGTCGGAGGTTCGTCCTCTGCCGGTGTCCTTCGACAAGTTGAGGGCTGTCGCCGCACGCCGGGCGTATCTGGCCGACGCCCTGGCCGCGGCGGGCACGCCCGTGAACCGCAGCGGGGTCACCGGCCGGGTGGTGGAGGTGTATCCGGCGGCCTCGCGCATTATGTGGGGACTGGGCAAGAACCGGGACATGGCCGTGCTCTTGGGCGCAGCGCCGAGGCTGGAGTGCTCTGCGCAGGTCTGGCATGCCTACGAGGCCAGTGAGCACGCGTTCGACGCGCTGATCGCCTGGGCCGTCGCGGTGGGGCTGACCGTCCTGCTCGAGGGTGAGGAGGCCTGGTTCACCCGCGAGGAGGGGTGGATCCACCTCCCAAAGCGCGGGAGCCTCCCAGCCCTGAAGGGTCCCGGTCCGGCAGGCTCGGTGAAGGAGTGAAAGCGCGGACCACCTGCAACCAGTCGCAGCTTCGGTGTTCGTGATGGCGTCGAAGAGCGCCGGGGGTCACTGGTCCTGGACCGGGAGGGTCAGCAGCCGGAAGTCGCCCCGGCGCCCTTCCAGACGCGAGTAGGTCGTCCACGCGCACCGGTAGGTTCCGTGCAGCCGGATGGGTTCGGTGCGTTTGTGCATGGTGCCCTGGCCGGTGCCGGGTCCCCAGGCCCGGACCCCGGAAAGGTGGGTGCCCTCGTAGAGACGGAAGGCGTCGGCGTTGGTGGTCCGGCCGTGGCCGGGGCGGTTCCAGTAGCCGGGGTCGTTGGACACCACCAGCACTCCTCCGCTCCAGCCCGGGGCGTGGGTGGTCAGCTTATCCACGCGGGCGATGTCCTTGACGACGTCGTAGCCGCGGATGTCCTGGGTGCCTTGGTCTGCGAGGTCGAAGTGTTCGCCGGCCACCGTGCCGGTCCAGGCGGCCTTGAGGTATTTCAGCTCCAGGGACAGGTGGCGGTGCTGCTCGGGGCGGGAGATGAGCAGATCCAGGTGTCCCACCTGGGTCTTGGCCTCCAGCCGGACCCGCAAAGAGGGTTCGAACAGGTGCGCCGTCCCCAGGCCAGGGCGTGCTGGAAGTCCGCCTCGGAGTGGAACACCGGCCGCGTCCGCCGCAACTCGCCCAGCCACGCCGCCACCCGCGGCCCCCAGTAACCCGCCATACGCGCAAGTTAACGGGCCTACGGGCCCAGCAGCAGTCTCCTCCCGACACCGGGAACAGCCCCAGAGGATGGCGCCGACCATGCGGGATCTCCGCTCCCGTCTGAGTGCCGGGAGGCGATCCCGGCACGCCTCGGAGTCTCCACCACACCCGGTACAAGACAGTTCCTGGCTCCGGAGGTTCCCAGCCGAACCCGATCACAAGTCGGGGTTGGCTACTCTGCCGCCATGGACAGCCCTCCAGGCACACCCTCCCCAAAGTCCAGCGTCACTCCGGATCCCAGTCCCGGCTCCACCCCCAATCCCGGTTTCGGCCCCGTTCTCCGGCCCTCAGCCCGTGCACACCTCACCGCCACACACACACGCCTGGTCGAGTGGGGCCGCCGCGCACCTACGACCGCCGAGCGCTGGTGGCGTTGGATCCGCATCCAGATGGCCCAGCCCCGAACCTTGATCGCGCTCCTGGCACTCGGCTCGGTGATCTTCCTTGTCGCGGGACTGATCCTGCTCTGGCCGCTACTCGTCTGGATCACGGATCTTCCCAGGTTCGGCCTGGTGGCCTGCACAGCGGTCGGGCTGACCTTGACCATCTTCGCCTTCCTGCGCCTGCGCGCCGTCCATCGCCCCGAAACAGCAATGGACGACGGCCAGAGGCAGCCGCTCCCCCTACCCGTCCTCATCACATTGGTGATCCTGGCGGTGAGCGCGGCGATCGGGCTGATCATTACCGGGGCCTGGTGGGCCATGGGTGCCCAGATCCCCACGGCCCCGCCCGAATTCACTGCCGGGCACCTGAACGCGATCTCCATCCGAGCCTTCGCCATCGTTACCGGTCTGGGTGCCACAGCGTTGCTGGTCATCAACTATCGTCGGCAGGTCACCACCGAAGCCGAGAACAAGCGGGCGGAGGCCGCAGTCGAGCGGGAGAACCTCAAGCTGTTTGACGAGCGATTCACCAACGCCTACACAGAACTCGGCAGCGAGCATCCCGCCGTGCGATTGGGCGCGGTTCATGCCCTGGCTAACCTCGCAGACGATGCTCCCGAGTACCGCGAGGACCTGGTGCAGACCGTCGTCAACGTCCTGTGCGCCTATATCCGCATGCCTTACACCCCGGAACCGGAAGAACCTCCCAAGGATGCATCAGAGGGGTTCTGGAGAAGTATCACGTACTCAGCCAGCGGTTCGACTCCATGCGCGATGTCCGGCACACCATCCTTCGTATCATCGGGAACCATCTACGGGAGGAGACCCGATGGCGCGGCAAGGACTACGACTTCACCGGAGCCGTCTTCGACGGTGGAGACTTCACCGATGCCCACTTCACCGGGGGCACCGTGGACTTCACCTTCGCCCTTTTCAACAGCGGCAGAATTCAATTCACCGGCGCTCAATTCACGGGCGGGCACCTGAAATTCATGAAAAGCCGATTCAATGGGGATACCGTAGACTTCACCGGAATTCACTTTACCGGTGGACGAATGGACTTCACCCGAGCAAGTTTCAACTTTGACACCGTGGACTTCACCAATGCACACTTTAATGGCGGACTCCTGAACTTCACCGCAGCCGACTTTAGTGGTGCACTTGTGAACTTCGATCACGCTCACTTTCTTGGTGGAGAAGTCGACTTCACCAACGCCAACTTCAAAGGAGGAACTTTGGAATTTACCCGCGCCAACTTCAATGGAAGCGACGTCAAATTCACTCACGCCCACTTCGGAAACACTTATGCGGACTTCACTGAAGCCCAGTTCATCGGTGGATACATTGACTTTCTTAAGTCGACCGGAAAATGTCCCACAGGCCTATTGGAGCAGATTTCGAACGACACTCTAGGCATTGCACGGCTTTCTGAGAAGTGGGAAACTGATTCCTGAAGAAAGGCAGCCCGCAACCACCATTCACCGGTCACTCTGCCTCGATCGCCTCTGCCCCTCTGGCATTCCACTTCACCTTGACAGTAATATAGTCTTCTCCCGTGTCCTTCGCGATGACGCCGCCCGAAGGCGGCCATAGTGTCGTTGACCCGCAGCGCCTCCAATACCATGGTCTCGGAATCCTGTGGTCCCGAGAGCAGGAACACCATGTACTCCTTCCCTCCTCCTGGCCCCCGGCGTCCGGAGAAGCACCGATCAGCTTGCAGATCCGGGCGCCTCGGCCGCCGTTAGCCTTACGCCGCAGCGCCTCCTCATAGGTGAAGGACACGTGGTCCTCACGGGTGAGGACGCTGGCCAAGTGCGGCTGAACGGCCTGCTTGGCGTAAAAGCCCACCACCGACGGATCCGCACCAGCTCCGTCCAGCTCCCGGTCCTGGCGCAGTCCTTCACGAGCAGCCTCCCCGGACGCGAACCCGCCACGACACACCCGGCGCCTCGCGCCCGGAACGTGCTCCAGCTCCAACGACAAGTACCAGCTCCTGTGCTCCCGCCGCGACAGCACAAGACACCGTCCTTCTGCGGCCTTCGCTCCCCTGGCTCCGCGGCACCCGCACCGCTTGTACACCTAACCCGAACCAGACATGACTAGCACCCCTGAACCAGTCTCCTCCGCGCGAGGGTCAAAGCCTCTGCGCAGATCAGAGCTGGTCAAACCACCGCACGGCCTTCCAGACGATCACTGGGTGACGGGAGGCGATCCCGGCACACTTCAGGGCCTCCATCGAACTCGGCGCGAAACGCTGGCTCGTACCTTGAACGACGCCAGCATCGACTGCGTGGTCGCCGCACCCTCCAAGCTCCAACGCCCCAGCGGCGATCGCGTCAAGACCGACGCCAGTGACGCCCTGCACCTGGCTCGCCCGCTGCCCGAGGGGCGGCACACGTACCGCGGCACGGCCATCGCCTCTGGAGGCCTGCTGGTCTGGCATCTGCTGGAGCGGGTGAACGCCCCCTGCAGCGAGGGCGCGCGAATGTCGCCCCTGGCCACTAGCCTTGCTGCATGAGTGGCATTGACACGCCTCGTGGCCGTTTCCAGCGTTTGATCGACCGACTTGAGAACCGCCCTCTGGACGACGCTCTTTATCCAGGTGTGCCCCCTGGCTGGAAAGGCCTCTCCAGGAGTGGGTTCTTCGAGCTCTCCAACGCTATGAGCCTCTGGCGCAGCGTGTTTTGATGAACCTTCGCATCGTCCCTGGCAGCTTTGACCGCGGATCCGATTACATCAGGACAGCCGCGTCGCAGAAGGACTCAGACCTTCTGAACGTCGTTGACGCCATCTGTCAACTCCACCCCTGTGGGAGGAACCATCGCCACTCAACGTGTATGAGGTAGAAGAGTGTGTTGCGACGTTCCGGGCTTTGATGGACCACCTGGATGATGCTGGCTCCTTCCTACGATTCGAGCCAGAGGAACATCGCCTCATTCGACGAGTGGATGCCTCGGCACAGCAGGCCTTTGATAGGGCGCTTGAGGACTCCCCCGTAGACACCGAGAAGCTGCTGCGCTCAGCTTGGGTGCATGCTTACGGCCTCCACCCCGACCCTGACAAGGCTTACGGCGAAGCAGTCAAGGCAGTGGAGGATGTCCTCAGCCCGTTGGGAGCGCCTGATGACAAGGTCCGAACGCTGGGCAAAGCTTTAGGCAACATCAAAAGTCAGGTGCCCTCAGGCAAGTGGGAACTGGCCATCGGGGATCAGGGTGACCAGAAGGCGAACATCGAACGCTTCGTTGGCATGGTGGAACTGCTGCACAAGAATCAGCTGTCCCGCCACGCTGGTGGTCACAACTCGCGTTCCCAGAAACAGCATGAAGCCGAAGCTGCCCTGCACCTGGCGATCCTGATCGTGCAGTGGGTCAACACCAACGTGCTGAAGAAGGCCTGAGGAAAGTGGCGAAGCAGGAGCGGCCGCCCACCTACCTTGAGCAACTACTTCTTGAGCTGTCCGAGATCCACGAGTCGTATAGGCAGCTGCTGGACGAGTCGAACATCGAGAACGTCTACCCGAGCTGGCTACATGACTCGTCCGTCTTCATGGTGGCAGCCGAGTGGGGATGGGGCCCGAGCTCACCCGAATTGGAGGGGCAGCGCATGGCCCTGCTGCGCGAGATCAGAGACTGGGGACCGCGCTTCGCCCTCCTGTATCCGCACCCCACTCCTTCGGTATCCGAGATCCTCAAGAACGGGATGGAGCACCTTGAAGGTTGGCTCATGCGGCCGGAGGACGATTACTCCGTGCCGTCGACGCTCTCGCAAGCCCATGGCGAACTCGATGCCACGATCAAGAAGCTGTGCGGTCTCGCCGAGCTCCTCTCAGCGGACGAGCACGCCGTTCGCCTGGTCGTCGACACCAACACGCTCATCGACAACCCCGACCTCACCGTGCACACCACGACGCTCGGGAAGCGCTACCAGGTCCACCTTCTGCCGGTGGTGTTGCGCGAGCTGGACGACCACAAGCGGGGTGGACGGAACCAGGACCTCCGTGACGCCGCCAAGCGCGCTGACCGACGCCTGAAGGGCCTACGGAACAACGGAGACGTGCGACAAGGGGTCACTGTTGCCAGCCAGGTCTCCTGTGTGTTCGAGCACATCGAACCGCGCGCCGAAGGACTGCCGTCCTGGCTGGACCTGGATGTGCCAGATGACCGCTTCGTGGCGTCGGCCCTCCGCCTCCAGTCCGACCACCCCGGGTCGGCTCTGTATGTGGCGACCGGTGACATCAACCTTCAGACCAAGCTCGCGGCCGTGGGCTTGCCTTGCGTGGAGATGCCGTGAACGACGAACCCACCAGGACACACGTCCGCAAGATCCTCTTGGCCCAGAAGAAGGACGCCGAAGCAACACTGAAGCGCATGGCCGACCTGGAAGCCGAAGGCACACGAATCGTGGACACCGTTGATGGAGGAGCCACCGTCGACTTGAGAACCAAGCAGAGCCTGCTCGTCGGCGACCAGGAGGGGCCAGAGGAGGTCAGTCAGCTCTACCGAAGCGAGGTATGGCGGCACATCGACCACCTCTGGGAGGACAGTGATCCCGTGCACGTGGAGGCCACAGAAGGCATTCCCCAAAGTCTTGGTCACGCCCTGGAGGACTGGCTCGGGATGGTGGCCACGCCCGACGAGGAGGTTACGGAGTTCGTCGGGTGGTCCATGGAGGAGGTCAACTAGTGCCGGGAGTGACCGCACCAGAGTTCCACGTGCGCGCTCTTCGGTACTGGGACTACGAAGCGGTCGTCGAGTTGGCGCAGGAGAACGCACCCTACTTCGACGTGACGAATTACCAGATGGACAGGCCCGTGGAGGAGCACGCGATCTTCGTTGCGGAGGACTCCGACGGCAGGATCCTCGGGTGGATCGAGGGCGAGACCGACAGCCACTACATCGGGCCCGGCGCGGATCCAGCCCATCCCAAGCCCCACGGCAACGGGCTCTACCTCGTGGTGGACGCCTCAGCCCGCAGGATGGGGGTCGGCCGCGCCCTGACGCGCGCTTTCGCTCGGGCCTGCTCCGACGCCGGGTGCACCTGGATGTTCATGCTCCCGGACGAGAATGACGACGTCGCAAGATGCCTTCAGACCCCACCACGGACCCGTGGCTGATCCGATTATGCTCCGCAGATCCGGACTGACACCGGGCAGCATCCCTTGACACGAAACGAAAGCGGTGATGTGCCCAGGGTTAAAAGCAATGACTGCCCGGTTCGCGGGGGTAACGGGAGGCGATCCCAGCACACACCAGATCAGCTAACCCAGATACCCCCGGGCATGATCCGCCGGGCAAGGCGACGACCAGCCGCGCTAATCGGGTCCGACCACGAAACATCAGCGACCGTACAACCGAAATCTTCTGCGATTGCCTGCACGAGCGTCGCACCAACGCCTTGGCGACGATAGTGGGCAGCCACCCAGACCAAGTTGATGCGCGGGCGCAAAGTGTCATCCTGATCGCCATAACTCGATCCGTCGACCAGATCCCAGCGATAGTGCTGATTGGTGTCATGAGCGGCCAGATAACCGATGACGTAGCCGTTTGCCTTCAGCAAATACGCCCGTACGTTGTCCGGAGTCACCTCGACCGGCCCAAGGTGGAACCACGAGTTGAAGTCGTAGTGGTTCTCCTTCTGCGGCAACCGTCCCACCTGATAGGCCAGCTTGCGCCATGCGATCGGTGATTGTGTCGTCACAACAGCCATGCTGTCCGACCACGTCAGGTTCTTCGGTGACCGAACGCCAAACGTCCAGGTCATGTGCTGGGTGGTGTGCACTGCATCGTTCTCAGCGCTCTCCCGCAGGATCATGCCGCAGGGGCATTCCTCAGCGCTTGGTGTCTCCACTGTACGAAATTCAACGGGTGTCGCGCCGGCGCTGAGGTTTTGTTCTCTCCCGCCTACCCAGGGTCGAAGAGGCGCGTCCCCCGGCTCAGTGTGTCCACTCCAGCGGTCGACCCATTCGGGGTACCGCTCGGGGAACGCTTCCCGTGTCCACCTCGCTCCTGGCGGAAGTGTTGGGCGAACCCACACGCTCCCTGCGGTCGCCCGACCGTTGAGGCGCACTCCAAGCTCTTTGGCTTTGCCTCGAAGGAACCGTAGGAACGTGGTCGGTGGTGGGGTGAAGTCGACTCCGCGGACCAGTTCGCGTTCGCCGGGGGCGAGCCAGTCATTGATCGGAAGTGCCAGGCGATCGGCGAGTGCGTGAAGCTTGCTGTAGTCGTGGTCGATCTCGGCTACCCGAAGTGCTTCGAGAGCTGCCTTGACGTAGGGGTAAGGGACGTACAAGGTCACCCAGCGCGGACCGCTCCCCCAGAGAAAGGAACCCGGATAGCCGTCGTACCAGATGCGGTCTATACCAGCGTTGCACGCTCTGTCGGCGGCTTCCTCGTAAGCGCTGGGTAGTGCGGAGTCGTGTCCTCGTGCGTGTGCGGCATCGACATACCCATCACGGTTCAACTGGACCGTGGCGTACCAGCGGGAAGGCTGGACTTGTAGCTTCCGAGAACGCCAGTCGCGCGGGTCGGGGTCGAGGAAAATGGTTTGCTCGGTCATCCGCACTCCTCCGTAGGTCCACAGGGATCGGCCTTGGTATCACGCAAGCTGTCACACGAGTCAGAGGGTGAGGATCAGATCCTAGTCAGCAGCACAAAACCTAGCGGGTACACCAGGTGGGTGCATCGATGTTGAGAGATATGCAGCCCAAGGCGGACCTCACCCACCTGAGTCACCACCATCGGACGTTTCCGGGGGCTGTGTGCTCCGTTTGTGCTCCGCAGTTTTGGACCGGGGCGTCAGTAGGGGGCACGGGGCGGCACAGAACGGCATCCTGATTCGGATGGTGCGGGACACAACGGCACGAAGTGACAGGTGTCGGCACCCGGGCGCCGGACTTCTAATCCGATATACGTTCGATGAGCCTGAGGATGTATTTCGGGTCTGAGCTCGCAGATGGGGAGGTGTCCTTCGAGGGGCCGTGTTCGCTGGTGGGACGGTGTCCTTCGAGAGGGCCGTGTTCTCCGGCGGAGAAAGTGGTATTGCCTGAGCACTGGCCATCACCTGTTGGTGAAAACGGTGACCAGGCAGCATCAGACACGTCCGCTGACGCCGCAGAAGCTGACCTCCCCGCGCGCCGACCGCTGTCATCTTCGCTGCGCTTAACAACGCCGGAGGGCGGTCCCTGGCACTCATTCTGATCAGAGTGAGTACCACCCGCTTGGTCGGAGGTGTGGCCGCCTGAACCTCTGAGCCCGGTCACAGGTCGTGAGCTGGCTCGGGCGGACCCCGGTGCCTGGTCTTCGGGCACCAGGAGGTCTGGATGTGCGCGACCACCAGGGGCCTCCAGCGCGGGGGGACACGGATCCCCGCCTCGCCGGAGGCTCCTTCGGATCAGGGGGTGGGGTTCTCATCCGCAGCGGCCGTCGGGCGGGGGCGGTCGTGGCAGGCCGTGTCCTCCGGGACCCGGCCGTCGAGAAGGTACGACTCCACGGCGTCGGCGACACACGGGTGGCGGACGTCCTCCTCGTCGCCCAGGAACTGGGGGTTGTAGTAGATGTGCGCGCCGTCGTCGACCACGGTCACCAGGGGGCTGTCCAGCCTCTGGGCCATGGCCACGCCGCCTGCGTAGTGGGTGCTGGCGTCGAACTCACCCGCGATCACGAGCGCCGGGGTCTCCCACTCGCGGGTCAGTTCGACCAGGGGCTCGGTCGGCTGACTCTCGGAGTAGAGGCACACTCCGGGTCCCGCGGTGCCCGCACCGGTGCCGAACGGGTGGGCGTCCCTGAGCTCGCGCATGTCCGACCGGTACTGGTCCGGGTCCGTGGGCCACTCCGCTTCGCACAGGAGCGCCTCGGCCAGGTGGGGCGGCCCCGTCATCCGCTCCAGCTGTTCCTCGGCTTCCTCCGGGTCCTCGGGGGTTCCGGGGTCTCCGGGGGCTCGGGGGCTTCGGGGGCCTCCGGGAGCGGTGTCCCCTCAACCAGGCCCTTCAGCAGCAGGGCCGACGCGTCCCAGGTCCCCTGGTCCTTGGCCGACGCGCTCACCAGGTTGCGGAAGTAGCGTTCGTCGTAGGTCATACCGTCTTCGCCGTCTCGCGGCTCCTCACGCAGCCGCTCGGCGGTCCGCACGAGCGCGGTCAGGACCTGCTCGTGTGTGTTCCCGAGTCCGAACACCTCGTCCCGCTCGGCGATCCAGTCCGTGAAGCGGGTGACATTGGCCGTGTCGGCGGCGGCCTGGCTCAGAAGGTTCGCGTGCCAGAGTCCGTCGGGGTCGACGGCCGAGTCCAGCACGGCACGGTCGAGCCGTTCGGGAAAGAGGCTCCCGTAGACCGCGCCCAGGTACGTCCCGTAGGAGGCACCGAGGTAGTCGATGCGCTCCTCGCCCAGCACGGCGCGGACGACGTCCATGTCGCGGGCGGTGTTGGCGGTGGTGAAGTGGGGCCGCAGGTCACCCTGGGCCTCGTCGCACGCCTCGGCGTACTCCCGCTGCTGGTCGAAGATCCGCTCGATCTCCTCATCGTCGGGGTGCCGGGCCAGAGAGGGCGGGTCCTGCCCGCAGTCGAGCCAGGTGGAGGCGCCCAGACCACGCGGGTCCATCCCGATGACGTCGAAGGCCCGTCCCACGGGGGTGGAGCCGATGTCGCCCGCGAACTTGCGTGCGGGGACCCCGGGACCCCCGGGGTTGGTGAACAGGACCCCCTGGTGCTCCTCCCCCTCGACCTCGGCGGGGCTGCGGCTCACGCCCAGGTGGACGCGTTCGCCCTCGGGGTCGCCGTAGTCGAGGGGAACCTCCACCGTCGCGCAGTCGAGGCCGACGAGGTAGAAGTCCTCGCACGCGTGCCAGTCCACGTCCTGGTCGTGGAACGCGGCCAGTGCCCGGTCCTCGGCTGCTCCCGGCTCGTCCGTGGAGGCGGCTGGCGGAGCACCGCTCAGGGAGAGTGCGAGACCGGCCGTGACCACGGTCGCACCCGCGCTGGTCCATCTGGTCGCTGTACCCACTGCGGCTCCTTGCCTGTTCGGACCCGCCGACCCTGTGTCGGTCCTCAGGGGGCTGGGTTGGGGGCGTGGAAGGCAATGTAATGAGCGGGACGCCACCGGCGGGTCCACCGAAGGAACGAACGCGGGCGTGACGATGGTCGGTGCCCTGGGATCACCGGGACGTGGCGAACGCACCGAAGTCTGTGCACTTCCTCAGTCTTTCGGCCGAGTCCCGACACCGCCGCGCGGTGGCCACACACCGGGTGTGGCCGCTCCCCGTGCGCCGTTCGCCTCACCGTGATCCCCCTCGGAGCATCCGATCGGACGCTCCGCGCGACGGCGCGGGGACCGCTCCGCACGGGCCTGCCCCCACTCTCCAGCGCGCCCTCGGGCACGCGACCGGGGTCGCCGACACGTGTCGGCGACCCCGGTTCGTTCCCACTGCCCGCTCTGCGAGCCCCGAGGCGCTCCGTCGTTCGGGAACGCCCCGGGAGAGACGGTCTAGGAGTTCGGACGCAGCAGGACCGGCAGTTCCTTGAGGCTGTTGACCACGATGGAGGGGTGGTTCTCCAGCTTCTCGTCCGGAACGGCGAGCCGGAGGTCGGGGAAGCGCTCGAACAGCAGCGGCAGGGCGATCTGCCCCTCCATGCGGGCCAGGTGGGAGCCCGGGCACACGTGCGGCCCGTACCCGAAGGACATGTGGCGCCCCTTCTCCCGGGTCAGGTCGAAGGTGTCCGGGTGCGGTTCCTCGCCGTGCTCGTCACGGTCGCGGCTGATCGCGCCGTAGGAGGTCATCAGGGCCTCCCCTTGCGGATGGTCCGGCCGCCGAGCTCCACGTCCTCGGTGGCGAACCGGAAGATCATGTTGGAGGTGGGCGGATCGAAGCGCAGGGTCTCCTCCACGACCGTGTCCCAGCCGACCCTGCCCTCCTTGACCAGGTCGAACTGCTCGGGGTGGGCCAGCAGGGCGCGTACGGCGTTGCACAGCAGGTTGACCGTGGTCTCGTGCCCGGCCGCCACGACGACCTGGAGGGTCCCGCGGACCTCCAGGTCCGTGAGCGCGTCGCCGTTCTCCCCGGCGTTGAGGAGCTCGGTGGTCAGATCGTCGCCCGGGTTGGCGCGCTTCGCGGCGATCATGCCCTCGTAGTAGCGCTCCAGGGTCGCGTAGGTCTCCAGGAACTCCTCGGGCCCGGTGACCGCGCTGAAGAACTTCACGTACATCTCACGGAGGTAGCCGTACTCGGCCTCGTCCACGCCGTAGAGCTCACCGATCACGCTCATCGGGAGTTTGAAGGCGAAGGCGTCCTTGAGGTCCAGCGGCTGGTCCGCCCCGGCCTCCAGATCATCCAGGAGCTGGACGGTCAGGTCGTGGACGCGGGGGCGCAGGCGCTCCACACTCCGGGCCGAGAACGCCTTGGCGGTGAGCAGGCGCAGGCGCTTGTGCTCGGCTCCGTCAGTGCCGAGGAGGTTGGTGGGGGTGGGCGGGATGGTGCTCATCAGCGGCCACGCCTCGGGGATCCGACCCTGCTGGTAGTCGTCCCAGTGGGCGACGTCCTTCACCAGGCGCGGGTCGGTGAGCGCGGCGCGGGCGGCCTCGTGGTGCGTGACGGCCCAGGCGGTCACCCCGTCGGGCAGCTCCACACGGGTGACCGGACCTGCGGCGTGGAGGATCTCGCGTTCGGCGCGCAGGTTCGCGACGTAGGGGTCCAGGGTGACGGTTCCGGCGTTTCCATGCTGAACAGGGCAGGACATCGGTGCACTCCTCGGGTCGGTTCGGGGGATGGTGGGGAGGACGCGGGGATCGGGGCACACGAGGACTGACGGTCAGTGGCCCCCGTAGGGTTCGGTCGGGGTGAAGGTCACGGGCAGGGAGGCGACCCCCGCACCCAGGGCGAGGGGCGCCAGCGCAGCTCCTCGGCGGGCACCGCCAGCTCGATGTCGGGGAGCCGGTCCACCAGCACCTCGACGCCGGTGACGGCGATGATCTCCGCGATCTCCCGGGCCGGGTAGGGGCACTGGTGGGGGCCGTGTGAGAACGACAGGTGGGCCTGGCTGCCACGGTCACCGATCCGGCCCGCGGTGGAACGCACGAGGGGGTCCCGGTTGGCGCCCGAGATCCCGAGGAGCACCAGGTCGCCCTGGCGGATGACCTGGCCTCCCAGCTCCACGTCGTGCGCGGCGAAGCGGCCCGCGTGGATCTGGGTGGGGGTGTCCTCCCACAGGACCTCGTTCAGGGCCTCCTGCACGCTGTTGCGGGCACCGGCGATGGACGCGCCGAAGCGTTCGTCGGTGAACATCAGCCGGAGCGCGTTGCCCAGCCACTCCGCCGTCGGCTGGTTCCCGCCGCCCAGCAGGACGATGAGCTCGGGGACCGCCTCCTCGTCGCTGTACCGGGCGGGGTGGCCGAGCAGGCGGGAGACCACGTCCGGCCCGGGCCTGGCCCGGCGCTCCGCCACCAGCTCGCCCATGGCGGCCATCAGCGCCTGCTGGGCGACCATGGCGTCGGGGCCGCCGTCGATCATGGTGTTCATGTCGTCGGCGAGGCGGTCGCCGCGCGGGTCGTCCAGGCCGTACATCCAGCTGAGCACGAGCGCGGGCAGCCGCGCCGTGTAGGAGGTGCGCAGGTCCGTGCCGTCGGTGGCGCAGAACGCGTCGATGAGCCGGTCGGCCATGCGCGCGGTGGTGGTGCGCAGCTCGTGCAGGTCGGTGCCGGACAGCGCGTCGCTGAGCGCGCCGGTGCGGCGGCGGTGCTCGGCGCCCTCGGAGTAGAGCACCGACGGCAGCTGGATCACCATCGGCAGCATCGGCCAGTCGGCGGGGACCAGGTGCCAGGAGTTCCAGCGGCTGGAGCTGCGGGCGAACGTCGTCGTGTCGTTCATCACCCGGTGCAGTTCCCGGTAGCCGACGACCAGCCAGGCGGGGACGTCGCCCTCCATGCGCACGGGCACGACCGGACCGTGCTCGGCCCGCATCCTCTCGTAGAGGCCGCCCGGGTCGGACTGGAACTCGGGTCCGTGCAGCTGGACGGGACAGCCGGTCATCGGGCACCTTCCGTGATCAGGGAGCGCACGTGCTCCACCAGGGCGATGAGCACCCTCTTTGCCGAGTCGCGCTCGCGGGCGTCGCAGCGGAGCAGGGGGATGCCCGGGTCCAGGTCCAGGGCGGTGCGCACGTCCTCCAACGTGTGCTCGGACGCGCCGAAGTCGTTGTGCGCCACGACGAAGGGCGTTCCCTGGTCCTCCAGTCGGTCGATGGCGTAGAAGCAGTCCTCCAGGCGCCGGGTGTCGACCAGCACGACCGCGCCCAGGGCGCCGGTGAACAGCCGGTCCCACAGGAACCAGAAGCGTTCCTGGCCGGGCGCGCCGAACAGGTAGAGGACCGAGGTGGCGTCGAGGGTGATGCGGCCGAAGTCGAAGGCCACGGTGGTGGTGCGCTTGCCCTCGACTCCCTCGAGGTCGTCGATGCCCGCCCCGGCACGCGTCATGGTCTCCTCGGTGGTCAGCGGGCGGATCTCGCTGACGGAGCTGACCATGGTGGTCTTGCCGACCCCGAATCCGCCGACCACGGCGATCTTCAGGGCCTGTTCGGTGCTGTCGGCCAGCGGGGTGACCGGCTGGTCAGTGCGAGCGGGTTCAGAGGTTGTGGAGTGCAACGAGCACCTTCTCCAACACGTCCGGGGAGGCGAGGGGTGCGCCGGTGAGGGCGCCGGGGCCGGGTGGCGGGCGGTGACCCGGCCGGTGTCGAGGAGGTCGGTGAGCAGGATCCGGGTGACCGCCACGGGCAGGCGCAGGTGGGCCGCGACCTCCACGACCGCCATGGGGTTCACGCACAGGCGCAGGATGGCGGCGTGTTCGGACTGCATACCGGGGACGGGCGCGCTCTCCGCGACGATGAGGGCGACGGCGTCCAGGGAGTCGTCGGCGCCACGGCTGCGGCCCGAGGTGATGATGTAGAGCCGGTCCGGGCTCTCCCGTCGGTACGGGCTCACTCCGCTTCGGCTCCGACTCGGGACGGCGTGGTGAGGTGCTCGCCCATCTGCTCGACCAGTTCGTTCATGTTGTGGCCGACCAGCCCGGGCTCGGCCTCACCGCTGGTGATGACCGCGAGGTGGGTGCCGTGCCCCGCCTCGACGATGAAGAGGAGACCGCCGTAGAACTCGGCCATCGCCTGCCGGACGCCGCCGCGGCCGTCACCGAACTCCACGGAGGCGCTGTGCGCGAGGCTCTGCACCCCTGCCGCGATCGCGGCCAGGTGGTCGGCGCTGTCGTTGCCCAACGCGGCGGTGTGGCACAGCTTGAGGCCGTCCCGGGAGAGCACGAGGGCGTGTCGGGTGCCGGGGGTGCGCTCCAGCAGGCCTTCGAGCAGCCAGGTCAGCGTCTTGAGGTCCATCATGCTTCCTTCGGTGAGTCGGTCGTCTCCTGGCCGCGCACGGCGGAGCGGAACGCGCCGAACCCCTGGGACGGGGTGCGGGGGCCGGCCTCCTTGGGGGCGGGCCGGTTGCGTTCCGCCGCCGCGAGGGACCGGCCCCGGCGGCGCATGGGCAGTCCGCTGTCCGCCATGGGGGCGGGGGCCGTGTCGGCGGAGGCCGCCGTCTCGCGGGAGGAGGGCTCGGGAACGGTGATCGGCTGTGCGGGGACGCTGGCGGGCAGCGGTTTCACGATGCGCTGCGGCAGGAGCAGGACCACGGCGGTACCGCCCCTGGAGGAGGAGCGGAAGGAGACTTCGAGGCCGTAGCGCTGCGCGATACGGCCCACGACCGAGAGTCCCAGGCGGGTCCCGGAGATGGTGGTGATGTCGAGGCCGTCGCTGACCGCGTCGCGGGCCCGGCGCAGCGCCTCCTCGCCCATGACGAGGCCGCCGTCCTCGACCATGACGGCGATCCCCGCCTGGACCTCCTCCACGTGGACGTGGACCTCGGCGGTGGGCGGGGAGAACTTGGCCGCGTTGTCGAGGATCTCGGCCAGGGCGTGGATGACGCCCTCGGCGGCGAACCCGGCGACCGCCAGGTTGGTGACGCTGTGGGTGCGCACCCGCTGGTAGGCACCGATGCGGCCCATGGCGCCGCGCAGGACGCTCTCCATGGGGATGGCCCGGCCCCAGCGGCGGCCCGATCTGGCGCCGGTGAGAATCGCGATGCTGTCGGCCACCCGGCCGGTCTGCGCGGTGGTGTGGTCCAGGCGCATGAGGTCACCGAGGACGTCGGCCCCGGCGTCGCCGTCTCCGTGGCGCTCCTGCATGCGGCGCAGATCGGCGAGCATGGTGGTGGACAGCGCCTGGACCCGTCCGGCGGCGGTCGCGCACGCGGCCATGGCGGCGGAGCGGCGGCGTTCGGAGGCGGAGATCTCGGTGGCCACGCTCCGCAGGGCGGCGGCGATCGCGGGGTCCGCCACCTCGGGCATCCGGTGCAGGACGGTCTCTGCGGAGTCACCGGAGCGCAGCTGCTCGACCATCCGGGGCAGGAGTTCCGTGGCGAGCGCCGCTGTCTCGGCATGGGCCCGGTCGACGCGGGCGCGCAGCTCGGCGGCCTCGCGGTCCCGGCGGCCCAGGAGGAGCGCCAGGACGAGGATCAGCAGGAGCGCGATCCCTCCGGCGGTCAGGACCGGGGCCCACCCGTCGGGTCGGGTCGCCCAGAGCGCCCACCCCCAGGCGGGCAGGGCCGGTACCAGGACGAGCAGCCAGCGCGGGGTGGTCGACGCCAGGGGCGGTGCTCCGTCGGGACGGGGGTCTGGTCAGTCATGGTGCTCCATGTCCGGACACGTCCTCACTCTTTGTACACGCCGAAGGGCACGCCGGACGGGCATCCTCGGCCCACGTGCACTGTTGTGTTACATAGGCGGTCGCACGGCCTTCAACCTGCCCTTTGTTCACACAGCGAGCAAAGATACCACTTGGCCCAACTGCCTCCCATGTCAGAACAATGACAATTACTGGAGTTATCAGACAAAGCCCGCGATACGGCACGAGGGTCGACACATCACCGGATCGGAGCGAATCGATCTCCCGGAGAATCCCGGCGGAACGCGGACCGAATCCCCGTGCGCCTTTCCCAAACCGCGCCGACGTGCGAATACGGGACCGTCCGAATAGGACCTCACCGACCTCGGGGACCCCGGACCACGCCGGACCGGGTGCCGTACGGAGGGGCGGCCCCGGCGTCCGGCGTCGGGTGTGTCGGGGTGGGTGCGCGGACTTCGGGGCCCCGACCCCTAGGGTGGTGCAGGTCACAACCACCGGAGGGGCTCGGTGAGGCGGGCCCTCGTGGCGCGGGCGGGCTCCCGCGTCCGCCGGGGAGGTTCGACCTCAGGTCAGTGGGGAATCTTGACGTGGACCGACGCGTTACACCCCGCGAGACCGCACAAGCGCCTGGAGGCACCCACACGATGGCCGAGCGAGCACTTCGCGGCACACGGCTCGGGGCGACGAGCTACGAGAACGACCGCAACACCGACCTGGCTCCCCGGCAGGAAGTCACCTACGACTGTACCCGGGGTCACCGCTTCTCGGTCACCTTCGCGACCGAGGCCGAAATCCCCGCCGAATGGGAATGCCGTTTCTGCGGCGACCGCGCACTGCGCCGTGACGGCGGCGGCGAGGAACCCAAGAACACCAAACCGGTCCGCACCCACTGGGACATGCTGCTCGAACGCCGCAGCATGGAGGATCTGGAGGAGGTTCTCGCCGAGCGGCTGGAACTGCTCCGCGCCCGTCGCCGCGAAGAGGCGGCGAAGGTCGAGGAGATCGCCAAGCAGCGGCAGAGCGCCTGACCCCTGGGACGGCCCGAGGGCCTGCCCCACGACGGATACGGGGGCGGTGGACGTGAGATCCACCGCCCCCGTCGTCGTGTCCGGGTCCGGGACCGGTCAGGCCCCGGTGCCGAAGGGGTCCTGGGTGTGACCCACGAGCTCCTTGACCGAGCCGAGCACCCGGGTGGGCCGGTACGGGAACTGGTCGGCGGTGTCGCGGCCGGAGATGCCCGAGAGCACCAGGACGGTCTGGAGTCCGGCCTCCAGGCCGCTGAGCACGTCGGTGTCCATGCGGTCACCGACCATGAGGGTGTTCTCCGAGTGCGCGCCGATCCGGCGCAGCGCCGAGCGCATCATGAGGGGGTTCGGCTTGCCCACGAAGTAGGGGCGGCGGCCGGTGGCCTTCTCGATCAGCGCGGCGACGGCGCCGGTCGCGGGGAGCGGCCCCTCCGCGCTGGGCCCGGTCTCGTCGGGGTTGGTGGCGATGAACCGGGCGCCGTTGCGCACCAGGCGGATCGCCCGGGTGATGGCCTCGAAGCTGTAGGTGCGGGTCTCCCCCAGCACCACGTAGTCGGGGTCGCGCTCGGTCATCACGTAGCCCACGTTGTGCAGGGCGGTGGTCAGGCCCGACTCACCGACCACGTAGGCCGAGCCGCCGGGGCGCTGGGTCTGGAGGAACTGGGCCGTGGCCAGGGCGGAGGTCCAGATGGACTCCTCGGGGATGTCCAGCCCGGTGTTGAGCAGCCGCGCCCTCAGGTCGCGCGGGGTGTAGATGGAGTTGTTCGTCAACACCATGAACGGGGTCCCCTGCTCGCGCAGCTCCGCGATGAGCGTGTCCGCTCCGGGGATCAGGTGCTCCTCGCGTACGAGCACGCCGTCCATGTCGAAAAGGTAGTTCCACTCGTTGCTCACGTGCCCCATTGTGCAGGTACGGACCACTAAGGCGCCATTCCTACCGACCGGTATCCGCGTGTTGGGCGGTTGAGACTGCTCACACAGGTCACACGGGAGGCCAGGGGACGGAGGGCCAGTCAGGGGCCGGGTAGGGGTGGATGCCGTGGTGGATGAGCAGGTCCACGCGTTCGCGCACCGCGTAGGCCTCGGGCCCGGTCAGGTGGGTGGCCAGCGTCGCGCCGAGCGGATCGTCCGAGGCGCGCAGCCTGGTGCGCAGGGAGGCCAGGGCGATCAGCGCCTCGTCGGTGAGGGGCTGCCCCTGCCACTGCCACAGGACCGTGCGCAGTTTGTAGTCCTCCGCGAAGGACACCCCGTGGTCGCAGCCGTACAGGTGCCCCTCCGGCGTAGGGAGCAGGTGGCCGATCTTGCGGTCGGAGTTGTTGATCACCGCGTCCAGGACGGCCATCCGGCGCAGCCCCGCGTGCTCGGTCTCACGGGAGAGCGCGACGAGGTCGACGGTGGTGTCGCCGTGCACCCACAGCTGGACCATGCCCTCGCCGTAGGGGCCGTCCCGGTGGACGGTGGGCGGCACCACGGACCAGCCGAGCGCCTCGGAGACCGCATAGGCCGACACCTCACGCCCGGCGAGCGTGCCGTCGGGGAAGTCCCACAGGGGCCGCTCCCCCGCCACCGGCTTGTACACGCACACGGCGGAACGGTCGCCGTCGGAGACCGTGCAGTACAGGGTGGCGTTGGAGGCCGCCGTCAGGCGCCCCTCCACCGTGATCTCCCCCGGCGCAGGAGGTCCAGCCCCTCCTCGGGGGTGAGTCCGCCGAAGGCCGCCGTGGTCGCCGTCGGCGGCGGTTCGGCGGCGGTCGGGGAACCGCAGGTGTCGTCGTCCACGAGGTGCCTCAGACGAGACGGTCCGGGCGGTAGCCGTTCTGGCGCGCGCAGATGTGACCGTTGGGGTCGAGCGGACGGCCGCAGAGCGGGCAGTCGGGGCGCCCGGCGGAGACGACCTTCAGGGCGCGTCCGGCGAAGGCGCGCGCCTCTCCGGGCCTGAGGTAGACACGCAGGACGTCACGGTGGGCGGGGGCCTCCTCCGCGAAGACCTCCAGCTCCTCCTCGTCGTCGTCCTCGACCAGCTCCTCGGTGGCGGTCTCGTCGATCTCCTGGGCCTCGATGATGACGCGGGCCACCTCGGCGTCCCACGCCAGGGCGAGGGTGCCCACCCGGAAGTCCTGCTCGATGGGCTGTTGCAGCGGACCGTCGTCCTCGGGCGGCGCGACGTCGTCCGGCGGCGCTCCGAAGCGGCGGTGCACCTCTTCCAGCAGCTCCTCGATACGGGTGGCCAGGGCCTCCACCTGGGACTTCTCCAGCACGACGCTGGTGATGCGACCCTCACCGACGGCCTGGAGGAAGAAGGTGCGGTCCCCAGGCTGGCCGACGGTCCCGGCGACGAACCGTTCCGGCGGGTTGAACTGAAAGACGGGCATGGATAGCACCCTAAGGGATGACGGTGACGCGGTGCGAGATACCGCCACGGTCAGGGGCGGGGCGTCCCCGCGTCCGCCTCGGGCGCCTGGCCCGCTCCGCCACCGACCGCCGCGTCACCCCGGGTCTCCGCCGCCGTGGGCAGGGCTCCGGCCAGGGGCTCCCCGGTGTCGTTCAGCTTGTTCAGGAAGGGCCGGGTCCGCGTGTAGGTGAGGGAGGTGACCGAACACGGGTCGACGCGCAGGCGCTGGAAGAGGTCCAGGTGCATGCCCAGGGCGTCGGCGACGATCGCCTTGATCACGTCGCCGTGGCCGCAGACCACGTACACGGGAGGGGCGGACCCGGGACGGGCCTGTTCGAGTAGTCGCCCGTTCCAGTCCCGGACGGCCTCGACCGCGCGCGCGGAGGTCGTGGCCAGGGCCTCCCCGCCGGGGAAGCGGGCGGCGCTGGGGTGGTCCTGGACCACCCGCCACAGGGGCTCGGCGGCCAGGTCGGTGAGGGAGCGGCCGGTCCAGCTGCCGTAGTCGCACTCGACGAACCTGTCGTCCGTGGTGACGGGGGTGCCAAGGCGCTCGGCGATGGCCTCGGACGTCTCCTGGCAGCGTTCGAGCGGGCTGGACACGAGCGCGGCGGGGGCCAGCCCCGCCAGTCGTTCGGCCAGGCGGGAGGCCTGGTCGCGCCCCACGTCGTTGAGGTGGACGCCGGGCGCCCGCCCGGCCAGGCGCGGCCCGGTGGCGTCGGTCATGCCGTGCCGGACGAGCAGGAGGGTGATCGCCTCGTGCGCGGGGGCGTCGTCTGGGGTGTCTGCGCGTGTGGCCATGACACCAGGGTAGGTCGCCCTCGGGCGCGGTGTCCGGACCACTCCTCCCGCCCGTCGTCCGTCACCACCCTCGACGGACGCACGCGGCGCGGTGTCCTCGCGTCGCCACCGGGCCGCCGCCCTCCGGCCTCGGGCGGGCCACCTGCGAGGGTGGCCCGCCCGAGGCGGGGAACGGCCGGGGACGTCCGGACTGTGCGCGGGCGGGAGCGGCTATCCGACCCCGGCTCCGCCCTGCGGGGAGAGCACTCCGGTGGTGACCAGCACGATGATGAGCACGCCCAGGGCGATGCGGTAGTACACGAACGGCATGAAGCTGTGCGTGGTGATGAACCTCATCAGCCAGGCGATGACCACGTAGCCGATCACGAACGCCACCAGGGTGCCGACGATCGTGGCGCCCCAGCCCGCGTACTCGTTGCCGCCGATGTCGAGCATCTTGTACAGGCCCGAGGCGAACACGGCGGGCATCGCGAGCAGGAACGCGAACTCGGCCGCGGCCGGTCGGGTGAAGCCGAGCAGACGGCCGCCGGTGATGGTGGCGCCCGAACGGGAGACGCCGGGGATCAGCGCGAGGGTCTGGAACAGACCGAAGGTCAGGCCCCGGCCGAGGGTGAGGTCCTCCAGCTCGTTCTGCTTGCGGGCGAAGTGGTCGACGGCGCCCAGGAGGAGGCCGAAGAGGATGAGAGAGAGGGCGATGAGGCGCAGGTCGCGGAAGACCCCGTCGATCTGGTCCTCGAAGAGCAGGCCCAGGACGCCGATGGGGATGGTCGCGAGGATGATGTACCAGCCCATACGGGCGTTGACGTCGCCACGCAGGTTCCGGTTGACCAGGGATCCGCACCACACGGAGATGATCGCCCACACCCGCTTGCGGAAGTACACGACCACCGCCAGTTCGGTGCCGATCTGGCTGACGGCGGTGAACGCCGCCCCCGGGTCGGACCAGCCGAAGAAGGCCGCGAAGACGCGCAGGTGGGCGCTTGAGGACACGGGCAGGAACTCGGTGAGTCCTTGGATGAGGCCGAGAACGACCGCCTCGAAGATGGACACTCGGATACGGACTTTCGTGACGGGTCCGGGCCCCTCGGGGCACGGACACGAACCGGACGGGGTGTCGGCCCGGACGGCCCGCGAGACGAGAGGACGCGTGTCGGCGCTGGTCCGGCCCACACCGACAGTACGCAGCGAAGATGTACCCAGGGCCTACTTCCGATGAACACGGTAATCTCCGCCGCATGGAACAGCGACAGGTGGGCAGATCAGGGCTCTGGGTGTCTCGTACCGCCCTCGGCACGATGAGCTGGGGAAACGACACCTCCGAGGAGGAGGCCGGGCAGCAGCTCACCGCGTTCGTGAACGCGGGAGGCACGCTCGTGGACACGGCGGACATCTACACGGGCGGCCAGAGCGAGCGGATCCTCGGGCGGCTCCTGCGCGGGACGGTGCGCCGTGAGGACGTGGTGGTGGCCACCAAGAGCGGGCACACGCCGGAGGCGTACCGGCCGGTGGACGGCTCGCGGCGCCACCTCCTGGCGTCGCTGGACGCCTCCCTGCGGCGTCTCCAGACGGACTACGTGGACCTGTGGCAGCTGCACGTGTTCGACCCGTGTACGCCACCCGAGGAGACGCTGTCCGCGATGGAGACGGCGGTCGCCTCGGGCAAGGCCCGCTACGTGGGCACGGGCGACCTCAAGGCCTGGCAGTTCGCCACGTTGGCGACCTGGCAGCGCGCCCAGCCCGGACGGGTGCCGCTGGTGAGCGCGGGCACGGAGTACTCGCTGCTCAACCGGGGCGCCGACCACGCGCTGCGCCCGGCCGCGGCGGCCAGTGAGGCGCACGTGATCGCCTGGTCCCCGCTCGGGCGGGGCGTGCTCAGCGCGAAGTACCGCAACGGGGTCCCGGCGGACTCGCGCGCCGCCTTCCCGCACATGGCGCCCTACGTGGAGCCCTACCTCGACGACCGCAGCCGCAGGGTGGTGGAGTCGGTGTGCACGGCCGCCGAGGGCCTGGGCGTGTCACCGCTCGCGGTGGCGCTGAGCTGGGCCCGCGACCAGGAGGGGTGGCCGCCGCCGTGGTCGGCCCGCGCACGCTCTCCCAACTGGAGGAGATCCTGTCCGTGGAGAGTGTGCGCCTGCCGCCCAAGATCCGCGACGCCCTGGACGACGCCACCGCCGGGCCCGAGCGCTGAGGGCCCGGGCCCACGGCGCCCGGTTCAGGTACCGGGTGGGATCGGGAAGTTCTGGTCGAAGACGTGGTCCGGGTCGTACACGGCCTTGAGGGCCCGCAGGCGTCCCAGCGCGGGTTCGGGGAAGGCCTGGGCCAGGACCTCGGGGCCGGTGCGCGTGTCGAAGCTCAGGTAGAGCCCCCGCGCCGCCTCGCCCAGCTCCGCCCAGCGGCGGTCCAGGGTTCGGCGCGGCGTCCCATGGCTGCCAGCGAGAACTGGGCCGTGCGGTGCGGGTAGGCGGTGGCGTCGGCCGCCACGTCGTTGACCGCCCCGCCGACCTGGCGCAGTTGCATGAAGTACGCGTCACCCGTGGCGAGCGCGCGGGTCATGGCTTCGGCGGACTCGTCGGTCACGTGTTCCAGCAGCGCCGAGCGGGCGACCGGGGTCCCGCCGCCCTCGTGCGGACCGGCGTGCCCGACCAGGAGCGCCGGGTAGGGAGCGACCTGTGCGCGCTGGTCCAGGACCGGGCCGACCTTGAGGAAGGGTTCCAGGGCCCGGACGGCGGCGTCGGTGTCGTCCCCCGCGAACACCACCATGGCCTGCGCCACGGGTCCCTGGCCGCCCCGGGCCTGTCCCAGGGTGAGGAAGGCGGTGACCTCGCGTGGCGCGGCCTCGGCCACCTCTCCCCAGGTCCGGAGGAAGGCCGCGGTGTCCGAGGCGTCGTAGGCGAACTGACCGAGGACGACGTCCCGGACCGGCGCCGCCACCGCCTCCACGGAGGTGACCACGCCGAAGTTGGCCCCTGCGCCGCGCACCGCCCAGAAGAGGTCGGGGTGGTGCTCGGCGTCCACCCTCAGCTGGTCACCGGCGGCGGTGACCAGCTCCACGGCGGTGAGGCGGTCGATGGTCAGCCCGTGGGCGCGGGACATGTACCCCAGGCCCCCGGTGGTGGCGAGCCCGCCGACGCCCACTCCGCCGTGGTCGCCGGAGCTGATCGCGAGGCCGTGCTGGTGCAGGACGGAGCCGACCTCGCCCCAGCGGGCGCCGGCGCCGAGCCGGACGAGACCGGATCCGGCGTCCAGGACCTCGACCGCGTTCATCCGGCCGAGGTCGAGGACCACGCCGCCGTCGTTGGTGGAGCGGCCGCTGATGCCGTGTCCGCCGCTGCGCACGTTGAGCGGCGCGTCCTGCTCGAGGGCGTAGGCCAGGGCCTCGGCCACCTGGTCGGGGGCGGTCGGGCGGAGGACGAGCCCGGGGCGGCCCCGCTGCATGTATCCGTGCCTGACCTTCGTGAACCCCTGGTCGCCGGGTTCGACCGCCGTGTCGCGCAGGCCGTGTGGGACGGCGTCGTAGTCGATGCCGGAACGGCGAGCCGTGAGGGCGGCGGCGGGGCGGGCGGGGCCGGTGGGGGTTCCGGCGCCGGCGCGTTCGCGCTCGACCGCCTCGCGCAGGGCGGGCGCCACCTCCCGCCCGAAGGTGTCGATGGCGCGGGGGTCGTCGGTGGGCAGCACGAACGTGGCGAACCCGTGGTCCAGGACCAGGGGCAGCAGCTCTTCCACCCACTGTTCCGGCAGGCCCTGGAGGAAGCCTCCGCTTGCCGGGGAGAAGGCGGCGCCGGTCAGGTTGAGCAGACGGCGGATCTGCCGTGAGTCGCGGCCGTGCTCGCGCGCGGAGTCGTCGATGGTCGCGTTGAGCCCGGCCAGGTCCTCGGGCTGGACGTAGCCGAGGCTGGGCAGCCAGCCGTCGGCCTTGGCGCCGACCAGGCGGAGCATGCGGGGCTTGTAGGCGCCCAGCCAGATCCGGATGTCGTGGGCGGGCTCGGGGCCGCGTTTCATGCCGTGGACGGAGTAGTGCTCACCCTGGCGGCGCACCCCGCCCCGTTCGTCGGTGTCCCAGACGTCCCGGATGAGGTCGATCGCCTCGGAGAGGGCGTCCACGGACTGGCCGGGGGTGCGGCGTCCGCCACCCATGGCCTCGATGGCGTCCCAGAAGCCCCCGCGCCGAGTCCCAGCTCGAAGCGGCCCTGGGAGAGGCGGTCGAGGCTGGCGGCGGCGCGGGCCAGGACGGCGGGCGGGCGCAGGGGAAGGTTGATCACGTTGCCGGAGACACGGAGGCGCTCGGTGCGGGCGGCGACCCAGCTCAACAGGGTCCAGGTGTCGAGGAAGTCCGGGTTGTAGGGGTGGTCCTGGAAGGTGGCCAGGTCCAGCCCCGCGGCTTCGGTGAGTTCCGCGAGCCCGACCACGCGGTCGGGGTCCCGCGCGGTCGGCGTGAGGAAGGTGCCGAACTCCAGGGGTGTCCGTAGTCGGGCATGGCCTGGTCTCCCGGGGATCGTTTGTCGAGCAAATGATGTTCAGGTCAACTTATCTGACCCAACACCTATTCCTGGTAATCTCGGACCATGACACCCACCACGCCGGAGCCCGTCCCCGGCATCGGGGACCACAACCTGGGCTGGTCCCTGGCCGTGCTGCTGCGCCGCTGGCACGAGCACGTGGAGGCGGCCCTCGACGACCTCCCGCACGGCAGCCGCGGCTACCACGTGCTGGCCGCCGCCTCCCGAGGCGACGCCCCCACGCAGGCGGCGCTGGCCGAGCGCCTGCTCATCGACCGCAGCGTGATGACCTACCTCATCGACGACCTGGAGGCCGCCGACCTGGTCCGGCGCCGGGCCGACCCGGCTGACCGCCGGGTGCGGCGGGTGTGCTCCACCGACCACGGCTCCGAGGTCCTGGCCAAAGCGAGCCAACTGGTCGAGCACGTGGAGGAACGCCTGTTGGGCGGCCTGGACGCCGACACCCGAGCGCTCTTCCGTACCGCCGCGGCGGCGGCCGCCACCGCCGTGCAGGAGGCCTCCCCGACACCGACCCCTGCGCCGCCGTCCTCCAGGTGACCCGGGACACGTGAGCCTGTGGACGGCGGACACCGCGTGTCGCCGCGAGTCGGTAGGCTCCCTCCGAGTCCACGAACCACCTGACGAGGGGAACCGGTGTCCGAGGCTGTCGAGAAGGTCCTAGCCGTCCTTGACCGGATGGGTGCCCCGCACGCTCTGGCACCACGCCTGGTGTCCGCGCTGGGCCCCCGACCCGCCGCCGAACTGGACGCCAACCCCTGGCTGCTCCTGCGCCTGCCCGAGGTGACCGTCGAGCAGGCCGACTACTGCGCCCGCAGGCACCTGGGCGAGGCCGCGCGGCCCGACGACCCCCGCCGCCTGGGCGCCCTGGTCGGACACACGCTGCGCACCGCCGCCCGCCGGGGCCACACCGCGATCGAGGAGAAGAGGCTGGCCACGGTGGTCGGCCAGCTCGGGATCGCCGACCCCCGCTCCGCGCTGGAGGCGGCGGTCGCCGCCGAGGAGATCGCGCTGTTCGAGGGCGGCGACGAGGCGGACGACGACTTCGACTTCGAGGAGGGCGGCGTCCCGGAGGTACCGGACCTGCCCGACCCCGAGCGCCACTACGCCCTCCACGACGTCGGCCACGCCGAACAGCGGCTCGGGGAACAGCTCCTCCGGCTGATCGGCGGCAGCGAGCCGATCATGGACCCGATGACCGCCGCGGAGACCCTGGCTGCGGCCACCACCGAGCACGGACTGGCGATCTCCGAGACCACCCGGGAGGCGCTGCTCACCGCCACCATGCGCCCGGTGACCGTGGTGCACCACGGCCCCGGAGACCAGGCCGAGACCGCCCGGGCCCTGCTCTGCCTGGCCGCGATCGCGCGGGAGAGCCAGGTGGGGATCGCGGTGGTGGCCCCCACCGCACCCACCGCCGCCGCCGTCAACGCGGACCTGGACCGGCTGCTGGGCGCGGGAGAGCCGCCCGTGCGCGCGGTGTCCCTGGCCGCCCTGCTGTCCGGCGAACCCGCCCCTGCGGGGATCGTGGTGCTCTGCGAGTCGATGTCCCTGGGCGTGGCCCGGATGGCCGACCTGGTGTCGGCCTGCGTGGACGACGCCCACCTGGTGCTGCTGGCCGACCCGGACCAGGCCCCTCCGCCACCCCTGGCCGGGTGGTGGTGGACGTGGCCGCCTCGCGAACCGCGCACGTGGCGGTCGTGGCCGACGACGCCGAGCCCTCCCCGTGGCCGTGCTCGCCCGCGCGGTGGCCGAGGGCGACTGGCTCGAGGTGGAGGCGCCCGACCGCGAGGTCGTGCGGGTCCCGGCCGCCTCGGGCGAGGAGGCCGCCCACCGCGTCACGCAACTGGTGACCGACTCCATCCCCCGGGCTCTGGGGATCGGCTCCGACCAGGTTCAGGTCATCACCTGCCGCGAGGACGGCCCGGCCGGTGCCCGCGCGCTCAACGCCGCCTGCAAGGAGCGCCTCAACCCCGGCCCGGGAGCGCACGGCGGCTTCGACGTGGGCGACCGCGTGGTGCTCACCGCCGGGGGTCCCGGCTACGGCCCCGGCGACACCGGTCACCTGCGCGGGGTGTCCGAGGGCGCCGTGATCGAACTGACCGACGGCACCCGGGTCACGGTCACCGATCCCTCCGCCCTTCGCCCGGGCTGGGCGGTGAGCGTGGCCGTGGCCCACGGGAGCCGCTGGCCCGCCGTGGTGGCGGTCTTCCCGCCCCAGGTCCCGGTGTCCCGCCCGCAGGCGTACACGGCCCTGACCAGGGCGACCCGTCACGTGTCCGTGGTCGACGCCACCGACGGCGCCCTGGAGACCGGTGTGCGCGAGACGCTCGCCCCGGACCGCACCACCCGCCTGGCCCTGATTCTCCGCACCGGTTGAGCGCCCGGCCCGGGCTCCCGCCCCCGGGCCGTTCCGCGCCGGACCACGACCGCCAGGTCGCCGTCAGGGCCGGAGCGCGATGCTCACCCGCTCGGTGACGCCGTTCACGGTGACGCCGAGCTCCACGGTCCCCTCCCCAGGGCGGTGAACCGTCCGGTCGCGGGGTCGAACGCGGCGACGTGGTCGGGCCCGGCGTCGTCGCCCGGACCGAGGTGCACGTCGTCGGAGCCGAACCAGTCGGCGCTGACCGGAGGGGCGACCGGCACCGAGGTGCCGTCGTTGTCCACCGTCGCGGTGACCTCGGCCTGCTCTCCCACGGTGACCGAGGCGGGTGCGGCCAGCTCCAGCCCGTCCACGTGGGGACGCAACTCGGTCACCACCCAGTCCTCCTCGTGCCCGCCGGTGTTCACGCCCCACAGCGACCACCCGGTGAAGCCGCCGTCGGCGGGGCCGCCCGAGGGGTTCTTGCCGACGTTGCCGTTGACGACGTAGGGCACCCCGTCGACCCGGTCGGCGTGGAACACGCCCACGTGAGCGCCGATGAAGGCCGCGCCCTTGCCGGTCTCGGCCCGGAATCCGGACAGCCAGTTCTCCACGGTGGCCGCCTCCTTGCGGTCCGCCAGCTCGCTCGCCCGGGTGGGCAGCGGGTCGCGGAGGGGCACGTGCTGGGCGACCACGACGGACGTCACCGAGGGGTCGTCGGCCGCCGCGTCCAGCTGTTCCCGCAGCAGCCGCAGCTGTGACCAGTCACTGGCCTGGTAGGACAGACGCGCCGTGTCCAGGAGGACGAACCTCGTCCCGTGGTGGTCGACCACCTGGTGGGAGTCACCGAACGCCTCCCGGAAGTTGTCCAGTGTTCCCTCGGAGACCTCGTGGTTGCCCGGCACGTAGTAGTAGGGCAGCTCCCCTTCGAGCTCCTCGTCGAGGATCCGACGGGCCAGCTCGAGGTCCTCCGGTGCGGCCTCGTCCACGAAGTCGCCGTTGATGATGAGGAACTCGGCGTCAGTGGCGCGGATCTCGCGGAGCGCCCGCCGTGTGTAGGCGACGATCTCGCTGTCCGGGTCGCGGGCGACGAACTGCGCGTCCGACAGGACGGCGAACCTCCAGTCCTGGGCCGCCACCGTCGCGCCGGGAGCCACCACCGGATCGACGACCGGTTCGGCGGGCGGGACGTCGATCGGCGGCGGAACCAGGGCGGTGAGCTCGTCGATGACCACCTCGCCCTCATAGCTCGCCCCGGGTTCGGTCTCGGCGAAGTAGACACGGCGGAGCGACAGCGGGTACTGCGTGCCCGGCGGGACGGTGAAGACCAGCTGTCGCCACCCCGGTTCGTCCAGGTATCCGGCCCGGAGTGCGGGCACCAGCTGCCCGGCACCGTCCCAGACCTGGAGGCTGGCCCACTCGCCGTTGCCCTCGGAGTGCACCCAGGCGCGCAGCTCCTGCGGCTGGCCGGGGATCTCCCGTTCCCCCGGTGGCAGGACGCCACCGGTACGGGTTCCGGTCGAGGTCGTGAAGTCGTAGGTCAGGCGCACGCCCTTGCCCTGGCGCCCCTCCGCCACGGCGACGTCCCCGTCCGCGCGCTCACCGAAGTAGGTCCAGTCGGCCGCGTCCTCGAAGTCGGCGACGACGACCTCCTCCAGCCCCACGGTGACCGCCATGGTCGTCTCGACGTCCCCGACCCGCACGGTGGCGAGCGTGGAACCGCTCTCGGTGGCGGCCCGGACCTCGAAGCGTCCGTCCTCGGTCACCGAGACCCGCGCGACGCTCTCGTCGACGGTCAGCTCGACGTCCTCCGGTTCGATCGGCGCCGCGAACCCGTCCGCGTCGTATCCGGTCACCTGGACCACGGCGGAGGCCTCCGCGTCGGCCAGCCCCACCCGTTCGGGCGTGGTCTCGATCCTGGCCAGCTCGCCCAGGACCGTCAGGTCGATCTCGCCCCTGGCCCGGAGCTTGCTGGCCGTGACGGTGGCGGTCCCGGCCGACCTGGCCGTGAAGACGCCGTCGCGGTCCATCACGCCGACTCCGCTGTCGTCGGACCGCCAGTTCGGCACCGCCTCGGCGGGCCCGTAGGTCTCGTCGTGGCCCGCGGCCGTGAGTGTCCGCGTGAGTCCGGGGAAGACCCGGTCCGTGCGCACGGGTGCGACGTATCCGGAGGCGTCGGCGCGTTCGGGGGTGGTCCTGGTCTCCACCCAGAAGCCGTCGATCCTGCCGCTGCCCTCGGGGGCGAACAGGCCCAGGCCGTTGGGCACGAGGCGTTCTTCTCCGTCCGAGGGGCGGTTCTCGACCCGCACCTCGTCGGCGCCCGGGGTGCGCGCCACCATGGTGGCCGATCCGCCGCCGTCCAGGTTGACCGCGGTGTGCGCCCCGGCCTCGACCATCATCTCGCCCAGCTCGTCGAGGCCGACGCCCGCCGCGAACGAGGGCTGCCGACCGTCGACGCTGAGCAGGTACATCCGCGAGCCGTCCTCGGAGAAGCCGATCGCCATGCGCGGCGCGCCGGGGGTGTTGTCGCCCGCCGAACCCCGCCGCACCTCGCCGTCGACAACCAGCATCTGGCGGCCGTTCAGGGCGGCGTGGATCTCCTGGTCACCGCTGGCGCGCACGTCGTAGTCGATCCCGACCGGATCACCCACCGCCAGGTCGGCCAGGGCCCGCGCACCCTCCTCACGACCGACCAGGACGAAGGCGTCCTCGGGGATCTCCCCCTCACGGGGGTTCTCCACTACCTCCGTGACCACTCCGTCGGTGACGACCACCTCCCGTGTGTCCGAGGCGTCCTCGACCACACGGCAGCGGCAGTAGGACCCCCACAGCGGGGTGAACGCCGCGATCTCGTCGGCGCCCAGCGCCGGTTTGTTGATCGCGTCCAACGACGCGGTGGTGCCGGGCAGCTCGATGGTGCCCTCGAAGAACACCTCACCGATCGAGCCGAGCCCGTCGGAGGAGAAGACGGCGGAGGACTCCCGGTAGTCGTTGGTCATGGGCGACTGGATGAGTTCACCGCTCTGGACCGCCACTCCCTGGGGCGCGCCGGAGGCGTTGATGTCGAAGAAGTCGCCGTTCACCGCCGCGACCGCGCCGGCCCGGTCGGCCTGGGTGCTCAGGGCCTCCCGACCGGTCACCTGGCCCGGGAAGAGGTAGTCGACGCTGACACCGCCGGTCAGGTCCGTGGTCAGCAGGTCGGCCTGGAGCCAGGTGGGTGTTCCCGTGTAGCCGTCCGGCCCGTAGGCGTCGAAGGAGGTCAGCGTGACGCCGGGGGCGACCGGGCGCTCGGAGTCGAACGTCTCCAATCGAGGAGCCGGATCGTCGGCCCGCGGGACGGAGCCGGGCGGAGGGATCTCGACGGTCTCGCTGAACCCGGTGTGTTCCCGGGGGTCGTCGCGGGTGTCGGCGGCGCCCGCGACCGGGGTGAGGGCGAGGAGAAGGACGGAACCCGCGGCCACGAGGGCACTCGCGCGCGAACGGATCGACCACCGGCGATTCATGGAATGCCTCCGGGCGGCTGGGGGATCAGGAAGGCCCTGTGCGTCAACTTCCTACCATCCGCTCCCTCCCTTGTGTAGGAGGTGAACGGTGTGGTTCTCCCACTCACCCTGGGGCCCGTTCAACGACGGGAACCGCGCGGGGGCCGCTCAGGGATCACCTTCAGGGGGCGCCCCAGGGGCACGAGATCTCACCTGGGAACCGTCCGTTCGCCACGAGGAAGCAGACCGACGGTGTCCCTTCGTGGCCGCCGTGCTCCGCATCCGCTCAGCCGCTCCCCGAACCGATCCGCTCGGACCCACCCACCGGAGCGGGCACTCCCTCGGACTGTGTAGAGTATGGAAACGGTTTTCATTTTCACTACTGCGAGCCCAGGAGAGGAGCGCCCGATGCGCATCGCACTGGTCACCGGCCTGCACGCGGAGGCACGCACGGAGGCCGTGGACGAGTTGCTCAGGACCGTCCCCCGGTCGGTCGCGGTTCACCACGACATGGGCGACATCGGTGACGGAGTCGTACGCCGCGTGGTGCGGGATCCCTCCGGCACCAGCAGGAGCGAGCAGGTGGAACTCGACCACGCCTGTGCCTCGTGCACGGTGCGCGAGGACCTCCTCCCCTTCCTCCTGCGCCACGCGGCCGACGGTCGACACGACCTGTGCGTCGTGGACTCCTGGGAGGGCCTGGAACCCCGGTCGATCGCGGAGAGCATCGCCGCGCGGCCGGAACTCCGGCTGGCCTCCGTCGCCACGGTGGTCGACACGTCCCGGCTCACCTCCGACGTGGGCAGCCCGGACGAACTGGGCGACCGCGGGTTGGACATCGCCCAGGACGACACCCGCACGGTCGCCGAAGTCCTCAACCGGCAGGTGGAGTACGCCAACGTGCTGGTCCTGTCGGCGGAAGGGGGTCACTCCCACGCCCGGGCCCTCCTGCGGCAGCTCAATCCCGCCGCGGCGATCGTCACCTCGGGGGCCGACCTCTCCGGTTTCCTGGACCAACGGTTCGACCCGGAGTCCGCGCACCGACGTCTCAAGCCGGCCTGGGCCCACTACCTGGACCATGACGAGACCCGGGGAGTGAGCACCGTGACCTGGACGAGAAAGCGCCCGATGCACCCGGAGAGGCTCTCCGACGCCCTGGAACGCATCGTCGCGACGTCCCTTCGCGGCCGGGGAAGGTTCTGGCTGGCCAGCCAGCCGGACACCCTCCTGGTCTGGGAATCCCACCAGGACCTCCTCATGGTGGAGAGCGGCGGCCCCTGGCTGAGCGCACTGCCCGAGGCGGCGATGGACCTGGTCTCCCCGGACCGGCGTGCCACGGCCCTCCTCGACTGGGACCCGACCGTGGGCGACCGTCGCCAACACCTGTCCTTCACCGGTGTCGGCATGGACACCGCGTCCCTCCTCGCACTCCTGGACTCGTGTCTGGCCACCGAGACCGAAGTCGGCCAGGAGTTCCAGAACGACCCGTTCGCCGAGTTCTCAGAAGGGTGACCATGACCCCGAGCAAGCGCCGTACCGAGCAGACGCCGCGCAGGCGCTCCTTCGCCAATCCGCTGGGCGAAGCGACCCACGTCGATTACAAGGACACCAACCTGCTGCGGAAGTTCGTCTCGGAGAAGGGCAAGATCCGCAGCCGCCGCGTCACCCGTGTCACCGCACGGCAACAGCGGCTGATCGCGGCGGCGATCAAGAACGCCCGCGAGATGGCCCTCCTGCCCTATCCCTCTTCGACCAGGCAGAACTGACCGCGTCAGGCCGCGACCCGAATGCGGAGCCGTCGCGTCCGTTCTCAGCACAGCGGAGGAACGGATCGAGCACGGCCCTCAAGGAAAAGGAGAAAAGACCATGGCCCGAGTCTGCCAGGTGACCGGGAAGGCACCGACCTTCGGGAATTCCGTATCCCATTCGCATCGACGCACCAAGCGTCGGTTCGACCCCAACATCCAGAACAAGCGCTACTGGCTTCCCAGTGAGCAGCGCTTCGTGAGGCTGCGGCTGAGCGTCAAGGGCATGCGGGTCATCGACGCGCGCGGAATCGAACGCGTGGTCGCCGACATCCGCGCCCGAGGGGAGAGGGTCTGATGGCCAAGAAGAGCAAGATCGCACGTAACGAACAGCGGAAGGCGATCGTCGCACGTTACGCCGAGCGGCGGGCCGAGCTCAAACGCCTGATCAGGAGCCCGCACACCGGTGAGGCCGAGCGTGCCGCGGCCGTCGCCGAACTGAGGCGCCAACCGCGGGACGCCAGCGCGACCCGGGTCCGCAACCGGGACGTGATCGACGGTCGCCCCCGCGCCCATCTGAGGAAGTTCGGAGTGTCACGGATCAGGTTCCGGGACATGGCTCACCGCGGTGAACTCCCCGGAGTCACCAAGTCCAGCTGGTAGCCGCGGAACCCGCAGGTTCCGAGCGGTCCCACGGTTCCCGGAGCGGAGGACCCCTCCGGGAACCGCCCCTCCGGTCCGCCGAAAGAAGGAGCAAGACATGGGCACGAACGCTCCGACGACACTCCCCGTGACCGTGCTCTCCGGGTTCCTGGGAGCGGGCAAGACGACCCTGCTCAACCACGTTCTGGGGAATCTGGACGGTCTGCGGGTCGCGGTGATCGTCAACGACATGAGCGAGATCAACGTCGACGCCGACCTGGTCAGGGGCGAGGGACACCTGTCCCGGACCGAGGAGCGGCTGGTGGAGATGACCAACGGCTGCATCTGCTGCACCCTGCGCGACGACCTGCTGGAGGAGGTCGCCGCTCTCGCGGCGCGAGGTCGCTTCGACCACCTCCTCATCGAGTCGAGCGGTATCTCCGAACCCATGCCGGTGGCGGCCACCTTCGCCGTGCCCGGGCCCGACGGCACCCCGCTCCTGGAAGGGACGCGCCTGGACACCATGGTCTCGGTGGTCGACGCCACGGGGTTCCTGCGCGAACTCGACACCGGCGACGACCTGGCCGAGCGCGGCCTGGACGCCTACGAGGACGACGAACGGACGGTGAGCGACCTGCTGGTCGACCAGGTGGAGTTCGCCGACCTGATCCTGGTCAACAAGATCGATCTGGTGACCGAGGCCCAGGTCGACCGCGTGGAGGCAGCGGTCAGGCGGCTCAACCCCTGGCTCGGGTCCTGCGGATCCGACACGGGCGGGTGTCTCCGGCCGAGTTGGTCGGGGCCGACCTGTTCGACATGGAGCGAGCCTCCCGGGCCCCGGGCTGGGTCTCCGAACTCAACGGCGACCACGTGCCCGAGACCGAGGAGTACGGCATCTCCAGCCTGGTGTTCCGTTCCGACCGGCCCTTCCACCCCGAACGTCTCTGGGGGATGGTCACCTCCGGGTTCGAGCGGGCCGGGTACGGCAGGATCCTGCGTACCAAGGGGTTCTTCTGGCTGGCGAGCCGCCCCAGGATGACGGGGCTGTGGTCCCAGGCCGGGCCGGTCGCCCGCTTCGAGCCGGCTGGAGTCTGGGATCCCGCCGACGGACCGTCCCTCGGATACACCGCCGAGGACCTCGTGGACAGCGAGCCGGTCAGTCCCCGTCAGGAGCTGGTCGTCATCGGTCAGGACCTGCGGCGGGAGGCGCTGGAGGCCGCCCTGCGCTCCTGCCTGTTGACCGAGGACGAGTTCCGTTCCCCCTGGGACCGGTTGCCGGACCCCTTCCCGGAATGGGACGTGCACGGCGTGCACGACCACTCTCAGCCCGCCTGACCCCGGTCACGGCGGTCGGCCCAACCCGAAAGGAACCCATGGCGCGCAACGACGTCCGCCCCATCATCAAGCTCCGATCCACCGCGGGCACCGGAACCACCTACGTGACCCGCAAGAACCGCCGCAACACCCCGGACCGTCTCGTCCTGCGCAAGTACGACCCCAAGCTCCGGCGCCACGTCGAGTTCCGTGAGGAACGCTGACGGAACGCCGCCACACCCGACGGAGAACCCATGAAGAAGGACATCCACCCCCGCTACGAGCCCGTCGTCTTCCGTGACAGGGCCGCGGGCTTCGCCATCCTCACCCGTTCCACTCGGAGCAGCGACACCACCATCGAGTGGGAGGACGGCGACACGTACCCGGTGATCGACGTCGAGATCTCCAGCGCCAGCCACCCCTTCTACACGGGCACCTCCCGTGTGGTGGACACCGCTGGCCGGGTGGAGCGCTTCCAGCGCCGCTACCAGCGCGGATAGTCACGACACGCTCGGGGCGATCGGCTCCGGCGGCCATCGCCCCGACCCACATCCCGGTACCCCCGGGCCGCACCACGCACCACGCACCGAGAGGAGCCACTCCCATGGCAGTACCCAAACGCAGGATGTCGCGGTCCAACACCCGCACGCGTCGATCCCAGTGGAAGGCCAGGAGCCCCGAACTGGTGACCCTCCATGTCGGAGGCCGCGAGTACCGGGTCCCCCGCCATCTCGTCCGCGCCTACCGGCGGGGGCTCGTTCCCCTCCCGGAGTAGGTCGGGCCGCCCCCGGGTTCCGGGGTGCGGAGTCCTACTCGTGAGGTGCCTCCCCTTACGCCTGGGATGGTCGCGGCGCAGGCATGACCGACGCCACCGGGTCCGTTCCGAAAACGCCCGCCCGTCTGTGGATGGGCGGGCGTTTTCGGAACACTCGTGGGAACGGTCCCTCGTCAAGCCCGGCAGAAGCCCCGGGGTCAGACCTGGTCGAGGAAGCCGCCGTCGACGACCAGGTTCTGGCCGGTGACGTAGGTGGCGGCGGGGCTGGCCAGGAAGACGACCGAACGGGCCACCTCCTCCGGGCGGCCCAGGCGCCCGTAGGGGACGCGCTCGCGGACGCTCTCGTAGAAGTCCGGGTCGCTGCCGCGGCGCCGCTCCCAGCCGCCGCCGGGGAACTCGGTGGGCCCCGGGGAGACCGTGTTGACCCGCACACCGTCGGGCGCCCACTCACGGGCGAGCGAGGACGCGTGGTGGTTCAGGGCCGCCTTGACCGCGCCGTAGGAGCGGGCACCGGCGGGGGTGGTGACGTGCAGAGCCGAGGTGGTGGAGACCAGGACGACGGCGCCGCGCTCGGAGCCGATCAGGTAGGGCCGCGCCGCCTCGGTGAGGCGCACGAACGGCATGAGGTCCGCGTTGAACCCCCGCTCCCACTGGTCCGGGGTGGGCGCGCTGCCACCGGAGACGTTGGAGACCAGCACGTCCAGGCCGCCGAGCTCGGAGGCGGCGTCGTTCACGAAGGACGGCAGCGCGATGTGGTCGGTGACGTCCAGGGAGCGCGTGAAGACCTTCGCCCCCGCGTCGGAGAGCTCCCTCGCGGTCTGGCCCAGCGCTTCGGCCCCGCGGGCGCAGATGGCCAGGTCGGCGCCCTCCTGGGCGAACACCTGGGCGATGGCGCGGCCGATCCCCCTGCTGGCACCGGTCACCACGACCCGCGCCCCCGACAGTCCCAGATCCATACCGTCCGCCTTCCGAAACGACACCGTGCCGCGGGGCAGATGGTACCGGTGCCGCGAAGACACGTGTGGGCGGCGCCCCGGTCGGGGTGCCGCCCACACACGGATCAGGCTCCCGTGGAGTGGAACCCGCCGTCGACGTGCACGATCTCTCCGGTGGTCGCCGGGAACCAGTCCGACAGCAGGGCAACGACCGCCTTGGCGGCGGGCTCGGGGTCGCTCACGTCCCAGCCCAGGGGTGCCCGCTCGGGCCAGTGCCTGGCCAGTTCCTCGAACCCGGGGATGCTGCGGGCCGCCATGGTGCTCAGGGGACCGGCGGAGACCAGGTTGACCCGGATGTTCCGGTCGCCCACGTAGCGGGCCAGGTAGCGCGCGGTGGAGGTCAGCGCGGACTTGGCCACGCCCATCCAGTCGTAGATGGGGTAGGAGACGCTGTTGTCGAAGTCCAGGGCCACCACCGATCCGCCCCGGTCCATGAGCGGCAGGAGCGCGGTGGTGAGCGACTTCAGCGAAAAGGTGGACGTGTGCATCGCCTGGGCGACGTCGTCCCACTCGGTGTTGAGGAAGTTGCCGCCCAGCGCCCCCTGCGGGGTGAAGCCGATGGAGTGCACGATGCCGTCGAGGCCGTCCACGTGCTCACCGACGCGCTCGGCCAGGCTCGCCAGGTGCTGGTCGTCGGTGACGTCCAGTTCCAGGACGGGCGGTGTCTCGGGCAGGCGCTTGGCGATGCGCTGCACCAGGCCCATGCGGCCGTAACCGGTGAGCACGACCGTCGCGCCCTGTTCCTGGGCGAGCCGGGCGACGTGGAAGCCGATGGAGGAGTCGGTGAGCACCCCGGTGACGAGGATGCGTTTGCCTTCGAGGATTCCCATGATGGTCCGTCCTGAGTGTGCTGGTGGCGGTCAGTGGCCCATGCCGAGGCCGCCGTCGACGGGGATCACGGCGCCGGTGACGTAGCCGCCACCCGGACCGGCGAGGAAGCCGACGGTCTTGGCGATGTCGTCGGTGGAGCCCAGGCGGCCCAGCGGGACGTTCTTCTTGATCTCGGCCTGGCGGTCGTCGCTGAGGGCCGCGGTCATGTCGGTCTCGATGAAGCCGGGGGCCACGACGTTCACCGTGATGTTGCGCGAACCCAGTTCGCGGGCCAGGGAGCGCCCGAAGCCGACCAGCCCGGCCTTGGAGGCGGCGTAGTTGGCCTGCCCGCCGGAGCCCAGGAGACCCACGACGGAGGAGATGAGGACGATACGGCCGAAGCGCTTGCGCATCATGCCGCGTACCGCGCGCTTGGCCACTCGGAAGGATCCGGTGAGGTTGGTGTCCAGGACGGAGGAGAAGTCGTCCTCGCTCATGAGGGCGAGCAGCTGGTCCTTGGTGACCCCGGCGTTGGCGACGAGCACCTCCACGGGCCCCTGGGCGTCCTCGACCTCCTTGAAGGCCGCGTCGACCTGCGCGGAGTCGGTGATGTCGCAGCGCACGCCGAGCAGGCCCTCCGGGGGCTCACCGGAACGGTAGGTGACCGCCACGTTGTCCCCACCCGCCGCGAGCTCACGGGCGATGGCCAGACCGATCCCTCGGTTACCACCGGTGACCAGTACTGAGCGCGACATAGGGGCTCCTCTTCTCTGCGGCTGTGGTGAACGGCCACGACGTGTTGTTCCGGGTGCGAATCGCCTTGCAGGTTACCGAGCTACCGGCCGGTAGACGCAACCGAGGCGGGACGGGGGCCACTCGGGACGATCCGGGCGATCCCGTACGACGTGGAGTGCCCGGTGGCGGGGCCTGCGGGGCGCGAGTGAACCCGGTCACGCCCAGCCCGCGTCGTGGGCGAGGATGGCGGCCTGCACCCGGTTGGACATCTCCAGCTTGGCGAGGATACGGCTGACGTGGGCCTTGACGGTGGTCTCCCGCATGTCCAGGGCCCGGCCGACCTCGGCGTTGGACTTGCCCTCGGCCACCGCGACGAGCACCTGCCGTTCGCGGTCGCTGAGGACCGAGAGCCGCTCGACGGCCTCGGAACGGCCCGCCGCGGAGTCGGCCGGAGCGGGTGAGGCGAAGCGTTCGAGCATGCGCTTCGTGACGCTGGGGGCGAGCATCGCGTGGCCCTCGTGCACGGTGTGCACGGCGTTGATCAGTTCCCGGGGCGGGGTGTCCTTGAGCAGGAAGCCGACCGCCCCGGCCCGGAGCGCGGCGTGCACGTACTCGTCGAGGTCGAAGGTGGTGAGCAGGACGACCCTGGGCGGCCGGGACAGCGTGCTCAGCCGCGCGGCGGCGGCCAGCCCGTCCGTGCCGGGCATCCGGATGTCCAGCAGCACGACGTCGGGGCCGAGTTCCTCGGCCAGGCGCACGGCCTCCTCGCCGTCGCTTCCCTCACCGACCACCTCGATCCCGGGGTCGGCCTCCAGGATCATCCGCAGGCCGGACCTGACCAGGAGTTCGTCATCGACCAGGAGCGTGCGGATCACCGTCGGTGCCCTCTTCCTCGACTTCGGTGGTGGGTTCGGGGGCCGTGTCCTCCCCAGGGGCAAGATAGCGCGCAATCGCCATCCTCCGTCCGGGCAGACCCCCGAGCTGAGCTCTCCCCGGCCAGGACCACGCGCTCGCGCAGACCCGTCAGGCCGAACCCGCTGCGCGGCGGGGCGTGGGCGGGGGCGCCGACCGGATCGTTGGCCACCTCCACCTCCAGCTGGGTCTCGCCGTGGTGCAGCCACACCTCCACGGGGGCTCCGGTGGCGTGCTTGGCGGCGTTGGTCAGCCCTTCCTGGACGATCCGGAAGGCGGTGCGCTGGACCGCGACCGGCATCGGCCGGACACGTCCGCTCTCCTGCCGGCTGACCCTCATCCCGGCCCCGCGCCACTCGGTGATCAGGCGGTCGAGGTCGCCCAGGACCGGTTGGGGCGCGGTGGGCGCGGTGTCGGTGTCCTCGTCGCGCAGCACCCCGAGGATGCCGCGCAACTCCGAGAGTGCCTCGCGCCCGGTGGTGCGGATGAGTCCGGCGGCCTCGACGGTGCGGTCGTCGGTGGCCGAGACCTCCAGCCCGCCCGCGTGCAGGACCATCAGGCTGACCCTGTGGGCGACGACGTCGTGCATCTCCCGGGCGATGCGGGTGCGCTCGGCGCCGATGGCCTGTTCGGCCATCATGTGCTGTTCGCGTTCGAGGCGTTCGGCCCGCTCGTGGAGGCGGTCGATGAGCTGGCGCCTCGTGCCGATCCACAGCCCGGCGATCACCGGGACGACCAGGTAGAAGACGGCCAGGATGACGTAGCTGACCGGACTGGAGTAGTAGAGCACCCCGAGGGCCAGCAGGGAGAGGGTGAACCACATGGAGAGTGAGCGGCGGTCGCTGAAGTGCGCCGGGTAGGAGTACACGCCCACCATGAGGGGGATCGGGTTCCCGTACAGGAGCAGCATGAGCAGCCCGGCGACCATCAGCCAGGTGGGTCTGCTGCGCCGCCAGAGCATCGTCACCGAGGCCAGCGTGCCCGGGAGGGCGTAGGCGAGGAAGCCCACCGCCACGGCGGTCCCGGGGCCGGTGATCAGGCTGATCCCCGCTGCGAAGGGCGTGGTCAGCAGGCCCGGGCCGGTCGTGGTTCCGGCGAGCATCATCAACCCGCTGAACGGCAGGGTGAAGACGGCGTAGCACCAGTCCGACAGGCGCAGTCGGCGCTTCCACCACCAGTTCCAGTTGTGGCTCAACAGGGCACTGAAGTCCCGCAGGCGATCCCGCAACCACGTTTTCATCCGCCAGAGTCTACGGCGGCGTTCCCGGTGGGCGTCGTCCGTTCGACCGACCCGGAGCGTCGGGGCCCCATAGTAGATTCGCCGCCGTATGTGCAGGTCAAGGCCGCTTTAGGGGAGACCGGGCCCTTCCTCCACCTGGCGGACCCCCTACGAAAGTCGGGGGTGACACCTGACGAAGGAGTCCCGAACCCGCTCCACGTCATGCCTTTGGCCGGTGTCAGGTTCAGTCCCGAGACCGAGGTGGCGGGGGTGTCCGGGCACCTAGCGTGGAGACACACGCCGAGGAGCACGGGGCATCCCGAGCCACCGGCACCCTCACCTTCCGAGTTCTGGAGTTGTTCTGTCGTGACCGAGTCCGCTGTGAAGCCCACGTCCCCGGTCCAAGCCCCGCCGGTGGTGGTGGCTCGGGGGCTCACCAAGATCTACGACACCGGCGGCAGCCAGGTGCACGCCCTGGCCGGTGTGGACGTGGAGTTCCACCGGGGCGCGTTCACCGCCATCATGGGCCCCTCGGGCTCGGGCAAGTCGACCCTGATGCACTGCCTGGCCGGGCTGGACGTGCCCACCTCGGGCACCGTGCACCTGGGCCGCACCCAGATCACCGGCATGCGCGACGGTGACCTCACCCTGCTGCGCCGCGACCGGATCGGCTTCATCTTCCAGTCGTTCAACCTGCTGCCGATGCTGACGGCCGAGCAGAACATCCTGCTCCCCTCGCAGATCGCCAAGCGCAAGGTCGACCAGGCCCGCTTCGACCACATCATCGACGTCGTCGGACTGCGCGACCGGCTGGACCACCTGCCGACCAAGCTCTCCGGCGGACAGCAGCAGCGCGTGGCGGTCGCCCGGGCCCTGCTCAACGCCCCCGAGGTGGTCTACGCGGACGAGCCCACCGGCAACCTGGACTCCCGTTCGGGCGCCGAGGTCCTGGCGTTCCTGCGTGACTCCGCCAAGGACCTGAACCAGACCATCGTCATGGTGACCCACGACCCCGTCGCCGCCTCCTACGCCGACCGCGTCGTGTTCCTGCGCGACGGCAGCCTGGTGGACGAGGTCCACGCGCCGACCGCCGAGGTCGTCTCCGAGCGACTGCTGAAGCTGGAGGCCTGAGCTCCATGCTGCGCACCACACTCGCCGGGCTGAGACTCCACAAGTCCCGGTACGTCACCACCGTGCTGGCCATCCTGCTGGGTGTCATGTTCGTCTCGGGGACCCTGGTCTTCGCCGACACCCTCAAGGCCAGCTACGAGAAGTCCGTGATGGGGTCGGCCACGAGCGTCGACGCCATCGCCGTCCCCGAGGCGGAGGAGGGCGTGGACGAGGACGGCTTCGCCCTGGAGCCCGTCCCCTTCGACGACGCCACGCTGGACGACATCCGCGCCCTGCCGCAGATCTCCGAGGCCGACGGCCTGGTGAGGGGCGAGGCCGTACTCCTGGACGCCGAGGGGCGGGCCTTCGGCTTCGTGCCGCCCGCCGCCGTGGCCTTCGGTGAGACGACGCGGTTCTCCGCGAGCGAGGGCGAGCTCCCCGACGCCGCCGACGAGATCGCGCTGGCCACGTCCACCGCGGACCAGACCGGTTTCGGGGTCGGTGACACCGTCACGGTGCTCGACCCCGAGCAGGAGAAGCGTGAGTTCACCGTCACCGGGCTGGTGAACTTCGGTGTCGACGGCAGTTACAGTTTCGGCGGCGCGGTCGTCTTCGCCCCGGACACCATCCAGGAGATGACCGGTGCCACCGGCTACTCCGAGATCAACGTGCGGGCCGCCGAGGGCACGTCCGCGGAGGAGTCCGCCACCGCGGTCGCCACGGTGACCGGCACCGAGGTCCTGACGGGCGCCGCGTTCGGTGAGGAGATGGCCGAGAGCGCCGGCGCGCAGACCGAGATGCTGCGGGTCGCACTGCTGCTCTTCGGCGTCATCGCGATGTTCGTCGCCGGGATCGTCATCTACAACACCTTCGCGATCCTCATCGCGCAGCGCCAGCGTGAGCTCGCCCTGCTGCGCTGCGTGGGCGCCAAGCGCGGCCAGGTCTTCCGCTCCGTGCTGGGCGAGTCCTTCGTGGTCGGGCTCGTCGCCTCCGCCCTCGGCGTGCTCGCCGGTGTGGGCGTGGGCGCGCTCGGTGCGAGGTTCGGCGGCCAGCTGGTGAACTCCGACGTCACGGCCGCCGTGGTCGTCAGCCCCACCGCGGTGATCGTGGGTCTGCTGGTCGGCACGCTCATGACCGTCTTCTCCGCTCTGGTTCCGGCCGCCCGCGCCACCCGCGTGGCCCCGCTGGCGGCCCTGCGCACCAGCGCCACCGCCTCCGGTCTGGAGAAGGGCACCGGCTGGGTGCGCGTGGCGTTCGGCCTGCTGGCCTTCGGCGCCTCCGCCGCCCTGGTGGTGCTGAGTCGCTCGATGAGCCCGGACCCGAACGGCCTGTTCGTCGTGACCGGCGCGGCGCTGATCGCCTTCGTGGGCGTGGTCGTCCTCGGCCCGCTGCTGGTGCGCGGGATCGTCAGGGTCGTCGGCGTGCCGCTGCGCCGTCTGGGTGTGCCCAGCATGCTGGCGGTGGACAACTCCACCAGGAGCCCGCGCCGCGCCGCGACCGCGATGATCGCCCTCACCGTGGGCGCCACGCTCATCACCGGCTACTCGGTGATCAGCTCCTCGTTCGAGACCACACTGACCGAACAGCTGGACGAGCAGTTCCCGGTCGACTACCAGATCAGCGCCCAGTACGCGCCGGAGGGCCCGAACGCCGCCGCTCCCGAGGAGGGCGTCGAAGAGGGTGTCGCCGAGGAGGGCGACCTGTCGGAGGCCTCGCTGGAGGACGGTGCCCCTGAGGAGGGTGCGCCCGAGAACGGCGCCGTCGAGGAGACCGCCGTGGAGGACGCGGCCGTCGACGAGGAGAGCGGTGACCCCCTCGTTCCGAGCGAGGTCCAGGAGAAGCTGGCCGCGAGCCCGCTGCTGGACAGGGTGATGTCCGAGCGTTCCACCTACCTGGAGGACGACCTCGCCACCGGCGGGATGGCCCTGCCGGTGACCGCGTACTACGACGCCGAGGTCGGCACCGACATCAAGGGCGAGACGGTCGAGGGCGACCTGGCCGACCTGGAGTCGGGCACGGTGGTCCTGAGCGAGACCTACGCGGAGGGCGTGGGTGTCGGTGACACCTTCACCGTTCCCGCTCCCAGTGGGGACCTCGACCTGGAGGTCGCCGCGATCGTCGCGGACGGTGCCACCCTCTGGGGCGCGATCATCGCGCCCGAGGACTTCACTGCGGCCTTCCCCGAGATCACGGAGAGCCGTTACCTGCACCTCCGCGCCGCTGACGGGGCCGACGCGGCCGAGGTCCGCGAGGCCGTCTACACCGCGGTCGACGACTACCCGATGGTCCAGGTCATGTCGGTCGCGGAGATGAAGAACCAGTTCTCCGAGATGATGGACATCGCGTTCTACACGATCGCGGCGATGCTGGGTCTGGCGATCATCATCGCGGTGTTCGGTATCTCCAACACGATGGCGCTGTCGGTCCTGGAGCGCACCCGTGAGTCCGCGCTGCTTCGGGCGCTGGGTCTGGCCAAGGGGCAGCTGCGCCGGATGCTGAGCGTCGAGGCCGTGCTGCTGTGCCTGATCGGCGCGGGGATCGGCATCGCGCTGGGCGTGCTGTTCGGCTGGGCGGCCGGTGCGGCGGTCCTGCCGGGCCTGGTCTTCAGCATCCCGAGCGTCCAGATCGCGGTCTTCATCGCCGTCGCGGTGCTGGCTGGTCTGCTGGCCGCCGTGCTGCCCGCCCGCCGGGCCGCCGGGACCTCGATCACCGGCGCGCTCGCCAGCGAGTAGCCCCTGGTCAAAACCGAACAGGACGACGAAAAGTCGGCGCGGACCCCCACCCACGGGTGGGGGTCCGCTCCTATGGTGTCGGTAGTCCTCGGGAGGAGAGTCGCATGAGTGGTTCGGCCTCGGCGCCGGTCGCCGGGCAGGTCGCGTGGGGAACCCCGGCCGCGCGGTGGATGCTGACCGCCACGGTTCTGGGTTCGGGAATGGCCTTCCTGGACTCCACGGTGGTGACGGTGGCGCTGCCCGCCATCCAGGGTGACCTGAACACGGGGCTGGCCGGTCTCCAGTGGATCGTCAACGGGTACATGGTCACGTTGTCCGCGCTGATCCTGCTCAGCGGCTCCCTCTCCGACAGGTTCGGCCGCGTGCGGTTGTTCATGGTGGGTGTGGCGGTGTTCGCCCTGGCCTCGGCGCTGTGCACGTTCGCGCCGACCCTGGAGTTGCTGGTGGCCGGTCGGGTGGTCCAGGGCGTGGGCGGTGCGCTGCTGACGCCGGGGAGCCTGGCCATCCTCCAGGCGGGGTTCCGCGAGCAGGACCGGGCGCGGGCGATCGGCGCGTGGTCGGGGCTGACCGGTGTGGCCGCGGCAGTGGGTCCGTTCGTGGGCGGTTGGCTGGTGCAGATCGGTGACTGGCGGCTGATCTTCCTCATCAACCTGCCGATCGCGGTCGTGGTGTTGCTGATCGCCCGGTTCCGGGTGCCCGAGACCCGGGACACCTCCGACGTGGGACGACTGGACTACGGCGGCGCGCTGCTGGGGGTGGTGGCCCTGGCCGGGATCACCTACGCGCTCATCCAATGGGGCGCGGTGGGTGCCACCCCGGCGGTGTGGACCGGCGTGGCCGTGGGCGCGCTGGCACTGGCCGCCTTCCTGTTCACGGAGGCGCGCAGCCCCTCCCCCATGCTGCCGCTGGGCATCTTCCGGTCGTTGCCGTTCAGCGTGACCAACGGGGCCACGGTCCTGATCTACGGTTCGCTGGGGCCGCTGCTGTTCCTGATGGTGATCTACCTCCAAGAGGTGGCGGGCTACTCCCCGGTCGCAGCCGGGGCCGCCTCGCTGCCGATCACCTTTCTGATGCTGCTGTTGTCGGCGCGGTCGGGCAAGCTCGCCGCCCGGATCGGCCCCCGGATCCAGCTGGTGGTCGGTCCCCTGCTGTTGGCCGCCGGATTCGTGACGCTGTCCCGGATGGACGGCGACGCCCCGTACCTGACCGGTGTGCTGCCGGGGGTCCTGCTGGTGGCGCTGGGTCTGTCCACGACCGTGGCACCGCTGACCGCTACGGTGCTCGCCTCGGTCCCGGAACGGCACGCCGGTCTGGCCTCGGGGGTGAACAACACGTTCGCCCGGGGCGCACAGCTGATCGGTGTGGCGGCGGTGCCGGTGCTGGCGGGGATCGGTGGTTCCGGTGGTGGGGGATCGGGAGCGGGCGGACACTCGACGTCCCTCGCCGAGGGGTTCGGCACGGCCATGCTGATCCTGGCGGGTCTGTGCGTCCTGGCGTCACTGTGCGCGCTGGTGCTGCCGCGCGGCCGGATGCCCGAGGCCTCCGAGGCCGCCGACCGGGGGTCGCTCCCCGAGGAGACCAGTGCGGTGCAGCCGCTCGGTGAGGAGCAGCCGATACGGTTCTGCGGGGTGACCGGTCCCCCACTGCGCTCGTGCCCGGGGTCGACCGCCGGGAGCGGGGCCGAGCACACGGGCGGCTGAGGGGGTCAGCCCTCGTAGCCCTCCGGAGGGTGGTCGTTGACGGCGTTGGGGTCCGAGACCACGCTCAGCGCCTGCTGCTCGGCGCCGGGTGCGTCGCCCCAGCGCTGTCTGGGGATCACGCCCAGCCGTTCGGCCCGCACGCTCTCGGAGATCCCGAGGCTGCCTCGGCTGTCGTCGTCCTCGAAGTCGTAGCTGAGGATGTCGTGGTCGGGGTCGAGGACCCGCTCTCGTTGGGCGACCTCGGTCGCCTGTGGGTCGTCTCCCAGGTCCAGGTCCACTTCGTAGGGCTGTTCGGTCACGGTGTCCGCCTCCTTACCTCAGTTCTTCCCCGCTTTGACCTTGATGATCACTTCCCACCCACGCCCCTGTGGACGACTCCGCGTGGAAGCGCGTCAGGACCAGCGGGAGCGACCTCCTGCCGAAGGCCGTGTGACGACTCAGCGCGAGGCCGCTGGAGGGATCCCGTCTGCGGCTCCGTCTTGCTGATTCCGCGGGCGGGAGCGCGAGGACCACCGGCCCGGAACCCCCGGCGGACGGGCGTGTGACGGCTCCATGCGGGGCGCGACCCGACATCGCCATGGTGGAGGCCCGCCCACCACCCCGCCCGGCCACGGCGAAGCCCCGGGCGCGTGTCGGCGCCCGGGGCTCGGCGGTGTCCCCCGGTCGGTCCTCGTCGAGCGGCGCCTTCCAGGACGTCGTGGCCCGGCCCTCCCGCGCCCCCGCCATGACCGGTTCGTGCGCTCACGGAGGCGGCCGGTGGGTGCGCCATGCGCCCCCGGGGTCAGGGCTGGTCGGGCCCGTCCTCCTCGTGGACGGCCTCGGACTCCGCGCCGGGGTCGTCGAGGTCGAAGTCCTCACGCGGGATGACGTCGTCGCGTTCCTCCCGGACCTCCTGGTCGATGCCGCGTTCGGTGGCGGCGCTCTCGTCCTCGAAGGTGTAGCCGTAGACCGGCGCGTCCGGGTTCTGGCGGCTCTCGGCCTCGGCGATCTCGCTCTCCTGGGGGTCCTCCCCCATGTCGGCGTCCACGTCGTAGGGCTGTTCGGACATGTGGTCCCCCTTGCTCACCGTCCCGTTACCCGCATGATCGCAGTTCGACGGTGATCGGTGAAGGGGGACACGGCCGCGTCAGCGCCTGGCGTTCTCCGCGCGGCGCAGCCTCAGCGGACGCAGCGCCGCCTCCAGGGCGACGGCGCCGTCGAGTTTGCTCTGGCCGACCACCCGGTCCTCGAAGTGGATGGGGATCTCCATGATCTTCTGGCCGCGCCGGAAGGCCCGGTAGTGCATCTCGACCTGGAAGGCGTACCCCGTGCTCTCGATACTGGCCAGGTCCAGGACCTCCAGGGCGGAGGCCCGCCAGATCTTGAATCCGGCGGTGACGTCCTGGACGGGGATGGACAGCACGCGCTTGACGTAGGTGTTGGCCCAGCCGCTGAGCAGGCGGCGGCGCAGGCCCCAGGCCTCGGAGAGGCTGCCGCCGGGCACGTAGCGGCTGCCGATGACCACCCCGGCGTTGGTGGAGTGCAGCGTGCCCAGGAGCTGGGGGACGTACCCCACCGGGTGGCTGAGGTCGGCGTCCATCTGCACGACGTACTCGGCACCGTCCGCCAGCGCGCGGGTCATGCCCTCCACGTAGGCGCGGCCGAGGCCGTCCTTGCGGGTGCGGTGCACCACGGAGAGCCGCCCGCCGAGTTCGACCGCGAGCTTGTCCGCGACCTCACCGGTTCCGTCCGGCGAGTTGTCGTCCACCACGACGATCCGCAGCCGGGGCAGGTCCAACGCCGTGAGCTGCCGCACCAGGACCGGCAGGTTCTCCGCCTCGTCGTAGGTGGGCACGACCACGGTCAGGGCCGAACTCCGCCAGGGTTCGGGCAGCGCCACCGGTTCGGGGTGATCCGCACCGGAGCGGTCGGTACGGGCTCCGGGTGCGACGGGTGGGTCGGCATGCTCGGCGGCTCCTGAAGGGATGGACGGCGCGACTGTCGGGTCGGGTGCGTCAAGGATCACGCATCGGGTGTTCACCACACAATAGGTGTGGACGCTGAGGTACGCGCCCCTCGCACCACCAACCGGGCGCGCTCACTGCCCCCGTTCGTCCGCCACGACGGTGACGTGCACGAGGGCCCCGGTCTCCTCCAGTGTCATCAGCACCTCCGGGTCGGCGCTGCTGTCGGTGACCAGGTGGGCGATCTCCTCGGGGGCGACGGTGGTCACCATGGTGTCGGCACCGACCTTGGTGTGGTCGGCCAGCACGATGGTCTCCTCCGCGCAGGCGGACAGGGCCCGGTCGACGCTGGCCACGGCGGGGTTGGGGGTGCTCAGGCCACGGTCGGCGCTGACACCGTTGCCGGACAGGAAGGCGCGGTTGACCCGCAGCCCGGACAGGGGCTCCTCGGCGGCGGCCCCGACCAGGGCCCGCATGGGCGCGTGCAGGGTGCCGCCGGTCATCACGACCTCGACCCCGGGGGCCCCGGCGAGCACGTCCGCGACCCGGAGCGAGTTGGTGACCACGGTGAGGTCGCCGTGGCCCAGGAGCGCGCGGGCGAAGGCCTCGGCGGTGCTGCCGGGCCCGATGGTGATCGCGTCGCCGGGGCGGACCAGGCGGGCGGCGACCGTGGCGATGGCGGCCTTCTCGGCGGCGCACTGGCCGCTCTTGCCGGTGTAGCTCTGTTCGTGTCCGATCCGGCCGGGCAGCGCGGCTCCGCCCCGGCGGCGGTCCAGCAGGCCGTCGGCCTCCATGGAGCGCACGTCACGGCGGACCGTGACCTCGGAGGCGCGCACCTTGGCGGCGATGTCGCGCAGGGACATGCTGCCGTGGGCCCGCACCAGTTCCAGGATGCGCTCCCGGCGCTCGGCGGCGAAGGCCGGTCGGCTCTCCTCGGTCATGGGTACGGTTCACCCTTCCGTGCTCTCGGCGGCGCACGGTCGGGGAACCGCGCCTCCCTAGAGTACGGACCCGTCTCTGGTGGGCTGCGCCTCCTCCTCCGGCCTGTCGGACAGGAGGGTCACCAGGAAGAGCACGGTGAGGGCGACGAGGCCGACGAGGGCTCCGGCACCGAGCAACATGACGACAGACATCTGAGCCTCCAAGGGGGCGGGCTGACCTGCCACCTACCGGATGCCCCGTTTCTGTCGGCCTCACACCACGGATCGTCCTCGGGATCAGTGACAATGGGGGGCATGACCCTCAGCTCCGCGCCACTCGACACCACGGTGTGGTGGGCCCACACCTCCGCCGCGAGCGAACGTCTACTGCGTCTGCTGGACCGCTCCGAACGCGAACGCCAGTCCCGGTTCCGGCTCCAGGCCGACCGCGACCGCCACCTGCTGGGCCGGGCCCTGTCCCGTCTCGTGCTGGCCGACCGGGCCGGTTGCGCGCCGGAGGAGGTGACCTTCGACCTGCGCTGCCGTTCCTGCGAGGAGAAGTCGCGGACCGGTGCGGAGGGGGCCGGAGCGGCCCGGAGGGCCCGCACGGCAAGCCCGTGCCCTCGGGGGCCGCGCGGGGGTGGGAGATCTCCGTGAGCCACTCCGGTGAGTGGGTGGCCCTGGCACTGGCCCGGGAGGCACCGGTCGGCGTGGACGTGGAACGGATCTCGGAGGCCCGCGACCTGGCCGGTCTGGCAGGGTACTCGCTGGCCGACGACGAGCAGCGGGCCTGGAACGCGCTGCCGGAGAAGGACCGGGCGGGGGCGTTCTTCGGCTACTGGGCACGCAAGGAGGCCCTGCTCAAGGCGACCGGCCTGGGGCTGTCGGGCGGGCTGCGCAGGGTGGCGGTCAGCCGGCCGGACACGGAGGCGCGGCTGCTGTCCTGGGAGGGCGGCGGCGGTCCCGGGGCCGCCTGGCTGTCGGACCTGGACCGGGGCCCCGAGTACCGGTCGGCGCTGGCCGTACTGACCGACCGCGAGGTGGCACTGACGGTGCACCCTCCCGAGCGCACCGCGGATCTCCTCCGGAGGTAGCCCCGAGGCGGTGTGCCACGCGGACACCACCCCGGGGTTCACCCGGTCCGGCCCCGGCCCTACCCCTCCTTGGCGAGGTGCCGGCTGATGACCAGGCGCTGCACCTGGTTGGTCCCCTCCACGATCTGGAGGACCTTGGCCTCACGCATGTAGCGCTCGACCGGGAAGTCGCGGGTGTAGCCGTAGCCGCCGAAGACCTGGACGGCGTCGGTGGTGACCTTCATGGCGGTGTCGGTGGCCATCAGCTTGGCCATGGCGGCCCGCTTGCCGAACGGGCGCCCGGCGTCGCGCAGACGGGCGGCGGACAGGTACAGCTCACGGGAGGCGGCGATCTGCGTGGCCATGTCGGCCAGCATGAAGCCGATCCCCTGGAAGTCACCGATGGCCCCGCCGAACTGACGCCGCTCCCGGGAGTACGTGACCGCGGCGTCCAGAGCGGCCTGCGCCAGGCCCACCGCGCACGCGGCGATGCCCAGGCGACCGGAGTCGAGTGCGGAGAGGGCGATCCCGAAACCGCGACCCTCCTCCCCCACCAGCGCGTCGGCTCCGAGTTCGACGTCGTCGAGGATCACCCCGGCGGTGGGCGAGGAGCGCATGCCCATCTTGTGTTCGGGGACGGCCGCACCGAGACCGGGGGTGTCGGCCGGGACGTGGAAGCAACTGATCCCGCGCGCGCCCGAGTCCGGGGCACCCGTGCGAGCGAAGAGCGCGTAGTAGTCGGCCCGTCCGCCGTGGGTGATCCACGCCTTGGCGCCGTTGACGCGGTAGCCGTCCGAGGTGCGCTCGGCGCGCGTGGTCAGGGCGGCGGCGTCGGATCCGGAGGAGGTCTCGGACAGGCAGTAGGCGCCGAGGAGCGCGCCGCCGACCATGGCGGGCAGGTGGGCGGCCTTCTGTTCGTCGGTGCCGAAGGTGGCGACCGGGTAGCAGGAGAGCGTGTGGACGCTGACGCCCAGGCCGACCGCCAACCAGCCGCGGGCGAGCTCCTCCACGACCTGGAGGTAGACCTCGTAGGGCTGCTCGCCGCCGCCGTACTCACCCGGGTACGGGAGCCCGAGCAGTCCGGCCTGGCCCAGGGTGGTGAAGACGTCGCGGGGGAAAACCGAGTTCTCCTCGTCCTCGGCCGCGCGCGGGGCGATCTCCTTGTCCACGAGTTCCCCGGTCAGCTCCAGGAGCTGTTCGGCCTCGGGTGTGTGCAGCGTGCGTTCGACCGCCATGAACTCTCCCACGGTTGGGCGCCCAGGTGCGCCTCGGACCGACCGGCTCCGCGGGTGCCCGCGAAGTAGTAGGCCATCCAACTATATGGTGACGCACGGCACCTTATCCCAACGAACCGCCCGACACGGAACCCAGGTCGACCCGGACCGGTCGACCCTGGACGGAAGGTCGGATCGGAGACGGTGGACCACACGCGATGTGCGACTCGCCCGTTCTGGCCGCGACGTCTGTACACGGAGCCCCCGGCGCCCTAGATTCCACGCATGGACCTCGAACTCCGCCATCTCCGTACGATCTGCCTCCTGGCCGACACCGGCAGCGTCACGAAGGCGGCCGCCGCGCTGTCCACGTCGCAGCCCGCGCTGACGACCCAGTTGCAGCGGATCGAACGCGAGGTCGGCGGGCCCCTGTTCCACCGGGGGCGCTCGGGGGTACGGCCGACCGAGCTCGGTGAGTTCGTCCTGGTCCGGGCACGCGCGGTCCTGTTGTCGATGGACGACCTGCTGCACGACATCACGGCGCGCGGGGCCTCACCGAGCACGCTGCGCGTCGGCGGGGTCGGCCCCCTCACCGTGGAGCTCTCGGCGCGGCTGCCGGAGGTGTTCCCCGACGTCCCGGTGCACGTGCGTACCGAGTACTCCCCAAGCTGGTCACCGACCTGGTCCGGGCCGGTCGTCTGGACCTGGGGACCACCATCGACTACGTGGACCGCGACCTGCCGACCGACGGCCCGCTGGCCTGGGCGATGCTCGCGGTGGACCCCCTGCACGTGGCGCTGTGGTCGGAGCACCCGTTGGCGCGGGAGACGCACATCCGCCTGGAGGACCTGGCCGAGTGCCCGTGGGCGCTGACGCCACCGGACGGCACGGGCTGGCCGGAGTGCTTCTACCTGGCCTGCCAGCGGGCGGGGTTCAGTCCGCACGTTCCCTACCGGCTCTACGAGAGATCGGAGATCCGCGATCTCATCGCGGACCGACGGGCGATCGCACCGTGCCAGGCGGACTTCGAGTCGGGCCGCGGCGTGGTGGTGCGGCAGTTGGAGGGCGCCCCGATACAGCTGAGGCACCTGCTGGTCTGGCGCCGTGACAGTCCGGTGGACCAGGCCTCGGACCGCATCGCGCGGCTCGCCCGTGAGCTGCTGGACCGGACTCCCACGGACGGTGGCCGCGCACCCGCGCGGCCCGTCCGCCCCTGACGGACGGCACCTCCGGTCGGGCGCTCAGTGGTCGCCCGACCCGAGGCGTTCGGAGGGAGACAGCGGAGGGCCCCGTCGGCCCTCCGGCCCCTCCCCGAGCCGATCAGGCGTGTCGGCGCGCGGCTGGCAGGGGCCGGCGCCCACGGTCGCGATGCGCCCGCCGCCCCTGCGGCGCCTCCGGACCACGGGAACGACGGGAACGCCCCCGAGCCGCACGGGCGTGCGTCAGCGCCCCGTCGTCCTGTTCGTTGTCGCGAAGGAGCGCCTTCCTGAAGTGACGCCGTCGTGTTCCGCTCCCGAGCGCGCGGTCCGCGCGGCCTCCCCGGGCGCCGGAGCGACGACCTCGCAGCTCCGTGGGGGCTACCGCGGGTTGCAGGTGCGGAGCCCGTTCGTATGATGTTTACCAGCCGGTAACGTACTGGCGAGTAGGCACCGCAGCCTCACTCTCCTTCTCCCGAGCACGAAGCCGCTTTCCCCCAAAGGGCCACCAGGCCCCCGTAGCGAAGGCACAACGAGTTCAGGAATCCACATGCGAACACTGGGAACAGCCGCCGCGGCGCTCGCCGTCGCGGTACTCGCCGCCTCCTGCGGCGCCTCCGAGTCGTCAGACGAGGAGGCCTCCCCGGCGCCCTCACCACGGGGGTCACCGACGACAGCGTCGTCATCGGGACCCACCAGCCGCTGACCGGACCGGCCTCCCCGGGGTTCGTGCACGTCTCCACCGGGGCGAGCGCCGTCTTCGACTACGTCAACGACAACGGCGGCATCCACGGCAGGCGGATCGACTACCGGGTCGAGGACGACGCCTTCGACCCGGCGCGGACCATGGACGTCACGCGCTCCCTCATCGACGACGACGAGGTCTTCGCGCTCCTGGGCGGTCTGGGCACCCCCACCCACGAGTCGGTCATCGAGGAACTGAACGACGAGGGCGTCCCGGACCTCTTCGTCTCCTCCGGCGCACTCGCGTGGGACCAGCCGGAGGAGTACCCGTACAGCTACGGCTTCCAGGTGGACTACTCCAAGGAGGCCAAGGTCCAGGGCGCCTACATCGCGGAGAACTTCCCCGGTGACGACGTCGGCCTCCTCTACCAGAACGACGACGTGGGCCCCGCCTCGCACGCGGGGATCGAGCAGTACCTGATGGACGACATCGTCGCCTGGGAGTCCTACGACCCGGGCGTCCCCGAGCTCGACGGCCAGGTGGCCGAGCTCAAGGCGGCCGACGCCGACGTCGCGGTCTGCTACTGCATCCCGGCCTTCCTCGGCCTGGCCATCCTGGAGGCCCAGGCGATCGGCTACGAACCCCAGTGGGTGGCGCCCAGCTTCGGCGGCGACGTGGAGATCGTCTCCCAGCTCATAGAGGAGTACGCCGAGGGGACTCCGGCCGAGGACGTCCCGCCGGAGGCCTTCACCGACGGCCTCATCATCACCGCGTTCCTCCCGATGGCCGCCCAGAGCGACGACCCGTGGACCGCCTTCTACCGGGACATCCACGAGGAGTACAACGAGGGCGCACCCTTCACCGACACCACCGTGTACGGCATGGTGCAGGCGACCCTGTTCGCCCAGCTGCTCATGGAGGTCGGCCCCGACCTGGACCGCGAGCGCCTGCTGCGGACCCTCAACTCGCGGGAGTGGACCGGCCCCGGCCTCGTGCCCTTCGTCGCCACCGAGAACGACCACAGCGGCTACTCCGGGGTGATGGTGGTGCGCAACCGCGCCGGTGAGGAGCCCGAGATCCTCCAGGAACCCCGTGTCACCGACAGCGACGGCGGGGAGATCCTCCCGTTCGAGCTCGACCGGCCCGATCCGGACGACGTGCCCCTGTTCGGCTGAGTCGGGCGAACGGCGGGCCGGGCCGCACCGGATCAGGCCCGGGCCCGCTGTTCCCGCTCCCGCACGCGGCGCCGGCGCGAGCGCAGCCACCAGGCGAGCGCGAGGAGCGCGGCCGCCGCACCGGTGGCCACCGCCACCGGGAACCCGAGGTCGATCCCGCCGGTGCCGACCACCACCATCGCCGCCGTGGCGGGCAGCGACCCCAGGGCGGTTCCCAGGGCGAAGGGCGCGACCCGCAGCCCGGTCAGTCCGAAGCCGTAGTTGACCATCTGGTAGGGGATCACCGGGATGAGCCGGAGCTGCACGACGGCCAACAGCGCCCGTCGTCCCACCAGCCCCTCCAGCCGGGTCCGGACGCGTTCGGGGAGACGGCGTGAGAGCGCGTCCCCGGCCACGTACCGGGCCACCGCGAACTGCGCGACGGCGGCCAACACCCCTCCGACCAGGGCGAGGACCACCCCCGCCACCAGGCCGAAGAGCAGCCCTCCGGCGATGTTCAGGGCCGGGCGCGGCACCAGCGCCTGCACCGCCAGGACGTAGGCGGCCAGGTAGACCACCGCGCCCCAGAACCCGGCGTTCGTCGTCCAGTCCCGCACCGTCTCCAGGTCCGGTCCCCGCAGGATCGCCCACGCCAACACGGCGACCCACACCGCGAGCAGCGCCACGCGCCACACCTGACCCCACCTGTGCCCCATTCGCCCCAGGTTAGGGGCTGCTTCGGGGAGGCTCAGCGCTCTTCCAACCGGGGAAAGACCACCTTCTTCAGCACCAGGGTGAGCGCGGCCGCCGTGGGGATGGCCAGCAGCGCGCCCACCAGCCCGAGCAGCGCGCCGCCCAGCAGCGCCGCCGTGATGTTGACCGTGGGCACCACGTCCACGGCGTGCCGCATCACCCGGGGCGCGATCACGTAGCTCTCGATCTGCTGGTAGATCAGGAAGAACACCAGCGTGACCAGGCCCATCCACGGGTCACCGATGGCCACCGCCAGCGACGCCACCACCGCGCCGATGGTGGTGCCGATCAGCGGGATCAACGCGGTCACCGCGACCACGAGGGCCAGGGTGAGGGCGTACGCCGAGCCGGTCAGCCACAGGAAGAGGAAGGCCACCACACCGCCGAGCGCCGCGACCAGCAACTGCCCGGCGATGAACGCCCCGATGCGCTGGACGATCTCGTCCCCGATCTCCCGGACCCCGGTCCGGCGCGAGCGGGGCACGAACCGGTAGGTGACGTCCATGATGCCCGGCAGCGAGGCCATGAAGAACAGGGTGAGGATGAGGACCGTGAAGGTGGCGAACAGCGAGTTGAACACCACCTGCCCCACACCGACGAGACCGCCGAAGACCTGCTGGCCGAAGTCGCCGCCGGAGACCACGCCCTCGATACGGCCGAGCACGTCGTAGCGCCGGTCGAGGTCACGGAAGAACGCGGACTGCTGGAGCTGGTCCAGGGACGAGGGCAACGACGTGGCGAAGCTGCTGACCTGCTCGGTCAGGGGCGGCACGATCGCCCACACGAACACGACCAGGAAGGCCACCAGGCCGAGGCAGACCGAGAGGATCGCGGCCCAGCGGGGCAGCCGCAGCCGCCGCAGGGCCTCGATGACGGGGTTGAGCCCGATCGCGAGGAAGAGCGCGACGAGGATGTAGACGAACACTGCCCGGGCGCTGGTCAGGGCCTGCACCAGCAGCCAGGCGCTGAGCACCCCCAGGGCCCCGACGAAGCCGAGCAGGAAGTAGTTGGGACGTCGCGTCTCCTCGGTCGGCGGGCGCCGTTCCGGAGGCTGCTCGGCGCGCGGGCGCTTCCTGGCTCTCACTGGCCCTCCGGTGGGTCCGGGATGGTCAGGGTGAAGAGGGCGCCGCCGAGCAGGTCGCTGTGTCCGGCGACCAGGGTGCCGCCGTAGGCGCCCGCGATCTCCCGGGAGATCGCCAGTCCCAGTCCGCTGCCGCCGGGATCGCGCTCCTTGGACTCCGACAGCCGCGCGAACCGTTCGAAGACCCGTTCCCGGTCCTTGACCGGGATGCCGGACCCGTCGTCGTGCACCTCGACCACGGCCGCTCCCTCGTGGTGCTGCACGATGACGTCGATCCGGCCGTTGGCGTGGCGTGTGGCGTTGGCGACGAGGTTGGTGAGCACCCTGACGACGCGCAACCGGTTGACCAGCGCGTACACCGGTTCCGAGGTGTGCACGAACACCTGGGGCGGGCCGGGTTGGCCGGAGAACTCCAGCTGGGCGACCTCCGCGAGGTCGACCCGTTCGCGTGCCTGCGCGCGGTCGGTGTCGAGGCGGGCCATCTCCAGGAGGTCCTCGACGATGTTCTCCAACCGTTCGGTGTCGGAGAGGAGACCGCTCAGCAGCCGCTCCCTGGCGCGCAGGTCGGGATCGGGGTCGGAGAGCTCGACCTCCAGTTTGGTGCGCATGCCCGCGATGGGGTTGCGCAGTTCGTGGGAGGCGTCGGAGACGAACCGGCGCTGCCGGGTGACCGCCTCCTCCAGGCGGGACAGACTGGAGTTGGCGGTGCGCGCCAGGCGGGCGATCTCGTCGTCGCTCCTGGGCAGCGGGAGCCTGCGGTGCAGGTCGCTGACGGAGATGTGTTCCATCTCGTCACTGATCCGCGTGACCGGGCTCAGGGCACGGCCCACGCCGTACCAGATGACGAAGCCCGAACCGAAGATCAGCAGCGCCGAGGTGCCCAGCATGACCAGTTCCAGGACCTTGTCGCCCAGGATGAGCGGCGTACGCGTGGCGGCCACCGCCATGACGTTGTCACCGTAGGCGGAGCCGTCGACGACGTACCCCACCACCTGGAAGCAGTCGCCCGTCTCGTCCCCGGGGATGACGTCGCAGACGAATTCGTCGACGCGGAAGTCGTCCGGTGCGGGGTCCTCCTCGATCAGCGACGGCACCCCCTGCAGGGCCACGCTAGAGGCCAGGACCTGGTCGGTCTCCCAGTCGATCACCTGGAAACGCACGATGGGCTCGGAGGCCGGAATCGGGCCGTCGTAACGCTCCGTCATGATGTGGTCGGCCACGTGCCGGGCCCCTCGGCGGCCCGGTCACGCAGCTCGGTGAGCGTCACTTCCCGGATCAGGAGGATGGAGGCGCTGAGGAGGATACAGATGACCAGGGAGAGGACGGCCAGGGCACCGAGCGTGACCCGGGCTCGGATGCTGCGCGGACGTAGCGCGCGCCAGGGTCTCCAGGATCGCTCGTTCCGTTCTGCCACGCACCCATTGTTACTCAGGGCAATAAGAAACCCTTGAATGGTCTCCGGTGTGGCGACCGAAACGTACGAAGGTGCGCGAGAGGGTTCTTTCGCCTCCGGCGCCGCCCCGCGAGCGGGAGAACGCTCGCGGGGCGGGACTCCGGACTACTCGTAGGGGTCCGGCGGGTTGGTGACCTCCACGACCGAGGTGGTCGTGATCTCGTGCTGGGAGACGTCGTAGAGGTCCCCCTCCGGCTCCACCCAGGTGCCGCGCACCGTCCACCAGGTGTCGGCCTCCGGCGCCGGATGGTCGGTGATCAGGATCTTGTTGACCACCGCGTCCGCCGCGCAGCAGGCCATCTGGAGCCGGGCCAGGTACCAGCCCTCCCCGTCCTGGGCGGGCACGGCGAACCCGGTGAGCTCGACCTCGCGGCCGGACAGTTCGCGCTCCTCGTCGATCCAGGCGCGCATGACGAACTGCTGGACGTCGAGCGGCACCACCTCGTCGGGGGCGGCCTGGCTCAGCTCGTCGGTGAAGCGGGAGGGTGCCCGCTCGTCACGGGGCGGCGGACCGGAGGAACCCCGGTGCTCTCCACCGTGTAGGAGCCGAGCGCGGGCGGCGCGATGACGAACACGGCGAACACGGGGAGCAGGAGCAGCCACGCCACCCTCGGGGCGACGGAGTGGTCGTGTCCGTGGCCGCCCCCTCCACCGCCGTACTCGGCGACGGCGTGGTCGAGCTCCGAACGCGCCGAGGTGTCCTCGGGGACCGCGTCCTCCTCGTCCAGGGCGTGGGTCTCGCCGCGTAGTTCCGCGACGATCACCAGGACGCCGAGCAGCACCATGACCACTCCGGCGGCGATCAGGAACGGGCCGAAACCCGCCTTGACCCAGTTCAGGTACAGGTTGGTGGGGACCGTACTGGTCAGCGCGGCGGCGCCGAGCAGGACGAGGGTGAGCCCCTGGGCGATCCGGTTCACAGGAGGACGGCTCCGATCAGGAACGTGCTGAGCAGGCCGACCACCAGACAGATCGGGGCGAAGCGGGCGACGAAGCGCCAGCCGAACACCCCGGCCTGCATCGCGATCAGCTTGAGGTCCACGATCGGGCCGATGACCATGAACGCGAGCTTGGCGGTCGGAGAGAAGTCGGTGAGGCTGACCGCGACGAAGGCGTCGGCCTCCGAGCAGATCGAGAGGAGGATGGCCAGCAGGGCGAGCACCAGCACCGAGATGATCGGCGCCTCGGCCACGGCCAGCAGCCACTCACGGGGCACCATGACGTTCAGCGTCGCCGCCGCGAGTGCGCCGACCACCAGATAGCCGCCCGCGTGCATCATGTCGTGCATCATCGACTCGCGGAAGACCTGCCACTTGGAGGCTCCGGGGGCATGGGTGCGCGAGGGCAGACGCAGCCAGTCGGCCTTGCCGAAGCGCACCCAGATCCACCCGATGACCACCGAGGCGAGCAGCGAGGCCACGAAGCGGGCCAGGACCATCTCCGGCTGCCCGGCGAAGGCCACGGCGGTGGCGATCATGACGATGGGGTTGATGGACGGGGCCGCCAGCAGGAAGGTCAGCGCCGCCGCCGGGGCGACCCCGCGCTTGATGAGGCTCCCCGCGATGGGCACCGAGGCGCACTCGCAGCCGGGCAGGAGCGCCCCGGAGGCACCGGCGACGGGGACCGCCCGCCCCGGCTTGCTCGGGATGAACCGCTGGTAGGCCGAGGTCGGAACGAACGCGATGAGCGCCGCCGACAGGGCCACCCCGAAGACCAGGAAGGGCAGCGCCTGGAAGCTGATGGCGGTGAAGATGGTCGCCCAGGCCAGGAAGGCCTGACTGGTGAGCTCGTCGGTGAGCCAGGAGTGGGCCACCGCCATCGCGGTGATGAGGAGGGCGAACAGCCAGACCGTTCCGGTGCGGCGCGAGTCGGCGCGCCGCCCCCAGTCGGAGGGGGCAGTTCGTCGCCCTGGTCGCCCCAGTCGCGGGCGATCGAGTCACCGAGTGAGGGATCGGGCGCGGAGTCGCGCTCCGATGTGGTCCGTTCGGACACGGGAGTACTCCGTCGGGTTCGGTTGGGGACTCCCCGAATGGTAACCGAAAACGATTTTCGTTTGTACATCCGTCGCGGCCCCACACATGGGGTTCGGGGAGCGGAGGTCCCACCTACTCGTGGCGCGGCGTCGTGTGTCCGCCGCTTGGGAGCGGCCCCTGGTCGATGATCGCCAGGCTCTCCGCCCTCAACCGGTCGGCGGTGTCGGTATCCGCCGCGTACAGGTCCCGGAGGGCCTTCGAGAGCCGGACCTGCTGTTCGGAGACCACCTCGATCCACCCGTGGTCGGGGGCGTCCCTCGAGCGCTCCTCATGCTTCGCCCTGGAGAGGACCCCGATGGCGTCCCTCAGGATGTCGGCGAGGATGTCGTGATCGACCACCTCCTCCTCGCTCCGCACGGGCCTCGGAGTGTCGGGAAGCACGGGATCGTCTTCGTCAGGTCGCATCCCGGCATCCAATCACCATTCCCCCGCACCGGACACCCTGCGGGTCCCGGCATCTCCCCGCTAGTCGTCGCGGCCCGGTTCCCGGCCGTCGTCGTCCGGGTGGTCGCCGTCGTGGTCCTGGTCGGGGTCGTGCATGCCCTCGCCACCGGGCGTCGGCTCGTCCTGCGGTTCGGCGTCGCTCGGCGCGGCCCCCTCGGACCGCTCGACCTCGTCGGGCAGCGGGCCCCCGGGGTCGCCCCAGCAGTGCACGTTCCTCAGGTCCGGCATCTTGGCCAGGTTGAACTGCGGGTCCAGCCCGTTGCGGAGCTGGCGGCTGTAGTCGCCCAGCAGGCGGAAGGCGACCGTCGACAGCGGCGCGATGGCCAGCAGGTTGACGGTGGCCATGACCCCCATGGCGATGTCCGCGAGGTTCCACACCAGGGTCAGCGGGGCGACGCAGCCGATGAAGATGGAGGCCAGGACGGCGGCCCGGAAGTAGGTCAGGTGTCGGTCGTCGGCGTCCAGGAACTGGAGGTTGGACTCACCGTAGTAGTAGTTGCCCAGCAGCGAGGTCCAGGCGAGCAGGAACAGGATGACGGTGAGGGCGTGGATCGCCCAGCTGCCGAGGGAGCTCTGGAGTGCCATCTGCGCGACCACGATCGGTTCCTGACCGGGGGCGAACTCGGTGCTGAACAGGAGCACGATGAACGCCGTCACCGAGCAGACCAGCCAGGTGTCGAAGTACACGCCCAGGGTCTGCACCAGCCCCTGCTTCGCCGGGTGGGAGACCGAGGCGGTGGCACCCGCGTTGGGCGCCGAGCCCAGACCGGCCTCGTTGGAGAACATGCCGCGCCGCATCCCCCACAGGATCGCGGTGCCCACACCGCCCGCGGCGACCTCGCGCAGGCCGAAGGCGTGGGCGAAGATGCTGCCGAACACCCCGGGGACGGCCTCGATGTTGACGATGACCACGGCGACACCGAGGAGGACGTAGAGGATCGCCATCAGGGGGACGAGGCCCTGGGCGACGCTGGCGATGCGCCGCACCCCGCCGAAGATGACGGCGCCGGTCAGCGCGGCCAGACCGAGACCGATCACCGCGTCGAACCAGAACCCGGTGGGGACGCCGAACTCCTCGACCGAGGTACCGATCGCACCCGTGATGCCGTTGGCCTGCACCGAGTTGAACACCAGGCTGAAGGTGATGGTGATGATGACCGCGAAGAGGACGCCCATCCAGCGGCGTTCGAGTCCGTAGAGCATGTAGTAGGCCGGACCGCCACGGAACCCGGTGCTGGTCCGCACCTTGTACAGCTGGGCGAGGGTGGACTCCACGAACGACGCGGCACCCAGGACACCGGCCATCAACCACATCCAGAACACCGCGCCGGGACCGCCCAGCATGATCGCCAGCGTCACGCCGACGATGTTGCCGGTCCCCACCCGCGAGGCCGCCGAGAGGGCGAAGGCCTGGAACGCCGAGATCTCCCTGCCGCCGTCGGGGGCCGTCCCCGGGCTGCTGCGCATGACCCGGAACATCTCCGGCAGGAGACGGATCTGGACGAACCCCGACCGCACGGTGAAGTAGAGGGCCAGGATGACCAGCAGCGGAATGAGGAAGAAGGTCCAGAAGAAGTCGTTGAGGGCGACCAGAGCGTTGTTGAGGACGGTCACTCGTTCCCCTTCGAGCGGTGTGCGGCCCCGCGTTCGATATCGGGGTTTTCCGACCAACTGTCCACTTGGGCGGGGGTTTCGGCCGCCGGGGACACGCGAAGGGGCGGTAAAGGACCGTAAACGATGCCGAGGCGGGCCCGACCTGTGGTCGGACCCGCCTCGGGTGCTTCAGTGCTCTGCCCTAGTGCTGCGGAGCGGAGTCGTAGCGGTCGTTGCGACGCGGGCCGCCACGGTACCCCCACGGGAGTCCCCGCCACGGTAGCCGCCACCGCCGCGACGGTCGCCGCCACGATAGCCGCCACCCTCGCCACGGCGCTCGCCGCCACGGTAGCCGCCGCCATCGCCGCCACGGTAACCACCGTCACCTCGGTAGCCGCCCTCGCCACGGGAGTCGCGGTCGCGGTAGCCACCGCCGCCCTCGCCACGGTCGTTGCGACGCTCGCCGCCACGGTAGCCGCCCTCGCCGCGGGACTCGCCGCCACGGTAGCCACCGCCGCCGCGGTAACCGCCGCCACCACCGCGGTAGCCGCCACCGCCGCCGCCACGGTAGCCACCGCGACGGGGGCCGCCACGGCCGCGACGCTCGCGGACGGGCTCCGGCGGCTCGATCCACGGCTCCCAGCTGGGCTCCTTGGCGCCGGTGACCTCGGAGAGCAGCTCGTCACCGGGGTTGACCAGGTGCTGCTTGGCGTCGACGCCGGCGTCGCTGAGCAGACGTCGGGCCAGGCGGCGCTGGTTGGGAGCGACCAGGGAGACCACGGCGCCCGAGGAACCGGCCCGGGCGGTACGGCCGCCACGGTGCAGGTAGTCCTTGTGACCGGTGGGCAGGTCGATGTTGACGACCAGGTCGATGCCGTCGACGTGGATGCCGCGAGCGGCGACGTCGGTGGCGACCAGGGCCTGGATCTTGCCCTCACGGAACTTGGCCAGGGTGCGCGTGCGCACGCTCTGGGTCTTGCCGCCGTGCAGGGAGGCGCAGGGCACACCGGCCTCGATCAGCTGCTCGCTGATGGTGTCGGCGCGGTACTTGCTGCGCACGAACAGGATGGTGCGTCCGTCACGCGCGGCGATCTGGGCGACGATCTTGTTCTTGTCGCGGGGCAGCACCTTGAGCAGGTGGTGCTCCATGGTGGTGACCTGGGAGACCGGCGGGTCCACGGAGTGGGTCTGCGGGTCCTTCATGTAGCGGCGGACCAGCTTGTCCACGTCACCGTCGAGGGTGGCGGAGAAGAGCAGGGTCTGACCGTCGGGGCGCACCTGGTCGAGAAGCTCGCTGACCTGCGGCATGAAACCCATGTCGCACATCTGGTCGGCCTCGTCCAGCACCGAGATCTCGACGTCGCCCAGGTCGCAGGCGCCCTGGTCGATGAGGTCGGTGAGACGGCCCGGGGTGGCGACCAGCAGGTCGACACCGCGCCGGAGCTCGTTGATCTGTCGGGTGTAGGAGCTGCCGCCGACGACGTCGCCGACCTTGACGCCCAGGACGCGGGCGTAGATGCGCAGCGCGTCGCGCACCTGGTGCGCGAGCTCGCGGGTGGGGACCAGGATCAGGGCCCGGGGGCGGTTGGCGGCGGCGCGGCGCTCGGCGCAGCGCATCAGGACCGGCAGGCCGAAGGCCAGGGTCTTGCCCGATCCGGTGCGCCCGCACCCGAGGACGTCACGGCCCTCGATGGCGTCGGGAATGGTCGCGGCCTGGATCGGGAACGGGTTGGTCACACCGTTCTTGGCCAGCTCGTCGACGATGTCCTTGGGAAGCCCCAGGCTGTCGAAAGCGGGCATTACGGCAGTGTCCGTCGTCAAGTGACGTGTACCTTCCTCATCGTTTGGCGGCGTTTCGAGGAAGGCTCCACACGGTCACAGCGGACCCAGCGAAGAAATCACACAAACGCGCCTGATCACACGCGGAAGCGGCCTCAGCTGAGTGGGCTCGTGTGCTCTTCGGGTCAAGAGTGACGTCGACCGGTGTCGACACGCTCTCCGCGTCTTGGCGGCCCGGCGCGCTCGGATGCGCGCGGCATTCATCGACCGCTTGCAGCAGCGTACTAGAGATCGTTCGGAAGCGGGGACGGGATGGGGTTTTTCACCGGTGATACCGGTCTCCCCCTCCCGTCCCCCGTGTGCGGTCAGGCTCCCGCCGTCATGGCTCTGGCCAGGGCGGTGAGGCGTCCCACCTGTGCGCGGCGCTCGGCCGCGCACTGTTCTTCGAGCGTGTTGTCCCCGGCCTGCTGGAGGAGGGCCTTGGTCGCGACGGCGGCCTCGGGATTGGTGGCCAGAAGAGCGGCGACGGCGTCGTCCACCGCGCCGTCGAGCTCGTCGACGCCGACCACCAGCGTCGCCAGGCCGAGCTCGCGGGCCTCCTCGGCGCCGACCTTGCGGGCGGTCAGGCAGATCTCGGTGGCGCGGTGCACGCCCACGATGTCCACCAGGGGCTTGGTGCCGGTGAGGTCCGGCACCAGCCCCAGGGCGGGCTCCTTCATACAGAATCGGGCGTCGTCGGCGAGGATGCGCAGATCACAGGAGAGCGCGAGCTGGAAGCCGGCCCCGATGGCGTGGCCGCGCACCGCCGCGATGGTCACCAGGTCCGGCCGACGCAGCCAGAGGAACCCCTGCTGGAGCTCGGAGATGTAGGCGTCCAGGTCGGCCTCGTCGGCGGAGCCGTCCGCGAGCCCGGCGACGATCGAACGCTCCCCGTCGACCCCCTCGGGGGTGAACATGTTGAGGTCGATCCCCGCGGAGAAGATGTCACCCTCCCCGGCGATGACGACAATTCGGACATCGTCCGGGAGCGCCTGGCCGATGTGGGCCAGGGTGGTCCAGGTGCGTCCGGTCATCGCGTTGCGGCGCTCCGGGCGGCTGATGGTGACGCGGGCGACCGCGCCGTCCACCGTGAGCCCCAGTCCGGCCCGGGCCAGCTCCTCGCCGGTGGGCAGTTCCTGTCTCCCGGACTCCCGCGGGTCCTGTGCCATGGGTTCCTCCGTCGCGTCGGTTGGCTACCCACCGACCCTACTCGCCGGTAACCCCGGGCTCGCCGCCGGGATCAGGCCTTGCGTGTCGCCCCACCGCGCCCCCGCAGCTCCACTCCGGCCTCGCTCAGCAGCCGGTGCACGAATCCGTAGGAGCGACCGGTCGCGGCCGCCAGACTGCGGATGCTCTCACCCTCGTCGTAACGGTGCCTGAGCTGTGCGGCCAACTCGGAACGGTCCGCTCCCGACACTCGGGTGCCCTTCCTCAACGCGTCACTCACAGATCTCTTCCCTTCCACGGTGGTGGGGTCTCCCACCGTCCGGAACCACTGCCATGATCGGACACCCCGTCCACACGCCGCCACATTCGCCCGGCGCCACGCCGGTTGGACCGGGTTTCGGAAGACCGCTATCCAGGCCCGAAATGGGACCGGGTGAACCTCCCGGTGCTCTGGGCGTCACTGCCGACCCCACACGCTCCGACGGCCACCGCCCCCGGACGCACGGAGGACCCCGGCCCACGAGGGGTCGGGGTCCTCCGTGCGTCCGGGACCGAGCATCAGGCCAGTGCGATGAGGTCCTCGAACTCGGCGTTCCACACGTCCTCGACGCCGTCGGGCAGCATGATGACGCGCTCGGGCTGGAGTGCGGCGACCGCGCCCTCGTCGTGTGTCACCAGGACGATCGCGCCCTTGTAGTTGCGCAGCGCCGCCAGGATCTCCTCCCGGCTGGCCGGGTCCAGGTTGTTCGTGGGCTCGTCGAGCAGGAGCACGTTGGCGCTGGAGACCACCAGGGTGGCCAGGGCCAACCGGGTCTTCTCACCACCGGAGAGCACTCCGGCGGGCTTGCTCACGTCGTCGCCGGTGAACAGGAACGACCCCAGGGTCTTGCGCGCCTCGACCTCGGGCAGGTCCGGGGCCGCGCTCATCATGTTCTCCAGCACGCTCCGGTCCACGTCCAGGGTCTCGTGCTCCTGCGCGTAGTAGCCGAGCTTGAGCCCGTGCCCGGGGACGACCTCACCGGTGTCCGGTTCCTCGACGCCGCCGAGCAGGCGCAGCAGGGTCGTCTTTCCCGCGCCGTTCAGGCCCAGGATGACCACGCGGCTGCCCCGGTCGATGGCCAGGTCCACACCGGCGAAGATCTCCAGCGAACCGTAGGACTTGGACAGCCCCTCGGCCATCAGCGGCGTGCGACCGCTGGGTGCCGGGTCCGGGAAGCGCAGCTTGGCGACCTTGTCGGACTGACGCACCCCCGCGACCCCGTCCAGCAGCTTGTCGGCGCGGTTGAGCATCTGCTGCGCGGCACGCGCCTTGGAGGCCTTGGCCCGGAACCGGTCCGCCTGCTTGCGCAGCGTGTCGGCCTGCTTCTCCGCGTTGGCCAGCTCCCGGCGGCGACGGCGCTCGTCGGCCTCGCGCTGGGAGAGGTACAGCTTCCAGCCCATGTTGTAGATGTCGATGGTGCTGCGGTTGGCGTCCAGGTAGAACACCTTGTTGACCACGTGCTCGACCAGTTCCACGTCGTGACTGATCACGATGAGCCCGCCCTGGTGGTGCTTGAGGAAGTCACGCAGCCAGACGATGGAGTCGGCGTCGAGGTGGTTGGTGGGCTCGTCCAGCAGAAGGGTGTCCGCACCGCTGAACAGGATGCGGGCCAGCTCGATCCGGCGGCGCTGACCACCGGAGAGCGTGTGCAGCGGCTGGGACAGGACCTTGTCCGGCAGACCCAGGCTGGAGGCGATCGCGGCGGCCTCGGACTCGGCGGCGTACCCGCCCAGCACGTGGAGGCGCTCCTCCCAGCGGGCGTACTGGCGCACGCCCTTGTTGCGGGTCTTCTCGTGGTCGCTGGCCATCTTCTTCTCGGCCTCGCGCAGACCGTTCAGGGCCTCGTCGATCCCGCGCGCGGACAGCACCCGGTCCTTGGCGATCACGTCGAGGTCGCCGGTGCGCGGGTCCTGGGGAAGGTACCCGATGCTGCCGGAGCTGGTGACCGTGCCGCCGGTGGGCAGCCCCTCCCCGCGAGCACCTTGGTCATGGTGGTCTTGCCCGCACCGTTGCGGCCCACCAGTCCGATCCGGTCCCCCGCGGCGACACGGAAGGTCGTCGGCTCCAGCAGGAGTCGAGGTCCGACGCGCAGTTCGAGGTCGGTGGCGATCAACATGGGTGGGGCATCCTCAAAGGTGGTCTGGCGGGTTCGGGGCGGTCGGGACACGTCTCGCACCGGCCCCGGAGGGGCTGGTTCGGCGGTGGCGCCGCGACGGGGCGGCGGCGGACGTGTCCTCGGGACCGGCCGACCCAGCCTAACGGCATGGGGCGGGGACGGTGCGAGGGATTTCCCCGGCGCGACCCGGACACGGCCGCGCCCCCGACCCCACAACGGGACCGGGGGCGCGACGCATTCCCGAGGGAGGGGTCACGGGACCGGATCACTCCCTGTCGGGGGTGTCCTCGCGTGCCGTGGTCTCCGGCACCGGGGCGACGACCACGACCGCCGTCTCCTTCTCCGGTGGAGCCTCCGAGGTGCGTTCCGCGACCACCGCGGGCTCGGTGTCCTCCTGCTGCGCGGGCGGACGGTTGCGGAGCAGGGCGGCGAGCACGGCGGCGACCGGGGTCGCCAGGAACATGCCCGGAATACTGCCCAGGATGCCGCCCGCCGTGATGGCGATCAGGACGATGGGCGAGGGGAGCTCCAGGGCCTGGCCGTAGATGCGGGGGCGAAGATGCTGCTCTCCGCCTGCTGGACCACGACGACCGCCACCACGATGATCAGGGCGATCACCCAGCCCTCCGCGACCAGGGCCACCAGAGCGGCCAGGAGGCCGGTGAGGAAGGCGCCGATGACCGGCAGGAACGCGCCCACGAAGGTCAGGACGATCAACGGGATGGCGAGGTTCACGTCCAGGAAGATGAGCAGGACGATGCCGATGCCCACCGCGTCGATGAAACCGACCATCGCCACACCGCGCACGTAGCGGCCCATCACGCCGTAGGCCACACCGCTCGCGTGGCGCAGGCCCGGGCGGGACTTCGGCGGGAGCAGCGTGACGAACCAGTCGATCAGCTTGTCCCCGGAGTGCACGAAGTACACGGTGAGGGCGATGATCAGCACCAGGCTGATCAGGATCTGGAGGACGGCCGCGCCAGCGGTCCAGGCGCCGTTGACCAGCTCCTGGGTGTTGTCGGTGATCATCCCCTGGATCTGGTCCCAGGCGTTGGTGAACGCGTTGGTGATGAAGGCCGGGTCCGCCTCCAGGCCGAAGGGGAGCTCGATCTGGAGTTCCTGGAGCCCCGTGAGGGCGCTGGAGACGCTGGCGATCATCCCGTCGAAGCCCTGTATGGCCGGCTGGATGATCATCGTGATCACGCCGCCGAGGACGACCAGCGCGGTGAGGACGGCGATGGCGGTGGAGGAACCACGCCCCAGGCCCTTGTTCCGCAGCCACTTGGCCAGCGGCATGAGAAGCGCGGTGACGAACACCGCGATGACGATCGGGAGGGTGACGACGGACAGGTAGATGACGGCGTAGACGAGCAGGCCCGCCACGACGCCGATGATGAGCATCCGCCAGGCGACGTCGCTGACCACCCTGAGCAGGTCGCCCGCGCCCACGTCCTCGGGCTCGGGGGCGGCTTCCTCTACCACCTCGGGTTCGGCCTCGGCGGCCTTCTCCCGCTCCTCCAGTTGGGCGAGACGCTCGGCTCGGGCTCTGCGGGCGACGAGCCACTTGTTCAGGAGCGCCCACACTCCCGGCCGCTGGGCTTGCACATGGACTCCGATCTATGGATTGCTGCGCGTTGACCGCTCCGAAGGCGACGGTCACGTGACGACACTGTTCCGGGGGATGTGGGAGGAGATGTCAGGGAGATGCACCGGCGGGCGTTCTGGTTCCACCGGACGTCGGGGAAGGTCGGCCGATCGCGCGGAACCGTCCGGCCCCTTCTCGGGGTCGAACGGTTCCGGTGGGGCCGGTCGTCTCAGAACTGCCAGGGCTCACGGGGGTGGCCGACGCGCACGATCTCGTTGCCGAACGGGGCCAGGGCCACCGGGATCATCTTGAGCGAGGCCCACGCCATCGGGATGCCGATGATCGTGATGGCCAGGGCGAGCGCCGTGGTGATGTGGCCGATGGTCAGCCACCAACCGGCGACGATCAGCCAGATGACGTTCATGACGGTGGTACCGCCGCCGGCGCCCGGCCTGCGCACGAGGTCGCGACCGAAGGGCCAGATGGCGTAGCTGGCCATGCGGAAGGACGCGATACCGAAGGGGATCGTGACGATGAGGAGGCAGCAGATGAGGCCGGCGATGACATAGCCGACTGCCAGCCAGAATCCGGCGACGAAAAGCCAGATGATGTTCAGGATGAGCCTCAAGAGGGCCACGGTGTTCGTCTCCTTGGTTCGGTCCCGTGCTTGTTCGGTCCCGTGAGCGGGTGGTGCGCGTGACCTCCGGAACGGACGGAGAACGAGCGCACCCTGTTTTCTATCGTCTGGGACGCGGACGCACCATGACCTGTTCCTCCCTCTTTCCCTGATCCTTCCCCTAAGGGGCGTCCTGGACCGGAGGGATCCGGAACCGGGTGGGCGGGGCGACACGGCCGCCGGGGCGCCGGAGGCGCCACGGGCGGGAGGGGTACGGCGAGACGGTGCGCCGCGAGGCGCCACGCGATACACCGACCCTACTGGCAAGGCGGTTCGGACTCCGGAGCCCGTCGCGCTGTGTGAGGACATACGGTCACACCCAATCTCGCGAGCACGGGCGGACCACAATGTGATGGGCGCATCAGGAGGACCCCCTAGGCAGGAGGGACATCGCCCCATACGATGTGCTGTGTCCTTCGCAAGACGGTAGTTCTGGCGATGTGCGACAAAATCTGACAGACAACCAGAGACCGGACGTCAGGCATCAGGTTTCGGTAACGGTTGGATGAGCAATTTCCCCACCCCCGTGCAGGATCGGGAGCGGGGATGGCATGATTACGTACCGGCACAGACGGAGACTGTCACCGCCTCCGCGGCCGTTCGCGTGAGAGCACCCCTTCATCGACAGGCATCGCCTTCGTGACGGCGCTTCTCGTGGTCTCAGCCACACCGGGGAACAACGTCAACACCGCTCGACGTTTGCGTCGTGCGGGGTGCCTCACGCCGCATGACCAACTTTTGGTGACTGAAGCTTTTTCAGACAGCTTACTAGTGATTTCAGTAGAGGTGGTTCAAGCATGTCTCAGGTACGTCGGCAGGCCGCGCTGCGCCCCCGCCCGAGCTGGGGGTGGCAGGATGCCGCCGCGTGCCGGGGCGAGGACCTTGTGCTCTTCTTCGGCCCCGATGGCGAACGCCAGCCGGAGCGGGAGATTCGCGAGCGCAAGGCCAAGGAGATCTGTGCGGCCTGCCCAGTGCGGACCGACTGCCTGGACTATGCGATCTCGCGTCCGGAGAAGTACGGCACCTGGGGCGGACTGAACGAGGACGAGCGCGCCTCCGAGCGCCGTCGCCGCATGCGCCGCGCCAACGCCGCCTAGAGCTTCCCGCCGCGCGGATCTCTCCCGCTGGCCCCGGCCCCGATAACCCGCGGCGCCCCGACGTGACACGTCGAGGGCGCCGCGGGTTTTCTCGTTTCCGCGTTCCTCCGGTGCCGACGCCGTCGGCACCCGGACACACGCCCCGAACCCCGTCCGGGCCCGTGGCCGGTGCGGGTCCTCACCCCGGCCCGCGTGCGAGGTTCCGGTCGAACCAGTCCGACGCCTCCACCGCCACCTGACGCCATCCGAGGTCACCCCTCAACAGCTGTTCGGCCCCGGACACCACCCTCAGCTCGGAACGCCCGGCCAACCGGCCCCGGGTCCACTCGCCCAACTCACGCACGAACGAGTCCCCGCTCTCCAACAGGAACAGCGTCGGCGCCAGCACCGACGCCAGGTGGGGTTCCGCGCGGTCGACGCGTCCGCCGTGCACCACCACCGCGCCCACGTCCTCCGGCCGGCGCGCGGCCGTCACCAGGGCGGCCGGGGCCGCGGGCCCCGATCCGAGCAGACCCACGGGTTCGCTGGCCGCGTCGGTGGCGCGCCGAAGCCAGGAGACGGCCGCGCTCAGCCTCTCCCCGAGCACCGCGGTGTCGGCCTCCTCGCCGCCCTCCGCGCCGTCGGCGGCCCGTTCCCCCTCGGTGAGCAGGTCAAGGAGCAGGGTCGCGTACCCCGCGCGACGCAGTGACGCGGCGGTCGCCCGCCACCCGGGGTCGGCCCGCCCCTCCCCGAAGGCCATCACCACCGCGCCACGCAGCGCCGTGGGCATCGTGAGGTCACCGTCCAGGTGGACCTGGTCCGCGCGGATCCGCACTCCCCGGGAGACGTCGGGCCCCCGAGAGAGGCGTTCGCGTTCGGAGAGGATCCCGATGACCGTGTCGTCGGACAGCTGGTCGAAGTCCCGGTACCACTCCCCCACGGCCTGGAAGTTCTCCGGCGCGGTCAGCACCACCACGTCGTCGGCCTCCTCCTGGAGCGCCTCCAACGCCTCCGGCGCCGCGACCGGCACGGCCAGGACCAACCGCGACGGACCCGCCTGGCGCAGCATGCGCAGTGCCGCGCGGGCGGTGCCGCCGGTGGCGACCCCGTCGTCCACCACCACGCAGTCGCGACCCGCGATCCTCGGTGCCGGGCGCTCCCCCGGTAGGCGCGGCGCCGACGGTCGAGTTCGTCCCGCTCGGTGGCCACGGTGTCGGACAGCGCCTGGCGGGGCACCCGCATCCGGGCCAGGGCGCGGTCGTCGTAGATGACCTGCCCGTCCTCGGCGATGGCGCCCACCCCGGTCTCGGGATGCCCGGGCAGGCCGATCTTGCGGACCATGAGCACGTCGAAGTCGGCGCCCAGGCGTTCCGCGAGTTCCGCGCCGACCGGGACCCCGCCGCGGGGCAGGGCCAGCACGATCGGGTCGTCGACGGCGTAGGGACGCACCCTCTCCGCGAGGTGTCGTCCGGCTTCGGAACGGTTGGTGAAGGGCAGTGAGACGGGTACCGGGTTCATGTCCTCACCGGCGCCAGGGCCGCGGAGCCCGGCGCCGCTCCTTCCGGCAGTGTGGAGTGGGCCGCGGGAAAAGTGCTACCGGCATACCCCTCCTCATACGGGTCACAACCCCGCGTCGGGGCAAAAACCACCCCTGCCCGGAGTCCGGGGGTCAGCGACCCCGGGTCCCACCGCGCAGCACCGCCATCAGCAGGGCGTCGTGGCGGCGCCCCTCCCAGAGGAGGGCGTCACGGAGCCGCCCCTCCACGTAGAAGCCGCAGGAACGGTAGACGGCGATGGCGCGCATGTTGAAGGCGTAGACGTACAACCAGACCCGGTGCAGACCGATCTGCTCGAACGCGTACTCCAGGACCAGTTGGGTGGCCTCCCGTCCCAGCCCCTGCCCGGTGAACTCGATCGCGGACAGGGCGATGCGGTACCCGGCGGTCTCGTTCTCCGGCGAGACCCCGTAGATGGACAGCTCACCCAGGTACCGGCCGTCCCGGGGCGCGATGATGGCCAGGTCCAGCCGGTCGGTGCGACCCGCGCGACTCTCGCACCAGTCGCGCGCCTGTTGGTAGGTGATGTGGCCGTGGGATCCGGTGAGACGTCTGACCTCCTCGTCGAGGCCCGCCGCGAAGTAGGCGTCCGTGTGCTCGGGTCCCAGGGGAACCAGTCGTACGCTCTTCCCGGTCAGCGTGGGCGTTTCTCGCAGCGCGCTCGTTCTGATCATCTGATCTTCCGGTTCCGACCGGGGCCGTCAGGGCACGGCGCGTCCCGGTGTGAGGGAGTCGGCGGGCAGGGGGCGCCTACGCGGGAGCGGGCCGCGGGGGCGGGCCGGTGTCAGGGGCCTCTGATGGGAGAACGGGGGTGGGGGTGGGACCTCCGGGGTTCCACGTCGACGGGGACGGACCCCCTATGTAAATCGGCTCCGGGTCCCATGGCAAGCCCGGCCCTGGACCCCGAGAAAATGTCTGTGTCCCGGACCGCGCGCCGGATACCATCCGCACGCACCGAATCGACTCCTGGAGCCCTCCTTGAACGCGCAGACCGACACGTCCACCGGACCCCCGCCCGAGGCCAGACGCGCCCGGGTCGCGGTGTCCACCCTGTTCTTCGTGAACGGGTTCACGTACACGAACGCCGTGCCGTGGCTGCCGGTGATCAAGGTCCACCTGGGGTTGACCAACGCGGAGCTGGGGCTGGCGATCGCGGCGATGCCGTTCGGGGCGATCCTGACCGGGATGCTCGCGGGACCGCTGATCCACTGGTTCGGCAGCGGGCGGACCGCCGTGGGAACGAGTCTGCTCTCCCTGGGAGCGCTTCCCTTCATCGCCCTCGCGCAGAACTGGTGGATGCTCGCCGCCGCGCTCTTCGTCATGGGCTCCGCCGACGCCTGGACCGACTCGGCCCAGAACTCCCACGGTCTGCGCGTGCAACGCCGCTACCGGCGGAGCATCATCAACACCTTCCACGCGGTGTGGAGCCTGGCGGCGGTCTCCGGCGGTCTCCTCGGCGCCGCCATGGCCGGTTCCGGCGTGCCGATCCTCTGGCACCTGTCCGGGGTGACGGCGGTGCTGGTGGTGGTCAACCTCGCGATCAGCCGCATGCTGCTGCCCGGTCCCGAGAACACCGAGCGCGAGGACGGGGTCAACGGCCACGACGGCAGCCGGGCCCGTATCCCCGCCAAGGGCCTCCTCCTGTTGGGGATGCTGGGCGTGCTGCTCATGATGGCCGGTGGCATCGAGGACTCCGCCGCCTCGTGGGGCGCGGTGTACATGAGCACCGAACTGGGCGCGCCGCTGTTCCTGGCCGCCATGCCGTTCGTGGCCTGTCAGGCGATGATGACGGTGGGGCGCCTGCTGGGCGACCGGGTGACCGACCGGTTCGGCGCGGTGGCGGTGGGGCACGCCTGCGGTCTGCTGGCCGCCGGAGGGCTGGCCTTCGCTCTGCTCCTGCCGCACCCGGTGACCACGGTCATCGGCTTCGGTGTGATGGGGCTGGGCGTGTCCACCCTGTTCCCGCTGACGCTGGCCGCCGCCGGGAACATCCCCGGGGTCCGTACCGGCGACGGGGTGACGGTGGTGGGTTGGCTGGGCCGTGCCGGGTTCCTGGCCTTCCCTCCCTGGTGGGCTTCCTCGCCGACTCGCTCACGCTCGGCAGTGCTCTCTGGGCGATCGCGGCGGCGGGGGTGGCGGCCTTCCTGCTCGCCTCCGCGCTGCGTCCACGGTCCTGAGTCACACGGGAGGGCCCCGTCCACCGGATTCCTCCGGCGGGCGGGGCCCTCCCACGTCAGCCCCGCGAGAACGCGGGAGTGGACGCGGTGTTACTCAGCCATGCCCGGACGGCGGCTGCCGACCCACAGGGCCAGAGCACCGATACCGGCCACGACGGCGCCGCCGAGCACGAAGCCCGACATGTCGACGCCCGTGGCGGCGAGCTCGCCGCCACCGGTGGTGTCACCGGCGGCCGGCGCCGGAGCGCTCGGGGCCTTGGCCCCGGGCGAGTCGTCGCCGGGGGCGGGCTGTTGTCACCCGGGTCGGTACCACCGTCCGGGTTCTCCGGCGGGTCCGTCGGGTCCGGGGGATCCGTCGGGTCCGGGTCCGGAGGGTCGGTCGGGTCCGGGTCCGGGGGATCCGTCGGGTCCGGGTCCGGAGGATCGGTGGGGTCCGGGTCCGGGGGTCCGTCGGGTCCGGGTCCGGGCCCGGCGTCTCGCCGTCACCCGGGTCCGGCGGGTCGACCGGGTCGGGCGGGTCGATCGGGTCCGGAGGATCGATCGGGTCCGGACCCGGCGTCTCGCCGTCACCCGGGTCGGGCAGGATCGGCAGGTCGATGAGCACCGGAGGTGCGGCGACCTCCTCGAACGCCTGCTCCACGACGGGGGTCGCTTCGAACAGGGGGCAGGCTCCTGGACCGCCGCGGGGGCGGCCTCAGGGGCGACATCGGGGACGGTCTCTTCCGCGGTCTCGGCCGCGAAGGCCGGAGTCACCGAGAAGCCGGCCATGAACAGGCTGGCCGCCGTGACGGTGAATACCCGCTTCTTAAGGGACATCCCACTCCTTTCTTTCGCTTGCTAGTGAACTATTCAGGGGAGATGGCATACAGGCGGCCCTCGTGGACCACCACCGCGCGGTCGCCGAGAAGGCCGCGCGGAGTCTGTGCGTCCTCGTGAACCTCGGTGGGCGTGCCGGTGGCGTCCATGGCCACCCGGCTCCCCTCCAGTTCTCCGAAGACCTGTTCACCGACCGTGATCTCGGGTGCGAAGCCCGGCACGACGGTCGTCTCACCGGTGGCGGGGAGAACAGCACCGGACCGTAGGCGACCAGTTCGGTGCCGATCGGCCCGGAGAGGTGGCTGACCCCCTCCAGGGCGTCCTCCGCGATCTCCGCCGCGCCGAGCACGGCGCCGTCCTCGCGGTCGTGGAAGGCCAGGATCGAGCCGTCGCCGCCCTGCGCCTCCCAGCGCACGATGACGTACTCGCGCAGGGCGGTGACGACGTTCTCCATGTCACCGGCCCCGTGGGGGCTCTCCGCCCGGACCTCCTCGTCATCCTCGCCGGGCTGCACCCACTGCCAGGGACCGTTGAGCACGGCCGTCAGGGCGCGGCCGTTCGTCGCGAGCATCGGTTCCGAGCTGCCCGGGGCCTCGAACTCCACCAGCTCGCCGTCGATGGGCAGGTACGAGGCGTCCTCGGTGCGTACCAGGACGGAGTCGCCCGCGTACCGGGCGGAGCCGGACTCGGGGAGCGCGACACTGACGGCGCCCTCACCCGAGACGGGCCAGAACCACAGGGTGTCGGCGGTCTCCATCACGATGGCGTCCTCGCCGCCGTACTCGACGAAGCGGGGGCGCCGAGGCCCGCGCCCGCCTCGAAGGGCAGGTCCACCGACCATTCGCGGGTGCCCTCGGGTCCGAGGAGGTTGAGCTGTTCCCCCGGGTCGATGTAGGCCAGGGAGGCACCGTCACGGCTGATGCCGGGCTGGGTCTCCGGGGCCAGTTCCTCACTGAAGTCGACCGTGCCCGCGTAACCCGGCGGGGGCGGGAACTCCAGGGGACTCCCGTGGGGTCGGGCTCCTCGTCCTCGGCGGAGGGCGCGGAACCGCCCAGCATGACGTTGGTGACGACCACACCGCCGCCCAGGACGAGCAGCAGGGCGAGCACGACCGCTCCCCCGATGAGGACCTTGCGGCCCGCGCCGCCCCTGCCCTCCGCCGGGGGTGACGAGTCCTGGTCCGAGGCCGGTCCGGCGGCGGCCCCGCCGGGCGCGGACTGCTGGGACCGGTCCGAGAGCGCCTGGTCCGCCGCCTGCACGACGCCCGAGGGGGTCGCGACCAGGCGCCAGTATCCGTTGGCGTCGCGCGCGTCGACCAGCACCGGCTGCCCGATGTGGGCGGCGTAGCCGGTGGCGACGTCCAGCGCCGCGCGTCGCGTCTCCTTGGGGGCCAGCCCGGTGACCACCTGGCGCTGCCCTTCGATGACGATCTCCGCGCTGCGCTCGTCGGGCGCGATGACGATGACGGCGGTGGGCCGGGGGTGCTCCGGACGGGACGCCCGACTCATGGTGTCTCCGAAGGCATGGGGAACGTGAACCTGTTCGTGTACGGGAGCAGGGGGACGATCAGCGATGACGGTCGGTCGCGGCGTGACGGAGTCCGCCAACGGGGTCGAACGGCACACGAGTAGTCAATGCTGCACGTGATGATACTGACCGTCTCAGAGGATGTTCACTCCGTTTCGCCATCAAGGAACCGGACACCTGCCCTGTCCCACCCCCGCGTGCTGGCCACCCGACACCACTGACCTGCTGCGACTCGCGCAGGAGGGTGTGGGGGCACGCCTGGGCAACCTACTCACGCTGGAGAGGACACCCCAAATGGCGATCAGGTTCACGCCGAAATTGGCCGGATCCGGCCATGGGGTGGGCGGTTGCCCACGCGCCCGCCGCTCACACGGGAGTCCCGGGCCCACGGGCGGCGGGTGCGCCGACCCTCGCGAGCTCCAGGGCCCGTCGCCCTCCGCTCGCCCAGGGGTTGGGCCAGTAGCGCAGCTCGACGTGCGCCTCCTCCCCCGGGCGCAGGTCGACCTCCAGCGGCGCCGAGCGTTGCAGGGAGATGAGCGCGCGGACCCGGTGCCGCCCCGGGGGCAGGACGACCGTCGCCCGCTGACCCGCCGACAGGCTCAGGACGTTCTCGCCGTCCACCTGAAGCCGGGGGTTCAGCCTGTTCAGTCCGCCCGGGCGCTGTGAGGGGACACCCAGGTGCAGGACCGACCAGCCCGGAGAAGGAACCACGTGCGCGCCCCAGCCGACGATCATCGGCCCCGGCCGGGGCGGGGGCGCCCGGCCTCCCGTAGTTGGCAGACGATCGCCAGGACGTACAGGGGGACGGTGAACACGAGGAGGAAACCCACCCCCAGGAGCCGCGCCAGACGAGGGTGATCACGGTGACCGCCAGGAGCGGAGCGCACAGGAGGTGCGCCACGATCCCGAACAGGAACCGGTGCAGGCCTCCAGCGGCGCGCCGCTCCCGCTCGTCCTCGGCGGGCGAGATCAGGAACGCCATCCGCACCAGGTACACGCTCAGGGCGCCGAGGACGTACCCGACGATGAGCACGAGGGGGAACGGAGGACCCCAGAATCCCAGGTAGAGGGCCAGGACCAGGGAGAGGAGGGTGACCACGAGGAACACGGCGGAGAGTCTCATCGGCCCTCTCCCAGCAGTCGGTGAGTCAGAGAAACGGTCGGTGCCGACGAGGACCTCACGCGGATCCCCCTCCTTCACACGTTCGGCGCGTTCCCGCGAGAACGCGCGTGTGCTGAGGACCGCGAAGCCGAGGGCGCCCAGCGGGAACAGGCCGAGGGGCCACAGAGACGAGGCGCCGTCCGGGTGGATCAGGTTGGTCACCGTCGGCAGCGCCGCGACCAGAACCATGGGCCAGGCCACCCAGACGAAGGCGGCACCACCGTCGGCGCGGGGCTCCTCGGTACCGGCGGTCCGAGCTGGCAGGGCGCGGGCGACTCCCAGGAGGATCTGCGTGACCAGCACGGCCACCAGCACGCACAGAACGAGGGAGAAGGAGGGTCCGCCCTGTTTCAGGGCCGTGCTGGTGAGGAGCAAGTGCAGCGTGATGCTCACCAGGGCCGTGGTCAGGGCGGCCGTGCCGAAGCTCCGCGCGGGACGCGTCGCGTACCCTCGGGGCCCGTCGGGACCCGAGCGCCGACGGGCCCGATGGGAGAGGAAGACCAGGACCAACGCCGTCAGGGGCAGCAGGAGGAGCGGCCACAGCCACGGGAGGAGACCCGGTTCGGAGGACACCAGAACCAGGGGACCCAGGGCGAACGGCCACGGTATCCAGACGAGGGCCGCGTGCCGCCCCGGTCCCTCCGGGGGTGCGCCGGAGCGCTGGGGCAGGGCCGCGAAGAGCACCACGCACAGGACGACGAGGACCAGGGCGCACAGGGAGAACGGGGATCCCGTACGAAGCGGATGGTCCACGGTGAGACAAGACCACAGGACGTAGCCGAGCGAGGCGGCCATGATCGAGCCGACCAGCAGGCGTGTGGACGCGTGGTTCGGGGGCCCGGAGGGGAGGGCACTGGGGGCCTTTCGGGGGAGGTCCAGGCTCGGGGCGGCGGGTTCGCGGCCTCCCGCTGGACGCGGTACGAAAATACCGAGGATCCCGGCTGGACGGTCATGCTGGCCGCTTGTGGTCAGCGACCGTTGAGGGTGTCGATGACCGCCTGCTCGCGCCGCTGGGCGAGCCGGTCGGCCCTCTCGAAGTGACGGTTGGCGAGCTCCGCTCGGGCGGCGGCGGTGCGCACCGTGGGCCACAGGGCGTCGATCTCGGAATTGAGCGAGGACCCGACCAGGACGGCGATCGCCATGACGTACAGCCACGCCAGGATCGCGATGGGAGCGGACAGCGAACCGTAGATGCTCACCTGCCCGAAGGAGGCGTCCAGGTAGGCGCGCAGGCCCGCCGACCCGGCCAGGAGCACGAGGGTGGCCAGGAGCGCCCCGGGCAGGTGCCGCCAGAGCGGCGTGCGCACGGGCACGCTCAGCGCGTAGAGCAGCGTCACCGCGGCGGTGACGAGCAGACCCACGAGCGGCCAGTAGAACAGGTTGAGGCGGCCCACGGTGAGCGGCAGGAGCTCGTGGACGATGTCGGGCCCGGCCACCATCACCGGCAGCACCAGGACCGCGAACAGCAGCCCGCCCAGGTAGGCGAAGAAGGCGAGCACCCGCTGCCACAGCCAGCCGCGCAGCTCGTCCAGACCGTAGGAGATGGTGATGGAGCGGATGAAGACGTTCATCGCCCGCGAACCCGACCACAGGGACACCACGAAGGTCACCGAGAGGACCCCGCCCGGAACGCCACCGAGGAAGTCGTCGACCAGCGGCTCCACCACGCTCTCGACGGTGGCGGGGGTGAGGATGCGCGCCGCCAGGTCCAGCATCCACTCGCGGATCTCCACCACGAGGTCCTCCCCGAACACCATGGCCAGCGGACCCAGGGCGCCCAGGAGGCAGAGCAGCAGCGCGGGGAGGGAGATCAGGGCGAAGAAGGCCGACTCGGCGGCCAGGCCGACCACCCGGTCACGGGAGAGGGCACGGATGGTGCGCAGCACGAGCAGCGTGCCGCTGTGGAAGACGGGATGGCGTCGCAGCCAGGCGTCGGCCATGCGCCACAGGCCCTCCCAGAATCCCACCACAGGGAGAACGTTAGCGCTCCTCGGAGCGGTCGGCACCACGCGGGCATGACGTGACTCACATTCGGGCTCCTGGGGCACACCTGGACAAGCGCCGGACGCCCGTGTCATTCTCGAAACATGAACGCTGTCCTCGACCCCATGCTCCGCGTGCGCCGCCACGTGGACTTCCTTCGGGTCAGCAGCGCCATCTGTTGCAGCGTCGGATAACTCTCGCCGCCTTTTGACGCACCCTCAGGGGTGCGCGCGGCCCCGGCGCTCCTCCTCTTCCTCGAACTCCCACACGGACTTCACCCGTGACACCGTCCACGACGACGTGCGGTGTCCACGGGCCAGTGGTGCGGGCGCCGGGACCGTGAGCACCCCGCGACCCCAACGGAGACACCCGCGATGCCTCCCTCTTCCGCGCAGCCCGGCAAGGCACCCACGTCAGCCCCGCCCAAGCGCCGCCGTGGTGAGGGCCAGTGGGCCCTCGGCTACCGCGAACCGCTGAACAAGAACGAGGAGAACAAGAAGAACGACGACGGGCTCAACGTCCGCGATCGGATCATCAACGTCTACGCGAAGGGCGGGTTCGACTCGATCGACCCCGCCGACCTGCGCGGGCGCTTCCGCTGGTTCGGCCTCTACACCCAGCGCGCCCCCGGCATCGACGGCGGCAAGACCGCCGTGCTGGAGCCCGAGGAACTCGACGACCGCTTCTTCATGCTGCGGGTGCGCATCGACGGCGGCCAGCTGTCGGCGGCCCAGCTGCGGGCGGTCGCGGAGATCTCCCGTGACTACGGACGCGACACCGCCGACATCACCGACCGGCAGAACGTCCAGTACCACTGGATCCGGGTCGAGGACGTCCCCGCGATCTGGGAGAAGCTGGAGTCGGTGGGGCTGTCCACCACGGAGGCCTGCGGGGACACCCCGCGCGTGATCCTGGGCTGCCCCCTGGCCGGGGTGGCCGAGGACGAGGTCCTGGATCCCACCGAGCAGATCGAGCAGATCTACGCCGAGCACATCGGGAGCCCGCTGTACTCGAACCTCCCCGCAAGTTCAAGTCGTCGCTGTCCGGGTGCACCGTGCACTGCGTGAACCACGAGATCAACGACGTGGCCTTCGTGGGCGTGCGCGACGCGTCGGGCGAGGCCGGGTACGACCTGTTCGTCGGCGGCGGGCTGTCCACCAACCCGATGTTCGCCCAGCGGCTCGGCACCTTCGTGCGACCGGACCAGGTGAGCGAGGTGTGGGCCGGGGTCTGCGCGATCTTCCGCGACTACGGCTTCCGCCGCCTGCGCACCCGCGCCCGGATCAAGTTCCTCATCAAGGAGTGGGGTGCGGAGAGGTTCCGCGAGGTCCTGGAGCAGGAGTACCTCGGCTACGCGCTCCCCGACGGCCCGGAGCCCGAGCTGGACCCGGGGGTGCGCCGCGACCACGTGGGCGTGCACCGCCAGCGTGACGGCCGGTTCTACGTGGGCTTCGCGCCCAAGGTGGGCCGGGTCTCGGGCACCTCGCTGCTGCGGGTCGCGGAGATCGCGGAGGAGCACGGGTCGGACCGCGTCCGCACCACCGCCGACCAGAAGCTGGTCATCCTCGACATCGAGGAGGAGCGGGTCCCGTCGATCACGGCCGCGTTGGAGTCCGAGGGCTTCCAGGTCAACCCGAGCGTGTTCCGCCGCCAGACCATGGCCTGCACCGGCATCGAGTTCTGCAAGCTGGCCATCGTGGAGACCAAGGACCGCGCCGCGACCCTCATCGACGAACTGGAGAAGCGGCTCCCGGACTTCGAGGAGCCGGTGACCATCAACGTCAACGGCTGCCCGAACTCCTGCGCGCGCATCCAGGTCGCCGACATCGGTCTCAAGGGCCAGCTGGTCATGAACGACCGGGGCGAGCAGGTGGAGGGCTACCAGATCCACCTGGGCGGCGGCATGGGACTGACCCAGGCCTTCGGCAAGAAGATCCGCGGGCTGAAGACCACCGCCGACGACCTCCCCGACTACGTCGAGCGGGTGCTCCGGCGTTTCCGGGAGCAGCGCGGGGACGGCGAGAACTTCGCCGCCTGGGCGGGCCGCGCCGACGACGCGGACCTGAAGTGACGACCTGACCCCGGGTCCGGGCGGTGCTCGCCCGGGCCCGCCCGGCCCCCTGCCCCGGGCCGGGTCCACTGGAAGGAAGAGGTGTGCCGTGTCCGAAAGGGCCGCGCCTTACTACTGCCCCTACTGCGGCGACGAGGACCTGATGCCCGAGGAGGGCGCCGCCGTCAGGGGTGAGGGCTACCCCTGGGCCTGCCTGTCCTGCGCCCGGGTGTTCCGGGTCAAGTACGTGGGCCTGCGCTCCGCCTCGTTCTCCGCGGGCGGGGCCCCCTCCAGACCGACGGAAGGCAACGAATGAACGCCACCATCGCCACGACGGGCGGACCGGAGCTGGCCGCGCGTGCCGCGCGTGAGCTGGAGGAGGCCTCGGCCCCGGAGATCATCGCCTGGGCCGCCGAGACCTTCGGCTCCGAACTCTGCATGACCTCCTCCATGGCGGACGCGCTCATGGTGGACCTCGCGTCCAGAGCCGCTCCCGGGATCGACGTGATCTTCCTCGACACGGGTTACCACTTCCCCGAGACCATCGGCACCCGTGACGCCGTGGCCTCCGTCTACGACATCACCCTGATCAACGTGGAACCGTCCCGGACCGTGGCCGAGCAGGACCTGGTCCTGGGCCCCCGGCTGCACGGTCGTGACCCCGGCATCTGCTGCCACCTGCGCAAGGTGGAACCCCTCCAGCGGGCGTTGGAGCCGTACTCGGCGTGGCTGACGGGGCTGCGCCGTGAGGACTCGGTCACCCGCCGGGACACCCCGGTGGTGCAGTGGGACCGGCGTCGACGGATGACCAAGGTCAATCCGATCGCCCGGTGGACCCAGGAGGAGGTGGACGCCTACATGTCCGAGAACGGGGTGATGGTGAACCCGCTCCAGTACGACGGGTACCCCTCGATCGGCTGCGAGCCGTGCACCCGCCGTGTGGAGCCGGGTGAGGACCCCGGAGCGGGCGTTGGGCCGGAACCGGCAAGACCGAGTGCGGGATCCACGTATGAGCGCTGACGGGGATGCGGGGCCGCGCGCCCCGATCCCGCTGCTGGCGGTGGCGCACGGGAGCCGGGACCCGAGGTCGGCGGCGGCGGTCTCCGCCGTCTTCGACCGGGTCCGCGCCCTGAGGCCGGGGCTGGACGTGCGCCTGGCCTTCCTCGACCACGTGGAACCCGGGGTCGAGGAGGCACTGGACGGCCTCGCCTCCGGCGGCGCCGGTGAGGTCGTGGTCCTGCCCGCGCTGCTGACGGCCGCGTTCCACAGCAAGGTGGACCTGCCGTCGGTCCTCGATCGGGCCCGTGAGCGCGGCCCGTGGCTGCGGATCCACTACTCCGAGACGTTGGGTCCGCATCCGCTGCTGCTGGAGGCGGTGGAGCGGCGCCTGGCGGAGGCCGGTGCGTACGCCGAGCCCGGGACGGCGCTGGTCCTCGCCTCCGCCGGGTCGAGTGACGCGGGGGCCAACGAGGTGATCGGGGCGATGGCCCGCGAGCTGGCCGGGCGGGGCCCGTGGACGGAGGTCGTGGCGGCGTACGCCTCGGCGGCCGAGCCGAGCCCGGGCAACGCGGTGCGGGAGCTCCTGGAGCGCGGGCACCGCCGGGTGGCGGTCAGCGGCTACCTGTTGGCGCCCGGGTTCTTCTCCGACCGGGTCCGCGCGCAGTCGACGGCGGCGGGGGCCGCGGTGGTCGCGGACGCCCTCGGGGACGTGCCCGAGCTCGCGCGTGTGGTGCTGGAGCGCTACGACGCCGCGGTCGCGGCCCGGCACGCCCTGGCGTGAGGGTGCGGACGGCGTCGGTGTGAGGGTCGGGCGGCCCGGAGGGCCGCCCGACCCCGGCGCGTCCGGGACGAGTCGGCGGCGCGTCCGGGAGCGGGTCAGACGGCGGCGACCGCCGCGGTGAGCAGGATCGCGGCGGAGAACAGCAGCGCGCCCGGGGCGCCCACCGCGCCCGCGACCCCCGCGGCCGCCGCGGGCACGGCCACCTGGCCCAGCCGGTTGCCCCAGATACGCAGGGCCAGGGCCGCGCCACGGGCCCCTCCGGGGCCAGGGTGGTGACCTGGGCCATCGTCAGGGCTGCCCGAGGCCGAGCAGGAACCCGCCCACGACGAGCACCCCCGCCAGGACGGCGAATCCGCCCAGAGGCAGCGCCACCAGGGTCAGCGCGACAGCCGCCACCGAGGTGCTGGTGATGACCAGCGCCCTGCGCGACCAGCGGCGCCGCATCCACGGCAGGGTCAGCCGGGAGAGCAGGGAGGCACCGGCGCGCAGGCTCAGCAGGACCCCGACGAGCATCGGGGACAGCCCCCGGCTCTCGGCGATGAGCGGCAGGTAGGCGGTGAGGATGTCGACGGCGGTGAGCAGCGCGAGGCTCGTGAGCAGGGCCGAGGGCATCCGGCGGCGGCGCAGGAGGTCCCGTGTGGGGACCGGGGGCGCGGCCCTCTGCTCGTCGGTGCGCCGCAGCGGGCTCAGCCGCGCCAGCGGGATCAGCGGAAGGAACCCCAGGGCGGCGACGGCCCCGGCCACCAGCAGCGCGGTGGAGGTGGCGGAGATCAGCTCCGGACCGGAGGAGTCGGAGAGGATGACGCCGGAGATCAGCGGACCGACGAGCTGGCCCAGGGAGGCCGCGGCGGTGAACCAGCCGAAGTCGCGGTCCAGGTGCTCGGGGCGCGAGTAGCGGGCGATGAGGGCCTGGGCGGAGACCATGCACAGCAGGTGACCCACGCCCACGACCGTGCTGGACAGGGCCAGTCCGAGCAGGCCCCCGGAACCGGCCAGGAGGAGGCTGCCGACGGCCAGGACCACCGAGCCCAGTCCCGCGAGCCAGGCGATGCGGCCCGCGCGGTCGGTGAAGCGGCCGAGGGACACCGCGATGACCAGCGGGAGCAGGGCGTAGGCGGCGGTCACCAGCCCGACCTCGACGGCGTCCCCGCCCACGGCGATCGTGCGGTAGGAGATGAGGGGTCGGACGAGGTTGAGCGCGGTGTGGGTGAGGACCACGCTGCCCAGCAGCCCCCAGAGCCATCCGGAGTGTGCCGTCTGTCCCGAGTCCGTCATGCTCCCCCTCGCGGCGTTCCTGGCGCGCACGCCCCGCCGTCCCGTCCCCCCGTGGCGGGTCCTGACCGCCACGACCAGCGCATCTTACCGAGGACGTTCGGTACGAAACCGGGCGGGGTGCCCGACCGGCGGGCCGCCCGGTGCCACCGCGTTCGGGAGAGCCGTGGACACGCCGACCAGGGGGATCAACGCGGACGCACACCGGTACGACCGCCGACAGGGCCGCCGGTGAACGACCGCGTCCGGAGCGGCCACGCCGCCACGGGGATCCGGCGGTCACCAGTCCCGCGTGGCGATGAGCTCCTCGGGGTCGGCGTCGGTGAAGCCGTAGGCGGTGGCGACCAGCCAGAAGGAACCCCCGATGTCGTCACGGGCCACGGTCTCGATCTCGCTTCCGGCCGCCTCGAACTCCTCCTCCAGGGCGTTGACCTCCTCGGTGGCGGCGTGGGTGAGGGCGTAGAGCGCGGTGAGGTCGGCGGGACCGCGGGCCTCGATGCGTTCGCACAGGGACACCAGCACCTCCCGGCACCGCTCGACGAGGTGGTCCGGGAAGTAGGGGTCGGCCCGCATGTCGGTGAGCAGGACGCTCGGGTCGAGCCGGGCGGTGTCGTGGCCCACGGGGTCTCCAGGGGGTTCGAGGGGTGAGCGGGTGCTGGTTCCATCCTCGTGGGCGGTGACGACGTTTCGCGGCCCCGGGCGGCCGGGGTTGGGTAGGTTCGGAGTGCTGGACTCCGAGCGGACCGGGTGGACGGGGTGTGCGATGGCGGGACGGGACGGAATCCGGGATCTCCTGCGCGGTCTGCGGGTGTTCGCGGGACCGCTGGCGAGCTTCGACCCCTCCGCAGCCCCGGACGACCCGGTGGACCTGTTCGTGGCGTGGCTGGGCGAGGCGATCGAGGCCGGGGTGCCCGAGCCGCACGCGATGACCCTGGCGACGGCCGGCGCCGACGGCGCTCCGTCCGCGCGGGTGCTCATCCTCAGGGACCTCACCGACGAGGGATGGTCGTTCGCGACCACCACGACCTCGACCAAGGGCCGGGAGCTCGCCGACAACCCCCGGGCCGCGCTCCTCTTCTTCTGGGGGCTCCAGGGCCGCCAGGTGCGGCTGCGCGGTCCCGTGCACCTGGCCGGAGCAGAGGAGCGCGCCGCCGACTTCACCGCCCGCCCGTTGGAGGGCCGTGTGGCGGGACTGCACGGCCGCCAGAGCCAGCCCCTGGACAGCCTGGAGACCGTCCACGCGACCGCCGAGGAGAGCCGCGTCCGGCTGGAGGCCGACCCCGGGCTGGTGCCGGACGACTGGGGTCTGTACCGGCTCACGCCCACGGAGGTCGAGTTCTGGCAGGCGGACCCGGACCGGCGCCACACCCGCCTGCGGTACCGGCGCGCGGACGTGTCCGCGCCGTGGGAGCGGGGGCTCCTGTGGCCCTGAACGGGCCCGGTCAAGGCGGAGGCGGGTGCGCGACCGAACCGGGTTCGGTCGGGTGTTCCGGGCGGGGATAGGATTCCCGCACCCGTCCACCCCCGAACCCGGATCGGAGCCGGAATGCCCGACACACACGAAGTGTTCAACCAGGCCACTCCGCTCGGTGACTACAGCGCCGCCGACGACCCCGCCCTCCTTGAGGGCCTGCGCCGAGAGGGCGCGGGCTGGGCCGAGGCGGACGTGCGCGAGATCGGCGACGCGGCGGGCTCCGAGCGGGTGCGCGCGTGGGGCGAGTCCGCCAACGCCTACCCTCCGGTCCTGCGCACCCACGACCGCTACGGCCACCGTGTGGACGAGGTCGACTACCAGCCCGCCTACCACGTGCTCATGGACCAGGCCGTGGAGCACGGCCTGCACGCCGCGCCCTGGACGGACACGCGCGAGGGCGCCCACGTGGCCCGCGCCGCCAAGTTCTTCCTGTGGTCGCAGGCGGAGAGCGGCCACGGCTGTCCGATCTCCATGACCTACGCGGCCGTCCCGGCGCTGCGCCACTCCCCCGAACTGGCGGCGGAGTACGAACCCCTGCTCACCGCCCGCACCTACGACTTCGGGCTGCGGGCGCCGCTGACCAAGCGCGGGCTCCTCGCGGGCATGTCGATGACCGAGAAGCAGGGCGGCTCGGACGTCCGCGCCAACACCACCCGCGCCGTGCCCACCCGCGAGGGCCACCACCTGCTCACCGGCCACAAGTGGTTCACCTCCGCCCCCATGAGCGACGTGTTCCTCACCCTGGCGCAGGCCCCCGAGGGGCTGACCTGCTTCCTGGTACCGCGTGTGCTGCCCGACGGCGCCCGGAACCGGATGTTCGTCCAGCGGCTCAAGGACAAGCTCGGCAACAGGTCCAACGCCTCCGCCGAGCTGGAGTACGACGGCGCCGTGGCGTACCCGGTCGGGCAGCCGGGCCGGGGCGTGCCCACCATCATCGAGATGGTCAACAGCACCCGGTTGGACTGCGTGATCGGTTCCGCCTCGGGGATGCGCGCGGCGGTGGTGCAGGCCCTGCACCACGCCGAGACCCGGAGCGTCTTCGGTACTCCGCTGGTGGACCAGCCGCTCATGCGCAACGTCCTGGCCGACCTCGCGCTGGAGTCCGAGGCGGCCACGGCGCTCATGACACGGCTGGCCGGGTCGGTGGACCGCGCGGTGCGGGGTGACGAGGGCGAGGCCGCCTTCCGCCGCCTGGGCGTGGCCGTGGGCAAGTTCTGGGTGACCAAGCGCCAGCCGGTGCACGCGGCCGAGGCCCTGGAGTGCCTGGGCGGCAACGGGTACGTGGAGGAGTCGGGCATGCCTCGTCTCTTCCGGGACTCACCGCTCAACTCCATCTGGGAGGGGTCGGGCAACGTGGCCGCCCTGGACGTGCTGCGTGCCATGGCGAAGGCTCCGGAGTCGGTGGAGGCCTTCCTCGCGGAACTCGACACGGCGGCCGGTTCCGACGACCACTACGACGCCGCCCTCAAGCGGCTGGGCCAGGTCCTGGGCGATCCGGAGGAGGCCCAGTACCGGGCCCGGGCGGTGGTGGAACTGATGGCCCTGGCCCTCCAGGCGTCGGTGCTGCTGCGCTACGCGCCCACCCCGGTGGCCGAGGCGTTCACCACGTCCCGGCTGGGCGGCGAGTGGGGCCACGTGTTCGGGACGCTGCCCAGGGGCGTGGACACGGAGCTGATCCTGGACCGGGCCCGCCCCCGGCGCTGATCCGGCCGCCGGACTCGCGTCCGACCCGCCGTGACCCGGTGCCGACCCTGGGGTCGGCACCGGGAATGCTCTGGAGCACCCTCCGCAACGCCTTTCCCCCTCCCTTTCCACCCCCGCGCATAAGCCGCAGAAAGTGCAGAACGGGCAGCCGAGAACGAACATCGGCCCAGTTCGGCATACTTCCGCGGCCGAAGCGGAAGAAAGAAGTCGTCACCATCAAAAACGCCCTTACGGGCCCCGAAACCTAGAGACTGACGACGCCTATGGTGGAAGTCTGGCCAGGTAGTTCCTATCCGCTCGGTGCGACCTACGACGGTTCCGGCACCAATTTCTCCCTCTTCTCCGAGGCAGCCGAACAGGTGGACCTGTGCCTGTTCGACGACGACGGAGAGGAGACACGCGTACCCCTGACCGAGTACGACGGTTTCGTCTGGCACGGGTACCTGCCCGGTGTCGGGCCGGGACAGCAGTACGGGTACCGCGTCCACGGCCCGTACGCACCCGACCAGGGGTTGCGCTGCAATCCGAACAAACTGCTCACCGACCCCTACGCGAAGGCGCTCAACGGAGACCTCACCTGGCACGAATCGCTCTTCAGCTACCACTTCGCCGACCCCGACCGCAGGAACACGGCCGACAGCGCGAGATACGTGCCCAAGTGCGTGGTGGTCAGTCCGTTCTTCGACTGGGGCAACGAGACACGACCCAACACCCCGTACCACCAGACGGTGATCTACGAGGCGCACGTACGCGGGCTGACCATGCGCCACCCGGCCATCCCCGAACACCAGCGGGGCACCTACTCGGGGCTGGCCCACCCCGAGGTCATCGACTACCTCACCTCCCTGGGGGTGACCGCCGTCGAACTGATGCCCGTGCACCACTTCGTGCCCGAGCACGCGATGGTGGCCCGGGGGCTGACCAACTACTGGGGCTACAACACCCTGGCCTTCCTGGCCCCGCACAGCGGGTACGCCGCGCGCGGTTCGCGCGGACAGCAGGTGCAGGAGTTCAAGGCGATGGTGAAGTCGCTGCACGAGGCGGGCATCGAGGTGCTGCTCGACGTGGTCTACAACCACACCGCCGAGGGCGACCACATGGGCCCCACCCTGTCCTGGCGGGGCATCGACAACCTGGGCTACTACCGGGTCAGCGACGAGGACCAGCGTTACTACCTCGACTACACGGGCTGCGGGAACAGCCTGAACGTGCGCCACCCGCACTCCCTGCAACTCATCATGGACTCGCTGCGGTACTGGGTCCTGGAGATGCACGTGGACGGGTTCCGCTTCGACCTGGCCTCGGCGCTGGCCCGCGAGTTCCACGACGTGGACCGGCTGAGCACGTTCTTCGACATCGTCCAGCAGGACCCGGTGATCTCCCAGGTCAAACTGATCGCCGAACCCTGGGACGTGGGTCCGGGCGGCTACCAGGTGGGCAACTTCCCGCCGCTGTGGACGGAGTGGAACGGCAAGTACCGCGACACCGTGCGCGACTTCTGGCGCGGTGAACCGGTCAAGGGAGAGCTGGCCTCGCGACTGGCCGGGTCCAGCGACCTGTACCAGGACGACGGGCGCCGTCCGGTGGCCTCGATCAACTTCATCACCTGCCACGACGGTTTCACCCTGGCCGACCTGGTCTCCTACAACGACAAGCACAACGAGGCCAACGGCGAGAACAACCGGGACGGCACCGACGACAACCGCTCCTGGAACCACGGGGTGGAGGGGGCCACCGAGGACCCGGCGATCCTGGCCCTGCGCCGCAGACAGGTCCGCAACCACCTCACCACCCTGTACCTGTCACAGGGGGTGGTGATGCTCTCGCACGGGGACGAGATCGGACGCACCCAGGGTGGCAACAACAACGCCTACTGCCAGGACAACGAGATCGCGTGGATCGACTGGGAGGGCGCGGGACTCACTGGTGAGTACCCCGGCAACGACCTGCTCGCCTACGTGCGCGACCTGGCACGGCTGCGGCGCGAGCACCCCGTCTTCCGGCGTCGCCGGTTCTTCCAGGGCAGCCCGGTGGAGGGAACGAAGGCGGGGTCGAACGGTCTGCCGGACATCTCGTGGCTGCGCCCGGACGGGTCGACCATGGAGGGGGACGACTGGAGGACGGGCGAGCGGGCGCTGGGGGTGTTCCTCAACGGGGACGCCATCACCGAACCCGACGCGCGCGGGCGCCGCATCCGTGACAGCTCCTTCGTGCTGCTGCTCAACAGCGGCCCGGAGGCGGTGGAGTTCAAGCTTCCCGGCACCGAGTACGGCATGGCCTGGGAGACCGTGCTGGACACCGCCGAGCCGGACGTGGAGGGGCGGCCGTTCGTCACGGCGGGCGGACCCCTCCGGGTGATCGACCGCGCCCTGATCCTGCTGCGGCGCGTCTCGCACCGCCACGACTGACCGGCTGCGCCGCGCGGTACGACTCCCCGGGGGCTGGAGGGGCCCGGGGAGCGGCCGCCCGGGGGCCGGGACCCTTGACGGGGCCCGGCCCCTACGCCGTCCGCGCGTGCCGCACCCCTAACCTGGGTGACCATGTCGAACACTCACAGCGCGGGCCGGAGCCCGGAGCCCGCCCGCTTCCGCGAACTCCTGCCCGTCCCCGGCCGGACCGACGTGGACCTCGCCGAGGCCTACGCCTACCCGCTGGCCCTGGACCGGCCCTGGGTGCGCGCCAACATGGTGTCCAGCGCCGACGGCGGCGCGATCGGCCCCTCGGGGCGCAGCCGCGACCTGTCCTCGGACCCCGACCGCCGGGTCATGGGGGTGCTGCGGGGCCTGTGCGACGTCGTCCTGGTCGGCGCCGCCACCGCCCGCAAGGAGGGCTACCGGCCGGTGCGTCCCCGCGAGGTGTGGGCGCGCCTGCGTGAGGGCCGCCCCGCCACACCGCGTGTCGCGGTGGTGTCGCGCTCCCTCGAACTGGACGCCGAGCTGCTCACCACGGCCCCCGGGGACGCCCGCACGATCGTGTTCACGGTCGCGGGCGCGCCCGCCGAGCTCCGGGAGTTCGTGGCCGAGCACGCCGACCTCGTGGTGGTCGACGGTGTCTCGGTGGGCCCCGAGCACATCGTGAACGCCCTCGCCGAACGCGGCCTGTACCGGGTGCTGACCGAGGGCGGCCCGCACCTGCTCGCGGAGTTCGTGGCGGCGGGCCTGCTGGACGAGCTCTGCCTGACGGTGAGCCCGCACCTGCTGGGCGCGGGGTCACCCCGGATCGTCACCGGCGGCCCGGGGACGCCGGGCGCCCCGGAGCACACCTCGGCCGGGACCACCCCGCTGCGCATGGCGCGTCTGCTGGAGGCGGACGGCCACCTGTTCACGCGTTACCTCAGGGAATAGGGACTTCTGCAAGTCCTCCCCATAACCGGTCGGTTTCGGTCGCCCCACAATGACGCATGAACCATCCCGCAACCGGACATACCCGTTGTGTGCCTCCCACGGGAAGCGCTGCGAACGAACACACCGCGCCGGCGGGGCTCACCGGCGCGCCCCCTGGGCGAGAGGATGAACGTGGTGCCGACGTCCGAGAACGGGTCCCCTCCGGTGTACCGGGAGATAGCCGAGGAACTACGAGGACGGATCCGCTCCGGACGGTACGCCGACGGCGACCGCCTCCCCGGTGAGAACGTCCTCATGGAGCGGCACGGCGTCGCCCGGGCGACCGCCCGGCAGGCCCTGTCCGTACTCATCAACGAGGGCCTGGCCGTGGCCGTGCGGGGGTCGGGCATCTACGTGCGCGCCTTCCGGCCCCTGAGAAGACACGGCGCCCGACGCCTGTCCAAGGACCTGTGGGGTGCCGGACGGGCCATCTGGCGGACCGACAGCGACACGCGCGGGTACGAGGTGGCGGGGCTCGTCGTCGACGAACTCGTCCCCGACGACCACGTCCTGCGGGCCCTGGAGCTGGAGGAGGGGGCCACGGTGGTGCGCCGCTCCCGGCGCTACCTCGTGGACGGAAGAGCGGTGCAGAGCGCCGTCTCGCACCTGTCGCCGCACCTGTGGTCGGGGCGGGAGGAGACCCCCGCCGCGCAACGGGTGCGGGCCCACGACAGCGGCCCCGGGGGATCTACGCGCGCCTCGCGGAGCTCGGGCACGCCCCCGCCCACTTCACCGAGGAGATCCGGGTGCGCATGCCCACTCCCGAGGAGACGGAGGAACTGACCCTGGCCGCGGGCACCCCCGTGCTGGAGGTGGCCCGCACGGCGCTGACCGCCGACCACCGGCCCGTGGAGTTCAACGAGATCACCATGGACGGTTCGGCGTACGTGCTGCAGTACGACTTCGACGCCTGAACCCCGCCTCGGAACCCCGACCCAGACCCGGCGCACCGCTCCCCGGTCCCCGTGCCCGCCGCACGGCGACGGGAGGGTGCCCCGCGCGGGGCACCCCTCCCACCCTCGTGGCGGACCGGTCACGCCCGCCGTTCGTCGCTACCTCGTGACGCCCGCACCCGATCTCTCCGTGTGGGGAACCCTCGCGCGCGGAATCGTGCTGAGGAGGTCCTCCTCCGGATCCGCCGCGTTCGGGCCCGCGTCGGGCGTCTCCCCCGGATCGGCCCCTCCGACTCCTCGCTCCGGACCCGTCCGGGCCGGGACACGAAGACCAGGTACGACAGCGGCAGGAGGGTGAGTCCCACCGCCACGGCCCCGGCCGCCGCGAAGACCATGGCGCTGGACGACGTCATCGCCCACTGCGCCATGCCCATCCCCAGCACGACCGCCACCACCAGGGCGCCGACGGCGATCGCCGTCACCAACCCGAACAGTTTGCGGTCCCCCCAGGGCTCCGGACGCGCGTACTCCATCCCGGCGACGGTCGAACGCAGGCTGAGCTCGGCGGCCCAGCGCAACTCCCGGCCGACGGTGGCGGCGCCGTCCCCGACGACCCGCATCCGCGACCGGGGCCCGCGGTGGCCTGGTCCAGCCACCACAGTCCGTACCGGATCCGGCCGACGCGCAGAGGTCGCCTGTTCACTCCGAGTGCCCGTTGAGCCGTAACAGCCATGCCACCTGCCTCAGTGCCCTCGATCACTGACCCCTGTTCATGAGCCCGTACCCGAGCCCACCGACACCGAACGTCACCAAAGGTGAAGTTAGGTGTATGTGGCTCTTAAGAATGATTTACCTGGAGTGTGTGGTTTGGGACTGTTTCGTTCACACCGTGTCCCCTGTCGGCACCGGAGCGCGTTTCCGGGTAGCGTCGTCACCATGGCTGACGCAGCGGACCAGGCCCCGGACACCAACGGCGGGGCACCCAGGGACCTTCCCCGGACCGACCAGGAGTGGCGCGAGCGCCTCGACGAGCAGGAGTACGCCGTGCTCCGCCAAGCGGGCACCGAACGCCCCTGGACCGGGGAGTACGTGGACACGAAGACCTCCGGCGTCTACCGTTGCCGGGGGTGCGGGAGCGAACTCTTCCGCTCCGACGAGAAGTTCGACTCCCACTGCGGGTGGCCGAGCTTCTTCGACCCGGCCGACTCCGACGCCGTCACCCTGCACGAGGACACCTCGCTGGGGATGGTGCGCACCGAGGTGCGATGCGCCACCTGCCACTCCCACCTGGGTCACGTCTTCCGCGGGGAGGGGTACGACACCCCCACCGACCTCCGGTACTGCATCAACTCCGTCGCCCTCGACCTGGAGCCCTCGGAGTAGGCGGCATGGCATCCTGGTCCGGGGCGTCGAACTCTCGTCCGCACGGGGCGTCCGAGGAACCGGACCGATCCCCGTTCCCCCAGGATCAGCGATAATCTCACCAGCGCACCGACGTTCGGCCAGAAGTCGACCGCGGGGCGCGCGCGGCGGGGCCCCACCCGGTGACCGCGCACACGCGAACCAGGCCACCGCCGGGTTCACCCCCTCACAGCGGTAACCCATGTGCGGGCGACCGACCGACCCGCGACGAAAGCGCTCGATGACCGACGACTCACCTTCCTCCTCCGCCTCCCCGCGCCACCCGGCACGACCACGCTTCGGCATGGCCCAGGGTTCCGCCCCGTGGCTCGTCCCGGCGCTCGGCGCCGCGGGTGCCGCCGCGCTGCTCGCCCGTCGTTCCCGGGCCGGGGCCGTGGCCGCCGCCCCGGTGATCGCCCTGGCGGCGGGGATGACCTGGTTCTTCCGTGACCCCGAGCGGGGTCCGGCGACAGGTCGGGTGCTGTCCGCGGCCGACGGCGTCGTACAGAGCCTCGACCCCCAGCCCGACGGGCGGATCCGGGTCGCGGTGTTCATGAACCCCCTCAACGTGCACGTCAACCGTGCGCCCCTCGCCGGAGTCGTGACCGGCGTCGAGCACCGCCCCGGGGGCTTCCGCCCCGCCTTCGACAAGGACAGCGAGCGTAATGAGCGCGTCATCTGGACCCTTGAAACCGAGATCGGTGAGATCACGGTCGTTCAAATCGCCGGCGCGTTGGTCCGGCGTATCGTCCCGTATCTCGCTGCGGGGCAGAAGGTCGAGCAAGGCGAGAGGATCGGCCTCATCCGGTTCGGGTCACGCGTCGACGTCTACCTTCCGACCGGGGTCGCCCCGGCGGTGGAGGTCGGCCAGAAGGTCCGCGCCGGAGAAACCCGTCTTGACGCCGACTGAGGCCGTCCCCGCCGCACGGGCCGCCTCGGACTCCTCCCGGGAGGCGCCCCGGCTCCGCCTGGGCGTGGCCGACTACCTGACGCTGGGCAACGCCCTGTGCGGCTTCCTCGCGGTGTGGGCCCTGGCCACGGCGCAGGCCGCGCACCTGGCCCTGGGCGCGGCCGGTCCGCTGCCGAAGTCGGCGATGGCCACGGCCGTGGGCCTCCTGATGGTCGCGGCCACCCTCGACGTGCTCGACGGCCGGGTCGCCCGCAAGCTGGGCGGCAGCGGTATGGGCGCGGAGCTGGACAACCTCGCCGACGTGATCAGCTTCGGGTTCGCCCCGGCGTTCTTCTTCGTGGTGTGGGGCACCATCGCCGGCGGCACCGGCGTGCTGCCCGTCCTGGCTGGCGGCGCCGTGCTGCTCGCGGTGATCGTCCGGCTGGCCCGGTTCTCCTGCCAGGCCCCCGACGCGAACTACTTCACCGGCCTTCCGTGCCCGTTCGGGGCGATGGCCGTGGTGACCATCGTGCTGCTGGACCCGCCGCTGCTGGCCGGGGTCGCGGCGGTGCTGCTCGTCTCCTGGCTGATGGTCAGCCGGATGGAGTACCCCAAGCCGCGCGGGAAGAGGATCTACGTGGTGCTGGGCATGCTCGCCACGGGCGTGGCCTTCATCGCCGCGTGGGGCCTGGGACTGCCCGCCGGGGAGGCGCTGATCTACCTCATGAGCGCCCTGGTGCTGCTCACGATCGTCTCGCTCCCCTTCTACGTGATCGCCACCCGCCGTGCGCCGCACGTCGCCCCCGCGTCGAGTAGCGTCCGGACACCGGAACGGCAGAGGACGGCCCCCGCACCCGACGGTGCGGGGGCCGTCCTCGTCCACGCGTGCGGGTTACGGCAGGGAGTCGACCAGCTCGGCCACGCTCTTGCGGCGCCCCGTGTAGAAGGGCAGCTCCTCACGGGTGTGCAGGCGGGCCTTGGCGCCGCGCAGGTGGCGCATGAGGTCCACGATCCGGTACAGCTCGTCGGCCTCGAAGGCCAGCAGCCACTCGTAGTCGTTCAGACCGAACGAGGACACCGTGTTGGCCCGGACGTCCGGGTACGGGGCCGCCATGCGGCCGTGCTCCGCGAGCATGGCGCGGCGCTCGTCGTCGGGCAGCAGGTACCACTCGTAGGAGCGCACGAACGGGTACACGCAGATGTTGTCGCGCGGCTCCTCGCCCGCCAGGAACGCGGGGACGTGGCCGCGGTTGAACTCGGCGGGTCGGTGCAGGCCCATGACCGACCACACCGGGGTGCTGGCGCGGCCGACCCGGGTGCGCCGGAACTCGGAGTAGACGCCCTGGAGCTGTTCGGGGGTGTCGGCGACCCACCAGAACATGATGTCGGCGTCGGCCCGGAAGCCCTGGACGTCATAGCTGCCCCGCGTGGTGACGCCCTGCCCGTCGGCCTTGTCGAGGAGGCCCTGGAGCTCCTCGGTGGCCGCGGCGCGGTCCACGCCCTCCAGGCCGTCGACCCGGAAGACCGACCACATGGTGTAGCGGATGAGTTTGTTGAGGTCGGTGCCGTCCTGGGCGACGGCCTCGTTCTGCTGCCCCGTCACGGGTTGACTCCTTGCTGGTTCGGTCCGGCGGCGCTCTGGTCGCCGCCGGTGGTACGGCTGTGGTCGGTGAGGGTGTCGGCCAGGCGCGCGGCCTCGTGTCCGGCGTCGGCGACACAGGCGGGGATGCCCACGCCCCCGTAGGCGGCGCCGCACGCCCCCAGGCCGGGGTGGCGTCGCACGCCGGAGCGGATCCGTTCGACGCGGTCGGCGTGGCCGACCGCGTACTGCGGCAGTCCGTCGGTCCACCGGGTCACCCGGGTCTCCACCGGGGTCCCGCGCAGACCGGTCACGCGGGCGAGGTCGGCCAGGGCGGTCTCGGCCAGTTCCTCGTCGGAGCGGTCGAGCGAGCCGCCGTCCCCGAACCGGCCGATGGAGCAGCGCAGGACCAGCAGGTCCTCCCCGGGTTGACCCTACCCAGCTCCTGGGCCAGCCAGGGCCACTTGTTGCTGGAGAACGTGGCGGCCTTGATGGTCAGCCCCTCCCCCGCCGGGACGAGGAATCCGGTGCCGGTGAGCGGCCGGGGAAAGGCGGAGGCGGGCAGGGCGAAGGTCACCAGCGCCATGCTCGCGTACTCGATCCGGCGCAGATCCCGCGCGGCCTCGGGTTCGGTGTCGGCCAGCAGGCGGGCGGCCTCGGCGGCGGGGCAGGCGAGCAGCACCGCGTCGCAGTCGACCCGCTCCCCGCCCGCGCCGTCCAGGCGCACGCTCCAGCCCCGGGGGCCCCGCTCCAGGGAGTGGGCCCGGGTGCCGGTACGCAGGTCCTCCTGTCGCGCCGCGAGGGCCTCCACGACCGAGGCGACGCCCCCGCGCAGGGAGGCGAAGACCGGCCCGGACCTGGTGGGCGCGGATCCCCGACCGCTCAGGTTCGCGTGCACGGCACTCATCAGGGAACGGTCCCGACGGGCCATCGGCGCGATCTGCGGCAGGGTGGAGTCCAGGGAGAGCTCGTCGGCCCGTCCGGCGTAGACGCCCCCAGGAGGGGTTCGACCAGCCGGTCCACGACCTGACGACCCATGCGGGTGCCGACGTAGGCGGCCACGGGCACGTCCGAGCGCACCCGGGTGCGGGGCCACACCAGGTCGAGGGCGGCGCGCAGGGTTCCGGCCGGGGAGAGGACGCCGCTGCGGGCCAGGGCCCGCAGGTCCCCGGGGACGCCCATGAGCTGTCCCTTGGGCAGGGAACGGACGCGGCCACGGCTGTAGATGGCCGCGCTGCCGGGACCCGGGTGCACCACCTGGTCGTCCAGGCCGAGCTCGTTGAAGAGGTCGAGGGCCTCCGGGCGGCGGGCGAGCACCGCCTCGGCACCGGCGTCGACCCGCACCCCGGCCACGGGCGAGGCGCGGAGTTTGCCCCCGGGGCGTCGGCGGCCTCGATCACCGTGGTGGTGACCCCCGGCCGTTGAGGCGGTGCGCGGCGGTGAGTCCGGAGACGCCGCCCCCGATCACGACGACATGCGGTGCTTCAGGCATGTCACCAGCTTCCCAGATGCCGCGGGTCACAGTGATCCGCCGTCCCCGTAGGCGGCCGTTGCGGTCCCGTTATGGTGCGGCGGAAACGGGGGCCGGGCAGCGTGCGTCGAAGCGGCATGGACACTTCAGCGTTGACACCGTCCCGTGTGGGACGTGCCGCCGGACTGACCGCCGCCTCCGGCCTGGCCGTGCTGCTGCTGGCCTCGTGCGGGGCCTCCTCCGACGGCGGCGCCTCGGCCCCCGCGAACCTGGCCGTTCCCGACCAGCGGGCCGACGCCGCGCGCGAGTCGGCCGAGGGCGCGGTGGAGGTCGAGGAGGACGCCGGGACGGAGGCCGGTTCCGGCACGGACGTGGAGGTGGCGGACCGGCGGCTGGTCCACACCGCCGACATGACGGTGCGCGTGGACGACGTGGCCGAGGCCGCCGAGCTGGCCAAGCGGCTGACCCTCGACTCCGACGGCTACGTGGAGTCCGAGAGTCTCTCCACGCCCCGGGACGGCCATCCCGAGGGCGTCCTGACCCTGCGCGTCCCCGAGGACGGCTACGAGGGCGTGCTGGAGGAGCTGGCGGAACTCGGCGACCGCTCCATGCTGGATCGGTCCGTGCAGGACGTCACCGAGGAGGTCGCGGACGTCGAGAGCCGGATCGAGTCCTCGGAGACCGCTCTGGAGACCCTGCGCGGCTACCTGGAGGAGGCCCGGGACGTCGACGACCTGCTGCGGGTGGAGGGCGAGATCCAGCGGCGCCAGGAGGACCTGGAGGCGCTCCAGGCCCGGCTGAAGGTGCTGGACGGCCAGACCTCCTACTCGACGGTGCACCTGACCCTCCAGCCGCCGACGACCTACCTGGAGGAACCCGTCCGGGACTCCGTCGGGTTCCTGGGCGGTCTGGAACGCGGCTGGCGTGCGCTGGTGGGCCTGGGTCAGGGGCTGGCCGTGCTCGCGGGCTGGCTGCTGCCCTTCGTCGTCGTGCTCGCGGCGGTCGGCGCCTGGCCGCTGTGGGTGTGGCGCGGACGCCGTCGGGCCCGGCGGGACGGCGCCCCCGAGGCCGTGGAGGCGAACGGGGGCGGGAGTCGGGACGACGAGGCTCCGGCCCGCGAGCCGGAGCCGGTCCGCCCCGAGGAGGGCGGCCCCGGCCCCAAGGACGACGGGGACGGGCGCTGACCCTTCGAGGACATACGAACGTGCCGAGGGCCGGTCACCGTACGGTGACCGGCCCTCGGCACGTGTGCGGGACCTGGTCCGGGTTTCTGGATGCTCGCGCCGGTGGCGGCTCCGCCGCCACCGATGCGAGCGGCCGTCTCCCCACGCTGCTACGCGGCCTCGCGCAGCGGGACCCAGCGACGGCGCCTAGGAGGCGGTCTCCTCGTGCACGAAGGCGGTGAGCCGTTCGAGCATGGTCGGGTCGGTGCTGGGCAGCACGCCGTGGCCGAGGTTGAAGATGTGGCCGTCGGCGGCGCGGCCCCGCGCGAGGATGTCGCGCGTCCGGTCGGCGACGACCTCCCAGGGAGCGAACAGGGTGGCGGGGTCCAGGTTGCCCTGGAGCGCCGTGCCCGGCTGGACCCGCTGGACGGCCTTGTCCAGGGGCACCCGCCAGTCCACGCCCACCACGTCGGCCCCGGCCTCGCTGAGCAGGCTCAGCAGCTCGCCGGTGCCCACACCGAAGTGGATGCGCGGGACCTCGTACTCGCTGAGCTGACCGAAGATCCACGACGCGTAGGGCAGCACCGAGGCGCGGTAGTCCTCGGCGCTGAGCGCCCCGACCCAGGAGTCGAAGAGCTGGACCGCGCTGGCCCCCGCCTCGATCTGGGTGCGCAGGAAGCCCAGGGAGATGGTGGCCAGGCGCCGCATGAGCTCGTCCCACAGCTCGGGCTCGCCGTACATCAGCGCCTTGGTGTGCTCGTGGTTCTTCGACGGCCCGCCCTCGATGAGGTAGGAGGCCAGCGTGAACGGGGCACCCGCGAAACCGATCAGCGGCTTGTCGCCGAGCTCACCCACGAGCTGGCCGACCGCCTCGGTGACGTACGGGACGTCGCCGGGTTCGATCTCGCGCAGGCGCTTGATACCGCTGGCGTCGCGGATCGGCTCGTCGACCACGGGGCCGACACCGGGCTTGATGTCCAGTTCGATCCCGATGGCCTTGAGCGGCACCACGATGTCGCTGAAGAAGATCGCGGCGTCCACGTCGTAGCGGCGCACCGGCTGCATCGTGATCTCGGTGATCAGGTCGGGCCGCGCGCACGCCTCAAGCATCGGCACGTCGGCGCGGGCCCGTCGGTACTCGGGCAGGGAGCGCCCGGCCTGGCGCATGAACCACACCGGAGTGTGGGACACCGGGAGGCGCCGGCAGGCGCGTAGGAAGGGAGATTCTTGAAGCGTCACCCTTGAATCGTGCCATGCCCGCCCCGGTGGTCTCACTCGGATCGCCGGAGTCGGCGCTCACCCTGGGAGGATCGATCCCGTCCGCGCGGGGTCGAACCGGGGCGGACGGGTGCCCGGGCGGTCCCAAGATCATCACAAAACACCGACACGCCGGGGGAACTGCGGCCCGGCGCGGGTCGGTCGTGCCACGGTCGAGTCCGTGCCCACCATCACACCGTCGGCGGGGCACGTCCCGACTACCCCCGCCAGGACGCGTGATCACCACCTAATGAAGGCTGACGTTTCCACCATGCCCGATGTCGGTAGCGCCGAGAACGCTCAAGAGACGTTCCGGCGAGCGGTCGAGGCCCTGCGCTCTCCCCTCATCCGCCCCGAGATCACCGTTCGGGAGATCCCCTCACCCCAGCGGCTGGCGCCCCACTCCGCCGCCGTGTCCGCCGAGGTCTCGGTCCAGGGCGAGGAGATCGCCTGGGGGCGGCTCATCGTCCTGTACGACCCCGAGGGCACCCGCGACTGGCCCGGGCCCTTCCGTGTGGTCTGCCAGGCCAACTCCGAACTGGAGTCGGAGATCGCGACCGACCCCCTGCTGGGCCCGGTCGCCTGGAGCTGGCTCACCGACGCGCTGGAGGCCCAGGGCGCCGCGCACCACACGCTGAGTGGCACGGTCACCCGGGCCACCACCGAGGGGTTCGGCACCAAGGCCCACGAGGGCGCCACCACCGAGGTCGAGATGCGCGCCTCGTGGACCCCCGAGTCCGACGACCTGTCCGGTCACGTGAACGCCTGGCTGGCGTTGCTGGCGTCCGCGTCGGGGCTTCCCCGCTCGACGTCACCGACATCACGCGCCAGCGGCCCCGCCCCTGAACCGCGACCGGACGCGCCCCCGGCCCCGGCGCGGGACGCGGTCGGCCGGTATCGCCCGACGATCCCGAAACGGCCCGTATCTGCGTTCGGTGGCGACAGCGCATACCGTAGTGGTGTGGCGAACGCGTTGAACTCCAAGACCGACCCCCGCGAACCCGACGACGACGCGGAGAGGGCGCCCTCCTGCGGGAGCCGCGCGAGGGCATGCCCGAGGTGACCTCCGACGCCGACTCCCTCGCCGGAGTCATAGCCGCCCTGAACGCGGGTTCGGGGCCCGTGGCGGTGGACGCCGAACGCGCGTCGGGGTACCGGTACGGGCAGCGCGCGTACCTGGTGCAGCTCCGCCGTGAGGGCTCCGGGTCGGCGCTCATCGATCCGATCGCGTGCCCCGACCTGGGCGAGCTGAACTCCGCGATGGGCGGCGCCGAGGTGGTGCTGCACGCGGCGCACCAGGACCTGCCGTGCCTGACGGAGGTCAACCTGCGTCCGGAGCGGCTGTTCGACACCGAGCTGGCCGGACGGTTGCTGGGCTACCAGCGCGTCGGGCTCGGGTTCATGGTGGAGCGCCTCCTGAACGTGCGCCTGGCCAAGGAGCACTCGGCGGTGGACTGGTCACAGCGCCCCCTGCCCGAGGACTGGCTGCGGTACGCGGCTCTGGACGTGGAGATCCTCATCGAGCTGCGGAACGCCCTGGAGACCGAGCTGGAGGAGACCGGCAAGCTGGGGTGGGCGCGCGAGGAGTTCGACTCCGTGCTGGCCGCCCCGCCCAAGGAGCCGCGGGCCGACCCCTGGCGGCGCACCTCCGGCATCCACAAGGTGCGCAACCAGCGTTCCCTGGCCGCCGTGCGCGAGATCTGGTACGAGCGCGACCGCATCGCCCAGGAGCGCGACATCTCCCCCGGTCGGGTGCTGCCGGACGCGGCGATCGTGGAGGCCGCGACGGCGATGCCGCGCGGCACGACGGACCTGACCAAGATCCGCCAGTTCGGGATCAAGCTGGCCCGCCGTTACCTCACCACGTGGATCAAGGCGGTGAACCGGGCCCGCGAGATGCCGCAGGCGGAGCTCCCGCGCCCCAACGCCCCCGGTGACGGTCCTCCGCCGGTGAACCGCTGGGCCGACCGCGCGCCCGAGGCCGCGCGCCGTCTGGAGGCCGCGCGGGCGACCGTGACGGGGATCGCGGAGGACGTCGTGATGCCGACCGAGAACCTTCTGCTGCCCGACACCGTCAGAAGGTTGGCCTGGGCGCCGCCGAAGGCCGTGGATCCGGACTCCGTGGGTGAGTTCCTGAGCACACGAGGCGCCAGGAACTGGCAGATCGGGCTCACCGCGGAACCGCTGGCCACAGCGTTGCTCGGTGCCGAAAAAGGTTGATCACTACCCTCTTCAACCACTTTGAACCCAGACGTGACTGAACTCACCCCCTACAAGGGTGGTTCACGCCTGTTCCATAGCCCGCTGTCCGATTAAGTTATAGAAACGTGCTCTGAAAACTCAGGGCGGTTCCTCAACGGGTGTGTACCGAACCGTGGGCCCACAAGGCTCCCGGCTCGTGTGATCAGGGAAATGTGGTGAGTCTGCTTGTCGTTCTGGCGTGCGCTGCTACGCGAGGCGGGGTTGACGCGTTCTGCCGAGGTCGAGTCGACCGAGGCCGCCATGCCCGCTTCTGATGATCAGTTCGAGCCCGCCGCCGTGCCTGAGCAGGTACCGGCCCCGGCGGGCAGGGTGGCCAGCGATGCCGGGGACCGGCCGCTGCCCCGGCGGACGGGTTCGTCCGCCCCGGTGGCCAAGGGGCCCACGGCCGGGATGCGCGCGGCCTCGCTCGAGCGCACCCTCCAGTCCCTGGTGGAGCGCCTCGGCACCGAGCACCCGGACACCATCACCGCCCGGAACAACCTGGCCACCAAGTACGCCCAGATGGGTCGGCGGCAGGCCGCCGTGCAGCAGTTCGAGCTGGCCCTGGGCGAGGCCGTCGCGGTCTACGGCGAGGACCACCCCGGACCGAGATCATCCGGGAGAACCTCGCCTGGGCGCTGGAGGACGTGGGCTGCCCCGCCGACGCCGCCGCCCAGTGGGAGATCCTGCTCGGTCAGCGGGAGAGCCAGTTCGGTCCGGCCGACGAGGACACGGTGGAGGCGCGCATGCGCCTGGCCGTGTGCTACCGGCGCAGCGGACGGGTGGACGCCGCCGTGGCCCACTACGCGCGGGCCATCGAGGACGTCGCCTCCACCGAGCGCCGCGAGGAGCTGCGGCTCGGCCTGAGCGCGGCGCAGAGCATGGCCGGCCGGTACGAGGAGGCCGTCTCCCAGCTGCGCATGGTGCTGGCCGGGCGCCGTCGCCGCCTGGGCAAGGGCCACCTGGACACGCTCACGGTGCACCACCGGCTGGGCCGCGCCTACACGCAGGCGGGCCGGACGGACGACGCGGTCGAGGTGCTCCGCGAGGCCTACAGGGTGGCGCTCAACTCCTCGGGCGACCCGGAGGTCAGACGGCTCATCATGCGGCTGCGCCGCGACCTGGCGGGCGCCTACAACTCCGCCGGTCGCCACCGTGAGGCCAACGCGCTCCTCTGACACGAGCGACACACCCGAGCTCACCGGGGCCGGGAACTCCCTGGGGGGTTCCCGGCCCCTCCCTGTGGAGCGGGTGTGCGCACGGGGTTCGGGGAAGGAGCCCCACGTGCGAAAAGGACTCGCACTCACCCGTCCCTCCTGGCATGATCCGTCAGTCGTCACCGCCGTCCACCGGAGAGAGCCATGCGCGAACTGAGCCACGAGGAGATCCGCTCCTCGTTCGTCAACTGCCCCAAGGGCGAGACCAAGCGGTTGTCCTTTCCCGCGACCCTGCCGGTCCTGGACTGGGAGGACACGGACTTCCTCGGGTGGACCGACCCCAAGGCGCCGGGCCGCGCCTACCTGGTGATCGAGTCCGGGGAGGAACCGCTCGGGATCGCCCTGCGGCTCCCGACGGGAAACCGCAAGGCGAACTTCTTCAAGTCGATGGCCTGCTCGTTCTGCCTGACCGTGCACCCCGCGGGCGGCGTCCGGCTGTTCAGCGCCCCCAAGCCCGGCAAGGCCGGACGCCAGGGCGACACGGTCGGCCTGTACGTGTGCGCGGACCTGGCCTGCCCGTCGTACGTGCGGGGCAGGCGGGAGTCCGCGCTGATCCAGCCGGCGGAGACCATCACCCGGGAGGAGCGCGTCCAGCGCCTGCGCCTCAACGTCGACCGTTTCGCCTCCTCCTTCCTCACTCTCGGAGACTGACCACGGTGGGCTCCTCCCGGGAGTCGTCGGTGCCCGCGGGCTCCGGTGCGAGGAGCTGACCGGCGGCGAGGTCCCGGTAGAGGGAGTCGTGTTCGACCAGTTCGGCGTGGGTTCCCACCGCGCGTACCCGCCCGGTCTCCAGGACCACGATCCGCTCGGCGCTGGTGACCGTGGAGAGCCGGTGCGCGACGACGATCACGGTGGTGTCGCGTGCCGCCGCCAGCATGACCTCCCTGAGCGCCCCCTCGTTGGCGGCGTCCAGCTGGGAGGTGGCCTCGTCCATCAGGAGGAGGCGCGGACGGCGGAGCAGGGCGCGGGCGATGGCCACCCGCTGGCGTTCGCCCCCGGAGATGGTCACGCCCCGGTGGCCGATCGGGTTCTCCAGTCCGCCGGGCAGACGCCGGACCAGGTCGGTGAGGCGGGCGGTGCGGATCACCTCCTGGATCTGCTCCTCGGTGGCGTTCGGGGCGGCCATGGTGAGGTTGGTGCGCAGGGTGCCGTCGAGGACCGGGGCGTCCTGTTCCACGTAGCCGATCTGGGAGCGCAGCTCCTCCAGGGGCCAGTCACGGACGTCGGTGCCGTCCAGGCGCACGGTGCCGGTGGTGGCGTCGTAGAAGCGTTCGATCAGGGAGAAGACGGTGGTCTTTCCCGACCCCGAGGGACCGACCAGGGCGGTCAGTCCGGGCCCCGACGCCGCGAAGCTCACCCCGTGGTGTACCAGGGGCAGGTCGGGGTGGTAGCGGAAGGTGACGTCGGTGAGGGAGACGTCGGCCGGTCGGGGTGAGGCGGGTTCGGTAGGAGCCCGTCCGGGGTCCTCCTGGTCGAGGTCGGTGACCTCGTCGATCCTGCGGATGGCGGCCAGCCCGGTCTGGAGCTCGGTGGCCGACTGCACGAGGGTGCTGATGGGTTCCATGAGGTAGAAGAGCAACAGCAGGAAGGCGATGAGCGTGGACACGCTCATGGTCCCCGCCGCCACCATGCCGCCGCCGACGCCCAGCACCACGAGGAAGCTCGTGTTGACCGTGAGCATGGACAGCGTGCCCGACAGGGCGGTCCACCCGGCCACGGACACGCCCCGGCGCCAGGACTCCACGGCGGACTCGTCGAGTCGGGCGATCTCGGCCCGTTCGGCGGAGGAGGCCTTGACCGTGCGGAAGGCGCCGAAGATCCGCTCCAGGAGGGAGCCCATCTCACCGAGCGAGGCCTGCGCCGCCTGGGTGGCGCGCCCGATCCTGGGCAGGACGATCCCCATGAGGAGGCCGACCAGCACCACCATGCCCAGCGTGATCAGGAGCAGGAGCGGGCTGAGCACCCCCATGACGACGATGCCGCCCACCAGCAGGACCGCGCTGGTGAAGAGGTTGGTGATACCGCTGGTGGCGACGGATCTGAGCAGCGTGGTGTCGGCGGTGAGCCGGGAGACGAGGTCGCCCGGCTTGAGCCGGTCGAGTTCGCCCACGCGCAGTCGGACGAGTCGGCCCACCAGGGTGCGGCGCACGCCGAGCACGACGCTCTGGCCGGTGCGTTCGAGGACGAAGGCGCCGAGGGCCCCGATCACGGCTCCCGCGAGCACCACGCCCAGCAGGACGAGGATCGGCCCGGAGACGGACGCGCCGCTACCCAGAGCGTCGATCACGTACTTGGCCATGAGCGGCTGGACCAGGCCGGTGATCCCGCCGAGGAAGGTGAGGACGCCTCCGGCGACCAACGCCCGCCAGTGCGGGCGGGCGTACTCCCACAGTCGCCGCAGCGGTGCCCTGGGCGCTTTTCTGAGCAGTTCCTGGTGTTCCGTGTCCGGTCGTGGCATCGTCGTCCCCGTGTCCCCCTCGTTCGGAATCCACCCTCAGCGAACCGCGTCGGCCGGGGCGTCCACAAGCGCCGAAAGTAGGGGCCTCCCCCGACTTCGGAAGTGAGGGGCCCCGCCGCTCGCACTATTTGTTACTGGCGAGTAGCATGGACTCATACAGTCCACCCAACGCTTGGAGAAGGAGGGGCCATCGTGTCGCGAACTGCCCGCGATGTCGTGTTTGTCGATGGGGTCCGCACCCCGTTCGGCAAGTCAGGCAAGGGCCTCTACGCCGAGACGCGCGCCGACGACCTGATCGTCCGCGTCATCCGCGAACTGATGCGCCGCAACCCGGGCCTGCCCCCGGAGCGCGTCGACGAGGTCGCCATCGCCGCCACCACCCAGATCGGCGACCAGGGCCTGACGCTCGGGCGCACCGCCGCGATCCTCGCCGGGCTGCCGCGCAGCGTCCCCGGTTACTCCATCGACCGCATGTGCGCCGGCGCGCTCACCGCCGCGACCACCGCGGGCGCGGGCATCGCCTTCGGTGCCTACGACGTCGTGATCGCCGGTGGCGTCGAGCACATGGGCCGCCACCCCATGGGCGAGGGCGTCGACCCCAACCCCCGCATCATCTCCGAGAAGCTGGTCGACCCGTCCGCGCTGGTCATGGGCAACACCGCCGAGAACCTGCACGACCGGTACCCGACCATCACCAAGGAGCGCGCCGACGCCTACGCGGTGCGCAGCCAGGAGAAGGTCGCCAAGGCCTACGCCGACGGGAAGATCCAGCCCGACCTGGTCGAGACCCTGGTCCGTTCGGCGGAGAAGGGCTTCGGCCTGGCCACGCAGGACGAGCCGCCGCGCCCCGGCACCACCATGGAGTCGCTCGCCGGTCTCAAGACGCCGTTCCGCGCGCACGGCAACGTGACGCCCGGCAACGCCGCCGGCCTTAACGACGGCGCCACCGGCACGCTGCTCATGGCCGAGGAGGTCGCCGAGGAGCTGGGCCTGGACGCCAGGATGCGCCTGGTCGACTTCTCGTTCACCGGCGTCGAGCCCGAGGTCATGGGTGTGGGCCCGGTCCCCGCCACGGAGAAGCTGTTCGCCCGCCAGGGCATCTCGATCGACGACGTCGGTCTGATCGAGATCAACGAGGCCTTCGCCGTCCAGGTGCTCGCCTTCCTGGAGCACTTCGGCATCGCCGACGACGACGCCCGCGTCAACCCGTGGGGTGGCGCCATCGCGGTCGGCCACCCGCTGGCCTCCTCCGGCGGCCGCCTGATGATGCAGCTGGCGCGCCAGTTCGCCGAGCGCCCCGACGTCCGCTACGGCATCACCACCATGTGCGTGGGCCTGGGCATGGGCGGGACCATCCTGTGGGAGAACACCAACTACGAGGGGGCAAGTGAGCACCGCCATCGAAGAGGCCCGCGAGCTTTTCAAGGACGAGGTCGTCACCAACGCGATCTCCCGCGATGTCGAGCTCCCCTACGGTGCTGGCACCGCCGTCCTGATCACCCTGGACAACGGGCACGACCACACCAAGCCGAACACCTTCGGCCCCGGCGGCCTGCTCAGCCTGGACGCCGCGATCGAGGCCGCCAAGGCGCGCACCGACATCGTGGCCGTGGCCGTCACCGGCAAGCCGTTCATCTTCGCGGTCGGCGCGGACCTCACGGGCGTCCCCGCGATCCAGACCCGCGAGCAGGCCGAGGCCATCGGCAAGCTGGGCCACGACACGTTCCGCAAGCTCGGTGAACTGGACGTGCCGACCTTCGCGCTGGTCAACGGCGCGGCCATGGGCGGCGGCGTCGAGGTGGCGCTGCACTGCTCGTACCGCACCGTCTCCTCGGGCGTCCCGGCCTTCGCGCTCCCCGAGGCCTTCCTCGGCCTGGTTCCCGGCTGGGGCGGCACGTACCTGCTGCCCCACCTGATCGGCGCCGAGAAGGCCCTCAAGCTGATCGTCGACAACCCGCTCGCCCAGAACAAGATGATCAAGGGCAAGCAGGTCTTCGAGATGGGGATCGCGGACGCGATCTTCGAGCCCGCCGACTTCGTCGAGGAGTCCCTGCGCTGGGCCGCGAAGGTCGTCAAGGGCGACGTCACCGTGGAGCGCCCCGAGGTCGACAAGGGCGAGGCCTGGGACAACGCGGTCAACATGGCCCGCTTCGTGGTCGAGGGCAAGCTGCACGGCGCCGCCCCGGCCCCGGCCCGCGCCGTCGAGCTGGTCGCCGCCGCCAAGACCGCCACCCGTGACGAGGGCTTCGACGCCGAGGACCAGGCGCTCGCGGACCTCATCATGAGCGACGAGCTCAAGGCCGGCCTGTACGCCTTCGACCTCGTGCAGAAGCGCGCCAAGCGCCCGGCGGGCGCGCCGGACAAGTCGCTGGCCCGCAAGGTCACCAAGGTCGGCGTCGTCGGCGCCGGTCTGATGGCCGGGCAGCTGGCCCTGCTGTTCGCGCGCCGCCTGGACGTGCCGGTCGTCATGACCGACCTGGACCAGGACCGCCTGAACAAGGGTGTGGACTACGTCCACGGTGAGGTCGACAAGCTCCTCAAGAAGGGGCGCGTCAACCAGGACAAGGCCAACCACCTCAAGGCCCTGGTCACCGGTTCGCTCACCAAGGACGCCTTCTCGGACGCCGACTTCGTCATCGAGGCCGTCTTCGAGAAGATGGAGGTCAAGCAGCAGGTGTTCGCCGAGGTGGAGGCCGTGGTCTCCCCGAGGCGATCCTCGCCACCAACACCTCCTCGCTGTCCATCACCGAGATGGCGTCGAAGCTCCAGCACCCCGAGCGGGTCGTGGGCTTCCACTTCTTCAACCCCGTCGCCGTCCTGCCGCTGCTGGAGATCGTCCGCGGCGACCGGACCGACGACGCCTCGCTGGCCACGGCGTTCGCCACGGCGAAGAAGCTGAAGAAGACCTCGGTCCTGTGCAAGGACGCCCCGGCGTTCGTCGTCAACCGTCTGCTCACCCTGTTCATGGGTGAGGTGCTGGGCGCCGTGGGCGAGGGCACGGAGCCCGAGGTCGCTGACCGCGCGGTCGCGCCGCTGGGTCTGCCGATGTCGCCGCTGATGCTGCTCCAGCTGGTCGGCCCGGCGGTCGGTCTGCACGTCGCGGAGACCCTGCACGAGGCGTTCCCGGAGCGCTTCGCGGTGTCCCCGCAGCTGGAGGCCGTGGTCAAGGCGGGCAAGACGGCGATCTTCGCCCCGGACCTGACCATCGACTCCGAGGTGAAGGAGCTCCTCAAGGGCGGGGACTCCCCGTCCGAGGAGAAGGAGATCCTGGACCGGGCCCTGCGCGCCCTGGCCAGGGAGATCCGGATCATGCTGGACGAGGGTGTGGTGGCCGAGGCCGCCGACATCGACCTCTGCCTGATCACGGGCGCCGGCTGGCCCTTCCACACCGGCGGTATCACCCCGTACCTGGACAAGGTCGGCGTGTCCACCGAGGTGAACGGCAAGCCGTTCCACGAGGGCGCCCCGAAGGCCTTCTAGGCCCCCGGTCGCCAAGGGCCCGGTCTCCCCGAGGGGAGCCGGGCCCTTACGCCTCTCAGCCTGAGTGTCGGCCGGGTCGAGGAGCTCTTCGAGGACTGAGGGCTGGTGGGCCCCGCACCGGGCGCTCCTCACGCAAGCCTCCACCACGCGCGGAACCCCGCCCGGCACGCGGCCGGGCGGGGTTCCGGGGTTCGGGGTCAGACCCCGCGGGGACCCGCTCCCGCCGTTCGCTGAGCTCGGGGGATTCCTCCTCGTCGCCGCCCTCCGAGATACCGATCCGGTCGTGCAACCACCGCAGCGGGCGCGGCAGCCACCAGTTCCAGTCACCGAGCAGACGCATGGTGGCGGGCACCATGACCGCGCGCACCAGGGTGGCGTCGACCAGCACCGCGAGCGCGAGTCCGATTCCGATGATCTTCAGGAAGAGCAGCCCCGAGGTGCCCATCGCCACGAGCACCACGCCCAGCAACAGGGCGGCGCTGGTGATGATCCGGCCGGTGCGCTGGAGCCCCAGGGCCACTGATCGGGTGTTGTCGCCACTGCGCAGGTACTCCTCACGCACCCGGCTGAGCAGGAAGAGCTCGTAGTCCATCGCCAGCCCGAAGGAGACGATCATGATGAGCACCAGGTACGTGGGATCGATGGTGCCGACCGGGTCGAACCCGAGCAGCCCGGCGAAGAACCCCTCCTGGAAGCCCCAGATCACCACGCCGAGCGAGGCGCCCAGGGACAGCGCGCCCATGAGGACCGCCTTGACGGGCAGCACCACGGAGCCGAAGGCCAGGAAGAGCAGCACCAGCGTGGAACCGATGATGAACGCGACCGTCTTCGGGGCCTCCTGGACGATCGCGTCCAGGTTGTCCAGCTGCATGGCGGCCACACCGCCCACGAGGGTCTCCTCGGCGCCCTCGGGACCGGGTTCGGCACGCACGTCACGCACCAGCCGCTGCACCTCGGGGTCGTCCGTGGCGCCCTGGTAGGCGACCTCCACGTGCGCAATGCCCTCCTCCGCCCGGGCGACACTCGTGCGGACCGCGCCGGGCAGGGCGTCGAGGCGCTCCACGTACTCGTCGACCGCGGCCTCGCCGCTGTCACCGAGCACCGCCACGTGCAGCCTGCCGACCTGCCCGGCGGGGAAGTCCTCCGCCATGGCCTCGGTACCGACCCTGCTGGAGGCGTCGGCGGGCAGGTAGCGCTGGTCGGTGGCGCCGAACTGGGTTGAGGCGAGCCCGGAGCTGAAGGCGACCAGCACGCAGCCGACGGCGACCAGGGACACGGCGGGGCCCCGCATCACGGTGCGGGCGAACCTCGCCCAGGCCCCCGCGTTCTCGTCGATCACACCCGTCACGGTCCGGCGCGGCAGCGGGAGTGCGAGCCGGTCGATCCGGCGTCCCACCACCGCCATCAGGGCGGGCAGGAAGACCAGGGCGGCGATCAGGTCGAAGGCCACCACGGCGATGCCGCCGAAGCCGATGGACTTGAGGATGGGCTGCGGGAAGAACAGCAGGCCCGCGAAGGCGATGCCCACGGTCACCCCGGAGAAGGCGACGGTACGACCGGCGGTGTCAACCGTGCGGCGGACCGCGTCGGGGACGGTGCGCCCGCGTCCCAGCTCCTCACGGAAGCGGCTGACCATGAACAGGCCGTAGTCGATCGCCAGCCCCAGGCCGAGGAGGGTGGCGACGTTGATGGCGAAGACCGACACCTCGGTCACGGAGGTGAGCGCGCGCAGGACGGTGAGGGACCCGAGGATCGCCAGGCCGCCGACGGCGAGCGGTACGAGACCGGCGACCAGCCCGCCGAAGATCAGGACCAGCAGCAGGAGCAGGACCGGGAGCGTGATGAGCTCGGCGCGGATGATGTCGCTCTCCGCCGTCTCGGAGAGTTCGTGCTCGACCGCGATGGGGCCGCCCAGGTGGGTCTCCAGCGGGCCGGACTCCAGGGCGCGCGCCGTGGCCTCGTACTGGTGCAGGCGCTCCTCGTGCGTCTCGCCCGTCAGGGTGACCGGCACGTAGGTAGCGTGCATGTCCTCGGACACGAGCATGCCGCGCTCGACCTCCGAGAGGTCCTCGTCCAGGTACAGCTCGTATCCGCCGACCTCCTCGGGCAGGCCGTCGGTGATCCGCTGCACGGCCTGGGCGAAGGTCGGGTTGTCCACCCGCATCTCGTCGCTGCGGTAGACCGCGATGATGTCGATGTCGTCGTGTCCGAGCTCCTCCTGGAGCACGTCCATGGCCCGCGAGGACTCCGAGCCCGGGTCCTCGAACCCGCTCTGGCTGACGTCCGAGAAGACGCCGAGGCCCCACACCACGGAGAAGGCCGCGAAGAGTCCCGTGAGGGCCAGGATCCACCATCGGCCCCGGTGGGCGCCGAGCCCCAGTCGGCCGAAGAACCCCGTGTGTGTCGGCATGGGCCGCCCTTTCAAGCGAACGCTCGTCATGTTCGTGAACACTGTTTGCTAACGGTGTTCACTTAAGCGTGCAGGCATTACGATGTCAACATCACCGAGACAACCGAAGCGCCTCGACCCTGGCGCGTGAGACGGGGTGTACCGCAGCACATGACGAAACCGCCGGTCACAAGCGACCATCGGACCGGGGGCACCCTGAGCCGCCGCGAGCGTGTGCGCGAGGCCACACTCTCCGAGATCAAGGAGATCGCCCGCAGACACCTCGTGGAGTTCGGGGTCGTCGGGGTCTCCCTGCGCGCGATCGCCCGTGAGATGGGCATGACCGCCCCCGGCCTGTACCGCTACGTGCCCGGGATCGACGCCCTGCTCGTGATGATCACCGCGGAGATGTACGAGGAACTGGCCGACGTGGTGGCCGCCGCCGACGCCAGCATGCCCGTGGAGGACACTGACGGCCGCATCCTCGTCTCCCTGCGCGCCTTCCGGAACTGGGCCATCACCCACCAGGCCGAGTTCTCGGTGATGTTCGGGCCGAGGACCCGACTGGACCCTGAAGCCGACATCACCCGTGCCCTGGAGGCGGGCCGCCGTTTCGGTTCCACCTTCTTCACCCTCTTCGACCGCCTGGTCTCGGAGGAGCGCTTCCCGTTGCCGACGGACGAGGAGATCCCGGACGCGCTCCGCCCGGAGCTGCGTTCCTTCGCCGACTCCGTCGGATTCACCTCGCCCGACATCTCCGAGGGCGCCGTCATGGTCCTCACCGCGTGCTGGGTGCGCCTGTATGGCGTGGTCTGTATGGAGGTGTTCCAACATCTGAGTTTCGTGGTCGGGGACATGGAACCGTTCTTCGAGTCCGAGCTGCAGAACATGGCGAAGGACCTCGGGGTTCGCTATTCCGCACCCAGTGAGGCGGGGGAGCCTGACCGGGACCCGTTCGTTCAAGCCCCATACTGGAGGTCTGCGGCAATTGCCGGATTCGTGGGTACGAATCCGGCATGCCGTTCCCGTGTAGGCGCGACGACGAGGACGATCCCGTGGAGAACCGAACCGGAGCTGACCAGCCCGGGGAGAATCCTCCCCACCCGGACCGGACCGGTGCCCAACAGCGTCCGCCCGAAGACCCGGGCACGTCCCGCCACGACGCCCCGAGCCCCTGGGCACCCGAGGCCCAGTTCCCGCAGGACCCGGAGTCGGACCCGTCCGCACCCCAGGCAGCTCGGACGGCGCACACAGGGCCCGTGTCCCCGCAGGCCCATCCGCCCAACCCGCACCAAGGGCCTCAGCCGCCGCACGTCCCGCAAGGTCCTCCGGGCCCCCAGAGACCCCAGGGGCTTCCCCAGGGCCCACCGCCCGCCACTCCCCCGCACCCACACGTCCCCGGTACTCAGGCCCCACAGGCAGCGAATCCGGCTCAGGAATCTCAGGCTCCACCTGCCCCGCAGGCGCCACACGGACAACAGGCCGCACACGGGCCACAGGGGCCGCACGCTCCGCTGGAGCCGCAGCCGGGACAGCCCCAGGCGAGTCCCACACACACCTCACAAGCGAACCCGCCACAGGGACCGCCGCACGCGCAGGCCCCTGGTCCTCACGCGTCCCCTGCTGCGCAGGGGCCACACGGGCAGCAGGCGGCACACGAGTCACAGGGGCACCAGTTCGGCGCTCAGGCGCCGCACACGGCGCGAGGGCGGCAGTGGGGTCTCCCCAGCCCGTCTCCGGCACGAACCCGCCCCGGGGCCCCCGGACGAACGTGGCGTGGGGACCTCCTCGGCCGCCGCACGCCCCGCAGGGGTACCAGGCGCCCGCGCCCCCGTGGGCCCAGGGGCAGCCCCCGGCACACGTGCCGACGTACCACCCGCAGCCGCAGTGGGGGACGTACCCGCCGCCGCGCCGGGACCGGGGCAGAGCCGTGCTGGTGGCGGCGTTCTCGGCGGCCTCGGTCGCCCTGGTCGCGCTCGTCGCCAGCGTCGTCATCGTGGTGAACACCCCGCAGGAGGACGTCTCCACGGGCGGGACCGACCTGTCCGCGTTCTACGACACCTCCCTGTACGCCCAGCCGCACCCGGCGGAGGTCGACATCGTCGACCACCCGCTCTACGGCGTCGCCATGCCCGAGTCGGTCGACTGCGGCCTGCCGGAGCTGCGCACCGACTCGGACGACTCCTGGGAGGCGTTCGCCAACGAGGCCGGGACCTGCCTGAACGAACTGTGGGCGCCGGTCATGGACGAACTCCGCCTGGACCCCGAACTACCCGAGATCACCGTCACCGACGAGGCCCTGGAGACGGACAGCGAGGACTCCTTCACCCTGGCCTACTACGAGAGCGACCGGGGCCTCATCACCGTGGTCCTGCCCAACGTGCGCCAGGTCGGCGAGCAGATCCCCGACACCCACCAGGCGGACGTGTGGCTCGCGCTGATGGGCCACGAGTACGCCCACCACGTGCAGTACGCCACCGGCATCCTGACCATCTCCCACGACCTCCGCCGCAGCGCGGGCAGCGAGGCCGACGAGCTGGACACCCTGCGCCGCACCGAACTCCAGGCCGAGTGCATGGCCGGGATCGGGCTGCGCGGCCTCACGGACCCCGGGGGCGACTCCCTGGACGTGGTCAACCTCCACTTCAACGGCGGCGGTGACCTCGACACCCACGGCAGCGCGGCAAACCGGGCGTACTGGCTGGAGTCCGGGTACACCAGCCCGACCGTGGGCGGGTGCAACACCTACGACGCGGCCGCCGGGGACGTGACCTGACCTCAGCCCTGTCCGAGGATCCGCCGGTAGGCCTCCCAGTCCCGGAACTTCACGCGTTCCCCCGCTCCAGGTCCGCGGCCTGGTCGGCCTCGGCGGTGTCGATGCGCAGCCAGCCCTCGTAGTCGCTGTGCCGCAGCCCCCGGTCGTCCAGCACCCGTTCCAGGGCCACGGGTTCGGGGACCGCGTCACGCAGGCCGGGGGCGTCCTCCAGCAGCGCGCGGACGGTCCCGGCGGCGTCGGACTTGTTCGTGCCGATCACCCCGCTGGCGCCCCGCTTGATCCACCCCGCCACGTAGTCACCCGGCACCGGTGCTCCCCGGCGTCCAGCACCCGACCCTCCTCGTGCGGCACGGTCCTCGCGCCGGAGTCGAAGGGCACACCTTCGAGGGGCACTCCGGCGTACCCGACCGAGCGCAGCACCATACCGACGTCCAGCACCTCGTGCTCACCGGTCCCCTCCAGGTGTCCCTCCGGGGTGAGCCGGGTGCGCTCGACCCGTAGGCCCCGCACGCGGTCCTCACCCAGGATCTCCACGGGTCGGGACCAGAAGTGCAGTTCCACGCGGCGCGGGCGCCCCTCTGGGGCGCGCTCGGCCTGTTCGCGCAGCAGCCTGAGGTTGGTGCGCGCCGCCCGGGACACGTCGCGCAGCCCGGGGCGGTCGGCCCCGATCTCGGTCAGGTCGATGTCCACCTGTTCGGGGCGCACCACGATGTCCGCGCCGGGGAGGTCCAGCAGGTCACGGAGTTCGGGCGCGGTGAACTTGGCCTGGAGCGGGCCCCGGCGGGCCAGGAGGTGGATCCTGCGCACGCGGCTGGCGGCGAACACCTCCAGCACGGCCTCGGGAACGTCCGTGTGCCGGAGCTCGTCGGCGGTCTTGGCCAGGACACGGACCACGTCGAGGGCCACGTTGCCCGCCCCGACGACCGCGACCTCCTCGGCGTCGAGGGAGAAGTCGTCCCACGTGTTGTCGGGGTGGCCGCAGTACCAGTTGACGAAGTCGGTCGCGGCGACGCTGCCGGGCAGATCCTCACCGGCCACGCCCATGCGCCGGTCCACGCTGGCCCCGGTCGCGTAGACGACGGCGTGGTGGGACCGGGCCAGGTCGGCGCGGGTGAGGTCGGTGCCGAACTCGACGCCGCCGACGAACCGCACGTGCGGGTGCTCCAGGACCCTGCGCAGCGTCCGCGCCACGCCCTTGATCTTGGTGTGGTCGGGCGCCACCCCGTAGCGGACCAGGCCGTAGGGGTGGGCAGCCGGTCCACGATGTCCACCCGGACCGGCACGCGGCGCTGGCGGGTGAGGGCGTCGGCGGCGTAGACCCCGGCCGGGCCGGAGCCGATCACGGCCACCCTGAGCGGAGTCTCGTCCTGCGGGCTGGGCTGGTCGGTCATGCACCCATTCTGGCAGCACCGGAGGCGGTTCCGGTGCTGCCAGAAAGGTGTGGATCAGGCCTTCTCGTCGGCCAGTTCGGGGTGTCGGCCGCCGCGCTCGCCGTACCGGGACACGGTCTCGGTGAGCTTGCGGGACAGTTCCTGCGGGGTCAGGCCCTGCTGCTGGAGGATGCGGTCGCGCTTGGCGTGGTCGAGGAACTCCTGCTCGATGCCGAAGGTCCGCACGGGCACGTCCACCTCGTGGTCGCGCAGCAGGCGGGCCACGGCGTCCCCGACGGCGCCGGTACGGCCGTTGTCCTCCACGACCGCGACCACGGAGTGCTCGGCGGCCTCGGCCACCAGGGCCTCGTCCAGCGGCTTGACCCAGCGCGGGTCGATCACCGTGACGCCGATGCCCTGGTCGGCCATGCGGTCGGCCACCTCACAGGCGACCTGGGCCATGGTGCCCACCCCGACGATGAGCAGGTCCTTGCCGTGACCGCCGTCGGTGGCGCGGCGCAGCAGGTCCATGCGGCCGACCTTGCCGATCTCGGGCAGTTCCTCGGCGACGGCGCCCTTGGGGTAGCGCACGACGGTGGGGGCGTCCTCCACGGCCACGGCCTCGCGCAGCAGGGCGCGCATGCGGACGGCGTCACGCGGGGCGGCCAGGCGGAGTCCGGGGACGACCTGGAGGATGGACATGTCCCACATGCCGTTGTGGCTGGCGCCGTCGTTGCCGGTGACGCCCGCGCGGTCCAGGCAGAAGGTGACGCCCTGGCGGTGCAGGGCGGCGTCCATGAGCACCTGGTCGAAACAGCGGTTGAGGAAGGTCGCGTAGACGGCGACCACCGGGTGCAGGCCGTTCATCGCCATGCCGGTGGCGGCGGTGGCGGCGTGCTGCTCCGCGATCCCGACGTCGAAGACGCGGTCGGGGTAGGCGTCCGCGAACTTGTTCAGACCGGTCGGGTGGAGCATCGCGGCGGTGATGCCGACGATGTCCTCGCGCTCGCGGCCCAGCTCCACCATGGTGTCGGCGAAGACCGACGTCCACTTCTCGACCTTGGGGCCGGGCTTGGCCTCACCGGTGTCGATGTCGAAGGGGCCGGGGGCGTGGAACTGGTCCTCGTCGTGGTTCTCGGCCGGGGCGTACCCCTTGCCCTTCTGGGTGATGACGTGGACGATCACCGGTCCGCCGAAGTCGCGGGCCCGGCGCAGGGCCTTCTCCACGGCGGGCTCGTCGTGGCCGTCGATGGGGCCCAGGTACTTCAGCCCCAGGTCCTCGAACATCATCTGCGGCTGGATGGTGTCCTTGAGGCCCTTCTTGAGGCCGTGCAGGGCCTCGTAGAGGGGCTGGCCGACCACCGGGGTGCGGTTGAGGGTGTTCTTGGCCAGGTCCAGCGCCTGCTCGTAGCCGGGGGTCATGCGCAGCGAGGAGAGGTGGTCCGCCAGGCCGCCCATCGTGGGCGAGTAGGAGCGGCCGTTGTCGTTGACGACGATGACCAGGCGCCGGTTCCGCTTCTCCGCGATGTTGTTCAGGGCCTCCCAGGCCATGCCGCCGGTGAGGGCGCCGTCCCCGATGACGGCGACCACGGTTGGGTCGGTACGGCCCTGGACCTCGTTGGCCTTGGCCATGCCGTCGGCGTACGACAGCGAGGTGGAGGCGTGGGAGTTCTCGATGAAGTCGTGCTCGGACTCGGCGCGGGAGGGGTAGCCGGACAGGCCGCCCTCGGACTTCAGGTCGCTGAAGTCGTGGCGGCCGGTGAGGACCTTGTGCGCGTAGGCCTGGTGGCCGGTGTCGAAGAGAATGGGGTCCTTCGGTGAGTCGAAGACCCGGTGCAGCGCGATGCTCAGCTCGACGACGCCGAGACTGGGACCGAGGTGCCCCCCTGTCTGGGAGCAGGAGTCGACCAGGAAGTCCCTGATCTCCCGGGCCAGCACAGGGAGCTGGTCGGCCGGGAGCTTCTTGAGCGCTTCCGGATTGTGTATCGACTCGAACAGTGTCACTGTCTCGTCAGTCCCCTCGTCCAGCGTGTCCACGTTACGTTTGCCGCTCCGGCCCCTGACGTGGGCCGGACATGGCTACCGACAGGTATACGTACCCGAGTTTATGGGCCTTCGCCCGCGGGTCACACCCGGCGTCCCCCGAGGCTACGGATCTGACGGTACCCCCGGCACAAGGGTGTGGCCCTTGCGGAGGACACCGCCGGGGCCCGCACCCGCCTCGGAGGTTTCGGCGTAGATTACTCCCTCTTGGGAGCGGGTTTACCTGATACGGCCCGAGTGGCCGAGGTTAGCCGAGCGCGGCCTGTGCGAGGAGGCCGATCGCGGAGACGGTCACCACACACAGCAGGGCCCTGCGCATCAGCCCCGGGTCGACCCACCGGCGGATCCGGTTTCCGACGAGGAACCCCAGGCCCACGCAGGGGATGGCGGCGACCCCGGCCGCGGCGGTACGGGCGTCCAACTGCCCGCCGATTCCGAGGGACACCAGGGAGAGGGCACCGCCGAGCAGGAAGAACGCGGCCAGGGTGGCGCGCACGCGCTCCGGCGGTTCGTGCTGGTAGAGCAGCGCCATGGGCGGTCCGCCCACCGAGGTGGCGGTGCCCGCGAACCCCGAGAGGGTGCCCGCCGTGACCAGGGAGACCGGGGTGATGCGCACCCGGAAGGACCGCACGGTCAGGGCGACGGCCACGAGCACCATGACGCCGACCACCGCCGCGAGGGCGCGGGGTTCGAGGACCGCCACGACCCACACCGCCAGCACGGTTCCCGGAACGCGGGCGGGCAGCCCCCAGGCGAGGCCGCGCCAGTCCACGTGGCGCCACTCCTGGACGAGGGTGAGCATCGGCAGGACGATCACGGCGATCAGGAGGGAGCCGGGCATGAGTGTGGGGTCGAGGAAGGAGATCACCGGGGCGGCGACCAGACCGAGGCCGAGCCCGACCATGCTCTGGACGGCCGCCCCGGCGAGGACGGCGGTGGCCGCGGTCAGGAGGAAGACCCAGGCGTCGATCTGCCCGAACAGGGTGTGGGGCGTGGGTGTGAGGAGATCAGCGAACATGAGGGGACGACGGTATATCCCCCTCTGGCCGATCGGGATTAGGAGATAGGGAGATGGGACGACGTCGCCTCCGTAGCGACGCACCTCGCACACTTCGCGCACGTGGGAGGGCCCGGACCGGTGGGAGTGGGAACCGGCCCGGGCCCCGCGAACGGCCGGGGAGGACGGCCGCCGCGATGGGGGAAGGCTAGGCGCCGCCCCTGGCGTGGGTCCTGCGTCCGCGACGGGAGACGGCGTCGAGCACGACCGCGATCAGCAGGACCGCCGCCGTGATCATGAAACGCACCGAGGTGTCCATCTGGAGCAGCAGCAGACCCGAGGTGATGGCACCCAGCACCAGGCCGCCGAGCAGGGCCGAGTAGGCGTTCCCCCGCCCGCCGAACAGGCTCGTGCCGCCGATCACGGCCGCCGCGATGGCCATCATCAGTTCGGCGCCGCCGCCCGTGGAGACGCTGGCCGCGAAGTTGCGGGAGACCAGCATGACGCCGCCGAGCGCGGCCAGGGTGGAGGCGATCCCGAAGACGGAGATCCGGATCAGGTCCACGTTGATCCCGGCCCGGCGCGCCGCCTCGGAGCTGCCGCCCACGGCGTAGACCATGCGGCCGTAGCGGGTCTTGCGCAGCACCAGGTCCAGCACCACCACGAAACCCACGAAGATGAGGAAGGCGAGCGGTACGCCCTTGTACTGGTTGAGGACCCACACGCCGCCCGCCAGCGGCAGGGAGAGCAGGAGGGTGCGGAACAGCACCTCGGCCAGGGGCTTGTACGGCAGGCCGGCCGAGCGGCGTCTGCCCTCGACCACCAGGACCGACAGCAGGTAGAGGCCCACGGCGAGCAGGACCAGGAACCAGCCCACCACCGGGACGAAGTAGGTCTGGGTGAGCATCGCGATGGCGCCGCTGGAGCTGGTGTTGATGCTCCCGTCGCCGCCCATGAGGTAGAGGTGCACACCCTGCCAGCCGAGCAGCCCGGCGAGGGTGACCACGAAGGCCGGTACGCCCATCTTCGCGAAGACGAACCCGTGGAGCAGACCCACGAGGAGGCCGACGGCCACGGCCGCTCCGACCGCCGCCCACTCGGACCAGCCGTGCCGGACCGCGAGGACCGCCAGGACCCCGGCGGACAGTCCCGCCACCGATCCGATGGACAGGTCGATCTCACCGAGCAGCAGGACCATGATGACGCCTGTGGTCATGAGGCCGATCGCGGCGATCTGCACGGTCAGGTTCGACAGGTTCTGCGGGGACAGGAACCGGTCGTTCATCGACTGGAAGACGACGGCGATCAGCAGGAGGCCGACGATGACCGGCGCCGCGCCGAGCTCCCCTCCCTGAGGTTGCGTCGCAGGGCCCTGAGCCATCCGCCGGGCGAGGCGACGGTGGCCAGCAGGCGGGGGTCGCGCCGGGGTCCGCTCGCCGTCACGGACGTGTCGCCGTCCTGGGAGGTGTGTGTCTGCTGGCTCATTCCTTGTCCTTCGTGGCCGTGGCCGATGAGCCGGTACGGGTGGATCGACGGGTCACCGGGTTGTCGGAGGCACCGGTGATGGCGGCCACGATCTCCTCGTAGCTGGTCGAGGCGATGGGGAAGTCGCCCGCGTTGCGGCCGAGGCGGAGCACGACGGCACGGTCCGCGACGGCACGGACGTCGGCCATGTTGTGGCTGATCAGGACGACCCCCAGCCCCTGGTCGCGCAGGCGCTCGATGAGGTCGAGGACCTGGGCGGTCTGGGCGACGCCCAGCGCGGCGGTGGGTTCGTCGAGCATGACGACGCGGGGCTGGCCCAGCAGGGACCGGGCGATGGCGATGATCTGCCGCTGCCCGCCGGAGAGGGCGGCGACGGGGATCCGCAGGTCGGGGATGCTCACCGACAGGGAGTCGAGGAGCTCCACGGCCCGCCGTTCCATCTCGACCTCGTCGAGGGTGCCGGGGAAGTGGAGGCGCTCGTTGCCCAGGAAGAGGTTGCCGACGATGTCCAGGTTGTCGCAGAGGGCGAGGTCCTGGTAGATGGTGGCGATCCCGAGGCGTTGGGCGTCGGCGGGCGCCCCGATGGTGACCGGCGTGCCGTCCCAGAGGACGGTGCCGCCGCTGTCGGCCGGGTGCGCTCCGGCGATGACCTTGACGAGGGTCGACTTGCCCGCGCCGTTGTCCCCGAGCAGGGCGACCACCTCCCCGGGTCGACCTGGAAGTCGACCTCGGAGAGGGCCTTGACGGCCCCGAAGGTCTTGGAGATCCCGGACAGTTCCAGGACGGGTGTGCTCATGTGCCTGTTTCTCTCTCTCGCCCCGGCGGGACGGGGCCGGTCGCTCCACGCGGCCCGGCCCTCGCGGGGCGTCGCGTCCGGGCCGCCTCCGGCAGCGGGGCGGCCCGGACGTCGGATCTGGCTAGAGGGCTTCCTTGCAGAAGTCGAAGTCGGCGTAGTCGTCGGTGCAGATCTGCTCGATGGTGTAGAAGCCGTCGGAGACGACCGTGTCCGCGATGTCGTCGACGGTGACCGCGACGGGGTCGAGCAGGACGGAGTCGACCTTCTCGCCGTCCGCGTCCTCGACCTCGGTGACGCTGTGCTCACCCGCTTCGAGGTCGTCGCCGGTGGCCAGGGAGACGGCCATGGCGGCGGCGATCTCGGCCTCGGGGCGGATGGCCTTGTAGACGGTCATGTACTGCTCGCCGGAGACGATCCGCTGGATGCCGTGCAGCTCGGCGTCCTGTCCGGTGACGGGCGGGAGGTCGTCGACGGAGACCCCGGCGCTGCGCAGGGCGGAGATGATGCCCGCCGCCATGCCGTCGTTGGCCGAGTAGACGCCGACGATCTCGTCCAGGCCGAGGGAGGTGATGGCGCCCTCCATCTGGCTGTTGGCCTCGTCCGGTGACCAGTCGGGGGTGTCGAACTCCTGGCCGATCTCGACCTGGCCCTCGAAGATCTCGTGGGCGCCCGCCTTGAAGTCGCCCGCGTTGGGGTCGGTCGGTGAGCCGTTGATCATGACGATCTGGCCGTCACCGGCGGTCCCCTCCTGTTCGAGGGCGCCCAGCAGGGCCTCGGCCTGGACCTGACCGACCCGGAAGTTGTCGAAGGAGACGTACATGTCGACACCGCCCTGGGCGAGGCGGTCGTAGGCCACCACGGGCACCCCTGGCCGCGTGCCTCGTTCACGGTTCCGGCGGCGGCCTCGGAGTCGACGGCCCCGAGCACGAGCACGTCGACCCCGGCGGTCAGCATCGCCTGGGCCTGGGTCTGCTGTTCGTCGACGTCCTGGTCGGCGTTGGCGTACGAGAGCTCGCAGTTGGGACAGAGGTCCGTCAGCGCCTCCTCGAAGTACGGCTTGTCGAAGGCCTCGTAGCGGGCGGTCTGGAGCTCGGGGAGCAGCAGGCCGACGTGGAATCCCTCCTCGATGCTGTGGGTCTGGGTCTCACCGGCGGAGTCGTCCGTGGTGAGCGAACCGCAGGCGGTGGCGAACAGGGCCAGGGCCGCACCGGCGGCGGCGACGCCCAGGGGTGCGGTGGGGCGACGGTGTGGGGAGCGTCTCGTGGTCAACGCGGGGGCCTCTCTTGCGGAACCAGCGCGGATGAGAATGCGCGATCGATGGTGTGAAGTAGAACCCCGCGTCCACCTTGTCGTCAACTGTTGAACACATAACCGAAACATTACGAGTCTTGAGTTCACAAGGTTAAATCAGCATCAACGCAGGCCAGGACGCTTGCCGCCAAGGTGAACACCGTACGGGAGGGTCGGAAACCTCGGGACGGGCGCCCTCGGGGCGCGGCCGGGAGGTCCGGGTTCAGCTCAGGCTGTGCGCGGCCGTGAGCAGCGCGCCACGGATGGACGCGTCCTCGCCCAGGGCACTGGTCCCCAGTTCGAGCTGGGCCAGGGCGCCGCCCAGGGTTCCCAGCTCCATCGACCTGCGCATGGGCACCAGCAGCAGGTCCCCCGCCTCGGCCAGGTCGCCGCCGACCACCACGCGGTCCGGGTTGAACAGGTTGGCCATGATCGCCACCCCCTGCCCCAGGGCGCTCCCCGCCTCCGCGACGATGCGGCGGCTGCCGGGGTCGCCCTCCCGCGCGGAGGCGACCATCTCCCGCAGCAGGGCCCGGTCCGTGCTGGCGGCGAGGTCGTGGGTCCGGGGCAGCATGTTCAGCAGGTACCCGGTACCCACGAAGGTCTCCAGGCAGCCCCGGTTGCCGCAGCGGCAGACCTGGCCGCGCGGGTCCAGGCCGATGTGCCCGATCTCGCCCGCCGTACCGCCCGCGCCCCGGAAGAGTCGACCGGACATGACGATGCCCGCGCCCACGCCCTCCCCGAGGATCAGGTGGATGACGTGGTCGGCCCCACGGGCGGCGCCCAGCTCCCGTTCGGCCACCACCGCGAGGTTGGCGTCGTTCTCGGCCAGCACCGGCACTCCGAGCCGCTCCCCCAGCGCCTTGGCGGGGCGGAACCCCGCCCACCGGGGCAGGCAGGAGATGGCGCCGACCTCGCCGGTGCCGGGCGCGATCGGCCCCGGGACGGAGGCCACCACGGAGGTGACCGTGCCCAGGTCGATCCGGGCGCCCAGCAGGGCGGTCTCGGTCAGCCAGGCGGCCCGGCGCACGGCCCTCCCGGCATCGACGGCCACCTCGTAGGCGATCGCCTCGCGGGCCAGCACGTTGCCTTCGCTGTCACCGACCGCCACACGGATCCGGTCGTCGCCGAAGTCCACGGCCACGACGGTGCCCGGCGGCCTGAGGAGGGTGACGGCCCGGGCCCGGCGGCCGTTGGAGGAGGTGTCGCGCACGGACACGGTCCCGGCGGCGCGCAGGCCCCGCACGATGTTGGAGACGCTGGCCGCCGACAGCCCCGTGGCACGGGCCAGTTCGGCCTGGGTGCGGGTTCCGTCGCGGCGCAGCACGTCCACGACGCGCCGTTGGTTGGCCTCCCGCAGCGCGGACTGGGATCCGGGGTCGTGCCGGCCTCGGTCACCACGTGCCCCGTCTCCGTCCGCTCGCTCCGGCGTTGTTCCGTCGAATGTTACAAGCATTGAACGGGGAACCGGACCTTCGAGCCCCGGCCCGGTCCGGCGACCACGGCCATGCCCTAGGTTCGTTGGTATGGAGAGGGTGAGCACCGACCGGCCCGGGTGGGCGGAGGACGTGGCCGGGGCGGTTCTGGGCGCCGACCGGCGGGGACCGCTCGTCCGGGTCGTGGCGGTGGAGGGGCGTTCCGGGTCGGGCAAGAGCATGGTGGCCGCTCGGGTGTGCCGCGCGCTGGCCGACCGGGACGAGCCGGTGGCCCTGGTGACGATGGAGGACCTCTACCCGGGCTGGGAGGGGCTGGCCGAGGCGCCCGCCCTGCTCAGGTCATGGGTACTGCTGCCCCTGGCCGAGGGGCGCCCGCCCGCCTGGCACCGGTACGACTGGAAGCACGGGGCGTTCGGTGCGGAGCGGGTCACCCTCCCCGCCGCCCTCGTCGCACGCGGGGGCACCCTGGTCGTGGAGGGGTGTGGTTCGGGGGCGGCCCCCGTGCGCGACCTCCCGGACCTGCTGGTGTGGGTGGAGGCCGACGCGCGGACGCGGGCCCGCAGGCTCGACGCCCGGGAGGACGCGGACACCTACGCCCCGCACCGTGCGTCGTGGGCCCGCCAGGAGAACGCCCTGTACGCCTGCGACCCGCCTCGGGACCGCGCCGACCTGCTGGTCGAGAACGGTCCTCAGTAGTCCTTGACGGGCGGGCGCGAGCAGAGTTCGCGGGCGCGCCGGATGTCGGCGTCCATCGTGCGCAGGCCCGCCGCCAGCGCCTGCCCCTGGAGGGGGATGTTGCGCAGACGCAGGTCGCGCGCCTCACGCGCGGAGGACCCCCGAAGCTCCCGTTCTCCCTGAACCTCATGATCAGCGCGACGCTCCCCGCGGCGAGGGACGACAGGAAGAACAGCATGCCCAGTCCCGAACCGTTGAGCGCCACTCCGAGGACCAGGGACAGGAACAGGAAGACGATGGCCGCCGCCAGGAACATCGTCCTGATCCTGGAGATCTGCCCCGACTCCGAGGCCGCGGCGGCCAGCGAACTGTGCTCACGGCGCAGGGACTCCCGCTGTTCCGCCCACACCCTGCGCTGTCGGATCAGGGTCACCACGGCCGACAGGGAACCGTAGACCGCCGCCGCGTACCCCGCCCGTCGGGCCCCCGAGGAGAGCTCGACGCGTGACCAGAGCGCGCTCGTCCAGTCCAGGGCGCCGGGCATGTCCCCCGGGTCCGGGGGCACCATGAGATCGGGGTTGAGCAGGAAGGTGAGCGCCAGCGCCGGGTCCATCCGACCCTCGAACCCGCGCCAGCCGTTGAGGTTCTGGGCCAGTTCCCGGTGGAAGGCCATCCCGGTCCGCTCGGCCTCCTCGACGTCCCGGGCCAGTCGGCGCAGCTCCGGGCCGTCCTCGTGCCGGTGCTCCGCCATCTGCCGCAGCAGCTGCGGCCGGGCCAGCAGCATGAGTTCGTTGGCCTCGTGCCCGCCGGTGATCAGCGGACGCGGGTCGTGGAAGAGCTCCCGCAGCCCGGCGAGGGTGAGTTCGTGCCCCCGGAAGAGGGGTGGCAGGTCCGGACAGGCCTGGGCGACGAAGGACGCCACGGCCATGTTCGCGTCCCGGACCTCCCTGCGGAACAGGGAGCGGTCCACCTTGGTGTCGTTGATGTCGTTCATGACCCAGGAGCCGAGCATGGCCCGCTCGGCCGGGTCTCCGAGGATCATCACCGCCTCGGTCCAGTGCTCCTGCATGGCGGCGGCCAGCGGCTCGATCCTGGTGAAGCGCACCCCGGCGAACCGGTAGGGCGGGACGCCCTCGTCGGGGTCCGTGTCGGGCGCCGACGGACCGTAGGAGCTCTGGAGCCGTACCAGTGACGGCGGCGGGGTGAGGTACGCGGGCCTGCCCGAGGGCGGTGCGGCCGCGTGGTGCGGCGGCGCCTCGGGTGACGGGGGCCGGGGAGCGTCCCCTTCCGGACCGGGGGACGGCGGCTCCGACGACTGACCGGCGGAACCGGGAGCGGTCCCCGCGACCAGGTGGTGGAGGAGGGCGGGCGCGTCCGGGCGCCGCCTCGGGTTCTTGTCCAGGCAGGCCAGGACGGTGTCCAACAGTGGCCCGGACAGGTCCCCGGTGTCGGGTTCCCCCGAGAGCACCCTGGCGATGCGCGCGGCCTGGGTGGGGCCGTGGAAGGCGTCCCGACCCGTGGCGGCGAACACCATCACCGACGCCCAGGAGAAGACGTCCACGGCCGCGGTGAGACGCATCCCCTCCAGCTGTTCCGGTGCCATGTACCCGACCGTGCCGACGATGCCGCTGGCGGTCACGGAGGTGGACTCCACCGCGCGGGCGATCCCGAAGTCGATCACCCGGGGCCCGTCCGAGGCGAGCATGATGTTGTCCGGCTTCAGGTCCCGGTGCACCACACCCGCCGCGTGGATGGCCGCGAGCGCGGTGGCCGTGGCGACGGCGAGGCGCTGGAGCTCGGCACCGGTGCGGGGTCCCTCGACGGTCACGGCCCGGTGGAGGGTGGGCCCGTCGATGAACTCCGTGGCGATCCAGGGCTGCGCGGCGTCGGGGTCGGCGTCCAGGATCGTCGCGATACAGAACCCGCTCACCCGGCGGGCCTGATCCACCTCGGCGGCGAAGCGGCGCCGCATGTCGGTGTCACTGGACCAGTTGGCGTGCAGGAGCTTGACGGCGGCGCGGGTACCGTCCTCGGCCTCACCGAGGAACACCTCCCCGAAACCGCCCCTGCCCAGCGATCGCGTCAGGGTGTACGGACCGACCGCGCGGGGGCGGGCGTCAAGTCCGTGGTCTCGTCCACGAGCGCGTCCTTCCTTGTCTCTCTTGTCCTGCCGTCCGGACGGTGGGGCCCGAGCCCGCCGACCGGATCAGCTGGAGGTGATTCTGCGTGCCTGGGCCAGGTCCGTGCGGATGCGCTCCACTCCGCTGGTCAGCTGGGGCAGCTGGTGGTTGGAGTTGTGCAGGTCCAGGAGCCGCTGCCGCCGACGGTCGGCGGGTCCGCACAGCACCAGGCGTGTCATGAAGGCGCCGACCAGACCGACCAGACCGAGCAGCGCGACCCACATCATGAGGTCGGGGATCACCTCCCACACGGGCATCACGGTGAGGAAGAGGCCGAGGGGAGGCCGATGAGGGAGATCCGGCACCAGTGGATGATCCGCCCGGTCCGGTTCTGGAGCTCCACCTTGCCCACGAGCCCCTCGTGGGCGGTGGACACCTCGGCGTAGCGGCCCTCCCAGTAGCGGCGCTGCCTGGCCAGAGCCTGGAGGGTGCCCAGGGAACCGTAGACCGCCGCCGCGTATCCGGCGCTCTCGGGGGTGCTGGCGTTCGACACCCGCTGCCACAGGATGTCCACCCACTCGGCGACCCCGGAGTCACCGTTGTCGTCGGGCGGGACCATCAGGTGCGGGTTCAGGAGCAGGGCCAGGACCAGCGCCGGGTTGACGTTGGGCTGGCTCGACCGCCACCCCACGAGCTGCTGGGAGAGCTGTCCGTGCAGGAGGGTCCCGGCGTTCTCACCCCGGTCCAGGTCCTCCGCGAGCCGCTGGTACTCGACGCTCTCGGGGCTCTGGTGGGCGCTCAGGATCCGCAGGAGTTCGGGCCGGGCCAGCAGGACCATCTCGTTGCTGAGCGGGGCACCGGTCAGGAGCGGCCCGGGGTCGGAGAACAACGCCCGGAGTTCGGCCAGGGACACACCCCGGCCCCGGAAGACGGGCGGCAGGTCGGGGCGGACCTGGGCGACGAACGAGGCGACCGCGAGGTTGGCGTCCCGGACCTCGCGACGGAACAGGGAGCGGTCGACACTGGTGTCGCCCAGGTCGTCCATCAGCCAGGCACCCAGGGCCGCGCGCTCGCCCGGTTCGCTGAAGACCTTGACGGCGGCGCCCCAGTTCTGCTGCATCGCCTCGGCCAGGTGGGCGGGGTCGTGGAACCGGAGACTGACGAAGTGGTAGGGCGGTGCCGCTCCGAAGTGGCCGCTGTTCGGGCCGCGGAACCCGCTGGGAGGCGGGTACGCGCCGGAGGCCGCCGACGGGTACGCGCCGCTCGGCGGCGGGTGTGCGCGCCGCCGGGGGCCGACGGATACGGGCCTGACGACCGGGCGTGGGCGGACGCCTCGGGCGCGTCGGAGGGAGCCGTGCGCGTGTAGTTGCGGGTGGGGGCCGCCTGGGCGGTTCCGGCCACCCTGGTGGGGTCCACGGGGGAACGCCGGTGGGCTGTTGACCGGCGACCCTGGTGTGGTCGACACCGACGCGGGTACGGGCGTCGGACGAGGGCGCGACCGCGGTGTGCGTGTGGTCGGAGTCCGGGCCGGGGGCGACCGTGGTGGGCGTGTGGTTCCCACCGGTGGCCCGGGCCGGAGTGGCACCGGACGGAGCGGAGATGACCCATCGCATGAGGGTCTCGGCGTCGGGCCGGGCCGAGGGGTCCTTGTCCAGGCAGGCCCGGAGGGTGGCGCCGAACGCGCCGTCCAAGCCGGCGAGGTCGGGTTCCCCGCCCAGGATGCGGGCGATGCGCGCGGCCTGGGTCGGGCCGGGGAAGGCCTCGCGGCCGGTGGCGGCGAACACCATCACCGAGGCCCAGGCGAACACGTCCACCGCGGCGGTCAGCCGGGCCCCCTCCAGCTGCTCGGGGGCCATGTACCCGATGGTGCCGACCACCCCGCTCGCCGTCACCGAGGTCGACTCGACCGCACGGGCGATCCCGAAGTCGATCACCCGGGGCCCGTCCGGAGCCAGCATGATGTTGTCCGGCTTCAGGTCCCGGTGCACCACACCCGCCGCGTGGATGGCGGCCAGGGCCGTCGCGGTGCCCACCGACAGGCGTTGGAGCTCCACTCCCGTGCGCGGGCCGTCGGCTTCGACGGAGGCCTGGAGGGTGGGGCCGTCGATGAACTCCGTGGCGATCCACGGCTGGGCCGCGTCGGGGTCGGCGTCCAGGATCGTGGCCACGCAGAACCCGCTCACCCGGCGGGCCTGATCCACCTCGGCGGCGAAGCGGCGCCGCATGTCGGCGTCGCCGGACCAGCTGGCGTGCAGGAGCTTCACCGCGGCCAGAGTGCCGTCCGCGGCCTCACCGAGGAACACCTCCCCGAAACCGCCACGCCCCAGGGAGCGCAGAAGTCGGAAGCCTCCGACCTCCTCCACTCGCATGGCCTGGTCCTGAGGGTCGTCCACAGCCCGCCCCGTCTCTCGTACGTCGTTCTGGCGCCCCGGGCGGGGCGCCATGTCAGGGTGCCACAGAGAACTGACCGCCCGTACTCGGTCCCGGTTCCGGTCTCCCCGTATCCGATGCCCGGCCGTTACCTCCGGGTATCGGCGTGGTCGCCCCGCAGGATCCGATCGACCAGGTCGTCGCGCAGGGCCCCGTATCCGGTGGCCGACCACACGCTCTCCTCGGCCGGGACGTCGTAGTAGGGCACTTCACTCCCCCTGTGGTGGTCGGGGAGGACCCGGGGCGGCGCCGCTCCCGAACCGCCTTGGCGCACTCCGCGCACAGCGGGACGCGGACGGTGCGGGTGCCGCCGAACTCGCGCCAGTCCGTCCGTGTGGTGGTGTTGCCGTGCAGCGGGTTGGCGTAGCAGTGCACCCTGGGCTCGCGGGACCGGGACCGGCTGCGCAGGATGGCGTCCTCCGCCATGTCGAGCAGGACGAGGACCCCGGCCGCGTCGGGCAGCGTGGGTTCGGTGGCGATCATGCGGTCGTGGACCTTGGCGGCGGCGGAGCGGGCGTCCAGTGCGTGTTGGAGGAGCCGGGTGGCCTCCTCGCTCCGGGAGCGCGAGCGCAGCTGGCCCAGCCGCTCCCCGAGCTCGACGAGGTCCGTGGCGCCCCGCTCGACCAGCCGGTCCAGGGCGGCGCGGTCGGCGTTGTCGAATCCGGCGTGCTGGGTGACGGCCAGAGCGGGCATCGAGGGCACCCGGGCGCGGCGGGAGCGCCAGACCGCCCCGACGGCCAGGAGGAGCGCCAGGACCGCGACGGACGGCCACAGCCACCCGGGCGCTCCCGTCCCGTCACCCCGCCAGAAGCCGGACATCGGTCCGGCGGCGTCCTCCCGCTGCTCCTCGTAGGCCTCACTGGCGGCGGTGTAGGCGGCCTCGGGGTCCTCGGACAGGGCCGTCTCCACCGAGACCTCGACCAGCTGGCCGAGGTTGCCGCTGAACCCCGTGGCGTAGGAGGAGGTGAGGGCCCCGTAGTGGGCGGGAAGGTCCGATCCGCTCCCGAAGTCCCGCCCGTGCATGCGGTCGTTGGCGAACACCAGGATGTGGGCCCGACCCCCGCCCATGCGGTCGTGGACCAGGACGGCCAGGTTCTCGGGGTCGCCGTCCCAGGTGTCGCCCTCGACCATCGGCACCGCGACCACGTACAGGGGCAGGTCGGAGCCCTCGATGAGGTCGACCGCCTCCTGTCGGACCTCCTCGGTCAGGGCGCTGGAGTAGGCGGGGTCGACGTGGACCGGCGACTCGGCCAGCGAGGAGGTGATCGCCTCGGAGGCGTTCTCCGGCACGGTGTCGGCCGGGGAGGCGGCGGCGGGGACCGCCCCCACCAGGGTGAGGGCCAGGACCACCCCCAGGACGGAGGGGACCTCGAACCTACGCATCGCTCTCCTCCAGAATCCCGTCGACGAGGCCGCGCCGCGTCGATCCGTAGTTGGTGTGCACCCAGACGCGGTCCAGCGTCAGGTGCGGGACCCAGGCCCCGCCGATCCGCAGCTCCAGCACGCGCGCGGTCCGGGCGTCGTTCTGGAGGTCCAGGCAGGCGTCGCACAGCGGGCGGCGCCCCCGGACGACCGCGACCCTGCCGTCACGGTCCGCCCGGCCGTGCAGGGGTTGGCCGAGCAGACCGGTCGCCGTCCGGCCCCGGGGTCGCCGTCGATGGCCGCGCGGGCGCGCCGGGCCAGGACCGTGACCCCGAGGAGGTCGAGCGCGTCCGTGGGGCGCCGGAGCACGACCAGGGCGGCGTCGGCGTCGCGCATGGCCGACGCGGGAACCTCGCCGTCCCCGGCCGCCTCCAGTTCCCGGACCATGGCCCGGGTCTCCGCCAGCGCCAGCCGCCGCAGTGCTCGTGCCGTCATCCGCGTCCGACCACCGACCGTGCCCCGCGCGCGGCGCGTACGGCGACCACGAGGAGGAGCAGCGCGCCGAAGGCGATCCCGGAGAGCAGCGGCCCGACCACCAGGAGGCAGGGCAGGAAGCCGTCACCGAGGAACCGCTCCGACCTCGGCCCGGGATCCTCGTCGTAGGTGTACGCGAAGAAGGGTTCGGCGTCGGGCCGGTCGGGGTCGGTGGGCAGTGCGGTGAGGGCGGGCAGCGCGGCCTCGACGGCCTCGGCCGGGGTGTCGGCGACCACGTCCCGGACGGCCGAGCTCAGGTCGTAGGCGTCGATGCCCAGGCCCGAGGACCCGGCGGCGATCTCGACCCGGCCCTCGAAGTCGGTGGTGGCGACCAGGTACACCGACGGTCCCTCCGTGAGCGCGGCCAGGGAGTACGCCAGCACCTCGGGGTCGCCCTCGGACTCGTCGGACGGGCTCATGGACATCACCAGGGCGCGGACCGGGATCTCGGCGTCCTCCAGCCGATCGGCGGTGGCGGCCAGGCCGGTGCGGTCCATCGTGACCAGGGGTGCGACGTACAGCGGCGTGGACGCGGTCTCGGAGACCAGGCGTTCGACCCGCTCGGTGTTGGCGACGTAGGGCGGGACGGAACGCACGTCCGGGGTCTTCCAGGCGGTCTCCACTCCGCCCTCGGGCACGCTCATCATGTGGGCGTAGGGGCCCGCGACCGCGGCCCCGGCCAGGGTCAGGGTGAGCACGGCCACCACGGGTACCTCGTGGCGCCGCCGACGGCCGCGCGCGGTACGCCACCACACCCAGATCACGCCCGTTCCGAGCACGAACCCGGACAGGGTCCCGGAGAGGGTGCCGAGGTTCTCGGCGCCGACCGAACGGGTGGGGTCGACGTCGCGGCGGAACTCCTCCCAGAAGACCGCCAGCGCGCCCGGTTCGGCCTGCTCGTGGCCGTGCGCGGGGGCGGGGGCCGCACCGCTGAGGCGTTCCACGAGGACGGCGGCGATCTCGTCCGGTCCGGAGTCGTACTCCAGCCTGGGGTCGGCGCTCAACGAGCGCACGCTCTCCTCGCCCGGGAGGTCGTGGCCGCGTACCAGCACCTCCTGGGTGTAGGTCCCGGGCCGCAGGTGCACGTACACGCCGTCGCGGTCGACACGGTCCACGACCGCGGGCAGGACCGGACCGGTGCCCCAGTCCGTCCCCTGTCCGGGGAAGGGGCTGGCGATCACGTGGTACGGGACGTCGAGGGTGGAGAAGAGGGTGTGCAGCTCCCGCTCCAGCTCGGCCACGTCGCCGAGGCCCGCGAGGGAGTCGTCCACGATGACGGCCGCGCCCTCGGGACGCTCCGCGAGCTCGTCCGCGTAGTACTCGGCGGGGGTCCGGGTGTCCTCCAGGGCCTCGACCGTCTCGGGCGCGGGTTCGGCCCGAGCGGCGGGCGCGGCGGCGAGCACCGCGAGGAGCGACGCGGCGCAGAGCGCCAGGGAGCGTCGGAGCAGGTCCGCGTACCGAGGGAGGGGACCTGGTCTCGGGGGCGAGGGCATGCACCGAGCATATCGGGAGCTTTCGGCCAGGCCGGAACGCGGAAGGGCCCGTGCACACGAGGACCCCGCACACGAGAAGGGCCGCCACCGTCGGTCGGACGGTGGCGGCCCCCGAAGCACCGCGTTCGCGCCTGTTGGGCGCGGGCGGCGGTCTCGGTACGCCTCTCGCTACTTGGCGATCAGCTGACGGAGCACGAACTGGAGGATGCCGCCGTTGCGGTAGTAGTCGGCCTCGCCCGGGGTGTCGATCCGCACCACGGCGTCGAACTCGACGCCGGTGTCGGTGGTGACCTTCACCGTGCTGGGGATACGGCCCTCGTTGAGCTCGGTCACGCCGGTGACGGAGAAGGTCTCCTCGCCGGTCAGACCGAGGGAGTCCGCGGAGTGGCCCTCCGGGAACTGGAGCGGCAGGACGCCCATACCGATGAGGTTGGAGCGGTGGATGCGCTCGTAGGACTCGGTGATGACCGCGCGCACGCCCAGCAGGCTGGTGCCCTTGGCCGCCCAGTCACGCGAGGAACCGGAGCCGTACTCCTTGCCGCCCAGGACCACCAGCGGGGTGCCCTGCGCGGCGTAGTTCTGCGCGGCGTCGTAGATGAACGACACCGGCGCGTCGGCCTGGGTGAAGTCGCGGGTGTAGCCGCCCTCGGTGCCCGGCGCGATCTGGTTGCGCAGGCGGATGTTGGCGAAGGTGCCGCGGATCATCACCTCGTGGTTGCCGCGACGGGAACCGTAGGAGTTGAAGTCGCGACGCTCCACACCGTGGGCCTTGAGGTACTCGGCCGCCGGGGTGCCCGGCTTGATGGCACCGGCCGGGGAGATGTGGTCGGTGGTGACCGAGTCGCCCAGCTTGGCCAGGACGCGGGCACCGGAGATGTCGGTGACCGGAGCCGGGGTCTGGCCCATGCCCTCGAAGTACGGGGGCTTGCGGACGTAGGTCGACTCGCCCTCCCACTCGAAGGTGTTGCCGGTGGGCGTGGGCAGCTCGCGCCAGCGGTCGTCACCGGCGAACACGTCCGAGTACGCGCTGGCGTACATGTCCGACGCGATCGCGGAGTCCATGACCTCCTGGATCTCCTCGGCGGTGGGCCACACGTCGGCCAGGTAGACCGGCTGGCCGTCCTCGCCGATGCCCAGGGGCTCGGTGGTGATGTCGACGTCCATCGACCCGACCAGCGCGTAGGCGACCACCAGCGGCGGCGAGGCCAGGTAGTTCATCTTCACGTCCGGGTTGATCCGGCCCTCGAAGTTGCGGTTGCCGGACAGGACCGCCGAGACGGCGAGGTCGTTGTCCTGGACCGCCTGCGAGATCTCCTCGGGCAGCGGGCCCGAGTTGCCGATGCAGGTGGTGCAGCCGTAACCGACCAGGTTGAAGCCCAGCTTGTCCAGGTACGGGGTCAGGCCGGAGCGCTCGTAGTAGTCGGTGACGACCTTGGAGCCCGGGGCCATGGAGGTCTTGACCCACGGCTTGCGGGACAGGCCCTTCTCGACCGCCTTCTTGGCCAGCAGGGCGGCGCCCAGCATGACCGAGGGGTTCGAGGTGTTGGTGCACGAGGTGATCGCGGCGATCACGACGGCGCCGTGGTCGACCTCGGTCTCCGTGCCGTCCGCCATGGTGACCTTGACGGCCTTGTGCGGACGGGCGCCGTTGGGGGCCTGGGCCGGGGCGTCGGAGGCCGGGAAGGACTCCTCGCCCGCCTCGTCGGCGTCGTCGGAGACGTAGTTGCGGACGTCGCGGCGCCAGGTCGGCTTGGCCTCGGACAGCGCGATGCGGTCCTGGGGACGCTTGGGACCGGCGATGGAGGGGACGACCTCGGCGAGGTCGAGCTCCAGGTACTCGGAGAACTCGGGCTCGTTGGCCGGGTCGTGCCAGAAGCCGTTGGCCTTGGCGTAGGCCTCGGTCAGGGCGACCTGCTGCTCGGAGCGGCCGGTCAGGCGCATGTACCGGATGGTCTCGTCGTCGACCGGGAAGATCGCGGCGGTGGAACCGAACTCCGGGCTCATGTTGCCGATGGTGGCGCGGTTGGCCAGCGGCACCGCGCCGACGCCCTCGCCGTAGAACTCGACGAACTTGCCGACGACACCGTGGTCGCGCAGCTTCTCGGTGATGGTGAGCACGAGGTCGGTGGCGGTGGTGCCGGGCTTGAGCTCACCGGTGAGCTTGAAGCCGACCACGCGCGGGATGAGCATGGAGATCGGCTGGCCGAGCATGGCGGCCTCGGCCTCGATGCCACCGACGCCCCAGCCCAGGATGCCCAGGCCGTTCTGCATGGTGGTGTGCGAGTCGGTGCCGACGCAGGTGTCGGGGTAGGCCTGGCCCTTGCGGTCCATCGTGACGCGCGCGAGGTGCTCGATGTTGGCCTGGTGCACGATGCCGGTGCCGGGCGGGACGACCTTGAACTCGTCGAAGGCGGTCTGGCCCCAGCGGAGGAACTTGTAGCGCTCGTAGTTGCGCTCGTACTCGATCTCGACGTTGCGCTCGAACGCGTCGGGGCGACCGAAGAGGTCGACGACGACGGAGTGGTCGATCACGAGCTCGGCGGGGGCGAGCGGGTTGATCTTGTCCGGGTCACCGCCCATGTCGCGGACGGCCTCGCGCATGGTGGCGAGGTCGACGACGCACGGAACGCCGGTGAAGTCCTGCATGATCACCCGGGCCGGGGTGAACTGGATCTCCTGGCTGGGCTGGGCCTTGGCGTCCCAGTTGCCGAGAGCCGTGATGTGCTCGGCGGTGACGTTCGCGCCGTCCTCGGTGCGGAGGAGGTTCTCCAGCAGCACCTTCAGGCTGTAGGGAAGTCGGTTGTAGCCCTTGACGGCGTCCAACCGGAAGATCTCATACGACTCGTCGCCAACGCGCAACGTGTCACGGGCGCCGAAGCTGTTCGCGGACACGGTGTCTGCCTCCTGATCTCGCCACTTTGTCCCCAGCATCCTGCCCCATGGGGCGAATGCGGGACCTACTGAGGCCGCCCTAACCGGATCACCGGGGCACGGGGGTCGCGGATGAGCACCCCCACCGCCTCCGTGATCCATCAGGGCCGCTTTGACCTGCAACGACGCCACATCGTCACCGGTCGCGGCCGGCTGGCCGCACCACTTCACGGGCCCGGGACGCGCTGCCGAAAAGCGGTCGACCTCACAGGCCCGAGCCGGGAGCGGGTGGGGGAGCCCCGCTGTTATCTTGATGTCAAGGTATCCAACTTGTATCTCGATATCAAGTTATCGGGTGGGGCGCCATCCCCCTCGGGCCCCCTCGCGCACACGCCCCCTCAGTCCAGCTGCGGCGCCACCGCGGAGGCGACCAGCTCCAGGTGGTCCAGGTCGGACAGGTCCAGGACCTGCAGGTACATTCTCTCCGCACCGGCGGCCGCGAACCGGCTGATCCGCTCCACGATCTCGTCAGGGGTTCCGGCCAGGCCGTTCTGGCGCAGTTCCGACACGTCGCGACCGATCCGGGCGGCCCGCTTGGACACCTCGGCCTCGTCGCGCCCGGCGCACAGCACCTGGGCCGCCGAGTACACCATCGGCGTGGAGCGCCCCGAGGCCCGCACGGCGTCGGCGGTGCGCCCGAAGGCCGCCTCGGTGTCCTCCAGCGAGCTGAACGGGACGTTGTACTCGTCGGCGAACTTGGCCGCCAGCCTCGGTGTGCGCTTGGGACCGGTCCCGCCGATCAGCACCGGCGGGTGCGGGCCCTGCTGCGGTTTGGGCAGCGCGGGGCCCTCCGCGAGCCGGAAGTGCCGACCCTCGTACCGGAAGGTGTCCCCCACCGGGGTGGACCACAACCCCGTGATGATGTCGAGCTGCTCCTCGTAGCGGTCGAACCGCTCCCGCGCGGAGTCGGGGAAGGGGATCCCGTAGACCGCGTGCTCCTCCTCGAACCAGCCCGCGCCGAAGCCGAACTCGACCCGGCCGCCGCTCATCCGGTCGACCTGCGCGACCGAGATGGCCAGCGGCCCGGGGTGGCGGAAGGTGGCCGCCGTCATGAGGGTGCCGAGGCGGATCCGGGAGGTCTCCCTGGCCAGACCGGCCAGGGTGATCCACGCGTCGGTCGGACCGGGGAGCCCGCTGACGTGGTCGCCCATGGAGAGATAGTGATCGGACCGGAACAGGGCGTCGAAACCGAGATCCTCGACGGCTCGGGCGACGGCGAGTTGGTCCTCGTACGTGGCCCCCTGCTGGGGTTCAAGGAAGATCCTCAGGCGCATACGCCCCATTTTCTCCCACCGTACCGACCGTTCGGAAACCGCCGCGCGGGTACTGTGGAAAAGCCGAGGTCAGGGCCGACCGAACCCGGCCGCCCCCGTCAGAACCGTTCCGCCCCCGACCCGCGATAGCCCTCCACGTGAAGCTTCTCCGCCGCGCACGACGACGCGCACCCGACTACGGACCCGACAGCGCCGACCCGGTGCTGCTGTCCGCCGTCGCAGCCGGGGAGACCGACGCCCTGGAGATCCTGCACCGGAGGCACGCCCCCTGGCTGCGGGCCCGGCTGCGCTACCGCTGCTCCGACAACGACCAACTCGACGCCGCCCTCCAGGAGACCTTCCTGGCGGTGTGGCGCAACGCCGGTTCCTTCACCCCCGCCCGGGTGACACCGACGCCGGAGCCTGGCTGTGGACCATCGCGATCCGTCAGCTCATCTCCCAACTGCGAAAACGCGCCAACCGGTGGATCGCGGAGAGCGATCCCGAACCGTACGAGACGATCGGGGACGCGTCCGCCGAGGACACCGTGCTGCTCAACATCGAGCACGGGCCCCTGGGCGCCGCCCTGCACGAGCTCTCCCCGAACTGCGCTCGGCGATCAAGGCCACCGTGCTCGACGGCCTGACCGTGCGGGAGGCGGCGGAGATCCTCCAGATACCCGAGGGAACCGTGAAGACACGGGTCATGCGCGCGAAGGCGCGGCTACGGGAGGCACTGACCACATGAGCTGGCACCTGACCCACGACCAACTCCACCAGTACGCGGCCCACACGGCCGACGACGTCACCGCCATGTCCGCCGAGGCCCACCTGACCCACTGCTCCCACTGCCGTGCCCTGCTGCCCGCCGACCAGGGCTGGCTGGACCGCAGCTGGGCCGACCTCCGCGACGTGGTGGACCAGCCCCGGCGCGGCCCGATCGAGCGCCTGCTGGCCGTGATCGGCCTGCGCGAGGACACCGCCAAGCTCCTGGCCGCCACACCGCAGCTCTACCGCGCCTGGCTGGGCGCGACCGTGCTCGTCCTGGGCATGGCCCTGGTCGTCGCGCACGAGGTGCCGCGCGGCTCCCTGCTGTTCTCCTTCACCGCTCCGATCGTGCCCCTGATCGGTGTGGCCCTCGCCTACGGTCGGGGGTGGACCCGGCGCACAGCCTCACGTCCGTCACCCCCTGGCCGGGTACCGGCTCCTGTTCCTGCGCACGACGGCGGTCCTGGTGCCCGCCCTGGTGCTGTGCACCGCCGCGGCGTTCCTGATGCCCTCGGTCTCCACCCTGGCGGAGGCGGTCTTCTGGCTGCTGCCCGCGCTGGCCATGGTGGCGGGGTGCCTGGCGCTGAGCCGCTGGATGGCGCTGAGCCTGGCCGGAGGTGTCGTCGGCGTCGCGTGGCTGCTGGCCCTGGTCCTGCTCGGAGCGGCGGAGGGCATGGACCCGCTGCTGCTGTTCACTCCCGCCGCGCAGGCCAGCTGGGCGACGGCGCTCGCGCTGCTCGCGGGTGTCGTGCTGTGGAGGGTCAGGACCGCGTGACCACGAGCACCGAGTCCGCGAGCCGGGTCAGCGTGAGCGGCCTGGTCCGCAGCTACGGCACCCGCCGGGCCCTGGACGGGATCGACCTCGAACTGGGCCCGGGGGTGACCGGGCTGCTGGGGCGCAACGGCGCGGGAAAGACCACGCTGCTGCGCTGCCTGGCCACCGACCTGGAGGCCACCGGCGGCCACGTGCGGGTGCTGGGCCGCGACCCCGACGGCGCCGCCGACCGCACCGAGATCCGGCGCCGGATGGGCTACCTGCCGCAGTTCCCCTCGTTCTACCCGCACTTCACCGTCTTCGGTCTGCTGGACTACGTGGCGGTGCTGAAGGAGCTGGGCGGGCGTCGCGCGCGGCACGACGAGGTCCGCCGCGCCCTGCGCCGGGTGGACCTGTACGAGCGCAGGCACAGCAGGGTGCGCCGCCTGTCCGGTGGGATGCGCCAGCGCCTGGGGCTGGCGGCGGCGCTGCTCGGTGACCCCGAGCTCCTGCTGCTCGACGAACCCACCATCGGGCTCGACCCCGAGCAGCGCATCCGCTTCCGTGACCTCGTCTCCGAACTGGCGGTGCGCAGCACGGTGGTGCTGTCCACACACCAGATCGAGGACGTCTCCGCCCTGTGCCGCCGTGTGCTGTGCCTGGACGAGGGCCGCGTGATCTTCGACGGCACCCCGGGCGAGCTGGTGGCCCGGGCGCGCGGGCGGGTGTGGGAGCAGGGTTCGCGCCCCGAGACGGGGGTGACCTCGTGGCGGCTGGCGGACGGCCGGTACCGGGTGCTCGTCCCCGAGGGCGTCGACGACCCGGACTCCGCGGCGGGCGTGCCGGTGGAGCCCTCGCTGGAGGACGCCTACCTCCTGCTCACCGGAGCGCGGGGCAGTATCCGGTGAGCGGCGTCCCGACCTTCTGGGCCCTGACCCGGTTCAACCTGCGCCACCTGCTGGTGAGCCCGGTGTTCCTGGCCCTGGTGCCCGCGACCCTGGTCGGGCTGGCGTACTCGGCGTACCAACCCGCGTTGCCGACCTGGTCGGACCTGATGGACCAGGTGCGGCTCCAGACCCTCGGGGTGGCCGCCGTGATGTTCGCGGTGACGACCTTCCCCGCCCTGCGCGAGGCGCGCCACACAGAGGGGTTCGCGCTGCCGCTGTCGGCCCGGACCCGTCTGTTGTCCCTGGCCCTGGCGTCCGTGCTGGTCACGTCGGTGTGCGTGGGTGTCCTGATCGTCCTCTACCTGCTGTCCGGCTCCCAGCCGACCGCGGGGACGGCCGCTCCGCCCGCGGTGCTGGCCCTGTTCCTGCTCGGCTGGTGTGGGCCGCTCGGAGCCCTGGCCTGCGCCGTGTGGACCCGTTCGTACACCCCGCTCGTGGTGCTGCTGCTGCTCGTACCGGCGTACCTGCTGTACACGGTCACCTCCATGGGGACCCGGGCGGAGGAGATCCTGCAACGGCTGAACGGAGTGGCGCGCTGGGTACTGGACCCCTGCCCGTCAACGAGCCCTCGGTGACCCCGCTCGGCGTGGTGTCCCTGGTGCACGTCTCGTTCCTGGTGGTCCTGCTCCTGGTGGTCGCGCTCGCGCGTCAGCGGGGTCGGTGGCTGCTGCGCCCGGTCTCGCTGGGGGCGGTGGCGCTCCTGTTGGCGGGGGTGGCGTTCGTCAACGTGTACGCGCAGAGCACGTACTCGTACTACAGGCCCTTCACCGACCGGGACGTGTACGGCGCCGAGGCCGACCCCTGCCGGGTCCGGGAGGGGTGACCTACTGCCCCCTCCCTGGCTACGAGTCGTGGGTGGACTACTGGCACGCCGCGCTCTCCCCCACGGTGGAGCGGATCCCGGAACGCGCGCGGGACCGCCTGCCGATGGTGTGGCAGGGCACCGGGCTCCTGCGCCGGGACGTCCGCGAGTTCCAGACCGGGGGCTGGTCCTCCCGCACTCCCCCAACCGTTCCCGCCGCCGGGCACGGTCATGGTGTACGACGCCTGGGACCCCGACATCGGCTACTACCGCAACGAGCTGACCGTCGAGGTCACCATGAACGTGCTCGGCCTCCCCCGGTACCAGGACTACTCCTGTTCGGGCGCGGGGCAGGCCAGGATCGTGCTGGGCGCCTGGCTGGTGTCGGCGAACGAGCGGTTCCCCGAGCCGGAGGGCACGGAGGCGGCGGAGGAGTTCCTCTCCTACTACGACCCCTCCGCGCTCGACCTGAGCCTGACGCACGCGATGCTCGACCTGCCGCCGCGGACCGTCGCGCGGGTGGTCGAGGAGCACTGGGAGGCCCTGCTGTCCGCCGACACCACCACCGAGGAGCTGGCGGAACTGCTGGAGCTCCCGCTGACCGGCGAGGACGCCCTCCCGGACCCGACATGGGCGAGCGGATGGGACACCCGTCCCGTCCCGACCGACCCCGACGGACGGGACCCCGTCTGCCCCTGACATCCGGGCGCACTCGTAGAATGATCACTTCACACATGTCCGCCCCGCTGACCTCCCCTGGTCGACATCCCCCACGACCAAAGGCGTTCACTTTGGCAATCCCCACCTGGACTCGTGTCCTTGGAATCGGCGTCGGCTCCGCTCTGGTCCTGAGCCTGGCGGCTCCGGCCCAGGCGAACGCCGAGATCCCCGCCCGTGCCTCAGTCTTGTTGGCTGAACTCACCCACTATTCGACTCCCAGCGAGGATCCCTGGGACCTGTTCGACGTACGTTGGTCACTGCTCGACATCCGGCAGGAACTCGGATCGGAGTACCTCTACACGGACCTGGACGACCCCGAGGGCATTACCGACTACATCTCCTTCGGGGAGATCGAGGGTCGGGTCAACACGACCGCCACGGGGCACGGCCGCGCGGAGGCGGTCGCCACGATCGATGGCGGCTACCGCGTCGAACTTCCCGAGTACGACCTTCCCGTGGTCGAGTTCGATTCCCTCCGCAACCGGGTCGCCTGCGACTTCCGCGGCAATGTCGAGTGGGAGAACTCGGTGAGCAGCACCGAAGGGGCGGACGACAACGCCATCCTCGTCTTCGGCACCCTGGTCGACCTGCACTTCGACGCCAACTACACCAATGTGCGGTTCCCCCACCCGGACTCCGGTGAGGAGATCACGGTCTCCGTCCAGACGGCGAACCCCGAGAAGTGGGCGCCCTACAACTACGTCTTCAACCAGCTCAGTATCAGTCGGTTCGACTCCGAGGCCGGAGAGCACAGGCTCGTCGCGAACCTCAGTTTCGGCGACGTGTACGTACAGTGCGACGTCGACGACCCGGACTACGAGGGCTGACCCCCGCCTGCTCATGAGGACACGTCGGGGTCGGGGGACACGCCCCGGACCCCGACGTGTCCGGTTGGTCCGGTTCACGCTACCGTGGGGGCGTGAACTACTACTGGCACAAGGTCCTTCCGCCGCTGTGCGCCTGACCGGGCGCACCCGCTGACCTTCCCGGACCCCGAGGCCCCACCGACACGGTGAGCGGCCCCGTCCGTCGTGCGCCCGTCAAGCACCCTTCCCAGGCGTCCAGACGGAAAGTACGCACATGCCAGACCACACCTCCTCCCTCGCCACGCGATCGAACCACCGGATCACCGGTGGCGCGCTACCCATCCTCGGCGCGGCCGTCCTGTGGGGCACCACCGGCACCGCCAGCTCGTTCGCGCCCGACGGCGCTCACCCGGCCGCGATCGGCTCCGCCGGGCTGGTCCTCGGCGGGCTCCTGCTCTTCCTCGTCGGCCGGGGCTCCACGTCGCTGGTCACCGGCTCCGACGCCCGGACCCGGTGGACCCTGCTGCTGGGGGCGGTCGCCGTCGCCGGGTACCCGCTGTCCTTCTACCCCGCCGTCGCCAACGCCGGGGTCGCGGTCGGCACCGTGATCACCCTGGGCAGCGCACCGGTCTTTTCCGGTCTGCTGGCCTGGTGCGTGGACCGGTCCAGGCCGACCGCGCGCTGGGTGGCGGCCACCGTGGCCGCCGTGGTCGGCTGCGCGGTGCTGGTCCTGGGTCCCGAACTCACCGGCGCCACCGGCTCGACCAGCGCCCTGGGCGTGTTCCTCGCCCTGGTCGCGGGGTTCTCGTACGCGCTGTACGCGATCATCGCCGAGAAGCTGATCCGTCGGGGGCACACCTCGGGCGCGGTCATGGGGACGATGTTCGCCGGGGGCGGCGTCCTCGTGCTGCCCGTGGTGCTGGCCACCGGCACCGCGTGGCTGGCCACGGTGAACGGCGCGCTGGTCGCCCTGCACCTGGCCCTGTTCACGGTGTTCCTCGCCTACTGGCTGTTCGGCCACGGACTGCGGCACACCTCGGCCTCCACCGCGACCACGCTGAGCCTGGCCGAACCCGCCGTGGCCGCGATGCTGGGCGTGGCCCTGGTGGGTGAGCGCCTTCCCCTGGTCTCGTGGGCCGGGCTGGTCGTCCTCGCCCTGGGCCTGGCCGTCCTGAAGGCGCCCGCGCGCCGCCGCCGACACGTCTGAGTCCCAGGGTGGCGTCCCGAAACGGGGCGCCACCCGCCGTCCGCGTGTCCTGGGGTTATCGAAGTGCTTATGGTCCTTGCCCTGGTAGGCGGCGTGCGAACGTCAGTACGCTTCCCGGCAACATCCCCTCATCCCCTGACTAAGGAAACCCCTTGCGCAGATCCGCGGCGGCCCTGGCCGCCCTGTCCCTGCTGGCCACGGCCGCCGTGCTCGACGGCACCGCCGCCCCCGCCGAGGCCGCTCCCCTGGACGGAGCCTCCGTGGTGCCCCTCCAGGTCACCGGCGACCCCTCCGAACGCTTCAACCTGGTCCTGCTGGGCGACGGCTACACGGAGGAGGAGATGCCCCTCTTCCGTGAGCAGGTGGACCAGCACCTCAACGTGCAGTGGAGCATCGAACCGTTCCGCTCCTACCGCAACTACTTCAACGTCTACCTCGTGGAGACCCCTCGGCGGAGTCCGGGGTGGACTGCGACCCCGCCCACGGGTGGGAACGGCGCGACACCGCGCTGGGCATGGGCTTCTTCAACGGCTGCGACGAGTCGGCCCTGGAGCGCCTGCTCACCGTCGACTCGTCGGCCGCCAACGCCGCCGCCGACATGGTGCCCGGTGTGCCCGCGAACAACCGCCAGATCCTGGCCCTGGCCAACAGCGGGACCTACGGGGGCGCGGGCGGGCGCCTGGCCACCGCCTCGTCCGGCAACGCCCTCTCCGCGCTGATCAGCCCGCACGAGCTGGCGCACTCGCTGGGGGCGCTCCAGGACGAGTACCCCTACTACTTCCGGGACACCAGCCTGGGCCGCTACACGGGTGCCGAACCCACCTCCGCGCACCACTCCCTGATGACCTCCGAGCAGATGCTCGAAGAGGAGGCCAAGTGGTGGCGCTGGCTCGGTGAGGAGAGCGAGTCCGGCGGCACCATCAGCGCGGCCGACCCCGACGGGCACGAGGGCGGTCTCTACCACTCCGAGGGCGTCTGGCGCCCCAGCAACCACTCCATGCTCAAGACCCTCGGCTACTACTTCGACCAGGTCGGGCGCGAGGTGATGACCCAGCGGATCTCGGGGCTGCGGGACCAGGCCACCCTGCCGGTCTCGTCCACCCCCGAGGGCGAGGTGGGCGCCGAGGACGCGGTGTGGGTCGAGGGCCCGCACCCCGTCCACCACGAGCTGGACTACACCTGGACGGTGGACGGCGAGGAGTTGGCCGACGCCTCAGGCGCACGGGGCCTGGAGCTGGCCGGGCTCGACCTGGCCCCCGGGACCGAGGTGAGCGTCCGGGTGCAGGACCCCACGGAGTTCGTCCGTGACCCCGCCATCCGCGACTCCGCCGCCCTCACCCAGACGCGCACCTGGACCGTGGGCGAGCCCCAGGAGGACGTGTCCGTCGAGGCCGGGTTCACCCGGTACCGCGACACCGAGCGCGCCGTGGGCGCCACCGAGGTCGTCTACGCGGAGACCACCCGGCCCACCGACCGGATCATGGAGGTCGCCTGGGAGCTGGACGGGTCCGCCGTGTCCACCTCGACCGACGGCCGCACCCTCGACCTGGGCGAGCTCGGCCTCGGCACCGGAGACCACGTCCTGACGGCGACGGTGACCGACCCCGAGGGGCCGGGTTCCCAGACCCTCACGTGGGCCGTCGACGCCACCGATCCGAGCGCGCCCCGCGAGCTCTCCGAGGCCGCCGCCACGGTCGCGGACGGCGGGCACCACCTGTACCTCAACGAGTTCTCGATGCGCCTGTCCCCCGAGGACGACGGCGACGGCCACGTGGTCGGTGAGTTCCGGGTGGACGGCGACGGCTGGCACCACTACTACGGCTGGCCGGAGGACTCCGAGGCGCCGTTCCGGTTCACCCCGGACGGGACCAACGTCGATGACCTGGTCTACGGGAGCCTCGGCAGCGGCGGCCTCTCCATGGCCGTGTTCGAGGTCGACTCCCACGAGCCCGGTTGGGGCACCCACACCGTGGAGCACCGGGCGATCGACTCGGCGGGCAACATCGGCTCCCCCGAGTCCTTCACGGCGACGGTCGTCCCCGGCACGGAGCTGGAGTGCACCGAGACCGTGAGCGGCGCGGTCAACGGCGGCCTGCGGGTCGACGCGGGCGTGGTCTGCCTCGACGGCGCCGACGTGCGCGGCGGGGTCACAGTGGCCGACGGCGCCTCACTGGTGGTCGAGGGCGGTTCCCTGAGGGGCGGCCTGACCGCCTCGGGCGCCGACACCGTCCGGCTCTCCGGTACCCAGGTGAGCGGCGCGGTGTCGATCACCGGGACCACCTCCGAGGTGACGGTCCTGGGTTCGTCCCTGACGGGCTCGCTGGCGCTGAACGACAACACCCAGGTGCCCGCCGCCACCTGGTCCGGTGACGCGCGGGGCTACGGCCCGGTCCTGGCCGGGAACACCGTGCGCGGCTCCGTCGCCTGCTCCGGCAACAACCTGGCCGCCACCGACTTCGGCGCGGCCAACGACGTCACGGGATCCGTCGCGGGGCAGTGCTCCGACCTGTGACACCAACCGCCCGCGCGTCCCGTCCGGCGCGCGGGCGGCCCCGCACGACGTGGGGCCCGGGACCACAGTGGTCCCGGGCCCCACGTGCGGGTCCGGTCCGGTTCCTCGCGGGACGACGAACCGGGTGCGCCGGGGTCGGCTGGCCGACCCGGGCGAGGGAACCTAGGCCTGCTCGGCCTCGCGGTGACGGCGGGCCAGCCTCACCGGCTCCAGCACGGCCAGGCACTCCACGTGGTGGGTCATCGGGAAGGCGTCGAAGGCGCGCAGCCCCACCAGGCGGTAGCCGGAACGGTCGAACTCCGCGAGGTCGCGGGCCAGGGTGGCCGGGTCGCAGGAGACGTAGGCGATGCGGCGCGGCTTCATACCCGCCACCTTGCGCACGACCTCGGCACCGGCGCCCGCGCGCGGCGGGTCCAGCGCCACGACGTCGGCGCGCACGTCGGCCCACTCACGCATCTGCTTGGCCACGTCGTGGCGCTGGATCCGTACCTGCGGGAGGTCCTTGAGGTTGTACTGGGCGTCGCGGACGGCGTGCTCGCCGTTCTCCACGCCCATCACACGGCCCTCGACGCCGACGGCGTCGGCGAGGGCACCGGTGAACAGGCCCGCGCCGCAGTACAGGTCCAGGGCGGTCTCGCCCTCACGCGGCTCCAGACCGTCCAGGACGGCGGCGCTCAGGGTCTCCGCGGCGGCGGGGTGGACCTGCCAGAAACCCCCGGCCCCCACCCGGTACTCACGTCCGGCCACGTCCTCGCGCACGCCCTTGCGGCCGCGCACCGACTGCACCCGGCCGCCCCTGAACCGGCGGAGCACAGCGCTGGAGGCCTTGAGTTCGGGCAGCACGCCGAGCTTGGCGGTGGTCGGGGTGACCACGACGGCACGGTCGGCGCGGGTGGCGGAGGCGACCGCCTCGACGTCCTTGACGCCCTCCCACTTGACCTCGGTGACGCCGAGCTCGCTGACGCCGGGGTGGGCGATCAGGCACCGGTCGACCGGCTCGATGTCGTGGGAGCGGTGGCGGCGCAGACCGGCGTGGCCGTCCTCGTCCACCGAGAACCGCACGCGGGTGCGCCAGCCCAGACCGTCCGGGGTTCCGGGCAGCTCCTCGACCTCCACGTCGAGGTCGATGCCGGCAATCCGGCTCAGCTGGTCGGACACGACCTTGGCCTTCATCCGGCGCTGGGACTCCAGGGTGGCGTGCTGCCAGTCGCAGCCGCCGCACATGCCGGGGCCGGAGAACACGCAGGGCGCCTCGACCCGGTCCGGGGAGGCCGTGAGGACCTCGATGGCCTCGCCGCGCAGGAAGCGCGTGGTCTGCTCGGTGACGCGGACCCGCACGCGCTCGCCCGGCAGGGCGTGGCGGACGAAGACGACCTGGTCGTCCAGGCGGCCCACACACCATCCGCCGTGGGCGACGTCGTCCACTGTCAGTTCGATCTCGTTGCCCACACGGGTCATGGCTGTGTCCTTCGCTGGTCGGGTCGTGTTACGGGTGACCCTGCGCGCACAGCCACCAACCGACCCCAATCTACCGGCCCCGGGGCACCACACGCGCTGGTGCGGACACGGCGGGGGCGGGGTCGACACGCGGACGGGGTCCTCGTGTGCCAAGGTGGAACCGTCGGGGCGCGTGGGTCTGTCCGTGCCCCGGGGGCGGACGACCAACCGACGGGAGTGCGGACGAGGTGCACATCGTGATCATGGGGTGCGGCCGCGTGGGGTCCACGCTGGCACACACCCTGGTGGACCTGGGCCACTCGGTGGCGGTGATCGACCAGGACCCCGAGGCGTTCCGTCGGCTCCGTTCCTCCGTGGCCAAACACGCGGTACGCGGCGCGGGCCACGACCGGGAGGTCCTGCTCAGCGCCGGTATCGACCGGGCGGAGGCCTTCGCGGCCGTCAGCAACGGCGACAACTCCAACATCATCGCGGCCCGGGTGGCCCGCGAGGCCTTCGGGGTCGGCAACGTCGTGGCCCGGATCTACGACCCCCGCCGCGCGGAGGTCTACCAGCGTCTGGGCATCCCGACGGTGGCGACCGTGCGCTGGACGGCCGACGCCATCCTCCGCCGCGTGGTGCCCGGGGACGACCGGCCCGGCGCGGCACCCGAGTGGCAGGACGCCTCGGGCAGCCTGACCATGAACGAACTCACCCCGCCGGAGCGCTGGGTGGGACGGAGCGTCACCGAACTGGAGGACGACTTCCGCCTGCGGGTGGTCTACCTGGTCCGGCGGGGGCGCATCGCCCTGGCCCGTTCCGAGGAGACCATCGCGGAGGGCGACGTGCTGCACGTGGTGGGGCACAGCCGGGACATGGCCGACCTGACCCAGCGGTTGGGCGGACGGCGCGAGGACGAGACGGGGCGTGAGTGAGATGCGGATCGCCATCGCGGGAGCCGGGAGCGTGGGCCGCTCCATCGCCACGGAGCTGGCGGGCAACGGCCACGACGTCCTGCTGATCGACCGGGACACCCGGGCCATCGGCGTGGACGACCTCCCCCAGGTGGAGTGGCTGCTGGCCGACGCCTGTGAACTGGCCACCCTGGAGGACGCCCGGCTGGGCGACTTCGACGTGGTCATCGCGGCCAGCAGCGACGACAAGGTGAACCTCGTCTTCTCCCTGCTGGCCAAGACCGAGTTCGCGGTCGACCAGGTCATCGCCCGGATCAACGACCCGGCCTACGAGTGGCTCTTCAACGACTCCTGGGGGTGGACCTGGCGGTCTCCCCGCCGCGTCTGATCGCGGACCTGGTCGAGGGAGTGACCGACGAGGAGGACTACGCGGAGGAGGGCACCCGACCCCGCTGCCCGGCGCCGAGATCGCGGAGTCGGTGCTGCACGCGGCGAGCCCCTTCGCGGACCGGCCCGAGAGCGACCTCACCGCCGAACTGCCCGACGGCGTGGCCCTGGTCGCCGTGGTGGGTCCGGGCGGGGTGCGACCGCCCGCGCCGGAGCGGACCCTCTCCGTGGGCAACACCGTGGTGTTCCTGGCCGAACCGGAGGCGCTGGGCCCCCTGGAGGAGCTGCTGGAGCGGGTGGAGGACACCGAGGAGGCCGCGCCCGAGGCCTGAGCCCGGTCGCGGCGGGTGTCCTTCGCGGGTCCCCTCAGCGGTCCTCGGGGGTGTCGGCGGCCTCGGCCCGCTCCAGGGGGTGCGTCCGCGCGCCAGGACCCACACCATGCCCGCGAAGGCCGCCACCTGGAGCGGCCAGCCCATGGCCACCTTGGACAGACCCAGCAGGGCGAAGGTGTTGGCCCAGTCGTTGGTCTCGGCCAGCCAGAGCGGGTACTGGACCAGCACCCGGATGACGCAGGGCAGCACCAGCAGCCAGGTCAGCCGGGAGGCGAGCGTGACCACGGCCGGGTCGTTGCGCCAGGAGGTGAAGTCCTCCTTGTTCCCGATGAACGGGCCGATCATGAGGCCGATCACCGGCCAGCGGACCAGGACCGACAGGCTCAGCACCACGGCGTAAACCGCGTTGTAGATGATCCCGGGCAGGAAGGCGTCCTCGGCGTTCCCGCTGCGCATCGCGAAGACCGCCGCCAGGCCGATGCCGAAGAGGCTGGTGAACACGTACTGCAACGAGGAGCGCCGCACGAGCCGGAGCACGCCCAGGAGCAGGGCCGCCCCGACCCCCAGGATGATCGACAGCCGCAGGTCCTCGCTCACGATGTAGGAGATCGTGAAGGTCAGAGTGGGGATGGCCGTCTCGACCATGCCGCGCTTTCCGCCCAGGGCCTCGGCGAGCTTGGTCCGGACCAGCGCCTCGACCGTTCGCTCGGTGACGGCGGGCTTCTCCCCGCCTCGTCGGCCTGGGCCGCCTCCTCGGAGGCCCGCTGCTGCTCAGTCATCCCGCTCCGCTCCGGTGTCGCCGTGCGGCCTGTTCGGCCGCCAGCCATGATGCACCACCCTATGCGACCCGTCACAGCCGGGGAGCGGCGTTCCGGCCGACCGACCACCCTCCGGGTCCGGGCTTGCCCTCCTTTGTCAGGTGATGCGGCGTGCCCCTTCTCACCACGGTGGCTGGCCCCGGGGCGGCGTCCTTCCGTACGCTGGCGGCCCACCCGCTCTCGTGAGGAGTCGTCCCGATGACCACCCGGCAGGAAGCACCCGACGAGGAGCACCTCCGCTTCGCCCTCGCGCTCGACCCCGAACTGGTCGAGGAGGGAGCTCACACGTGTGGTCCCCGTACTCGGTCGGCGCCGTGCTCGGCCTGCTGGCCACCGGTGCGGGCGGCGACACCCTCAAGGAGCTGGTGGACCTGGTCGCCCCGGACGGCGGCGATCCCCGGGGGCACCTGGAGACGCTGAACACCGCCGTCGAGGCCGCCGACGGACTGGACCTGGCCACGCTCAACGGCCTGTACGTCCCGGCCGACCTCCCGCTGCGCGCCGAGTTCGAGGAGCGGGTCGCGGCCCAGTCCGACGCGGAGGTGGACCGGGTCGACTTCCGTGGTGACGCGGAGGGGTGCGCGCCCGGGTCAACGGCCGGGTCTCCGAGGTCACGCGGGGGCTGGTCCCCGAGCTGCTCGCCCCCGGAACCGTCCACCCCGACGTCCGTATGCTCCTCGTCAACGCCCTGTGGGTGAAGCTGCTGTGGGCGGAGCCCTTCGATCCCTCCGACACGCGGGACCGCGACTTCCACGCCCCGGACCGCACCCACCGGGTTCCGACCATGCGGCGCACGGGATCCCTGGTCCACTCCGAGCACGGCGGGCTGCGGATGGTCACCCTGGAGGGCGAGCACGGCCTGGCCCTGGACGTGATCGTCCCCGACTCCCCGGGGCCGCGCACGCACCGACACCGTCGCTCACGCCGCAGGTCCTGCGCGGACTGTACCGGGCGCGCCGACAGGAGCGGGTGAGCCTGGCGCTGCCGCGCTTCGAGGTCCAAACGGACGCCGCACTGCTCGAACCGCTGGCCGCCACCCCCGCTCACGTGCGCACCCTGGCCACGGACCGCGCCGACTTCGGCGGTATCAGCGAGGAGCCCCTGAAGGTCGACGCCATCGTGCACCAGGCGGTGCTGCGTGTGGACGAGAAGGGCGCCGAGGGGCCGCGGCGACCGCCGCCGTCATGCTGATGTCGGCCGCGGTCCCGCCGCCTCCCCGGGAGTTCGTCGTGGACCAGCCCTTCGTCTTCGTGCTGCGCCGCCGGGGCGCGGTCCTGTTCACCGGCCGGATCACCGACCCCGTGGACCCGGGCCCGGCCGCGTGAACGCCCCGGGGCTCAGTCCCTCAGGAGGAAGGCGGCGGTGACCTCGGCCAGGGCCTCGTGCGCCTGTGCGTCGGTCAGCTCCGGTTCCGCGTCCCCGGACTGCGCCCCGTAGGCGCCGAACTGGGCGTGGTTCATACCCTCGATCACCTCCGCGTCGGCGTCACCGGGCAGGTGGGGTCTGCGCTCCGCGACCTCCGACGGGGACAGGATCCCGTCCCGTCCCCCGGCCACCGACAGCACGTCGAGGTCGTCGCGGTCGGCCAGGTCGGCGCCCTCGGGGGCGTAGGAGGCCCACAGCACCAGCCCCGCCCACGGGACGTCGCCGTCGCCGGAGCCGACGTGCTGCGCGGCGAAGGCCCCGCCCATGGAGTGCCCGCCCAGGTACCACTCGGAGACCTCCGGGGCGGCGCCGACCACCGACTCGCCACGGGCGGAGTCGAGCAGGGCCAGGTTGAGGCGCAGGTCCGGCACGATCACCGTGACCCCGGTCCTGGCCACCACAGGTGCCCAGGAGGCCGCGTACGCGTCGGCCTCCACCCGGGCGCCGGGGTAGAAGACGACCCCCGTTCCCGAGGGGTGCTCGGCGGGGGTGATCAGGACGCCGTCGGAGCCGCGCTCGACGACGACGGCCGGGTCACGCTCGGCCAGGGCCAGGGGTTCCGGCTCGGCCCGGTAGGGGTTGAGGGCCCAGACGACGAAGGCCGTGGCGGCCACCAGCACCAGTGTGGTGCACACGGCCAGCGTCCACACAAGGACGCGAACGGCCCGGCGCCCACGTCGGCGCCCACGCCGGCCCGCCGTACTGCCATCGGTCATGTCCGACCCTTCTCCATGTGTGGCCCTGACGGGCCCGGGGATGTCATCGCGGCGGGGGCGACGAGCCGCGCCGGTCAGGCCCCGGTGTCGACCGGGCGCCTCGCCTGGCCGCACCGTATCGCCAGGTCCGGGGTGGCCCCGCGCCGGGTCCCCTCGCCGGGCCTCCACGAGTCCGCGAAGCACCTACGGAGTCCGCGAAGCACCGACGCGTCCAGCAGACCGCGCCCGGATCCGGGTCCGGGTCCGGGTCCGGCGAACACGGGTTCCCGGACGGTGCGGTCTCAGCGGGGGCGCGTCCGCCCGGGTCAGGTCTCGAAGACCTCGAACGAGGTGGCCAGCGGTACCCCGGCCCACGCACCGGAGCGCACGGCGCCCTCTCTCAGGAAGGTGCGCTGGTCGAAGCCGTCCAGGTTGGCCAGGTACACCTCGTGCGCATCCAGGGAGGCGATTCCGGCGGCCAGGTCGTCCTCGCCCAGTTCGACGAAGTGGGTGGCCTCCGGGGCGGCGCCGAAGGCCACGAACCGCACGCCCCGCCAGGGCTCCAGCCCCTCCGCGAGCTGCTCGGTGAACACCCACCGGTTGTCGGCGTCGCGGACCGCGTCCAGCAGGGCGGGGCCCAGCACCCGGTGGTCGGCGTGGTTGAACCCGCTTCCCCCGGCGAAGTGCTCACGGAAGTTGAGGGAGATGATCACGTCGGGCCGGTGCCTGCGGATCGCCCCGGCCAGGGCCCGGCGCAACGGCAGACCGTACTCCAGCGTGCCGTCCGGGAAGTCCAGGAACTCCACGGTGGACGCGCCGACGGCCGCCGCCGAGGCACGCTGCTCGGCCATCCGCAGGGGCGCGCAGGCCGCCGGGTCCAGGGAGTCGATACCGGCCTCGCCCTGGGTCACCAGCAGCTCAACGACCTCCTTGCCGCGCACGGTCCACCGGTGGATCGCCGAGGAGACACCGAACTCCAGGTCGTCCGGGTGGGCCACCACCGCCAGCGCCCGTCCCCAGTCCTCGGGAAGCGGCCGGGGAGCGCTGTTCTTCGTGGTCTGAGCCATACGGCCCACACTACGGAACGGCGCACCCCCGGACACGGTTGTCCACAGGCCGATCGCGCGAGGGCTCAGGAACCGGTGGGCGGTCCGCTCGCCGATCCGTTGGGGGAACTGCCCGCGTTGCCGTGCTGGGCCGCCTGCTGGGCGGACCGCTGCTGCGCGGCGGCCGCCATCTGCTCCTGGATCTTCTTGGGCACCGTGATCTGCAACAGCTCGTTCGGCGGCACCGGCTGCTCGCCGCGCACCACCACGATGTTGGCGAAGACCTGCTCGATCTCGGACATCACCTCGGGCTTGCTGGCGCCCTCGCCCCGGATCACGCCGCGCAGCACCCAGCGCGGACCGTCCACACCGATGAAGCGCACCCGCTGGCCGAGCTGCCTGCCGTCCTCGGTCTTCTTTCCCTTGATGGGGATGACCGCCTGGAGCTCGGGGCCGAAGGTGCCGTCGTGGTCCTCCGCCTTGCCGCCCTGCTTGGTGACCTGCTCGCGCAGCTCCTCACGCATCTCGTCCCACAGCCCGGACGACTTCGGCGCGGCGAAGGGCTGCACCTGGAGCGCGGTCTTGCCGCGCACCAGGGTGACCCCGATGATCTTCTGCTTGTTCTGCTTGTCCTGGGCGACGTTCACCTGGATCTCGGTGCCCTGCTCCATCGGCAGGAGCATGCTGCCCAGGTCCATCCGATCAGCCTCGGGGGCGTCCTCGGTGGAGTCCCACGGCCCGGTCCGCCGGTACTGGTCGGCGTCCTTGGCGGGCTGCTCGGAGGCGCGCACCGGCTCGATCTCGTTGTCGAAGGAGACCGCGCCCGCGGCGCCCCGCCGCTGCGGCTGGGCCTCCGTCTCCGCAGCTCTCTCGGTCTCTTTGTCCCGCTTCTTGCGGCGGCGTCCAAACACGCCTTCACCTCTCCGCTTCTTCCGTAGGTCCCGGGATCACACCGGGGAGTCAGGGGACGTTCACCGCTGCGCGGCGTGGCCCCCGGTCGAACCGAAACCACCCGCACCGCGCACCGAGTCGGGGAGCGCGTCCGCCTCGACGAACTCCGCCCGCTCCACGCGCTGGATCACCATCTGCGCGATCCGGTCGCCGCGCGCGATCGTGACCGGGGTGTCGGTGTCGGTGTTGAGCAGGGTCACCCTGATCTCCCCGGTACCCGGCGTCGACGGTTCCCGGGGCGTTGACGACCGTGACCCCGTGCCGGGCGGCCAGCCCGGACCTGGGGTGCACGAAGGCCGCGAAGCCGTCGGGCAGGGCGATGGCCAGACCGGTGGGGACGGTGGCGCGGTGTCCGGGGTCGAGCCGGACGTCGACGGCGGCGTACAGGTCCGCGCCCGCGTCACCCGGGTGGGCGTACGTGGGCAGCGGGAGGCCGGGGTCCAGGCGACGGACCGTGATGGTCAACGGACCGGCTTCCAGGGATGAGGTACTCACATTCGCCGAGCCTATCGCTCCCGGGGCTCTGCCTTGGTGTCCAGCGTGCCGGAACGACGGGGGCGGGCCCGAATCGTGTTCGGACCCGCCCCGGGGTGTCGTCGCCGGTGTCGGCTACTCGGTGGTCTCGGCCAGGGTCACCTCGACGCTGAGCTCACCGTCGTCGGTGGTCTCGAAGTCGATCCCGGCCGCGCGACCGGCGGCGGCGATGTCGCCGGAGGCAGCGCGGGCGGACTCCGCCTGCTTGCCGGAGACGCGGACGAGGTCGACCTCGGCGCGCATCGACAGCTTGGCCTCCGACTTGGCCTTGCGGACCGCGCGCAGCACCTCGGCGGTGGCGGCCAGGACGGCCGGGTCGCCACCGGCGGCCGCGTCGCGGTACTCGGCGGCGTCGGGCCAGCTCTGGGCGTGCACCGAGCCCTCCTGCCACCAGCTCCAGACCTCGTCGGTGACGAAGGGGACGAAGGGGGCGAACAGTCGGTGCAGGGCACCCAGGGCGATGAGCAGAGCGGCGCGGGCGGAGGCACCCTCGGTGGACCCGGTGTCGTAGGCGCGGGTCTTGACGAGCTCCAGGTAGTCGTCGCAGAAGTCCCAGAAGAAGCGTTCGGTCCGCTCCAGGGCCCGGGTGTGGTCGTAGGAGCGGAAGGCCGTCGTGGCCTCCTCCACCACGTCGGCCAGCGCGGCCAGCATGGCCCGGTCCAGGGGTTCGGTGACCTGGGCCGGGTCGGTGGTGGCGTGCTCACCGGCGACCGACATGACGAACTTGCTGGCGTTGAGGATCTTGATGGAGAGTCGGCGGCCGACCTTCATCTGGCCCTCGTCCAGGGCGGTGTCGGTGCCCAGGCGACCGCTGGCCGCCCAGTACCGGACCGCGTCGGAGCTGTACTTCTCCAGCAGGGCCACCGGAGTGACGACGTTGCCCTTGGACTTGGACATCTTCTTGCGGTCCGGGTCCAGGATCCAGCCGGAGATGCCGGTGGTGTTCCAGGGCAGGCTGCCGTTCTCGAAGTGGGCGCGGACCACGGTGGAGAACAGCCAGGTGCGGATGATGTCCTGGCCCTGCGGGCGGAAGTCCATCGGGAAGACCCGCTCGAACAGGTCCTGGTCGCGTTCCCAACCGGAGGCGATCTGCGGGGAGAGCGAGGAGGTCGCCCAGGTGTCCATGACGTCCGGGTCGCCCATGAACCCGTTGGCCCGACCGCGCTGCTCCTCGGTGTACCCGGCGGGCGTCTGGGAGCTGGGGTCGACGGGCAGCTGGTCCTCGGAGGGCAGCAGCGGAGCGTCGTAGTCCGGGTTGCCGTCCGCGTCCAGCGGATACCAGACCGGGAACGGGACGCCGAAGAAGCGCTGGCGGCTGATCAGCCAGTCGCCGTTGAGGCCCTCGACCCAGTTCTCGTAGCGCTGACGCATGTGCTCGGGGTGCCAGGTGAGCTCACGGCCGCGCTCGATCAGCTGGGCGCGCACCTCCTCGTCCCGGCCTCCGTTGCGGATGTACCACTGGCGGGTGGTGACGATCTCGAGGGGCTTGTCGCCCTTCTCGTAGAACTTGACCGGGTGGGTGATGGGCTTGGGGTCTCCGACGAGGTCGCCGCTCTCCCTGAGCAGTTCGACGGTGCGCTCGCGCGCGGTGTGGACCGTGGCCCCGGCGAGCCTGGCGTAGGCCTCGCGTGCGGCGTCGGACTCGATGCCCTTGGGCGGGTCCGCGATGACGCGGCCGTCCCAGCCGATGATGGGACGGGTCTCCAGCTGGAGCTCGCGCCACCAGGTGACGTCGGTGGTGTCACCGAAGGTGCAGATCATCGCGATGCCGGACCCCTTCTCGGGGTCGGCGAGGTGGTGCGCCCGCACCGGGACCTCGACCCCGAAGACCGGGGTGGTCACGGTGGTGCCGAACAGGTCCGCGTACCGCTCGTCGTCGGGGTGGGCGACCAGGGCGACACAGGCGGCCAGCAGCTCGGGGCGGGTGGTCTCGATGTGGACCGGGGTGCCGTCCGGCTTGTGGAAGGCGACCTTGTGGTAGGCGCTGGGACGCTCGCGGTCCTCCAGCTCCGCCTGGGCGACGGCCGTGCGGAAGGTGACGTCCCACAGGGTGGGCGCCTCCGACATGTAGGCCTCACCCCGGGCCAGGTTGCGCAGGAAGGCGCGCTGGGCGGCGGCACGGGAGTTGTCGTCGATGGTGGCGTAGGTGTGCCGCCAGTCGACGCTCAGGCCCAGACGGCGCCAGATGGCCTCGAAGACCTTCTCGTCCTCGACCGTGAGGATGTCGCACAGTTCGATGAAGTTGCGGCGGGAGATGGGGATCTGCCGCTTGGGGTCGGGCTTCTGCGGCGGCTGGAAGTCCGGGTCGTAGGGGACCGAGGGGTCACAGCGGACACCGTAGTAGTTCTGCACGCGGCGTTCGGTGGGCAGGCCGTTGTCGTCCCAGCCCATCGGGTAGAAGACGGCCTTGCCGTTCATCCGCTGGAAGCGCGCGACGGTGTCGGTGTGCGTGTAGGAGAACACGTGCCCGATGTGCAGCGAACCCGAGACCGTGGGCGGCGGCGTGTCGATCGAGTAGACGTCCTCGCGGCCGCGGGTCCGGTCGAAGTGGTAGACGCCGGACTCATCCCATACGTCCACCCACTTCGCCTCGATACCGTCCAGCGAAGGCTTGTCGGGCATGCGGAAGGAATGAGAGCGGTTGGTCATGCGGGCAATATTAGCCCTCCGCGCGCCCTGGTCGCTCCCGCTTTCCCGTCCCTGGCAGGGACGACGGGACGGCCGCGGAGGTGGCCACCGCTGCGGCGGGAGGGCCCAGCGTGAAAGGATTCCCCCAGCGGACGTCGCGCGTCCGCGCGCACCATCGTACGCACTAGGGAACGGTGAACGATTCACATGGCAAAGAAGGACGGTGAGGTCGCGCCGGTCATCATCGGCATGGTCGCGGGTTTCGCGGCCGAGTTCGTCACACGCAAGGCCCTGACCTTCGCGTGGACGCGCGCCACCGGTGAGGAGCCGCCCACGGACCTGGAGTCCCCGGACGTCAGCCTCGGGCGTGCCCTCAGCTGGGCCGTGGTGGCGGGTGTGGGCGTCGAGGTGGCCAGAGTGCTGGCCGTCCGCGCCGCCCGCAAGCAGATGGTGGGCTCCGGCGGGCGGGACCTGGAGGTCTGAGCCCCGCCCGGCCGGGCATCTCGCGACGACGGTGGACGGCCCACCACATGGGTCCAACCCACGTGCGGTCGGCCGTCCACCGTCGTTCTGCGAGCCACCGTCCGACGGTCGAGCGGTCCTGGGCCCGTACTCCTCAGCGTCCTCGGATACCGTGGAGTGTCGTTCCAGGAACCGTCGCCGTCAGTGTCAGGCGCACTCCTTGCAGACCAGCTGACCGGCGCGCTGCTCTGCGAGCTGACTGCGGTGGTGCACCAGGAAGCAGCGCGAGCAGGTGAACTCGTCGGCCTGACGGGGAAGCACGCGCACGGCGAGCTCCTCGCCGGACAGGTCGGCGCCCGGCAGTTCCATGCCCTCGGCCACCTCGTCGGGGTCGACGTCGATGGTACCGGTGCCCTTGTCCACGCGCCGCGCCTGCAGCTCCTGGAGGCTGTCCTCGTTGATGTCCTCGTCAGTCTTGCGCGGGCTGTCGTAGTCGGTCGCCATCTCTGCTAACTCCATCCCCCTCGTTTAGTGCCTCGTCGCGCGGGTGTAACGCTTGAGAGACCTTAGTTGTGCCCGAATCGGCCGACGAGTTTTCCGGTGTCGTCCGACCGTGCCCCCTCCCGGGTCACAGTCCACAGGTCAGCAGCACTTCGACGGGATCGTGACCGGAGGCGGCCAAGGTTGAGTGGCCCCTCACGGGTCGTTCCCTGCGGTACTACCCGACACCGGGTGTCTCGTAGACCCGAAAACACGCTTGCGCCCACATGCCGGACCAGCCTGGAGCACTCCCCGAGTACGGGCGAAAACCCAGACATGCCCACGTCAGGAGGGATTCCCTCCGTGTCCACGCCCGGGGAAGCATACCCACCGCAGGTCGACACTCGTGACAGGGGTGGGCGTGTCTTCGGACACGTATAGATACCACGAAGCGCAGCGGTACGCAGCTTGGCCCCCACCCCTAGCGACGTTCGGTGTTCTCCGTCCCGTTACCCGAAGGCACGGGCAGGCACACCGTGACGACCAGACCGCCGCCCGCGCGCGGCCACGCGGTCACCACGCCCGCGTGCGCGCGTACCACCGAACGGACGATGGACAGGCCCAGACCGGCGCTGCGCCCCGAACCCACCCGGTCGCCGGAACCGCGACGGAAGGGTTCGAACAGGCCCTCGATCTCGTAGGCGGGGATGACCTTGCCCGAGTTCTCCACCTGGACGGCGGGCATCCCCTCGTACATGCCGCTGCGGACCGTGATCTCGCCTTCGTCGACGTTGTACTTGAGGGCGTTCTCGACCAGGTTGGCCACGAGGCGTTCCAGCAGCACGGGGTCCCCGACCACCGGGGCGGGGCGCAGGTCCTGGCGCAGCGAGAGCCCTGACTCGTCGATGGAGCCGGAGAGCTGGCTGAGGACGGTCCCGGCGACCTCGCTCAGGTCGACCCTGGCCTTGGACTCCAGCTCGCGGTCGCTCTTGGCGAGGAACAGCAGGCCGTCGATGAGGCGTTCGTGTCGGGCGTTGGTCTCCAGGAGGGTCTGTCCGACGGTCTTGAGGTCCGGTGAGACGTCCGGGGCGCTCAGCGCCACCTCCAGGAGGGTGCGGTTGATCGCCAGGGGCGTACGCAGCTCGTGGGAGGCGTTGGCGACGAACCGGCGCTGCCCGTCGAAGGCCCGGTCGAGGCGTTCCAGCATGCCGTCGAAGGTGTCCGCGAGCTCGCGGATCTCGTCGTCGGGCCCGGACAGGGCGATGCGCTCGTGCAGGGAGCGTTCGGAGAGCCTGCGGGCGATGCGGGTGATCTTCTGGAGGGGAGAGCGCGCGGCCCGCCACGGCGTATCCCAGGGCCACGGCGAGCAGGCCCACGAGGAACAGGGCGAGCAGGGAGAACCGGGTGACGTGGGTGAGGACCTGCTCGATGTAGTGGCTGTTCTCGATCAGCTCCGCCGGGCTCTCCTCGGCCAGGAGCGCGTTGAGCAGGACCGCGACGACCAGGTAGTTGACAAGGACCAGCAGGGAGCCCGCCGCGAAGAACAGCATCCCGTAGATGAGTGTGAGGCGGGCGCGCAGGCTGAGGTTGTCGGTGAAGCGGTGGACCGTGGCGTGCACGGTCGTGTGAGCGGAGGAGCGTTCGGCGCCGTCCCCGCTCGGGGCGACGGAGTTCAGGCTGCGCCAGGTCCCGGTGTCTCCGGGACGCGTGGGTTCGACCTGTCCGGGTTCCGGCCGCTCCCCGGTCTCACAACCGGTACCCCGCCCCCGGGACGGTCTGGATGACGGGTGGGTCACCGAGTTTCTTGCGCAGGGTCATGACGGTGACCCGCACGACGTTGGTGAACGGGTCGGCGTTCTCGTCCCAGGCCTTCTCCAGCAGGCCTTCGGCGCTGACCACGGTTCCCTGGGCGCGCATGAGCACCTGGAGGACGGCGAACTCCTTGGGGGTGAGCGAGACCTCCCGGCCGTCGCGGTGCACCAGGTGGTTGGCCGGGTCCAGGCTGATGCCGCCCCGCTCCAGCACCGGCGGCAGCGGGGGCGCGGAGCGCCGTCCCAGCGCGTGCACGCGGGCGATGAGTTCGGCGAAGGCGAAGGGTTTGGCCAGGTAGTCGTCGGCTCCGAGGGTGAGCCCCTCGACCTTGTCCTCGACACCGTCGGAGGCGGTCAGCATCAGGATGCGGCCGTTGTAGCTGTCGGTGACCAGGGAGCGCGCGACGTCGTCTCCGTGCGTGCCGGGAAGGTCACGGTCCAGGACGACCACGTCGTAGTCGTTGACCGAGGTGTACTCCAGGGCGGTGTCGCCGTCGTAGACGACGTCCACGGCCATGGACTCCCTTCGCAGTCCGACCGCGACGGCGTCGGCCAGGACCCGTTCGTCTTCGACCACGAGTACGCGCAAGGTAGTCCTTCTGGAGCTTCGGTGTCGGGAAACAAAAGGGGGCCGCTGCCGGCGCATCCCCCAACACACCGGCAGCGGCGTTCTTGGTCCCGGCCGCGTCAACCGTTCTTTCACAGTGGAGGTAAGGAGACGGTAAACCCTCGGGTTTCCTCGGTCCCCTCGCCCCCGTGTGGCACGGGCGCTGGGCCGGGAGCCTCGCGGCTCCCCTGCTGTGCACGGGGCGGCCGCCGCCGGCGAATCCCCCAACCGTCGGCGACGGCTCAACCCCGCACATCTCAAATCTGACACATCAAGAATAAGAAACAAGTAAGCACAAGGCCTGCTCGGGAAATGTGTCTTGTGACACTCTTTGTCGCGGCTTGACCGGGAGCGGCACGGGCCCGCGGCCGCTCTCGGACGTCCGCCGCCGCGCCCCGCCCGAGGAGCGCACTTCCATCTTACGGAAACATCCCCTCGTCCGCCGGGGAATCACGGATCCGTCACACGCGGGGGCGGGGGTTTGACCTGGATCACAGTGCGGTAGAGGTAGGAGACGCGCGCGTGGACACCGGGCACCGCCCCGGACCGCGACGGGCACGCATGTCACAGGGTCGTGACGTCTTCGATTCGTGCGCACGCGCAGGCGTGCGCATACGGATTACGCCGGGGCACCACCCTGCCCCGGTGCCTACCCCTGGAAGAGGTGCAATGGGCGAGTTCATGGCGGAGATCAAGGTCCGTATCAACGAGACCTACCGGTCGCTCGAATCGGCGAGGGACGCCGGGGACGAGTTCCTCGCCGACACCCATGCGTCGGAGCTGGAGGATCTCTACCGCATCGCGGCCCGCAACGGCGTCGACGCCCACTCCTGAACGGAGCGGCGGACGTCGCCCCCGCCCCAGAGGGGGCCGGGGCAGGCTACGTCGGGGCGGGGCGCGCCACCTCCTCGTGAGGGGTCGCGACCCCGCCTCCCCCGCGCCCCGGATGCCACCGGCACCCGGGGCGTTCCCGTGTCCGGGTCAGCCGTCGGTGTCGGCACCGAGCGGCGCCAGGAGGGCGTCCAGCCGCTCGTAGAGGCCGGGGCGGGCGGCGATCACCAGGTCGTTGCTGGGCGGCCCCCGTGCGCTCCGCCCACACGCAGACCGGCCTCGCTCGCGACCAGCCCGGGCGCGGCCCAGTCCCACAGGTGGAGTCCGCGTTCGTAGTAGGCGTTGTAGCGCCCGGTGGCCAGGCCGGTGATGTCGACCGCCGCGGAGCCGACCCGGCGGATGTCGCGGATGTGCGGGATCACCTCGGTGAGCACCCTGGCCTGCTGGAGGCGGCGTTCGGGGAGGTAGCCGAAGCCCGTGGCGACCAGCGCCCGGTCCAGCGGAACCGCCTCGGGGGCACGCAGCTCGCGGCCGTCGAGCCGGGACCCGCCGCCCAGGACGGCGTCGAACATCTGCCCGTGCACGGGGAGGTGGACGGCGGCGGCGACGACCACGCCGTCGATCTCCGCCGCGACGGCGACGCCCCAGTCCGGGCTCCCGTACAGGTAGTTGACGGTGCCGTCGATGGGGTCGACGACCCAGCGCACGCCGCTGGTCCCCTCTACTCCTCCGCCCTCCTCACCGAGGACCGCGTCCTGCGGTCGGGCCTCGAGCAACCGGTCCCGGACCAGGTCCTCGGTGGCGCGGTCCATCTCGGTGACGACGTCGGTGGGGCTGGACTTGGTGTCCAGGACGGTGATGCCCTCCTGCCCCTTGGCCGCGAGCTCTCCGGCCTCGGCCGCGACAGCGACGGCGAGGTCCCGCAGCTTCTCCGGATCGTGGGGGACTGGATGGTGGTCACGGGTGCCCTTCCGCTCGTGGCCCCCGGGTCCGTCGTGCCCGGAGCGTCCGCACCCGAACTCTATGCGGCGCCCCCGCACCCGCCGGAGACGGCGGGTGCGGGGGCCGTGAACGACGAGGGAGGGCCCCGCCCGGTGTGAGCGGGGCCCTCCCGGGGCCGCGTCCGTGCGGCTCGGGCGCCGGGGTCTGTCCCCCGGGCCGCCTAGAGCAGCTCGGGTCTGATCCACTCCTTGCCGTGGACGTGGTGGTCCAGGAACGCGAAGATCGTCTCGTACCAGACCTGCGCGTTGCCCGGGGTGAGGATCCAGTGGTTCTCGTCCGGGAAGTACAGGAACTTGGCGTCGACCTCGTGCAGGAGGAGGTCGCGCCACAGGCGCAGCCCCTCACCGATCGGCACCCGGTAGTCCTTGTCACCGTGGATGACCAGCATCGGCGTACGAATCCTGTCCGCGTGCAGGTGCGGCGAGTTCAGCTGGTAGCGCTCCGGCTGGGCGAGCGGCGTGCCGAACTCGCTCTCCCAGACCGGCGGGTAGTCGGTGGTACCGCTGAACCCGTCCAGCTGCCACAGGGAGGCGTGCGAGACGATCGCCTTGAACCGGTCGGTGTGCCCGGCGATCCAGTTGGCCATGTACCCGCCGAACGAGCCGCCCATCATGGCGGTGCGCTCGGCGTCGATGTCCTCACGGGCCTCGGCGGCGTCGGTGATGGCCATGACGTCGGCGTGCGTGCGCGGGCCCCACTGGCCCCACGCGCGGCGGAGCATGTCCTGGCCGTATCCGGTGGACAGCGCGGGGTCCGGGAGCAGGACCGCGTAGCCGCGGGCCGCCAGGATCCACGGGTTCCAGCGCCAGGACCAGCCGTTGAAGCTCATGTAGGGGCCGCCGTGCACCCACAGCATGAGCGGGGCGGGCGACTCGGCGGAGGCCTCCTCGGGCAGCACCAGCCAGGAACGGATGCGGGTGCCGTCGTCGGCGGTGGTCTCGATCTCGGTGAGGGTGCCCGGCATGGTCAACTCGGAGCCGGGGGTGCGCAGGTACGCGGGCTGGCCGTCGGTCGCGGCCGCGTCCAGGCGGACCGGGGTGGGCGGGGCGTCCCAGGCGTCGCGGAGGGCGAAGACGTGGCGTCCGTCCGGGGACGGGTTCAGGGCGCTGTAGGCGCCGTGGTCGCCGGTGATCCGGGTGAGTTCTCCGGTGGCCGCGTCCAGGCGGAAGACCGGGCGTCGACCGTTCTGGTCCGCGACGAGGAAGACGGTGCGGGAGTCGGCCGACCAGGCGTAGTCCCGGGGCCAGAGCTCGTGTTCGGGCAGCAGGTCGCGGCCCTCGCCGGTGGCGAGGTCGGTGATCCACAGGGTGGCGTCGCGGGGCTCGCCGTCGTAGGTGCCCTCGGTGCTGGCATGCGTCAGGACCCGGGTACCGTCCGGCGAGACCAGGGGGCCGCCGAACTCGTACTCCGAGTCGGGGCCGCCGGCGACGGTGCGGCGCTCGCCGGAGGCCGTGTCGATGGCGACGACCTCGTCCCGACGGGCACCGCCCGAGGTGGGCACGGACCAGCCGGTGAGCAGAGTGGAGCCGTCCGGGGTCAGTTCGGGTGCGGAGCCGAGCAGGGACAGCCCGGCGTCGGACGTGAGGTCGCGGGGCTCACCGAGGCGGGCGTCGTCGTCCTCGGGCGGGGTGGCCGTGAAGACGCGGGGGTGGTCGGGGCCGATGTCGCTGTCCCAGGAGCGGACCGGGAGCGCCTCGTGGAGGATCGCGGTGATCCCGGCCTCCTCACGGGCCTTCCTGGCCTCGGCGTCGGCTTCGGCGTCCTCGGAGCGGGGCAGGAGGTTGCTGCTGAAGGCGACCAGTCCGGAGTCACGGGCGACGGTGAAGGCGCCGACGCCGCCGGGCCGGGAGGCGACCTGGCGGGCCTCGCCGCCGTTGGCGGGCAGCAGCCACAGCGCCGACCTGGGCTTGTCCTCGGCCTTCGCCTCGGGGTCGACCCTGCCGGTGGTGAAGAGCACCGAGCCGTCGGGGAGGAACTCGACGTTGGACTCGCCCTTGGTGGAGCGGGTCAGGCGTCGGGGTGCGCTCCCGCCCTCGGACTCGGGGGCGACGTCGATCTCCCACAGGGCGCTGCGGAAGGACTTGGCGTCAGGGGCGATGTCGCTGACGGGTGCGACGAGGCGGGTGCCGTCCGGGGACAGGCGCAGCCCGTTCACGCGACGCAGGCGGACGTATTCTGGAAGTTCATACCAGGAACGAACCAAGACAGTTACTCCCGAAAAGGTCGACTTGTGGTCTGAGCCGACCCTACCGTTCCCGGTGACCTGAATCACCCCACTTCAGAGGTGGTCAACGTTGTTGACGGAGGGGCCTCTGGGAGTCGGGTTCCTCAGGAGGCCGCCTCCGCTCCACCGCCCATGACGCCCAGGATGTGGCGCAGGCTGTTGTTCACGTGATCAGACGCGGCCCGCGCCGCTCCTCTTCGTCGCCCTCGCTCACGGCCGCGCAGATCAGGGCGTGCTCGCGGGCGCTGAGCGCCATGCGGGCGGGGGTGCGGCGGGCGATCCGGCGCAGCCGCCGCAGGTGCTGGCGGACGGACGTGAGGGCGTCCGCCAGGTAGGGGTTGGCCGCGCCCTCGGAGACCTCGGCGTCCAGGCGCTCGGTCAGGGCGTAGTAGTCGGCGTCGTCGGCATCCGAGCCGTCCTCGAACCGGGAGCACCACTCCAGGAACCGCCGCTCCAGCTCGGCGAACACGGAACGCTCCTCGGCGCGTGCGCACAGCCGGACCGCGTGGGTCTCCAGCGCCTCGCGCATCTGGAAGTGGTGCACGACGTCCCGGAGGGCGATCTCGGTGACGAAGGCGCCCCGGCCCGGACTGATCCGCACCAGGCCGTCACGGGTGAGTCGGTGCAGCGCCTCACGCAGGGGTGTCCTGGACACCCCGAGGCGTTCCGCCAGACGGGTCTCGTTCAGGTGTGTGCCCGGGGAAGCTCCCATTCCACAATCTCCTCGCGCAGCCGTCCGTACACCAGATCGCCCTGTCCCACCCCGTGCTCCTCCCGGGTCCGCGCCGGAGCTCCGGCACCGTTCGACCACGCCTCTTGACATCGTCCCTCCTGCCGGGCCAAGCTCTCACCAGATTGTATACAAGCTGTATCCAGGGTCTGCGCCGACCGGCCACGGCCCTGGACACGAGGAGAGGGGCCCGGGAATGAGGGCGACCACACGGCTGCGCGCACTGGTCGAGGGGGCGGCACCCACGTCGCTCCGGGGGTGTTCGACGGGCTGACCGCCCGGCTGGCCGAACGGAGCGGGGCCGGGCTGGTCTACGCCAGCGGCGGCGCGATCGCCCGGGGCCACGGGGTGCCGGACATCGGCCTGCTGGGGGTGACCGAGGTCGCCGACCGCCTGGCCCAGATCACGGCGGTGACGTCGCTCCCGGTCATCGCCGACGCCGACACCGGGTTCGGCAACGCCGTGAACGCGGTCCGCACGGTGGGGCTGTTCGAGCGGGCGGGTGTCGCCGGGCTGCACCTGGAGGACCAGACCTTCCCCAAGCGGTGCGGTCACCTGGACGACAAGTCGCTGGTCCCCACCGCCGAGATGGTGGGCAAGCTGCGTGCGGTGCTGGACGCACGGACCGACCCCGACCTGGTCGTGATCGCCCGCACGGACGCCATCGCCTCGGAGGGGTGGACGCCGCGTTGGAGCGTGCGCGCGCCTACCGGGAGGCCGGAGCCGACGTCATCTTCGTCGAGGCCCCCGAGAGCGTGGAACAGATCGAGCTGATCGCCCGGGAGGTGCCCGGGCCCAAGCTCATCAACATGTTCCACGGCGGGAAGACCCCGGTGGTGCCCCGGGAGCGCCTGGCGGAGCTGGGATACCGCCTCGTCATCATCCCCTCCGATCTCCAGCGGGCGGTGATCAGGGCCTGTGAGGACGTCCTGGCGGCGATCGTCCGCGACGGTGACAGCTCGGCCGTCGCGGACTCGCTCGCGTCGTTCGCCGAGCGCGAGGAGATCGTCCGGACCACGGACTACCTCGCGCTCGGAACCTGAGCCCCGTCCCCCACCGGTGCGGGGCGCACCGGCCCGGGGGCGGTCCGGGCTACCGGCCCCCGTGGGTCGGCGCCAGGGGGTCAGCGCTGGCGGCAGCACTGTCCGCCGCTCTCGGCACAGTGCGGCAGGGAGGCCAGCCGCCGCTCGTCGGTGCGACCGGTGTACTCGCGCACCAGCTCGGTCACCATCGACACGAACGCGGGGTGCGTGCCGGGGCTGAGCGCCCGTTCGTAACCGATTCCCAGCTTCGCGGCGGTGTCGCGGGCCTCCACGTCGAGGTCGAACTTGACCTCCATGTGGTCGGAGACGAACCCGTGCGGGACGACCACCACCGCGGGGACGCCGTCGGCGGCCAGCTCCTCCATCCGGTCGTTGACGTCCGGCTCCAGCCACGGCTGGCTCGGCGGGCCGCTCCGGCTCTGGTAGACGAGCTCGTAGGGGTAGGCGCGGTCCAGGCGTTCCACCACCAGGCGGGCCACCTCGGCCAGCTGGGCCCCGTAGGCGCCCGTCTCGCCGTAGCCCTGGTCCGGACCACCGCTGGCCTCGGCCATCGCGGTGGGGATGGAGTGCGCGGAGAACAGCAGGCGCACCCCGGCGCGCTGATCCTCGGGGAGCCGTTCCAGGCACTCCTGGGTGTACTGCGCCAGGGGCTCGACGAAACCGGGGTGGTCGTAGAACGGGCGGATCAGGTCGACCTCGGGGCGCCCTCACCGAGCGCGGCGAGGGCGCGCTCGATGTCCTCGTGGTAGGCGGTCCGGCTGGACCAGTTGCAGTAGGCGGAGGTGGGCAGCGCCAGCACACGGCGCACACCGTCCTCCCGCATCCGCTCCAGGGTGTCGGTGAGCATCGGCTCCCAGAACCGGTTGCCCCAGTAGATCGGCAGGTCGATGCCGTTGGATTCGAAGTCGGCGGTGACCGCGGCGAGCAGGTCCCGGCACTGCTGGTTGATCGGGCTCACACCACCGAAGAGGAAGTAGTGCTCACCGACCTCCGCCAACCGTTCGCGGGGGATGTTGCGTCCGCGGGTGACGTTCTCCAGGAACGGGATGACCTCGTCCTCGCCCTCCGGGCCACCGAAGGAGATCAGCAGAAACGCGTCGTAAGGCCTCATGCACCTCATGAAACCAGCTCCCCGCGACCTCCTCGATCCGCCCCGGCCCGAGTGAGGGGACTTTCCCGCCGTCCGTGACCAGGGACACTCCTGGTCTGTTCACGGAAGTGACCGATGGGTAATGTCGCCGCATGACTGATGTGTTGTGGCACACCTGGGCCGGCACCCACCAGGCCCGCCCGCGCCGAACGGCGACCCCCGACAGCACCCAGGACGTCGTCTCCGCCGTCACCTCGGCGGCCGAGCAGGACCTGCGCGTCCGCATGGTCGGCACCGGACACTCCTTCACGGACGTGGCCATCACCGACGGCCTGCTCCTGGCCCCCACCGCACTGACCCGCGTACGGTCGATCGACGTCGAGGCCGGGACCGCCACGGTCGAGGCGGGAACGCCCCTGTGCGACTTCAACGACGCGCTGGCCTCGGCGGGTGTGGCCCTGGCCAACATGGGTGACATCGCGGTGCAGACCGTGGCCGGCGCCGTGCAGACCGGAACGCACGGCACGGGCCGCGACGCGGGCGGCCTCGCCAGCCAGGTCGTGGGGCTGGAGATGGTGCTGGCCGACGGCTCCGTGGTCGAGTGCTCGGCCGAACACGACCCCGACCTCTTCCACGCGGCCAGGGTCGGCCTCGGGGCGTTCGGTGTGGTGACGGCGCTGACCTTCGCGGTGCGTCCCGCCTTCCTCCTGCACGCCCGGGAGGCACCCATGCCCCTGGACGAGGTGCTGGAACGGCTCCCCGAACTGCGCGCGGAGAACGACCACTTCGAGTTCTTCTGGTTCCCGCACACCGGGAACACCAACACCAAGCGCAACAACGTCTCCGAAGGCCCGGCCGCACCGCTCTCCGCGTTCAAGGGCTGGCTGGACGACGCCTTCCTGTCCAACACCGTCTTCGACCGGGTCAACCGGGTGTGCCGCCGCTTCCCCTCGACGGTCCCCACGGTGAACCAGATCAGCTCGCGCGCCCTGTCCGCGCGGACCTACACCGACGTCTCGCACCGGGTGTTCGCCTCGGTGCGGGACGTGCGCTTCGTGGAGATGGAGTACGCGATCCCGGCGGAGCACCTGGTGGACGTCCTGCGGGAGGCCAGGGCGATCGTGGACCGGGGCGACCACAGGGTGAGCTTCCCGGTGGAGGTGCGCTTCGCCCCCGCCGACGACGTGTGGCTGTCCACCGCCCACGGGCGCGAGACCGCCTACGTGGCCGTGCACATGTACCAGGGGACGCCCTACGCGTCGTACTTCTCCGACATGGAGGCGGTGTTCACCTCCGTGGGCGGGCGTCCGCACTGGGGCAAGATGCACACCCGCGACCGCGCCTACCTGGAGGGCGTGTACCCGCGCCTGGGCGACGCGTTGGCGGTGCGGGACCGGGTGGATCCGCACCGGCGGTTCGGCAACGCCTACCTGGACACGGTGTTCGGGTAGCGGGCGCCGGTACGAGAAGCCCCGCCGGAGGACCGGCGGGGGCTTCGACGTGGTCGGGCGTTCGTCCGGCGGGCGTGACGCCGACGCGCGGAGCGAGCCTCGGGAGGCGCCCGCCTACCCGACGGGGGTCGTGGCGGGCTCCGGGGCGGGATCACCCTCGGGCTGGGGCCGCGTCCCCGGGTCGGGGACCCCTCCGCCGCCCGGGTCCACGGGTTCTCCCCCGTCCACCGGGGGTTCGGTCGGGTCGGGCTGGCCTCCCCGCCGGGCGTCTCCGGACCGGTCTCGACCGGGGGCGTCCCGGTCTCGGGGCCGACCGGCTGCTCCTCCGGCTCGGGCCGCTGGGTTCCGGTGCCCTCCTCGCCGGCGGGCTGGTCCCCGCCGTCGGTCGCGGGCGTCTCGACGGGCTCCTCCTCGTCCTGCACCTGTGAGGAGTGACCGCCGAACAGCGAGGGCGAGGTGGGCTCGTCCTGACCCTGGGTCCAGGCGGTGAGCGATCGTCCGGTTGCCAGCTCGAAGGCCAGGATCACCAGCATGACCAGGGTGAACACCGCGGCGGCCGAGATGACCACGGTACGCCAGCCTCGTTTGGGGCGCTCGGAGCCGGCTTCGTCGTCCGTGTCGGCGCCGGTGGGACCGGAGGCGCGTGTGGAGCCACCGTCCACGGCGGGGAGGAGTTCGGTCGCGTCCGCCCCGGAGGGACCACCCACCAGGGTGGGGTCCTCGGGGTTGCCGAATCCGTGCGCGACGGTCTGGCCCGGCAGGTCGCGACCGACCGTCGGCATGGCCATGGTCCGGGTGGCGTCGTCGTCCTCGGGGAGGTCGAACGGTTCGGAGACCCCCGTGCCCGTGTCGAAGCCCATGCTCACGAACCCGGCCTGCTCGAACGCGGCCGTCTCGGGCGCGTTCAGGGGTTCGTCGGCGCGGGCCTCGGCCTCGGTGTCGACCAGGGAGCGCACGGAGGTGTGGTGGGCGGCCTTCCTCTCCGCCTTCCCCGCGAGTCCCTTGGCCTGCTCGCCGCTGCGGGTGATCCAGTGCTGGATGATCGGCGCGGCGCTGGTGCTCAGCACGGCCATGACGCCCGTGCCGATGACGGTCCCGTAGACGTTCAGGTAGGAGGCGGCGGTGGCCGCGGTCAGCGTCGCGACCCCGGCTCCGGCGACCTGGGCGACGCTCAGGTCGATCCGCCGTTTCCTGCCCTTCTCCTCTTCCGGACCCTCCCCTCGTGCCTCGAACTCGTCCTCGTCGGGTCTTGGCATCGTGCCCTCCCCCTCTGTCGGCCGCGGTCGGCGCGGCGGGGCACTTGGTCGTGGGACGGGTGTGTGGCGGGGCGGACACACCCACAAACCCCAAACTTCGCAAACAGCCCATAAGTGGAAACTTCACCTTACGGGCGACTGGACGCTGATAACGCCATGAAATTGGAATGATCACTGTGTGGCATCCAACGGCGTGTCGAGTTGCGAACGACGCGTCCCGTCATGTTCGGACCGGTCCGAGATCTGAGTTTCCCCCAGGCCTGGGGGATTCGAGGCGCCCGAGATACCATCACGGCGGAGCCTTCGTGCGGGATCCGCGACATTCCCCCACGATCGCTCCCGGTCACGGAAGGTTCACCGTGTCAAGATTGGCACCGGAAGTGACCATAAGAGCCCCGAACCCGGGGCGGCTCCCACCGTGGTGTCCACCACGGGCCGGGAGGCGGGCACAGTTCGGACATGCCGGGCGCGGTACTGGCCGAACCGTTGTCGGCCGACCAGACTTGGAGAACGTGGGGGAAGGTCCGCCGGACCGACCCTCGACGGGACGCGAAAGGGAGGGCGATGCACGAGCTTCGCCTCGTGGCCGTGAGCGAGGACGGCACCTACCTGGTGCTTGCCAGCACCGGCCGTGGCACCCGATTCATGCTGCCCGTCGACGACCGCCTCCGGGCCGCGGTACGCGGCCAGTTCTCCCGGCTCGGCCAGTACGAGATCGAAGTGGAGAATCCGTTGCGCCCCAAGGAAATCCAGGCCCGCATCCGGTCCGGCGAGACCGCGGAGGCCATCTCCGAGATCTCCGGGATCCCCATCGAACGGGTGCGCTGGTTCGAGGGACCCGTCCTCCAGGAGCGCGGGTACATCGCCCAGCAGGCCCAGCGCGCCACCGTGCGCTCCCACGGCGAGACCGGCCCCGGCCCCTCGCTGGAGGACGTGGTCGCCAAGCGGATCGGCGCCCACCAACTGGAGACCGGCGACGCCGAGTGGGACTCGTGGAAGCGGGAGGACCGCTCCTGGCAGCTGAAGCTGGTCTTCCTGCACGGTGGCGACGAGCGGGTCGCCCACTGGCTCTACGAGCCCAGACACAACAGTGTGACGCCCGCCGACGAGGAGGCCGCCCGGTTCTCCTCCAACGAACCCCCGGAGGCCGCGCCGGCGCCCGGGGCCAACGTCACGCCGTTCACACCGCGCCGTGGAGAGACCACCGACCTGCCCCGCCTGGACGCGCAGTCCGCCGCCGAGCGACGCCCCGACCACGTCGCCCCGCGCCGCCTGTCACCCGCGCAGGACACGCCGTTGGACGAACCCCTGCGCCCCGTGGCCCGTCAGACCGAGACCGACCAGTTCGGGGTCCCGATCCGCGAGGAGCGTCGCCGCCCGGCGCCGTCCCGGCAGGAAGCCGAGCCCCGACGCGCCTTCGAGGCCCCCGGGGACCGGTTCGCGGGCCAGCGGAACGAGATGCCGCCCGCCGCGCCCCCGCCGGAGGCCCCGCGACACGCCGCGCACCGCGCCGAACCGGCCCCGCGCCGGTACGCCGAGCCGGTCGAGCCGCCGCCCGCGCGGCCCGAGCCCCAGTGGTACGAGCAGCGCCCCGAGCCCCGGGGTCCGGTCTTCGAGGAGAGCGCCTCCGCGATCCACGAGGCTCCGACCCGCCCCGAACCGCTCAGGCACGAGGTGCCCCACGAGCACCGTCAGCGACCGGAGCCCCCGCGGCACCGGACTGGCTGGACGCCCGGCCCGCACCGGTGCCCCAGCCCGAGCCCACGGAGGCCCCGGTCGAGGACGCGCAGCAGCGACCGCGCCGTCGCCGGGCCACCATCGACCTCAACGACAAGGGCACGCCGCGCCGCGCCGCCGACCAGGCGCCCACGGCCCCGGCGGTCCCGGCCGCCTCCACCGGAGCTCCGGCCGGTGGGGCGGCCAAGCGCAAGGGGCGGGGGCGTCGGGCCTCGGTGCCCTCGTGGGACGAGATCATGTTCGGCTCCAAGAAGAACGAGTGAGCGCACCCGGCGCGGGAGCCGGGGCACGACGGTGAGGGGCGGTCGCACGAGGCGACCGCCCCTCACCGCGTTCACTGCGGTGGAGCGTTCCCGGTTCCGGGCGCCTCCTCCAGGAAGGGCCGCACCATCTCGGGGGTGATCCGCGCCGCGAAGCCCACGGAGTCGTCGAACGCGGCGTCCTGGGCGGTGTAGCCGCCCGCGCCCGCGCCCACCGTGACCTGGAGACTGGCCAGTGAGGAACGGCGCTGGAAGAGCGTCTGGGTCCAGGACCACCCGATCACCGCCGACCGCTCCACCGTCGCCTGCGAGCGGGACAGGGAGCCCGAACGCACGCTGACCCGTTCGCCGTCGTAGCCGTGCCCGAGCGAGCGGTAGCGGTCGATCCCGAGGGGTACGCCCAGCACGGCCAGGATCCCGGCACCCGCCGCCAACCAGGTGACGTCGAAGTACGCCGCCACCCCCGCCACCACCGCGAAGGGCACGACGGCGCGGGTCAGACGCCGGAACAGCGCGGCGCGGGGATGCCGGACCAGCCGCCCCCGGAACAGGGTCAGCGCCCGGTCCACCACCGGCTCCACCGTCGACCTCGGACCGACCGGGAGCAGCACGGCGCGGGTGGCCGCGTCGCCCAGTCCGGTGACGATGGCACGCAGCCCCACCACGCCGCGCGTGCGTTCGAGGGGTTGTCCTGGAGCTCGTACCCCCGGATCCGCCGCTTCTCCAGCGTGACGCTGCGCCGGGTGAACAGGCCGCGCTCGGCGACCAGCGAGCCGTCGCGGTCCCGCAGGGAGAAGCCCCAGTGGGTGAGAGCGTAGGAGACCACCGCGAACACCGGCATCAGCAGCACCAGCACGCCCGCGAACACCGCCGCGAACACCACCAGGAGGGCGCGGTCCGTGGTGGTCACCCAGTCGATGAAGAAGTCGGTGACCATCTGGCCCGCCGCCTGCTGCACCATGCCGAACAGCGTCGCCACGACGACGAACGGCGTGACCAGGTAGCCCAGGCTGAGCGCCCCGTACAGGTACCACTTCCAGGGCATGGTGAAGTGCGTGACGGTGTCGTCGGTCCCCTGATCAGGGTCGCCCGGGCTCACTGCGCCGTCGGCGTCGCCCTCCTCCGCCGCGCTCCCCTGCTCGGTGAGCACCGCCCTGCGGTGCAGCAGGACGCGGCGCAGCCGCTCGGCCTCCACGGCGGAGACCGCGTCGAGTTTGCCGTCCTCGGTCGCGCCGGCCGAACCGGCGGCGGCCTCGATCCGGACCACGGCCACGCCCAGCACCCGGTGCAGCAGGGTGCTGGTGACGTCCACCCCCGCACGCGTTCCAGCGGGATCGTGCGGCGGGAGCGCCGGATCAGGCCCCTGCTGATCTCGACCCGGTCCTCACCCACCTCGTAGCGGAAGGTCCGCCAGGTGACGTACCCGCCGACGAGGAGGACGACGATGCCCATGCCGGTGGCGCCGAGCAGCCAGGGGTTGAAGCCGCCGAGCACCAGTCCGACGAGGACCGGCAGGAGGAGGCTCCTGAGCTGGTTGATGGGTCCGACCACCATGCTGCGCGGGCTGAGTCGCTGCGCGCTCTCCGCCCCGAACCCCGTCGAGGGGCCGTCCCCAGGGGCTCGCCCCACCAGGATCGGGCCGCCCCTTCGGGCCCGGGGGCGCGGGATGCCACGGAGCACCCTGCGGGTACGGCTGGTTCCGGGGCGCGGGGGTCCCCGGGCCTCCAGCCTCCGCCGCCGGGACCGCCCTGCGGGGGTCCCGGTACGCCAGCGGACGGCGGCCACGGCCCCTGGTGGCTCGGGGGTCCGGGGTGGTGTCCGGGCCAGGGATGCGGTCCGGAGTGCCGCGCGGGTCCCGGAACGGGCCGGTGCTCCCAGGGGCCGGTGTTCGGCACTGACCCGGGGCCGGGGTGCCCGGAAGTCCCGGTGGAGTTCTCGGACCAGGTGTGAGGACCCAGAAGGGGTGGAGTACCAGGACCGGGTGGCGTACCGGGGCCGGATCCCGGGGTGGGGTACCCGGACCTGGCGGAACCGTCGGACCAGGTGTGAGGAGGACGCGGACCGGACGGGGCGCCAGAACCAGGCGGGGTACCGGGGCCGGATCCCGGGGTGGGGTACCCGGAGGACCCGGAGCTGTTACCGGACCAGGTGTGAGGACCCGGAACGGGCGGAGTACCGGGGCCAGGGGTGGTCGGCCCGGCGGGCGTACTGCCCGGGGCGACCCAGGGCGGCGGCGCCTGCCCGGGATCCGGCGCGGAGGCGTCCGTGCCCGGCTCGTCCGGCCCGTGCTCGTCGTGACGTCCTTGCTGTTCGTCCATCAGGTCGCGTCGTCCCGGAGGGTTCCGGCGCGCACGGCCAGCTCCTCGCTGAGCCTGCGCGCCTCGTCGGCGTCCAGCCCCTCGATGGTCGAGGAACCGGCGTAGGAAGCGGTCTGCACCTGAAGGGTGGCCACGTCGAAGATCCGCTCCAGCCACCCCTGTGTGTGGTCCACGGTCTGGAGCCGGTTGACCGGAACCAGCTGCCAGGCGCGGCTGATCCACCCCTCACGGGTGTAGATGACGTCGGCGGTCACCTCCCAGCGGTGCACCCGGTACCGCCAGGACGGGACGATCGCGATCTTGGCCACCGCGTACACGGAGTACGCCACCGGCAGCGCCCAGGCGTTCCGCGAGGCCCACTCCGGGATCCAGCTCCAGGGCGCCGAGCTCGCGGCCCAGGCCACCAGGCTCAACAGGATCAGGTTGAGGACCGCGCCGAAGAGCAACCGGAGTGTCCACACTCCGATCGCCCGCCCGCTCACCCTGCGCGACGGCGGCCGCAGCCGTGCGGTCCCGGCCGGTCCGGGCGGATCGGGAAACGGTCCCGAGGCGGGAATGGCGTCGTGGGGCGGGGTGTTCATCACGTGCACGAGTCTAGGACGTCCCGCCCGGAGCAGGACGGGCGCCAATGATGTCAGGGCGGGGCGAACCATGCTGTCAGCGTTCTGTCAGTGCAGGTCGGCACACTTGGGGACAGACGTTGAAACGGAGGACCAATGACTGACGCCATCCGCGCGGAGGGTCTGGTCAAGCACTTCAAGGGCAAGACCGCCCTCGGTGGAGTGGACCTGACGGCGCGAGCGGGGGCCGTGCTGGGCGTCCTGGGACCCAACGGGTCCGGGAAGACGACGACCGTCCGCATCCTCTCCACCCTGCTCAGACCAGACGCGGGACACGCCCTCGTCGGCGGCCACGACGTGGTGCGCGAGCCGCACCAGGTCCGCCGCCAGATCGGCCTCACCGGTCAGTACGCGGCGGTCGACGCCGAGCTGACCGGCACCCAGAACCTCGTGCTCATCGCCCGCCTGCTCGGATTCGGGCGCACCGACGCCCGGGCGCGGTCCCGGGAGCTGCTGGAGCGCTTCGACCTCTCCGACGCCGCCGACCGCCCCGCCAAGACCTACTCCGGCGGGATGCGACGCCGCCTGGACCTGGCGGCGAGCCTGGTGGGCCGCCCCGCGCTGCTGTACCTGGACGAGCCGACCACCGGCCTCGACCCGCACAGCCGCAACGGACTGTGGGACGTCGTGCGCGACCTCGTGGCCGACGGCGTGACCGTGCTGCTCACCACCCAGTACCTGGAGGAGGCCGACCAGCTCGCGGACGACATCATCGTGCTGGACCACGGCGAGGTGATCAGCCGGGGCACACCCGAGGAGCTGAAGAACCACGCGGGCAACCAGGTCCTGCAACTCCGCACCGTGGACCCGGCGCAACTGCCGCTGGCCACCCGGATCGTCGAGGCCGTCACCAGCTCGCCGGTGACCACGGACGGCCTGCTCGCCAGTGTCCCGGTCACCGACGTGGGTGTGCTGCCCGAGACGGTACGCCGCCTGGACGAGCAGGGTGTGTCCGTCGCGGAGCTCTCCCTGCGCAAGCCGAGCCTGGACGAGGTCTTCCTCGCCCTGACCGGCCACACCGCCGAAGACGAGACCGCGGGCAGGCCCGCGAACGAAGGGACCCCAGCATGAGTGCCGTGACGACCCGGCCGAGGTCGGCACAGGAGGGCGCCCCGGTGGCTCCCTCGCGCATCTCCCCTCTGACCACCGTCCAGCACGGGCTCCAGCTCACCTGGCGCAGCGTCCTGAAGATCAGGGCCAACCCCGAAGAGGTCTTCGGGCTGATGCTGCAACCGGTCATGTTCGTGACCCTGTTCGTCTTCGTCTTCGGACAGGCGATGATGGGTGACTGGCAGACCTACCGCGACTTCCTCATGCCCGGCATCATCGCGCAGTCGGTCATCTTCGCCACGATGGGCACGGGGTTCAGCCTGAGCCAGGACGTGGAGAAGGGCATCTTCGACCGGTTCCGCTCGCTGCCCATCGCGCGCTCGGCCCCGCTGATCGGCGCCATCCTGGGTGACCTGGTCCGCTACGCCATCACCGTGGTCATGGTGATGGTCGTCGGCCTGGCGATCGGCTTCCGCCCCGACGGCGGGTTCCTCGGCGTGCTGGCCGCCAGCGCCCTGGTGCTGCTGTTCGCGTTCGCCCTGTGCTGGATGTCGGCCTTCGTGGGCATGCTCGCCCGCACACCGATGGCGGTGCAGTCGTTCGCGATGATCCTGCTGTTCCCGCTGACCTTCGGCAGCTCGGCGTTCGTCGCTCCCGACGACATGCCGGGCTGGCTGGCCCCGATCGCGGCGAACAACCCGGTCACGCACGTGGTGGACGCCATGCGCGGGCTCATGCTCGGCGGTGACGCCGCCGCTCCCGTGGCCTGGACGCTGTTCTGGACCGTGGTGATCACGGCGGTCTTCTTCCCACTGGCCGTGTGGGCCTACCGCCGCCGCACCTGACCCCCACCGGGCGCCGCCCTCCGAGGCGGCGCCCGGCCTCAGTGGGCCCAGTCCCCGAGGTCGACGTCGTCCGGGACGATCGGGGCGAGCCACGCCTCCACGCGTTCCCGACCGGCGTCGCGTTCGCTGCCCTCGCCCTCCGCCAGCAGGCGCGCGAACCCCCGGCGCCCAGACGCTCCCCGAGCAGTTCACGCACCCGGCGGGCCCGGGGCGAGGCGGTGTCGGGGACCCCGCGCAGCCGTGCCGCGTAGCCGAGCATGAACGCGGCCCACTCCGGATCCGATCCCGCCACCATGGACGCCATGGTGTCCAGGACCTCGGCGCTGATCGGCCCCAACCCGAACCGGGAGAGCCACCACGCGCGGCCCACCTCGCGCCAGGCCCGGTCCGTGTCGCCGTCGTCCCAGGCGAGGTCGGCCGCCTGCACCCGCCACGCGGGTTCGACGTAGGCCGGGGCGAACCCGCCCAGGGCAGCCAGGGCCGGTTCGGTCTCTTCCAGGAGCCGCCAGGCCTCGACCCGGCGTCCGGCGGCGCGCAGCCAGCTGGATGTGGGTGAGCCGGAGGGAGACCCGGTGTTCGTCCTCGGCGGGACCGCCCAGGAGCCGCTTGAGGTCCCGTTCGGCCTCCTCCACCTCTCCGAGATCGACCAGGACCTGGGTCCGCCGGGCCCGGAACGTGCTCACGACACCGTCCAGACCGCCCCTCCGCGCCAGTGCGATCCCCTCGTCGAGCAGACGACGGCACCGTTCGAGGTCCGTGTAGCGGACCACGTCCACCAGGTGCACGATGGCGTTGCACTGCCCCCACGCGTCCCCGACCTCGCGCATGGACTCCAGCGCGGTCGTGGCCCGTTCGACGGCCCGGTCGGCCTCACCGTGAACGGCGTCCAACAGCGAGAGCATCAGGTACGCCATCGCGCGGGCCCAGGGGTCCCCCTGCTCCCGGACGCTCTCCTCCAACCGGACGCGGGCCCGTCCCCCGTGATGGCGGTCGGCCATCGAGCGGTACACCAGGCACAGGACGAGAACGGGGTGGTCCTCGGCCCGCAACCCGGCCCCCGCGAGCACCTGCTCCACCCGGTCGAGGCGCTCCAGAACGGCGGCCCGTCCGAGGCCCATCTCCCCCGAGCAGTGGAAGAGGCAGCTCGCGTAAGCCACCTCGTACCCCTCGGGAGGTGCGTCACCCACCAGTTCCAGCACCTGGCCGGACCACCGGTTGGTCTGCTGCCAGTGTTCGTCCAGGGCCCAGTACCACTGGGAGTACTCCACCAGCTCCAGGGCGAGGGCGGCGTCGCGCCGCTCCACCGCCCAGTGGAAGGCGGCCACGCAGTTGTCCGCCTCCGCCGAGAGCCGGGCCAGCCAGGCCCGCTGGCCCGGCCCGCGCAGTTCGGGGTCGCCCCGGTGCCACAGGTCCCGCGCGTAGCGGGCCTGCGCGTCCCGGACGCGCTCCTCCTCACCGCTGGCGGCCAGGCGCTCGGCGGCGTAGGCCCGGACCGTCTCCAGCTGCCGGTAGCGGGCGGGGGCGTCCTCGCGTTCGGGGTCCTCCGCCACCACGAGCGACTTGTCCACCAGGGCGAAGAGCACCGTCCAGACGTCGTCACCGGCGACGGTGCCGTCCGGGGCGTCCGGGTCGGAGCCGACCGTCTCGACCGACTCCAGGGTGGCCCCGCCGGGAAGGACCGCCAGACGGCGCAGGAGGCGGCGTTCGGGTTCGTCGAGCAGTTCCCAGCTCCAGTCGACCACCGCGCGCAGGGTCCGGTGACGGGGCAGCGCCGAGCGGCTGCCGTTGGTGAGCAGGCGGAACCGGTCACGGAGACGGTCCGCGAGCTGGGCGGGCGACATCGCGCGCAGACGGGCGGCGGCCAGTTCGAGCGCGAGCGGCATGCCGTCCAGTTCACGGATGATCCGGACGACGTAGCCCACGTTGTCGGCGTTCACGGTGAATCCGGGGAGCGCCGCCCGCGCGCGCTCGGAGAACAGGGTCACTGAGGGGTAGCTCCCGGCCTCCTCCACCCCGGTTCCCTCGGGCGGAGGTTCCAGGGAGGGCACCGGCAGCAGCGTCTCGCCCCCGACGCCCAGGGGCTCGCGGGAGGTCACGAGCACCCGCAGGTCCGGGCAGCGGGACAACAGGGTCTCGACCAGCGCGGCGGCGTCGGCCACCACGTGCTCGCAGTTGTCCAGCACGACCAGCCCGGCGCGCTCGCCCAGGAAGGAGACGACCCGTTCGAGCGGGGACTGCGGCAGGACGGCGGCACGCGCCTGGAAGACGGCCTGCCCCCGCAGGTCCAGGGCACTGGCGACGGCGTCGGGCAGGTCCGCGCCCCGCCGCACGGGGGCGAGGCCGACAAACCACACTCCGCCGGACGCGAGATCGGGTGCCCGCTCGACCAGGGTCGCGGCGGCCTCGACGGCCAGTCGGGTCTTGCCCGAACCACCCGGGCCGGTGAGGGTGACCAACCGGGCGGCGGAGAGCCGCTCCACGGCGGCACCCACCTCCGTCTCACGGGGAACGAAGCTGGTCAGGGGGCGGGGCAGGCGAACGACGGCGGGTGACCGGGCCTCCTCCGGCACGGGACCGCCGGGGACGAGTTCGCCGCGCAGCAACCGGAGGTGGACCCGCCGGAGGTGTTCGGAGGGGTCCAGGCCCAGCTCGTCCGCGAGCCGTTCCCTGAAGACGTCGTAGGCGGCGAGGGCGTCCGCGGTCCGCCCGTTTCCCGCCAACGCGCGCATGAGGAGTTCGACGGGGCGCTCGCGCTGCGGTTCCCGGGAGACCAGCGCCTCCGCCTCGGGCAGGGTCTCCACGAAGCGGCCGAGGTCGAGCCGGGCGCTGAGATGGTCCTCGCGGGCGGTGCGGCGCGCCTCGGCCAGGCGCAGCGCGACGTCCTCGCCCACGCCGTGCGCGGTGAGGTCGGGGACGGCCGGTCCGCGCCACAGAGCCAGGGCCGCCGACAGGGCGCGCTCGGCCTCCCCGGCTGACCGGCCAGGAGCCGTTCCCGCCCGAGCCCGGCCAGTTCCTCGAACTCGTACAGGTCCACCTGGCCGGGGGCGACCTCCAGCCGGTAACCGGTGGCGTCGCCGTGGAGGCGGACGTCACCGCCCAGGGCACGGCGCAGGCGGGAGGCGAGGGCCTGGAGCGCGTTGCCCGTGGCGGCGGGAGCGTCGTCTCCCCAGATCGCGTCGGTGAGCCGCGCGGTGGACACCTGCTGGTCGGGATGGAGCAGGAGGAGTGTCAGGAGGGCGCGCAGGCGGGCGCCGCCGATGGTGAGGGGCTCTCCGGAGGTGTCGAGCACCTGGAGGGGCCCCAGAATGGAGAACCGCACCGCACCATCATCACCGATCCCGGGGACGTCCGGGCGTCACCGCCGCTACGGGAGACCGCTGACGGGGCCCCGCGACGCGGGTCGGAGAACGGTGCGGAATGCGGTGGTCGCGGCCGATCACAGTAGGGTTCGGACAGGACCGTGTCGCGCCAACCGTCCAGGTGCCCGTGCGCACGGATCCTCCGTGACCGGCCCGGGTTCCTCCCGCGCCAGGTCCGACGTACCGCGAGTCTCGCCTTATGGCCCGAAAGTCCAGCTGGAGCCCCATTGTTCCCGGTCTTGCCTTCCCTCCGGACCACCGCAGCGCACGGTGTGCCCCGATCGTCCCCCGGCGCCCGCGCGGGTGCCGTGGCGGTGGGCGCGGCCCTGCTCGCGTCCACCGGTTGCGGGGTCCCCTCGGAGCTCCGCGGTGAGATGCCGACCGACATCAACGTGACCAGTCCGATGATGCAGGAGGGCCAGCCGCTTCCCGCCGCGTACTCCTGTGAGGCCGACGGGGAACCGGTGTCGCCGCCGCTGAGCTGGTCGGGGCTGCCCGACGACGTGGGCTCGATCGCGCTGGTGGTGGACGACCCGAGCGAGGCCGTCGTGTTCTGGATGGTCTACGACCTGGACCCGCAGCTGGTCGAGCTGCGCCAGAACACGGTTCCGGGAGACGCGAGGCAGGGGCAGAACTCCGCGGGGGAGTCCTCCTACGGAGCTCCGTGCCCCGAGGAGGGTGACGTCCACGAGTTCCGCTTCACCGTGTACGCGCTGGAGGGGAACCTGGACCTGCCCGAGGGCGCGTCGATCGACCTGACCCTGGAGGGCATCGCGGAACAGGCCGTGGCCCGGGGGACACTGATCACCAGCAGCGAGTGAAATAGGTCATAATAGGCAACTCCCTGCGCCCGGAAGCCGGACGGACCCGCGCGACCGACGACACGGGGAACAACTGAGGAAGCACCCGTCGCCCTCTGCACACAGCGCGCGACAGCGCATACAGTGGGTCCGTGCCCCTCACCCCATTTCAGTTGACCGATTCCCGTTCACCCGCCCCGCGGCACCCTGACCCGAGACCGCGTCGGATCACCGGCGGTCGCGCCCTGCCAGCCACTCGGTCCCGGCACGCCGGGCCCACGCGGAACCGGGCCGCCGCCTTCCCACCTCGACCGGTACTCGTCAGGCCGGTCCCAGGCGCTCCCCGGGCGCGGCCGACCTCCCCAAGGTAGTGCGTACACCATGACCGTCACCGTCATCATCATCACCGCCGTCATCGTCGTGCTCGCCGTGCTCGTGCTCCTCCTCCTGGGGATGCGCGCGCTCAGCATCGGCTCGCGTGAGGACGACTACGACGACGAGTACGAGTACGACGACGTCGAGGACACCGACCGCGACGACCGGCGCGACCGGCGGGAGCGGGACGGGGCCCCCGAGGACGAGGAGGCCGCCCCGAGGGGCCGGTCCCGCAGAGCGCGCCAGGACTCCGGTGGCAGGGCGGAGCGGCGTCCCAAGGGTCGCCGCCAACGCGGAGTGGACTGGGAGGACGACTCCGACGGGCTCTCCGACAACGACTTCTGGTCCAGTCTGAGCGACGACGAGGGGCACCGTCCCGCTCCGGTGGGCACGGGGGTTCCACCGGACGCGGTGACGACGACGGTTACGTCGACGACTACGACGACGAGTTCGACGACCACGGGGTGCCCGACCGGCAGGACACCGTGATCCAGGCCCCGGTCGGCCGGGTCGACGCCCTCCCGGCAGCCCCCGCGGAGCGCGGGCCCACCGGCCCCTCGGACCTCGCGATGCTGGCGAGCCTGGGGCAGGGCACCACGCCCCCTGAGCCGGCCCCACGCCACCAGGAGCAGCGCCCGCCGGAACAGACTCCCGCACAGGGCCTGGCCGCACTGCCGCCGACCCAGGGGCCGCCGCCCGCGCAGGGGCTCCCGCCCGCCCGGGCCACGGGGACGCCCTCCTCGCTGGACGACGACCCTCTCGGCGCGGGTTCCTGGACCCCGCGTCCCCCTCGACCGGTGACCCCTTCGAGGGACGTGAGCTCCGACCCGCCGAGCGACAGGACCCGGTCTCCCCGGACCCGCTGGGCGGCCCCTGGGCGGTGGACCCGGTGGCTCCCTCGGGGGCGGACCGCTCGGGGAGGCGGCCAGGCGGGCGGACCGCTGGGCGGCGGCTCCCACGGCGGATCGCTGGGCGGAGACCCGCTCGGCGGTGGGCCCCTGGGCAGCGGGCTCGACAACGGTGCGCGTTCGTCCTACGACAGTGGGGCGATGAACCGCTCGGACTACCCGCCCCTGGGCGCCACGGGCTCCGGCGGCGGTGGGACTCTCCCCGCCTCCTCCGACCCCTTGGACCCCGGGTTCCGGCCGCACTCCTCCGGCGGTGACGACCTGAGCTCACCGATCTGGTCGAGCATGGACACCGGCGCCCATCAGCGCCCCGACCTGTCCTCGCTGGGCGGGTTCGGCGGCGGCCACGGCGGCCCGAGCGGCAGCCACGCGGCCCCCGGTCCGGGCGCCCAGCCCGCACCGGGGCAGCCGATGGGCGGGCCCACCGTGCCCGGGCACCAGTTCCCCGGTTCCTCCGATCCCCTGACCGGCGGGTACGCGACGGGTGCGTTCACGTCCGGTGCCTCCTACGACGGCGGGTCCTACGACAGCGGGGCCTTCTCGCGTTCGGAGTACGACACCGGCACGCACCAGCGCAGCCCCTACGACACCGGCGCCCACACCCGCGACTACACGACCGGCACGCCCCACCACGGCGGACCCAGCGGAACCGAATACGACACCGGAACCCACCACCGCCCCGCCTACGACACCGACTCCTTCACCCGCTCGGAATACGACACCGGCACGCACCAGCGCAGCCCCTACGACACCGGCGCCCACACCCGCGACTACACGACCGGCACGCCCCACCACGGCGGACCCAGCGGAACCGAATACGACACCGGAACCCACCACCGCCCCGCCTACGACACCGACTCCTTCACCCGCTCGGAATACGACACCGGCACGCACCAGCGCAGCCCCTACGACACCGGCGCCCACACCCGCGACTACACGTCCAGCACGCCCCACCACGGCGGACCCGGCGGTCAGAACGGTCCGGGGCGGAACCTGCCCGGCGGTCCCGGAGGCAACGCTCCGCTCTGGGGCGGGCAGGACGACACGGGCGGCTTCGGCCAGGCGAGCCAGCCGACGGTCCCGGGCGGCCAGCCGGGGCAACCCTCGCCGTTCGGCCAGGGTCCCGCCGTTCCTCCGGGTCCGGGCAGCCCGGTCGGCGGTCCGGGCGTCCCCGGGTACCCCGGTGCCGGCTACGCGACCGGCGCCTACTCGGCGGACCAGCTCCGCGGTGAGCTCCCGACCACCTTCCCGGGCCACACCCAGCAGAGCGACCCCTACGGCCAGCAGCCCCACCCGGGCGGTCAGGGCGGATTCGGCGGACCGGGTGAGCACGCCGACCCCCTCAGGGGCGGATACGTCCCGCAGCGCCCCGAGCCCGACTACGGGTACCCCCCGTGGAGGGCTGGCAGCCGCCGCACCCGGAGGTTGGGGACGGCCAGGGAGGGCCCGGCCAGCAGCAGGGCCCGGGGCCCTACGGGCAGGCGCCCTACGGTCGCCCCGCCCCTGGCGAGCACTACGAGGGCGGCTACGAGGACGGCCGTTTCCGCTAGGTCACGGACCTCCGCGCGCGCGGCGCGCCATCATCACCACTTCACATCACCGAGGTGGCGGGGAACCCCCGCCACCTCGGTTTTTCTCTGTCCTGGTTTGTCCGTCCGAACATGTGAAGTCTGGAAAAAGGTCACCGGGAGCACAACAGCCCGTAACACAGAGTCATCCTGATTGACTACAATTAGTTAATGGCGATGCACCCTTCGCGGTCTCATCGTCGTCACGCGTTCAGCCACGTGCCCCCGTTGCGGACTCTGCCGTCCCCGTGCGCCTACGCATACGCCTTTGCCTGGTCCAACCCGAACGGAGTAACCATGCGCAACGACGCCCAGGGAGCACCACCCGGCCGACAGGAGACCACCTCCGATCGGCCCGGGACCCACACGGATCGCAAGGGGTCGCCGCCGACGTCGGCGCCTCCCTCGTGGTCTTCCTGGTCGCCGTCCCCCTGTCCCTGGGGATCGCCGTCGCCTCCGGCGCGCCCCTGATCGCCGGAATCATCGCCGCCGTCGTCGGCGGCATCGTCGCCGGCCTCGTCGGCGGTTCGGTGGTGCAGGTCAGCGGCCCGGCCGCAGGACTGACCATCATCGTCGCCGATCTGATCATGACCTACGGCTGGCGGGTCACCTGCCTGATCACCCTGCTGGCGGGGCTGGTCCAGCTCGCCCTCGGGGCGTTCCGCATCGCGCGGGCCGCCCTCGCCGTCTCCCCCGCCGTCGTGCACGGCATGCTCGCGGGGGTCGGCGTCACCATCGCCCTGGCCCAGCTGCACGTGGTCCTCGGCGGGGCCCCGCAGAGCTCGGCCCTGGCCAACATCGCGGACCTGCCGCACCAGATCGCGAACAACCACACCGCCGCCGTCGCGGTCGGCGTCATCACCATCGCGATCATGTTCGGCTGGAACCGGCTCCCGGCCATCGGCAAGGTACGGCCGGGGATGATCCCCGCCGCGCTGGTCGCGGTGGGTACCGCCACCGTCATCGCCACCCTCGGGCGCTGGGAGGTGGAGACCGTGGCCCTGCCCGGTTCCCTCGCCGACGCCTGGAACGGACCCATGCTGCCCGAGTCCGGCCAGTGGCACGGGATCGCCCTGGCCGTGGCGGCCGTCGCCATGGTCGCCAGCGTGGAGTCGCTGCTGGCCGCGATCGCGGTGGACCGCCTCCACAGCGGACGCCGGGTCCAGCTCAACCGTGAGCTCTGCGGTCAGGGAGCGGCCAACACCGTCAGCGGCGCCCTGGGCGGCCTGCCCATCGCCGGTGTCATCGTGCGCAGCACCGCGAACGTGCGCGCCGGGGCCCGCTCGCCGCTCTCCACGATCCTGCACGGCGTGTGGATCCTGTTGTTCGTCGCGTTCTTCGCGCACGTGGTCGAGCTCATCCCGATGGCGGCCCTGGCCGCGCTGCTCGTCTTCATCGGCGTGCAGATGGTGTCCCTGGCCCACCTGCGCGACCTGCGCAAGCACCACGAGGCCAGCGTCTACCTGGTGACCCTGCTCAGTGTGGTGTTCATCGGACTGCTGGAGGGGTGTTCATCGGCTTCGCGCTGGCGATGATCGTGTCGCTGCGCCGCCTGACCAAGCTCACCGTGGTCACCGAGGAGCGCGCCGGGCGGGTGCACGTGACCGTGCACGGGTCCCTCACCTTCCTGGGCGTGCCCCGGCTGGCGCACGTGCTGCGGACCATCCCCGCGGGGTCCAGCGTCGACCTGGACCTGCACGTGGACTTCATGGACCACGCGGCCTTCGAGGCCATCCACGCCTGGCGGGTGGACCACGAGCGCACCGGTGGCAGCGTCGACATCGACGAGGTCCACGAGAACTGGTACGCGCGCAGCTCCGCGAGGTCGGCTCCGGCGGCCAAGACCATTCCCAAGGGCCGCTGGTGGGCCCCGTGGGACATGCGCCGTGAGTCCGGTGCGGTCCCCGCGGTGAACCCGCTGGGCCTGCTCACCGCGGGGGCCCGCGAGTACCACGCCAGCACGGCGGACCGGATGCGATCGGTGATGAGCCGCCTCTCGCACCGCCACAACCCGACCGCACTGTTCGTCACCTGCGCGGACTCACGGGTCGTGCCGAACCTCATCACCGCCAGCGGCCCGGGCGACCTGTTCACCCTGCGCAACGTGGGGAACCTGGTGCCACCGCACGGGAGCTCCGACGGGTCGGCCGGTGCGGCGGTGGAATACGCGGTCAACGTCCTGCGGGTGCCCTCGATCGTGGTGTGCGGACACTCCCACTGCGGAGCGATGCGGGCCCTGGCCGAGGGGGCGCACCAGGGGCCGGTCGAGGAGGAGAGCACCCACATCCGCCGGTGGCTGGCCAACGGGGAGGGGAGCCTGCGCCGTGCCGGGGCGGACCACGGTGAACTGGCGGGGCTGCCCGCCTCAGAGGCGCTGCGGCGTCTGGCCCAGGCCAACGTGGTCGAGCAACTCGGCAACCTGATGGGGTACCCGGTCGTGCGGGAGCGCGTGGAGTCGGGGAGCTCACGCTGTCCGGGATGTACTACGACCTGGAGACCGCCAAGGTGCACCTGCTGGACGCCGAGACCGGGGAGTTCTCCCCGTTCAGGGCGTCCAGGACGTGCCCGAGCCCGTGCCGCACCCTCGCCCGGAGGTGGTTCAGCCGTCGGACGGGTCATCGTCGGGCGCGTCGTCCCGTCCGTCCTGCTGAACACCTGAGGCCTGGTACGTGGCGAGCAGGATGATCGCCACGATCGCCAGGATCGGCAGGGCGAAGAGCAGCACCCAGAAGGCGGTGGAGTCGAACAAGAGTCACCCATTCCCGTGAACGCGGATGCCCGTCGGGCCGTCGACCCCGGTCGGCCCACGGGCGTTCGCGCTCCGGAGCTCCCGGGGTACGGAGCGCACGGGCCAATCTACCGTCCCACAGGGCGATCCGACCATCACCATGACGATTCAGGAATGTGTCCCCGAAGCCTTCCCGCCCGGCCGAAAGCACCTCGAACCCCCTGTACGAATCGGAGCGGGCGTCCTACTCTCCAGGGGACCGAAGGAAACCATCCAATCGAGCCCCCTCCTTCGGCGTTTTCCTTCACAGGAGACAAGATGTGCGAGTCCTGCACGGCGCCCGTCTCTGACCCCCGCGCCTGTGAACCCTCCTCCCCTGGTCGCGCCGCCTGCTGTTCGGCGCCGGACTGGGAGCGGCCGTGGCCCTGACCGGTCTGGGCGGCACCACCGCGCACGCCGCGTCCGCGATGAACGCCTCCTGGTGCAACCCGGCCCTGGGCTACTTCCCTTCGGGCGGGCACTTCGGTGCGCCCCGGGGCGGCAGCACCCACGCCGGCCAGGACGTCACCAACAGCACCGGCACCGCCGTGTACGCGGCGGCCGCCGGAACCGTGGTCGGCCGCTCCTGGGGAGGCGGTCTCACCGGCCGGACCGGCGAGGCCATCGTCATCTCCCACGGCAACAACGTGTACACCTACTACGGTCACCTGAGCGTCTACCGGGTCGCCCTCAACGCCCGGGTCAGCGCGGGCCAGCGCATCGCCGACATGGGGGCCACCGGCAACGTGACCGGCCCCCACCTGCACTTCGAGACCCACACGGGACGTCTCGGGGGCATCACCAACCCGGTGCCGTTCATGCGGTCCCGCGGGGTGGACCTGGGCGGTGGCTGGCCGGGTGTCGACCCCGAGGCCAGAGGGGTGACGGTCTCCGTCATCCAGCACCTGATGACCCAGCGCGGCACCTCACTCGTGACCGACGGGTACTACGGCCCGACGTCGGTCAACGCGGTGAAGGCGTTCCAACGGTCCAAGGGGCTGGTCGCGGACGGTCAGGTCGGCCCGAAGACCTGGCCCCACCTGGTGTACGAGCTCAGGCAGGGGGTCCGCGACGGCTCGCACGTGCGCGGGCTCCAGACCGCGATGAACAAGCGCAGCGCGGGCCTGGCGGTCGACGGCAACTTCGGCCCGGTCATGAACACGGCGGTCCGGGAGTTCCAGCGCGTCAACCGGCTGGTCGTGGACGGCGAGGCCGGTCCCCTCACCTGGCGGGCCCTGGTGGGCTGAGCACGCCGCTCGGCCCCGGCCCGGACCCGGGGCCGAGCACCCCACGGTCGATCCGGAGAGAAGAAGGAGAGGGAGTCGGCCGGTAAGCCGGATTCTGTCGGTCCTGGGACCGGACGGTCATCCATCTGGGGCCGTCGTTGCCGACGACCTCGGTGCGGTCTACCCGCGAACTCGGGCGGGCCGCCCTCGAACATCCGCGCGGGAACCCGAAGGTTCCCTTTTGACCTTGCTCCGGGTGGGGTTTACCTAGCCAGCCGGATCGCTCCGGCCGCTGGTGGTCTCTTACACCACCGTTTCACCCTTACCACCGCGAGCGGTGGCGGTCTGTTTTCTGTGGCACTGTCCCGCGGGTCACCCCGGGTCGGCGTTACCGACCACCCTGCCCTGTGGAGTCCGGACTTTCCTCGAACCCGCGCCGGGCGCGGGTCCGCGACCGTCTGGCCGACTCCCCCTCTGAGCCCAGTCTAGCGGCCCCGGGAGGGTCCGGATCCCTGCTGCTCCAGGTGTGCGGTGTCGTTGAGCGAACGCACCACCTGGGGTCCGTCCGCGTAGCAGTCCACCTCGGTCAGGCAGGCGGTGTCCAGGTGCATCCGGTACAGCGCGGTGATCGGCGCGAGCATCGCCTGCTGGACGACGACCTTGATCGGGGTGACGTGGGTGACCACCAGGACCCTGCGGCCCCGGTGGCGTTCCAGCAGGGCGTCCCGGGCCGCACCCACGCGACGCGCCACCTCGGCGAAGCTCTCCCCGCCGGGCGGACCGGCCTCCGGGTCCGCCAGCCACCGCGCCACCCCTCGGGATCGCGCTGGTGCGCCTCCGCGAAGGTCAGCCCCTCCCAGGCGCCGAAGTCGGTCTCCACGAACCCCTCGTCGGTCTCCACCGGGAGGCCGAGGAGCTCCGCCGCGTGCCCGGCGGTCCGCCGGGCACGCGACAACGGGGAGGAGACCACCACGTCGATCCCCCACCCGGACAGGCGCCGCGCGGCCGACCTCGCCTGAGCGTGCCCCTCCTCCGTGAGGGGGACGTCCCCGCGACCGGCGAAACGGCGCTCGACGGACAACGGTGTCTGCCCGTGGCGGAGCAGCACCAGACGGGTCGGCTCGGTGTCCGGAGCGCCCCAGCTCATTCGGCGACGGGAGCGTTGAGCCCCGACTCCTCGGTGCGCACCAGGATCCGGCGGCAGTCCTCACAGCGGACGACCTCGTCGGCGGCGGTCGCACGGATCTCGTTGAGCTCGACGGTGCTCAGCGCCAGCTTGCAGCCGTTGCAACGGCCGTACCGCAGCGGGGCGGCGGCCACACCGTCGTACTGGGAGCGCAGCTTGTCGTACAGCGCCAGGAGGTCCGCGGGGATGTCCGCGCTGACCCGCTCACGGTCCTGGGTGACGCGGGTGCGGTCCCACTGGATCTCGGCGGCGGCGGTGTCCCGGCGGGCTGTGACCTCCGTGAACTTCGCGACCGCCTCCTCGCGCTCCCCGGTCAGGCGCGTGACGTCGGTGTTGACGGACTCGGCCTCCTCCATGACCTCCAGCACGACCTCCTCCAGTTCGGCCTGGCGGCGGCCCAGCGAGGCGATCTCCGACTGGAGGTTCTGGAGCTCCTTGGCGTTGGTGATCTGCCCGGACTCCAGCCGCTTGGTGTCACGATCGGCGCGGGAGCGCACCTGGTCGACGTCGGCCTCGGCCTTGCGCTGGTGGCGCTCGATGTCGGAGGCCCGGGTCTGGGCCGTGATGAGTTCGGCGTCGATCGCGTCGACCCGCTCCTTCAGCCGGGCCGCCTCGACGATCTCGGGCAGGCTCCGGAGACGGTGGTCCAGGCGCTGGAGCGCGGTGTCGAGCTCCTGGAGGTCGAGCAGTCTGGCCTGAGCGGCGGGTTCGGCTTTCACGTGGGGTCTCCTGGGAATCGCGGTTGGGAGGCCGGGGAGGCCGCCCGCGCCCTGTGCAGTTGTGGTCGTCGAGGGAGTGTCACGCGTGTGGGAAGGTCCGTGACCAGGCATCCGTCACGGTGGTGGACACGCGGGTCTCCACGTTAGCCCCATTCGGACCACCCGTGCGCCGGAGCGCGTCCGCCAGATGGGCGGCACCGTCGGCCAGCCACGGCCATTCGCTGGCGAAGTGCGCGGTGTCCACGAGCGCGGGGCCGCCCGGTTCCCCGACGAACTCCGAGGCCGGGTGGTGGCGCAGGTCGGAGGTGACGTAGGCGTCGACCCCGGCGGCGCGGGCCGCGCCGAGCAGGGAGTCGCCCGCCCCACCGGAGACGGCGACGGTGGTGACGAGTCGGTCCAGGTCACCGGCCACGCGCACGCCTCCGGCGGTGGCGGGCAGACCCTGGGCGACCCGGGTCGCGAAGTCACGCAGGACCATCGGCTCGTCCAGCTCCCCGACACGGCCGATCCCGCGCCGTCCCTCGGGGTCGGTGGTGTCGGGGTCGAGCGGTCGCAGCGCTCCGGTCAGGCCCACCGCGCGGGCCAGTGCGTCGGACACCCCGGGCGAGGCCGTGTCGGCGTTGGTGTGCGCGGTGTACAGGGCCACCCCGGAGCGGATCAGCCGGTGCACGATCCGGCCCTTGGGGGTGTTCGCGGCGACGCTGGTGACGCCGCGCAGCATCAGCGGGTGGTGCGTGATGACCAGGTCCGCGCCCCAGGTCACGGCCTCGTCGACCACCGCGTCGACGGGGTCGACCGCGAACAGGACGCGCTCCACCGGCTGCGCGGGGTCCCCGCAGACCAACCCGACCGCGTCCCACGAGGCGGCCCACTGGGGTGGGTAGACCTCCTCGAAGGCGGCGGTGACGTCGGACAGGGTGACGGGCTGCGCGGTCGAGGTGCTCACGGGCACGAGACTAACGGTCCGCCCGAGCGGGCGCGCAACCTCGGTCCCACCGTCCGGTCCCCTCCTTGCGCGCGTCGGCGGAGGACGTCTAGCGTGCGGTGACGTCGAGGGAAGCGGGTACGTGCGATGCGGGACACCACGGTCGAACTCCACGGGCGCACCGTCGCCTACACCGACGTCGGCGACCCCGACGGCACACCTGTGCTGTACGCGCACGGCGCGCCGATGAGTCGCCGGAACCTGGGCGACCAGCACGAGGAGTTCGCCGCCGCCGGGCTGAGGGTGATCACCGCCGACCGCCCGGGCTACGGCGGCTCCTCCCCGCACCCGGCCGCACGCTCACCGACTGGGCCGACGACACGGCCGCGCTCGCCGACTCCCTCGGGATCGACCGCTTCCTGGTGGCGGCGCACTCCTCCGGCGGACCCTACGGGGTGGCCGTCTCCGCCCTGCTGCCCGAACGCGTGCTCGGCGCCGTGGTCCTGGGCGGGGTCACCGACTTCTCGTGGGAGCCGGGCTGGGAGGGCTACTCCGAGGACGAGCGGGCCATGATGCGCCTGCCGGACGAACGGGCCGCCCGGGAGTGGGGCGAGCGCCACCTGGGCGGCTCCCCACCGAGTGGCCCGACCCCGACCGGGAGCTGTTCGCGACCCGACACGTCCCGCACCTGGCGGCCGCCGCCAAGGAGGCGTTCACCCAGGGGGTGGGCGGCTACACCCAGGACTCCTGGGTGCAGGGGCGCCCCTGGACCTTCGACCCGGCGGCCGTCCGCGCCCCGTTCCTGGTGGTGCACGGCGACCGGGACACCGTGGTGCCCATCGCCCACTCCCGGCACAACGCCGACCTGGTCCCCGGGGCCGAGCTCCGCGTGCTGCCCGGCCACGGCCACGTGACCGTGCTCTGGGAACTACCCGCCCTGCTCACCGAGGTGCGCGCCCGCGCCTGACACCGCCCGTGCCCGCCCGTCCGCGCCTGCCGACCGCCCGCCGCCCGGCCCCTCCCGTCCGGGCCACCACGGCACGGCACGCCGGGTGGGGAGCCGCACACCCCTCCCGTCGGATCGGGCCTAGAGTTGGTTGGCGATGAACGACACTGAGCAGAAGCGGCCCCAGTCCCCGATCGGCGCACACGTGCCCGTGGCGGGCGGCATGGCGACCAAGGGCCTGGCGTACGCCGGGCAGATCGGCGCGGAGACCGTCCAGGTCTTCGTCTCCAACCCGCGCGGCTGGGCGACCAACGCGGGCGACCCCGCGCAGGACGCGATGATGCGCGAGCGCACGGACCTCCCCTGTTCGTGCACTCCCCGTACCTGATCAACCCGGGTGCGCCCAAGGAGGAGACCGCCGAGAAGTCGATGGTCTCCCTGGAGCACGCCCTGCGCCGGGGCGCGGAGATCAACGCCCTCGGGGTGGTGATGCACACCGGCTCGGCCGTCTCCGGCGGTCGCGAGGCCGGACTGGAGCGGGTCCGTTCCCGTGTCCTCCCGCTCCTGGAGCGTCTCGGGGACGACGTCCCGCCGGTGCTGCTGGAGCCGATGGCCGGACAGGGCCAGGTCCTGTGCGCCACCGTCGACGACCTCGTCACCTACCTGGAGGCCCTGGACTGGCACCCCAACGTGGGCGTGTGCCTGGACACCGCGCACCTGTTCGCGGCCGGGCACGACATCTCGACCGTCGAGGGCATGCGCGAGACGATGGACCGCTTCGGGGAGGTGGTCGGCGCCGACCGCCTCAAGCTGATCCACGGCAACGACTCCAAGGCGCCGTGCGGCAGCAACAGGGACCGGCACGAGAACATCGGTCTGGGCCACATCGGCGCCGAACCGTTCGCGGAGCTGTTCCGCCACCCGGTGACCGCCGGCGTCCCGATCACCCTGGAGACACCCGGTCCCGAGGGTCCGCACGCCGAGGACGTGGCGACCCTGAAGAGGCTCCGCGCCGAGGCCTGATCCTTCGTGCCCCCGCCCGCGTCACCGGGCGGGGCCGGGGCGCGGCGGGAGGGCGGTCAGTCCCGTTCCGGCGGCCCCTGGGACGGGCCCCTCCCCGCCCGGAACCGGTGGAAGGTGCCGCTCAACCGTCCCGGTCCGGAGCCCCGGGAGCTCTGGGGGCCGACGGGGTGGCGGTCACCGGCTCTCCTCCTCGGTCACGGGGCGCGTGGCGGCCTCGTGCAGGGCCAGGTCCGCGCGACGAGCCGTCTCGGAGATCACCCGCCGGGCGAGGACGACGGTGACCGTCATGATCACGGCCCCCAGCAGGAAGGGCAGCGCGAGGTCGATCCGGCCGAGCAGCCCGCCCGCCATGGCGCCGAGCGGCGTGACGCCCCAGCCGATCATCCGGCTGACACCCGCGACGCGGCCGCGCACGGCGTCGGGGATCACGGTCTGGTAGTAGGGGCTCGCGGCGATGTTGGACACGACCATGCTGTAGCCGGACACCGTGAGCAGGACGAAGGCCACGAAGGGGTCACCGGTGAGGGCCACGCCCAGGTAGGCGACGGCGATCCCCAGGTAGCCCCGGATCACCACCGCGCGCCGCCCGAACCGGCTGATCGCCCGGTCGGCGGTCAGGCTGGCGAGGACGCCGCCGACTGCGGCGGAGGTCATGAACACCCCGAAGAGAGCGCTGGAGACCCCGAGGCCGTCCTGCGCGTGGAGCACCAGCACGGCGCCTCCCATGTTGCCCCCGACCATCATCCCGGCGTTGCAGAGCGTGTTGCCGCGCAGGATCGGGTCACCGAGGACCTGCCGGAAGCCCGCGCCGGTGGAGCGCCAGAACCCCTCGGTCCGCGAGGCGGTCCCGTCCCCGGGCACCGATCGGCGCCACACGAGCGGGATCGCGCACAGCAGCAGCACGCACAGCGCGTAGGACCCGGCGATGCCCGCCAGGGGCGCGACGGCCCCCGCGGCGAACAGGAATCCGGCGACCGGGCGGCCCAGGCACTCCTGGGCGACCAGACGGCCGCCCTCCACCCGGCTGTTGGCCCGGTCCAGGAGCCGGGCGGGGACCAGTTGGACCACCGCGATCCGGCTCGCCGGGTCGGTCACCGTCTCGCAGCAGATCAGCGCGAACATCGCCGCGTAGAGCGCCCACACGGACAGGTTCCCGGTGACCAGGGTCAGGATCAGTCCGAGCATGACCAGGACGGCCACGGTGTTGGACACGACCATGGCGCGCATCCGGTGCACCCGGTCGATGAGGACGCCCGACAGCGGGGCGAGCAACAGCCAGGGCAGGAAGCGCACGGCGGTGAGACCGGCGACGAGGAGCGGGTCCTGGGTGAGGGAGACGGCGATCAGCGGCAGCGCCACAGTGAGCATGCCGTCCGCCAGGTTGGTGAACACCCCGGCGCCCCAGAAGCGGTGGAAGTCCGCGCTGAGGCGTTCGGAGCGGGGTGCGGTCGGGGTGGGGGTGGGGTGGACATGCGGCTCCTGAAGGGGGTGGTGTTCAGGTGACCCTGTGACGAGTGGGGGTCAGGGGGCGTGGGGCCGGGGTCGTGGCCCTCGCTCGCGTCCGTCGGCGCGAGGTGGGGGAACAGGTCGGTGTGCAGTTCCACCGACTCGGTGTCGGGATGGCTTCGGGCCGTGCGTCCCTCGTACCGGCGGGTCCAGGAGCGGATGAACTCCTGGAGAGCCTCGCCGAACTCCTCGGTCTCCTCCGGGGTCATCCGCGCGTGGGCCAGGGAGTCCTGCGCGCCCGCCTGCCAACGGCGGACCGCCGGGGCGTCGGGGCTGGTCCTGACCAGGTCCCGCCACCGTTCGAGGCGTTCCCTGCGACCGCCGTAGTAGCGGTCCAGGACGATCTCGGCGGCCGCTCGTGTGGCCGGGTCGCGCAGGTGGTCGATCCCGCTCATGCGCCAGCCGCCGGGGCGGACGCGCCACCACCGGTCCCGGCGGCTGGCGTGGCCGGGGTCGGCCTCGACGAACCCGTACCGGGAGAGTTGGCGCAGGTGGTAGCTGGTGGAGCCGCTGCTCTCCCCCAACCGTTCGGCGAGGATGGTCGCGGTCGCGGCGCCCTGGACGGTGAGTTCGTCCAGGATGCGGGCGCGCAGGGGATGGGCCAGGCCGCGCAGGGCCTCGGCGCCGACCTCCAGGGACGTGTGGCCGGAGACCGTCGCCCCCGTGGGCTCTTCTGTGTCCATGCCCGAACCGTACTCCAAAGAGATCTTTGCAAAAATACTTTTGCAGAAGTTTCTTTGCGAAATTTCCGATCCAGGGGCCGACCTACCGGGGCACCCCGCCCCCGAAAGGCACCCGCATGGGCGACAATGGGCGAAGGCCCGTGGCGGGACGGGCCCCGGGAACCGAGGAGGCCGTCACCTCATGGAACCGTTCTTCATGGTCATCGGCGCGGCGATCGCGGCCGCCGGATACCTCGCGGGGCGTCGCACCGCCCGCCGTGAGGCCCGGCGCGAACTCCAGCGGCACCACGGCACCCCGCAGATCCCGGACCGTGGCCAACGCACCCCCAGCCGGTCTGCGGCTGCGGCCACAACCTGGTCTTCCACGACCACGAGACCAAGCGCTGCCAGACCCAGGTGGTCATCCCCGGCCGCTGGACCGGCCAGGCCAACTCCACCTACAGACAGTGCATGTGCCAGGGCTACCGGGGCCCGACGCCGGTCGACGAGTACTACGCCCCCGACTACCTCGACGGCACCGGACCCTGACCCGCCCCTCGGCGGAGCCGTTCGGTCGCCCGAGAACGGCACGAACACGCAGGTCAGCGACGCCTCTCCCGGCTCGCCGACTACCCTGGGGCGAGGCGGCACGTGCCCGCCGCACCACTCGGGAACCCGGAGCGCACCGCCATGAAGTACACCGTCTCCATCGAGATCGCCCTGCCCCGGGAGAGGGTGGCGCGGTTGCTCTCCGACCCGGAACACCTGCCGAAGTGGCTGCGGGGACTGGTGTTGCACGAGCCCCGGAACGGGGTCCACGGGCAGGTCGGCACGGTGTCGCGGGTCGTGCTGCGGACGGGGCGGCAGGAGATGGAGTGCACCGAGACCATCACGCGCCGGGAACCTGCGGACCCGCACGGGATCCCGGCGGAGGACGTCGTCCACTACGAGCGCGAGATCGTCACCGAGGGTATGTGGAGCGCGGTGCGCGACCGGCTGACCGAAGCCGGTCCTGGAAGGACCCTCTGGGTCAGCGAGAACGAGTACCGCTTCAGCGGCGTGATGATGAGGCTGGTGGGGTTCCTGATGCCCGGAGCCTTCCGCAAGCAGTCACTCCAGCACATGCGGGACTTCCGGGCCTTCGCCGAGCAGGGAGAGGACGTCCGCGCAGCGCGGGGCTGACCCGCGACCAGCGTTCGCCTCCCCAAGGCCCGGCCCCGGACCCGTCACCGGCACGGGACGACCCCGCCCCTCCCCCACCGGCTGAGCCGAACCCCACCGAACCACCCGATCCCGCCCACACCGCCGCACTCCCCCGCGCGACCCCGGGTCCGGGCAGGGGTGATCGTGCGGGAACCTGGGAGTGCGGACGGCGACGCGCCGGGATGACAACAGCCCCCGCGCACCGCGAGAATGTCCGCGCACCGAACAGCCAGAGAGTGGACGTTTACTCGTGACGACCCCTGTGACACCCACGATCGACCAGCGCATCGCCGAGGAGCTCGGCGTGGGCGCGCACCAGGTCAGTGCCGCCGTCGACATGCTCGACGGCGGGTCGACCGTGCCCTTCATCGCCCGGTACCGCAAGGAGGCGACCGGAGCGCTGGACGACGCCCAGTTGCGCGCGCTGGAGGAGCGCCTGCGCTACCTGCGTGAGCTGGCCGAACGCCGGAGCGCGATCCTGGAGTCGATCCGTTCCCAGGGCAAGTTGGACGACGCGCTGGAGGCCCGGATCAACGAGGCCGACTCCAAGGCCCGTCTGGAGGACATCTACCTCCCCTACAAGCCCAAGCGCCGCACCAAGGCCCAGATCGCCCGCGAGGCCGGGCTCGAGCCGCTCGCCGAGGGTCTGATCGGTGACCCGAACCAGGACCCGCAGGAGGTGGCCGCCGCCTACGTGGACGCCGACAAGGGCGTGGCCGACGTCAAGGCCGCCCTGGACGGGGCCCGCTCGATCCTGGTCGAGCGGTTCGCGGAGGACGCCGACCTCACCGGCACACTGCGCGAGCGCCTGTGGGAGAAGGGCCGACTGGGATCGACGGTCCGCGAGGGCAAGGAGGAGGACGGCGCCAAGTTCGCGGACTACTTCGACTTCTCCGAGCCGCTCACCGCGCTCCCCTCCCACCGTGTCCTGGCGATGTACCGCGGTGAGAAGGAGGAGGTCCTCACGCTCAACCTGGAGCCCGAGGAGACCCCCGAAGCGGGCCCGGACGGCACCGTCCCCCGCAGCTCCTACGAGAACGCCATCGCGTCGCACTTCGCGATCGTGGACCGCGGCCGCCCCGCCGACCGCTGGCTCCAGGACACCGTGCGCTGGGCCTGGCGCACCCGGATCCTGGTCCGACTCGACATCGACGTCCGCATGCGCCTGTGGCAGCGGGCCGAGGACGACGGCGTCAACGTGTTCGCCGCGAACCTGCGCGACCTGCTGCTGGCCGCTCCCGCCGGAAGCCGCTCCACCCTGGGCCTGGACCCGGGCCTGCGCACCGGTGTGAAGGTCGCCGTCACCGACCCCACGGGCAAGGTCGTGGCCACCGACACGGTCTTCCCGCACGTGCCGCGCCGCGACTGGGACGGCTCCATCGACCGGCTGGCCAAGCTGTGCGCCGCCCACGACGTGGAACTGGTCGCGATCGGCAACGGCACCGCCTCACGGGAGACCGACAAGCTGGCGGGCGACCTGATCAAGCGCCACCCCGAGCTGAGGCTCACCAAGGTGATGGTGTCGGAGGCGGGCGCTTCGGTGTACTCGGCCTCGGCCTACGCCTCCGAGGAGCTGCCGGACCTGGACGTGTCCCTGCGCGGCGCCGCCTCCATCGCCCGGCGCCTCCAGGACCCCCTGGCCGAGCTGGTCAAGATCGACCCCAAGTCCATCGGCGTGGGCCAGTACCAGCACGACCTCGCGGAGGCGAAGCTCTCACGCTCCCTCGACGCCGTGGTCGAGGACTGCGTGAACGGCGTGGGCGTGGACGTCAACACCGCCTCCGTGCCGCTGCTGACCCGGGTGTCGGGCGTGACCTCCACCCTGGCCCGCAACATCGTGTCCCACCGTGACGCCAACGGCCCGTTCCGGACCCGCGACGCCCTGCGTTCGGTGCCCCGACTGGGCCCCAAGGCCTTCGAGCAGTGCGCGGGCTTCCTCCGGGTGCCGGGCGGCGACGACCCGTTGGACGCGTCGGCGGTGCACCCCGAGGCCTACCCGGTGGTGCGACGCATCCTGGACCGGGCCGGAACCGACCTGCCGTCCCTGATCGGGGACAGGAAGGCGCTGTCGGGGGTCCGCCCCGAGGACTTCGTGGACGAGAAGTTCGGTCTGCCGACCGTCACCGACATCCTCAGCGAGCTGGAGAAGCCCGGCCGCGACCCGCGACCCGCCTTCACCACCGCCACCTTCAAGGAGGGTGTGGAGACGCTGGACGACCTGGAGCCGGGGATGCTCCTGGAGGGGTGGTCACCAACGTGGCCGCCTTCGGCGCGTTCGTGGACGTGGGCGTGCACCAGGACGGACTGGTCCACGTGTCCGCGCTCTCCAACAGGTTCGTCGAGGACCCGCGCGAGATCGTCAAGCCCGGTGACATCGTCAAGGTCAGGGTCCGCGAGGTCGACATCCCCCGCAAGCGCATCTCGCTGACCATGCGCCTGGACGACGAGGCCCCGGCCCCCGGCGGTCAGGGCGGCGGTCGCGGGGAGCGCGGCAGCCGTGGCGGCAACGGCGGCGGCCAGCCCCGGGGTGGCGGTCGCGGCGGAGAGCAGCGCCGGAGCGGTGGTCGACAGAACGGCGGCGGTCGCGGCAACGGCGGCAGGGACGCCGCCCCGGCGCCCTCGGGCGCCATGGCCGACGCGCTCCGCCGCGCGGGCCTGGGCAAGTAGCCCGTTCCCGGCCGGACGTGTGGTCCGGCCGGGCCGGTGAGGTGTGACGAAGGGGTTCCCGCTGGCCGGGGACCCCTTCTCCGTGCGTGGGGTGGGTGAAGCGTCGGTCGCGGTCCGCCGGGCCACGCGCAGAGAACGTCAGTCTGTATTGACATACCCGGGTGCGTCAGTACAGACTGACACCATGAACCAGGCTTCCGCACCCACCGCCCACGACTCCGCGGACCCCGAAACCGGGCTGCGCGCCGTCCTGGCCCTGCGCCGTCTCGCCGAACGCGTCGAGGCCAACCAGGTGGCCGCCGCCCGCCGCGCCGGATGGTCCTGGCAGCAGATCGGCGACGCCCTCGGGGTCACCCGGCAGTCCATCCACACCAAGTACGGGAAGTGAGCCCCATGGGCACCGGAACGCGCACCGGCCTCGGCCGGACCTACCTGGACGCCAACACCGAGGCCCTGCTCAGGGGTGACCGCAGGGTCGGCACCGAACACGTGCTCCTGGCGCTCCTGCACGACGACGCGTCCACCCGCGCCCTGGACACCGACCTGACCAGCGCCCACCGGGCCCTGGAACTCCTGGACCAGCGCGCCCTGAACCAGCTGGGCATCGCCCCGCCCTCCCCCGGCCCGGTCCTGCCCAGCCGGGCCGGGGACCGCCTTCCACTGACCCCCGCCGCCAAGGCGGTCTTCAAGGGCCTGCGCGCCGAGGCCGGGCGGGAGCGCATCGGCCTGGAGCACGTCCTCCTCGGCCTGCTCGGGCGCACCGCCCCCGACCCCGCCGCCGCACTCCTGGACGCCCTCGGCACGGACCGGGACGCGGTCCGCGCCCGCCTGGGGGCTGAACACGGTGCCCCACGCGCTTCCCGACCACACGACCGGCACGCTCACCTCGCACGACGGCACCGCCCTGGGGTACCGACGCCTGGGGTCCGGCCCGGCCGTCGTCCTCACCCACGGCTCCCTGATGAGCTCCCACGACCTCCTGCTCCTGGGCGCCGCCCTCAGCGGCGAGTACACCGTCTACCTCCCCGACCTGCGCGGGCGAGGACTCAGCGGCGCGTACGGGCCCGACCACACCCTGGAGAACGCCGCCCGGGACGTGGCCGCCGTCATGGAGCACACCGGGGCCCACCGGATCTTCGGTCTCAGCGGCGGTGCCGTCCCCTCCTGCGATGGGCCCTGGACGCACCTGCGGGGTACCGGATCGCCCTCTACGAACCTCCGCTGCCCCTGCGCGACTTCTCTCCGACGGCGTGGCTGCCCCGCTACGAGCGCGAACTCCGTCGCGGGCGCGCCGCCTCGGCCGTGGTCACCGTCATGCGCGGCACCCAGGACCCGCCGTGGACGCGTCGCGTACCCCGGGCCGTGCTGGTCCCGCTCATGGGCCTGGGCCTGCGCGCCCAGGCGCGGCGGGCCGAGGGCGGCCTCACGCTGCGGGACCTGTTGCCCACCATGGGCCCCGACGCCCGGGTGGTGCGGGAGGCCACCGACCTCACCCGGGCCGCCACGCGGGTGCGCTCCGACGTCCTGCTGCTCGGCGGTTCCCGGAGTCCCGGATACCTGCGCCGGGGCCTGGACGCCCTCGACGCCGCCCTGCCGTACGCCCGGCGGGTGGAGTTCGAACGCCTCGGCCACCTGGCGGCGGACAACGGCGGTCGCCCCGACCTGGTCGCGCGGGCTCTGGCGGACTTCTTCGGGCCGCGCGTCAGTCGGAGCGCTCGGAGTTGACCCGCTCGGCCAGCGCCCGCAGCAGTTCGTCGGCCAGGGGCAGCTTGCGCAGCTCCTCGGGCCCGGGGAGCGGACCCCTGGCCCGGTCCCCCTGTTCCCGGACCTCCCCGTGCAGACGCTCCATGGTCTCGTCCAGCCGGTGGGCGGTCTCGGCCGCCTCACGGATCTCGTCGAGCAGCCCGTCCGGAACCGACTTGCCGTACTTGTAGTAGATCTTGTGTTCCAGGCTGGCCCAGAAGTCCATCGCGATGGTGCGGATCTGGATCTCCACCGGCACGTCCTCGGTCCGGTCCGACATCCGCACCGGCGTCTCCACCAGCAGGTGCAGGCTCCGGTACCCGTTGGGCTTCGGGGAGCGGACGTAGTCGCGCTCCTCCATCACCCGGATGTCCTCGTGCCCGGCCAGCATGTCCCGGATCGTGTAGGTGTCCGAGACGAAACTGCACGTCACACGGATACCGGCGATGTCGAGGATGGACCCGCGAATCTCGTTGAGGTCGTAGGGCACCCCGCGACGCCGCGCCTTCTCCATGATGCTGGCCGGCGTCTTGAGCCGGGAGCTCACGTGCTCGATCGGGTTGTGGTCGTGGGTGTAGCGGAACTCCTCGTTGAGGATGTTGACCTTCGCCATCACGGTGTCGATCGCGAACTTGTACGACAGGAGGAAGCGCGCGACGTCGTCGCGAGCGGCCAGCAACGCCTCCGGTACGTCTTCCACCACGAATCGACCCCCGTCACACCAGTACCAAACCCCGTGGACAAATGTTATCGACCACCGGAGCCCCCGGGGGGTGGGGGCGGGCGCTACCTCGGCGCGAAGCCCACGTCGGACCACAGGGCGCGCAACGGCGAGTCGTCGGCCTCGCTCAGGGAGTCCGTGAGGTCCCACACCCGGGCCACGGTCGATCCCGGCCGGACCGGGCCCCACCCCGGGTCGCCACCGGACACGAAGGCGCTCCAGGCGGCCAGCATCCGCTCGGACAACCCCAGGTACGCCGCGTCCGGCGGACCGTCGCACAGAAACCGCGCCAGGTCACAGTCCATGTTGCCGAACGCGAAGGGGAGATCGAAAGCGTGGCAGGCCCCCAGAGCCCCGTCCAGCACACGGCTGCGCGCGGCGAACCGGAAGAGGTGCGCGCTACCACCCGCGGCCGCCTGTGCCTCCGCCACCCGGGTGGAGTACTCACAGAACATGGCGTCGCCACGGATCTCGCAGTAGAGGTCGGCGAGCGAGGCCCCGGGGTGGACCGCGCGGTAGACCTCCACCGCCTCCTCCCCCAGGCCGAGGCGGGTGGCGGTGACCGCGAGGGCCGACGCGTCCTCGATCTCGACCTTCTGGCCGAGCCCGGTGAAGAGCGTGAACTCGTCGGTGTTGTGGCCCACCAGCAGCGCCACGTCGCGGGCGGCGCCCCGCGCGATCGCCGCCAGCGGCGGCTCGGGAGTTCGGGGCCGCCCACCACGGGCGCGTAACAGGTGAACGCCTTGGACCGGACCCCTCTGCTGGTCCTGCCGGTACCGGACAGGATCGCGTCCGTGGCGGCCAGGAGCCGCTCCGGCGCCACCTCGGCCAGGGCGTCGGCCTCCAACCGCACCCCGACCTCCCCGGCCACACCCTCAGCGACCAGGCGCGCGGTCTCGACGGTGACCATGTCCCCCGGGACACTGTGCGCGACAGCACGGTGGAAGAGCCCGCGCGCCTCGGGTGAGGCCATGAGGCAGACCACGGCTCCGGCTCCGGCGGACTCCCCCGCCACGGTGACGTCTCCGGGGTCCCCGCCGAACGCGGCGATGTTGTCCCGGACCCAGCGCAGCGCCGCGATCTGGTCGAGCAGTCCCCGGTTGTCGGGCCGGCCGGGGACGTGGCCGAAGCCCTCGAACCCCAGCCGGTAGTTGACGGTCACCACGACGATGCCGGTCTCGGCCAGGCGCGTGCCGTCGTAGGTGGCCTCCGAACCGGAGCCGACGATGTAGGCGCCGCCGTGGATCCACACCATGACCGGAACGCCGGAACCCGGCCCGGCCCCGTCCCGTGGGGACCACACGTTGAGGACGAGGCAGTCCAGGGAGGTGTGCGCGTCCCAGGGCTCGGTGCCGATGAACTGGGCGCTCTGCGGCGCGGGCGGTCCCGGCTCGGAGCAGTCGCGGACGCCGTCCCAGGCCGGGGCGGGCGCGGGGGCGGCGAAACGGTGTTCCCCGAAGGGCGCGGCGGCGTAGGGGATGCCCCGGTGCAGGGTGATCCGCCCGTCCTCGGAGCGGGGCGACACGGTGCCGCGCACGCGTCCGTTCGCGGTCTCCACGATGTGCTCGGCGTCCACGGGTGCCTCCTGGGGGTCGGTGCCGGTTCCACCTAACACCGTTAGGTTTGCGTGCGCAAGACCTGCGGAGCCGCACGAAGCACGGGAGACGGAACCCTGGAGGACGCTCGTCCGTCGAAACCAGCGATAGGTTTCGGCTGGATCCTCCCGGATCCTCCCGACGTGGATCCCCCCGCCTCGCACCCCACCGACCCGCCGCCCCACCGGGGCGACAGCGCCGGAAAGGCCCCACCCCATGCACGCTCCCCTGTTCACCGCGCCCGTGCTGCTGGTCGAACAACCCCGCCGTCTGTTCGCCGCCGAAGGACACTACGAGGTCCTCAGCGACCGGGGCCAGCCGCTCGCGTACGTGAACGAACACATGACCGCGTGGACGCGGACGCACCGACGCGCCTCCCAGCTCCCGCACCGGTTCACGATCTACGCCCCCGACGGCCACCCGCTCCTGACCCTGGACAAGCCCTGGGACCGCGGCCGCCCCTACATCCACGTGAGCGGCCCGCACCACGAGCCCTACGGCACCATCGTCCAGGACCGCTCCTTCCTCGGCTCGCGGTTCCGCCTCAACGACCCCCGGGGCCACACCGTCGCCGAGATCCGGGGCGACTGGAGCGGCTGGGACTTCACCGTCCTGGACCACGCCGGGATCGAGATCGCCCGGATCGGCAAGGAGCACCCCGGGCTGGGCGGTGGGTTCTTCACCACGGAGGACCGCTACGCGCTGGAGTTCGCCTACGACCTGCCCTGGCCGCTGCGACGCCTGGTGATCGGCGCCGCGATCACCATCGACGTGCTGCTGCACGAGCGCGAGCCGGAGTTCTACCACTCGCACTACGCGGACTTCCACCGCCATCCCGAGTACGGATACGAGCCGCGCCACCACTGGCACCACCCCCGGCGCGGATACGTCGTCGACCGGCGCCGACGCCGCCCCCTGGTGGCACACGCCTTCGTGCCGGTCCGTCGTCGGCCCCGCGTGGCCTCCGGCGAGCACGCGGCGGTCTCCCGACGCGACTACCGCCCGGTCTCCGCACGGTCCGAGGCCCCCGCACCGAGGGCCGCCCGCGCCCCACGCGTGGAGCGCCGGGGCGGAGCGGGGTTCGCCTCGCGTTCGGAGGCCCCTGCCAGCGGCTGGACCTCGCGCCGTGAACGCCGCGGACGCGCCCAGGGGGCGGCGGGACCTCACGGGCCGCCCGGGTCAAGCGCGAGGTGTCGGGGAACAGGACGGCCGGTCGGGCCTCGGACGGGACGACCGGAAGCGCCGACCGCTCCTCGTCGAGCCCGTCCCCGGGGATCCCCCGTTCCCTGGGCGCCCCCTCCCGCAAGGCGTCCACCTCGCGCGGGACCCCGGCGTCCCGGAGCGCCTCCTCGTCCCGCGGTACCTCCTCACGCAGCGCCTCGTCATCACGCGGGACCTCGTCCTCGTCACGCGGGAGCGCCTCCCGGAGCGGGTCGAGCCGTCTCTCCGGTGGTGGCCGTGGCTTCGGCAGGGCCACCTCCAGCCGGTCCAGCGGTTCGGGAGCGGGCCGTTCGAGCTCCAGCCGTTCGAGCTCCAGTCGCAGGTCCGGCGGAGGCCGCTCGGGAGGCGGCCGTTCCAGCGGCGGCTCCTCCCGCCGCAGGTAGCCCCGGCACCTGTGTCCGGGCCCCTCGCCCCTCGGTGACACACCGTGGCGAGGGGCCCGTCCGCGTCCGGACGCCACACGCCCGTGAGCGGTCGGGCCCGCGATACATACCATCTGGTCGGTATGATGTGCGCCGACACCGCTCCACCATCAGGAAGGGCCCAGCATGCGCGCCATCCAGATCACCGAGTTCGGCGGACCCGAGGTCCTCGTGCCCACGGAGCTGCCGGACCCGGAGCCGGGCCCCGGTCAGCTCCTGGTCGACGTCGCCCTCAGCGGGGTGAACTTCGCCGACACCCACCAGGCGGAGAACAGCTACCTGTCCCCCTCCGACCTGCCCATGGTCCCGGGCAGCGAGGTCGCCGGGCGCACCGGGGACGGCCGCCGGGTGGTGGGCCTGCTCAACGGCGGTGGAGGCTACGCCCAACGGGCGGTGGTCGACCCCAACCTGGCGTACGACATCCCGGACGACGTGACGGACGCGGCGGCGCTCGCCCTGGTCGTGCAGGGCGCCTCGGCCTGGCTGCTGCTGCGCCGGACCACCCGGATCGAACCCGGGGAGTCGGTCGTGGTGCACGCCGCCGGCGGCGGCGTGGGCACCCTCGCCGTGCAACTGGCCCGGCGGTTCGGCGCCGGTCGGGTCATCGCCGTGGCCAGCACCGGGGACAAGCGCGACCTCGCCCTGGAGCTGGGCGCCGACGCCGTCGTGGACTCCTCCGCCCCGGACATGACCACCGCGCTGATCGACGCCAACGAGGGCAGGCGGGTGGACATCGTCCTGGACATGGTCGGCGGCCGGATCACCGACGAGAGCGTCCGGGCCCTGGCCCCGTTCGGGCGTCTGGGCTTCTACGGGATGGCCTCGCGCGAACAGCCCTCCCCGTGAAGCTGCCCAACCTGATGCGCCACTCGGCCACGGTCGGCGGCATGTGGCTGCCACACGCCTACCTGCTTCCGGGCGACGTGGTCGGCCAGGCCATGCGCGAGCTCTTCGCCCTGGTCTCGGAGGGCGCCCTCCGCCCGGTGCTGGGGACCATCTACCCCCTGACCGAGGCCCGGCGCGCCCACCAGGACCTGCGGGCCCGCGGCACCGTGGGCAAGCTGACGCTCGACCCCTCGGCGTAGCGGGACGCACCTCTCGGAACGCCCACCTTTACGAAGTAGATTCACTATTGTCCGGTTTCCTCCGTTCCGGGTGGCACCCGGAACGGAGGGGACGGCTTCCGGCGTCAGGCCCGGGCCGCGCGCACGGCCTCCCGGACGGCGGGCACCACCTCGGCGGCGAACAGCTCCACCTGCGTGGCCGCGTTCTCCGCCGGGCCGAGCACGAACGTGTCCATGCCGTGCTCCAGCACGAACCCGGTCACCGCCTCGACCCACGCCTCCACCGGTCCGCGCAGAGGGTCCCCCGGGGCGCCCTCGACGCCACGTCCGGTGATCGTGCCCCACAGGTTGTACACGCGGCGCACGGACGCCGGGTCCCGCCCGGCCTCGGCCGCTCCCGCGTCGATCCGGGCGTGCGCCTCCGCCAGCCGCTCCGGCCCCAGGTTCGCGTGGGAGACCACCCAGCCGTCGGCGCTCCGGCCCACGGCCCGCAGCATGCGCGGACCGCCCACCCCGAGCCAGATACCCATGTCGTGCACGGGGGCGGGTCCCGGCCTGACCCCCGCGAGCCGGTGGTACTCCCCGCGAAGCGCACCGAACGCTGGTCGGACCACATCAGCCGGATCACCTCCATCGCCTCCAGGAGGGAGTCCGCGGCCTCGCGCGGGGTCCGGCGCTCGCCGCCCATGGCCTCGATCGCCTCCCAGAACGCCCCGGCGCCCAGGCCGAGCTCGAACCGTCCCCGGAGAGCACGTCCAGGGAGGCCGCGTTCTTGGCCAGGACCGCCGGTGGCCGCAAGGGGAGGTTGGCGACGTCGGGGAAGACCCGCAGGCGCTCGGTGCGGGCCAGCACCGTGGCCATCAGGCTCCAGGTGTCCAGGTGGCGCCGCTGGTAGGGGTGGTCCTGGAACCCGGCGAAGTCGAGACCTCCGCGCTCCGCCGCCTCGATCACCGCCCAGGTCCGCCGCAGGGTGTCCGGGTCGGCGTCCGGGGAGGGAAGACACCGAAGGCGATCTCGCGCCCGTAGTCAGTACTCACGCTCGTGGCTCCTTTCCACGCGAATCCGTCAGCGGTACACGAGGTCGGCGTATTCGCGGTGGCGTCCGATCCACTCCTTGACGAAGGGGCAGAGAGGGAGGACGGCGAGCTCGCGGGTACGGACGTCGTCCAGGGCCGCGCGGACCAGGATGCTGCCCAGCCCCCGCCCCTCGTAAGCGGGGTCGATCTCGGTGTGGGTGAAGGTGATGAGCTCGTCGGTGAGGATGTACTCCGCGAATCCGGCGACCTCGCCGTCGGTGGTGACCTCGTAGCGGCGGCGCTCGGGAACGTCGGTGACCTCGGTGGCCATGGTGGAACCTCCTGTGTGCGTGGCACGGGCGACCGCGCCCGCGTCCGCGTCATTGTCCCCTGGCCTGCCCACCGGCCCCTTGCGGCACGCGCCCTCACCGACATAGAGTCTCCGTGACATACCGACCAGTCGGTCTAGGGAGTACGCATGACATCGCGGTTCGGCGGGCGCACCGCCATCATCACCGGTGCCAGTCGCGGCATCGGCCTGGCCGTCGCCCAGCGACTCGTCTCCGAGGGCGCACGCGTGTGCGTCACCGCGCGCAAGCCCGAACCCCTCAAGGAGGCGGTCGAGGCCCTGGGCGGCCCCGAGCACGCCATCGGGATCCCCGGCCGGGCCCACGACCCCGAGCACCAGGACGCCGCGATCGCCGCCACCGTCGACGCCTTCGGCGGCGTCGACCTGCTTGTCAACAACACCGGGATCAACCCGGTCTACGGCCGCATGGTCGACCTCGACCTCGACGCCGCCCGCAAGATCTTCGAGGTCAACGTGCTCTCCGCGATCTCCTGGGTCCAGAGGGTGTACCGCGCCGGAATGGCCGAGCACGGCGGCGCCATCGTCAACGTCTCCTCCGTGGCCGGAACCAAACCCGCCCCGGAATCGGCTTCTATGGCGCCAGTAAGGCCATGCTCAGCCACATCACCGAGGAACTCGCGGTCGAACTGGGCCCCGGGGTCCGTGTGAACGGGGTCGCCCCCGCCGTGGTCAAGACCCGCTTCGCGGAGGCCCTGTACGAGGGGCGCGAGGAGGAGGTGGCCGCCCAGTACCCTCTGGGCCGCCTCGGCGTGCCCGAGGACGTCGCGGGCGCGGTCGCCTTCCTGCTCTCCGAGGACGCCGCATGGGTCACCGGCCGCACCCTGGTGCTGGACGGCGGCGTCACCCTGACCGGAGGGGTGTGAACGGCATGGATCCCGACGGCATCGGAGCCGTGGTCACCGGCGGCGGGAACGGGATCGGCGCGGCCCTCGCCCGCCGCCTCGCCGGGGCCGGAGCACGCGTCGTGGTCAACGACCTGGACGCGGACGCGGCGCGGGCGGTGGCCCGGGAGATCGGCGGGACCGCCGTCCCCGGGGACGCCGCGAGCGAGGAGGGCGTGGCCGCCCTGGTCGGCGAGGCCGGGGAGCGTCTGGGCGGGATCGACCTGTACGTGGCCAACGCCGGGGTCGCCGTCCACGGCGGACCCGAGGCCCTGGAGGCCGACTGGGACCTGTCCTGGCAGGTCAACGTGATGGCGCACGTGCGCGCGGCCCGAGCGCTGGTCCCGGGGTGGCTGGAGCGCGGCCGTGGCCGCCTGCTCACCACCGTGTCCGCCGCCGGCCTGCTCAGCATGCTGGGCAGCGCCCCGTACTCGGTGACCAAGCACGCGGCGCTGGCCTTCGGTGAGTGGATGTCGGCCACCTACGGGGACCGGGGCATCACCACCCAGTGCCTGTGCCCCCTCGGTGTGCGCACCGGCATGCTCGACTCCACCGGGCCGGAGGGCCGCGCCATCCTCGCCGGTGAGGCCATCAGCGCGGAGGAGGTCGCCGAGGCCGTGATGGCCGGGCTGGCGGACGGGCGCTTCCTGATCCTGCCCCACCCCCGGGTCGCCGACTACTACGCCGCCCGGGCCACCGACACCGACGCCTGGCTGGCCGGGATGCGCCGTCTCCAGGCACGGGTGTTCACCAGCGAGGAGCGAGCATGAGCGAGGCACTGCCCGGCCTGGACCTGGAACGGCTGCGCGCGCACCTGGACCGCGAAGTGCCCGGCCTGGTCTCGGGGCCGCTCGCGGGCCGGGTGATCACCGGGGGAAGTCCAACCTGACCTACACGGTCACCGACGGCGCCGGATCGTGGGTGGTGCGCCGCCCGCCGCTGGGGCACGTGCTCGCCACCGCCCACGACATGCCCCGCGAGTACCGCGTGATGACCGCGCTGAGCGGGACGGCCGTGCCGGTGCCGCACACCCACCTGCTGTGCGAGGACACCGAGGTGCTGGGCGCGCCGTTCTACGTCATGGAACACGTGGCGGGCACCCCGCTGCGCACCCTGGACGAGATCGCCCCGTTCGGTTCCACGGGGGTGCGCGCGCTCGCGGACGCCCTCGTCACCACGCTGGGCGAGCTGCACGCGGTGGACCCCGAAGAGGTGGGCCTGGCCGACTTCGGCCGCCCGGTCGGCTTCCTGGAGCGCCAGGTGCGGCGGTGGAGCAGGCAGCTGGAGGCCTCCCGCAGCCGCGACCTCCCCGGAATCGACGAGCTCCGGGACCGCCTCGCCGCCACCCTCCCCGAACAGGGCGCGCCAGCGATCGTGCACGGTGACTACCGGCTCGACAACGTGCTGGTCACCGAGGACGGTCGGCTCACCGCCGTCCTCGACTGGGAGATGGCCACCCTCGGGGACCCCCTCGTCGACCTGGGTCTGATGCTGGTCTACCGGGAGCAGCCCGTGACCGGCGGCCGAAGCCCGGCCACCTCCGCCAGGGGGTTCCCCTCCTCCCCGAACTCGCCCGGATGTACGCGGCCGCGACCGGCCGCGACGTGTCCCGGCTCGGCTGGTACGTGGCCTTCGGCTGCTTCAAGCTCGCGGTGATCGCCGAGGGCATCCACTACCGGCACGCGCGGGGCCTGACCGTGGGGGCGGGTTTCGACGGGATCGGGGACGTGGTCGTACCCCTGGTCCAGCGCGCCCACTCCGTACTCAAGGAGGACTGAGGACCGATGGACTTCGCATTCGACGCCCGGACCGAGGAGCTGCGGGCCCGGCTGCTGGCCTTCATGGACGAGCACGTCCACCCCGCCGAGCCCGTGTTCGCCGCCCAGCTGGCCGAGCGCGCGGACCACTGGACCGTCCCGCCCGTGGTCGAGGAGCTCAAGACCGAGGCCCGGCGGCGCGGGCTGTGGAACCTCTTCCTGGCCGGGCACCCCGAACACGGGGGCTGCCCAACCTCCAGTACGCCCCGCTGGCCGAGATCACCGGGCGCAGCCCCCAACTGGCCCCGGTGGCGCTCAACTGCTCGGCCCCGGACACCGGGAACATGGAGGTGCTGACGATGTTCGGCACCCCGGCGCAGAGGGAGCGGTGGCTGGAGCCCCTGCTGGACGGGCGGATCCGCTCCGCCTTCGCGATGACGGAGCCGGAGGTGGCCTCCTCCGACGCCACCAACATCACCACCAGGATCGTCCGGGAGGGCGACGAGTACGTGGTGAACGGACACAAGTGGTTCATCACCGGGGCGCTCAACCCGGCCTGCGAGGTCCTCATCGTGATGGGCCGAACCGACCCCGGCGCCGAGCGGCACCGCCAGCAGAGCATGGTGCTGGTGCCGAGGAACACCCCGGGGCTGCGGATCGAGCGCGGCATGAGCGTGTTCGGCTACGACGACAGCGACCACGGCGGTCACGCGGAGGTGTTCTTCGAGGACGTCCGCGTGCCGGTCGGGAACCTGGTGGGGGGCGAGGGCGAGGGGTTCGCGATCGCCCAGGCCCGGTTGGGACCGGGGCGCATCCACCACTGCATGAGGTCGATCGGCATCGCCGAGCGCGCCCTGGAGCTGACCTGCAGGCGGGTGCTGGAGCGGGTCGCGTTCGGTCGGCCGCTGGCTGAGCAGGGCGTGGTCCGTGAGTGGATCGCGGAGGCCCGGGTGGCGATCGAGCAGCTGCGCCTGCTGGTGCTCAAGACGGCCTACCTGATGGACACCGTGGGCAACAAGGGGCGCACACCGAGATCCAGGCGATCAAGATCGCCACCCCGCGCACGGTGGAGTGGATCCTGGACCGGTGCGTGCAGGCGCACGGCGCGGCCGGGGTCAGTCAGGACACTCCGCTGGCCGGGTGGCAGGCGGGGGTGCGCTCGCTGCGGCTGGCCGACGGCCCGGACGAGGTGCACCTGCGTTCGCTGGCCCGGGCGGAGCTGCGCAGGTACGCGTCGGGGAACTGAGCCTCGCGCCGCCGTGGGGCGGCGCCGAGGGTGAGGGCCGGGGCGGAACGCGCCCCCGGCCCTCGGCCGTCCGCCTCCCGTGGCGCCGGTCGGTCCTCAGGTCTGCGGGCGCAGCCCCGCGACGAGCAGGTCCGCGAAGTGGCGGCCGACGTCGTCGCCGGTGAGTTCGCCGTCGTGCCGGTACCAGGTGCCCAGGTGGTGCACGGAACCGAAGAAGTAGTCCACGACCAGGTCGGCGGGGACGTCTGAGCGGAAGACCCCCTCGCTCTGGCCCTGCTCGATCATCGCGCGGAAGATCTCGTGGTAGGCACGGCGTTCGGCCCGCACGCTGCGCTGCTTCTCCGGGGCGAGCTGGTGCATGGACCGGAAGAAGATCTTGGTGTCGTCCATGTTGGCGACGCTGGTGACGATGACGTCGGCGGCGGCGGCGTGGACGCGTTCGGCCACGGGCGCCTCGCGGGCGGAGATCTCCACGAGGTGTTCGGTCTGCATCCGCAGCACGCGCGCGTAGACCTCGTGGAGCAGGTCGTCCTTGGAGCCGAAGTAGTGGTACATGGCCCCCTTGGTCACGCCCGCCGCGGCCACGACCTCCTGGACCGAGGTGCTCTCGAACCCCTGCTCAGCGAAGAGCCTCGTGGCCGCCTCCAGCAGGCGTTCGGGCACGGTTCCGTGCCCGGCTCCCGCCTCGGCCGTCCGCCGTCCTCGCGCCATGTCCCGCCTCACCTCGTGCCCCCGCGGTTCCCCGGCGGGAGTGTCGACCACCGACCCCGACAGCATACCGACCGGCTGGTACCTCGCGCGTCGCGCACGGGGCGGGCCGGGGAGCACGGCGACGCGGGGGCGGCGGCCGGGCGCCTCAGTCGAGGAACCGCTCCGCGTACTCGTCGGAGGGCTCGATCGGGGTGATGACGTCGATCAGGACTCCGGCCGGGTCGGCCACGATGAAGTGCCGCTGCCCGAATCCCTCGCTGCGCAGGGTGAGCACGGGCTCCAGCCCGCCCTCGACCACCAGGCGACGCCACTCGGCGTCCACGTCCGCCACCTCGAGGTTGAGCAGCACGCCCTGGGCGGTGGAGGCCCGGTGGCCCTCGGGCAGGGTCGGGTGACCGGCCGCGAGCAGGGCGAGTTCGTGGTCCGGCGGGCCGGGACGGCGCAGGCTCACGTACCAGTCCGCCACGAAGGTGTCCTCGAAGCCGAACCACCGCGTGTAGAAGGCGTGGCTCTCCTGGAGGCGGGGGTGCACAGCACGGGGTAGAAGCCGTTGAGGCGCATGAGCGCTCCTTTCGCATACCAACGGTATGTCGAGTACGCTATTCACGTACCGTCGGTATGTCAACAGGAGGATCCGTGACCAGGGACACCGGAGCCAGGGCCGAACAACGGGAGCGCACCAGACGGGCCCTGGTCCGGGAGGGCCGCCGCCTGTTCACCGAGCGCGGGTACGGCGGGGTGGGCCTGGCCGAGATCGTGGCCGCCGCCCAGGTGACCAAGGGCGCGCTCTACCACCACTTCAGGGGCAAGACGGACCTGTTCCGGGCGGTCCTGGAGCAGGCCCAGGCGGAGGTGGGCGCCGCCGTGGCCGAGGCCGCCGACGCCCACGAGGACCCGTGGGAACGGCTGACCACCGGGTGCCGCGCCTTCCTCACCGCCAGCACCGCCCCCGACGTCCGTCGCGTCATGCTGGTGGACGGGCCCGCCGTCCTGGGGTGGAGCGAGTGGCGCGCCCTCGACGAGACCTCCTCCGCACACCACCTGGCCGAGGAGCTCGCCTCACTCGTGGAGGCGGGCGTCATCGCGCCGCGGCCGGTCGCCCCGCTCTCCCACCTGCTGTCCGGAGCCATGAACGAGGCCGCGCTCTGGCTGGCCGACACGGGCACCGAACGCGACCTGGAGGACGTGTGGTCAGCGCTCGCGCACCTGCTGGAGTCGTTGCGCGCCGCCCCTGAGCGCTTCTTCCGAAACCGGCGGAAGGCCGACCGCACGGGCGATATCGTGGCCCCCATGACGCAGGGGGCACGAGGGGAACGGGCGTGGGACGCGGGTGCGGCGCGGGGGCCGGAGGGCGGGACGGAGGAGTTCCGTGACGACTTCGTCGGGCGCTTCGCCGCCTACTGGCAGTCCCAGGGGCGCCCCAAGGCCGAGGGCCGCATCGTGGGCTACCTGCTGGTGGCCGACCGGGACGCGGTCAGCGCCGAGGCCGTCGCCGAGGGCGCCGGGGTGAGCCGGGGTTCGGTCTCCCAGGCGGTGCGCCGTCTGCGCGAGCTGGGGTTCGTGACCCTCGTGGACGCCCCCGACAGCCGTTCCCGGCTGATCAGCATGGACGAGGACGTCTGGGGCGGGTTCCTGCGCAACGAGCGCTCCTACCTGCGTCAGCAGCGCGACCTCGCCGCCTCCGCGCTGGAACGCCTCCCCGACCTGGGTGAGTCCTCCCGCGCCCGGCTGCACAACATGTACGACTACATGACCTGGCTGGACGGCTACCACGACGTGCTGCTGGAACGCTGGGAGGAGTACAAGGCCGCCCGGGGTGAGCGAACCCCGCCGGGCCCCGGGGCCACGACGCCGAGACCCCGGCCGGGCACCTGAGGTCAGGGGTCGCGGGCGCCCGCTCGTGCGGGATCACCAGCGGCGTCCCGGTTCGAGGATCCGGTACCACGTCGCAGGCCAGCCCGAACACCGACGCCACCCGCTCGGCCGTGACGACCTCCTCCGGGGAGCCGTCCGCGACCACCGCTCCTCCGTCCATCATCACCACACGCGTGGCGAACCGGGCCGCCTGGGCGAGGTCGTGCAGGACCGCGACCACGGTGCGCCCGCCGCGGTGCAGGTCGGCGAAGAGCTCCAACAGGTCGTACTGGTGCGCGATGTCGAGGTAGGTGGTGGGCTCGTCCAGCAGCAGCGTGCCGCTGTCCTGGGCCAGGACCATCGCCACCCAGGCGCGCTGGCGCTGTCCTCCCGAGAGCGACCCCACCTGGACGTGTGCGAGGTCGGTGAGCCCGGCCAGCTCCAGGGCCCGCGCCACGGCGGTCTCGTCCTCCGGGCTCCACTGCCGCAGCAGGGTGTGGTGCGGGAAGCGTCCGCGCGCCGCGAGGGCGCGGACGGTGATGCCCTCGGGTGCGAGGGGCTCTGCGGCAGCAGCGCCAGTTGGCGGGCGACCGCCTTGGGGCGCTGTGAACGCACGTCGCGTCCGTGCAGCAGCACCCGCCCGGAGCCCGGCTTGTTGACCCTCCCCAACGCCTTGAGCAGGGTGGACTTGCCGCAGCCGTTGGGGCCGACGATCACGGTGAACTCGCCCCGGGCGATGGTCAGGTCCAGGTCGCGCACGACCGGGTCCGCGCCGTAGCCCAGGGTGAGGCCCTCGGCGGCCAGGACCGGGACGGTCTCTCGGCTCACAGTCTTCCCTTTCGCCATTCACGGATGAGCAGGTAGCCCAGGTACACACCGCCGAACGCCAGGGTGAGGACGCCGACCGGCAGTCCCTCGGCGATCGGCGCGTGCTGGACGGCCAGATCGGCCGTGACCAGCAGGAACGCCCCCACGAGACCGGACAGCGCCAGGTTGGGGCCGGGCGCCCCGCTGAGCCTGCGGGCGATCTGCGGAGCAGTGAGGGACACGAACGCGATCGGCCCGGCCACGCTCACCGCCGCCGCCGACAGCACCACGGAGAGGACGACCGCGGCGGTGCGGCTGCTGGCGGCCCGGGCCCCGAGGGAGTCAGCGAGCTCGTCGCCCATCTCGTTGACGGTGATGGGACCGGCCAGGGCCACGACCATCGGGACCGCGAGCGCCAGGGTGAGCCAGATCGTGGTGGAGTGCTCCCAGGAGCGGGCCCCGAGGCTGCCGTTGACGTACGCGGCCAGGACACTGGCCTTGTCGCGGGCCATCACCGAGACCACGAAGTGCGTGAAGGCCTGGGCCATGGCGGCCACGCCGATGCCCGCGACGATCAGCCGCCCCGGGTCGCGCAGCCCGGTTCCGGTCACGGCGGCCACGACCGTCACGGCCAGGGCCGCTCCGGCCAGCGCTCCCAAGGGGACGGGCACGATTCCGGGGAACACGAGCGCGACGAGGGCCGCGCCCGCCCCGGCCCCCGCGCCCAGCCCGATCACGTCGGGGCTGCCCAGCGGGTTGCGGGTCACGGACTGGAAGAGCGCACCGGCCAGGCCCAGGGCGACGCCCGTGCCCACGGCCACGGACAGCCGGGGGCCGCGCAGCCGTTCGAGGGCGAACAGGTGGGTGGCCTCCCCTGGCCGGACAGGACGGCGGGCAGCTGGGTGAGGGGCACGCCCAGTCGGCCCAGGCTCAGGGTGGCGGCGGCCGCCGCGAGCAGGAGCACCGACAGCAGGAGTCCCACCGCCAGGGAGCGTCGGTGCAGCGGCAGCGCGACGTGGCGGCCGAGTCGCAGGACCGGGAAGGGGGTCGCGGGGCGGTGGCGGGTTCAGGCGCCGTGCCGGGGCCCGCCCGGTCCGCCCCGGATCGGATCTGGTGGCTCACGTTCCCGTCCTCGACTTCCGGACCACGTACAACAGCACCGGCGCGCCCACGAAGGCGGTGACGACGCCCACCATGAGTTCCATGGGCCGCACCAGGGTGCGGCCCACGACGTCGGCGACCAGCAGCAGGGAGGGGCCGACCAGCAGGGCGAAGGGCACCTGGAGGCGGAAGTCCACCCCGACCAGCCCGCGCACCACGTGCGGGACCGCCAGGCCCACGAAGGCGATCGGTCCGACCGCGGCGGTGGCCCCCGCCGCGAGCACGGTGCCCGCGAGCAGCCCTCCGGAGCGCGCCAGGAACACGTTGGCGCCGGTGGCCACGGCCGCCTCCTCCCCGAGGGCCAGAGCGTTGAGCGAGCCCATGACCAGCAGGGCCAGCAGCGTGCCCGCGCCGACCACCGGCAGCACGGCCAGGACCACGTCGTAGCCGCGCCCCGCCAGCGAACCCACCACCCAGTAGCGGTAGCTGTCGAACACGTCCGGCATGTTCAGCGAGACCGCCTGGACGTAGGCCATGAGCACCGCCGAGACCACCGCCCCGGCCAGGACGAGACGGACCATGCCGCCGTCCCCGCCCCGGGTGCCCACCGTGTGGGCGGCCAGCCCGGCCAGCAGGGCACCGGGCAGGGCCCACCAGACGGTGGCGGTGGTGGAGGCGGGGCCGAGGAGCGCCGTGGCGGTGACCACGGCGGCGGCCGCGCCCGCGTTGACTCCCAGGAGACCGGGGTCGGCCAGCGGGTTGCGGGTCACTCCCTGCATGAGGGTGCCCGACAGGGCCAGCGCGGCCCCGGCCACGATCCCGAGCAGGGTGCGCGGGAAGCGGCTCTCGACCACCACGGTGACGTGGGGGTCGCCCTCTCCGAGGAGCACCTGCCACACCTCGACCGGCGAGGTCGGCCTGCTGCCCGCCACCAGGCTGAGCAGGACCGCGCCGACCAGCACCGCCCCGGCCGCGACCAGGACGAGCGCGGCGCGGACGGGGCCGGTGCGGGGCGGCGCCGCGGATGTCTTCACGATCACGTCGCCGGTCCGCCTCAGTCGTCCAGGGTCCGGGCGGCCTCGTGGATGAGGGGGACGTACCGTTCGATGACCCAGGGCACGGTGAGCGGGTTGATCAGGGAGGAGGCGGTGACGAAGGAGTTGTCGTCACTGGTGACCACGGAGCCGCGTTCGATGGCGGGGATGGAGCCGTACAGGTCCTGGGACTCGATCTCGGCCCGCGTCTCGGCGTCGGTGTAGAAGGTGAAGAGGAGGTCGCTGTCACCGAACCGGTCGGCGTTCTCCAGGCCGACCAGGGCGGAGTCGGTGCCCTCGGTCTCGGGGAAGGTGTCCACGACCGGGTCGACCTGGAGCCCCAGGCCGCGCACCATGGCGACGCGCTGTTCGTCGGGGAGGAAGACGCCGAGCGTGCCGGGCCCGTCGGTGTAGACGTAGGAGAAGGTGAGGTCGGCGAACTCGGGGTTCTCGGCCGCCGCCTCCTCGAACCGGCCCTCGATGTCCGCGACGAGGCCGTCGGCCTCCTCGGGCTGGCCGAGCGCCCGGCCGATGATCTCGATCTGCTCGTCCCAGTCGGTGCTCCAGGCGAGGTCCGGGTAGGCGACCGTGGGGGCGATGTCCGTGAGGATGTCGTACTGCTCCTGGGTCACCCCGGACCAGGGGGCCAGGATGACGTCGGGGGCGAGTTCGATGATCGCCTCGAAGTCGATGTCGTCGGCCCCGGCGAACTGCTCGGGCAGCTCCTCGCCGGACTCGGTGACGGCCTCGTGGATCCAGGGCAGGTACCCGGTGTCGTCGCTGCCCCACTCGTAGCTCTCGATGCCGACCGGCACGGTGCCCAGGGCGATGGCGGTCTCGGCGGAGCCCTGGCCGAGGGTGACGACGCGTTCGGGGCGTTCGGGGATCTCGGCGGTGCCGAGGGCGCTCTCGATGGTGACGGGGAAGGTCCCGTCCGCGTCGCCGCCCGGGGAGGTGTCCTCACCGTCCGTCCCGCAGGAGGCGAGGCCGAGGGCGAGGGCCGAGGTGAGGGCGATGCCGCCGACGCGGCGCAGGGTGGAGTTCATGCTCACTGCTTTCTTCGTCACGGGGAGCGGCCGCGTCGCTCTGGGCGGGCCGGATACGCGCAGGGGAGGCCCAGGGGAGGGCAGCGCGAAGAAGCCAACAAAACGGGAGAACCCCGACATCAAGCAAGGTTAGTCTAACCTCACTTGATGCGATTTCAAAAAATCTGAACACGGAGCCTCCCCCACCCTGCGAGTCCGGTGGGACTCCGTCCGTTATCGGGCGCTCGATCCAGGCGGAGGGGAGTCCAACGGAGTCACCGCAGAAACCTCCTCTCGCGGAGGGACACATCGGTCTGCCGGTCGCGGGAACACGCCCAAGAAGACCGCCGCCATCGCGGCAACGGAGAAAGCCGCCCGATTCCGTGAACCGAGCGGCTGGAGAGGTGCGAGCTATGGGTGTTGTCCGTGAGGTCAGGGGCGGCGGTCGGTGAGGACGTTGCTCACCCCGCCCAGGTACCCGATGAACTGGCGGGTGGCCAGGGAACCGAGCCGTTCACGGCCCAGGAACCGGGGCGGGGAGAACCGCGTGATCGCCTCCGCGCCCGAGGCCAGCGACGCCAGCTGCACCGGCCCCCGCCGCACCCCCTCGTACCGGCGCAGCGCGGCGGCGGGATCGGCCTCGGCGCCCTCGTCGGACAGGGCCAGGGTCAGCGCCCACGCGTCCTCCAGGGCCTGGTTCGCCCCCTGCGCGGTGGAGGACGCGAAGGCGTGCGCGGCGTCGCCCAGCAGCGTCGCCCCGCCCTCACCCCAGACCCGGCGCACCCGGTGGCGCACGTGCTCGGAGAACGCGAGGTCCTCGTCGCGCAGGTGCTCCAGGACCGCGCGCACGTCGGGGTCGGTCCAGCCCTCGAACAGCCGCCGCAGCACACTCGCCGGGGAGGTCGGCGTGGGGATGTCCGGCCGCCAGCGCACGTCGAACCACCACTGCACGAGGCCGTCTCCGGCGGGCATCATCCCGCACACACCCTGACGCCCCTGGACCACGGCCGCGAGCGTGCCCGACGCCAGGTCCGCGGGCACCCGGGTCAGCCCCTGCCAACTGGCCCAGCCCGTCGGGCGGGCCGGATCGCCCTCCCACAGGTCGCGGCGTGCGGCGGAGCGCACACCGTCCGCGCCGACGACCACGTCACCGGTGGCGCTGGAACCGTCCCCGAAGAGCGCGCTCACGGTGCCGTCGGTGTTGACCCGCACCCGGGTGCACACGCGCCCGTACCGCACGGTGCCCTCGGGCAGCCCGTCGGCGAGGAGGTCGAGGAGCGCGCGCCGGGGCACGGTACGGGACTCGGACCCGTAGTGGTCGCCCACCGCGTCCACGTCGAGCGTGTAACGCGTCCGCCCGGACGGGTCGCGGTTCTCCAGGCCGTCGAGACGCCGCCCGATGCCCCCGACCTCCACCCCCAGGGCACGCAGGGCGGCGGTCCCGTTGGAGTAGAGGCCGACTCCGGCGCGGCCGGGGCGCGGTTCGGGCGCGCGCTCGTGGACCTCGACCCCGTGACCCCTCCCGACGAGTCCCCGGGCCAGGGCGAGCCCTCCCACACCGGCTCCGACGATGACGACTCTCATGAAGGCCCCACTCCCGCTCGATCGGCTGACCCACACAGTACTCACGGATCGGACGCGGGAGCAGGGCCCGGTCGGGAGGATCAGTGGAACAGGTGGACGCGGGCCTCCCAGGGACGCAGCGGGGCCGGAGCCGGGCCGGGGTCGGGGAGGTTGCCGATCAACAGTGTGGAGTCGGGGCCCGCCACGTCCTCGGGCAGATCCACTTTCACCGTGTGGTCGCTCCAGTTGGCCAGCACCAACAGCACCTGACCGTTGTACGCCCGCGTGTAGGCGTAGACCCGCGGGTCCTCCTCCAGCAGTGGAGCGAAGCGTCCGTGCGCGATGACCTGGTGCTTCTTGCGGAGCGCGATCAGACGCCGGTAGTGGTGGAAGACCGACCCCTGGTCCGCGACGGCGGCCTCGGCGTTGATCCGCGTGTGGTTGGGGTTGACTCCGATCCAGGGTGTCCCGGTGGTGAACCCGGCGTTCTCCCCTGCGGTCCACTGCATGGGGGTGCGCGCGTTGTCCCGGCTCATCCGGGCGATCCCGGCCATGGCGGTCGCGGCGTCCACCCGGCCGCTCTCCACCATGGTCCGGTGGTAGTTGAGGGTCTCCAGGTCCCGGTAGTCCGCGATGTCGTCCAGGTGGGCGTTGGTCATGCCCAGTTCCTCGCCCTGGTAGACGTACGGAGTGCCCTGCATCATGTGCAGGGTGGTGGCGATCGCGGTCGCCGACTCCACCCGGTACCGGCCGTCGTCACCGAACCGCGAGACCACGCGCGGCTGGTCGTGGTTGTTCCAGTACAGACTGTTCCAACCCCGGTCGTTGAGCCCGGTCTGCCAGCGGTTGAGCGAGGCCTTCAGCCGGACCAGGTCCAGCGGGCGGGGATCGAACTTGCCGCCGGGGCCGTGGTCCAGGTCCACGTGCTCGAACTGGAACACCATGTCCAGCTCGCGGTTGACCGGATTGGTGTGGATGCGCGCCTGCTCCACGCTCACCCCGGGCATCTCCCCCACGGTGAGCACGTCGCGTCCGGCGAAGACGGTCTCGTGCATCTCGTGCAGGAACTCGTGCATGCGCGGCCCGTTGATCGCGTGTTCGGCGAAGTCCCCGTAGTCGCCGGTCCGTGGCCCGTCGGGGAGCTTGGGGTTCTTGGACACGAAGTTGATGACGTCCATCCGGAACCCGTCCGCGCCCCGGGCCAGCCACCACAGGGCGATCTCGTGCACGGCCGCGCGCACCTTCGGGTTCTCCCAGTCCAGGTCGGGTTGCGACGGGCTGAACAGGTGGAGGTAGTACTCGCCGCGCCCCTCGTCGTAGGTCCAGGCGGGACCGGAGAAGACCGAACCCCAGTTGTTGGGCGGGCCGCCGTCGCGGCCGGGCCGCCAGACGTAGAAGTCGCGCCGGTCCGGGTCGCCCTCGCGGGAGGCGGTGAACCAGGGGTGCCGGTCGCTGGTGTGGTTGACGACCAGGTCCATCACCAGGCGCATGCCGCGCTCGTGCAGCCCGTCCCGGAGGCGGTCCCAGTCCTCAAGGGTGCCGAACCGGGGGTCGATGGCGGTGTGGTCGCTGATGTCGTAGCCGTTGTCGTCCCACGGCGAGGGGTAGACGGGCGACAGCCACACCACGTCCACACCGAGCAGCTTCAGGTAGTCGAGCTTCCCGATGATCCCGGGCAGGTCTCCGACGCCGTCGCCGTCACTGTCGCTGAAGCTGCTCGGATAGATCTGGTAGACGACGCTGGACTTCCACCAGTCGGCGCTGGATTCGGGCATGTGTTCCTTCTCGGCTCGTGGTCGGCTCACCATTCAATCGTTCCGGGCCCCCGTTGTGGAGGGGAATCGCGGCGCCTTCGGGCAGCCGGTTTCCAGGGCAGGAAGCCTCTGGAGGGAACTGGTCTGGACCGGTAGTGTGCACGGGCCCTCACGACCGGCGCGGGGGTGACGGAGGGGTGCCCCATGGAGCACGGTGGACCGACGGACGAACTCGACCGGACACCGAGGAGGCCGGAACCGCACGCCGCGCCCCGGCCCCGGCCCCGGCTGTGGTCCCGGGACTTCGCCCTCTTCTTCGCCGCGCGCGCCGTGGCCAGGACCGGGGACGGGATGCTCCCTGTCGCCCTGGCGGCCGGACTGCTCGCGCACGGGATGGGTGCGGGCGGTGTCGGGCTGGCGATGGCCGCGTTCTCCGCCTTCTTCGTGGGTTCCGTCGTCTTCGGCGGGGTGCTCTCGGACCGGTGGGGCGCCCGGCGCATGATGGTCGCCGCCGACCTGGTGCGCGTGGTCACCCAGGGAACGGCGGCCGTGCTGTTCCTGACGGGGCACGTGGTGCTGTGGCAGATCTGTGTGATCGGCGCGGTCAACGGGATCGCGGCCGGGGCGTTCCAGCCGGGGGTGGCCTCGGTGGTGCCGAGGGTGGCCCGGGACGTGCAGGGTGCCAACGGGGCCATACGCACGGCGGAAGCGCTGGCGACGCTGATCGGCCCGGCTGTGGCGGGGCTGCTGGTCGCCGTGTTCTCGGCGGCCGGGGTCTTCGTCGTGCACGCGGCGACCTACGCGGTGGGGGCGCTGCTGCTCGCGCTGATCCGGCTCCCCGAGCCGACCCGTCGGCGCGGCGAGGGGCCGGGGTACGTCGCGGACCTCGTGGAGGGCTGGAGCGAGTTCCGGTCGCGGACCTGGATGTGGTCGGTGATCCTGCTGTGGATGGTGCTGATGGTGACCATGTGGGGGCCGAAGATTCCCCTGACCTCGACGGAGATCATCCTCGGCCACGGCGCCCAGGCGTTCGGGCTGGTGAGTTCCGCGCTGGGCGGCGGCACCGCTCTGGGCGGTGTGCTCGCCATGCGGGTGCGGCCGCGTTTCCCCTGCGCGCGGGGGCGGTCGCGCTGTTCGGGGCGGGCGCGTACTCGATGGCCGTCGGTCTGGGGTTGGGGGTTCCGTGGCTGGCGCTGGGCGCGGCGGTGAGCGGCGCCGCCGTGGGGTTCTGGGGCGTGATGTGGATGACCAGCGTGCAGACACAGGTTCCGGGGCCGGTACTGGGCCGCATCCACGCCTACGAGGTGGCCGGGTCGTTGGCCATGCTGCCGGTGGGTCAGGCCCTGGCCGGTCCGGCCGCCGGTCTGTTCGGGGCGCGGACCGTGCTGCTGGTCGGCGGGGTGGCGACGCTCGCCGTGGGACTGGTCCTGCTCTTCCTGCGGCCGGTGCGGAACCTCACCGCGGTTCCCCCGTCACACCACTGAGTGGGTCGGACCGATCCGCGAGCCGGTCGCCCCCGTCGCGCCCGCGTCCCTGATCGGAGCGGTTCCTCGCTGGTCTCACCGTCCCGCCCCTGACAGGGTGGACCCGACACCTCCCCGGGGTACGTCTCCGGGGGTTCGCACGACGAAGGGGACGCCATGTGCTTGCACGGAACCGGTGAGACCGTGAGGGCCCGAACGGAGCACACCGCGCCCGCCGGGCCACCGATCCCTCCACTCTCCCCGCGTCCCTGGCCGAAGGGCTTCCGCCGGGTCGTCGACCTCAGCCACACCATCTCCCCCACCATGCCGTCCTGGGACGAGGAGAAGCCGGCGCGGGAGACGGTCGTCCCATCCGCCGCCCCAGGGGAGTTCGGGCTCTACCTCCAACGGTGGAGCATGACCGAGCACACCGGCACGCACCTGGACGCGCCCGGCCACGTGATCGGCGGGGGCCGTCTCGTTCCGGACATCGATCCGTCCGAACTGGTCGCCCCGGCCGCCGTGATCGACATCCGGGCCCGGGCCGCCGAGGACCCGGACACGACGGTGACCGTGGACGACGTCCACGCCTTCGAGCGCGTCCACGGACGCGTCCCCGCCGGGGCGGCGGTCCTGATGTGCTCGGGGTGGAGCTCGCGCTGGGCCGAGGGGGACGACCGGGTCCGCGGTGTCGCGGAGGACGGCTCCTGGCACTTCCCCGGGTTCTCCCCGAGGCCTGCGACTTCCTGTTCTCCCAGCGGGCCATCGCCGGAACCGGGGTGGACACGCTGAGCACGGACCCCGGCTGCTCCACGGACTTCGCCGCCCACGAGGTGGTGGGGCGCGCCGACCGCTGGGGGCTGGAGTCCCTGACCGGCCTGGAGCAGCTGCCGCCGAGCGGGGCGATGATCACGGTGGGCGTGCTGCCCGGGCTGGACGCCTCCGGCGGTCCCAGCAGGGTCCTCGCCCTCTGGTAGTCCGGGTCCGGGGTCAGAGGTGGCCCCGGACCGCACCCCGGGGGTCCACTCCAGCAGCATGATGGTGGCGTCGTCGGTGAAGGTGCCGCGCTGGTGTTCGTGGATGTCGTGGATCAGGCGCCGCAGAGTCTCGGGGGCGGGCTCGTCGGCGGACGCGGCACGGATGACGAAGTCGGCGAAGCGCTCCAGCCCGAACATCCTTCCCTCGCTGTCGTGCGCCTCCGTGACACCGTCCGTGTAGAGCAGCACCTGGTCACCGGGTTCCAGGGTGACCCGGTGGACGGCGCGCGGGGTGGTGTCGGCGACCACCCCGTCCAGGCCGAGCGGGAGTTCGGGGGTGCGCTCCAGGGCGGCCTCCACCAGGCGTTGGCGTCGGATGAGCAGGGGCGCGGGGTGGGCGCAGTTGGCCCAGGAGAACACGCCGGTGGACAGGTCCAGGGTGGCGAAGATGGCCGTGCAGAAGCGTTCCGGAAGCCAGGTGACCAGGGCGCGTTCCACGTTCTCGGTGAGTTCCGCGAGATCGGCCCCGTTGCGGCGGGCGCTCCGGGCCCCGGCCATGGCGACCGACGCGGTCAGGCCGGAGGCGAGGTCGTGCCCCATGGCGTCCAGGATGACGGCGTGCAGGGTGTCCCGGGTGAGGGAGTGGTCGAAGGCGTCGCCGCCCAGTTCGTAGGCGGGTTCGAGAACGGCCGTGGAGACCCCGCGCCGGGTGCCGAGGGTGCGGGGCGGGAGGAAGGCGCGCAGCATCTCGGTGCGTAGCTGCACGTCGCGGGCGCGGGTGCGGCGGACGTAGGTGTCGCTGTAGGCGCGCTTGGACGTGATGACCAGGGCCAGCAGCGCGGCGAGGGTCTGGCAGCGGCGGAGCCTGGGTTCGTCGATGGCGGGGGTGCGGATGTGCACGACCCCGATGCGGTCGGCACCGTCCTTGAGCGGAAGCCAGAGGCTGAGCGCGTCGGCGCCGCCCTCGACCAGCCGCAGGGTGTCCGACCGGTAGGCCTCTCCGGCGATGGTGGACTCGACGTCGAGGATGGGCCCGCCGGTGAGCGGGACCAGCAGACGTTGTTGCAGGTCCACGAGGTGAACGGTGATCTTGCCGAGTCCGATCGCCGCCCCGTAGCGGTCGGCGGCCTCCAGGACCTCGACGGGGCCGCTGGTGTGCACGGATCGGACGAGGTTCTGGAACAGGAGTTCGCTCTGACCGAGCGCCCCCGTCGCGTCGTGTGCCTCTTCCATGCCCACCCCCGCCGTTCGCGGCCGGTCGGGGTCCCCGGCGTCGCCCACCAGTGTCGCACCGGCGGCGCCGCTCACCCAGTCTCCGGCTGGCGTGTCCCTGAGCAGGTCAAACCGGAGGATTCGGCCACACGACCCCCGGGAGTCAACTTTGATTGACTTTTTCCAGCGGTCAACCTAGATTGACTTCACGGGAGTGCGCGACGTCCGCGACCCCGCCCACCATTCGGGGAGGACCCATGACCCTCACCTTCGACGACCCCGCGCCCGACCCCGGGATCCGCGCGCCTGGGCGGCACACGGCTTCACCGTGAACGAGGCGCGCGAAGGGATCGACGCGGGCTTCCCGCCCGACACCGCCGAACGCTGGCGCGCACGCGGGGTGCACCGTCCCGCCCCGGCTCAGCGGGTGGCCCGGGCCCCGTTCCAGACGCTCCTGGAACCCCCGGGCGGAACGAAGGCTCCCACGGCGTGGGCCGCGCCGCGCTCCTCGGAGCGTGCCACGATCCGGCCGCCGTGCACACGGATCGCGACCTCGGTGTCGTCGTGCGGGTCGACGGCACCGGCGGCCACGGCCAGCCCCGGGTCGAGCACGATCCTCGGCCGCGCCCACGCGACGGCGGGAAAGGAGGGGGACAGGCAGGCACGGAGTTCGGCCACGGCCAGACGGACCAGCGGGAGGAGTTCGGCGGGCTCGGCGGTGACGGGCACGAGCGTCACCGGCACCCCTCCGGGACGGCGCGCAGGCCCTCCTCCACGGCCTCCAGCCGGTGCAGCCCCAGCACCGCCACGACGCCGTCCCCGACCGCGATCCGCTCACCGCGCAGGGAGTCGAGCGCGGTCGGCGCGGACCAGGGTTCGCCCACGGGACGGGCGTGCGGGACGTGGGCGATGTGCGGAAGCGGCCAGGCGTCGTCCAGGTCCACACCGGCCAGGCGTTCGCAGGAGCGGATGACCGTGAAGGGGTCGGTGAACCCGGGCGCGGCGGCGGCCAGCTGCCCGGCACCGTGCAGGGTGGTCAGGACGCCCTCCGCGACCCGGACCCGCCGCAGACCGGGGTCGGGCGCGGTGTCGAGGCTCTCCAGCGCGCGCCCGAGCAGGATCGCCTGGACCGCCGTGAGCTGGGCGAAGACCCGGCTCACCCGGGGGTCAGCGGACACCTCGGCCATGAGTTCGGCACCGATCCGTTCGTCGGTGCCGGTGAGGGGCAGACGGGCCACCCACGCGCGGGCGAAGGCGCCCAGGGCCCGGACCGCGCCGTCGACGGAGTCGGCCGCCCCGGTCAGGGGCTCGCGCTCGGCCGCCTCGGCCAGCACGGCGAAGTACAGGGCGCGTTTGCCCGGGAAGTTGGAGTAGACGGCGCCCCGGGTGAGGTCGGCGCGGTCCGCGATGCGGTCGATCCTGGCGTCGCGGAAGCCGCGTTCGGTGAACTCCTCACGTGCCGCCGTGAGCACCCGCGCCCGGTTGCGTTCCTGCTGCTGTGCCCTGCTGAGCCGGACCATCTTCCTCCTCGTCTCGGTCCCCCCATCCTACGTTGAGATACCGGAGACACTCAGATACTGTCATCATTCGAATACTCACATCATTTGAACCCGTTGGAGGGTGGAGTGCACCATGACTGAGTACGCGTTCCAGGCCCGGGGCCTGGTCAAACGGTTCGGCCGGACGACCGCGTTGAGCGGGGTCGACCTGGCCGCCCGTCCCGGGTCGGTCCTCGCCGTCCTGGGACCCAACGGCGCCGGGAAGACGACGGCCGTCCGCGTCCTGGCCACCCTCGCCCGCCCCGACGAGGGCACCGCCTCGGTCGGCGGCCACGACGTGGTGCGCGAGGCCCCTCGGGCACGCCGGCTGATCGGCCTGACCGGACAGGACTCGATGGTCGACGACGAACTCACCGGACGGGCCAACCTGGTGCTCCTCGGCCAGCTCCTGGACCTGCGCCGGGGGAGGCGCGGGCCCGCGCCGACCACCTCCTGGCCCGGTTCGGGCTCACCGACGCGGCCCGGCGCCCTCTCTCCACCTACTCCGGAGGCATGCGGCGCCGCCTGGACCTCGCGGCCAGCCTCGTGGGGAGGCCCAGCGTGGTCTTCCTCGACGAGCCCTCCGTGGGACTCGACCCCGGACGACGCGAGGACCTGTGGCGGATGGTCCGCGAACTCACCGCCGAGGGCACCACCGTGCTGCTCACCACGCAGTACCTGGAGGAGGCCGACGCCCTCGCCGACACCATCGCGGTGATCGACCGGGGCCGCGTGATCGCGGACGGCACGCCAGCCGAGCTCAAGCGCGTGGTGGGCGGGCAGGCCGTGTCCCTGCGCACCACGGACCCCGCCCGGACCGAGGAGGCCGCCGAGGTCATGCGCCGGGTCACGGGCCGCGAGCCCGAGCGCACCCGCCAGACCCTGTCCGTGCCGGTCGAGGGCGACACCTCGGCCTGGGACATGGCCCTGGAACTGCGGGACCGGGAGGTGGCGGTGACCGAGTTCTCCCTGCACCTGCCCAGCCTGGACGAGGTGTTCCTCGCACTCACCGGAGCACCACGGGACACCGAGACCGAGAGGGAGACCCCGCATGAGCACCACCGAGCCACGCACCGGCGCCCCGCGCCCGGCCCCGCTCGTCCGGCACGGCCTCGTCCTCGCCCAGCGCGGGCTGGCCAAGTCCCTGCGCAACCCGGGTTCGCTCGTGAACGGCGTGATGACCCCGGCCCTGTTCATGGTCCTGTTCGTGTACCTCTTCGGTGGGTCGGTGTCCGGCTCCACCGACGCCTACCTCCAGTACCTCTTCCCCGGCGTCCTCGTCATGGGCGCGGGCATCGCCGGGATGCTCTCCTCGGGGCTGACCATCAACATCGACATGAAGAAGGGGGTCTACGACCGGTTCCGGAGCCTGCCCATCGCACGCTCCGCCCCTCTGCTCGGATCGGTCCTGGCCGACCTGGTCCGCTACGTGATCACGGTGGTGGTCCTGTTCGTGATCGGCCACCTCATGGGGTTCCGGGTCGAGACCGACCCCGGCTCCGCGCTCGCCGCCTGCGCGTTGGCCATCGGCTTCGGGGTCGGGCTGAGCTGGGTGATGGTGTTCCTGGGCGTGCTGCTGCGCGACGAGGGCGCTGTCATGGCCGTCACCTTCGTGGCCATCCTGCCGCTGCTGCTGGGCACCAGCATGGCCGCTCCGGTCGAGACCCTGCCCGGCTGGCTGCGCTCGTGGGCCGAGACCAACCCGGTCACCCACGCCATGGACGCCGTCCGCGCCCTGCTCACCGGCACCCCGGCGGGTGACGCGGTCACCCTCACGCTGGTCTGGTCCGCGGGGCTGGTGGCGGTGTTCGCCCCCTGTCGGTCTGGGCGTTCAACCGCGAGCACTGAGCAGGCCTCCCCGGCGTCGCCGATCCCCCTAGGCTGGCCCCTCCGGTCCGGTTCCCCGCCGGGACTCCCCCGGCGGGGCACGAGAGGAGTCGCGTTGAGCGTCCAGCACCACCACGTCGAGGTGAACGGCCTCCGCCTGCACGTCGCGGAGCAGGGCGAGGGCCCGCTCGTCCTGCTGCTGCACGGGTTCCCCGAGAGCTGGTACTCGTGGCGGCACCAGTTCGCCGTCCTCGCCGACGCCGGGTACCGGGTGGTCGCCCCGGACCAGCGCGGCTACGCCCGCAGCGACCGCGCGCCCAGCACCGAGGAGTACAGCCTCCCCACCTGGTCGGTGACGTCACCGCCCTGATCGGCGCGCTGGGCGCCGAGGAGGCCGTGGTGGTCGGGCACGACTGGGGGCGGTGGTCGCCTGGACCACGGCGCTGCTCCGCCCCGACCTCGTCCGCGCCGTGGCGGGGCTGAGCGTGCCGCCGGTGCCGCCCGTGGGGATGCCGTCGGTCACCTCCTCCCGACGCACCTACGGTGACGGCTACTACCAGGCCTACTTCCAGGAGCCCGGTCGGGCCGACGCCGAGTTGTCGGCGGACCCCGCCGCGACCGTCAGGCGGATCCTCGTGGGTGCCTCCGGCGCCCACGAGCCGCGTCCCTGGATCGTCCCGGAGGGAGCCCGTCTGTTGGACACCCTGCCCGAGCCGGAGGAGCTGCCCGCCTGGCTCACCGCCGAGGACGTCGAGGTGTTCGCGGCGGACCACGCGGCCCCGGACGCCTTCACGGGGCCCCTCGACTGGTACCGCAACATCGACCGCAACCAGGGCCTGATGGCGGCGTTCCAGGGACTGCGCGTCGAGGTCCCGGCGCTGTACGTGGTGGGTGACCGGGACATGGTCACCACCCTGGAGGGTGTCCCCGAACTCCGCGCGGTGCTGTCCGGGATCGCGCCGAGGCTGCACGCGGACGTCACCCTGCCCGGCTGCGGCCACTGGACCCAGCAGGAGCGGCCCGACGAGGTCAACCGGGCCCTCCTGGACTTCCTGACCGCCGTACAGTGAACGGGACCGCGGCCCCCTGAGCCGTACGCCGTTCCGAGGAGAACGACCGTTGTCGACCGCCGAACGACTCCAGAGCCTGTTCGTGGCGCTGGCCGCCGCGACCGGCCTGGCGGCGGGCCTGTCGCTGCCGATCGGCCCGGCGGCCGAACACGTGGTGCTGCCCGCCCTGCTCGTGATGCTCGCGGCGGTGTTCGTCCAGATGGACGCCGCCCACGTGGGTGAGGTCCGCCGCGCCCGGACACTGGTGGTGCTGAGCCTGGTCCTGAACTTCGTGTTCACACCGGCGCTGGCCTGGGCCCTGGGTGCGGGCCTGCTCGGTGGTCAGCCGGACCTGCGCGTCGGCCTGCTGTTGCTGCTGGTCACCCCCTGCACGGACTGGTACCTGGTCTTCACCGCCATGGCACGGGGGCACACCGGGATCGCCGCCGCGCTGCTGCCGGTCAACCTGGTCCTCCAGCTGGCTCTGCTGCCGGTGTACGTGCTGTTGCTGGGCGGGCCCGCCCTCATGGTCGACGCGGGCACCCTCGCGGAGGCGGTCCTGCTCGTCCTGGTGGTGCCGTTGGCCGTGGCGATGCTGGTGCGGTGGGCCTCGGCCCGGTTCGGGGACGCGGACTGGCGCGAGCGCCACGTGACCGGACCGGCCGGGCGCCTGGTGCTCCCGCTGCTGTACACGGCCGTGTTCGCGATGTTCGCCTGGCAGGCGCGTACGGTGCTGGAACACCTCGGTGACCTGGCGGCCCTGCTGGTGCCCCTGGCGGTCTTCTTCGTGGTCCTGCCGCTGGTCGCGGTCGGCCTGTCCCGGATGTGGCGGCTGCCCGCCGACCAGAGGGTGACCCTCACCATGGTCACCACCGCCCGCAACTCCCCCATCGCGTTGGCGATCGCGGTCGCCGCGTTCCCCGACCGACCGCTGATCGCGGTCGCTCTCGTGGTCGGTCCCTTGCTGGAACTGCCCGTGCTGGCCCTGCTCGCCCAGGTGGTGCGCGTGCGTCGTCCCGCCGAGCGGGGCACCACCACGGCCTGACCCGGGCACGCCGCCCCCGGAGCGAGAACCACCCCCAAGTGATGACCTGGGCGAATTCAGCTATTTTGAGGTGTCGGCACGGGGCGTCGGCGATGGCTTCCGGGAGTCGGGGGTGGAACGCCAGTGACTGCGGCCGAGATCGCGGTGGACTTCGAGGGCGCCGGCCTGGGCGCCTGGCGGCGCGAGCCCAGGACCCGCCTGCGCCGCGCCTCCGCGCTGCCCGAGGGCACGGACTCCCCCTTCGTCATCGTCTCGGAGTCCCACCCGCCGGGAGGACCCACCGAGTGGGAGCCGCACGCGCACCCCGCGCACGAGCTGGTGTGGGTGAGCCACGGGGCGCTGACCGCCCGAGTGGGCGACCGCCTCTTCACGGTCTCGGCGGGATGCGGGCTGTGGGTCCCCGAGGGCGAGGTGCACGCGGGGCGGCTGACGGCCGGGGCCGGGCTGCACAACGCCTTCTTCGCCCCGGACCGCACGCCGCTGGCGTTCGGGGAACCGACGGCCGTGACGATGACCCCCGCCCTTGAGTCGCTGCTGATCCACCTGGCCCGTACGGACATCGACGCCGGGGCACGGGCGCGCGCGGAGGCGGTGGTGTTCGACCTCCTGGAGCCGACCGCCCCACGACTGGCGCTGCGACTGCCCGGCGACACCAGGGCGGACACCATCGCGGAGGCGCTGATGGAGGACCCCTCCGACGACCGCTCCCTGGAGGAGTGGGCCCGGGACCTGGACACCAGTCCGCGCACGATCAGTCGTGTGTTCCGGGCGTCCACGGGGCTGTCCTTCGCGCAGTGGCGACAGTCACTGCGCGTCCACCGCGCCCTGGCGCTGCTCGGTGAGGGGCACGAGGTCCAGGAGGTGTCCGAACTCCTCGGATACGCCCAGACCAGCACGTTCATCGACGCTTTCCGACGCGTGATGGGCACGACGCCGGGCGCGTTCACGGGTGGCCCGCGCGGGCGCTGACCGGTTCTCCGTATCGGTTGTCCGGAAGTCCTGATTGCAGCCAGGACGCCGCCGAACTTATTCTGAGTGAGTGAAGGCTAACCTAACTTCCCCTGGTGTCACCCCTGCTCACGGCGGCTCCGTCGCACCCCACGGGCGGGTGGCGCGCCGAGCGCCGCGCCGCCCGTGAGCTCCCTGCACGGGGACCGGCTCGTCCTCAGCCACGGCGGGACCACCGTCGTCCACGGAGCCTCGCTGACGATGACGGCCGGACGGGTCACCGCCCTGGTGGGACCGAACGGCAGCGGCAAGTCCACCCTCCTGCGCGCCCTCGCGCGGCTCCACCGGGTCGACGGCGGCGAGGTGACGCTCGGTGGCCGCGACGGTTCGCCGGACCGCCCGGTGTCCCTGCTCAGCGCACGCCGGTTCGCCCGTGAGGTCACGCTGTTCGCCCAGTCCCGGCCCACTCCGGAGGGGCTGACCGTGGGCGAGGTCGTCGCCTTCGGCCGACACCCCCACCGGCGCGGGTTCGCGGGACCGACCGCCGAGGACCGGGAGGCGATCGAGCGCGCGATGCGCGTCACCGGGGTGCGGGACATGGCCGACCGCGCCGCCGGACGGCTGTCCGGCGGGGAGATGCAGCGCGTCTGGCTGGCCGCCTGTCTGTCCCAGGACACCGGCGTGGTCCTGCTGGACGAACCCACCAACCACCTGGACCTGCGGTACCAGGTCGAGACCCTCGACCTGATCCGCGACCTGGTCGAGGACCACGGAGTCGCGGTGGGGGTCGTGCTGCACGACCTGGACCACGCCGCGCGCGTCGCGGACCGGGTGCTGCTGTTGAGCTCCGGTCGGGCGCACGCCGACGGACCGCCGTCCGAGGTGCTCACCACAGACAACCTCAGCGCGGTGTACGGCATCCGGATCGAGGTCACGGCGGACCCGGCCACCGGTCGGCTCCGCATGGACCCCGTGGGGCGCCACCCGGCCCACCGGTAGCCCCTCCTCCGGACACCGCGCCCCCTGATCCTCGCCCCCGCCCCCCGCCCCGAAGTCCCCAGAGCAGTACAGAGCAGAGAGAACCCACCATGACCAGTGCCCGCAGACTCGCGACCCTCACCGCCGTGGCCGTCGCCCTGATCGCGTCGGGGTGCGGCACCACGAGTGTCGACGAGACCGAGCCCGAGGCTGTCGCCGCACCCCCTTCGGAGGACTGCGCCGCGGACACCACCTCCACCTCGACCGACCCGGTGACGCTCACCGACGGGGTCGGCCGCGAGGTGGAACTCGACCAGCCCGCCGCACGCATCGCGGTCCTGGAGTGGCAGCAGGTCGAGGACGCCCTCACGCTGTGCGTCACCCCGGTGGCCGTCGCGGACCCCGAGGGCTACCGCACCTGGGTGAGCGCGGAGGAACTGCCCGAGGGCGTGACGGACGTCGGCAACCGCGAGGAGCCCGACCTCGACACCCTCTACGCGCAGGACCCCGACCTGGTCATCGTGGAGGCCGCCGGACCCGACGACGAGATCATCGCCCGGCTGGAGGAGCGCGGCGTGCCCGTCCTCGTCACCCGGGGCGCCGACCCGGCCGACCCCGTCGGCAACATGCTCGACGTCTTCGAGCAGATCGGTGCCGCGACCGGGCGCACCGAACGCGCCGACCAGGTGGTGCGGGAGTTCGAGGACCACCTGACCGGGGCCCGCGAGCAGGTGGCCGACGTCGACCTGCCCACCACCGACTTCCTCTTCTTCGACGGTTGGCTCCAGGGCGGCAACCTCACCATCCGCCCCTACGGTCAGGGCGCCCTGTTCACGGCGCTCGGCGAGGAGCTCGGGATGACCTCCGCCTGGACCGACGACATCAACGACGCCTACGGTGACGGCGGCGTCGACCCCTCCTACGGGCTCGCGCAGACCGACGTCGAGGGCCTGACCGCCGTGGGCGAGGCCAACCTCTTCTACGCCAACGACGAGGGTGTCGGCGGCTACGTGGAGGAGCTGGAGAAGAACCCGATCTGGACCTCGCTCCCGGCCGTGCAGGAGGAGCGGGCGCACGCCTTCCCGCCGCGCGTCTGGGGCGCGGGCGGCCCGCGTTCCACCGCGCAGGCGATCGACGCCTTCGTCGACTCCCTCACCCAGGAATGAGCGACCCGCGTTCCCCGGGGTCCGGCCGGTCGCACGGCCGGGCCCCGGCCCCCGTGGCGCGGCAACCGGCCCACGCGGTGCGGCCGCGGGGGCGGCGGTGGTCGCGGTCCTGGCCACCGCGATCTGCGCGCTGGGCCTGTGGCACCTCACGCAGGGCACGTCCGGCGTGGGCTGGTGGGACCTCGTCCGGTTCCTCGCGGGTGACCGGGAGGAGGTCAGCGGGGTGCCGGTCGGCCACGTGCTGGAGGGCTCGCGGCTCCCCCGCCTCCTCGCCGGAGTGGCCGTGGGCTTCGCCCTGGGCGTGGCCGGGGCGCTCCTCCAGTCCGTCACACGCAACCCGCTCGCCTCCCCGACACGCTCGCCGTCACGGCGGGTTCCTACTTCTCGCTCACCCTGGTCGCCGCGTTCGGTCTCGCCGTCCCGCTCTGGGCCTCGGGGCTGGTGGCCTTCGGCGGCGGTCTGCTGGCCGCCGCGCTCGTGCTGGCGCTCGCCGGAAGCGCCGGGGGGACCGCCACCACGCGGCTGGTGCTGGCCGGTTCGGCGCTGGCGATGGCCCTGGACGCGGCCACCGGCATGCTGCTGATCCTGTTCAAGGACAACACCACCGGGCTCTTCGCGTGGGGCAGCGGATCCCTCGCCCAGCTCAACATCGACGCGTCGCTGCGCGCGCTGCCGCTGATCGTCGCGGTGCTGGTGGTGGCGCTCCTGCTGAGCCGCCGCCTGGACGTGCTCGGCCTGGGCGAGGACACCGCGTCCTCGCTCGGCGTCCCGGTGCGCTCCACCCGGATCACGGCGGTGCTCTGCGCCGTGGTCCTCACCGGGGTGTCGGTGACGCTCGCCGGACCGATCGCGTTCATCGGGCTGGGCGCCCCCGTGCTGGCGCGGCTGATCGCCGCCCGCGTCCCCGCCCTGCACCGGCACCTGTTCCTGGTGGCCGTCTCCGGGCTGCTCGGCGCCGTCCTGATCCTGCTCGCGGACGCGTCCCTGCGCGCCCTCCTGGGCGCCGAAGGAGCCGCGTCCATCCCCACGGGGGTGCCCACGGCGCTGCTGGGCGGCCTCCTCATCGTCGTGCTGGCGCTGCGTCTGCGTGACGCGGGTCCGCTCCGCCGCCCTCCGGGCACGGGATCCGGTCCGCGCTCCCCCGGAGGTTCCTCGGCGTCCTGCTCGTGACCGCCGTGCTGCTGGTCGTGTCGGCGCTGGTCGGGGTCCTCGCTGGCAGCCTGTGGCTGCGGACCGGGGACCTCCTGCTCTGGTTCCAGGGGGCCGCCCCGGAACTGGTCGCACGGGCCCTCGACGATCGCGTTCCCCGTGTCGCCGCCGCCCTTCTCGCCGGAGCGGCGCTCGCCCTGGCCGGGAGCGTCGTCCAGGGCACCGTGCGCAACCCCTCGCGGAGCCGGGACTGCTGGGCATCACGGCCGGCGCGGGCCTGGGCGCGGTGATCGTCGTGACCACCCACCCTGCGGGAGGGGTCGGATCCCTGACCACCATGGCCGTGCTCACGGGCCTGGCCACCTTCGCGCTGATCTGTGCCCTGGCCTGGCGAGGTGGACTGCGCCCGGACCGCTTCGTCCTGGTCGGCATCGGGTGCGGGTACAGCCTGACCGCGGTCACCACGTTCCTCCTGCTGCGCGCCGACCCCTGGCAGACGCCGCGGATCTTCACGTGGCTGTCCGGGACGACCTACGGCCGGACCCTGCCCGACGTGCTGCCCGTCGCCGTGGTCCTCCTCGTGGCGACACCCCTGGTCCTCGGGCTGAGCCGCCACCTGGACCTGCTGGCCGTGGACGAGGACACCCCGCGCATCCTGGGTATGCGGGTGGGCCGGACCCGGTTGGCGCTGCTGGCGCTCGCCGCCGTCCTGGCCGCCGTCAGCGTGGTCGCGGTGGGGGTGGTCGGCTTCGTCGGTCTGGTGGCGCCCCACCTGGCCCGTTCCCTGGTCGGGGCCAGGCACGCCCGCAGCGTTCCGGTCGCGATGCTCTCCGGCGGGCTCCTCGTGTGCGTCGCCGACACCCTGGGCCGCACCCTGATCGCGCCCGCACAGGTCCCGGCCGGGCTCATGATCGCCCTGGTCGGCGGCCCCTACCTGATCTGGATCCTGCGCCGCTCGCGCGCATGAACGGCGACGGCGCCGCACCCGTGCCGTCCACCCCCGTGAACACCCGGAGCACCGTATGCACTCCCACGAGGTCCCGTCCGAGGACCGTGTCATCGTCCCGTTCGAGCCCGCCGCGCCGCCCCCGGAGCTGCCTCCGATCCTCCCCGCTCAGGTGCGTGAACGCTGGGCGGCTCCCGACCGCTCGACCCACTCCCCGTGGTCGTGGCCGTCACCGGAGCGGCACCGGGCGCCTGGGCCGGGGCCGCCCTGGTGACGTCCCGGCCCGGCGCGGCGTACGCGAAGATCGTCGACGTCGTCGGGGACGGGCCCCGCACGGTCCGGGCGGTCGTCGCGTTCGCGCGCGAGCGAGGGCTCTCCCAGGTCAAGTGGGAGGGCTGGACCGTGAACCCCGAGCAGGCGGAGGACCTCGGTTTCACCGCGCTGGACGCCCCGCGCGGTCAGGTGGACGACCCCGGCCAGCCACCCGCCGGGCACGTGCGCTGGCTGGCGGACGCCGAGGTGGTCGAGCCCCCGTACTACCGGCAGACCACCCACTTCACCTGTGGTGCCGTCACCGCGCTCACCGCCGGTGTCCGGGCCGGGGCGGTGCCCGCCGGGTCCCTGGACCGCGCGGAGGAGTTGGCCCTGTGGCGCGACGCCACCAACTTCCCCGCCTGCGAACCCGTGGGTCTGGGCCTGGCCGTGCACCGCGCGTGGCCGGACGCGGCCGTCACGGTGCGCCTGGACACCGACGAGCCCGTGCTGCTCGACTCCTACTCCGGGGACGAGCGGGAGTGGCGCGCCGTCCTCCAGCGCCGTTCCCGGGCGGACGCGGCCCGGGCCGGACTCCCGGTCGACCCCCGCCGCCTGTCCCCGGACGAGCTGCGCGCGGCCGTGACCGGGGGCGCTCAGGTCCTCCTGCTGCTCTCGTCGGCCACCATGCAGGGGTTCGACGTGCCGCACTGGGTGCTCTGCCACGGAGCGGTGCCGGGGGCCGTGGTGGTCGAGGACCCTTGGACCAACGCCGCGACGGGAGACACCTGGGTGGACGCGCACCTGCTGCCCGTTCCGGACCCCTCACTCGACGCGATGTCCACGCTGGGCCCGGACGGGTTCCACGGGGCCGTGCTCGTGGCGCACCCCTGAGGTTCGAGGGCCGGAGCGAGGACCCGACCACCCCCACGGAGCTCGGCACGCGCCCCGGGCTGGGCCAGGTACGCGATCCGTGTCCGGACGCGGCCGCGCTGGTCAGCGCACCCTCGCCCGATTTCGCACCCGGTGTCCGAACCCGGAGCCCGGGCAGCCCTGAGCAGGGCTCCCTCCGAAATGCCATCCGAAATGCCCGTGGGGCAAGAGATTCAGTAGTGACGCAAGGTGTAAAAAGAACCCAAAGTTTCATTAGACTGGGCGCTTCGTCGCCTCCCAGGACAGGATGCCCGTGGCCCCCGATGCCCGTACGCGGAGCTGCACTCCGCTGAATTCACCGCCGACCCGCACACGGTCAACCGGCGCATGGTCAAGGAACACGGCCCCGTGTTCCCCGCCGAGATCTTCCCCGGGATCAAGGCCTGGGTCGTCGCCGACTACGCGCTGATCACCGCGTGGTGCCGGGACACCCGTACCTTCCGCCGCGACTCACGCCTGTGGCTCGACTGGCGCGAGGGCCGCATCCCCGACGACGCCCCGGTCGTGGCGATGATGATGCACCGCCCCAACCTCCTGTTCTCCGACGGCGACGAGCACGCCCGCCTGAAGCGCTCGGTGATCGACTCCCTGGGCCGCGTCCCGGAGAGCCGGATCGGGGAGATCACCCGCAAGCACGCGGACATCCTCATCGACGCCTTCTGCCAGCGCGGTGAGGCCGAGCTCGTCTCCGAGTACGCGCGCCTGCTCCCCTCCTCGTCCTGTGCGAGGTCTTCGGCTTCTCACGCGACATCGGAGAGCGCGTCCTGAACTCCCTCAGCGCCCTGTGGGACGGGATCGACGTCGTCCGGTCCAACGGCGAGTACGAGCGGGCGCTGTCCGACGCGATCTCGGCCAAGCACGCCCAGCCCGGCGAGGACGTCACCTCCTGGCTGCTCCAGCACCGCTCGGGGCTCAGCGACGAGGAACTGCTCCACCAGCTGGTGGTGACGATCGGGGCCGGGGCCGAACCCACCGCCAACCTCATCTCCGGGACCACCCACACGCTGCTGGTCGACGACGAGGTCCGGCAGGCGTTCCGGGGCGCCCGCGTGGGGATCAGCGAGGCGATCGACCAGCTGCTCTGGGTCGACCCCCGGTCAACAACTACCCCGTCCTCTACCCGGTGAAGGACGTGCGGGTCAGTACCGGCACGGTGATCAGGGCCGGTGAGCCGATCCTGCTCGGGTACGCGGCCGCGCACGCCACCATGGCCGGGGAGGGTCCGGACATCGAGTCGGGCAACCGCGCACACCTGGCCTTCGGGGTCGGCCCGCACCGGTGCCCGGCACAGGGGTTCGCGTACGCTATCGCCCAAGTCGGCGTGGAGAGCCTCACCAAGCGCCTCCCCGACCTCAGGACGAGCAAGGAGGAGGTCCTACGACGACCCGCCCCCTTCGCTCTGGCGCTCTCGCAGCTGCCGGTCACGTTCACCCCCGCCTCCCCGAAAGGCACGACACCTCCATGGCAACAGACATCCCCGTCCTCCACCCCTACGACCTCCACCGACAGACCACAGAGCTCCGTTCCCGAGGCCCCGTCGTCGAAGTTGAGATCGTTGGTGGCGTGGTTGTTCGGGCGCTGACCGGGCACGAGGTGCTCATGGAGGCGCTCGCCCACCCGGGTGTGCGCAAGGAGGCGCGGCACTGGCGCCCCTGGGCCGAGGGCGAGATCCCCATGGACTGGCCGCTCATCTCCTGGGTGGCCCCGGACAACATGCTCACCGCGGACGGGGACAAGCACCGGCGGCTGCGTGCCCTGGTGTCCCAGGCGTTCACCCCGCGTCGTGTGGAGGCGCTGCGCCCGCGCGTCGAGGCGATCACCACGGAACTCCTGGACGCCGCCGAGGCCGCCGGGCCGGGACCGGTCGACCTCCGGGCGGGCCTGGCGCTGCCCCTGCCGATGACGGTGATCTCCGAGCTCTTCGGCGTGGGAGAGGAGTACCGCGACACCCTGCACACGCTGATCCACCGGGTCTTCGACGCCACCATCACCCCGGAGGTCGCAGCCCAGACCAACATGGACCTCCAGAGCTTCCTGAGCGACCTGGCCGAGGAGAAGGCGAAGAACCCGGGCGACGACCTCACCAGCGCCCTCTTCGAGGCGCGCGCCGAGGGAGACGAGCGGCTGTCGCAGAGCGAACTCGTGTGGACCCTGATCCTCATGATCGGCGCGGGCTACGAGACCACGATGAACCTCATCGGCAACGCGGTCCACGCCCTGCTCACCCACCCGGACCAGCTCGCCCTGATCCGCGGCGGCGAGGCGACCTGGGCCGACGCCGTGGAGGAGACCCTGCGCTGGGACGCGAGCGTGCAGTACCTGCCGCTGCGCTACACGGCGGAGGACGTCACCCTCGGCGGCGTCGACGTGCCCAAGGGCGAGGCCCTGCTGATGGGCTTCGGCGCCGCCGGGCGGGACGAGGCCCAGCACGGGAAGGACGCGCACGTCTTCGACCTGCGCCGCGCCCAGAACTCCCACCTGGCCTTCTCGCACGGCCCCCACTTCTGCCTGGGCGCGGGGCTGGCCCGGCTGGAGGGGATCACGGCGCTGGAGCAGCTGTTCACCCGGTTCCCGAACCTCCGCCTGGCTGAGGGCGAGGAGTTCCCCGAGACGGCGTCGATCGTCTCCAGCGGCCTGGACCGTCTGCCGGTCGTCCTGGGCTGATCCGGGCACACCACAGGGCCCCGCGCGCCGCGACGGCGCGCGGGGCCTCGTCGTTCCCACGGACTTTACCTCAGCATCCACTTATATAAGTGTAGATTGATATACTCTGGTCATGCATGCCTTCGACGTCCTCGGTGACCCGGTCAGACGGCGGCTCCTCGAGCTGCTCTCCGACGGGGAGCTGAGCTCCGGCGAACTCACCACGGTGGTCCGCGAGGAGTTCGGCATCAGCCAGCCCGCCGTCTCCCAGCACCTGCGGGTCCTGCGGGACCACGGCTTCGCCACCGTGCGCGCCGAAGGCACCCGGCGGCTGTACTCGGTCGACGCCGAGGCGCTGCGGCCCGTGGATGACTGGCTGGATCCGTTCCGCCGTTTCTGGGTGCCGCGCCTCGCGGCCCTGGAGACCGAGATCGCGCGGGGAAAGCGACAACGACGCACCCAGGAGTGACCATGAGTGAGCGCACACCCGTCGACGTGGACGGACAGATCGAGGCGGTCTCCCGCAGACTGGACACCGGGGAACGCGACCGACAGCCGACGCTGGTGTCCACCATCAGCCAGCGCTACGCCACCACGGTCGAGGACCTGTGGGACGCGTGCACCTCCACCGAACGGCTCCCCCGCTGGTTCGCACCGGTCACGGGCGACCTGCGCCAGGGCGGCCACTACCAGGTGGAGGGCAACGCCAACGGGACCATCGAGACCTGTCAGCCACCGCGTTCCTTCACCGCCACCTGGGAGTTCGGCGGCGGCGTCAGCTGGATCGCGGTCCGGGTGGACCCCGACGGCGACGAGGCGCGGCTGACCCTCGAACACAGCGCGTACGCGGACATGGAGGCCCAGTTCTGGCGGCAGTTCGGTCCGGGGGCCACCGGTGTGGGCTGGGACCTGGCCCTGCTCGGACTGGCGCAGTACCTGCGCACGGGCACGAACATGCCCCAGGAGGCCGAGGGGTGGGAGGCCACGGACGAGGGCCGCCGTTTCGTCACGGCGAGCAGTGCCCGCTGGGCGGAGTGCAGCGTGACGATCGGGACGCCGCGGCCCGACGCCGAAGCGGCGCGGGACCGGACCACGGCCTTCTTCCTCGGTGAGGAACCGCCGACCGAGAGCTGACCGAGGAGGGGGCCGCCGCGACGCCGTTGTCGCGGCGGCCTCCTCGTGCAGGAGCCTGTCACCCACGGACACCCGGATCAACCCACGTCGGCGCCCGGCGTGTTCGGCACGCCACCCCCGTGGAGGCGCTCCTTCCCCGGATGGTCCGCGGTCGGTGGTACACATCTCGGGACAGCGGCACCCCAGCGTGAGGAACCCGCATGCGCGACCTGATCGTCACCGCCTTCGTCTCCGTCGACGGGGTCATGGAGGCCCCGGGAGGGGAGCCCGGATACCGCAACTCCGGCTGGACCGTGAGCTCCGTGGAGATGGACGAGGCGGCCTTCGAGATCAAGGGCCGTGAACAGGACGAGGCGGGCGCCCTGCTCCTGGGTCGGCGCAGTTACGAGGCGTTCGCCCCGATCTGGCCCCGTAGGGAGGAGTTCGCGGGATACAACTCCAAGCCCCGCTACGTCGTGTCCACCACGCTCACCGAGGAGGACCCGCGCTGGCCCGCCACGATCCTGCGGACCGTCGAGGACGTCGCGGAACTCAAGCGGACCGAGGGCGGACCGCTCTCCGTCCACGGCAGCGCCACGCTGGGCCGTTCCCTCGCCGATGCCGGACTGGTCGACCGCTACCACCTGCTGGTCTTCCCGGTGCTCCTGGGAGCGGGCAGGCGCCTGTTCAGCGACACCGACCAGGACCTCACCCGGCTCGGCCTCGTCGAACACGAGGTGTACGCCAACGGCGTGCAGAAGCAGGTCTTCGACGTCCTCCGCTGAGCCCCGGGCGGCGCCGTCCACCTCCAACCGTGACCGTTCACCTGTGTCCGCGAGACCTCAGCGCCTGGTGAAGCGGTACCCCGCGTGGTGCAGCACGTCTCCGTCGAACTCCCCGAAAGCCCAGAAACCCAGGTCGTCGAGGTAGTCGATCCGGGATCCGTCGACCCAGTACCGGCCGGTGTAGGCGCTCTCCCTGTCTCCACGCGCCTCGTCGTAGCGACCGTTCGGCAGCAGCTCCTGGCGGACGAACCCGTTCTCCTCCACCCACAGCCCCGTGCGGGGGTGGAGCGGGTCGTGGACGGGCTCCTTCACCCGACCCGGGTCGGCGTCCGGCTCCTGGACCGGCCGCCCGTCCCAGACGCGGACCCGCCCGCCGGTGATCTGCACGTCGAGGCGGCCGTCCCCGGCCGGGGCGGTTCCCTCGGGGGCACCGGGCGCGTCGGCGTACCGGAACACGGCGACGTCCGCGGGCCCGCCCGGGGTCAGGGTGCCCCCGCGTCGTCGCGGGTGAGATCGAGGGTGGCGGGCAGGACGACGGTGCCCGAGCAGTCGACCACGATCATGCCGTCGTCGCCAGCCGCCGTCAGCAGGCCCGGACCGACCCCGACGATCACCCCTCCTCCGATGAGGACGTCCGCCCGCGTCCAGTCGCCCATCAGCGGGTTGTTGGTGATGACGACGCCGCCCGTCAGCAGCACCGGGTGTCCGCCCGGGTCGCCCAATCGGGCCAGCAACGCCTCGTCGCGACCCGGCCGGGTCGCGGGGCTCGGGGCGCTCGACGCGGGAGCGGTCGTCGGGAGGCCGTTCGTGTCGCTCCGTGTGTCCTGACCTCGCCCGGTGGCGTTCACGCGTCGGGCGTTCGTACGGTGTCGCTCGCGTGGTCCTCTCCCGGCCCCCGCCGGGCCGAGGAGCCGGTCCCGTGAGACGCGGACCTCTCCCCGCAGGGCGTCCAGATCGACGTCCAGCACCCTCCCGCCCCACTTGCGCGGTTCGCCGTTGACCAGGACCGTGACGATGTTGCGCGCGTCCGCCCCCAGGACCACGGTGCCGACCGGGTCGTTCAGCGGCATGTTGTTCAGGTCCTCGGCGGCGATGACCAGGAGGTCGGCGCGTTTGCCGGGGGTGAGCGACCCGGTCACCCCGGCCAGACCGTTGGTCCGTGCGCCTTGGAGGGTGGCGAAGTCCAGCACGTCGTGCACGCCGATCCGGACCGGTTCGGCGTCGGTGCCGTAGGCGGCGTTGACCGCGCGCATCCGCTGCACGGTGTGCAGGGCCCGCATCTGGGTGAACATGTCCCCGGCCAGGGCCACCTCCACGTCGACGCTGAGCCCGGGGCGCACTCCACGGCCAGTGCCTCGTCGACGGCGGGGATCGCGGTCTCCAGACCGATCTGGGCGTCTGAGGTCGGCGCCAGGGAGACCGTGGTCCCGGTCTCCCCGATCAGCCTCCACGCCTCGTCGGTCAGGCCGGTCGCGTGGATCAGGGTGACGTTCGAGCCCAGGAGCCCCTGCCGGGCCCAGTCCCGCACCGCACGGCAGGACGAGGCGCCGAGGACGGCGTCGACGCTGACCCCGACGTCCAGCTCCCTGGCGACGCGCGCCAGTCCGGGCCCGTAGGCCAGGGACGGCCCGGCGATCTCGTCGGTGGCCAGCGCCCCGACCCGCAGGGTCAGCATCCGGTCCGACCCGCCCCCGTACTCCTCACGGAGTCGGGCGAGGTCCCCGGGCCACTGCTGGTCCCAGTCACCGAAGTGCGGCCCCATCGCGGCGTGGACCCCGCGGACGCCGCTGTCCACCAGGGCCCGGACCGCCGCGTCGGAGTGCTCGCGCGACCTCGAGTTGTGCGAGAAGTCGAGCATGCAGGTGATGCCGGCGTCGATCGCCGACAGGGCGGCCAGCCGGGTGCCGACGTACATGTCCCGGGGCTCGTAGAGGGGCGCGTACCCGGCCAGGGTGGTCGTCACGTAGTCCACGAGGTCGTCCACGTCCGGCATGATCCGGCGCAGCTGGGACTGCCAGGCGTGCCGGTGGGTGTCCACGAAACCCGGAGTGATGATCGTGCCCGTCGCGTCGATCACCACCGCGTCCCCCGCCTCCGGGACGGGACCCACCCGGGCGATCGAGTCCCCCTCGACCAGGACGTCCGCCCGTTCCAGCGTCCCGATCTCCGGGTCCATGGTGACGACGGTCGCGTTGGTGAAGAGGACGCGCCGCCCGGGGTCGTCGGCCCGGCGCCGGATCTCCTCCAGGGCGAGGGGACTCCCCGGGTGGTGTGTGGTGGTCTCGGAGCTCATGGAGTGTCTCCTCCGTCGAGTGCGGCGCGGTGGAGGGGGCTCCACCGCCGTCACCCGAAGTCTCGTCCCGCCGGGCCGAGGCGACCAGGTCGCCGTCATCCCTGGTGCGCGACTCCCAGTGACGGGGCGGCGCCGCCCGGGGCCCCGGTCTCACTCGAACCGGCGCCGACCGTTCCGGTCCCGGACCGCCTGGTCGCCCCCGACGTGGGGATCGGCGTGCAGGGAGCCGAGCAGGGCCAGCGCACCCTCCGAGGCACTGCCCCGTACCGCCTGGTAGACGATCAGCTGTTGGCCGGGGGCGCCGTTGACGGTGAAGCTGTCGTAGCGCAGGTCCAGGTCGCCCGCCTCGGAGTGGTGCAGCGGTTTGGCGTCGCCCGTCTTGCCCCGCACGTCGTGCCGCGCCCACAGGGAACGGAACTCCTCGCTCTTGAGCGCGAGCTCGCCGACGACCTCGTTCAGCCGGGGATCGTCCGGGGTCAGGCCCGCCGCGCGGTGGAGTTCGGCGACGGTCGACGAGGCGGTCCGGCGCCACTCGCGGTGGAAGCGCCGCGCCGCCGGATCGAGGAAGACCATACGCGCCAGGTTGTCGTCCAGCGTGAAGTCGGCGTGCAGGGCCTCGGCGAGGCGGTTGCGCGCCAGGACGTCCAGGGGTGGTCCAGCACGAAGGCCGGAGTGTCACTCCAGCGTTCGAGGAGGCGGGCCAGGTGCGGGGAGACCCGCGTGTCCCGGCGGGCCCGCCCGCTCGGGCGTCCTCCGGCGCGCGCGAGTCGACGCAGGTGCTCCGTGGCGTGCCCGTCCAGGTCCAGCGCCCTGGCCAGCGCCTCGACCACCTGCGTGGAGGGGTGGCGTTCGCGGCCCTGTTCCAGGCGCATGTAGTAGTCGGTGCTGACCCCGGCCAGAAGCGCCACCTCCTCGCGGCGGAGACCGGGAACCCTGCGGCGGCCGTACACGACCAGTCCGAGGTCCTCGGGGCGCAGCCGTGAACGTCTGGCGCTCAGGAACTCCCCGAGGTGGGACCGGGGATCGGAGCTACGGTCGGTGCCCATGGCTCAAGGCTAGGCCGGGGCGGTCCGGGCCGGAAGTCGTGAGGGTGGGTGGGACGCACCCACCCGACACTCCCCGGTCCCGTCCTCCGGTCAGAACCCGCTCGCCTCCGACCGCTCCGGAACCGGGTCCGACCGCGGTACCGGCGGTGCACCGAGCTGCGGCAGCGCGCGCTCGGCCGCGTCCAGGTCCGCCTGGAGGTCGCGGTCATCGGTGTCCGCGTCGCCACCGCCCTGCGCGCGGAAGGCGTGCCAGGCCCGGTGGAACACCGCCGTGTCGCTCCCCCGCATCGCCAGCGCCCGCAGCGACGTGAGGAGTTCGCAGGCCAGGAGGGTGCGCAGGGCCGTGGTGGCGGTCTCCGACTGCCGCACGGCCAACGGGGCGAAACTCGCGTCCTCCTCCGCGCCCCGGGAGAGGACCACGGTCTCCAGGGACGCCGGAGCGGCGGCGGCGCGCAGGACACCGTAGGCGGAGGCCGCCGTGTACTCGACGATCATCGTGCCCGAGGAGCCCGCCGATCCCGTGGCGAGGAAGGCGGGCAGTCGGGTGACCTCCGGGTCGGACAGGGCCCGCAGGCGCCCCAGCAACGCCGGGGCCGCCTGGGCCAGGGCGAGCCGGAGGGCGTCCAGGCGCAGGGTCAGGGCCGCCATGTGGAACCCGCCGTGGTGCACGACCCCCTCCCCCACCACGAGCGGGTTCTCCTGCGCGGTGGCGGTCAGCGCGCCGACGTGCGCCGCGAGGTCGGCCAGGGCGTCGACGACGACCCCCTGCACCTGGGGCGCGGCACGGAACCCGAAGGAGTCCTGGACCCGGGCCGGTCGGACGGGGCCCATGAGTTCCCGCAGGTCCCGGGCGACGGTGGCCGCGCCCGGCGCGACGGCCGCGCGGGCGGCCTCCGCGGAGAAGGCCTCCGGGTTGGCGCGGCAGGCCAGGGCCGACAACGCCGTGGTCACCGTGGCCACCCGCAGCAGCGGTTCCAGGTCCGCGACCACGAGCGCGGCCCTGCCGATGGTCAGGGCGTTGCTGCTGACCAGCGCGAGCGCGTCCGTCCCGGGGAACCGTCCCATGGGAACCCAGGGGGCGCTCGCGGGGCGTTCCCCCAGCAGTGCGAGCCCCGTCCCGGCGAGCGCCGCGAGGTCGCCCGTGCCCACGCCGCCGTGCTCGCGGACCTCGGGGAGGGCACCGGTGTTCAGCATCCTCAGCAGCGCCCGGGTCGTTCGCGGGGACACCCCGGAGCCACCCACCGCGATCTGGTTGATCCGCACGACGAGCATCGCGCGGACCGCGTCCTCGGGCAACGGAGCCCCGCCCGCGGCCGCGTGGCTCCGCAGCAGGCGTCGGCCGTGCCCGTCCACCCCGGCGGCGACGTCCCGGTTGGCCCCCACCCCCGTGTTGCGTCCGTACACGGGCCCCCGTCCGGCGGCCCGCTCGGCCGCACGGTGCGCGGCCGCCACCCGGGCCCAGGCCTCGGAGGTCATCGAGACGGGTTCCCCGAACCGGGCCACACGCGTGATCCGACCGCGGTCCAGAGGCGATCCGTCCAGGCTCAGCATGCCCGCCTCCCTCCAGGTTCTGCCATCAGATGGCAGCATGGTTCCATTGTATGAAAACAACCCGATCTTCGCCCGTCTCCCGGGCGGATTTCTCAGCGGAGGAAGCCCGTGGCTGAGCAGTCGACCCGGACCGTCGAAAGGGCCCTGGAACTCCTGGCGGTCGTCGCCGAAGAGGGAGAGGCCTCACTCACCGAGTGCGCGCGCCGGACCGAGCTGGCGCCGAGCACGGCGCTGCGCCTGCTCCGCACCCTGGAGTCCACGGGGTTCGCCCTCCGAGGGGAGGACGGCGCGTTCCGCCCGGGCCACCGGTTGATCGGCATCGGCGCGAAGGCCCTGAGCCACGACTCGCTGGTCACCTTCGCCCAGCCGTCCCTGGCGGAGCTGGCAAGGGCCACAGGCGAGTCCAGCTACCTCTGTGTGGGCACCCCGGACCAGGGGGTCCTGTACATCGCCCAGGCCGAGGGCAGCCACACGATCCGCCACGTCAGCTGGGTGGGGCACCGCTTCCCGCAGGACGGTTCGGCCGTCGGCCGGGTCCTGCGCGGCACCCTTCCGCCCGAGGGGTTCACCGCCGCCACCTCCACCGTGGAACCCGAGGTCATGGCCATCGCCGCCCCGGTACACGCGGCCACGGGAATCGTCGCCGTGCTCAGCGTGGTGGGCCCCGCCTACCGCTTGGACCAGGCCCGCGTGGAGGAACTGGGGTCCCTCCTGACCGCCGAGGCCGAGCGGGTGTCCACCCTCCTGGGCGGACCCTAGGCGGCGGCCCCAGGGCGCTGACGGCGGCGCGCGCCTTCGTCAGACCCAGCCCGGCGTCCATCAGGGAACGGGCTTCGGGACCGCCGCTGACGAGGGCACGGCACCCAGCAGGAGGTGCTCGAACCCCACCTCGGCGTGCCCGGCGAGGAGGCCTCCCGTCCTGCCGCGGTCTCGATGGCGGCGCGGTCGCTCTGGTACTTCACGCTCGCGGTCAGCCTGGCCGTCATCACCTGGCGGCCCGGAGGCCTGGAAGTCGCCGTCGTCCTCGACGCGCTGCTGAACACGGCCACCTTCCTCCTCGCCACGGCCGTGCACACGGACCTAGGCAGTGCCGTGGTGGACCGGTCCGCCGGGGTCGGATCCCCACGCGGACCACCGAGGGAACCGGGCTGAACACGATGTCCGAACGGATGGGCGCGTTCGGGGGCCGGGTCACAGCCCGCCACGAAGGCGCCTGGTTCCGTTTGGAGGCCACGGTCCCGCTGCGCGGAGGCTCCACGTGATCCGGCTGCTCGAAGCTGACAACGAACACCTCATCCGGGACGCCGTCGTAGGGCCGCCTGTCCTGGAAAAGGACCTCGAGGTGATCGGCCAGGCCGCTTCGGCCCCTGGCCACGACCCTGCGGGTCCGTCCGGACTCGGCCCTGCTCGACCTGCAGCTGCCCGGCCCGGACGGCATCGAGGCCACCCGCCGACTCGCGACCGAACTGCCCGGCTGACGCTGCGTCATCGTGACGTCGCAGGGGCGGCCCGGCTACCTGAAGTCGGCACTCACCACGGGCGCGCGGGGCTCACGCGTTGATCCGCGCCCGGATCGTCGCGATCCCCGGTCCATCCCCGCGTGCGCGGGGCTCACCGGACAGGATCAGGGCCCGGTGGCTGATGGACGGTCCATCCCCGCGTGCGCGGGGCTCACGGTTACTGACCTGCGACGGTGCGGTCCGCCATCTCCTCTTGTTCATCGGACCGGCCGACGAACGCGGGAGCGGCCAGCCCCCGGAGAGGGGGCTGGCCGCTCCGGTACCTTCTAGCGCTTCATGCCCTTGGCGATGGCGTCGATGATGCTCGGGCGCAGCTCGGCGGCGCTGATGATGGCGTCGACCGAACCCACCTCGACCGCGCGCTGGATGCTGTGCACGCCGTCGAACTCCGTCGCGACCTCGCTCAGCTTCTCGGCGCGGACCGAGGCCTGCACCTCGGACAGCTCCGCGTTGAGCTCGGCGCGTTCGGCGGCTCCGGCCTCCGACGCCCGGGTCTGCAACGCGGTCACGCGCGGGTCCGTCGCGGTGCGCTTGTTCACCTCACCGGCGAACACCACCGCCGCGGCCGGGGCACCACCCAGAACCGACGCGAACGACCCCTCCAGGGCCAGCACCGTCATGTTCGGGTTCAGCGCCTTGGAGAACACCACGAACGCGCCACCGTGGTAGCGGGAGATCACGCAGAACACGATCGGGCCGTCGAAGTTGACGATCGCCCGGCCGATCTCCGCCCCGTACTCCAGCTGGAGCTTGCGCATCGACTCCGGCGAACCGTCGAACCCGGACAGGTTGGCCAGCACCACGAGCGGGCGGTTGCCCGAGGCGGCGTTGATCGCGCGCGCGGTCTTCTTGGACGAGCGCGGGAACAGCGTGCCCGCCGTGTAGGTGTCGGGACCGTCGGTGGGCGGGAACCCGCGCCGCGCCACCGAACGGGACTCGATGCCCACCAGGCAGACCGGCCAACCGCCGATGTGCGCGTCCTGCACGGCCGAGGTGTCGGCGTCGGCCATCCCGGCCCAGCGCTCCAGCACCGGGTGGTCCTGGTCGGCCAGGGCCCGCATCACCGTGCGGATGTCGAACGGCTTCTTGCGGTCCGGGTTGTGCTCGGCGGAGAAGATCTCCCCGACCGTGGTGAAGTCGCTGCCCTCCACGGAGTGCGGGAAGTCGGAGACGTCCCGGTGGTCGGGGTCGCTCGTGACCGCCCGGCGCGGCCCCTCCTCGCCCGGCAGCACGTAGGTGTGGTCGTAGTGCGCCATCAGCACGTCGCGGGCGGCGGGCAGGTTCGGCGCCCAGTACTGCGCCTGGCCGTTGGGGCCCATCACCCGGTCGTAGCCGCCGATACCGAAGTTGTCCTCGGCCGACACACCGCCGGAGAAGTCCAGCGACTGCTTGCCGGTGAGCACCATGGCGGAGTCCGGTGTCATCACCAGGATGCCCTTGGTGTGCATGAGCATCGTCGCCTCGGCGTTCCAGTACGGCTGGGCGCCGACGGTGATCCCCGCGACCACGATGTTGATCTCGCCGCCGTCCTGGGTGAACTCCACGATCCGCTTGAGCGCGGCCGCGACCCAGTCCATGTTCTCGGTGCCGGAGGTCATCGAGATGCGCGCACCGGCGGAGAGGGCGAACCACTCCAGGGGCACCCGCATGTTCTCGGCCAGGTCGATCGCGGCGATGACCCGCGAGCACTCCGGCTCGGACAGCGCGCCCAGCGCCTTGGTCGGGTCACCGAGCAGGACCACGCGGGTGACGCCCTCGGGGTGGCGCTCGGTGGGTGTGGTGACCACACCGGCCACGATCGCCGCCGTGTTGCGCCCCGGGGCCGGTCCACCGGCACCAGCAGGCCGTTCTCGTCGAGGTCGTGCTCGACGAAGGCGCCCTCGGGCCCGGTGAGCATGTCGGTGAGCTCGTACGGGTAGACGGTTCCGCGTCGGGCGGCGCGCAGGACCTTCTGGCGGTAGTCGTCCAGCGGCAGCACCGGCTCGGTGGACGGTTCTCCGACGTGGACGCGGGCGTCGCTGCCCGGTTCCAGGGCCACGCGCACGGCCATCTCGGTGAGCTCGCCCGCCTCGGTGCGCTGGCGGGCCACGAACTGGACCTCCTCCAGCCCGGCGCCGTCGGTGGTCGGCAGGATGCGCTCCACCAGGGCGTTGAGCTCGTCGATGCTCAGCTCGGTGGGCGGCCACACGTACATCAGGATGCGGTTGGTGTCGAAGCGCTTGTTGTGCGGGCGCTGCGCCTGGATGTTGCGGATGGCGTCCAGGCAGGCGGCGAGCGTGCCCTCCACGGCCGGAAGCGCGACCAGGCGTCCGTCGGCGTCGCGGAGCGGGGTGAGGTCACGGACCTGGCCCAGCGCGATCAGCCGCTCGTCGGACGGGTTGCTGCGCGCCACGGCCTTGACCAGGTAGACCTCCTCGTCGGCGGACGGCAGACGGGTGAGGTCGAACTCGCGTAGCCGCTGGAGCTGGAGCCGCTGCGCGATCTGCGGGTGCAGGCCCCGGATCAGGCGGTCCTCGACCAGTGCCTCGTCCTCCGGACGGAAGGTGAAGTGGTGGTGCATGACCGCGCCGCTGGTCCCGGCGACGGTGGCGGTGACCCTGCGAACGCCCTTGGGCAGCGTGTGGTCGGCCAGGATCCCGGCGAGCCGCACCGCCATGGCGTCGGCGTCCGGCTGGTCCTCCCAGGTCACGTACAGGTCGGCGACCAGACCGTGTTCCGGGGCGTCGGCGGCCAGTTCCGCGACGGCCCCGAGGGCGTCGGGCAGGTCCGCCAGGTCCACGGCGGTGGCGACCACACGGGTCACCCCGTGGGCGTTGGTGTGCTCGGTGGTGACGAGCTGACAGCCGCCGCTCTGGCTCGCGGTGACCTCGGACAGGCCGCGGTTGCCGTAGTAGCGGCGGGTCAGGACCTCGAGCAGCGGGGCGTGGTCCTTGCCGGGTCGGCCGATCCGCTGACCGATCAGGCGCACCAGCGGCTCGGAGCTGGCGACCATGGTCTGGATCCGGTCGGCGCGGTCCGGGAGTGCGGTTCGCGGTCCAGGTGGCGCAGCTCGTCGCGGACGGCCGCGTAGACCCTGGCGCGGTTGCGGCGCAGCAGCGGCTGGGTGAACCAGCGGAACACCACGCCTCGGGCGAGGTCGGACACGGCCGGGAAGCGAACCTGCGTGGCCTCGATCAGGTGCTCCAGGGCGAGCCCGGCGCGTTCGCCCAGCGGCTCCTGCGGCGGGGCGTCCGCCAGCCAGCGGCGCAGCAGCTCCGCCACGATCGTGACGTAGCCGCCCATGCGCTGCTGGGCGAGGAAGATCCGGAAGACCGCGTCCTCCAGCTCCGGGGTGCGGTCGAGGTCGGTGACGCCGTAGTGGGAGAGGACCCGGGTGAGCCTGTTCTGGTAGCCCTCGATCACCCCGGCACGCTCGACGTCGAGGCTCTGGAGGTAGCTGTGGAAGTACTCGCGGGGGCTGTGCACCCGGTGGTCCTGCTCGGCGTCGACGGCGCCGCCGGGCTTGTTGCGGCTCAGCTCGGACAGGTCCGCGAAGACGGTGAGCAGGTCGAGCTCGCCCTCGATCGGCTCCGCGCCGAGCTCCTCCCGTGCGGTGAGGTAGTCGGCGAGCACACGCGTGCGCTCCTCCGGGGAGAAGTCGAAGCCCAGCAGCAGGCCGCGCAGGTCGCTCAGGCCCTGGTCGGCGCGGGCACCGGCGGAGGCTGCCGGAACCGGTGCGGGCAGGTCGATCTCGACGACCTCGTCCCGGGCGTCGGTGTCCTCGGCGTCGTCGTCGCCCAGGGGCTCCAGACGCATCAGCGGGGCGCCGGTCTCGACCTGGCCGCCGACCGCCACGGGGCACTCGCGCACGCGGGCGCGGAACGGCGCACGCAGCACCGTCTCCATCTTCATGCTCTCCAGGACCAGGATCGGTGCGCCCGACTCGACCTCGTCACCGACGGCCAGCGGGGTGGCGACCACCAGTGCGGGGGCGGGTGAGCGGACGACGCCGCCCTCGTCGCGGCTGACCCGGTGGGTGACGCCGTCGATCTCGACCAGGTGGACCGGGCCGTGCGTGGCTGACACGAGCCGGAACCGGCGGCCGTTGACGGTGATGTGACCGCTGTGGTCGTCGAACCGCTCCACGTCGACGTCGGCGGGGTGGACGTCGCCGCCGCCGGAGACTCCGACACGGAACCGGTTGTGCCCGATCCGGGCGACGCTCACCCGGTAGCTCACGCCACGGAGCTTGAGGTCCAGGGGTCGGCCGGTGTCGTGCTGCACCTGGGGACGGCCGCCGTGCGCGGTGGACAGCAGCTGCTGGCGGCTGGCCTCCTCCTCGTCGCGGTAGGCCTCGATGGCGGCCGCCGCCAGGGCGACGCCGGAGTGCCGGTGGGCGACGAGGCGGCCCTCGGCCCGCACGCGGTCGATCCACCCGGTGTCGGCGCTGCCGTCGATCACCTCGGGCTGGTCGAGCAGGTCGAGGACGAAGCTCTTGTTGGTCGCGCCGCCCTCGATGATGACGGTGGTCTCGGACATGGCGCGGCGGAGGCGGCCCAGCGCCTGGTCGCGGTCGCGGCCGTAGGCGATGATCTTCGCGATCATCGAGTCGAAGTCGGCGGGGATGCTGTCGCCTTCGCGCACGCCGGTGTCGACGCGGATGCCGGGGCCGGAGGGCATGTCCAGGCGGGTGATGCGGCCCGGGGAGGGCGCGAAGTCGCGGTCGGGGTCCTCGGCGTTGAGCCGGGCCTCCACGGCGTGCCCGACCTCCGCGGGCTGGGTGCCCTCCAGCTTCCCGCCGGAGGCCACGAACAGCTGCATGCGGACCAGGTCGGTCCCGGTGGTGATCTCGGTGATGGGGTGCTCGACCTGGAGGCGGGTGTTGACCTCCAGGAAGGCGAACAGCCGCTCACCGGGGTGGTAGAGGAACTCGACGGTGCAGGCGCCCCGGTAGCCGACGGCCACGGCGAGGCGCTCGGCGGAGGCCTTGAGTTCGTCGGCCTGTTCGGGGTCCAGGACCGGGGAGGCGGACTCCTCGATGATCTTCTGGTTGCGGCGCTGCACGGAGCAGTCGCGCACGCCCAGCGCCCACGCGGTGCCCTGGCCGTCGGAGATGACCTGCACCTCGACGTGTCGGGCGCCCGTGACCAGGCGCTCCAGGAAGACCACGCCGGACCCGAAGGCGCGCAGCGCCTCCTGGCTGGTGCGCTCGTAGGCGTCGGTCAGGTCCTCGGCGGAGGCGACCATGCGGATGCCGCGTCCGCCGCCGCCCGCCGTCGCCTTGAGCATCAGCGGGTAGCCGATCTCGTCGCCCGCGCGCAGGGCCTCCTCCAGGGTGGCCACCTCGCCCCGGCTCCAGGGGGCGACGGGGACGCCGACCTCCTCCGCGATCAGCTTCGAGCCGATCTTGTCACCGAGCTTGCGCATCGCCTCGGGGCTGGGGCCGACGAAGGTGACGCCGATCCGCTCGCACAGCTCCGCGAAGGCGGGGTCCTCCGCGACGAAGCCCCAGCCGACCCAGGCGGCGTCGGCCTTGGTCTCCAACAGGGCGCGTTCGAGGACCGCGAGGTCGAGGTAGGGACGGGCCGAGGCCGGACCCAGGTCGTAGGCGACGTCGGCCTCACGCACGAAGGTCGAGTTGCGGTCCGCGTCGGTGTAGAGGGCGACCGTCTCGATCCGTGCCCCGGTTTCCGCCGAGAGGTCCCGGACGGCGTGGATGAGCCGCATCGCGGCCTCTCCACGGTTGACGATGGCGACACGACTGAACACCGAATGCCCCTCCCAAGTACTGCAACGCAGAAGGCGACGTCCGGATCTCGGAGCGCCGCCTGCACCTGCTTCTAGCTTGGTGGATCAGCTGGAGTACACCAATGTCCCGAATTGCTCATGCCGTGGCCGTGGCTTTGTGGGATCTCCACAAAAACCGTCTCCCCAGGGGCCGCTGGGGGTCGCCAGACGCGAGGTTTGCCACAACCGCACGGATCTGGCGTGCTGTCGGAGGGTGCGCGAGGGAGGTGACCGAATCTCCCAGGAGCGGTGCCCCACCCCACCGGGAGGCCCGGTCAGGCCCTGGCGACGGGCAGGAGGATCCGGACCGTGGTCCCCTCGGGACCGCTCCGGACGTCCACGTCACCGCCCTGTGCCGTCACCAGGGACCGCACGATCGACAGTCCCAGGCCGACGAGCCCTCCCGCCTCGTTGGGACGGGTCGTCACGAACGGCTCGAACACCAGGGGGAGCACGTCCGGGTCGATCCCGTCCCCGTCGTCCGTGACGGTCAGGGCCACCGTGTCCCCCTCGACCCTGGTGGCCACGTCCACGACGACGTGCGGCGGGTTGTGGTCGATCGCGTTGGAGACCAGGTTCATCAGGCACTGCTCCAACCGGGCCTCGTCTCCGAGCACGACCTGCGGGGCGGCCTCATGGAAGACCACGGACCGCGCGAAGGAGAGGGACCCCACCCTGGCCCGGACGGCGTCGAACAGGTCCGGCAGGAACACGGGACCCCGGTCGGCGTCGATCCCGTCACCGCCGCGCGCCACGGCCATGAGGTCCTCCAGCACGCGCCGCAACCGCTCCAGTTCGGCGTGCACGATCTCCGCCTCCGGGCCGCCCAGGAGCTCCAGGTGTCCCTCCGCGACGGCGAGGGGCGTGCGGACCTCGTGGGAGATCGCCGCCAGGTAGCGGCGCCGTCCCGTCTCCGCCTGCTCGATGCGGGTGAGCATGCGGTTGATCTCGGTGGCCAGCTCCGCGATCTCGTCCCCGGTGTCCGGGACGGGAACGCGGGTGGCCAGGTCGGTCGGTGAGATCCGCTGTGCCGCCGCCGACACCTTCCGCACCGGTGCCAGGGTGCGCCGCACCACCAGCCACAGCGCGGCCCCTCCCCCACCGATGCCGATGCCTCCCGCCAGGGCGGTGAACAGCAGGACCGTGGCGGCCGTGTCCTGGACGGTGTCCAACGGCGCGGCGACGGTGATGACGGCGATCTTCTCGTCGGCCGCGTCGGTGACGGGGGTGTCCAGGACCCGGACCCGACCGACGTCGGTGTCCACGGTGCGCGCGACCCCGGGCGCGGAGACGGGCGCGTCGTCACCGCGCATCAGCCCGGCGACCTCGGCGGGGCCGCCGGTGCTCTGCAGACGGACCCCGTCGACGTGCACCAGCGACACGTGCCGGGGGCCGCTGGGGCGAATCGACAGCGCACGCTGCGCCGCTCGCTCGGCCTCGGGCCCCGACACCATGCCGTCCAGACCCGCCGCGGCGGGCAGTTGGTCGCCCAACGTGTCGCTCAGCAGCGCGGACTCCTCCCGCAGCAGGTCGTCCACGTCGTTACGGCCCGAGACGAGGACCAGTTCATGGGTCAGGGCGGTGACACCGCCGACCACCAGCACCATCACCATGAGGGCCCGGAGGACCAGGCGCCGGGTGAGGCTCACCCCTCGCCGCCGCTCAACCGGTAGCCGACGCCCCGCACGGTCTCGATGCGGTCCGCTCCGAGTTTGCGGCGCAGTTGGCTGACGTAGACCTCGACCACGTTGGAGGCGCCGTCGAAGTCGTAGCCCCAGACCAGGTCGAGCAGCTGGGCCTGGGAGAAGACCTGGTTGGGGTGGTGGAGCAGGACCGACAGGAGGGCGAACTCCCGCGCGGACAGGGGGACGACGGCTCCGTCCACGAAGGCCGTGTGCCTCCCCAGGTCCAGGGTCACGCCCCGGGCGGTCACGCCGTCGGCCCGGTCCGAACCGCTGGTGCGCAGCCTGGCGCGGACCCGGGCCAGCAGTTCGTTGACGCTGAACGGCTTGACCACGTAGTCGTCGGCCCCGGCGTCGAGGTTGGCGATCCGATCGCCGACCGCGTCCTTGGCGGTAAGCACGATCACCGGCACCGAGGGACGGCGCAGGCGGAGGCGGCGCAGGACCTCCTCGCCCGCCAGGCCCGGTAGTCCCAGATCGAGGATGACCAGCTCGACGTCGGTCGACAGCGCCATGACCAGCCCGTCGATACCGTCCGCGGCGGTCACCACCGTGTGCCCGGCGTTCTCCAGAGCGCGCCGGACGAAGGAGACGATGCCCTCCTCGTCCTCCACCACCAGAATCGCCACCGCGCGCAACCCTCCCGTTTCCCTGGACCAGCCCAGCATGCCGTTGGAAGCTGAGCCCTTGATGAAGGAAACCTGAAAGCCGTCTTCAGGCTGCTTTCAGGTTCCCATCATCGGGCTGGTGGACAATGGATGCTCTCGACACCCGCCGTTGGAGGGACCGATGACGCGACACCGCACGACGATCCTGGTCTCGTGCGCGGCGGTGGCCCTGTCGATCCTGGGCGCGGGCGGGTACGTCGTGCTCAAGGACCCGGACCTGGCGGTGGAGACGATCCGGCTCGACGGTTTCACCGGCGCCCCCACGCTGCGCTCGCCGGTCGGGGAGGGCACGTCACGGCCGGTCGACGGCTTCGAGCAGCTGATCGGTGAACTGCGCTCCGGCGGTGCCGCCGAGGACTGGTACGTCGCCGGGGTGGGGGTGGACTTCGGTCCTCGCGCGTGGTTGCTCACCGATCCCGTGCTGGAGGACTTCGACGGCGACGGCACGGCGGGCACGATCCTGGAGGAGCTGCGCGCCCTGGAGGGTACCGAGGTCACGCTGGGGGTGCGCTACGGCTCCGAGGAGGACGCGGCCCGCGACGGGGTGGGCGTGTTCACCGTCAACGGAGTGCAGTTCCGGGACGCCGACGGCGGGCCCGCGCCGTGGGAGGACCCCGAAGCCCGTCGGGAGGCCGACCGGGAGGAGGTCTCCGCCGCTGCCGAGGGGGCGGTCGGAGAGGGGTCCCGCGCCACCGCCGTCGAGCGCGACGAGGAGGGCGGGCCGGGGTGGTCCGTCCTGGTCCGGGGGCGGACGGACAGGACTACGAGGTGATCCTCGACGTCTCCGCCGGGATCGAGGACGTTCGCCCCCACGACTGACCCCGAAGCCCGTACCGACACGGTCCCGACCAACCTGAGGGGCGTCTTCAGGTTGACCTCAGGAAGCGCTCAGAAACCACTGACACGCTGTCCCGGTTGCGTCGAGACGAGAGAGGAGACGGGGATTTGTCGGGTCCGTCATCCCAGCGGCTTTCCACGGGGAAGTGGGTCGCGTGCGTCGCGACCGCGCTGGTCATCATCGCGAGTCTGCTGAGTTACGGCTGGTACCAGGGACTGGTCGGCAACATCACGACCGCCCAGGTGGACACCGACGAGTGGGACCGGCCCACGAGCGTCGAGGGCGTCATGAACATCCTCGTCATCGGCTCGGACGTGCGCTCGGGGGAGAACGCCGACTACGGGGCCGCAGAGGGTGCGAGGCCGGACACGATGCTCATCGCGAGCATCAACGTGGACAACGGCGCGGCGACCCTGGTGAACCTGCCCCGCGACCTCATGGTCGACCTGCCCGGCTGCGAGGCGACGGAGGGCTACGAGGGCATGAGTCCGCAGGAGGGCATGATCAGCTCGGTGATGACCTTCGGCGGGGTGGGCTGCCAGTGGCAGGTCGTCGAGCAGGTCACGGGTGTGCACCTGGACCACTTCCTGATGATGGACTTCGTCGGTTTCAAGGACATGGTGGACGCCATCGGCGGCGTCGAGATGTGCATCCCCGAGCCGGTGGACGACCCCAAGGCGCACCTAGTGCTCGACGCCGGGCTCCAGACCCTGGACGGTGAGGACTCGCTCGGCTTCGTCCGCTCGCGCTATGCCCAGGGGGACGGCAGCGACCTGTCCCGGATCGACCGCCAGCAGGAGTTCATGGGCGCCATGCTCCGCGAGGTGCTGAGCAGTGACGTGATGACCAGCCCCGTCACCATCACCCGGTTCCTGGGCGCCGTCACGGACTCGATCACCACCGACGAGGAGCTGACGGTGGACACCATGGCCGACATCGCGATCTCGATGCGTGAGGTCGACCTGGACCGGGTCCAGTTCGTCACGGTTCCCAACGGCGCCCACCCGGCCGACGAGAACCGCATCATCATGAGTGACGCGGCCCCGGCCCTGTTCGAGGCGATCAACAACGGCGAGGACCTCGGCGGCGACGGCGACGACGAGGATGACGGAGGGCCCGGTGAGAGTTCCGTGGAGCCCGGTGACGTCTCGGTCGAGATCGCCAACAACACCGGAATCGACGGCCTCGCCCTGGAGATCCAGGCCGTCCTGGTCCAGGAGGGCTTCGTGGTCACCGGCACGGGCAACCCCGACCAACGCGCCCCCGACGCGACCACCGTCTACCACGGTCCGGGGGACGAGGCCGCGGCCAAGCTGCTCGCGGACAGCCTCACCAACGCCCAGACCGAGGAGGCCGAGGGCCTGGAACAGACCCTCGAACTCGTCGCCGGATCGGACTGGGAGGGCTTCGGCGGCTCCTCCTCCGGGAGTGACCTGTCCATCACCGACGACCTCGGCGGCGTCACCGCCGAGAAACAGGAGAGCGCGTGCTGACGGTGAACCGACCGCGTCGGCCGAGCGACGCACGGCACGCGGAGGCCGAGTTCTGATGCGAGGAAACGTGAACGCCCGATCGACCGTGACCGTGGGCGGTGACGGCTCCCGTGCCAGTCTCGACGCCGTCGAGTGGGCGAGCGCCTACGCGCGCCTCTGGGAGGCCTCACTCCGGATCGTGACCGTGGGGGCCTCCGGCCCGGCCCGCAGGGGTCCGGTCTCGGACTCCCGGAGGCAGATCTCCCGCGAGGAGTTCCAGACCAACCAGCGGCTCCGGCGCAGGGCGGAGGCGGCCTTCTCCCGCGCCGTGGGGGCCGTACCGGAGGACCGCATCGAGATGCGGGTCGTCGCCGGGGATCCCGTCGACGCGCTGCTCGCCGCCGCGGAGGGGGACCGTTGGTGGTCGGCACGCGCCGACTGGGATTCCTGTCCGGGACCATCGCGGGATCCGTCAGCCGGAGACTGATCGGCCGCTCCCCGGCCCCGTCGCCGTCGTCTCCGGGGCCGCCTCACAGGGACGGGGCCGCGTCGTCGCGGGGGTCGACGGTGGCCCCTCCACCGGCGCGGTGGTGTCCTACGCCCTGGAAGAGGCCCGGATACGCGGCGCGGAGCTCCTGCTCTTCCGAGCGATCGGAGACTCCTCCCCGAACGAGCGCTCAGGGACGGCCGCGGTCGAGGAGGCGAAGGGGTCGGGCCGGGACGTGCGCGTCCGTGAGGAGGAGCGGCGCGGGGACCCGGTCGACCTCCTCGTGGAGCGCTCGGCCGAGGCCGACCTGATCGTCGTGGGGACCCGGAGTCTGGGGCTGACCGCCGGGCTCCTGCGCGGGTCCGTCGGTCAGAGGCTCACCGTGCGAGCCAGGTGCCCGGTCGTGGTCATCCCGGGCTGACGGCCCGGGCCCCCGTCAACGGTCCGTGACGGGCTGTCTGAGGATGGTGCGCGGCCTCTCAGGGCTCTCGGGGCGCTCCCGCGCGGTCGTCGAGGTGGAACTCGCGGCGTTCGCCGGTCGCCCCGGGCCGCGGTCCGGGCGGAACCCGTCGTGCCTCCGACCGTCCGGCGGCGGGACGGCGTGGCCCCGCGTCGGGACTCCGGGGGCCGTCCCCAGAGGAGACGACGGAACGACCCGGCGCGGACGGAGGACCTCCCCGAGCGGGGTCGTTCCTGGGTGGAGTGGGCGCGAAGGGACTCGAACCCCTGGCCTATTGCTTGTAAGGCAATTGCTCTAACCAACTGAGCTACGCGCCCGTGTGTGCGTCGCGAGAGATCATACCGCTTCGCGGTGGTTCTCGCGCCTGGCTCATCCCGCCAGGTGGCGGGCCTGGGCCACGTACTCCTCGACGTCCCGGGGTCGGTCGACGGCCGTGTGCGCGGTCCAGCGGACCACGCCCTCGGCGTCGATGAGGAAGGTGCCCCGCCGGGCCACTCCGCGTCCCTCGTCGAGGACCCCGTACTCCCGGGCGACCCCGCCGTGCGGCCAGAAGTCCGAGAGCAGCGCGAAGGGGAACCCCTCCCGGTCGGACCAGGTGCGCAGGGCGAAGGTGGAGTCCACCGACACCGCCAGCACCGTGACCCCGAGGTCCCGGAGCTCGTCGTGGTGGTCGCGCAGGTCCGCGAGCTCTCCCGAGCACACCCCCGAGAAGGCCAACGGGTAGAACACGACGAGCACGGGGCCGCCTCGGAGGGCGCTCAGGACGGTGTCCTGGCCGTACTGGTCCCGGAGGCTGAACTCGGGCGCGCGGGCGCCCACGGAGACGGTGTCGGTCATGCTCACGTTCGTGTCGGCCGACCGCGCGGGCCGGTACCGGTGCCCGTCGGTCGACGGGCACCCCTCAGCGCCGCGCGCCCGTGCTTTCCGAGGCGCGCGACGCCGGACGACTCACCCGGTGCGGGTGGTGTCCGTCACCGCTTGGGAACGACCAGGCGGGTGCCCGACCAGTCGGCGCCGATGCTGACCGCGCTGGTCTGCGACAGGCCCGAAGTGGTGGCGGCCTCGGCCACGTCGTTGGGTGACACGTGCAGCTCACGACCGGCCTTCGGGGTCAGGACCAGGATGGTCCCTCCGTCGGCGATGGTCGTCACCGTGTCCATCAGAGCGTCGGTGAGGTCGCCTTCCTCGTCGGACCGCCACCACAGCAGTGCCGCGTCGACGTCGCCGTCGAAGTCCTCGTCGACCAGTGCCTCGCCCGTGAGTTCGGCGATGGAAGCGCGCAGTCCCTCATCGACGTCGTCGTCGAACCCGAATTCCTGCACCACCTGACCCGGCTTGAATCCGAGTCGGTCAGCCAAGCCGCGTTCGCTTTGTGCCTGGCCCGCGGTCGCGCTCACGAAAGTTCTCCTCCACAGATGGTTTTTCTCAATCTTGCCTGCACGAAGCAGTTGTCACAACGATGCCGGGCATTTTTTGTCGCCCGTCACGTGGGTCCGTAACCATCGCTGATGGCCTAGTTCACACGCTAGTGGCATATCCCGTCAACGCGCGTCCGAACCCGGCTCGCGTCGAATCAGCTCATCCGGACTCCAGGAAGGACAACCGGACCTGCCGATCCGGGTTGTCCACGTTCAGGTCCACGATCGCGACGGACTGCCACGTGCCCAGTTCGAGTCTGCCGGATAGTACTGGCAGTGTGGTCTGCGGTGCGACGAACGCCGGCATGACGTGTGAGCGTCCGTGTCCTCGGGACCCGTGCCGGTGCCGCCACCGGTCGTCGGCTGGCAGCAGGTCGTCGAGGGAGGCCAGGAGGTCGTCGTCGGACCCCGCGCCCAGCTCGATGATGGCCACGCCCGCCGTCGCGTGCGGGACGAAGACGTTGAGCAGGCCGTCGCCGCCGCTCCGGGCGACGAACTCTCGGCACTGCTCGGTGATGTCGGTGACGCTCTCCGATCCGCCGGTGTGCAGCTCAAGGATCAGTGTCCGCATAGCGACACCTTCGCGCAGCCTGGCCCCCGGTGCAACCATCACGCGTGGATCCGCAGGTGACCGAACCCCCGCGAAGGGGCCATACTCCTCCTCGACGTGTGTGAAACTGGACGAAAGAAGGGATAAGGGTGACTGTCTCGTTACTTTTGGGGCCCGTGCTTCGCCACGTGGGCCCCGCCACGGCGACGGTGTGGGTGGAGACGGACGCCCCCTGTGACGTCCGGGTTCGCGTGGACGGCGGGCCGGTCTCGGCCAGCCGCACCTTCACGGTCCACGGCCACCACTACGCCGTGTGCGAAATCGAGGGCCTGACGCCGGGTTCCGTCCTCCCCTACGAGGTCTTCCTCGGTGAGGACCGGGTGTGGCCCGAACCCGACAGCCCGCTGCCGCCCAGCGTCCTGCGCACCCTGTCCCCGGACGCGCCGACCCGGCTGCTGTACGGCTCCTGCCACACCCCCACCGGTGACACTCCCGAGGGCCTGGTCCGCTACGGCCCCGACATGCTCCGTGCCACCGCCCGCCGCCTGGCCCGTGAGGACCCGACCGAGGACAACCTGGTCCTGCTGCTCATCGGCGACCAGGTCTACGCCGACGAGGTCCAGGAGCCCATGCGGGCCTTCCTCCGGGAGAGGCGCGGCGCGGAGGACCCGGACGGCGCACCGGAGGGCGAGGTCGTCCGTTTCGACGAGTACGCCGAGCTCTACCGACAGGCCTGGTCCGACCCCCAGGTGCGGTGGCTGCTGTCGACCGTGCCCACACTGATGGTCTTCGACGACCACGACATCCGCGACGACTGGAACACCTCGGCGGCCTGGCGCGGCGCGATGGACGGGTACCCGTGGTGGCGCACCCGGGTGACCAGCGGACTCGGCGCCTACTGGGTGTACCAGCACGTGGGGAACCTCTCCCCGACGCGCGCGCCAAGGACCCGCTGTGGGCGGCCGTGCGCGACCACCGCGAGCGCGGCACCGACGCCGGGGACGCGCTGGACGCGTTCGCGTGGCGCGCGCACGACGAGCCCTCCTCCTACCGGTGGAGCCACCACCACGACGTGGGCGGCGTACGGGTCCTCGTGGCCGACACCCGCTGCGGTCGAGACCTGGACGAGAACGACCTCCCCGGCGGCTCACGGTCCATCCTGGGATCCGACGGTCACGACTGGCTGGACGAGCACCTGACCGGCGGCCCCGACCACCTCGTGGTCGCCTCCACCGTCCCGGTCCTGCTGCCGCCCTCCGTGCACCACCTGGAGGCGTGGAACGAGGCGGTGTGCGCGGGCGCCTGGGGTGCGGCGGCCAGGACCCCCGCCGAGCGGCTGCGCCAGGCCCTGGACCTGGAGCACTGGGGCGCCTTCCAGTACTCCTTCCACCGCCTGGCGGACGCCGTGCTCGACGTCGCCCGTGGCGGCAGGGGTCCGGCTCCCGCCACGGTCCTGCTGCTCAGCGGAGACGTGCACTTCTCCTACCTGGCCCGCGCGCGGGCCCGTGCGGGGCACACGACCTCCCGGGTCGCCCAGCTGGTCTCCTCCGCGCTGTGCAACCAGCTCTCCCCGAACCTGCGCCGCGCGGCCACGGTGTCCGCGAGCTGGCCCCTGCGGCTGGCCGGGAGCGTCCTGACGCGGCTGGCGGGGGTGCGTCGCGCCCCGCTCTCCTGGGGGCTCTCGGAGCGCCCCTACTTCGGCAACACGATCGGTGAGGTGGTCTTCGACGGCCGCGAGGCCGAGGCGCGCTGGTACCACTGCCCGCAGGGCGGGGACGACGCCCTGCCCGAGGTCCGCCGCCGGGCCGTCATCTGACCCGTGACACGGCTCCGGCGGCACCCGTGGGGGCGCCGCCGGAGTGCGTCGCGGAGTCTCGTGCCGGAGGGCGGCCGGGCCCTAGGGCTTGTGCGAGGGCGGACGCCGACTCGCGTGTCCCCGGCGCCGGTTGCGTACGCTCAGGCCGAGCGCCCCGCCCTGTTCCAGGAGCTCCCGGGCCGCCCTGTTGACGGTGCCGCGCGACCTGGTGGCCGCGGGGCGTCCTCGGTCTCGCCCAACTCGGGCTTGGGCAGGAGCGTGGTGGGCTCGTTGTCCTGGTCGTCGAGTTCCTCGGGGAGCGCGTGCAGCTTGCGGGTGCGCTGGAGCTGTGGCCCCTCGGTCGCGGGCGGTTCCTCGACGGGCGCCTGCGGCTCGGTGGGGTTGCGCTTCTCCTCGTCGACGGCCTCCTTCCACGCCTGGTCCTGCTGCTGGTCCTCCTGCTTCTGGCGCTCCAGACGGCGGGCGCGGTCGGTGCGCCACGCACGGTAGGAGCGGACCAGCGGGGTGACCACCGGCCAGGTGACCCTGGCGGGCCGGGAGAGGGCGTGCCAGAGGTAGGCGGTGGTACCCCAGGCCTCCATGGCCCTGCGAGCCCTGGTGATGGTGAAGAAGGTGGGCATGGCGAGCAGCAGCTGCGGCCAGGCCAGGGCCAGCGCGGCGAACAGCGGGTACATGCCGCCACCCGCGATCGCGGCCGCGGCGCCGATGACCACCGGCACCAGCGCCAGCGCCACCCGCAGCTGGGTGAACTGCCGGAAGCGGTGCAGGGAGCGGCGGGCCGAGACCGGCGGCGCCAGCCCCTCGGGAAGCGGGGTGGGCTGCACGATCACGGCGAGCAGCAGCGTTCCCACACCCACGCTCGCGGCCAGCAGGATGGTCCATCCGGCGGCGGACATCGCGCCGCCCACCAGCAGGTACACCAGGCCCAGGACCGGGACCGGCGCGGGGAGCCAGAACAGGACGCGCCTGCGCAGCTCACCCTCCTGCGTGGGTTGGAGTACGAAATCGATCACCGGGCGTAGTATCCGGAACCTCTTCCTCGGTCGCTCGACCACAGCGTTGGACCCCCAAGAACGTCGTGACGGAGCGGTGCGGGGAGCGACGCCCGAGGGTTTTCGTCGTCTCTGGCTCCACCTGCAACCTGCCCGTATCAAAGCTATCTCTTTTCGCGTAGTCCCCGGGCGCACACGGTCAGTTACACACATACCCGACGCTGGTGAAACTTCCATAAACCAGCCGAAAAGGGAGGCAACGATCAGATTACGACGTGGCGGAGGTCACGCCCCCGAGCGTGGCCGACACCGGCCACCGGGAGGATCAGTCCCGGGTTTCGGACAATCGGCCCAGAGCCACCGCCACCCGGAGCACGAAGGAGCCGCGCCCGTCCGAGGGGATGTGCCCGGTGAGCTCGGAGATCCGGCTCAGCCGGTAGCGCACCGTGTTCGGGTGCACGAAGAGCATGCGCGCCGTGGCCTCCAGTGACGAGGCGTGCTCGAGGTACACCGACAACGTGTCCAGCAGCGGGGAACCGGCGCCCTGGAGCGGCAGGTACACCTCCGTCACCAGCTGGTGGCGGGCCTCCGTGTCACCCTCCAGGGCCCGCTCCGGCAGCAGGTCGTCGGCGAGCACCGGCCGGGGCGCGTCGGGCCACGCGACGGCGGCCCGCAGACCGTTCACCGCGGACCGCACCGACGATCCCGCCGCGTGCAGGTCCGCCACGGCCGGGCCCACCACCACGGGTCCGTCTCCGAACAGCCCCGCCAGGGGCTCCACCGGCTCGATCGGGAGGTCGTCGACCGGATGGCGGTCCCCCACCCCGACCACCACGACCACGCGACGCCCCTGCATGCCCGCCAGCACGTCGTAGCCCAGGCGGCGGGCGGCCGAGCGCAGGTCGTCCATGACCTTGCCGCCGTCCTCGTCACCGATGTCCCCGGCCACCGCGATCACCGGCGTGTGCGACCAGCCCAGCGCCGACCCCCAGGTCTGGAGCCCCTCCACCTGGTCCCCGTGCAGGAGCGCGTCGACGATCAGCGCCTCCAGCCGGGCGTCCCAGGCGCCACGGGCCTCGGCCGCGCGGGCGTAGACCTTGGCGGAGCTGAAGGCCACCTCGCGCGTGTAGCGGAGCATCGCCTCGCGCAGCTGCTGTTCGCCGCCCGGGGCGGCGAGGTCGTCGACCTGGTTCTCGACCACCTCGATGACCACCCGGATCATGTCGACGGTCTGCTGGAGGGAGACCGACCGGGTCAGTTCGCGCGGGGCGGTGCCGAAGACCTCCACCGTGATCGCGGGACGACCGCGTTCCGGGTCACGGAACCAGTCCACGAAGGCCGCCACTCCGGACTGCGCCACGAGGCCGATCCACGACCGGTCCTGGGCCGACATCCGGCGGAACCAGCCGAGTCGCTCCTCCATACGGCTGACCGCCGCGGTGCCCAGCGCCCCCATGGAGCGTTCCAGGCGTCGGACGGTCTCGGCGCGGATCTGGTCCTGAGGGGCGCCGTTCCCGGTCGGCGCGCTCGCGCCGTCCTCGGTCGGTCGGGGTTCGGTGTTCACTCGTCTAGGTTCGCATCCTCTCCGCACCCGATCCGGAGTTCGCCTCCGTGTCGGCCGTCACGCCCCGCACCGGGCGGTCCGGGGGCGAGGCGTGAGGGGGCCCGCGTACCGTCGGAAAGTGATCTCCTCCACCCGTTTCGGGTTTGTGGGGACATCACCGGTGGCTTTTTGTGGATTACCTACAAAAGGACTTCGGTGAACTTCGTGTCTCCCACCATCCAGCTGGTGATCTCCTACAGGGCAAGGTTGATGTCGTGCTTGTAATCGTTGCTCCAGGCCAAGGCGCCCAGGTTCCCGGTTTCCTCTCCCCGTGGCTCGAACTCCCCGGCATGGCCGAGACGTTCTCCTCGTGGTCCGAGGTGACCGGTCTCGACCTCGTGCGCTACGGCACCACGGCGGACGCGGACGAGATCCGCGACACCGCCGTCGCCCAACCGCTCCTGGTGAGCGCCGGCCTGGCCGCGGCCACCGCGCTGCTCGGCCCGCTGACCGCCCCCGGCGCCCCGCTGCCCGCCTCGCCCTCCCTCGTGGACGCCACGGCCGGGCACAGCGTCGGTGAGTTCACCGCCGCCGCGCTGGCCGGTGTGCTCTCCCCAAGGACGCGCTGGCCCTGGTGGCCGAGCGCGGCCGTGGGATGGCCGACGCCGCCGCCCGCACCGAGACCGGGATGACCGCGATCCTGGGCGGTGAGCGCGAGGCCGTCCTGGCCGCCATCGAGGCCGCCGGGCTGACCCCGGCCAACGACAACGGCTCCGGTCAGATCGTGGCCGCCGGAACCACCGCCCAGCTGGCGGCGTTCGCCGAGAACCCGCCCGAGCGGGCCCGGCTGCGGCCCCTGTCCGTGGCGGGCGCCTTCCACACCGAGCACATGGCCCCGGCCGTGGAGCGGGTGCGGGACGCCGCCCGGAGCCTGGCCACCGCCGACCCCAGCGTCCGTCTTCTGTCGAACGCCGACGGAGCCGTGGTCGAGAGCGGCGCCGAGTACCTGGACCGCCTGGTCTCGCAGATCTCCTCGCCGGTCCGCTGGGACGCCTGCACCGACACCCTCTCCGACCTCGGGGTGACCGCGTCCATCGAGCTGACCCCGGCGGGCACGCTCAGTGGCCTCGCCAAGCGCGCGCTGCGTGGCATCGAGATCCTCGCGGTGAAGACCCCCGACGACCTCGAACGCGCCAGCGCTCTCATCAAGGAGCACGCGGGGACCCCCTCCCCCGCGAGCAGCCAGCAGGAAGGCTGAGCATGTTCAACGTCCCCAGTGCGCCCGGCGGTGCCGCGATCCGTTCCTTCGGCGGGTACCAGCCGTCGCGGGTCGTGACCAACGCCGATCTGGAGGCCCGCGTCGACACCAACGACGAGTGGATCCAGAGCCGTGTGGGCATCAGGGAGCGTCGCGTCGCCGGACCCGAGGACTCCGTGGCGAGCATGGCCGTCGCCGCCGGAGGCAAGGCCCTCGCGGCGGGCGGGCTCTCCCCGAGGACATCGACCTGGTGATCGTGGCCACCTGCACCGTGCAGGACCAGATCCCCAACACCGCGGCGACCGTCGCCGCGCGGCTCGGCATCTCCGCTCCGGGTGCCTTCGACGTCAACGCGGCCTGCGCGGGCTTCGTCTACGCGCTCGGGCTGGCCTCGGACTCGGTCCGGGCCGGAAGCTCGCGCAACGTCCTGGTGATCGGCTCGGAGAAGCTCAGCGACTGGGTGGACTGGGAGGACCGGTCCACCTGTGTGATCTTCGCCGACGGTGCCGGGGCCGCCGTGGTCTCGGCCTCCGAGGAGCACGCCGTCGGTCCGGTCGTCTGGGGTTCCTCGGGCGAGCGCGCCGACACGATCCACCTGCGTGAGGGCAAGTACCTCCACCAGGAGGGTCAGGCCGTCTTCCGGTGGACCACCACCGAGTTGTACAAGGTGGCCCTGGAGGCGCTGGAGCGCGCCGGTGTGGAGCCGTCCGAGCTCACCGCCTTCGTGCCCCACCAGGCCAACCTGCGGATCGTCGAGTCCATCGCGCGCAAGCTGGGGGCACCCCAGGCACTCGTGGCCCGCGATATCGTCACCGCTGGCAACACCTCCTCCGCCTCGATCCCTCTCGCGCTGTCGCGCATGGTCGAACGCGGGGAGCTGCCGTCGGGGAGCACCGTGCTCACCCTGGGATTCGGTGCGGGCCTGGTCTACGCCGCACAGGTGATCCGCATCCCCTGATCCGATGATCCGATCCCAGCGGACGCGGGCCCGCCCGCCCCGTTCGGGAACGTCACCGACACCACGTTCGTCAAGCAAGGAGAAACACGACATGGCCGACCACAGCGAGCAGGACATCCTCAAGGGCCTCGGCGACATCGTCGAGGAGATCGTCGGTACGGAGCCCGCCGAGGTCACCCCCGAGAAGTCGTTCGTGGACGACCTGGACATCGACTCGCTGTCCATGGTCGAGATCGCCGTCGCCGCGCAGGACAAGTTCGGCGTGGAGATCCCCGACGACCAGCTCAAGGACCTCAAGACGGTCCAGGACGTCATCAACTTCATCCAGAAGTAGCGCGTCCGGGCCGCCGGTCCGCACCCCGGTCCGGCGGCCCGACCCGTCCCCACCAAGGACACCCCAGACCCACTCATTCGCCACGCCTCCCGGCACCGAGCCGGGATCGACCCACGAGAAGGGCGATCGGATCATGTCCAAGACCGATGTCGTCGTCACCGGCCTCGGCGCCACCACCCCCTCGGGGGTGACGTCGCGACCACATGGTCCGCGCTCCTCGACGGCCGCTCCGGAATCAGCATGCTGCCGGAGGACTGGCACGAGAAGCTTCCGGTGCACTTCGCCGGGCAGATCGCGCAGGAACCCTCGGAGAAGCTGCCGCGCCCCGGCTGCGCCGCCTCGACCGGACCCAGCAGTTCGCCCTGATCGCGGCGCAGGAGGCCTGGGACCACGCGGGCGCCCCCGACGTCGACCCCCTCCGTCTCGGCGTGGTGGTCTCCAGCGGCATCGGTGGCATCCTCACCATCCTGGAGCAGTACGACACCTTCCGTGAGAAGGGCTGGAAGCGGGTCTCCCCGTTCACCGTGCCCATGCTCATGCCCAACAGCCCGGCCGCCGCCGTGGCCCTGGAGTTCACCGCGCGCGCGGGCGCCCACGCCCCGGTCAGCGCCTGCGCCTCCAGCGCCGAGGCGATCGCCAACGGTGTGGACATGATCCGCGCGGGCCGGGCCGACGTGGTGATCGCGGGCGGTACCGAGGCCGCGATCCACCCCTGAACATCGCCTCCTTCGCCTCCATGCGCGCGCTGTCCACGCGCAACGACGACCCGCAGACCGCGTCCCGCCCCTGGGACAGGAACCGCGACGGCTTCGTCATGGGCGAGGGCGCGGGCATCCTCGTCCTGGAGTCGGCCGAGCACGCCGCCAGGCGCGGCGCGCACGTGTACGCCCACGCCGCCGGTGTCGGCTACACCGACGACGCCCACGACATCGTCATGCCGGACCCGGAGGGCGCGGGCCAGGCCCGTGCCATCACCCAGGCGCTGGCCGACGCCGACCTCCGACCGAGCGACATCGTGCACGTCAACGCGCACGCCACGTCGACCCCGGCCGGGGACGTCGGTGAGACCCGCGCGATCCGCTCGGCCCTGGGCGAGTCCGCCGCCGACCGGGTCGCGGTGACCTCCACCAAGTCCATGACGGGCCACCTCCTGGGCGGCGCCGGGGCGGTGGAGTCGATCGCGACGATCCTCGCGCTGCACGAGGGCCAGATCCCGCCGACCATCAACATCTCCGAGCTCGACCCGGAGGCGGCCGTGGACATCGTCCGCGACAAGCCCCGGGAGATGCCGAGCGGGGACGTCGCCGCCATCAACGAGTCCTTCGGGTTCGGCGGCCACAACATCGCCGTGGCCTTCCGCCGCGCCTGATCCTCCGGGCCGCACGCGGCGTCGGATCCTCCAGTGGGCGTCACCGTAGGGTGACGCCCACTGTCGTGTCCGTGACCCCCGTCGACCGTTCGTGAACGCCCGGCGGCCCGTGTCCCAAGAACGGGCGAACTCCGCCGCCCGGGTCTTCATACGGGCGTGTCCCACGCGCGACCATGGCAGACGTGTCCACCCTGCCTCGCTCCCACACCCGCCCGGCTCCCACCGCCGATGACCAGCCCGGACGCCGCCGTCGCGGCCCGGCCTTCCGTCCTGTCGTGGACCTGGACTCCGGCGCCGTGGTGGCCGTGGAGGTCGTCGCCGCCGTTCCGCGCGGGCTGGGCCGCCCCGACGGACGGGGCGGTGGTTCCGCTCTGGTGGCCGAGTGGCTGGCCTCCCTGGTGCGCGCCGGTGCCGGCGTGGAGAGCCTGTCGCCGTTGGTCCTGCCCCTGCCCTCGGCCGCCCTCGTCGACGGCACCGACCTGCCCCGGTTGGTCGAGAGCGCGCTGCGCCGGGCCGGACGTCGGCCGCGCGACGTGACCCTGATGCTCACGCCCGACCTCGTGGAGCTGCCTCGGGCCTCCGTCCTGACAGCGGTCTCCGGGTTGCGCTCGTTGGGTTTCCGCTGTGGGTTCGGGACCGCGATGGCCCGGCCCGACCTGGTCGTGGAGGCCACCCCGTTCCTGGTCCGGTTGGACCCCGTCCTGGTCTCGGGGATCGACGGAGACCAGCGCAACGGGGGATCGTGGACGGGCTGGCCCGGATCGGGCGCAGCAGCGGCGTGTACGCGATGGCCGACGGCGTGGCCCGGAGCGAGGAGATCGTGCGCCTGCGCGCGTGCGGGGTGCGGTTGGGCTGTGGCGCGTACTTCGCGGACCCCGCCTGGCGGCCCGGCGAGAAGGTGACGCCGGTGCCGGAACCGGCGGCCACCTCCCTGGACGACACCGACGCGGGCCCCCGGGTCACCGAGTTCATGGTGCCGCCGCTGGACTTCGACTCGGAGTCCACCGGTGAGCACGTCCTGGAGGCGTTCACCGGGGACACCGCGCTCAACAGCGTGGTGCTCATCGACCACCGGGAGCGGCCGACGGGGGTCATCGACCGGACCCGGTTCCTGCTGTCGGTCACCGGGAGGTACGGGCACGCCCTGCACGCCAAGCGCCCCGCGCTGCGGCTGGCGGAGTCGCCCCGGACGGTGCCCGCGTGGATGTCCGCGATCTCGGCGCTGCGGGTGGCGGGGCAGGACCGTGAGCGGGTCTACGACGACCTGATCGTGACCAACCCCTACGGCCAGTGCGTGGGGGTCGTGCACGTGAGCGACCTCATCCAGTCGCTGTCCCGGCAGTGACCCGGACGGCACCACGACCCCGGACAGCACTGTGGCCGCGCTCCCCGAAGAAGCGGGAACGCGGCCACAGTGAGGGCTGGCGGGCCCGGCGCGGTCAGCGCAGGGGCTCGGGGCCCTTGGTGCCCGAAGGGCTGCTGGTCGGGGGCGTGTCGTCCGCCGAGTAGTCGTTGTAGTGCGTGTCCGCTCCGGACCTGCGCAGTTCCTCCCGCAGCTGTTCGCGGGTCTGCTCGTCGTGCAGGTAGTCCAGCTCGGGCCGGCGCGGCAGGAGGCCGTCACCGGAGGAGCGGCCCATCGCGCGGCGGCGCAGCCACGGCACGAGGTACTGGCGGGCCCAGCGGCGGCCCTCCCTGCGACGCAGGATGCGGGGCAGCTGCTGGGGCGGGGTGGCCCACGGGTCGGTCCAGGACTCGGGCGGACCCATGGGGTGCCCGAGCAGGTCGGCGACGCGGGCCGCGACGATCTGGTGTCCGGCGCCGTTGGGGTGCAGCCGGTCGTCGCTCCAGGCCCGGGGATCGTTGAGGGCGTTGAGGGCCCACAGGTCCACGATCTCGGTGCCGGTGCGCTCGGCCACGGCCCGCATGTGCATGCTGAACACCGCGATCCGGCCCCGGTACAGGCGCAGGACCGGGATCCATCCGGTGTCGTGGCCCGCCAGGATCACCACGCGGATGCCCGCGTCCCGCAGCTGGCGCACGCCCCACTCGAACTTCTCGGCCAGCGCGTCGAGGTCCCCGCCGGGGCGGAGGACGTCGTTGCCGCCCGCCAGCACGGTGACCAGGTCGGGCTTCCACGCGAGGGTCTGTTCGAGCTGTTCACCGAAGATGTGTTTCATCCGACGTCCTCGGACGCCGAGGTTGGCGTAGCGGAAGTCCGGGGAGAGCGTGCCCAGGTGTTCCGCGAGGCGGTCCGCGAACCCCCGGTACTCACCGCCGGGACCGCTGTCGTCCAGCATCCCCTCTGTGATGCTGTCACCGATCGCCACGTAGGACCGGATGAGCTCCGGTCTGTCCACGGGCGCAGCAGCGGGGGATTCATCTCAAGGTCTGTCACGTCAACCAATCATCCGGATCGACCGTCCCGCGCCTGCCATGCGCCGGGGTGCGTGGGACGGAAGTCTTGGCGGGTCGCGGTCTGCCGCTGGCCCGAGTGTCCGAGCACCGTCGGCCCCGAGGTGAGCCGCGTCGCGGACACCCGGCCGAGGGGCGCTCGGGAGAGGACAGTGCCCGTCCAGCATACCCGCGACCGACGTCAGCGTGCCGGGCTCGCGCGTGCTGCTGGGGCACCGAGGGAACAACGCCCGGAGGACCCGAGAAGAGCCAGAAGTCCCTTATGAGGTAGATCACAACTCGAAGTGGCCTCTGAGGGGGAATCTCCTTGGTCACGGTGATCACACGCGGAGGTCACCTCCGGGTATCGGCACACCCCGTCCGCCCGGGACTACCCATGTGGGCCCGGGGCACGTACGATCTCGGAGAAGTGCTCACGGCACCCCTGTCCCTCGGCCCGCCGTGCCCCCACGCGGACGACCGAGTCGGTTCAAGATCCGTCCTCTCCCGGGTCAAGGGCGCGTACTGTGGTGCATCGAACCGAAGGCCCGTGCGGTTCCTCCCCAATTCACGTGCAGACACCAGGAGGTCGAGGTCCCCAGCGGATGAACGCCGTCTCTCCGATCTGCCTCGTCGACCTCGCGCCCGCCCTGCGGTGGTCGAGATCGCCGGACGTGGCGCCCCTGCTCCAGCACGACCGTCTCATCGACGGCTGGTGGCACTCGCTCCCCGTCACCCGTGTCCTGGACATCGCCGGCCCGCCCTGGCTGGCGAACGGTCTGGCGCGCCTCGCGGTCGAACACTGGGGGCACATCGCCCTCTCGGAGTTCCTGCCGAGCCTGCGCACCCAGCCGGTGGACTGCTCCGACCTGGCCGAACCGGTCAGGGGCGCCGTGGTCAACACCGCTGGTGACTGGGACCGCCTCATCGCGTCCACCCCCAGGAGATGCACGACTGGCGCCTGCCGGGCTGTGGTGTCCTGGACATCGTGAGCACCGTCGCCTGGCGAGCCCTCCAGCCCTGCTGCGAACTCCCCGGCGGGCCCACCCCCTCCCCGCGCTGATGACGGAGGCCGTGCGGACCATCGCGCACTGGCTCCCCGACTCCGCCCCCGATCACGTGCGCAGCGCGCTGGACTACCTGGAGAGCGCCACCGGTTCCGGTGGCGCGCCCGACCGGAACGGTGGTTCCGGGGACTCCGCGTATCCACCGCAGACCCCCGCCACCCGAGCGATCCGGACCCTGCGCGCCCTGCGTGCCCAGCGGGACCAGGACCAGCCCACCGTGGAACAGCCCGCGGAGCCGGGGTCCGTCCCCGTGGCGGAGGCCCCGCGGCTGCGGTCGGCGGCATGGTCAGCTCCGCGGCGATGATCCCGGGCTCGGCCCTGAGCGCCGAGACGGTCAGCAGTGCGGCGGTGGAGACCGCGACCAGCGGCGTCGGGGACCTGCGCTCGCAGTTCCGCAGCTCGCTCCTGGGCCCCGGTCGGACGCTGCGCCGCCCCAGCTTCAGCCGGACCAAGGCGCCCGCCCCCGAACGCGTGGAGGAGCCCCCGGCGCCCGTCCTGGGCCAGCACCCGCTGGTGGACCAGGTCGAGGAGATGTTCCGTTCCTGGCCCGAGCTGGAGCGGACGGTGGCCGCCGAACGGCTCTTCGCCACCGACCCGATCAGCATCCGGGTCCTCTCGGAGCAGATCTCGGTGGACGTGACCGAGATACGCGGGGCGCAGCGCAAGGTGGAGGAACGCCTCCTGCGCTGGTTGGGTTCGCCCGAGGGAGCGGCGATCACCAAGCACCTGCGCGAACTCTCCGAGCAGCTCGGTTCCGCGACCACCATCGACCGGCTCATCAACGCGCACCCGGACCACCCGGTGGACGTGCCCACGCTGCACACGCCGCTGTGGCGCGTGATCATCACGCTCTTCACCGACCGGCGCATGCACAACGGCTGGCTCATCGCGGACGACCCCAGCAAGCTGCGCTGGCAGACCCGCGAGCTGCTGGGCGACGGCCCCAACCTGACCGAGGCGGGCATCCGGCTGGGCCGGATCGGTATCCGCCCGCAGGAACTGCGCGCCTGGCTGCTGAGCACCCCCGGGGTGAGCCTGCGCGACGGAAGCGTGTACGTGGACACCTCCGTCCCCATGGAGGCTCCGCACGACGGTCACGCCACCGAGGAGTCCGGCGCCACCACCGAGAACGGCCTGCCGATCCGGCGCCGCCCCGACGGCCAGCCCGGCCCGGCCGACCCCGTCGCCCACGGCGCCGAACCGCTCCACCAGCACCGATCCGACCCCGAGCAGAACGGGTTCGCGCCCGTCTCACCGCCCCTTCCGTCGTCCCCGCCGATGCCTCCGGTGAGCCGTACGACGCACCACGGTCCGGTCCGCCCCGGGGCCAGCGACCCTGCCGCCTCGGCCCGCTGCTTCCGCGCCCCGGACGGCCGTTGGTGGCACCGCATCGACATCACCGCGGACCACCTCAACGGCGCTCCCGTGGCGGTGCCCACCGGCTACGCGACCCACCTGGGGTTGCAGCCCGGCCGTCTGCTGTGCCTCACGGCTCCCGGCGCGGACCTGCTGGTGCTGGTCTGGCGCGACCAGCCCGCCTTCGACTCCCTGCGCCCACTCCTGCGCCGCCAGGCCGCCCAGCCGGGCGACCGCATGTTCATCACGGTCTCGGGCGACCGGCTGGACGCGCGCAAGCTGCCCGCCGGGGACCTCAGCGGGCATCCTCCGGCCGCACGCGCGCTGCACCTGATCGGCTACACGGCCCCGGCCGCCACGGAGGAGGCGCTCAGGATCCTGTCGCGCCGGATCACCGACCACGGCGACGAGTCGCTGGCCGAACCCCAGGCGCTGCTGGAGGCGCTGTCGCTGCGCGGCGACGAGGACATCGCGGGCGAGCTGCGCTCGGCCATGTTCGCCACGCACTAGGCACCTGACCAGGCACCAGCGGACGACCGCTCGGAGGGGGCCGCACCGGACACGTTCCGGGGCGGCCCCCTTCTTCGTGCGCGGGGACGTCGTTCCCGGGGGCGGGGTTCCCCCTCAGACCGGAAGGATGTAGGTTAGCCTTACCTAATTGATTTGAGGTGGTCCTCCTGCTGCCGTACCCGAACTCCCTCACGCCCTCCCCCGCCGAACGGGCGCGCTCCGTCCTGTCCAGGCCCAACCCGGCCACGGTCACCAGCAACGACGTCTCCCTGCACCTGACCGGAGCCGTCTGCCACACCACCTTCCAGGGCGAGGTCACTTTGCTCGTCCCCGACCAGCACCGCGTGCTGGCCGAGATCGGTGAGGGCACCCTGGAGGCCACCGTCGAGTTCACCGACACGGCCCCGGTGGACCTGCGCGACCCGACCCGCTCCCTGCTGTGGATCAGCGGCGAGCTGCGTGTCCCCTCCCCACGTGAGGCTCGCGACCGCGCGCTCGCCGCCCTGGCCGACGACCCCGACGAGCGCCTGCTCGACCTGGGCCACGGGCGCACCCTGATCGTGATGACCCCCACCTGATCATCCACTCCGACCACGAGGGCTGCCACCTGCTGAACCCCGAGGAGTTCACCGACGCGGCGGCGGACCCCTTCGGCCGCTGGGAGGGGCCCTGGCTGCGCCACCTGGAGGACGACCACCCCGACGTGCTCTGGGCCCTGGTCAGCCGCTGCGGCGTCCAGCTCCCTCCGGGGCGTCCCCGGCCGCTCGGCGTGGACCGGCACGGCCTGCGGCTGCGGTTGGAGGGCCCGGACGGCGACCACGACGTCCGTATCCCCTTCAGAAGACCCGCGTGCACCCCGCACGACGTCGCCCACGAGGTCCAGGAGATGGCCGGGCTCGACCGGCACCAGTGCTGACCCGCGCGGCGAACGCGCCCGGCACCGTCGGCCCCTCAGAGAACGCCCGGGGCACCGCGCGCAGCCCGGGGGCGGTCCGGACACGCGAAGGGCCGGAACCCCGAAGGGTCCCGGCCCGCGCTCCGACGGAGTCGGATCAGACGTTGAAGCCCAGCATGCGCAGCTGGTCACGCCCGTCGTCGGTGATCTTGTCCGGACCCCACGGCGGCATCCAGACCCAGTTGATCTTCACTTCGCGCTCGAACTCGTCCAGGGCGCTGTTGGCCTGGTCCTCGATCACGTCGGTGAGCGGGCAGGCCGCACTGGTCAGGGTCATGTCCAGGGTGATCGACTCGTCGTCGTGGTTCACCCCGTAGACCAGCCCCAGGTCGACGATGTTCACGCCGAGCTCGGGGTCGATCACGTCCTTGAGCGCCTCACCGATCTCCTCGGCCAGCGCCTCCTGCTCCGGGGAGCGGGGAGCGGCCTCGGGCTTCTCGGCGGTCTCGGTGTTCGTGGTCTCGTTGTCACTCATTCAGGCGCCTTCCTTCTCCAAGGACTGCGACACCGCGTCCTTCCAGGCCATCCACCCCAGCAGGGCGCACTTGATCCGAGCCGGGTACTTGGACACGCCGACGAACGCGACGGCGTCCTCCAGCACGTCCTCGTCCGGCTCACCCTTGCCCTTGGACTGCATCAGCTCGGTGAACGCGTCCAGGGTCCGCATCCCCTCGGCGACGGTCCGGCCGATGAGCAGGTCGGTCAGCACCGAGGTGCTGGCCTGGCTGATCGAGCAGCCCATCCCCTCGTAGGAGACGTCACTGACGACGGCCTTCTCGTCCAGCTCGGAACCGGAGGCAGGGGTCAGCGTCACCCGGAGCGTCACCTCGTCCCCACACGTGGGGTTGATGTGATGCGCCTCGGCGTCGTACGGATCGCGCAGCCCCTTGTGGTGCGGGTTCCGGTAGTGGTCCAGGATGATTTCCTGGTACATCGCGTCCAACTGCATGGTCAGGCAGAATCCTCGTACTAGTCCCGGGTTCCGAAGAACCTCTGGGCGGCCCCGATGGCCTCCACCAGCGCGTCCACGTCCTCCAGCGTGTTGTAGAGGTAGAAGGACGCGCGTGTGGTCGCGACGATACCGAGCTTGCGGTGCAGAGGCCAGGCACAGTGGTGGCCCACCCTGACCTCGACGCCACGGTCGTCCAGGACCTGGCCGAGGTCGTGCGGGTGGATGTCGTCCACCACGAACGACACCGCGCCGCCCCGGTCGACCGCCTCGGTCGGGCCCACGATCCGCACGCCCTCGATCGCGCCCACCCGCTTCAGCGCGTACGCGGTGAGCTCGTGCTCGTGCGCGGCGACCCGGTCCATGCCCACCTCGGAGAGGTAGTCACACGCCGCGGCCAGGCCGACGGCCTGCGGGGCCATCGGCACACCGGCCTCGAAGCGCTGCGGCGGATCCGCCCAGGTCGAGTGGCTCATGTGCACGACGCCGATCATCGAGCCGCCGCTGATGAAGGGCGGCATGGCCGCGAGCAGCTCCCGGCGCCCCCAGAGCACGCCGATCCCGTTGGGACCGAGCATCTTGTGCCCCGAGAAGGCCAGGAAGTCCACGTCGAGTTCACGGACGTCCACCGGCATGTGCGGCACCGACTGGCAGGCGTCCAGCAGCACCAGCGCGCCGACCTCACGGGCCCGCGCGGTGATCGGGGCCACCGGGTTGACGGTCCCGAGCACGTTGGACTGGTGCGCGAACGCCACCAGCTTCGTGCGCTCGTTGACCAGTTCGGTCAGGTCCGACAGGTCCAGTCGGCCCTCGTCGGTCACCGGGAACCAGCGCAGCGTCGCGCCGGTGCGCTGGCAGAGCTGCTGCCAGGGCACCAGGTTGGCGTGGTGCTCCATCTCGGTCACGACGATCTCGTCGCCGGGACCGACCTGGAAGCGGCGCAGGCCCTCGTCCGCCGTGGCCGCGTTGCTCATCGCGTACGCGACCAGGTTCACCGCCTCGGTGGCGTTCTTGGTGAAGACCACCTCGTCGGCGTCGGCGCCGACGAACCTGGCGATCGTCTCCCGCGCCGACTCGTAGGCGTCGGTGGCCTCCTCCGCGAGCTGGTGCGCCCCACGGTGCACCGCCGCGTTGTGGCGTTCGTAGAACCCGCGCTCGGCGTCGAGCACCTGGCGCGGTTTCTGCGAGGTCGCCCCGGAGTCGAGGTACACCAACGGGCGCTCGTCACGGACGGTCCGGGAGAGGATCGGGAAGTCCTCCCGGATCGCCTTCGTGTCGAGCGGAGCCGTGTCGGGCTGACCGGGCTCGCGGAGGGTCATGGTTACGCGCCCGCCTTCACGAACCGCTCGTAGCCCTCGGCCTCGAGGACGTCGGCCAGCTCCGAACCGCCGGACTCGGCGATGCGGCCGCCGGAGAAGACGTGCACGAAGTCGGGCTGCACGTACTTCAGGATGCGGGTGTAGTGCGTGATCAGCATGACGCCGAGGTCGTTGCTCTCCTGGGCGCGGTTGATGCCCTCGGAGACGATCTTGAGCGCGTCGACGTCCAGACCGGAGTCGGTCTCGTCCAGGATCGCGACCTTCGGCTTGAGCAGCTCCAGCTGAAGGATCTCGTGGCGCTTCTTCTCACCGCCGGAGAAGCCCTCGTTCACGCCGCGGGCGGCGAAGGACGAGTCGATGGACAGGTCCTTCATCGCGCCCTGGAGCTCCTTGGAGAACTGGCGGAGCTTGGGAGCCTCGCCGCGCACCGCGCTGACGGAGCTGCGCAGGAAGTTGGACATGGAGACGCCCGGGACCTCGACCGGGTACTGCATGGCGAGGAAGACGCCGGCACGGGCCCGCTCGTCCACCTCCATCTCCAGGATGTTCTCGCCGTCGAGGAGGACCTCGCCCTCGGTGATCTCGTAACGCGGGTGACCCGCGATCGCGTAGGCGAGGGTGGACTTGCCGGAGCCGTTGGGGCCCATGATGGCGTGGGTCTCACCGGAGTTGATGGTGAGGTCAACGCCCTTGAGGATCTCCTGCCGCTCGTCCTCGTTGATGAGGACGTCGGCGCGCAGACCGCGGATTTCGAACTTCGTCATTTCAGGCCTCAGGAATTCTTGTCATCCAGCGACACGAGCACGTCGTCGCCGTCGATCTTCACGTCGTAGGTGGGGACCGGCTGGGTGGCGGGCGGGTTGACCGGCGCCCCCGAGCGCAGGTCGAAGCAGGAGCCGTGGAGCCAGCACTCGAGGGTGCCGTCCTCGACCTCGCCCTCCGAGAGGCGGACCTCCGCGTGCGAGCACACGTCCCGCAGCGCGTAGACCTCACCCTCGGTGCGCACCAGCGCGATGGGGGTCTCGTCGTCGGTCTCGATCCCCAGGACACCTTCCTCGGGGATCTCGTCGAGTTCCGCGACCTTGACCCAACCGCCCTGCTCACTCATGTGCGGCAAGCTTTCGCTCGACCTTCTCCATGACGTGGTCGCGCAGGTCCTGGTCGTCGATGCGGTTGACGATGTCCAGGAAGTAGCCGCGGATGATGAGGCGGCGGGCCTCCTCCTCCGGGATACCGCGCGAACGCAGGTAGAAGAGGTGGATGTCGTCGAGCCGCCCGCTGGCGCTGGCGTGCCCGGCGCCCGCGACCTCACCGGTGAAGATCTCCAGGTTCGGCACGGAGTCGACACGGGTGTCGTCGGTGAGCTGGAGGTTCCGGTTGTTCTCGTAGGAGTCCGTACCGGTGGTCCCCTCGCCGATGATCACGTCACCGATCCAGACCGCGTGGGCGTCCTTGCCGCTCAGCGCGCCCTTGTAGTCCACCCGGGAGCGGGTGTTGGAGACGTTGTGGTCGATCAGCGAGCGGTGCTCGTGGTGCTGACCGTCGCCGGCGAAGTAGAGCCCGTAGAGCTCGGCGTTGCCGCCGCGGTCGTCGTAGGACACGCGCGGCGACAGACGCACGAGGTTCCCGCCGAGGGTGATGACGATCGACCGGAAGCTGGCGTCCTTGCCGACACGCGCGTTGTGCTGGCTGACCTCGACGGCGTCGTCGTCCCACTCCTGGAGAGTGACCAGCGTGAGCTTGGCGCCCTCGCCGACGTGGACGTCGAGGCTCCCCGCACGGACACCGCTACCGGTGTTCGTGATGATCACGGTGACCTCGGCCAGCGGCTTGACGTCGATGAGCAGCTGCTCGAACGCGGTGCCGCCCAGCCCCTTGCGGTCGATGGTGATCGCCTTGTCGGCGGCCAGCGACTGCGGAACGGTGACGACGGTGGCCTTCTCGAACGAGGTGTAGGCCTGCGCGATCACGCGGTTGACGGGCAGACCCGCCTTGCCCAGACGCTCGTCGTCACGGCCGACCGTCTCGACGGTGACGCCCTCGGGGGCGTCCACGGAGACCTCGTCCGCGCCGTCGGCGGAGCCCTTCCAGTCGTGCAGCCCCTTGAGGCGGCGCAGCGGGGTGAACCGCCACTCCTCCTCACGCCCGTTCGGGACGGGGAAGGCCTCCACGTCCTTGGAGCCGTGCGTGTCGAGCTTCGAGACAGGAATCTGCCCCAGCCCGTGGCTGTGCGCCTTGGGCTCTGTGTTCGCGGTCGTCAACTTATCCCACCGATCCTTCCATCTGGAGCTCGATCAGACGGTTGAGCTCCAGTGCGTACTCCATCGGGAGCTCCCGTGCGATGGGCTCCACGAATCCTCGGACGACCATGGCCATGGCCTCTTCCTCGCCCATCCCCCGGCTCATCAGGTAGAAGAGCTGGTCCTCGCTGACCTTGGAGACGGTGGCCTCGTGCGCGAGCTCGGTGTCGTCCTCGCGCAGGTCGTTGTAGGGGTAGGTGTCGGAACGGCTGATGGTGTCGATCAGCAGCGCGTCGCACTCCACCGAGGACTTGGCGAGGTGGGCGCCCTCCTGGACCTGGATCAGGCCGCGGTAGGAGGAGCGGCCGCCGCCGCGCGCCACCGACTTGGAGACGACCTTGGAGGAGGTGTTGGGCGCGCAGTGCACCATCTTGGCGCCGGTGTCCTGGTGCTGGCCCTCACCCGCGAAGGCGATCGAGAGGGTCTCACCCTTGGCGTGCTCGCCCATCAGGTAGACGGCCGGGTACTTCATGGTGACCTGGGAGCCGATGTTGCCGTCGACCCACTCCATGGTCGCGCCCTCTTCGGCGATGGCGCGCTTGGTGACCAGGTTGAAGACGTTGTTCGACCAGTTCTGGATGGTCGTGTAACGGCAGCGGGCGTTCTTCTTGACGATGATCTCGACGACCGCGGAGTGCAGCGAGTCCGACTTGTAGATCGGCGCGGTGCAGCCCTCGACGTAGTGGACGTAGGCGCCCTCGTCGACGATGATCAGCGTCCGCTCGAACTGGCCCATGTTCTCGGTGTTGATCCGGAAGTAGGCCTGGAGCGGGATCTCCACGTGCACGTTCTTGGGCACGTAGATGAACGACCCGCCGCTCCACACAGCGGTGTTCAGCGCGGCGAACTTGTTGTCACCGGCCGGGATGACGGAGCCGAAGTACTCCTCGAAGATCTCCGGGTGCTCCTTGAGGGCGGTGTCGGTGTCCAGGAAGATGACACCCTGCTCCTCCAGGTCCTCGCGGATCTGGTGGTAGACGACCTCGGACTCGTACTGGGCGGCGACACCGGCGACGAGGCGCTGCTTCTCGGCCTCGGGGATGCCCAGCCTGTCGTACGTGTTCTTGATGTCCTCGGGCAGGTCCTCCCAGGAGGTGGCCTGCTTCTCCGTGGACCGCACGAAGTACTTGATGTTGTCGAAGTCGATCTTGGACAGGTCCGCGCCCCAGTCGGGCATGGGCTTCTTGCCGAAGAGCTTCAGCGACTTGAGGCGGAGCTTGGTCATCCACTCCGGCTCGCTCTTCTTGTCCGAGATGTCCCGGACGACCTCTTCGTTCAGGCCACGACGGGCCGAGGCTCCGGCCACGTCGGAGTCGGCCCAGCCGTACTCATATGTTCCGAGCCCTTCGAGCTCGGGGTGCGCGACAGAAGTCATGCGCGGACTCCTCCTGGACTCAGACGTCCCTCTGGTGAACTGAGCCGCCCGCCCGCTGGCGGATGGCCTTCTTGGACGCGGGGGTGCCGTCCTCCCCGCTCGCCCCGTCTCCCCGTGGGGTGACGTGCGTGGTGCACACACCGTCGCCGTGGGCGATGGTGGCCAACCTGCGCACCGGGGTGCCCAGTAGCCGCGCGAAGGCCTCGATCTCGGCCTCACAGAGCTGCGGGAACTCGGCGGCCACGTGCGCGACGGGGCAGTGGTGCTGGCACAGTTGGTCGCCGCCACCCGGCGCGGGCGCCTGGCCCGCGGTGGCGGCGTAGCCGTCGTTGGAGAGCGCCTCGGCCAGCAACCGGACCCTTTGTTCCTGGGGAACGGCGTCCAGCAGGGGCTTGTAGCGCTGCTCCAGGTCAGCGACCTGACTCCGGGCGAACTCGCCGACCGCCTCGGGACCGGAGGTCCGCGCCAGGAAGCGCAGGGCGTTGGAGGCGAGATCGTCGTAGGCGTGGACGAAGGCGTCACGCCCGGCTTCGGTGATGGCGAAGACCCGGGCGGGGCGGCCCCGGCGACGACGGCCGTGCGTGGGCCGCGCGTCACGGGCCTCGACCATGCCCTCGACGGTCAGGTTGTCGAGGTGGCGGCGGATGGCCGCCGGGGTGAGTCCGAGCCGTTCCCCCAGCGAGGAGGCGGTGATCGGACCCTTCTCCAGGATGAGCCGGGCGACGCGGGCGCGGGTCCCGTGGTCGGGTCCGCTCAGGGGTCGGGGCGCACCGGGTGTACCGGACAGGTCCGACACAGTGTTCCCCTCCCGCTCGTCACTCGGCTCTCGGTTTAGACAACATCAGTGTGGCTTAAATAAGTCCACCTAGGCAAACCCGGCTCGATGCGCTTGATCACGAAGGTCAGGCTTGCCTAATCTGGGACTTCACGCGAAGGTCACACACGGACACCTTTTTCGGCCACCCCGCAGTCGAACCGCTTTCCCACTCGGCGAGACCGCGGTATCACCATCCGACCATTGTCGTGGTCGGAACGCCGGGAGAAACCTGGCGGGAGCCCCGGTCCGGCGCGCCACCCCCACGCGGCCGACACCACGGCCACCCAGGTCACAACCAGCAACCATGCGCCATTCTTCCACCATCAGCACCACACGCACCCCGTGTTCCGGTTGTCCGAAGTGGGACGTTCGGTCCGTTCCCGATCCCGGTCGTCTCCCCGAAAGGCGGGGTGGTGAAGCGCGGAGGCCCGACGCACGTAAACTCAGGCCCCATGGACACACCCGCCGTCGAGGTCGTCGACCTGGTCAAGCGCTACGGCGCCACCACGGCCGTCACCGGCCTCACGTTCACCGCGCGCCGCGGCGCGGTGACCGCCCTGCTCGGCCCCAACGGCGCGGGCAAGACCAGCACCATCGAGATCTGTGAGGGCTTCCGCCACGCGGACGGCGGGAAGGTACGGGTCCTGGGGCTCGACCCGGTCGCCGACGCGACGGAGCTCAAGCCCCGCGTGGGCGTGATGCCCCAGTCCGGCGGGGTGCCCACCGGAGCCCGCGCCGCCGAGTGGCTGCGGCTGATGGCCTCCTTCCACGCCACGCCGGTCGACCCCGATCTCCTCCTGGAGCGCCTGGGCCTGACCTCCGTGTCCGGCACGCCCTTCCGCCGCCTGTCCGGAGGCCAACAGCAGCGCCTCTCCCTGGCCTGCGCCGTGGTCGGCCGCCCGGAGCTGGTCTTCCTGGACGAACCCACCGCCGGGCTCGACCCCCAGGCGCGTATGGCCACCTGGGACCTGGTCGCCGCGCTCCGCGAGGCCGGAGTGGCGGTGATCCTGACCACGCACTACATGGAGGAGGCCGAGCGGCTGGCCGACCACGTCGTCATCATCGACCGGGGCGCGGTGGTCACCGAGGGCACCCCCGCCGAACTCACCCAGGGACGGCGCGAGGTGCGCTTCTCCACCTCCGCTCCGGTGGACGCCGGGGCGCTGGAGGCGGCCCTGCCCCCGGTGGCCGTGTGAGCGCCACCGACACCGGCGGTCGGCACGAGTACTCCGTGGCCACCGACGACCCCGACGACCTCGGCTCGGAGTTCCTGGCCGCGGTCACCGCCTGGTGCGCCTCGTCCGGCGTCCTCGCGGAGGACCTGCGCGTTCGTCGGCGTACCCTCGAAGACGTCTTCCTCGAAACCACAGGCCGGGAACTGCGCGACTGATGACCGAGCACACCTCAGGGACGGCCGCGTCCGCCGTCACCGACGCCCCGACTCCCGCCCTCGACGCGCGCCTGTTCGCCCCGTCTCCCGGCGCCGCCCCGATGTGGCGGATGATCGCCGCCCAGGCCGGGATGGAACTGCGGGTCATGCTGCGCCACGGCGAGCAGTTCCTGCTGACCATGGTCATCCCCGTCCTGCTGTTGGTGGGGTTCAGCCTGGTCGACGTCCTCGACGTCGGCGAGGGGGCGCGCGTGGACGCGCTGACCCCCGGAGTGCTGGCGCTGGCGATCATGTCCACCTCCTTCACCGGTCTGGCCATCGGGACCGGATTCGAGCGCCGCTACGGGGTCCTCAAACGCCTCGGCGCCACCCCGCTGTCGCGGTTCGGGCTGCTGGCCGCCAAGACCATCGCCGTGCTCGGCGTGCAGGCCATCCAGATCACCGTGCTGTGCGTGGTGGCGCTGTTCCTGGGCTGGGCGCCGTCGCTGGAGCCCGTGGGCGTGCTCTCCGTGCTCGCCCTGGTACTGCTGGCCACGGCCGCCTTCAGCTCACTCGCCCTGCTGATGGCGGGCACGCTGCGCGCGGAGGCCACCCTGGCCGGGGCCAACCTCGTGTACGTGCTCATGCTGGGTCTGGGCGGGGTCCTGTTCCCCACGAGCAGCTTCCCCGGCCCGATGGAGCAGGCCGTGTCGGTCCTGCCGATCACCGCGCTCGGCGCCGGTCTGCGCGCCGTGCTCACCGACGGGTCCCTGCCCGGCCTCGGCGCCTTCGCCGTACTGGCCGCGTGGACGCTGGTCACCGGTTTCCTGGCCTCCCGCCTCTTCCGCTGGGAGTAGCGACGGCATTCCGGTCCGGTCTCCGTCACGGAGGGTCCGCGCCCTAGGGTGTCGGTCATGACCATCGACATCGACGCGGTGACCGCGATCCTCCGCGAGACCGCCGCCTCCACGATCCTGCCCCGCTTCGGGGCGTTGTCCGAGGACGAGGTGTCGGAGAAGTCGCCCGGCGAGCTCGTCACCGTGGCCGACCGCGAGGCCGAGGTCCTGATCGGTCGCAGGCTCCGCGAGCTGGTCGACGCGCCGGTCGTGGGTGAGGAGGCCACCTCCGCCGACCCGGAACTGGTCGGAGCCCTGAGCAAGGAGCCCTCCGCCTGGGTGGTCGACCCGGTGGACGGCACCCGCAACTTCGCCCAGGGTGACGACCGGTTCGCCGTGATGGTGGCGCTGGTCCGCGACGGCCGGGCGGTGGCCTCCTGGATCCTGCGGCCGACCGAGGACGCCGTCCACGCGGCCGAGCTCGGTTCGGGTGCCTGGCTCGACGGGACGCGGCTGCGCCGCGCGCCCTCCCCGCCGCCCCGGCCGACCTGCGGGGCATGGCCCAGCGCCGCTTCCTGTCCCCGGAGGAACGCGAGCGCGTGGAGACCGCCGCCCCTGACTTCGCCCGGTTGGACGGCGGCTCCGGCTGCGCGGGGTGGACTATCCGCGACTCCTCGCGGGTGAGCTGGACTTCATGCTGTTCGCCGATCCCCTGCCCTGGGACCACACGCCCGGGGGCTGCTGCTCTCGGAGGCGGGCGGGGTGAGCCTGCGGCCGGGAGGCGCCCCGTACCGCCCCGACGAGGCCGGACGGCTCCTGCTCACCGCCGCCGACGAGCGGACGTGGCGGACGGCCCGGTCACTTCTGCTGGCTCACTGAACCGAGCCCGCCCGGTGGCCCCCGCTGCGAGCACGGCCCCGGACACGACGACCAGCACCGCCCCGGCCAGCGAATAGCCCGCCTCCGCGGGGACCGTGGTGAGGAACGGGCCCACGGCCGCCGCACCCACCGACGCACCCGCGTTGTGCGCGGTGTTCACCCAGTTCCCGGCACGGGTCCGGTACCCGTCCGGCACCGACGCGTCCGCGAGCAGATAGGCCGTCGTGATGATCGGCGCCGTACACGCGCCGACCACGAACAGCAGCGCCGCCAGCGCGGAGACCCCCGGGACCAGCGCGGCCGCCGCGACGCCGCCCCCAAGGCCAGCCCGAGCAGGGCCAGCCTGACCCGTGGTCCGGTACGCCAGGTGAGGGCCCCGTAGGCCAGACCCCCGAGCGCGCTGCCCGCCGCCTGGGCGGCCTCCACCAGGACCACGGCCTCGACAGCGCCGGTCCGCTCCGCGAACGCGACGTTGAGCAGGCCGACCGAGCCCAGGGTCAGCCCGGTGGCCGCGGAGGTCGCGACGGCGGAGAGGAAGCCCCCGCGTGCGGTGAGACGCGGGGGCTCCGGCTCGGACCGCCCGGGTGCGGTCCGTACCTCCGCCACGGGCCGTGCGGCGGGTGCGCGACCGACGGCACGCGGGCGACGCGCGGCCGGTGAGGTCACCAGGCCCACCGTCCCGACCACGACAAGGAGCGCCCCGAGCGTGAGTCCGGCCGCGGGAGGGCCGACCCGCATCAGTGCGCCCAGGATCAGTGGACCGGTGAGGAAGATCAGCTCCTCGGCGACGGTGTCGAGGCTGTAGGCCCGCTGGAGCAGGTCCCGGTCCCGTACCAGTCGGCTCCAGACGGTGCGGGTGACCGGTCCGAGCGGGGGCGCGCTGGCCCCCGCGACCGAGGTGAGAGCGGCCAGGAGCCCGAGGTGCCCGCCCGGGTGCCAGGAGGCCGCCGCGAGCCCCACCAGGGCCAGCCCGTGGAGGCCCGCCATGGGGGTCAGGGCCCGGAGCGGACCGTATCGGTCGACGAGCGCGGCCCGTGACGGCGAGAGGACGGTGGCGGTGAGGCCGAACAGGCCCACGACCAGACCGACGTCGGTGTAGGACCCGGTGGTGCGGAAGACGGACAGGACGAGGGCCAGCGAGACCATCCCGTACGACAGGCGGCCCAGAAGGGCGGGGACGAGGAAACGGGGGACCCCCGTGACGCGCAGGACGGCACGGTGGGTCGGCGCCCGGTGGGGCGGGGTCATGGATGTTCTCCGTCAGGGACGGGCGGCGCGCGGGGCGCCGCGAGGTGCGTGGACGCCGGGGGCCACGGGCTCGGCCGTGGTCGGGGCGTCGGTCTACGCACGAGGGGAGAACATGCTCACGAGGGTAGCAAGCGGGGGCCGGTCGTCATCGCGGCGGTCGCCCTCCCGTCATCCCTCGATCGGGAGGAGGCGCCACTTCTGGTGGGCGTGGCCGCCGTCCTCGGCCTGGGCGACCAGGGTGCCGTTGTCGGGAGCGCCGCCCTGCCCCTCCAAGGCCAGGCCGGAGGCGCGGTTGAGCAGGCGGATCTCTCCCTCGCCGCTCTCGACCACACGCCACTGCTGGTTGTGCTCGCCGGTGCGTGTGAGCAGGGCCGATCCGGGCTGGGCCGCCTCGTCGGAGGGGATCTCCAGCAGCTTTCCGCTGCCCACGCCGACGATCTCGTAGTAGTCGTCCTCCACGTGTGTGAACCGCCACTGCTGGTGGGGCTGGTCGTGGCGGTCCCACAGGTGGACCGGGGCGCCGTTCTCGGCGGAGCCGCCCGCCACGTCCATGACGCGGTCACCATGCACGCTCTGGAGGACGTAGACCAGTTCGGGGTCGAGGCCCGCCGGGTGGGCGACCTCCTCCTCTTCCTCCTCTTCCTCCTCTTCCTCCTCGGGCTCGTCCTCGTCGTCGGGACCGCCCGGGGGCTCGACGAGGATGCCCGAGGTCACCGACATCTCCTCGGGCTCGTCGCCCTCGGCGACGAACATCCCGGCGACGTAGCCGCCGAGCCCGACCGCCAGGACCAGCGCCAGGGCACCGGCGAGGATCGGCCACCGGGGTACGTACGACTCCTGGCTGGCGGGTCGCTGGGCACTGCGTCGGGAGGACATGGCGGGGACTCTCCTGCGGGAACGGGGCCGCCCGTGGTCTCGGGCTCGGACCATTTCACACCACGGGTCCACCTCGGCGCACGTTCGGGCCGCCTGAGCACTCCCGTCCCGTTCCTCCCGGTACGGCACGACGGCGGCCGTCGGGCCCTCGATAGGGTGACCGACCATGGAAGCCATCGGAGTCCCCTGGTTCATCGTGGTCCGCCACCTGGGACCGCCCCTGTTCCTTCTCCTGGCGGGCGGGGCGCTTCTCGTGTGGCGACGGCCCGCCCGGGCCTGGCTCGTCTGGGCGGGGCTCGCGGTGAACCTGGTGGCGGCCGCGCTTCCGTTCCTGTGGATCGGGGTCCAGATCCTCACCGGGCGGGGCGACCTCACGGTGATCGGACTGGTGATGACGCTGCTGCAACCGGCCACGGTGGTCCTGGCCTGGTCGCTGCTCCTGCTGGCGCTGGTGTCCCAGCCCCGGGCCGGTGCGGTTTCCCCCGTGGCCTCGGGGAACGAGGGGACCCACGGGGCGGAGAGGGCGCCACAAAACGTAGGATGACTCACCATGAGTTCCCGGAGCGGCTCCACGAGCCTCCTCTCCCCCGGCGCCGTCCTGGGGTCCCTGCCCCCGGTCTGGCTGGTCATGGTCAGCATCGTCTCGGTGCAGACCGGCGCGGGCGTGGCCAAGAACCTGTTCGAGGTCCTTCCTCCGGCCGCCGTCGTGTGGCTGAGGCTGCTCACCTCGGCGGTACTCCTGTGCCTGCTGGTCCGGCCCGCGCTGCGGGCGCGCAGCCGTGCCGACTGGATGGTGGTGATCGGCTACGGCGTCGCCCTGGCCTCGATGAACTACTTCATCTACCAGGCCTTCGCGCGCATCCCGCTGGGTATCGCGGTCACCATCGAGTACCTGGGCCCGCTGGCCATCGCCATCCTGGGCTCACGCCGCCGCGTGGACCTGCTGTGGGCGGGTCTGGCCGGACTGGGCGTGGCCGCGCTGGGCGTCGAGTTCCGTGAGCTCGACCCGGTGGGCGTGCTGTTCGCGGTGCTGGCCGCCGCCGCGTGGGCGGGCTACATCCTGCTGAGCGCGGCCACGGGACAGCGGTTCAGCGGCGCCTCGGGGCTGGCGATCGCCAGCGTCGTGGGCGTGGTGGTGCTGGCCCCGGCCGGGATCGTCGAGGGCGGCGCGGCCCTGCTGGACTGGCGCCTGCTGCTGATCGGTCTGGCCGTCGGCGTGCTCTCCTCCGTGGTGCCCTACACGCTGGAGCTGAACGCGCTGCGCCGCATGCCGCCGAGGGTCTTCGGGGTGCTGATGAGCCTCCAGCCCGCGGCCGCCGCCCTGGTGGGACTGGTGCTGCTGGGTGAACTGCTGAGCGTGTGGCAGTGGCTGGCGGTGGGGTGCGTGATCACCGCGAGTGCGGGTGCGACCCGGACCTCCGCCAACCGCGAGGCCCGGGAGCGGACGGAACGTGACCAGACCAACACGGATGCGAGTGGGGACAACTAGAGGCCAAGGCCGTGCGCCCGCGTCCATGGGACGGAAGATCACTGCCACGGATCCGGCAAACCTCGTCCGTCAGGAGTTTCCGTCCGGCCGCGACCGGCAATTCTTGCCTCTGGGACGGCCGACCCATTCCTGAGCACTCGCACTCAAAAGGGGACACCCATGCGTATCGCCGCCAAGCTCGCCCTGACCGCGTTCTTCTCCGCCAGCCTCCTCGGGCTGGGCGCCGGGGCCGCTTCCGCGGAGTCTTCCTCGGTCTACCACCAGTGTGTCCAGGAGCAGCAGCAGCTCGGTCTGCTGAACCTCAACCTGGACCTGCTGAACCAGTGCATCGCCCAGAACAGCCACAACAAGTAGTGGATCACCAGGCCTGACCCACGATCCCACGGCGGGGGTCCCGGAGCACGCTCCGGGGCCCCCGTCCGTGCGTGGTCCGCCGATCTACACAGGGTTCGCGAGGGGCTCCCGCCCGCCGCGTCGCCCCCGGGACGAGGCGATCAGGTGGATGCCCGCGGCGAGCCCGAAGAACACGTAGAGGACGGCGGCGACCCCCAGGGCACCGTCCGTGCCGACTCCGTGGACCGCCTCCGGAGCGGTGCCCGCACCGGACGCGGCCGCGAAGCGGACGGCCGTGACGCCGAGCACCGCGATGCCGACCCCGGCCCCCAGGGCGAAGGCGCTCTCCTGGATAGCACCGGCGTCGGCGGTACGCTCCTCCGGCGCCGCGCTCATGACGACGTTCGCTCCGATCGCCATGATGACCCCCGCCCCGAGCCCGAGTGAAGCCATCCCCACCAGGGCACCGGCCTCCGGTGCGGTGGCCACCGTCAGGAAGCCGGACGCCGCCGCGAACAGGCCCGCGACGACCACGAGGTGCTGGGCGAACCACCTCCCCAGCAGGGGACCCAGCAACGCGCCGACCGCCGTCGCCACCGCCAGAGGGAGCAGGGCGACCCCCGCCGCGATGGCCGTGCGCCCGTCGACGACCTGGAAGCGCAGTGTCAGCAGGTAGAGCGTGCCGTTGAGCACGCCCACCGTCACCGCGAGCACGAGTGCCGCGTTCGCCAGCGTGCCGTCGCCCAACAGACGCACGTCCAGGAACGGGCGCGGCATGCGCAGCTGCCTGACCACGAACCCCAGCGCCGCGAGAGCGCCCGCGACGATCACGGCCGGGGCCAGCCAGGGCGCCGTGTCCGGTTGTGTGAGGTCCTTCAGACCGGCGACGAGGAGGCCGACCGCCGAGGCCGACAGCACGGCGCTCACCGCGTCCAGACTCGGCGGGTCCGGGTTGGTGGACTCCGGCAGCACGAGCACGGCCGCGACCAGGCAGGCCAGCAGGACGGGAACGTTGACCCAGAACACCCACCGCCAGTCCCCGTACTCCACGAGCGCGCCTCCCAGCAGCGGCCCCAGGGCCGAGCCCGTGCTGAATCCGGCGGCCCAGACGCCGTAGGCCAGCGCGCGTGACCCGACGTCGGGGAAGATCACGCGGATGATAGCGACCGTCCCGGCGATGAGCAGAGCGGAGCCGACCCCCTGCCCGACGCGGGCGGCGATCAGCAGGGCCCCGCTGGCGGCCAGACCGGCCGCGGCGGCCCCGACCACCGCGACGACCAGGCCGATCAGGTAGACGCGTCTGCGCCCGAACCGGTCGGCCGCCACCGCGCCGGGGATGAGCGCGACCCCGGCAGCGAGGGGTGGACGTCGCCGGTCCACAGGGTCTGGGTCGTGCCGAGGGACAGTGCCCCGGTGAGCTCGGGCAGGGCGACGGTCACCTTGGACAGGTCCGTGCCCCCGACGAGCATCACCGTGCCGAACAGCGCGAGGATCGCGTGGGAAGTGCGGCGACGCGTGGGAGCGGTCGTTGCGGCCATGAAGGAAACCACCGATTGCTGGAGGAAAGGGACGTACTCCCGTTCTAGTTCGGCTGTTGGGTGGCGTCCAGGTTCAGTTTCTCACCGAAACCGTGCACTATGAGTGCATGATTGATCCCCGGTTGCGTCTATTGGTCGCCGTCTCCGAGCACGGCACCGTCACCGCCGCCGCCGAGGCGCTGTTCCGCAGCCCCTCCGGAGTCTCCAGGCAGCTCAAGGACCTGGCCGCCGAACTCGACGTGGACCTGCTCGAACGCCACGGCCGTCGCGTGCGGCTCACCCCCGCCGGGCAGCGCCTGGTCACCCACGCCCGCAGGCTCCACGCGCAGTGGGAGGCGGCACTGAGCGACACCACGGCCGCGGCCCGCCAGTTGTGCGGCCCCCTGAGCCTCGGGGGTTCCCCACGTCGATCCCGTCGATCCTCGCTCCGGTCGCGCTCCGGCTGAGGGGCCGGCACCGGATGCTGGAACCGGTCGTCCACGAGATCGAGTCCGGCGAACTGCTCCACGCCGTGGAGTCGGGCGGGGTCGACCTCGGTCTCCTGGTGGCCGACGAGGCCACCAGCCGTGTCGCGGCCAGCCACGTGGAGGTCTCCGGAGTCCTCGACGACCCCATCGACCTGCTCGTCCCGGAGGGGCACCGTTTCGCCCACGGTACGGAGATCGGGCTGGAGGACGCGGCGGAGGAGGAGTGGGTCTCCGGACATCCGCACCAGGACGCCTACCGGGAGTTGCTGACCGCGACCCGGGCGGTCGGCTACGCCCCGCGCGTGGCGCACTTCGCGCGCGAACTCACCGCGACCGCCGCGCTGGTCGCCGCCGGGCTGGGCGTCGCCGCCGTGCCCAGGCTCGCCATGACCGTCCCCCACCCCGGGGTGGTCCAGGTCCCGCTCACCCGGGGCCAGGTCCCCCGGCGCCGCGTGCTGCTCGCCCTGCGCCACGGCTCCCGTGAGAACCCCCGAGTCGCGGCGGCGGTCACCGCCGTCGAGGAGGTCTCCCGAGCCCTGTGCCCCGAACGGTTGCCCGAGGCGGGGCTTCCCGCCTGAGCGCGCCCGCTGAGTGACCGAGCCCACGTGGACGCACGGGCCGACGCGCACCGCGTGGAGGGCGTCGGAATCACCGGGTTTTCGCAGGCCACCGCAGGGACGGAGGGCGCCTCACCCTCCCTCGGAGGATGTACTACAGTCTGTCGTATGTTTGCATCCCCGGCCTCCGCGACGACGGCCCTCAACACGATCCCCCGCTCGCGGCGGACGAGATGGAGGACATCGTCCTCCTCGGAGTCCCGCTCTGGGGCTGGCAGATCGCCGTGGCCGCCGTCGGCGTCCTCGCGCTGGTCCTGCTCGCCAGGACCATCTGGAACCCCACCCAGAAGTCGCTCCGCGCCTGGGCTCTGGGCAACATCGCCGTCAACGCCGGGATCGCCGTCACCGGAGCGACCGTGCGGGTCACCTCCTCGGGCCTGGGATGTTCCGAGTGGCCCAAGTGCACACCTGACAGCTTCGTGCCCATCGACACCGGTCACGCCGCCCTCAACGCCGCCATCGAGTTCGGCAACCGGACCCTCACCTTCGTGGTGCTGGCCGTCGCCGTGATCACCCTCGTGGCGGTGCTGCGCATGGCCCCGCGCCGCCGCGACCTGGTCCGACTGGCCGCGATCATCCCGTTCGGTGTCCTGGGGCAGGGCGTGGTCGGCGGCATCACCGTCTGGACCGACCTGCACCCGGCCTCGGTGGCCACCCACTTCCTGCTGTCCATGGTGATGGTCTTCGTCACGGTGGCGCTGTACGTGCGCTGCCAGGAGCCCGAGGGGCGGCCCCAGCTGGCCGTGGGGCCCATGCTGCACACGGTGAGCATCGGCCTGGTCGTGGTCGGGTTCCTCCTGCTGATCGCCGGAACCGTGGTCACCGGCACCGGGCCGCACGGCGGCGACGCCGCGGCTCCGCGCTGGAACCTGGACCTCTCCGCCGTCACCCGCGTCCACTCGGTGCTGGGCTGGCTGGTCCTCGCGGGCAGCGTCCTGGCCACCGTCATCGCCTTCCGCAGCGGAGCCTCCCGCATCGCCCGGACGAGCAGCGTCGCCCTGCTGGTGATCGTGCTCCTCCAGGGGGTCCTGGGCTACACCCAGTACGCCCTCGAACTGCCCGAGGGCCTGGTGGTGCTGCACGTGCTGGGCTCCGCGCTCACCTGGGTGGCCGTCTCCCGCCTGTACTTCGCCACCACGCGCCTGGTCCCGCCGGGCGAGGAGGTCACCGCGGCGGCTGACCGTGCCGGGGAACGTAGTTCCGCTGCGTCTGCGGGGTAGTCGGCTGCTCGGCCCGCGCCTGGGCGATGACGTGGGCGAAGTCGGCCCGGCGCAGGAAGCCTGAGTCGGTGGGGTTCTCCGCCCAGCCGGGGGTCACCGGCTGGGGGACGCGCCCGAGGAAGGTGTCGCGGGCCACGTGCATCAGCGCGAGGAACGAGTCCCGGTTGACCTTCCAGTCGTCACGGGGCAGCCCGGCGTCGAGCTTCTGGTGCAGGAGCGCGAGCTCGGTGGCGGCAAGCTGGTAGTCCTTCATCGCCGCGCGGCCCCGGGCCCCGCGTTGCGCGCCGCCCATTCACGGGCCCGGCGTCTGCCGGTCATCGAGCTGAGCATGGTGATGTCCGCCGGGGTGACCAGGCCCGTGGAGATGTAGGGCGGCAGGTAGCGGTCGATCGCCGCCACCTGGCCGCGCCGGTCGTGGGCGGCGATCCCGAGGATCCCGAGCAGGAACACGAAGAGCACCAGGTAGGCCACGCCCAGGCCGGTCCAGCCGAAGTAGGTCGAACCGTTCCACATGCCGTGCAGCAGCACCGCCGTGACCCATCCCCCGATCGGGGCGAGGAAGCGGAACCGGCCGGTGCGCATGGCCGCGTAGGCCACGCCCAGACCGATCATCGCGGTGTAGACGGGGTGCCCGAACGGCGCGATGAGGCCCCGGATGGCGAAGGTCGCGACGAGGGTGTTGTCGAAGAACGCGCTGAGGAAGTACAGGATGTTCTCGGTGAAGGCGAACCCCGTCGCCACCATCCCGGCGTAGACCACGCCGTCGGTGAAGGTGTCGATCTCGTTGCGGCGCCGCCACAGCAAGATGAGCAGGACCATGCCCTTGGCGCTCTCCTCCACCACGGGGGCCACCAGTGACGTGCTGAGGAAGTCGGCCACGCCCTCACCGAACACCGGCTTGGTGAGGTAGGTCAGCCCCCAGCTGTTGAGCAGGAACGACGCCACGACCGCCACCCCGGCGCCCCACGCGAACGCGAAGAACAGCACCCAGCCGGGCTCGGGTTCGAGCCGGTCCAGCATGAGGATGAGCGGCACGAGAATGGTCACCGGAATGATCGCGGCGACCAGGCTGACGAGGAACCCGGTGGCGCCGTCGATCCCCGCCGCCGCTCCCCGGCCACCGCCAGCGTCCACAGGTACGCGAGCATACCGATCATGCACACCACGCTGACGGTGGTGCCCAGGATGAGGGTCATCGAGTACCGGGAGCGGCGTCCTTGCAGGATCGCCCTGCTGTCGAGTCGGGGCATGAGCACAGATCGTAGCGGGTCAGCGGGTGGGAGGCGGGGTCGGAGTCGTGCCGGCCCGGCACGCGGCCCGCCTCCGGTCCCGTACCCGGGAGCGGCCGGGTACGAGAGGATCGGACCGTTCGTCCGACACGGAGATGAGGCACGGTATGGACTCGAAGACCGAGACCGGAAGCTCACGCTGGATCCTGCTCCTGCGCGTCGCGGTGGGCGCCAGCCTGGCCGCGCTCCTGTGGGAGTTCCTCACGGCGGGGCAGTTGATCACGTTCAACATGGCCGCCCTGCCGCTGCACTGGGGAGGGGCCTTCGCGGTGCACGTGACCGCCGGTGTGCAGCTGCTGGCCGCCGTCCTGGTCTGGCGCCTCCCCGGTGCCGGATCCCGCTCCGGTCCCGCGCACGACCGGCTGGTGGCGCTGGTGAGCCTGCTGGCGTTCCTGCTGGGCTTTCCCCAGGCGGCTCTGGGCACCTACGGTCCGCTCCAGGCCCACGTACCACTGGCCCTCCTGCTGGTGTCCACCGTCGTGTGGTCGGCGGTCCTGGTGTGGCGCCGCCCCGACCCGAGCTGACCCGATCGCGGGTCCGCCACCGGAGGGTCCCCGGGCCGTGGAAGCGACGGCTTCCGGGACCGGGAGTGCGACCGCCGGGACCGTGAGGCCGCCGCCCGGAAATCGACCCTGTGGACAACCGCCGCACCCGGCTCCGTCTGGGGAGACTGGAGGCGTCGGGAACCCCGGACGGGCGGGGCTCCGGCGTCGACTGGGGCGGGAGGTCCGCACGGGTGTCGGTGATCTGGATGGTGGGGTTGTTGTGCGAGTGGAGGGCGTGGGGCAGGCGGCTCTCCACGGCGGTGCGGGCACGGGTGTCGGCCATCGCCAGAGCAGCCGGGGCCGCGACGGGGCCGGCGCTCGGCCGCGTGTCCGGGGCGTGGGGGAAGGAGTGGCCGCCGTCCCGGGGAGGTGGTGGCGCTGCCCGCGTCAGGGCGGTGTGGACCCCTACGAAGCGGCGCTCCCCGTGTGGAGGAGCGCCGCTCGTGGAGGGCTCGCGGACACGCCCCGCGGGCCAGGACGTCTAGGAGAGGAAGCGCGCGATGAGCGGGTCGACGGTGACCGCCACGAACAGCAGCGCCAGGTAGGCGTTGGTGAGGTGGAAGAAGTTCATCGTCTTCAGCTGGGCTCCGGTGACCCCCGCCTTGGAGCGGCTGAGCAGGCGGTGGGCCTGGACGACCAGCAGGGCGCCCAGCACGAGCGCGACCACGCCGTAGAACCAGGTGGTCCCGGCCACCGGCCAGAAGATCAGGGAGACGATCACGGTCGCCCAGGTGTAGAGCACCGACTCCAGCAGCACCCGGCGGTCGCTGGCGACCACGGGCAGCATCGGGACCTGGGCTGCCGCGTAGTCCTCGCGGTAGCGCATGGCCAGTGTCCAGGTGTGCGGCGGCGTCCAGAAGAACACCACCAGGAAGAGCACGAACGGGGCCCAGTCGAGGCTGTTGGTGACGGCGGCCCAGCCGATCAGCACCGGCATGCAGCCGGCGATGCCGCCCCACACGACGTTCTGCGCGGTGCGCCGCTTGAGCAGCATCGTGTAGACGAAGATGTAGAAGGCGATCGCGAAGACCGACAGCACGGCCGAGAGCACGTTCACGAGCACGAGGAAGCCGACCGTGGAGCCGATCGCCAGGATCAGCCCGTAGGTGAGGGCTCCTCGCGGGGTGACGAGGTCCATCGCGCCGGGACGCTGTCGGGTGCGACGCATCTCACGGTCGATGTCACGGTCGATGTAGCAGTTCATCGCGTTCGCGCTCGCGGCGGACATCGTGCCGAACACCAGCGTGGCGACGGCGGTCCACAGCGGGGGCACGCCCCCGGCGGCGACGAACATCACCGGGATGGTGGTGATGAGCAGGAGCTCGATGACACGGGGCTTGGAGAGAGCGACGTAGGCACGCGCGTGGTCGCCGAAGGAGGCCTTGCGGGGGGCCTCGGGGGCGGCGGACGCCTGGGTGTCGGACTCACCGGTGTGGGGTGCGCGGTTGGTGAGGGCCATCAGATCGGCGCCCTCACGTCCGGAGGCACTCGTGTCCCCTGGGGGGCCGGCACGGTTTCAGACACGCGGATACCTCGACAACTCTTGGGATTCGACACTGCTCGCCACGCGGGGTCGATCGGACCGACAAAGCGGCAGGATCAGCGAAAACCCCGTCAACGACAAAGTGTAGTACTTACCTGTCCGGATCGGTGACCAGCCCCTCCGTACGGGTGGCCTCAGGCCCCTGACGGCCGACCGACCCGGGCGCCGGACTCCCGCTCGGGTGTACAGAAGGGTCGCACAGGCCCCTTCACGCTTCCACCGTGCCACGCGTCGCGGTCCGCCGCGCGCCCTCGGGGCACAGGGCACACCGGCGCCCGAGTCCCGAAAGTCGCGGGCCGCCGGGCGAGGTGCCCCGGGGGTCCCGACGACCGGGGCCGAAGTGGCGCACACGGCCCCTACCCGCCGGTAGTCAGAAGTGTCGGGAAACGACATCTCCGGCCACGGACGATAGGCTCGCGGTGGGCCCTGTTCTCGCCCCCGTCACCACGGGGACCGAGCTCCGGACACCGTGACCCAGACGCTGTCGCACCGGCTCAGCGACCCGAGCCCCGCGCCATGGGGCCATGCCGCGCCAGCCGTCGAAGCCGATCCCGCCCTCCCCCGCGACCCGCCCGACCCGGCGGACCGCCGACGGGGTGCCCGGCCGTACAGCCCGCACACACAACCCACGCCCGCCCCGGAACCGGGTGCACGGGTGCCGAGAAGGAGCAGACAAGTCCGTGAACGCCCACACCCCGAAGAACCTGGACTGGTCGGACCTCGACCTCCGCGCCGTCAACACGGTTCGGGCGCTGGCCATGGACGCGGTAGAGAAGTCGGGTAACGGTCACCCCGGCACCGCGATGAGCCTCGCGCCCGCCGCCTACCTCCTCTTCCAGAAGGTGATGCGGCACGACCCGGCCGCACCCGACTGGGTGGGCCGGGACCGCTTCGTGCTGTCGATCGGCCACTCCAGCCTCACGCTGTACATCCAGCTCTACCTCGCCGGGTACGGTCTCACCCTCGACGACCTGCGCGGCCTGCGCCAGTGGGACAGCCTGACCCCGGGTCACCCGGAGGTCGGCCACACCGCCGGAGTGGAGACCACCACCGGCCCCCTCGGCCAGGGTGTCGGCAACGCCGTCGGCATGGCCATGGCGGCCCGCCGCGAGCGCGGCCTGTTCAACCCCGAGGCCGGTCCCGGCGCCAGCCCCTTCGACCACCACGTCTACGCGTTCTGCTCCGACGGCGACGTCCAGGAGGGCGTGAGCCACGAGGCCAGCGCCCTGGCCGGGACCCAGAACCTGGGCAACCTCATCATGATCTGGGACGACAACCAGATCTCGATCGAGGACGACACCCGCATCGCGCACAGCGAGGACGTCGTGGCCCGCTACGCCGCCTACGGCTGGCACGTGGAGGAGGTCGACTGGACCGCCACCGGCGAGTACGTCGAGGACGTCGACGCCCTCTACCAGGCGATCCTGCGCGGCAAGGCCGAGACCGAGCGCCCCACCTTCATCCGCCTGCGGACCGTCATCGGCTGGCCCGCGCCCAACAAGCAGAACACCGGCGCCATCCACGGAGCGGCGATCGGCGCCGCCGAGATCTCCGCCACCAAGGAGATCCTGGGGCTGCCCGACGCCCCGTTCGCGGTCGAGGACGCCGTGATCGAGCACACCCGCAAGGCGCTGGACCGCGGCCGCGAGGAGCACACCGCGTGGGACCAGACCCTGGACGCCTGGCACCAAGGCGCCGGTGAGCACGGCGAGCTCTTCGACCGTCTCCAGTCGGGCAAGCTGCCCGAGGGCTGGGAGGAGTCCCTGCCCTCGTTCGAGGCCAGCGAGAAGGGTGTGGCCACCCGCAAAGCGAGTGGCGAGGTGCTCAGCGCCATCGCCCCGGTGCTGCCCGAGCTGTGGGGCGGCTCAGCCGACCTCGCCGGGTCGAACAACACCACCCCCAAGGGCGAGCCCTCCTTCCTGCCCTTCGACCGGGCCAGCACCATGTTCCCGGGCAACCCGCACGGGCGCGTGCTGCACTTCGGCATCCGCGAGCACGGCATGGGATCGATCCTCAACGGCATCGCCCTGCACGGCCCGACCCGCCCCTACGGCGGCACCTTCCTGGTGTTCAGCGACTACATGCGCCCGGCCGTGCGCCTGGCCGCGCTGATGAAGCTGCCGGTCACCTACGTGTGGACGCACGACTCCATCGGCCTGGGCGAGGACGGCCCCACCCACCAGCCGGTCGAGCACCTGTGGTCGCTGCGCGCCATCCCGGGCCTGGACGTGATCCGCCCGGCCGACGCCAACGAGACCGTCGTGGTCTGGCGCGAGGTCGTGGCCAACGCCGACCGGCCCTCCGCCCTGGCGCTCACCCGCCAGAACGTGCCCACCCTGGACCGGGACGAGTACGCGTCCGCCGAGGGCGCCGCCCAGGGCGGTTACGTCCTGGCCGAGGCCTCCGGCGGGAGCCCCGAGGCGATCGTCATCGCCACCGGCAGCGAGGTGCAACTGGCGCTGGCCGCCCGCACCGAGCTGGAGGAGGCCGGTACGCCCACCCGCGTGGTCTCCATGCCGTGCGTCGAGTGGTTCGAGGCCCAGAGCCAGGAGTACCGCGAGCGGGTCCTGCCGCCGTCGGTGCGTGCCCGCGTCTCCGTGGAGGCCGGTATCGGCATGGGGTGGCGCTCCTACGTCGGTGACGCCGGCGTCTCGGTGAGCCTGGAGCACTTCGGCGCCTCCGCCCCCTACGAGACGCTCTACGAGAAGTTCGGCATCACCTCCGAGGCCGTCGTCGCGGCGGTCCGCGACAGCCTGGCCAAGGCCGGTAGCTGACGACGCGGGCCGCCGGGACGACCCCCGGCGGCCCGCACTCCGTGTGAATTCAGGAAGGCGTGAGACCCACATGAGCACCACCGCTCTCAAGGACCTGGCCGACGCCGGTCAGTCCGTATGGCTGGACGACATCAGCCGTGACCGGCTGCGCACCGGCAACCTGGCCGAACTGCTGTCGACCCGCCACGTCACCGGCGTCACCTCCAACCCGTCCATCTTCGACAAGGCACTGGCCGAGGGCGACGCCTACGACATCCAGGTGCACGAGATGGGTGTGCGCGGGGTCTCGGTGGACGAGGCGGTCCGGCTGCTGACCGCCTATGACATCCGCTGGGCTGCGGACACCCTGCGCCTGGTGTACGACTCCACCAACCGCGTGGACGGCCGGGTCTCCCTGGAGGTGGACCCGCGACTCGCGCGCGAGACCGAGCGCACCGTGGCCGAGGCCAAGTCGCTGTGGTGGCTGGTCGACCGGCCCAACGTCATGATCAAGATCCCGGCGACCGTCGAGGGCCTGCCCGCGATCACCAAGGTGCTCGGGCAGGGCATCAGCGTCAACGTGACCCTGATCTTCTCCCTGGAGCGCTACCGCGCGGTCATGGAGGCGTTCCTGGAGGGCCTGGAGCTGGCCCGCGAGAACGGCCACGACCTGTCCCGGATCCAGTCCGTGGCGTCGTTCTTCGTCAGCCGCGTGGACGCCGAGGTGGACAAGCGCCTCAGGGCGGTCGGCACCCCGCGCGCCGAGGAGCTGCTCGGCCGCGCCGCGATCGCCAACGCGCGCCTGGCCTACCGCGACCACGAGGAGGTCTTCTCCTCCGAGCGCTGGAAGGCCCTGGCCGCCGAGGGCGCCACCCCGCAGCGCCCGCTGTGGGCGTCAACCGGGGTGAAGGACCCCGCGTACGCGGACACCCGTTACGTCACCGAACTGGTCGCGCCCGGCACCGTCAACACGATGCCGCAGGCCACCCTGGACGCCACCGCCGACCACGGCGAGGTCACCGGGGACACCGTCCGGGGCACCTACGAGGCCGCCCAGGCCGACCTCTCGGCGCTGGCCGAGGTCGGCGTGGACCTGGACGACGTGACGCGTCACCTCGAGGAGGACGGCGTGGTCAAGTTCGTCGACTCCTGGGAGAGCCTGCTCGGCCAGCTCACCCTGAAGCTCGACGAGCTCTCCTGACCCGGACCCCTCCCGGTCACCGACCCGCGTCCGCGCGCCGCGCGGACGCGGGTGCCACCAGCCACCAGGCCGTTCCCGACAGGAAGAGACGGAGTCCGTGAAAGAACCGGTGATGCCGGGGGCGGTACCCAACCCGCTCCGCAACGCCCTGGACCGAAGGCTTCCCCGTATTGCCGGGCCCAGTGTGCTGGTGCTCTTCGGCGTCACGGGGGACCTGGCCCGCAAGAAGCTCCTGCCCGCCATCTACGACCTGGCCAACCGGGGGATGCTGCCGCCGGGCTTCGGGCTGGTCGGCTTCGCCCGCCGCGACTGGGAGGACCAGGACTTCGCGGCGGAGGCCTACGAGGCGGTGCGCAAGTACGCGCGGACACCGTTCCACGAGGACGTGTGGCGCCAGCTCAGCGAGGGTGTGCGGTTCGTCCAGGGGAACCTGGACGACGACGAGGCCTTCGACGAGCTGGCTCGGACCGTCCGTGAGCTGGACACGCAACGCGGCACCGGCGGCAACTACGCGTTCTACCTCTCGCTGCCGCCCAAGCTGTTCCCGACCGTGGTCACCCAGCTCAAGCGCAGCGGTCTGGCCACTCCCGAGAAGGGTCAGGGCACCGGGGGCATCACGCCGTGGCGCCGGGTGGTGATCGAGAAGCCGTTCGGCCACGACCTGGAGAGCGCCAAGGAGCTCAACGCGGTGGTGGACGACGTGTTCCCGCCGTCGGCGGTGTTCCGCATCGACCACTACCTGGGCAAGGAGACGGTCCAGAACATCCTGGCGCTGCGGTTCGCCAACACGCTGTTCGAGCCGCTGTGGAACCGCAGCTACGTGGACCACGTGCAGATCACCATGGCCGAGGACATCGGTGTGGGCGGGCGCGCGGGCTACTACGACGGCATCGGCGCGGCCCGCGACGTCATGCAGAACCACCTGCTCCAGCTGCTGGCCCTCGTCGCGATGGAGGAACCGGTCTCCTACAGCGCGGACGCGATCCGCGCGGAGAAGGAGAAGGTCCTCTCGGCGGTGACCCTCCCCGACGACCTGGGCAGGGGCACGGCGCGCGGACAGTACGCGGCCGGGTGGCAGGGCGGCGCGGCGGTCCGGGGCTACCTGGAGGAGGACGGGATCCCGTCCGACTCGGTGACCGAGACCTACGCGGCGCTCCGTCTGGACGTGGGCACCCGGCGCTGGTCGGGTGTGCCGTTCTACCTGCGCACCGGCAAGCGGCTCGGCCGACGCGTGACCGAGGTGGCACTGGTGTTCCAGGCCGCCCCGCAGCAGCTGTTCGCGCGCGGCGACGTGAGCGAGCTCGGGCAGAACGCGCTGGTCCTGCGCATCCAACCCGACGAGGGGGTCACCCTGAGGTTCGGGTCCAAGGTGCCGGGCGCCTCCATGGAGGTCCGCGACGTGAGCATGGACTTCACGTACGGGCAGTCCTTCACCGAGGCCAGCCCCGAGGCCTACGAGCGGCTCATCCTGGACGTGCTCATCGGCGACCCGCCGCTGTTCCCGCGCCAGGAGGAGGTGGAGCTGTCGTGGCGGATCCTCGACCCGGTCGAGGAGTACTGGGCCGCGTCGGGCCAGCCCGAACAGTACGGTTCGGGCACCTGGGGTCCGGAGTCCGCCGAGGAACTGCTCGCCAGGGACGGACGCCAGTGGCGTCGCCCGTGAACGCCGGGAGGAACAGATGACGCTCTATCTGCCGCGCACCACGACCTCGCAGATCACCGAGGCGCTCATGGCCGAGCGGCTCAGCGTGGGCGGGGGCGCCATGAACATGGTGCTCACCCTGGTCATCGTCACCGACGAGGCCGACCACTACGACGCCGTCCGCGCGGCGACCGAGGCCGGACGCGAGCACCCCTCGCGGGTGGTGGCGCTGATCCGCCGCGACCCGGGGGCCGAGCCGGCCATCGACGCGGAGATCCGCCGTCCGGGCACCTCCGGCCCCGGTGAGGCGGTGCTGTTGCGCCTGTACGGTCCACTGGGCGAGCACCCCGACTCGGTGCTGACCCCCTGCTGGTCCCGGACGCGCCCGTGGTCGTGTGGTGGCCCGGGCAGGGTCCCGCCGACCCCGCCGCCGACCCGGTCGGGAAGCTGGCGCAACGGCGGATCACCGACGCACTGCGCGCCGAGGATCCGGTAGCCGACCTCCTGGAGCGGGTAGCCCACTACCGTCCGGGTGACACGGACCTGACCTGGACGCGGCTGACCCCGTGGCGATCGCTGCTGGCCAGCGCCATGGACCAGCCGTGCGGCTGGGTGACCTCGGCCAAGGTGACGGCGGAGCCGCACTACCCGAGCGCCGAGTTGCTGGCCGCGTGGCTGTCCGAACGGCTGGAGGTGGAGGTGGAACGCGGCACCTCGCACGGCCCCGGTTTGACCGAGGTCCGGCTGACCACCGACCAGGGCGACATCACCGTCTCCCGGGTGGACGGCCGGGTGGCCACACTGTCCCGGACGGGGCAGCCGGACCAGACGGTGGCGCTGGCCCGGCGGGGCGCCTCCCAGGCGCTGGCCGAGGAGCTGCGCCGCCTGGACGCCGACGAGACGTACGCGAGCGCGGCCCGTCACCTGGGTCCGCTGCTCGCTGGAAGCGGAGCATGAGGATGACCGAACCGGAGATCGTTCGCACCACCGACGCCCTTCAACTGGCGGAGAGCGCGGCGTCGCGGCTGGTGAAGCTGATCGTGAGCGCCGAGGCCGAGGGACGCGAGTTCCACCTCGTCCTCACCGGCGGCGGCGTGGGCATCCAGACGCTGGGGGTCCTGCGGGACGAGGCGCTGGCCAGCGGGATGAGCTGGGGACACGTACACCTCTGGTGGGGTGACGAGCGGTTCCTGCCCGAGGGCGACCCCGAGCGCAACGAGACGCAGGCCTGCGACGCGCTGATCAACGACATCGACATCCCGTCGCACCAGGTGCACCCGATGCCGTCGTCGGACGGCACCGACCACGGTGAGGCGGAGAGGGCGGCCACCAACTACTCGGCCGCCCTCTCCGTGGCGGCTCGCGGTCGCGGCCCCGTGCCGGAGTTCGACGTGTGTCTGCTGGGCCTGGGCCCGGACAACCACGTGGCCTCGCTGTTCCCGGGCCTGCCGGGGGTCCGCGAGGAGGGGGCCGCCGCGGTGGCGGTGCACGACTCCCCAAGCCGCCGCCGACCAGGATCAGCCTGACCCTGCCCTCGATCCGGAGCGCCCGCCAGGTGTGGGTGCTGGCCTCCGGAGCGGCCAAGGCCGACGCGGTCCGCCTGGGTGTGGCCGGTGGCAGCGTGGACGAGGCCCCGGTGGCCGGTGCGCGCGGCAGTGAGAGGACCGTGTTCTGGGTGGACGAGGCCGCCGCCTCTCAGCTGTAGCGGTGCGTACGAACGCCCCGGCCGGAGTCCCGGCCGGGGCGTCGTCGTTTCTCAGGTGCGGGCCCCTCGGAGCGGGCTCAGGCGCACGGCGGTCTCGATCCCGTCGTCGTGCAGGATGTGGCGTTGCGTGGAGGCGTCGGGGAAGAGGCCCTCCGGCACCTGGGTCACCAGCCGGAGCTGGGCCGTGGCGTGCTTGGACATGGTGAGTCTGCCCGGCAGGTGGATCGCCAGTTCCTCTCGGGCCTCGAACGTCTGGACGTCGACGTGTTCCGCGAGGGCCGCCAACTGGGCCGCGTCCGCCGAGACCGGGACCTTGGCCAGCCAGTGCGGCCCCTCCGTGGAGAACGCCGCCTCCCGTTGGTCGTGGGTCTCACCGGCCCACGTGAACCAGGGGACGCCCTCGACCTTGGCGCCGTGCAGCACGGCCAGGGCCCCGAGGTCCGCCACCGCGGCCCGCACCGCCACGGTCACGGCGTCCCAGTCGTACTGGTCCGGTTGCCCCCGCCGCTTGTCCACGGGAACCGCCTTGACCTCGGCGGAGAGCACCGTCTTCTCCGGTACCTCGCGCCGCCGCACCTCGGGCCAGGAGGTGAGCAGGCTGCGGGCGGTCGTGATCGCCTCGTCCTCGGCCTCGCGTTGGCGGTCCAACGCCTCGGTGTGTTCGTCGAGCAACGCCGCAGCCGTGTCGGGCGCGTCCAACGCCCGCCGCACGTCCCGCACGCTCATGCCGGTGCCGCGCAGGGCACTGACCAGCAGGGCGTCCTGGACCTGCTCGAAGTCGTAGTACCGGTACCCGGTGTCCTCGTCGACCACGGCCGGGACCAGCAGCCCCTCGGAGTGGTAGAAGCGCAGCGTCTGGGGAGAGAGCTCGCTCATCTCGCTGAAATCCTTGATCGAAAGGCTCATGAGCCCAGTCTCAGGCTTGCGGTTACCGGAAGGTCAAACGGTGTGCCGCAGCCGACTCTGCCGAGACGACACACCGATCGGTACACCCTCCCTGGATTCGATCTTCAAGTCACCCCCATGGACGAGCGCTTTCAGGGATGAAGATCGCCCCACAGAGAAGACCTCGTCCCATACGCAGGGGTTCAGTCCACTCCGCCGCTTCTCAAACGGGAACCGTCGAAAGCTCCGCTACCTCCAGACATCCCTGGCCATCCCACGCGCGTCACGAACTTCATGGCCAACCGGAGCCCACACATTCTCGGGCTACGGTCTCGCCTACTTCCCACACAGGTTCGCGGACGGAAACTCAGGCATCAGGTTCGGGCCACCAGCAGCTGGTGAGGGCGTCGCACCACATCAACGCCCCCGACCATGACTCGAACCAAAGCATCCCTCAGCCTGCATCATCTCCGAACCACATTCCAGAAAACCCATCCGCAAGAGGAAGTGAGAATCCCCGGAATTTTGCATTCGACGTCCGGATTTCAAAATCCATCAATCAGAAACCAGATCATCGCTCAGCAAAATCTGGACCCGCGCCGGAAATTGCGCATCATCCACCATCACAGAACAGTTTTCCAATTCTCGAATTCCCCCAAATTGCATACGGACGTGTTCGCTCGGGTCGTGCACCACCAACCATCCAGACGAACACGAGAGAGACGCCTCCAAGATTTTTACTGGAAGAGCCACGGCCGGAGCCGACTTCCATACCTCGCATTCAACAGGGCCGTCAACACTTGCCTGGACGCCAAAGATAATCGAACTGCCCTCCTGATGCCAACCACTCAACTCCGGGTCCCAGTCACTGATATCATCGTCGCTGACCGAATCTCGCAATATCAGACATCCGTGCTCGATTTTCGCGAAGAACGCGACCACGGGGCTATTGTCTACCATTCCTTCTTACTCTTTCCTTGCGAAAGTTGCGAAACCACTCCACCCTGACGCCGGGCGCAGGCTTGACAGTGAGGGTAGGCCGTCTGAGGAGACCCGGGAGTCACAAGACTAGACGGCGGCTGGTGGTCAGGAATCCAGTCTCCCTTCCTCGTACCGGGTATTCTAGCGGTGCATGTGTGACAACCGTACGCATTTCCGGATTCATTAATCAGGTCTCGAACGCCATCCGCTTCAATGTTACCCTTCTCCAAAGCGACGCCTTCTCGGGCGTTCGGCCCCGCTCCCAACGTCAAATCACATTTCTGACCTGGTGTTGCATTATGAACGAGTACCGAGGAATCACCCGATACCACATAGTACGTGTGGATACCTTGGATGGTCAGGTTGTGGACCGTGGCAGGCTGTGTCCACGCCTCGATCCCGGTGACCTGGACAAGGGTGCCCTCGGAGGAAACCAACCACATGCCGGGGACCAGGTCGATCGCGTCAATCCAGGCGTCCAGCTCCGGGGACCAGAAAGGGTGCCCATCAGTGGCGATGATGACATCACCCAGGACCATCGGCCCGGGACGACCGAGCGCCTCATCGATCACACCGTGTCCGGCGTCGGTGACCTCCAGTTGAACAGCGGTGTCCACGGTGATCTCGACGAGAGTCTTGGTACCCGACCCCACGATCGTGGCCAGTACCTCACGAGTACCCTCTACGCCAGTCTCAGGATCGGTGGCCAACACCTGGTCACCGACCTGAACCTCCTCGATCGGCTTGGTGGTTCCATCAGCCATCACTACCGGGGTTCCCGCAGCGAAGCTATTGCAGTTCCCGCCCCTGCGGAACCGGGAGAAGACATCCTTGAGTTTGTCACCGTTGCGCAGGGCCCGCATCGCGCTGCCCGCAGGAATGGGTCCGGTTGCCACTTCGATACCCACGTCAAAGGCGAGTTCGACACTCCGGAAGGATCTAGAGTTCTTGTCTCCTCCGAACCTCTCGAACGTCTCCTTATGAGTTGGAAGTCCAATCGTCCTGGATATCCCGTCGGCAACCCACATGCTCGAATTGATTCTCTGAGCGGAAGCAGTGAGCCCATACATCGTGTTCCACGCCTGCCGTCTGAAGGGCACCCTCCGCGTCGCTCGCTCGACCCGGTTGAACGTACGGCGTTGAATCCCTATGGTCGTTCGCCGAATAGTCTGCCGAATGACCCGTGCGCGCGAGTTGTTCCATCTCGTGCGCACGGATGTCCGTACTCGGTTCTTTACTCGACTTGCCGCACGACGCACCTTGTTCCAGGTCTTTCGAAGGAAGAGCCCGTCCGGGTCAGTGAAGCTCACCGGATTACTATTGGCGTAAGTGTATCCGTGCATTTGCTGCGGATCGGTCAGGTCAACGATCGGATCCGGCGAGATGAAGCGACCCAGTGCTGCGTCGTACGCCCTGGCCCCGATCTGCGTCAAGCCGGTGGAGTCGTCGATGACACCGCCGACGAACCCGCGCTCGCTGGGCCATTCGCCTCCGGTGCCACGATCAGCGCCGAATGCCGTGAACCGTCGCTGGGTCACCTGTCCACCCACCGATTCCACCGCCAGTTGCCCGGTGCCGTGGTGGTCAGAAAAGGTCCAGGAAACATTGTTGTCGATATCTCGAACAGCAATGGGATCTCCATTGTGTTCGTAGAACCGCAGGGCCTGAGTGACGAGAGATGAACGCTCGAAGTGGATCTCCATACCAGGCAGATAGAGGGTTGACACACTGGCGTCGCGACGAATCAGCCGATCGCCACTGGCGTCGTAAGTGAACGTGGTCACCCCTGCCGCCGCGTCTTCGACGCGAACCAGGAGCCCTTCGGCGTCCCACTCCAAGCCCTGTTCGTGGACTGGGGTGGTGCGAGAGACCATGTTGCCGGATCCGTCATATTCGTAGTGCTCCAGCCGATCGCCCGCAGGTCCGCTCTCGTGGACCTGCGTGAGCGTGTGTGACTGGCCCTGCCCCGCGCCGGGGTGCGTGTAGGTGCGCTCGGTCGTGCCGCCGACTCCCCGCGCCGGGTCTCCGTGACACGGTTGCCAATGGTGTCGTAGGCATAGGAGTGCCAGTAGGGACCTGGCCCACCAAGATCACCCACAGCGGGATTCGCTTCGCAGGCCTGCGGACCGGTGGCGTCGGGAGTCCATGCCTCGGTGAGTTGACGCATGTGATCGTAGGTGTAGCACTGCACATCCGCTGGGCGCTTGCTGTCACTGGGCTCGTCCCTCAGCGACAGAATGTTTCCGGCGTCGTCATAGGAGTAGTGGAGGTGCTGCAGCGATCCCTCGCCGAACCGCGGAACGACCCGGCTCTCGTTCAGGCGGTTGGTCGCCTCGCTGTAGTCCCAGGCCTGCCAATAGCGAGTAGCGCTGTTATTGGTTCTCGCTAGTGTTCGCATCACCAGGTTGCCGACTTTGGAGTACTCAGCAGCCGTTACGTAGGAACCGTCGCCAGTGACGTGAGTGACGTTTCCAAGGTCGTCATAGGTGTAGTTGATGTTCTCCTGGAACAGGCCGCCCGCAGCCGGGGACACGTGGTTGCGGATACTTCCGTCAGCGTTGTATCTGGTGATGAACCGGTAGGTTCCACTCAGTCCACGCTCCCCTTCCGGAATGGTGACGGAAGTCGCCATAGCACGGTAGAGGTCATCGTAGGAAAGCACACTGTTGCTGTACGCGAGATCGCCGTCGTGGCGAATGGTCGAGGTGATGTGTCCCTTGACCAGGGTGTCGTATACCCACTCGATCCGCAGCGGCCCCTCCGCGGACTCTTCGTGAAGTGCCACCTGACGTCCGAGCGCGTCGTACGTGGTTACCAGCGTCTGATCACGGGCGTCCGTGCTGGAGATCAGGCGGTCCAACGAGTCGAAGGTGTACGTGGTGGTACCTGTGTCCGGATCACTACTGGACGTGCGACGTCCGTTGATGTCGTAGGTGTAGCGCCATTCGTTACCCGCACTGTCGGTAACAGTCTCCAGCTCTTGACTGGGGGTGTATGTGTAGTGGATCGCGTCGTAGTCCCCAGTGGGCTGGCGCCCGTGGTGATGACGCAACTCCACCGTGTTCCCCGCTGATCGGTGACCGTGGTGGTGCCCGTTCCCCCTCTGGAGGAGTCATCCGCTTCTGTTCGCCCACATACTCGGTCGACGTCCGGTATTGCTCTTGCCCTCGTGACATGTGGATCTGCTCGAGGGACCTTTCCGCTCCGTCGTAGACGGCGAGCGTGTAACGCGGGATCTCGTCGGTGTTGTTGACACCGAAGAGATCTCCACTGGGTGCCTCCTCGTTGGGATAGGCGGCACGAGTCTGCACCGCGAGTCCACGTGAGTCGTGCAGTAGGTCACTGATCAGGCGCCCGCCACCGACGGAGGGGCTCTGAGTTTGGCGCTGTCGAAGCCAACTCCTGTTGCTCCTCGGAACTGGCGGGGTCCGGTGATCGCGGCTGCGCCGCCACAGGAGGCGCGATGGTCAGGGTGAGGAGCAGAGCCGTGGCGGTCGAGACCGCCGTCGCACGGGTCCAGGGGCGACGCATGGGATGGCCGTTCATGTCAAGGGGATGTGAGAACCCGGGGACAACCCTCGCACCTGGAATCAAGGCAGGACTTTAACCAGCGCTTACATCGATCCACAATCGTTCGGAGCCCCCACCACGAGAATGTGGAACCGGGAACCAGCTTTGACATGCGGCAATCAGATCTGGCCGCATCCGGCCACGAAACCGGTAAACCAAACCCGAGAACGCTTCACACCGCGATTTTCGCGGAGACTGCACACGCCGCGACCTCGCTTCCGTCACGCCTGGTCAGGGCTTACCAACGGAACGTAGGAGTCAATAGGGTCACGCAACCCGGGGCCCGACCACCGAACAGACTCGGTGTGAGCGGCACTGTCGGCGGCGCTCACATCCCATACGGAGGCTCCCCGAGGGGTTCTGGAGCCTCCGGAAGACGGGCGCTTCAGGTACTGCGGAACTGCAGGCCCTCGATCTGGGCTTCGGGGCCCGTGGTGACGACGGCGACGATGCGGTCCTCGGGACCCTCCTCGAAGCGGAGGTGGCCGCCGAGGAGCGGGACCTCGGTGCCCTGGGTCGGGAGACCCAGAGGGGTGCCCAACCAGCGGGCTGAGAACTCGGGGTCGGCGGTCTGGATGACGATCGCCCGGAGGTCGTGGGGCCCCGGGGTGAGGCGACCCCGGACGTACTCGGTGAAGATCTGCTCGCGGGGCGGGTCATAGGTGATGAGGAAGGGCGCCCAGAAGGGGGCGTCGGGAAGGAAGACCTCGCGGAAGCTCACGTCGTGGCCCTCGGGGCGGCCACCACCTCCTCCACGCGGTGTCCCTGGAGGCGTTCGGCCGAGGCGACGTCGGTGACGTTGACCGCGAAGGTCACGGCCCCGCGTCCACGGGCAGCGACGTCCTCGATGACGGGGCGCAACACCCTCAGGGCGCGGCTGAAGACCCCGGTGTCGTAGGCGGCCTCGTCGAAGACGGTGAGGATCTCGACGTAGCGCTCGTCCTGCCGCCAGGCGCCGTTGCGGACCCGTCGAAGGGCTCGTTGGCGTACGCGGGGAACCCCGCTTCCGTGTACCGGCGCACCGCGGCGGGCACGTCCGTCACCCAGTGCGGGAGATGCGATCTCGGGTCGCTCGTCGGACAGGCCCCGCCTCCCCTGATGAGGCGGGGCTGACCTCATCAGAGGAGGCGTGGTCGTGTCGACGCGAGCGTCAGGTCCGCGAGGTCCGCCAGTACACCGGGATGACGGCGGCGACCACCAGGTGCGAGAGCTGCAGGACGACGACGGTCGCGACGGTCGCCCCCACGGTGAGCGGCGGCAGGAACATCGCCACGGTGACGAGGACCGCGACGACCGTCCACACGAGGAGGCCGCGTCGGCCCAGGAAGCGCTCGGCCAGGGCGAGCACGCCCCATCCGAGCAGGGCGAACACGGCCGTGAAGAGCGTGAAGGCGGGCCACGCGAGGGCCCCGGGCTCCTGCCCCCTGGGCGCGACCACCAGGTCCGCGCCCAGCAGCGGCGCGGCGAGGGCGAGGAGGGTGTTGACGGCGGTGACCACGAGCACGGCCGTCAGGCGCGGCTTCCAGGTCGGACGGACGGGGGTTCGGGTTTCGGTCAGGTTCCGGGTCATGGCTCTTTCCCTGGTGCGATGGGGTACGTGTCGAACCTACGCAGGGAGAGCGAGACTTCCTATGCGTGATCCACTCTGATCTATACGCGATCGTCCACTGCTGGGTACGATGACGCCATGGATGTACTGAGCGACGTCATCTCGACCGTTCGCACCGGTCAGCCCCGTTCGGCGCGGATCGAATGGCACGCCCCCTACGCCACGCGGTTCCCGGAGATTCCCGGCGCCAAGTTCATGGTGGTGCTGCAGGGGTCCACGTGGCTCCTGACGGAGGGCGCGGAGCCCCTGCAGCTGGGCCTGGGCGACGTCCTCTTCCTGCCGCGCGGCCGAGAGCACCTGCTGAGCAGCTCCCCGCGGCCGAGGGCGGTGTGGACTGCTCCCGCGCCCTGCGTGACGCGGTGACGGGCGCGGACCCCGTGCCCACCCTGGTGTGTTCGCGGGGATGGGCACGCCCCAAGGAGATGCCGCCCGGACCCGCGTTCGGGGCCACCACGGTCGGGGACGGAGACGGCGAACCCAGTTGCGTCACGGTGGGCGGCTCCTACGACGCCAGCGCGTCGACTCCGCATCCGCTGTTGGCCGAGCTCCCCTCCGTGGTGCACGTGCCCGCGAAGGTCGGCCGCGGGTCCGAGCTCCCCTGGCCGTGGGGCTGTTGGGCCGGGAGCTGGGCGCGAACCGGCCCGGTGGCGACACGCTGATCCCGCACCTGTTGGACATGCTGGTCGTGTACATCCTGCGCACCTACGTGGAGGAGCTCTGGCAGGGGCACGAGGGCGCGGGCTGCGGTTTCGCGGGCGCGCTGCGCGACCCCGGGGTGCACGCCGCGATCCAGGCCGTGCACCGCGACCCCGCCCACCCCTGGAGCGTTGCGGAACTGGGCGAACGCGCAGGGCTCTCCCGCGCCGCCTTCTCCCGCAGGTTCACGTCCCTGGTGAACCAGTCTCCGCTGGCCTACGTCACGTGGTGGCGGCTGACCACGGCCGCCCGGCTGCTGCGTGAGGAGGACGCACCGATCAGTTCGGTGGCGACCCGCGTGGGCTACTCGTCCCAGTTCGCCTTCGCCAACGCGTTCAAGCGCGAGTTCGGCTGGTCCCCGGCCGGTACCGCGAGGCCGCGCGGGACCTCACGGAGTCGCAGGTGCCCGCCGTGCCCCCACGCCCTGAGAGTGAGGGCGGTGAGGAACACCGTGCCGGGGAGCGCGTACGGCCCGGGGCCCAGGAAGAGGGATACCGGACTGGCGCCGAAGGCCAGGGACGAGAACCCGAGCAGGGTGAGCAGGAAGCACAGCACCGCCGCCGTTCCGGTGACCCAGCCCAGCCAGCGCGGCGCTCCGGGGCGCACGAGGGCCAGCGCCGCGACGGCCGTGCCCAGCGTGACCACCAGCGGTCCGACCATCCAGACCAGGTAGCCGGGCCCGATCGCTCGGTCGGCGTCGGCCGCCAGCCAGCCGGTGACCACGAGGTGCGCGACCCCGAGCACCAGGAGCGCACCGGCGGCCGCACGGCCGAGCCACGCCGGTGCGGACCGCTCCGGACCGCGTTCGGCCCTCACCGCGCCGTTCCGGGCCCGGGCCGACCCACTCTCCGTCCGCTCCACCATGACCGCTCCCTCTTCCGCACCGACGTCCTCGTGACACGAGTCTGCTCGGCTCGGCACGGCCCCACCTCCCCCACTCGGGGGAACCGGGTCCTCCCCGGGAGGGAGAGGTCCGTTCAGAGTTCCCCGGGGCAGGAGGCGCCGTCGGCGGGGACCACACCGTCCAGGAGGTAGGCGTCCACGACGCCGTCCACGCAGGGGCGTCCACCCGTGTAGGCGGTGTGGCCGCCTCCCTCGTAGGTGAACAGGGTGGCGGTGGCCAGCTGGTCGGCCAGCTCCTCGGCCCACACGTACGGGGTGGCGGGGTCGTGGCGGGTGCCGACGACCAGGATCGGTGGTGCCAGGGGAGCGCTCAGGTGGCCGGGCGCGAGTTCGGTGTCCGGCCAGGAGGCGCAGGGCAGGAAGGACCAGACCTCGTCACCGCCGAAGAACGGCGACACCTTCGCCGCGCGCCGGGCGCCCTCCTGGAACGCGTGGACGTCTCCGGGGCGGGTGTGGTCGGCGCACTGCACCGCCGTGAAGGCGGACTCCGTCGCGCCCGAGTCGTCCCGCCGGGTGACGTGGCTCCCCAGGTAGGCCTGGACGAAGGGGTCCTGCTCGCCGGGTCCGAGCCGGGCCAGCAGGCGTGCGACGCTCTCCCACTGCCGCTCGGTCTTCAGGGAGTCCCGGAGCAGCGCCAGCATTTCGGGGCGGCCGACACTGTGGCCCCGGACAACGACCGGTTCGGCGTCGAGCCCGGTCAGGAGGGCCTCGGCCTCCGACGGGGCCTCCTCCGCACCGGTGAACGGGCACTCCGGGGCCCGGTCCAGGCAGTAGGACACGAAGGACTCCCAGGCGGTCTGCGCTCCCTGACCCTGCTCCACGCCGTCCGCGATCACGCCGCGCTGGGTCTGGAGGGCCCCGTCCAGCACGAGGGCGCGGGTGTTCTCGGGGAACATCTCCGCGTACAGGGCCCCGATGTAGGTGCCGTAGGAGAAACCCACGTAGCTGAGCCGCTCGTCACCCAGGGCGTCCCGGATCAGGTCGAGGTCCCGGACCACGTTCACCGTCCCCATGTTGGCGAGGAAGTCCGTCCCGACCTCCTCCTCGCAGCTCCACGTGAACCTCCGCGCGGCCCGTTCGAGGTCCCTGAGCAGGTCGTGGTCCACCGCGTCGGCAGCCGCGACCTCCTCCAACGGCCGTTCCATGGCGTCCCACGCCGGACAGGTGAACCCGGCGCTCTCCCCCACGCCGCGCGGGTCGAAGGAGACGAGGTCGAAGGAGTCACGGACCCGCCTGCTGAGCGCGAGGGGCCCGGACTCGAACCGGGCCACGCCCGCGCGGCCGGGGCCGCCGAAGTTGAACACCAGGGAACCCCGGTACTGGTCGGCCGGACCCTGGGCGGGGTGCCGCACCACGGCGGTCTCGATGGTCGCTCCGCCGGGGTCACCGTGGTCGACGGGGACGGTGACGGTGCCGCACTCCAGCCGCGCCCTCCAGTCGGGGTCGCCCTCGACCGGTTCGGCCTCGGCCAGTTCCTCAGGGGACAGGCACGGCCGCCAGTCGACGTGCTGACCGTAGAAGGAGCGTGCGTGGTCCTGCTCGTCGAGGGGGCGAAGCCCGCCGTCACGACCAGTGCCAACGCCGCTCCCGCGACCCTCAGAGCCCGCCCGCCCGTGCCGCGCACCCGAACACCCGCCCCCGCACAGAGTCCTCCGCCACCGGGCTCCATCCTCCGAGCGTTCGGTGGTGGATCCGGGCAGAACATCCCGGAGGGCGGGTAAACAGTCCGTCCTGTCGGGTTTTACCAGGCGGGGCAGGACAGCCCCGGCTCCGGGACCACCCCGTCCAGCAGGTAGGCGTCCACCGGGCCGTCCACGCACTCCATGCCGTAGCCGTAGGCGGTGTGGCCCGCGCCCTCGTAGGTGACCAGGGTCGCGGTGTCCAACTGGTCGGTCAGTTCCTCGGCCCAGGTGTAGGGGGTGGCCGGGTCACCGAGCGTGCCGACCACGATGATCGGCGGGGCGTCGGGGGCGGAGAAGCCGGTGGGCGCCTCCTCGGTGTCGACCCAGTAGGCGCACGGCAGCTGTTCCCAGACGAGGTCGGCACCGAAGTACGGGGAGGCCGCCGACGCGCGCTGGGCCGCGTCCCGGTAGACGTCGGCGTCGGTCGGGTCGGCGCGGTCCGCGCAGTTGACGGCGGTCAGGGCGGCCTCGGCGTCCTCGAAGACCCCCGGCTCCTCGGCGGACTCCGGGTCGTCGGAGGACTCGGGGTCGTCGGTCCCCTCCTCTTCCTGGCCGAAGGTGTCGTCGTAGAGCCGTTCCAACTGGGGTCCGGCGCCGTCGACGTCCTCGTCGAGCGCGGCGAGGACCTCCGCCAGCTCGGGCCAGGTGCCCTCGTCATAGAGCTGGAGGCTCACCATGGTCAGCAGGGTGTCACCGTCCACGGTCCACCCCCGGACCATGGGCGGGTCCGCGTCGAGGCGCTCGAGGAGCTCACCCATGCGGGCGTCGGCGGTGGCCGTGCCGTCGAACGGGCAACGGGCGGCGTAGGCGCACTCGTCCACGAACAGGTCCCAGGCGCCCTGGAAGGCCTCGGCCTGGTCGGCGGCGACCTCCACGTTGGGACGCTCGGTCTCGACGGCTCCGTCCAGCACGAGGGCGCGGGTGTTCTCAGGGAACATCTCCGCGTACAGGGCCCCGATGTAGGTGCCGTAGGAGAAGCCCACATAGCTGAGCCGCTCGTCACCCAGGGCGTCCCGGATCAGGTCGAGGTCCCGGACCACGTTCACCGTCCCCATGTTGGCGAGGAACTCCTCTCCCACGGTCTCCGCGCAGGAGTCGGCGTAGGCGCGGGCGGACTCCTCCAGGCCGGTCAGGTCGGCGTCGGTGACGTCCCCAGCGTCGGCCACGGCCTGGCGGGCGTCGTCCATCGCGAACCAGTCGCCGCAGGCGAAGCCCTCGCTGTCGCCCACTCCGCGCGGGTCGAAGCCGACCAGGTCGAAGGCGTCCTGGACCTCGTCGTCGAAGAGGGGTGGTCGAGCATCGTGACCCCGGACTCGCCCGGGCCGCCGGGGTTGACCACCAGAGAGCCGATCCGCTGGTCCGCGTCGCCGCTGGCGGGCCGCCGGGCGAGGGCGAGGTCCACGGTGTCACCGTCGGGGTCGGCGTGGTCGAGGGGCACGGTGAGGGTCCCGCACTCCAGGGTCTCCAGCCACTCGGGGTCACCGTCCCACTCGGGCGCCTCCTCCAGCTCCTCCTGGCTCAGGCAGGGCGCCCAGTCGACGCCCTCCGGCCCGGCCGCCGGGGCTCCCCGTCGTCCGGTGCGGTGCACCCGGCGAGCAGGAGGACGAGCACGCCTCCCAGCGCACTCCCCGAACACGACCCCTGGTGATCCCCATGCCTCGCCCGCCCCGCCGTTCCGCTCCACGCGCGGCCGGACGGCCGCGACCCCATCCTGGGGCACCGGTTGGGACACCGCGAACGGGGCACCGGTTCCGGAAAGGGACGTGGATCACTCCGGTCTCAGAGCCTGCTCGCGTCCGTGGTGAGGGTTCCGGACGAGTCGGCTCCGTTCTCCGGGTCGACCTCGACGACGAGCGGGTACAGGGGATCCCCGAAGCGCAGGCCCGGGGCCCGGTCCGGTGCGGGCTGGGCGATCCAGTCCACCAGTTCACCGGCCCGGCTCACGTCCCGGCCGGGCCGGGTCAGGGCCACCACGGTGCCCGCGACGTCACAGCGCACGTTCAGGTGGGTGGTGGCCGCGAACACGCTCTGGGCCCACGCCCCCGGGCTCACGTCGCGCAGGGGGCCGTCGGCCGTGCGCCGCCGCCTGCGCGCCGGTGCGGCCAGTCCGACGGCGCGGTCGTCGAAGGTCAGGACCAGGCCGGGCCGTTCCTGCGCGGTGAGGAACCCCTCCTCGTCGGCCAGGGAGACGTCCCACCAGACGCCGGTCGTGCCCGAGGCGGCCGCCCCGAGCGCCGTGGCGGCCAGGTCGAGCAGTTCCACGTCCACCTGGTCGCGGGCGGGACCGGTGACCACCTCCGCCAGGGGCACGGTGAGGGGCGCGTACCCGGACAGCACCAGCGACCAGTCGATCCGGGCACGGCCCTCCAGCTCCCGCCGGCCGTGGGTCAGGCACACCACGGCCCGGTCCCGGGGCAGTTGGTAGGTCGCGCAGGCGCCGCCGTGCCGGGCGGCCCTGGCCAGTCCGAGGCTCATCGCCTTGGTCCCCGTGGTGATGTCGACGACCACCGGTTGGTCGCCCTCCCGTTCGCGTGCGATCCACTCCTGGACGGCCCGCTGGACCGCTCCCGAGTCGTAGCCGTCCACCGGGTGGGCGGGCAGCCGGACCCGGTCGCGGTAGCCCTCGGAGCGCAGTGTGTCCGCGTCGGCCGGGGCCGCGTCCGGGCGTTCGGCGGCGCGCAGCGCCCGGCGGCGGCCTCCCGTACCCGGGCCCGCAGGCTCTGGCGCGAGGGGAGGACCAGGGCGCGGGAGGGGCGGTGCGCGTGCAGTGCGGCGAGGGCGCCCAGTCGGCTGCCGCCCAGGGGTGTGACCAGGAGTGGCCCGTCCCTGGGGCCGGGGTGCCGGGCGGGGGTTCGGGCGGGTCGGGGCGGTCCGGGCCGTCACCCTCGGCGGTGGCGGGCGGGACGGCCTTCGGGAGCACGGCGGGGACCGCGGGCGGTGGGGGCGCGTCGGCCAGGCTCGGGAAGAAGGCGTCCCGTAGGGCAGCGAAGGTGCTGACGCGTTCGGTCAGGTCGTCCAGGTTCCAGACGTGGACGTTGCGGCCGGTGAGCGCCGGGTTGTACGCGGTGACACGTTCGCGCAGGTCCTCGACGACGGGGCCGGAGTAGACGAAGAGGACGAGGGTGGCCCCGCCGAAGACCCGGCGGGCCTTGGCCACGGTCCAGCCCGCGCGGGCCACCACGTCCTCGGCCCGGGTCTTGGCCTCCACGCACAGCACCCGGTGACGGTGGCGTACCAGGATGTCGAAGTCCGCGACGGACCCGCCGGGGCGGTAGGGGTCGGCCACGCGACGGGAGCCGAGCACCTCGCTGTCGGGCCGCCCGCCCAGCAGGCCGCGCAGGTGGGAGAGGACACGCGCCTCGGCCGCGATCCCGTTGCGTTCGCTCTCGGGCAGGTTCGGATGGGCGTCCGCGAGGGCGGCGTCCCCTCCGCGCAGGAAGCGGCGCAGCGGCGCGGGGTCGCGGTCGCTCACCCACTGGGCGCCGTGCACCCCGGCCAGGGTCCGCAGGTCGACCCCCTGACAGCTCACCGGATGGTCCGGGCGGGCGGAGTCGGCGCTGCGGAGCAGGTCGCTGTGGGAGTCCAGGTAGAACCGCCAGGCGCGGGCGTGCGGCGGGAGCGACCGTTCGTGGTGCAGCGCGGCGGCCACGCTCATCACCTTGGTGCCGCCCGTGTAGTCGAGGTACCAGGGGCGCTGGCCGAGCGCACGGCTGACGGTGTCCAGGAGACCGGTGACGGAGGCGGGGTCGTGCGGGTCCGGGCCCACGCTGAGGACGCGCACGGACCGTTCCCGGGCGATGCGGCCGACCGCGTCGGCGACACGGCGGGCCACGGGCAGGGTTCCCTCGCTACAGACCAGGAGCAGTTGGTCGACCGGGAGGGTCAGCGAGGAGAGGAGGGCGGGGGTGGGGTTCTGGCCCACGAGGACGACGGCGACTCGGGGTGCGTCCACGGTTTCCCTTCCGGACGCACCGATGTCGGCCGTCCCCCGACGACAGGAACGGGACCACAGTACTCACCCGTTCCGAGAATGGCTCAGGTAACCGGTTTTCCCACCCTGCACGCGGGCCCGCACTGGTAACCGTGGGCACGCACCGGAACCGAGGTGAGCACGAAGGAACGGCACCCGGTGACCACCCCTTTGTCGTCGCGCACGAGGTCGGAGGGGACCAGCAGGTCGTCCCTTTCCGGATGGGCGGAACTCACCACGGAGGAGACGATGAACCAGACCCCCTCGGCCGGGGCGGGCAGTCGCGCCCGGGTGCGTTCCTCCGCGAGCAGCGGCACCCCTCCACCTCGCTGAGGGGGACCCGCACCGCCTCGACCCGCGCCGGTTCGCTCGATCCCCGCCACGTGCGGATCACGCGGGCGTGCTCGTCGACAACCGTCACCTCGTGCGGCGTCAGATTGACCACGGACATCCAGCGACCTCCCGTACCACTCGTTCCCTGTCGGCCGCCCGCTTCACCGGGACGGGCGCGACGCACCCCGCTCCGAGGCCCTCACCGCCATCTCTCGGACACCTGCCGCTCGCCCGGTGAACACCGGATCAGTGAATTCTGGGGCCGCTGTTACTCGTGACCGTTTTATGGATAACACCGAATCACTTTCTCATTCAGAGCCCATACCGACAATTGACAGTGCGTGCCCGAAGGCAATATTTTGTTGCATGACCTCCCGTTCACGCAGGAGTGTCACCCGCAGGCTCACGACTCGCCACGCGTTTCCCCGGAAGGGCTGGGGGAGCGTCCCGGCCCCGGCACACCCGGGGAGAAGAGTTCGTGAGCAAGCACCACTGCTCCGCCGTGGAACTGTTCGGTTCGGCCGCCTTCCTGCGCGTGTTCACGCGTGTGTTGGGGTGTGGGCCCTGCTCCTCGGACGGAACAGCGCAGGGCTGCGCCGGTCACTCCGAGCAGTTCTTCGACTACGTCGACCTGTGCTTCGAGCACTGCCCGTGCGCGAGGCACCGGGGAGAGCCGACCAGCGTCATCGCCACACGCATGGCCACCGTCACGGGCGGAGCGGCCACGCGGGGCCGGAGCGTCCTTCCGGACGCGGACGCCGTCGGCGCCAAGGCCGTGCCCGAGAGCGGGCGCACGGCCAGGGAGGCCTCCGGCGTGCGCGCGTCCGTGGACCGTACCGCCGCGCACCGACTGCGGGACGCCCTGGACGACGTTCGCCGGGACCGCTCGTACAAGAACCTGCGCCGCGTCTACCCGCAGCCCGCGCCCAACGGCAAGGTCCGCTGCGCCTTCTCCGAGCGTCCCCGGCGCTGGGCCCAGCGCCGCGACGTCGCGCGGGTCGCCACCGACGTGGTGGAACAGGAGGCACTGGCCCTGCTGGTGCTCACCGCGGGATGGGGCAACCCCGCCGCCGACCTGCCGGAGGACGTCCACCCCGGGGAGTCGGTGTCCTTCACCGAGGACGGCAGCGCCGTCCCCGTCGCTGACCTGCACGGGCGGCCCCTCACGGCGGTCAGGGAGCCCCCGATGGTCTCCACCGCCACCGGTGACTACCTGCTGCGCAAGCTCTCCGAACTGGCCGCGGGCCGTGACGCCGACCCGGGACGCACCCCGGACCAGCGACGCCGCCTGCACCTGCGCACCCTTCTCCCGGGCCTGAGCGGCGAGGACCTGGCCCGGCGGCTCACCGGAGTACTGGGACGGATGGCCGTGGCGATGCCCGGCCACTTCGAGCTGGTGCAGCGTGCCCGTGGACGGGCCCGCAGCGCCCCCTACACGCCCATCCCCGACCTGCCCGACGAGGAGGGCGGCGACTCCTACGGTGACGGGGACCCGGACCCGTACGGGCCCCGGCGCGAGGTACTGCGCCAGACCGAGCGGGCGTGGCTGGTCTGGCTCGCCCGCGAGCTGGCCGCCGAGGCGCAGGCCCACCGGGCCGCCTTCGACGCCGACCCGCGCGGCTCCCTGGACGCCCTGCTGTGCCGTCTGCTGGACGAGGGACCCCAGGCGCCGATGCTGTGGCGGGGCGCCCAGGACGACCCGGACCGCCGGGCCGACCTGCTGGAGGCCCTGGCCGACGTGAGCGGCTGACCCGGGCGGACCGAGCCAGGGGGCATCGGCCGGGCGCGGCACCGGCGCTCGCCGGACCGGCGTCCGGCGGCACGCTCGGGCCCGGCGCACCCGAGGAGCGTGCGGACCGGTACCGGTCTCCGAGGTCCGGGACCCTGTTCGACCTCCGGGCGAGGACCGGGGCATCGTGGTCCCCGCGCGCCCACGGGCGGGGGTCGGCTCACCGCGTGCCCGGCACCCCGAACCGCTCGGTGAGCGGTGGCAGCACGGGGTACTCGGCGAACTGGCGCAGGGACATCACTGCGGTCTCCTCGAACGGCAGCCGTCCCCGCCACCGGCTGGCCAGGAGCACGTCCACCACCTGGTCCACCGCGCGCCAGTCGTCGGCGGAACGGTCGCGGGCGAGGGCCGTGGAGAAGGCGTCCAGGAACGCGGCCACCCGAGCGGGAGCGGCGCGGGTCACCCCGGACGTCGGGGCCAGGGAGAGGTCGGCGGCGCGGGCCCGGCGGTCCACCAGGTGGAGTTCGGGGAGCACGTGGACGCTACCCATGCCGAGGGACTTTCCCATCCCGATCCGGTGCGCGTGCTCGGGGTCGCGCGGGTCGCCCCCGTCCACGGGGTTGCCCAGGTACAGGGCCCGCAGGAGGGCGCCGAGTTCGGCGTCGGTCAGGTTGGTGAAGAGGACGCGTGAGCGCAGGGCGAGGCCGTCGCGCAGGGGGACGATGTCGCGCTGGGTGTCCTGGGGCGGTTCAACGTCGGAGCCCCGGGGCAGCACCGTGAGCCCGAGGTCGGACTGGGCGCGTTCGTCGTAGCGCACCGGCGAGCCCAGGCGGGGGTCGTGCCGGTGCAGGTAGGTCTTGTACCCGCCCAGGCGGATGCGGCCCTCGTGCGACCACGTGATGACGTCCGACCGCTCCCCCGGGGTCTCGGGGCCCTGGACGAGGTAGTTGGCGAAGCAGCCGCGCTGCGGGGACAGGAGCCGCACCCGGAGCGCGGCGCCGTCGGGGTAGTCGGGGTCGCCGTCGTCCCCCAGCGCGTCTCCGAAGGACACCCGGCCCTTGAGCGCCCCGGCCTCCCCCGCGAACACGTCGGTGTCACCGAACAGGGCTCGGCACACGTCCACCGTCCGCCCGGCCCGGTCCGGCCGGTCGGGATCACCGTGCTGGGGCCCGAGCACGTCCGCAGGGAGGGCACGGCGAATCGGGTCGTCGTCGCTGACCGCGACCCGGTAACCGCCGGACCTCCCGAAGGAGACCACCCGGCCGGAGGGGTCGAGGTCGAACCAGACGGGTTCCAGGCCGCTCCGGGGCAGTCCGCCGCCCGTGCTCCCACCGACCGGAGGGCGGTCGGGCCGTTCGCCGGTGGTGCCCAGAGTGTCGGGGAAGGCGGCCCGCTGGTACCCGGTCACCTGCGCCGCCGACTCGAACAGTTCCACCAGGGACTCAGGGACGGGCAGGCGCCCGGCGCGCGGGTCGTCCGGGCGGGGGAACAGGTAGGCGTTGCGCCGCTCCTGCGCCGCGCTTCCCGTGAGGACCAGCAGGGCCGGGATCACCCCGCCGGAACCGCCGTGCGCGGCGAGGTGGGCGCGCGCCCCGGGTTCGTCGGGGGCCACGGCGGCGACCCCGCGCCGTCCCCGGAGGTGGACCGCGTACACCCAGCGGTGCTGGAGGCGCCCGTGGTGTTCGTGGGTGGTGGGGACGTAGGTGCCGTCCCGGGGTGGGTCGGGGAACTCGGCCACTCCGAAGTCCCAGGTGCGCAGGCTCTCCCGGAGCACGTCGAAGGACACCTTGAGGCCGCGGCCGGGTTCGGGTTCCAGCGCGGTGGCGGGGACCTCCAGGGCGTACCAGCCCCCGTCGTCGGGGTCCCGGTACAGGAAGCCCTGTCGGGTGCGGTGCCCGGCGCGGCGCCTGCGGTAGTGGTCGTGCTGCCGGGCCATGACCTGGCGGGCGCGGGTCGAGGGGAGCCGTCAGCACCGCCGGAGTCCACGCGCACCGGTGCCCGGAAGAACAGCATGGGCGTGTTGACCGGGCCGCTCTCCCCGCTGGTGAGCATGCGCAGCGTGTTGCGGACCAGTCCGCGCAGGGTGGATCCGGGGATCAGGGGGAGGGAGCGGTCCCCGTGCGGGAGACGGGCGGAGGAGGCCGCCCGCTCCCGGCCCGGGGCCTGGCCGACGAACGTGGGGGTGAGCGTGGTCAGGGTGAGGTCGATCCAGCCCGAGTGGGTCCCCTCGACGGTGCGGTCGTGCGAGCGGAGCAGGGACGCGGTGTCGTGGTCCGGGTGCAGGGCGGCGGCGGGGACGGGGGTCTCGGCCAACCGGACCAGACCGTAGGGGGCCGTGGCGCGGCGGGGGCCCGCCATCAGTGCTCCCCGCCCCGGGGTTCGACCAGGGTCCCGGTACCGACGTCGAACTCCGGGCCGGTGGGTTTGGATCCGGACGTCAGTCCGGTCAGCCGGTGGTAGGCCACACCCACCGCGCCGGTCACGGGGTCGGCGGCCCAGTACTCCCGGACCGTCAGCCAGGTGCCCGTGCTCTCCAGCGCCCCTTGCGGTCGGATCAGCCCCGAGAAGTCGGTCCAGGCCACCGGGAGCACCGCCTCGGTCCCGGAGGGCTCCCGCGTGACCGCGAGCGGCACCCGCCCCTCCAGGGTGCGGCTGAACTCGGGACCGCCCCATCCCTGGAGCAGGAAGGAGCGGTCGCGGGGGCGCAGCCACTCCGGGGGCCGCTCCGGAGCGTCGGTGCCGACCCAGCCCTCCTCCGCGCCCTCACCCAGGCGGATCTGCGCGTGCGGGCCGAACACCAGCACCTCCAGGACCCGCCACCGGTCGGCGCCGGGGTCCAGCGACGGTGCCGACAGGTGCTCGGTGGGCGGGGCGTCCGACCTCCGCCACCGCCACTCGGGACAGGCACCGGTGATCCGCCCGTCCCCGAGTTCGGCCAGCAGCCACTGCGGGCCGTCCGGGGACCCGCGGCGTCGAGGGCACGGCAGCGCCGCCCCCGGACGAACACGTCGTCGAGGACCCCGTCGACCTCGTCCTCGGAGAGCGGGCGCACGTCGACTCCGACCGGGGCCGGGGGTTCGTGGGAGTGCGGGTTCATGAGGGGTCCCCCTCGTCGTCGGGCCCGGGTTCTGGGGCACGGGTGATCTGTCGGTGCAGTTCGGGGAGCCATCCACGGGCGGTGGCGGCGTCCGGGCCGTCCGGTTCGGTGAGGGCGCGGACCAGGTCCACCTCGTGGGGTGGTGAACCGTCCCCCTCGTGGGTGGCGAGAACCGCCCGGGTGGCGACCAGGCGTCCGCTGCCGCTGCCCGCGCCCGCCCCGAGGGTGTCCAAAGGCACCGTGGCCAGCTCGCGCACGACCAGGGCGAGCAGCCCCAGCACGGCGTCGTCGGGGGCGGTGACGTCCAGCACGACCGGGGCCGAACCCCGCTGTGGAGCTCGGTGGTGAACAGGTGCCCGTCCACGGCGTCCCCGAAGAGGGAGTCGACGGTCAGGCGTGTGGTGGTCACCGGGGCGCCGCCGGTGAGGGTCGGGGTGGCGCGGAGACGGATCCGTGAGGGGGCGGGCCGGGAGTCGGGCCAGCGGCCGGTGTCGCCGCCCCACCAGTGGGCGTGCCACTCCGGCCAGCGGGTCCCCTCCCCGACAGGTGTTCGGCCGCGTCCCGTACCAGCCGTTCCCCGATCCGTTTGAACAGGGCGAACAGGGCGGTGTCCCCGAGGACGGGGAGCGGTGTCGCCTCGCCGTCCCCGGTGACCGCCGGGCGCCGCCGGTGGACGCGGTCGGCCGGGGTCGTGCGCTCGCCCGCGAGGGTGTCCGTCGGGGTGTCCGCGATGAGCAGGGTCGCGGGACGTGGGTCCCGCCCCGAGGGCACGGGATCGAGGCGTTCGGCCACGTGCAGTTCCAGGCGCAGTTCGGCCCGGCGCCGTCGGTCCACGACCACCGCCTCGGACAACAGGGCGGCCGTGGCCCACTGCCCGTGCCCGTTCAGCTCCGCGCGGAGTCCCCCGACCAGGTCCGCGTCGGGGTCGGCGGCGTCCAGGGCCCGGTCGGCCTCACGCCAGCGGGTCGGCCAGTCACGCGCGTGGTAGGAGAACCACCCCTCCTCGTCGGTGAGGTCGTGTCGGCGGACGGCCCAGCGAGTGGCACGGACCGCGCCGAGGCCTCGCCCCGTGCGCCCCCGATCCGGATGCCCGGTCCCTCGTCCGCCAGCCCCCGCGCGGCGAGGGCCAGCAGGGTGAGCAGTCGGGCCTCCCCGGCGGGATCGGCCGCTCTCAGTCTGAGGTGCGCGGTGAACTCGGTTCCGGCGGGCAGGACCTCCCACTGCCACATGCGCCCGGGGTGCACGCTGCCGGTGGCCGGGTCCACGCGGGTCCCCACCCGAACCGACACCGCCCCGCCCCCGGGAAGGACCGCGTACGCGTCGTCCAGGTCCAGCGCACTGGAGCGGGCGCCCGCCCCCGGGGCGTCCCCCGATCCCAGCAGCGCGGCGGCACCCTCCGGATCGGCCGTGCGCGCGAGGAGTTCGTGGCGGAGCAGTCCCGCGAGGGTGGTGGCCCGCAGTCGGGGCGCCCCGCCCCGTGGATCCCGGTCCAGTCGCAGGTCCACGTCACTCTCCGCGACCTGCCCGGTCCCGGCCCGGGCCGCGCCGACGTGGGAGTCGGTGAGCAGGCGGAGCCGGACCGCGCACTCCCAGACCACTCCGGTGGGGCCGGGCCCGTGCGGGTCGTGGTCGGCGGTCACGTCCGGTCCTGTTCCGCGCGCAGCGTCCGGGCCGCCTCGGCCAGCCAGGACGACACCAGCAGCAGGGACAGCCGTGCCGAGGCGCGGCGCTCCCAGTGTTCGGCCCGAGCCGAGAGACCGCTCTCCCGGGTTCCGGACGGCAGTCCGTCCGGGGTGGCCAGGTCCACGGCGGCCAGCGCCCTGGCGTAGGCGGAGTCGTGATCGAATCGGGGACGGTTCTCCCGCCACCAGGCGGCGGGTCCCGCGGAGAGCCCCGTCAGCCACGTGTGGACGGTGAGCGGACGGCCCGGTCCGGGGCGCGCCACCCGGGCGCGCTGGAGGGCGCGCACGGCCCTCTCCCTGAGCACCTTGTGGACGGTGTCGCTCTCCTCGTCCGAGCCCTCCAGGGTGTGGCCGAGCGCGGTCAGCGCCTCGTCGGGGGTGTCGTGCGGGCGGACCAGGACCTCGCGCAGCCGCCCGAGGAGGCTGGGGGTGAGCGGCGCCAGTGTGCCCGAGGAGGCGAGGGCACGGGCGTGGGCGCGCACGGAGGCGGCGGCGGCGTTCCACAGGAGTTCGTCGTACAGGGAGTCCAGCTCCGCGTCCCGCCCCGGATCAAGGGGCGTGGGGTCGGGCAGGACCCGCCCGTCGGAGAGGGTGACGGTGCCCGCCCGGCGCGCGGGGAGGGGCGCGGAGGTCGGTACGAGCGCGACGGGGCGTGGCGGGGGCGGCTCCAGCAGGGCGAACTGGCCGTGGCCGTCCACCAGGCGCTCGCCCAGGGGTGGGCCTCCAGGTCGCGAACGTCGGCGGTCGTCAGTCCCCCGCCCGGACGCAGCCGCACCACCGACCCCGGGGCCGCCGCCCAGCGCTGGGTCATCGGACCCCGGTAGCCCCGGTGGTACGCCCCGACCAGGACCGGTTCGACATGCGCCGCGACCACCGTGACCGGGGTGTGCGGCAGGCGCCGGGCGAGGAGTTCGCGTACGGCCGGGACCAGGGCGTGCGGGCGGTCCTGACCCTGCTCGCCCACCAGGAGCGCCGGGGAGAGCAGGACCAGGTCCACGTCCTGGCCCGAGCGCGGGGACCGGCCGGGGCCGGTCCGCTCCACGCGGTCGGGGGACAGCGGACGGTCCGGGCACACCGGTTCGACGGTGACCCCGCCGTGGGCGCGCGTTCCACCGGACCCCAGGGTCAGGGTGCCCTCAGCGGCGGTGAGGACCTCGATGACGCGTGCCGCGAGCCCGCGCAGGTACGCGTGGTCGGGGCCGCGCAGCTGCCAGCGGGCCTCGAAGACCTGGCCCGGGTCCATGCTGGTCGTGAAGAAGGGGGCGCCCCGGCCCAGGTAGCGCTCGGCGGTGGTGCGCACGGCCGCGCGCAGGGAGCGGTCGGGGGTGAGCGGGTCCCGGACCGCGCGGTGGGGCACCCCCGGTCGGTCGGTTCCCTCGGCGAACAGGTCCACGAGGGCGTCGCCGTCCTTGCCCGGGGAGTACAGGTACGCGGGCGGGGGATACGCGACCACCGGAACGCCGGGGCGGGCGTGCTGCTCCAACCGGGGGTGCGCGGGTGCGAAGCGGATCAGGTCGCCACGGGCGACCCACGTGCGCAGCTCCTCCTCCAGGCCCGCGCGCCGAAGCGCCGCCGCGAGCATGCCGCGCTGGGCGCGCCCGCTCACCGTGGTCTCGGTGTCGACGCGCAGGGGGTCGAAGCCGGTCCGCACCGCGACGGAGTCGGTGAGCACGTACCGCAGGGGCAGGTAGGCGCTGACGGGTTCGGCCGGGTCCTGGTACGGGTCGGTGTTCACGTCCCGGCCCCCGTACTGCCTCGGGTGCCCGCGTCCCGCGCCCGGTGGTCGCGCCCGGGTCCTCCGGGTGGGGGCGTCGTCCGGGGGCCGTGCCAGGGCGAGCGTGGTGGCGCGGGGGTCGGGGTCGTGGGGCCCGGACAGGTACACGTCGACCCGCCCCCGCCCGCGGGTGGAGCGCAGACCGATCTGGTCCGTGGCCAGGCAGGCACGGGCCAGACAGCGCCAGTCCACCGCCCGTGGGCGTACCGACCACGTCAGCTGCGCGGTGAGCACCAGGCCTGGCAGGAGCACGCGATGGGTACGCAGACGGCCCGGCTCCGGCGCGCCGTCCGGTCCGATCTCCACCCCCGACTCCAGGGTGGTGTGCGCGTCGGTGACGGCCCTGCGAAGCGCGGCGCGCGCGGGCTCGGAACGGCCCGCGAGGGCGTGGGCGACGGCGGCGCGCACCGCGTCCCCGGGGCGCGCGTGCCCCACGCGCAGCGCACGGTCCGCGTCGTGCGAGCCCTCCCTGCCGAACACCCGTTCCACCGCCCCCGACAGGTCGGGCGCGACCGTCGCGGCGCCGACCGCCGCCACGCGCAGACGCGCGGCGAGCCGGTGCCGGGGCAGAAGGGGAGCCCGTGCGCGTCGGTGACCACGTCGGTGTCGGCACCGGTGCCGTCCGCGCTGGCCCCCGCGAACAGCGCCGGGGAGTGCAGGCGCACCACGATCCGGTCCGGCTCGTTCATCGGGTTCCCTCCGTCAGTCCCGGATCCAGGTACAGGTCCCGCACGTCGACCGCGTCCAGGAGCTCACCGTGGGTCCACCCCTCGGGCAGCGTCACGGGCTGGCCGGTCGCGCGGGAGCGGCGGTCCAGCTCGGGGCCGGGGTCGGCGCCGGACTCCAGCAGGGGGACCAGGGCCGAGACCAGCCAGCCCCGGTGGTGGGAGTCCCCGTCCGAGAACAGCCCGCCGCTCGGGGAGAGGTAGCGGTCCAGGAATCGGGTGAAGGCGGACCCCGTCATCGGCAGCGCGGTACGCGCGGGCACGGCGGCCCGGGCGGCCTCCGTGCGAGCGAGGACCCGGTCGACCCCGTCGAAGCGGGTGGTCCACGCCACGGCGTGCTCCTCGGCGGCGGTGGGGTCGGCGACGACCGCCGTACGCCGCCCCGCCTTGGCCAGGGCGCACATGGCCTCGCACAGGTCGTAGCCGAGCGAGAGCGGGGCGCCCACGGGTTGCACCGCGATCCCCGCCCCCACGGTGGGCACGCACGTGACGTGGGCGCGTGCGTCGGCGCCCACCACCGTGCGGCCCGGCAGGCGGACCCGGGACAGCGCCCGGTGCAGCGCCACCCGGGGATCCCCGGGGTCACCGATCCGCTCCGGGTCGGTGTCCAGCCACTCCAGGGCGTACCTCACGAGACTCAGCGCCAGCCGCGCGTCGCAGAGGACCGTGAGGTCGTCCCCGGCGACGACGATGGGCCGTACGGGCAGCAGGATCGGGCCGGGGGCTGGTGGTCCAGGGTGAGTTCCCCGCCGGTCCCGACGCCGGGAACCACGGGCGGGCGCCCCGGTGCGGTCCGGACCGTGGCGGCCACGGCGCGCACGAGGGCCCGCGCCAGCCCCTCGGTGAGTCCGGCGATGTGGGTGGACAGCTCCCGCTGGGCCAGCGCACCGGATCCGGGCGCACCGGGGACGCCCGCCCTCTCGCGGTACTCCCCCAGGAGCTCCCCAGACCGTTGACGTCCACGTGCACCACCGCGACCCGGCTCACCTCGCCGTGATCGCGGCCGAGCCGGTCCACCTCCATCGGCAGGGCCAGGTCCGCGTCGAGTCCCGCGAGCCAGGAGTCGCTGTGGGCGCGGTGCCAGCGACGGCCGATGCCCCGTGCCCGGGCGACGTCGGCGGTCACCCGCTCGTGCAGGCGTCGGCCCGTTCCTGAGGGGTCCTCCAGGGGCCTGCTGCCGTCCACGGACTCGGCCGGGTCACCGCTGACCGAGCACACGGCGGTGATCCCGTACCCCGGCGCGGGGGTGTGCAGCGCGGACATGTGGCGGCGGGCGCGGCGCAGCCGGACGGGCAGCTCGGCCAGCGCCGCGTCCAGGTCCGGTACGACCGGCTCCCCGGGGACGGGGACGGCCCCGCGCCCGTAGGGGACGAACGCGACCACCGGGGTCAACCCCCGGCCCGGTCCCGGAGCCTGCGCGTGTACCGCCCCGTGAGGAGGCGGGCCGCCGCCAGGTCGGGCAGCACCAGGGTCAGGGCCCCACCCGCGTCCCGCAGGACCAGGCAGCCCTCGGGGACGAGGTCGCCGACCCCGTGGACGGGGTCGGAGGTGTCGGTGAGTTCGGCCACCAGGGCCGCGCGGCCCACGGCGTCCAGGATGCGTCGGCCGCTGTAGACGAAGGCCTGGATTCCGCGCAGGTCGACGCCGACGAGCACCCCGGTGTCCGGGGCGTCGTCGTGGGGTTCGGTCGGTCGGCGGTCGGGGGCCTGGGTCACCGCGACGGACTCCTCGTGGCCGGGGGACGGCGGGAACGGCGCGGGCGCCGCACGGGAACGGGTGTCCTGCTGACCTCTCTCGGACGGTGACGCCGTCGTCACCACCGATACCAGCAGCCACCGCCCCGCGTCACCCCGTTGGCCCCTTCCGGTCACACCTTCCCCCGCACGCACTCCGGGACAGGAGGGCACCGTTCCCTGTCCGAGAGAGCTCAGTGCATGGACCGTCCCCCGCCCGACAGCAGAGAGGCCCCCATGGCGACCCCGAGCAGACACGACCGGCTCTCCCGATCCGAACGCGACCGCCCCTCGGCGGGCAAGCGGACCGGTCCCGCCCTGACCCCGGAGGACCTCGTACCGCACCTGCTCGGGCTGGCCCGGACCCTCCGTGAGGGTGACGGGCGGACCCCGCCGGGCCCGATACCCCACGAGCACACGTCCTGACTCTCCGACCCGGGTGACCATCCGGGTCGGGACACGGGCGGGGACGAGAAGGGGCTCCCACCCCGTCCACCGGGTGGGAGCCGCGAAGGGCGGCCGTGGGGCCGCCGGGGTGGGGCACCGGTCCCCGCCCGCCGTCCTCGGGCGGGAACCGGCGGTCTGTGGGTCAGTCGAACAGCGTTCCCCCGAACTCCTCCGCCTCGGACGCCGCACGGGCACGGCTGTCGAGCGGCCGCGGGCGGCTGTGTCGAATCCGGTGCGCGACGCGGCGGCCCGAACGCGGGGCGGGGACCCGCGCGGCCGCCCCGCCCCGGGTGACCGTGTCCACCCGCACCGCCCCGAAACCCTGTGCGGTGTGTTTGCCGATCCCGGCCAGTTCCAGGAGCTCCAGGAGGACCGCGAAGGCGGTGCCCTCGCTGAGCGGGCCGTCGGCCACGTCCAGGCGCAGGCCGCCCCGCCAGCCCAGCGCGGTCCGGTTCTCCGCCTGCTGGTGCTCGGTCAGCCCCACCTCCTCGCCCGGCAGCGCCGAGCGCCTGACCCGGTCCAGTCCGGCCAGGGCCTCCTCCAGCCAGGGGTGGCGAGTTCGGGCGGCGCGAAACGAGCCACCGCGCCCACCGCGCCGCTGCCGCCGACGATCCCGCCGCCGGAGCGGTGCACGGCCCCGAAGAGCCGCCGGGGGTTGGGCCACACGTGCGGGACGCGCTCCCCCGTGGTGTCGCGCGTGGTGGTCACCACCGGGGTGAGGGTGTGTACCTCGGCCGCGCGCACGGCGACCGGGCGGTCCGCGGCGGTGAGCATCGCGGTGTACGGGGTGTCGAAGGTCCGCGTGACCGAGAGGGGTTCGAACAGGTGGTCTCCGACGCGCTGGACCCGGCCGACCAGCTCCTCGGGGTCCACGGGCGCCGGGGCGTCGTCGTCCAGCCAGGTGAGCGTCCAGTGATGGAGCCGGTCGCCCAGGGGGTCGGCCACCCGTTCATCGCCCAGCGCTTGGCCGCCGCGTGCTTGGACTCCGGCTGCGGCCACCAGCGGTTCAGGAGTCCGTGGCAGTCCTCGGGCCGGATCGGCCGCGCCGCGTCCGCCCGCTCCCCCAGGATCACGGTCCACCGTCTGGGCACCGGACACCACCCCTCGCCTCGTCGTGACGGCGCCGCCGCCGTCCTCGTCCTGCCATGACTACTCTCGGACAGTCGCCGCGCACCCGTGGATCCGGGCGCCTCAGGCGTCCTCGGCCATCTCCACCAGACGTAGGACGGTACGCCAGTTGCGCGCGGTGACCTCCCCGGGCAGTTCCGGGCGACCACGGCGGGTAGTCGTGCCTCACGCACGCCGAGCTCGTGGTGGGTGAACACCTCGGTGGGGGTGACGGCGATGCGCTCGCGCGGGTGGGTGGCGGGGTCGATCGCGGCGAGCGCGGCGGTGTCCACCGGCTCCGAGCAGAACAGCACCATGAACGCGGAGGGGTTCTCCACGGTCAGGGGTTGGCCGCCACCGCCGCGCGGAGCTGGTCGAGGGTGCGCGCCATCACCGGCACGTCCAGACCGAGACGGTCGCGCAGCGCCGAGCGCACGGCCGCCTCCACCACCCCGGGGTCGGACTCCGAGGCGGTGAGGACGGCGTTGCCGCTCTGGATGTAGGTGGCCACGTCCGTGTACCCGAGCCCGGTGAGCAGCGCGCGCAGGTCGGCCATGGGCACCTTGCGGTGTCCCCCGACGTTGATACCGCGCAGCAGCACGATGTGTCTGGTCATACCGGTCATGGTGCCCCACGCCGACGACGGATCCACGGTTGTCCGGCCCCACACGCGGGGACCACAATGGGCTGGCCACTGTCGACCCACTCGAAGCGGAGGGCCCATGCCCCGTCTGAGCCACAGCCTCGCCCTGACACCCCTGGGGCGCGCGGACCTCGCACGGACGGTGTCCTCGGCCTACGGGGTCCTGCGCGGCGCGCGCTTCGGGGAGGATGGCCTGCTGGTCCTGCCGTCGGAGAAGGAGCTGCGGCGCCTGGAGCTCCGGGCCGAGGAGCTGGGCCTCACGCTCGACCAGGGGGAGCGGACCGCCCACGAGCACGGGACGCCGGACCCGTGGGAGGAGTCCGTGCGGACCGGGGAGCCGGGTTCCACCGAGCGCGAGATCGCCGCCCAGGACCTGGCGGACGAGGCGGCGATCGAGGCGGCCGAACCCTCCCTGCGACTGCTCTCCGGGGAGCACCTCGCACCCGGCAGCACCTACCTGGTCACCGAGGTCGATCCCGAGGGGCGGCCGGTCTTCGTGTCGGACGGCGAGGGGTGGGTGGGCACCGACCTCACCGTGGCCTCGTGGGACGAGAGCGGGGTGTGCGCGGTCGACTTCGCCATGCGTGAGGAGGCCGGGACCGGTGGGGCCTCCGCCGAGGACGACGGCGAGGCCCCTCCACCACCGGCGGGGTGGTGCACGACCGCGCCCGGGAGACCCTGGCCGTCGACGCGGAACTGCGCTTCCCGGTACGGAGTGCCCTGGCACGCTGGGGTTCGCACCTGCTGCGCGCCCGGGTACGGGTCCGGCTGGACCTGCCCGGCTGGTTCGCGTCCGCCGCCGGCACGGCGACCCTCCCCGGTGACCCTGGAGGTGGAGCACCCGCTGGTCCGGGCGCGCGGCGAGGCCTCCCCTCGCCCGGAACCGACGGGACGTGGACGGTCACGGGACGGTTGGATGTGCACGGTGTCGGCCTGTCGCGCCCGATCGTGGCGGTGGCCGCGTGGGCGCTGCGCCGCTCCCTGCGCCGCTCCGAGCAGTGGTCCCTGGAGTCCGGTGCCGCGTCGTTCCAGCAGGGGTGGGACGACCTCGCCCGGGCCCTGCCGGGGCTCCCGGACCTCCTCGACGACGTGGCCGCCACCTTCGCCGACGCCGGCCCCGGCGACCACCGCTGAGGGTGCCGTCCGGCCCCGCCGGTCAGTCGCGGTCGGCGCCCCACCCGGTGAGCGAGCGCACCCGCAGCTCGGTGAAGCGCGCGCTGTCGCGTTCCCGTGAGAGCAGGCTGCCGACGATCGCGCAGGCGAAGCCGATCGGCACGGCCACCAGGGCCGGGTTCTCCATGGGGAAGACCTGGATGTCGATCCAGGCGGGCAGGATCGACAGGTTCTCTCCGGTCACGGGGTCGGTGTTGCCGGACACCACCGGGGAGAACAGCATCAGCAGCAGGGTCGCGGAGAGGCCGCCGTAGATCCCCCACTCCACGCCCCGTGTGTTGAAGCGGCGCCAGAACATGGTGAGGACGATGACCGGCAGGTTGGCGGCGGCCGCGATCGCGAAGGCCAGCCCCACCAGGAAGGCCACGTTCTGACCCTGAGCGCCCACCGCCAGGGCGATGGAGACAGCGCCGATCACACACGCGGAGAAGCGGGCCACCCCCATCTCCTGGGACTCGCGCGGACGCCCCCACATGAGGATGTGGCCGAACAGGTCGTGCGCGATCGAGGAGGACGAGGCCAGGGTGAGGCTGGCGATCACCGCGAGGATGGTGGCCAGCGCCACGGCGGAGATCAGCGCGAGCAGCACGGCCGCGCCCACCGGCCCTGCGGCCCTGCGGCCCACCTCCTCCGCGAGCAGGGGGACGGCGGAGTTGCCCGAGGGGTCCAGGGCCGTGATGCGCTCGGACCCCACCAGGGCGGCGGCGCCGAACCCCAGGGCGAGGGTCATCAGGTAGAAGGCGCCCACCAGGGCGATGGTGCGGTTGACCGAGGAGCGGGCGGCGCGCCCGTCGGTCACCGTGTAGAAGCGGATGAGGATGTGCGGCAGGGCCACGGTGCCCAGCACCAGTGCCAGACCCAGGCTGACCAGGTCCATCTTGTTGAAGAGCGTCCGGGCCGCGTCTCCGGGGACCTCGACGCCGAACCGCAGTCCGGGTTCCAGGAAGGCCTGTCCGTGGCCGCTGGCCTCGGCCGCCCCGCTGAGCAGCGCGCGCGGGTCGAAGGAGAACAGGGCCAGGACGAGGACGGTGAGCAGTCCGGTCGCGGTGAGCAACACCACGGCCTTGATGATCTGGAGCCAGGTGGCCGCCTTCATCCCGCCGTACATCACGTAGACGATCATCAGCACGCCCACGAGCACGATGGCGCCGGTGCGGACCCGGCCCGCGTCCAGGCCCAGGACGGTGCCGCCGTCGTGCAGGCCGAGCAGGACCGAGACCAGGGCGCCCGCCCCCACCATCTGCGCCACCAGGTAGAACACGCACACGGTGACCGTCGACACCGTGCACGCCAGGCGCACCCGCATCCGGCGCATGCGGAAGGCGGGGAGGTCGGCCATGGTGAAGCGGCCGGTGTTGCGTGTGAGCTGGGCCATGGGCAGCACGAGCAGCCAGGCCACCAGGAAGCCGATGGAGTACAGGAAGCCGTCGTAGCCCTGGAGGGCGATCATCCCGGCGATACCCAGGAAGGACGCGGCGGAGAGGTAGTCGCCGGTCAGCGCGAGGCCGTTCTGGGTGCTGGAGAAGCCGCGCCCCCGGCGTAGAAGTCGACGGCGCCCCTGGTGGTGCGCCGCGCGCGGATCGTGATGGCGAGGGTGACCAGGACGAACACCGCGCACAGGCCGATGGTCCAGGCGTGCGCGGCCTCGATCCGGCCGTCGAGCGCGGTGGTGAACGGAAGCAGGACGGTGTCCATCAGGCGGCCACCCGTCCGTCGAGGGTCTCCTCGGCCCGGGCACGGTCGCGGATCTCCTCCGCGAGGGGGTCGATGGCGCGGGCGGAGAAACGGCCGTACGCCCAGGCGAGCGCGAAGGTGAGCGCGAACTGCCCGACCCCCATCGCCATGGCGACGTTGACGGACTCGGTGATCCGCACACTCATGAAATCGCGCGCGTAGGCGGAAAGGAGGAGATAGGAAAGGTAACTCAGCAGGAAGATGGCGACCACCGCCCAGGACAGAAGTGCGAATCTCCTTCGGAGTTTCACGAATCGCGGGTCGACGGAGACGCGTTCACACGCGTGCGCCCTCTCCGCACCGCCCCGACCGCGCGCCGGTCCGCCTCCGGCGCGGAGCGGTTCCCCAGCGTCACCACCACGGCCTCTGGACGTGCCTTCCATGTACTCGACCACGAGTGTCCCCCGAACACGGAGAATCCACCCCGCGCACGCGGGGCCCTTGTGTGTGCCGCCGAATCCGTTCCCCCACGGACCCGGCCTTTCCCTCGGCGCGCGCCGCACGGGGCGCGACGGCCGGTTTCCCGGGGCGGCCCGTCTCCGTCACCGGACGTCCCCTCACCCCTGAATGGGACTCACACTAACCACGGACCCCGCGCCGTGTTCACCAAATACACAAATCGGCTGGAACGAATACGGGACCGGAACACGAAAGGACGGAACGGCGTAGCGAAACGGTTCCCGGAAGGCCCGCGCCCCGCGACGGAGACCGGGATCACGGATCGTCACCCGAATGGACCGCCTGGTCATCCGGGCCACACGCGCCACCGGACGGCGCGATGACCCCTCCGACTTCGCTAGGCTTCGGGGCGACCCCGACCCATCACGGAAACCGGTCTCATCACCCGTTTCCGCGTTCGTACACGTGTATGATTACAGGGTCCGCACAGTTCACGCGATACCGAAGGGAAATCCCCGCCGTGGTCACCGAGGTCTTCACGCGCAAGTACTGCGATCCCCACGCCGTCCGCGAGGAGAAGGTCGAGGCGACTGAGGTCATCCAGTTCGCCTGGGAGGGTGCCGTCCGTGAGGTCGACTCCTGCGAGGAGTGCTTCAAGGAGCACGAGACCCGCTACGAGCCCCTCGTCGACTACTCGCGTCCGGTGAAGAAGCGCCGCGTCACCAAGAAGGCCGCCGCTGCCTCCACCGACAAGCCCGAGGGCTCCGACAGCGACGCGGACGGCGACGACGACTAGGTCGTCGACGCACCGGGGTTCGTCCCCGGACCACTCCCCGAGTTCACCGGGCGGTCCCCTGGGAACGTCCGGGCGGCCTCATCGCGTCAACCGCGAAACGGGGGTCGGTGGGCACGCTGGTGCCCGCCGACCCCCGTTCGCGTGCGCGCCCTACGGCACGCGCAGGAGCTTGCGGTTCACGAACTCCGCCATGCCGTATTCCCCCAGCTCCCGGCCGATCCCGGAGGCCTTCACCCCGCCGAACGGCAGGTCGGCCTGGGTGCGTGAGGGGCGTTCACCGACACCATGCCCACGTCGAGCCGGTCGGCGACGGCCAGCGCCGCCTTCTCGTCCGCGCCGAAGACCACGCTGCCCAGCCCGTACGGGGTGTCGTTGGCCAGCTCGACCGCCTCGTCGACGGACCCGACCCGGTGCACCACGGCGACCGGTCCGAAGATCTCCTCCCGGTAGGCACGCGTTCCGGGAGCCACTCCGGTGAGGACCGTGGGCCGCACGAACGCCCCGTCGCGGTCCGGCCGGTCGCCGCCGGTCAGCACGGTCGCCCCGTGGGCCACGGCGTCCTCCACCTGCCCGATCACCTGGCGCGCGGCCGTCTCCGAGGAGAGCGGCCCCAGGTCGTTCCCCTCCTCGGCGGGGTCGCCGACCCGCAGGGCCGCGACCCGGTCCACGAAGGCCGCCACGAAGGCGTCGTGGACCTCGTCCAGCACGATGATCCGCTTGGCGGCCGTGCAGGCCTGTCCGGCGTTGCCCATGCGGCCTGCCACGGCGGCGTCCACCGCCCGGTCGAGGTCGGCGTCGGCCAGCACGATGAAGGGGTCGGACCCGCCCAGTTCCAGGACGGTCCGCTTCATCGCGCGTCCGGCGAGCGCGCCGACGGCCCGGCCCGCCCGCTCCGACCCGGTGAGCGAGACCCCCTGCACCGCCGGGTGCTCGATGATGCGCGCCACCTGCTCCTCGGTGGCGTACAGGTTGGTGTACACGCCCTCGGGCAGTCCGGCGTCGGCGTACAGGTCGACGATCGCCGCCGCCGACTCGGGGCAGCTCGGCGCGTGCTTGAGCAGCACGGTGTTGCCGAGCGCGATGTTGGGGGCCGCGAACCGCGCCACCTGGTAGTACGGGTAGTTCCAGGGCATGATGCCGATCAGGACGCCGATCGGTTCGGTCCGCACGATCGCGGACCCCTCGGCCACGTCCAGGGCGCGGTCGGCGGTGAACGCGGCGGCGTTGCGGGCGTAGTAGTCGTGGATGTCGGCGCACAGGTCGACCTCACCCAGCGCCTCGGCGGTGGTCTTTCCCATCTCCCGGGTGATGATCGCCGCGAGATGGTCGCGCCGCTCGCGGTGGAGCTCGGCCGCGGCCGCCAGGAAGCGGGCGCGCTCGGCCACCGGGCGGCGGCGCCAGTCCCGGAAGGAGGCGGCGGCCCCGGCGACGGCGGCGTCGACCTCGGCCTCCGTGGCGGTGGGGAAGCGCCGGACCACACGGCCGGTGGTCGGGTCGGTGACGGCGTAGTCGGTCACGAACGGTCCTCTCCGGGGACGTAGGTGGTGGCGGGGCCGAGCTCGCCCGCGCCCAGGCGGCGGGTCACGTCGGTGAACAGTTCCAGCCCGGCGAGCAGGTCGGCGTCCTCGGTGAACTCTCCGACGTTGTGCGAGACGCCGCTGACGGAGGGCACGAAGAGCATCACGGTGGGGACGTGCTCCTTCATGTTGATGGAGTCGTGCCCGGCCACGGTCATGATGGGCTCGCTGCTCAACCCGAGGCGTTCGGCGCTGGTGCGGGCGAGCTCCACGCCGGAGGGCTGGTAGGGGTTGACACCCCAGGAGTGGGACAGGTGCCGCTCCACGGTCACCCCGCTCTCCGCCTCGATCCCGGCCACGCGCTCCAGCAGCAGGGCGTTGGCCCGCGCCAGCACGTCCTCGTCGGGTGAGCGCAGGTCCAGCAGGAGCGTGACCCGGGAGGCCACCACGACCGGTGAGTTCGGGTAGACGTCCAGTTTTCCCACGGCGGTGTGCAGGGTGCCGGGGAAGGCGTCCGCCAGTTCCCGCGCGGCGACGACCAGGCGGGAGGCGCCCAGGAGCGCGTCACGACGGTCCGCCATGACGGTCGCCCCGGAGTGTGACTGCTCCCCGTGCACGGTGATCTCGTACTTGCTGGCCGCCCAGGACGCGCTGACCAGACCGATCGTGGAACCGGAGTCCTCCAGGACCCGGCCCTGCTCGATGTGGATCTCGGCGCAGAAGACGGCTGGGGGCCGTCGCCGTCACCCAGGAACCCGGTGGGCTCCAGCGCCTCGGCCACGGTGATCCCGGCCCGGTCGCGGGTGGCCAGCGCGGTCTCCAGGTCGAGCCTGCCCGTGTACACGGCGCTGCCCATCATGGAGGGCTCGAACCGGGAGCCCTCCTCGTTGAACCAGTTGACCACGGCCAGGTTGTGCGCGGGTGGGGCTGCCGGGGCGGGCTCCTCGGCAGCGACGCGGAACACGGCGTGCGCCGCCGCGAGCACGCCGTAGGCCCCGTCGAAGCGACCGGCGGTGGGCTGGGAGTCCATGTGGGAGCCGACGACGACGTAGGGGGCACCGGGGACGCGCTCCAGCAGCCCGAACTGGTTGCCGATCCGGTCGTAGACCACACGCAGGCCGTTCTCCTCCATGAGGGAGGCGAACCACCGGCGCTGGGCGTTGTCGGGTTCGGTGGCGGCCTGGCGGTCCACGCCCCCTCGGGGGTGGCCCCGAAGGTGCTCATGGTCGCGAAGTCGTCCAGGAAGCGCTGGTCGGCCTCGTCCCGCGCCGGGGTCGGCTCGGTGGTCGGTCGGCTGGTGGGCATGGGTCGTCCCCTGTTCGTACGGTGGTGTCGGCTGCGGGCGGTCAGGACGCGGAGGGAGACCGGACCGCGGGATCCTGTCTCAGGTGCAGGACGGCGGGGCCGCCGCTCTCGCGCGCGCGGAGCAGGGCCGCGCGGAAGTCGGCGGTGGTGGACACCGTCTCTCCGTACCCGCCGAAGGATCGGGCCAACGCGGCGAAGTCGGGGTTGGTGAGGTGGGTGCCGGAGGGACGCCCCGGGTAGTGGTGTTCCTGGTGTTCGCGGATGGTGGCGTAGACGCCGTTGTCCACGACGATCACGACGAAGGACGCGCCGTAGCCGACCGCCGTCGCGATCTCCTGGCCGTTCATGAGGAAGCAGCCGTCCCCGGCCACGGAGACCACCTGGCGCCCGGGGTGGACGAGGGAGGCGGCGACGGCGGCCGGGACGCCCATGCCCATGGCGCCGTTGCGTGGGGCGAGGAGGGAGCCGCTGGAGCGGTGCTCCAGGTACCGGGCGGGCCAGAGCGCGTGGTTGCCCGCGCCGTAGGTGACGACGGCGTCGCCGTCGAGCTCCTCCCGCAGCACCGCCATGACGGCGGTGAGGTCGACGAAACCGTCCTCCGTGTCGGCGGTCCCCTCGGGTTCGGGAGTGGAGAAGGCCTCGTGGGAGGCGCGGGCCCGCTCCATCCGGTCGGCGTCGTGCCGGACGGCCTCGTCGCCGTGCTCGGTGAGCGCGGCGACGAACCCGGCGGGGGCGGCGGCCAGGTGCTGGTCGACGCGTCCGCTGTGGCCGAGGGGTCACCGGGAAGCACGAGGATCGTCTCGGCGTCGCCGCCCAGGGTGTAGCCGTCGCTGAGCACGTCGGTGCGGGCCGTGCCCACGAACAGGGCCAGGTCGGCGCCGTCGAAGAGGGCGGCCGCAGCGTCGGCGCGGCCGTAACCGAGGGAGCCCGCGTAGGGGCTCGGTTCCCCCGGTACCCGGTGGGGCACGGCGTCGTAGGCGCGGAAGTCCGCGAGCACCGGGATCCGGCGCTCGCGGGCCCAGGCCGTGAGCGCGGCGCCGGTCGCGTCGGTCCAGGACTCGCCACCCACCACGATGACGGGCCGCTCGGCGCGGTCGACCCGCGCGACGACCTCGGCCACGGCCTCGGCGGAGGGGCGGCCGGTCGTGGCGGTGCGCGGCTCCACCACGGTTCCACCGGGCACCCGGACCCGGATGACGTCCTCGGGCAGACCGATCACGACGGGACCGGGGCGGCCGGAGCGCGCCGTGTGGACCGCCTCGGAGACCACCCGCGCGGCGGACGCCGGGTCGTCGAGCGTGACGACCTTCTTGGCCGTGCTGCCGAACCACCCGGTCAGGTCGAACTCCTGGAACGCCTCCCTGCCCCGGTCCGCGACGGGGATCAGCCCGACGAACAGCAGGAGCGGGGTGGCGTCCTGGTACGCGGTGTGCACCGCGACGAAGGCGTTGGCCGCGCCGGGCCCCCGGGTGACCATGGCCACGCCCGGCAGACCCGTGAGCCGCCCCTCCGCCAGCGCCATGAACCCGGCGCCGCCCTCGTGGCGGGTGACCACGGTGGTGACGGCGGAGTCGTACAGCCCGTCGAGGACGTCGAGGTAGGACTCCCCGGGCACCCCGTAGACGCGCCGGACTCCCTCGTGTTCGAGCTGGGCGACGATGAGGTGACCGGCGGAGCGGGCGGCGTCCGTCGGCGCGGGGCCTGTGGTGGACATCGTGGGTGGGGCCTTCCTTGTGGTGTCGGGGCGGGGGCGGTGGCGCGGGTGCCGGCGGGTCAGAGGGCGAGGAGGCCTTCGAGCGGTTCCCCGGCGCGGATGCGGGCGAGGAGTTCCGGTTCGGCCCGGTCCGAGCGGCGGGCGTCCTCGGCCAGGACGGGGTCGAACGTGTGCGGGTCCAGGACCAGCAGCCCGTTCTCGTCACCGAGGACGACGTCCCCGCCGCGCACCCGGACGCCGCCCACGGTGACGGGCGCGCCGACCCCGTCGAGGGCGGTGCCCAGGCGCTTGGTGGTGCGGCAGGTGGTGCCCCGGGCGTAGACGGGCAGTCCGCTCTCCGCCAGGGCGGAGTGGTCGGTGACGGGACCGTCCACGACCACGCCCGCACCGGCCCGGGCGACCACGGCGGCGACGGTGACCGCCCCGACGGGCGCGTGCGCCCCGCCGACCACCTCGACCACCAGGACCCCGCCCGGGGCGAGGCCGACCAGGGCACGGTTGACCGCGAGGGCGTCGGGAGTGGCCAGGCGGACGGTGTGCGCCACCCCGGCCATCCTGGGCACCGGGGTCAGGCGGCGGATGCCGGAGTCGCAGAACCCCTCCTCCAGCACGTGGCCGAGGGTGGGGATCTCGACGTCCGCCAAGGCGGCCAGGAGCGCGGCCGTCCGCGTGTCGGAGCCGGGTTCAGTCACGGGGCTCCCCTCCCGCGGTGCGCGAGGACCGCCACGCAGTCGATCTCCAGGGCGACGCCCCACAGGGAGACGCACACCGTGGTGCGGGCCGGGAGGGTGTGCCCGAACACCTCGCGGTAGACCCGGTTGTAGGTGTCGAGGTGGTCGGGGTCGGTGAGGTAGCCGTTGACCTTGACCACGTGGTCGAGCGAGCTGCCCGCCGCCTCCAGGACGGTGCGGAGGTTGCCGAGGGTGCGGGTGAGCTGTTCCGCGAAGGTGTCCGGGGCGCTTCCGGTGGCGTCCACCGGGAGCTGCCCGGAGGTGTACACGAAGCCGTGGGCGACCACCGCGTGGGAGAACGCGCCCACGGGTGCGGCGAGGCCGTCGACCGCTTCGATACGGACGGGGGTCATCGTCACACCGCCTTCCGGACGTCGGCGTCCACCTCGGCCTCGTCGAACCTGCTGCCGCCCGCGAGGAGCGCAGCAGGAGCAGCGCGCCGAGCGAGAGCAGCGACGCGGCGACGATGTACCAGGCGATCGAGGAGCTCTGCCCGGACACGGACAGCAGCCACACCGTGGCGGCGGGGGTGGCGGCGGAGCCCAGGAGGCCGGAGAGCATGTAGGCCACGGACAGCCCGGAGTAGCGGATCTTGGATCCGAACTGTTCGGCGAGGAAGGTCGCGATGGGGCCGTAGTTCGCGGAGAAGGCCAGCATCATCATCGCGTAGGCGACGAAGAGCAGCGGCACCGACCCGGAGTCGAGCATCCAGAAGAACGGGAAGGCCAGCAGCGCCTCGGCGGCCACTCCGGCCAGGATCACGGGCCTGCGGCCCAGGCTGTCGGAGAGGCGGCCGAAGAAGGGGATGGCCACGAACGCCAGGGAACAGGCGACCAGCACGGCCCACAGCATGAGGTTCTCGGAGTGGCCCAGCTCGGTGGTCCCGTAGTTGACTCCGGAGGTGACCAGGAGCGTGAACGTGGACCCGGTCGACAGGGTCGCGACGCCGCCGAGCAGGACCTGCTTCCAGTAGTTGCGCATCAGGTGGGCGAACGGGAGCTTGGCCTTGGCGCCCTGGTCCTTGACCTGCTGGAAGCTGGGGGTCTCCTCGATGTGCAGGCGGATGTAGATGCCCACGCCCACGAGCAGCGCGGACATCAGGAACGGCACGCGCCAGCCCCAGTTCAGGAAGGCCTCGTGGTCGACCGAGGCCAGGACGCCGAGGAAGGCGAGGTTGGCCAGGAGCGTGCCGACGGGCACGCCGACCTGCACCAGCGAGCCGTACCAGCCGCGCCGCTGGACCGGGGCGTGCTCCACGGTCATGAGGACCGCGCCGCCCCACTCGCCTCCCAGGGCCAGGCCCTGGATGAGCCTCAGGGTGAGCAGCAGGAGCGGGGCCGCGACGCCGATCGCGCGGTAGTCGGGGACCAGGCCGATGGCGACGGTGGCCACGCCCATGGTGATCAGGGAGATGAGCAGCATGGACTTGCGGCCCAGGCGGTCGCCGAAGTGCCCGAACAGGACCGCGCCCGCGGTTCGTGCCACGTAGGCCGACGCGAAGGTCAGGAAGGCCAGGATGGTGCCGACGGCGCCGTCGAGGTCGGGGAAGAAGACCTGGTTGAAGACGAGGGCGGAGGCGGTGCCGACGAGGAAGAGGTCGTACCACTCGACGGTGGTGCCGATGACGCTGGCGGTGGCGATCTTCCGCATCTTCGCCGGTTCGAGTCGGGCCGGGCCCGAGGAGGGGTCGACACCGGTGGGGGTGCTGGGGCTTGCGGTCATGAGGGTCTCCGTTTGAGCTGTGGAAACAGCGCGTTTGTCTCGCCTTCATGGTGCTGGTGTGGTGGGTGGGGATCAATCGGCATTCATCCACGCTCTGCGCCGCTACCCTGTGCGAATGCACAGTGCCATGTCACCGGACGGACCCGACCGGGACCCCGAACGCCCCCGGAACTCCCTGGTGGAGGCGGATTCGGACGCCGAGGCCGCCCCGCGCCCGACCCCGGAGACTGGTGTTTCCGCCATGTCGCCGGGGCGTAACGTTTCCGAGCACGAGCCGGTGCCCGACGGTGCCGACGCCGAAGCCTGGGCCCGCACGCTCGCGCTGCTGGCCGCCGACCGTGAGGCCCTGGTGGACGACTTCCTGCGGCGGTTGGACGGCCTCGGCGGGTACCGGGAACGGACGGTGCCCGACACCGACCTGCGCGCGACCGCGAGCGACACCCTCGACATGCTCATCCGCCAGATCGCGGGCCAGCCGCTCCCCGCCCACCTGGTCGGGCTGCCCGTACGGCTCGGCAGGCGCCGGGCCCGCCAGGGGTCGCGCGCGAACGGCTGCTGGAGGCGGTCCGGCTCGACTTCCGCGTGCTGTGGGCCGGACTGGCGCGCGCCGGAGGGGCGGGCTCGGCGGACGTCCTCGTGCAGCACGCCGAGGAGATCCTCACCATCGTGGAGCGCTACATCGGTGACGTGCAGGTGGCCTTCCTGGAGGAACAGGCCGTACTGCTGCGGGACTCCCGCGCGCTCACCGCGCAGGCCCTCTCCCGTCTGCTGAACGCCGGGGACCGGGCCGCCGAGGTGGCCTCCGAGGTGGCGGGCACCCTCGGCCTGCCCGAGCGGGGCCGGTTCGAGGTGGCCTTCGTGACCGGCCTGCCCAGGGCCGAGGCCTGGCGGCGCCTGGTCCGGGACCGCGAGCACGACCCGTGCCTCACCTGGGAGTTCGACGAGGGCACCGCGCTGGTCCGGGAGAGCGGCGGGGCGGGGTGGCCGCCCCTCCCCGGGAGGTGAACGGCGGGCGGGTGTCCGGGGCGGACGGCCTGGCGTCGGTTCCGGCCGCGGTGGAGGCCGCCCGGGTGCTGGCCCGCTACGCCCGCCCTGGTGAGCTGGTCCAGGAGTCGCGTGCGTGGTCGGCCCTGGCGCGCGACCGGATCCGTGAGGCGCTGCCCGGTTTCGGCCGGGAGCACCTGCGCGGCATGGAACGACTCGACCCCGAGCACCGCGCGCGGCTCGTGGAGACGCTGTCCCACTACGCGGCGACGGGATCGGTCAAGGAGACGGCGACCTCGCTCTACTGCCACCGCAACACGGTGGTCAACCGGCTCCAGGCCTTCCGCGAGGCGACCGGCCTGGATCCGACCGTCCCCCGCGAGGCCGCCCTGGCCCTGGTCCTGTTCGCCGCCCCCGAGGGCCCGGGAACCCGGGAGCCGGGAGCCTGAGCACCGGCTCCCGGCGAGGTACGCCCGGCGGGGGTCGGGCGCGGGGGTCGGGGGACTCACTGAGCGTTCGCGGGACCGCCCCCGTCGTCGATCCCCTCGGGGGTGACGGTCTGGTCCAGGACGAACTCCACGTAGGCCTCGGCGTCCGGGCCGTGCGGCAGAGCCTCGGGGGTCGCGTGGACGAGCTGTGTGTAGCCGAGCCAGGTGGAGAAGGCCAGCAGGGCCCGCTGCCGCGCGCGGTCGGGTGTGGCACCCAGTTCCTCGTAGAGGGCCGCCACGTAGGCGATCCGGCGTTCGGTGACGCGCGAGACGGTGGCGGCCACGAGCGGGTGCGAGGCGGTGGCGAGCAGCGCCACCTCGATCCGGTTCTCCGGTGTCCGGGCGACGCCGAGGGTGACGTCGGTGAACAGGCGCCGGAGCCGGGCGCGGGCGTCCGGCTCGGACTCGACCCTGCGGACCACGGCCTCGGTGTGCTCGCGCTCCCACAGGTCCAGCGCCGCCGCGACCAGTGCGTCGCGGTTGGCGAAGTGCCAGTAGAAGCTGCCCTTGGTGGTGCCCAGCCGCGCGGCGATCGGTTCGACGGAGACGGCGGCGAGTCCCCCTCGCCCATCGCGGTGAGGGCCGCGCGGGCCCAGTCGGTCGCGGAGAGGCGTCCCCGGGTCTTCTCGCTGGCCATGTCCGTACGGTACCGTATGGAGACTTCCATACGGTGGCGTATGGAAGGCACGACGGAGGTCGTCATGGGACTGGTCCACAACACCCACCAACGTGAGATCCACGCGCCCGCCGAGGCCGTGGCCGGTCTCCTCGGCACGCTGGGAGGTGCGGAGGACCTCCTGTGGCCGAGCCCGGCGTGGATGCCGATGCGCCTGGACCGACCCCTGGGCGTCGGCGCCGACGGCGGCCACGGCCCCATCCGCTACCGGGTGAGCGCGTACGAGCCGGGTCGCCGGGTCCGGTTCGCCTTCCGGCCCCCGACGCGGTTCGACGGCACCCACGCGTTCGAGGTCCGGCCCCTCGGCGAGGACCGGGCCCTGCTGCGCCACACCGTCACGGGCCGACCGCGCGGCCTCATGCGCCTCCTGTGGCCCCTCGCGGTGCGCCCGCTGCACGACGCCCTGATCGAGGACCTGTTCGACAACGCCGAACGCGCCGTGTCCGCGCGCTCCCCCGGCCGGCACGCTGGTCACCCTGGGTCCGCGTGCTGCGGCTCCGGACCCGCCCCGTGGCCTCCGCGTGCCCCGTCCCGGAGGCCGCGCGGCTCGCGCACGACGCCCTCGACGGGGTTCGCCCCCTCGACGCCGTCGCGGTGCGGGCCCGGCCCGGCACCGGGGCCGGGCCCCAGGAGTGGGCGGACGCGGTCTTCCGCGACCCGCCCCGGTGGGTGCTCGGCCTGCTCCTGCTGCGCGAGGCCCTGGTGGGGCTGATCGGTGTCGAACGCGCCGGCCGCAAGGCCTTCGACACCGTGCGGTCCCGGCCCGGCGAGGTACTCCTGGGCACCGACTCCGGGCACCTGGACTTCCGCGCCTCCGTCCTGGTGGACACCGACGACGGGCGGGAGACGGTCACCCTCACCACGGTGGTACGGCTGCACAACCGGCGCGGGCGCCTGTACTGGGCGGTGGTCCGCCCGCTGCACCCCCTGGTGGTGCGCGCCATGCTCGGACGCGCCGCGCACCGCCTGGCGCACCGGGCGTGGACCGCCCGCCTCGGGACGCCCGTCGGGCACGAGGGATGAGGGAGGCCCGCAGTGCGCGGGCGTCACCTCCCCGTGCCCGGAGCGTTGCGCGGCCGGGCCGTGGGCACGACCGGCCGGTTCGCGGGCGGGCGTGCGTGGGCTACGGCTGGCCGGAGACCAGGGCGCCGTCCTTCCAGACCGCCGCCACCTGGGGCACACCGGGACGGTAGGCCAGGTAGAGGTGGTTCGGGGCGTCGAGCAGCGTGAGGTCGGCGCGGGCCCCCGGTGAGAGGCGTCCGACGTCGTCGCGGCGCAGCGCCAGCGCCCCACCCATGGTGGCCGCCCACACGGCCTCGTCCGGGGTCATACCCATGTCCCGCACGCCCACCGCGATACAGAAGGCCAGGCTGGACGTGAAGCACGAACCCGGGTTGCAGTCGCTGGCCAGGGCCACGACCGCGCCCGCGTCGATGAGGGAACGGGCGTCCGGGTAGGGCTGGCGGGTGGAGAAGTCCACCCCGGGCAGCAGCGTGGCCACCGTGGGCTCGGGACGCTTGGCGGCCTGCGCGAGGGCGTCCACGTCCTCACCGGACAGGTAGGTGCAGTGGTCGACGGAGGCGGCCCCCAGCTCCACCGCCAGGCGGACCCCGGGCCCCTCACCCAGCTGGTTGCCGTGGACGCGGGGCAGGAGCCCACGGGCCATCCCCGCAGTGAGCACCCGGCGGGAGGCCCCTCGTCGAAGGCCCCGCGCTCGCAGAACACGTCCACCCAGCGGGCGTGCGGGGCACAGGCGTCCAGCATGGGACCGGTGACCAGGTCCACGTAGGCGGTCGGGTCGTCAGCGTACTCGGGGGCGACCACGTGGGCGCCCAGGAAGGTGACCTCGTCGGTGACCCGACCGGCCACCTCCAGGGAGCGGCGCTCGTCCTCCACGGTGAGCCCGTATCCGGACTTGACCTCCAGGGTCGTGGTGCCCTGGGCCTGCGCCTCACGGACGAACCGTCGGGCCCCGGCCAGGAGTTCGGCGTCCGTGGCGGCGCGGGTGGCCGCCACCGTGGTACGGATACCGCCCGCCGAGTACGGGGTGCCACTCATCCGGGCGGCGAACTCGCGGCTGCGGTCCCCCGCGAACACGATGTGGGAGTGGCTGTCCACGAACCCCGGCAGGACGCAGCGCCCGGCGGCGTCCACCCGGGCGTCCGCGGCGGGCGCCTGCGCGCGCGGTCCCGCCCAGACCACGCGGCCGTCCTCGATCACGAGGGCGGCGTCGCCGATCTCACCCAGCGGCCCCTCCCCCACCTCCGGGTCGTTGGTGACCAGGGTGCCGATCGCGTCGACGAGGATCGTGCCGGGGGTCGCGGGCGTGGCGTCGGGGCCGGTCGGGGTCACAGCAGCTCCTTGATGGCGGCGTCGAGTTCTCGGGCGGTGTCGGGCAGGCGGACGTGCACGCCGTCGCGGACGGTCCACTCCCCGTCCACCATCACGTGCCGCACGTCGGCGGCGGTGGCGGCGAAGACCACGGCGTCGGTGGCGCGCGCGGGGTCGGCCCCGGCCAGACGCACGTGGTCCAGGGACACGTTGACCAGGTCGGCGCGGGCGCCGGGGACCAGGGTCCCGGCGTCGTGCCAGCCGAGTCCGGCGTGGCCGTCGACGGTGGCGGCGCGCAGCAGCTCTCCGCTGCCCAGGGTGCCCCGGCGGTGCGTGCGCAGGCGTTCGTGCAGCTCCACGGCACGGGCCTCCTCGAACAGATCCAGCTGGGCGTGCTGGTCGGTTCCCAGACTGAGCGGGATCGGGTGTGGGGCGGCCACGAGGTCACCGGTGCGCGGCAGACCGTCGGCCAGGTCGCGCTCGGTGGTCGGGCACAGGCACACGGCGGACCCGTGGTCACGGACGGTGTGCACGTCGGCGTCGGTGAGGTGGGTGGCGTGCACCAGGGTGGTGCGTTCGGTGAGCGCCCCCGCATCGGCCAGCACACGAACCGGGGTGGTTCCGTGGGCGGCCAGGCAGGCGGCGTTCTCGGCGGGCTGCTCGGAGACGTGGACGTGCAGGGGCAGCCCGCCCGCGTCCGCGAACCCGGCGACGGTGGACAGGTCGGCGGCGGGGACCGCCCGGACCGAGTGCGCGGCGGCGCCCACCCGGGCGTGCCTCCCCGAGGGGGCGAAGGCGCCGACCCGCGCGGCCCAGGCGTCGGCGGTGCCGTCACCGAAGCGCAGCTGCGGACCGGTCAGGGGCAGGTGGGTGCCGTCCTCCGCGAACCCGCCGGACAGGTAGCACACGTCCAGCAGCGTGATCCGTACCCCGGCGTCGGCGGCGGCCTCGACCAGGGCCTCTCCCATCGCGTTGGGGTCGGCGTAGGGCCGCCCCCGGGACCGTGGTGCAGGTAGTGGAACTCGCCCACACAGGCGACCCCGGCCAGGGCCATCTCGGCGTAGGCGGCCCGGGCCAGGCGGAGGTAGGAGTCCGGGTCGAGGCGCGCGGCCGCCCGGTACATCACCTCGCGCCAGGTCCAGAAGGAGCCGCCGTCCGTGTGGGTGCGGCCGCGCAGCGCCCGGTGGAAGGCGTGCGAGTGGGCGTTGGCCAGACCGGGCAGGGTGAGGCCGGGCAGGCGTTCGGCGCCGTCCGGGGCGGACCCCGCCACGACCGAGGCCAGCCGTCCGGCGCCGTCCACGGTGAGGAGCACCCCGGTTCGGGTGCCGCGCCGCCGAGCCACGCCCACTCGCACCAGTACCGGCGCGGCCCCGTCACCGCGTCCCTCCGGGCACGGCGAGCAGGTCGGCCAGAACGTCCGCCAGGGCGAGGACCCCGGCGTGGGAGTCCTCGGGGCGGGCCCACTCCTGCGGGGAGTGGGAGATCCCGGTCGGGTTGCGCACGTACAGCATCGCCGTGGGCACGTGAGCGGAGAGCACACCGGCGTCGTGCCCGGCCCCGGTGGGCAGCACGGGGACCGGGCCCGCGGACTCGGCGGCGCGGCCGCCCACGATCCCCGCGAGCCGGTCGCGGAGGTCGTGGGAGAACTCCACGAGGGGCGTGGTGGACTCGGCGGTCATCGCGAGCGAGACCCCGTGGTCGCGGGCGGCCCGGTCGGCGGCCTCCCGTACGCCCTCCACCACCGACTCCAGGGCGGCGCGGTCGGCGGCGCGGGCGTCCAGCCAGGCACTGACCAGTGAGGGGATCGCGTTGGTGCCGTTGGGGGTGATGAGGCCCTTGGCCACGGTGGCCCGGGCCTCGTGCCGCTCGGCCAGGGCGCGGGCGGCCAGGATCGTGTGGGCGAACGGGAGCATGGGGTCCGCGCGGTCCTCCAGGCGGGTGGTGCCCGCGTGGTCGGCCCGGCCCCGGAAGTCCATCCGCCACCGGCCGTGCGGCCAGATCGCGCTGGCCACACCCACGGCGTGGTCGGTGTCCTCCAGGGCACGCCCCTGCTCCACGTGCAGCTCGACGAACACGTCCAGCCAGGAGAGGAGCGCGGGGTCGGGTCCGATCGCCTCGGGGTCCAGCCCCGCCCCCGCCATGGCCCGCTCCCAGGTGACACCGGAGGCGTCGGTGAGGGACCGCGCGCGTGCCGGGTCGATCTCCCCGGTGCTCAGGCGACTGCCCAGGCAGGGCACCCCGAACCGGCCGCCCTCCTCCTCGACGAACACGCCCAGGACCAGCGGCCGCGCGGGGTGAACCCGCGGGCGCGCAGCTCGTCCACGGCGGCCAGGGCGCTGGCCACCCCGAGGGGACCGTCGAAGGCTCCGCCATCCGGCACGGAGTCCAGGTGGGAGCCGGTGGCCACGGCGCCCGGACCGGGCGTGCCCCACCAGGCCCAGAGGTTGCCGTTGCGGTCTGTGCGCACGTCCAGGTCCCGGGCGGCGGCCGCCTCGGTGAACCAGGCGCGGGCGTCGGTGTCGGCGCCCGCCCAGGTGTGGCGGTGGTAGCCGCCGCTGTCGGCGGAGCGCCCCACCGGAGCCAGGTCGGCCCAGAGCTGGTCGAAGCTCACTCGCCCTCCTTCATGGGGACGCGGATGCCGTGCGCGTCCGCGACCCGCTCCGCCTCCTCGTAACCGGCGTCCACGTGGCGGATGACGCCCATGGCGGGGTCGTTGGTGAGCACCCGCTGGAGCTTGGCGGCGGCCAGCTCGGTGCCGTCCGCGACACTCACCTGACCGGCGTGGATGGAGCGGCCCATGCCGACCCCGCCGCCGTGGTGGATGGACACCCAGGAGGCACCGGAGGAGGTGTTGACCAGGGCGTTGAGCAGCGGCCAGTCGGCGATCGCGTCCGATCCGTCCTTCATGCCCTCGGTCTCGCGGTAGGGCGAGGCGACCGACCCGGTGTCCAGGTGGTCGCGACCGATGGCCAGCGGAGCGGTGATCTCCCCGGAGGCCACCAGCTCGTTGAAGCGCTGCCCGGCGGCGGCCCGCTCACCCTGGCCCAGCCAGCAGATCCGGGCGGGCAGGCCCTGGAAGGCGACCCGCTCGCGCGCCATGCGGATCCACCGGGCCAGGTGCTCGTTGTCGGGGAACAGGTCGAGGATGGCGTCGTCGGTGCGGGCGATGTCGGCGGGGTCGCCGGACAGCGCGGCCCAGCGGAACGGGCCCTTGCCCTCGCAGAACAGGGGACGGATGTAGGCGGGCACGAAGCCGGGGAAGTCGAAGGCGCGGGTGAAGCCGCCCTCGCGCGCCTCGTCGCGGATGGAGTTCCCGTAGTCGAAGACCTCCGCGCCCGCGTCGAGGAAGCCGACCATGGCCTCCACGTGCGCGGCCATGGACTCGCGGGCCCGGACGGTGAACTCCTCGGGCTTGGCCGCCGCCAGGGCCTTCCAGTCCTCGAAGAAGACGCCCACCGGCAGGTAGGCCAGCGGGTCGTGGGCCGAGGTCTGGTCGGTGACGACGTCGATCGGCGCGCCGCGGGACAGGAGTTCGGGGAAGACCTCGGCGGCGTTGCCGAGGACGCCGATGGACAGCGGGCGGCGTTCGTCGCGGGCGCGCACGGCCAGGTCGAGCGCCTCGTCCAGGCTGTCGGCGCGCACGTCCAGGTAGCGGTGCTCGATACGGCGGTCGATGCGGCTGCCGTCGCACTCGACGACGATCGCCACGCCGTCGTTCATGGTGACGGCCAGGGGCTGGGCGCCGCCCATGCCGCCGAGCCCGGCGGTCAGCGTGATGGTTCCGGCCAGGGTGCCGCCGAACTTCTTGGCGGCCACGGCCGCGAAGGTCTCGTAGGTGCCCTGGAGGATCCCCTGCGTGCCGATGTAGATCCACGAACCGGCGGTCATCTGCCCGTACATGGTCAGGCCCTCGGCCTCCAGGCGGCGGAACTCGGGCCAGTTGGCCCAGTCCCCCACCAGGTTGCTGTTGGCCAGCAGCACGCGCGGCGCCCACTCGTGGGTGCGCATGATCCCCACGGGGCGGCCGGACTGCACGAGCAGCGTCTCGTCGCCCTCCAGGTCGCGCAGGGAGGCGGTGATGCGGTCGAAGCTGCGCCAGTCCCGCGCGGCCCTGCCGGTGCCGCCGTAGACCACCAGGTCCTCGGGGTGCTCGGCCACCTCGGGGTCGAGGTTGTTGTGGAACATGCGCAGGGCCGCCTCCTGCTGCCAGCCCTTGGCCGACAGGGTGAGGCCGCGGGCCGCGCGGACGGTGCGTGGGTTGCTCATCGTGGTCTCCTTGGGGGCTAGGCGAGCGGGGTGACGGTCTCGGCGGCCTCGACGACCGAGCCGTCCGCGACCAGGGCGGCCACGGCGGCGATCTCCGGGGCCAGGTAGCGGTCGGGGCCGGGACCGGCGACCCGTTCGCGCACGGTGCGCAGGACCGCTCCGGTGGCGGGGCCGGGCTCCAGCGGGGAACGCAGGTCCAGGGCACGGGCGGCGGTCAGCAGCTCGACGGCCAGCACGGTGGTGAGTCCGTCCACCGCGCGGCGCAGCTTGCGGGCGGCGGCCCAGCCCATGGAGACGTGGTCCTCCTGCATGGCCGAGCTCGGGATGGAGTCGACGCTGGCGGGAACGGCCAGGCGCTTGAGCTCGGAGACGATGGCGGCCTGGGTGTACTGGGCGATCATGTGGCCCGAGTCCACGCCGGGGTCGTCCGCGAGGAAGGCCGGAAGGCCGTGCGAACGGGCGACGTCGAGCATGCGGTCCGTGCGGCGTTCAGCGATCGACGCCGTGTCGGCCACGGCCACGGCCAGGAAGTCCAGAACGTAGGCGACCGGCGCACCGTGGAAGTTGCCGTTGGACTCCACGCGGCCGTCGTCGAGCACGACCGGGTTGTCGATGACGCTGTCCAGCTCGCGCCCGGCCACGAGCAGGGCGTGGGTGAGGGTGTCGCGTGCGGCACCGGCCACCTGCGGGGCGCAGCGCAGCGAGTAGGCGTCCTGGACCCGGTTGCAGTCCGGCCCCCGGTGGGAGGCGACGATCGGTGAGTCCGCGAGCATCGCGCGCAGGTTCGAGGCGGAGGCGGCCTGACCCGGGTGCGGGCGCAGCCTCTGGAGCTCCTCCGCGAAGACCCGGTCGGTGCCGAGCAGCGCCTCGACGCTCATGGCGGCGGTGATGTCGGCGACCTTGAGCAGGCGCTCCAGGTCCATGCAGGCGATGGCGAGCATGCCGAGCATGCCGTCCGTGCCGTTGATGAGGGCCAGGCCCTCCTTGGCTCCGAGCTCCACGGGCGTGATTCCCGCCGAGGCCAGGGCCTCCCCGGCGTCCCTGAGCTCACCGGCGGCGTCACGGACCCGCCCCTCTCCCATGAGGGCCAGGGCGACGTGGGACAGCGGGGCCAGGTCACCCGAGCAGCCCAGGCTGCCGTACTCGTGGACGACGGGGGTGATCCCGGCGTTGAGCAGGGCGGCCAGGGTCTCGACGGTGACGACCTGGACCCCGGTGTTGCCCGAGGCCAGAGTGCGCAGGCGCAGCAGCATCAGGGCGCGCACGACCTCCCGCTCCACCTCGGGGCCGGCCCCGGCGGCGTGCGAGCGGATGAGGGAGCGCTGGAGGCGGGCGCGCAGATCGGGGGCGATGTGCCGGGTGGCCAGCGCGCCGAACCCCGTGCTGACGCCGTAGGCGGGCACCTCGCCCCGGGCGAGCGCCTCGACCTGCTCACGGCCGTGGCGCACGGCCTTGCGGGTGTCCTCGCTGAGGACGACGTGGGCGCCCTCGCGGGCGACGGAGAGGACCTGGGCCGGGGTGAGCGGAGCACCGCCGACGGCAACGGAAGGAACTGCTGTGGACATGCCCCCATTCGACCCTGTCCGCGACCCCGCCGGAAGAGCCAACACGGCGGAACCGTCCGAGATACCAGACACCCGGGTTCGACCAGGGGCTAGCGGATCACCCGCACCTCGCACCTGAGGCCCGGGGCGGCGGCCAGCCGCGCGTCCGCTGTGACCAGGGCACAGTCCAGCTCTTCAGCGACAGCCACGTACACCGCGTCATAGGCGCTCAGATTGTGGCGGAGCTCCCACGCCCGGTGATAGACCGGCCCCGTGGCGTCCACATAACTGATGGCCTGCATTTCATAGAGCTTCAGTGCCGCTTCCGCGTCAGCCTGGGGAAACTTCCTCCCCAGCACGAGGCCACGCATGGAGCTGAGGAACTCGGCCGGTTGGTGACTCGGCGCGTACCACTCCGGATCACTGCCCAGGACTCTCTGTGCCACCCCGGCACCGTGGCCGGTCACGCCGAGGTAGAGGTCGACCAGCGCGGACGTGTCAACGACGATCACGCGACTTCACTTTCCGGTTTGTCACCACCATCGCCTCGGGCCTCACGCACCACGGCGACGATTTCTTCCACAGTCAGCTTCGCCCCGGGCAAGGGGTCTGCGCAACGATCTCCCGGTTGCGCGCGAACCGTGCCTCCTTCTCCAAGAGACCGAGCAGGTGGGCTTGGAGGGACTTACCCGACCTCCTGGCCTCCGCCGCCAGGATGTCTCTGACCTCGTCCGGCACGTCCTTGATCTGAATAGCAGCCATGACTACATCGTACCCACAATCTTCCCGCAATTGTGTGCACTTTGGCGCCATAACATATGTATTCTAGCACCACATAAGGTAATGTCGCATGTCGTGGCACCCTTGGGGGCATGAGTGTTGTTCCGGCCGCCACGCGCGCGCTGCGGCTGCTGCGCTTCCTGGCCTCGCGGCCGGGGCCGGTCTCGGCCTCGGCCATCGCCAACGGGCTCGGCCTGCCCCGCTCCAGCGTCTACCAGCTGTTGGAGGCGATGGCCGAGGAGGGGTTCGTGACCCACCTGCCCGAGGAGCGGCGGTGGGGCCTGGGCGTCGCGGCCTTCGAGATCGGTTCGGCCTACCTGCGCCACGACGGCATCGAGCGGCTGGCCCGTCCCCTGTTGCACCAGCTCACCGAGACCACCGGGGCCACCGCGCACCTGGGGGTGCTCCATGGCGCGGACACGCTGTACCTGCTCAAGGAACAGCCGCCGCACGCGCCCACGCTGATCACCGGGGTGGGCGTGCGCCTGCCCGCGCACCTGACCGCGTCGGGGCGGGCCATGCTGGCCCGGCTCCCCCGCGCCCAGGTGCGGGCGCTCTACCCGGACACGGGTGCCTTCACCGACCGCACCGGGCGCGGGCCCACCACGCCCGGGGAACTGCGGGACCTGCTGACCCAGGAGCGCCAGCAGGGGTGGTCGATCGAGAGCGGGCAGGTCACCGAGGGGTTCCTCTCGGTGGCGGCGGCCGCCTCGGACCACAACGGGCGCCCGGCCGCGGCGATCAGCCTGACCGTGCCGGTCGCGCGTCCGGTCACCCCCGGGCCCTGGCCGGACGGGTGCGGGACGCCGCCGGTGAACTCACGCGCAGACTCAGCGGCCGGTCCTAGCGGCGCTGGCGCAGCGGCCGGTCCTAGCGGCGCTGGCGCAGCGGCGGGGTCCGCTCCACGACCGAGGGCAGGGGCGCGGTGCGCTCCACCATCTTCAGGATGTGCTCCTTGATGTCGCGCGGCACCTGTACGTAGAACTGCGTGGCCGCCTCGGGGTCGACCTCCAGGTCCAGGCTCTCCGGGGTCTCGGCCCAGCTGGGCAGTTCGGGGTCGGTGCGGTGGGTGTCCAGCGCGAACTCGATGAAGTACGTGATCCTGCGGCCACCGGTGTGGACCTCGCGGATGCGGCGGATCTCGGACCAGGCGATGAAGGTGCCCTCGCCGGGGAACCACCACTTGCGTTCCTGGAGCACGGTGACGCCGTCGCTGTCGGCGCTGATGCCCTGGCGGGTGATGCGCTGGGGCAGCCCCCGCACGAGGAAGACGTTGCTGCCGGGGCCGATGAAGAACATGACCAGCGCCGCGAACGCCCACAGGGAGACGGAGCCGACCGTGGTGTCCTCACGCATGACGTGCCAGAGCATGGATCCCACCACCACCACGAACCCCAGGGTGAGGCCGCCGGAGAAGTAGGCGGCCGTCATCCACATGCGCGTGTTGGGGCCGCGCAGACTGACGTAGCGGCGCAGATGGGACACGCTCGCGGGTCGCTGGGTCAGGTCCGAGGGGACACCCCGTGTCTCAGGGGGGACGTCCGATGCTTCGGGGAGGCCATACCTCCATTCTTCCAAGCTTCCGAGGTGCTTGGTGCCCCTCCTTCCCGGCCATGTGCGGTCAATCCCGGCGAACGCCTGATGTCCGCACCTCTCCGGCGCTACAGTCCTTTCACATGAGGCGCAGCACGCGAGAGTACGAGACCGCACTCCTGGTGGACGGGGAGGTCCTGGTCATCGAGGGGATCGTCTACCGGGGGCGGACCATGCTCGACGAGGAGGGGGCGGAGCGGTTCGCACCCCTGGAGCGTTGGGCCACGACCGTGGCCGAGAGCCTGGGCAGGCCCGTGACCTGGAGGGCGGAGGCCAAGAACGAACCCGAGGCCCGGGGCACCGCGCGGCCCGGGGAGGTGCTTCAGAACCGCCTGGCGCTCTGAGCACCGCACTTGGCGCACTGGAACTTGCGGTCGTCACCGAGAATCCAGTCGTGGTCTCCGCCGGTGGGGCACGCTGACATCGACACCAACTCCTCAGGAAGGGGGCTTCGGGGGTGTGTCGGTCATCGTATTTCCCACCAGCCACACCAGTCTCGGGAATGAGAAGATACCTGGATCCCTCATGTCCGACGTGGTGTCGCCGGGCACGCGCAGGGGCCCGCGTCCGGTCCGGTGACCGGTCGCGGGCCCCTGCGAAGCCCTAGTTCTGGGAGGCCCTCATGTGGGCCTCGACCGCGGCGCGGTCGGCGCGGAGCTTGGCCAGCGCCTCGTCGAGGATGAGCTTGCCCTCCTCCTCGCTGCGCCGCTCCTTCACGTACGCCAGGTGGGTCTTGTACGGCTCGGTGCGCGGCGGCGACGGCGGGTTGGCCTTGTCCTTGCCCGCGGGAAGCCGCAGCGCGGGCAGTCCCACTCGTCGGGAACGGCGGCCTCGCTGGCGAAGCTGGGAATGACCTCGTGCAGGTTCGCACAGTAGAACGGGACCCGGACGCGGGGAGCGGCCTCGCCCCGCTCCGCCTCGCCCATAGGGCCAGCTCCGACTCGGCTGCCACGAATGGCGCTGCCACTACCCACGAAAAACTCCTTCAGCGAACTCGCTGCCTGACTCGGGCGAGATTGTCTTGGACGAGGGGGCCGCGGCCGATCGGCGCGCTACATTCCCCGGTTGATGAGCAGACCGAGGATGACGATCGTCACGATCCACGTGATCGCGATCCCGATGGTCATCCGGTCGAGGTTGCGCTCGACCACGGAGGAGCCGCCGAGCGAGGACGTGACACCGCCGCCGAACATGTCGGACAGGCCACCGCCCTTGCCCTTGTGCATCAGCACGAGGAGGACCAACAGCACACTGAGAAGCATCACGAAGATGGACAGACCGAGGATCACACGCTCACCCGTAGCTCGACCCCGCAGCAGGGGGAATGGACACCTCGATCCCCCTTTTCCCACCCGTACCAGGGCCGACAGGAGGTGTCGGTCCGGAGCGGGCCACGGAAGGAGGAGACCGGGGACGTTTTCGGATTTTACCGTGCCGGTGAAGGCACGCGCGGGAAAACCCCAAGGCAGGGAATTCCCCACAGCGAAGTCTAGCCCGAACGGGGCACCTGTCGGGCACCCGGGCCGTCACCCCTGGACGTCAGAGAGTGACGGGCCCGGTCCGCGAGACGTTTGGTCAGCCGTTCTCGCCGAAACGGATCACCTTGGTGAACTCGTCGGCCTTCAGGCAGGCACCGCCGACGAGGGCGCCGTCGACGTCCTCCTTGGCCATGATGCCGGGAGCGTTGTCGCCCTTGACCGAACCGCCGTACAGCACGCGGACGGCGTCGGCCACCTCGGCGGAGTACAGCTCGGCCAGACGGACGCGGATCGCCGCGCACACTTCCTGGGCGTCCTCGGGGGTGGCGACCTCGCCGGTGCCGATGGCCCACACGGGCTCGTAGGCGATGACGATCCGCTCGGCCTGCTCGGCCGGGATCTCCTTGAGGGCGCCGTCCAGCTGGGCCAGGACGTGCTCGACCTGCTGCCCGGCCTTGCGCACCTCCAGGCCCTCGCCCACGCACAGCAGCGGGACGATGTCGTTCTTGTAGGCGGCCTTGACCTTGGCGTTCACCAGGGCGTCGTCCTCGTTGTGGTACTCACGGCGCTCGGAGTGGCCCACCAGGACGTAGGAGCACTCCAGCTTGGCGAGCATCGCGCCGGAGATCTCGCCGGTGTACGCGCCCTTGTCGTGGGCGGAGATGTCCTGCGCGCCGAAGCGGATGCGCAGCTTGTCCCCGTCCACCAGCGTCTGCACGCTGCGGAGGTCGGTGAACGGCGGCAGGACGACGACCTCCGCGTTGTCGTAGTCCTTGTCGTTCAGGGCGAAGGCCAGCTTCTGGACGAGCGCGATCGCCTCGAAGTGGTTGTTGTTCATCTTCCAGTTGCCCGCGATGAGCGGCTGGCGCTTGGTCATCCTTGACTCACTTCACAATCGTGGGAGAGGGCTTGCGTGTGCGCCACCGCCGGGCGGAGGCGCGGGTCGACACTCCGCTCAGGCCAGAGCGTCGATACCGGGGAGGTCCTTGCCCTCCAGGTACTCCAGGCTGGCACCGCCGCCGGTGGAGATGTGGCCGAAGGCCGCCTCGTCGAAGCCCAGGGAGCGCACGGCCGCGGCGGAGTCACCGCCGCCGACGACGGTGAAGGCGTCGGAGTCGATGAGGGCCTGGGCCAGGGCGCGCGTGCCGCCCGCGTAGGGGGCCATCTCGAACACGCCCATCGGGCCGTTCCAGAACACGGTCCGGGCGTCGGCCAGCTTCTCGGCGAACAGCTCCTGGCTCTTCGGGCCGATGTCCAGTCCCATCCGGTCGGCCGGGATGGCGTCGACGTTCACGGCGGCGTGCGGGGCGTCGGCGGCGAACTTCTCGGCGGCGACGACGTCCACGGGCAGGACGATCTCCACGCCCTCGCGCTCGGCGCGCTCCAGGTACCCGCGCACCGTGTCGAGCTGGTCGTTCTCCAGGAGGCTGGAGCCGACCTCGTACCCCTTGGCCTTGAGGAAGGTGAACACCATGCCGCCCCCGATCAACAGGCGGTCGGCGGTGCCCAGGAGGTTGTCGATCACGGCGAGCTTGTCGGAGACCTTGGAGCCGCCCAGCGCCACCACGTAGGGGCGCTCGGGGTCCTCGGTGAGCCGCTTGAGCACTTCGACCTCGGTCAGCACCAGGCCACCGACGGCGTGCGGAAGCTTGCCGGGCAGGTCGTAGACACTGGCGTGCCTGCGGTGCACGGCGCCGAAGGCGTCACCCACGTACAGGTCCGCGAGCTGGGCGAAGCGGTCCGCGAGCTCGCCGCGCTCGGTCTCGTCCTTGCTGGTCTCGCCGGGCTCGAAACGCACGTTCTCCAGCAGCGCGACCTCTCCGTCCGCGAGGGCGGCGGAGGTGGCGCGGGCGGACTCACCGGCGGTGTCGGCGGCGAAGGCGACCTCGGTGCCGAGCAGCTCACCGAGGCGGGCGGCGACGGGGCGCAGGGAGTACTGGGGGTCCGGGGCGCCCTTGGGGCGGCCCAGGTGGGCGGCGACGATGACGCGCGCGCCGCGCTCTCGAAGCTTCTCGATGGTCGGCAGGGCCGCGCGGATGCGCCCGTCGTCGGTGATGCGGTCACCGTCCAGGGGCACGTTCAGGTCGGCCCGGACGAACACGCGCTTGCCGGAGACGTCAAGGTCGTCGATCGTCCGCATACTGGTCTCCTCGTTGGGGTGTCGAAGTCTGGGAGGGGCGCGCACGCGACGGCACCCCCACCGCGCGGAGGCGGAAGGGGTGCCGGGTCACGCGTGCGCTGCCACGGGTCGGGACCCGTGGGTCACAGGTTGGAGCCGACCAGCTTGGCCAGGTCGACCAGGCGGTTGGAGTAGCCCCACTCGTTGTCGTACCAGCCCAGGATCTTGACCTGGTTGCCGGAGACCATGGTCATCCCGGCGTCCAGGGTGCAGGAGGGCGAGGTGCCGACGATGTCGGAGGAGACGATCTCGTCCTCGGTGTAGACCAGGACGTTCTTGAGCGGACCCTCGGCCGCGGCCTTGAACGCGGCGTTGACCTCGTCCTTGGTGACCTCACGGTCCACGGTGACGACCAGGTCGGTGGCGGAGCCGTCCGGCACGGGGACGCGCATGGCCATGCCGTCCAGCTTGCCCGCGAGCTCGGGGATGACCAGGGCGGTGGCCTTGGCCGCACCCGTGCTGGTCGGGATGATGTTCTGCGCGGCGGCGCGGGCGCGACGCAGGTCCTTGTGCGGGAAGTCCAGGATGACCTGGTCGTTCGTGTACGCGTGGACCGTGGTCATGAAGCCCTGCTGGATGCCGAAGGCGTCCTTGAGGACCTTCGCCATGGGCGCCACGCAGTTGGTGGTGCACGAGGCGTTGGAGATGATGTCGTGGTTGGCGGCGTCGTACTTGTCGTCGTTGACGCCCATCACGACGGTGATGTCCTCGCCCTTGGCCGGGGCGGAGATGATGACCTTCTTGGCGCCGGCGCTGATGTGCTTGCGGGCGTCCTCGGCCTTGGTGAAGATACCGGTGGACTCGACGACGACGTCGACGTTGAGCTCGCCCCAGGGCAGCTGGGCCGGGTCGCGCTGGGCGAGGACCTTGATGGTCTTGTCGCCGACGCGGATGAAGTCGTCACCGACCTCGACGTCGCCGTCGAGGGTGCCCAGCACCGTGTCGTACTTGAGCAGGTGCGCGAGCGTCTTGGTGTCGGTGAGGTCGTTGACCGCGACGATTTCGATGTCGCTGCCGCCGGCGGCGACCGCGCGCCAGAAGTTGCGGCCGATCCGACCGAAGCCGTTGACGCCTACACGGATGGTCACGGAACCAATCTCCTCATATGTCGCACAGCAGTTTCACCCGAGCGTGTGGCTGTTCCCGGAGCGCCGGACTGGTACGGCCGACGCGTCCGTGTTGAACAGCGTGAACGCGTAACAGGTGTTCACAAAGAGCCTAGCGGAGTGTCGGTGGGGAGCCGTTCTCACCCCCGCCCGGCGACCCCTCGCCCCCTCGCGGATTCGCGACCATCCTGACACCGTGAAGCGGAGAGGTCTATACCATTTTCGGAAGTTATCCGGGAGTTTTCCCAGTTAACAAAGCCGAACATCGGTGTCACGGTCGTGTTCCGGCGCGGTCGCGCCCGCAGAGAGGTCAGGGCACGAGCATGTCGGGAGTGAGGTTCGCCTCTGTTCCCTCGATGCCCAGGTCACTGGCCCGCTTGTCGGCCATCGCCAGCAGCCTGCGGATACGCCCGGCGATGGCGTCCTTGGTCAGCGGCGGGACCGAGAGCTGACCCAGCTCCTCCAGGGACGCCTGCTTGTGGGCCAGGCGCAGCTGCCCGGCGGCCACCAGGTGCTTGGGGGCTTCCTCCCCCAGGATCTCCAGGGCCCGCTCGACCCGCGCCCCCGCCGCGACCGCGGCCCGGGCGCTGCGCCGCAGGTTGGCGTCGTCGAAGTTGGCGAGCCGGTTCGCGGTGGCCCGCACCTCCCGGCGCATCCGGCGCTCCTCCCAGGCCAGGACGCTCTGGTGGGCTCCCAACAGGGTCAGCAACGCGCCGATGGAGTCGCCGTCGCGCACCACCACCCGGTCCACGCCGCGCACCTCGCGGGCCTTGGCGTGCACCTTCAGGCGCCGGGCCGCACCGACCAGGGCCAGCGCGGCCTCCGGGCCGGGGCAGGTGACCTCCAGGGACATGGAACGGCCCGGTTCCGTCAGGGAGCCGTGCGCGATGAAGGCACCGCGCCAGGCGGACTCGGAGTCGCAGGCCCCGCCCGCCACCACGTGGCGGGGCAGGCCGCGCACGGGGCGCCCGTTGTTGTCGACCAGGCCGGTCTGGCGGGCCAGGGACTCGCCGTCCTTGATCACCCGCACCACGTACCGGTTGCCCTTGCGCAGTCCGCTCGGGGAGAGCACCACCACCTCGGACTCGTGTCCGAAGACCTCCGAAATGTCCTTGCGCAGCCTCCGCGCGGCCGCGCCCGTGTCGAGCTCGGCCTCGATCACGATCCGGCCGCCCACGAGGTGCAGACCACCGGTGAACCGCAGGATGGTGGACACCTCCGCCTTGCGGCAGCATGGCTTGAGGATCGCCAGTCGGCTCAGCTCATCCTTCACCACGCCGGTCATCGCCATCGCCGCGATCCTCCCCTTGAACTGGCAGAACACCGGCACCGCACACCAGGGCACCGGGTGCCGCCACGGGCTGTTCCCTGGGCGGCTTTCTCGGTGCAGACTACGTGACGCGCGCCTTTACGCCGACCCCCGCACGGCGTGTCGCGATTCCTCAAGCCCAGCTCACAGGCGGCGTGTCGCCCTTCGTGTCGGTGTGCGGTCAATTGCTCCCCGACCCCGGGGAGGGGTCCAGGAGGGACTCCAGGTGGTCCCTCAACACGATGGCGTGGTTGTGCTCGGTGTCCCTGGCCGCGTACAGGAGCGTGATGGGTCCCTCACGGGCCGCTTCGAGGAGGGGGTCGAGGACCTCCGGGCGGCGCTCCAGTTCGGCCCGGTAGCGGCGCGCGAACTCGTCGAAGCGGCTCGGGTCGTGCCCGAACCAGGTGCGGAGCGTGGGACTGGGTGCGGCGTCCTTGACCCACTCGTCCCCGTCGACCGCGCTCTTGCTCACGCCTCGGGGCCAGAGCCGGTCCACCAGGAACCGGGGCCCGGGCGGGGGTTCCTCCCCTGCCCGGGGTGCTTCTCGGCGCGGACCTCGTCGTAGACGCGTTCCAGGTGGATGCGGTGATCAGCCATGAACCCACCCTTCCCCGACCCTGGTCACGGGCACCCCAGGCCGGCACCAACACCGGGAAGGCGGGTTCAGTCCTCCAGGACGTGCTCCAGGGCGGCGGCCAGTTTGTCCGCGTCATGGCGCGGGGTCCCGTCCCCCCGGCTCAGGTCGGCCAGTTCGAGCCGCCCGCCGAGCTGGTTCGTGACGGACAGGAGCGGCCCGACCTCGTCCACCGTGCCGGAGTCGGCCAGCACCACGTCCACCCCCAGCTTGGGCGCGTGCTCGTGGAGCACCTCGAGGTAGGTCTCGGGGCGGAAGTCGTCGGTCTCCCCTGCTGGGGCGACAGGTTCAACACCACCAGCCGCTTCGCCCGCGTGGTGACCAGGGCGTGGGCCAGCTCCGGGACCAGCAGGTGCGGCAGCACGCTCGTGAACCAGGAACCCGGGCCGAAGACCACCCAGTCGGCCTCCCGCACGGCCTTGACCGCCTGCGGGCTGGCCGGGGGTCCTCGGGGATCAGCGAGATGGAACGTACGCGGCCGCTGGTGCTCGCGCACGCCACCTGTCCGCGCACCGTGGTGAGCGCCTCCGGTTTCTCCGGATCGATCCCGGACACCTCCGCCGAGATCTCCAACGGCACCGACGACATCGGCAGGACCCGGCCGTGGGCGCCCAGCAGCTGTCCCACCCAGTCCAGCCCGGCCACCGAGTCACCGAGCAGTTCCCACAGGGCGACGATCAGCAGGTTGCCGACCGCGTGACCGTGCAGGTCCCCTCCGAGCGGAACCGGTGCTGGAGCACCTGGCTCCAGGTGTGGCCCCACTCGTCGTCCCCGCAGAGCGCGGCCAGGGCCATCCTGAGGTCACCGGGCGGCAGCACGCCCAGTTCCTCGCGCAGTCGGCCGCTGGAGCCGCCGTCGTCGGCGACCGTCACGATCGCGGTGACGTCCGTGGTCACCCTGCGCAGCGCCGACAGTGAGGCGTGCAGGCCGTGCCCGCCCCCAGCGCGACCACCCGGGGTGGCCGTGAGGCGTCGTCCCCGTCCGGAGCGGTGCTGTTCGACATGCCTTTGGCCTGCCCCCTCGTCCCGTGTCCGGTGGACGCGTCGGCCCGCCCCGGAAGGGGCGTGCGAACGGCCGACCCACGCCCCCGGCCCGCCGTGTCCCGGTCCCTTGGCGGACCGGCACCAACAATGACCGGGCCAATGTAAGGGAAGACGCCATTATTGGCGATTCGGTTCACCCACGGGCCTGGCGCGTGTCCGCGAGCACCAGGATGTCAGAGGTACGGGCGATCGGCCGTGAGCGTCACGAGGCCGTCACACCAGTGCGACAAACCGTCTCAGGCGGCCCCGGGGGACACGAGTCCCCCGGGGTGGGTCCGGTGCGTTCACCACCAGGTCACGGACGTCCGGGCGACCGTGCCGCCGCCGACCCCGTGCTCGCCGGAACGCGCGTCACTCCCGGCCCACGTCCCGGTGGACCACGTGCACGTCCACGCCCTGCGCCCGCAGCCGCTCACCGAACTGCTCCGCCATGGCCACACTGCGGTGCTTGCCGCCGGTACAGCCCACCGCCAGCGTCATGTAGTGCTTGCCCTCGCGCTGGTACCCGGCGATGGTCAGCTTCAGGACCTCCGAGTACGCCTCCAGCATCTCCTTGGCGCCGTCCTGGGAGAGCACGTAGTCCCGGACCGGCTCGTCACGGCCGTTCATCGGCCGCAGGTCCGGCACCCAGTGCGGGTTGGGCAGGAACCGGCAGTCCAGGACCAGGTCGGCGTCGACCGGCAGGCCGTGCTTGAACCCGAAGGAGACCACGTTGGCGCGCGGGCGCACCTCGTCGCTCTCCCCGAAGAACCCGATCACCCGCGCCTTGAGCTGGTGCACGTTGAGCTGGGAGGTGTCGATGACCAGGTCGGCCTCGCCACGGATCGCGCGCAGCGTCTCCCGCTCACGGTCGATGCCGTCGGTCAGGCGACCGTCACCCTGGAGGGGTGGGGGCGGCGGACCCCCTCGAAGCGGCGCACCAGGGCGTCGTCACCCGCCTCCAGGTACAGCACCCGCGCGGTGATGTCGCGCTTGCGCAGTTCCTCCACCGTGGACAGCAGGTCCTCCGTGAAGGCGAGTGAACGCACGTCCACCACCACCGCCACCCGGGGAACCGCCCCGTGGGTGCGGCCCGCGAGCTCGATCATCGTGGGCAGCAGCCCGGGTGGCAGGTTGTCCACCACGAACCAGTCCAGGTCCTCCAGGGCCCTGGCCGCCGTACTCCGACCCGCACCGGACATCCCGGTGACGATGACCACGTCCGGCGGTAGCTCCCCGCCCAGTTCGACCGTCATGTGTCTCCTCCCCGTCTGTGCCTTGCCTTGCCGTCGCCCCGTCACCCTCCGCGTCCCTCCGGCCGGGGCCACCGGACAGATGTGCGTGCACGGACTCGGCCAGTTTGGGGCCGATCCCGGGTACCGCCGCGATCTCCTCGGTACTCGCCGAGGCGAGTCTGCGCACCGAACCGAACTCCTTGATGAGGGCGGTCCTGCGCGCCGGACCCAGACCCGGCAGTTCGTCCAGGCTGCTCCCGGTGAGCGCCTTGGCGCGCTTCTGCCGGTGGTACTGGATGGCGAATCGGTGGGCCTCGTCGCGGACCCGCTGGAGGAGGTAGAGGCCCTCGCCCGCGCGCGGAAGGATCACCGGATCCTCGTCGTCGGGCAGCCACACCTCCTCCAGGCGCTTGGCCAGACCGCAGACGGCCACGTCCTCGATGCCGAGTTCGTCCAACGCGCGCCGCGCCGCCTCCGCCTGCGGGCGGGCGCCGTCCACCACCACCAGGTTAGGCGGATAGGCGAACTTGCCGGGCGCGGGCTCCTCGGAGGTGCCGCTCCCGCCCGTGAGCCCGTGCCCGTCGGTGTCCGCGTGGTCGTCGGTGCCGCCCATGCGGGCCACCTCACCGGCGCGCGCGCTCTCCTCCAGGTAGCGGCGGAACCGGCGCCTGACCACCTCGTACATGGCGGCCACGTCGTGCTGCTCCGCTCCTCCGGCCCCGCTGCCGCGCACGGAGAACCTCCGGTACTCGGACTTGCGGGCCAGGCCGTCCTCGAAGACCACCATCGAGGCCACCACGTGCTCGCCCTGGAGGTTGGAGATGTCGAAGCACTCGATGCGCAGCGGCGCCTCGGGCAGGTCCAGCGCCTCCTGGATCTCGTTCAGAGCGCGGCCCCGGGTGCTGAGGTCCCCGGCGCGGTGCGTCTTGTGCCGGGCCAGTGCCTCGCGGGCGTTCTTGTCCACGGTCTCCATGAGGGACTTCTTGTCGCCGCGCTGGGGCACGCGCAGGTCCACCGCCGCGCCCCGGTGCTCGGCCAGCCAGCTCGCCACGGCGTCGGGGTCGTCCGGCTCGTGGGAGACCAGGACCTCGCGCGGGATCGACGTACCGGTGCCCTCGGTCTCCTCGGACCCGTCCAGGGAGCCGTAGAGCTGGCGCAGGAAGTTCTGCATGAGCTCCCCGGGGCTGGCGTCGGTCACCTTGTCCACCACGTAGCCGCGCTGACCGCGGATCCGGCCGCCCCGCACGTGGAAGATCTGGACCGCCGCCTCCAGCGGGTCGTCGGACATGGCGATGACGTCGCAGTCGGTGGAGTCGGGCAGGACCACGGCCTGCTTCTCCAGGGCGGCGCGCAGGGCCTCGATGTCGTCGCGGATCCGTGCGGCCCGTTCGTACTCCATCTCCTGGGCCGCCTCGGTCATCCGCGCCTCCAGCTGACGAATGAAGCGCCCGGTGTCCCCGGCCAGGAACGAACAGAAGTCCTCCGCCAGTTCGCGGTGCTCCTCGGGGCTGGCCCGGCCCACGCAGGGCGCCACGCACTTGCCGATGTAACCGAGGAGGCAGGGGCGGCCGCTGTTGCGCGCGCCCCGGAACACCCCCGGCGAGCAGGTGCGCACGGGGAAGACCCGCAGCAGCAGGTCGACGGTCTCGCGGATCGCCCAGGCGTGCGAGTAGGGGCCGAAGTAGCGCACGCCACGGCGCTTGGCGCCCCGCATCACCTGGACTCGGGGGAACTCCTCGTTGAGGGTCACCGCCAGGTAGGGGTAGCTCTTGTCGTCGCGGTACTTGACGTTGAAGCGCGGGTCGTACTGCTTGATCCAGGAGTACTCCAGCTGGAGGGCCTCGACCTCGGTGCCGACGATCGTCCAGTCGACGTCGGCGGCGGTGGAGACCATCTGCTGGGTACGGGGGTGCAGTCCGGCGAAGTCCCGGAAGTAGGAGGACAGCCTCGACCGCAGGTTCTTGGCCTTGCCCACGTAGATGACCCGGCCGGAGGCGTCCCGGAATCGGTAGACGCCCGGCTCGGTCGGGATGGACCCGGGGGCGGGGCGCAGGTGAGGAGTCGCAGCCATACCCCCATTCTGGTCGCTCCCGGGGACAGACGGCCACCGGTCCGCGCGACGCGCCCCCGTGGAGCGGGTCACTCCGGAGGAATCAGTACAAGCAAACGTCACGATTGGATATCTGCATGGTCTAGGTTGGGCGGGTACAGCTGAACTTCCCGACATGAACGACAAGGGGGCGCTTCGACGTGTCCGTCTCCCAGTGGATCGCGATCGGCATCGCCGTCTCGGTCTCGATGGCCCTGGTCTTCATCCTCCAGTGGCTGCTCAACCACAAGTTGGGCAAGGTCTGGCCGATGGCCCGCTACGTGGTCGCGCGTTCGGCGATCACCGCGTACACCGCCGCGGCGGTCGCCGGGGCCAACCTCGCGCTCCCCAGTCGGGGGGACGTGGCCTGGAGCACCTTCCAGACCATCGACCACGCGATGACGATCCTGATGATCGGCACCCTGACCGCGCTCGGGATCAGCCTGGCCTACGCGGCCACCGACATGGTGCTGGAGCGCCTCTCCGCGCGCAACGGCGACGCCGACCGCCGGGCCCGCCGACTCCAGACCCAGGTACGGCTGCTGCGCAGGGTCATCACCTCGGTCATCGTGGTCCTGGCCATCGCCTCCATCCTCTTCACCTTCCCCGAGGTCCAGGCGCTCGGCGCCGGGCTCCTGGCCTCCGCCGGTGTCATCGGTATCGTCGCCGGTGTCGCGGCCCAGTCGACCCTCGGAAACCTGTTCGCGGGACTCCAGCTGGCCTTCAGCGACGCCCTGCGCATCGGGGACGTCGTCGTGGTCGAGGGCGAGTGGGGCCGGGTCGAGGAGCTCAGCCTGGTCAACGTCACCATCAAGATCTGGGACGAGCGCCGACTGGTCGTCCCGGTCGCCAACTTCACCACCACCAGCTTCGAGAACTGGACCAAGGCCGGGACCAACATCACCGCCAAGGTCCAGCTCCCCTCGACTGGGAGGTGCCCATCGCGGACCTGCGCGAGGAGACCGGGCGGCTGATCACCGCCAGCAGGTTCTGGGACGGGCGCAGCTGGTCCTGCCAGGTCGTGGACATCACCGACTCCGGTGAGGTCATGGTCCGGGTGGTGGCCACCGCCTCCGACACCGGCAACCAGTGGAACATCGCGTGCGAGATCCGCGAGCACCTGGTCACCTGGTTGGCCACCAACTACCCCGAGTCCCTGCCGCGCAACCGCACGGAGTTCATCAGCGCCGGGGACGACGAGTCCGACTACGCGGCGCGGTTCCCGACCTCGGCGTTCCGCCGGGCCTCTCCCGCCCCGGTCGCGGCCCACGACGACAGCGAGGGTTCGGCGCAGTCGGGCAACCCCGAAGAGGTCTGACGCCCCGTACCCCGCCCCGTACGCACGCGGAGCCCCACCGAGAGTTCGGTGGGGCTCCGTCGTGCGTGGGCCGGGTCAGTCGAGGATGATGTCGGTCCCGTCGATGGTGACGGTGAACTTCTCCAAGGGCTCCTCCGCCGGGCCCGTGACGACCTCGCCGGAGACGATGTCGAACTCGCTCCCGTGGCAGAGGCAACGGATGACCTCGTCCTCGACCTCCTGGACCGTGCAGCCGCCGTGGGTGCAGGCGGCGCTGAAGGCCCGGTACTCGCCCTCCTCGGGCTGGGTCACCACCAGCTTGCTGTGGCTGAAGACCGCCCCGCCGCCCTCCGGAACGTCCGTGGTCTGACCGACCACGTGGCCCCGGCGCACCTCCTGGGGGTCCGGGGGCTGACCGCAGGCGCTCACGGCGGTCACGGCGGCCGCCGCCCCCGCCGTTCCGAGCAGACGACGCCTGCTCACCCCGCACCCGCATGTCCTCGTTCCAGCCACGACCGACCGCTCCTCACCTGCGCCTGAATTCCACTACGAATCGTAGTAGGTCGGCTCGGGTGCCCCGCACCGGCCCCTGCTCGCGCGGTCGGCGGTCCTCCCCGCCGCAGGCTTCCCAGGGCTGAGGAGCACCGGTCGGTGCCCTCAGCCAGTCGACCGAACGGAGGGGGCGCACACCGGTGACCTACGGCGGTCACGCCCTGAACTCCAGGCAGAAGGGGTGACCGGCCGGGTCGGCGTAGACCCGGTACAGGTTCTCGGGCCGCTCCTCGGACACGGCGAGCAGACGCGCGCCCAACTCCAGCACCCGGGCGTGGGCCGCCCCGATGTCCTCGACCATGATCTCGAAGTGCATCTGTTGGGGGCGCTCGGGATCCGGCCAGGCCGGGGCCCGGTGGTCCTCCACCCGTTGGAAGTCGATCACGGGCCGGGTCCCGTCACCGATCCCCGCCCAGTCGCGGTCACGCCTGGTGACCGGGAGCCCCAGGAGTTCGGAGTAGAAGTCGGCCAGGACCCCGGGATCGGGGCAGTCGACGGTCACGGCGCGCAGTCGTCCAAGCATGGGGACAGCCTGTCAGACGGGAAGGGGACGGCCCCGCCTTGACGGCACCGAGAGTCGTGTCCGCGTTCCCCACTCCACCCCCACCCGAGTCGATCACCTCAAGGAATCGCCATGACCACCACCGAGACCGTAACGGCCGAGCTCACCACCAACCACGGCGTGATCAGGTGGAACTGCTGCCCGACCACGCACCCGTGACTGTCGCGAACTTCGTGGAGTTGGCGGAGAGCGCAAGGGAGAACGCGTCGCCCCGAGGACCGGGCAGCGATGGCAGGGCCCGCGCGTGGGCCGTTCGCGGGCCGTCGGGAGGGGCGGCGTCTCCCGTGGCCCACGGAGCCGGAGCACGAAGACCGGCGCTCACACTGGGACCCGTTCCCGCACACGACACGGCGCCCGCACGGAGACCGTGCGGGCGCCGGAACGCGGGTCAGAGCATCTTGGCGAGGAACTGACCGGTGTAGGACTCCGCGACCGCGGCGACCTCCTCCGGGGTGCCCTCGGCCACGAGCGTGCCACCGCCGGAACCGCCCTCGGGTCCCATGTCGATGACGTGGTCGGCCGTCTTGATCACGTCGAGGTTGTGCTCGATGACGATCACCGTGTTCCCGGTGTCGGTCAGCCGGTTGAGGACCCCCAGCAGCTTGCGGATGTCCTCGAAGTGCAGACCGGTGGTGGGCTCGTCGAGCACGTACACGGTGCGGCCGGTGGACCGGCGCTGGAGCTCGGCGGCGAGCTTCACGCGCTGGGCCTCGCCGCCGGAGAGCGTCGTGGCGGGCTGGCCCAGGCGCACGTAGCCCAGACCGACGTCGGCCAGCGTCTGGAGGTGGCGGCGGATCGCGTTGACCGGCTCGAAGAACTCCAGGGCCTCCGCGATCGGCATGTCCAGCACCTCGGCGATGTTCTTGCCCTTGTACTTCACCTGGAGGGTCTCGCGGTTGTACCGCGCCCCGTGGCAGACCTCGCAGGGCACGTACACGTCCGGCAGGAACTGCATCTCGATCCGGAGCGTGCCGTCGCCGGAGCAGGCCTCGCAGCGGCCGCCCTTGACGTTGAACGAGAACCGGCCGGGCTGGTAACCGCGCGTCTTGGCGTCGGTGGTCTGCGCGAACAGTTTGCGCACGTGGTCGAAGACCCCGGAGTAGGTGGCCGGGTTGGAGCGCGGCGTGCGACCGATCGGACTCTGGTCGACGTGCACCACCTTGTCGACCTTGTTCATCCCGTTCACCCGCAGGTGGCGGCCGGGCACGTCGCGCGCCCCGTTGAGCTCCTTGGCCAGGGCCTTGTACAGGATCTCGTTGACCAGGGTGGACTTGCCCGAGCCGGACACACCGGTGACCGCCGTGAACACGCCCAGCGGGAACGACACGTCGATGCCGTGCAGGTTGTTCTCCCGCGCACCCCGGACCACGAGCTCGTGCCCCCTGGTCAGCGGGCGCCGCTCGGACGGGAGCTCGATCGCGCGCCGACCGGCCAGGTAGTCGCCGGTCAGCGAGTCGGACGAGGTGAGCAGCTCGTCCACGATGCCCGTGACCACCACGTGCCCGCCGTGCTCGCCCGCGCCGGGACCGATGTCCACGACCCAGTCGGCGGCGCGGATGGTGTCCTCGTCGTGCTCGACCACGATGAGCGTGTTGCCGATGTCGCGCAGTCTCTGGAGGGTCTCCAGCAGGCGGGCGTTGTCGCGCTGGTGCAGGCCGATGGAGGGCTCGTCCAGGACATACAGAACGCCCACCAGACCGGACCCGATCTGGGTGGCCAGCCGGATGCGCTGGGCCTCGCCGCCGGAGAGCGACCCGGAGGAGCGGGCCAGGCTCAGGTAGTCCAGCCCCACGTCCAGCAGGAAGCCCAGCCGGGCGTTGATCTCCTTGAGCACCTGCGCGGCGATGACCATGTCACGGTCGGAGAGCCGGAGCCCGGCCAGGAAGGCGGCGCTCTCGCCGAGCGCCATGGAGGCGACGTCCGCGATCGACTTACCGCCGACCGTCACGGCGAGGACGACCGGCTTGAGCCGGGTGCCGTCACAGGTGGGGCACGGCACCGAGCGCATGTAGCCCTCGAGGCGCTCGCGGGTGTGGTCGCTCTCCACCTCGGAGTGGCGGCGCTTCACCCAGGGGATCACGCCCTCGAACTCCGTGTAGTAGGAGCGGTTGCGCCCGTACCGGTTCCGGTAGCTGACGTGGACCTGGGTGTCGTGGCCCTCCAGGATCGCCTTGCGCGCGCGGCGCGGCAGCCGCTCCCAGGAGGTGTCGGTGTCGAACCCCACGGCCTCGCCCAGCGCCTTGAGGATGCGTTCCCAGTAGCCGCCGTTGGGCCCGCCCGACCAGGGCGCGATGGCCCCCTCGGCCAGGGTCTTCTCCGGGTCGGGGACCAGCAGGTCCGCGTCGACCTCCATGCGGGTGCCCAGGCCGGAGCAGTCGGGGCAGGCGCCGTAGGGCGCGTTGAAGGAGAAGGAGCGCGGTTCGAGCTGCTCGAAGGAGAGGTCGTCGTAGGGGCAGTAGAGGTGCTCGGAGAAGACCTTCTCCCGCTCGGGGTCGTCGCTCTCCAGGTCCACGAAGTCCAGGACGATGGTGCCGCCGGCCAGCTTGAGCGCGGTCTCCACCGAGTCGGTGAGCCGCCCGTTCGCGCCGGGCTTGACGGCGAGGCGGTCCACGACCACGGCGATGTCGTGCTTGTCGTAGCGGCCGAGCTTGGGCGCCTCGTCCAACCGGACCGCCTGGCCGTCGACGACGGCGCGCGTGTAGCCCTTGGACTGGAGGTCCTTGAAGAGTTCGACGTACTCGCCCTTGCGGCCGCGCACGACCGGGGCGAGCACCTGGAAGCGGGTGCCCTCGGACATCTCCATGACCCGGTCGACGATCTGCTGCGGCGTCTGCCGGGCGATCTCGCGGTGGCACTCCGGACAGTGCGGAACGCCCACGCGGGCCCAGAGCAGGCGCAGGTAGTCGTAGACCTCGGTGATGGTGCCCACCGTGGACCGCGGGTTGCGGCTGGTCGACTTCTGGTCGATCGAGACCGCCGGGGACAGCCCCTCGATGAAGTCGACGTCGGGCTTGTCCATCTGACCCAGGAACTGGCGGGCGTACGCGGAGAGGGACTCGACGTAGCGGCGCTGGCCCTCGGCGAAGATCGTGTCGAAGGCGAGCGAGGACTTGCCCGAACCGGACAGGCCGGTGAACACGATCATGGAGTCGCGCGGCAGGTCCAGCGACACGTCCTTGAGGTTGTGCTCCCGTGCTCCACGGACCACGAGTTGTTCGACCATCGAGTGAGACATCCTTCGGCTCTGACGCACAGGACGCGGACCACGTCGAAGTGACGTCGGTGGACCCGTGTATGGCTTCGCGTTGAGGCGGTCGCGGACCCCGCGGGGCCGCCGCGGCTCCGGAACCGGGCCGCTCAGGGGATGTCGGGGAATGGTGACGCGACACCCCGCCCGACCACAGTAACGATCACCCGGGGCGGTTTCTTCCGCCACGCGAAAATGGTGGTGCCCCGACGCGTGTGCGTCGGGACACCACCACTATAAACGAACAACCGTTCGAACGAGGTGGGTTTCCGCGGTTGCCCGGAGCGGACTCCGGAAACGTCCGGGAACGGGGCGGTTCGGGGTCAGGAGCGGTCGGCCGTGGCGTCCTCGTCCTTGCCCTCGACCTCGGCCTCGCGGCGCTGGTCGACGCCGGACTTGATCAGACTGCCGACGATGGTGATGGTCATGATGCCCAGGATCACGGTGAGCGAGGTGCCGATGCCGATGTCGATGACGTGCACGCCGTTCTCGTGGAGCGCGTGCAGGATCATCTTCACGCCGATGAACACCATGATCGCGGACAGGCCCCAGCTGATGTAGGCCAGGCGGTCCATCAGTCCGGCCAGCAGGAAGTACAGCTGGCGCAGGCCCATGAGGGCGAAGGCGTTGGCGGTGAAGACGATGTAGGCGTCCTGCGTCAGGCCGAAGATGGCCGGGATGGAGTCGACGGCGAAGACGAGGTCGATGACGCCGATCGCGACGATCACCAGCAGCATCGGGGTCACGTGGCGGCGGCCGTCGAGCTTCACGGTCAGCTTGGCGCCGTGGTAGTCCTTGGTCACCGGCCAGAAGCGCTTCACCAGGCGCACGACGGGCGTCTGCGTGAAGTCCTTGTCCTCCTCGTCGCCCTTCACGTGGTCACGGACGATCTTGTAACCGGTGTAGATGAGGAAGACGCCGAAGAGGTAGAAGACCTCGCTCCAGGCGTTGATGACCTGCGCGCCCAGCACGATGAAGAAGCCGCGCATGACGATCGCGATGACGATGCCGACGAGCAGGACCTCGTGCTGGTACTTCTTCGGGACCGCGAACGCGGTCATCAGAAGGTAGAACACGAAGAGGTTGTCGATGCTCAGGCTCTTCTCGGTGACGAACCCGGCGAAGTACTCGGCGCCCGACGTCGGGCTGCCGAAGTACATGACCCCGAAGCCGAACACGATGGCGATGCCGATGTAGAAGACGGCCCACCAGGAGGCCTGCTTGATCCCGAACTCCTTGGGACCCTTGGTCTTGCTCCACGGGTGGTCGACGATCACCAGGTCCAGGGCGAGGATCAGCACCATGGCCGCGATGGTGGCGGCCCAGACCCACAAAGGAACGTTCACTGACGGATTCTCCTCCGGTCGGTGCGCGCGAGCAGTTTGCACGCACAGCAGATAACCGGAGGTCTCTCCCGCTCACGTCCGAGGACGTGAACCGACGGAACCGGGAGCACGCCGTTGTACTCCGTGATGACGGCACCGCCGCGACAGGGATACTCCCTCACGTGGTGAAGCAGGTGACGCAGGCGCGTAGAGCGCACCAGAACAGGTTACGCCATCCGAGCCGGTACTCAGCATGGCATCGAAATCCTCTCCGGGGAAGTCACCCACGCGGCGGTACGCACCCCTCCCCGGAGACACGTCTTTCACACCCGTCGGACATGCCGCGCCGCGACCGTCCGGGCCCGGGCGCGGCGTGTCCGGCCCACGGCCCGGATGGGGCGGACCGCCACGCTCACCAGCGCGCCACCGACTTGTACACCGAGCACGCCGCCTCCACCGCGTCCTCCTCCGAGGGCAGCCTGCGGGCGGCCTCCCGGGAACGGGTCCGCAGGTCGGCGGCGAGGTCGGGGTCGTCCAGGACCCGACCGACCGCCGACGCGAAGGCGGCCGGGTCGCCGGGCGGCACCATCAGGACCGTCCCCGAGTAGAGGTCGGGGATGCCGCCCACACGGGTGGAGACCACCGGCAGACCGGCCCGCAGCGCCTCCATGATGACCAGCGAGGGCCCCTCCCACTGGCTCGTGAGGCAGAACACGTCCGCCGCCGCCAGCAGGTCCGCCACGTCGGAGCGGTGCCCGAGCATGCGCACGTCCCCCTCATCCCGGCGGCGGCGTCGTGCAGCTCACCCCACAGCGGGCCGTCCCCGGCGATGGCCACCACGGGTTCGGGTGTCCGGTCCGCGATCGCCGGCGCCGCCGCCAGCAGGGTGTCCAGTCCCTTCTGTTCCGCGAGCCGGGCCACCGTCAGCAGCAGCGGACGGTCGGGCTCCACCGCCAGGTCGGCCCGTGTCTCCGACCGCCCCCTCAGCGGCCTGCCCGTCTCCGGGGCGGCCACCACCGCCATCCGGGCGTCCTTCGCCCCCGCCGCCGCGAGTCTGCGCACGAGGTCACCGGAGACCCCCAGGACCACCTGCGCGCGATGGGCCACGATCCGCTCCAGCACCGGGTAGACCGCGCCCAGGACCCCGCCGACCACGGGCGGGGCGTTGTGCGCGGTGACCACCAGCGGCCGGGCCCCCGCCAGGGCGCACAGGGCCCCGGCCCGCAGTCCGTGCGCGTGCACCACGTCCGCCCCGCGCAGCAGCGCGTTCAACCGCAGCACCACCCCGGGGTCGCCCGGCGCGGGCGAGGGCCCGATCGGCACCGGGGAGAAGCGCATGCCCAGTGACGAGAACCCGAACTCCCGGTCGGCGGAGGGCGGTCCGACCACCGCCACCCGGAACCCCCGGCCCACCAGCCCTCACCCAGTGAGCGCACGTGGCGTCCCACCCCGCCGCTGACCGTCCCCACGACCAACGCGATCCTGCCGTTCACCGTGACTCCCTCCCTCGTTGACGCATGTTCCGAGCACGGTCCACGACCGTGCGCAGCGCGGAGCGGTCCACCAGGACCGCCGCCCCGCCGAAGACCACCATCGCCGCGCACCCCGCCGCGACGGCGACGAGCACCGTCCAGCCGATCCCGTCTCCCAGGACCCGGACCAGCTCCGTGGCCACCCCCGCCCGGCCAGCCACCCCGCGCAGCCGGCGACCAGCGCCGCCCACAGGGATCGGCCCAGCCCGGACAGCGCGCCGCCCCCGTGGACCCGCGCGACCCCCGCGCACAACAGGGCGGCGGCCAGGCTGAGTCCCGTGGTGCTCGCCGCGCCCAGCCCGGCGATGGACCATCCCGGTGGCAGCGACCACACCAGCCCCACTGCGCACGCCATCACCACCAGCCATCCCACGATCTGCGCGGTGGCGGCGGAGCGCCCGTGGTGGGACGCGTACAGCGCCCGGCTGAGCAGCGCCACCAGACCGAAACCCACCACCCCCGGGGCGTAGGTCAGCAGGGCCCGTTCCAGCGGTGCCGGTTCCACCTGCGCGAAGACCTCCGCCAGCGGTCCGGCCGCCGCCGCCAGGGCCGTCCCCACCCCCGCGGTGATCACCACGCAGGCCCGCGCGCTCCCCGACAGCAGACGGTCGAACCCGGCCCGGTCCCCCTCGGCGTCGGCCACCGCCAGCGCGGTGAAGGCACTGGTCGCGATGGGAACGGCGATCACCCCGTAGGGCAGGGTGAACAGTGCCCAGGCATAGCTGTAGAGCACGGAGGCGCCCGCTCCCCGCCCCAGTTGGCGAGGGCGACCGACAGCAGCAGGCTCACCTGCATGGCCACCAGCGGCAGCAGGGAGGCCAGGGCCAGGGCGCGCACCCGCGCGCCCACGCCGGGAGGGAAGGTCACGCGGGGCGCAGCCGCAGCCCGAGCCCCCAGCCGGGGCCGAGCACCGTGAGGAAGAGCGCCACCACCCCGGCGGTCGTGCCCAGGGAGAGCACGAGTTCGGCGGAGACCGGCAGGGCGCCGAGGTCCTGCCGGTGGTCGGCGCCCAGGGGCACGAACACCAGGTAGGCGGCGATGACGACGAGGCTGGACACCAGGGGCGCCAGCGCGGGGGCCAGGAACCGGCGGTGGGACTGGAGCACGCCGTAGAGCACCGCGGCGAGCCCGTAGAAGACGATCTGCGGCGCGAACACCACGAGCATGCGGGCGGCCAGACCGACCAGCGCGGCGTGGTCGCAGCCGACCCCCGCCCCCAGCAGCAGGGTCATCGCCGGAACCGAGACGAGCGCCAGCAGCGCGGCCAACGGCAGGGAGAGCAGCAGCACCCAGGTGACCAGCGCCGAGGCGGTGTGGCGGACCTGCTCGTGGTCGCCTCGCCGCACCGAGGCGGCCAGGACGGGGACGACCATGGCGGTCAGGGCGCCGCCGATGACGATCTCGAACAGCACGGCGGGGAGCTGGTTGGCGGTGACGTAGGCGGTGCCCAGGCAGGTGTCGCCCACGGTCTGGGAGAAGACGACGGTGCGGCCGAACCCGGCCAGGCGGGCGCCCACGGTGACCACCGCGATGAGCGCCGCCGCCGTGGCGACCCCGCGGGTCACCCCGGAGCCGGTGCGGCGGTGGAGCGCCGTGCGCGCGGCACGGGCTCCGCTCCGCCTCGGGCCGTGCTCCGCCCGGCTCCGTTCGGTGCGGGGGCCCGGACGGGTGGTCGGCTGTGGGGCGCCCGGCCCCGTGGGAGCCGGAGTCCGCGCGTCCCCACCGGTCCAGCCGGTTCAACACGGGGACGCGCTCGATCACCTGGGAGAAGCTGGTGCGCTCGCTGGCCAGGGTCAGGCCGACCACGGCGCCGAGCAGGGCCAGGCGGACCGGTCGCGGCGCACGGGCGGCGGCGGCCACGCCCAGAGCGGCACCGAGCGCGTTGGCCCCGGCGTCACCGAGCATCGAGCGTTCGGCCAGCTCGTCGGGGAGCAGGGCAGCCGAGGCGCCCAGCACCGGGCCCAGCAGCGGCGCGGCCGGGGAGGCCAGCGCGGGTGCCGAGGCGAGCAGCGCGAACTTCACGGCCCGTCCGGGCCGGAGGTCGAAGAGGTTGACCAGGTTGGCGCTGGCCGCGATCAGGGCACCGTCCACCAGGGTGTCCAGCGGTCCCCGGCGCAGCAGGTACGCGGAGGCCAGCCCCGTGGCGCCGATCCCGGCCATCTTGACCGCGCCGGTGGTCACCTCACCGTGGGCCAACGCGCCCAGGTGTCCGCGCAGCCCCTTGGCCCGCGTGTTCCCGGCCAGGTCGTCGTAGGCGCCGAAGGCGGCCGAGGACGCGGCGGCCAGGGAGGCGGCGGCGCGCACGCGCGGGGTGAGGCCGGGGGCGAGCACGCAGGCGGCGCACACGCCCGAGGCCAGGGCCGGGCCCTCCTGGAGGGTGACGGTGCGGCCCCGGAAGTTGACGCGCCGCCAGGCCGGGGACCGGTCGCCGACCCGGTTGAGCACCGTGTAGGCGGAGCGGGCGGCCAGGGCACCGAGGGCGGCGCCGGTCAGCCCGCGGACCACCTGGGAGGCGGCGGAGGTCCGGGCCGTGGCGGTCGTGCGCACGGGCCTCACTCTCCGCTCCGGGGCGCCTTGCGGCGGGCCTCGTCGTTGCCGGACTCCGCCGCCGCCTCGGCGTCGGTGTCCGCCTCGGTCTCGGCGGTCTCGACCGGCCCGGGCAGCGGGTCGGGCAGGAAGCCGACCACACCCTCACCGATGCCGTACGGGGAGCCGGAACCGCCGAGGGAGTCGGCCAGGGCGAGGACGGCGACCACGTCACCGGTGGGTCGCCCGGCCACGTCCACCGTGGCATGGGTCCGTTCCTGGGCCCGTGCCTGGGCGATCACCCCGCCCGGACGGCCGGAGTCGGCTCCCCGGCGAGGAGCGTGGGGCCAACCTGCTGGTGCAGGGCCGCGGTGAAGCTGGTCAGCGCGGTGTTGACGCGTTCCTGGTCCTCCTCGGGAGCGTTGGCGGCCGGGGCCACCACGACCACGGTGTCGGCCGACTCCGCCGGGGACCCCTCGACCGTGAGGAGCCCGCCCTCGGAGAAGGCGGACAGGACGGCGGCCGCGTCGTGGCCGGTGTCCCGGTCACCGTCGCCCTCACTCTGGCTCCGGCTCTCGGCCCCGTCCTCGGAGTCGTCGGTCCTCTCCTCGTCCCGGCCCTCGGAGTCCTCGGACCCGCCAGCGTCCTCGGAGCCCTCGGCGCCCTCCGTCTCCGTGTCGGCCTCGGACGGGACCGCCAGCGCGTGTCCGAGCGCTGTTCCGGCCTTGTCGTAGGGGTTGCCGGAGAGGTCACCGGGATCAGCGGCGGTCTGGAGGGCGAGTTCGTCCACGAAGGTGGCGCTGCCGCTGTCCAGGAACGCCTCCTCGAACAGCAGACGGCCGACGACCGATCCGCCCGCCTCCTCCACGCGCCCGCCCAGGGACCGCACGACCTCCTCGTCGGCGCCGGGCGCCGCGACCAGGACCACTTCGCGGTCGAGCAGCCGGTCCTCCAGGACGTCGGCGGCGACGGCGTCGGTGAACTGGTCCGCCCCGATGTTGAGCTGTTCGGAGTCGTCGCGCTCGGCGCGCAGCTCCTCGCTCTGTCCGCGCAGGTCGGCGGTCTCGGACTGGAGGGTGTTGAGCAGGGGGTCCTGGAGCATCGTGGTGCCCAGGACGAGTCCGACGGTGAGCGCGAGGAACACCGCGACGATGGACACGAGGTGATAGCGGAAGTCGATCACGTGAACAGCCCCGTCATCCAGTAGACGAACGCGTCCCAGCGCGCCGCGAGAAAGGTGAGATAGACCTGCCCGGCCGGCGAGCTGTAGGCGGCGACCAGGATGGTGAGCAGGCACGCGGCCACCAGGCCGAGCAGTGCCCACGGAGAGATGCGGGAGCGGTAGAGGCGGCTCACGCCCTTGGCGTCCACCAGCTTCCCGCCGACCCGCAACCGGGTGAGGAAGGTGCTCGCCATGCCCGAGCGCCCCTTGTCGAGGAACTCCTCCAGGGTGGCGTGGGTGCCCACGGCGACGATGAGGCTGGCACCCGAGCCGTCCGCGAGCATCATCGCCACGTCCTCGCTGGTGCCGGTCGCCGGGAAGACGACCGCCTCGTGGCCCAGGTCGGTCAGGCGCTGGAGTCCGGGGGCGCGGCCGTCGCGGTAGGCGTGCACCACGAGTTCGGCACCGCTGGTCAGGGCCTGGTCGGAGACCGAGTCGAAGTCCCCGACGATGATGTCGGGCCGGTAGCCGGCCTCCATCACCGCGTCGGCTCCCCCGTCCACGGCGATGATGACCGGCCGGAACTCGCGGATGTAGGGCCGCAGGGCGACGATGTCCTCGCGGTAGTGGTAGCCGCGCACGACGATCAGGACGTGGCGCCCCTCCATGGAGGTGCCGATCACGGGGATGCCGATGCCGTCCAGCAGAAGGTCGCGCTCGCGCTGGAGATAGGCCATGGTGTTGGCGGCGAAGGCCTCCAGCTGCGTGGCGAGCCCGGCACGGGCCTCGGCCATGGCGGCGGCCACGCTCTCCTTGTCCTGGCGGGTGCCCCGGGCGACGACCTCGCCTCCCCGGTAGAGGGTGGCGCCCTCCAGCCGCAGGCGTTCCCCGTCGTGGACGCGGGTCAGGACCTCGGGGTCGACGTCGTCCACCAAGGGGATCCCGGCCGCCACGATCATCTCGGGCCCCTGGTTGGGATAGCGTCCGCTGATACTGCGGGCGACGTTGATCACCGCCGAGACCCCGCAGCCCACCAGGGCCTCGGCACTGACCCGGTCCAGGTCGACGTGGTCGATCACGGCGATGTCGCCGGGTCGCAGCCGTTTGGTCAGGTTCTTGGTGCGGCGGTCCGAACGGACGGGCGCGACCAGCCCGAAGGGGACTTCCGCCCGCGAACGGCGGAATCGCATTGTGGCTCTGAGCGCATCCGATACCTTCATCGGTGGCATAATGTCAGAACTCGATCACGGTAAGTCACTACAGGCGACCGGACGGCGTTTTCTGGGCAAATCAACCCAGGGCGTGACTCCGACGGTGCCCGCGCCCCTCGGGCACGGGCACCGCGAGGACGACCCCTCCGCGCCCCTGGTCAGCCAGCCGGGTAGGCGCGGTCCGGATCGGCGTTGTCCAGCAGCTCCTCCGCGTGCGCCCGACCCAGCTCGGAGTCCTCCAGTCCGGCGAGCATCCGCGAGAGCTCACGCACGCGCCCGTCCCGGTCCAGCCGGACCACGCCGCTCTCCGTCACCAGCCCCTCGGTGGACTTCTCCACGACCAGGTGCGCGTCCGCGAAGGCCGCGACCTGCGGCAGGTGCGTGACCACGATCACCTGGGCCAACCCGGCCAGGCGGGCCAGCCGTCGGCCGATCTCCACCGCGGCCTTGCCGCCGACACCGGCGTCCACCTCGTCGAACACGAAGGTCGGCACCGGGTCCGCCCCGGCGAAGACCACCTCGATCGCCAGCATGACCCGGGACAGCTCACCGCCCGAGGCGCCCTTGTGCAGGGCCAGCGGCGGCGAACTCGGGTGCGGGGCCAGCAGGATCTCGACCTCGTCGCGCCCGTGCTGCCCGAACTCCTCGCCCGTGGTGATGCGCACGCTCACCCGCGCGTGCGGCATCGCCAGCGCGGTCAGCTCCTCGGTGACCGCCGCCCCGAACCGCTCGGCGGCCCCGGCCCGGATCTCGGTCAGCTCGGTCGCGGCCTCGTCCATCCGCGCGTACAGCTCATCGGCCTCGGCACGCAGACCGTCGATCCGGTCGTCGTCGCCCTCCAGCTCCCCCAGGCGCTTGGCCGCGGTCTCCGCCCAGGCCAGGACCTGGTCCGTCGTCTCGCCGTACTTGCGTGAGAGCTGGGTCAGCAGGGCCCGGCGCTCCTGGATCACGGCCAACCGGGCCGGGTCGGCGTCCACCGACTCCGCGTAGGAGGCCAGTTCGGTGGCGGCGTCGGTGAGGATGTAGGACGCCTCGTCCAGCCGGTCACCGATGGCGGCGAGGTCGGAGTCGTGCTCACGCACGGCGCCCACCGCCTGACGGGCCGCCGACAGCAGCCCGACTACGTCGGCCTGGACCTCGGCTGCGGCCGGATCGCCGGTCAGCGCCTCGTGAGCGGTGGTCGAGGCCACCCGCAGTCCGTCTGCGTGCGCCAGCCGGGTCTCCTCCGCGAGCAGCTCGGCGTCCTCACCCGGCTGGGGTTCGGCGGCCGCGATCTCCTCGACTCCGAACCGCAGGAGGTCGGCCTCCTGGGCGCGCTCACGGGCCCGCTCCACCAACTCGTCGAGCTCGGCGGAGACCTCCCGGTGGCGGCGGTAGGCGGTGGTGTAACGCTTGATCGCCTTGGCGAGGTCGTCCCCGGCGAACCGGTCCAGCGACGAGCGCTGACGGTCCGAACGCAGCAGACGCTGCTGGTCGGACTGCCCGTGCACGGCCACGAGGTCGTCGGCCAGGTAGGCGAGCAGGCTGACCGGGGCCGAACGGCCACCCATGGTCGCCCGCGACCTGCCCTCGGCGGAGACCGCGCGGGTGAGGATCAGGACGTCGTCGTCGATGTCGCCCCCGGCCTCCAGCACCCGGTCGGCCACCCGGCCGCCCCGGGGCACGGTCAACCGTCCCTCGACGACCGCGCGCTCGGCGCCCGGACGGACCCGCTGGGGATCGGCGCGCCCACCGAAGAGCAGTCCCAGCCCGGTGACGACCATGGTCTTGCCCGCGCCGGTCTCACCGGTGACGACGGTCAGACCCGGTGACAGTTCCAACACGGCGTCGTCGATGACACCGAGGCCTTGGATTCGGACTTCTTCGAGCACCGATCCCTCTCCTGATAGTTGACGCCCTTTGCTTGCGACGGCGCTGGATCAGCGTCCGTGTGCGGCCCGTCCCCGCCACCCCGTGACCGGGAGGCCGAACTTGGCCACCAACCGGTCGGTGAACGGCGCACGGTGCAACCGGGCCAGCCGGACCGGCGTATCGGCACGGGTGATCTCGATTCGTGCTCCCACGGGCAATTCGACCATACGCCGTCCGTCACACCAGAGCACGCCCGGTGTGGTCTCCGGCAGGATCTCCAGCGCCACCGTCGCCTCGGGCCCGACCACCAGGGGACGCGCGAACAGGGCGTGCGCGCTGATCGGCACGACCAGCAGCGCCTCCACGTCAGGCCACACGACCGGGCCTCCGGCGGAGAAGGCGTGGGCGGTGGAACCGGTGGGAGTCGCGCACACCACGCCGTCACAACCCCAGCTGGACAGGGGCCGCCCGTCCACCTCCAGGACCATCTCCAGCATGCGGCGCGAGTCCGCCTTCTCCAGGGTCGCCTCGTTGAGCGCCCAGGAACGCACCGGCGGGGCACCGTCGCCCCGACCGCCGTTGAAGACCGCCACGTCGAGGGTCATCCGTTCCTCGACCACGTAGTCGCGGTTGACGACGCTGTTCACCGTGGCGCCCAGGTCCTCGCGTTCGGCCTCGGCCAGGAAGCCGACGTGCCCGAGGTTGACCCCCAGCAGCGGCGCGCCCGCCGGGCGGGCGAGCTCGGCGGCGCGCAGCAGGGTTCCGTCCCCGCCGAGCACCATGACCAGCTCCACGCCCTGAGCGGCCTCCGCCGCCTCGACCGGCTCCACCGGAGACAGGACGCAGCCCGAGTCCGCCAGCTCCTCGACCTCGCTCTTGAGCATCCGGACGGTCAGCCCCGCCGCGCTCAGACGCGCGTGGACCAACTGGGCACTGCGCACGGCCGCCGGCCGACCGGTGTGGGCCAGCAGGAGAACGCTGCGTCCGCTGGTCATCGCCGTCCCCTTACGTTCGCTTCCCACGGGAAGCCTGGTGCTGGCCGGGTGCTCGACCGCACCCGGCCGGGTCACGTTACCGGACTCCTGCGACAGGAGGCCACGCCCTCAGGAGGGCCCCTCCTGGATCGCGCGCTCCAACGCGGCCGGGTCCAGCGGGGCGGCCCCGGCCCGCATCCAGAGGAAGTACTCGACGTTGCCCGAGGGACCCGGCAGGGGGCTCGCGGTCACGTCCACGACGCCCAGCCCCAACGTCAGGGCGTGCGCGGCCACGTCGGAGACGGCCTCGGCCCGCAGCCCGGGTTCACGGACCACACCGCCGGCGCCCACCCGGTCCTTGCCCACCTCGAACTGGGGCTTGACCATCATCGAGAAGTCCGCGTCGGGGGCCACCGACGCACGCAGGGCACCGAGCACGAGCTTGAGGGAGATGAACGACAGGTCCCCGACGACCAGGTCGGGGCGGGGCTCACCGACCATCTCGGGAGTGAGCTCGCGGACGTTCACCCGCTCCATCACCCGCACCCGGTCGTCGCTCCGCAGCGGCCAGGCCAGCTGACCGTAACCGACGTCGACCGCCGTGACGTGCGACACCCCGCGCCGCAGCAGGACGTCGGTGAAACCACCCGTGGACGCCCCGGCGTCCAGCGCCCGGCGTCCCCGCACGTCCAGTTCGAAGGCGTCCAGCGCCCCGATGAGCTTGTGCGCGCCCCGGGACACGTAGGCCGGTTCCTCCGAAGGCGTGCGCACCACGACGGGTTGGTCGGTGCCGATCTGGGTCGCCGCCTTGGACGCCACCATGCCGGAGACCAGGACGAACCCGTTCTCGATCAACTCGGCCGCCTGGCCTCGGGAGCGTGCGTGACCTCGGCGGACCAGTTCCGCGTCGAGCCGACTACGTTTTGCCATGGTCACCTAGGGTACCGGCCGTTCCGCCCACTATCGGGAACCCCGGGCGTTCTGTCCCAGCGCGCCCAGCACACCCGACAGCTCCTGCTGGAGCGTGTCGAAGACCGCCACGTGCTCATGGGTGGGCAGTTCGTCCAGTGCGGCCAACCGTTCCCTGGTCGCGCCGAGGGTCCGCTCCGCCAGTGCCTCGGCCTGCTCGCTCGGATCCATCGCTCCCCGTCCCTTCACCCACCCGCGCGGGCGCCGGTGCTCCGGCGCCCGGAACGGACTCTACTTCTTGGCGCCCTTGCCCTTGTTGGTGCGCTTGGCGGTCGAACGCGTGCGGGTCGTCCTGGGCTTGGGCTTCGCCGCGCCGTCGGGGGCCTGGTTCCCGGAGTCGTCGCCCTTCGCGCCGTCACCGTCCGCCACGGCCGCCGTCTCCTCGGCCGCGGCCTCCGGCGGCGCGCTCGCCCTCGCCGGACTCCGGGGCCGTCTCAGGCACCACGGGCACCGGGGCCTCCTCCGCCGCCTCGGGTTCGACGCGCGCCACGGGCGCCTTCTCCTCCACGGGCAGCTCCGAGGAGGCGCCACCACGGGGCTCCAGCACCCGCTCCACGGCGTGCCGGGCCGCCATCCGGCGCTCCAGCTCCGCCACCCGGCGGACCATCCGCTCGTACTCCGCGCGCGGCACCATGTCCATCTGCTCCAGCGCGCCACGGACCTCGGAGCGCACCAGTTCGGCCACGGCCGCACGGTTGGCCTGACTGGTCTCGATCAGCTCGCCCGCCAGGGTCTGGATGCTCTGACCCACCCTCGGCGGCGCCTCGCCCTCCGGGACGACCACGGTGGGCGTCGCCCCGTTGGCGCGCAACAGGGTCTTGGCAGCCGCGACGGCCTGCTTGCGCGAGAGTTCGGTGAGGCCATTGGCGGCGTCCAGATAGGTGCGTACCGCGTCGACGACCATGATGACGTGCTCCTTGAAGGGACCGCAGGAGGAAAGGGAAGGAGGGCGCGGGGAGGGAGGGGCCTCGTGCTCCAGGGGGTTCGACGCCAACGCTACCGGGAGCCGGGCGCGTGTGGCACGCAAACGACGGAGCCCACACCGGGCGCGACCTCCGGAGGGCGTCCGGCACATAGGGCATCATGAGCCCATGAGCAGCATCGACGCGTGCCTTGAGGGCATCGCCCGGGCGAACGAGCGCATTCTCGCCCAACCCCTGGACCGACGCCGGGAACACATCCGCGAACGCACGGTGCGCGTGATCGTCCCCGACCTGGAGACCTCCTTCGACATGCGGCTGACCGTGGACGGGCTCACCGACGTCACCCCCGGGCCGCTGGAGGCCTCCGGGAGCGCGCAGGTCCGGGTGACCGTGGCCAGCGACGACCTCGTCGCCCTGGCCGAGGACCGCCTGGACCCGGCCGTGGCGCTGATCACCCGTCGGCTGAAGGTGGACGCCACCCTGAGCGACATGCTCTGCCTGCGGCGCGTCCTCTGACGGGTACGTTGCTGTGATGTCCCGCCAACCACTCGTCCTGGCCCCCTTCCGCGGGCTGCGCTACGCGGCCCCCGATGTCGACCGCTTCATCGACGGTGTCCTCGACATCTCACGCCTGCTGGCGCCGCCCTATGACATCCCCGACGCGGACGAGGCACGCGAACTCCAACGCTCCGACCCCCACAACGCGGCGAGGGTCACACTGCCGTTCGAGCTCTCCCGGCAGTCACCCGAGGACGCCGCCTCCCGGCGCTACCAGGCCGCCGCCGACCTCCTGCGGAGCTGGATCACCGACGAGGTGCTGACCCTGGACGAGGAACCGGCGCTCTACGTCTACGAGCAGGTCACCGCCGACGGCCGGACCCAACGGGGACTGGTGGGAGCTCTGGGGCTGCCCGACGACGGGCCCGACCCCGCCGTGCGCCCGCACGAGGACGTGGCCGACCCCCGGTACGCGACCGCTTCCGCCTGATGGAGGTGGCCCGCGCCAACCTCGAACCGATCTTCCTGCTGTACCGGGGCGGAAACGGCGCGGCCTCCACGGCCACCGAGGCCACCACCTCGCGTCGGCCGCTGGTCTCCACACGGACCCGCGACGGTTCCGAGCACCGGCTGTGGGCGGTCACCGATCCCCGCATCCAACGGGAGATCACCGGCGACCTCGCCGGACGCTCCGCTCTGATCGCTGACGGGCACCACCGCTACGCCGCCTACCGGCGCCTGCGCCAGGAGAGCACCGACCCGGGTTGGGCGCACGGACTGGCCCTGCTCGTGGACAGCGACACCCACCCACCCCAGCTGGGCGCCATCCACCGCGTCCTGCCCGGCCTGGACACCGCCGAGGCCCTGGCCGCCGCCCGGACCGTGGCCACAGTGGAACCGGTCACCGAAGCCGACCCGGCGCTCCTGGAGGAGAGGCGGGCCCCCGCTCTGCTCCTGGTGTCGGCCGAGGGCGACGCCCACCTGGTGAGCGGGTTCGACGAGGCCGTGCTCCGGGAGGCCATGCCCGACCACTCCCCCGACTGGCGCCACCTGGCCACGGCCGCGCTGCACGAGGTGCTCCTGCCGCTGTGGAACTTCCCGGAGGAACAGGTGCGGATGATCCACGACGACCCCGCCGAAGCCGAGGCCGCCGCCCGCGAGGAGAAGGGCACGGCGGTGATCGTGCCCCGCTCCGCGTGGAACAGGTCTACGCCGTGGCCGACCGTGGCGAGCTCACCCCCGCAAGTCCACGTCGTTCGGCCCCAAACCCCGCACGGGCCTGGTCATGCGGGTCCTCGACTGACCGGTGACCTCTCCGAAGGACACAGGGCTCCCCTTCCGTGCCACCCGACGCCGAATCGTTACGATGAGTCGTGCGGTAATCACCATGAGTGGCCTTCGGTGGTGTTCTGCTCACCTGGAGGGACGCCGGGGCCACGGACGGGAGTGTCCATGCACGACGACAGCACACGTACCAAGGCCCCGGCACGGCCCGTGGGCAGGATCGCCGGAATGGCCCTGACCATGTCGGCCGTCGTTCTCCTGGCCGCTGGCTGCCCCGCCTCAGGCGGCGGCGGTGGTGGCGGAGGAGGGTACGGGACCGTCGACGGGGAGACGCAGTCCGAGAAGTCGGCGGACTCCGCGACCGACCAGAAATAGGCGACCGCCCCGGGGTCACCTGGTGCCCGCACCCCGGGGCCCACACCCGACACACGGACCGCGCGAATCCCTCCCGCAGCAGGGACCGGGATGCCAGCCGAACCCATCCCGCGTGCGCGGGGCTCACGGTGGCCACCAAGGAGTGCCGGAACATGCGCTCGGTTCATCCCCGCGTGTGCGGAGCCCACTCCGCTCGGGGGCGCTCTCCCCGGTGTGGCAGCGGTTCATCCCCGAGCGCGCGAAGCCCACGGTTGACGACCTGCGTCAACGTGGGGCGTTATCTCCGCTCGGTGTTCGATGGCTCATCCTCACGAACACCCTCGGAATCGCATCATGCCACGGCCCAGCGACCGCCGAAACCTGCTGGCCTCGTGGGGAACCCGCTGGGAAAATGACCGGAGTCCCCCGTGTCCACCAGCACAGGAGCGCTCTCGTGTCCACCCCACCCCCTCTCCGTCGGACGGGCCGCGAACGGCGGCCTCCCTCGCGATGCACCTGGCCCACCTGGGAGTGCGTCCCGGTGACACCCTGCTGGTCCACAGTTCACTGCGCTCCCTGGGATGGGTGTGCGGCGCCGACCAGGCGGTGGTCCAGGCACTCCTGACCGCCGTGGGGCCCACGGGGAACCTGGTGGTGCCCACGCAGACCATGGGAAACACCGATCCCGCCAGCTGGGTGAGTCCTCCCGTGCCCCAGGCCTGGTGGGAGACGATCCGCGCCGAGGCCCCCGCCTTCGACCCCGCCATCACCCCCAGCTCCTACATGGGACGGATCCCCGAACGCGTCCGCACCTGGCCCGGCGCGGTGCGCAGCGACCATCCCCAGACCTCCTTCGCCGCGCTCGGTCCGCGAGCGGCACACCTGATGCTTCCCCATCCGATCACCTCCGCGCTCGGTGAGAGCTCTCCCTGGCCAGGATGGAGCGTGCGGGGGCGCGTGTGCTGCTGCTGGGCACCGGCTACGACTCCTGCACCTGCTTCCACCTGGCCGAGTACCGGGTCCCCCGGCCGAGGACGGAACCCTCCTCCTGCGCGATCAGGAACTCGGCTGGTCGACGCGAGTGGGTCACCTACACCGGTGTGGCCCTGGACGAGAGCGACTTCCCACGGCTGGGCGCCGAGTTCGAGGCCACCGGCGCCGTCACCCTCGGACGTGTGGGTTCAGCGACCGCCCGGCTGTTCTCCCTGGGGGACGCGGTCGACTTCGCCGTCGGGTGGCTCACCAAGCACCGCCCGGCTGCGACGGAGCCCACATCCGCGTCCCGGCGGCGGGAAGGCCCCGGCGGCCTAGCCTGGAGATGACCTCTCCCGCCACAAGGAATCGGACCACACACCATGTTGCAGGCCGCTGACCGCCCGCTCAACGAGCTCCACGACGCGATGCTCCTCGATCTGGACGGCGTGGTCTACATCGGCCCCGCGGCCGTGCCCGCCGCGCCCGAGGCCGTCGGCAAGGCCCGTGCCGCCGGAGCCCGGGTCGCCTTCGTGACCAACAACGCCGGACGCACGCCCGCTCGGATCGCGGAACACCTGACCCAGCTGGGGGTCCCCGCCGCCCCCGAGGACGTGGTGACCTCCGCTGAGGCGGCGGCGCGCCTGGTCGCCTCCCGGTTCCCGGAGGGGTCCGACGTGCTGGTGGTCGGCGACACCGGGCTGCGTCAGGCCGTGCGCCGGATGGGGCTCCGGCCGGTCACGGTCACCTCGGACTCGGTGGTGGCGGTCGTGCAGGGCTACTCACGATCGATGACCCGGGACCTCCTCGACCAGGGCACCCTCGCGGTCTCGCGAGGCGCGTTCTACGTGGCCAGCAACTCCGACGCCACCGCGCCCACCGAGTGGGGCGTCACCCCCGCCAACGGTTCCTTCGTGCGGGTGATCGCGCACGCCACCGGGGTGGAGCCCGTGGTGGCGGGCAAGCCGATGCGCCCCCTCCACGAGGAGGGCATGATGCGCACCGGCGCGAGCAACCCCTGATCGTGGGAGACCGGCTGGACACAGACATCGAGGGGGCCACCGTGCACGGCGCCGCCGGTCTGCTGGTGCTGTCCGGGGTGGCCACGCCCCGCGACGTCCTGGCCGCTCCCGCCCACCAGCGCCCCCGCTACCTGGCGTGGGACGTCTCCGGGATGAACGAGCCCCACCCGGGCCCGGTGCGCCGTGTCGACGGGGACACCGCACGCACCGAGTGCGGGGGATGGACCGTCACCTCGGTCCGGGGAACGGTCCACCTGACCGGGGAGGGCGACCGGTTGGACGGCCTGCGCGCCCTGTGCGCGGCGGTCTGGGCCGACGAGTCGATCGACCCCGCCGGGTCTTCGGCGGCCGAGGCCCTGGCCACCCTGGGCTGGTGACCGGATCACCGATCCGCCTCCCGGACGCGCGAGGCGGAGTCCGCCTCCACCTCCAGCACGCTGTGGATTCCGTTCCAGCCGCGCCAGGTCCGGCGGCGTAGTTCACCGGTCACCCGGACCACGTCACCGACCCGCCACCCCTCCACCGCCGCGCACAGGCGCGGGTCGAAGGAGACGAGGGTCATCGAGTCGGCTCGGGCGCGCCTCCGACCGGGCACGTCGGGGCGGGCCACGCAGATCCGCCAGGTCACCAGCCGGTCGCCGCTGGGGAGCTCGCGTTCCGAGGGCGCGGCGGTGACCCGGCCGACGACGAAGACGTCGTTCCGGTGTCCGTCGGGGCGTTCCGTGAGGTCGGTTGCGGGGGTGGCGTGGTGGGCGGTGTTCGACGAGGTGGGTGTCGGCACGAGGGCACCTTTCCGTCCTGGTGTGCTGCTTCCAGGATCACCCGGGCGGGGTGGGGAAGGAAGGGAGTCTCCGGGGCTGTGGACAAGCGGGCGACCCCGCCCTCAGCTGCCGTGACATCCTTGTCCTAGAGTCGGGTTCGGTCCGTGGCGGACCACAGGACGCTTGAGGAAGAGGGGTGCCCGCCGTGCACGACGACGTGGACGTCAGCGGACTGCCCGAGGGGATCACTCCGCTCGGTGACGGGATCTACGCGATCGACACGATGCTCGCCGGTTATCCGGGGGTCGTCTCCGCCTACCTCATCCGTAGCGAACGACCCTGCATCGTCGAGGTCGGCACCGCCGGTTCGGCACCGGTCCTGCGTGACGCCGTCATCCGGCTCGGCCTGGCCCCCGAGGACCTCGCCACCATCGTCGTCACCCACATCCACCTGGACCACGCGGGCGGCACCGGGGACATGGCCGCCCTGTTCCCCAACGCCGAGATCGTCGTGCACGAGCGCGGCGCCCGCCACCTGGCCGACCCCAGCCGTCTGATGGCCAGCGCGAAGATGGTGTGGGGCGAACGGCTCGACTCCCTGTTCGGGCGGATGCACCCGACCGACGCCGTCCGGATCCGGGCGGTGGGCGAGACGGGGGAGATCGACCTCGGCGCGGGCCGCAAGCTCGTCTCCCACTACGCGCCCGGCCACGCCAAGCACCACATGGGGCTGGTGGACACCGGCACCGGTGACCTGTACGTCGGAGACGCCCTCGGCGTGTACAACCCCCTGACCGGAGACCTGCGCCCGGCCACCCCGCCGCCGGACTTCGACATGGACGCCTGCCTGCGCACCCTGCGCCTGTTCGGTGACATCGGTGCGCAGCGGCTCATGTTCTCCCACTTCGGCGCGCATGACGCCGTCACCGAGACCATCGACCGCGCCGAGAGCGAACTCCGACTGTGGGTGGAGACCGTGCGCGACTCCCGGGACACCGGCGGGGACCTCGACCACGCCATCGCGATGGTGCGCGACAAGGTGATCAGCCGCTACAAGCCGCTCCCGGAGGGGACTTCGAGCGGGTCAGCCGCCATCCTGGACACGCTCAGCGGCCCGGAGGCCAACGTGAGCGGGATCGTGCACTGGCTGGACCGGCTCGCCCAGGAGCAGGCCGAGGCGAGGCGGAAGTCGGAGGAGAAGCGGGCCTGAGCCCTCGTCCGTGGGGCCGGGAGGCCTGGGAGCACCCCGAAATTCACGTGCGCGCCCGGTTCCGATCGGCGTAGCCTCCGGGCATGAGCCCCCTGATTCGTGACCTCCGCCCCGCGGACGCCCCTCAGGCCCACGCACTCATCCGCGCCTCCCTCCCCTGCCTGGTCCTCACGGAACAGCACATGCGGTGGCGGATGTCCCACCCGCTCCCGGGGATGGACGACACCCGCCTGGTCGCGGTGGAGGGCGAGACCGTGGTCGGACACCTGCTGAGTCGCCTGCAAACCAACGAGGACGGGACCCGCACGGGCCGCAGCTACATCGGAGCCCTGGCCGAGGACCACCGGAACGCCGACCTCGTCGAACGGCTCCTCACCGCCTCGGAGACCGCCCTCGTGGAGAAGGGCGCGACCACCCTGCGCGTGAACAGTGCGCAGGAGGGGGTCCAGGCCGGTGGCGAACTCTTCCGTCAGGCGGCCCGGGAGCGCGGGTACGAACTGCGGGAGGAGCACCACGTCCTCGGCCTGGACCTCGGTGGACTGCCGGACCTGCCGGAGACGCCGGAGGGTTTCGAGCTGCGACCGATGACCGACTTCGCCGACGACCCGCGACCGATCTACGAGCTCGACAGGGCCTGCGACGAGGACGAACCCGGTGAGCTGGAGGGCGACTTCGTTCCCTACGAGTCCTGGCTGCGCTCGGTCTGGGAGAACCCGCTGATCGATCTGGAGATCAGCATGGTGATGCTCCACGAGGGAGCCCCGGTCTCCTTCTCCGCCTACATGTCCGATCGGGACACCCGTGTCGGGTCCTCGATGACGGGCACCCGGCGCGGGTACCGGGGGCGCGGGCTGGCGAGGTGCGCCAAGGTCTCCGCTCTGCACCGGGCTCGGGAACGGGGCATCACTCACGCCTTCACGGAGAACCACGTGGACAACCAGCCGATGCTCGCCATCAACGACCGGCTCGGGTACGAGGCGGTCGGCGTCGAAGGGGTCCACGTCAGGCGTGTGGGTTCGTGAGGTCGGCCCGCGCGTGCGAGGTCGGCATGTGGGCCGGTCTCGCCGTGGGTGTGCGGTGCCCGGGACGCCCTAGCGAGCCCCGGGCAGTCCGAGCACACGCAGGAGGTGCGCGTACAGACCGTCCGCCCAGGAGAGTTCGTGCTCCGGTGGAAGCTGGTCGAAGGCCCGTGCCTCGACGGTCTCGTACTCACCGCCGAGGGGTTCCAGCGCGCTCACACGGGCGTGCGTGACCACGGTGGTGTGGCCGTCCGACAGCACGTAGTACCCGAGGGGCCGGAGGTCGGCGAGGGTGGCCCCGGCCTCCTCGTACGCCTCCCGCCGGGCGGTGGCGCACAGGTCCTCCCCGCCCTCGCGGTGGCCGCCGGGAAACTCCCAGGCCCGCCGCCGATGGCGCACCATGAGGGGCGATCCCCCAGGTAGGTCAGGCACACCACCGAGTCGTACCGTTCGGGGACCGACCCCAGGTACACGACGGCGCCGCCGAGTGGCTCCGGGCCACTCGGCGGCGCTCCGTCACGGTGTTCCGAGGGGGTCAGCCCCGGTCCTCACGTCCGCCTCGGCGGTCGTCACGACGATCGTCGCGGCGGTGGTCGCGACCCTTGTCGTCACGGCGCTCACGGGAGGCAGTGGCCTCGGCCTCCGCCGCGGCCTCGTCCGCCTCCTCCTCGACGTCGGTCCAGACGACGCCGTCCTCGACGTCGCTGTCGACCAGCTCCACGCCCTCGATCGCGGCCAGACGCTCGTCCGCGTCGGTGACGCCCTCACGGTCCACGGAGGATGCGCGCGCGAAGTACTCGCGGGCGTCCTCCTTGCGGCCCAGCTCCTCCAGGACGTCGGCGTACGCGTAGAAGAGGCGCGCCACGTAGGGACGGGCCCGGCGCTCCTTGAGCTCCGGAACCTGGAGCTCGGCCAGGGCCGCCTTCACGTCACCCATGTCACGGCGGGCACCGGCGGCGACGATCCGCAGCTCGATGCGCTCGTCGGCGTCCAGGTCCTTGGCCGCCGGGTCGTTGGTGATCTCAAGGGCGCGCTCGGGGCGTCCCAGACCGCGCTCACAGTCGGCCATGATCGCGAGGAAGGTGTCCCGACCGCTCATGCGGCGGGCCGCACGCAGGTCGGACAGGGCCTCCTGCCACTTGCCCACGGTGTACGCGGCGATACCCGAGGCCTCGCGGACCGTGGGCAGGCGGGAAGCCTTGCGACGCGCGTACGCGGCGTGCTTGTAGGCACGCTCCGGGTCCTCGTCCACCAGGAGACCGGCCGCCACGATGTGCTTGCCGACCAGCTCGGCCAGGGTCTTGGGCAGCGAGTGCAGGTCGCGCTTGGTGTCCTTGTCCAGCTGGTCGTAGGTGGCCTCGTCCGGCAGCGGCGGAGCGATGTCGGCCGGGTCGCGGTCGTCACGGCGATCATCGCGTCGGTCGTCACGGCGGTTGTCCCGCTGCGGACGGCGGTCGTCCCGTTGGAAGTCACGGCCCCGACCGCCGCGGTTGCCGCCACGGTCGTCCCGCCCGTCACGGCCACGGAAGTCACGCCCGCCGACCTGACGGTCCCGGTCGCCACGGTAGCCACCGCGCTGGCCCTCGCCGCCACGGTATCCGCCGCGATCGTCTCGACGCTCACCACCGGGACCACCGCGATAACCACCACGGTCGTCTCGGCGGTCGCCGCCGGGGCCGCCACGGTAACCGCCACGGCGGTCATCGTTGCCCCGGAAGTCACGGCCGCCACCACGGCGGTCGTCGTCGCGCCTGGCGCCACGGTCGTCACGACGGTCGTCGCGCCCACGGTATCCACCGCGGTCGTCGCGGCGCTCACCACCGGGGCCACCTCGCTGGCCGCCACGGTCATCGCGGCGGAACCCGCCACGACGGTCGTCGCCACCACGGAAGTTGCGGCGTTCACCGCCGCCGGAACCGCCCCTGTTGTCGTCCCGGGAGCCCCTGTAGCCAGACCGGGGACGGGAATCGTCACCGCGCCCGCGACCGCCAGGCTCACCGGAGCGGCTACCGCTGTGGTCGTTTGCTCCGGAGTCCTCGCGGTCTCCCGATCGGCTGTCCTCAGTCATCCAACCCGTCCGTCAACACTCAAAAGCGCTGCCACCTTGAGCAGTAGCAGCGCGTAGTAGTACTCGTATCCTCCAGCTTACGACATGGCGTAGGCGCACATCACCAAGCCGCAGCACACGACGATGTGACCCGCGTGTGTGGTTGTCCACAGCCCCCCGTGGCCGCCCCTGACAGCCCCCACCCCAAGCGCCTAACCTCAATACCGGGGGAACCACCGCCTCCGACCGCAGAAGGCTGCCCACACCAACATTCACAAACGCACAAACCCAGGCAACAAAAAAGGAGGAGAGCCCGCCTCGAAAGACGAACCCTCCCCTCAAAGAAAAACCGTGGCGGCGACCTACTCTCCCACCCCATCACAGGGCAGTACCATCAGCGCAAGGAGACTTAACGACCGGGTTCGGAATGAGACCGAGTGTGACCCTCCTGCCAAAACCACCACGGAAACCAACACCACACAAGCTCAACCCCGAAAGGGAACCTGCACGGCAAGAAATCCGTGAAAAAGTGTGCGCGAACATCCAATTATCTGCAGCGGACAAGCCCTCGACCTATTAGTACCGGTCAGCTCCACCCCTCACAAGGCTTCCACACCCGGCCTATCAACCCTGTCGTCTACAGGGAGTCTTACCCTCTCAAGGAGGCAGGAGACCTCATCTCGAAGCAAGCTTCCCGCTTAGATGCTTTCAGCGGTTATCTCTCCCGAACGTAGCCAACCAGCCATGCCCTTGGCAGGACAACTGGCACACCAGAGGTTCGTCCGTCCCGGTCCTCTCGTACTAGGGACAGCCCTTCTCAAGTCTCCAACGCGCACAGCGGATAGGGACCGAACTGTCTCACGACGTTCTAAACCCAGCTCGCGTGCCGCTTTAATGGGCGAACAGCCCAACCCTTGGGACCAACTCCAGCCCCAGGATGCGACGAGCCGACATCGAGGTGCCAAACCATCCCGTCGATATGGACTCTTGGGGAAGATCAGCCTGTTATCCCCGGGGTACCTTTTAGCCGTTGAGCGACACCGCTTCCACACGCCGGTGCCGGATCACTAGTCCCAGCTTTCGCTCCTGCTCGACACGTCCGTCTCACAGTCAAGCTCCCTTGTGCACTTACACTCAACACCTGATTACCAACCAGGCTGAGGGAACCTTTGGGCGCCTCCGTTACTCTTTGGGAGGCAACCGCCCCAGTTAAACTACCCACCAGACACTGTCCCCGAACCGGATCACGGTCCAAAGTTAGATGCCCGAAACAGTCAGAGTGGTATTTCACCAACGCCTCCACCGCCACTAGCGTGACAGTCTCACAGGCTCCCACCTATCCTACACAAACCATCCCAAACACCAATGTCAAGCTATAGTGAAGGTCCCGGGGTCTTTCCGTCCTGCTGCGCGAAACGAGCATCTTTACTCGTAGTGCAATTTCACCGGGCCCATGGTTGAGACAGTGGGGAAGTCGTTACGCCATTCGTGCAGGTCGGAACTTACCCGACAAGGAATTTCGCTACCTTAGGATGGTTATAGTTACCACCGCCGTTTACTGGCGCTTAGATTCCTAGCTTCGCAGGCCGAAACCCACTAACCAGTCCTCTTAACGTTCCAGCACCGGGCAGGCGTCAGTCCGTATACAGCGTCTTACGACTTCGCACGGACCTGTGTTTTTAATAAACAGTCGCTTCCCCCGCTATCTGCGACCCCACCCAGCTCAGGCCGTAAAGACCGTCACCAGACAGGGCTCCCCTTCTCCCAAAGTTACGGGGACAATTTGCCGAGTTCCTTAACCATGGTTCACCCGAACGCCTCGGTATTCTCTACCTGACCACCTGCGTCGGTTTAGGGTACTGGCCACACACGAACTCGCTAGAGGCTTTTCTCGACAGCATGGGATCACTCACTTCACCAAAAACGGCTCGGCATCACGTCTCAGCCTTCATGAGAGGCGGATTTGCCTACCCCTCGGCCTACACGCTTACCCCCGGACAACCACCGCCGGGTAGAGCTACCCTCCTGCGTCACCCCATCACTTACCTACTACAAGCTCGGGTCCCAGACCAGTTCAGAGGCACTCCCCGAAGGGACCACCAAGAACCAGCGTGGTTAGCATCACCTGATTCGATACTGGACGCTCGTGCACGGGTACGGGAATATCAACCCGTTATCCATCGACTACGCCTGTCGGCCTCGCCTTAGGTCCAGACTCACCCTGGGCGGATTAACCTGCCCCAGGAACCCTTAGTCAATCGGCGGCAACGTTTCTCACGTTGCTTTCGCTACTCATGCCTGCATTCTCACTCGCACACCCTCCACCACTCGATCACTCGGCAGCTTCACTGGATGCACGACGCTCCCCTACCAACCCAGCCTTAGCGACTGGACTTCACAGCTTCGGCGGTGTACTTAAGCCCCGCTACATTATCGGCGCAGAACCACTTGACCAGTGAGCTATTACGCACTCTTTAAAGGATGGCTGCTTCTAAGCCAACCTCCTGGTTGTCTCAGCAACTCCACAACCTTTCCCACTTAGCACACGCTTAGGGGCCTTAGCTGATGATCTGGGCTGTTTCCCTCTCGACTACGAAGCTTATCCCCCGCAGTCTCACTGCCGCGCTTCACTTAACCGGCATTCGGAGTTTGTCTGACGTCAGTAACCTTGTAGGGCCCATCAGCCAAACAGTAGCTCTACCTCCAGCAAGAAACACGCGACGCTGCACCTAAATGCATTTCGGGGAGAACCAGCTATCACGGAGTTTGATTGGCCTTTCACCCCTACCCACACCTCATCCCCCAGATTTTCAACTCTGGTGGGTTCGGGCCTCCACGAGGTCTTACCCCCGCTTCACCCTGGACATGGGTAGATCACTCCGCTTCGGGTCCACAGCATGCGACTCAAACGCCCTATTCAGACTCGGTTTCCCTACGGCTACCCCACCCGGGTTAACCTCGCCACACACCATGACTCGCAGGCTCATTCTTCAAAAGGCACGCCATCACCAGGTACAAGACCCAGCTCTGACGGCTTGACAGCACACGGTTTCAGGTACTATTTCACGACCCCTCACCGGGGCACTTTTCACCTTTCCCTCACGGTACTAGTGCACTATCGGTCATCAGGACGTATTTTGGCTTAGCAGGTGGTCCTGCCAGATTCACACGGAATTTCTCGGGCTCCGCGCTACTCGGGAGAACATCAACACCTAGACTCTTCCTTCACCTACGGGACTCTCACCCACTCCGGTACCGCTTCCCAACGGATTCAGCTAGAAAAATCATCAGCGCTCCAGGCCGACAGACCTGAAAAGATGCATCCCACAACCCCGCACACGCAACGACTGTCGTCTATCACACGCGCACGGTTTAGCCTCTTCCCCGTTCGCTCACCACTACTAGGAGAATCACTGTTGTTTACTCTTCCTACGGGTACTGAGATGTTTCACTTCCCCGCGTCACCACCAACTACCCTATACATTCAGGTAGCGGCAACCCGACACAACTCGGGCTAGGTTTCCCCATTCGGACACCCGCGGATCAAAGCTCGGTTGACAGCTCCCCGCGGCCTATCGTGGCCTCCCACGTCCTTCATCGGCGCCTGATGCCAAGGCATCCACCGTGTGCCACTATCACTTGGCCACTACAGATAATAAGATGCTCGCGCACACTATTCACAAATCAAAACACCAACCACAAACCCCGATACCTCACACCAGACCAGCTGGGAGTTCTCAGAGGTGGTAGCGGGAACCAACTCGGCCACCCACCCCCAAAAGAGAGCCGATGGCCGCGATTGCTTCCTCAGATACCCAACAGCGCGCCCCCGACGCTTCTAGTCGCCGGGAGCAAAGTCCAATTTTCTTCAGCCACTCCCCACCACCCCGAAGGGTGTGAGGTCCACTTTCGAGTCCGACCAACGATAGAAAGGTGTTGGTCTTCAAAGACTCCTTAGAAAGGAGGTGATCCAGCCGCACCTTCCGGTACGGCTACCTTGTTACGACTTCGTCCCAATCGCCAGCCCCACCTTCACTCATTCCCTCCCCGAAGGGTTAGGCCACAAGTTTCGGGTGTTGCCGACTTTCATGACGTGACGGGCGGTGTGTACAAGGCCCGGGAACGTATTCACCGCGGCGTTGCTGATCCGCGATTACTAGCGACTCCACCTTCATGGGGTCGAGTTGCAGACCCCAATCCGAACTGAGACCGGCTTTAAGGGATTCGCTCCACCTTACGGTATCGCACGCCCATTGTACCGGCCATTGTAGCATGTTTGCAGCCCAAGACATAAGGGGCATGATGACTTGACGTCGTCCCCACCTTCCTCCGAGTTGACCCCGGCAGTCTCCCATGAGTCCCCACCATTACGTGCTGGCAACATGGAACAAGGGTTGCGCTCGTTGCGGGACTTAACCCAACATCTCACGACACGAGCTGACGACAGCCATGCACCACCTGTCACCCACCAACTAAATGACCCTGTATCTCTACAGGTCCACGGGTGATGTCAAACCTTGGTAAGGTTCTTCGCGTTGCGTCGAATTAAGCAACATGCTCCGCCGCTTGTGCGGGCCCCCGTCAATTCCTTTGAGTTTTAGCCTTGCGGCCGTACTCCCCAGGCGGGGCGCTTAATGCGTTAGCTACGGCGCGGAAACCGTGGAAAGTCCCCACACCTAGCGCCCAACGTTTACGGCATGGACTACCAGGGTATCTAATCCTGTTCGCTCCCCATGCTTTCGCTCCTCAGCGTCAGGTAAGGCCCAGAGACCCGCCTTCGCCACCGGTGTTCCTCCTGATATCTGCGCATTTCACCGCTACACCAGGAATTCCAGTCTCCCCTACCTACCTCTAGCATGCCCGTATCCACTGCAGAACCGGAGTTAAGCCCCGGTCTTTCACAGCAGACGCGACATGCCGCCTACGAGCTCTTTACGCCCAATAATTCCGGACAACGCTCGGACCCTACGTATTACCGCGGCTGCTGGCACGTAGTTAGCCGGTCCTTATTCCCCACCTACCGTCAACCCCACGAGAACGTGGAGCCTGCGTTGGTGGTAAAAGAGGTTTACAACCCGAAGGCCGTCATCCCCCACGCGGCGTCGCTGCATCAGGCTTTCGCCCATTGTGCAATATTCCCCACTGCTGCCTCCCGCAGGAGTCTGGGCCGTGTCTCAGTCCCAGTGTGGCCGGTCGCCCTCTCAGGCCGGCTACCCGTAATCGCCTTGGTAGGCCGTTACCCCACCAACAAGCTGATAGGCCGCGAGCCCATCCCTGACCGATAAAACTTTCCACCCTCCACCATGAGGTGGTGGGTCGTATCCGGTATTAGACGGCGTTTCCACCGCTTATCCCAGAGTCAGGGGCAGGTTGCTCACGTGTTACTCACCCGTTCGCCGCTCGTGTACCCCGAAGGGCCTTACCGCTCGACTTGCATGTGTTAAGCACGCCGCCAGCGTTCGTCCTGAGCCAGGATCAAACTCTCCATAAAGGTCAAACAACCCGTCCCGGCGACCTCTCGGTCAGCCTGGGGCGAGTAAACCTAGAAGAAATCCTGACCAACCAACTCGCGTTGGTTAATCAAAGGAACCCTACGCACCGAAGTGCGTCGGGGCCAAAACAAACATGGCTTAAAGAAAATCAAACACGCGCTGTTGAGTTCTCAAGAAACAATCGCTCTTCCCGTACAAGCGCCAGAACCTCAGGTTCCGTCTGCTCTTCCGGAGAAGGCCTCTGCGTTTCCACCGCGTGAGCGGCTTCTACGCTGTGTTGTGTCTTTACTTTATCAGGTGTTCCGCGCCCCGCCAAATCGGCGTTTTCGCTTTCAAACCTGATCCGGAGAAAGAATTCCCGGTGCTTCTTCCGCTTCGCGTTTCCGCTGGGCTTTCGAAGCAACTCCCCGAGCCTACATGCCCCGAGCGACTGCTCGAACCACTCTGTTTCGGGAGGACGTCGTGATCGCGGCCCGGTGCCGAGCCGAAACCGTGAAGGTTCCGCTCGCCGTCCCGCAGCGACTCGTTCGAGTGTAGGGGGATCGTGTGCGGACGTCAAACCGGGACCCGGAACGGGCGCCCTCAGGGCGATCCGGGCCTCTGGCACTTCCGCGCGGCCTCACACCAGGCTCGCGCCGGAACGTCGGCTGTGGTCAGACATGGACAGTCGTGCCCGGATCATCCCGAGGGCAAACCTCCGCCCCGTTCCGACCGCCGACCGACACGTGAGGGCCGGCCCCCAAGGGGAGGCCGGCCCTCGACCGCCCGTGGGTCAGCCCTTGAGGACGACGCCACCGATGTTGCGCTTGCCCTTGCGGAGCACGACGAAGCGCTCCGCGAGCACGTCCTCCTCGCTGAGCCTGGCCTCGACGTCGGTGACCTTCACGTTGTTCACGTAGGCTCCGCCCTCCTGGATGGCGCGGCGGGCCGCCGACTTGCTGGGCGTCAGGCCGCTCTGTGCGAACAGGTCGGTGACCAGCAGTTCGGTGACCGGACCCTCGACCTCGGACTTGGGCACCTCGGCCAGCGCGGCCTCCAGGGTGCGGCCGTCGAGCTCCGACAGGTCCGCGCGGCCGAACAGCGCCAGGCTGGCGTCCTTGACCTTGCGGGTCTCCTCCTCACCGTGGACCAGCGTCGTCAGCGCCTCAGCCAGGGTGCGCTGTGCCGCGCGGGCCTGCGGACGCTCCTCCGTCTGCCGCTCCAGCTCCTCGATCTCCTCACGCGAGAGGAAGCTGAACACCTTGAGGTAGCGGATCACGTCGCGGTCGTCGGCGTTGAACCAGAACTGGTAGAAGGCGTACGGCGAGGTCAGCTCGGGGTCGAGCCAGACCGTTCCGGTCTCGGTCTTGCCGAACTTGGTGCCGTCGGCCTTCGTGAGCAGGTTCGTGGTCAGACCGTGTGCCTGGCCGTGCGGCTCGTTGCCCTCGATCCGGCGGACCAGATCCAGACCCGCGGTGATGTTCCCCCACTGGTCGGAGCCGCCGGTCTGGAGCGTGCAGCCGTAACGCCGGTACAGCTCGACGAAGTCGTAGGACTGGAGGAGGACGTAGCTGAACTCGGTGTAGCTCATGCCCTCACCGTCGAGACGGCTCTTCACCGTCTCCCGGGCCAGCATCTGGTTGATGCTGAAGTGCTTGCCCACGTCACGGAGCAGCTCGATCGCGTTGATCTCCCCAGCCAGTCGCCGTTGTTGGCGAGAATCGCGTCGGTCGGTCCGGCCTGTTCGCCCTCCGGGGCGAAGTGCAGGAAGGCGGAGAGCTGACCGGCCAGATTCCCGACCCAGCCCTTCACCGTCTCCACCGAGTTCATCTGGCGCTCGGCGTTGGGCTTGGGGTCACCGATCAGGCCCGTGCCACCACCGACGAGGGCGATCGGCCGGTGCCCGGCCTGCTGGAAGCGGGCCAGGGTCAGCGCCTGTGTGAGGTGTCCGACGTGCAGGCTGCCCGCGGTGGGGTCGAATCCGCAATAGAGGGTGATCGGACCATCGGCCAGCGCCTTGCGGAGTGCGTCAAGGTCGGTCGTCTGCGCGATCAGGCCGCGCCACTGGAGTTCGTCGATGATGTCGATCACTGTGTGGCTCTCTGTTGTGTAGGCGGGCCCTTCGGCCCGATCTGCCTAGCAGTGTAAGGGCGGGCGACCGTGCGGGGCACCCCGATATCCCTCACACGACCACGCTATCGGCCGGGTGTCGGTCCAGTTCACACGGTCGGGGACGGCAGCGGTCGGCGGGTGGAGCCCATGCTCTTGACGTGGTTGGCTAATGATATTAGCTTTATGGCTACTGGCATGAGCCACGAGGTTCGTGCCGCGGACGAAGGAGACCGCCATGCACCACCTGCGACGCCCCGAGGGGCGGATCGCCTACGACCTCCACGGGACGGGCGACACGGGCACCCTCGTGATCTGCGTGCCCGGCATGTTCGACCACCGCTCCTCCTTCCGGTTCGTCGCCGCGGAGCTGGCCCGGGCCGGACACCGCGTGGCCGTCATGGACCTGCGCGGGCACGGGGACAGCGACGCCACCTTCGACCGGTACGACAGCCGCGCCACCGCCGGTGACGTCATCGCCCTGGTCGAGGAGCTCGGCGGCGGGAGGGCGGTGATCGCGGGCAACTCCATGGGAGCCGCCGCCGCGACCATCGCCGCGCTGGAACGGCCCGACCTCGTCGCCGGCGTCGCCCTGCTCGGACCGTTCCTGCGCCCGGCGGCCGTGAGCCGACTGACACGGGCCGCGCTGAGGGTCCTCGTCTCCGGGCCCTGGACCGCCCGGGCGTTGACGCTGTTCTACGACTCCCTGCACAAGGGGCGCGTCCCCGAGGGCCACGCGGAGCAGAAGGCCCGGATCCACGCGATGCTCCGTCCCGCCGAGCGGCGACGGGCCGTGGCCCGGACCATCGAGGCGCCCAACGAGACGATCGACGACGCGGGCGGGCTGACCGCCCCGGCCGTGGTGATCATGGGTGAGCTGGACCCCGACTGGAAGGATCCCCGGGCCGAGGCCGACTGGGTGGCCTCCGTGGTGCGCGGTCGCGTGGTCATGGTCCCCGAGTGCGGGCACTACGCGCAGTCGCAGCGCCCCGACGTCGTCGTCTCCGCGTTGGAGGACCTGATCAGGCGGGCGGAAGCCGTTGCCTAGGGCGGGGCTGACCCCCGGAGTGGTCACGGCGGAGGCGGCCTCGCTCGTCGACGAACGCGGGTTCGACGCACTGTCCCTGGCGGCCCTGGCCAAGCGGTTGGGCGTGGCGACACCGAGTCTGTACAAGCACGTCGACGGGTGGGACGGGCTGGTTCGGGAGGTGTCCCTGCTCTCCGTGTCCGAACTCGCGGAACGGTTGCGGTCCGCCGCGGTCGGCCGGTCGGGAGCGGAGGGCGTCCGGGCGGTGTTCGACGCCTACCGGCGGTACGCGCTGGAGCACCCGGGCCGCTACGCGTCGATCCAACGGGCCCCGGCGGCGTCGGACACCGAAGCGCACACGCACTACGCGCGGCCCGTGGAGGTGATCGCGGCGGTGCTGCGCGGGTTCTCGATCCCCGAGGGGCGGATGGTGCACACCATCCGGGCGCTGCGCAGCGCCGTACACGGATTCGTCGACCTGGAGACCCGGGGCGGCTTCGGGCTGCCGGAGGACGTCGACGAGAGTTTCGCCGTGCTGGTGGAGGGCTTCGTCCGCGCTCTGGACGGGTGGTCCGGCCGCGCCACGGGTGAGGAACAGCGGGGCTGACGAGGCGGAGCTGACGGGGTCGGGGCATTGCGGGCGGTGGTGCCGTCCCTGGGACCCGGGCGCCCCACGGTGGCCCGCCAGGGAACACTGACCCCCGGTGCCGTTACGGTCCGGCCCCGTGATGGGCCAAGCTGGTGGGACCCGGATCGGACGACCCGCCCGTCCCGGGAGGCAAGACAGTGTTGGAGTTCCCTGATGGCCCAGAAATCCTCCCCCGAACCCCCGCCAAGGGCGGGAAGCCCACCTCCCGGCTGACCGCGATCATCAGTACCGTCGTCGGCGTCCTCGTCCTCGCAGCCTTCGTCCTGCAACAGCTGGGCGTGATCGACCTGGAGTCGGGTGACCCCGCCGTCGAGCAGCAGAGTGCCCCCGAGTCGAGCTCGGCCGACGTGGACCAGGCCCGAGAGCGGTTGGAGGAGATCCGGATCGAGGAGGAGGACGACCCGCCGGGATACGACCGCGCCCTCTTCCCCCACTGGGACTCCGGGGTCCAGGACAACTGCTCCACCCGCCAGGTCGTGCTGCTCCGCGACGGTGAGGACGTGCGGACCGGCGACACCTGCCAGCCGACCTCCGGTTCCTGGTACAGCGCCTACGACGGCGAGACCTACACGGACGCTCAGGACATCGACATCGACCACATGGTCGCGCTCAAGGAGGGGTGGCGGTCGGGCGCCCACGCCTGGTCGACCGAGGAGCGTCAGAAGTTCGCCAACGACCTCGACTCCTCGCAGCTGTGGGCGGTGAGCGCCTCGACCAACCGGGCCAAGGGTGACGCGGACCCGGCGAACTGGATGCCGCCGTTGGAGTCCTCGCACTGCGACTACGTGGTGTCCTGGATCGAGGTCAAGCACAAGTGGGACCTGACCGCGGACCCCGACGAGGAGTCCGCGCTGCGTGAGGTCCTGGCTGGTTGCTGATCCCGGCCCTCGAGCGACCGGGGCTCGGTGACGCGTCGGCCCGGCACACCGGGCCGACGCGTTAGGCCGGGTTCTCCTGGATCACTCCGCGCGCGGTGGCCAGGATCTCCTCCTCACCGATGAGGCCGAAGGGGTCGCGGACCTCGACGGCGACGCCCGGCGCGGGTGTCCAGAAGGCCTCGGAGCCGCCGTACAGCCCGCCGGTTCCGTTGTTGTCGAAGTCCCCGAGCTCCCAGGTGTCCGCGTCGCGCTCGTGGTAGCGGGTGAGGAAGGCACGGACCGCCTCCAGGTCGGTGAGCTGCTCGCTCCTCAGGACCAGGACCTGGAGCAGCACCTCGAACCCGCCGCCCTCCTTGGCCTGTTCCCAGGCCCGTTGGGTGAAGGAGACCTCCCCCACTCGTAGGTGAAGTCCGAGGCCGAGGCCTGGGGACCGACCTTCGCGGGCAGGTGGCCGATGGTGAATCCGTCCAAGGGTCCTCCTCGGGGGCCGACGGCGGACACGGCCGCCGTGAGAACGAGTGCGAGCACGACGGCGAGGGCCGTCGAGGCCCACCTGGTCAGACGCATGGTCACCTCCACCGGTGGGCTCGGGACCGTCCCGAGTGACCGGTGATTCCATGCTCCGCCGGGCGGGCGGTCAGAACCAGAGTGTCCTCGAACCTGTGGATAACTCCGTTCCGACACACCGGCCGGAGGAGGGCCCGGGCCACCCGAGGTTCCCCCGGGTGGCTCTGAGGGCCGGGGTACTCCCCGTCCGTTCCGGGCACTCCCCCGCGCGGACCGGGGCCCGGGGTGCTCCCCAAGGTGTACCCGAGGGCCGGAGCCTAGCGCGCGCCGCCGACGTGGTGGTCGTACAGGAACTCCGCGATCGCCAGGGACGAGGTCGCCGCCGGTGAGGGGCGTTGCGGACACACACGACACGGCCGTGGGTGTCCACGTGGAAGTCGTCCAGGAGGCCGCCGTCCCGACCCAGGGCCTGGGCCCGCACTCCGGCGGGCGCCGGGCGCAGGTCGGCGGCGGTGAGCTCGGGAAGCAGGCGGCGGGCCTGCCCGGCGAACACCGCCTTGGAGGCCGAGACCAGTGTCTCCCGCGCGCCGACGGTCCAGTGCTGGCGGGCCAGCCGCCAGAAACCCGGCCAGGCGAGCGTCTGGGCGAACTCACGGGCGTGCAGGTCGCGGGCGCGGTACCCCTCCCGGGCCAGGGCGAGGATGGCGTTGGGGCCCGCCATGACCTCGCCGTGCACGTGGCGGGTTAGGTGCACGCCCAGGAACGGGTACCGGGGGTCGGGCACCGGGTAGAGCAGTCCGCGCACGAGCTCACGGCGTTCGGGAACGAGCTCGTGGTAGTGACCCCGGAAGGGGACGACCCGCGGGTCGGTGCCGCCTCCCGCCATGCGGGCGAGCTGGTCGCTCTGGAGTCCGCCGCACAGGACCATCCGGTCGAACCGGTGGATGACCCGCTCCCCCTTGGGGTCCCCGGTGAGGGCCTCGGTACCGTCGAGGTCCTGACGGAGGTCGATGACCGGGGTGTTGAGCAGGACCCGGCCACCGGAACGGCGCACGTCGTCCGCGAGCTGCTCCGCGACCGCGACGAAGTCCGTGATGGCGGTGGTGGGAGAGTGCAGCGCCCCGACCCCGACCGCGTGGGGTTCGACCTCCCGCAGCCCCTCGGGGCCGAGGCGGGCGACCCCGGGGACCCCGTTCTCCTTGGCCTTCGCCTCGATGTCGTCCAGGCGCGCCTCCTCCTCCGAGTTCACCGCGACGAGGAGCTTGCCCGCCTCCTCGTAGGGCAGGTCGTTCTCCGCGCAGTAGTCCCTGAGCAGACCGACCCCCTCCGGCAGAGGGTCGCCTTGAGCGATCCCGGGCGGTAGTAGAGCCCGGCGTGGACGACGCCGCTGTTGTGGCCGGTCTGGTGCGCGGCGACCCGGTTCTCCTTCTCCAGGACGGTGACTCGGGTGCCGGGGCGGTGGAGGGTGATGTGGCGGGCCAGGGCCAGTCCGACGATCCCCGCTCCGATGATGCCGATGTGTTCGGTGCTGCGCATGGGCGCACGCTAGCAACCCGGTGTCCGCGAGCGGGGCACCGGGTGACGTGGAACACGGGCGTCGCGGCCCGGGGTCACAGCGAGCGCAGTCCGACCAGGACGGCGTGCAGGATGTCCTCGCGGCCCAGGGGCCGGGACGGGCCGCAGGACTGGAGCGACCCCTCGGAGACCATGCGGGTGACCATCGAACGCACCTGGCCCATGGGGAGTCCGACCTCGGCGGCGAGCTCCGCCACGGTCCGGGCCCGCCGGGCGTGGTTGAGGATGGCCTCCCGCTCGGGGCGCAGCCACTCGTGGCGGCCGGGGGTACGGGCGGCCACCACGAGGGTGAGCAGGTCCAGTTCGGCGGTGTCCGCGGTGGGCGGCGCGGCCCGCTCCGTGGTTCCGACGTCGACGGCGTAGGGCCGCAGGAACCTCTCGTTCTCCGCGTCCTCTCCCTCGTCGGCGGGTCTGGGGCCGTTCCCGTCGGTGCGGTCGGCCGCGCCACGCTCCGTCAGGCGACGGGCGTGGCGGCCCTCAGCGCTCACTGTGTCCTCCTGGTGGTGTCGTGAAGGGCGAGACGTCGGACGGCGCGGGGTCGAGGGGCTCCTGCTCCCCGGAGTCGAGGCGCAGGGACGGCCCGGTGGAGCCGCCTCGGTCGCGCTGCGCCGACCGGCGGTGCGGGAGCCGTCCCCCGGAGGCGCCGTAGGGCCTCCGGGGCTCCGAGGCGCCGACCCGGTACTGCTCGCCGCTGGGCGGCCGGGGCACCGCCTGGGGCTGGGGACCTGAGTGGACCTGCGGCTGGGGGCCGGAGTGCGCCTGAGGGCCGGTCCCCGCCTGGGGCCCGGTGCGGGGGCCCGGTCGTGGTGGCCGGGGACCCCTGCGGCCCGGACTGGCCGAACGGCCCCTGAGGTCCCGTCTGTTGGGTCGGCCCCTGGTGCGCCAGGTGACCGAGCGCGCCGGGGAAGGCCGGGACCCCGGCCGGGGAACCCGTGACCGGGACCGGGTTGTCCACGGGCTCCAGCAGGCTGTCCGGGATGAGCGCGGTCGCCAGGGTACCGCCGTAGGGCGAGGGGTGCAGCCACACGCGGATGCCGTGCCGTTCGGCCAGGCGGGCCACGACGAACAGACCCAGACGCGGGTCGTCGGGCAGGGCCATGACGTCGAACTCCGGCGGCCGGGTGAGCGTGCGCTCTGCCGCCGCGTAGCCCTGCTCGGACATGCCCAGCCCGCGGTCCTCGATCTCCACGATCAGACCGCCCCCGACCGGGGAGCACCCGACGTCCACGGTGGTCCCGGCGGGCGAGAACTGGGTCGCGTTCTCCACCAGCTCGGCCAGGAGGTGCACGACGTCCGCCACGACCTGGCCGTGCATGAGCACCCGGGGCGCGGACGTGAGCCGCACGCGTTCGAAGTCCTCGGTCTCCGCGATGGAGGCGCGCAGCACGTCCACGAGGGGGCGCGGCTGACGCCACCGGCGGGCGGACTGGCCGCCGCCCAGGATGATGAGGTTGTCCGCGTAGCGCCGGGCACGGGTGGCCAGGTGGTCCAGGCGGAAGAGCCGACGCAGCGCCTCGGGGTCCTGTTCCCTGTACTCGATCTCGTCGAGCAGGCGCAGTTGGCGTTGGACCAGGGTCTGGTTGCGGAAGGCGATCCCCAGGAAGGCCCGGTTGGCGCCCCGTCGGATCTCCGCCTGGCGGACGGCGGCCTCCACCGCGGTGATCTGGGCGCTGTCGAAGGCGTCCGCCACCTGGCCGATCTCGTCGTCTCCCTCCTCGTCCAGGGCCGGGAGCTCGTCCACCACGTCGACCTTGTCGCCGCGCTGGGCCCGCTCGATGATCTCCGGCAGGTCGGCGTCCCGGTCCAGGATCTGTTCGCGCAGGCAGGTCAGGCGTTCGGTGAGACGGCGCGAGGAGCGGCCCACGAGCGCGATGGCCACCACCCCGCCGAGGAGGGTGACGGCCGCGGCGGCGACGCCCAGGGTGACCCTGAGCAGGGCGGCGCTCCAGGCCAGGTCCACGGTGCGTTCGATCTGGGACCGGGAGATGTCGTCCAGGGAACCGGCGGCGACGGCCGAGGAGGTGTCCCAGTCGTTGGCCTCGATGTCGATGGCGGAGTTCCACTCGGTGAGGGGCTCCTGGCCGGGGAGGGCGTCGTCGTTCTGGGCGACCGGCGGACGGGTGACGACCCTGCGGCTGAACCCCTCCGCCCTGGTCCACACGTCATCCTGGACCAGGGCCTCGTGGGCCGCGCGGATGCTGGGGTGCATGGCGTGGCTGACGGTGTGGAGGGTGGAGCGGTAGGAGGCGGTGAGGAAGGTGAAGTGCGCCGTCTCCTCGTAGGTCATCCGCTCCGCCGCGATGACCCCCGCGAGGAGGGCGTCGGCGGTCGCGTACTCCTCCCGCGCGGCCAGGAGCTCCCTGGTGAGGACGGCGTCGGTGAGGTTCTCCCCGCCGTCGGTGGTGTGCAGCAGCGCGATGACGGTGTCGGTGAGGGTCCCCAGGAGGTCGCCGTAGCCGCTGAGGGCCTCCCCCCGGTTGGCGGTGCGGGCGTCGACCGTGGAGCGCAGGGCCTCCAGGCGGTCGGGGGCACCGGTCACCAGGGCGGAGTTGCGGTTCACCTCGACGTCCCTGCCGTCCTCCAGCCTCTCGGCCAAGGCCACGGCCTCGGTCAGGGCACCGTCGGTGGTGTCGCGCTGTTCCTCCAGGTCGTCCTGGTGGGTCGCCTCCCCTCCGCCGTCCTGGACTCCCAGGTGGACCATGGTCAGTCGGCGTTCGGCGCGCAGCTCGGTCGCGGCCCGGGACAGGATCTCCGTGCCCTCCCTGGCCTGGCTCACGGCGCTCATCAGCTGCGCGGCCTGAGCCGTGCCGAGCGTGGCCACGATGAGCCAGAGCGCGAGGAAGCACAGGCTCGGGATGAGCACGATCCGGTTGAGCTGCCCGCGGATCGTCCGGGTGGACGCGTGTGTTCTTCGCATGGCCCCTCCAGCCCGTGCGGGTGCCGGGGCGTCCTGGGGAGGTGCCGCGGCGGCTTTCGGTCCTGCCGAGGCTATCGAAAAATCATTGCCGTACGTTGTCAAACAATCACGACTAGTTATACGAGCTTGTGGGGACGGTCGCGGCGCGCGCGTGGAGGAGGGGCGAATCCGACGTGAAGGGGCAGGTCACCCCCGATCAACGCGAACAGGGCCGCCCGGTGGTCCGGGCGGCCCTGTTCGACGGGGTCCTGGCGGGGCGTGTCGCGGAGTCAGGACTCGGGACGGTGTCGGGAACCCACCGGGGCGGGCAGCTCCTCGGCGGTGGGCGGCTGCTCCACACCGAGCGAGTTGAGCACCTCGGCGTAGCGCAGCGCGGCGATCTTGCCCAGGAGGCTGTCCGCCCCCAGGGGAGCGCCGGGCCGGGCGCCGTGGCGCTCGGCGAGGTCGGCCAGGTACCGGGGCGGAACCTCCGGCCCCAGGGCGCTCGGCGCGATGACCGGGCGCTGGCAGCCGCCCTGGCGCAGCTGGGCCACGACCTGCTCGATCGAGGCCTCGTTCTCCAGGTCCGCCGGGAGCACCGTCAGCCCGAGCCGGGCCGCGAGCAGGACGGCGGTGACGCCGGCGGCTCCCACGGCCCCCTCACCCCCGACGGCCCCGACGACGACGCCGTCGGCCATGGTGGTGTTGCGGGCGGTCACACTGATCAGGCGCATACGGTCGGCGCGCACGAACCCGGCCTCGGCCAGTCGCAGGTGCAGCACCTCGGCCAGCATGGGGTGCGGGCCCAGCCCCTCGGTGACGCGGACGTCCGCGCGGGTGTGGGCCACGGCCGCCTCGATCGCGGCGTTGGTGCCCCCGTGCGGCGCCGTGACCAGGGGGACGACGACACCGGCGAGCGGTCGGCCCTCGGACTCCTCCAGGTCGGCCAGAGCCTCACCGATACCCAGTTCGTGGCCCTCGGTGTGCCCGAACCTGATCGTCACCTCGGGGCGGTAGGCCCGGACGAGATCGGCCATTCGGGCACCGATCAACTCACCGTCGGCGTCCCTGGCCTGTTCGGCCGTGCCCGGGACCGCCATGATCAGGGTGGGGGTACCGAACCAGTTGTCGAAGGACAGCGGGTTGCGGTGGCGTCCGGAACGCCGCTTGGGCAGTTCGCGTGGGGGAAGTCGGTCAGAGTTTCGCATACCAGGATTCAGACGAGAAGTGGATGGGGCGCGCTGTCAAAGCGGGTGGTCACTGCCGCGACATTGTAGCGTTCAACACCACATTCACGGGCGTTTCTCCTGAACGTACAACGGACCGACCCGGCTCCGACTGGCGGGGTCGCCCGCTCAACCGCTGAGTACCGGACGACGACCGTTGATGACGTGGGTCACCAGCTGGACGAGGACCTCCTTGGACGACTCGCGCTCCCTGGCGTCCGCCATCAGCAGCGGCACCTCCGCCGGTATGTCCAACGCCTCCCGTACCTCCTCCGCCTCGTAGTGCGCCGCACCGTCGAACTGGTTGACCGCGACCACGAACGGCACGCCCCGGCGCTCGAAGAAGTCCACCGCGTGGAAGCAGGTGTCCAGCCGACGCGTGTCGGCCAGCACCACGGCACCCAGGGCGCCCTCCACCAGCTCGTCCCACATGAACCAGAAGCGGTCCTGCCCCGGTGTACCGAACAGGTACAGCACGATGTCCTCGTTGATGGTGATACGACCGAAGTCCAGGGCGACCGTCGTGGTGGTCTTGTTCTCCACTCCCCGAGGTCGTCGACCCCCTGGCTGGCCTCGGTCATCACCTCCTCGGTACTGAGCGGGGTGATCTCGCTGACGGAGGCCACCATCGTCGTCTTTCCCGCGCCGAACCCTCCGGCGATGATGATCTTGACCGCTTGGGGTATCGCCTCCGGCGCCTCACGCGCCTCCTGCGCTCCCGGTCGGTTCTCAGAGTCTGCGGATGCCATCGAGTACCGCCTGAAGTACTTTCTTCTCGGGAAGCTGGGCCACGGGCATCGCTGCCCGCGTGTGGACGTCCCCCTCGGCCACCAGGTCTCCGAGGAGCACCTTGACCACGGTCAGGGGGATGTCCAGGCGCGCGGAGATCTCCGCGACCGAAATGGGCCTGCGGCACAGGGTCAGGATCGCCTGGAGCTCGGGGTCCCGGGCACGGTCCTCACGGTCGGGGGCCGCCATCACGATCGTGATCAGGTCCAGTCCGCGTCCCGCGCTGCCCGGTCGGGTCCGTCCCCGGGTCATCGTGTAGGGACGGACCAGCGGCCCGGCAGGGGCGTCCCCGGCGTGATCCCGGCGGCGGGACCCTCGGAGGTGGGGTGGCCCCGACCACGGTGCCAGGTGGGGTGTGCGCGCCGCGTGGGACCGCCCACGCCCTCCCCTCCCTCACGGGCGGCACGCTCGACAGCGAGCCGCCGCGTTGTTCACCAGGGGTGCTCACGAGCTCCCGCCTCCCATGGCCGTGAGGTGGCCCGGCCGTCGTGGCGGCGCGGTGAGGAACTGACCCACCCTCTTGACCCGGAGGTTCATCTCGTAGGCGACCAGTCCGACGTCGGCGTCCTCGGTCGCCAGGACGGCCAGACAGGCCCCGGTGCCCGCCGCGGTGACGAACAGGTACGAGTGCTCCATCTCCACCACGGTCTGACGGACGTCCCCGCCGCCGAAGTGGCGCCCGGTGCCCCGGGCCAGGCTCTGGAACGCGGAGGCCACCGCGGAAAGATGCTCGGCGTCGTCCGAGATCAGTCCCCGGGAGCGTCCGAGCAGCAGTCCGTCGGCCGACAGCACGATCGCGTGGCTGGCTCCCACGACACGGTCGACCAGGTCGTCCAGGAGCCAGTCCAGGTTGTCCGCGGCCTTGCTCATGCCCACCATCTCAGTCGCTCTCTCCTGTGTGGTCGTCGGCGCCTGCACCGACCTGGTCATCACTGCTGTGCCCGAGCCCTTCGTGGCCGATCTCCTCGGCTCGACCGCGTCGGGTTCCGGCGCTGAAGGCGTCCATCATGCGGCGTGCCTGTTCGGGGCTGCGTTGCGACACCGGTTCGGTGTCGTACGGATCCGCGCCGGTCGAGGGGTCGTCGCGGAGCTGGGGTGCGAGGTTGGCCTGGCGCCTGCGCCGTGGCAGTCCGGCCCGGTCCGGTCTGGTCCCGATCGTCGTCTCGTCTCCTCCTCTTCGGGGCAGGGGCGCGTGGCCCGTGGGGCCGGGCTCCTCGCCGGGCCCGTGCGCGGGCTCGGGGGTCGGCTCGGGTTCGGGTGTCAGGTCCGGCACCTGGCGCAGCAGCGGCCCGTGGGGAACGTGGTCGCCCGTCTCGTCCGCGGGCCGGTCGTCGTGTTCGGGGACCGACCGCAGGACCGGGCGGGCGTGCCGGGGGCCCGCCTCGGCCGCCAGCAGGTCGGCGGGGTCGTCGTGCTCGGTACCCGCGTGGGGTTCCGAGCGGACCGATCCGGAGCGGGCGAGCACCGCCGCTCGGGGCCGCTCCACCGGCGCACCGCCGCTGGAGACCACCAGGGCGCTGGGCACGAGCACCACGGCGCGGGTGCCTCCGTAGGGCGAGTGCCGCAGCTGCACCCCGATCTCGTGCTTGAGCGCGAGCCTGGCCACGACGAACAGGCCGAGGCGGCCGTCCGTCCCGGGGGTCATGACGTCGAACTCGGGTGCCTCCGCGAGCGTGGCGTTGTTCTCGTCCAGGACCTCCTCCGTCATCCCCAGGCCCCGGTCCTCGATCTCGATCACCACGCCCTTGGGGACGTTGTCGGTGGCGATGGTGACGTTCGTGTGGGGTGGCGAGTAGGCGGTCGCGTTCTCGACCAGCTCGGCCAGCAGGTGGATGACGTCGGCGACGACCGCTCCCACCAGGGACAGGTCCGGCACGGAGGTGAGTTCGACGCGGGCGTACTCGTCCGTCTCGGAGATGGCGCCGCGCAGGATGTCCACGAGGGGGACGGGGTGGCGCCAGCGCCGTCCGGGCTGGGCGCCGCCGAGGATGATGAGGTTCTCGGCGTGACGGCGGCCCCGGGTCGCGAGGTGGTCGAGCTGGAAGAGGCTCTCCAGCAGGTCCGGGTCCTCCTCCTCGCGCTCCACCCGGTCCAGGAGCTGGAGCTGGCGCTGCACCAGGGACTGGTTGCGGTGGGCGATGCCGAGGAAGACCCGGCTGACGCCCGCCCGGATGTCGGACTGCTTGACGGCGGCGCCGACAGCGGTGCGCTGGGCGATGTTGAAGGCGTCCGCCACCTGGCCGACCTCGTCGGTGCCGTGGTCGAGCTGCTTCATCTCGGTGTCGAGGTCCACGCTCTCGCCCGCTTCCAGGCGGCGCACGATTCGGGGAGGTCGCTGCGGGCGATCCCGAGCGTCTCCGCGCGGAGCCTGGCCAGTCGGTAGGTGAGTCGGCTGGCGGAGCTTGCGGCCACCCCGTAGGCGACCGTTCCCGCGAACAACGAGGTGATGCCGCCGCCGAGGGCCATCGTGAACATCCACGAGCTGGCCTCCTCGGTGGAGGTCACCACGCTGTCCACCCTGTCCGTGGTGACCTCCGTCAGCCCGGCGTTGACCTCGTCGGCGGCCTCGCGCCAGGCGCCGAGGCCGGCGGGCGGGGCGTGGTCGCGGTGGAGCTCCCCGGTGATGGGGTCGACCTCCACCGGTGCCTCGTGCTGGACGAGGGTGTCGGCCACCCCCATGGCCCGCGCCCACGCGGCGCCGCGGGTGATCCGCTCGACGCTGGCGGCCTGGTCCTCCTCGGCGGCCTCCGCGGTGTCCGTGCCGGTCTCGGCCCGGGCGACGGGCCCCTGCCCCTCGGAGAGCTCGTCGGGGGTTCCTCCGCGCTCAGCCTGCGGCGCGTGTCCCCCGTGAGGGAGGCGATCTCGGCCTGGTGCGAGCGGGTGAGGTCGTTCTCGGCGAGCACGGCGGTGATGACGGCGTCGGCGTGGCCGAAGCTCTCCTGGGCCCACAGGAGGTTGTCGGCCTCGGAGGCGGCGTCGGAGACGAGCCCGTCGTCGAGGCCCTGGACGGTGGTCGAGTAGAGCCGGATGCCCTGCTCGACGGCGCCGGTGTAGGTGTCCAGGACGTCGGCCACCGCGCCGGGGTCGGCGAGGTTGTCGGTACGCAGCGCCTGCACGTCCTCGAGGGAGCCGAAGAACGCCAGGGCCAGCGCCTCGGGCTCGTCTCCTTCGCCCTCCAGCGTCTCGCGTACCTGGCGGAGCTGGGCGAGGGTCTCGTCGGTCGTTCGCGCGGCCTCGACGAGCGCCTGACGGGTCTCGCCTCCGGGGTCGGTGACGAAGTCGACGCTGAGTCGGCGTTCGTCCTGGAGTGCGGTGAGCGCCCCGGCGAGGTCGGCCCTCGCACGGCCGTCGGTGACGGAGTGGTGCAGTGACAGCGCCTGCGCGAGGGTGGCCGTGCTGAGCAGGATGAACAGCGCGAGAAAGGTGATACTGGGGATCAGCACGATCCGGTTGAGCTGTGTTCTGATTCCTGGCCCGCTACCGGACCTGGGCCCGCGACCCGTGCTCACTGGCTGACCCACTGCGCTCCTCCCACGGACTCGACGCGGGCACCGGAGACCACGCCTGGTGCGTGCCGGTCCCCGCACGGGTCGTCACGGTACGCGCAGATGGAAACACGTGCGGTGTCCGCAGACTCAGGACGCTACCGCACTCTTCCCCCGGGCGCGTGGGGAATCGGAGATTGGATTCGCTCGCGGGCACGGGCACGTCGCGCGCCCTTGGGGTGGTGTGTACACGCATGTCAGACGATGGGGGCTTAAGTCCGACCTCGCCGCGTTCCATGCGTCGAGGACATAGGCTGCTGCCCATGACGCAAGAGGACCGAGACCTGGACCGCCTGGTGCGGGGACGCATCCGCGCCCTCCGGGTGGCGCAGGGGTGGTCGCTGGAGGAGCTGGCCGCTCGGGCCCGGCTGAGCCAGTCCACCCTGAGCCGGATCGAGAACGGGCAGCGGCGGCTGGCCCTGGACAGCCTGGTGACCCTGGCCCGGGCGTTGGACACCACCCTGGACCAACTGGTGGAGAGCGCCACCGACGACGTCGTCTCCAGCCCGATGGTGGACGGTGCCCACGGAACGCTCCGGTGGCCGGTGCGGGCCGACCCCGGCATGACCGTCATGCGGCAGAGGCTGACCGACCCCCGCCGGACCAGCCCTCGCGGATGCGGGCGCACCCGGGGCGGGAATGGCTGGTCGTGCTGTCCGGAACCGCGGTGCTCCTCCTGGGCGACCGGCGCATCCGGATCGAAACGAACCAGGCGGCCGAGTTCCCGACCATGCTTCCGCACGCGATCGGGGCCGAGGGTGGTCCGTGCGAGATCCTCGGGATCTTCGACCGCGACGCGCGCCGGGGCCACCAGCGGGGCGGCGCCGAGACCTCACCCTCCTGAACCTGGGCGGACGGACTGCGGACGGACTTGCGCGTTCGGCACCCCCGAGGAGACTCTCTTGCCTTTGGCGAAAGAAGTGCTGCCACTGACGCAAGGTCGGCCTAGCCTGGCCGCATGACGCACTCTCACAAGCAGCACGGACACCACTCGGCACACGACCGGCACGGCCACACCACGGAACACGCGCACGAGCGCGGCGCGCACGACCAGGCCCTGATCCTCGACCTCGACGCACGGGTGACGGCCCCGCTGACCGACGACGTCATCGCCTGGCTGCCCCTGGTGGGAGACCCGCGCGAGATCGTCGACCTGGGGGCCGGAACCGGGGCCGGAACCCTCCCGCTCCTCGCCCGCTTCCCGGAGGCGCGCGTGACCGCCGTCGATTCCTCGGCCGAGCACCTCGACCGGCTGCGGGCGAAGGCCCGGGAGGCCGGGGTGGCCGACCGCGTGCGCACGCTCCTGGCCGACCTCGACCAGGCCGACTGGCCCGACCTCGGTTCACCGGACCTGGTGTGGGCCTCGGCCTCCCTGCACCACATGGCCGACCCCGACCTCGCCCTGCGCCGGACCCGCGACCTGCTCGCTCCCGGAGGGCTGCTCGCCCTGGTCGAGCTCTCGGGCTTCCCTCGGTTCCTGCCCGAGGACGCCCCGGCGGAACGACCGGGGCTGGAGGAGGCCCTGCACGCGGTGAGCGACCGGTGGCACACCGGTCACGTGCCGCACCGGGGCGCGGACTGGGCGGAGAAGCTGACCGCCAACGGGTTCCGTGTCGAGGGTGAACGCACCCTGACGGCGGAGCTGGAGGGCTCCGGAGACCCGGTGGTCGTGGAGTACGCGCTCACCAGCCTCCGCCGCCTGAGGGAGAGCGTGGTCGACGCGCTGGTGCCCGAGGACCTGGCCGCGCTCGACCGGCTGCTGGACAGCGGGGACCCGGGCGGGGTCGCGCACCGGGACGACCTGACGGTGCGTACCGTGCGCTCCGTCTGGGCCGCCCGCCGCTCGGACTGATCCGGCCCGTCCGGCGGAAGGCCGACGGGGCCGCGACACCGCCGGGCCGCACCGGTGGGGACCGCTCCGGTCCGAGATGTGCCAACGCGTCCGGCGATGAACCCGGTGATCCGGCACCACTGGCGGATCGGCGCCCCGGTCAGGGGTCGTGGATCACCTACGACCACTGACCGGGGCACACATTGCACACCAACGATCTAGGCCGTGAAGGCCTTGCGGTGCTCCTCGACGTCGGCGCGGAGCCGGTCGAGCTGCTCCGCCACGCGGACGGGGGCGGTCCCGCCCCGGCCCGCGCGGGAGGCCAGGGAGCCCGCGACGGTGAGGACCTCGCGCACGCCCGGGGTCAGGTGCTCGGAGATCTCCGCGAAGTCGGCGTCGGTGAGCTCGGGCAGGTCGATCCCGCGCTCCTCGCACACCCGAACGCAGGTACCCGCGATCTCGTGGGCGTCACGGAAGGGGACGCGCTCACGGACCAGCCACTCCGCGATGTCCGTGGCCAGGGAGAATCCCTGCGGGGCCAGTTCGGCCATCCGGTCGGTGTGGAAGGTGAGCGTGGCGACCATGCCGGTCATGGCGGGCAGCAGCAGGTGCAGGCTGTCCACGGCGTCGAAGACCGGTTCCTTGTCCTCCTGGAGGTCCCGGTTGTAGGCGAGCGGGAGCCCCTTGAGGGTGGTGAGCAGGCCGGTGAGGTCACCGACCAGTCGGCCGGCCTTGCCCCGGGCGAGTTCGGCCACGTCGGGGTTCTTCTTCTGCGGCATGATCGAGGAGCCGGTGGAGAAGGCGTCGTCGAGGGTGATGAAGGAGAACTCCTTCGTCGCCCACAGGATGACCTCCTCCGAGAGCCGGGACAGGTCCACGCCGATCATGGCGGTGACGAAGGCGAACTCCGCGACGACGTCGCGGGCGGCGGTGCCGTCGATGGAGTTCTCCGAGGACGCCGGGAAGCCGAGTTCGTCAGCGACCGCCTCCGGGTCCAGGCCCAGGGAGGACCCGGCCAGGGCACCGGAACCGTACGGGGAGACGGCCGCGCGGCGGTCCCAGTCCCGGAGCCGTTCGACGTCGCGGACCAGCGGCCAGGCGTGCGCCATCAGCTGGTGGGCGAGCAGGACGGGCTGGGCGTGCTGGAGGTGGGTACGGCCCGGCATGGCGGCGTCGGGGTGGGCCCCGGCCTGGTCCGCGAGGGCGCGTACGAGGTCGAGGAGCTGGTCGGCGATGGACCGGGCCTCCTCCCGCAGGTACATACGGACCAGGGTGGCGATCTGGTCGTTGCGGGAGCGCCCGGCGCGCAGCCGTCCGCCGAGTTCGGCTCCGACCCGCTCGATGAACCCGCGCTCCAGCGCGGTGTGCACGTCCTCGTCCTCCAGCACGGGGGTGAAGTCCCCCGAGGCCACGTCGGCCTCCAGCCGGTCCAGCCCCGCGATCATGCGGTCGAGTTCGTCGGCGGTGAGCAGCTCCGCGCGGTGCAGGGCGCGGGCGTGGGCCCGCGATCCGGCGATGTCGTGGCGGGCGAGGCGCCAGTCGAAGTGGGTGCTGAGCGAGAGGCGGGCCAGGGCCTGGTCCGGTCCGCCCTCGAAGCGGCCGCCCCACAGGCGCAGGGCCTCGGGCTGGTCGGCCATCGTGGTCTCCTTCGTGACGTTTCGGGTGGTGCGGGACGGCGCCTGGGCCGTCCGGAGCCGGGGTGCGACGGCGCGTGCCGTCAGGGTCTGCGGTCGGCCAGCCGCAGCAGCGCCGCGGCCAGGTCCTCCCCGCCCCGCGGGTCGCGGGAGATCACCAGGATGGTGTCGTCCCCGGCGATGGTCCCCAGGATGGCGTGGAAGTCCGTGTGGTCGATGGCCGAGGCGAGGTACTGCGCGGCCCCCGGCGGGGTACGCACGATGACCATGTTGGCGGAGGCCTCGGCCGAGACGAGCAGGTCCTCGGCCAGCCGGGTGAGGCGGGCCCCGGAGACCTGTTCGAGGCTGAGGGTGTCGGGGCGGGTGCGCTGGAGGCGTTCGCCGCCCTCCCCGGGAGAACGTAGGCCAGGTGACCGTCGGCGGTACGGAGTTTGACCGCGCCCAGTTCGTCCAGGTCCCGGGAGAGGGTGGCCTGGGTGACCTGCACCCCCGCCTCGGAGAGGCGCTTGGCCAGCTCCCCTGGGAGCGGACGTCCTCACGGGTGAGGACGTCCGTGATGCGGGCGTGCCGGGCGGCCTTGGTCATGGGGGCCGGGCCGCTGGGGTCGTGGCTCATCGCGTCTCGGGCTCGGACTCGGGGTCGTCGCTGCTCTCCAGCAGGTGGGTGAGCAGGGCCTTCTGCACGTGGCGCCGGTTCTCGGCCTCGTCCCAGACCACGCTCTGGGGGCCGTCGATGACCCCGGCGGTGATCTCCTTGCCCCGGTACGCGGGCAGGCAGTGCAGCACGACGGCCTCGGGCCGGGCGGCGGCCATGAGCGCCTCGTCGACGATGTAGGGGCGGAAGGGGGCCTCGCGGTCCTCCTTCTCGTCCTCCTGTCCCATGGAAACCCAGGTGTCGGTGGCCACCACGTCGGCGCCCTCGGCCGCCTCCCGGGCGTCGGTGGTGACGGTGACCGATCCGCCGGTGCCCTCCGCGATCTCGCGGGCCCGGGTCAGCACGACCTCGTCCGGGTGGAACCCATCGGGGGCGCCGATCCGCACGTGCATCCCGGCGGTGGCGCAGCCCAGGAGGTAGGAGTGGGACATGTTGTTGGCGCCGTCACCGAGGTAGGCGAGGGTGAGCCCGGCCAGGAAGCCCTTGACCTCGCGGACCGTCTGGAGGTCGGCGAGGATCTGGCAGGGGTGGAACTCGTCGGTGAGCGCGTTGATCACCGGGACGCCGATGTGCCGGGCGAGGTTCTCCACGTCGGCCTGGGAGAAGGTGCGCCAGGCGACGGCGGCGACCTGGCGCTCCAGGACGCGGGCGGTGTCCTCCAGCGGTTCGCCGCGCCCCATCTGGGTGCTGCCGGAGTCCAGGACCAGCGGGCTGCCGCCGAGGTCGGCCACGCCCACGGAGAAGGACAGCCGGGTCCGGGTCGAGGGCTTGTCGAAGAGCAGGGCGACGGTGCGCGGCCCGGCCAGGGGACGGTACGCGAAGCGGTCCCGCTTCATCTCGTCGGCCAGGTCGAGGACGCGGGTCTGCTCCTCGGGCGTGAGGTCGTCGTCACGCAGGAAGTGGCGGGTCATGACTGCTGCTCCTTCGTGGCGGCGGCTTCGGCGGCGTCGAGGATGGTGGGCAGGGCCTCGATGAACACACCGATCTGCTCGGGGGTGATCACCAGGGGCGGGGCCAGTCGGATCGCGTCGGGCGCGACCGCGTTGACCAGGAAGCCGCGGACCGCCGCCTGTTCCTGGACGTGCGCGGCGTGCGGCCCGGTGAGCACGAGCGCGCGCCAGAGCCCGCTGCCGCGCTGTCCGGACAGGAGGGGGTGGTCGATGCCCTCGATCTGCTCGGCGAGCAGGTCGCCCATCACCTTGGTGTGGGCGAGCAGGCCCTCGGTCTCGATGGTGTCGATGACGGCCAGCGCGGCGGCGCAGGCCACGGGGTTCCCGCCGAACGTGGAGCCGTGGTCGCCCTTCTGGAAGGCGTCCGCGAAGCGGCCGAAGCCGACGCAGGCGCCGATGGGCAGCCCGCCGCCGAGGCCCTTGGCGAGGGTGAGCACGTCGGGGCGGACGCCCTCCTCCTGGTGGGCGAACCACTGGCCGGTGCGGCCGATGCCGCTCTGGATCTCGTCCAGGACGAAGGCGGCGCCGGTGCGGTCGCACAGGGCGCGGACCCCGGCGAGGTAGCCCTCGGGGGCGGGGACCACTCCGGCCTCCCCTGGGTGGGTTCGACGAACACGGCCACGCAGTGCTCGTCGACCGCCTCGGTGAGGGCGTCGATGTCGCCGTGGGGAACGAAGCGCACATCCGTGCCGTAGGGGCCGAAGGGCTCGCGGATGGAGTCCTTGCCGGTCAGGGCGAGGGCCCCGGCGGAGCGGCCGTGGAAGCCCTTGGCGGCGGCCACGAAGTAGTGGCGGCCGGATCCGGCGGCGCGCTTGACCAGCTTGAGCGCGGCCTCGTTGGCCTCGGTTCCGGAGTTGGCGAAGAACACCTTGGCGTCGCCGCCGACCAGCTCGACCAGGCGCTCGGCCAGCTGGACCTCGCGCTCGTGCACGAAGAGGTTGCTGGTGTGGGCGAGGGTGGCCGCCTGGTGGGCGACCGCCTTGACCAGGGCGGGGTGGCCGTGACCCAGGCTGGACACGGCGATGCCCGCGATGAGGTCGAGGTACTGGCGGCCGTCGGCGTCGTAGACCTCGCAGCCGCGCCCGAGGGCCAGGGCCACCGGCGGCACGCCGTAGTTGGGCATGAGCGAGGCGGCGAAGCGCTCCCTCAGGTCGCTGCTGGTCACTTTTGGTCTCCCGTGTTCGGTTCGGAGGTGTGGGTGGGGCGCCAGGGGCGCGGGTAGTGGCCGTTCCCGGAGAGGAGTTCGGCCTCCAGCTCCTCGTCGGCGACCATCGTGCCGACGCCCAGGTCGGTGAAGACCTCGAGGAGCAGGGAGTGCGGCACACGACCGTCGATGATGTGGGCCTGGGGCACGCCGCCCTCGACCGCCGTCAGACAGGCCTCCATCTTGGGGAGCATCCCCGCGGAGAGGGAGGGCAGGAGGGCGCGCAGTTCGTCCACGTTGAGGCGGCGGATGAGGTCGGTGTTGGCCGGGTAGTCCGCGAACAGGCCCTCGACGTCGGTGAGCATGATGAGCTTGCTCGCTCCCAGGGCGACGGCGAGCGCGGAGGCGGCGGTGTCGGCGTTGACGTTGTAGACGCCGCCGTCGTCGGCTCGGGCGACGCTGGAGACCACGGGGATGCGGCCGTCCGCGATGAGCGCGGAGACCGCTCCGGGGTCGACCTCGCTGACCTCTCCAACCCGGCCGATGTCGACGGTCTCGCCGTCCACCTGCACGCTCTTGCGTTCGGCGTAGAGGAGGTTGGCGTCCTCACCGGACATACCGACCGCAAAGGGGCCGTGCTGGTTGACCAGCCCGACGATCTCGCGGTTGACCTGCCCGGTGAGGACCATCCGGACGATGTCCATGGCCTCGTCGGTGGTGACCCGCAGCCCGGCGGTGAAGCTGGACTCCACTCCGGAGCGGTCCAGCATGGCGCTGATCTGGGGTCCGCCGCCGTGGACGACGACGGGGCGCAGGCCCGCGTAGTAGAGGAAGACGATGGACTCCGCGAAGCGGACCCGGAGCTCCTCGCTGATCATGGCGTTGCCGCCGTACTTGACCACGACCGTGCGACCGTGGAAGCGGGAGAGCCAGGGCAGCGCCTCGATGAGGTGCGCCGCCTTGTCCATGGCCTGGGCCTGGTCCTGCGTGGTGGGTGTCGCGGAGTTCACTGGTGGGCCTGCCTGTCCTGGGGGGATCCGGGTTCGGAGGTGACGGACGCGGGCGTGTCCGCCGCGATCTGGGCCGCGAGCTCCTCGCAGACCCGGGTGAGCAGGAGGGCGACCGCCGGCTCGTCCGGGGTGACCGGGGCCGCGCCGCTGGCCATCAGCAGGACGGTGTCGTTGGTGCCGGTCAGCGGGGCGAGAGCCGAGGCGGTCGCGTCGGTGACCAGGCGCTGGCACTGTTCGGGGGTGAGTGCGGCGTCGGTGGTCAGGACGCACAGGGCGGAGCCGACGGAGGCGTCGGGGCCCTTGGCCATGCCGCCGACGGTGACGCCCTCGCCGCGTCGGAAGGCGAACTTGGCGACGGTGTCGTCGGTGCGGACGGCGTCGGCGGCGGCGAGCCCGCCGCCCCGGGCCGCCTGGGCGAGGGCGTCCGCCACGGCGGTGTTGAGGGGGTCGGTCCTCGGTACGGTGCCGACATCCCCGGCGGAGCAGAGCGCGACCTCGGCGGCGGAGTCGGCCAGGAGGTCGGCGGTGTGCTCGGCCTGGGCGTGGGCGGCCTGGAAGCCGAGCGGTCCGGTGGCGGCGTTGGCCCCGCCGGAGTGGAGGACGACGGCGCGGACGCGTCCGCCCGCGACGACCTGCCGGGTCCACAGGACGGGGGCGGCGGGCTCGGGGTGGTCGGTGAAGACCGCTCCGGCCGCGCGTGCGGGGCCGTCGTTGACGACGACGGCCAGATCACGGGTGTGGTCGGTGCCGGTTCCGGTGGTCACACCGGCGGCGCGGAAGCCCTGGGGCGCGGTGACGCTCATGTCGGCACTCCCTAGGGCGCGACCGCGGCGAGCGGGAGGCCGGTGGTCTCGGGCAGGCCGAGGGCGAGGTTGGTGCTCTGGACCGCTCCGCCGGCGGTGCCCTTGGTGAGGTTGTCCAGGGCGGCGACGACGACCATGCGACCGGCGTCGGGGTCCACGGTGACCTGTACGAGCGTGGTGTTGGCGGCGAGGGTCATGGCGGTGTTGGGCCAGGTGCCCTCGGGGAGCAGGTGGACGAAGGGTTCGTCGGCGTAGGTGGTCTCGTAGGCGGCGCGCACCTGGTCGGCCGTGACCCCGGGTTTGAGGGGCGCGGTGCAGGTGGCGAGGATGCCGCGCGGCAGCGGTGCCAGGACCGGGGTGAAGGAGAGGCGGACCGGTTCGCCGGTGACGGCGGTGAGGTTCTGGACGATCTCGGGGTTGTGCCGGTGGGTGCCGCCGACCCCGTAGGGGCTGAGGGCTCCCATGATCTCGCTGCTGACCAGGTTGGGCTTGGGCGCCTTGCCCGCGCCGGAGGTGCCGGTGACGGCCACGACGGTGAGGTCGGTCTCGACGAGCTGCTGGGCCAGGCCGGGGAAGAGGCCGAGGGTGGCGACGGTGACGTGGCAGCCAGGGACGGCGATCCGGCGGGCGCCGGTGAGGCGGTCGCGCTGGCCGGGGAGTTCGGGGAGGCCGTAGGGCCAGGTCCCGGCGTGCGGGGTGCCGTAGAAGCGTTCCCAGGCGGCGGCGTCGTTCAGGCGGAAGTCGGCACCGCAGTCCACGACCAGCACGTCGTCACCGAGCTGGTGGGCGATGTCGGCGGACTGCCCGTGCGGGAGGGCGAGGAAGACGACGTCGTGGCCGCGCAGTTCCTCGACCCTGGTGGGCACGAGGGTGCGGTCGGCCAGCGGAAGCAGGTGGGGCTGGTGCTGGATCAGGGGGTCCCGGCGTTGCTGCCCGCGGTCAGGGCGCCGATCTCGATGTCGGGGTGTCCCAGGAGCAGACGCAGCAGCTCGCCCCCGGCGTAGCCGCTGGCTCCGGCGATGGCCGCTGTGTATCCCATGGTGAGACCCTCTCTGACTCGCTTGGACTGAACCATCATGCATGCCAGTGTAATTTTATGCAACTGACGGCGGTCGAAGCGGGGGTGCGCGGGGAGGGTATGGCGGGTCGAGCGGCGACCCGGCCGGGGGACGGCGGGTCAGTTCCCGGGCATGCGCGTGGCGAGGTCGGCCAGGCGGGAGGTGTGGCCCTTGCCCTCGGTCCGGGACTCGCGGCGGTCGGCCGTCCGGTAGAGACCGCGCACGACCTGGGTCCCCATCCAGCGCAGCGGCTCGGGTTCCCAGCCGCGCACCTCGTGCCCGACCCACGGCAGGCGGGTGAGGTCGCTGCTGCGCCCCAGGACCAGGTCGCGCAGGGTGCGACCCGCGAGGTTGCTGGTGGAGACGCCGCTGGTGGAGTAGCCGCCCGCCCAGCCCAGACCGGACGCGGTGTCCAGGTTCACCGTCGGTGACCAGTCCCGGGGCACCCCGAGCACGCCCGACCAGGCGTGCTCGATCGGGGCGTCCGCGACACCGGGGAACATCCCGGTCAAGGAGCGCCACAGTTCGGCGATGGCCTGGGGCGCGGTGGCCCCCTCGTTGTCCTCGGAGGCGCCGAGGCGGTGCGGGGCGCCCCGGCCGCCGATGGCGATGCGGTCGTCGGCGGTGCGCTGGGCATAGACGTAGGAGTGGGCGGAATCCCGCAGGAGCTCACGGCCCTCCCATCCGATGTCGTCCCACAGCTCCGCGGCGATCGGCTCGGTGACGATCATCGAGGAGTACATGGGACGCCACCGGCGGCGCTGCCCGCGCAGGGTGGAGGTGAAGCCCTCGGTGGCCCGCAGCACGTGGTCGGCGCGGACGGTGCCGTGCTCGGTGACCACGGACGGACGCTCGGACCCCTCACGGGGCCGGATCTCCGTCACCGGGGTGTCCTCGAAGATCTCGACGCCCAGCGCCTCGACCACGCGGGCCAGACCGGTGACCAGCTTGGCCGGGTGGACACGGGCGGCGTGCCGCGAGTAGGCCGCGGCGACCGCGCCGTCCACCGTGATCGGGGGCGCGTGGTCCGGGTCGACCATGTGGATGTCGTCGGGCCAGTAGCCCCAGTCCTGGAGGTGGTCGATGTGGGCCCGGAGACGTTCGTGCTGGGCCGCGTTGCTGGCGACCAGGCGCATGCCGCCCTTGACGACGTCGGCCTCGATCCCCTCGGCCTCGGTGACCGCGACCACCTCGTCCACCGTGTTCATCAGGGCACGCTGGAGCGCGATCATGGCGGGCTTGCCATGTGACCGTGCGTAGTCCTCCTGGGAACCGGAGAACTCCGCGGACAACCACCCTCCGTTACGCCCCGACGCCCCGAACCCGGCGAACTCCCGCTCGACGACGCAGACGCGCAGGTCAGGCTGGTCCTTCTTGAGGTAGTAAGCGGCCCAGAGACCGGTGTACCCGGCCCCGACCACGCAGACGTCGTAGTCGGCGTCACCGGGGAGGGGGATCTCCGTTCGGGCAGACCGTCCTCGCGGAACCAGAAGGAGACGCCACCGTTGGCGAAGCGAGAGGACCGGGGAATGGGCCTCATCTGGGCAGCAGTGGTGAACAGCCTCATTCGTTCCCCCGGAACCTCAGTGCTCCCGACCCACCCCGCATGGGCCCCCGAACTCTGGCCAACCTACATGGGAACGAAGGCGCATGGGATGTTTTCGGCACATTCACGTGGATCGACACCCCGCGAGAGTGGGGATTCGACTACGTAGAGTCGCCGTTCGGGGTTCGCCTCAGTCGCGAGCGCTGTCACGGAGCGTACGCGCGATGGCGGCGAGTTGTCTAACCCCCGCCTCCCCCAGCGGCGCGAGCACGTGCTCCCGGAGACGCTCGACGTGCCGCACGCGCGTCGCGACGATGAACTCCAGACCCTTCTCGGTGAGGGTGGCGTAGACGACGCGCCGGTCACTGGCGCAGTTGTGTCGTTCCAGGTAGCCCTCCTTCTCCAGGCGGTCCGCCAGCTTGGTGAACCCGCCCGTGCTGAGGCTGACCTCGCGCGCCAGACGACTCATCGGCAGCTGGTGACCGGGTGTGCGCTGGAGGCGGATGAGGACCTCGAACCACGGACCCGCCATGTCCCTGCCGTCCGGGGTGATCCCGTGCAGCAGGCGCGGCTGGATCGTGCTCATCGCCTCGTGCACCAGCCCCCAGGCCGTGATCAGATCGTCGCCGCTGGGCCCGGCCTCCAGCGGTTCGGCGACCTCCCCGCCGTCCCGCTCCGCCGTGGCGTCTCCCTGTGCCGTCATGGTCTGCCCCCTGCCGTGCGACCGGGGACGTCGACCCTACGCACCCCGAAGAAGTATCTTCCCAGTAAATATTACCGTACGATACCAGTACTCGACAGAGGTTTCCTAGGAAAATAATCAACCCACCGGCGCCGTGCACCGGTGGGCTCTACGCGTCCTGCCGTGGGGTCCTTTCACGGGGAGCCCGGAGACCCCGGGCTCCCCCTCGTCAGTGTCGGTCCATGACGGCGTCCAGGGCCCCGTACAGGGTGGACGTCAGGTGCTCGACCTGCTCCCAGGTGATGATCAGGGGCGGCGAGACCAGCAGTGCCTTCGGAATCGGACGGACGATGACGCCGCGCGCGCGGGCCTCCGAGAAGACCTCCGCCGTGGTGATCCCACGCTCGGTCAGCGCCTCCTCGGTGAGCTCCACCGCGCCCATCACCCCGACCCCGGAACGGACCTCGGCCACCAGCGGGTGGTCGGCCAGCCCGCGCAGCGCGGAGTCCAGGTGGGTCTCCACCTCGCGGGAGACCGTGAACAGGTCCTCGCGCTCCAGGATGTCCAGGTTGGCCATGGCCGCGGCGCACGCGGACGGGTGGCCCGCGTAGGTGGTGCCGTGCAGGAACGGGTTGCCCTCCTGGTTCCAGAAGGGGTCGGCCACGCGACCGTTGACCACGACCCCGCCCAGCGGCAGGTACCCGCTGGAGACGCCCTTGGCGAAGACGATCATGTCCGGGCTGACCCCGAACCGCTCGATCCCGAACCAGTTCCCCAGACGGGCGAAGCCGCAGATCACGCTGTCCACGACGAAGAGGACACCGTACTTCTGACAGATCCGCGCCACGTCCGCGAAGTAGTGCTCCGGCGGCAGGAAGACACCGCCCGCGCCGATCACCGGCTCCGCGAAGAAGGCGGCGACGCGGTCGGCCCCGACCCGCAGGATCTCGGCCTCCAGGGCCGCGGCGGAGTCGTGCGGGACCACCGAGGTGTCCTCGATGAGCTTCCCGTAGCCGGAACGGAAGCGTTCCATCCCGATCATGCTCGTACCGAACCCGTTGAGGCCGTGGTACCCCCGGTCCGGCTGATCAGGTGCTGCCGCTCCGGCTGGCCCTGCGTGACCCAGTAGGCCCGCGCCAGCTTGGCGGCGGTGTCGATCGACTCCCCTCCCCGCAGGTGAGGATGACGCGCGGGTCGTCGACCGGGGCGTGGGCGGCGAGTCGCTCGCTCAGCTCCATCGCGGGTACGTTGGCGAAGTCCCCGTAGACGGTGTAGGCGTCCAGGGTGCTCATCTGTCGGTGGACCGCGTCCGCGATCTCCGCGCGACCGTGCCCGACGTTGGAGTACCAGAGGCTGGCGGTACCGTCCAGGTACCGGTCACCGAACTGGTCCCAGAGCCACACGCCCTCGGCGCGGGCCACGACGAACTCCGGGCCCTTGGCCACGGTGTTCATATCACAGAAGGTGTGCCAGAGGCGGCTGGGCTCCCGGTGTTCCTTGGGAGCGAGCGCGGACGAGACAACCGTTTCGGTCATATGGCGACCTCCGAGCCGTGACATGCGCGAGAACGCGCAGCGGAAAACGGATCTGACCCCTCCCTGGGCGCCCAGGTCGTGGCAGGTACTCGCAGGCTAAGTTCTCAAGCCGCTCCACAGCAAGAGCCAAAACGAGCTTTCATGCCCCGAAACCCAAACTTCATTCCGGCTACCCCCGCCGCCTCGCACTAAAACCCTTACTACGCTGGAAAGACACCCCTCCAATTTTCTTGAAATCCGAACTCTCACTCTGCATGTTTCACAACGGAGGGGGTCTTCTCGCATTCCGTCTGAGCGGGGTCCGACTGCCTCTCACAGCGAGAACGCCGAAGGGCGGGGCGGGTCCCCCTCACAAGGGAGAACCCGCCCCGCCCGCCGTGTCGGCGCCCCTCTCCCCGGAGGGGCGGGTGCCGACCGGGATCAGCCGCGCAGGACCGCGCCGGTCCGCTCGGTGGCCAGGGCGACGGCGGCGTCGCGCGCGGCGCCCGCCTCCTCGGCCGTCAGCGTCCGGTCCTCGGCCCGGAACCGCAGCGCGAAGGCCACGGACTTACGCCCCTCACCGACCTGCTCGCCGGTGTAGACGTCGAACAGCCGCACACTCTCCAGGAGGGGGCCGGCCCCCTCGGCCAGCGCCTCACTGATCCGGCCGACCGGCACCGAGGCGTCGACGACCAGGGCCACGTCCTGGGTGGCCACCGGGTAGGTCGACACCGTCGGCGCGGGCGCGTCGGAGCGGGCCCGCTCGACAGCGTCGAGGTCGATCTCCGCCGCGGCGGTGCGCTCCGGCAGTCCGAACGCCTTGACGACCCTCGGGTGCAGTTCGCCGGCGTGGCCGACGAGCACGCGCTCGCCCTCCACCCCCACGTACAGTGCGGCGCAGCGACCGGGGTGCCACGGAGCACGGGTGTCCGCCTCGACCTCCAGGTCCACCCCGGCGACCCGGGCGACGTCCCGGGCGGCCTGGACCGCGTCGGCCCAGGTGGCCGCGCGCCCCTCGCCCCACCAGCCCGCACGCTCGGCGGCGCCGGTCACGACCACGCCCACGCGGCGCGGCTGCTCGGGCAGGGCCGCGTCGATGAGCGCGAGCTCCTCCGCGCCGGGGCCGCGGTCCACCGGCAGGATCGGGGCGCGGGTGGCACCGGGAACAGGCAGGTACACCAGGCCCGTCTCGAACAGGGCGACGTCGGTGAGCCCACGGCCCACGTTGCGGGCGAGGGCCTTGAACAGCCCGGGCAGGAGGGTGGTCCGCAGCAGCGGCTCCTCCTCGCTGAGCGGGTTGGCCAGGCGCAGGCTGGCCCGGCGCGGGTCGTCGGCGGCCAGCTGGAGACCGTCGAGGTCCCGCTCGGCGGTGAACGGGTAGGACAGCACCTCGTTGAATCCGGTGTCGGCCAGGACACGGCCGACCGCGCGGCGCAGGCGCTGACCGGAGGTCAGGCCCCGTCCGGAACCGCTGGGCCGGATCGAGGGGATGTTCTCGTACCCCTCGAAGCGGATGATCTCCTCAGCGAGGTCGTTGGGGTCGGTGACGTCGGGCCGCCAGGTGGGCGGGGTGACCCGGAGCAGGTCCCCGTCCGTCTCGACGGCACAGCCGACGGCGCGCAGCCACCGCTCGCTGGTGCCCTCGGGGTAGTCGACCCCCGCCACGCTCGCCGCGTGGGAGGCCCGGATGACGATGGGCTCGCGCGGAGTGGACTCGTCGACGACCGTGTAGGCGGTCTCGACGGTGGCGCCGCCGAGCTCGGCCAGCAGCTCCACGGCGCGGGTGGCGGCGGCGAGTTGTGCGGCGGCGTCGATGCCGCGCTCGAAGCGCCGGGAGGCCTCCGAGGACAGCTGGTGCCGACGGGAGGCGCGCGCGACGCTCATGGCGTCGAAGTGCGCGGCCTCGATCAGGACGCTGGTGGAGACCAGGCCGATCTCGGTGTCGAGGCCGCCCATCACACCGGCGATGGCCTGGGCACCGGAGTCGTCCGCGACGACGATGTCGTCGGTGTCCAGGGAGCGCTGGACGTGGTCCAGGGTCTCCAGCTTCTCCCCGCCACGGCCTGGCGGACCCGGATCGCGCCGTCGACGCGGTCGCGGTCCCAGGCGTGCAGCGGCTGACCGAGTTCGAGCATCACGTAGTTGGTGACGTCCACGGCCAGGGAGACGGGGCGGATCCCGCACTGGTGCAGGCGGCGCTTCATCCACAGCGGTGTGGGCGCCTCCGGGTCGAAGCCGGTGGCGCCGCGCAGCACGAGGCGGTCGCAGCGCGCGGGGTCCTCGATCGCACCCGGGTGGCCGGGCCCGGTGGCATCGGCCACGGTGACGTCGGCGGGGTCGTGCAGCGCGACCCCGTACAGGGCGGCGACGTCGCGCGCCACGCCGCGCAGGGACAGCGCGTACCCGCGGTCGGGGGTGACTGCGATGTCGAGGACGTCCTCGCGCAGGCCGAGGGTGGCGATGGCGTCCGCACCGGTCTCGGCGAAGCCCTCGGGGAGCACGACGATGCCGTCGTGGTCCTCCCACAGGCCGAGTTCGGTGGCGGAGCAGATCATGCCCGCCGACATCCGCCCGTAGGTCTTGCGGGCGCCGATCCGGAAGCCCCCGGGCAGTTCGGCGCCGGGCAGGGAGACGACGACGAGGTCGCCCTCGACGAAGTTGCGGGCGCCGCAGACGATCTCCTGCGGTTCACCGGTGCCGTTGGCCGCGCCCACGTCCACCCTGCAGTGGCGGATGGGCTTCTTGAAGCCGGTGAGCTCCTCGATCTCCAGCACGCGGCCGAAGACGACGGGCCCGGTCAGGTCGGTGCCGAGCTCGTCGACGGTCTCGACCTCCAGCCCGGCCAGGGTCAGCCGGGAGGCGAGGTCACGGGCGGAGACGTCGGCCGGAAGCTCGACGTACTCACGCAGCCAGGTCAGGGGGACGCGCATCAGTTCTCACTCCCGAAGGCCGAGGTGAAGCGGATGTCGCCCTCGACCATGTCGTGCATGTCGCGCACACCGTGCGCGAACATCAGTGTCCGTTCGATTCCCAGGCCGAAGGCCCAGCCGCTGTAGACCTCCGGGTCCACCCCGGCGGCGGTGAGCACGCGCGGGTTCACCACGCCGCAGCCGCCGATCTCGATCCAGCCCTCGCTGGAGCAGGTACGGCAGGGCCGGTCGGGGTCGCCCACGGAGGCGCCCCGGCAGACGAAGCACTCGATGTCCACCTCGGCGGAGGGCTCGGTGAACGGGAAGTAGGAGGCGCGGAAGCGGGTCCGCAGGCCCTCACCGAAGACGGACTCGACGAAGGCGTCGATGGCGCCGCGCAGGTGCGCCAGGGTGATACCCCTGTCGACCACGAGGCCCTCCAACTGGTGGAAGACGGGGCTGTGCGTGGCGTCCAGCTCGTCCGTACGGAAGGTCTTGCCGGGCGCGACCACGTACACCGGCAGTTCGCGCGAGAGCAGCGCGCGGATCTGGACCGGGGAGGTGTGCGTGCGCATGACCAGGCCGGACTCGCCGCCGTCGGGGCCCTCGACGAAGAAGGTGTCCTGCATGCTGCGGGCCGGGTGGTCGGGCTGGAAGTTGAGGGCGTCGAAGTTGAACCACTCCGCCTCGATCTCCGGACCCTCGGCGACCTCGAAGCCCATCCCGACGAACACGTCGGTCATGCGCTCCGCGACCGTGGTCAACGGGTGGCGTGCGCCCCGGGGCGCACGGTCCCACGGCAGGGTGACGTCGACGCGTTCCTCCACGAGGACGCGCTCGTCGCGCTCGGTCTCCAGCACCGCCTGGCGGGCCTTGAGGGCCTGCCCGACGTCGCGTCGGGCGCCGCCGACACGCTTGCCCGCGTCGGCCTTGGCGGCCGGGGGCAGCGCGCCGATCTCCCGGTTGGCCAGGGCCAGCGGGGAGCGGTCCGAGGCGTGCGCGAGCCGGACCTCCTTGAGTTCCGCGAGGTCGGCGGCGGCCTCGATGGCGGCCAGCGCCTCCTCACGCATGCGGGCGACCTCGTCGGGGTGCAGGGAGGTCACCTCGACCGGGTCGAAGGAATTGTTCGGTGCAGACATGGTTGGTTGCCTCGCCGTCACCGGCCCCCCACGGAGCGGGGACCGGCGCGGCAGTCACGGTCCGCGCGGGGCGGACGAAGCCGACAGGAAAAGCACAGGCGGTTTCGGGCAGCCCGGGAAGGTCCGTCGCGGGGTCCGGGACATGCCGCGTGCGCCCACCGGGGGCCGAAGGGTCTGAGGGCTCAGACGAACTCGGGCGTCCCGGCGGGCACGGTAAATCGGAACTCGGCGCCGCCGTTGGGGGCGCGTCCGACGGTGATCGTGCCGCCGTGGGCCTCGACGAGGCCCTTGACGATGAACAGTCCGAGGCCGGTTCCGCCACGGCGCTTCCCGCGCCAGAACTGACGGAAGACGCGCGGAACGGTCTCGGGTGCTATGCCCTGGCCTTCGTCGCGCACCGACACCGCTGCTCCTCCTTCACACGGCTCGATCACGACACTGACAGTACCAGCGCCGTGCCGCACCCCGTTTTCCACGAGGTTGGACAGGATCTGCTCCACCTTGTCGGCGTCCAGCCACATCTGCGGGAGTTCACCGCGCGTCTCGACCCGGAAACGCTCCTCGGCGTAGCCGGAGGCGACACGGCTGGCGACGAGGCGGCGCACGGCCGTCGGCAGGTCGACGACCTGGCGGCGCACCTCCAGGCGTCCGGACTCGATCCGGGAGACGTCGAGGAGGTCGTGGATGAGCCGGGTGACCCGGTCCGCGTCGGCGTTGACGGTCTCCAGCATGAACAGCTTCTGCTTGTCGGTGAGCCGTTCCCACTTGTTGAGCAGCGTGGAGGTGAAGCCCTTCACGCTGGTGAGCGGGGAGCGCAGCTCGTGCGCGACCTCGGAGACGAGGTCGGCGCGGGAGCGTTCCACCCGTGCGGAGGCGTCCCTGAGGGTGAGGACCAGGCGGACGAGGTCGCCGCCGGGGCGGGCCCGCACGTAGCGGGCGGAGACGAGGATCTCACGTTCGTCGGGCAGGCAGAGCATGCGTTCGGGCTGGCGGGTGCGTTCGCGGTCGCCACCGTAGGGGTCGCTGGACTCCCACCAGTTGTTGCCGTCGAGCCCGTTCAGCGGGAGGGCGGCGCGGAAGTCCCGGCCGATCGCGGACGTGGCGGGGACACCGGTCAACTGCGCCGCGAGGGAGTTGAAGAGGACGATCCTGCCGCTCGCGTCGGCCACGACCACCCCGTCGGGGAGGTCGTCGGCGTGCAGGGGCGGACCGTCGGAGCCCGCCGAGGCGGTGTCGACGTCCCACAGCGCGGGCGCGGGCGTACGCCGCCGCCCGGTACGGGTGTCCGCGTCGGGGACGCCCTCCCGGTCGGTGGGGACGTCGGTGGTGTGTCCGTGCCCTGGGACGGGGTCCTGTGAGGGTCGCGCCGCCGCTCCGTCAGAGTCCTCCGCCGGTTGGCCCACGTGTCGGCCGGTGCCCACGCCTCTCCCCGCTCCCCTCCGAAGGTCCGCGACCACAGGACTCCTGGGTCGGGATCGCTGACCGGTCGTGTCCGTCCCTGAACTCCCCGGACACCACCGCAGATCTACCCTGCACTCCCACCTGGTACGCCTGGCGACCCGGGATACGGCCGCCCCCGGAGGCCGGGAGACGCCGTCGGCTCGGCGCCGCCGTCCGGAGGCGGTCGGCCGCCCGCCGACCCTGGGCCCCCGCCGACACGTTCGAGCTTCGTGTGCTCACACCCTGTCGCCAAGCCCGCCGTGCCACCGTGAACACGCGCACCGTCCGACCCCTGACACGGGTCGGCCGGGGGTGGACAAGCGGGATGCGCATGAACCACCGTCGTACTGGCCCGACCCTATCGACACTCGAACCCCGTGCACGTGCATTTCGGGTGGTTGAGGCAACCTGTTACCGAGCGTGTGGGACGACCGGCACGGCACGCCGGGTCAGCCGCCCGACCGTGACGGGGAGTGACTATTCGGCCTGGTTCCGCCACGCCGAAGCGCGGTCAGGGGCTTCCACGGAGCGGCGTCGGCACGGCGCGGCCAACCACGAAGGGCCCGCCGCGACGCTGGCCGGATCCAGCCTTTCGGGCCCGCCGTAGACCGGACACCGGCGACGCCGGTCCGGATCGGCCGCGCTCAGGCGCGGCGCTGCTGACGGGCGGTCGTGTACAGGCAGACCGCGGCCGCCGTGGCCAGGTTCAGGCTCTCGGCGGCGCCGTAGATCGGGACGCTGACCGCGCCGTCCGTCTGCTGGACGATCTCCTCGGGCAGGCCCCAGGCCTCGTTGCCGAAGACCCAGCCGACCGGGCCGTCCAGGTCGCCGTCGTCGGCCAGCTGGTGCAGATCGCGGTCGCCGCTGCCGTCCGCGGCCCATGCCTTCGCTCCGGCGCCGTGCAGGAAGTCCACGGCCCGGGCCACCGGCACCCCCACCACCACGGGCAGGTGGAACAGGCTTCCGGCGGAGGCGCGCACGCACTTGCCGTTGTAGGGGTCCACCGAGGCGTCGGTGAAGATGACGACGTCGGCTCCGGCCGCGTCGGCGGTGCGCAGGACCGTACCGGCGTTGCCGGGGTCGCGCACGTGGGAGAGGACGACGGCGAGACGCACGTCGGACACGCTCTCCAGGGGGACGTCGACGAACTCGCAGACCGCGATGACCCCCTGCGGGGTGATGGTCTGCGCCAGTTCGGACATCACGTCGAGACTGACCCGGTGGGTGGGCACGCCCGCGGTGTGGGCGGCGTCCATCAGGTCGATGTGGCGCTGCATGGCCTCCGCCGTGGCGTAGACCTCGACGACGCCGTGGGCGGTCCCGTTGTAGGGGACCGCCCGACGCCGCCGTTGACGGCGGCCAGGGCCTCCCGTACCGCCTGCGGCCCCTCCGCGAGGAAGCGCCGCTCACGCTGACGGAAGGTGCGCTTGGCGAGCCGCCGAACCCCCTTGATCCTGGGTGACCGGACACTCGTGAACTCGTGGCTCGCCATCGCTACCCGTCTGCTTCTTCCAACTGCCCGCTAGGCCGCGGCGGTGGCGGGGAGGGCCTGCTTGGCCTTCTCCACGAGAACGGCGAAGGCGGCCTCGTCGTTGACGGCCAGCTCGGCCAGCATGCGACGGTCGACCTCGATCTCAGCCAGCTTCAGCCCCTGGATGAGACGGTTGTAGGTCAGGCCGTGAGCGCGGGAGGCGGCGTTGATGCGCTGGATCCACAGACGACGGAACTGCCCCTTGCGGTCCTTGCGGTCCCGGTAGGAGTAGGTCATCGAGTGGAGCATCTGCTCCTTGGCCTTGCGGTACAGACGCGAGCGCTGCCCGCGGTAACCACTGGCCCGGTCGAGAACGACCTTGCGCTTCTTCTTGGCGTTGAGAGCCCGCTTCACGCGTGCCACAGTGACTCCCTCATTGGTTCTTCCGGCGCGCACGGCGCGCCGACCGGTCCGGCCAGGACGCACCCAGCGACCGTGTTCGCTTCAGGTGGGTGTCCTCCGGGCGCCTCAGCGCGCCGACGGGGTCGGGCGCACGGGCTCGCCAAGGAGGACGGGTGCTCCGGTGCTACATGCCCAGGAGCTTCTTGATGTTCTTGGTGTCGGCCGGAGCGAGCTCGGCCTCCGTGCTCAGCTTGCGCTTGCGCTTGGAGGTCTTGTGCTCAAGGATGTGGTTCTTGTTGGCACGGCGGCGCATGATCTTGCCGGAGCCGGTGACCTTGAAACGGTCCTTGGCTCCGCTGTGGGACTTGTTCTTCGGCATGTCGCCGTCGTCTCCTACTCCGTCGGCGCGGCCCCCGCACAGGATGCGGGCACCGCGATTGTTCCGCCACTACGGCGGGATCCCGTCGCACACCGGTGCATCACGGACTGGTCGGGCGCAGCCCACCCCACCACCCGGTCGTCGCCTTCACGGCGTCCGGGCGGTGGGGACTTCCCTGGCGCCCTACGCCTGGTCGCGCTCGTCGCGGCGGGTCTTGTCCCCGCCGCGGCGCGGGCCTCGGCCTTGTGCTCGGAACGCCGCTTGTGCGGACCGATCACCATGACCATGTTGCGGCCGTCCTGCTTGGGCTGGGACTCGACCGTTCCAAGATCCTGGACGTCCTCGGCAAGACGCGCCAGCAGCCTGCGCCCGAGCTCGGGCCTGGACTGCTCACGGCCACGGAACATGATCGTCACCTTGACCTTGTCCCCGCTCTTGAGGAACCGAACGACGTGACCCTTCTTGGTCTCGTAGTCGTGCGGATCGATCTTCGGGCGGAGCTTGATCTCCTTGATGATCGTGTTCGACTGGTTCTTGCGCGACTCACGGGCCTTGACCGCGGACTCGTACTTGAACTTGCCGTAGTCCATCAGCTTCGCGACCGGCGGGCGCGCGGTCGGCGCGACCTCGACGAGGTCGAGGTCCGACTCCTGGGCCAGACGCAGCGCGTCCTGCACGGAGACGATTCCGACCTGCTCACCGTTGGGTCCGACGAGTCGGACCTCGGGCACCCGGATACGGTCATTGATGCGGGGCTCTGTGCTGATGAGACCCCTCCCTAGCTTTCTCGGATTACCTGGGACCGGCCGTCCACCACTCGGTGGTCGGCCTGTTCGACCGGGTCGCCCGTGCTTGTTCAGGCCACCCGCCCGCGTTGGGGTCTCACCAAAAACGAAAACCCCGCCAGCGTGTGCAAGCGGGGCGATCCGACCGGACGTTGACGAGGGGACCGCGCACCGGGGCGCCGGAACCCGTACACGGGAGTCCGACGCGTTCGGGGCGCTGAGCCCATCGTCTGACCGGGACCCACACGGGCGCGGCCCGGTAGGTGGGAGGATCATCTCCGCTTGCGGTTCCGGCGTGTCTGGCACACCGGACCAAGTCGATGACACCCAATATAGCAGGACCCGCGACCACCGTGTCCGGTGGTCAGACCCCGGGCTGGGCGGAGCGCCGGACCAGCTCGGCCTCCCCCGCTGCCCGCATGGCGTCCACGGGGACGTCGTCCACCCCCGTCATGAGGCGGACCTGGGCGACGGCCTGGTGCAGGAGCATCGGGAAACCGCCGACCACCCGTCCGCCACGGGCCGCCACCGCCGTGGCGGCGGGGGTCGGCCACGGGGCGTAGATCACGTCGAACAGGTCCGCCCGGGAGTCCGCGATCCGCTTGGCGTACTCGTCCGCCGCCCCCGAGGGCAGCGTGGAGACCACGAGGTCGGTGTCCAGGTGGCGGTCGATCTCCGCGAGCGGGGCCACCCGGACGGGACGGCCCAGGCGCTCGGCCGCCTCCGTGACCTCGCCGGTACGCGCGGTGTCCCGGGCCAGGACGGTGACCGGTCCGGTCGCGCCCAGCTCCCGCAGCGCCGCCAGCGCGGAGGCCGCGGTGGCACCGGCGCCCAGGACGACCGTACTGGCCGGGGTCGGCACACCCGCCTCGGTCAGGGCGGTGGCGATCCCCTCCACGTCCGTGTTCAGGGCCGACCACCCCCGGTCCCGACGGACGAGGGTGTTGGCGCCGCCGACCGCCGTGGCCAGGTCGGTGACCTCGTCGGCCAGCTCCATGGCCCGGCGCTTGAGCGGCATGGTCAGGGAGAGCCCGGCCCACTCCTCGGGGTCCAGCCCGGCGAGGAAGGGCCCCAGCCCCGCCTCGTCGCACTCGACGATCCCGTACGACCAGTCCTCCAGACCGAGTGCCGCGTACGCGGCCGTGTGCAGGACCGGGGAGAGCGAGTGGGCCACCGGCGAGCCGAGGACGGCGGCGCGCGTCATTCCCCGCCCTCGCTCGATCCGCCGCCCCACGTCTCCTGGAAGCGTTCCTTGAGGACCTCGAACTCCTCGTGGGTCTCAGCGAACTCGGTGACGCCGTTGTCCGGGTCGGTGGCCACGAAGTACAGCCACTCGCCGTCGGCCGGGTCCAGGGCCGCCTCGATGGCGTCCTGACCCGGAGCGACGAACGGGCCGGGGATCAGCCCGGGGCTGTGGTAGGTGTCGAACCCACTGGTGTCCTCCCGGCACTGGGCCAGCTGGTCGTTGTTGAGCGCGATGCCGTACTCGCCGATGGCGTAGAAGCAGGTGCTGTCCATCTGGAGCGGCATGTCGATGTCCAGGCGGTTGTGCACCACGCGGGAGATCTTCGGCATGTCCTCGGCCCGGCCGCTCTCGGCCTGCACGATGGAGGCGATCGCCATGATCTCGTTGGGGTCGTACCCGAGGTCGGATCCCCGGGACTCCAGGTTCACCTGCTCAGCGACCTGCTTGTGCTGGGTGACCATGGTCCGCAGCATCGACAGGGCCTCGGTGTCGGGCTCGAAGCGGTAGGTGGACGGGAACAGGTAGCCAGCCGGACCCTCCGTCGCGTAGTCGGGCAGGTTGAGGTCGTCGGTCTGCTCGTACGCCGCCTGGAGTTCCTCCAGGCTCAGACCGGTGTTGTCGGCCAGGAGCTGGAGCATCTGGTCGGAGCGGAGCCCCTCGCGGATGGTGACCCGCCCCCGAGCCGGTTCTCCGGGTCGAGCAGAGCCGCCACGGCGCTCTCCCCGCTCATCCCCTCGGCCAGGGAGTAGGTTCCGGGCACCAGGCCCTCTCCGCCACTCGACCTGAGGGCGTTGGTGAAGGACCGCACGCTGGCGACCACACCCTGGTCCACCAGGCTCTGGGCGACGGCGGTGCCGCTCTGACCGTTCTCGATGGCGAAGACGACCTCGCCCTCTCCTTCACCGTCGAAGTCCGGCGGGAAGACGTAGGTGCGGGCGACCGCGAAGCCACCGCCCGCGACCACGAGCAGCAGGACCAGCACGAGCAGGATCGTCATGCCCTTGCTCTTCTTACGCTTCTTCGGCTTGCCCTTGTTGAGGCGGGCGGCCTGCGCGGCCTTGGCGCGCTTGGCGCGCTTCCGGGTGGCACGGCTGTCCCCGTAGGAGGCCGCGATGTCCTCGAGGCTGTCCTCTTCGTAGAGGTCCTCCTCGGGTTCCTCCTCCACCACGGGTTCGGGCTCGGCGCGACGGCCCCGCTTGGCGCGACGGCGCCCACGACGCCCCTTGGGCTCCTCGTCCTCGGGCTCCTGCGCGAGGAAGGAGCCGGTGTCCGTGAGGTGTTCCTCGTCCTCGTCCAGATGGGACAGCTCGGCGAAGGCGCCGGTGTCGGTGACCGGAGCGGCGGCGAAGGCGCCGGACTCCTCCGGCTCCGGATCGGCCCCACGGCGGGCGCGCCGACGGCCGCGACGGCCGGTCGGCTCCTCGGGCTCGGGTTCGGGTTCGGGTTCACGGGCCCGGAACGGACCGGTGTCCTCGGGGTTCTCCTCGGCCGCGCGGCGGGCACGACGGCGACCGCGGCGGCCGGTCGGCTCCTCGTCCTCGGGCTCGAGCGCACGGAAGGCGCCCGTGTCGCGCACCGGCTCCGGCTGGGGCTCCTGGGCACGCCTGCGACGGGCCCGGCGTCCCTGGGGCTCCTCCTCGGGAGGATCGGTGAGGAAGCCGGGGGCGGGTTCGTCGGCGTCGTCGCCCCAGAAGACGGAGCGCGGCTCGGCGGGCTCCTCGGCGCGGGCGCGACGGGCCCTGCGGGGAGGTTGTTCCTGTGCGGGGGCTCGGCGGGGGCTCGGCGGGGGCTGGGGGCCCCGGTTCCGCGTGCCGGGTTCTGGGCACCGCCCAGGTTGGCCAGGGCCGCCAGGGCGTCCTGGGTCGCGTCGGGACTGGGGCGCTGGTGGCTACCGGTGTCCGAGGGGGAACCCTGGGCGGGTCGCTGGGAGGTCTGTCCGCCGCGTGCGGCCCGGCCGCCGCGCAGGGCGTCGGCCGCGCCGAAGCGTCGGGGCTGGGCCGTCTGGGGGTCGCCGTTCCACGGCGTCTCGTCCGCAGGGGGTTCGGCCCTGCGACGGCGGCCCGGGGCGGGTCCGGTCCGGGCCGGGTCGGACTCACCCGGTGCGGGGGACGCGTACCGGGGGCGCGGACGTCACCGGTGGGGGTCCCGTGTGTCCGAACCCACCCGTCCCGGGCTCCTCGGGCCAGGGGTTGGACCGGGGCTCGGGACGCGCGCGTCGGCCGCGTGACGGCGGCTGCGCGGGCAGCGGGTCGGACAGCGGGTCGTAGTCGTAGCCGCCCTCACGGTCGGCACGGCCACGGTAGGGATCGGGGTGGTCATCCCTGTCGGTCATGAATCTCCCTGGCTTGCACGGACGGTCTCGCCCGGGGGATGGCCTGTCGACCGTTCCTGGTCCAAGGCGCTCTGCAAGAGCACGGTGGCGGCCGCCTGGTCGATGACCGAGCGGCGGGCCCGGCCACCCTTCGCGCCCTTCTTTCCGAAGGAGGCACCGGAGAGCAGCTGTCCCTGGGCGGTCACCGTGGTGAGTCGTTCGTCCACGAGCCGGACGGGGACGGGGTCGAGGAGTCGGGCCAGGGTGTTCGCGAACTCGCGCGCGGACCGGGCCGCCGGTCCCTCCTGGCCGGACAGTGAAGCAGGGTAGCCCACGACGACCTCGCGGGCCTCCTTCTCCAGGACGAGGAGGGCGATGCGCTGGACGTCGCCCCTGCCTCGCGGGATGGTCTCGACCGGACTGGCCAGTACGCCGCTCGGGTCGCTGGCGGCGACTCCGATACGCGCGTTGCCCGGGTCGATGGCCAGGCGCACACCGTGTCTCACGAGGACGCCTCCTCCTGCCTGGGGGCGCTGCTCGCGCGGGCGGCCGTGCCGTCGACGGCACAGCACCGCTGCTGGGAAATCCTCAACACGGTGGTCCTGTTCATCAGCTGGATCGCGGGAATCTCCGCGCAGACAGCCATGTGATCGGCTGTGACGCGCCACAGTATGCCCGATTCGATGACGGTGCGCAGCCTCACGCATGGAACGCTCCCGGTCGCGCGGGGACGGGCCTCAGGCCTCGGGTCTGCCGTGGCGACGGGGACCGGGGAGCACACGTACCGTCCGAGTGTAGGTCACGGTGGTCACGTGCCTGGTACGGGCCCGGGACGCCCGGCCCTCCGGCCGTGGCGTGAGTCGGAGCGGGCCCCGGTGCCGGGAGAACCGTCAGCTTGGTCACATGGGGAAACTGTACGGACATGAGCGGCGACACGGGGGCATTGGCCGTTCCGGTGTGGCGGGACGCGGGCCGCGCCCCGTGTGACCCGAAGGTCCACGGGGCGCGGCCGGACCGGCCGGTCGCCCGGGCGTCTAGGCGCCCGCGACACGCGCCTCCACGGCGCGCAGGGCCTCGTCCACCTTGCTCGCGTCGGTGCCGCCGCCCTGGGCGATGTCGGGCTTGCCGCCGCCACCGCCGCCGAGGGCGCGGGCCGCGACGCCCACGAGATCGCCCGCCTTGATCCCGGCCTTCTGGGCGGCCTTGTTCGCGGCGATCACGACCACGGGACGGTCCTTCGGCACGGCGGTCATGGCCACGACCACGGGCTCGTCCTCACCGAGGCGTCCGCGCACGTCCAGGACCAGCTTGCGCAGGTCGTCACCGCTGGCGCCCTCGGGAGCCTCGGCGGCCACGACACGGGCGGAGCCGTGGCGGCGGGCGCCCGCCGCGAGGTCGCCCGCCGCCTGGAGCACCTGGGCCGCGCGGAGCTTCTCGATCTCCTTCTCGGCGGCGCGCAGCCGCGAGACCATCGTGTCGATCCGCTCGGGCAGTTCCTCACGCGGGGTCTTGAGCTGCTCGGAGAGCTGCCCGACCAGCGCCGACTCCTTGGACAGGCGCTTGAACGCGTCCACGCCCACGGCCGCCTCGACGCGGCGCACGCCCGAGCCGATGGAGGACTCCCCAGCAGCTTGACGATGCCGAGCCTGGCGGTGGAGCCCACGTGCGTGCCGCCGCAGAGCTCGACGGAGTAGTCGCTCATCTCCACGACCCGCACGCGGTCGCCGTACTTCTCGCCGAACATGGCCAGGGCGCCCATCTTGAGTGCCTCGTCCAGGCTCTTCTCCTCGGTCCGGACCGCGATGTCCCCGGCGAGGACGGTGTTGACCTCCTCCTCGACCTCGGCCAGGCGCTCCCCGCCCAGCGCGTTGTCGGCGGTGAAGTCGAACCGCAGCTGGCCGGGACGGTTCTCCGAACCGGCCTGTCCGGCGGAGGGGCCGATCGCGTTGCGCAGCGCGGAGTGGATCAGGTGGGTGGCCGAGTGGGACCGTTCGATGGCGTGGCGGCGGCCGGTGTCGATCGCGGCGTGCACGGTGTCGTCCAGGACGACCTCTCCCGAGCGCACGGTGCCCCGGTGCACGAACAGACCGGGGAGCGGCTTCTGGACGTCCTCGACGTCCACGACGCCGCGCCCGTCGACGGTCAGGGTCCCGGTGTCCGCGAGCTGGCCGCCGCTCTCACCGTAGAACGGGGTGCGGTCCAGGACGATCTCGACCTTGTCGCCCGCGCGGGCGGCCGGGACCCCGGCACCGTCCACCACGATGCCCCGGACGCGGGAGTCGCTCTCGGACTCCGTGTAGCCGAGGAACTCGGTGTTCCCCGCGTTCTCGTGCATCTGGGCGTAGAGGGAGATGTCGGCGTTGCCGAGCTTCTTCGCCTTGGCGTCGGCCTTGGCGGTGTCCTTCTGCCGCTGCATGAGCTCGCGGAACGATCCCTCGTCCACGCTCAGGCCCTGCTCGGCCGCCATCTCCAGGGTGAGGTCGATGGGGAAGCCGTAGGTGTCGTGGAGCTGGAAGGCGTCCACGCCCGAGAACACGGTCCCGCCCGCGGCGCGGGTGCGCTCGGCGGCGCGGCCGAAGAGCGTGGTGCCCGCGCGGAGGGTGTCCGCGAAGTTGCGCTCCTCGTTGTCGATCACGCCGTGGATGACGTCGGCCTTGTCGAGCAGGTCCGGGTAGATGTCCTTCATCGCGTCGATGCTGACGTCGGTCAGCTCGTGGAGGAAGAAGGACTCGGTGCCCGAGAGCAGGCGGAGGTTGCGGATCGAGCGGCGCAGGATGCGGCGCAGGACGTACCCGGCCTTCTCGTTGCCGGGCTTCACGCCGTCCCCGACGAGCATGACGGCGCTGCGCACGTGGTCCGCGACCACGCGGAGCATGACGTCCTGGTCGTGGTCGTCACCGTAGGAGGTGCCGGTCAGCTCGGCGGCGCGGTGCAGCACGCGGCCGATGATGTCGGTCTCGTAGATGTTGTCGACGCCCTGGAGAACCGCCGCGAGGCGCTCCAGGCCCAGGCCGGTGTCGATGTTCTTCTTCGGCAGCTCACCGAGGATCGGGTACTCCTTGCCGGAGCCCTCTCCCCGCTCGTACTGCATGAAGACGAGGTTCCAGATCTCGATGTAGCGGTTCTCGTCCGCCTCGGGACCGCCCTCGATGCCGTACTCGGGGCCGCGGTCGTAGAAGATCTCGGAGCAGGGGCCGCAGGGACCGGGCACGCCCATGTCCCAGTAGTTCTCCTCCTTGCCCATGCGCTGGATGCGCTCGGGCCGGACCCCGACCTTGTCACGCCAGATCGACGCGGCCTCGTCGTCGTCGAGGTAGACGGTCACCCACAGTCTGTCGGGGTCGATCCCGAAGCCGCCCTCGGACACCGGGGTGGTGACGAGCTCCCACGCCAGCGGGATCGCTCGCTCCTTGAAGTAGTCGCCGAAGGAGAAGTTGCCCAGCATCTGGAAGAAGGTGGCGTGCCGGGAGGTCTTGCCGACCTCCTCGATGTCCTTGGTGCGGATGCACTTCTGGACGCTGGTGGCGGTGCTGAAGGAGGGAGTGCGCTGACCCAGGAAGTAGGGCTTGAAGGGGACCATGCCCGCTGGCACCAGCAGCAGCGTCGGGTCCTCGGCGATCAGGCTTGCCGAGGGCACCACGGTGTGTCCGTTCTTCTCGAAGAAACTGAGGAAGCGGCGCGCGATCTCTGCCGTCTCCATTGATGCCCTCCTGTGCTTGGCTCCGCCGCGAGGTGGCGGCGGGGTTGTCCCTGGGCGGGACCGTGGTCACGCGTGGTCGGTAGGGGCCCATCGTAGAGGGGACCGCCACGCCCGCGCGCATGGTTTGCAGTGGCCGCCGAGGACCCGCACCGTTGAGGACAACGGCGTCGGTCCGGCCATTCCAAGGCTATCGCCGCTGGCCACCGACGCATCCCCGTACGGGCTCCGGGGGCGGGTGCGCGAACGCCGAGGGGCCCGGCGGTCTCCCGCCGGGCCCCTCACCGGTCGCTCCGGTCTCCGCCGGATCGACCGGCCGTGACGTGCGCGTCTAGGCGCCGTAGAACTGACGCACCCGCGGGGCGAACATGAGCCCGGTCATCGTGGCGTGGAACGCCAGCGGGATCAGCGAGGAGGAGACTCCTCCATCACGATCGAGGCGACCACGTTGAGCACCAGGACGAGCGCGGCGACGATGTTGAAGACGACCACACCCCAGTAGACGCCCTTCGAGCGCTTGCCCATCTTGGCGGCCAGCGTCGTCGAGACGATGCCGTAGACGAGGGGGATCAGGGCGACGACGGCGCCGAGTGCTCCGAAGACACCGATCATGCCGGCCATCTCGGCGCTGTCCACCTCGGGCGAGCTTCCGGCGGCGGCGCCCAGGCCCACCCCGAACAGGACCAGCGCGCCGAGCAGCAGGCCGAAGAGGATGCCGACCGGACCGCCGATGAACATCAGCACCCGGACCGTGGTGGCCTGGCCCGGCATGGCGTCGGGGACGCCGGGGGCGCCGTGGAAGTGCGGGGGCGGGACCGGAGCACCGGGGGCGCCGCCGTAGGGGTGGCCGGGGCCGGGGCCGTGCGGCATCGGCTGCTGCGGGTAGCCGTAGCCGCCCTGCTGCTGGTGCTGCGGGGGCTGACCCTGACCATAGGGCTGGTTGGGGCCGGAGGGAGGTGAGGGATACACCTTGGTCCTCTCTGAGAAGTGTGGGGACGGCGGGAAGGCTCTACAGAGACAGACCCGGGGGAACGACGGGGGCCGGGACGGTCGGGACCGTCCCGGATCTCAGTAGCCCGCGCGGGGACCGGCGGACGCGGGCGTGTAGTACGCGCGGGTCGCCGGAACCACCATCAGGACAATCATGCCGACCGCGAAGAGCAGCGGGATGATCGCTCCGATGGCGCCGGTGAACAGGTTCACGACCAGCAGGAGCGCGGCCAGGCTCTGGAAGACGACGATCGACCAGAGGATGCCACCGCTGCGCCGGCCCATGAACGAGGCGAGCGCGGTGGAGACGATGCCGTACACGAGCATGACGCCACCGATGATCGCCATGACGACGACGACCTCGGCCGGGTCGACGTGGACGCCCGACCCCTGCATGCCCTCGGTGAAGCCCTGGGCGAACTCGCCGTCGCCACCGGCCGCGAGGCCGATCAGGAGGACGAGACCACCCATGAGCAGGCCGAACACACCGCCGATGAACATGAGCACGCGCACCGTGATCGCGGTGCCGGGCATCTTGTCCGGGGCCTGCGGAACGCCGGGGTATCCGTACTGCCCCTGGTTGTAGGGGTCGTGACCCCCGGGGACGGGGCCCTGGGGCGGTTGAGGCGGGTACATGGCGCTTCCTCCGTGTTGCACTGGTTCGTCAACCCTACAGACGCGCGTCAGGGGCTGGCGGTTCGCGATTTCGGGTCACATATCTGACCCGCTCGGGCCCCGTCCGGTTCCCTCGTTGTCCCAGGTTGTTCCCGTCGCGACCGGTTGCTACCCGCGCTCGGCCCGCCCCGGGGGCGCGGCGTCGGCGGAGCGGAGCGCCCGGGGCTCGGGTGCGTACCGGCGCAGCAGCTCCGCCTCCTCCTCCCGGACCGCCTCCGCGAGGTCCTCGTTGAGCTCCTGGAGGGCGCCCCGGTACTCACTGACCCGCCCCTCGACGCGGTCGGCGATCCCTCCGGGCGTCAGCGACCGCCGGGCCCGGTTCACCCGGTGCACCACGTAGCCGCCGATCGCGGCACCGGCGGCGAGGTAGACCAGTCGGCCGATCACCGGTTCTCCTTCCTCTTGCGCCCGCGCACCACGGCCAGGGCCTTGCGACGGCCCAGGACCTGGCGGACGGCGTAGGAGAACGAGGCGATCCGTACCAGCGGGCCGGTGAACACCGACCGGGTGAGCGCGGTCATGGTGGAGACGTCCTCCGAGGAGGCCTGGACGTTGGCGGTGATCTCCTCCACCCGCTCCAGTGACGTGTTGGTGCGCTCCACCGTGGAGGCCATGTCGTCCAGCAGCGGCGGGGTCCGGTCCCCCACTTCGGAGACGACCTTGGTGGTCTCGTTGATGAGCTTGATCAGTTTGACGAGCGCCACGCACATGAACGTGGCCAGCACCGCCCAGACCACCGCTGCGACGAGCGCGGCGACCTCTCCTCCGGTCAGCATGAAGGCTCCGTAGGGCAGATAGAGGGTTGCTTCGAGGACGTGCGGACGGTCCCCGCGCGCTCGGGCGCGCGGCGGGCACCGTGGGCGGGTTCGGGGGCCAGCGATCGCGCCGGGTCGGGGCTCCCGATCCGCGTCCGCCGCCGCTGCCGTTGAGGGCCGGGCGGCGGGTTTCGGCTGACCCTATCGCGTCCGGTGTCGGGGCGCGTGGGCGCGCCACGGTGTGGCAGACGGTGGTGACCGTCACGTGTCCGACGGGTCCGTTTCGTCCCCGTCCGCGGGGCCCGGGGTATCGACGGACCGGCGGGCCCGGACGAGAATCTCGGCGGGGGCGGTTCTTCACTACGATGTCCGGACACCAGGGCACACCCGCAGCCGCCCGCTGGCCCAGAAGCACCGACAGGACACCCATGAGCCCCCGTTCTCCGCGTGAGATCTCCGTACTGGTACCCCCGGACCTGGCCCCCTCTACCCGGACGACCCGTCGCGGATCGGCCCCTACCTCGTCCTCGGACGACTGGGGCAGGGATCCACCGGCACCGTGTACGCCGCGGTGGACACCGCCTCCGCCACCGCTGGCGACCGTCTGGTCGCCGTGAAGCTGCTCCGGTCCCCCGAACTGGAGTCACCCGACGTCCACCCCGCGCTCGCTCGGAGGCTGCGTCACCTGTCGCGGGTCGACTCCGACCGGGTGGTCGTACCCCTGGCGTTCGACGCGGACGCCAACCCCCGTGGCTGTCCATGCCCTACCTGGCCGGGCAGCGGCTGTCCCACTACGTGACCAAGCGGGGCGGGATCGGGGTCGGGAAGCTGATCGCCCTCGCCACCGCGCTCGCGGACGGGCTGTCGGCCCTGCACGCACGCGGGGTGTCGCACGGATCGCTGCGCCCCAGCGAGATCCTGCTGGAGTCGAACGGCCCGCACATCATGGAGTGCGCGATCGCTCCGCGAGCGGAGCGGCTGCGCGGCTCGGGGGCCACCTGGCTGAGCCCCGAGCGCTACCGGGGCGGGGCTCCGTCTCCCGCCGCGGACGTGTTCGCGTGGGGCGCCGTCGTGGCGTTCGCGGGGACCGGGCGCCTGCCCTTCGGTCCGGGCGAACCCGAGGAGATCGCCGATCGGGTGGCCTCCGGGGACTTCGGCCTGGACGGGTTGCCCCAGGGACTGCGTCCGGTCGTGGGGCGCGCCCTGGACCCCGACCCGGACCGGCGGCCCAGCCTGCGCGAGGTGACCGGCTCGGTCTTCGCGGTGTGGCGGGCGGAGGGTTCCGAGGAGGACGGCTCCCCGCCGGGGGGCGCGAGGAGATCAGCCGCGTGCTCGAACGCGAGTGGCACGCGGTGGAGCCGCCCGCCCGGGTGCCGGAGGTGATCCGCTTGGAGGGGCGGATGGGAGACCGGCGTCCGACCCGCACCCTCTTCCTGGCGGGTTCGGTGTCGGTGGCCGCCCTGCTGGTGGGAGGCGGCGTCTGGGGCCTCTCCCAGGCGCTCGGCGACGGCGCCGAGGCCGGTCCCGTGGCCGACGGGAGTTCGGAGGCCCCCGAGGAGGAGCCCGTCGAGGAGCAGGACCCGGGGACCCTGGTGGTCCGGTTCGATCCCTCGGAGCAGGCGGAGCCGGAGCCCGGGGTGCGGGAGCGGGTCTGGGTGTACACGCCGGTGACCCGGGACGACGAGATCCCGCGCGACCAGGGCATCCCGACCCACGAGGCCTGGGCGGAGCAGTGGGAGGAGGCCGGTGACCCGGGCGAGGCGGTGATCCGCACCGACGCCGAGGTGAAGTGCGCCCGCTTCTGCGCGGCTCCCGAGCACGTCTTCCTGGACGAGGAGGGGCGCGGCACCTGGGACCTGAGCGGCGGTGACTTCGTCGACTACCTCACCTGGGGTCCGGTGATGATCGTGGAGATCACCTTCGCCGAGGACCAGGAGGGTGACGGGCCCCGTGAGGTGGTGGAGGTCGTCGAGCTGTTCTCCGACTGACTCCGGGCGGAGGGTGGTTCCGCCGCCGTTCGTGGACGGCCCCGGCGCGGCGCGCCGGGGCCGTCGCCGGTCTACCCCTCGCTCTTGAGGACGCTCCTGATCCTCTGGAGGATCTCCGTGAAGCGGCGCTCGGCTCCGTGCTGGGTGGGCCGGTAGTACTCGCGCTCGGTGAGCCCCTCGGGGGCGTGCTGCTGCGGGGCCACGCCGCCGGGGTGGTCGTGCGCGTAGCGGTAGCCCCTGCCGTGCCCGAGGTCGGCGGCGCCCTTGTAGTGGGCGTCGCGCAGGTGGGCCGGGACGGCCCCGGCCCGGCCCGCGCGCACGTCGGACACGGCCTCGTCGATGGCGGTGATCACCGCGTTGGACTTGGGGGCCAGGCTGATGTGGATGACCGCCTGGGCGAGGTTGATCCGGGCCTCGGGCATCCCGATGAGTTCCACCGCCTGGGCCGCCGCGACGGCGGTCTGGAGGGCGGTGGGATCGGCCATGCCGACGTCCTCGCTGGCGTGCACGACCAGGCGCCGGGCGATGAAGCGGGGGTCCTCCCCGCCTCGATCATGCGGGCCAGGTAGTGCAGGGCGGCGTCCGGGTCGGAGCCGCGCATGCTCTTGATGAAGGCACTGATGACGTCGTAGTGCTGGTCGCCGGAGCGGTCGTAGCGCACGGCGTGGCGGTCCACGGCGCGTTCGACGTGCTCCGCGGTGATCTCCACCGGCCCGTCGGCGGAGGGCGGCCCGGAGACGAGGGCGCCCGCCTCCAGGTAGGTGAGGGAGCGACGGCCGTCTCCCCGGCCAGCCGGACGAGGTGCTCGGCGCCCTCCTCGGTGAGGGTGTACCGGCCGTCCAGGCCGCGCTCGTCGGTCAGCGCCCGGTCCACCAGGGCGCTGACGTCGGCGTCGTCCAGCGACTCCAGTGACAGCAGCAGGGAGCGGGACAGCAGCGGGCTGACCACGGAGAAGAAGGGGTTCTCGGTGGTCGCTCCGATGAAGCTGACCCAGCGGTTCTCCACGGCGGGCAGCAGGGCGTCCTGCTGGGTCTTGTTGAAGCGGTGCACCTCGTCCACGAAGAGCAGCGTGCGGGTGCCGTTCATCCCCATCCGCCGCTTGGCCTCCTCCACGACCGCGCGCACGTCCTTCACCCCGGCGTTGACCGCCGAGAGCTCCACGAACCGGCGTCGGGTGACCCGGCTGACCACGGTGGCGAGGGTGGTCTTGCCCGTTCCCGGCGGCCCCCACAGGAACACGGACATGGGCGCGTCGTCCTCGACCAGGCGGCGCAGCGGACTGCCCTCGCCCAGGAGGTGGCGCTGGCCCACGACCTCGTCGAGGGTGCGCGGCCGCATACGGACGGCCAGCGGCTCCTGCCCCTTCGCGGCCTCGGCCCCGGCATCGTCGAACAGTGTTTCGGACACGCACCCAGGGTAGGCGAGACCGGGGACGACCGTGGTCGGCCGGAGGGCGGTCCGGGCTCAGCCCTGGTGGACGGAGATGTTCTCGGGGCTCTCGGCCTGTTCGGGCGGGGGCGTGGCGCGCGGGATCATCCGGGTGATGAGGAGGGCGATGTCGTCGCCCCGGCCCGCGGGCGCCATCTCCGCCAGGACCTGCGCGGCGGCGTTGGGGTCCTCGCCGTGCTGGGCGAGCGCCTCCCCCACCTGCGCGAGACCGTCCTGCATGGTGACGTCGGAGCTCTCCACGAGCCCGTCGGAACACAGCAGCAGCGTGGTCCCCGGGGCCAGGACCCGGGTGGTGACGGTGTACTCGGTGTCGGCGAGCACGCCCAGGGGCGGACCGGTCTCGGGTGACCACAGTTCGTAGGCGCCCTGGGTGGCGAGCACGGCCGGGGGCTGGCCCGCCCAAGCGGCCTGCATGACTCCGCTGGCCCGGTCCACCACGAGGTAGCCGCAGGTGGCGAAGACGATCTCGCCGGTCTCGGTGAGCAGCCGGTTGGTCTCTCCCAGCACGACGCCCGGGTCGGACTGGTTGCTGGCGTAGGCGCGGAAGGCGACCCGGATCTGGCCCATGGCGGCGGCCGCCTCCACGCCGTGCCCCTGCACGTCCCCGACCAGGAGGCCCACCTTGTTGTCGGGGAGCTCGATGACGTCGTAGAAGTCGCCGCAGATCCGCCACTCGGCGCGGGAGGGCAGGTACTTGGTGGCGATGTCCATGTCCGGGAAGCTCGCCACCTGGCGGGGAGCATGCGGCGCTGGACGGCGTCGGCCAGTTCCAGCTCGGCCTGCTGGGCCTTGATCCGCTGGAGGGCCTGCCCGGCCAGCCCGGCGAAGGTGAGCATGAGGGCGCGTTCGTCGCGGCTGGCGTGGTGGGGCCGGTCCCAGACCATCTGCCACACGCCGAGGGCGATCTTGCCGTCGCCGAAGATGGGGACGGTGGCCCAGGCCTGGCCCCGGGCCGAGCGCATGAGGTCGACGGCGGCCGGGAAGCGGCTGGCGATCTCGGCGCGGCTCTCGAAGAACCGTGGCTGGCGGTCCTGGATGACCGCGCCCATGGGGAAGTCGGTGTCGTCCGCCCGGCGACCGTCTATGCGGTGGGTGTTCCCTCGCTCCCGGGCGCTGGGCGAGGTGCGCAGGACGCCCTCCTCGACGTAGAGGGCGAGGGCGTAGACGCCGCCGAAGATCGGCAGGAACTCCTCGCTGAGCAGGTCCATCACCTTGTCGACGGTGGTGGCCGAGACCAGCTTGGACGAGAGCTCGGTGACCAGTCGGCCGTGTTCGGCCTCGGTGCGGCGGCGGTCGGCCAGGCGGCGCACCAGCTGCACGTGTTCGGTGACGTCGTCGATGATCCCGACGAGTCGGTCGGGCTGGCCGGGCACGAACCGGGCGCGCACGTGCAGGGAGCGTTCGTCCCCGAGGCGGTCGAAGATCCGGAAGCGCTGCTCGTAGTCACGGCCGGTGAACGACGCCGCCATGGCGTCGCGCACGCGGGCGTTGTCGTCGGGGTGGATGCGTTCGAGGATGCGCTCCAGGTCGCGGTCGTTCCCGGCCAGGAGCCCGCCCAGCGGGGTGGGGCCGAAGAGCTCCCGCAGGCGGCCGTTGCTCAGGTCCAGGCTCCACAGGACCGAGTCGGAGTTGTCGGTGCGCAGGTCACCGACCACACGCAGGTCGGTCTCCTCGGTGGAGAGCACGTGGAGGAGGACGACCACGGCCGGTGCCGAGGCGTCGTCGGGCACGGCGCCGTCGCCGTCGACGGGCCGGAGCCGGACCTCGGCCAGCCGGGAGGACTTGTCGGTGACGGCGAGACGCAGCCGGGAGCGGCGGTGCCAGTTCCCGGACAGGGCGTCGCCGTGGGCACGGGTGCCGTGTTCGACGTCAGCGGAGTCCAGGAGCTCGAACCAGGGGCGCCCGGTGAGTTCGTCGGCCTCCCTGCCGAAGAGCTCGGTGAGCGCGTGGTTGGCGTGCTGGATCGCGCCGTCGGTCCCCGTGACCGCCATGGGCTCGGGCGCATGCCGGAACGCCTCCGCGAGAGCGTCCTCGGAGCCACCGCCTGAAGCGCGTTTTCCGTTCACGTATGACTCATCCTCATGTCGGCTCGGACGTCACACCCGCGTCAGGCGCGGTCACCCCTGGAACGTACCGATTCGGCTCATTGTAGTGTCCGGAACGGGAACGGTCCGGGCGGGGAACCGAGGCCGGATCACCGGCGCCCGTCTCCCGTCGGCTGCGTCACCTCGTCGAACACGGACCCTCATGGTCCATCAACGTGCTGGGGTCACGGCCGGTTCCACTCCGGGGGCCGTACCCAACCGACCCCAGGGCGTGAATCGTTACGCGCGTGTGACTCGGCGGCGCAGAATTGCACTCCGCTCCCACGGCGCCCCTCGTGGGACGGGCCTCGTCGACGCTCCGTGTTCACTCCCGGACACGTGCGTTCCTTGGCGTGGGAGGGTGATTCGCCCCCAACGGTAGGGGATGACGGGCCCGACCGCATCCGCGTGTCGCCTTCTTCCGGATTACGGACGGGGTTTTTGACCTGTTAATCACCTATTTTCACTTTCTGGCCGAATGTGGCACGTTCAAAGCGAGGTCATTCCGGGCACCGAACAGTTCAGTCGAGAACTCGTCCCCCACCCCGAGGACTCACCATGCATCCTGAACGCGTCCGTGCCCTGGCCGGAGCTCCCCTCCGCGGCGCCACCTGCGACTGGACCTGTCGGCTCTGCACCCACAGCAACCCGGAGGACGAGGACATCTGCTGTCAGCGCTGCGGCGCCACCAAACCCTGACCCCACGGCCGGGGCGGTGCGCGCGGACGCCGCGCACCGCCCCCGACTCCCTAGCCGAGCACCGCCTCGGCGGCCGGGTCGACAGCCCCGAGGTCGAACCGCTCCCAGCCGCCCGTGTCCCGTCGCAGCTGGCGGTCGTGGGTCGCCAGGACGACCGCCGCACCGGACGCGCCGAGCCCCTCGGTGAGCTCGTCGACCAGCGGGATCGACAGGTGGTTGGTCGGCTCGTCCAGCAGCAGCACGTGCGGCCGCGCCGCCAGGGCCAGCGCCAGGTCGAGCCTGCACTGCTGTCCGGTCGACAGCTCACGCACCGGACGGCCCGCGTCGGCGGACGACAGCAGCCCCAGCGAACCCAGCGAGACCGTCTCCCCCTCGTCCAGGACGCCCTCGCTGACGAGCCGGCCCTGGTGCGCGGCGAACACGTCCCGGGCCCGCCGTGCCCCCGCCCCGGGCGACTCCTGCTCCAGGAGCCGCACCCGCGCCGTTCGCGCGGTGCGCACGAGCCCGGCGGTCGGTTCGCTCCGTCCCGCCAGCAGCGACAGCAGGGTCGACTTGCCCGCGCCGTTGGGCCCGGTGACGACCAGCTTCGATCCCGACTCCAGGGCGAGTGTGACCGGCTGGTCCAGCCTCCCCTCCACACGGACCCCCTCGGCCCGCAGCAGGGTCACGCCCGGCCGTTCGGGCAGGTCCGGGAAGCGGAACCGCATCGGTGGCGGCGGCATGGTGACCGCGTGCGCCTCCAGGTCGTCCCGGCGCCGGTGGACGGAGCGGACCAGGGCGGGCGCCCGGGTGGCCCGCTGGTGTTTGCCCGTGCCCTTCTCCGGCCGCCATCCGCTGACCAGCCGGTTCCGGGCCTCGGACAGGTCCTGGGTCAGCCGGGCGTGCTCAGCCCGCTGCTGTTCGTACTCCTGCTCCCAGCGTTCCCGTTCCACGCGCCGACCCTCCTGGTAACCGGCGAACCCCCGCCGAAGACACGGGGCCCGCCGTCCCGGCTCGGGTCGAGGTCGAGCACGGTCGTGGCCACATCCGACAGCAGGGCGCGGTCGTGGCTCACCAGCACGACACCACCCGGATGCGCGCGCAGCCGGTCGGTGAGGAACGCGAGCCCGGCGGCGTCCAGGTGGTTGGTGGGCTCGTCCAGGAGAAGGAAGTCCCGGGCGGCGCCGAGCAGGCAGGCGAGCCGGACCCGGTAGCGCTGCCCGACGGAGAGCGCCGCCAGGGGCCGGGACCGGTCGGTGACCGCGCCGAGGTGCTCCAGGGCGAGGTCCACGCGGCGGTCGGCGTCCCAGGCGTCCAGGACCTCGGCGGCCTCCAGCGCCTGGGTGTAGCGTTCGGCGGCCCGGTGGTCGCCGCTGGTCAGCCCCGTGGCACTGGCGTCGAACGCGGCCAGGGCGGCACGGGCGTCGGCCAGTTCGACGTCGACCAGGTCACCGACGGTACGGCCGTCGGTGACGGTCATCTCCTGTTCGGCCACGCCGAACGTGCCGAGGCGCCGCACCAGGCCGGAGTCGACCTCCAGCGCCCCGGTCAGCACGTGCAGCAGAGTGGACTTGCCGCGGCCGTTCTCCCCACCACCCCCACCGGGAGCGGGGTGTGACGGTCATGTCGACGCCGGACAGGACGGGGCGGCCGCCACGGGCGACGTGGACACCGGACGCGGTGAGTTGGGCCCGCGCTCCGGCGGGGAGGCCGGAACGGGTGTTGAGTGCGGTCAAGGTTCCTCCGAACCGAGCTCGGCCCGGCCGGAACACGAACACGGTTCAACGGCGGGGCGCGCGTGAGCTCTTCGAGCAGACGGGGTGACCCGGGAAGGGGTCAGGACACACGTCGTGCGCCCGCGGCCACACTGTGGCGGCGGGAGCCTCGGTTCGGCCTACAGGAAGTAGAGGTACTGCACGGGTCCAGGCTAACAACGGGGCGCGGGGGCGGTCCAGGCGATAACGACGAGGCGTCGGCCACCGGAGGGTTCCGGTGGCCGACGCCTCGTGTGCGACCGGCAGGCCCCGTGCGCGAGGCCGGTGCGGCTACTTCTTCTTCTGCTCCGGGAGCACCGTGCGGATGTGCACGTCGCGCAGCTGCTGCTCGGAGACGACCGCCGGAGCGCCCATCATGAGGTCCTGGGCGTTCTGGTTCAGCGGGAAGGCGATGGTCTCGCGGATGTTGGGCTCGTCGGCGAGGAGCATGACGATCCGGTCGATACCGGGGGCGATACCGCCGTGCGGCGGAGCGCCGAACTTCAGCGCCTTGAGCATGCCGCCGAACTCGGCCTCGACCGCGTCCCTGTCGTAGCCCGCGATGTCGAAGGCCTTGTACATGATCTCGGGCGAGTGGTTCCGGATCGCGCCGGAGGACAGCTCCACGCCGTTGCAGACGATGTCGTACTGCCAGGCGAGGATGTCCAGCGGGTCCTTGTTCTCCAGCGCGTCCATCCCGCCCTGGGGCATGGAGAACGGGTTGTGGCTGAACTCGATGTGGCCGTCGTCGGAGCGCTCGAACATCGGGAAGTCGACGATCCAGCAGAAGCGGTAGACCTTCTCCTCCGCGAGGTCGGCGCGGCGGCCGGCCTCGACGCGGACGGGGGCCATGATCCGGTTGATCTCGTCCTCGTCCTCGCTGGCGCAGAAGAAGAGGCCGTGGCCGGGACCGGCGCCCAGGGTCTGGAGCAGTTCGTCGGAGATCTCGGTGACGAACTTGGCGATGGGGCCCGTGAGCTCACCGTTCTCCCCGACCTTCAGCCAGGCCAGGCCCTTGGCGCCCTGCTCGACGGCGTAGTCACCGATCCCGTCGAAGAACTTGCGGGGCTTGTCCCCGACCTTCGGGACGGCCAGGGCCCGGACCTTCTTGCCCGCGAAGGCGCGGAAGTCGGTCCGGCCGAACAGCTCGGTGACATCGAGCATCTTCATGGGCACGCGCAGGTCGGGCTTGTCGGTGCCGTACCACTCCAGCGCGTCGCGGTAGGCGATGCGCGGGTAGGGCGAGGTGATCTCCCAGTCGGTGGAGAACTCCCGGAAGACGTCGGTCATGACCTTCTCGATGACCTCGAAGACGTCCTCCTGCTCGACGAAGCTCATCTCGACGTCGAGCTGGTAGAACTCGCCGGGCGAGCGGTCGGCGCGGCTGTCCTCGTCGCGGAAGCAGGGCGCGATCTGGAAGTAGCGGTCGAACCCGGCGATCATCAGCAGCTGCTTGAACTGCTGGGGCGCCTGCGGGAGGGCGAAGAACTCCCCGGGTGCAGGCGGGAGGGCACCAGGAAGTCGCGGGCTCCCTCGGGGCTGGAGCTCGTGAGGATGGGGGTCTGGAACTCGTTGAAGCCCAGTTCCGTCATCTTCTGGCGGATGTAGGCCACCACCTGCGAGCGCAGCATGACGTTGCGGTGCATGCGCTCGCGGCGCAGGTCGAGGAAGCGGTAGGTGAGACGGCGCTCCTCGGACGTGTTGTCCTCGGGGAAGACCGTCAGCGGCAGCTCCTCGGTGGTGCCGAGGACCTCCACCTCCGACGCCTCGATCTCGATCGCGCCGGTGGGCAGGTTGGGGTTGACGTTCTCCGCGCTGCGCGCCGCCACCACGCCCGTGACCTGGATCACCGACTCCTTGGAGATGCGGCTGAGCTCCTCGAACACCGGGGACTCGGGGCGGGCCATGAGCTGCGTGACACCGTAGTGGTCGCGCAGGTCGACGAAGAGCAGACCACCGAGATCCCGGCGGTTGTGCACCCAGCCAGAGAGGCGCACCTGCTGCCCGACGTGCTCCTCACGGAGCTGACCACACGAATGAGTCCTGTAACGATGCATGAGTTACCAAGTCCACTAACTACGCGGCTGAGCGAGGATGCCGGTGAGCCCGAGACCGGGTCCGGCGGGGGCGGGGCGTCGCCCCTTGAACAACTGGAATCCTACCGCCAACGGCACCGGCCGGTCCCCTGGATCACGACGGCGGGCGACGGTCAGCTCGCGACCCCGCGCAGGTACGGGTTGGTGGCGCGCTCGCGCTCGACCGTGGTCGCGGGCCCGTGGCCGGGCAGGATCTGGGTGTCGTCACCCCGTCCCAGGACGGTGCGGGCGAGGCTGGCGTTCATCGCGTCGCCGTCGCCGCCGGGGAAGTCGGTGCGTCCGATCGATCCCGCGAAGACCAGGTCCCCGGCGAACATCACCGGCACTCCGTCACCGGTGCGCGTGAGGTAGACGACCGAACCCGGGGTGTGGCCGGGGGTGTGTTCGACCGTGAACTCCATCCCTCCCAGGGTGAGGGTCTGGCCGTCCGTCACCTCGACCAGCTGGTCGGGTTCGGGGTAGGGGCCGGGGCCCAGGAGCATCCGCAGCTGGGCGGCGAAACCGGCGTCGACTCCGGCGGCCGGTTCGGTGAGCAGGCCCCGGTCGTAGCCGTGCAGGTGGACCGGGATCCCGTGCTCGTCCTGGAGTTCGGCGGCCGACCAGACGTGGTCGAAGTGGCCGTGGGTGAGCAGGATCGCGGCCGGGGTGAGGTCGTGTTCGGCCAGGGCCTTGGCGACCTGGGGAGTGGCTCCCTGACCAGGGTCGACGATGACGCAGGCGCCTCCGGGGGCGGGAGCCAGCACGTAGCAGTTCGCGGAGAGGGGCCCGGTGGGAAGCGCGGCGATGAGCACGGCGGTGATCGTCCTGTCCTGGTGGCTTCTGCTGTCCGGGAACCCCCGACCTCGGCCGGAGCTCGGGTCCCCCAGCCGCAGAGCCTACCGAGCCGCGTCTGGGCGGGCCAACCGGCGGGTTCTCCGGGCTGGCGTTTGATCACCATTCGATCACCGCGCGCGGCCGGGCTCTTTGCCTGGGCGCGCGGTAGTGCCATATTGGTCAGCGTCGTCGTGTTGATCGAGGCCCTCGACCTGCGCCTCCCCTTCCGAGGCGGGTGACCGGCCCGGCCGACGGCATGGCAGCGGGACCAGAACCCCCGGGCTGCGTTGATGTGAGACACGGCGCGTCGTTGTCCGCCGAAACGTATGGATATCGTGCTGGTGCACGGTGGTTCCCATCACGAACAGGCGCGGTACCGCCGCGACGACCCGAACCCGACCCCGACCGGCCGGGTTCATGACAGCAGGAGGACACGGTGACCACGGACCCTTGGGGCCGCGTAGACGATGACGGCACGGTCTACGTGCGCACAGGTGAAGGCGAACGGGTCGTCGGATCGTGGCAGGCGGGCGCCCCGGAGGAGGCCCTGGCCTTCTTCCGGCGCAAGTACGACTCTCTGGTCACCGAGGTGGAGCTGCTGGAGAAGCGCCTCCGCAGCACCGACCTGTCCGCCTCCGCCGCGATGACCACCATCGAGAAGCTGCGTTCGACCATCACGGACGCGAACGCGGTCGGTGACCTGGAGTCGCTCATCGCACGCCTGGACGCCCTGACCGGCCGCGCGGAGGAGCGCAAGGTCGAGCAGAAGCAGGCGCAGGAGGAGGCCCGGGGCCAGGCCCGCGAGGTCAAGGAGCGGATCGTCGCGGAGGCCGAGCGGGTCGCCGCCGAGACCACGCACTGGAAGTCCGGTGGCGAGCGGATGCTCCAGCTCATCGAGGAGTGGAAGAAGGCCCCCGGGCCGACCGCCCCACCGAGCAGGCGCTGTGGAAGCGTATGTCCGCCGCCCGCAACTCCTTCTCCAAGCGGCGCAAGACCTACTTCGCCAACCTGGACCAGCAGCGGGAGGGGTGCGCTCCGAGAAGGAGCGCATCGTCGCCGAGGCCGAGGCGTTGTCCCACTCCACCGACTGGGGGCCGACGGCGCGCGCCTACCGCGACCTGATGCAGCGGTGGAAGGCCACGGGCCGAGCGGACCGGGCCAGCGAGGACAAGCTGTGGACCCGCTTCAAGGCCGCGCAGGACACCTTCTTCGACGCCCGCAACGCGACCTTCGCCGAGCGTGACGCCGAGCTGCGGGTGAACGCGGAGGCCAAGGAGCGCATCCTGGCCGAGGCCCGGGCCGAGATCCCCGGCATCACCGACCCGCGCCGGGCCCGCGCCCGCCTGCGGGACTTCCAGGAGGCCTGGGAGGAGGCGGGCGACCTGCCGCGTGACGTGCGCGACCAGATGGAGGGCGCGTTCCGGCAGATCGAGGACGGCGTGCGCCGTGCCGAGGACGCCGAGTGGGAGCGTACGAACCCCGAGGCTCGTGCCCGTGCGAAGGACACCGTGGAGCAGCTGTCGACGGCGATCGCGGGCCTGGAGGCCAAGCTGGAGAAGGCCAGGGCCAACAACGACGCCCGGCGGATCAAGGAGCACGAGGCCGCGCTGGAGGCCCGTCGGTCCTGGTTGGCCGAGGCCGAGAAGGCGCTGGGCGAGCTGAGCTGACGCTCGGACCGTGAACTGGGCCGTACCCGCGGGGGTGCGGCCCTTTCGTGCAACCGCGCCCGAATTTTCCCTCCACGTTCCGTGCCGTTTTGGACTTCCGCCACAGAAGTTGACCACAATGTGCGCATGACTCATCACTCAAAGAAGTCACGCCAGCGTGACGAGGCACGATCCGGCTCCACCGGGAAGGGCGCTCTGTGCGCACTGGGCGCCGCGACGGTGGTCGCCCTCCCCTCGTCTGGGGCACCGGTACGGCACTGGCCACCGATGCCGCCGAAGGGGCCCCGATCTCCCAGGAGGTCAGCGCGTTCACCGGCGAGGCCGAGGGGGTCGGCACGGAGCGGGCGGAGAGCGGGTTCCTCCCACCCGTGGAGACACCACCGGTCCGGGCCCAGGGCGTGCCCGGGACCCACGGTGGACACGGGTACGAGGATGCCCCGCCCGAGGGACCCAGGAACGACGGGCCCTCAACGAGCGAGGGCTACGGCTACGCGACCCCCGAAGACACGGGGTACGGGTACGACGAGCCCGCGAAGGACGATGACCGACCCGCCAAGAGCGGAGACCACGGGCACGCCCCCTCCGACGAGACGGGGTACGGGCACGACGAGCCCGCGAAGGACGACGAACACGAGAAGCCCGCCAAGAGCGGAGACCACGGGTACGCGGCACCGGAGGCGAAGCCCGAACCGGGGTCCGGGCACGCACAGGAGGGTCAGGCACCGGGGTACGCGGAACCGGAGCCGGGCTACGCGACCCCGGGCCACCCGGAGCCGACGCCCGGGTACCCCAGCCCGTCGCCCACTCCGAGCCCGACGCCCTCGCCCTCGCCCAGCCCGAGCGAGTCACCGCGCCCGTCGCCCTCCCCCGGTGAGAGTCCCTCACCCACGCCCGGCCCGTCGGAGGGCTCGAACACTCCGCCGACCGCCCCGCCGACCCTGGCCGCCACCGGGGCCGGAGCGGTCGTCCCGACGGTGGCGGGCCTGCTGAGCGCGGCCGTCGGTGGCGCCGCCCTGTTCGTCGGCAGGCGTCGCCGCACCGAACTGGACTGATCCGCACACACGGGAGCGGGGCCGGGGAGGATTCTCCCCGGCCCCGCTCCCATGTGTTCCCGTCACCTGTGGGCATCCAGCTGGTAGACGGGTGCCCTCCCCGGGAAGGTCCGCAGGTTGGGCACCGAGCCCGGGCTGTGGTTGCTCGGGGGCTCGGGTTCGGGCCGGGGACCGCGCGTACCCCGGTAGCGCAGGTATCCGCCCACGGCGATCGCGACGGCGGCCACGGCGAGCAGTCCGGCCACCACCCACACCATCGGCAGGATCCGCTGGACCTGGTGGACGGTGGAGGCACAGGAGGACAGCGAGGCGTCGGCCGCGGGGCGCAGGCAGACGGTGGAGACCGGTTGCTGGGCGCCCTCCGGCACCTCGGTGAGCTCACCGACCACGTTGAGGATCACCCGTTCCCCGGGCTCGAGGGGCGCACCCACTCGGCCCGGCCCGCCTCCACTCCTTCGGGGGCTCCGGAGACGTAGCTCATCGAGGGAGGCAGGAACTGCACCACGCGTGCCTCCGGCAGCGCCTCGTCACCGGCGTTGCGGACCCGGATCGTGTACTCCACCCGGTCGCCCGGGCGCAGCCGTTCCTCCGACGCCCCCTGGACGGTGACGTGCAGGCTCCCGGCACCGGGCACCGGACCCTCGTCCGTCTGGACCGGTTGACCGGGCAGGGCGATCAACGCCGCCAGCCCCAACGCCGACACCGCAGCTGGCACGGCCATGGTGTTCCTCCTCCGCATGGCAGCACGAAAATGACTTTCTGCACATAATTATTAACACAGAGTAGCCAAACGGGGCGTAAGGCATGCGGATGGATCGATCCGGACGACACCGAGGGCGGGTGGCCCCTGGCCACCCGCCCTCGGTACCGGTGCGTCTCCTAGACGCCGACGAACGAACGCAGCGCGGCGGCGCGGTCCGTGCGCTCCCAGGTGAACTCCGGCAGCTCACGGCCGAAGTGACCGTAGGCGGCGGTCTTGGAGTAGATCGGACGCAGCAGGTCCAGGTCGCGCACGATGGCGGCCGGACGCAGGTCGAAGACCTCCTTGACGGCCTTCTCGATCAGCTCCGGCGCCACCCGCTCGGTGCCGAAGGTCTCGATGAACACACCCACCGGGTGGGCCTTGCCGATCGCGTAGGCCACCTGGACCTCGGCGCGCTCGGCCAGCTCAGCGGCGACGATGTTCTTCGCGACCCAGCGGGTGGCGTAGGCGGCGGAACGGTCCACCTTCGACGGGTCCTTGCCCGAGAAGGCGCCGCCGCCGTGGCGGGCGTAGCCGCCGTAGGTGTCGACGATGATCTTGCGGCCGGTGAGACCGGCGTCGCCCATCGGGCCACCGATCTCGAAGCGACCGGTCGGGTTGACCAGGAGGCGGTAGTCGTCCGCGTCCAGGCCGTAGGCGGCGACCACGGGCTCGATGACGTGCTCCCGGATGTCCGGGGTCAGCATCTCCTCCAGGTTGATGTCCGCCGAGTGCTGGCTGGAGACCACGACGGTGTCCAGGCGGACCGGGGTCTGGCCCTCGTACTCGACGGTGACCTGGGTCTTGCCGTCGGGGCGCAGGTAGGGGACGGTGCCGTTGCGGCGGACCTCGGACAGGCGCTCGGAGAGCGAGTGGGCCAGCTTGATCGGCAGCGGCATGAGCTCGGGGGTCTCACGGTTGGCGTAGCCGAACATGAGGCCCTGGTCGCCGGCGCCCTGCCGGTTGAGGACGTCGTCCTCGTGCTCGACGCGCGCCTCGTAGGCGGTGTCGACGCCCTGGGCGATGTCCGGGGACTGCGCGTCGATGGAGACGTTGACCCCACAGGAGTCACCGTCGAAACCCTTGGCGGACGAGTCGTAGCCGATCTGGAGGATCTTCTCGCGCACGATCGCGGGGATGTCGACATAGGTCTGGGTGGTGACCTCACCCGCGATGTGGACCTGACCCGTGGTGATCAGCGTCTCGACCGCGACCCGGCTGCCGGGGTCGGTGGCGAGCATCGCGTCGAGGATCGCGTCACTGATCTGGTCGGCCATCTTGTCGGGATGACCTTCGGTGACCGACTCGGAGGTGAAAAGGCGGCGGGACACGTTGCGTGACTCCTTGCAGCGGCTGCTGGCTGACATGTGTCGGGACGGCAATACCGACCGACGCGGTTGGTTATCGGTCCACTGTAACGGGACTGGTGGGGGCGGGTGCGCGGCGGCGGGCCTCCTCAGCCGTTCGTCGGCACCCGAATGAGTCTGTCGTACTCAGCGGTAGGAATCCAGCGCGCCGAGCGGAAGTTTTGCCGACGGAACGGCGACGGACCCCCGGATCGCACTGTACGTCGGGAGTTCCCTCCGCGACGGTGACCCTCATCCCGGCAGCCGTTCGACCACCAGGTCCCAGACGCGGTCCGCGAGGTCCTCCTTGGGCCCTGTGGGAATGTCCACGGCGCTCCCGTCGGAACCGAGCACCGTCGCCTGGTTGTCCTCGGTGCCGAAGGCGCGGCCGCCGCCGACCTGGTTGACCACGAGCAGGTCGCACCCCTTGCGGGCCAGCTTGGCGCGGCCGTTGGCGATGACGTCGTCGGTCTCGGCGGCGAACCCGACGATGGTCTGCTCCGTGTGCTCCCGCGCCCGCGAGGCCACCAGGCCGGCGAGGATGTCGGGGTTCTCCACCAGTTCGATCGGTGCCGGGGCGTCCCCGGACTTCTTGATCTTGGAGGCGGCGCTGGTCACCGGGCGGAAGTCGGCCACGGCGGCGCTCATCACCACGGCGTCGGCCCCGGCGCGCTCCGTCTCCATGGCCTCGGCCAGCTCCACCGCCGACTCCACCCGCACCAGGCGCACCCCGGCGGGGTCGGGCAGGGAGACGTTGGCCGCCACCAGGGTCACGTCAGCGCCCCGGGCGGCGGCGGTGCGCGCGAGGGCGTACCCCTGACGGCCCGAGGAGTGGTTGCCCAGGAAGCGGACGGGGTCGATGGCCTCGCGGGTGCCGCCCGCGGAGACGACCACGCGTCGGCCCGCGAGGTCGGAGCGGGTGGCGCCCCGACGCAGGACCAGACGGGCGGCCTCGAAGAGTTCGGCGGGGTCGGGCAGGCGTCCACGGCCGGTGTCGGCGCCGGTGAGGCGGCCCACGGCCGGGTCCAGGACGACGGCGCCGCGCGAGCGCAGGGTGGCCACGTTGGCCTGGGTGGCGGGATGCTCCCACATCTCGGTGTGCATCGCGGGGGCGAACACCACCGGGCACCGCGCCGTGAGGAGGGTGTTGGTCAGCAGGTCGTCCGCGAGTCCGGCGGCGGCCTTGGCGAGGAGGTTGGCGGTGGCCGGGGCGACGAGGACCAGGTCGGCCGACTGGCCGATGCGCACGTGCGGGACCTCGTGGACCTCGTCCCACACGCCGGTGGCGACGGGCTGGCCGGACAGGGCGGCCCAGGTGGGCTCACCGACGAAGCGCAGGGCGTCGGCGGTGGGCACGACCCGGACTCGGTGGCCGGACTCGGTCAGTCGGCGCAGCAGCTCGCACACCTTGTAGGCGGCGATGCCCCCGCCGACGCCGAGGACCACCTGGGGAACGGAATCTGTGTCACTCACACATGGAGTTCTACCAGGCCGCGCCCGCCGCACGCCCCGGGCGGGGGTGCGACGGGCGCGGTCGGTGCCCCCGAGGGGCGTGCCCGTGTGGGGCGCGGCTCAGGTGCCCTCGTACGGCTCGGCGGTGAGCAGGCCGGACCTGACCTCGCGCAGGGCGATGGAGAGGGACTTCTCCTGGACCTGGGTCTCGACCAGCGGGCCGACGTACTCCAGCAGGCCCTCGCCCAGCTGGGCGTAGTAGGCGTTGATCTGGCGGGCCCGCTTGGAGGCCATGGTGACCAGGCTGTACTTGCTGTCGACGCACTCCAGCAGGTCGTCGATCGGCGGGTTGGTGATGCCTTCGGCGACGGGCTCGGTACCAGCCACTTCGTTACCTCCAGGGACGGTCTGCGGCTCCGTCGGAAGCCGTGACACGGGTTGGACAGAAAGGTTCTTGGGGCCCGGAAACGGGGCGGACGCGGCCGCTGCCGGAGTGCGGCGCGGCCCGATACGCACCCGTTATCACACCTTGGGCGCTGTCATCAACGCTAGCAGCTCGTCGCACACTTCCTGCACGGACGTGTTGACGAGCGTGGTGTCGAACTCCTTCTCGGCGGCGAGCTCGACCTTGGCGACCTCCAGGCGGCGCCGGATCACGTCGTCGGACTCGGTTCCGCGGCCGGTCAGCCTGCGGACCAGCTCCTCCCACGAGGGCGGGGCGAGGAAGACGTGCAGGGCGTCGTCCATGGACTCGCGGACCTGGCGCGCTCCCTGGAGTTCGATCTCCAGCAGCACGGGGATCCCCTCGCTGAGGCGCTCCTCGACGGGTCCGCGCGGGGTGCCGTAGCGGTTGCCCGCGAACTGGGCCCACTCCAGGAGCTGGTCCTCGGCGACGAGGCGGTCGAACTCCTCGTCGGTGACGAAGTGGTACTGGACCCCGTCGCGCTCGCCGGGTCGGGGGGCGCGGGTGGTCACCGACACCGAGAGCCACACGTCGGGGTTGACCTGGCGCAGGTGGGCGACGACCGTGCTCTTTCCCACGCCGGAGGGGCCGGACAGGACGGTCAGTCGTTTCTCGGCCGGTCGGGTCTGGTCTGCGGTCTGCGCAGGCATGTGAGTATCAGGCTTCCATTCGGCTCTCCGCCACGCGGTGGGCCGTGGGCCTCGTGAGCGCTGCCGGGGCCGGACCCGGTGGTCCGGCGCGCACCGCGCGGGCGGCTCGTGCTGGCGCGCTGGCGCGCAGCGTACGGTCGCGGGAAGCTCCTTTATATCACCGAGCCACGGTGGGGCGGACGGGGTGTGACCTGGGGCCCACCCGCCCGCCACACCGTGGCGTCGGGTTGTTGCTCACCGCGTGCCGTGGCCACTGGTGCGGCGGCTCCGCGCGACTGTGGGGGACGCGTCGGGGGCGGTGTTGGCCGGTGTCGCCACCGGACCGGTGTTACTTGGTGAGGTCGCCGAACTCGCTCTCGAGGGCGGCACGCTGGTTGGTGCCGAGGCCTCGGACACGGCGCGACTCAGCGATGTTGAGCCGCTCCATGATCTGCTTGGCACGCACCTTGCCGACACCGGGGAGGGATTCCAGCAGAGCCGAAACCTTCATCTTGCCGATGACGTCGTCCTTGAGGCCGTTGGAGAGGACCTCGGACAGCGAGATGCCGCCGTTCTTGAGCTTGTTCTTGACCTCCGCACGCTCTTTTCTGGCCTTGGCGGCCTTCTCAAGAGCCGCGCTGCGCTGCTCGGGTGTGAGGGGAGGAAGGGCCACGCCGGGTCACCTCGGTTTTCTACTCGTTTGTAGAGGGCGGACGCCTGCGCAAGTTAGTAGGTCTGACCCCTGTTAGGCAACGTAAAGTGCCCTTTCAAGGGCTATTTCATCGAAGGAACTACCCTGAGTGACGATCCAATTGCGGTCGGACACGAAAATCAGGACTTTGGTCCCGATTGCCGAGCTGGGAAAGCGCACCACCTGCGCAGGTCACCCTGCGGTGACTCGGGTCACTCTTCGCCATGGATTCCTAGTTTTGGACACGCCTAATTGGTGACCGTCCGTGATCCACAACTGTGAGTGATGGGACAGATGCGACAAATGGGACTGTCCTGCTCTCACCTGCGCCGTGTCCGGGCAGCCCACGGCCGCCCCGCCCCGGCCCCTCCCTGATTTCAGACACGACCCCCGGCCCTCCGCACGGCCGCCGCGATCGAGGCCGCCGCCGCGCCCGGGTCCGGGGCGCGGGTGATGGGTCGTCCGATGACCAGGAGGTCCGCCCCGGCCTCGATCGCCGCCTCCGGGGTGGCGACCCGCGACTGGTCACCGACGTCCGCCCCGGCAGGGCGGACCCCGGGGTGATCAGGGTGACGTCCGGCCCCACCTCCGCACGGACCAGCGCCACCTCCTGGGGCGAGCAGACCAGCGCCCGCGCGCCCGCGCCCACCGCGAGCACGGCCAGGCGCCGTACCGCGTCCCGCGACGGACCGAGCAGCCCCACCTGCTCCAGGTCCGCCTCGTTCATGGACGTGAGCACGGTGACCGCGGCGATCCTGGTGTCCGGCGCCGCCTCGACCGCGGCGCGGACCATGTCCGCTCCCCGGAGGCGTGCACGGTCAGGATCGAGGGACGCAGCCCAGCGACCGAGCGCGCGGCCCCGGCGACCGTGGCCGGGATGTCGTGCAGCTTCAGGTCGAGGAAGACCCCGACACGGTTGGCGCCGCGCACGGCGCTGATCACGTCGGGGCCGTAGCGCAGGTACAGCTCCAGCCCCACCTTCACCGTGCTCACGTGCGGCGCGACCGCGGAGGCCCAGGTGGCCGCCGTCTCGATCTCGTTCGCGTCGATCGCGACGGCGATGGGCGCGGAGTGCGCGGTCATGTCGGTATCTCCAATCGTGTGCCACCGGTGCTGCACCGGTGCCGGAATACTTCCGTTCGTGCCTTACGTCCGTACTTACGCCCGTGCTTACACACGCATCGGCCGATGCACGTTCGCTGTCATGTGCACACCACCAAGGTGTGCGGTTCCCCGGATCGGCCGCTTCATGCGCCCTACCCGCGTCACTTCCCCGTAACGGCCACTCAAGCGGACGTAGGCGCACGTTCTCCGCGAACCCACCCACGTATCCCCGGAGCACGCGTTCGGCCACACAGAGCCATCTCAGGGCCGTTCAGGCCGGTCAGGGCACTGTTGGCGCGTGAACGGGTGGTCACACACCCGTTCCGGCGCGATGGGCGGCCCCCACCACGTCCGAGGCCCTGGAGACCCCGCGCGCCTCCAGCGCCTCCGTGAACTCCCGCAGGATCCGCGTGCACGCCGACGGGTCGGAGAAGTTGACCGTCCCCACCCCCACCGCGCTGGCGCCCGCCGCCATGAACTCCAGGACGTCGGTGCCGGTGCGCACCCCGCCGACGCCGACGATCGGCACCTCGGGGAAGGCCTCGTGCACCCGGTAGACGCACCCCACCGCCAGCGGGCGGATCGCCGGGCCGGACAGCCCGCCCATCCCCCGGCCACCGCCGGGCGCAGCGTCCGCGTGTCCACGCTCATCCCCCGCAGGGTGTTGATCATGGTCAGACCGTCGACGCGGGCCGCCACACAGGCTCCGGCCAGCTCCACCACGTCGGGGACGTCGGCGGAGAGCTTGGCCAGGACCGGAACGTCCGAGCGCGCGTGCGAGCGCACCGTCTGCACGATCACCGCCGCCTGGGCGGCGTCGTCCGCGAAGTGCCGCCCCACGGGGTCGGCGGGGTTCGGGCAGGAGAGGTTGACCTCGATGGCGCCCACCCCCTCCGCCTCGGAGACCCTCCGTGCCAGCTCACCGAACTCGCCCACGCCGGACCCCGCGATGGAGACGATCGCCCGACCTCCTCGCGCCAGCAGCCAGGGCAGGTCCCGCTGGAGGAACACGTCCACCCCCGGGCCCTGCAGGCCCGTGGTGCTGAGCATCCCGCTGGGGGTCTCCGCCATGCGCGGCGCGGGTCTGCCCGCGCGCGGTTCCGACATCAACGACTTCGTGGTGACCGCGCCGATCTCCCCGATGTCGAAGAACTGCGACAGCTCACGCCCCGAGCCCGCGCAACCGGCGGCGGTGACCACCGGGTTCGGGAGTCGGAGGGAGCCGAGCCTGGTCCTGAGGTCTGCGTTCACTGGCCTTCGCTCGCTCGTGGCCCGGCGCCGCTCGGCACCGGGCCTCTCGTGGCTCTGATGTGTCAGGCGATGTCGCGGGCCGACTCCGCCGCGCGGGCCGCGCTGGACCCCTTCCACCCCGGGGCGCCCAGGGCGTCGAAGGGGATGGACCCGACGTCGTCGAAGCGCACCTGCTCGCCTCGGAACACCGGCCCGTCCACGCAGGAACGCACCATGCGGGTGATGCCGTCCTCCCCGACCACCGGGATCACGCAGGTCATGCAGACCCCGATCCCGCACGCCATGGTCTCCTCGACCGCGACCTGCACAGGGAGCCCGTGCTCCCCGCCACCTGGGTGACGGACCGGAGCATCGGCATGGGGCCGCAGGCGTACACCGCGTCCGATCGGGAGTCCTCGATCACGCGGCCCAGGACGTCGGTGACCCTCCCCGGGTGCCGAAGGAGCCGTCGTCGGTGGTGAAGGTCGCGGTCTCGGCGACGCGACGGGCGGTGATGGCGCTGAACACGCGGTCGGCGGAGGCCGCGCCCAGCACGAAGTCCACGCGGCAGCCGCGCCTGCGCAGCGACTGCGCGAGCGGGAACAGCGGCGCGCTCCCGGACCCGCCGCCCACGAGGACGCAGTTGACCGGATCGCGCGGCAGTGGGAAGGGCCGCCCGAGCGGACCCACCACGTCGAGCAGGTCGCGTGATCTTCTCTCCGCCAGCCAGGCGGTCCCCGTGCCGCGCACCGCGAACAGGAACTCGACGGTCCCACCGTAGTCGGGCTTGACGTCGTGGATCGCGAAGGGGCGGCGCAACAGCGTGCTGGAGTGGTCCCCGCCGACCGCCACCGACACGAACTGGCCGGAACGGAACCGTTCCGCGATACCCGGCGCGACGACGGTGATGGCGTAGTAGGCGTCCACCCTGCGCACGTTCAGCACGGGGCACCTGGTCTGCACCGGTCCGTGGTCGCTCATGTCTGGTGGTGGCCTCTCTGGAACTGGGCTTCACTGTCCGGGTGCCGCGACGATCCGCGGCACCCGGACTGCGCCTGCTGTGGGCCTCCGCTCCGCTTCAGCCCGTGTCCGGGTACACGGACAGCCAGGGATTCCTCATCCTCGTCCACGCCTGGCTCGTTCCTCGCCGACGGCTCGACTCGTCTTGCGGAACCTGGCGGTACCCGGACTGCTACAGCCTAGGAGCTCCGGCGGCTCTCCGTGAGCGACTGGGCGTGCTCCTGGAGGGACCGCACCCCGACGTCGCCGCGCACACGGGCCTCGATCGCCTGGACGGCGGCGGCCAGGCCCTGCACGGTGGTGACGCTGGGGACCGCGCGGGCGATGGCGGCGGTCCGGATCTCGTACCCGTCCAGACGCGGGCCGGACTGGCCCGCGCTGCCGAACGGGGTGTTGACGATCAGGTCGACCTCACCGTCGTGGATGAGCTGCACGATGGTGGGCTCGCCGTTGGGGCCGGTGCCCGTGCTGTGCTTGCGCACCACGGTCGCGAGGACGCCGTTGCGGCGCAGGACCACGGCGGTGCCCTCGGTGGCCAGGATCTCGAAGCCGAGGTCGGCCAGGCGCTTGACCGGGAAGATCATCGAGCGCTTGTCGCGGTTGGCGACCGACACGAACACCTTGCCCTGGGTGGGCACGGTGCCGTTGACCGCCAGCTGGGACTTGGCGTAGGCGGGGCCGAACCCGGTGTCCAGGCCCATGACCTCGCCGGTGGAGCGCATCTCGGGGCCGAGGATGGTGTCGACGCCCTCGCCCTCCTTGTTGATGAACCGGTTGAAGGGCAGCACGGCCTCCTTCACCGACACCGGGGCGTCGGCGGGCAGGTCGCCGCCGTCGCCCTTGGCGGGCAGCATGCCCTCGGCGCGCAGCTCGGCGATGCTGCTCCCCGCCATGACGCGGGCGGCGGCCTTGGCCAGCGGCACCGCGGTGGCCTTGGAGACGAACGGGACCGTGCGGGAGGCGCGCGGGTTGGCCTCCAGGACGTTGAGGACGCCGGAGGCGAGCGCGTACTGGACGTTGAGCAGGCCCCGGACCCCGGTACCGCGCGCGATGGCCTCGGTGGAGTAGCGGATGCGCTCGATGTCCTCGCTGCCCAGGGTGATGGAGGGCAGGGTGCACGCCGAGTCGCCGGAGTGGATGCCGGCCTCCTCGATGTGCTCCATGACGCCGCCCAGGTACAGGTCCTTGCCGTCGTAGAGGGCGTCGACGTCGATCTCGATGGCGTCGTCGAGGAAGCGGTCGATCAGGACCGGGTGTTCGGGGCTGACCTCGGCGTTGCGCTCGATGTAGTCGGCGAGCATCCGCTCGCTGTAGACGATCTCCATGCCCCGGCCGCCCAGCACGTAGGACGGGCGGACCATGACGGGGTAGCCGATCTCGTCGGCGGCGGCCTTGGCCTGCTCGAAGGAGTAGGCCATGCCGTACTTGGGCGCGGGCAGTCCGGCGTCGGCCAGGACCTGGCCGAACTCGCCCCGGTCCTCGGCCAGGTCGATGGCCTCGGGGCTGGTGCCGATGATGGGCACGCCCGCGTCCTTGAGGCGGCGGGCCAGGCCGAGCGGGGTCTGGCCGCCCAGCTGGACGATGACGCCCACGACCGGCCCCGCGGCCTGCTCGGCGCGCACGACCTCCAGGACGTCCTCCAGGGTGAGCGGCTCGAAGTAGAGCCGGTCACTGGTGTCGTAGTCCGTGGAGACGGTCTCCGGGTTGCAGTTGACCATGACGGTCTCGAACCCGGCGTCGGAGAGCGCGAAGGAGGCGTGGACGCAGGAGTAGTCGAACTCCACGCCCTGACCGATCCGGTTGGGTCCCGAGCCCAGGATGATGATCTTGGGCCGGTCTCCGGTGGGGACCTCGGTCTCCTCGTCGTAGCTGGAGTACAGGTACGGCGTGGCGGCCCTGAACTCGGCCGCGCAGGTGTCCACGGTCAGGTAGACGGGGTGGATGCCCAGGGCGTGGCGGAGCTCGCGGACGACGTCCTCGGTCCGTCCGGTGATCTCACCGATCTGGACGTCGGAGAAGCCGAGGCCCTTCGCCTCGCGGAGCAGGGCGGCGTCGAGCTTGGGCGCGGTGGCCAGGACGCGGGCCATCTCCTCCAGGCGCAGCATCTGGTCCAGGAACCACGGGTCGATCTTCGTGGCCTCGTGCAGCTCCTCGACCGTGGCTCCGGCGCGCAGGGCCTGCTGGACCTGGCGCAGGCGGTGCTCGGTGGGCTGGACGGAGCGGCGCAGGAGCTCGTCCTTGTCGCCGGGGTTCCCGGCCCAGGTCAGACCGACCCCGGCCTTCTCCAGGGAGCGCATGGCCTTCTGGAGCGCCTCGGGGAAGGACCGGCCGATGGCCATCGCCTCGCCCACCGACTTCATGGTGGTGGTGAGGGTGGGGTCGGCGCCGGGGAACTTCTCGAAGGCGAAGCGGGGGACCTTGACGACCACGTAGTCGAGCGTGGGCTCGAAACTGGCCGGGGTCTCCTTGGTGATGTCGTTGGGGATCTCGTCCAGCGTGTAGCCGACGGCGAGCTTGGCGGCGATCTTGGCGATCGGGAAGCCGGTGGCCTTGGAGGCCAGCGCCGAGGAGCGGGACACGCGGGGTTCATCTCGATGACGATGACCCGGCCGGTGGTGGGGTGGACGGCGAACTGGATGTTGCAGCCGCCGGTGTCCACGCCGACCTCGCGGATGACCGCGATACCGATGTCGCGCAGCTTCTGGTACTCGCGGTCGGTGAGGGTCATGGCGGGGGCCACGGTGATGGAGTCACCGGTGTGCACGCCCATGGGGTCGAGGTTCTCGATGGAGCAGACGACCACGACGTTGTCGTTGGTGTCGCGCATCAGCTCCAGCTCGTACTCCTTCCAGCCGAGGATGGACTCCTCCAGGAGCACCTCGGTGGTCGGGGAGAGCGCCAGGCCCTGGCCCGCGATGCGGCGGAGCTCGGTCGCGTCGTGGGCGAAGCCGGAACCGGCGCCGCCCATGGTGAAGGACGGGCGCACGACGACCGGGTAGTCGAGTTCCTCGGCCGCGTCCAGGCACTCCTGGAGGGTGTGGCAGATGCGCGAGCGGGCGGACTCGCCGCCGATGCGCTCGACGATGCCCTTGAAGATCTCGCGGTCCTCGCCGGACTGGATGGCGTCGATGTTGGCGCCGATGAGCTCGACGTCGTACTTGGCCAGGATCCCGGCCTCGTGCAGGTCGACGGCCGCGTTGAGCGCGGTCTGTCCGCCCAGGGTGGGCAGGAGCGCGTCGGGGCGCTCCTTGGCGATGATCTTCTCGATCATCTCGGGGGTGATCGGCTCGACGTACGTGGCGTCGGCGATCTCCGGGTCGGTCATGATCGTGGCCGGGTTGGAGTTGACCAGGATGACCCGCAGGCCCTCGGCCCGCAGGACACGGCAGGCCTGGGTGCCCGAGTAGTCGAACTCGGCCGCCTGCCCGATCACGATCGGGCCGGAGCCGATCACGAGGACGGATGAAAGGTCACTACGGCGCGGCATGCTCTGTTCCTCTACTACTTGGCAGCCGGTGCGGGCTGGGCGGACATCAGGTCGACGAACTCGTCGAAGAGCTCAGCGGCGTCGTGGGGGCCGGCGGCGGCCTCCGGGTGGAACTGGACGCTGAACACGGGTCGGTCCAGCAGCCGCAGGCCCTCGACGACCTGGTCGTTGAGGCCGATGTGGCTGACCTCGGCCCGGCCGTAGGGGGTGTCGAAGGGCGCGTCGAGCGGGGCGTCCACGGCGAAGCCGTGGTTCTGGCTGGTGATCGCCACCTTCTTGGTGCGGGTGTCGATGACCGGCTGGTTGACGCCTCGGTGGCCGAAGGGCAGCTTGTAGGTGCCCAGGCCCAGGGAGCGGCCCAGGATCTGGTTGCCGAAGCAGATGCCGAAGAGCGGCTTCCCCGCGTCCAGCACCCCGCGCATGGCGTCGACGGAGCGGTCAGCGGTGGCGGGGTCGCCGGGGCCGTTGCTGAAGAAGACGCCGTCCGGGTCCAGCGCGAGGATGTCCTCGGCGGTGGCCGTGGCGGGCAGGACGGTGACCCTGCACCCGCGCTCGGCCAGCCGCTGGGGGTCATGGCCTTGATGCCGAGGTCGACGGCGGCCACGTGGAAGCGGGTCTCGACGCCCTGGGGAGGCAGGATCTCGTAGGCGGCGTCGGTGCTGACCTCGACGGCCAGGTCGGAACCGGCCATGCGGGGCTGCTCCAGGATGCGGGCGTGCAGCGCCTTCGGGTCGGTCTCCACGCTGCTGACCGCCGCGCGCATCGCGCCCCGGTCGCGCAGGTGGCGGGTGAGCGCGCGGGTGCCGGTCAGCGCGATGCCGACCACGCCCTGGCGGCGCAGTTCCTCGTCGAGGGTGCGCTCGGCCCGCCAGTTGGAGGGGATACGCGCGGGCTCGCGGACGACGTAGCCCGCCACCCAGATCCGGCCGGACTCGGGGTCGTCGTCGTTGACCCCGGTGTTGCCGATGTGCGGGGCGGTCATCACCACGATCTGGCGGTGGTACGAGGGGTCGGTGAGGGTCTCCTGGTAGCCGGTCATACCGGTGTTGAAGACGGCCTCCCCGAAGGTCTCGCCGGTGGCGCCGAAGGAGCGGCCGTGGAACACACGACCGTCCTCAAGCACCAGGATCGCCGGACCGCCGGTCTCCTCGGACACGTTTCCCCCTCTGTCGCACCAGGCATGACCTGGGCGTTCACTGCGTTCTGTGTGCTCAATTGATCTTCCCCTCCAGGACGGTGGGCACCCCGCGCAGGAACGTGGCGCGGACCCGTCCGGGCAGGGTCATGCCCCGGAAGGGGGTGTTGTCGCTCTTGGTCACCATCGCCGCGCCGTCGACGTCGACCGGCGAGGCGGGGTCGTAGAGGACGACGTTGGCGGGCTCGCCCACGGCGAGCTCACGGCCGTGCCCGCCGACCCGGCCGATGCGGGCGGGCGCGGTGGACATGCGGTCCGCGACCTCGGTCCAGGTGAGCAGGCCGGTGTCGACCATGGTGCGCTGCACGACCGCCAACGCGGTCTCCAGACCGACCATTCCCATGGCGGCGTTGGACCACTCGGTCTCCTTGGCCTCCGCCGGATGGGGGCGTGGTCGGTGGCGACGATGTCGATCGTTCCGTCGGCCAGTCCCTCGCGCAGGGCCTGGACGTCCTCGGCGGTGCGCAGGGGCGGGTTCACCTTGTAGATCGGGTCGTAGCCCTCCACCAGGTCGTCGGTGAGGAGCAGGTGGTGGGGGTGACCTCGGCGGTGACGTCGCAGCCGCGCTCCTTGGCCCAGCGGATGATGTCCACCGAGCCCTTGGTGGAGACGTGGCACACGTGCAGGCGCGAGCCGACGTGCTGGGCGAGCAGGCAGTCGCGGGCGATGATCGCCTCCTCCGCGACCGCGGGCCAGCCGGGCAGGCCGAGGCGGTCGGAGACGCAGCCCTCGTTCATCTGGGCGCCCTCGGTCAGACGCGGTTCCTGGGCGTGCTGGGCGATGACGCCGTCGAAGGCCTTGACGTACTCCAGGGCGCGGCGCATGAGCAGGGCGTCCGAGACGCAGATGCCGTCGTCGGAGAAGACCCGGACCTGGGCGGCGGAGTCGGCCATGGCGCCGATCTCGGAGAGCTGCTGACCGGCGAGTCCGACGGTGACGGCGCCGACGGGGCGCACGTCGCAGTACCCGGCCTCGCGGCCCAGGCGCCAGACCTGCTCGACCACACCGGCGGTGTCGGCCACGGGGTCGGTGTTGGCCATGGCGTGCACGGAGGTGTAGCCGCCCATGGCCGCCGAGCGGGAGCCCGAGGCGACGGTCTCGGCGTCCTCCCGGCCGGGTTCGCGCAGGTGGGTGTGGAGGTCCACGAGTCCGGGCAGGGCGACCAGGCCGGTGGCGTCCACGACCCGGGCGTCCTCGGGGGCCTCCAGGTCGGGGCCGATCACGGCGATCCGGCCGTCGACGAACAGCAGGTCGACGGGGTCTCCGCCGAGCGGGCGGGCTCCCCTGATCAGGTGCGGTCCGGTGTTTTCGGGCATGAAGGTGTCGGCTTTCTCGTGTTTCGTGAAGTTCGTGGGTGGCCCGGGCGGCGTCGCGCCCCACCCCGGGCCCGCCTCGGCGGCGTCCTCGGGCGCTCGGGCGCCGGTGGGGTCCGTCCTTCCGGACGGTCGGCCCGGGCGCGGAGGCCGGGAGCGGGCGCGGAGCTCCTAGGAGCCGCCGAGCAGCAGGTAGAGCACGGCCATGCGCAGGCTGACACCGTTGGCGACCTGCTCGGTGACGGTGCAGCGCGGGGAGTCCGCGACCTCGGCGGAGATCTCCATGCCCCGGACCATCGGCCCGGGGTGCATGACGATCGCGTCGGAGGGCATCCGGCCCAGGCGCTCTCCGTCGAGCCCGTAGTTGCGGCTGTACTCGCGTACGGAGGGGAAGAAGGAGTCGCGCATGCGCTCCGCCTGGACCCTCAGCATCATGACCACGTCGGACTTGGGCAGGACGTCGTCCAGGTCGTAGGAGACCTCGCACGGCCAGGTGTGCACCGAGACCGGCAGCAGGGTGGGCGGCGCGACCAGGGTGACGTGCGCGCCCAGGGTGGTGAGCAGCAGCACGTTGGAGCGGGCGACCCGGCTGTGCAGGATGTCCCCGACCACGGCCACGCGCAGGCCGTCGAGCCGGCCCAGGCGGTCGCGCATGGTGTAGGCGTCCAGCAGTGCCTGGGTGGGGTGTTCGTGGGTGCCGTCGCCCGCGTTGAGGACGGATCCGTCCACCCAGTGGGCCAGGCGGTGGGCGGCACCGGAGGCTCCGTGCCGGATGACGACGGCGTCGGCGCCCATGGCCTGGAGGGTGAGCGCGGTGTCCTTGAGGCTCTCGCCCTTGGAGACGCTGGAACCCTTGGCCGAGAAGTTGATGACGTCGGCGGACAGGCGCTTGGCGGCCAGTTCGAAGGAGGTGCGGGTGCGGGTGGAGTCCTCGTAGAAGAGGTTGACCACGGTGCGCCCGCGCAGGGTGGGGAGTTTCTTGACGGAGCGGTCCCCGACCTGGGCCAGCTCGGCCGCCGTGTCCAGGATGAGCGTGGCCTCGTCGCGGCTGAGGTCGCCGGTGGAGAGCAGGTGGCGCATCAGGCGTCCCCTTCCTTGGTGTCGGCCGGGGTCTGGGCTCCGGAGCGCGCGGTGGAACCGGGCCGCGGCGTGGAGTGCGACGGCTGGGAGGAACCGGGTCGCAGGCCTCCCTTGAGGGGCGACGGGCGGGCGGGGCCGAGGAGCACGCCGTCCTGGCCGTCGGTCTCGGTCAGCTGGACCGTGACGCTCTCGCGCAGGGAGGTGGGCAGGTTCTTGCCCACGTAGTCGGCACGGATGGGGAGTTCGCGGTGGCCCCGGTCGACGAGGACGGCGAGCTGGACCGCGCGGGGGCGACCGAGGTCTCCGAGGGCGTCGAGGGCGGCCCGGACGGTGCGGCCGGAGAAGAGGACGTCGTCGACGAGGACGACCACGCGGTCGTCCAGGCCCCCGGCGGGGATCGCGGTCCGGCCCAGGGCGCGAGCGGGTGCCAGGTGCAGGTCGTCGCGGTACATCGTGATGTCCAGCGAGCCGTGGGGGACGCTGAGGTCCTCGACCCGCTCGATCCGCCGGGCCAGGCGCTCCGCGAGCGGTACGCCGCGTGAGGGGATGCCCAGGAGGGTGACGTGTTCGCCGCCCTTGGTGCGTTCGAGCACCTCGTGGGCGATGCGGGTCAGTGCCCGGTTGATCTCGTTGCCGTCGAGGACGGCTCTGGTGCCTTCGGGTACGTCGGGTGTCTCCGGTACCTCGGGTGAGGGCGAGGGGACACCAGTACCCTCACCGCTGGTTGGTTTTCGCGCACGCAAAGTAGTGACCCCTTCCCTGCCTCACAGAACAGGTCGTTAAAGGATGTCGATCGGGGCCACGCTACCAGCGCGGACGGCGGGACCCCCGGGCACGTTCCACGCTCCGAGACCAGCGATGTGATGCTGATCACAAAGACTCTCGAAGATTGCCCAGCTAAGAGTATCCGCATCATGACACTCCGGATTTGCACACCATTCGGGCGAAACGCGAAATTCCCTGTAGGAGCGGGCTTTCCGCCCCCGGAAGACGCACCACTCACCCCCACTCCTCCCAAAATGAGAGGCGTCTCACCTACGCACGGTTTGGCCACTGATTAGTCGCGTTTCACACCAACGGCTTGACCTGGACACCAGCACCCCTCTACCGTCACTGTCTGTAACCACTACCGGGTGGGGTTGCACCCCGTGACCATCCGCTGGACCGCCCAGGCGGCCCGCCGAGTACGAGCGGACGTCTCCCCACTCACGCCAGCCACCGTCACGGCCGGGAGCGACAAGAAGATGCCATCCGAATACGCCAAGTCCCTCGGCGCGCGACTGCGTGCCATCCGCACCCAGCAGGGCCTGTCCCTGCACGGGGTGGAGGAGAAGTCCCACGGACGCTGGAAGGCCGTCGTGGTGGGCTCCTACGAGCGCGGTGACCGTGCGGTCACCGTGCAGAAGCTGGCCGAACTGGCCGACTTCTACGGGGTGCCGATGTCGGAGCTGCTGCCCGGCGGCGCCGCCCCCACCCCGCTGGGTCCCACACCCAAGCTGGTGATCGACCTGGAGCGCATGCAGCAGCTCCCGCAGGAGAAGGCCGGTCCGCTCTCCCGCTACGTCGCCACCATCCAGAGCCAGCGGGGCGACTACAACGGGCGGGTGCTGTCCATCCGCCAGGAGGACCTGCGCTCACTCGCGGTCATCTACGACAAGTCGCCTGGCGACCTGACCGAGGAGCTCATCAACTGGGGCGTCCTCGACCCCGAGGCCCGTCGCGCCGTCGACGCCTTCTAGGAGTCTCCGGTTCCGGGACCTCCCGGAACGGGAGAAGGCCGGGCGTTCCCCCAGGGGAACACCCGGCCTTCCGTGTGTCCGGACCCGGGAGGGCCGGACACACGTGGGAGTGCGGGCGCGGCCGGGCAGGGGCTTCCCTCCCCGACCCGGCCGCGCCGTGCCCCACCGGACCAGCCGGCGGAGCCAGTCGAACTCGTGTTCGACAGAGGACAGTTAACACTCCCTCCGGGGGACTCGTCAAGGAGCGGCGCGCACGGCGGCACGGCGAGGACCAGCGGTGACCGACGCGCACGGCCTAGTGTGGGGGCGTGTCAGCCCACACCGAGTTACGCGCACTCGCTCCCCCGCGTTCACGCACGCCGTACCCGCCCTGCTGGAGGTCTACGAGGCGGCCATGCGGCCCCCGCCGGACCAGCTCCCCGGACGGGCCGCCGTGATGACCTCCCACGCCGGTTACCCCGGGTTCGGATCGGTGGTGGCCCTGGAGGGCGATCGGCCCCTCGGCTTCGCCTACGCCTTCCACGGCCACGAGGGCCAGTGGTGGCACGACGTCGTCATCGAGGCGCTGCGCCTGCACGGACGGTCACGACACGTGCGCCGGTACCTGGCCGACCCGTTGGAGATCGCGGAGGTCCACGTGCTCCCGGACGCGCAGAACCGGGGCGTGGGCCGCTCCCTCCTGCACGCCCTGTGCGCGGGCAGGCCGGAGCGGACCGCGGTGCTGTCCACGCGCACGGGACCCACCGCGGCGCGCCACCTCTACCGTTCGTGCGGGTTCGTCGAGGTGCTGGAGTCCTTCTCGTTCCCCGGCTCCCCCGACCAGCCCTTCTCGATCATGGCCGCGCGGCTTCCGCTCCTCGGACCCGGTTCCCGGCGACCTCGCGGTAGATCTCCCTGGTGGCCGTGGACTGGTTGAACGTGATGAAGTGGATGCCCGGCGCGCCCTCGGAGAGCAGACGTTCGCACATGCGCTGGGCGTGTTCGATCCCGAAGGCGCGCACCGCCTCCTCGTCGTCACCGAACCGCCGGAAGCGCTCGGCCAGCGCGGCCGGGAACGGGGCACCGGAGAGCTTCTCCGAACGCGGGATGGAGGCGAGCTTCACCACCGGGAAGACCTCGGGGATGATCGGCACCTCGCAGCCGCGCGCGGCCACCCGGTCGCGCAGGCGCAGGTAGTCCTCGGCGTCGAAGAACATCTGGGTGATCGCGTAGTCGGCCCCGGCCTCGCACTTGCGCACGAAGTGGTCGGTGTCGGTCTCCACGTCGGCCGAGCGCGGGTGCTTGTAGGGGAAGGCCGCCACGCCGACGCAGAAGTCGCCGCTCTCCTTGAGGAGCCGGACCAGTTCCTCGGCGTAGGTGAGCCCGGCGGGGTGCTGGACCCAGTCGCCGTCGGGGTCACCGGGCGGGTCGCCACGCACCGCGAGCATGTTGGACACGCCCGCGTCGGCCAGACGGCCGATGAGGTGGCGCAGCTCCGCGACGGAGTGGTCCACCAGGGTCATGTGGGCGACCGGCATCAGCGTGGTGTCGGTGGCGATGCGCTCGGTGGTCTCCACCGTGAGGTCGCGGGTGCCGCCTCCGGCACCGTAGGTGACCGAGACGAAGGACGGGCCGAGGGCCTCGATCTCACGGATCGCGCGCCAGAGCCGCTCCTGGGCCCTGGCGTTGCGGGGCGGGAAGAACTCGAAGGAGAACATCGGCTCGCCCGAGTCGAGGAGGTCGCGGATATGACGCGGCCTGGAAGCCGGGGTTCGGGGCGCCACGGGGCGGGTCGGTGCAGCCAACATGACTCCAACCTTAGGCGAGACCCCCTCGAGACCGGACACCCCGTCCCACTTTCTGAGACCGAAAGTGAAACTCTCCTCCATTTCCCAGAATGTGAGACAACAATTGGCACACGAGTACACACTGTCTCTCATTTTGGGAACAAGGGGTCTCATTCGGCCTCTCCCCGGAACCTGATCCCCATCCCCCGATCCGGGGCAACCGCACGCGGACCAGCCGCTAATGTGCAGGGTATGGCCGTCTCCACATCTTCCTCAGCCTCCTCAGCCGTGTCCGTCATCCGCTCCGACGTGGACCGCGAACTCTCCTCCTTCTGCGCCTCGCACCGCGAACGGCTCCTGGAGATCGGGGAGGAACTGGCACCGGCCATGGACTCCCTGGAGGTCATGGTCTCCGCGGGCAAGCGCCTGCGGCCCACCTTCGCCTACTGGGGATGGCGGGGCGCGGGCGGCGCCGACCGCGACGACCGCATGGTGCGCGCCGCCGCCTCCCTGGAGTTCCTCCAGGCGTGCGCACTGGTCCACGACGACGTGATCGACAACAGCGACACGCGGCGCGGACGGCCCGCCACGCACAGGCGCATGGCCGCGCTCCACGCCGACCACGGCTGGAACGGTGACAGCGACGGCTTCGGCGAGGGGGCCGCGATCCTCATCGGTGACCTCTGCCTGGCCTGGTCCGACGAGATGTACCAGGCCAGCGGCTTCTCCCCGGACACGCTCCAGGCCGGGAGGCGCCCCTTCGACGCGATGCGCACGGAGGTGATGGCCGGACAGTACCTGGACACCCTGGAGCAGGTCCGGGGCACCGCCACCCGTGAGGCCGCTCTGCGCGTGATGCGCTACAAGTCGGCCAAGTACACGGTGGAGCGTCCGCTGCACCTGGGCGCCGCGTTGGCCGGGCGCCACGAGGAGCTGGCCGGGGTCTACACGGACTACGGCATTCCCCTGGGCATCGCCTTCCAGCTCCGCGACGACGTGCTCGGGGTCTTCGGTGACCCCTCCACCACGGGCAAGCCCGCCGGTGACGACCTGCGCGAGGGCAAGCGGACCCTGGTCGTGGCCGAGACCCTGGCCCGGTCCGGCGCGGCCGACGCCGAGCGCTTCGGGAACCTGCTGGGCACGCCCGACCTCGGTGTGGACGCCGTGGAGTGGATGTGCGCCCTGATCGAGTCCTCGGGGGCGCTGGCCACCTGCGAGTCGATGGTCTCCGAGTACGCCGACCGGGCGCTGACCGCCCTGGAGAGCCCCGAGGTGGACGCGGAGGCCCGTGGCCCGCTCGGTGACCTGGTGGTGGCCGCGACGCGACGCTCGCACTGAGCCCGCACCGGCCCGGGTCCGGCCGACCCGTTCCGACGCTCACCCCCGAAGCCCCTAGGGGTCTCCCCTGGCGACTTCGGGGGTTTTCTCCTACCTGAATCCCGTTGCGCGCTCTGTCTGGTTCCGGGTTGAATCGGAGAACACGATACATCTCGATACCGGAGTCCTCCCTTGTCCAGACAGACCCCCGTGCTCGGGCCGACCGGCACCACGGACCGGGCCCTCGCGCCCGACCTCGCACGCGGTTTCATGCTGTTGTTCATCGCGCTGGCCAACTCGGTCTGGTACCTGTGGGCGTCCCCGAGCGACGGCCTGACCGTGCACCCCGCCCCCGAGGGCGCCCTGGACTCGGTCGCCCAGTTCTTCACGGTCATGGCCGTGGACATGCGCAGCTACCCGATGTTCGCGTTCCTCTTCGGCTACGGCATGATGCAGCTGGCCCGGCGGCAGGAGGCGGCCGGGGCCGACGTGAGGAGCGTGAACGCCCTGCTGCGCCGCCGCAACCTGTGGCTGGTCGTCTTCGGTTTCGTCCACGCCCTGCTCCTGTGGATGGGCGACATCCTCGGTGCCTACGGTGTGGCCGGACTGGTCCTGGGCTGGCTGTTCTTCCGCCGCAGGGACGTGACCCTGGTCGTGTGGAGCGCGGTGCTGACCTTCCTGATGGCGGTGGGCAGCGCGCTCAGCCTCCTGGCCCTGCCCTTCGTGAGTGAGTCCGACGGTGGCGCGGGCGGCCTCGACATGAACGAGATGGCGGGCAACATCGGTGACCCGTCCGTTCTCTCGGCCGCCACGGACCGGCTGCTGAACTGGCCGCTGGTCAGCATCGGACAGGGGCTGCTCGGCCTGGTCGTGCCCACCGCGATCCTGCTCGGCTTCTGGGCCGCGCGCCGCCGTTTCCTGGAGGAGCCCGGCTCGCACCTGCGGACACTGCGCCGGGTGGCCGTGGTGGGGATCGGCGTCGGCTGGGTCGGAGGCCTCCCCGAGGCCCTGGCGCAGGTCGGTGTCCTCGACCTCACCGGGGACCAGGGGCTGATGCTCACCTTCCCGCACATGCTGACCGGCCTCTTCGGCGGTCTCGGGTACGTCGCCCTGATCGCGCTGGTCGCACACCGGCTCCAGGAGCGCGGCCGGACCGGAGGGGTCGTGGTGACCGCCCTGACCGCCACCGGCAAGCGTTCCATGAGCGCCTACCTGGCGCAGTCCGTGCTCTGCGCGCCGATCCTGGCCGCGTGGGGCCTGGGGCTGGCCGCGTACATGTCCTCGTGGACGATGTTCCTGTACGCGGTGGCGGTGTGGCTGGTCACGGTGGCGGGCGCCTACGCGCTGGAACGCGCGGGGCGGCGGGGACCGGCCGAGGTCCTGCTGCGCAGGCTGTCGTACCGGCGTCCGTCCACGGCGGTCACGGCGCCCGCCGGACCGCCCGCGGCCGACGAGCACCAAGAGCGCACCAGCCCCTGACCGGGGGCGCAAAAACGGGCGCGCCGATCAGCGGCCGGTGGCCGGTCGTACCCCAGGATGGGTTTCCATGGGCGACGATCACATGACAAACCACACCATAGGGGTGACCGGGGCCACCGGTGCGCTGGGCGGGCGGGTGGCCGCCCGGATCGCGCGGCTCGGGTTGGCGCAGCGCCTCATCGTGCGCGACATCAACCGGGCGCCGGAGTACCCGGAGAGCAGCGCGGCGATGGCGGTCTACGAGGACACGGCCGCCTTCGAGAAGGCCTGCCGCGGCGTGGACACGCTCTTCCTGGTCTCGGCCACCGAGTCCGAGGACCGGGTGGAGGCGCACCTGAGCGCCGTGGACGGCGCGGTCAGCGCCGGGGTGTCGAGGATCGTGTACCTGTCGTTCCTCGGCGCGGGTCCGGCGTCCACGTTCACGTTCGCCCGCACGCACTTCTACACGGAGGCGCACATCCGGTCCACCGGTGTCTCGCACACGTTCCTGAGACCGAGCCTGTACCTGGACCTGCTGCCGCGCTGGGTGGACGAGCAGGGCGTGGTGCGCGGCCCCGCCGGTGAGGGCAGGATCGCGTGGGTCTCGCGCGACGACGTGGCGGACGTGGCCACGGCGGTGCTGACCGACCCGGCGGTGGTGGCGGCCTCGAAGGAGGCGACCTACGACGTGACCGGACCCGAGGCGCTGTCGGTGGGCGCGACCGTGGAGAAGCTGGGCCGGTTGACCGGCCGGAGCGTCCGGTACGTGCCCGAGACCTGGCAGGAGGCCCTGGAATCGCGCCGCCCGAGCGGGGCCGCGGAGTGGGAGATCGAGGGCTGGGCCTCCTCGTACGCGGCGATCGCCGCCGGGGAGATGGACGTGGTCTCGCCGGTCGTGCCCGACCTGACCGGCCATCCGGCGCAGTCGATCGAGGGCTTCCTGCGCCGTCACCCGAGCGCCCTCTCCCACGTCGCGGTCTGACCGCCCCTCCCCCACCGCCGTGCCCCGTGCGCGGCGGTTTCCCCTTCCTGACGGTCCCGAGACGGCCCTTGACCTAAATATTGGTTGAGGAACAATGCTTGGTCCTGCGAGGGAGGAACCCCGCACGAGGAGAGTGGTGGACATGCGCGCGGTTCGAGTCGACGAGTTCGGCGGCCCCGAGGTCCTGGTGGTCCGGGAGCTCCCCGACCCCGAACCCGGCCCCGGCGAGGTGCTGGTCGAGGTCGGGGCGGCGAACGTGATCTACCTCGACACCCTGATCCGCGGCGGCGCGGCCCGCGACCACTTCCCCCAGACCCCGCCCTACGTGCCCGGGGGCAGCGTGGTGGGCCGGGTCGCGGAGGTCGGGCCCAGCACGGACCCCGCCTGGATCGGCGTCCGCGTCCTCACCCGCACCGACGACGGCGGATACGCCGACCGCGTCGCGGTTCCGGCGGAGGGCCTGGTCCGGGTTCCCGGGGAGCTGCGCCCCTCGACGCCCTGGCGCTCATGGTCGACGGCGCGACCGCGATGATGCTGGAGCGGGCCGCCCGCTTCACCCCGGACACCTGGGTCCTGGTCCTGGCCGCCACCGGCGGCGCGGGCAGCCTGGTCGTGCAGCTCGCCCGGCTCGCGGGAGCACGGGTGATCGGCGCGGCCCGGGGCCCGGAGAAGCTGGCGCTGGCACGGTCCCTGGGCGCGGAGGAGGTCGTGGACTACGCGGAGCCGGACTGGTGCGACCGGGTGCTCGAAGTCACCGGTGACACGGGGGCCGACATAGTGATCGACGGGGCCGGCGGTGCGCTGGGGTCGGCGTCCTTCAGGGCGGTGGCCGAAGGAGGCCGGTTCCTCAGCTACGGGACGGCCGGAGGCTCCTTCGCGGAGATCGACGCGCGGGAGGCCGCCCGGCGCGGGATCACCACCCTGGGCCTGGACGCGATGCGGGCTCGGTCGGGCACGGACCGGAGCGACCTGACCCGTCTGGCCCTGGAGGAGGCACGGGCCGGACACCTGCGCCCCCACGTGGGCCTGACCCTGCCGTTGGAGCGGGCCGCCGAGGCGCACGCCGCCCTGGAGGGCCGCCGTGTGCTGGGCAAGGTGCTCCTGGTCCCCTAGGAACTCCGGGGACCGCGCTCGACGTGGTCGGGTCTGCGCGGCCTCACATCCGGGCCCTCAGCACGTCGACCTCACACCCCGGCGCGAACGGGTCGAAGCCGTGCTCGACCAGCCAACGCACCCCCAGGAGGGCGCGCGACGACCACCACGCGCGGACCACGTCGAGGTCGACGTCGGCGCCGTAACCGGCGGCGACCTCCGCCAGGTGCCCCTCGTTTCCGAGCGTCAGGGTGGCGAGGTCGAAGAGGGGTCGCCAGCGCCCGCCTCGGACCAGTCGATGACGCCGGTGACCTCGTCGCCCTCGACGAAGACGTGCTCCCTCTGGAGGTCCCCGTGCGTGAAAACCGGGGTGTAGGGGCGGATCGCGGCCTCGGCCACCCGGCGGTTACGGGCGACCAGGTCGGCGGGCAGGACACCGTTGGTCACGAGGAGTTCGCACTCCCGGTCGAGCTCCGCCGCCCACTCGCCGGGGTCCCGGCGGCGTCGACCGGGCCAGGGAGGTGGCGGAGCCTCGTGCAGTCTCCGGACGGCGGCGCCCACCGCGGTCCAGGCCGCCGACGAGGAGGTCGACGGCTCGCCCAGACGGCCCAGGGCCGTCCCCGGGAGCGCGGCGATCGCGAGCACGGGCGGCCTGCGCCAGAGGACCTCCGGGGTCGGGACCGGCGCGAGGGACATCGCCTCGACCTCGACGTCGACACGCGCCTGGTCGGCGTCCACCTTCAGGAACACGTCACCGACGCGCAGTGTCGCGCGCTCGGAGTGGGCGACGACGACCTCGACCTCATCCATGGTGGACCAGTATCCCCGGGACGGCCGTCGAGGTCACCGGGTTTTCGCGACGGTCAGGCGTCGCCGCGCCGTGCGGTCAGGCGGGCCCGGAGCGCGCTGGCCGCCGCTCGCGGATCCTCGGCCTCGGTGACGGCGCGCACCACGACCACGCGGGTGGCCCCGGCGTCCAGCACCCGGTCCACGTTCTCCAGGTCGATGCCGCCGATCGCGAACCAGGGCCGGTCGGTGCCGAGCGCGGCCGCGCGCTCCACCAGTTCGAGTCCGGCCGCCGGGCGGCCCGGCTTGGTCGGGGTCGCCCAGGTCGGGCCCACGCAGAAGTAGTCGCTCCCGGGCTCCTCCGCCGAACGGGCGGCGGCCTCGGGGTCGTTGTTGGAGCGGCCGACCAGCGGGTCGGCGCCGATGATGTCGCGGGCCAGGGGAACCGGCAGGTCGCGCTGGCCCAGGTGCAGGACGTCGGCGCGTACCGCGCGGGCGATGTCGGCGCGGTCGTTGACGGCGAGCAGGGCCCCGTGGCGCTCGCACGCCTCCCGCAGGACCTCCAGGGCGGCCAGTTCCTGGCGGGCCTCCAAGCCCTTGTCCCGGAGCTGGATGATGTCCACGCCTCCGGCCAGGGCGGCGTCCGCGAACTCCGCGAGATCACCGCTCTCGGTCCGGGCGTCGGTGCACAGGTACAGAAGGGATGCGTCCAGGCGCTCGCGCAGGCTGGTTCCGTGGCTCGTCCTCACGCGCCCCACCCTAACCAACGGCCCGGGGGACGTCACCGGGGTGGTGCGTCCCCGGGCCGTGGACGGCTCAGAAGGCCATGCCCTGGGCCCGCCGACGGACCTCGGTGCCCCGGTTCTCCCGCATGGCCTGGATCGGCGTGCCCGGCAGGGTGTCGTCCGGGGTGAACAGCCAACGCAGGGCCTCCTCGGTGGAGAAACCGGCGTCGGTCAGCAGCACGATGGTGCCCGGCAGACCCTTGACCAGGTCCGGGCCGTCCAGGAAGGCGGCGGGGATGGAGAGTTCGCCACCGCGCACCACGCCCATGAGGCGGTTCTCGCGGATGAGCGTCTTGATGCGGTTGGGGCTCACGCCCAGCGGCGCGGCCGCCTCACGCAGGGTCAGCCATTCGCCGACGAGTTCGTCGAGTTCACGATCGCTTTGTGTCACCCACCCAATCTGCCACACCCGGCCGGGCTCCGGAGACCATCGCCCCGCCCCCGGACGCCCCGCCTGGGAGATCCCCGCCACGACCGCCCTGGACGGGTTGTCCTAGGATGAGGGCGAGGACATGTCCCGCGGGAGCCGGGTGGACCCGGCTGAGAGGGAGGCTCACCGCCTCCGACCGCACGAACCTGATCCGGGTCATTCCGGCGAAGGGAGTGGAACACGGCGCCGTGCGCAGCAACGAGGTTCCCCCACAGAAGACGATTCATCCCACCAATGCGGTGGTCGTGGTCGGCGGCGGCGTCATCGGCCGGGTCACCGCCTGGCGGGCCGCCCAGCGCGGCCTGTCCGTGACCCTGGTCGAGCCCGACCCCGTCACGGCGCCCTCCGACGCCCGCGCCTCCTCGACCGTCGCGGCGGGCATGCTCACCCCCGCGACCGAGGCGGTCTTCGGCGAGGAGGAGCTCATGGAGCTCGGGGTGCGCTCGGCGCGCCTCTACGACGACTTCGTCGCCGAACTCCAGGAGGCCAGCGGGATCGACGTCGGCCACCGCCGCACCGGGACGCTGCTGGTCGCCTTCGACCGCGACGACCTCGCGGTCCTCACCGACCTCCACGCGCTCCAACAGCGCCTGGGCATCCCCACCCAGCGGCTCACCAGCCGCGAGTGCCGACGCCTCGAACCCACGCTCGCTCCGGGCGTGCGCGGTGGCGTGCTGGCCCCCGAGGACCACTCCGTGAACCCGCGCGCGCTGCTCCTGGCCCTGGCGCGGGCCGGGGAGCGGGCGGGCGTTCGCGAGGTCCCCGGGTACGCGGAGGAGATCACCTCCCCGGGGCTGACGGCGCGCGCCTGGGCGTACGCCTGGCCGACGGGACCGCACTGCCCGCCGCGCAGGTGGTGCTCGCCGCCGGATGCTGGGGCGACCGGGTACGGGTGCCCGAACCGGTGGTTCCGCCGCTGCGCCCGGTCAAGGGGCAGCTGCTGCGCGCCCGGGTGCCCGCCGGGGAACCGCCGCTGGTCACGCGCACCGTGCGCGGCCTGGTGCGCGGGTTCCCCGTCTACCTGGTGCCCCGGGCCGACGGCGAGGTGATCGTCGGCGCCACCCAGGAGGAGCTGGGCCACGACACCTCCCTGACGGTCGGCGGGCTCTGGCAGGTCCTGCGGGACGCGCGCGAGCTCGTCCCGGGGGTGAGCGAGCTGGAGGTCGTCGAGACCTGCGTGGGGCTGCGGCCGGGTTCCCCCGACAACGAACCCCTCCTGGGGCCCACACGGGTCCCGGGACTGCACCTGGCCGCCGGACACTTTCGGCACGGGGTCCTGCTGGCCCCGGTGACCGGGGAGGTCATGGCCGAGGCACTCACCACCGGCGCGCTGCCCCCGTACGCGCGCCGGTTCTCAGCCAGCAGACGGACGTGGGAGTAGCAGTGGAACTGATCATCAACGGACAGGCCCGGGACAGCGAGGCGACCACCGTGGACGGGGTCGTGCGCGACCTCACCGACGCCGGGGACGGCGCCGTCCCCGGCGGGATCGCCGTCGCGGTCAACGACGAGGTGGTGCGACGCACCGCCTGGACGGACACCGAGCTCTCCGCGGGCGACCGCGTGGACGTGCTCACCGCCGTACAGGGAGGCTGAACCATGACACAGACGTCCGAGTCCGTGACCGTCGCGGCACACGTGTCGGAGGACCCGCTGGTCATCGCGGGGGTCTCCTTCGGGTCCCGACTCATCACCGGCACCGGCGGGGCGCCCTCGCTGGAGGTCCTGGAGGACGCCCTCCTGGCGTCGGGAACCGAACTCACCACCGTGGCCATGCGCCGGATCACCCCGGGCACCCAGGGGTCGGTGTGGGACGTCCTGGAGCGCAACCGCATCCGCCCGCTGCCCAACACCGCCGGGTGCTTCACCGCCGTGGACGCCGTGCGCACCGCGAGGCTCGGCCGTGAGGCCCTGGGCACCGACTGGGTGAAGCTGGAGGTGGTCGCCGACGAGCACACCCTCCTGCCCGACCCGGTGGAACTACTGGACGCCGCGGAGGCGCTGGTCGACGACGGCTTCACGGTCCTGCCCTACACCAACGACGACCCGGTGCTGGCCCGTCGCCTGGAGCAGCTGGGCTGCGCCGCCGTGATGCCGCTGGCCGCGCCGATCGGTTCGGGCCTGGGCATCCGCAATCCGCACAACCTGGAGCTGATCGTCGAACAGGCCGAGGTCCCGGTGATCGTGGACGCGGGCATCGGGACGGCGAGCGACGCCGCCCTGGCGATGGAGCTCGGGTGCGACGCGGTGTTGTTGGCCACGGCCGTGACACGCGCCCGGGAGCCGGTGCGGATGGCGGCGGCGATGCGCGACGCCGTGCGCGCCGGTCGCGGTGCGCGGCTGGCCGGACGCATCCCGGTCCGCCGCCACGCCAGGGCCTCCAGCCCCGACGTGGTCTGAGTCCGCCGGGAGGACTCCGGTGCGGTGGTCCGGGGCTCCGGACCTGGGACGATCACCCGTTCCGGCACACCGCGCGAACCCCCGGTGACGACACGCGAACGGACCGTTACCGACGGGTTTGGTCCCGTCCCCTACCGTGGGAGGGTGCGCGTGCCGCGCGACGGCACCGCACCCTCAGACCGCCCAGGCGCGAACGCCCCGAACCGACCCTCCGGTCGGGCTCCACGACGGTGGACACGGGGGCCGTCGCGACCGTGAACCGCGGGGCAGACCTGACACCGGCTTCCGCTATCGTGTCGGATCGACACCAGGTGTCGGGTACGCGCCACCGGCCGCGAACGCCCGCGCTCCCCGCAGCAAGGACACAACTCCGCCGTGGACATGACGACTTCCGACCCGCTTGTAGGCGCGACGCTGGACCGTCGCTACTTCGTCGAGTCAAGGATCGCCGGTGGCGGCATGGCGACGGTCTACGTCGCCCACGACCTGAGGCTGGACCGACGCCTGGCCCTCAAGGTCATGCACCCCTCCCTGGCCCAGGACCCGACCTTCGTCCAGCGCTTCATCAACGAGGCGCACTCGGTCGCCAAGCTCTCCCACCCCAACGTCGTGCAGGTCTTCGACCAGGGTGAGGACCAGGGACACGTCTTCCTCGCCATGGAGTACGTCCCGGGCCAGACCCTGCGCGACATCCTCAAGGCACACGGACGACTGGCTCCGAAGCAGGCCCTGAACTTCATGGCCTCGGTGCTGGCCGCGCTGGGGGCCGCCCACCAGGCCGGGATGGTGCACCGCGACGTCAAGCCCGAGAACGTCCTGATCAGCAAGGACGGCCGGGTCAAGGTGGCCGACTTCGGTCTGGCCCGCGCGGTGGAACAGTCCAACCAGGGCCTGACCCGCACCGGCACGCTCATGGGCACGGCCGCCTACCTGGCGCCCGAGCAGATCGAGAAGGGCACCGCCGACGCGCGCAGCGACGTGTACGCGGCCGGGATCATGCTCTACGAACTGCTCACCGGCGGCCAGCCGCACACCGGCGAGACCCCGATCGCGATCGCCTACCAGCACGTGACCGAGGACGTTCCGCGCCCCTCCCACTTCCTGCCGAACCTGCCGCCCGAGGTGGACGGCCTGGTCACCAAGGCCACCGAGCGCGACCCCCGGTACCGTCCGAGCAACGCGGGCCAGTACCTGGCCAAGGTCCTGGAGGTCCTGCGGACCCTGCCGGACCCGACGCCGGGCTCGGCCGCGCCGTTGGCCCCCGTGGCCCCGCAGGCCAACGCGGCGGCCACCATGACCGCGCCCCAGCTGATCGCGGGCGGCGCCGGTCCGGGCACCGAGAACGCCACGATGGTCGTCGACATGAACGGCGCCGACCTGGGCGGGGGCGACTACGACGACGATGACTACCCCGGACGGGGCGGGTCGTGGTTCTCGCGCAACCGCCTCCTGGTGGTCGGCGCGCTCGTGACGGCGCTGGTCGTGGGTGTGGCGGGCTGGTGGTTCCTGCTCGGCCGCTACGAGGCCGTCCCCGACGTGATCGGGCTGTCCCCCGAGGCCGCCAGCGAGCAGATCCGGGGCGCCGGACTGGTCGTGGAGCTCTCCGACGACCGGGTGTACAGCGACGACGCCGCCGCCGGCGAGGTCGGTGAGACCGACCCCGAGGTGGACTCGCGGCTCTCCCCCGGTGACACGGTGACGGTGTTCCTGTCCAAGGGCCCGCAGAACGTGTCCATGCCCGACCTCGTGGGCGACGACGTCGCCAACGCGCTCAAGGCGCTGGAGGACCTCGGCTTCGACGACGAGAGCATCGTCCAGGAGGAGCAGGACTCCCCGGACAACGACCCCGGCGAGGTGCTGGCCACCAGCCCCGAGGCGGGTGCGGACGCCGACCGCGAGGGGACGGTGACCATCACCGTCAGCAGCGGGATCCCCGTGCCGAGCCTGGCCGGGGAGAAGCGCGAGGACGCCGAGAAGACCCTCGACGAGCTGGGCCTGTCGGCCGAGATCGTCGAGGAGGAGAGCGAGAACATCGACAAGGGCCTGGTGATCAGCCAGACTCCCGACACCGGCACCAACGTCGGTCCCGGGGCGTCCGTCACGCTGACGGTGTCCAGCGGACCGCCCGAGGTCGACGTCCCGGACGTGGTGGGCGACTCCGTCCGCGACGCCCGCAAGGAACTGGAGGACGCCGGGTTCGACGTCGAGGTCGAGCGGATCTTCGGCGGCCGTGTGGTGGCGCACCAGTCGCACACCGGGACCGCTCCCGAGGGCACCAAGATCAAGCTCACCGCCACCCCCGGCGGGATCGACCTGGGCGACCTCGACGAGGACGAGGACGACTGACCGGACTCCGCGCCGCCGCGCGCCGCCTGGATGACCGCCGCCCCCTGCCCTTTCCGGAAGGGGGCGGCGGTCAGGGCGTGTACCCGCCGGACACGCCCGAGTAGTGTCTGCGGCATGAGCGGTGACGAGATCCGGGTGATGGTCGTGGACGACCACCCCATGTGGCGTGACGCGGTGGCACGGGACCTGGCCGAGGCCGGACTCCGCGTGGTGGGGACGGCGGGCGACGGCGCCAAGGCGCTGCGGATCGCTCCCGCGATCCGGCCCACCCTGGCCGTGGTGGACCTGCACCTGCCCGACACCAACGGCGTGGAGCTGACCGCCGCCCTGGTGGCGCTGCCCGAGCCCCCACGGGTGCTGGTGCTCTCGGCCAGCGGCGAGAGCGACGACGTGCTGGCGGCGGTCAAGGCCGGGGCCACCGGCTACCTGGTGAAGTCGGCCGGGCGCGAGGAGCTCCTGGACGCCGTCCGCCGGGTGCACACCGGTGAGGCCGTCTACACCCCCGGTCTGGCCGGACTGGTGCTCGGTGAGTACCGGCGGCTGTCCGCCGAGGAGGACCGCGCGGCCGACGGCCGGGAGCGGGCTCCCGAGCTGACCCCGCGTGAGACCGAGGTGCTGCGGCTGGTGGCCAAGGGGCTGGCCTACAAGCAGATCGCCCGCCGCCTCACGATCTCCCACCGCACGGTCCAGAACCACGTCCAGAACACCCTGACCAAACTGCACCTGCACAACCGGGTGGAGCTGGTGCGCTACGCCATCGACCAGGGCCTGGACGAATGACCCCGTGACGCGGCGACGGCCGGAACGCGGGGTTTCGGATGCCGTGCAAGGAGCGGGGTTGGCCTGGGCCACCCCCGCCCACTATGGTCTAGACCATAGGGCGCCAGCGCCCGGAACACCCACCAACGTCGAGGAGAATTCGTATGCGAGTCGGGGTGCTGACCGGTGGTGGAGACTGCCCTGGTCTGAACGCGGTCATCCGCGCCGTGGTCCGCAAGGGCATCAAGGACTACGGGTACGAGTTCGTCGGCTTCCGGGACGGCTGGCGCGGCCCCCTGGAGGGCGACACCATGCCCCTGGACATCGCCGCCGTACGCGGAATCCTCCCCCGTGGCGGCACGATCCTCGGCTCCTCCCGCACCAACCTCATGAAGATCGAGGGCGGCGTCGAGCGGGTCAAGGACAACATGGCCGGACTGGGCGTGGACGCTCTGGTCGCTATCGGCGGCGAGGACACCCTGGGTGTCGCCCGCCAGCTGCACGACCGCGGCGTGAACGTGGTCGGCGTGCCCAAGACCATCGACAACGACCTCAACGCCACGGACTACACGTTCGGGTTCGACACGGCGGTCAACATCGCCATGGAGGCGATCGACCGCCTGCACACCACGGCGGAGTCGCACCACCGCGCCCTGGTGGTGGAGGTCATGGGCCGCCACGCCGGGTGGATCGCCCTGCACTCGGGCATGGCCGCGGGCGCCAACGTCATCCTCATCCCCGAGCGCCCCTTCGACATGGACGTGGTCGTCAAGCACGTCGAGAGCCGCTTCGAGACCCAGTACGCGCCCATCATCGTGGTCGCGGAGGGCGCCCACCCCAAGGCGGGGCAGCTGGAGCTGGCCACCGGTGAGACGGACTCCTTCGGCCACGTGCGCCTGGGCGGCATCGGTCAGAACCTGGCCGAGGAGATCGAGCGGCGCACCGGCAAGGAGGCCCGTTCGGTCGTACTGGGCCACGTCCAGCGCGGCGGCACCCCCACCGCCTTCGACCGCGTGCTCGCCACCCGCCTGGGCGTGAACGCCATCGAGGCCGTGCACGACAAGTCCTTCGGCAAGATGGTCGGCCTCCAGGGCACCGACATCGTGCGGGTGGACCTGGCCGAGGCCACCGACACCCTCAAGACCGTGCCCGCGGAGCGCTACGAGGAGGCCGAGGTCTTCTTCGGCTAGGCGCCCGCACCGCGTACCGGGCCCCTCCCCGCTTCGGGGAGGGGCCCGGCCGTGTCCGGAGTCTCATCCGAGGACCGTGTACTCCGGGAATGGACCGAGCGGTCCGGGGATTGTTCGATACTGGAAGGCATCGTTCCGTCCCCAAGCCCAGGCATCACCCTCCGGAGGTAGCACCATGTCCGCGTCGCTGGAGTCCGCGCCGCTCCCCGTAACCGAGGTCGGAGCCGACGCCGGGCTCGGCGAGCTCTGCGTGCTCATGAAGCTCGGCGAGATCGTTCTCAAGGGCTCCAACCGCAAGCTGTTCGAGCGCCGCCTGCACAACAACATCAGGTCCTCCGTGCGCGACCTGGGCGACATCCGCCTCTCCCAGCGCGGCGCGGGCGTGATCATCGTGCGCAAGCCCGGGGCCTCCGACCTGGAGATCGCGGAGATCGCGGACCGCATGGCCAACGTCATGGGCGTGGTCTGGGTGCACCTGGTCCGTCGCGTGGCCAAGGACCTGGACGCCATCACCGACATCGGCGTGCGCTCCCTGGCGGGCCGCGAGGGCACCTTCGCGGTGCGCGCCCGGCGCCGTGACAAGCGGTTCGAGATGAACTCCGGTGAGCTGGCCGGGTACCTCGGTTCCAAGATCATCGAGGCGCACGGCTACAAGGTGAACCTCAAGCGTCCCGACAACACCCTCCACGTCGAGGTCGACAAGGACGAGGCGTTCGTCTTCACCGACGGCGTCCCCGGCCAGGGCGGTCTGCCCGCCGGGATGAGCGGGCGGGGCCTGGTGCTGATGTCCGGCGGCATCGACTCCCCGTCGCCGCCCACCGGATGATCCGGCGCGGGCTCAAGGTGGACTTCCTGCACTTCTCCGGGATGCCCTTCACCGGACCCGAGTCCATCTACAAGGCCTACAGCCTGGTCCGCCAGCTGGACCGCTACCAGGTGGGCTCGCGCCTGTTCGTGGTCCCCTTCGGCAAGGCCCAGCAGCAGCTGAAGAGCTCCGGTATCGAGCGGCTCCAGATCGTGGCCCAGCGGCGCCTGATGCTCAAGACCGCCGAGGCCCTGGCCGACGACCTCAAGGCGGAGTGCCTGATCACGGGGGACGCCCTGGGCCAGGTCTCCAGCCAGACGATGACCAACCTCACCGCCCTGGACGACGCGGTGGACCTGCCGATCCTGCGGCCCCTCATCGGCATGGACAAGACCGAGATCATGGACCAGGCCCGGAGGATCGGGACGCTGGCCATCTCGGAGCTGCCGGACGAGGACTGCTGCACGATGCTGACGCCGCGTCAGGTCGAGACCGCCGCGAAGATCGGTGACCTGCGGCAGATCGAGAAGCGCCTGGACGCCGAGGAGCTGGCCGAGCACCTGGTGACCACCGCTCAGCTGCACCGCCCCAGCTTCCTGGGCGAGGCCGCGCCCGCGCAGGTCGCGCCCTCCGCCGCCAAGGCCGTGACCCCGGCCGTGTAGGACCGACGGGCCCTCGGGCCCGGCGACGGTACGTGCCCCGGACGCTCGTGAGCGTCCGGGGCACGGTCGTGTCACCCCTGGACCCGTGGCTCAGGGGCGCGGTTCAGCTGCCGGCGAGTTCGCGCGCGGGCACGGGGGTGAGGGTGCGGCCGCTCAGGGTGGCCAGGGTGCCCGCCAGGTCCCGCAGCTCCGCCAGGTCCTCCTCCAGCAGCGCCTGGGGGCCGTCGCAGAGCGCGGTCTCCGGGCTCGGGTGCACGTCCACGATGACACCGTCGGCGCCGATCGCGATGGCCGCGCGGGAGAGCGGCAGGACCAGGTCGCGCTTGCCGCCGGAGTGCGACGGGTCCACGATCACCGGCAGGTGCGTGAGGCTCTGCGCGACCGGGACGGCGCTGATGTCCAGGGTGTTGCGGGTGGCCTTCTCGAAGGTGCGGATACCGCGCTCGCACAGGACGATGTCGAGGTTGCCGCGCTGGGCGACGTACTCGGCGGCCATCAACCACTCCTCGATGGTGGCGCTCATGCCGCGCTTGAGCAGGACCGGCTTCCCGGCGTCCCCGACCGCCTGGAGCAGGGCGAAGTTCTGCATGTTGCGGGTGCCCACCTGGAGCATGTCCGCGTACGAGGCGACCAGCTCGACGTCGGCGGCGTCCACGACCTCGGTGACGATCGGCAGACCGGTCTTCTCGCGCACGTCGGCGAGGATCTTCAGGCCCTCCTCACCCAGCCCCTGGAAGGCGTACGGGGAGGTGCGGGGCTTGTAGGCTCCGCCGCGCAGGAGCGCCGCCCCGGCGGCCCTGGCCATGAGGGCGGCCTCCAGGGTCTGCTCGGGGGTCTCGACCGCGCAGGGCCCGGCGATGACGGTCATGTTGTCGCCGCCGATCGGGACACCGCGCACGCTGACCACGGTGCGGCTGTCGTGGTTCTCGCGGCTGACGAGCTTGTACGGCGCCGAGATGCGCAGTACGTCGCTCACACCGGGCTTGGCGGCCAGGCCGAGGTCCTGGAAGCGCTCGACGTCGCCGACCAGGCCGATGATGGTGCGGCTGACGCCGCGTGTCACGTACGCCTCGCCTCCGGCGGAGGTGACCAGCTCGACGAGGGCGTCGATGTTGTCGGCGGTGGCGCCCGGCGCCATAACGATGACCATGTGGTTGTCCCTGTGTGTTTGGGTGGCTGAGCCGCGCGGCTGTCACGCCGGGGCCGGGGGCTTCGACCCCGGGCGAAAACAAAGGAGCCCCGGGCCGTTACCGGCCCGGGGCTCCTGGAAGATCGTCTGTGTCAGCGCAGCGCTTCACAGGCGACCGGGGAGATGGGCCGGTAGCCATAAAAGCGCCAAAAGTTCTGCTGCATGGCAGCGACTATAGCGCAAGGTGAGCACTCCCCCACACAACCGGGGGGAGTGACGTGGCTCTCGCGGGCGCCTGGCAGGATGACAGGACGCCGTCGTCCGCCCCGGCACGGGGGACGTACCGGGGCCGCGGGGCCGGAGCGAAGGGACGGGGGAACGGGTTGTCCGAGGGCGACGAGGCCGGGGACACGGGCGGGGACCAGCGACCACGGCTGCCTCCGGGCCAGGCGGTCCGGTACGAGCACAGGCCCCTCCACTACGGCCGGGTGCCGACCTTCCGACCGCAGCGGTGGGACTTCCGCGTCTTCGGCGCGACCGAGTCGCTGGGCACCTACCGGTGGACCTGGGAGGAGTTCGGCGCCCTGCCCCGCAGGGACGTCGTCCGCGACTTCCACTGCGTGATGCGGTTCAGCGTTCCCGACGTCCCCTGGGGCGGGGTTCCGGCCGCCGACCTCGTCCACCTCGCCCCGCCCTCCCCCGAGGTCACGCACGTGATGGCCTGGGGGAGTACGGATACAGCGCCAACCTGCGGGTGGACGACTTCCTCGACGACGGGGTACTGCTCGCCACGCACCGCGACGGCGTGCCGCTCGCCCCGGAGCACGGCTTCCCCGTGCGCCTGGTGGTGCCCCACCTGTACGGCTGGAAGAGCGTGAAGTGGCTGCGGTCCGTGGAGTACATGGTGGGTGATCGCCGGGGGTTCTGGGAGGAGCGCGGCTACCACAACCGGGCCGACCCGTGGAACGAGGAGCGCTTCTCCCACCAGGAGGACCCCGGGGCAGGGCCCCCGCTCCGCTGACCCCGGTCCGCCGGAGGGGTCAGTCCCGGGGGACGGACATCTCGATCTCGGTGCCCTCCCCTGGCTCCGAGAACAGCTCCGTGGTGCCACCGAGGTCGCGGATCCGGCCGACGACCGACTGCGCGACGCCGAGGCGGCCCTCGTCACGGGCCCGTTCCAGGCGCCCGGGCGGGATGCCGGGGCCGTCGTCGCGCACGGTCACGGTGACCGCGTGGCCCTCGTCCTCCAGCAGGACCCAGGCCCTGGTCCCAGGTGGGCAGTGCCGCTCCACGTTGTCGAGGGCGGCGGACGCGGCGGCGGCGAGTTCGGCGGCGGTGTCCCCGGGCAGGAGCACCGGGGTGGCGGGCGCCGAGACCGAGACGCGCACGGACTCCAGACGGCGCAGGGCCTCCCGCAGGTCGGCGGGGGCGCCCGGGGCGGCCTCGGTCCCGGGCCCGGAGGGCACGGACGCCGCCGCGTCCAGGCCGTCGGTGAGCAGGGACCGCAGCCGCACCTCCTGCTCACCGGCCATCCGGCCCAGCTCGGCGGCCTGGCCTCCGATCTCGTCGCCACGGCGGCGCACGAGCGCCAGGACCTGGAGGACGGAGTCGTGGATGGAACGGGCGAGCTGTTCGCGTTCCCGGATGCGCGCCTCCATGGTCACCGCCCGGGCGAAGCGCTCCTCGGCCTGCTCCGCGACCCGTGCCATGTAGCCCACGGCCAGGCAGGCCAGCAGGAGCAGCGCCACACCCCGCACGGTGGCGGCGGTCACGTTGGCGTCCATCAGAAGGCGCAGGGTGATGTCCGCTCCGCCGTAGGCGAGGGCGACCGTGGCGGCTCCGCGTCGCCCCCAGATGACGCTGGCCGACAGGGCGGCCCCCGCGAACCAGTAGGAACTCAGCGGCGGCGCCTGGGTGAGGTAGTGGGGGCGGCCGCCAGCCCCGTGGCGAACATGCAGCCGAAGGCCACGGCGAGGTCGGCCACCAGCAGGCGCGAGGTGCGCCAGGCCGGACGCGCGTAGGCGTAGGTCGTCACCACGGTCCAGGCGGCCATGACGACCAGCACCGCCCAGGCGACCCAGGGTCTGGACAGGTACGCGTGGTGCTGGGCGAGCGGCACCACGGCGTAGACCAGAGCGACGGCGCGGAACAGGGCGATGGTGCGCCAGAGGGGGACGTCGAAGCCCAGGGGTCAGACCACCGCCCCGTTGTCGGGACCGTTGTCACCGGGGGCCGCGAGTCGGTCATCCGCAGGATGAGCACGACGAAGCTGGTCAGGAAGGCCGCGACGGCCAGGAACATGATCCCGTTGGGCAGCGTGAACCCCAGGAAGGCGGCCCCGAAGAGCAGCACCGGACCGCCCAGGAGGCCGATCCAGGCCGCGATGCCCACCCGGTCGCCCTGGAGCAGGGGTGGTGGCGGCGGGGGCTCGTAGTGGCCCTCCATCTCCGCCTCGGCGCGGCGTCGGTCCTCCCCGCGGGACTCCTCGTCGTCGTCCTCGCCCGGGTCCCGGGGCAGGTTGGCGAGGATGTCCCCGAGCCGGGTCTGGTGCTCGTCCGGGGCGCTGAGGTTCTCGACGTCGGGCCAGGCGACCCGGCCGCGCTGTTCACTGGTGCCCTCAGTGTCGTCGTAGAAACGCGCGACCAGGTCGTTCCAGACGTCGTCCTCGTCCTTGGGGCGCCTCCTCGGCGCCTCGGGCTCGATGTCGGCCGGGGGTCCGTCGAGCAGGTCGCCGCCGACGGGCGTGTCGTTGCCCTCGTGCGCGGCGGTGGGTTCCTGGCTCTCCTCGCCCTCGGCCTCAGGTCTGGTCTCGACACGGGGGCCAGCAGGTCCGGCCCGGCGTCCCGGTCGCTCAGGTCGGGCAGTTCGGAGCCGAGCACGCGCTCGGCGGCGCCCCGCTCCTCGGCGTCGACGTAGAGGTGGTCGGTGGGCGGGTCCTCCGTCTGGCCACCGGAGGGTTCCAGGACGTCCTCGGCCAGGGGGACCGCGTAGGCGGCGATCCCGCTGCGCCGCAGCGCCTCCAGCATGAGGTCCGCGTGGGAGGGCGCGAGCAGGATCAGCGGAACGTAGGCGTCGGCGAGCAGGCCGTTGCCCCGACGTTGCGTCATCGGTCGGATCCTTCCCCGCTTCTCCCGCGCTCGCGTACGAACGCGAGGCTTCCTTCGAAGATGGTGGCGGCGTCGTGGTCGAGGGTCGCGACGTGGTAGCTGTCGTGGAGCAGGTGGATCGTCAGTCGCGTGTTCACCGCTCTCCTGGCGAGGATACGCAGACTGTCCGGTCCGACGACGTGGTCCTGGGGGCTCCGGTAGGCCAGAACCGGCGCCCGCAAACCGGACATGCCGTCCTGAACCGCGCGCCACAGCTTCGGGAGTGTCGCGGCGGCGGCGGTGGGCACCCGGTCGTACCCGCCCTCGGAGGCGGTCTCGATGGCGACGTCGCTGGACAGGCCCGGGGTGGAGGGCATCAGGCGCGCCGCCAGGTGGCGGATCGGCGCGATCACCGGGAGCCTGCGGTCCTCCACGGTCAGGGAGGGGTTGACCACGACCACACCGCGAACGATGTCGGGGTGTTCCTGGGCCAGGCGCAGGGTGAGGGCCCCGCCCATGGACAGGCCCATGACGTACACCTCGTCACACCGGTCGGCGAGGTCGAGCAGGGCCGACTCCACCGCCGCGTACCAGTCGTCGCTGGTGGTGGTGGCCATGTCCTGCCAGGTGGTCCCGTGCCCGGGCAGGCGCGGGAGTTCGACGGTCAGCCCCGCCTCGGCCAGGTACTCCGCCCAGGGGCGCATCGAGTACGGCGACCCGGTGAACCCGTGGCAGAGCAGGACTCCGACGCCCGAACCCGTGTGACTGAAGGGGTCCGCCCCCGGGATCAGGGGGATGGCGCTGGTCGGTCTCACAGGTCTGCTCCCGGGATCGTTCGGCGGGGAACCGGCTGGGACGGCGGCCCCAGCCGTGAGGCTAGTCGCTCGGGCGAGCGTTTGTCATCGAGTGAACGGTAGCGTTCTCCTGCCCGAACTCCGGGAGCGCCCGGCGTGTTCCCGGGTGCCGAGGGCGGACCTGCCGCGACGCCCACACCGGTCGTGAGTATCCTCGACAGTGCCCCCGCGGCGCGTCCCCTCCCGACCCGCGACGAACGGCACGGGTCCGTTCCGGATGCTTTTGGTGGAGACCCGCACGTGGTGGGAAGATGACCTCCGTCAGTCTCCCCGTGTTCGCGGCGGAGGCGTTCCGGACAATGTCAGCCGAGCGGGACAGTGAGACGTGGCAGGCCCTGCCCAGTGCTCCCCGCGTATGCAGGGGTGATCTGAAGCGATGTTCTACTGGGTGGTCAAGGCGATCCTGGGGCCGATCCTGGCCGTGTTGTGGCAACCCCGCGCGGAGGGCGTGGAGAACGTGCCCCGGCGTGGTCCGGCCGTCATGGTCAGCAACCACCTGTCGTTCTCCGACCACTTCTTCGGTCCGCTGCCGCTGCCGCGCAAGATCACCTTCCTCGCCAAGGCCGAGTACTTCACCGGCACCGGCGTGAAGGGGTTCCTCAGCCGGGCCTTCTTCACCGGTGTGGGCCAGATCCCCATCGACCGCTCCGGCGGCAAGGCGAGCGAGGCGGCCCTGCGCACCGGGCTGCGCGTCCTCAAGCGCGGCGACCTGCTGGGCATCTATCCCGAGGGCACCCGTTCCCCTGACGGCAAGCTCTACCGGGGCCGCACCGGGGTGGCGCGGCTCGCTCTGGAGGCCAGGGCCCCCGTCGTGCCGATGGCGATGATCAACCTGGAGAAGATCATGCCCCCGGACGCACCGTCCCCAAGCTGGGTGTGCGCCCCAAGGTCGTCTTCGGCAAGCCGCTCGACTTCTCCCGGTACTACGGGATGGAGAAGGACCAGCGGGTCCTGCGGGCGATCACCGACGAGATCATGTACGCCCTCATGGAGCTCTCCGGCCAGGAGTACGTGGACCGCTACGCCCAGGCGGTCAAGGCCGAGATCGAGGCGGAGGAGAAGGAGGCCAGACGCGAGCAGCAGGCCAGCGCCAAGGACGAGCGCCGGACCCGCCGCGCCGAGCGAAGGTCCGACCGCCAGGCCCGCAGGGAGGCCAGGCGCGAGGAGAAGCGCGCACGGAAGGCCTCCGACCGCGCCGACGCCGAGCAGGCCGAGACGCCGCCGAGCGACGCGGGGTAGCGTCGGACGGCCGAAGGGGCGGACACCGGGGTGTTCCCGGTGGCCGCCCCCTTCTCGTCGGTCCTCAGTGCCGGGCGAGGTCGCCCGCGCCGACGATGCCCGCCTCGCCGCCGAGCTCGGCGACGCGCACCTCGGCCAGGCGGCGGCCGGGGCGACCGGAGACGTGTCGCGCGAAGGAGGCGCGGACCGGGTCGAGCAGGATGTCGCCCGCGTCGGAGACCCCGCCGCCGAGGACGAAGCACTCGGGGTCCAGGATCGCGGCCAGGTCGGCCAGGCCGAGCCCGGCCCAGTCCCCCACGATCCGGAAGCACTCCAGGGCGGCCGGGTCGCCCTCCATGGCGGCGCGGGTGATGACCTCGCCCTCGATCCGCTCCACGAGGCCGTCGGCGAGCTTGAGCATGCGCTCGCCCCTCTCGGGGTCGGTACGGGCCAGGTCCTGCCCCTCGGCCACCAGGGCCCGACCGCTGGCGTACTGCTCCCAGCAGCCGTGGTTGCCGCAGGCGCAGCGGCGGCCGTGCGGGACCATGCGGTAGTGGCCGACCTCGGCGGCGACTCCGTGGCGGCCCCGGTGCAGGGCGCCGCCGAGGACCAGTCCGCCGCCGATCCCGGTGCCCAGGGTCACGCAGACGATGTGGTCGCTGCCCCGCCCCGCGCCGAAGCGGGCCTCGGCCCAGGCGGCGGCGTTGGCGTCGTTCTCGACGACCACGGGCAGGTCGACGTGGCGCCGCACACGCTCCTTGAGGGGTTCGTCGAGCAGACCCAGGTTGACGGCGACCTGGACGGTGGCGCGGTCCTCGTCGACGAATCCGGCCACCCCCACGCCCACCGCGCCCACCTCGCGTTCGGGCCGACGCTCGCGGAGCTCCCGCACCGCCCGTCCGACGACCTCGGCCAGACCGTCGGGGTCGTGGGACGGAGTGGGGTACTTGACCTTGTCCAGGATCTGCCCGTCGTGGTCGACGACACCGGCGGCGACCTTGGTCCCGCCGATGTCTACGCCAATGGTCAGCATGGGGGCAGCTCCTTCTACTTACGCCCGAACTCTGACATAAGTCTCAAGGTTCATGGCAGATGGTTTTCAAATGGTGTAAACCATTCGATTAAACCAGGCTCAGGCGTCGCCGCACACCCCGAGAGCGACCACTGTCCGGTTCGCCCCGATCCCCCACTGTGACCCGCGAGTCCGCCGCGCCCTACCCGCTCTCACCAGGCCTGGAAGCCTCGTCCGCACCCTCCGGCGACTCACGGTGGGCGCGCGCGTCCCGCTCACGGTCGTCGCGCTCACGCCTCTCCCGCTCCTCGCGTGCCCGCGCGGCCTCCTCCCGCCCCTGCTCGAAGGAGCGCTCCATCACTCCCCAGGTGCGCCCGACGGCGTCCGCGAAGGACAGCCCGGCCCGCCCGAGGTGCCCCGCGACCTCCGGGGCGCTCTTGCGCACGATCTCCACGAACTCCTCCAGCGGGGGCGCTGCTCCCGCGTCTCCACGCGGATCGCCTCCTCCCACACGTCGGCCTTGGCCGGGGGTGGGTGACCGCGCTGACCCCGCGTTTGACCCCGGCGACCAGGAGCTTGCGCTGGAGGCCGTCCACGAGGCGCAGGGCGTCGTCGATGAGGTCGGGGCCGTCGGCGCTTCCGCCGCCCGTCCGCTCCGAGCGCCCGGTGTTGTTCTCGGTCATGTCCGTGAGCCTCCTGTAGGTGCGTCTGGCATCACGGTAACCGCCCCGCCCCGGGGTCGACAGGCGCCCCGGGGAGGTTCAGGGAAGAGCCAGGGGCGCCCGGGGGTCACGCCCGGGGATGACCCCGGGGCCGCGTCACGTTGTGGAGACCGGGAGGACACACGCGGCCCCGGGGGCACCGAGGCGGGCGAACGGTCGTCCGTTTCGAGGGGATTCGACGCGAACCTCACCGGATGTGCGCGAGGAACCCGCCGCGCGGTAGTCTCGGCTCCGCGCGAGCACCCACCGGGATCACCCGCTTGACCTGCGCACTCCCGGACGGCCCGACGAGAGGCGACCGCCCTCCCACAGGCGCGGTCACGCCGACAACACCACAGGGGAAGGCCCCGACCCGACCACGCCCGGCCACCGGCGGACGCCCGACGAACAGCGGGTTCGCCCCGCGAGGCGCGTCAAGCTCGGATCACCGTTGGATACCGAACGGCAACCTGTTCTACTCACGAGTAGGATGGTGTTGTTACGGTCGTCACGTCCCCACCACCCAGAACCCGTACACGTCCAGGAGCATCACGTGCGCGAATACAGCTCTCCCGCGAAGGCTGAGATCTCCGACGACGCGCGGCTGACCGACACGCTCTTTGCGCGCGCGGCCAGCGAGCCGAACGCCGTCGCCGCCCGCCGTCAGGAGGAGGCCGGGTCCGGCCAGTGGCGCGACGTGACCGTCGAGCGCCTGCACGGCGACATCGTCGGATACGCCAAGGCCCTGATCAACGCGGGCATCGGGCAGGGCGACCGTGTCGCGCTCATGTCGCGCACCCGCTACGAGTGGACCGCGGTCGACTACGCCATCTGGTCGATCGGCGCCGTCACCGTACCGATCTACGAGACCTCCTCCGCCGAGCAGATCGAGTGGATCCTCTCCGACTCCGGCGCCAAGGCCGCGTTCGTCGAGACCGAGGACCACGCCAAGCGCGTCGAGGGCATCCGGGCCAACACCCCCGAGCTCGCCCACCTGTGGCGCTTCGACGGCGACGACCTCACGGCCCTCACCGCCACCGGCACCGACGTCTCCGACGAGGACCTCGAGACCCGCCGCACCGCGGTGGGCGCCGACGACCTCGCCACCCTCATCTACACCTCCGGCACCACCGGCCGCCCCAAGGGTTGCGAACTCACCCACCGCAACTTCCTCTTCATCGCCCACTCCGCGCTGGAGGGCCCGGCCAAGCCGATCATCCTCGGCCACGAGGGCACCCCCTCCACCCTCCTCTTCCTGCCCCTCGCGCACGTCTTCGCGCGCTTCGTGCAGGTCATGGTCATCGAGGGCAAGGCCGTCCTGGGCCACTACCCCAGCACCGGCCCGGACCTGATCGACCAGTTCTCGGTCTTCAGGCCCACCTTCCTCCTCGCGGTCCCCCGCGTGTTCGAGAAGGTCTTCACCAAGGCCCAGCAGAAGGCCGAGGGCGAGGGCAAGGGCAAGATCTTCAACGCCGCCGCCGACACCGCCATCGAGTACAGCAAGGCGCTGGCCACCGGGAACGTCCCGTTCACCCTCAAGCTCAAGCACGGCCTGTTCAAGAAGCTGGTCTACGGGAAGATCACGGACCGCCTCGGCGGCGAGGCCCACTACGCCGTCTCCGGCGGCTCCGCCCTGGGCGACCGTCTCGGGCACTTCTTCCGCGGCGTCGGCCTGACGATCATCGAGGGCTACGGCCTCACCGAGACCACCGCGCCGACCTCGGTCAACAGCCCCGGCTTCAACAAGATCGGCACCGTCGGCCAGCCCATGCCCGGCACGACCGTGCGCATCGCGGACGACGGCGAGATCCTGCTCAAGGGCGACCACATCATGGTCGGTTACTGGCAGAACGAGAAGGCCACCAAGGAGGCCTTCGAGGACGGCTTCTACCGCACCGGTGACCTCGGCTCCCTCGACGCCGACGGCTTCCTCAGCATCACCGGCCGCAAGAAGGAGATCATCGTGACCGCGGGCGGCAAGAACGTCGCCCCGGCCGTCCTGGAGGACCGCATCCGCTCCCACGCCCTGGTCAGCCAGTGCATGGTCGTGGGTGACAACCGCAAGTTCATCGCGGCCCTGGTCACCATCGACCCGGAGTCCTTCGAGCTGTGGAAGTCCGCCAACGGCAAGACCGGCGAGATCTCCGACCTCACCGCCGACGCCGACCTCAACGCAGCCATCCAGGGCGCCGTGGACGACGCCAACAAGGCCGTCTCCAAGGCCGAGGGCATCAAGAAGTTCAAGATCCTGCCCAGTGACTTCACCGAGGAGGGCGGCCAGATGACCGCCTCCCTGAAGGTCAAGCGGCACGTCGTCAGCAAGCAGTGGAGCAAGGAGATCGACGACATCTACGCGGGCTGAGCCCGACGCTCCCGTTGACCGGAGGGGCCGACCGCCACGGGCGGTCGGCCCCCTCCGTGGTTCCCGGACCCCGCGCCCGCCCCTGGCTGCCTCCTGGCACCTCCGACGGACCGGGGACGACCACTGACCCGGGCGACGGCCCCGGAGGCCCCAGCGACGGCCTGAGGGCCCCGGGGAGGCCTCCGGTGGAAACACGACGGACCCGGCCGCGCGATGCGGCCGGGTCCGTCGTCACGACAGGTGGACCCTAGTGGCCCTTGTCGTCCCCGTGAGAGGAGTGGTGCAGGTGGTGGCCGGTGTGGGCCTCCACGCCCTCGAAGGACACGTTGTCCTTCGTGTACCAGTGGGCGAGCGCACGGCGCAGCTTGCCGGTCGGCTTGCGGGCCGCCGGGTTCTCCACGCCGTTGTCGTCGGTCGCGTCCTCTTCCAGAGCGGTCGAGGTGATGACCGGCTTGCTCTCCAGCACGTGGGTGGTCTCGTCGGAGTTCTCCTTGTGAACCTCGATGAACTCACCGCTGGGCAGCTGCTGGATGATGCCGCTCTCGTAACCGTGTTCCAGGGTCTCCCGGTCACGGCGCTGGAGACCGAGGCAGATCCGCTTGGTCACGATGTAGCCCACGATCGGACCGGCGATGACCAGCACACGGAAGATGTACGTGGTCAGGTACAGGTCGATCGAGAAGGTCTCCGACAGGATGTCGTTCGACCCGGCGAGCCAGAGCACACCGTAGAAGACGATGCCCGCGACACCCAGACCGGTGCGGACCGGGGCGTTGCGAGGACGGTCCGCGACGTTGTGGGCCCGCTTGTCGCCGGTGATCCACTGCTCCACGAACGGCCAGGCGCCCATGGCACCGAAGATCAGGCCCGGCACCACCAGACCCGGGACCAGGACCGCCGTCATGACCGGGTACCCGGCGCCGATCGGGATCGTGAAGTCCAGGGTGTTCGGGAAGATACGCAGCGAACCCTCCATGAAGCCCATGTACCAGTCCGGCTGGAGACCGGAGGTGATGGACGTCGGAGTGAACGGGCCGAACAGGTGGATCGGGTTGATCTGGACGAACGCGCTCAGACCGGCGATCACGGCGAACGTGAAGAAGAAGAACCCGCCCGCCTTGACCGCGAACGCGGGGAACATGGGTGTTCCCACCACGGTCTTGTCCGTTCGCCCCTGTCCTGGGTACTGCGTGTGCTTCTGGTGCCAGAGGATCATGAAGTGCGCGACGATGAGCCCCAGCAGCAGCGCGGGGATCAGCAGCACGTGCAACATGTACAGGCGCGTGATGATGTCCTCGCCGGGGAACTCCCCGCCGAAGAGGAACATCGACACGTAGGAGCCCACCAGCGGCAGCGCCAGCATCACGCCCTGGAGGATGCGGACACCCATGCCCGAGGGCAGGTCGTCCGGCAGCGAGTAGCCGAAGAGGCCCTCGACCATGGCCAGGGTGAAGATGGCGACACCGATGAGCCAGTTGATCTCACGCGGCTTGCGGAACGCACCGGTGAAGAACACCCGGAGCGCGTGCACCACCAGCGAGGCCACGAAGATCAGCGCGGCCCAGTGGTGGATCTGTCGAACGAGGAACCCGCCACGGACGTCGAAGTCGATGTAGAGGGTCGAGGCGAACGCCTCACTCATCGGAACGCCCTGGAGGCGCTCGTAGGAGCCGTCGTAGACGACCTCGATCATGCTCGGCTTGAACCACAGCGTGAGGAACACACCGCTGACGAGCAGGATGATGAACGAGTACAGCGCGATCTCGCCCAGCATGAAGGACCAGTGGTTCGGGAAGACCTTGCGAAGGTTCTTCTCACCGGTCTTGGCCAGGTGGAAGCGGTCGTCGATGAAGTTTCCGACGCCGCGCAGCGCCTTGGGGGCTTGCGTGGTCTTACTCATCGACTAGTCCTTCCTGTATTCCCAGAACGTCGGCCCGGTCGGCTCGTTGAAGTCGCCCTTGGCGATGAGGTAGCCCTCATCGTCGACGCCGATCGGCAGCTGGGGCAGGGGACGGTGCGCGGGACCGAAGACCACCTTGGCGCCGTCCGAGGCGTCGAACGTCGACTGGTGGCACGGGCACAGGATGCGGTGCGTGGTGCGCTCGTAGAGCGCGGCGGGGCAACCCACGTGCGTGCAGATCTTCGAGTACGCCACGATGCCGTCGTGGGTCCAGTTGAGGCGGGTCTCGTCGCTGCCCTCGCGGACGGCGTCGTTCATCCCGCCCTTCCAGTCGTCCTCCGGCATCTTGATGAGCAGGATGACGGACTTGGCCTGGTCGGTGAGGCTGATCCCGTGCGGGTACCGCTCGTCGTCCAGGGCGGGGAGGGCGGAGATCATCCCGTACGGGTCGTTCTCCAGGTCCTCGGCCCTGATCTTGCGGTGGGTGCCCTCGACGTACATGTGCATGCCGTCGACCCACGGGGTGACCTTCATCTGCTCGCCCGGCAGAGGGCCGGTGTCGCGCAGCAGGACGATCGGCGCGATGCCCAGCGGCAGCATGGCCGCGATGAGCGTACGACGCATGAGCGGCCGCTTGGTGAAGCCGCTCTCGTCCGCGCTCTTCATGAAGAAGTCGCTGAACGACCCCTTCTCCTCCGAGCTGGACGGAAGCTCCTCGTACGGCGACGCCACCTCGTAGTGCGGCATCACGTTGCGCGCCCAGACCGTCATACCGGCGCCGATACCGAACATGGCGATGGTGAGCGTTCCACCAAGCAGCACGTTCGAGTACTGGCCGATCTGCGGGTCGGCGATCGCGGGTCCCGCCGCCGTGGGCGGGAACAGGAAGTACGAGACGATGAACCCCACACCGCCGAGGAAGGCGATGATGAACCACACCGAGGCGAGCTTCTCGCCACGGCGCTGCTTCTCCTCCGAGTGCTGGTGAGTCTCCGAGGCCAGGTACGGCCCGTTGTGCTCGCTCTCAGCCTTCGCGGAGGTCTCGGTCACCACGTCGGTGGTGTCCGTCGGGGTGCCGACGACGCGCTCCTTGGCGTCGTCCCCCGTGTTGTTGTCGTTGTTGTTCTCAGTCATGGGCACGCTGCTTCGCGGTGATCCAGATCGCGCAGGCGATGATCAGGGAGAGACCGACGGTCCACCCGATGAAGCCCTCAGCCACCTGGCCGACTCGGTCCAGGTCGAAGATGCCGCCGGCGTTGGGTTCCGCCTGGAGCGTCTTGACGTAGGAGATGAGCTCCTGCTTCTCCTCGGGGGTGATCGCGCCGTCGCTGAACATCGGCATGGCGCCGGGCCCGCTCACCATGGCCTCGTAGATCTCGCGCGGAGAGGAGTCATGGATCTCGGGGGCCCAACGGCCGTCGGTGAGAGCGCCGCCGCCACCGGACCAGCTGTGGCAGTGCGCACAGTTGGTCAGGTAGAGCTTCATGCCCATGTCGGTGTTGCTGGCGCCCTCGATGTAGGCGTCGTACTCGTCCTCGTACGCGGAGACGGCCTCTTCGTAGGCCGCCTCGTCGTCGAAGTCGGCACGCTGCGGACCGGCGTCGGGAACCTCGGTGGGCACCTCGGCTCCGGCACCGTTGGTCCTGATCTGCGCGTTGTAGTACGCGATCAGGTCCGCCAGGTCCTGCTCGGACATGGCCATCGGCTTGCGCGGCATCTGGCTGTCCGGGTCCATCGACGGCATACGACCGGTGCTGACCTGGAAGTCCAGGGCCGCGGGGCCGACCTCGCGGAGGTCGGGTCCGTTCAGAGCGGAACCCGAACCGTCCAGGCCGTGGCACGAGGCACAGGTCTGGTCGAAGATGGTCTTGCCCTGGGCGATGTCCACGTCGTCGGCGGACGGCGCCTCAGCGGCAAGGGTCTGCGCCTGCGCCTGGTCCGAGGTGGGGGCCAGTGCGGCGTACCCCACCCCGAACAGGGCTAGCGCGAGGATGACGACGACATACCCCGCCAGGGGATGCCGTCGCCGCGCGGTAATCCATTTCACGGTTTCCCCGTTTCGGGTTACTGGATGAAGTAGATGGTTACGAACAAAGCGACCCAGACGACGTCGACGAAGTGCCAGTAGTAGGACACGACGATCGCACTGGTCGCCTGCTGGTGAGTGAAGCGCTTCGCGGCGTACGTGCGTCCCAGCATGATGAGGAACGCGATCAAACCACCGATGACGTGGAGTCCGTGGAAGCCCGTGGTCAGGTAGAACATCGACCCGTAGGCGCTCGACTGGAGAGTCAGGCCCTCGTGGAAGATGAGCTCGTAGTACTCATACGCCTGTCCAAGGATGAAGAACAGGCCCATGAAGAACGTGATGAAGAACCACATGCGCAGCTTCTTGACGTCGCCGCGCTCCGCGGCCCAGACGCCGGCCTGCGCGGTGAAGCTGGAGGCCACCAGGACGGTGGTGATCGTCAGGGCCCAGGGCACGTTGAGGTGGACGTCCGCCCACTCGCCGAGCTCGGGGTTCCCGTTGGTCACCGATCGGATGGTGAAGTACATCGCGAACAGCGCGGCGAAGAACATGAGTTCGTTGGCAAGCCAAACGATGGTGCCAACACTCACCAGGTCAGGACGCTTTGCCACACCATGAGCTGATGCGGTTGCTGATTTTGGGTTCGCGGTTGCTGTCGCCACGGGAGCATTATTACGGCTTCTCGCGAAGGTCCGTACTCGACCCCCGTAAGGAGGCGGATCGGTCCCGGTATCGACCGGTCTCGGCGCCCGGGACGGCGCTCCCACCGTGACTCCGGCGTTACTGTGGCCGCCCGCCCAGCCAGGGTCGGCCCCAGCCGCGCTCGCCAGGGCTCAAGAGCGCGATCCGGCGCGGTTGAGGCGATCCGTACCCGGCTCAAAGGCGCTTGAACCGCCCCCAGCCAACGCCAAGGTATCGAAACGATCACCGTTGGACAACGCCGCGCCCGGGGCGGGTTAGCGCGGGCCCTCGTGTCCCTGGCATCCTGTGGTGTCGAAGGTCTCAACCCCTTCACCGGTCCGCCGACTCCCCCAGGGGTCCGGCGGCCCCGAGGCAATACAGTCATAGGCAGAGAGCCAACGAACGCCACGGTCGCACCCCCACGGCGGCGGCCGCGGTCAGACGCGATGGGACGGTTGCGCGATGGTGGTCAGCGGTACGGACACGGGTGCCAGGATGCGCGTGCTGGTCTACAGCGACAAGGCGGACACCCGCGAGCAGGTGCGGACGGCCATCGGCCGCCGCCCCGCCGCCGACGTCCCCAAGGTCGAGTTCGTCGAGTGCGCGACCGCGCCCGGCGTCCTGCGCAAGCTGGAGTCCACGGACCCGGCCGAGCGCGTCGACGTGGCCGTCTTCGACGGCGAGGCGGCGCCCACCGGCGGGATGGGCCTGTGCCGCCAGGTGAAGGACGAGATCTACCGCTGCCCGCCGGTGCTCCTGCTGGTGGGGCGGCGCGACGACGGCTGGCTGGCGACCTGGTCGCAGGCCGACCAGGTGGTGAGCCACCCGATCGACCCGGTCGCGCTGGCCGAGTCGCTGGCCGAGCTCATGCGCCAGCGCGTCGCGGCGCTCAGCGGCTGAACCCGTGGGGTGTGACGAGATGACCGACAGGACGAACGGCGACAGGGACCTGCGCCGTCGCATCGTGGTGGGCGGAGCCCTCAACCACGGCGCCGACATCGGGCGATGGCGTGGCCACACCACGCCCCTCCCCGTCACCCGGAGCCGTTGAGGGGCGGGCCCGCGCGCCCGCCCCGGCTCCCCCGCCCGTCCTCCCAGGAGTCCACGTACATGAACGTCCCCGTCACACCCGAACCCCAGTCCGCCTCCGCCGTCGAGGAGCGGACCTGGTCCCACCTGATCACCGCCCTGCTGGGCGGGGTCACCCTCAGCGCAGCCGACACCGCGTGGGCGATGAACGAGATCATGGCGGGCTCGGCCACCGACGCGCAGATCGCGGGCTTCGCCGTGGCCCTGCGCGCCAAGGGCGAGAGCGTGTCCGAGGTGACCGGCCTGGCCCAGGGCATGCTCGACAACGCGGTCCGGATCAGTGTCGAGGGCCCGACCCTGGACATCGTCGGGACCGGCGGCGACCGGGCCCACACGGTGAACGTGTCCACGATGGCGGCGATCGTCGCCTCCGCCGCGGGCGCGCGCGTGGTCAAGCACGGCAACCGGGCGGCCTCCTCCTCGTGCGGTACCGCCGACGTGCTGGAACGGCTCGGCGTGGTCCTGGACCTGCCACCGGAGCTGACCGTGAGGGTGGCTCAGGAGGCGGGCGTGACCTTCTGCTTCGCCCCGTTGTTCCACCCCTCGCTGCGGTACGCGGCCAAGCCGCGCCGCGAGCTGGCGGTGCCGACCGTGTTCAACTTCCTGGGCCCGCTGACCAACCCCGCGCAGCCGACCGCCTCGGCGATCGGTGTGTTCGACGAGCGCATGTGCGAGGTCATCGCCGGCGTGTTCGCCCGCCGGGGCTCCTCCGCTCTGGTGTTCCGGGGCGACGACGGCCTGGACGAGCTGACCACGGCCACCACGTCCACGGTCTGGGTGGTGGAGGGCGGTCACGCGCGGCGTGAGCGCCTGGACCCGGCCGACCTGGGTGTGGCGCGGTCCGCTCCGGACGCCCTGCGCGGCGGGGACGTGGAGTTCAACGCGCAGGCGGTGCGGGACCTGGTCGCGGGACGGCCGGGTCCGGTGCGCGACGCCGTGCTGCTGAACGCCGGTGCCGCGCTGGCAGCCGTGGACGGGGTGGGCGGGTCCCTCACCGACGCGGTGCGCGCGGGGTACGCCCGGGCCGCTGAGGCGGTGGACAGCGGTGCGGCCGAGCGCCGCCTGGCCTCCTGGGTGGAGACCAGCCAGGGGCTGGCCAAGACCCTGTAGGGGCCCTGCCTGGGCCGGTCCCCGGGAGGGCGACCGGCCCGCTGCCCCCGGCTACCAGCCGATGGCGAAGGCCGACTCCAGGTCGTGCTTGGAGTAGGTCTGGAACGAGATGTGGGTGTCGGAGGAGAGCACGCCGGGGACCTTGTTGACGTGGCCGGGGATCACGTCGGCGAGGTCCTCGTGGCGGCGCACCCGGACCATGGCGATGAGGTCCACCCCGCCGGTGACGGAGTAGACCTCGCTGACCCCGTCGATCGCGGCGATCGCCTCGGCGACCTCGGGGATGCGGTGGACGTCGGCCTTGATCATGACGATCGCGGTGATCACTGTGCCTCCTGGGCGGTTCGGTGCGGGACGCGGTACGGGCCGGGCGCCGGGGTCGTGTTCCCTGGACCGCTCCGGTGACGGCTCCGCCGCCACCGGCCACGGCGTCCACGAGGACACTCCCTAGTAGGCGTCGGAGAGTCGTGTCCCCGAGCGCCAGCGCAACCGGTGGACCACCAGTCCCGCGATCACCCCCGCGATGAATCCGTAGACGTGTGCCGCGTAGGCCACGTTGGAGCCGGCGCCGGGGGCGGTCGAGGATGTGACGTAGAGAAGATACTGAAGTGCGAAGTAGCTTCCCACCACGGCCCACCCGGGCAGACGCATCGGGATGACGCCGAACACCAGTGTCGTGACCCGGCTGCGGAACTGCACCACCAGGTAGGCGCCGAGGACGCCCGAGATCGCCCCGGAGGCGCCGACCATGGGGACGGTGCCGTCGGAGTCGACCAGGGCGAAGCCGAGGGCGGCCACGATCCCGGTGCCCAGGTAGAGGGCGAGGAAGCGGAGCTTGCCGATGCGGTCCTCGACGACCGGCCCGAACACGAACAGGTACACCATGTTCCCGAGCAGGTGCATCGCGCCCGCGTGCAGGAACATCGAGCTGAACACGGAGAACCAGACGGACTTGCCCGCGATCCCCCCGCACGTGGGGCTCAGCGGTCCGGCCAGGTCGACCCGGCCCAGCAGCTCGTCGGGGATGGCGCCCCAGCGCATGAAGTAGTCGTCGATCGCGCAGTAGCGTCCGACCGCGTCCGCCGGGTACCAGACGGCCGTGGCCGACTGGGGCGAGACGAGGTAGACGAGGACGTTGACCGCGATCAGCCCGAAGGCGACGACGGGTGCGCGTCGGACGGGGTAGTCGTCATTGAGCGGAAGCGCGGCCATGCGCCCAGTGTGTCATCCCGGTGTGCGCTTCGGCGCTCCGCAACGGGCATGTCCACTCACCTTCCATCTCGACCAGGCGGGTCCCGGGGCGTTCGAGCCAGTCCAGGACCAGCTCGGTCTCCCCGCGGTGGCGTTGGGGACGGGACCGAACCCCGCCGGGACGCGCTCCGCGGTGGCGGTGAGGGAGCTCAGGAAGGCGGCGGGGTCGGTTCCGGGGCTCAGGACGGCGCTTGCGGCCAGTCGGCCGTGCCGGACCACCACGGTCTCCCACCCGGTGGGGCCCGGCCCCGTGGCGACCAGGTGCGGGACGGCGGCGATCGCGGCGAGGCGCTGGGCGCGGCGGGCTCCGCGCAGGAAGGCGGAGAGGCGGTCGCGCAGGGCCGCCGCCTCCTCGTAGCGGAGTTCGGCGGAGAGTTCACCGATGCGGCCGGTGATCGCGTCCACGACCACCGCCGGGTCTCCGGTCATCGCGGTGCGGGCCGCGTCGGCGTGCGCGGTGTAGTCGGTCAGCGACTCCGTCCCGTCGCAGGGGGCGCCGCAGCGTCCCAGCTGGGCGAGGACGCACGGCTTCACACCGTTGGGGACCACCCTGAGCGGCGCGCTCCCGGCGCTCCGCCCGCCGCCGCGTACCTCCTCGACGGTGAACGTGTGGGTGCACTGGCGCAGCGGGAGCGCGTGCAGGATCGCCTCCCGGGCCTCCTCCGCCGCGCGGGGCGAGGGGTAGGGGCCGAGGTAGGGAGCACCGTCGTCCTTGATCACCCGCACCACGGACAGACGCGGCAGGGCGCCGGGGGTGAGCGTGACCCAGGAGGCGCGCTCGGGGTTGCGGGACCTGCGGTTGAAGGGCGGTTTGCGCTCCGCGATGATGCGCAGCTCGCGGACGGACGCCTCCAGTTCCGTGGTGCACACGATGGGGGTCACGCCCTCGACGAGCCCGGCCATCTCCCGGATACGCCTGCGGGACTCGGCGGCGGTGAAGTAGGTGGCGACCCGGCGGCGCAGGTTGTTGCTCTTGCCGACGTAGAGGCTCGCGCCCCGGGCGTCGGTGAAGACATAGACGCCGGGGCGTTCGGGCAGGTTCTCGGCGAGGTGGCGACGGGCCCGCTGGGCACGGCTCGGTGGCTTGTTGACCGCGCGCAGCTCCTCCAGGCTGGTCACTCCCAGGGGCGCGAGCCGGGCCAGGAGGCCGTTGAGCACGTCGACGGTCGCGCGGGCGTCGTCCAGGGCCCGGTGGTTGGGCGTGGTGGGGGCGCCGAAGTAGGCGGCCAGGGTGCCCAGGCGGTGGTTGTGGACCTCAGGCCGGACCAGGACGGCCCGGGCCAGGCGCAGGGTGTCCACGACCGGGTAGCCGGGCCACTCGACGCCCTCGCGCTCGCAGGCGGCCTTGAGGAAGCCGGTGTCGAAGGCGGCGTTGTGCGCGACCAGCACCGTGTCGGGTTCGGCGGCCAGGAAGGCCAGCAGGTCCGGCAGCGCCCGGGTGAGGGGCGGAGCGGTGGCCACCATCGACTGGGTGATGCCGGTCAACAGGGTGATGTTGGCGGGGATGAGCACGCCCGGGTCCACCAGAGTGGTGAACTCGTCCGTCACCCGCCCGTCGCGGACGCGGACCGCGCCGATCTCGGTGATCCGGGACCGGGAGGCGCTGGTACCGGTGGTCTCCAGGTCGACCACGACGAAGGACACCCCGGCCAGCGGCGTGCCCAGGTCGCCGATGCTGGTTTGGACGCCCTCGGGCGCCGCTGACTGTCGAACCACGCGGTCAGGGTAGTCGGGGCCCACGACCAAACTCCTCCGGGCTACGGTCAGACCCGCCCGACATGGAAAGATGTGGGCCGTGGGACGGCAGAGGCCGCCGTCCCGTGAAGCACGACGCAAGGAGGAACCGTGGGGATCGCGATGCCGGGTGACAGTGAGCGTTGGCGATGCACCGCGTGCGGGAACCTCACGCGGTTCGACGTGACCCGGACCGTCCGCTCCCAGGACTTCGTGCATCAGGAGCTGTCCGGCGTCGGCGCGGTCGAGGAGCGCACGGTGCTCTCCGAGACGGTCGAGCGGGTGAAGTGCCGCTGGTGCGGCGCCACCGACAGCGTGGAGATCGTCCCCCGCCCTGACGCCGACTCGTCGGTCTCCGACGCATCGGCGGAGAGCCCGACGGGTCGGGCATGAGCGCCCGCCCGGACACGGGCGGCGGCACCGGTGACCAGGGCCGTGACCGCGCCCCCGACGCCCCGGGCCGCGAGGAGGGGAGGCCTCGGTGCCTTCGGAGGAGGGCGGGGAACGGCTGCGCCGTCCCCTGCCCGAACCGGTGCGCGCCCGGGTCGTCGAGTACGGGTCCGACGTGCTCGGCGGCATGCGGGCCTCCGACCTCCCCGGTGCTGCGCCGGGTCGCGAGGTTCGAGCCCCGCCGCCGGGCGCGGCTCGCCGGGCCGCAGATCGCCGCCCAGCTGGAGAACGACCACGCGTTCCGGGGCCTGGTCGCCGCGCGGGTCGAGCAGGTCTGGCCCGAGCTGGCCGAGGGGATGCGCGCCGGGGTGGTTCCGCCGGCCGCCGACCCGGTGGCGGTGGCGGCCAGCGCCTACCTGCTGCGCCCGAAGGGGTGGCCGGAGATCGTCGAGGGCGTCCACGAGGAGCTGGAGCGCCAGACCAGCGCTCGGGAGGTGGACGAGGCCGCCGAGGCCCTCGACGACGTCCGTCGACGTCTGGAGGAGACCCAGCAGGGGCACCAGGCGGAGCTGGAGCGGCTGCGCGGGCAGATCGGTGCGCAGCGCACCGAGATCGCGGAGCTGCGCCGCAAGGTGCACAACGAGCGCCAGCGTGCCCGGAAGGCGGTGGCCGAGGCCGAGCGGGCGGTGTCGGAGACCGCCGACCGGCGCCACGAGAACGAGAGCCAGGTCGGCGCTCTGGAGGTGGAGAACCGCAGGCTGCGGTCGCGGCTCGCGGACGCCGAGGCCCAGGTGGAGAACGCCCGCCGCGCGGTGCGCACCGGCCGCAACGCCGACGAGGCCCGTCTGAGGGTGCTGTTGGACGTGCTGGTGGACGCCTCCCACGGTCTGCGCCGTGAACTGGCGCTGCCCACGTCCCTGGACAGCCCGGCCGACCTGGTGGCGGAGGCCCAGGAGGAGCACCGCCGGGTGTCGCTGGGCGGACTGCCCGACGACGCCCCCGGTCTGCTCGAGCACCTGCTGACGGTCCCTCGGGTGCACCTCCTGCTGGACGGCTACAACGTCACCAAGACCGGGTACGGGACCCTGCCGCTGGCCGACCAGCGCACGCGTCTGCTCACCTCCCTGGAGGGGCTGGCGAGCAGGACCAAGGCGGAGATCACCTGCGTCTTCGACGGAGCCGACGTGGAGGCGCCGCCGGTGACGACCAGCCGCCGGGTGCGCGTGCTCTTCAGCGCGCCCGGGGAGACCGCCGACGCGCTGATCGTACGGCTGGTGCGGGCCGAACCACCCGGTCGGCCGATCGCGGTGGTCACCTCCGACAAGGAGATCGTCACCGCGGTCAGGCGGGCGGGCGCACGTGCCGTGCCCTCCGTGGTCTTCCTGCGCCACCTGGAGGCCCACTCCTGAGCGGCCCGGGCCCGGTGCGCCGCCTCCGCCGCCCCCGTTCCGGCTGAGAGCCTCACCACGCGTGGGCGCGCCGGGCCCGCGACCCTCCCCTCCGACCTGGCCTGTCCACACCCTCCGGGCCCGGGCGACCCGCTCCCCCGGCGTGATCGTCACGGTGCCGTGGTTGAGGCGCGCAGGCCCTTCCGCTAGGTTCTTGCAGGAACGTGAGTGCCCCGTCGGGCAGTAGGCCACCCTTGCGCCTCCCCACACCGGCCGGGACCCGCACACTCCCGTGAGGCCCGTGCCCACACACGGGACCCCTGATCTTCCGTCACCCAGCACCCCATGCGGACTTCCCAACCTCAAGGAGCGTGGACCGCCATGAAGAACCCCGGTGGTCGGCGTACGGCTCGCCGAATCGCTACGACCGGTCTCGGCGTGGTCGCCGCCGGTACCTTCCTCGCCCCCGGAGTCGCTCACGCGGAGCCGACCCAGGAGGAGGTCGAGGACCGCATCGAGGAGCTGAACCAGGAAGCCTCCACAGCGGTCGAGAACTTCAACCAGGCCGAAGAGGACTACGACGCGGCCAAGGCCGCCTACGACGAGCTCGACGGCCAGGTCGGTGACGAGCAGGAGCGCTACGACGGGCTGCGGGAGAAGGTCCAGCAGTTCGCCAGCGCCACCTACCAGGGCGGCGACCTCAACTCCACCGCCAACGTCCTGACCTCCGACGGCCCCGAGGCCCTGCTGGAGCAGAACGCGGACCTCAACTACCTCTCGGACACCCAGCAGACCCAGCTGGACGACTTCGGGGAGTCCGCCGAGCGCCTGTTCGCGCTCAAGGACGAGGCCGAGAAGGCCCTCGAGGAGGCCGAGAAGGCCAAGGACGAGGCCGAGGAGGCCAAGGACGAGGTCGAGGAGAAGATCGAGGAGCAGCAGGAGATCCTGGCCCAGTTCCCCGACTCCGACGCCTCGGCCGAGGGCGGTGACGACAGCGGCGGTCAGAGCCACGGGGGCAGCGGGAACGCCTCGACGGCCCTGGACTTCGCCTACTCCAAGGTGGGTCTCCCCTACGTGTGGGGCGGCACCGGCCCCAACGGGTACGACTGCTCCGGCCTGGTCCAGGCGTCCTGGCGCGCGGCCGGTGTCGACCTGCCCCGCACCACCTACGGGCAGGCCGACGTGGGCACCCGTATCTACGACATGAGCGCCGTGCAGCCGGGCGACATCCTGTTCTTCTTCGGCGACCTGGGCCACAACGGCCTGTACGCCGGGAACGGGCAGATGGTCCACGCCCCGAGCAGCGGCCGCAACCTGGAGGTCGTCGGTCTGGCCGCCTACTGGGGCGGTCAGTTCCAGTTCGCCGTCCGGCCCTGATCCACGCGTGACCCCGTGAGGCCGCCTTCCCCGCCGGGACGGCGGCCTCACGCGTGCGGCGCGTCGCGCTCGCCCCCTGATCCCCTTTTAGGGTCAGGAACCCTGATTTCGGACACTCCTCGTCTTCCAACGGAATGTCACGAAACAGTTGAGAGCCCCCGAGCCATGCACTAGTGTTCGACGCCGAGCGCGGTTGCTCCTCATTCACCACCCCCCGGTGGTGACAGCCGCGCCCGGGTCGGGCACACCCCCACACCGTTTCGGCCACCCTCTCTGGCCCGAGGTTCCCCACCCGGTGCAGTCCCTTGTTCCCCGTATCGCCTGGGACAAGGGGAGAAAGGTGTTTCAGTGTCTGCATCCCGTGGCGAACGCCAACGCCGTACCGCGGTCATCGCCTCCCTGGCCGTCGGCGCCTTCCTCCTCCCCGCGGCCGTGGCCCACGCCGAGCCCACCTCCGAGGAGGTCCAGGAGGAGATCGAACGCCTCGAAGAGGAGTTCATCGAGCTCAACGCGACCTACAACGAGGCCAAGGAGACGCACGAGGCGGCCGAGGAGAAGCTCGACGGCATCCTCTCCGACATCGAGACCGCCGAGAAGAAGGTCGACTCCCTCAGCGGCGGCGTCCGCGCCCTGGCCAACACCACCTACACGGGCGTGGACCTGACCTCTCCCGCCCAGCTGATCGGCGCCACCGGCCCCGAGGAGGCCCTGGAGCACCAGGCCGACCTCACCTACCTGTCCGAGCAGCACCAGGAGAGCCTCGCCCAGTACCTGGAGGAGCTCGAACACCTGGAGGGCCTGCGCGGCGAGGCCGAGTCCACCGAGGAGGCCGCGGCCGACGCCCTCGAGGAGGCCGAGGAGGCCACGGAGGCGGCCGAGGAGGCGATCAGCGAGCAGGAGGAGATCCTCTCCGAGCTGACCGCCGAGGAGCAGGCCGCCGCCACCGAGAACGTCAGTACCGAGACCGGCGGCGGTGGAGGCGGCGGCGGAGGTGGCGGCGGCGCCAGCTACACCGGCCCGGCCACCGGCAACGCCCAGACCGTGCTGAACTTCGCCTACCAGCAGGTCGGCAAGCCCTACGTCTGGGGCGGGACCGGGCCCAACGGCTACGACTGCTCCGGCCTTACCCAGGCCGCCTGGGCCCAGGCGGGCGTGAACCTGCCGCGCACCACCTACGACCAGATCAACGCCGGTCAGCGGGTCTCCTGGGAGAACATGCAACCCGGTGACCTGATCTTCTTCTACGGCCCCAACCCGAGCCACGTGGGTCTGTACGCGGGTGACGGCGTGATGGTCCACGCCTCCACGTCCGCCCGCCCCATCGGCACGGTCCAGCTGAGCGACTACTACCGGTCCAACTTCGTCGCGGCGGTCCGTCCCTAGGGCGCGCCCGCGACCGGGGCATGGATCACGGGGTCCCTGGGAAACCACCGTTTCCCAGGGGCCTTTCCCGTGTCCGGGCACCTAGACTCGCTCAGGTGTCGCGAACCCTGATCATCACCAACGACTTCCCTCCGCGCTCGGGCGGGATCGAGTCCTTCGTGCACGAGCTGGCCCGGCGCCGTCCCCCGGGGTCGGTGCTGGTCTACTGCTCCTCCCCCGCCGCCGAGGACCTGCGCGCGGACCCGTACTTCGATCTCCACCAGCCGTTCCCCATCGTGCGTGACGCGGCGCCGGTCCTGCTCCCCACCCCGGGAGTGGCCCGGCGGGCCCGGGTCATCGCGGAGATGGAGGAGTGCGACTCCGTGCTCTACGGGGCCGCCGCCCCCTGGGACTGATCGCCGCCGGGCTGCGCTCCCGGGTCCGGCGCCAGGTGGCGCTCACCCACGGACACGAGACCGGCTGGACGGTGGTCCCCGGGGCGAGTGCGGCGCTGCGGCGGATCGGAGACAGCGTCGACACCGTCACCTACCTGGGCGAGTACACCCGGCGGCGGCTGGCCCGTTCCCTCTCCCCTCCGCCGCCGCCCGGATGCGGCGCCTCGCCCCCGGGGTCGACACCGAGCGCTTCCGTCCCGGCTCCGGCGGCGAGGAGGTCCGGCGGGAACTGGGCCTGGGTTCACGTCCCGTGGTCGTGTGCGTGTCCCGGATGGTGCCGCGCAAGGGGCAGGACACCCTGCTGCGGGCGTGGCCCCGTGTGCTGGCGGACGTGCCCGACGCGGTCCTGCTGTTCGTCGGGGACGGTCCCCTCGCGCCCCGGTTGCGCTCGGCCGCCGCGGGCACGGACTCGGTGCGCTTCACCGGCCCCGTCCCGGCCGACCGGCTCCCCGCCCACTACGACGCCGGTGACGTCTTCGCCATGCCCTGCCGCACCCGGCGGGGCGGTCTGGACGTGGAGGGCCTCGGGATGGTCTACCTGGAGGCGTCCGCCACCGGGCTGCCGGTGGTCGCCGGTGCCTCCGGCGGCGCTCCCGACGCGGTCCTGGAGGACGAGACCGGGCACGTGGTCGACGGGACGATGCCCGGTCCGACGGCCCGGGCCCTCATCCGCCTCCTGAGGGACCCCGACCACGCCGCCCAGATGGGCGCACGCGGCCGGGAGTGGGTGGCGGCCGAGTGGTCCTGGGACCGCACCCTCGAACGCCTGGACGGCCTTCTCAGCGGCGCTGAGCCGGTCCGCGGCTGACCCGGTCGCTCCGCGCCGAGGCGACGCCACCCCTGGTCGTCCCTAGAGGCCCTCACCGTGGACGGACCCGGGGGTGTCGGAGCCGTCCGTGCGCTGGGGCTCGCCGGTGACGCTGTGGGAGAGCCACTCCTCCCAGGAGCGCTGGTAGAAGCCCCATCCGTTGTCCCACTCCAGCTCGCGGTCGGTACCGGTGGTCAGCAGGGGGTCACCCATGAGCGCCTGGTTGTGGAACCAGCGGGCGTCCTCCACCGACATGTTCGTGCAGCCGTTGGAGGTGTTGGCGCTGCCCAGGTTCCCGGCGTTCCAGGGAGCCGCGTGGGTGAACTCCCCGCTGTTGGAGGTGCGGACCGCCCAGTCCACGTCGAGTCGGTAGTAGCCGGGCGAACCCTCCGGGATGCCCACCGTGGCGGAGTCCATGACCAGTTCCTGGTACTTCTCCATGGTCAGGTGGGCGCCGGAGGTGGTGGTGTTGAAGCGCTCGTCGGCGGAGCCGTTGCTGACCGGGATGGTGCGGACGGTCTCGCCGTCGATCGACACGCTCATCTCGTGGTCGGGGACGTGCATCGTGGAGACCAGCTCACGGCCCACCTCGAACTCGATGCGGTGGTTCTCCACTCCGTAGACGCCCTCGGAGGATTCCACCCCCGCGAGCCTGAGGTCCACGGTGACCTCCTGGTAGGGGTCCCAGTACTCCTTGGGCCGGAAGACCGCCATCTCGTCGGTGACCCAGTTCCAGGCGCCCTCGGTCTCCTCCTCGGCCGTCACCTGGATGGAGTTCTCCACCTGGGCCTTGTGGGTGACGGGCAGGTCGAAGTTGACGATGACGGGCATGCCGACCCCGACCACGTCCCCGCTGCTCGGGAAGTTGGAGGCGAGTTCCAGGCGGTGACCGGGCTCCGACTCCAGGGTGGTGAACTCCGAGACCACCTCGGACTCCTCGCCCTCCTCGTCGGCGGCGGTCACCACCACGCGGACGGAGGCCCCGGGGCGCAGGTTCCAGTCGCTGACCCAGGCGTCGCCGGTCTCGTTGAGGGTGCCCGTCACCGGGAAGGGGTCCTCGGGCTCCTGGCCCTGGCCACCCTCCTCGGCGACGTCCCCGGCGCTGACCCCGTCCTCGGTGCTCTGCTCGACCCGGACGTCGGTGAGGGTGCCGTCCACGGCCTCGACCCGGACCGGGGTGTTCGGCGGGACCCCGGTGGCGCCCGGAGCGGGGGTGATCTCCACCTCCGGCCCTCGTTCGACCTCCTCGGGGGCCGCGGCGCCTCCGGGGTCGTCCCCGTCCTCCGAGGTGCACGCCGACGCGAGGAGCACGAGGGCTGCCACGGCCGCGGCCGTTCGGGATGGGGCGGTTCGTCGCTTCACGCCAAGGACCTCCAGCGTCCGTACGGGGCCCGGGCGTGGGTGCGGAGCGTGCGCACCGGCGTGCCGCCTGCGAGGCCTGGATGCGGCGTGACCTGCATGGGCAGTCGTCACGTGGGGGCCACCGAAAAGAGTACCCCGGTGCCCGGAGGTCGTCGGGGACGACCGGTCCGGCCACCGGGGCGGTGACACTCACATCCTACCCCGCGTAGCGGTCACCTCTCGAAGAGTGATGACCGCGCGGGACGCGCACGTCAGTGCTGGAACTCCTTGCGGTAGTACTCGAAGACCCAGCCCAGCGAGGTGAGGATGACGGCGAAGAAGCCGATGAAGACCATCCACCAGCCGATCGCCACGCCGACCGCCGTGAAGGCGACGGCCATCGCGACGAACATCGGCCACCAGCTGTGCGGGCTGAAGAACCCGTACTCACCGGCGTTCTCGGCGATCTCGCCGTCGAGTCGCTCCTCGGCCGGGAGGCCGTGGTGGTGCTCACTGTGGCGAGCCGACTGCCAGAGCCAGAAACCGATCATCCAGCCGAAGCCGATGGAGACCACGAGGGCGGTGGTACCCGCCCACTCGATCTCGCCGGTCTCCAGGAGGGACCAGTAGATGTACAGCGCGGCGGCCAGACCGAAGAAGGTCGAGATACCCATGAACAGGTAGGCCTGCATCTTCATGTGCTCTACCCCCTACTTCTTCTCGGCACCGGCGGCGACGGCACCGGGTGCGGCCGCGTGCGGGTGGTTGAGGTCGAAGGCCGGACGCTCGGACCGGATGCGGGGCAGCGACGTGAAGTTGTGTCGCGGCGGCGGGCACGAGGTGGCCCACTCCAGCGAGCAGCCGTAGCCCCACGGGTCGTCCACGGTGACCAGCGGCGCCTTCTTCGCGGTGACGTAGATGTTCCAGAAGAAGATCAGCGTCGAGGCGGCCAGCACGAACGAGGAGACCGAGGAGATCTGGTTCAGCTCGGTGAAGCCGTCCGTGGCCAGGTAGTCCGCGTAACGACGCGGGAAGCCCATCGCGCCCAGCCAGTGCTGCACCAGGAACGTGCCGTGGAAGCCCAGGAAGAGCAGCCAGAAGTGGAACTTGCCCAGCTTCTCGTTGAGCATCCGCCCGGTGAACTTGGGCCACCAGAAGTAGAAGCCCGCGAACATCGCGAACACCACGGTGCCGAACACGACGTAGTGGAAGTGCGCCACCACGAAGTAGGAGTCGGTGACGTGGAAGTCGATGGGCGGCGAGGCCAGGAGCACACCGGTCAGTCCACCGAAGAGGAAGGTGACCAGGAAGCCGATCGTGAACAGCATCGGCGTCTCGAAGGTGAGCTGCCCACGCCACATCGTCCCGATCCAGTTGAAGAACTTCACACCGGTCGGAACCGCGATGAGGAACGTCATGAACGAGAAGAACGGCAGGAGCACGGCGCCGGTCGGGAACATGTGGTGGGCCCACACGGTCACGGACAGGCCGGCGATGGCGATGGTCGCCGCCACCAGGCTCTTGTAGCCGAAGATCGGCTTGCGGCTGAAGACCGGGAGGATCTCCGTCGCGATGCCGAAGAACGGCAGCGCGATGATGTACACCTCGGGGTGGCCGAAGAACCAGAACAGGTGCTGCCACAGGATGGCGCCACCGTGCTCGGCGTTGAAGACCTGCGTTCCGACCATGCGGTCGGCGCCCAGGGCGATCAGCGCGGCGGTCAGGACCGGGAACGCGATGAGCACCAGGACACTGGTGAGCAGGGTGTTCCAGGTGAAGATCGGCATGCGGAACATCGTCATACCGGGCGCGCGCATGCACAGGCCGGTGGTGATGAAGTTGACCGCACCGAGGATCGTGCCCAGACCGGAGACGGCCAGACCCAGGATCCACAGGTCACCGCCGAGGCCCGGCGAGCGGACCGCGTCGGAGAGCGGGGTGTAGGCGAACCAGCCGAAGCTGGCGGCGCCGCCGGGGGTCAGGAAGCCGCTGATCGCGATCAGGCTGCCGAACAGGAACAGGTAGTAGCCGAACAGGTTGATCCTGGGGAAGGCCACATCGGGGGCGCCGATCTGCAACGGCATGAGGATGTTCGAGAACCCGACGAACAGCGGGGTCGCGAACATCAGCAGCATGATGGTGCCGTGCATCGTGAAGAGCTGGTTGAACTGCTCGTTGGACATGTACTGCATGCCCGGGGTGAACAGCTCCAGGCGCATCAGCAGCGCCAGCACGCCTCCGAAGAGGAAGAACGCGAAGGAGGTGATCAGGTACATGTACCCGATGACCTTGTGGTCGGTCGACGTCAGCCAGTTGACGATGATCGACCCTTTGCGTGACGGTGCCTGACCGTCAGTGCGGGGTTCGGTTGCCGTCGTGGTCATTTACTCGTCATTCTCCTCGGACTCGGTCGCCTCGGCTCCCGTGCCCTCAGCGTTGGTGCCGTCGGCACCCGTGCCCTCGGCGTCGTTGGTCGCGGCGGCCTCGGACTCGGCGGCAGCGGCCTCGGTGGCCTCGGCGGTCGCGGCGGCCTCGGCCTCCTGCTCGGCGGCCCAGGCGTCGTACTCGTCCTGCGGGAGGACCTCGACGTTGAAGAGCATGCGGGTGTGGTCCACACCGCACAGCTCGGCGCAACGTCCCACGTACTCGCCCTCGGAGCCCTCCTTCAGGTTGACCTGGAAGGCGTTGTCACGGCCCGGGACGACGTCCATCTTGAAGCCGAAGGACGGGATCCAGAACGAGTGGATGACGTCGGGAGAGTGGAGGTCGAAGTGGACGACCGCGCCCTCGGGGAGGACGAGGGTCGTCTGGGTGTCACGGTTGGCGGTGCCGTCCGGGTTGGGGATGCCAACCTCGGAGAAGAGCACGTCGCCACCGTTCTCCTTGGTGTCGTCCATGTAGTTGAACTGCCAGGCCCATTGGAAGGCCACGACCTCTACGTGGACGTCGGCGGGCTCTTCGGTGTCGAGCAGGTAGGCCTGGTCTCGCGCGGTGAAGAAGAAGAGCACCGAGATGACGACGATCGGCAGAACGGTGTACAGCGCTTCGATGGGCATGTTGTACCGCACCTGCGGCGGCAACTGCTCAGAGCGCTTGCGGTGGAAGAGGATTGTCCAGATGAACAGTCCCCACACAAGGACGCCGACCGCGAACGCCGCCACCCACGAGCCCTGCCAGAGCGAGAGAACACGCTCGGCCTGGTCGGTGATCGGCTCCGGCATGCCCAAACGAGTGAGATCGTTCGACGCGCAGCCGGTCGCGGCCAGCCCCAGCACGGCGAGCGCGGCGCCGCGTGGTGCCCATCGGCGCAGTGTTGAGCGCCGATTTTTTGGCGGGTCGGACTCACGGATTGCCTTCCCAGCGGTGAAGCCCGTGGATTCTCCACGAGCGGCCTAAGTATCCAAAGCTTGTCAGGGGAAACATTATCGCGAACCGCCCAGCGTGCCGTTCATGGGCTTGCCTGGTCAGCGTGTTGCCAGACGCGCCCTCTCGAAACGTTCGGCGGCCCCACGGAGCCGGGCCAGGTCGCCCCCGAGGGAAGTCCTCCCGGCTGGCTACGAGGCGCGGCCCGGCGATCCCCGGGCCCTCGTTCGCTCCCGTGCGCATCTCCGTTCGGGCGGTGGTGCGCGCGATCGCGGACGAGGCCAAGGCGAGCGTATCGCTGGGTTTACGACACCCTTAACCGGGTGCGCCTTTGGGCGCGCGCCGGATCAAGATTGGGCCACAGGACGACAACCGAATGGGGGTGGACGTGCCCGAGCGACCGACTGCGCAGCAGCCTCTGGTCACCGTGGAGGCGGTGGGGCTCAAGTGCCCGATCCCGATCATCATGCTGGCCGCCCGACTGCACGAAGTGCCTATCGGGGCGGTCATCGCGGTCACCGCGGACGATCCCGCGGCGAGCGCGGACATACCGTCCTGGTGCCGGATGAAGATGCACGAGTTCGTCGTCGAGCGGCCGCTGGCGCGGGGTAGCGCTTTTCACATCCGACGGATGTACTGACCCCCGACGACGTCACCGGAACACCGGACCGGACTTTCGGTCCCGTTGCGATAACGATTCGCACCGCCCGGTTTCCGGGGGCGGGGCGACGTACCCGATCCCCTCCTTCGGTCCCCGTCGGGGACCGAAGGAAAGGGGTACCGGACAAGGCGAAGGCCGCGCGGACACGGGGTCCACGCGGCCTCTCCCACACTGCGGTTCCGCCCCCGAGGAAGGGAACCGCGACCGCGGGAACCGTCTAGCGAGCGTAGTACTCGACGACGAGCTGCTCGTCGAAGGGCACGGGGATCTGCTCACGCTTGGGGCGGTCGACGACCGCGATGCGCAGGTCCTTGTGGCTCACGGCGAGGTAACCGGCGATCTTGTCGTCGGCGTGGATGCCCTCGGCGGCCTCGACGAACGGGACCATCGTGCGGGACTTCTCCCGAACGCTGATGATCTGGCCCGGCTTGACCTGGTACGACGGGATGTCGACCTTCTTGCCGTCCACGGTGATGTGACCGTGGTTGATGAACTGACGCGCGGCGTAGATCGAGGCGGCCAGACCGGCGCGCAGCACGACCGTGGCCAGACGCAGCTCGAGCTCGCCGAGCATCTCCTCACCGGTACGGCCGGGACGCTTCTTGGCGTTCTCGTAGATCCTGACCAGCTGCTTCTCGGTCAGGTCGTAGTACCAGCGCACCTTCTGCTTCTCCGCCATACGAACGGCGTAGTCGCTGCTGTTGCGTCGGACGCGACGACCGTGCTCGCCGGGCGGGTACGGACGCTTCTCGAAGTAGCTGACCGCCTTACGGGTCAGCGGGGTGCCGGCGCGCCGGGACAACCGCACCTTCGGTCCGGTGTAGCGCATGCGAAGTCCTTTCAGGGTGAATCAGGGAATCCCAGGTAAGGCTGGCCTAGATCTGGGAGGCGCTCAGGGCGCCCGAGCCCCGGTGTCCCGCGGTGCGGGTCGGAAGCGGGTTCCCCACCGCCGCGCGTGACCCGGCGCGAGCGGTTCGGGCGAATGACCCGGCACGCGTTTCAGCGCACCGGGCGGGCACGGGGAATCCCCGTGCGGGTCACAGCCATCCACTTTACGGGCTCCGGGGCACCACCCCGACCAGAGTGCGTCCTTTTCCGGCCGGGGAGGACCCGGGTCACACGAAGGGGCGGACCTCCGCGGCGGCCTCGGCGCCGTAGGAGCGCTCCAGGCGCTCCAGCAGCGAGTCACCGGTCAGCGTGTACTCCTGCGGTCCGTCGGCCTCCAGGCAGTGCACGGCGGTGGCGTTGCCGACCTGGGCCGCCCGTTCCAGGGACAGGCCCCAGGAGTGGGCGGACAGGAAACCGGCGCGGAAGGCGTCTCCCATGCCGGTGGGGTCGACGAGCTCGTCCACGGTCGCCGAGGGCACGTGGACGCTCGGCTCGCCCTCACGGTCGATGCGGGCGCCCTTGGCCCCGAGGGTGGTCACGCGCGTGCCCACCAGGGACAGGATCTCGGCGTCGGACCAGCCGGTCTTCTGCTCGGCCAGGGCCTTCTCGTACTCGTTGGTGAACAGGAAGGTGGCGCCCTCGATGAGCGTGCGCACCTCCGGGCCCTCCATGCGGGCCAGCTGCTGGGAGGGGTCGGCCGCGAAGGGGATGGAGCGGGTCCGGCACTCCTCGCTGTGGCGGACCATCGCGGCCGGGTCGTCGGCGCCGATCAGAACCAGGTCGAGGCCGCCGACGCGGTCGGAGATCGGCTGGAGCTCGATGTTGCGGGCCTCGGCCATCGCGCCCGTGTAGAAGGAGGCGATCTGGTTCTGGTCCAGGTCCGTGGTGCAGACGAACCGGGCGGTGTGCCGCAGCTCGGAGATGTGCACCGCCGAGGTGTCGACACCGTGGCGGTCGAGCCACGAGCGGTACTCCTCGAAGTCGGCGCCGGCGGCACCGACCAGGACCGGGCTCAGACCGAACCCGCCCATGCCGAAACAGATGTTGGCCGCGACGCCGCCGCGGCGAACGTCCAGCTCGTCGATGAGGAAGGAGAGGGACAACTGCTGGATCTGCTCAGGGATGATCTGCTCTGCGAACCGACCCTGGAAGGTCATCAGGTGGTCGGTGGCGATGGATCCGGCAACCGCGATACGCACGGGACGTGGGCTCCTTGCTGGCGAGGTGGATCGCTCGTGGACGATCCGGCGAGCTGTTCAGGGCATGCCGGGGACGTGCCCGTTCGGACCAGCCAAGGGTACCCAGAGGGGAGGGCGAACGCTCGTCCGCGTCCGCCCTCCCCTGTGGTTCCGAGAACCTGAACGCTCCGCTGGGGAGCCCTGGACCCCTAGTTGAAGGAGTCACCGCAGGCGCAGGAGCCGGTCGCGTTGGGGTTGTCGATGGTGAACCCCTGCTTCTCGATGGTGTCCACGAAGTCGATGGTCGCGCCGATGAGGTAGGCGGCGCTGCGGCGGTCGGTGACGACCTCGACACCGTCGAAGTCGGCGATGACGTCGCCGTCGAGGTCGCGCTCGTCGAAGTAGAGCTGGTAACGCAGCCCCGAGCAACCACCGGGCTGGACGCCCACGCGCAGGCGCAGGTCGTCCCGGCCCTCCTGGTCAAGGAGCGTCCGAACCTTGTCGGCCGCACCATCGGTGAGGATGACTCCCTGCGCGGTGGCCTCGCTCTGAACCGTCATGTTGTAAAGCTCCTCTGGAAAGGGGTTGCGGCCGTCTGGCGACCCCGGTCGCTTACCGGATCGGCCCGCGTCGGCGGGTCCAGTCCTCTTCAACGGGTCCCAACGTCGGAGGCCGGCGTGGCATTCCGTCGTGTGGCCGCTGTGTTCGCCCTGTCACCTCGGCCGCCCGGTACGGGTGTGACCTCGGTGACGCACGGGTGTGCTCGTACCTCCAAGGGTAATTTGTCCTGGCCCCGGATGCCATCTCCGGACGCACCCACCTCAGAGTCCCGGAGCGCCGTAGACCGGGAACCAGCGGGAACGGTCCTTCTCCATCGGCAGGTCGTCCCCCACCGCGGCCTCCACCTGGAGTTCCAGCGCGTTGTCGCGCCGCTGGGCGCCCTGGGGCGCGAACGGGTAGAAGGTGCCGCGCTTGTACAGGTAGACCAGGCCCACGGAGCGGCCCCGGGAGTCGGTGAAGCCCACCAGGGAGCACAGCAGCGAGGGCCCGTAGCCGTTGACCTCCAGGGTCGAGTTGACCGCGTGCAGGTCGGTGACCAGGCCGGTGATGTCGGTGTCCACGAGCTCGCCGCCCGAGGGTCCGCCGCCGTCGGCCGCGGCCTCGGCGGCACCCGGGCGCAGCACGAGCCAGGTGTAGCCGTAGTCGTCCGTGGTCTGTTCGACCGACGGCCCCTCCCCGCGTTGAGCAGGGCGGTCACGTCGCGTTCGACGTCCGCGAAGGCGGCGCCCTCGGCGGCGCGGAAGGCCACCGACCCCGATCCGGTGGGCGTCAGGCCCACGCCCACCCTCAGGGTGAGCGCGGCCGAGGGCAGGCCGAAGAGCGCGTCGAGGTCGGGCTTGACCGGCTCGGAGCGGCCGAGCAGGGTGCGCCAGAAGCTCATGTGGTGGGTCCCCTCGTGGGTGTCTGGGGTCAGGCTCCGCGACCGAGCTGGCGGGAGATGTCGGAGAGCTGGGCCAGGCGCTGCTCGACCGGCGGGTGGGTGGCGATGAGCTGGTTCATGCTGAACCCCTTCTTCGCGAAGGCCGGGGCGAAGAAGAACGCGTTGAACGGCTCCGCCTGGCGCAGGTCCCGGGTGGGGATGCGGGCCATGTCGCCGGTGATCTTGGACAGGGCGCTGCCCAGCATGGACGGGCGCCCGGTCAGGTACGCGGCGGCGCGGTCCGCGGCGAGCTCGCGGTAGCGGGACAGGGCGCGGGTGAGCAGGAAGCTCAGGATCCAGGCGACCGCGCTGACCACGACGACCAGGAGCGCGACGACGGCCGGGGCGGGGCCGTTGTTGTTGCCGCGACCGCCCGCTCCGGCGAACATCGCGAAGCGCAGTCCGGCCTGGGTGAGGAACCCGGCGACGATGCCGAGGAACCCGGCGATGGTCATCACCATCACGTCGCGGTGGGCGATGTGCGAGAGCTCGTGGGCGACGACCGCCTCCAGCTCGGGGCCGTCCAGGCGACGCGTGAGCCCGGTGGTGACGCAGATGACCGCGGACTTCTCGTTGTGCCCGGTCGCGAAGGCGTTGGGCACGTCGGTGTCGGCGATGCCCACACGCGGCTTGGACATGTCCGCCATGGCGCACAGGCGGTCGACCATGGCGTGCAGGTCGGGCGCCTGCTCCGGGGTGACCTCCTTGGCGCCCATCGCGAACATGGCGATCTTGTCGGAGGAGAAGTAGGAGAACAGGGCGAACGCCACGACGAGGACCAGGACCAGGACCACGTTGAGTCCGGCCAGGACCAGTCCCACGACGAAGGCGACGTAGACCAGGAACAGCAGGACCATGGTCATGACCATCCGGGCCGTCAGCCCCCGGTCCGGACGGAACTTCGAACCAGCCACGCCGACTCCCTCCCCTACGGATGTGTCGGAGTGTAGTTCCGGCAGGTGAGAATCGGGTTAAAGCGGGACACCGCGTGTCCCCCCGCGCGCATGACCCCGGACACACCCCGGCCGCCGTGACGGATCACGGCGGCCGGGGTGGAAGAGCGTACGCGAGCACCGAGTACGGGGGTCCCTAGCCCGGGATGAGCCCGTCGTCCTGGAGCATCTCCCGAACCTCGTCCATGCTGGCGTCGGCGGGCGGGAGGATGAACTGCGAGGGCTCCAGGGAGTCGGGCGGCAGGGGCTTGCTGTCCTGCCGGACCTTCTCCAGGAGGTCGTGGAGGGCCTTGCGGAACGTGGACTCGTCGCCCGACTCGATCGCGGCCTCCAGGGCGGCGTCGAAGTCGTTGAGCACGTCCAGGTCTGCGTCGGTGAGGTCGACCTGACCCTCACCCATGATGCGGACGATCACGAGCCCTCCCGGTTCCCGGCACCGTTGCCACCCTCGATCTGCGGGGTGGCGCCACCACCGCTGCCGCCGCCGAGTTCGAGCTTCATGCGCTCCAGCTCGGCCTCGACACCGGTCGTGCTCGCCATCTGGTCGAGCTCGTACTGGATGTCGTCCTTGGGGCCGGTGCCCGTGACGTCGTCCAGCGCGCCGGAGGCGAGGAGCTCGTCCACCGCGCCCGCGCGGGCCTGCATCTCGGCGGTCTTGTCCTCCGCCCGCTGCACGGCCATGCCGACGTCGCCCATCTCCTCGGAGATGCCGGAGAAGGCCTCGCTGATCTGCGTCTGCGCCTGGGCGGCGGTGTAGGTCGCCTTGATGGTCTCCTTGCGCGTGCGGAAGGCGTCCACCTTCGCCTGCAGGCGCTGGGCGGCCATCGTGAGCTTCTGCTCCTCGTTCTGGAGGTTGGCGTGCTGCTCGCGCAGCCCCTCCATCTGGCTGGTGAGGCCGGAGCGGCGGGTGAGCGCCTCGCGGGCGAGGTCCTCACGGCCCTGGGTGAGGGCGGCGCGGCTCTGGTTCTCCAGCTTGCCGGACTGCTGCTCCAGCTGCTGGATCTGGAGCTCGACCCGCTTGCGGGAGGTCGCGACGTCGGCGACGCCACGACGGACCTTCTGGAGCAGTTCGAGCTGTTTCTGGTACGAGTAGTCGAGGGTTTCCCTGGGGTCCTCGACCGAGTCCAGGGCCTTGTTGGCCTTGGACTTGAAGATCATCGAAAGTCGCTGAAACACGCTCATTGGCGTGGCCGTCCCCTTCTCGGTGCGTACATCGGCTGTTCCCAGCGGGCGCTTTGCCCAACCCTACGCGGTCTGGCCCGCGGTCGCCATAAAGCTATGACCGGCTACCCTGAGGGTGTGTTCCGACGTCGCTCCGCTTCCGCAGCCCCGGATTCGACCACGGCCGAATCCGCCAGCCCTGAGGCCACTGAGGCCACCCAACCTAAGGGATATACCCCCAAGAAGGGTGTGCCCACCCCTAAGCGCAGGGAATCCGAAGGCATCCCGCGCCGACCGGTGAAGGCCCCTGAGACCCGTAAGGAGGCCTACCGCGCCTACCGGGACCGTCTCGAACGTCAACGCGGCACGACCGCCCGGCGTTCCGGCGCGCCCAAGGGAGACGAGAGGTACTTCCGGCAGCAGGACCTCGGCAAGGCCCGCGCCTACGCCCGGGACTTCATCGACTCGCGCCGCAGCGCGAGCGAGTTCTTCCTGCCGTTCTCGATCCTCATCATCGCCCTGTTGTTCGTCAACAGCCCGGTCTTCCAGGTGGGCGTCGCCTACGTCCTGTGGCCGCTGATGATGGTGACGATCATCGCCGAGGGCGTCATGATCGGCCGCACGGTCAAGCGCCGCGCCACCGAGTACTTCCCGGACGACCCGGCGATCAAGGGCATCGGCATGTACGCCGCCATGCGCCAGCTCCAGTTCCGGCGCCTGCGTCTGCCCAAGCCCCGGGTGAAGGTCGGAGACGACCCCACCCCGAGCAGCGCCCGCTGATCCACCGCCGTCCCACCTCCCCATCCCCGACGACGTGAGCGGGGCCGGTGACCGCACCGGCCCTTCACCTCTCCACGGTCCCCGCGGAGTCCGCCGGGGGCGCGCCAACTAGAGTGCTCGGCATGGAATTTCGGCATCTTGGCAACAGCGGTCTGATCATCAGCGAGATCGCGTACGGGAACTGGATCACCCACGGCTCCCAGGTCGAGGAGGACACCGCGGCCTCCTGCGTCCGTGCGGCGCTCGACGCGGGCATCACCACCTTCGACACCGCGGACGCCTACGCCCAGGGCAGGGCGGAGGAGGTGCTGGGCCGCGCGCTCAAGGGGCAGCGCCGCGACGGTCTGGAGATCTTCTCGAAGGTCTTCTGGCCGGTGGGCGAGGGCCGCAACGACCGGGGCCTGAACCGCAAGCACGTCATCCGCGGCTGTGAGGACTCCCTGCGCCGTCTGGGCACCGACTACCTGGACCTGTACCAGGCGCACCGGTTCGACTACTCCACCCCGCTGGAGGAGACCATGCGGGCCTTCGAGGACCTGGTCCGCCAGGGCAAGGCCCTGTACATCGGTGTCTCCGAGTGGCGCGCCGACGAGATCGCGCGGGCGCTGAGGATCGCCGACGAGATGGGCTTCGACCGGATCGTCTCCAGCCAGCCGCAGTACAACATGATCTGGCGGGTCATCGAGTCCGAGGTCGTCCCGCTCTCCGAGCGCGAGGGCATCGGCCAGCTGGTCTGGTCCCCCATCGCGGGCGGCGTCCTCACGGGCAAGTACAAGCCGGGCCAGGACCTCCCGGCCGGTTCGCGGGCGAGCGACCCCAAGAGCGAGCGCTTCCTGGCGGACAAGGTCGCGGACCAGACCCTGCTGGAGCGGGTGCAGCGGCTGGAGCCGCTGGCGGCCGAGGCCGGACTCACCCTGTCGCAGTTGTCCGTGGCCTGGGTCCTCCAGAACCCGAACGTCTCCGCCGCGATCATCGGGGCCTCCCGCCCCGACCAGGTCGAGAGCAACGTGAAGGCCGCCGGGGTCACGCTCGACGCCGAGCTGATGACCCGGATCGACGAGATCCTGGCCGACAGCGTGGAGCGCGACCCGGAACTCACCAAGAGCCCGGAGAACATCCGCGGCTAGGAAGTCTCCCCGGACGCGTTCCGGAGCGCGGGGCCCGGCGGTCGTACGGACCGCCGGGCCCCGTGCGTTCACTCGGTTCCGAGGGGCATCGTGTAGAGCTCCCGGTCGTCCTCCAGGAGCGCGACGCTGGCCACACCGCCCTCAGCCAGCTCGGCCCAGTTCTCGCCCAGCCAGCTCTCGGCGTCACCGCGCGACGTGAACGACTCGGCCGGCAGTTCCTCCGCCCCCGTCCGGTCACCGTCGGTGCCGATGTACCGCCACGTCCACGCCATCCTCGACCGCCCTTCGTCGCCGGTTCCACGGTGGATGCACCGCGATCCTGTGCCGAGCTTAACCAAGGCTTGGCGCACGATGCTGTTTACTCTTCCGGGTGCGTATCCGATTTCTCGGGACAGCGGGACACACGGGCTGGCCAGCCCCACAGTGCACCTGCTCGTCCTGTAACAAGGCCCATGCGGATCGCCGCCTGCCGCTGCGGGTGACCGTCGACGACCGCTTCCGCCTGCGTGAGGCCGGTGCCGTCGGACCGGTCCCGCCCGGCTACACGGTGACGTCCACGCCGGACGGCGCCCTGGTCGAGAGCGCGGACGGGGGACGTCTGCTGTTCGCGCGCTCCGGTCCGGGGCCACTGCCCGGGGGACCGCCCGCCGACGGTCGGCCCTCGGGGGCGTCCGCGTACTCGTCCGCGCCCGCCCAGCAGGTGGACATGGTGATCGTGGACGCCGCGCAGCGCCCGGAGGTGGTCGGAGAGCTGCGCCGGTCCGGGGTGATCGGGGTGACCACCGCCGTCGTGGCGGTCGGCGGCGACCACCGGATCCGGTCTCCCGAGGAGTTCGCCCGGCGGGCCCGGCTGTGGGGCGCCCTGGTCCCGGGTGACGGCACCGTCATGTCGTGCCCGCCCACGGTGTGGCCGGAGTCCCGCCCGCACGGGCCGTACCGGACCCTGATCACGGGCGGGGCGCGCTCCGGCAAGTCCACCGAGGCCGAACTGCGTCTGCTGACCGAGCCACGGGTGGTCTACGCGGCCACCGGCCCGGTCCCCGACGGCACCGACCCGGAGTGGGCGGAGCGAGTCGAGCACCACGCCCGGCGGCGCCCCTGGTGGTGGCGGACCGAGGAGACCAGCGGCCTCGCGGTCCTGCTGAGACAGGCGCGCGGCGCGGTCCTGGTCGACTGTCTGGGCACCTGGCTCACTGGGGTGATGGGCGAGTGCGGGCTCTGGGAGGACGAACCGCCCGAGGACGCCGAGGAGCGGTTGGAGACCGCCGTCCACGAGCTGTTGGAGGCCTGGCGGTCGACCCAGGCCTACGTGGTGGCGGTCACCAACGAGGTGGGGTCGGGTGTGGTTCCGCCCACCCGCTCGGGCCGGATCTTCCGTGACCGGCTGGGACTGCTGAACCAGTGGGTGGGCGCCGAGTCCGAGGTCGTGGTGCTGGCGACGGCCGGGCGCGTGGTGGAGCTCGGGTGAGCGGCGCCGACGCCCTGGCCGGGGCCCGCATGGCCGTGGGCACCTTCACGGTCTGGCCGGTGCGGGTGGAGCGGGTGGACCGCGCCGTGGCGGGGCGGGCGATGTGCTGGGCCCCGGTCGTGGGCGGGCTGCTCGGCGCGGTGACCGGGATCGTCGCGGTCGTCGGGGCGTGGTGGTGGTCCGACCCGCTGGCGGCGCTGCTCGCGGTGGGACTGGGGGCGTTGCTCACCAGGGGACTGCACCTGGACGGGCTGGCCGACCTCGCCGACGGCCTCGGCAGCGGTCGCCCGGCGGAGGGCGCGCTGGAGGTGATGCGTCGCTCCGACATCGGACCGTTCGGTGTGCTCACCCTGGTGGTGACGGTCGGAGCCCAGGTCCTGGCGTTGGCCGGGCTGGTCGAGGCCTCCCCTGGGCCGCCGTCGCCGGTGCCGTGGTCGCGGGCGCGACCGGGCGGCTCGCGGTGACCCTGGCGTGCGCGGGCGCGCCCTCGGCCCGCCCCGACGGGCTCGGCTCGTTCGTGGCGGGGACGGTGCGGCCCCTGGCGGCGGCCGTGTGCGCGGCGGGGTGCTGGCCGCCGCCCTGCTCGGTCTGGCGTACTCCCCGGGTTCGCCGTGGCCTGCGCGGTGGGCGCGGTGGCCGGGCTGGCCGCGGCCGGGGTCCTGCTGTACCGGGCGGTGCGCAGGCTGGGCGGCGTGACCGGCGACGTCCTGGGCGCCCTGGTGGAGACGGCCGTGACGGTGGTCCTGCTGGTGACGGCGGCGGCCACACGGGGCTGAGTGCCCCGGTCAGCGGTCGCGCTGGCGGCGGTTCCACCGCTCCAGGCGTTCGCGCGCCTGTTCCGTGCGGCGGCGGACGGCGAGGACGCGGTCGATGTCGTTCGCGCGTTCGTTGTCCCCCTTGAGCTGTTCGTACTCCCTCAGGTGGGTCTCGAACTCCTCCACGGAGTCGGTGGCGGGCGCCTCGGCCCGGGCGAGCGCCTCACCCAGGTCGGTGATGCCCCGGTCGTTCTCGCCCTGGATGGCGGCGACCCGGGCCGCCTCCTCGGCGCGCAGTTCCTCCATGGTCTCGGCGTCCTCACGCTCGGCCGCCAGACGCTCCTGTTCCCGCTCCCGTACGGCCTGCGTCCGACGCCGTCCGAGCACGCCGACCAGCCCGACCGTGGTCAGGACGACCGAGAGCAGCAGGCCGACCACGGCGGGCCAGGGCAGCGTCGGGGTTCCCTCTCCGCTGGCGGGTTCGTCCGCGGAGAGCACCGATGCGTCACCGAGCTCCGACAGGAGACCGTCCACCGAGTTCCGGGCGCTGGCGTGGTCGAGTCCGAAGAAGACGGCGGTGTCGAGGTCGTACCCGCCTCCGGAGACGTCTCCGCGCACCGGGTAGTGCTCCACCCCGCCGGAGCCGTCCAGCGTGTAGACGACGACCGGGTCGTCCGAGATGCTGGCCACCGCGTCGGCCAGCGGCTCGGCGCCGCCGTCCGGATCGGCCTCCAACCGTGCCCCGGAGGGCAGGACCGCGACGCGGACCGGTTCGTCCCTCGCGGCCAGGGCGGCGTCGAGTTCGACGCGCTCGGACTCGGTGATGTCGGCGCCCGCCCGGGGGTGCACGAAGAGGTGGTCCTCGGTCAGGGCGGCCCGGGTGTCGGCCACCACGTTCCCGTCCACCGCTCCGGCGAAGAGGTGGAGCGCGGGCGCCAGGCCGTCCGGGCCGGGGCCGAGTGGCAGCAGCCACGCGAGGTCCTCGGGCGCGGGACCCTCCGGGGCGGAGGCGGGCGTGAGGTCGAAGTCGTCGTGGGTCCAGACGGCGAGCAGGGCGGTGCCATCGTCACCGAGTGGTGCGAGCAGGGCGTCGGCGTACGCCTCCTCGTACCCGGGGGTGTCCCGTCCCGGTGGGGGCACGACCGCGACCCGGGTGTCGTCCAGACCGTCGAACCGTTCCCGGAGGGCCTCGGTGTCGAGGTCGGGCAGGGCCGCCTCGACGGCGGGGTGGACGTGGACCGTCTCCTCCCGGGCCGCCGACGCGACCTCCGGAAGCAGGTCACCGTCGAGCAGGTCCACGGCGCTGACCATCTGCTCCACCGGGCCGCCTCGGGAGAACACGAAGTGGTCCTCCAGGTCGGCGCCGCCGGTGTCGATCCCCACGGCGGTCCAGGACAGGCTGGTCGTGACTCCCCCGGTGGCGGCGCGTTCCTCCGTGGCCACCACGTACAGTCCCGGTTCGCCGACCTCCTCGGCGAGGGTGTGGACGGCCCGTGCGGGGTCCACGCCTTCGAGGAGGGCGCCGCGGATCGGCGTCCGCGCCTCGGAGAGCCGGGCGCGGGCCAGGGCGAGGGTCTGCTCGGAGACCTCGGGGCCGCCCTCCGCGACGTGGACGTGTTCCCCGGAGGAGAGGTCCCGGGCCGCCTCCGCGAGCGGTGACTCCGCCCGGGCCGGGCCGGGGACCGCGACGCACAGGGCGAGCAGGGCCAGCGCGACGGTGGCCGAGCGGAAGGCCCGGAGGGTCGGGGAGGCGGGGGTCGCGGGATCCGGCATCTGTTCTCCCGTGCAGGTCAGAGGCGAGGGAGGGCTCGCCCGAATGATCCTAGGATGGGGCGGGTCGGGGGTGGCGTCCAGGGTGTCCGGGAGGGCGCGGAGGGGCGGGGTCGACCCCGCTGTGAACGACCGGGGCCTGCTTCACCTGCCGATTCACGCGGTCTGATAGTTTTCCGCGGCGGCCGGATGTCGCCATCATCACATTTTTTCACACTCAGTTTCACGCGGACGGACCCGGGGAGAGGGTGTCCGGGCGCCGCCGACCGCGTGCGACACCTCCCACGAGGGACCAGAGGCCCCACGAGGCGCGGCCGGAGGCGGACCCACCCGGGGTCACCCGTTCGCCGCGCGACGGCGGGGAGCGCCGCGTCAGGGCCCCCGGGGGCGCGGCGCGCGGCGTCACCGCCGGGGGCGCGGGAGGACTAGCATCGAGGACGTGAGCACGACGTTGTCAGTAAACACGGAGTCCCCCAGTTCGCTCGACGCCGACGCGGTTGTCGTCGGTTACCACTCCGGAGGCGACGCCCCGGAGCCCGCATCGGGCGCTCATAGCGTCGACGCCGCCTTCACCGGCGGCCTCGGCTCGACCCTGTCGCTCCTGGGAGCGAGCGGCGCCCCCGAGGAGGTGCACACCATCGCCTCCCTCGGAGCCGTCACGGCCCCGATCGTCGTCGCCGTCGGTCTCGGCCCGGCGCCCACCGACGGTGCCGTCGACCCCGACGTCCTGTCCCGTGCGGCCGGCGCCGCACTGCGCGCGCTGAGCTCCCGCCCCGAGGGCGCGGGCCGCGTCGCCCTGGCCCTGCCCGCGACCACCGCCGACCAGGCGGGCGCCGTCGCGCTCGGTGCCGAGCTCGGCACCTACAGCTTCGACCGCTACCGCACCGGGGAGAAGGCCGAGAAGAAGGCCGCCCGCCCCTCCGCCACGCTCACCGTGGTCAGCGGGGCCGACGGCGCCGCCGACGCTGTGGAGCGCGCCGCCGTTCTGGCCGAGGCCGTGTCCTTCACCCGTGACCTCGTCAACACCGCCCCCGCCGACCTGGTCCCCGAGGACCTGGCCTCGGCGGCCCAGGAGATCGCCCAGCAGGCCGAGTTGGAGATCGAGGTCCTGGACGAGCGTGCCCTGTCCGAGGGCGGCTACGGCGGCCTGACCGGCGTCGGTCAGGGTTCGGCCAACCCGCCCCGCCTGGTGCGGCTCGCGTACACCCACCCCGAGGCCACCAGGACGGTCGCCTTCGTCGGCAAGGGCATCACGTTCGACTCCGGCGGCCTCTCCCTCAAGCCCGCGGGCGGGATGGACTCGATGAAGTCCGACATGAGCGGCGCCGCCTCCGTGCTCGCCGCCATGCGCGCCATCTCCACCCTGGGCCTCAAGGTCAACGCGGTCGGCTACCTGACGGTGGCCGAGAACATGCCCAGCGGCACGGCCCAGCGCCCCTCCGACGTCCTGAGCATCTACGGCGGCAAGACCGTCGAGGTCCTCAACACCGACGCCGAGGGCCGCCTGGTCATGGCCGACGGCCTGGTCCGCGCCCACGAGGACCAGCCCGACCTGATCGTGGACATCGCCACGCTGACCGGCGCCCAGCTGGTCGCGCTCGGCACCCGCGTGTTCGCGGTCATGTCCAACGACGACACCGTGCGCGACGAGGTCGTCGCCGCCGCCACCGCCGAGGGCGAGGCCTCCTGGCCGATGCCGCTCCCGGGCGAGCTGCGCGCCGGTCTCGACTCCTCGGTCGCGGACATCGCCAACGTGGCGGGCGAGCGCTGGGGCGGCATGCTCTCGGCGGGCGTCTTCCTCCAGGAGTTCATCGAGGAGGGCACCAAGTGGGCCCACCTCGACATCGCCGGGCCCTCCTTCAACCAGGGCGGCCCGCACGGATACACCCCCAAGGGCGGCACGGGTGCGGGTACCCGCACCCTCGTCCGGATCGCCGAGGACTACGCCCGCAAGCAGTAGTCCGGAAGGGCGGGGCGGCGCTCCCGAGCCGGCAGCGCCGCCCCGTCCCCGGCAGCCGGGGTCCCCGATGACACACCGCCACCGGCGACGGCGGGCCACGGTCTTCCACCACCCATCACCAGCCACCACAACTAGGAGTTCGTTCCCGTGAGTGAGAGCGGCGGCACCTTCGACCTCGTCGTCCTTGGCGGCGGCAGCGGCGGCTACGCGGCGGCCCTGCGCGCAGCCGAGCTGGACATGAGCGTCGTCCTGATCGAGAAGGACAAGCTCGGCGGCACCTGCCTGCACCGCGGCTGCATCCCCACCAAGGCCCTCCTGCACTCGGCCGAGGTGGCCGACACCGCCAAGGAGAGCGAGAACTTCGGTGTCCGGGCCACGTTCGAGGGCATCGACATCGACGCGGTGCACCAGTACAAGGACAAGGTGATCAACGGCCTGCACAAGGGCCTGAGCGGGCTGATCAAGTCCCGCAAGATCACCGTCGTCGAGGGTGAGGGCAAGCTCACCGCCAAGGACGAGGTCACGGTCGACGGCAAGGTCTACAAGGGGCGCAACATCCTCCTGGCGACCGGCTCCAAGCCCAAGACCCTGGGCCTGGAGATCGACGGCGACAAGGTCATGACCAGCGACCAGGCCCTGGGCCTGAACCGCGTCCCCGAGTCCGTCATCGTCCTGGGCGGCGGCGTGATCGGCGTGGAGTTCGCCAGCGTGTGGCGTTCCTACGGCGCCGACGTCACCATCGTCGAGGCCCTCAAGCACCTGGTCCCCGTCGAGGAGGAGTCCAGCTCCAAGCTGCTGGAGCGCGCCTTCCGCAAGCGGAAGATCAAGGCCGAGCTGGGCACCCCGTTCGAGTCGGTCAAGACCACCGACTCCGGCGTGGTCGTCACCCTCCAGGGCGGCAAGACCCTGGAGGCCGAGGTCCTGCTGGTCGCCATCGGTCGCGGCCCCGTCTCCGAGGGCCTGGGCTACGAGGAGCAGGGCGTCACCCTGGACCGCGGCTTCGTCAAGGTCGACGAGAACCTGCACACCGGCGTGGGCAACGTCTACGCGGTCGGTGACCTCATCCCGACCCTCCAGCTCGCGCACGTCGGCTTCGCCGAGGGCATCTTCGTGGCCGAGCACATCGCCGGGCAGAACCCGCCCGCGATCGACTACGACGGTGTTCCCCGGGTCACGTACTGTGAGCCTGAGGTCGCCTCCGTCGGTCTCACCACCAAGGTGGCCAAGGAGCGCGGTCACGAGGTCGTCGAGATGAACTACAACCTGGCGGGCAACGGCAAGAGCCAGATCCTCCAGACCCAGGGCGCGGTCAAGGTCATCGCCGAGAAGGACGGCCCCGTGCTGGGCGTCCACATGGTCGGCAGCCGCGTCGGCGAGCTCATCGCCGAGGGCCAGCTGATCTACAACTGGGAGGCCCTGCCCTCCGAGGTGGCCCAGCTGATCCACCCGCACCCGAGCCAGTCGGAGGCGCTGGGCGAGGCTCACCTCGCGCTGGCGGGCAAGCCGCTGCACGTCCACGACTGACCGCTTCACCCCGGGGGCGGGCCCTGACCGGCCCGCCCCCGCACACATCCGCGCTGCCCATCAAGGCCTGGGCAGGTACCGCGTCCAGATCCAACGAGGAATCCATGCCGACTTCCGTTTCCATGCCCGCCCTGGGTGAGAGCGTCACCGAGGGCACCGTCACCCAGTGGCTGAAGAACGTGGGCGACACCGTCGAGGTAGACGAGCCGCTCCTCGAGGTCTCCACCGACAAGGTGGACACCGAGATCCCGTCCCCGGTGGCCGGAGTGCTCACCAAGATCCTCGTCGACGAGGACGAGACCGTGGAGATCGGCGCGGAGATCGCGATCATCGGCGGCGACGGTGACGGCGCCGACGACGCGGCACCCGCGCCCGAGGCCGTACAGCCCGAGGCCGCCGAGCCCGAGCCCGAGCCGGAGCCCGCCGCTGAGGAGCCCGCCCCGGCACCCGCGGCCGAGCCCGAGCCCGCTGCCCCGGCCGCCGGGTCCGACGGCCCCGGCACCCCCGTGACCATCCCCGCCCTGGGTGAGAGCGTCACCGAGGGCACCATCACCCAGTGGCTGAAGAACGTCGGTGACACCGTCGAGGAGGACGAGCCGCTCCTCGAGGTCTCCACCGACAAGGTGGACACCGAGATCCCGTCCCCGGTGGCCGGAGTGCTCACCAAGATCCTCGTCGACGAGGACGAGACGGTCGAGATCGGCACGCAGATCGCCATCATCGGCGGCGACTCCGGTTCCGCCCCCGCCCCGGCGGCACCGGCCCAGCCCGCCCCCGCGCCCAAGAGCGAGCCCGCCCCGCCCCGTCCGCGCCTGCTCCCGCCGCACGTGAGCAGGACTCCGACAGCCCGTCGGTGGACATCGAGACCCTCAGTGGCACGGGTCAGGCCTCCGGCACCGACGCCGTGGCCGAGGGGTACGTGACCCCGCTGGTCCGCAAGCTCGCCAGCGAGCACCGCGTCGACCTCGCCCGGGTCACCGGCACCGGCGTGGGCGGTCGCATCCGCAAGCAGGACGTCCTCAAGGCCGCCGAGGCCCAGCGTTCGGCCGCCGCCGCTCCGCGGCGCCCGCCGCGCGCCAGGTCACCTCGGACACCTCGGTGCGGGGCCGCACCGAGAAGCTGAGCCGTCTGCGCAAGTCCATCGCCGACCGCATGGTCGAGTCGCTGCGCGTCTCCGCCACGACGACCCAGGTCATCGAGGTCGACGTCAGCAAGATCGCGCGCCTGCGCGACCAGGCCGCCGACGACTTCGCCAAGCGTGAGGGTGTGGAGCTGGGCTTCTTCCCGTTCTTCGCCCAGGCCGCCGTGGAGGCCCTCAAGGCCCACCCGAAGGTCAACGCGGTGATCAACGCCGCCGAGCAGACGGTGACCTACCACGACGTCGAGAACCTGGCCGTCTCGGTGGACACCGAGCGCGGTCTGCTCGCCCCCGTGGTCAAGGACGCCGGTTCGCTGAACCTCGGTGGTCTGGCCCGCGGCCTCACCGACCTGACCGAGCGCGCCCACACCGGCAAGCTCGGCCCGGACGAGTTGGGCGGCGGCACGTTCTCGATCTCCGAGACGGGCCACACCGGCGCGCTCTTCGGCACGCCGATCATCAACCAGCCGCAGGTGGCGATCCTGGAGACCGGCGCGGTCGTCAAGCGTCCCGTGGTCGTCGAGGACGAGGCCATGGGCGGCGAGGTCATCGCGGTCCGCTCGATGGTCTACCTGTCGATGGCCCACGACCACCGTCTGATCGACAGCGCCGACGCCGGCCGCTTCCTCCAGACCGTGAAGGTGCGCCTGGAAGAGGGCGCCTTCGAGGGCGACCTCGGTCTGTCCTGAGCCCCTCCTCCCCTCCGGGAGGCCGCTCTCCGGCCCGGGCCGGGCACCCCACGGGTGCCCGGCCCGGGCCTTCTTCACGCCGGCGGCGCCCACCCGCCACCCCGACTTGACCTCAACAGGACTTGAGGTCCTATCGTTGTCTGGCCTCCCCGCCCTGCCCTGCCCCGGCCACCCGAAGACGAGGAACCCCCATGCACCAGCCGGACCTGCGGATCGCCGTCATCCTGGGCGGAAACCTCAACGGCCGCACCGGCACCGTGGTCTCCGGATGGTTCCTGGACCGGGCCGCCTCCCGCCAGGACGTGGTCCTCGACGTCCTGGACGTGGCCGAGCTCGATCTGCGTGACGGCCACGGGACGGCGCTGGACGCCTTCTCGCCCCGGATCGACGCGGCGGACGGGTTCGTGGTGGTGACCCCGGAGTACAACCACGGCTATCCCGGACCGCTGAAGAGCGCCATCGACTCGGCGCGCAAGGAGTGGTTCGCCAAACCGGTCGCGTTCGTCTCCTACGGAGGCATGTCCGGCGGCCTGCGCGCCGTGGAACAGCTGCGCGCGGTCTTCGCCGAGCTGCACGCCACGTCGGTGCGGACCTCCGTGAGCCTGCACAACGCCCAGCGGATGTTCGGCGCGGAGGGCGGCCCCGTCGCGGAGCTGAGGGGAGCCGAGGACGCGGTGGAGGAGATGCTGGACCAGCTCGTGTGGTGGGCGCTGTCGCTGCGTGAGGCCCGCGCGCGCCGCCCCTTTCCCGGCTGAGGGAGAACAGGCGGCGAACGGTGGACGGGGCGGCGCCTGAACGGCACCGCCCCGTCTTTCTACCCCACCAATCACCATCCCCTGATGATCCCCATCATCAAAGGTCTGCGGGTCGGCGAACGCCTGCCAGCCCGACAGTGCGTCGCCCACGGTAGCTCCGCGCTGACGCGGAGTTCCATGTCCCACTCACAACCTAGAAGACCCAGCCGTCGCCCGCAGTCCTTTCACCGAAAAACTCGAGAAAAGTTCGACGGCAACGCCCTCGCGGGTCCTCCTATTCCCCCGACGACCCCGGCCACGGCAGTGCGCTATCCGACATCCTGCCCTGACCCGCCCCTCCCGCCGGGGCGTAAGGTGGAGGTGTGAGTGATCTCGTTTACGCATGGCTGGGCGACACTCCCGTCCCGTACCACCAGGGCTGGGATCTCCAGAGACGGCTCCACCAGAGCCGCGTCGCCGATGAGGTGGCCGACACGGTCCTCTTCCTGGAACACGAGCCGGTCTACACAGCGGGCAAGCGCACCGGGAGGTCGGATCGTCCCATGATCGATCCCGGGGCTCCCGTGGTGGACATCGACCGGGGCGGCAAGATCACGTGGCACGGTCCCGGCCAGCTGACGGTGTACCCGATCGTCAAGCTGCCGGACCCGATCGACGTGATCGCCTACGTCCGCATGCTGGAGGAGGCGATCATCCGCACCCTCTCCGACTACGGCCTCACGGGCCGACGGGTCGAGGGCCGCACCGGGGTCTGGCTGGACGCCGATCCCGAGCGCGGACTGACCGAGCGCAAGATCGCCGCGATCGGCTGCCGTATCGCCCGCGGGGTGGGGATGCACGGTCTGGCGTTGAACTGCGACAATGACATGTCGTGGTTCGACCGGATCGTCCCCTGCGGGATCTCCGACGCGGGGGTCACCTCGCTCACCAACGAACTGGGGCGCACCGTCACCGTCGCAGACGCGCGACCGCGCCTCGAACGGCACCTGGCCGACGTCCTCGGCGCGGCGGAGTACAGCCACACCGACGGCTCCGGAATGCTCTCCGGCGCCACCGCCCGCGGATGACTGACCACAGCCCCCACGAGGGGCGCGAGGGTCCCCGTCAAGGGGTACAGAAGGGAACGGGTTCGCGTTGACCATCGCTCCTGAGGGCCGCAAGCTGCTGCGCGTGGAGGCGCGCAACAGCGAGACCCCGATCGAGAGAAAGCCGCCGTGGATCAAGATCAAGGCGCACATGGGGCCCGAGTACACCGAGCTCCAGTCCCTGGTCAAGGGCGAGGGCCTGCACACCGTCTGCCAGGAGGCGGGCTGCCCCAACATCTTCGAGTGCTGGGAGGACCGGGAGGCCACGTTCCTCATCGGCGGTGACCAGTGCACCCGCCGCTGCGACTTCTGCCAGATCGCCACCGGCAAGCCGTCGGCGCTGGACCGGATGGAGCCGACCAAGGTCGCCACTTCCGTCAGGAAGATGGAGCTGCGGTACGCGACCGTCACCGGTGTGGCCCGCGACGACCTGGAGGACGGCGGCGCCTGGCTCTACGCCGAGACGGTCCGCAAGATCCACGAGCTCAACCCGGACACCGGCGTCGAGCTGCTCATCCCGGACTTCAACGCCGACCCCGACCAACTGGCCGAGGTCTTCGGCTCGCGTCCCGAGGTCCTGGCCCACAACGTGGAGACCGTGCCGCGCATCTTCAAGCGCATCCGCCCGGGCTTCCGCTACGAGCGCTCGCTGAGGGTCATCACCGAGGCGCGTGACGCCGGTCTGGTCACCAAGTCCAACCTGATCCTGGGCATGGGCGAGACCCGCGAGGAGATCAGCGAGGCCATGCGCGACCTCCACGAGGCCGGGTGCGACCTGCTGACCATCACCCAGTACCTGCGCCCCTCCAAGCTGCACCACCCGATCGACCGCTGGGTGAAGCCGCAGGAGTTCGTGGAGCTGGGCAAGGAGGCCGAGGAGATCGGTTACGCCGGAGTCATGTCCGGTCCGCTCGTGCGTTCGTCCTACCGCGCCGGGACCCTGTACAAGCAGGCCCGCGAGAAGCGTGACGCCGAGGCCGCCAAGGTCACGAGCGACGCATAACGGCTGATACACCCGAGTCGTGACCAAGCTGGAACGGTGGCCCGCGGGCCACCGTTCCGCATCTCGGGAGCCGGACACATATCCTGGTGTTCCAAGGCGCCCAGCTGGCGGCGCCGGAAGGCGCCGCACCATAGGTCGACCGCGAAGAGGAGGCAAGGCAGCCCAGGGATCTCCTTCCCCACCGACGAGTTCGGTGTGCGCTGCCTGAAAGCACGATGGCGAAGAAGTCCGAGAAAACGACCGCCGGTCAGGGTGGCGAGAAGCAGCCGGGCCGGTTGAAGCAGATCGGCATGGTCGCCAAGGTCGTGCACAAGCAGAGCCCGCGGACGATCCCGATCGCGGTGGCCGTCGCGGTCGTGATCTTCGCGGCCTTCGTCGGTGTCGGCGTCTGGACCGGATCCTGGATCATCTGGCCGCTGACCGGTCTGCCGGTCGCCTTCCTGGTCGGTTTCATCATGTTCACCCGCGCCGCGCAGCGGGTCCAGTACCAGATGCTGGACGGCCGACTGGGCGCCGGGATGGCGATCCTGGAGAACATGCGCGGCAACTGGGCGGTCGAGCCCGGCGTGGCCGCGAACAAGCAGATGGACGTCGTCCACCGCGTGGTGGGCCGCCCCGGTGTGGTCCTGGTCGGTGAGGGCGACCCCGGTCGACTCAAGGGCCTGATCGCCGGCGAGAAGAAGCGCGTCGCCCGTGTCGCCCACGACACGCCCATCTACGACTTCAAGGTCGGCAACGGCGAGGACCAGGTGCCGGTCTCCAAGCTCCAGCGCGCGCTGGTCAAGCTGCCGCGCAACCTGGACAAGGGTGACACCGCCGAACTGAACTACCGGCTCAAGGCGCTGCCGCCCGCGATGCGGATGCCGAAGGGCCCGATGCCGAAGGGCGCGAAGCTGCCCAAGGGCATGCGCGGCAACAAGGCCGGGGCTGATCCAGCCCGAGCACACGCGAACGGGGCCGTCACACCTGGTGTGACGGCCCCGTTCGCGTGTGGTGGGAGAACCTAGGAGCAGCTGACCTCGTCCTCGGCGGCGGAGGTGGTCTCGATGTCGTCGGCGGATCCGCCCTCACTTCCGGACTGCCCCCCGCCGGCCAGGCCGTCCCAGTCGGCGCCGCCCATGACCAGTTCCAGGTCGTCCCCGAGCGAGGGCTCCTCGACCACCTCCGCGACGGACAGGGCGGAGGCCAGGACCTCGGCGTGCTCGGCGCGGTCGGGCCCGTGGTAGACCGTGGTCGCGTCGGGGGCGCGCAGCTCGGGGTTGGTGGACTCGGTGACCACGAACCCCTCCGCCTCCAGGAGTCCCTGGACCTGGTTGCCCAGACCGTCGATCCCGGTGTTGTTGAGGACCCGCAGGGACACCTCGGAGGGCGCGACGCCGCCGGAGTCCTCCTCCTCCGCCTCGTCGTCCCCGGAGCCCTCGGTCATCTCACCCGACGCCACCGCCGTGAACAGCTCCTGGGCGGCGGTCTCCTCCAGCGCGACCTTGTTGGCGTCGGCGGGGTAGTCCGTGACCGGGGCGGTGACCATGTTCATGCGGCCCAGGTCGACCTCGCGCATGGCGACGGCCAGCTCGGTCATCTTGTCGGTGCCGAACTCGCTGTCGGTGGTCAGGCTGTCGGTGATGGAGTCCAGGAAGCCGTAGAGGGTGCTGGGGCTCGACAGGATCTCGCCCTCGGTGACCTCGCGCAGGATCGCGCCGATCATGCGCTGCTGGTTCTCGATCCGACCCAGGTCGCTGCCGTTCTCCGCGCTGTCGCGGGAGCGCGCCAGCCCCAGGGCCTGTTCCCCGTCGAGCCGCTGGAGTCCGGCGTCCAGCACCAGGTGCGCCTTGGGGTCGTCGATGGGCTCGGGGACGCACATCTCGATGCCGCCGATCGAGTCCACGATGTTCTCGAACCCGGCGAAGTCCACCAGGACCATGTGGTCGAGGTGGATGCCGGTGACGGTCTCCACCGTGTTGCCCTGGCAGTCCATGCCGCCGTAGGTCATCGCGTGGTTGAGCTGGTCGACGCCGCCGTTCCAGCCCTCGCCCTCGTCGCCTCCGGCGCAGGGCGGGATCTCGACCATCGTGTCGCGGGGGAGGTTCACCATGGTCACCCCGCCCGCGTCGACGTCGATGCTGACGACCACCAGGACGTCGGGGCGGATGCCGTTCAGCTCGTTGTAGCCGGCGTCGTCCCCCGCCCGCTCGTCGGTGCCCAGGAGCAGGATGTTGTGCACCCCGTCCACCTGGGCGGGCCGGTCACCCCAGCCGTCGGTGTCGATCTCGGCGGTGTCGAGGGCGAAGACGTCCTGGTAGACGCCGTAGCCAGCCAGACTCCCGGCGATGACCACCCCGGTCATCCCGCACGCCGCCCACTTGCCGAGGGTCATCCCGGCGGCGGCCTTCGACACGTTTCCTGGAGCCAAGAGGGCACCTGCGATCCGATCTGGGACATGAGAGGAGAAAGCGCCCGGAGGGAAACCAGTCACGGGGGCTCCCCTGACTACTCGGACGTAACCCCCGGATGGTACCGGAACGGTCTCGTTGTGTCAGACCCCGCTCACGAGAACGGGGGCGCCCCGGCCAGGGCGCCCCCGCGAGATCGTGGTCAAGGGCGTGTTTTTGTGGATGCTTTCGCCGGTGGCGGCGGAGCCGCCATCGATGCGAGCGGCCGTCAGGCCATCTCTCGCAAGACGATGAGTGAAGCTGCCCCTACTGTGCCCTGCTACGCGAGCTCCGCAGCTTCGCACAGCGGGGGCCCGCCCGGGTTTGGCTGTCCGAGCTTCATCGGCGCGGCGAGAGGCAGCCTGGCAACGCGAGCGCGGAATGATCCACAAAACACGGTCTAGCAGGCGCTTTCCTGCTTCTCGGCGGTGACGCCGCCGAGGTCGTCGGTGATGGACAGGTCACTCCCGGAGGAAGAGCCGCCGAAGCCCTCCCAGTCCGATCCGGCGACGAGTTCGAGGGTCTGTTCCAGGCCCTCGGCCTCCTCGGTCTGGGCGTTGGTGAGGCTGTCCGCGAGCAGCTTGGCCGCGGCCTCGTCCCCCGGACCGTGGTAGACGGTGGTGAGTTCGGGAACACGGGCCTCGGGGTTGCCGACCCCCGTGACCACGAAGCCCTCCTGGACCAGGACGGCCTGGATCTCCAGGGCGAGGCCGTCGATTCCGGTGTTGTTGGCGATCTCGACCGAGACGTCGCCGGGCTCGACCGTGACGTCCTCGGCCTGGTCGTCGTCCTTCGCGTCGCCGTCGCCGTCGCCGCCGAGGTCCTCGCCGTTGTTGATCGCCTCGAACAGGGCCGGGGCCGCGTCACTCATGATGATGCGGTTCTCGTCGGCCGGGTGGGCGCCGTTGGGAACCGTGACGAACTGGACCCGGTCCAGGTCGACCTCACGCATCGAGATCGCGATGTCGGCCATGGTGTCCACCGTCAGCTCCTCGTCGGTGGTGATCGAGTCCGTGACGGCGCCCAGGAACCGGGTGATGGTGACGGGGCTGGTCATCACGTCGCTGCTGAGCACCTCGCGGAGCATGGCGCCCATGAACTCCTGCTGGCGGTCGATCCGGGACAGGTCGCTGCCGTCGCCCTGGGAGTAGCGCGAGCGGACGAAGCCGAGCGAGTCCTCACCGTCCAGGGTCTGGAGCCCGGCGTCGAGCACCAGGTGCGCCTTGGGGTCGTCCACCGGTTCGGGGATGCACATCTCGACGCCGCCGATGGCGTCCACCATGTCCTTGAAACCGACGAAGTCCATCATCAGGAAGTGGTCCAGGTGCACACCCGTGACCTGCTCGACCGCCTGCCACTGGCAGCCCACCCCGCCGAAGGTCATGGCGGAGTTGATCATGCCCTGCTGGGCCTGCATGCCCTCGTAGCCCTCCGTCGCCTCGCAGCCGGGCAGGTCGACCATGAGGTCGCGGGGCAGGTTCACCAGGGTCGCCGCGCCGTTGTCCACGTTGATGCTCGCGATGAGCATCGTGTCCGGACGCTCGCCCTCGACCTCGCCGTACTCGGCGTTCTCCCCGAGCGCACGTCCGAGCCGATGATGAGGATGTTCATGACGCCCTCGACGCTCGTGGGCCGGTCCCACTCGTCGGTGTCCACCTGGGCGGTCGTGATGTTGCCGATCAGACCCTGGTACCAGCCGTAACCGCCGAGGCTGGCGATGATGGCCAGCGCGGTCGCGACGCACGCGACCCACTGTCCGGCGGACAACCGGGCGGTGCTGAGGGCACCGGTGTTGCGAGGGGCGGAGCGTCTTCCAGCCATGCGAACCTTCGAGGGTGCGAGGAGACCTTGAGGGGGCGGGTTCAGGGCAGCCAGGGCGCGTCCGGACGGCACACCCGCCGGAGTGGCGGGGCGTCGACGTGCGGTACACGGCCCGAGGTCGCGGGGGTCCCTGCGGGAATGCCGTGAACGGATGCTAACAGCAGCTCGGTACGGGTTCGCACGCGCGTGCGCATGGCGTGCGGGGAGCGTGGGACCGCGCGAGTGCGCTCAGTAACGGGTCGCGACGGTCCCGGCGGCGCGGTCGTGCAGGCCCCGGGTGTCACGGTCGTAGACCACGGCCGGGATCACCAGGCACAACAGCAGGGTGCGCACGGCCATGGAGGCGATCCAGGGCCAGCCGCGCTCACCGGTGGCGGTGATACCGATCCCGACGAGTCGGCGTCCGATCGTCGTGCCGAACATGGTCAGCAGGAGGAGGTTCATCGCCGCGAACACCACCAGGGTGGACAGGGTGGTGAAGTTGGTGAGGGCGATGGCCTCGGGGTCGCCCCCTGCCGCCGCCGCTGCGGCCAGTTCCTGACCGATGAGCCCGAAGCTGAGCGCGACCCACACCAGCATCGCGGAGATGGCCCAGTCGAGGGCGAGGCCGACCAGGCGGCGCATGACCCCGGGCACCGACCCGCTGCCGCTCTCGGGCAGACCCAGCCGGTTGCCGCGGTAACGGAAGTCGTCATCGGAGACCGTGGGGGCGCCGCTCCGGCTCTTGTCGCTCATGTTTTTCACGTTATCCGCCCCGTGTCACCCCCGCGCGCGGGTCCGCTCGACGCCGGTGACATGCGGACGGAGGGCGCGTGGCACAGGTCACTCCGAAGGCCGCCGACGCCCCGGTTTCGCCCCGAAACAGGCGGAATCACCGTTCCGGGACCACCGGCCAAGCCGGGCGACCGGCTCCGTAACATGCAGGAAACAATAGAGACACGGCGTGGAAATCACGCGCTCCTAGCTTCGATGACGAGGCCGGGAGACGGCGCGTGGTTCGACACGGCCGCGATGGCGCGGGCCGCGAACCCGCCGTCTCAGCTATCTGCACGGAGGTTCCGTTTTGTTCAGCAGCGTCGACGAGGTGCTCGCCTACATCCGAGATGAGGACGTCAAGTTCTTCGACGTCCGGTTCACGGACCTGTTCGGGGGCGTCAACCACGTTACCCTCCCGGTCGAGAACGTGGACGCGTCCACGTTCACCGATGGTCAGATGTTCGACGGTTCCTCGATCCGCGGGTTCCAGGCCATCCACGAGTCCGACATGCTGCTCCTGCCCGACCTGAGCACCGGTGTCCTGGACCCGTTCCGCAAGCACAAGACGCTGAACATGACGTTCTTCGTCCACGACCCGCTCACGCTGGAGTCGTACAGCCGCGACCCGCGCAACGTCGCCCGCAAGGCCGAGGCCTACCTCACGGGCTCCGGTGTGGCCGACACCGCCTTCTTCGGCCCCGAGGCCGAGTTCTACATCTTCGACGACGTCAAGTTCGAGACGCGCGCGAACACCGGCTACTACGAGATCGACTCGATCGAGGGCGCCTGGAACACCGGCTCCGCGATCGAGGGCGGCAACCGCGGCTACCGTCCGCGCTTCAAGGGCGGCTACTTCCCCGTCGAGCCGGTCGACCACTACAGCGACCTGCGCTCGGACATGGTGCGGACCCTGATCGACTCCGGTATCGAGGTGGAGCTCCAGCACCACGAGGTCGGCACCGCCGGCCAGGCCGAGATCGGCATCAAGTTCGGCACGCTGCTCCAGCAGGCCGACAAGGTCCAGCTGTACAAGTACATCGTGAAGAACGTGGCGAACGAGGCGGGCAAGACCGCCACGTTCATGCCGAAGCCGCTCTTCGGTGACAACGGTTCGGGCATGCACTGCCACCAGAGCCTGTGGAAGGACGGCGCGCCGCTGTTCTTCGACGAGGCCGGCTACGGCCAGCTCTCGGACACGGCCCGCCACTACATCGGTGGTCTGCTCAAGCACGCCTCGGCGCTGCTGGCCTTCACCAACCCGACGGTGAACTCCTTCCACCGCCTGGTGCCGGGCTACGAGGCCCCGATCAACCTGGTCTACAGCCAGCGGAACCGTTCGGCCTGCATCCGCCTGCCGCTCACCGGCTCCAACCCGAAGGCCAAGCGCATCGAGTTCCGGGTGCCGGACCCCTCGGCCAACCCGTACCTGGCCTTCTCCGCCATGCTCATGGCGGGTCTGGACGGCATCAAGAACAAGATCGAGCCGCCGGAGCCGGTCGACAAGGACCTGTACGAGCTGCCCCCGGCCGAGGCCGCGGCGATCGAGACGGTCCCGGCGTCCCTGGAGGCCGCTCTGGAGGCCCTGGAGGCCGACCACGAGTTCCTGCTGGAGGGCGGGGTCTTCACCAAGGACCTCATCGAGACCTACATCGACTACAAGCGCACCGAGGAGATCGACTCCCTGCGCCTGCGCCCGCACCCGCGCGAGTTCGAGCTCTACTACGACATCTAGTCACACCCCTCGGGGCCGGTATCCAGTTCGGGTACCGGCCCCGAGCCGGTTCCGGGGTCCGGATCCCCGATACGGCTACCGTTGACGCGTGGCAAGGGACGGAAGAACCAACATGACAGCGGGCGCGCTCGCTCGACGCGGTTTCAGTGACAGCACCCGGGCCCTGCGGCTGGTGGAGGAGGCGGGGCTGGACGCCCTGGCCGACACCGAGGTGATCGGTGCCCTCGCAGCGGCGGCCGACCCGGACCAGGCGCTGCTGGGCCTCCTCCGGCTGCTGGAGGTCGCACCGGACCCGGAGGAGGTGCGTGTCGCCCTCCGCGAGGAACGCGACCTGCGCACCCGGCTGTGCCGTGTCCTGGGGGCCAGCACGGCGCTCACCGACCACCTGGTGCGGCACCCCGGTGACTGGCGTGAGCTGCGCGGCGCCGACGCCGCGCGCACCCCGGACCGCGAAGAGCTGCGCCGGGGGCTGATGCACACCGTGGGCGCGTGCCCCGACGAGCCCGCTCCGACGGCCGACCTCTCTCTGGGGCAGGGCGAGGAGGGGGAGGCCTCGGCCGTGCTGCGGCACACGCTGCGGGTGGCCTACCGGCGCCGTGTGCTGCGGCTGGCCGGGCGGGACCTGACCGGGGTGAACACCGTGGACGAGGTCGCCGCCGAGCTTGCCGACCTGGCGGCGGCGACCCTGGACGCGGCGCTCGCGGTGGCCCGCGCGGAGTCCCCGAGGACGCCGCGCTGTGCCGTCTGAGCGTGATCGGGATGGGCAAGTGCGGCGGCCGTGAACTGAACTACGTCAGTGACGTGGACGTGGTGTTCGTGGCCGAGCCCGCCACCGGCGCCGACGGTGCGCCCGCCGACGACCAGGAGGCCCAGCGGGCCGCCACCCGGCTCGCGACCGCCATGATGCGCGTCCCGTCGGAGACCGACGCGGAGGGCACCCTGTGGGAGGTGGACCCGGCCCTGCGTCCGGAGGGCCGTAACGGTCCCCTGGTCCGGCCGCTCGCGGGGCACCTGGCTTACTACGAGCGCTGGGCCAAGACCTGGGAGTTCCAGGCGTTGCTCAAGGCCCGGCCGATCGCCGGTGACGAGGAGCTGGGACGGCGGTACGCGGAGGCCATCGCACCGCTGGTGTGGGAGGCCTCCGGCCGCAAGGACTTCGTGGAGGACGTGCAGGCCATGCGCCGCCGGGTGGTGGCGCACATCCCCGCCGGGCAGGCCGAGCACGAACTGAAGCTGGGGCCCGGGGGCTGCGCGACATCGAGTTCTCCGTGCAGCTGCTCCAGCTGGTGCACGGGCGTTCGGACGAGCGCCTGAGGTCGGGCAACACCCTCCAGGCGCTCTCGGCGCTGTCGGAGTACGGCTACGTGGGGCGGCGGGACGCGGCGGGGCTGTCCGACGCCTACCGCTTCCTGCGGCGGGTGGAGCACCTGCTGCAGCTGGAGCGGCTGCGCCGGACCCACCTGATGCCCGATCCCCAGGCCGCCGACGGTCCGTCACGGCTGCGGCAGCTGGGCCGTGCCCTGGGGTTCACCGCCGACTCGGTGCGCGAGCTGACCGATGCGCGCAAGCGGGTATCGGCGGAGGTGCGGCGCCTGCACGAGAAGCTCTTCTACCGCCCGCTGCTGAACGCGGTGGCCGCCCTGCCCGAGGACGAGATCCGGCTCTCCGCCGACCAGGCCGTGGAGCGGCTGGGGGCGCTGGGCTTCGTGGACCCGCGCGGGGCGCTGCGCCACCTTCAGTCGCTGACGTCGGGGCTGTCCCGGCGCGCGGCCATCCAGCGCACACTGCTGCCGGTGATGCTGGGCTGGTTCGCGGACTCCCCGACCCGGACGCGGGACTGCTCGGGTTCCGTCAGGTCAGCGACGCGCTGGGCACCACGCCCTGGTACCTCCGGCTGCTGCGCGACGACGTCCGGGTGGCCGAGCGGATGGCGTGGCTGCTGGGGACCAGCCGGTACGTGACCGAACTGCTGCTGCGGGCCCCGGAGGCGGTGGCCATGCTGGGCGACGACGCCGACCTCCGACGGCGCGAGCGCAGGTCGCTGATGGCCGAGGCCGACGCGGCCCTGCGCCGCTACGACACCCCGGAGGAGGCGGTGTCGGCGGTGCGGGCGCTGCGCCGGCGGGAGCTGCTGCGCACGGCCGCCGCCGACCTGCTGGGCGTGTGCTCGGTCGAGGAGGTGGGCCGGGCGCTCACCGGGATCGCGGAGGTCACCATCGACGCCGCCCTGCGCGCGGCCTACACCAAGGTGATCTCCGAGTCCGGCGGCGAGGTGCTCACCCGGGTGTGCGTGGTGGCGATGGGCCGGTTCGGCGGTGGTGAGCTGACGTACGCCAGCGACGCCGACGTGATGTACGTGCACGACCCCATGCCGGACGTGGACTCGGGCGCGGCCACCAAACAGGCCATGGCGATCGTGCGGGAACTGGCCCGGCTGCTGGAGATGCCGCAGGCCGAGCCCGCGCTGAAGGTCGACACGGACCTGCGCCCGGAGGGCCGCAGCGGGCCGGTGGTGCGCACGCTGGACTCCTACGCCGCCTACTACGGGCGCTGGTCGCAGGTGTGGGAGAGCCAGGCGCTGCTGCGGGCGCGGCCGATCGCCGGGGACGAGGGGCTGCGTTCGGCGTTCGTGGCGCTCATCGACCCGATCCGCTATCCGGTGGGGGCGTCTCCCCCGCGTCCGTGTTGGAGATCCGCAAACTCAAGGCACGTATGGAGGCCGAACGGCTGCCGCGCGGGGCGGACCCGACCCTGCACACGAAGCTGGGCCGGGGCGGGCTGTCGGATGTGGAGTGGGTGGCGCAGCTGGTGCAGCTGCGGCACGCGCACGAGTTCCCGGACCTGCGTACCCCGCAGACGCTGCCCGCGCTGGCGGTGGCGGTGGCGCACGGGTTCCTGGCCGCCGACGACGGTGTGGTGCTGGAACGGTCGTGGCGGCTGGCCTCACGGGTGCGCGGCATGGTGATGCTGGTACGCGGCCGGGGCGGCGACTCGATCCCGCACGACCTGCGGGTGCGCGCGGCGCTGGCCCAGGCCATGGGGTACGGCGACGGGGACGGGGACGACACGGACGGCGAGGGTGCCGAGGAGGACGGCGCGGCGGCGGAGGGTCCCGAGCCCGAGGGTCCGGCGGAGCAGCTGACCGAGTCCTACCTGCGCACGACCCGGCGGGCGCGCGCGGTGATGGAACGGGCCTTCTACGACGACTGACGGGTGTCCCGGGCGGGGAGGGTGACCGTGACGGTGAGACCCCCTCCCTGGTCGGCCCCGCGTGGGCGCAGGTCCAGGGTGCCGCCGTGGACCTGCGCGACCCGGGCCACCAGAGCCAGACCGAGCCCGTGTCCCTGACCGGTACCGACCCGTCCCGCACCGCGCAGGAAGGGTTCGTGCAGGCGGGCGGCGGCCTCCGGGGTGTACACGGGGCCGGTGTTCTCGACCCTCAGGACGACGCCGCCGGTGCGCGGGTCGCGGTCGGTGGTGACGTGGGCGGTCCCACCCGGGCCCTGGAGGTTGTGCCTCAGGGCGTTGCGCACCAGGTTCTCGGTGAGCTGGGTGAGCAGCGCGGTGTCACCGACCACCGGGGCCGGGGAGAGCGCGTGGTCCAGTCGCACCCCCGCCTGACGCGCCTCCTCGGCGGTCTCCGCCGCGACCTCGCGCGCGATCTCGGCGAGGTCCGCGGGTGCGGACACGGCGGTGACGGCGTTGGCGTCGGCCAGCCGCAGCAGCGCCTCGGTGAGGGCGATCGCCCGGGCGTTGGTGAGGTCCAGGCGTTCGAGCAGGCGCGGGTGGTCCTGGCCCTCGGGGTCGCGCCGGGCCACGTCCAGGAGGGTCGCGTTGACCGCCAGCGGGGTGCGGAGTTCGTGGGAGGCGTTGGCGGCGAACCTCTCCTGCGCCTCGAAGGCGTCCTGGAGGCGGTCCAGCATGTGGTCGAAGGCGTCGGCCAGCTGGCGGAACTCGTCGTTGCGGCCGGAGAGCGCGACGCGGTGCCCGAGCCGCCCGGTCGCGGCGGCCAGCACGGCCTCGTTGATCCGGTTCAGGGGCCGCAGCACCCACCCCGCCAGGTACCAGCCGCCGACCAGCCCGATCACGGCCAGCACCAGCAGGACGCCGCCGGAGACGCGGACGACGGCCTCCAGGATCTGGGCGCGGGCCGCGATGGGCTGCCCGAGGTCGCTGGGGTTGGCGGCGGTGAGCGGGTAGTCGGGCACGTACCGCAGCACCACGTACACCCCGGCCAGCACGGCCAGGCCCGCCACGACCAGGAACCCGGCGTAGCCCAGGGTGAGGCGCAGGCGGGCGCTGACCCGTACCCGCACGCCGTTCACCGGGCCTCCCCGGGGACCACCAGGCGGTAGCCCACGCCGGGAACGGTCACGATGGGGTCCGGTTCCCCCAGCACCCGGCGGAGTTGGGACACCGTCACCCGGGGCGCGCTGGTGAAGGGGTCGGCGTGCTCGTCCCAGACCTTCTCCAGGAGGGTCTCCGCGCTGACCGCTCCCCGTCCGCCCGCATGAGCAGTTCGAGGACGGCGAACTGCTTGCGGGGCAGCCGGAGGTAGCGGCCGGAACGGTGGGCCTCCCGGCGGTAGGGGTCCAGACGCAGGTCGCCCCGCTCCAGCACCGGCTGGACCGTGGCGGCGGGCCGCCGGGCCAGCGCGCGCAGGCGCATGACCAGCTCCTCGACCGCGAAGGGTTTGGTGAGGTAGTCGTCGGCGCCCAGGGCGAAGCCGTCCACCTTGTCACGGAGCCGGGCGGCGGCGGTGAGCATGAGCACCCGTGTACCGGGGTGGTCGCGGGCGATGACCGCGCACACCTGGTCACCGTGGGTTCCGGGGAGGTCCCGGTCGAGGACGACCACGTCGTAGTCGTTGACCCCGATCCGCTCCAGGGCCGCGTCACCGTCCAGGGCGACGTCGGCGGCGATGGCCTCGTGGCGCAGACCCGCCTGGAGTGCCTCCGCCATGAAGACCTCGTCCTCGACCACCAGCACGCGCATGCGCTTCCCCGTCCCTCGGCCGACGGCCCAGTCTAGGCAGGGGCGGTGTTGCGGAAGTGTTGGCTCGTCCGCACACATCCGCGCAACACCGTCCCTGGTGACCTGGGGCCTTCGGTACCGGACACGGGGTCCGGTCCACGGAGGAGGGACGTCCCATGTGCCGTCGACCGACCGTTCTGGCCACCGTCGCCGTGGCCGTCCTGACCCTGGCGGGGTGCGCCTCGGCCGGGGCGGCCGACGGGGGAAGGCGCGGACCGGCCTCCCGGTGACCCGGCTGACCCCGCTGGGCGAGGGCGACGGGTTCGTCCCCGAGGGCGGGGGCCTGGACCCCGACGAGGACGTGCCCGCGCTGTCCGAGCTGGACCCGGACCTGGTGGCGGCGGTCCGAGAGGCCGCCGGGGCCGCTCTGGAGGAGGACGGCATCGAGGTGCTGGTGACCAGCGGATGGCGCAGCGAGCGCTACCAGCGGTTCCTGCTGGAGTCGGCCGTGGGGGTGTACGGGAGCGAGGAGGAGGCGGCCCGGTGGGTGGCCTCCCCGAGGACTCCTCGCACGTCACGGGGGAGGCGGTGGACGTGGGCCGCACCGACGCCGCGTACTGGTTCGCCCAGCACGGGGCGCGGTTCGGGCTCTGCCAGACCTACGCCAACGAGGTGTGGCACTACGAGCTCGCGGTGGACCCGGGCGGGACCTGCCCGGCGCCGAAGGAGGACGCCTCGGCGGGGTGAGCCGGACCGGGCGCCCCCGTGGGGACGCCCGGTGGCCTCAGCGCTGACCCCAGGTGACGGTGGTGGCCGGGCCGACGCGGTTGGCGCCGGGCTCCCAGTCCGCGCCGTCCGGGGACACCCGGACCAGCTTCCACTCGGTGTCGGCGCCGAGGGTGACACGGCCGGACCACTGCGGGTAGGTGGACGCGTCGGTGCTCAGCGGGGCGCCGTCCGCCGGGTTCCACGACCCCAGTTCGGGGGTGGAGCCGACGACGAACACCTCCTGACCGGGCCGGGTCTCGACCGTCGCGGTCAGGGTGTCGCCGGGCTCGCCCGGCTCGCCCGGACCTCCGCCGCAGTCCTGCTCGCACTCGCCGCCCACGTGCAGCGCCAGGGCGCCGTCGGCGGGGACGGTCGCGCTGACCTGGCCCGAGGAGACCGTGGCGGTGCCGGGTCCGGACGCGTTGTCGTACTCGCCGTCCGGGAGCGACGTCGGGGCGGTCAGGGCCCAGTCTCCGCCCGAGGCGTTGAAGGCGGCGAACCCGGCCTCGCCCCGGTCGAAGGCCACACGGGAGGATCCGTCGCGGGCCCGTTCGGTGAGGCCGGAGTCCCCCACCGCCGACCGGAAGGCCACCATGCCGCTGACGGCCTCGTTCCGGTGCTCGCAGACCCACGCGGCGCCGGAGCAGTCGCTGTCCTCGGTGATCCACCCGGCGGGGTTGCCGTCCTGGGCCGCGCTGGGCGGGCCCTCGGTCACGTTGCCCTCGAAGTCGTAGCTGGACATCACCACGGGGGTGCCGTAGGGGTGGGCGAGCATGAACGCGGTGGCGAGGTAGTAGCGGTCGCCGTCCACGTAGGTGAGGGTCGGCTCGTAGCGCTGGGTGTCGTGGTTGTCGACGAAGACCACGGCCTCGTCGGAGGTGAGGCCGCCGTGGTCGGGCATGTCGGTGAGCCCGGCGATGTCACCGTTGGCGAAGCCGGAGGCGACGGAGCGCTTGTAGTCGAAGTTGGTGACCTGCCCGTAGGGCGTGTAAGCGGTGTAGGGGATGGTCTGGTCGCCGTAGACCTCGTGGAACACCCGGGGGCGCCGCCGAACCCGGGGACGTCGTCCAGGGCCCCGATGATGGCGCCCATGTCGTCCTCGGGGACGTGCTTGGAGGCGTCCACCCGGAAGCCGCCGACCCCCATGGCCACCAGGCCGTTGAGGTACCGGACGATCTGGTCACGGACGTGCGGGGAGCCGGTGTCCAGGTCGGCCAGGTCGAGGAGCTGGCAGTTCTGCACCTCGTCCTTGTCGTTCCAGTTCTCGATGGTGTCGTAGCAGGGACCGAAGTCGTCGTAGGAGTAGGCGGCCGTGCCGTCCCCGAACAGGTCGGGGTACTCGTAGCGCTCCCACTCGGTGCCGGCGCTGCCGGTGCTGGTGCCCTCGGCCGGTCCGGTCATGTGGTTGATGACGGCGTCCACGTAGATCCGGACGCCGTTGTCGGCACACGTGGAGACCATCGCCTGGAAGTCCTCGGCGGTGCCGCGCCGGGTGTTGTCGATCCGGTAGGAGACCGGCTGGTAGTCCTGCCACCAGGGGTGGTTGCCGCCCTCGGAGAAGGGGACGACCACGTGTTCCTGGGGCGGGGAGACCTGGACGCCGCCGTACCCGGCGGGGCCGAGGAATTCGGCGCACTCGGCGGCGACGGAGTCCCAGTTCCACTGGAAGAGGTGGACGATCGTGTCGTCGTTGGCGTTCTGCGCGGAGACGGGTGCGGCGTCCTGGGTGGCGGCCTGGCCGGGTACCGCCAACAGGGCGGCTCCCATCAGGGCCGCTCCGAGGAGGGCGCCGACGCGGGGTGTTCTCATGTGCGCTCCTTGGGGGGAGGTGCCGCATGCTCTTGCAGTTTGCGCAAGAGTTTGCGTTGAGGTGACGAAGGTAACAGACCGACCTCGACCTGTGAACACCACGTGAACACCGGATCACCCGGAAATGCAGCCCTGATCTGGACGAAAGGGCCTGCAAGATTTTCCAGACGAAAAAGCCGGTGGCGGTCCGGAGCACTCCGGACCGCCACCGGCGGCAGACCCGTGCGGGCGGGTCGGCGGGCGTCTACCAGAAGACCGCGACACCGATGTTGACGATGGCCAGGACACCGGCGATGATCGCCAGGTTCTTCGCGGGCTTGCGCAGGTTGAGCACACCGACGACCACGACGCTCAGGGCGATCACGAGCTTCACGCCGATCTTGACGTGGTTGAGTTCGCCGATGTCGGCCATCTCGGCCACACCGACCAGCAGGAGGCCCGTGACGAACTGGAGCAGGGCGCTGTGCAGCAGCACCTTGGTCGCCTTGACGTTGTCGGTCATCAGCTGCATGAGGAAACCGGCGATGATCCCGGCCAGGCCGATCATGTGCAGGAACACGAGCGCGGAGTAAAGGAAGTCCATACGCTTAGACTACTACGCGTTGTAGTTGAAGCCCGCGTCTTGCTGACGCCCTGACGTAACAAATCGGACACCCGTCGGGTCAGGTGCCGCGTGAGGCGCCCCACTGTCGCCACATCAGCCACACCAGCACCATCAGCACCCCCACGCCCACCGCGCGGACCAGGCCGTCCCGGTCCACCATCTCCCCCATCTTCGAGAGCACCGTTCGGTCCCCGACCAGCAGGGTGTCGCTCGCGCAGGCCACGGGATCGCCGTCCCGGTCCAACAGCAGGCAGGCGGTGCTCACCACCCGCTCCCCCGGCTCGGCGTCCTCCGGCACCCGGACCCGGACGGTGTAGGCGGCCTCCCCGTCCTCCGGCAGGTCCACCCTCCAGTTGGCGACGCCCTCCTCGACGATCCCGCCCTGGCCGACCTCCCGGACATCGAGGGGTTCGGGCACGTGCTGTGCGAGCAGCCCCTCCTCGACCTCCCCGGCTCCGCCGTTGACCACGGTGGCCCGGTAGACGACCTCCTCGCCGGGGAGCGGCGACCGGTCCACCCCGGACAGGGACAGCCCCACCGCGTCCCCGCCGTCGTCCGCCGAGGCGGGGGCCGCGCACAGCCCGGCGAGGGCCAGCCCGGCGACCACCCCTGCGGCCCTTCGCCCGAACGCGCCCCGTCGGTCGGTCCCGCAAGCGACCCGAGTCATCCCACGACCTCCTGAGATCCGCCATCAGTGCTGGCCGGAGCACCCCCGGGAGGAGACGCCCAGCCCCCACACACTTGCCCGCCCCGAGGCACCGGAGTCAAGGAACCTCCGGGGCGTTTGGCGAATCGGCGGGACTCACGAGGGTTCTTAGGACGGATCTCACCCCTCTTAGGAGGCCGTCCGACGCTTTGGCGGCCGATCCACTGATTCCTCCCGATGCGCCGACTCCGTTCTCAGCCGGATCGTGGAGGTCATCGGGCGGGACACGGGTCCCGCCGCACAGCGGAAGGGCAGCACCGTGTTCCACCCCGACTTCGTCCTCAGGGACGACCGCGCCCGCTCCGAGGCCGCCGCCCGACGCAGCGAACAGCTCACGGCGGTGCGCCGGGCCAGGGCCGAGGCCCGCGCCCGAGCCCGGGAACGGGCCGCGAAGCGCCGCCGACGCGCCTCCTGACCCCGCGCGCACCAGGCACGCCGCCCCGAGCACCGCACAGACACCACGGAAAGGACACCACCGTGCCCCTCAGAGACCTACGGGCGGCCACCGCCCAGGCGATCATCCAGGAGCGCCTCCGCCGGGCCGAGCTCCACCGCCGAGCCCGTCTCCTGAGTGCCGAGGAGCGGACCCGAACCGGGAAGACCCCGGAGCCGCCGCGACCCCGGCGCGCATAATGGGGGTATGCCCCTGTTCTCCGCAGTGAGTCCCCTCTTCGTCGGCCGCCGGGACCACCTCCGGCTCCTGGCCGACCAGGCCGACCGCGTACGCACCGGCCCCCGGAGACACTGCTGGTGGGCGGGGACGCGGGGGTCGGCAAGAGCCGCCTGGTCTCCGAGTTCGCCGCCACCCGGCCCGCCGGGACGGTGTTCGTCGGGGCCTGCCTGCAACTCGGCGTCGACGGCCTGTCCTACGCCCCCTTCACCGCCGTGCTCCGCCAGATCCTGCGCGAGCGCGGACGCGCCCCGTTCGACGCGGCCGCGCCGGGCGGGGTCGGCGAGTTCGCCCGGCTCCTCCCCGAGCTGGGCGAGCCCGCCTCGGACCGCCGGGAGAACCGGGGCATCCTCTTCGAGCAGGTACTGCGCCTGTGCGAGCAGGTGGCCGGGGAGGACGGGGTCACCGTCGTCCTGGAGGACCTGCACTGGGCGGACGGCGCCACCCGGGACCTGTTGGCCTTCCTCGCCCGCAACCTCTCCCGCCCCGGGACCCAGGTCGTCGCCACCTACCGCAGTGACGACCTGCACCGCGCGCACCCGCTGCGGCGGCTCCTCCCCAGCTCGAACGCCTGCCGGGCGTGCGCCGGATCGTGCTGGAGCCGTTCACCCGGGAGGAGGTGGGCGTCCAGGCCGCGGCGATCCGAGGCGAGGAACTGGAGCACGACGCCCTGGACACGCTCTTCCGGCGCAGCGAGGGCGTCCCGTTGTTCGTGGAGGCCCTGGCCGCCGCCGAGACCTGCCCCTCCGACGACGACCCCGACCTGCCCGACCACTTCCGCGACCTGCTCCTGGAGCCGGTGCGCCGCTTCGACGAGACCACGCTCTCCGTCCTGCGGGCGGCGGCGGTGGGGGCCGTGGCCGACGGCATCGAGCACGAGGTGCTCCACCACGCGGCCGGGCTGCCCGAGCGTGACCTGGAGGCCGCCCTGCACGCCCTGGTGGACGCCAACGTGCTGCGGCCCGGACGCACCGGTTACCGCTTCCGGCACGCACTGCTGCGCGACGCGGTGCACGACGAGATCCTGCCCGGGCCGCACTCCCGGCTGCACCTGCGCTTCGCCCAGCTCATCGACGCGTACCCGGACGCCGTCCCCGAGGACCGCCGTGCCGCCGAGCAGGCCCACCACTACCACGCCGCGCAGGACCTGCCCCGGGCCATGGAGGCCGCCTGGCGGGCCGCCGTCCAGGCCAGCAGGACGCTCGCCTTCGACGAACGCCTCGGCATGCTGGACCGCGTCCTGGCGCTGTGGGACCGGGTGCCCGACCCCAGCGACCGGGTGGAGGGGAACAGCTGGGCGGAGGTGGTGAGCCGGGCGGCGGGCGCGGCGATCTCGGCCAACCGCAACCGGCGTGCGCTGGAACTCGTCGACGAGGCCCTGGCGACGCTGGACGAGGACGCCGACGACGACGGGACCCTCACGGCGCGGGCGGTCCTGCTGCGCCAGCGGGGCCAGGCCCGCTCCTCCCACGCGTGCACCGGCGGCGTCGAGGACCTGGTCCGGGCCCTGGAACTGCACCCGCCGCACATGCCCGGATACAGCCAGCTCCTGGCTCTCCTGGCCCGGGAGAGCGCCATGCTGCGCGAGGACCGGAACCCGACCCCCGAGGGGAGGGTCCTCCAAGAGCTGAACGACACCGGCCGCGGTTTCGGGACGTTGGCCGAGCTGGCGATCGACGCGGCCGACACGGGCAGTGTGTCCGACCGCTGCGCGGCCGCCGACGCCCGGATCACGTTGGGCGGGGTCCGTATGCGGGACGGTGACGTCGAACACGGGCGCCCGCTGGTGGAACGGGGGATGGCGGAGGCCATCGAGCTCCGCGAGCCCTACATGGAGGCGCGCGGAGCCGGGAACCTCGCCCACTTCCTGCGTGAGCTCGGCCACCACGAGGAGGGCCTGCGCGTGCTGGAGGAGTCCCTGGCCCGGCACGAGGCGTGGGGCTGGGCGCCCTACCACCGGTCCTTCCACCACCAGAACCGCGCCGAGATCCTCTTCGAGACGGGAGACCTGCGCCAGAGCCGCGAGGTCCACCGCCGCCACCTGGCCAGGAGGCACGGGGACGACAAGCACCAGCACTACGTTCAGGCGGTCGAGGCGCGTGCCGCGGCGGCGATGGGGGACGCGGTCGCGGCGCGTGCCGAGGCCGGGCCCAGCGGAGACCGTTCCATGCTGGACGCGCACCGGATGGACGTCGTGCAGCTGCGCACCACGGGCCTGCTGGACGCCGCCCTGGCCGAGGGTGACCTCGCCGAGGCGCTGTCCCTCTCCAGGGACGTCCTGGAGCAGGCGGCCCTGGAGCGTTCCCCGGGGTACACGTGGCCGCTGCTGGAACGGATGGCGGAGGCCGCCCGACTGGGCGCGGAGCGGGCGCGCGAAGACGCGGGGTTCGGGGAGACGGCCCGGCTCGTGGTCGGGTTGGTCGGCACCGTCGCGGGAGGCTCCCGCGCAACGGCCTGGTCCGGCCGGCGCACGCGGCGACCGTACGGGCCCAGATCAGCGAGGTCGAGGGCGCCGCGCCCCCGTCCCTGGCCACGTCGTGGGCCACAGCGGCGGCGGCCTGGGAGTCCACTCCCCTGCGGTTGCACCTGGCCCGGGCCCGACTGCGCGAGGCCGAGGCCCGGGTGGCCGCCGGGGAGCGGGAGCGTGCCGTGGAGCTGACCCGCCTGGTCTTCGCGACCGCCGACGCGTGTGGTGCGTCACCCTTGGCCCGCGCCGCCGAGGACCTGGCGCGCCGCCTCGGCGCCGGTCTCTCCGGCGGGTCCGTCCCGCCTCCGGCACCCGCCGGGCTGACTCCGCGCGAGACGGAGGTGCTGCGCCTGCTGGCCACGGGCGCGACCAACGCGGCGATCGCGGAGGCGCTGTTCATCAGCCCCAAGACCGCGAGCGTGCACGTGTCCCACATCCTGGGGAAGCTCGGTGTGCCCAACCGGGCCACGGCGGGGGCCCGCGCCCGGGAACTCGGTCTGGCCCAAGCCGTCCCGAACCTCCTGATTCAGCGGTCATAATGCCTGTGCGGGGAGGTCCGGGCAGGCTGGTTGGCGTGTGCGGAAATACCCCGGAAATATCCGCACGGCAGACTGGCTCCGGGAGATCGTTCCCGGCACGGCTCACGTGCGCGGACCGGGCCGGAACCGACCGGCATCGAGGAGGGTCATCGTGAATCGACAGCAGGAATTCGTGCTCCGCACGTTGGAGGAGCGCGACATCCGGTTCGTGAGGCTGTGGTTCACCGACGTGCTCGGGTACCTCAAGTCCGTGGCGGTGGCGCCCGCCGAACTGGAGGCCGCCTTCTCCGAGGGCATCGGGTTCGACGGTTCGGCCATCGAGGGCTTCGCCCGGGTGTACGAGGCCGACATGCTCGCCCAGCCCGACCCCTCCACGTTCCAGGTGCTGCCCTGGCGCAACGAGCCGCACGGCACCGCGCGCATGTACTGCGACATCCTCATGCCCGACGGCTCGCCGTCCCCGGCAGACCCCAGGCACGTGCTCAAGCGCCAGCTCGGGAAGGCCTCCGACCTCGGGTTCACGTTCTACACGCACCCCGAGATCGAGTTCTACCTCCTGAAGAAGTTCCCGGAGCACGGTGAGTTCCCCGAGCCCAACGACTCGGGCGGCTACTTCGACCACACGCCGCACAACAGCGCGCACGACTTCCGGCGCAACGCCATCAACATGCTGGAGGCCATGGGCATCTCGGTGGAGTTCAGCCACCACGAGGGCGGCCCGGGCCAGCAGGAGATCGACCTGCGCTACGCGGACGCGCTCACCACCGCCGACAACATCATGACCTTCCGTTTGGTGATGAAGGAGGTGGCCATGGAGCAGGGCGTGTACGCCACCTTCATGCCCAAGCCCTTCACCCAGTACCCGGGGTCGGGCATGCACACCCACCTGTCGCTGTTCGAGGGTGACCGCAACGCCTTCTACGAGCCCGGAGCGGAGTACCAGCTCTCCAAGGTCGGGCGCGGGTTCATTGCGGGGCTGCTGCGCCACGCCGACGAGATCGCGGCCGTCACCAACCAGTGGGTGAACTCCTACAAGCGCATCTGGGACGACCCGGCCGCCTCGGCGGGGATGGGCGGCGAGGCCCCGGCCTACATCTGCTGGGGGCACAACAACCGCTCGGCACTGGTCCGCGTGCCGATGTACAAGCCCGGCAAGTCGAACTCCAGCCGGATCGAGATCCGCTCGCTGGACAGCTCCGCCAACCCGTACCTGGCCTACGCGGTGATCCTGGCCGCAGGTCTGAAGGGGATCGAGGAGGGCTACGAGCTGCCGCCGGGCGCCGAGGACGACGTCTGGGCCCTCACGGACTCCGAGCGCCGCGCGCTGGGCATCAAGCCGCTCCCCAGAGCCTGGACGAGGCGCTGCGCCTGATGGAGAACAGCGAGCTGGTGGCGGAGACGCTGGGCGAGCACGTCTTCGACTTCTTCCTGCGCAACAAGAAGGCGGAGTGGAACTCCTACCGCCGCCAGGTGACCCCGTACGAGCTCCAGAGGTACCTGCCGACGCTCTGACCAGTACAGGACTCCGCATCGGTGGGGTATTCCCGGAATCGGTGACAAGCACGTCACATACCCCGGGGGTAGAATCCCTACCAAAGTCGTGGACTATCCCTTCTCCCCTGGAGTCAGACACACATGAGCGAGTCCGTCGACGCGGCGACCGTCAGAGCCCGGCTCGACAGCGGGCCCTCCCCGCTCCTGGTGGACGTGCGCACCCCGGCCGAGTTCGAGAGCGCGCACGTCCCCGGAGCGGTCAACCTCCCGCTGGACGAGCTCGACCACCACGCCGGGAGGGTCGCCCGGGACGCCACCGAGCAGATCGTCCTGGTGTGCCAGAGCGGGTCCCGAGCCGAGCAGGCCCGGCGTCGGCTGGCCTCCTCCGGGTTGGAGGACGCCGTGGTGCTGACCGGCGGCATGAACGCCTGGGCCCAGGCCGAGGGCCCGACCGTGCACGGTCCGGAGCGGTGGGCCCTGGACCGCCAGGTGCGCCTCGTGGCGGGTTCGACGGTGCTGGTCGCGGCGGCGGCGAGTCTGTGGTGGACCCCCGCCGTGCTCCTGGCCGCGTTCGTGGGCGCCGGGCTGGCCTTCGCGGCGGTCACGAACACCTGCGGGATGGCGTACCTGCTCTCGAAGCTCCCCCACAACCGGCCGACCGAGCGGGTGGACGTCGAGGCCTCCCTGGCCCGGATCAGTCGGGCGGGCTCCCGGGCCTGACCGGCCCGCCCTCCCGGAGCGCGACCCGCCCCAGGATCCCGGAGGCGAGTCCGGCGGCCGCGAGCGCCGTGAGGGCCACGGGCAGACTCGTGGCGGCGGCCAGCGCGCCGACCGCCAACGGCCCTCCGGCGTCCCCGACCTCCCGACCGAGTTCGGCGTTGCCCATCGTGCGTCCCAGCCGCTCCTCGGGCGTGGTCTCGGCCAGGTGTGCGAAGGCCAGCGGGGTGACGGTGCCGACCATGAGGCCGATCGCCACGGACGCGGCGACCAGCGTGACCACGTTCGGGGCCAGGGCCAGCGCCAGCAGGGCGGCCGCCGCCAGCCCCAGGCCGACGGCCCCGCCGTCGCGCGTGGAGATCCCGTGCCGGTCGCGTCGGCGGCCGACGATCGGCTGGACGATGGTGGAGACCAGGGCCAGCAGGGTGACCGCCGCCGCACCTGCGAGCGGGTGCAGGTCGAGCCGCACGGCCAGCAGCGGCAGGAACCCGACCGCGACGCCGAGGATCGCGGTCGTGGAGGCCAGCAGCAGCGTGGGGACCAGGAACCCGCGCTCGGTGGTCTGCCGGACGAGGTCGGCGAAGGTGTAGCGCGGCCGGGGCACCACCGGCAGGGCCGGGAGCGCGAGCAGCACCCACGCCGCCGCGCCCGCCGCGAGCACGGCGAGCGCCAGGTACAGGGCCCCGATCCCCCACACGTGGGCCAGTGCCACACCGCTGAGCGGGCCGAGCACGTAGCCGAGGCTCTTCCACGCCCCGTAGCGGCCGAACGACCGCCCCAGCCGTTCCCTCCCTGCCAGGCGCGCGACCGCCGCCGACGACGCGGGGGAGAACGCCGAGGCCGCCGCGCCCTGCCCGACCCGCGCGAGCCCCAGCACGAGCGGAGTGGGCGCCAGCAGGACCAGGAGGGACGCCACGGAGAACGCGACCAGCCCGCCGAAGATCACCGGACGGACGCCGATCCGGTCGCTGAGCGCGCCGAAGACCGGCTTGAGGACCACCTCCGCCACGTCGTACAGGGCCAGCATGAGTCCGAGGCCCAGCAGGGAGAGCCCGAGGGAGTCGCTCTGGGTTCCCAGGACACCCGCGACGCCGTGGGCGCCGAAGGCCGTGGTGAACCCGGCGAGGTACAGGGGTGCGACCGACCACACCGGAGGAGATTGTGTCACGCACCAGACTGTAACACCTGTTACTCACTCGACGTCTCCCCTGCTCCGCCCGACTGTTACGGTCGGGTTCGTGACAGACGAAGCGGTGCGATGGATCCTCGCGGTGGTACAGGTCCCGGCCAAGCCCTCACGGCACCGGGTCGCGGTCTGGCGGGAACTGCGGCGCGCGGGGGCGGTGCCCGTCTCCCAGGGCACCTGGGCCCTGCCCGCGGCGGAGGCCTTCCGCCCGTTCGTGGAGCGCGCGACGGAGCTGGCGGTGGAGGGCGGCGGCCGGGTGGCCGTCTACGACGTCGAACCCCGGGACGCCGACGCGCGCGCGTTCGTCGAGGACGCGTTCCGGGCCGCCCGGATCGACGAGTGGGGCGAGTTCACCAGCGACTGCGGCCGGTTCGAGGCCGAGATCGCGAAGGAGATCGCCAAGGAGAAGTTCACCTTCGCGGAACTGGAGGAGGAGGAACAGAGCCTGGAGCGGTTGCGCCGTTGGTTCCGTGACCTCAGGAGGCGCGACGTCCTCGCCCTGCCCGAGGCCCGGGCCGCCGCCGAGCGCCTGACCGCGTGCGCGGACGCCCTGGAGGCCTACTCCGAACTGGTCTACGCGGCGATGCACGGCCAGGGCGCGGTGGAGCCTCCGGCGCACTGACCGGCGCGGGGCGGCCCGTCCGGTACGGCGGGGTCGAACCCGGACGGGACGCCTCCGGCCGGGTCAGACCAGCCCGAGCTCCCGGGCCCGCGCCACCGCGGCCGTCCGGTTGGCCACCCCCAGCTTGCCCATCGCGTTGCTCAGGTGCACGCTCACCGTCTTGCCCGAGATGAACAGCGCCTCCCCCACCTCCCGGTTGCTCGACCCACGGGCCACCTCCACCAGCACCTCCACCTCACGCGGCGTCAGCCCGGCGGGCGGTGCCGCCGCGGAGTCCGGGCCGAGGGCCGCGCGCATCTCCGCCACGAGCTGGCGCACCACGTACAGGTCGAACCCGGCCAGCACTGCCTCGCAACGTCGCAACAGGTCCCGGGCGCGTCCGGTGTCGGCCGTCCCGAGCGCGTTCCAGAAGGCCCCGAACAGACACTCGACCAGGCTGAGGCCACCGGCGCGTTCGGCCAGGGGCAGGGCCCGGTCCCAGTACTCCGCCGCGCGCTCCGGGTCCTCCTCCAGGAAGGCCAGCGCGGTCTCCCCGCTCAGTCTCCCCAGCGGGGAGACCGGCCAGTCGCCCCCTCCAGCACGCTCACCAGAGGCTCCGCCAGTGTGTCGGCGAGCTCCCGGTCACCGGGTTCGGCACGGCGCCGCAGTCGCCACACCACCATCGCCGTGGCGGACCCGGTACTGGCGCTGAACCGGACGTGGGAGACCATGCGGACCTCCTGCTCGGCCTCCAGGATCACCCGGGCGGCCTCGGTCCACCGCTCCCCCGGCTCGAAGAGCAGCCCCAGGAGACGCGCGTAGTAGTGCGACATGTACTCCACGCGGGTGGAGGTCTCCCGTGGCAGCAGCCGCGTGAACTCCTCCAGGGCACCTCGGCTGGTCTCCCAGTCCCCCTCCAGCGCGGCCATCTGGGCGACGAGCACCTGGCGTCTGGCCCCCGACAGGTCCTCACCCGCGGGGCCGCGTCCAGCCTCGCCCGCGCCTCCTCCAGACGCCCCGCCGCGACGAGGGCGCTGGCCAGCCCGTTGGCCAGGCCCGCCCCCTGGCTGCGGGCCACTCCCAGCTCGGCGCTGCGGTCCAGGGCCTCCTGGGCGCAGGCCAACCGCTCCCGTGTCTCGAACCGGCTGCCGAGGTTGCTGCCGAGGTTGTTGAGCCCGCGCATCTCCACCTGGACGTCACCCAGTTCGCGCGCGATGCGGATCCCCTCGCGCAGCATCTCCAGGGGCTCCTCCTCCCCCGTGTGGTCCAGGAGGGCCCCCAGGGTGACCAGCGCGTCCGCCTCGCTGGCCCGGTCCCCGCAGGCACGCGCCTCCTCGATCGCGGCGCGCGCGGCCCGCTCCGCCTCGGCGTCACTGCCCCGCATCATCAGCACCGAGGCCGTGTTGGCGCTGACCACGGCCGGTTCCGGGTGGTTCCGAGCGGCGGCGCGCAGGTCGTCCAGGGCCTCGAGCCGTCCCAGTTCCTTGTAGGAGAGGCCCCGGGCGACCAGGAGGCGCGCGGCGAGCTCGCTCCCCGGATCCAGCTCGGCCAGTGCCTCGCTGGCGTGCTCGACCGCCCGGCGCGGGTCACCCGCCGTCTGCGCGGCGAGGCAGACCCCCAGCAGGAGTTCCCCGTAGGTGGTCCCCAGGCGCTCGGCGGCGTCGGGGACCAGTTCCCACAGCTCCACCACACGTTCGAGCAGGGCCAGGTGCTCGGGGTGGGCGCTGGCGTCCCGGGCGTGTCCGGCCGACTCCCACGCGGCGCCCAGCGCCCTGGGGTGGTCGTGGGCCGAGTACGCGTGGTGGGCGAGTTGGGCGACCGACTCACTGCGTGACAGACCGGGGACACCGCCTTCGAGCGCCGCCGCGTAGCGACGGTGGGCACGCACCCGCTGGCCCGGCAGCAGGTCGCCCTTGACCGCCTCGGCCAACAGCGCGTGCCGGAACACGTACCCCGTGTCCGTGGCCCCGAGCACCCGGGCGTCGACCGCCTCGCGCAGCGCCTCGTCCAGGTCGTCCTCGCCCACGCCGGAGGCCTCGGCCACCTCTGTGAGGAGCCCGTGGTCGACCCGGTCCCCGGCCACCGAGGCCAGCCCGAGGACCCTGCGGGTGGTGGCGGCGAGGGGTTCGACACGGCGCATGAGGAGTTCGCGCGGGCCCTCCGGGACGCCGCCCTCGGGGGCCGCGAGGAAGGACTCCACGAACAGGGGTTGCCGCCGCTGCGTTCCAGCAGGAGCGCAAGGGTGTCGGGGTCGGGCACCGATCCGCTCAGCGCGGCGACCTGCTCGGCGACGGCCTCCCGGGTGAGCGGTGCGAGGTCGAGCCGGGTGACCCGGGGCAGCCGTTCGAGTTCGGGCAGGGCGCGGCTCAGGGGATGGGTGCGGTGCAGGTCGTCAGAGCGGACCGAGACGACCAGGTGCACCGGTGCGGCACCGAGGTTGCGCAGGAGGAAGACGAGCAGGTCGCGGGTGGAGGCGTCGGCCCAGTGCAGGTCCTCGACCACGAGGCTGAGCCCCGCCGGGGCCGCGCGCTCCTCCAGGTAGGTCAGCACCGCCTCGAACAGTCGGGCGCGGTCGTGGTCGTCGGTGCCGGACCGCGCGGAGGGAGCCTCGCCCTGTCCGGGCAGGAGTCGGGTGAGTTCGCTCCCGGCGGCCGGCACTGGGCCGCCCTCCCTGACCAGTTGGCGCAGGAGCGCGGTGAACGGGGCGAAGGCGAGGCCCCCGGCGCCCAGTTCCAGGCAGGCGCCCAGGGCCCGGATCCGCAGGGGCGTGTGCTCCAGGTACTCCTCCAGGAGCCGTGACTTGCCGATTCCGGCGTCGCCGCGGAGCAGGACCGTCCTGGCCCCCTCGGTACGGGCCCGGGCGGCGTCGGAGAGGAGGTGGTCGACCTGCCGCTGTCGGCCGACGAAGGTTGAGGGGGACATACGCCCCAGTATGCCCGGGGCTCCCTGGTCCGAGGCCGGTCAGACCAGCCCGAGCTCGCGGGGCCGCGCCACCGCGGCCGTCCGGTTGCGCACCCCGAGTTTGCCCATCGCGTTGCTCAGGTGCACGCTCACCGTCTTGCCCGAGATGAACAGCGCCTCCCCCACCTCCCGGTTGCTCGACCCACGGGCCACCTCCACCAGCACCTCCACCTCACGCGGCGTCAGCCCGGCGGGCGGCGATCCGGCCGCCGGGGTGGGCCCGGCGGGGAGCGCGGCCCGTTCCGGAGCGGGGCTGGTGGCGGCGTGTCCGTCCGGGTCGGGCAGGGCGTGGCGGGCCCGCAGCGCGCGGGTCTGCCTCTCGAACAGGGCCATGCCGTGCCGGACCGCCAGGCGGTGGACCGCGTCGACGTGCGCGGCCGCGCGGTCGCGGCGCCCCGCCCGCAGGGCCGCCTCCGCCGCCGCCAGCTCGTACTCGGCTCCGAGGACCACGTGGCCGGTGGGCGCGACCGCCGCCATCGCCGCCTCGAACAGCGCCAGGGACTCCTCCGGGTCCGGGGCCAGCCAGGCATCGGCGGCCAGCCGGGCGTGGGAGTCGGAGTGTTCCGTAACGGGGGCATGTCGTCCAGGAGCTCGCGGACCTCCCGGGCCAGCTGGCGCGCCTCCTCTCCCGGTTCCTCCGCCAGGCGGGCGGCGACCGAGGTGTGCCGGACCAGGGTGGAACGGTAGAGACCCTGGGCGAGCGGAGTCCTGGAGCGTTCCCCCGCCGTCCGGTGGAGCAGGTCCCGGGTCATCCGTCCGGCGTCCAGCAGGCGTCCCTCGTACACGGCCAGCTGCTGGAGGACCCCGTGCACCGGAAGGTGCTCCACCGGGGAGCTCACGCGTGCGGGCAGCGCGCGATGGAACTCGTCGATGGTGGCGCGCAGCGCGTCCGGACGCCAGCGGTACAGGTCCAGTTGCATGCGCAGGGTGAGGGCCCGCGCCCACGTCACCCCGCCCTCCGTGACCCTGGACAGCAGTTCCTCGCTCTCGGCGAACCTTCCCTGGTGGAACCGGGTCACCGCCAACCCGCAGGCGAACGCCCCGCCCTGGGTCCGGGTCAGGCCGAGCTCACCGCAGCGCCGCATCCCCTCCAGGGACACCCGGGCGCTCTCCTCCAGCCGGTCGAGGTTCTTGAGGTGGCCGGCGAGGTTGACCAGCCCCCGGATCTCGACCGGGACGTCACCGATCTCCCGGGCCAGACCGATGCCCGCACCGAACAGCGCCAGCCCCTCGTCGGCGTCGAGCGGGTCGCTGAGGCCGCCGAGGGTGATAAGCGCGTCCGCCTCGCTCCTCCGGTCACCGAGCACACGCGCTCTGTCGAGGACCCGGCGGGCCATCCTGGCCGCCTGGTCGTGGTGGCCGCGCATCATGAGAGTGGCGGCCATGGTCGCGCCCACCGCCGTGGCGTCCGGGTGGTCGTGGGCGAGCAGCACGAGGCCGTCGGCCAGATCCTCCAGGGCACCGTCGCGACCCATCTCCTTGAGCGCCCGGCCCCGGGCATGACGCAGCCGGGAGGCGCGTTCGAAGCTCTCCCTACGGGCTCCGTGCGGGTCACGGAATCCCGTGACCCCGAGTTCGTCCAGGCCCTCGGTGGCGTAGCTGACCGCGCGTCGCGGCGAACCCGCGACCAGAGACACCTCGGCGGCCCGGACCAGCACCTGGTCCCGGGGCAGCCCGACGCGTTCGACCGCGTCGGGCACCTGGTCCCACAGTTCCAGGACGCGTTCGATCAGTCCCAGGTGCTCGGGGTAGGCGTCCACGGCGGCGGCGTGGTCGGCGGCCCGCCAGGCCGCCGAGAGGGCGAGCGGCTGGTCGTGGGCGCAGTGCGCGTGGTGGGCGAGCTGGAGGGCCCGCTCGCGCTCGGGCATCCGCTCCACACCCGCCTGGAGCGCCTCGGCGTAGCGGCGGTGCGCGCGCACGCGTTCACCCGGCATGAGGTCGGTGTGCACCGCCTCCGCCAGCAGTGCGTGCCGGAACGCGTAGCCGTCCGCCGTCGAACGCAGGATGCGGGCGTCGACGGCCGGGCGCAGGGCCGCGTCGAGCTCCACGTCGGAGCTCCCGGCGCGGCGGTTCACGCTGGCGAGGAGTGTGTGCCGGACCCGGGTCCCGCGGTCGCGACGAGGCCGAGGACGCGGCGGGTGGGTTCGGGCAGGGGTTCGACAGCGGAGAGCAGCAGGTCCCGGAGCCCTTCCGGGAGGGGCGCCCCGGCGGGGTCGTGCCCGGTGGCCAGGAATGACTCCACGAAGAGCGGGTTGCCGCCGCTGCGCTCGAACAGCAGGTCGAGGTCGGCCGGATCGAGTTCCCGACCGCTCAGGGCGGTGGCCTGGGCTCCGACCTCGTCCTTGGAGAGCGGTTCCAGATCCAGGCGGCGGACCCCGGGGAGGCGTTCGAGTTCGGGGAGCAGACCGCGCAGCGGGTGGGTCCGGTGCAGGTCGTCGGTGCGCACGCTGATGAGCAGGTGGACGGGGGCGGACCCGAGGTTGCGCAGCAGGAACACGAGCAGGTCGCGGGTGGAGGCGTCGGCCCAGTGCAGGTCCTCGATCACCAGGGTGAGTCCGGCCGGTGCGGCGCGCTCCTCCAGGAAGGTGAGGACCGCCTCGAACAGACGGGCACGGCTCTCGACCACCGCCCCGGAGACACCCTTGAGTTCGGGGAGGAGACGGCCGAGGTCGCCGGTGGGGTCGGCGGCGGGGCCTCCGGAGCGCACGAGTTCACGCAGGAGGCGGTGAAGGGGGCGAAGGGGACCCCCTCGGCGCCCAGTTCCAGACAGCCGCCCACGGCGGAGGGGGTGCCGGGGACCCGGCGCAGGTGCTCGGTGAGCAGGCGGGACTTGCCGACACCGGCGCCGCCGAGGACCAGGACGGTGCGGGCGCCCTCGGGAACGGTGCGGCGCGCGTCCGCCGCGAGCAGGGACAGGTGGTGGTGGCGACCGACGAAGGCGGGGGAGGGTTCGTGGACCAGCATGGTGCCCAGTATGGCCGCCGGGCCCCCGCGCGGTCGTGTCCCGGCGCCCGCTAGGACGTGTTCGCGGCCCGGTCGTTCGGCTCGTGGCTCGGGGGTTCACGAGGCATCCACACCAGCACCACGACCAGACCGATGAGACCGATGCACAGCGAGACCAGCGCCGCCATGTGCAGTCCCGCCAGGAACGCCTGCTTGGCCGGGGCGACGAGCGCGTCGCCCGCCGGACCCAGTCTCTGGACCAGCGCCATGGTCGCCTCGATGGACTCGGCCGCCGACTGAGCGTCCTTCGGGGTCACGTCGTGGGTCCGTTCCGCCACCGCGTTCAGGTCGCCCTCCATCCCCGCTCGGTACCGGTAGGAGATCACCGCGCCGAGGACGGCCACGCCCATGGCGGTGGCGATCTGGCGGGCCGTGTTCTGCACGGCGGAGGCGGCCCCGGCCTTGCCCGGCGGGACCGACGACATGATCGCGTTGGTGGCCGGGGTGAGCACCACCGCCATGGCCGAGGTCTGGAGGAAGAAGAACACGATGATCAGTGCGAGCGGGGTGTCCACCCGGATCTGCGTGTAGAAGACGAAGCTGCAGCAAACCACCCCCACACCGATCGCGGCGAGGACGCGCGGACCCACCCAACGCACCAGGGTCGGGCTCAACGGAGCGAAGATCAGCTGGCCCAGCGCGGACGGCAGCATCAGCAGGCCCGCGACGAACGGGGGAAGCCGCGGACGCTCTGCCAGTAGAAGCTCAGGAAGAAGAGGATCCCCGCCATGCTGAAGAACAGGACCATGACCGTGGCGACGGAGACGCTGAACCGGGGGTCCCGGAAGAAGCGCACGTCGAGCGAGGGGTTGGGGGCGCGGGACTCGTGGACCAGGAACATCCCCAGCACCGCCAGGCCCAGGACCAGAGCGCCGTACACGTCCCAGTCCGCCAGTGAGGACCGCTCCCCAGCAGTGATGATGCCGTAGACGATCAGGACCAGGCCCGGGATGGACAACAGCACGCCGAGGACGTCCGGGCGCCCCGCGCTCTCGTCCCTCGACTCGGGGACCAGGAAGAACATCAGCGCCAGCCCGAGGAGCACGAAGGGCACGTTGACCAGGAAGATCGATCCCCACCAGAAGTTCTCCAGGAGGAGCCCTCCCGCCGACGGCCCGATCGCCATCGCCAGACCCACCGCGCCCGCCCACAGGCCGATCGCCCGGGCCCGTTCCTCCGGCGGGAACACGTTGGTGATCACCGACAGGGTCTGCGGCATCACCATGGAGGCGCCGAATCCCATCGCCGCGCGCGCCGCGACGAGCTGCTCCGGGCTCTGTGAGTAGGCGGTGAGTGTCGAGGCGGAGCCGAACACGATCAGTCCGGCCACCAGCAGCCGCCGTCTCCCCCACCGGTCACCGAGCACCCCGAAGGTGAACAGCAGTCCGGCGAAGACCAGGGTGTAGGCGTTGATCGCCCACGCCAGCTCGGCCTGGCTGGCGCCCACCCCCGCTGCGGGTCGGAGAGGGTCTTCAGCGCGACGTTGAGGATCGTGTTGTCGGCCACGATCACCAGCAGGCAGATGATCAGCACCGCCAACCCGCCCCACCTGCGCCGGTGTGCTGTCTGCTGGTCCACGGACGTCCCTTCAGCCACTCAACCCCGGTGCCGCTGTCATGCTAACCAGCCGCCTCTCACAGCGCCGGGATCACGGCTCCGGCTTGCCGGGCGCGCCCGGAAAAGGCACCGTCCCGGGGAGGACGGCCCGCCCCCTCCCGTGCGATGATGCTGGCGTGCGCCCCCGCGCACCCGTCCTCCCCGCACCGGCTCCGCCGGGTGGACAGAGGCTGGTGGCGGGGAACGGGGAACATCCCGCCCCGGCACGCCGTTCCTCCCGAGGAACCCCTCCCTTCGGGGAACCGCGCGTGCAAGCGCGCACGACAACAGTTTTCGTCCACAGGTCCGGGGACACCCCAGCGGGTGCTTCGAGACAACGGAGGAAGAACCCATCATGAGCACCACAGCCAAGACCCCTCCGCCGGGAACGCCCTGTACGGCGGGGTCACCAACCGGCGCGTCACCATCCGCGACCTGGCCCTGGCCAAGCAGCGCGGCGAGCGGTGGCCCATGCTGACCGCCTACGACGCCCTCACCTCCCGGATCTTCGACGAGGCGGGTATCCCCGTCCTCCTCGTCGGCGACTCCGCCGCCAACGTGGTCTACGGCTACGACTCCACCGTCCCGGTGACGGTGGACGAGCTGATCCCGCTCACCGCCGCCGTCACCCGCTCCACCAAGCGGGCCCTGGTCGTGGCCGACCTGCCCTTCGGCTCCTACCAGGCCTCCCCCAGCAGGCTCTGGAGGCCGCCTCCCGGTTCATGAAGGAGGGCAAAGCCCAGGCGGTGAAGTTGGAGGGCGGCCAGGCGGTCGCCCCCAGGTGGAGCTGCTGACCTCGGCGGGCATCCCGGTGATGGGCCACATCGGTCTGACCCCGCAGTCGGTCAACACCCTGGGCGGATACCGTGTGCAGGGCCGGGGCGAGGCCGCCGCCGGTCTGCTCAAGGACGCCAAGGAACTGGAGCGCGCGGGCGCGTTCTCCGTCGTGCTGGAGGCGGTCCCGGCCGACCTCGCGGCCGAGGTGACCGAGCAGCTCGCCGTCCCGACCATCGGCATCGGCGCCGGCCCCTCCACCGACGCCCAGGTGCTGGTGTGGCAGGACATGGCCGGGCTGAGCCCCCGGGTGGCGAAGTTCGTCAAGACCTACGCCAACCTCGCGGAGACGCTGCGCGAGGCCGCCACGGACTACGCGTCCGAGGTCGTCGGCGGGAGCTTCCCCGCCGAGGAGCACACCTACGCGAGCTGATCCGGCGGCTGGGCGGTCTCCGGTTCCTCCGGGGGCCGCTCCAGCTCCGTGGCCGTGCGGCCGAAGGCGGGCAGGCACACCGCCGCCAGGTACAGTGCGGCCCCGGCGACCAGGACCGGGGACACCCCGAACAGTCCGATCGCCACCCCGATCCCGGGTGCCGCGACCGGGGCTCCGATGCGGGTCAGCGCACCCACCATGGACATCCCCCGGCCGACCATGCGCGGAGGCAGCCGTTCGAAGATCACCGCGGACAGGATGGGGTTGATCAGTCCGCCGCCGATCCCGGAGACGGCCCACACCGCCAGGACCACCCACAGGGGCAGGTCGAGGGCGAGCACCAGGACGCGCGGCGGCCCGGAGAGCACCATGGCGGCGAGGAACGTGGCGCGGCGCGGCGACCGGTGACCGATCCACACCGCCACCAGGGAGCCCAGCACCGAGGTGGCGCCGAGCGCCCCGCGACCAGCCCCACCGCCTGCGGACCCCACCCCCGCTCGGCCGCCCAGACGGGCAGAGCCAGGCTCATGACCGCCACGTCCACGATGTTGGTCACCATGATCATCGTGACCAGCGCCCGCAGCGGCAGGTCGCCCCAGACCGCCCGCCATCCCGCGTGCAGGCGCACGAGGTAGCCGTAGCCCTCCTCCGGGTCCGCCCCGGATCGCCCCGCCACCTCGACGTCGCGACGCAGGAGGAGCGCCGTCACCAGGGCGGCGAGCACCATGAGGGCGGCGTTCACGTACAGCGCGGTGAGCGCACCCAGGGCGGCGACCACCGCACCGGCGGCGATCGGTCCCACGGTCATGGAGAGCCGGTCGACCGTCCCGGTCAGCCCGGTGACGCGTTCCAGCCGGACGCCCCCGGCCACGGCCACGAAAGGTGACAGCGAGACCTTGGCCGCCTCCGAGGGGCCGGTGGCCAGCCCGATCACGGTGACCAGGACCAGCAGCACCGGGAACGGCAGCAGCCCGGCGGAGAAGAGGGGCGGCACCGTCGCGAGGGCGGTGGCGGCCAGCAGGTCCACCCGGATGCTCACCGCGCGCTGTCCGACACGGTCCAGGAGAGGGCCGACGAACAGCCGGGCCAGGGTGTAGGAGCCGAGTTCGAAGAGGGTCACCAGGCCCATGTGGGTGGGGCTGCCGGTGGTCTCCAGGACGAACCAGGGGATGGCGATCATGGCCAGCCTGGTGCCCGTGTAAGCGAGGGCCTGGGCGGCGACCAGGCCGACGACCGGTCTCATCGGGTCTCCTGCGGGGTGGTGGGGGAACGGGGACCGAAGGTGGGGAACCCAGGTGCGGCCGGGCAGGGGGTCCCGGGTTCACCGGGGCCCTTCGGCCGCCGGGTCCGGGTCGGCTCCGGGGAAGGCGGCCAACTGGACGTGGACCGTGCGCTCCCCCGTCTCCCCGGTCCCGCCCTCGGCGGTGTGCCGGTTGAGCACCTCGACCAGCTCCGCGCGCAGGCGTTCCATCTGTTCGAGGGTCAGGCGCAGGGTGCGGTCCGACATGAGCTGGGCCTCACGCCACCCCTCGGGCTGGGCCGACCACTCGTTGACCGCCGCGCCCAGGCGTTCGGTCCACCCGGCGGCGACGGTGTGGCGCAGCGCCGTGGTGAGTTCGGGGGCCTCGGTGTCCAGACTCTCGGGGAGGCGGAAGCCGCTGTGGGCCGCACGCCACCAGCGTTCGCGGCTGGTGCCCAACGCGGGGTCCTCCCTGATGAAACCGTGGGTCTCCAGCTGGCGCAGGTGGTAACTGGCCGAGGCGGAGGAGACCCCAGTCTCTCAGCGACGATCTTGCCGGTGGCGGGAGTCTTCTGGAGCAGCTGGTAGACGCGCATGCGCAGCGGGTGCGCCAGTCCGCGCAGGGAGTGGGCGTCCAGGACGGCGGCGTTCGCGAAGGGGTCCGGAACGGTGTCGTGGTGGGCCTCGGGTGTGTCGTCGTGCTCTTCCGTGCCGTGGTTCATACCGGCACCCTAGACGAACAAGAGTTCTTGGCCAAGACTCCTTGGCCAAGAAGTCTTGGGCAAGAGGGTGAGAGCGGGACGGAAACCGAATGCGACTCGGTAGTACAGTGTCGGCACACCGAGCACCGACGCGGGCCGGGGTCCGGCCCACCGGGAGGACAGCACATGCGCATCTCGATGCCGCTCCAGTACGCGGGCGAGCCCAAGGAGGCCGTCGAGCAGGTCGTCGAACTGGAGAAGGCCGGGCTGGACACCGTGTGGGTCGCGGAGGCCTACGGCTACGACAGCCCCACCCTCATGGGCTACCTCGCGGCCCGCACCGAACGCGTGTCGATCGGCTCCGCCATCCTGCCGATGTACACCCGTACCCCCACCCTCATCGCGATGACCGCGGCCGGGCTGGACTACCTCTCCGACGGGCGGGCCGTCCTCGGCCTCGGGGCCAGCGGCCCGCAGGTGATCGAGGGCTTCCACGGCGTCCCCTACACCAAGCCGCTCGGCCGCACCCGGGAGACCATCGAGATCTGCCGGAAGGTCTGGGCGCGCGAGGAGCGCCTGACCCACGACGGTCAGGTGTTCCAGCTGCCGCTGCCGCCCGAGCAGGGCACCGGACTGGGCCGGCCGCTCAAGATCATCAACCACCCGGTGCGCCCGCGGATCCCGATCCACGTGGCCTCCCTCGGGGAGAAGAACGTCGAGATGACCGCCGAGACCGCCGACGGCTGGTTGCCGCACCTGTTCATCCCGGAGAAGGCCGAGAGCGTGTGGGGCCCGTCCCTGGCCAGGGGCCGGGCCAAGCGCGACCCCGGCCTCGGTGAGCTGGAGATCTCCGCGGGCGGCCTGCTCGCCATCGGTGAGGACGAGGAGACCGCGCGCCTCGCGGACCTCACCCGGCCGATCATCGCCCTGTACGTGGGCGGCATGGGCGCCAAGGGGAGGAACTTCTACAACACGGTGGCCCAGCGGTACGGCTATGAGGAGGCAGCGGAGAAGATCCAGGACCTCTACCTCGCCGGGAGGAAGGACGAGGCCGCCGCCGCGGTCCCGGACGAGTTCGTGGAGCTGACCAACCTGGTCGGGCCCGAGTCCTACGTCCGCGAGCGGGTGGAGGCCTTTCGCGCCGCCGGGGTCACCCAGCTCAACGTGACCCCGGTCGGCGGGGACCCCGCCCGGCTCATCGCGAAGGTCAAGGAGTGGGCGGCCTAGGCCGCGCGGACCTACAGGCCGGTGATCCGGACACCCGCGTGCGTCCTGTAACGGCGGTTGACCGCGATCAGGTTGGCGGTGAGGGCCTCGACCTGGTGGGCGTTGCGCAGACGCCCGCCGAACACTCCGCGCACCCCGGGATCCGGTCCGCCAGGGCGCGCACGGTGTCCGTGGCGTCTCGGTCCTCCCCCAGCACCAGGACGTCCAGCTCGATCTGGTCGACCTCGGGGTCCAGGAGGAGCACGGCGGAGACGTGGTGGAAGGCGGCGGTGACCCGGCTGCCCGGCAGGACCTCGGCGGCCTGCTGGGCGGCGCTCCCCTCCGGGACGTCCAGGGCGAAGGGGCCCTTCTTGTCGAAGCCGAGCGGGTTCACGCAGTCCACCACGATCTTGCCCGCCAGCCGGTCGGCCAGCGACACCAGCAGCTCGCGGTGGCCGTCCCACGGAACGGCGACGACCACGATGTCCCCGCGCTCCGCCGCGTCGGCGTTGGCGAGCCCGCGCACGTCGATCGCGGTGGACTCGGCCGCCACGAGGTCGTCCGCGGCCTTGGCGGCACGCTCGGCGTCGCGGGAGCCGAGGAGGACCGTGAGGCCGGACCGGGCGAAGCGCCGGGCCAGTCCCCGCCCCTGGTCGCCGGTCCCGCCCAGGACCGCGATGGTCAGCCCGGTGATGTCCGCGCCCTGCTGTGCGTCGTGTTCGCTCATGGGGCCGATCCTGTCAGAACGGGCCCGGAGGGGAACGCGCAGGGCCGGTGGCGCCCCACACGGCCCCGCGCTCCGTCAGCCGTTGCCCTCGTTCTCGTCCTGCTCGTCCCAGGCCTCGTTGCGTTCGGCCGCGATGCGCAACGCTCGCGCGGCCGTGGCCTCGTCCGGGTAGGGCCCGAGCCGCTGGGAGTCGGGACAGCCCGCGCCGTGTTCCACCCCGCCGTGACGGAGGCAGTACCACCAGCCGTCGTCCTCTGCGTCGTTCACCACGACCACCTCTCGTCGTTCCGGGTTCGTGTGGCATCTACCCCTCCGCCAGGCGCTCCTCACCCGCCGCCCACGAACTACAATCAGTGTCCATGACTACTCCGCTGGTTCCTGGGCGCATCTCGCCCCAACGTTCGGTCCCCTCGCACATCGTCCGGCCGGAGTACGTGGGTCAGAAGCGTCCGGTGGAGGGTGTCCTGGGCGACGTCCAGACCCCGGAGACCGTCGAGAGGATCCGTGTGGCGGGGCGCATCGCGGCCCAGGCGCTCGAGGAGGTGGGCAAGAACGTCCAGCCCGGGGTGACCACGGACGAGCTGGACCGGATCGGCCACGAGTTCCTGCTGGACCACGGCGCCTACCCGAGCACCCTGGGTTACAAGGGCTACCCGAAGTCGCTGTGCTCCTCCCTCAACGAGGTCATCTGCCACGGCATCCCCGATGACACGGTGGTCCGCGACGGCGACATCGTGAACATCGACATCACCGCGTACAAGGACGGCGTGCACGGCGACACCAACGCCACCTTCCTCTGCGGTGACGTCTCCGAGGAGCACCGCCTCCTCGTCGAGCGCACCCGTGAGGCCACCATGCGCGCCATCAAGGCGTGCCGCCCCGGGCGCCAGATCAACGTGATCGGCCGCGTCATCGAGTCGTACGCCAAGCGCTTCGGCTACGGGGTGGTGCGTGACTTCACCGGCCACGGCGTGGGCCCGGAGTTCCACTCCGGCCTGGTGGTGCCGCACTACGACGACCCGCGCGCCACCACGGTGATGGAACCGGGCATGACCTTCACCATCGAGCCCATGATCACCCTGGGCGCCGTGGAGTACGACATGTGGGACGACGGCTGGACCGCCGTCACCGCCGACCGCCGGTGGACCGCGCAGTTCGAGCACACCCTGGTCATCACCGACTCCGGCGCGGAGATCCTCACCCTGCCGTAGTACCCCGAGCCCCGGCCGCCGACGGTGCCGGGGCTCTCTCACACCCCCGGAGTGACTCCTGGTGACGCCACGACTCCGGAGAGCCCCTCCGTTCGCTGTGCCGGTGTGTCGCAGCGGAACCGCGTACTGACGGAGCGGCATCCTATGCTGTGCGGGATTCGAACGACCGCGAACCTGGGTACCCCTCCTTCGGTGATCCCGAGCGGGCCGCGTTCACGTTCGGAGTGACCCCGTCGACCGCTCGACGCCCCTCCCCCAGGGCCCTGGCCGCCCACCGGCACCGGGGCCCTCATGTGTGCGGACACCGCGGAGCCGGTCCGAACGGGTTGCGGAAAACCCCTGCACCAGGAGTGCCGTTGCGGATTGACTGATCCCCGCGACCCTCCACCCACCGTCACGACCCATCGACACACAGGAACCACACCATGGCGATGTTCGTCCACCTGACCCCCGCGCCAACATCTCCCGAGTACGGAGGTCCGGCCTGGGGACCGCTGTGGGACCCGGCGGGGTGCGCGGGGTGTTCTGCTTCCCCGTGCTGCCCTCGTACACGGTGACGCACCAGTGGCTGCGTGAGCTGACCGGCCATCACGGGCCACGAGGCCTGATAGGCGTGTACCTCACCCTCTCCGACGACGAACCGGTCACCGTGGGGCACTTCGACGACAGCGACGGCCCCCGGCTGGTCGACGCCGCCGAGGCCGTGCGCGTGGTCGCCGGGCTCCGTGAACCCCGTGGCTGGGAGGTGTTCGTTCCCCGCCCGGTCGCCCGCCGCGAGGTGCACCGCATCCGCGAGGTCCGGCGGCTGTCCGAGACCCGTTCCCACCCCCGTCGCGCCCCGATCCCGATCGAACTCGTCGCCGACGCCTGCGACCGCCGCGACACGGTGGCCCTGCGGGAGGCGCTGTCCAGGATCGGCCAGCGCCGCCGGGGCCCCTGGACCGCGTGGCGTCCCTGTCCGGTCACCCGGAACCCCTGGTCCGCGCCACTCTGGCGGAGACCATCGCGGCCTGGGCCCTCCCCGGTGTGACCGGCCTCCTGACCCGGCTGACCAGGGATCCCGACCACAAGGTCCGTGAGGCCGCCGCCGAGGCCCTGGAGTCCCGCGCCAGCGCTCCGATCCCCGTCCCCGGGACCAGGACCCTCGAAGCGCGCACGAGGTCACGCTGCCACGGGCCAGGAGCGCCCCGCTGTACCCCCGCACCCACCACTGAGGGCCCCGGGATCCACCGGGCCGACGCGCGACGTCCGCCGCCGCCACGGCATGGCGCGCCGACCGGCTCCGGGCTAGGGTCTGCTGGATGAAGATCCTCATCTCCGCGGACATGGAGGGCGCCACCGGCGTCACCTGGCCCGCCGACTGCGAGCCAGGGACCGAGCAGTGGCAGCGCTGCCGTTCGATGTTCACCAGCGACGTCAACGCCGCGATCAGCGGGCTCGTCGAGGGGGCGCCACCGAGGTGCTGGTCAACGAGGCCCACTCGACCATGCGCAACCTCCTGCTGGAGGATCTGGACCTGCGGGCCACGATGATCACCGGCCGCCACAAGGAGCTCTCCATGGTGGAGGGCGTCCAGGCGGGCGACGTCGACGGGATCGTCTTCCTCGGATACCACTGCGCGGCGGGCGAGGACGGCGTGCTGGCGCACACCTACCTGCCGAACGCGATCACCGGGGTGTGGCTGGACGGCCGCACGGCGAGCGAGGGCTACCTCAACGCGTCGGTGGTGGCGGAGTACGGAACCCCGGTGATCCTGGTGACCGGGGACGACCGGGCCTGCGAGGACGCCGGGGGATACGCTCCGCACGCCCGCACGGTGGCGGTCAAGGACCACGTGAGCCGGTACGCGGCCCGCTGCCGACCTCCGGCCAGGACGGCGGCGGACATCCGCGCGGCGGCGGAGTCCGCCATGACGCTGGCCGGGCGGGTGGACCCGGTGCGGCGTGTCCCGAAGACGATGGAGGTCGAGGTCGACTCCGCGCAGCTGGCCCAGGCCGCGGCGATCGTTCCCGGGGTGACCCGTACGGAGGCCCGCCGTGTCCGCTACACCTCGCCGGACGCCTACGAGATGATCAGGACCTTCAAGGCGGTCTGCACCCTGATCTCGAACGCCATGGAGAAGGACTACGGGTGACCTCGCACGCGATGCGATGGGGCATCGCGAGGACAACGACCTGTGGAAACCGATAGAACTGTGGCGGGGAACGGCATCGAACCACGCGTGTGAAACGTGTGTCTGACGTGAGCAAGAAACCCTGCACCCTGCTGAGAGCGAGGCCGAGACCGTGGGCCAGACCAACACCTCCCTGACGGACAGCGCGCGTGGTGCCGCGCTGGCCGAGGCCGGAGAGGACGCCGTCCGTCTGACGCGGGAGCTGATCCGGCGGGACTCCACCAACCAGGGCAGGGGCGTGGGAGACGAACGCGCCGCCGCCGAGTTCGCCGCCGAGGCGCTCGGGGAGGCGGGGCTCTCCCCGTGGTCCTGGAGTCCGCCGACCGGCGCGCGAACGTCGTGGTGCGCGTCCCGGGGACCGACCCGGACGCCGACGCCCTGCTCGTGCACGGACACCTGGACGTGGTGCCCGCGGACGCCCACGACTGGACGTTCCCGCCGTTCGCGGGGAGATCGCCGACTGTCCCGTGACCGGGGCCCCCTCACTGTGGGGGCGCGGCGCGGTGGACATGAAGAACACGGTGGGCATGGTCACCGCCGTGGTCCGCTACTGGGCCAGGCTCGGCCTGCGCCCCCGACGCGACATCGTGCTGGCGTTCGTCGCCGACGAGGAGGACAGCGCCGCCTACGGGGCGGACTACCTGGTGCGCGGCCACGCCGACCTGTTCGAGGGCTGCACGATGGCGATCGGTGAGGGCGGTGGACACACCGTCCACGCCCGGACCGCGTCGGGGGCCGCCGCACGCCTGTACCCGATCAGCGCCGCCGAGCGCGGCAGCGCCTGGCTGACACTGCGCGCGTACGGGACGGCCGGGCACGGTTCCCGGCCGCCGAGGGACAACGCCGTGGGCGCGATGGCCGCCGCGGTGGCCCGGATCGACCAGCACCGTTGGCCGCTGCACCTGACCCCGGTCACCCGGTCCGCGATCGACGCGATCGCCCACGCGCTGGAGGTCGAGCGCGTGGCCGGTGACACGGACACCAACGAGGCCGTGGACGCCCTGGTGGCGAGGTTCGGCACCGCCGCCTCCCTGGTCTCCGCCACCGTCCGCAACAGCGCCGCGCCGACGATGCTCTCGGCCGGGTACAAGGTGAACGTGGTGCCGGGCGAGGCGACCGCCGGTGTGGACGGGCGCGTGCTGCCCGGGAGCCGGGAACGGTTCGAGGCCACGATGGACGCGCTGACCGGTGACCATGTGGAGTGGGAGTACGCGCACGGGTCGCCGCCGGTCGAGGCCCCGGTGGACTCCCCGTCTTCGACGCCCTGCGCTCGGCGGTCCTGGCCCACGACCCGGAGGGCCTGGTGGTCCCGGTGTGCCTGGGCGGCGGGACGGACGCGAAGGTCTTCGCGCGGTTGGGGATCGACTGCTACGGCTTCTCGCCCATGCGGCTGCCGGGGGCGTCGACTACCCGGGGCTGCTGCACGGGGTGGACGAGCGGGTACCGCTGGACGGACTCCGGTTCGGCGTGCGGGTGCTGGACAGTTTCCTGCGCGCCTGAGGCGGTGGGCACGGACGAAGGGATGGGGACCAACGTGGGCGAGTCGGTGACCGAGGTGCGTGAAGGGGAGCCCGTGGCGGACCCCGCGGAGCGCGGGCGCTGACCCGTCCGCCGAGACTGCGCGTGGGGGACCGGGTGCGCCTGGTCGCCCCGTGCAGCCCCGTTCCGGACCAGCAGTTGGACGCCGCGGCGGAGGCGCTGCGGGGGTGGGGGCTGGAGGTCGAGCTCGCCCCCACGTGCGCGACCGCCATCCGGTGCTGCCCTACCTGGCCGGGACGGACCGGGACCGCGCCCGGGACCTCCAGGAGGCCTGGTGCGACCCGGACGTGCGCGCGGTGTTCTGCGCGCGGGGCGGTGACGGCGCCCACCGGATGCTGGACCTGTTGGACTTCGACGCGATGCGCCGGGCCGCACCCAAGGCGCTGATCGGCTTCAGCGACATCACCGCGCTGCACGAGGCGTTCGCCGTGGAACTGGGCGTGGTGACCGTGCACGGACCGGTGGTGGGGACCCGCTACTTCGTGGGCGACGCCGTGGCCCAGAGGGAGCTGCACACCACGTTGTTCTCCCCGAGCTGCGCACGGTCCTGACCTCGCCGGGGGCACGGGCCCTGGTGCCGGGCCGGGTCTCGGGGGTCACGTTCGGCGGGAACCTGAGCCTGCTCAACGACGGGCTGGCCACCCCGCACGGCCGGTTGTCGGCGGCGGGCGGTGTCCTGATCCTGGAGGACGTCAACGAGGACGCCGCGCGTCTCGACCGGATGCTCACCCACCTGCTGCGGACGGGGTGGATGGACGGCGTGGCCGGAGTGGCCCTGGGCACCTGGACGGACTGCCCGCCCGACCTGGGGGTGGTCTCGGAGCTGATGCGGGACCGGCTGGAGCCGTTGGGGGTGCCGGTGCTGTGGGGCCTGGAGTTCGGGCACTGCGCGGAGCAGCTCACCGTGCCGCTGGGTGTCCCGGCGGTGCTGGACGCCGACGCGGGCACCCTGGAGCTGGCCGTCCCCGGTCTGGCCTAGGCGGGGTCGGGACGAGTGCCCGCCCGTGCGCGCACGGGCGGGTCGGTGTCCCCGGCGAGGTCGTGCCCGGTCAGGGCAGGGTGAGCACCACGGGCCCGTCCTCGGTGACGGCGACCGTGTGCTCGCAGTGGGCGGCCCGGGTGCCGTCGTCGCTGAGGACGGTCCATCCGTCGTCACCGTGGGCGTAGCCGTCGGAGCCGCCGCGCACCAGCATGGGCTCGATCGCGATGACCAGACCCGGGACGAGCCTGAACCCCCGGCCGGGGCGGCCGTCGTTGAGCACGTCGGGGGCCTCGTGCATGGTGCGGCCGATCCCGTGGCCGCCGTGGTCGGCGGTGAGCCCGTACCCGGCCGCGCGGGCCTCTGTCGCGATGGCGTGCCCGATGTCGCCCACCCGGTCGCCGGGGCGCGCGGCCGCGATGCCCCGGGCCAGCGCGGCCTCGGTGTCGGCGATCAGGGCGAGGTCGGCGGGGTCGGCCTCCCCACCACGAAGCTGATCGCGGAGTCGGCGGACCAGCCGCGCAGCCGCGCCCGCAGTCGAGGCTGACCAGGTCCCCGTCGGCGAGGACGCGGTCGCCGGGGACGCCGTGCACGATCTCGTCGTTGACGCTCACGCAGGCCACCCCGGGGAAGGGCATGGGCGCCCAGGCGGGCTGGTAGCCCTGGAAGAGCGGTTCGGCGCCCGCCTCGGAGATGACCCGGGCGGCGGCGCGGTCGAGGTCGGCGGTGGTGCGTCCGGGCGCGGCGGCCTCGCGTCCGGCGGCGAGCGCGAGGGCGACGACGCGCCCCGCCTCGCGCATGAGGGCGATCTCTTCGGGGGTCTTGATCTCGACCATGGGGAACCTTCCCGGGCGACTCTGGGATAACAATACCGGTATTACTATACGACTCCTCGGGCGCGGGTTAGACTCACGGCATGGTTCGAGAACCGCTCACCGAAGACCAGATCGAACGCGGTCGCGCGCTGGGGGCCCTCCTTCGCGAGGCCCGGGCCGACCGTACGACGGTGGACGTCGCCCGCTGCGCGGGGATCTCCGTGGAGACCCTCCGCAAGATCGAGGGCGGCCGGGTCCCCACCCCGGCCTTCTTCACCGTCGCCGCCGTCGCGGCCACGCTGGGGCTCTCCCTGGACACCCTGCTCGCCCGGATCGACCCCGAGCCGGTGCCCGCACCCGTCCCCCTGCGCGGCATCGCCGTCTGACCCCGTCCCCTCCCCCGCTCCCCCACCCTCTACCTTGGGACTCACGAGGCCGTGGCCCGGGCGTGTACACGGCGGCCCTCCGGCGCGGAGTGGTAACAGGTGAAGGTCGCGTCAACGACGACCACAGGGGGAGCACATGAGCGAACAGTCGCTGTTGAAGCTGGACGAGGCCGAGCTGCGCGGCCTGCTCGACGGGCGGTGGGCCCACGTACGCGAACGCGCGCGTGACGTGATCCGGGGCGAGGAGTTCGCCCCGGTGTACGGCCTGTCCGTGGAGGAGCACCGCGCCCGCACCCTCTCCCAGCTCATGGCGCTGGCGCAGACCGGCGTGCCCGCCTACGGCTTCCCCGAGTCCGTGGGCGGCACCGACGACATCGGCGCCTCCGTGGTGGCCTTCGAGATGCTCGTCGCGGACATGTCCCTCATGGTGAAGATGGGCGTGCAGTTCGGGCTGTTCGGCGGGGCCATCCGGGCACTGGGCACCGACGAGCACCACCGGAGGTACCTGCCCGACGTCATGACGGTGGCCCTGCCCGGCTGCTTCGCGATGACCGAGACCGGGCACGGCTCGGACGTGCAGCGCCTGCGCACCACCGCCACCTACGAGCCGGAGACCGGGGAGTTCGTCGTCCACACTCCCGACGAGTCCGCGCGCAAAGACTACATCGGCAACGCGGCCCGCGACGGCCGCATGGCGGTGGTCTTCGCCCAGCTGCGCACCCCGGACGCCGACGGCGGTCTGATCGAACACGGCGTGCACGCGGTGATGGTCCCCCTCCGGGACGACGAGGGCACTCCGCTGCCGGGCGTGACCGTCGAGGACTGCGGGCCGAAGGCCGGGCTGAACAGGGTGGACAACGGCCGCCTGTGGTTCGACGGCGTGCGGGTGCCCCGCACCAACCTGCTCAACCGGTACGGCGACGTGGCCGCCGACGGCACCTACTCCAGCCCCATCGAGAACCCCAACCGCCGGTTCTTCACCATGCTGGGCACCCTGATCCGGGGGCGCATCAGCGTGGCCGGGGGCGCGGGCACCGCCACCAAGGCCTCACTGGCCATCGCGATCCGCTACGCCGACACGCGACGTCAGTTCACCCGACCGGCGACGGACACCCGGCCGGAGCAGGAGGTGCGCGTCCTGGACTACCTCGCCCACCAGCGCAAGCTCCTGCCCGCGCTGGCCCGCACCTACGGCCTGCACTTCGCCCAGGAGGAGCTGGTCACGCGCCTGCACGAGCTGTCCCGCTCCAGTGAGCGCGACGAGCACGCCCAGCGTGAGCTGGAGTCGCGCGCCGCCGGGCTCAAAGCGGTCGCCACGTGGCACGCCACCGAGACCATCCAGACCTGCCGCGAGGCGTGCGGCGGCTCCGGGTACCTCTCGGAGAACCGCATCCCGCAGCTCAAGGCGGACTCGGACATCTTCACCACGTTCGAGGGCGACAACACCGTCCTGCTGCAACAGCTCACCAAGGCCCTCCTCACCAACTTCAAGGACTCCTTCGGCGACCTCGACCAACTGGGGCTGGCCCGGTTCATGGCGGGGAAGGTGTTCGAGACCGTCATCGAGCGCACCGCCGCGATCCCGCTCATCGACCGGCTGGTCGCGGCGTCGCCGGGCCGGGACGAGGCGAGCCTGTACAACCGGGGCTGGCACCTGGAGCTGATGGAGGACCGCGAGAAGCACGTCATCGAGGGTCTGGCGGGACGGCTGCGGCGCTCCAGGAAGGACGGCAGCGACGCCTTCGACGTCTTCAACCAGGCCCAGGACCACGTGCTCGCGGCCGGTCGGGCGCACATGGACCGGGTGGTGCTGGAGGCGTTCGTGGCGGGCATCGACCGCTGCGGCGACCAGTCCACCGCCAAGCTGCTCAACCGTCTGTGCGACCTGTACGTGCTGTCCGTGATCGAGGAGGACCGGGCCTGGTTCCTGGAGCACGAACGCCTCTCGACCGCGCGGACCAAGGCGGTCACGTCCGCCGTGAACGACCTCTGCCGGGGTCTGCGCCCGTACGCGGTTCCGCTGGTGGACGCCTTCGGCCTGCGGGACGAGTGGCTGGGCGCGCCGATCGCCCTGGGCGCCGAGCACCGGCGCCAGGACGAGCAGCTGGCCGCCGACCAGCGGGCCTGACCCGGCCCGCGTGCCCCTCACCCCGTAGGCTGGTCCGCGTTGACCAACGGGGTGAGGGGTAGGGGATGTCGGCCATCCGCTTGCTGGTGCTCGGGGCGGTCCGGCTCCACGGGCGGGCGCACGGTTACCAGGTCCGCAACGACCTGGAGTCCTGGGGCGCGCACGAGTGGTCCAACGCCAAACCGGGGTCGATCTACCATGCGCTCAAGCAGATGGCCCGGCAGGGCCTGCTGGTGGCGCACGAGGTGGCCCCTCCACGGCCGGTGGACCGCCCCGGGTCGAGTACGAGGTCACCGGGCGCGGCACCGAGGAGTACCTCACCCTGCTGCGCGCGGCGCTGTCGGCGCACGACACCAGGCCGGACGTGCTCTCCGCCGGTCTGGGCTTCGCCGTGGACCTGCCCCGGGGCGAGGCCCTCGCCCTGCTGCGGCGCCGGTTGGCGGGGCTGGAGCGGTGGCGGTCCGAGGTGGTCCGGCACTACGACCCCGAGCGCGGCCCGGAGCCGTTGGGGCACATCGGCGAGATCATGGACCTGTGGGTGCACACCTCGGACTCCGAGGCCGCCTGGACCCGTGGCCTGATCTCCCGGATCGAGGGCGGCGCGTACACCTTCGCGGACGAGGAGGGCACGCCCTTCGAGGGTGTCCTGGCCCCCGACACCGGGAGCTGAGTCCGACGCTCAGACCTCGGAGCCGTCGCCCTCGCGCCACTCGTCCAGGCGGATCGCGTGGTCCAGTTCCCGGTCGACCCGCTGGCGCTCCTCCTCAGTGAGCTCCACCGCCTCCAGCTCGGCCCGCCAGGCCTCGGCCTGGTCCGGGTCGTCCAGGGCCAAGGACAGCTCGACCAGGGTGGCGTGCGCCAGGGCCCGGTCCAGCGGGGAGGAGGTCTCCGCGTGCCTGCGCAGGGCGGACCTGAGGTGCCGGTACGCGGCGAGGTCGTCGTTCTTGAACTCCCGGAAGTTGCGTGCCTGGTCGAGTGCTCTGGCGATGCCCTCCAGTTCGGGCGATCCCCCGTAGTCCAGCCCCTCGGGCTCGTCCCTGCGGATGAAGATGAGGCTGTTCCCGGAGGGGTCCATCAGGGTGAACCGACTGGCGCCGGGCCGGAGGCGGGTGACGCGGGGAAGACCCCGGGAGAGGACCTTTCCGTGGGCCGCGCGCATGGCGGCGGTGACGGCCTCGTGGTACGGGGCCACGGCGTCGACCATGACCAGCGCGCCGCCGGTGTGCTCCTGGGCGGGGTCGAGGCCCCGGGGCGCGGCGCCGTAGTGGAGCTCGAACCCGCTCCACCGGAACGCCAGGTAGACGTAGGGCCGGACCTGCTTCCAGGTGACCTCGAAGCCGAGTGACTCGTAGAAGTCGAGGGTGGCCTGGGGGTCGTGGGTGTGCAGGCCGGGCACGGTGGTCTCGTTGGGACGCATCGTCTCTGTCATGCCTTCCAGCCTACTAGTCAAAGTTGACTAGATACCCGTGCGCGACCCACACCCTTCCCCCACGGACCGCACCTGGCCTAACATGAACCACCCTCATGTTAGGTGGATCACACCGTGCGCACACCCCCGGCGCAGCCGCCCCGGCCCTCGCCGAACCCACCCGTGACGTCCGCGCCCTGTGGGTGGCCGGAATCAGCCTCGCCAACCTCGGCATGTGGATGGCCTTCTTCGGCCCCCTCCAGGTCCTGCTCCCCGAGCAGGTCGGCCGGGTCAGCCCCGCCGACAAGGAGACCGTCCTGGCCTGGGTCACCGGGGTCGGGGCGGCCCTGGCGATGGTCGCCACGCCACTCGCCGGGGCCCTGTCCGACCGCACCACCGGTCCCCTCGGCCGCCGCCGACCCTGGGTCCTGACCGGGGCCCTGCTCGGCGCGGTCGGGCTGGTGGTCCTCGGCACCCGGGAGAGCGTCGGCGGCATCCTGCTGGGCTGGGCGTTCGTCCAGACCGCCCTGTCCTGTCTGAACGCCACCCTGCTCGCCGCCGTCCCGGACCACGTCCCCCGGAGCCAGCGCGGCGCCGTCTCGGGGTGGATCGGCGTCCCGCAGTCGGCCGGAGTCGTGGCGGCGGTCGTGCTGGTCACCGTCGTCGTCACCGAGGTGGCCCCCGGGTACACACTCATCGGGGTCCTCACCCTCGCCTGCGCCCTGCCCTTCGCGCTCCTGTCCCCCGACCCTCCCCTGCCCCGGGAGCACCGACCGCCCTGGCGCGACCTCGCCCGGAGCATGTGGGTGTCGCCCCGGAGGCACCCCGACTTCGCCTGGGCCTTCCTCACCCGGTTCCTCATCGGCACCGGCAACGCGATGTTCGTCCTCTACCTGCTCTACTTCCTGCGCGACGCCGTCGGGTACGAGGACCTGTTCCCCGGCTCCTCCGCCTCGGACGGGCTGCTCACGCTGATCCTCGTCTACACGGCGGCGGTCGTGGCCACCACCGTGGTCGCGGGCGTGGTCTCCGACCGGATCGGGAGGCGGCGCGGCATGGTGGCGCTGGCCGGGGTGCTGATGGGCCTGCCCGCCTTCGGGCTGGCCCTCGCGCCCACCTGGACGACGGTGGTGCTCTGCGCCGTGGTCCTGGGGGTGGGGTTCGGCGTCTTCCTGTCCGTGGACGGCGCGCTGGTCACCGAGGTGCTACCGGCGGCCGAGGGCCGCGCGAAGGATCTGGGCATCGTCAACGTCGCCAGCACGGGCCCGCAGGTCATCGCCCCCGCCCTCGCCGGTCCCGTCGTCGTGCACCTGGGCGGCTACCCGGTGCTGTACACGATCTGCGGGCTCGTCTCCCTCCTGGGCGCGGCGACCGTCTGGGGGATCAGGGGGTGCGCTGAGACAGTGCCCGCCCGCCTCTGGCGCCACCGCCCCACCAGGGGTGACCATGGGGGCATGGACGAGAGCAGGACGTGGGACTGGCTGGTCAGCGAGCTCACCGGGGGCACCGAGACGACCGTGCGGCCCTGCGGGATCGGCGCCCCGGTCACCTACCGCGCCGCCGCCCGGGCCGAGGTCCTGCCCGGGGAGCGCGGTATCCGGATCAACTGCTTCCAGGGCCGCGAACTGGAGGAGCCGATGCTCCTGCACCTGGACCCGCCCACGCTGGCCGCACGGCTGCGGGACCTGGTCGAGGACGCGGTGACCGCGTTCGGCACCCGGCGCGACGGCGGCCTGGTGGAGGCCTTCGCCCTGCTGATGCTCCACCTCCAGGAGACGGTGGACACCGCACGGCACGGAGAGGTCCACCTGGTACCGGCCCGGGGCGGGTTCGACTCCGTGCGCGAACCGCCGGTCAGTCGGTGACGGCGTCCAGGGTGCCGCTGTCCGCGCGGGTGTGGGAGGGGTCTCCTCACCGCGCTGACGGGCCGGCTCCCACCACCACCAGTGCGTCTCCGGCACCCAGGCCGGGACCGCCTCGACGGTGGCGGGGCTGGCGTCGGCCGCCACCGCCTCCAGGGCGTCGTCGATACGCGGGAGGGCGTCGAGGTCGACGGGCCGCAGGAAACTCTCCAGCGGCACGAACGCGTCACCGAGGATCTGGATCATGGAGCGGCGCCAGCAGGCCGGACGGTAACCCTCGTGCCGACCGTTCTCGGCGGCGGTCTGGCTGCGCACCACGTAGAGGCTGAGCCGGACCGGGTTGTTGCCGCTCACCAGGAGGTCGGCGAGGGCCGCGTTGAACCCTCGTCCGGCCGGAGAGCCGCGTTCGGCCTCGGTCGTGGCCTGGTAGAGGTCGAAGAGCCGCGCGAACGCGGTGTCCATGAGGGCGTCGCGGTCCCTGCCCCGTGCGGCGCTCTCCGTGAACGCGTCCACCGCCCGTTTGGCCAGGCCGGGAAGGTCCCTGACCGCATCCGCACCCACCGGTCCACCGCCCTGTCCGCAGAACTGTTGTGAGGAACTGTCGGGTCGGTCCCCCGACCGACCACTTCGATCATAATCGCCCACCACGCCGGGCCGGTAGGCGGTCACCCACCGAAACTACCGTCCGGCTCCCAGGGCGTGGTCGAGCATGGCCGCCCACTGGCGGACGACACGGCGTCGACGGGGGCCGTCGTCGGTGAGGAGGCTGGCCAGGCCCAGCCCCCGGGCGAGGTCCAGGGTGGCCTGCACCGCCTCCCGGGTCCCGGGCACGGACTCGTCGGCGCCCAGCAGCTCCACGGCCGCGCGGTGCACCTCCCGCCCCACCTGTTCCTCCAGGGGGATGACGCGGGCGCGCAGCGCGGGGTCGCTCGCGGCCCCGGCCCACAGTTGGAGGGCGGCGTCGAAGCCGGTCCCGTTGAAGGCGTCCACCACCATCTGCACGACGGCCTCGGTACGGCCCGGGCCCTCCGGGACCGCCTCGGCGCGACGGCGCAGTTCGGCACCGCGCACGTCCACCATGTGCCGCAACGCGGCGAGCAGCAGGTCCTCACGGGTGGGGAAGTGGTGCTGCGCGGCGCCCCGGGACACCCCGCGCGGTGGGCGACCGCGCCCACGGTGGCCCCGGCCACGCCGCGTTCGGCCAGGCACTCCACGGCGGCGCCGAGTAGCCGGGCCCGCGTGGCCCGGCTGCGTTCCTGTCTCGGCTCCCGGTCGGACGCCGCGCCCACCGCGCACCCCTTCTCTCCGTGTCAGTACGACTTGGGCAGCCCGAGGGACTGCTGGGCCACGTAGTTGAGGACCATCTCCCGGCTCACCGGGGCGATCCGGGCCAACCGGGCGGCGGCGATCGCCGACCCCAGGCCGTAGCCGCTGGCCAGACCGTTGCCGCCGAGGGTCTGCACGGCCTGGTCCACGGACCGCACGCAGGCCTCGGCGGCGGCGTACTTGGCCATGTTGGCGGCCTCCCCGGCACCCGCGTCGTCGCCGGAATCGTAGCGGAGCGCCGCGTGCTGGGTCATCAGGCGGGCCTGCTCCATCTCGATCTTCACCTGAGCCAGCGGGTGGGCCAGTCCCTGGTGCGAGCCGATGGGCCGGTCCCGCCACACGGTCCGTTCCTTGGCGTAGGCGACGGCCTTGTCGAGGGCGTGGCGGGCGCTCCCCGTGGCCAGGGAGGCGGCCATGATGCGTTCGGGGTTGAGCCCGGCGAAGAGCTGGAGGAGCCCGGCCTCGGGGTCACCGACCAGGGCGTCGGCGGGCAGCCGGACGTCGTCCAGGAACAGCTGGAACTGGTGGTCGGGGCTGACCAGGTCCATCTCGATGCGCTGTGCCGTGAATCCGGGGGTGGCGGTGGGGACGACGAAGAGGGCGGCCGAGAGGCGACCGGTGTCCTCGTCCTGGATCCGCCCGACCACGAGGACGGCGTCCGCGACGTCCACCCCGGAGATGAAGGTCTTCTGTCCGTTGAGCACCCAGCCGTCGCCCTCGCGGCGCGCGGTGGTGGTGATGCGGTGGGAGTTGGACCCGGCGTCGGGTTCGGTGATGGCGAAGGCCATGATGGACGCGCCGCTGGCCAGCCCGGGCAACCACCGGTCGCGCTGTTCGGGGGTGCCGAAGCGGGAGAGCACGGTTCCGCAGATCGCCGGGGAGACCACCATCATCAGGGTCGGGCAGCCCGCCGCGCTGAACTCCTCCAGGACGGCGGCGAGGTCACCGATGCCGCCGCCCCCGCCCCCGTGCTCCTCGGGGATGTTCACGCCGAGGTAGCCGAGCCCGCCCGCCTCCTTCCAGAGCTCGGTGAGGTAGGCGCCCTCCCTGGCCCTGGCCCGGTAGTACTCGGAACCGTACTTGGCGGCGAGGTCGGAGACGGCGGCACGGAGCTCGACGCGCTCGGGCGGTTCGTTGAAGGTCATGGCACCAGTCACTGATCAGGCCCTTCGTTGTCGGTGTGGTCGAGGACGGCCAGTGGGGCCCCGGCCGGGACCCGGTCCCCCGCGCCGACGGGCAGTTCCCGGACGGTTCCGTCGGCGGGAGCGGTGACGCGGTGCTCCATCTTCATCGCCTCCATGCGCAGCAGGGTCTGCCCCTCGCGGACCCGGTCCCCCACCGCGACGTCCACGGCGGTGACGGTGCCGGGCAGGGGCGCGGGCAGGGCGCCGGGGTCGACGGTGGGCACGGGTGCGGGGAGTGGGTCGACGGGGGTGAGGGTGACCGCGCCCAGAGCGGATTCGACGTGGACGTCCGTGTCGCCGGGGCGCGGCCCGTACACGTCGAAGGCCCGCCGGAGTCCGTCCACCTCCAGCACCACGTGATCCGCCGTGGCCGAGAGCACCCGGACCCCGTCCCGCTCGGGCAGGTGGGTCCCGCGCACGGAGCGGAAGGCGGAGGTGGTCTCGCGGCCGTCGGGTGTGGTGTGGCGCCGCCGGTGCGGCGCCGAGGGCAGGTTCCGCCACCCGGCCGGGACACCCGGAGGCAGGACGCCGCTCCCCGGGAGCCCTCGACCGAGGCCAGGGACGCGGCGAGAGCGGCGAGGTCCTCGGTGTCGGCGTCCGCGAGGGGCCGGGCGAGCTCGGCGAGGCGGTCGCCGGTGAGGAGGCCGGTGTGGAGGCGTTCGGGCCGCCGCTCGGCGTCCGCGAGGTCCGGGTGGCGCAGGGCCCGCACGAGCAGGTCCCGGTTGGTGCCCACCCCGTGCAGGCGGGCGTGGGCGAGGGCGGCGGACAGGCGGCGCAGGGCGTCGCGGCGGTCGCGGCCGTAGGCGATGACCTTGGCGAGCATGGGGTCGAAGTCGGTGCCGACGGTGTCGCCCGCCTCCACCCCGTGGTCCAGGCGCACCCCGGGTGCGGTGAGCGGCGCGAAGGAGACGTCGGCGGCGGGGACGTCGAAGGCGTGCAGCGTGCCGGTGCGGGGCCGCCAGCCGTCGCGCGGGTCCTCGGCGTACAGGCGGGCCTCCACGGCGTGGCCGCGCGGGGCGGGCGGCCCGGTGTCGGGCAGGGGCTCGCCCTCGGCGATCCGCAGCTGCCACTCCACCAGGTCGAGGCCGGTGACGCACTCGGTGACGGGGTGCTCTACCTGGAGGCGGGTGTTCATCTCCAGGAAGACCGGTTCCCCCGTTCCACCGTCCGTGACCGGGACCAGGAACTCGGCCGTTCCGGCCCCCGTGTAGCCGATGGCGGCGGCGAGGTCGCGGGCGGCGCGGTGCAGGCGTTGGCGGGTGTCCTCGGGCAGCCCGGGCGCGGGCGCTTCCTCCAGGACCTTCTGGTGGCGGCGCTGCGCGGAGCAGTCGCGCTCGCCCAGCGCCCAGACGGTGCCGTGGTGGTCCGCGAGGATCTGCACCTCCACGTGGCGCCCGCGTTCCACGTAGGGCTCGCAGAACACCGTGGGGTCACCGAAGGCGGAGGCGGCCTCGGCACGGGCGGTCTCGGCCTCGAAGGCGAGGGCGTCGAGGTCGCGGACCACGCGCATGCCGCGTCCGCCGCCCCCGGACACCGCCTTGACCAGGACGGGGAGGTGTTCGGCGCGGACGTCGGCGGGGTCGAGGGCGTCCGCGACCGGCACCCCGGCGTCGCGCGCGACCTTCTTGGCGAGGGTCTTGGACCCCATCTGCTCGACCGCCTCGGCGCCGGGCCCGACCCAGGTCAGTCCGGCGTCGACGACGGCGCGCGCGAAGGCGGCGTTCTCGGAGAGGAAGCCGTAGCCCGGGTGGACCGCGTCGGCCCCGGCGGAGCGGGCGGCGGCCACGAGCGCGTCGGAGTCGAGGTAGGCGTCGACGGGTCCGCGCCCCTCGGGGACGGGCAGGCGCACGGCGGTGTCGGCCTCACGCACGTGGGGGCGTCCTCCTCGCCGGGGGCGTGCACGGCGACGGTGGCCACGCCCAGGGTGCGGCAGGTGCGGAGGATCCGGCGGGCGATCTCGCCCCGGTTGGCGACGAGCAGTGTGTTGATGGGTCGGGTGGGGGTCATGGTCCTTCCCCTTCTCACATTCGGAAGACACCGAAGCGGTCGGTGCCGCGTACCGGTGCGTTGCTGGCGAAGGACAGGCACAACCCGAGGACGGTGCGGGTGTCGCGGGGATCGATGACGCCGTCGTCGTAGACCCGTCCGGACAGGAACGTCGGCAGGGACTCGGCCTCGATCTGGTGCTCGATCAGCTCCCGCATCGCGGCGTCCTGGTCGTCGTCGTAGGGCTGGCCCTTCTTGGCGGCGGAGGCGCGCGAGACGATCGAGACGACCTCGGCCAGCTGCTTGGGCCCCATGACGGCGGAGCGCGCGCTGGGCCAGGAGAAGAGGAAGCGGGGGTCGTAGGCGCGGCCGCACATGCCGTAGTGCCCGGCGCCGTAGGAGGCGCCGATGAGCACGGAGAAGTGCGGGACGGTGCTGTTGGAGACGGCGTTGATCATCATCGAGCCGTGCTTGATGATCCCGCCCTGCTCGTACTCGGCACCGACCATGTAGCCGGTGGTGTTGTGCAGGAAGACCAGCGGTGTGTGGGAGCGGTTGGCGAGCTGGATGAACTGGGTGGCCTTCTGCGCCTCGGCGCTGAACAGCACGCCGTTGTCGTTGGCCAGGAGGCCGACCGGGTACCCGTGCAGGGTGGCCCAGCCGGTGACCAGGCCGGGGCCGTAGGACGGTTTGAACTCGTCGAACTCCGAGCCGTCCACCACGCGCGCGATGACCTCGCGCGGGTCCACCGGGACCTTGAGGTCGGGCGGCATGATCCCCAGGAGCTCCTCTGCGGGCAGCAGAGGTTCGCGGACCTCGCGGGCGGGGACGGGTCCGGCCTTGACGTGGTTGAGGCGGGCCACGATTCGGCGGCCGAGCCGGATCGCGTCGTGCTCGTCCTCGGCCAGGTGGTCGGCGAGGCCGGAGACCTCGGCGTGCATGCGGGCGCCGCCCAGGGACTCGTCGTCGCTCTCCTCGCCGGTGGCCGCCTTGACCAGCGGTGGACCGCCGAGGAAGACCTTGGAGCGGTCCCGGACCATGACCACGTGGTCGCTCATGCCGGGGACGTAGGCCCCACCCGCTGTGGAGTTGCCGAAGACCAGGGCGATGGTGGGGATCCCGCGGCGGACAGCTGGGTGAGGTGGCGGAAGGTGCCGCCGCCGGGGATGAAGATCTCCTTCTGCGTGGGCAGGTCGGCGCCGCCGGACTCCACGAGGCTGATCATGGGCATCCGGTTGCGTTCCGCGATCTCCCCGGCCCGCTGCGACTTGCGCAGGGACCAGGGGTTGCTGGAGCCGCCGCGCACAGTGGGGTCGTTGGCGACGATCACGCACTCGACGCCCGAGACCACGCCCACCCCGGTGACCACGCTGGCGCCCACGTGGAAGTCGCTCCCCCACGCGGCCAGCGGGGACAGTTCGAGGAAGGGGCTGCCCTCGTCCAGGAGGAGTTCGATCCGTTCCCGGGCCAGCAGTCCGCCCCGGGCACGGTGCCGCTCCACGTAGCGTTCACCGCCCCCGGCCAGGGCCTTGGCGTGTTCGGTGTCGAGCTCGGTGAGTTTGGCGAGCATGGACTCCCTGGCCTCGGCGTAGGCCGGGCTCCGGGTGTCGAGTCCGGAGGTCAGGACGCTCACGGGCCCTCCTCGTGTCGCGGGGTCTGGGGCAGCGGGGTCTCGGGCAGCAGGGACGCGGGGACGGGCAGACGGCGGGCGCGCAGCCACTCACCGAGCCCCTTGGCCTGGGGGTCCAGTCCCTCGCGGCGGGCGGAGCCGGTGGCGAGGATCCCCTCGATCCAGAAGTTGGCGGCCCGTAGTCGGGGCAGCAGGTGGCGGGTGACCCGGAGGTCGGCGGTCTCGGGCAGGAGCTCGCGCAGGGTGTCGGCGGTGAGGGTGTGGGCCAGCCAGCGCCAGCCCTCGTCGGAGGTGGCCCACACGCCCACGTTGGCGTCAGCGCCCTTGTCGCCGCTGCGCGCGCCCAGTACCAGGCCCAGGGGGCGACGCGGGTCGGCCCCTCGGGCAGGGGTTCGGGGAGCGGGGGTTCGGGGACCTCCGTGAGTGCTCTGGTGCGCTCGGGGTGCGGGACGTGTTCCCGCTCCCCGTCCGGGGTGATGACGGTGTGCTCGACCTCGGCCGCCGGGACCAGCGCGTGGGAGACGGTGACCCCGTCCGGGCGGGCGTCGCGGGGCGGCGCGGTGATGTGGAACCCGGCGTAGCTGGCGAGCGCCAGTTCCACCGCGGCGGCACCGAAGCGGCGCCCGATGACGGCGGGGTCGTGGTCGCGGGCGACCACGCGCAGCCGGGCGGTGGCGTCGTCCTGGGTGTCACCGTGGGGATCGCGGGCCGGAACGAACGCGAACCGGAGGTCGGCGGGGCCGCCCCTGGCCAGTGCGGCGCGCATCTGGCGCTCGGCCCGGGCGGCCTTGTCCTCCGCGTCCAGTCCGGTGACGAGGAACTCGACCTCGTTGCGGAAGCCGCTGATCCCGGTGAGGCCGACCCTGAGCTCGGGCGGCGGGGCCTCCCCGGTGACCCCGCTGATCCGTACCCGGTCCTCGGCCTCCTGGTCGAGCCGGACGGTGTCCAGGCGGGTGGTGACGTCGGGGCCGGGGTAGCGGGCGCCCCGGATCTCGTAGACGAGTTGCGCGGTGACGGTGCCCACGGTGACCGCGCCGCCGGAACCCGGGTGCTTGGTGATCACCGAGGTGCCGTCGGCGGAGATCTCCGCGATCGGGAACCCGGGGTGGTCCAGGTCGCGTCCGGCGAGCTCGCGCGGCAGGGCGTAGTTGCCGCCCGTGGCCTGGGCTCCGCACTCGATGACGTGTCCCGCGGCGGTCGCTCCGGCGAGGGCGTCGAGGTCGTCCCGGGTCCAGCCGAAGTGGGAGATGGCGGGGCCCACCGCCAGGGAGGCGTCGGTGACGCGGCCGGTGACGACGATGTCCGCCCCGGCGTCCAGGCACCGGGCGATCCCGAAGGCGCCCAGGTAGGCGTTGGCTGTGAGGGGGTGCCGAGGTCGAGTTCCTCGGCCCGGTGCAGCAGGTCGTCCCCGGTGACGCAGGCGATACGGGGCTCGAAGCCGAGACCCTCCGCCAGTTCGGTGAGGCGGTCGGCCAGGCCCCGGGGGTTGAGGCCGCCCGCGTTGGTGACCACGCGGACCCGGCGTTCCATGACGGTGGCCAGGCACGCACGCATCTGCCGCAGGAAGGTGCGGGCGTAACCCTGCTCGGGTCGGCCAGCTGGTCGCGACCGAGGATGGCCATCGTGAGTTCGGCCAGGTAGTCGCCGGTGAGCACGTCGACGGGGCCTTCGGTGAGCATCTCGTGGACGGCGGCGAGGCGGTCACCGTAGAAGCCCGAGGCGTTCCCGATCCACAGGGAGGGGGCTGCTGTAGCGGTCATGGGAAAGAGGGTGACACCGGACACAGAAAAGAACAAGCACCCGTGATTGTTTTTCCCTGAACGACGACCTCGGGCGAAATGGCCGGAACCGGCCGCAGTCAACCGGTTACGGTGCCGCGAAACGGGACGGACGCGGGGTATTTTGGCGCGCGTGAGTACCTCCTCAGAAGACACCACGTCCCCCACCTCCCCCGACGAGTCCACCGAGACGCCCGGGTCCGAGCCCACCCCCGAGACCCCCGCCGCCGCGGTGTCCTCACCCGCCTCCGAGGCGTTCCTGGAGGGCCAGCACGCGCCGCGCCGCGCTCCCCTGTTCGGTCCCGGGACCCTCAGCGTGACCGGGCTCCTCATGCTGGCCACCACCCTGCTGTCCACCCAGCTGATCGGGATCTTCAACACGCAGACCCTCATCGGCGCCGAGGGCACCCTCGGCCCGGCGGTCCAGGGTGAGCTCACCGGCGCCGGACTGTTCTCGGCGCTGGCCGTCCTGTGCTCGGCCGCCGCGCTGTTCCGCTCCGGACCGGAGACCAGCCCGTGGGTGCGCGCCCTCTCCGCCGCCACCGTGCTGGTCGGGCTCCTGTTCGTCGTACTGACCGTGCTGTCGTACGTGCTACTGACCGCACCGACCTCCGCCGCCTGACCGGAAATTGGCGGTATCCCTTGCCTGAGCAGGTGATTCTTAGGTCCCGCTTATCCCGATACGCGGGTACGTTGGCCGCGTGAGTACCGCACCGGAAGACAACGACAAGCCCGAGAACACCACGAGCACCGGCGGGGCTCGCCGCAGCCGAAGTTCGAGCCGGGGTACCCCGCCGACGCCTCCGGCACGGCGCGCACCGCCGAGCCCGACGCCCCGGAGGGTGAGGCCGCCGAGGAGGAGGCCGCCGACGACCACGAGTTCGAGGTCACCGAGACCGAGCCCCGCCCCGGCGGCGCCTTCTCCAGCGAGACCCTGAGCATCGTGGGCCTGGCCCTGCTCGCCGTCACCATCTTCTCCAGCCAACTGCTGGAGCTCCTCACCAGCATGATCATGCTCGGTGGCCAGCCCATCGAGGGCGGCCAGATCCGCTCCATCGAGGCCCAGCTGTGGATGGGCGGCGCGGTGTCACTGCTCACCGTGCTCGCCTCCACCCTGGCCCTGGCCCTGCTCAACCGGGGAACCAGCCCGTGGGCGCGCTGGTCCGCCACGGCGACGACGGTGGTCGGTTTCCTGTTCGTCCTCGTCGCCGCCGCCGCGTTCCTGCTGGTGCCGGACGCCGCCCCGCAGCAGATGATGCCGCCGATGCCCAACTAGGGGTCAGGAGACCCGGTCGATGACCAGGGGTTCGCCGTCCGCTCGGCCGCGCCGCCGATGTCGAGGGCGCCCTCCAGCGCCCGGGCGGCGCGGTCGAAGCGTTCGGGCTCGTCCGCGTGCAGGGTGAACAGCGGTTCACCCGCCGAGACCTCCTCGCCCGGCTTGGCGTGCAGGGTGACCCCCGCGCCGAACGAGACCGCGTCCTCCTTGCGGGCCCGGCCCGCGCCCAGACGCCACGCGGCCAGGCCCACCTGGTAGGCGTCCAGCCGCGTGACCACACCGCTGGTCGGAGCCAGGACCGTACGGCGTTCGGCCGCCACCGGCAGCGCCGCGTCCGGGTCCCCGCCCTGGGCGCGCACCAGCGCCTTCCAGGACTCCAGCGCGCTGCCGTCGCGCAGCGCGTCGGCGGGGTCCTTCACCCCGTTCTCCCCGGGCGTCATGCCCGCCGCGAGGAGCATCTCGCGGGCCAGCGCCACCGTGAGCTCCACGACGTCGGCGGGGCCGCCGCCCGAGAGCACCTCCACCGACTCCGCGACCTCCAGCGCGTTGCCGACCTGGCGGCCCAGGGGCGTGGCCATGTCGGTGAGCAGGGCGACCGTGCGGACACCGTGGTCGTTGCCGATGTCCACCATCGTCCGGGCCAGCTCGCGGGCGGAGTCGGCGTCCTTCATGAACGCGCCCGAACCCACCTTGACGTCCAGCACCAGCGCGGCCGTGCCCTCCGCGAGCTTCTTGCTCATGATGGAGGCGGCGATCAGCGGGATGGACTCCACCGTGCCGGTGACGTCGCGCAGGGCGTACAGCCTGCGGTCGGCGGGTGCCAGTCCGCTTCCGGCCGCGCAGATCACCCCGCCGGTGTCGGTGATGACCCGCCGCATCTCGTCGGTGGACAGCGACGCCCGCCACCCGGGGATGGACTCCAGCTTGTCGAGGGTGCCGCCGGTGTGCCCGAGCCCGCGCCCGGACAGCTGCGGGACGGCCGCCCCGCAGGCCGCCACGGTGGGGGTGAGCGGAAGGGTGATCTTGTCGCCCACTCCTCCGGTGGAGTGCTTGTCCGTGGTGGGCCGGTCCAGGTCGGTGAAGTCCAGGCGGTCACCCGAGGAGAGCATCGCCTCGGTCCAGCGGCTCACCTCCGCGCGGTCCATGCCGCGCAGGAAGATCGCCATCGCCAGCGCCGCCATCTGCTCCTCGGCCACCTCGCCACCGGTGTAGGCCCCGATCACCCAGTCGATCTGTTCCGGGGTCAGGCGTCCCCCGTCTCGTTTGGCGCGGATGATCTCGATGACGTCCATGTCATGTTCCTTCCGTGTCGTGAAGAGGTGGTGCGCAAAGACGTCTCCCCGGCCGCCGTGGGTCGGCGGCCGGGGAGACGACCGTTGGTGCTCCGCCGGTCAGGCGAGGTTGTGCGGTCCGAAGGCCTGGGGCAGCACGCGTTCCATGGGCAGGATGCCCTCGGGCGTGTCCACCAGCAGGTCCGGCCCGCCGTGTTCGTACAGGAGCTGGCGACAGCGCCCGCACGGCATCAGGGTCCGCCCCTGGCCGTCCACGCAGGCGAAGGCGACCAGTCGGCCGCCACCGGAGGCGTGCAGGGCGCTGACGAGCCCGCACTCGGCGCACAGGCCCACACCGTAGGAGGCGTTCTCCACGTTGCAGCCGCTCACCACCCGGCCGTCGTCGACCAGCGCCGCCGCGCCCACCGGGTACTTCGAGTACGGCGCGTAGGCGTGGCCCATGGCCTCCCGGGCGGCCTCGCGCAGGGCCTCCCAGTCCACTTCCCGTGCGGTCATGACCTGCTCGCCCTCCACTGTTTTCCGATCCCGGCGGGTGCCCGCAGCCGTTGCGAGGCCAGCGAGAGCACCAGCAGCGTCGCGATGTGCGGGCTGTAGGTCGCCAGCTCACGCGGCAGCGAGTCGGTGCTGAAGTACCAGAAGAGCAGGACGATCGCGGCGAGGACACCCGCCACGGCGATGCCCTTGCGGTCCTTGCGCACCTGCCACACGGCCACCACGAGCAGGACCACGGCCAGGAGCAGCAGCAGTGCGTGGATGGCCGCTCCGCCCCCGCGCAGCTGGAGCGCGTCGGTGTAGCCGAACAGGGTGGCGCCCATGGCCAGACCGCCGGGGCGCCAGTTGCCGAAGATCATCGCGGCCAGACCGATGTAGCCCCGGCCGCCGGTCTGCCCCTCCTGGTAGATCTGGGAGGCGACGATCGCGAGGAACACGCCGCCCATACCGGCCAGACCACCGGAGATGACCACGGCGACGTACTTGAGCGTGTACACCGGCACACCGAGGGACTCGGCGGCGTCGGGGTTCTCACCGACCGAGCGCAGCCGCAGGCCGAAGGTGGTCTTCCACAGCACCAGGTAGCTGATCGGGACCAGCAGGATGGCGATGAGGGTCAGCGCCGACATGCGGGTGGTGAGGCCGATGACCAGCGCCGCCAGGTCGCTGACCAGGAAGATGCCGCTCTGCGCGACCGGCGCGAGCGCCTCCGGCAACCACGGCAGGTTCAGGGTCGGGAACGACGGGGCGGACGGGGACTGGGCCGCGCCGGCTCCGGGGATGTCGGAGTAGACCAGGATCGACAGGTAGCGCATGGCGCCCAGGGCGAGGATGTTGATCGCCACACCGGACACGATGTGGTCCACCGCGAAGGTCACGGTGGCCACCGCGTGGACCAGGCCGCCGAGCATGCCGCCCAGGGTTCCGGCCAGCAGGCCGATCCACGGGTCGTTGAAGCTCCACGCGAAGTAGGCGCCGAACCACGTCCCGAAGATCATCATGCCTTCGAGACCGATGTTGATGATGCCCGCGCGCTCGGCCCACAGACCGCCGAGGGCGGCCAGACCGATCGGGACCGCGAAGGTCAGCGTGGTGCGGACGGTGCCCGCGTCGGTCAGCATGTCCTGGCCGGTGATGACCCGCAGGCCCGCCAGCGACACGAAGACCGCCATGAGCAGGGTGAGGCCGCGCCAGCGCGACCACCCCGGGGCCGGGACGCCCTGTTCACCGGCTCCATCACGTTGAGTTCCTGGCTCACTGTGCCTCCCCGCCGCGCTTGTCGTCGGTGCCGTCGGTGACGGGACCGTCGGAGGCGCCGCCGTCGGACACGGCGGCGGGCTCCGGGGTGGACTCGGTCGTGCGGCCGAGCTGCCTGCCGATCTGCTGCTGCTGGTAGCGGCGGCCCCAGCGGTGCACGACCTCGTAGACCACGACGACCGTGAGGACGATCGTGGCCTGGGCGATGACGGCGATCTCCTGCGGGATGCCGTCGAAGGGCAGGATGCCCGCCGCCTGGGTCAGGAAGGCCCAGAACAGGGAGGCGAAGACGATGCCCACGGGGTGGTTGCGTCCCAGCAGCGCGATCGCGATGCCGATGAAGCCGATCCCCGTCGGGAAGTCCAGGGCGTAGTAGTGGGAGTTGCCGAGCAGCTGCGGCAGACCCACCAGACCGGCGACCATGCCCGAGAAGAGCATGGACAGGAAGACCATCTTCCGCACGTTCACACCGCTGGCCTCGGCCGCCGACTGCGACTGGCCGGTGGCCCGCAGTTCGAAGCCGAACCGTGTGCGGTTGAGCATGATCCAGTACCCGATGCCCACCGCGACGGACAGCAGGATCAGACCGTAGATCTCCCGGTCCGAGCCGAGGAAGGTCGCCGGGATGCCGGGGACCCAGCCGGACTCGGGGATCGGCGGGGTGCCGATGTTGTTGGTGCTGATCTCGACCGCGAGGCGGCCCTCGCTCAGCAGGTAGGCGGTGATGCCGGTGGCGATCGCGTTGAGCATGATCGTGGAGATCACCTCGGACACGCCCCGGGCCACCTTGAGGTAGCCCGCGATGCCCGCCCACACGCCGCCGACCACGACGGCGGTGAGGATGACGACGAACTGGCTGAGCACCGGGGGCAGCACCAGGTAGCCGCCGACAGCGGCCGCCAGCAGCGCGGCGAGCCGGTACTGGCCGTCCACGCCGATGTTGAACAGCTTCATCTTGAAGCCGATCGCCACGGCCACGGCGGCCAGGTAGTACGTGGTGCTGTCGTTGATGATCTGCACCAGGCTGTTGGGCCGGGTGCCGTACTCCAGCATCCGCTCGAAGGTGGGCAGCGGCGCGATGCCGCTGAAGTACAGGACCGCGGCGGTGACGCCGATCGCGATCACGCCCGCCGTCAGCACGGCGGCGAAGGACAGCGCCATCATCGCGGAGAGGCGGTGGAAGAGCACGAACGCGAGCAGCGAGCCGACCACGGCGCCCAGCGCGGCGGCGACGGAATCGATCAGCGAGAGGTCGAACATCCATGCGGCGACCAGGCCGCCCGCGACCGAGAGCACCAGGGCCATCGGGACGACGAGGATCCGGTGGAGGGTGTGCCCTCCTCCTTGGTCCCGTCGGAGCCCACCCGGTTCCGGTCGGGGGTCATCGGGGCCAGGACGGCCACGAGGGAGAAGGCGAGGACGACGCCGATGATGAGCGCGGCCCACCACAGCAGGAACAGGTCCAGGACGACGGTGGCCCCGCCGCCCAGGAGGACCGCCAGGAGGATCACGACCGGTGTCGCGACGGTCCGGCGTACGGGGTCACTCATGCGCCGTCCTCGCTCTCGTTGCTGTGGGTGCCCTCAGCACCGCTGTCACCTTCCGTGTGCGCGCCCGCGCCGTCCAGTCCGGCGCCGGTCATGGCGGAGCCGAGCTGCTCGGGGGTGACGCTGGTCGGGTCGGCCTCCGCGACCAGGCGGCCGCGCAGGATGACGTGGAGTGTGTCGGACATGCCGATGAGCTCGTCGAGGTCGGCGGAGATCAGCAGCACGGCCAGCCCGGCGGCGCGGGCCTCGCGCAGCTGCTCCCAGATGGCCGACTGCGCGCCGACGTCGACGCCTCGGGTCGGGTGGGCGGCGACCAGGAACCGGGGGTTCCCGCTCATCTCCCGGCCGATGATGAACTTCTGCTGGTTGCCCCCGGACAGCGCGTCGGCGACGACGTCGATGTTGGGGGTACGGACGTCGTACTCGGCGACGATCCGCTCGGAGTCGGCGCGGGCTCCGGGCCGGTTGATCCAGGGGCCGTTGACGCTGGGTGCGCGGGTCTGGTGGCCGAGGACGCGGTTCTCCCAGAGCGGGGAGTCCAGCAGGACACCGTGCCGGTGGCGGTCCTCGGGGATGTAGCCGACCCCGGCCTCGCGGATGCGCAGCGTGGACCAGTGGGTGATGTCGTGCTCTTCGAGGGTGATGGTGCCGGAGCTGGCCCGGCGCATCCCCATGATGGCCTCGATGAGCTCGGACTGGCCGTTGCCCTCGACCCCGGCGATGCCGACGATCTCGCCCTCGCGGATGTCCAGGGTGACGTCGTCGACGACGGGCCGTCCCTCGGCCGAGAGCAGGGTGACCCCGGCCAGGGCGAGCACGACCTTGTCGGTGACGGTGGACTCGCGCAGCTCGGGCACGGGCAGTTCGCCGCCGACCATGAGCGTGGCGAGCTGGCGGGCCGTGGTCGTGCGCGGGTCGGCGGTGGCCACCGTCGTGCCGCGACGGATCACCGTGATGTCGTCCGCGACCGACAGGACCTCGTCGAGCTTGTGCGAGATGAAGATGACCGTCAGGCCCTCGCGCTTGAGCACGCGCAGGTTGTCGAAGAGTTCGTCGACCTCCTGCGGCACCAGCACGGCGGTGGGCTCGTCCAGGATGATGGTCCGGGCGCCCCGGTAGAGGACCTTGAGGATCTCCACGCGCTGGCGGTCGCCGACGCCCAGGTCCTCCATGAGGCGGTCGGGGTCGACGCCGAGCCCGTACTGGGCGGACAGCTCCTGGATGCGGGCCCGGGCCTTCCGGCCGATGCCGTGCCTGCGCTCGGCACCCAGGACCACGTTCTCCAGGACGGTGAGGTTGTCGGCCAGCATGAAGTGCTGGTGGACCATGCCGATGCCGTGCCTGATGGCGTCGGAGGGCGAGTGGAAGCGCACCTCCTGGCCACGGATGTGGATGGTGCCCTCGTCCGGCCGGTGCATGCCGTACAGGGTCTTCATCAGCGTGGACTTGCCCGCCCCGTTCTCGCCGACGATGGCGTGCACGGTACCGGGAGCCACGGTGATGTCGATGTCGTGGTTGGCCACGACGCCGGGAAAACGCTTCGTGATCCCGCGCAGCTCAACGGCGGCGGGTTCGTTCGACCCGCCGCCCGATGGCGTGCTGCTCATCAGACTCCTCTGTGGGAATGTGCGGCGGGGCGCGGACGGGCCTGGGATCGGCCACGGCCGGGACGCCTTCGTCGCGGTGCGGCTACCGGGCGGAGCCGAAGGGGCTGGCCCCTCCGGCTCCGTGTTCCTTCGTGTCACGGTGCGGGCCCGGTGCCCGCTCCGTGGAGTGTCCCGGAGCCGTTACGGCTGGCTGGGAACCTCGATCTCACCGTCGATGATCTGCTGCTTGAGCTCGTCGAGCTCGTCCTGGACGGGGGCGATCGCCTCTTCGTTGGTCTGCGTGTAGTCCACGCCGCCCTCGCTGAGGTCGAAGCGCTTGATCCCGGCCTCGACGTCGCCCTCGGTGGCGGAGCGGATGAACTCGAAGACCGACACGTCGACCTGCTTGATGGCGGAGGTCAGGACGTACGGCTTCTGCTCCTCCTCGGCGTTCTCGTACTGGTCGCTGTCGACGCCGATGAAGGTGAAGTCGTTGTCCACGGCGGACTGGAGGATGCCGTTGCCGGAGGCGCCGGCGGCATGGTAGATGACGTCCGCGCCGCGGTCGTACTGGGCCTGGGCGGCCTCACGGCCCTGGGCGGGGTCGTTGAAGCCGGCGAAGTCCGGCGGCTGGCTGAGGTAGTTGATCTCCACCTCGATGTCCTCGTCGACGTGCGCGACGCCCGCGACGTAGCCCGCCTCGAACTTGCGGATCAGCGGGGTCTCGACACCGCCGACGAAGCCGACGTGGTCCTCTTCGGTGGTCAGCGCGGCGGCGGCACCGGCGAGGAAGGAGGCCTGCTCCTCGGCGAAGACGAGGCTGGTGACGTTGTCGATGTCCTCGATCTCGGAGTCGACGATCGCGAAGTCGACCTCGGGGTACTCGGTGGCGACGGCCTGGACGGAGGCGTCGTAGGCGAAGCCCACGGCGATGATGACGTCGTAGCCCTCCTCCGCCATGGTGGCCAGGCGCTCCTCCTTGGCGGACTCGGCCTCGCCGTCGGCGGGCTCGAAGTCGTTGGTCTCGACGCCCAGTTCCTCGGCGGCCTGCTCCAGGCCGCGGTAGGCGGAGTCGTTGAAGGAGCGGTCACCGCGACCACCCACGTCGTAGGCCAGGCCGACCTTGAGGTCGGAGGAGACCTCTCCGTCGCCGCCACCGTCGCCACCACCGTTGTCGGCCGCGTTGTCGCACGCGGTGAGTGCGAGCACGCCCGCGGCGGCGACCGCCGCGAACTTGGCTGCGTTGCTGCGCTTCACTAGAAAGTCTCCCCTTCGCCCTCTCAGCGGACCGCATTCCGCGCGGGACCGACCTGAGTTCTGCAGCCGGACGATATCCGCTGGCCGAATGTACTTCTAACCAACGGACGGAGTTGTTATGAAGGCGAGAGCAGAGTGAAACGGGGCCTTACCGGGAAGTTACCAAGAGCACACCGGATCCGGGCAACCTCCGGCCTAATCGCCGTTTTTGACCTCCGGTTCCCCCGAGGAATCCGGCGGTGCGACCGCGCGTGTCGTGACCTTCACCTGTGGTCACACCGCCCCGTCGGAGCCCCGTGCGACCCCACCCGGTCTAGACCGGACTGACCCACTCGGACACGCACGGACTCAGTCGTCCAGGAACCCCACCGCCGCCTGCTTGAAGACCCGCGAGGAGACCGCGTTGGCGTGGTCGCGCCCGGGGATCTCCACGAACGACCCGCCGCAACGCTCCGCGAGCCCGGCGGCGCCCTCCGCGACGGTGTCCCTGGCACCGGAGACCAGGAGCATCGGGACCCCGACGGGACGGGGTTCCTCCTGGAAGGGGCGGGCGGCCTGGCCCCGGACGCAGGCCGCGAGCGCCTCGGTGTCGTTCCCCGGAAGCGCGGCGACGGTCCGGTACACGTGGTCGAAGGGGTGTCCCCCGCACCCGGGTCGGCGGCGTCCACGCCCGCCAGCGCGTCGCCCGGACCGAACCCGCCCAGGACCGCCCTCCGCACCCGCTCGGGGGCGGTGAGCGCGAGCTCCCAGGCGAGCCGGGAGCCCATGGAGTAGCCGACGACGTCGACGCGCTCCACGCCCAGGTCGTCGAGCAGCCCCAGGAGGTCGTTGACGAAGTGTTCGGGCAGGTAGAGCCCGCTGTCGGTGGGCTTGTCGCTGGCCCCGTGACCGCGCAGGTCGGGGCCGATCACCCGGCGACCCTCGGCGTCGAGCGCGCGCGGCCATCCGGCGGCGCTCCAATTCATCTCGAAGTTGGTGCCGAAACCGTGCAGCAGAAGCACCGGGAGGTGATCGCCGGGCGCCTGCGGAGGCAAATCCGCATAACGCATTGTCACGCCTCCGACGAGATTCGCGTTCATGATTCTTTTCCGTTCTCGTGCCGGGTTGGGATTTGCTGGAAGCGAACGAGGGCCCATTCAGATGTTCCTATAAACAGAATGACCGGAATCATCGCTCTGTTCGTGTCGACATCCGAACGGGCCCTCGCCGGAACGGCGTCAGTTCGTCGGTGGCCTGAGCCGGACCCGGCGCCGCGGTGTGGCGTCCTCCTCGGGAACACGTCCCACGATCCCGGCCTGCGGCGCCTTTTCCTCGACCTCCACCGCGAAGGTCACCAGGGCGTCCCCGACCGGGACCACCTGCTCCTCCTCCGCGTGCAGTTCCACCACGCGCCCCGCCTTGGGCGAGGGGATGACGACGGCGGACTTGGTGGTCTCGACCTCGACCAGCGGGTCGTTGCGGCCGATCGTATCCCCGACCGCGACCTGCCACTCCAGGACGGTCGCCTCGACCAGGCCCTCACCCAGGTCGGGGAGGGTGAAGGTGATGTTCTCTTCGGGCATGGGGGCTAGTACTCCAGGGTTCGCTGGACCGCGAGCAGCACGCGGTCGATCGTCGGCAGGTACTGGGACTCCAACGGCCCGGCCGGGTAGGGCACGTCGAATCCGGTGACGCGCTGGACCGGGGCGGCGAGCTCACGGAAGCAGTTCTCGGTGACGAGCGCGGCCACCTCCGCGCCGAGACCGGCGGTGAGCGGAGCCTCGTGGACGACCACGGCCCGCTTGGTGCGGGCCACCGAGGCGGCCAGCCCCGCGGCGTCGATGGGCTTGAGCCAGCGCAGGTCCAGGACCTCCAGGTCCACTCCGTCCTCGGCGGCCAGCTCGGCCACCTGGAGGCAGCGGTGCACCATCGCGCCCCAGGCGACGAGGGTGGCGTGGGTTCCGGGACGCACGATCCGGCTGGTGCCGATGGGGTCGGTGGGCTCGCTCAAGCGGACCGGACGACGGTCCCAGTAGCGGGCCTTGGGCTCCATGAACACGACCGGGTCGTCGGAACGCACGGACTGGAGCAGCAGGCTGTAGGCCTCACCCGGGTCGGAGGGGGCCACGACCTTGAGCCCGGGGGTGTGCGCGAAGAGCGCCTCCAGGCTCTCGCCGTGGTGCTCGGGGGCCTGGATGCCGCCGAAGGACGGCAGGCGCAGGGTGATCGGCATGGGGGCGGCGCCACGGGTGCGGTAGTTCATGCGCGCCACCTGGTTGACGATCTGGTCGACGGCCGGATACGCGAAGCCGTCGAACTGGAGCTCGGGGACCGGCCGCCAGCCGTTCATCGCCAGGCCGACCGCCATGCCCATGATGGCCGACTCCGCCAGCGGAGTGTCGAAGACGCGCTGGTCACCGAACTCCTTCTGGAGACCGTCCGTGACACGGAAGACACCGCCCAGGGCTCCGACGTCCTCACCGAAGACCAGGACCTCCGGGTCCTCCTCCAGCAGCACGCGCAGGGCCCGGTTGATGGCCTGCTGCATGGACAGCTCGACCGTCCGGGTCACGACCGGCGTGTCGGTGTGTTCGATCAGCTCGGTCACAGCTCGACCTCTTCCTGCCAGGTGCGGTGCTGCCGGGCCAGCTCCTCGGTGGTCTCCCGGAAGACGTGGGTGAACAACGCGGAGCCGTCGGGCTCGGGGGCCTCCGCGACCCCGTCGCGGATCTCCTCGGCGCGCTTCGCGGCCTCGGCGTCCACGGTGGCGAGGTCGGTCGCGTCGGCGTGTCCGGCCTCGATCATCGCCGCGCGCAGCAGCTCGAGGGGGTCGCGTCCGCGCCAGCGCTCGGCCTCCGCCTGGTCCCGGTAGCGGCCCGGGTCGTCGGAGGTGGAGTGGGGTTCGACGCGGTAGGTGAGCGCCTCGATGACCGTGGGACCGCCGCCCGCACGGGCACGCTCGACCGCCTCCGCCGTGGCCGAGTACACGGCGCCGACGTCGTTTCCGTCGACGAGGACCCCGGCCATGCCGTAGCCCTCGGCACGCGCGGCGACGGAGCCTCCCGCCACCTGGCGTTCGTTGGGCACCGACAGGGCCCACTGGTTGTTCTGGCAGAGGAAGACGACGGGGGCCGTGAACACGCCCGCGAAGTTCATGGACTCGTGCACGTCGCCCTCGGAGCTGGCGCCGTCACCGAAGTAGGCCATGGCGACGCCGTCACCGCCCCGGAGCCGCTCACCGACCGCCCAGCCCACGGCGTGCGGCACGGGACCGCCGACCACCGCGTTGATCGCGCCGAAGCGGGACTCCATCACGTCGTAGAGGCCCCCGTGCCACAGGGCGCGGTGGGTGGCCATGTAGCCGACCATCTCGACCCCGTAGGCGAGGGCGGAGGCCATCTCGCGGTAGGTGGGGAAGACGAAGTCGCGGGTGGGGTCGAGCGCGCTGGCGCTGCCCACCTGGGCGGCCTCCTGTCCCCGGACGGAGACGTAGGCGGGGAAGACGCCCTGGCGCTGGAGGGCGATGGCCTCGGTGTCCAGGTCACGCGCCGTACGCATCGCGCGGTACAGCTCGCGGGTCAGTGCGGGGCTCAGGTGCTCCACGGTGGTGGCGCCCTGGCCCGTGGGCTCTGGGGTTGGCATGTCGAGCGGCTCCCAACGTGGCCCCGCTCGCGTGGTGGCGCGACCCGGGCTCGGGGTGGTCACGGTCTGCCTTTGATTCTCCGTACAACTGGACAGTTTCGCTAGATACGACCGTACAGTCGATACGATCAGGAACGTGAGGCCTGGTTTGGTTCGCATACGTCCAGGATTCACCCCCTCGAACGAGGGAAAACGACACGCAGTGCCAAACATCACGAATCACCATCAACACCACCCAGCTTCCACCCCACCCGAGGACCCCCGGAGGCCACACACAGGGAGTCGTCGTATGCCCGGACAGTCACGACAAATATGCGGAGAATGGGCGTCAAGACAAGAATTTCTGGCGGATTCTGCTGGTTCGCGTGTAGTTACTGCTCAGTCAGGGAAACCCTCGACCTACTCCGTGCGTCAACCATGAGTACAGTCGGAACTCCTCCGCCACTCCCCCGTTTGGCGGATCCCACCAGAGGTCCGTACGCACGAATCCCCCGAAACCCCCACCCCGACCCGAGCACCACGGAACGCGCGTCCGTCATCTCTCCGACCGGCTTTTCCCGGCTTCCTGTCAATGACGACAGCACGGAGCAGAGCCCTGCGACAAGAGCACACGAGGAGCACGCACATGGCCATGGGCGAACAGCACAGGAACGGCCGGCGGCCGGACACGACCGACCAGACCATTCTGAGCGCGCTCGCCAAGGACGCCCGGACCGGCATCACCGAGATCGCCGCGCTGGCCAACGTCTCCCGAGCCACGGCATACAACCGGATCAAGCGCCTCACCGACGAAGGGGTCATCCGCGGCTACTCCGTGGTGACCGACCACTCCAAGATGGGGCTCGGCGTCACCGCGCTGGTACTCATCTCGGGCAGCCAGCCCGACTGGCGGGCCAACCGGGAGATCCTCTCGTCCTACCCCGAGATCGAGTACTGCTGGTACGTGGTGGGGTCGGCGGACATCGTGCTGCTGGTCCGCGTCGCCAACACCAACCAGCTGCGCGACCTCATCCTGAGCCGACTCCAGTCACTCCCCGGTGTGACGTCCACCCAGACGCTCACCGTCATCGACGAGGTCGTGCACCGGCCGGTCGTGGAACCCTCCGAAGGGAGCGAGTGACCCCGCCCCGGCCCCGGATCATCCCCTGACCACCACGGCGACCGCCGCCATCAGCTCGGACAGCAGTGCCGAGCCGCGCGCGCGGCTGGCGGCGATGTCGCCGTCGACCTCCGACACCACCTCGGCGTAGGCCTTCAGTTTGGGCTCGGTGCCCGAGGGACGCAGCGTCACCCGCCCCCGCGTCCCACCGAGCTCGAAACGCACGGCGTCCGTCGGCGGCAGACCCTCGTGCCCGTCGACGAAGTCCACGACCCCCGACACCTTCAGGGGCCGAACGCGGCGGGCGGTTCGGCGCGCAACCGCCGCATCGCCGCGGTGATCTCGGAGAGGTCCCGTACCCGAACCGACAGCTGGTCGCTCAGGTGCAGACCGTACCGCCGGGCCTGGTCGTCGAGGAGGTCCACCAGGGTACGGCCCCGGCTCTTCGCCTCGGCCGCCAGTGCGAGCGCCACGAGCGCCGCGCTCACACCGTCCTTGTCGGCCACCGGTCGGCCGTCGTCCCCGCCCACGCAGTAGCCCAGGGCCTCCTCGTAGGAGAACACCCTGCGCTGACCGGGCGCGCCCGCGCGGGCCAGCCACTTGAACCCGGTCAGCGTCTCCTCGTAGTGCACGCCCCGGTCCCGGGCGACGGCGCCGAGCAGGCTGGAGGAGACGATCGAGGTGGCCACCACCCGGTCGGACCCTCCGGTGTGGTCGAGCACGTACTCGGCGAGCAGGCCGCCGACCTCGTTCCCCGTCAGGAGGCCGTAACCGGGCACCGCGAGGGCCAGCCGGTCGGCGTCGGGGTCGTTGGCCACCACCAGGTCCGCCCCGTGCGCCTCCCCCGCCGCCAGGGCCAGGTCCATCGCCCCCGGCTCCTCCGGGTTGGGGAAGGCGACCGTCGGGAAGTCCGGATCCGGCTCGAACTGCTCGGCGACCACCTCGGGAGCCGCGAAACCGGCCCTGCGCACCGCCTCCACCAGCACCCGGCCGCCCACGCCGTGCAGGGGCGTGTAGACCACCGAGAGATCCCGGGGGCCGTCCGGGACCAGTGCGGTCACCGCGTCCAGGTAGGCCGACACCGCGTCGTCGCCCAGCACCTCCCAGTCCCGGCCCAGCGGCAGCGCGCCGACCGGCCCGACCGCGTCGATGGCGGCGGAGATCTCGGCGTCCACCGGGGAGACGATCTGGCTGCCCGCGTCGTCGCCGGACCCGCCGATGTACACCTTGTACCCGTTGTCCTGGGGCGGGTTGTGGCTGGCGGTCACCACGATCCCCGCGTCAGCGCCCAGACGGCGCAGCGTGTAGGCCAGCACGGGCGTCGGCAGCGGACCCGACAGCACGGTGACCCTGTGCCCGGCCCCGGTGAGGACGGCGGCGCTGTCCCGGGCGAAGTCCGCCGACCGGTGTCGTGCGTCGTGACCGATGACCACGTGTCGGGGTTCCGCACCGAGCCAGCCCGCGATCCCGGCCGCCGCGCGCATGACCACCACACAGTTCATCCGGTTGGGCCCCGCCCCAGAGCGCCGCGCAGCCCGGCCGTGCCGAACTCCAGCCGCGCGGCGAACCGGTCGGCGAGGTCGGTCAGGGCCTCCCCGTCACCCACCTCGACCCGGGCCAGCAGCGCGCCCAGTTCCCCCGGGTCTCGGGGTCGGGGTCCTGGTCGAGCCAGTCCCTGGCCTGGACGAGGAGGGCGGAGTCGGTCATGGGGATCTCCTGTCTGGGTGATGGGCGCCCGACGGGGCCGGGGCGGAGCGGGACTGGGGCCTAGAACCTCTTGACGATGTCCGCGAGCAGACGGCCCACGGTGGCGGCGGAGTCGCGTCCGGTGGCGAGGACGTCCTCGTGGTCGAGGTTGGCCCCCTCCAGCCCGGCGGCGATGTTGGTGACCAGGGACATCCCCAGCACGCGGGCCCCGGCCTCACGGGCGGCGATGGCCTCCAGGACCGTGGACATACCGACCAGGTCGGCGCCCATGGCCCGGAGCATGCGGATCTCGGCGGGGGTCTCGAAGTGCGGCCCGGGCATGGCCGCGTACACGCCCTCGGGCAGGTCCGGGTCGACCTCGCGCGCCACCGCGCGCAGCTCGGCGGTGTAGGTCTCCGTGAGGTCGACGAAGGTCGCGCCGGTCAGCGGGGAGCGCGCGGTCATGTTCAGGTGGTCCGCGATGAGCACCGGTGAACCCACGGCGTAGTCGGGGTTGATGCCGCCCGCAGCGTTGGTCAGCACGATGGTCCTCGCGCCCGCCGCGACCGCCGTGCGGACGTTGTGCACGACCGCGTCGGTGCCGTGGCCCTCGTACAGATGCGTGCGGCCGAGGAAGGCGAGCGTGTGGCGGTCGCCGTCCACGATGCTGCGGAGCGTCCCGCTGTGGCCCTCCACCGCCGGGGGAGGAAGCCCGGCAGTTCGGAGGTGGGGAACTCGTGCTTGGAGTCACCGAGCAGGTCGGCGGCGGGCGCCCACCCCGACCCCATCACCAGGGCCACGTCGTAGTTGTCCACACCGGTGCGCGAACGCAGCTCGGTCGCGGCCTCCTCGGCGGCGGCCTGGGGTGTGCGAGTCACTGGGGATTCTCCGTTCGTCGGTACCGCTGGTGCGGTTCGGGGTGGGTTCCGGTCTCCAGGGGCGCGACATCACTTCCTGGGGGCCCGCGCCTCCGGGGACGACCGTGCCGGTGAAGTCGAAACCCGAGGCCTTGTAGACGCGCTGCGCCGCCTGGTTGGCGCGGTTGACGCAGAGCACGATCTCCTCCGCGTGCGGAGCGACCTCGTGGGCCAGCGCGTCGAGCAGGGGTGCGGAGCACGAGGCCCGGCCGACGCCCCGGCCCTGCCATTGTGGCGTGACGTAGTAGGCGCGCAGCAGCACCGCGCGTTCCGGCGCGTCGACCAGTTCCGATCGCAGGACCCGGTCCAGGACCCCGAACCCCGCACAGGCCTCCTCGGCCCGGTCGGGGCCGGTGACCGGCCCCTCCAGGGCGACGATCGCGTACGGGAAGCGTTCCGGGTCGCCGTCGGCGTCCGGCAGGGTCCGCGCGGGCAGCCCGGTGAAGCGCAGCTGTTCGGGCGGCAGGTGGTGGCCGAGGGCGGCCTCCCGGAGCAGGGCGGCCTCGGCCGTCCCGGTGTCCAGCCGCACCAGGCGGACCTGGTCGGCGCCCCAGCGCCCCGCCGCCCTCCTGCGCGAACCCCGCCAGCGCGTCATCGGTGTTCCGGCAGCTGCGGCACGGGGTGGGAGCCGGTCTCGACCGGTCGGGTGAACACGCTCTGCATGCCGTGCTCCCCGGCGTCGTGGCGTCGGCCGTTGGGAAGGAACCCGGCCGAGCGGTAGGTCCGCTCTCCCAGGTCGTTGCCGTCGTTGACGCACAGCGCGATCTGGGTGGCCCCGGGCGCGATCGCCGCCACCAGGAGGTCGAGCAGCGGCGCGGAGCAGGCGGCGCGGCCGATGCCCTTCCCCTGGTGTTCGAGCGGGACGTAGAAGGCGCGCAGCTGCACGGCGTGCTCCGGGTCGTCGACCAGGTCGCGGAGCCGACCGACCCGGTCGATGACCCCGAAGCCGACGCAGGCGGCCTGGGCGGAGCTCCGGTCGGTCAGGGGACCGTCGTTGAGGACGATCGCGAACGGGTGCCGTGCGGGGTCGTCGTCGGCGCGGGGCAGGGTGTGCACCGCCTCGTCGATGAACCGGCGCTGTTCGGGGGCGACCCGTTGGCGGGGCAGGACCTCGCGCAGCAGGGCCACCTCGGGGGTGGTGCGGTCCAGGCGCACCAGACGCAGCCCGGGGACGCGCACCGGTTCGGGGGTGTTCGACTCGCTGGTTCGGGGCTCGGCCTGCTCGGGGGTGTTCGCTGACACCGTTCCTCCACTCGGCTGTCGGACCGTGCCCGCCCCCGGAAGGTGGGAGCGGGCCGGACCGTCAGTCTTACACTCCGACCGGATGCCAGACCGTCTTGGTCTCCAGGAAGGGGGTCAACCGGGAGGTCCCGGGGTCGACGCCGATCCAGGCGTCCTCCCCGCCGGTGGCCTCCGGGCCGGGACGCAGCACGCGCGTGAGGGTGGTCGCGGCCGCCCTCTCGAACTCCACCGCGTGTTCCCCGGCCCCGGTGAGGTCCAGGGCGTTGACGTCGGCGTGCGAGGCCAGGTGCGGGCCGATCTCGCCCGCGCCGCCGGTGAGCAGGTTGACCACGCCGCCGGGCAGGTCGGAGGTGGCCAGCACCTCGGCCAGCTCGATCGCGGCCAGCGGCGCGGCCTCGGAGGTGACCACCACGGCGGTGTTGCCGGTCGCGATCACCGGGGCGAGCACCGAGGTCAGGCCGAGCAGCGGGGCGTCCTGGGGCGCGAACACCGCGACCACGCCGGTGGGTTCGGGCGCCGAGTGGTTGTGGAAGGGGCCCGCGACGGGGTTGGACCCGCCGAGCACCTGGACGTACTTGTCGGTCCAGCCCGCGTAGTACACCCAGCGGTCCACAGCGGCGGACACGGTGCGTTCCGCCTCGGCCGGTGTCACTCCCCCGGCCTCCACGAGGCGGGCGGCGAACTGTTCGCGGCGCCCCTCCATGACCTCAGCGACCCGGTACAGGATCTGGCCCCGGTTGTAGGCGGTGCGCCCGGACCAGCCGCCGAAGGCCTTGCGTGCCGCGACGACGGCGTCGCGCGCGTCCTTGCGGGAGGCCCGGGAGGCGTTGGCGAGGTGGGTGCCGTCGGCTGAGGTCACGGGGTAACTCCTGCCGGACTCCGAGCGGGGAAGGCCCCGCCCAGGTAGAGCTTGTAGGTCTTGCGGACCGCGAGCCGCGCCGGGACGGGGGTGTCCGCCTCGGTGCCCCTGCTCTTCTTCCTGCTGCCGCGCCGCTCAGCCAAGGTAGGCCTCCAAACCGTGGCGGCCGCCCTCGCGGCCGTATCCCGACTCCTTGTAGCCGCCGAAGGGGCTGGTCGGGTCGAACTTGTTGAACGTGTTGGACCAGATCACGCCGGCGCGCAGGCGCTCGGCGGTCCAGAGCATGCGTGAGCCCTTCTCGGTCCACACTCCGGCGGACAGCCCGTAGGGGGTGTTGTTGGCCTTGGCCACGGCCTCCTCCGGGGTGCGGAAGGTCAGGACCGACAGCACCGGGCCGAAGATCTCCTCGCGGGCCACCCGGTGCGCCTGGGTGACCCCGGTGAGCACGGTGGGCGCGAACCAGTAGCCGCGCTCGGGCAGGTCGCAGGCGGGGGACCAGCGCTCGACGTTCTCCTCGTCGGCGGTGGCGGTGAGCTCACGGACCCGGTCCAGCTGGGCGGCGGAGTTGATGGCCCCGATGTCGGTGTTCTTGTCCAGCGGATCGCCCAGCCGCAGCTTGGCGATCCGTTCCCTGAGCCGGGGCAGGAACTCCTCGGCGACGGACTCCTGGAGGAGGAGGCGCGAACCCGCGCAGCACACGTGGCCCTGGTTGAAGAAGATGCCGGTGACCACGCCCTCCACGGCCTGGTCGACGGCGGCGTCGTCGTAGACGATGTTGGCGCCCTTGCCGCCCAGCTCCAGGGTGACGCGCTTGTTGGTCCCGGCCACGGCGCGGGCGATCTGGCGACCGACCTCGGTGGAGCCGGTGAAGGCGACCTTGTCGGTGCCCGGGTGCTCGACCAGGGCCCGGCCGGTGTCACCGGCGCCGGTCAGGATGTTGACGACACCGGGGGAAGGTCGGCCTCCTGGCAGATCTCCGCGAAGACCAGCGCGCTGAGCGGGGTGGTCTCGGCGGGTTTGAGCACCACGGTGTTGCCGGTGGCCAGGGCCGGGGCGACCTTCCACGCCAGCATGAGCAGCGGGAAGTTCCACGGGATGACCTGGGCGGCCACGCCGAGGGGACGGGGGTCGGGGCCCAGACCGGCGTGGGCGAGCTTGTCGGCCCAGCCCGCGTAGTAGAAGAAGTGCGCGGCGACCAGCGGGAGGTCGACGTCGCGGGTCTCCTTGATGGGCTTGCCGTTGTCCATCGTCTCCAGGACGGCCAGTTCGCGCGAGCGCTCCTGGATGATCCGGGCGATGCGGAACAGGTACTTGCCGCGCTCGGCGCCGCTCATGCGGCCCCACACGGTGTCGTGGGCGCGGCGGGCGGCGGCGACGGCGCGGTCGACGTCGGCCTCCCCTGCCACGGCCACCCGGGCGAGCTCCTCCTCGTCGGCCGGGTTGAGCGTGGTGAGGTACTCACCGCTCTGGGCCGGGGTGAACTCGCCGTCGACGAACAGGTCGTAGGTCTCGCGCAGGCTGACGACGGAGCGGGACTCCGGTGCGGGCGCGTACTCGAAGATCACGGCTCAGTCCTGCGTGTAGTAGTCGGGGCCCGGGTAGGTGCCGGTGGACAGCCTGGTGCGCTGCATGAGCAGGTCGTTCAGGAGGCTGGAGGCGCCGATGCGGAACAGGTCGGGGGTCAGCCACTCCGGTCCGGCGGTCTCGTTGACCAGGACCAGGTTGCGGAGGGCGTCCTTGGTGGTGCGGATGCCGCCCGCGGGCTTGACGCCGACGCGGCGGCCGGTGGCGGCGTGGTGGTCGCGCACGGCCTCCAGCATGACCAGGGTGACCGGGAGGGTGGCGGCCGGGGACACCTTGCCGGTGGAGGTCTTGACGAAGTCCCCGCCCGCGCGCATGGCCAGGTGGGAGGCGCGGCGGACGTTGTCGAGGGTGACCAGTTCCCCGGTCTCCAGGATGACCTTCAGGTGGGCGTCGCCGCAGGCCTCCTTGACCGCGACGATCTCCTCGTGGACCTTCAGGTAGTCGCCTGAGAGGAAGGCCCCGCGGTCGATGACCATGTCGATCTCGCTGGCGCCGTCCGCGACAGCGCGCCGGGTGTCGGCCAGCTTGACCTCCATGGGGGCGCGTCCGGCGGGGAAGGCTGTGGCCACGGAGGCCACACCGATCCCGGTGCCGCGCAGGGCCTCCACGGCGACCGCGACCATGTCGGGGTAGACGCAGACCGCGCCCACGTGCGGCACGGTGCGGTCGGTCGGGTCGGGCAGGGCCGCCTTGGCGCACAGGGCCCGGACCTTGCCGGGCGTGTCGGCGCCCTCCAGGGTGGTCAGGTCCACCATGGAGACGGCCAGGTCGATGGCCCGGGCCTTGGCGGTGGTCTTGATCGACCGGGTGGACAGGTCCTGGGCGCGGGCTCGGGCGCCGACCTCGTCGACCCCCGGAAGACCGTGCAGGTAGGCCCGGAGCGCTCGGTCGGTCGTCGCCTCGGGCACGGATGCGGTGTGGGGCACGGGCACCTACAGCTCGTCGGTTCAGGTGGGGCCGCCCGCTGCTGCCTGCGCGAACGGCGTGTCCTCGACACGGGGGTGGGTGTCCCCCGCCGTCAGGCAGTCACCATAACCCCGGGCCGGTCCGGCGTCAGTCCCCGTCGGGTACGCGCCCCGAAGGTTGGAGAAGACTCCAAGGCGGGATGGCCTCCATGGTCGTCCTTTCCTCCAACCCTGGGCAGGGAAAGCCCGAAAAACGAGGTTTCGGCCGGGTGGGACGACGCGCTGCACCCGCCTCCGGTCTAGACCGGTGCAGGCCGTCTCCGGACCGGACCCGCACGGCGGGACCGGGGGCGGGCGCGGAGGGCTCGCCCCGACTCCTCACCTACTCTGGAGACATGGCGGAGTTCCGGATCAGCAGTGACGACAGGCAGGTCGACCTGCGCAGGATGGCCACGGCGCTGGCCGAGTCGCAGGGGTGGGCACGCGAGGACGTGAGCATCTGGGACAACCGCCGGGGCGAGGTGATCGTGACCATCGACGACTCCCTGCTGCGCAGACCCGAGGCCGACCCCCTGCACCGGCCCCGGCACACCCCGCACGCGGTGCACGACGCCTGCGAGCTTCTGCGTCGGGAGGACGCCTCCCTGCGGGGCGTGGACTTCGCCGACCTCAGGAACGAGAGCGCCCGGTTCTTCTCCGCCGGGTGGACCCTGGCCGACCTCCAGCACGCGCTGGCCCACCGCCCCGACGGGGTGGCCTGGGAGAGCGGCCCGGACTTCCGGGGCGCGCCCTGGTTCGCGCACCGGTTGTCCGCGTGGAAGACCCCGGACGGTGACATCCGCCCCTCACAGTCACAGGAGTCGGCGCAGCTGCGGGTGATCAGCAGGGCCGGGCTGCCCATGGACATCGGCCTGCCCGAGGACACCGAGCTGTCGGCGCGTCCCGTGGCGAGCCCCGCGGTGGCGCGGTCGGCCGCCGACGACGCCCGCCGCCTCATCCGGCAGAACACGCGCACGACCACGGACACCCTCGCGCACCGGGACCGCACCTCCGCGCACATCACCAGGCCCGAGGACCGCGCCTGAGCGGTGGGACCGCCTTCGCGCCGTCCCATCCCTCAGCCGGCCCCCGGCCCCCGAGGTCGCCCCGGTCGGACCGTCCGCCCTCCACGAAACCGACCGCGGCGTCCGCGAAGGCGCCCAGGCCGGTCTCGAACGGCCCCCGGCCCACGGCCCAGCGCCACAGGCTCGCGAAGACCAGCGAGCCGAGGACGAACAGCTCCAGGTACCAGGGGCCCCCGGCGGAGCCCTCCGGGTGCAGGGCCACGATCACCGCCAGGACCAGGATGTGCCCCGAGTAGACGGTCAGGGGCATCCGGCCCACGGAGGTCAGCGGGTACAGCAGGCGGGGCAGGCGCTCCGCGAGCAGCATGCACACGACCAGCACCACCAGGGCCTGGCCCACCGCCTCCAGGATCTCGAAGGAGGTCCCGGTGTGCGGGGTGTTCACCGCCAGCCACCACCAGGAGTCGGTGGGCACCTGGCCGCTGATGCTGTGGGCGTGGTCCGTCGTGACGTACCGCAGGTCCTCGGCGTACGCGGGGTCGAGTGAGCTCAGCGGGCGACCTTCGAGGAAGGGGTTCTCCGCCTCGGTCAGCCGGTCCAGACCGCCCAGCGGGTACAGCAGGAACCAGGAGCCCAGGTAGCCCGACGCCGCCGCGACGGCGCCGCCGACCGCCATCCGGACCCGCACCACGGAGGAGGTGAGGTCGGTGCGGCCCACCGCCATGCCCGCGATCACGAAGACCATGAAGGTGATCGCCGGGTAGTAGCCCGTCAGAAGGAACTCGGTCAACGACGTGACCGCGCCGGTGCGCGGGCCCCCGGGAAGTACTCCTGGCGCAGCAGGAAGGACACGACCGGGCCCAGCAGCGCCAGGACGCCCGCCGACGCCCACAGCACGCCCGCGCGCGCCCGGAGCAGCGGCAGGGCCAGCACGAAGAACCCGGCGTAGTAGGTGAGGATGATCGCCACCGGCACGGCGAAGGCGTCCAGGACCAAGCCGAGCAGCCCGATCAGCAGGGCGCGGGCCAGGATGCGGACGACCGCCTGGCGCAGGGAGTCGCCCTCGACGGGTCTGGTGCGCCCGGTCATCAGGGCCAGCGAGACCCCGGCGAGGAAGGCGAAGAGGGCGGAGGAGTTGCCGCGCACGAGGCTGTGCAGCTCCCACCCCTGTTCCTCGGGCAGCAGGCCGAAGGAGACGACCCCGAGGTGGACGGCGAACATCCCGAAGACCGCGAGCGCCCGCGCGGCGTCGATGCCGTCGATGCGGCGCCGGTCCGGGGAGGGCGTGCTGGCGGACGGGGAGCGGTCGGATCGGTTCTGTGGCACGTTGTCAGGCTACGCCCGGCTCTGTCCGGCGGCGAGCGACGGCCACTCCTGGCCACGGGCCCGGGCCGGGCCCGTGGACGTCCCCACGGGCCCGGCCCCCTGGACGGCGCAGGGCGCCGCCCACCGGGCTCAGTCGCCCACCAGCTCGCTGAAGTGGTCCAGCGCCTCCGGGTTGGCCAGCGAGTCGCGGCTGGCCACCTTCGCGGGGTCCTCCCCCATGAGGATGCGCTTGACCGGAACCTCCAGCACCTTGCCGGACAGGGTGCGCGGCACCGACCCGATCACGCGGACCCGGTCGGGCACGTGCCGGGGTGAGCAGTCCGTGCGGATGCGGCGGGCGATCTCCTTGGGCAGGTCGCCCTCAAGGTCGGCGCCCTCGCGCAGCACCGTGAAGAGTTCGATGCGGGAGGATCCGTCCTGCTGGGGGACGTCCACGACCAGAGCGTCCACCACGTCGTCCAGGGCCAGGACGGCGCGGTAGATCTCGCTGGTGCCCATCCGGACGCCGCCCCGGTTGATGGTGGAGTCCGAGCGGCCGTAGATGATCGCGGTGCCCCGGTCGGTGATCTCGATCCAGTCCCCGTGCCGCCAGATGCCCGGGTAGACGGAGAAGTAGCTGTCCCTGAGCCGTTCGCCGTCGGCGTCGCCCCACAGGAACACCGGCATGGACGGGGCGGGCTCGGTGACCACGAGTTCACCGACCTCACCGATCAGCTCCTTGCCGTCCGGGTCCCAGGAGGCCACGGCCATGCCGAGCCCGCGTGACTGGATCTCGCCCTCGTACACGGGCAGGGTGGGGGTCCCGCCCACCAGGCAGCTGCAGACGTCGGTGCCGCCGCTGGTGGAGAAGAGCCACAGGTCGTCACCGAACTCCTCGTACACCCAGGTGAACGCCTCGGGGCTGAGCGGGGATCCGGTGGAGCCGATCGCCTTGAGGGCGGAGAGGTCCCGGCCCCGCGTGGGGTGCACGCCCTCCTTCATGCAGGAGGAGAGGTAGCCCGCGCTGGTGCCGAAGACCGTCACCCCGGCCTCGGCTGCCAGGTCCCACAGGGATCCCAGGTCGGGAGTGGTGGGCGTACCGGCCCCGGCCCCGGGCGTCGGGTGGGCGGGGCTGCCGTCGTACAGGACGATGGAGGCCCGGGTCAGCAGCACGCTGACCAGGAAGTTCCACATCATCCAGCCGGTGGTGGTGAACCAGAGGACGCGGTCGTGCTCCTGGGCGTCCAGGTGCAGGTTCAGGTTCTTGAGCTGTTCGAGGAGGATGCCCCCGTGGCCCTGGACGATCGCCTTGGGCAGACCGGTGGTGCCCGAGGAGTACAGGACCCACAGGGGATGGTCGAACGGGACCGGCGTGAAGGTGAGCTCGGCTCCCGCGCCACTCTCGGTGAACCTGTCCCACGGCAGGGTGCCGTCGAGGGTCGCCCCGGGGGTGAGGTAGTCGAGGAGGACGGTGTGCTCGACGGTCGGGAGCGCGGCGCGCAGTTCCTCCACGACCGGGCGCCGGTCGAAGTCCCTGCCTCCGTAGCGGTACCCGTCCACGGCGAGCAGGACCTTGGGTTCGATCTGGGCGAAGCGGTCGATGACGCTGCGCACGCCGAAGTCGGGAGAGCAGGAGGACCAGATCGCGCCGAGGGAGGCCACGGCGTAGAACGCGGCGGCGGTCTCGGGCAGGTTGGGCAGGTAGGCCGCGACCCGGTCGCCCCTCCCCACCCCGAGCTCACGGAGCCCGGCGGCGATCACGGCGGTGCGTTCGCGCAGTTCGCCCCAGGACCAGGAGTCCAGCGCGCGGAGCTCGGTGGCGTGCCGGATGGCGGTCGCACCGGGGTCGCGGCCCTCGAAGACGTGCTCGGCGTAGTTGAGCGTGGCGCCGGGGAACCACCGGGCGCCCGGCATGCTCCGGTCGGCCAGAACCCGCTCGTACGGGGTGGCGGAGCGGACCCCGAAGTACTCCCAGACCGAGGCCCAGAACCCGTCGACGTCGGTGACCGACCAGCGCCACAGGGCGTCGTAGTCGAAGTCCGAGGCGTCGGTGGAGCCGCCGTCACCGAAGGCCCTGACCCCCTGCTCGCGCTCGGCCCACCGGGCGAACGCGACGATGTTGGAGGACTCGATCCGGTCCTCACCGGGCTCCCAGAGCACACGGGGCACGCTGCTCTCCGTCATTGCAGGCCTTCCCAATCGCGTCGCTGTGTGTTGCTGTGAGACACATCTAACAGCACACCATCTTCGACGTCACGGGGCGGCCCGGCCTAACGGAGGCTCGGGGCCGACGCGGAACTCCGCAGGTCACCGAGGGGGCGTACGGATGTGGTCCGCCCACCTCCGGAACGGGTTCGTCGGGTGGGCGGGCCACGTTGACCGCGACCGGGGGGTGGTGCGGGTCAGCTCGCCTGGCGCAGGGCCGCGACCGCGTCCGTGGGCGTGTCCACGACGAGCGCGCCGGTGGCCTCCAGACGCTCGCGGGCCATCAGGCCGCTGGCGACCAGGACGGACCGGGCACCGGCCTCACGGGCCGCGCGGGCGTCGTCGTCGATGTCACCGATGAGCACGACCCGCGACGGGTCCAGTCCCTGCTGCTCCAGGTGGTGCACCAGGTGTTCGGCCTTGGAGTCGTGCTCGGTGTCGAACCTGCGTCCGTCGACCCGCGTGAAGTGGTCGTTCAGGCCGCGTTCGGTGATCAGCGGCACCAGGTGCTCGTGGGTGGCCATCGACAGCAGGGACTGGGTCCGACCGGTCCCGGCCCACTGGTGGAGGACGTCGGGGACGCCCGCGGCCAGCTCACAGGTGTGCAGGTACTCCTGGTAGCTGCTGTCGTAGGTCTTCTCGACGCGCTCCCACTCGCTCGCGGAGAGGCTCCGGCCGAGGAGTTCCTCGTAGCAGGGGATGAGGGGGCGGCGGAAGACCGTGCGCCAGTGCTCCATCTCGACCGGCTCACGGCCGAACTGGGCGCACACCGCGTTCACGGCGGCGAGGTTGGCGTGGTTGTCGTCCAGGAGGGTGCCGTTCCAGTCCCAGACGATGTGGTGGGTGTTCGGGTTCGGGGAATTCGTCTCAGCCATTGGGAGCACTGTACGACCCCGCGACCCGATCCCGGTAGGAGTTCTGTGCCACCTCGCCGCCGTCCGCGCTGGCGGGGGCGGGTGTCACCGCCGGGGCGGGCCGCCGTGTCCGGTCCACTGCTGGGGGCCGGGGTAGGGACCCGGCGGAAGGCCCGGAGGGGTCCCGGCCGGGGGCGGGAGGCGGACCGTGGAAGCCTGGCTGGGGCCCGGGCCGGGGACCCGGGTGGGGGCCGCGAGGAGGACCGTGGGGGCCGGGGTGGAAGCCGGGAGGGGGACCCCCGCACCCGGGCCACCGTGTCGGGTCTCGCGCTCGGCCCTGCGCTCCGCCCGCACCCGGCGGCCCTTGCGTACGACCCAGACGCCGAGCACCAGCATCAGCGGGAAGACGACGACGATGAGCACGGGCAGCAGGATCGCCAGCACCGCAGCGAGGAAGCTGGTGACGTCCTCCAGGACGGAGACGACCGGGGCGCCGATGCCGAACGTGAGGGTGTTGACCACCACGCGGGCCAGGGCCTTGGCCACGTGGAAGAACAGCGCCACGAGCACGCCGACGATCACCGCTCCCCAGCCCACGCCGCCAGCGACGACGGACATGCCCGAGGCCTCACCGGAGATCTCGGTGATCTCGGAGAGCCGCACCGCCGAGGCCCCGGCGCCGAAGGTGATCCCGCCCGAGGTGGGGCGGACCGCCGTCTGGAGCACGTCGTTGACAGTGTCCAGGGCGGGCACCTTGTCAGCCACGAACTCGACGGCGAGCAGCACACCGAGGATGACCAGGGTGACGGGGTGCGCCAGCCAGGCCCAGGCTGGGGTCAGCGGGATGAACTCGGTGTACCGGGCCAGTAACCCGAGGACCAGGAGGGGAACGTAGGCGTTCAGACCCGCCGCGGAGGCGAGGCCGAGGCCGGTCAGTGAAGCGAACATGGGGGCGTTCCTTCGCGCGTGCCGGGCAGGGAGAAAGGCGGGCCGGACAGGGGGTCCGGCTCCGATCACTTGTACAGACGCGCTCGGGGGTGGTTGGTTTTCGCTCAGGCCCGACTACTGCCGGTAGTTTTCGACCTCGGACACCGGGCGCACGCGGGCCTCGTCCGGGTCCTGGCCGTGCTCGCTGCGGGCACGGCGCTGGCGGAGGAGGTCCCAGCACTGGTCGAGCGCCTCCTCGACCTCCTTCATCCGGCGGCGCTCCTGTTGTTCGAGCCCGCCCTCGGCGGAGCGGAGGGTGTGCTCCTCGTCCATCAGGCCTCGGATGGTGGTCATGATGTCCTGCTCGGCGCTCTCGCTCATACCTCATGGTCGGCGCGACCACGGGACCGGGGCAAGGGCCCCGGTCCCGTGATTGCGCAGGTCAGACCGAACGTTTACGCGAGGCCACCAGGGCGGTGATCCCGGCCCCGATCGCCGCCAGGCCACCGAGGGGAGCGCCGCGAGGCTCGCACCGGTCACCGGCAGCGTGGGCCGTTCGTACGACGGCGGCTCCGGGTCCGGGTAGCCGGGGTAGCCGGGATCGGTGGGCGACTCGCTCGGGCTCGGCGTCTCCGAGGGTGACGGACTCGGGGACCCCGTCGGTCCGGGGGTCGGCGTGGGCGACGGTGTCTCCATCGGAGACGGAGACGGGGACGGACCGGGCGACGGCGAGGGACTGGGCTCCTCGGTCGGACCGGGCGTGGGAGTGGGCGACGCGGTGGGAGACGGCTCCTCCGTCGGACCCGGCGTGGGCTCCCCGGTCGGAGACGGAGACGGACTGGGCTCCTCGGTCGGGCTCGGCGTGGGGAACGGGCCCGGGAAATCCGTCGGGCTCGGCGAGGGGCTCGGGGACTCGGTGGGGCTGGGCGTGGGGCTGGGCGTCGGGCGCGGGATCGGGGGTCCGGTCGGGCTCGGCGTGGGAGACGGACTGGGCTCCTCGGTCGGCGACGGTGAGGGGCTGGGCTCCTCCGTCGGACTCGGAGTGGGGCTCGGGGACTCGGTGGGGGTGGGCGTCGGAGTCGGGGTGGGCTCCTCGGTCGGGGTCTGGGGCGCGATCGCGTTGCAGTCGGCCCGGACGTCACCCAGGGTCATGTCGAAGAGCGTCACCTGGTCGCCCACCGGGTTGCCGTCGGCGTCCTGCCCCTGGACGACCGCCGTGTAGTCGGTACGGGCGTGTCCGATGTAGGGGTCCTCGATCTCGTACACGTGCGTGATGGTGACGGTGACGTGGGCGTTGGTGATCCCGTCCCCGTAGGAGCCGGGGAAGTCGAGTTCGGTCACGGCCGTGCCGGAGGCGTTGGGCGCGGGGGCGTCGACGAGCCGCCCCAGGAACATGGGCGCGGTGGTCGAGTCCTGGATGATGATCCCGGCGGGCGGCGCGCACTGGACCCGGTTGTTCCAGGTGGAGACGGAGAAGAGGCGGTGGTTGCCACTGGGCTGGAGCGGCCCCTGGTTGACCAGCGAGGCCACCCCGCCGGTGGTGGGCGGGGGGACGTCCAGGTTGGTGAAGGCCCCGTTGGTGTTCGCCATGCCCGTCTCGGGCTCGCTGCGCACGTTCACCGACGCCGTGCCGGTGGCGGAGGTCAGGTGGTCGGAGATGGCGGAGCCGGGGCCGGTGTTGATGTCCCACTGCTGGTTGCCGTCGACACTCACCTCCAGTTCGTTGAGGGTCCCCGAGACCGCCCCGCCGCCGTAGACGCCGGGGTCCAGGGTGAGCCGTCCCCAGACGGTGGACGCGTAGGGCGTGGCGGGCTGGGCGGCGGCGTCCCGGGCGCTGAAGGTCGCGCCGGCGGCGACCACCCCTGAGGCGAGCAGGACCGAGGCGACCATGGCCACGCCGGTCCGCCGTAGGGCTGAGGCCCGTGTCGCCGCTGTCTGTGTGACCACCTGTGACTCCGCAACTCTTCGACGTCATCCTATTACTCATTGTGACAATAGAGCTTGCGGTTCGACTCCCACGGCAGGCTGCGTTCCCACTCGCGGCAAGGTCGCGTCAACCAGGACAAAACCACCCCGAGCCGTCGCCGTCGGGGCGACCGGCCCCGGCGGTCTGGGAAACTTCTCGTACGGCCTGGTTGGTGACAAATGGGCTCGCCGGTCGACGGCCGGAAGGGCGGAATAGCCCGCGAAGCTCCCCGCTTGAATACCTTGAGGGGGTATTGTTATGGCAGCTGAGCAGGAACGACACGGAGACGGTGGCATGGCGGCGAACCACGGTTACAGCAACGACAAGCAGAGCCACATCAACCGGCTCCGCCGCATCGAGGGTCAGATCCGCGGCCTCCAGCGGATGGTCGAGGACGACCAGTACTGCATCGACATCCTCACCCAGACCTCCGCGGTCAACAAGGCCCTGCGCTCCTTCGCGCTGTCCATGCTGGACGAGCACCTGAAGCACTGCGTGGCACACGCCGTGGCCAACGGCGGCGACGAGGCCGAGGAGAAGGTGCGCGAGGCCTCCGAGGCCATCGCCCGCCTGGTGCGTTCCTGACCGGGGCCCCCACCGCGCCCGGCCCCGGCCGACCCTGCGCGCCGACCGGGGCGGCGCCGATCAGTCCTCGCCGTAGCGCTCCCGCTCGTTGTCGAGCAGGCGGGCCCCCTCGGAACGCGAGGAACCCTCGTCCAGGTAGTCGACGGACTCGTTGGCCACGAACGACGACGGGCGTCCGTCGTCCGCGAACCCCATCCGGGACACCTCGCTGCCGAGGAAGGCGCGGATGCCCCAGTTGGCGACGATGCGGGCCCGCGCGGTCCCGGACGGGACCGAGGCCACGTGGTACCCGCGCGTGGCGGCCAGCGCGGGCAGCCCGCTCAGGTCGAACTGCATGATCCTGGCCAGCGCGTCGCGCCCGCTCAGGTCCACGACCAGGCCCATGTCCCGATGGCGGAACTCCTTCAGTGGCCTGCCGAGTACCGAGTTGACCACGTTCTCGGCCACCGTGGTGGCCTGCCTGCTCGCGTACTGGGCGGTGGGCGGGCAGTAGGCGCTGTCCGTGTGCGAGAGGTTGGGCACCGCGGCGGCGTCGCCGATCGCGAACACGTCGGGCAGCCCGGGCACGGCCAGGTCGGTTCCGACCTCCAGCCTCCCGGCCTGGGTCGGTTTGCCGAGCGTCTCCATCAGCGGGCTGGGGGTGATCCCCGCCGTCCAGATGAGGGTGCGGCACGGCAGGGCGCGGCCGTCGGTGAGCACCACCTTGTCGGCGGTCACCTCCCGGACGCTGACCTTCATCTTCACCTCGATACCGAGGCCTCGGAGCAGGTCGACGGCCTTGCGGCCGAGCCGGTCGCCCAGCTGGGGCAGCACCTTCGGGGCGATGTCGACCAGGTGCCAGCGGATCACCGAGCGGAGCTCGGGGTAGCGCTGGGCGGCCTCCTGGCAGAGCCGCATGAGCGACGCGGCGGTCTCCACGCCGGTGTAACCGCCGCCGACCACGACGAACCGGCAGCGCTCCTCCCGCTCGACGGGGTCGCGCGAGTCGTTGGCCAGCTCCAGCTGGGAGAGGACGTGGTCGCGCAGCAGGACCGCCTCGGCCAGGGTCTTGGCGCCGTAGGCGTGCTCGGTGAGGCCGGGAATGTCGAACTCCCTGGTCATGGACCCCGGGGCGAGCACGAGCCGGTCGTAGCGGCAGGGGGCGAGTTCGCCGGTGGGCCGCCGCACGACCACCGTGCGGTCGCGGGTGTCCACCCCGACGGCGTGGCCGGGGACGAGCCGGGTCTGCTTGGTGAGCCGGTGCACCGACATGACGACCGACTGCGGGGTGAGCAGACCGGAGGCCACCTGCGGCAGCAGCGGGCTGTAGAGCATGTAGTCGTGCGGAGCCACGAGGGCGATGTCCGCCGCTCCCGTGGGGATGCGTCGCTCCAGGTGACGGATGGTGTGGAAACCACCGAAACCCGATCCGACCACCACGATTCGAGGCCGAGACATAGGTACACCGCTCCTTCTTCGGGTCGGGGGCGGGACGCCTGCGCGTCTGTGGGCCGTCGATCGCGGGCGTACCCACTTCACCGCTGCCGAATGTACGGGCGCGGCGATCGATTCCCCCGCTCCCACACGAGTCGTTCCGGGGTCTTGGTCCGCCGTTGGCACTCCCCCAGAAAGGCATACGGTGACTTCACGGGGGCAAGACCCACCTTTGGCGTTCCAGACCCGAGACTAGGTGACTATGTGTGGTCATGCACATACGGAACGTGCTGACCCGTGTCACAGAGAGGGGCAAGGACGCATATGCGTGCCTTCACCAGGATCACCACCGCCGCGGTACTGGCCGGGGGACTCACCGTCGTCGGCGTCGGAGCGGCCCAGGCCGACCCGGCGGACGAGGCCGCCCAGACCACGGAGGGCGCCGCCGCCCAGCCCGCGGAGGTCACCCAGCCCGCGGAGGGGGTCGCGCAGCCTGTGGAGGAGACCGCCGACAGCGTCGAGGCCCTCTCGCCCGAGGCCGAGGCGCTGCTCGCGGACCCCGCGGTCCAGCAGCTCCTGGCCAACGAGCAGGCCGTCGCGCTGCTCAGCGACGAGGACTCCCTGAAGACGATCCAGGCGCTCATGGAGCTGGAGGACCCGGCGGCGGCCCTGCAGGCGCTGGACCTCCCGGTCGCCACCGACGACCTTCCCGTCAGCACGGACGAGGTCCCGGTCGCGACCGACGACGTCACCGGGCAGCTCCCGGCCGAGGCCCCGGGCACCGGTGACGTCACCCAGCCGGTGGAGGACGCCGTGGGCGGCGTCGCCCTCCCGTAGGGACCGGACACGGAGTGAAGGGGGCGGGTGGCCGAGCCACCCGCCCCCTTCCGTGCCGCGCTCCGGCGGTCAGTCGCCGTTGACCCCCGGGCCACCCGGGCGCCGATCTCCGGATCGATGTCGCTCCAGTACTTCAGGGCGCGCTGGAGGACGGCCAGGTCGTTGACCGCGCTCACGTGGCCCACGATGTTGGAGACCAGCCGGTCCCGGGCGGCGTCGTCCATGACGTCCCGGATCAGCGCGCGCGGCTGCGAGACGTCGTCGTCGTCCTCGCGCAGCCGGTAGGCCTCCCGCACCATCTCGGAGGCCTCCACCTTCCACCCGGCCGGTTCCACGCCCTGCTGGCGGTCCGCGTCGGGACCGCCGAAGGAGTTCGGGTGGTAGACCTGCCCGGTGTCGGGGGCGTAGTGGCGCATCGCCCCGTCCTTGCCGTAGGAGCGCACCGGCGCGTGCGGCCGGTTCGGCGGGAGCTCGTCGTAGTTCACCCCGATCCGGTAACGGTGGGTGTCCGGGTAGGAGAACATGCGGCCCAGCAGCATCTTGTCCGGGGAGGCACCGGTGCCCGGCACCATGTTGGACGGCTCGAAGGCGGCCTGCTCGATGTGGATGAAGTGGTTGTCGGCGTTGCGGTCCAGGGTCATCCGCCCGACCTCGATCAGCGGGTAGTCGCCCTTGGGCCACACCTTGGTGAGGTCGAAGGGGTTGTACCGGTAGCCCGCCGCCTCGTCGATCGGCATGATCTGCATGCTCAGCGTCCACGAGGGGTGGTCGCCGCGCTCGATCGCCTCGAACAGGTCACGGCGGTGGTGGTCGGCGTCCTCACCCGCGATGCGGTCCGACTCCTCCTGGGTGAGGAAGTCGTTGCCCTGGTCGGTGCGGAAGTGGTACTTGACCCAGAACCGCTGGCCCTTGGCGTTGATCCACTGGTAGGTGTGCGAGCTGAACCCGTCCATGTTGCGCCAGGTCCGCGGGATGCCCCGGTCGCCCATGAGCCAGGTGACCTGGTGCGAGGTCTCCGGGGACAGCGACCAGAAGTCCCACTGCATGGTGTTGTCGCGCAGGCCGGTGCGCGGGTCGCGCTTCTGGGAGCGGATGAAGTCCTGGAACTTCTGGGGGTCCCGGACGAAGAAGACCGGCGTGTTGTTGCCGACCATGTCGAAGTTGCCCTCGCGGGTGTAGAACTTCAGCGCGAACCCGCGCGGGTCGCGCCAGGTGTCCGGGCTGCCCATCTCACCCGCCACCGTGGAGAAACGGGCCAGCATCGGGGTCCGGCGCCCGGGCTGGAAGAGGTCGGCGCAGGTGTACTGGCTGACGTCGTTGGTCACCTGGAAGCTGCCGTAGGCACCGCTGCCCTTGGCGTGCACGACCCGCTCCGGCACCCGCTCGCGGTTGAAGTGCGCCATCTTCTCGACGAGGTAGGCGTCGTGGAGGACGATGGGGCCGTCGCTGCCCACACTCAGAGAGTGCTCGTCGCTGGGCGCGGGGATTCCCGCGTTGGTGGTGGTGCGCTCGGACTCCGGTCGTTTGTCGACCATGAACGATCTCCCCTTGTGGAAGTAGACGCGCGCGTCCCGGCTGTCGGGGCCGGGAGACTCGTGCGCGGGTCTACCCGAGGGCAGGTCAAGAGATGTGCCGCGGAGACTCAACTCACCCTTGGGGCGGGGCCTCGGCGCGCAGCGCCGCGGAGCCCATTCGCAGGAGCAGGGTGGACATCGCGCTCCGCGACAGCGGTCCCCGGCTGTGCGGAGTGGAGTTGAGCAGCCCGAACACGGCGTGCACCGAGGCCCGCAGGTCGGCGCGCGGGGACTCGGGGCGCAGCGCGGAGAGGACGGCCACCCACTCCTCCACGTAGCCGCGCTGGAGTCGGCGGACGCGGCGGCGGTCGTCGTCGGTGAGGTTGACCAGCTCGCGGTCGTGCACGGTGATGAGGTCGGGTTCCTCCAGGGAGAACTCGATGTGCCCGCGCAGCAGGGCCTCCAGCGCCTGCTCGGGGCCGTCCGCGCCGGTGACGAGTGCGCGCCCGCGCCGGGCGAGGCGTTCGCTGACGTCCACCAGGACCTCACCGAGCAGCGCCTCCTTGCCCGGGAAGTGCCGGTAGAGCGCGGGCCCGGTGGTGCCGACGGCGCGCCCGAGGTCGTCGATGGTCACGCCCCTGTAGCCGTGCGCGGCGAAGAGCCGGGCCGCCGCGCCCAGGATCGCCGTTCTCCGCTCGCCCGTGGGCCGCTGCCCCTGGGGTGCCGTCGCCATCCGACCACCTCTCCCCGCCCGTCCGCGTCGGTCCGACCCACCCGGACCCTGGACACCCATGTTAGTAGTTACTAACATCACTCCTGTTAGTGAGCATTAACATCCCTCCACGAGAGGACACCATGAGCAGGGCACCTGTGCTCGGTTCGGCGGTCGACACCGCCGGTCCCGCGTTCGCCGCCAACGACGCCGCGAACCGCGCGCTCGCGCTGGAGCTGCGGGGGCGGATCGCGACCGCGGCCCTCGGCGGCCCCGAGAAGACCAGGGCGCGCCACGTCGAGCGCGGCAAGCTCCTCCCCGCGACCGCGTCGACCTCCTCCTGGACCCCGGTTCCCCGTTCCTGGAGATCGCCCCGCTGGCCGCCTACGGCCTCTACGGCCGGGACGGCCAGGACGCCCCCGGAGCCGGGATGATCGCCGGGATCGGCCGCGTGGCCGGACGGCCCACCGTCGTGGTGGCCAACGACGCCACCGTCAAGGGCGGCAGCTACTACCCGATGACGGTCAAGAAGCACCTGCGCGCCCAGGAGGTGGCGCTGCACAACCGCCTCCCCTGCGTCTACCTGGCCGACTCCGGCGGGGCCTTCCTGCCCATGCAGGACGACGTCTTCCCGGACCGCGAGCACTTCGGCCGGATCTTCTACAACCAGGCCACCATGTCCCGGGCGGGCATCCCGCAGATCGCGGCGGTCCTGGGCTCGTGCACGGCGGGCGGCGCGTACGTCCCGGCGATGAGCGACGAGGCGGTGATCGTCCGCGAGCAGGGCACGATCTTCCTCGGCGGCCCGCCCCTGGTGAAGGCGGCCACCGGCGAGGTCGTCACCGCCGAGGAACTGGGCGGGGGCGACCTGCACTCGCGCGTCTCCGGCGTCACCGACCACCTCGCGGACGACGACGCCGACGCCCTCACGAAGGTGCGGCGGATCGTCGACACCCTCGGCCCGACGGACCCCCGGCCTGGGAGACGCGCGCCCCGCGCCCGCCCGTGCTCGACCCCGGTGAGCTCTACGGGGTGGTCCCCGCCGACACCCGCACCCCCTACGACGTGCGCGAGGTCATCGGACGCGTCGTGGACGGCAGCGAGTTCACCGAGTTCAAGTCCGAGTACGGCACCACCCTGGTCACCGGGTTCGCGCACGTCAACGGCCACCCGGTGGGGATCGTCGCCAACAACGGCATCCTGTTCGCGGAGTCGGCCCTCAAGGGCGCCCACTTCATCGAACTGTGCGACCGCCGCTCCATCCCGCTGGTCTTCCTCCAGAACATCTCCGGGTTCATGGTCGGCCGCGACTACGAGGCGGGCGGCATCGCCAAGCACGGCGCGAAGATGGTCACCGCCGTGGCCTGCGCCCGCGTCCCCAAGTTCACCGTGGTGATCGGCGGGTCCTTCGGCGCGGGCAACTACTCGATGTGCGGCCGTGCCTATTCCCCCGCTTCCTGTGGATGTGGCCCAACGCCCGCATCTCGGTGATGGGCGGGGAACAGGCCGCCTCGGTGCTGTCCACCGTGCGCCGCGACCAGATGGCGGCGCGCGGCGAGGAGTGGCCGGTCGAGGACGAGGAGGCCTTCAAGGCGCCCATCCGCGACCAGTACGAGGAACAGGGCAGCCCGTACTACTCCACCGCGCGTCTGTGGGACGACGGGGTCATCGACCCCGCCGACACCCGCGACGTGCTCGCCATGGCCCTGTCCGCCGCCCGCCACGCGCCCCTGGAGCCGGTCGGCTACGGCGTCTTCCGGATGTGAGGAACCCTTGACCACCACACCACACACCACCGCGCCGCGCGGGGGCGTCACACGCGTCCTGGTCGCGAACCGGGGCGAGATCGCGCTGCGCGTCATCCGCACCCTGCGCCGCATGGGCGTCAGCCCGGCCGCCGTGTACACCGACGCCGACTCCGGCGCCCCGCACACCCTCGCCGCCGACGTGGCGCTGCGGGTGGACCACTACCTCGACGCCGAGGGGATCGTCGCCCTGGCCCTGGAGTGCGGGGCCACCGGAGTGCACCCCGGATACGGGTTCCTGTCCGAGAACGCCGGGTTCGCCCGGGCCTGCGTGGACGCCGGGCTGGTCTTCGTGGGCCCGCCCGCCTCCGCGATCGAGGCCATGGGAGACAAGATCCGCGCCAAGGACACCGTGGCCGCCGCGGGCGTACCGGTGCTGAGCGGGTTCACCGAGAAGCCCGGCCAGCCCATGGACGACGGCGATCTGGCGCGCGCGGCCGAGGAGACGGGCTACCCGCTGCTGATCAAGCCCTCCGCCGGGGGCGGTGGCAAGGGCATGCGCGAGGTGCGCTCCGCCGACACCCTCGCGGCGGACGCGGCCGCCGCACGCCGCGAGGCACTGGCCTCCTTCGGTGACGCCACCCTGCTCGTGGAGAAGCTGGTCCAGCGGCCGCGCCACATCGAGGTACAGGTCCTGGCCGACGGCCACGGCAACGTCCTGCACCTGGGCGAGCGCGAGTGCAGCCTCCAGCGCCGCCACCAGAAGGTGGTGGAGGAGGCCCCCTCCCCGCTGCTCACCGAGGAACAGCGCTCCGCCATGGGCGAGGCCGCCGTGGCCGCCGCCCGCTCCTGCGGATACGTGGGCGCGGGCACGGTGGAGTTCATCGCGGAGACCGGCCCCGACGGCGCACTGTCCTACTCCTTCCTGGAGATGAACACGCGTCTTCAGGTGGAGCACCCCGTCACCGAGGAGGTCGTGGCCGTGCGCGGCGAGCGCGGCGTGGACCTGGTGGAGCTCCAGGTGCGCGTGGCCTACGGGGAGGCGCTGCCCTTCGCGCAGGAGGACGTCTCGTGGATCGGGCACGCCGTCGAGTCCCGGGTCTACGCCGAGGACGCCGACCGGGGCTTCCTGCCCTCGGGCGGTCCGATCCTCCTCCTGGAGGAGCCCTCCGGACCCCACGTGCGCGTGGACTCGGGGATCGCCCAGGGCGGGTCGGTCACCTCGGACTTCGACCCCATGCTGGCCAAGGTCATCACCTGGGGGGCGGACCGGGGCGAAGCCCTGCGGCGGATGGACGGGGCCCTGGCCGCCCACACCCTTCTGGGCTGCGTGACCAACACCGCCTACCTGCGGCGCCTGCTGCGCCACCCCCGGGTGGTCGCCGGCGACCTGAGCACCGACCTCATCGCCACCGACCCCCGGCGGGTGCCCCCGACCACCTCCCCGCCGTGTACACGGCGGCCGCCCTGGACCACCAGCTGGACCTGGAGGGTCCGCCTGACCCCGACCGGTTCGCCGTCCCGGACGGCTGGCGGATGGGCGGCCCGGCCTGGACACCGTGGCGCCTGCGCGCGCCCGGACACGAGGCCACCGTGGTGCGGGTGCGGCGGGACGGCACCGCCGGGCACTACCTGGTCCGGCTCGGGGACGACGCCCCCGTCGCCCTGCGGGCCCACCGCTCGGCCGACGGGACCCGGCTCACCGTCACCGACTCCACCGGCACCGTCACCTACGCCCGCGCCGACGACCCCGGCACCGACCACCGCTGGCTGGGGTTGGGCGGCGCCGCCTGGGGCCTGCACGAGGAACCCGTGGCCGCCGCGCTGCGCGAGGACGACGCCGCCGCCGACGGCACGGTGCGCAGCCCCATGCCCGGCACGGTGCTCGACGTCCCGGTCGCGGTGGGCCAGGCGGTCACTGCCGGGACCACGCTCGCCGTGGTCGAGGCGATGAAGATGGAGCACTCCGTGCCCTCACCCGTCGACGGGACCGTCGCCTCCGTGGCGGTCCGCCCCGGGGTGTCGGTGCCCATGGACGCCGTCCTGGTCACCGTCGAACCCCTCTCCGCGTCGGCCGGGGAACCGGCCGACGCCCCGACCACCCCCGAGGAGCAGCGATGAACCGCCACGAACTCTCGACCGAGCACGACGACCTCCGCGCCGCCGTGGAGACCTTCGCCCAGACCGAGGTCGCACCGGTGATCGGCGACTTCTACGAGCGGGGCGCCTTCCCGTACGACATCGTCGCCAAGATGGGCCAGATGGGCCTGTTCGGGCTGCCGTTCCCCGAGGAGCACGGCGGCATGGGCGGCGACTACTTCGCCCTGTGTCTGGCCCTGGAGGAGCTGGCCCGGGTGGACTCCTCCGTGGCCATCACCCTCGAGGCCGGGGTGTCGCTGGGCGCGATGCCGATCCACCGCTTCGGCACGGAGGAGCAGAAGAAGACCTACCTGCCCCGGCTCACCTCGGGCGAGGCCCTGGGCGCCTTCGGACTGACCGAACCGGACGGCGGCTCCGACGCCGGGGCGACCAGGACCACGGCCCGCTTGGAGGACGGCGAGTGGGTGATCAACGGGACCAAGTCGTTCATCACCAACTCGGGCACTGACATCACCGCACTGGTCACCGTGACCGCCGTGACGGGCCGCCGCGAGGACGGACGGCCGGAGATCTCGTCGATCCTCGTGCCCAGCGGGACGCCCGGCTTCTCCGTGGGCCAGAAGTACTCCAAGGTCGGCTGGAACGCCTCGGACACCAACGAGCTGGTCTTCGAGGACTGCCGGGTTCCCGAGGCCAACCTGGTCGGTGAGCGCGGCCGGGGCTACGCCCAGTTCCTGCGGATCCTGGACGAGGGCCGCATCGCCATCGCGGCGCTCTCCGTGGGCCTGGCGCAGGGCTGCGTGGACGAGAGCGTGCGCTACGCCCACCAGCGGCAGGCGTTCGGGAACAGCATCGGCCGGTACCAGGCGATCCAGTTCAAGATCGCGGAGATGGAGGCCCGCGCGTACGGCGCCCGCCTGGCCTACTACGACGCGGCCTCGCGGATGCTCGCCGGTGAGCCCTTCAAGAAGGAAGCGGCCATCGCGAAGCTGATCGCCTCCAACGCGGCGATGGACAACGCACGCGACGCCACGCAGGTCTTCGGCGGCTACGGCTTCATGAACGACTACGCCGTGGGCCGCTTCTACCGGGACGCCAAGATCCTGGAGATCGGCGAGGGCACCAGCGAGGTGCAGAAGATGCTCATCGCCCGCGAGCTCGGCCTGCCCGCGTAGGCCACCCCGACCCGCGGCCCCGGAGACAACGGCGTCCCCGGGGCCGCGTCACGTCTGGGCCCGAACCTTTCGGGGGCCGGGCGCGTCAACCGTGCTGGAGCCCCTTCGTGTGTGACCACCCCGTCACTGGGAGAATGGGGCCGCATCGGACCCCCTACCCCCGAGGTTTCGACACCGTGACACCCCCTTCCTCCGTCGGCTCCCCGCCTTCCGGGCCGGCCCCGCCGCCCCCCACCGCCGGGGGCCGCCGGGCCCGTGTCCTCGGGCGTGAGGCGCGGGATGGGTAGGCCCGGCCCGGTCGTGCGGCCCCTGGGCGCGCACGACCCCGCGCGCCTGGGCCCGCACCGCCTGGTCGGACGGCTGGGGTCCGGGGGATGGGCACCGTCTACCTCGCGCGTCCCCGGTTCGGTTCCCCCGTCGCGGTCAAGGCCGTGCACCCCGAGTTGGCGGACGAACCCGAGTTCCGGTCGCGGTTCGCCAGGGAGGTCGCCACTCTGAGCCGGGTCCGCAGCCCGTTCGTCCCCGCCTTCGCGGGCGCCGATCCCCAGGCGGAGGTCCCCTGGCTGGCCACCGCGTACGTGGACGGACCCACGCTCAGGGAACAGGTGGAGCGGGTCGGTCCCCTGCGCGGCGCCGCCCTGACCGGGCTCGCCGCCGGGATGGCCTCCGCCCTGGCCGACATCCACGCCGCCGGGATCGTCCACCGCGACCTCAAGCCGAGCAACGTCATCCTCTCCCCGACGGTCCGAGGGTCCTGGACTTCGGTATCGCCCGCACCCTGGACGGCACCGCCCACCCCGGGCTCGCGGGGGTGATGGGCACCCCGGGCTGGATCGCCCCCGAACGCTTCCGGGGCGCGCCCGCCACGGCCGCCTCGGACGTGTTCGCCTGGGGCCAGCTGACCGCGTACGCGGCGACCGGCCGCAACCCCTTCGGACCGGGGAGCTCCGAGACCGCCGTGCGGCGGGTGTTGCGCGGTGAGGCCGCCCTGGACGGCGTGCCCCCGGAACTGCTGTCACTGGTGCGCGCGTCCGTGAGCCCCTCCCGGGGTACCGGCCCGCCCCGCACGAGATCCTGCGTGCCCTGGGCGACGGGCGCGGACTGCCGGGCGCGGGGGCGGTGGCCCTCCGGGTCACGCGTGACGGGTGCTCCTCCACCGGTCCCGTGGTCGGCGGCGCGCCACGGCACCGCCGGGTCCTGCGCCGGGGAGCCGCCGCCCTGACGGTGGCCGTGGTCGTCACGGCGGGCGCGGTCGTGGGCGTGCGGCACGGCGGAGCGGAACCCGAGCGGATCGGTATGTCCGGGGTGGGCGGTGCCGGAGACGTGGCGCCCCGGGCCGGAGACTGGCCCCTCCGGAAGCGACCGACACCGCGACCGATGCCGGACGCCGCAGCGTGGTGGTGCTCGGGAGCGGCGGCCCCGGCGGGCGGGGCCACCGGGCCGAGTTCACCCTGGGGGCTCCCGGAGGCTCAATCATCCGGGTCTCGCCCCCGAGCGCTCTCCGTCCGGCGCACTGGTCCTCCACGGCGAGGTCGTCGCCCCGGAGGCCGGGGACGCGTACGGGATCTCCGAGGAACGGTTCAGCGTCCTCACCGAGGGCGGGGAGTACTCCCCCAGCCGTGTCCGAACCGAGGGGGCCGACGACGCGGGTGTCCGCTTCTCCGTGGGCTTCGAGGGCGCCCCGGCGACCGGGCTCCTCGTCGTCCACGGGAGCGATCGAGGCGGGGAGGTGGACGAGGCCCCGTCGGTCGGGGTCTGCTACAGCGTGTCCGACGCGGAGTTCTCCGTCGACTACGCACGGTGCACCTGAGCTCCGTGGCGGCCGCCGCCGGAACCTGGTTCTCCGGAGAACCCGCTGGCCGGTTCCGGACACGCCTTCGCCCACGCGCCCGGGAGGGTGCGGGGCCGTGAGGGTCGCGGCGCACCCCGGGGCCTGCGGGGCCGCTCCCGGCACCCGTCCCGACCGTGTTTCCGTGCGTTCGGGCCGTACGCGGCCCCGGCCCCGGAGGCCCCGCCCGTGGTGGCTCCGGGACACCGGGAAGCCTCGGTCACGGAGCGTGCACGGATCCGAGCGGACGGGAGTACCGGCCCAAGGGGTGACAAGGGCCGTCCATCGGCACAGAATGGAGCCAGACGGCCGGTGCGGGCCCCTGAACCTCGGGCTCGCGGAGACCCGGCCCGCCACGGCGGGCCCGCCTCGGGTCCCCCGGTCCCTCACCTTTTCCCCACCGGAGGAGACACCGGATGGAAGGCGCACTCTCCCTGATCGCCCTGGTCGCCGTCGTGGTGTCGGCCGGGGCCATCACGGTGGCCGCGCACTTTCGCAAGGAACGGGTCACCGAGCTCCAGGGGTGGGCTCGCGGACACGGATGGCACTACACCGAGCACCATCCGCGCCCCCTGGAGGAGGCGATCCTCCCGGCCGCCCTGCACGGCCGCGACCCGCGCGTGCGACACGTGCTCACCGGTCGGCGCGGCACCCACCTGGTCACCATGTTCGAGCTCACCCACGCCGAGTCGAACGCGCGGCGAGGCGCCGGGAGCCCCCGGCACACCCACCGCGTCGTGGCCGTGCACACCCCGGGTCCCGGCGCCGACCTGGAGATCCGACGACGCGACCTGGCCCGCACCGTCTCCCTCGACGCCAGCGGCGGCCCGGAGGAGGTCCGCGCGGCGTTCGCGGAGGCCTTCAGCACCGTCGGCTCCGACGACCGCTTCCGGGAGGCGGTCCTGGACCACGACACCGTCTCCTGGCTGCTGTCCGACTGCCGGTCGCGTTCCTTCCCGGTGCGCTTCACCGGCGGCCACGCCCTGACCTGGGCGACCCTGCGCCTGGACCCCGACCGTGCCCTCGCGGCGGCGGACTACCTGATCGATCTGGTGAGCCGGGTCCCCGCCCGGGCCTGGGCGCGCGACACCGCCGGCTCCTGAACCGCACCGCGCGCCCCGGCCCGGCCGTGTGCGCCGCCCCCGAGGGTGCGTCGGTGTCGGAAGGGGCCGATAAAATCCGGCGTACCCCAACGCACAAGGAGCAGTACCCCATGAGCGACCCCAACGCCACGCACCGCATCTCGCGCGCGGACCTGTTCCGCGACGACGAGGAGGAGACCACCCCGGACCCCGACGCCACCGCGCAGATCTCCCGTGAGGACCTCTTCAAGGACGGGCCGAAGGACGCGAAGAGCCCGCGTGAGCGCGACTGACCGACCCCTCCCCGCCACGACGGAGCGCCCGCCCCCACACGGGGGACGGGCGCTCCTCTCGTCCTCGGGGCGCGCACGCCCCGGCGCGGCCCCTACGGGCGGCGCTCGCGGACGGCGGCGACGATCTCCGCCACCGCCTCGTCCACGGGCACACCGTTGTTCTGGGAGCCGTCGCGGTAGCGGAAGGAGACCGCTTCCTTGCTGATGTCCTCGTCACCGGCCAGCAGCATGAAGGGGACCTTCTGCTTCTGGGCGTTGCGGATCTTCTTCTGCATCCGGTCGTCACTGGCGTCGACCTCGACCCGGATCCCCTCCGCGCGCAGCTTGGCGGCGACCTCCTGGAGGTAGGGGACGTGCTCGTCCGCGATGGGGATGCCCACCGCCTGCACCGGGGCCAGCCACGCGGGGAACGCTCCGGCGTAGTGCTCCAGCAGGACGGCGAAGAACCGCTCGATGGAGCCGAACAGGGCGCGGTGGATCATCACCGGGCGCTGACGGGAACCGTCGGCGGCGGTGTACTCCAGGTCGAAGCGCTCGGGCAGGTTGAAGTCCAGCTGGATGGTGGACATCTGCCAGGTGCGGCCGATGGCGTCCCTGGCCTGCACGGAGATCTTGGGGCCGTAGAAGGCGGCGCCGCCCGGGTCCAGGACCAGTTCGAGCCCCTGCTTCTCGGCGGCCTGACGCAGGGTGTCGGTGGCCTCCTCCCAGCTGGCGTCGTCACCGACGTACTTCTCCGGGTCCTTGGTGGACAGCTCCAGGTAGAAGTCCTCCAGGCCGTAGTCGCGCAGGAGCTCCAGCACGAAGGTGAGCAGCGAGTCGAGCTCGTCCGCCATCTGCTCACGGGTGCAGTAGATGTGCGCGTCGTCCTGGGTGAAGCCCCGGGCCCGGGTCAGGCCGTGCACCACACCGGACTTCTCGTACCGGTACACCGTGCCGAACTCGAACATGCGCAGCGGCAGCTCGCGGTAGGAACGCCCGCGCGCGTCGAAGATCAGGTTGTGCATCGGGCAGTTCATCGGCTTCAGGTAGTAGTCCTGACCGCCGTCGAGCTGCATGGGGGGTACATGCCCTCCGCGTACCAGTCCAGGTGCCCCGACTTCTCGAACAGGGCGCTCTTGGTGGCGTGCGGCGAGTAGACGAACTCGTACCCGCTCTCCTCGTGGCGCTTGCGGGAGTAGTCCTCCATCACCCGGCGGATGATGCCGCCACGGGGGTGGAAGACGGCCAGGCCGGAGCCGATCTCGTCCGGGATGGAGAAGAGGTCGAGCTCGGAGCCGAGCTTGCGGTGGTCCCGCTTCTCGGCCTCCTCCAGGAAGGCCAGGTACTCCTTGAGCCGGTCCTTGGTCTCCCAGGCGGTGCCGTAGACGCGCTGGAGCTGCGGGTTGGTCTCCTTGCCGCGCCAGTAGGCGGCGGCGGTGCGCATGAGCTTGAAGGCCGGGATCACCTTGGTGGTGGGGATGTGCGGCCCACGGCACAGGTCCTTCCAGCACAGCTCGCCGGTGCGCGGGTGGACGTTGTCGTAGATCGTGAGCTCACCGGCGCCGACCTCGGCGGACGCGCCCTCGGCGGCCTCGGCCGCGCCGCCCTTGAGACCGATCAGCTCCAGCTTGTACGGCTCGGTGGCCAGTTCGGCGCGGGCGTCGTCGTCGGAGACGGCGCGGCGGTCGAACCGCTGCCCCTGCTTGATGATCTGCTGCATCTTCTTCTCGATGCTCTTGAGATCGGCGGGGGTGAAGGGCTCGGCGACGTCGAAGTCGTAGTAGAAGCCGTTCTCGACGGGCGGGCCGATGCCGAGCTTGGCCTCCGGGAAGAGCTCCTGGACGGCCTGGGCGAGGACGTGCGCGGTGGAGTGGCGCAGGATCGCCCGCCCCTCCTCGGAGTCGATCGCGATCGGCTCGACGACGTCGCCGTCGGAGAGCTCCCGGGCGAGGTCGCGGGGCTCACCGTTGACCAGGGCGGCGATCACGGTCCTGCCGTCCGCCTCCAGCGCCTGGCCCGCGGTGGTCGTGGCCGCCACCGCACGCGGGGTTCCGGCGAGGGTGATGTGCAGCTCAGACGCGGCGGACACGGTGACTCCTAGGGATTTACGTCGATGTCGTGGACGCGAACCCGCCCGCGTGGGTGCGCGGACGCAGGTGTTTCGCACCCCGATGCTATCGGCTCCGGGAGGGGGTGCTTCTGGTTGTCCACAGGGGCCCGGCCGATCCGACGGGTGCGCCGGAAACAACGCCCAGGGGCGAAACAGTCGTGATTCGGTCGTGGAATTCGGCCGCACGACTGGTCGTGGGCGCAGAGGCGAAGAGACCGCCGACCCACCCTCTGACGAGGACGAACCCGTGCACACCGGAAGGTTCTGTCATGGATCATCACGTTTTCCGGGGTTTCTCCACAGCCGTCGGAGGAACCATTGATCCGACCCGCGAGATCGGTGAGAATCAGCAGACATCCGATCACGACGACCCAGCCCGACCCGAAAGCACCAGTCGCATCGACCGAATACTGTGAGCGCATGTCACCGAGCCCACCGAGCGGGCCACCGGCCCCGGAGACATCCCCCACTCGCCATGCCCGTGTACGACGGTGGAGGCGCCTGCGCGCACGGCTCCGCCTGTTCCGCAGACGCATGCACACCCACCCGGCCCTGCACCTCCCGTGGCGCGTCCTGGTCGGAACCGTGGGCACCGTCGTCATCCTGGCCGGGGTCGTCATGTTGGTCGTCCCCGGGCCCGGGATCGCCTCGATCCTCCTCGGACTCCTGATCCTCAGCACCGAGTTCCGCTGGGCGCACCGGCTGCTGAGGCCCGCCCGGGTGTGGACCCGCCGGGGCGAGAGGTGGGCGCTGAGGACCAGGGAACAGCTCCTGGAGCGCCGCCGCGAGCGCAGGGCCGCCAGGGCCGCGCGCCGTGGACGCGCCGCTCCCCGGACTGACCCCCGAATGGGTGCGGACCTTTCCGGGACCACACCACCTCCGAAACCCGCACGGGGACGCATACGCGCACGTTGCCCGAGCTTGACCCGACCAAAACAAAAAGAGGGGCCCGGTTCGTGTGATACGAACCGGGCCCCTCCGCACTGTGGGCGATACTGGACTCGAACCAGTGACCTCATCGGTGTGAACGATGCGCTCTAGCCAACTGAGCTAATCGCCCCTGTGTGCCGCTCTGTCCGGCCTCGTCGGCCTGACAAGAAAAACTCTAGCGCATCTCCGGGAGTGTTCGACGCACACAAACCCGCCCAGCGGGCACGAAGTCACGTGATCGAGGTCACATATGCTGGTCAACGGGTTCCCACGAGGCTCCCCGGTCAGCCATGATCCCCGCAATGAGTAGGAGTTCCCGCCCCCGTGGCCCCTCCCTTCGTGACCGCGGATCGACCTCCGCGTGACACGGGCCACTCATCATGGGGAAATCTTTGGTTTCCCCTGGTCATTACAGTGACGAAGGATCGTGGTGCCGCCAGGCGGCGCGCTGGCCCCGCTGGGCGGGCAGCGAGATCTCCGGTCCCACCGACCAAGAAAGTTCCCGTACTCACGTCATAGTCCGCGGACAGCCGCGTAGGAGCGAGTGAGGCGGCAACCGGCCCGCGCCCCAGGACTCTGGGCCGGACGAGAAAAGGTTTGGCGAACATGAACAGTAGCGACACCACTGCCACCGCCGAGCTGGGCCTGCGACTCGTGGTCCCGGAGCGCACCGCGGTTCCCCTGGTCGCGCGACTCGACTACAGCGCTGACGACCCGTACGCGATCCGCGTCGCGTTCCACACCGGCGAGGACAACCCCGTCGAGTGGATCTTCGCGCGCGAGCTCCTCACCGTGGGCATCGTCCGCCCCGTCGGTGAGGGCGACGTCCGCGTGTGGCCCTCCAAGGACGAGAGCGGCGACCGCTCGGTCAGCATCGCGCTGTCCTCGCCCTTCGGCCAGGCCGAGTTCGACACCCAGGTCTCACCGCTGGCGGAGTTCCTCCACCGCACCTACGAGATCGTCCCGGCGGGCCAGGAGGGCCAGTTCGTGGACCTCGACGAGGAGATCCAGCAGCACCTCCACTCCTAGGGAGCACCCAGGGGTCGGGAACGAAGAGGACGGCGCCGGGGCGCCGTCCTCCGTCATGCCGTCACGGGTCGATGTCGGCCGCGGAGCGCTCCGCGAACACCGCCATCGCCTTCCTCGTGACCGGCCCCGGCTCCGCCGACACCTGGCGTCCGTCGATGTCGAGGATCGCCTGGACGTCACGGCCGGTGGAGGTCAGGAAGGCCTCGGAGATCTCGGGGAGCCGCTCCATAGGGACGTCCTCCTCGTCCCCGCCGAACCACTCCAGGACGAGTTCACGGGTGATGCCCGCCAGTGGACCGGCCGAGAGCGGCGGGGTGACCAGCCGGTCGTCGAGCACCACGAAGACGTTGCTGCCGGTGCCCTCGCACAGGTTGCCCGCGATGTTGCGGAAGACCGCCTCGCTCGCACCCCGTTCCCGCGCGTACGCGAGCGCGCGCACGTTGTCCGCGTAGGACGTGGTCTTCAGCCCGGCGAGCGCGCCGAACTCGTTGCGGGGCCAGGGGGCCAGGGCCACCTTCGTCGAGGGGGCGATCCCGGGGAAGGGGCCCAGCGCCACGATGGCGGTCTGCTCGCCCTGACCCCGGTCCGATCCCAGTGGCCCGACCCCGTCGGTGACGGTGATGCGCACCCGGGCGTCGGTCATCTCGGGGTTGGCGGCCACCGCCTGGGCGACGCCGTCCGCGATCAGCTCCAGGTCCGGCTCGTCCATGCCCAGCCCCCGAGCGGAGCGGGCCAGCCGCTTCAGGTGGCGGGTGAGCGCGAACGGCCGCCCGTTCTGCGCGCGCACCGTCTCGAAGACGCCGTCTCCGACGGTGATCCCGTGGTCGGCCACGGGGATCAGTGCGTCCCTCTCGTCCAGCACGGCGCCGCGACCGTGTCCGGCACCCGCGATCCACACCCTCATACCAACCCCCACACGTTCTCTGGGCCCCTGGTCGGGCCGGTGACACCCCGAATCCTGCCACTTCTGCGCCCCGTCCCGCCGGGCGATGCCCTACCCCCGGGGAGGGGCCTGACAAGGCCTCTGTCCGGCACCGGCCGCCGGTCCGGTGGCGCGACGGGTTTTGGCAGGGTGTCAACGCAGGTCACGGCCGCCGTTTCGGGACGGTGGACCACCCGGAAACGATGGCTTGTGCCGGACAGATAAGTTACGAATGACTATCATCTGGGCAACGCTTATGCGGGACCGGTGGCAGCGTCCTCCCCTGCCGGTACACGCGTGCCCCCTCGCCCACGACCGCACCAGACACAGCGAAGAGAGACATGACCCCACCGAGCACCGCCCGCGGCGAACTCAGCTGGCTGCTGGACGACCTCCTCACCCGCGCCTCGGGCACCCAACACGCCATCGTCCTGTCCACGGACGGGCTCCTCATGGCCACCTCCAGCGGGCTCGACCGTCCCGCCGCCGAACACCTCTCGGCGATCGCCTCCGGGCTGCACAGTCTCGCGGGAGGGGCCAGCAAGCAGTTCTCCGCCGGGAACATCCGCCAGAGCATCATCGAGATGGACCGGGCCTTCCTCTTCGTGGCCGCCGCGGGCGAGGGCGCCTGCATGGCCCTGATGTCCGACGCCGACAGCGACGTGGGCCTGATCGCCTACGAGATGAACAAGGTGATCGAGCGGGTCGGCCAGTACCTGTCCGCCCCTCCGCGCCCCGACATGCCGTCCTCCCCCGCACACGTGGAGAAGTAGCTCCTGCCGCCGGGGCGGGCCGGTCCGGCCTGCCACGGCAGGGCGCGAAAGCCCCTGGGGAAGACGATTTCGCACTTCCCCGGAACTTCCGCTAGAGTTCCTAACGCAGCGAGGGACGCGGCACCGGGAAGCCCCGGAGGCCCGCCGACACACTCGCCGCGCGGACGTGGCTCAGCTGGTAGAGCATCACCTTGCCAAGGTGAGGGTCGCGGGTTCGAATCCCGTCGTCCGCTCGAGACGATTCGCCTTGTGCCTCCCCAGGTGGCACAATCGGATCGGGTTCGGGGCAACACCCCGGGCACACGCGGACGTGGCTCAGCTGGTAGAGCATCACCTTGCCAAGGTGAGGGTCGCGGGTTCGAATCCCGTCGTCCGCTCGGAGTAAGGCACGCATGGGTGCCACGCGGCTCCCCCGTGCTTGCATGCCGGAGTGGCCGAGTGGTTGAGGCAAGGGACTGCAAATCCCTGCACACGGGTTCGATTCCCGTCTCCGGCTCCACGCGCACCACATTTCCATAAGGGCGATTAGCTCAGTTGGCTAGAGCACTACCTCGACACGGTAGGGGTCACAGGTTCGAGTCCTGTATCGCCCACATCAGGCGAAAGCGGGTTCCCACGGGAACCCGCTTTCGTCGTTTCCACGGTGGCGCCCTCCCGAGCAGCCGAATCCCGTAGGCCCTGCGAGGGTGGCCGCCCCCGATAAAGCGGTTCGCCTGCGTGGTCAGGACCTTCTCCCATCCGCGTGCGTCGCGGGACAGGCCGGTCCGGGCGATGATCCCGGGGTGGGCCCCGTTGACGGTGATGCCGGTGTCCACCGCGCCAGGCTGCAGACGAACATCGTGTTCATGTTCTTGGGGCGCGCGAAGGCGCACGAGCAGGCCGCGAGCGGCGCCGGAAAGGTCGTGGTCACCCTGGTCTGAGCACGGGTCAACGCCGCAGGAGCCACGGATGACGCACAGGGCACGTTGCGAGCGGGGTGGCTCACCGGGTGATCCGGCGGTCGCTGATCCGACCATGAGGTCGCGCGGCATCCACGCCCGGCCCTCGTTCGCTCTGATCCCGGCCCACGCCTCCTCGCGCGTAGTGTGAGAGCGCGAGGAGCCACTGAGGACCGGACGGACAGGCGAGGGTGGGCCCATGAGCATTCACATCGAGGAGACGGCCACGGTGTCGGAGACCCCGCGCACGGGCGAGGTGCGCTCGGTGGCCCGCGCCGGGCTGCTCCTCAACGCGGTGGTCGACGCGCCCCAGGGCCTCAGCCTCACGGAACTCGCGGGCGCGACCGAGCTGAACATCAGCACCGTGCACCGCCTGCTGCGCACCCTGTGCTCCGAAGGCCTGCTGTGCCGGGACGCGGTCAGCGAGAGGTTCCTTCCCGGTCCGGTCCTGATGCGCCTCGCCCGCCGCTCGCTGTCCTCGGCCGGGCTGCCCGAGGCCGCCGACGCGTTGCGCGCGCTGGTGGACGCCACCGGGGAGACCTCCAGTCTCGGAGTCCGCCGCGCCGAGGAGATGGTCGTCCTGCTCACGACCCCCTCCAGCGAACCGTTCCGCTACAACGGCCAGCCCGGGCTGCGTCAGCCCCTGGGGACCTCGGCCATGGGCCTCGCGGTCCTGGCCTTCGGGCCCCGGCCCCTGGAGGACGTGGCCCGGGAGTGGGGGGACCGCCTCCCCGGTCACGCTGACGCGTCCTCCGTGCTGTACGGCGAACTCCTGACCACGCAGTTCCGGGGGTTCGCGGTGGTCGACGACCCCGCCGCCACGGGGCTCAGGGCCGTCGCCGCCCCGGTCATGACCGACGGACGCGTCCGGACCGCGGTCGAGGTCCAGGGGCCGACGGCCCGGCTGGAGGGGAACGCCTGGAGCACGCGGCCGCCGCGCTCCGGGAGGCCGCCCTCCAGCTCCAGGACCTGCCCGTATCGCTCGCCCTCATCGAGGGCTGAGACCCACTCCACACCCGGCCCCGCGCTGTCAGCGCGGGGCCTTTCCGTTGCGAAAACCCCTACTGAACAGCGGTTTTCTTTCAGTGGAAGCTGATTCCACCAGTTGAAAACAGCCGTTGACAGCCGTGACGCGCGACCTATACCGTCATTTTCGACCAGTTAAGTAGAGATTCTTCCTGGAGGGCCCCGTGGGTACCGACGGCACGCTGGTGATCTCCCCAACCATCCGGTGTTCGACCTCCCGGAGATCGTCGCGCTCGAACGCGGGCTGTTCTCGCGACGGGGCCTCGAGGTGCGCTTCGCCGAGGCCGACGAGACGACCTACGACCCCTCCGAGCGCGATCCGATCGCGCGGCGCAAGGAAGCCCTGTACGAGACGGAGGGGGCCGACGTCTACAACCTGTGCGAGTGGGGCGGGATCGACCGGCTGGAGCGCGGTCGCCGCGCCGGACGGATCGACTACCTCCGGCCCGCGGTCGTCGCGCAGGCTCTGGTGAGCTTCGACCCCCTGCTGAACGAACCGCACGACCTCGGCGGGGTGCCGGTCGCCGTGAACGAGTTCACCGGTTCGCACTACACCGCGCTGCACCTGCTGGGCAACACCCTCGCCCGTCAGGAGGTCGTCGTGCGGCACGTGGGGGCACCGCACCTGCGGCTGCGTGCGCTGCGTTCCGGGCAGGCCCGGGCCGCCATGCTCATGGAGCCCTTCCTCAGCGTCGCACTGAAGGAGGGGCGCACCTGCTCGGCAGCTACTTCTACCGGGGCTCGCAGGTGGTCGCCCCCACCTGGGCCAAGAGCACCGAGACGCCTACATCCTGGCCGTGAACCAGGCCGTCGACCTGATTCGTGAACGCCCGTGGCGCGAGTCGGCGCACCACATCGTCCGCGAGGTCGAGGGCGACCTCACCCCAGAGGAACTCGGTCGCTCGCACGTGCGCTACACGCACGCCCAGCCGTTCGCGGCGAAGCGCTTCCACGAGAGCTACGCCTGGATGAAGTCCTGGGGCCTGACCGAGGGCCGCAACGACTACGGCTCACTACTCGGCACGGGCTAGCCCACCTCACCGGCCCGCCCTCTCCGTCCGCCCCGCACCCCGCGCACCGCACCCCGCGCACCGCACCCGCCCCACACCCCGTCCGTTGGAGACCGTCATGCCCCACCTGAACCGCCGGTCGCTGCTCCGCGCCGGCCTCCTGTCCGCCGCCGCCATAGGAACCGTCCCCTCCTCGGGGCCTGCGGTGCCTCGTCCTCCGGTGCGGCCAAGGTCCAGGACTCGGAGGAGGGCACCGCGAGCGCCGTCCTGCGCCCGATCGCCGAGCGCTTCGGCCTGGACGAGGGACTCGACCTGGAGTACATCTCCGGGACCGGCCCCGGTGACGTCCAGAACAAGCTCCTGTCCGGGGCCCTGGACGTGTCCAGCTTCGGACCCGTCGGCGCGGCGGTATCAGCCGGAGCCGGGGCGGACGTGGTGTTGTTCAGCTCCGGCCTGAACAACCACGTGCGATGGCTGGTCGCCGAGAACAGCCCCTACCAGACCCCCGCGGACCTGCGCGGCAAGGCCGTCGCCACACCGCCCAACAACAGCGACGCCTACCGCTCCACCCAGCTGGCCAGCGCCGTGAACGGCATCGACTTCGAGGCCGAGTACTCGATCCACCAGGGCGCCGTGCTCAACGGCCTGGCGCTGTTCGAGCGAGGCGACGTCGAGGCGATCATCACCATCGAGCCGAACGCCACCCGCCTGGTCGGCCGCGGGGCCCGACAGATCGCCACCGTCGACGACCTGTGGCGCGAGGGCAGCGGCCAGTCCGAACCCCTCGTGCTCAACGCCCAGGGCGCCCTGCGGTCCTGGGTCGAGGAGAACGGCGAGACCGCCTCGGCCCTCCACCGAATGCGCCACGAGGTGCACCAGCACATCCATGACGAGCCAGAGCTGCTGGCCGAGCTGCACGAGTTCTACGGCATCGGCGACGACGAGCCGGACGCCATCGCCCTGCTGCCCGAGCGCATGGTCGACGTCTATCCGCTGGAGTGGGGGAACGTCACCTTCGACAACTTCCAGGCCCAACTGGACAAGGCGGTGGAGCTGGGAATCATCAGTGCCCTGCCCGAGCAGGACATCTTCCTCGACCTCGGAGCCGACCGATGAGCCTGCGCACCCGGGCACCCGCGCCCGAGACCGCCACACCCGAGACGGGGCACGCCGGGCCTCCCCTGGCCCGCGGGGCGTCGTTCCGGTGGCGGGGACCGGCCGCGGCCGCCTCCTTCCTGGTGCTGCTCGTCGGCGGTTGGCACGGCATGGCCCTGGCGATGGACAGCGTCCTCGTGCCCGGGGTGGACCAGATCGGCGCCGAGGTCCTGCGCCTGGTCTCCGACCCCGGGTTCTACACCGACCTGGGGGTGACCTTCCAACGGGTCGCCCTCGGCTTCGCCCTGGCCTTCGCCGTCGCCGTGTTCGTCGGGATCGCCATGGGCCGATCCCCCTTGGCCAGGCGCTTCTTCGAGCCGGCGGTCCTGATCGGGCTGACCGTCCCCGGCCTGGTCTGGGCCCTGCTGTGCGTGATCTGGTTCGGCGTCGCACTCATCAACCCGGTCATGGCGGTCGCCCTCTCCTCGGCCCCCGCGCTGACCCTGAGCATCTACCAGGGGACGCGGGCCACCGACGCCCAGCTCCTGGAGATGGCGCACGTCTACCGCTTCTCCACCCGCGACCGGCTGCGGTACCTGTGGCTGCCCTCCCTCGCCCCGGCACTGTTCGGCGGGGCCAGGCTGGGGCTGTCGCTGGCCTGGAAGGTGATCGTCCTCGTGGAGATCTTCGGGATGTCCAGCGGGGTGGGAGCCGCCATCAACGGCGAGTTCGCCGCCCAGAACGTGGCCGGGGTCCTGGCCTGGACGGTGCTGTTCGCCGTCGTGATGGCCGTGCTGGAGTACGGCCTCCTCCAGGGGTTGGAGAACCGGGCCGGACGGTGGCGGAAGGTGGCAGCGGTATGAGCACGGCAGTGGAGCTACGGCGCGTCGGAAAGTCGTTCACCAGCACGAGGGACCGGCGGACCGAGCACGTCTTCGAGAACTTCTCCCTGACGGTCGAACCCGGTGAGCTGGTCGCCCTCGTGGGTGCCTCGGGTACCGGGAAGTCCACCCTCCTGCACATGGTCGCCGGGCTGGAACGGCCGGACACCGGTGAGGTCGCGGGCGCCGGGGTCGACGGCGCGCGGCGACGCCTCGGGATGGTGTTCCAGCAGCCGCGGCTGCTGGACTGGCTCTCCGTCCGCGCCAACGTCGAGATCGCCCTGCGGTCGGCCGGGCTCGACCCCGCGCTGGCCGACGCGGCGCTGCGGGACGTGGGGCTGGCCGAGTACGCCGACAAATACCCGTCGGTCCTCTCCGGCGGCCAGCGCCAGCGCGTCGCCGTGGCCCGCGCCTTCGCCATCGACCCCGCCGTCGTCCTCCTGGACGAGCCCTTCAGCGCCCTGGACGAACTGACCGGCCGCAGGCTGCGACTCCTCCTCCAGGACCTGTGGACACGCCAGAGCAGGGTCGGCCTCCTGGTCACCCACAGCCCCGCCGAGGCGGTCCTGCTCGCGGACCGCGTGCTGGTCCTGGCCGGACGTCCGGCCAGGGTCGTGCGCGAGTACCGGGTGGACCTGCCCCGCCCCCGCGCCCCCGAGGATCCCGAACTCTTCGACCTCCAGCGACGCGTGGTCGCCGACCTCCTCTGAACCCGTCGCCACCACGGTGACTCCCGCACCCCGCACACCCGAACACGAAGAAAGGACACCGTCATGGCCAAGCAGATCACCATGGAACTGCTCTCCCTCGTCTTCTCGCTCCCCCAGCTCGTCGCCAAGGACGAGGGCTACTACGAGGACGAGGGGGTGGAGGTCTCCTTCGTCCCCAAGGGCTACGCCGACGCGGGTCTGTCCTACCTCGACGACCACGAGCTCGTGAGCTCGTTCGGCACCAGCAAGTCCAATTTCGAGAGCGGCGAGGCCAACCTCTACCGCGCCTGCGAATGGGGCCAGATCCGCAGGGCGGACGACACCGCCGTGGGCGGGCGCGTGGTGAGCAAGCGCGCGGCCGTCGGCAGCCAGGCGATCCTGGTCCACCCCGACTCCCCCGACGTGCACCCGTCCGACCTGGCCGGGAAGACCGTGGCGGTCAACTTCCACCACGGCTCGCACTACCTGGCCCTGCAGAGCCTGGAGGGCTTCCTGCCCCGCGAGGAGATCAAGGTCGTGCACGCGGGGTCCGCAGCAGCGCTTCGAGGCGCTGCGTGACGGCCGTGTGGACGCGGCGGCCCTGATGGAGCCCTGGATCACCGTCGCGGAGAAGCAGGGGTACAGGCTCCTGTCGGAGGCGTTCTACATCGGCTCGGAGATCGCCAGCCCGGACGTGGACGCCGAGACCTACGAGGCGGTCAACCGTGCCGTGGTCCGGGCGGTGCACAAGCTGAACGAGGACCCCCGCCCCTACCTGCACCACCTCATCGGCGAGGTGCCGCCGGAGATCCAGGAGCTCACCCCGGAGGACTTCCCGCTGGGACGCCTGCGCTTCGTGGAGCCCGCCCCGTACCCGCAGGACCAGTTCCAGCGCACCTACGACTGGATGCGCGGTTGGGGTCTGATCAAGGACGACTCGGCCTTCGACAGCCTGGTGAAGAACTTCGACATCAAGGTCTGACCACCACTCCCCGGGCGCCCCGGCCTCCGCCGGGGCGCCCTTCGCAGGAAGGCCCGCCACGTTGAGTCGGACCCGGGTTTGGCCGCTGTACGTGGGAGGGGCGCTCGGCCCCTACGGCAGCACCATGGTCACACCGATCCTCCAGGAAGTCGCCGAGGGCCTCGACTCCACACCGGAGATCGCCGCGAGCGCGGTGACCGCCTACATGATCCCGTTCGCCGCGCTCATGCTGGTGTCGGGGACCCTCGCCGAGCGGTGGGGGCGGCGCCGCACGGTGCGCGTCTCCCTGGTCGTGTTCGTGCTGGCCTGTGGCCTGTGCGCGCTCGCCCCCACCATGGAACTCTTCCTGGCCGCCCGTGTGCTCCAGGGTGCGACCAACGCGTTCACCACCCCGCTCCTGGTCGCCTCGATCACCGACTCGGTGCCCCGTGCCAGGCTCGGGCGGGCCATGGGGTGGTTCGCGGCCTGGCAGGCGGCCGGTCAGGCCTTCAGCCCCCTGATCAGCGGAGTGTCCGGTGCCGTGGACTGGCGCCTGGCGTTCGTCGCACCGGCTCTGTGCGCCGTGCTCCTGGCGCTTTTGCCCCCGGACGAGGCGGTCTCGGAGCGGCGCGCCTCCGGCCGGGCGAGCTGGCGGTCCCTGGCCAACAGCCAGTTGGCGCTCGCCTGCGCGCTGGCGTTCCTGTGCTACCTGGCAGCCGTCGGCCTGACGGTGCTCTCCGTCCTGCGCGCGGAGGACGCCTTCGGTCTGGGTCCCCTGGAACGGGGCCTGGTCGCCTCCGCCTTCGGGATCGCCGGTCTTCTGATGGCGGACACCGCCGGGCGCGTCCTCGACAGGATCGGACCGCTCGCCCTCGGGCTGATCGCGAACACGGTACTGGCGTTCGGTCTGGTTACGGCGGCCCTGGGTCCGTCGGTGGTCGCCATGGTGCTCGGGGTCGTCGCCGTCGGGGCGGCCGTCACGGCGATGCGCGCGACCGTGAACTCCATGGCGGCCACCAGCACCGCTGAGAACCGCGCGGGAGCCTCCTCGCTCGCGCTGTCCTTCCAGTTCTTCGGCGGAGCCCTCGCCGTGGCGGTGTGGGTTCCCCTGTACGTCCTGGCTCCGGGGGCGGGTTTCGCGGCCACAACGCTGGCTCCCGTGATCGCGATCCTGCTGCTGGCGGCGGTACGACGGCGGATCCGAAGCTGACTCTGGGGATGGGTGGTGGGAGACGGGTCGTCACCCACCACCCGCCGCTGCTTCCCACCGCCGCGAAGACCCTCAATGCATCCTTCGCGTGAGGAGGGTGGAGGACACGACAGGACCCGCTACCCCGAGAGGGGCAGCGAGCCCGCAGGTCGATGGGTCAGTCTGTCAGCGGTCGGTATCGGCCGAGGAGGCCACCAGCGCCGCCCATTCCGAGGCGGAGAAGGTCATGTGCCCCGCGTCGGGGTGGACGCTGTCCCGAACATCCATCGCCGCCGAACGCTCGCGGACCTGGACACACTGGCCACCGTTCTGCGAGTAGCTCGACGTACGCCACTCGTTACTCATCACTGATCTCCTTCAGTCTCCGAAGGGTGTCGTCTACGGGGAGCGCGCTGCCGAGGGCGTTGCGTGCGAGTTCCTGCAACCGTTGAACACCGGGGGCTTCGTTGACCACGATAGTCCCGTTGGTGTGCTCGGAAGTGGCCACCCGTGAACCGTCCCGAAGCTTGTAGATCTGGAACGGCGACGTCACGCCCGCCAGGATGCTCCCCCTCGGGACCATGTGCACACGGACCCGATCCGATTCGATGAGTCCCAGCAGGTGAGCCGCTTGCTCCTTACGAACCGCACGGGAGACTCCCTGGAGACCGGACTCGGGGAACGTCGCGAACACCCGGAGGTCCTCGGATAGTGATCCCAGGTGAGCGCACCGGTCCTTGGCCAGTGCTTCGATCCTGCTCATGGGGTCCGACGGTCGCCCCTCAGCGAGGGCGTAGCGCGCGTACAGCGGGGACTCCAGCAGAGCGGGCACGAGAACTGGTGTGACGACCTCGATGGTGACAGCACGCTCGGACAGCTGTTTGTCATCGCTCAACCACGGCGCGACGCCATCCGTCTGTGTGACCTCTTCCAGGATGCGCACGAGTCCGCCGCGTGCACCGAAGAACGTGTCCAGCTCCGCGATGGTCGCTCGATCTGGGATGGTTCGTCCAGTTTCCCAGTTGGACGCCGCTGACGGAACGTAGCCGACGACTTCCGCGACCTGCGCCTGTGTGAGTCCACGCTGTTTGCGAAGACGACGGAGTTCCCTCTGCAACTCATTCACATCTCACAGAATCACACAGCAGTATCACGGGTGGGGAGTATCCACAGAGAAAGATCCATCTGACCTGGCAGGGTGAAAGGGCACACCCCGAACCTGGACCCATGGATGTGATCGAACAGCTACGGCAACTCCAAGACGAGCTGACCGCACGGGGCCTGTGCTCCGTGATCAGCGACAAGGCCCACTGGTTCACGTTGGACCCCGTTCCCACCCTGACCTGCTGCACCTACCTGGGCCGCGCACAGGTCACCGTCACCACAGACGGCCTCTACCAGTGGCTGGACGGCGAGGGGAACGACCGGACCCACCCCTCAGTGCACCTGGGACGGATCGTCAACGCCCTCGTCCTCACCCGCGCGGGCACGAGCACCCCGACCGAACTCCCCGAAGGGAACCGGCCACCGCCGGGCCACCGTCCGCCACTGCCACGACGTGGCGACGAACGACCTCACCAGGGGAGGCAGTGGTGAAGGACTACCCCACCCATCCCGATCTGTACATGGATCCCGTGGACGCCGCCGAGATCCTCGGCGTCGCGACCTCCACCCTGCGAACCTGGGCGCGCACCGGACGCCTGGACGGCATCGTGGACTGGTTCCCCCATCCCACCAACGGATGGCGCTACTACCGAGCAGGCGATGTCTACGACCTCGCCGAAGAACGCGGCAAGACCACGTGAGACCACCGCCCGAACCCCCGAGGAGAACGAAGCGGCTCACCACGTCGCGTGGCGGGCCGCTTCCGCGTACGCGATCACCCCGCTCGGCCGCCCCGAGAGCGGTCACGGACCGAGGCCAGAGCTGGTAGCGCGGTCGCGTCCGCTTCGGGAAGGGTGCGCGGACGGAGGTCACGATGTCGGAGCGCTCCGACCGTTCCTTGCCAACTCATGAGTCAGCACTGCCAGCAAGCCAGGACACGGGAGGACGCCGACCTCGTGGTCGGGTCAGACGCGAGCGCCGATGGCCCCCGCTCCCCGTGACAGCTCGGGCAACCAGGTGAGCAGCTTCTCCGCACTGGTGACGTCGGTCGTCGTCACCAGGTTGATCGCCCCGACGAGTTCCTTGTCGGCGTCGTACACCGGCACGCTCAGGCTCAGCGCACCGAGTTCCCGCTCGGACTCCGCGAGGTAGTAGCCGTCCTCGCGCACGCCCCGGATGTCCTCCATCAGGGCCCGCTCCCCCTGGATCCGCCCCGAGGCCAGTGGGACCTCCGGGTAGCGGCGAACGTAGTCCTCGATCTCCGCGTCCGGCCAGCCCGCCAGCAACACCTTCCCGCCACCGACGTTGAGCGACACGCGGCGCCCGATCGGGAACTGGTAGCGGAGCGGGTCCGCTCCGCTGACACGGGCGATGAGGATGCGCTCGTCCCCCGAGCGGACGAACACGGATGAGGTCAGCCGGGTGGTCGCGGAGAGCTCGGTGAGCACCGGCGTCGCGATCGTGCTCACCCGGTCGTTGACCACGAAGCCGTGCGCCAGCCCCAGCACCACCGGACCGAGCGAGTACCCCAGACGCCCCTGTTGGACGTAGCCACGCCGCACCAGCTGGTTCACCGTCCGCTGGGTGGTGGCCAGGTGCAGGTCGGCCTCCCGCGCGATGTCACTCAGCCGCAACGGACCGCGCGCGCGTTCCAGGCATTCGAGCACGTCCAGCGCACGGTCGAGCGTGCGTCCCTGGTTTCCGCCTCCGGCGCCCATGCTCGCCTCGCCACTCCTTCGCTCGTGTTCTTCGGAGAACTTCCCGGCCCCGGCCGGAGGCCTCGGGGCCCGCCGGACACGGCGATCCAGCTCGCTGCCGCCCCCTCCAAGGTAGCGGAGAGGTTTCCGGGAGGTTGACAGCCGAGAGAGCCGCAGGTCACACTCACTATCAATCAACAAGAGAAACTATCACCCAATGATAGCTGGTGCAAAGATGAAGGTAGCCGTTCTGGGACTGGGCGAGGCGGGCGCGATCTTCGCGGAGGCCTACGCCGCCGCTGGTTGGCAGGCCGTCGGCTTCGATCCCGCGAGCACGGTGCGGACCCCCGAGGGCGTTGATCGGGCCCCCTCGACGGCGGAGGCGGTGGCCGGAGCGGACGTGGTCCTGAGCCTCGCGACGGCCGCGCACGCGGTCTCCGTCGCCCGTGAAGCCGCGTCCGCGTTGCGATCCGACGCCGTCTACATCGATCTCAACGCCGCCTCTCCGCAGGTCAAGACGGATGTGGCACGTACTGTCGATGGTGCGGCCCGCGTGGTCGACGGGGCCCTCATCGGTTCGGTCGTCAAGTTCGGGCCGAAGGTGGAGATCCTCCTCGCGGGGCCCGCGGCCGAGGAGGCCGCCCAGATGCTCAGGGCCGTGGGCGCGAACGCCGAGCCGATCGGCCCGGCCGTGGGCGCCGCGTCGGGGCGCAAGTTGCTGCGCAGCGTGTTCATGAAGGGGCTGGGTGCGCTGATCACCGAGGCCATGGACGCCGGGAGCGCGGCGGGCGAGGAGGAGTGGATGCGTGAGCAGGTGGCCGCCGCCCTCACGGACGGCGACGCCGCGCTGGAGCGGCTGGACCACGGCACGCGGCTGCACGCCGTGCGGCGCTCCCAGGAGCTGGACGCCAGCATCGCCCTGCTGGACGAACTCCGCGTGGAAGCCCCCGTCAGCAAGGGCGCGGCCGACCGTCACCGGCACCTGGCGCGCGTGAGCGAACAGCCCGACGAGCGGCTGATCGACGCCTACGCGACGATCCCCACCGCCGCGATCGGGGACGCGCGGGACCGGCTCGGCTTCCTGTCCTCCCGGATCAGGCCGGTCTGGGCCGGGGCCCGTCTGTCGGGACGCGCCCTGACGGTGCAGACGCGGCCCGGTGACAACCGCGCGTTGCACCAGGCACTGACCGTCGCGCGCCCCGGTGACGTCATGGTCGTGGACGGAGGGGGCGACGACTCCCGTGCGCTGCTCGGTGAGCTCATCGCCGAACGCGCCATCAACAAGGGAGTGCGCGGAATGGTGATCGACGGCGCGGTCCGTGACGCCGACGAACTGCGCGAACTCGGCTTCCCCGTCTGGTCCGCCGCGATCTCCCCGCGGGCCCCTACAAGGACGGACCCGGCCACGTCGGTCGCACCATCGCGGTGGGCGGCGCGGTCTGTGCTCCAGGGGACATCGTGGTGGCCGACGGAGACGGCGTCTTCGTCGTGCCCCGCCTGGAGGCCGAACGAACCCTCGTCGCCGCCCAGCTCGTCCTGACCGACGAGGCCGAGCGCCGCGCGGCAATCCGGAGGGAACGCGCGTGACGCTCCCCTCCCCACCAGCCCCCTCCCCACCAGGTCGCTCCCCCGGGGCGACACCCCGCCCGCCCACGGGCACCAGTACTCCCCTCCACCGAAAGTCGACCCATGCCGATCGCGCTACTAGCCCTCGCGGCGTTCATCGCCGTGATCATCGTGTGGAACGTCGTGTTCAAGCGGAACATGGGCGAGGCCATGCTGCTCGGACTCGTGGTCACCGCCCTGTTCGCCGGGACGCGTGCCCCCGAGTACCTCCTGGGAGGGCTGACCGACGCCCTCACCCACGACGTGCTCTTCGCGGCCCTGGCCTTCGTGTTCATGGCCTACCTCATCGACGTGACGGGCCTGATCCAGAAGATCCTGGCCATCCTCAACTCCGCGTTCGGGCGCGTGCGAGGCGGTCCCGCGTTCATCGACACGGCCGGATCCGCCGTCTTCGGGGCCCTGTCCGGTTCCAACTCCGCGAACACCGCCTCCAGCGGGTCCTTCACCGGCCCCTGGATGGTGCGCACCGGGTGGTCCCCCACGCGCGCGGCCACCGTGCTCGCGGGCAACGGCGGGATGGGCGCGGCCCTGCCGCCCAGTGCCTCGATGGTCATCATGATCGGGTTCGCCGGGGGATGGTCACCACCGGCCAGGTGTACCTGGGTCTCCTGATCGCCGGGCTGTACCAGATCCTGTTGCGCATCGGCCTGGTCACGTACTTCGTCCGCCGTGACGGGATCCCCAAGGTGGACGAGCACGACCTGGTGCCGATGCGTACGTCGCTGCGTCAGGGCGCCGGCGCGCTGACGATCTTCCTCGGCGCCCTCATCCCCATCGTCCTCACCGTGGGCCCCCTGGCGACCTACCTGACCGAGTCCACGCCCCTGGGCGACGCGGTCGGTGACATCTCACTGCTCACCTGGATCCCCATCCTCATCATCGGATTCTCGCTGATCGCCGGACGGGACCGTCTCCCACGAACGGTGCGCGACTGGTCGCGCCTGCTGGACGGTGCCCTGCCGAGGTTCGCGACGATCGGGGCCCTGCTGTTCTTCGCGATCGCGGCGAGCGAGATCCTGGGGCGCCTGGGCCTGGCGGAGGACGTCAACGTCATCCTGGAGTCCCTGCCCGTCGGTTCCGCCGTGATGGTGGTCGTCGTCGGCCTGGTGGTCACCCTGGTCGCCGGTCCGCTCTCGTCCACGGCCACCCTGACGGCGGTCGGTCAGATCTCCTTGCTCGCGCTGGTGGGCGTGGGGGTCGACCCGCTCCTCGCGATCATCGCGATCCTGGTGTTCGCCTCCACCGAGGGGCCTCCCTCCCGCCTCCGGCTCGATCTTCGTCGCGGCGAGCCTGACCGGGGCACGGCCGGAGAGCACCTTCCTGCCACTCATCGTCTACTACATGATCCCGATCTTCCTGATCGGCTGTCTGATCGGTTGGGGCGTCCTTCCGATCCTGGGGGTATGACCGTGCTCGCACTCAAGCCCAGAACCTTCGGCGTGGTCCGCGCGCTGTTCAAGATCGGTCTCGTCTGCTGTCTGGCGCTGGGAGCTCTCCTGGTCCTGGGGCAGATGGCCGGAGTCCTCGTCCAGCGTCCGGAGTGGGTGACCGGCGCCTCCGACCTGCTGTTCGTGCCGAGCGTGGGCGCGGCGGCGGCCTTCGGTGTCCTCGGCTTCATCGGCAACTACCTCACGCCGCAGGAGCCCGAACCCGAGGAGGACTGAGAGACCCGAAGAGGTGGGGTGGGGGCGCACCGTCGCCCGCCCCTACCAACGCCACGGACCGCTCAGCGTCAGGGTGATCGCGCGTGCTTGCGCGGGGCCCCGCGCCGTTCGACGACCCGACGGGATCCCCGAGCAGCCGTGCCCGGTTCGGACGCCTGACGACAGGGCGGGCGCCCTTGGGAGGCGGAGTCGCCTCCCAAGGGCGGGAGGCTCAGAACGCGGAGGGTGCGACCCCGGTGAGCCGTTCGGAGACCTGCCAGACCCGAGCGGCCTCCTCCGGGCTTTTCAGCCGACTGTAGAGCCTCTGCTCCGCGGGCGGTCCGCCCAGGTGGCCGGGGCCGGCGGGGCCGTAGAACCCACCGCCCACGGCCTCGGGCGAGGTCGCCGCGTACAAGGCCGGGAGCGGAGCGCTCTCCACCGTTCCGACGAGGATGCCCCGTGCGGACATCGCCCGGATGACGCGCACGCCCAGGGTGTCCCGGTCACGACCGATCTCGGGACGGGCGCTCAGGAGGCTCGTCGGAGCGATCCCCGGATGCGAGATGTTGCTCGTGATGCCCCACCCCTGGTCCCTGCTGCGCCGGTCCAGTTCGAGGGCGAAGAGACCGAGCGCGATCTTCGACTGGCTGTAGGCGTGCCCTCCGTTGTAGGAACGCTCCCAGTTCAGGTCATCCCAGTTGATCGAGTTCCGATCAGCCGAGACGCTGAGCTGGGAGGTCACACGTGCCCCGCCCGCCCGGAGCAGTGGCATCAGGCGGGCCACCAGAGCGAAGTGTCCGAGGTGGTTCGTGCCGAACTGGAGCTCGAAGCGATCCCCCGTGCTCTGTCGTTCCGGAGGCGTCATCACCCCCGCGTTGTTCACGAGCAGGTGGATCGGGCGGTTCTCGTGGCAGAGCCGCTCGGCGAGGGCCTCGACCGAGTTGAGGGAGGACAGATCCAGGGAGGCGAGCTCCACCTTCGCGTGGGGCACCCGCTCGCCGATCCACGCGAGAGCGGCCTCACCCTTGCCCTGGTTCCGCACAGGAAGAACCAGCTCCGCTCCGGCCTCGGCCAGGCGCAGGGCCAGGTGCAGCCCCATTCCGTCACTCGCGCCGGTGACCAACGCACGTCGGCCGGACTGATCGGGAACGGTGAACTCGGGTCGTTGGCGGGGCATGGGTCGTCTCCAGGGCCGATGTGATGGGTTCCGATCCCCAGGTTCGTCTCTCAGCGGAGGCGGGACAAGGACTCGCCGAACCACGGCTCGCCGAGCCCCCCCCCTTCGGGGCGCAGAGGTGGATCGACGGGCCGTGGTTCACCGAGCGCCGAGACGGTAGACACGGGGAAGGACACCGAAAGAAGGACAGTCGTGATCGATCGCACCGGGTTGGCCGGGTTCCTCCGCCGCCGCCGAGAGTCCCTGCAGCCGGAGGACGTGGGACTCCCCCGCGGACAACGCAGGAGGGCCAAGGGGTTGCGGAGAGAGGAGATCGCCTTTCTCTGCGCCATGTCGACCGACTACTACGCGCGGCTCGAACGCGCGCGCGGGCCGCATCCCTCAGAGCAGATGCTCGCCTCGATCGCCCAGGGGCTGCACCTGTCGCTCGACGAACGGGATCACCTGTTCCGCCTGGCCGGGCACAACCCGCCCGTTCGGGGCGCGGACACCGAGCACATCAGCCCGGGGCTGCTGCGCGTGTTCGACCGCCTCGGGGACACACCGGCGGAGATCGTCACCGAACTCGGGGAGACGTTGCGGCAGACCCCGATGGGGGTCGCGCTCACCGGCGCCACGACCCGATACGAGGGGCCCGCCCGCAGTTCGGGGTACCGGTGGTTCACCGACCCGGCCGCACGGTCACTCCACGCTCCCGAGGAGCACCGGTTCCTCACCCGCATGTACGTCGCGGGCCTGCGCGAGATCGCCACTCTGCGCGGTCCCGGCTCGCGCGCCGCACACTTCGCCGACCTGCTTCTGGAACAGAGTGAGGAGTTCCGCCGGGTCTGGGAGGACCACGAGGTTGGCATCCGCCCGCATGGGATCAAACGTTTCGTGCACCCGGAGGTCGGCCCGCTCGAACTGAACTGCCAGAGGCTCCTCGACCCGGACCAGGCCCACTCGCTGCTCGTCTACACCGCCATCCCCGGCAGCGAGAGCCACGAGAAGCTGCGCCTGCTGTCCGTGATCGGCCCTGGAACGCTCCGCTGACCCTGGCTGGACGGCGGCCCCGGCGTCGCCCCGCGTCCGCCAGGGTCGCCGGGGCCGGGGCCGGGGCCACGACGCCAGGAGACCGCGGCAGGGCGACGGCGCAGGCCCTCTCAGCCCGTGGGCGGGGTGTCCGGGTCCGTGATGCCGAGCCGTCGTGCCAGTTCCCGGGCGCCGACACCGTACGTCTCCCGGATCCGTACGCCCCGGGCACCGACCTCGAAGACGCCGTGGTCCGTGTAGACGCGACTGACACAGCCGACCCCGGTGAGCGGATACGTGCAGAGCGGTACGAGTTTCGGCTGGTCGGAGCGGGTGAACAGGGGCATCATCACGTGGACCTCCTTGGCACCGATGGCGAGGTCCATGGCACCGCCGACAGCGGGAACCGCGTCGGGTGCGCCCGTGTGCCAGTTGGCGAGGTCGCCCTGGAACCCCACCTGGTAGGCGCCGAGAACACAGACGTCCAGGTGTCCGCCGCGCATCATGGCGAAGGAGTCGGCCTGGTGGAAGTACGCCGCTCCCGGCAACTCGGTCACCGGGACCTTGCCCGCGTTGGTCAGGTCGGGGTCCACGGCGTCGCCCTCGGCCCTCGGCCCCATGTTGAGCATGCCGTTCTCGGTGTGGAGCACCACCCCGGAGCTGGCCGACAGGTGGTCGGCGATCCTGGTGGGCTGCCCGATCCCGAGGTTGACGAAGGCTCCGGACGGGATATCGGCGGCGATGACGGCGGCCAGCTCGTCCATCGACAGGGGGTGGTCGGCCCTCATCGGCGCTCCGGCGGACGGATCGTTCGCGTGGGTCATCGGGCCCCCTGGACGGTGTGGCGACGGGTCTGCACCTGGACGATCCGGTCGACGTAGATGGACGGGGTGACCACGGCTTCGGGGTCGAGTTGTCCCGCCTCGACGATCTGGTCGACCTGGACGACGGTCGTCGCCGCCGCCGTGGCCATGACCGGGCCGAAGTTGCGTGCGGTCCTGCGATAGGTGAGGTTGCCCAGCGTGTCCGCCCGGTACGCGCCGATCAGGGCGTAGTCACCCCTGATCGGGTACTCCAACAGGTACCTGCGACCGTCGATCTCACGTTCCTCCCTGCCCTCGGCCAAAGGCGTACCGATCGCCGTCGGGCAGTAGAAGGCGCCGATGCCCGCCCCGGCCGCGCGCATCCGCTCGGCGAGGTTGCCCTGCGGCACGAGCTCGAGTTCGATCTCACCCGACCGGTAGAGGCGGTCGAAGACCCAGGAGTCGGCCTGCCGAGGGAAGGAACAGACGACCTTGCGCACCCGTCCGGCCGCGAGCAGCGCGGCGAGCCCGACCTCGCCGTTGCCGGCGTTGTTGGACACGATCGTGAGGTCCTTGGCTCCCTGGCGGATGAGCGCCTCGATCAGGTCGAACGGCATGCCCGCCAGTCCGAAGCCGCCGACGAGGACGGTGGCCCCGTCCTCGACCCCGGCCACGGCGGCGTCGGCGCTCTCCACGACCTCCGCGCGGCTCATCGGAGCCGCCCCGTGTCGTCGGTGTTCTCCAGCACGACGGCCAGCCCCTGGCCGACCCCGACGCACAGCGCGGCGACGCCGTAGCGCCGTCCCGACTCGCGCAGCACCTTGGCCAGGGTGGCGAGGAGTCGACCACCGGAAGCGCCCAGCGGATGTCCGATCGCGATGGCCCCGCCCTTCTGGTTGACGATGGCGGGATCGATCCCCCAGGCGTCGACACAGGCGAGTGCCTGCACGGCGAAGGCCTCGTTGAGCTCGACCGCGCCCACCTGCTCCCAGCCGATCCCGGCGCGGGCCAGGGCACGGTTGGCGGCCTCGACCGGCGCGAACCCGAAGGACCGCGGATCCAGCGCCGTCACGCCCCGCCCGGCGACGCGGGCGACCGGGGCTGCCCCGATCGTGTCGGCGGCCCCCTCACTGCCCAGGAGCACCGCGGAGGCACCGTCGTTGAGGGGGCTGGCGTTCCCCGCCGTGATCGTGCCGCCCCGCTCGGGTGAACGGAACACGGTCCTGAGTGTGGCCAGCACGTCCGGTGTGGACGCGGCTCGGATGCCTTCGTCGCGCACCAGGTCGGTCTCCGCCACCGGTGTCACCAGGTCGTCGTAGAAGCCCGACTCCCAGGCCTGGTGGGCGAGTTCGTGGGAGCGGGCGGCGAACCGGTCCTGCCGCTCCCGGGAGATCCCGAAGCGTTCCCGGAGCAGTTCGTTGGCCTCACCGAGCCCCACCGTCCACTCCTCCGGCATGCGCGGGTTGACCAGACGCCAACCGAGCGTGGTCGACACGGCGGTGAGGTCCCCGACCGGGAACGGCCCCGTCGGCTTGGGCAGCACCCACGGCGCCCGCGTCATCGACTCCACACCACCGGTCAGCACGATCTCGGCGTCGCCGGACTCGATCGTCCGGCTGGCCGCCATCGCGGCGTCGAGACCGGACCCGCAGAGGCGGTTGACCGTGGTGCCCGGGACGCTGACGGGCAGTCCGGCGAGCAGCGCCGCCATACGGCCGACGTTGCGGTTCTCCTCCCCGGCCCCGTTGGCGTTGCCCCACACCACGTCGTCGATCGCGGCCGGATCGAGTTCGGGCACCGTGGCGAGTGTGGAGGTGATCGCGGCCGCGGCCAGGTCGTCGGGGCGGACCCCGGCCAGCGCGCCGTTGAAGCGACCGAACGGCGTCCGGGTCGCGGCGTACAGGAATGCGCTCATGGCACCGACGCTAGGCCCTGAGCGCGATATCCTGAAGTACTCATATCCCAGGCTATTGATATGGACCAGATATGGATCTGCGGCATCTCAGGTACTTCGTCGCGGTGGCGGAGGAACTCCACTTCGGTCGGGCCGCCGAGCGGCTGCACATGGCCCAGCCGCCGCTCTCCCAGCAGATCCGCCAGCTGGAGGCGGAACTCGGTGTCGAGCTGCTGCACCGTACGACGCGTCGCGTCGCGCTCACCGAGGCCGGCCGGGTGTACCTGGACCTGGCACGCGGGATCCTCGCGGACGTCGACCGGGCCGCCCACCAAGCCCGTCTCGTCGCCTCCGGCGCCGTGGGCCACCTCTCCCTCGGATGCGTGGGATCAGCGACGTACAGCCTGCTGCCGAACCTCAGCCGTCGGCTCTCGGTCGAGCTCCCGGGGGTCGACTTCTCCTTCCGGGGTGACATGCTGGGCCCCGACCAGGTCGAGGCGCTGCGCGGCGGCACGATCGACGTCGCGTTGTTGCGCCCCCGGTGGCCGACCGCTCCATCATCGTGCACACGCTGCGCCGGGACCGGCTGCTCGTCGCCCTGCCGGTGCACCACCGCCTGGCCGGGCGCGGACGGCTGCGTGCCGAGGACCTCGCGGGAGAGGATCTGATCGTGCACTCCGCGGACCGCCGGTCGGTGATGTACGACATCGTCCTGGGCCTGCTGCGCGACGTGGGCGTCGAGCCACGCGTTCGCCACGAGGTCGGGGAGACCTCGACCCTGGTCACTCTGGTGGCCGGGGGCTGGGTGTGGCGGTCGTGCCCGAACCCGTCACGGCGCTGGAACTCCGGGGCGTCGCCTACCGGCCGCTCACCGGGGCCGACGCGCACGTGGAACTCGCCGTCGCGCACCGCGCCGACCGTTCCGAGCCCCACCTGGCACGTACCGTGGAGATCATCCGGGCGACGGTCCCAGGGATCACGGACCACACCCCCGGCGGGACACCGCCCACGAGGACGAGGAGGGACGCGGGCGTTCCGGTGCGTGAGCCATGCGGGACCTCGCGGCGCCGAGGGAGGTCGTCGGGACGACCGACGGCCGATGCCCCGGCGCCCCGGGATCGAGGCGTTCCTGGTCAGGACCACCCACGGCAGGGATCGTCGGATCCCCTGGCTCCACGGGGTTCTCGGAGCCCGGATCCCCGGGGCCGGACGCCGCCAGCGGTTCTTCGCGGTCCCCCGAGCACGGTACGATGTGGTCGCCATGTGAACAACTGGAACACATCACGTCAGGGGCTCCGGAGTGGACATCCAAGCAGTAGACCGAGTGGGAATGATCCTCGCACTGTTCGGTCCGCATCGTGAATCGGTGACGTCGACCGAAGCCGCCGACCTCATCGGACTCAACCGCACGACGACCTACCGTTACCTGACCTCCCTGGTCAACGCCAACGTGCTCGCCCTCCGCGACGACCGCACCTATGTTCCGGGACCGGCACTCGTGCAGCTCGGCGCCTTCGCCCTCGGCCGACGCGACATCCTGCGCCTCGCCGTGGACCCGATGCAGACCCTGGCCCGCGACACCGAGATCACGGCGGTCCTGTCCCTCTGGGGTTCCTCGTCACCGGTCGTGGCGCACGTCGAGGAACCTCCGCGCCGCGAGATCGTCGTCTCCGTGCGGGTGGGCATGCAGCTGTCGACCGCCGCCGCGCAGACCGGCATCTTCCACACCTTCATGGCCGACGCCCCGAGCGTGGTGCGCGCCTCGCGACAGCTCCCGGACGGGGAGCGTGAACGGATCGGGCGCCTGGTGCGCGAGACGTCCGAGCGCGGGTACGCCGCCCAGGTCAGCACGCGGGGCATCGCCGTGCTCGCCACTCCCGTGTGGGACGAGCACGGCCTCGCGGCGTCACTCGCGCTCCTGAGCACCCGCGACGTGCTCGACGTCCACGCCGAGAGCGTCGAACTCGCGGCACTCCGGAGTGCCGCGACCACGATCTCCCGGTCGCTCGGCGCGGACGGCTGAGCCCCTCAGACCTGCTCCGTCAACGGTCCCCCTGCCCCGGGCCCCCGACGGCGCGTCACCGAGCCGTTCGACGTTCCCGAGCCGTCCGTAGGTCGGACCAGCCAGGCGTGACGCCGGATCGATCATCGCGGTGTCGATCTTGAGGCCGTCCAGCGCCGACGAGAGCACGTGGAACCGCACGACCTCCCCGACCGTGAACTGCGCACCGGCCCGGCCGAACTCCACCACGCGCGCGAGCCGGCACTCCAGACTCACCCGGGCGGTGGCCAGCCGGGGCACGCTCACCACGTCGCTCGGCTCGGTCGCGAGACCGAGGAGCTCGGCCTCGTCGACACCGGGGGATGGACCTCCCCGACTCGTGGACCTCTCTCCAGTGCTCCCATCCGGGGATGTTGACGACGTACTCCCCCGTTCCGCGATGTTGCGGGCCGTGTCCTTGAACCCGCCCCCGCGCCGCCCGATGTTGATCCCGACCATGGGCGGATCGTTGGACACCATCGTGAAGGCGCTGAACGGGGCCAGGTTCGCCGCGCCGTCACGGCCCACGGACGTCACCCACGCGATGGGGCGGGGTACGACACAGCCCGTGAGCAGCCGGTAGTTCTCCTGGGCGGTCAACCCCGAGGGGTCGATCACGGTCGTGTCGTCAGGCATGGTCCGCGGCTTCCTGTCGGACGGCGGCCCGGTCGAAGTCGTTGATGTCCTGGATCAACGAGTCGTCGTACAGGTCGGCGGGGTCCACCGGTTCGGTGAGCTCGCCAGCGTCGAGCAGGAAGTCCACGTTGGCCTGGAGCGCCTCCTGGTCGATCACGCCGTACGGGTCGTCCTCGGCGCCGAGGTTGGCCAGTCGCGCCTCCAGGACGGAGACCGACGAGGACAGGGCGACGTCGTCGTCCAGGCCCGAGGGGCGCGCCTCGGGGTGGGCGTCGAAGAGCAGTTGGACGGCGGCCTCGGGGTTCGCCTCGCTGAAGACCACGCCCTTGGCGATCGCGCGGCCGAGCTTGACGTACAGCTCCCGGTCCTCCTCCAGGTCACCCGTCCGGGCCGCGAGTCCGCCGCTCGTGAGCATGTCGGTCCCCGGGACCTCGATCTCGCGCAGCTCGATCCCCTGGTTCTCCAGCACCTGGAACGACGTGTCCAGCAGGGCGAGCGCGTCGACCTGGCCGTTCTCCACGGCGGTGGCCTGCTGGCCACCCGTCCCGATCGCGACGAACGTCACCGAGTCCTCCGGTACACCCGCCTCCCGCAGACCGACCTGGGCCTGCGTGACCGAGGCGCTCGCGAGACTGATCGCGCCGACGGTCTTGCCCTCCAGGTCCTCGATCGACGTGATGTCGCTGTCGGCGGGGACTCTCAGGCCGTAGATGTTGTCCTTGTAGTAGGACATGAAGTAGGTCAGGTCGAGGTTCTTGCCGGGCTCACGACCCAGGATCACCGGTTCGGGGCTGACGGCCCCGGTCGCCACCTGGCCGGTCGCGATCTGCTGGACCTGGGTCGTCGCGGAGTCGGCCAGGATGATCTCGACGTCCAGGCCCTCGTCCTCGAAGTAGCCCATCTCCTGGGACACCGCGATCGAGGCGATCCCCGCGTTCCAGGTCGGGGTCGCGAGCGTCATGGAGACCTGCTGGTCGCCACCGTCGCCGCCCGACCCGCCGCAGGCCGCGAGCAGGGAGGTGAACATCAGTACGGCGCCGCCTTGCAGCACCTTGCGGGACACGCGTGTCATGGTCATGAGTCGTCCTTCGAGGGAGTCAGTTTCCAACGGAGCGGGCACGGTTCTCCTCGGACCAGAAGGCGAGTCGCCGCCCGCCGAGGACGACCGCGTAGTGCAGTACGAGACCGATGGTCGAGAGCACGACCAGGGCCGCGAACATGGTGGCCACGTCCAGCGAGGTGTTGCTGGCGATGATCAGGTAGCCGAGTCCGGCCTGTGAGCCGACGAACTCGGCGACGATGGCACCGATGACCGAGAGCACGACCGCCACGTCCAGTCCGGCGATGATGCTGGGGACGGCCGTCGGCAGGCGCAGCCGTGTGAGGACCTGCAGACGCGTCGCTCCGAAGGAACGCATCATGTTCACCTGGTCGCTGCTGGTGGAGTTGAAGCCGAGCGTGGCGTTGACGAGGATCGGGAAGAACGCGATCAGCGCCGTCGTGAGGATCTTCGACTCCATTCCGAAGCCGAACCAGACGAGGAACAGCGGCGCGAGGGCCACCTTCGGCACGGTCTGGAGCACCACGACGATCGGCAGGACGATCTTCTCGGCCAGGCGCGAGGAGCTCACCCACACCGCGACGAGCAGTCCGGAGACGACGGCGATGGCGAAGCCGTAGAGGATCTCCTGCAACGTGACCCAGGTGTGGCGCAGGAACGGCCCGTCGGTGAAGCCCTCGACGAGCGCCTCCACGATCCGGGTGGGCGCGGGGAAGAGGATCACCGAGATGTCGAAGGTGCGGACCACCACCTCCCACACGGTCAGCAGGATGAGCACCGTGGCGCTCGACAGCAACCAGCCAGGAAGGTCGGAGAGCCTGCGACGCGTCTCGGTGTCCCCGCCTCGCGGCGCACTGTCAGGGTCTGCCCTGTCGAGGAGGAGTCTGGTGCGGTCATGGGGTGGTCACCACTTCGGCTGTGTCAAGGACGGTTCTGATACGGCGCGTGTAGTCACCGAACGCGGCGGTGCTCACGACGTCGAGGGTGCGCGGGCGCGGCAGGTCGATGTCGATGACCGCGCCGACGCGACCGGGGCGCGGCGTCATCACGACGACGCGGTCGGAGAGGAGGACCGCCTCGGAGATGCTGTGGGTGATGAAGACGACCGTCTTGCGGTCCCGTTCCCAGATCTCCAGCAGGTCCATCGTCAGCTGGTCGCGGGTCATCGCGTCCAGTGCGCCGAACGGCTCGTCCATCAGCAGGATCCGAGGGTCGTGCAGGAGGGCCCGAGCGATCCCGACACGCTGTTGCATCCCGCCGGACAGCTGGTAGGGGTGGCTGGTGGCGAAGTCCGACAGCCCGAGCATCTCCAGGAGCTCGTGCGCCCGGCCTTCGTCGCGCCTGCGCTGGGAGCGCCCCTGGAGGGTCGAGGGCACGAGCACGTTGTCCAGGACGGTGTGCCAGGGAAGCAGGAGCGGCTGCTGGAACACCATCCCGGTCATCGCCGACTCGTCACGCGCCTCGGCCCGGTAGCTGATACTGCCCTCGGTCAGCGGCTCCAGTCCCATGATGAGTTTGAGCAGGGTGCTCTTGCCGCATCCGCTCGGTCCGACGATGGAGACGAACTCCCCGTCGGCGATGTCGAGGTGGAAGTCCTCGACCGCGACCGTTCCACCGCGATAGTGCTTGCTGACGTGGACGAAGTTCATGACTGGCTCACCCATGGAGCGACGCCTTTCCCGTGTGGTCCTCGGTTGCCCGCATGCGCCTGACGGCGTTCACGGCGGCTTCCGCGAGCAGTGTCGTGTCGGCGGCGCCGACGAAGAAGTCCAACCCCAGTTCGCGGGCGCGTGCGGCGCCGCCCGGTCCTCCCGCCGCCCCCGCGGCGATCCCGTGCCTGTGAGCCGCGGTGACCACGGTGCGATCGGCGTCTCCGACGGCACGTCCGGCGTCGAGCCCGAGGTCGGCGGCGCCGAGAAGGAGCCCGGTGATCCCGTCGACCGCGGCGATGTCCTCGACGTGCTCCAGCGCGGAGAGCGACTCGATCTGCGCGATGACCTCGACCGGCCGGGACAGGTAGTCGGCTCGTGGCCCCTGCCCCCACGCCCCGGCTCGCGACGTCGCACCGGAGCCGCGCCGTCCCTCGGGAGCGAAGCGCGTCGCGGACACGATCTCGGCGGCGGCCTCGGGACCGTCGACGTGGGGAACGACGATCCCGTCGGCGCCGGCGTCGAGCACCCGTTGGACGAAGGACGGTCCCTGGTCGGGAACACGCACGAGCGCGCGCATCCCGTGCGCCTGGCCGACGGCGATGTGCCGGGCGATCGCCGACAGGTCCAGCATCGTGTGTTCGGCGTCGACGACGATCACCTCGACACCGGCGCGGGCGAGGATGGCCGTGGACTCCCAGGAGTCGAGCTTGACCCAGGCGGCCCACTGTGGGCCCTGGGGCCCGTTCCCACTGCTCATCGGTCCGTCTCCGGCCACGGGTAGTCGTCGGCGTTGAGGACCCAGCCCGGACGGCGCGAGAAGTCCTCGCGCGGCCCGGCGAAGATGTCGACCATGCGGTTCTCGCCGGATCCGACGGCCTCGCTGGTGTGCACCAGCGGCGGCGGGATGATGGTGAGCGACGGCCCGCCGATCTCACGGTGATGGTCGGGGCGCCACGCGGTGCGGTCGTTTCCCCACGCACGCCGGATGTGGTGGACGTACTCACCGGCGTCGACGAAGCTCAACTGCTCGAAGTCGTCGTGGGTGTGGGGCGAGAGGGTGCGCGGGTCCCGGGGTCCGACGCGTGGGTACAGCAGGTTCACCATCGCGTGACGGCCACGGAGGATGCGCCCCAGGCGTCCCTCCTGCGGGGCGATGTCCTCGATGGCGTCGTAGACGCGGATCTCGGCGTCGCCCGAGGGCGCGGGCCAGGGATCGGCGGGGGCGCTGAGTCCGAGGCCGTCGGCGTAGGCCTCGCCGTTGAGCGCCTGGTCCAGCAGGTCCGACGCGGCCACCGTGTGCAGCCGCAGCAGCCGCAGCGCCCCCTCGACCTCGTACCGCCAGGGGCCCGGCTGGACCGTGACGACGCTCGTGGGTTCGACGCCGACCGTCTCCCCGTCGGTGCGCACCACGAGGCGGCCTCGGGAGGGCAGGACCACCAGCATCGTCTCGTCGGCGTCCTGGCGATCGACGGTGTCCCCGTCGGCGTGTTCGGCGTAGACGACGGCCGCGTTGGCGGCTCGTACCGTCCACAGACGCCCGCCCCGTCCCGTGGTCACGGTGGGTGCGAGTTCACTGAAGTCGAAGTACTGCGGGTCGTGCGCGGCGTCGGCGTCGGGCCCGCTCGAGGCGGACAGTTGGCTGCGCGGGTCACTCGCGAGGTAGGCCATCCGTCAGCGCCTCTCGATCGGAGCGGGACGTTCGTCTTCCAGACCGAGCAGGAAGGCGGCGTTGTGCGAGGTGACCTGGCGAAGCTCCTCGACGGTCAGGCCTCGTTCGAGCAGGGCCGCACCGACGCGCATGAAGGCGTCGACGGGCATGGGGCGCCCTCGCTGTCCGAGGTCCGAGGAGAGGACCGTGTGGTCGGGGCCGATGGCCCGGATCCACTCGACCAGCAGCCCCGGGTCCCACTTGCGGAAGCCCTGGGGTCGTACATGCCGACCTCGTGCTCGATGTAGCCGCCCAGCTCCGCCAGCTGGCGGCAGCGCTCGACGTCGGCGTCGACGATGAAGTTCGGGTGGCTGAGGATCATGCGGCGCACGCCGCGCTCAGTGGCGGCGGCGAAGAGCTGGGCCGACTGGGCCGGTTCCAGATGGCCCGCCGAGAGGAGCACGTCCGCCTCCGCCACCAGGTCGATGACCTCGTGGGCCGCGTCGAGGAGACGGCCCTCGGCGTCGACCACGTCGACGACCCGGTTGGGGATGTCGTAGTCGGACTCGGGGAAGCCGTGGTGCTCGTTCTCGCAGTGGCAGCGGCTGGAGAAGGTCGGGAACCAGACCGCGCGGCCGCCCATCTGGAGCGACATCGCGACCGCGTACGGGTTCAGTCCGCCCACCTGGGCGTTGAGGGCGATCCCGCCGAAGATCGGCGTCGCGACGCCGTCCAGTTCGCGGTGCATCGCGAGCAGGTCCATGACGGTGTTGTGGTGGTGCGACTTCACCAGGATTCCCCGCATGTTCAGGCGCTCTCCGTCGCGGGCCGCCTCCACGTGGTCGAACTCCCGTGAGAAGGGGTTCGGGCCCGAGTGGCAATGCAGATCGACGGCTCCGTCGAGTGCCTCCGCGAGGGGCGGGAGGGACGTGAGAGTCATAGAGCACACCTCTGAGATCAGGGTCACATGTTCGTATTGAATCATCTATGTTCATATTGCGACTGTCAAGTGTGGGTGTGCGTTCGCCCCGGGACGGTCCCCACAAGGCGCTTCGTTGCGGGGATCGAACACGTTCCCGCAGCGTGTGGCCACTGTCGCGCCCCGACGACAGCTCGTGCGGGGGTGCCGACACCGCGTGACCGCACTCCCCGCCGCCACCGCGCGGAGGGACGTTCGTACGGGTTGCGCCCGCCCGCGCGAGCCTTGAGGCCTCGGTGCGTCCGGCGCTCTCCCCACCCGTGTGGCCCCGGCGTACGGACCGAGAGGCGACCGCACCGACACGCGTCGCCGCGAACTCCGGACGTCCACCTCGCCCGCCCGAGGTCTCCGTGCGTCCCCGCTCTCCCCACGAGTGGCCCGGGTGTACGCGCCGAGGAGCGATCACACCGCCACGCGTCGCCGCGACCGCCGAATCACCTCGGCACGGCTGAGGCACGGGTACGGGGCTCGCGTCGCCCCCAGGGTTTGGCCAGCGAAGGGCGGTGCGGTCGAGGGGCGCGGGGTCGAAGACACGGGGGACGAACCCCAGTCCGGCTGGGGCGGTTGCCCACCGCCGGGGGCGGCGTCCACCCGTCGCGACCCACGGGACGGGCCCGTTCCGGAGAGAACCGGAACGGGCCCGTCGAGTGTTCGGTCACCGCCGGGCGGGCTCACCCGCCGGGCGTTCGGATCCACGGAGGACGTGCGCGCGTGAGGACGCCACGGCCGTCCGTGCCTGGTGGGGAGCGGTCGTCCTCAGGCGGGCTGCCCGACGACCGCCCGGCGGTAGCGGTCCACCACCGCGCGGGCGATGGCCGGCGCAGGGCACACGGGGTCCGCCACCGCGTCGGCGCCCGCGTGCGCCAGCCGGTCGTGGAACAGGCCCGGGGCCAGGAGCCAGCTGGCCACGGCCACCCGGCGGTGCCCCGCTCGCGCAGCTGGGCGACGCGTTCGGTGACGGTGGGTCCGCCGGTGGCGATGAAGGCGACCTCCACCCGGGTCCCGAGGCGCCGGGAGAGGTCGGCGGCGGCCCGCCGGAGTTCGGCTCCGGCACCGGGGTCGGAGGTCCCGGCGCAGGCCAGGACCACGGCGTCGCCGGTCCGGTACCCGGCGTCGTCCAGGCGACGCACGGCGGTGTCCAGGAGCGCCGGATGGCCGCCCAGCGCGGGGGTGACGACGGCGTCGGCGCGACCGGCCCGGGCCAGCTGGTGCGGGATGTCGGTGCGCACGTGGTAGCCGGAAGCGAGGAAGGCGGGCACGACCACCAGCGGGCCCGGGGTGCGGGTTGCGACCTGGCCGACAGTGGGTGTGCGCACGTCGGCGAAGGCCAGTCGGGCGGGCTGGCGGACCAGTTCGGCCACGTCCCGGGCCAGGGACCGGGCGACGGCGGTTCCGTGCGGGTCGCGGGTGCCGTGGACGGCCAGGATCAGGTTGCCGGTGTTCATCGCGTGGCGGGCGTACCCGCTCCGTCCTTCCTGGTGCCGGGGTCAGGAGGTGCAGTCGGGGGTGTCCAGGGCCAGCCGGTAGCCGCGCTTGACCACGGTCTGGATGATCCTGGGGTCGCCCAGGGCGGTGCGCAGCCGGGCCACGGCCGACTCCACCGCGTGGGAGTCGGCGTCCTCACCCAGGCAGGTGAGCAGGTGGGAACGGTCCAGGACCCGGCCGGGCTGGTGGGACAGCGCCCGCAACAGCCGCATCAGGGTGGGCGAGAGCGTGTGGACGACGCCGTCGACAAGGACGGCGTGGCCGCGCGGGCGCAGGCGGTGTCCGGCCACGTCCAGCGCGGGGAACCGGGCGGGCAGCTCCTCCGCGAGCCTGCGGACCTGGGAGCCGATCCGGGCCCGGTCCGGCCAGACGGTGGGGATGTCGTGGGCCATGAGGGGACGCGCGGTGACCGGACCCACGCACATGGCCAGGACGTCGCCGCTCAGCGCGCGGACGAGCCGGGCCTGCTGACCGGTGGTGTGGGCGCGGGCCAACAGCCCTGCTGCGGCGGGCGCGCTGGTGAAGGTCACCGCGTCCACTCCCCGCCGGTGACCGCCTCGATGAGCCGGTCCAGGGCGGCGGTGTCCTCGGGCGGGGTCCAGCGGTAGACGGGTACCTCGACCACCTCGGCTCCGGCCAGGCGAAGCGCGGCGGTGAAGTCCGGCAGGGGCTCGCCGTGCAGCTGGACGGCCACGCGCAGGCCCCGGACGCCCTGTTCGAGCAGGTGGTCCAGGACCTCGGCGGAGGACTCCGAGGGCGGTGACCACTCCTCGGTGAGCCCGGCCGCCCGGATCGCTCCACGGGCCTTGGGACCGCGTGCCAGCAGCCGGGAGGCGCGCATACCGTCCAGGAGCCCCTCGGCGGTTCCCCATGTCTCGCACGCCTCGACCCAGCCACGGAAGCCGATACCGGTGGTGGCCACGACGACGTCGGCGGGGCGGAGCGCGAGCTCGTCGGAGACCGACGCCAGGCGCTGGTCGTCGCTGAGGGGCACGATGCGCAGGGCGGGCGCGGCCACGACCCGGGCCCCTTGCGGCGCAGCAGGGCGCTCATCTCCTCGGCGCGGCGGGCGGCGGTCACCGCCACGGTGAACCCCGCCAGCGGCGCTGCGGCGGCGGGTTCGTTCCCCGGAGACGGGGCGCCAGTGGCGGGTTCGTTGCCCGGAGGAGTGGTGGCGGGGGCGGTGTTCACGGTGTTCCCCCTCGGTGGCGATCTGCACCGTGCCGCCCCTCTGGCGCACGGACCAGGTGGTCAGTCGCGTGTCGCCGTCGAGGCCGGTTCCGGTGCGCAGGGAGTAGACCTCCTTGAGCATGGGCGAGGTGATGGTGGGTTCCCCGCCCCGGTCACCGACGATGCCCCGGGAGATGACGGCGGCGCCGGTGCGGGGGTCGATGTTGTCCACCGCGTACAGGTGGTGGTCGCGGGTGCGGAACAGGGCGACCTGTCCGCCGTCGGGGAGCAGCACGGCCACACCGTCCTCGACGCGCAGAGTGTGTGCGGGGCAGACGTCGGTCCAGGTGATGGCGGGTGCCTGCGTGGTGACGGTCATCGGGTGGCCTCCTGCGGTCGTCGGGCGGGCATGCCCAGGTTCACGGACGCGGTGTCGGGCACCCGCTGGTCGCGGGCGGTGGTGAAGCTGATCGTGGGGTCGGGCGTGTGGGGGCGTTGGCGAAGGACACGAACCGGGAGAGCTTCTCCGGGTCCGCCAGGACCGCGGCCCACTCGTCGGTGTAGGAGGCCACGTGCCGGTCCATGGCCTCCTCCAGTTCGGCGGCGACGCCCAGGGAGTCGTGGACGACGACGTCGCGCAGGTGGTCCAGGCCGCCTTCGAGGGACTCGATCCACGGCGCCGTGCGCTGGAGCCGGTCGGCGGTGCGCACATAGAACATCAGGAACCGGTCGATGTAGCGGATGAGGGTGGGCTCGTCCAAGTCACCGGCCAGGAGTTCGGCGTGGCGGGGTGTGAACCCGCCGTTGCCGCCCACGTACAGGTTCCAGCCCTGGTCGGTGGCGATCACCCCGAAGTCCTTGCCCCGGGCCTCGGCGCACTCCCGGGCGCATCCGGAGACGGCGGACTTGAGCTTGTGGGGTGACCGTAGGCCCCGGTAGCGCTCCTCCAGGCGGATGGCCAGACCCACCGCGTCCTGGACCCCGTAGCGGCACCACGTGGTGCCCACGCACGACTTGACCGTGCGCAGGGCCTTGCCGTAGGCGTGTCCGGACTCGAAGCCCGCCTCCACCAGGCGCGCCCAGATGGCGGGCAGCTGTTCCAGCCGGGCGCCGAACAGGTCGATCCGCTGGCCCCCGGTGATCTTGGTGTAGAGGTCGAAGTCGCGTGCCACCTCACCGATGACGATCAGTTTGGCGGGGGTGATCTCCCCGCCGGGGACGCGCGGCACGACCGAGTAGGTGCCGTTGCGCTGGATGTTGGCCAGGTAGCGGTCGTTGGTGTCCTGGAGGGTGGCCTGCTCACCCTCCAGGATGTGGCCGTTGCCGAGTGAGGCCAGGATCGACGCGACGGCGGGTTTGCAGACGTCGCAGCCGTGTCCGGTGCCGTGGGCGGCGATCAGCGCGGAGAAGGTGGAGGTGCCGGTGGCCCGGACGATCTCGACGAGTTCGGCGCGCGACTGGGTGAAGTGCTCGCACAGAGCTCTGGACTGCTCGATTCCGGACTGGGCGAGGATCCGCTTCAGCATGGGTACGCACGAGCCGCAGCTGGTGCCCGCCCTGGTGCAGGCCTTCAGCGCGGGGACGTCGTGGTTGCCAGCGTCGACGGCCCGGGTGAGGTCGCCCTTGGTGACGGCGTTGCACGAGCAGATCTGCGCGTCGTCGGGCAGTGCCTCGGCGCCCAGCCCCGCGGCGCCCTCCGGGGTGATCAGGGCGAGCGGGTCACCGGGCAGCGGGGATCCGACCAGGGGGCGCAGGGTGGCGTAGGCCGAGGCGTCACCGACCAGGGCACCGCCGAGCAGGGTGGTGGCGTCGTCGGAGACCACGAGCTTGGCGTAGCGGCCGCCCGCGGCGTCGTTGACCACGACGTCCAGGGCTCCGGGTGTGCGACCGTGCGCGTCACCGAAGCTGGCGACGTCGACCCCGAGGAGTTTGAGCTTCGTGGAGGTGTCGGCGCCGGTGAAGGTGGCCGCGCCGCCCAGGAGACGGTCCGCGACGACCTCGGCCATGGCGTTGCCGGGAGCGATGAGGCCGTAGACGGTGCCGTCGTGGTGTGCGGCCTCACCGACGGCGTGGACGCGGGGGTCGCTGGTGGTGCAGGTGTCGTCGATGACGATGCCGCCGCGTTCGGCCACGCGGAGTCCGGCGGCGCGGGCGAGGTCGTCCCGGGGGCGGATGCCCACGGAGAACACGACGAGGTCGGCGTCCAGGTGGGCGCCCCCGTCCAGTGTCAGGCGCGCCGCGCGCCCCTGGGGCGAGGGTTCGACGCCCGTCGAGGCGACGCCGGTGTGCACGTGTACGCCCAGGTCGGCCACCAGTGTGCGCAGCAGGGACGCGGCGCCCTGGTCGAGTTGGGCGGGCATCAGGTGGGGGCGAGTTCGACCACGTGGGCCTCCAGCCCCAGCAGGCGCAGGGCGTTGGCGGCCTCCAGCCCCAGCAGGCCGCCGCCGACGACCACTCCGGTGCGGGCGCCACGGGCGGAGGCCGTGATGGCCTCCAGGTCCTCGATGGTCCGGTAGACGTGGCAGCCCGGGAGGTCGTGTCCGGGGATGGGCGGCACGAAGGGGGTGGAGCCGGTGGCCAGGACCAGGCGGTCGTAGGGCAGTTCACGGCCGCTGGCGGTGGTCACCGTGCGGCGGACGCGGTCGACGGCGGTGGCGCGTTCGCTGACGTGCACGTCGACGGCGGGGCCGGAGAGGTCGCCCAGGGAAAGGTCCTGGGCGCTGGCTCCGTCGAAGTAGGAGGACAGGGCGACCCGGTCGTAGGCGGTGCGGGGCTCCTCGCCCACGACGGTGACGTGCCAGCGCCGGTCGGTGTCGCGGTCCCGGAGTGCCTCGACCAGGCGGTGGCCGACCATGCCGTTGCCGATGACGACGAGCTCTTCCATGGTGTGCTCGGCTCCTCGTGTAGCGGGTGCGGACTGCGTCCAGGCAACCTCGCGGGTGTTTCCCTCGGGTCAGACGACCGTGTCGCGGTTGTTTCGTTGTGCTGCCACCGCAGGTGGGGGCGGGGTGATGCGCGGACCGGGGTGGAGCGGCCGACCGACGGGCCCGGTCACCCCACCGGGGCGGGCCGCATCCCCGACAGCAGGGCCCCCACGTCGCGTACGCACCCGCCGCAGCCGGTGGTGGCGCGGGTGCGTTCGGCGACGGCCTCGCGGGTGCGGGCCCCGTCCAGCCACGCCTTCTCGATGTCGGCGCGGCTGACCGCGTTGCAGCGGCACACCGGTGCCTCCGCCGCCCCCTGGGCCTCGGGGACGGTGGTGGGCGGCCCCTGGAGGAGGGCGAGGCGGTCGGAGGGCACCGGGGCGCCGGTGTCGTAGAGCTGGGACAGGGTGGCGGCGGCCTCGGGGAAGCCCAGCAGCACGGCGCCCACCACCCGTTCCCGGCGTACCGCGAGCTTGGCGTAACGGCCGCCGTGGCGGTCGCTGATGGTCAGGGTCTCCAGTCCCGGGGCGTCGTCGTCCTCGTGGACCCGCCCGAACGCGGTCAGTTCGATGCCCTCGGCCTTGAGCCGGGTCAGCGGTCGGGCTCCGGTGTAGGAGGCGTGCGGCGCGGAACCGGTCAGGCGCCGGGCCAGCACGGCGGCCTGTTCCCAGCCCGGCTGGACGAGTCCGGCACCGCCGCCGGGGTGCTGGGCGCAGTCACCGACGGCGTGCACCCGGGGGTCGGAGGTGGCCAGGCCGTCGTCCACGACCACCCCGTGGTCGACCACGATCCCGGCCCGGGCGGCCAGTTCGGTGTTGGCGCGTACCCCGGCCGCGACCACCAGGGCGTCGCCGGGCAGGACGGTGCCGTCGTCCACTTCCAGACCGGTACCGGGGATCCAGCGGGCGGCCGAGCGGCGCGCGTGCACCGCCACGCCCACCGCGGCGTAGCTGTCGGCCAGGACCCGCGCGGCGCCCTGGTCGATCTGACGGCACATGATCCAGGGCGCGGACTCCACGACGGACACCCGTGCCCCACGGCCCACCAGGCCGCGTGCGGCCTCCAGGCCCAGGACGCCTCCGCCCAGGACCACCACGGGGGCGCCGGGCCGGGTCTGGGAGAGGAGGTGCTGGCAGTCCTCCAGGTCGCGCAGGGTGTGCACCCCCTCCCCGGTCCTCCGTCCGGGGCGCGCACTCCGGGAACCGGCGGGAGCGCGGCGCGCGCTCCGGTGGCCAGGACGAGTTCGTCGTAGGTGAGGTGCGTTCCGTCGTCCAGGGAGAGGACCCGCCGCCGGGCGTCCAGGGCGGTGGCGGCCACACCGGTGCGCACGGTGATCCCCGCTCCTCCGGGGGCCGGTAGCCGGATCTGGTCGGGGCCGTAGTCCCCGGCGAGCACGCCCGAGAGGAGAACGCGGTTGTAGGCGGGGTGCCGTTCGGCGCCGACCACGCTCACGCGCACGCGGTCCCCCGCCGGGTCCAGCCGGGCCGTCTCCTCCGCGAATCGGGCGCCGACCATACCGTTCCCGACGACCACGATCCGGCGCGGGGACGTTCTCTGCGCGGTGTTCAACTGGTGCCTCCTGGCATGGGTGCGCTGGCCGGGCCCCGGGTTCCTCGACCCCGGCCGGGCGGATCGGGTTCCAGGCGTACGGCGCTGACCTTGAACTCGGGCATGCGGCTGACGGGGTCCAGTGCCGGGTGGGTGAGGTTGTTGGCGGACTGCTCACCGGCGAAGTGGAAGGGCAGGAACACCGTGTCCAGACGGGCGGTGGGCTCCAGGCGCACCCGGGCGCGGGTGTGGCCACGGCGGGAGGTGACGCGGGCCCAGTCCCCTGCGGCGAGTCCGGAGCGCGCGGCCGTGGCGGGGTGCACCTCCACGTACGCCTCGGGTTCGGCGCCCTCCAGCTCGGCCACGCGGCGGGTCTGGGCTCCGGACTGGTAGTGGCCCATCAGTCTGCCGGTGGTGGCCACCAGGGGGTACTCGGTGTCAGTGGTCTCGGCGGGGGCGCGGTGGGAGACCGGGACGAGGCGGGCGCGACCGTCGGGGTGGGCGAAGGTGTCCAGGAACAGGCGGGGCGTGGACCCGGTGGGGGTCCGGACCGGCCAGTACAGCGCCTGGCCGTCGGCCAGGCGCCGGGGGTGACGCCGGAGTAGTCGGCCGGGCCTCCGGCGGAGGCGCGGCCGAGTTCGGCCAGGACGGCGTCGGGATCCGTCGGGAACCGCTCGGCGGGTTGCCCCAGCCGCACGGCCAGGGCGGAGAGGACCTCCAGGTCGGTCCGCACCCCCTCCGGCGGGGCGGTCGCCCTTGCCCGGCGGAGGACGCGGCCCTCCAGGTTGGTCATGGTGCCGCCCTCCTCGGCCCACTGGGCCACGGGCAGCACCACGTCGGCCGTGGCGGCGGTCTCCGAAAGCACGAAGTCGGCCGCCACCAGCAGGTCCAGGGAGTCCAGGCGGTCGCGGACCCGTGCGGTGTGGGGGCCGACACCAGGGGTTGGAGCCGAACAGCAGGAGGGCGCGCGGCCCGTCGGGGGTGCCCAGGGCGTCGAGGAGTTCGAAGGCCGAGCGGCCCGGACCGGGCAGGGCGGCAGGGTCCACCCCCACACCCGGGCCACGTGTTCACGTGCGTCCGGATCGTCGATACGGCGGTACCCGGGCAGCTGGTCGGCCTTCTGGCCGTGCTCGCGTCCGCCCTGGCCGTTGCCCTGACCGGTGATGCACCCGTAGCCCGAACCGTGGCGGCCGGGCAGCCCCAGGGCCAGGGCCAGGTTGATCCAGGCCGACACCGTGTCGGTGCCCTTGGAGTGCTGTTCGGTGCCGCGCCCGGTGAGGACGTAGGCGGAGCGGTTCCCGGCGGCCCGGCCCAGCAGGTCGGCGGCGGCGCGGATGCTCGCGGCGGGTACGCCGGTGACCCGTTCGGTGCGTTCGGGCCACCAGGCGGCGGCGTGCTCCCAGGCGGCGTCGAACCCGGTGGTGCGTGCGGCGACGAACGGTTCGTCGCACCAGCCCCGCACGCGTGCCGCGTGCAGCAGCCCCAGGGCCAGGGCGAGGTCGGTGCCGGGCCGGGGAGCCAGGTGGAGGCCGCCCCGGTCGAGGGCGACACGTGCGGTGGCCGACCGGCGCGGGTCGATGACGATGAGGGTGGGCGCGGAGAGGTGCCCCATCATCGGCGGCATGGTCTCGGCGGGGTTGGCCCCGGCGAGTAGGACCACCTCCGCCTCGGCCACGTCGGTCAGGGGGAAGGGCATGCCCCGGTCCAGGCCGAAGGCGCGCGTGCCGCGGCAGCGGCCGAGGACATACAGAAGCGGCCGTTGTAGTCGATCTGGGAGCTGGCCAGGGCCAGGCGGGCGAACTTGCCCAGGGCGTAGGACTTCTCGTTGGTCAGGCCGCCACCGCCGAAGACCGCGACGGCGTCGGGGCCGGACTCGGCGCGCAGGGACGCCAGGCGTTCCGCGACGTGGTCCAGGGCGGTGTCCCAGTCCGTCTCGACCAGCTCGCCGCCGCGCCTCTCGCGCAGCAGGGGGCGGGTGAGGCGGTCGGGCACGGTGAGGAGCTCGGCGGAGGTCCAGCCCTTGCGGCACAGGCCGCCCCGGTTGGTGGGGAAGGGGGCCGGACGGGCGGCCAGGCGCCCGTCCGGTCCGGATTCCAGGCTCATGGCGCACTGGAGCGCGCAGTAGGGACAGTGGGTCGTGGTCATCGGGCCGTCACCGGGAGGGGCTCGTCGGCGGAGGCGGAACGCGCGGGGCGACGCAGGTACACCGCCCAGGTGACCCCGGCGCAGAGCAGGTAGAACGCGCCGAAGGCGACGAAGGCGGGAGCGGTGGAACCGGTCGCGGCGAACGACTCGCGGAAGCCGACGTTGATGCCCACGCCGCCCAGCGCGCCGACCGCGCCGATCAGGCCGAGCATGGAGGAGGCCACGCGCTTGGTGCGTGCCAGGGCCTGTTCTCGGGGTTCTCCGGCGGCGATGGCGTCCTCCGCCCGGGCCGCGTAGATGGAGGGGATCATCTTGTACGTGGAGCCGTTGCCCAGGCCGGTGAGGACGAACATCACCGCGAACGCGCCGATGAACAGGCCCAGCTGGCTGGCCTGGACGGCCAGGACGAGCACGGCGGAGCAGACGGCCATGGCGGTGAAGACCCACAGGGTGACGCGGGCCCCGCCCAGGGAGTCGGCCAGCCTGCCGCCGACGGGCCGGATGAGCGAGCCGAGGACCGGACCCAGGACGGCGATCCCCGCGGCCTGCACGGGCTCCAGTCCGAACTGGGCCTGGAGCAGCAGGCCGAAGGCGAACCCGGTACCGATGAAGGAGCCGAAGGTGCCCACGTACAGCAGCGACATGATCCAGAAGTGGCGGTCGCGGGTGGCCGACAGCTGCGCGGCCGCGTCGGCGCGCACGTGGACGAGGTTGTTCATGGACCGGTACGCCCACCAGGCCGACAGCAGGATCAGCGGCGCGTAGAAGAGCGGGACCAGGTAGCCGGAGGAGGTGGTGAACAGGGCGATGACGGCCAGTCCGACCAGCTGGACGGTGGCGACGCCGATGTTGCCGCCGCCCGCGTTCAGGCCCAGTGCCCACCCCTTCTCCCGTTCGGGGAAGTAGGAGTTGATGTTGGCCATGGAGGAGGAGAAGTTGCCGCCGCCCACACCCGCGGTGGCGGCCAGGACCAGCAGCAGCCAGAAGGGGGTGTCGGGGTCGCGGACCAGGAAGAAGGCGGCCACGGTCGGGACGATGAGCGCCAGGGTGGCGACGACGGTCCAGTTGCGTCCGCCGAAGATCGGCACGGCCAGGGTGTAGGGCACGCGCAGGACGGCGCCGACCAGGGTCACCACCGACAACAGCAGGAACTTCTGCTCGGGGGTGGTGGAGAAGCCGTGCTCGGGCGTCATGAACAGCACGAGCACCGACCAGATGCTCCACACCGAGAAGCCGATGTGCTCGGAGGCGATGGAGGCCCACAGGTTGCGGCGGGCCACCCGGCGCCCCCGTCGTTCCAGAACGCCTCGTCCTCCGGGTCCCAGCGGGAGATCCAGCTCCTGCCTGTGCGCGGCGCGCGTTGGCCTGTTCCGGTCACGGCTGGTGCCTTCCTGATTGACGGGGTCGACGGAACCGAAGGTAGGAAGGCCGCGTTGCCGGGAGGTGTCCGACGGTGACACACGGGGGAACAGTCGGCTCACTCGGAGGGCGCGGCCGTGGTGAGAACATCCGTCGACGCTGGTGGAAGGTAGTGGCCCGGCTACGCGTCGACAAGGGGGATCCGCTGTTTGTGGGAGGAATCACCCTCCGCCCGCGTCGGGCCGCCCCCACGGCCGCGACGGTTCGACCTCCGGTGCCCCGGGTAGCCCCTCCCAGGCCACCCCCCAACACGGAGAGAGTCAGCACCATGCCCCCTGTGAACGGCGCTCGCGGGCGCCCCTCGCCGCGAGCGGCACCGCGCTCGTCCTGTCCCTCACCGCCTGTACCGGCGCCTCCACCGTCGACGACGGTGTGGAGGAAGCCTCCGCCGCCGGGTCCGGGTCCCTGTCGGCCGGCTACGTCGGCAGCATCGACCAGCTCGGCCTGCCCATCGCCGCCGAGACCGGCACGTTCGAGGACCACGGCCTCGACGTGACCCTGGCCGCCCCGTTCCCCACGGGCGTCGACGCGATCAACGCGCTGGAGGCGGGCGACGTCGACGTCATCCAGGTCGGCGTCCCGGGCCTCGCCGCGCTCGACAGCGGCGTGGACCTCGTCATCGTCGGTCACTACAGCGGGTCGGCGGCCCAGCGCAACGTCGACGACACCATGTCCCTCGTCGCCGTCGAGGACGCGGACATCGACCCCGAGGACCTGACCACTCTGGAGGGAGGACGATCGCCACCAGCCTCGGCACGATCAACCACCTCTACCTGCTCGCCCTGCTGGAGGAGGAGGGTGTCGATCCCGAGGACGTCGACCTCGTCAACACCGCGCCACCGGACATGCCCGTGGCCCTGGAGACCGGCGGCGCCGACGCGGCCGTCGCCTGGGACCCGTGGCCCCTCACCGTCACCGACCAGGTCGAGAGCGCGTGGGAGGTGGTCCGCGGCGGCGGCTACCTCCCCTACGTCGGCTACGTCATGACCACGCCGGAGTACCTGGCGGGGAACGGGGAGACGGTTCGGGCGTTCCTGACCGCCCGCGCCGAGTCCGACCAGTGGATCCGGCACCACCCGGAGGACGCGGCCGACTCCGCCACACGCTGGTTGACCGGCACCGATCCCGACATCGCCCGGGCCGCCATGGAGCACAACCTCGCCCAGCTGGACGGCCGCTTCTCCGCCTGCAACTACCTGGCGCTGGACACCGTCTCCCGGCTCCTGTCGGAGCAGGGTGTCACCGGGGCCGACATCGACGTCGACTCGGTGGTGGACCCCTCGTTCGTCCTCGCGGTCCAGGAGGACCACCCCGAGCTGTTCGACGACCTGCCCGAGGTCCCCGACTCGGCCCGGATCACGCCCGACCACACCTTCGACCGCGCGGCCGACGAGGAGGCCTGCGCGGTGTGAGGCCGGGGGCGGGACACCCGGGGCGGCGCCCTCGGGTGGCCCGCCGGGAAGACGGCGACGCGCCGCCGGGGGATCCCCGGCGGCGCGTCGCCCGCGTGCGTACCTCTCGGCGTCAGTCCACGCCCGCCGCCTCCAGGGTCCGGCGGTCGGGCGCCTTGGTGAGCAGGCTCGCGACCACGAGGGCCAGGACGGCGGCGGGCAGCGCGACGATCACACCGTTGAAGCCGCCCGGGGCTCCGGCGATCTCCCAACCGATGGTGACGCCGGTACCCGTGATCAGGGCGGCCACGGCGCCCGCCGTGGTGGCGCGCTTCCAGAACAGGACCGCCAGCACGGCGGGGGTGATCGCCGCGCCGTAGATCGTGTACGAGTACATCTGGAGGTCGAGGACGGTCGGGAAGTACAGGCCCAGGGCGACCGCGACCAGGGCGATGGCGACGACGGACAGGCGCTGCACGACCAGGGTGCCCCGTTCGCCCACCTTGCCCCCGCTGAACCTGGCGAACAGGTCGAAGGCGATGTTGGAGGCGCCGGAGAGCATGAACGACGAACCCGTGGTGACGACGAACGCGACGGCACCGGCCAGCAGCAGCCCGCCGATGAGCGTGGGCAGGTGGCCGTCGGTGGCCAGGCGCAGGACCGACTCGTCGCCGTTGATCCCGGGCATGAGCACGGCCGCGGAGGTGGCCAGCATGATGACGGGGACGAACACGAAGAAGCTCGCGATGAGCATGCCCAGCGTGGAGTTGCGCGCGGCGCGCTCGTCCTTGGCCGCGGCCAGCCGCTGGTAGAGGTTCTGGTCGGCCAGCAGGAGCAGGAAGAGCGGGAGGAAGTAGCCGAGCAGCTGGAGCGGGCTGAGGCCGCCGCTGGGGGTGCGGGCCGCCTCGGGCAGCCCCTCCCAGTAGACCGGAAGGCCGCCGACCGCGACCAGGATCAGCGGCACCGCCACGATCAGCGCGCCGAAGACGAGGATGGCCGAGACGAAGTCGGTGTAGGCGACGGAGAACAGACCGCCGGTGACGGTCAGGATCGTCACGACGGCGGCGACGATCAGCGCGCCCTGGGTCGTGGTGAGCGGTGTGATCAGGGAGAGGACGTAGCCGCCGCCGACGAACTGCGAGGCGACCAGACCGACGTAGGCGATGGTGGTGACCACCGCCGCCACGGTGCGCACTCCGCTGCCGAAGCGGGCCTCGAGCAGTTCGGGCACGGTGTGCCGGGCCGCCCTGCGGATGCGGCGCGCGGCGAACAGCAGCACCAGGATGCCCAGCGGCGTTCCGGCGAAGAAGATCATTCCGGCCATGGGGCCGTAGTTGTAGGCGAAGTTCGCGCCACCGATGATCGTGCCCGAGCCGACCCAGGTCACGATGAGCGTCGCGATCATGACGGGTGTGGACAGGCTCCGCCCGGCGAAGAGGAAGTCCTCACCGGTGCGGACCTTGGAGGAGCGGGAGTAGTACAGGCCGATCCCGACCATCACCAGCAGATAGGTGGTGATGAGGACCAGGTGGGTCGTTTGCATGAGCTGCCTCAGGAGGGGACACGATGGGGTGAACGGCGGGTGAAGCCCGATGTAACCAGCAACGATGTCCCGAATGCAATGCTTGTTGCACGTGGTGTGACCCAGATCACCTAGAAGAGGTCAGCTCGCCGCCAGAACTCCTCGGCCCGCCTGACCGACTCCAGCGCCGCGTCACCCCCGATCCTGGCCAGTTCCGCCAGCACCGCGTGCACGACCGTCATCGCCGCCGTCAGGGACGGGAACATGCCCACCCCCTCACTGGGCACGGCCACGACGTGGTCGGCGAGCACCCCCAGGGGCGAGTCCCGCCGGTCGGTGATGAGGGCGATCGCCACCGACTCCTCGGCGGCGATCTCCACCGCGCGGCGCAGCCCGACCGGGAGCATCCACAGGTCACAGACCACGAGCAGGTCGCCCTCTCCCATCCGGGCCAGGGCGTTGACCAGCGCGGTCCCCCGGAGTCGTGGAGGCGCACCTCGTAGCCCATGATCCCGGCGGCGTGGGAGAGCTGCACACCCGGGGCCGCGAAGGTGCCCGAGCCCAGGACCAGGGTGTTCCGTGCTCCGTGGATGGCGGCGGCCACGGCCCGCACCCGCTCGGGTTCGAGCGTCCGCTCCAGCAGCCGCAGGTTCTCCCGGTCCGAGCGCACCGCCGCGCGCACCGGGTCGGTGTCGGAGCCCGCGTGCTCGGCCAGCACCTCCCCGCACTGAGCGAGGCCAGGTACCGCGAACGCAGCTCGACGCGCAGGGCGGGCCACCCGGTGAAGCCGAGCTGCTGGGCCGCGCGGACCACGGTGGCGACGTTGACCTCGGCCCTGGCGGCCACCTCGGCGGCGGTCGCGTAGGAGGCGAACCGGGGTTCGTCCCGCAGGACGTGCAGGACCCTCTCGCTGGCCCTGCCCAGGCGCCCCCGCGCGAGCGTCTCCTCGATCCAGTCCGCCATCGGTCCTCCTCCGTTCGAGCGGTCCGGACCACCCGGGTCGCGCCCATCCAGCGATACCACCCCCGCTCGACATCCGAGGCCCGTTGCAACGTATATTGCATCTGGTCGCGGCGGATCGCCCCGCGACGGACCGCGCACCCGACCCTGGAGGTTCCCCGTGACCGACGGCCCCCGGCCCACCGCCTACACGAACACGGCCCTGCTCGACCCCGAGACCGGCACCCGGACCCCCGGGTCCTGGCTGCTCGTCGAGGACGGCGTCATCGCGGCGCGCGGCACGGGCGAGGTGCCGGTCTCCGTCACCGACCGCGCGGAGACGGTCGACCTCGGCGAGGCCACCCTCATGCCCGGCCTCATCGACGCCCACGTGCACGTCACCGCGCTCAGCGCCGACCTCGGTGCGGTCGGTGACCACTCCCCTCCTACGTCGCGGCCTTCGCCGCCAGGTCCCTGTCCGACATGCTCGGCCGCGGCTTCACCACGGTGCGCGACGTGGGCGGCGCCGACTGGGGTCTGGCCGAGGCCGTGGACGACGGGCTCGTGGACGGCCCCCGCCTCGTGTTCGGTGGCAAGGCGCTCTCCCAGACCGGAGGGCACGGCGACTTCCGGCCGCGCGGGCGACACGGCACGGACCAGCACGGGTGCTGCCCCGGCGCGGGCCTGGTCTGCGACGGACCCGTCGAGTTCCGCAAGGCCGCGCGCGAACAGCTCCGCACCGGTGCCCACCACGTCAAGGTGATGCTCTCGGGCGGAGTGGCCTCCCCACCGACCGGATCGACTCCACCCAGTCCTCGGAGGACGAGCTGCGGGCGGTCGTCGAGGAGGCCGAGGCCGCCAACCGGTACGTCACCGGGCACGCCTACACCGCGCGGGCGGTCAACCGCGGCCTGCGCCTGGGTGTGCGCTGCATCGAGCACGGCAACCTCATCGACCAGAGCAGCGTCGAACTGTTCGTGGAGCACGGGGCGTTCCTGGTGCCGACCCTGGTCACCTACCGCGAGCTCTCGCGCCAGGGCGCGCGCAACGGACTTCCCGCCGAGAGCCAGGCCAAGGTGGACACGGTGCTCCACAAGGGGCTGGAGGCCCTGCGAATGGCGCACGAGGGCGGCGTGCGCCTGGTGTTCGGCACGGACCTGCTCGGCGGCATGCAGTCGCACCAGAGCGCCGAGTTCGCCATTCGCGGCGAGGTCCAGCCCGCGGCCGACGTGGTGCGTTCGGCCACCAGCGAGGCGGCCGCGCTGCTCGGGCTGGAGGGCGAGATCGGCACCCTGCGCACGGGGGCCCGCGCCGACCTGGTCGTCGTCGACGGTGACCCGCTCTCCGACCTCTCCCTGCTGGCCGAGCCCGAGCGGGGCGTGCGCGCGGTGCTGCGCGGCGGTGTGACACGACGCACCCGCGCGTAGCCGAGCGGAGTACGAACCCCGGTTCCACTCCCGTCCACGGCCCCGGAGACGGTCAGGTCCCGACCCGTCCCGGGGCCGTGGCGCGCACCGCTCCGGGGCCCGAGCACACCCTCCGGTGGGCGCGGCGTGGCGCCCCCGCCACGCGGCGCCACGCCGGACCCCCTTCTCCCCGAACGCCCGAGGGGCAGGGCCTGGCGCCCTCCCCGGTCCCACCGACGCCCGGTCTCCCCGGCCCCCGCCGGTAGGTCCGACACCCCACCCGCGTGGTCGGCCGTGGTCGACGCCGGAGGACCCGCCCCGCCTCCTCCTGACTCCGGACGGGCCGTCGTCCGCTCCCTCCCCACCCCCGTGTCGGCCCCGAGCTCCGCGCCACCGGGGGTGGCGTCCCCGCTCCCACATGCGAGTACGCTCGTCCGGAGGCCTTTTCCAGCTCTTCGGCCCCGTGGGGCTCGACCGCTCTCACACCGCCCAACGAGGTCGGTACGCGAAGGTCGGACCACGAGCGGTGGCCGGTCCGCACTCCGGTCCGGAGCTGCGCGAAGGCCTTTCGAGTCAGTGCGCAGCCGTGCTGTCGACCTCGCCGGGCGCCGACTCGGTCAGGGGCCGTCCCAGCCGTGGCCGCCACCGGCACCCGCGTCGCGGACCCTTCGCGACGCTGTTCTCGTTCTCCCGGACTCCGTCCCACTCGCCTCGACACCGACCGTCCCGCTGTTCCGTTCGGCGTCGAAGGGCGCCCGTCGCCATGCGCGCTCCGGGACGGTCCTCCGGGTTCCGATCTTCCACCGACGAACAGGCGGTCCACTCCCGTGCGACGTCCACTCGACCCCAGAACGGTCGTACTCCACTGCCCACCGCCGTGCGACGCCCCACCCCGTGTGTCCCCCGTGACCGCGGCGCGGATCGCTCGAAAGGTGTCGACACATGAATGACGCTCCGGCCGGGCGAAGAACCGTCGGGGTGGTCTTCTGGGCCTCCCTCGCGATCTCCGCCCTGTTCGTGGTCTGGGGCGTGGTCGCTCCGGAACACCAGATGTCCACGATGAACACCGCCCTGAACGGGATCACCTCCAGCTTCGGCTGGGCGTACCTGCTGCTCCCCCTCCTCCTGATCGGGCTCCTGGTCTGGCTGGCCCTCAGCCGCTACGGCCGCGTCCGGCTGGGCGCCGACGAGGACCGCCCCGAGTTCGCCACGCACACCTGGATCGCCATGATCCTCTGCGCGGTCATGGGCATCGGCCTGGTCTCCTACGGCATCGCCGAGCCGATCTCGCACTTCGCGGCTCCCCCGCACGACCTGGCAGAGCCGGGAACCCCCAGGCCGCCGTCCTCGCGCTCCAGTACTCCTTCTACGACTGGGGCCTGCACGCCTGGGCCATCTTCGCGGTCTTCGGCCTGGCCCTGGGCTACTCGATGTACCGCAAGCAGCGGCCCGGCCTGGTCAGCGCGCTGTTCCGGCCGCTGCTGGGACGGCACGCCGACGGCCCGGCGGGCAAGGCCATCGACGTCTTCACGGTCTTCGCGACCCTGTTCGGCACCACCACCTCGCTCGGGCTGGGCGCGCTCCAGATCGACAACGGCCTGAACCGCATCCTGGGCACGCCCACCGGAGCCACCACCCAGGTCGTCATCGTGGTCGTGGTCACGGTGCTCTTCAGCCTCTCGGCGGCCTCGGGCGTCAAGCGGGGCATCCGCTACACCAGCGAGATCAACCTGTCGGTGGCCTCGGTGCTCTTCGTCTTCGTGCTGTTCCTGGGCCCGACGGCCTTCCTCGTCTCCCTCTTCCTGGAGTCCCTGGGCCAGTACGGCGGCGAGTTCCTGCTGATGAGCCTGCGCGGCCCGGCCTTCGGTGACACCGACTGGCTCCAGATGTGGACCTACTTCATGATGGCCTGGTGGGTGTCCTGGGGCGCCTTCGTCGGTGTGTTCCTGGCCCGCATCTCGCGCGGCCGCACGATCCGCCAGTTCATCCTGGTCGTCCTCGGGATGCCCAGCCTCGCCTTCTTCGCGTGGTTCTCCGTGTTCGGCGGCGCGGCCATCGACCTGGACCTGAACCACGGCACGGACATCGCCGGGGCCACAGCGGCGGACCTGAACAGCGCCTTCTTCGTCACCCTGGCCGAGTTCCCGCTGCCCATGGTGACGGCGACGCTGGTGGTGATCCTGGCGGTGCTCTTCTTCGTCTCCGGGGCCGACGCCAACACGTACGTGCTGGGCATGCTCACCACCCACGGGTCCATCCGGCCCCGCACGCCGATCCTGCTGCTGTGGGGCGCGGTGACCGGTGCCCTGGCGATCATCCTGCTGCTCTCCGGGGGCCTCAACGCCCTCCAGCAGACGGTGATCGTGGCCTCGGCGCCCTTCCTCGTGGTCATCGTGGGCGTGGTGGTCAGCTTCCTGCGTGACCTGCGCACCGAACCCGACACCTCCTCGTCCGGGCACCACGTGGCCACCCAGGCGGAGGAGCCGTCCCCGGCGGGCTGACCGCCGGTACCGGATTCGCCGACGCGCACCGACGGGCCCCTCCCACACGGAAGGGGCCCGTCGGCGTCCGTGCGTCGGACCGCTCCCAGGGGGATGGACGGCGGACGGACCGCTCCGGTTCACTGTGATCGCCGTGGGGAAACCCCTCGCACGCCGCGGCGTCGTCCCGTCCCCCCACCCCCTCTGGGAGACCCCACATGAACCCCTCCCCGTCCCCCGAACGCTCCGCCGGCGCCGGGAGAAGACCCCGGCTCGACCGCCGCACCCTCAGATCCGACCTGCGTCACCTGCTCTTCGACGCGACCGCCGCCCTCGCCGTGACCTTCGTGATGTTCGTGGTCCTGTACCTGCGCGTCGAGGGCGGAACCTCGCGGACGCTGGAGGTGATGCCCCACCTCGCCGACGCCCAGCGGTACTGGCTGTACTGGGCCTGCCAGGCCTTCGGCTGGTCCGCGCTGCTGTGGGCGTGGATCACCGTGATGCTCGGCCTGCTGCGCGCCACCAGGCCGCTGCCCTCGTCGCCCGTCAACCTCTCCCGGCTGGAGCGCTGGCACCGGGTCACCAGCGTCACCACCATCGGGCTGATGTTCGGCCACGCCCTCGCGTTCTTCCTCGAACTCCTCCGGGAGAACGCCGACGGCCTCGGCGCGTTCCCGCTCCTGTTCTCGGCGTTCGTCGACGTGTTCGTGCCGGGCGGTTACTCCACGGGGACCGGCCAGGTCGCCATCCTGCTGGGTCTGATCGCCCTCTACCTGGCGATCCCGCTCAGCCTGTCGTTCTACGTGCGCGCCTGGACCGGGTCCCGGCTGTGGCGTGTCCTGCACCGCTTCGTCATCGTCGTCTACGTGCTGAGCGTGTGGCACACCCTGCTGTACGGCACGAACGTGTGGTTCGACGGAGCGTTCCGCACCTTCGTCTGGGCGCTCCAGCTCCCCGTGGCCCTGCTGTTCCTGGCCCGGCTGCTCGCCCCGCTGCGCCCGGAGGAGCGTCTCACCCGCGCCGACCTCACCCGGGGGCCGGCGCTCGCCGGTCCGGCCCGGCTCTGCGGCCGCCTCCTGGCCGCCGTCGGCGTGGTCGTCCTGCTGCTTGTCACGGTGACCGGCCGCGACGGCGGACGCACCCCGGGGCAGGCGTCCGGGGACATGCTGGTCACCCAGCCGATGGTGTGGGGCGGGCTGGCCGTCCTGCTGACCGTCATGGGCGCGGTCGGCCTCGCGGTCCGGGCCGCGGGCCGGGAAGCCAGCTAGCGGAGTCGGCGTGACGGCGGGGCGGAGGTGGGACCTCCGCCCCGCCGTCACCCTGTCTCACCCCTTCACGGCGCCCCGCGTGATGCCGTTGACGAAGCTGCGCTGGAAGGCCAGGTAGACGACCACGATGGGAGCGATCACGATCAGGCTGGCCGCCGAGAGCAGGGGGATGTCGGTCCCGTACTGGCCGACGAACAGTCCCAGGCCCGTGGGCGCGGTGCGCAGGGCCGGGGTCTGCATCATCACGAGGATGAGCAGGAACTGGTTCCACGACCACATGAACACCAGCACCGACAGCGTGGTGACGGCGGGCCACGAGATCGGGAGCAGCACCCGGGCGAGCACGACGCTGTCGCGGGCGCCGTCCACCCGCGCCGCCTCCACCAGTTCCCTGGGGACCCCGGCGAAGTGGGACTGCATCCAGTACACGCCGAACGGCAGGAACAGGGCGACCTCGGCCAGGACCACCCCCGTGTAGGTGTTGGTCAGCCCCACCTCCCGCAGGTTGAGGTACAGGGCGATGACCAGCAGTTCCACCGGGAGCGTGAGGCCCAGGACGAAGCCCAGGGAGAGCACCCGGCCGCCCCACACGCCGAGGATCGAGAGCGCGTACCCGGCCAGGGTCGCGAAGCAGACCGTCAGCGGCACGACGCACACGGCGATGACGAAGCCGGACCTGGTCAGTTGGTCGAAGCGCCCCGCCTCCCAGGCCAGCCGGAAGTTCTCCCACGACCACTGCTGCGGCACACTCAGGCCGCCGACCGCGCTCCCGGTGGGGTGGAGGGCGGCCAGGACGATCCCGAGGAAGGGGAACAGCACGAGCACGGCGATCAGCGCCAGCACGCCGTGGCGCAGGACCGAGACGGGGACGTCTTGACGCATCACTTCTCCCTCGCGAGCAGTCGGATGACGCTGACCAGGGCGACGACCAGCAGGGTCAGGACCACGGCGAGCGCGCTGGCGGCGCCGATGTCTCCCTCGTTGAAGGCGAGCCGGTAGACGAGCAGCGCCGGGACGTTGGTCTGTCCGGCGGGGCCGCCGTTGGTGGTGACGTACACGAGGTCGAAGCTGGCCAGCGCGGCGATGGTGGTGATGACGCCCGCGATGCTGATCTCCTTGCGGAGCCCGGGCAGCGTGACGTGGCGGAACCGGCGCATCCGTCCGGCCCCGTCGAGGGCGGCGGCCTCGTGCAGCGCGGGGTCGATCTTCTGGGCACCGCTCATGAACAGGACCATGCAGAGGCCGCTCATGCACCACGTGCCGATCAGGCCGAGGGCGATCAGCGCGAAGTGGTAGTCGGCCAGCCAGGAGCGGGTCAGCCCGTCCAGGCCCACCGCTCCCAGGAACTCGTTGACGGCGCCGTCGCCGCTGTAGAGCCAGCGCCAGGTGGTGCCCACCGCCACCAGGGGCAGCACCTGGGGCAGGAAGTAGACCGTCCGGTAGAAGGTGGTCCCCCGGCCGCCCCGGGCGGTGAGCAGCCCGGTCATGAGCAAACCCACCGCGATGGGGACGAAGGAGAAGAAGACGATGAGCACGAGCCCGTTGCCGATCGCCCCGGCCAGGAGCGGGTCCGTGACGACCCGCGTGTAGTTCTCCACTCCGGCCCAGGTCGGCGGTTGGACGCCGTCCCAGTCCAGGAAGGAGAAGGAGAAGGTGCTCAGGGCCGGGTAGATCGCGAAGCCGCCGTAGACGGCCAGGGCGGGCAGCAGGTAGAGCCACCCCTTGAGCCCGGTCCGGACCCGCCGCCACCGACGCGGGCGCCCGCCCCCGGCACCGTGGGTCGGCGCGGGGGCGGGCGTGGTGTGCGGGTGCGCTGGCGCGCCGTCACTCATGGTGGCTTTCCCATTCGGCCTGCAAGGAGGCGAGGAACTCCTCCGGGGTGGCGCTCCCCGAGATGAGCCCCTGGATCCCGGGGGTGAGCTGGTCGATCATGCCGGGTGCGGCGTGGTCGGGGAACGGGACGATCCCCTCGTTGTCAGCGACCGTCGAGAAGCCGAAGTTGACCTCGTTCAGCAGGCCGTAGCTCTCGGTCGGTGCCTGGGTGTCGACGGGCATGAAGCCGGTGGCCAGCTGGATCTCGGCCGCCTCCACGCTGCTGAGGTAGTTGAGGAACGCGGCGGCCACGTCCGGGTGCTCGGTGTGGGAGGAGACGGCGTAGGCGACGCTGCCGCCGGAGGCGACCGGGGCCTGGTCGACGGCGGTCCCCGGCATGAGCAGGAAGCCCACGTCGTCGCCCATCTCCGCCTCCAGTTCGAAGGCGGCCCAGTTCCCGGTCACCAGGAACATGCTGTCGCCGTCGACGAACTCGGCGCGGGCGTCGTTGTCCGAGGTCGCGTTGGCGCTCTCGGGGACGTACCCCGCCTCGACCCAGCGGTGGAAGGTCTCGGTGGCCTCGGCCGCCGCCTCGGTCTCGATCGTGGCGCCCTCCGCTCCGTACACCCAGTCCTTGTAGTCGTCGCGGTCTCCGAGGCCGTTGAGCAGGGCGTTCCAGATCTGGAAGCCGCCCACTTCGAGGCCGCCCACGCTCATGGGGGCGATGTCGGCCTGGTGGGCGAGTTCGAGGGCGGCCTCGAAGTCCTCCAGGGTGGCGGGCGGTTCGGGGACCCCGGCCTCCTCCATGACCTCGGTGTTGTGGAAGACGCCCAGGACGGAGAGGGCTCCGGGTGCCGCGTAGAGGCTGCCCGTGGCGAACTCGGTGGCCTCCTCGTTGGACTGGAGCGGCTCCAGGGTCGCCTCCGGAAAGGTCTCGTCCCAGGCGTAGGCCTCGGCGTAGGGGTCGAGGTTGAGGATGTGGCCGCCGGGGATGAGCGAGCGCATCGCGCCGGGGTTGTACTGGGCGATGTCGGGGGCGTCGTCCGAGGTCATCGACAGGCTGATGGTCTTCACGTAGTCCGTGAACTGGGTCTGCTGGAGCTCGATGTTCACGTTGGGGTACATGGCCGTGAACCCCTCCACCAGTTCGTGGGTGGGAGGGTCGTCCGCGAAGGCCAGGGTCAGGGTGGCCTCCGTGTCACTGATGTCGGTGGAGACGTCGTCCGGTGTGTTGTCCTGGGCGGAACCGCCGGAGAGGGCGGCGCAGGCCGTGAGCGTGAGCACGGCCGCCGCGCCCGCCAGCGAGAACGCGGCGGGGCGCAGAACCTTTTCCTTGGGGGCATCCTGATTCTCCGTTGATCCTTTTTGTCGGGGGTGCCGGGCGTCCTGGGGAAACCGACTTCCCAACCCCCGGAACGGCGGGTCAACGAAGGAAACTCCGGAGCGGAATTCGCAGGTCGCACGGGATCCGACACCGCGCTCCCCACCCCGAAGCCGGAACCGGAGCCTGGTACCCCAAGGCTTGTCCGGCCTCAGATCAATTATGTACTGTACGTAACTGAATTCTCACGACGCAACTTGGATAACCTAAATGTCCGCTATAGCAACAGATCCTCCAATTTGGGATTCAGTGGTGACCGGGTTGGTCACCAGGATTCTCGGCCGAGGCCATCCGGATGTCCACTTCCTGTCACTCGACGCGCGGGAGAGGTCCTTCGAGTTCGGCGCCGAGGCGGGCGTCCTCACTGTCGCCGCCACCGACGCCCTCGCCGCCGCCGTCGGGGTGCACACCTACCTGCGGACCGTCTGCGCGGTCGCGGTCGGCTGGGACACCCCCGGCCCCTGCCCGTCACGGAGTTCCCTGACGCCCCGCCCACCCGGGGGACCGCCGAGACCGAGCACCTCTACTACCTGAACTTCTGCACGCAGGGGTACACGTCCGCCTACTGGGGCTGGGACGACTGGGAGCGTGAGACCGACTGGATGGCGCTGCACGGCGTCACCATGCCGCTCACCCTGCTCGGCCACGAGGCGGTGCTGCGCGAGGCCCTCACCGGGCTCGGTCTGGACGAGTCCACCGTGCTGCGGTTCCTGGGCGGTCCCGGCTACCTGCCCTGGCAGTACATGGGCAACCTGGACGGCTTCCCGGACCCGATGCCCTCCTCGTGGATCGACGCCCACCTGGACCTGGCCCGGAGGGTGCTCGAACGCCAGCGCTCGTTCGGCATGACCCCGGTGCTCCCCGGATTCACCGGCCACGTCCCCGCCGAACTCGCCCCGGGCCGGACCCGCACCCGCGACTGGCAGGGCTTCCGGACCCACGTCCTGGACCCCGCCGACCCCCTGTACGCGCGCGCGGCGGAGGAGGTCGCGGGCGTCCAGGCCCGCCTGCTGGGCACCGACCACCTGTACGCGATCGACCCCTTCATCGAGATGGTGCCGGTGGACGCCGACCCCGCCTTCCCCGGTGCGGTGGCCCGGGCCACCCTGGACGGCCTGACCGGGGCCGACCCGGACGCGGTGTGGGTCCTCCAGGCCTGGCCGTTCTCGTACCAGCGGGACTTCTGGTCCGACTCCCGGGTGAACGCCTTCCTGGACGCGATCCCCGACGATCGGGTGCTGGTCCTGGACCTGTGGGCGGAGGAGGACCCGCAGTGGTCCCGGTTGGACTCGTTCGGCTCCAAGGCCTGGATCTGGTGCGCGCTGCTCAACTTCGGCGGCCGCACCGACCCGATCGGGGACCTCCAGGGCGCCGTGGACGGGATCAACGCGGCCAAGGCCACGGGAAACCGGCCCGTCGGGCTCGGGCTGGCCATGGAGGGCACCCGGAACAACCCCGCCTTCTTCCACCTCGTGGCCGACCAGGCGTGGACCCGGACGGAGGACGTGCGCCGGGACTGGCTGCCCGGGTTCGTCCGGGGGCGCTACGGCGCGGACGCCGACCCGGCCCTGCTCGCCGCCTGGCGGGGGCTGAACGCCACCGTCTACGGCGCTTCCGACGTGCGGATCTTCCCCGAGCAGTTCCACGGGGTGCTGACCGCGCGACCCGGCTACGCGGACCTCGCTTTCCCCGACCGCGTCCGGACGGACGCCGCCGGTCTGGTCTGGTACGACTGGGCGGACCTCGTCGGAGCCTGGGAGGCGCTGGTGGGCGCGGCCGAGCGGCACCCGGCACTCGCGGACGGCCCCCTCGGCGGCGACCTCGTCGACGTGGCCATGGCCGTCCTGTCCAGGGTCTGCGACCACCGGTACGCGGAGCTGGTGGAGGCGGCGGCGGGGCGCGGTGAGGTCCCGGAGGAGGGGGTCGCGCGGTTCCTGCGCGTGTTCGACGACCTCGACGCGCTGCTGGCCACCCGTCCCGAGTACCGGTACGCGACCTGGGAGGCCCGGGCGGAGGCGTGGGCCACGGACGACGACGAGCGGCGGGTCCTGCGGGACAATGCCCGCCGCATCCTCACCGTGTGGACCACGACCGAGGACACCGTGCTCGACGACTACGCCGCCCGGCTGTGGTCCGGGCTGGTCGGCGGCTACCACCGGCCCCGTTGGGCGGCCTGGTCACGGGGGCTGCCCCGCGCCCTCTCGGACCGGTCGGCGGCGTCGGCGGAGCTCGACCGCGAGCTGACCGGGATCGCGGAGCGCTTCCTGGCCGAGGGAGCGCCGCCGGTGCCGGTGCCCCAGGAGGGGGTCGTGGCCCGCTCCCGGCTGCTCCTGGACCGGTACGGGCGCGCCGACGCCCCCTGACAGCGCCCCGGGAAGACCGCCCGGACCGCCCTGCCCACGGACCGCGGCCCGGTGGGGGACGTCGGGGCGACCGGCGCCGGGACGGCGGTGGCCCCCACGGAACCGGGGGCCTGGCGGTGACCACGGAGGAACGCGACGCGGTCGGCACGTGGGGACGGCCCGGTCCGTGAGGAGCGCCACCGGTCGCCCCGGCGAAGGAGGACAGAACCTGACCTCGACCCCTGGGAGGGTTCCCGGGTACGAGAGGAACAGGGGAACAGACCATGCCCACGAAGAACGCGACCGTGCTGGACGACCGGGCGCTCAACCGTGCCGCCCTGGCCCGGCAGGCGCTGCTCGAACCGACCGGGAGGTCGGCGCTGGAGACCGTCTCCCACCTGGGCGGGCTCCAGGCCCAGGAGCCCCAGGAACCGTTCGTCGGGCTCTGGACCCGGATACGGGCCTTCGAGGCCGCCACGCTGTCCGAGCTGCTGACCGAGCGACGCGTCGTGCGGGTCCACCTCATGCGGCGCACCGTGCACCTGGTGACCGCCGAGGACGCCCTCGCCTGGCGGTCCCGGTTCGACGCCATGCTGCGCCAGAAGGTCATGGGGGTCTACCGGGACGACCTGCGCGGGGTGGACCTGGACGAGCTGGCCGAGGCGGGGCTGGCCGTGATGTCCGACGGCCAGCCGCGCACCATGACCGAACTGGTCGAAGCGCTCTCCCACCGCTGGCCGGAGCCGGGGCGGCGGCCGCTGGGCGAGATGCTGGTCTCGGCCCTGCTGCCGGTCGTGCAGGCCCCGCCGCGCGGGCTGTGGCGTACCCGGGGCGGGGTCCGCAACGTTCTGCTGTCCTCCTGGCTCGGTCAGGAGGTCGATCCACTCCCCGCCGACGGCTCCGACCCGGCCGGTCAGGCCCTGGTCCGCCGCTACCTCGCCGCCTACGGCCCCGCGACCTCCACCGACCTGCGCTCCTGGTGCGGGCTGGCCGGGCTCCCGCGGCGGTGGCCGCCGTGCGGGACGAGCTGGTGTCCTTCCGCGACGAGCGCGGCCGGGAACTGCTGGACCTGCCCGACGCGCCGCGACCGGACCCCGACACCGCGGCCCCCGTGCGCTTCCTGCCCGCCTTCGACAACGCCATCCTCGGCTACCACTACCGGAACCGGTTCATCGACGACGAGCACCGGGGGCTGTCGGTGGCCGGTGAACGCGTGGTGCTCGTGGACGGCCGCGTCTCCGCGACCTGGCGCACCGAGGAGGGCACCGTGGTGGTCACCCCGCTCCGCCCGCTGTCCCGGGACGACCGGGAGGAGGTGGCGGAGCGGGGACGGCTGCTGGCCCTGTTCCTGACCGACCGGGACAGCGACCGCGTACGCGTAGAGGCGTCCCGCTGACGTCGACGTATCGTTCCCGGACGGCCAGGACAGCGACGCGTGCACATCGGAACGCCCCTCCGTGAGCGCCCGCCCCGGAGCCCGGGGAGGGCTGGCCCGGCCCGCACCGTCGGAACCGCCCCCGGTCGAACTGGCCGGGGGCGACCTCCGTCAGCCCTGCACGCCGTTGACGGCGAGCCTGCGCAGGGTCAGTTCCGAGGCGGTCGTCATCTCGTTCGGGACGCCGAGGGAGGCGAGGAAGTCGGCGGTGGCCCGCACCTCCTCGCTGCGCCGGGAGGCGTGCTTGACGGTCCCGCTGAGGAAGCGGTCGACCAGCTCCGCTCCGCCCGTGAGCTGGGAGGCGATCTGCTCGCGCACCCACTCCTCCGCTCCGGCGGCCCTGCCCGCCACGACGGCCTCGCACACCACCGAGGCGAGGGGCTTCATCAGGGAGCTGCGCAGGAGCTTGCGCGCCGTGGCCTCCCCGGCTCCCCGGGCAGGGCCTCCACCTCGGCGCCCAGGGACGCGCACACGCGGGCGACCTCGGGGGCTCCCGGACCACTGGCGATGAGGTCGGTGGCGGCTCCCCCGATGGTCATCGGGCCGAGGATGGCCACGTCGGCGAACCGGGCCCCGGTGGCCTGGACCCTCTCGCTGAGCGACCTCATGACGTCGGGGGTGGCGGAGGTGAGGTCGGCGTAGACGGTGTCCGGGGTGAGCGCCCCGAGCACGCTGTCCGCGACGGCCGGGGCGACGGAGGCGGAGGTGAGCACCAGGACCATCTCCGCTCCGGCCACGGCCTCGTGGGCGGACTCCGCGCGCCGGACGCCCTCGGGGGTGTCCGCGGGGCCGGGGTCGAAGCCGGTGACCTCGTGGCCCGCCCCGGTGAGCGCGGTGGCGTAGATGGTTCCGGCCTCACCGAGACCGATGACGGTGATACGCATGGTGACCTTTCGTCGTGTGGGAGCCGACGACGGTCCGGTACGGCGCACGGGTGTGCCCGCTCCGTCCGGTCGCCGCTCCGCCGTGGTACGGCGGGCGGCGTTCCCGGTACGGGTCAGGCGCGGGGCCGGATCACGAGAGGGAGTGCCGCCCGCTGAGGGCGGAGGCTGCTCTTCGGAGTTCGGGGACGGCCTGACGCAGGCGGTCCTGGGAGGTGTGTTCGGAGGGCCCGGAGACGGAGAGGGCGGCGAGCGGCTCCCCCGTCGGGCCGGTGACGGCGACGGCTGCGGCGGCGACGGCGACGTCGCGCTCACCGATGGTCAGGCTGTGGCCGTCCCTGTCGATGTCCTCCAGTTCCCGGCGCACCCGCTCGGGGTCGAGCAGTTCCCCCGAGGCGTTCGTGCAGCCTTCCGACATCGCCGCCACGGCGTCCCGCTCGTCCTTGGGCAGGTGGGCCGCGATGACCTTGCCGGACCCCACGTAGAGGGGGAACCAGCGGCCGATCGGAACCTGGTAGTGCAACTGGGGGCTGCCGTCGACCCGCACCGCGAGCACGCGCTCGAAACCGCTGCGCACGTAGAGGGAGGAGGTCAGCCCGGTGACCGAGGTCAGGCTCTGCATGACGGGACGGGCCTGCTGGGTGAGCTGGTCGTTGACCAGGAACCCGTGGGCCATGCGCAGCACGGCCACACCCAGGCGGTAGGTCTGGTTCTCCGCGACCACGAGACCTCTGCGCTGGAGTACCGCCAGCGACCGGAGCACGGTCGCCGGGTGCAGGTCCACCAGGCGGCACAGGTCCACCAGGCGCAGCGGGGTCTCGCTGCGTTCCAGGGCCTCCAGGACGTCAAGGGCACGCTCCACACTGCGTACCGTGGGCTGACCCGACGACTCTGCGGCCACTGCGGAACCCCTCAGACTGTGGAGCTGGATGTCCCGCAAATGCTACAGGGCGGCGATCCTGGCCCGGGCCTCCTCCTCGTTGGCGTGCTTGCCCTCGGCGGCGGCGACGATCTCCTCCAGACGGTGCCGGGGGATGACGGTGACCCCGTCGTCGTCACCCACGATCACGTCTCCGGGGTTGACCACCACGCGGCCCACGGAGACAGGGACCTGGAGCAGGCCGGGGCCGTTGCGGTAGGGACCGGCCGGGGTGACGGCCCGGGCCCAGGTCGGGAAGCCGATGGCACCGAGGTCGTCGGCGTCGCGAATGGCGCCGTCCACGACGAATCCGGCGAGCCCCGGGCCTTGGCGCGCCTGCCCATGAGGTCACCGAGCAGGGCCCGGTGCGTGACCGCCTGGCCGTCGATCACGAGCACGTCACCGGGCGCGGCGGTGTCGATCGCCTCGTGGATGAGCTTGTTGTCGCCCCCGGCGGTCATCACGGTGAAGGCCGGTCCCACCACCTTCGCGCCCTTCCAGACGGTCGAGATGGCGGCCTCGGCCACGTACAGGCGGTCGAGCACGTCACCGACGTTGGCCGCGGGCAGCGCTCCCAGGCGTCGGTGCAGGTCTTCGGGGAGGGGTGTGGTCTGTCCCGTCATGGGATTCCTTTCGAGGGCGCGAGCCGCCGGTGCGTTCGGCGACGAGTCCAACATTTCACCTAGCGAAGCTTGTTGTCAATGCATGAAATTTTCGCGGCACTTCGCGCTTGCCGTGTGACCCTGAGCGACAGGAGAAGGCGGGGCTCAGCCCGGTTCGGGCCGGGCCCCGCCTCCGAAGGGCGGGAGACCGGAAGGGTCAGGCCGCCGGGGTCTCCTCGTCGTCGTTCTGGAGGTACGAGGCCAGGAACGCGATGACGCCGAAGGTGGACGCGAGGGTCACGGAGGGGACCAGCAGGTGGTCGGACGCCGCGCTGACGAGCCCGGGCTGCGACAGGACGGTCCCCACCAGCTGTCCCAGCACCATGAGGATCGCGACGAGGAAGAACGCGGCGAAGGTCGCGACGAAGAGGACCCGGAGGATGCTCAGCGCGAGCTGGCGCGGCGACTGTTTGCGTTCGGACATCAGGTGCCCCTTTCTGTTCGGGCGGGCGGCCGTGCCGCCCGCCCGGGACCGCGATGGATCAGACGACGAAGATGGGCAGGATGCCCCAGCCCACGAGGCAGGCCAGGAGGATGATGGGCACGAGGTAGAACAGGATCAGCGGCACGAAGGTCTTCTCCGCCTTGACCTGCACGATCCCCGACGCGATGAAGATCGGCGCGGAGGGCGGGGAGGACCCCTCGGTGGAGGCGGCCACCAGCGGCACGACCAGCGCGATCACCGGATCCACTCCGACGGCGACGAGGCTGAGGAAGGATACCTGGCCCACGGCGGTCAGCGCGGCGGTGGAGGTCAGCGGGATCGAGACGATCGCGACCAGGAGGACGGTCAGCGCCACCATGAGGAAGGGCCCGGCGTTGAAGTAGCCCAGCACCTGCTCGACGTCCTCGGCCAGGCCGAGGTCCGCGAGCACACCGCTGGCGGCCATCGCGAAGATCAGCAGCGCCCCGATGGTGCCCAGGCGCGGCATCGCCGCGAGCACGAAGTCGTACCACTGGCGCGCGCTCCCCGGCAGCTCACGGCGGCCGACGATGGCGGCGATGAGGATGATCAGGATCGGGATCCACGTGATGAGCGAGATGTCCCCGAGCGCGTCCCCGAGGCGGTCCGGCGAGCCCAGGTAGTCCGAGAGCGGACCGGTGGTCACCGCGATCGGGATGAGGGCCCCGAGGTAGATGAGGGTGGCGGGCCAACCGGCGCGCCACACCCGGCCGAACGGCAGCCGGGCCTGGTCCTCGGCCACTCGCACGCCGTCCACCCGGACGAAGACGAAGGCCATCACCAGCCGGTGCAGGACCTGGTACAGACCCGTGACCAGCAGGGCGAGGTAGATGTCCCCGGTCGAGACCGCCGCGCCCGCGAAGCCGAGCATGATCACCATGGATGAGCTGGGCGGCAGGGCGGCGCCCATGCCGCCGTTGCCCGCGAGGATCGTGGCCGCGCGCGCCCGGCTGAAGCCGTTGCGCACCATCCAGGGTCCGGTGACCGAACCGGTGGAGGCGACGTTGCCCGAGTTGGAACCCGACAGCGCCCCCATCACTCCGGAGGCCACGACGTCCACGTAGGCGGGACCGCCGCGCAGGCGCCCCAGGGCGGCGTTGAGGATGTCCAGGATCTTGTTGATGAGGCCGGTGCGCTCGATCATGTACGCCATGAACACGAAGGCCAGCGCGGCGTAGATGACCTCGTTGGAGGTGGTGTTCACGAGACCGGAGACCATCGCTCCGAAGAAGTCCCCTCCCGCGAACAGGCAGGTGGCGATGAAGCCGAGGAACATGGCCTCGCCCATGTTCCTCTTGAAGACGGCGCTCCAGACGATGATGACCGCGATGAAGGCGGCCAGGGCCAAGAGTGCAGAGGGCATGGGAGGCTCCCGAGCTCGGTGATGTGGGGACGGCGTCGCGGAGTACGCCGGCGGTGGCGCGCACCGCTCGGAGGAATCGAACGGTCGGCCCGGTGGGGAGGTCTCCTCGCCCACGTGTCGACACTTTTCACCTGGACGAAACAACGTTTCAAACAGTGAAGTGTAAGTTCGCTGTGTGAAGTGTGTCCCAGGTTACGTCGAACGTCAACCGTTGGCCAGGAATCTCCTGACCTGCAATGGAGCAGTCACACCACGCACATGCCCCAGGGCACGCCCCAGGCACGCGTGACGGGCACCCCGCCACGTTCGACCGGCGGGGCGGCTCGGAGGCCCTGAGGCGGGACGGGAACGGACCGGCCCGCCTCAGGGTGGGGGCCGGACCTCAGTCCGACCCCCGTTCGGCGATGCTCTGGGCCAGGGCGAGCGTGCGCAGGGCCGCCGTCACCACCGGCGCGTCGATGAAGCGGCCGTCGGCCAGGGCGATCGCGCCGCCCCCACGGACCGACTCCGCGAACGCGCCCTCGGCCGCCTCCGCGATCTGGCGGGCACGGGACACCTCCTCCTCAGAGGGGGTGAAGGCGCGGCGGATCACCGGCACCTGGCGGGGATGGATCGCGGACCGGCCGAAGAGTCCGGTGTCGCGCCCGCGCAGGCAGGAGCGGTACAGACCCTCCGTGTCCCTGACGTCGATGTAGGCCGCCATCCCCGGCGCCGCCAGCCCCGCGGCGGCCGAGGCGACGACGATGCGGGTCCGCAGCCAGGAGAAGGCCTCGTCCCCCCGGAGCCCCAGCTCGGCGGTCAGGTCCGCCTCACCCAGGGCCAACGACCGCACGGCGGGGTGTGCCGCGATCTCCGAGGCGTTCTCCACACCCCGCGCGGACTCCAGGAGGCAGTCCACGGGCACGCCCTCACCGACGGCGCCGACGACGAGGTCCACGTCCTCCGCCGACTCGATCTTGGGCACCCGCACCCCGTCCGCACCCCCGGCCGCCACGGCGGCGGCGTCGAGCGCGAACCACTCGGTGTGCGGCGCGTTGACGCGGACGTGCACCCGTACCCCGTCGTTGACCGACTCCGCGTGGCGGGCGTCGAGGAAGTCCCGTACGTGGCGCCGGGCCGTGTCCTTGGCCGAGGGCAGGACGGCGTCCTCCAGGTCCAGGATCACCGCGTCCGCCCCGGAGGCGATCGCCTTGGAGAAGCGCTCGGGCCGGTCGCCGGGCACGTAGAGCCAGGTGACCAGGGGCGCCTGGACGGCGCTCATCAGATGACCCCCGCTTCGCGCAGCCCGGACCGGGCAGCCTCGGAGTAGCCGAGTTCCGCCAGCACCTCGTCGGTGTGGCGGCCCTTGGGCGGTCCCACCCAGCGGATCTCGCCGGGACTCTCGGACATCCGGAAGGGCACGTTCTGGATCGCCACGCTCCCGAGCTCGTCGTCCGGCACGTGCACGATCGTCTCCAAGGCCCGGTACTGCGGGTCGGTGGCGATGTCGGACGCGTCGTAGATCGGCGCGATGGCCGCCTGTGCCCGGTCGAACTCCTCGATCACCTCTTCCGCGTCGCGCGCGGCGATCCAGGAACCCACGGCCTCGTCGAGTTCGTCGGCGTGCTCGTAGCGGGTGCGGCCGGAGGCGAACCAGGGCTCGTCCACCAGGTCCTCGCGCCCCACCAGGCGCATCACCCGTTCGGCGATGGACTGGGCGCTCGTGGAGATCGCCAGCCAGCGACCGTCCCGGGTCCGGTAGGTGTTGCGGGGGCGTTGCTGGTGGACCGGTTGCCGGTCCGCTCCGGGATCGCTCCGGTCGCGTGGTAGGCGGTGAGCTGGGGGCCGAGGACCGTGAGGATGGGCTCGATGATGGCCAGGTCGATCACCTGCCCCCTACCGGTCTCCTCCCGGTTGTGCACGGCGACCATGACGGCGTAGGCCACGGCCAGCGCCGCGATCCCGTCGGCCAGGGCCAGGGGCGGGAGCGTGGGGGTCCGTCCGGCTGTCCGGTCATGGAGGCGAAGCCGCTCATGGCCTCGGCGAGGGTCCCGAAGCCGGGACGGTGGGCCATCGGCCCCTTCTGCCCGAACCCGGTGACGCGGGCGATGATGAGCCGGGGGTTGCGTTCGAGGAGCGTCTCAGGGGAGAGGTTCCAGCGTTCGAGGGTGCCGGGTCGGAAGTTCTCGATGAGGACGTCGGCCTCGTCCAGCAAACGCAGCGCGACCTCCTGCCCCTCGGGCTGGGACAGGTCGAGCGTGGTCGTGCGCTTGTTGCGGGCCAGCATCTTCCACCAGAGCCCGACCCCGTCCTTGGTGGGCCCGTGGCCCCGGGCAGGGTCGCCGCGACGGGGGTGCTCGACCTTGACGACGTCGGCCCCGAAGTCGCCCAGGTAGGTGGCGGCCATCGGACCGGCGAAGAGCGTGGCCGCGTCGACGACCTTCAGGTTGCTCAGTGATCTCATAACAAACAACTTATAAGATATATAAGTAGGCGCAAGGGGGTCCTTGTGAACCACCACACCCCTGAGGTCCCGTCAGCCCCTGCGGGACACCGGCACCGGCCCCCTAAGCTTGGTTCCATGAACATCGCGTCGACGGGGAGGTCCGCTCTTGTCCGCCTCTGGTAGCGGGGAGACGGCGGGGCTTCCGCGTACCGGTCGTCCCCCGACGAGCAAGGCCGAGTACGTCCACGAGACGCTGCGACACGAGATCGTGAACGGGGTCCATCCCCCGGTGCCTCCGTGAACCAGGACGAGGTCGCCACCCGCCTCGGGGTCTCCATCACCCCCGTGCGCGAGGCGCTGCGCCGTCTGGAGAGCGACGGCCTGGTCACCTACCGCGCGCACCACGGCGCCACCGTCTCCGCGCTCGGCGTCGAAGCGGCCGAGGAACTCCGACAGCTGCGCGCGGCGGTCGAGGGTCTGAGCGCGCGGCTGGCGGCCCAGCGGATCACCGACGCCCAGCTGGCCGAGCTCACGGAGGTGCACGACCGCATGGTCGCCGCGCGTGACTCCGGTGCATCACAGGATCTGGCCCAGGACAGCCGCCTGTTCCACCAGATGGTCGCGGACATCGGCGGTCCCGCGTTCCTGGGCGGGCACGTCCGCTCGCTCCGGCGCAACAACCCCATCCTGGAGACCGTCTCGCGGTGGAAGGACCCGGCCAGGGTCAGCCTGTACCTCGACGCGCACGGGCGGATGCTCGGCGCCTTCGCACAGGGGGACGGGACCGAGGCCGAGCGCCTCATGGCCGAGCACATCCTCGCCGCTCCCGGGGAGCAAGGCTCCGACTAGGGCGGTTTCCGTGGATGCTTTCGCCGGTGATGGTGGAGCCGCCACCGATGCGAGCGGCACTCTCCCCTACTGTGCGCTGCTTCGCGAGCTCCGCGGCCTCGCACACGGGGGCCCGGCCGGGTTCCGGCTGCCCGAGCCTCATCGGCGCGGCGTGGCGAAAACGCGAGGACACCGCGCCGAAGGCGTCCGTTGAGGGTGGTGGCGGGCGACAGGTGGGAGGAATGATCCACGAGGTACGCCCTGAGGACGTACCTCGTGGATGCTCGTGACGGGCGGTTGACCTCCGACGGGGGCGGCTACCCGACGAGGAGCTCCGGGGCCGGCGCCTCGGGGTGGATCCGCTCGACCCCGCCCCGTTCGGTGTACATGTCCCAGTAGTGCTCCGCGAGTTCGTCCGGATCGACGACCGGGAACGCGTCGAGCAGCGCGGAGCCAGCCGCCGTCCCGCCCATCTGGCCCTCGATCATCTCGCTGCGAGCGATACCGGCCCTGACGGACAGCGTCCCCGCGTAGACGCCGGTCCCGTCGAGCTCACCGTTCAGGGAGTACAGGTAGTTGCGGGCGGCCGCCATCACCGGACCGACACCGCTGAGGTGGGGCATCGGCCGAACCGCCGAGTACCCGGTGGTCATCAGGAGGGCCCCGTCCCCGCGCTCGGTCATCTCCGGCAGCACGGCCCGGAAGACCTCCACGGGGGTGAGCAGCAGCAGGCGCGAGAGTCCCTCCAGGGTGGCCGCGTCCAGTTCGGCGGCCGGGGTGAAGGGCATGGCGCCGCCGATCGGCCCGTACTCGACCACGTCGATCCGGTCGAAGCGGTCGCGAACGGCCGCGACCAGCGCGGGCACCTCGGCGGGCTCGGACAGGTCGGCCGAGAAGGCGGCCGCCTCGACGCCCTCGCCCGCGAGGCTCTCGACGAGCGCGTCGAGACGGTCCCGGCGGCGCGCGACCAGGGCGACCCGGAAGCCCTCGCGCCCGAAGCGCCGGGCCACGGACACGCCGAGGCCGGTACCGGCTCCGAGGACGGCGATCACTTTCGACATGGGCTGGCTCCAATTCCTACTACTTGTGCGTAACGCCATGATGGACCGGTAAGGAAGGGTGTACAAAAGGCACATCCGTGTTCGCCACGAAGGGAGATGTGCTCAGTGGACACAGCCCGACCGACCGACGACCGGCTCCTGGGGCCCTGCTCCTACCTGCCGACCGAGCACGCGGACACCGTCAGGAAGGTCCTGGACCGCGTCGGTGACAAGTGGACGATGCTCGTGGTCGTCACCCTGCGCGACGGACCCCGGCGCTACACGGACCTCCAGCGCGCGATCCCCGGCATCTCCCAGCGCATGCTCACCCTCACGCTGCGGCGGCTGCACGAGGACGGACTGGTGACGAGGACCGCGCACGCGGAGGTACCGCCCCGCGTGGAGTACGCCCTCACTCCACTGAGCCGCGGCCTCCTGGAGATCGTCGCGCCGCTGGTCGACTGGGCCCTGGAGCACCACGACGAGATCAGCGCGAACCAGGACCGCACCAACGCGGCCTCGGGGGCGGGCGGGCGGTAGGACGCGACCCGGGGGAACACGCGCCGTGCGAGCTCGGGCCGCCGCGACGCCCGACCGGAACGTCGCTCACGTGGATCACTTCTCAGATGGGCGACGCCCGGCGGGGGCGACCACCCGGCACGGGCCACGCCCGGCACGGGCCACACTTCCCGCGCAGGCAACGCCCGACATGGGTAACTCCCAGCACGGGCCACTCTTCCGCGTAGGCAACGCCCGGCACGGGCGAGGCTCCGGCGGGGGACGACGCCCGAACGGAGGCCTCCGGGCCTGTGCCCGGAGGCCCCTGGATCAACCGCCCTCGGTGAACCGCAGCCGGTACAGCGCGGACACGGAGGTCGCGATCGCCCTGCACTGGGTGAAGTGCGGCTGGGAGTCCGGGTGCTCGATCGCCTTGGTGAAGTGCTCCTCGCTCTCCCACTGCGCGTAGTTGCACACCTTGGTGCCGTCGAGGCTGACGTGCACGTTGGCCGAGACGAACCCGGGGAAGTGGCGCATGACGTCCTCCGTCGCCTCGTGCAGGAGTTCCACCAGCCTCTCCTGGTCGCGGGGTTCGACTGTGAACGTGTTGACGAGCGCGACGAGATCGCGGTCGGTACCGATGACGGCCATGGTCAACTCCTTGTGTCGTCTTCACCGTGGCCCGCGGTCTCCACCCGTATTCGGATCACGTTCGGACACGTTCCGTGACGACTGGGAAACCGCCCGGAGCTGCTGGGGGCGCACCGGACTCCGTCCAGGGTTCGTGACACCGGTCGCGGGGGTCGAGGGCGGGCCCGGTCAGAATACGGCGCCGCTGGTCAGGGGGCACGCAACGTGCGTGGGCGCGTCGAGCGCGACCACATCCCCGCTGCGGGCGGACATCGGCGGACTTGCGTCACCCTGTCCCCCTATGGACGTCCGCCGACTCGGCCCGACCTCCCCTCCCATCCCGAACGATCCGATTTGTGAATTCGTGTGTCGATGACGCATCATGTCAACGTGATCGCACATGTAAACGTTTCCACGCGGGCGGCCAGCCCTGGCCGCCGCGCGCCGGAACCCGGCCGGGGCGGTGGTCCTCGGTGGTGAGTATCAAGGATGTCGCCGCCACGTCGGGGCTGTCCGTGGCCACGGTCTCCCGGGCCCTCAACGGGCACCCGTCCGTCAGCGACGGCGCCCGACAGAAGGTGCTGGCGGCGGTCGACACCCTGGGCTACCGACCCAACGTCGTGGCACGCTCCCTGCGCACCGACCGGACCGGCACCATCGGCCTGGTGATCAGCGACGTCCTCAACCCCTACTTCACCGAGCTCGCCAGGGCCGTGGAGGAGGAGGCCCGCGCGCTGGGCTTCAGCGTGATCATCGGCAATGCCGACGAACGCGCGGACCTGGAGGACCACCACGTCCGCAACCTGCTGGAACGCCGCATCGACGGGCTGCTGGTCTCCCCGCCGACGGCCACTCCCCCAGCACCCTCGAAGCCGCCGCCGGGCCCACCCCCGTCGTCTTCGTGGACCGCTGGATCGCCGGGTCCGACTCCCCCGTGGTGCGAGCCGACGGCCGGGGCGCCATCCGCGACCTGGTCGACCACCTGCACGCCCTGGGCCGCCGCCGGATCGCCGTCATCACCGGCCCGGCCGCCACGACCACAGGCCGGGAACGGCTGGACGCCTTCCGCGCGGCCCTGGCCGCGCACGGCCTCCCCTCCGCGAGGAGTACGTGGGGCGCGGTGACTTCCAGGCCGAGAGCGGCCGTCTGGCCACCGAACGCTTCCTCGACCTGCCCGAACCCCCGACGTCGTCTTCGCCACCGACAACCTCATGGCGCTGGGCGCCCTCGACGCGATCTCCGCGCGGGGTCTGCGCGTGCCCGACGACATCGGGCTCGCCGCCTTCGACGACATCCCCTGGTTCTCCCACACCGACCCGCCGATCACCACGATCGCCCAGCCCACCGCCGAACTCGGGCGGGTCGCGGTCCGGGCCCTGGCCGCGCTCATCGCGGGCGAACCGGCCACCTCGACCGTCCTCCCCGCCCACCTGGTCGTCCGCCGCTCCTGCGGCGAGCCCGCCACTCCACCCCAGACAGGAGGAGCCGCACGTGAGTAGCCCGCACGAACTGCTGCGCATCGAGGGCGTACGCAAGGCCTTTCCGGGGGTGGTGGCCCTCGACGAGGTCGGCTTCGACCTCCGCCGGGGCGAGGTCCACGCCCTCCTCGGTGAGAACGGGGCCGGGAAGAGCACGCTCATCAAGGTGCTCTCCGGGGCCCACCGCCCCGACCGGGGGCGCGTCCTCGTGGACGGCGAGGAGGTCGTCATCCGTGACGCCCAGGACGCCGCGCGACTGGGGATCGCCACCATCTACCAGGAGTTCAACCTGGTCCCGGACGTGACGGTGGCCGAGAACATCTTCCTGGGCCGTCAGCCCCGCCGGTTCGGTCTGATCGACCACCGGCGCATGGAAAACGACGCCGCGCTGCTACTGGACCGGGTGGGCGTGAACGTGTCCCCCGCGCCAAGGTGCGCGGCCTGGGCATCGCCCAGCTCCAGATGGTGGAGATCGCCAAGGCGCTGAGCCTGGACGCCCGCGTGCTGATCATGGACGAGCCCACGGCCGTGCTCACCACCGGGGAGATCGAGCGGCTCTTCGAGATCGCCCGGCGCCTGCGCGACGAGGGGTGGGGATCGTCTTCATCACCCACCACCTGGAGGAGATCGGCGCGCTCGCCGACCGGGTGACGGTCCTGCGGGACGGCCGTTCGGTGGCGCACGTGGCCGCCGACACCCCCGAGGACGAACTCGTGCGCCTGATGGTGGGCCGCAGCATCGACGAGCAGTACCCGCGCGAGCGCCCCGCACCCGGGGAGCCCCTGCTGCGGGTGCGCGGTCTGACCCGCCACGGCCGGTTCCGGGACGTGGACCTCGTCGTGCACGCGGGCGAGGTGGTCGGCCTCGCCGGACTGGTCGGCGCGGGCCGCACCGAGGTGGCACGCTCGGTGTTCGGTGCCGACCCCTACGACGACGGCGAGGTCGAGGTGCTCGGCCGGGCCCTGCCCGGTGGCGACGTCAACGCCGCCATGCGGGCCGGGCTCGGCCTGGTCCCCGAGGACCGCAAGGGTCAGGGCCTGGTCCTGGACGCCTCCGTGGAGGAGAACCTCGGGCTGGTCACCCTCGGTCCGACCAGCCGGGCCGGGTTCGTGGACCGTTCCGGCCAGCGGGCCTCCGCGCGCCGGATCGCCGGTGAGCTGGGGGTCCGCATGTCCGGCATCGACCAGCACGTGCGCACCCTCTCCGGCGGCAACCAGCAGAAGGTCGTCATCGGCAAGTGGCTGCTGGCCGACTCCCGGGTGCTGATCCTCGACGAACCCACGCGCGGTGTGGACGCGGGCGCCAAGGTGGAGATCTACCGCCTGGTCAACGAACTGACCGCCTCCGGTCACGCGGTGCTGATGATCTCCAGCGACCTCCCCGAGGTGCTGGGGATGAGCGACCGCGTGCTCGTCATGGCCCAGGGCCGCATCACCGGGGAGCTGGCCGCCGAGGACGCCACGCAGGACGCCGTGATGTCCCTGGCGCTGGCCGCCGCCCCCGAACCGACACGGAACAGAACGGAGTGGAGGGCCCCCATGGCCACTGACACTGACAAGAGCGGCGGCGCCTGGCCCGCCGTGCGGCGCTTCCTGCTGGAGAACGGCGCGCTGACCGCCCTGGCCCTCCTGGTCGTGGTCATGTCGCTGCTGTCCGACGACTTCCTCACGGCGCAGAACCTGCTGAACGTGGGTGTCCAGGCGGCCGTGATCGCGGTCCTGGCCTTCGGCGTGACCTTCGTGATCATCGCGGGCGGGATCGACCTGTCCGTGGGTTCGGTCGCGGCGCTGTCCGCGACGGTGCTGGCGTTCCTGGCCACGGTCGAGGGGGTGCCGGTCTGGTTGGCGCTGCCGCTGGCCGCCGCCACGGGCACCGCCGCCGGTCTGGTCAACGGCGCGCTGATCGCCTACGGCAAGCTCCCGCCGTTCATCGCCACGCTGGCGATGCTCTCCGTGGGGCGCGGCCTCTCCCTGGTGATCTCCGAGGGGAGCCCCATCGCCCTGCCCGACTCCGTGGCCGCCCTGGGCGGTTCGATCGGCGGTTGGCTGCCCGTTCCCGTGCTGATCATGGTCGTGATGGGCCTGATCACCGCCGTGATCCTGCGCCGGACCTTCACCGGGCGCGCGATGTACGCGATCGGCGGCAACGAGGAGGCCGCACGCCTCTCCGGCATCCGGGTCAAGCGTCAGAAGCTCGGCATCTACGCCCTGTCCGGCCTGTTCGCCGCCGTCGCGGGTGTCATCCTCGCCTCCCGTCTGGCCTCCGCGCAGCCGCAGGCCGCGCAGGGGTACGAGCTGGACGCCATCGCGGCAGTCGTCATCGGCGGCGCCAGCCTGGCCGGTGGCGTGGGTACCGCCTTCGGCACGCTGATCGGCGCGCTCATCCTCGCGGTGCTGCGCAACGGGCTCAACCTCCTGTCGGTCTCCGCCTTCTGGCAGCAGGTCGTGATCGGTGTGGTCATCGCCCTCGCGGTCCTGTTCGACACGCTGCGCCGCCGCTCCGGCAGTGCCGGTGGCGGCACCGGGGCCGGTGGCGGCACCGGGGCCGGAGCTTCGGTGAGCAGGGGCCGACGCGGGATCCAGCTCGTCATCGCCGCCGCGGCCACGGCCGTGGTGGTGGGCGCGCTGTCCTTCCTCGTCCCGAACTCCTCCTCCGACGGTCCCCGCGTGGGGATGTCGGTGTCCACGCTCAACAACCCGTTCTTCATCCAGATGAGGGACGGCGCCCAGGCCGAGGCCGACGAGGCGGGCGTGAACCTGGTGGTCACCGACGCCCAGGACGACGCCTCCCAGCAGGCCGACCAGATCCAGAACTTCATCAGCACCGGCGTGGACGCGATGGTGATCAACCCGGTGGACTCCGACGCCGCCGGTCCCCCGGTGGTGGGTGCCAACAACGCGGACATCCCGGTGATCGCGGCCGACCGCGGGGTCACCGACGCCGAGGTGGCGACCCTGGTGGCCTCCGACAACGTCGAGGGGGACGCCTGGCGGCCCGGACCATGGCCGAGGCACTCGGTGAGGAGAGCCGGATCGTGGTCCTCCAGGGGACCCCGGGCACCTCCGCCAGCCGTGAGCGCGGCGCCGGTTTCGAGGAGGGGATCGCGGAGTACCCGGACATCGAGGTCGTGGCCCAACAGCCCGCCGACTTCGACCGCTCCAAGGGGCTCGACGTGATGACCAACATGCTGCAGGGCAACGGGGACATCGACGGCGTGTTCGCGGAGAACGACGAGATGGCACTGGGCGCGGCGGCAGCCCTGTCCTCGCGTGGCGAGGAGGCCGTGGTGATCGGTTTCGACGGCACCCCCGAGGGCCTGGAGGCGGTGGCGGACGGCGTGCTGCACGCGTCGATCGCCCAACAGCCCGCCGAGCTCGGCAGGACGGCGGTGCGCAACGCCATCGCCGCCGCGAACGGCGAGGCCCTGGAGGAGACCGTGATGGTCCCCGTCGAGGTGGTCACCGAGGAGAACGTCGAGGACTTCTCCTGACCTGGTGAGCATGACGGTGGGAGGGCCCGGGGCGTGCGCGCCCCGGGCCCTCCCGCGTCGCTGACGGAACCGCGCCGCCGGTTCCTGCCCCAGGTTCAGGGCGCGGAGGCGACCAGGTGGGACTCCTCGTCCAGCCAGACCCGTTGGTGATCGGCGGACACCGTGAGACCGAACCGGGAGTGCTCGGGGCGGCCCTCCCCAGCCACCACGCGTGGGCGGCCTCCAGTTCGGTGAACAGCTCGCGCGGACCGTGCTGGCGGACCTCGTACCCCGTCCCCCGCTGGCCGGGGTCGATGTGCCACGACGCCCACGAGCCGGTGTCGGGGTCGACCAGGTGGACCGTGAACCGAGGGCCGTCGGACTCACTGGACTCGACCCGGTTCAGCACGGTGGGCATCCGCAGCCCGATGGCGAAGCTCGCGCCGAAGTCGCTGATCGGCTCGTACGGGTACAGCTCCGTCCGCGTGGTCGTGAACTCCTGCGTCTCAGGGTGGACGTAGGTCTCGACCACTCTCCTCGGCACGCGCTGGTCACGCACCCACATGAACGCCACGTCACCTCCGAAGCGCCCGTGCGCCGTACCGTCCGGGCCGACCCGGAGTTCGGCCAGCACCCCGTTGTGGAAAGCGTTGCCCCAGGGAGTGAGGATCCTCCCGCCCGGACGGGACTGGGCGACCCAGTGGTAGGGCACCCGTTGGACGGCGGCGGTACTGATCACCCGGTCGTAGGGGGCGCGGGCTGGCCAGCCCTGCATCCCGTCGCCGGTGACCACCAGGGGCGTGAACCCGGCTGACATCAGCCGAACCCGGGCGGTCTCGGCCAGCTCAGCGTCCACCTCGACACTGGTCACCTCGTCGTCACCCAGCAGGTGCGAAAGGAGGGCGGCGTTGTACCCGGTGCCGGTCCCGACCTCCAGCACGCGCATGCCGGGGAGGACGTCCAGGCGCCGGAGCATGTCCGCGACGATCGTGGGCTGGGAGGCGGAGCTGGTCGGATACCCGGGGCCATGCTCGGCCCCGTCGTCCCTCTGGGTGACGATCGGGATGTCGGCATAGGCCAGCTCGAACCACCGGGCCTCGTCCCGGGCACGGTCCACGGTGGTCCCGTCCGGGGTGGTGATCCGGTCCGGGAGGAACCGGTGCCGCTCGACCCTTTCGAAGGAGGGGCGCAGGTGCGGGGGCAGGTCGCCCACCCGCACGAGGCGGGCGACCAGCTCTTCGTGTGGGAGAAGCACTACTTGTCGTCCCTCTCGTGCTTGCCACCGCCGGAGCCCCCGTCGTTGGGGGTGGGCGGAGGGATCGGCCGGTCGGGCTTGTGCCCGTCCGAAGTCGAGTTGTCCTCGTGCTTGTTGTACACGACGCTTCCGGGAACCCGCATGGGCTGCTCCTTGAGGGAGTCCGTGATGGCGATCCGCCACCTATTCCATTAATAGTGGAATCATCTGCGTGCGACAAGGGGGTGACGCAAAGGAGTATTCCTGTCATGATGGAATCACCTCGACCCCCTGGAGGACCTGTGAAGCTGACCTGGATCGCCAGTGAATGCGGCAATCGGCGCACCTGCCCGACCGTCTACGCCACCGACCGCGGAACACTCGTCGTGCAGGGCTACATCCTTGCTGACAAAGACATCACCGGGATCAACATCCCCGATGGGGAGAGTGTCGTGGAGATTCCTCTCGCTCTGCTCCAAGAGGTGGCTCGTGCTCACGGAAGCTGAGATGGAGAAGTTCTTCGATGACCACCTGACCAAGTCAGCCTTCCGACTGGAGATGTTGGACCACTATGAGGTCGACTCGGATGGAGACGACTTCGCCCGTTTCAAGGCCGGAGAGCCAGAGCCCGACTGGGAACGCAAGAACCAGTGGCTGGACGTCCTGCGAGCGGAGAAGGAAGCCGGGATCCTGGAACACCGGGTGCGTGTACTCAGATCTCCACTCAACGACTACATCCGCTACGAGTGTGAGTGGGGGTATGTGCCCAACAGTGGGGCCGGAGAAGAAATCCATGTCCTCGATCTGGCCGAACGTGATCTCCCCACCGTCCTGGTTGACCACGACTTCTGGCTGATTGACGACAAGTACCCGCTGCGTATGCACTACAGCGAGACCGGCGAGTTTGTCGGGGCCGACCTGGTCGATAACGTGGAGCTCTACCAGAAGGCCAGGGACGCCGCGTTGGCCGCAGCCGAACCGTTCGAGCGGTGGTGGGCACGTCGTCCCGAAGAGTGGAGAGCAAACCGGACCGCATGACAGGCTCCCCTAGAGCTTCGACCGATCGCGGGCCACAAGCCCGCGATCGGCTCGCTCGCGCCCTGAGAGAGGCCCGTGGGCGCGCAAAGCTGAGCGGAGTGCGAGCAGGTCAGGCTGCGGGCATGTCGCAGTCCAAGATCTCCAAGATCGAACGATCCCTGCTCTTGCCCTCTGTGGATGACGTGGTCGAGCTCTGCCGGGTCTACGAAATCCCCAAAACCGAGCGCACCAAGCTGCTGCTCTTGGCTGAATCCCTACGTGAGGAGGCCTCAGCACGGGTGATCATGGCCCGGGGAGTGTCCCAGTTCCAGAGCAGGGTGACGCAGCTGGAAGCTGCCGCCGCCGTGGTGCGCTCATATGAACCCGCGCTGGTGCTGGGAGCGTTGCAGACTCGTGAGTACACACGCTGCATCTTTGATGACCCCCGAGACAAGGTTTCGGCAGATGAAGTCGAGGCTGCCATCGAGGCTCGGCAAGAGCGGCACCGCGCTCTCAGAGCGGGCGCGACCCGGTATGTGTTGATTATGCCGGAAGGCGCCTTGCGATGGCATGTGGGTTCTGCGTCGATCATGGCGAAGCAGATCGAACAGATCGCCACGATTGCGGCTCGGGGCGGAAATACCGAGGTTGGCATCATCCCTTGGACGCAACCTGTACATGTCTTCCCTGGCCATGCCTTTGACGTGTACGACGAAGACGCTGTCGTCGTGGCTACCGAGACAGCGACGGCGACCCTGACCGGCGCCGCTGACATCGCGACCTACATTGACCTCTTCGGTGAACTGGAGAAACTGGCCTGCTTCGGAGATGAGGCGGTCGAGCATCTGGAGCGCATCGCGGAGGAGTATCACCAGCTCACGCGGAGGTGATCTCTGGCGGGTCAGGAGCGCGCGTCCCTGACACGCTTGGCGACGTCGGCGAGCCAGGAGTCATCGGCGCGCTGGTGGTCATGGGACGACAGGTACCCCTGGTACCTCTCGAAGTAGCCGTCGATGCGGGAAGCCACCTCGCGCCAGTCCTCCCCCGCGTTGCCCACGGTCCCGTGCATCGGGAAGAGCTTCGCGTGCGCGTGGTCGACCCCGTAGCCCTCGTACATGATCCCGGTGCGCGCCACGTCGGGGAAGGTCGCGTCCAGGCGGCGCGCGACCTCGCGTGCGGCCAGGTGCAGGGCCGTGTACTCCTGCGGGTCCAGGTCCACCACGTAACTGGTGCGATGGGCCTTGGGGATCACCACGGAGAACCCCTCGGTGTTCGGGAAGATCGACAGGAAGGCCAGGTGCGTCTCGTCCTCCCAGATCCGGTGGGCGGGCGCCTCACCCGCCACGATCTCGCAGAAGACGCACACGAGGCCGGATGGCGTGGAGTTCACCGTGCTCCTTGGGGTTGAGGTCTGGCAGGAGGATGGTTCGGGCCCTCCCGCGAGGACCCGCCGTGCACGGCCGGGCCCCGGGGCGAGCGGACGTACCGGAGCCTGTGACACGAGCGTAGACGCGACACGTACAGCACAGGGGCGGATCGCTCGACATGGCTGGCGATTGCCCGCACCGGCACATCCAAGAACACCGATCGGCCCTCATCACACCAACACCCGCGTTCGCGGCACACGGGACTCCACTCTCCACGTGTCGGGCCGGGCGAGAACGCGCCACATGTGCAGGTGAACGCGGGGCACGACCCGGGGCAGCCGAACCGGGCGGGGCCTCGACGCGCCTCGACGCGCGTCGGTCTACGGCTGCCCCCGTCGCCTCAGGTGGCCGGGTCAGCCGGTCGGGTGGGGGACGGCCGGGACCCGCAGGGGGCCGTTGATCAGGAAGGACGGGATCCGGTCCGGCTCCCGGCCCTCCTCGGAGAGGGCGAGCTCGGGCAGGGCCGTGAACAGCTCCTCCAGGGCCACCCGGGCCTCCATCCGCCCCAGGTGCGCTCCCACGCAGAAGTGCGCGCCGTGGCCGAAGGCCAGGTGCTCCTTCGACGCCCGGTCCGGGTCGAAGGCCTCCGGTCGGTCCGGGTTCAGGTCCGGGTCCCGGCCGGGCGCTCCGAAGGCGACCAGGATGGGCTCCCCTTGCGGATCAGCACCCCTTCGAGATCGATGTCCTCGACCGCGTAGCGCAGCGGGACGTACTTGGCGGGCGGGTCCAGACGCAGCGACTCCTCCACCACCTCCTCGGCCGCCAGCGACCCCGCGACCAGACGGTCGCGGTACCCGGGTGGGCGAGCAACGCGTGCACCGCGTTGGCGATGAGGTTGACGGTCGTCTCGTACCCCGCGCCGATCATGAGGAGGAGCGTGCCGATGAGGTCTGCGTGGGGCAGCGGCTCACCGTCGCTCGGGAGGAGCAGGTCGCCGGTGAGGTCCTCGGCGGGGTGGGCGCGTTTGTGCTCCGCGAGCAGCTCCAGGCAGGTCAGCAGCTCCATCTGCTGGGCCAGGACCTCCTCCGGTTCGACCGTGGTGTCGACCACCGCGTCCATCACCGTGCCGAGCCGCTCCCGCAGGTCCTCGGGGACCCCGAAGAGTTCGCAGATCACCCACATGGTGAGCGGGCGGGCCAGGGCCGCCCGGAGGTCCACCTCCCGGCCGGGTGCGGCGGCGGCGATGTCCGCGACGAGCGCGCGGGCCCGTTCGCGGACGGTGTCCTCCATCCGGCGGATGCGACCGGGGGTGAAGGCGGGGGTGACCTTGCGCCGCAGCCTCCGGTGCTCCTCCCCATAGCGGTTGAGGAAGCTCTCCAGGAAGACCAGGGCGGACAGCGGCCAGTCGTGCCCGACCCGGTCGTGGTCGGGCCAGTGCGCGCGGAAGTCCCGGGAGACCCTCGGGTCGCCCAGCAGTTCGCGGAGGAGTTCGTGTCGGGTGATCGCCCAGGCGACCAGGTTCCCGGGGAGTTCCACACGGACGGCGGGTTCACGCTGGCGCAGGTCCGCGACCTCCTCGTGGAAGGTGGTCCCGTCGGTGCGCAGCCGGTACGGACAGCCGGAGTCGGGGGTGTGATGACGGCCTCCTGCGGGGAAGGGGCGACCCGGCCGCCGGATGCGGCCGGTCGCCCCTTCGTTCTACGTCGCGGGGGTCACTCTGGCAATGGTCGCCGGTTCCCAGTCCCGTGCCACCACGCGGACCAGTCCCCGGTCGGTGATCTTCACGCTCGGGGACACCGCCAGGGTGAGGGTGGACAGGCTCATGAACGCGTTGCGGTTGTCCCAGCCCCAGGCGGCGAGCTCCGCGCGGAGCCGCCGGGAGGCCTCGGCCACCTCGTCGGCGGGCCGCTCGGACATGACCCCGCCGATGGGCAGGGGCAGCCCGGCTCCGGCCCGGTCCTCGCGGACCAGCCGCATGCCGCCTCCCCAGGCCACCACGTCGGCGGCTGCGGTGAGCAGGGCCTCCTCGGTCGTGGCGACCACGGTGAGGTTGTGGCTGTCGTGGGCGTAGGTGGTGGCGAAGGCACCCGTCCCGAGGTCCTGGCCGACGACCGGCGCGAAGGTCACCCCGCCCCTGCCGGTGTGGCGCTCGAAGACCGCCACCACGGCGGTCCTCCCCTGCCAGTCCACCACCCCGTCGCGGACCGGGAGCACCACCTCGTCCGCTTCGGTGTAGGTGTCCACGCCGTTGACCCTCATGGCGCGGAAGGCGTGCTCGCCGTCGGGCAGGTCCACCCGCCAGCGCGCCGTCGCGGCCTCGGGGGCACTGATCCGGACCGTCCCGCCGAACGGGTGCTCGGGGGCGGAGCCGGGGCCCTCGACCGGGGCGCCGCCGCGGCCGACCACGTCACCGCCCGCGATGGTCACGACGGGGGTGAGTTCGGTGAGCGAGCGCAGCAGCACCAGGTCGGCGCGCTTGCCGGGGGTGACGGTCCCCCGGTCGTCCAGGCCGAGCCTGCGGGCGGGCTGGAGGGTGAGGGCCCGGAGCACCGCGAGCGGGGGCAGCCCGCGCTCCAGCGCCACCGCGCCCACCCGGTCCAGGTGGCCGGTGGTCACGATGGCGTCCACCACGATGTCGTCGGTGACCAGGCAGAAGTCGGGCAGGTGCGGCAGGTCGAGGAGCGCCCGCACCACCTCCGGGGTCAGGCACTTCTCCTGGAGCATGAGGAGCATGCCCAGGCTGGCCTTCTCCACCGCGACCTCGGCGGTGTTCTTGCAGTGGTCGGAGTCGATCCCGGCCCACAGGTACTCGCCCAGTTCGGCCCCGGAGAGGTTGGGGCAGTGCCCGTCCAGGCGCACGCCCCGGCGCCGGGCCGCGTCGATGATGGCGTGCATGCGGGGGTCGCCGTCGACCACCGCCCGGTAGTCCATGACCTCACCGAGGGTGGTGACGCCCTCCCACTCCAGCATCTCCGCGATGTCGGTGTCGTCGAGCCGTGCTCCCGCCGTCTCGAACCCGTCCAGCGCGGGGACGCAGGAGGGCACCGCCCAGCGCATGGACTGCGCGGTGTCCCGTCCCTGCTCGATCATCCAGGCCTGCCCGTCGCGTCCGGCGACGTTGACGATCTCGTGGGCGTCAGCGAGCACGGTGGTGGTGCCGCGCGCCAGCGTGACCCGGGCGAACTCGGCCGGTGCCAGCAGCGAGCTCTCGATGTGCATGTGCGCGTCCACGTAGCCGGGCGCGACCACGAGCCCGGTGGCGTCGAGGGTCCGGGCGGCCTCCACCGGGGTCCCCGGGGGCAGCACCGCGCGGACGCGGTCACCGGTCACGGCGACGTCGGCCCGCCACACCTGGCCGGTGTGCACGGAGACGACCTCCCCGCCTCGGATGAGCAGGTCGGCGCTGAGCTGGGCGTGGGACATCGGTGTCGGGTTCCCTTCGAGTGGGCGGGTGCCTGGTTCAGGGGCGGGTGCGGGTGCCTGGTTCAGGGGCGGGCTGCCTGCCTGGTCCGGGGGCGGGGTGTCGGCCCCCTCGGGCGACGGGGCCCGCCGGGTTCAGGCGGTGGGGTGCGCGTGGCGGGCGATGCCCTCGGTGAGGAGGGCGGAGAACGCGTCGGCGTCGACGGTACGTCCCACGCGTACGTGACGCGTGCGGTCGGGTGTGCGCAGGTCCGCGACGAGGGCGCCCCGGGTGAGTTCGCCGGAGCACTCCACGGACGCGGTGCCCTCCTCCCAGCCGACGAGGTCGGGGTGGCTGACGGCGGCCACCGCCAGGGCGTCGTGCACGGGGACGGCGGGGACGCCGAACCGGTCCAGGTAGCGCTGGGCGTAGGCGCGCAGGAGGTCCCCGGCGATCCCGGCGGTGCCGGGCAGGGTGGCCAGGTACTCGGCCTCGGTGAGCGGGTACAGCGCGGCGCGGGTGACGTCCAGGCCCACGATCCGCACCGGGAGGCCGGACTCCAGCACATAGCGGGCGGCCTCGGGATCGGCGTGGAAGTTGAACTCCGCCGCCGGGGTGACGTTGCCCTGGGCGAAGGCGGCCCCGCCCATGACGACGATCTCCCGGAGCGCGGGTCCGGCCTCGGGGTGGCGGGCGAGCATGGCGGCGACGTTGGACAGCGGGCCGATCGCCACGAGGGTGAGTTCGCCCGGGGACTCCAGGGCCCGTTCGGCCAGCCAGTCCACTGCGTGGCCGGGGGTCAGGGGCCGGGGCGGGGAGTCCGGCACCAGTCCGCCCAGGCCCCCGGCGCCGTGCATGGGTTCGTCCCGGATGCGGGAGGTGCGGGCGATCGGCCCCGCGAGTCCGGAGACCAGCGGGAGGTCGGCGGGCGCCCCGGCCAGGTCCAGCACGTGGGCGGCGTTGCGGTTCACGTCGGTGAGTGAGACGTTGCCCGCGACCGTGGTCACCCCGCGCACGTCCAGGTCCGGTGAGGCCAGGGCGAGCAGCAGGGCGACGGCGTCGTCGACGCCGGGGTCGCAGTCGATCACGACGGGTGTGGGCAACGGTCCTCCTCCGTTGACGGGGTGGCCGCTCACCTGGCCACCTCCTCGGTGAAGCGGTCGAGCCAGGCCGACCGCTCGTTCGCGAGCAGTGCGAGGTCACCCTGGTGGTACCCGTTGGCGACGGGGTCCGTGGCCGCCTCCCGGGAGACCTGCTCCATGAGCGGGGTGGGTTCGGCTCCCAGCGCCACGGGCTTGTCGTAGAGGGCCTCGGCCATGCCCTCCTGGATCTCGGGGCGCAGCAGGAAGTCGGTGAAGGCCAGCGCACCGGCCGGGTTGGGGGCTCCCTCCACCACCTGCACGGTGTTGGCGGTCATCACCCTTCCCTCGTCGGGCACGGCGAAGCCGACGGGCTGGTCGGCCTCCACCGAGCCCATGGCGAAGTTGTCCAGACCGGGTGCCATGGCGATCTCGCCGCGTTCCAGGAGGCTGGTGAGCTCGGTGGAGCCGGTGTAGAACTGGAGCGCGTCGGGGCCGATCTCCGCCAGCGCCTCGAACCCGGCGTCGGCGTCGGAGGGGCCGGACCCGAAGTGCTCCCCGGCGGCGAGGACGAACATCGGGCCCGCCGACACGGAGATGTCGGGGAGCGCGTAGCCGCCCTCGGGCTCCGCCCAGAGGTCGTCCCAGGACTCGGGAGCCTCGTCCACCAGGTCGGTCCGGTACATCAGGCCGAGGAGCTGGAAGGTGTAGGCGGGGCCGTAGCCGTCGGGATCCACGGCCCAGGGCTGGATGGCGTCGAGGTTGGGCACGTCGTCGGCGCTGACGGGGGCGAACAGCCCCATGTCCTTGCCGATCTGCGCGTAGTAGTCGGAGATCAGCACGACGTCGGTGTCGGGTCGCTCGGAGTTGATCCTCAGCTTGGTGAGGCGCCCGGCGTTGTTCCCGGTGTCCAGGACCACCCGGATACCGGTCTCGGCCTCGAAGGGCTCCGCGACGACCTGGGTGAACTCCTCGGTGGCGAACGCGAAGGTGCTCACCACCAGGGTGTCGGGGTCGTCCTCGCGGACGGGCGCGCAGGAGGCCGTGACGGTGGCCAGGGCCAGGACCCCGGCGAGGGCGGCGGTGCGCCGCGCTCCGCGTGCGGGACGGTTCATCCGGTCGTCACCTCGTCGGCGGGCAGGTCCACCAGGTGGCGGTGGGGCAGGGCGATACGGACGGGGTCACCGGGGCGCAGGTCGTCGCCGGGGTGCAGGACCCGCAGGACCGACCCCGGACCCTCGACCCCGTCGATGGCCGTCTCGACCAGGCAGTTGCTGCCCTGGAAGGTGACCGCCGCGACGGTGCCGTCGAGGCCGGTCTCCCCGGCGTCCTCGCGGACGTCGCCGGAGAGCAGCCGCACGTGTTCGGGCCGGACGGTGACCGGTCCGTGCCCGGGTACCTCCGGGAAGTTGTCGTAGCCCAGGAACTCGGCCACGAAACGGTTGGCGGGACGGGGAAGACGTCCCGGGGCGACCCCTGCTGCTCCAGGCGCCCGTTGTTGAGGATCACCATCGTGTCGGACAGCTCCAGTGCCTCGTCCTGGTCGTGGGTGACCAGAACGGCGGTCAGACCGGTCTCGCGCTGGACCCGCAGGAGCTCGCGACGCATCTGCACCCGGAGCTGGGCGTCCAGGTTGGACAGCGGCTCGTCCAGGAGCAGCACCGAGGGACGGATGGCCACGGCGCGGGCCAGGGCCACGCGCTGCTGCTGGCCGCCGGAGAGCTCGGCCGGCTTGCGGTCGGCCAGGTGGACGAGGCCGACCAGGTCGAGTGCCTCCTCCGCGCGCCGCTTCGCCTCGGCGGAGGCCACCTTGCGGGTGCGCAGGCCGTAGCCGACGTTGTCGCGCAGGGTCATGTGCGGGAAGAGCGCGTAGGACTGGAAGACCATGCCGATGTTGCGCTTCTCCGGCGGGGTACGGGTGGCGTCCACGCCTTCCAGGAGGATCCGCCCGGAGGTGGGCTGGAGGAACCCGGCGATCATCCGCAGAGTGGTGGTCTTGCCGCAGCCGCTGGGCCCGAGCAGGGTGGTGAACTCCCCGGGCGCACGGTGAGGTCCAGGTCGGCGACGGCGGTGGTGCCGCCCTTTCCGCCCCGCGCCCCGAAGAGGTGGCTGACGCGGTCGAGTTCGACGACGGGTGTCATCTGGGTGTCTCCTTCTTCCCGGAGGGCGGGCTTCCCGGTCATCGGCCGAAGACCTTCGTGAAACCGACCAGGCGTTCGGTGGTGAACGCGACCACGACGCTGAGCGCCAGGAGCAGCACGCTGACCGCCGCGACCACCGGGTCGAACGAGGACTGGACGTAGTTGAGCATCTCCACCGGCAGGGTGGCCACGCCCGGGCCGGTCAGCAGGAGGGACAGCGGAACGTTGTTGAGGGAGGTGATGAAGGCGAGGATGGTGGCCGAGAGGATGCCCGGCGCCATCACCGGCAGGGTCACCGTGAGGAAGGTGCGGACCGGACCCGCGCCCAGCCCGCGAGCGGCCTCCTCCAGGCGCGCGTCGGCCAGCGCCAGCGAGGCCCCGACCACCCGCACGGTGTACGGGAGCAGCAGGACGGTGTGGCCGATGATCAACGCGCCGAGCGCGGTCACCCGCATGCCGACCATGAGCTGCTGGAACAGGGCCAGGCCCAGGACCAGCTCGGGGACCACGATCGGCGCGAAGAACAGGTTCTCCATGATCCGGCGTCCGCGCGGGTTGCCCCGGTGCAGCGCCAGGGTCGCGGGGACTCCCAGGGCCAGCGCGATCACGGTCGAGACCGCGGCGACGACCATGCTGGTACCGAAGGAGTCGACGAAGGGGCCGTACTCCAGCGCGGCGGAGAACCAGCGCAGGGAGAGGCCCTCCGGCGGGAAGGCGAGGGTGCTTCCGGCCGTGAAGGCGACCCCGACCAGGATCACCACGGGGCCGAGCATCAGCACGAAGGCGGCGGCCGCGAGCAGGGAGAGGAACGGGCGTCTCAGGATCATGAGGTGGTGCTCCCGATCTTGCCGAGCCGACCGGACAGCGCACCGACCACCAGCACCAGGGCGGTCATCACCAGGGCGATGGCACTCGCGGAGGGCCAGTCGAGGCTGACGTTGACGCGGCTGTAGAGCAGGGTGGACAGGAGCCGCTCGCGGGGTCCGCCGAGCAGCTGGGGAGTGGTGAAGGCGGTCACCGCGCCCGCGAAGACCAGGGTGCACCCGACCAGTGCCCCGGGCAGGGCCAGGGGGAAGACCACGTCGCGGAAGGCACGGCCGGGTGAGGCGCCCAGGCCTCGGGCGGCCTCCTCCAGCCGGTGGTCCTGCTGGGAGAGGCTGGAGTAGGCGGACAGGATCATCAGGGGCAGGAACAACTGGACCAGACCGAGCACGATCGCGGTCTCGGTGTAGAGGAGCTGGACCCGGCCCAGGCCCACGGCCTCGCTGACCTTGCTGATCAGGCCGTTGCCGCCGAGGACCACGATCCAGCCGTAGGTCCGTACCACGGTGTTGAGCAGGAGCGGGAAGATCGCCAGGGCGAGGAGCCGACCGGGCCAGGGGCCGGGTGCCCGTGAGATGAGGTAGGCCACCGGGAAGCCCATGAGCAGGCAGAGCGCGGTGGTCAGGACGGCGACTCGGACGGTGCGGGCGATCACCGGGAGCAGGTAGGGGTCGGTGAGCAGGCTCCCGGTCTCGCGCGCGACCGTGGCGGGGTCGCCGTCCGGCGGCCAGGCCAGGGTGGCGACCACGGGATAGCAGAAGGCGAAGAGCATCAGGGCCAGCCCGGGGACGAGCAGGACCGTGACGGGAGGGCGTGGGAGGAGACGGCGGCGCGAAGCGACTCGGGCGGCCTCTGCGGTGGGTGACGGGCGGGACAATTCCACTCCCGGTCGCTGTCGGCGGGTGTTTCGGGGTTTGTTGTGGTGTCTCATCTGCGACGACACCTGCAAGCGCTTCTGCAAGCGCTTGCAACACCGTAACCTTTGTCTGGGCACCGAGCCAAGCCCACGGCCACGATTGTGACCGGGGGCACCGTGACCTGCGAGGAGTCGGAATGGCGAGCTTGGACGACGTGGCCAGGGAGGCGGGCGTCTCCGCGTCCACAGTGTCGCGGGCGATGTCGCGGCCGTCCATGGTCGCCGCGTCCACCCTGGTGCGGGTGCGGGCCGCCGCCGATCGCCTGGGGTTCCGCGCCAACCCGGCCGCCCGGGCGCTCACCACCGGCCGCAGCGGCTTCTTCGCCATGCTCGTCCCCGACCTGGACAACCCCTTCTACTCGACCACCGCCACGGCCGCCCAGGACCTCGCCGCCGAGAGCGGACGCCGGGTGATCATCGCCGTCACCGGCGGGGACCCGACCCGCGAGGCGGAGGCCCTGCACGAGTTGGAGGGCCAGGTGGACGGGTTCGCCGTGCAGTCCCCCGTGAGCTCGGCCGCCGATCTGAAGGAGGCACACGAACGCAAGCCGGTGGTGGCGATCAACCGCCGCGTTCCCGGGCTGACCTCCTTCACGGTCGACACCCCCGGCGGCCTGGGCGCGGTCTACGACCGCCTGGTGGAGCTCGGGCACCGCGAGGTCGCCTACCTCGCGGGGCCGCCGAGTTCGTGGATGGACCGGCACCGGCGCGCGGAACTGGTCGAACACGCGGCCCGGTCCGGCCTCCGGGTACGGGTGCACGGTCCGGTCCGCCCGGCGTTCGCCGAGGGGTCGCCGCCGCGCGGGGGATCATCGACTCCGGCTGCACGGCGGTGCTGGTCTACAACAGCCTGCTCCTGCTGGGCGTGATGTTCGAGTTCGGCCGCCTCGGTGTGCGGGTGCCGGAGGACATCAGTGTCGCGGCGGCCGACGACATCGCCCTGGCCGACCTGCCGGGACCGCCGATCACCGCCGTTCGCACCCCCGCCGACGAGCTGGGCCGCGCGGCGGTGAACGCGCTGACCGCGATGGTGGACGGGGGCCGCGACGACCGGCCGAGGGGACGACGGCTGCCGACGACCGTCCTGCTCACGGACTCGCTGGCACCGCCCCGTACGACGTGACCGTTCCCCCTCGCCGACCGGACCGAAACCCGGGATCGAACGGAACTCCCTCCCACCCCTTTGCGGAGAATTCCCGACATTCCTCCCCCAGAATGGCCTCACCCCCTGACGAGTTCGGGGAATGCGCTTGCTCTTTCGATTTCCCGTACCGCACTCTGTTGGGTACCCCGAACCGGGATGGCGACCCCGAAGCCACCGCTTCCACCAGCAATGATGCCCTGACGACCGACAACGGAAAGGGCCGTGAATTCCGCGCCCGACCGGGGCAACCTCGCTACTCCGACGCGAAAGGCATTCCATGGGAACGAGCAGATCCCCCTTCGGACCAGCCGACCGCACCGCCCCCTCCTGAGAACGCCCCGGCTCCCGCGACCTCGCGCCAGGCCGGGAGCCGGGGTCGGGCGGCGGCGATAGGGTTGCTTGCCGTGCGCCCCGTGGGCGCACGGGGGTCGGCGCGCACCGCCGGCGCCGCGACCCCGCCGTCTCCCCGCCCGAGAGGAAGTGTCGTGCCGAGGCCGCTGCTCGCCGACGAGATCGCCCAGTCGCTCCTGGACCGCATCGTCGACGGCGCCCCGCCCTCCGGGGGCAGGCTGCCCTCCGAGAACGAGCTGGGCCAGGAGTTCGACGTCAGCCGCCTGACCGTGCGTGAGGCGATCCGGACGCTCCAGGCCCAGAACGTGGTCGAGGTGGTGCGGGGACGAGGCACGCTGGTGCGTCCCGTGGAGGAGTGGACCGGGCTGGAGGCGGTGCTGCGCGCCACGGTGCGCGGGGGCGACGACCTCACCGCCTCGCTCCAGCTCATCCAGGTGCGTCGGATGATCGAGACCGGTGCGGCCGCGCTGGCCGCCGAGCACCGGGACGAGGCCGACCTCGCCGCACTGGAGGAGGCCCTCCGGGGTATGCGCGACGCCCACGCGCGGGGTGACCTCGCGGGGTTCGTGGAGCACGACATCCGCTTCCACGACGTGATCCTGTCAGCGACCGGGAACGTGTTCGTGGCCGTGCTGTTCGAGCCGTTGTCGCGGGTGATGCGCGAGAAACGCCGCCAGACCTCGTCCATCCCGGCCATCCAGATCCACGCGATCGAGGAGCACGGCAGGGTACTGGAGGCGATCCGGTCCGGGAACCCCGAGAGCGCCCGGCTCGCGATGGAGAGTCACATGGCGCAGACCTCCCGCGATCTGCGCGAGCACGTCTTCGGCCTGACCGACTGAGGCACTGAGGCACTGAGCGAGACCGGCGCGCACACCGGTCACACCACGGCCCGAACGACCCCGCACACCGCCACTCACCGCTGACCAGCCCGAGCGATCCCTCCGCGCTCGGGCTCCTTGCCGCCCCCACCTGGTAACTCCTGTGACATCACGGTTGACGACCACGCCGTTTAACATAAGATGTCTGATGTCTTACAAGGGAGTTTCCATGGTCGATCCCCACGCAGTCCTCACCTCCGCCGGGGCACCGAGCCCCGTCTCCGCGTCCGCCGTGGCGCGGGAGGCCACCGCCGCCGGTTCCGTCATCGTCGTCCTCGACGACGACCCGACCGGCACGCAGTCGGTGCACGGCCTGCCCGTGCTCACCCGCTGGTCCGTCGACGACCTGCGGTGGGCCTTCGCGCAGGACACGCTCGCCGTCTACGTCCTCACCAACACCCGCAGCCTGGACCCGGCCGAGGCCGGGGCCCGCAACGCCGAGGTGGTACGCAACGCCCGCGCCGCCGCCGGGGACCGACCGCTGGTCTTCGCCAGCCGAGGCGACTCCACCCTGCGCGGCCACTACCCGCTCGAACCCCGGGTCATCGACACCACCCTCCAGGAGCTGGGCGACCCCGGCGTCGACGGGGTCGTCATCGTCCCGGCCTTCCCCGACGCCGGGCGCGTCACGGTCGGCGGTGTCCACTACACGCGCTCCGACACCGGGTTCACCCCCGTCGCGGAGACCGAGTTCGCCCGCGACGCCACGTTCGGCTACCGCAACTCCGACCTCCGGGCCTGGGTCGAGGAGAAGACCGAGGGCGCCGTCCCCGCCAGCGAGGTCACCGTCATCGACCTCGCCCTGCTGCGCGGCAGCGACACCGACGCCGTCACCGCCCGCCTCCTCGAACAGCACGACGCCGCGCCGGTCGTGGTGGACGCCGAGTCGGAGGAGGACCTGCGCGTCCTCGCCCTGGCCCTGATCGCCGCCGAACGCCGGGGCCACAGGTTCGTCTACCGGGTCGGCCCGCCGTTCGTGCGCGCCCGCATCGGTCTGGAGGCCCGCGCGCCCCTGGGCGAGGACGAGATCCGGACCAGCACGGACGCCCCCGGCGGGCTCGTGGTGGTCGGCTCCCACGTCGCGCTCACCACCCGCCAGCTGGGCGTGCTGGTGGACCGGCACCCCGGGGCCCGGGTGATCGAGCTCGCCGTGGACGAGGTCCTCGACCCGGCCGCCCGCGAGGCCGCCGTGGCCCGCACCGTCGACGCGATCGTCGCTGGTCTGGCCGACCACGACGTCATCCTGCACACCTCGCGACTGCTGCGCCTGAGCGACGACCCGGCCACCAGCCTGGCCATCGCCCGGGACGTCTCGGCGGCCCTCGTGCGCTGCGTGTCCGAGACCCTCGCCCGCCGCGCACCGCGCTTCGTGGTCGCCAAGGGCGGGATCACCTCCAGCGACGTCGCCTCGCTCGGACTGGGCATCCACCGCGCCCTGGTGCGCGGCCCGATGCTGCCCGGCCTGGTCTCCCTGTGGGAGCCGGTCGGCGGTCCGGCCACCGGCATTCCCTACGTCGTCTTCGCCGGCAACGTCGGCGCCGACGACTCGCTCTCCGAGGTCGTCGACCGCCTCAGCACCCTGTCCACCCGCCCCGGTGACGGCTCCCCCGTCACCGAAGCCCCGAACACCGGAGTCCGTCCATGACCACCAGCCCCGTCTCGAGCGTCGCCGTCATCGGACTCGGCGCCATGGGTCTCCCGATGGCCACCCGCCTGGCCGGGACGATGACCGCCCACGGCTGTGACATCGCCGCCGCCCGCCGCGACCTGGCCGCCGAGGCCGGGGTGGTGCCCTTCGAGCACGCCGCCGACGCCGTCGCCGGGGTCGACTCCGTGGTGCTGGTGGTGCGCGACGGTGCCCAGCTGCGCGACGTGCTCTTCGGTGAACACGGCATCGTCGAGGCCCTCACTCCCGGCACCGTGCTGGTCCTGACCAGTACCGTCGGGGTGGACACGGTCACCGCGACCGCCGAGGAACTGGACCCGCGCGGCCTGCTCCTGGTGGACGCCCCGCTCAGTGGGGGCCCGGTCCGCGCCGGGGAGGGCGACCTGCTGATCGTGGTCGGTGCCACCCCCGAGGCGCGGGAGGCCGCCGACCCGGTGCTGCGGCGCCTGGCCTCCACCCTGAGCGTGATCGGTGACCGTCCCGGAGACGGCCAGGCGTTCAAGACCGTCAACCAGCTGCTGTGCGGCGTGCACATCGCGGCCGCCGCCGAGGCGCTGGCCCTCGCCCGGTCGCTGGGGCTGGATCCGGAGACCACGCTGGAGACGCTGGGCGCGGGCGCGGCCGGATCGTTCATGCTGGGCAACCGCGGTCCCCGCATGCTCCAGGCCTACGAGGAGGAGGGCGCCGAGGTGCTCAGCCGACTCGACATCTTCGTCAAGGACATGGGCATCGTGGCCTCGGCGAGCCGTTCCGTCGGACTGGCGACACCGTTGGCGGCCACCGCCGAGCAGCTGTACCTGCTGGGGCAGGGACAGGGGCTGGGCTCCGCCGACGACTCCGCCGTGATCCGCGTCGTGGCACCCGAACCCACCGACAAGGAGTAGCGACACATGGGCGCCCTCACCCTTCTGGGCATCGCGGCGGGCGGCATCGCCCTGCTGCTGGTCCTGATCATCCGTTTCAAGGTCCACGCGTTCGTGGCCCTGCTCCTGGTGAGCATCCTCGTCGGACTGGTCTCGGGCATGCCCCTGGTCACCGTCCCCGCCACCGGCGACACACCCGAACAGCTCGGCATCATCGCCACCATCACCGCCGGTATGGGCGGGACCCTGGGCTCGGTGGCGCTGCTGGTGGCCCTGGGCGCGATGCTCGGTCGCATGATCGAGGTCTCCGGCGGGGCCGAGAGCCTGGCCGGGCGCTTCACCGGCTGGCTGGGGCCCAAGCGGGTCGCGGCCGCCCTCACCGGCGCCGCGCTGATCCTCGCCGTCCCGGTGTTCTTCGACGTCGGCTTCATCATCCTCGTGCCGATCATCTACGGGTTCGCGAAGGCGGCCGGGGTGGACCCGGTCAAGTTCGGCCTGCCGGTCGCCGGGATCATGCTCGCGGTGCACGTCTCCGTACCGCCGCATCCGGGCATCGTCGGCGGCGCCGCGCTGCTTGAGGGCGACATCGGCTGGATCCTGATCCTGGGCCTGATCGTCTGCGCGCCGCTGGCCGTGATCGCGCACTTCGTGTCGAAGTGGCTCAACCGCCGCGAGATCCCCATGCTGGCGGCGACCCGCGCGCAGTTCGAGGCGTTCGGCGGCGGGGACGAGGGCGACGCGGAGCAGGCGGGTTCCGGCGGCTCGGGTTCCGGCGGCTCCGGTTCCGGCGGCTCCGCCAGGACGCTCGCCCGCACCGAGACCCCGCCCAGTGTGTGGACCATCCTCGGACTGATCCTCACACCGCTGGCGTTCATCATGGTCGGCACCACCTCGGCCACGGTCCTGCCCGAGGACCACCCGCTGCTGCCCGTGCTCTCGTTCGTGGGCGCTCCGGTCTTCGCGCTGCTGGTGGCCCTGGTCCTCGCGTACTTCCTGCTCGGGGTGCGGCGCGGGTGGTCGACCGCCCACATCGGTGAGGTCATGGAGGCCGCGCTGCCCCCGGTGGCCATCGTCGTCCTGGTGACCGGCGCGGGCGGCGTGTTCGCCAACGTGCTCACCGAGAGCGGCGTGGGCGAGGCGCTGGCCGACACCCTCGCCGGGACCGGCCTGCCGATCCTTCTGCTCGGGTTCGTCCTCTCGCTGGCGCTGCGCGCCTCGCAGGGGTCGGCGACCGTCGCGATCCTCACCTCCTCGGAGCTGCTCGCCGACATGGCGCTGACCGGCGACTACTCCTCGATCCAGGTGGCGCTCATCGCGCTCGCCATCGCCTTCGGGGCGCTCGGCCTGTCGCACGTCAACGACTCCGGTTTCTGGGTGGTGACCCGCTACCTGGGACTGTCGGTCTCCGACGGCCTGCGGACGTGGACCGTGCTCACCACGGTGCTGGGCGTGTCGGGCTTCCTACTCGTCAGCCTTCTGTGGCTGGTTCTCGGCTGATCCCGACGACACACCCCGGACGGGGCGGACCAGGTCCGCCCCGTCCTTCTACTGTGTTCGCATGCGCATCGATCTGTCCGGCACCACCGCACTGGTCACCGGTTCGACCCAGGGGATCGGCATGGCCGTCGCGGCCGTGCTCGCGGACGCGGGCGCCCGGGTCGCGGTGAACGGACGCCGCCCGGAGCGGGTGGCGGAGGCGATCGACACCCTGCGAGGTCGCGCCCCGGGCCGCGACCTGGTCGCCGCCCCCGGCGACGTCACCACCGATCGGGGCACCGACGACGTGCTCTCCGCCGTGCCCGAGGTGGACGTCCTGGTCAACAGCCTGGGCGTGTTCGGGAGCGCTCCGGCGCTGGAGATCAGCGACGACGAGTGGCGGCGCTACTTCGAGACCAACGTGCTCTCCGCCGTTCGGCTGATCCGCGCCACCCTGCCCGGGATGACGGAACGCGGCTGGGGGCGCGTGCTCAACATCGCCAGTGACTCGGCGCTCGCGATCCCCGCGGAGATGATCCACTACGGGACCTCGAAGACCGCCCTGCTCGCTGTCACCCGGGGCTTCGCCAAGCAGGCGGCGGGCACCGGGGTGACCGTCAACTCGGTGATCGCCGGCCCCACCCACACCGGAGGGGTGGAGGAGTTCGTGTACGAGCTGGTCGACCGTGACCTGCCGTGGGAGGAGGCCCAGCGCGAGTTCATGGTCCGGCACCGGCCGATGTCCCTGCTCCAGCGGCTGATCGAGCCCGAGGAGATCGCCAACATGGTGGCCTACCTGAGCTCCCCGTTGGCCTCCGCGACGACCGGCGCCGCCGTCCGGGTGGACGGCGGCTACGTCGACTCGATCGTTCCCTGAGCGGGCCCGTCCGGCGGCCCCGCGCGGCTCACTCCCCGGTGAAGACGGGCGCGGTGCGGTCGAGGGAGGCGGTGACCCCGATCTCGTTGTCCCTGGTGTCGAACAGCCGGGTCTGCTCGATGATCTCCCGTTCCAGGGCGGAGGGCAGCGCGGCGAGCAGGTCCGCGCGCAGGGTGGACTTCATCGAACGCACCGCGAGCGGCGCGGACCGGGCGATGCGGTGTGCCTGGCTCACCGCCTCCTCACGCACGTGCTCCTCGTCCACGAGGACGTCGGCCAGGCCGATGGCGTGGGCCTCGGTGCCGGTGATCCGGCGGGCCGTGTAGAACATGTCGGCGGCCTTCTGCACACCCACGATGCGGGGCAGGCTGACGCTCAGGCCGAACCCCTGGTGGAGTCCCAGCAGACCGAAGTTGGCGTGGAACCGGGAGGAGGCGGCGGCCACCCGGAAGTCGGCGGCGCACGCCAGGCCGAGCCCGCCGCCCACGGCGGCTCCCTGGACGGCGGCGATCACGGGGATCGGCAGCGAGTACAGGCGCGACCCCTGACCGTAGATGGCGCTGAGCGTCCGGACCGGCGAGTCCCCGACCCCGCCGGAGGCGAAGTCCACCCCGCGCAGAAGTTCCGGCCCTCCGAGCAGAGGACGAGGGCCCGGCAGTCACCGGCCGCCAGCTCCTCGGCGGCGTCCGCGACCGCCGTGAGGACGTCGAGGTCGAAGTGGTTGTTCGGCGGACGGCGGATCTCCAGGACACCGACGTGACCGTCGACGCGTACGGACAGCTCCTCGCTCATGGAGTGCCTTCCAGGTAGTGCGGGCCCCGGGGGCTGCGGGCCCGTTGTTCGGGTGCGACCGGCGACGAGGGTATCGGGCGCGGCCGTGACCGGCCGTCACCGGGCGCGCGTTGTTCACGGTCAGCGGCGCCTCCGGTGGTTAGCGTGACGACATGAGCAACGAGATCGACCCGACCACGCCGCCCAGCGGCACCGGCTGCCAGGAGTGCCTCACCGGGGACGGGTGGTGGGTGCACCTGCGCCGATGCGCGGCCTGCGGGCACGTGGGCTGCTGCGACAGTTCCCCGTCCCAGCACGGCAGCCGCCACTTCGAGGCCACCGGCCACCCGATCGTCCAGAGCTTCGAGCCCGGCGAGGAGTGGTTCTACGACTTCCGCACCCAGCAGATGGGCGAGGGGCCGGAGCTGGCCGCACCGACCTCGCACCCCTGAACCAACCGGTTCCCGCCCCGGCCGAGCGGGTGCCGTCCGACTGGCAGCGGCTCCTCAACTAACCGACACCGCCGCCGGCTGGCCGGGGACCGCTCCGCGCTGGAACACGTGCCCGCGGGCCGGGCGGCACACGCGACGGCGGCGCGGGGACCATGGAGGTGCTGGCCCGGCGCTGACCGGGCGTGCTCGTCCGGGTCCGGTCAGCCGGGCCCGGCGGCCGGTCCGCCCCCGGCGCCCCGGCCCGGAGCCCGGTCGGCTCGGCGGCGTTCGAGGATGGCCAGGGTGCTGGCTCCCCAGCGCAGGTTCTCCTGCTCGTGGGAGCGGCCGCGCTGGAGGGTGAGGTAGGGGCCAACCCGTTCGGCCTCGCGGAGGTAGCGTTCCTCGTCCCGACCGTCGAGCATGCGGGCGGCGATGCGATCGTAGCGTTCGAGTTTGGCGCGGCTCAGCTCCATGCGGTCCTCGACGGCGCTGATCACCGCGTCCACGTCGGTCTCGTCCACGGCCTGGAGCCGGACGAGCAGGTCGTCACGGATGGCGGTGGGTCGGGCGGGCCGTCGGCTGAAGGAGCGCAGCGCCTCGCGTCCGGTCTCGGTGACGGTGAACAGGCGCTTGTCGGGTCTGCGCTCCTGGTGTACGACCCGGGCGCTGAGCAGGCCCTCGCCCTCCAGGCGTTCGAGTTCGCGGTAGAGCTGCTGCGGGGTGGCGGACCAGAAGTTCGCGACCCCGGCGTCGAACCGTTTGGCCAGGTCGTAGCCGGAGGCCTCCCCTCCAACAACGCCGCCAGAACCGCCTCTCCCAGTGCCATCCAGACAAATTAGCACCCTGACCCCCAAACCGACGTGGAGGCGACGGTCCGGTCGGGCCGCCCCCACCACCGCGCCACCCGGAACGGCGCGGCCAACCCCATCCCGGACATCCGAATCCCCTCTCTTCGCGCGCGTTTCGGACTCCGGAAAGGCGGACCTCCCTCCCTTCGTGCCTGGACCGGATCAGGGGTGGATCGTGCCGGAACCCCTACCTACTGTGAGGGTTCCTCCGGACCTCCGCACCACCGTTGGGAGCCCGACCACGTGACCAGCACGCACAGCATCCCCGACCTCCTCTCCCCCGAGTTCTCCGACGACCCGTACGCCGCCTACTCCCTGCTGCGTGAACACGAGCCCCTGCTGTGGCACGCACCCACCTCCAGCTACGTCCTCTCCCGGTACGCGGACGTGCGACGGGTCTTCCAGGACCGCGAGGGAGCCTTCTCCACGGACAACTACGGCTGGCAGCTGGAGCCGGTGCACGGACGCACCATCCTCCAGCTGGACGGTCGCGACCACGCGACCAGACGGGCGCTGGTCGCCCCCGCCTTCCGCGGCCGGGAGCTCCGGGAGCGCTTCCTCCCGGTGATCGAGCGCAACAGCCGGGCCCTCGTCGACGCCTTCCGGGACGAGGGCCGGGTCGACCTGGTCTCCCAGTACGCGACCCGGTTCCCGATCAACGTCATCGTGGACATGCTCGGCCTGGACCAGAGCCACCACGACCGCTTCCACGACTGGTACACCGCGATCATCGCCTTCCTCGGCAACCTCACCCAGGACCCCGGCGTCACGGAGGACGGGCTCCGCACGAGGGACGAGTTCGCGGAGTACCTGCTCCCGATCATCGCCGAACGCAGGAGACGGCCCGGTGACGACCTGCTCTCCCGCCTCTGCCACGCCGAGGTCGACGGCACCCGGATGACCGACGAGGAGGTCAAGGCCTTCTGTAGTCTCCTGCTCGCCGCGGGCGGGGAGACCACGGACAAGGCGCTGTCCGGCCTGTTCGCCCACCTGGTCACCCACCCGGGACAGCTGGCGGCGGTCCGCGAGGACCGGTCCCTCGTCCCCCGCGCCTTCGTGGAGTCGCTGCGCCTCTCCCTCCCGTGCAGATGATCATGCGCCAGGCCAGCCGTGACGTGGAGATCGGCGGCGGGACGGTGCCCGCCGGGGCCACCGTCACCTGTCTGATCGGAGCGGCCAACCGGGACCCCGACCGGTTCGCGGACCCGGACCGCTTCGACCTCTCCCGGCCGGAGCTGTCCGAGGCCACGTCCTTCTCGGCCGCCGCCGAACACCTGGCCTTCGCGCTCGGCCGCCACTTCTGCGTGGGCGCGCTGCTGGCGGAAGCCGAGGTACGGGTGGCCGTCAACGACCTGCTCGACGCCATGCCGGACGTACGCCTCGCCGAGGGCGCCACCCTGGTGGAGGAGGGGCTGTTCACGCGGGGCCTGCGCGAACTCCCCTGGAGTTCTCCCCGGTCCCCGGGCGCGTCGACTGACGCCCGGTCCGGGACCGGCGGGGCGGCGCCGTCCGGGACGCGTGGCTATCCCAGGCGGCGCCGCCCGCGACCGACGATGGGGCTGTACCGCGCGGGGAGCTCGTAGAGTCCGCGCATCCACACGGACGGACGCCACCGCAGCTGGTCCGGGGACACCCCCAGCCGCACGTCCGGCAACCGGTCCAGGAGGGTCTCCACGGCGGTGCGGGCGATCACCTCCGCCACCTCGGGCGCGGGGAACGGGCAACCGTGTTCCCCGTGCCCGAACGACATCTGGGCCCGATTGCTGCCGAAGATCCCCAGGTCACCCGTGTTGAGCCGGGGGTCCGCGTTGGCGGCGGCCATGCCGAGCACCAGCAGGTCGCCGCGCCTGATCCGGCGACCGCCCAGATCACAGGCCTGCACCGCCCACCGGCCGATGAAGTTCTGCGTGGGGGTGTTCTTCCACAGCACCTCGTTGAGCGCCTCACCGGAGCTGCTGCGTCCGCCCTGGAGCGTGAGGGAGAAGTGGTCGTCCATCAGCATCAGCCGCAGGGTGTTCCCGATCCAGTTGCCGGTGGGCGCCTGCGCCGCCGACATGATCACCAGCAGGTCGATCACCACCTCGTCGTCGGTGAGCCCCGCCGGGTGCAGCAGGAGCCGTGAGGGGATGTCGTCGCGCGGGTGGGCCCTGCGCTCGCTGACGAGCCGCCGCATCCGCTCCTGGACCCGCTGGTGGGCCTGACCGGCGTCGGCGGTGACGTCCAGGGAGACCAGGATGTCGCGTACCAGGTCGGGGACCTCCTGCCGCGGCAGCCCGTACAGCCGGGCGATCACCCCGGCGGGGATGTGGTGCGCGTACTGGCTGACGAGGTCGGCCTCGCCGTCCCCGGCGAAGTGGTCGATCAGGCCGTCCGAGACCTGTTCGCACAGCGTGCGAAGGTCGGCGCGGTCCGTGGCGTCGAGGGCGTCACCGATCGCTCCGGCGCGCCGCTGGTGTTCGGCTCCCTCCGCGAACATCACCGAGGGGGTCCACATCACGTACGGCATCAACGGCCAGGCGTCGTCGATGTGGTCCCACATGTTCCAGCGGCGGCAGTCACGGGCGAACCACTCGGGCCGGTCGGAAACGTGGTGCAGCTCCCGGTAGCCGAGGACGAACCACGCGGGGATGTCGCCGTCGAGGAGGATGGGGGCGACCGGACCGTAGTGGCGGCGCATCTCCTCGTAGAGGGCCACCGGGTCACAGGCGATGTCGGGTCCGTAGAAGCGCATGGCGTGCTCGTGGTCGGGCGACAGGGGCGCTGGTCCCCGGGTCGGGGGCACGAGCGCCCCCGGGGCTCCCACGTTGTCGTTCACGATGACCTCTCCGGTGCGGACACGGGCGGGCGGTGCCGGAACAGATGGCGGACGAGGGTGACCAGGACGTCGCGGCTGGACTCGCGGCGGCGGGCGTCGCACTCCAGCAGGGGGACGTCGTTGGACAGGTCCAGGGCGTTGCGCACGTCGTGCAGGTTCGGCCCCGGCCCGAACCGGTTGACCGCGACGACGAACGGGGTGTGGTGGTGTTCGAGCCGGTCGATGGCGTACCAGGAGTCCTGCACCCGGTCCGTGTCGACGAGGACGACCGCGCCGAGGCTGCCGGTGAAGATCTGTTCCCAGAGGAACCAGAAGCGTTTCTGCCCGGGGGCGCCGAAGAGGTAGAGGACCCGGGTGTCGTCGATGGTGATCCGCCCGAAGTCGAAGGCGGCCGTCGTGGTGCGCTTGTCACGGACCGCGCTGAGGTCGTCGACCCCGTCGCTGGCCTGCGTCATGACCTCCTCGGTGCTCAGGGGCGCATCTCGCTGACCGAGCCGACCAGGGTCGTCTTCCCCACGCCGAAGCCGCCGACGATGACGATCTTCAGCGCCTGGCTGGCGGTTCTGGCCAGTGGCGGGCGGGTCGGGGCGGTCGCGTCCGCCGTCATCGGGGGCGGCGGGGTCAGCGGCGTGGTGGTCGTCCGTCCGTGTGGGTCAGAGCCGTTGGAGGGCAAGGAGCACCTGCTTCAGGGTCTCGGGGTCGTGCCTGGGTCCCCCGCGCGAGGGGAGGGACCGTACGGGTACGGGGTGCCGAGCGGCCACGGCGCCGGTGTCGAGCAGGTCGGTGAGGAGCACCTTGACGACGCTCACCGGTGCCCTGAGCTCCGCCGAGAGCTCCACCACGGCGGTGGGCCGGGTGCACAGCCGGAGGATGCTGGCGTGCTCGGACTGCATGTCGGGCGCGGGACCGGACTCGGCCACCACGAGGGTGACGGCGTCCATGGCCGGGTCGTCGGCGCGCCCCGAGGTGACCGTGTAGAAGCGGTCCGGCGCCTCGGGGCCGGAGGGGGCGCCCTGGGCGGGGGCACCGCGGCGCGAGGCGGCGTTCATCGGGACGGGCCCGCCTCGTGGGGCCTGCGTCGGGGACCGGCGGTGAGGTGCGCGCCGATCCGGTCGACGAGCTCGTTCATGTGGCGGGCGACCAGTCCCACCTTCGCCTCGAATCCGGCGATGACGGCCAGATGGGCACCCTGGCCCGCGCCGATGATGAGCAGGAGCCCACCGCCGTACTCCAGCATGGCCTGGCCCGATCCGGTGCCGTCACCGAACTCGGCGGAGGCGCTCAGGGACAGGCTCTGGACACCGGCCGAGATGGCGGCGAGCTGGTCCGCGCGGTCCACGTCCAGTTCCCGGGTGTGGCACATCCTGAGCCCGTCCCTGGACAGCACCAGGACGTGGCGGATGCCCGGTGTCCGGTGTCGCAGGTCCTCCAACAGCCAGTCGAGGCTGGCGTCCATGGTCGTCATGGGATCGCGGGGCGGTCGTCCCGACGCCGTGACGCCGGGTGCCCCTCCCTCCGTTCCTCTTCGTTCGGGGTGTCGTGGTACGGGGCGGGGTCGGTGCTCATCGACCGTCCTCCCAGAGGGTGCCCGGGCCGTTCTCCTGATCGTCGTCATCGTCGTCACGGAAGGCGGCGAGCCTGGTGGGCAGCTCTCTGCGTGTCTCGGGGTCGAAGTCCCGGCGCAGCGTGGGGAAGAGCTGCTCCGGGTTCTCCCGGACCGCCTGGGCCAGGGTGAGGCCACGGAACCGCTGCGGCATGTCGAAGCCGGGCTCGGGCCCGGTGTCCTCCCCGGGTCCGGCGGCGGGTCCGGTTCCCCGGTCGCTCCCGGTACGGGGGTGTCGGCGGCGTCCGAGAGGGGTCGACCCGTGGCACCTCGCGGCGGCCGGTGGTCCGTCGGGCCAACGGCGGGCGGGAGGGGTCGGCGCGGATCCGGTCCAGGCGCGCGCGGCCGACCCGGTCCCGGACACGGGGGTCTCGGCCGCCGGCGCAGTGGACGCGGTCGTGCCGAGTGCCGGGGTGTCGGCCACGGTGTCCCCGGCCAGGACGTCGGCGGCGCGGTCCCCGGAACCGGGCGTTCCGTTCACGGAGGTCCGTTCCCCGGGCTCGGGCCACCGCGCGAGCTCGGCCCGCTCCTCCTCCCGCGCGAGTTCCTCCTCCCTCTCCCTCTGGAGCCGGGGGGCAACGGCACCTCGTACGCGGTGACGAGGTGGGGCGGGATGAGCACGACCACTCCGGTGCCTCCCCGTGCCGAGGGCCGGAAGCTCACCTGGAGGCCGTACTTGTCCGCCAGGGCTCCCACCACGGCCAGCCCCATGCGCAGGCCGGGGAGGGTGGCCAGGGTGCGGGGTCGGTCGACGTAGTCCTCGGCCGCCCGGCGCTCGCGCTGGCGCAGTCCCCGGCCGCTGTCCTCGACGGTGACGGTGACCCCGCTGTCCTCCTCCTGCGCGTAGACGTTGACGTCGGTGCCGTTCGCGGAGAAGTTGGCGGCGTTGTCCATGAGCTCCGCGAGCACCTGGATCACCCCTCCGCCGCGTAGCCGACCACCGCCGACCTGTGGGTGTAGTGCAGGCGGACCCGGCGGTAGGCGGTGATGCGGCCCTGGGCTCCGCGCAGGATGCTCTCCATACCGATGGGACGGTTCCATCGGCGCCCGGAGCGGCCTCGTGCGAGGGTCACGAACGCGTCCGCGAGGCGGCCGGTACGGGAGACGTTGTGGTCGACCAGCAGGAGGTCGTTGAAGACGTCCGAGCGGTCGCCGTAACGGAACTGCAGGTCGCGGAGCTGGGCGAGCAAGGTGGTGAGGTGGGCCTGGATCCGCCCGCCGATGTTGGCAGCCGAGATCAGCGCTGTGGCGCTCCGGCGCTCGGAGACCACGAGCTCCTCGACCAGGCGGGTGCGCAGGTGGGCCACGGCCGGGTGGACCTCGCGGAGCTCCCCGGCGAGGACCTCCTCCGCGATGGTGCGGTCCTCGCGGACGCGGTGCACGATGAACGGCAGGGTGGTGTCAGCGAGGTCGGTGACCTCGTTCTCGATCTCCGTGCGCGCCGCGCGTGCCTCGGTGGCGCTGCGCTCGGCCTCGGCGAGCCGGGTGGTGACGGCGTGGGCGAGACGGTCGACGGTGGGGTGGGTGGGCCTGGGGTGGTCGGCGAGCACGCGTGGGAGGGGCCTGCCCTCACGGGCGGCGTGGGCGAGGGCGGGCAGGAGGGCGTCCACGACCCGCGCCGTCTCCTCCTCCAGGGTGCGCGCACCCGAGCTGACCCTGGCGCCGTGGGCGAGGGCGACGCGCGCCACGGCCGCGTGGTAGACGGCGGTGGCCACGGCGGCGCACAGCAGCAGTGCGGCCAGACCGCCGACGAGGGCGATGACCGGTCGGGCCGGTTCGGGGCTCTCGATCACCGTCCAGGACCATGCGGGGGCGGTCAGGGCGGAGGCAGCCAGGAGGGCGACGAGTGCCTGTTGGCCGGGGCGCGGGAGAGGGCGTTTCCGGTCGGACAGGTGTACTGCCATGAATGGTTTCCTCGCGGCTTTCCGTGCGGGTGGCGGATTCGTTGCCGTCGCACCCGCCCGTGTCACGTGCAGTGGATTTCACCCCGGCGAAACCGGGGCGGCGGACGGATGTCACGTTAGTCCACCCCCGATTGGGCGCGTGGAGTTTTCCACAAGCGGGCCCCTCTGACAGGCCGAAGACCCAGAAAGGACCAATCGGGCTATTCCACCTTGATGAACCTTCCCGCATTGCCGTGTTTGCCAAGAAAGGTGGGCTTCGTGACTATGGTCGATTACCGCACACGAATCGGACCCGGGTCGAGATCGACGATCACGACCGCTCGGGGTCAGGCGGCCGCCGTGGCGGTGGCCCCGGCCGAGGTGGGTTGGCGGCGGCCGATGCTCTTGGCCAGCAGTACGGCGGAGGTGGAGACCGCGATCCCGATGAGGATGGCGACCAGGTACAGCAGCGGCCCTCCGACCAGGGGCAGGACGAAGACGCCCCCGTGCGGTGCCATGAGGGTGCTGCCGAAACCGATCGCCAAGGCGCCCGCGGTGGCCGATCCCAGGACGATGGAGGGGATGACCCGCAGGGGATCGACGGCGGCGAAAGGGATCACGCCCTCGGTGATGAAGGAGGCTCCGAGCAGCCAGGCCGGACGTGCGCTGGAGTGTTCGGCCGGGCTGAACAGGTCCCGTCTGATCTTGGTGGCCAGCGCCAGGGCGATGGGCGGGGTCATTCCCGCGGCCATGGCGGCGGCCATGATCGCGAACGCGGTCTCGCTGCCCGTGGTGAGCCCGCCGACGGCGAAGGTGTAGGCGACCTTGTTGACGGGACCGCCCATGTCCACGGCCATCATCGCGCCGACGATCCCGCCCAGCAGGATCGCGTTGGCCCCGCTCAGGCCGTTGAGCCAGTCGGTGATCGCCTGCATGGCCACGGCGATGGGTTCGCCCACGACCACGAACATCAGGGTTCCGACCACGACCACGCCGACGAGCGGCAGCACCAGGACCGGCATCACCCCGGCCACGGCGCGGGGCACGGGCACCCGACGCAGCGCGGCGACGACGGCCCCGGCAAGCAGGCCCGCGAGCAGACCGCCCAGGAAACCGGCCTCCACTTCCACGGCCACGGCCCCGCCCACGAACCCGGGGGCCAGTGCGGCCCGGTCGGCCATGGCGTACGCGATGAAACCGGCCAGGACGGGCACGAGGAAGTCCATCGACAGCGCGCCCGCCTGGTTCGCCAGAGCGGCCCAGCTGGTGAGGCTGAGGGCGTCGAAGTGTTCGGTGACCGGCGGGGCGTCGGTGATGTCGTATCCGCCCAGGGCGAAGCTGAGCGCCATGAGCAACCCGCCGGCGGCCACGAACGGGATGATGTAGCTGACGCCGGTCATCAGCCACTGTTTGAGGTTGCTTCCGAAGCTGCCACCGCCGGTGACCTTGGTTTCGGGCCGGGGCACGCCGTCGTCCGGAGCGGTCGGCGCGGTTGTCCCGGGGTCGGCCCCAGCCGCCCCGGCCGCGGTTCCGGCCTTCGCGGAAGCGGACGCGCCGACCCTGCCGGGGGCGGGTTCGGCCCGCTGCTGTTCGGCGGCCTCGACGGCCTGCTGGACGAGCCCGGCCGCGTCCTTGACCGCCTGTTTGACCGTGGTCTCGACTCTGGGTTTGCCATCGAAGCGTTCGCGCCCCCGGACCCCGACGTCGGCGGCGAAGATCACGGCGTCGGCCGCCGCGATCTGTTCGTCGGCCAGAGCCGAGGTCCCCGCGGACCCCTGGGTCTCGACAGAGACGTCGTGCCCGGCGTCCCGCCCGGCCTGTTCGAGTGCCTCGGCCGCCATGTAGGTGTGCGCGATGCCGGTGGGGCAGGAGGTGACGGCGACGATCTTCACGAAGCCACCTCCGCACCCACGTACGCCGCCACGGCGGCCGGGTCGGTGGCGTTCAGGAGGGTCTTCGTGAACTCCGCGCGCATGAGTCGGCGTGCCAGGGCGGCCAGCACGGTCAGGTGGTCGGCGGCACCGCCCTCCGGAGCCGCGATGAGGAAGATCAGGCGAGCGGGTCCGTCGTCGGCTCCGAAATCCACTCCCTGAGCGCTGCGGCCGATGGCGAGGGTGGGCACCGTGACGGCCTCCGATCGGCAGTGCGGGATCCCGATACCGCCGGGCAGGCCGGTGGACATCTGTGCCTCGCGGTCCTCCACGTCGGCGAGGAACCGCTCGAGGTCGGTCACCCTGCCGGCCACGCGCAGGCGTTCGGCCAGGGAGCGCACCGCGGCACGCCGGTCGGTCGGAGCCAGGTCGAGGTCGACCAGTTCGGTGGTGACGAGTTCGGTCATGGTGTCGCTCCTGGGGGTGAGTGAGCTGTCGACTGCGGTGACGCGCACGGGGGTGGGGGTGCGCGAATCGCGGGGCCACCGTTGGGAGTGCTCCCCCGGTGGCGGGCCAGCCTGTCGTACGGGCACGTCCGGGGTTGGGCGTGACGGTGGCGATCACGCGATCACCACTTCGGTCTCCGCGTCGACGAGGGCTCCGCGGGCCTCTTCATCCAGGCCCTCGTCGGTCACCACCACGTCCATCTCGTTCAGGTGTGCGAATCGGCTGAACTGGTCGTCGCCGTACTTGCTGTGGTCGGCGAGCAGGACCCGGCGCCGGCAGGCGCGGACCATGGCGGCCTTGACCGTGGCTTCGGCGGGGTCGGGGGTGGTGCAGCCGCGTTCGGTGGAGAACCCGTTGGCGCCGAAGAATCCCACGTCGACGGTGAGTCCGTCGAGGACGTCCTGCGACCAGGGGCCCACGGAGGCCAGTGTGGTGGCGCGGACGCGCCCGCCAAGGAAGTGGAGCTGGCAGCCTCGTCGGCCCACGATCTGGTGGGCGGCGGGCAGGGAGTTGGTGACAACGGTGAGTTCCGCGCCTTCGGGCAGGAGGCCGGCCAGGCGAGCGGTGGTGGTGCCTCCGTCGATGAGGACGGTGCCCCGTTGGGGGAGTTGGGCGACCGCGGCGCGGGCGATGCGCTCCTTCTCGCTCTCGTTGGTGCGGTCGCGCAGGGGGACGCTGGGTTCGAAGTCCAGGCGTTCGACGGAGACGGCGCCGCCGTAGACCCGGCGCACCAGCCCTTGGCGTTCGAGGACCCCGAGGTCGCGCCGAATGGTCTCCGGTGCCACGGTCAGTTCCTCCGACGCCGACGAGACGTCGATGCGCCCGTCTCGGCGTGCCTTCTGCGCCAACAGTTGTCGACGCTCGGCCCCGTACATGCCCGATTCCCTCCGTTATCTGATTTGGTATTGACTGATTCTGCGTGTTGTTGCCATATTGTCAAGGGTCTGCGAATACCCGGAAAGACGCGGAGGCATTATGGCGACCGGCTCGAACCCCCGCCCGGACTTCGTGTGATCGCACGGCGAGCACCACGGATGCCGCCGCGGCCCCTGGGTGTTCCGCGCCGTTGATGCGGCGAAGATGATGCGGCGACGGGTTCGAGGATCTCCTCGGCGCCCCTGGTCCACACGAACGGCCGAGAATGGTCGTCCCACGTGTCGATGGGTTCTTGGTGGGACCAAGGGGCGTGACGGGTCCCGGCCGCTCAGAGGGCCAGGAGGAGGACCAGGGCGACGGTCAGGCCCACGGTGAACACGGCTCCGATCCAACGAGCGCGCGCCCCGCCCTCGGCCGCGCTCCACGGCAGGGTCCGCCAGCGCGCCGCGCCCGCTCCCAGGGCGGTCGCGGCCAGGGCCGCGTTGACCCACCACAGGGCCGCAGGGAGGTGCAGCCACCCCACCGCGAGCAGGATGTACGCGGTCAACAGGACCACGCCCGCGGACCGCCGGACCACGCCGCCGCGATCGGGGAAGGCCCGCGCACCCTCTCCAGTGCGCGCGGACCGCACCATCTCCCAGGTCAGTGAGGCGGCGAACAGGGTCAGCACCGCCCACACGACGAGGGCGACCAGGGTGTCGTTCACTCCCCTCCAAGAGCAGGTCGAGGGCGACGGAGTCCACGCCCACGGGGCCGTCCGCCAGCACGACCACGGCACGCCCGCCCTCACGGTCCAGAGCGACCATGGCCGCGAATCCACCGGTCATGCCGTTGTGCCAGGTGACCTCGGTGCCGTCGTGGTCGGTGACGAACCAGCCCAGGCCGACCCCGTCTCCCCGCCCGTCGTCCCAGCGGGGCTCCAGGGCCTCGACACCCGGCGCCCCTCCCCCACCAGGGCCCGCGCGAGGAGCCCCATGTCGCCGCCGGTGGAGTGCACGCCACCCATGGGGGCCCAGGCGGCGTTGGCCGAGGGGGCGAAGGGGCGACCGTTGGTGCCGTACCCGACGGCCGCCTCGGCGGGCACGTCCTCCGGGGTGGCGGGAACCACCGTGCGCTCCATACCGAGTGGGGCGAGGAGGCGCTGGTGGAGGACGGTCTCGTAGTCGGTTCCGGCGGAGACCGCGAGGGCCTGGCCGAGCAGCGCGGCGCCGAGGTTGGAGTAGGCGAACCGGCCCCGGTCCGTGAGGTCGGCTTCGGCGGCGCTCCCCACGAGGTCCCGGACGTCACCCGTGTAGGGGTCGCGGTTGCGGAGGTTGTCCAGGAGCATGGTGACCGAGGTCAGCACCCCCGGAGGGTTCCTGGGGAGCCCGGACCGGTGCGAGGAGAGCTCGCTCAGGGTGACCGTCGCGGCGGGCGCGCCCTCCAGGTCCAGCAGGGTTCCGAGTTCGGTGTCCGGGTCCACCTCGCCGCGCTCGATCGCGTCGGCCAGCAGCAGCCCGGTCAGGGCCTTGGAGACGGACCCGATCTCGTAGAGGGTCGTCCCGTCCGCGCCGAAGTAGGCCTCCCTGACACGGTCGCCGTCGACCTCCACGACGGCCGCGGTCGCACGGGGGCCGTCCTCCAGCAGGGGTCGGGCGCGTTGCGCCAGCTCGGCGTCGCCGGTGACCTCCGAGGAGAGGGACGGGGCAACGGGCCGCACGGCGAACCCGACGGCCAGGACGACGGCGGCCACGACCGCCACGGTCGCTCCGGTCCGTGTACCGCTCCGCACCTGTCCCCCTCGTCCTCGTTCCGTGTCTCAGCCGCGCGAGGCGGTGAGGACCACCATCAGCGGGACCAGCCGCTCCGGCGGTATGGCATAGTGGCCGCGCCTGCGCGTGGCCAGCCAGCCCGCGGCGACCAGCAGGTTGACGTGGTGGTAAATCTGGCCGCTGGTGCCGAACTCCTCCCGCTCCTTGAGCCCGGCGACGGTGGTGACCCCGGAGTGGACCGCGTGCAGGATGCTGAGCCGGACGGGGTGGCCGAGGGCGTCCAGGTTCCCGGCCAGGGCGGACCAGTCGAGGTTCTCGATGGCCTCGACGGAGCTCCCGTACTGCCACTGGACCGGCTCCGACGCGCCCTCGACGGGGACGACGCCCGCGAAGACGACCGCCCCTTCGTCGGCGGTGCGTTCCTTGAGGGCCTCCAGGACGAAGAAGCGCTCGGCGTAGTTCGTCTCGGTGGTCGCGGTGTACGAGCGGTCGGCCCGCTCCAGCTCGGCGACCCGAGCCTCCAGGGCGGCGAGACGCTCCTCCGTACCGGCGCGGGAGGCAGGGGAGGCGGGGTCCGGGGTTGGTTCTGGCACGCGCCCACGCTACACGATTCTACGTTGTTACGTAAATACTGACCTCGATCGCCGCCACTCCGACCCAGGCGCCCCGGCTTTGCCCGATCCGAAGCAACGGGTTCCGTGCCCCTTACGCGCCGTGGCCGATGATGAAGGGGTGGAGCTGGTATCCGCCTGCTCGCGACACCAGAGAGGTCGCCCCCGTCAGAGACTCCTGGGCGACCGGCAGAGGAGCACCCATGCGGACACAGGCCAACGGTTGGCAGTTCTTCGTCGCCACGCTGCTCATCGTGACCGGAGTCATCAACGTGATCCAGGGCCTCGCGGCGATGTTCACCCCGGAGTTCTTCGTCGCCACCGAGACCCAGATGCTCATCCTGGAGTACGGCGCCTGGGGTGTCCTGCTCGGTCTCTGGGGCGCGGTGCTGGTCGTCGCCGGTCTGGCGGTCCTGTCCGGCAGCACCTGGGCGCGGGCCTTCTCCATCGTCCTGGCGGCCCTGAACGCCGTCGCCCAGCTCGCGTTCCTGATCGCGATGCCGCTGTGGTCGGTGGTGGTCATCGCCATCGACATCCTGGTGATCTACGGGCTGACCGCCGGATGGCCGATCGCGGTCGGCGACGAGGAGTCCGAGCGTTCCCGGGACGCCAGCTACCGGGCCGGGTACCGCGCCGCCCACGAACGGCCGCACGCCGCGCCCCGGCCGACCTCGTCCCCGGAACAGGGTCGTCAGCAGTCGACCGGGTGATCCACGGCCCCTTCCACCGCTCCCGCCCCAGGGGTTCGGGGCGGGGGCACGGCCGTGTCAGCGGGCCGCGGCACGTACGGCGTGCGCGATCCGGTCCCGGGTCGCCGTGAAGTCCGGGTGCGTACCCGGTTCCCCGGCCCTGGGCAGGTCCGACACCTCGTCGAGCACGATCCGCCCCGGCCGCGCGCTCAGCACCACGATCCGCGTGCCCAGGCGGACCGCCTCCCCGACGTCGTGGGTGATGGACAGCAGCGTCTTGCCGGTGAGGAGCCACAGGGAGCGCACCTCCTCCTGCATGCGCTCACGGGTCAGGGCGTCCAGTGCGCCGAACGGCTCGTCCATGAGCACGATCCCCGGGTCGGGGGCCAGGGCCCGGGCGATGGCCACCCGCTGGCGCATGCCCCCGGACAGCTCGTAGGTGCGCAGGTGCGCGGCGTCGGCCAGCCCCACCAGGGCGAGCTGGTGTTCCGCGAGGGCCCGCCGCTCCGCCCTGGCCAGACCCGCCATGCGGAGCCCGAACTCGACGTTCCCTCGCACGGTCATCCACGGGAACAGCGTGGGCCGCTGGAAGACCACGCCCCGGTCCGGTCCGGGGCCCCGGACCGGACGGCCGTTGACGGAGACCGTGCCCCGGGTGGGGCGGTGGAACCCGGCGACCAGCCGCAGCAGGGTGCTCTTTCCGGAGCCGGAGGGGCCCACCACCACGAGGTGCTCCCCCGCGTCCAGGCTCAGGTCGATGCCGTCCAACGCGGGCACGGTGGCTCCCCGCCGTCCGTCCCTGCGGTAGTCGTGTCCCACCCCGGTCAGTTCCAGGGCGGGTTCAGGGGCGTGCGGCATGTTCGGCTCCAGCGGGGGCGAGCGCGTTCTCGAAGGCCGTGGTGTCGGGCGCGGCGTCGATCTCGCCCTGCTCCGCCAGGAACTCGGCGGTGAGCCTCAGGTGCTCGGCCAGGGCACCGGGGGCGTCGGCGGTCCCCAGGTAGTCGCCGGAGGCCTGTTCCTCCGCGCTCAGGAAGACCAGTTGGTCGACCTGCTCGGCCGCCTCCTCCGGTTCCAGGTTGAGCTCGGCCGCGATGGCCGCCAGGGCCTCCTCCCGGTCCTCCCTGAGGAGGGAGACCGCGCGGTCCTGCTGCTCGACCCACGTGGCCAGGGCGTCGGGGTGGTCCTCGGCGAATCCGGTGGAGACCACCGCCAGGTCGGCGGTGACGTTGCCCCGTTCCGCCAGTTCGCCGCTGGTCACCAGGGGCTGGCGCCCTGTTCGTAGAGCTGGCCGAGGACCGGGTACCAGACGAAGGCCGCGTCGAGGTCCCCGCGCTGCCAGGCCGCCTGGATGTCCGGGGGTTCGAGGTCGAGGAGTTGGACGTCGTCGGTGCCCAGTCCGGCCTCGTCCAGGGCGGCGATCAGGTGGTAGTGCGTGGTGCTGGCGAAGGGCACCGCGACGGTGCGTCCCGCCAGGTCGGCGACCTCGTCGATGCCCTCGGTCACGGCCAGGGCCTCGTTGTCACCGATGACGTCGTGGATCCACGGCACCTGGTAGTCGATACCGAGCGGCTGGGACAGGCCCCGGGTGACGGGGGCGCTGCCCGCCAGGGCGATGTCGAGCTCCCCGGCCAGGAAGGCGGTGTTGACGTCGCCGCCGGAGTCGAACCGGTTCCAGACGATCTCGGTGTCGGGCAGGGCCTCCTCCAGCCAGGCGTGGTGCTTGACCACGAGGTCGCCGTTGGGGATCGACTGGTAGCCGATGCGCAGCTGACCGGGGACCCCGTCGGCCGGGTCCTCGGGGGTACCGGAGCAGCCGGAGAGGATCAGGGCCAGGGCCGCTCCGGCCGAGGCGGCGCGCACGGTGTGTCTCGGGGTCATGGGTGCTCCGTCGGGGGTGCGGGGGACGTTCGGGGACCGGTGGCTCGTGGCGGTCTCATTCCCTGCCCCGCCACGGCGCGACGGTGCGGTCCAGGGTCTGGAGGAGCCAGTCGAGGAGGAGGCCGGACAGGCCGATGACGATCAGACCGAGGATGACGACGTCGGTCTGGTTGTAGCGCTGGGCCTCGCGGATCATCCCGCCGATCCCGGGGACGCCGTTGACGGTCTCGGCGGCCACCACCGAGGTGTAGGCGACGCCCACGGCGATGCGGACTCCGGTCATGATCTCCGGCAACGAGTGCGGCAGGACGATCCAGACGGGAAGGTGCCAGGGGCGCGCGCCCAGCGACCGTGCGGCGTTCAGGTGGTCCGGTGCCACGCCGCGCACGGCGTCGGCGGTGGCCACGGCGACCGGGGGCAGCGAGGCGATGACGAGGAGCCAGATCTTGGGCTCCTCCCCGATACCGAACCAGATGACGAGCAGGCTGAGGTAGGCCAGCGGCGGCAGGGTGCGGACGAACGTGACGAAGGGGCCGAGCACGGCGCGGGCCACCGGGACCAGCCCGATGACCAGCCCGAGCAGCACTCCGCCGACCGTCCCGAGGACGCTGCCCACGAGGATGCGGCGCAGGCTGACCCCCAGGTGTTCCTGGAGGGTGTGACCGCTGTAGCCCTGGGTGCTGGTGGCCACGGCCTGGTCCCAGACCGCTCCCGGCCCGGGCAGGATGACCGGCGGCCAGACCTCGGCCCGGGCGACGGCCCACCACACCAGCAGGAATCCGCCCACGGAGAGCGCCCGGAGCCCGAACGACCGCACCGCCGGTGCGATCCCGCCGCTCTCCGGCGCTGGGGCCTCGGCTGACGGGCGGTCCGGCGCGAGGACGCTCATCCGGGGAGCCCCGGGAGCCCCCGCAACGCGCGGGGACGGGTGGCACGAGGTACGCGGGCCGGGGAGGAGGGCCGGTGGGGGCACATGTGTGGCGTCTTTCGAGGAGGGATCGACGAACAAACCAAACTATACAGGTAGGAAATTAGAAGTTTGGATCCGGGGAGTCTCCGCCCGCCGAAAGGTCCTGTGGACCACCGGGTTCTCCCGCCCCCGGAACCTAGGATGGAGGGCATGCGCACCCCCACCCCCGCGTTCACGTGTCCGCCGCCGTGATGACCCACCCCTCCCGCGCCGAGTCCGCGAGAGGGTCGCCCGGCGCACCGGCCTGCCCCTCACCGGTCTGGCCCCGGATCCCGAGCCGGACGGCCCGCCCACCGCGCTCCGCAGCGCCCGGGTCGCCTTCGGGGCCGCCGCGCGGCACGACGACACCACCCACCACCTGGTCCTCCAGGACGACGTCCGACTGGCCGAGGGCTTCGCGGGAACCGTGGAACACACCCTGGCCGCCCACCCGGAGGCCGCCGTCTCGTTCTTCGTCGAGTGGGGGTCACGCACGGCGACCCTGGCCCGATGGGCGGTGTTCACCGGGGCCGGGGTGGTTCCGGTGGTCAACCCCTACGTGCCCACCGTGGCGTTGGCGCTGCCCTCCGCGCTCTCCGTGGCGCTGGCCCGGTTCCTGGCCGACGAGGGTGGGGACGGGGAACCCGACGACCGGGCGGTGCTCCGCTTCGTCCGACGTACCGGGACCCGTGCGCTGGTGGCGGTGCCCACCCCGGTGGAACACGAGGAGCTGCCCAGCCTGGTCGGGAACTCGGAGCAGGGGGCACGCCGTTCGGTGTGCTTCGCCGCCGATGCCGTGACCTCGGTCCTGGAGCCGCCGCGCCTGCTCCCCCACCTGAACTGGACCAACGGGGAGACCTCCCTCATCGATCTCCAGCACGACGTGCCCGAGTCCCACGTGCCGCTGGCCCGCGCGCTGGCCGCCTGGGGAGTCGACGAGGAACGGACGGAGGCGGCCTTGGCGGCCGGTGCGGGGCGGGGCCCGGTGCGGCGGCTGGTACCGGAGCCCCACCTGGGCGCGGTCTGGCGCACGGCGGTGGCCAACGGCGCGGTGCTGGAGGGCCGGTGGCCCGGGGTGGTCGGCGGGCTGCGCGACAGACGGACCCAGGCGACGGTGGAGGGCGCGCTGGCCACGCTGGTACCGGGTGCCCTGCGCGCCCTGGTCGACGTCGCCGCCCTGGAGGAGCACCGGTCGGCCGTGGTCGACCTGACCCTGGACGCCCTGGAGTTCGGCGCCGAGCACTGCCCCGCGCCGAAGGAGGCCCTGTGACCGTACGGCTTCCCGCGCGGTGACGCCCCCGCCCCCGTCGCGCCGCGTCCCCGCCGGAGGTGTGGCCCGGCGGGGGCGCGCGGAACCCTAACGCTCCTTGGGGTGCAGCTGGCTGGTGACCGCGAGCCGGTTGTAGAGGTTGATCATGGCGATGGCGGACATCAGCGCGGCGAGCTCGGTCTCGTCGAAGAACTCGGCGGCGGACTCGTAGGCCTCGTCGGAGACCCCGGTGCCGCCGAGTTCGGTCATCTCGTCGGTGAGGGCGAGGGCCGCACGCTCGCGCCCGGTGAACCGCTCACCGGCCTCGTACCAGGTGGAAACGAGGAAGAGCCGCTGCTGGGACTCGCCCTCCTTGAGCGCCTTCTGGGTATGAAGGTCCACGCAGAACGCACAGCCGTTGAGGACGGAGGCCCGGAGTTTGATCAGTTCGAGCAGCTTGACGTCCAGATGGTCCGCGATGACCAGGTCGATCTCGTCGAGCTTCTTGTAGACCTCCGGCAGCTTCTTCGCCCACACCACGCGCTTTTCGGCCATGAGAACCGTCCCCTCGTCATCGGACACGCTGTCAAGCCAGATGCTACGACCTCGCCGCCGTCGACGCCCAACCCCCGGAGGAGTCCTCCCCACGCATGTCAGCACGCACCGACCGGACCCGTGTTCCGGAGCCCCCTCCACTCCGGCGGACCCTCCCCAGCGCGCGGGGCCGATCGCCCGGCGGATCGCGGGCAAGGCTCTCCCGCTCTACCTCTCCATGCTGTCCACCCTCATCGGGAGCGCGGTCACCGCGGCGGTCCTGGGCAACACCGGGACCGTGGAGCTGGCCGCGTACGCGCTGGTGATCGCCGTGTTCAACCCGATGATCATGGTCGTGCACGGCACCCTGCGGGGCTCCATGCCCTTCTTCACCGAGAACGAGGACGACCCCCGGGCCCTGGCCCCGGTGCTCCGGGACAGCCTGTGGCTCAGCCTGTTCCTGGGGATCGTGGGCGGACTGCTGATCCTCGCCGTCCCCGTGGGCGCGCGGCTGGTCGGGGTGGCCGAACCCACCGTGGCCGTGCTGGGCCTCTACCCGCTGCTCATGGCCGGATACGTGGTGCTGGCGGCGGTCAAGAACGCGACCACCGTGCTGCTGGTCGGGTTGGGGCACACCAGGGCGGTGCTGGCGCTCTCCCTGGTCTCCGTGGCCTTCTCGCTGGTGGCGACCCCGACCCTGGTCCTCGGACCGGGGCCCCTCCCGGCCCTGGGGCTGTTCGGCGCGGGGGCCTCCATGCTCGCGATGAACGTGGTCACCGTGGGCCTGAACTTCGCGGTGGTCAGGCGCGGGACGATCCTGCGGGGGCACCCGATCGGGTTCGGCGCGCCCCGGTGGGCGGGGATCAGCCGGATGGCGAGGGTCGGACTCCCCACGGGTTCCACCCTGCTGATCAAATCCGGGTCACTGAGTGTCCTGGCCGTGGTGGTCGCCCGGATCGGCCCCGAGGAGGCCGCCGTCCACCAGGTCGCCGTGGTGCTCGTGGGAATGGCCTTCATCTCCTTCGTCGGCGTGGGCCAGGCCACCGTCCCGTTCACCGTGCGGGCGGCCGGGGCCCGCGACCGGGCCCTGGTGGTGCGCACGGTCCTGGCGAGCTACCTGGTGTCGCTCCCGGTGATGCTGGTCAGCGGGGCACTGCTCTGGTGGGCGGCGGGGCCGCTGGTCTGGCTGTTCACCGACGATCCCGGGGTACACGCCGGGGTGGTCGCACTCGTTCCGCTGCTGTGTCTGGTCGGCGCCTTCGACGCCCTCCAGTCGGCGCCCAACTCGGGACTGCTGGGGCTCAAGGACACCCGGCCCGCCATGTACGCGTTCGCCCTCGGTTACGGCACGCTGGTGCTGGCCTCGGTGCCGCTCGTGGAGCACGGCGGTCTGACCGCCCTGTGGGGCGCCAACGCGGGCGCCACGGCGTTCCTGGTGGCGGCGCAGTGGTTCTCGTTCCTACGGATGTCGCGCCGCGTGGCGCCGGATCCGGAGGCCCCCGCCTGACGCTCAGGCGGTACCGGTCCACGCGGTGAGGGCCGCGCGGACCTGCTCGGCGGAGGGCCGTTCAGCGCTCCAGGCGACGTGGCCGTCGGGGCGGACGAGGAGTGCGTCCGCCCCTCGGGCAGGTCTCCGAGGACCCGCAGGGCGCGCACCCGGTCGGCCCAGGGCCTCGCGGCCTCGGCCGAGGCTCCCACCCTGGTGGTGTCCAACAGGGTGAACCGGGTCGGGTCCACCAGCTCGTACAGCCGCGTGGTCTCCCCCTCGTGCACCAGCGGGAGGTCGTCCACACGCCGCCCCACCGAGGCGGAGTCCATCACCTGCTCCGGCCGGCGGTAGCGCACGCTGAGACCGGAGACCAGTCGGCGCATCGCAGCGGACACCCGGCCGACCCGGACCAGGCGGGGGACCACGTGGGGACGGATCGCGCGGACCAGCCCGGGGGCCACCGCCATGCGCTGGATGAAGTCGGTGACGCGCAGGGTCTGGCGGCCCACCGGATGGCGTTCGTCCTCGTAGGTGTCGAGCAGCCAGTCGGGCGCCCACCCCCGCTCCTGCGCGACCAGCTTCCAGGCCAGGTTGGCGGCGTCCTGGATACCGGTGTTCATCCCCATGGCACCCATCGGGGAGTGCACGTGCGCCGCGTCCCCGGCGAGCAGGACCCGTCCGACCCGGTAGTGGTCCGCCTGACGGCGTTCGCTGAGGAAGCGCGTGGACCAGCTCATCTCCGCGACGCTGACCTCTCCGTCGGTGATCCGCCCCAGGGAGTCGTTGAGCTCCTCCCTGCTGACGGGCTGGTCCAGTGGCACGTCCTCAAGGCTCCGGTCCCAGACGATGGCCCGGTACCAGCCGTCCCCGTAGGGCGGCAGCAGCGCGAGCCCGTCCGGGCCGACGTAGGGATTGATCGCTGGGGGCAGTTCCCGTTCCGGGCGGACGTCGGCCAGCAGGATGTGCGTGTCGTAGCTGCGCCCGCTGAACCCCACCCCGAGCAGCGAGCGGACGGCGCTGTGCGCCCCGTCCGTGCCCACCACGTAGGCGGCGCGCTCGGTGTGCGAGCCGGTCCGGGAGCGGACGGTGAGCCTGACCCCGTCCTCGTCCTGGTCGAGACCGACGACCTCGGCGCCCCTCCTGATCCGGACCCCGAGGCGTTCGGCGCGGCGTTGGAGGAGCGCCTCGGTGCGCGCCTGGGCGACGGTGAGCACGTACCTGAACCGGCTCTCCGGGTGGCGCAGGTCCAGCGCCACCTCCCGACCGCCCATGGTGACGCGGACACGCGAGACCTCGAAGCCCTGGTCGACGATCTCGTCCGCGATCCCGCGCATGTCGAAGAGTTCGAGGGTGCGGGCGTGCAGGGCGAAGGCGCGGGTCAGGTTGGACTCCTCGGCGCGCTTCTCCAGGAGGGTGACGTCCGTCCCGGCCTCCGCGAGGTCCCCGCGAGCATGAGGCCGGTGGGTCCGGCTCCGACGACGATGACGCTCATGCCGCTTCTCCTTACGGCGATTCAACGGTACTCTCAATACCGGAACTCTTAGTACCGATACTACGAGTACCCCAACCACTGTCAAGAGCTCGGGAGAGGGAATGCGCAAGGGACGAGGTGGCCGTCGCCCCGACCCCGCCGTGGACGAGGCCATCCGGAGGGCCACGGCGGAACTGCTCCCGGAGCGCGGCTTCGACCTGACCTTCGACGAGGTCGCCCGGCACGCCGGGGTGGGGCGCACCAGCGTGTTCCGCCGCTACGCCACCAAGCAGGAACTGATCCTGGCCGCCGCCGAGCAGATCACCATCGACCGGATCGAGGTCCCCGACACGGGTACGCTCCTCGGCGACCTGACGCTCGCCGTGCGCGCCGTCCACGGCGTGTTCGCGGAGCCCGCCACGCAGGCCCTGGCCCGGCACGCCCTCGTGGCCGCCCTCCGGGAACAGGCGGGGGCGGTCATCATCCGCACCCTGCTCGACCGGCGTCTGGAGCTGGTCACCGCGCTCCTGGAGCGCGCGGTGGAGCGGGGCGAGCTCTCCGGGACCGGCCGAGCCCGCCTGGTGGCCGACCTGCTCTCCGGGATGCTCATGGCCCGCCTCGCCGCCGGGCAGCCGCTCCCCGAGGAGCAGGAGTGCGACGCGCTCGCCGCCGCCATGGCCACCGCCGCCGCGGCCTGACCCCCGGCCGGACGGGCCCTGACCGAACGGGCCCGGAGGACCGTGCCTCAGTCCTCCGGGTCGCGGGCGTCGTGCGTGAGCAGGGCCAGCTGGATCCGACCCGACAGGTCCAGCTTGGTCAACGCGCTGGACACGTGCGCCTTGACCGTGCCCATGGACATGTGGAGCCGATCAGCGATCTCCGTGTTGGACAGCCCCTCGGTCACCGCCTCGGCCACGTCCCGCTCCCGTGCGGTGAGCAGGGCCAACCGGGCACGGGCGCGGTCGCGGCGGGTGGGCACCTCGGTACGCTCCAGGGGGTCGGCCCCGGCCACGCGGTCCATCAGCGCGCGGGCCACGCTCGGCGACAGGACCGGTTCGCCCAGGGCGGCACGGCGCACCGCCTCGACGATCCGCGCCGGGTCGGTGTGCTTGAGCAGGTACCCGGCGGCTCCCGCGCGCAGGGCCCGCACCACGGTGGTGTCGGCGTCGAAGGTGGTGAGCACGAGTACCTGCGGCCCCGGAGCCGGGCCCGCTCCCCCGACCGGCCCCGACCTCAGCCGCGCGGTGGCGGCGATGCCGTCGACCTCCGGCATACGCACGTCCATGAGGACCACGTCCGGGCGGTGCTCGGCCACGGCGGCCGCCACCTGGGAGCCGTCGTCGGCCTCGCCCACGACCTCGATGTCTCCGCCTCCGGAGAGCATCAGGCGCAGACCGGCGCGTACCAGGGCGTCGTCGTCCACGAGCAGGACCCGGACCGGAGTGTTCACGTCCTCCACTATGGCACCTCTCGGCCGTGTTCCCCGGCGGCACCGGCGGGCTGGTCGACCGGCCAGGGCAGCACGGCGGTCAGCTGGAACCGCCCCCGGGAGGGGCCGTGCCTCAGACGCCCTCCGTCCAGGTGCACGCGCTCGGCCAGACCCGCCAGCCCCGCCCCTGCTCCGGGGATCTCGCTGGCGGCCCTGCCGATCGGCAGCACGTTGCTGACCACGATCACGAGTTCACGGCCGGGGGAACCGGTCACCGTGACCGCCACCTTCGCGCCCGGCGCGTGCTTCCGGGTGTTGGTCAGCCCCTCCTGAACCACCCTGTAGGCGGTGCGCCGCACCTGTTGGCGCGGCTCGGCCCCTTCGGGCAGGTCCGAGGTGTAGGAGACCTTCTCCCCGCGTCGACCGCCTCCGTCACCAGCCGTGTCACGTCCGCGAGCCGGGGTTGGCGGGTCTCCTCGTCCTCCCCGGAGAGATCACCCGAACGCAGCACCGTGAGGATCTCGCTGAGTTCGTCCAGCACGCGGTGCGCGTTGTCGCGGATCACCCGGACCGCCGTCCCCACCTCCGACGCCCTGAGCGGCGCGGCCTCGCCGGACTCCGCCCGCTCGGTCCGGTAGGCCAGCGCCCCGGCGTGCACGGACAGCAGGGACATGCGGTGGGCGACCACGTCGTGCATCTCGCGCGCGATCCTGCGGCGCTCGTCCACCCGAGCGGCGGCCAGCCGTTCCTCCCGCAGTTCGCGTTCGCGCCGCACGTCCTCCCGCAACCGCTCGACCAGTCGCCTGCGGGAGCGGATGGCCGCTCCCCACGCCAGGTAGGCGCTCATCAGCACGAGGATGCCGATCGCGGTGAGGACGGAGTCGCCGGTGGATCCGGGCACCAGCACGGCCCAGGGCAGACCGAGGACCACGGCCAGGAAGGCCCCCAGCGCCGCCTGCGGCAGGGGCCGGTAGACGGCCAGACCGATGATGGAGACGGTCAGCGCGCCGATCACCGAGGTGGAGAACGAGGCGAGCAGGACGACGACCAGGGCCACGGCCAGCGGGTGGGATCGACGCCACCAGAGCGCGGCGCAGGCGGGCGGGAGGCAGGCCAGGTCGAGCCAGAGGACCCAGGCGGGCACGCGGTCGGTCGGATGCAGGTCCGTGGCGTAGGAGGCGTAGCCCAGGAGCCCGAAGACGACCGCGAACACCACGAGGAGGACGTCCACCACGAGGTCGCGGCGGCCTCGGCGACGCGTCTCCATGTGTCCCTCCCCCGTCACGTCCGGCCTGGATTCCAGCCTAGAGCGCCCCGGCCGTCCGGCGCCTCGATCACCAGGCCAGGTGACGGCTGGCCGTCCTGGTCACCCGGCCAGCCGTCGTGTCCGGTCGGCCGATGCGGTCCGGGCGGTGCTCCCGGAGTATGGGGACCATGACTAGCCCTGACACACCAGCACTCGAGCTGGACGGACTCACCAAGGACTTCAACGGGACGCGCGCCGCCGACCGCGTGAGCCTGGCTGTGCCGCGCGGCGCCACGATGGGTCTGGTCGGTCCCAACGGCGCGGGGAAGACCACCTCGCTGTCGATGGCGGTGGGGCTGCTCCGCCCGGACTCCGGCACCGCCCGGGTCCTCGGCGTGGACGTGTGGCGGGACCCGATCGAGGCCAAGAGCCGTCTGGGTGTGCTCCCCGACGGCCTCTCCCTGCCGGAGCGGCTCACCGGGGGCGAACTCCTCGACTACTGGGGACGGCTGCGCGGTCTGGACCGCGACGTCACCCGGACCCGTGCCGGGGAACTCCTCCAGGTCCTCGAACTGGACGGCGCGGAGCGCGACGGCGTGCTGGTCGCGGAGTACTCCACCGGGATGCGCAAGAAGATCGGTCTGGCCACGGCGCTGCTGCACGCCCCGGAGGTGCTGGTCCTGGACGAGCCGTACGAGGCGGTGGACCCGGTGTCGGCCCGGGTGCTGACCGCGATCCTGCGCCGGTTCACCGACGGCGGCGGCACCGTGGTGATCTCCAGCCACGTGATGGCCCTGGTGGAGCAGCTCACCGACCGGGTGGCGATCATCGCCGAGGGACGGGTGCTGGCGGACGGCGCACTCGTCGAGGTCCGGGGGCGGACGCCACTCTGGAGGACACCTTCGTCCGTCTGGTCGGCGCGCGCGAGGTCGGAGAGGGGGACCTGGCGTGGTTGAACTCCTGATCCGCCTCAAGTTCACTCTGGGGCGGCACGGCTCCGTCGGCACACGGTTCTTCTCCTTGGTGATGATCGCCCTGGGGGTCGGGCTGACCTGGTACCTGGCGGTCGCGGCCTCCTCCGACCAGGTCCGGTCGGGCCTGCTCATGCTGGCCCTGGCGGTCTGGGCGAGCGGCTGGGTGCTCGGCCCCACCATCACCAACGGGGTGGGGGTGCTGCGGGCGCAGTACTTCACCCTGCTTCCGCTGGACCGGGACCGGGTGGGTGCCGGGCTGCTGGTGACGGCGTTCGTCGGTCTGGGCCCCCTGCTCACCCTCGTGGCCACGGCGACGGTCGCCTGGCACGCGTGGGCCTCGGATCCGGCCACGCTGTTCCTGGGGCTGCTCGGCATGATGGCGCTGCTGGTGTTCATGGTGTCGCTGTCACGCCTGGTGTTCCGCGCGTTGGGCGTGGCCATGCACAGCCGGATCGGGATGGAGATCGCCTCCCTGCAGTGGGGCCTGATCGTGGCCGGGCTCTTCTTCGGGTGGATGGCGGTCCAACCGGCGTTCTCGGCCGTGTCGAGCCTGTCCCGGGAGGGGCTCCAGGGCACGGTCCTGACCGTGGTGTCCGCGGTGCCCACCTCCTGGCCGGTGCTGGCGGTGGACGCGGCCGCGGCGGGTTCGTGGGGCGCCGCCTTCGGCTGGCTGGGGGCGCTCGGCGCGCTCACCCTGGTGACGGTTCTGGTCACCGTGCGGCTGTTGGCTCCGAGCGTGGCCCCCGCGGTGTGCGGAGACGGTCGCGGCCACTGGGTTCACGGGTGCTGCTCGGCGGTCGTTCCCTCCTGCCGGACACCCCCTGGGCGCGGTGGTCGGCAAGGAGCTGCGCCAGTGGTGGCGGGACCCGTGGCGCGGCCTGGAACTGCGTGCCGCCCTGTGGACGGGCCTGATCATCGGCGTGATCGGACTGATCGGCCAGCTCCCGGAGGTCGCGCCCTTCGCCGGGGTGATGGCCCTGCTGGTCATCGGCATGGGCGGCGCCAACATGTACGGGCACGACGGCACCGCCCTGTGGCTGACCGTGGTCGGCCAGGGGCGCGACACGCTCCGCGCCGACGTGCGGGGCAGACAGATCGCGTTCGCCCTGCTCGCGGGCCCGTCCACGGTCGTGCTGAGCGTGCTGGCCGTGGTCGCCTCCGGGGCCGGTTGGGCGGTCCCGTACGTGGTGTCGAGCCTGGTGGTGTTCCTGGGGGTGGCCGCCGGACTGTCGATCCTGTTGTCGGTGGTGGCCGTCACCCCGGGTGTGGACCCGCACCTGCGCGTGGACGCCAACGACGCGGGCGACAACCAGCTCCAGGTGTGGATCACCCTGTTCGCCATGCCGGTGTTGTCGTCCCCCACGATCGGGGCCCTCGTGTGGGCCGGTGTCCAGGGCGTGCCCTGGCTGGCCGTTCCGGTGGCCCTGGCCAACGGGTCCCTGGCCGCCTGGCTGCTGGGCCGAACCGCCCACCTCCGTCTGGAGAAGCGGCTGCCGGAGACCTTCACCCGCATCCGGTACGGCAAGGACGTGGCGGCCCAGGCCGTGCCCCGTTCCGGCGGAGGGCTGTTGGACCAGCTGGAGCGCGGGGCGCTGTCCACCAACGTGGACACCAAACCCACCGGCTCCTGACCGTTCCCCTCCGTCCCAAGGGCGGGGAGCGACGGGCGACGGAGACCTCCGGTGGACCCGAGCGCTCACGGGACACACACGGAAGAGCGGCGCCGGTGGCGGCCTCGGGCCACCACCGGCGTACCCCCGTCGAGACTCCCTCCGCGCCGCGGGCCCCACCCCGGTTTCCGCGCCCGACGCCGGACCCGAGCGACCGACGCGTCGCTCCTGGAGCTTGACCTGGTGCGCGCTCCAGGTCCTAGCGTGAGCCGCATGACCACGAAACAGAGCAGGATCGGCTCCGGCTTCGGTATGCGCAGCACCGCGACGGACGTCCTCGACGGCATCGACCTCACCGGGCGGGTCGCCCTGGTGACCGGCGGCTACTCGGGCATCGGCCTGGAGACCACACGGGCCCTCGCGGCGGCGGGCGCCCGCGTGGTGGTCCCGGCCCGCAGGCCCGCACGGGCCGAGCAGGCGCTGTCCGGGATCCCGGGAGCCGAGACCGCCGCGCTGGACCTGGCCGACCTCGACAGTGTGCGCGGCTTCGCCGACTCCTTCCCGTACGACCGCGTCGACCTGGTGATCACCAGCGCCGGGATCATGGCCTGCCCGCACACCGAGGTGGGCCCCGGTTGGGAGGCCCAGTTCGCCGTCAACCACCTGGGCCACTTCGCCCTGGTCAACCACCTGTGGCCCCGGCTCGACGACGGCGCCCGGGTGGTCGCGGTCTCCTCGGGCGCACACCACGCCTCCGGTATCCGCTGGCAGGACCCGTGGTTCGCGGAGGGCTACGACCGCTGGCTGGCCTACGGGCAGTCCAAGACCGCCAACGTCCTCTTCGCCGCGCACCTGGACCGGCTCGGTCGCGAGCACGGGGTGCGGTCCTTCTCCCTGCACCCGGGGGCGATCCTCACCCCGCTCCAGCGGCACCTCACCACACAGGAGAGGGTCGACCAGGGGTGGATCAACGAGCAGGGCGACGTCATCGACCCCACCTTCAAGTCCCCCGAGCAGGGCGCCGCCACCCAGGTGTGGGCGGCCACCTCCCCCGGCTCGCGGGCCTGGGCGGGCTGTACTGCGAGAACTGCGACATCGCGGAGCTCCCGGAGTCGGCCGATCCCACTCAGGGTGAGGGCGGGGTGGCCGCCCACGCCCGGGACCCGGAGCAGGCCGAGCGGCTGTGGGCGTGGTCGGCCGAGCTCACCGGCGTGAACGCCTTCGCCCGAGCCTGAGCCCACCCGAGCCGGTGCGTTCCGGCTCCCGTCCGGCTCCCGGATCAGTACTCTCCGAAGCCCGCACCCGTCCGAACCGCCCGGGGCGCTCCGTGCGACGGGGCGCCCCGCACGCCGTGTCGGCCACCCGGCGCCTGTGCCAGAGTTGGGACCGCGAGGACCAGCAGGAGGTACAGATGGCTCGGAAGGCCGACCCCGCAAGGAGACGCGAGGTCCTGGACGCCGTGATCGAACAGCTCGCGGACACCGGGATCAGCGGGTTCACGCTGCGCGGACTCGCCCAGGGTCTGGGGCAGAGCACCCGCGTGCTCACCCACCACTTCACCGACCGCGAGGACCTGCTCTCAGCGGTCCTGGCCCGGCTGGACGAACGCCAGCACCAGTCGCTGCTGGCCACCAAGGGGTGGGAGGACACGGCCGTCCCGGTCTCCGACATCGTCCGCGCCTCCTGGCGGCGCAACCTCGGCCCGGAACTCCCCATGACCCGGCTGATCAGGGAGATCGAGGGGCTGGCCTCGGCAGGGCGCCTGCCCGCGTCCAGCGCCGGGTTCCTGCGCGGACGGGCGGAGTTCGTGGCCTCCTGCCTGACCCTGCGCGGTTCGTCGCCGGACCGTGCCCTCAGCCTCGCCACCCTGCTCAACGCCTCCTTCGCCGGACTGGAGGCCGACTACCTCACCACCGGCGACCTGGGCCGCGCCGAGGCCGGACTGGACCTGCTGTGCGAGTGGATCGACTCCACCGCGACACCCCGTTGATCCCAGGGCCGGCCCGCGGCTGACCGGGGCTCACGCTCCGGGCCGGGCTCGGACCCGCTCGTAGACCGGGACCAGACCGTCGAGGAAGGCGGTCAACGCCAGTTCGAAGCTGTCCTCGTCGATCTCGGCGGCGACCTCGGCCAGCCGGTGGGCCTGGGACAGGTTCGGGTAGCGGTCCTGGTAGACCCACACGTCGTCGTCGAATCCGCCCGCGAAGGAGTGTGTCGCCGCGCCCACCACCAGGTACTTGGTGGAGGCGCCGATCATCGTCGCGTAGCGTGGCGGCCAGCCCGCGCCCACGAGCCCGCCGTGGACGGCGTCGGCCCTGCGCAGCGCCTCCTCACGGCGGCCCGGCCCGGCGGCGATCACCGGGAGCAGGTTGGGGTGCTGGGCGAGCGCCGCGCGGTAGGAACGGGCCCACACGGCCAGGCCCTCGCGCCAGTCGCCGCCACCGAAGGCGGACACGTCGATGTGTGTGGTGGCCTCCTCCGCGACCTCGCTGAGGAGTTCCTCCTTGGTCCGGTAGTGGCTGTACAGCGAGGCGGCCTGGACGGCGAGCTCCTGGGCGAGCTTGCGCATGGACAGCTGCTCCAGTCCGTCCCGGTCGATGAGCGTGAGCGCGGCCGTCCGGATGGCCGGTTTGCTCAGGATCGGTGTCTTGGGTCTGGCCACGGCGGGGCTCCCCTTCCGCGCTGTTCTCCTCCGCGCCGGGCCGTCCGGCGTCAGCGCTGATCATCGCACGGCGACGCCCCGCCTCCCGTCGGACGCGACGGTCCCGGCAACGTCCCGACCCCTTGCGTGCGTTGACGGGCACGGCGTACTCTCACATAACCGAACACCGTTAGGTTATCTGGGAGCAGCCGTGATCGATTTCTCACTGAGCGAAGAACAGCGCGCCATCCAGAGCTGGGTGCGGACCTTCGTCGAGCGGGAGCTGATGCCGCTGGAGAACGACGTGCTGCGCCGAGAACGCGAGGGCCACCCGCCCGGCCTGAACCACGAGGAGCGAACCCGGCTGCGCGCGCTCGCCCGCGGGTCCGACTTCTGGGGCGTCTCCACCCCCGAGGAGTACGGCGGCATGGGCCTCGACGCCGTCACCGAGGCCCTCATCGAGATTGAACTCGGCCGGACCTTCCTCACCTTCAAGTTCGGCGGCGAGGCCGACAACATCCTCTTCCACGCCAACGAGGAGCAGAAGCGCACGTACCTGGTCCCGACGATCGAGGGCGAGCGCCGTTCCTGCTTCGCCATCACCGAACCCGGAGCGGGGTCCGACGCCAAGGCCATCCGCACACGGGCGGTCCGTGACGGCGACGAGTGGGTGATCAACGGCGAGAAGACCTTCATCACCGGCGGCGAGGAGGCCGACTTCGCCCTGGTCTTCGCCGTCACCGACCCCGAGAGGGGCGCCGACGGCGGTGTGACCTGCTTCCTCGTCGACCGTGACATGGGCTGGACCTCCGAGCCCATCGACACCATGGGCGAGCGCCGCCCCGCCTCCCTGGTCTTCCAGGACGTGCGCGTCCCCCACGAGAACGTCCTCGGGGAGGAGGGCCGGGGCTTCGCCCTCGCCATGAAGTGGATCGGACGCGGCCGCTACCTGCTGCCCGCCCGCGCGCTGGGCGGCTGCGAGCGCCTGCTCGACATGGGCATCGAGTACGCCAGGACGCGGGAGACCTTCGGCGCTCCCATCGCCGACCGGCAGGCCATCCAGTGGATGATCGCCGACTCCCAGACCGAGATCGAGGCGCTGCGGCTGCTGGTGCTCCACGCGGCCTGGCAGGTCGCTCAGGGGCTGGACTCACGGCACGCGCAGTCGATCGCGAAGCTGTTCGGCGGTGTGAAGGCCAACGAGATCGTCGACCGCGTCATGCAGATCCACGGCGGCATGGGCTACACCCGGGAGCTGCCCGTCGAGCGCTTCTACCGCGACCTGCGGCTCCTGCGCATCTTCGAGGGCACCGACGAGATCCAGCGCCGCACCATCGCCCGGGACCTGCTCAAGGGCCATGTGAAGGTGGGCGCGACGCTCAGGTAGCGGTGGGGACGCGAAGGGGTCCGTGCCGCGTGTGGGAGCGCGGCGCGGACCCCGAAGCGTGCGCCCGCCGCCCGGCTGGGCGTACCCCGGCCCGGGCGGCGGGACGAACGGTCCTACTTGCCCTTGACGTCGACCAGGTCGACGACGAACACCAGGGTCTCCCCGGCTTGATGAGGGCGCCGGCGCCGCGGTCCCCGTAGGCCAGGTGCGGCGGGATGACCAGCTGACGGCGGCCGCCCACGCGCATGCCCAGGACGCCCTGGTCCCAGCCGGGGATGACCTGGCGGGCGCCCAGCTTGAAGGTGAGGGGCTCGCCGCGGTTCCAGCTGGCGTCGAACTCCTCGCCGGTGGAGTGCGAGACGCCGACGTACTGCAGGCTGACGGTGTTGCCGTGCCCGGCCTGGTCGCCCTCGCCGACGGTGAGGTCGGTGACCTGGAGGTCCGCGGGCGGCGGGCCCTCGATGAAGTCGATCTCGGGACGCTCAAGCGCCATGGTGGGGTCCCCCTCGGTTGAAGACGTGAACAGAGGGGCCCAGGCTATCGGTGGTGACCGATGGCCCGGACAGAGTGCGCCAAAGGGGGCGGAGGTCGGGGTCCACGATCCGGGAATCCGGAGATTCGAGGCCGGTCCCGAGGACGTCATGGACGCCAGCATGCACAGCCCTCGTCCCGCGCGCCAGGACATTTCGGGCCCCGCACTCGGGAGGACCCGAGGTCACACCCGCGTGCGCCCGTGGTCCCCGACGGTGGCGGCGACGACGTGTCCGTGCCCCTCCACCTTGATCGGGCCGCTGTCGGCCTGGACGAACACGGACTCCCCCGGCCGAGGGTGACCCCCTCACCGACCTCGGCGACCAGGTCCACGGTCCCGTGCAGCGCCAGGACCACCGTGGGTCCGTCGCCCGGCAGGTGAGCGGTGATCCGCCCCGGGCCGATCTCGTGGAGCGCGAACTCCGGAGCGGCCGGGCGGAACTCCCGACGGCCGTCCAGGAAGCCCGGCTGGGCGTACGGGATGGGCAGGACCGAGAAGTCCACCACGTCGAGGAGCTCGGGGGCGTCCACGTGCTTGGCGGTCAGACCGGCCCGGAGCACGTTGTCGGAGCTGGCCATCACCTCCACCGCGGTTCCCTGGAGGTAGGCGTGCATGTTGCCCGCCGGGAGGAAGAGCGCCTGCCCGGGCCAGAGCGTGACCCTGTTGAGCAGCAGCGCGGCGACCGCGCCCGGATCACCGGGATAGCGGGTGGCCAGGTCGGTGACGATCTCCGCGTGGGGGCCGCGTCCGCCGCCCGACCACTCCCGGACGAACTCCTCGATCATCCGGCACCGGTCCGGCGCGGGGAGGGTCAACAGACGGGTGAGGGCGGCACGGAGCGCCGACTGGGTGTCGGCGTGGGACAGGTCCTCCCGGAGCTCGGTGGCCAGGTCGTTGTCGAGCCCGATGAGGTCGGCCACGGTGGCGGCGGGTTCACGGAACCCGCACAGGGCCTCGAACGGCTCCAGCGCGAGGAGGAGCTCCGGCTTGTGGTGGGGGTCGCGGTAGTTGCGGTGGGGGGCGTCGAGCGGGATCCCCGCGCGCTCCTCGGCCTCGAAGCCGGAACGGGCCCGTTCGGCGTCGGGGTGGACCTGGAGCGAGAGCGGGGCCTCGGCCGCGAGGAACTTCAGGAGGTAGGGCAGGCGGGCGCCGAAGCGTTCGGCGGTCCGGTGGCCGAGAACGCGGTGCGGGTCCTCGGAGATGAGCTCGGGGAGGGGTCTGTCCCCGTCGTCGCAGTGCGCGGTGCTGGGGGCGCCGTGGTGCGCGCCCAGCCAGAGCTCGGCCTGGGGGTGCCGTCGGGGTCGGTGCCCAGCAGACGAGGAATGGCAGCGCGTGCTCCCCAGGCATACGGTCGTACCCTGTTGGTGAGCCTGTGCATCAGCTCCCCGCTTTCCCGTCGGCGTGTTCTCACCCCGTGGACGCTCCGGTGAGGTGTGAACAGTCTTGCCAAGAGAAGCCTCCCGGTCGACACGGCACGCCCCACATCTCGCGGTAGTGCACACTTCACCTCGCCAGTTGGGCAGGCACCCGTGGAACCCGGCGCCCGGTGACGGCAACGAAGTTACTGGGAAGTAAACCACGTTCGAGGACACGTGAACAGCACCACACTGTCACCTTCCAGAGACAACTGACGGTGCCCTCCAGGGTGACTCATGATGCCATCCGCATGACGATGAGGCCCGCTTCCCACGGGCCCGACACCCAGCGGGTCCCCGGAACTCCGGTGATCCTCGCCGCTCCCACCGGCGTCGGCCCCGCGAGCCCGACGGCCGGTCGGGAACCCGGAAAACCGGATGCCGCGCGAGGGCCCCGACCAGTAGGGTGCCCCGACCCCGGGAACACCAAGCACCAAGGAGCCAGCCCCATGCGACTGCGTCGAGGCGGCACGGACGACACCGACGAACTCCTGCGGCTCTTCGACGAAGCCGTCGTCTGGCTCACCGAGCGCGGCTCCGCCGACCAGTGGGGCACCCGCCCCTGGTCGGAGATCCCCGAGAGGGTCGAGAGGGTCCGCGGGCTCGCCTCGGACGGCCTCTGGATCGCCGAGATCAACGGGGCCACGGCAGGGGCCCTGGTCATCAGCGAGACCGCCCTCGACTACGCGCCACCCGTCGACGAACGGGAGGTCTACGTGCGCCTGCTCCTGACCGACCGGCGGTTCGCCGGTCGCGACGTCGGCGGCCAGCTCCTCGACCACGCCCGGAGCCAGGCCCGCGAACGCGGGATCTCCCTGGTCCGGGTGGACTGCTGGTCGGGCGGCGACGGCTCACTCATCCGCTACTACGAGCGGCAGGGGTTCACCCCTACCGTGCGCGCGCCCGTCGGGGACAAGGAGGTCCAGGTCTTCGAGGACCGCCTGGGACCCCACGGGCCAACGGCGGGGCTCAACGGTCCCTGAGCACCCGGTCCGAGGCCTCGACCAGGCGGTCGATCACCTGCTGGGTCAGCTCCGGATCGGGGCTCCCAGCCCGGCGATCGAGGACATGTACATGCCGTCCCCGGCGAGGCGGATGGTCTCGGCCAGCACCGGGTCCGTGAGTTCGGCGTGCAGGAGCTCACCCCAGCGGGTGAACAGCTCCTTCACGAGGACGCCCGCCTCCGGGGGATGTCCTCCTTGCTGCGCAGGGCCGCGATGACCGCCCAGTACAGCTCGCCCTCCACCGTGGTCTGCGGCAGCGACGTGCGCAGGAAGTAGCGGACCACGCCCTCGTCGCTCTCGACCGCCTCGCGGAACTCCTCCTCCGCCAGCGCGCGGACGCGCTCCATGAGGCCGACCATCATGGCCGACTTGGAGGGAAGTGGTAGAGCAGCCCGCCCTTGGACACTTCGGCGGCGCGTGCGACCGCCTCCAGGGTCACCGAGGAATAACCTTCGGCGATCAGGATGTCCTGTAAGGCGTCGAGGATGCGATCCCGCGTGTTCGATGTACTCACGATTGACACTGTACCGGCTGGACGGTACTGTACCGGCTGGACGGTTGAAGAGTCCCGGATCGTGCCCGCACCACCGTGCCGCACCCCGGTCGACCAGACTTCCCGTCCGCACAGCCCGGTCGGCACCGACCCCCACCGGGCCCGCGCCCTCACTCCGAGAGGCGCGCAACCCACAAGCGATGACGAGGGAAAGATGAGTTCCGCCAAGGCCGGAAACGGCGCCACCCACACGCACGGGGGCAACACGTCCCCACCCGCGCTCGCGGGCCCGCGCGAGTGGGCTGCACTCGCCGTCCTGGTCCTGCCCGTGGTGCTGATCTCGGTCGACATGACCGTGCTCGGCTTCGCGGTCCCGGCCCTGAGCGAGGCGCTGCGCCCCAGCTCCGGACAGCTGCTGTGGATCATCGACATCTACGGCTTCATCCTGGCCGGACTGCTGATCACCATGGGTTCGCTCGGTGACCGGATCGGGCGACGACGCCTGCTCATGATCGGTTCCGCGGCCTTCGGCGCCGCGTCCCTGCTGGCCGCCTTCGCGCCCAACGCCGAGACGCTGATCATCGCCCGCGCCCTGCTGGGCGTCGCGGGTGCCTCGCTGATGCCCTCGACGCTCTCCCTGCTGCGCAACATCTTCCTGGACCCGCGCCAGCGCCTGCTCGCCATCGCGATCTGGGCGTCCGGGTTCTCCGGCGGCGCCGCGCTCGGCCCGATCCTGGGCGGCTGGCTCCTGGAGCACTTCTTCTGGGGTTCGGTCTTCCTGATCAACCTGCCCGTGATGGCGCTGATCCTGATCCTGGTGCCGCTGCTGGTCCGTGAGTCCCGCAACCCGGACTCCGGCCGGATCGACCTGCTGAGCGTCGTGCTGTCGCTGGGCGCCATGCTGCCCATCGTGTTCGGCATCAAGAAGATCGCGACCGGCGGCCTCGACGTGCTGCCGATCCTCTCGCTGGCGTTCGGTCTGACCCTGGGCTACCTGTTCGTGCGCCGACAGCGCACGCTCAAGGACCCGCTGATCGACGTGTACCTGTTCCGTTCGCGCGTGTTCAGCGTGGCGGTGGTCACCAACCTGATGATCGTGTTCTCCCTGGTCGGGTCGTTGTTCTTCCTCACGCAGTACCTCCAGCTGGTGCTCGGCATCTCACCGATGCGCGCCGGGATCGTGCTGGTGCCGGGGCTGCTGCTGTCGATCATCGCCGGTCTGGTCGCGGCTCGGGTGGCGCGCCACCTGAGCCTGTCCACCGTGATCGGGGTGTCCCTGCTGGTGACGGCGGCCGGGTTCGGCGCGCTGGTGCTCACCCCGGCCGACGACGTGACCCGTGGTGTGGCGCTCGTGGTCACGGCCTTCGTGCTGATCTCGCTGGGTACCGGCTTCGCGGAGACGCTCACCAACGGCGCGATCATGTCGGCCGCCCCGCCCAAGCGCGCGGGCGCCGCGTCCGCGATCTCCGAGACCGCCTACGAGATGGGTGGCGCCCTGGGCGTCGCGGTGCTGGGCAGTGTGCTGACCGCGTTCTACCGTGGCCACCTCACCGAGGTGGACGGGGTGCCCGAATCCGCGACCGAGGCCGCCCGGGAGACCCTGGGCGGTGCCGCCAACACCGCCTCCGACCTGGGCGGGGCGGCCGGTGACGCGCTGATGGACTCGGCCCGGCTGGCGTTCACCGACGGCATGCACCTGACCTCGGCCATCGCCGTGGTGATCGTGCTCGCCGCCGCGGCCCAGGCCTGGTTCCTGCTGCGCGGCCACGGCAACCCGGCGGTCGACGCCCCGGACCACGGGGCGGACCACGGGACGGACCGGCGGGAGGCCTCCGAGGCCCCCGTCACCGCCGGGTCCGACCATGCCGTCGAGGTGGTCGAGGCCAACGAGTCCGCGAGGTAACCACCGTCACGAGTTCGGCCCCCGAGGGACGTTCCTCGGGGGCCGACCCGTGTCCCGGTTCGCGGACACGGTCGGCCCAGAGGGTCAGGGCAGGCGCAGGAGGTCGACCTCGCCGCCCGCCCACCCCGGCGGAACCACGGCGTAGGCGTCGGCCAGGGCGGCCCCGCGCAGACTGCCCGGGCGGTCGTGACCCACCGGCTCCGCGTACCCCTCCCCCACACGCACCGCGACCAGGCGTGTGTCGTCGGGTCGGGACCGCACGTCCGCGCCCAGAGTCGTCCTCGCCAGACCAGCCGTCGGGTCGGGGCGGCCGGACATCGCGCACAACAGCGGGACCAACAGGGTGAGCGACGCCACGAGTGCCGCGTTCGGGTTCCCGGGCAGGCCCACGAACACGGTGCCGTCCCGGTGGGCGAGTAGCTGCGGGTGCCCGGGGCGGCAGGCCACCCCGTCCACGACCACCTCCGCGTCCAGTTCCCGGAGCACCCCGCGCAGGTGGTCGGCGGGCCCCTTCGAGGAGGAACCGCAGACCACCACCACGTCGGTCCCGGCCGTGGTCAACGCCTCACCCAGGTCCCCGAAACCGTCCCCCAGCATCCGCACGCGATCCAGGTGGGCCCCGGCCCAGGCGACGACCCCGGGCAGCAGGGGGCCGATCGCGTCACGCACCACACCGTCCCCCGGCAGGCCGTTCGTGGCGAGCTCGTCCCCGGTGACCAGCACGGAGACTGTGGGCAGACGCACACCGAGACCGTCGTGGCCCAGGCTCGCTGCCAACCCCAGCACCGCCGGGGTCACCTCGGTGCCCGCTTCCAGCACCCGCTCCCCCGGCGCCGACTCCTCGCCCGACCACCGCACGTGCCGTCCGGGGAGAGCCTCCCCGCGCACCCAGCCGTCCTCCACCTCGGCGTGCTCGTAGGGCAGGACCGACTCGGTGCCCTTCGGCGCGCGGGCGCCCGTCGCGATCTCCACCGCCTCGCCCCGCCCCAGGGAGAGCCCCGCCACGGGAGCGCCGGCCAACTGCGCGCCCACCAGGCGCCACGGCCCCTCACCCGCCACCGCGAAGCCGTCCATCGCCGACGCGTCGAAGGCGGGCAGGCCCACCAGCGCCCGCAGGTCGTCAGCGAGCACACCTCCCAGGGCCCGGCCCAGAGGGAGGTCTCGCGCGGGCGTGCCCGACCGCGCCCCGAGCTCGCGCGCACGCTCACGCGCCCTCGCCCAGGGGACGGCACCTCCGTGCCCTCCACACGCCGCGCCGTCCGCCACGGGGATGTCCATGCCGCTCCGTCCACTCCGCTGCCCGATGTGCCCCGGATCCGCCCGGAACTCCTGACGCGGACGCTACCCGCCCCGCGCACCCACCCAGGGGAGCGCCGCACGACCCGGCCGAGCTCTGATTTGCCGTCTGTCGAATCTCCGGTAAAGTCTGTACCAGCAGCAAGGCGAGGCCAACGGAAACGGGGGCCGAGCCGGGCAGCACGCGGACGTGGCTCAGCTGGTAGAGCATCACCTTGCCAAGGTGAGGGTCGCGGGTTCGAATCCCGTCGTCCGCTCGGAGGAGACGCGGGGCGAGAGATCGCCTCACGTGTACTCGGTGGAGTGGCCGAGAGGCGAGGCAGCGGCCTGCAAAGCCGTCTACACGGGTTCAAATCCCGTCTCCACCTCCCAGTCTCACTGGGGCGATTAGCTCAGTTGGCTAGAGCACTACCTCGACACGGTAGGGGTCACAGGTTCGAGTCCTGTATCGCCCACATCACGCGAAAGCGGGTTCCCACGGGAGCCCGCTTTCGTCGTTCCCACGGTGGTGTGGCCGCTCCCAGCAGGTAGAGCGCCCCCACATCGCGTCCGCCGATCATCGGTCACCCCCAGCACACGCTGGACCATCGCCGGTGTGACCTTCTCCTGAACGCACCTCATCCCCGGTCCGGCGTGGCCAAGGCCACCCGCTCAGGCCCGCTGCTCTCGTGCTCTTGACGCGCGGGCCCAGACTTGGGCGACCGTGTTCGGATCCGACGAAGGCAGCGAAGGAGGGCCGTGGCCCCTCGGAAGCGCGCACTCGGAATACTTCGACCGCGGCACCTCCTCCTTGGCATACATGGGCGAAGTCATCGCCGGACAGCGCTAGGACCTATCGAGACACGAAACTACGGAAACAGACGGCCTGCCTGGCTCTGGCCGTCGTCACGATGACCGCCTGCAACCCAGACACCGACCAGGGGACGGCGATGGAAGAAAGGATCACCGAGGACGAAGCGGCTGCCAAGGTCGACCAACACATCGCCAACGCGGTAGCCGCCCTCCCAGAGACCGTCGAGCTCGAACCCCTGGGCCCGGTCGCCTTCGCCTCCTGCGACGATCCCACCGACGGTGGCCCTCGAGGCCGCGTCACCGTCAGTCAGCGGCAGTGGCTGAACGGGCTGCCGGTGGAGGAGAACGAACAGAACGCCGAACTGCTGTACGAGTACTGGACCGCCAACGGCTATCGCGTGCTCCGTGACGGACGCCCCGACAAACTGTCGATCGCGGTCGAGAACGAGGAGGACGGCTTCCTCATGTCCCTCCGCGCCAGTATTCAGGGAAACCTTTCCATCGGTGCGTCCTCCCCTGTGTGTGGCCGGAGGGCACACCGGAAGCCTGACGGTGAAGACGTCCGCTCCGGTTCTCCCGAAGGGGATGGTCTTGCGACGCTGGTTCCAGACCGGCACCAGCCACCTCCCTTCATCGTGCCGCAGTTCGTCATCCCGGGCTCCGCAGGTCGAGAACTCGGCTGGCACAGGCACGTCCCCGGCGGCCGGTCGGCGCTGAGCGAGCTCTTCCTTCCCGCCGCGTACGCCACCCAGCAAGCTCCCCAGCGGCGTCCCGGTGGGACCGATCCCCTGAGCCGCCCCCACCGGTGAGCGCGACGTAGACAGTTCGTCCCGGCCAGGAGTCAGGGCTACGCGCGTACGCCTCCGTGCGTGCGGCGACTCCGCGCGCCAGTGACGCAATCGGTTCGACCACCGGGACTCGTTGACACACCTCATCCCCGGTCCGGCGTGGCCGAGGACGCCTGCCCGGGCCCCTGTTGCGCTCGTCCACTTGACGCACGGCCTGTTTGTAAAGCTATGCTTTACATGTGCAAGAGCAATTGACGAATGCGCTGCGGGCCCTGAAGGCACGCATGGACGCCTTCCTCGCCTCACGCGTCCTGGCCAAGGACGACGACTGGGCCGACTCGATCGCGCGTGCCGTGGGCATGCAGACGGCGGCCGACGACGTCGTGCGTGCCGTCGTGCAGCAGGCACGCCAGAACGGCGCCACCTGGCAGGTCATCGGGGACGCGCTCGGCGTGAGCAGGCAGGCGGCGTTCCAGCGCTACGGCAAACCGATCGATCCCAGGACTGGAGAACCCATGAACACCACGCCACTCCCCGGCGTCGCCGAACTGGCGGCCTCGGTGGTCGCGGACCTCGCCGCAGGGCACTGGGCACGTGTCACCGAGCGGTTGGATCCGACCATGCGCGACGGCCTGTCGGAGGACGCGCTCGCGGCCGCGTGGGCGCAACTCGTCGGCCTTTCGGGAGCCTTCGAGGGACGCGGGGAGCCGGAGGTCGCCCGCGCCGGTGACCTGACGATCACGAACACGCCGCTCGCGTTCGAGGCGGGCGACTACACGGCGCGGATCTCGTTCCGCGACGACCGCACCATCGCCGGGCTGCACATCCTCGAAGGGCAGAAGTCGTGACCGTCAGACCTCCGGGCACCTCCCCCACGGAACGGGGCGGCCCCCGCATGACCAGCCGGGACCTGCGCGCCATCGGCGTGTTCACCGCTCTCGCGTTCGCCCTCGCCTGGCTTCTCGCACTCCCGCTCTGGTTCGGGGACGGACTCGCCAGCCCCTGGTTCACCGTGGTGGCCACCGCCACGATGATGACCCCCGCGATCGCCGCGCTCGTCGTGGTGTTCTTCGTGGAGCGGCCGGAGCAGAAGGCCTGGACTCTCGGGTTGTGGCCGCTGAGACCGGTCCGGAGGGTGCTCGGCTACGGCGTGCTGGGGATCCTCGTGTCCATCGCGCTGGTCCTGGTGGCGCTGCCGATCGGTGCGCTGCTGGGGGTGTACCCGGCGGACTTCGCGAACCTCTCCGGATTCCAGCAGGTCCTGGACGAGCAGGCGGGAGGGGTCGAGATCCCGATCCCGCTCGGCGCGCTCATCCTCGTCCAGCTCGCCGTGCTCCCCTGGCGGCGTTCGTCAACCTCATCCCCGCGCTGGGCGAGGAGCTCGGGTGGCGAGGGTGGCTGCTCCCGAAGCTGATGCCGCTGGGTACGCTCCCGGCCCTGCTGGTCTCGGGCGTGATCTGGGGCCTGTGGCACGCCCCGCTCATCCTCCTCGGATACAACTACCCCGACGCGCCGGGCTGGCTCGGCCTGACCGCGATGGTCACCATGTGCGTCCTGGTCGGCGCGGTCTTCGGCTGGCTGCGACTCCGGTCGGCATCCGTGTGGCCCGCGGCCCTGGCGCACGCCGCGTTCAACGGGGCGGGTGGGACCTTCCTCCTCTTCACGACGGCGGGCGAGCACGTCGACACCACGCAGGCGACGATCCTGGGCTGGAGCGGGTGGATCGTCCCGCTCGTGCTCGTGGTGGTCCTCGTCGCCACGGGACAGTTCTCCTCCGCGAAGCACCCCTCCCGTCCGGCGTGACGACCGGGACCCTCCGGGACGAACTCCACCAGTGTGCACCCGGAGTGGCGATTTTCGCAACGGCGTGAGGTTGTCACTTCGTTACGTAGGTATCGGACCGAGCTTCCCTGATAGCGAGAAGCGCCTGGGCATAAGGGTTCTCATGCGCCCCGAAGCCCATGAGGGCCCGCTCGGAGGCCCCAGATGCGATTCCGACTGGTTGATTAGTCAAGCGCAACACAGTAGTAACTGGATGGCCCGTGCCCTCGAACCCGGAGGTGACCCGAGTCATCCGCTGGAACATCGACAACACCGTCTTCTGGCCCGCGCTGATCATGGTCGTCGGCTTCAGCGCGCCGTTCGTGATCGCGCCGACGACCGGCGAACGCCTGCTCGGCGACGTCCTCTCCTGGCTCCAGTCCGACCTGGGCTGGGTGTACATGTGGTTCGTCGCCGGGCTCGCGGTCCTGCTCGTCTGGCTCGTCTTCAGCCGCTACGGCCGCATCAGGATGGGCGGCCCCGACGACCGCCCCGAGTTCTCCACCCCCACCTGGCTCGCGATGATCTTCACCGCCGCGATCGGCGGCGGCCTCATGTACTGGGGCATCATCGAGTGGGCCCACTACCACTCCGCTCCCCGTTCCAACTCGAACCGCGCGGAACCGAGGCGGCCGAGTGGTCGGCCACCTACCCCTCTTCCACTGGGGTCCCACGGCCTGGGCGGTCTTCTGCGTCCCGACCCTCGCCCTCGCCTACGCCTACCACGTGCGCCGGATCCGCCGTCTCCGCCTCAGCGAGGCCTGCCGAGGCGTGCTCGGCGACCGCGTCGACCGCTGGCCCGGGCGCGTCATCGACGTCCTCTTCATCCTCGGGATGATCGGGGCCGCGGGGACCTCCCTCGCCCTGGCCGTGCCCACCATCGCGGAGGGCGCGTCCCGCATGTTCGGTGTCGAGCCGGGCGCCGCCCTCAACACCGTCGTCATCGGCCTGTGGACCCTTCTGTTCGCGGGCAGTGTCGCGCTGGGCCTGCACCGAGGCCTGAAGCGCCTCGCCAACCTCAACCTCTACCTGGCCGCCGCTCTGGGACTCCTGGTCCTGGCGGTCGGACCGACGGTCTTCGTGATCGACACCTTCACCAACAGCGTCGGGCTGCTCGCCCAGAACATCGTCCGGATGAGCACCTACACCGATCCCGTCGGCGGGTCCGGTTTCCAGGAGGTCTGGACCGTCTTCTACTGGGGCTGGTGGATCTCCTACGGACCGTTCGTGGGCATGTTCTGCGCGAAGATCTCCAAGGGCCGCACCGTCCGGCAGATCATCATCGGCATGTGCGGCTTCGGCAGCCTGGGCTGCTGGCTGTCGTTCGCGCTGCTCGGCAACTCCAGCATGGCCTTCGACCTGCGGGGGCAGGCGCCGATCGTGGACACCCTGGAGTCCGAGGGCGCGGTCCAGGCCATCTTCGCCACGCTGGAGGCCTTCCCGCTCAGCTGGATCATCACCCCGCTGTTCCTGGTGCTGTTGCTGATCTTCCTGGCCACGACGCTGGACTCCGCCTCCTACATCATGGGGTCGGCGACCTCCCGTGACCTTCCCAACGAAGTGGAGCCCTCACGGTTCAACCGCGTGCTCTGGGCCCTCGTCCTCGCGGCCGTGTCGGTCTCGGTGATGTCCGCCGGGGGCACCGACGCGTTGCAGACCCTGTCGGTCGTGACGGCGTTCCCGCTCATCATCGTCCTGAGCCTGGTGGCCGTGTCCCTCGTGCGCTGGCTCCGCGAGCACGACCACCAGGACGGTGTCCGGCAGAAGGACCTCAGACCCCCTGGCGAGCTCGTGGAAGTGCGTTCCACAGCCCCAACGGTCGGGCGACCGCCAGCATGACCGCACACAGCACCAGGCAGCCCACGCCGAGCCAGAGGTTCCCGTACCGCACGGCGATGAGCGGGAAGGAGGCCGTGATCAGCCCTCCGCCGATGAAGGGGCTGACGAAGGGGAGCGCAGCGCGAAGGCCCGGTAGGCGTTGGACCTCATCTGCGGATCCGCCGCTCTGAGCAGCATCAGGCCGATCGCGACGACACCCGTCTGGGCCCCGAACTGGGCGATGGAGTTCTCCGCCCAGTCCTCGCGGAAGATCCTGGGTCCCACGTGGAAGTAGATGAGGACGCTCACCCCCGCCATCGCGAGCATGACGATGGTCAACGGGATCCAGTTCGCCAGCATGATCGGAACGGCCAGGGACGCGATGGCCGCGACGACCAGGAAGTCCAGTGCGACCCCCGCGATGGCGTTGAGCGTCGGTTTGTCGACGAGCACCCGGAAGCGGGTCCGGCTGATGGCCAGTTGGACGAGGAGGCCGCCGATCATCGCCAGGGGAAGAGCGGCACCCCGGAGACGACCTGGTCGATGACGTGCTTGAACAGGGAGCCGATCAGGATCGCCAGGGCGATGAGAGAACCGTGGAAGGCGAGGTTGCTCAGGGCCGAGGCGTGGAGTCTCCCGGTCGTCGCCTGGTTCTGGTCGGCCTCCTCCAGGATGTCGGCCTGCTCGACCTGTCGCGCGGTCGCCTCGTGGGAGAGGTGGCCGCGCTTGGCGGCGATGTTGAGGAGAACGGTGCCCATGACGACGCCGTACACCAGCCCGACCGTGGCTGCGAAGAGTGCGAGCGGGGTGCCGTCGGGCCAGCCCAGGGCGGTCCACGTCTCGTCCATCCCCGCGGCGGTCCCGTGCCCGCCTGACCAGGACGCCTCGAAGATGGTCGAGAGGAGCGGATCGGTCCCGAACAGCGGCCCCAGGACCGCGAAGACCAGGAGCGCGGGAACGGCGACCTGGACGAAGGTGCTGAAGTACGACATCCAGATCTGCGCGCCCGCCTCCCTGGCCGCCTCCCTGAACGGCGGGAGCCTCTGCCCCAGGAGCATCGGGGCGAACACGACCGCGATGAGCACCCCGGCCAGAGACGACCACGTCGCCGACATTCCGGCCGGGACGATGTCCAGGACGTACTGTCCGCAGACGAGACCGAGGAAGCCCCCGATCAGGGCCGCGGGGAGGAACAGCCTCCGGGTCAGGGGGACGAGCGCCCTGACGAGCAGGCCAAGGAGGAGGAAGACCCCCAGGCTGACGCCCGAGAGGAGGAGTGAGTTGAGCGCGTTGGAGTCGAACTCGATGAGCTCCGGCATGGGAACGGTCCTTAGGGGATGCGGCTGAGGGAGAAGGGGGCCAGGGTCGAGGGGGCCGTCCCGTGGAGGAGGAGGTGCGCGATGTCCCGGGAGGCGGCGGGGAGCAGGGCCCAGCCGTGCCCCGTCCACCCCGTGGCCAGGTAGAAGCCCTCGGCGCCCGGAACCGCGTCGACGAAGGGGATCTGGTCGACCGTCGCGGTCTCGGGACTGGCCACGTGCACGGAGACCCGCGTCAGTTCACCGGCGGCGGGGAGCAGGGCCTCCAGCTGGGCGATGTTCCCCCGCACGTTCGCCTCCACCGGCTCGCCCCTGCCGGTGTCGGGGTCGAACCGCCCCCTCCAGCCGCCGCTGAGCTGGATCAGGCCGCCGTCCAGGGACTTGACGGAGATGAGTCGGCTGTCGTGGCCCACCAGGAGGGGCAGGGTCACGGCGTGTTCGGGCCGTAGGAGGACGACCTGCGGGTAGACGGTCCACGCGGGGACGACGTGGCCGAAGTTCTCCCGGACCAGTCCCGGGACCGAGGAGTTCGCGGCCAGGAGGACGGCCCGCTCGGCCTCGACGGCCCTGCCGTCCTCCGTGACCACGCGGGCGTGCCGACCCGCCTGTCGGGACCGCAACTCGAGCACCTTCGCGCCCTCGTGGATGACGGCACCCGACCTCCTGGCGGCGTCGGCGTAGGCGAGGGTGGTCCGGTACTGGGCGGCGACCCCGTCCCCGGGCACGTGGAGTGCCGCGCGCACGTTCCCGGAGAGTCCGGGGATCACTTCCCGCACCCTGGCACCGTCCCAGACCTCGGTGGGAATCCCGAACCGCGTCTGCGTGTACGCGTGGGCCTCGGCGGCGACGACTCCGCCCCTGCCGCCCACCACCTCCTCCTCGATAAGGGAGACCGAGCCGCTCCGGACGTAGCCGGTCTCGGCGCCGAGTTCGTCGGCCAGTCGGGGCCAGAGCCGGTGTGCCTCGCGTAGGAGCGGCAACTCCCTGAGGTCGCGTCGGTTGCCGCGCACCCCACGCTTGCCAGGGCCGCCGGACGCGCCGCCGCCGACCCCGACCGCTTCCAGGACCACCACCGAACGCCCCTGGGAGGCGAGGTGGTAGGCCACGGCACAGCCGTAGGCGCCGCCTCCGACGATGACGTACTCCGCGATCATGTGCCCGCCCTTCGTCGCTGTTCACACGATGTGATGCGGGCCACCGTAGGAGAACCTACACATGTCGTCAATATGTTGGAAAACTTTCACTGGAGGGTGCGCGGGAACGGGCGAACCAGACGAAGCCGTCGCCCGCGCTGGGAGGGCCGGTGGGAACAGCAGTGAGCCCAGTGCGCCGCGGAGCCCCGGTCACGGGGGTGCCCGTGCTCTGCGTGCCGGGCGTGATCCCGAAGCGTGCGTCGTTCCGAGGCTCAGCACGGACCCGTGCGGCGGCGAGGATCGACGGGCGACGTGGTTGGCTGGCCTTCCCGTGCGCCGCGCCGAACCGGACACGCCACGATCACCCGGTTCGGAACCGCGTCGAACAGCGAGAGCGAGAGGACGAAGTGGCCCCCATGGAAGACCGCGCCACCCAGGGCCGGAACGATCTGACCCGCAGCGAACGCAACGTGGTCGCGCTGGCCGAACAGGACCCGCTCCGCTTCGCGACGAGCACCGCCGTCGCGATCGCGGACATGGCGGGAACGAGTGAGGCGACGGTGACGCGGACGGCACACAAGCTGGGCTTCTCGGGGGTCAAGGAGTTCAAGCAGGCGTGTGCGAGCCAGGTGGGGGCGGGCCGGAGTCTGGGGGCCACGATCCGGGACCGGCTGAAGTCCCTGGAGGGGCACGGCGAGGAGGTCTCCTCCCACGGCACCGCCCGCGCCGTCCTGGCCGCCTCCGCACGTGTCCTGCTGGAGTTCAGCGAGTCGTTCCCGAAGGCGGAGTTCGAGGAGACGGTCGGCCTCGTCGAATCGTCGCGGCGGACCGTCGTCTACGGGCTGGGCACCGGATCCCACGTCGCCGAGTACCTCAGTCTCGGCCTCCGGAGGATCGGCCTGAGGTCCCGCGCCGCGTCCGGCAGCGGCCACACGCTCGCGGACGAGGTCCACTCCCTGGAGAGCGAGGACGCGGTGATCGTCGTCGCGCCCCGGGTCCTGTTCAACGACATCGACAACCTGATCGCGGAGGCCGCGCCCCGGGTCGCGCGGGTCGTGCTCGTCTCCCAGGCGCCCCCGTCGCCGCGCTCCCCCGAGGTGTTGTACCTGCCCCTCCCGAGCACGGCGGGATCCCCGGCGTCGGAGATCACCGCCGCCTGCGCGCTGTCGGACTCCCTCGTCTCGGAGATCGCCCGGCGCCACCCGGCCACGGCCATCCGGGCCCGGGACGGGTTGCAGCGACTGCGCGACGCGCTCTCCCCGGCCCGGACCACGTGAGGGAGTCCGGTGAACGCGGTCATCCCCGTCGGACTGGCGGGACGGGATACGCCACGGCTCCCCTTCCTCCGGGCTACTGCACGGACCAGCCGCCGTCGGAGGGCAACACGGCCCCGTTGACGTTGACGCCGTCGTCGCTGAGCAGGAACGAGATCGACGCCGCGAGCTGCGCGGGCAGGGCGATCGGCGGGATGAGGGCCATGAAGTCACCGAGTCTCCCCTGCCCGAACTCCGAGGCACCCGCTGGACCGGCCATGCCGGTGGCGACTCCGCCGGGCGCCACGGCGTTGACGCGGATGCCGTGGGGTCCGTACATGAACGCCGAGCTGCGGGTGATCCCCACGACGGCGTGTTTGGAGGCGGTGTAGGCGACCCCGGAGGTGGAGCCCTTGAGCGCAGCCTCCGAGGCCACGTTGACGATCGAGCCTCGACCTGCCTCCAGCATCGCCGGGACCACGGCCCTGGTGAGCCGGAACAGTCCGCCGACGTTGACGGCGAAGACCCGCTCCCAGGTCTGGTCGGAGACCTCGTGGATCGGGGAGAAGTCGTCACCGATGCCCGCGACGTTGGCCAGCCCGTCGATACGCGGCCCGGCCTGATCCAGGATGCGGTCGATGTCGCGCGCCACGGTGAGGTCGGCGCCGACCGGGACGATGTCGCTGTCGGCCAGCTCTTCGGTCAGACTCTCCAACCCTGCGGCGGAGATGTCCACGGCGATGACACGTCCGCCCTCGCGGGCTACGCGTGACGCGGTCGCGCGGCCGATACCCGATCCGGCACCGGTGACGATGACGGTGCGGTCGACGAACCGTCCGGGCACGACGCGCTCACGCCAGCGCGACGACGCGGTCCTCTCCGGGATGGCCCCGTCGTTGACCCGCCGAACGAGGCCGTCGATCACGTCCTGTCCCAGGGCTCCCTGGCTGAGGTCGACGAGGTGCTGGAGCGGAAGGTTCCGGATGGGCGCGAAGGACTCCTCACCGACCCCGAACTCGGTGAGGAGCCCGGACAGGACCGCTCTGCCTTCGGGTCGGTCCAGCCATGCACCGATCGTGCTGTCAGCGGTGAGCGGTGTTCGGTGGTTGCTCATGTTCTTCTCCCTCATCGAACCCCGGAGCGGTCGGGTCCGGTCTGTCGTGCCGCGCCGTGTGGAGTGGCCCGCCAAGGCCCGGTGGGAGGAACGCGTCCCTGACCGGTGCGAGGCTGAGCAGTGTCCGGGCGAGGCTGCTTACCGGCCTCTGCGGCATCTTTCTTGCAGCTTATGAATATTTGTAAATCTCACAACATTAATCGGAGAGGGGATCATGACGCCACGACCGGGCCTTCGAGAGTCGAAGAAGCGGCGGACGCGCGCGGCACTCGCCCGCGCCGCATGGGAGTTGCTGGCGACGGAGGGCCTGGCGGCCGTGACACCCGAAAGCGTCGCCGCACGCGTCGGCGTCTCCGGCAACACCTTTCGCAACTACTTCTCCTGCCGCGAGGAGGCGATCATCGAGGTGGTGATCCCGCGGATGGAGTCCCTGGCCGAGGGGTTGCGTGCCCGCCCGGTCGACGAACCGGTGTGGGACAGCCTGACCCACGTGCTCCCCGTGGAGATGTCCGCCATGTTCGGCAGGCACGCCGACGTCGTCGTTCTGCTGCGGGCCACCAAGGAGAACCCGACCATCCTCGCCCAGCACCTGACCGCGATCGAACGCGTCAAGAGACTCCTCGCCGAGGCGATCCACGAGCGCACCGGCGACGACGATCTGCCCTCCCGGCTGCTGGCCGAAGCGGCGGGTCTGGCCGTGCGCACCTCCATCGAGGTGTGGGCCCTCGGTGACGAGTCGAGCAGTCTCGCGGACATCGTCACCGAGAGCATCACCCAACTACGTTCCGGCATTCCGGTGGGTGACAAGGGGCAGTCATGACCAGGCCCAGCGCTCCAGGGGAGAGCGCTGGGCCGCATGCCCACTCGATCCTGCTCATGGGATCCGACGGCCGCCCCTCAGCCAGGCGTGGCGCGGGTACAGCGGAGACACCAGCAGAACGGGCACGAGCACCGGTGAACGCGGTCATCCCCCGTTGGACTGGCGGATCCCCTCCCCCAGCGCCTCGAAGGTGTAGACGAAGCCGCCGTCCCTCCCGCTGACGGTCATGTAACCGTCCGTCGTTCCCGGGGCGATGGCCAGGTTGGTGGCGGTGTCCAGTCCCTCGGCGTCCTCGGCGGGAACGCTCACTGTCGCCAGGTGCTCGCCCGTGGAGCCGTGGACGTGGATGCTCGGCTGCCCGTGGACACCCTGGTAGACGTTGCCCTCCGCGTCGACGGCGTTGGAGTCGACCTGGCTCGTGCCGCCGTCGAAGTGGAGGCCCGTGTGCGCCGTCTCCACCCCGGTCCGGTCCCCGTCGAGCGCGAGGAAGTCCACACGGTTCGCGGCGTACTGGCTGACCCACAGGCCGGTGAAGTCCTCGTTGAAGGAGATGCCGTTCGGGGCCGGGAGCTCGTCGGCCAGGACCGTGGCCTCGGCCGTGTCCCGGTCGATCCGCACGACCCTGCCCTGGGGATCCCAGACGGGGTCCGCGTGCCCCGTGGTGTCGCTGACGAACAGGTGCCCGTCCTCGCCGAACGCGAGGTCGTCGGGGAGCATCGGCGTCCCGTCGACCTCGCCCGAGAAGAACGTGACCGGGTCCCCGCCCTCCGGCGTGACGCTGTCGATCCTCCCGCCGACGAGATCGGTCAGGTACAGGCGCTCGTCGTGCGGACTGAACTGCGCGGAGGTGTACACGCTGGTCTCGTTGGTGAGGACGGGCGTCACCCCCGCGACTCGGTGTCCACCCTCAGCACTTTGGGTTCCCCGGCCGGAGCGGTGACGTCGACGACGAGGAGTCCGCCGTCCGGGGCGAAGGTGGGCCCCTCCAACAGGGTCATCCCGGTCTCCTCGTGGACCGAGGTCACCTGGACCAGCAGGGAGGCGGTCAGCTCCCCTCGGGAGCCGCCACCCGACCGCAGGCCGTGGTCGCGGCGACCAGGAGGAGGGCGGTCAGGAGCCCGGTGGCGGTGGCGGACGGGGTCCCGCGCCGGTGCGATTCCCCGTGTTCCGTCCCGGTCGTGGGTTCCGTGGCGGAGGGCGGGTTCACCGTGATCCCCCGTCCTCGCGGTCGTGGACCAGGACCTCGTGCACCCGGTCCCGCCGCCAATCCTGGAGCAGCCGGTGGAAGGCCACCGGTCCGGGGCCGTAGGACTGTCCGCCGGCGTCGCCGGCGCCCTCACGGTTGTAGTAGCCGGGGGTGCACTCGCGTTGGAAGTCGACGGTGTCGAGGGCGTTCTCGCGGATGACACGCGCCCAGTCGTCCACCGCGTCCGGGCGCGGCTCGACCACGCGGGCGCCGGTCCTGAGCCCCTCCGCGATGACCGAGGCGATGTGTCCGGCCTGTTCCAGCAGGACGTGCGCGAAGTTCACCGACGTGGCGTTCTGGAGGGGCCCCAGGTGGAGGAGGTTGGGGAAGCCGTCGCTGTAGAAGCCGTGCAGGGTCCTCGGGCCCCGGCTCCAGGACTCGAGCAGCGTGCGCCCGCCACGGCCCCGGACCGGGAGGGTCCCCGACACCACTCCGGAGACGCCGACGTCGAAGCCGGTCGCGAAGACGACGCAGTCCACCGGGTACTCGACGTCGCCCACGACGATCGCGTCCTCGGTCATGCGGGTGATCCCGCCGTGGTCGGCGGTGTCGACGAGCGTGACGTCGGACCGGTTGAAGGTCTGGAGGTAGTGGTCGCTGAAGCAGGGCCGCTTGCACATGTAGCGGTACCAGGGTTTGAGCAGCTCCGCCGTCTCGGGGTCATCCACGACCTGGTCCACGCGCGCCCGGATCTGGTTCATCTTCTGGGCGTCCGCCAGCTCCTCGATCCGTTCGCGCTCCTCCGGGGGCACGCTGGTGTCGAGCGCGCCGGTGGTCAGCTTCCGTTGCAGGCGCGCCGTCGAGGTCCAGCCGTCCCGGGTCAGGTCCGTGTCCACCGGCTCACCGGAGACGAGGGCGAGGAAGTTCTCCATGCGCTCCCGCTGCCAGCCCGGCTTCAGGGAGGCGGCCCACGCGGGGTCGGTGGGACGGTTGTCGCGGACGTCCACCGAGGAGGGCGTCCGCTGGAACACGTAGAGGTGCTCCGCGTCGCGGCCCAGGTGCGGGATCACCTGCACACCGGTGGCCCCGGTGCCGACGACCGCCACGCGCTTGTCGGAGAGGCCGGTGAGGCCGCCGTTCTGGTCGCCGCCGGTGTACTCGTAGTCCCAGCGGCTGGTGTGGAAGGTGTGCCCGCGGAAGGTCTCGATCCCGGGGATGCCGGGGAGCTTGGGCTGGGTGAGGGTCCCGGAGGAGGTGATGACGAACCGGGCGCGGATCCGGTCGCCCCGGTCCGTCTCGACCACCCACTCGTCGGTCCGCTCGTCCCACGTGAGGGCGGTGGCCCTGGTCTGGAACACGGCGTCGCGGTAGAGGTCGAAGGTCTCGGCCACGGCGACGGCGTGCTGACGGATCTCCTCCCCGGGGCGTAGCGCCACCGGGGCACGTGGCCGACCTCCTCCAGCAGGGGCATGTAGGAGTAGGACTCGATGTCGCAGTGGATGCCCGGATAGCGGTTCCAGTACCAGGTGCCGCCGAAGTCGCCGGCCTCGTCCATCATCCTGATCGACTCGACCCCGGCCTGACGCAGCCGAGCCCCGGTCACGAGGCCGCCGAAACCGCCGCCGACCACCAGCACCTCCACGGTGTCGGTGAGCGGTTCGCGCTCCGTGCGGGGCGTGTAGGGGTCCTTCGCGTAGTAGCCGAAGGCGCCCGAGGCGGATCGGTACTGGGACGCGCCGTCGGGCCGGACCCGGCGTTCCCGTTCCCTCGCGTAGCGAGCCCGCAGACCCTGGATGTCGAGTTCCGCCTCGTCGGCCTCGATCGCCGTGCGCGTGTCTGGTGCTGTGCCCATGGGGCTTCCCAACTTCTCGCCGGTGTGGTTCGCGGGGGCGCGGGCGCCGAACCGGCGGGGGCGACCGGAACGGGGGACGTGACCCGCGCCGGACAGGCACGCGGGTCCACGGGAGGCGGCGCACCTCCGGGGAAAAAGGTTAGCATCAGGCTAAGTATTTGCGTCAACCACGTGCCCGACGGGCGGAGCTATCCTGTTCGCATGGGACCAGACGCCACGGAGCAGGGAGAACGCACACGCGTCGTGCGCGAGATCAGGACCCTGACCGCCGACATGGAGCGGGCCTCGCTTCCCGCGCAGGTCCAGCACCTGCTCGCCATGGATCTGACGATCCAGCAGCTCAAGGTCCTGATGGTCCTGGTCACCACACGCGAGGGGGCGACCGGACGGGGCCTGGCCGAGTCCTTCGGCGTGTCGATGGCCACCATGTCGGGCCTGGTCGACCGGCTCGTGTCCCAGGGCATGGCCACACGCTCCGAGGACCCGGACGACCACCGCGTCCGCCGCGTCCACGCCACCGCCGACGGCTCCGCGCTCGCCCGCCGCCTGGTGATGGAACGTCCGGAGTTCCACGACAGCGTGCTCCTGGGGCTGAGCATCGAGGACCTCCACGCCCTCGAACAGGGGATCCGCGCGGTGAGCGACCGCTACGCCGAGCTCGTCGGGAGGTCCGGCCGATCCTCGGAAGAACCGGCCGACGGAGTCGACGCCGCCACCCCTGACCCCCGGCCCCGGTGTCCGCCACGGGGCCATGGGACCGCGCCCCTGCTGAACGAACGCACGGCGGAGGGAGCGGGTCCTCACGGGAGCCCGCTCCCTCCTTCACGGGTTCGGCCTCAGTCCACCGGTCTCGGGCGGACCCACCACGACCGGAGGCTCCAGCCGCCGAGCCCAAGACCGAACAGGATCAGACCAGCGGTCATGATCCACTCGTTCGACCCGTCCGGCCCGTACACCCGGGTGGCGGAGCCCACGTCCACGGCCGCGGTCTCCCCGCCCACCTGACAGGTCTCCCGGTTCCCTCCGTAGAGGTAGACGTCGGAACGGACCGGGTCGCCCGAATCGGGCGCGTAGGTTCCGAAACAGTTGCAGGACTCGTGCCCCGGATGCTGGACACAGTCCAGCCTGGTGGCACTGAAGGTGCCGGGGGCCCCGTCCGCCCGGGCGGCGCGCAGGCTGCGATCGACGTTGGAGGCCCCCATGTAGACGATCAGGGCGGCGACCAACAGCAGGACCACGTCGAACGCCGAGATCCGGCGCCGCCCCGCGATCACCGGTCCGACCTGGACGGCTCACCGGCGCACGCGCACTGCGTCGTCTCCCGCTCGACCGCGTTCGGCCGTGCGTGCAGGTACATCGCCACGACCATCGGGACGAACACGATCGTGTTGTAGAACAGGTGCAGCTCCACCCTCGGGATCAGCAACTGGATGAGGCTGCTGGGAGCGTCGCCCCCGCCGAGGTTGACTCCGTTGCTGGCCTGGACGAGCAGGATCAGGTGCTCGAAGTGGTGCCAGACCTGGATGAGGAGCGAGATCGTCCACCAGGTCCTCGACCTGCCGGTGAATCCGGGCAGCAGGAGCAGGAGCCCGATGAGCATGATCAGCGCGTATCCGTAGTGCATCCACTCGGAGGTGACCAGCCAGGGGAAGGGGATGCCCAGGACGCCCCGGGCCTCCTCGATCGGCCAGTCGAACACGTAGATCTGGACGGCCTGGACGATGTGCTCGGCCCAGTGGGCGATGACGATGACCAGGTACAGCTGGAGGCACAACCGGTGCCGGTCGACGTTCAGCACGTCCATGCTCCGGTGGTACCGGTCGGCCAGCACGGAGCGCCGCGCGGGAGCCGGTGCGGTCGGGGGCTGCTCGGCGGGATCAGAGGTCGTGGGAGTGGTCGTGGGCGGGTGGTCGTTCATGTGGACTCCCTGGGGTGGGGTTCCGTCCGTCTCGCGGTCAGGAGTGGGGAGCCGACCAGGACGAGACCACGGAGCACGCAGGTGATGACCAGTGCGAAGAAGAGACCGAACACGATGTTGAAGCTGACGAGGAGGCCGTAGACCATCGCCGTGGTGAACCCGAACACCATCTGGTTGCGCGGCTTCGATGGCGTGGTTCCCGGGTCCGTGATCATGTAGTTGGTGAACAGGATGAAGGCGACGCCGGTCATCGGCATCAGCGCGGCCAGGAGCATGTGGTCGAGGACGAGCCAGCGCAGTACCGCCTGGAGGGCGAACCCGCCCACCCAGGCGAGGATCAGGGGCCACCGTTTGGTCAGGTTGACGTTGAGCATGGTGCCGGCCATGAGGATCCCCAGCGGGATCAGCCAGTCCACGGTGCCGTAGGTGTTGTTGGTGAAGTGGTACGGCGGCGCGATCCCCACCCACGGGAAGATGATCAGCGTCACCGCGATCCCGAAGTTGGAGGGGTTCAGGAAGTGCCGCTTGCGGCCCGCGACCCGGAGCCGGAACAGGTACTTGCTGCTCACCGCGACGGCGACCGCGAACAGGTACGGCCAGAGCGAGGTGTTGCCCCACAGGAGCATCGCGCAGGCCAGACCCGCGATGTGGGTGGGCAGCAGGTAGTCGACCATCCTCCCGAGACCGCCCGCGTAACCGGGCTCCCGCCCCTCGGCCCGGGCGTCCATGGTCTCCAGGACCATGTCGAGCGCGTATCCGAACAGGACCGCCACGATGGGTGTGACGGGGGACTGCTCGAAGCCGAGGAAGATGTGTCCCACCACGGTGAACACGGTGATGGAGGTGGCGAACATCCGCAGGGCCTTCAGCCGCCGGTCCACACCGGGGGAGCCGCGTTCCGGGGGCCCTCGTCCGTGGCGGTCCCCTGGGAGGCCGCCGCGGGCTCGGTGGCCGCGTCGCCGTCGGATCTGGTGACCGTCATCGGATCTCCGCCGTTCCGTCGTCGTCGAGGAGGACCGTGTGAGTCCCCGGTTCCACTGTCAGTTCGGTGCTGTGCGTGTCGCCCCCGCCGTCCCGCCAGGAGACGGTGACCGGCAGGTCCCCGAGGGCGCGGCCAGGTGGACGATGGAGTCGGAGACCCCCACGTGCCCGTTGGCGGGGTGGAGCTCCCGGGTCTGAGAGGGGTGGCCGTCCGCCCGCACGCTCACGGAGGCGCCCAACGCCGGGGTGAGGGCGTCGTCGCCACCCGCCCCAGGACGCACGAGCCGCAGCACCACGCCGGGGGAGGCGTCGGGGGCCTGGTTCAACAGCAACCGTGAGTCCTCCCACTGGTTGGCGACCACCACGTCCAGCAGGCCGTCGCCGTTCACGTCACCGAAGGCGAAGGCCCGCGTGACGTCGTACTCGGAGATCCCCACGGCCTCGGCGAGGTCCGCGTAGGTGCCGTCGTCGCCGCGGACCCAGAACGGGTTGGTCTCGTACCCGGAGATGTCGTCGCCCTCGGCGAAGTTGGGCCAGAAGGCGGGGTGCTTGAGCAGCTGGTCGTTGCCCATGGCGATCTCCTGGAGCTCCGGCCAGCGCTTGGTCTCCCCTTGAGGAAGCCGGTGGCCTGGAAGAGCTCGTCGGTGCCGTCGTTGTCGAAGTCACCCGCCTTGACGTCCCACGACCAGCCGCTGCGGGCCAGCCCCAGTTGTTCGCTGCTCTCGCTGTAGGGGACGCTGCCGTCGAGGAGGTCCGCCCCGTCACCGTCGGGAACGAACGCGAAGTTGCTCTCGTGCAGCGCGTAGGGGCTGGTGATGTTGCTGACCACGATCATCGGCAGTTCGGCGTCGTCCTCGTAGGTGAAGGCCACGCCCATGCCCTTGAACGACCCGTTCCCCATGACCTGCGACTTGGGCGTGGTCATGTCCCGGTCGCCCTTGAGCAGTTCCAGCCGTACGTCACCGGGGGTCGAGTGGTTGACGAGAAGGCTGTCGTTGCCGAAGTCGTTGCCCAGGTAGACGTCGGGGACGCCGTTCCCGGTGAGGTCCTGGAAGCCGATCGCCAGGGTCCAGGCGGTCGTCGCCTGCTCCGGGATCGCGGTGCTCGCGTCGGAGATCGAGGGCGGCGCGTCCGCCTCTCCGGTGGGTTCGGTGAGCAGCAACCGGTTGCGACCACCGTTGGTGGCCAGGCCCATACTCTGCTGCATCTCCATGCGCGTCTCGTCGTCCGCGTCGGGGTCCAGCACGCGCGCGCCGTCGGGGAAGTAGTTGCCGACCAGGATGTCGAGGCTGCCGGAGCCGTCCACGTCCGCGACGTTGAGCGAGGTCGTGTTCCAGACCTGCATCGGTTCCACCAGCTCGTGCGCGGTGAAGTTCTCCGCCGAGGGGACGGCCTCCGGACCGGCCGTGTTCATGAACAGGACCGGGGAGCGGCCCCAGTAGTAGACGATGACGTCGAGGTCTCCGTCCTCGTCCAGGTCAGCGGGGACACAGCCCATGGGGGCCATGGTGTCGTCGTAGGGCAGGCCCTCCGGCAGGAGTTCGACGACCGGGTAGTCGTCCTCGCCGCTCCCGGGCGCGTTGCGCAGGGTGACGCTGTCGTCCCGGGGGTCGACCAGGCAGACGTCCCCGGACTTGCCGAGGCCGCGAAGGTCCAGCAGGGTGGCGCCCGCACCCACCGCGGAGATCCACCCCTTGAAGTGTTCGAGGTCGGGTGCCACGTCCCGCTCGAACCGGGCGTCCGGTGGTTCGGAGTTGAGGGCGAGCGTCTCGAAGGCGAACGGGGCCGCGCGATCGGACTGGTCGGACTCGCCCAGTGAGGGTCGGATGGTCATGACACCGACCGCACCCATCAGTGCGAGGGCGAGCGCGATCGTCGCCACGCGATACATCAGCCGCATCGGGGCTCCTTGGTTCCGGGGAGATAATTACTGGACTTCCCACGGACCAATCCTCAAAAGCCGGACGCCGAAACTCCATATTCATTGTTGCGGTCATCCGGAGAACGATGCGAAGACCTCCGAACTCGTCGCCCCGAGGTCTCCGCAACATCGCAATGGAAGAGATGAGGAATCCCGCAGAAATGCGATGATCGTTGGGGCATTGCCCACCCGTGACCGTTCTCATCCGGGGTCCGCGAATTCACGCGCCGGAGTCCCCGGTTCGGATTGCGTCCGGGTTCCGGGCACCGAGGCGGAACGTTCCCGTTCACGGCCGTCCTCCGTCCACACCGCGCCCGTACACCGCAGAGGAGAGGGCATGACCTCGACCCCCACCGTCACCACAACCCGCCGCACCCACTCGAAGGGGTGGGAGGGATGAACAGCCCAGTCGGAGACCGCGCCGTCGTCCTGGGCGCGAGCATGGCCGGACTGCTCGCCGCCCGGGTACTCTCGGAGTCCTACGAGGAGGTACTGCTCGTCGACCGGGATCCCCTCACCGGTGTCACCGGCGCCCGCCGCGGAGTACCCCAGGGGCGGCACGTCCACGGGCTCCTCGCCCGGGGACAGCAGATCCTGGAGGAGCTGTTCCCCGGCTTCACCGCCGAGATGACGAGTTCCGGGGTCCCGACCGGGGACCTCGGCGAACTCCGCTGGTACTTCAACGGGCGGCGTCTGCTTCCCGCGAGCACCGGCCTGGTGTGCGTGTCGGCCGCCCGCCCCGTCCTGGAGAACCGGGTGCGGGAGCGAGTACGGTCCCTGCCGAACGTGCGCATCATGGACGAACGCGACGTCGTCCGCCCACTCACGTCGTCGGACGGCCGCCGGGTGACCGGTGTCAGGACGCACCTTCGGTCCGGAGAGGGCCGTGAGGAGGACCTGGAGGCGGACCTGGTGGTGGACGCCACGGGCCGGGGTTCGAGGACACCCGTGTGGTTGGAGGAACTGGGGTACCGACGCCCTCACGAGGACCGGATCAGGATCGATCTGACCTACACCACCCGCCACTACCGGCTGCCCGACGAAGCGGTCCTCGACGGCGACCTGTCGATCAATCCGGTCTCCTCCCCTCCCATCCGCGCGGGGCGTTCTTCTCGCGGATCGAGGACGGTCGCTGCGTCCTGTCGCTCACCGGCGTACTGGGGGACAGCGCCCCGACCGACCCCGAGGGGTTCCTCGACTTCGTGCGCTCACTGCCGGTACCGGACATCCACGACGTGATCCGTGACGCGGAACCCCTGGACGATCCGGTGTCGTTCCGGTACCCGGCCAGTGTCCGGCGCCGCTACGAGACCCTGGACAGCTTCCCGGAACGCCTGCTGGTCCTGGGCGACGCCGTCTGCAGTTTCAACCCCGTCTACGGCCAGGGCATGACGGTGGCCGCTCTCGAAGCCCTGACGCTGCGCGAGCACCTGCGGTCGGGGCGAAACCCCGATCCGCTCGACTTCCTGAAGGACGTCAGCGCCGTGATCGACGTGCCCTGGGAGTCGTCGGCAGGAGGTGATCTCGGCTATCCCGAGGTCGAGGGGCGCGGCCGTTCAAGGTACGGGTGGCCAACTCCTACATCAGGAGGCTCCACCGCGCGGCGAGCAGGGACCCACAGCTCACCAGGGCGTTCATGCGCGTGGCCGGTCTGGTCGATCCGCCCGAGAGGCTGATGGGCGTCGGCACCGTCCTGCGCGTGCTTCGCGGTGGCCGGGCGGAGACCCCGGCACCGGCCGCCGGAGGGGCGGGGACGAGACCCCCGGCCCCGGCCCAGGAGTAGGCCGGAACCAGGGGTCCGTCACGGGCGGGGTCTCACCGACCGGCCCCGCCCGTGATCCCGTCCACCGTGAGCCGCACCGCTTCCTCCCACGGGACCAGGTCCCGCCACCCGGTAACGCCGTGGAACCTCGACGGGTCGATCTCCACGCTCCGGAAGTCCGTCGCCTCGGCCTGGTCGGGCGGGTCGACGGAGACGACGGGGACCGGTGGTTCACCGACGCGCTCCGAGACCAGCCGCGCGATGTCGGAGAACGCGTCACCGAGCCGGACGCCCCTCCCGGTCCCCACCAGCCAGTGCCCGCCCGCGAGCGCCTCGGCGTGGTCCAGAGCGAGGGCGAACGCCCGCGCCGCGTCCTCCACGTAGACGAAGTCGCGGGTGACGGAGCCGTCGTTCCACATCGTGAGCGGTTCCCCCGCCAGAGCCCGCCTGACCATGGTCGCGACCACGCCCCGGTCCCGGGCGGTGGTGTGCGGACCGTGGCCGAACACCGTCGGCAGTCGCAGGGAGACCCCCGGACCCTTCCCTCCTCGGTCGCGATCTTCAGCGCCTGCTCCGCCGCGCACTTGTGACGGTCGTAGGTGCTCCGCGGCCGGTCGGTCTCGCTCCCGTCGATCCGCTCCCGTTCGGGCAGGCCCACCTGGGTCGTGGTTCCCGCGAAGACGACCGTCGGCGGTGAACCGGGAGACCGGCGGGCCTCCAAAGCGTCGACCAGGCGGTGGGTCAGGCCCACGTTCACCCGCTCCGCCTCGCTGTCACCGTCGGCCGCCCTCCAGGACGCCGCACCGTCGATGCGGGCGACGAGGTGCACGACCGCGTCGGCGCCCGCGACGGCGAGGTCGAGCGCACCGTCCTCCATGAGGTCGGTGTTGCGCACTTCGATGTCGGCGCGCGCGTCACGGGGTCGCGGAACCGGGCCCCGAGCCACGAGCCTGAGTCGGACCGGCCGCCGGGCCAACTGCCGGGTGACCACGGATCCGATGAAGCCCGAGGCTCCGAGGACGACGACCAACGGGTCGGGGTCGGTCAGCTCCACATCTCCTCCTCGACGCGTCGGCACTCGGCGTAGGTGGGGAGCATGCCCCGTGCCTCGGCCGTCGCCAGTGTCGGCGCGACCTCGTCGCGAGGGGAGAGCAGGGGCACGATGTCGTCCGGGACGGGCAGGCCCAGCGCCGGGTCCAGTGCCGAGAGCGCCAGTTCGTGCTCGGCCGTGTACGGCGTGGATATCAGGTAGGACATGGCGGTCCCGTCCTCCAGGGAGACGAACGCGTGGCCGACGCCCACCGGAAGGTACACGGCGCGGTGCTCCCGCTGGTCGAGCAGCACGCTGTCCCACTGGCCGAAGGTCGGCGAACCGACCCGGATGTCGACCACGATGTCGATCGCCCTCCCGCTCGGGCAGTGGACGTACTTGGCCGTCCCGGGCGGGGTCACCGTGTAGTGCACGCCACGCACCACCCCGCGTCGGGAGGTGCTGAGGTTCGCCTGCGCCACGGGGAACAGCGGGTGACCGAGGGTTCTCTCGAACACCGGTTCCTGGAAGGGGGCCATGAAGGACCCCCGGTCGTCGGGAAACACCCTGGGAGTGAACTCGAAGGCGCCGTCGACCCTGAGGGCGCGGGCGCTCATGGTCCCTCCGGTTCCCGTGTCGGGTCGCGCCGGTGTTCCCGTCGTCTCGGCCTCGGTCACGTTCGTCCCGCCCTTCGCGTCGATCGTTGGTCCTCTCGGAGCATGGAGCTCGTGCTCAACGGAGTTCGGCCAGGAAGAGGCCCCGACCACGGTGGATCCCGGGTACGTACTCGACCTCGAACCCCACCTCCGAGAAGGCGGTCTCGTACTGCTCCCGGGTGAACAGCCGGGCCACGTAGGTCTCGGTGAAGTGGTGGATACCCGACGTGGGATCCGCGGTGGTGTAGTGCACCTCCATCTTCGAGCTGTCTCCGACTCGGACCGAGTGGGAGACCCTGGCCAGCGACCGGTCCCCCTCGGTCACGACGTCGGCGGAGACGTAACCGTCCAGGAAGGTCTCAGGGAACCACCAGGGGTCCACCGCGGCCACCCCTCCGGGGTTCAGGTGTCGGGCGAACCCGCGCAGCGCGTCCCGCAGCCGACCGTAGGACCCGGCGTGGCCGATCGACCCGAACATGCAGGTGATCACGTCGAAGCGCCTGCCGAGCGAGAAGTCGCACATGTCCCCCGCGTGGAGGGTCGCGCGCAGGTCCTTGGTCCGGGCGACGTCGAGCATGTCCTCGGAGAGGTCCAGTCCCGCGACGTCCGCGAAGGACTCCCCGAACACCTCCAGATGGGCCCCGGTACCGCAGCCGACGTCGAGGAGGGAGACCGCGTCCGGCCTCTTCTCGCGTACCATCCGGCCGACGTTCTCGGCCTCGGCCCGGTAGTCCTTCCCCCGGCTCCGGTAGATCAGGTCGGACACCCGGGTGAACTCAGCTCCGTACACGTTCCGTCTCCGTTCTCAGCGAGGGGTTCCGCGGTGACCGCACAGTTCCTCAAGGAGCGGAACCACGTCGTTGGGGGTCGGTTGGGAGAGGACCTCCTGACGCAGCAGCTCGGCGGCCTCCCGGAAGGACGGTTCCTCGACCAGTCGGCGCACGTTGTCGCGGACCGCCTCCGGGCTGTCCTCACCCGGCATCAGCAGGAGACCGGCACCGTTGTCCCGCAGGGCTCTGGCCCGCACGACGGTGTCCCACAGCCCGGGGACCAGGGTCAGCTGCGGCACCCCGTGCAACAGCGCGGTGGAGACCACCCCGGCCCCGCCGATGTGCACCACGGCCGAGCAAGTGGGCAGGAGCGCGTTCATGGGGACGAAGTCGACCAGGCGCACGTTGGGTGGCAGGTCGGGTACACCACCCTCACCGGGAACGAGGGTCGCGACGACCTCCACGTCGAGGTCGGCGAAGGGCTGGAGGATCTCGAGCGGGATCATGTCGAAGCCGAAGAAGTTCCGCATGGACATGCCCGCGGTCACGCACACGCGTGGCTTCCGCGGGGGTTCGAGGAGCCAGGAGGGCACCTCGGCCGGCCCGTTGTAGGGAACGTAGCGAACCGGGACGGTGTGCGCCTGGTCCGGTAGCCGCATACTGGTCGGCGCCTGGTCCAGCACCCTCTGACCGGTCACGATCTCTTCGTCGAAGGTGTGACCGTAGCGGCCCAGGATCTCGCCCAGCCACTCCCCCAGAGGGTCGGATCGATCCTCGGGCGACCGCTTCTCCAGCAGGGACACGAAGCGGTGCCTGGCCCGGGTCAGCACGTCCGCTCCCCACAGCACGCGCACGTGCGCGGCGCCGACGACCCGCGCCGCCACCGCTCCGGCGAAGGTGAACGCCTCCCAGAGGACCAGGTCCGGCCGCCATTCACGGGCGTACTCGACCAGTTCGTCCACCCAGCCGTCGTTGAAGGTCCGGAAGGAGTTGACGGTGGCGTCCTCGAAGAAGTCGTACAGACCCTCCCAGTCGGTGTTCTCCGGGTCGGTCATCACCGACGTGACCCGGTCGGCCCATCCCTCGTCCTCCTCCTTGCTCTCCATGACCTCCATGAAGGAGTGGTCCCGTCCGACCGCCACCGCCGTCAACCCCGCCTCGACGATCGTGCTCGTGAGGGAGGGCTGGCTGACGACCCGCACCTCGTGCCCCGCGGTGCGCAGTGCCCAGGCAATGGGGACGAGGTTGTAGAAGTGCGTTTTCTCCGAGTACGCGGCGATCAGGACTCTCAACGGTTTCCGCCTTCGTCTGTGGGTGCGGCCATGTCCGGGACGGGTGTGTCGACGCTCCGGCGGCCCGATCCCGTCCCGGTCGGAGCGAGTTCCCGCCGGTACAGGGCCTGCCAGAAGAAGCTCCACGGCCTGGCCCACCCGTCGGCGACGCACTCCCAGTCCGTGCCGGGCCGATAGGCCTCGACGAACCGCTTCGCGTGCGCCCGGACCTGGTCGGTGTCGTGGATGTCGAGGACGTCCCTCAGCGGCCCCGTCTCCAGCGCGAGACGTACGACCTCCTCGCCCTGGGAGTGGTCGTCCAGTGCCTTCTCCAGGTACTTCCCGACCGGGTTCTTGGTGTAGAAGTGGCCGGACCTCTCGTCGATGAGGGCCAGGTAGCTGTCCACCACCGCGGGGTCCATCTCGGTGAAGGAGTCGATGTTGACGCAGAGGTCGAAGGCGGGGAGGTCGGCCGGGCCCTCGAACCTCTCGGCGGAGAGGAAGGTGACCTTCGCGGCGGTCGCCTCGTCCAGGACCTCGGCGAGGTACCCACGTGACACCTCGAGGGTGCTCTCCAGGTCGAGGATCGAGTAGGAAGCGACGTCGTGGTTGGACATCACGGTGTGGCACAGGCGTCCGTAGCCCGCGCCGATCTCCAGGACGTGGGCTCCGTCGAGGTCCACGTGACCGGAGATGAACTCCAGTTCGAGGACCGACTGCAGGTAGTCCAGGCAGATGCTCTCGCCCTCGTACCGCACCGTGATCGGGTTGCCGAAGTCCCTGTGCGCCGTTCTGCGCAGTCGGCCCCAGTTGTCGGGCGAGAGCCCGGAGGCGAGTTCGTGGATCAGCGTCTTGAGATATCGGACGCCGTTGGTACGGGGATCCCACAAAGCCAGCTTGTGATTGACCCCGCTGGACTTGAAGTCCGACAGATCGCCGATCGCATCTCGGGTGATCTGCTTCTCCCCGATGTCGAGCCACTGACGGCTCGGACCGTACGTACGGTTCATCGCTGTCTCCTCAGTCCGTACCCGAACGGGGACGGTCTGTTCCGCCACCGCGCCGGAGAGGCGAGCGGGGCTCCGGGCCCTGCGCGTCCGCGGATCACCGCCGACGGACCCTGTCGAATGAGTCGGTCGGAATCTCGACCGACTCGACTCACCACTGTGCACGATCGGGGGTTACCCGGGTTCTCCTCGATTGCTCAGTCAGCGGTTCCCGCAACCGTCATTCACAACGAGTGAACGCCGTGCCACCGCGCGAAACCGAACCCCAGCACCACAGAAGAAGAAGGGGCGCCAAGGAATGGATAGAGTCGGCCCGGTCATTCCTGCCACAATGGCGGGTAATTGAACAAGAGGAGCCGAACACGATGACCATTCGCGTCTGGGACTATCTCCGGGAGTACCAAGAGGAGAGCGAGGAGATCCTGGATTCCGTTCGGACCGTCTTCGAATCCGGCCGCCTCGTTCTGGGCGAGAGTGTCCGTGGCTTCGAGGAGGAGTTCGCCGCCTTCCACGGAGTGGACCACTGCGTAGGAGTGGACAACGGCACCAACGCGGTCAAACTGGGGCTCCAGGCCCTGGGGGTGGGCCCCGGCGACGAGGTGATCACCGTGTCGAACACGGCGGCTCCGACGATCGTGGCCATCGACGCCGTCGGCGCCACGCCGGTCTTCGTCGACGTGGACCCCGACACCTACCTCATGGACACGGACCAGGTCGCCGCGGCGGTCACCGAGCGGACCCGCTGCCTGCTGCCCGTCCACCTGTACGGGCAGTGTGTGGACACACGTCCGCTGCGGGAGCTGGCGGCCGAGCGGGACCTGCGCGTCCTGGAGGACTGTGCCCAGGCCCACGGCGCTCGCGGTCGGGACGGGCTCGCCGGGACCACGGGCGACGCCGCCGCCTTCTCCTTCTATCCCACCAAGGTGCTCGGCGCCTATGGCGACGGTGGCGCCACGACCACCTCCCACGACGACGTCGCGAGGAAGCTGCGGCGTCTGCGGTACTACGGGATGGAGGAGCAGTACTACGTGGTCGACGTTCCCGGCCACAACAGCAGACTGGACGAGGTGCAGGCGGAGATCCTGCGGCGCAAGCTCGGACGACTCGACCAGTACGTGGCCGACCGCCGTGTGGTGGCCCGCCGCTACGAGGAGGGGCTGGCGGACAGCGGACTGACCCTGCCGACAACGGCTCCGGGCAACGACCACGTCTACTACGTCTACGTGGTGCGGCATCCCAGGCGCGAGGAGATCATGGCGCGGCTGAGGGACCGCGGTATCGAACTCAACATCAGTTATCCCTGGCCGGTGCACACGATGAGCGGGTTCTCCCACCTGGGTTACCCGAAGGGGTCCCTGCCGGTGACGGAGGAGTTGGCCGAGCAGATCTTCTCGCTCCCCATGTACCCGTCGCTGCCGCGCGAGACCCAGGACAGGGTGATCACGGAGATCCGGGACGTACTGAAGCACCTGTGAACCCGACCTCCCGCCTCACAGCACGACGGCACCGGTGCCCAGGACCGCCAGGAGGGTACGCGCCTGGACGTTGACCTGGTGGCTGTGGCCCACCAGGAACCGCAGCTGCCCGGGCGTGCACCAGCGGTAGCCGGGAGGCGGGCACCGGTGCTCCTCGGTCTCCACGAAGAGGTAGCGGTTCCGGGCGTTGAGGAACCGGCCCCCTCCTCCGAGTGCACGGTGTCGTAGACGACGTCCTCGGGCGCGGCCGAGAGCACGGCGTCGAGGAAGGGCGGACGCTCCACGAGGTGGCCCTCGTAGTTCAGGGGGTGTACTGGACCGTGGGAGCGAGCTCAGTCGCGGTGGCCAGTCCGCCCTCGCCCCGGGCGTGCGCCAGGACGTGCGGCACCCCGTCGAAGCGCCGGACCAGGAAGGCGACGACCCCGAGACCGACCGGTTCCACGAGCGGCTGGCTCCAGCCGCCCACCTCACGGCTCCCGGCCTCGACCCGCACCGCCGCCACTCTGAAGTAGCGGCCGCTGGCATGGTCAATCGTGTCGTCCCCGCGGACCCAGCCCTCCACCTCCGTCAAGGGGATTCGGCGACTCCGGACGTCGCGGCGGAGGCGCTCGGCGGTGAGCCAGGACAGCAACTCCATACCGGTGTGGGAGCCCCCGTCGTCGGGACCGGGGGCACAGGCCAGGACCGTCCGGGTGTCCATGTTGACGGTGTCGTCCCGGCGCAGGAGCTCGCCGAGCTGGTCGGCGGTCAGCCAGCGGAAGTCCTCGTGCGGCTCGACCTCCCCGTCCACCTCCACGACCATATTGCGGTTGGACTTGCGGTAGAACCAGGACCCCTGCTCCGACTGCAGGACGTCGACCAGCACGCGTGCGCCGGTTGTACCCAGGAAGTGGTCGAGGTAGGGCACCGACGACCCCCGTGCGCCTTGGTGAAGTTGCTGTGGGTGGCCTGCACCGTCGGCGAGAGCTGGATCGTGTTGACGTTCCCCGGTTCCATCTTGGCCTGCACGAGGTAATGGGGTACTCCGTCGAACCGCTTGCGCAGCAGGCCGAGGACGCCGACCTCGGGCTGGACGATGATCGGCTGTCGCCACTCCAGGCCCCCGTGTCCACCGACCACGGCGTGCATGCCCTCGACACTGAAGAACCGACCGGTCCGGTGCACCAGGTTCCCCGTGTCCGCGGTGAAGGACCAGCCGTCCAGCTGGTCGAAGGGGATGCGCCTCACCCGGAACCGGTGCGCCCGTCGCCGCTCCTCCAGCCAGTCCGGCACGTCGTCCGTGGCCATGTCCGCTCCCGTCCCCGCAAAGCGGGGCCCCGCACCACGTCGCTGCTCGCTCCGGCCCGCTCCCCGTCGTCCGTCCCCGTCATCACAGGCCCTTGCTCGGTTTCCACCAGCCCGGGTTCTCCCGGTACCAGGCCACGGTCGCGGCCAGGCCGCTGTCGAAGTCCGTCAGGGGCGAGTAGCCCAGTTCCTCGCGGATCTTTCGGTCGTCGAGAGCGTAGCGCCGGTCGTGCCCCTTGCGATCCGCGACGTGGCGGATGAGGGAGCGGTCGGCTCCGCACAGTTCGACCAGGCGCTCCGCGACGGAGATGTTGGTGCGCTCGTCCCCGCCACCCACGTTGTAGACCTCGCCCGACCGGCCACCCACGAGGACGAGCTGAACGGCGCGGCAGTGGTCGTCCACGTGCAGCCATTCGCGCCGGTTCGCACCGTCCCCGTACACCGGCACCGGTTTCCCCTCCAGGAGGTTCGTGGCGAACAGGGCGACGAACTTCTCCGGGTGCTGGTGGGGCCCGTAGTTGTTGGTGCACCGGGTGATGGACAGGTCCAGCCCGTGCGTGTGCCAGTACGACCGGGCGATGAGGTCGGCGGCGGCCTTGGAGGCGGCGTAGGGGAGTTGGGCAACAGTGGACAGTGCTCGTCCCAGGACCCGTGGTCGATGGATCCGTAGACCTCGTCGGTGGAGACCTGGACGAAACGCTCGATCCTGGTCTCGCGGGAGGTGTCCAGGAGGACCTGTGTCCCGACCGCGTTCGTCCGGATGAACTCGTCCGCCGACTCGAGTGAGCGATCGACGTGGGACTCGGCCGCGAAGTGCACGACGGCGTCGTGTCCGGGCAGCAGCTCGCGGAGCAGCGACCGGTCCGTGATGTTGCCCCGAACGAAGACGAGGCGGGGGTGGGTCGCCGGGAGGTTCTCGCGGTTTCCCGCATAGGTAAGCTTGTCAACGACGGTGACCTGGGCCTGTTCGTACCCGGGGTAGCCCCCGTCGAGCATGGTGCGGACGTAGTGGGAGCCGATGAAGCCGGCGCCCCCGGTGACGAGGATCCTCATGCCGTCATCTCGATTCGCACGTGGTCGCCGACCACCAGGCTGTGGTGTGACTCCGCCCGACCGAGTCCGACGCTGGCGGATCGACCGATCAGGGATCCGCTCAGGCCGGGGATGGACGAGATGGAGGCCCCGTCGAGAACGATCGAGTTGGACAGTTCGGTGCGGTCCAGGAAACAGTCGCGTCCGATGGAGGCGTGGGGTCCGATGCGGCTGTCCGTGACCAGGCTGCCCGCACCGACGATGACCGGCCCCTCCACCCGGGAACGCACCACGCGGGCTCCCGGCCCGACGACCACGTTCCCCAGCAGTTCGCTCTCGGAGTCCACCTCCCCCTCGACAGAGGGGGCCAGGTCCTCCAGCAGACGGCGGTTGCAGGCGAGCACGTCCTCCGCCCTGCCCGTGTCCTTCCAGTAACCCCGGTACTCCGTCGCCCTGACCACGGCCCCGGAGTCCACCAGCCACTGGACCGCGTCGGTGATCTCCAGCTCGCCGCGTGCGCTCGGCGCGATCGCGTCGACCCCCTCGTGAACGGCGGAGGTGAAGAAGTACACACCGATGAGTGCCAGTCCGCTCCTGAACTCGGGGGCTTCTCGACCAGCCTTCTGACGGAGCCGTCACTCGTGAGCTCGGCGGTGCCGAACTCCCGCTGGTCGGGAACCCGTTGCACAGCGAGGTGGGCCGCCGGACGCCCTTCCCGAAAGTCCGCCGCCATGTCCTCGATGCCGTCGGCCAGGACGTTGTCCCCGAGATACATCAGGAAGTCGTCGTCCCCGAGGAAGTCGCGCGCGAGTCGCACACAGTGCGCCAGCCCCAGGGGGACTCCTGGTAGAGGTAGGTGACCTCGGCTCCGAAGTCGGTTCCGTCACCGATCTCCGCCATGATCTCCGGACCCCACTCGCCCACGACGACCGCGATCTCCGTCACGCCCACGCTCCGGATGTTGTCGATCACGTGAGCCAGGACGGGCTTGTTGGCGATGGGGATGAGCTGCTTCGGCATCGAGTAGCTGAACGGCCGCAGGCGGGTGCCCGCACCGCCTGACAACACCAGTGCCTTCATGAGGTTCTCTCCTTGGTCGGTCTGGCGGGCCGGGCGAAGCGCCCGGTGAGACCTTCCAGCAACGGGACCAGGTCGTTGGGGGTGGGAACCTCCCGCGCCTCCGCGCTCAGGCGACGTGCGTTCTCCTCGAACGAAGGCTCCGAGAGCACCCGGTCCAGCTGCGCGCGCAGGTCGGCCGCGGTCAGGCGGTCGGAGTCGGCCACGTAGATCCCGGCCCCCTGCTCTTCGAGTCCGTTGGCCGAGGCCACGGGGCCGTAGAACTTGTCACTCCAGTAGACGGCGGGCACGATCAGTTGCGGCACGGCGTGCTCCAGGGCCGCGGCGACGGTGCCCGAGCCTCCGTGGTGCACGATCGCCGAGCAGGTCGGGAGAAGCACGTTGAGGGGGACGAACTCGACGGCACGGACGTTGTCGGGCAGGCGCATGGACTCCAGTTGCCCGGCGTCCAGCGTCGCGACCACCTCGACGTCGAGACCGGCCACCGCCTCCAGCAGCGCGGACGCGGAGGCCTCGGCCCCTGGGTCTCCCGGTGCGACATTCCGAGGGTGAGGCAGACGCGGGGGCGCCGGGGTTCCTCGTCGAGCCAGGAGGGAACCGTGGAGGGACCGTTGAAGGCCAGGTGGCGCATGGGGAGGTAGTGGACGCCCTCCGGACGCCACGTCCACGACGGCATCGTGTCGATGGTCCACTGCCCGGTGACCATGTCCGGGCCGTAGTCACATCCGAACCGCGCCAGCAGGGCTCCAGCCAGACGCGGAAGGGGTCGTCCTCGTCCGATCCGCGCTGTTCGCGAGCGGCCGTGTGCAACTGCACGAAGGCGTCCGTGCCGAAGAGGATCCGCGCGTGGGCGGCTCCGGAGGCCCTCGCCGCGACGGCACCGGCGTAGCAGAGCGCGTCCCAGACCACCAGGTCGGGGCGCCAGGAACGGGTGAACGCCACCAGATCGTCCAGGGTGCGGTCGGGGCAGAGCTGGCTCAGGAGGTTCTTGACGAGGTAGTCAAGTTCCTGCTGGGGATCATCCCGCGTGTAGTCCGTCTGGACCGGGTTGGCTCCCCCTGCGTGATCCGACGGCCCCTTGGCGGGTTCCGCGGCCGCGGTCACCTCCATGGCCTGGGCCATCGGCTCTCCCACGGGGACCGCAGTCAGCCCGGACCGGGCGATGTCCTCGACCAGGTCCGGTTGGCAGGCCACTCGCACCTCGTGCCCCGCCGTACGAAGCGCCGACGCCAGAGGGGCCAGAACATACAGGTGTGACTTCAGAAGGGGTGGTGTGAGAAATAGTATTCGCAAGGCGGGCCTCCGGTTCGACTGGAGTCCACGCTATCCATTTACCAGCACCGAGAACTTCTCTTCCATTGCGGCATAACTCGGCCATTCACACCGGCCGGGAGAAATGAATTGCATTACCGAACACGCTGGGAGGCGCCGCGCGAACACTCACCACATTCGCGATCCAGAAAGGACACGGAGTCAGGACGCCGGATGCACCAGGCTCAGGACGGAACGGGGATCCGACTCGACGGCGCGTTCCGTCTCCGCCCGGAACCGTTCCTCTCCCAGGACGGCCCGCGCTCCGGCGGCGATCCGGTCGACGTCCCCGCGCTCTCCGGGGGCAGCGGCACGCCCACGGACCTGCGCGCCGTGTCCGCCGCCCCCAGGAGGCGAGCGGCCTGCTCGTGGAGTTCGGCCAGGGCGCACGCCCCGGCGAGCCCCTCCAGCGCCCGCGCGACCGCGCGCGGGTCCCCCGTGGCACGGGCCGCCTCGTACCCGCGGGTGTGCAGGTCCCGGGACCGATGGACGTCGCCGCGCAGCTCGGCCGCGAAGCCGAGTTCGGACAGCACCAGCGCGACTCCGGCGTCCCAGCTTCCCTGGCGGTTCCAGTCCAGCCAGTGGTCCAGGTGCGCCTCGGCAGCGTCCAGTCTCCCCTGCATCCGGGCGCCGATGCCCAGACCGAGCTCGGCGAACTGCTCAAGGGCCTTGTTCGCCTGGTCCGCGGCCAGGCGCATGGCCTTGCGATGGAGGGTGTCGGCCTCTTCGAGGTTCCCGTTCAGCAGCGCGACCCGACCGAGCCCGGAGAGCTTGTAGGAGACCTCCGCACGGAGCCCGAGCTCCTCGGCGATCCGCAGTCCGTCCCTGTGCAGACGCTCCGCGCGGTCGTAGTCGCCCGTGATCTGGGCCAGGATCGCGAGAGCGTCGGCGGCCTGGAGCAGACCCCAGTGGTCCCCGAGTTCGCGGAACAGTTCAGTGCTCCGCTCTGCCTCGCGCCGTACGGCCGTGAAGTCACTGCGCAGCAGCGCGTCCCAGGCGCGGGTGCTCAACGCCGCAGCGATCCCCCACTGGTCCCCGAGCAGGCGGAAGGTCTCCAACGATCGGTTGACCAGGCTCTCACCATGAGGTCCTCCCGGTGCCTCCGGCATGGCCGAACCGAGGAGCCACTCGGCTCGGGACCAGCACACGAGGTAACGCTCGTCGTCCCGCGCGCGGTCGTTCGCCTCGGTTCGCAGCGCGAGGATCTCGTCCGTCTCGATCTCGTCCCCGGCGAGCGCCGACACCGCCGCCCACCACATCCGGGTCAGGGCCCGGAGGCCCTCGGGCACGGGACCCGTCGTCGCCAGTGCCCGGCCCAGTGCGCGACGGCCCTCCCCGAGCCATCCACGCAGCACCCAGTACCAGGACATGGCGCACACCAGGCGGAGCGCGAGCCGGGCCTCGCCACGCTGGAGCGTGCTCTCCAGAGCCGCGCGCAGGTTGGCGACCTCCGCGTCCATCCTGCGCAGCCACTGGCGTTGACCGTGCCCGCGCAGATGGGGGTCGGCCCGTTCCGCGAGTCCGACGTAGTGAAGATCGAACCTCCGTTGTGTGGAGAGGTCCTCCCCCGCGTCCCTCAGCCGATCGGCGCAGTACGCCGACACGGACTCCAGCAGCCGGTACCTGGGCGTGTCCCCGGTGGTCACCACGACGACGAGTGAGCGGTCGACCAGACGGGCCAACAGATCCGCGACGTCCGCGCCCGCCACACCGTCACCGGCGCAGACCTCCTCGGCCGCGGCCAGCGTGCAGCCGCCGACGTTTGCCGAGAGGCGTCGCAGGACGGCCCGCTCGTCTCCGGTGAGAAGTTCCCAGCTCCAGTCGATCATCGCCTGGAGGGTCCTCTGTCGTTCGGGAGAGTCCCGTCTGCCGGAGGACAACAGGCTGAACCGGTCATCGAGACGGGCCGCCAGTTCGTGAACGCCCAGGGCCCGCACACGGGTCGCCGCGAGTTCCAGGGCCAGGGGGATGCCGTCCAGCCTTCGGCAGATCGCGGCCACGGCCGCGGCGTTGTCATCGTCGAGAGCGAACCCGGGCGTGGCGGCCGACGCCCTGGCCACGAACAGCCGGACGGCACCGGACCGGTGCGAGGCGGACGGCTCGGCCGAGGGCGCGGGCGACTCCAGCGGCTGGACCTCCTGCAACCGTTCGCCCGAGATCCCCAGGGGCTCCTGGCTGGTCGCCAGGATCCGGAGCCCGGGCGCCGCCCTCAACAGGGTCTCGCTGAGCGCGGCCGCCGCGCCGACCACGTGCTCACAGTTGTCCAGGACCAGGAGCACGTCCTTGCCGGAGAGGGCCGCGCGAACGCGTTCGATCAGGGGCGTACCGCCCACCGCCGGTACCGGTCCGGGCCCCGAGGCTTCGTCGCGGACGCCGAGCACGTCCGCCACGACCTCCGCCACGGGGAGCGCCGAGGGCTCCTGGTCCGACGGGTGCGACCTCTCCAGGGACGCCAGCTCGACCAGCCACACTCCACCGCTGAAACCCTCCGCGACCTGCGCGGCGACCTCGCACGCGAGTCTGGTCTTGCCGACGCCTCCGATCCCGGTGAGGGTGACCAGGCGCGCCTCCGCGAGGAGCTTGCGCGCGCTCAGGACGGCGTCGTCCCTGCCGACCAGTTCCGTGAGGGGCGCCGGAAGGTTGGCGAGGGGTCGGGCAGCAGGTTCCTGGTGCGGGGCACCGTACGCCAGGGCGGGGTCCTGTTCGAGGATCGCCTGGTGCAGGGCCACCAGGTCGGGGCCGGGGTCGACCCCCAGTTCCTCGGCCAGCCGGACCCTGAACTCCCGGTGGCGCTCCAGTGCCTCGCCCTGGCGTCCCGAACGGTAGAGGGCCAGCATCTGCGCACGGCGGAAGCGTTCTCTGAGCGGATGGCGCTCGACCAGGTCGGCGAGCTCACCCACGAGGAGGCTGTGCTCGCCCAGGTCCAGGCGAGCCTCGGCCTGTTCCTCCACGGCGGTCAGACGCTGCTCTTCGAGACGGGCGATCTCGGCGCTCGCGAACCCCTCGTCCGCGAAGTCGGCCAGCGCGGGCCCGCGCCAGAGTGCGAGGGCGTCCGCCAAGAGCACGGACCGCGTCCGGGGGTCCTCGCTCGCGTGCGCCCGTGTGACCAGGGCCCGGAACCGCTCGGCGTCGAGAGCCTCGGGCGGTGTGCGCAACAGGTAGCCGGGCGGCCGGAACACGACCGGGTCCGCGCAGCCGGGATCGGCCTGCCTGAGGACCCGGCGCAACTGGGAGACCTTGCTGCGCAGAACGCCCGACGGGTTGGCCGGGAGGTCGTTTCTCCACAACGTGTCGATGAGACGGTCCGTCGGCACGGGGGTCCCCTGGTGGACCAGGAGGACGGCCAGCAGCGCCCGGACCTTCAACTCGGGGACACGGACCGCTCTGCCGTCGGAAGCCCACACCTGCAGCGGACCAAGTATCCCGAATCGCATACGGCAACAGTAGTGCAGGCCACACGGCGGAGCCAGTTACCGGAACGGTGGTCCCGGCGAACGTGGAACCGCCCCGGAACGATATCGGAACCCTCGCGGAGCACGGTGGTGACTGACGGCGGAGCGCCGAGCGGAACGTGAGGGAGTCGCGAACATGGCCGAACAGCGTCTGCGAGTGGCGATCATCATCGGCAGCATCCGCCAGGGCCGTTTCGGCCCCACAGCCGCCGCCTGGATCGCCACGCACGCCGGTCTGCGCGGGGACCTGGACGTCGACGTCATCGACCTGGCGGAGGCCCGCCTCCCCGAGGTCATGTCCGACGACGGTGGGCCCAGGCCGCAGGCCACGCGGGACCTCGCGTGCTGGCTGGCCTCCGCCGACGCCTTCGTGATCGTCACGCCGGAGTACAACAACAGTTATCCGGCGTCGCTGAAGAACGGGATCGACTGGTACCAGAGCGAATGGGCCGCGAAACCGGTGGCCTTCCTCTCCTACGGCGGAGTCGCCGGCGGGGTCCGCGCGGTGGAGCACCTCCGCCCCGTGTTCTCCGAGGTGGACGCGGTCACGATCCGCAAGTGCGTGAGCCTCCACCACTACCGCGAGCGGTTCGACTCCCTGGGAACGCCCGTCGACCCGTCCTACCAGAGGACGGAGGCGAAGGAGATGCTCGACCAGCTCGTGTGGTGGGCCGAGGCCCTGCGCACGCACCGCGCCCGGCAGCCCTATCCGTCCTGAGGGCGTCACCGCTTCCGCAGCTTCACTCCGTGCGACCAGATCGCCTTGAAGAGAGGGTACGAACCCATGTCATCGCAGACTCCCGACGCAGTCGGCACCCGCGCGGGCCCGAAGGAGTGGATCGGCCTCGCCGTTCTGGCCATGCCGACGCTGCTCCTCTCCATCGACATGACCGTGCTGTACCTGGCCCTGCCAGAACTGAGTGCGGACCTCGCGCCCACGAGCACCCAGCAACTGTGGATCCTGGACATCTACGCCTTCATGATCGGTGGATTCCTGGTCACGATGGGCGCCCTTGGCGACCGCATCGGCAGGCGCAGACTGCTCCTCATCGGGGCGGTGGTCTTCGGCATAGCCTCGGTGCTCGCGGCCTACTCGGTCAGCGCCGAGATGCTCATCGTCACCCGTGCCCTCCTGGGCCTCGCCGGCGCGACCCTGATGCCGTCCACACTCGCCCTCATCCGCAACATGTTCGAGGACCCGCAGCAGCGGGCCGCGGCCATCGGCGTGTGGATGATGTGCTTCATGAGCGGCATGGCGATCGGTCCGCTGGTCGGTGGTGTGGTCCTCCAGTACTTCTGGTGGGGCGCCGCGTTCCTCATCGGCGTGCCGGTCATGGTGCTGCTGGTGGTGACCGCGCCGTTCCTGCTCCCGGAGTACAAGGCCCCGAACGCGGGCCGACTGGACCTCCTGAGCGCCGTGATGCTCCTGGTCACGATTCTTCCGGTCATCTACGCCCTCAAGGAGTTCGCGTCCGAGGGTCCGGGGGCTCTCTCGATCCTGGCACTCACGTTCGGACTGGTGGTGGGGACGCTATTCGTCCTGCGGCAGCGCAGGCTGGCCGACCCCCTGCTGGACATGGACCTGTTCAGGAACCGCACGTTCAGCACCGCTCTCGGGAGCATGCTGTTCGGTGTGATGGCCATGAGCGCGGTCATGCTGTTCGTGACGCAGTACTTCCAGATGATCCAGGGGTTGTCGCCCCTCCAGGCCGGTCTGTGGCTGCTTCCCTCGGTCGTGGGCATGATGGTCGGGTTCATGGTGGCCCCCGCGCTCGCGGCCAAGATTCGCCCGGGCGTGGTGATCGGCGGCGGGCTCGGGCTCAGCGTGCTGGGTTTCCTGGTCCTCACACAGATTGACTCCGGTTCCGGGTTCGCCCTGCTCATCATCGGACAGGTCGTCCTCGGCATGGGCATCAGCCCGCTCCTGGCCCTGGGGACCGACCTGATCGTGGGATCCGCTCCCGCGGAGAAGGCGGGTTCGGCCGCGGCGATGTCGGAGACCGCCGGAGAACTGGGCGGCGCTCTCGGTGTGGCCACTCTCGGCAGTGTCGGTGTGGCCGTGTACCGGAGCCAGATGGCGGACGCCGTCCCGGCGGACGTGCCCACCGCCGCGGCCGACAGCGCCCGGGAGACCCTGGCCGGGGCGATGGCCGCGGCCCAGCAGTTCCCCGCCGAGGCCCAGGCGCTGCTGGCACCGGCGCAGGAGGCGTTCACCCAGGGAATGAACGTGGCCGCGGGGGTCAGCGCGGCGTTGCTGGTGGTGGTCGCGATCCTGACCACGACCCTGATGCGGCACATCCCTCCGATCGGCGACGCGGAGCCCGACGACGCGGGCGCGCAGACCCCGGAGGACACCACCGGGCCCCCTCGCCGGGGCGATGGGGACGCGGCTCCCCAGGCCCAGGAAGCCGACCGGGTCCCCGACTCACCCCAGACGTGATCCCGACGCGGGATACGGCGAGCAACAAGGAGTTCATGATGACCAACGACCGACACAACACCGAGGTCACCCTGCGTCACGGCGTCCGGTTCCCGTCACTGAGACTGGAGCGGGCCTATGACGTCCCCGTGAGCAGGGCCTGGCAGGCGGTCTCCTCACCCGAGCAGATCAACGTCTGGTGGGCGCCCATGAAGGTGGAACTCGAACTGGAGCCCGGGGGGACCATCACCTTCGGGTGGCCCGGTGGCGAGCCGGACAAGGGCCAGGTGCTGGAGGTCGACGCACCCACCCTGTTGGCCTACCAGTGGGACCAGGAGGTGCTCCGTTGGGAGCTGCGCCAGGAGGGAGACGGGTGCGTGCTGACTCTGACCACGGACGTCCAGGACCCCGATCACGTCGCCGACACCGCGGCCGGGTGGCACGCCGGCCTGGACATGCTGGGTGACCACCTCGCCGGTCGCGAGGTCCGCGAACCCGAGGGCGGTCCCGCCCCTGAGGCCCTGGTGGCTCACTACCGCGAGACCCTCATGAAGGGCTGACCCGGAAGATCCGGCCCACCGGCGCCGAAACCGTGGGGCCCGGTGCCGTCCACCGGCCCCCGCGACTCCGCGACGGCCCGGGCACCCGAGGGTGCCCGGGCCGTCGCGCTCAGGGGAACCGTTTCAGGAGCCCGCCGCCTACCGGAGCGAGCAGAAGAAGGCGCGGACGTCGTCGACGAGCAGCCCCGGCTCCTCCAGCGCCGCGAAGTGGCCGCCCCGGTCGAACTCCGTCCACCGTTCGATGGTGGGGACGTCCCGCTCCGCGAACCTGCGCACGGGCACGAAGATGTCGTGCGGGAACACCGCCACTCCCACGGGGACCGGAACTCCCGGCGGACGGCCCGAGGCGATACGGGCCACCTCAGCGGCCCCCTCGTAGTAGTACTGGGCCGAGGATCCCGCGCTCGCGGTGAGCCAGTAGAGCATGACGTTGGTGAGCATCCGGTCACGGTCCACCGCGTCCTCCGGGCACTTGACCGAGTCGGTCCACTCCCGGAACTTCTCCACGATCCATGCCAGTTGGCCCACGGGCGAGTCGCTCAGGGCGTAGGCCAGCGTCTGCGGGCGCGTCGCCTGGACCTTCATGTATCCGGAGAGCTCCGTGTCGAAGCGTGCCAGCAGCCCCAGGCGTGCCTGGTCCTCCTCGCCGAGTCCCTCCATCTCACCGGGTTCCCCGGAGGGGAAGGCCATGAGCATGTTGACGTGAACGCCGACCACGCGGTCAGGGTCGACACGACCCAGTTCGAGGGAGATCACCGATCCGGCGTCCCCTCCCTGCGCCGCGTACCTGTCGTAGCCCAGGCGCCGCATCAGTTCGGCCCAGGCGCCGGCGATCCGGTGCGTGTTCCATCCCGGCCCGGGCAGGGGGTGGAGAACCCGTAACCGGGCACGGACGGGACGACCACGTGGAAGGCGTCCTCCGCACGCCCTCCGTGGGCACGCGGGTCGGTCAGGGGCCCGATGACGTCGAGGAACTCCGCGACCGAGCCGGGCCAGCCATGGGTGAGGACGAGCGGCAGCGCGTTCGGCTCCGGCGACCGCACATGCAGGAAGTGCACCGTGGCCCCGTCGATCTCCGTCAGGTACTGGGGGTACTGGTTCAGCTCCGTCTCGGCCGCACGCCAGTCGTACCCGTCACGCCAGTAGTCCGCGAGCTCCCGGAGATACGACGACGGCACCCCCGCTCCCACTCCGGCCCGGGTGATTCGTCCGGCCACCGGGTCGCGGAGATCCTGCGGCGAAGATCGTCCAGGTCCTCCTGTGGAACGGCAATACGAAAAGGACGCATTCAGGCCTCATTCCTGTGCGCGAAGCGGTCGTGCGGCGCTCTCCTCGGACTTCTCGGGCGCCCTTCCGGAATAGTGACCCGGCCCGCCCCGCAACACGTCCTCTGGATTGCGGAGAATCGAGCTCGCACAAGCAAGCCAGAAGACGCGGACCGCCCCGGAGGGAACGAGAATTCCATGAGAAACAACCGAGACCAACACGGAGGAGGGACCGGGTGGAAAGAGAGCCCCTGCCCCAAGGCGAGCGTTCCACGACCGAGGAATACGTGGAGCACATCTGGAACGAGGTTCTCGGCGTGTCCTCGGAAAAGGCGGACAGCACTTTCTTCGAACTGGGCGGACAGTCGATCTCGGCGATGGCGATCGTGTCCCGCATAGAGGAGGAACTCGGTCTGGAGGCCGATCTCGGTGACCTCTTCGAGGACCCGGACGTGAGGACGTTCGCGCGCATCGTCTCCGCGAAGACGGTCGTGCCCTCGCGCAACGACCTCCCCAACTGATTCCGGAACGAGGAAGGACCATCTATGGGCCGCGACGCCGCCGTACCCCGCAATGCCGACGAGGCAGAGTTCCCGCTCTCTCTGGAACAGACGTTCCTCCGCTCACAGCACGAGGACGACGGCTCCTCCGCCGGGTTCGGCGACCGGGCCGTCTCCAGCGGCGGTTGGCGCGTCACGGGTGAGATCGACGTGGACGACCTGCGCCACGCGCTCCTTCGGGTCGTCGAACGCCACGAACCGTTGCGCAGCACGATCGTCACCGACAGCGAGGAGTGGTACCAGCGGGTCGGTCCCCCGCACCCCCGGCCCTGGTCCTGCGGGACCTGGTCGGGAGGGACGGGACACGGGACGTTCGGGCGGAGGAGTTCTACAACGAGATCGAGTCCGACACGTTCGATCCCAAGGAGAGCCCCGCCCTCCGCGCCCACCTGGGCCGGTTCGACTCCCGCGACTCCGTGCTCGTGCTGGTCGCCTGTCTTCCACTGATCGACGTGTGGTCCCTGAACGTGGTCATGGCCGACCTCATGGAGTACTACGCGGCCCTCAGGGAGGGGCGCGAGCCCCGTCTGCCCGAGGTCGAGAACTACCGCGGCTACGTCTCCGGGGAGCAGGAACGGTGGAGCGGCGCGACCATCGAACGTGCCCGCGAGTACTGGAACGCGGCGCTGGCCGGAGCCCGTCCGCTCGCGATGACCGCCGACCACCCTCCGGGCGACGGTTCGGTCACCAGCTGTCGACGGTTCTCAGTCGGACCCGAGCTCGGCAACGCGGCGCTGGGCCTCGCCCGGGAGCTGAACTGCTCGCTCTTCATGCTGCTCCAAGCCGTCCACCTCGTGCACCTGCACCGTCTGACCGGTCAGGCCGACGGGGTCGTGTGGACCCTGACACCGGGCCCCGCCCGCAACCAGCGGGCGACGCGGGACATGGTGGGCTACTTCGTCAACATGTCACCCCTGCGCGTCGACATCTCGGGGTGCGGGACACTCCGCGAGACGGTCGCGCGGGTCCGTGCCTTCTGTCTGGAGTCCTACCGGAACGAGATCCCCTTCGTACGCCTGGTGGAGGGTGCGCCGGAGCTGATGGCCACCCTCGAACAGGGCGGGCTGGTGGTACCTGGGTTCGCCGTGTTCCAGAACCCGCCGGCGAAGCACGAGGACACACCGGGGAGCCTCGTCCACGTCCCCTGCGCAGACGGATGTCGCAGACCGAAGCGGTGGACATCCCCGACGACGCGATCCTGTGGACCGTCGAGGCCTCCCCGTCCGGCGAGTTCCACTGCGCGCTCAGCCACAGCGCCACCCGGTTCGACCCGAGCACGGTCGCGGCGATCGCCTCCGGCTTCCTGTCCCTCCTGGAGAGTGCCGTCGCCGCCCCGGACTCGCCGTTGGACCAGCTCCGACTCGCGGACTCGCACGACCGCGAACAGGTCATCTGACGTAAGGAACGCACATGAGGAGAACGCGGTCGGCCCCCGAGGCCATCGGCAGGATGTACGACGAACGATCGCCCATCGGGGACGAGCTCCGTGACGGTCAGCTGCACATGTGGTACTGGTACGACGACGCGGACGAGGCCACCCTGCCCGAAGCCGTGCACCGGATCACCCGCAAGGTGACCGACACCCTCGGACTCCGTCCCGGGGAGCACCTGCTGGACGCGGGCTGCGGGCCGGGCGAGACGGCCGTGTACCTCACCACGGAGTTCGGTGCGCGGGTCACCGGCATCACGGTGAGCGACTTCGAGGTCGCCAAGGCGACCGAGCGCGCGGCCACTGCGGGCGTGGACGACCGCGCCGTCTTCCAGCACGGCGACTACGCGTCACTCGACTTCCCCGACGGCTCGTTCGACGCCGTCCTCGCGCTGGAGACCCTCCAGTACGCCAACGACCTGGACCAGGTGCTCAGGGAGTTCCACCGAGTGCTCCGTCCGGGAGGACGACTCTCCTTCTCCGACTTCAGCCTGGAGTCCGCGCACGACCCGGAGCGGATCGACACCTTCGCGGCGAGCCTGGGGCTGAGCGTGCTCCCCACGCTCGACGAGTGGCTCCGCCATCTGCGCGACGCGGGGTTCGAGGTCGAGGAGTACACGCAGTGCGGCCCACGGGTCTTCGGGCGGAAGTCGAAGTACCTGCGGGTGGCGATGGAACGCAGGGAGGAGGTCGCGGCCAAGTTCGGTGAGGAGGCGTTGGACGGCTACTCCGCCGGCCTCCGTGGCTTCTTCGCTCCCAGGCGAGACCAGATCGGGTACGTGATCGCCTCCGCCCGCAGGACCCGGGCGACCTGACCGACGCCCTCGACCGCGGACCGGCGGAGTCCGAGGACAAGAGACTTTCGAAGGATGGGGTTCCCATGCCGGAACTGGCCCGCGTGACACGCGACGCCGACCTCGACAGCGTGGTCGAGATCCTGGAACGCGACGGCGGCGTCATCGTCGAGGACTTCGTCGACGACGAGACCGTCGCAGCCCTGTGGAAGGACCTCGGGCCCGCGCTGGAGGCCCACGACTACGGGAAGGACGCCTTTGTCGGCAAGCAGACCCGGCGGGTCTCCTCCCTGTTCGCGCGCACGAGCCACCTCTCCCCCGTCGTGCTGCACCCCTTTACCTGGGAGCCGCACGGAGGATCATGCAGAAGCCGGTGCACACCTGGCTCGGCCGGTACCGTTCGGTGGCCACGCCCAGCATCCAGGTGAGCGTCACCCAGGCCATCCAGATCTTCTCGGGCCAGGGCAGGCAGCCGCTCCACCGCGACGACTCCCTGCACCTGCGGCGTCATCCCGGTCCCACCAGCCGGGTCCAGGTGATGCTCGCCCTGAGTCCCTTCACTCGGAGGAACGGCGGAACCCTCGTCATCCCGGGCAGCCACCACTGGGACGACGAACGCGCCCCACGGGTCGAGGAGGCCGTACCCACCGAGATGCCCAGCGGCGGGGCGCTGATCTGGCTGGGGGTGTCTACCACGGGGGCGGCGGCAACCTCACGGACGAGCCGCGCACCGGTCTGACCATCGGACTGGACCTGGGCAACCTCCGCCAGGAGGAGAACCAGTACCTCGCGGTTCCCAGGGAGGCCGTACTGGCCTATCCCGAAGAGGTCCGGCGACTGCTCGGGTACGACCCCTGCCCTCCCTTCCTGGGGTGGTACGAGATGGAGGATCCCCACACCTTCCTCGAGGGGTCGGGCACCGCTCCCGCACCGGACCCACGGGGCGCCGGTCCGACGGTGGCGGGAGACGGGCCGTGACCGGGGCGCCCCCGCCGTGAGCACCGGCGCCTCCCACGCTCCCGCGTCGTACGAGCAGGAGGAGGCGCACTTCCTGAGCGGGCTCGCCCCGGGTTCCCGCGGCCTCCACCTGTCCACCTCCCACCTGGTCTTCGGAGATCTGCGGATCCCCACGCTGCGTCGCGCGTGGAAGGGGCTCCTGCGCGAGCACGAGACCCTGCGCACGACCCTGGTCCGGCAACGCGGCCGACTGTTCCAGGAGATCGCGAACGACGCGGACGTCCCCCTGCCGCTCGTCGACCTGTGCGGGCTCGCCACGGACCAGCGCCGGGCCCGAGCCGACCGACTGCGATCCGAGTTCCTCGCACGGCCGTTCTCCCTGGCCCGGGGCCCCCTGGTCCGTGCCGCGCTCGTACGGACACGGCCCGCTGAGCACGTGCTGCTGATCTGCGCGCACCGGGCGGTCGCGGACGAGCGCTCGATGGCGATCCTGGTGACCGACCTCTCGGAGCGGTACGCCGCGGCGCTGCGGGGCCGATCACCGCGTGCCGGGGCCTCGTCCCCCGGGGGCCGGTACACGGACCACGCCCTGCGGCAACGCGAACAGGCGAACGGCCCCGAGACGCGTCGGGCGCTGGACTGGTGGACGACGACGCTCACACCCGCACCGGAACCGCCCGACCTTCCGGGTGACCGCCCCCGGACACCGACTCCGGTCTCCCCGTCGGGGAACGTGCCCTTCGTGTGGGGCGCGCACCTGGCCACCGCCCTCACCGGCCTCGCCGACGCCGAGGGGACGACCCACGACGTCGTCGTGCTGGCAGCCTTCCAGGCACTGCTGCACCGTCACGGCGGCCAGGATCGGCTGGCGGTGGCCGTTCCGTCCTCGACCCGTCCGCGCTCCGCGTTCGACACGGTGATCGGCCCCTTCACCCGTCCTCTGGTGATCCGATCCGACCTGGCGCGGCACACCACGTTCCGAGAACTCGTCGCCGGTACGGCGCGTGCGTGGCGGGACGCCCTCGCCCACGGCGTGCCCCACAGTCACCTGGTGCGAGAGCTGAACGCGCGCCGTGGTCCCGGGCGGGTCCCGTTGTGCGACGTCGCCTTCGTCCGACGCGGTGTGGCCGGTGCCGAACTTCGGCTGCCGGGGACGACCGTCCGCGAGCAAGAGGTCGAGGAACCGTGGACCCACGCGGATCTCACCCTGGTCCTGGACGGGCCACCGGGGCCGCGAGTGAGCGGGAGACTCCGTTTCCGCACGGACATGTTCGACCGCGCCTCCGTCCGGCGGGTCGTCCATCAGCTCCGTACGCTCCTCACGGCGGGTCTGGACGACCCTGACCTGCCGGTGCTCGATCTCCCCTGGACGGCCCGTCGGCGAGGTCGGATCGGCCCGACACCGGGTTCCGGGGCGTCGACCGGTCGGTGCACGCGGCGTTCCTTGAGCGGGCCCGGCTGGCCCCCGAGGCGACCGCCATGAGCTGGGACGGCACGAACCTCACCTACCGGGAGCTGGCGCGACGCGCGGACAGGGTGACCGCCGCTCTCCTGGAGTCGGGGGACGTGGCGGGCCTGCCTGTGGCCGTGCGGATGGCCCCGGGGCCCGGGCAGGTCGCCGCGTTGCTGGGCGTGCTCGGCGCCGGGGCCCACCTGCTGTGTCTGGGCACGGGAGACACGGGGTCCCGTGGCCGGGAGTCACTCTCCGAACTGCGGCCGGTCCACCTCCTCCAAGAGGGAGGCACGGAGGACGCGCTGACCAGGTGGTACCGAAGCGAGCTCGGCGGGCGGGTGGTCGACACCGACGTCCTGCCGACCGGTGTCGAGGCGCCCGAGCGGGCACCGCGACCGCCAGCGGGGCTGGCCTACGTCGCCTACACGTCCGGGACCACGGGCAGGCCCAAGGGGATCCCCCAGACCGACGCCGCCCTCTCCCAGTTCGTCCGCTGGTTCGCCACGCGCTTCGGTGTCGGACCCGGGTCACGGGTGGCGCAGTGGGCCGCGCCCGGATACGACGCCGCCCTGGTCGAGGTCTTCGCCGCACTCACGTCGGGCGCCACCCTGTGTCCGGTTCCGGAGCGGACCAGGACGCATCCGGCGCGGCTGGCCGCCTGGCTCGCGACGGAGCGGATCACGCTCTTCCAGACCGTGCCCAGCTTCGCCCGGGAGCTCACGCGAGTCGTCGCGCGACCGGGAGCGGGCGGGATCCCCGAACTGCGGCACCTGCTCATGGCCGGGGAGACTCTCCCGGGTGAACTCGTGGCCGACCTCCAAGCGGCCCTGCCCGCGACGCGGTTGGTCAACCTGTACGGGCCGACCGAGTCGATCCTGGCGACGTTCCACGAGATCTCCGGGCCGGTCAGGGGCCACGTGCCCATCGGCGCGCCCGTCCCCGGACGTCGGATCCTGGTGGTGGACGAACAGGACCGGCGATGCCCCACCGGGGTGACCGGACATCTCGTCATCCACAGTCCCTTCGTGACCCCGGGACGTGTCGGGGACGGCGGAGGGGACGCGCCGGAGTTCCGTCCGCTGGCCGGACACGGGGAAGCCCTCTCCGGAGAGGGCCGCTACTACCGCACCGGCGACCTGGCGCGCGTGCGCTGGGACGGGCTGTTGGAGTTTCGGGGCCGTGGCGACTCCCAGATCAAGTTCTTCGGTACCCGCGTGGAGCTGACCGAGATCGAGACGGCGCTGAGCGCCGACGCGTCGGTGTCCGAGTGCGCCGCGGTCGCGCTTCCGGAAGCGGACGGTCTGGCCGGCCGCCTCATCGTCTTCGTGGTCCCCGCGCCGGGGTCCCCGGAGGAGGGCGGTCCGCGGTCCTGGCTGGCCCTGCTCCGGAGACGCTTCGGCGCGTCGATGCCCCCGTGTCGTTCCTCAGGTCCGCTCGCCTGCCACGGAACGTCGGCGGCAAGGTGGACCGCCGACTGCTGGTCGAGCGCGTCCCCGCCCACGACGGGCCCCGGCGACCGGCGTCGCGTGTGCAGCGGGTTCTCGCCGAGATCTGGTCCGAGGTGCTGGGAGGCGTGACGCCCGATGCGGAGGACCGCTTCTTCTCCCTCGGCGGGCACTCCCTGCTGGTCCCCGAGGTGATCGTCCGGATCCGTGACGAACTGGGCGTGGAGACGCGTGCCGACGACCACATGACGGACCCCGCGCTGGCCGAACTCTCCTTCCTCGTCGAATCCCTCTCCGGGGAGACGGACGAGCCCGAACGAACCACCGGAACCCCGAGAAGTACGCCCATCCAACCCGAGCGTGTCAGGTGATAGACGTGACTGCAGTCGACAACAAGATCTCAGTGGACATCGACGGTGACGGGCTGGACGTCTCCGCCGTCCGCCGGATAGCGGAGGAGGGCGCCGCCTGCGCGGTGTCCCCGAAGGTCCTGGAGCGGGCCTCGGCCAGCAGGCGCATGTTCGAGGACACCGTCCGCTCGGGAGTCCCCGTCTACGGTGTGACGACCGGCTACGGCGAGATGATCTACATGCTGGTGGACACGGCCAAGGAGGTGGAGCTCCAGACGAACCTGGTCCGCAGCCACTGTGCCGGCGTCGGCCCCCTCTTCTCCGAGGAGGAGGCGAGAGCCATTCTCACGGCCAGGCTGAACGCCCTGGCCAAGGGCTACTCCGCGGTCCGTCCCGAGTTGATCGAGAGAATGGCCCTGTACCTCAACCAGGGCATCGTCCCCGCCATCCCCGAGATCGGCTCGCTCGGCGCGAGCGGCGACCTCGCACCCCTGTCCCACATCGCGAGCACCCTGATCGGGGAGGGGTACCTCCTGCGGGACGGCACGAGGGTACCGACCGGTCCGGTGCTCCGGGAGCTGGGCATCGAACCTCTGGAGCTGCGGTTCAAGGAGGGGCTCGCGCTGATCAACGGCACCTCCGGTATGACGGGCCTCGGTTCCCTCGTGGTGAGCCGTGCCCTGGACCAGGTGCGGCAGGCCGAGATCATCACGGCACTCGTCCTGGAGGCGCTTCGGGCGTCCTCCAGTCCGTTCGAGCCCGAGGGGCACGACACGGCCCGTCCCCACCGGGGACAGATCGACACCGCGGCCAACATGCGGACCCTCATTCGCGGCAGTGGCCTCGTCCTCGAACACGCCGAACTGCGGCGGTCAGCCCAGGAGCAGTCCGGCGAGGGCGTGCGCCGTACCGAGGTCTACATGCAGAAGGCGTACACGCTGCGCGCCATCCCCCAGGTGGTCGGCGCGGTCCGGGACACCCTCTACTTCGCTGCGGACAAGCTGGAGATCGAACTCAACTCCGCGAACGACAACCCGCTCTTCTTCGAAGGGCGGGAGGTCTTCCACGGCGCGAACTTCCACGGCCAGCCGATCGCGTTCGCGATGGACTACGCGACGATCGCCCTGACCCAGCTCGGCGTCTTCTCCGAGCGCCGGACCAACCGGCTGCTGAACCGGCACCTCAGCGACGGCCTGCCGGAGTTCCTGGTCGCCGGCGACCCGGGTCTCAACAGCGGATTCGCCGGTGCCCAGTACCCGGCGACGGCGCTGGTCGCGGAGAACCGGACCATCGGCCCGGCCAGCACCCAGAGCGTCCCGTCCAACGGCGACAACCAGGACGTCGTCAGCATGGGCCTGATCTCGACGCGCAACGCGCGCAGGGTGCTGGGCAACAACACCCGGATCCTCGCGGTCGAACTGCTCGCCGCGGCACAGGCGGTCGACCTGTCGGGGAACGCGGACCTCCTGGGCCCGGCGTCGCGGGCGGTCTACGACCGGCTCCGGAGCCTGGTGCCCACGCTGGACCACGACCGCTACATGGCGGACGAGATCGAGGCCACGGCCTCCGCCCTGGCCCGGGGGAGTTCCTGCGGGCGGTCGAGGGCGTCGGCACCGAGCTTCGCTGACCTCCGGGAGAGGGCCCGGATTCCCGACTACCAAGGAGGAAGATGTCGATGTCACCACACATCGTGACTCGTGAGGAGTGGCGGGCGGAGCGCGAGGAGTTCCTCCTCAAGGAGAAGGAGCTGACTCGCGCACGCGACGCCCTGAACAGGCAACGGCGCGAGCTGCCGATGACGGTCGTCGATCAGGAGTACGTCTTCGAGGGGCCGCGGGGCGGGGTGACGCTGCTCGACCTGTTCGAGGGCCGACGCCAGCTCATCGTGTACCACTTCATGCCCCTGCTGGAGGGCTACGGGTGGTGTCCGATCTGTTCGTTCTGGGTCGACAACCTCGGGCGTGCCGAGCACCTGCACGCCCGGGACACCTCGCTGGTCGTGATCTGCCCGGCCCCCCTGTCGGAGAGCGAACCCTTCCGGAAGCGCATGGGGTGGACCGTGCCCTGGTACTCGTGCCAGGACAACGACTTCTACGAGGACTTCCACCTGGAGGCACCCGGTGGCTCCGGACACTGCGAGGGCGAGGGCGAGGGGCAGGCGCCCGGTGTCAGCGCCTTCCTGCGGGACGGAGACCGCGTCCTGTACGGCTACTCGACCCACGCGCGTGGAAGCGACCTGCTGAACGGTACGTACAACTACCTCGACCTGACCCCGCTCGGACGGCAGGAGGAGGGCCTGGAGGACACCATGGGATGGGTCCGCTACCACGACGAGTACGGCCTCTGACCACACATCACTCCCCCGCGTCACCAAGCCCCCTCCTCATTCACCACCGGGTGGCTCCGCCGTGCCCTGACGGGCACGGCGGGGCCCCGAGGGCCCCGAGCGCCGCCCGAGCCGCTCACCGAGCTCGGCACGACCCGAACCCACCATCACCCCCGACGAACCGACCACCCCACTTCCCGGAGGAAGACGTATGACGATGCGAACCGCAGTTGTCGACGCCGAGGACACGGTCGCCCGCGCGGCGGCCGCCCTTCCGGTCCTGCGTGAACACGCGGCCTGGAACGAGGAGAACAGACGCCTGCATGAGGAGGTGGTCGACGCCCTGGCCGAGGCCGGGGTATTCCGGCTCCGTGTGCCCAGACGCCACGGTGGTTCGGAGGCGAGCTTCGAGACGCTGGTCCGGGTCGGCACCACGCTGGGGAGTGGTGACGGCGCCGCCGCGTGGACGGCCTCCGTCTACTGGATCCCGACGTGGATGGTCGGTCAGTTCCCGGAACAGGTCCAGGAGGAGGTGTTCTCCACTCCGGACGTGAGGGTGTGCGGCACCCTCAGTCCCGGTGGGTCCGGCGAGCCGGTCGACGGCGGTCTCCGCGTGAACGGCCAGTGGAAGTTCATCAGTGGAGCCCTCCACGCCCACTGGCAGGAGATCATCGTGATCGCTCCCCACGCCGAGAGCGGGCAGCCGGAACCCCACATCGCGCTGGTCCCCATGGCGGACCTGCGGGTCGTGGACGACTGGCACACGTCGGGGCTGCGCGGCAGCGGAAGCGTCTCTACCGTGGCCCAGGACCTCTTCGTGCCCGCGGAGCGTGTCCTGCCGCTCTCCCGGGTCATGGCCGGCGACCCCCTCTCCCCGGAGTCGGCCCTGTCCCCCATCTACAGGGTGCCCCTGCTCCCCACTGCCTGCGCCTCCTCCGTGGGATGCGTGTCGGGGATGGCGACGGGCGCGCGGAGTGCCTTCCTGGAGCGGCTCCCCGGGAGGGCGATCACCTACACCTCCTACGAACACCAGAGTGAGGCCCCCTGACCCACGTGCGGGTGGCGGAGGCCCGATCGGCCGCCGACGCGGCGGAGTTCCACGCCCTGCGCCTGGCCAGGACCCTCGACGACAAGGGCCGCGACGGCTCCCCATGGTCACTGGAGGAGCGGGCGAGGTGCCGCGCCGACTTGGGGGCGGCCTGCCGGTCCGCGGGGGCCTCGATCGACCTCCTGGCGGCGGCCAGCGGGGGCTCGTCTGTCTATTCCTCCGTGCCGATCCAACGCTTCCGGCGGGACGTGCAGGCCGTCAACCTGCACGCTCTGATGAACCCGGACACGAACAACGAGCTGTACGGGCGGATCCTGTGCGGCCTGGAACCCAACACCCCCTACCTGTGACACCGAACGAGCACACGAAAGAGAAGGAGAGGAAGATATGAGCGCACCGACCCAGGGCACAGCTCCTCACGCCAAGGACAAGGAGGCCGTCGCCGGGGTGCCCGGCCGTATCGTGTCCGCTTGGGCGGGCAACGACGCGAAGGCCTTCGCTGAGGTGTTCACCGAGGACGGGACCATGATCCTGCCGGGCGTCTACCAGAAGGGACGCCAGGCGATCGCCGCGTTCATGGAGTCGGCGTTCGCCGGCCCCTTCAAGGGGACCCAGGTCACGGGCACCCCGTTGGACGTCCGCTTCCTCGGGCCGGACAGCGCCGTGGTCGTCACCCAGGGCGGGATCCTGGCGCCCGGGGAAGGCGAGGTCTCCCCCGAGCGGGCCATCCGCGCCACCTGGGTGGTCGCGCGTGACGCTGGCGGGTGGCGGTTGGCCGCCTACCAGAACAGCCCCCGTGACTGAGGCGGCACACGACCGACCGCGGCAACGGTGAAGAGGGTGGGAGCGCCGAGCGCTCCCACCCTCTCTCGTGCGGGCGGTCAGGAAGCCGGAAGGAGGGCCTGCTCACCCAACCGGACCGGCAGGCTTCGGTGGCCGTTCATGATGAAGGTGGGCAGGGGGCTCAGCTCCTCGGCCGGGACGTCGAGTTCCAGGCGGGGAAGCGGGCGAAGAGGCGGGACAGGCCCGTCTCGGCGACCAAGCGCGCGACACCGGCGCCCAGACAGTAGTGCGGCCCCAGGCCGAAGGACAGGTGCTCCTTGTCCTCTCTGGTCACGTCGAACCGCGACGCGTCGTCTCCGTGCAGCCCGGGGTCCCTCCCGACGGCGCTGTAGTTGACGAGGATCGGATCCCCCTTCGGGATGGTCACACCGTCCAGCTCGACGTCCTCCACGGCGTATCGCAGGGGAGGTGAGCGAGCGGGGACTGCACGCGGAGGGTCTCGTCGACCACCGCCTGCCAGGGCACCTCGCCGGAGGTCACCAGGCTCAGCTGCTCCGGGTGGGACAGCAGGGCCGTGATCGCGTTGTCGAAGAAGTTGATGGTGGTCTCGGACCCGGCCCCGAGGATGGCGAAGATCGTGTCGGTCAGTTCCTGGTCACTGAGCCGTGACCCGTCCTCGTCCTGCGCTGCGATCAGGTCGGAGGTGATGTCCTCTCCCCTGTCCAGGCGCTTGCGTTCGATGAGCTCGGCCATCGCACCGCGCCAGCCCGCCAGGATGGACCCGGCCTGCTCGGGGCTGATCGTGGTGTCCACCATCATGTCCACGACCTGAGCGGTCGCGGCCCGTTCCTTCTCGGACATGCCGATCATGTCGGCGACCAGCCGCGCGGGAAGGGGATAGGCGAAGCGCGCCCTCAGGTCGACCACGTCGGACGGCCCCTCCTGGGCCAGTCCCGAGAGGAGTTCCTCGGTCAGCTCCTCGATCCGCGGGAGGAAGGCCCGGCTCCGTTTCGGTGTGAACGCCTTGCCGACCAGTCTCCGCAACCGGACGTGGTCCTTGCCGTGGGCGGTGACCATGTTGTCCATGGCGATCCAGCTGATCATCTCCCAGTCCGGGGGATGTCGCCGTTGACGAAGGCCGGCCAGTGGGCCCGAGCGCTCTTGGTGACCCTGGGGTCGGTGAGAACGCTCCTGATCTCGCTGTGGCCGTTGAGCGACCACGCGATCACGCCGCCGGGAAGCTCCACCCGTGTCGGGCCCTGGGCGCGGAGTTGGTCGGTCTCTCCGTGAAGGTCGGATCCGGTGCTGTCGAGGACGTGGGGGCAACGTGAGGTCATGGAGTCACCAATCATCGTGTCAACGGGAGAACTGGCCGGGGCGGCGGCCCTCACCGGCGGGGCCCCGGTAGGCCTGGGCGATGTCCAGCCAGTGGTTCGCCTCCGCGCCCACGGCGCTCACGGCGAGGTCGTCGCGGTGGCGGCGGCGTGTCACCAGGAGGCAGAAGTCCGCGGCCTCCCCGGTGACGCGCTGTTCGGCGTCGGCGGGGCCGAACTCCCACTTCTCCCCGGAGGGCGAGGTGAGCTCGAAGCGGAACTCCGTGTCCGGTGGGGTGAGCCCCCGGGACTGGTAGCCGAACTCCCAGGTCAGAATCGCGAAGCCCACCACGTTGCCGATCCGGTCGGTGCGCTCGGGGACGACGCCCAGCGCGTCCGCGATGTCCTGCCCGTGGGCCAGGACCTCCATCATCCCCGCACAGGCGAGGACGCCCGGGGGGATCGGGCGCACGAGCCAGGGCACCGGCTGGTCCGCGGGGGCGGCGGCGAGCGCCTCCACGGCGAAGTCACGGTCGGCCCGCCAGCGGGCGAGCAGTCTCTCCGGGTCGTCCAGCGGGTAGGTCGCCAGGACCGCGTTGACGGCGCCGTCGAAGTCCTCGCTGGCCTTGGCCGTCATGGCGGCGAAGGCCTCGGCGTCCGAGGCGGCCGTTCCGGCGAGCCGGAAGACGAAGCACAGGTGAGCGACCTGGTGGGCCACGGTCCACCCGGTCGCCGGGGTCTCCCGGGTCCAGTCGGCGGGGTCGAGATCGGCCACGAGGGTGTCGATCTGGGCCGCCTCGGCGGACAGGTGCCCGATGACGGCGGGCAGTTCCGTGATGACGTTGGGAAGGTTGTTCACGGCTGGTTCCTCTCGTTCTCCGTTGGTGTCTGGTGGGTCCGGGGCGAAGACGCGCGGACGGTGTGGCGGGCCGCGGTCATGGCGGCCCAGGAGACGGCCCGCACGAGGGTCGCGTCGTCGGCCCCCGTCTCCCGGCACGCGGCGACGGTCGCGTCACCGACCTGGTAGGAGGCGCGGGCGGTGAGCAGGGTCAGACGGCCGAGGGGGCGATCGGCGGCGGGAAGGTCTCCGACCGCCGTCTCCGCCCAGGAGGGGCTGACCCCGGCCGGCCCCGTTCCGTGTTCGGCGAGGTGCCGGCGGACCAGGCCCCGGACCGTGCCGGGAAGCACGCGGGCGCCGGCCTGCTCGATCGCGGAGACGGCGGCGGCCAGGGCCCGCTGGATCCGGGGCTCCCCGCGGCCCAGCGCAGGTCGTCCGGTACGGGGGACCGCCGGGCGGTGTCCGGCAGCAGTTCGAGGGAGGTCCCGGGGACGGCGCTCCCCCGGTCCCCGGCGATGACGGCGCCCGTCGCCCGTCGCAGCGGCCCCCGGACCGGCGCGGGGGCGAAGTCGGGCAGGGGCGAGTCGGGCAGGAAGACGTTCACCAGGCGGTTGATGTGCTCGAAGGTCAGCGTCACCGCGCCCAGTTCGGCCCGTTCGACGGGGTCCCCGGTGGACCGGACCCTCTGGTCGTGCGTGCCGACGTCCGGGGCCAGTGAGTCGAGGGTGGCGCCGTGCACCTCCACGCAGTAGGGACAGGAGTTGTCCCGGGAGACGGCGGTCGCCACCGCCTCCCGGGCGGCCCGCGAGGTGCGTCCGTCGACCAGCAGAGACTCACGCAGCGCCACCCAGGTGGCCGCCGCGCACTCGGGAGCGGGGGTGAGCAGCGCGATCGGTGGCGCGAGGACCCCGAAGTCCCCCTCCAGCTGGCGGTAGAGGGCGGCGGTGCCGCCCCGGGCCGCTCGCGGCGGAACCGGACGCACGTGACGCACGTCCCTCAGGGACCTTCTGACCGCGGCTCTCAGAGCGGTCCGGAACACGGAGCACCTCCCGGGGTTCGGTGACGGGGGCCGGGCGTCTCAGGTCCTCTGCCCGACGAGTTTGAGGACGCCCCCGCGACCCGACGTGGCGCCGTCGGGAGCGGGAGCGCCGTACGTGACGTCGACGCCGCGTTCGCGGGCGGCGTCGACGATGCCCGGAACCGAGCGTTCGGCCAGGGCCGCGATGGTCATCGCGGGATTGACCGTGAGGGCGCCGGGGACCGCGGATCCGTCCGTGACGAAGATGCCGGGGTGTCCCCTGAGCTCGTGCCGGTCGTCCAGGGCCGAGGTGTGCGGGTCGTCTCCGATCCGGCACGAGGCCAGGGGATGGACGGTGTAGGCACCGACCAGGTCGTTGGTCCACGGCGCGACGCTGGCGATCCCGTCCTTCTCCAGGATCTCCTTGACCTCGGCGTCCGACTGGGCCCAGCCCTTCAGGGTGTTCATGGTGGGGCGGTAGCTGAGGGTCCCCCGGCCCAGCATCTGCTGGGAGAGCCGGGTGGCGTTTCCGGTGGGCGGAGGGGCGCCGAAGACGCCCTCGTTGTCGTCCTCGCTCATGGTGAAGACGATCAGCCACGACTTCCAGCGGCGCAGCATCTCCTTCTTGTCGGCGCCGAACCAGGACGGGGCCGGGGCTCCGGGGACCTGGGCGAGGATGGTGCCGAGCGCCGGCGGGAAGTAGAGCTGTTCGAGGGAGTAGCGGGAGTACTCGGGCAGGGCCGCGTCCAACCGGTCCCAGTTGGCCACGCAGGGGCCCTTGCCGACCTGGAAGGCCTCGTAGGCCCGCTCGTCGTCACGTTCCAGGCCGAGCACGTCGCGGACGCGGTCCTCGTCGACCACCGCCGTGTTGAGGCGTTCGCCGTTGCCGGAGAAGTAGCGGCCGACCGCGTTGGGCATCGTGCCGAGGTCGGGCTCGGAGCGCTTGAGGATGACCGGGGTGGCACCGGCACCCGCGGCGAGCACGACGATCTTGGCGTCGATGCTGCCGGAGTCCGTCCTGATCCGGTAGTCGTCCTCGTCGATGACGTCGTAGTGCACCCGGTAGCCGCCGTCGTCCGTCCGCTCCACCCGCTGCACCTCGTGCAGGGGCCGGATCGTCGCCCCGTGGGCGAGGGCGGCGGGCAGGTAGTTGAACATCAGGGACTTCTTGGCCTCGAAGCGGCAGCCCGCCATCATCCAGTTGCAGTTGACGCAGGTGTCCTTGTCGACCGCGACCGGGACGGGGTTGGCCGTGCGCCCGGAGTGGTCGCAGGCGGCGCCCCAGAGACCGCCCGGGTAGCTGACGTCGTTCCAGTCCTGGGTGCGGACCCCCATCGCCTCGGCGACCCGGTCGTACCAGGGGTCGAGGGTCTCCTCGTGACGGCCTTCGGCCACATGCGCCGGCCGATGGACCCCTTGCGGTCGAAGACGAACCGGGGTGCGCGCGGCAGGGCGGCGAAGTACACCATGCTTCCGCCGCCCACGCAGTTGCCGCCCAGGATGCTCATCCCGTCGCCCACGGTGAAGTCGAAGGCCCTGGTGTAGGAGGACCCGAGGAGGAAGTCGTGTTCGAAGTCCTCGCTCTCCAGCCAGGGGCCGCGTTCGAGCACGGTGACCCGCGCACCGCCCGCCGCCAGGTGGTAGGCGGTGATGGCTCCGCCGAATCCGCTTCCGACGACGAGCACGTCTGTGGTGTCGGTGGTGCTCATGCGGGGCTCCCCGAGGAGGTCGTGTCCGGGTGGAGGCGGGCCAGGGGCCTGCCGTAGGAGTACTCCTTGAACCGCAGCAGACCGTCCGGGTCGGGTGCGGCGAAGCCCATGGCCGTCAGCCCCGGGTGTCCGTTCGCGATGGCGACGGGGGTGCTCATGTGGGCCGCGCTGTCGTAGGCCATGTTGCAGAAGAGCGAGAGCATCACCCAGAACTCCTTCTCCGGGTGGCCCGGCGAGGTCAGGGCCCTGACCAGCGCGGTGCGTTCCTCGAAGGGCAGCTGGACGAACGGCGGCTCCTCCTCGGTCAGGGGCAGGGCGCACAGGTCGGCGTGGTGGCGGGCGTGGTCGTTGAGGAGGCCGACGAACTCGCCCAGACCGGAGGTGACCCCGGTGGCCGGTGTCCTCAGCAGCTCCAGCGCCCCGGCCTCGACCGCCCCGGCGTCGTGCGATCGCCCGGCGATCGCCGTGTCGTCGGGGGTGCGTCTGGCCCCGGGAAGGATGGTGTCGGCGAAGGCCTCGAGTGTTCGTGTCTCAACGCTGTCAGCGTCCGGGATGCCCTGGGGCATGGTCGTCTCCTCTGTGGGGGTGTCACGCCGGATCCGAGGTCCGGTCAGCCGTTCCGCGCGCGGCGGACCGTCATGGGCAGTCCGTCCTTCACGCGCAGCGAGAGCATGGGTTCCGGCACGGCCCTGTGTCCCGGCGCGAGCGTGAGGCGCAGTTCCCGGGAGACGGTCGCCAGCACGAAGACCGCCTCCAACATCCCGAGGTTGCTGCCGACACAGACCCGGGGGCCCGCCCCGAAGGGGATGTAGGAGTAGCGGTGCCGGCCGTCGCGGTGGGCGGGGTCGAAGCGCTCCGGATCGAAGCGCTCCGGGTCCTCCCAGGAGTCAGGGCGCCGGTGCAGGGTGTAGGGGCAGATGAGGACGTCCGAACCGGCCGGTACGTGGTATCCGCCCACCTCGTCGTCGGCCAGGGACTTGCGAGGCAGGATCCACACCGGCGGGTACAGCCGCATCGTCTCCTGCACGACCATCGTCGTGTAGGTGAGTTCGTGCAGGTCCTCGTAGGTGGGTGGCCGGTCGCCCAGGACCCGCACCGCCTCCTCCCGGAGGCGCTCCGCCGTGCCCGGGTTGCGGTCCACCAGGTAGAACGCCCAGCTCAGGGTGCTGGCCGTGGTCTCGTGTCCGGCCAACAGCAGGGTGACCAGCTCCTCCCGGACGCGGCGTGCGCGGGCGCGGGGGTTGGGCTCGGTCGCGGCGTCGGCGAGCACGCGGGAGAGCGCGTCGTCCCCGCCCTCGGGGACGTGGTCCCGGACCAGGCGGCCCACGATGCGCTGGAGTTCCCTGCGGGCGCGCCGGAACCGCGTCTGGGTGGGGAAGGGCAGCCAGACGGGCAGTCCGTTCATCGTGACCATGTCGAGCATGGCCTGGTCCTGGACGGCCTCGAAGGACTCCCCGATCGTGTCGAACGCGTGGAGGTCGGTGTCGAGCAGTGTGCGGCCCAGGACCCCCAGGGTCAGTCCGGTGGCCTCGGCCGCGACGTCCACCGGCCCGTTGCGGGAACGCGCCCAGAGGCGGTCCACGAGGGCCGCCGCCTCCTTGGCCACGGCGTCGGCCTGACCGGCGATCCGCTGGTGGCCGAACACCGGCCGCATGGTCCGGCGCTGGGCCTTCCACAGCTCGCCCTCGCTGGTCAGGAGCCCGTCGCCCAGAGCCCTCTTGGCGTGGACCTGGCCGATGCCCTTGTGGTAGTTGGCGCTGTTCTCCGCCAGCACGCGCCTGGCGTGGTCGGGGTGGTTGAAGAAGTACAGGGTCTTGGGGCCCGCGGCCATACGGACGGCGTCGCCGTGGTCTGCGGTCGCGGTGGTCATCATGGCGAGCCGGTCCGTGACGAGGTCGCGGAGCATGGCGGGCGCCGCGGACAGGGCCGTGCGCGGTGGGTGACGCAGGTCGGGCCGGGTCACGACACGCCCCCTCGCGCGGGACGAGCTCGCGGGCCAGGGAGGCCCGCCACTCCTCGTAGTGCGGACGGGCGGGATCGGCGACCGGTCCCGAGGCGTCCGGGCGCAGCTCGCGGGAGGCGCGTGCCGCGCTCTCGGCGTCCGTCCCGCAGAGCACGGCCGCGCCGAGCTCCGCGTGGGGGACGAGCAGCCCGGCCCGGATCCTGGCCTCGGCGGCGAAGGCGCTCCCCTGCGCGAGGAAGCCCCGGTGTCTCCCCGCGTGCTCCCGGAGCCGGTGGAGTTCGGCCTCCTCCGCCCCTCCCGCGTAGGTGGCGGCCAGGCCGATCCCCGCGTAGAGGTCGGAGTGCCGGGAGGCGGGAAAGCGGTCCACCAGCCGGGCGACCTGGTCGACGTCGGTGCCGCCGACGAACCACAGGGCCCGACCGATCCCCTGGTCGGCGGCCCGCAGCGCGTAGGCTCCGTCCCCGGTCCGCCGTGCGGCCCTGGCGTCACGGACCTGCCGGTGCACGTACTTGTCCGTGTGGAAGTAGGCCTGGTGGAATCCGTAGCCGTCGTGGACCAGCCACCTCAGCAGCGGGTCGAGCCCCCGGTGTCCGGCCACAGCGGTCGCGGGAGACGGGCCATGGCCCAGCCGATGCCCACGTAGGCCATGTACACGTGTGCCTCACCCGGCCCGCGGAGGAAGTCCGCCGTCCGGCGGCTGCCCGGCAGGATCCCGTCCAGGAGCGCGAAACCCATGGCCGCGCCCTCGTAGGCGAAGCCCTGGTAGCGGGTGGGCAACGCCGTCAGCCGTCGGTCCGTCGCGGACGGGGACCCCGTCTCCACCGCGTCCCCGAGGCCGGTGAGGAAGGACTCCCCCACCGTTTCCAGGACCTCTCGGGCCCGCGGCCCCTTGTCGTGGAACCCTCGGGTCTCCAGCCTCGTCTCGGATGCGTTGGGTGTCATCACCCGGCGCCTGAGGGCGCCCACCACGGTGGCCAACTGGTCCTCGCTCCCGTCGATTCCGGATCGGTCTGTCCCCCATCCTTCTCGCGGCGGCGCCTCCGGATCTACTCAGGAATTGCCGTGCCGAGGGAGCACGGGGTCGTCGCACGCTAGGAGAATCGGCGGCGTACTCCGGCACGCCACTTCTCGTAGGCGGGTTCGTCGTCTCCGGCACCCGGTTCGACCCGCTGCTCGTCGGCGAGCACGGCCGCGGCACCGGAGTCGAGGCCGGTCAGGGCTCGGACGGCGGGCTCCGTGTGGTCGGGAACGTGCCCGGAGAAGACCCGGGCCTTGGCCGCGAAGACCGCTCCCTGGCTGACGTGCGGCGCGTCCTCACCCGCCCGGTCCAGGAGCACGCGGAGCTCCTCGGGGCCGCTCCGCCCGCGAAGACCGCGGCGAGTCCGACCCCGCTCCACAGATCGGCGCGTCGCTGGCGGGGGAAGCGCCCGACGGCGGCCGCGACCCCGTCGTGGCGGGCTCCGTGGACGAACCACAACGCCCGCCCCACCCCTGGTCGAAGGCACGGGGGAAGTAGTGGGGCGCTCCCTCCCAGGGGTAGGGCTCGGGCGTGCGCCGTTGGTCGATCCAGCGCGTGGCGTCGAAGTAGGCCAGGTCGAAGCCGTAGCCGTCGACCGCCAGCCAGCTCATGGTCGGGTGGTAGGGGTTGCCCTCCAGGTCCGGCAGGACGTTCCGCCAGAGCGGGCGGGGCAGCCGGGACATCGCGAAGCCGATGCCGATGTAGGAGAGGAAGGTGTGGGGCAGCGCGGGCCCGAGCATCAGGTCGCGTGTGCGGTTCCTCCCCCGAAGGGGAGGGCGTCGCGGATCGTGTAGGCCATGGCCACGCCCTCGAAGGCGAACCCGCGCAGGTCCGACGCGACCGTCTCCAGCCGCCGTTCCACCTCCTCGGGGTCCCGGACCTCGATCCCCCACTCGAAGCCGCAGACCACGGCCTCGGGGATTCTCTCCAGGTGGCGGGCCGAGGGGGAGTCCCGGCCGGGATGCCCCAGGTGGGTGAGTCCGACGTGGTGGAGCCGCGGCGTGAGCAGCATGCGTCTGAGAGCGCCGACGGGGCGCGGACGGGTGCCCATCTCAGGCGACGGTCTGACGGATGCAGGCGGCGCGGGTGAGCTTGCCCTCGAACGCCAGCGCCGGAGCCGCCAGGGTGATGGCGAGGGGCGCGTCCGTCTCCTGGACGTCCTCCAGTGGCAGATGGACGAAGGTCCGCAGACCCCTGGCGATCCTCACGGGGTGCCGGGTCGAACTCATGAGCATCCTTCCCGAACGCGTGCGATCGCTCTTGGGAACCGCGGCGGCGATGACCACGTGCGGCCCGGAGGGGACGTCGGCGATGGTGAACTCCGCCCGTCCCGTCGCCGAGAAGACCTCGAAGGCCACCGGTGATCCCTGGGGCACCGATTCGGGAAACACCGCGACGATCATGTCAACGGGTCCGGCCTCCTCCGGAACGTCGACCGCGCCGCTGATCGTGTGGGACGGCCCCGGGGTGCCCGGCTTCAGGAACCGGGCACGGCGCATCTCGTCCATCTTGGGCAGACAGGAGTACTCGTGGGAGACGACGACGAGCAGCTCGGCCACGCGCGGGTCACGGTACTGGGTGGGGGACATCCCCACCGCGCGGGTGAATCGGCTCGTGAAGGTGCCCACACTGTTGTAGCCGACCCCGCAGACGATGTCGGAGACCGTGAGGTCGGTCGTGAGCAGGAGCCGCTTGGCGGCGAACAGGCGTACGGATGTCAGGTATCTGCCAGGGGGTACACCGGTCGCGCGAGCGAAGACCCGGGAGAAGTGGTAGGGGCTCACGAAGACCTCGGAAGCGATCTGGTTGAGGGTGAGCGGCTCCGTGTAACGCTTGTGCATGGTGTGGATCGCTTGACGGACGGACCTGTCCATTCTCTCCATACGGTTCTCCCAGGCGCAGCAGACGTCAGGAAACTCTTCGCATTCATCCGAACCGGGGGCCGGGGTTCGGCGTACACGCAAGTCAGTCATAAATAACTCTGAAACAGAAGAAGCCGAGACTGACAAGATGAGGCACCCAAACCAGCGGGCCTCTAGTTCACACGGGAATTCAAATCAAACATGACCACCGCACCAACTTTCCGCTCCGGAACCACAGGCAACGCGACTCTAAGGTCCGTCAAGCAATCCTCATAGTTCCATCGAGCCAGAGCGACCATCATCTTCCAGATTGCTCCATAGGCACACGAAAGGGACAGACCGCCCCTATATTTGTACCTTCAAAAAAACACACAAAGTGACACCGAACAACGCTGCGTGATTGCTGATTGGGTGGAGATTAACCGAACGTAGTCGTTGAACAATTAACCAAACTGACTCGGGCGGGATATTTACATCGCCTGAAAACTCTGACCCGCAGTTACGACAAAGCTCCCACGACGCCCCTGCGTCGGTTACCCCAGGCGACTCCCCGCCCGCAACCCCAAGCACGGAGACTCGATCTTTCGGCCATTAGTGGCCACCATGGAAGGAGAGACCGAAACACACACCTCCGATTGCCCGAAAGAAGCGCCAGCCACAAGTAGCGGCCCACCCGCTCGGAGGTCAGAATCGGTCGCATGAGTCCCCGAAAGGCAGATCCCCTCGCCCGCGCCCACCTCGTCGACACCGCTGCCCGGCTCCTCACCGACGAGGGGCCCCAGGCCCTGTCCACCCGCAGGATCGCCCAGGAGGCGGGCAGCTCGACCATGGCCGTGTACACCTACTTCGACGGCATCGGAGGGCTCGTGCACGCGATGGTCCACGAGGGCTTCACCCGGCTCCAGGAGCACCTCACCGGTGTGCGCCGCTCCGACGACCCGGTCTCCGACCTCGCCCTGCTCGGCCGGGCCTTCCGCCACAACGCCTCACAGAACGAGCACCTCTACGCGGTCATGTTCGGCGGGTGCTCCCTGGCCGGGTTCAGCCTGTCCGAGGCGGACCGCCAGCACGGCCGCTACACGCTCCGCAACGTGACGGAGTGCGTGCGGCGCTGCATGGAGTCCGGCCGCTTCCACCAGGGCGATCCCGAACTGGTCGCCCACCGGCTCTGGTGCGCGGTCCACGGGCTCACCACCCTGGACCTCGGCGGCTACCTCGTTCCTCCCTACGACGCGGACCGCTGCTTCGAGGACCAGCTCGTGTCCCTCATGGTGGGCTGCGGGGACCTCCCCGGGGCCGCCGGGCTGTCCGTGGCGGAATCGGCGACCCGTCTGCCCAGCCTGGGGGCGGCCGCGCCCGAGCACTCCTCCTGACCGGTCAGAGCGGCACGTTTCCGTGCTTGCGCCGGGGCTGCTCCCGGCGTTTGTCCCTCAGGAGGGCGAGCCCGTCGGCCACGGCGGCACGGGTGTCCGCCGGGTCGATCACGTGATCGACGAACCCCTCCTCCGGGGCGCGGTAGGGGTGCATCAACCGCTCACGGTAGTCCGCCACGAGCTCCCGCCGCCGCGCCTCCGGGTCGGCCGCGCCCGCAGCTCCCGGCGGTGCACCACGTTCACCGCCCCCTCGGCACCCATCACGGCGACCTCGTTGCAGGGCCAGGCCAGGGAGAGGTCGGTCCCGATGGATCGGGAGTCCATCACGATGTAGGCACCCCCGTAGGCCTTGCGCACGATCACCTGGACCCGGGGGACCGTCGCCTCGCAGTAGGCGTAGAGCAGCTTCGCCCCGTGCCTGATGACTCCCGCGTGCTCCTGTGCGGTCCCCGGCAGGAAGCCGGGGACGTCCACGAGGGTCACCAACGGGATGTTGAAGGCGTCGCAGAAGCGGACGAAGCGCGCGGCCTTCTGCGCGGCGTCACTGTCGAGCACCCCGGCCAGGGCCATCGGCTGGTTCCCGACGACCCCGACCACCGCGCCGTCCACGCGGGCGAGCGCGCACAGCACGTTGGGCGCCCAACCCTCGTGGACCTCGAAGAAGTCGCCCCCGTCCACCACCTCAGCGACCACGTCCCGCATGTCGTAGGGCCGGTGGGGCTCCACCGGCACGATCTCGGCCAAACGGGGACGCTCGTCCCCCCGGGCGCCCGTGGGCGGACCGGCGGGCGGGGCCTCGAGGTTGTTGCCGGGCAGGAGGGAGACGAGGTGGCGGACGTCCTCCAGGCACTCGTCCTCGTCGTCGTGGACGACCGCGGCCACGCCCGTCCGCCCTCCGTGGACGTCGGCGCCGCCGAGCTCGTCGTGGCCCACACGCTCCCCGCTCACCGCGGCGATCACGTCCGGTCCGGTCAGGTACATCCTCGCGGTGCCGCGGACCATGAAGGTGAAGTCGGCGAGCGCGGGCGAGTAGGCGGCGCCGCCCGCGCACGGGCCCAGGACCACGCTGATCTGCGGGATCACACCCGACGCCGCGACCTGCCTCCGGAAGATGCCACCGTAGCCGTCCAGCGCGGCCACACCCTCCTGGATCCGGGCCCCACCGCTGTCGTTCAACGCGACGATCGGCGCGCCGGCGTCCAGGGCCAGGTCCATCACGCGGTGGATCTTCCTCGCGTGCTCGGCGCCGAGCGAGCCGCCCAGGATCGTGAAGTCCTGGGCGTAGACGAACACCCGGCGGCCGTCGATCGTCCCGGATCCGGTCACCACCCCGTCCGTGTGCGGGCGTCGGCCCTCCGTCTCCGGGCCCGCGTCCCGGCGACGACGGAACATCCCGAGCTCGATGAAGGACCCCTCGTCCAGGAGTCGGTCCAGGCGCTCCCGGGCGGTGCGCTTTCCCAGCTCGTGCTGGCGTTCGACACCGCTGGGGTCGCCCGCCTCGGTACGGTCCCGGAGCGCGTCGCGCTCACGGCGCAGCACCGCCATGGTGCTGGGCTCCGGGCCGGGCTCCGCTCCGCGGACGGGCACCGGCCGCAGGTCCACCTCGGACACGCTCATGCGGTCCCCACCCTTCCGTCGGGCGCGTCGGCGGTGGCGCCGTCGGGCAGCCCGCGGAGGGTTCCCCGGTGGAACAGCAGGGCGGCGTCTCCGCTGCCCGAGGCCGCCTCCAGCACGCGGCCGACGAACACCGAGTGGTCGCCCGCCACGACCTCCTCCGTCACCTCGCACTCCAGCCAGGCGAGGGCCCCGGTGATCAGCGGAGCCCCCGTGTGGAGGCCGGGTACCCAGCTCACCGTGGCGAACTGCGCCCACCCGTGCGGGCGGGAACGGTCCGCGAAGTGGCGTGCGGTGGCCTTCTGCTCGGCGGACAGGACCGACACCGCGAAGCGTCCCTCGACCGCGACGGCCTTGTGCAGGCGCGCGGTGCGGGCCACACAGCACAGCACCAGCGGGGGTCGAGGGAGACCGAGCAGAAGGCGTTGGCCGTCATGCCGTTCGGGTTCTCACCGCCGACCGTGAGGACCGTGACCCCCGTGGCGAACGTGGACATCACCTTCCGCAGGTCCGTCACCTCAACCCACCGCCCCTCGAAGGACCGTCGCCTCGGCCCGGTACGGGGCGAGGGCCTCCCGGAGCTCCTCCGGCACCCGGGTCGGGACGGTCGCGGTGTTCGGGCCGCGCATGCACGCGATCCGCTGCCGTCCCCGGGCCACGAGCGTTTCGGCCTCCTCCCCCAGCAGGACGTAGTCGAAGGTGAACTGGACCTGGGTCTGGGTGAGCTCCTCCAGGCGCATCCGGATCGAGAGCTCGTCGAAGGCGGTGATCTCGGCGAAGAACTCACAGTCGACCCGCAATGTGAAGAGCTTCAGGTCTCCACGGACGTCCGCCAGGACCCCGGGGCGCGCTCCTTGAGGAACATCTCCCGGCAGCGGCCCTGCCAGCGCAGGTAGTTGACGTAGTAGACGTTGCCCACCAGGTTGGTCTCCTCGAACCCGACCGTGTGGCGAACCTCGTAGTAGTCGGACATCAGCGCTCCTCTCCGCTCAGGACGGCGAACACGACGGGGTCGGGGTTCCCGTTCAGGGTGGTGCTCCAGGTGGCGATCCTGGCGTCCCCGGACGAGAGGACCACCCATCCGTGTTCGCCCACCTCCTCCAACGTCAGCGAGCGGCCGGTGCCGCCCGCCTTGCGCAGGCACTCCAGGGCGCCCCACAGGCGGGCGGCGGCCAGGTGCGCGGACTCCCCGCCTGCTCGGCGACCAGGTCGCGCACCGAGAGGAGTCCTCCGCCGAGCAACCCGGCCCAGTCCTCGTCGGAGCGTTCCCGCACCGCCTCCACGTCACAGGCCAGGCGACCGCTTCCGGCGAGCGCCAGGGTCACTCCGGCTCCGTGCGACGCGGAGACGTCGGCCCCCTCGGCCTCCGGCCGTCCGTCGGGCCGGTACCGGACCCTGACGACGCGGTTCAGGGCCCGCCCCACCGCGAGCGCGGTCCTGGCCCTGCGCTCCTCGGTTCCCGCGGGGCCTCCGGGCACGGGGTCGGGGTCGACCACCACGGCCCGGGATCCGCCGAGCACGCGCTCCAGCTCCCTCTCCAGGTGGGAGCCGAGCAGCGCGGGAACCCAGGGCCCCGGCCCGCCGCTCCTGCGGACCGCGCGCAGCCGCAGCCCCTCCCAGCGTTCGAGCACGCCGCCGGACGGCTCCCGCACGTCCACGTCGTAGACGTAGGAGTCACCCTCCTGGGACCGTTCACTGGCGACGAGGAGCACGCGGTCGGGCTCCTCCTGGTCCTGCGGCCGGGCCAGCACGATCCGCTCGACCCCCTCGGGCAGCAGGGTCCCGTCGGGGACACAGGCCTGGAGGACGTGCATCGCGGCGTCCCGCACACCCGGGTCGGCCAGCACCCGGCCCTGGGGCAGGAAGGTCCCGAACCAGTCCCCCTGCGAGGCCGTGGACAGTTCGGCGACCACGTGGCGGGCGCTGGCGCGCCGGTACGAGAGCAGCCGTTGGAACCGCTTGCCCTGGAACAACACGTCGCCGTACAGCTCCGAGGGGTCGGCTGCGACCCGGGGCAGAGCCGGGACGACCTCGGCGGCGTGGTCGTGCCCCGGGGCGGGGTCCGTGCGCGGCCACCGCAGGACGGCCCGGAAGTGGTCCGCGTCGAACCCGGTCTCCTCACTGCGGATGACCACTTCCACCGAGTGGGGTCGCGCACCAGCGCGGCCACCCGTACGGTCGTCGTCTCGCCCGGGCGGACCGCCACGGGACGCACGAAGCGCGCCCCCTCCATCACCGGCGGGCCCGAGTGACCGCTGACCGCGGTCGCCACCTGAGCCATCGCCTCCATACCGATGACGGCCGGGAACAGCAGGTCGCCGTCGAGGCGGTGGTCCTCCAGGTAGGGGTCGTCCGTGGAGGAGAGGACGGCCTCGGTGACGAGTTCGACGCCGGAGTAGTGCACCAGGACGCGGTCCAGGAACCGGCCCAGCGGGAGCTCGCGTTCCCGGACGTCGAGGGTGGGCAGCCCCCGGTCCGCCCGCTGACCACCAGGACCGGCCCCGCCGAGCGGTCGGCGAGGACGCGGTGGAGGATCGCGATCCCCTCCTCGGCGGCCACCGGGGTGATGCCGTCGCGCATCAGCGCCTCCACGACGCCCAGCCGCTCCCCCATCCCCGCACCGGACCAGACCGACCACTCCAGGGCCAGGACCCGGGTGTGCGGGTGCTCCCGGCCGTACTCGACCGTCATCTCGGTGAGCCAGTCGTTGGCCGTGGAGTAGTGGGCCTCACCTCGCAGACCCGCGCGCCCGATGATGCTGCCGAAGGTGACGAGCAGGCGGAGCCGGTCGGGGTCGAGGGCGTCGAGGACGGCCTCCAGACCGTCGGTCTTGGGAGCGAGGGTGCGCCTGAACGCCGCTTCCGTCAGACCTCCCAGCGCGGTCGGCTCGTTGCGTCCCGCACCGTGGAGCACGGCGGTGACCGTGCCGAGCTCCGCCTCGGCCGCGCGCACGGCGTCGCGGACCTCCTCGGGCCGGGTCACGTCGGCGCGCAGGTACACGAACCGGGCACCGGCCGCCGTCATCCGCTCCAGGTTGTCGGCGAGTTCCGCGTCCTCTTCCTCGGCGGCCCGGCCCAGCAGCGCCAGCGCCGACCCGTACTCGGTGGCCAGGGACAGCGCGCACTCGGCGGTGATGCCCTTGCCCCCTCCGGTGACCAGGACGACGTCGTCGGGGCCGAGCGGCGGGTCCTGCCCGGGGTCGTCCAGGGGGTGGGGCTCAGGACCGGCACCGAACGGTTCCCGTCCGCGTCATGGTGGACCTGCGTGAACTCGGTGGTGGCGGCGACCTCGGCGGTCACGAGGCCGACCGCGTCCCGCACGCCCTCCGCCGTCGCGGGCTCGGGGTCGTCGAGGGTGACCACGGTGGTGCGGGTTCCCGGGACCTCCAGGTGCAGGGTCCGCGCCACCCCGGAGGCTCCGCGTCTGCCCTGGACCACGACGAAACGGGTCCCGGAGCCGGAGGCCAGCGCGGACCGCGCCGCGTCGAGCAGGGTCCCGGCCAGCTCGGGGCCGCCCCCGGCGGGGAGGCAGAGCAGCACCCCGTGTCCCAGGCCCGCGAGGGACCGGCTCAGGGGCTCGGACAACGGATGTCCGGGAGAGGCGTACACGCTCCACCCGTCCTCCGCGGTGGTCCTCTCCTCGGCGGCGGTGCGCGCGGGAACCGGTTCCGCCACGTGCGTGACCTCGAACGCCCGGACCCAGGGAGCGACACCCGCGACCTCACCGTCCGTCGCGCCCGCTCCGGCGGTGTCGGCCAGCCCGTCGATCACCTCGGCCAGCTCCCCCAGAGTGGACGTCGCGTACCCGGAGGTCGCTTCGAGGGGCGGCAGTCCCAGGCGTCGCGTCGCCTCGTTGACCACCTGACCGACCGTGATGGAACTCAGGTGGAGGTCGTCGAGCGGTCGCGTGTTCGCTCCCACCATGGAGACAGGGAGCTCGACGCGCTCGGCGGCCAGCGCCCGGAGGAGCTCCAGGGTGTCGGCCGCCCCGGCCGTCTCCGTCTCCTCGTCGTTCACGCCACCGTCGCCGGTACCGGCAGGCCCCGTCTCGGTGCGTCCCACGTCCAGACCGGGCGCCGTCTCGCACGGGTTCGCCAGGAAGGAGAACTCCTCGGGGAGCTCCCGGACCAGGCGACCGGTGAAGAGCCCGCGCACGTCCACTGCCGCCCCCAGCGCGTATGCGGCGGCCACAGTCCGGAGGAAGGGCACCAGGGAGGGCGAGTCCGAGTCCACGGCCTCGACCGGAACGTCGGTGACGGCCGCCGACGCCAGGCCCGAGAGGACCCGTCCCGGTCCCACCTCGACCAACAGGTCCGCCCCGTCAGACAGTTGGACGACCGCCTCGTGGAAACGCACCGGGAGGACGACCTGGTCGCGCAGGAGCGCACGCAGGTCGGTGTCCGGTCCGAGCTCCCTCCCGGTGACGGTGGACACCAGGCCGGGGGCCGGCGCGGTGAACCGCGTCTCGGCGAGCCTGCCGTCGAGGACCTCGGCCGAGGCCGCCACCAGCGGTGAGTGGAAGGCGTGGGAGACCCTGACCCGCGTCGCGGTGACTCCCGCGTCGCGGGCCCGCGCGCAGACCCGCTCCACGGCGTCGGCGGGGCCGGAGACGACCGTCTGGCCGGGGCCGTTGTACCCGGCGACGACCACCTCGGACTCGGTCTCGACCAGGGTCTCCGCCACCACGGGCCCGGTCTCCAGCCCGGCCATGGCGCCGTCCGCGCGCCCCGTCCGGGCCATCGCCCGCCCACGTGCGGCGGCCAGGTCGAGGATCTCCCGACCGTCGACGGCGCCCGCCCAGCACAGGGCGGTCAGTTCGCCCAGGCTGTGCCCCACCGCTCCGTCGGCCCGCACACCGAGATCGTCCAGCACGGCCAGGGCGGCGAGTGAGCCCGCCACGATCCGGGGCTGCGCGACCTCGGTCGCCACCTGGTCGCCGCCCTCGGGCAGGCCCGCGGAACCCAGGACCCGGTCGGCCGCCCCGAACCGGCGTCGGAGGGCGCCGGTGCGCCCGGTTCCGGCGCCCTGCCCCGGGAAGAGGTACCGGATCGTGGGCGCGGTCGTGCGGTGGGCGAGGTAGGCACCCAGCTCCGGTGCCCACACCTCCGTCCGCCCGGCGTCCATCCGGTCCAGCAGGACCCGCACCGACCGTTCGGCGGCCTCCGGTGAGGACGCGACCACGGCGGCCCGCGCGGGTCGGCCCTCGGAGCGCGCGGCGAGCGAGGCCGCGAGGTCGGTGAGTTCGGCGTAGGAGAGGCGGGGAAGCGTCTCCGCCAGCTCCTCCAGGCCTCGGCGTACCTCGGCCGGGTCGGCGCCGTCCACGACGAGGAGTTCCGCGTCCTGTCGGCCCGCGGCCAGGGTTCGGGTCCGTTCGGTGACGCCGACGCCCCGCTGCCCCTCAGCGGCCTCCACCGTGATGTGGGTGTTGACGCCGCCGAAACCCATGGCCGAGACACCCGCCCGGACGGGGTGGCCGTCCGGCCAGGCGAGCGGCCGGTCCGGTACCCGCAGGGCCGCCGACTCCTCCTCCAGCAGGGGGTGCGGGTCGTGGTGGCCGGTGGCGGGCGGAATCACCTCGTGGCGAACGGCGAGGATCGCCTTGATCAGCCCGGCGACCCCGGCGGCCGCCTTCGTGTGACCGAAGTTGGCCTTGATGGTGCCGAGCGCTGCGGGGGCGCGGTGGGGTCGGCGGAGGTCCTGGCTCCGGAGAGCGCCGCGAGTTCGGTGGCGTCACCGAGCGCGGTTCCGGTGCCGTGTCCCTCGAAGTAGCCGATGGTCTCGATGCCGTAGCCGGCACGCGCGTAGGCCCGTTCCAGGGCGAGGCGGTGCCCGCTCTCCTCCGGCCGGGTGATGCCGCCCCGGCCGTCGGAGGAGACGGCCCATCCGGTGATCAGGGCGTGGACGCGCCTGCCCTGGGCGATCGCGTCCTCCTCCCGCATGAGAACGAGCGCACCCGACCCCTCCCCCGGCCAGAAGCCGTTGGAGTCCTTGTCGTACACCTTCATCTCGCCGGTGGCCAGTGCGCCGGTCTTGGCGAAGCCGATCACCTCGAACGGGTCGATGGACAGGTCCACCCCACCCGCCAGAGCGGCGTCCAGGTCCCCGTCCGCGAGGGCCGTGGCCGCGGTGGCCACGGACAGGAGGGAGGAGGAGCACGCCCCGTCCACCGTGTAGCCGCCGCCCCCCAGGTCGAAGTGGTTGCACACGCGGCCCGCGATGGTGTTGGAGAGGCCGCCCGCGAGGGTGTCCTCGTCGATGCGTGGGAAGGGCGCCTTGTAGGAGGTCTCCAGCGTGGCCAGGAAGCCCTCGGCCTCCTCCTCGTCCCATCCGTGGTCGAGCAGGGCCGAGGCGACGGTCCGGCGGACGTAGGGCCAACGCAGCCGGAGCGTGTTCGCCCGGGAGAACTCACCGGTGAGGCTGTTGCCGATCACCACACCGGTCGAGCGGCGTGGGAGCCCCTCCCCTCGGGAAAACCGGCGTCCTCCAGCGCGCGGGACATCGTCTCCAGGGCCAGCCAGTGCGTCATGTCGGTTGACCGAAAAGAGCTGCCGGAGACCCGGTACCGTGCCCTGTCGAAAGAGAAGCCCCGGAGGACGGCGGCCTTGGTGGAGTAGAACCGATCCTCGGCGGAGGGGTCCTCCGACCAGTAGTCCGCCAGGTTCATGCGCTCGTCCGGAATTCTGCGAAAAGCCCTCCTGCCTGCGAGGACGTTCTCCCAGAGCTCACTCGGAGAATTCGCGTCCGGGTAGGTCAGACCGATTCCCACCACGGCGATTCTGGTGCTTCTCATAATCCAACCCCGCACAATCCAGAGAGTCATCAATAACCCGGCAATCCTGGATCAATGATGCGACACACGCACCCGGGTGTCTTCTTCCAGACTGCTGCCCCGGGCCAGCCCATTCCATAACAGCGTAATTATTGCGGCGAAAGCAGAATGGCTTCCGGTGTGGCCCACGCCACCGCGTCTCCGTCCCGACCGACACCCCACCCTGGGGGTACGCGGCCCGGAGCGATCCGGGAGGCGGCCACGTCCCCATCCGCCACGGCGCGACGCTCGGGGCGCGCGGGTTCCCCTCCGACTTCCGGAACCAGGAGTCGCGGGAATCACCACGGCGGCGTGAATCCGCCCGGAACCCGGGAAACAATCCGGGTGGGACATGAAGGGAGCGACCCGCATTCGCGAGGCCACGAAGAAACGGAACATCGGAACCTTCCGAATACGAGCAGGGAAGGAAAGGCCGTCTCCGCACCCCCGCCGGAGGAGTTCCGGCTCCCACGCGACGCCTCTCCGGAACGACTGAGGCGGACCACGAACGCGACCAGTGAAAGGAAAGGGATCCGAACCGCGACGGCGTGAACGCGGGACGCACATCGCATTCGAACGGGGAACCGAACGAACCACCCCCTCCCGGGGGCACGGACGAGGTGCGCCGACCGACCCGTCCGCCTGAGGTCCTGCGCGGCCGACCCGCCTCCTGTCGCCCACCGACACGCGCTCGTGCCCAGATTTGGGGCCGCGTTTCCTGCCCGGAGGACGTGGGGACCGGCGGGAATGACCGTCCGTAGGCCGGACGCGCCCGTCCGATGCCCCCATGTTCCGGCCGTACAACCCCGTTGGAACCCCGTTGTCCCCGTGCTGGTCGTCCCGGTGCCGCACCGGCCCGGACGATGATTACCCGCGCGCACGCCAGGGCAGGGCGTAGGCCAGGGGCGGATCACCGTCCCTGGTCGCGAGACGCACCAGTACGCCTTGGACCACCGAAAGGACGAGAACGGACCGGAAGGGAGCAGTCTGCCGTGACACTCGTAGACGCCCACATCCAGGATCGCTATCCCACCCGCGTGGACCCCGGCCAGGGGCACGGGTGGATCGAACGCCACGAACCGACCGTCTGGCCCGGGGTGACGGAGGGGCCCGCCACCACCGCCGAACTCGTCGCGCACGCCCGCGACGGATTCCACATCCAGCGGGACCTGCTGTCCCAGCCGGAGGTCGCCGCGGCCCTGGCCGAGCTCCGGGAGATGGTCGAGGATCCCGTGATCCGCGCCGACGAGCGCACCATCACGGAGCCCGCCTCCGACGAGGTGCGTTCCGTCTTCGACGCGCACCTGCTCAGTGACCGGATCGCCCGGCTCGTCCGGGAGCCCCGCGTCCTGGACCACGCACGACAGATCCTCGGTTCGGACGTCTACGTCCACCAGAGCCGGGTGAACTTCATGCCGGGGTTCCGGGGCAACGGCTTCTACTGGCACTCGGACTTCGAGACCTGGCACGCCGAGGACGGCATGGAGGGAATGGCGGCGGTCAGCCTGTCCATCGGACTGACCGACAACTATCCCTTCAACGGCGGGCTGATGCTCATGCCGGGCGCGCACCGCACGTTCGTGCCCTGCCTGGGACGCACGCCGGACGCCAACTACCAGTCCTCGCTGAAGGCCCAGAAGGTCGGGGTCCCGCAGGAGGAGGACATCGCCGCGCTCGCCCGCGAGCACGGGATCGAGCAGTTCACCGGCCCGAGCGGGTCGGCCCTGTGGTTCGACTGCAACAGCATGCACGGCTCCGGCAACAACATCACGCCGTACCCGCGCTCGAACATCTTCGTGGTGTTCAACAGCGTGGACAACGCGCTGGTGGAGCCGTTCTCCGCCCGTGAGCGCCGCCCGGGCTTCGTCGCCTCGCGCGACTTCACCACGCTGCGCTCCTGACCTCCGCGAGTGGCGCCTTGACCGGTACCGGTTCGCCGCGCATGATGCTGCGCTATGGACCATGACCCGACCGCCGCCGTCGTCGTCCGTGACCTGCGGGTCCGGCGCGGCGGCGGAGTCGTGTTCGACGGGCTCGACCTGGAGGTGGCCCGGGGCGGGGTCACCGGCCTCATGGGGCCCTCCGGATGCGGCAAGACCACCCTCATGCGCGCGATCGTCGGAACGCAGCGTGTCCAGGGCGGCGGCGTCACGGTGTTCGGCCAGGCGGCGGGGAGCGCGGGCCTGCGCCACCGCGTCGCCTACGACACCCAGGCGGCGTCGGTCTACTCGGACCTCACCGTCGAGCAGAACCTGCGCTACTTCGCCCGGTTGGTCGGCGCCTCCCGGAAGGACGTGGGACGCGTCCTCGACCAGGTGAACCTGCGTGACCGGGCCGGTCAGCGGGTCGACACGCTCAGCGGGGGCCAGGCAAGCCGGGTCTCGCTCGCGGTCGCGATCCTGGGCCGCCCCGAACTCCTCGTCCTCGACGAACCCACGGTGGGCCTCGACCCGCTGCTGCGAGAGGAACTGTGGTCGGTGTTCCACACCCTCGTCGACGAGGGGGCGACGCTGATCGTCTCCAGTCACGTGATGGACGAGGCGCTGCGCTGCGACCGGCTGCTCCTGTTGCGCGACGGCCGTGTCATGGCCGACACCACGCCCGCGCGGCTGCTCTCCGAGACGGGGGCGGACGACCCCGACCGCGCCTTCCTGGCCCTCATCGAGAGGGAGGTCGGATGAACCTCACGCGCACCTTCGCCACGAGCGGCCGGGTCCTGCGCCAGCTCGGCCACGACCCGAGGTCGATCGTGCTGCTGCTCGTGGCACCGAGCCTGCTGGTCGGACTCTTCGCCTGGCTCTTCACCGACACGTCGGTGTTCGACGGCATCGGTCCGGCGATCCTCGCCCTCTTCCCGTTCGTGGTGATGTTCCTGATCACGAGCGTGACCACCCTGCGGGAACGCCGGTCCGGGACCCTGGAGCGCCTGCTGTCGACACCGATCGGCAGGTTCGACCTCATCTTCGGCTACGCGTTCGCGTTCGGTCTGGCCGCGATCGTGCAGGCCTTCGTCACGGTGCTGTTCGCCGTCCGCGTGTGCGGACTCGACGTCGAGGGGCCGCTCTGGTCACTGGGCCTGGTCGCGGTCGTGGACGCCCTGCTGGGGACCGCGCTCGGGCTCCTCGCCAGCGCGTTCGCCCGCACCGAGTTCCAGGCGGTGCAGTTCATGCCCCTGCTGGTGTTCCCGCAGATCATCCTCGGCGGGCTCTTCATGCCGCGTGACCAGATGCCCGACGTGCTCCACGCGATCTCGGACTGGCTGCCGCTGAGCCACGCGATCGACGCGGTGAACGCGGTGGCGGCCGGGGACCCCGCCTGGGACGTGTACCGGCCGCTGTCGATCGTGTCCGCCTTCACCGTGGGCGCGGTGCTGCTGGCCTCCCTCACCCTCCCCCGCCGCACGCCCTAGGGGGTCGACGCGATCACTGACCGGGGCCGACCACGTGTCAGGGGCGGCCCCGGTCAGCGGGGGATCCGGGCTACAGGGCCGGGGTGGTCTCCACGACCGCGTCGGGGCACGTGTCCGCGACGGTGTTCAGCGCTTCGAGCTCGGCCTCGTCGACCGACAGGCTCCAGCGGGTCTTCACCGTGGTCCACTCGGTGACGTACCGGCAGTGCACCTCCTCCGCCGGGGGCAGCCACTCGGCGGGGTCCCGGTCGGCCTTGGACCGGTTGGAGGCCGCGCTCACGGCCACGAGCGCCACCGGCTCGTCCAGGTCGTTGGCGAAGTCCCTGCGCCGGTTCGTGCTCCACTCGGACGCCCCGGAGTCCCACGCCTCGGCGAGCGGGACCATGTGGTCGATGTCCAGCGAGCCCGCCTCGGTGAGGGTACGGCCGTCGTAGTAGGAGAACCACTCGCCCCCGGTCAGACGGCAGCGGTCCCCGACCTCCGGGGCGATCTCGGCCTCCTCGATGAGGACCTCCGCGCGGGTGTGGCACCCGTTCCTGTCGGCGTCCACCCAGTGCGGGAAGAGGCTTCGGTCGTATCCCGTGCGGGACTCCTCCGCGACGGTGAGGGCGGCGATCGCGTCGGCCAGAGGGGTGGCAGCGGCGTATGCCGGAGCGGGGGCCAGGAGTGCGGCGGTGAGCGGGACGGCGGCGAGGGCCACCAGGTGCGGGCGCATGAGAAGGCCTTCCAGATCGTTCACGGAACGTGTAGGTCCTGTGCCTGGGGGTCACGAGTCAAACCCGTCGCCGCTCGACGCACCCCGGGACGGCTGTACAGGTCGGGACCAGCCCGGATAAGACCGCCATCGCGGGTGTGGTTCCGGTCGGCCTTCCCGCCTTCGGGACTCCGGACCGTAACCGACGCCCCGGAGGCGGTCAGGTCGGGGGCCGAGCGGTAGGGTCCGGCTCAGGCACGGGGTGCCCCGGACGACACCGGGGCTGAGATCACACCCGCCGAACCTGCTCTGGATCGTGCTAGCGAAGGGATCGCCTGATGACTGGTTTCTGTGCCCGCGTGTGGGAGGAGACGGCGCCGACACGGGACGCCATCGACGCCCTCCCGTTCGTCCGGGGGATCGGGGACGGCACCCTGAGCCGGGAACGGTTCGAGTACTACATGGTTCAGGACGCCCTCTACCTGCGCGGATACGCACGCGCCCTGGCCACGGCGGCGGCCAGGGCCGACACCAGCGAGGAGATCGCGTTCTTCGCCAAGGCCGCGCACGGCGCGATCGCGGTGGAGAGCTCCCTCCACGAGGGCGCGGTGGGCAGCGTCGGTGAGGACGTCCCGCCGTCACCCACCTGCACCGCCTACACCTCGTACGTGCTGTCGCTGGCGCACACGCAGGGCTACCCCGAACTCGTGGCCGGGGTCCTGCCGTGCTTCTGGGTCTACACCGACGTCGGTGAGCGGCTCATGGCCAGGGCCGGGAACCTCGACGACCACCCCTACGGCGACTGGATCGCCGCCTACGGGGACGAGGAGTTCGCCCGGTCCACCGAGCAGGTCAGGTCGATCGCGGACCGGCTCGCCGCCGGTGCGGGCGAGGCGACGGTCACCCGGATGCGCGAGGCGTTCCGACGGGCCACCACCTACGAGTGGATGTTCTGGGACGCTGCCTGGCGCCAGGAGGCCTGGGGAGACTGACCGGGTTCAGGCGTCCGGGACCGGGGTGAGGCGGAAGACGGGGATCACCCGGTCGGTCCGCCGCTGGTAGAGGGCGAAGTTGGGCCAGACCCCGCACAGGCGTGCCCAGGCCCGGTCCCGGTCCGCCCCGGTGAGCTCCTCCGCCCGGACGGTCACCCGCCGCCCCGTCCTCCCGATCTCCGCCGTGCGCGCGGCCCTCAGATTGTGCGCCCACGCGGGGGTGGAGGGGGCACCGAAGGCCGATCCGGCCACCAGGTGATCCGCGCCGTCGGGGACACACAGGAGGGGTGTGGAGCGCGGTCGTCCGCTCCTGCGCCCCCGGACGGTGAGCACGGTGTTGGGCAGCCCGGCGAGGTCGAGCAGCCCGAGGCGCCCTCGGCTGAGGCGGTCCAGGTTCCGGTCCAGCCAGGTGATCTGGGGCAGGAGTCGCGGTGTCCACGCGAGGGCACCGATCCGCACGGCCAGGGGTGTGAGCAGACCCATGTGCGCATCGTAACCGTGTGGCCGCCCGGCCGCACTCCATCGTGACCTGCGGCGACACGCCCCACGGACTGGGATCCGCGCGTGGCGGGTGGAAGACTCCAGGGCAGAGCCGTGACGTGCGCGGCCGCTGCCGGAGGGGGCTGTCGATGGTGGAGGACGGGATGGTCGCGCCGAAGGTGCTGGTGGGGATCGACGGGTCGCCCACCGCCTCGTGGGCCCTGCTCTGGGCGGCCGCCGAGGCCGACCGGCGCGGTTGGCCGCTGCACGTGGTGCACGCCCTGGCGATGCCCCTGGTGATGTCCGTCTACGCCGGGCCCACCCGTTTCCCGCCTCCCGAGGAGGTCGCCGACCAGGGCCGCCGGGTCCTGGCCGAGGCCGCCGCGCACGTACGGGGGCGCCACCCCGGGGTGTCCGTGGAGGAGGACCTGGCGTTGGAGGAACCGGGCACCGCGCTGGTGCGGCGGGCGGGTCCGGACGACCTCGCGGTGGTGGGTTCGCGCGGGCTGGGCGCGGCGCGGTCGGTGCTGGACGCCTCGGTGAGCGTCCGGGTGACGTCCCGGGCGGAGTGTCCCGTGGTCGTGGTGCCCGGGACCGGGTCGGAGGACGTCACCGTCCCGCCGCGCCGGATCGTGGTGGGGGTGGACGGATCCGACGACTCCCGGCGCGCACTGGCCTTCGCCCTGCGGGAGGCCTCCCTGGTGGAGGGTGGCGCGGTCGTGGCGGTGCACAGCTGGCAGGTGCCGGTGCCGCTCGACTCGGCGTATCTGGCGGCGGGCGGCTGGTCACCCCCGGACGACCTCCTGGACAGCAGGTCGCAGGAGATGGTGACGGAGATGGTGACCCGGGTCGTGGACGACGGGACCGAGGGGGTGGCGGTCTCCGTCGTGCGCAGCGACCGGGACGCCGCCGAGGCCATCGTGGAGGCGGGCGCGGCGGCGGACCTGATCGTCGTGGGCTCCCGTGGACGGGGCAGCGTGCGCGGTCTGCTCCTGGGCTCGGTGAGCCAGGGCGTGCTGCACGCGGCGACCGTCCCGGTCGCGGTCCTGCCGAGGCACCCCCGGCCCCGCTGACCGGCGCGGAGCGCTCCGTTGAGGTGTGAGCACGCTCCCCCACCGGTGTGACGCCTCCGGGCCCGGGAACTACCACGGGCCCGGAGGAGTTCCCTTCCATGAAGGAACGCACCGACACCCGGAGAGACCACCCCCTGGGGGTGACCGCCATGGGACCTCGGCACGAACGCCCCGGCTCGGCCGGGCACGGTCGGCGGCACACCGCCGTTCCCTCGCCTCCGCCCTGTCACCCGAGGAACCCCGATGTCCCAGCTCCACCCTGACCTGGCCCCTGCCCGATTCCTGCCCACTCCGACGTTCGGCCCCCGCACGGCGCGTCTGGCGCAGCGACTCACCGAACGCATGCGGCCGACGCGGACCCCCGCCGACCTCCTGGTCGAGGAGCACACGGCGCCGGGGCCCGAGGGCGCTCCGCCGCTCAGTCTGCGGGTCTACCGGCCCCGGTCGGTGGAGGGCCCCTCCCCGCGCTGCTGTGGAGCCACGGCGGCGGGTACCTGTTCGGCAGTCCGGTCCAGGACGAGAGGGGCAGTGTCGAGTTCGCCCGTGAACTGGGCGCCACCGTGGTGGCGCTCCGCTACCGCAAGGCCCCGCAGCACACCGCCCCCGCACCGGTCGAGGACGCCCACGCGGCGCTCTCCTGGATGGTGGACCGGGCCGGACCGCTCGGGATCGACCCCGGACGCGTGGCGATCGGCGGCGCCAGCGCGGGCGGTGGCATCACGGCCGCGCTGGCCCAGATGAGCCTGGACCGGGGCGGCCCGCGCCCGCTGTTCCAGCTGCTCGTCTACCCGATGCTCGACGACCGCACCGTGCTCCGCTCCGACCTGGACGGACTCGGCGTGCGCATGTGGTCCCCGGCCAGTAACCGGTACGCCTGGCGGTCGTACCTCGGCACCGACGCCGGAGGCGCGGAGGTCTCCCCTACGCGGCCGCGGCGCGTCGGGAGGACCTGTCCGGTCTGCCCCCGGCCTGGATCGGAGTGGGGACGCTGGACCTGTTCCACGACGAGGACCTCGCCTACGCCGAACGCCTGCGCGCGGCAGGAGTGCCCTGCGCGACCACGGTGGTACCGGGGGCCTTTCACGGGTTCGACACGTATCTCCCGCAAGCGAAGGTGGTCCGTGATTTCCGTCGTGAGCAGGTCGCGGCGCTGCGGGGGCCTTCGGGTGAACGCCTTCCCGTTCCTCTGTGAAATGCGTCCAATACATCATTGAATGATGGCGAAACAGGGGACGTCGAGTGAATTCTTCTGGCCGGACCCGGTCAGCAGAATTCCTCGTTTCACCCCTGTGCGCACGTGTGCCTTCGTGTCTTTCATTAACTGGCAAGTAACCACGCCGAACACGAAGGACGGCCATGACGCCTATCCCCCACTCCGGTATGGACAGACGCGCACTCCTGAGGACGGCGGCCCTGACATCGGGGGCCGCGGTCCTCGGCGGGTCCCTCGGCGCCCTGGGCGCCGGCGGCGCCTCCGCCGAGACCACCGACCTCGCCGCCCAGGCGGCGCCCGAGCTGTACTGGCGCGGCGCCTGGAACGCTCGTCCGCCGAGCAGCCCCATCCAGGTCCTGGCCAGCCCGCCGCAGTACATCGTGGTCCACCACACCGCCACGGCCAACAGCACGAACTACACGCTCGACCACGCCCTGAACCTGTCCAAGTCGATCCAGAACTACCACATGGACAGCAACGGCTGGATCGACACCGGCCAGCAGCTCACGATCAGCCGCGGCGGCTTCCTCATGGAGGGGCGCGACCGCACGCCGGAGGCGATCGCCGCACGCCAGCACGTGGTCGGCACGCACGTGGCCAACAACAACAGCACGTGCATCGGGATCGAGAACGAGGGCACCTACATGACCCAGGGCCCGACCCAGGCCCTCACGAACACGCTGGTCGACACCCTGGCCTGGCTGTGCGGGGCGTACGGCCTCAACCCGGGCAGCGCGATCCGGGGGCACCGGGACTTCAACGCCACCGCCTGCCCCGGCGACGTGCTCTACTCCATGCTTCCCGACCTGCGCAACAGGGTCGCCCAGACCATGCGGGCCCAGGGCATCCCCGTCGCCGCCGAGCCCGCGACCGCCGAGGACGGCCCGACCTTCCCGCCGGTCCCCGACGACGAGCCGGACCACGAGTTCTACCACGGGCCGCTCCGGGGCCCGGACGACTTCTCGCGCTGACGCCCACAGAGGACATCTCCCCGTTCGGTGTCGCTCCCGCCCCTCCCACGGCGCCCGTCCGCTCCGGTCCCCCGGGGCTGGCGGGCGCCGCCCGTGTCCGGCTCCAGGCATGTCGGTGAACACGAAGAGTAGTCATGTCAATACACTTCTCCGTGATCCGTGTCCGCGCGGAGGACCGTCCCCGAAGGGGCGCGCTGGCACCCACGACCTGAGGAGCACGGTATGCGGGCCACGAAGGTAGCCGACTGGGACGACCTGGAGCCGCTCCGTCCCGCCCACGCGCGGGTCTCCAACGTGGACCTGGCCGTGATCCGCCTGCCGAGGTCCTCCGTGTCCGCCGACGACCCGACCCCGGCCACGGACGCGGAGGCCACGGGCTCCGGTGACGAGGTGAGGGTCCTGTTCGGACGCTGCCAGCACCGGGGCGCGCTCATGTCCGACGCCACCGTGGAGGACGGCGACCGGCTGGTCTGCGGGGTCCACGGCTCCGTCTACGACGCGCGCAGCGGCGTCAACCTCTACTACGAGGGCGAGGACCTGGAGCGGTTCGAGGCCTGGGTGGAGGACGGCGGGGTCTGGGTCGACGAGGACGAGATCCGCGCCTGGGAACGGGACCACCCGCAGAACTTCGACCGCTCCGCCTACCAGGGCTCCTACGCCGACTTCGAGGGCACCCCCGAGGAACCCTTCAACGACCGCATCCACCAGCTGGCCGAGGAGGGGCTCACCCGGGTGGGCCACCACGGCGAGGTGGCGGCGATGGGCGTGCCCCGGGACGAGCTCCCTCCTGGGACGACCTCCAGATCGTCACCGCCGAACTCCACCGGCCTCCCCTGCTCGACGACGATCCGGTGGGCACCAGCGTGGTGGTCGGCCCCAACGCCCGCCGCCCGCTGGTCCTGGACATCCCGCTCCTGGTCTCGGACATGAGCTTCGGCGCGCTCTCCGCCGAGGCCAAGACCGCGCTGTCCCGGGGCGCGGAGCTGGCGGGCACCGGCATCTGCTCCGGCGAGGGCGGGATGCTCCCCGAGGAGCAGGAGGCCAACAGCCGCTACTTCTACGAGCTCGCCTCGGCCCGCTTCGGCTACACGATGGAGAAGGTCGCCCGCTGCCAGGCCTTCCACTTCAAGGGCGGTCAGGCCGCCAAGACCGGGACCGGCGGCCATCTGCCGGGCAGCAAGGTGAGCGGACGGATCGCGGAGGTGCGCGACCTCCCGGAGGGGGTCCCGGCCATCTCCCCGTCCCGGTTCCCCGATCTGGTCTCCGTCGCGGACTTCCGTCGGGTGGCCGCCGAGGTGCGCGAGGCCACCGGGGGCATCCCCGTCGGCTTCAAACTGTCGGCCCAGCACATCGAACGCGACCTGGACGCGGCGCTCCAGATCGGGGTGGACTACGTGATCCTGGACGGCCGGGGCGGCGGCACCGGCGCCGCCCCCTGCTGTTCCGGAACAACATCTCCGTACCGACCATCCCGGCGCTGGCCCGCGCCCGGCGCCACCTCGACCGGCTGGGCCGCCGCGACGTCACCCTGATCATCACCGGTGGGCTGCGGGTGCCCGCCGACTTCGTGAAGGCGCTGGCCCTGGGCGCGGACGTCGTCGCGGTGGCCAACTCCGCCATGCAGGCCATCGGCTGCCTGGGCATGCGCGCCTGCCACACGAACAACTGTCCCGTGGGCATCGCTACCCAGCGGCCGCACCTGCGCGCCCGTCTGCCCGTGGCGGAGGCCGCCGAGCGGCTGAACCGGTTCCTGCGCTCCTCGGTGGAGCTCATGCAGGTGATGGCCCGGGCCTGTGGGCACGACCACCTGAACGGGTTCGAGCCCGACGACCTCGTGGCGTGGAAGCGCGAGCTGGCCGACCTGTCCGGGGTGTCCTACGGCGGCGTCTCCGTCTGAGCGGAGCCCCGGTCTCGACCGACGCGCCCACGCCCCTCAGCTCCGTGGGGCCACCGCCGCGTTCAGCCGCTCCACCGCCTCGGCCAGCAGGTCGCGCCCGTCGAGGTCGGTGTGGCCCAGTGGGAGCATCTCGCGCAGGGGCGCGTGCTGGGTGTCGCCACGCAGGTGGGCCTGGAGAACGTCCTTCCAGGTCCGGGGCTTCACGGCGAAGGACAGGTGCAGGGAGAGCTCGTCCGTGGCGGTCCCGGCGTGCGGGTGGCCCCGTGGGATGTACAGCGTCCGTCCCGGGGTGAGCACCGTCTCCAGGACGGGGTCGAACGCGGGCTGGGAGTCGGCGCTCGGGACCGTCGGCCACGGCGTGTCCGGGGCACCCACCGACCAGCTCTTGGAACCGTGGACCTGGCAGAGGAACCCGCTGGCCAGGTCGTAGTGCGGACGCACCCCGGAGTTCCCGGCGGGGGTCAGGAAGGCCGCGCAGTAGACGCCGAAGCCCAGTTCCTCCTCCAGTTCCGTCGCGAGCCTCTCCACCTCGGGGACGAGGAGCCGGACCTCCTCGAAGACGATGGTCGCCCCGGCGTCGTGGGCGCGTAGCAGCGCGGACCGGTCGGCCAGGGGCTCCCTGCCCCGGCCGGGTCGTCCCCGGTCCGCGCTGAACTCCTCCTGGGGAAGGGGGCGCCGTCCTGGAACACCCGGAAGCAGGAGGCGGGCAGACCGGCCCGGTTGACCAGCGACAACGCCGCTTCCAGGGGAAAGGCCTCCGTCACGGCGGGTCCGGCCTCGGCGACCACCGGGCTGCGCTCCCAGTGGTCGAGGAAGGCGTCGGTGTCCCCGACGATCCGTGCGAGGACGGGGTGGTCGCCTCCGAGGGGTCGCGGAGTGGGGCTGGCGGGCGTCATGTGGTCTCCCTGACCGGAGTGGTGCGTGACTCGGCTTCCCGTTCGGCGGTGATCAGGACCGCCAGGCGCGGCACGTGTGCGGCCGGTGGCAGCGGCGGCTCCCCGGCCCGCGCCCTGACGAAGGCGTATCCGCTGTCGGCCGCGAGCGCCCGGGCCTCCGGGCCAGCCTCCGACGCAGGCTCCAGCCCGTCCAGTTCGCTGAGCACCGCGAACAGCTCCGCCTCGTCCCGCAGTGCGCGACAGTGGTCCGCTGTCCGGTGAAGGATCCGGGCGCCGTCCTCCGCGCGCCCACGAGAACGCAGGACCTCGGCCCCCGCGCGCAGGACGGCCACGAGGTCGGCCGACGGCGCGCCCTTCACCAGGATGTCCAGGCACCGCAGGAGGGAGTCGGTCCGCGACCCGTCGGCCGAGGCCGCGTGGATCTCGACGGCGGTGCCCGCCAGCGTCGGCACGGTCCCCGGTGGGATCTCCGGGAGCCGCGCGCCGCCCCTCAACGCGAGCAGCGCGGAGGCCTCCCGCACGTGCGGAAGCGCGCCCGCCGTCCCCTTCCATCGGCTGACGTGTGCGGCCAGCAGGTCCGCGCGCCGCCCGCGCGCCAGGGCCTTGGCGGTCTCCACCACGTGGGTGTTGGTGACGAAGGCCCGGCCGCTCTCGGAGCCCAGGACGTCCTCGGCCTCGTCCGGTGTCAGGCCGTGGTTTGGTCCGGGGCCTTCGGCGAAGACACCCGCCTCGTGCAGCCCCTGAGGAGAGGGGAAGTGCGGCAGCGCGCCCTCCCAGTCACCGCGGATCACCCGGAGCCGGCCGAGGTTGATCCAGGGCTGGAGGACGCGGACGGTCTCGGCACGGGGTAGCAGCCCCCTCCGGACGAGGGAGAGCAGGACGCGGGCCTGGCGCCGACAGGACCTCTCGCTCTCCGCGAGGTCACCGGCCATCGCGAGGACCAGTGCGCCCCGGTTCGCGGCCCGGCAGAAGGCCTCGGCGTCGAAGGGGTCCGGCGCGACGCCCGGTCCATCTCGGCGGCGCACTCCCGTGCCCGTTGCCACACCGACACCTTGGTCAGACGGTTCTCGGGGGACAGCAGGCGCAGGGGAAGGTCATGAACCGGTGCGGGCATCCGCCCCCACCTCCTTGTTCCTGGGCGCGGGCCGCTGCGGGCGCGCGGCGCGGTGCATCTGGGGCGGGGCCGACCAGAACGTGTCGATCTCCAGGGAGCCGTCGCGTGAGCGGATGTCCGCCCGTGCCGGGACGGGGAGCGACTCGAAGGTGTCTCCCTCGACGCTGATCAACCGGTTGTCGAACGAGAACACGCAGGGGCTCCTCGTGCCGCCAACTCACCCGGCACGTCGAACCCCCTCCCGCTGTTGACGTTGACCAGACGGGTCGGCCCCCGGCCGGGGTCCGGGCGATGAGCCACTCCCCGCTGTGTGAGGCGCGGATCGCGTCGGCCTCGACGCCGAGTTCCCGTCGGTAGACGGGGTCGGAGGGGTCGGTCTCGGTGCGGTGGAACCGCGCCGTCCCGGGGAGGCGGCCGGGACCGCCCAGACACCGCCCAGCACCTCCTCGTAGCAGGCCAGACGGTAGGTCTCGGCACCGGGCAGGTTCGCGGTCTCGGTCGTCCCGGTGACGGGGTCCGTCCGCAGGACGGTCCCGTCCGAGAGCACGCACAGGACGGCGCGCCGGCGGTGCTGCCAGGCCAGGAGCAGCGGCGGCGCGGAGAGCCGACGCGACACGGGGTCCGCGGCCCCGGCCAGCAGGACCAGTTCCTCGGTGGAGGCCACGACCAGGCGACCTCCGCCCGTGCCGGGTGCGGGGGCGTCGAGCAGCAGGGCTCCGGGTTCCGCCGTGCCCTCGTCCCGCAGGCCCTGCGCGGGGCTCCACGACCGGACGGTCGCGCCGTCCTGGAGGAGGAAGCGCCCCGTGCCCGCCCCGGCGTACACGGAGGTCCCCGGCCCCAGTTCGGTGATCCGTCCGCTCCGGGGGCCCCACAGTCCGAGCGCCCTGACCGGCCCGGACTCCGAGGTCCAGGCGCACCAGGTGCCGTCGTCGTCCGCCGCGACCTCAGCGCGGCGCGGGCCGGTCACCGCTGCCTCCCGTTGGAGGCCGCCGTGGTGATGGTGGGTCCGATCCAGACCTTCTGCGGCGGGCAGGGACGCGTCCCCTCCTGGATACGCACGAGGGGGCAGTGCGCGCCCTGGCAGGAGGGGCGGAAGAAGCAGGAGTGGCAGCCGGAGTCCGTGGCGTCGTCGTTGTCCACCCACAGGCTCATCAGCTCCGGGTCCAGCCCCAGGTCGCCCTCGGCGTCGAGCCGTCCCACCGCGTTGCGGGGGTCGCGCAGGGCCACGGTGCACTTGTTGACCACCCCGTTGGGGCGGATCACGAAGGACCACGGAGAGGCCGCGTAGCAGACCGAGCCGTTCGGTCTCAGGAACACGTCGTCGGCCGTGGTCAGGCCCGCCTCCGTCGCGTTCGAGCAGAGGTCGAGCTTGGTCATCTCCGCCTGCTTGCCCGCGTAGGCCTCGGACTCCTCGCCCTGCGGGCCGCCCCAGTCGCCGACGGGACGGTAGATGACCCTGAAGCGGGGATCCCCGGCGTAGAGCCCGCCCAGCTGGTCGATGAGCTCGGGCACGTGGACGCTGTTCGCCTCGGTGAAGTTGGTCCGGACGATCACGCGGAAGTCCGCGTCCGTCTCCGCCATCCGCGTCAGGTTGGCGATGATCTCGTCGAAGGTCCTTCCCCGCCCATGAGGAAGCGGGAGGAGTCGTGCGTGTGGGCCGGGCCGTCCAGGGTGACCTGGTAGTTGCTGATGCCCAGTTCGACGCAGCGCCGCGCGACCTCGGGGGTGAGCAGCAGGCCGTTGGTGGTGATGCCCGCGCTGTACTCGATGCCCTCCTCGGCACAGAACTCCAGGAAGAAGGTGCTGAGCTCCTCGATCACGTCGAAGGCCACCAGCGGCTCGCCGCCGAACCAGGCGACCGTGAGGCTCTCGATCCCCTGCTCGCGCCGGTAGCGCCTGACCAGTGACCTGACGCCCTCCCGCACCTCGGTGAGCATGCGGCCCAGCGCGAAGTCCTCGTAGCAGTAGGTGCACCGGAAGTTGCACGCCTCGGTCGGCATGATGATCAGTTCGAGGCGGTCGGTCCGGGTCTTGCGCCGGTCGCGCAGGGCGTCGGCCTCCGCCAGCTCGTCGTGGTCCTCGGCCACCAGGAACCCCTTGGTGACCAGGGTGTCGAAGAGGCGCGACTCGTCGGCGGCCTCCGAACCGGGACGGCTCAGGACGCTCCTGCGGTTGTGCAGGAGATCGTGCACCCGTCGGCCGACGGGGTCCTGGACGCGGAACACGCTCCCGCGCATCGAGTTGTACAGAACGACCGCGTCACCGTCGTCGGTCCTGGTGACGACGTTGAACCGGGAGGGTCGGAAGGTACTGGTGACGGTGGTGTCTGCCATGGTCGGTCCTCTGGTGCCGCGGGTTGTGAGACCAGGGCCCCGTGGCGGGAACCGGGATCCTCCGGTGACGCCACGGGGCCTGTGACTACCTCGTCCTCGACCGCTGGGCCGAGGACGGTCTCGGGCTGCTAGCAGCCGAAGTCGATGACCGAAACCTCGTCACCAGCGACGGACTCGGTGATGATCTCCTCGAACTCCTGCATGGGAACCATTCCTCTCAGTAATGTGAAAAACAGGGGGAGAAACACGGGACAGGCAGACCCGAATTCTCACGATGAATCCCTGGCATTCGCGTCGAAGCACAATCGCGAACGGTGCCGAGTCTAGGAGTCCTATTTTTCCCGTGTCAACACTCGAAGATCGCTTTTCATCAGTTTTCCCCAAGCCCGTCAATCAACCGAAAAAAGGCATGGCGAAACGACCGAGGGCTCGGTGTGCCATCAACACGGGGATCCTCGGATCCCAGGTCGAACACACGGAATACACCCTCGGCGCCTCGCCCGGACGATCGGATTCACATTCTTCCGGTCACCCTTCGCGCACACCTTTCATTCAATGAGCCTGATCCTTCTCCTTTTCCAGGGAGGCGGCCCGTGCCCGCAGGGCCCGGCGGTCCGGCTTGTCGGTACGTGTACGGGGGAACTCGTCCAGCAGGTGGATCTCCCTGGGCCGCTGGTGTACCGGGAGGTGCTCCCGCAGGGCGAGTCGCATCAGGGGAAGCGCCCGCTCCCGGTCCCGCGCGTCCACCACGGCGAACGCCACCAGCCGGTCCCCCTGGCCCGACCGGTCGGGAGGCCCACCACCGCCGCCTCCCGCACCGGGTCGCAGGCGGCCAGGACGTCCTCGACGAACCTCGGCGGGATGGTCTCCCCGTGGACGACCAGGGACTCCTTGATGCGTCCCTCGATGACCAGGTGGCCGTCGGGTTCGACCGACCCCCGGTCCCCGGTGCGCAGCCATCCGTCCTCGGTGAAGGCGGCGGCGTTGGCGGCGTCGTCGTCGAGGTAGCCGTCCATCAGGCCCGGCCCGTGGAGGAGCACCTCCCCTCGGCCGGGTCGATCCGGGCGGACGACCCCTTGATGAGGGGGCCCACCGTGCCGGGCCGCCAGTTCCCGGGCAGTGACTGCGTCACCCAGGCCACCGTCTCCGAGAGCCCGTAGCCGTCGTGGATCGGGCCGCCGACCAGTTCCGCGTACTCGCGCACCAGGCCGACCGGGAGCACGTCGCCGCCGCAGCCGCGAAGCTCAGCGCGCCCAGCGCGGCCGCCAGTTCCCGGTCGCGGCGGGCCGCGACCAGGAGCGCGGCGTACATCGAACCGACACCGTCGAGCCGTGTGTGGGAACCCTCGCGCAGCAGTCCGGCCACCCGGTCCATGTTCAGCCGCGACTCCACGTGCATCTCGAACCCGTGCGAGAGCCAGTACTGGACGATGCCCCAGCCGTACGAGTTGAGGAGGGACATCGGGACCAGCATCCGGTCCCGGGCGTCCACCTCGGCGTGGGCGGCGACGTCGTACCGGTGGTAGCCCACGGCCGCGTGCGAGAGCTCCACCGCCTTGGGCTCGCCGCTGCTGCCCGAGGTGTACAGCAGGGTGTGCGCGGACTCCGCGAAGTCGGGCAGTCCCGTGTCCGGTTGGGCCGTCACCGACGGAGCACCGTCCGCCCCCGGGGCGACCACGGCGGCCACCCGCCGGGTGCGGGCGACGCTGCGCCACCGCTCTCCCTGGCACAGCACAGGGAAACCGAGCGACTCGGCGGCCAGGGCCGTGACCACGGCGGTGCGGGGGTCGTCACGTGCGATGACGACCCCCGGCCCGGTCCGGCACCGGCGGACGCCAGGGCCGTGGCGAGCGCCGCGGTCTCCTGGTGGAGTCGGCCGCGCGGGATCTCCTCGCCGTCGATGACCAGTCTTCCTGTCACCTGTCCCTCCCTCTCACGTGGTGGACGCGACCCGGCCGCCGCTCACCCGGGCGGGGCCCGAGTCGGGGACCGCCAGGCCGCGTGCCCGGGCGTCGGGCACCAGGACCGTCACGTCGAAGTGCTCCTTGGTCAGCCGTTCGAACAGGTTGCCCGGGCCGACCACGTGCACCCGTCTCACCCCGAGGTCGCGGAGGCGGTCCACGACCAGGGGAAGTCGACCGGCGTGACGCAGTCGTCCCGCAGCAGGGAACGCAGCTCCTCCGCGGAGTCGACGAGCACGCCGTCCGCGCCCCGGACGAAGCCGAGCCGCGCGTCCCGGAAGCGGAAGCCCGCCACGGCCTCCCCGATCCGGTCCCGCAGCGGGGCGTTCACCCCGCTGTGCTCGGCCTGGGGGAAGGTGAGCACGGGCACCCCTCCCCGGCCCGGACGGCCCGTTCGAGCCGGGGAGGCTCCCCGCGGAGACGTTGAGCAGGTGGATGGTGTCACTGAAGTGACCCGCCACCTCGGCCCACCCGCCCTCGGCGGCCACCTCCGCGACCAGCTCCGCGAGGCGGTCCCGCCCGACCCGGTACATGAAGTGCGAGACGAGCCCGTGGTCGGTGGCGTTCCACGTGTTCTCGCACTCCGCGACCGCTTCTCCCAGCCGCATCACGTCCGCGAAGGACAGCGCCCCGCAGTAGTGCAGCGCGGGCAGGTGCCCGATGCTCGCCGCCGCGCACACGTCGGCCTCGCCGTCCTCCTCCCTGGCCCGGTCGGCCAGGGCCACGCAGGTGACGAGGTAGGCCTGCCGCGCCTCGGGGGAGTAGGACTCCGTGGCCTGGGAGAAGCGGGGCAGGACGTGCTGGCCCAGGACCTCCTCGGCCTCCTCCAGACGGGCACGGGCGTAGGGGTCGGTCTCCAGGAACTCGCCGACCTTGGCGTGCAGCGGCGGCACCGTCCCGCCGAACAGCACGGCCCTCACGACCGGACCGCCGGCTCTGCCGCGAACGAGGACGCCTGGTCGAAGCGGACGACGCTGGCCCGCCTGGCGGTGGTCATGAACCGGAAGGACTTCCCGATGAAGTGGCCGGGTCCGACCACGACGAACCGGGTCGTGCCCAGGTCCAGGAGCCGCTCGATCCCCCTGGCCCAGTGGACGGTCCGGGTGTACTGGGTGATCAGGGCGTCGCGCACCGCCTCGGCCGTCGCCAGCGGAGTGGAGTCCATGTTGCAGATCAGCGGCACCCTGGGGACGCGGACCCGGTCACGCTGCCCCCACTCGGCGGCGAAGCGCTCCTCGGCGGGCGCCAGCATGGGCGAGTGGCCGGGCGGCCCGTGCGGGATGCGGACACCGACCCCGCCCCCGGCCGCCGCGAGCTCGTTGACGGCGGTCAGGGCGGCGGCCTCCCCGAGACGACCATCTGGTCGTCCCCGGTGATGGCGCAGGGCGCGACGTCGTAGCCCCGGGCCGCGAGTTCCTCGATCTTCGCGAACACCGACTCCAGGTCCACGCAGTAGCAGAAGGTGCTCCCGTGGTCCCGCCCGGCGAAGACCTCGCCCTCGACCGTCGCCATGGTCCGCACGGTGCGCACCGCGTCGTCGAACGACAGGGCGCCACCGGCCGCGGCGGCGGTGATCTGCCCCAGGCTCAGGCCCGCCATGTACTCCGCGCCGTCGCGGTACTCGGCGGGCAGGGAGTCGTGAAGCGCCACCCCCAGGGCCACCGACATCGGCCGGATCAGCGGCCCCTGGTTCACCAGGTCCGCGTCGGCGGAGTGGAAGGCCTCCTCCAGGTCGACGCCGATCGCCTCGGAGGCCTGTGCCAGGCGCCGCCGCACGGGAGGCAGCGCCTCGTACAGGTCCCGGTAGTCCCCCGGGCGCATGGCGACCTGGGGGTTGAACAGAATCGCGGTCCCCTGGCTCATCTGGTCTTCGCCATCCCCCGGATCACCGACGTCAGGCCGCCGTCGACCACCATGGTCTGACCGGTCATGTAGCTGGAGCCGTCACGGGTGAGGAAGACGACCGTCTCTGCGATCTCCTCCGGCTGGGCCGGGCGCTGGAGCGGGATGCGCTCGTTGATGATGACCTCCTTCTGCTCGATCGGGAACTGCTGGATCATCCCGGTGTCGTCCGAGTAGCCGGGGGCGACCGCGTTGACCCGGACGCCGTGCGTGGCGAACTCGGCGGCCAGGGACGCGGTGAGCCCGGAGAGCCCGGCCTTGCTGGCGCAGTAGGCGCTCAGCCCGCCCTTGCCGACCAGGCCGAGGATGGACGAGACGTTGACGATCGCCCCGGAGCCCTGGAGCATCATCGGCAGGGCGCACGCCTTGATGCAGTGGTAGGCGCCCACGAGGTTGGTCTGGATGACGTCGGTCCAGCCCTCGGTGGAGTCCGTGGAGACGATGGTGCTCGCAGTGCAGATACCGGCGTTGTTGACCAGGATGTCGATGCGGCCGTGTTCCCTGGTCAGTTCCTGGACGGCGGCCGAGACCGCCTCGTAGTCGCGCACGTCGACCCTGAGCGCCCGGGCCGACCCGCCCGCCGCGCGGATCTCCTCGGCCGTCTTCTCCGCGACCTCGGCCCGGTTGAGGTAGCCGACGGCGACGGTGGCGCCGAGGTCGGCCAGGCGCGTCGCCACGGCGCGGCCCAGACCGCTGCCTCCCCCGGTGACGAGGGCGACCTTCGATTCGAGTTCCTTTGTCATCTCACGACTCCTCTGCGTAGGCTCTGCGAATGTCCTGTGGCCACTGCTCACGCATGTGTTCGCGCAGGAGTGCGCGGGCCGCGGCCTTGTCCGAGGCGGGAACGGTGTCCCCGAAGAAGGCGTCCCCGGTCATTCCGCTCTCGTCCGCGCTGTAGTACTCCTCGCGGAGATACGACGTGACGATCGCGTCGTGATAGGCACCGTCGAGGAAGAAGTAGTCGCGCAGGACCCCTTCGATGACCATTCCGGACTTGATCAGCATTCGTACGACGCGGACGTTGAAAGCGGCGGTGACGAACTCGACCCGGTGCGCGTTCTGGGCGTGGAAGAGCTCGTGGACCAGCAGCCACGACGCCTCTCCCCGCAGCCCGAGTCCCAGAGTTCGCTGTCCCCGATGACACCGCCGACGGTGTAGCTGCCGGGGTACTTGCGCTGGCGCCACTGCACCAGCCCGACCGGGACGCCGTCGTGCGTGCGGACCATCGCGTACCGCTCCGGTCCGCCCGTGACGGCCGCGCGGATGTCCGAGGTGCTCGTGAAGCGGGCGGAGCCGCCGGTGCTGAGCGCCCCGACCATGCCGCGCCGGAACCACTGCGCGACCAGGGGTACTCGTCCTCCTCGATCGCGGAGACCGTGACCAGGGCGCCCCTCACTCGGCCGTCCCCCCGCGCTCGGAGAGGAAGACGGCGATGGACGCGGGCGTACGGAAGGTCTCGGTCGCGATCTCGGAGACGTCGAGGTCGTAGCGCTGGCGCAGGTCGGCGAGGAACCTCAGGACGTCCATGGAGTCGATCCCGTAGTCGCACTGCGGGCCGAACAACTCCTCCTCGCTGCCGATCGACTCCGGTTCCACGTCGATCTCGAACAGCTCGACGTAGACCTTCTTGACTTCGCTTTCGTAGGACTCGATGGCACTCATCAGACAATTCCAATCACTGTGGGGATGATGGATTCTCTTGTATGTTCATTCCTGGCCGACACGGATTCATCGAACCGGAAGAACGAGGTGGAAAATGGCAGGGGAATACTCAGTGGACGACGCGGTGACTCTCGGGATCATTCGCGAGGCGGTTGACGCCGTGGGAATGGATCTCGAAAGGGACGACCTCCTCCAGGACGTGGGGGTGGACTCGATCGCCGGGTACGAGATTCGCCTGCTGGTCAGGGAGAGGTGCGGGGTGGAGGTGCCGGAGGAGGGGTTCGAGGACCTCGGCAGTGTGGGGGACCTGCTGGACCTGGTGCGGTCTCAGGCGGCGGAGGCCTGCTGACGGAGGCACATGCTGCCCCAGAGGAAACCGGCCCCGATGACGGCGATGAGCACGTGCTCGCCGGCGCGGGGCCGGCCGCTCCTGCGGAGCCGGTCGAGCACGGTGAAGATCGTCGCCGCACCCGTGTTGCCGTACTCCTCGATCGTGGTCACGGCCTTCTCCCTGGGTTGCCCCAGGGCGTCCATCAGGCCGGTCACGAGGTTCCGGTTGGCCTGGTGGAAGACGTAGTGGTCGATCTCGTCCGCTCGCAGACCGGCCAGTTTCAGCGTCTCCTCCACGCTCGGCGGGACGCGGGTCATGACCTGCTCCCAGACCTCCGGTCCGTTCATCTTCAGGTACTGGCGGCCGGTGCCCACGACCTCGGGGCCGAACGGCTCGCGCGTTCCCCCGCGGGCACCTCGACGCCGTGGGAGAGGGTCCCGCCCAGGCTCCAGGAGAGCACGCCGCTGGACTCCTCGACGGGGCCGAGCACGGCGGCGCCCGCCGCGTCACCGAAGAAGACCCGCGTGGTGCGGTCGGTGGGGTCCGTGATGCGGGACAGCGCCTCGGCGCCGATCACCAGCACCCGCTGGAACTGGCCGCCCTGGAAGAGGTGCAGCGCCGTCCACATGCCGTACAGCCCACCGGAGCAGGCCGCCTGGTTCAGGTCGAGCGCGACCGCCCGGCGCGCGCCGATCCGTTCGGACACCGTCAGCGCCGTGGAGGGGAGCAGCTGGTCGAACGTGAAGGTGGCAACGATGACGCAGTCGAGGTCGGCGGCGTCGGTCCCCGACTCCCTCAGCGCCTCCTCGGCCGCCGCGACGCACATGTCCGTGGTGCCCGTGCCCTCCGGCAGGAACCGGCGCTCCCGGATACCCGTCCGCTTGACGATCCACTCGTCGCTCGTGTCGAGGCCCCGCGCGAGTTCCTCGTTGGTGACCACGTTGTCGGGAACGTGGGAGCCCACGCCCAGAATCCCCACGGGAAACCTGTTGGAGAGCGTGCTGCCGGAGGTGGAGGGAACATCCTGGTGCGGTCTCATGACACTTCCTTTGCACTGGGGGTGCGTGGTCGGGGGATTCCCCGGAGAGCGGTCCGGGGACGGGGGAGCGAGCCCAGCCGCCGTGTACTGGGGTCGAACGAGACCCACACGGCGACGACCAACATGAGCACGGTGAATCCCAGGAACAGGGGCATCGTTCCGGCGAACTGGAGACCGAATCCCGCGGCGAGGGGGCCGAGGGGCGCGGCGGCCCCCGTGACGAACGTGCAGGCGCTGCCCACACGGGCCTGGAGGCGGTCGGGCGTGTTCAGGAGCTGGTAGGTGCCGAGGATGATGGACAGCAGCGGTGCGGCCGCCATGGCCGCCGCGAGGGGAACACCACGGCCCAGTGGTCGACGAGGGGGATCGTGGCCACGACGGTGATCGGGAGCCACCACAGGGTGGCCAGCACCAGGCCCCGAGGGGAGAAGCGGCGCAGCAGGGCGGCGGCTCCCAGCGCGCCGCCGATCCCGCCGAGGCTGGCCACGCCGAGCACGGTCCCGATCTGGCCGGTGCTGACCCCCGCCTCCGCGCCGACCATGACGACGGTGAGCACGACCCCGGTGATCACCAGGTTCGGGGCGACGCAGCTGAGGAGCAGCACGCGCAGCTCGGGCCGGGCCCAGATCCACGAGAACGCCTCGGTCCAGGTGCGGAGCCGCGACCCGTCCCCGCGCGCGGCGGGGGTCCGGGGGTGCTGCAACCGCTCCCTGACGAAGAGGAGCCCGATCGCGGCGAAGGCGTGGCCCAGCGCCGCGGCACCGAACGGGAGGGTGCGCGACACAGCCATCAGCCACCCTCCCAGCACGGGACCGATCAGGGAGGCGATCTGGTTGCGGGCCTCGTTCCGGCCGACGGCGGCGGACAGGTCGGTCGATCGGACGATGTGGGGCAGCGCGGCGCGTTCGGCGAAGCGGTAGGCCTCGTGCCCGACCACGTCCACCAGCGCCACGATCACCACCAGCCACAGCAGCCACGGCGACCCGGTGAGCAGCCCCAGGCACAGGACCACCATGGCCAGGGCCCGGGTGCCCTGCGCCGCGATCATGAGGGCACGCCGGTCGAACCGGTCGGCCGCCGCTCCACCGGGGAGCCGGGCGGAGACCGCCGCGACCCCCAGGAGGAAGGTGACCGAACCCGTCAGGGCCGGTGTCCCGCCCAGGTCCAGGAGGATGACGGGGTAGGCGACGGCTCCCATGCCCGGGCCGAGCTGCGCGGCGAACTGACCGGTCCACAGGATGCGGAACGACCGGTTGCGGCGCAGCGGGGCCGGTTCGTTCTCAGGACTGACCACGGAGCGCCTCCGCCGGGGGTACCTCGCCCGCCCTCCGCGACGTCAGGACGGAGACCACCGTGGAGAACACCAGGGTGACTCCGACGACCCCGACCAGCACGGACACGGGCACCGTGTAGACGACCCCCGGCAGGTCCACACGCAGTGAGTCGACGAGTCCGGGCGAGACCGCGAAACCGAGCCCGACACCGAGGGCGATCCCGCTCACGGTGATGACCAGGGACTCGATCAGGAAGAGCCTGCGGACCCCGGAGATCTGCATGCCGATGGCGCGCAGGACGCCGATCTGGTTGCGGCGCTCGGAGATCGACCTGATGCTGACCACGCCGAGGGCCGCGCAGCCGACCACGAGCCCGAAGCCCATGAACGCCATGAGAAGCCACTGCACGACGCCGTTGGACGAGGCCCGGAACTCCACCTCCTCGCGCATCGGGGTGGTGGTGACCCCGTGGTCCATCAGCGCCCTCTGGAGGGCGACCTCCAGCTTGCCGACCTCGTCCCGGTCCTGTGCCCGGACGAACCAGTTCCCGGGTACGGCGTCCTCACCGGTGACCCGGCTCAGCCCCTCGGTCGAGGTGACGACGTCACCCAGGTACTCGGCGCTGCGGTCCACGACGCCGATGACCCGGAGCGTCGTGGTGGTGTCGCCGTCCGGTTCGGTGACCTCCAGCCTCAGGTTCGCGGGCAGGCCGTCGTCCAGGACGTCGACGCCCTCCAGTTCGAGGTCGCTCCCGCCGCCGACGAAGGCGGCGGAGTCGCTGGGGATCATGGCGGCGGAGACCACGGCGGTGTTCGGGGTGCGCCGGAGCTCGTCCCAGACCTCCTCGGAGGTGTCCAGGCCGTCCGCGCGCAGGAAGACCGGGTAGCGGTTGCCGAGCAGGTAGTCGTCGTCGGCCCCCACACCCGCACCTCCTCCGCGTCCGCGTCCGCGTCGACCTGGCGGGCCTCGGTCGTGACCTCCTGGTAGCCGCCGACGCGCTCCACCTTCGCGGCGTCCACGCGCGGGCTCTCCGCCAGGACGGTGCCCAGTTCGGGCGGCGCGCCCTGACCGGCGACCCACTCGGCCCGCACGTCGAACCCGCCGGTCACCGAACGGTGGTCGGAGTAGACCTGGTTGACGGCGGCGGTGACGAACCCGCTGAGGGTGATGGTGAGGACCACGATGCTCAGCATCGCGATCGTCATCCCCGCCTGGGCACGGTTGCGCACGGAGTAGGCCACCGAGATGGGCACCACGGAGGCCATCGACGGCAGGGGCGCCAGGACGCGGCGCAGGAAGCTCTGGACGAGGTCGCTGTTGGCCACGAACAGCCACACCCCGGCGGCGACCAGCGCCATCCCGGCGAGGAAGAACAGCGTGATCCCGGAACCGGTGTCCCCGAACAGCTCCCCGGCACGGACCAGAGCGCGATGATCACGGCGGCGCACAGCGAGTGGGCCGGGCGCCTGGGCACCCGCAGCCTCGGCAGGAGCGCGCCCAGGCCCCCGAGCGCCAGCGTCAGACCGGTCAGGGTCTCGGTCGCGGTGCCGTTCTGGACGCCCAGAGCGGCCGTGGCCAGCCCGAGCAGCAGGATCAGGGAGAGCAGGGGCACGGTCCACCAGCGGCGCCGCGACGGGGCCTCGGACCCGCGCAGCGCGGACACGATGTCCACCTTGGAGGCGCGCGCGGCGGCGAAGGTGAACACCACCGTGATGACGCCGACGCCGATGAGGTAGGCGGTCGCCATGGCCACGGGGTCGAACCCGAACTCCAGCGCGGGCGGGGGCAGGGCCGGGTCGGCGACGCGGTCGCTCAGCACCCGCGAGGCGGCCACGCCCGCCAGCCAACCGGCCAGTGTTCCGGCCGCCGAGGCCAGCACCGCGTAGCCCAGCCCCTCGACGGTCAGGACGAGGCCCAGCCGTCCGCGTTTCATGCCCATCGCCCGCAGGACGCCGAACTCCTGGCGGCGCTCCCCCGCGAGCATCATGACGACGAGCACGATGAGGAGCACGCCCGCGACCATGGAGAGCTGGCTGAAGAGGAGGAACAGGGTCGCCAGGTCCGTCGTGAGACGGTCCGCGCTCTCGTGCGCGGAGGCGCGGAGCGGTTCGGCCTCCCACCCGTTGGTCCTGACCAGGGAGGAGAGGTCGGTGCGGACCGGGTCCTCGTCCGCCTCCCAGGTGACCTCCTGCCCGTAGGACAGGGTGACGGTGTTCACCCGGCCGGTCAGGTCGGCGGTGCGCTGGAGCGCGGAAAGCGGCACGAGGGCGGACTCGGGCGGGGCGAGGGGCGCACCGGCCTCGTAGACGCCGACGACGCGTGCCTGGCGTCCGGCGACGACGACCGTGTCGCCGCGGTCGGCGCGCAGCTCCCGCGCGGCCTCCCGGCTCAACAGGACGTCGTCCTGGCCGAGGCCGCCGCGCGCGATCTCCGTGCCATCGCCGTCCACGAGCCGGATCGCGGCGTCGTTGTTGGCGACGCCGAGCACCGTGAGCCCGGGGTCGCCGCGGTCGGCGCGCTCGTGGGCCACGGGGAGGCGCAGGGTGAGCAGGGAGGAGACGGTGGTGTCGGGGTCGTCCAGGGCCCTCTCGACGGACCGGACGTCGTCGCGCTCCAGCATGGGAGGTCCGGCGTCGGGGTCGTTGTCGGGGTCGTCCTCGTCGCGGTCGTCGTCCCCGCCCGGCGTCACGACCGCGTCGACCTCACCGAGGTCCGCGGTCTGCTGCGCGCGCATCGCCTGGTGGAGCGTGGACTCCAGTGTGAAGGAGGCCGAGAAGAGCAGCGCGGCCAGAGACAGGCCCATGGCCACGAGGAGGGTCTGCCCCGGGCGCCGCCCGACGTTGCGCGCCGCGATGCGGACGCTCAGTCGGCCCCGCGCCGAGAGCGCCACCAGTGCGATCAGCGCCAGGGGGACGCGACCGCGACGGCCAGCGTGATTGCGTCGTTCATCTACTGGTCGCCCCCGGCGGCGGCGTCGGCGGTCCGCGTGGTGTGGTCCTCGACCCGGTCCACGAGGCCGTCGAGCATGTGGACCTCGCGGTCGCCGTAGGCGGCCACGTCGGGGTCGTGCGTGACCATGATCAGGGTGAGGCCGTCGGCGTGGAGCTCCCGGAGCAGCGTCAGCACCTCCTCGGTGGAGGCGGAGTCCAGGGCCCCGGTGGGCTCGTCCGCCCAGACGATGGCGGGGGCGTGCACGATGCCGCGGGCGATCGCGACCCGCTGCTGTTGGCCGCCGCTCAGTTGGGCGGGGACGTGGTCGGCGCGTTCACCCAACCCCACGCGGGTGAGCGCCGAGACCGCCTTGCGGCGGGCCTCCTCGGCCGGACCCCGCCCAGGAGGAGGGGCATCTCCACGTTCTCCACGGCTGAGAGGACGGGGATGAGGTTGTAGCCCTGGAAGACGAAGCCGGTCCGGCGGGCGCGCCACGCCGTGCGCCTGCGCTCGGACATGGAGTGGATGTCCTCACCCTCGACGAGCACGCTGCCCCCGTCGATCCGGTCCAGGCCGGAGGCGCAGTTCAGCAGGGTCGACTTGCCGCACCCGGAGGGCCCCATCACCGAGACCCATTCGCCCTCAGCGACGTCCAGGGAAACACCGCGCAGCACCGGAACCGCAATCCGGCCGTCACCGTATGTCTTTGTTATGTCTTTCAAGCGCACGACTGGGTTGGTCACGAGTTCCCTTACTGATGTCACGAGTCCACCACCGACCAGTGGTGTCCCACGCGCCTGGACCGCCCACTCGATCAGTTTCACAGTTGATCAAGACTTGCGAGCCAAATCGAAGCAGAGGCAATGCACCTTGTCAACACTCCCCAAGGATTTCCGAACCGAAATGATCCGACCCGATCGACCACCCCCGGAAAGGGACCGGGTACCGGCCAGAACAATGGTTTCACCTTTGCCGCAAGCCGACCCACGGGCAGGTTGGGCGCGCTTCACCGGCGGAAATGGGGTTCCGCCCCAGACGTTTTCCCCGCTGCGCACGGAACCCGCCGGGACGCCGGGAATCACTGCCAGTAGGCGCTTCTGCACGCCAAGCCTCTTCTGGAGGCACTCCCGGAGGGTGAAATCAGGGGACCAGAACAATGAGGACACGATCCTGATACCGACTCTTAGGACTCCTTTAAGTTGAATCCCGGACCATGTGTCGAATCGGGAACCGCAGAAAACGCGAAAGAAGGCCGACTCACCGTGATGCGGATATCACGCACCGGGTCCGTCGGCCCTGGGAATACGGGACCTACAAATGGTCGCCGAGGAAGTCGTCAATACTCTGCCGCGCGACCTGACTGGAGAATCCACCCCAGTTCAGGTCGAACATGTGCTCGGTCCACGGCAGTTCCACGTGGTGGTGGGGAACTCCGACCGACGCGAGGCGGTCGGCCATGCGGTCGTTGTCCTCGGTGCCGAGAAAGAAGTCGTGGCCCGCCGTGATCAGCAGAGTCGGGGGACCGTCCTCGTCCACCTGGAGAAGGGGCGACATCGCCTCGTACTCCTCCGGATACTCCTCCGGTGGGCCGCCGACCATGCGCTCACTCGACTCCAGCAGGTCGTCCCCCACCGGGGACCGCCGCTGCCGCCAGGGGACCGGCGGGGCCTCGTCGGTGCCGTCGGTGGCCGAGTACCACGCCACGACCGCGTCCACCTCCGGAACCTCGGTGTCACAACTGGGTTCGGGGCCGTCCGCGTGCGCGGCCAGCAGGACCAGGAGCCCGCCCGCCGACTGGCCGTTGAGCGCGATCCGCGCGGGGTCGCCGCCGTAGTCGGCGGCGTTCTCGTGCACCCAGCCCAGGGCGCAGCGCACGTCGGCCAGCGAGGCCGACCAGTCGCCGTCCGGGAAGTACCGGTAGTCCACGTCGAACACCACCCGCTCGCCCCCGCTGTCCGCGAGCCAGGTGTCCCAGCGGGGCAGCAGGCTCTGCGGCAGGTCCTCCGCGCCTCCGTGCACGTTGACCACCACCGGGAGCCGGGCGTCCTCGGGGACCCCGCCCTCGGGTCGCCACACGTCGAGCTCCAGCGGGTCTCCCCGGGGCTGGCGTACTCCAGCGTGACCGGTTCGCGGTCGGCCGTCGTGGCGAACCCGGCCGCGTACTGGAACGGGTCCAGCCGCACGCCCTCGGCGCGGGCCGTCCGCCAGACGGACACCGAGGGAACCAGGGCCAGGACCAGCAGGAGCACGTTCACCAGCGCCAGCAGGAGCGCGCCGCGGCCGCCCCGGGAACGCCTGGCCCACAGTGCCAGCACCACGCCGCACAGGGAGACCAGGGCGAACACGGCGGAGAACTCCAGCGCGACCAGCGCGGCCTGCCACATCGCCAGGGACACGGGCGGCAGGAGGACGAGACCGACCCCGGCCAGGGTGGTCAGGCACAGCAGGGCCGAGCCGGCGAGCAGGAGCCGCGAGCGGGCGGGGGCATCTTCGAGCAAGCGCGCACAACCTTAATACGTACGTATCGATACGAGCGTATCATTCTTGCGGGCCCTGTGCCAGAATGCGTCCGTGCCGAAGAATGTGGACAGGGAGGGCCGGCGACGCGAGATCGCCGAGGCCCTACACCGGATAGCCGCGCGCGAGGGCCTGGAGGGCGTCAGCGTCCGGACCGTCGCCGCGGAGGCGGGCCTCTCGGCGGGCGCCGTCCAGCGGGAGTTCGACTCCAAGGACAGGCTGCTCCGCTTCGCCCTCCGAGCGACCGTGGACGAGGTCACCGAACGCTTCGGGCGATTACGGATCGGGCCGGGAGGGCTGGACTTCTCGGCGGCCCTGCGTCAGGTGCTGCTGGAGCTGCTGCCCACCGACGGACGGAAGCTGGCCCAGGCCCGCATCTGGTCGGCCTACTACGCCCGCGCCGCCGTGGACCCGGTGTTCGCGGACACCCTCGAGGCCCTGACCGAGGAGACCCGCGCGAGCTTCCTGCGGCTCCTTGAGTACGCGCGGAGCCAGGGCGCCCTCGCGCCCGGCACGGACCTCGAAGCCGCCACCGAGATGCTCCTGGTGATCATCGACGGACTCTGGATCGGCTGCGCGCGACTGCCCGAGGCCGCCTCCCTGGATGGACACCGCGCGGCGGTCGAGGCCACCGTCGAGCTGCTGGGCCAGCCGACACCGGAGGGACCCCGGAGGAACGAGGACCCAAGGTCCCGAAATGCGCAGATCATACGAAACACCCCAGCGCAGAACGAACCTACCCACGGGTAACCCCGACCGGCGCCCCACTCCGCGCCGCTCGTTAGGGTTCCCGTGGCCCTGCCTGGGCACCGCTTCCCTGGAGTGGCGCCCTGCGCGGCCACCGGCAGCACCCGGAGTACCGGCAACACCGGCGACGGCGCCGGCCCGTGCCGGTACCGCGTCACGGAGTCCAGGAGGCATCCGGCATGTTCGAGAAGATACTGGTGGCCAACCGAGGTGAGATCGCCATCCGCGCCCTGCGCGCGGGGCACGAACTGGGGGCCCGCACCGTCGCGGTCTTCCCCCACGAGGACCGCCACTCACTGCACCGGCTCAAGGCCGACGAGGCCTACCAGATCGGTGAGCCCGGGCACCCCGTCCGCGCCTACCTGTCCGTGGACGAGATCGTCCGCGCGGCACGGGAGGCGGGCGCCGACGCCGTCTACCCCGGCTACGGGTTCCTGTCCGAGAACCCCGCCCTGGCCCGGGCCTGCGCCGAGGCGGGCATCACCTTCGTCGGTCCGCCCGCCGAGGTCCTGGAACTGACCGGGAACAAGGCGACCGCCATCGCCGCCGCCAAGCGGGCCGGCATCCCCGTCCTGGACTCCACCGCGCCCTCCACCGACGTCGACGGCCTGGTCACCGCCGCCGAGGAGATCGGCTTCCCGGTCTTCGTCAAGGCCGTGGCCGGTGGCGGCGGCCGGGGCATGCGCCGGGTGGACGCTCCCGGCGCCCTGCGTGAGTCCATCGAGGCGGCCATGCGCGAGGCCGAGACCGCCTTCGGCGACCCCACGGTGTTCCTGGAGCGCGCCGTGGTGGACCCGCGCCACATCGAGGTGCAGATCCTCTCCGACGGCGAGGACGTGATCCACCTCTACGAACGCGACTGCTCGGTCCAGCGCCGCCACCAGAAGGTCGTCGAGCTGGCTCCCGCCCCCAACCTCGACCCGGAACTGCGCGAGCGCATGTGCCGGGACGCGGTGCTGCTCGCGCGGGAACTGGGCTACCGCAACGCGGGCACGGTCGAGTTCCTGGTGGGCCGGGACGGCCGACACGTGTTCATCGAGCTCAACCCGCGCATCCAGGTCGAGCACACGGTGACCGAGGAGGTCACCGACGTGGACCTCGTGCAGTCCCAGATCCGGATCGCCTCCGGTGAGACCCTCGCGGAGCTGGGCCTGTCCCAGGACGCGATCGTCCTGCACGGCGCCGCGCTCCAGTGCCGCATCACCACCGAGGACCCCGCCAACGGGTTCCGGCCGGACACCGGGACCATCAGCGCCTACCGGTCCCCCGGCGGCTCGGGCATCCGTCTGGACGGCGGGACCGCGGCGGCGGGGTCGGAGGTCAGCGCGTACTTCGACTCGCTCCTGGTCAAGCTCACCTGCCGGGGCCGCGACTTCGCCACGGCGGTGAGCCGCGCCCAGCGCGCGGTGGCCGAGTTCCGGATCCGGGGCATCTCCACCAACATCCCCTTCCTCCAGGCCGTGCTGGAGGACGAGGACTTCCGACAGGGCCGGGCCACCACCTCGTTCATCGAGGAGCGCCCCCAGCTGCTGACCGCGCGCCCCTCCGCCGACCGGGGCACCCGCCTGCTCACCTACCTGGCCGACGTCACGGTGAACAAGCCGCACGGCGAACGCCCCCACCTGATCGACCCGGCGTCCAAGCTTCCCGCCGTCCCCGAGGGCGCCCCGCCCGCCGGGTCCCGGCAGCGCCTGCTCGACCTCGGCCCGGAGGGGTTCGCCCGCTGGATGCGCGAGTCAGCGACGCTGGGCGTCACCGACACCACCTTCCGCGACGCCCACCAGTCGCTGCTCGCCACGCGGGTGCGCACCCAGGACCTCCTGGCGGCCGCGCCCGCCGTCGCGCACACCCTCCCCGAGCTCCTGTCCCTGGAGTGCTGGGGCGGGGCCACCTACGACGTGGCCCTGCGCTTCCTGGCCGAGGACCCGTGGGAACGGCTGGCGGCGCTGCGTGAGGCCGTGCCCAACGTGGCCCTCCAGATGCTCCTGCGCGGCCGCAACACCGTCGGGTACACCCCGTACCCCACCGAGGTCACGAACGCCTTCGTGCGGGAGGCCGCCGCCACCGGCGTGGACGTCTTCCGGATCTTCGACGCCCTGAACGACGTCGAGCAGATGCGCCCGGCCATCGACGCGGTCCGCGAGACCGGCACCGGGCTCGCGGAGGTCGCGCTCTGCTACACCGCCGACCTCTCCGACCCGGCCGAGAAGCTGTACACGCTGGACTACTACCTGAGGCTGGCCGAGCGGATCGTGGAGTCCGGCGCGCACGTGCTAGCGGTCAAGGACATGGCCGGACTGCTGCGCGCACCGGCCGCCTCCCGGCTGGTGAGCGCGCTGCGCCGCGAGTTCGACCTGCCGGTCCACGTGCACACCCACGACACGGCGGGGGCCAGCTCGCCACGTACCTGGCGGCGGTGAACGCGGGCGCGGACGCGGTGGACGGCGCGGTCGCGTCCATGTCGGGCACCACCTCGCAGCCCTCCCTGTCCGCGATCGTGGCCGCCTTCGACCACTCGGACACCCCCACCGGCCTCTCCCTGGACGCGGTGAACGAACTGGAGCCGTACTGGGAGGCGGTGCGCAGGGTCTACGCGCCGTTCGAGGCGGCCCTGACCTCACCGACCGGCCGCGTGTACCACCACGAGATCCCCGGCGGCCAGCTGTCCAACCTGCGCACCCAGGCGGTCGCGCTGGGGTTGGGCGACCGGTTCGAGGACATCGAGGCCGTGTACGCCGCCGCCGACCGCATGCTGGGCCGCCTGGTCAAGGTGACCCCCTCCTCCAAGGTGGTCGGCGACCTGGCTCTGCACCTGGTGGGCGCGGGGGTCTCGCCCGAGGAGTTCGAGGAGGACCCGGACCGGTTCGACGTGCCCGACTCGGTGGTGGGCTTCCTCCGGGGTGAGCTGGGGGTTCCCCCGGGTGAGTGGCCCGAGCCGTTCCGCACCAAGGCGTTGCGCGGGCGTGGTGAGGCCCGTCCCACCACTCCGCTCAGCGAGGTCGACCGCGCCGGGCTGGACGAGGAGCCCCGAGCCACGTTGAACCGGCTCCTGTTCGCCGGGCCCACGAAGGAGTTCGAGGCGCACCGGGCCGCCTACGGCGACACCAGCGTGCTGGACAGCCGGGACTTCTTCTACGGTCTGCGCGAGGGCGAGGAGCACGTGGTGGACCTGGAGCCGGGCGTGCGCCTGCTCATCGGGCTCCAGGCGGTGAGCGAGGCCGACGAGCGCGGGATGCGCACCGTCATGACCACCCTCAACGATCAACTGCGGCCGCTGCACGTGCGCGACCGCTCCCTGGCCTCGGACGCGCCCGAGGCGGAGAAGGCCGACCGCGACGACCCCGCGCAGGTCGCGGCTCCCTTCGCCGGGGTCGTCACCCCGACCGTGGCCGTGGGCGACGAGGTCGCCGCCGGGGACACCGTCGCGACCATCGAGGCCATGAAGATGGAGGCCTCCATCACCACCCCGCGTGCCGGGGTGGTGGCGCGGGTGGCCGTCGAGGGCGTCCAGCGCGTGGAGGGCGGCGACCTGATCGTCCACCTCCGGTGAGACTCCGGGTGGCCGCCCCGAGGGCGGCCACCCGCCGTCCGGCACACGGGAACTCCCGCGTGGCGGGGGCTTCCGGGGGCCGGGGTCGGCCCCGCCCGTTGGGCCGCCCGGATCCGGTGGAGGTGGGCGGCCCGCCGGAGACCGACAGGTACGGCGCGGTCGCGCGCACGCCCTGCCCCGCCCGCGCCCCGGGGTGGTCCTCTGTGGCGGTTTCGTACGATGAAGACCGACTCGATCACGCGGGGCGTCCCGCGACGAAAGGAACCCCGTGGCTGACGTACCCGAACGCGCCCTGGTCGTGATGGCCCACCCCGACGACGCCGACTTCTCCTGTGCGGGGACCGTCGCGGTGTGGACCGAGGCCGGAGCCGAGGTGGTCTACCTGATGGTCACCGACGGTGAGGCGGGCGGTGACGAACTCACGCTGGAGAGCGCGGAGATCGCCGCCATGCGCCGCGAGGAGCAGCGCCGGGCCGCGGCCGAGGTCGGGGTCAAGGACGTGCGCTTCCTGGGCTACCCCGACGGGAGGGTGGAGACCACCCTCGACCTGCGCCGGGACATCACGCGGGTGATCCGCCAGGTCCGCCCCGAACGCATGGTCATCCCCAACCCCGAACGTGACTGGGACAGCGTCGCCGCCAGCCACCCCGACCACAGGGCCACCGGCGCGGCCGCGTTCGACGCGGTCTTCCCCGACTCCCGCAACCCGCACGCGCACCGCGAGCTCCTCCACGAGGAGGCCCTGGCCCCGTGGACCGTCCCCGAGGTGTGGGTGGTCGGCGGCCCGGCGCCACACACCCACTCGGACATCACCGACGTCTTCGAGCGCAAGGTGGCGGCGCTGGCAGCGCACGAGAGCCAGATCGGTGACATCGCCGAACTGGAGCCCATGCTGCGCCAGTGGATGGGCGTCAACGCCGCGGAGGCCGGGCTGCCCGAGGGGCGCCTGGCCGAGGTCTTCCGGGTCGTGCGCACCGTCTGACGCGTCCGGGGGCGGCCCCACCGGCCCCGCCCCCGGCGACCGAGGCGTCGGCGAGGCACGACCTATCCTCGAAGGGTGACGAACACGTTCCACCCCACCGGGGCGACCGAGGCCGCCCACCGTGTACGCGACGTCCTCGGCGCGGGGCCGGTGGTCGTGCTGACCGGCGCGGGGATCTCGACGGACTCGGGCATCCCCGACTACCGGGGCCCGGACTCACCGCCGCGCAGGCCCATGACCTACCAGGAGTTCGTCGGGGACGCGGCCTTCCGGCGCCACTACTGGGCGCGTAACCACGTGGGCTGGCGTCACGTGGCGGCCACCGCCCCCAACGACGGCCACCGTGCCCTGGCCGAGCTCGAACGCGCCGGGCTCGTGTCCGGGGTGATCACCCAGAACGTGGACACCCTGCACGACGCGGCGGGCAGCCGGAACGTCATCGACCTGCACGGCCGCTACGACCGTGTGGTCTGTCTGGGCTGCCGGGCCGTGACCGGCCGCGCCGAGCTGGCCGTGCGGCTCACCGACCTCAACCCGGGCTTCGCGGAGGAGGTGGCCGACGTCGAGGTGGCCCCGGACGCCGACGCGGTGCTGGCCTCCACCGCGCACTTCCGGGTCGCCGACTGCTCCGACTGCGGCGGCGTCCTCAAGCCGGACATCGTGTACTTCGGTGAGAACGTGCCCCGGCCACGGGTGGAGGAGGCCTACGCGATGGTCGACGGAGCCGCCGGACTCCTGGTCGTGGGCTCGTCGCTCACGGTCTTCTCCGGTCGCCGGTTCGTGAAGCGCGCCGTGGGGCAGGACCACCCGGTGGTCATCCTCAACCGGGGGCCCACGCGCGCCGACGACGCCGCCACCCTGACCGTGGGGTTGGGCTGCTCGGAGGTCCTGCGCGCGCTGGCGGACGGACACACCGCGCGTCGCGGATCTCCCTGACGCCACCGCACCCGACGTCCCGCCGTTGTGTACCAACCGGACGGTACAGTACACCCGAGGGCGTCCCGACGGCCCTCCGCCGGCTCCTCCGGGCGGGGAGAACCACCATCCGAGCGCACACGGAGGTCCACGTGCCGATCAGCAACAGGAACATCCTCGTCTCCGGGGGCGGCGTGGCCGGAAGCGCGCTGGCCACCTGGTTGGCCCAGCGGGGCTTCCGACCCACGGTGGTGGACGTCGCTCCGGGGCCGCGCCCGGAGGCCTGTCCCGCCGAGGTCTCCCGCCAGGGGATGGCCCTCCTGGACCGGATGGGCGCGGGCGAGAGGGTCCGCGCCCTCGGCTCACCCGTGACCGAGGTCCGCACCCACGTCAGCGGACGCCGGGAACCCACCTGCGTGCCCGGGGACCCCGGGACCCTGGTCGTCCGACACGAGGACCTGGTCGGCGCCCTGCGGGAGGACGAGGGCCGGGTCGAGTACCTTCCCGGCGACGGGATCACCGCGCTGAAGCAGGACGCGGACGGCGTCGACGTCACCTTCGCGCACGCTCCCGCACGCAGATTCGACCTGGTCGTGGGCGCGGACGGCCCGTACTCACCCGTGCGGGGGCTCGCCTTCCCCGGCCCGGACGAGAAGCGCCTGCGCTACCTCGGCACCAACACGGCGACCTTCGAGACCGACAACGTCCTCGGCACCGACAACGCCACGGCCTGGCACGTGTGGCCGCACCGGGGCTGCCTGGTCACGACCCTGCCCGGCGGCGACCGCGCTTCGGTGACCCTGGTGGTGCGCGAGCGCTTCCCGGTCGACGCGGACTCCCTGGACCAGGAGGCCCGGCGACGCTGGGTGGAGGAGGCCTTCGGCCGGGACGGCTGGGAGATGCCCCGGCTGCTGCGCGCCGCGCGCGAGGCCGACCTGCGCGTGGCGCCGTCCACCCAGGTGCGTATGGACGTGTGGGAGCACGGTCGCGTGGTGCTGGTGGGTGACGCGGCGTGCGCTCCCGACCAGCTGAGCGGACAGGGTCCGACGATCGCGCTGATGGGCGCCCTGGCGCTGGCGGGCGAACTGGTGTTCACGGAGGGCGACCACGGTCGAGCCTACTTCTCCTACGAGGCGGCACTGCGGCACTCCGTGCGCGAGGCCCAGACCGTGGCTCCGTACGTGGTGGACAGCGTGGCCCCGGAGGCGGGGCGCTACGAGACGTGGATCCGGGAGCGCGCCGAATTGGCCCTGGCCCGGGGTACCCGGCTGATGGGGCGCCTCGGCATCCGCCCGCCCGTGGACGCGGTGGGCGGGGAGTTCGCGCTGGAACGCTACGCCTCGGTCCTCGACGGCTGAGGTTCCGGGGCCCTCCCGACGAGCGCACCCTGGTGTTCCGGGGTGACGCACGCGTGCGCTACGATAATGATTATCGTTTCCGCCCCAGGGAGGATCCCCCATGACCGTAGCGACACCCCTGCGCGTGGTCGTGGTCTCCGGGCTGCACCGGCTGGCCCGGCGCGGCACCGTGGACGACCTCGTCACCACCGTCCCCGGTGCCGTCACCCTCCACCACGACCTGGACGGGATCTCCGAGGGCGTCGTCCTCCGGGTCACCCGCGACAGGTGGGGCGTCCTGGACCGCGCTCCCGTCGACCTCGACCACCCGTGCGCCACCTGCGCGCTGCGCGAGGACCTGCTCCCCGTCCTGCTGGAGCTGGCCGCGCGCGGCGAGCACGGCCTGTGCGTGGTGGAGACCTGGGACGCGGTCGAACCCCGCTCCGTGGCCGAGGCGATCGCCGCGCGCGAGGAACTCCACCTGGCCGCCGTGGTCACCGCCGTCGACGCCGAACGCCTGCTCCCGGACCTGTCCAGTGTCGACGCCCTCTCCGACCGCTCCCTGGGCGTCGTCCCCGAGGACCGGCGCACCGTCGCGGGGGTCCTCTCCGGCCAGGTCGAGTACCCCACGGTGGTCACCCTCCACGGAGACCGCCATCGGGAGGAGGCCCGCGCGCTCGTCGAGCACCTGAACCCGGCGACCCTGGTGGTCCCGCCCGGGGGTGGCCTGGTCGCCCTCACCGAGGGGCGCTTCCGCCCCGAGGTCGCCGCGAACCGGCTCAACCCGACGTGGGCCCAGTACCGGGACGCGTCCGACGCGAGGGTCGGCACCGTGGTGTGGACCCGGAGACGCCCCCTGCACCCGGTGCGGCTGCACGAGGCCCTGGAGCGGATCGTCTCCACCGGACTGCGCGGGCGCGGCCGGATCTGGCTGGCCAGCAGACCCGACACCCTGCTGACCTGGGAGAGCCACAACGGCACCCTGGTACTGGAGAGCGCGGGCCCCTGGCTGGCCGCCCTGCCCGGCGCCGCCCTCGACCTGGTCTCCGACACCCGGCGCGCCTCGGCCTCCCTGGACTGGGACCCGGTGGTGGGTGACCGCCGCCAGCACCTGGCCGTCACCGGGGTGGACCTCGACGCCGACCGGCTGACGGACCTCCTCGACTCCTGCCTCCTCACCGACGAGGAGGCGGGGAGCCCCTCGCCGTGGACCCCTTCGCCGACGCGCTCTAGCCCGCCGACCCGTACCGGTGGTGTCCGCCGTCGGCACCCACCGGTCCCGAGAACGGGGCCGACCGTTCGTGATCCGGTCGGCCCGAAGGGTTCCCGGGGTCCTCCCTCCCCGGAGCCCCCTCCCCCGCCCCGGGAACCCGCCTCCGCCCGGGGGCCCGGCCGGGAGCAACCGGCTCCCGCGCTCACTCCTTGGGCGGTGCCGTGCTGTCGCGTCGGACCAGACGGGTGGCCAGTTCCATCCGAGTGGTCTCGGGCTCGCCCCCGTTGACCAGGTCGAACAGCATGCGCGTGGCCATCTGCGCCATGTCCCGCAACGGCTGCCGGACGGTGGTCAGCGGCGGGGTCGCCCACCTGGCCTCGGGGAGGTCGTCGAACCCCACCACCGAGACGTCGTCCGGCACCCTCAGGCCGCGTTCGTACAGGACCTCGTAGGCACCCCGGGCCATCTGGTCCGAACCCGCGAAGATCGCCGTCGGCGGTTCGGGCAGGTCGAGCAGGACCTCCGTGAGGTCCTTGCCGGTCCCGGCCAGGAAGTCCCCGTGAGTGACGTAGCCGTCGAGCACGGGGAGCCCCGCGTCGCGCATGGCGCTGCGGTAACCGTCCACGCGGGCCCTGCTGCACATGACGTCCGGCGGGCCGGCGAGCATGGCGACGCGCCGGTGACCGAGGCCGATCAGGTGCTCGGTCGCGGTCAGACCACCGTCCCAGTTGGCGGCGCCCACCGCCGGGGTCTCCCGCGCGGGTCTCCGACGGGGTCGACGAGGACCACGGGGATCCCCAGCGCGTCCAGCTGGTCCTGCTGCTGGGGAGAGCTCGGACAGCACCAGCACCACCCCGTCGGAGCGCCGGTCCTGGATGTTGTCGAGCCACCTGCGGCCGGGCCTGCTGCGCTTGCGGTCGTGCACGGCGGAGACCACGACCCCGAATCCCGCGTCGTGCGCGACCTCCTCGACCCCGGTGAGGATCTCCATGGCCCAGGGGCTGCCCAGGTCCAGGAAGACGAGGTCGATCAGCCCGACCGGTCGGCGCTTGCGGTGACGCCGTTGCTGGTAGCGGTGCTGCTCCAGCAACCGCTCCACCTGGCGGCGGGTCTCGGCCGCCACGTCGAGATGACCGTTGATCACCTTGGAGACCGTCGAGACGGAGACCCCCGCCTCACCAGCGATCTCGGCCAGTGTGGGGCGACTCTTCGCCATGTGCCTCCTCGTCGTCGAAGACCGGTGTCCCGTGATTCACACTGCGCTGGATTCTATCCCGAAAGTTTTCGGAACCGAACACCGCAACCTCCTCGCAATCCACACTCCCCTTGACGGAGGCACAGGGACGACTTAGCGTCAGCCTTCCGAAAGCTATCGGAAATCTTTCGAATACTTTCGGCACCCCCGGAACAACGGAAGAACGGTGTACACGCCATGAGTCGCACCCACCGGACACGTGTGATCGGCAGTACCTCCCTGGCCCTCTCCCTCCTCCTCGCCACCGGCTGCGGCACCTCCGGCCCGGGTGGAGCCGACACCGTGCAGGTCTGGGCCCTGGAGGACGCGGCGGTCAACGAGATCGTCGAACGGGGCATCGAGGCGCACAACGCGTCCCATGACGTGCCCGCCGAACTCGTCACCTTCGTCAACGACGCCTACAAGCAGCGCCTCCAGGTGGCGCTCGGCTCCCCCAACGCGCCCGACGTGTTCTTCAACTGGGGCGGCGGCAACCTCGCCCAGTACGCCGACCAGGGCCGGGTCCTCGACCTCACCCCGGCCCTGGACGACAACCCCGGGTTCCGCGACGCCTTCCTTCCCAGCGTCCTGGACGTGGCCGCCATCGACGGCTCCTACTACGGCGTGCCCCTCCTCGGCGTGCAACCCGTCGTCATGTACTACAACAAGCCCGTCCTGGCGGCGGCCGGACTCCAGCCCCCGCGGACCCTCGCCGAGCTCCACGAGGCGATCGACGTCCTCCAGGCCGACGGTGTCACCCCGATCGTCCTCCCCGGCGCGCAGGGCTGGACCCAGCTGATGTGGTTCTCCTACCTCGTGGACCGGATCGGCGGCCCCGACGTGTTCCAGGCGATCGTGGACGAGGAGGAGGGCGCCTGGCGGCACCCCGCCGTCCTGGAGGCGATGGAGGCCTGCCAGGACCTGGTCGACCGGGGCGCCTTCGGCACCAACTTCACCTCCATCGACTACGACAACGGCAGCGCCTCCACCCTCCTGGCCACGGGCGAGTCCGCGATGTTCCTGATGGGCAGCTGGGACCTCGCCCAGCAGATGGACGCCAACCCCGAGTTCGTCGAGAACGGCGATCTCGGGTTCACCTCCTTCCCCGCCGTGGAGGGCGGGGCGGGGGACCCCGACGCGATCGTCGGCAACCCCAGCAACTACTTCTCCGTCAACAGCGACAGCGAGCACGCCGACGCGGCGACCGACTTCCTCGTCGAGACCATGGCCTCCGAGGAGTACGTGGCCGAACTCATCAGGGAGGGCCAGGTCCCCGCCGTCGAGGGCATCGAGGACCAGCTCCAGGAGAGCGACCACGCCGAGTTCGCCACCTTCACCCACGCACTGGTCTCGGAGGCGCCCACGTTCACCCAGTCGTGGGACCAGGCCCTGCCCCCGCCGCGGCCGAGGCCATGCTGACCAACCTCCAACTGCTCTTCATCGGCGACGTCACCCCCGAGGAGTTCGCCGAGGACATGGAGCAGCGGTGAGGAACTCCGCCACGGTACGGCCCGGACTCCTCTGGGTCACTCCGGCCCTGCTGTTCTTCGGCCTGTTCGGCCTGGCCCCCGTGGCCGTCGTGGGGTACCTCAGCCTCACCTCGTGGGACGGGATCGGCACCCCGCAGTGGGTGGGACTGGCCAACTGGTCGGCGCTCCCGGGCGACGGCCAGGTCCGCGGCGGACTCACTGTCACCCTGACCCTGACCGCCCTGTGCTGGGCGACCCAGACCCGCTGGCGCTGGCCTTCGGGGTGTGGGCGGCCGGTCCCCAACGCGTCCGGGCGGTGGTGAGCGCCGTCTTCTTCCTGCCGCTGCTGTTGTCCACCGCGGCCATCGCCCTGGTGTGGAAGGCCCTGCTGGACCCGAGCTTCGGCATCCCCTCCCAGGTCAGCGAGTGGTTCGCGCTGAGCCACAGCAACGTGCTGGGAGATTCCACACTGGCGCTGTACGCGATCGTGCTCATCCTGCTGTGGCAGTTCCTGCCGTTCCACATGCTCCTGTACCAGGCGGCCGCGCGACAGGTGCCGCGATCGCTCCACGAGGCGGCCGAACTGGACGGGGCCTCGGGTCTCCAGCGCTTCCTGCACATCACCGTGCCACAGCTGCGGCACACGATCATCGCGTCGTCGGTGCTGATGCTCGTCGGCTCGATGACCTACTTCGAGACGGTCCTGCTGCTGACCGGCGGGGGCCGGGCAACGCCACCCGCATCCTGCCACTGCACATGTACAACCAGGGGTTCGTCTCCTTCCAGATGGGCTACGCCAGCGCCATCGCGGTGCTGCTGGTGGTCCTGGGAACCGGACTGTCCCTGGCGGTGGTACGGGTGACCGGCTACTCCCGCATGACCAGCCAGAGGGAGGGGATGTGACATGGCGTCCCGAACCGGTGCGCGACCCGCGTACGCCTCGGGGATCGGCGCCGCCCTGTGGCTGCTGGTCGTGTGCGTGCCCCTGTACTACCTGGTCGCCACGAGTCTGCGCGGACCGGGCGACTACCTGTCGCGGGGACCGCTCTCCCTGCCCGAATCACTCACCCTGGACAACTACCGCAACGCCTTCGAGGTCGGGTTCCTCGGCTTCCTGGCCAACAGCCTGATCGTGGCGTCCGGAGCCATCCTCCTGGTCCTGGTGGTGGCCGTACCCGCGGCGTTCGCGATCGTGCGCGGGCGCAGCCGCGCCATCCGGATCAGCTTCACCCTGTTCCTCCTGGGGCTGGCGGTCCCGGCCCAGGCGGTGATCATCCCCATCTACCTGATCATCACCCGACTGCACCTGTACGACAGCCTGCCGGCGATCATCCTGCCGACCGCCGCGTTCACGCTCCCGATCTCCATCGTCGTGCTCACCAGCTCGCTGAGGGACGTGCCCGGCGAACTGTACGAGGCGATGGCGCTGGACGGCGCCGCGACCTGGCAGGTGTTCCTCCGCCTGGTCCTGCCGCTGTCACGGCCGGGCGTGGTGACGGTGGCGATCTTCGTCGGCCTCAACGCCTGGAACAACTTCATCTTCCCGCTGGTGCTCACCCAGAGCGAGTCCAACCGGGTCCTCCCCTGGGGCTCTGGGCGTTCCAGACCCAGTACGGCACCGACGTCCCCGGCCTGATGGCCGCCGTGGTGCTCTCCACCCTCCCGATCCTGGCCCTGTACCTGTTCGGCCGAAGACACCTGCTGGGCGGCCTCGCCGCCGGTTTCGGCAAGTAGAGGACCACCCCACCGAAAGGCCGTGATGACGAACGCGACCATCACCAACCCCGTCCTGCCCGGGTTCCACCCCGACCCGTCGATCCTGCGGGTCGGCGAGGACTACTACCTGGCGACCTCGACCTTCGAGTGGAGCCCGGGGTGCTCCTGCACCACTCCCGGGACCTGGTCCACTGGCGCCCCCTCGGCGGAGTCCTCGACCACGACCGGCTGCTCGACCTCACCGGCCACCGCGACGGAGCGGGTGTGTGGGCGCCGTGCCTGTCCCACAAGGACGGGGTGTTCCACCTGATCTTCACCGACGTGGAGAACTACGCCGGAGGCTTCTGGGACACGCCCAACTACGTGACCACCTCCCCCACGCCCGACGGGCCGTGGAGCGACCCCGCGCCGATCCACTCGATGGGCTTCGACCCGTCCCTGTTCCACGACGAGGACGGCCGCAGCTGGGTGGTCAGCAGCCTCATGGACTGGAGGCCCGGGCACCACGCCTTCGCGGGGATCGTGCTCCAGGAGCTGGACACCGAGTGGATGCGCCTCCTGGGCGAGCCGACGGTGGTCTTCGAGGGCACCTCGGCCAGGGTGACCGAGGCCCCGCACCTGTACCGGGAGGACGGGTGGTACTACCTGGTGACCGCCGAGGGAGGGACGCAGTGGGACCACCAGGTGACGGTGGCGCGGTCCCGGGAGATCACCGGCCCCTACGAGGTGGACCCGGCCGGGCCCACGCTGTCCTCCCGGCGGCACCCGTCACTTCCCCTGCAGAAGGCCGGGCACGGGAGCCTGGTCAGCACCCCGTCGGGTGAGTGGTTCCTGGCGCACCTGACGTCCCGCCCGCTCACCGAACGCGGCCGTTGCGTGCGCGGTCGCGAGACGGCCCTGCAACGCGTGGACTGGGTGGACGGCTGGCCCCGGGTCCGCGACGGGGTGCCGCACGTGGAGGTCGAGGGACCCGCGCTGGAACCGCACCCGTGGCCGGAGGTGCCCGCGCGGGACGACTTCGACGCGCCGGTGCTGCGCCCGGAGTGGAGCACGCTGCGGCGGCACGTGGACGAGGAGTGGCTCTCGCTGACGGAGCGCCCCGGCCATCTGCGGGTCCAGGGCGGACAGTCGCCCTCGGGCACCCGCGGCCCCAGCCTGGTGGCGCGACGGGTCCAGCACGAGCGGTGCGCGATGGAGACGGTGATGGAGTTCTCCACCCACACCTTCCAGCGGATGGCCGGACTGACGGCGTACTACAACATGCGGCAGTGGCACTACCTGCGCGTCGGGTTCGACGAGCGGGAGGGCCTGTTCGCGGGGGTGCTCAGCTCGGACCGGGGCCGGGTCCGCGAGTCCGGTGAGCGGATCGACGTGCGGGGCTGGGAGCGCTTTCACCTGCGCGCGGAGATCGACGGGGCCGAACTGGCGTTCGCGCTCTCCCCGACGGCCGCGACTGGACTCCCGTCGGCGGGGTCCTGGACGCCAGCATCCTGTCCGACGACTACGCCGCCGAGCGCGCGGCCGACGGTGAGACCGCCACCATCTGGGGATTCACGGGCGCCTTCCTCGGGCTGTGGGTCCACGACCTGACCGGCACGGGCTGCCACGCCGACTTCGACCACGCCACCTACCAGGGATCCTGAGAATCGGACGGGGAGTGCCGGACGGGCACCCCCGTACCTCCTCAGAGTCGGTCGAGCGCGTCGAGCTGCGCGGCGTTCAGACGCAGGCGCCGCAGTTCGTCGAGCAACCCCGCGAGCCTGCCCTGGGGAACCCGCACGCCCGCGAGTGACGACAGATGCGGGCGCAGCGCGTCGGCGACGTGGCCCCGCGCCGTCTCGTCGGCGTCGGGAGCGAGTGCGACGAGAGCGTCGATCGCGGCGAAGAAGGAGGGGGCGTCCCTCAGATCGCCGATCGCGGCGAGGCCCTCCTCCACCACCGAGGTGTCCCCGCCGGACAGGTGCACGACGAGGGTGGCGATGTCGGAGTCGAGCCTGGCGGCCTCCGTCGGCAGGCCCGACGCCCGGTGCACGGCGGCGAGGGCGCCCACCACCCCGTCAGCGGACTCGGGCTCCCGCCACTGCTCGCGCAGGGAGCGCACGAGTTCCCGTTGGGTCCGCAGACGCGACATCCGGGCCTCGATGTCGGCCTCCACCCGGTCCAGGACCGCGACGGCGGACGCGTCCTCGTCCAGTGCCTCCCCGACGTCGGTGAGGCCGACGCCCGCCTCCACCAGGTGCCGGATCCGCAGCAGCCGGACCAGGTCGTCCGCCGTGTACCGCCGGTACCCGTTCACCGACCTCGGCGGCTCGGGCAGCAGTCCGATCTGGTGGTAGTGGCGCACCGTCCGCACGGTCACCCCGGCCAGGTCCGCCAACTCGCGTGTGCGCATCTTCTGGGCCTCCTTGACTACGACGCTACGTCATGGTTTGGGATGGTCCGCATGAACGCATCCGCCGCACCCTCGTACGTACACGCCCTGCGGTCCAGGCCACAGGTCTGGCGCACCCTCCTGGCCTTCGCCACGGGCCTGGGGGCCCTTCTCGTCGTGCTCCTCGTGGCGGCCGTCCCCGCCGGGATCGCCCTGGACCGTCTCCTCGGCGTGGAGCCCTTCGACCCGGCCGACCCGAGTTTCACCGTCGGGTTCTGGCTCGCCGGGAACCTGCTGCTCGCGGCGTTGATCCCCGTCTCCGGCCTGGCCCAGTGGGCGATCTACCGGGAGCGCCCCGGATGGCTGTCGTCGGTCACGGGCCGGTTCCGCTGGGGGTGCTGGCCCGCGCCGCGACCGTCGTGGTCCCGCTCTGGGTGGTCTACACCGCCGTGCTGCACCTGGTCATGCCGTTCGGGACCCCCGAGTTCACGGCGGCGACCCTCACACTGGCGATCGTCGCGATCGTGGTCGTCCCCTTCCAGTCCGCTGGTGAGGAGTACCTGTTCCGCGGGCTGCTCTTCCGAGCGGTCGGCGCGCGCTTCCGCCGCCCGGGCGTCTCCCTGGCCGTCGCCACGTCGGTCACCGCACTGGCGTTCGGCGCGATCCACGGTTCCCTGGACGCCTGGGCGCTGGGCTACTACGTCGTCGCCGGGGTGTGCCTCGCCCTGGTGACGCACCGCACCGGGGGCCTCGAATCAGCGGTCCTGGTCCATGCCGTCAACAACACCGTGCTGATGGTGTCGGTGATCCTGGCCGATCAGCTGGATGATCTGGCGGTGGTGACCGGCCCGGTCCTCGTGGTGCCGATGATCGTGATGGTCCTCGCCACCCTGGGCCTCTGGAAGCTGGCCCCGGGAAGAGAGCCCGCCCAGGCGGTCGCGCCCTGAACCCACCCCGCGTCGCGCGGAGCACCAAGGGGAGCCCGATCGCGACCGCCACCGATGGGGACCATCCCCGCGTGCGCGGGGATCACGGTGGGAACCTGCACTGCGCGGTCATCGACGAGGGACCATCCCCGCGTGCGCGGGGATCACGGAGAGGTGACGGATCCGCAGCTCGCGGACACGGGACCATCCCCGCGTGCGCGGGGATCACGTCTCCAGAAGCCATCATCGAACGACGGCTTGGGGACCATCCCCGCGTGCGCGGGGAGCACACGGGACGTTGCTACTCGGGGTCAGGGAGGAGGGGACCATCCCCGCATGCGCGGGGATCACCCTCTTTGACCTGCGACGCTGTGGAGCGAACCCGGCGGAATCCGCAAGTTGTCGAGAAACGGACTCCGGCGACAAGCACCCCAGAGAGCAACTGGGTTCACTGTCGGCGGTGGCATCAACACCCAGTCTTCCGCATCGCACCGACCATCGGGACGGCTAACCGCCCAGGGCCAGGCTGACGCCCAGGGTGAGCATCACGGCCGCGATGATCCCGTCCAGCACCCGCCAGGCGCCGGGGCGGGCGAAGACCGGGCGGAGCAGCCTCGCGCCGAAGCCCAGGGCGAAGAACCACAGGAAGCTCCCGGCCACCGCCCCGGCCGCCCACCACCAGCGGGCCTCCCCGGCCTGCTGGTTGGCGACCGACCCGAGGAAGACCACCGTGTCCAGGTACACGTGCGGGTTGAGCCAGGTGAGCGCGAGGGCGGTGAGCACCGCCGCCCTGAGCCCGGTGGACCGGGTCGCCAGCGCGGTGCCCGCCCCCGTCCCACTTCCGCCGGGGCGGAGGCGCTCTCCGCCGGGACCAGGACCTCGGCCCGTCCCGGCCGCAGGGCCCGGTGGGCCGCCAACAGGCCGTACACCACGAGGAAGCCCGCACCCAGGAGGCGGACCACCACCATCGCGGTGGGCATCGCCTCGACCAGGCCGCCGATGCCCGCGACTCCGGCGGTGATGAGCGCCGCGTCGGAGACCGCGCAGACCAGCACCACAGCCAGCACGGCGGAGGGTCTGCCGTCGATGCCGAGGCGGAGCAGGTACGCGTTCTGGGCGCCGATGGCCACGATGAGCGCCAGTCCGGTGCCCAGGCCCATCAGTGCGGGAAGGAGTGTCTCGTTCACTGGGAAAGCGTCCACCATGAGGACCCGTGCAGTAAAGCTACACTTTCTCAGATCCCCTTAGGACTTCTTATGACTGCACGTCAGGAGCGTACGATGCCCTTCCAGTTCGACCATCTGCGCACCCTGACCGCCCTGGTGGAGGAGGGCACCTTCGAGGCGGCCGCCCGACGTCTGCACGTCACCTCCTCGGCGGTGTCGCAGCGGGTCCGGGCGATGGAGCAGGCGGCGGGCCAGGTCCTGGTCCGCCGCACCAACCCGGTCCTGCCCACCGAGGCGGGCGACGCGGTCCTGCGCCACGCCCGCCAGGTGCTGCTCCTGGACCAGGAGGTGCGCTCGGAGCTCCGGAGCGTCGGCCACGAGCGGGGGCACGCGCGGGTGCCGCTCGCCGTGAACGCCGACAGCCTGTCCACCTGGTTCCTGGAGGCCCTGCCACCCGGGCTGGGCGCCGTCTTCGAACTCCACCGGGAGGACGAGGAGCACACCACGGGCCTGCTGAGGTCGGGAGCGGTGATGGCGGCGGTGACCTCCACTCCGGAGGCGGTCCAGGGCTGTTCCGTCGAACCCCTGGGCAGCCTGCGGTACCAGGCCGTGTGCGCCCCGGACTTCGCGGAACGCTTCGGCGCCACCGACCCCCGGCGCCTCCCGGACGCGCCGATGGTGAACTTCGACCGCAAGGACGACCTCCAGGACCGCTTCCTGCGCGACCTCACCGGCGGCGGCTCACGGGGGCCGACCCACTACGTCCCGGCTTCGGAGGACTTCGCCCGCGCCGTCCTGCTGGGCTGGGGCTGGGGTGTGATCCCCGAGCACCAGTGCGCCGAGGGCCTGGCGTCCGGGGCTCTGGTGCCGCTGGCCCCGGAGCTCCCGGTGGAGGTCCGGCTGTACTGGCAGCGCTGGAACCTGCGGTCACCGCTCCTCGACGAGGTCACCCGGCACGTCCGTGCCGGGGCCGCCGCCCACCTGCGTCCGGTGTGAGCGGTCCTCAGGGTTTTCCCACAGTGCTCTCCCTGGGGACGAGGGCGAAGCCCGGCTGGACCCGCCGGGGCGGGATCGCGCCCCCGGACCCTCGGAGAGGCGTTCCAGGAGCGCGTCCGTGGCGGCCCGGGCGATCGCCCGCTTGTGCGGGGCGACGGTGGTCAGGGTGGTGGTGCAGTACCGGCCGTCCTCGATGTCGTCGAAGCCCACCACCGCCACGTCCTCGGGGATGCGCAGACCGCGCTCGGTGACGGTGCGCATGGCGCCTATGGCCACGAGGTCGTTGTAACAGAACACCGCGTCCGGGCGGACCCCCGAGTCCAGGAGGCGGGCCATCGCCTGGGCTCCGTCCTCACGGGCGTAGCCGTCGGTGACCGCGACGAACGCGTCGCCGGTGGGCCGCCCGTGCTCCGTCATCACCTCGCGCCATCCCTGGAGCCGCAGGTGGGCGGTCTGACGGGCACGCCCGTGCCGGGCTCCGAGGAAGGCGATCCGCCGTCGGCCGATCTCCACCAGGTGGGCGGCGGCCGTGCGAGCGGCGGCGACGTTGTCGATGGCGACGTGGTCGTGGGGGCGTCGTACTCGCGCTCTCCGAGCAGCACCAGGGGCGCGTCGCTCTCGCGGGCGAGCAGGTCCTCGTTCTCCAGTTCGATGGGGCTGAGGATGAGCCCGTCGATCACCCGGGCCCGCAGCCCCTGGGCGAAGAGCACCTCCTGGTCGCGGCGCCCTCCGGTGTGGTCGAGCAGCACGATGTAGTCGAGCCCGCCCGCGTACTCGATGACGGCGTCCGCGAGTTCGGCGAAGTAGGGGTTGCCGAGCTCGGGCAGGGCGAGGGCGATCATCCCGGTCCTGCCCTTGCGCAGGTGGCGGGCGGTGAGGTTGGGGCGGTATCCGAGCTCGTCGATGACCCGCTGGACGCGCTGGCGGGTCTCGGGGGTGACGTGCCGGTAACCGTTGACGACGTTCGACACGGTCTTGACCGACACCCCCGCCCGTAGCGCGACGTCCTTCAGGCTGATGCCCACTCGCTTCCCCTTCCGGGCCGCTGCACCCAGGGCCGTTGAGTTTTACATCGTTATACAACACGGGTGCGGGCCCTGCACAGCGATGCTGACGGGCCCGTTTCACCGACACCACAGGGCTTGGGTGTTCCCCCGATGTCCAGCGGGTTTCCGTTCAGGGTCTGGACAGGACTCCTTGATCGTGCTGTCATCTTGGCTAAGTCAGGTTTCCCACGTTGTAAAAAGCGGGGTGGCGCTGCCTCGTGCAGGTCCTCCCGCACCACTCGACACGGAGAACCCCCATGAGACGTCAACCCCCGCGTCCCCGACTCCCCCACCGCCCCGCCGGACCGTCCGCGCGACCGCCCCCGTTCTGGCCGCGTTCCTGACCGCCTCGGCACTGGTCGCGCTCCCGGCCGCCGCCTCGGCCGAACCCCGCCTGGAGACCCCCTGGACCTCGGAGGTCTCCCCGGACAACGCCCTGCCCGAGTACCCGCGTCCGCAGATGGTGCGCGAGGACTGGGAGAACCTCAACGGCCTCTGGCAGTGGGCCCCCGCCGAGGAGGGCGAGGACCCGCCGTTCGGCACCGACCTGGACGGGGAGATCCTGGTCCCCTACCCGGTGGAGTCCGCCCTGTCCGGCGTGGAGGAGCACCACGACCGCCTCTGGTACCGCCGCACCGTGGAGGTGCCGGACTCCTGGGACGGTGACCGCGTCCTGCTCAACTTCGGCGCCGTGGACTGGGACTCCGAGGTGTGGGTGAACGGCACCTCCGTGGGCTCCCACCGGGGCGGATTCGACAAGTTCTCCTTCGACGTCACCGACGCCCTCCAGGAGGGTGAGAACGAGGTCGTCGTGGGGGTCCACGACCCCAGTGACGAGGGTGAGCAGGCCGTCGGCAAGCAGCGGCTGGAGCCCGGCGGCATCTGGTACACCACCTTCACGGGGATCTGGCAGACGGTGTGGATGGAACCGGTCTCCGAGGCCCACGTCACCCGCCTGGACATCACCCCGGACGTGCCCGGCGAACGGGTCGAGGTGGTGGTCAACGCGACCGGCGCCGAGGGCACCGAGGCCACCGTCACCGTCCGGGACGACGAGGGCACCGAGGTGGGCTCGGCCAGCGGCGACCCGAACTCCGCGATCACCGTGCCGGTCCCGGACGCCCGCCTGTGGAGCCCGGACGACCCCTACCTGTACGACGTCGACGTCACCCTCACCTCCGGCGACGAGGTCCACGACGAGGTAGCGGGCTACACCGGGATGCGCTCCATCGAGACCGGGGAGGTGGACGGGGTCCTGCGCCCGCTCCTGAACGGCGAGTACGTGTTCCAGGTGGGCACGCTCGACCAGGGCTACTGGCCGGACGGCGTCTCCACCGCACCGACCGACGAGGCCCTGCGCTTCGACATCGAGTCGCACAAGGAACTGGGCTTCAACACCATCCGCAAGCACGTGAAGGTGGAGCCGGACCGCTGGTACTACTGGGCCGACCGGCTCGGAGTGATGGTCATGCAGGACATGCCGTCGATGTCCGGTGACCCGAGCCAGGCCGGGCGCGACCAGTTCGAGACCGAACTGCACGCCCTGGTGGACGAGCACCGCAGCTTCCCGTCCATCGTCAACTGGATCGTGTTCAACGAGGGCTGGGGCCAGTACGACGGCGACGTCCGCCTCACCGAGGAGGTCCAGGCCTCCGACCCCTCCCGCCTGGTCACCGGCGCCTCCGGCTGGCACGACACCGGCAACGGGGACATCGTCGACTCCCACATCTACGTCGGTCCGGGCGACCCCGCTCCGGTGGAGGACGAACGGATCTCGGTGCTGGGCGAGTTCGGCGGCTACAACCTGCCGGTGGAGGGCCACGAGTGGAGCCCGGGCGACGGGTTCGGCTACGAGGACATCAGCGACGGCCACTCCCTGGCCACCCGGTACACGGGCCTGATGGCGGGCGTGCAGCGGCTGGAGCGCACCCACGGGCTGTCCGCCGCGATCTACACCGAGATCACCGACGTGGAGACCGAGCTCAACGGGTTCTGGACCTACGACCGCCGGGTGCTCAAGGTCGACCCCGAGATCGTCGCCCGGGCGCACGCGCGACTGCTGGCCGGGGAGCCGGTCGGCGGTGTCGCGGAGGTACCCGTGGAGGAGAACCTGTCCCTGCGGGTCACCACGCCCGGCCACGAGGACCGCTACCTCGCCCACGAGGGCGGGCTCGGCGTCACCACCCCGGTCGACGACGGCAGCCCCGAGGCCGACAGGACCGCCGCCACCTGGCGGTTCGTGCCCGGCCTGGCCGACGACCAGTGCCTGTCGCTGGAGTCGGTGGACCACCCGGGCGAGTACCTGCGGCACGCGGAGTCGCGGGTGAGCCGGGAGCCCGCCGACGGTTCCGGGCTCTTCGAACAGGACGCCACCTGGTGCGCGGTGCCCGGACTGAGCGGCGAGGGATCTCGCTGCGCTCCTACAACTTCCCGGACCGGTATCTGCGCCACTACGACTCCGAGCTCTGGTTGTCCGGGGCGGGCACCGTCGGCGAGGACCGCGACACCGCCGAGCACTACGACCACGACACCTCGTGGTCCGTGGAGTCCCCCTGGGCTCCCTGACCCGACCAGTGTGAGCCGAACCCCCTCCCCGGGGCGCCCCCGACCCGGCGCCCCGCTCCCCACCCCTGCGCCGACTCCCCGTCGGCGTCCCCTCGACCCGGGCGGAGACCGGACATGAACGAACACCACACCCACCACACCGGTGCGGGAGCGCTCCCCGCCCCCGTCGGATCCTGCTGGCCACCGCCGCCGTGGGCGCGGCACTGGCGCTGGCCGCCACCGGCTGCGCCCGGGGCGAGGACGACGCCGCGGGGAACACCGCCACCGGGGACACCGAGGGCCAGGCCCAGGTGCTGGACGAGGCGGCCAGCGGGGGCGATACCTGCAACGCCGGGGACCACGGGATCGAGCCCTTCGAGCTCACCGACAGGAAGGTCGGCTTCTCCCAGTCCGAGGCCGAGTCCAACCCCTTCCGCATCACCGAGACGCAGTCCATCAAGGACGAGGCCGCCGCCCGGGGGATCGACCTCATCACCTCCAACGCCCAGTCCGACTTCTCCCAGCAGATCAGCGACGTCCAGGACCTCATGTCCCAGGGCGCGGAGGTGCTGATCATCGCCCCCTCAACTCCGACGGCTGGAAGCCCGTCCTGGACCAGGCACGCGCCGACGCCGTCCCGATCATCACCGTCGACCGGCCCATCAACGGCACCGCCTGCGAGGACTACGTGACCTTCATCGGGTCCGACTTCGTGGAGCAGGGCCGCCGCGCCGCCGACCAGATGATCGACGCGCTGGGCGGCGAGGGCGAGGTGGCCATCCTGCTGGGCGCACCCGGCAACAACGTGACCACCGACCGCACGAGCGGCTTCCTGGAGCGGATCGAGGCCGAGGCCCCCGGGATCGAGATCGTGTTCCAGCAGTCCGGCGACTTCACCCGCGAGGGCGGCCAGTCGGTGACCGAACAGCTCGTCCAGTCGCAGCCGGACATCTCCGGGATCTACGCGCAGAACGACGAGATGGGCATCGGCGCGGTCACCGCGCTCAACGGCGCGGGCAAGGCGCCGGGCGACGTCGAGATCGTGACGGTGGACGGCACCCGGGCGGCGGTGGAGTACATCGTCGACGGGTGGATCTCGGCGGTCGTGGAGTCGAACCCGCGTTTCGGACCGCTGGCCTTCGAGGCGGCCTCGGCCTTCGGCGCCGGTGAGGACGTCGGCACACAGCTGATCATCACCGACCGCGAGTACGACGCGGAGAACGCCGAGGAGGAGCTTCCGCATGCCTACTAGGCCGGGCGGGGCGCCCACACGCGCGGAGGAGGTGGGGCGGTGACCGTTCCGGTCCTCGGCACCCGCGGGCTGACCAAGCGGTTCCCGGGCGTCCTGGCGTTGGACGGGGTGGACTTCGAGCTGCTTCCGGGCGAGGCGCACGCGTTGGTCGGAGAGAACGGCGCGGGGAAGTCCACCCTGATCAAGGTGCTGACGGGGGTGTACCAGCCCGACGGGGGCGAGTTGCGCCACCACGGCGAGCCCGCCCGGTTCGCGACGCCCCTGCACGCGCAGCGGGCGGGTATCGCCACCATCTACCAGGAGGTCGACCTGTTGCCGCTGCTGAGCGTGGCGCGCAACCTCTACCTGGGGCGTGAGCCGAAGCGGTTCGGGCTGATCGACTTCGCCCGCATGCACCGCGACGCCGCCCGGACGCTCGCGGACTACGGGGTGGACGTGGACGTGCGCCGTCCGCTGGGGACCCTGTCCATGGGCGCCCGGCAGATGGTGGCGCTGGCCCGGGCGGTGTCGGCGCGGGCCCGCGTGGTGATCATGGACGAGCCGACGTCGTCGCTGGAGCCGCGGGAGGTCGAGACGCTCTTCGGGGTGATCGAACGCCTGCGCGGGGAGGGTGTGGCGGTGGTCTACGTGAGCCACCGCCTCGACGAGCTGTACCGGGTGTGCGACCGCGTGACGGTGCTACGGGACGGGCGTCTGGTGCACCGGGGAGCCATGGCCGACCTGGAACGGCTGCGCCTGGTGTCCCTGATGCTGGGCCGGGACATGGAGCGGGTGGAGCGCGAGGGCGCCACCACGTTCTCCGGGGACCGCGAGGCGTGGTCGGGGACGCCCGCGTTGGAGGCCGAGGGGTTGGGGGCCCGGCACCGGCTGCACGACGTGTCCCTGACCGTGCGCCCGGGCGAGGTCGTGGGGCTCGGCGGCCTGCTGGGGTCGGGCCGCACCGAGACCGTGAAGGCGATCGCGGGCGCGCTGCCGCTGGACGCGGGCCGCGTCTCGGTGGTGGGCGTCCCCCTGCGGACGGGGTCCACGGCGGCCGCGATCCGGGCGGGGGTGAGCCTGCTGCCGGAGGACCGCAAGCACGAGGGCATCGTCCCCGGTCTGTCCATCCGGGAGAACATCGCGCTCGCCGCCATGCCGGGGCTGAGCCGGTTCGGGCTGGTGTCCGAGCGGGCGGTCGACCGGGTGGTGGAGCGGTTCATGGAGCGGCTGCGGATCAAGGCCGTGGGGCCGCACCAGAAGGTGGAGGAGCTGTCCGGCGGCAACCAGCAGAAGGTGCTGCTGGCCCGGTGGCTGGCGCTCGAACCGAGGGTGCTGCTGCTCGACGAGCCCACGCGCGGGATCGACGTGGGCGCCAAGGCGGAGGTGCAGCGGTTGGTGGACGAACTGGCCGAGGAGGGGCTGGCCGTGCTGCTGGTCTCCTCGGACCTGGAGGAACTGGTGGAGGGTGCCGACCGGGTGGTGGTGCTGAGGGACGGCGCGGTCGCGGGCGAGCTGGTCGGTGACGAGGTCACCGAGGACTCCCTCCTTACCGCGATCGCCCGGGGCGGTGGGGAACCGTGAACCTCACCCTGCGGGGGCGCCCCCGCGTGGACCGGGAACACGTCCTGCTGTGGATGCGGGACTACGGCGTGTACGTGGGCGTGGCGCTGGTCGTGCTGTTCAACGTGGCGTTCACGCCGCACTTCCTGACCTTCGAGAACTTCCGCACGCAGGCCGTGCAGGTCGCCCCGGTGCTGATCGTGGCCCTGGGGATGGCGCTGGTGATCGCGACCGGCGGCATCGACCTCAGCGTGGGTTCGGTGATGGCGCTGTCGGCCGCGATGATCTCGCTGTACCTGGGGTACGGACCGCTGGTGGCCGTACTCGTCGCGGTGGGCGTGGGCGCGCTCGCCGGGGCCGCCAACGGTGTCCTGGTGGCCTTCGCCGGTGTGCAGGCGATCATCGTGACTCTGGCGATGATGATCGGCGGACGGGGGCTGGCCCTCGTCCTGCTGCCGCAGCTGGACGGCGTCCGCAACCCGGACCTGCGGGAGCTGGGTTCGGGATCGTTCCTGGCCGTCCCCTACGTGGTGTGGATCGCCGCGCTGCTGGTGGCGGTGGTGGCGTTCCTGGTGCGCCGGAGCGTGTTCGGCCGGCGGCTGGTGGCGGTGGGCGGCAACCGCCGGGCGGCGGAGCTGTCCGGGCTGCCGGTGCGCCGGGTGCTGCTCGGCGTGTACGCGCTGAGCGGGGCCCTGGCGGCGGTGGCCGGGGTGCTGGTGACCGCGAGGTTGCAGGCCGCCGACCCGAACTCGGTGGGCGTGCTGATCGAACTGTCGGCGATCACGGCCGTGGTGGTCGGCGGCACCCCGCTGACGGGCGGACGGGTGCGGATCGCCGGGACGGTGGCCGGGGCGGTGCTGATGCAGCTGCTCGTGGCCACGCTCATCAAGCACGACCTGCCGCCGTCGTGGACGCAGATGGCGCAGACGGCCGTGATCATCGGCGCCGTCTACCTGGCCCGGGATCGGGGGAGGACATGAGGACCACCGTGGACGGGGCGGGGCCGCGCGTCGGCGGCCGGGAGTCGGCCCGGGGTGTGCCCTGGCGTGAGCTGGCCGCGCGGCACGGTGCCCTGGTGGTGCTGTTGCTGGTGGTGGCGGTGGCCGGGGCGGTCCTCGACGGGTTCCTGGCCCCGGGCAACCTGAACCGGATCGCCGTGAGCGCGTCGTTCCTGGCGGTCATCGCTCTGGGCATGACGTTCGTGATCATCACCGGTGGGATCGACCTGTCGGTGGGCACGGTGTTCGCGCTCGGCGGGGTGCTGGCCGCGTGGGCGTCGCGGTACGGGGAGCTGGCGCTGATGGCGGTGCCGCTGGCGGTGTGCGGTCTGATCGGTCTGCTCAACGGGGTGCTGATCGCGCGGGCGCGGCTGGCCCCGTTCATCACCACCCTCGCGACCATGCTGGGCGCCTGGGGACTGATGCTGTCGGTGTCCGACGAGGGCAACACCACCTACCTGGTGGCGGACGGGCTGGCCCTCTCGGCGCTGGTGCACGGGAAGCTGTTCGGGGTGCTCGGGTATCCGTTCCTGCTGGTCGTGGCGGTGTTCGTGATGGGCGGCCTGGTGCTGCGGCGCACCACGGTCGGCCAGCACGTGTACGCGGTGGGCGGGAACGAGCGGACGGCCGCCCTGATGGGCGTGCCGGTGGCGCGGACCCGGATCGCGGTGTACACGTTCTCCGGCCTGTGCGCGGGCACGGCTGGGGCCCTGAACGCGGTGTGGCTGGGCTCGGGGGTGACGATCTTCGGGATCGGCACGGAGCTCCAGGCGATCTCGGCGGTGGTGATCGGCGGAACCCTGCTGACCGGCGGATACGGGTTCGTGGGCAGCACCCTGGTCGGGGTCCTGCTGCTGGGGGTCATCCAGAACGTCATCAACGCGGTCGGTTCCCTGACCTCGGCGTTCCAAGAGGTGGTCAGCGGCCTGTTCCTGATCACCGTGGTGCTCGTGCAGCGGCGCCTCAGCAGGGGACGCGACCCCGGCTGAGGCGGTCGGCGCGCGTGGCGTCCACCGTTCCGCGTCCCCGGGTCGGCGGGCGCTACGCGAGGGTCCTGGAGTCGCCCTGGTCGTCGAGCAGGCCCAGGTCCCGTTCGGTGACCACGCCGAAGTGGAGCGCCTTGTCGATGAGGACCTGGGACCGCCAGCCCTGGCCCTGGCCACCGCCCTCCAGTTCGACCTTGAACTTGTCCTTGAGGAGGTAGTTCACCTGGGCGTTCACGGCAGCGGTGCCGATTCCCAACCGGTGGGCCACCTGGCTCTGGGTCGGGACCGGCGGGGTGAGGCCGCGCAGCCGGGGTTCGCAGAAGGCGACCAGGACGCGGTAGTAGGTGTGCCACCGGTCCATACGGAAGCTGTTGGCCTCGGTGCGTTCACTGGTCGTGTCCGACCACCCGTCGTCGGCGCCGACGCCCCTCGGGGAGAGGACGGCGCTGCAGGCCGCCGGAGCCATCACCAGGAAGCTGTGTTCCCCCGTCGCTCCGGGGATGCGCACGCGGGAGGTCTCGAAGGGCACCACCATGCCGTGGGTGTTCGGCTGGACCTGGACGTACCCGGCCGACCGTTCGGTGTTCTCCACGATGTAGGACTTGTTGGGGCTGAGATTGCTGATCCGCCAGTGGTCCCCGTGTGAGGTGATCTCTCCGGCGTGCCGGTGTACCGCCCGGTCCCCGGCGCCGAGTCTCATGTCCACGTCGCGGCTGCGGCCGCCGCGCCCGAAGGTCCGGGTCTCCCCGGACTCAGGTGGTGGGTGTCCATGGGGGTGTCGCTCTCGTAGTCCTGTTGGACCGTGACGACCAGGTCGAAGTCGTCGACCGGGAACAGGTGCACGCTCATCTCGCCGTCTCCAGGGGGTCAGAGGAGAAGCCCACGGGGTCGGGGCCCGCCCCCGCAGGATACTTCGGGGACCCCGACGGGCGGGGCGGGCGCGGGTCCGCGCCAGCGGGCCCGCACCGCCGTAGGTTGGTGGCGGCACCGCCGGGATCACCGAGCTCACCGAGGAGTATCCATGGGTCTGAACGCGACACCGGTCGACCTGGGAAGGTACGGCGTCTGGCTGCGCCACCAGGACCTCGACGAGGACGTCGCCGCCGAGATCGAGCGCCTGGGGTTCGGCGCCGTGTGGCTGGGCGGTTCCACCCCGGCCGACCTGGAGCCGGTGGCCACGGCCCTGGCGGCGACGTCCCGTCTGGCGGTGGCCACGGGGATCGTGAACATCTGGGCGGCACCGGCAGAGGAGGTCGCGGACGCCTTCGCGCGCCTGGAGTCCGCCTACCCGGGGCGGTTCCTGCTGGGGATCGGTGCCGGTCACCGGGAGCTCAACGGGCCCGACGCGGTCCGGCCGCTCCAGGGGATGCGGGACTACCTGGACGTGCTCGACCGTGAGGGTGTCCCCGCCGACCGGAGGGTGCTGGCGGCGCTGGGCCCGAGGATGCTCACGCTGAGCGCGGAGAGGGCGGCGGGCGCCCACCCCTACCTGGTCCCCCCGGCCTACGACCGGTTCGCGCGCGGGGTGCTCGGGGACGGCCCCCTCCTGGCCACCGAACACAAGCTGGTGCTCGGCGCCGACCGTGCGCGGACGCGGGAGGAGGCCCGCCGGGGGATGGCGTTCTACCTCGGCATGCGCAACTACGCGGCCAACCTGGAGCGGCTGGGGTACACCGTGCTCGACCTGGCCGACGACGGCAGCGACGTCCTGATCGACGCCCTGGTCGCGCAGGGCGGGGCGGACCAGGTGGCGTCGGAGTTGCGGGCGCACCTGGAGGCCGGGGCCGACCACGTGGTGGCGCAGGCGATCCCCGGGGAGTCCGGTCTGCTCGGCTCGCTCTCCCGGCTGGCTCCGGCGCTGACCTCCTGACCCGTTCCGGGCCGGGCCGCGCGGCGGCGCCCGGCCCGGAACGGGACCCCGGGCTCAGTCCCGGTAGAGGGCGGCCACCTCCTCCGCGTAGCGCTCCTCGACCACACGGCGGCGGAGCTTGAGGGAGGGGGTGAGCTCGCCGGTTCCGGGCCCCCACTCCCCTGCCAGCAGCCGGTACCGCTTGACCTGCTCGGGACGGCTGAGCCGGGCGTTGGCCGCGGCCACCGCGCGCTCGATCTCGGCCAGCACCTCGGGGTGGGCGTCCAGCCCCGCGCCGTCGGCGTCCAGCCCGCGTTCGCCCGCCCACAGCGGAGTCATCTCGGGGTCGAGGACGAGCAGTGCCACCAGGTAGGGGCGGGCGTCGCCGTGCACGAGGGCCTGCCCCACCAGCGGGTGCTCCTTGAGCGTGTTCTCCACCAGGACGGGCGGGATGTTCTTGCCGCCCGAGGTCACGATGATCTCCTTCTTGCGGTCGGTGATCCAGAGGAAGCCGTCCTCGTCGATCCGGCCGACGTCGCCGGTGGCGAACCAGCCCTCCTCGTCCGTGGCGGGGCTGACGGTCCCGTCCGGTTGGAGGTAGCCCTCGAAGACCGAGCGGCCGCGCAGGTGTACCTCTCCGTCGTCGGCCAGCCGTACCTGGATGCCCTCGATCGGGCGACCCACGGAGCCGAGGCGGTTGCGGCCCACGTCCGGGGTGTTGAGCGTGGCCACGCCGACGGACTCGGTGAGCCCCCAGACGTCCATCACGGCCAGGCCCAGGGACGCCCAGAAGCGCAGCACGTCCACGGGCATGGGCGCCGAGGCGCTGGAGGCCAGGACCACCCGGTCCAGGCCGAGCCGGGCGAGCAGCGGCGTGAGCACGGAGGCGTGGACCTCCCGGTAGCGCGCCTCCAGTCCGGGGGTATCTCCTCACCGCGTTCCCGGTGGCCGTGGTAGTCAGCGGCCACGTCCCGGGCCGTCGCGACCACGGCGGCGATCTCCTCGGGCAGGGCGGCGAGGGAGGCCCGTACTCCGGTGGCCAGCTTCTCCCACACGCGCGGCACCCCCACGAAGTGCGGGGGCGGATCTCGGGCAGTGCCCCGGCGAGGGCGGCGGGATCCGCGCACATCCACACGTGGGAGACACGGAAGAGCGGCAGGTAGAGGCTGAGCAGCCGTTCCGCGATGTGGGCGAGCGGGAGGTAGCAGACGTGGCTGGGATGGTCGGGCAGGTCCACGGCGGCGTCGAGGGCGGTCGCCTGGGCGAGGACCTGGCGGTGGGTGATGGCGGCGCCCTTGGGGTCGCCGGTGGTGCCGGAGGTGTAGACGACGGTGACCAGGTGGTCGGGGGTGAGGTCGCGCCAACGGTCGAAGGCTCCGGAGGGCACGGTGTCGATCAGGCCGTCGTAGGGGGTGTGTCCGCGTCCGGGGTCGGGCCGCTCCAGCACCACCAGGGTCTCGAGGGCGGTTCCGGGGTCGTCGAGGAGCTTCTCCCAGTGGACGGCGACGTCGGGGTCCTCCACCACGGCGAGACGGGCACGGCTGTGGCGGCAGACGTACCCGATCTGTTCGGGGGCGGCGGTGGAGTAGACGGTGGTGGGGACCGCCCCGGCATGGACGAGGGCGAGGTCGGAGAGCCAGTGTTCGGGCCGGTTGCCCATCATGAGCAGGACGTGGTCGCCGGGGCGGACGCCGAGCGCGGCGTAGCCCTCGGCCAGGGCGGCGACCGCCTCGCGCGCCTGCTCCCAGGTGAGGGTGGTCCAGCCGGTGGCCCCGGGCTCCCGCCAGGAGAGCGCGGGGAGGCCGGGGTGCTCACGAGCGTTGCGCAGGAGGAGTTCGGGGAGGGTGCGGTTCGTGGGATCGTCCGTGGTGCCGGGGGCGGAGGTCATGTGTGCTCCTGGGGCAGCTTCCTCGTATATGTGATCCAGAACACACGAGAGCCTAGCAGTCCGCCTTTCCCCGGAAAGGGCGACGAAGAGGCGCTTTCCCGTGAAAGGACGGACCGAAACGGGGGCGTCGCACACCCCGGGCCACCCCGCCCCGACTCTCCGGGGAGCCGGACGCTACTGATAAGTAATATTCATCTGGGGTAACCACTGGTAACACCCCGAGCGCCGTCCCCCTGTCCCGCGTGACCCCAAGGAGCCACCCCGTGCCCGACTTCTCCCTCCAGCTTCCCGAAGAGATCAGCGACGTCCGGGACTGGGCCCACGGGTTCGCCGCCGACGTCATCCGCCCCGCCGCCGCCGAGTGGGACGAGCGCGAGGAGACCCCTGGCCGATCATCCAGGAGGCCGCCAAGATCGGCCTGTACTCCCTGGACTTCTTCGCGACCCAGGCCTTCGAGGAGAGCGGCCTCGGCATGGCCGTCACCATCGAGGAACTGTTCTGGGGGACTCCGGGATCGGCCTGGCCATCATGGGCACCGGCCTGGCCGCCGCGTCGCTGAGCACGACCGGCACACCCGAGCAGATCGGTGAGTGGGCGCCGCAGATGTTCGGCACCCCCGACGACGTCAAACTCGCCGCCTTCTGCGCGTCCGAGCCCGACGCGGGTTCGGACGTCTCCGCGATCCGCACCCGCGCCGTCTACGACCAGGCCAAGGACGAGTGGGTGATCAACGGAGTCAAGACCTGGGCCACCAACGGCGGCATCGCCCACGTGCACGTGGTGATCGCCTCCGTCGAGCCCGAGCTGGGCTCGCGCGGGCAGGCGTCGTTCATCATCCCGCCGAACACCCCCGGCCTGTCCCAGGGCCAGAAGTTCGCCAAGCACGGCATCCGCGCCTCGCACACCGCCGAGGTCGTCCTGGACGACGTACGCGTCCCCGGCTCCTGCCTGATCGGCGGCAAGGACAGGTTCGACGAGCGGATCGCCCGCGCCAGGGAGGGCAGGCGCTCCAAGGGCCAGGCCGCCATGAAGACCTTCGAGGCGACCCGTCCCACCGTGGGCGCGATGGCGGTGGGCTGCGCCCGCGCCGCCTACGAGTACGCCCGCGACTACTCCACCCAGCGCGAGCAGTTCGGCCGCCCCATCGGCGACAACCAGGGCGTGGCCTTCCTCCTGGCCGACATGGCCACCCGCATCGACGCCGCCCGGTTGCTGGTGTGGCGGGCGGCCTGGATGGCGCGCAACGGCAAGGACTTCACCCACGCCGAGGGCTCCATGAGCAAGCTCTACGCCTCCGAGACCGCCACCTACGTCACCCAGAACTCCCTGCGCATCCTGGGCGGCAACGGCTACACGAGGGACTACCCCGTGGAGCGCTGGCACCGCGACGCCTCCATCTTCACCATCTTCGAGGGCGCCAGCGAGATCCAGAAACTCATCATCGGCCGTACCATCACCGGCCTGCCGATCCGCTGACACGGGGGTGAACCCGCAGGTGAGCGGGGAGGCTTAGGGACGAGGAGGTGAGGCCGGTGTTCGCATGGCCCGCACTCGGAGTCCTGGTCGGCATCGCCGTACCCGTCGCCGTCATCTTCCTGGTGCTGGGCATCTTCCGGATCGTCCAGCGCCAGGCGGAGAAGGCCGTCCGCTCACCCGACTACTGGAAGCAGGTCCCCGACGGGACCGGCCCGGCCGAGGAGCAGGACGCGGCCGACGAGACCGAGGAACGGGACGGGGCCCGGGGCCGCCCCGGCGACGACCGCTAGGGCGCTCACACGGCGCGCGCGACGGTGACGATCTCGCCCTCGGCGCCGGTGAACGGCCCCCGTTCCCAGTCGCCGTACCGCTCCGCGACCTCGAACCCGGCCCCGGCGAGGAACCGGTCGAGTTCCCTCGCCGGGGTGAAGCGCAGCGCGCCCCGGTCCACCCGGAGCGGGGCGCCGTCCCCGGCGGCGACGGTCTCGGTCAGGGTGACGACCCCCTCCGCCACCGACTCCACACGGTGCTCCACCCGGAGCGCGCGCCCCTGGTGGTCCACCACCTCGGCGGCGTTCTCGGGGACCCACCGTTCCCAGGCGCGCGCCACCGGGTTCCGCGTGCCGAACACGAACCGCCCGCCCTCACGGAGCGCGGCGCGGATCGCTCCCAGCGACCGGCGCAGCTCCTGGTCGGAGACGAACTCCTGGAAGGCGTTCCCGCCCATCAGCGCGAGGTCGAACTCCCGGCGCCGCGCCAGGTCCACCGCGCGCCCCTCGACCCACTCCACGTCCGCTCGCGTCCGTGCCCGGCAGAGGGAGGGCACGTCCGGATCGATCCCGAGGAGCCGCCCCGTGTGCCCCTCCCTCCGGGCCCGGTGCAACAGCGTCCCGGTCCCGCAGCCCACGTCCACCACGGCGTCGGCCGCCATCACGTGGGACAGGTGGAAGTCGTCGCACGGGGCCCAGGGGTTGAGCAGGTCGTAGAGAGCGGCGCCGTCGTCGTCCGCGTAGGGGCGGGGGAGGTGGCCATACGTGTCAGTGTCGCCGCCCGCCCCCGCGACCGCATCCGGTTTTCGGGTGTTCGGTTTCCGGGCGCCCGGCTACTCCTTGGAGGCGGTGGCGCCCCACCAGATGTTGACGTCGGAGTCGACCGCCCACCGGTCGATGTCGCGCAGTTCCTCCTCGGTGAACTCCGTGTTCTCCACGGCTCGAAGGTTCTGCTCCAGCTGCTCCACGCTGGAGGCGCCGACCAACGCCGTGGTGACCGTGCGCGGCCCCTGGTCCCGCAGGACCCAGGAGATCGCCATCTGGGCGAGGGTCTGGTCGCGCTCGGCCGCGATCTGGTTGAGCGCCCGTGCCCGGCCGAGCACCTCCTCGGTGAGCATGTTCTCCCGCCAGCTGGGCCGCCCCACCCCCGCACGCGAGTCCGAGGGCACCTCGCCGCCGAGGTAACGCGACGTGAGCAGCCCCTGGGCCAGCGGCGAGAAGGCGACCACACCCATGCCCTCGTCCGACGCCGCCTCCAACAGGCCGTCCTCGACCCAGCGGTTGAGCATCGAGTACGAGGGCTGGTGGACGGTCAGCGGTGTGCCGAGGTCGCGCATGATCGCCGCGGCCCGCCGGGTCAGCGACGGCCCGTAGGAGGAGATGCCCGCGTACAGCGCCCGCCCGGACACCACCGCGTGGTGGAGGGCCAGCATGGTCTCCTCCAGCGGGGTGTCCGGATCCGGCCGGTGGCTGTAGAAGACGTCGACGTGGTCGAGGCCCATCCGGGCGAGCGAACGGTCCAGCGAGGACAGGAGGTACTTGCGTGATCCGCCCCGCTGGTGCGGCCCCGGCCCCATCACCCACCCCGCCTTGGTGGTGATCACCAGTTCGTCGCGGTAGGAGCCGAGGTCCTTCGCCAGGACGCGCCCGAGGTTGGCCTCCGCGCTACCCGGCGGCGGACCGTAGTTGTTGGCCAGGTCGAAGTGGAAGACGCCCAGGTCGAACGCGCGGCACAGGATGCGGCGCTGCCCCTCCAGGTCCCGGTCGTCACCGAAGTTCTGCCACAGTCCCAGCGACAGCCGGGGCAGGTTCAGCCCGCTCCTGCCGCAGTTCCGGTACTCCAGAGAGTCGTACCGGTCGTCGTCCGCCACGTACGTGCCCAAACTTCCGCTCCCCTTCCGCCTGGTTCCCGCCACCGTCGAAACGTGCCGACGCTACTCGTCGATCGTCAGCTCGCCCATCCGGTCCCAGCCCTCGCCGTCGACCACGCGACTGACGATCAGCGGGGTCTCCTTCAGCAGCGGCTTCATCGAGGCCAGTCCGGCGCGGAAGTGGTCGCTGTTGACGTGGGCCTCCGCGGCACCGTCCTTGAAAGCCTCGACGAGCACGAACTCGTCGTCGCGCTCGACGCTGCGGGACCACTCGAACCACAGGTTGCCCGGCTCGGCTCGGGTGGCCGCGGTGAAGTCGGCGACCGCGTCGAGGAAGCCGTCGACGGCCTCCGGCCTGGTCCGGAACTTGACGACGATCAGGATCATCCCGCATCTCCTTCGTTTTGTGCCACGGGGCGCGCGGTCGTGCCGCACCCCGTCGACCACTCTCCCAGAGCCCGGGGGCCGGGGCCGCGACGGCCCGGGCACCCGAGGTGTTCGTCCCCTCACCCGGGTCCGTGTCCGACACCGCACCCGGGGAGGCCGCCGTCCGGTCTCAGGCTCCGCCGAGGGTGGTGCCCGGCAGGCGGGTGGCGCGCCACTCGTCGTCGGAGACCTCGCGCACCTCCAGGGAACCGAGGGTCTCCTCGGGGTGGACCATCTCGACGTTGGCGACCAGGGCCTCCCCGTTCAGGTCCGTGTTCACGGTGATCTCGCCGACCTCGATCTCCTCCGCTCCGGGCAGCCCGGCGACGTAGTCGGGGAAGGCCTCCACACAGTCCTGGCCGTCGTCTCCCTGGCCGACGATCGCCGCCTGGGCGCTCTCGTCAGCGAAGGTGCAGGCCAGCTCACCGTCTCCGGCGATCAACGCGGCCACGAACCCCTCCGCCACGGTACGGGCGGCGTCGGTGGCCTCGGCGGCGTCCTCCTCGCTGGGTTCGGTGCCCTCCTGGCCGTCCCCCTGGGCGGCCTCCTCGACGGCCTCCCCGTCGGGGGCCTCGTCCCCTCCGGAGCAGGCCGTGAGCGCGAGGAAGAGGGGCAGGGCTGCACACAGCAGGGTGCGTCGCATGGGGGTCGCCTTCCGTGGACGGGCGGGGAGGGCCGACAGCGGACTTCGGAGAAGCCCGGCGCCCGTCGACGCCTCCGGGGACGCACCATTGTTACCGCATTCACCTGATTGATGACTACGTGTGCCCGCACCCGGTTCTCCGCGCACCCACTGACCAGGCAAAGCATGGGCCCTGGTTCGGTTCGGCTTGACCCCGTCCCGGGCAGGCCCCTCCAGCGCGCACTTCGCGCACACGCGCTCTCACTTTGGGTAACCGACCAGAAGGGGTTCCATGACCCATCTCGACGACGACCGCGCGACCCAGCGCGGACTGGAGGGGCTGAGCCCCTTCGAGCTCAAGGGCCATCTGATGGACCTGGCCGGGGAGTCCTCCCGCAAGAGCGCCCACGCCCTGCTCAACGCCGGGCGGGGTAACCCGAACTGGACCGCCGCACCGCCCAGGGAGGCGTTCTTCCTGCTCGGCCGGTTCGCCGTCCTGGAGTCCCGGCGCACCTGGAACGAGTGGCCCGCGGTCGCGGGGATGCCCTCCGCCAAGGGCGTGGGTGAACGGCTGTCGCTCTTCCTCGACCAGAACGCGGGCGAGCCCGGTGCCGACCTGCTCCGGCGCGTGCTCGACCGGGTGGATCCGCACCGCTGGGACGAGGTCGTGCACGAACTGGTCGACGGCGTGATCGGCGACAACTACCCGGTGCCCGACCGCGTCCTGCCGTTCGTGGCAGAGTCGGTGCACGAGTACCTGGTCCGGGCGATGGGCGATCGGGCCCCTGAGACCCCCTACGACCTGTTCGCGGTCGAGGGCGGTACCGCCGCCATGTGCTACGTCTTCGACTCCCTCCAGGCCAACCGGGTCCTGCGCCGGGGCGACCGGATCGCGCTGATGACGCCGATCTTCACCCCCTACCTGGAGATCCCCCGCCTGGACCGCTACGCCTTCGACGTCGTGGAGGTCAGCGCCTCGCGTACCACCGAGGGCGACTTCCACGCCTGGGACTACGACGACGCCGAGCTGGACAAGCTGGCCGACCCGTCCGTACGTCTGGTGTGCCTGGTCAACCCGAGCAACCCGCCCTCGGTGGCGCTCTCCGAACGCTCCCTGGAGCGCCTCCGCGACATCGTGGAGCACCGCAACCGCGACCTGGTGATCGTCACCGACGACGTGTACGGCACCTTCGTGCGCGGCTTCACCTCGCTGTTGGAGGTGTGCCCGCGCAACACCCTCGGCGTGTACTCGTTCTCGAAGTACTTCGGAGCGACCGGCTGGCGGCTGGGGGTGATCGCCCTCCAACCGGACAACGTCGTGGACGACCTGATCGCGCGTCTGGAGGGGGTGGACGCCGAGGCGGTACGACGTCGCTACTCCTCACTGTCACTGGACGTGCCGGGGATGCGGTTCGTCGACCGCATGGTGGCCGACAGCCGGTCGGTGGCGCTGAACCACACCGCCGGGCTGTCCACCCCCAGCAGGTGCAGATGGCGCTGTTCGCCCTCTTCGCGCTCACCCATGCCGACGAGGAGTACCACGCACCGGTGATGAGCGTGCTGGACCGACGGCTCGCGGCGCTGTCCGAGGGGCTGGGCGTGCCCCTGCCCAAGGACCCCCGGCGCGCGGGCTACTACGTCGAACTCGACCTGCTGTCCTGGGCCGAACGCCACTGGGGGCCGAGTTCGCCGCGTGGACGCGCGCGAACTACGAACCGGTGGACCCCGTCCTGCGCCTGGCGCAGGAGGACGGGGTGGTGCTGCTCAACGGCGGCGGGTTCGACGGGCCGGAGTGGTCGGTGAGGATCAGCCTGGCCAACCTCGACCACGAGGCCTACGAACGGATCGGCCGCGTCCTGAAGGAGATAGGAGAGGAGTACCACCGGAGGTACACCGAGGCCACCAGGGTCACCGACCACAGCTGAGACCCCGACCGTGAGGAGTCCGCCGTGGGCGGCTGGATCACCGACCTGTTCAGGAACACCCCGGAGATCGCGCTCTTCACCGCGCTCGCCCTGGGGTACGCGTTCGGCCGGGTGCCGTTCGGACCGATCCGCCTGGGCGGGGTCTGCGGCACCCTGCTCATGGCACTGCTGATCGGCTACCTGACCGGGGCCGAACTCAGCTCCGGGGTACAGAACCTGGCGTTCGCGCTGTTCATCTTCGCCCTGGGGTTCAGCAGCGGACCGCAGTTCTTCGCCAACCTCAACCGCAAGGGCCTGCGTTACCTGGGCTTCCCGATCATCGAAGTGGTGTCGGTGATCCTCGTGGTGCTGGCGTTCACGGTGATCATGGGTCTGGACCAGGGCACGGCCGCCGGTCTGATGGCCGGTGGCGCCACGGAGTCGGCCGCGCTGGGCACCGCGAGCGAGGCGATCGGGCGGCTGGGGCTGTCGGAGGCGGAGACCCGCACCCTCCAGAACAACGTGGCCACCGCCTACACCGTCAGCTACCTGTGCGGGCTGATCACCATCGTGCTGCTCACCAGCCAGATCGCGCCCAGGCTGATGCGGGTCGACCTGCGCGCGGAGTCCGCGAGGCTGTGGCACCGGTTGAGCGGCGGGCACGTCTCCCGGCCCGGAGAGCAGCCCGCCCTCCCGGACCTGGTGGGCCGCGTCTTCCGGGTGGAGGGCGGCGCCGGGCGCACGGTCGACGACCTCACCCACGCGCTGCCCGGAAGCGCGACAGTGGAGGAGCTGCGCCGGGGCGACCAGAACACGCGCCCCGAGGCCACCACGAGGGTCCGGGAGGGCGACCTGCTGACAGTGGTGGGCCGCCGTGCCGCCCTGGTCGGCGCGGAGGGCGTGATCGGCCCCGAGCAGGCCGAGGAGCCCGACGTCAAGCTGCGCTCCCTGGACGTGGTGCTCACGCACCGGGCCGCGCACAACCTGCCGCTGAGCGGGATCAGGGACGTGCTCGGCCCGGGGCTGCGGGAGTCGGTGTTCGTGGAGCGGGTGACCCGCACCGAGAGGGAGCTCCCGGCGCTGCCCGGCACGGTGCTCCAGGTCGGTGACGTCCTCACGATCCTGGGGGCGCCCAGCGACGTGGAGGCGGCGGAGCGCAGACTGGGCTACCCGGTGGCGTCGCGGTACACCACCGACTTCGTCTACCTGGGCCTCGGGCTGGTACTGGGCATCCTGATCGGGCAGATCGTGATCCCGGTGGGCGGAGCGGAGCTCACCCTGGGCACGGGCGGCGGCGCGCTGCTGGCCGGGCTGGTCTTCGGGTACCTCCGGGCCAGGCGACCCACCTTCGGCACCCTGCACCCGGCCGCCGCGGGCACCATGAAGGACCTGGGTCTGGCGACCTTCATCGCCGCGGTCGGGATGTCGGCGGGTCCGTCCGCTCTCCAGCTGGTGCAGCACTACGGGGTGATGCTGCCGGTCGCGGCGGTGCTGACCACCCTCATCCCGGCGACGGTGTCGATCATCGTGGGATGGAAGGTCCTGCGCATCGAGCCACCACTGCTCATGGGGGCCGTGGCCGGTCAGCAGTGCAGCACTCCGGCGATCAGCCAGGTGGTGTCCACGGCGGGCAACTCGGTCCCGATGATCGCCTACACCATCACGTACGCGATCTCGAACATCCTGCTGCCGCTGACCGGTCCGGTCATCGTGGCACTGGCCGGGATGGTGGTGTGAGCGGCGGGCCCCGGAACCGGGGCTTGTCCCCGGGGACGACCTCTGGTCATATGGAGGAGGGTGACCGGCATCACGGTATCCACTGGCGCACAGAGCACGCGCGGGCGTGCCACCGGAGGTTCGGCGCGCGGGCGTGCGCTGCCGCGTCGGTGTGCGCCCGTGCCGGAGGTGACATGTCGTACCGACCACGGGAGGGCGCCCACGGCGCCCTCGTAGCGGACCTTCCCCCGCCCTGGGAAGCAGGCTGCGTCCCCTGGTGCCGCATCTGACGGAGGAGGCCGTGGAGGCCGTCCGACGCCGGGCCGAAGCCCACTCCCAGACGTTGGAACCCGCGCACGTGGAGTCGGTGCGGACGGTGATCGGCGCCGCCGCCCACGCCTTCCTCGACCGGATCGAGGACGGCTCGGGGCCGTGCGCCGCGCGGGCGCGGAGGACACCCCGGAGGGTCCGGGGGCGATCGGGCGGACCTTTCGCGCGTTCGGGGCCGGGGAGGCCCGGCAGGGACGCTCCCTGGAGTGCCTGCACACCGGGATGCGCACGTCGGCGGCGGTGGCGTGGCGACGCCTGGCCGGGGCCCACTCGATCGACCGCGACCAGATGGCCGCCCTGGGTGAGGCGCTCTTCGCGTTCCAGGAGGAGATCTCCACGGCCGCCGCCGAGGGGCACGCCCAGGTGCGGGGCGCGGGTGTGGAGGCGCTGCGACGGCGCCGGTCCCGACTGCTGGACGTGCTGCTGGCGGAGTCGGGCACGGAACCGGAGGCGAGGACGGTGTCGACCCTGGCGCGGGCGGCGCGGTGGCGGGTGCCCGAACGGGTGGCCGTGGCCCTGCTGCACCAGGAGGACGCGTCCGCCCCACCGGTGCCGCCCTCGGACGTGCTGGTGGACCTGGACCGGCTGGAGCCGTGCGCGCTGGTACCCGATCCCGAGGGCCCGGGCAGGCTCCGGTCCCTGGAGCGTTCCCTGCGGGGGTACCGAGCGGTGCTGGGTCCGACCGTTCCCCTGGACGAGGCTCCGGCCTCTCTGGCGCGGGCGCGGGAGCTGGCCGAGCTGGCGCGGTGCGGGGTGGTGTCCGGGCCGGGCGTGCTGCGGTGGAGCGACCACCTGCCGGAGCTGCTCCTCTCGCGGGACACGGCTCTGGTGGCGGAGCTGACCCGGTCGCGGTTGGCGCCGCTGGCCGGGATGCGGGAACCACAGCGGGAACGCATGGCCGACACCCTGCTGGCGTGGTTGGAGTCGGGGTTCAACGCCAACGAGGCGGCGGAGCGGCTGCGCATCCACCCGCAGACCGTGCGGTACCGGATGCGGCAGTTGGAGGAGCTGTTCGGTTCCCGGCTCCGGGAGCCCGGAGCGCGCTTCGAACTGGAGCTGGTCCTGCGGGCCCGCAGGCTGTTGGGACCCCTGGAGTGAGCGCATACCGAACAGTCGGGATGTTCCCCGCGCGATACGGCGCGGGGAACATCCCGGGGTTCAGTCCCGGGGGCCAAAGCCCGGACCACGGCGGCCGGGTCGGTTCCGGGCGGGCTGATCGGGGCGATCACCGGGGTGTCCACCCCCGCCTCGGCGTAGGCGCGGATCCGTTCACGGCAGTGCGCGGCCGGTCCGTGCACGACGAGTTCGTCCACCACCGAGTCCGGGATCGCCGCGAGCGCCCCTTGCGGTCCCCCTCCTCCCACGCGCTCCACATGGGGCCGAGTTCGTCGCGGCCCAGCCACTCGTGGAAGGCCCGGTAGACGGGGACGTTCAGGTACGCCGATATCGCCCAGCGACCGATCCCCCGCGCGGTCTCGGGGTCCGTGTCGGGCACGGCGAAGATCCGCGCCACCACCTCCTTGTCGTCACCCGACTCGCGCACGATCGGGGCGACGGTGCGCACGTCCTCAGCGGACAGCCAGTTGAGGATGGCACCGTCGGCCTCGCGGCCCGCCAGGCGCAGCATGCCCGGGCGCAGCGCGGCCACCAGGACGGGCGGGGACTGCTCGGGGACGGCGCCGAGCGTGAATCCCCGGACGGAGAAGGTGTCGTACTCGGCCGTGACCTTCCGGCCGGTCAGCGCCTCGCGCAGGAACCGCACGGTGTCACGGACCCTCTTGTAGGGCTCCTCGAAGGGGAGGGAGTTCCAGCGCTCCACGATCACGTTCGAGGAGGTGCCCACCCCCAGGACGAACCGGCCGGGCGCGGCGGCGGCCATCGTGGCGGCGCTCATGGCCAGGGTGGCGGGGCCCCGCGTGTAGGCGGGGACGATCGCGGTGCCCAGCCTCAGCCCCGGCGCCCACACGCTGGCCAGGGCCAGCGGGGTGAACGCGTCGGTGCCGTTGGCCTCGGACGACCACGCGTCGGTGTAGCCGAGGTCGGGCAGGGCCTCGAAGAGCGGGCGCTGGTCGGCCAGGGGGACGCCCTCGAAGGGAACGGTGATGCCCCAGCGGTCGGTCATGACGGCTCCATGGGTCGGTGTACGAACCGAACCGGATTCGGCCCGGTGTGGCACGACCGTACCCCGCGGCCCGCCGCGCAGAAGACCGCGCCCGAGCCAGCCGAGGCGTATGTTCGGAGTCGGGGCCCCGCGGGCCCCGAACGGACGACCCCGAGAACGAAGGAGGCCATCCCCGTGGCCAAGCCACCCTCTCCCTACGACTTCCTGCCCGTCGTCGACGCGTTCACCGTGACCAGCGACGACGTCAAGGACGGTCAGGCCCTGCCCCGGGCCCAGGTCAGCGGGATCATGGGTGCCGGGGGCGTGGACGTCTCCCCGCACCTGTCCTGGAGCGGGTTCCCCGAGGGGACCCGGAGCTTCGCCGTCACGTGCTTCGACCCGGACGCGCCCACCGCGAGCGGTTTCTGGCACTGGTCGGTCTGCGACATCCCCGTCGACGTGACCGAGCTGCCGACCGACGCGGGCAACGGTTCCGGTCTGCCGGAACAGGCCGTGACCCTGCGCAACGACGCCGGGAGCCACCGCTACGTCGGCGCGGCCCCGCCCGCCGGACACGGGCCCCACCGGTACGTGTTCGCGGTGCACGCCGTGGACGTCCCGACCCTGGGCATCGACGCCTCCGCGAGTCCGGCGTTCCTCGGGTTCAACCTGTTCTCGCACGCGATCGGCCGCGCGTTCATCACGCCCACGTACGAGCAGGACTAGCAGGACCCGGGGGTGACCCCCGCCGCCGGAGGGCGGGTGACGCACCGAGCGCGTCACCCGCCCTCTGCCCTTCCTCCCGGGGCCATGGAGTACACGCGCGAGGGGCCCGTTCGGTTGTCCTGGGAACCGCATCCGGCCAATCCCGGGTCGCGGGAGCACTCCCCGTCTAGGCTCGATCCATCCCCCGGCCCACTCGAATCTCGCTCGGAAGGGTTCAGCCGGTGCCACAGCAGACTTCGAGGAAACCGACCGTCGTGGTGACGACGGCGGGTTCCGCACCCACCCCCGGAACCATCCTTCACCTGCGCGAGAACGGCTTCCGAGTGGTGGCCACCGACGTGGACCCGGCCGCTCCCGGCCTGTACCTGGCCGACCGGGGCCACCTGGTCCCGCCGGGCGCCAGCGAGGCCTTCCTCCCCGGATGCGGTCCCTGTGCGCTGAGGAGGGGGCCGCCGCCGTGGTGCCGCTGGTGGACGAGGAACTGGTCCGCGTGGGCGGTCTGTCCGAGGACGGAATCGCCGTCCTGCTGCCCCGCCCCGGGTTCGTCACCACCTGCCTGGACAAGTACGCCCTCATGCGTCGGTTGGAGGACGCCGGGATCGGGGTCCCCCGCACCTGGCTCGCCTCGACCTGGCCCGCCGACGCCGCCGACCGGCCCCCGGGAGGGCTGATCGTCAAGCCCCGCAGCGGTCGGGGCAGCCGGGGCGTTCGGGTGGTCGAGTCGTCCCGTGACGTGGCGGGCGTGGTCGCGGAGAGCGGATACGCGGCCGACGAGCTGATCGTGCAGGAACGCGTCACCGGCCCCGAGTACACGGTGTCCGTCGTGGTGTGGCGGGACGGCGAGGTGCAGGCGGTCGTGCCCAAGGAGGTCCTGCTCAAGCAGGGCGTCACCAGGTACGCGGTCACGCGCCGCCACCCGGAGGTCGCCCGGGCCTGCCGCGCCGTCCAGAGCGCCCTGCGCGCGGACGGACCCTTCAACGTGCAGCTGTGCCTGGACGACCGGGGGCGGCCCAGGATCTTCGAGATCAACCCCCGGTTCTCGTCCACGGCGGCGCTCACGGTGGCAGCCGGGGTCGACGAGATCACCGGCCTGCTCCGCCAGGCCGTGTGCGACGGCCCCCGGCTCACCGACGAGTGGCGGGAGGGCGTCACGATGGTGCGGCGCTGGACCGACGAGTTCATGTCCGAGGAGCGGTTCGCCTCACAGGGGATCTCCCCGGCCCCGCCCGAGGGGTTGGTCCCGCCGGGACCGGTGACCTCCGGTGCGCCCGCGACCGTTCCGGCGCGGGTCCGATGAGCGCTGAGACCGCGCTCGTGGAGGCGATGGCGCGCGCGGTCACGGAGGTCGGCGGGCTGCTGCGCGCGTGGCGTCCGGACCCGGCCGCGCGGGACGGCGTGTGGGAGGGAAACCAGTTCAAGGCCGAGGCCGACGCCCGGGCGCACCGGGCGCTCTCCCTGCGGCTCACCGCGATCGACCCCGGCGCCCCGGTGGTGAGCGAGGAGGACCCCGCGTCCCTCACCCGGGAGCGCCCGCCCCGGTACTGGCTGATCGACCCCATCGACGGGACCGCCAGTTACGTCCACGGGTTCGACGGCTACGTGACCCAGGCGGCGCTGGTCGTCGGGGGGCGTCCCGAGGCGGCGGCGGTCTTCGCTCCCGAGCGGGGCACCCTCTACACGGCCGAGCGCGGGCGGGGTGCGCGGCGGAACGGGCGCGTACTGCCCCCGCGGCCACCCGCCCCGCCCGGCCGGGGTGTGCTCACCGACAACACCCCGGAACCCTCGGGGGTGGCCCGTCGCGTGTACGACCACTTCGGCTACGGCGGGTACCTGGAGAGTGGGAGCATCTCGCTGAAGCTCTGCCGGATCGCCGAGGGTGACGCCCAGTTGTTCGTGAAGGACGTCCCGGTGCGCGACTGGGACGTGGCCGCGCCCGGTCTGGTGCTGGCCGAGACGGGGGTCTGCTGACCCGTCTGGACGGCTCGGGGTTCACCTATCAGGGGGCCTTCGAGCACGTCGGCCTGGTGGGCGCGGGCGACCCGTCCACGTGCCGCGAGGTGTCCCGTTGGCTAGCGCTCTGACCTGCGACGAAACCACCTCGCCGACGGTGGTTCGCAAACCGCTGGAACTGGGGTCCATCATCCCTTTCGCGCGCCGGACACGGCGCGTATCGTGTGGAAACCAACGCGCCTTTGGGGGTGGGAAGTGGAGGCCCAACGTCTGCCGCTGAACCAGATGCGCGCCTCGGACACCGAGCGGGACCTGACGGTCGACCGCCTCGCGGTGGCGTTCTCCGAGGGCCGTCTGGACCACGAGGAGTACGAGCGCCGCGTGGGCGCCGCCCTGAGCTCGGTCCTGGTCGGTGAGCTGCGCTCCCTGACCGCCGACCTCCCCGAACCCGAGATCCCCGTGCCGCCGCCGAGAGTCCACCGTGAGCGCCACCGCGACCGCGATCCCGCGGGTGCTCCGGTGCCCTGGGAGGAGTGGGGCGAGGAGTGGCGCTGGTGGCTGGGTGTGGCCGGGGCGCTGACGGGTGTCTGGGGCGTGGCCAGCCTGCTCGGCGGCGAACTGGTTCCGTACTGGCCCCTGGTCCCGCTGGGGATCTGGGCGGCGGTCCTGCTCGCCTCCGCCATCTGGCCGAGCGAGGACACCCCTCCCTGAGGTTCGGCGCCGGGAGGCGGCTCAGCCGACGGCGTGCAGCCAGCGCACCGGGGCGCCGTCACCCGCGTAGCGGAAGGGTTCGAGCTCCTCGTCCCAGGCACGGCCGGTGAGGCGGTCGAGTTCGGCGGCGAGGTCGGTGCCCTCTGCGGCGGCGGTGGCCATGGCGGCGCGCAGTCGGCCCTCGGGAACGAGGACCTCACCCGCGGCGCTGGTCACGGCGGTGAACACGCCGAGGCCGGGCGTGTAGCTGTAGCGCATGCCGTCGCAGCCGGGCGAGGCCTCCTCGGTCACCTCGAACCGCAGGCGCTGCCATTCGTTGAGTGCGGAGGCCATGGCGGCCGAGGTCCCCGCCCTCCCCTGCCAGTTGAGCTCGGCACGGTGATGGCCGGGGGCCGCCGGCTGCGCGACCCAGTCGAGTTTGACGGGTACTCCAACGACACCCGCGACCGCCCACTCGACATGTGGGCACAGCGCCGCGGGTGCGGAGTGGACGTACAAGACGCCACGTGCGGACACCGAACCTCCTGATACGAACGAGTGCGCTTCCCCGACGCCCTCGTACTACGAGAAGGTTGCATACCCGCCTGAATGCCTTTTGCCCCATTGTGCCCCAATGGCACCCTGAGAACCATCTCGCACGCTGGTATTTTCCAGCGTTCCCACCGCACCCGGGACACCCAGTGATTAGCGTGTGGCCCAGGCGGCGACAGGGAGTCCGATCATAGTGGGGGCGGATGTGCCAGACCAGACTCGAGAGGGCATCCAGTCTCCGGAAACCCGCGACAGAAACGCCCATCAGTACTGTTCAGGGTATGTTTCTACCACTTCTTCGCCGGTTCCGGCCACAACCGGCCCCGTTCCCGCGCCGTCTCCCGAGCCGGCCGAGCCCACCGACGCCGAACTCGTGCTGGGCGCCTGCCACGGCGGGGCCGACGCGTGGGAGGCGATCGTGGACCGCCACCTCGCGATGGTGAACGCCGTCGCGCGGTCCTACCGGCTCCCCGGCAGGACCACGAGGACGCCGTCCAGACGGTCTGGCTCCGCCTCAACCAGCACCTGACCCGCCTCCACTCACCGCACCGGCTCGCCGCCTGGCTGCGCCGGGCCACGCACACGGCCTGTGACCGTCAGCGGCGCCACCGGCAGCGCTTCGTCCCCGTGGACCCCTCGGACATGGACGGGTACGCCCACGACCGGGACGACCCCGAGCTCCGGTACCTGCACGCGGAACGGCACGCCGCCCTCCTGCGCGCCGTCGACGCCCTCACCGACCCGGTGGACCGCCGGGTCGCACGCCTCTACCTCGACGACTCCCCCGACGCCGGACCGATCTCCCACCGGACCACCCCGAACCAGCGGCGGCATCTGATCCGCCAACTCCGCCGCTCCCTTCGAGCGAACGCGGATCCGAGCGAAAGGCGTGCGTGAACCGTGCGGAACGACCCAGACCCACGTCAGGACCGATCCGGTCGGGCCGCCGCGCTGGCCGCCTTCGACCGCTCCCTGGACGAGGCCCGGATGGCCAGAGCCGTCAGTGACTCGGCCCCCTCCCCGGAGGATCCGCTCCAGCGCGACGGTCGGGAGAGCGCCCCGAGCCTCCTGGGCTTCGACCTGGACGGAGTCCACCTGGACCTTCAGGTGCGCGCGAGCGGCGGCCAACGCCTCCTGTCCGGCCTGGTCAGGGGCGACTTCGACCACGTGGACGTGCGCCTCCGGCGCCCGGACGCCACGCTTCTCCTGTTCGTCGGGATGGACGGCCGCTTCGACACCTCCGTACCTCCGGGGCCGCTGTGCCTGGTCGTCGAGTGCCCCGGCCGCCCCCTCACGGTCACGGACTGGTTCACCGTCTGAACCCGGAACGGGGGCGGCGGTCGCGGGCGGGGAGCGAGAATCGGCCACGGTCCGAACCCGCATTCGGATCGTGCACCCGAGCGACCCCATGCCCTCATGCGCCCGGGTTCGTCCTGATCCACGAACGACCGGATATCCACAGGTTGACGCGGGCCACTCCCGCCCGGCCGGACACACTGCTATCACTGGAGTGGACCGCCCCCTGGCGAAAGAAGGCTGCCGGACGTGCTCCCCGCGCAACGCCCGCCCGCTCGACCACAAGCCCTCCCCCAGACGACGACCCCCGTTCCTGGCCACCGGACGCGCACTGTTGGCACAGGTCAACCAGGGTGTGAGGTTGGCCCAGGCCGGACGCTGCGACCAGACCGTGGTACTCCTCGACGACACCCGCAGGCGTCTGCGCGGCCACCCCGTCTCGGAGCTCGGCCCGGTGCTCCCCGGCGTCCTCACCGACCTCGGGCTGGCCCAGACCCTCTGCGGACGCTTCGGCGCTGCCCAGGACCATCTTCACGAGGCGCTCTCCCTGGCCGAGTCGCGCCGCCTCCCCTGCTGGGGTTGGTGGCCCGGCACAACCTCGGCTGTCTGGACCTCTACAGGGGCCACACCGACACCGCCATCACCACCTTCCACGACCTCGCGCAGCGGATGCCCGACGACCGCCAGGGCCCGCTGCGGGTGGACCTGGCCGAGGCCCTGCTCTCGGTGGGGCTGGTGGAGGAGGCGGGGCGCACCCTGGCCGAGGCCCCCTGGCGCACCGACGAGGACGGCACCGCGCGCGTGCTGGTGGAGGCCAAGCTCCGTCTCATGGAGGGGGACCACCCCGGCGCGCTCCTCCTCACCCGGAGAATCCGCGCGGGCCTGGGCCCGGGTTCGCTCTGGAACGGCCTGGCACGCCGGTTGGAACGCGTGGCCGACGGCGCCACGCGGAGCCGCGCGCCCGCCCGCCGGGCCAGGGACCTCCTGGAACTCCGTGTTCCCGCCGTGGCACCACCCTTCGGCCCGAAGCCCTCGGGGTGTCCCGGTGACCGGTCCCCCGGCCACCGGAACGCCTGGGACGTCGCCGGAGGGCGTGGTCCGCTCACGGACGCCCGTCGAGCACTGGAGCGTCTCTCCGAGCGCAGGGGCGCCGCGCCCGGGCCCTGGCTCGGGACCGCCGTCCGCGACCCGCACGTGCTCCGGGCCGGTTTGGAGACCTCCCTGCTCGCCGGGGACCCCGCGACCGCCCTGGAGTGGGCCGAGCTGGGCCGCACCTGGGCCGAGGGACTGACGCCGACCCCCGAGTCCGCCTCCGCGCCCAGGATGGCGGACCCGACCGGCCGCTACCGCCTGGCCCTGGGACGCGGCGCCGGTCCCGAGGCCCGCCACCACGCCCGGCGCTGGGAGTCCGCGCACTGGCGGGTGCCCCGTACGGGGTCCCACGCGCCACGCGAGCACCGGCTCCCGGTCCTGGAGACGCTGTTGGAGCGCCTGGACGGCCGGGCGTTCGTCCACTACACGGTGGCCGGATCCGAGGCCGTCGCGCTGGTCGCGGTGGCCGGACGCGTGCACGCGCGCGGTCTCGGGCCCCTCGTGCGCGTCCGTCGGGCACTCGGCAGGTTCGTCCACGAGCGGACCGTGCCACGGACACGGCCGCCCCGTCGTTCCGATCCCGACCGCCCGGTGTCGGGCGCGGCGGCGCTGGTCTCCTCGACCCTCCTCGCCCCGCTGCTGCCCCTGATCGGGAACCGTTCACTGCTGGTGACGGCCGCGCCGTACGTGGGTGACCTCCCTGGGGGCAGCTCCCGGGGCTGCGCGGGCGGCCGGTGCGCCTGGTGCCCACGGCGAGGTCCTGGGCGGAACGACCGCCTGTCCGGCCCCGCCGGGACCGGGTCCTGCTGGTGTGCGGGCCGGAGCCACGCAGGGCACGGCTGGAGGTGGCCGCCCTCGCCGGAGCGCATCCGGGCGCGCGGCTCCTGGTCCACGCGGGCCGGAGGCGGATCCTCGACGCGCTGGCCCGCTGCGACCTCGCCCATCTCGCCGGGCACGGGAACGTCGGGGACCGTACGCCCATGCTCGACCGGTTCGAGCTGCGCGACGGGCCGCTGCTCGCCTGCGACCTGACGGCGCTCCCCTCCGCTCCGGCGCTGGCGGTCCTGTCCAGCTGCTGGGGCGGGCACGGCTTCGGCGGCGCGCCGGGGCGGCCGGGCGGCTTCGTGGGTGCCCTGCTGGCCCGGGGCACACGCACGGTGGTGGCCAGTCCGGTGCCGGTGGACGACGAGCGGACCGAAGTGGCCATGCGCTCGTTCCACCGGGAGCTCGCGCACGGCGCCGAGGTGGCCGAGGCCGTGGCGGAGCACCTCGGCCACCTCGGCTTCTGCTGTTACGGGACCTGAGTGACCGGGGCGCGGCGGACCGTGTCACCACCGCGCCCCGTCACGTTCCTACCAACCGCGCTCGCGCCACTCCGCGAGGTGCGGACGCTCAGCGCCCAGGGTGGTGTCTCCGCCGTGCCCGGGGTACACCCAGGTGTCGTCGCCCAGGGCGCCGAAGAGCCGCTCCGACACGTCACCGAACAGCGTCTGGAAGTCAGTGTCGGACCAGGTCTTGCCGACCCCGCCCGGGAAGAGGCTGTCACCGGTGAACAGGTGGGTGTGGCCGTCGGGGTCGTCGTAGCGCAGGGCGATCGACCCGGGCGTGTGGCCGCGCAGGTGGATGACCGTGAGTGCGCTGTCCCCGACCGGGACGGTGCCGCCGTGGGCGACCGGCTCGTCCACCGACACCGGCAGTTCGTCAGCGTCGTCGGGGTGGGCGACCGTGCGGGCGCCGGTCTGGCCGACGACCTCGGCCAGGGCCTGCCAGTGGTCCTGGTGGCGGTGGGTGGTGACCACTCGGGTCAGCCCGTCCTCACCGATCATCTCCAGGATTCGGTCGGGTTCGGCCGCCGCGTCGATGAGGACCGCCTCGCCCGTGCTCCGGCAGCGGAGGAGGTAGGCGTTGTTGTCCATCGGGCCCACGGCCAGCTTGGTGATCGTCAGATGCGGTAGTTGGCGCAGGTCGGCGGGGCCGCCGACCTTGGTATCTCCGGAGTAGCTCACCCGACCATTGTGGCCTGTCGTGGGAAGAGTGGAAACCCGGGTGGGGCACCCGGTGATTCGGGTGTCCCGTCTCCGGCGCCGAGCGGTGCCCGGACGGCGTCAGCGTGCCCAGCGTGGCGGGCGCTTCTCGAAGAAGGACGCCCGGCCCTCCGCCGCGTCCTCACCGGCGAAGAACTCGGCGGAGAGCTCTCCCATGCGGGTGAACACCTCGGTGCGCCGGTCCGGGGCCGCCTGGGCTCCGCCGCCGAGCTCCCCCAGGAGTTCCTTGGTGCGGGACAGCGCGGTCGGGGCCGAGCCGCGCAGCCCTTGGAGGACGGCGTCCAACGCCTGGTCCATGTCGCGGTCGGGGACGGCCTGGGTGATGAGCCCCGCCCGGGCCGCGTCGGAGGCGTCGAAGAGCTCCCCGGTGAGGAAGTAGCGGCTGAGCTGGCGCGAGTGCATGCGCGCCGAGACCGGGACGGAGATGATCGCCGGAACCACTCCGATCCGCACCTCGGTGAAGGCGAAGGTGGCGCTCTTGGGGGCGAGCGCGATGTCGGCGGCGGCCACCAGGCCGATCCCGCCCGCGCGGGCCGCACCGTTGAGGGCGGCGACCACCGGTTTGGGGCCGCCCATGATCTGCTCGAAGATCTCGGGGAGCTCCGGCGCGGGTGCGACCGGGGCCCCTTGGAGGGCCGCACCGACCTCCTTGAGGTCCGCGCCCGCGCAGAACACCGGGCCGCTCCCGGTGAGGACCACGCCCCGGACCTCGTCGTCGGCCATGGCGGCGGAGAGCGCCGCCGAGAGCTGGGAGCGCAGCCGGGCGGACAGCGCGTTGCGGTTGCGCGGGGAGTCCAGAGTGATGGTGGCGATGGCCCGGTCGACGTTCGAGCGTACGAGGGGGCGTCGCCCGAGGGGTTCGGGGGTGTCGGGTGCTGCGTCATCGCTGGCTGACCTCTCTCCGTTGGACGCGCGCGGAGGCCACGGCGTCACTGGCGCGGTACGGCGGCGGTCCCGGCCATGCCGACCGACGACGAGTCTGCCGGGTCCGTGTTACGGGCGAGCGCGCTCGTGTTACGTGCACCACACGCTAGCGTTCACGCCCGCCCCGGCTCCCACCGCCCCACGGAACGGGGCCGGGGCGGCCTCCGTGGAGATCGCCCCGGCCCCGCCGGGTGTGCTTCGCTCGCGTCCGCCGTGTCAGCGACGCGTGGTCGCGGCGGACAGCGCGTCCGCGAAGTGCAGCATGGTGGTGACCGCCTCCGCGCCGTCTGCCGCCTCGCTGACCCTCAGGGTGAGCGGCTCGGCGGTGAGGGCGCCCGTGTATCCGTGGTCGAGCTCGCAGCTCTCGTCCGCGCACGAGGCCGGTTCGAGGTCGATGTGCGCGACCGCGCCCCAGTTCACCGAGAGGTTCACGCTGAGCACCAGCTCACTGGGCAGGCTGCCCGGCGTGTACTGGGCGGGGTTGGGAACGACCCGGGTCAGCGCCACCGACTGGATGTTGCCCAGCTGGATGCTGTCGGTCGTGGTGGAGGCGTGCGAGGTCCCACCGGGTTCGGTGGGCGGGTGCTCGTCGGTGTGACAGACGACGAGACGGGTGGCGGTCAGCAGCATGACGGTGATGTGCCGACGCATCTCCATGGCCGGGTCGAAGGTCGCCTCATGGTGCACGATGAACGCCTCGGCGTCCTCCTCGCCCAGGGTGGTCGCGACGGCGTCGATCACCAGAGCCGGGTAGTAACCGCTCCGCTCGATCTCCAGGCGCCAATCCGTGGACACGGCACGTGTTTTCCTCATACCTCTATCCTGCCCCCTTCCGGCGACACTTCGCGACCGTCCGCCGAAACGGGAGACCCATTCCCTGATCAGAACGTCACCCCGCGCAGACGGCGCGGTCCCACGTCGGGACGGACCTCGGGGGCCTCGCGCAGCCACATCCGGGCGCCCAGGACGTGCGCTCCGGTGGCGTTGACCAGAACCGGGTCCAGGTCCACGTAGCCGATCTCCGGGAAGGCCTCCACCAGTCGGGACACCCGGATGAGCAGTTCCTCCAGGGCCTCCACGTTGGGCTGCTCGGCCAACGAGGTGGCGCCCGCGGGCAGTCCGAACAGCAGCGGGGCGGCCCGAACCGCGTGGATGAGGTCGGCCGCGTCCATGTCGGTCAGCGGCGCCAGCCGGAAGGAGCGGTCGTCGAGCAGCTCGGCGGTGACGTCCGCCAGCCCGAAGGAGACCACCGAGCCGAAGGACTGGTTGTCGCCCGCGCGCACCACCGTGGGAACGCCGGGCGCGGCCATCCGCTGGACCACCAGCTCCGCCTCGCCACCGAAGCGGTCCTCCAGGGACAGGTAGGCGCTCCGAACGTCCTCGGGCGTGCGCAGGTCGGCGCGGACGAACGTGCCTCCCGCGCGCACCCGCAGGTCGGGGGCGTCGGCCTTGACCACGGCGGGGTAGCCGAGCTCACCGGCGGCGACCACGGCCTCCTCGGCGGAGGTGACCCTGATGTCCGGGTAGGCGGCGATACCGTAGCAGGCCAGGAGGTCGCGGGCGTCCTCGGAGGAGATCGCCGTCTCCTCGTCGTAGCGTCGCTCGCCGCCGAACCAGGCGACGTCGTCGTCGGTCGGCGCGGCCTTCTTGAGCGCGCGGCCGATGGTGGCACGGGCCCGGGCGCGGTCGATGTCGGGCAGTTCGGGGTGGCGTCCGGGCTTGCGGTTGCGCCACTGGGCGTACCGGGTGGCGTGGGCGACGGCCCGGACGGCGTCCTCGGGAGAGGGGTAGGAGGGCACCGAGCCGTGCAGGGTCTGCCCCTGGTCACCGACGTGCCTGAGCTCCTCGGGGAGGCCCTGGCGCGCGAGATAGGTGGTGACGATGGGCTTGTCCGAGTCCAGGGAGCGGGCACGCAGGACACGGGCGACGTCGTCACCGATGGGGTGCAGGGCCGGGACGAAGACCACCACGATCGAGTGGACGTCCTCGGCGGCCTGCGCGGCCCGGATCGCGGTGTCGAAGTCGTCGGCGGTGGCCTGCGGACCCAGGTTGACCGGGTCGTGCGGCTTGAGCCCCTGACGGACCGCCGCGTCCTTGACCAGCAGCTCCAGGGAGTCGGAGTTGCCGATGATGCCCACCCGCGGCCCCTCGGGCAGCGGCTGGTAGGCGAACACCTGGGCGGCGTCGAACATCTGCGTGATGTCGTCCACGCGCACCACGCCCGCCTGCTGGAACAGGGACGTGACGGCGTAGTCGGGCAGGGCCAGGCCACCGGCGGCGTGCCCGGTGGGGGTGGTCCGCGCGGATCCGCCGCTGCGCACGGCGACGACCGGCTTCTGCTTGGCCAGGCGCCGGGCGAGGCGGGTGAACTTGCGCGGGTTGCCCAGGGACTCCAGGTACTGGAGGACCACCTTGGTGGCGGGGTCCTCCTGCCAGTACTGCATGAGGTCGTTGCCGGACACGTCCGCGCGGTTGCCCGCCGAGACGAAGGTGGACAGGCCCATGCCGCGTTCGGCCACCCGCTGGAGGATGGCCCGGCCCAGGGCTCCGGACTGGGAGAAGAAGCCGATGGGGCCCTGCGGGGGCAGGTCCGGGGAGAGGGTGGCGTTGAGCGAGACCGTGGGATCGCTGTTGGCGATGCCCAGGCAGTTCGGCCCGACCACGCGCATACCGGCGGCGCGGGCGGTGCGCACCAGTTCGTCCTGGCGGGCGCGCCCCTCGGGGCCGACCTCACCGAACCCGGAGCTGACCACGATCAGCCCGTGCACGCCCTTCTCCGCGCACTGTTCGACCACGTCGACGACGGTGTCGGCGCGCACGGCCACCACGGCGAGGTCGATCTGGTCGGGGATGTCGAGGACGGAGGGGTAGGCGCGGACGCCGACGACGGCCTTGGCCTCGGGGTGGACCGGGTAGACGGGGCCCTGGAACTCGCCGCCGAGCAGGTTGCGCAGCGCGGTCTGGCCGATGGTGTGCGCCGTGCGGCTGGCCCCGATGACGGCGACGGACTCGGGGAAGAGCAGGCGGGCGATGGAGCGCGACTCGGCGCGCTGTTCGCGGGCCCGCATGACCTCGGTGGAGTCGTCCGTGGGCTGGAGGTCGAGGGTGAGGCGGATGACGCCCTCGTCGAAGGTCTGCTGCGCGGTGTACCCGGCCTCGCGGAAGACGTTGATCATGCGCCGGTTCTCGGGCAGGACGTCCGCGATGAAACGGCGCACCCCGCGTTCGCGGGCGGCGGCTCCGATGTGCTCCAGGAGCACCGAGGCCAGGCCACGCCCCTGGTGCCCGTCCTCCACGACGAAGGCCACCTCGGCCTCCTCGGGGGCGACCTTGTCATACCGCACCACGGAGACCATGGAGTCGGAGATGGTGGCGACCAGGGCCACGCGGTCCTCGTAGTCGACCGTAGTGAAGCGTTTCACGTCCCGGTCGGAGAGCTTGGGGTAGGGCGCGAAGAACCGGTAGTAGATCGTCTCCGGTGAGAGCCGGGAGTGGAACTCGCGCAGCAGGTCGGCGTCGTCAGGGGTGATGGGGCGCAGGTGCGCGGTGCCTCCGTCGGTCAGGACGACGTCGGCTTCCCAGTGGTTCGGGTAGGACTGCACGACAGCGAGACTAGACGACAATCGGTCGAATTCGGGGAAAGTCCATGCGGGATGACCGAAATCGACCCCTCAGGCGGGCCTCGCGAACGGGGGTCGAGACCCTCGGACACGCGCGGCGACCGGTGCGTGGGCGTACAGAGAGGGCCCCGAGGTTCCGGTTCCACGACACGAGCGGGACCCACGCCCTCGGAGTGTGCCCGACCGGTTCCGGTGACGGTCGGGCGTCCGAGATCACGCCGAGTGCGGATAGTCTTCCTGGGTGGGTCGAAACCCCTCGTACGCAGGGCCTCACGATCCGCGGCGGCCCCCGCGCGACCGCGTGTCCCGGGCGCTGTCAGTTCGTTACCCGACACTGATCGTTAAGCTGTTAACGTCGTGCGGGCACAGATTCTCAAACCCTCGGTGGTGGCTGGCGAAATGACTCGAGTGGTCGTGATCGGTGATCTGATGACCGATGCCGTCGCGCGCGCGTTCCACCCGTTGGCCCGCGGCAGCGACACCCCGGCGTCGGTGATCATGTACGGCGGCGGTTCCGGGGCGAACATCGCCTCGTGGCTCGCGGTCGAGGGCACCGAGACCACGTTCGTCGGTCGTCGCGGCTCCGACATCACCGGGCGCACCCGCGAGATGGAGCTCATGGGCTACGGCCTGGACTCCCGCATGGTGATGGACCCCGAGCGCTCCACCGGCACCTGCGTGGTCATGATCACCCACCGGGGCGACCGGACGATGCTGAGCGACCCCGGCGCCAACGCCCGTCTCCAGCCCGAGGACCTGCCCCGCGACGTGTTCGGCCCCGACGGCCACCTGCACGTGTCCGGGTACACGCTGATCAACTCCGACTCCCGCCGCGCGGCCCGGGTGGCCCTGCGCATGGCGCGGGAGAGCGGCATGTCCATCTCCGTGGACGGCGGCTCGCACGCGCCGCTGGAGCGCGCGGGGGCGGAGAACTTCCTCGACTGGACGCAGGGCGCGCGGCTGTTGTTCGTCAACGTCGACCAGGCCCGGGTGCTCACCGGTCGGGACGACGCCGAGGCCGCCGCGAAGGTGCTCACCGCCTGGTTCCCCAACGTCGTGATCAAGCTCGGCGAGGAGGGTGGCCTGTGGGCCTCCAAGACCCGCGAGGACTGCGTGCGGGCCCCCGCCGAGCCGGTGGACCCCTCCCCCGGTTCGGTCGGCGCCGGTGACGCGTTCATCGCCGGGTTCCTCCCCGCGTGGCTGACCGGCCGGCACCCCAAGGAGGCACTGGGCCGGGCCAGCAGGCTGGCCGCCCGTGCCCTGCACCAGCCGGGTGCCCGCCCGGACCTGGGTGAGGGCCAGCCGGTGCGCCGGGGCGCGCCCCGGGGCCAGCGCCTGCGCTAGACCCGTCAGGTTCCTCCGACGAGACCCCGCACCCCAGGGTGGCGGGGTCTCGTCATGTCCGCCCGGCGACCCCGCCCGGCACGGTGCGTTGCCGGGATGACCCGCGCACCGCGAGGAGGCCCCGCCCAGCGGTTCCCGGCCGGGGACCGCTGGGCGGGGCAGGCGCACCGTCAGGGCCATCCCGACCCGCGTGGTCACCCTCCCGTGGTGGACAGGGTCAGCGGCAGCACCTCCGGGGCTCCCGCCTTGCGGAGCAGGGCCGCGCCCACGGTCAGGCTCCACCCCGTGTCGGTCTGGTCGTCCACCAGCAGGATCGGGCCCGGGGTGTCTCTCTGGAGCTCGGCCACGCGGTCGGCCAGCGCGGGATCCACCACCAGCGCGTTGTACACCTGCTCCAGTCGCATCGCGCTGTTGTGGCGGCGCGGGCCAGGGCCCGCCGGGGTCCGGTAGGACAGGGAGCCGAGCGGCGCGAGTCGGCCGAGTTCGGAGATACGGGCGGCCAGGTCCCCCACGAGGGTCGGGCGGGAGAGCGAGGGCATCGCGACCACCCCGACCGGTCGGTTCTCCCACCCCCACGCGGCGAGCACACGCACCACACCCTGGAGGAGTCGCTCGTCCACGGGGGTGTCCGGGGCGTCCTCGGCGAAGACGCGGCGCAGCTCGGTACCCCAGCCGATGTCGGTGAGCCGGCCCAGGGCACGCCCCTCGCCCGCCCGCAGGTTCTCGGGGATCTTGCCGGACAGGCTCACACCGAGCGTGTTCATGCCGGACGGCCACTGGCGGCGCGGCGCGAGCGGCGTGCCGGGCCGGTCCAGGTGGTCGGCGGCCGCCTGGCGGCGGCCGGTGTCGACGTCGGTGGGCCAGTACTGCCCGGTGCACACGTCGCAGCGGCCACAGGGTTCGGCGGCGGGGTCGTCGAGCTGTCGGCGGAGGAACTCCATCCGGCAGGTGTCGGTGGAGACGTAGTCGAGCATGGCGCGCTGCTCGCGTTCGCGGGCCGCGCTGACGGCGGCGTAGCGCTCCGCGTCGTAGGTCCAGGGTTCACCCGTGGCGGTCCAGCCGCCGCGCACCCGGCGCACCGCGCCGTCCACGTCCAGCACCTTGAGCATCTGCTCCAGGCGGGTGCGGCGCAGGTCCACCCTGGTCTCCAGGCTGGCGGTGGACAGGGGCCTGTCGGACTCCGCCAGAGCCCGGAGGGTCTGGCGCACGGTCTCCTCCGGGGGAAGGACAGACCGGCGAAGTACTCCCAGATCCGGACGTCCTCGCGGCCGGGCAGGAGCACCACCTCGGCCCGTTCCACGCCACGTCCCGCACGGCCGACCTGCTGGTAGTAGGAGATCGGTGACTGCGGAGCTCCGAGGTGCACGACGAAACCCAGGTCGGGCTTGTCGAAGCCCATCCCCAGCGCGCTGGTGGCCACGAGCGCCTTCACCCGGTTGCCGAGGAGGGCGTCCTCGGCGAGCCCGCGCTCGTCGGGATCGGTCTGCCCGGTGTACGGCAGCACCTCCAGGCCCTGCTCGGTGAGGAAGCGGGCGGTCTCGGCGGCGGCGCTGACGGTGAGCGTGTAGACGATGCCCGATCCGGGGATCTTGGGCAGGTGCTCGGCCAGCCAGCTGAGCCGCGCGGTCGGGTCGGGGAGCTCGGCCACGCCCAGGCTCAGGCTCTCGCGTTCCAGGCTGCCCCGCAGGACCAGCGTGTCGGCCCGGTCGGCACCGGCCTGGAGCTGTTCGGCCACGTCATGGGTGACGCGTTCGTTGGCGGTGGCCGTGGTGGCCAGGACCGGCACCCCGTCTGGCAGGTCGTGCAGGAGGGAGCGGATGCGCCGGTAGTCGGGCCGGAAGTCGTGGCCCCAGTCGGAGACGCAGTGCGCCTCGTCGATGACGACCAGGCCCGCCCCGGCGGCGAGTTCGGGCAGGACGCGGTCCCGGAACTCCGGGTTGTTGAGCCGCTCGGGGCTGACCAGCAGGACGTCCACCAGCCCCTGGGAGACCTCGGCGTACGTGGACTCCCAGGCGGTGGTGTTGGAGCTGTTGATGGTGCGGGCGCGGATGCCCGCGCGCTCGGCCGCGGCGATCTGGTTGCGCATCAGCGCGAGCAGCGGGGAGACGATGACCGTGGGCCCCGCCCCTCGGCCCGGCGCAGGGCGGTGGCCACGAAGTACACCGCGGACTTGCCCCAACCGGTGCGCTGCACGACCAGCGCCCGGCGGTGCTCGGCGACCAGGGCGTGGATGGCGGTCCACTGGTCCTCGCGCAGGCGGGCGGACTCGCCCGCGAGGGCGCGCAGGTGCCCCTCCGCGCGCTCGCGCAGGGCGCCTTCGGCGGCGGAGAGGGCTGGCTCGGTGGTCGTCGGCGCGTCGGGGACGGGGACGTCAGGCTGGGTGGGAGTGGCCATGACTCCTTGGTACCAGAGGCGGTGGGGGTGGAGGGGGTCGTCCACAGGCACGACGGTTCCGGGGCGCCCCCGCGGACGGGTCGGCGCGTCGGTGCCGTGGGCAAGCTCTCAGGCGGACCCGCCCCGGGTGCCCCGCGACGCGGCCCGCAGCGGCTCCTCCGGCGGCTCCGGCGCGCGCCCGCTCCTCCGGCGGCGTCCGGCTCCCGAACTACCGGACTACCGGATGGAGACCGGCCCCTGGTGGTGTCCGGTCGATGACCGGCGGCGCCCCGGGCCCGCTCACCGACGGTGTCCCATCCCGGGCGGTGATCGGCCCCAGGCACCCGAGCAGGGTCCACTTCCCCGGTGAGGGGGTGGTTCCTGTTCGGTGTCCGTCCCAGGCAGCCAAGCGGGACCCGGATCTCGATGGGGGCGTGGTTCCCGGTGGTGTCCGGTTCCGTGGACGGGGGCCAGCGGTAACAGAATGGAAACTTTCCAGTTATGTGGCATTGCGCTCACCGAGTGTCACCTGAACACTCGACGCCAGGGCTCAGCCCCCTAATGGGAGCGCTCCCGAACCGGTCGCCCCTTGAGAGAAGCACGAAAGGCAGACGATGGCGCAACCACGAGGCCGCCCCACCAGCGGCTTCCTCCCCCGCTTCCCCCGACACGCACAACCGCGGACGCGGACCTCCCTCGGTCTGCTCGCCGCCGCCTCCGCCCTCGTGGTCGGCGGCACGGCCCTCGCGGTCACCGGCCCCACCTCCGTCACCCCGGTCTCCGCCGAGGGCGCGGCCGAGGTCCCGGTCGGCTCCGGCAGCTACACCAGCACCCGCCCCGAGGGCGCCTCCGGCCCCTCCGACCTCAACGGCGCCCCCGTCTCGCCCAAGGTCACCGACGAGCACACGGGCCCGGCCCCCACCAACGAGTGGTGGTCCTCGCTGATCTTCCAGCGCTACCCTGACAACCCCCACGGCGAGAACCTCTTCGCGCACCCCCTGAGCTACAAGCCCCACGAGGGCGGCCTCGACATGGGCTACCCCGACTCCCACCAGATGGTCGGCGACGACCTCAAGTACGAGTACACGGCCGTCTCCGACCTCACCCTGGGGGCCGCCGGGCTCGACTCCCCCGACACCCGGACCGCCGACAGCGGCGACTGGACGGTCACCGCCCAGTGGGAGGGCGGCGGGGCCCAGCTGCGCGTCACCATCGGCCAGGGACTCCCCTTCGCCTACGCCGAGACCGAGGGCGCCGGGGCCGAGGTGACCTTCTCCGGCACCCCCGAGATCTGGCACGAGGACGGCTCCACCGTCGGCGCCACCGTCAACGGCAGGCACTACGCCCTGTTCGCGCCCTCCGACTCGCCCTGGTCCGTCTCCGGTGACACCCTCACCGCGGACACCGGCGACGACGGGTACTACTCGGTGGCCGTCCTGCCCTCACCCGAGGACCTGGACACCTTCGCCCCCTACGCCCACTCCTTCGTCACCGGCTCGGTCGTGGAGTACGACTACGACGAGGCGGCGTCCTCCCTCACCAGCACCTACCGGCTGGAGACCGAGGCCAGGGAGGGCGAGGAGACCGGAACCCTCACCGCCCTCTACCCGCACCAGTGGGCCAACGTCACGGGCGACCTCACCGACCTCGCCTACGCCTCCCCGCGCGGCGAGATGAAGGTCTCCGAGGGCGCCTCCTTCACCACCGAACTCACCACGCAGGGCATCATGCCCAGCCTGCCCACCGTCGACGCCGCCGACCACGACCGGCTGGCCGCACTGATCGACGACGTCCTCGCGGAGGAGGAGCTCTTCCCCGAGCCCGGCGACACCTACTGGGACGGCAAGGCCATGGGCCGCCTCGCGCAGCTCATCCCCATCGCGGACTCCATCGGCCACACCGAGGCCCGGGACGAACTCCTCGCCCTGGTCCAGGAGCGCCTGGAGGACTGGCTCACCGCCGGAGGAACCCGCCAGTTCCACTACGACGAGGAGTGGGGCACGATGCTCGGCTACCCCGACAGCTTCGGGGCCGCCACCGAACTCAACGACCACGACTTCCACTACGGCTACTTCGTCTCGGCCGCCGCCGTTGTCGCCCGCTACGATCGCGACTGGGCCGACGAGGACGCCTGGGGAGGCATGATCCGCCTGCTCATCCAGGACGTGGCCGGTACCGACGGGGACATGTTCCCCCGGCTGCGCTCCTTCTCCCCTACGCCGGACACGGCTGGGCCTCCGGCCACGCCGGGTTCGCCGCCGGCAACAACCAGGAGTCCTCCTCCGAGGGCATGCACTTCGCCGCCGCCACCGCCCACTTCGGCGCGCTGACCGGCGACGAGGAGCTGCGCGACCTCGGCGTCTACCTCCACACCACCCAGGCCTCCACCATCGCCCGCTACTGGCAGAACGCGGGCGGGGACACCTTCCCCGAGGACTACCCCGAGGACGTCGTGGGCATGGTCTGGGGCGACGGCGGCGACTACCGCATCTGGTGGGACGGCGGCCACGAGGAGCACTACGGCATCAACTACCTGCCCATCACCGCGGGTTCCCTGTACCTCGGGCACGACCCCGAGCACGCCGGGGTGATCTACGAGTCACTCGTGGACAAGCTCGGCGGTGAGCCGGACATCTGGCGGGACATCCACTGGGCCCACCGCGCGCTCTCCGACGGTGACGACGCCCTCAGGATGTTCGAGGAGCAGTGGCAGACCTACGAACCCGAGGCGGGCGGCTCCAAGCCGCACACCTACCAGTGGGTCTCCACCCTCGCGGAGTTCGGCACCGTGGACGTGTCCGTGACCGCCGACACCGCCCACTACGCGGTGTTCGACAAGGGCGGGACCAGCACGTACACCGCCTTCAACCCGGGCACGGGCCCGCTCACCGTCACCTTCTCCGACGGCACCTCCCTGGAGGTCCCGGCCGGGGAGACCGCCGTGACCACCGGCTGACCGCCGCTCCTCGGCGCGCCCTCCCGTGACCGGGCGCGCGGAGGAGGGCACGCGCGCGACACGCGAGTCGTGTTTTCCGTCCCCGGGCCCTCCCGGGGACGGAAAACCGGGTCGAAGACGGTGCGAAACCCCCAGTCGCGCGACTCACACACGCCCAACCACGCGGCCCCGTACGTTTCAGTCCCTGGCACAGGCCAGAATTACGGACATGGCCCGTACTACTTCCCGTCCCCCCGAGGATCTCGCCGAGAAGATCATCGACATCGACGTCTCCGAGGAGATGCGCGGCAGCTTCCTGGAGTACGCGTACTCGGTGATCTACCAACGCGCTCTGCCCGACGCGCGTGACGGCATGAAACCGGTCCAACGGCGCATCCTGTACCAGATGAACGAGATGGGCCTCCGGCCCGACCGCGGACACGTCAAGTGCGCCCGCGTGGTCGGGGAGGTGATGGGTCGGCTGCACCCCCACGGCGACTCCGCCATCTACGACGCCCTGGTCCGACTGAGCCAGTCCTTCGCCATGCGCGTTCCGCTGGTCGACGGCCACGGCAACTTCGGTTCCCTGGGCGGCGACGACGCCCCGGCCGCCATGCGGTACACCGAGGCCCGGCTGGACAGCGCCGCCGAGCTCCTGGTGTCCTCCATCGAGGAGGACGTCGTCGACTTCAAGCCCAACTACGACGGTCAGGAGACCGAACCCGAGGTCCTTCCCGCGGCCTTCCCCAACCTCCTGGTCAACGGCGCGTCCGGCATCGCCGTGGGCATGGCCACCAACATGGCCCCGCACAACCTGGGCGAGGTCATCGCGGCCGCGCGCCACCTGATCGCCAACCCCGAGGCCACCCTGGACGAGCTCACCGAGTTCGTCCCCGGCCCCGACCTGCCCACCGGCGGCACCATCGTCGGCCTGGACGGCGTCCGCGACGCCTACCGCAAGGGCCGCGGCACCTTCAAGACCCGCGCCACCGTCGCGATCGAGAAGGTGTCCGCGCGCCGCACCGGCCTCGTAGTCACCGAGCTGCCCTACAGCGTCGGCCCCGAGAAGGTCATCAGCCGGATCAAGGAGCTGGTGCAGTCCAAGAAGCTCCAGGGCATCTCGGACCTCAAGGACCTCACCGACCGCAACCAGGGCCTGCGCCTGGTCATCGAGCTCAAGAACGGGTTCAACCCCGAAGCGGTCCTGGAGGAGCTCTACCGGCTGACGCCGATGGAGGAGACCTTCGGCATCAACAACGTGGCCCTGGTCGACGGCCAGCCCCAGACCCTCGGCCTGCGTGAGCTGCTCGAGGTCTACGTCAACCACCGCCTCGACGTGGTCCGCCGCCGCAGCGAGCACCGGCGCAAGAAGCGCCAGGAGCGTCTGCACCTGGTCGCGGGCCTGCTCGTCGCCCTGCTCGACATCGACCGGGTCATCGCCCTCATCCGCGAGGCCGACGACACCGCCGCCGCGCGCGAGTCCCTGATGGGCGCCTACGACCTCTCCGAGATCCAGGCGCGCTACATCCTCGACACCCCGCTGCGCCGCCTCACCCGCTTCGACCGGCTGGAGCTAGAGACCGAGCGAGACAAGCTCGACCTGGAGATCGAGGAGCTCACCTCCATCCTGGAGTCGGACAAGAAGCTGCGCCGGGTGGTCTCCAAGGAGCTCAACGACGTCTCCAAGAAGTTCGCGACCCCGCGCCGCACGCAGCTGCGCGAGAGCGACGGGGTGGCCCGCGCCGCCGTCATCCCGCTGGAGATGGCCGACCAGCCCTGCCACGTGCTGCTCGGGGTCGACGGCCACATCGGCCGTACCAAGGGCGCGACCCCGCCGCGCGTGTACACGGGTCTGCGCGCCAAGCACGACGCGATCGAGGTCTCCGTCCCGACCACCTCGCGCTCGGACATCGGGTTCGTCACCGACCTGGGCCGGATGATCCGGGTCCCGGTGGTGGAGCTGCCCGAGCTGCCCGCTGACGGTGACGGCGAACCCGAGCGCCCACCGTTGGCCGCGGGTCTGGACGTCGTCGAGTTCGTCCAGCTCGACGAGGGCGAGCGGGTCGTGTCGATCGTGTCCATGAACGCCTCCGGGCCCGGCTTCGTCGTGGGCACCGTCGGCGGTGTGGTCAAGCGGGTCGCCCCCGACTTCCCGCCGAACAAGGACGACTTCGAGATCATCTCGCTCAAGGACGACGACCGCGTGATCGGCGTCACCCAGCTCTCCACGGGCGAGGAGGACCTGGTCTTCGTCACCTCCGAGGCCCAGCTCCTGCGCTTCTCGGCTTCCACGGCCCGCCCGCAGGGCCGCCAGGCGGGCGGCGTGGCCGGTGTGCGGCTCTCCGAGGAGGCTCGCGTACTGTGGTTCGGCGCGGTCTCCAGCCCCGAGGACTCGGTCGTGGTGACCGTGTCCGGAGGCGGCGACGCCCTGACGAGCAGCCTGCCCGGATCCGCCAAGGTCACCCCCTTCACGGCCTACCCCTCCAAGGGGCGGGCCACCGGCGGGGTGCGCTGCCACCGCTACCTGAAGGGTGAGGACACCCTGACGTTCGCGTGGGTGGGACGCGCCCCGGCACGGGCGTCGCGCGCCGACGGCAAGCCGGTCCGCCTGCCGGACCTGACCGAGCGTCGGGACGGCTCCGGGGAGGCCCTGACCAGTGCCGTCGTCACGGTCGGCAGTGGTCAGACCGACTCCGGGATCACCCCTCCCGGATCAGGAGCCTGAGTTTCACGCCAGCCGTGCGCACGGGTGTGCTTACCTGTGTGCACGGCAGTCCATGCACCCATACGACACAGGGAGTCACCACAAGTGAGCGACAGCACCAACGTCACCCCTCCCCCGGGGCTTTCGACGACGTGTTCGGTTCCAACGCCGACTACGCCGCCGACTTCTCACTCACCGGTCTCGAACCGTTGGCCGCGCGGGGTTGGCCCTCGTCACGTGCATGGACTCCAGGATCGAGCCGCTGGACATGCTCGGCCTCAAGCCGGGCGACGCGAAGATCCTGCGTAACGCGGGCGCCCGCGTCACGGACGACACCCTGCGTACGCTGGTGCTGGCCGTCTACCTGCTGGGCGTGGACCGTGTGCTGATCCTGCCGCACACCAAGTGCAAGATGGCGTCCGTGGAGAACGACGACGTCGTCCACGACCTCATCCTGAACGACTTCGGGGTGGACACGCGCAGCCTGGAGTTCAAGACCGACAACGACCAGCTCGGCGCGCTCCAGCACGACCTCGAACGCATCCGGCACCACCCGCTGCTGCCCAAGGGCCTGCCGGTGGCCGGGGCGATCTACGACGTGGACAACGGCAGGGTGACCCCGGTCGACCTCTAGTCCCGCTGGTTCCACGCGTCCGCCCCCGGCCCGATCGGCCGGGGGCGGTCGTGTCGGAAGGTGTCACCGGGGTCCGGCGCGGGGATCACTCTGGTGGGTGGTGCGCACCACCACCCCCGGGCCCCGCACCCGCCTCCCCCATCCCCGGGAATGCCGCCACCCCCGCGGCGGTTGTGACCCGGGACGGTGGACACCTGAGAGGAGCACCGTGGAAGAGAGCACCTACGACACCTACAACCGAGCCCGCATGTTCATGGAGCTGGGCGACCCCATCTACGCCGCCCAGATCCTCGAACCCGTGGTGGAGAACGAGCCGGGCAGCCGCTCGATGCTGGAGCTGCTGGGGCGCGCCTACTTCCACTCCGCTCAGCTCAACAAGGCCGAGTCGGCCTTCCGCAGCCTGATCGAGCTGGACCCGGTGGACAACTGGGCGCACATCGCCCTGGCACGCACGCTGGAGAGGCAGAGCCGCCACGAGGAGGCGGCCACGTACCGGCGTATGTACGCGGTGATGTCCGGCGGATCCCTGGACTGAGTCCCCTTGGGCGCTCGAACGGGTAACCCCCGCGGCTGAGGGTGACCGGCTCTGCTCAGCGGCGAGCGTGAGTCCTGGGCGCGCGTGCCCAAACCACAAGGGGGTGCCCCGTCCGGCGCCGGAGAGGGTTCTGGAGGTGCCGCAGGTGGGATCGCGAGGAACGAGCCATCACACCGAAGGTGCCGAAGGTTCCTCTGCAAAGGCGCCGGACCTCGGGCCGAAGCGAAGCGGAGGCCCGAAAAGACGTGAGCGAGGCGCCGGAGAGGGTTCTGCAAGAGGAGTCAAGCCGCCAGCGAGGTACGAGCCAGGCGCGGACGACGATGAAGAATCCCTCTGCAAAGGCGCCGAAGCAAAGGCGCCGAAGCGAAGCGGAGGCCCAAAAAGGTACGGGTACCCTCCTCACCATGGCTCCCATTCCAGACCCTGACCTGCCCTGGGTCGACCGATGTTCCGACAGCGCCCGTTCCTGGGCGGACGAGGCGGTCCGCAGGGTGGTCGCCGACGACACGCGTTCGGCCGACACCCACCTGCACGTGTTCCCCCTGCCTCCGGAGTGGGGCATCGACCTGTACCTGAAGGACGAGTCGGTGCACCCCACCGGCAGCCTCAAGCACCGGTTGGCGCGTTCGCTGTTCCTGTACGGGCTGGCCAACGGGTGGATCACCGAGGGCACCACGATCGTGGAGGCCAGTTCGGGTTCCACTGCGGTGTCGGAGGCGTACTTCGCGCAGCTGGTGGGGCTGGACTTCATCACGGTGGTCCCGAGGCGGACCAGCCCGGAGAAGATCGCGCTGATCGAGCGGTACGGCGGGCGCTGCCACTTCGTCGACAACCCGCCGGACATGTACGGCGAGGCCGAGCGCCTGGCCGCCGAGACGGGCGGCCACTACATGGACCAGTTCACGTACGCGGAGCGGGCCACGGACTGGCGCGGCAACAACAACATCGCCGAGTCGATCTTCGAGCAGCTCGCCATGGAGCGTCACCCCGATCCGGACTGGATCGTGGTGGGCGCGGGCACGGGCGGCACCTCCGCGACCATCGGCCGCTACCTGCGGTACCGGCGCCTGCACACCCGCCTGGCCGTGGTGGACCCGGAGAACTCGGCCTTCTTCCCCGGTTGGGTGACCGGTGCCGCCGACTACTCCACGGGTATGCCCTCCCGGATCGAGGGCATCGGCCGTCCGAGGATGGAGCCGAGCTTCGTACCGTCGGTGATCGACCTGATGATGCCGGTGCCCGACGCCGCGAGCATCGCGGCGATGCGCCACCTCAACGACGTCACCGGCCGGTGCGCGGGCGGATCGACCGGCACCAACCTGTGGGGCGTGTGGCACCTGGTCTCCAGGATGCTCCGTGAGGGCCGCAAGGGCAGTGTGGTCACCCTGATCTGCGACGGCGGCGAACGGTACCAGCACAGCTACTACAACGACGCCTGGGTGTCGGAACGGGGCCTGGACCCCGGCCCGTACCGGGTGGCGATCGACCGTTTCCTCTCGGACGGGGTCTGGGAGCCTCCGAAGGCCCCCTGAGCGGAGACGTGAAGGGGCCCGCACGGGTCCGGGGTTCGAGAACCCCTGGCCCGCGCGGGCCCCTTCACGTGGGGGGACGGTCAGGCGTCGATGCGCTCCAGGTCCAGCTCCTGGGCGCCCTCCTGGATGAACTTGCGGCGCGGCGCCACCTCGTTGCCCATGAGCAGGTTGAACACGGACGCGGCCTCCTCCGCCTGTTCCACCCGGATGCGGCGCAGGGTCCGGTAGCGGGGGTCCATGGTGGTCTCGGCCAGCTGGTCGGCGTCCATCTCACCCAGGCCCTTGTACCGCTGCACCGGCTCCTTCCAGGAGATCTTGCGCTTCTCCAGATCCAGCAGGGTGCGCCGGAGCTCGGCGTCGGAGTAGGTGTAGACGTACCGGTCCTCGGGCTTGGCCCCGCGCTTGCGCCGCACGTTGGTCAGCTCGATGCGGTGCAGCGGCGGCACGGCCGCGTACACGCGCCCGGCCTCCAGCATCGGCCGCATGTACCGGTAGATGAGGGTGAGCAGCAGGCAGCGGATGTGCGCGCCGTCCACGTCCGCGTCGGCCATGAGGATGACCCGGCCGTAGCGGGCCGCGTCGAGGTCGAAGGTGCGCCCCGACCCGGCCCCGATGACCTGGAGGATCGCCGCGCACTCGGCGTTCTTGAGCATGTCCGCGACCGAGGACTTCTGCACGTTGAGGATCTTGCCCCGGATGGGCAGCAGCGCCTGGAACTCGGAGTCGCGGGCGAGCTTGGCGGTGCCCAGAGCGGAGTCACCCTCGACGATGAACAGTTCGCTGTGCTCCAGCCCCTCGCTGCGGCAGTCCACCAGCTTCGCGGGGAGCGCGGAACTCTCCAGGGCGTTCTTGCGGCGCTGGGTCTCGCGCTGCTGTCGGGCGGCGAGCCGGGCCTTGGCCGCGCCGACGACCTTCTCCATGACCGTGCGGGCCCTGGCCTTCTCCGCCTTCTTGGTGGAGGTGAGGAACTCGCGCAGCTCCTTGCCGACCACCTGGGAGACGATCCGTGAGGCCGCGGAGGTGCCGAGGATCTCCTTGGTCTGTCCCTCGAACTGCGGCTCGGGCAGGCGCACCGTGACGACGGCGGTCAGGCCCTCCTGGGTGTCGTCCTTGGTGACCGGGTCGTCGCTGTTCCTGAGGAGCTTGGTCGCGCGCAGCTGGTCGTTGATCACCCGGACCAGGGCGCGCTCGAAGCCGTTGATGTGGGTCCCGCCCTTGGGCGTGGAGATCACGTTGACGAAGGAGCGCACGGTGGTGTCGTAGCCGGTGCCCCAGCGCAGGGCGACGTCCACGTCCAGGCGGCGTTCGACGTCGGCGGGCACCATGTGGCCGGACTCGTCCAGGACCGGGACAGTCTCGGTGAAGTTGCCGGAGCCCTGGATGCGCAGGACGTCGCTGACCGGGTCGTCGGGGGCGAGGAAGGTGCAGAACTCGCTGATCCCGCCGTCGAAGCGGAACTCCTCGGTGTAGGGGGCCTCACCCTCGGCGCGCTCGTCGCGCACCGCGATGGTCAGTCCCGGGACGAGGAAGGCGGTCTGCCGGGCCCGGTCGAGGAGGTTCTCCCGGGTGATCTCGGCGTCCTTGAGGAAGATCTGCATGTCCGGCCAGAACCGGATGCGGGTGCCGGTGATCTTCTTGGCGACCTTGCGGATCTGCTCCAGGCCGGACACCGGGGTGAACTCGGCGTCGGGGCCCGCGCCGGCGAACCGCCCGGCGATGCCCCGGCGGAAGCTCAGGGCGTGGGTGTGGCCCTGGCGGTCGATCTCCACGTCCACGCGGGCCGAGAGGGCGTTGACGACGGAGGCGCCGACACCGTGCAGGCCGCCGGAGGCGGTGTAGGAGCCCGAACCGAACTTGCCGCCGGCGTGGAGCTTGGTCATGACCAGTTCCACACCGGAGAGTCCGGACTTGGGCTCGTTGTCCACGGGGATGCCGCGACCGTCGTCGCTGACGGCGACGGATCCGTCGCTGTGCAGCGTCACGTCGATGCGCCCGCAGTAGCCGCCCAGCGCCTCGTCGACGGAGTTGTCGATGATCTCCCACATGCAGTGGGTCAGGCCTCGGCTGTCGGTGGACCCGATGTACATGCCCGGACGCTTGCGCACCGCTTCGAGGCCCTCCAGGACCGACAGGTGCCGAGCGGAGTAATCCTCGGGATCGTGGACGGCTGCGGTCAAGGCGGTCACTCGGACATCTCCTGCGTCTTGAGGGCCATCGTGGCTGTGCGGCGCGTGCCCTCTGTACCGCGCCGCGCCGACTGTTGAGGGGGCCAGGCTACGGCGAGCCGGGGACTTTGCCGTGGCACGGCCGTGTGTGGGCGGGGTCGTGTCCCCCGGGTGCGGGTCTCCGGCGTCGACGCCGGGTCCGCCGTGGCGGGCTCCACGAACCGTGTGCGGGTCGGAGCGGACCGACGTGGGGGTCGGACGGGCCTGCCCGCGCGAGACTACCACCTCTGGTGGATGCGACCTGGATACTCCCGTTTTCCGGGGATAGTCGGGCCTCCCCAGGGGTACAACGACAACGAGGTAGCGTGTTCGACGAATTTGCCCCACGGGGCACCAGACGGACACGAACCGGGCGGATTCCGCTGTCGGCGTACACGGGACCCGGTTGGGAACGTCTGGGTCGGGTTAGATGTTGTCAGAGGTGACTAACGCCGAGTATTGAGGATGGCGAAGTGACTGGAACCCTTGCCCCCACTCAGCCGCTGACGGCTGCTGACCGCTGCGACCGCTGTGGTGCACAGGCGTACGTCCGGGTGCTGCTGAACTCCGGCGGCGAACTCCTGTTCTGCGCGCACCACATGCGCAAGCACGACGACTCGCTCCGCAAGATCGCCTCGGACATCCAGGACGAGACGGACAAGCTCACCAAGAGCGACAAGAACGCGGAAGAGCGTTAGCCACGACGACCACGAAACGTCGACGGCGGTCCCCGGATTCCGGGGGCCGCCGTCCTCGTTCCAGGGGGACCCTGGGACACGAGTGACGTGCTCGATCTCGTGAGGGCTGCGGCGCCCGGCCCCCGAGAAAGCCGGGTCCCTGGGTCCCATGCGCTGGGACACGGTGACGTACGCGACCTGACACGGGTGACGTGCTCGCAGCCGGAGAGGCGTGTGCCGGTGCCCGTGGCCGGAGCCCGTCCTCCGGACCCGCGCCAAGAACCCTCCGTCGGGCCGGGGCGGGGCCTCAGTCGGCCAGGACCCGGTTGTGGTAGCGCGAGACCTCCTCGAACCCCGCGCGCCGGTACAGGCGCAGCGCGGCCTCGTTGTCGGCCACCACGCACAGGTAGGCCCGTCGGGCACCCCGGTCATGCGCCCAAGCGAGGAGGTCGGCGAGGATCGCCCCCGCCACACCACGGCCACGGGCCTCGCGGGCCGTGACCATCGAGCAGATCGCCACCGACTCACCGTCCAGCACCGCGCAGCCCCGGCCGATCCCCTCCTCGTGGACCCCGTAGGCCGTGGTCACCTGCCCGAGGATGCGCACCACGCCCTCGGCCCACTCCGGCGACACACCCGTCTCCGCGAAGAGCTCCGTCCAACGCGGCGTCGGAGCCGACGAGACCCGGGTCCGCCCGGGGGCCTCGGGCCGCTCCGGGAGTTCCCTGGCGAGCACCAGGGTGGGCTCCACCCGCTCGTATCCGTGCTCCGCCAGACGGGCGTCCACCGCCTCCTCCCCCGGCCACACCTGCACGCAGGGACGCAGCCCGTGCTCACGGTAGAACCGGGTGACCTCCGCCACCTCGGCTCCGGGGTCCTCCACCAGGGCACAGTTCGCCCGCTTGGTGAACCCCTCCGCGAGGCCGAACCGCCAGCCGGCGCGCGACTCGGTCCGGAAGGCGGGCCAGTCCCTGGACACCCGTTCCGCCCACGTGTGCATGTACGCCCCTCACTGTCCCGGTGTCGGAAGCGGCACATCCTATCCAGCCGTACACGCCCTACCATGGGCACGGTCCCACCTCACCCCTGACCTGGAGAGTCCATGTTCATCCTGCTCCCGCCCTCCGAGGGCAAGGCCACCTCCGGCGAGGGCCCCAAGCTCGACCCGGGCGCGCTCACCCTGCCGGAGCTGGCCGAGAGCCGGGAACGGGTCGTGACCGCGCTGACCGCGCTCTGTTCGGGCCCCGAGGACACCGCTCGCGAGGTCCTGGGCCTGTCGGTCTCCCAGACTGACGCCCTCAAGCGCAACCTGGACCTGACCACGGCCCCCACGCTGCGCGCGGCCGACCTCTACACGGGGGTGCTCTACGACCGGCTCGGGCTGCCCGACCTGCTCAGCGACCACGGGGACACGGTCCGGGACCGGGTCCTGGTGTTCTCCGGCCTGTGGGGCGTGGTGGGCCCCGCCGACCAGCTCCCGCCCTACCGCCTGTCCATGGGGGTGAAACTGCCGCCGCTGGGAGCCCTGGGAACGTACTGGCGCGGTGCCATGACCGGCCCGCTCGGTGAGCTCACGGAGGACCGCCTGCTGGTGGACTGCCGGTCCGCGGCCTACGCGGCCGCGTTCAGGCCGACCGGTGCCGCCGCCGAGCGGACCGTCGCCGTGCGGGTGCTGCGCGAGCGCGAGGTCGACGGGGTGACCAGGAGGTCCGTGGTCAGCCACATGGCCAAGGCCACCCGTGGGGACATCGCCAGGGTGCTGGTCCGGGAGAACGTCCGGGCCGACAGCCCGGAGGAGCTGGTCGCGGCGCTGCGCGACCTCGGGCACACCGTGGAACTGCCGCCCGCCGCGAAGCCGCGCACGGCACGCACGATGGACGTCGTGGTCCGCGACTGATCCCGCCCTCGCCCCAACCGCAGGTCACACGGGACGCACCGCGCGGATAACCGGACCAGACCACCTTTATGCCGCACCTACAGCACGTGGGGCAGCATGGTGCGCATCGGATGGAGATCGGACTCCGTGCGGGGACAGTGAGTGCCTGATGGCATGCGAGGGACACGCGGGCGTCGCCACACCCGTGAGCATGGCAGGGGGCACGAACACCGGGCGCGCCCTCCCGATTCATCTCGGGAGGGCGCGCCTGTTTGCTTCTCAGCCTGAAGCGTGGGTCTGCTCCTGGACCGGCTGACTAGTCCAGGTAGTCGCGGAGCACCTGGGAGCGCGACGGGTGACGGAGCTTCGACATCGTCTTGCTCTCGATCTGCCGGATGCGCTCACGGGTGACCCCGTAGACCTTGCCGATCTCGTCTAAAGTCTTCGGCTGACCGTCGGTGAGCCCGAAGCGCATGGAGACCACGCCGGCCTCGCGCTCGGACAGGGTGTCGAGCACCGAGTGCAGCTGCTCCTGGAGCAGGGTGAAGCTGACCGCCTCGCCCGGCTGGATCGCCTCGGAGTCCTCGATGAGGTCACCGAACTCGCTGTCGCCGTCCTCGCCCAGCGGGGTGTGCAGGGAGATCGGCTCGCGGCCGTACTTCTGCACCTCGACGACCTTCTCCGGGGTCATGTCGAGTTCCTTGGCCAGCTCCTCCGGGGTGGGCTCGCGGCCCAGGTCCTGGAGCATCTGGCGCTGGACGCGGGCCAGCTTGTTGATGACCTCGACCATGTGCACCGGGATACGGATGGTGCGGGCCTGGTCGGCCATCGCGCGGGTGATCGCCTGGCGGATCCACCACGTGGCGTACGTGGAGAACTTGAAGCCCTTGGTGTAGTCGAACTTCTCGACGGCGCGGATCAGACCGAGGTTGCCCTCCTGGATCAGGTCCAGGAAGAGCATCCCGCGGCCGGTGTAGCGCTTGGCCAGGGAGACGACCAGACGGAGGTTGGCCTCCAGCAGGTGCTTCTTGGCGCGGCCGCCGTCCTCGGAGATCCACTCCAGCTCGTCACGGAGCTCGAAGGTGAGGACGTCGTTCTCCTCGGAGAGCTTCTCCTCCGCGAACAGCCCGGCCTCGATGCGCTTGGCGAGCTCGACCTCCTGCTCCGCGTTGAGGAGCGGGACCTTGCCGATCTGCTTCAGGTAGTCCTTGACCGGGTCCGCCGTGGCACCGGCCGCGACCACCTGGGCGGCGGGGGCGTCGTCGTCATCGTCGTACAGGACGAAGGAGTCGTCGTCCTTGCTCGGCTTGACGGGCGCGCCGACGGTCTCGGGCTTGGCCGGCTTGGTCTCCTTCTCAGGCTCGGCCGTGTCCTCGACCAGCTCCAGCTCGGCGCCGGTGTGCTCGAGGTCGTCGTCCAGGCCCTCCTCGGCGAAGTCACCGGAGTCGGAGGCGAGTTCGAGGTCCTTCTTCGTGGACTTCTTGGTCGCCGTCGCCTTCTTGGCCGGGGCCTTGGCCGCGGGCTTCTTGGCGGCCGCGGCCTTCTTGGGGTGGCCGCCTTCTTCGCGGTCGCCGCCTTCTTGGCCGGGGCCTTCTTCGCGGAGGAGCCCTCGGAGGAGTCGACGACGGCGGTGACCGTCTCCGGCTGGTCCTGGGCGGCCGCGGCACGGGCGGGCTTGGCGGCCCGGCTCGTGGTGGTGGTCGAGCGGGTTGTGGTGGTGCTGGACCGAGGAGCCGCCGACTTGCGCCGTGTGGTCTTGCGCCGCGAGGAGGCCGACTCGGGGACGAGTACGGTCACGCCCTCCTTGGCGAGGCTGCGGAGCACGGACTGCGCCTGCGACATCGGGATTTCGGCCTCTTCGAAGGCACGGCGCACGTCCTCGGGCTCAAGAAAGCCCTGGGACCGCCCACGCTCGATCAGCTGCTGAATGACGGGCTCTTGCAGTGACTCGGACTGCTTCGAGCGAGTCGAACTGGCAGATGACACAAACACCTCTCGAACGGACGTGTGGCGAGAATTGATCGGACCCGGTGGTCCGGATTGGCCGGGACCGGGCACTGCACCCTCTCCCACCTGCGGCCTGGGATCGTCCCCACTGGGCGGGGAAGCCGTGGTCACCTCCGCTTCGCGGGGCGCGGCGGCTTCTTCACTGTAGGCAAGGCAATGGACTTGTTCGTACGGTCTACCGCTCCGACACGGAATCGATCACCGGAAGCTGAACGGCGAGCAGAGTGACATCATCGTCCTGCTCATACCCATCGAGCATGCTCTCAACAAGGTACTCCAGCATCTGCTGTGGATCGCCCACCACCTCGGGACGGGCCCTCGACGCGACCCTGACGAGCTCGTCCAGACCGGCGTCGACGGAACGTCTGCGGTTCTCAACCAGTCCATCGGAGTAGAGGGCGACAGTGTTACCGGGTTGCACGAAGAATTTGTGATGCCCCCTCGGAGAGCTGACGCCGAGCGGTGTGTCGGGCTCGGTGTCGAGCAGTGAGGGCCCGGCGTTCCCGGCGACCACGAGCGGCGGGAGGTGCCCCGCGTTGCTGAGGTCGAGCTGTCCGGTGACCGGGTCCAGGACGAAGTAGACCAGGGTTGTCACCTGATCCATTCCCTCTGTGGCCGTGAACATGCGGTCGAGCCCGGTCAACACGTCGGCGGGTTCCGGCATGGAGAAGGCCAGGGCACGCAGAGCGTTACGAATCCGGCTCATTCCGGCGGCGGCCTGGATGCCCTTGCCCATGACGTCACCGAGAACCCCGGCGACGCGTCCGTCGGACAGCGGGAAGGCGTCGTACCAGTCGCCGCCCACCTGCACGTGCTGCGAACCCGAGCGGTAGTAGGCGGCCAGGCGCACACCCGCGACCTCGGGGAGCTCCTCGGGCAGGAGACTGCGCTGGAGTTCCTCGGCGGTGCCGTGCTCGCGTTCGTAGACGATGGCCCGGCCGATGGCCAGAGCGCACTGTCCCGCGAGTGCCTCCAGGAAGACGCGTTCCTCGTCGGTGACGTCCCGCTGGGCCCTGAACGAGAAGCGCAGGGCTCCGATCGGGCGTCCGGCGGCCATCATGGGCAGTGCCACCCAGGCGCGCTCCCTGGTGCGTTCCAGCAGGTCCTCGACCTCGGGGGCGTGATCCATGAGCTCGCGCAGGTCGGCGGGGCCAGCCACCAGGCACGGCGCGCGGGTGGCCACGGCGCGGGCCGCGACGTCCGGGTAGTCCAGGGAGAAGCCGCGTTCGGGCAGACCCGCGCAACCGTCGGCGGAGAGGATCCGCAGGCGCAGCCGGTCGCGGTCGAACAGGGCGACCGAGGTGTGGTCGGCGCCCACGCCGGAGCGGCCGATCTCGGACATGGCCTGGACGACCTCGTCGGCGGTGAGGGCCTCGGCGAGGTCGGAGGTGGCCTTCTGGAGGCGGGCGGTGCGCATGGCCGCCTCACTGAGCTGCTGGTTGAGGCGCTGGCGGAGTTCGTCGGCCTCACGCTCGTTGGTGATGTCCACCAGGGTGCCGACCCATTCGGCGGTCTCCGCGCCGTCCATGACCGGGTTGGCTCTCGCCCGGTAGTGGACGTGGCCGCCCGCTCGGGTGCGCACGCGGAACATCGCGTCGAAGGCGGTGACGTCGAGGACGGCGTCGTCCCAGGCGCGTTCGACGCCGGGGCGGTCGTCCGGGTGCACGGCGTCCAGCCAGCCGCGACCGAGGTAGGCGTCCAGGTCCTGGCCGGTGATGGCCCGCCACTGGGGGCAGTCCTCGCGGACGTCGCCGCCCGACCCGGCCGACCAGACGATCTGGTTGCCCGCCTGGAGCAGGGCGCGCAGGCGCTGTTCCTCGCGGTGGGCGACCCCGTCCTCGTGGTCGCGGGCGGCGATGAGGGCGATGTGCCGGGCGCCGTCGGCGGGGTCGTTGACGGGGAACCAGGTGAGGTCCCAGGTCTGACCGGAGGCGGTCCGGTGGCGGCCGCGTACGGAGCGTCCGGTGTCGCGGACCCGGGCCAGGGAGGCGCGGTGGGCACTGGCTTTGGCGGGGGCACCGGCCTGCTCACCGGCCTCGTCGGGGGTGCGTCCCAGACAGCGGTCGGGGGTGCTGCCGAGGACGGAGGCCATGCGGGCGTTGATCGAGACGAAGACGTCGTCGGGGCCCAGGAGCGCGAAACCGATGGGGGCGTCGGTGAGGAGGGACTTCACCGCGTCCGGGAGTTCCGCCGCACTGATCCTGGGAGGGGGATGGACGTCTCGGCGCTCAACTGCTCGACACCTCCGGAACCGTCGGATTCCCCAGCCGGTTTTCGATGGGGGCTTTCTGGACCGCGTGGTCCCCTGTCGCACCGTGCTCGCCACCCGCTCGCGGTGGCACTCCGGCGCGGGGTGCGCGGCGCCGATTCCGGCCGGGGGCTCCGCGGCTCCCAGGAGTCACGCTCCATGACTCCTCTCGGCCGCTGTCACGGCTCAAGCATAAGACACACCCGCTGACACGCAACGGCCGTCGGTGAGGGGAAGCCGCCGTGGACACGGAAGGTAAATGTTAGGCCACGGTGTCACCCCGACACCGACGACCGGGGGTCCTGCGGGCGTGTTTTCCCATAATTCACGATGGATGGTGAGGAGGCCCGGTTTGCGAGGAAGTCCGCGAAACCGGAGTGCCATATGTCCGATTCGCCCATTTATCCACTGTGACCTGCGGCGACGAGGGCCACAGGGTAAACGGCAGCTCCCCCAGGTTTTATCAACAGCGTGCCGCGACGGGGGTTGACTGTCCGCTCAGAACAAGTGGAATAGGTGGAGGTCACCGTCCAGACCATCATCAGCCAGGAGTGTGAGCGAGAATGCTCCAGACCTTCCCGGTCCAGGATCTCAGACAGATCTCGGCACGGCTTCACGACGAGTTCAGCGGACTGTCGCCCCGCTGCGTGGAGCGCTGTGTCAGCGACACCTGGCACTGTGCCGAACACCTGGGCATCCCGGTCACACCGCACCTCGTCGAGCGCGTCGCCCGTGAGCACCTGGAGGCCATGGTGAACTCGGTGCCGCCCTCCACGGTCCGCAAGACCGTACGTCGATCGGGAACCACCCTGCTCACCGGCCACCGCGCGGTGCCCGAACCACGCTGACGCCGGTGGCACGACAGCCGGGCACGAACCCCCAGGGGACCCGCGCCCGGCTGTCGCGCCGCCCGCCTCGGAACGGCCGTGGCCGACCGCCCTCGCAGCCGCGCGCCGCCGCCCGGGGACCAACGCCTCGCGGACCGGTTGTCCACAAGCGGGAGCGGACCCGCTTCGCGCTGGCATACGCTTCAGTTCGTGCCATCCCCTTCACCCTCACCCACAGGCCCCGACGTTCCCGCCGCCGCCTTCGAGGAGATGCTGCGCGCGGCCAGAGCCCTGCTCGCCATGCGGCACCCGCTCGACGCGGAGCTGGCCTTCAGTGCGCTCCTGGGCTCATGGTGGGGTGAACGGCTGCCCGGGGTGGACGTGGAGCGGCTGCTCGGCGAGGGGCTGATCACGCACGCCACCGCCTCCGGAAAACCGGCCGGACTGGGCGTGTTGGCCGCGATCACCGCTCTGGGCACCTCGCCCTCCCAGCGGGAACTGGCCGAACAGGGGATGATCGCCCTGCGCGAGCGGGGGCTCCAGGCCCCGGCCTGGGCCGCCCAGCTGGGCGCGGTCTCCCCGTGGCCGCGTACGTCAACGGCGACCGGTTCGGCGACACCGACGACGTCGTGTGCGTGTTCAGCCGGGACGCGCCCGACAGTGACGGCGCGATGCCGCCCGAGCACGCGCTCATCCTCGTCCTCGACCACAACAGCGGCGGCCTGCTCCGGGACGCCTGGGTCACCACCAAGGTGGACCTGCTGCTGGACCAGTGCCGCGAGCGCGCCGAGAACGACGACCTGGCCCGGTTCGACCGGCTGGAGCTGAGCGAGGCGCGGGCGCTGCTCTCCCGCGCGCTGGAGCGCACGGAACGGGTGGTCACGGGCGCCACGGCGGATCCCTCCGCCGGGCCGACCGTGGAGCCGGTCGGGATCTCCGCCGCCGACCTCACCGGAGGTTCGCTGGCCTCGCACTTCGCGCTGGCCGCGTCCCGGGTCCAACGCCTCCCGTTGCCTCCCGAGGGGGTCACGGCCTCACCGGTCCCCGTGTGGCGGCGCGACCGGCGCGCGGTGCTGGCGGCGCGCTTCCTCGCCTCGGACCAGGCGGCCGAGCTGTCGGACTCCTACGCGGCGAGCCGGTGCGCGGACCACATCATCGCGCACGGCTGCGACGTCGACTCGGGCCGTCCGCTGCGCGTGAGCCCCCGCAAGGTGGAGTCGTTCCTGCTGCACTGGCTGCCCGGCCGGGTGGTGCTGCTGCCCGAGGAGCAGGAGGCCATGCCGCACGTCCTCGCCGCCTGGGTGCGCTGGGCCGGTGCCCGCTCCCAGCTCCCGGAGGTCGCCGTGGCCGCCACGCTGGACGCGGTGTGGGAGACCATCTCGGCCTTCGCCGCGACCTACCGGGACCCGGCCCGGCCCCTGGGCCTGCGGCAGGAGGCGGTCCGGCGGCTGCTCCCGGACGGCGACTTCGCCTCCCTGGCCCGGCGGATGTTCGCGTTTCCCCTGTTGGCCAGCGAGATCGTCACCGGTGCTCCGGAGGAGTTCGCCCCGGACACCTCCAGGGGTCGCCGGGCCCTCCTGCGGCTGGACCACTACGGCGAGTACGAGGCCGCCACCCCGCACAGCGGCCGCCACCACTCCACCGGGCAGGACCGCTGGTACCGCCCGGTGACCGGGCGCGATCCCGACCGGGAGCGCGAACTGGACCGGCACGAACGCCTCGCCAAGCGGCTCTGGGACGGCAGACCCGCCAACCTGTGGGCGGCGGCCCGCCGCATGCTCGACCGGGGTCAGGACCGCGCGACGGTGCTGGCCACCCTCACCGAGGAGCTGTTCAGCGCCACCAGCGAGAGCGACCTCCGCCGAAGACTGGACGCGCTGTAGGAGTGCGGGCTCCGGGAGGGCGCCGGACGGGAGGACGGCGCCGCCACCCCGTCCGGCGCCCTCGGGGTGTCAGTCGAGCATCCGGGTCCTGAGGGCCTCCAGGGTCCCCTCGGAGAGCTTCAGGCCGTCGGCCACGTAGGCGTCGAAGGAGCCGTACACCTCGTCGACGTGGGTGAAGGCGGTGTCCAAGTAGGAGGCGCGGACCCGGGTCATGGGCTCCACGTCCTCCCACGGGAGCTCGCTGTCCTTGGACAACTGGCGCATCCACTGGTCGGTGTTGGCCTGACGGTCGTTGCTGACCAGGAAGTCCTCGGTGACCGTCGTGCGGTCGACGCCCAGGAGGGTGAGGAGCAGTGCCGCTCCCCAGCCGGTCCGGTCCTTGCCCGCGCTGCAGTGGAAGACGAGGGCGGTCGGGCCCTTGGCGGCGCGTTCGACCAGGTCGCGGTAACCGTCCAGGGCCTCGGTGTCGGCGACGAGGGCGCGGTAGACCTCCAGCATGAACCGCTCGGCCGCTCCGTCTCCGAACATGGCCCTGGCCCGGTCCGGGTCCGCGAGCAGGTCGACGAAGTTGGCTCCCGCCGCCTCCGCGTTCTGGACGCCCACGGCGGCGTACTCGGCCCCTCCGGGACCACGTCGGGCAGACGGTCGCGTTCGTGGTGGGTGCGCAGGTCGATCAGCTGGCGGATGCCGAACCCCTGGTACACGGGGAGGTCGTGGTCGGCGATGGTGTGCAGGGCGTCGGAGCGGTAGAGGAGACCGCCGCGCACGGTCCGGCCTTCCCTCGTGCGGCGGCCGCCGAGGTCGCGGAAGTTGGGGGCACTGGAGAGGAGGAAACCGTCATTCGTCACGACGCAGACGATACCCACCGCCCCGGTGCCCCGTCACCCCACGATTCCGAGCGGACGGGCGCTCAGCCGTCGGTCCCGCGCAGGGCCTCGATCTCGGCGCCCGCCTCCTTGACGTCCTTCGCGGTGTCCACGCCGCGCCAGAACCCGTCGATCCGGTAGGCGGTCAGCTTCCCCTCCTTGGCCAGGTCGGGGAAGGTCGAGGACTCGTGGTCGCCCTTGGTCGGCAGGAGCGGCGTCAGGCCCGGCTCGAACAGGTAGACGCCCGCGTTGATCCAGACCGGCAGCAGCGGGCTCTGGGTGAAGCCCTCGATCCGGTCGTCACCGTCGACGTCCACGATGCCCCAGGTGGTGCGGAACCGGGCCAGGGCCAGGGTCCCGAGGCCGCCCCTGGCGCGGTGGCGCCGGGTGAGCTCGTCCAGCGGGAACCAGGTGAGCACGTCGCCGTTGAGGGCGAAGTACGGGGCCTCGGGGTCGCGGAGCCCGGTGGCGGCGTAACGCAGGGCGCCACCCCGCCCCAGGGGCTCGTCCTCGACCAGCAGGGAGATCTCGGGGCCCTCCCTCCGGTTCTCCAGGTGCTCGCGCAGGACCTCGGCCTTGTAGCCGCAGGAGACGACGACCTGCTCGACTCCGTGCGAGGCCAGCCACTCCAGCTGGTAGTCGATGATGGGCCGTCCGGCCACCTCCACCATCGCCTTGGGGCGGGTGTCGGTGTAGGGCCGCAGCCGGGTGGCCTGTCCTCCAGCGAGGATCAGCGCCTGCCTGACGGGGGACTCGGAGGATGTCGGTGCAGCGGTCATGTACTGGACAGTAGCAGGAGGGGGTCCGGGATTCCCTAGCTCTGCTGGGTCGCGTCGGAGTAGGCCCTGCGCACGTCCTCGCTGGTGACCACGGTCAGCTCGGCGGCGGTGGCCGACTCCCCCACTTCCTGGGAGACCCGCAGGTCACGGTGGGAGCAGGCCCGTTCGTAGAGCGACCTCGCGAAACGCCCGTTGCCCAGTTCGTCGATCCACCCGGTCTCACACACGTGGGTGAAGATGCTGTGCAGGTCCTCGCGGGCCGTGTCGTCGAAGGCGTCCCCGGTGCGCGCGGCCACCGTGTCCGCGATCTCGGACAGCTCGTCCGGGCTGTAGGAGGGGAACCGCACCCGCACGTTGAACCGCGAGGAGAGTCCGGCGTTGGAGGCCAGGAAGCGGTCCATCTCGTCGGTGTAGCCCGCGAGCACCACCGCCAGCCGGTCGCGGTCGTCCTCGGCCCGCTTGAGCAGGGTCTGGATGGCTTCCGCCCCGAACGCGTCGCCGCCGCTGTAGCCGGGGTTGACCAGGGAGTAGGCCTCGTCGACGAACAGCACTCCGCCCAGGGCGCGGTCCACCAGGCGGTTGGTCTTGACGGCCGTCGCGCCCAGGTGCTCACCGACGAGGTCGGCGCGCTGGGCCTCCACCACCTCGGAGCGGCCCAGCATGCCCAGGGCGGAGAAGACCCGGCCGAGCACACGCGCGACCGTCGTCTTGCCGGTGCCGGGAGGGCCGGTGAAGACGAAGTGCCGCATGGGCGGCTGGTGCGGCAGCCCCTGCTCCTCGCGCAGGCGTGCCACGCGCAGCTGCGCGACCAGGGAGCGCACCTGCTCCTTGACCGGCTCCAGACCGATCATGCCGTCGAGCTCGGCCATCGCCTCCTCCAGGCCGGGGGACTCCCCGAAGCCCGGAAGACGCGAGGTGAGCTCGGAGTAGGCGGACTCGACGTCGGCCGCGTGCACGGTGACCAGGGCGTCGGCGGTGGGTCGGGGAGCCGGTTCGTCGCCGCTGGCCCCGGAGGTGACCACGCGAACGTCCCGGGCCTGGGAGGCCTTCTCCACCATGGAGCGCGCGAAGCGGCCGTTGCCGAGCTCGTCGACGGCCTCGCGCTGGACGGTCTGGTCGAACCGCCGCCGCAGGGCGCGGGCGGCGTCGGGGTCGAGGAGGTCGCCGCGCTGGGCCACGAGGGCCTCCGCGATGCGGAACAGTTCGGCGGCGGAGTAGCTGGGAAAGCTGATGCGGGTGGCGAACCTGGACGCCAGGCCGGGGTTGGTGGCCAGGAAGGCGTCCATCTCCTTCTCGTATCCGGCCAGGATGACGACCAGCTGGTCGCGGTCGTCCTCGGCCCGCTTGAGCAGGGTCTGGACGGCCTCGTTGCCGAACCGGTCGGCCTGGCCGTCACCCTCGTTGACCAGGGAGTAGGCCTCGTCGACGAACAGCACTCCGCCGAGGGCGCTGTCGATGAGCTCGTTGGTCTTGATGGCGGTGGCGCCGAGGTACTCGCCCACGAGGTCGGCGCGCTGGGCCTCCACCACCCGGGAGGTGGGCAGGAGGCCGAAGGAGTGGAAGATCGTGGCGAGGGTACGGGCGACGCTGGTCTTGCCGGTGCCCGGCGGCCCGGAGAAGACCAGGTGGCGCAGGGGGCGTTCCACGGACAGTCCGGCGTCGGCGCGCAGCCGGGCGGCCTCGATGGAGGCGGCGATCCCCCGGACCTGCTGTTTGACGGGGTCGAGGCCGATCATGCCCTCCAGCTCGGCCAGCGCCACGTCCACGGGGACGGGTTCCTCCGCACCGTCGGCGCCGTCGGCGGCGGCCGCACCCCGGCGCGGAGTGTCCGAGCCCCGGCCGCGCAGCCCCTGGCCGCCCGCCTGACCGTCGGAACCAGCGGGGGTCCCGTTCCGGCCCGGCTTCCCGGAGGTGGTCCCCCGGGGTGCCTGGGCGTCCCGTGGCCCCGGCCCGGATCTGGAGGTGCTGTTCCTCCGCTTCTCGTCGTTCTCCCGGCTCTCCTTGGCCACCTGCCCGGAGGCGACCAGCCGCCAGACCAGGCAGGCTCCGGCCGCGGCGTAGAGCGCGGCGATCCCGGCTCCGGCAGGGAAGGGTTCGACGATCATGCCGAACAGGGCCACGGAGAAGCCGACGACCAGGCCCGCGGTGAGCGACAGCAGGGCGGTGTGCCAGGCCGGGAACTCACGGGCGCGACCCGCCGCGAGGACCACCAGGAGGGGCAGCGGCACGACCAGCAGGGTGACGGGCTCCCCGGTGAGGGGATCTGGAACAGCGGCACGGCGATGGCGAGCCAGACCACCGAGACCACGACGGTGAGCAGGGCGTCGAGGGAGCGCATCAGGGCGGAGAACGCCACCAGCACGAGCAGCGTGCCGAGCAGGACGTTGAGCACCGGCAGGCTGAGGACGAGTGCCACGACGGCGACCACCGTGAGCACGACCAGGGCCGCCACCAGGCGGCGCCCGAGCGGAACCCGGTGGTAGACGGCGCGTAGGCGGTCCAGTCCCGATGCGCGGTCCGGCCGCGCGGCGGCGGTGGAGAGCGTCTCGCGCGTCATCCGTAGCCCCTTCCTGCGTGGGGGTCGCGTGGTTGGCCCCGGGGTGGGCCGGGGTCGGAGGGGCCGACTCCCGCGATGCGGCCGTGGGCCGGGTCGTCTTCCTCTGGTCCCGTGCTCGGCGGGCACGGCCCAGGAACAGCCTTGCCCCAAGTGGGGCCGGATGTCCAGTGCGGGGCGGCGTGTCGCGGGCCGCCCGGGCCCGGATCAGAGCAGCGGGATCTGACCGCCGGGGGCGGGGCGCACCTGGCGCAGGTGGCTCCATCGGGGCAGGTCGTCAAGGTAGGACCAGCTCATGCGGTGCTGGGGGTGGGTCCGTGCTCGGCCAGGGTCGTGCGGTGCGTGGGCGAGGGGTATCCCGCCGCCCGCTCGAATCCGTAACCGGGGTGGACCTCGGCCAGCTCGGCCATGAGGGCGTCGCGGCGCACCTTGGCCAGGATCGCGGCGGCGGCCACGCTCACGCAGGTGAGGTCGCCCTTGACCTGGGTGCGCACGCGCCAGGGTCGACCGATGAAGTCGTGGCGGCCGTCCAGGATCACGGCGTCGGGGCGGGGCTCCAGCGCGTCCAGGGCCCGGCGGGCGGCCCGGTGCAGGGCCTCGGTCATGCCGACCTCGTCGATCTCCGTCGCCTCGGACCAGCCGAAGGCGTGGTCGGAGACCCAGGGTTCGATCTGCGCGGCGAGCTCGCGTCGGCGTTTGGGGGTCAGGCGCTTGGAGTCGGTGAGACCGGCGGGGGCTCGCCCTCTCCGGGGATCGCGGCGCAGACCAGGAGGGGCCCGGCCCAGGCGCCTCGGCCCACCTCGTCCACACCGGCCACCACCCGGGCTCCGGAGGCGCGGAGTTCGTCCTCGACCTCGGAGGTCGGAGCGGGGGGCGGGTCGCTCTTCGGGGAGGGGCTGTTCTTGGGGGCAGTCGTCGTCGGCACGCCACAACCCTAGGACGGTCGGGTGACCTTCCGGGCCGGTTCTCCGGCGCCCGGGGCTTCGGCCGGGACCCGGGAGACGCCTCGGGCCGGACCGATCGGGCTCACGACGACCAATCCGGCGGGTTTTGCGCGACTCACCGAGCGTGACAACGAGTCATGCGACGTGACGTTCGGTAGTTTCCGCTTGTTGGAACCGCCGTGTCGGGCCCCCGGGAGGAATGGACATGCAGCACACGAGGCCGAGAACACGGCCCGTACCCCCACCGCGGCTCCCGGCCCGCCCGTCCCCGAAGCGCCGGACCGCGCCGCCGTTCCTGCACGGTCGGCTCTACGACGTCATCGCCGCCGCGACCCGGGTGGGGGTGGGGTGGGTGTTCGCGGGGTACGGCCTGGCCCTGCGCGGTCGGGTGGACCTGGTCGCGGACCGGCTGTCCGATTCCGGGGTGCCCGCCGCCGGGGTCGTCGCCCCCGTCGTCCCGGCGCTGCTCGTCGCGCTCTCCGTCTCCTTCGCCGTGGGTCTGCTCACATGGCTGACCGGCCCACTCCTGGCCCTGTCCGCCGTGGTCGGAACACTCACCACGACGGCCGCCGACCCGTCCCCGTTCGGATCGTGGGGGGCGACGGCGCTGGTCACGGCGGTGTGCGTGCTCATGGCGGTCGGCGGGGGCGGTGGTCGTGGGACTACCTGGTCCTCGCTCCCCGCCCCCGGGCATCCCGGCGGCTCCGGCGCCGGGCCCGCTCCATGGCGCGGCGGAAAGCTCCGGCCATTTCGCCCCGCCGCCCCGAACACGCCCCGCCTCTGCTCTATCCTGTGGAGCAGGCCGCACCGCGTCGGCCGAATCGACTGTGACGCGGCCCGTTCGCGCCCCCACGGCCGTCCATCGGGCCCGCGTCGCCGTGTCCCGGATCCGATGGAGGAATCGCCATGTCCGCCTCAGCTTCCGGCCCGAACCCTGACGGGTCCGTGGCCAAGCTGATCGAGATCGCCGAGAAGCCGACGCCGGGCCAGCGACTGATCAGCTGGGCCTCCCGTCCGCCCGGTCGCCTCTACATCCCCGCCTGCGCGGTGATCGGACTCGTCCTGCTCTTCGAGGACAGCATGCCCGCCGGGCACCTTCCCACGTTCGTCATCGGTCTCGGCGGCGGCCTCCTCCTCGCCGGGATGGGCGCGCTCCGCCTGGGCATCGCGCTGGCCGTGGCCCGGCCAATGATCCGCCACTACTGGCTGCGGTGGATCTCCGCCCCGCTCATCGCGTTCGTGGCCCTGGGCCTGGCTGTCGCGGACGTGCCCCTCCAGACACGCGTGCAGGCCTCCTCCGAACAGCTCCTCGAACTGCGCGACGCGGTGGCCGACCCCACGACCATCCCCCGCAACGGGGAGTGGACCGGCCTGTACTCCCTGCGCAGCGTGTCGGTGACCGGCGACGTCACCCACTACGAGGTGGAGAAGGCCGGGCTCCTCCAGCCCGCCGGGCTGGCGCACAGCACCGAGGAGATCCCGGTGGGGGTCTTCGTGCCCGGCCAGGGATCGCGGATCTACGAGCACGTCTCCGGTGACTGGTACGTCTGGGTCGACCACTAGAGCGGAACGGACCCCCTCTTTACTCGGCGCTGTCCCGCTCCAACCTGGCTCTCACCCTCGACGTGTAGACAGGACGCGTCCCCCGGGAGACACCCTCGCGGTGCTCCCCCACGGCAGTCCCGCCACCCGAGAAGAGGAACCATGCGCGAGTTCGCGCTCACCCTTCACCTGCGTCTGCACGACTCCCTCACCGCGCTGCGCCGAGCCCACGCCATCGGCGACGACGACCTGGCCGTCGCCCAGGCCGGAGAGGTCGAGGACCTGGTGGAGATCGCCGCCCGGCACGGGATCGACATCGCCGGGTACGCGGCCCTGACCACCGCCAGCTGAGCCCGCGCTCCGGTCACACACGCGAGGGCCCCGCCCCCACCCGTACTCCGGGTGGGGGCGGGGCCCTTCACGTTCCGCCGTTCCGTACGGTCGGTCAGCGGGGATCAGCGCTTGCCGCGACCGCCGCCGTAACCGTCACCGCGCTCGAACTGCTGGCGCATCGCGGTCTCCTGCTGGCTCTGGTACTCCTCGGCCATCTGCTGCTGGCGTCCGGCCGCGGCGGCCACCGAACCCTGCACGCCGTCGAGGACGTCCTGCGCGGACGGGGCGCCCAGCGAGCGGGAGGAACCGCCACCGCTGTTGAGCACCTGCGGCAGCAGCTGGGCGGTGAGCAGCGTCGACAGTGCCGAGCCGTCTCCGGAGCCGCCCTCGGTCTGGACCACGACCGGGCGCGGTGCACGCTCGGCCAGCGCCGCGCCCACGTCCAGGCGGCGGCGGGCCAGCTCGTACTCCAGCACCGCCCGGTTGTCCCGGTACGCGGTGGCCAGCCGGTGCTGCGCCTTGGCCTCGTTCTCGGCGGCGACCAGGTCGGCCCGGCCGCGCGTCTCGATCTCGTACCGCACCCGCTGGGCCTCGGTCTCCTGCTCCTCCAGCATCTGCGCCACGTCCTTGCGCGCCTTGTTCAGGGAGGCGTTGACCTCGACGATCTTGGCGTCGCGGGTCTTCTTGGAGCGCTCGATGTCCATGAGCAGGGTGTCGATGCGGCGCTTGCGCGTGAGCTCCCACTCCTGCTCGTAGGCGACCAGCTCCTTGGCGACCCGTTCCCGGGTGGCCAGGTGCTGCTGGTACTGGCTGGGCAGCTGCACGTCCGGGATGTTGCAGCCGGTGATGGTGACGCCGTACTTGTGCAGCTGGGTGTTGAGCAGGCTGCGCATGTCCTCGACGTTGGAGCCGCGCAGGTCGTAGGCGGACTCCGTGTTGACCATGCGGCTGCGCTGGCGGATGGCGTCCTGCACCGCGCTCGACAGCACCAGGTCGAAGTTGCTCGCGCCGATCGAGGTGACGAACCGGTACGGCTCCTCGATCCGGAACTTCAGGAAGAACTCGATCGACTTCAGCGGCACGTTCTCCCGCGTGGGGCAGGCCAGCACCGGGGCGGTGTACGGGATCTCCGTGCGGGTGTCCACCACGAAGTCCACGCGTGACCACGGGTGCCACAGGTAGTGGCGGCCCGGGCCGATGCTCTTGGCGAAGGCACCGTACTTCGTGAGGATGCCGGTGGTGCCCTCCTCGATCTCCACGATCGCGCCGCGCCACCACCAGAGACCGGCGGCGAGCACGCTGAGGACGCCGACGAACAGGGTGGGCACCGCCAGGGCGCCGTAGGCGAGGCCCGCCACGGCGCCGCCGAAGGCGACGTTCAGCGACATCATCAGTGCGGAGCAGATCGCGAACAGGCCGAACCAGACCAGGATGGTCCAGCGCAGGCCGCGGTTGTCGCGGGGGATGACCACGGGAACGATGGCTCCCTGGTCACCGCCGCGCAGCAGACCCGCGAGGTCGCTCCACGAGGCCAGGGACTCCTTGATGTTGGAGCCGCCGCCGGGATTGAAGGACTCACTCATCTACTGACCTCCCGGGTGCTGGCCCTCGGAACCGCCCTGCGACCACGGGGGCAGCGGCGGGTCCTGCGGGTTCTGGAACGGTGCGCCGGAGGGCTCCGGCGGGTCGACGGGGGCGGACTCGGAGATGCGCTCGTCGATGGCGTCGTCGCTCACCGACTGGCGGATCTCCTCCACCAGGTCCTCACCCGGGTCCTCGGCCGAGGGGCGGCGCTCGTCCGCCTCGTCCTCGACGATCGCGCTGATCTCCTGCTGGCGCTCGGTGATGCGGGCGTTGATGGCGCCCAGACGCTCGCGGATCGCGGCCATGTCCTCGTCGGAGAACAGGGCGGCGTCGGTCTGACCGATGATCTCCTGGGCGATCCGCAGGTAGTCGACACTGGCGCCGTCACCCGAACCGATCCGCAGCACCTGCGGGAGGCTGTCCGCGACCGACTCCAGCTTGTCCAGGAGGTTCTCCCGGAAGCGGTAGTTGAGGATCTCGGGGGCCTCGGCGGCGCTGACCGCGCGGATGTCCAGGGCCTGCGCCTGGAGGAGCGCGGCGTTGGCGTTGGCCTCGGACTCGGCCTCCACGAAGCGCTGTCGGGCCGTGGCGCGGGCCCGGTTGGTCTCGCGCTCCAGGGCGGTGTCCATCTGCGCCTGGTACTGGGCGATGTCGGCCTGGATCGCGGAGAGCGTCTCGTTGAGGGTGGCGAGCTCCTTGTTCAGGTCACCCTCGTTCTGCTCCTTGCGCAGCTGGAGCTCGTACTCGAAGGTGTAGGCGTCCTTGGCGACGCGGACCATCTCGGGCGCCGCCAGGTCCATCCGGTACTCCTGGCTGGAGGGCTCGGCGTGGGTGATGTTGGCGCTGGTCAGAACCACGATGCCGCCGAACTGGCGGTTCAGGGAGGCCAGCAGGGCCTGGGTGCTCTCCCCGACCATGTCGTAGATCGCCGAGGCCTCCTGCTCGTAGATGAGGCTGCGGGTGGTCTCGCTGATGGCGTTGTTGAGCTTCTCCTGGAAGCCCGGGACGCCGCCCAGCGTGTAGACGAAGTCGGTGGCGTTCTCGATCTTGAACTGCACGAAGAGGTCGACCGAGGCCTGGACGCCGCTCTTGGTGGGGGCCGAGCGGATCGGGGCGTTGAACGGGTACTCGCGCGTGGTGTTGACGATGTAGGAGACGCGCTTCCAGGGGTTGAACAGGGTGACCCTGCCCGGCTGGTAGAGGTTCTCCATCTTGCCGAAGCGGGTCACGATGGCCTGGCAGCCCTCGGGAACCATGACCATGCCCTGGCGCCACCACATGAAGCCGGTGACGGCCGCGGTGATGATCCAGTAGTGGACCCCGAAGAGGGGGTTGAGCAGGGGATTGGCGCCCGTGACCATGGCCGTGGCGGCGGTGGTGGAGAAACCGACGACGCCGATGACGACCAGGGCGATCGCCGGGAGCATCGTCACGAAGGTGCGTCCGCGGGGGATGACCATCGGGCAGATGACGTGGACGGGGCCGCCCCGGCCGCGCTCGTAGTAGCTGCGGTTGAGGGCCTCGCCCGCGTTGCTGAGCGAGGTGGTCTTCTGCTCGATCCGGGTGTCCACGGAGGCACCCTGCTCGCGTGCCGCGACGAAGTCCCGGGGATCGAGGCCGCCCTCCGAACTCTGACCGGACCGCTGGCCGGTCACCTGGCCCGCGGCCTGTTGGACTGCGTCGGTCACGGCCTGACGCGGGTCGCCCCCTGGGCGACCGCGCTGGCCGCGCCGCGCACCGTTTGCGCGAACGACATAGGCATGCACTTCCTTGAGACGGAACGTCGGGAACTATCGGCTTCGACGTCGCGTACCGCGATCTGGTTCCAGCTCGGGGCGGGTCCGTCGTAGGACAAACCGGTAGTGGTCGGGCCCTAGCTTGTCACGGTGGCCAGCCGAAACCCATGGGTCGTGTCCCGAGCGTGACGCGGTATCGGCCACACGGTGACCCACGCGCGCCGGATGGCGCGCCCCCGAGGGCGGGGCTAGCCTCGTCATGACCGAAACTCACGGAACGGGAGCCCTCGATGCCCGCAGTACCCAGTGCCGTCCTGACCACCGCCGGGCTGATCGGCGGCTACTCCGTGGCGCGCGCCACCGGCAACCGGCCCCTCGGCGGCGCCGTCCTGGCCGGGTTCGGCGCCGCGGCCTTCGAGACCACGCGCCGCAGCACCGGCCTGGGCACCGCCATCGCGCTGACCGGCGTGTACGTGGCCGCCTTCGGCCTGTCGCACCCGCTCGCCAGGAGGGTGGGCTCGTGGCCCGCCGTCCTGGGGGTGACCGCCGCGACCGCCGCCGTCGCCGTGGCCTCCAGCGACCGATCCGAGGCCTAGCGTCCGTGGATGTAGGCCTCCAGCTGGGCCCGGTCGTTCTCGAGGACCCGTAGACGGCTCTTGACCAGGTCACCGATGCTGACGATCCCGGCCAGCCGCCCCTCCGAGGTCACGGGGACATGGCGGAACCGGCGCACGGTCATGCGTTCGCTGACCTCCTCGACGGAGTCGTCGGGGGTGCAGGTGACCACGTCGGCGGTCATGATGTCGGAGACGGGGGCGGAGAGGACCTCGGGTCCCCGGCGCTCCAGGTGACGCACCACGTCACGCTCGGAGACGATCCCGACGAGGGTGTCGTCCTCCGCGACGACGACGGCGCCGATGTTGTGCCGGGCGAGTTCGGTGAGCAGCCGGGCGACGGTCTCCTCCGGGGCGACGCTCACCACCTCCGGGCCCTTCGCCCGCAGGATCGCGGCTATCAGCATGGGAACCACCTTCCGCCGGGGTTTCAGGGGGTACCCGCTCCCCTCCCCCGCCAACCACAGGTGTGGACCACGCCCCGGGACCGGGGTCCCGGGGCGCCGGCGGTCAGCTGCAGCCGCTGGTGGCGCCGCAGCCCTCGCACGCGTAGCAGCTGCCGGACGGGCGCATCCTGGTCCCGCACGTGGTGCACAGGGGCGCGTCGGCCATGAACCCCTCCGAGAAGTCCTCGCTGGGGTGCTTTTCCGGCGCCGGAGCCTCGGCCGGGGCGGCCGACTGCGCGTACGACTCCACCTGCACGGCGGCCTGGACCGGGTCCTCCCCGTGCAACCGGGCCTCGCGCTCCGAGGCGGAGAGCACCCCCAGCGCGGCCCGCTCCTCGTAGGGCAGGTGGTCCAGGGCCAGGCGGCGGAAGATGTAGTCAACCACCGACTGCGCCATACGGATGTCCGGGTCGTCCGTCATGCCCGCCGGGTCGAACCGCATGTTGGTGAACTTCTCCACGTAGGTCTCCAGCGGCACCCCGTACTGGAGGGCGATGGAGACCGCGATGGAGAAGGCGTCCATCACCCCGGCCAGAGTGGAGCCCTGCTTGCCGAGCTTGAGGAACACCTCCCCGAGACCACTGTCCGGGTAGGAGCCCGCGGTGATGTAGCCCTCGGCCCCGCCCACCGAGAACGAGGTCGTCTCGCTCGGCCGCTTCTTCGGCAACCGCCGCCGCACGGGCTTCGGCGCCTCCACGGTCTCCCCGGCCGCACCCGAGGTGGACAGCGGCTGACCCACCTTGCAGTTGTCGCGGTAGACCGCCAGCGCCTTGAGCCCCAGGCGCCAGCCCTCGTAGTAGATCTCCTCGAAGTCGGTGACCGTCGCGGCCTCCGGCACGTTCACCGTCTTCGAGATCGCCCCCGAGAGGAACGGCTGGGTGGCGGCCATCATGCGCACGTGCCCCATGGGCTGGATGTACCGGCGTCCCATGGCGCAGTCGAACACCTCGTAGTGCTCCCGCCGGAGTCCGGGCGCGTCCACCACGTGCCCGTGCTCCGCCACGTGGTCCACGATCGGCGCGATCTGCTCCTCCTTGTAGCCCAGGTTCCGCAGCGCCCGGGGGATCGCCTGGTTGACGATCCGCATGGACCCGCCGCCGACCAGTTTCTTGTACTTGACCAGCGAGAAGTCGGGCTCGATCCCGGTCGTGTCGCAGTCCATCATGAACCCGATGGTTCCGGTGGGGGCCAGGAGGCTGGCCTGGGCGTTGCGCCAACCGTGGCGTTCACCGGTCTCCAGGCACCGGGCCCACTCCCGGGTGGCGGCCTCGTGGACGGGCTCCTCCAGGGCCCCCACGGTGCGCAGGTCGTCGTTGGCGGCGGCGTGCTTGCGCAGGACGCGTGTGTGCGCCTTCTCGTTGCGCCCGTATCCCTCGTAGGGGCCGACCACACCGGCCAGTTCGGCGCTGCGACGGTAGGCGGCGGCGGTCATCAACGAGGTGATCGAGGCGGCCACGGCCCGCCCGCCCTCGGAGTCGTAGGCGTGGCCGGTGGCCATGAGCAGGGCGCCCAGGTTCGCGTAGCCGATCCCCAACTGCCGGTACGCGCGGGTGGTCTCCCCGATCCGCTCCGTGGGGAAGTCCGCGAAGGTGATGGAGACGTCCATCGCGGTGATCACCAGTTCGACGAGGCTGGTGAACCCCTCGACGTCGAACGTGTCGTCCTCGCGCAGGAACTTCAGCAGGTTGACCGAGGCCAGGTTGCAGGACGAGTCGTCCAGACTGAGGTACTCACTGCAGGGATTGCTCGCGCTGATGCGGCCGGTCTCGGGGTTGGTGTGCCAGTCCTGGATGGTGCCGTCGTACTGGATGCCCGGGTCGGCGCACTCCCACGCCGCACGGGCCATCCGGTGGAAGAGCTCCTTGGCGTCGACGGTGGCGACGACGTCGCCCGTGGTGCGGGAGGTCAGGCCGAACTCGGAACCGGTCTCCACGGCGCGCATGAAGGCGTCGGACACGCGGACGGAGTTGTTGGCGTTCTGGTACTGGACGCTGAACATGTCGTCTCCGCCCAGATCCACGTCGAAGCCCGCGTCGCGCAGGGCGCGGATCTTGTGCTCCTCACGGGACTTGGTCTCGACGAACTCCTCGATGTCGGGGTGGTCCACGTCGAGTACCACCATCTTGGCGGCCCGGCGGGTGGCGCCGCCGGACTTGATGGTCCCGGCGGAGGCGTCCGCGCCGCGCATGAAGGAGACCGGACCCGAGGCCGAGCCCCCGGAGGACAGCAGTTCCCTGCTGGATCGGATACGCGACAGGTTCACGCCCGCGCCGGAGCCGCCCTTGAAGATCAGCCCCTCCTCCTTGTACCAGTCCAGGATCGACTCCATCGTGTCGTCCACGGAGAGGATGAAACACGCGGAGACCTGGGCCCTGGACGAGGTTCCGACGTTGAACCAGACCGGCGAGTTGAAGCTGAACAGCTGGTGGGCCAGGGCGTACTTGAGTTCGTGGTCGAAGACCTCGGCGTCCTGCTCCGTGGCGAAGTAGCCGTGCTCGCGTCCGGTGCTCGTGTACACGTCGACGACCCGGTCGATGAGCTGCCTGAGGCTGGTTTCGCGTTCCGGAGTGCCGACGGCCCCGCGGAAGTACTTGCTCGCCACGATCTGGGTGGCGTTCACCGACCAGGTGGTGGGGAACTCGACGCCGCGCTGCTCGAAGTTGACGGTGCCGTCGCGCCAGTTGGTCATGACGACGTCGCGGAGTTCCCATTCGAGGGTGTCGTAGGGATGGACGCCCTCGGTGGTGTTGACCCGGCCGACGCGCAGGCCCCCGCCCTCGCGCCTGGTCGTACCGCTCGTCTTTCGCGCCATGGCGGCGCCTCCCCGAAGGTCATGCGCGGACCCGGCGGTGACCGCGCGGACGTTCATGTGTTCGGGATGGTGCGGAGGTACGGTGTTCGCCGTGCTCCCGCCCACCTCGCGGTGGCGGTTCCGGGTTCCCTACCCGGTGGTGTCGACCGCAGGCTCCGCCTGGCCCTCGCGGTCCTCTCGCAGGCTGGCGATCTCGGCCTCGAAGTCCGCGAGGCTCTCGAACCCGCGGTAGACGCTGGCGAAGTGCAGGTAGGCGACCTCGTCCAGGTCACGCATGGGACCCAGGATGGCCAGGCCGATCTCGTGGGCGGGCACCTCGGCCACGCCGCGCCCCGGATCTCCTCCTCGACCTGCTGGCCGAGCTTGGCCAGCGCGTCCTCGGAGACGGGGCGGCCCTGGCAGGCGCGGCGCACCCCGGCGATGATCTTGGTACGGCTGAAGGGTTCGGTGACCCCGGACCGCTTCGCCACCATGAGCAGGACCGTCTCCTGCGTGGTGAAGCGGCGTTCGCAGACGGGGCAGGTCCGACGGCGCCGGATGGCCGCGCCGTCGTCGGTGGACCTGCTGTCGATCACCCGGGTGTCCGGATGACGGCAGAACGGACAGTGCATCCCGGTTCACCTGGCTTTCCTGTACCCGACCAACAACCCTTGGAGTCTACTTAACCACAACTTATTGACCACGGCCCCCGTGTCAACACCAGATGTTGTGGTCGAACCTAGGCGCTCAGGCGGACACCCGCAACCCGGCCCACGGCGTGTCCCCAATCCGGCGGCGGAGGCCGCCAAGGAACGGGGTTCGAGGAGGTGGAAACGGGGGTGCGCGACTCCGGAAGCCGAATCCCAGGATAAGGGGGCGGGGACGCGCCGCCCGACGCCCGCCACACCGAACCGCCGACCGAATTCCCCTCCCTCCCGAGGCCGTGGAGCGACGGCGGGGCACGGCGAGACGAACCCCATACCGGATCCCGCATTCGACGGACAACGGCCACCGCACGCGTGTACACACATAAGTCCGGCCACCGGAAATCGGCGCGTGAAAACACAAAGGGAAATCCCTCCGCGACCCCGTCCACGGACTCTCGAACGCTTGTTTGATATCACCGTGTGCAACGACTAAAGTTGACCTTGATTTCACACCGGCTTCGCCGTCCGGTCCGCGTGGCCGGTGACCGGCCGCACACGCGCCCTGACCGAACCGAACACCGAGGAGGCCCGGCCGTGCCGGAGGAGAACCCCGGAGCCGTCGGCTCCGGACCCACCACCGTTCTTTCGCCCGTCGGCGAACCGGGCGCGTCCGTGCCCGACACCCCCAGGCTCACCGCGCGCCAGCAGAGTGTCCTCAACTGCATCCAGAGGTACGTCCGGGAACGGGGGTACCCGCCGTCCATCCGGGAGATCGGGGACACCGTCGGCCTGTCCAGCCCCTCCAGCGTGGCGCACCAGCTGAAGGTGCTCCAGCGCAAGGGGTACCTGCACCGGGACCAGAACCGGCCACGCGCCGTGGAGCTGCGGACCCCCGGCAGGGAGACCTCCCAGACCCTCACCCAGGAGGAGCTCACCGCCGACTCCACCAGGGCGGCCTCGGTCCCGCTGGTCGGCCGGATCGCCGCCGGTGGCCCGATCCTGGCGGAGGAGGCCGTGGAGGACGTCCTCGCGCTGCCGCGCCAGCTGGTCGGTGAGGGCCGCCTGTTCATGCTCACCGTGGTGGGCGACTCGATGATCGACGCCGCGATCACCGACGGCGACCTGGTGGTCGTCCGTCAGCAGCAGACGGCCGAGAACGGTGACATCGTCGCGGCGATGCTGGACGACGAGGCGACCGTCAAGGTGCTGCGCAGAGAGCCGGACGGGCACGTGTGGCTGATGCCGCGCAACGACGCCTACGAGCCCATCCAGGGTGACGAGGCCACCATCCTCGGCAAGGTCGTCACGGTCATGCGCAGGGTCTGAGCGCGGATCCCCGAAGCCGGGGGCGGTGGGTGGGCCGATACGCTGAGGACGTGTCGTCACCTGTCTCCGCCCCCGTGTCCCCCTCCCCGACCCGCGCCCTCCTGGCCGCGACCCTGGCCGCCGGGACGCTGCTGGTCTCCGCCTGCGCGCCCAGCGACGGCGGTGACGGGCCCGCCCTTCCCGGCGCCTCCGGGCAGGAGCGCGAGGTCTCCTTCGAGGGCGGCGGCTTCACGGTGCCCGGCACCTTCACCACCCCCGGGGGTGACGGGGGCACCGTCCCCGGGGTGCTCATCATCTCCGGCAGCGGCCCCACCGACCGGAACGGCAACGGCCCCGGGCGCCCCGAGGCCAACACCAACCTGAACCTCGCCCGTGTGCTGAGCGGGGCCGGTGCGGCGTCGCTGCGCTACGACAAGTTCGGCAGCGCCGACCCGGACGCCATGAGCGAAGCCGAGGAGGAGGCCCTCGACCAGCCGGTCGACCCCTGGTCTTCGAGCGGCAGATGGCCGCCGCCTACGCGGAACTGGTCGCCCAGCCCGAGGTGGACCCCGAGCGCACCGTCATCCTGGGCCACAGCGAGGGCGCCCTGTTCGCCCTGCGCGCCCACGAGGTCCTCGACGCCGAACCGGCCCTGGTGCTGGCCGCCCCGCCCGGCACGCGCATGCTCGACCTCATCGACCGACAGCTGTCCGAGCAGGTCCGCACCGCCGAGGCCCAGGGCGGCGTCGGCGAGGTGACCGCCGCGACGATGCTCTCCGACCTGCGGGCGGGCCGGGCCGCGGTGCGCTCCGGCTCGGAGCTGCCCGAGACCGACTCCACCGGCCTGTTCGACGCGAACGGCGCGGACTACCTGGCGTGGATCGACTCCTTCGACCCGGTCGAGCTGGCCGAGGAGCTGCCCGGGGACACCCCGGTCCTGGTTCTGTGGGGCGACCGGGACGCCCAGGTCAACGAGGAGGAGATCGACCGGCTCATGACCGGTATGGACGGTGCCGAGCGGGTGGACCTGCCCGGCGCCGACCACATCCTGCGCGAGTACGACGACTCCCCCGGCGCCGCCGCCCTCGACGCGGACCGCGCCTTCTCACCCGACGTCACCCCGGCCCTGGAACGGTTCCTCGGCGGTCTGCGTTAGGCGGTCCCCGGACCGCGGGCCACCGGCCGGACTCGGTCTATCGCCCGGATCACCCGGGCGGGGACGCCCGCGAGGAAGTCCCGGCCGCCGGAGCGTTCCGCGACCGCGACGAAGCCGGGCCGCCTCGCGCGTCGACGGCCGCTCCGCCGCCACCGGCGGGAGCATCCGCGGAACACGCCCTAGTCGTCCTGGTCGTCCCCGGAGGCGGGCAGCCGCTCGACGACGGCACGGGCGAGGACTTCGGCGTCCTCGGCCGCGACCGCCCCGTCCACGGACCCCACCGCGTCGTAGTCGGTGGCGGCGGTGTAGCAGGACTCGACGTACAGGTTGGAGACCCGCACGCCCACACAGCCCACCTCGAACGCGCCCTCCTCCACCCACGAGAGGGCCTCGTCGCCCAGGCCGTCCACCGGCTGGGCGTCGTTCCCTCCCGCCGTGGAGCGCAGGGTGTCGGCGGCGGTCTCCTGGCCGCCCTCGGCCGGGGCGGCGACCATGACCAGGGTGGCGGCGGAGGGCACGGACTCGCCCGCACCCTCGGGGGTGGCCCAACGGCACTGCCAACCGGTCCCGAAGGCGTCCTGGGCGGTGCCGACGGTCTCCTCGATCTCGCTCTCGTAGCCCGGCACGAGTTCCGCCAGGGCCTCGGTCTCGCCGACCCCGCACTCGGGCGCGGCCTCGAACTCGCCCTCTTCCACGCCGTTGCCCAGCAGGTACCAGGCGAGCCAGCCCGCGAGGGCCAGCACGGCCACGATCAGGACGACGAGCAGGGTGACGGCCAGGCCCCGGCTCTGCGGCGGTGCGGCACCGGGGTCCTCCGGCTGACCGAAGTGCCGGGGTTCGGGATACGGGCCGGTCACAGGGCCTCCCCCAGCTGGTCGGCGAAGGCCACGATGGTCTCCTCGGCACGGTCGAAGGCCACCGGGTCGTCCTCGTCCACGGCGGTGTAGGAGACGCGGACCAGCAGGTTGTCGGTGTGGAAGGCGAGCTCTGCGGTGCCGGGGACCTGGCCGCGCCAGACCTCGGCCTCGGCTCCCGACCCCAGAACCACGGATGCGCCGCGCGGGGGCACGAGCGCGGCCTGGGCCAGGGCGGCGGACGCGTCACCGGTCACGGTCGGCTCGGCGGAGGCGTCGGTGAAGCGCGCGGTCAGGTCCACCCTCAGGACCCCCTGCTGGTCACCCCCGAGCCCGGCCGTGGTCCACACGCACGCGGTGCCGTCACCGCCCGCCAGGGGGCCGCCGTCGTCCGACTCCAGGACCGCCCCGGGCAGCGCCTGGGCGACCGCGTCCTCGGGGACCACTCCGCACGGGGGCGCGGCGGTGTAGGCGTCACCGCCCCCGGGCTGGTCCGGGTCGCCCCCGGCGATCCAGAGGCCGCCTCCGACGGCGGCCGCGGAGACCACCACCGCGCCCGTCACCACGATCGCCGCCCGCACCCAGGGTCGTGGTCCAGCACCCGTCGCAGAGCCCACCCGGCCACCGCCTCCCAATCAGTTGTCACGCCCAAGGTAGGGGGCGGTGGTCGCCACCGCGACCACCGCCCCGCGCGACGGATCAACCGACGACGATGTTCACCAGCTTGGGCGCGCGGACGATCACCTTGCGCACGGTCTTGTCACCGATGAAGCCCTGGGCCTTCTCCGAGGCCAGCGCCAGGCGCTCCAGCTCGGCGGGGTCGATGTCGGGGGACACCGACAACTTGTCGCGAACCTTGCTCTGCACCTGCACCACGCAGACGACGGACTCCTGGACCACCAGCGCCGGGTCGGCCTCGGGCCAGTTGCCGACGGCCACCGAGCCGCTGTGGCCCAGCTTCTCCCAGCCCTCCTCCGCGATGTAGGGCGCGAACAGGGACAGGGCGACGGCCACGAACTCGGCCGCCTCGCGCACCGCCGGGTCGGCGGCGCCGGGGCCCGAGTCGATCGCCTTGCGGGCGGCCGACACCAGCTCCATGCAGCGGGCGATGGCGACGTTGAACCGCTTGTCCTCGACCAGCGCCGTGATCTGCTCGATGGAGCGGTGCGTGAAGCGGCGCAGGTCGGTGTCGCCGGTGGCCGGGTCGGCGCCGGGGGCGCTGGCCGCTCCGGCCTCGCTCATCACGCGGTAGGCGCGGTTGAGGAACTTCTGCGCGGCGACCACGGACACGTCCGCCCAGTCGACGTCCTCCTCGGGCGGTGAGGCGAAGAGCATGGTCAGCCGGACCGCGTCCACACCGTAGGCGTCGATCTCCTTGCCCAGGTCCACACCGTTGCCGAGCGACTTGGACATCGCCCGGCCCTCGTTGATGACCTGGCCCTGGTTGGTGAGGCGGCGGAAGGGCTCGGTGAAGTCGAGCATGCCCATGTCGTACAGGACCTTGGTGAAGAAGCGCGCGTACATCAGGTGCAGCGTCGCGTGCTCCTTGCCGCCGATGTAGTGGTCGACGGGGCCCCACTTGTTGACCTCGTCGGTGTCGAAGGGGGCCGTGTCCAGGTGCGAGGAGACGTAACGCAGGAAGTACCAGGACGAGTCCACGAAGGTGTCCATGGTGTCCGTGTCGCGCTCGGCCGGACCGCCGCAGGACGGGCAGTCCACGTGCAGCCACTCCTTGGCGGCGGCCAGCGGGGAGATGCCCTTGGGGGCCAGCTCGGCGCCCTGGAGGTCGGGCAGCGTGACCGGCAGCTGCTCGTCGGGGACGGCCACCTCACCGCACGAGGGGCAGTGGATGATCGGGATCGGGGTGCCCCAGTAGCGCTGGCGGGACAGCAGCCAGTCGCGCAGGCGGTAGTTGACCGTGGCGTCGCCGGTGCCGCGCTCGCGCATGATGCCGATGATGCGCTCGATGGCGTCGGTCTTCGTCAGGCCGTCCAGCGGGCCGGAGTCGCGCAGCACGCCCTCACCGGCGGTGGCCACGCCGGTCTCCGCGGGGTCGGCCTCGCCGGTCTCGACCACGACTCGCACGGGCAGGTCGAACGCGAGGGCGAAGTCCAGGTCGCGCTGGTCGTGCGCGGGGACCGCCATGATCGCGCCGTGGCCGTATCCGGCCAGCACGTAGTCGGCGGCCCAGACGGGCATGCGCTCGCCGTTGACCGGGTTGATCGCGTGGCGGCCCAGGAACACGCCGGTCTTGGGGCGCTCGGTGGTCTGGCGCTCGATGTCGGAGAGCTTGGCGACGTCCGCGCGGTAGGCCTCGAAGGCCTCGCGCTGCTCGGGCGCGCACAGGTCCTCGGCCAGGTCGGCGTCGGCCGCCACCACGAAGAAGGTGGCGCCGTACAGGGTGTCCGGGCGGGTCGTGTAGACGGTGACCGGCTCGTCGCGGCCCTCGATCTCGAAGTGCACGTCGGCGCCGCTGGAGCGGCCGATCCAGTTGCGCTGCATGGCCAGGATCTCGTCCGGCCAGCGGCCGTTGTCCAGCTGGTCCATGTCGTCCAGCAGGCGCTGGGCGTAGTCCGTGATCTTGAAGTACCACTGGTTGAGGGCGCGGCGCTCGACGTCGGCGCCGCAGCGCTCGCACCTTCCCTGTACGACCTGCTCGTTGGCGAGCACGGTCTGGTCCTGCGGACACCAGTTGACCAGGCCGTCCTTGCGGTAGGCCAGCCCCCGCTCGAAGAAGCGGGTGAACAGCCACTGGTTCCACTTGTAGTACTCGGGGTCACTGGTGTGCAGGCGGTGCGACCAGTCCAGGGCCAGGCCGTAGCGGCGCATCGAGGAGGCCTGGGTCTCGATGTTGGCGTACGTCCACTTGTAGGGGTGGTCGTTGTTCTTGATGGCCGCGTTCTCGGCGGGCAGGCCGAAGGAGTCCCAGCCGACCGGGTGCAGGACGTTGTCGCCGCGCTGGAAGCGGTAGCGGCCGATCACGTCACCGATGGCGTAGGCCTCCGCGTGGCCCATGTGCAGGTCACCGGAGGGGTAGGAGAACATGTCGACGATGTAGGAGCGGGGGCGCGTGTCGCCCGGGTCCATGGTGGCCTCGAACGGAAGCTCGGCGGCCCAGCGCGCCTGCCACTTGTCCTGGAGGGCGCGGGCGTCGTAGGTGTCGCCCGTCGTCTGGTCGCCGTCTACCGCTGTCATCGCTGAGTGTTCCTTAGCCGGTTCTGGGTGTGTTGCCTTCAGGTTAGCGGCTGCGGTACCCGGCCGAAGACCGGATTTCCGCCATCCGGGACGCACCTCGAACCTGGGCGTCCTCACGGAGGGTGATCGCGACACCGGTGGTCTTTCGGACCCTCGGCCCCTCCACACCGACCGCTCGGTTTGTTACTCTGCCGTCAAAGTGGCGCAGAACACGCGATTCAGGTCACACCCTGTCTCTCGTCTCACCGGTCCGGATTCACTTGTCTGCGGAGGCCCCCATGTTCAACCTGTCCGCTCTCCTGGAGGACGGCGCCCGTTCCGCGCCCGAGAAGGAGTGCCTGGTCTTCGGTGACACCCGGCTCAACTACGCGGTCACCGACATGATCGCCAACCAGGTGGCCAACCTGCTCGTCTCCCGGGGTGTCCGTCCGGGTGACCGGGTGGCGCTGGCCAGCCCCAACCTTCCGTACTTCCCGTTCGTGTACTTCGGCGCGCTGAAGGCGGGCGCCGTGGTCGTCCCCCTGAACGTCCTGCTCACCCCACGTGAGATCGCCTACCACCTGGAGGACTCCGGCGCCAGGGCGCTCTTCGCCTTCACCGGAAGCCCCGAGCTCCCGCTGGGCCAACGCTCCTTCGAGGCGTTCAACCAGGTGGAGGGCTGCGAGATCTTCGTGGACATGCCCGCCACCGCCGGGGCCACCGAGTCCACCATCGAGGGCGCCGAGACGATCTGGGCGGCGTTGGCCGGACAGCCGGGCACGTTCGAGACCGTGCAGTCCGGGGCCGACGACACGGCCGTCATCATCTACACGAGCGGCACCACCGGCAAGCCCAAGGGCGCCGAACTGAGCCACCACAACCTGATGATGAACGCGGTGGTCGCGTCCAGCCTGGTCAACGCGCACCCCGACGGACGCGACGTGTCCCTGACCGTCCTTCCCCTCTTCCACATCTTCGGCCAGACCGTGATGCTGAACGCGTCGCTGTACCGCCACGGCACCATGGTCCTCATGCCGCGCTTCGACGGGGACCAGGCGCTGGAGCTCATGCAGAAGGAGGGCGTCACCGGGTTCGCCGGGGTCCCCACCATGTACTGGGGTCTACTCAACGCCGCCCGGAACGCCGAGCCCGGCCGGTACGACCTGGAGGGCATCGCCGCGAACGTGGTCGACGCCGTCTCCGGTGGTTCGGCCCTGCCCGGTCAGCTGGCCGAGGACTTCACCAAGCTCTTCGGCGTGGGCATCAAGGAGGGCTACGGCCTGTCCGAGACCTCCCCGTGGCCTCCTTCAACAACCCCGCCACCGGCGCCAAGACCGGCTCCATCGGCCGCCCGGTCTGGGGTGTGGAGATGAAGCTGATCGACCCCGAGTGGAACGAGGTGGTCGGGGAGGGTGACCGGGACCCGGTCGGGGAGATCGCGGTCCGGGGACACCTGGTGATGAAGGGCTATCACCACCGCCCCGAGGTGAACGCCGAGGTGATCAGGGACGGGTGGTTCCGCACCGGGGACATCGCCCGCCGCGACGGGGACGGCTTCTACTTCATCATCGACCGTTCCAAGGACATGATCATCCGTGGCGGCTTCAACGTGTACCCCCGCGAGGTCGAGGAGGTGCTGATGACCCACCCGGCGGTCAGCCTGGCCGCCGTGGTGGGCGTGCCGCACGAGAGCCACGGGGAGGAGGTCAAGGCGTTCGTGATCCTCCAGGAGGGCGCCGAGACCTCCGTCGAGGACCTGGTCGCGTTCGCCCGCGAGCGGCTGGCCGCGTACAAGTACCCGCGCCACGTCGAGTTTCGCACGGAGCTGCCGATGACCTCCACCGGCAAGATCCTCAAGCGCGAACTGCGCGACGCCTAGGAGACGGTGCCCCGGTCGTCCGACCGGGGCACCGCGCCCTCACGGGGCGACCATCCTCCGCGGTCCTCGCGGCTAGCCCTTGACGGCACCCTGGACCAGGCCGGAGACCATCCATCGCTGGACGAGGATGAAGAACACCATCACCGGAATGGTGATGATCGTCGAGGCCGCCATCACGTGGCCCCAGTCGTTGGCGTACTGGCCGAAGAACTGGCGCAGGCCCACGGCGACCGTGTAGTTCGTGCTCTGCGTCATGAAGGTGAACGCCAGCACGAACTCGTTCCAGGCGACGATGAACGAGAAGATCGCCGTGGCCACCAGCCCCGGGGCCACCAGCGGGAACAGCACCTTCCAGAACATCTGCGGCCAGGTCGCGCCGTCGATGTAGGCGGCCTCCTCCACCTCCTTGGGGACCGCCGCCACGAAGCCGCGCATCATCCACACCGCCAGGGGCAGGGACAGCGCCACGTAGACGATGCTCAGCCCGATCACCGTGTTGAGCATCTGGAGGTCGCGCACCTGGATGAACAGCGGGATGACCAGCGCCTCCAGGGGCACCATCTGCACGATCAGGATCATCACCAGCACGGCGGTGCGGAACCGGAAGCGGAAACGCGCCACCGCCACGGCCGCCAGCATCGACAGCACGCAGGCGAAGGCCACGGTGATCCCGGCGACGGTCAGCGAGTTGCGCAGGTACCGGCCGAAGTTGCCCTCGGTCATGACGTACACGAAGTTGTCGAGCGTGAACGAGGTCGGCAGCAGCGCACCGGTCCCGGAGGTCGTGCTGTCCGAGAACGCGCTCATCAGCATGAAGTAGACCGGGAACAGCGTGAAGAACAGGAGCACGCTCACCCCGGCGGCCTTGCCGACCGTGCGCCAGACCCGGAGCGTGCCGCCCCGGCGCCGGGAGGCCCGGACCCGTGCCTCCCACGCTCCGGAAGACGTGTCGGGGGTGTGCGTCTCCAAGGGACCTCCTCGTCCGGGCGGGATTCGCGTCATCTCAGCTCCTCTTCCCGGAACAGCGCGCGCAGGTAGACGACGGTGATCCCCAGCAGGAGCAGTGTGAGCAGGGCCGCGATGGCCGAACCCATGCCGAAGTCGTTCTGCCCGAAGGACCGCACGTAGGCCCACACACCCAGGTTGAGCATCTGGGAGCCGCCGACGTCACCCCCGGGCATCAGGTAGATCTGCGCGAACACCTTGAAGTCCCAGATGGTGGAGAGCACAGTCACCACCGCGAACACCGGACGCAGCGTCGGGAAGGTGACGTGCCAGAAGCGCTTCCACGCGCCGGCGCCGTCGATCCGGGCCGCCTCGTGCAGTTCCTTGGGGACGGTGAGCAGCCCGGCCAGGACCGTAACCGCCACGAACGGGAACCCGCTGTGCACGATGTTGAGCGTCACGATCGCGTAGAACCAGAAGCGGTCGGCGAACCAGTTGTAGCCGGAGGGTTCGATCAGGCCCAGGGATTTCAGGGCCTGCGCCACGACCCCTGGTCCACGTCGAAGATCCAGATCCACACGTAGGTGCCGCTGACGGCGGGCATCGCCCAAGCCACCATCACGCAGGAGACCACGACGACCCGCGTCACGGGCTTCAGGTTGGCCAGCAGCAGGGCGACGAGCGTGCCCAGCACGACGGTCGTGACCACCGCGACCACGGCGAACACGACCGTGTTGACCAGGACGACGCGCCACAGGTACGGGTCGGTGAGCAGGCTGACGTAGTTGCCCAGCCCGACGAAGTCCGAGTCCCCCGAGACCAGGTTGCGCAGCTTGAAGTCCCGGAAGGACAGCCACACGATCCGGCCGATGGGGAACAGCAGCAGTACGCCGATGACCCCGAGCGGGGGCACCAGCAGGGCCCAGGGCAGGAGGGCGCGCCGCCCCCTCATACCCAGGAGCGGCGCGCGTCGGCGGCCGTCGGGCGGCCGGACCGGTGTGGCGGGTGGCAACTAGTTTCCCTCGTTGAGGATGGTCTCGATGGACTCGGCGGCGCGGTCGGTGGCCTCCTCCACGGTCGCTTCGCCGTTGAGGATGTCCTGCTGCATGCCGACGATGATCCCCTCGGCCTCCACCTGCGACCAGGCGGGGACGGCCGGGGTGCTCTTGCCCGCTTCCAGGAGCTGGACGGCGAACGGTTCGACCAGCGGGTCACCGGACTCGGCGTAGGCCTCGATCTCCGCGACACCGGCCGGGAAGAAGCCGCTCTCCTCGCCCCAGCGGTCGAAGTACTCACCCTGGGTGAGGAGGTCGACGTACTCCCAACCGGCCTCCTCGTTGCCGGTCCCCTCGAACACCGACAGCAGGGAGCCACCGGCGAAGGAGTCCATGTAGCCCTCCTCCTGGCCGGGAAGCACGAACGCGCCGAGCTTGCCCTCCAGGTCGGGGTTGGACTCGATGATGGCCTTGGGGTTGGAGCTGTTGGAGATGGCCATGACGGCGTCCTCGTCAGCGAGGGACTCCATGACGTCGATCTCGTTCCAGTTGACCGCGCCCGTGGTGGACAGGCCGTCCTCCAGGGAGAGGTTGGTGAAGAACTCGACCCCCGCGCGACCCTCCGGGGAGTTGATCGTGGAGGTCCAGGTGCCGTCGGACTCCTGGACCGCGACCTCACCGCCGCCGCCCCACACCCACGGCATGACCGAGTACTGGGCCTGGCCGGGCACCGGGAAGCCGATCATGCCGTCCTCGGCCTCGGCGAGCTCCGTGGCGGTCTCGCGCAGCTCCTCCCAGCTGGTCGGCTCCTCGTGGCCGTGCTCCTCGAAGATGTCCTTGCGGTAGATGATCGAGCGGATCGACGCGTACCAGGGCACCCCGTACGCGGCGTCGTCCACGACGCCCATCGAGTACATCTCCTGCTGGAACCGGGAGGGGTCGTCGACGTACCCCGACAGGTCGTGCAGGGCCCCGGCGTCGGCGAACTCCGGAGTGAAGGTGGTGCCCAGCTCGACGACGTCGGGCACGGTGCCACCCGCGATGGCCGTGGAGATCTTGTTCTGGGCGTCGGCCCAGGGCACGAACTCGACCTCGACGTCGATCCCGGTCTGCTCGGTGTAGGTCTCGTTGACCGCGTCGAAGAAGGCGCTGGCGTCCGGGTTGGTTCCCTCCATGATCCACACCTGGAGGGAGTCGGTGTCCCCGCCGCCGCCACCGCCCCCGCAGGCCGTCGCCGCGAGCACCAGGGTCAGTGTGGCCGCGGGAAGGGTGACGTACTCGTGTACTCGTCTGCGGGCCATCGGCTCGCCTCCCGTTTCTTTCGAGGGTCCCCTGAGGGTTGGTAGGAAACCTACGTAAAGAACGACATCTTGTGAAGTAAACCACTGCGACTTGTGTCTGACCTGTTAGGCAGGCGGTTCCGGCCGGTGTTTCCTCCCGGTCGTGCGGGTCACCGTCAGTCGCTGAGACCGGTCACCTGGCGCAGGGTCGAGACGAGTTCGGCGCGTTTGTAGACGGCGAGCCCGACCGCCGCGCAGAAGGCGGCGAGCATGTGGGCGAACACCATGCGGTCGCCCTGCGCGAGGCGCTCGGCCGTCTCCTCCTCACCGATCGAGTGGGCCTCCCACGCGGTGGACACGGCGAACTCCAGCTCCGGCGGGAGCATCTCCGCGACGGTGCGCGCCACCGCCTCCCGCGAGTCGGCGGGTTTCCACACGACTCCGGTCTCCTGGACGCGGCGGCCGAGGAAGGCCGCGATCACCCTGAGCTCGGACAGGACGTCCTCGACGTCGTCCGCCGCCCGGGGATGACCCGGTCCAGCTCCTCGCGGTTGTGATCCGCGTAGGCGCTGATCAGCGCGATCGCGGTCTCCCTGACGTGCTCCGGCAGGTCGTGGTCGGGTGTCGGGGCGCCCTGGGGCGCGTTGTCGTCGGAGGACACGGTGTGGGTCCCTTCACGGCTGCTGGATCTGACGGCTCCATGATGCCGCGTCGACGCCGTTCCATGGCGCAGGCGGAGGCTGGGTGCGGGGGTGTCCGCGCAACGCGAACGCCCCCGCCCGGGACGGCCCATGGAGCGGCGATCCCGGTGGACGGCCGTGGTGGGCCGACGTGGGCTCGGTCAGAAGTTCGGCCGCAGCGGCATGTGCGCTTCGGTGCCGTCGAGCTTGACCCCCAGGATCTGGTGGAGCTGCACGACGTTCCGCTCGAAGCCCAGGACGCACCCGGCCATGTAGAGGCGCCACACGCGGGCGGTGCCCTCCCCACCTCGGCGACGGCCCGGTCCCAGTCGCGCTCCAGGTTGGCGCCCCAGTGGCGCAGGGTCAGCGCGTAGTGCTCGCGCAGGTTCTCCTGGTGACGGATCTCGAAGCCGGCGTCGTTCATGGCGGTCTGGATCTGCCCGGGGCCCTCCAGCTCGCCGTCGGGGAAGACGTACCTGTTGATGACGCCCTTGGTGTTCATGGGCTTGAGGTTGTTGCTGGGACGGGTGATGCAGTGGTTCAACAGCCGACCGCCGGGCACCAGCTTGGCGTTGAGCGAGGCGAAGTAGGGGTCCAGGTTCCGGGCCCCGATGTGCTCGGTCAGCCCGATCGAGCTGATCCGGTCGAAGCTGCCGTCCGGGACGTCCCGGTAGTCCATGTGCCGGATCTCGGCCAGCCCGGTCAGGCCCTCCTGAGCGATCCTCTTCGCGCCCCACTCGGCCTGTTCCTTGGACAGGGTCACGCCGACCGCCCTGACCCCGTGCTCACGAGCGGCGTGGCGCACCATGCCGCCCCATCCGCAGCCGACGTCGAGCAGCCGCATGCCCTTCTCCAGGCCCAGCTTGCGCGAGACCAGGTCGTACTTGCGGAACTGCGCGCTCTCCAGGGCCCCGTCGAAGTCGCCCACCCGGTCCAGGGCGCCGTCCTCCTCGTCGAAGACCGCACAGGTGTAGGTCATCGACGGGCCGAGGACCGTCTCGTAGAACTCGTTGGAGACGTCGTAGTGGTGGTGGATGACCTCGGCGTCGCGCTTCTTGGAGTGCCGAATCCCCCGCCCGAGCAGGGTGCCCCTCCGCATCTCCTGGGGCGGCGGCGCCACCCTGTTCACGAACTTCACCCACCCCACCGAGCCCACGATGGCGAGGAGGTCCCGGGGGTCACGTTGACGCCCTCCGCGAAGGTGAAGTCCGCCATGTGTCTCAGCGCGGTGTACATGTCGCCCTCCAGCTCCAGGTGGCCGGAGACGTAGGCACGTGTCAGCCCCACCGCGTTGGGCGACTGGGCCAGGTAGTTGACGGCCACCGGGGTCCGCACGTTCACCGTGACCTCGCTGTCCGGGTCCCCCGCCGAGCTGCCGTCGTAGGCGGTGAACCGGATGGGCGCGTCGGGTCCGACGACACGCTCGAAGATCTCTGCAAGCCGCATGCTCATGTCCTTCCCTTCCGTACGCGGCCCCTGCCCACAGGTCGCCGCCCGGTGGTGCTGTCAACTCGGCGGTGGGTTCAGCGGTTGCGTACGCACTTGGCGTACAGGTCCAGGAGACGGCCTCGCGGGTCGTAGGCCTCCTTGAGGTCCTCGTAGTCGGTGCCGTTGTAGAGGGCCCAGAAGTCCTCCTCCGAATAGAAGGAGTCCGAGTACAGGGACTTGTGGCCGCCCAGCCGGGTGACCTCCTCCTCGACCCTGCGGTTGTGGTGGGCCCCGCCCTGGCCGGGCCGGGTGTCCACCAGCCCCCAGAAGCCGAAGTTCACGTACAGGCGGTCGTTCTCCAGGGGTAGAGCGGCCAGACGTGCTCGTCCTCGGAGAGTCCCTCGCGGCGGGGCTCACGGAGCCGGAGCGGGCACATCCACAGGGGGGTCATGCCGATCTCCGCGTGGTAGAAGTCCAGGAACTCCGCGCCGCGCTCCACCCCCACCTCGATGTCCTGGATGAGGGGCTCCTGACGCGGGCGGCCCCGGTAGTGGTTCAGGAGACGGGAGAATCCGGTGCGCCGGTCCCAGGCCACCAGCCTGCGGTAGACGTCGGAGCGCTTGAGGGAGCGCGGCCAGAACGGGCGCAGGAACCGGTTCTGGGTGCCGAAGGCGCGGGAGCACCAGAACCAGTCGGTGTCCCAGCGCCAGAGGTAGTCGTGCACGGTGAGGTAGTCGCCGGGCCCGGTGGAGCCGTCCTCGGGGTCGGCGTAGCGCGCGATCGAGCGGTAGTAGACGTCGTTTCCGGTGTAGTCGCTGGTCCAGGGCGCGTGGTCGGTGAAGCGGGCCAGGGTCACGTACAGCTCGTCGGGGCCGAACACCACCCCGTCCACGAAGTCCACGGGCCGCCCCTCGTGGGAGCCGTCGGCGCAGATCCGGGCGAGCGCGTCCATCGCCGTCGAGGAGTCGTGGAACCGCAGGTGGCGCAGGTGCACGTAGGGGAGACGGGGTCGAGCTCCACCCGCAGGCGCAGTGCGTACCCGAGCGTGCCGTAGGAGTTGGGGAAGCCGTGGAACAGGTCGCTGTGCTCGTTGTCCCGGGTCGCCGTGACGACCTCGCCGGAGCCGGTGAGGATCTCCATCTCCTGGACCGCCTCGTGCGGGAGGCCGTTGTGGAAGGAGGAGGACTCGATCCCCAACCCGGTGACCGCCCCGCCCACGGTGATGGTGCGCAGCTGCGGCACGACCGTGGGCATGAGGCCGTGCGGGAGGGTGGCCGCCACCAGTTCCTCGTAGGTGGTCATGCCGCCGACGTCGGCCAGGCGCTCGACGGGGTCGATGGCGATGACCCCGGAGAAGGCCGACACGTCCAGGGCCGGGGCGGAGGACCGCTCACGGAACCGGAACAGGTTGGAGGTCGGTTTGGCCAGCCGCACGGGGGCGCCCTCGGGGAGGGCCCGGTAGTCGCTCCGCAGCCGTTCGACCGCCGCGACGTGGTCCGCGAGCCCCGTACCCGCCGACGGCCCCCGTGGGGACCGGGGGCCGGGATCGGATGTCGTACCGGGCTGTTTCGGAGTCATACCGGGTTCCCCTGACTGTTGACGACGCACAGCTTGGGTCGGCCAGGACCGGTGGTGGCGTGCCGGGGCAGGCCGATCCCCTCAGTTCTACCTAGCGGTATCGGTCCACGGCCACCCCATTTCGGTACGTGTCTTACCCACTCTCGGGCGGCGAAGGGTGCGGGTGGGGGCGCGGAGGCCGGGAGGCGCGGGGGGACCGGAGGCGACGACGCCGCTGTCACCTGGGGTGATGTGAGTGTTACCGGACGGTCCGCATAGGATGCGGTTCCGTGCGCATCGCTCTCGTTGACTCCGGTATCGGCATGCTGTCCACGGCCTCGGCCCTGCACGCGGCACGGCCCGACGCCGACCTGTACCTGTCCATGGACCCGGACCACATGCCGTGGGGGCCCCGTACCCCGGAACAGGTGATCGACCGGGCCCTGGCCGGGGCCCGTGCCGCCCTGGACGCGGCCGGTTCCCTGGACGCCGTGGTGGTGCCGTGCAACACGGCGTCGGTGCACGGTCTGAACCGGCTGCGCACCGAACTGGAACCGGACGTCCCGGTGATCGGGACCGTCCCGGCCATCAAACCCGCGGCCGCCGCCGGGACCCCCATCGCGGTGTGGTCCACCGAGGCCACCACCCGCAGCGACTACCAGCAGCGACTCGTGGTGACCTTCGCCCGGGACGTGGCGGTGACCCCGGTCGCCTGCCTGGGCCTGGCCGAGGCGGTGGAGTCCGCGGACCCCGCGCGGATCGGCGCCGCCGTGGCGTACGCCGCCTCCCTCACCCCACCGGAGGTCCGGGGGTGGTGCTGGGCTGCACGCACTACGACCTGGTGGACGAGGAGATCTCCCGGGCCCTCTCCGGCAGGGCGGAACTGTTCACCGCGGCCCGGGCGGTGGCCGCCCAGACCCTGCGCAGGGTGGGCGCGGCCGAGGGGAGCGGTCAGGAGAACGCGACCGCCCCGGCCGCCGACCGTCCCGGCCGGGTCACCGTGCTCGCCAGTGGCCGTCCGGCCGAGCTCCCCCAGCGGCCCTCACCTACCCGGCGGGCCGTTCACTCCTGCCCTGTTGAGCACCCCTGTCCCCGGTGGCACCAGTGGGTGCGCTCAGCCGCCGGCCCCGAACCGCACGGCCCCCGCGGCCTCGCGCGTCTCCCGGACGGTCGGGTGGTCCGGGACCGGCTGGGGCTCCACCACCTGGGGTCGCACCGGAACCCACGCTGCGTCGTCCGCACGCGGGCGGTCCTGGGCCGTCTCCGGTTCCCGCAGCTCCGTGACCGGCCTCCGGTCCCCCGCCTGAGGGCGGTCCGGAACCGGCGGTGACTCCACCCGCGACGCGTGTTCGCGTACGAGCGCCCCGGCCGCCAGAGTGCGGACGAGGTCGCGCACCCCGGCCGTGTCGTTGTCGTGCAGAAGCGTCTCCAGGAGCGACAGGGCGGCGCGCTGGTCTCCCGGCTGTTCACGGACGTGGCGCCACTGGGGTTCGGTGGCCACGTCGGAGAGCATCAGGGTGCGGCCCACCTGTCCGAGCGCGCTCAGCAGCGCGGAGTCGTGCGGGCGCTCCATGAGCGCCACGTTCACCTGCTCCGCCTGCTGCTCGGGGTTGACCTCCTCGGCCTTCTGTGCCCGGAGGAAGTCGAGGATGCCGCCGGAGGGGCCAGGGGTGGGCGGCCTCCAACCCCCGCACCATCGATCGCACCTCCACCAGGTCACCGGTGATCTCCTCGGCGGCACCGAGCTCCCGGATGAGGCGCTCGGCGCGCTGCGCGGAGCACTCGGCCACCCACCGTGCGCCCCGACCGCTGGCCAGCCGGGAGGCGGCCAGGGCGAGCTCGGCGCCACGGCGGGGCGCCCCCACCCGCTCGAAGTAGCGGGACCAGGTGGTCACCCGGACGCCCAGCCGCCAGTCGTTGCGGACACTGCCCTGGCAGACCAGGTTCTCCACCGACTCCACCCACGCCGAACGCAGCTTGGGGTAGGTCTCGGCCTCCTCCACGGTGGGCAGGAGGCCGATGGCCTGGCGGGCGTCGCAGAGTCCCAGGCGGGCCAGCCAGGACAGCAGCCGGGCGCGCTCGAAGCGGATCATCCGCAGCAGGGCGGCGCGGCGCGGGTTGACGGCGGAACCGTCGCCGCCCCGTCCGCCCAGCTCGAGCTCGGCCTCCATCCGGTCCAGGGCGTCCAGGGCGTCGGTGTGCTTGTCCTGGTGGCGCAGGGCCCTGACGAGGGCGAAAACACCCTCCGCGCCGAGCACGGCGGGGCCGGTGGCGGTGTGGTCGTAGCGGCGCAGCTCCGCCTCGGCGCGGTCGGCCTGCCCCTCGTCGATGAGGAGGTGGACGCGGGCCAGGGTGAAGGCGGGCCAGGCCGGGGTGGCCTCCCAGCCGGACAGGCGGCGGGCGGAGAGGAGTTCGCGGCGCTGGTCGGTGGTGCCCCTGGCGTCGATGTTGGCGTGACAGCGGACCAGTGTCTCCAGGGCGGAGACGGCCAGCGGCCCGTACTGGTTCGGCGCGGGTTCGTCCTCCACGACGGCCCTGGCCTGTTCCAGGGCGCGCCGACCCTCCGCCAGGGATCCCACGCGCACGGCGAGCGGCCAGTGCGCCAGGAAGAACAGGGTCGGCGGGCCGAACACCCCCGGGACCGAGGCCGGAACCGCCGTGGGCGCGGGGTTGTCGGACTTCCCGGCCTCGGCGACGAGGCGGCGGGCGGTGCGCATGGCCGACCTGGCCAGCGCCTCCACCTTGACCGCGTCTCCCGCTTCGCTGAGTACGGGCAGCTCGGTGACGGCTTCGGCGAGTTCGTCCTGTCCGGCGGCGCGGAGTTGACGTCCGGTCTCCCCACCCATGTCCACATCGTCATGGTGTCTCCCCCAGTGGCATGTGCGAACAGAACGTAGCAGCGTGGTGACAGAGCTGTCTGGAGAACGCGTGAACCCGGTGTGGGGAGGCACTCCGGCTCGGCCTGTGGCGGATCACGGCCGATAGACTCGGGGGTGTACAGCGGACGGCTGGTACAGGGCGGCACGAGGGAGACATGAGCGCCGATGGGATGGCGAGACCGGTTCGGACTCCGTAAGGCCAACCGCAAGGGCAAGGCCCGCTTCGACCGCGCCGCCGAGGATTCGGACATCAAGGCGCTGATCGACTTCGCCAAGAGCCGGGTGGGGGTCGAGTTCTTCGTGGAGCCCGAAACCTTCGCCACACGGGCCACGGCGGTCGCCGTCGCCACGGACGGGGAGTGGATCCGGCGGCGCTGCGGCTCCCCAGACGTGATCCGCAAGGTGGCGAGCGACCTGGCCACGCCCGCGTACGACGTGCAGATCGTGGGTTATCCGCAGCGGATGCGGGACTGGACCGCGCGCAACAAGCGCGGTCTGTCCATGGACGAGTGAACCCTCGACCGGTGCGGGCGGAGCATACCGCCCCCGCGTGAGACCGGCCACGTCCACACCCCCTCTGAGCACGTCCGAAACCCGTCACTCGGTCATTTTGGGCATTGATGACGAGTCCTTGCCGCGACTTCCTTGCCGAACGGGTTCCCTAACGGCCTCCATCCGTCGCATACTCGCCTGGGAGGGGGACTCCGATGAAGCAGGATCTCACTGCCTTGTGTTGCGAATGCGGCATGGTTCGCGAGGTGAGCGACCACCAGAGTGTCGGTGAGGCGCAGTCCGCCTACGGACTGGCCCGCTGCGTGGTCTGGCGCAAGTGCCGCCCGTGCGGCTACCGCACCTACCACGCCTACCTGCGTGCCGACGAGGACCGTGACGAGCTGGAGGACGCGCTGCGGCTCGACGGCGCCCTGGCCGCGGAGGCCCTCGACGAGGAGGTCGAGCAGCTGCGGTTGTGCGGGGTCGAGATCGGCCACGCCACCGTCCCGGCGATCTGGGACGGCCAGTCCGTGGGCATGGTGACCCAGCGGCTCACCGACCACGCCTACGCGATCGTGCTCGACCCCGAGGCCTCGGTGGTGTCCCGGCTCAAACTCATCGACATGATGTGGAACGAGCTGCTGGTTGGCGAACACGACGACCGCTGGCAGATCCAGGAGCCGGAGGACGACTCCCCGGGTACGCGATCCGGCTCTTCGGTTACCGCACGCGGGGCTGACCCCGCGCGACACCGGGACGACACGGGCGGCGCACGGGCGCGGGCCGTCGGCCCCCGGCTCGACAGCGACCACGGCAACGGCCGGGCACCCCAGGGGCGCCCGGCCGCCGTCGTGTCACGGACACGTTCAGGCGGCGGACTCGTCCCGCGCCGCCCCGGCCTTCTCGGCCAGACGGCGCAGGGCCGAACGCGCGACCTCGGGGTCGGCCGTCCCCCAGTAGGGCGGCAGGGAAGCCCGCAGGAACCCCCGTACCCGGCGGTGGCCAGGCGCGGGTCCAGGACGGCGATCACGCCCCGGTCGTCGGTGGAGCGCAGCAGACGCCCCGTCCCCTGGGCGAGCAGCAGCGCCGCGTGCGTGGCCGACACCGAGAGGAAGCCGTTGCCCCCGTGCGCGGAGACCGCTCTCTGGCGGGCCGAGGCGAGCGGGTCGTCGGGGCGCGGGAAGGGGATGCGGTCGACGATCACCAACTGGAGCGAGGGGCCCGGCACGTCCACCCCTGCCAGAGGGACAGGGTCCCGAACAGGCAGGACCGCTCCTCCTCGGAGAAACGGCGGACCAGCTGCCCGGTGGAGTCCTCCCCTGGCACAGGATCGGCTGGTCCAGGCGCTCGTGCAGTTCCTCGGCGGCCTGCTGGGCGGCGCGCATCGAGGAGAACAGGCCCAGGGCACGGCCGTCGGAGGCCTCGATGAGCTCCGCGATCTCGTCGAGGTAGGCCTCGGAGAGCCCGTCGCGACCGGGTTTGGGCAGGTGGCGGGCGACGTAGAGGATACCGCTGCGGCCGTGGTCGAAGGGCGATCCGACGTCCAGGCCGCGCCAGCGCGGTTCCCCGGCCGCGCGGTGCGGGCCGTCCTCGTCGGTGTCCGCCCCGGTTTCGGTGTCCGGGTCCGCGGGACCGGCCGGGGCCTCCTCCACCGCTCCGGCGCCGCGGGCGGCGCGTTCCGCGGCCTCCTGGGTGACCTCGCGGCCGAGCCCCCACTGCCGGGCCAGGGCCGTGAAGTCGCCGCCCAGGGTGAGCGTGGCGGAGGTGAGCACCACGGTGCGGTCACCGAAGAGCTTCTCCCTGAGCAGGCCGCCCACGCCGAGCGGCGCGACGTTGAGTGTCGGCGGACGCGCGGGGACCTTGGTGAGCCAGACGATCTCGGTGCGGTCGCGGAGCGGCGGCTCGAAGGACTCCAGGACCCGCTCGGCCGCCTCGCGGACCTCGGAGAGCGCCGCCAGGGCCAGGCGCCGGTCGGAGGCGGTGTCCGGGTCGAGTTCGCCCAGTGAGGGGCCGATCGCGGCGATACAGGCGGCGGAGGCGTCCCGTGCCGCCGCCACGGCACCGGCGAGCCCCTCGTCGATGTGGTCGAGGCGCCCCTCGGGCACCTCGGTGAACATCAGCGCCAGTCCGTCCGCGCACTCGCTGAGGCGTTCGCTGATCCCCGGCTCGACCAGGCGGGCGGCGCGTTTGGCGGCGGTGGTCACGGTGCGCTCGGTGAGGCTTCCGGTGGCCACGGAGGTGGCACGGTCCACCAGCTCGTGCGCCTCGTCGATCATGATCGTGTTGTGCTCGGGCAGGATGTGGTAACCCTGCGACATGTCGATGGAGAGCATGGCGTGGTTGGTGACCACCACGTCGACCCCGGTGGTGGCCTCGCGGGCGAACTCCGCGAAGCACTCCTGACCGAAGGAGCACACGCGGGCGCCCATGCACTCGTTCCCTCCCACGGACACCTGACGCCAGGCCAGGTCGCTCACGCCGGGCACGAGTTCGTCGCGGTCCCCGGTGAGGGTCTCCTCGGCCCACTCGTGCACGCGGGCGACCTGGCGGCCCAGGGAGGAGAGCTGGCGGGCGTCGAAGAGCTCGCTGCCCTCGGCCTCCTCCTCCGACGCGGTCTGCATGCGGTTGCGGCACAGGTAGTTGCGTCGCCCCTTGAGCACCGCGAAGGTGGGTTCACGGGGCAGCAGCGGCGCCAGGGCGGCGGCCAGGCGCGGCAGGTCGCGGTCGATCAGCTGGTTCTGGAGCGCGATGGTGGCGGTGGAGACGACCACCGTGGTCCGTGTCGCCATCGCGTGTCTGATCGCGGGCACGAGGTACGCCAGGGACTTACCGGTACCGGTACCGGCTTGGACCACCAGGTGTTCACGTTCTTCGACCGCCTCGGCGACGGCGCCGGCCATGGTCTGCTGACCCTCTCGGCTGCTGCCGCCCAGGGACTTGACGGCCGCGCCGAGCAGGGTGGGTACGTCGGGGAGATCTGCCACGGATCGACAGTACCCGCCGGTGACGACAGGTTCGGCGCCGTCCACAGGCCCGGTTCGGGGCCCGCCCGCAGGCCGGGCCCCGAGTGCCCGTGGTTCAGACCAGGGAGCGGACCAGTTCCTCCAGCTGGTCCATGGACTGCCCGGCGCCGGTCTCCATGCCGGAGGCGAGCATGCCGTCCCGGTCCTCCACGCTCTGGAAGACCGCGGTGGAGGTGTACCTCGTACCTCCGTCGACCTCCTCCAGGCGGTGGGTCTCCATCAGGACGTGCCCGGGCATGCCCTCGAACTCGAAGGTCTGGGTGTAGCTCTCGGGTGCGCTGACATCGTGGATGACGCCGTGGAAGCCGTACTCCTGCCCGTCCGCGTCGCGCTCGACGATCCGCCAGTTGCCCTGGGAGCGGAAGTCGAACCGGTCGACGACCGTCTCGGTCTCCCTGAGCCCCCACCACTTCGGGAGGAGCGCGGGGTCGGTCATGGCACGGAAGACGACGTCTCGCGGGGCGTCGAAGGTGCGGGTCATCACGATGTCCTGACGACCCGGTTCGGCGACGACACTGAGGTCACTCATGGCTCTGCTCTCCTTCGGTGCTGCTCCGCATCCTGCGAAGTTCCTCGTCCAGGCGGGCGAAGCGCCCCTCCCAGTGGCCCCTGTAACGGTCCACCCACTCGTTGACCTGCTCCAACGGCGCGGACTCCAAACGACAGGGGCGCCACTGGGCGTCGCGTCCCCGGGTGATGAGCCCGGCCCGTTCCAGGACCTTCAGGTGCCGGGAGACCGCCTGGAGGCTGATGTCGAACGGCTCCGCCAGGGTGTTGACCGTGGCCTCGCCCTCCGCGAGCCGGGCGAGGATCGCCCGACGGGTCGGGTCCGCCAACGCGGCGAACGTCAGACTGAGCGGATCGTGCGCCATCTGCCTGTTCAACCTTCCAGTTAATCAACCAACACGTTGATTATGTGCCGAGCGCGGCCTCTCGTCAAGGGCGTGCCGCCCGTCCCTCAGGCGCGGCGGACGCCCCTGGGGTCGCTGACGGTGGCCTCGACTCCGGCGTCGGCCAGCTCGGAGAGTTCGGCGGCCAGCAGCGACCGGGCCGCGTCGCTCAGCCCGGACACCCGCTCCAGGGCCACGCTCACCGAGCTCACCCGCGCGTCGTCGATCGCCTCCTCCAGCCGGGACACGATCTGCTCGGCGGCGAGGAAGTCGATCTCGCCCCGCAGCCGCACATCGAGCCGGTTCCCCTCCCTGGTCACGCTGTGCATCGGGGACGGCGGCTCCGACGGTGTCTGGAGCATGTGCAGGTCGTAGTCGTCGGAGAGTCGCTCCAGCGCCGCCACCCCGCGCACGCTGTTGCCCGCGTCGTCCAGCGGAGGGCTGAAGACGCCCACCCCGAACGCGCCGGGGGCGGCCGCGAGGATGCCGCCGCTCACCCCGCTCTTGGCGGGGATGCCCACCCGCAGCCCCCACTCCCCCGCGCGGTCGTACATGCCGCAGCTGGACATGATCGACAGGGTGTGCCGGGCGGTGCGCTGGGAGACCACCCGCTCCTCGGTCACCGGGTTGACCCCGCCGACCGCGAGGGTCGCGGCCATGACCGCCAGGTCCCGCACGGTGACGCTGAGGGAGCACTGGCGGAAGTAGTCCTGGACCGCGTCCTCGACCCGGCCCACCAGGACGCCTCCGGCCAGGCTCAGGTATCCGAGGGCGCGGTTGCGGTGTCCGGTCTCGGCCTCGGAGTGGTACACGTCCTCGTCCACGTCCAGCTCACGCCCAGCGAAGGACGACAGCACCGACCGGACGCGCTCGAAGCGCCGAGCCGGGTCCGCGCTCTCCACCAGGGAGGTGGTCACGATGGCGCCCGCGTTGATCATCGGGTTCTCGGGGCGGCCGTGCTCGTCCAGGCTGATCGCGTTGAAGGGCTCCCCGCTGGGTTCGGCGCCGACGTGTTCGTGCACCACGTCCAGGCCGAGCTGCTCCACGGCGATCGCGTACACGAAGGGCTTGGAGATCGACTGGATGGTGAAGGGAAGTTCGGACTCCCCACGCAGTAGGAGCGGCCGTGCGCGCTGATCGCGGCGATCCCGAACAGGTCAGGGTCGACATGCGCGAGTTCGGGGATGTAGTCGGCCACCCGGCCTCCGGTGAGCCCGGCGACCTCGGCACGGATCTTGTCCAGCACCTGGATGACGGGGCTGGTCTCGTCGGCGGGGTCGTGGTCCATCCGCCCAGTCTAGGAACGCGGGGACCCGCGACGGTCCCGGCCACGCGGCCCCCGGACGAAACGACGAAACGACCCGGCGAGGAGGACAAAGTCCCCCGAGCAGGATCGTTCGGAGAGCGGACCCGCGGGGCGAAGCCCCACCGGGGGCCTGGGGGTCGCCCCCAGAAGAACGACGAAACGACCCGGCGAGGAGGACAAAGTCCCCCGAGCAGGATCGTTCCGGAGTGGAGTGGAGCTATGGGGATTCGAACCCCAGACCTCCTCCATGCCATGGAGGCGCGCTACCAACTGCGCCATAGCCCCGTGTGCCTTGCGGCGACGGTTCGATTCTAACGGATGTCGGGCGGTGCCGGGAACATCGACCGTGTCAGGCGCCCCACACCGGGGAGCTCCGGCGCCGGTCGGAGTTCATCCGGCCTTCAGCCGAGGTCCCCCCATGTTGGACATGCCCGTTTCCGGGGTACCGGATGGTGGCTTGAGTCTGGACATCCCCCGAACGAGAGGCTTCCCCGGATGCGTGTCCGTTTCCTGATCCCGACTGTGCTCACCGCACTCCTGTTGGCGCTGGGCGCCCACCCCGTGTCCGCCGCCCCGCAGGGCACCCTGAGCCCGACCGAGGGCGAGGACCTCACCTTCGCCTACACCACCCCCGATCCGCACGCCGCCAACTGGATCGGGCTGTACCGCTCCTCCGGCGGGGGTCCCGTGGACGAGGAGTACGTGGCGCCCTCCCTCGTCTGGGAGTACGTGCCCGAGGCCGAGGGAGCGTGCGCCTGCCCGTCGACTCCCTGGAGCCGGGCACCTACACGGCCTACTTCCTGGCACGCGACGGCTACGAGTGGCTGGCCGAACCGGTCGAGGTGCGGCTGTCGGCCGACGGCCCGGTCTCCTTCCCCGTCGAGGAGGCCACACTGCACAACGCCCGCCAGGGCCAGGCCTACGAGGCGAGGCTCGGCGGCCTGGTCTCGGGCGGGGCCACCGGGTTCACCAAGGTGGGCGGTGACGGCTGGGTCGAGGTCTCCTCCGACGGGACGCTCTCGGGCACCCCGCGCGCCTCGGTTCACCGGGAGACCCCGGCGGGTGTCTCCCGCGCCGACCGTTCCTCAGCCCGCGTGACCGTGGAGGCCACCGGCGAGGACGGCTCCTCCGCGCGCCTGGACGTCATCATCCCCGTGCGCCGCCACGACCAGCCGCTGGTCGACGAGGTGGGCGTGATGAGCCTCAACACCTAGCACGGCGGTACTCGGATCAACGGGTACCACGAGAAGCAGCTGCGGTTCCTGCTGGAGAGCGGCGCCGACGTCGTCGGGCTCCAGGAGACGCAGGGCACGCACGCGGCCCGGTTGGCCGAGGCCCTCGGCTGGCACCACTGGCAGGGTTCGGGGAGCCTCGGGGTGATCAGCAGGTACCCGATCGCCGAGGAGTACGGCGAGGTCAACGCCTCCGGCGGGGTGCGGATCGCGCTCGACGGCGAGGAGTCCCAGGTCAACCTCTGGAACGTGCACCTGGGGTACACCCCCTACGGCCCCTACGACTTCTGTTTCGACGGCATGGACGTGGACCGGGTCCTGGAGCGCGAGGCGGAGTCCGGGCGCACCCCGCAGATCACCGACACCCTCGCCGCGATGTCCGACCAGGTGGAAGCGGCCGACGAAATCCCCGTGCTGCTCGTGGGTGACTTCAACGCTCCCTCGCACCTGGACTGGACGGAGGAGCTGCGGGAGAGGAACTGCGGGTACGCGGACGTGCCCTGGCCGACCTCGGTGCTGCCGACCGAGGCCGGGTTCACCGACTCCTACCGGGTGGCCCACCCGGATCCCGTGAGCGCCCCGGGGCTCACCTGGTCGCCGCTGTACCCGTTCCACGAGGGGTCCACGGGCCGCGAGGAGCCGCAGGACCGGATCGACTTCGTCTACCACGCGGGAGATCTCACGGTCCGGGACTCGCGGGACCTGGTCGTCGGGGACCCCGCCCCGGTACCGGAGCACGCCGACAACGAGTGGACCACCGACCACGCCGCGGTGCTGACCTTCTACTCGCTCCCCTCCTAAGCGGGTTCGGTCCCGCCGACGGGTGCTCGCCGGGACCCTGACGGCGCCCGGCCGGGAGTCCCGGCCGGGCGCCGTCCCGCCCGCTGCTCGGCTCTCGGGCGCGCCACCGTCGGCGGGACGGTTCGCCCCGTCTGGGAGCCGCCCTCGTACCCTGGAGGTGTCGGTGTCGTCACCTCCGGGGAGGAAGCTTCCGTGCACTCCGCAGAGAACCCGCAGGTCGCCGCCCTGCTCCGCTGGGAGGAGCACGGCGCTCTGTGGCGGGTGGTGGAACGCGGCGACGCCACGGTGACCGTGTCGATGCTCACCTGCGACGGCGGCACCGAGGTGGACCGCATCACCTCGGACGATCCGGCCCTCCTCTCCTTCATCGGCCAGCGCGGCGGCTCCGAGGAGCCGTTCAGCCCCTCTCCTCCGCGATCGACCTGATCCCCTCCAGCCTGCGGTCCCACGCGGCGGCGATGCCGCGCAGGTTGCGCCCGACCTCGTCCAGGCGGGCACCCTCCACCTCGTGAACGATCGAGCGACCACTGCGTCTGGTACGCACCAGCCCCACCGTGCGCAGGACCTCCAGGTGCTTCACGATCGCCTGTCGGGACACGGGCAGTTCCCGGGCCAGTTCCGACGCGGAGGCGGGCTCCCATCCGAGCCGGACCAGGATGCTCCACCGGGTGTCGTCGCCCAGAGCGGCGAAGACGGGGGCAGTGTGGTGTCCACGGCGCCTCATCTCCCCCGTGTGGCGGAGAGGTGGCCCGCGAGGGTGGTGAACCCGCTGTTCCACCCCTCGAGTTCGGCCGAGGCGTTGCCCGCGGCGTCACCGAAGCGCTCGGCCAGGGCATCGAACCCGACCTGTGTGACCGTGAGCAGGCTCCCCGCGCCCGAGGCCCTGACCTCGAAGGTCACCAGGGTGCTGTCGTCCGTGCCGGGGTCGGTCTCGGGCTCCATGGCGATCCGGTAGGCGAACCGGCGGGGGCCTCCACCTCGACGACCCGGCCCCGGAACGTTCCGTGCTCGGCCCAGCGCAGTTCCATCGGCGCCCCCTCGCGCGCCTCGAAGTCAGCCCCGTCGAAGGCGTACCAGGCCGCGAAGTGCTCCGGTGTCGTCACCGCCGCCCAGACCCGTTCCGGGCTGGCGTCCACGTGCACGGTCCGCTCGACGGTGACCGGATCGAGCAGGCCGCGCGCGGCGGCGAGCTCGATCTCCCAGCCCTCGATCTGCCCGGCGACGTGGTCGCGCAGTTCGGCCTCGGCCAGGCCCAGCGTCTCGAATCCGCTCTCCACGACCGTGAGCGTCACCCCGCCCGGGCGCTCGCGCACCCAGATCTCCACCCGGGTGGACTGCTTGTCGTCCACCCTGCCGAGCCAGCTGAACACGGCGTGGTGCGGTGGGTCGAGCTTCTCCGTGCGCACCAGGAACTCACCGTGCGTGGGGTCGTGCACCAGGTGCACGCCATCCTCGACCTCGTCGATCCGGTGGTCGACCACGCGACCGTCGTTGATGAACCAGCCGGGCCGCGAGACGAGGTCCCAGACCCGCTCCGCGCTGGCGTCGATGTCGATCCGCCGTTCGATCCTGTCCATACGAGCCTCCCTTGTGCAACTCCAGCGTTGCACATGCGTGACCCGGAGAGCAACCCCGGGTTGCATGATTCCCTCGCGCCCGACCCCGGACTAGAATCCGGCCACGGTCTAGGTTCGGAGTCCCCCCATGACCCCACTCCTGTGGTCCGGAGCCGCCGGTTCCTGGCTGTTCGTCGCCGTCTTCCTGCTGGACGGTCTCACACGACCCGGATACCACCCGGTCAGACACCCCGTGAGCGCACTCGTGCTGGGCCCGCGCGGGTGGGTCCAGACGGCCAACTTCCTCCTCTGCGGGCTGCTGGTCACGGCGGGGGCCCTCGCCCTGCCCGGCGCCACCGGCAGCACGGCCCTGGCCCTCGGCGTGGGAGCCCTGGGGTTGGGCCTCGTGGCCTCGGGAGCGTTTCGCATGGACCCGATGCGGGGCTACCCGCCCGGCACCCCCGACACCACGCCGGAGGAGTACTCCGCACAACACCAGACGCACGACTGGGCGGGCATGGTGGTGTTCCTGCTGCTGCCGGGGGTCCCGTTCATCGCGGTGTTCGGGCTCGACGACCCGGCCTGGAGGGTGGGGTCGGGGATCGTCGCCGCCGTGTCGGCGGTGGCCGCCGGCGCCTTCGGCCACCTGTGGGAGAGGGACGCACCCCGGACGGGCCTCGTCCAGCGAGCGGCGATCGCTGTCAGCCTGGTCTGGCTCGGCTGCCTCTTCGCCTGGGCGACTACCTGAAGTCCGCCGCGTGGTCACGCGCCCACTGCCGGAAGGTGCGCGCGGGCCGCCCGATGGCGTCCATCGAGGTCGGCACCGCCTCCGCCTGGTGGACCTCCTGCCCCCGGGGTCCGACTCGCCTCCGGAGTAGTCCTCGAAGCCCAGCAGGAAGTCAGCGTTGTCGGCGGCGAACCCGCCCTGCGCCAGGTAGTCCTCTCTCGCCGTGTGGGGGTCGACCACCTCGAAGCGCACCGGCTCTCCGATCGCCTCCGAGATCGCGGCGACCTGTTCCCTGCGGCTCATCAGAGCGGGGCCGTTCAGGGTGTACGCGCGCCCCGTGTGCCCCTCCCCCACCAGTGAGGCCACCGCGACATCCGCGATGTCCCGCTCGTGCACGGGGTACCAGGCCTCCTCCGGCAGCGGGTCCCTGACCACCCGCCGCCCCCTGATGGAAGGTCCCCACAGCCAGAGCCGGTTCAACGCGAACTCTCCCGGACGCACGTGCGTCCACTCCAATCCCGAGGCCTCCGCCGCCCTCTCCACCGGAAGGTGGAAGTCGGTGTCGAACCCGTGGGTGACGGCATCGGAGGACAGTGTCACCACTCTCGAGACACCCGCCGCACGCGCCATGTCCACCACGCGCTCAGCCGTGTCCGGGACGGGAAAGAGATAGACCCGGTCCACCCCTTCGAAGACCCCTTCCAGACTCTCCGGCCGGGAGAGATCACCGACCACGCCCTCGACGCCCACGGGAAGGTCCGCACGGATCCGCCGCGAGAGCGCCCGGACCTCGACGCCCTCCAGCCCTTCCACCACCAGCCGGCCGACATGACCGCTCGCCCCGGTCACGAGAATTCTCATTCGCACACCTCCGCTTCAACCGTATCTTTGAACCATCTGTAGAGGGTTGAGCTCGTCATGGAGGATGTTCAGGGTGATAACCCTCAACAGAAGTGGAACCCCGAAAGGGAGGGAGCGCTGCCGGAAGCACTTTCGGGGGATGTAAAGGGACGCCGGTCCACCGACCGGGAGCAGGGCTGGCCGCGTGAGCGTCCTCCCACCCGGCGTGGCCGCGTGGGAGGACGACCAGCCTCCCTCAGCCGCGGAGGAGCGCCTCCGGCGAGCGGGGGCGACGGGGGTGTGCGAGTGCGCGGCGGGGCTTCGGGCGTCCTCCGGGAAACGACGCGACGAGCCGACGAGCGCCTTCACGCACCAGCCGAGTCGTTTCGGAGGTCGTGAGCTCGGATCGTCCCCGGCAAAACAGAAGGACCCGCGGGCGGGTTGCTGGGCAACCGACCACGCGGGTCCTGCTCGTGGAGCTATGGGGATTCGAACCCCAGACCTCCTCCATGCCATGGAGGCGCGCTACCAACTGCGCCATAGCCCCTGGTAGGCCGGACGGTTTCCCCGCTCGGCACTCCTCAACTCTACAGGAAGTCAAGGGTGGGTGGGACCAGGGTCAAACCCGGGGTGGACGTCCGGTGTCCCGGTGCGCGGGGTCCGCTCACGGACGGGCCGAATACTCTGGGGAGGTGGCCGAATCAAAGCTTGAAATCCAGATGCTCCACGACCGCCTCCTCGTGAAGACGGTCCCGGACAAGAGTGAGCGGCGCAGCAGCGCGGGTCTGGTCATCCCGGACACGGTGAAGCTGGCGACCCGGCTGGCGTGGGGCGAGGTGCGCGGCGCCGGGACCGGCGCGCGCCACGTGAAGACCGGCGACCGCGTGCTCTTCGACCCCGAGGAGCAGGGTGAGGTCGAGCTGAACGGCGAGCGCTACGTCATCCTGCGGGAGCGGGACGTCCACGCGATCGCGAACGAGGCTCCGGACCGGGGCACCGGCCTCTACCTGTGACTCCACCGGCGGCCGGGCCCCGCCCGCCCGGTCAGCCCTGCCTCTCCCGCGAGACCGCCTTGACCAGCGACAGCACGCACATGTTGTGGGCCTCGAAGGCGGGGACCCTCGCCGAGCTCACGTACAGCCACCCCCGTAGAGCGTGGACCACAGGAGCTGCTGCGCCCACAGCGGCGTGATCCGGGGGTCGATGGTGCCGTCCTCGTGCCCGCGCTCGACGACCTCGTAGAAGGCGAGGTCGCTGGGTCCGCACTCCTCCTCTTCCCGCTCCTGCGACGGGTCGTCTCCGCCGAAGGAGAGCATGGAGATCTTCTGGAGCGCGAAGTACTCGGACACGAGGCGGGAGAAGGCCTCGATGGCGGTGCCCTCCGTGGGGCGGGCGCGTTCGGTGGCCTCGTTGGCCAGTTCACTGGCGTAGTCGCCCAGGGCGGCGACGAGGTCGGCGCGTTCGGGGAAGTAGCGCTGGAGCGTGCTCCGGGCCACCCCGGCCCGCGTGGCCACGTGGGACAGCGGCGCGGCACGGTTCTCACCCAGCACGTCGACGGCGGCGTCGAGGATCGCCCGGCGGGTCCGTGCACGGGTTCTGGTCTCTTCCTCGGAGGGATCGCTCTTCACCATGCCCTCATAGTAGGGGCGTCGGTAATCTGTTGACAATAATCGGTCGCCTATGACCTAATTTCATCCATGACTGATCATCCACCGGCAGCACCGGCCCCACCCGACCCCAGACCCATGCCGGAGCCCCGCTTCGCCCAGCTGCGGGTGCTCTGGTCCTTCGTCCGCCCCCACCGGAACAAGCTCCTCCTGGGCCTGGTCCTCGCCCTGTTCGGCTCGGCCCTGGAGCTGGCCAACCCGATGGTGGTCAAGCTCGTGCTGGACACCATCTCCGACTCGGGCAGCCTCGCGATGCCCATCGCGATCCTGCTGAGCCTGTTCTGCGTCGGCCTGGTGACCGGTCTGTGGCACTGGATCGTGCTCGGCACCGTCGCGGAGAAGGTCGTCCTGGAGGCGCGCACCTCCCTCGTGCGCCGCTACTTCCGAGCCGCGCTGTTCCCGATGTCCAAGCGCCCCTCCGGCGAGCTCGTCACCCGGGCCACCTCGGACACCGTCCTCCTCAAGGAGGCCGCCTCCAGCAGCATCATCAGCCTGGTCAACGGCAGTGTCCTCATGGTGGGCACACTGATCATGATGGGCGTCCTGGACCTCGTCCTGCTGAGCGTCACCGTCGTCGCGGTGGTCGTCGTCACGGTCCTGTTCCTCACCCTGATGCCCGCCATCGCCAGGGCCCAGGAGAAGGCGCAGAACTCCCTCGGGCTCATGGGCGGGGTCCTCGACGGCTCCCTCCGCGCGATCCGCACGGTGAAGGTGAGCAGGGCCGAGGAGCGCCTGGGCTCGCAGATCCTCGAACACGCGGAGGACGCGACCCGGTACGGCATCCGTTCGGTCCGACGCGAGGCCGTGGCCTGGACCATCGCCTTCGGCGGGGTCCAGCTGGCGATCATCGCCATCCTCGGCGTGGGCGCGACGCGGGTGGCCTCCGGGGAGATCGCGGTCTCCACGCTGGTCGCGTTCCTGCTCTACGCCTTCACGCTGATGAATCCGGTCATGGAGCTCTCCCAGAGCGTGACCACCCTCCAGTCGGGCATCGCCGCCGCCAAGCGCATCCGGGAGGTGGAGGCCATCCCGCTCGAACCCACCGCCGAGGCCCCCTCCGGGAGCGCTCCGGCCGCCAGCAACGGTCACGGGAGCCCGCTGCTGGAGCTGCGCGGTGTCACCGCCCGCTACGCGCCCGGAGCCGCCGCCGCGCTGGAGCGGATCGACATGACCATCCCCCGGCGCGGGCACACCGCGATCGTCGGCCCCTCCGGGGCGGGCAAGACCACCGTCCTGTCCCTGCTCCTGCGGTTCCTGGAGCCGGAGGAGGGCCGGATCACCGTCAACGGCACGCCGTACCGGGAACTGTCCCCCCAACAGGTGCGCGGGCACTTCGCCTACGTCGAGCAGGACACCCCGGTGGTGCCCGGGACCATCCGCGAGAACCTGCTGTTCACCAACCCGGAGGCGTCGGAGGAGGACGTTCGGCGGGTTCTGGACGAGGTGCTGCTGACCGACAAGGTCGCCGCTCTGGAGGAGGGGTTGGACACCCCGTTGGACGCCGGTTCGATCTCCGGAGGCCAGCGCCAGCGCATCGCCCTGGCCCGCGCCCTGCTCGGGTCCCCGGACGTGCTGCTCCTCGACGAGGCCACCTCACAGGTGGACGCGATCACCGAGGCGGCCATCACCCGCAGCGTGCGCGGGCACGCCGACCGTGCCGCGGTGGTGACCATCGCGCACCGGCTGTCCACGGTGATCCATGCCGACCGCATCCTGCTGCTGGAGGACGGGGGCATCCGCGCGCAGGGCACGCACGCGCGGCTCCTGGAGGAGGACGAGCTGTACCGGGACCTCGTCTCCGCGCTGCACATCGCGGACGTGGAGGGCCGCGACGAGGAGGTGGCCTCGGCCTGATCCCGTGGGAGACCGCCCCGCCGGGCGGTCTCCCGGGAACCCCTGAAGGCGTTGACTTCCCGACCCTCCGGCCTAGCATGACCAGATAGACGAATCTGGTCATCAAGGCTGGACGGACCATGGTCCGACCACGGCATGGGCGAACTGGTCGCGCGCGGCGGTCGCCGAGACCACCGACACCACGCCCGGCAAGGTGTGCTTCGCGCGCCCCGCCGACGACCTCGAAGCCCTCTGGAGCCGACCATGACCCTCCTCCCGCACGGTGCCCGTTCCGAGTACCTCGACCTCGACGGCGGCCGGGTCCGTGTCCTCCGCGGTGGATCGGCCGACGCCCCGCCCCTCCTGCTGGTCCACGGCGGCAGCAACGACAACGCGGCGATCTCCTGGTACCGGATGTTCACGGAGTTCGGCTCCGACCACAGCGTGATCGCGCCGGATCTGCCCGGGTTCGGCGGCACCGTGGGAATCGAGCCGCTGGGCGGACCGGCGGCGCAGGCCGACTTCCTGTCCCGGCTCCTGAGCGGGCTCGGAGTGGAGAGGGCCGTGGTCGCGGGCGTCTCGATGGGAGGTGACGTGGCCCTGAACCTGGCCCGGCGTCACCCGGACCGGGTCCGGGCGCTGGTCCTGATCGCCCCGGGCGGGCTGGGGGACCGTGTCGGGAACCGGTTCACACACAGAGCCGCCTGGTGGGCCGCACGGATGCCCGACCCGCTCCTGCTCCGGTTCTCGGCCCTGGCCAACCGGTTCGTCGGCCTGGCCCTGCGCGCGGTGGTCCACGACGTGTCGACGATGCCGCCCGAGGTCGTGGCAGAGTTCCGCCGCGAGGGCGCCGTCCCGGCGCCTCGCTGGGATACCTCCGCTACAACCAGGCCAACCTCGGCCCCCACGGGATGCGCAACGACCTCCTGCCCGTGGTCGGGGAGATCAGCACCCCCACGCTCTTCTTCCACGGCGAGAGGGACCCGATCGTGCCGCTCCGGGGTTCCCGGCGGGCCGCCGAGCTGATGCCGGACGCCCGGCTCGTCACGGTCCCGGAGTGCGGGCACTGGGCGCAGCTGGAGGCACACGACCGGTTCGTCGAGGAGACCCGGGCCTTCCTGGACACCGTCGGGGGCTGAGCCCCCGAGTTCCGGGGAGGCCCGCGTCGGCGGTTCGGTGCGCGGCCACGACATGATCGGGCCCACGGGAACGACGAAGGCGGCCCTGCTCGCGCGTGATCGCGTGAGCAGGGCCGCCCTGATACGAGTGGAGCTATGGGGATTCGAACCCCAGACCTCCTCCATGCCATGGAGGCGCGCTACCAACTGCGCCATAGCCCCGTGTGGGAGTCGTGGAGGCGTGTGCCCCTCCGACTCCCTGAACCTTAGCGGAAGATGCGCGGTTCGTCTAAACGGATCAGGCGTCGTCGCTGAGCACCACGGGCTCGGGAAGGCTGGCGGCGTTGTGTTCCATGAGGCGCCAGGTGTCCCCCGGGTCTGGAGCACGGACCAGCAGGCGTTGCTGAGCGGGCCGAGGATCTCGCGCTGCTCGTCGGGGACGCCGAGCATACGGGTGATGCCGATCCTCAGGGCCGCCCCGTGGCTGACGATGACCAGCAGCCCCCCGGGCGGGGTCCGGTCGATGCCCCGGTGGATGGCCGCGTGCATGCGGTCCCCCACGTCGGAGATGTGCTCCCCGTCGGGGATGTCCATCCGGGGGTGTTCCACGGGCCAGCGCGCGGCGAGCTCGGAGGACGTCTGCCCCTCCCAGGAACCGCCGAAGCGCTCCCGAAGCCCCTTGTCGTACTCCACGGGGAGTCCGGAGGAGCGGGAGAGGTACCCGGCGGTGTCCGCCGCGCGCCTGAGGTCGGACGCGACGATGAGGTCGGGCGTCAGTGTGGCGAGCAGCCGACCGGCCCGCTCGGCCTGTGCGTGGCCGACCGGGTCGAGGTCGATGTCGGTCTGTCCCTGGAAGCGCTTCTCGACGTTCCAGGCGGTGCGTCCGTGCCGCCAGAACAGCACACGAGGGGCGTCACTCACGTGGTGTGTCTCTCTAGTTCGACGTCTGGGCGGCCTCGGAGGTCACAGCTCGTCCAGCGGGGTGCGCTCGGCGCCCCGGGCGCTCTCCGGGAGTTCGATCTCCGGGCAGTCCTTCCAGAGGCGTTCGAGACCGTAGTAGCCGCGCTCCTCCTCGTGCTGGACGTGGACGACGATGTCGGCGTAGTCCAGGAGGACCCAGCGGCCGTCGCGCTCGCCCTCGCGGCGGACCGGCTTGGCGCCGGACTGGATGCGGAGCTGGTCCTCGATCTCGTCGACGATGGCGCGGACCTGACGGTCGTTGGGCGCCGAGCACAGGACGAAGGCCTCGGTAATGACGAGCTGTTCGCTGACGTCGTAGGCGATGATCTCCTGGGCGAGCTTGTCGGAGGCGGCCTCTGCGGCGACCTTGACGAGTTCCAGGGCCCTGTCGGTGGCTGTCACGTTGTGCCTGCTGCCTTACTTGTTCGGGGTGCGGGTCCGCGTGGCGCGGTCAGGACTCCAGGTAGAGCCCGGTCTTGTGGATGTAGCGGACGATGCCGTCGGGCACGAGGTACCAGATGGGTTCGCCCTTGCGTACGCGTTCGCGGCACTCAGTGGACGAGATGGCGAGCGCGGGGACCTCCACCAGGGAGACCTTGCCCTCGGGCAGGCCGGTGTCGCTGAGGTGGTGTCCGGGCCGGTTACAGCCTACGAAATGTGCGAGGTCGAAGAGTTCGTCGACGTTGTGCCAGCTCAGAATGGCGCCCAGCGCGTCGGCCCCGGTGATGAAGAAGAGTTCCACGTCGGGGCCGTAGGCGGCGCGCATCTGGCGGAGGGTGTCGAGGGTGTAGGTGGGGCCGGAACGGTCGATCTCGACGCGGTCGACCCTGAACTGGGGGTTCTCGGCGGTCGCGATGACCGTCATGAGGTAGCGGTCCTCGGAGGGCGTGACCTTGTCGAGGTCCTTCTGCCAGGGTTGCCCGGTGGGCACGAAGACGACCTCGTCGAGGCCGAAGAGGTGGGCGACCTCACTCGCGGCGACGAGGTGCCCGTGGTGGATGGGGTCGAAGGTGCCGCCCATGATGCCGACCCGGGTCGGCGCGGAGCCGTCCCGTCTCACGGGTGGGCTCCCTCCCTGGGAGCCGCCGGTGGCCTGGTGTGTCACTGTGCGCTCCGTTCGCTGCCGTCTTGCCGGTTTCGGCCAACCGAGATTAACCGACCCCGACGGATCGCGGGCGTGAAGGTCCTGGCAACACCAGGAACAAGGAGCGGGGCGCCCTGCTTCCCTCGGGGTTCGTGAAACACTCGCGAATCACGTCATATCTCGATGGCTCCGAACCGTGGCCAACGGGCATCGTGCCGCATAGCATGCCGTTATGGCCAACTCACCAGACCGCGTACGCGTCCGGCTCACCGATATCTCCCCGCGTGCCTACGAGCACCCCGCCGACCGCGGCGCCCTGGTAGCGCTGCGTTCGCTGTCCGGCTTCGACACCCTCGTCAAGTCACTGTTCGGGCGGATCAACGAGCGCTCGCTCCGCCTGATGTTCCTCTCCAGCGCGGTGCGGGTCAGCCCCACCCAGTTCCCGGAGCTGCACGACTACCTCCGCGACGCCGCCTACGTCCTGGACCTGGACGAGGTGCCCGAGCTCTACGTGAAGATGGACCCCAGCCCAACGCCATGGCGATCGGCCGCAAGAAGCCGTTCATCGTCATGACGACCGGTCTGTTCGACCTCTTCAACGCCGAGGAGAAGCGGTTCGTCATCGGCCACGAGGTCGGTCACGTGCTGAGCGGGCACTCCGTGTACCGCACCATCCTCCTCCTGCTGGTGTGGCTCTCCACCAAGATCATGTGGATTCCGCTGGGCGCCATCGCGATCCAGGCGATCCTCGCGGGCCTGCGGGAGTGGCAGCGCAAGTCGGAGCTCTCCAGCGACCGCGCCGGGCTTCTGACCTGCCAGAACCCCGAGGCCGCCAAGAGTGCCCTGATGAAGCTGGCCGGTGGGTCGAACCTGTCCCAGATGAACCCCGACGCGTTCATGGAGCAGGCTCGCGAGTACGAGGGCGGCGGCGACGCCGTGGACAGCGTGCTCAAGCTGATGACCACCCTTCCGCAGAGCCACCCGTTCGCGGTGGTCCGGGTGGCCGAGCTCCACCGGTGGACCGAGAGCGGTGAGTACCAGCGGATCCTGGACGGCCAGTACCCGCGCCGCGCCTCCGACAAGGACGCCAGTGTCTCCGAGGAGGCGAGCGGCGCGGCCAACTCCTACCGGGAGGGCTGGAGCCGTTCCTCCGACCCGCTGGTGAAGACCATCCGTGACGTGGCGGGCGGCGCGGGGCGCGCCGGCGGGCAGATCTTCGACACGGTGGCCGACCGCTGGCGGGGTGGCCAGAGCGGCGGCACCGAGGGCGACGGCACCAGGAACTAGCTTCCCTGACACGGGGCGGCGTCCGGTTCCGGCCGGGCGCCGCCCTCCGTCGTGCCCGGGGGTGCGGCGGTCAGCCCCAGCCGTGCGCGAGCGCGTCGCGCACCTGGCGCCAGGCGGCGCGTTCGGGGTCGATGACGGCGAAGTGGTCGATGCCCGGGACCTCCCGGTAGTCAACGGTCTCCCCGGCGGCGCGGGCCGCGGCCACGTAGTCCCGGCTGTGCTCGACCGGCACCCGCTGGTCCGCGTCACCGTGGACCAACAGCTGCGGCACTCCGAACGGAACCCGGTGCAGGGGAGAGGACTCGGCGTAGAGCGCGGGCCCGGGGTCGGGTCCGAGGAAGGGAGCGACGGCGCCCTCCCCAGCTCGGCCTCGGCGCAGCGGCGCAGGTCGGTGATGGGCGCGATGGGCACCACGGAGGTCACCGGCGAGTCGGCGGCCGTCATCAGGGCGAGGTGTCCCCCGGCCGAGTGGCCGATCGACACCACCCGGGAGGTGTCCAACCCCGGGTCGTGTTCCGCCGTCTCCGCGAGGAGGTCGAGGGCGCGGGCGACGTCGTCGCGGGTCTGCGGCCAGCCGCCTCCGTCCGCGCCGGTGCGCCGGTACTCGACGTTCCACACCGCCCACCCGGAGTCGGCGAGGTCGCGGGCGATCGGGTCCATCAGGTGGGCGTCGTGCAGGTCGCGCCACCAGCCGCCGTGCAGGAGCACCGCCACGGGGGCGGGACCCTCGGTGCGGCGCGGGTCCCAGCGGTGGACGATCTGGCTGGGGTGCTCACCGTAGGGCGTCGTCGTCACCGTGGTCCTCCGTCGTTCGGGGCCGGGTCCGTCCCGGGGGCGTCCGGGCGCCACCGCCGGTGCCGGGTGGTCGTTGTCTCGGAGGAACGTAGCAGGTCGAGTCGGGGGCGGGGCCCGTCGGTCCGGCCGGTGGGCGGCCTGCGGCTGCCCGGTCTGAAGGGGACGGGCCAGGTGGCCCCCGGTCCGGAGTAGCCCTGATCAGCGGCGGCGTGCAGGGTCCACTGGGGGTCGTACAGGTGGGGGCGGGCCAGGGCGCAGAGGTCGGCCCGGCCCGCGAGGACCGTGGAGTTGACGTCGTCGTGGGAGGAGAGGGCGCCGACCGCGATGACCGGCACACCGAGTTCGCGGCGGATGCGTTCGGCGAAGGGCACCTGGTAGCTGCGGCCGAAGGCGGGGCGCTCGTCCGGGGTGACCTGGCCCGTGGAGACGTCGATGGCGTCCGCGCCCGCCTCGACCAGGGCTCGGGCGATACGGACGGAGTCGTCGGCGGTGGTGCCGTCCCCGACCCAGTCGGTGGCGGAGATCCGGACGGTGAGGGCCTTGTGGTCGGGCCACGCGGCGCGGACCGCGGCCAGGACCTCCAGGGGGTAGCGGAGCCGTCCGGTCAGGTCTCCCCGTAGTGGTCGGCGCGGTGGTTGGTGACCGGGGACAGGAAGGAGGAGAGCAGGTAGCCGTGGGCGCAGTGGAGTTCGAGGAGGTCGAACCCGGCGCGGTCGGCGGAGCGGGCGGCGGAGACGAAGTCGTCGCGGATCGCGGCCATGGCGGCGGGGTCGAGTTCCCGCGGGACCTGGTTCACCCCGTCCCGGTAGGGCAGCGGTGAGGGGGCGACCAGGGGCCAGTTCCCGGCGTGCAGGGGTTGGTCGATGCCCTCCCACATGAGGCGGGTGGAGCCCTTGCGTCCGGCGTGGCCGAGCTGCACGCCGATCCTGGCCGCGCTGTGGGTGTGCACGAACTCGGTGACGCGGCGCCAGGCGGCCTCGTGTGCGGGCGTGTACAGGCCCGCGCAGCCGGGGGTGATGCGGGCGTCGGCGGACACGCAGACCATCTCGGTCATGACCAGCCCGGCCCCGCCCAGGGCCTTGCCGCCCAGGTGAACGAGGTGGAAGTCGCCGGGAAGGCCGTCCGTGGCGGAGTACATGTCCATGGCCGAGACGACCACCCGGTTGTCCAGTTCCAGGGGCCCCAGCCGGAAGGGATGGAACATGGGCGGTCGTGGCGCGGGTTCGGCGGGGATGGTCTCCGCTGTCGCCGCGCCGCCCTCCGGAGCGCGTTCCGCCGCGACCTCACCGGCGAACCACCGGTCCACGCGCGCGACGAACCCGGGGTCGCGCAGGCGCAGGTTGTCGTAGGTGACGCGACGGCTGCGGGTGAGCAGGTCGAAGGCGAACTGGAGCGGTTCCGCGTCGACGTGCCGGGCGATGTCCTCGAACCACTCCAGGCTGGCCCGGGCGGCGCGCTGGGTACTGGCCACGACGGGACGGCGCTCGTCCTCGTAGGCACCGAGTGCCGCCTCGACGGTGGGCTGTTCCCTCAGGCACGCGGCGAGGGCGAGCGCGTCCTCCATGGCCAGTTTGGTGCCGGAACCGATGGAGAAGTGGGCGGTGTGCGCGGCGTCCCCGACAAGGACGATGTTGCCATGGCGCCAGGTGCGGTTGCGCACGGTGGTGAATCGCTGCCAGCGGGAGTGGTGGGGGCGGAGGCGGTGCCCGCGCAGCACCTCGGCGAAGAGGTCCTCGCACCGGGCGATCGCCGCGAGGTCGCTTTCCCCGGCGCCAGGTCGCGGTCGAGGAACCCGGCCCCGCGCCACACGTCCTCGGCCATCTCGACGATGAAGGTGCTGGAGTCGGTGGAGTACGGGTAGCAGTGCAGCTGCATGACCCCGTGCGGCGTCTCCAGGACGTGGAAGTTGAAGGCGTCGAAGACGAGGTCGGTGCCGAGCCACATGAAGCGGTTGCGGTGCCGTTGGAGCTCGGTGCCGAAGGCCGTGGGGTGGGCGGACCGGGTGTGGCTGTTGACCCCGTCGGCAGCGACGACCAGGTCGTGGGTGGCTGCCAGCTCGGCGGCGGGTGGGGCCTCGGTGCGGCCGAGGACCCGGACCCCGAGCTCGGCGCAACGGGCGCGCAGGATCCCGAGGAGTCGGCGGCGGCCGATGGCGGCGAAGCCGTGCCCGCCGGAGGTGGTGACGGTGCCGCGGTGGTGGACGTCGATGTCGTCCCAGCGGGCGAACTCGGAGGCCATGGCCCCGTAGACGGCCGGGTCGGCGTGTTCGATCCCGTCGAGGGTCTCGTCGGAGAGCACCACCCCGAACCCGAAGGCGTCGTCGAGGGCGTTGCGTTCGTAGACGGTGATGTCGTGGGTGTGGTCCAGCTGTCGGGCCAGGGCCGCGAAGTAGAGCCCGGCCGGGCCCGCCCCGATACACGCGATACGCATCGTCTGCCTTCCTGTTCGCCGGGCTTCCGTGTCCGTTCGCCGGGGTGGGAACGCGCCCCCGGGTGCCCGGACGGCGCCCTCCCGGGGACGCGCCTCACTCCTCGTCGGCGGCGCCCTCCCGGAGCCGGAAGCGCTGGAGTTTGCCGGTGGCGGTGCGGGGCAGCGCGGTGCGGAAGACGATGGCGCGCGGGGTCTTGTAGGGCGCGATGCGTGCGCGCACGTGTTCCTTGAGCCGGTCGGCCAGGGCGGCGTCCGGGGTGCTCCCCGGCGCGGGACCACGTGGGCGTGGACCACCAGGCCCCGGTCCGGGTCGTGGGCGCCGACCACGGCCGCCTCCTCGACCTCGGGCGAGGTCAGCAGGGCCTCCTCCACCTCGGCGGGAGCGATGTTGTACCCGGCGGAGACGATCATGTCGTCGCTCCGGGCCCGGTACCAGAAGTAGCCGTCCTCGTCCCGCACGTACGTGTCCCCCGTGTGGTTCCAGCCGTGGCGGACGTACTCGCGCTGGCGGTCGTCGGCCAGGTAGCGGCAGCCGACCGGGCCCCGGACCGCGAGGTGCCCGGGCTCCCCGTCGGGGACGGGCCGCCCCTGGTCGTCGAGGATCCGGGCCTCGAATCCGGGTACGGGGCGCCCGGTGGAGCCGGGGCGCATGTGTTCGTCCGTGGCGGAGACGAAGATGTGCAGCATCTCCGTCGCGCCGATGCCGTCGAGCATCCGGATACCGGTGGCCTCGTACCAGGCCCGCCACGTGGCGGCGGGCAGGTGTTCCCCTGCGGAGACGCACCGGCGCAGCGAGGACAGGTCACGGTCACCGATCCGCGTGAGCATGGTGCGGTAGGCGGTGGGTGCGGTGAACACGATCGTGGCGCCCCGTTCGCTGACGGCGTCCAGGAGGGCCTCGGGGCGCGGGCGTTCGAGGAGGATCGTGGCGGCCCCGGCCCGCAGCGGGAAGATCAGGAGTCCGCCGAGGCCGAAGGTGAACGCGAAGGGCGGGCTGCCGACGAAGAGGTCGTCCGGCACGGGCCGGAGGATGTGGGCGGAGTAGGTGTCCGCGACGGCGAGGACGTCCCGGTGGAAGTGGACGCAGCCCTTGGGGTCGCCGGTCGTGCCGGAGGTGTAGGCGATCATGCAGGCGTCGTCGGCGGCGGTGGGCACCGCGGTGAAGTCCGCGGGCGTCCCGTCGGCCCGGGGTCCGGCGATCCGCGCGGCGAGGTCGTCGGGACCGTCGCCGCCGTACACCAGGAGGTCCGGGGCCTGGTCTCCGAGGTTCGCGGAGGCCTCGGTGAGGTCGTCGAGGAACCGGGCGTCGCAGACCGCGTGGGAGACCTCGGCGGAGCGGAGGAGAGTGGTGAGCTCCCCGGCGCGCAGGACCGGCAGGACGGTGACCACCACTCCCCGGCCTTGAGGATCGCCAGCCAGCAGGCGGCCAGCCAGGGGAGTTGGGCCCGCGCAGCAGGACCCGTCGCCCCGGGCGCAGGCCGTGTTCGTCGACGAGCACGTGGGCGATCCGGTCCACCCGCTCGCGGAGCTGGCCGTAGGTGAGGCTCTCGTGGTCACCGATGACGCAGGGGCGGTCCGCGCCGAGGCGCGCGATCGTGCCGTCGAGCAGTTCCGCCACGCAGTTGAGGAGCTCGGGGTGGTCCAGCGGCCGGATCAGCGGCCACTCCTCGGGCGGGGGCAGGTGGTCCCGGGTGAAGGTGTCCTCGTGTGCCGTGGGTGTGAGGGTCACGGCCGCGTGTTTCGGGGTCGTGGAAGGGTCGTCGGAGTGGTCGGGGCGGTCGGCCGGGTTCTGGTTCGACATGCTGGACCTCCGAGGTGCGGGGGACTTCGGCCGGCTACAGGTGGCGAGCGATGATCTGGCGCTGGACCTCCGACGCCCCTTCGTAGATCCGCGGGGCGCGCACCTCCCGGTAGAGGTGTTCGAGCAGGTGCCCCCGGCGCAGGGCGCGGGCTCCGTGCAGCTGCACGGCGGCGTCCACCACGTACTGGGCCGTCTCGGTGGCGAAGAGCTTGGCCATGGCGGCCCTGAGGGTGACGTCCGGGCCGCCGGTGTCGTACTCGGCGGCGGCCGCGTGGACCAGGAGCCGGGCCGCCTCGGTCCGGGTGGCCATCTCCGCGAGCGTGTGCGCGACCGTCTGGAGGAGCCCAGCGGGCCGCCGAAGGCCTGGCGGTGCGCCGTGTGCTCCCGTGTCGCGGCGAGGGCGGCGTCGGCCATGCCGACGGCGAAGGCCCCGACGCTGGGCCGGAACAGGTCGAGGGTGCGCATGGCCACCGCGAACCCCTGGTCGGGCGGGCCCACGACGTCGTCGGGGCCCACCTCGACCCCGTCGAACACCAGGTGGCCCAGAGCGTGCGGGGAGAGCATCTCCAGCGGGGATCCGGAGAGTCCGGGCCGGTCGGCCGGGACGCAGAAGGCGGTGACCCCTCGGGAGCGGGTGCCGGGGGTGGTGCGGGCGAACACGATGTAGAAGTCGGCGTCGGGAGCGTTGGAGATCCAGGTCTTCTCGCCGTGCAGTCGCCAACCCGTGCCCGAGGGTTCGGCCCGGAGCGCGAGCGCGGCGGCGTCGGAGCCCGCGTCGGGTTCGGTGAGGGCGAAGGCCGCGACGGCCCGGCCCGAGGCGGCCTCGGGGACCCAGCGTCGGCGCTGGTCGTCGGTGCCCGACTGGAGGAGTGGATAGGTGCCCAGCCCCTGGAGTGCGAGGGCGGTCTCGGCGTGGGTGTCGACACGGGCGAGGTGCTCCCGTAGCTGGCACAGGCGGGCGGCGGGCGCCTCCCGGAGGGGACCGCCCTCCGCCGTACCGGGGAAGAGCGCCGGGAGGAGGCCCGACTCCCCGAGGCGGAGGAGCAGGGGGCGGTCCACCCGGCCCGTGGGCGGGGAGGCGGTGGCGGTGGCGGTGGCGGCCGTGGACGGTCCCGGGGCGAAGTCGGCGGCGCGCTCCCGGACCCAGCGCGCGAAGTGGTGGTCGGTGTCGACGCGGGGCAGCTCCATGGGTGACCTCGGCTCTCGTCAGTACGTGATCCACCCCACACCGCAAATGTACAATAACCGTGACGATCGTCAAGAGGCCGATATGGAGTCTCTTTCACAGTGCTCCGAACCGCCGGTGACGACGGGGATCGTCCCAGGACCGCGCGCGGCGGCCGCTATCGTGTCCGCGTGACGTCCAACACCGACCGGCCAGCCGGAAGCGCCGATCCCCTCCGGACACCCCCGTCGCCTCCGCGACGGACACGGAGCGACGGCGGCCGAGGGCCCTGATCGTCTCCTTCTTCGGCTCCTACGCCCGTGACGTGGGCGGCTGGATCGGGGTCTCCGACCTCATCGCGCTGATGTCCGGGCTCGACGTGGACGGGCCCGCCGTCCGCTCGGCCGTGTCCCGGCTCAAGCGGCGGGGACTCCTGACCTCCGAACGTCTCGGCGGGGTGGCCGGGTACCGCCTCTCCGACCAGGGACGACGCATTCTCGCGGAGGGCGACCAGCGCATCTTCGGCCATCGGGTCGCCCGTGTCCAGGACGGTTGGGTACTCGTGGTGTTCTCGGTGCCCGAGTCCGAGCGGCACCGCCGCCACGCCCTGCGCACCCAGCTCACCCGGCTCGGCTTCGGCACCACCGCGGCCGGGGTGTGGATCGCCCCGGCCCACCTGACGGAGCAGGCCCGCGCCGTGCTCCGGGACCTCGGTTTGGAGGAGCACGCGGAGCTCTTCCACGCCTCCTACCTGGACTTCCGCGATCTCACCGCGTCCGTGGCGCGCTGGTGGGACCTGCCCGAGCTCCAGGCGATGTACGAGGGGTTCCTCGATGAGCACGAACCCGTGGCGGCGGCCTGGCGCCGCCGGGGCGCCCGTGCCCTCCGCTCCCCAGAGGAGCGTGCGACGGCCTTCGCGGACCACCTGCGGGCGGTGGACGCCTGGCGGCGGATGCCGTTCCTCGACCCGGGTCTGCCGCCGGAGCTGCTCCCCGACCGCTGGGCGGGCAGCCGTGCGGCACGGGTCTTCTTCGAGCTGCACGCCCTGCTCCACGGTCCGGGCCTGGAGCACGTCCGCGCCGCCGCCACCCTGGGGCCGGACGACTCGTGGCGGTGACCGCCCGGCTCACCGGTCCGGCGTCAGTGGGCGGGCCCGGGGATCACGGCGAGGCCGACCAGCTCGACCAGCGCACCGGGTTCGAAGAGCTCGACCACCCCCAGCAACGCCATCGCCGGGTAGTGACGGCCCAGGTGGGAACGGTAGGCACGGCCGATGTCACGCGCGGCGGCCCGGTATCCGGGGACGTCGGTGGTGTAGATGGTCAGGCTCACGAGGTGTTCGGGCGCTCCCCCACAGGCACGGAGGGCGGTGACGACGTTGCCGAGGGCCACCCCGAACTGCTCCGGCAGGGTACGGGCCGCCAGCGCGCCGTCCGGCCCCGAGGCGATCTGCCCGGCCAGGTGGACCGTGCGTCCGGGGGCGGGCAGTACCGCGTGGGAGAAGCCCGAGGCGGGGCCGAGCTCGGGCGGATTGACCGGTGTGTGCGGACTCGGGGGACGTCCGGGTTCCACGCGCTCCTCCTCCACTAGCGCCCCTTCCACGAGGGTTCGCGGCGGCCGGTGAAGGCCGCGTGGAACTCGGCGTAGTCGGCGCTCTTCATCAGCAGCGCCTGGGTCACGGCCTCCAGCTCGATCGCCCCGGACAGGCCCATGTCCAGTTCGCGGGAGAGCAGCGCCTTGGTCTGCGCGTAGCCGAAGGCGGGCCCCTCGGAGAGCCGGGTGGCCAGCCGGGTGACGGCCTCGTCCAGCGCGTCGTCCTCGACCAACTCGCTGACCAGCCCGTAGCGGTCGGCCTCCGTGGAGTCGAGGGTGTCCCCGAGCATGAGGATCTTCGTGGCGTTGCCCAGGCCCACCATGCGCGGGAGCAGGTAGGCGGCGCCCATGTCGGCGCCGGACAGGCCCACCTTGGTGAACAGGAAGGCGAAGCGGGCGGAGCGGGTGACGACGCGGAAGTCGGCGGCCAGGGCCAGGACCGAGCCCGCACCGGCCGCGATCCCGTGCACGCCCGCGATCACGGGGACGGGGCACTCGCGCATGGCCCGGACCACCTCGCCGGTCATCCGGGTGAAGGCGAGCAGGTCGTCGGGGTCCATCTCCAGGGTCCGGCCGATGATCTCGTCGACGTCCCCGCCCGAGCAGAACCCCCGGCCGCCCCCGCGCAGCACGAGGACGCGGGTGTCACCCCGGTGCGGGAGTTCGGTGAGCAGGTCGCGCAGGTCGGCGTAGGCCTCGAAGGTCAGGGCGTTGAGTCGGTCCGGCCGGTCGAGGGTCAGGGTGGCCACCCCGTCCGCCCGGTGGAGGTCGAAGTTGCGCCAGTGCTCGGTCAGGGGCGCGGACGCCCGGAAGGGGCTCATCGGTGGGTTCCTCCGCCGTCGATGGTCAGCGACTGGCCGTTGACGGCTCCGGCCAGGGGGCTCGCGAGGTAGGTGACGGCGGCCGCCACCTCGTCGGGTTCGATGAGTCGGCCGAGCGGGCCGGACGTGGCCAGGACCTCCTCGGCCTGTTCGAGGCCACGCCCCGTGCGTTCGGCTATGCGGGCCACGGAGCGCTCGGTCATGGGAGTGCGGACGAAGGAGGGGCACACGGCGTTGCTGGTGACGCCGGTGCCCACGACCTCGGCCGCCACCGCTCGCGCCAGGCCGAGCATCGCGTGTTTGGAGGCGGTGTAGGCGGCGGTGTAGCGGGAGCCGGTGTGCGCGGCGGTGGAGGCGATGAAGACGATTCGCCCCTGGTCGCGGGCGAGCATGCCCGGCAGGAGCGCCCGGGTGAGCAGGAAGGCGGAGGTGGTGTTGGTGCGCAGGTGGGTGTCCCACAGGTCGAGGTTGGTGCCGCGCAGGGGGCGCTCCGTGCCGTGCCCGCGTTGTTGACCAGGACGGACACCTCTCCGAGGTGGTCCGCCAGGGACTCCACCGCCTGTTCGTCGGTGATGTCGCAGATCCGGGTGGTGACGTTGAGGCCGTGTGCGCGGGCCCGGCGCTCCAGGGCGGCGAGCCGACCGGAGTCGCGCCCGAGGGCGACCACCTCGTCGCCCTCACTCGCCAGGGCGAACACGATGGCCCGCCCGATCCCGCCGGAGCCACCGGAGACCACGACACGCCGTTCGGAGTCAGCCATGCCCGGAATGTATCACCGGGCCATGACCGTCGTCACTGCTACGACATAACTGTGGTGATTGTGGGACAGATGGGGGTGAAGGGGGAACCGTGGAGGGTCGGGCCACACGAGAACAGCGCCGACGGCACGGGGCCGTCGGCGCTGCGGAGGGGTACCGGACCTGAGCGGCCGGATCGACCGGAAGGCGGGACCTCCTAGAAGGCGGGACCGGCTTCGAGGGCGTCCGCGATGGTCTGGGCGCGGAGCTCCTCCACCGTCTCCTCCAGGTCGGCCTCGTGCGCCTCGAACTCGGCGGTCACCTCGGCGGCCAGCGCCCGCAGCGCGACCTCCTGGGTGACGATGCCGCCGCGCACGCGGTTGTTGTCGCCGACCTGCGCGGTCGGGCTGTTGTCGGAGGTGGTCAGGTCGCCGCCCACGATGTTGTTGTCGACGTACACGCCACCGGAGACGCCGGTGACCGTCAGGTCGCCGTCGATGTAGTTGAGCGAGCTGGCGAAGCCCGCCTCCGCGCCGGCGCCCACGGCCACCGGGCCGTTGCCGCCGGTGTAGGTCGCGTCACCGATGACCTCGCTGTCGGCGAGGATGCCACCGGCGGCGGCGTCGGTGACGGAGAGGTCTCCGCGCACCACGCTGTCGAAGATGTCCACGTACTCCACGCCCTCGGCGGTCACGCCGCCCAGGCGGGAGTCGGTCACGTAGACCTCACCGACGCTGGCGTCGACGGAGGAGGCGGAGGAACCGACCACGAAGACGAAGCCGTCGTTGTCGGCGCCCTCGGCGGGCACGGCGCTCAGACCGGCGACCGAGGTGCCCTTCTCCAGGTAGGTCCCGTAGGAGCCCGTGTTGACGACGTCACCGGCGACCTCGGTGTCGGAGGCGTCGAAGTAGCCACCCTTGGAGACGGTCACGCCGCCGTCGATCTGGCCACCGACGACGTGCAGGTTGGCGTCGCCCTCGACGGTGACCTTGCCCTGGATGACGGTGCCGTCAAGGAAGCAGCTCGCACCGGCCGGGACCTTGAGATCAGTGGGCAGGGTGACCGCGCCACCGTGCCCCGAGCAGAGAGTGATCAGGTCCGCCTGGGCGGGGGCTGCCATGAGGGTGACGCCGCCGATGGCCAGGGCCGCGGTGGCGGTGGACGCAGCGATCTTGCTCCCGAACTTCATGCGGGGGAATTCCTTTCGTCGTGACCGGTGGGGTCCGACGCTCCTGATGAGGGTGCGGGAAGAGCGCCTGGGGACACCACAGAGAAAGTACCGACCCCGCAGCGCTTTGGGAATACTTGCAGGAGAAGATTCGCTTCTGTCCAGGTTTCGGGAAGAAGAACATACCTGGTGACGTGTGTTACCCGAGGAGCGGCGGACCAGTCCTGGTGGGCCCGCGCCTGGCCGGAACCGCGAGACGGGAATGGCCGCCCGGACGTCCGGGCGGCCATTCCCGGTCCCGTCGACGGTCACCCGACTACTTCAGGTGACCGTCCCCGGTGACCACGTACTTGGTCGAGGTCATTTCGGTGAGCCCCATCGGGCCCCTGGCATGCAGTTTCTGGGTGGAAATGCCGATCTCCGCGCCGAAGCCGAACTCCCCGCCGTCGGTGAAGCGCGTGGACGCGTTCACCATCACCGCCGCCGAGTCCACCCGGGCCACGAAGTACCGGGAGGTGCGGAGCGAGTCGGTGACGATCGCCTCGGTGTGCCGGGTGGAGTACCGCCTGATGTGCGCGATCGCCGCGTCCACGTCCGGGACCACCCGGACGGCCAGGTCCATGGACAGGTACTCCGTGGCCCAGTCCTCCTCCGTGGCCTCGACCACCGTGGCGCCGGTCGGGTGGGCGGCGGCGACGGCGAGGACGCGTTCGTCACCGTGCACGGTCACTCCGGCCTCGGCCAGGGACGAGAGCACGCGGGGCAGGAAGTCCGCCGCGACCGCCTGGTGTACCAGCAGGGTCTCGGCGGAGTTGCACACCGAGCAGCGCTGGGCCTTGGCGTTGGTCGCGATGGCCACCGCCTTGTCGAGGTCGGCGTCGGCGTCCACGTACACGTGGCACAGACCCTCGCCGGTCTCGATGACGGGGACGGTGGAGTCGCGGACCACGGCCTGGATGAGCGAGCCGCCGCCGCGCGGGATGAGCACGTCCACGAGTCCACGGGCCCGCATCAGCGCGGTGGAGGACTCCCGGGTGCGGCCGGGGACCATCTGGACCGCGTCGACCGGGACCCCCGTGCCCTCCAGGGCGTCGCGCAGCACCGTCACGATGGCGGTGTTGGAGTCGTAGGCGGAGGAGGAACCGCGCAGCAGGGCCGCGTTGCCGCTCTTGAGGCAGAGGGCGGCGGCGTCCGCGGTGACGTTGGGACGCCCCTCGTAGATGATGCCGACCACCCCGAGCGGAACCCTGATCTGACGCAGGTCGAGGCCGTTGGGCAGGACGCCGCCGCGCACGGACTCACCGACGGGGTCCGGGAGCTCGACGATCTCGCGAACCGCCTCCGCGATCGCCTCGATCCGGGCCGGGTTCAGGGTGAGGCGGTCGATCATGGCCGGGCTGGTTCCGTCCAGGCGGGCCCGCTCGACGTCCGCCGCGTTGGCGGCCGTGATCTCGTCCGCCCGCTTGACCAGGGCGTCCGCGATGGCCAGCAGGGCACGGTCCTTCACCGACCGGCTGAGCGGGGCGAGCTCGGCCGCCGCGTCCTGGGCACGTTCGGCTACCGCGTGGACCACGCGCTCGATGTCACTCATGGCAGTCATCCTTGTCGGGGCTTCCTTGCTCGGGAGGCCGCCCGGCCGGTGAACCCACCCCTTCGTAGGGCACCGGACCAGGGGATCTCCCTCAGCGTATAGCGCCGCGCACCCGGACACACGGAGTTATCCACAGGGTGAGACGGCGGCGCGACCCGCGACCGCTCAGCTCCAGCCGTAGCGCTCCCGCAGGACCGCGGCGACCTTCCAGAACAGGTCCTCGTCCATGACGGCGGCCTCCCTGCGGATGGCCGCCTCGTCGAACTCGAAGAGGCGGTCCACCCGCACGAAGGAGTCGCGGCCCTCCCGGTCCCAGGCGCCCGCGCCGATCGGTAGCCAGTCCTGGCGTTCGTGCTCGTCGGGGACCTGCGTGGAGAGCATGAGTCCGTGCAGGTCGCGCCCCCGCCGCCCCACCACGAGCAGGGGTCGGTCCTTGCCCTGGGTGGCGTCCTCCTCGTAGGGCACCCAGGTCCAGACGATCTCGCCCGCGTCGGCGAGACCGTCCTTCTCCGGTGAGTAGACGAGTCGGGTGGCGTTGCGCCCGGTGGGGACCTCGCGGACCGCGCCCTCCTGCGGGTGGGACTCGGTGCCCTGCTGGAGTCCGCCCCGTTGCTGGGTGTCACCGTCGCGCCGGGTGCCGTCGTTACGTCGGGGGCCGCCCTGCGGCGGGTTTCCGTGCTGTGTCGTGTGTTGGCTCACGCACCGCATCCTAGGACCCGCAACGCGTCGGCGCACGGGGCGCCCGGGGCGGTCGTCCGCCCGATCAGTCCAGGTCCAGCAGTGCTCCCAGGGCCCGGACGCAGTGGTCGGCCTCCTCGACCGGGCCGGTGGTGCGCCGGTCGGCGGGGACGGCGGACCAGCGCAGGGCTCGGGCCTCCAGGTAGGCGGTCCAGGCGTCGGTGACCGGGGCCACCGTCTCGGGGGCGTCCAGCAGGGCACGCACGCGGGCACCCATGGTCTCGCGCAGGTCCTCCACGCGGGCGCCCTCCAGGGTCACCGCTCCCCGCCGAACACCAGCGCCGCGTACGAGGCCCGGCGCCGGTCCACCTGCTCGAAGTAGCGTTCCGCGAACTGGGCCACGGCGTCCCAGCCGGAGCGGTCGCCGTCGGGCGCGGTGTTGCGGAGCACGCGCCGTCCGGCGGCGGCCACCACGGCGTCGTGGAAGGCGGTCTTGTTGGGGAAGTAGTGGAAGAGCAGCCCTCGGGAGATGCCGGCCTCACGGGCCACCTCGTCCACCGCCAGCTCCTGGATGGGGCGTTCCACCAGCATGCGCAGGCCGATCCCGACCAGTTGGCGCCTGCGCTCGTCCTGGGTCATCCGCGTCCGTCGCGGGGCTGCCTCGTTCACCCTGTTGAGCATTGCTCAACAAGCCCGTAGTGTCAACGACATGGACTTCGCACCCTCCCCCGCGTCGCCGCGCACGAACCCGCGACCCTCGGGGTCCGACGATGACCGCCCCCGGGCGGGGCGCCCCTCCCGGCGGCTCCGGCCGCCGCGTCCTGGTCACCGGAGGCGCCTCCGGGCTCGGCGCCGCCCTGGTCTCCGCGTTCGCCGCGCGCGGGGACCGGGTGATCGCCACCGACCTGGCCGCGGACGCGCCCGACACCCTTCCGGACGGGGTCGGCTACCTGTGTCTGGACGTGACCTCCGACGACGACTGGGCGTCCGCCCTCGCCCACGTCGAGGAGCGGTGGCGCGGGCTCGACGTGCTGGTCAACAACGCGGGGATCGCCGCCGGCGGACGGATCGACGTCCTCACCGTCGAGGACTGGCGGCGGATCACCGAGATCAACCTGTTCGGCGTGGTTCGGGGCTGCCGCGTGTTCACCCCGCTGTTCAAGCGCCAGGGCTCGGGGCACCTCGTCAACGTCGCCTCCATGGCGGGGCTCGTGCACCCGCCGGTGATGAGCTCCTACAACGCGGTCAAGGCGGCGGTCGTCGCGCTCAGCGAGACCCTCCAGCACGAGCTCGCCCCCTACGGCGTCACCACCTCGGTGGTGTGCCCGTCGTTCTTCCGCACCAACCTGGCCTCCTCCCTCAGCGGCAGCGACCCCGAGGTGGAGGCCTCCGCCGTTCGGCTGATCGACGGGTCGCGCCTGTCCGCCGACGAGGTCGCCGCCCGGGTGCTCCGTGGGGTGGACCGGAGAAGACCCGTCATCCTCACCGACCGGGCCGGACGGACGGCGGTCCGCGCCAAACGGTGGCTGCGGCCCCTCTACGACCGCGCGATGCGCGGGGTGGCCGAGGGTGTGCGCCGCCGCGTCGATCCCACCTCCACCGCACCCGACCACACCACGGAGAAGGCATGAGCAGGGGAACCGTCGTGATCACCGGGGCCTCGGCGGGACTGGGCGCGGAGATGGCCCGCCAGTTCGCCGCCCTCGGCTACGACCTCGGACTGTGCGCCCGTCGGACCGCGCCGATGACCGCCCTCCGGGACGAGATCGCGCGGTCCCACCCCGACCGCCGCGTGGAGCTGCGGGCCCTGGACGTCACCGACGACGAGGCGGTCCACCGGGTCTTCGGGGAGTTCGCGACCGAGTTCGGCACCGTGGACCGGGTCATCGTCAACGCCGGGCTGGGCAAGGGTGCCGCGCTCGGCACCGGTCGCCACGACGCCAACCGCCAGACGGCCATGACCAACTTCGTGGGCGCCCTCGCCCAGGCGGACGCCGCCATGGAGATCTTCCGCGCGCAGGAGCGCGGCCACCTCGTGCTGGTCTCGTCCATGTCGGCCCTGCGCGGCATGCGCAGGGCCATGACCGTCTACGCCGCCACCAAGGCCGGGGTCGCCGCCATCGCGGAGGGACTGCGTTCGGAGGGCGTGCCCGGCCTGGACGTCTCGGTGATCTATCCCGGCTACATCCGCTCGGAGATGAACGAGCACGTCACCCAGCGGACCCGGTTCATGGTCGAGACCGAGGTGGGCGTCCGGGCGATGGTCGCGGCCATCGAGAGGCGCCGGGTGCGGGCGTACGTCCCCGCCTGGCCCTGGGTACCCATCGGCTTCCTGATGAGGCGGCTGCCGCTGTCCGTGGTCAGGAGGCTGACGTGAGCCGAGCGGCAGCTGGCAGGGCGGCCGTCCCGGAGGCGTCACCGCGCCCGGTCCGCCTCACAGCTCCCGGACCGTCCTCATGATCCGCTCGCGCGCGTCGCCGCCCTCGGGGACCGGGACCAGGGGGTGGATGTGGAAGGCGCCCTCCTCCACGAAGAGCTCGGCCACGCCCCCGGCCTCGGTCACCCTCTCGTGCAGGCGCCGTGTGTCCGGCAGGAGCAGGTCCCGGGTGCCGATGTACAGGTCCATGGGCGGCAGCCCCGCCACCGGCCCGTACAGCGGGCTGAGCCGTGGTTCGGCCAGGTCGTCCCCGCCCGCCCACTCACCCGCGGCCTCCAGCAGACCCACCGGAGCCAGCCAGGGGTCCGCGTCCTCCACTTCCGCGATCTCCGGGTTCGACATCGTGAGGTCCGTCCACGGGGAGATCAGCACCAGCCGCGCGGGCGGCGGGAGCTCCTCCCCGCCAGGGTCTGGGTGAGGGCCAGCGCGAGCCCGCCACCGGCGGAGTCGCCCGCGATCAGCGTGCGCGAGGGCGAGGCGTCCTCCAGCAGCTCCCGGTACACGGCGGTGACGAACGGGAAGGCCTCGCGGTAGGTGTGGTCGGGGGCCAGACCGTAGATCGGCACCTCCACCCGGCAGCCCGCGTCGGCCATCCGTGAGACCAGCACCCAGTGCCAGGCGGCGATCTCGCTGACGTAGGTACCCCCGTGCAGGTACAGCACGGCCCTCCCGGGTTCGGTGACCGCGCGGGGGCGCACCGTGTAGACGCGGAAGCCGCCGACCTCCCGGCGGGTGATCCAGTGCCGGGCGGCCAGCCAGTGCGGCGGGTCCGCGTGCTCCTTGGGCTCCCGGAGCCACTCCCGGGTGTCCTCCACCGATTCCAGGGTCGGTTTGCGCAGGACCCGGAGGGCCAGCGCGGCCAGGTGCGTCGTCAGGCTGGACACGGTGGGCGCTCCTCGGGTCGTCCTGTCACGGAGCCCTCCACGCGCGGACGACGGCGCCGGGCGGCTCTTTGGTCAGAGCACCACGAGGTCGTCGCGGTGCACGAGCTCGCGCTCGTAGGAGGGGCCCATCTCCCGGGCCAGCCACCGGGTGGACCGGCCCATCAGGTCCGGGACCTCGGTGGCGTCGTAGTTCACCAGTCCCCGCGCGACCACCGTGCCCTGCTCGTCGCGCAGGTCCACGGGGTCACCCGCGCTGAAGTCGCCCTGGACCCGGACCACCCCGGCGGGCAGCAGCGACGCCTTCTCCCGCACCACCGCGTTGACCGCTCCCGGGTCCAGGACGAGGCTGCCCCGGCCCGCGGTGGCGTGCGCCAGCCACAGCTGGCGCGCCGAGGGCGGCGCCCGCCGGCCGCCGCGAAGAAGGTGCCCACCCGCTCACCGGACAGGGCGGCGCGGGCGTTGGCGGCCGAGGTCAACAGGGTGGGCACGCCCGCCTCGGTGGCGATGCGCGCGGAGTCCACCTTGGTGACCATCCCGCCGGTGCCCACGCCCCGCCTGCCCGAGCTCCCGATGTCGATCCCGTCCAGGTCGGCCCGACCGCGCACCAGGTGCACGACCGAGGTTCCCTCGTCGGCCGGGTTGCCGTCGTAGAGCGCGTCCACGTCGGAGAGCAGCACGAGGGCGTCCGCCCGCATCAGGTGCGCCACCAGCGCGGCGAGGCGGTCGTTGTCACCGAACCGGATCTCGTGCGTGGCCACGGTGTCGTTCTCGTTGACGATCGGCAGGGCGCCGATGTCCAGGAGACGGCGCAGGGTGCGCTGGGCGTTGCGGTGCTGCACCCGTCGCATCATGTCCTCCACCGTGAGGAGGACCTGGGCGGCGGTCAGCCCGTGTCCGGCCAGCTCGGCCGCGTAGGAGGCCACGAGCAGCCCCTGGCCCACACTGGCGGCGGCCTGCTGCGAGGCGAGGTCGTGCGGGCGGCGAGCCATGCCCAGAGGCGTCATCCCGGCCGCCACCGCGCCGGACGAGACCAGGATCACCTCCTGCCCGCGGGCCCTGCGGTCCGCGAGGACCTCGACCAGGTCCCGGATCCGACCGGAGTCGATCAGCCCGTCCGGGGTGGTCAGTGAGGAGGACCCCACCTTGACCACGACCCGGCGGGCCCCGGCGACCGCCGTCCGCCCGGCCGACTCCAGGGCGTCGACGTCACTCCGACCGGCCCGCTGGCCGGTGTGCTGCTGGGTGTCTGCGCTGTGCACCACGAGGGGCTTTCCGTCCGTGGCACGGCGCCCTGCCCGAGCGCCGTGCTCGTACCTTGTCTGGGTCAGGCTGGAGTGGAGCGGCGGTCCCCGCGCGGGTCAGCCCAGCCGGGCGTCGGATCCGCGCGGGCCGGACGGGACGGCCTCGGCGTCCATGGAGTTGTCCCAGTCGAAGACCACGGCGTCCTCGTCCGTGCCGATCTGCACCTCGGCGCCCTGGGTGGCCCCGGCCTTGGCCAGCGCCTCCTCGATGCCGAGGCGGTTGAGGCGCTCGGCCAGGTAGCCGACGGCCTCGTCGTTGGAGAAGTCGGTCTGGCGCACCCACCGGGCGGGCTTGTCGCCGCGCACCTGGAAGGAGTTGTTCCCGAGCGGCACGACGTCGAAGGGGACGTCCCCGATCATCTTCGGCCGCAGGACGATGCGGGTGGGCTCCTCCACCGGCGCTGCCTGACGGGCCGCCGTGATCTGCTCTGCCAGGGCGAAGGAGAGCTCACGCAGGCCCTCACGGGAGGCAGCGGAGACCTCCATCACCTTGTAGCCGCGCTCCTCCAGCATGGGGGTGACCATGTCGGCGAGGTCACGGGCCTCGGGCACGTCCACCTTGTTCAGGGCGACGATGCGCGGACGGTCGGACAGGTCCACCCCGGCCTGCTCGCCGTAGGCGGACAGCTCGGCCTCCAGGGCGTCGAGGTCGCTGACCGGGTCGCGGCCCGGCTCGTAGGTGGCGCAGTCCAGGACGTGCAGCAGCGTGGAGCAGCGCTCGATGTGGCGCAGGAACTCCAGGCCCAGCCCCTTGCCCGCGCTCGCGCCGGGGATCAGGCCGGGAACGTCCGCGATGACGTACTGGGTGGTACCCGCCTCCACCACGCCCAGGTTGGGGATGAGGGTGGTGAAGGGGTAGTCCGCGATCTTGGGTCGGGCCGCCGACATCGCGGCGATCAGCGACGACTTGCCGGCGCTGGGGAAGCCCACCAGGCCGACGTCCGCGATGGTCTTCATCTCCAGGCGGACGTCGAAGGCCTCGCCCTCCTCGCCCTTGAGGGCGAAGCCGGGGGCCTTGCGCTTCTTGGAGGCCAGCGCGGCGTTGCCCAGGCCGCCGTGGCCGCCCTGGGCCAGGACCAGGCGGGTGCCGTGGCCGACCAGGTCGGCGACGACCTCACCGTCGGCCTTGGTGACCACGGTGCCGTCGGGGACGGTCAGGACCAGGTCCTGCCCCTTGGCCCCGGCGCGGTGACCGCCCTGGCCGGGGGTGCCGTTCTGGGCGTTGCGGTGCGGACGGCGCTGGTAGTCCAGCAGCGTCGCGGTCTGGGCGTCGACCTCCAGGACGATGTCACCGCCCTGGCCGCCGTTGCCGCCGTCCGGGCCGCCCAGCGGCTTGAACTTCTCACGGTGCACGGAGGCACAGCCATGCCCGCCGTTCCCGGCCTTGACGTGCAAGACCGCCTCGTCGACGAAGTCAGGCATAGCTCTCCCCGTTACTCATGCGGCCCCCACCACCTGGCGGGGACCGGTACTCCTCACGCGTCACCAGTGACAACGCGAGGGGCGGGCCAGTGTTCCCTGGCCCGCCCCCGAAGAACCGCTGTTGCCGGCGCAGCCTACTCGGCGGCGACCGGAACGATGTTGACGGCCTTGCGACCGCGGTGGTTGGCGAACTTGACCTCGCCATCGACCAGCGCGAACAGCGTGTCGTCGCCGCCACGGCCAACGTTGGCACCGGGGTGGAACTTGGTGCCGCGCTGACGGATCAGGATCTCACCGGCCGAGACGGACTGACCGCCGAAGCGCTTCACGCCGAGGCGCTTGGCGTTCGAGTCACGACCGTTACGGCTGGACGAAGCGCCCTTCTTATGTGCCATTTCTCCAGGCCTCCTACTTCGCCGCGATGCCGGTGACGCGCACCTGGGTGTGCTTCTGGCGGTGACCCTGGCGCTTCTTGTAACCGGTCTTGTTCTTGTACTTCAGGATGTTGATCTTGGGGCCCTTGGTCTCGCCGAGAACCTCGGCGGTGACCGTGTAGCCGCTCAGCTTGTCGGCCTCGCTGATGACGTTGTCACCGTCGACCACAAGGATGGGCTGCCACGTAAGGGTGGCGCCGGTCTCGTCGGAGACCCTGTCGATGTTCAGGACGTCATCGACAGACACCTTCTCCTGTCGGCCGCCCGCTCGCACGATCGCGTACACCGGGTAACTCTCTTCCTGCTCGCTCAACGAATAATGCGCTCACTCATGACCGTGATGCCACGATCCACGAATCGCCTGTAGCGGGGCGCGGGGATCTGAGGGAAACAAACCCACCTTGGTGGAGAGCACTGCGGTCTCGGGGCGCGCGAACATTTGGGGCGCGCCGACGCACCGTCCATCAGATTACCACCGACCCGACACAGGCCCGCACACGTACTCCTGGTCCGGACCCGTGGGAAACCGGGTCCGGACCAGGCTGCTGTCCCGCCTCGACCGCTGGTCAGCCGGCGTCGACCGCGGTGGACTCACTGCTCTGTGAGCTCACCGCCGCCTTGGTCCGCCGGGTACGGCGGCGCTTGGGCCGCTCGCTGGCGCCCTCGGCGTCACCGTCAGAGGTGGCGGGTGTCTCGGTGGCGTCGGTGTCCGAGACCTGCTCGGTACCGCTCGCCCGCGTCTGCTCACCCTCACCGCTGTCGGCCGGGGCCGCCTTGCGGGTGGTGCGCCGACGGGTCTTCCTGGCCGGGGCCTCCTCGGCCACGGGGGCCTCCGAGGGCTCCTCAGACGGCTTGTCCTCCGACGCGGACCCCTCGGCCGACTCCGTGGGCTCGGCGGCCTTCTTCGCGCGTGAGGAGCGCTTACGCGTCTTCTTCACGGGAGCGGCCTCCTCGGCCGCGGGGGCCTCGGCCTCCGCGGGAGCGGACTCGGTCTCGGCGGCCGGGTCGGCCTCGGCCTGGTCGGTGTCGGCGGCCACCGGCTCCGCGGCCTTGCGGCCGCGCTTCCTCGTGGTCCTCTCCGCCTTCGCGGCCTTGCCGGGCTTCTCCGCCTGCTCGACCGCCTGGTCGGCGGTCTCCTCGCCGCCAGCGGGGCGGTCGTCGCCGTCCTGCTGGTCCGCCTTGTCGGAGGCGTCGGAGGACGCCTTGTCCCCGGACGGCTCGGCGTCGCCCTTGCCCTTCTTCTTCTTGCGCCCGCCGGTGCCGCCACCGCCGCCGCCCTTGTTCTCCACCGGGTCGCTGGAGAGCAGCAGGCCGCGACCGTTGCAGTGGTCACAGGTGTGCGAGAAGGCCTCGAGCAGGCCCTGGCCGACCCTCTTGCGGGTCATCTGGACCAGTCCGAGCGAGGTGACCTCGGCCACCTGGTGCTTGGTCCGGTCCCGGGACAGGCACTCCAGCATCCGGCGCAGCACCAGGTCGCGGTTGGACTCCAGCACCATGTCGATGAAGTCGATGACGATGATGCCGCCGATGTCGCGCAGGCGGAGCTGGCGGACGATCTCCTCGGCCGCCTCCAGGTTGTTCTTGGTGACCGTCTCTTCGAGGTTGCCGCCCTGGCCGGTGAACTTGCCGGTGTTGACGTCGACCACGGTCATGGCCTCGGTGCGGTCGATGATGAGCGAACCGCCGCTGGGCAGCCAGACCTTGCGCTCCAGGGCCTTGTTGATCTGCTCGTCGATCCGGTACGCGGAGAAGACGTCGCGGTCCTCGCCCCAGTGCGACAGCCGCTCGGAGAGGTTGGGCGCCACGTAGTCCACGTACTCGTGGACGGTGGTCCAGGCCTCGTCGCCGGAGACGACCAGGCTGGAGAAGTCCTCGTTGAAGACGTCCCGCACCACGCGCACCGTCAGGTCCGGCTCGCTGTTGAGCAGGGACGGGGCGTTGGCCGACTTGGACTTGCGCTTGATCGAGTCCCACTGCTTGGCCAGACGCGTGATGTCGCGCTCCAGCTCCTCCTCGCTGGCTCCCTCGGCGGCCGTGCGCACGATCACGCCGGCGCCGGAGGGCATCACCTTCTTGAGGATGGTCTTGAGACGCGCGCGCTCCTTGTCGGGGAGCTTGCGGCTGATGCCGGTCATCGAACCGCCGGGCACGTACACGAGGTAGCGGCCGGGCAGGCTGATCTGGCTGGTCAGCCGGGCACCCTTGTGACCGACCGGGTCCTTGGTGACCTGCACCAGGACCGACTGGCCGGACTTGAGCACGGATTCGATGCGCTTGGGCTGGCCGTCCAGGCCGAACGAGTCCCAGTTGACCTCGCCCGCGTACAGCACGGCGTTGCGGCCCTTGCCGATGTCGACGAAGGCGGCCTCCATCGACGGCAGGACGTTCTGCACCCGGCCCAGGTACACGTTGCCCACGTAGGAGCGGTGGGTGGCGCGGTCCACGTAGTGCTCGACCAGGACGTCGTCCTCGAGGACGGCGATCTGGGTACGGTCACCCGTCCGGCGCACGACCAGGTCGCGCTTGACCGCCTCGCGGCGGGCCAGGAACTCGGACTCGGTGACGATGGGCGCGCGGCGGCGGCCCTGCTCGCGCCCCTCACGGCGGCGCTGCTTCTTGGCCTCCAGCCGGGTGGAGCCCCGGACCGCCTGGACCTCGTTCTCGATGGGCCGTTCCTGGCGCGGCTCGCGCACCTTGACCACGGTGTTAGGCGGGTCGTCGTTGGTGGAGTCGCCACCGGAGCCCGAACGCCGACGACGGCGGCGACGGCGACGGCTGCTGCCGCGCTCGCCGTCGGCGGAGTCGTCACCGGACTCGTCCTCGGAGTCGTCCTCCTCGGCGGCGGCCCGGTCGTCCCCGCGCTGGCCCTTGGCGTTGTCCTCGGACGCGCCAGCCTCACCCTGGGCGTCGTCGTGGTCGGCGTCCTCGGCGCCGCGCGAGCGGCCGCGCCCGCGTCCGCCGCGACGGCGGCGGCGACGGCTGGGGCGCTCGTCCGAGCCGGTCTCCTCGGCGGGGGCCTCGGCGGACTCGTCCTCGGTGTCGTCCTCGTCCTCGTCGGTGTCGTCCTCGACGACCGGCTCGGCCTTGGGCTTGGTCTGCACGGGCGCGCTGGCGACCGGGGGCTGGAAGAGCATGCCGCCGGGCGGCTGGAAGACGGCGCCGCCGGTCTCGGCGGGGGTCTCCTCAGGCTCCTCGACGACCTCCGGGGCCGGGGCCTCGGCGGTCCTGGTGGAACGGGCGCGCGTGCGGCCGCGCGTACGACCGCGACCGGTCTCCTTCTCCCCGCCCTCCTTGGCGTCGCCCTCGGGCTCGGCGGGCCGGTCGGCCGAGGCCGTCTCGACGGCCTCGGGGACCGGCTCGCTCGCCTTCGCCGAGGTGGCGCGACCACGGCTCCGGCGCTGCGAGGCGGCCGGGGCGTCGTCGGGGCGGCCCGCCGCGCGCACGGTGCGCTTGCGGGAAGCGGCGGACACGGAGGTGTTGACCGTGCCGACCTCACCGGAGCCAGCCAGCTTGGTGACCGGCGCGGAGGGAGCGGAGAAGACGTCGTCCGGTTCGGGGGTGGTCCTGCCGCGCGGCGAGCGCCCTTGGCGGGGGCGGGTGTGGTCACCCGCACCGCGCCGTCCCCGCGGGGGCGCCGCCGCCGTGTTCTCGGTTGTTTCAGTTGTACCCGCGGCGCCTTCGGCGCCGTTGTTGGGCTCGTTCTCGAGCATCCGGGCGGTCTCCCGTCAAAGCGCTCGGGCGCACCGCGACCTCATCGGTCGGTGGCGCGGCTCACGAGAGCTGTCGTCTGTGTCAGCGCCGACGACACTGGTGTGCCGTCGGGGCAAAGTCCTGTGGTTCGCCCATGTTTCCCCGCCTTGGGGCCCTTCATGACGAAGGTCCCGTCATGGGCGATGACGTCCGTGGTGAGCGGGTGCGTCGATCGTTCTTCTGGTCGTGCGCGGCCCCGGTGCGCCCAGTCACGGGAGCTTCGGGTCGGTCCGCGTCGAACGGATCAGCGATCACACCTGTCGCCTCGTCCAGTGGCCCCTGCGCCAGCCTGGTCATCGTCGGTGATGACGGCGGCGCGAGGTCGGCCAGTTGGCGGAGGCCGGTCAGCACGTCGTCCGGTCGTACAGCAGGTGTCGTGTGCCGTATGACCATTCGAAGTATGGCATATGTCGCGTGTCGGTCCCGTGGGACGCGCCCATGGGATCGCTGAGACACGTCGATGTCGAGGACGGCCGGTCGGGTGTCGAAGCGGCGCCGGCCCTTCTTCGTCATCCGTTCCACCTCGACGCTCTCGGCGGCCAGGTAGGTGGCCACCGCCCTGGCGGCGTCGTCGGGGTCGACGTCCGCCATCTCCACGCGCCACTGGGAGGCCTCGAGCCGGTCGGCCAGGCCCTGAGTCCGGGCCTCGACGACCTCGACCACGTCGATCCCGTCGGGCATCGCCGCGTCGATCGCGGTCCTGACCTGTTCGGGTCGGCGTGCCTCGGCCAGGGTCAGCTCAAGATACTCCGCCTCGCTGGCGACCCCGGTCGGGGCCGCGCCCGTGTAGGAGATCTTGGGGTGCGGTGAGAAGCCAGCGGAGAAGGCCACGGGAACCGAGGCCCTGCGCAGGGCTCTCTCCAGTGCCCGGGCGATGTCGCGGTGGCTCGCGAAGCGCATGCGCCCGCGTTTGGCGTAGCGGACGCGCAGCCTTTGGCCGGGGTTGGCGGTGGAGGGTGAGGTGGTGCCCTCGTGTGCGGGGGCAGCTCAACTCCTTTCCTCAGTGCCCCCTGGGTTCCGGGCCGTCTGTGGCGGCCCTCAGGGGCTGTTCCTCGTCCTGTTCAGCGTACGGTGCGCCGAAGTGCACACGCGCCAACGGGACACGCATACCGGTACCTCCCCCAACGGCCCCCGATCGAAAAGTCCCGACCGGGTCCGAGCGGGTGCCGAACCGGCGTTCACCACGAGAACACAGGGGCCCGGAAAAAAATCCAAAGAAATCCCGCAACCATGGCAACCCCCGGTATCCCCCGCGAGTCTTACTTCACGTACGGCCCGGCGCGAGCGGGCGCCGGGCCGTACACCTTCCTCCCCGGACACTCCCCGGTGCCAGTGGCACACGACGGGGTCGAGGCACACGGCGGAGAGCGCCCGGAGCGCGCATCCTACTCTCTTTCCCCCATCGCACGCGGATCGCCCCCCTTCCCGGGCGCGACTCCGGTGCCCACCAGAACTCCCCCGCCCCTCCCGGGGCCGGTCCCACCCCGGCGGGACCGGCCCCGTCCTCTGTTCAGACCACGGTCAGCGGCAGCATGGGGCGGCCCCCGGCCTGGTCGTTGATCTGGATCTCGGTCCCCATCGTCGGGCACACCCCGCAGTCGTAGCAGGGGTTCCAGCGGCAGTCGTCGATCTCCAGGGACTCCTCGCCGTGCAGCGAGTCCTGCCAGTCCTGCCAGAGCCAGGAGCGGTCCAGCCCGGCGTCCAGGTGGTCCCAGGGCAGGACCTCGTCCTCGTCACGCTCGCGGGTGGTGAACCAGTCCACGTCCACCCCGGTCCCGGCCAGACCGGCCTCCGCGGCCCTCATCCAACGGTCGTAGGAGAAGTGCTCGCTCCAGCCGTCGAACCGGCCACCCGCCAGCCAGGCCTCCTCGACGATCCGGCCGACCCTGCGGTCGCCCCGGGACAGCAGGCCCTCCATGATCGAAGGGCGCCCCTCGTGGTAGCGCAGCCCGATGGATTTGCCGTACCTGCGGTCCCCGCGCAGGCGGTCGCGCAGCTTGCGCAGGCGGGCGTCCACCTCCTCGTGGGAGGTCTGGGCCGCCCACTGGAACGGGGTCTGGGGCTTGGGGACGAACCCGCCGATGGAGACCGTGCAGCGGATGTCCTTGCGCCCGGTCACCTCACGGCCGGTCCGGATCACCTCGGTGGCGAGGTCGGCGATCGCCAGAACGTCCTCGTCCTCCTCGGTGGGCAGCCCGCACATGAAGTACAGCTTCACCTGACGCCACCCGGCCGCGTAGGCGGCGGTGACGGTGCGGATGAGGTCCTCCTCGGTGACCATCTTGTTGATCACCCGGCGCATGCGTTCGCTGCCGCCCTCGGGGGCGAAGGTCAGCCCGGAACGGCGGCCGTTGCGGGTGAGCTCGTTGGCGAGGTCGATGTTGAAGGCGTCCACGCGGGTGGAGGGCAGGGACAGGCCCGTGTTGGTGCCCTCGTAGTGGTCGGCGAGGTTCTTCGCGATGTCACCGATCTCACTGTGGTCGGCGCTGGAGAGCGAGAGCAGGCCGACCTCCTGGAATCCGGAGGCCTTCACCCCCTCCTCCACCATCTTCTGGACGGTCTCCTGGTTGCGTTCGCGTACCGGCCGGGTGATCATCCCGGCCTGGCAGAACCGGCAGCCGCGGGTGCAGCCCCGGAAGATCTCCACGCTGTACCGCTCATGCACGGACTCCGCGGTGGGGACGATGGGGCGCTTGGGGTACGGCCACCGGTCCAGGTCCATCACGGTGTGCTTCTGCACGGTGTCCGGGACGCCGGGGCGGTTGGGCAGGTACCCGCCGATCCGTCCGTCGCCGAGGTAGGCCACGTCGTAGAAGCGCGGCACGTACACGCCGCCGGTGGCGGCCAGGCGCAGCAGGAGGCCGTCCCGCCCGCCGGGCGCGCCCTCCTCCTTGAACTCGCGGATGATCTCGGTGATGGCCAGGGTGATCTCCTCGCCGTCCCCGAGCACCACGGCGTCCAGGAAGTCGGCGATGGGCTCGGGGTTGAACGCGGAGTGGCCCCCGGCCAGAACCACCGGGTCCTCCTCCGTGCGGTCGGCGGAGCGGCGCGGGATCCCGGCCAGGTCCAGCGCGGTGAGCATGTTGGTGTAGCCCATCTCGCTGGCGAAGCTCAGACCGAGCACGTCGAAGGCGCGGATCGGCCGGTGGGAGTCCACCGTGAAGTGGGGGACGCCGTGCTCACGCATCAGCCGTTCCATGTCCGGCCAGACCGCGTAGGCGCGCTCGGCCAGCACGCCCTCGCGTTCGTTGAGGACCTCGTAGAGGATCTGCACGCCCTGGTTGGGCACGCCCACCTCGTAGGCGTCCGGGTACATCAGTGCCCAGCGCACCCGCGCGGAGTCCCAGGGCTTGACCACGGAGTTGAGCTCACCGCCCACGTACTGGATCGGCTTGCTCACCTGGGGGAGCAGGGCTTCGAGGCGCGGGAAGAGGCTTGCGACGGACATGGTGTGGGCCCTCGGTCGGCGGACATCGTGTCTGGCTGGACCACCAGGTTAGCCCTCCGAAGGGCCCCGGACCGGTGTGTACACAGGACCGGTCCGGGGCGGGTCCCGGATCAGAACTCGAAGCCGCGGTCCCGGGAGTTGACGCCGAGCACCAGGCCCAGGGCCAGCATGTTGGCCAGGATCGCCGTGCCTCCGTACGACACGAACGGCAGCGGAAGCCCGGTCACCGGCAGGATGCCCAGGCCCATCCCGATGTTGATGAAGGCCTGGAAGCCGAACCAGGAGGCCACACCCACGCAGAGCAGGCGCGGATAGGGCTGGTCGCATCCCCGCGCGATGCGCAGGATCCGCCAGATCACCACGGCGAAGAGCACGATGATCGCCCCGGAGCCGAGGAACCCCAACTCCTCCCCCGCCACCGTGAAGATGAAGTCCGTGTGCTGCTCGGGGACGAACCGGCCGTGGGTCTGCTCCCCTGGAACAGCCCGGTGCCGTCGAAGCCGCCCGACCCCACGGCGATCAGCGCCTGCGCCGAGTTGTAGCCCGCGCCCTGCGGGTCGGCCGCCGGGTCCACCAGGGTGGCGATCCGGTCGAGCTGGTAGGGCTCCAGCAGCTCGAACCACCACACGGCCAGCACGGCCAGCGCGCCGCAGGCGAGCATGCCCGCCACCCACATGACCGGGGCCCCGGACAGCGTGAGCATGCCGAGGAAGATCGCGCACAGGACCAGGCTCGTCCCGAGGTCGGGCTGGAGCATGACGAGCCCGAGCGGGACCGCCATCACCAGCAGGCAGAACAGCACGTCCCTCGTCATCGGGCGGGTCTCGCCGTCCCGGGGCTCGCCGAGCAGCGTCGCCAGGACCAGGATCAGTCCGACCTTGGCCAGCTCACTGGGCTGGAACTGGAAGCCGCCGACCACGATCCAGCCGCGAGAACCGTTGATCACGGCGCCGAGCGGGGTCAGCACCAGGACGAGCGAGACCACACTGAACGCGTAGGCGATCGGCGCGTAGGCACGGACGGTGCGGTAGTCCACCGCCGCGACGAACAGGCACACGACCACGGCCACCCCGAGGTGGAGCAGATGGCGCACGAGGTGGTCCACGGACTCCAGCGGGTCGCCCCCGTCGCCCGGCAGCGTCGCGGACCACACCAGCAGGGACCCGAGCCCGGCGAGCACCAGCACGGCGCCGATCAGGATCCAGTCGAGGCGGCGCGCGCCACCCGCCGCCGAGCTGAGGGTCCGCCCCAGGTCACGCTGGCGCCGGGGCGGACCGCCCATGTTCGTGATCATCAGGGCTCCAGCGTCTCGATGGAACCGTCCTGGCGGACGACCGGCAGTTCGGTGTGCGGCTTGCCTCCGGGCAGCAGCGGCTTGCCCTCCTTCACGTCCTCGGTGTCACCGGTGGACGAGAAGCCGTACAGACCCTCGTAGATCTCACGGGCGATGGGCGCGGCGGTCTCACCACCGGTACCGCCCTGGGAGACCAGGACGACGATGGCGTACTGCGGGTCGTCCACCGGCGCGTAGGAGGCGAACCAGGACGACACCTGGCGGCCCTGCGCGTCGGCGCTGCCGGTCTTGCCCGCGACGGCGACCTGGTCCTGCGGGAAGTCGGAGAAGGCGCCGCCACCGGTACCGGACGTGGTCACCTCGGCCAGGGCCTCCTGGAGGTACTTGATCGTCTCGTCGCTGACCGGCACCTCGTTCTTGACCGTCGGCTCGATCTCCTGGACCTTGGAGCCGTCGGCGGCGACCATGGCCTTGGCCACGCGCGGCTCGTACAGAGTCCCGCCGTTGGCGATGGAGGCGTAGGCGCTGGCCAGCTGGAGCGGGCTGACGAGGACGTCGCCCTGGCCGATCGAGAAGTTGATCGCCTCACTGGCCCGCCACTCGAAGCCCTCCACGCAGTGTTCGTGCGCGAGCTGCTTGAGGTAGGCGGCCTGGGACGGGTCGTTCTCCGCGATGTCCGGGTAGCCGGACTCGGCCCGCTCGCAGTTGACCTCCCGGGTCTCCTCCCAGAAGGTGCGCTTCCACTCGCGGTCCGGGATACGGCCACCGGTCTCGTACGGCAGGTCCACGCCGGTGGGCGAGCCGAACCCGTAGCCGCGGGCCATCTCGGCCATGGCCTCCTCGGGCTCGCCGTCCGGGTGGAGTCCGCCGTCCTTGGACCACATCTGGTAGCCGAAGTTGTAGAACACGGTGTTGCAGGAGGCGATGATCGCCTGCTTCAGGGTGATGCTGCCCTGACCCGCGCCCGCGTAGTTCTCGTAGTTCTGGCCGGCGAGGTTGACCGAGCCGGGGCACGCGTAGGAACTGCGCAGCGAGTACCCGTTCTCGACGGCCGCCGACAGCGACGACACCTTGAAGGTGGAGCCGGGCGGGTACGTGCCCTGGACGGCGCGGGAGAGCAGGGGCTCCCCGCCTCCTCGCTGAGCATGGCGTCGAAGGTCTCCTGGTCGATCCCGCCGTCCCAGATGGCCGGGTCGTAGGTGGGCATGCTGGCCATGGCGACGACCCCGCCGTTGGTGACGTCCAGGACCACGGCGGCGCCGGAGTCCGCCTTGTACTTGGGCCGGGCGCCCTCCATCCCCCGGGCCAGGGCCTCCTCGGCGACCTTCTGGACGTTCATGTCCATGTGGGTGACCAGGTGCATGCCCGCCTCGGGGAGGCGTTCGGAGATGACGTCCATGATCTCGCCGTGGTTGTTCACGCCCAGGGTGCGCAGGCCCGCGACGCCGCGCAGCTCCTTGTCGTAGACGGCCTCCAGGCCGTCACGGCCCACCATGTCGATCCCGGTGAACCCGGTGCGCAGCTCCTCGCGCGCCTCCAGTTCCTCCTGGGTGACGGGCTGGAGGTAGCCGAGCATCTGACCCGCGTGTTCGCCGTAGGGATACTCGCGCACGGCCTGGGCCTGTGCGGTGATCCCGGGGAAGTCGTCGGCGCTCTCCATGATCTGGAGCGCGACCGGGCCCTCCACGTCCTCCGCGAGGGTGACGGGCTGGTAGGGCGAACCGGGCCAGCAGGGACGCTGGACCTCGGGGCCGCACAGACGCATGCGCTGCTGGAGTTCCTCCAGGGGGATGTCCAGCACGCCGGAGAGGTCGCTGAGGACCTTCTCCCCGCCGTCCTTCATTCCCTGGAGTTCGTGGTAGTCGGCCGAGACCAGGAGCTGGGTCTTGTTGTTGACCACGACGCGGCCGCTGGAGTCGAGGATCTGCCCCCGGGTGGCGGGGACGACCAGCTCCTGGTGGTGGTTGGAGACGGCCAGTTCACGGTAGTGGTCGGCCATGGGCACCTGGAGGTACCAGAGCCGGGCGACCAGCACCGCGAACAGGGCCAGGACCAGGAACTGCGCGAGGAACAGCCCGAACCAGCCGAGTCTGCGCCCCGGCAGGGACGGGTTGGTGGGTGGCTTGTGCACCGGTTCACCACCCTCGCAGGGAGGTCGGGCCCTGGATCGTGGCGAAGTCGCTCTCCGCGAGCGCGGCGCGTGTCCACAGGATCGGTAGGACGACCAGCGCCCCGATCAGGGTGGTCAGCAGGGCGCCGACGCCGACCCGGACGCTCACCGCGGCGAGGGTGACGTTGCCGTCGCCCAGCATGAAGCCGACCAGGGCGTAGCTCAGGCCCACCCCCACGGCCGTGACGGCGGTGATCCCCAGCGCGGTCCAGGGCGAGACCGTGTTGCCCACCGCGCCGCCGAGGCCGGTGTTGGCGCGCAGCAGCGAGACGAGGTAGGCGGCCACGCACAGCACCAGCGCGTAGCGGCCCATCGGGTGCTCGGCCGGGGGCAGGACGTCCATGGCCAGCCCGGCGGCGAACCCGCATCCGGCGGCGGCCGCCGGGTTGGTGGTCAGCGCCACGGCGACGACGGCCGCGAGGACGAGGTCCGGTCCCCATTCGAAGGGCAGCCGGTTGACGATGGCGGCCTGGGCGAGCACCGCGACGGTCACCATGAGCAGGGTCGCTGCGGCCCTCATTGGTCCCCCTTGGGATCGGGTTTGGGCGGGAGCACGGAGTCACGCGGGTCCTCGGCGGGACCGGAGACGACCACGCCCACCATGTCCAGGGACGCGAAGTCCACGGCCGGGGTGATGCGGGCGATCCGGCTCAGCGCCCCCGGCGCCACGTGGACCTCGTCGACGGTGCCGATCGGCACTCCCGGGACGAACGGCGCGCCGTCGTGCGAGCCGAGCGTGACGACGCGGTCGCCCTCCTCGATGGGCGCCTCCATGTCGAACAGTTCCAGGGTGAGGTCGGCCTCGGGCCCGCCCGGGACGCTGCCGCCGCTGATCGCGCCGATCTTGCGCGTCTGTTCGAGCCGCGCGCCGACCGTGGAGTTGACGTCGGTGGCGAGCTTGACGGTGGCGAGCCTGGGACCGGCCTCGATCACCCGTCCGACCAGTCCGGCGCCGCTGACCACCGTCATGTCGGGACGGATCCCGGAGTCGGTGCCCGCGTCGATGGTGACGGTGTGCGCGTATCCCTGCGCGGTGGTGCGGGTGACGGCCTGGGCCGGGACGATCTCGTAGCCGCCCCGTCCGGACAGGTGCAGGAGCTCGTCCAGCTGGTCCACGCGGCCGTCGTCGAGCCGAGCCGACTGGAGGTCCGCCTCCAGTTCGGCGTTGGCGGCCTCCAGCTCGGCGATCCGGGCGGCCGCCTTGGGTCCCTGGCTCACGCCCTCGTAGAGCGTGGCGGCGGGGCCGGCGATGAGGCCGACCCCGGCGGCGGCCGGGGCGAAGGCCAGTTCGCCGCCGCCCCGGGCGACCGAGGTGACGGGGTTGCCCCCGCCCGCGTGTCCAGGACCATCAGGGCCACGGCCGCCACGACGAGCACGGCGAGGAACAGCCGGGACCGCGAGGAGTCGCGGAGCATGTCAGCGCCGCCGTTCCGGAACGAGGACCTGGTGGAGTCGCTCGTAGTTCTCCACGCAGGTGCCCGAACCCACCGCGACCGAGTCGAGCGCGTTGTCGGCCACGTGGATGGGCATGCCGGTCTCGTGCAGGAGCCGGTCGTCGAGGCCGCGCAGCAGGGCGCCGCCGCCGGTCACCGCCACGCCCCGGTCCATGATGTCGCCGGACAGCTCGGGCGGGCACTTGTCGAGGCTGGTGCGGACCGCGTCGATGATCGCGGTGACCGGTTCCTCGATGGCCTGGCGCACGTCGGACTCGGACAGGACGATGGTCTTGGGCAGGCCGCTGATGAGGTCGCGTCCGCGGACCTCGGCGTGCAGCTCCTCCGCTCCCGTGGGGTAGGCGGAGCCGATGGCGAGCTTGAGCTCCTCGGCGGTGCGCTCCCCGATCATCAGGGAGTACTCCTTCTTGATGAAGGTCATGATCGCCTGGTCGAGTTCGTCGCCGCCCACCCGGATGGACTGGGAGGTGACGATGCCGCCCATGGAGATGACGGCGACCTCGGTGGTGCCGCCCCCGATGTCGACCACCATGTTGCCGGTGGGCTCGTGGACCGGGAGCCCGGCGCCGATCGCCGCCGCCATGGGCTCCTCGATGATGTACACGCGGCGTGCCCCGGCCTGGTAGCCCGCCTCCTTGACCGCGCGGTGCTCGACCGAGGTGATGCCGCTCGGGACCGCGACGATGATGCGGGGCTTGGCGAAGTGGCGGCGGCGGTGGATCTTCTGGATGAAGTACCGCAGCATCCGCTCGGTGACCTCGAAGTCGGCGATGACGCCGTCCTTGAGGGGGCGGATGGCGGTGATGTTGGTCGGCGTGCGGCCGATCATCTGCTTGGCCTCGATGCCGACCGCCACGATCTTGCCGGTCGAGGTGTTGAGCGCGACCACCGACGGCTCGTTCAGGACGATGCCGCGTCCGCGTACGTACACGAGTGTGTTGGCGGTACCAAGGTCTACGGCCATGTCCCGGCCGAGAAATGCAAGGTTGTTGGGCATGTAACGTCCTCAGAGGCGCCGTGTCGGGCGGGGACGTGCGTCACGACCATACGTGGTCGTTCCGGCACGTTAGGTATCCAGTCCCCCGCATCGTAACGGTCAGCACTTAGTCCGTTACGCAAACACACCGATTTGTTGCCTCGTCACCGGACAAGGGTGAGAAAAGAGAGGTGCCCTGGGGCGCGTACGCACCCCAGGGCATCAAGACTAGGCCTCACGGGCCCGATTCCCCTACAGGTCGGGGAAGAACAGCTTGATCTCGCGCTCCGCCGAGTAGGTGGAGTCCGAGCCGTGGACGATGTTCTTCTGCACCTCGAGGGCGAAGTCGCCCCGGATGGTCCCGGGCGTGGCGGTCACCGGGTCGGTGGCACCGGCCAGGGCGCGGAAGGCCTCGATGGCGCGCTCGCCCTCGACCACCATGGCGACCAGAGGACCACCGGTGATGAACTCCACCAGCGAGTCGAAGAACGGACGCGAGGCGTGCTCCTCGTAGTGCGTCTTCGCGGTGTCCGCGTCGAGCGTGCGCAGCTCCATCGCGACCAGGTTCAGGCCCTTGCGCTCGATGCGCGAGATGACCTCACCGACGATGTTGCGGCGGACACCGTCGGGCTTGATGAGAACGAGAGTGCGCTCCACGTGCGTTTCAACTCCTCACTGGGGACCCCCGCGCGGCACGCGGGGGCCTGGGCCCGCGGTGGCGAGCGCACGCGGTGGGGTGAACGGATGTGTGCCCGGGGCTCGGGGACGAGACAGGGGGACGGCGGTGCCGTTCGTCTGCCCGGACGTGCGTCACACTATCGCGTTTGCCCCTGGGGCGCGGTGGGAGAGGCGGAAGGGCCTAGGCCCCGCCGACCTCGGCGCCCTCCTGCTCGGCCCGCTCCTCGTGGGCGGCGCGGATCGCGTCGACCCTGCGGCCCATGATCACGCCGACGACCCACAGGGACACGAAGACGATCGCCACCAGGGGCGCGCCCGTGACCATGAAGGAACTGAACAGGAAACCGGCCTGGAGCACCCACGCCGCGTAGTGCGCCCAGGTGTGCTTCTGGAGCCCGGACAGCAGCAGAGCGGCCAGGGCCATGCCGCCCCAGAGACCGCCCGCCACGGCGGGGTCGGCGCCCTCCAGGTTGATGGCGATGGGGATCGCCAGGCCGATCACGATGGCCTCGAACACGAGGACTACGGCGCAGAGTGTGCGCACGGCGTTCTCCCTTCGTCTGGTTACTGGTCGCCGGAACCGCGCAGCAGGTGAACGGCGTCACCCGAGGTGACCACCGACCCGGTGACCAGCACACCGGTTCCGCCGAACTCGCCGCCCGACTCGGCCAGGCCCACGGCCTGGTCGATGGCGTCGTCGAGCCGTGCGGCCAGGTGCACGCGGTCCTCACCGAAGATCTGCCGGGCGATGCCGGCCAGCTGCGCCGGGTCGAGGGACCGGGGCGAGGAGTTGCGGGTGACCACGATCTCGTCGAGCAGCGGTTCCAGGGGCTCCAGGACGCCCTCGACGTCCTTGTCGGCCATGATGGCGACCACGCCGACCAGCCGGGAGAAGGAGAAGGCCTCCTCCACTGCCGCCACCGTGGCGATCATCCCGGCCGGGTTGTGCGCGGCGTCCGCGATGACCGTCGGGCTGGTGCGTACGACCTCCATGCGGCCCGGGGAGTCGATCCCGGCCAGCGCCTCCCCGACGATCACGGGGTCGAGTCCGGCCGCGTCCTCGGAGGCGGAGAAGGCCTCGACGGCCGCGATGGCGACCGCGGCGTTGCTGGCCTGGTGCTCCCCGAACAACGGCACGAAGAGGTTCTCGTAGTTGCCCGTGAGGCCCTTGACGGCGACCTGCTGGCCGCCGACGGCGACCTCGCGGGAGGTCACCCCGAACTCCAGCCCCTCCCTGGCCACCGTGGACCCGACCTCGGCGGCGTGCCGGAGCAGGACCTCGGCGGCGGGCAGCGGCTGCTGCGCCATGACGGTGACCGACCCGGGCTTGATGATTCCGGCCTTCTCCTCGGCGATGCCGTCGAGGGTGTCGGGCAGGTACTCGGTGTGGTCGATGCCGATCGGAGTGACCACGGCCACGTCCCCGTCGACGACGTTGGTGGCGTCCCAGCTGCCGCCCATGCCGACCTCCACCACGGCGACGTCCACGGGGGCGTCCGCGAACACGGCGTAGGCCATCACGGTGAGGATCTCGAAGAACGACAGCCGGACGTCGCTCATCGCGTCGGCCATCTCCAGGAAGGGACGGATGTCGTCGTAGGCCTCGACGAACCGCTCCTGAGAGATCGGTTCCCCGTCCACGACGATGCGCTCCCGCACCGTCCGCAGGTGGGGGCTGGTGTAGCGGCCGACCCGCAGGCCTCGGCCGCGCACCAGCGCGTCGATCATCCGGGCGGTGGACGTCTTGCCGTTGGTCCCGGTGACGTGGACGACCCGGAAGTTGCGGTGCGGGTCACCCAACAGGTCCAGGACGGTGCGGACGCGGTCCAGGGTGGGGTCGATGTCGGATTCGGGCGCGCGGGAGAGAATCTCCGCGGTGACCTCGGCGTAGCGCTCATGGGCGCCCGCGCCACTCACGGCGTCTCGGTGGTCGGGGTGTACACCCGCGCCAGTGTACGCGGCCCCACCTGGGCTCGGATGCGGGGTGGCGCGTACGGGGACCATACTTGGGGGCATGCCCAGCCCTGACCCGATCGTCGAACCGTTCTTCTCCGAGTGGGCGCACCGCCGTCCCGGACGGACACGCAGCCTCGACCGTGCGGCCGCGCTCCTGGCCGCGCTGGACCCGGCACCGCTTCCCGTGCTCGGGGTGGTCGGGTCCAAGGGCAAGGGCAGCACGGCCACCTACGCGGCGGCGACGCTGTCCGCCGCCGGGCTGCGGACCGTCCTGGTGACCGGCCCGAGTTTCCGGGGGTACCGCGAACGGGTCCGGGTGGACGGCGTGTCCGTGACCGACGACGAACTCCGCGCCCTCGGCCGCACCGTGGAGGCCGCCCGGCGGACCCTGCCCGAGGAGGAGGGCTACCTGGCGCCGAGCGGACTGTTCCTGATCGCCGGGTTGCTGCACGCCCAGGCGGTCGGCGCCGACGTCTGCGTCCTGGAGGCGGGGATGGGAGGGCACCGCGACGAGCTCCGCCTCCTGGGGCCGCGGGTGGTGGCGCTGGGCATGGTCTTCGCGGAGCACGTGGGGGTCCTCGGTGACACCGTGGCGGAGATCGCACGTGAGAAGACCCGCGTGGTCCACCCTGAACGCACCCGGGCCCTGGTGACGCTGCCCCAGAGCGCCGAGGTGGCCCCCGTCGTGGACCGCACCCTCACCGAGGTCACCCGGGGACGGCTTGCCCCCGAGGTGGTGGACCCCGCCGCCGCGACCGAACCGCCCGCGCACCTGCGCCCCGGGGCCTGTCGGCCGCCAACGGCGTGCTGGGCACCGCCGCCGCGACCCGCGTGCTGGACCTGATGGAGGCGCCGCCCGCGCCGCCCGCCCGGCTCCACCGGGTCCTGGAGACCGTGAACCTGCCCGCGCGGCTCTCGCGGCACGCTGTGCCGGGCGCGACCACCGAGGTCGTGGTGGACTCCGCCATCGACCGGGTCGGTGTGGCCGCCGCGCTGTCGCACGCCCGCGACCTGTGGGGCGGCGTGGACCACGTCCTGCTGTGCCTGCCCGACCACAAGGACGTGTCCGGGGCGGTCGACGCCCTCCGGGAGGTCCCGGTCACCGCGGTGCGCCTGCCAGAGGAGCACCTGCGCTTCGATCACGCCCTGCCCGCACACTGGGACAGCGTCCGCGCCGAGGACCTCTCCCCCGCCTCCGTGGCCGCTCTGGGCCAGCGCGTCCTGGCCTTGGGCACGGTCTACTTCACCGGCCGCGTGCTGGAGGTCCTCGACGCCCCCACCGACCGCCTCTTCGACCCGCATACCGCATAACCCCCACGCATAACCCGACATCACGGCAGCATCGTCCTTGGTCACCCCTGGTCGTCCCATGCCGTGATTCGTCACGCGCTTCGGACCCCCGACTCCGAGGAGCCCTATGCCCACACGAGAGCACGAGATCCCCCTGCGGCTCGTGCAGAACCAACCCGCGCTGGCGCCCGTACTGGTGCGGGCCCTGGGTTTCGAGATCCCCCGCCACACCGAGGTGGTCAATACCAACACGGCCCTGACCAACTGCGACCCCAGGGAGCTCAACGCCGACGGCGCGGTCCTCCTGCGTGACGGGCCCCGGAACGTCATGGCGGTGGTGGTCGAGCGCCAGAACGGCCGTGACAAGGAGAAGCGCCTGACCTGGCCCGCCTACCTGGTCAACCTCCACACGCGACTGGAGTGCCCGACGCTGCTGGTGGTGCTCTGTCCCACGGACTCCCTGGCGAGCTGGTGCGCCGCCCCGATCCGCACCGGGCACCCCGGATTCGACCTCGCCCCGCTGACCATCGGTCCGAGCAGGATGCCGGTGATCGCGCGTGACGAACAGGCTCGTGAGCTTCCGGAGCTGGCCGTCCTGTCCGCCCACGCGCACGGGAACTCGGATCCGCGCACCCTGCGTGCCGTGGTCGAGGCCCTGGATTCCACGCCCGAGCGAAATCGGGCGTTCTACTATGACTATGTGCTGTCCGGCCTCAACGAGGCCGCTCGGGAGGAGTTGGAGGGCTTGATGGCTGTGGAGACCTACGAGTGGCAGAGCGACTTCGCCCGCAAGTACGTCGGCATCGGCCGCGAGGAAGGCCGGGAAGAAGGCCGCGAAGAGGGCCGGGAGGAGGGCCGCGCGGCTGAGGCGGCGCGCAGCGTCCTCTCCGTGCTGGAGGCACGGGGGTTCACCATCTCGGACGAGGTCCGGCGACGCGTGGAGGGCTGCGCCGACCTGGCGACCCTGGAGAAGTGGGTCCCCGCCGCGGTCACCGTGGACCGACCGGAGGACCTCCTCGACTGAGGCGACAACGCTGAGGGGCCGGGGAACATGTTCCCCGGCCCCTCTCCACGTCACCGCCCGGCTACCGGCCGGGGCGGTAGACCGGCTGGGTCTGCGGGTTGAACTCCTCGTAGGTGACGCGCTCCGCCGCGCGCAGGCGCGGGTCGGTCAGCTTGAGGACGTCCAGACCCCGGTCGATGTCGGACGAGTACACGTAGCCGTTGTAGTAGTACGTCGACCACGTGTCGTTGTTCTGGACGTCCGGGTCGATCCGGTCGTCGGCGTCGAAGTAGCCGATCTCCCGGGGGTTGGTCGGGTCGTTGAAGTCGATCACCGAGACGCCGCCCTGGTACCACGACTGCACGAAGAAGTCCTGGCCCGGGACCGGGATCAGCGAGCCGTTGTGCGCCACGCACACCTGGTCGCCCTGGTGGCGGTCGATCTTGAAGTAGCTCGCGAACTCCAGCGTCGTGTCGGCGCCCTCACCGTCGAGGGCGTAGATCGCGTTGGCGCCGCGCTCGGGACCGATCTCCTCGGTGCAGGTGGGCGCTCCGCCACCGCCGAGCTCGTCGGTGAACAGCACCGTCCGGGCGTCGTTGGTGAAGGTCGCGGAGTGCCAGAACGCGAAGTTCTCGTCCTGGACCACCTCGGTGACCACCGGGTCGACCGGGTCCGAGATGTCCATGATGATGCCGTCACCCATGCAGGCGCCCGCGGCGATGTCCTTGGACGGGAAGACCGTGATGTCGTGGCAGCCGGTGGTCGTGCGGTGGCCACCGTCCGGGAACAGCACCGGCTCGTTGACCAGGGACGCCTCCGAAGGAGCGTCCAGCGGCACCTCGATGATCCCGATCTTGTCGTGCGGCGGCTGGCAGTTGGGGAAGCTGGCCGAGGGCGAGTACGAGGACACGTACACGTACTCGCGCTCCGCGTCACCCGGCACGAGGGTCAGGGTGTGCGAGCCGCAGTCGGTGCGCACGGCCGAGACGTACTGCGGGTTGGCCTTGTCCGAGATGTCGAAGATCCGGACGCCCTCGAACCCGTTCGGGTCGGTGACCGGGACGGAGGGGGCGCCGCACTCGTCGTTCGCGCGGGGGTAGTCCACAGCGAAGTACAGGAGGTCACCGCTGACCGCCACGTCGCCCTGGCCACCGGGGCACAGGACCTCCGAGACGATCGTCGGGGACTCGGGCTCGGAGATGTCGTAGATCACGAAGCCGTCGTAGTTGCCGCCGATGGCGTAGTCGCCGGTGAAGGCCAGGTCCGAGTTGGTGTTGCTGATCGCGTCGGGCTTGGGGACGTTCGCGACGTGCTCGACGTTGTCGCTGGAGATCTGGTCCGAGGGCGGGGTGTCCGCGTACGCGGCCGCCGGGCCGAGGAGCCCGGCGAACAGCGTCGCGGCCGCGGCGGTCGCGAGTGCGGCGACACGGCGCGAGGAGGAGCGCATGGGTCGGCCTTTCCTGGTGGGGGTTCGGGGATGGGTGACAGCACGCGGGGTGCCGCGCGTGGCCCGCGCGGCACCCCGGTGCGTCGTGGCCGGTTACCGCCCGGGACGGTAGGCCGGCTGGGTCTGCGGGTTGAACTCCTCGTAGGTCACCCGTTCCGCCGCGCGCAGGCGCGGGTCGGTGAGCTTGAGGACGTCCAGGCCGCGACGCATGTCCGAGGAGTAGACGTGGCCGTTGTAGTAGTACGCGGACCAGGTGCTGCCGTTGTCGATGTCCGGGTCGATCCGGTCGTCGGGGTCGAAGTAGCCGATCTCGCGGGGGTTGCTGAGGTCGTTGAAGTCGATGATCGAGACGCCGCCCTGGTACCAGGACTGCACGAAGTAGTTCTTCCCCGGAACGGGGATGAGCGACCCGTTGTGCGCGACGCAGGTCTGCTGGTCGCCCTGGTGACGGTCGATCTTGAAGTAGCTCGCGAACTCGAGGCTGTGCCCGCCGTCGGCGGTCTCGTCCAGGGCGTAGATCGCGTTGGCGCCGCGCTCGGGACCGATCTCCTCGGTGCAGGTGGCCGCGCCACCGCCGCCGAGCTCGTCGGTGAACAGGACGGCCTCGGCGTCGTTGGTGAAGGTCGCGGAGTGCCAGAACGCGAAGTTCTCGTCCTGGACCACCTCGGTGACCACCGGCTCGATCGGGTCGGAGATGTCCATGATGATGCCGTCACCCATGCAGGCCCCGGCGGCGAGGTCCTTGGACGGGTAGACCGTGATGTCGTGGCAGCCCTCGGTGGGACGGAGCAGACCGGGCTGGTCGTGGTTGCCGCCGTCCGGGAACAGCACCGGCTCGTTGACGATCGCGGCCGACCCCGGGTCGTCCAGCGGGACCTCGATGATGGCGATCTTGTCGTGCGGCGGCTGGCAGTTCGGGAACGCGGCCGAGGGCGCGTAGGACGAGACGTAGACCAGCTCGGTCGAGGGGTCCGCGCCGGGCACGAGGGTCAGGGTGTGCGAGCCGCAGTCGGTGCGCACGGCCGCGACGTACTGGGGATTGGCCTTGTCCGAGATGTCGAAGATCCGGACGCCCTCGAACCCGTTCGGGTCGGTGACGGGCACCGCGGGGGCGCCGCACTCGTCGTTCGCGCGGGGGAGTCCACCGCGAAGTACAGGAGGTCGCCGCTGACGGAGACGTCGCCCTGGCCGCCGGGGCACACCACCTCGGTGACGATCGTCGGGTCCGCGGGGTCCGCGACGTCGTAGATCACGAAGCCGTCGTAGTTGCCGCCGATGACGTAGTCACCGGTGAAGGCCAGGTCCGAGTTGGTGTTGCTGACCGCCGCCGGCTTGGGGACGTTGGCCAGGTGCTCGACGTTGTCGCTGGTGACGCTGTCGGAGGGCGGGGTGTCGGCGTACGCTGCCGCCGGGCCGAGGAGCCCGGCGAACAGGGTCGCCGCCGCGGTCAGCGCGACGGCCGTCGCACCGCGCGGGACGCGACCGGCCCGTGACGGGGGAGCTGCGGGCATGGTTTCTCCAGATCGGTTGGGGGACGGGGAGTGGAGGGGGCGGGACGCGGCGGGGCCGTGGCCGTCGAGCCACGGCCCCGTTCTCTCCCGTTTGCCCTGACTCCCCAGGAGGAGCCACCGGGAGAGGTCGTGGCCCGCGTCAGCGGCCCGGTCGGTAGCTCGGCTGCGACTGCGGGTTGAACTCGTCGTAGGTGACGCGAGCGGCGGAGCGCAGGCGGGGGTCGTCGAGTCGGATCACGTCGAGGCCGCGCGTGATGTCGGAGGAGTAGACGTAGCCGTTGTAGTAGTACGCCGACCACGAGCCGCCCAGGACGAGGTTGTCCTCGTCGATCGGGGCCCGGTCGAAGTAGCCGATCTCGCGGGGGTCGGTCGGGTCGTTGAAGTCGATCACCGAGACGCCGCCCTGGTACCACGACTGCACGAAGAAGTCCTGGCCCGGGACCGGGATCAGCGAACCGTTGTGCGCGACGCAGTTCTCGGTGTCGCTCTGGGTGCGCGGGATCTTGTAGTAGCTCTCGAAGTCGAGCTCGGGCGCGCCGTCCTCGCCGCCGATGGTGTAGATGGCGTTGGCGCCGCGCTCGACGCCGTAGTCCTCGGTGCAGATGGCGCCGCCACCGCCGCCGAGCTCGTCGGTGAAGATCACGGTGCCCGCGTCGTTGGTGAAGGTCGCGGAGTGCCAGAACGCGAAGTTGTCGTCCCGGACCACGTCGGTGACCTCGGGATGCGCCGGGTCGGAGATGTCCATCAGGATGCCGTCACCCATGCAGGCTCCGGCGGCGAGGTCGATCTCCGGGTAGGCGGTGATGTCGTGGCAGCCCGTCGTGTTGCGGTTGCCGCCGTCCGGGAACAGCACCGGTTCGTTGACCAGCGCGGCCTCGGAGGGGTTGTCCACGGGGATCTCGATCACGGAGATCTTGTCGTGCGGCGGCTGGCAGTTGGGGAAGTTGGCCGAGGGCGAGTACGAGGACACGTACACGTAGTCGTGCTCGCCGTCCTTGCCGGGCACCAGGGTGTTGGTGTGCGAGCCGCAGTCGGTGGCCACGGCCGCGACGTAGGCGGGGTTGGCCTTGTCCGAGATGTCGAAGACGCGGATGCCCTCGAACCCGTTCGGGTCGGTGGTGGGGACCGAGGGGGCGCCGCACTCGTCGTTGGCGCGGGGGTAGTCCACGGAGAAGTACAGGAGGTCGCCGCTGACGGAGACGTCACCCTGGCCGCCGGGGCACAGGACCTCGGAGACGACCGTCGGGGACTCGGGCTCGGAGATGTCGTAGACGACGAAACCGTTGTAGTTGCCGCCGATCGCGTAGTCACCGGTGAAGGCCAGGTCGGTGTTGTAGTCACCCATGGCCTCGGACTTCGGGACGTTGGTCACGTGAGTGACGTTCGCGCTGGTCTCGGCGTCGCTCTCGAAGGGGATCTGGTCCGCCGAGGCGGCGGCCGGGCCGAGGAGGCCCAGGGTCAGGGCTGTGGCACCGACGAGAGCGAGGGCCGTGGAGCCCCGACGGAACCGCGGGCGTCCTGAACGGGAGGGGACGGGGGACGACGCCATGCGTACTCCTGATTCCTAATGGAGCGAAACAGGAAGAACGTACACAGTTCAACATCAATATGTATAGAGGGAAACAAAAGAAACATGGTTGTTTACAGGGTGTCGAGCCGACCCGATCCCCCTACGCACCGTGTCGAGACCGGCCCGGTTCCGGGTGCGGCGGCCACCGCCGCCGCACCAGTCCGGTCAGCCGTTCGGGAGCTCCGGCTGCGACTGCGGGTTGAACTCGTCCAGCACCGCGGACTCCGCCCCCTCGAACCGGGGGTCGGTGAGCTTGAGGACGTCCAGACCGCGCTGCATGTCGGACGAGTAGACGTGCCCGTTGTAGTAGTACGCGGACCAGGATCCGGCGGTGACCAGCTGCCCGGGGTCGAGCGGGCCACGGTCGAAGTGCCCCACCTCGACCGGCGCGTCGGGGTCGGTGAGGTCGATGACCGAGACCCCGCCCTGGTACCAGGACTGCACGAAATAGTCCTCGCCGGGGACCGGGATGAGCGAACCGTTGTGGGCCACACAGTTCTCGGTATCGGTCTGGTGGCGAGGCAATTTGTAGTAACTCCGAAATTCCAGTTCAGGGCTCTCCCCCGACGTGTCCAACGAGTGGACGGCGTTGGCCCCGCGCTCGGGACCGATCCTCTCGTTGCAGGTCGCGGCGGAACCCGAGCCGAGTTCGTCGGTGAAGACCACGTTCCGCGCGTCGTTGGTGAAGGTCGCGGAGTGCCAGAAGGCGAAGTTCTCGTCCTGGACGCGCTCCACCACCTCCGGCCGGAGCGGGTCCGTGATGTCGAGCAGCAGGCCGTCGCCCAGGCAGGCCGCGGCGGCCAGGCCGCGCGCGGGGTAGGCGGTGATGTCGTGGCAGCCCGTGGTGCTGGTGTGGCCCCCGTCCGGGAACAGCACCGGCTCGCTGACCAGTGCGGCCTTCTCGGGGGCGTCGTGCGGCACCTCGATGACGCCGATCTTGTCGTGCGGCGGCTGGCAGTTCGGGAAGGCCTCCGACGGCGAGTACGAGGACACGTACACCACGTCGCTGCGCCCGTCCGCCCCCGGCACCAGGGTGTTGGTGTGCGATCCGCAGTCGGTGGCCACAGCCGCGACGTACCTCGGGTTCGCCTTGTCCGAGATGTCGAAGATCCGTAGTCCCTCGAAGCCGCTTGGGTCCGTGGCCGGAACGGACGGCGCCCCGCACTCGTCGCTCGCGCGCGGGTAGTCCACCGAGAAGTACAGGAGGTCGCCGCTGACGGAGACGTCGCCCTGGCCACCCGGACACACCACCTCGGAGACGATCGTGGGCGACGCCGGTTCGGAGATGTCGTAGACGACGAAACCGTCGTAGTTGCCGCCGATCAGGTAGTCACCGGTGAAGGCCAGGTCGGAGTTGGGCGACCCGTCCAGCGCCTCGGGCTTGGGCACGTTGGCCAGGTGCACCACTCCCCGCCGGTGCTCACGCCGTCGTCGGCGCTGGCGCCCGGAACCGTCAGCCCGGCCGCCGCGACCACGGCGAGCGCGACCGCCCCGTGACGCCGTCCCGTTGCCGAAGCCATGCGGCCACCCCCAAAACAACCCAAAGAAGTCATCTGACTACAATGGGTTGTACTATCCGCAGAGTGCACAAGCCAGGCGAAACGCCGAGAACGGACGCCTCGGGGAACCCGGCGTACGGACACGGCGCCGACGACACACCCGCGACACTGGACAAAACACCCTTCGAGTGAGTAGAAAACCCGCAGGACGTCGGGTCAGCCGACACCGGTGGGCGACCGCTCCACCGACCCCCACCCCTGGAGGAGACCTCGTGCGCCGCCTGGCACTCGCAGCCGGAACCGCCCTCGTGCTGCTCGGAGTCTCGGCCTGTTCCGGTGACGAGGGACAGCAGTCCGCCAACGTCATCGCCCCGGGCGCGCCCGGCGAGGCCTCGACGCCCGCCACGGCCGACCAGATCGCCGCACTGGCCGAGGAGCAGGGCCACAACGAAGCGGACGTGACCTATCTGGTGAAGATGATCGAGCACCACCAGCAGGCCCTGGAGATGACCGACCTGGTCGCGGACCGCTACGAGCGCGACGGCATCGAGCGCATCGCGGACCGCATCGCCGCCGCGCAGGGCCCCGAGATCACCGCCATGGAGAGCTGGCTGGAGGTGAACGTCTTCGGCCCCGCCCGGGAGAACCCCGCCCACCAGAACTTCTGCGGCCTGGAGGGTGACGGCACCCACCACTCCACCGACGACGACGTGGTCGCCTGCGACCTCCAGGTCGACCACGACGACATGGAGGGCATGGTCTCCGACGAGGACATGGAACGCCTGGCCGACGCCGACGGCGACGCGTTCGACCAGCTCTTCGTGGAGCTCATGACCGCCCACCACGAGGGCGCGGTCACCATGGCCGAGGAGGCCATGGCGGAGGGCAAGGACCAGGAGGTCCTGCGGATGGCCAACGACCTCATCGCCGAGCAGAACACCGAGATCGCCCGCATGGAGGGGGTCCTCGAAGGCGGAGGGTGACCGGTCCGCGCCGGACACGAGAAGGGGCGCCCTTCCCGCGGGAAGGGCGCCCCTGAGCTCACGGCGGCCGCGCCGCGCGGTCCCAGCCGCTCACGGCGGCGCGGACCCGCCGGTCAGGCCGACTTCTCCTGGCGGCCGTCCTCGTCCGCCTCCAGCTGGGCGCGCGGAACGATCGTCGGGTTCACGTGCTGCTCCACCGACTCACGGGTGATGATCACCTGGCCGACGTCCTCCCGGCTGGGCACCTCGTACATCACCGAGAGCAGGACCTCCTCGATGATGGCGCGCAGACCACGGGCACCGGTCCCCCGGATGATGCCCTGCTCCGCGATGGCCTCCAGGGCGTCCTGGGTGAACTCCAGCTCGACGTTGTCCAGCTCGAACAGCCGCTGGTACTGCTTGACCAGGGCGTTCCGGGGCTCGGTGAGGATCTGGATCAGCGCGGCCTTGTCCAGGTTGTGCACGCTGGTGATCACCGGCAGACGGCCGATGAACTCCGGGATCATCCCGAACTTGAGCAGGTCCTCCGGCATGACCTCGCCGAACAGCGCGGTCCCGGCCATCTCGCTCTTGGGCCGCAGCACGGCGTTGAAGCCCATGCCCTGCTGCCCCGTGCGGGACTCGATGATCTTCTCCAGCCCCGCGAAGGCGCCACCACAGATGAACAGCACGTTCGTGGTGTCGATCTGGATGAACTCCTGGTGCGGGTGCTTGCGGCCGCCCTGCGGGGGCACGCTCGCGGTGGTCCCCTCCAGGATCTTCAGCAGCGCCTGCTGGACGCCCTCACCGGAGACGTCGCGCGTGATCGACGGGTTCTCGCTCTTGCGGGCGACCTTGTCGACCTCGTCGATGTAGATGATGCCGGTCTCGGCCTTCTTGACGTCGTAGTCAGCGGCCTGGATCAGCTTCAGCAGGATGTTCTCGACGTCCTCGCCCACGTAGCCCGCCTCGGTGAGGGCGGTGGCGTCCGCGATGGCGAAGGGGACGTTGAGGATCTTCGCCAGGGTCTGCGCCAGCAGGGTCTTGCCCGAACCGGTGGGACCCAGCAGGAGGATGTTCGACTTGGCGATCTCGACGTCCTCGTCACCGGGACGGTCGGTCTCCGAACGCACTCTCTTGTAGTGGTTGTACACCGCCACGGAGAGGGCCTTCTTCGCCTGCTCCTGACCGATCACGTACGAGTCCAGGAAGTCGAAGATCTCCCGGGGCTTGGGAAGGGAGTCCCACGTGAGCTCGGTGGCGTCGGCGAGTTCCTCTTCGATGATCTCGTTGCACAGATCGATGCACTCATCGCAGATGTAGACGCCGGGGCCAGCGATGAGCTTCTTCACCTGCTTCTGGCTCTTACCGCAGAATGAGCACTTCAGCAGGTCCCCGCCGTCGCCGATGCGTGCCACCCAGCCACTCCTCAAAACTAAGGCCGCCCCGTTCCGGGCGTACTCGGCGCCGAACGGACGGAAGGACTCGACTCCCGTGTTCGTTCGCGACCGGCCAGCCACGAACGGGGCGATCTGTGCGTCGCTCTCCGCCAGACTAAGCGAAAAACCGGACCGGCTTCACCACCGGGCTGTCCCAGGCGGGTCAGAAACCGGACCGGTGAGTACTTCGTGGCGCCGGATTCCCCCGGTGGGGCGCCGTTCGCTCTCGCGAGACGCCCCGGCCGGGAGGGAACGGCCGCCGTGGTCCCCGTTACTTCAGGGAGGCCTTGCGGTAGGGCAGGACGAAGTCGATGAGACCGTACTCCACGGCCTCCTCGGCGGTGAGGATCTTGTCCCGCTCGATGTCCTTCGAGACCTGCTCGTGGGAGCGACCCGTGTGCTTGGCCAGAGTGGTCTCCAGCTGCGTACGGATACGGGTGATCTCGTTGGCCTGGATCTCGATGTCGCTGGCCTGACCGTGCATACCCTCGGTCGCGGGCTGGTGGATCATCATCCGGGCGTTGGGCAGGGCACCACGCTTGCCCTTGGTGCCGCCCGCCAGCAGGATCGCGGCGGCCGACGCGGCCTGTCCGATGCACACCGTCTGGATGTCGGGGCGCACGAACTGCATGGTGTCGTAGATCGCCATGAGGGAGGTGAAGGAACCCCCGGCGAGTTGATGTACATCTGGATGTCCCGCTCGGAGTCGAGCTGCTCAAGGGTGATGAGCTGGGCCATCAGATCGTTGGCCGAAGTGTCGTCGATCTGGACGCCGACGAAGATGATCCGCTCTTCGAAGAGCTTGTTGTACGGATTCATCTCCTTGACGCCGTACGACGTACGCTCCACGTAGGACGGCAGGACGTAGCGGCTCTGGGGAGCCATCGAGGCCGCGCCGCCGATGAGACTGGGGTTGAACTCGGTCATTTCACGCCTTCCACGCACTGCGCCGATTCATGGACTGGGCCAGGTCAGCTCAGGACTGTCAGCTGGTCACGTCGAGCGTGCCCTCGAGCACCTCGTCGATGAAGCCGTACTCCTTGGCCTCCTGAGCCGTGAACCAGCGGTCCCGGTCGGCGTCCTTCTCGATCTGTTCGACCGACTGCCCGGTGTGCTCGGAGATCTTCTGGATGAACATCTTCTTCACGTAGAGCAGCTGGTCAGCCAGGATCCGGATGTCGGAGGCGGTGCCCCCGATGCCACCGGACGGCTGGTGCATCATGACGCGGGTGTGCGGCAGCGCGTAACGCTTGCCGGGCGCACCGGCGCACAGGAGCATCTGGCCCATCGACGCGGCCATACCGATACCCACGGTGCGCACGTCGTTGGGGATGTACTGCATGACGTCGTAGATCGCCATACCCGCCGTCACGGAACCACCCGGCGAGTTGATGTACATCGTGATGTCCCGCTGGCGGTCCTCCGCGGACAGCAGCAGGAGCTCACCGACGAGGCGGTTGGCGATGTCATCGTCGACCTGCTGGCCGAGGAACACGATTCGCTGGCGCAACAGGCGCTGAGGCGTCTGCTCAATAAAAGGGGAAAGCTGCTGATCCGACGTACGAGCGTCGAATCGCTGGGACTCATCAAAGGTCGGCGGCACTCTCGTCACCTGCTCCGGAATCGAAACGGTTGCGATACAGCGACACTAACGCCGACAGACGCCAGGCTCGTCCGGATACCGTCCCTGTTCGCTTTGAGCGCAGGGTGGGGCCGGTCGGGAACACACCCTTTCTCCTGACAGCGAACACCGTGCCGGGAGCGGAAGGGAAAGGGCCCCGACCGTCCCGTAACGGGTCGGCCAGGGCCCCTGGGAGCCATGGTGCCTCGCGGCGCCGTGAAGCCTCGGACTACTTGGAGTCGGCCTTGTCGGCGTCCTCGTCGGCCTCGGCCTTCTCCTCGGCCTGGTCGGCCTCGGTGACCTCGGCGGAGGCAGCGGCGGCGGCCCTGACGGCCTCGGCCAGGGCCTGGTCGTCGGTGGCCTCGACGATCTCCTGCTCGACGACGTTGCCGTCCTCGTCGGTCACCTTGGCACCGGCCAGGACGACGTCCATGGCCTTGCCGCGGACGACCTCGGTGAAGGCGACGCGGATCTGGTTCGACTCGACCAGGTGCTGGGCCAGCTGGTCCGGGCTGACGCCCATGCGCTGGGCCTGCTCGAACACGTACTGGCTGAGCTCACCCTGGTCGGCGCTGAGGTCCTCCTGGAGGGCCAGCTGGTCGAGGATGAAACCGGCCTTGACCGCCGAGTTGGCGCCGGTCTTCAGCTCCTCCTCGAACTCCTCCTCGGTCTTCTCCTGCGACTCGAGGTAGGCCTCCTTGGTCAGACCGCTCTGGGCGAGCTGCTGCTCGAGGCTCTGGCGACGGCGGGTGATCTCCTCGTCGACGACCGCGTCGGGCAGCGGGATCTCGACGGACTCGATCAGCTTCTCCAGCGCCTTGTCACGGGCGGCGGACAGCTGCTGCATCCGACGGACGTCGGCCATGCGCTTGCGCACGTCCTCACGCAGCTCGTCGATGGTGTCGAACTCGGAGGCCAGCTGGGCGAACTCGTCGTCCAGCTCGGGCAGCTCCTTCACCTTCACCGAGTGCACGGTGACGGTGACGTCCGCCTCCTTGCCCTCGTGCTCACCACCGACGAGGGTGGTCTTGAAGGTGGCCTCGCCACCGGACTCCATGCCGCGCAGGGTCTCGTCGAGGCCCTCCAGCATGGTGTTGGTGCCGACCTCGTAGGAGTAGCCGCTGACGGCGACGTCCTCGAGCTTCTCACCGTCGATGGCGGCGACCAGGTCGATGGAGAGGTGGTCACCGTCCTCGACGGGACGGTCGGCGCCAACGAGGGTGGAGAAGCGCTCGCGCAGGGTGCCGATCTGCTCGTCGACCTGCTCGTCGGTGACGGTCGCGTTGTCGACGGTCACCTCGATGCCCTTGTAGTCCTTCACCTCGAACTTGGGTCGGATGTCGACCTCGGCGGTGAAGGCGAGCTCGTCGTTGTCCTCCAGCTTGGTGACCTCCACGTCGGGCTGGCCGAGCGCGAAGATCTCCTCCTTCTGGATGGCTTCGTTGTAGAGCTCCGGAACGGCGTGGTTGACCGCTTCGCTGATCACCGCGCCACGGCCGACGTAGCGGTCGATCAGACGCGCCGGTGCCTTGCCCGGGCGGAAGCCCTTGATCCGAACCTGCTTGGCGAGCGACTTGTAGGTCACGTCGAAAGCGTGCTCGAGCTCCTCGAAGGGCACCTCGATGGTCAGCTTGACCCGGGTCGGGCTGAGCTCCTCGACATCGGTCTTCACGGGGCGGTACTCCTAGGTTTGCCGGCTGGTGTCCGCGTCGGCCCGCAGGCGCACCACACGAACGGCGAATGCACGCGCGCACCCCCGGTCGGTGATGACCACGTTCCTCGGGGTGCCCTGCGACGGGCTGGGACTTACAGTTTCCTGCTGATCGCACCAAGTCTAGGGCAGACAGACAGGGGCCACGGCGCTCGGCCCGGAGGCCGAACCGCCGTGGACGGTTTCGTCGGGGTGGCGGGATTCGAACCCGCGGCCTCATGCTCCCAAAGCATGCGCGCTAACCAAGCTGCGCTACACCCCGTCACCCGGCGCGGACACACCTCACCGAAAACGGGTGTGCGACCAACGCCCCAGAGACTGTACTCTTGTCTCCGTCGGCTCCACGAGTCTAGAGGAAACTCAGGGGCTCCGATGCCACGCGGGCGTAGTTCAATGGTAGAACCCCAGCCTTCCAAGCTGGTCATGCGAGTTCGATTCTCGTCGCCCGCTCCACTCGAAGCGAGCTGCGTGCCTGACGGCACCAGCTCGTTTCGCCGTCCCACCCGGGGAGCGACCCCCGAAACCCCCGCACCACTCGAAGCGAGCTGCGTGCCTGACGGCACCAGCTCGTTTCGTCGTCCCACCCGGGGAGCGACCCCCGAAACCCCCGCACCACTCGAAGCGAACTGCGTGCCTGACGGCACCAGCTCGTTTCGTCGTCCCACCCGGGGAGCGACCCCCGCACCACCCGAAACGAACCGTGCGCCTGACAGCACCCGTTCGCTTCGCCGTCTCACCCCGGAACGATCCGCTCGGCCACGGTGAGGCGGAAGTGGAAGTCGCTCGTGGCCCCGTCCACGTTCACCAGGTACTCGTCGGGCGAGATCCGGTAGGCCTGTCGGTCCCGCTCCGACCACGGATGCCCCGGAGCGTGCGCCGAGGTCAGACGCAGCGCCTCCGCCCTGGCCTCCTCCCGGGTCGCGAACTCGGTGTCACGTCGCCCGTCGAACGACGGCGGGACCAGGCCCCAGCGCTGGCGGTCACCGCTCCCCGGATCTCCTCGATCAGCACCACCCAGGACATGGACACCTCTTCCTCTCGACGCGGATTCCGGTGATGGGACTCACCTCCGCCCCCGGGGGTTCCCGGTGACGTGGCGCACACCGTCAGAACTCGGTTCGGTTTCACCGGCCCACGAGGCGGAATACCGAGCTCGAACGGGTACGTTGACCTTTCGGGCGGACCCGTCGGCGCGACCTGGAACGGGCGCCACTCGGGTTCGGTGGAACGGGGGCCAGATGACGGACACGGACGGCACGGGCGAGCAGGCGACGCCGCTCCGCCTGCTGTGGTTCCAACGACCGGAGCCGCCGGAGCGGCCGGTCGTCGTGACCGGTGTCTTCGACGTCCTGCACGTCGGGCACGTGCGCTTCCTCCAGTCCATCGCCGCCCGCGGCCTCCCCTCGTCGTGGGGATCGAGTCCGACGAGCGCGTCCGGGCCTGGAAGGGCCCCGGACGCCCGGTCAATCCCGACGCGGAACGGTCCGAGACCATCGCCGCCCTGGGCTGTGTGGCCGGATCGTTCGTGATCGAGGGCCCGCCCTCCGTGGCGGACTGGGCTGCCTACGCCGAACTGCTGCGCCCCCTCTCCCCCGCCGCCCTGGCCTTCACCGCCGGAGACCGCTACACCCAGGCCAAGATCCGGGGCGCCGACGCCCTGGGCGCGCAGACCTGGGAACTGCCGTTCACCCCCGGCCGGTCCACGACCGCCGCGCTCGGCCGCCTCGCCTCGTCCCTCTGACCGCCCCGCATTCCCGCGGACTCCCTCGGTCATCCCACACCGGACCAGGGAAGCAGCGCCCTCCCTCCGGCGTTGAGGCTTGGGTGGCGAGTGGCGAACGGAAACGAGGCTGCGGATGATGTCAGGGAGGCCCTCCTACAGGGCACTGGTCAACGACGGAAGCGCGCGGGGGCAGGAACTGCCCCCGGGGCTCACCAGGCGCGTGATGTCCTACGCGACACCGCACTGGCGGCAGATCCTGCTCTTCCTCGCGGTGACCGCGGTGGGCGCGGCCGTGGTGGTGGCCAACCCGCTGCTGCTGCGGGCCATCATCGACCAGGGCATCCTCCCGGGGAACACCTCCGTGGTGGTCTGGTTGGCGGTGGCGGCGGCGGTTCTGGCGCTCGTGGAGGGCGTCATCACCCTGACCGGCCGGTGGCTGTCCTCCAGGATCGGTGAGGGCGTCATCTACCTGCTGCGTACCCAGGTGTTCTCACACGTGCAGCGGATGCCGATCTCCTTCTTCACCCGGACCCAGACGGGCTCGCTGATCAGCCGCCTGAACACGGACGTGGTCGGCGCGCAGCGCGCCATCACCTCGGTGCTCCAGTCGGTGGTGTCCAACCTGATCAGCGTGGTGGCGGTGCTCATCACGATGCTGGCGCTCTCCTGGCAGGTGACTCTGCTGGCGCTGGTCCTGGTACCGCTGTTCATCGTCCCCGCGAAGCTGCTGGGCCGCCGGCTCGCGAACATCTCCCGTGACGCGATGGACAACAACGCGTCGATGAGCTCGCTGATGACCGAGCGCTTCAACGTGGGCGGCGCCATGCTGGTCAAGCTCTACGGCCGTCCCGACGAGGAGACCCGCGCCTTCTCCGACCGGGCGGCGCGCGTGCGCGACCTCGGGGTACGCCAGTCGGTGATCGGCGGTCTGCTGTTCACGATGCTGGCCACCATCACGGCGCTGGCCATGGCGATGGTCTACGGCGTGGGCGGTGTGCTCGCGGTGGACGGTTCGTTCGAGGTGGGCACCCTGGTGGCGCTGACCACCCTCCTGGCCAGGCTCTACGGTCCGATCACCACGCTGTCCAACGTGCACGTGGAGATCATGACGGCCCTGGTCTCCTTCGACCGGGTCTTCGAGGTGCTGGACCTGGAGCCGCAGATCAAGGAGAGCCCGGACGCGGAGCCGCTGCCCTCGGGGCCGCTGAGCGTCGAGTTCGACCGGGTGTCCTTCCGCTACCCGGGCGCCTCGGAGACGTCGGTGGCGTCCCTGGAACTGACCCCCAGGCCGAGGCGGCCGACGACACCCAGGTGCTGAGCGAGGTGTCCTTCCGCGCCGAACCCGGCCAGATGGTGGCCCTGGTGGGCCCGTCCGGGGCGGGCAAGTCGACCCTGACGCACCTGGTCTCGCGCCTGTACGACCCGAGCGAGGGTGCGGTGCGGATCGGGGGCTCGACCTCCGGGAGACCACCGGCGACTCCCTCAGGGAAGCCGTGGGAGTGGTGACGCAGGACGCGCAGCTCTTCCACGACACCGTGGGCGCCAACCTGCGCTACGCCCGGCCGGAGGCGACCGACGCGGAGCTGGAGGAGGCGCTGCGGATGGCGCGGTTGGGCGTGCTCCTGGAGCAGCTGCCCAACGGGCTCGACACGATGGTCGGGGACCGGGGGTACCGCCTCTCCGGCGGGGAGAAGCAGCGTCTGGCGATCGCTCGGCTGCTCTTGAAGGCGCCGTCCGTGGTGGTCCTGGACGAGGCCACCGCCCACCTGGACTCCGAGTCGGAGGCGGCTGTGCAGGAGGCGCTGGCGGTGGCTCTGGAGGGGCGCACCTCGCTGGTGATCGCGCACCGGCTGGCCACCGTCCGTGAGGCGGACCAGATCCTGGTGCTGGAGGACGGTCGCGTCCTGGAGCGCGGGACACACGAGGAGCTGCTGGAGGCGGGGGCCTGTACACGGCGCTGTACCGCACCCAGTTCGCGTCCCAGTCGGGCTAGGGGTCGAGGGGCGGCTGCCATCGGGAGGAGTGCGTAGCCGCCCCTCAGGCCTTCCCGGCCTTCTTCCCGGCCTTCTCCTTCTTTTTCTTTTCGGCCTTCTTCGCCCGCTTCTTGTCCTTCTTGGCCTTCTTGCTCTTCTTCTCCTTCTGGACGGATCCGGGACCGGGCTCCCCGACTTCGCCCGCTTCTTCGCCTTCTTCGATTTCTTCGGCTTCTTGGCGTCCTTGGAGGTGACGTGCTCCTCCAGCGCGGCGGGGAGCGGGGCGATTCCGGGACCGCCGTCGAAGATCCAGTCGTCGAGCTCCTCCAGGAGGCGGTCCTCGGTCATCCGCCCCAGCCAGACCGGTCGCCCACCGGCGGCGCGGCCCTCATGCGAGGGCTGGACCACGACGACGTTGGCCTCGAAGCAGATGTCGAGGCACTTGCTGGTGCGGACCGGGACACGGCGGGCGGCATGGTCGTCGATGGCGCTGAGGCGGGCGAGCTGCGCCTTGTGGTCGACACCGGGCACCTTCTTGCGCGTGCCGCAGCAGCAGCCCCGGCAGACCGTGAGCTTGCAGGGCGCACCGTCGATCGCGCTCACCACACCTCCTCGTTAGGCTTGCCTTACCTCAGTCCAGGATATTCCGCCGCGGCACCGACCCGACCAGGTGGTACGTACTCGGGACCGGCCACCTCCACCGGCCGCCAGGTCTCCGGAAGCCCCTCGAACTCCGGATCCCCCGCCTTCCAGCCGCGCCGCCAGACCATGGGCAGCCCGGCCGCGAAGAGCGGGTGCGACAGGTCCATCAACTGCACCCGTACCTGCGGTTCGGTGCAGGCGCCCGAGTTCCCGCACGCGGCGATCGGCTGGCCGGACGCCACCCTCTCCCCGGGGCCACCGTGACGGAGCCCCGCCGCAGATGGCCGAGGAGCACGTGAGCGTCCCCGACGTCGATGACCACGTGGTTGCCGATCAACCCCGAGGGGCCGCGTAGCTCGCGCAGGGTGTTCTCGACGACGGAGCCGAGCAGCCACGGCCAGGAGTTGCGGCTGCGGTGGTCCCGCTGGCGGTCGTGCACCCGGACGACGGTGCCCCCGGCGGGCGCGTAGACGGGCGCGCCGAAGGCCGGAAAGTCCTCCGGGGGCGGCTGAGCGGTCGCCACCCGATGTCCGGCCGTGTGCCGTCCTCGGCCACGAGGCCGAGCGCGTGGGTCTGCCCGTAGGCGTGTGTGCCCTGGCTCGGGACGGCGTCCACGGGGCTGGTCAGCGGCATCCAGCGGCCGCGCACCGGTGGGTCCAGCACGCGCGGGGCGCACTTCGGGGTGCCCAGCCGCAGGTGCACGGCGAGAGCCACCACCAGCAGCGTCCCGCCGACCCACCACGACAGGCCGAGGTACCCGGCCAGGAGCGCGGCCATCGCCGCCCACATCAGGGGCATGCGGATCCGGGCGAGCAGGACGGGGAGGGGCGCGGAGCGGAGGAGGCCATGCCCCATTGTGGGGCAGCCGTCCCCGCTCCGTGCCACGGGTCGGAGCTCCCCGCTACTCCTGGCCCTTGTCCCTCTTGTTCTCCTGTGCGCGCTTGCGCAGGTAGTCGGTGGCGGCCCCGGCTCCCTTGTCGATCTTGTCGTCGTGGGACCCGCCGGTCGCCTTCTTCGCGGCGTCCGCCACCTTCCCGACGACCCCTCGGCCTTGTCGGCGTGGTCGTTGACGGCCTTCTTGAGCCGGTCGAACGTTCCTCCGGTATCGGACATGGAATCCCCCTAGAGCGTTCTGCCTGGTGGTGCGATACCCGTTTCACGTGGACTTCAAGCGAAACGTCCGCACCGGGTCACAGCCCCAGCACCATACGCGCCACCGAGAAGTAGATGAGGAGTCCGGTGGCGTCCACGAGGGTCGCGACCATCGGTGAGGAGACCACGGCGGGGTCCACCCCCACCTTGCGGGCGAGCAGGGGCATGGCGGAGCCGATGATCGCCGCCCAGGTACAGATGGCGATCACCGAGAGGGCGACCACCACGGCGACGTCGAACCCGACCAGGAGCGACCCGATGGCCAGGGCGATCCCCGCGAGCATGACGCCCAGGAGCAGCCCGACCCTGCCCTCCTTCCAGATCACCGCCGGGAGGTCGCGCACCCGCACCTCACCGACCGCGAGGGCGCGCACGATCGCCGTCGCGGACTGGGCGCCCACGTTCCCGCCCGTGCCGATGAGCATCGGCACGAAGATCGCCAGGGCCGTGACCTCCTCCAGGGTGGCCTCGTAGGCCTGCATGACGTTGACGGTCAGGGTCGCGGCGACGATGAGCAGCATCAGCCACACCGAGCGGGCGCCGACCAGGCGCAGCACCCCGACGGACACGTAGTGGTCGTCGATGGGGCTGGCACCGGACTGGCGGGCCATGTCCTCGGAGTCGGCCGCCTCGATGACCTCCAGGGCGTCGTCGAAGGTGAAGAGGCCGACGAAGCGGTCCTCGGAGTCCACCACCGGGAGGGAGACCAGGTTGGCCTCCTGGATGAGCCGGGCGGCGTCCTCGACCGGTTCGCTCACGCCCACCCGGGGGCCAGGACGTCCACCAGGTCCTTGAGGAGGCGGTCGTCGTCGCTGACGACGAGGTCGCTCAGGGTGATGGTGCCGACCAGGCGGCGGCCGTCGCTGACCACCGGCAGGGTGTAGATCGTCTCGGCGTCGGCTCCTTTGGCACGCACCACCTCCAGGGCGCGGCCCACGGTGAGGTCCCGGTGCAGGATGACCGTCTCCGGTGTCATGTACCGGCCGACCGAGTCCTCGGGGTAGCCCAGGAGCGCGGCGGTCATCTTGCGTTCGGCGGGGCTCAGCCCGGCGAGGGCCCGGGTGGCGATCTTGGCCGGGGCCTCCCCGATCAGACGGGCCCGGTCGTCCGGGTCCATCTCCTCCAGGATGTCGTGGAAGTCCGTGCCGCGCAGGCCGAGGAGGATGGCCTGCTGTTGGCCCGGGTCCAGTTCCTCGAAGACCTCCAGTTCCCGGTCCTTGTCCAGGAGGCGGAAGGGGATGATCGCCTCTCCGCTGGACATGCGGGCCAGTTCGTCCGCGATCTCGTGGGGCCGGTGTTCGGCCAACCAGAGCCTGATCCCGGTCAGGTCGTTGTTCTCGACCAGATCGATGAGTTCTTCAGCGCGCTCGTCCATGCGAAGCACCCCTTGCGTCTCCATCGCCCGGCGGGCACGCCCGCGGGGCCGCGAAAATCCGGTGAGTCCGGGTCCTGGGGACCGGTCCGGCCCCTCGTCACTGGTGTGGTGGTCCGTGCGGGCGTCGGCGCCCAGGGGGCGGAGAGGGGCGGGCACGGAGGTCCGTGAACGGGTACGAAGACCTCGTACCGGGGTCGGGGAACATGTCGACCCTACCGTCAGGAAGGGCTCGTACGGCTCACACCCTGCCGGTGCCGGAGCCGGTTCGGGTCAGGTGCGCCAGAGGACCACGAGCGCGCAGTCGTCGTTCTTGTCCTTGCTGAGGGTGTCCACGACCTCGCTCGCGCCGGTGGCGAAACCCTGCGTGACCAGCGTGTCGGCGGCTCCCAGGAGACGGTCGATGCCCGCGTCGAGATCCTCTCCGGGGGTCTCGATGAGACCGTCGGTGCACAGCATGATCGCGTCCCCGGGACGGAGCTTGCCCGGGACTGAGGTGTACGTCATCTCGGGGATGACGCCCAGGACCACGCCCTTGGCCTCCGTCGTGCTCCACACACCGCCCCCGCTGTCGAAGTGCAGGGCGGGCGGGTGTCCGGCGGAGGTGACCTGGTACTCGCCGGTCTCGGTGTCCACACTGAGGTGGACGGCGGTCACGAACCCCTCACCGCCGCTGTTGCGCATGAGGTAGTCGTTGCAGTGGGCGAGGAAGTCGCCCGCGGGAACGGCGCCGATGAGTCCGCTGAACGCACCGGAGAGCATGAGGGCGCGGGTGCCGGCGTCCACGCCCTTGCCGGAGACGTCGACGACAGCGATGTCGAGCCGGTGCTCGCGGCGGATGGAGACGACGAAGTCACCGCCGAACGAGGAGCCGCCCGCCTGGCGCAGGACGGCGGTGCGCCCCCAACCCGAGGGGACCTGCGGGAGTTTGCCCTGGTCGCGCAGGCGGTCGCGGAGGTCCAGCAGCATCATCTCGCCGCTGAGGCCCTGGACGCCCAGGCGTTCGCGCACGCCGGACAGCAGGTAGGACATGACCGCGGTGACGCCGATGGTGACCACCAGGCCCGGGCCGACCTGGCCGAAGTCGAGCATGAAGGCCACGAACAGCAGGACGGCCACGACGACCCCGAGCAGGAAGGCGAGGCTCTTGCGCTTGAGCAGCAGCCCGCCGGCCAGGACGGTGAGGATGGTGGAGCTGGGCGGGAACCAGCCGGTGGGGCCCCAGACGGCGCCCACGCCGATGCCCACGGCGATGGCGACCAGGGTGATGAGGACGAGGCGATAGCGGAAGAGCACCTTGCGCCTGAGCACCGCGACGATGCGCTGCACGGTGGATCGCAGCAGTCGGGTGGCCCTGGCGGTCGGTGTGGGGTTCATTGATCCTCTAGGCTCGGCACGCCCGCTCACCGCGGGGTCACTCCTGGTCGTGGTACGGCACACCGGTGCGTTCACGGTCGCGTCGGGGGCCGGGTCTGGGGTCGGCGGAGGGGGCGCTGTGTGGGGGCACGGCCCGGTTCGCGGAGGCTGGTTCCGCCGAGGGGCGGGCACCGATGGACGCGGACAACACGGTGTCTCGGACTACGATGGCCCGCCGCTGTGCACGAACTGTAGCGCTTGGGGTGCTGGCCTGGCACGTACGACCAGCGGCGATCCGCCCCATAACCCCGGGTTTGGGTTCCGCCTAAACCCGTGTGCGCGGGGTCGGACTCACGCACCCGTAGGGGAACTTCCCGGTGATTTCGGGAACTCACCCCTCTCTCGGACACGACTCGTGGGCCGGGTGTGTCCCGGACGCGGTCGCGCGCTTCACGAAGAACCCACACCGGACGGAGCGGGCCACTCCCGGACAAGGATCCCACAACGCCCCGACCAAGGACAGGTCCTCTGTCCCGAACCGGACACGGCCCCCGGGGCTCCGAGACAGGTCCGCCCCCGCGTGCCGGGCACGCGGGGGCGGGCTGGCGGCCCCGCACGGAGGCGGGACCACGGACGGGTTACGGAAGCGGGGGCAGCTCGCCGGTGTGCTCGTAGTCGCTCAGCATGGCGATGCGACGGGTGTGCCGCTCCTCGTCGCTGTACGGCGTGGCGAGGAAGAGCTCCACGAACCGGGTCGCCTCCTCCAGGGAGTGCATCCGGCCCCCGATGCCGAGCACGTTCGCGTCGTTGTGCTCACGCGCCAGCTTGGCGGTGTCCTCACTCCAGGCCAGGGCGGCGCGGACGCCGGTGACCTTGTTGGCCGCGATCTGCTCTCCGTTGCCGGAGCCGCCGATCACGATGCCCAGGGACCCCGGGTCCTTGGCGACGCCCTCGGCGGCGCGCAGGACGAACGGGGGTAGTCGTCCACCGCGTCGTAGACGGCCGGACCGGCGTCGACGACCTCGTGGCCGTTCTCCTTCAACCAGGAGACGAGGTGTTCTTTGAGCTCGAAGCCCGCATGATCTGATCCAAGGTAAACACGCACGTCACCAGTGTGACACCTCCCGGGAACGAACGGCGCCGCGCCCCGGACCGGTCGGAGTGACCGTCGGGGGCGCGGCGCGCGTCGTGTGGGTCGCGGGGGTTCAGGCCCCGGCGGCGGCCGCCGCCACGCTCAGACCGAGGGCGGCGAAGCCGGCCATCGACAGGATCGCGATCAGGTTGTACACGAGGATCGACTTGAGGTCCTTACCGAGAGGACCTGCCTTGGAGACCGCGGGCTTGTTGCTCAACTCACACCTCGATTGGGTTCGACCAGGGGATGACCAGTCGGAATCTTTCCACACGGCACAACGCGCGCGTCACCGGGTCCGATTCCGCCGGGGTGGGGCTCGCAGCGGTGAGTCCGGCCACAGGGATCACCTCTGCACGGCCTTGACCTCGCAGAACTCCACCAGTCCGGGCAGGCCCCACTCACGCCCGTTGCCGGAGCGCTTGTACCCGCCGAAGGGAGCGCGCGGGTTCAGGGCACCGCCGTTGAGCTCCACCTGACCTGCCCGCAGTCGGCGGGCGACCGCCAGCCCCTCGTCGGGGTCGGCGGCCCACACGGCGGCGCTGAGGCCGTAGACGGTGTCGTTGGCGATCCCCACCGCCTCCTCCACCGTGTCGTAGGGGATGAGGACGAGCACCGGACCGAAGATCTCCTCCTGGGCGATACGCATGTCGTTGCGCACGTCCGCGAAGACGGTCGGGCGGACGTAGTAGCCGGTGCCGGGCTCCTCGACGGGGTCGGAGCCCCCACGACCAGACGGGCGCCCTCCGCGACGCCGAGGTCGACGTAGGAGCGGACCCGGTCCCGCTGCGCGGCGGAGACCAGCGGACCCAGGCGGGTGTCCCCGTCCGTGGGGTCACCCGGCACGTACCTGGCGGTGGAGGCGGCGGCCAGCTCGACGGCCTCCTCGTAGGAGTCGCGGTGCACGAGCATGCGGGTGAGGGCGTTGCAGCTCTGCCCGGTGTTGCGCATGACGTCCGCGACACCGCGCTTGACCGCCTTGGCGAGGTCGGCCCCGGGCAGGATGACGTTGGGCGACTTCCCGCCCAGTTCCAGGGCGACCCGCTTGACCGTCTCGGCGGCGACCTGGGACACCCGGGTCCCGGCCCTGGTGGAGCCGGTGAAGGAGACCATGTCCACCCGGGGGTGGGCGGCGATCGCCTCGCCCACCACCGGCCCCGTACCGGAGACGAGGTTGAACACGCCCGCGGGCAGCCCGGCCTCGTGCAGGACCTCGGTGAGCCAGTAGGCGCTGAGCGGCGCGACCTCGCTCGGCTTGAGGACCACGGTGTTGCCCGCGAGGAGGGCGGGGACGACCTTCAGGACGACCTGGTGGAGCGGGTAGTTCCACGGGGTGATGGCGCCGACCACGCCGACCGGCTCGTGCACCACCAGGGAGTTGTCGACCTCCTCGCCACCGAAGTAGCGCTCGCCGTGCTCCTCGACCAGGTCGATGTAGGTGCGGAACATCCGCGCGGGCAGCCCTGCCTGGACCTTGGTCGCGAAGGTCGCGGGCGCGCCCATGTCGGTGGTCAGCAGGCGCGCGACATCGTCGAGCCGCGCGTCGAACAGCTCCAGCGCGCGGGCCAGGTGGGTGACGCGCTGGCCCGGGGTGAGCGCGGACCACGCGGGAAGGGCGGACGCGGCGGCCTCGACCGCGGCGTCGACGTCGGCGGTGGCACCCGCCGGAACGGTGTCGATGACCTGCTCGGTCGCCGGGTTGACCACGTCCAGGGCCTCGTCGGAGGCGGAGTCGCGCCAGGCGCCGTCGATGTAGAGGGATCGCATGGACCCCACTGTCGCAGAACGAGATTCGGGTTGGCCAGGGGCGGAGCGGCCCCGGAAACGGAGGCGGGCGGGCACCCGTGGTTCCACGGATACCCGCCCCGATCGGGCGCCGGGGGTCGGCCCCGGCGCGGCTCCCGGGTCAGCCCCAGTGCGGCGGGCGGTCGGCGATCAGCCGCGCCGAGGAGTCCTCGTCGCTGTCCCCCACCCCTCGGAGCGTTCGTCGCTCGTGGTGTCGGGCAACAGGTCGAGGTCGTCGAGGAAGGTGGCGCGGCGGTCGTCGTCAGGCCCTGGCATGGGTGCTCCCGGTGAAGTGTCAGTCGAAGATGGGTGAGCGCGTACGGGTGCGCTTGAGCTCGAAGAACCCGTCGGTCCCGGCGACCAGGCGCACACCGTCCCACAGCTTCCCAGCGGCCTCGCCGCGCGGGATCGGGGAGACCACCGGGCCGAAGAAGGCCACGTCCTCCACCTGGATGACGGGTGTGCCGACGTCCTCTCCCACCAGCTTCATCGCCTCGCCGTGCGAGGCGCGCAGGGCCTCATCGTACGCGGTGGAGTCGGCGGCCTCGGCCAGGTCCTCGGGCAGACCGGCGTCGATCAGGGCGGCCCGGACGGTGTCCGTGTCCTTCGCCTCGTCACGGTCGTGGTAACGGGTGCCGAGCGCGGTGTAGAGGGCGCCCAGGACCTCGGGGCCGAAGCGCTGTTCGGCGGCGACGCACACGCGCACCGCACCCCAGGCACGGTCGAGGAACCACCGGTAGTCCTCGGGAAGGTCCCGGCCCTCGTTGAGCACGCTCAGGCTCATCACGTGCCAGCGCACGGTCACGGGTCGGACCTTCTCGACCTCCACCAGCCAGCGGGAGGTGATCCAGGCCCAGGGGCACGCCGGGTCGAACCACATGTCGGCGTACACGTTCTCACGCTCGCCCGCCTGCGCGGGGGTCTCGGTCATCGCTGCTCCTCGGCTGGGGCCTCTGGGCGCCTGTGGGCCGGGCCCGGGGGAAGGTGTTCTCCGTCGTCCGGGGCCCGAGTGACCGGACCCCGCCATGGATCGACAACCACGGTCATCGGTTGCGCATTCCACCCCCGCGCGTGACAGGATCGAATCGACTACAACGACCTCAGGCCCGACGGCCCACCCCAGCCGGCGGGCTCGACGCGGTCGACAGACGATTTCCGGCCGACGACGAAGACGGCCGTGGAGGGAGCGTGGCGTGGCAGGGAACCTGACACGGGACGAGGCCAAGGAGCGGGCCCGCATTCTCGGCGTGGAGTCCTACGCCGTGGAGCTGGACCTGACCACTGGTGCGGAGACCTTCCGGTCCAGCACCGTGGTGCGCTTCTCCAGTACGGAGCCGGGCGCGCGGACCTTCGTCGACCTGGCCGCGCCGAGAGTCCACAGCGCCGTGCTGAACGGGCGCGCGCTGGACGTGGCCGAGCTGTTCGACGGCGAACGGCTCACCCTGCCGGACCTGGCCGCCGAGAACGAACTCACGGTGGTCGCGGACGCGGCGTACATGCGCACCGGTGAGGGGCTGCACCGGTTCGTGGACCCGGTGGACGACTCCGTCTACCTGTACAGCCAGTTCGAGACGGCCGACGCGCACCGCATGTTCACGTGCTTCGACCAGCCCGACCTCAAGTCCACGTTCGAGCTCACCGTGTTCGCGCCGCCGTCGTGGGAGGTCGTCTCCAACAGCGCCCCCGACGTGGAGCGCGAGGCTGCGGGTGAGGAGCGGGTGCGCTGGCACTTCCCCGCCACCGAGGTGATGTCCACCTACATCACCGCGCTGATCGCCGGTCCCTACCACGTGGTCCGCGACGAGCACGACGGCATCCCGCTGGGCCTGTACTGCCGTGCCTCGCTCGCGGAGCACCTGGACTCCGAGGCGCTGTTCGAGGTCACCAAGCAGGGCTTCGACTTCTTCCACGGCCTGTTCGACCTGCGCTACCCGTTCGGCAAGTACGACCAGCTGTTCGTGCCCGAGTTCAACGCGGGCGCCATGGAGAACGCGGGCGCGGTCACGTTCCTGGAGGACTACGTCTTCCGCTCCCGCGTGACCGACGCGCGCTACGAGCGCCGCGCCGAGACGATCCTGCACGAGATGGCGCACATGTGGTTCGGTGACCTCGTCACCATGCGCTGGTGGGACGACCTGTGGCTGAACGAGTCGTTCGCGACCTACGCGAGCGTGTACTGCCAGGTCAACGCCACCCAGTGGTCCGACGCCTGGACGACCTTCGCCAACGTGGAGAAGGCGTGGGCACTGCGCCAGGACCAGCTGCCGTCCACGCACCCCATCGCCGCCGACATGGTCGACATCCAGGCGGTCGAGGTGAACTTCGACGGGATCACCTACGCCAAGGGCGCCTCGGTGCTCAAGCAGCTCGCCGCGTACGTGGGCGTGGACGCGTTCTTCGCGGGCGTGCGCGCCTACTTCAAGGAGAACGCGTTCGGCAACACCGAGCTGAGCGACCTCCTCAAGCACCTGGAGTCCGCCTCCGGCCGCGATCTGTCCGCCTGGTCTAAGGAGTGGCTGGAGACCACGGGCGTCAACACCATGCGCCCGGAGTTCGAGGTGGACGCGGACGGGAACTTCGCGTCGTTCGCGGTCCTCCAGGAGGCCGCCTCCGAGCACCCCACGCTCCGCTCGCACCGGCTGGCCGTGGGCCTGTACGACCGCACCGACGAGGGCATCGTGCGCCGCGAGCGCGTGGAGCTGGACGTCAGCGGCGCCCGTACCGAGGTCCCCGAGCTGGTCGGGAGGGCCCGGCCGGACCTGGTGCTCATCAACGACGACGACCTGACCTTCACCAAGATCCGCCTGGACGAGCGCTCCCTGCGCACGCTGGTGGAGGGCGCCGGTGAGATCCGCGAGTCGCTGCCGCGCGCGCTGGCGTTCAGCGCCGCCTGGGACATGACCCGCGACGGTGAGATGGCGGCCCGGGACTACGTGGCCCTGGTGGCCTCCGGGATCAGCGGCGTCAACGACGTCACGGTCGCCCAGACCCTGCTCCGCCAGGCCTCGGGCGCGCTCTTCAACTACGCCGACCCCGCGTGGCGCCCGGTCGGGTTCGAGCTGCTGGCCGACCGGCTGAGCGAGCTGCTGTCGGCCGCCGAGCCCGGCGGCGACCTCCAGCTGGCCTACGTCAACGCCCTGGCCGACGCCGCCGTGACCGACGCCCACCTGTCCCTGCTGCGGGGCCTGCTGGACGGCGCGATCACCGTGGACGGCCTGGAGGTCGACACCGACCTGCGCTGGACCCTGCTGCGCCGCTTGGTCGCCGCGGGAAGGCGGGCGAGGCGGAGATCGCCGCCGAGCTGGAGGCCGACCCGACCGCCGCCGGTCAGCGCAACGCCGCCGGCGCCCGGGCCGCGATCCCCACGGCCGAGGCCAAGGAGACCGCCTGGGAGCGGATCGTGGGCGGGGACCTGGCCAACGCCGAGTTCCGTGCCACGCTGCTGGGCTTCACCGAGCCGCGCCAGGCGGAGCTGTACCGCCCCTACCTGGAGCGGTACTTCGCCCAGCTCGCCCCGGCCTGGGAGAAGTGGACGGGTGAGTTCGCGCAGACCTTCGCCGAGGTGGTCTACCCGAGCCAGCTGGTGGAGGAGGCGACCCTGGAGCGCACCGACGCCTACATCGCGGACAACTCCCCGGCCCCGGCGCTGCACCGCCTGCTGATCGAGGGGCGGGCCGGTGTGGAGCGCGCCCTGCGCGCCCGCGCCACGGACGTCGCCGCCGGTCGGAACCGCTGACGACCACGGCGTACGCGACGGTGTGACGGCCCCCGGGGAACGCGTTCCCCGGGGGCCGTCCCGTGTCCTGCGGCGGGCTGGTTCCCGTGACCGTCTCCGGTCTACAGGCCCCGACCCTGGTGTCCGAGCGGACCCAGCGTGCGGCGGACGCGGGCGACCATCCTGGGGTCGGCCAGCAGCTCGTCGACCAGGACCGGCTCACCCTCGCCGCTGGTGAGCGGGATCCGCCAGTTCGGGTACTCGGTGCTCGTGCCCGGCTGGTTCTGCATCCGCCGCTCCCCGACCACGTCGGTGAGAGCCACGCCCAGCATCCGGGCCGGTGTCGCCGCCAGGTAGGCGTGCATCGCGGCGACTACTGAGGCCGGGTCGCCCACCGGATCGGCGTCCTCCTCCAACAACCCCAGGTACACCAGCAGCGCGCACCACTGGGCCACGCGGGCCTCGGAGGCGGTGCGCTCCTCGGCCACGGGCCGGTCGAGCAGCCCGAGGCGGTCGCGCAGCTCCACGTGCTCGGCGGACAGGTACGAGGAGACCGGTGGCAGGTCGTGCGTGGCCACGGTGGCCAGGCAGTCCCTGCGCCATCTGTCGGGAGGGAGCGGTTCGCCGTCCCGGTCGTTCTCGAACCACAGCACGGAGGTTCCGAGGACGCCCCGGTCGGCGAGGTGGTCGCGGACCCAGGGCTCGACGGTGCCCAGGTCCTCGCCGACGATCACCGCGTCGGCGCGCCGGGCCTCCAGCACCAGCGTGCCCACCATGCCCTCGTGGTCGAAGCGGAGGTAGGTGCCCTGGTCGGCGGTGGCCCCCTCGGGGACGCACCACAGCCGGAACAGGCCCATGACGTGGTCCATCCGCAGGCCGCCCGCGTGCCGCAACCCCTGGGAGAGGATCTGGCGGAAGGGGCCGTAGCCCAGCTGGGCCAGGCGGGTCGGGTTCCAGGGGGTTGCCCCCAGTCCTGTCCCCGCTGGTTGAACTCGTCCGGCGGGGCGCCCACGTGCAGGCCGTGGACGAGGGCGTCGCCGTACATCCACGCGTCCGCCCCGCCACCCTGCACGCCGATGGCGAGGTCGTGCACGATCCCCACGTCCATGCCGCTGTCCAGGGCGCTTCCCTGCGCCTGGCCGAGCTGTTCGTCCAGGATCCACTGGAGCCAGCGGTGGAACTCCACGCGCGGCCACAGCTCCAGGGCCTTCCGGCCGACCGTGAGCGAACCGACGTCGCGCAGTTCCGAGGGCCAGGTCCGGAAGTCGGAACCGTGCTCCTCGGCCAGCGCGGACCAGGTGGCGAACTCGACCAGGGGCTGCCCCTCGCGCTCCAGGTAGTGGCGGAGCGACTCCTCCCGGCCCGGTGCGCGCGCCACCTGGAAGAGGATCTCCAGCGCGGTGCGCTTGGCCTCCCAGACGGCGTCGCGGTCGAGGAGGTCGGCGGTGCGGCCCCGTTCACGCAGCGGCCGGGCCAGACGTTGGATGCCCTCGCGCTGGGACGGGTCCAGCCGCGCGTACTCGGGCACGTCCTCCACGCGCACGTAGAGGGGGCTGGCGTAGCGGCGGCTGACCGGCAGGTAGGGCGAGGGTTCGAGCGGTGTGTCGGGTTCGGTGGCGTGCACCGGGTTGATCAGGGTGAAGTCCGCGCCGAGGTCCCGGGCGCTCCATTCAGCGAGCTCGGAGAGGTCACGCAGGTCACCGGTGCCCCAGGAGGCCCGGGAGCGGACGCTGTAGATCTGGGCCATCAGCCCCCACAGGCGGGGGTTCTCCCGCAGCGCGGACGGATCGATCCGGTCGGGGACCACCAGCAGGGGCGCGTCGTGCTCGGTCCCCTGGTCGGTCACCCTCAGGGTGTGCACGCCCAGGGGCAGGCCGGGATCGAACGGCAGCAGCGCGCCGTCCGAGGTCTCCACGGAACTGCGGGCGCCTTCGGGCAGCACCAGGTCCGGTGCCTTGCCCTCGCGGACCACCACGGCGGGCGGCAACGGCCCGCGCCCCGGCGCCGCGTCGGGGTCGGTCGGATCCACCCCCAGAGCGGTCAGCACATGGCGGATCGTGTCGGGGCTGACGGGCACCCGTCTGCCCCGCCAGTCCTCGTACGCGGTCGCGACCCCGTGGCGCTCGGCCACCCGGCTCAGCTGAACGTCCCTCACAGACACCGATCATGCCCCACGGCGGCGCGCGTACACCGCAGGACGACCCGGCGTGGGCTCGGAACATGTGTCCCTTCCCCGTTCCTGGGCCGTGGCTCTACCTCCCCTTTCCCCTGGCTTTCCCCTGGCCCCGCGCGCACCCCCGGTCCGGGCGGGGAAACCCTTGGCGGAGTGCCCGGTGGGAGCTGCATAATCGAACACGTGCTCGCCAACTACCGACGGCTCTTCGCCGTGCCCCACGTCCTGTCCCTGTTGACCTGGTCCCTGGCCGCCCGGTTCTACACACCGGGACTGATGATCGCGGTCACCTTCCTCGTCCAGGGCTGGACCGGTTCCTACACCCTGGCCGGCCTGGTGGCGGGCGCGTTCACGCTGGGCATGGCGATGGTGGGGCCGTTGCGCGGGCGCATGGCCGACCGGGGCGACAGTGATCGCCTGGTGCTGGTGTGCGGTGTGGTGTTCACCGTCGGTCTGGTCACGCTGGCGCTGCTCCCCGCCTCGCTGTGGTGGGTCTCGATCCCTCTGGCTCTGGGCACCGGTCTGTTCGGCACCCCGGCCAACCAGATCGTGCGCGCGCTGTGGCCCCGGCTGACCACGGGTTCGGAGCGGCAGGCGATCTACGCGGCCGAGGCCACCACCCAGGAGCTGGTCTTCGTCTTCTCACCGATCCTCACCGCCGGTGTGGTGGCGCTGGCCGGACCACGCTGGGCCCTGTTGCTTCTGGGAATTCTGGGGCTGATGGGCGCGGTGGGGTTCGCCCTGTCCCTGCGCCGCGCGGGCGTGACCGGCCCGGCCGAACCGGACCGTCCCGGGGCCGTCCCGCGGGACGCGGGCGGCGGGGCCGACCGCACGGCCGCCCCGGCGGACCGCAGCCTGCTCTTCCACCCCGTGCTCTGCCTGCTGTTCGTGATGTGCGCGACGATCGTCTCCGGCGTGGTCGGCATGGACCTGGTCATCGTGGCCTGGGCCAACGAGCTGGAGGCCCCCACTACGTGATGGTGCTGGCCTCGATCTGGGCACTGGGCTCCCTGGTGGGCGGTGCGGTGGCGGGCGCGCTCCGAGGCACGCCGAGGCTGCCGCTGCGCGCCTTCGGCGCCGCCCTGGGCATCGCGGTGCTGGTCCCCTTCCTGCCGCCGGTCAGCCACCTGCCGACCCCGCTGCTGATCACCCCGCTGCTCTTCGTCTCGGGCCTGGCGCTCGCACCCACCCTCGCCGCGGTGATGGGGCGTCTGGGCGACGCGGCCCCCGCCCACCGCCGGGCGGAGGCGTTCGGCTGGATGGCGACGGCCATGGGCATCGGCGCCGCGCTGGCGGGGCCGCTGACCGGTGCTCTGGTGGACACCAACGGGATCGCCGGAGGTGCGCTGGGCGCGACCGTGCTGGTGCTGGTGGCCGCCGTCCTCAGCCTGTTCCTGAGCCGGCTGTCGGGGTCCACCTCGCCCGTCCCGGCGGAGCGGGGCGCCGCCCCGTCGGGCCCGGTCAGTCCGTCCAGCCCCGGGAACCCGGTGTGCCCACGGACGGGCCCGCTCCAGCTGCGCCGACAGGGACAGCAGGGTCCCCTCACCGCCCATCCGCCCCGTGAGCATGGAGCCGATCGGCAGACCGCTCGGCGACCAGTGCAGCGGGACGCTCACCGAGGGCTGCCCGGTCACGTTGTAGATCGAGGTGAACGGGGTGAACTCGGTCATGAGCCGGAACTCCTCCTCCGGTCCGCCCGAGGTGAAGTGCCCGATCGGCACCGGCGGCCGGGCCAGGGTGGGGCTCAGGACGGCGTCGAAGCGTTCGGTGGCCGTGAGCATCGCTCGGGTGCCGCGCTGGAGGCGTGCGACGGCCCCCACGTGGTCGGGCACGGTGGTCTGGCGCGCGCGTTCGCGGAGCCACCGGTAGATCGGTGTGAGCTCGCCCTCGCGGGCCGGGTCGACGGGTGTGGCCGAGGCGATGGCCGCCCACAGGTACGGGAAGTCCTCGGCGAAGGCCCCTCCGAAGGCGGACTCGAAGGGGTTGTCGATCTCCTCGACCTCGTGGCCCAGCTCCAGGAGCAGCCGGGTGGTCTCCTCGTGGGCGGCGAGCACGTCGGGGTGGACGGGGATGCCCGTGGACCCGGTGTCGGAGTAGCGGGCGAGGCGCAGCCGTCCGGGTTCGCGCCGGGCGTGGTCGGCGAAGGTCTCGCCGGGGGGCAGAGGCGGAGCGGTGAACAGGTCGCCCGGGAGGTTGACCGCCATGGCGTCCAGCATCAGGGCGGCGTCCAGGACCGAGCGGGTGATCGGTCCCGCCGTGGACAGTCCGTTGAGGTCGGCGCGGTCGGGTCCGAGAGAGATCCGCCCCCGTGTGGGCTTGAGCCCGAAGAGGCCGCAGACACTCGCCGGAATGCGGATGGACCCGCCGCCGTCGCTGCCCTGGGCCACGGGCGCGAGCCCGGCGGCCACCGCCGCGGCGGCGCCCCCGCTGGAGCCGCCCGGTGAGCGGCTGGTGTCCCAGGGGTTGCGGGTGGGCGGGGCGACGGCGTTCTCGGTGTGGCACGTGGCGCCGAACTCGGGGGTGTTGGTCTTGCCAAGGAAGACCGCGCCCGCGTCGCGCAGCTGGGCGACCACCGCGGAATCGGTGGGGGCCACGAGGTCGGGGAAGGCGCGTGAGCCGAAGGTGACGAGGACACCGGCGACGGTGTCGAGGTCCTTGATGGGCAGGGGGACGCCGAGGAGCGGGGGCAGATCCTCCGGCGTGTCGCTCATGGCGCGTTTCTGCGCGTTTCGGGCCTGCTCCAGAGCCAATTCTTCAGTGACCGTTATATAGGCGCCATATCGGTCGTCCAACCTCCGAATCCGCTGGAGGTAGTGCTCAGCGATCTCAACAGGCGACAGTTCACGACTGCGGACCAACGCGGCGAGTCGGTGCGCGGGAAGTTCATGAATTCTGGTCATGGCACCCGAGGTTAACCGGGTAGGGCAACGGGCACCACGCCGAAGAACGGTACTTCTCCAGAGAGGTGGCGAAAGGTCAATCCTTCCCCGTTCCGGCGCCCCGGACACGCTTGGGCGCCAGAACACCAGGGAAGAAAAGTGTGAGAAGTCATGCACTAGGACTCGGATATGGATGGAACTAACCTGTCCGTCGTGGAATCGGCAACCAGAGTGAACGGTCGTAGCTCGTCGTCCGAAGGGTCGGAGCCCGAACGACCCGAGGCCCTCTTCTTCCCCAACCAACGCAAGGAAGGCGGCGCGGCCAGCACCAAGGCCCTCTACGGGGCCCTGAGGTCGAACGACTCCGTCCGCCGCTGGATCTTCCGGAGCGTTCCGGCGGGGGCCGTGGCGGGCGCCTTCGGCATGCTCACCGGGGACTGGAGGGTCGGCGTCACCCTCGGCCTCATCGTCCTGGTGGCGGTGATGGTCTGGAGCGCCCGTCGCGAGTCGGAGATCCCCCGCTGGCGCAAGCCCTCGGCCGCCCAGCGACGCACCGAGGCACAGCTCAAACTCATGAAGCAGCTCGGCTACCGCGTCCTCCACGCGCGCGCCGTCCCCGGCGGCAACGGCCAGATCGACCACTTCATCGTGGGTCGTCGCGGCGCGTTCGCCATCGACTCGGAGTCCTGGGACAAGCGGCTCCCGCTGCGCAACAAGCTGGAGAAGCTCTACCACGGCCGCTTCAGCAAGAACGAGCGGATCGATGAGGCCCTGGAGGAGGCCAAGCGCGCGGAGGAGCTCATCAGCAAGGAGCTCGGCCGCGACATCTCGGTGCGCGCCTCCCTGGCCATCTACGGTCCGGGCATGCCCTGGGACAGCCACCGGCTGCGGGGCGTGGACATCATCACCGGAACCAAGGTCCGCAAGTGGCTGCGCAGCGGGCGCGATCGTCTGAGCGAGACCGAGATCGAGGAGATCTATCAGGCCGCGAAGAAGGCCCTGCCGCCACGTTACTGACCCCGTCCCCCTCGTCCGTCCCGGGCCCGGAGCCAGCCACACCGTCGTGGCCTCCGGGCCTCTCGCGTGTCCGGCCTCCGCCGACGACCCCGCGGGAAGGCCGCGAACCGGAGCCCCCACCTCGGCTAATCTCACCATCCGGGACTCCTGTCTCTTCCGGCGAGACCGAAGCTGTCCCTGAGGGGGACTACCATCGTGGGGAAACACCCGTAACGATGGGAGTGCACCCCATGCCAGCCCTACGCTCACGCACGGTCACCCACGGCAGGAACATGGCAGGTGCCCGCGCCCTCATGCGCGCCACCGGTGTGGAGCGCGAGGACTTCGGCAAGCCCATCGTGGCCGTGGCCAACAGCTTCACGGAGTTCGTGCCCGGACACGTGCACCTGCGCGAGGTCGCCGAGGTCGTCGCGAACGCCATCCGCCAGGCGGGCGGCGTGCCCCGCGAGTTCAACTCCATCGCCGTCGACGACGGTATCGCGATGGGCCACGGCGGCATGCTCTACTCGCTGCCCAGCCGCGAGCTGATCGCCGACTCCGTCGAGTACATGGTCAACGCGCACTGTGCCGACGCCCTCGTGTGCGTCTCCAACTGCGACAAGATCACCCCGGGCATGCTGCTCGCCGCGATGCGGCTGAACATCCCCACCGTGTTCGTCTCCGGCGGCCCCATGGAGGCCGGGAAGGTCACGGTGGTCGACGGCACCGCCACCACGGTCCGCAAGCTCGACCTCATCAACCCCATGATCGCGGCGGCGGACGAGAGCGTCTCCCAGGCCGAGCTGGACGAGATGGAGGAGAACGCCTGCCCCACCTGCGGCTCCTGCTCGGGGATGTTCACCGCCAACTCGATGAACTGCCTCACCGAGGCCATGGGGCTGGCCCTCCCCGGCAACGGCACGGTCCTGGCCACGCACACGGCGCGGCGGGCCCTCTACGAGGACGCCGGGCGCCTGGTCGTGGAGGCCGCCCAGCGCTACTACCGCGACGACGACGCCTCGGTGCTGCCGCTCTCCATCGCCACCCCCGCCGCCTTCGCCAACGCCATGGCGCTGGACGTCGCCATGGGCGGCTCCACCAACACGATCCTGCACCTGCTGGCCACCGCCACCGAGGCCGGTGTGGACTTCGGGCTCCCCGAGATCGACGCGATCTCCCGCCGCGTCCCGTGCCTGTGCAAGGTCGCGCCGAACACCGAGAAGTACCACATCGAGGACGTCCACCGGGCGGGCGGCATCCCCGGCATCCTGGGCGAGCTGGCCCGGGGCGGCCTGCTCGACACCTCGCTGCCCACCGTGCACGGCAAGACCGTGGGCGAGTTCCTGGCCGAGTGGGACATCACCTCCGAGACGGCGCTGCCCGAGGCCGTGGAGCTCTTCCACGCGGCCCCCGGCGGCGTGCGGACGACGAAGGCCTACTCGCAGAGCGTCCGATGGGACACCCTGGACGAGGACCGCGAGAAGGGCTGCATCCGCTCCGTGGAGCACGCCTACACCAAGGACGGCGGCCTGGCCGTGCTGTTCGGCAACCTCGCCCCCGACGGCGCGATCGTCAAGACCGCCGGTGTCGAGGAGGAGCTGTGGACCTTCTCCGGGCCCGCGAAGGTGTTCGAGTCGCAGGACGACGCCGTGGACGGCATCCTCAACAAGCAGATCGAGCCCGGTGACGTGGTCGTCATCCGCTACGAGGGCCCCAAGGGCGGCCCCGGGATGCAGGAGATGCTCTATCCGACCAGCTTCCTCAAGGGTCGCGGCCTGGGCAAGGCCTGCGCGCTCATCACCGACGGCCGCTTCTCCGGCGGCACCTCGGGACTGTCCATCGGCCACGCCTCACCCGAGGCGGCGGCGGGCGGCGACATCGCCCTGGTCGAGGACGGCGACACCATCAGCATCGACATCCCGAACCGGGGCATCGTCCTGGAGGTCTCCGAGGACGAGCTGAACGCGCGCCGGGAGCGCCTGCTCAAGGAGCTGGGCCGGTTCCAGCCGCGCGACCGCCAGCGCCCGGTGACCGCCGCGCTGCGCGCCTACGCGGCGATGGCCACCTCGGCCTCCACCGGCGCGGCGCGTGACGTCACCCAGATCGAGAGGTAGGGCCCCGGCCTCAGCCGCAGCAGCCGCCCCCGCAGCACCCTCCGCCACCGGAGGTGGCGGGGCGGCGGCGCGTCCGCCCACCGCCACGGTGGACAGCAGGCGCACGGTGTCGTCATGGCCCCGGGGGCAGTCGGCGGGGGCGTCGGAGTCGGCCATGGGGCGGGAGAGCTCGAAGGTGTCGCCGCACTCGCGGCAGCGGAAGTCGTATCGGGGCATGGGACCCAGGATAAGCGGGGGCGGGGCCGTTCTCCAGCTCCCGGCGGGCGCCGTGCACGGGGGCGCCCCCGGCGAACCGACGAGGGGTCGGCTCCCCGGGGGCGTCGTCCGGGCCGGGTGGGACGCCCGGTTCCGACCCTTGTCGCCGCCTAGGCGGCCAGGTGTGCCATGTACGGTTCCCACTGGGGGTCGCCGTGCAGATCACCGTTGATCAACCGCCAGTGGGGGCCCTTCGGCACCTTCGGGGTGATGTGCAGTTCCCAGCCGATCTCGTCCAGGAACTTGTCCGCCTTCCGGTGGTTGCACGGCTTGCATGCCGCCACCACGTTCTCCCACACGTGCGCGCCACCGCGGCTCCGGGGATGACGTGGTCGATCGTCTCCGCCTTCTTCCCGCAGTAACCGCAGGTGTGCCGGTCCCGCCGCATGAGCGCCACCCGGGTGAGGGGCACCCTCCGGCTGTAGGGGACGCTGATGTAGCGCCGAAGCCTGATCACCGACGGTACGTCGTAGGAGCGCGTCGCCGAGTGCAGCACCGCCCCCGCGCCGTCGTCGTGAACGACCTCCGCCTTCTCGCGCAGGACGAGCAGGATCGCTCTGCGCAGCGGCAGTGTCGTCAGTGGTTCAAAGCTGGCGTTGAGCAGCAGCACGTGGCGGCGGGCGGTGCCTGGACCACCCTCCCGGCTGCGTCGGGCGCTCATCGCGTCGCCCCGGCGGCCGCGTGCGACCGCCATGTCTCTTCCCCGGCCAGCCGATCAGCCAGCCAGGTGACCTCCCTGTGCACCGACCCGAGGATCGGTGTCTCCGTACGCCTTGCCACACGGACCTCCCGGTGGTTCCCGCCGAGTTGCGTCCCGCATTCAGTTTGCTTGTTCGGACCACTCCGGCGCCACCCCAATTTACGGCGGGCCGCCCAGAAAACGCCCGTTGTCGCTTTCTGGAACCCATTGTGCGTCCGGTGAACCCGGATTCATCCTCCCGCCGCGCCGAACACACACAGTGAGATACCGGTGGATAGGGTGCGAAGTATGCGCGAACTCCGCTATCCCCCGGCCACACGGCTGGACATCAACGAGACCCTCCACGGACACTCCGTCCACGACCCCTACCGGTGGCTGGAGGAAGCCGACTCCACGGACACCAAGGCGTGGTCCGACGCCCAGGACGACCTGTACGAGAAGCTGTCGAGCGACTACGTGACCCGCGACTGGTTCGCCGGGCAGGTGCGCTCGCTCATGGGCGCCGGACACGTGGGCACCCCTCTGGCGCGGCGAGCGGCTCTTCGTCACCCGGCGCGCACCCGGGCAGGAGCACGCCGTGCTCCACGTCCGGGACGGAGACGGCCCCGAACGCGTCCTGATCGACCCCGGAGCCCTGGACCCCTCCGGTCTGACCACCCTCGACGCCTGGCGCCCCTCCCCCGACGGCCGTCTGCTCGCCTACCAGCTCTCCGAGGGCGGCAACGAGGAGTCGTCGCTGCGCGTCATCGACGTGGACTCCGGCGAGCTGGTCGACGGTCCCCTCGACCGCACGCGCTACAGCCCGGTGGCCTGGCTGCCGGACGCGTCGGCCTTCTACTACGTGCGCCGTCTCCCCCGGAGGAGGTGCCGGAGGACGAGACCTCCTACCACCGCCGCGTCTACCTGCACCGCCTGGGCACCTCCGGAGACCAGGACGCCCTGGTCTTCGGGCAGGGCCGGGACAAGACCGAGTACTTCGGCGTGGACGTGAGCCAGGACGGCCGGTGGCTGGTCCTGACCTCCGTCCGGGGCACCTCGTCCGCGACCAACGCCTGGGTGGCCGACCTGGAGGAGGGCCCGCTGGAGAGCCCCCGGCTGGTCACCGTCCAGGAGGGGTCGACTCCGACCTGCACCCCAGGATGGGGCGGGACGGCCGCCTGTACCTGTTCACCGACCGCGAGGCCCCGCGCGGTCGCCTGTGCGTCGCGGACCCGGCAGAGCCCGGGTACGAGAACTGGACCACGCTGATCCCCGAGGACCCGGAGGCGGTCCTGGAGGGCCACTCCCTGCTGGGCTGGGACGGGCACGGCACCCCCGAGCTCCTGGCCGAGTGGAGCCGCCACGCGATCAGCGAGGTCACCCGGCACGACCCGGCGACCGGTGAACGGCTCGGTGCCCTGCCCATGCCCGGTCTGGGCAGCCTCGCCGGGCTGACCACCAGGCCCGAGGGCGGGCACGAGGCGTGGTTCGGCTACACGGACAACACCCACCCCTCGTCCGTGTACCACTACGACGCGCGGACCGGGCGGGTCGAGCTGTGGGCCGACTTCCCGGGCGAGATCGACCTGCCCGAGGTCCGGACCGAACAGGTCGCGTTCACGTCCGGGGACGGCACCACCGTCCGCATGCTGGTGATCTCCCCGCCGCACCCGTGGACGGGCCCCGGCCGACCATCCTCTACGGGTACGGCGGCTTCCAGATCTCCCTCACCCCGGGCTACTCCGCCGCGATCCTGGCGTGGGTCCGCGCCGGGGGCGTGTACGCCGTCGCCAACCTGCGCGGCGGTCTGGAGGAGGGCGAGGAGTGGCACCGGGGCGGCATGCTCGCCAACAAGCAGAACGTGTTCGACGACTGCGCCGCGGCCGCCGAGCACCTGATCGGCAGCGGGGTCACCACCCCGGAACAGCTGGCGGTCATGGGCGGCAGCAACGGCGGGCTGCTGGTGGGCTCGATGGTCACCCAGCGCCCGGACCTGTTCGCGGCCGCCGTGTGCTCCGCACCGCTGCTCGACATGGTGCGCTACGAGAGGTTCGGGCTGGGCCAGCTGTGGAACGTGGAGTTCGGCAGCGCCGAGGACCCCGAGCAGCTGGGCTGGCTGCTCGGCTACTCCCCGTACCACAACGTGCGTGAGGGGACCCGGTACCCGGCCACCCTGTTCACGGTGTTCGACAACGACACCCGCGTGGACCCGCTGCACGCCCGCAAACTGTGCGCCGAGATGCAGTGGGCCACCTCGGCGCCGGTGGAGGAGAAGCCCATCCTCGTGCGGCGTGAGGCCGAGGTCGGGCACAGCTCGCGGTCGGTGAGCCGGAGCACGGCACTCACCGCCGACCAGCTCGCCTTCCTCGCACACCACCTGGGCCTCTCCACGCCCTGATCCGCGGCTCTCCTCCGGGTCGCACGCCCGGAGGAGAGCAAGGACACAGAACCGGGAGCCTCCCGCGCCTGGGCCCGACCAGGTGGTCTTTGGGACAATCTTCGGAGGCCGGGGCGGTTCCGCACCACGTGGTGCGGGGCGCGCCCACCCCGCGGAGAGGATGCAGCGTGACACAGACCGAGGTCGAGAACACCGCGACCACCGGGCCCCAGCGGTACGTACACCTGGCCCAGGTGCGCTACGCCGACCTCGACCCGCAGCAGCACGTCAACAACGTCCGGATGCTGACGTACCTGGAGGACGCCCGCGTCGGCTTCCTCCACTTCGGAGTGGGGGATCACCCCGAGGCGTTCGGTGCGACCGTGGTGGCCCGCCAGGAGGCCGACTACGTCGCCCCCTGCTGCCCCGCGTCGAACCCGTGCGCGTGGAGCTCTGGGTGACCGAGGTACGCAACGCCAGCTTCACCATGGACTACGAGATCCTCGACGACGACCGCGTCTACCTGCGTGCCCGGACGGTCCTGGTCGGCTTCGACGTGGCGACGCAGAGCGCCCGGCGCCTCAACGACGCCGAGCGCTCGCTCCTTCACCGGTTCTCCTGAGGGAGCCGGTCACCGTTTGAGGGAGATGGTGACGGCCTCGCCGTCGTCATCGTCGCCCGCGTCCCCGGAGTCGCGCCGCACCTTCCCGTCGCCGCCCACCCGCAGTGAGGTCGGCTTGGTCACCGCCGGGGGCGTGGCGTCCTCGGCGACGTTGACCATGCTGTGCGCGGCCATGACCATGTACTCCCAGAGCTGACGCTCCAGGGCCTCGTGCAGGTCCAGGGAGTCCACGGCGTCACGCATGTGCCTGAGCCACAGGTCGCGCTCGGCCGCTCCGATACGGAACGGCACGTGGCGCATGCGCAGGCGCGGGTGGCCGCGCTGCTCGTTGTAGGTGCGGGGGCCGCCCCAGTACTGGATGAGGAACAGGCGCAGCCGTTCCTCGGCGGGCCCCAGGTCCTCCTCGGGGTACATGGGCCGCAGCACGGGGTCGTCGGCGACGCCCTCGTAGAAACGGCGGACCAGGCGGGTGAAGGTCTCCTCACCGCCCACGGCCTCGTAGAACGTCATTCGCACGGGCTCTTCGCCCGCGCCCTGGTGGTCATCACGCGCGGAAGTCATCGACCCCAGGGTATGCCACGTCCGCGTCCCCTCCCCTGGGCCTTCCCCGAGGGAGTACCCAGGGGAACAAACGAAGGGCCCCGCCGTCCGGAGGTCCGGTCGGCGGGGCCCTGACGACGCACCCGTGACTAGTCGCGGGTGAGCTTGCGGTGCGTGACCGCGTGCGGACGCGCGGCCTCCGGACCGAGGCGCTCGACCTTGTTCTTCTCGTAGGACTCGAAGTTGCCCTCGAACCAGAACCAGGAGGAGCCGCCCTCCCAGGCCAGGATGTGGGTGGCGACGCGGTCCAGGAACCAGCGGTCGTGGGAGGTGATCACGGCACAGCCCGGGAAGTCCAGGATGGCGTTCTCCAGCGAGCCGAGGGTCTCGACGTCCAGGTCGTTGGTGGGCTCGTCCAGGAGCAGCAGGTTGCCGCCCTGCTTGAGGGTGAGCGCCAGGTTCACCCGGTTGCGCTCACCACCGGAGAGCACACCGGCGGACTTCTGCTGGTCCGAGCCCTTGAAACCGAAGGCGGCCACGTAGGCGCGGCTGGGGATCTCGACCTTGCCGACCTCGATGAAGGTCTCCCCGTCGGAGATGGTCTCCCAGACGTTCTTGGTGTCGTCGATCCGGCCCCGGTACTGGTCGACGTAGGAGATCTCGACCGTCTCACCGACGGTGATCTTGCCCTCGTCCGGGGTCTCCTCACCGACGATCATCTTGAACAGGGTCGTCTTGCCGACACCGTTCGGACCGATGATGCCGACGATGCCGTTGGGCGGCAGCGAGAAGCTGAGGTCCTCGATGAGCACCCGGTCCTCGAAGCCCTTGGTGAGGTTCTTGACCTCGACCACGGTGTTGCCCAGACGCGGACCCGGCGGGATCTGGATCTCCTCGAAGTCCAGCTTGCGGGTCTTGTCGGCCTCGGCGGCCATCTCCTCGTAGCGGGCCAGACGCGACTTGCTCTTCGTCTGGCGGGCCTTGGCGTTGGAGCGGACCCACTCCAGCTCGTCCTTGAGGCGCTTGGCCTTCTTGACGTCCTTCTGTCCCTCGACCTTCAGGCGGGCCTGCTTGGTCTCCAGGTAGGTGCTGTAGTTGCCCTCGTAGGGGTAGAACTGGCCGCGGTCCAGCTCCAGGATCCAGGTGGCGACGTGGTCCAGGAAGTACCTGTCGTGTGTGATCGCGATGACGGTGCCCGCGTACTTGGACAGGTGCTGCTCCAACCAGTTCACGCTCTCGGCGTCCAGGTGGTTGGTGGGCTCGTCCAACAGCAGGAGGTCAGGGGCCTCCAGCAGCAGCTTGCAGAGCGCCACGCGGCGCTTCTCGCCACCGGACAGCTGGGTGACGGAGGCGTCCCCGGGCGGGCAGCGCAGGGCGTCCATGGCCTGCGCCAGCTGGCTGTCCAGGTCCCAGGCGTTGCGGTGGTCGAGCTGCTCCTGGAGCTTGCCCATCTCCTCGAGCAGGTCGTCGGAGTAGTCCGTCGCCATCTGCTCGGCGATCTCGTTGAAGCGGTTCAGCATCGCCTTGGTCTCGGCGACGCCGTCCTCGACGTTCTCCAGGACCGTCTTGCTCTCGTCGAGCCGCGGTTCCTGGGCGAGCAGACCCACGGTGAACCCGGGCATGAGCCGCGCCTCACCGTTGGACGGCTGCTCGATGCCGGCCAGGATCTTCAGCAGCGTCGACTTACCCGCCCCGTTCGGGCCAACGACACCGATCTTGGCTCCGGGCAGGAACGACCCCGAGACATTGTCAAGGACGACCTTGTCGCCGTGCGCCTTGCGCACGTTTTGCATGGTGTAGATGTACTCCGGCATGCCTCCAAGCCTAGGGCGTCCGGGCCGGTGCCCCCGCCATCACAGGCGATCAGGGTGCGCGGCGGTACCGGCCGGAGGACCCCGGGGAAGGGTCACCGGGCAGAGGGCACCCAGGGCCCCGATCCCCTCGGCCCTCGTGCGACGGACTCAGGCGGAGGGCACCGAGACCTCCACACGTTCCCGTGTCCCCCGGTCCGCGACCCTTCGGCAGCTCAACATCGCGAAGAGGTACGGGGGACGCGGCACCCACATCCGCCGGACCGGCACGTCCGTGGGCGGCGTGGACGAGTCGCCGCACAGTGCCGGGGACGCGGTGCCGGGAGCGCGGTGCCGGAGACACCAGTCCCCCACGTGACGCGGGGTTCTCTCCGGGTCCTCGGGGACGTCCCCGTCGTCGGTGCGGGCGGCCAGGAAGCCCCGCCAGCGCTCGGCGGGCAGCCCGGTCTCCAGGGCGCGGGCCATGAGTACCGCCATCGCGTACCCGGGCTCCACCTCCAGTGCCACGTTCACGGCGGCGCGGGCCAGATCGAGGTCGTCCTCCTGCCAGGCGGCCACGGCCAGCAGGGCGGCCGGGGCCGGTCGGTGGCGGTCCGGGACGTGGCGCACCACCCGGGACCAGAGCCGGACGTGGAGTGCGGCGGTCTCCGGGGTGATGCGGGTCCACACGGCGTCCCGCACCGGAACGCGGGTGAGGTGGACGCCGAGCCGGGCGAGGGCCGCCGGGGCGGTGACCCGGTGACGCGCCTCCTCGTGCAGGGTCTCCAGCACCACGGCGGTGTGCCGTTCCACCTGGTCGGCGCCGCCCAGGCGCTCCTCCTCGGCGGCGGCCTCCTCGGCCACCTCGGACCGCACCGACGCGTGCACGGGCTCCAGCAGGAACCCGACCCGCGCGGAGGGATCCCGGACGACCGGCACCAGTCCGCGCACCACCGCCCCGGCCGGGACCGGGGACGCGTCCGGGTCGAAGCGCCTCCCTTCGGCGGGGCAGCAGTCGGGGTCGTGGCAGAGGTAGGACCAGTAGCGGTCCCCGGCCACCCGCAGCGCCTCCAGGACGGGGAGTCCCCGGGCGCGGGCCTCGTGCAGGAGCGCGCGCACGTGCGGGGTGATCCGCGCGGAGTGACCGAAACCGGCCACCAGCAGGGCACCGCCGCCCTCGCCCAGCGCGGCCTCCACCGCCGCCCGGCCGCTGCGGTCCGGGGTCAGGACGTGGTCCAGGTGGTCGAGTCCGCCGTACAGGACCCCGAGGACGCTCTCCTGCCTGAGCACCAGGGCGACCACCGCGTCGTCCAGCGGTTGGTGCACCAGGTAGGGCAGGGCCGCGAGGAGGTCGGTGGGGGTACGCAGGCGCAGTGGAGCGGAGGTGGGGTCGTGGGGGCCGACGGTGGGGTCGTGGGGGCCGGAGGAGGGGTCGTGCTGTTCACCGGGCATGGTTCCACGTTCGGTCACCGGGGGTGGCGGCGCAACCGGTGGGGCGGGCCTGTGGACAACTCGCCCGGAGCCGCGTCCTCCTCGCCGGTCAGCGGATCAGAAGGGTTCCCCCGGGCTGTTGGCGGGGTCGGTGATCTGTCCCTCTCGGGGGCCGGGGATCTGCCCGGACACCTCGGAGCGCCCGGCGGGCAGGCACACGCGGTCGCGGCCGGTCTCCTTCGCCCGGTAGAGCGCGAGGTCGGCCGCGGTCAGCAGTTCGACGAGGTCGTTGCCGTGGTCACCAGCGACGGCGACGCCGATCGAGATGGTGATGGAGACCTGGACGTCCTCCACGGCGATCTCCATCCGCCCGACCTGCGAGCGCAGCCGTTCGGCCGCCTGCCAGGCCTCGGTCACGTCGGCGCCGGGCAGGAGGACCACGAACTCCTCACCGCCGAACCGGCCGAGCAGGTCCGACTGGCGCAGCTGCTGGGCGATGGTCGTCGCGACGCCCAGCAGGACCTGGTCACCGAAGAGGTGGCCGTAGCTGTCGTTCACTCGCTTGAAGTGGTCGATGTCCACGATGAGCACCGCGGCACGGCCGCGCGTGGCGCGGGCCCGGACGATTTCGGCGGCCGCCTCCTGCTCCCAGGTCGGGGCGTTGAGCAGGCCGGTCTTCGGGTCGGTCCGCGCGGCGGTCTGGAGTTGCTGGTAGACCAGGCTCCGCTGGAGCAACAGGACCGGCGGAACCGCGATGACCAGGAGGAACATCGACAGCTGCGCGAGGATGGCGACGGTGACGCCGACACATAACTCGGCGGAGTCCACCAGGAAGGCCTCGCGGTCCCACATGGTCCGCATGCTGTCCGACCCGCCGCTGAGCCTGGTGCCCAGGAACACCAGGAGCGTGTTCATGACGGTGAACCCCGCGCAGCAGGCCAGGGCCAGGACCACGCCGCTGAGGGAGAGCAGGGACTCGTGGGCGTTCGGGAGTCCGCTGATCCCGGCGAGCAGTCCGCCCTGCGAGCCGTGCCAGACCACCGAGGCGAGGAACCCGGAGACTCCGATGGAGGCGGCGTTGAAAACGCGCCGGTGCGGCAGCGTGCGCCTGCTCCGGCGCTGGAGCAGCAGGTAGGCGGGGACCGGGATGAGGAGCGAGTACACCGGGGGCAGCAGGAGCATCGCGGGGAACCACCAGGCTCCCAGGAGGTCGCGGGTGATTCCGGCGGGGAGGTCGATCCGGCGAATCGCCTCGACGCACACCACCGCGGAGATCACCAGGGCGAGGAACAGGGAGAGGTCGGAGATGGTGGGAACCGTCTGCGCGGCGGCCACCCCGAAGAGGAACAACGCGACGAAGACCAGCAGGAACAACAACAGGACCATGCCCAGGGGCTGCTGGAAGATCGGCCAGGACCGGCGCTCCCCGAAAGGGACGCCCTCGGCCGCCATCGGCTTCTCCGAGATGCTCACCGTTCCCTCCTCCCTCCCTGTGTCACCCGCGGCCTCCGGACCCCCGCACTCGACTCTGATGCGCTCACCGCCTCTCACGGTTCTCCTTTCGACGAACCGGACTCGCCCCGCGTTCCCTCACGGTGCCACTCGGTGACCAGGGAACCCGCATCATCCCTGGTAGGCGACTGGGAAGCACACCCCCTCACTTTACATTACTTTGGGTAATAACTTAATCGCCTATTGTATGTGACCCGCAGGCCGAGGCTACCTTAGTGGTCACCCTGTGTTCCAGGGGGTTGGTTAGCGTCACGTTGTAGGGCATCCTGCCAGAGGGCATCGCCGGTTTCGGCCAGAAGCTGGCCGGTCCGCCTCTCGCTGCCGTCCGCCGTGCCGACCGCCCGATGATCCAGTAGTTCTCAGCACTCAACCGAAGGAGCATCACATGGCCAAGAAGGTCGTCAACTGGACGTAGGTCCCCTCCATGACGCGAGACGGGGACCGGCGGTCCATGCCGCCCGTCCCCGTCTCACCGGGCCGGCCGGGGCGCGTCCCCGACCGGCCCTCCCGTCGTCCGGCCCCGTCTCACCGCTCCGCCCGGTCCGTGCGGACCGCCGGGGCCGGGACTCACTCCTGGACCCGCGCCACCTCGTAGGCGGCCCGGAAGGCCCGGTAGCGGGCCAGCTCCTCCTCCATCGGAGCCACGACCCGCAGTCCGGCGATCTCCCGGACCCGCGTCTGGGCCGCGCGCTCCACCTCCTCGCGGCGCTGGACGGCGGCGACCTCCACGAGGTTCCCGCAGCCCACCCCGGTCAGCCAGCCCACCAGCAGACCGGCCACGACCACGGCGCCCGCGTAGGCGGCGAAGATCGGATCGTCGAACGCCCGCAGCCCGGTGATACCGCCGCCGAGCCAGCTCAGCAGGGACACCACGGCCCAGGCGAAACCGGCTCCGGCCACCGCGAGCAACGCGTACTGCACGGTCCGGGCCATCCGCCACCACGAGGGGCTGCTGTCGGGGTCCCCGACCGCGCCGGAGACCGCCTCGCCGAGTTCACTCGGCAGCTCGGCCACCCCGCTGCGGGCCGCCGCGCGCATCCTCCGGCGCCACGGTCCGGGCATCCCCTCGGACACCTGGTCCGCCGCCTCGCCCAGCGCGGTCTCCAGTTCGGCCTCGTGCGCGTCGACCGGTCCGCCCACACCCGGTTCGTCCCGGCGCAGGAAGTCCAGTTGGACGGCGGCGAGCGGATCCTTGCGCAGCTTGGCTGCCCTGCGGGCCACCGGCCAGCCGACCCTGCGCCTGCCCCGGCGCACGTCGTTGGTCTCCACCACGTCGGCCACGGCCGTGACCCCGGCCGCGTTGGCCAGGCCCTCCTGCACCTGCGACCGCACCTCGGCGGAGACCGTCGCGGGCACCTCCCCTTCGCCGTAGAACTCCTCGAAGGGCGCGATGACCTGGTCCAGGTCCGCGACCAGACGGTCGACCAGGGCCCGGCGCTCGACGACGGTCTCCCCCAGGAACTCGCGCACGTCACGGATGCCCTGCCCGGTGACGGTGGAGGTCGTGATCACCCTGGGGTGCACCCCGGACTCCGTCTCCAGAAGGCGGCGCAGGTCGGTGAGGAGCTCCTCCAGCTCGTCCGGGGCCACCCGGTCCACCTGGTTGAGCACCGCGACGGTGACCGCCCCGTGCCCCGCCATCTTGGCCAGGTAGCGGTGGTGGACGGCGGCGTCGGCGTACTTCTGCGGGTCGAGCACCCACACGAGCAGGTCCACCGAGCCGATGAGCCGGTCGGCCTCGGCGGTGTGCAGGCTGCGGACCGAGTCGTGGTCCGGCAGGTCGAGCAGGACCAGCCCGGTCAGCTCCGAGTTGCTGGTGTCCAGGACCCCCGTGCGCGAGTGGCGGTAGCGGTTGGGGACCCCCAGCCAGCTGAGCAGCGCGTCGGCGCCCTCGTGCCCCCACACGCAGGCGTGCGCCTTGGAGGTGGTGGGGCGGGTGACGCCGGTCTGGGAGAGTTCGAGCCCGCACAAAGCGTTGAACAGCGAGGACTTCCCGCTTCCGGTGCCTCCGGCCAGCGCCACCACGGTGTGGTCGCCGGACAGGCGCAGGCGGGCCCCGGCGTGGTCGAGCAGCTGCCCGGCCTGGCCGAGGACCTTCTCCGGGAGGTCGCCCTGGCCGAGTTCGGTCAGGGTGCTCAACGCGTCCAGCCGCTCGATGAGCTCGGCGCGGCTGGTGGTGCTGGTGGGTTGCCAGTGGTCGCCACTGGTGGGGCGGTACTCCTCGTCGTCGTCCTCCTCGGGAGCGGAGCCCGCCGGTGCGGGCACGGAGTCGGAGACCGGTTCCGGAGCGACGGTGTCGGCACCGATCGCCCGGAAGGCGCCCGAGACCGCCGAGGGTCCGGGAACCCGGCGGGGCAGGGGTTCGGGGCCGTCGTCGGCCGCCTCCGCCGGTTCCTGGGTGTCGGCGGACCCCTCCGTGCCGGAGGTCGCGGGGCCCACCGGGACCGTGGCCGTCCGCGCGGCACCGGTGCCGTCGCCGTCGAGCAGGTCGAACCCGGTCTCGGCGGCTCCCTGTGGGGCGGCCTCGGGTGCTTCCCCGGAGTCCTCCCCGGCCTCGGTGCTCTCGTCCTCGGGTTCGGGCACCCAGGTGGCGGTGGAGGGACGTGCCGGACCGGGCTCCGGACGGGAGGTGTGGCGACGCGGCGTCCCCTCGCCCTCGGGGGCCTGCTCGTCCTGCTCCCGTTCGTCCCCGTCGGTGCCGTCGACACCGTCCCGACCCGCGTCGATCCGGTCCCGCCTGCTGCGGGCGCGATCGCCGCGTCCACCCTCGGTCCGGTCGCGCCCGCCGCGCGTACGCCCGTCCTTGCCGCCCCCGTTCCGGGTGCGTTCTCCCTGTTCGTCGGGGCGTTCGGTCTCCGGTGTGATCACCGGGAAGCTGCCCGTGTGGCGTCCGGCGATCCGGGTGTCGTCGGCCGCCTCCGTGAGGCTGCCGACCCAGCCCGCGAGCCCGTCCGGGTCGTCGTGGTCGTCGTCGCCCTGACGGCGTCTCTGCGCGGCCCCGTTCGCCTCCGTGTCCTGGGCCCCCGGGGAGGAGGAGCGCGCGTGGCGTCCGAACCTCCGCTGACGGGCCCCCGCGGACTCGGCGGACTCGGACCGGGGGTCCGGCGCGGCGCCGTCGTCGGTGTCGGTGCCGGTCCCCTCCTCGTCCGTGTCCTCCGAGGGAGCGGTCCTCTGCGACGCGGCCTGCACGGCACCGGCTCCGGACGGGTCCGGGTAGCCGGTGATCCCGTCGTAGGCGGGCGGGTCGTAGGCGGAGGTGGGGTTCTCCTCGGCCGCCCGCTCACGCTCCTCGGCGTGCTCGGGGTGCTCGGGCACCGGCATCGTGTAGCCGCGCCAGGGGCCGCTCTGGTAGGGAGTGGGGTCCTCGTCTTCGGCGGACCGGTCCGGGTCCCGCGCCGGCGAGGGACCGTCGTTCCACGGTCCGCTCACGGCGGAACCCCGTGCGGCGGAGCCGCGCTGGTCCGTACCCCGCCCGGCGGGCGCGCCCTCGCGCTCCTCGCCCTCGGCTCGGTCACGGTCCGGGCCGGTGCCCCCGCGTGCGCGGGGTTCCACTGAGTTGTCATCGTGCGATCTCAAGGTTGTACGTGGCCTGATAGAGCTGGACGGCGCTGTCGTCGGACGGGATGCCCGCCTTGGACAGGGCGTGGTCGAAGGGCACGCGCTCGTGGGAGAGCAGCCCGAGGACCCGCTGGCGCAGGTTCTCCCGCGCCGACCCGCCGATGCTGCGCAACGACTGGGCGCCGAACAGCCCCTTGAGCAGGCGCTGTGGGGATGGGCCGGAGGCGTCGGCCGCGCGGGCGCCGCCTCCGGAGTGGGAACTTTCGAAGCCGAGCAGGTCGATGATGAGGACCAGGGCGACGACGTCGTGGTCGAAGGTGACGAAGCGGGCCACCGACCTCTTGGTGGCACCGTTGGCCGCGGTCATCTCCGCGATCTCACGCTGCCACTCGGTGATCTCCTGGCGCACCTGTTTGGCGATCAGGCCCCTGCCGGGCTGGTCGAGGGCGCGGTCCACGAGCTCACCGCCGCCGGGGACCTCCCGCCACTGCTCCTCGATCTGCTCCCAGGCACGGTCGTTGGCGGAGACCACCAGGGCCTCCAGGGAGTCGCGTACGGCGCGCTCCAGCGCGCTGACCCGCTGGCCGCGCTCGGCCTGTTCGGCACGGCCCTTGCGGGCCTTCTTGCCGCGCAGGCGCAGGCTCTTGGCGAGCTCTCCGCTGGCCGCGACCTCCTGCCACCGGGCGAGGAGCGAGCCGCGCAGCAGGGAACCGTCTCCCAGGGCCGTGTCGATCCTCTCGGTCGCGCCCGCGTAGGCGTCGTCGACGGAGGCGCCCAGCGAACGCCCGGTCTCGATCTGCGCCTCGACCTGGCGGGCCAGCTCGGGGACACGGGAGCGGAAGCTGTCGATGACCCCGATGAACGTGCGTCGGGACACCCGGTCGCGCTGCTCGGCCTCGCCGGCCACGTCCGCCAGGTACTCGCGGATGTGGTCGGCGACGTTGGAGGTGAAGCGCTCACCCTCGATCTGGTCGGTCTCCGGGATCGCGAAGCGCGCGGCGGCGCCCAGACCGTTGGCCTCCAGCATGGCGCCGAAGTGGTCCAGCAGCTGGCGGCGTCCCTTGCGGGGCACCCGGGAGAGCACGACCGCCAGTGAGGTGTCGCGGTCCCGGGCCACCTGGAGGAACTCCCACACACGGGCGTCCGCGTACCGGCCTGAGGTGGTGACGAACACCCACAGGTCGGCCGCGTCCAGGAACTTGGCGGCGAACTCGTGGTGCGCGGCGACGGCGGAGTCGACGTCGGGAGTGTCGAGCAGGGCGACGCCCGGGGGCATGGCCTCGGTGGCGGCGAGCACCAGCATGCCGTCCTTGCCGGGCATCGCCAGACCCTGCTGGCGTACACGGGGCAGGGACGGGATGAAGGAGGCCTCGCTGAACCAGTCCACGTCGGCCGGGTTGCAGGCCAGCACCGGGCTGTTGGTGGTGGGCCTGCGCACGCCGGTGGTGGTGACCTGCTCACCGACCAGGCTGTTGACCAGGGTCGACTTGCCCGCGCCGGTCGAACCGGCGACGGCGATGAGCAGCGGGATGTCGGGGCGGCGCACGCGGGGCAGCACGTAGTCGGAGAGCTGGGCCAGGACGTCGGCCTGGAGAACCCGCCCCTCCTCGGCTCCGGCCAGTCCTCGGCGAACTCCAGGTCCCGGATCTGCTTGCGCAGTGACTCCAGGACCTGCTCGAAGCGGTCGTCCTCGTTGGTGGGGGCGCGGTGCTTGGCGGGCCTGACGGGCACGGGGACGGTGGGCCCCGGCGCTCGCTTTCAGGGACTCCGGCCAGCGGCGCGGATGCGGGGCCCGGTGCGGCGGGCGGGGCGGAGGCGGCGTCCGGTCCGGTTCCGAACCGGTCCGAGGCACCCTCGCCCGAGGCGTTCGGTGCGGCCGACGGCCGGGTCATGATCGGTAGGCCCTCCTCATCGGTACTGGGAATCCCCCGGCGGCGTGGCTCGCGCGCACCGCCACGGGGGTCTCACTGAAGATCGCGCCCGGTGGCCAGTCGATCGGTCTCGAACTGGACTCCCGTGTGCAGTATGTCAAGATCCCGCGCAGTTTTGACCACTTCTCCGATGATCACCACGGCGGGCGGCCGCACTTGGGCCGATCGGACCGAGGCGGCGATGTCCGCCAGCGTACCCGTCACCGTTCGCTGACCCGGCAGCGTGGCGTCCTGGACCACCGCCGCGGGCGTGTCCGGGGAGCGCCCGTGCTCGACGAGGGCGGCGGCGATGGCCTCGATGCGCTGGACTCCCATGAGGACGACCACGGTCCCGCCCGCCCTGGCCAGTCCGGCCCAGTCCACGGTGGAACGTTCGTCGCCGGGGGCGACGTGCGCGGAGACGACGTGCACGTCCTGCGCCACACCACGGTGGGTGGCGGGGATCCCGGCGCTCGCCGGGCCGGCGAGGGCGCTGGTCACACCCGGGACGACGATCACGGGGATCCCGGCCGCCGCGCACGCGGCTGCCTCCTCGCCCCCGCGCCCGAAGAGGAAGGGGTCCCCGCCCTTGAGTCGGACCACGAACCGGCCCTCGCGGGCCCGTTCGACGAGGACGGCGTTGATGTCCTCCTGGGTCATGGAACGGCCGTAGGGGACCTTGGAGGCGTCCACGATCTCGACCTCCGGAGGGAGGCGGTCCAGGAGCGGGGTGGGGGCGAGGCGGTCCACCACCACGACGTCGGCCTGGGAGAGCAGCTGCTGGCCCCGGACCGTGATGAGACCGGGGTCGCCGGGTCCGCCGCCGACGAGGGCGACGCCCCGCAGGCGTTCGCGCCCGCGTCGGGCGTCCAGGGTTCCGTCGGCCAGACCGTCGACCACGGCGTCCCGCAGCCCGGCGGAGCGGCGGGGGTCACCCGAGGCGACGACGCCCACGGTGACACCGTTGGCGGAGCCGCTGGCCGGGGTCCACGCGGAGGAGGCGTGGCGGTCGTCGGCACGGACGCTCCAGATCCGGGACGCCTCGGCCTCCTCGGTGACGGCCGCGTTGGTCTCCGGGGAGTCGGTGGCGGCGTGCACGAGCCAGTAGGCGGGGGCACCCGGTCCGCTGACGTCCCCGGGGCGCCAGGCGCGACGGTGCCAGGTCAGGCGCCCCGCGTCGGCGAGGTCCTCCAGCGCGGCGGACGCCTCGGGGAGACCAGGGTGACGCGGGCACCGGCCTCCAGCAGGACGGGGACCCGGCGTTGGGCCACCCTCCCGCCTCCGACGACGAGGACGTCGCGGTCCCGCATGCGCAGGCCCAGGAGATAGGTCACGGATCGCACCCCTTCGGTCGTCCGCACCGGCCCCCGGCTCCGTCGACGGGGTGCGCGCGCGGACGGGCCCGGCGCGCCGCCAGCGATGTTCGGTGATGGCTCCAAAGTAGCTTGTCAACGCGGCATCACATGGAGGTAAAGGGTGACGGCGGTCCGGAGTGACACGCGCCGCATCGGCCCGCCCGGAGTGTGGGCCGAGGTGACCCGCCCGGAGTGTGGGCTCGGCGTGTGCCCCGTCGCGGCGCCCGGACGGCGCGGGACCCCGCCACCCTCGTCGGTGGCGGGGTCCCGTCGTCTCACCGGGCGCCCCGGCCCGGACCGCGACTCACCGGCCGGTGGTCACACCGGCGTTGTCGAAGGTGGCGACGTCGCGCAGCGCGCGCACCGCACCCTGGAGCAGCGGCAGGGCGAGCAGCGCACCGGAGCCCTCGCCGAGCCGCATCTCCAGGTCCACCAGCGGCGTCAGGCCCAGGTGCTCCAGGGCGATGGCGTGGCCCGGCTCGGTCGACCGGTGACCGGCGAAGCAGGCGCTCAGGGAGTCCGGTGAGATCGCGGCGGCGGCGAGCGCGGCCGAACCGGCGATCACGCCGTCCAGGAGGACCGGCACCCGCAGCGCCGCCCCGCCCAGGACGTACCCGGCCAGTGCGGCGTGCTCCAGGCCGCCGAGCGCGGCGAGGGTCCCGATCGGGTCCGCCTCGTCCACCGGGTTGGCCTTGAGCGCCTGACGGACCGCCTCCACCTTGCGTTCGTAGGTGGGATCGTCCACGCCGGTGCCCCGGCCGGTCGCCACGGCGGGGTCGGCGCCGGTGAACGCGCAGATCAGGGCGGCGGCCGGGGTCGTGTTCCCGATCCCCATGTCCCCGGTGACCAGGCAGCGGTTGCCCGCCGAGACCAGGTCCCGGGCGATCTCGATGCCGCCCTCCAGCGCCTGGAGTGCCTGGTCCCGGGTCATCGCCGGACCCTGGGTGAAGTCGGCGGTGCCCCGCGCGACCTTGCGCGGGAGCAGACCCGTGCCGCGGGGCAGGTCACCGACCACACCGACGTCGACGACGGTCACCTCGGCGCCCACCTGCTTGGCGAAGGCGTTGACCACGGCACCGCCGTCGAGGAAGTTGCGCACCATCTGCGCGGTGACCTCCTGCGGCCAGGCGGTCACCCCTGGGCGTACACGCCGTGGTCACCGGCGAACACCGCCACCGCGGCGGGCTCGGGAACCGGCGGCGGGCACTCCCCGACCAGCCCGGCGAGCCGTACCGAGACGTCCTCCAGCACGCCGAGGGAGCCCTGGGGCTTGGTCATCCGGTCCTGCCGGTCCCGGGCCTCCTCCACGGCTCGGGCGTTGAGCGCTCCGATGGCGGTGATGGTCTCCTCCAGCAGGGTGGTCGGCTCCTGGCCGGGCAGACCTCGGCGCCCGTAGCGGTCGCGGTGCACGGCCCAGGACAGGGGGCGCACCCTGGCCCAGCCGGCGAGGCCGAGTTCGGGTTCGGTGGGGAAGTCCTCGACGTAGCCGACGCACAGGTACGCGACGAGTTCGAGGTGGGAGGGGAGTTCGAGGACACTGGCGACGTCGCGTTCGTCGGTGAAGGCGACCCAGCCGACGCCGAGCCCCTCCGCGCGGGCCGCGAGCCACAGGTTCTCCACGGCGAGGGCCGCGGAGTAGGAGGCGGGTTTGGAGTGCCGTCCGGGGCTGTGCGGGCCTCGGCTGGGGTCGACGGTGACGGCGACGTTGATCGGGCTCTCAAGCACCGCCTCGACCTTGAGCCCGGAGAAGGCCTGCGCGCGGGTGCCGGGCCGGGTGTGGCCCTGGGCCTCGCGCTGGACCCGGGCGAGCTCGCGCACCTGCCCCCGGATCTGGGGGTCGTCGATGACCAGGAAGTCCCACGGCTGCGTGTGTCCGACGCTCGGGGCCTGGTGCGCGGCCTCCAGGACGCGGGTGAGGACGTCGGCGGGGACCGGCTCGGGCAGGAAGCCCGCCCGGACGTCGCGCCGCTCTCGGATGGCGCGGTAGACGGCGGCGCGTTCTGCGTCGTCGAAGGCGTGGCCGGATCCTCCTCTCCATGGGTCGGCGGGAGTGTCCGCCGCTTCGGGAGTCCGCTCGGCTCCCCGTGTCTCGGCGTTCAGCGCCTCACGAGCGGCCTGGATGGCGGGGACCAGGGCCGGGGCCGCCGCCGTCCGGGTTTCCTCCGGTTCGGGCCGCTGGTGCGGACCCGAGTGCTGCGGTACCTCCAGGGGTGCCGCTGCTTCGTGTGCGTGCACGGTGTCGCTCTGCTTCGGTTCGGCGGCCGCGCGGTTCTCTTCCACGGGGCCGGGGTTCGTGATGGGCTCGGGCCGCTCGGTCCCGGTCCCGGCGGCCTCGGGGGGCGCGGGGTCGGGCTGGGGGCTTCGGCCGGGGTGGGGGGTTCGGGTTGCGCGGGGCCGGAGTGGCGGCTGCCCGAGCGGAAGGGGATGACGTTGAACCGGGGGTCACGCTCAGGGGCGACGGGAGGCTCGTGCTGCTCGGCGGTCCGTGTCTGACGTGGTTCGGCCTGTGCCGCTCCGGTCGGGGGCCGGGGTTCGGGGTGGGCCTGGTGCCTGGCCTGCTGCGGGCGTGTGGTGAAGGCCGTGGGCGCCGGAGCCGGGGGCGTGGGCTCGACGGCGGAAGGGTGGCCGGGCGCGTGCGGCGGAGGCTCGGCCCCCGGGAACGAGTTCCGGAACGGGTTCTGCTGCGGTGCGACCGGGCCGGGAGCGCGCGCTTGGGCGCCCTTGCCGCTCTCGGGCAGTCCGTCCAGGAGGCCGCCGAGGCCGGGCAGGGGGCCGGTGCCCCTGTGCCACGAGCCCTCCTGCTCACCGCGACGGAGGTCCTCGCGGTCGTCGTTGGTCATGGTCACTCCCCGAAGAAGAGAAGAGAAGAAGAGGTCAGTGAGCTGCCCGGTTCCACCTGGTCCGTGACGATCCGGCCCAGCGTAGTCCGCGGCGGTCATGCCGCTCGCACGGGTCCCCCCGACCCGGCGCGGCTCGCCCCGGCAGAAATGCCGGGGTCCTCAAGTCACCATCAACTGTGCCAGAGTCCGCCCCGGTGCGGGCTGTGTACGGGAGTCACGGTCCGCGACCGGAGGGGGTTCGCACCCCGTCCACGGGCGGTCGCCGCCCGTCCGGGGCGGGGCACGGACGGGCCGAGCCCTCCCTGGCGGGACGCGCCACACCGCCCCCACCAGGCAAAACTTGGAACCGAGTACCGACCTTCCACCCCGCCACCGCACTGAGCAACGACTCGAACACCCTCCGTATATTTTCTGGTCTCCGGGGCCGGGCATCGGTCCAGGTAAGGGCTTTCGGTTCGGGCAGACCCACGGTTACGGCCAGGACCTGACCCGGCGCCGCGACCCATGACGGGATCGTCAACGCCCGCGCGGCGGGCGCCGGGCGTCACTCCCCTGTGGCACGCTTTTCCGTACCCGAAAGCCCCTGAACCCGGCATCAGCCCCCACAAGAACGGAACGAACCCTCCATGCGACGGCGTCACTTCCTCGCCGGTGCCACCACGGTCACCGGCCTGTCCGCGCTCGCCCCCGCACTGCTCGCCTCCGCCAGCGCCTCCGCACGGACCACCACGGAGACCTCCACGACCCTGACCGCGCCCAGGGTCCTCGCCGAGGAGGCCCGCTCCACCGGCACCCTCGTACGCCCCGAGCGCCGCTTCGACCTCGTCTCCGTCACCCAGGCGCCCACGGCCGTCTCCGAGGGGGCCGCCGTGCGCTTCGAGACCGCCGAGGAGACCTGAGCGACTGGCGGGAACTGCACTTCCACACGGCCGGACCCGAGCACCTGGCGCCCACGGCCTCCGCCATGGCGCGGGCGCCCCAGGGCGCGACCGGCTACGAGGTGCGCGGCGCGGACGGCGCCGACCTCACCGCCGTGAACCTGCACGACGGTGAGGAGCTGCGGTTCGGCGGACAGGAGCGGGTGTCCCTGTCCGCCGAGGACGACGGGGTCACCACCCTCACCGGCGGATCCACCCTGCGGGTGCGCACCCGGGCGGGGTGGGGCGCCGACGAGTCGCTGCGCTTCGGCGAGGACGGCGAGGACCTCTGGCCCGCCCAGTTCCACCGCGTGCAGGCGCTGACCGTGCACCACACGGCGATGGCGACCACCGACGACCACGCGGCGGACATGCGGGCCGTGTACCACCTGCACGCCGTCCAACAGGGGTGGGGCGACGTCGGTTACCACCTGCTGGTGGACCCCCGGGGCGTGGTCTACGAGGGGCGCCACTCGGGCGGCGGTCTCCCGATCTTCCGAGGGGTTCCCCTGCCCGGGCTGGCCGAGTCCGTGACGGCCGGCCACGCGTTCGGGTTCAACCACGGCAACATCGGCGTGTGCCTGCTCGGTGACTTCACCGACGAGCTGCCGACCCAGGCGGCCCAGGACTCCCTCGTCGACGTCCTGCGGATCCTGTGCGCGCTCACCGGCGTGGACCCGTCCGAGAGGATCGAGTACGTCCACCCGGACACCGGTGCGGCGACCGAACAGGAGGCGGTGGCACGGCACCGGGACTGGCTCCAGACCGAGTGCCCGGGCAACGCCTTCTCCGAGGTGTTCGACACGGTCATCCGCCAGCGGGTCGCGCGCGGCCTGCTCTGAACCCCCGCGGTGGCGGGACGTTCCGGCGTTCCGCCACCGGGCCGGTCGGGTGCGGGGGACGGTGCACCGCCGTACCCCGCACCCCCGGGAGGCGTATCTTGAGCGATGCCCGGAACGGCCGTCCGTACGCAACAGGGGGAACACTCGCATGGCCACCGTCCAGAGCGCTCCGATCATGCCCGCGGTGATCCTGGAGACCGAGCGCCTGCGCCTGCGGTCCCTGCTCGAACGGGACATCGACGACGTCCACGCCTCGTGCGTGGACCCCGAGCTCCAGCGGTGGATCCCGCTGCCCGCGCCCGGGCTGCCCTACACGCGGGAGTCGGCCGAGCACTTCTGTCTGCGCCTCGCCCCGGCCATCCGCACCGGAGGCGACGGCCAGCACTGGGCCGTGGTCGACCGGGAGTCCGGTCGGTTCACGGGGTCGGTGGCGCTGCTGCGTACGCAGTGGGCGGCGATGGTCACCGAGATCGGCTACTGGATCTCGCCGTGGGGCCGGGGTCGCGGACTGGCCACCGAGGCCGTCGTGGCGGTGTCCCGATGGGCCCTCGGCCAGGGGTTCCAGCGCGTGGAACTCAAGGCCGCCACCGGAAACACCGGCTCGTGCCGGGTGGCCGAGGCCGCCGGGTTCCAGCGGGAGGGCACCGACCGGAACGCGATGCCCCTGCACGAGGGCCGCTCGGACCTGGCCTCGTACGGACTGGTCCCGAGCGACATCCTCTGAGGGGGCCGCACCCGACGAGCCTTCCCGCCGCTCACCGCGCGCGCGGGAGCCGGCTCCCCGCCCGGGGGCACCCGAGGAACCCGCCCGAGGCGCGCGGGAACCGGCCCGGAGTGTGCAGAAAGCCGCCCGAGGACGCGCGGGAACCGGCCGGATGCACGAGAGCCGCCCGAGGACGCGCGGGGAGGCGGCGTCGTGCGCTCAGCCCCAGACGCGGCTGAGCGTCCACTCGCCGGTCGTGCCGTCGTGCCGGAGTTCGTACACGCCCTGCGCGTAGGCGGAGCCCGCCTCCACCCGCCAGTGTCCGCGTTCGGGAACCTGTGACCCGTTGCCGGGAGTCCAGTCACGCCGCAGGGTGACCCAGTGGTCGATGATCCTCCGCACCCCGTACACGCGACCGTCCCAGGTGAACCGGGTGGGTCGGCCCCCGTCCTCGACGACCGTGACCTTCGCCCCGAAGTACCGTCCCACGACAGTTCCCCCAGCATCGACCGACTCCTCCTGGCTGGTGTCCGGCCGCGCGTACGAGGCACGCCGCCGGAGCGCCCGTCCGTGGGGAAGTACGGCCAGGCGTTCGAACACGTATTCGAATCCTAGCGAAGGCGGGGGTTCCGTGGAACCTATTCCGCGTTCCCGACATCACCTCCCGTAGCACCCCCGCGCCCGAACCCGACCGGCGTCGCGGAACCGTCCGCCACGACTCGCATCGGCCCAGTTCCGACCCGCTTCCGCGCCCGGAACAGCCGTCAACAACCGGAACGCGTCGGCGTGTCGAGATCGGTACGCTGTTAGACGCGAATCACACGATCCATACAAGGGACCCCCAACTGTGACGTCCAACGGACACGAAAGCGGCAAACCCCTGCGCGCCGGAGACCCGCGCGAACTCGACGGCTACCGCATCGTCGGCCGTCTGGGACGCGGTGGCATGGGCACCGTGTACCTGGCCAGGGACGCCGCCGACCGTGCCGTGGCCATCAAGCTGATCCACCCCGACCTGGCCGACGACGAGTCCTTCCGACTGCGCTTCGCCCGCGAGGTCGCCTCCGCGCGCCGGGTCGCCCGCTTCTCCACGGCCGGGGTCATCGACGCCCGCCTGGAGGGAGAACCCCTCTTCATCGTCTCGGAGTACGTGCCGGGCCCCAACCTGGACCAGGCGGTGCGCGGTGGCGAGCCGATGCACGGCGGGACCCTGGACGGGCTGGCGATGGGCGTCGCGGCGGCGCTGACCGCCATCCACGGTTCGGGGATCGTGCACCGGGACCTCAAGCCCGCCAACGTCCTGCTGTCCCCGGTCGGCCCGAAGGTGATCGACTTCGGGATCGCCCGTGCCCTGGACGACGCCAGCGACGCGGTCACCCGCTCCAGCCAGCTCATGGGCACCCCTCCTACATGGCGCCGGAACTGATCCTGGGCGAACAGGCCACGGCGGCGGCCGACGTCTTCGCGTGGGGCTGTCTGGTCGCCTTCGCGGGCATCGGTCGGGCGCCCTTCGACGCGGGCACCGTCCCGGCGGTCCTGCACAACATCTCCACCGCGTCACCCAAGCTGGACGGGCTCGACCCCAGCCTGGTGGACCTGGTCACGGCGGCGCTGGACAAGAAGCCCGAGAACCGCCCCACCTCCCAGCAGCTGCTGGCCCACCTGACCGGGCAGCAGGATCCGGAGGAGGCGGAGGTGCGTCGGACGATCACCACGTCGTGGGCGCCGCCGAGCAGCACCCCGGTGCCGGGCCAGCCTCCGGAGCCCACCGAACCGGGCCTCCAGGAACAGGGGCGCCAGGAACAGGTTCCGGCCGAGGCCGCCTCCACGCCGCCCGACGGCCAGCCGTCGGCCTCCGACCCGGGCGCCGTCCTGCCAACACGGCACGAGGACACGCACCAGCGACCCACGCCGCCGCAGGCCCCGCGGACCCAGCTCCACCAGGCCCCGTTCCCACCGCCCGTGCCGCCCGGTGAGCACCCGCAGCAGTACCCCCGGTTCCCTCCCACCCCCAGGCACCGTGGTCCGGCCCACAGCAGGGTGGATACGGACACCAGGGACCCAGCGGCGGCTACCGGCCGCCGCACCACGACGCCGGGCACGGCCCCGTGCCGCAGAACCGTGTCGGCCCGGGCCAGTACCAGCAGCCCGGGTCGGGGAACTCCCCTCCCACGGGATCCCCGCCCACACCGGGCACGCCGGGTACCCGCCCCCAACGGTCCGAACGGCCCCCGCGGCCCCGAGCAGCCCCCGGCCCCGCCCCACGGCGGGAACCCGGGCCGCAGGAAGGTGCTGCTCATCGGCGGCGCCGTCCTCGCGGTGGTCCTCGTCGCGGGGGTGGGCGCGACCGTCCTGCTCTCCCGATCGGACGAACCGCCGGTGGACACCACCAGCATCTACGTCACGGACTTCGCCACCGACCCGGGGTGGTCGGACACCCGGACCTTCGACCCCGGGGACCCGGACTACTCGGACGGCTACTGGGCCGAGCAGAACGCCGTGGTGTTCCAGCTCGACCCCACGCTCTACCCCTCACGGGGCACGATCGTGCCCTTCGACAGGGAGACGCCGGACCGCGTCCTCATCAGCACCAACGTGGTACCGATCCAGGGCCCCGCCGAGTCCAGCCTGGGCGTGCGCTGCTGGGACCAGGACGGCGAGGAGGAACGCACCATGTACGAGGCCCTCCTGCGCTTCGACGGCGCCCAGGCGCAGATCCGCCGGGTGACCGAGGAGAGCGGGGACACCGCGATCGCCGAGACCACCGAGGTGGCCGGGTTCGAGCCCTTCGACCTCCACGACGAGGAGTCCGCGGTCGAGGGCCTGCCCTACGACGTCCGGGTCGAGGACCTCGTCACCAACAACCTCAAGTTCGCCTGTGAGTACGTGGCCGAGGAGGGCGAGGACCCGTACATGGACCTGCGCATGTGGGTCAACGACGAGCTCGTGCTCTCCAGCACGGACCAGCAGCCGCTGCCGGACGACGGCGACCTCGACGACGAGGAGCGGCGCCGGGTCGGCGTCGTCATGCGCCCCGGCGCGGGCACCGAGCCGCTCGCCGCGCTCTACACGGACTACGCTCTCCACAGGATCAACGTCGACTGAGCCGGGCCTCCGACGCGGGCGCCGTGACGGCCCCGCACCGGCCCGGCGGTGTCCCGCCCCGGAGGAGAACCATGCGCGCGATCGTGATCGAGGAGTACGGCGGACCCGAGGTCCTGCGACTGACCGAGGCCGAGAGCCCCGCTCCGGGCCCCGGTGAGGCGCTCGTGGACGTCGAGGCGCGAGGCGTCAACTTCATCGACGTCTACCAGCGCTCGGGCGCCTACCGGGTTCCGCTCCCCTACGTCCCCGGGATGGAGGCCGCCGGGACGGTCTCCGCCCTGGGTGAGGGCGTCACCGACCTCCGGGTCGGCCAGAGGGTCGCCTGGGCGATGGCGCCGGGCGGGTACGCCGACCAGGCCGTGGTCAGGGCGTCCCTGCTCGTTCCGGTCCCCGACGCCGTCAGCACCGAACAGGCCGCCGCGCTCATGCTCCAGGGCATGACCGCCCACTACCTCACCCACGCGGTCCACCCCGTGGCCGAGGGCGAGACCGTGCTGGTGCACGCCGCCGCGGGCGGCACCGGGCTGCTCGTCACCCAGCTGGCCAAGGCCCGCGGCGCCCGGGTGATCGGCACCGTGTCCACCGACGAGAAGGAGCGGATCGCCCGGGAGGCGGGTGCCGACGAGATCATCCGGTACACCCGGACCCCGGTGGCCCCGGCCGTCCGCGAGCTCACCGGCGGCGAGGGCGTGGCGGCGGTGTACGACGGGGTCGGCCGCGACACCTTCGACGCCAGCCTGGAGTCCCTGCGCCCGCGCGGTGTCCTGGCCCTGTTCGGGCAGTCCAGCGGCGCGGTGGAACCCGTGGACCCGCAGCGGCTCAACAGCGCGGGCTCGGTGTACCTGACCCGGCCTTCGCTCGCCTACTTCGTGGCCGACCGCCAGGAGCTTCTGGGACGCGCGGGTGACCTGTTCTCCCTGGTGGAGAAGGGCGGCCTGGACGTGCGGATCGGTGGCCGGTACACCCTGGACGAGGCGGGGGCGGCGCAGTCCGCGCTCTCCTCGCGGGGCACCACCGGCAAACTGCTGCTGGTCTGAGCCCCGCCCGACGGGTACGGAACGGCCCCTGGGGCTGCTCCTCGGGGCCGCTGAGCCCCGCCCCGGCGGTCACACGACCCCTCACCACACGACGGCGGGCCCCTCACGGAGGCCCGCCGTCACCGTTCCACCCCTCACTCCTGCTCGCGCGGGTCCGGAGGCGTTCCCAACCGCGCACCCGCCTTGCGCACGTCGTCGCGCGCGTCGGCGACGGCCTGCTCGGCGGCCTCGGCGGCCTCCTGCGCCGCCTGCGCGGAGGCGGAGGCCTGGGCCGGATCCGGGCCGGTGATCTGCGCGGGACCATCCGACTCGCCTTCCTGGGCCTGTTCCTTGGTGGTGGAGGGGGCGGACATGGCGGCGTCACCGGCGAAGGCGTGGCTCACGTTCTTCACCGCCTCGGTCAGCTCACCCGGGATCACCCAGAAGGTGTTGCCCTCGCCCTCGGCCAGGCTCGGCAGAGTCTCCAGGTACTTGTAGGCGAGCACCTTGGCGTCGGCGTTGTTGGTGTGCACGGCCTGGAAGACGCGTTCGATCGCCTTGGCCTCACCGTCTGCCCGCAGGATGGCCGCCTGCTGGTCACCCTGGGCCTCCAGGATGGCCTGCTGGCGCGCGCCCTCCGCCTTGAGGATGCGGGCCTGCCGCTCACCCTCGGCGTGCAGGATGGCCGCGCGCTTGTCGCGGTCGGCCCGCATCTGCTTCTCCATCGCCTCCTTGATGGTGGGCGGCGGGTCGATCGCCTTGATCTCGACCCGGTTGATCCGGATACCCCACTTGCCGGTGGTCTCGTCCAGGACCCCGCGCAGCCGGGTGTTGATCTCCTCGCGCGAGGTGAGCGTCTTCTCCAGGTCCATGGAACCGATGACGTTGCGCAGCGTGGTGACGGTGAGCTGGTCTATGGCCTGTATGTAGTTGGCCACCTCGTAGGCGGCGGCCTTGGGCTGGGTCACCTGGTAGTAGAGGACGGTGTCGATGTTGACAACGAGGTTGTCCTCGGTGATGACCGGCTGGGGGCGCGAGGTGAAGACCTGTTCACGCAGGTCGAACTTGGTGTTCACCCGGTCCACCCCCGGGATGATGAAGTTCAGTCCCGGGTCGAGGGTGCGGATGAAGCGCCCGAAGCGCTCGATGTTGTAGGCGCGCGCCTGCGGGACGATCCGGATCGCCGACAGGGCGACGGCTACCAGCAGGACGGCGAGGATGATGAGCGGTATCGCAGATTCCATGTTCCGCACCTCGTCCGGGGATGTGGCTGTGGTCGTGGTTCCGTGTTCGGTTGGGGAGCTCGCGGCTCGGCGGCGGGTGCGCCGCGTCCGCCCCGGTCAGTCCTGGTCGGGACGGTTCCGTTCGGGCAGTTCGGGTGGGTCCGGCAGGGCCTCACGCGGGTAGACGACGGCGGTCGCGCCGTCGATCTCCATGACGTCGACGTGCGCCCCCACCGGGATCACCAGGTCCTCGTCCAGGCTGCGTGCCGACCACTCCTCTCCTTGGAGCTTGACCCTGCCGCTGTCGGCGTCCACCTTCTGGAGGACGACGCCGGAGCGGCCCACCAGCGCGGCCGTGCCGGAACGGACGTCCGGACCGCGCTTGAGCTGGCGGTCCATGATCGGTTTGACCAGGATCAGTCCGGCGGCGGACGCGGCGGCGAAACCGATGATCTGCACGACCACCGGGAGGCCGATGGCGCCGAGGACTCCGGCGACCAGGGCTGCGGCCGCCAGGAGTCCCAGCACGAAGGTCAGGGTGAGGAACTCCGCGACGCCGAGACCGGCCGCGAGGATGATCCAGATCAGCCAGACAGGCATGTTCCCGTGGCCCTCCCGCTGTGGTTTCGGGTAGTCCTTAAGCTACCCACACAAACCCGTCACACCACAAGATCCCCCAACGGATGCACGATCGCGGCCCGCGACTCCCCGTCGTCGAGGGGTCGCGGGCCGCGTCCGTCACCGCCGGGACCGGTCCCCGGTCACCTGCCGCCGGAGAACTGGTAGACGAGCTGGTAGGTGGGCCTGTTCTGCCAGGCGATCGGCCACATGTCGATGCCGCCCACCGACTGGTGGATCACGGTGTCCGCGCAGAGCTGGTCACCGGCCGAGCAGTGGCCGTCACCGGGGTAGACGTCGCCCGCCGGGGTGGCGGCGGCCGCCGCGAGGCTGTCCAGGAGCACCGTGCGGCAGGAGTCGACGTCACCCTCGCCGCAGTAGACCTGGTCTCCGAGCGTGCCGTCCACCTCCTGGCCCAGGACCGAGCGCAGGTCCTTGTGCACGTAGGACCACCAGCCGTACTGGAACGCCGAACCCCGGTGCGCCTGGCTCTGGTTGACGCTGCCGGGTTCCCCGCCGCCGATCGCCCCGGAGGGTGACTCGTCGGTTTGGGCGGCGCGGGTCAGCTGCGTGTACAGGTCCTCGCCCAGACCGGGCTCGAACTGCGCCCGGACCAGCAGCGGCCACCAGGCGTCCAGCACGCGGATGGCGTCCGCGTGGTCGTAGTACCCGGCGTCGCGCCGGGGTTCGCGCCGCAGGGAGCCGGACTCGGTCCAGGCCCGCAGCGACTCGACCGTCCCGGCCAGCTCGGGGTCGTCCACGGCCTCGGTGTCGATCACCTCCAGGAGCAGGGGGAGGACCTGTTCGGCGCGCAGGTCCGCGACCCCGGCCTCCATCATCGTGGCGGTGAGCGAGGCGGGCGTGAACTGGTGCCCGTCCCCGATCAGCCCGGCCACCCGGCCGTCCAGCAGGTCGTTGCGGTGCACCGACCCCGTGGACCAGCCCGACGTGTACCCCTGCGCGGGCTTGTTGTTCCAGTTGACGATGTAGTCCGGATTGATCTCCTGCGGGTGGTCGGACTGCGGGTGGTACTCGGCCTCGTTCGTGGCCGGGTCCCAGCCGGACCAGCCGGAGCCGGAGTAGGCGTCGATCGGCAGGGTCGGGTTGGTGCCCGCCAGCCGGACCGGGTTGGCGCCGGAGTTGATGAAGGCGATGTCCGTGTCGTCCACGTAGTGCCAGTTGAACGCGTACCCGATGTCCTCCGCCGCCTCGGTGAAGCTCGCGGCGGACGTGACCTGCTCGGGGTCGTTGAAGCGCTGGAACCCGAGGATGGAGTCCACCTCGCGCATGTAGGTGGACCGCAGCTCGGTGAAGGCCACCGGTGCGCCGTCGACCGTGGCGAACGACCGCACCAGCCCGAACTCGGACCGCAGGGAGGTCAGGGTGTAGCCCCCGGCCGGGGTCCCGTCCGCGATGGTGGGCGTCCAGTCGTTGCTGACGCTCAGCTCCTCGAACTCCGAGCACCCTCCCGAGGAGTCCACGTAGGCACGCGACGAGGTCGACGGGGCGGAGCCGTCCGTCTCACACAGCTCCACCGCGAAGGTGTCGGTGATGTCCTGGCCCGCCGAGGTGGCGCTCCAGGCGTAGTCGGCGCCGCGGCCCATCTGCACGTAGAAGCTCACGCCCGCGAAGGAGGCGCCCCGGGCGCTGATACCGGGCCCCTGGAGTTCCTGGAGCATCAGCAGCTGCGGCGAGAAGTAGCCGGTCTGCGGGCCCATCACCGCGACGGGGTTGCCGCTCTCGGTGTGCTGTCCGGAGACCAGCAGGGCGTTGGACATCCCGCGCGGGTCGAGGAAGCCCTCCGGCAGGACGCCGTCCTCGAAGATGCCCTCGGCGGCGGACAGGTCGCCGTCCTCGACCATCTGCTCCAGCTCGGCCCGCTGCTCGTCGGAGAGCTCCTCCACGGTCGGGGCGTCCGCGCCGGGCGCCTCGCTCTGCTCCGCCTCGGCCCTCTGCGCCGTGGCGGCGGCGGACCCGTACTCGTCGTGGACGATGCTGTAGGGCTCGACGGAGCCGTCGTCCGGGACGACCTCGCCCACCGGGTCGTCCGGGGTCTGGGCGTAGGGGAACTCGCCGTCGACGCTGACCACGGCCTCGGGGTCGTTCTCCATGCGCCAGGCGTGCCAGAGCTCCAGGCCCTCCTCGGCGCCGTAGCGGTCCTGGAAGTTGGCCAGGACGACCGCGGCCTGGACCTCCCCTCCCCGCCCCCGCCGAAGATCCCGCCGACCATCGCGGCGATGCCGACGACGTCCGTGGGGGTGAAGGGCTCGATCTCCCCGCCGTTGGTGATGGCGTCCTTGTGACCGGTGAGGACGTACTCGCCGGGGAAGTACCGGCCGCTGTCGGCCTCGTCGATGTAGGCGTTGACGCCCGCGAGATAGGCGTCGACGTCGGCCAGTGCCTGGGCGCCGCGTTCACCGCTGTCCGCGACCCGGTCGATCTGGGCCTGCTTGTCCTCCTCGGTGTAGGGCGCGGTGCCCCACAGGTCCTGTTCGAGCCCGCGGTTGCCCTCGGCACCGCCGGCGAAGGAGGTGAGCTCGCCCCGGCCGACCCGGCGCAGGACGTCCATGAGGAAGAGACGGTCCTCACCGGCCGCGTACCCGGCACCGAACATGGTGCCCTCGCGGGTGGTGCCCTGGACGTGCGGGATGCCGTGCTGCCGGTCCCGGGTGATGGTGACGTCGTCGCGCGGCTGGTAACGACGGTCGACGTCGCCCTCGTCGACACCGAAGGTGGCGTCGATGAAGAAGTCGTCGAGGCTCTCGTCCGTGAGCCCGTCGTAGTGGTGGACGAGGTTGTCGTACATGTCGAGCTGGCTCGACGAGTGCTTGGGCCGGGTGCCGAAGACCTGGTGGCCGAGGATCTCCACCAGGGTGGCGCTGCCGTTCTGGCCCGGCGGCAGGATGTCGAGGCAGGCCCCGGGGGCGCAGTAGTCCTCCGGTGCGGCCAGGGCGGGGGTGGCGGGAAGCGCGGCGACCAACGAGGCGGAGATCGCGAGGGCCGCTCCGCGGCTCCCATGCGGAGCCGTCGGGGCGGTGCGGGTCGGAGGTACGGGGGCATGTGGGGTCACCACCTGGGGGTGCGGGCGATGGATCAGCCGCATGGTACGTAGAGGGACGCAAAGTGCGAAAGACTTTCACGTTTTTCCGCAGAAACTGGACCCCGGCATCCGAGGAGTCGGGTTTGCGGTGACCCAGGCCACACCTGCGGAAACCCGTAGGAGCACCCTGCACCGCCACTGACACACACCGTGGACACTGGCCACATCCGGCCACAACCCGTCGCCCGCCCGGACGGACACCGGACACGGCCACCTCCTTTGACACAATCGGCCCATGAACCAGTACCCCGACCCCCATCAGGGTGAGCCCTGGCAGCAGCCCAGCGGCGGCACCCCCGGGTGGGGCCCGCCCCCGATCCGCACACCGGCGGCCAACTGGAGCCCTACGGCACACCGACGGGCGGATACCAGCCCTTCGGCGGCGGCACGCCGCACGAACCCACCCTCGACACCATCGGGGACATCGCGATCACGCAGAACACGGTGATCACCCCGTCCGGCCGTTTCCCCATCCAGGGGACGGTGTGGACCGTCAGCGACATGAGCCGCACCGAGCGCAGCACCCCCGTGTGGGCGATCATCGTCGCCATCCTCATCTTCTGGTGGACCTGCCTCCTCGGCCTGCTGATCCTCCTCGTCAAGGAGGACCGGACCACCGGGCACGTCCAGGTCACCGTGCAGGGCGCGGGCCACTACCACTCCACGCAGATCATGGTGAGCAACCGGTCCTACGTGCAGCACGTCAACCAACAGGTCAACTACGCGCGCGGTCTCGCGGCCTGACCCGCCAGGATCGGCCACCACGGCGGCCGATCCTGGATTCCAACCCCACCGGCGTTCGAGCACCCTCCGCTGGCCAACACGTCACCAAACCCCGGCAAACCCATGTTTGCCACGCATTGTATTCGCTCATACACGTAGAGCAGCCTAGAGTCTTTCCTGAAGGGGAGCGCATGCTGTTCACGGTGGCGTCGCTCGCGATCCTGCTCGGCCAGTGGTGGATCTTCTGAACCGGGGCACTCCGACGGGGCCAAGAACCCTGGAGTTCACGAAACGCCCGCCACACAGCAGCACACCAGGGGTTAATCACCGGTAACGTGGTGCGCGAGGCCCATAGCGCCCGGTTTGGTGGAACACACGTGGTAACGAGACGCAACTACGAATCACCGTAGTTGGTCAGACTTTGCCCTCTCTTGGGTGACATCCTCCGAATGCCCTAGGATGTCTCCCCGAGGGCAGCAGCCACGCAGGTCGCCACCCCCGGGCCACGATCCGGGCACACAGCGCGACCAGGCGCTACAACTTAAGCGAGCACCCATAGCTCAGTGGATAGAGCATCGGACTTCTAATCCGACGGTCGCAGGTTCGAATCCTGCTGGGTGCACCAAAAACCCCAGGTCAGACGGGGTACACGAGGACCTCGCAAGAGGTCCTCGCGGCGTTCCGGGACGATGTGTGCTCCTGGCGTGCCCCCGTACAAGGTGAGTGCAGGTGGGGATCCACCTCCTGGAGCACTTTGCCGTTCAGTGGCTCTGGGGCCCTCACCGGGGCGAATCCGCGTCTGCCTACCGATGCCCAGCCAGGGGGCTAACACGGCCCGTGCGGCCACGACCGACCTCAACAACCCGCAGGGCCCCACCCTGGACCCCGCCCGGACGCGTCAGCCACCCCCACGCCACGGCCAGGACGCCGCTCCACGAACAACAGCGAGGCTGCTTCCAACGCCACCCGAATCGCGTCCTGTAACATCGACGGGTAGGTACCCTAAGTGAAGTGCGTGACCGCGTTTCCCCACTCGTTGGACACCACTTTTATACACCACTGAGAGCAGGGGGTACGGCTATTCTGATCCCGAACCCTTCAAGTTGCGCGCCGGGCGCGAATCTTGTGCAGGATCTGCTCCTCGGATTCGCTTAAACTGACGATGTGCACGTCGTCTCCGTTCACATCCTCGGTCTGTACGCGCACGAAATCGGAGATTTCCTCGATAGACACAGGGGCCTTGGAAAAGTAATTTCTGAGTTCTCTAAGCCGGTCGAAGCCTGGGGCTTCGTCCTTCATCAGTCTCTCTATGAGATCATTCAGATCAATCTCGGGGCCATCGAAACTCCAGGTCTCGGTGTATCCGCCCTGTGGAAATCCTCGAGGTCCGCACGCACTCGGAAAATCTCTGACTGATTCAAGAACACGACTCTCGACCGTTCGAGCGGCTTCTCTATTTGGCACTTCGCGCAGTTCACACAGCTCGCCGCCACGAGCTCGGTGAGAAGCAATCCGATCGTGTCGAGCCTGGGTGTTGGTGATTCCGATTTTCCATGCATACATCGCGGGAAACCGAACGATGTATACCAGGTGTGGAGCACCGGGATCAGCAGCTTCAAGACAGCTCAGGCATGGCGCGGCACCACGGGCGAGTTCGCTGAACGAGACTAGTCGCTCAGCCCCACAATCGGGATCAGCACAGTGAGCCCGAACCTTGTCACCGAGCCTGGCATATCCAGAATGGCCGCGGACCAGACCAAGATGGGCGAAGAGCCGATCTTGATCTTCGGCCATGGGTTGGGATAGGCATGCGAAACAGGAGTTCCCCTTCGATCTGCCCGCAAGGCTTAGACTCATGGCAGCACTCCACTGTTGAGTGGAATGGCACACCATGCACTCAATCGAGACGAGTGACCACGGGTGCTCCATCTGCTCAGCAAGCTCGGCAAAACTCAGAATCCCACCGCCCTCTCCTCGAGCAACGAAGCTGTCTCCCAAAATCATCTGGGCGGCCTGCTCAGTCGTTATGTCCCATTTCAAGGGATCCGACTTCAATCCACTCTCAAAAACATCTCGACACATGCACGACCAACATGGGGACATATCTTCAGAAGGACGCTTACCCCGGATTTCGGCATAGGAAATCTCTCCCGGTTTTCCACAGTCGAGGCATGTGTACGGCCGCGGAGACTTGGAGTTAACGTGCGGACCAATGGGATTCAGGCCGAGATTTCGGAAGATGCCATCAATGCACGAGGTACACCTGCCTGGCTTACCTGCACGGTTGGCGCTGGCTCGCACTGTCACCTAAAGAATAACGACCGCGAAGCCATGGCGCGTGAGATGGTGGATATTATCAGCATTTCACTAAATGCAATGCGCTGGCTTGGATGTTCGCCAGAAGAAATCAAAGAAATCGCCATATCCCGAGCCAAGCTTCGCATGGAGGGTCAATCACTTTCCATCCTAGACAAATACCAGAAGATATATAATATCTAATGCAATGACGAACAGTACGACCCTCAGTGTTTATATGCTGTTGCACTGAAAGGTCACTGAAGAGACCTCCGGCCACCCAGGGGGTCAAGAGATCACGAAAAAGAGCCCCGGGGACGATCGCCGCGTATTTCCACCATTTTGAATTAACCCTAACAACCATGCACCAGGAACCTCGCGAGGTTCTATCAGACGCCATTAATGGGCTGCGTGCTCCGTCCGTGCTCCGCAGTTCTGGACCGGGGCGGCACTGGACAGCACGACGCAGCACAGGACGACGACCTGATTCGGATGACGCGGGACGCAACGGCACGAAGTGACACGTGGCGGTACGCAACCATAGAACTTCTAATCCGACGGTCGCAGGTTCGAATCCTACTGGGAACACCATAAAACCCCAGTTCAGACGGGGTACACGAGGACCTCGGAAGAGGTCCTCGCGGCGTTTCGGGGCCAATGTGGGCCCCTCGTGTTCCCCGGACAAGGTCAGTGCAGGTCGGGGTGGACCTCGCGAAATACCTTCCCGCCTGTGACCGTGTCGGCCCTGACCGACACAGCGCCCCGTCCGCTCACCAACTCCCCACCGCCATCCCCGGCACCCGCCTTGCCCCGGGGTGCAGCCAGAGACGCGTTGCGTGGCCCACAGAGTCGAATACGCCTGGCCGCCGCATCGGTAGCAGGTTGCCCACCTCAGCGGGAGCCACCGCACCACTTAGTAGCACGGCGCCGACCCGACCTGCACCACTTATGGGATCACGCTCTGTGCGCCAACGCGGAAGTAGTCGACTCGGCCTTGTCCAGTTGACGGCGTGTCCCCCACACCTGATGTATGGACTGGGCATCGGCCACTCGCCTGCCGCTTCCGCAGCATCTCCCCAGCCTGCCCGCACCACCGACATCCGTCCGAGCATTCGGATATCCATGGGAGTCAGCCGTAAACGATATCCGCAATCTCACCCGAAGAGATACCCCACGCAGTCAAACACAAAGAGACGAAGACCAGGGGAAACCTCATTCGTCCGTATATATCATAGAAGTACTTTCGAGAACCCCCGTCGAACCGAAGCCTCAACGTCAGCAAGGCCCAGGAAATCAGAATTTCAGAGACGGCCACCACAAATTGGGAAAACTTCAAGGAAGAGAAGAACACCAGACAGACGAACGAGAGATAGGAGAGAACGGGGGAGAAATTTAGCGCGAGAGCTGCGATCACCGACAAGACACCAGACGTAATCACGAGAACCAGGAAGGCAGCAGGCACCCTTACAAGAAGAAGCCGAAACGCGATGTCATCGTCATGATTGAAATTGATCATCCTCTCATTTTTTACTCGCTCAACGAGCAGTCCACGGAACCCCCTCAGCAAGGATGCAACGAAGAAGTCAGAGATTCTCATTATCCCAAAATCGGAGAACCTCACTTTCCCACCCTCCCCTGCACCCTTAGAACCACGAGCATACTTCCCCCTCCGCCGAGGTTTCACCATCTGTGCCAACTATTATTGGCGCTGGCAGGGTCCGCCATGGCAACCCCAGAAGAGTTGGCCGCCATAGCATATCCGGTCGTCCTACCACCGACCCTCCCATTCTCCCCGCAGCTGCCGACATCGGCACTCTCCCTTGAAGCACTCTGCTGCCCGACCCGCCGGTTGGAGCGACCAGATCCTGGCACACCCTTAGGATTACTAGAGACCCGAATCAAAGGCCTCGTACCAGCGAGAGAATTGCCCCCTCGAAACAACTTTTCCCGCTCGCCAGGCCAGCTACCGGTCATTCCGCGATCCTGTCCGAACACCGTCATCCGGCGTTTAGCGACCTCGTCCGAGTTGGCGTCGATGCTCATCTGGCCGGTGTCGTGGTGGTCCGGCACAATCCAGTGCAGGCGGCCACTGTTCTCCCATACCACCCACGGTCTCGCCAGCACGCGTGAAGTAGCGAGTCGCTTCCTCGGTCCCCTCGGCCGGGTCCCAGGTGACCTCCGTGCCGGCAGGTACAGGACGGTGACCCCGTTGGCCCGTCGCAGGGGACCTTCACCATCGGCGTCGTACACGTACTCGGTCTGGGAAAGGTCTCCCGTGACCTTGGTCAGCTCTCCCTCGGGCCCCATTCGTCTGGTCGTGCTCGCCGCTCTTACGGGACAGTCGGCCCGCTCTTCGTGGGAGCCGCCTCCCCGAAGCAGGTCATGGTGGTCGTCCACCAGAACCAGGGCGACGCGGCGCCGGGCGAGGACTTGGTGGTGATCGCCGATCACGCGGGCCTGCGTTCCGTGCGCGGACCAGAAGGTGGGTTCTGGAGGATTCCGCGGTCCCGCGGCTCCACGGGAATCGATGGGAACTGCCGGGAACTCCTGGCGGCTGACGGACGACTTCTCGTAGTGCCGACCACGTGGTCGGCCCACGACGAGGAGGATCCATGCGGGGCACCCTCGCCCTACTCTGCGCCGTCACCACCGCCCTGGTGCTCACACCCGCACCAGCCCTCGCCCACGACACCCTGCTCTCCTCGACCCCGGAGGACCAACAGGCGCTGCCGTCCGCTCCGGACGAGGTCAGGCTCACCTTCAGCGGTCCACCGATGGACGTCTCCACCGCCGTGCTGATCCTCGACTCCGCAGCGCAGCCCGTCACCACCACGGAGCCGCTCGTGGACGGCCATGAGGTCAGTGTCGAGCTTCCCCGGAACTGGCGGACGGCGGGTACGCGGTCCGCTGGCGGGTGGTCTCCAGCGACGGACACCCGATCAGCGGTGCCCTCACCTTCCAGGTGGGCGAGGGCGGGCCACCCCCGCCGGACCTGGAGGCCGCCCCGCCCGACGAGTCCGACGACGGGGGCGCGGTCGCGGGCCCCTCCACGAACCTCGCCCCTCCACGCGAGGCCGTCCTCGCCCTGGTCGGCGCACTGATCGGGGTCCTCCTCTATGCCGCTGCCCCGCGCCTGCGGCGCCCCAGGTCCCAGCACACTCCAACCGAACAGGAAGTCCGATGACCCTCACCGCCCGCTCGCTCCTGATCCCGACCGCCCTGGGCGTCTCCCTGCTCCTGGGCGCCTGCGCCTCCACCACTCCGGCGGAGGAGGACACCGCCGTCCAGGAGGGGTCCGCCGCACAGGCCGACCTGGTCTCCGTCTCCGACTCGTGGGTCAAGGCCGCCGCGGCCGACGACGGCATGACGGCCGCGTTCGGCGTCCTGGCCAACGAGGGCGGAGCCGATGCCGTCATCGTGGCCGCGAGCGCTGAGGAGGTCTCCGACATGGTCGAACTGCACGAGGTCGTCAGCGGGGACGACGGCACCATGGTGATGCGGGAGAAGGACGACGGCTTCTCCGTTCCCGCCGGATCCGAACACGAGCTCTCCCCCGGCGCCGACCACATCATGATCATGGGTCTGGCCCGGGACCTGGAGCCCGGCGCTGAGGTCACCGTCACGCTGGAGTTCGAGGACGGCTCCACCCACGAGTTCACCGCCCCGGTGAAGGACTTCGAGGGAGCGAACGAGAACTACGACGGTGACCACGGGGACTCCGACGACGGCCACGGGGACCACTGATGGATCGCCCCGAGGAGGAGGGCGCCCGGCCCTCGCGCAGAAGCGTGCTGTGGGGTGGTGCGGCCGCCGCCGGAGTGGGCGCGGTCGCGCTCAGTGGTGGTGACGCCCTCATCCGTTCCCTGCGTTCTCCCGGGGAAGCGGTCTCGGCGGACCAGGTGCACGGTGATCGCACCCACCCCTTCCACGGCGCCCGTCAGGCGGGGATCGCGACGCCGCCGCAGGCCCACGCCAGATTCGTCGGCGTCGACCTGCGCGAGGACGTCGACTCCGACGGGGTGCGTCGGCTGCTCACCCTGCTCTCCGACGACGCCGCACGGCTCACCCAGGGCAGATCCGCCCTGGCCGACACCGAACCCGAACTCGCCTCCTGCCCCGCCGGACTGACCGTGACCCTGGGCTTCGGCCCCGGCCTGGTGGAGCGGGTCGACCCGGGGCTGGTCCCGGACTGGCTGGGGCCGCTGCCGGAGTTCGACACGGACCGGCTGGAGGACGGCTGGTCCCACGGAGACCTGCTGCTCCAGGTGTGCGGCGACGACCCGTTGACGCTCTCCCACACCGTGCGCATGCTCCTCAAGGACACCCGCGCCTTCGGTTCGGTGCGCTGGTCCCAGGACGGCTTCCGCCGCTCCTACGGCGCCGAACCGCAGGGGACCACGATGCGCAACCTCTTCGGCCAGGTCGACGGCACGGTCAACCCCGAGCCGGAGGAGGCGGACTTCGACCCCGTGGTCTGGTGCGGGGAGGGCGCTCCGGCCTGGCTCCGGGGTGGGACGGCGATGGTGCTGCGGCGGGTCTCGATGGACGTGGACGAGTGGGACCGCCTCGACCGCCCCGGCCGGGAGGACTCAGTGGGGCGGCGTCTGGACAACGGTGCCCCGCTCACCGGGGAGGAGGAGCACGACGAACCGGACCTGGACGCGATGACGCCGCTCGGCTTCCCGGTGATCGCCGAGTACGCGCACATCCGCCGCGCACGCTCGGAGGACCCCGACGAGCGGATCTTCCGTCGCGGCTACAACTACGAGTCGGAGGGCGACGCCGGACTGCTGTTCGCCTGCTACCAGCGGGATCCGAGCCGGCAGTTCGTACCGATCCAGCGCCGCCTCGACGAGTTGGACCTGCTCAACGAGTGGATCACCCACATCGGCTCGGCGGTGTTCGCGGTCCCTCCGGGCTGCGCGGAGGGCGGCTTCGTCGGGCAGACCCTGTTCGAGGCCTGACCGGGTCACCGAGACGCGAGGCGACTCCTGGAGACCGATCCCACCAGCGGGTTCTCCAGGAGTCATGTGTCCCGGGAGCGGCCCCGGGTCTGCGGTCCGGGGCCGCGTCCCGGGCTCCGCGTGCCCTTGGCCCCACGGGTCCCCGTCCCGGGGCTCCTCGTTCCCCCAGTGAGCCCCACGGGTCCCGGGGTCAGAACAGGGTGAGCGCGCCGCTGGGCGCGTCCTCAGCGGTGACCGGGGCGAGGGTCCGGCCGACGAGTCGGCTCAGGTCGGCGCAGTGGCGGGGCGCGTCCGGTCCGGGTTCGGTGGAGAACACGGCCACGGGGCCCGCTACCCCGGTGACGAGCGGCCGGTGGGTGCCCCGCGTGAGGTCGCCGGGGTAGGCGAGCACGGGTGCGGTCGCGAAGACGGCGGTGGAGCAGGCGGGCCGAACCCAGGGTTCGGGGGCGGCGAGCACCTCGGTGCCGGACCCCTGGTCGGTGACCGTGTCCAGGTAGGGGTGACGCGGGCGGCGAGGGCCGTCAGCTTCCCGAGGAGCGCGGTGGTGTCGACGCCGGTCTGGAGGCCGAGGACCTTGCGGCGGGTCTGGACCTGCTCGGGCAGCCCGAAGTGCCGGGAGACGGCCGATTCCAGGGTGCGGACGGTGAGGCCGTCCGTCGTCCGGGCCAGGTAGAGGGCGGCGACGGGTCCCTGTTCGGCCAGGCGGCTGTGGCGGCGCGCGTCGGCGGCGGTGCCTACCTTGGTCGTGCCGTTGGCGAAGACGTCCAGGTAGAGCCAGTGCGGCTGCCGCAGGTAGTCGCGGATGTTCTCGGGCAGCGCGTCGGGGGTGCGGTGGGCCTGATGGGCGGCGACGAACCCCTCCCTGTACTGGCAGCGTCGGCACTGCCTGCCCCGGGTGACGGTCTCGTCGGTACGGCAGCGCACGTGCCTGCCCTCGGCTCCGGTCAGGTCGAACCAGCCGACGCAGCGCCGCTGCTCCCCTCCACACGGAAGGAGTGCTCGCCCAGGAGGGGGTGGAGCAGGCTGTGTCCGGGGCGGTCGGGGTCGCTGGTGCGCAGGCGGGGAGTGTCGGGGTCGCTCCAGTCCAGGCCGAGAAGGGTGAGGGGTGCGGTCGGGTGCATACCGGGCTCCGGTGCGGGGTCGCTTGGATACGAGGTGGGGCGTACGGGGCTTGGTCGAGGATGCCGATGTGCCGGGAGGAGTGTGCGCGGGCGGTCGTCGTGGTGAGGTCCCCGCTCCGGTCCTCCGGTTCACCACGACGAAGTGTGCCGGAACTCCGGAGGAGGAACGCACGGGGTGAACCAGGAGGGCTCCCCTCCCCGTGGGGGTGACGAGGAGACGTGAGTCCCCTGACAGGCTGGGTGCCGCCGGGTTCAGCCACGCCGAGAGGTCCGCCCCGAGAGCGAGGATGACCGCTGGCGGTTGCACACCGTTCCCCATGACCCGCCCGTCAGTCCCTGGAACCGTGCACCACCATCACCGGCCGATCGGACCGGTTCAGGACTCCACGGGCGACCCCTCCCAACGCGAGTTCGGCGAATCCGTGCTCCCCGCGCGCCCCCACCACCACCATCCGCGTGTGCCGGTCGTCGGCCAACAGCGCCGTCACCGGGTGCTCACGACGGACCTCGCGCAACACGACGACGTCGGGGAACTCCTCCAACACTGGCTTCAGCGCCGACTCCAGGTTCTCCCGGCGCCAGCGTTTCAGTTCCTGTTCCGCCTCCGACCCCCTCGGGACCATGGACTCCGGAGCAGTCCAGGCCCACACCGCGCGGACCCGATCTCCGTGTCCTTGAGCCGTCTCCACGGCCGTGAGGGCCGCGTGCTTGGAGCGGGATGAACCGTCCACCCCCACCACGACGTCGCGAGCCTCCGTCGGCACCGGCTCGTGCGGGACCAGGACCACCGGGACCGGGGCGTGGGCCGCCACCTGGTCGGCCACGGTGCCCGGCCAACGGCCGGGGAGGTCACTGGTGCCGTGTCTGCCGAGCACGACCAGCGAGACCGACGCGGCCCGCTCCAACAACACCTTGGAGGGTGAGGAACCGGCGAGTTCCTCTCCCACCACCTCGACACCGGGCATGAACGCCGACATGCGGTTCCTCGTCCGCTCCACCACGCTCTCGGCCTCCTGTCTGAGGCGTTCCGTGGCCCGGGCCGTCGGCCAGCCCGGGTCAAAGACACACACGACGACGGCCCTGGCTCCCCGGTCGCGCGCCTCCTCACTCGCCCACACCGCCGCTGCCAGCGCCGCCCGTGATCCGTCGGTTCCGACGAGGACGTCCCCGCTCATCGGCCACCCCCTTATCTGCCCTGGTGTCCAGTGTGTGCCCGAACACGCGCGCCCCGCCCAGCCCAACGTCCGCGCCGACGGGCCCTGTGTCCCTCTCCCCGGGACCGTCGTCCCCTATGCGGGACTCCGCCCGGTGTGCCGCGCGGCGCACCCGCGCACCGTCGACGAACGCCTGGGCTGGGAGACACCCCGACGCCCGTGGCGCTCCGGAACGTGACGTCGCCGTCCACACCAGCGCCGGGCGCCCTCCCCCGGCGTCCGGAACGCAGGCCCGCGTCACGACGAAGGTCCCGGTCGCTCACAGCCTTCGCCCCCTGACGGAAACGTGGTGGGAGCGTTGAATGGGAGATCAGCGGTCGGGACCGACCGGCCCGAGGAGCCCGCCGGGCCCTGACAGAGGAGGTGCGACATGAACGCGGTCTCCCGTGGAGAGGGGCTGACACGCTTCCCGGATCCGTGGGACGTGGATCCTCCGTCCCCGTCATCACGTACGTCGTCGTACCTGCGGGTGGAGACCTCGGTCAACGATCACCTCTACGTCGTTCGAGTGGAGGCACCCGGCGTGGACCCGCAGCGCGACCTCAAGGTGACCGTCGAGCGCGGCACGATCACGATCGAGTGCGTGCGTACTGAGGGCACGACCGCACCGCTGTACACGGAGTTCCACTACGGCACCTTCAGCCGTACGCTCGTGCTGCCGGCCGAAGCCGACTGGGAGGACGTCACCGCGTCCTACGACCAGGGCCTCCTGGAAGTGCGCGTGGGCCTCTCGCGGGAGCCCGGGAGCAGCCGCACCGTGCCCATCTCCCGTGAGTCTCCGGAGGAGTAGCCCTCAAGCGCCCACGGTCGGGGCGGCGTTCCTGGTCGCGCGGACCATACGCGGGAGGTGACCTCGTGGACCCCTGGACACTGGAATACGAGGGGCCGGATCCGCAGGGGGCTCTGGTGCGGGAGACCCTGTGCACCTTGGGCAACGGTTACTTCGCCACGCGTGGCGCGCCCCCGGAGGCGGGCGCCGGTTCGACGTGTTACCCGGGGACCTATGTGGCGGGCTGCTACGACCGCGCCGTTTCCACGGTCGCCGACCGCCGTGTGGACAACGAGGACCTGGTCAACGTGCCGAACTGGCTGCCCTTGACGTTTCGCCCGGAGGACGGCGACTGGTTCGGAGAACCCGCTGCGGGCCTCCCCCAACGCACCGAACTGGACATGCGTCGCGGAACACTGACCCGTACCTTCCACACGGTGCACGCGGGCAGGAGGACCCACGTGACCCAGTGTCGGCTGGTGTCGATGGACGACCCCCACCTGGCGACCCTGCGGACCACGCTGACCCCGGAGAACTGGGCCGGGACCGTGGTCGTGCGCTCGGCCCTGGACGGCACCGTGTCCAACCGTGGGGTGGCCCGCTACCGGGACCTGAACGGGAGGCACCTCGCCCCGCTGGGCGCGGGGTCCGAGAACACGGGGACCGCGTGGCTCCGCTGCCGGACCCTGACATCGGGGGTAGAGATCGTGCTCGCCTCCCGGACCCTGGTGACGCGGGACGGACGTGCCACGACCTGCGCGACGCCGACCTCGGATGACTGGGCGGCCACGGACCTCACCCTGAACGTGCGCACGGGCGAGCCGACCACGGTGGAGAAGACCGTGGCCCTGTACACGTCCCGCGACCGCGCCGTCGGCGACTGCCTCGACGCGGCCCTCCACGCTCTGGACCGGGCCGGGGACTTCTCCGAGCTGGCCCGTCGCCACGAGGCCGCGTGGCGGCACCTGTGGGAGACCTGCTCCGTGGAGGTGGACTCGGAACGGGACCAGCGTCTCCTCAACCTCCACCTCTTCCACCTGCTCCAGACCCTGTCCCCGCACACGCCCGACCTCGATGTCGGGGTCCCCGCGAGGGGGCTGCACGGCGAGGCGTACCGGGGCCACGTGTTCTGGGACGAGGTGTTCGTCCTCCCGTTCCTCAACCTGCGGTTCCCGCAGACCGCTCGTGGCCTGCTGAGGTACCGGTGGCGAAGGCTCCCGCGAGCGCGTGCGAGCGCCCGCGCGGCGGGGCTGCGGGGCGCGCTCTTTCCCTGGCAGAGCGCGAGCGACGGTCGAGAGGAGACACAGGAACTCCACCTGAACCCGCGATCCGGTCACTGGCTTCCCGACAACTCCCACCTGCAGAGGCACGTCGGCCTCGCCGTGGCCTACAACGTCTGGCAGCACTACCGGGTGACCGGCGATGTCGCCTTCCTGTGCGAGTTCGGCGCCGAGTTGCTGCTGGAGGTCGCACGTGCCTTCGCGGACATGGCTGTCTTCGACGAGGAACTGGACCGCTTCGTGATCCGTGGCGTCATGGGTCCCGACGAGTACCACGACGGTTATCCGGGGAGGGCGGTTCCCGGCCTGGACGACAACGCCTACACCAACGTCATGACCGTGTGGGTTCTCCTGCGCGCTCTCGACATCCTCCGAACGCTGCCCGGCCCGTTCCGCGAGGAGCTTCAGGAGTCCCTCGGCCTCGAAGCCGACGAGATCGCTCGGTTCGAGTCGGTCTCACGCGGGTTGCACGTCCCCTTCCATGAGGGAGTCATCAGTCAGTTCGCCCACTACGAGGACCTGGACGAGCTCGACTGGGAGGCGTACCAGGGCGTCCGGCGTCTGGACCGCGCGCTGGAGGCCGAGGGGGACGACTGCAACCACTACCGGGCCGCCAAACAGGCCGACGTCCTCATGCTGTTCCTCCTCCTCTCCGAGGAGGAGATCACCGACATCCTGGAACGCCTCGGACACGCCCGCGACCCTGAGCTCGTCCCTCGCACGATCGACCACTACCTCGCACGCACCGCCCACGGGTCCAGCCTCAGCTCGGTGGCGCACGCCTGGGTACTCTCCCGAACCGATCGCGAGGCCTCCTGGGAGTTCTTCCGCGATGCGCTGGGCACGGACGTCGAGGGCGCTCCGGACGGGAGCACAGCCGAGGGCATCCACATGGGGGCGATGGCGGGCACGGTCGACATCCTGACCCGGTGCTACACCGGACTCGCCGTTCGGGAGGGCGTCCTGCACCTGAGCCTGCGGCTGCCCGCCGACCTGGACAGGCTCTCCTTCGACCTGCGCTGCCTCCGGCAGGGGCGGGTACGGGTCGAGGTGTTCCGGGACCGCGTCCGTGTCTCCGTCCCCGCTTCGGGCGGACCGCCGGTCACCGTGCGGGTGGGGGTCCACCTGGTCAGTGTCCGTCCCGGAACGGCCTGTCTGCTTCCGTTGGCGTGAGCGTACTTCCGTAAGGTGGCGCGGTCGTCCGTGGCGCGCTCTCCGACGGCCCGGAGCACCACCGGTCCCCCGTACCTCTCAGGGGTTCGGCACGACCACGACCGGCACCCGGGAGTTCTGCAGGACGGATTGGCTGACGGATCCGAGCAGGAGCCCGGTGATCCGACTCCGCCCTCGTGATCCCACGACGATGACGGCCGCGTCGGTCCGGCTAAGGAGCGCGTCGACCGCCCGTCCGGTGACCACTTCCACGTTCACGGGGACGTTCTCGGTGTTCGCACGGCGTGCTTCGTCCACCCACGCGAGGATGCGGGCCCTGGCGGTCGCCTTCCAGCTTTCCTGTGCCGCGGCGTCGATCTCCGGGTCCAGTGTGGTGTCGTCGATGGGCATCGGCAGCTCCAGCGCGTACAGCGCCACCACTTCGCGTCCGGGCCGGGCCGCCTCCTCCAGCGCGAAGCGCAGGGCGACCATCGAACCGGAGGATCCGTCCAGACCGACCACCACGCGCCCCCGGCCGTCCCCCGCCGCCGGTCGTGTGTCCGCGTCCGCGCCGCGTTCGGCCCGCTCCTCCGGTGGTGTCTCCACGCCCCCGTGCCGCTCGGGCACCACGGCCACGGGGCAGTGGGCGTGGGCGCTGACACGTGCGCTGACGGAGCCCAGCAGGACCGCGAAGGCGCTCCCTCGGCCACGGGCGCCCACGACCACGAGAGCGGCGCCCTTCGAGGCGTCGATCAGGGCACGCGACGGCTCGGAGGACGAGAGCTCGGTACGCACCGCCAGTCCGGGACGCACCGGCGACGCGACGTTGTCGACGGCTTCGCGCAGCAGCTGTTCCCCCACCCGTGGAGTTCCCGCCGCAGCGTGCTGATGGTGAAGCCCGGGGGCGTGGGGACGTCGGGGGTCCACACAGCGTGCAGGACCACCAGGCCCACACCTCTGGCGTCGGCCTCCCGGGTCGCCCAGCGGAGGGCCTCCAGGCTCGGCGCCGAACCGTCCACGCCCACCACGACCGGTCCGTCGTGGCGCGGTTCGTGACGGATCCCGTCGTCCTCGGCATCCGTGGACGCGGCGGCCGCCGCGTCCGCTCCTCGACTCTCAGGGCCGGTGATCATGGTCCCCCCGTTCCGTCACCACGCTTCCCGACGAGGCGCGTGACCGTCTCCGTGGCTGAGCCTCCCTCCCATTCTTCTCCCTCGCCCCGCTTCGGGGCCCGGGACGGAGGTCGCCGGGCCCGGGGACCGGCGTCCCGAGCCGCCCCTGTCACCAGCCACTCGGCGTCGTACCAGGGTGATACCGAAAGCGGACCGGGACCTCCGGCGCACGCGTCGGGCCGAACGCCTCGTGTACACGCACCTCGCAAACGGTGAGGACCCCGAGGGCAGGGCCCGGGCGAAGGGCCGTCAACGGCCAGGGAGGGAGTGGTCATGAGCCAGGAGGCCGACACGGACGGATCAGGCAGCGATCTCGGCCGCCGGGCGGCGACGCGCCGCAGAGAGCTGGGATTGACGAGGGAGGAGGTCGCCCGTCTCGCTGGCATGGACCCCGGATACGTGGCCTACCTCGAGGAGCACGCCTCCCGGATGACCCGGCCGACACTGGACCACCTCGCCGGGGCACTGGACACCACCCAGGACCACCTGTTGGGCGCGGACACCGATCTGCCACCCGGGACCGCGACCACCGCCGCGCCGGTGGCGACCACGACCTCTCTCCCGCCTTCACGGTGCATTCGCCTGATCGGCCCGGGGGTGTGGGACGCATCGGGTTGAGGTCGGGCTCGGCCCCCGCCCCAGTCATCCTTCCGGTGAACTTCCTGGTCCGTGACGGCGCCATCGTCTTCAGGACCGCGGTCCACGGACTGATCGCGGGGAACATCCCCGACGAGGTCGCCTTCGAGGTCGACCGCGTCGACGCAGCGACCAGCGAGGGGTGGAGCGTGCTCGTCGTCGGCCGCGCCGAACCGGTGACGGAGGAAGCGGAGACGGCTCGCCTCCGCGAGAGCGCCCCTGCGTCCCTGGGCGGGGGCGAACACGACCTCTACGTGCGGGTGACGCCCCGGGACGTCAGCGGGCGGAGGGTGGGAGGTCGCGCGCTCCACTGAAGTGCACCCGCCGGTGCCCGCACGCGACACGAAGCCGCAGGTCAACGGATTCCGCGCCATCGACATGGGTATGAGCAGTGAAGACGTGACGCGACCCGGTCCCGTGGTGGGATACGGCCAAGCAGGCGTGTGAGCCCGTCACGGGTGGGAGAGTGTCGGCTGATGTCCGGTTCCGGTGGAGCTATCCGTGTCTTTCTCGTCGACGACCACGACGTGGTCAGACTGGGACTCCAGGCCCTCCTCCAGGGTGAGGAGGACATGACGGTGGTGGGTGAGGCCGCCACGGCTTCGGAGGCTCTGGGACGCATACCCGCGGCGCGACCCGACGTCGCCGTCCTGGACGTGCGCCTACCCGACGGGGACGGGGTGGAGGTCTGCCGGGACCTGCGGGCCCGACTCCCCCGGTTGGCGTGTCTGATCCTCACGTCGTACTCCGACGACGAGGCCCTCTACGGTTCGGTGATGGCGGGTGCCGCGGGCTACGTCCTCAAACAGATCCACAACTCCGAACTGGTCGACGCCATCCGCACGGTGGCCTCCGGGGAGTCCCTGCTCGATCCCCACAGCACCACCCTCGTGTTGCGTCGGCTGCGTGAGGGAGCCGAGGCAGACGATCCCCTGAGCGGATTCTCCGAGAAGGAGCGCCGCGTGTTCGAACTCATCGGTGAGGGCCTGACCAACCGGCAGATCGGGGAACAGATGTTCCTGGCGGAGAAGACCGTCAAGAACCACGTCTCCAGCGTCCTGGCCAAGCTGGACATGCGGCGCCGCTCCCAGGCCGCCGCACACGCGGCGCGTCTGGGCGTTCGTCCTCTGCCCGACCGGCGTACGTGACCCCTGGTACGGACGCACGGGCCACCGCGCCGGGACGTCCGTCTCTGGAGGGGAGCCCCCGCGCTCCTAGCGTGGTGTAGGGAGTTCCCGTTCGATCTGGGAGGCAGGAATGGCGGGAGGGACCCACGCGCCCGTCGTGGCGGCGGTCAACGGGTCACCAGCCAGTGAGCGAGCTGTCGACTGGGCAGCGGACGACGCCCACCGGCGCGGCCTCAGACTCCGCGTCGTCTACGCCTTCGACTGGCCGCTCTACCATTCGACACCGCGCGACCTTCCCGGCGGCTTCGACGCCGAGGAGTACGCACGGCGCATCGTCGACGACGCACGTCGGCGTGCGCTGGAGCGCGCGCCCGCGCTCGCGGTGGAGGCGGCCCACGTCACCGGCGACCCGGAACCGGTCCTGCTGGCCGAGAGCCAGCGGGCGCACAGTCTCGTGGTCGGCACGCACCACTTCTCGACCGTGGATCTCGTGATCCCCGGTTCGCTCACCATGGCTTTGCTGCTCTCGTCCTCCTGCCCGGTCGTGGCCGTACCCGACGTGGAGACCCTTCCTCTCAGGAATCGCGTGACCGTCGGCGTTGACGGTTCGGAGAACGCGCGGACGGCGTCCGAGTGGGCGTTCGAGGCGGCCGACGCCGCGGCGCGGAGCTGTGCGCGATGTCCGTGTCCGAGGGGGTGTCCTGGGAACGGTTCGGCGGGGTCGAGGAACCGCCCGATCCCGGGATCGTCGACAGCCTGATCGCTTCGGCGGTCCAGGAGACCCACAGGATGCTCTCGGAGTCCATCGCGGGCGACAGGGACCGGTGGCCCCGGGTCCGGGTCGAGGAAGTGGTCAGGGTGGGGCACCCGACCGAGGAGCTCCGGACCGCCTCGGGTGACAGCGACCTCCTGGTCGTGGGATCGCGCGGTCGCGGGGGCTTCGCGTCGTTGCTCCTGGGGTCGGTCAGCAGGAGCATGATCTCGCACAGCCGCTGCCCGGTCGCGGTGGTGCGGACGCCCCGGCCTTGACGTCCGTCCAGGGGCAGGCTCGGACCGGGTCTGCCCCGCGTGACTTCGGCTCGGTACGCGTCCGGTCGCGGCGCCCGCGCCCGCTCACCCGCTCAAGGGCAGTAGTTCGGCCAGGTCGGACACCACCACGTGCGCCCCGCCCGCCACCATCTCCTCGCGAACTCCGCCGCGGTCGACCCCGATCACCAGACCGAATCCGCCCCGCACTCCCGCTTCCACGCCGACCACCGCGTCCTCCACGACCGCGGACTCACGCGGATCACGGCCCATCCGCCGGACCGCCTCCAGGAAGAGTGCCGGGTCGGGCTTCGGGGACAGGCCCAGCCGGGCAGCCTCCACACCGTCCACCCTGACGTCGAAGAGGCCGTCCACCCGGGCCGCGCGCAACACCCTCGCGCAGTTGCGGCTGGCCGAGACGGCCGCGACCGGAACACCCCACGAGCGCAGCGCGCGTACGAAAGCGACGGTTCCCTCGAAGGCTCGGACCCCCCTTCGGCGCACGAGGTCGAGGAAGCGGCGGTCCTTGCGGGCGGCCAGCTCCGCCACCGTCACCGCGTCGCGCTCGCCCGGACCGGCCTCCTCGGGCAGGTGGAGTCCCCGTGACGCGAGGAAACCGCGTACCCCCTCCTCGCGCGGGCGACCGTCGACATGGAGAAGGTAGTCCCAGCGGGAGTCGAAGGGACGGAACGGAGGCCCCTCGGAGACCGACCGGTCCAGGAGGTAGGCGTCGAACACCTCCTTCCATGCCTGCGCGTGCACCGACGCGGTGTCGGTGATGACGCCGTCCGTGTCGAGGACCACGGAGCGTAGGCGGTCCCACGGCACACCCGTGTCACGCATGGGCTCCGTCCCCCCTGGTCGTCGCTCTCTGATCGCGGACGCCGGCGCCCGCTCCCCGGTCTCGTAGCCAGGGCGTCCCGTCTCAGGGCAGCAGCACCGCGGCGCCCCTGACCCGGTCGGCGGCGAGGTCGGCGAGTGCCCGGTCCGCCTCGTCCAACGGGTAGGGCGTCGTGGCCACGGTCAACGGGTTCCGCGCGGCGAAGTCCAGGAACTCCCGGGCGTCCGCCCGGGTGTTGGCCGTGACGCTGCGCAGTGTCCGTTCCTGGAACAGGTCCCTCTGGTAGTCGAGCCGGGGGATGTCGGTCAGGTGGATCCCGGCGACGGCGAGTGTCCCGCCCCGGTCCAACGCCCTGAGCGCGGCGGGTACGAGGTCACCGACAGGAGCAAAGAGAATCGCCGAGTCCAGCCGTTCCGGTGGGTCGTCGTAGGCTCCCGTGGCCGAACGACATCCGAGTTCCAGGGCCAGAGCACGGGCTTCTCGGGACCGTGTCATGACGTGAACCCGAGCGCCTCCGGCCAGGGCCACCTGCGCCGTGAGATGAGCGGACGCGCCGAAGCCGTAGATGCCCAGGACCCCCTGAGCGGGCAGCTCCGCGCGCTTCAGTGCCCTGTACCCGATCACACCGGCACAGAGGAGCGGCGCCGCCTCGATGTCGGAGAGGGTGTCAGGGAGGGGTGCACGTACCTCTCGTCAGCGGTCAGGAACCGCGCGAAACCGCCGTCACGGTCCCACCCCGTGTAGGTGGAGTACGGACACAGGTTCTCGCTCCCACGGCGGCAGTAGGCGCAGACCCCGCACGTGGAGGCCAACCAGGCGACACCGACCCTGTCCCCGCGTGCGAACAGGCTCGCTCCTGGGCCACGAGCCTCGACCCGGCCGACGACCTCGTGTCCGGGCACCGTCCCCGGGTGCCGGGGCGGGAGGTCGCCTTCCGCCAGATGCAGGTCCGTTCGGCAGACCGCGCAGGCCAGGAGCTCGATCAACAGCTCACGATCTCCCGGTGCGGGAATCCGTCGGCTCACCCGTTCCAGGGGTTCGGTCTCGATCGCGCCCGGGGCCGTCACGGCCCAGGCCTGTGTCAGGCGTTCCACCCCTCAAGCGCACCATACGAGCGCCGGTGGGCCCAAGGGACGACGGTCCCGTGCACGCAGGCCCTGTGGCCTGGTCACCGGAACCTTCGTTCGTGTTCGACTCCGTGGCACGGGAGTGACACTCGAGATGAGGAGAGGAGACCACATGACTGGGAACATCCTCGTCGGGACGGACGGCTCCAAGGCCGCCAGGACCGCCGCCGACTGGGCCATCGCCGAGGCACGGAGGAGCGGTGCCCGACTCACCGTCCTCTGCGTCTACGACCCCGACGCGTTCCACCGCCACGTGGTACGCCCCGCCAGTCTTCTGGAGGAGGAGGCGCGCAAGGCCGTGTGGGTGACGTCGGATCTCATCAGGGAGGTCGCCCCGGAGGTCGACGTCACCGGAGAGGTGCTCCCCGGGGGATCGCCCGCCAGGGAGATCCTGCGCGGGGCCGAGTCGAGTTCCCTGGTCGTCCTCGGCACCCATGGACTGAGCTCACTGCCCGGAGAGTGGCTGGGTACGGTGGCCGATCAGGTGGCGGCGCACGCGGCGGTTCCCGTCGTGCTGGTGCGCCCCGAGCCGGTACCCGAGGAGGCCCGCGACGTCGTCGTCGGAGTGGACGGATCACCCGGTTCCGCACACGCGGTCGAGGTGGCGCTGGAGCACGCCGCGTCCGGCCGCGCTCGCGTCCGGGCGGTCTGGGCCTGGACCGCTCCGGAATCCCTGGTCCCAGCGGGGTCCACCGAGGAGGACGAACTGCGGCGGTGGCGGCACGAGAATCTGGAGTCGGTCCTGGACCCCCTGGTGGCCCGGGTACCGAGTGTCGAGGTCGTGCGGGAGGTCCGGCGCCAGCATCCGGTGAGCTCCCTGCTGGCGCACCCCCGCGACACGTGCCTGGTCGTAGTCGGCGCCCGTGGAGAGCACGGGTTCGCCCACCTGGCGTTGGGCGGTGTGGCCAGCGGTGTCATGCACCGGTCGATCCGTCCCGTCATGGTGGTGCACAGGCCCAGAACCTGAGAGGCCAGGGGCACTGTCCGACACGGTGTCGGATCCGGGCGTCTCGCCCCTCGCCGTGACCGACGAGGAAGTCGAGGCGAGAACCGGTTCCAGGGGTCCTCACGCTCCGCGCCGGGGATCAGGCGGGAGCCCGAGCGACCACGACCGGTACCGTCGCATGGTGCAGGACCGTCCGGCTGACCGACCCCAAGAGCAGTCCGGCGAAGCCACCGCGTCCTCGGGTACCCACGACGATGAGGCCCGCCCGCTCCCCTCGGACCAACAACGCGTGGGCGGGTTGGTCACGGACCACCTCGACACTGCAGGGGACCTGCTCGGTGTGGGGCCCCCGAGCCTCCCGCACCATCGCCCGCACACTCTCCTGAGCGCCCGTTGCCTGGGCTTCGAGGACGGCTGTGTGAGGAGCGGGGTCCCACGTGGAGCCCCCGATGAGCACCGGCGCCTCCCAGGCGTGCACCACCACGAGGCCCGTCTCCGTACGCGCGGCCTCCTCGAGTGCGAACCGCAGGGCGACCTCCGCTCCGGACGATCCGTCCACGCCCACCACCACGGGTCGCCCGCCACCATGGCCTTCCGTGCCGGAGGCCGCTGAGGCGGGGACGACCGCGACGGGCGAGAAGGCGTGCGCACTGACCCGCGTACTCACCGACCCCAAGGAGAGTGGTGCGGCTCCGTTCGAGCCCCGCGAACCCACGACGACCATCGCGGCCGTGCGGGAGGCGGAGACCAACGCCTGCGTCGGAGCCAGGTCGGAGGTCTCGGCGCGCACATCCAGGCCGGGTCCGAACCGGGTGGCCACCCGCTCCGTCGCCGCCCGAAGAAGTTGCCTGGCCACGGCAGCGAGATCCCGTTTCGGGCTGCTTCCCTTCACGGAACCCGGTAGGGCGGGAACGTTGACCGAGTGGAGAACCAGCAGTCCCAGGCCACGGCTCTGGGCTTCGCCCGCTGCCCAGTCCAGAGCGGACTGACTGGCGGATGAATCGTCCACCCCCACGACGATGGCGTTCTCGCGGTTCCGAGGTTGGCCCCGCCCGTCGTCACGCGTACTCATCGAGAACTCCTTCCTCCGATTCGCGCGCATCCGCCACCGCGCCCTGGAAGAGCGTCCGCGTCGGCCTCCGGCTCCTGCGGGAGCCCGCGAGAAAGCATCGCCACCGTGCACGGGGCCCCTCCATTCTCGCCAGCACTCCCCTCGCGTTCGGGCGACGTCCGTCCCCGGATCACGCGACCTTCGTCCCGCGCCGTGTCCCGCGCCCGATCCGGAAGGGCACGCGCGAGCCCCCGGCCGCAGATGCGCCGGTGCGACCGACGGTCGCGCCGGGTCCACGACGGCCGTGGCCTTCGGCGCCACAACACCTACGAGCGACCAGGGCGCACCGTGACGTTCCACGACGGTTTCCGCACGTTTTCCAGGGAGTTGACGAGATGCGACAAATGATACAGCCTATACACTACAGGCTGTGACGCTGGTCACGGCAGTGTTCGAGGAGGAACAGGATGACGGTTGTACTGGCCCACGCCCCGGCGGACTCCGCCGAGGCCGCGTTCGAGGCCGCGGTCCGCCAGGCCGCGCTCCAGGAGTGGGAGCTGGTGATCGCCAACGCCGTCTCGAACGACGCCCCGGCCGATACCCACGCGGTGGACGGGGCGGCGCTACGAGACCTGGCCGAGCGGGCACGGGGGAGGGCGTCCGGGCACGTCCGGTGCACCTGACCGACTCCGACGCGGCGGCGGCGCTCCTGGACCTGACCGAAGACGTCGAAGCGAACCTCCTGGTCATCGGCGTCCGACGCCGCTCCGCGGTCGGCAAGCTCCTCATGGGCAGCACGGCCCAGCGCCTGATCCTGGAGGCCCGGTGCCCGGTCCTCGCGGTGAAGTCATGACCGGCGTGGCGACAACGGGGAGGGAGGGCTCATGATCGGCGACAGGGGACTCATCGCCCCCGCCGTGGGCGCGGTCCTGGTACTGACGACCGGCTTCTTCGCGGTCCAGGACGCGGTGGGCCAGGAGGACGGCTCACGAGCCCGTTCCGCTCTGACCGTGATCGCCCCGGCCGCTGCCGGGGGCGGCTGGGACCTGGCCGCCCGTGAGTTCCAGCAGGCGACCAGGACCGAGTCGATCGTCAACAGCGTCCAGGTGGTGAACGTCCCCGGCGCTGGAGGCACCATCGGCCTGGGCCAGTTGCGGCGGTTGGAGGCCGACCCCACCACGGTGATGATCACCGGAGCGGCGATGGTCGGCGGCGTGGAGATGGGCGGCTCCTCCGCCCGGCTCAGTGACGTGACCCCGATCGCCCGGCTGACCGACGACTTCCAGGTCATCGCGGTGCCCGCCGACTCACCGTGGGAGACGCTCGACGACTTCCTCGAGGACTGGCGGGAGGATCCCGACATCCCCGTCGGCGGAGGGTCGGCGGGCTCCCCGACCACCTGGTCGCCGGTCAGCTGGCTGAGGCGGCCGAACTCGACCCTGCCGGGCTGCACTACACCCCGCACGCGGGCGGCGGCGAGCTCACCCTGTCCCTGCTCTCGGACGCCCACGGCACGGTGCGGATCGGCGTGAGCGGGTTCAACGACTTCCGTGACCTCATCGAGGGCGAACGCCTGCGCGCCCTGGCCGTGGTCGCCCCCGAGCGACTCGAAGGGGTTGACGTACCCACCGCCGCCGAGCTCGGCTACCCCTCCGTGAACCTGGTCAACTGGCGCGGCGTCGTCGCGGCCCCCGGCATCTCCGAGGAGGAGCGGTCCGAACTGCTGGAGATCACCGAGGAGATGTACCAGGCGCCGTCCTGGCAGGAGGCGATCGACCGCAACCGGTGGGACCCCAGCTGGGCGGGGCCGGAGGAGTTCGGCGGCTTCATCTCCGAGGAGGAGACCCGCATCCGCGCGCTCATGATCGACCTCGGCCTCATCGACGAGGCCTGAGGACCAGGACCCCACGGAGGAGAACATGTCCGACACCACGCTCGACCAGTCCCCAGCCGCCGACCCCCGGAGGAAGCCGGACCCGCCCGCCCCCTCTCCTTCTGGGAGGGGCGCGGCGAACTGCTCATCGGCGCCGTCCTGCTGCTCATGGCCGTCGTCCTGACCCTGGGCAACCTCGGGATGGACGTCATCGGTGACGGAGGCCCGCTGGGCCCGCAGGGCTTCGGCTGGTTCGTCGCCGCGCTCGCGACGGTCATCGGCACGCTCCTGATCGCCGCGGCACTGCGGCGCACCCCCGAGCGCCGTCGGGCCCTGGCCACCCAGGAGCGCACCAACTGGCGCGCCGTGGCCCTGGTGATGCTCGGCCTCGTCGCCTTCAGCGCGCTGATCGACGTCGTCGGCTGGCTCGTCATGGCCACCGTGATGTTCGCGGCCGTGGCCACCGGGTTGGGAAACCGCAACCTGACGCGCAACCTCACCGTCGGCTTCGTCATGGCGGCGACCATCCAGATCGTCTTCAGCGGCCTGCTCGACCTCAACCTCCCCTCCGGTCTGCTGGGGGTTGGTGACATGGACCAGCTGACCCACCTGCTCGGCGGGTTCGGGGACGTCCTCACCCCGATGAACCTGGTGTGGATCACGCTCGGCGCGTTCCTGGGCACCGCGGTGGGCGTGCTGCCCGGCCTGGGATCGGCCATGGCGGTGGCGCTGCTCCTGCCGATGACCTTCACGCTGGACCCGCTGGCGGCCCTGATCCTGTTCAGCGGCGTCTACTTCGGTGGCCTCTTCGGGGACTCCACCGCGGGCATCCTGATGAACACCCCGGGCAACAGCACCGCGATCGCCACCACCTTCGAGGGGCACGCCATGGCCCGCGCGGGGCGGGCCCCGCAGGCCCTGGCCACGTCCGCCATCGGCGCGTTCCTCGGCGGCCTCCTCGCCACCGTCCTGGTGGTGTTCTTCGCTCCGACCATGGCCGACCTGGCGACCCGGTTCGGCCCCGGCGAGTACTTCGCGCTGGCGTTGTTCGCCTTCGTCGCCATCTCGGCGATCGTCTCCGAGTCCCCCTCAAGGGCCTGGCCGCTCTGGCGATCGGCCTGGCCCTGGCCCTGGTGGGCACCGACCAGTCCACCGGCACGGCACGCTTCACCTTCGAGGTCCCCGCGCTCTTCGACGGCATCAGCATCGTGGTGATCACCGTGGCCGTGCTCGCCGTTGGCGAGGTGCTCCACGCCGCCGGACGGGTGGGCCACCGAGGCGCGCACGAACTCGTCTCCTCGAAGGGACGGCCCTGGCTGTCGGGGCGGGAGTTCCGGGCGGCGCTGCCCGCCTGGCTGCGCGGCGCCGGCATCGGGGTGCCCTTCGGCATCATCCCCGCCGGCGGCGCCGAGGTCCCCACCTTCCTCGCGTACAGCACCGAACGCCAACTGGACAGGCGGCGCGGGAAGCCGCAGTTCGGCAAGGGCGCCATCCAGGGCGTGGCCGCGCCCGAGGCCGCGGGAAACGCCACGGCGGGGAGCGCCATGGGGGCACTGCTGTCCCTGGGCCTGCCGACCTCGGCGACCGCCGCCGTCCTGCTGGCCGCCTTCCAGCAGTACGGGATGCAGCCGGGCCCCCTGCTGTTCGAGCGCAACGGCGACGTCGTCTGGGCTCTGCTGGCCGGGCTCCTGCTGGCCACGGTGGTCCTGCTGATCATCAACCTGCCCTTCGCCCCGCTGTGGGCCAAGCTGCTGTTGCTGCCGCAGTCCTACCTCTACGCCGGGATCACCGTCTTCGCCAGCCTCGGTGTCTACGCCACCGGCGCCAGCAGGACCGACCTGGCCATCATGTGCGTCCTGGGGGCGCTGGCCTTCGTCATGCGACGCACCGGTGTTCCGCTGGCCCCGATCCTCATCGCGGTCATCCTGGGCCCGCTGGCCGAGTACTCCCTGCGTGACGCCATGGCCAACTCCGGCAACGACCCGCTCACGCTCATCAGCAGCCCCATCACCATCGCCCTGTACGGCCTGCTGCTGCTCGGGCTGGTCTGGACGGTGTGGCGACGGCTGCGTCCCGCCCACCCGGCCCGCCCCGTGGCCGAGGGCGAGACGGAGGAGACGGGAGAACACGACAGGGTCTGACGAGGACGCGCTCCACGTCGAGGGCCGCCCGGAGCGATCCGGGCGGCCCTCGGATGTGCGAGGTCATGGTGGGGTCAGTCGCTTCGCGGCCCCTGAAGCGCCTGTTCCAGGATGTAGGGCAGGAGTCCGCCGTGGCGGTAGTAGAGCTGCTCGCGCGAGGTGTCCAGCCGGGCCCGTACCGTGAACTCCACGACCTCACCGGTGCCCAGACGCCGTGCGGTGGCCCGCAGGACGGCCGGGACCTCCCGGCGCCCCTCCATCCCGGTGAAGGCGTACTCCTCCTCACCCGTCAGGCCCAGGCTCCGAGCGCTCTGGCCGTCCTCGAACTGCAACGGGAGCACTCCCATCCCGACGAGGTTGGAACGGTGGATGCGCTCGAAGGACTCGGCGAGCACGGCCCGCACGCCCAGCAGGGTGGTGACCTTGGCCGCCCAGTCACGGGAGGAGCCGGTTCCGTACTCCCTTCCGCCGATCACGATCAGGTCCTGGCCCCGCTCCATGTGGCGGTCCGCGACCACGTGGACGGCGTCGACGACGCGGTCCCGTCCGTCGGCGCCGAAGTCCACGGCCCTGCCGCCGGGCAGGTCCGGGGTCATGCGGTTCTCCAGCCGGGGGTTGGCGAACCCGGCCAGCCGCATCACCCGCCAGTTGCCGCGCCGCGAGGCGTAGGTGTTCAGCTCCCGCGCCGCCACGCCCGCGTCGGTGAGGAGGGTTCCGGCCGCGCTCGTGGAGGGGATGCGACCAGCGGGACAGATGTGGTCGGTGGTCACCGAGTCACCCAGGAGTTGCAGGACCCGGGCCCCGACGACGTCACGGTGCCCACCGGGTCCGGTGGCTGCGGAGCCCGCCGCGCCGTCCAGGAACGGGGGCGCTGGAGGTAGGTCGACGCGGGGTCCCAGGCGAAGACCGGCCCCTCGGGGGCGGTCAGCTCCCGCCAGTTCTCGTCGCCGTCGAAGAGGGTGCGGTAGACCTCGGTGTACATGGACGGTTCGACGGAGGCCGAGGACACCGCCGCCACCTCGGCCTCGGTCGGCCACAGGTCGGACAGCATGACGGGTTCCCCGTCCGACCCCGTGCCGAGCGGTTCCTTCGTCAGATCGGCGTCCACCGTGCCCGCCAGGGCGAAGGCCACCACCAGGGGCGGTGAGGCGAGGAAGTTCAGGGAGACGTCGTTGTTGACGCGACCGTCGAAGTTGCGGTTCCCGGAGGTCACCGAGGCGGCCACCAGACCGTGCTCCCTGACCGCGGACTCCACCTCGGGGAGGAGGGATCCGGAGTTGCCGATACAGGTCATGCAGCCGAACCCGACCAGGCCGAACCCCAGGCGTTCCAGGTCGCCCATCAGGTCGGCGCGTTCCAGGTAGTCCACCACCACGCGGGAGCCCGGGGCCAGACTGGTCTTGACCCAGGGCCGGGGACGCAGGCCGCGCCGCACCGCGTTGCGTGCCAGGAGCCCGGCGGCCACCATCACGGCGGGGTTGGAGGTGTTGGTGCAGGAGGTGATCGCCGCGATCGCGACCGCTCCGTCACGTGGACCGTCGGCGGCGCCGGACGCGGCGTCGGACACGGCGTCAGCCCCGGGCTCCGGCTCCACGGAGGGCTCGGCGGAGTCGTCGGACCCGGCCGTCGAGCCGCCCCCGGCCGGTACCCGGCCCAGCGCGGACAGGGAGCGGTGCAGCGCCCGCGCGGTGTCGCGCAGATCCACCCGGTCCTGGGGGCGGCGCGGACCGGCCAGGCTGGGCACGATCTCCCCCAGGTCCACCGTCACCGTCCGATCGAAGCGCGGACGGTGGGCGGGGTCGTGCCACAGGCCCTGCTCCTTGGCGTAGGCCTCCACCAGCTGGACCCGCTCCTCGTCGCGCCCGGTGAGCCTCAGGAAGTCGAGGGTGCGCTGGTCGACGGGGAAGATCGCGGAGGTCGACCCGAACTCCGGGCTCATGTTGGCCAGGGTGCACCGGGTCGCCAGGCTGGTCGCCGCCACCCCGGGGCCGAAGAACTCCACGATGGACCCGACGACGCCCAGGCGACGCATCCGTTCGGTCACGGTGAGGACCAGGTCGGTGGCGGTCACCCCGGGCGGCAGTTCCCCGACCAGTTCGACCCCGACCACCGGGGGGATGAGCAGGGAGACGGGCTGGCCCAGCATGGCCGCCTCGGCCTCGATGCCGCCGACACCCCAGGCCAGCACCGACAGGCCGTTGACCATCGTGGTGTGGGAGTCGGTCCCGGCCACGGTGTCGGGGAAGGCCAGGCCGTCGCGGACCTCGACCACCCGGGCGAGGTGCTCGACGTTGATCTGGTGCATGATCCCCGCGCCGGGCGGGACGACCCTCAGTGTGTCCAGCGCCTGTTGGCCCCACTTGAGGAAGCGGTAGCGCTCGCCGTTGCGCTCGTACTCGCGCCGGACGTTGAGCCGGGGGCGTCGGGCCGGGCGAAGAAGTCGGTGGAGACCGAGTGGTCGACCGTGAGCTCGGCGGGGACGACGCCCTCGATGCGGCCCGGGTCCCCTCCCTGCGCGGCCACCGCGTCCCGCAGCGCGGCCAGGTCGGTGAGGACGGGGACTCCGTTGGTGTCGTGCAGGAAGACCCGCGAGGGGTGGAAGGCGATCTCGTGCGCACCGGACCGGCCCTCGACCACCGCCCTCACGTCGTCAACGGAGACCAGGTCCCCGTCCTCGTGCCGAAGCAGGTTCTCCACCATCACCTTGTGCGCGAAGGGCAGCTCCCACGCGCCCGGCACGGCGTCGAGACGGAAGAAATCGAGCTCGCCCGCAGGGGTTCGCAGCCTCCGTCGGCTGCGGTGTGAATCGATCGACATCGCACCTCCTAGCCTATAGGCTACACGATGTAAGTAGGCGCGCTCAGCCGGTATCCTTGCTCCGCAGAGAGGACGGGACACGTGGCACCGAAGCAGGTCTTCAGCAAGAGCGAGTACGCCTACGAGGAGATTAAGCAGCGCATCCTCGCCGACGAGTTGAGCCCCGGGGAGGCGGTGAACCAGGAGGGCATCGCGGCGGAGCTGGGCATCTCGACCACCCCGGTACGCGAGGCGTTCAAACGGCTGGCCAGCGAGGGGCTCATGGCCCTGGCCACGCACAAGGACGCCCGGGTCACCGAGCTGACCCTCACGGAGGCCCAGAGTCTGTACGAGGTGCGCCTCAACATCGATCCCCTCGCCGCCCGGTGGGCCGCCGAACGGCGCTCCGAGGCCGACATCGCGCTCGTCCGCCAGGCCGTCAGCGCCCTGCATCCGCTCACCGGCACCTCCGAGCTCCCAGCGCTCATCGCCCACCGGGAGTTCCACCGGGCGATCTACCGGGCCTCCCACAACGAGCCGATGATCGAGATCCTCGACAGCCTGTGGGACAAGGCCGACCGGTACCGCCAGTTCACGCTGAAGTACAGGGCCGACACCGAGGCGGAGATCGAGCGCGTGCGCGGTGAGCACCAGGCGCTCGCGGACGCCGTGATCGACGGTGATCCCTCAGGGGCCGAGGACATCATGCGCCAGCACATCTCCCGCAGCCTCGGCCGCCAGGCGGTGGAGAAGCTCCGGGCCGGGGAGACCGCCGACGGCTGATCGCTCCGAGCGGGTGAGGCGGCCCTCGGGGCGACGGCGCACCTCTGACGACGCCCCGAGCGTGTCGAACTCCCACGGGGTGGGCCGACCAGGGGCGCGGAAACCGGGCGGGTACGCTGCTGATCAGGGAGGAGCCGCGGAGCTGACCGCGATGGACTCTCTGCCCGATTGCACTCTCGCGGCGTGTGACCGCGACCCCGGTGAACAGTGAGGCGAACGGCCATGGACAAGCCGCAGGGGAAGGACTCGTTCTCGTTGCTGTACAGGACGGGGTTCCGGATCAACTACGCGCTCCTGCAGGTCATGGGCCCGGCCGCTCTGAGCCCCGAGACCGACCCGCGCGTGCGCGCGAAGAAGGAGTTCGAGCGTCGGCGCGCACTCCACCGGGAGTGGAAGGCGCACCAGCGCTCCGCGTAGCGCGACCGCCGCCTCGGGTGGCCGGAGCTCCCGCCGCTGAAGACTCGGCCCGTGTCCCCGGGCGGTTCGTCGAACCGCCCGGGGACACGGGCGTTCTGTGGGCGGTGAAAGGTCCGGGGACCCGATACCTACCGGTGATCCCACCCGCGCTCGGCGGAGGGGCTCGAAGGATGCCGGAAGGCGGCCCGGGATCGAGAAACGGACTTCTTCCGCCCCATTACCCGCAGGCCTCTCACAACGTGACGGAATGAGCACGGAACGACCTTTCTCCACTTCGGCTCACCCTCACTCGTCAAAACCGGACGGAGAGAAGGGGAACCGCTTCATGATTCACCCACCATGGCCTTTCCCGGTCTGATCTTCGGGGAAAAGCATGATCATTCCGCGTCCGTCCACGTCAGGCACGGGAAAACGGCTCACGGCCGCCCGGGATCGACGGTGCGGGCGGGGCCGGCCCCAGGACGGTCCAGGCCTCAAGAGCGGGATGGCCGCGCACAACCCTTGCCCACAGGCCCATGACGGTTCCCGTCGCGTGGCCCCCGACGTCCTCGTGGAGGAAGAAGACGAGTTCTGCCTGATCGGCGGCCATTTCGATATAGAGGTGCTCCAACATGTCACCGGGAACGGAAGTGGAGTAGAGCGCCGTCCTGATCTGTTCAGGGGGAAACGGGTCGCGGACGGACAACCGCAGGAGTATGATTCTCATGTTTTCCGACTGTTCATCGAGGCACGGGCAAGTGATTCCTGAACGGATCGTGAACCACTCTTGCGGTGGGGCCCCGCGGACTCCACACTTGGCACGAATGTTTTCGCAGGGTCTCCGTCCCGGCATGCCCGACGGCCCAGGAGATCGATAGGGAAGAAGCGGCTGGAGGAAGGTCGTGTTCGGATCGATCGGCATCGGCCAGGACGCGGTGAGTGTCTATCGAGCGATGTTCGCCGAGCCCCGCGCGGGAGTACGGGACCTCGGACGCCTCCTGGACTGGCCCGTGGAACGGGTGCGGTCGGCGCTGGACGAACTGGCCCGGCTGTCCCTGGTCCGGCGGTCCTGGGAGCAGACCGACGAGCTGGTCCTGGTACGGCCCGAGTTCGCCCTCCAGTCGCTGCTGGTCCAGCAGGAGTCCGACCTCCTGGAGCGGCAGCAGCAGCTGGCCACCGCCCGCTCGGCCATCACGCAGCTGATCTCCGAGTTCGAGGAGAGCCACCGCATCCGCGCGACCATGGACATCGAGCAGCTCCACGGGATCGACGCGATCCGGCTGCGCATCGAGGAGTTCGTGCACGAGTGCCGCCACTCGTTCTGGACGTTCGCGGACGGGGGCGCGCAGACGCAGGACAACCTGGAGGCGAGCCTTCCCCTGGACCGGATGCTGCTGGACCGGGGCGTCGAACTCCGCGACGTCTACCTCGACAGTGTGATGAACGACCCCAGGACGGTCCGGTACATCTCCCAGCTGACCGAGCTCGGAGCGCAGATCCGCACGGCTCCCACCCTGCCGACCAGGATGATCCTCTTCGACCGCACCACCGCGCTGATCCCCACGGACCCCGACGACTCCTCCGCCAGCGCCCTGGTGCTGCGCGGCCCCGGTGTCGTCACGGCCCTGCTGGCCCTGTACGAGTACGTGTGGGAGGGCGCAAACCCCCTCGGGGCCAGCGCTCCACGCGGCCGTCATGGCCTGAGCACACAGGAGCAGGCGGTGGTGAACCTGCTGGCCGAGGGCAACACCGACGAGACCATCGCGCGCAAGCTCGGGGTGTCGGTGCGCACCGCGCGCCGGATCACCGCGGACCTCAGCCGTCGGCTGGGGGCCCGGAGCAGGTTCCAGGCGGGCGTCCTCGCGACCGCGCTGGGCTGGATCGACACGTCCTCGCTGGACGGGGTCACGGAGCGGGAGGGCGTGGTCTGAACGCCGATCGGCCCGGGGGTCACTCGGCGGCCAGGGTGAGAGGGGTCTCCCGCCGAACGCGGGGCCGCAGACGGCGGGTGAGGGGCACCGGGCTCTCGCCCAGCACCTCCTGGTGCAGGGACTGGAGCTCGCGCGAGGGCTCCAGGCCGAGTTCCTCGGAGAGGGCCAGCCGCAGGCTCCGGTAGGACGTCAGGGCCTCGTCGCGGCGCCCGGCTCCGTTGAGCGCGCGGATGAGCTGGCCGTGGAACCACTCGTTCAACGGGTACTCCATCACCAGGGACCGCAGCTCGCAGATCGACTCCCGCTCCCGGCCCAGCAGGAACTCGGCCCGGATCCGCAACTCCTGCGCGTGCAGCCGCTGTTCCTCCAGCCGAACCGCGTGCGAGCCGATCAACGGGCCCCGGGGACGTGGGCGAGACAGGGGCCGGACCACAGGTCCAGCGCCTCGCCCAGGCGCCGTGACGCCGGGTCGGGGTGACCCTCCTCCAGGAGGCGGCGCCCCTCGATGAGGAGCCGTTGGAACTCCAGGGCGTCGAGCTGCTCGGGGGCGACCCGCAGGAGGTAGCCCGAGGAGCGCGTGACCAGGAGCCCGGGTACCTCCGTCGTAGCGTCCGCCCGTTCGACGGCCTTGCGGAGCTGGCAGACGTAGGTCTGCACGGTCGTCACCGCGCTCTTGGGCGGGTGGTCCCCCCACAGTTCCCTGATCAGGACACCCATGGGCACGGGGTGGTTCGCCCGCAGCAGCAGCATCGCCAGGACCTGGAGGACCTTCGGCGCCTTGGGCGTGCACGTCCGGTCGTCCCTGAGGATCTCCAGCGTGCCGAGAATCGTGAAGTTCACCGGGCCACCCCTCCTCGTCCCCGTTCCGGTCTCACTGCCATCCGGCGCCGCACTCGACGCTGGAGCACTGCGAAGGCGAGTTCGCGTCCTGGGCGAGGACCGAGCCGCCGGATCCGAGAATGGCGATGACGGTGAAACCGGCCGCGCAGAGGAATCGCTTGATACCAACCATGAAGGTCACTTCCCTTTTCTGTGAACCGTGGGTGACCACGGAGTGTCTTTTCTCGGGATCCGCGTCACGGACGGGATTCGTGAATTCCGTTCTCCGGTCCGTCGATCTGATTTCCATCATCGACGCTCGGATGGGGAATGTCAGCAGGATCGACTGGCATACTCCTGCAATGGCACCTAGCTGCCAGGTGCGATGTGGCCTCCACCTGCCAGGAGGCCCGGACGGGGAGGGCGCGGGGACCCCCGCCGGGACACCGGGGGCCGTCACATCCCCTCTCCCACGGGGTTCCGGGCTACCTCGCGTACACTCCCGCACCGCCTGCCCCAGGCTCGCGTTCACGGCCCGCACCCCGCCGCACCGCGCGGCCAGGAGTCGCCGAAACCGCGTTCAAGGATCGCTCAAGCCCTCGTCCAGGCACGTTCGAGCAATCGTCCCGGGAAATGAGAGTTTCCTTGTCCGGGGTTCGCGGTACCTGGTACCCGAAACCGGCTGAAAGGAATCTCCCACAACGCTATTGCCAATACGTGGCGGCGTTACCTAAGTTCTGCTCTGGCAGCCGAACGACCACCGGATTCGCCAGCAGAACCAGCCCCGCACCGGCGTCTCGCACTCGCCAGAAAAACCGTACGAACCTCCGGACCCATCCGCCGTTCTCGTGACCGAGGAGCCGATAACCGTGGCTACTCCCGCCGTCTGGGAAATGATCCAGGAACACGCCCACCACCGACCGGAATCCGTGGCGCTGAGTCTCGCCGAGGACACCATGACCTTCGGGGAACTGGTCGCCGCGGTGCACGCCACCGATCCCGGCGAGCCCCCTCCGGCGTCCACGTCGTGCGCGCCGGACGTGACGGACGGGCCGTGATCGACACCCTGGCGGTCCAGCGGCTCCGACGCCCCGCGCTCCTCGTCCCCCACGACGCGGGCGCCGAGTACACCGCCCGGATCAGTCAGGACCTGCGCGACCGCACCGAGGACTTCGCGAACGCGCACGGTCTGTGGACCACCACCTCCGGCTCGACCGGCAAGCCCAAGATCGTCGCCCACGACCCCGAGGGCGTCGACCGCTTCGTCGACTGGGCCCGCGGCCACTTCGGCCTGGGGACCGACACGGTCTCCCTCAGCCTCTCCCCGATCAACTTCGACATCGCCACCCTGGACGTGTGGGCGGTCCTGGCCGCCGGTGGCCGGGTCGTCTTCGCCCCTCAGGACGACCTCACGAACGGTCCGGCCCTGGCCGAGGCGGCCCGGACGCACGGTGTCACCCTCCTCCAGGCCGTACCGGTCGTGCTCACCCTGATCGCCCGTGCGGGTCTGCCCGCGCCACGGATAGGCACGGTGATCTCCACCGGCGACTTCTACCCCTGGAGACCCTCCCCGACCTGCGGGCGGCCTTTCCCGAAGCCGACCTGTGGAGCGTCTACGGCAGCACCGAGACCAACGACAGCTTCGTCCTTGACCTGTGCCGCGCGACCGCCGGGGACCTGGGCCGCCCCATCGACGGGGTCCACCACCACGTCGACGGGACCGGTGAGCTGGTCGTCTCCACCCCCTTCCAGGCGCTGGGCTACGTCAACGCCCCGAACGACGCCTGGCGCACCGTCGGGGGCGGCGCGAGTTCCGCACGGGCGACCTGGTCACCACCGCCCCCGACGGCACCCTGCGCCTGTCCGGACGGAGTGACCGCCAGGTCAAGGTGCGCGGTGTGCGCCTGTCCCTCGACGCCGTCGAGGCCGTGCTGCGCCACCAGACCGGTGTGGCCGACGCCGTGGTCACCGCGCGCGGCCGTGGCTCCGGGGACAGGGAGCTCCTGGCGGCCGTGCTCGTCGAGCCGGGAGCCGCCGTCTCCAACCTGGCCCTGCGCTCGGCCGTCTCCTCGACCCTCACCCCGACCGCCGTACCCAGCCGGACCTTCCTCACCACGGAGCCCTTCCCGGTGACCGGAACCGGCAAGACCGACCGCGACGGCGCCATCAGCCGACTCCTCGAAAGGTGACCGACATGACCACCGACATCCGCGACCGGATCCAGGAACGCATCGTGACCGCCCACGCCCCGGACCTGGCGGGGAGCGCATTCCCAGCGACTACGACCTGCTCGCCAACGGTGTCGTCGACAGCCTCTCCCTCCTCGCGCTCGTGGAGTGGATCCAGTCCTCCTTCGACGTCCCCGTCACCGACGTCGAGATCTCCCCCGCCGACTTCCGCACCATCGACGCGATCGCGGACTTCATCGGGACCAACACCGGGCAACGGATCTGACCCGCCGCCCGCCCGACCCCCTCCGAACCGAAAAGAGAGAACCGTGTTCAAGCGCTCCCGTGAGAAGACCGAGACCATCGACTGGGGCAACGGCACCAGCGACCGCCTGCTGGTGGAGGACGACAACCTGGGCTTCACCGTCGCCCACACCGTGGTGCGGGCGGGGACCGTCTCCCGGCTCCAGTACGCCAACCACCTGGAGGCCTGCTACTGCATCGGCGGCAGCGGCTTCGTCGAGAGCAAGGACGGCGGAACGCGCATCGACCTCACCCCGGGCGTCCTCTACGCCCTGGACCAGCACGACCCGCACCTGCTGATCGCCAGCGACCACGAGGACCTGGAACTCGTCAGCGTGTTCAACCCCCTCTCTGCGGCGACGAGCGGCACGACCTCGACTCGCCCGAGTTCTCCTCCTACTGACCGGACGTGAACAGCATGGTGACCACCACCGCGGCACCGCCGCGAGACGAGGACACCGCGCTCGCCCGGGTACGCGAGCGCGTGGAACTGGTCGCCCCGGCCATCAACCGGGGCCACCTCGACCGGGACCGCGAGGCGGTCTTCTCCCGGGACGCCTGGCGGGAGCTGGCGGGCACGGGCCTGTTCGGCTCCTGCCTGCCCGAGGAGGTCGGAGGGCACGCCGGTTCCCTGACCGACCTCATGGACGTGGTCGAGGGCCTGGGCTACGCCGTCCGTGACTCCGGCCTGAACTTCAGCGCGGCCACCCACCTGGCCAGCACGGGGTTCGCGCTCAACGGCTTCGCGGGCCCCGAACTCCGCCGCCTTCACCTGCCGTCCGTCGCCGCCGGGACGTCCATCGGCTGCCACGCCATCACCGAGCCGGAGACCGGCTCGGACGTGCTGTCGATGTCCACCACCGGCCGCTTCGACGGTGACCAGGTGGAGCTGGACGGCCTGAAGACCTACGTCACCAACGGTCCGGTCGCCGACCTCGCGGTCGTCTACGTCCGCACCTCCGACACCCCCGGCCCGCTCGGCCTGAGCGCCGTGCTCGTCCCGAGGGGCACACCCGGTGCGGACTTCGGCCCCGCGCTGGACAAGACCACCCTGCGGACCTCCCCTTCGGACAGCTGCGCCTGACCGGGTGCCGGGTCCCCAGGGCCAACGTCATCGGTGGTGTGGGGACCGGCTTCCTGATCCTCGACCGCGTGATGACCTGGGAGATCCTGATCGCCTTCGTCATCAACGTGGGCGAGATGCGCCACCGCCTGGACCGGGTCGTGGAACGGGTCGGCGGCCGACACCAGTTCGGTCGGCCGCTCTCCGACTTCCAGGGCGTGCGCAACACCGTCGTGGAGATGCACATCGCCACCCAGACCGCCCGCCAGGCCCTGCACGCGGCGGGGGCGGCGGTCTCCGCGGGGCACAGGGCCACCGCCGAGACCGCGGTGGCCAAGATCCTCACCAGCGAGGCCAACATCCGCACCGCCCAGGCCGCCGTGGAGTTGTTCGGCGGCGAGGGCGTGCTCACCGACACCGGAATGGAGATCGGGGTCCGCGACGCCCTCAGCGGCCCCATCTACTCCGGCTCCAACGCCGTGCAACGGCAGAAGATCGCCAAGGCCCTGGGCCTGTGACCGGAGGATCACCGTGACCGAGACCGACACCCACACCCTGACGGAACCGACCTACTTCCTCGACCACGAGAGCCCCGAGGTCCGGGAGTTCGTCGACCGCGCGCTGCCCGACCGGAACGCCCCACCCCGGGAGATGGCCGTGCGCCTGCACGACGCGGTGCGCGACGGCGTCCGCTACGAGGTCTACGACGCCGATCTCACCCGCGAGGGCGTCCGCGCGTCCAGCATCCTCAGACGCGGCCAGGGGTTCTGCGTCCACAAGTCCATCGTCTACGCGGCGGCCGCCCGCTCGGTGGGCATCCCCACGCGGCTGGTCTACGGGGACGTCCGCAACCACCTGGCGTCGGACCGCCTCCTGGAGCTCATGGGCGACGACCTCTTCACCTTCCACGCCCTGGTGTCGGTGCGGATCGACGACACCTGGATCCGCGCGACCCCCGTCTTCAACACCCTGCTGTGCCGTCTCTACGGCATCCGGCCGCTGGAGTTCGACGGCCGCGAGGACAGCTACTACCACCCCTTCGACAACCAGGGCCGCCGCCACATGGAGTTCGTCCGCTGGCGCGGCGAGTTCGACGACTTCCCCTACGAGACCGTGGTCGGCGGTATCACCGAGAACCACCCGAAACTGGTCGGCCCGGAACTGGTGACCGCCCAGGGGTCGCTGACCGACGACGCCCGCCGTGAGCGTGGAGAGTGAGAGGAACGGACATGACCGGAACAGTCGAGTCGAACGTCATCGTCTCCGACGAGGTCCGTGCCGCCGTCGAGACCGGGGCGGCCGTCGTCGCCATGGAGACCTCGGTGGTCGCCGGGGGTTCCTACCCGCACAACCTGGAGACCGCGCTCGCGGTGGACCGGTGCGCGCGTGACGAGGGGCGGTCCCCGCCCGCGTCGCGGTGATCGACGGCGCCCTGCGCGTCGGGGTCTCCGACGACGAGCTGGAGCGCCTCGCCAAGGCCGCGGACAGCCAGAAGATCAGTACCCGGGACCTGGCGGTCGCCCTGCACGGCGGCCGCACCGGGGGCACCACGGTCTCCTCCAGCCTCATCGCCACGGTCGCTGCGGGGATCAGGGTGTTCGCCGTGGCCGGGATCGGCGGCGTGCACCGGGGAGCCGAGGTCTCCTTCGACATCTCCACGGACCTCACCGAGTTCACGCGCTCGCCCGTGGCGGTCGTCTGCGCGGGGGCGAAGTCCCTGCTCGATCCGGCGCTGACCCTGGAGTACCTGGAGACCGTGGGGGTGCCCGTCATCGGGTACCGGTCCGACGACTTCCCCGGCTACTACACGCGCAGCACCGGTCAGCCGGTCCCCTACCGGATCGACGACCTGGGAGAGCTGGCCGCTGTCATGCACCGGCACTGGGGGCGGTCTCCCGCTCCTCCGTGGTGGTCACCCACCCCATCGAGGAGGAGTGGAGCATCGACGCCGACCTGCTCAACACGATGGTGGAGGACGCCCTGCGCGAGGCCCGCGCGACCGGTGCGACGGGGCCCGCGCTCACCCCGTTCGTCCTGGCGGCCATCTCCAAGGCGACGGACGGTCGCAGTGCCCTGGTCAACCGGGCGGTCCTGGAGTCCACGACCCGGCTGGCGGCCCGCCTCGCGGTCGCGGAGGCCGCCGTGTCCGCCGGTGGGCGGCTCACGGGAGCGGCGGTGCGGGCATGACGCGCGTACGCGGTGTGCTCCTGGACCTGGACGGGACCCTGGTGGACTCGCCCTCGGTGATCCTGGCCGCCTTCCACGACGCCTGCGCCCCGTACGGCGCGGTGCCGCTGCCGGACGGCGTTCGCGGGCTGATCGGCAGACCGCTCGACGCGATCCTGCCCCGGCTCCTCCCCGGGCCGACGACGCGGTCCGGGAGGAGGCCAAGGCGCTCTTCCGGGAGTCCTTCGCGCGCCGCAGCCGGGAAGCGGCCTCGTCCCTGGTGTTCCCGGGGATCCCGGAGCTGCTGACGGACCTGGCAGCCGAGGGGCTGCGGATCGCGGTGGTCACCAGCAAGATCACGCGGAGCGCCCACGAGCTGCTGGAGTCCACCGGGCTGGACCGCCACCCGGATCTGGTGGTCGGGCACGACCGGTCCCCCGGGGCAAGCCCGCCCCCGACCCGGCCCTGCTGGCCGCGCGCTCCCTCGGGCTGCTGCCCGAGGAGTGCGTGGTCGTGGGCGACTCCCCGACGACGTCGCGATGGCGGTCGGGGCCGGGATGGCGGCGATCGGGGTGGACTGGGGCGTCTCCGACGCCGACACCCTGTTCTCCGCCGGCGCCGACCACGTCGCCACCACCGTCAACGAACTCGCCGGTCACCTGCACGGACCGGTCACGCAATCCGCCAGGAAGGTGACTCAGTGAACACGGTTCGCACACTGACGGGGAGTCCCCAGGCGATGGGCGCGCTCGGCGTCCTGTGCCTGGCGCAGTTCCTCATCGCGCTGGACTACTCCATCATCTACGTGGCCATGCCCAGTATCGGGCTCGACCTCGGCCTCTCGTCGTCGGTGCTCCAGTGGATCGTGAGCGCCTACGCCCTCCTGTTCGCCGGTCTCCTGCTGGTGGGCGGACGCGTCTGCGACCGGGTCGGCGCGAAGCGGGTCTTCCTGGTCTCGGTCCTCGTCTTCGGCGCGGCCAGCGCCCTCGGCGGGTTCGCCCAGGAGGGGTGGCGCTGCTGGTCAGCCGGGGCGCGCAGGGGCTGTCGGCGGCCTTCCTCCAACCGGCGACCATCGGCCTCATCAGCGCCACCTTCGCGGCCGGACCGGCCCGGTCCCGGGCCCTCGCGGTCTGGGGTGCCATCGGAGCCTCCGGGCTCGCCGTCGGCGCCATCCTGGGCGGTGTCCTCACCGAGTTCTCCTGGCGCCTGACCTTCCTCATCAACATCCCCCTCACGCTGCTGGCGGCCCTGGGCGGCCTGCTGTGGCTGGCCGCGGCCTCTCGGACGGAGCGGGGGCGCGCGTCCCCCTGTCCGCCGCGATGATGGGGACCGGCGCACTCCTGGCGCTGGTCATCGGTCTGACCCTGGTGGCGGACCCGGAGGCCTCGGACGCCTACACCGGGGGCGCGTTCCTGGTCGCGGTGGTGCTGGGGCTGGCCTTCCTCACCCACGAGTCGCGGGCCGACAACGTGATGGTGGACCGTTCACTGCGCCGTACCCGCTCCCTCGGGGCCGGTGTGGTGGCCACCTACCTGTACATGGCGAGCGTGGGCTCGGAGTTCTACCTCGTCACCCTGCTCCTCCAGAAGCTGGAGGGCTTCACACCGCTCCAGGCGGGGCTGGGATTCCTTCCTCTGGCCGTCATGGTGACCTTCGGGAACATGGCCGCGGGCCGCGCGGTGGAACGCGTCGGCGCGGGAACGACCATGACGGTGGGCTTCCTGCTCAGCCTCGTCGGCCTGGCGCTGCTCGCCGCCATGCTGGGGTCGGGCACGTACACCACCCACCTGCTGCCCGGCCTGCTCCTCAGCGGGTTCGGCCACGGGGTCATCTACACGTCCATGTTCGTCATCGGCACCCGGGACGTGCCCGACCGGCACCAGGGCACCGCCGGTGCCCTCATGACCACGTCCCAGTACCTGTCGGCGGCGGTCACGGTGGCCCTGCTGACGATCATCCTGGGCACCGACCCGACCGGGGTGGAGTTCCGGTGGGCGTTCGGCCTCACCGCCGCCTTCGCCGCCGCGGGCATGCTCATCTCCCCGCTGATCCTGCGCCGCCCGGAGAAGCGGAAGGTGGAGGTCCGGGTATGAGGACGAGGCTCGGCATCCTGGTCATCCACAACGACCCCGTGCCCGAGGCGGAGATCTGGCGCTCGGCCGGGCCGGACACGAGTGTGCACACCGCGCGGTTCTGGACGCCGCGTCCCTTCGGCACCGAGTTCACCGGCCTCGACCTGGGGGTGCTCCTCTCCGAGACGGGGCTGGACACCGCCGTGCGCCAACTCGGCGATCTGGGCGTGCACGCGCTGGGCTACTGCTTCGCCAGCAGCAGCGTGTTCGGTGGGACGGCGTTCGACGACGCCTTCGCCGCGCACGTCGAGGAGCTGTCGGGCGGGGTCCCCACCGTCACGGCGGGCCAGGCCATCCGGGAGGAACTGGACGGCACCGGAGACGACGGGGTCGCGGTGGTCGCCCCACCGTGGTTCAGCGACGGCACGCTGGAGGCCATCCGCGCCTACCTGCCGGTGCGGGTGCGTCAGGTCGTCCGGTTCGAGCTGCCGCCGGAGTGGGACGGCATCGAACGGCCGGACCTCTTCGACCGGGGAGCGCGCTTCGCCGTGGACCAGGCCGAGCTCGAACGCCAGGTCCTGCTGGGGTTGGCGCCGGAGGTCGGGACGGTCGTCGTGCCCGGCGGCGGGTTCGCGAGCCTCGCCGCCGCCGAACGGCTGCGGGCGCGGGGGCTGAGGGTGGTCTCGTCGAACTCGGCCCTCCTCGGCGCCATGGAGCGGCGGGCGGCCTCGGCCGCACGGGCGGTTCCCGCGCCCTGACACGGCTGAGCCGCGAGCACCCCCGGAGGTACCGGAGGACGCGAACGGGGGCGGCGCACCGCCGCCCCCGGTCCGCCCGCGCGCCGCCCCGCACCGTGCGGGCCCGGCGAGGGGCCACCCCGCTCGGAACCCTGGTGGGGCGCCTGTGCCACTCTGGGGCGCCGACGCGGACGAACGGAGTTGACGATGGGTGACCTGATGAGACCGGGCGTGTGGGGTGTGCTGGCCACACCCTTCAGGGGCGAGACCCTGGAGGTGGACACGGCGGGGATCGAACGACTGGTCAAGCACGCTGAGGGCGCCGGGGTCACCGGGTTCACCGTGCTGGGCGTCTTCGGGGAGGCCGCGCAGCTCAGCCGTGAGGAACGCCGCCTGGTCCTGGAGACGGTCCTGGCCAGCACCGACCTGCCGTTCGTCGTGGGCTGCACGAGCCTGGGGACGGCCCCGACCGTCGAGGAGGCGACGACCGCCGTGGAGCTGGTCGGTGACCGGCTCGCCGGGGCCATGGTCCAGGTCAACAGCGCCGACCCCGCCGTACTCGGCGCGCACCTGGACGCCGTCCACGAGGCCACCGGCGCCGACCTGGTGGTGCAGGACTACCCGGTGGTGAGCGGGGTCCGGATCTCCGCCGCCGTCCTCGGAGACCTCGTCGCGAGCAGGTCCTACGTCAGCGCGGTCAAGGCCGAGGCGCCGCCCACCCCCGCCGCCGTGGCCGAGCTGACCGCCCGCTGCGACGTGCCCGTCTTCGGCGGCCTGGGCGGAATCAACCTGCTCGACGAGCTCGCCTGCGGCGCGGCGGGCGCGATGACCGGCTTCTCCTACCCGGAGGCCCTGGTGGCCTGCGTGGACGCCTGGGACCCGGCCGACCCGGGCCGCAGCCGCGCCGCGCTGCTGGAGTACCTGCCGCTGATCACCTTCGAGCAGCAGGTCGGGATCGCCCTGGCCGTCCGCAAGGAGTGCCTGCGCCAGCGCGGCCTGATCGACGAGTCCGGTGTCCGTGCTCCGGCCCGGAGCCTGCCCGACTCACTGAGGCCCCTGCTCAGCGGGCACATCGCCCGCGCCCAGGCGCTGTAGGGCCCCGGGGCGGGTCGCCGACGGAACGTCCTGGCCACGGGCCCTCGGGCGCGGGCTCCCTGGAACAGGCCCCGCCCCGAGCCCTCACCGGGGTTCGCCCGGCCACCGGACGCGGGCGAACCGGGCTCCCCAGCGAGCGCGTCGTCCTCGGCCGCGTCCGGGGAAGGCGGGCAGGCACGCGAACGACCCTCGAAGCCCCTGGGCGCGGACCGCGGTATCAGAGACGGTCAGTCGAACGGGTGACCGGTGCCGCGCTCCGTTTCACGGTCCGGCGGGCGGTCCGGGTGGGTCGGTGTCTCCCGGAGCAGCTCGTGCAGGCGCTTCAGGACCCGCATCTGCGCGGGGTTGTACAGGTGTGTGACGGCGGCGGCCAGAGTGCGCTCGGCGCGGCGCGCACCACCCGGGGCGTCCGCCGTCGGGTCGGCGGACGCCGGGTTACGCTCGCGCCCCCGGGTGACGACCGGAACCAGACGCGCGGCGAGGGCGTCGACCGCCCCGTCGCCCGCGTCCGGGGGCAGCGCCTCGAAGTCGTCCTCCGCCTCCTCGGGCCGACTTATCTCCTCGTGGAACACCGCCATCGCGTCCTCGCTGAGCACGGACGAGTACACCGTCAGCAGGGACCGCTGGCGCTCGGTGAGTTCGCCGGAGAGCGGGGCGAACGCGGACGGGACGTGCGCGGGGGCGCGGTGGCGGAGGAGGAGCGCGAGTTCCTCCCGTACCCGGTTGAGCCGGTCGACGGTCGCCTCCAGCTCACGGTCCAGCGCGCGGATCGCCTCGTCCGGTTCCTCGTCGGCCCGGTCCATCCTCGCGATCTCCGACAGTGGAACGCCCAGGTCCCTCATACGACGAATCTGGACGAGTCGGACCAGATGCGGGACCCCGTACTGCTTGTACCCGTTCGCGGCGCGCTCGGGAACGTCCAGGAGTCCGATCCGGTGGTAGTGGCGCACGGCCTTCACCGTGGTTCCCGCGAGTTCGGCCACCTGCCGGGTGCTCCACGCCACGAGTCGCCTCCCTGTCCCCGTGAAACGGTGTTCCCACGCATTCCACACCCTGCCCCCGGGGCAGGGTCAAGGGCTTGACCCTGCCCCGGGGGCATGGTTTCGGATGGGCGCCGCACCGCCCACCACTCCATCCGGGAGAACCACCATGCGGCTCCTCCGCCCGTCCTTCCAGATCATCCGCGCGCACCTCGGCGCCTACCTCGCACTCAACGGTGTCGTGTACGGGCTCCTCCTCCTGGGGATGGGGGCCGCCCTGGCGTTCCCCGAGCTCAACGCGGCCATGATCACCGACCAGGAGGAGGACGGCACCGCCGCCCTGGTCACCGCACTGCTCGGGAACGCCTGGTTGTTCGCGCTGACCATCCTGGCGGTCAACGTGCTGACCGTCGCCCTGGCCCTGATCCTGCTGCCGTCGATGGTCGTGCCCTTCGCGGGGATCGCGCTGTTCGCCCACAAGGCGTTCACCATGGGGGTGGTCCTCGCCCCCATGGACGCGACCGTGGCCAAGACGCTGATCCCGCACTCGTTGACGATCCTGATCGAGCTCCAGGCCTACGTCCTCGTCGTGCTCGGCGCGTACCTCCTGGGCAGGGCCTGGCTGCGCCCCCGGACCGTCGGCGCCGCCACCCGCCGGGAGGGGTACGTCCACGGTCTGCGACAGGTCGGTCGCCTCGTTCCGCCCGCGATGGCGCTGTTCGTGGTCGGCGCCCTCTACGAGGCCCTCTCCCTCATCCACATCGTCCCGCGCCTGGTCATCGGGGGTTGAGCCGCACCGGAGCGGTCACGCCCCGACCAGGGGGCCGTGGGCCCGCCTGACCGCGGCGTACCCCAGGGCCTCCTCCAGCTCGGCCACGGCCAGGCGCATCCGTTCCACGACGGACGGGTCGGTGTACTCGCCCCGGGCGTTGGTCCGCGAGCCCGCCCGTGAGACCACCACGCAGTCCACGAGCACCGCGCCCAGGAGCGTGAGTGTGGGCATGAGCGGCGCGTGGGCGCGCATGCCGCCAGCCTGGCCCGGGGAGGCGCTCACCAGGAGTGTCGGCCGCCCCACCAGACCCCCGGAGCCCACCAGCCAGTCGATGGCGTTCTTCGTGACCCCGGCGGGGCCGTGGGCGTACTCCGGGGTCGCGATGATCACGCCCTCGGCGCGTTCCGCCAGCGCGCGGAACTCCCGGACCGTCTCCGACCAGGAGCCCTCGTCGTTCTCCACGTCCGGGTTGAACAGCGGCAGGCGCCCGGCCAGGTCACCGCCGACCACGGTGGTCCGTGTCCCCACCCTCGGGGCCAGGTCCAGGAGGGACGCGTTGAACGACCCCTCCGCAGACTGCCGCAGATGCCCAGTACGACGTGGTCCGGCATGAGCCCTCCGTGGTCCGTGTCCCGGAGCACGAGTGTGCCACGCCGATCGGGGTCACGCCCTAGGTCCGCGCGAGGTTCCGGATCGGTTCGGCCAGCTCGGTCTCGAAGAAGGCGAAGAACCCCTCCGGGTCGGGTCCGGCGTTGGTCAGCACCAGGTGGTCGAAGCCCGCCTCCGCGAACCGTCGCACCACGTCGAGGTGGCGTTCGGGGTCGGGCCCGTATCCGAAGACCTCCGCCATGTCGTCGGTCCTGACCAGGGCGGTCGCCGCCTCGAAGTTGACCGGGTTCGGCAGCTCGGACTGGACCTTCCACCCGGTGAGGCCGAACCGGAAGAGCTCCCGCGCGGACTCCAGCGCCGCGCGGTCGTCGGGGGCCCAGGCCAGGGGCACCTCTCCGTAACAGGGACCGTTGCCGCCACGTTCGCGGTAGGTCTCCGTGAGTGTGGAGTCGGGTTCGGTCGCGAAGAGGCCGTCGCCGTGGTCGGCCGCCAGGCCCGCCGCCCGCGTCCCACCCGCGGCCATCACCACCCTGGGCGGGAGCTGGGGAGGTCGAAGACCCGCGCGTCCTCCAGGACCAGGTGCTCGCCCCTGTAGGAGTGGTACCCCCGGACCAGAGCAGACGCATGATCTCCACGGCCTCGACCAGCATCTCGTGGCGCACGGTCACGTCGGGCCATCCCCGGCCCACCACGTGTTCGTTGAGGCGCTCCCCCGCGCCCACGCCGAGGGTGAAGCGACCCTCCGAGAGGATCGCCGTGGTCGCCGCCGCCTGCGCGACGATCGCCGGGTGAACGCGCAGGAACGGGCAGGTCACGCCGGTGGCGATCTCGATCCGACCGGTGCGTTCCGCGATGGCCGCCAGCATGGACCACACGAACCCGGAGTGCCCGTGGCTGAACAGCCAGGGGTGGAAGTGGTCGCTGACCTCGACGAAGTCGAACCCGGCCCGCTCGGCGCGCACGGCCTGGTCCACGATCTCCCGGGGCCCGTAGCCCTCGGCGAAGAGCTTGTAGCCGATTCTCATGGATCCCTCCTCCACCCCTGGCCCTGACCCGTGTGGCCTCTACGGAAACTCCGTCAAGCGGAAAGTCGTCCTGTACTCCCCCGACGTGTAGGGGTTCCGCACGTCGGGCAGGGCGGTCAGGGAAGGCCCACTGAAGGGGAGGATCGCCATGGACGACCGACAACCACCAGCGCAGAGCCAGCCCCACCCCGGTCGGACCGAACCGATGGAGCCCCGGCCCAGGGACGAGATGCGCGACTACGAGGGCAGGGACCTGCTCAAGGGAAGGCGCGCCCTGATCACCGGCGGCGACTCCGGGATCGGCCGGGCCGTGGCGGTGGCCTTCGCCAAGGAGGGCGCCGACGTGGTCTTCGGCTACCTCAGCGAGGACGCCGAGGCCCAGCACACCGCGGACCTGGTCCAGGCGCAGGGTCGCCGGGCCGTGGGCGTGCGGGGAGACCTGGCCGACGAGTCCGCGTGCGCGCACCTGGTCGGACGGGCGGTGGAGGAGCTCGGCGGGATCGACGTCCTCGTGGAGCACGCCGCCACACAGACCCCGGTGGACGACTTCACGGACCTGACCACGGAGCAGCTGCGCCGGACCTTCGACGTGAACGTGATGGGGGTGTTCTGGACCGTCCGCGAGGCGCTGCCGCACATGTCCGAGGGTGGTTCCATCATCATCACCGGGTCGATCAACGGTCTGCGGGGCAACACGTCGCTGATCGACTACGCGTCGAGCAAGTCGGCCGTCATGAACCTCTCCGTGTCGCTCTCCCAGCTGCTCATGGACCAGGGGATCAGGGTCAACTGCGTGGCCCCGGGTCCGGTCTGGACCCCGTTGATCCCGGCCACCCTCGGGAAGAGGGGAACCGAGGGGTTCGGTCAACAGGCACCGATGGGTCGGGCGGCCGACCCGGACGAGATCGCGCCGTCCTACGTGTTCTTCGCCAGTGAGAGGCTCTCGTCCTACTACACCGGCGAGACCCTGACCCCGGTCGGCGGGGAGATCCAGGGCAGCTAGGCACCGGGAACCGGCACGCCCGGAGCTCCGAGCGTGCCGGTCGCGGCCGGTTCAGCGGGAGCGGCTCCGTGGGGATCGTCCGCTCCCCGAGGTGCGCCGGTCGCTCTCCTTGCGCAGCGCCTCGACCAGCTCGTCCTTGGTCATGGTGGAGCGGCCGTGGATGTCGAGCTGGCGGGCCCGCTTGTAGAGGTGGCCCTTGGTGGCGTTGGCGTCGACGCCCCCGGCCGTCGGCCGGTCGGCTCCGGGCCGCCGCCCGGCCCTGGGGTTCCTCGCCTGCTCGTCCGAGGGCCCGCTCCCGTTGCCCTCCTTGGGCTCCCAACGGTCCCCGACCTTCTCGAACCTGCGCTTGACGGCGGCGAAGGCGACCCGGTGGGCCCGCTCCCCCTCGCCGTACTCGTCGACCGCGTTGTCATGCGCCTCGATCCACGTGCGCTGCGCCTTCCTCGGCGACCTGCGCAGAGTGTCCGGCAGTTCGTCCACACCGGGCATCGTTCTCATCTCCCGTCGGTTCGGGTGTCCTTCGGGTGGCCGTTCGTCCTTCCCTGTTCCCGTTACCTGCGGTGACCCGGGCAAAACACCGACGGCCCGACGGGCTGCGCGGACCGGAACCGGTGGACGGGGGAGACGGGAACAGCGATCCGGCGGAGTCCGGCGCGTCCGACACACGGGCGAGGATCATCAGGTGGGACGGCGGGCGGAGGCGATCTCGTCACCGTGTTCCACCGCCCAGGAGGCCAGGGCGGACAGTGGTTCCAGCAGCGTCCGGCCCAGCGGGGTGAGGCTGTACTGCACGCTCGGTGGGACGGTGGGGAACACCTCCCGGTGCACCAGGCCGTCCTCCACCAGTCCGCGCAGGGTGCGGGTCAGCATCCGCTGGCTGATGTCCTCGATGGCGCGGTGGAGTTCGTTGAACCGATGCGCGCGTTGACCCAGCAGGACCACCACCAGCACCGTCCACTTGTCGCCGACCCGTCGGAGCACGGCGGTGACCGGGCAGCGCTCGTGCTCCTCCGCCGGGACCGGGTTCGGCAACGGGGTCCCGACGATGAAGGGCACATCCGTGTGCGTACCTGACATCAGACTGCCTTCTTCCCAGTGGGCGCGGGGTCACCGATGATGAGGTGCCCACCCAAAGTAACCGGGAGAGCCATGAGCACGAAAGCCCCGAGGCCCGGTGGCACCGGCCGTCAGCGCGTGATCGTCGTCAGCGGCGCGACCGACGGTATGGGGCGTGCGTTCGCCCTGGCCCGGGCACGGTCCGGTGACTCGGTGGTGGCGCTCGGCAGCAACCCGGAGAAGGGGCGGCGCCTCCTGGAGGAGGGGCCCGGTCGGGCGCGGCGGGAGGGATCGAGTTCGTCCGGGTCGACCTGGCCAGCGTCGGCGGCACGCGGTCGGCGATCGCCCGGATCGTCGCGACCCACGAAGCCGTCGACTCGCTCGTGCTGTTCGCCAACCGGCACAGCCCGCGACGTGTGCTCACCGAGGACGGGCTGGAGCGCACCTTCGCCCTCTACTACCTCAGCCGCTTCCTGCTGGGAGAAGGGCTCGGACCCCTGCTGCGGCGCGGTGCCCGCCCGGTCATCGTGAACGTCGCCGGTGTGGGGGCCAGGGCGGGCCGCATCCACTGGGACGACCTGCGGCTCGACCACCGCTACGGCACGGTGCGGGCACAGCTCCAGGCGGGGCGCGCCAACGACCTCCTCGGGGTGTCCCACGCCGCCCGGCCCGGTGAGACGGTCCCCTACGTGCTCTACCATCCGGGCTTCACCCGGAGCGGTGATCTCGGCCCGCTCCCGGCCCCGGCACGGCTGTTGATCCGGGCGCTCGCCCGGGTCGCGGCCCGCCCCGTGGAGGAGTCCGTCGCCCCCGTCCACGGGTTCGTGGACGACCCACCTCGGGCGCCGCTCACGGCGATCGACCGTGGCCGGTCCCTGCCGCTCGACTTCCCCACCCTGGATCCCGGGGACGCCGAGCGCCTTCGGGAGGTCACACGGGAGCTCCTCCGCGCGATCGCCGCGGGAGACGCGGACCACGAGCGCTGACGGCGCGGGACGGACCCGGACCACGGACGGATCAGGAGGGAAGGCTGGCGCCGGTGAACAGCACCAGCAGGGGCAGGGCCAGGTTGTTGACCGAGTGGACCGCCACGGCGGGCCAGACCGAGCCGCTGCGGCGCATGACCTCGGCGGCGATCACACCCACCACGAAGGCGGCGGGCAGGATGAGGTTGACGCCGTGGAAGACGGCGAAGATCGCCGAGCTCCCCAGGACCCCGATCCAGGGGCCGTAGCGCAGCAGCGCGTTGGTGACGACCCCGCGGAACAGGAACTCCTCACCGATCGGGGTGAGCACGGCCAGGAACAGGAGGGTGAGGACGAGTCCGACCGCCCCGCTGGCAGCCGTGTCGAAGTACACGCCCTGCGGGTTGCTGTCGTACCCGGTCAGGCCGGTGATGGCGAGGATGACCAGCCCCTTCGCCACGAGCGCGACCACACCCCAGCCCGCACCGAGGAGCATCCAGCGCCAGGTGGTGCGCCGGATGCCGAAGACGGCGAGGGAGCGGACCCGCACCGCGTAGGCCACACCGAACCCCGCGAGGCCGCCCACGCCGGACCAGGCGGACACGAGCAGGCCGAAGACCAGCGGGTCCAGGTCCAGGGGTCCCACCGGCCCCAGGAGGACGAGGACGGCCACGCTGATCGCCATACCGAGCAGACCGAGCACCACCTCGGGCCAGCCCGGACGGGTCGGGGCGCCGCGAGGGCGGACGGTGGGCTCCGTGGACACGGCGGGCTCCTCGGGTTCGGTGCGGGGTGGGCTCGGGCGGGGCGGTGTCGGGCGGGGCGATGTCGGAACCGCCCCGACCACGTGACGCGCTCCGGTCAGTCAACGACGCGGTTCCCAACGGAAGACGCGGGTGGCGAGGGTGACGGCCACGACGACCCACGCCAGGGTGAGCGCCAGGAGGAACAGGGACTCGGAGACGGCCACGCCGCCGTTCCAGGCGTTGACCACGAGCTCGGCGGCGGAGCCTCCGGGGAGCAGGCGCTTGACCAGGGTGAGCTCCTCGGTGCCCGTGAACCCCACCCAGCCGGAGACAGCGAGCACGCCGATCATGACCGGCAGCGTCGTGACCTGGGCGTGCTCCGGAGAGTTGGTGACCCCCGCCGTGGCCAGGGCGAGGCCGAGCATCATGACCACGGTGCTCAGGACGGCCGACACCAGCAGGAGGGGTTGGGCGGGCGCGTCCGCGACCACGGACAGCACGGTCAGGACCACGGAGACCTGGACGACGGTGACGGCGGTGACCGGGAGCAGCAGCCCCGTGAGGATGCGGACGTCGTCCACGGCCGTCGAGCGCAGCCGCTTGAGGAAGAGGTTCTGGCGGCGCGACGCGAGCGTGGTCACGGCGGTCGTGTAGAGGGCCATCACCACCACGAGGAACATGAGGACCGAGGCGACGGCGCCCAGGTCCAGCAGGTCGGGCGCGCGGTCGTGCAGGTACATGTAGAAGGCACTGCCGGCGAGGGGCACCAGGAGCATGGTGACCAGGACGAGCCGGTTCCGGAGGATCTGGATCAGCTCACTCCGAGCGATGGCGAGCATGGTGGGTTCCTTTGCGTGAAGGGTGTACGGGGCCGGGGCCGCGTTACTCGGTGCCGATGGAGCGGAAGACGTCGTCGAGCCGCGTGGGCCCGGCCTGGAGGTCGCCCAGTTCCACCGCGTGCTCCCGGGCCCAGTCCAGGAGGACGTGCAGGTCCTTCTGGAGGCTGGTGGTCTCGACGAGGAGGGAGCCGTCGCCCTGGGGCACGCCGGGGAGCGGCGGCTCCGGGGCGGACGCCGCCAGGGTGAACCGGACCGTCGCGGGCAGGGTCCGGGTGAGCTCGGAGACTGTCCCCTCCCGGTGGAACACCCCGCGGTGCATGAGCCCGATCCGGTCGGCGCGCTGCTGCGCCTCCTCCAGGTAGTGCGTGGTCAGGATGATGGTGGACCCGTCCTCGCGCAGTCGGTCCACGGCGTCCCAGAGGTCGTCCCGGGACTGGATGTCCAGTCCGGTGGTGGGCTCGTCCAGGAAGACGAGTTCCGGGGTGCCGTAGACGGCGGTGGCGAAGTCCAGGCGGCGCTTCTCACCGCCGGAGAGCTGGGAGACCCGCGTTCCGGCCTTCTTCGTGAGGCCGACGACGTCCAGCAGTCGCTCGGCCCGGTCGGTGCGCCCGGAGAGGCTGCCGATGAGCCGGACCGACTCCCTGACGGTGAGGTCGGGTGAGAACCCGCTCTCCTGGAGCATGATCCCGGTCCGGGGGCGCACGGCCCGTCGGTCGCGCGGGTCGTGTCCGAACACCCGCACGGTGCCCGAGGTGGCGGCGCGGTGACCCTCGATCGTCTCCAGGGTGGACGTCTTGCCCGCGCCGTTCGTGCCGAGCAGGGCGTAGAACTCGCCCCGGCCCACCTGGAAGGAGAGGTCGCGGACGGCGTGGAAGTCGCCGTAGCGGACGTTCAGGCCCTCGACGTCGATGACTGGTGTGGCGGCTGTTGAGGTCATGTCCCCATTCCAGCCGTGCGGGCGGATTCCCGGCAGTGCGGCCGTGTCACGACCCGGCGGTGACATCCGTGGGGCCAGGAGGTGACGTGGTGTCACTGGTGGGCCGACGGGGCCGGAAGAATACTGGGACGGTCCACGCAGTCGTTCCCCGGAAGGGTCCGCATGACGTCAGAACCCACCGAGGTGACGCAGGGGCAGCTGCGCACGGTCAACACGAACATCGTGTTCGGGTCGCTCTCGGCGGTCGGGGCCCTGCTGATCTCGACCAACGCCCAGAGCGTGGGCCAGGTCCTGGTGCTGGTGCTGGGGTTGCTGGCGGCCCTGCTGTCCGTCCGTGGCTGGTCGGCCCGGGCCTTCCGCGTCGTGCTACTCCCGTGCCTGGTCGCCAGCATCGTCGCCCTGGTCGCCGGGGTCCTCTTCCTGGACAGCGCGTCGGCGCCGTTCGGCGTCTCCGTCGTGGGCACTGTCCTCGTCCTGCGCCTGCCGCACCGGTACCAGCGCCCGTCGGCCCTGGGGCTGCTCGCCCTGGTGACCGGTGTCATCGTGCTGAAGGTGCTGCTCGAACCCCACCTGGGCGAGGCCCTGCTGGAGTACGCCGTGGGGTCGGCCAGCATCATCGTGGTGGGGGTGGTCTTCGCGACGCTGAACCACCTGGTGGCCCGACTGGTCTCGGAGCTGGAACTGGCGCGCGAGCGCGACGCGGAGCTGGCCGTGGCCCGGGAGCGCGTCCGTTTCGCCGGGGACCTGCACGACATCCAGGGCCACACGCTGCACGTGGTGAAGCTGAAGGTGGCGCTGGCCCGGAAGCTGGTGCACACCGACGCCGACCAGGTGGAGCGGGAGCTGGACGAGGTCTACTCCCTGGTGGGCGAGACCATCACCGAGACCAAGGAGCTGGCCCACGCGCAGCGGCGGCTCAACCTGTCCGCCGAGTTGGAGAACGCCAAGAACCTCTTCGAGGCGGCCGGGATCGACGTGCGCGTCGTGCGCCGTGGCGAGGGTGAACCGGACACGCGGGCGGCGGAGACGCTCGGCCAGGTCCTGCGGGAGACGACCACCAACATCCTGCGGCACGCGCAGGCCGAGGAGGTGCGGATCACGCTCACCGGGTCCGGCATCACCATCGTGAACGACGGGGCGCGCGGGGAGGCGGCCCCCGTGCTCGGGGGCTGGCCGTCCTCCGCGACCGCGTGGAGCGGGACGGTGGAACACTGACAGTGGAACAGGGGGACGGGCGGTTCCTGACCGCCGCCGCGTTCCCCGGGCGGAGGGACGACCGATGATCACCGTGGTACTCGCCGACGACGAGGCCCTGCTGCGCAAGGCGCTGGCGGCCCTGCTCCCGCTGGAGGGCGAGATCACCGTCCTGGCCGAGGCCCACGACGGCGAGTCGGCCGTGGCCGCGACCCTGGAGCACCGCCCCGACGTGCTCGTCATCGACCTGGAGATGCCGGGTGTGGACGGGCTCGGCGCGGTGGACCGCATCCGCCGGGAGCTGCCGGACCAGGTGATCCTGATGCTGACCCGGCACGCCCGCCCCGGTGTGCTGCGCCGGGCGCTCCGGCTCGGTGTGCAGGGGTTCGTGAGCAAGTCGGCCGATCCCGCGCACATCACGTCGGTGATCGGCACCCTGCACGGGGGCAAGCGTTGGGTGGACCCGGACGTGTCCGCGCTGGCCGTGATCGACGACTGCCCGCTCACCGAACGGGAGATCGACGTGCTGCGCGCCACCAGGGACGGGTACTCGGCCGCCGACACCGCCGCCCGCCTGCACCTGGCCGAGGGCACGGTGCGCAACTACCTCTCGAACGCGATGCGCAAGACGCAGACGCGGACCCGGCACGAGGCGGCCCGGTACGCGCGGGAGCACGACTGGCTCTGAGGACCCGCCATGGCCTGGGCACTGTTCGACCTCGACGACACCCTGATCGACCACGACTCGTTCACGCGGTTCACCCTGCGCCTCCTCGCACGCTCGCCGTTGCGTGTGGCGGGTGCGGTGGCGCTGTCACCGCTGGTCGCGGTGGCGTTCGCGCGCCCGTCCTGGCGGGTGCACGCCGGATCACTCCTGCTGTGGGCGGGCACGGTCGGTGTGGGCGAGGCCCGTCTGGACCGAATCGTCCGGGACCACGTGCGGGAGCTGGACGTGCGGGAGCGGCTGAGACCGGACGGCGCCGCCGCGCTGGCCGCGCACCTCGAAGCGGGCGACGACGTGGCGGTGGTGACCGCATGCGCGGACCGGCTCGCGGTGCCCCTGTGCCGGGAGATCGACCCCCGCGTGCGCGTGGTGGCCTCGACCCTCCGGCGCGCGTGGGGCGGTCTGGTCGCGGAGCGGCACTGCCACGGCGCCCGCAAACCCGCGATGGCCGCCGAGGCCGGGGTTCGGGGAGGTCGCGGCCGCCTACGGGGACAGTGCCTCCGACGCGGCGATGCTGGACCTCGGGCGGGTGGCGTACCTGGTCAACATGGGCGGCGGGGCCGCCGAGCGGCTGCGGGAGCGGCTCCCGGGACCGGACCGCGTGGAGTGCGTGGAGTGGCCCGTGCGGGAGCCGGACACAGGAAACCGGCCCGACCGGTGAGGGTCGGGCCGGTGACGCGGGCGGCGTCCGAGGGGTCCGCCCCCGGGAACTCCGGGCACCCGGGGCCACTCCTCGGGACGCGCCCGGGGTCGAACTAGACCAGGTCGAACCGGTCGGCGTTCATGACCTTGTTCCACGCGGCGACGAAGTCCTGGACGAACTTCTCCTTGGCGTCGTCGGAGGCGTACACCTCGGCCACGGCGCGCAGCTCGGAGTTGGAACCGAACACCAGGTCCACGCGGCTGCCGGTCCACTTGACCGCACCGGAGGCGTCCTTGGCGACGAAGGTCTCCGAGGTCTCGGAGGTCTCACCGGTCGCGTGCCAGTTGGTGTTCAGGTCGAGCAGGTTGACGAAGAAGTCGTTCGTCAGCGCGCCCGGCCGGTCGGTGAAGACGCCCAGGTCCGAGTTGTCGAAGTTGGCGCCCAGCACGCGCAGGCCGCCCACCAGGACGGTGGTCTCCGGAGCGCTGAGGCCGATCAGGTTGGCGCGGTCCAGCAGCAGGTACTCGGCGGGGAGGCGGTTGCTCTTGCCGTAGTAGTTGCGGAAACCGTCCGCGACCGGCTCCAGGTAGGCGAAGGAGTCGGCGTCGGTGTGCTCGTCGGAGGCGTCCACGCGGCCCGGGGTGAACGGGACGGTGATGTCCTGACCAGCGGCCTTGGCGGCCTGCTCGACACCCACACCACCGGCGAGGACGATCACGTCGGCGACGGAGACCTTCTTCGCGGAGGAGGCGTTGAACTCGTCGACGATGCCCTGGAGCTTGGCGAGCACGGCGCGCAGCTCGGTCGGGTTGTTGACCTCCCAGTCGACCTGCGGCTCCAGACGGACGCGGGCACCGTTGGCGCCGCCGCGCTTGTCGCTGTCGCGGTAGGTCGAGGCGGAGGCCCACGCGGTCGAGACCAGCTCGGCCACGGAGAGGCCGGACTCGGCGATCCTCTCCTTCAGGGCGGCGATCTCGGCGTCACCGATGACCTCGCCCTCCTGGGCGGGCAGCGGGTCCTGCCAGACGAGGTCCTCGGCCGGGACCTCGGAGCCGAGGTAGCGGGCCTTCGGGCCCATGTCGCGGTGGGTCAGCTTGAACCAGGCGCGGGCGAAGGCGTCCTTGAAGGCCTGGTGGTCCTCGTAGAAGCGGCGCGAGATCTGCTCGTAGACCGGGTCGACGCGCAGCGACAGGTCGGTGGTGAGCATGGTCGGCTTGTGCTTCTTGCCGGGGACGTGGGCGTCGGGGATGATCTCCTCGGCGTCCTTGGCGATCCACTGGTGGGCGCCGGCCGGGCTCTTGGTGAGCTCGTACTCGAACTCGAAGAGGTTCTTGAAGAAGCCCTCGCTCCACTGGGCGGGGGTGGTGGTCCAGGTGACCTCCAGGCCCGACGTGATGGCGTCGCCGCCCTTGCCGGTGCCGTGGTTGTTCTTCCAGCCCAGACCCTGCATCTCCAGACCGGCGCGCTCGGGCTCGGCCTCCAGGTTGCTGTCCGGGGCGGCGCCGTGCGTCTTGCCGAAGGTGTGGCCACCGGCGATGAGGGCGACGGTCTCCTCGTCGTTCATCCCCATGCGGCCGAAGGTCTCACGGATGTCGCGGGCGGCGGCCAGCGGGTCCGGGTTGCCGTTCGGGCCCTCGGGGTTGACGTAGATGAGGCCCATCTGGACGGCGGCCAGCGGCTTCTCCAGGTCGCGGTCGCCGGTGTAGCGCTGGTCGTCGAGCCAGGTGGTCTCGGGGCCCCAGTAGACGTCGGCCTCCGGCTCCCACACGTCCTCGCGGCCACCGCCGAAGCCGAAGGTCTCGAAGCCCATCGACTCCAGGGCGACGTTGCCGGTGAGGATGAAGAGGTCGGCCCAGGAGATGTTCTGGCCGTACTTCTTCTTCACGGGCCACAGCAGACGGCGGGCCTTGTCCAGGTTGCCGTTGTCGGGCCAGCTGTTGAGGGGGCGAAGCGCTGCTGACCGGCGCTGCCGCCACCGCGGCCGTCGTGGGAGCGGTAGGTGCCCGCGCTGTGCCAGGCCATGCGGATCATGAGCGGGCCGTAGTGACCGAAGTCGGCGGGCCACCAGTCCTGCGAGTCCGTGAGGAGGGCCGCGATGTCGGCCTTCACGGCGTCCAGGTCGAGGGCCTCGAAGGCCTTCGCGTAGTCGAAGCCCTCACCGAGCGGGTTCGACACGGGGGTGTTCTTGGCGAGGATCCTCAGGTTGAGCTGGTTGGGCCACCACTCGCGGTTGCCGTCCCCCTGGGTGGGGTGCGTGAGCCCGCCACCGTGCGCGACGGGGCAGCCTCCGGTCTGCTGCGGGGTGGGGGCAACGACCTCGTTGTTTTCAGACATCGACTTCCTTACGGGAAGAGGTGAACTTTGTGGTTCAGGAGCTCCGCGCGCCGTAGCACTCGGCGCACTGGCCCCAGTAGACGACCTCGGCCTCGTCGATCGAGAAGCCGTGGTCAGCGGACGCGGTGAGGCACGGCGCGTGGCCGACCGCACAGTCCACGTCCGCGATGGCGCCGCAGGACCTGCACACGACGTGGTGGTGGTTGTCTCCCACCCTCGTCTCGTAGCGGGCCACGGAGCCCTGTGGCTGGATACGTCTCACCAGGCCAGCGCCGGTCAGTGCCTTGAGCACGTCGTAGACGGCCTGGACGGACACCGCGCCGAGTTCCGCACGCACGTGGTCGATGATCGACTCCGTGTCCGCGTGTGGGTGCTCGTGCACGACGGAGAGGACAGCTAACCGCGGGCTCGTCACCCTCAGAGCGGACTCGCGCAGCATGTGCTCGAAATCCGGAGAGGTTGGCATGGTCCGGAGTCTGCCGCCTTTTCTGGAATTAGTCAAATGATGGAGTCGATCCGCTGTAGCGCCCCGGAACGACGAAAGGCCCCTCTCCGTCGGAGAGGGGCCTGGACCCGCTGTGGGGTCGGGTGTTCGGTCGACTGTGTCCTAGTCGGTACCGGCCTCCATGGCCGCGTAGTCGAGCAGGTCGTCCTCGGAGCCCTGACCGCGCGAGGCGATGGTCTCGGCGCCGCCCTCGGGCATCGCGCCGATCAGGCCGGTGGAGGCCGCCTGCGCGGCGCCGATCGAGGTCGGGTGCGAGCTGTCCCCGACCATGCCGAGGGCCGCGTACTCCTCCAGCTTGGCGCGGGAGTCCGCGATGTCCAGGTTGCGCATGGTCAGCTGGCCGATGCGGTCGCTGGGCCCGAACGCGGAGTCCTCGGTGCGCTCCATGGACAGCTTGTCCGGGTGGTAGCTGAACGCCGCTCCGGTGGTGTCCATGATCGAGTAGTCGTCGCCGCGACGCAGACGCAGGGTCACCTCGCCGGTGACGGCGGTGCCGACCCAGCGCTGGAGGGCCTCACGCTGCATGAGCGCCTGGGGCTCCAGCCAGCGGCCCTCGTACATGAGGCGGCCGAGGCGACGGCCCTCGTTGTGGTAGGTGGCGAGGGTGTCCTCGTTGTGGATGGCGTTGACCAGGCGCTCGTAGGCGGCGAACAGCAGCGCCATGCCGGGGGCCTCGTAGATGCCCCGGCTCTTGGCCTCGATCACCCGGTTCTCGATCTGGTCGGACATGCCCATGCCGTGGCGGCCGCCGATGGAGTTGGCCTCCAGGACCAGCTCGACGGAGTTGGCGAAGGTCCGGCCGTTGATGGTGACCGGGCGGCCCTTCTCGAAGCCGATCGTCACGTCCTCGGCGGCGATCTCGACCTCGGGGTCCCAGAAGCGGACGCCCATGATGGGGTCGACGATCTCGATGCCGGTGTCGAGGTGTTCGAGCGCCTTGGCCTCGTGGGTGGCGCCCCAGATGTTGGCGTCGGTGGAGTAGGCCTTCTCGGTGCTGTCGCGGTAGGGCAGGTCCCGCTCCTGCAGCCACTCGGACATCTCCTTGCGGCCGCCGAGCTCGGTGACGAAGTCGGCGTCGAGCCACGGCTTGTAGATCCGCAGGGAGGGGTTGGCGAGCAGACCGTAGCGGTAGAACCGCTCGATGTCGTTGCCCTTGTAGGTGGAGCCGTCGCCCCAGATCTGGACGCCGTCCTCCAGCATGGCGCGGACCAGCAGGGTGCCGGTGACGGCGCGGCCGATCGGAGTGGTGTTGAAGTAGACCCGACCGGCGGAGCGGATGTGGAACGCCCCGCAGGCGAGGGCGGCGAGCCCCTCCTCCACGAGGGCCTCGCGACAGTCGACCAGGCGCCCGATCTCCGCGCCGTAGTCAGTGGCACGAGCCGGCACCGAGGCGATGTCGGGTTCGTCGTACTGGCCGATGTCGGCGGTGTAGGCGCAGGGGACCGCGCCCTTCTCGCGCATCCACGCGACCGCTACGGACGTGTCGAGGCCTCCGGAGAAGGCGATTCCGACACGTTCACCGACAGGCAGGGAAGTGAGCACCTTGGACATGCAAAAAGTATGCGCCTAAATGTATGAACATGCAAACTGGTGCTCTGACCACGCCCGTGGCCAGGGCGGGTTCTCGGCGGTTCACGCGACGGATCAGGGGTACACCCCCACCAAGCCAGTGCCCGCACGCCCCCTGGAGGCACAGTGTTCGCCACCGTCGCCGCAGTGCTGTTCGGCATCGCCGTCCTCTTCGAGATCCTCGGTCTGAACATCGAGGGGATCGTGACGACGACCACCCTCGCCCTGACCGGACTGCTCTTCCTCGCCCTGCACCTGGCCGGGTTCGGGAGCAGCTCACCCCGCAGACGCCGCTGAGCCGCCGGGTCCGCCCCGGACGGAGCTCCCCGTCCGGGCCGGACGGAGGCCCCCGCCCGGGTGACGGGACGGGGCGCGCGGGGTACCTTCCTCGGACGGGCTCCCGCCCGCCCCCTGCACCCCTGCCTCAGGAGCCGCATGATCGTCATCGGTGTGTCCTCCGGGACCTCGGCGGACGGGATCGACGTCGCCGCCGCCCGCCTCGAACTGGAGGAGGACGGTTCCCTGCTCCGGCTGGCCCCCTGGGGTTCGGCACCACCCCCTACTCCGACTCCCTGCGCGAGGCGATCCGTGGCGCCCTGCCGCCCGCCGCCACCACGATGGAGACCGTCTGCCAGCTGGACACCCGGATCGGCCAGGAGTTCGCGGCGGCGGCACGGAGGGGGATCGAGGAGTTCGCGGACGGCCGGGCCGACCTGGTCGCCTCGCACGGTCAGACCCTCTTCCACTGGACCGAGGGCACCACCGTGCTCGGCACCCTCCAGCTCGGCCAGCCCGCATGGATCGCGGAGGCCACCGGGCTGCCCGTGGTGTCGGACCTGCGCGTGGCCGACGTGGCCGCCGGAGGCCAGGGCGCCCCGCTGGCGAGCACCCTGGACCTGTTGCTGCTCGGGGGCCGCGACGAGCCCACCGCGGCGCTCAACCTCGGCGGCATCGCCAACGTGACCGTGGTGCGCGACGGGCTGCCGCCCCGCGCCTTCGACACCGGGCCCGCCAACGCGCTGATCGACTCAGCCGTGCGCCTGGTCACGGACGGGCGGGCCGACCTCGACGTCGACGGCGCACTGGCCCGGACCGGGCGCCCCGACCCCGGCCTGCTGGAACACCTGCTGGCCGAGCCCTACTACCGGTTGCCCGCGCCCAAGACGACCGGGGTGGAACTGTTCGGGCCCGACTACCTGGAGGAGGCGCTCGGGTACGTCGGGCGTCCCTCGGACGGGGCCCAGCTCACCGACGGCGACCTGCTCGCGACGCTCGTGGAGCTCACCGCCGTCACCGTCGCGGAAGCCCTGGAACCCTTCGGGGTCACGGAGGTGCTCGCCTCCGGCGGCGGCACCCGCAACCCGGTACTCATGGAACGGCTGGCCGCGCGCCTGTCCCCCGCGCGGCTGGACACCACGGAACGGGTCGGCCTCGACGGAGACGCCAAGGAGGCGTACCTGTTCGCGCTGATCGGGTTCCTGAGCTGGCACGGGCTGGCCGGGTCGGTCCCGGACTGCACGGGTGCCCGCCGGGCCCCGGTGGCCGGGCGGATTACCCCGGGCGGCCGACCGGTGCGCCTGCCCGAGCCCGCCGTCGCCGCCCCGCGTCGCCTCCACGTGGAGGCACCGGGCGGCTGAGCCCCGCGCGCCCGAAGCCCCCAGGAACCCCCAGGAGGACGCAGTGCAGACCATCGACCTCGTCGTCATCGCGGTGTACCTGCTGGCCTCGGCCTGGCTGGGGCTGCGCCTGTCCGGGCGCCAGCGCGACGTCCGGGACTACTTCATCGGCAGCCGACAGCTGCCCTGGTGGGCGGTGTGCCTGTCGGTGGTGGCGACCGAGACGAGCGCCCTGACCGTGATCAGCGTCCCCGGGGTGGCCTACCTCGGCAACGTCACGTTCCTCCAGGTGGCGGTGGGCTACCTGATCGGGCGCGTGGTCGTGGCGTTCCTGCTGCTCCCCGCTACTACCGGGGCGAGATGACCACCGCCTACGCCTACCTGGGGCTCCGGTTCGGGCGGGGCATGCAGAGCACCGCCGCGGTCACGTTCCTGTTCACCCGTCTGCTCGCCGACGGGGTCCGGCTGTTCGCGGCGGCCATCCCCATGAAGATCATCCTGGACTCCCTCGGGCTGGACGCCTCGTACTTCGTGATCGTGGCGGTCCTCGGCGTGGTCACGATCCTCTACACCCTGGTGGGCGGGATCAGGGCCGTGGTCTGGGTGGACGTGCTCCAGATGGGCGTGTACGTGGTGGGCGGCGTGGTCTCGTTGGTCGTGATCGCCTCCAGCCTGGACGTGAACTTCCTGGCGGTGGCGGCCGACGCCGGGAAGACCCAGTTCCTGGACCTCACCTCGAACCCGGTCTCCGCTCCCTACGCCACGGTCACGGCCCTGGTGGGCGGCGCCCTGCTGTCCACGGCCTCGCACGGGGCCGACCAGATCGTCGTGCAGCGCCTGCTGGGATGTCGGAGCCTGCGGGACGCCCAGAAGGCGGTGATCGTCAGCGGCGTGGTGGTGTTCCTCCAGTTCGCGCTGTTCCTGACCGTGGGCCTGGCCCTGTACTCGTACTTCGAGGCGGCCACGGTGGCCCAGCTCGGACTCGGCACCTCCGACGAGCTCTTCCCCGTGTTCATCGTCGAGGGCCTGCCCCCGGGGTGGCGGGGCTGCTGCTGGCCGGGATCATGGCGGCCGCGATGAGCACCCTGTCCTCGTCGCTGTCGGCGCTCTCCTCCTCGACCATGGCCGACCTCTACCAGCAGTTCTCCCGCCGGAGCCTGCCCGACGCCCGGGCCCTGCGGCTGAGCCGACTGTTCACGCTCGGTTGGGGGCTGGTGTTCGTCGTGGTGGCGGCGTTCTTCACCGGCACCGACAACCCGGTGGTCGAACTGGGGTTGTCCGTGGCGAGCCTGACCTACGGCGGCCTGCTCGGCGCGTTCTTCCTGGGGCTGTGGGTGCGCCGGGCACGGCAGACCGACGCGATCCTGGCCTTCGGCGCGGCGGTTGCGACCATGTCCTGGCTGTTCCTCTTCCAGCCGGGGCTGATCGGGTTCACCTGGTACACGGCGATCGGCACGGGCATCGTGCTGGGACTCGGCTACCTGCTGTCGCGCCGGCACCCGGACGACGCGCCCTCGGCGGACGCCGACGCGCCCGACGCCCCCGGGGAGTCGGCCGCTCCGGTCGCCCGTGAGGACGGACCGAGCCCCGCGGCCTGAGTTCGCGGGCGTCGGGGCCGCCGCTGGGGGCGGCCGTCCCGACGGCGACTCGAACTCGGTTCCGCCGCCACGGGGGCGTCGGAGACGAACTCGGCGATCGCCCGGCCGCGCGGTTCCTCTTCACACCCGCGAGCCTGCCGGTCAGTTCGCGGCGAAGGCCTCCAGCTCCACGAGGAGTTCGGGACGGCCCAGGCGGGTGACCTCGGCGCAGACCCCGGGAGGACGGATGTCGTAGGCGCCCAGGCGCTCGGCCATCATCTCCCCGGCCTCGGCGAAGAAGGTGTCGACGTCGGTGACGTAGGTGTTCATCCGCACGATGTCGGCCGGGCCCATGCCCGCCGCGCGCAGCACCGTCTCGACGTTGTCGAGGGCCGCCGCCGTCTGGGCGGCCATGTCCCCCGGGTGCAGTGACTCCCCCGTGGCGGAGACGGAGCACTGCCCGCTGACGAAGAGCAGCCGCTGGTGTCCCTCGACAAGGATCCCCTGGTCCATGCCCTCCGGGTAGGTCCAGGGATTGATCGCCGTGCGTCGCATGGTGGGCCCTTCCGTGGAGGATGCCGACGGTTCCACGCTAGGACCTCAACCAGAGTCGAGGTCAACCGTCACTCCGGTGCGGGCCCCGGAAGGACCGGGGCCCGCGCGGGGTCAGGCGGCAGTGCTGGGTCAGAAGGGGCGGTCGCCGACGATCGCGACGCGCTCGGCCACGCGCGGGTGCGGGTGGTAGTCGTTCACCGCGTAGTGCTGGGTGGCGCGGTTGTCCCAGAACGCGACCGAGTTCCGCTCCCACCGGAAGCGCACCTGGTACTCGGGGGTGTGCGCCTGCTGGAAGAGGTAGCGCAGCAGGGCGTCGCTCTCCCCTTCTCCATCCCGACGATGCGGGTGGTGAAGGAGACGTTCACGAACAGGGTGCGGCGGCCGGTCTCGGGGTGGACCCGCACCACGGGGTGCTCGACCGGCGGGAAGCGGTCCTGCCACTCCAGCAGGCGCTCCTCATCCAGGAACCGGACGAACCCGGGGATCACGTCGTGCACGGCGGTGCGCCCCTCGATGCGCTTCTTCACGTCGTCGGGCAGGTTGTCGTAGGCGGCGGCCATGTCCGCCCACATGGTGTCGCCGCCCACCGGCGGGACCTCCACCAGGCGCAGGATGGCGCCGAGGGCGGGCGCCTCGCGCCAGGTGACGTCGGTGTGCCAGACGTTCTCGTAGCTGGGCGGGGCCTCGCCCTTGGCGAACCGGGCGACGTGCGCGTCGTCGCCCCGCTCGATGAACGGGTTCGTCTCCAGGTCGCCCCACAGGCGGGCGATCTCCTGCTGGCGGACGGAGTCGATGGGCTGGTCGCGGAAGAAGATCACCTTGAACTCCAGGAGCGCGCGGTTGAGCTCGGCGCGCAGCTCCTCGTCGATCTCGTCGCGGAGGTCGATCCCGTGGATCTCCGCGCCGATGAGCGCCCCCAGGGGGCGGACCTCGAAGCGTTCGTAGGGACGGGAGACGGCGCCCTCGGGAAGGCGGCGCAGCGTGCGCGGCCCCTCGACCAGGGCGGTGTCCACGGCGGAGCTCTCCCGGAGGGTCCGGACGGCCTCGGGAGCGGCGGTCGGAGTCATGATTCCTGCCTTTCTGGTCGGAAATAACGGCAAAGCGGATCGCGCAAGGTCACTGTGGGTGATCACGGCTGTTCGGCACCTACCCACGGAAGGAGGGATCGACGCACCGGCGTCACGGGCCCCGAGGGGCCCGGAGGGTCAGCAGTGCGGAGGGGAACCCAGACGGCCACGGCGCAGGATCAGACCCGGCGTTCCGCGACGGGCCCGCGCGGACCGGCGGGCGGTCGGGCGACTCGACAAGGGGGTTCCCATAGGAGCGAGGGTGAGGCACCGGAGTCGCCCTGTCAACCACCCCGAACCGGTACGAGGGTGACCAGCAGGGATAAGGTAGGCGAGCCTCACCTAAGCCGAACGGAGTCTCATGTCCCCCGGTCCCATCCCACGCACGCTCGCGTGCGCCCTGGTCCTCCTCCTGCCCCTCACCGCGTGCGGGACCTCCGACGACTCTCCCGGGAACGACGCCGCGTCCCGGAGCGGGGAGGGCGCCTTCCCGGTGACCATCGAGCACGAGTTCGGCAGCACCACCGTCGAGGAGGAGCCCACCCGCGTGGTCACCCTCGGTGTCACCGACGCCGACGCCGTCCTGGCCCTGGACCTCGTGCCGGTCGGCAACACCGGCTACACGTTCTACGAGTCCGGTCTCGGCCCGTGGACCGACGAGCTGGTCGGCGACGCGGAACTGACCCGGATCGACTCCGACTCCGAGCCCAACTTCGAGCAGGTCGCCAGCCTCGAACCCGACCTCATCATCGGTGTCTCCGCCGGGTTCGACGCGAGCACCTACGAGACCCTCTCCCAGATCGCGCCCGTGATCGCCCGCCCCGAGGGTGTCGCCGCGTACACCGTGCCCCGCGACGAGGCCACGGAGATCATCGCCACCGCGCTCGGACGCCCCGAGGAGGGCGCCGCCCTCAACGCGGCCACCGACGAGCTCTTCGAGCAGGCGCGCGCCGACCACCCCGAGTTCGAGGGCCTCGACGGGACCGCCGTCCTGCCCTACGACGGCAGGTACGGCGCCTACCTGCCCGGCGACGCCCGCGGCCGGTTCCTCATGTCGCTGGGCTTCACCATCCCCGAGTCGATCAGCGAGCGGGACACCGGGGACGACTTCTTCGTGGAACTGTCCACCGAGCGGGTGGACCTGCTCGACGGCGACCTCCTGCTGGTGATGAGCGACGACGAGGACTTCGACATCACCGAGGGGGCCAGCGTGTTCGAGTCCCTGGACGTGGTGCGCGAGGACGCCGTCGTCACCACCTCCCTGCACGAGCGCGGCGCGGTCACCTACAACTCGGTGCTGTCCGTCCCCTACGCGCTGGAGCACCTGGCCCCGCGCATCGGGGAGGCCCTCTCCTAGGGCGACCGGTCGAATCTCACGTGCGGTACGGCGCCGGGTCCGATAGGAAGGGGGCCCGGCACCGTGCCGGAACACGTTCACGGAAAGGGAGGGATAACGCGATGCATGTTCCCGTCACCCCCACCGCGCCCGAGTCCCACCGACCGGCGGAGCACCGCTGACCCCTCGGGCGCCCTCCCACCGGAGTGTGCTTTGACCACCGAACACCACGGCCTCACCCTGCGCCCGATCACGGGGTGCGCGGAGCTGGACCTCTTCAACCGACTCCCCTACACCCTCAACCACGAGCTCGCCGACGACATCCACTCCGGTCGGCGCCGCCCGGAGTGGATGTGGGTCGCGCTGCGCGGCGACCGCCTCGTCGCCCGGGCCGCCTGGTGGGCGTCCTCGGAGGACGACGCCCCTTCCTGTTGGACGTCCTCGACGTGGACGACGCCTCCGACGACCGTGTGGACACCCTGGAACGGCTGTTGCGCGCCGCCCTCCCCGGGTGCTGCCGCCGGGGGCGGTCCCGCCGGACCACGTCCGCTACGTGCCCGCCGCCTGGGCCGCACGTCCGGAGACCGCCCGCCCGGCCCGGGAGCGGTTGGCCGCCCTGGAACGGCTCGGCTCCCGCCTCTTCGTGGAGCGCCTGCGCCTGGAGTGGCTCCCCGGAACCCCGATCGCACCGCCGAGCGCAGGCCTGTCCTTCCGCCGTCCCCGGGACACCCAGGAGCTGCTGGGTCTGATGACCCGGGTCCTGGAGGGCACCCTGGACGCGCACAGCCGGGAGAACCTGTCCCGCCGCACACCGCGTGAGGAGGCCGAGCACCACTTCGCGCGGGAGTTGGGACGGTACGTCAGTCCCCCGGACTGGTGGCGGATCGCGACCCTGTCGGACGGCGCGCCGGTCGGGTTCGTCACGCCCGGCCGCAACCACTACAACCCGGTGATCGGCTACCTGGCGGTCCTGCCGGAGCACCGGGGCCACGGCTACGTCGACGACCTCCTGGCCGAGGGCACCCGTGTCCTGGCCGACCAGGGCGTTCCCCGGATCAGGGCCGCGACCGACGTGGGCAACGCGCCGATGGCCGGCGCGTTCCGGCGGGCCGGGTACACGGACTTCGAGCACGCCCTCCACATGACCTGGGCGTGACCCCGGGGGTGGGTGCCCGGTCCGTCCCTGGGCTGACCAGGCGCCCGCCCCTCGTAGGCTGAGATCCTCGGCGCGGTCCCGCGCCCGCACACCGCCGCCAGGGCACGACCCGGATCGGATCTCCTTGTACCTGTCCCGCATCAGTCTCAACCCCCAGCGCAGCGCCGGAATGGACCAGTGGGCGGTGATGGGCAAGGCCGTGCGCAGGGCACTGGACCCCTCGCCCGACACCGACGCGCGCGTTCTCTGGGTGCGTCAGTCCCCCACCATGCTGGTGGTCAGCTCCGACACCGCACCCGCCTGGGGCAAGGTCCCCGGCGCGGTCTCGGCCTCGATCCAGCCGATGACCCGGCACGTGGAGGGGAGACTGTCCGTTGGGAACTGGTCACCGCTCCGACGGCGCAGCGCGAGGTGGCCCCCGCCGAGGAGGGCGGAAAGCCGCGCACGAAGAAGGTCGCGCTGCCGGAGGAGGAGTTCGAGGCGTGGCTGGACCTCAAGCTGGGTGAGGCCCTCCAGGTGACGTCCGCGCAGTGGAAGCGCCTCGGTGGCCGACCCGCGCGCCACCACTTCACCGGGGAGGCCGTGGTCCGGGACAGCGAGGTGCTCCAGGACCTGGCCTTGAACGGCGTCGGCGGGGGTACCGCCACCGGCGCGGGGCTCCTCCTCACCTCACCGCTGGACACTCCCTAGCCGCAGGGGCCGACGGGGTCTAAAACCCTCCAAGTCGGGATTTCCACGAAAAAGCTCTCATTTCACCCATCTGTCGCAACCTCGCGTAGGAGTGTTGCATTCGGCGGGCAAATCGTGAAGGTTTTCTCCTAAGCCCGAGCTGACCGTCGCACACGGACACCCGCAGGAGCGCCCGACGGGGGCGCCCCGCGGCCCCGAGCATGCGGCGCAGGCCTGAAGGAGCAACCTTGGCGTACCCGAACCGGAACCGACCCTCCCGACACCGCGAGACCTCGGCTCCGTTCCCCCGCACCGCCGCACCACGCCCCCGGACCGCCTTCCTCGCGGGAGCCCTCGCCACGGTGCTGACCGCGGCGCTGTTCCACGCCCCGCACGCGGCCGCCGCACCGGAACCGGTGCACCGACAGCCCTGTGAGACCGACCCCGAGGCCCCGCCCAAGCACCAGATGCGGGCCGAGTGGATCGCCGGGGTCCACAACATCGACTGGCCCACCGAGCAGGGCCAGACCCCGGAACAGCAGCAGGCCGACCTGACCGACCTGTACGACGAGGCCGTCGACAACGGGCTCAACGCCGTGTTCGTGCAGATCAGGCCCACCGCCGACGCGTTCTGGCCGTCACCGTACGAACCCTGGTCCGAGTGGCTGACCGGTGAGCAGGGCGGCGATCCCGGGTACGACCCGCTGGAGTTCGCGGTCGAGGAGGCGCACGCCCGCAACCTGGAGTTCCACGCGTGGTACAACCCGTACCGGGTGGCCATGCACGACGACCGGAACGCCCTGGTCGAGGACCACCCGGCCCGCCAGAACCCCGACTGGGTGTTCGACTACGGCGGTCAGCTCTACTACGACCCGGGCGTCCCCGAGGCGCGGGAGTTCGTGATCGAGGCGATGATGCACTCGGTCGAGAACTACGACCTCGACGGCGTGCACTTCGACGACTACTTCTACCCGTACCCCGTCTCCGGCGAGGAGATCCCGGACGAGGCCACCTACGCCGAGCACGGGGCCGGGTTCGACGACATCGCTGACTGGCGGCGCAACAACGTCGACCTCATGGTCCAGGGCATGAGCGAGGCGGTGAACTCGGTCAAGCCGTACGTGAAGTTCGGCATCAGCCCGTTCGGTATCTGGCGCAACTCCGGCACCGACCCGAACGGCTCGGACACCAACGGCTCGCAGTCCTACGACAACCAGTTCGCGGACAGCCGCAAGTGGGTGCTGGAGGGCTGGCTCGACTACATCAACCCGCAGGTCTACTGGGAGATCGGGCTGCCGGTCGCGGACTACTCCGTCCTCGTCCCCTGGTGGGAGGAGGTCGCCGAGGGCACCGGCACCCACCTGTACATCGGGCAGGCCGCCTACAAGGTCGGCAACGCGGGCGCCTGGCAGGACCCGAACGAACTCTCCTCGCACCTGGACTTCAACCGCGACCACCCCGGGGTCCAGGGGGACGTCTACTTCAGCGCGACCTCGCTGCGCACCAACGCGCGGGAGGCCATGGGGATCCTGGTCGAGGACCACTACTCCAGCCCGGCGCTGGTCCCGGTCAAGGAGGACCTGGGCGGCACCGTCCCGGCCCCGCCCAAGGTGACCGCCGACGGCGGGGGACCCTGGAGATCGCACCCGGACCGGGTGAGGCACCCGCGTACTACGCGGTGTACGCCTTCGACGGGCCGCCCGTCAGGGGGCAGGCGCCCTGCGGCATCGAGGACCCGCGCAACCTGCTCGGCACCGTGCGCGCGGGCGACGACGGCACCGCGACCTACACGGTTCCCGGGTCCGCCGACACCACGTACCACGTGACCGCTGTGCACCGGCTGCACCACGAGAGCCGCGCCAGCAAACCGGCGTACCTGCCCTAGAGGCGCCGCCGAGGGCCCGGCACGGGTGCGTGCCGGGCCCCTCGGCGTGCACGGCGAGACCTCCCCGAACCGTTCACGGGACCCGACCACCTACCCCACCGGGGTAGGGGTATGCTGGCGCACATGTCGCCGTCGGAACCGAGCAGCCGCACGGGTCTCGCCTGGACGCGGGTCCTGCTGATCGCCGCGCTGCTTTTCGGGTTCTCGGCCATGCACACCCTGGGCCACCTCCAGCACGAGGCGCACGCCTCGACCGGCTCCGCCCAACAGGCCCAGCCCACACAGGCCCCGCACGCGGAGTCCCTGTACACCGCCACGGACGACCACGGCGGCACGCTCGAACGCGTCGCCGCGAGCATCGCCACCCCGTCCTCCGAGAGCGCGTCGGCGCTGCCCGAACTGGACCCGACCTCGGTCTGCCTCACCCTCGGATCCTTCGTGGTCGCGCTGCTGGGAGTCGCCGCGGTCGCCTTCACGCGCTGGCCGGGGGCGCCGGCCGACCCCGTGGCCCCGTTCCGGCGGGCACCCCTGCCGCCCTTCCCCACCCCCGACCAACCCTCTCTCGCTCGTCTCCAGGTGCTGCGCGTCTAGATGCCCGCGCGGACCCGGCCCGTGTCGGCTCCGCGCCCACGCGCCACCGACGGCCGCGCCGGACCCGGTTCCCGCGCGGCGAGGAGACCATCGAGAGGAAGGGTCGACATGACCCCGTACCAGCGTGCCCTGAAGAAGCGAGCCCTCGGTGCGGCCGCCGCCGCACTCGCCACCGCACTGTTCGCCACCGCCTGCGGCGACGGGGGCGACGACGCCGCCGACACCACCTCGGAGAGCGAGGAGCAGGTGGCGGAGTCCAACGACGCGGACGTGATGTTCGCGCAGATGATGATCCCCCACCACGAGCAGGCCGTCACCATGGCCGACCTGGCCGACACCCGTGCGGGCGACGAGGTCAGGCAGCTCGCGGTGGAGATCCGCGACGCCCAGGGGCCCGAGATCGAGCAGATGGAGACGCTGCTCGACTCCTGGGGCGCCGACCGCGAGTCCGAGATGGACCACTCCGACATGGACGGCATGCTCACCGAGGAGCAGATGACCGAGCTGGAGGGCGCCGAGGGCGAGCGGTTCGACACCCTCTTCCTGGAGTTCATGGTGCTGCACCACGAGGGCGCCGTGGACATGGCCCGTACCGAGCTCGACAGTGGGATCAACCCCGAGGCCCGCGAGCTGGCCCAGGAGATCATCGACGCCCAGGAGGGCGAGATCCGGCAGATGAACGAGATGCTGGGCGTCGAGGACTCCGGTGACGAGGACGGCGCCGAGGCCACCGAGGAGGAGGCCCACTCGGGGCACTGAGGTCCACGGGGCGGTGCGCCCCGACGTGGACCGAGGTCGAACCGAGAGGGAGCGACATGAACGACACGACACGCACACGGGCCCTCACCGCGATGGTCGCCCTGGGGCTGATCGCCCTCACCTCCGCGTGCTCCGACGGTGCCGGGGACAGCGCCCAGGCGGGAGCCGGGGACGGCACCGGCGCCGCCGTGGGGTCCCCTGCCCGCGGAGGCCCAGCACGTGCACGGCGCCGGGGTGGACCCGGAGTCCGGCGAGGTCCTGGTGGCCACGCACGCGGGCCTGTACACGCTGCCCGCGCCGGACCGCCCCACCCGGGAGGCGACCGTCCCGACCCACGTCGGCCCGGCGATCGACCTCATGGGGTTCGCCGTCCAGGGACCCGGCCACTACCTGGCCAGCGGTCATCCTGAGGGAGACACCGACATGCCGGACCCGGTCGGATTGATCGAGACCCGGGACGGCGGTGGCAGCTGGGAGGCGCTCTCCCTGTCCGGTGAGTCCGACTTCCACGCGCTGGCCTCCGCCGGTGACCTGGTGGTCGGCTTCGACGGGGCGCTGCGGGCCACCGAGGACGGGGTCGCGTGGACGGACCTGGACCCGGACGTGCAGGCGGCCGCCCTGGCCGTCTCGGACGACGGACGTACCGTCGTGGCCACCACGCGGCAGGGGCCGGTCCGGTCCACCGACGGCGGAGCCGGGTTCGCGGCGGTACCGGACGCTCCCCCGCTGGCCCTCGTGGACTGGGTCCCCGGGAGTGCGACGGTGTTCGGAGTGGCGGTGGACGGCGGCGTGTACCGCAGCGACGACGCCGGTGAGAACTGGGAGCGCACCGGGGAGCTGTCGGGCTCCCCGGAGGCACTGCACGCCGACGAGGACCAGGTCATCGTGGTGGCCGACCTCCACGTGGCCCGCTCCACCGACGAGGGCGCCACCTTCGACGGCTGGTGAGGCGCTGAGCGCCGGGGCCCCTCCCTTCCGGGGGAGGGGCCCCTCAGCCAGGGATCAGCCGTCGGTGGCGGGGATGACGCTGCCCTGGTACTCCTCCTCGATGAACCGGACCGTCTCCGGGGAGGTCAGCAGTTCGACGAGGGTGGCGACGCGGGGGTCGTCGGCGTTGTCGGAGCGGGCCGCGAGGACGTTCACGTAGGCGTTGCCCTCGACCTCCTCCAGGAGGATCGAGTCCTCCTCGAAGTCCAGCCCTGCCTCCTGCGCGTAGTTGTTGTTGACGATGGCCGCGTCGACGTCGTCCAGGGAGCGGGGCAGCTGCGCCGCCTCCACCTCCCGGAAGTCCAGGTCGAGGGGGTTGTCCTCGATGTCGTTCAGGCTGAAGGTGGCCTCGTCGATCCCGTCCGCGAGGGTGATCAGGCCGCCCTCCTCCAGCAGGAGGAGCGCGCGGAACTCGTTGGTGGGGTCGTTGGGGAGCGCGACCTCGGCGCCCTCCTCCAGGTCGTCGAGGGTGTCGACGCGGTTGGAGTAGAGGCCGAGCGGCGGCAGGTAGATCTGCTCGACGGCGACCAGGTCGGTGCCGTTGCCCTCGTTGAACTCCAGCAGGAACGGCTCGTGCTGGTAGAGGTTGACGTCCAGCTGCCCCTCCGCGAGGGCCGAGTTGGGTGCGATGTAGTCGGAGAACTCCTGGATCTCCAGGTGGAGACCGGCGTCGGCGGCCAGTTCCTCCTGGACGAAGGCGAGGATGTCACCGGCCGGGACGGCGGTGGCTCCGACGACGAGGGTGTCGGCCTCGTCGGAGGGGGCCGAGGCGTTCTCGGAGGGAGCACCGCAGGCGGTCACCGCGAACAGGGCCAGGGCGGCGGGGACGGCGAGAGTGGCGCGGCGCATGAGGGTCCTTTGCGTACTGCGGACTGATGGTCAGGAGGCGGGCGGAACGGCCCGTATTTCCTATTAACCCGATCTTAAATCAGAGATAACCGGGAATCCCAGCCCTCGTGACCAACCGCACAGGCCCTGACCAGCCCGAAGGGCGATGGTCAACCCTTGAAGGATCGCACACCGCCCAGCGCCGTCCCCGCCCAGGGGTCACTGACCGCCACGCCCCGAGAAGCCCCGTCCCGTCGGGCTTGTACGCGGGACCGATGGCGCCTAGCATCCAGCAATGCACACCCCTACCCCCATCCCGACCGTCTGACCGGCTGCCTGATCGGCGGCGCGGTCGGTGACGCGCTCGGCGCCCCCGTCGAGGGGCTCGGGCTCGACCAGATCCACGAGCGCCACGGTCCCCTGGGGCTCACCGACTACGTGGAGGGCTCCTACGGGATCGGCGCGATCACGGACGAGACCCAGCTGACCCTGCGCACCTGCGACGCCCTCGTCCGGGCCTCCGTGCGGGCGCGGAACGGCGGCGCGGGCGGAGCCGTCGTGAGCACCGTGCACGACTCCTACCTGGAATGGGAGCGCATCCACCGGGACGACGCCCCGCCCCCTCCGGTGGAGGCCGTCGATCCCCTGAACGCTCCGCGCGGCTACGGCGCCGCCACGGTGGCGGCGCTCCGCCAGGCGCGGAACCGCGCCGGTGGTGCCGCTCCGGTCAACAACTCCAAGGGATGCGCCGCCGTGGTGCGGGTGGCCCCCTGCGGGTTCGGCGCCCGCGAGGCCGCGGGGGCCTTCGAACTGGCGACCCGGGTGGCGGCCCTGACCCACGGGCACCGGACCGCCCACCTGGCCGCCGGGGTGTTCGCCGCGACCGTGTGGGGGCTGGTCCGGGGCGGAGGGGTCGCCGACTCCCTCACGGCGGCTCGCGCGCTGCTGGAGGATCGGACCGGCCACGACGAGGTCTCTCGGGCCCTGGAAGGCGCCACGGCGCGGGCGGACACGGGCGTGCCCACCGCCCGGGACCTGGCCGAACTCGGTGACGGCTGGACCTCGGAGGAGGCCCTCGCGGTGGCGGTGTGCGTGGCCCTGCGCGCCGACGACCTCGCCCGGGACGGGGCGCACCCGAACGTGTCCGGGATCGGCCGGTCCGCGCTGCGGCTGGCCGTCAACCACTCGGGGGACAGCGACACCCTCGGGGCGTTGTGCGGGAGCCTGGTCGGCGCCCGGTACGGAGTGCACGCCTTCCCCGGGCACTGGCAGTCCAGGCTGGAGGTACGCGACCACGTCGTCGGGCTGGCCGCCGACGCGGTGCTGGAGTACGGCCCCTGCCCGCCCCCGGCTCAGGGTGCGACGGCGTCCACGAGTCCCGGACCGGGGGATCCGCTAGGCGTCCGCGCGTTCGAGTTCGAGGTAGCGCTCCTCGACCCTGAAGCCCAGGGCCCTGTTGATGTCGCGCATGTACCCGTTGCCCACGGCGTTCCAGGTCCGTACCGCTCGACGGTCGGGGTGGTCGCGGACCAGGCGCTCCAGGTTGTGGAGTTTGAGGGCCAGGCCCAGGCGGTGGCCCCGGTGCGCGCCCGCCACCAGGGTGTCCTCCTGGCCCACGACGTCCTCCCCTCCATCAGGGAGAGGACGGTGAAACCCGCCAGCTCGCCCGAGGGGGCCTGCGCGACGGTGACCAGGGAGACCGTGCCCGCCGCCGCCCGCAGGTCCTCCAACGCGCGGACGCGCTCGACGTCCCAGACCTCGGGTACGTATGTCAGGTCCCCGGCGGGCATGTCCCGCTGCATGACCGTGCACAGGTCGGCGTAGGCCTCGACCAGGTCGTCGGGGCAGGCGCCGGTCCACGCGCGCATCCGGTAGGCGCCGGTGTCCGGGCGCAGCCGGGCGATGAGCGCCGGATCCACGGGCAGGTCCAGGAGGAGGGAGTCCTCCTCCAGTCCGACGGTGAACCCGTGCGCGAGCGCGAAGCGGGCGCCCGGCCAGGTCTGCCTGGACTCCCCTGCCGGCACGGGGACCTCGGTGGCCGCGACCGTGCGTCCCAGCTCCGCCATCTCCCGTTCGGCCACCGCCAGGAGCCGGGCGCCCAGACCGCGTCCGCGCCGGTCCGGGACGACGGTGACCGACACGTCGGCGTGCTCGGTGTTCTCCTTGAGGGAGAGCTCCAGCATCAGGGTGCCGACCACGCGGTCATCCTCGCGGGCGGCGTGGAGCCGGAAGGCGGTGTCGTCCCGCTCGGCGGTCACCGATCCGCGCAGGACCTCGCGCGGGATGGCGGCCCCGGTCGCTCGCCCCGCCGTCCAGGCCTCCCGGTAGGCCGCGTACCAGGAGTCGAAGGCGTGGGCGTCGTGCGGATCGATCCGGACGATCATGGGTGGTCCCTCCAGGCGTGGCGTCGGCCCCGACATCATGCACGGACCGGCCCGCCGATGCCACGGGTTTTACCCGTGTCCCGCCCCGGGGGCCGGGTGGCCGAGCCCGGCCACCCGGCCCCCGCTCAGAGGAGGTGCGCGCGTACCGCCTCGCGGATGCTCTCCGCATGGAGGTAGATGTCGTCCAGAGACTGGAGGAGGTGCCGGGTCTCGTTCTTGGCCGCGTCGAAGGTGCCGAGGTACTTCCTGGACTTGCCGTTGAAGTGCAGGCGGGCGATCGGCTTGCGGTTGTTGTCGTCGAGCAGGACCGCGAAGTAGGACTTGGAGTCCCGGTGGGCGACCCGTTGGGGCCTGACCTCGCTGCACGCGATGGCCTTCACGATCCGGTAGCCCTCCAGCTCCTCCAGGGTGGTCTCGATCCCGTCGGCGCGTTCGGTCTCCTCCGTCTCGTCCACCTCCTCCGTGCCGTCGAGCTCGCCGTCCGGTTCGGGAACGGTGAAGCTGGTGCTGAGCGCGGACTTCAGTCGGCTGTTGACCTGGTCGTTGAGGAACTGGGCCCCGGCTTCGTGGACCAGGGGCGCGAACTGCTCACGGGCCCGCCGGGTGAACTGGCCCGAGTAGACCCGGCTGGTGAAGAACCGGATCCAGTCGTCCTCGGGCTCCTGGAACTGGGCCGCGAAGGTCCGCTTGATCTCCCCGAGGTACTTGAGTTTCTCGGCGGCGCTGATCACCGACTCCAGGTCGAAGGCGTCCTTAGTGAGTTTACGCAGTTCGGGGAGGAGGGACTCGTCCACGTCATTCAGGTCGAGGACCAGGAAGGGCTTGGCGTCCATCCTGTTGGGCGAGTCGAGATCGGTGTGGAACTGGTAGACGACACCGTTCGTGAGCACGGCGATACGCGCGTTGGTGACTCCGAAGTAACGGTAGAGCTGGGAGGCGTGTTCGATCGTGAGCGCGCCATTCGACTTCTTGCACTCGACGAGTATCCGCACCTCGTCGTCGCGCATGATGGCGTAGTCGACCTTCTCGCCCTTCTTCACGCCGACGTCCGCTGTGAACTCGGGCACGACCTCGCGGGGATCGAAGACGTCGTAGCCCAGGACCGTGGAGATGAACGGCATCACCAGGGCGTTCTTCGTCGCCTCCTCGGTTCCGATCAGGTCCTGCTGCTGCCGTGCCTTCGCGGCGACTGCGGCGATCCGCTCACTGAATTCCATGCACACTCCTCCGCCACAATGCGATGCGAAGACACTAGCAACACCGGAAGTTCAACAAGAGATCAGAGTCCCATTCGTTATGCCTTTTCACGGAGAACCCATCATCTCCGTTTTTCCGAAGCCCCGGTAAACGAAATTCCCCGTTCCGCGTCGTCGGAGGGGAATGCGGGGCGGCCCTCGCGGGCGCGCCCCGGTCCGTGGGTCAGAGGGCCTCGTCGGGCCGTGGGACGCCGACGGCCTCGGCGAGGGCGGCTCCGAAGGCGGCCATCCCTCGGGCGTTGGGGTGCAGGGGCGCCGCGACGCTGGTGGGGAGCAGGCCCTCCAGGTAACGCTCGCCGGGCCGTGCGCAGACGTCGTGCCCCTCGCTGACGGCGGCGAGGTCGACGTAGGTGCCGCCGTGCGCGAGGGTCCGGCGTTCCAGGGTCTCGTTGAGGCGGTCCACCGAGCCCTGGATGTAGTCGGCGTCGCGCCCCCACACGGGCTGGGTCGGCCAGCAGCCGCCCTCACGCACGTAGGTTCCGTAGCCCGCGACCACGATCTCGGCGTGGGGAGCGCGGTCACGGATCTCCGTGAGGGCCTGGTCGAGCACGGGTTCCCAGGCGTCGATGTCCCCGGCGATGCGGTCCGTGGTGCCGCCCTGGGTGAAGCGCTCCTCGCAGGAGAGGCCGAGCGGCTCGCGCAGGAGGTTGACGCAGCTCAGCGCGGCGCCGACCAGTTCGACGTCGTTGCCGCCGATGGTCAGGGAGACCAGGTCGGTCTCCTCGCTCAGGGCGTCGTACTGCGGAGCCAGGAGCCCGAACTGCCGACCGGAGAAGTCGGAGACCTTGGCCCCCGAGCAGGTGACGTCGGTGAGGTCGGCGCCGAGCGCGTCGGCGGCGACACGGGGGTAGTTGCGGTCCGAGCGCAGGCAGGCGATGTTCGGGTCCTGGTTCGGGATGAGGGGCCCGGCGGCCGCCGAGTCCCCGAGCGCCACGTAGGCGAGGGGTTCGGCCGACCCGTCGTCCGCCTGGGCCGATGTCGCCGTGGCCATTCCCATACTCACGGTCACCACGGTGGTCACCGCGATCATCAAACCTTGCCTGCCCACGGGGCCTCCGCTGGTCCTCGTCCTGGTGTGGTGCTGCTCTCACATGATGTCGAGCGCCGATGGACCGTGGGAACGAAAACCACGGAGAGTGATCGTATTGATGCCTTCCGTCCGGAGTTTCCGCAGGTCGAGGAGGCTGCCCCGATCTTCCGTGACCCGCCGCCAGATCGCGGGGTTCACGGTGGCCTCCCTGGCCCCTCGCCGCGCTGGAAACCCTTACGGGGTACTTACTCCGGGCGGGTAGAAGGGTGCAGACGACTCCCAACCGGGCCTCGGCCCACGGAAGAAACGAAGAGCGATGTTCAGTGACGTGATCGACTGGTTCAAGGGTCTGTTCGGAGATACTGCGGAACAGGTCACGGACGGGGTGACCCAGGGACTGGACCAGGTGGGCGGCGGGGCCGAGGAAGCCGTGGGCACCTTCCAGGAGACCGGCCAGGATCTGGTGGGGCAGGACTACGGCCAGTTCGCCGAGGACGCGATGGGCGGTGTGACCGAGGGTGTCACCGACCAGGTGACCGAGGGCGTCCAGGGGTTCCAGGGACAGGCGGAGACCCTGGGCGGCATCGCCGAGGACCCGATGGGCGCCGCCGTGGACGAGGCCCGGGACCGCTTCGGGCAGGGCTGACCCCGAACGACGCGCGGTCCCGGACGACCGGGGCCCCGGGGTCCCACGTGCCCTCCGGGACCGGGCGGGCCTGCCCACCCGGAACTCCCGGCCCCGGTGCTGCTGGCGGGCGGTCATGCACCCCGGCCCGCGTGGCGCCCTCCCCGTCCGTGCGAGAGGGAGGCCTCCGCCCGGTGACGAACGGCGCGTGGGCTCCCCGCGCGACCCACCTCGGGCCCGCCGTGAGGGGTGACGGCCACGAGCCGAGCGTGGGTCACTCGGCCGGACGGTCCGGCCCAGGAACCTCTCAGCGAGCACGGAAAGGATGCCGACACCCGCGCTCCGGGACCGCGATCCGACGACCACCCCGCGTAATATTCCCGTTACCCAAGGTCGATGTCGATTCGTTCCGGAGTACCCGTGAAACTGCCTCTGCGCCCGCACCAACTGGTCCTGCGCCTCGCCACCGGCGCCTCCATCCTCAACTCCGGGCTGAACAAGCGCGGCGCCGACGAGGACACCGCCATGGGCCTGCACGGGATGGCGGTCGGCACGTACCCGTTCCTGGACAAGATCGACCCGGTCACCTTCACCCGACTCCTGTGCGCCGGGGAGATCGCCCTGGGCACCGCGCTGTTGGTACCGCTCGTGCCGAACCGGCTCGCGGGTGCCGGGCTGAGCGCCTTCGCGGCCGGGCTGCTCGGCATGTACCTGCGCACCCCCGGCATGCACGAGCCGGGCAGTCTCGCGCCCACGGCGGACGGCGTCCCCCTGTCCAAGGACCTGTGGCTGCTCGGCGCCGGGCTCTCCCTGGTGCTGGAGGGCTGCGACCGGGACTGAACCCGGCCGTCGGGCGGAGGCGCCGGGAGGGGACGACTACTGTGGTGCGCGCCCACCCTCCCCGACCCGAAGGGCCACCCCGTGTCCTCCTCCCCTCGTCGTACCGCGCTGGTCACCGGCGCCTCCTCCGGGATCGGGGCCGCCGTGGCCGCCGCCCTCGTCGAACGCGGCTACCGCGTGTTCGGTACCAGCCGCGACCCGGAGCGGGTCTCCGCCCCGGTGCCCGGGGTCGAGTACCTGGCCCTGGACCTGACCGACTACGCGTCCGTCGAGGCCTGCGCACGTGCCGCCGGTGAGGTGGACGTTCTGGTCAACAACGCGGGCGAGAGCCAGAACGGGCCGATCGAGGAACTGCCCATGGACGCCGTCGAGCGGGTGTTCCGGCTCAATGTGTTCGGTGCGGTCCGCCTCACCCAGCTGGTCCTGCCGGGGATGCGGGACCGCGGCTACGGACGGGTGGTGATGGTGGGGTCGATGCTGGCCAGTTTCCCGCTGGCCTACCGGTCCTCGTACGTGGCGACCAAGGCGGCGGTGAAGGGGTTCGCGGACGCCGCCCGGCGTGAGGTCTCGCCGTTCGGGGTCGGTGTGACCACCGTGGAGCCGGGATCCATCAACACGGGGATCAGTGAGCGGCGCACGCAGTACGTGGGCGAGGACTCCCCTTCCGTGACGAGTACCGGACCATGGTGAACACGCTCAACGCCAACGAGGCCAGGGGGATCTCCGCCGAACGGGTGGCCCGGACGGTGCTGGCCGCGATCGAGGCGAAGCGGCCGCGCCCGCTGTACGCGGTGGGCAGCAACGCCCCGCTGGTGTTCGCGCTCCGGCGCCTCCTGCCCCGCGCCGCGATGCTGCGCGTGGTGGCCCGCAAGCACGGCCTGGGGTGAACGGCCCTCCGGGGAGCCCGCCGCGAGTCGGCACGTCGGGTCCCTTAGGTTGGCCCTGACAGGGATCGGACCGTCCGGAGGTACACGCGTGACCAGTGTCGTGAAGTTCAACGTCCTGACCGTCCCCGAGGGTGAGGGTTCCACGTTGGAGGAGAGGTTCGCCAAGCGGGCCGGACTCGTGGAGAACCAGGAGGGGTTCGAGGAGTTCCAGCTGCTGCGGCCGGTCGAGGGCACCGACAAGTACCTCGTGTACACCCGCTGGCGGTCCGAGGAGGACTTCCAGAACTGGGTGAACGGGCAGGACTTCCGGAAGGGCCACGCCCGGGCCGCGGCCGACGCGAAGAAGGACGGCCACGCCCACGGCGGTCACGGCGGGCCGGCCGCGACCAACAGTGAGATCTGGGGCTTCGAGGTCGTCCAGCACGTCAAGGCTGGCTGAGCCGCATCACCCCGCGGCGGCTCCGGTCTGCGGGCCTCGACCAGGTGGCGGGACGCGTGGGCCACGAACGGCCCCCGTTCCTCGATTTGTTCGTGCAGTTCCCGGAGGCGGTCGCGGTGGGCGTCCACGGTGAAGCCAGGGACCATCCACACGACCTTGCGCAGGAAGTACACGACGGCGCCGACGTCGCGGAACTCCATCCGGAGCCGTTCCGACCGCAGGTCGACGATCTCCAGCCCGGCGGCCTCGGCCCCGGCGCGGTCGTGGTCCGGGTGCCGGGCCTCGCGTGTCTCCCGGGGCTGTGGGCCGAGGAAGTACTCGACCAGTTCGAACACGCTCGACGGCCCCACGTGCTGCCCGAGGTAGGTGCCGCCGGGGGTGAGGACACGCGCGATCTCGTCCCACCAGACGGTGACGGGGTGGCGGGACACGACCAGGTCGAAGGCCGAGTCCGCGAAGGGCAACGGAGGCCGGTCGGGATCCGCGACCACGGCCACGCCTCTGGGGTGCAGCAACCGGGTGGCCGCGACGACGTTGGGCGGCCACCCCTCGGTCGCCACGGTGAGCGGCGGGTGGGAGGGGACCCCGGCGAGGACCTCGCCACCGCCGGTCTGGAGGTCGAGGGCCGAGGTGGCGCGGGCCATCCGCTCGCCCATGAGGCGCTGGTACCCCCAGGAGGGGCGCTGCTCGGTGGCCCGGCCCTCGAACCACGAGAAGTCCCAGCCCTCGGTCGGTTCGGCGGCGGCCTCGTCGATGAGGGCGTCGAAGTCTCGGCTCATGTTCCCCATGGTCACTTACTACGGCGGCACCGGTCCAACCGGTTTCGTTCCCCTGTGGACAACCCGCGATCCGGGCCCACAAAGGGGTTGCGGCGCCGTGAGGGCGCCGGTACAACTACTAGGGCGTGTTTTTGTGGATGCTTTCGCCGGTGGCGGCGGAGCCGCCATCGATGCGAGCGGTCGCCAGGTAATCTCTCGCAAGACGATGAGCGAAGGTCAGCCCGGGTTTGGCTGTCCGAGCTTCATCGGCGCGGCGAGAGGCAGCCTGGCAACGCGAGCGCGGAATGATCCACAAAACACGCCCTAAGGGCCGCGACGACCCCCGGCGCGGCGACGACGCGAAAGGAGGCACATCCGATGTTCCCCGTGATCACCGCGTCCGTGTCCTCCCGGGTCGACGACCACCGTTGACCCCGGCGACGGCGGGCGCACACACCGAAGGTGCAGCCTTGACCGTTCTTCCGAACACCCTGACCCTCCGCCCCATCACCGGTCCCGAGGAGCTCGACCTCTTCAACCGGATCCCCTACGTGCTCAACCACGAGCTCGCTGACGACCTCGCCGAGGGCCGTCGACGCCCCTCCTGGCTGTGGGTGGCCCTCGACGGCGACCGTCTCCTGGCCCGCCTTTCCTGGTGGTGCCGAAACCAGGACGACGCCCCCTTCCTGCTGGACCTGCTCGACGTGGACGACACCGCCGAGGACGTCGACCGCGTGGCCGTGGCCACCGAGCTCCTGAGCACCGCCAACGCGGCCCTGTTCCCCGACGGCGTCCCGGTCGCCCAGGGCACCGTTCCCCCGCCCGAGTTCCTGCGCTTCGAGGTCGCCGACTGGCGTGACGACGAGCGCTCCCGGCGCCGGGTCGGTGAACGCCTGGCCGTGATCGAGAAGTCGGGCGCGGTCCCGCTCGTGGAGCGCCTGCGCTACGAATGGCGGGCCGGGAACCCGCTTCCCGAGGACAGCGGTCGCCTGGTCTACCGGGGCATCGAGGACACCGAGGACATCCTCGGCCTCATGGTCCGGGCCCTGGAGGGCACCCTGGACACCCACGACCGGATGGACCTGCGGGAACGCTCCGCCGAGGAGGTGGCCGCGGCCAACTTCGCCGACGAGTTCGCGAACTACTCGACACCGCGTTCCTGGTGGCGGGTGGCCACGCTCCCCGACGGCACTCCGGTGGGCTTCGTGATCCCGGCACGCAACGCCTACCACCCGATCATCAGCTACATCGCGGTGCTGCCCGAGCACCGGGGCAACGGCTACATCGACGACCTGCTCGCCGAGGGCACCCGGGTCCTGGTACGGGAGGGCGTCACGTACGTCCGTGCCGCCACGGACGTCGGGAACGTGCCCATGGCCCGGGCCTTCACCCGCGCCGGGTACGACACCATCAGCGGTGTGATCAACATGACCTGGTCGACGTAGGTTCCGCCCGCCGGTGGGCGGGGTGTCCCGATGCTCCTCCCTCCGGCACGTCCGGGTCCGGTCAGCGGGCCCCGGCGACGACGCGGCCGGTCTCGGCGACCGCCGCGAGCAGGTCCTGCGGGTCCGCGGTCATCCCCGCGACCACGAAGTCCACCTCCTCCAGTCCGGCTCTGGACAGCAGGGCCTTGTCGTTGGTCACCCACTCACCGCGCGCGGCCAGCACCGCGTGGGCCGTGTACGAGGCGGCCTGGGAGATCATCCCCGCGCACTGGGCCACTCTCCCGTGCGGGGCGTGGTGGCGCTCCGCGTAGGCGAGGGTGGCCGAGGCGAATCCACGCCAGCGCGGCGGGGCGCTCCGCCGGAGCGCGTCCGGGTAGGCGGGGCGGGGCAGGTCCCCGACCAGGGTCCGGCCCACGGCGAGCTCGGCCACCACCAGGTAGGTGGGGATGCCCACCAGGTGGAACAGGAGCGGTTCCACGCGGAACCGGCCGTGCTCGGCCTCGACGGTTTCCCGCTCCACCACGTCGAGGTCGCGGTAGTGGACGTCCACCCGGCGGCCGTCGATCCTCAGCCAGGCGCCCCCGTTGAACACGCCGTCGCTCCAGCCGCCGATCTCCGAGACCTCCCCTCCCATCCGACGTCGCGTAGGTCACGGGGAGCGAACTCCTCCCGGGAACCCCGGTAGTAGACGGCGAGGTCCCAGTCGCTGTCCGGCCGGTGCGTCCCCTGGGCGCGCGATCCGCCGAGGCTGACCGCCTCGACCCCGGGGAGAGCGGCGAGCCGTTCGGCGGTGGTCGCGAGGAAGTGTTCGTCAGAGAGGGTCATGGTTCCCATCATGGCCGGACCGGGCCGGGGCGCGCTCACCCTTTCCGCCGACTGTGGATAACCGGTGGCCCCCATGGGTTCCGGTACCTAGGCTGCGGACATGGAGCTGCCCCGTTTCGACGACCCCGCCCTGCGTTCCCTGCACCCGGTGGAGGTACGCGTGGGTCTGTCCGGGGCCCGGGTGTTCCGCCTGTGTGACGACACCGGCCGTCCGGTCGCGGTCTTCAAGGGGTCCCGGACGACCGCCCTGACCTGGCCGAAAAGCTCGACGACGAGATCGTCCGGACGGCCTGGATGGCTCGGTTCGGGCTGGGGACCCCGCGTGTCCTGGAGTTCGAGTCACGGGAGGGCCCCTCGCGGTGGATGGTCTCCAGCCACCTGCCCGGTACCCCGGCCCACGATCCCGACGTGGCACGGACACACCCCGGGCTGGTCGAGTCGCTGGCCGAGGCGGCCCGTACGATCCACGCGTCGCAGGTCGGCGGAGTGGTGATCCGGGAGGGGCTGGCGGAGAACCTGGAGCGGGCCCGGAAGCGGGTGGCCGCGGGCCTGGTCCGGCGCTCCTGGCAGGGCAGCCGCTACGAGGGCACCGACCCGGCCCGAGCCCTGGCGGAGGTGGAGCTGCGGGTGGAGCGGGCCGGTCCCCTGCCGGAGGTGGTGACCCACGGGGACTTCTGCCTGCCGAACGTCCTCTTCACCGGCGACCTCGGGTGGGGGCTCGTGGATCTCGGCCAGGCAGGGGTCTCCGACCCGCACCGTGACCTGGCCTCGATGGTGGGGAGCCTGCTCAGCCATCTGAACCCGCACTTCGGTCAGGCGGACGCGGACCGTTTCCTGGACGCCTACGGTCGGGACCGCGTCGACCCCGGGCTGCTCTCCCTGCACTTCGGAGTCGACGACTTCTTCTGGCCCGTGCCCCGGGGGTGACACGCGGCGGCGGTCAGGGCTCCAGTGCGTCGTCGCCCCGCTTCCCGTTTCCGTTGCCGTTTCCGTTGCCTCTACCGCCGTTCCCGCCGTTCCCGCCGGGCGACGGTCCACGGCTCCGCCTGTGCTGACGGCGGAGTCTGCGTGACCGGGCGGACAGCGGTGTGCGGCGGCCACGCTGGACACCGGAGCTCTCCGCCGTCTCGGCCTGGAGCGCCCGAACCAGGGAGAACATCATGAAGAAGCCGATGACGAAGAACGGCAGCCCGAACACGATGATCGTCTGTTGGAGCGCGTCCAACCCACCGACTCCGGAGGCCGTGAGGACGGTCGCGGCCACCACCCCCTCGGTGATGCCCCAGAACACGCGCTGGCGGGTCGGGGACTCCTCCGTCCCCGAACAGAGCATGTCCACCACCAGGGACGCGGAGTCCGACGAGGTGGTGAAGAAGATGATCACGATGACGATGCACATGGCCGAGACGAAGGTCGTCCACGGGTAGTGCGTGAGGAAGGCGAACAGCGCTCCGGGGATGTCCCCCTGGCCGACGACCTCCTCCACCAGACCGCCGCCCCGGTTCATCTCGATGTCGAAAGCCGACAGGCCGAACACGCTGAACCACACGATGCTGAAGGCCGTGGGCAGCCCCAGCACGCCCAGGACGAACTCGCGGATGGTGCGGCCCCGGGAGATGCGGGCGATGAAGATGCCGACGAACGGCGACCACGTGATGGTCCAGGCCCAGTAGAAGACCGTCCACGTGCCCTGCCAGCCCGTGTTGCCGAAGGTGTCGTTCCAGAACGAGAGCGGTATGAGCCACTGCGCGTAGACACCGGTGGTCTCGATGACGCCCTTGGCCAGGTAGAGGGAGGACCCGGCGGCGAACACGAACACCAGCAGCGCGACCGCGATGATGATGTTGATCTGGGAGAGCCACTTGATGCCCACGTCGAGGCCCGAGGCCACGGAGATCACGGCGACGCAGGTGACCACGGCGATGAGGATCAGCTGGTTGACGCGGCTCTCCTCGACACCGAACAGCGTGTTGAGCCCGCTGTTGATCTGCATGGTGCCCAGGCCGATGGTGACGGCGACACCGAAGAGGGTGCCCAGGACCGCGAAGATGTCGATGATCCGGCCGAACGGCCCGTTGACGCGGTCACCGAGGAACGGGTGGAAGATCGAGCTCACCCGGAACGGCAGGCCCTTGCGGTACACGAAGTAGGCGAAGGCCAGGGCGGGCAGGCAGAAGATCGTCCAGGTGTGCAGGCCGAAGTGGTAGAGCGTGAAGCCCATCGCCTGCTGCGCGGCCTCGATCGTCTCGGGCTCGGCGTTGCCCTGGGGGGATTGGCGTAGTGGCTGATGGGCTCGGCCACGCCCCAGAACATGAGGATGCTTCCGATTCCCGCCGCGAACAGCATGCAGAACCACGTGAGGTTGCTGTAGTCCGGCCTGCTGTCCGGCGGACCCAGACGAATGTTGCCAAAACGGCTGGAAGCGATCCAAATGAGAAAAATGAGAAAAGTGGTCACACCGAGGATGTAGAGCCACCCCAGGTGCGACAGGATCCACTCGGAGGTGGCACCGAATACCAGATCCACCTGGTCAGTGAAGGTGATCGCGCACACCACGAACAACACGGTCAGCGACGCCGAGACGAAGAAGATCGCCGGGTTCGTCTCCAGACCCAGCTTCCGTGCCAGTTTTTCGAACATACCGGCTGCTTTCTGGTGGTTCGGGCTGGTTCGACCAGCGGGGCCCCATCCTTTCCCCAACCAGTCGGCCTCGGGCAGAGAGGCGCAAAGGGAAGACGTCTTCTCTTCCGTCACATGCCCACATTCTGACAGCGAAACCGGCCCTCACGGGACAAAGAACCACCACTCTGAGAAAGCCCTCTGAAAACGGTCGACAAAAGCTGACAAAACTTCATCGGCTCATGTATCACCAAAAAAGCCAATAAATGCCATCGAACCGGGGTCGGCATCAACCTCCGGACCGCGCTCCCGACGCTCCCCGGGACCTGAGTGGAGGGCGGTTCGTCCGGGGCCTGTGAGGGAAGGAGGGCCTCCGAACCGACCCCCGCACGTTCGACCCTGGGAGTGCCTCGTGGAAGCAGTGCTGTTCGACATGTTTGGTGTGGTCGCCATGGACCAGTCACCGACGGTCCGCGCCACGATGGTGGAGTACTCCGGCCACGACCACGACACCTTCTGGGCCGCGTACTGGGCCCCGCGCCAGGACTACGACCGGGGCGACCTGGACGGGCCCGCCTACTGGCGCGCCGTGGGAGGCCTGCTCGGTGAGTCCTTCGAGCCGGAGCGGATCGAACGGCTGGTCGCGCTGGACCTGGACAGCTGGTCGCGACTGAACGAGGACTCGGTGGCGCTGGTGACGGAGCTCTCCGAGGCGGGCGTGCCGCTCGGTCTGCTCTCGAACATCCCCCGGAGCTGGCCGCGCGCTTCGAGGAGAGACACTCCTCCGTGCTGGACCTGTTCCCGACCCGGGGACTCTCCTGCCGGATCGGCCACGCCAAACCCGAGGCCGGGGCCTACCGGTGGTGTCTGGAGCGCATGGGGACACCCGCCGGTGAGGTGTTGTTCGTGGACGACAACCGGACCAACGTCGAGGCCGCCGGGAAGCTGGGCCTCCAGGGGCACGTGTTCACGTCGGCGCCCGAGCTCAGGCGGGCACTGGGCCGGGACTGAACACGGGCTGGTGGCGGTCGTACGGCCGCCACCAGTGGCGCCTCGACGTCGTCGGCGCCGGTTCCGGTCAGGCGTCGAACTCGCGCAGGAGCTCCGCGACCCTCTCCGGCTGCTCGTACAGGGACAGGTGACCCGCGCCCTCGATGGTCCGCACGTCGGTGTTCAGGAACCGGCGGGCGGGTCCGTGCAGGCGCGCGGGCGAGAAGAACGGGTCGTGCGACCCCGTGGCCACCCGTACCGGGATACCGGACCAGGCCAGGAAGGACTCCGCGTGCAGCGGGGTCGGTGTGGAGTGGGTGCGGCAGTGGCGGGCCACCAGCGTCAGCCACTCGGCCTCGGAGCGGTGCTCCTCGCAGCCGGTGTCCGTGGACGGACCGCTGAGGAACTCGATCAACCGGGTGCTGGTCTGCTCGTTGGGGTGGATCATCCACGGCAGAGTGGCGCGCATCGACTCCGAGCTGACGCCCGCCGCGGTCAACCCGGCCGGGTTGAGCAGGAGCATCCCCGCCACGAGCGGGCTCGGGGTCGAGGACAGCGCGATCGCGGCGCCCCTGGAGTGGCCCAGCACGATGACGGGGCCGTCCGTGATCTGGGGCAGCAGTTCGTCGAGCCACCCACCGTAGGCCTCGATCCGGGCCCCCGCGGTCCGCTGGTTGCAGCTCAGACCCGGCTGTCCCGGAAGGTCGACCAGCAGGACCGGCCGGTCCGCGGCGAGCGCGCGGGCGGCGGGAACCGTGGTGGCGGCGTTGAAGTTGGTGCCAGACAGGACCAGGACCGGGGTTCCGTTCCCGCCCGAGGCGCGGAAGGCCTGTGTGGGGCCAAGCCGGGTCTCCATGGGCGGAAGGGGTCCGAGTTCGGGCCACTGGCTCAGGGCTTTGTGGCACCAGGCGTGCACTGACCGCTCGGCGGTGACGGAGCGGTACACGCGCGCTGTGCGCAGGGGGACGACGGTCATGGATCTGGTTTCGCGTAGAGAGAGATGTGGTGTCCGCCGCGTGAACTTTCCCGGCGCACCAGAGAGGACTGTACGCCTCTGTTCGGCCCCCGCCACTCCGGAAGGGGAGCACCCGGTGTGGTGTCGCCGACCAGCCGCGCACAACGGACTCCTACCCTCACCGATGTGTCACGAGTTGTGTGTGTTTGCCCTGGTACAGGGGTTGCGCATCTCGTCCGAAAGTGGACATTCGACCGTGTGAAGTTTGGCGCGGACCCGGTGTGGTTCCGGGCGTTCGGGATCCGATGACCACCCCTGGGATCCGACCTCTCATCCCATGACGAGGTCAGGGGGAGATGGGATGTCCGCGGCCCGCCGAGCGGGGCTCGACGGGCCGGGCGACGGTGACCGTGACCAGGAACACGGCCGGTCCGGGGCTGGCCCGTGGACCCGGTGACCCCGTCAGTGGACCTAGTTGACCCCGGCGGGGTCCGGGCCGATCCGGCCGTCGCGGTCGAGCGAGCCGATCCGGTCCATGTCCTCGGCGGTCAGCTCGAAGTCGAACACGTCGAAGTTCTCACGGATGCGCGCCGGGGTCACGGACTTGGGGATGACGACGTTGCCGAGCTGGAGGTGCCAGCGCAGGACGACCTGCGCGGCGGACTTGCCGTGGCGGGCACCGAGCTCGACCAGGACGGGGTCCTCCAGGAGCCCCTTCCCCTGCCCCAGGGGGCTCCAGGCCTCGGTCAGCAGGCCGTGGGCCGCGTTGGCCGCGCGCATCCCGGACTGGGAGAAGTAGGGGTGCAGCTCGATCTGGTTGATCACGGGCACCACGTCGGCCTCGCCCACGAGACGCTCCAGGGTCGCGGCCGTGAAGTTGGACACGCCGATCGCCTTGGCGCGGCCCTCGCCGTGGATACGCTCCAGCGCCTTCCACGTCTCGACGTAGGTGTCGCGCGCCGGGGTGGGCCAGTGGATCAGGTACAGGTCGACGTAGTCGGTGCCCAGGCGCTCCAGGCTGGCGTCGAAGGCCCGCAGGGCGTTGTCGTGGCCCTGGTCGTCGTTCCACAGCTTCGTGGTGAGGAAGATGTCCTCGCGGGCCACACCGGATTCGGCGATGGCGCGACCGGTGCCCTTCTCGTTGTCGTAGATCCGGGCGGTGTCGATGCTGCGGTACCCGGCCTCGATGGCGGTCGAGACGGACCGGTGGGCCTCGTCGTCGGGAACCTGCCAGACCCCGAATCCGAGCTGCGGCATGGTGAGGCCGTTGTTCAGCGTGACGTACTGCAAGGGATGCCTTTCGACGGTGGGTGCGGGTCGCGGCTCGGGGCGGCGCCACGAGCGGACCCCGCGCAGGTGGGGCCTGGTCCGGCCGCCCGCGCGACCCCGAGGGTAGACCCGCGCGCCGCGCGGCGGCCAATCGGGACCGCACGTGTCGGCGTGCCTGTCGCAGGGCCCGGGAACCACCGGAGCCCCGGCGCCGTCACACCCCGCGTCACCCGTCCCCGGCGAGCGGAGCCGAATCCCCCATGCACGCCCGACCCCGTCCCCGTCCGACGGGTCCCGGCCCTCACCGCGCGGTGACCCTCCTGGTCGCCCTCGTCGCGGTCGGATTCCTCGTCTACGCGCTGGTGCGCACCCTGGGACTGGAGCGCGGCTTCCCCCTCGTCCCTCTGCTCGCCTACGCCCCACTGGTGCTCTGCGCGGCGCCCGTCGCCCTGCTGGGCGCCGCCCTGCTGCGCCGCTGGTGGTCGGCGGCGGCCCTCGCCCTGGCCGGGGTCCTGCTGGCGACGGCGATCCTGCCGAGGGCCCTCGACGGCGGCTCCACGGCCCAGGAGGGACCGAACCTGCGGTTGCTCACGCTCAACGTGCACTTCGGGCACACGCGACCGGACACCGTCGTCCACCTGGTCCGCGAGCACGGGGTCGAGCTCCTGGCCCTCCAGGAGGTGACGCCGGAGCTGGCCGAGGGGCTGGACGCGGCCGGGCTGGGTGACCTGCTGCCGTACACGGTGGACCACTCCGCCCCCGCCGCGGCCGGAGGTACGGTGCACTCGGTGCACCCCTGACGGACCTCGGGGACGTGGGGCACGACATCGGTTCCCTGGCCATGCCACGCGCCGGTCTGAGCGTCCCGGGCGCCTCCCGGCCCGTGGAGGTCGTGTCCGTGCACCCGATGCCCCCGCGCCGTCCCTCCACGATGGCGGCCTGGCAGGACGGGCTGCGCGGGCTGCCGGCCACCTCGGACGACACCCTGCGCGTCCTGGCGGGCGACTTCAACGCCACCCTCGACCACGCCGAGACGCGCGGAGTCCTCGATCGCGGGTACGTCGACGCCGCCGCCCACCTGGGCCAGGGTCTGACCGGCACCTGGCCGGTGGGCGCTCCCCTGCCCAAGGCCGCGATCGACCACGTGCTGGTGGATGACCGGGTGTCCGTGGACGAGCTGGAGATCCTGGACGTTCCGGGGACCCCGCACCGCGCGCTGGTGGCCGGACTGACCCTTCCCCACGGGACGGTCTGAGAGCGGGACACGATCGTCCTGGAAGGCGGTTCCCGAAGCGCCGGACTCGGGAGGACCGGGCGGGATACGGTCGCCGCATGAGCGAGCCGACCCGACCCCGCCTCCAGGTGGTCCTGCCCAACGAATCGCCCCGAACCCCCGCGAGGACCGTCGTCGACCTGGGCGTGCGCGCCGAGGAACTGGGTGCCCACACCGTGTGGTTGCCGGACCACCTCCTCCCGCCCGCGCCCTACGGCGCCACGTTCGGGGGCGTGTACGAACCCCTGGTCACCCTCGCGTACCTGGCGGCCCGCACGGAACGGGTCCGGCTGGGCACGTCCGTCCTGGTGCTGCCGATGCGCGACCCCTTCGTACTGGCCAAACAGGTGGCGACCCTGGACGAGGTGTCGGGGGCCGGTTCACGCTCGGAGTGGGCGTGGGCTGGTCCCGCGAGGAGTTCGCGGCGGTGGGGTCGGACTTCGCCACCCGGGGCGCCCGCGCGGACGAGGCGCTGGCGCTGCTGCGGCACCTGTTCGAGGGGAGGGGGCCTTCCACGGCCGTTTCCACGAGTACGAACACGGGGTGTTCGCGCCGCGACCGCGCCGCCGGGTGCGCGTGATGGTCGGCGGGGGCTCGGAACCCGCGCTCCGCCGCGCGGCCGCGTGGGCCGACGAGTGGCAGGGCGTGGACCCGGACCCGGAGGTCTTCCGCGCAGCCCGCGCTCGGCTGGGCGAGCTCACCCGTCGCCCGGTGGGCACCGGGGTGCGGATGGCGTGGACCGGGGGCGAGGAGGAGTTCGCTCGGGCGGTGGCGCGGTTCCGTGAGCTGGCCGTGGCGGGCGCGGACTCCGTCGCCGTGTGGTTCGGGGAGGCGGAGGGCTTCGAGGAGCGCATGGTGCGGTTCGTGGCCGCGCTGCGCTGACCTACTTCTGGTCGCGCAGCAGGCCCCGGCCGCCGTACTTCTTGTGGATGGCCTGCTTGGACACCCCGAGCGACTCCGCGATCCGGGCCCAGGTGGCGCCCTCGTTCCTCGCGCGCCGCACGAGGACCGCTTCGACGCGCTCGGCCTCGCCCCTCAGCCGCACCACGGCGTCCAGTCCTTCCAGGGGGTCACCGCCGTCCATGGCGCGGGCCAGGGCGCTGAGGTGTTCGGTGTCCATGGGTCAACAGTAATTGACCCATGTTCCGGATCGGGAGAGTCCACGCCCAACCGGGGGAACCGGTTCAAGCCTCCGGGCCGCTCGGAGGGGGTCGCTAGGTTGGGCGCATGATCACCATCGAACGCGCGCTGAAGACCGACGTGGAGGCGATCGTCGCCCTGTTGGCTGACGACCCCCTGGGCGCCCGCCGGGAGACGCCCGACGACCTGTCCCGCTACACCGAGGCCTTCGAGGTCATCGACGCCGACCCGCACCAGTACCTGGCGGTCGCCCGCCGCAACGGCCGGGTCGTCGGCACGCTCCAGCTCACCGTGGTCCCGGGGCTCTCCCGGCAGGGGGCCACCCGCGCCCAGATCGAGGCGGTCCGGGTGCACGCCGACGAACGCGGCGGCGGTCTGGGCTCCACCCTGCTGGAGTGGGCCGAACGCGAGGCCCAGGGGCGCGGTTGCGTGATGTTGCAGCTGACCTCGGACGCCAAGCGTCAGGACGCCCACCGCTTCTACCAGCGGCTGGGGTACGAGCCCAGCCACATCGGCTTCAAGAAGAGACTGGTCTGAACCGGGTCCGGGTACCACCGTGACCGTTCCAAGGGTGGCGGGGTCGCACAGGACCCCGCCCGAAGGGCACGGTGACCGGATCAGTCCGGTGTCGCGCGGGATCGTGTCTGGTCCCGTGCCCGCGCGGCTGCGAGGGTTCGGGTATGAACACGCACACCGCCACCGGCGCCGCGCTGCTGGTCGTCGACGCTCAACGGTCCTTCCTCCAGCGTGAGAGCTGGAGCGCCTCCTCCGATCCCGAGGTCGCCTCGCGGATCGGCCGACTGGTCGACCACTTCCGGGGCCGGGGCGACCGGGTCGTGTGGGTCCTGCACACCGAGCCCGGGACCGGCACCGTGTTCGATCCCGAGCGCGGTCTGGTGGAGCCGATGCCCGGGCTGGCCCCGGCGAGCGGCGAGACCCTGCTGACCAAGACCGCGCACAGCGCCTTCACCGGCACCGACCTGGAGGACCTGCTCACCGCGTGGGGCGTACGGGAGCTCACCGTCTGCGGCGTGCGCACCGAGCAGTGCTGTGAGACCACCACCCGCATGGGGTCGGAGCTGGGGTTCACCATGACCTTCGCGGTGGACGCCACCGCCACGGAGCCCATCGCGGCCCCGGGGTCCGCTCCCGGACGTTCGCTGCGGGAGGTCCTCGACGACCCCGCGACCCTGCTCCCCCACGACATCGTCACCCGCACCGTGTACGCGCTGGCCGACCGCTTCGCCCGGGTGCGCGCGGTGGAGGAGATCCTGGCCGACGGCCTCGGCTAGGCTGACCGGATCGTGCGTACGATCGTCTTCCTCCTGCTGCCCGGGCTGCACCTGCTGGACCTGGCCGGTCCGGCGCAGGTGTTCTCCACGTTGGCCGGGCCGGACCGCCCGGTGGCGCTCCACCACGTCGCCGCGCGACCCGATGTCCCCACCGCCCAGGGGGTCGGGTTGCGGGCCGAGGTCGTCTGGCCCGCGCTCGGGCCGGACGACCTGGTGCTCGTCCCCGGATGGCGGACCTCCGGTCCCCCGCCGCGCGCCACACCCGAGCAGATCGAGGCGCTGACCTCCCACCACGCCCGCGGCGGCACGGTGGCGAGCGTCTGTTCGGGAGCCTTCGTGCTCGCGGAGGCCGGTCTGCTGGACGGGCGCCGGTGCACCACGCACCACTCCCTCCAGGAAGGGCTCGCCCGGCGCCACCCGCGCGCCCGCGTCGTCCCGGACGTGCTGTACGTGTCCGACGACCGGGTGGTGACCTCTGCCGGGATCGCCAGCGGCATCGATCTCGCCCTGCACATGGTCACCCGTTGGCACGGGCCGTCCGTGGCGGCCGCCGTGGCCCGGGAGATGGTGGTCTACGCCCGCCGTAACGGGGACGAACCCCAGGCCAGCGTGGTGCTGCGGTTCCGGAACCACCCCGTGGACCTCGTGCACCGGGCGCAGGACACCATCGACGCCAGGTTCGCCGAACCACTTCCCCTGTCCGCGCTGGCCACCTCACTCGGGGTCAGCGAACGCACCCTCACCCGGGCGTTCGGCGCGGCCACCGGGCTGACCCCGCTGAGGTACCAGCAGCGCCTGCGGTTGGAACGGGCCGAACTCCTGCTGGACGCGGGAGCGACGGCGGAGGCCGCCGCCCGGGCCGTCGGGTTCCAGGACGCCCGTATGCTCCGCCGTCTACGCTCCCGGAACTGACCGTTTCCCGGCACCGCGTCTGGGCGCGGTCAGGGAGTCACGATGTCGAAGGACGGGTCGGGCCGGTCCAGCAGGGCGAGCAGCCGGTCCAGCAGCTCCCCGTCCCCCGCGAAGGCCATGCCCTCGGTCCCCTTCCCCGCGAGCAACCGCAGCAGGCGGAACTTGTTCAGGGTGACGGTGAGGCCCGGCTCCCCCGGCGCGGCTTCTCCCTGGTGGTGAGCGCTCCGTTGGAGAGCGTGGTCCGGAACGTGGTGTCGAGGTCCGTGAACACCCAGTCGATCACGAACTGCTCGTCCCACGCCCTGGGGCCGTTGACCCGGATCGCCACCGACTCGAAGAGCTGGTCCACCGACAGCGCGGCCGCCATCCCCGTGCCCAGGTTCGACGGGAGTTCCGGTTTGCCCCGCCGCAACTCGGCCGCGCCCTGGAGGTAGAAGTTGCGCCAGGTGCCGTTCTCCGAGCCGAACCCCAGCCGCTCGTACACCCCGGCCAGGGCTGCCCGCGCCCGGCCGTGTTCCGGGTCCGCGAACACCGCGTGGTTGAGCAGCGTGGCGGCGAACCTCAGGTCGCCCCGGTCCCGGTACTCGTCCGCCCGGAGCACCACCTCGTCCACACCGCCCATGCAGTCCACGTAGCGCCGTGCCGCCTCCTCCGGCGGGTGTTCCCACAGATGGGCAGGGTTGCCGTCGAACCAGCCCATGTAGCGCTGGTAGATCGCCTTCACGTTGTGGCTGACCGACCCGTAGTAGCCCCGGGTGTGCCACTCCCGTTCCAGGCCGGGCGGCATCCGCAGGTGCTCCGCGATCTCCGCGCCGACGTACCCCCGGTTCATCAGGCGCAGCGTCTGGTCGTGCAGGTAGGCGTAGAGGTCCCGCTGCTGGCTCAGGAGGTCCACCAGCTTCTCGGTGCCCCAGGTCGGCCAGTGGTGGGAGGCGAACAGGACGTCCGACTCGTGCGCGAAGAGCTCCACCGACTCGTCCAGGTAGCGCGACCACACCCGGGCGTCCCGCACGGGGGCTCCGCGCAGGGTGAGGATGTTGTGCAGGTTGTGGGTGACGTTCTCCGCCATGCACAGGGCACGGTGGTCGGGGAAGTAGAAGTTCATCTCCGTGGGCGCCTCGGTCCCGGGCGTCATCTGGAAGACGATCCGCACCCCGTCCACCACCTCCTCCTGGCCGGTGCGGGTGATCTCCCGGTTGGGCGCGATGAGGGTGACCGTGCCGACCGACCGGGTCTGACCGAGCCCCACCCCGATCTGTCCCCGTGGTCCGATCTCCAGGTGGGAACCGGTGTGGTAGAGGCTGCGACGGGCCATGGCGGGCCCGGCGTGCACGTTCTCCGCCACCGCGTTCTCCAGGAACCCGGCCGGGGCGAGGATGGGCACGGTGCCGTCGGTGACCCCGCCGACCCCGCCGAAGTGGTCCACGTGCGAGTGCGAGTAGACGACCCCGCTGACCGGCCGGTTCCCCCGGTGCTCCCGGTACAGCTCCAGACCGGCGCGCGCCGGTTCGGCGGAGATGAGGGGGTCGATGACCAGGACGCCCTGGTCTCCCTCCACGAGGGTCATGTTGGACAGGTCCAGGCCTCTGACCTGGTAGATCCCTTCGGTGACCTCGAACAGTCCCTGCTTGGCGCACAGCTGGGACTGGCGCCACAGGCTTGGGTTGGCGGTGTCCGGGCACTCCGCGTCGAGGAAGCCGTAGGCGTCGGCGTCCCACACCACGCGGCCGTTCGCGTCCCTGATCTGGCCGGGTTCGAGCCGGGCGACCAGGCCGCGCTCGGCGTTGGCGAAGTCGTCGGAGTGCTCGGGTCCGTGACCGGTCATCGCTGCTCCTCGTCGTACGGACGGGGTTCGTCCGGGCGGGTGCACCCGTGCGGCCGCCGGTGCGGGCGACCCGCACCGGCGGTGTGAGAGGGCTCGGGGCTCCGGGCCCGGCCGACCTGGTACCTACTGGCTCTGGAGGGCTTCGACGAGCTCCCGCTCGTTGTCCTTGGACAGGTTGGTCTGGATGACCGTGGGGTCCAGCTGTCGGAAGGCGTCGACGACGCGGTCGATGGTGGCGTCCGTGGCGAGCAGGAAGACGGCGGCCCGGTCCTGCTGGAGCTCGGCCCCGATGTCCCTGATCATGTCGTCGTCGATCCCGACGTCGCTGAGCCTGCCCGCGATGGCACCGGCGCCCGCGCCGACCGCCAGGCCGAGGAGCGGGTTGAGGAAGAGCAGGCCGATGAGCGTGCCCCACAGGGCACCGCCCGCCGCGCCGTAGCCGGTGAGGTTGACGGTCTGGTGGATGCGGGGACGGCCCTTGCCGTCCTTGTAGGCGTAGGCGGCGTCCTCCAGCTGGAGGAGCTCCTGCTTGTTCAGGTCCGAGGCGATGTCGAGCGCCTTCTCGGCGGTGTCGCGGTCGGCCACCCCGAGTACGATCAGCTGCGCCATGGGTGCTGGTTCCCCCGTCGTCGTCGCCCGGCCCGCCGTCGGCGGGCCCGATCTGCGGGAGCGTTCCCCGGGGCGTCTCTGGCCAAGGCCAGCGGGAGGGAGCGATCCCGCAAAACCCCGGTTCACACGCGGCGGGCCACCACCAGCTGCGTCGTGTAGGGCATCTCGACCCGGCCGTCGGGGAAGTGGCGCTCGGCCACGGCCGTGATCTCGGCGCGGGTGCGCTCCTCGCCGAGCTCGCCGACGACGGCGGCCATCCTGCTGGAGGACAGCGCCATCCCCAGGTACTCGTCGGTGGTGAGCACCCGCGTCCAGCGGTGCGAGTGTTCGGTCGCCCCGGTGAGCCCCCGGACCTCGGACAGCTCCCGCACCAGGTCGTACTGGCGGTAGTGCCGGTCGTACCCGGGGCTGTACCGCTCCAGCAGACCCTCGTGGTCGTCCACGAACGCGCTGCCGGTGAGGTCGCGGTTGTTGTTGAGCACCGCGAGGGTGCCGCCGGGAGCGAGAAGCCGGGCGGACTCCGCGAAGAAGGCGGGGCGGTCGAACCAGTGCACGGCCTGGGCGGCCAGGACGAGTACGGCGGAGGCGCCCGGGAAGGGGACGTCCTCCGCGGCGGCCCGCACGTACTCGACCCCGCCACCCTCCGCCTCGGCGGTCCGGATCATGTCGCGGCCGGGCTCCACGCCGACCACCCGGGGCCCCGGGCCGAGGAGGGCGCGTAGGGCGCGGGTGGAGATGCCGGTCCCCGCGCCGACGTCGAGCAGGAGCCAGGGGCTGGGCCAGGCATCGGTGGCTCCGGCCTTCAGGTGGTCGGCCAGGAGATCGAGGATCGGCGCCGGGTAGTCGGGGCGAAAGGCCTGGTAGTTCCCGGAGAGCCCGCTGAAGGCCTGGGTCCGGTCGTCGCTCATCGGTGTCCCTCTCCTTGGGGTGTGGGGGTGTGACGACCGTAGCGGAGCGTCCGACACGGTGACCGGTGTGACGGTTCGGTGACCGGTGTGAACGGAGTCTGAACCCCGGATCCACCTCCGTGACCTCCCCATCTGGCTATTCATGGTTTTCCTACTGATTTAGTTGACTTTGTTCGCGCGTCGGCCCTACCTTCAAGTCACCCGCCGCGAACGGACCGCGACCGAACGCGTGAGGTGACCGCCGCGCACCCGCTGCCAGAACGGAGCACCAACGTGACCACCACCACGGACCTGACCGTCCGCCGCGTCGCCGGACGGATCGGGGCCGAGATCTCCGGCGTGGAGATCGGTCCCGGCCTCGACGGGGCCACCGTCGCGCGGATCCGCGAGACCCTGCTCGCGCACAAGGTGATCTTCTTCCGCGACCAGCACCACCTGACCGACGAGACGCAGGCCGGGTTCGCCTCGCTGCTCGGCCCGCTCACCACCCCGCACCCCACCACCGGCGGCGTGTTCGGGCAGGAGCACCACGTCCTGCCGATCGACTCCGAGCGCGGCAAGGCCAACAGCTGGCACACCGACGTCACCTTCGTCGACCGCCCCCGCAGGCCAGCGTGCTGCGCGCGATCCACCTGCCCGCGTACGGCGGTGACACCACCTGGGCCAACACCGTCACGGCCTACCAGGACCTCCCCGCACCCCTGAGGGCGCTCGCGGACGGCCTGCGCGCGGTCCACACCAACGACTACGACTACGCGGCCTCCACCCCCAGGACCGAGGTGAGCGGCGAGCTGAGGAAGTACCGCGAGCAGTTCGTCTCCACGCTCTACCGGACCGAGCACCCCGTGGTGCGCGTCCACCCGGAGACCGGCGAGCGGGCGCTCTTCCTCGGCCACTTCGCCCAGCACTTCTCCGGGCTGAGCAGCCGGGACTTCACCGTCCTCTTCGACCTCCTCCAACAGCGGGTCACCCGCCCGGAGAACACCGTGCGGTGGAGCTGGCGCGAGGGCGACGTGGCGGTGTGGGACAACCGCGCCACCCAGCACTACGCGGTGGCCGACTACGACGACCAGGCGCGCCGCCTGCACCGGATCACCGTGGGCGGCGACGTCCCGAAGGGCGTCGACGGCACCCCCAGCCGTTCCCTGGTGGGCGACTCCAGCGAGTACACCCCGGCGATCTGACCCCGGGCCCTGGCGGGCCCGCCCCACCGCAGCACACCCCTCGACGACGGCGGGTCGCGGCACACGCGACCCGCCGTCCTCCGGAGCCCACACATGCACTCACGACGCGACATCCTGCGCTACACCGCCTCGGCGGGGGCCGTCCTGCCCCTCGCGGCCGCCTGCGGCACCTCGGAGCGTTCCGCCGGAGACCCGGACGCGACCCTCGTGCGTTACCAGGGGACCGCCGGTTCGGTGGTCTTCCCCGAGTTGGCCGCGGACCTCGGCTACCTGGACGGCATCGAACTGGAGTGGATCGGTGACACCACCAGCGGCCCCCAGGACATCCAGGCCGTGGCCACCGGCGACACCGACATCGGCGGCGCCTTCAACGGGGCGATCGCCAAGCTGGTCGCCGCCGGGTCCCCGATCACCTCGGTCATCTCCTACTACGGATCCGACGAGGAGTCGTTCAACGGCTACTACGTGCTGGAGGACAGCGAGATCACGGGGGCCAGGGACCTCGTCGGCCGGAAGGTCGCGATGAACACTCTGGGCGCCCACCACGAGTTCGTGGTCCGCGAGTGGCTGGCACGGGAGGGACTGGGCCCGGACGAGATCGCCCGGGTGGAGCTCACCGTCGTTCCGCCCGCCAACACCGAGCAGTCCCTGCGCGCGGGCCAGGTGCACGCCGCCACGCTCGGGGGCATCCTGCGCGAGACCGCCGTGGAGCGCGGCGGCATCCGCCCCTCTTCACCGACGAAGCCCTGTACGGGACCTTCAGCTACGGGTCCCTGGTCCTGCGTGACGAGTTCGTCGAGGAGCACCCCGACGCGACCCTCTCCCTGGTCAGCGGGGTCGCCCGGGCCATCCGCTGGTCACAGGTCACGCCGCGCGAGGAGGTGGTGGACCGGTTCGCGGCCATCGTCGAGGGGCGCGGCCGCAACGAGACCTCCGAGGTCATCCGGTACTGGAGGAGCAGCGGTGTGGCCGGGACCGGCGGGGTCGTCGCGGAGGAGGAGTTCGCGATCTGGCTGGAGTGGCTGGACCGCAACGGAGAGCTGCCCGGGGGTTCGGTCGAGGCCTCGGATCTCTACACCAACGAGTTCAACCCGTTCCACAACGGCACCTTCCCCGAGGGGTCGGGCCCGGACGGGCAGCCCGTGGGCGGTCCCACCGAGAGCGAGGACGCATGAGCGAGCACCCCAGGCTGCGGCTGGACGGGGTCCGGCAGACCTTCCCCGTGCGCGATTCCCGAGGGCGGCCGGGACCACCCCTGACCGCTCTCGACGACGTCAACCTGGACGTCGGGGCGAGCGAGTTCCTCACCCTGGTCGGTCCCAGCGGCTGCGGCAAGTCCACCCTGCTGGACCTGTTGGGCGGGCTCGCGAGGCCGACCGGCGGGCGCATCCTGCTCGACGGCCGCCCCGTGGAGGGGCCGGGGCTCGACCGGGGCCTGGTGTTCCAGCAGTACGCGCTGCTGCCCTGGCGCACGGCCCTGGACAACGTGGCGTTCGGTCTGGAGGCCAAGGGGCTGCCCCGGCGTCTGCGGGCCGCTCGCGCCCGCGAGTACCTGGCGCTGGTGGGCCTCGAGGGGTTCGCGGACCGCTACCCGCACGAACTCTCCGGCGGAATGCGACAGCGGGTGGCGATCGCCCGCAGCCTCGCGTTCGACCCCGAGGTGCTGCTGATGGACGAGCCGTTCGCGGCGCTGGACGCCCAGACCCGCGAGTCACTCCAGGACGAGCTCCGGGCCATCTGGCTGCGCACCGGCAAGACCGTCCTGTTCATCACGCACGGGATAGACGAGGCCGTCTACCTGGGGCAGCGGGTGGCCGTGATGACGTCACGGCCGGGGCGGATCAAGAGCGTGATCGACGTCGACCTGGACCGGGACGCCAGCCGGGACCCGCGTTCGGACCCGGCCTTCGCCCGGTACCGGAACCGGGTCTGGCAGGAGCTCCACGACGAGGTGGCGCTGGCCCGGAGGTCCGAGTTCGCACCCGTCCCGTCGGAGGCCGACCGTGGCTGACACCCTCACCCGCACCCCCGCTCCCACGGTTCCCACCGACGACCCGACCGCGCACGGGACCGCGCGTCCTCTGTTGGCGGTCGGCTGGCTGTGGTTCACGCGTTCGGCCGCGATCCTCGCGTTCCTCCTCCTCTGGGAGACCGCGCCGCGTGTGGGCCTGGTCGACCGGGTGTTCCTGCCCCCGCTCTCGGAGGTCCTCGTGGCCACCGCCGACCTGGCCGTCGGCGGCCAGCTGTGGGCGCACGTCTCCGCGAGCCTGTCCCGCGCGCTGGCCGGGTTCGTCGTCGCTGTGGCGGTCGCGGTGCCGCTGGGCCTGTTGATCGCCTGGTACCGGCCGGTGTCCGACCTCCTGCTGCCGCTCCTGGAACTGTTCCGCAACACGGCCGCGCTGGCCCTGCTCCCGGTGTTCGTGCTGATCCTGGGGATCGGTGAGGCGTCCAAGGTGGCGCTGGTCGTGTTCGCCTGCACGTTCCCGATCCTGCTCAGCACGGTGACCGGGGTGCGGACGGTGGACCCGCTGCTGGTCAAGGCGGCGGTGTCGCTCGGCTTCGGCCCGCTCGCCCTGTTCCGGAAGGTGGTCCTGCCCGCCGCGGTGCCGTCGGTCTTCACCGGGATCCGGATGGCCGGGGCGGCGTCGATCCTGGTGCTGGTGGCCGCCGAGATGGTGGGCGCGCAGTCGGGCCTGGGTTACCTGATCAACTCCTCGCAGCTCAACTTCCAGATCCACGACATGTACGCGGGCATCCTGTCCATCGCGTTGCTGGGGGTGACGCTCAACGGCGCGCTGGTCGCCCTGGAGCGCCGGTGGTCCCGGTGGCGGACGACGCCCGGATGAGACCCGGTCGCTCCCGGTTGTCCACAGGCGGAGAACCGGGGGTGGCGAGCACGGCCCCTTCCTGGTGTCCTGGAATCCACCCCGGTTCCACGACCCCAGGGAGGGCCCGATGCGCTCGGCCCACCATCCAGGACATCGACGCCCCTCGCCCCCGCCCGGGCCCTCGTCGCCCACTGCCCCTCGCGCCAGGGTGTCGTCCCTCCCGCCCCTCCCAGTCCGGGCCCTCGTCGCCCACTCCCCCGCCTCTCCGGGAGCGGGGCACCCAAGGAGGCCGACGCGCGGGCGAACGCGAGCGCGTCGACGGACACTCATGTGCCTTGCCTCACAAATTAACCAGATGGTAGATTTTTGCCTGTCCGACGCGCGGCGCGGCGGTCGCGTACGGGAGGAACGAGGGAACGGAACCGTAGTCTCGGAGCGACCCAGGCCCACGTCGCCACGGCGGACCCGTGGCGCGACCAACCGCGAGGAGACCGTCCCGTGGCGGACGCAGACCACCCCCGGCCGAGCAAGGGCGAGCGCACACGGCGGCGCATCATCGACTCCGCCTCGGAACTGTTCTCGCGGTCCGGATACCGGGCGGTGTCACTGCGCGACATCGCGGCGCACGCCGGGATCACGCACGCGGGGGCGCTGCACCACTTCCCCAACAAGGAAGCCATGCTCATACACGTCCTGAGCAGGCGCGACGAGATCGACGCTCCCCTGGTCCTCAGCGAGGCCCTGAGCCACCGGGAACTCATCGACAACATCGTGCGGATCGTGGAGCGCAACACGGGCACGCCCGGGATGGTCTCGCTCTACGTCAACCTGTCGGCCGAGGCCACCGACCCGACACACCCCGCGCACGAGTACTTCGTCCGCCGGTACCGCGTCCTGCGCGCACACCTCGCAGCCGCCTTCGCCGGACTCCTCCGCGACCGTCCGCACCCCACGCCGGAGACCGCCGCCCAGCAGTTCCTGGCCCTCCAGGACGGACTCCAGGTCCAGTGGCTCCTCGATCCGGACTCCGTCGACATGCGGGCCGTGGTCGCCTCCTTCCTCGAAGGCCTCGGCATCACCGTCCCCGACCCGACCCCCACCAGCACCGACCCCACGGGAGACAGGCTCACATGAGCACGGAACCACGCCCCGACCTCACCGCCAAGGCCTCCGCCAGCTCCGGCTCCGACACCTGGCACAGCACCGCTGTGGAGGGCGTGCTGCGCCCCTCCACCTCGCGGACGGCCCGCACGGGCTGCGGCACCAACCCGAGGAGGGCGACCACCTCGGCATCGGCGGCAGCGTCCCGGCCACCTGCTTCCCGCCCGCCGTCGGCCTGGGCGCGACCTGGAACCCCGACCTCGTGCGCAGGGTCGGTGCGGCGCTCGGCGGAGAGGCCAGCGCGCAGGGCGTGGACGTGGTCCTGGGGCCGGGCATGAACATCAAACGGTCGCCGTTGTGCGGCCGCAACTTCGAGTACGTCTCCGAGGACCCCCACGTCACGGCGCGCATCGCCGCCGCCCTGGTCACGGGGATCCAGTCGCAGGGGGTCGGCGCGTGCGTGAAGCACTTCGCCGCCAACAACCAGGAGACCGACCGGCACCGGATCAGCGCCGAGGTGGACGACCGCACCCTGCGGGAGATCTACCTGTCCGCCTTCGAGGAGGTCGTCCGCACCACCGCGCCCGCCATGGTGATGAGCTCCTACAACCGGCTCAACGGGGTGTACACCAGCCAGGACCCCTGGCTGCTCACCGACCTCCTCCGGGGTGAGTGGGGGTTCGAGGGCGTGGTGGTCTCCGACTGGGGCGCCGTCGTGGACCGGGTCGCGGCCGTCCGTGCCGGGCTCGACCTGGAGATGCCGCCGAGTGGGACCGACGAGGTCGTGGTGGAGGCGGTGCGGCGGGGCGAGCTGGACGAGTCCGTGCTGGACACCGTGGTGGAGCGGCTGCGGCGGTTGCAGGACCGGGTGTCCGCCGACACCACGCGCCCGCTGGAGCACGAGGCCAACGACGCCCTGGCGCGGGAGGCCGCGCGGGAGGCCCTGGTCCTGCTGAAGAACGAGGGCGGCGTGCTGCCGCTGACGACGGACCGCTCGGTCGCGGTGATCGGGGAGTTCGCCCGGACGCCCCGGTTCCAGGGGGCGGTTCCTCCCACGTGGTGCCGACCCGGGTGCACTCCGCGCTGGAGGAGTTCGAGCGCGTGCTCGACGAGGTGCGGTTCGCCCCGGGATTCACCCTGGACGGGACCGACGACCCCGCGCTGGTCGAGGAGGCCGTGGCGGCGGCGCGCGAGGCGGACACGGCGGTGCTCCTCCTCGGGCTGCCGGACGCCGCCGAGTCCGAGGGGTACGACCGCGCCACGATCAGCCTTCCCGCGCCCCAGCTGGACCTGCTCGCCAGAGTGCGCGAGGTCAGCGACCGCGTGGTGGTCGTGCTCTCCAACGGCGGTGTCGTGTCGGTGTCCGAGTGGCAGGACCGGGCCGACGCGGTGGTGGAGGGCTGGCTGCTCGGTCAGGCGGGCGGAGCCGCCGTCGTGGACGTGCTGACCGGGGCCGTGTCCCCCTCAGGGAGGCTCACCGAGACGATCCCCGTCCGGCTGAGCGACCACGCCACCTATCTGAACTTCCCCGGCGAGCACGGCGTGGTCCGCCACGGTGAGGGCGTGTTCGTCGGCTACCGGCACTTCGACACCCTGGACGTACCGGTCGCCTACCCCTTCGGGCACGGTCTCACCTACACGACCTTCGCGTACTCCGGCCTGGAGGTGGACCCGGACGGGAACGGCGGGTGGACGGTGTCGTGCACCGTGACCAACACCGGCGACCGCGCCGGACGGGAGGTCGCCCAGCTGTACACGGGGGTCGAGCAGGACCACCCGACCCGGCCCCGGCACGAGCTGCGCGGCTTCGCGAAGGTGGCGCTGGAACCCGGAGAGAGCGCCCGGATCGAGCTGCCGCTGACCCGCCGCGACCTGTCCGTCTGGGACCCCAGGGACCAGCGCTGGTCGCTGGCGGCGGGCACCTACACCGTCTCCGTCGGGGCGTCCTCCCGCGACCTGGCGCTGCGCGGCGAGATCACCACCGAGGGCGACCGGTACGTGCGCCCGCTGACCAAGTACTGCACCGTGGGCGAGTGGCGCTCGCACCCCGTCGGCGGGCCGGTCATCGAGGAGATCATCGCGACGTTCCCGGGGCTCGACGACCTCCCGCCGGAGATGCTGGAGATGGCGAGGTCCCTGCCGATCCTCACCCTGCGCACCTTCGGTCTGGGCGTCACCGAGGAGATGTTGGACCTGCTGGTGGACGATGTCGAGGCCCGGAGACAGGCGGCCCTCGACCGGGGGAGATCACCGGCTGAACCTTCGGACCCTGGTGAGGGTCCCGCCCGCACCGAACCAACCGTCCTCCAGCCGGGGCGGGGACCCCCACCCCGCACGACGTCCCCGACCAACGCCCGGACGGAAGCGGTCACCCGTACGCGGGCGCCTCGACCGGTGCGTCGAGGCGCCTCCGCCCCGCCCGTGCGCGCGGGTCCGGCCGGTCCTCGGCCGTGGCCCGGCGGTAGGCGGACGGGCTGGTACCCAGGTGCTTCTTGAAGGCCGCACTGAACGCGAACGCGCTGCCGTAGCCCACGCGAGCCGCCAGTGGCTCCAGTCCCAGGCCGGGCTCGGCCAGGAGGAGGTCGCAGGCGAGGGTGAGACGCCAGGTACGCAGGTAGGTCATGGGCGGGCTGCCCACCGCGCGCTGGAAGCGGGCGGCCAGCGTGGCCCGGGAGACCGCGCACTCCCTGGCCAGGGAGTCCAGGGTCCAGGGGTGGTGGGGGCGTTCGTGGACCAGGTCCAGGGCACGGGCGGCCACCGGGTCGTGCCGTGCGCTGAGCCAGCTCGGCGCGGAGTCCGGGTGCGCCTCCAGCCAGCTGCGAACCGCCATGACCAGCAGGCAGTCGAGGAGGCGGTCGTTGAGCGCGCTCTGGGCCACCCGCGCGGTGGTGATCTCCCGGGTGAGCAGCGCGACCACGGAGGCGTCGACCGATCCCGCCGGCAGGACCGCCAGCGGTGGCAGCGCCGACAGCGCCAACCTGCCGATCTCACCGGTGTCCGCGTACGCCCCGATGATCATCCGGTCCGTGCCCTCGGGGTCGTTGCCCCAGGTCCCGACCCCGTGGCTCATGGTGAGGCGGACCTCCTCGCCGTCCAGGCCCACGCAGCGCTGGTCCGCGTGGACGACGGTGGTCGGAGCGGTGTCGGGCCCGCCGGAGACCACATAGGGCTCGGGCCCCCGCACGAGCAGCACGTCCCCGGGTCCGGTCAGCACGGGTTCGGCGCCCTCCCGGCGCAGCCACACTCGGCCGTCGGTGACCACCACCACCGCGAGCGCCGCCTCGTCACGGATGTGCACGCCCCAGGCCCCGCTCATCACCACGCGCAGGGTGAAGGCGGAGCGGGCGCGGGGCCCGTCGATCAGGTGGACGAGGGGGTCCATGGGCTCTCCCGGTTCTGGACGATCTCTTATGCAGTCCAGCAGATGAACCATGTCCCGTCCAGACCTTTCCCGCTGTACTGGAGTCATGAACACGAACCGCAGCACACAGCGCGTCCTCGTCACCGGCGGTACCGGCATGACCGGCCGCCGCGTCCGCGCCCTCCTGGCCGCACGCGGCGTCGACCACCGGGTCGGCTCCCGCGCCGGTCACGCGGAGACCGGCACCCCGCCCTTCGACTGGAACGCCCCCGAGACCTGGGACGGGGCTCTGGAGGGGCCGACGCCGTCTACCTCTGCTTCCACCCCGACCTGGCCGTCCCCGGGGCGGCCGAGACGGTGTCCGCCTTCGCCGCGCGCGCCGTCGCCCGGGGCGTGCGCCGGATGACCCTGTTGTCCGGGCGCGGTGAGCCGGAGGCCCGGCGCGCGGAGGAGGAGGTCCGCCGGGTCCTCCCCGGCCTGACCGTGCTGCGCTGCGCCTTCTTCGCGCAGAACTTCTCCGAGTCCTACCTGGTCCCGGCGGTCCTGGCCGGAACGATCACGATGCCGGTGGCGGACGTCCCCGAGCCGTTCGTGGACCTGGACGACGTCGCCGAGGCCGCCGTCCGCTCCCTCACCGAGGACGGGCACGCCGGGGAGCTGTACGAGATGACCGGCCCCAGGGCACTGACCTTCACCGAGGTCGGCGCGGTCCTGGGCGCGGCCACCGGACGCCCGGTCGAGCACCGGGCCGTCGCCCCGGAGGAGTTCGTGGCCGGGGCGACCGCCGACGGTCTGCCCGAGGAGGTCGCCCACGCCCTGGTGGCCCTGTTCTCCGAGGTCCTGGACGGCCGCAACGCCGCGCCCTCGGACGGGGTGCGGCGTGCTCTGGGCCGCCCTGCCGGAGGGTTCGAGGAGTACGTCGCCGGGGCCGCTCGGGCCGGGGCCTGGGGGTAGGAGGGCACGGGCGGGCGCCGGGACGGGTGCGCCCGGAGGGAAACGGGTAACGGGGAAGCGTGGGCCCAGGCCCCGACCCCCTTCCCTCCTCACCCCCGGAGTCCCCCGTGAAGCTGTACGCCGACGCCCCGGTGCGCGCTGTCCTCCAGCTGGTCTCGGACCTGTTCGCCCTGACCTGGGCGGTCCTGTGGATCTACGCGGCCGTGTCCCTGCGCGAGGTCCTGCTCTCCCTGAACCGCCCCGGTGAGCTCATGACCAGCACCGGGGAGGGGTTCACGGAACACATGAGCACGGCCGCCGAGAACGTCCAGCAGGTCCCCTTCGCCGGGGAGGCCCTGGCCACGCCCTTCGTCAACCTCAGCGAGTCGGGGACCACACTCAGCGCGGCGGGGACTCCTTCCAGGAGACCGTGGCCCAGCTCGCCGTCACCCTTCCCCTGCTCGTGGCGGTGATCCCGCTGTACCTCATCGCCACGACCTGGCTGCCCCTGCGTGCGCGGTGGATCCGCCGGGCCACGGGGACGAGGCGTCTCGACCGGATGGCCCCGGAGGCCCGGACCCGGATCCTGGCGCTGCGTGCCCTGACCTCGGTCTCCGGCAGGAGGCTTCTGGAGGTGCACGACGACCCCGCCGGAGCCTGGGAGGGGAACGACCGGGCGGCGGTGGCCGGACTGGCCGCGTTGGAACTGCGCCGTCTGGGACTGCGTCCGACCGCCTCCCCGGCGCGGTCGGCCTGACCGCCCGGCGCTCCCTCAGTCGACCCGGATGATCCCCCGCCGCAGGGCCGTCGTGATCGCGGCGGTGCGGTTGTCCACCCCGAGCTTGTCGAACACGTGGACCAGGTGCGTCTTGACCGTCGCCTCGCTGATGAACAGTTCCCGGGAGATCGCCCGGTTGGACAGGCCCCGGGCGAGCAGGCCGAGGATCTCCAGCTCGCGCCCGCTCAGCGCGGGGCTCGGTGAGCGCAGCCGGTCCATGAGGCGGTTGGCGACGTCCGGGGCGAGCGCGGTCTGCCCGCGCGCCGCCGTGTGCACGGCCTCGCACAGCTGGTCCGGCGGGGCGTCCTTGAGCATGTAGCCGGTGGCCCCCGCCTCGACGGCGGCGAGGATGTCGGCGTCGGTGTCGTAGGTGGTGAGCACGAGGACCGGGGGCGGGGCGTCGAGCTCGGTGATGCGCCGAATCGCGGTGACCCCGTCCATCCCCGCCCCCATGCGCAGGTCCATGAGGACGACGTCCACCTCCGTCACGGGGTCTCCGGCCAGTACCTCCAGGGCGGCCCCGCCGTCGGCGGCCTCGGCCACCACGTCCATGTCGGGTCGTTCAGCGAACATCGCCTTGAGTCCGTGCCGCACGACGGGGTGGTCGTCCACCAGCAGGATGCGCAGGGCACGGCGCCGCTCGTCCAGTGCGGTCACGGGGTCTCCCTCCGGGTCAGGGGCAGCCGGACGGCGACCGCGGTGCCCTCGCCCGGCGCAGACTCCACCTCCAGGTCTCCGCCCAGGGCCGCCAGGCGCTGCCTCAGCGCGGTGATCCCGTAGCCGGTTCCGTCCTCTCGGGGCCGGAGCCCCGCGGGCGCGAAGCCCCGACCGTCGTCGTACACGTCCAGGGTGACCTCCTCCTCCAGGTAGCCGAGGGTGACGACGGCGGTGGTGGCGTCGGCGTGCGCGGTGACGTTGGCCAGGCTGGACTGCGCCGCGCGCAGGAGCGCCACCTCGTAGCCCGCGGGCAGCTCGGTGGGGACGCCGTCGGTGCGGAACCGGCAGTCGAGTCCCTCGGTGCGGCCCACCCGTTCGCAGAGGCGCCGCAGCGCCTCGGGCAGGTTGGCGCCGGTGAGTGAGGGCGGGGCGAGGTCGCGTACGAACCCGCGCGCCTCGGCGAGGTTGGCGGAGGCGCTCTCCCTGGCCTCGGTGACCCGGGTGGCGGCGAGCCCGGGGTCCCCCGGCAGCGCGTTCTCCGCCGAGCGCAGCAGCAGGACGATGCTGGACAGCCCCTGGGCGAGGGTGTCGTGGATCTCCCGGGCCAGGCGTTCGCGTTCGTCGAGGACCCCCGTGCGCCGCTGGTAGGCGGCGAGCTCGCCGCGCGTGCGGGTGAGCGTCTCGATAAGCTCGCGGTGCCGCTCGCCCTCACGTCGCAGCGCCGTGTATCCGGCCGCGATCGCCACCGCGAAGACCGCGCCGAGCACGGGCCCGAGGACCATCCCGGCGGTCATGTCGCCGGTGTGCAGCGACTGGCCGAGGACCACCGCGGCCGTGATGACGACGACCGCCAGCACCGAGTGGAGGCCGCGCAACAGGTGGAGGTGGAGGAAGTAGAGCGGGAAGGCCAGCCACACGAAGTCCTGCCCGGCCCAGACGAGCGCGAACCACAGGAGCGTGACGGCCGCGAGCCACACGAGCGAACGGGTCCGGTGGAGGTCGTGGCGGGCGGCCAGCGCTCCGGCGCAGTAGACGGTCCCGAGCAGCACGGCCCCGCCCAGCACCGCCCAGTGCAAGCCCTGGGCCCGGGTGTCACCGAGGTGGGTGAGCGCGTACCGCGCGGTGCCGACACCGAGCAGGAACAGGAAGCAGGCGTGGAGGAGCAGGCGCAGCGCCCTGAGCACCGTCGTCACCCCGGGCAGTTCGGGCGCCCACCCTCCGCTGTTCCGCATCAGTGCAGCGTACGTCGGTGGGGACGGCGAGGGCATCCATCGTTCGGTGGAGTCGCGCCTCCACCCTCGGGGGCCGGGAGGAGCTCCGTTCGCCCGATGCCGACGCCCCCGGCCGCGCGGGAGTCTGGGGCCACGGAACAACCGATCCACCAGAGAGGGGGCCGTCGTGTTCGTCGCCCTTCGGGACATCCGTTTCGCCAGGGGCAGGTTCGCGCTGATGGGCTCCGTCGTCGCCCTGATCACCCTGCTGATCGTCCTGTTGTCGGGACTCACCGCGGGTCTGGCCGACCAGTCCACGTCAGCGGTCAGGAACCTGCCCGCCAGCCACGTCGCCTTCGGGACGTCCGGGGAGGGCTCGCCGGAGGAGTCCTTCGCGGACAGCACCGTCACCCGGGACCAGCTCGACGCCTGGTCCGGCACCGAGGGGTGGAGTGGGCCGAACCGCTCGGGATCACCCAGAGCCGGGTCGAGCTGGACGGCGGGGACGGGACCGCCGCCGTGCTGTTCGGTGTGTCGGCGGACGGCCCGTTGGCCCCGGAGGGGTTGGAGCCCGGGAACCGCCTGGTGGTGAGCGAGGAGATCACGGAGGAGTTCGGGGTGGACGTGGGCGACACCGTGTCCGTCGCCGGTACCGACCTGGTCGTGGGGGCGGTCGCCCCCACCGAGCACCACAGCCACGTGCCCGTGGTGTGGACCGACATCGACGTGTGGCGGGGGATCGACCCCCAGGTGCGGCACGCGGAGGGCGCGGACGCGCCGGTCGCCAACGTGATCGCCGCGCGGACGGGTTCGGGGGCGGGCGCCCCGGAGCAGGCGGACGCGTCGGCCGACACCGTGTCCACCACCCTCTCCGGCAGCCTGCGCGCGATCGGCTCCTTCTCCTCCGAGAACGGCTCGCTGGTCACGATGCAGGGTTTCCTGTACGGGATCTCCGCGCTGGTCGTCGGTGCGTTCCTGACCGTGTGGACCATCCAGCGCGGCGGTGACATCGCGATCCTCAAGGCGCTGGGCGGCTCCACCAGGTACCTCGTCAGGGACGCCCTGGCCCAGGCCCTGATCGTGCTGGTCGCCGGCGCCGCCGTGGGCGGAGGCCTCGGGATCGCGGCGGGCGCCCTGGCCGGCGCGGCCCTACCGTTCTCCCTGACCGCCGCGACCACCCTCGGCCCGATCGCCGCCATGGTCGTGCTGGGCATGCTCGGCGCGGTCCTGGCCGTCCGCCGCATCACTTCCGTCGACCCGCTGACCGCGCTGGGAGGCGTGCGATGAGCCTGGAACTGAACGACGTGACCCTGACCCATCCCGACGGCGACGGCGTGGTCACCGCACTGGACCGCGTGTCGGTGCGGGTGGCCCCCGGTGAGCTGGCCGCAGTGGTGGGCCCCTCCGGATCGGGGAAGTCGAGCCTGCTCGCCGTGGCCGCCACGCTGATCAGGCCGGACTCCGGGCGGGTGGCCGTCGGCGGGGTCGAGACGCTGGGCCTGCGCCCCCGGGAGCTGAGCGAACTGCGGCTGGGCCGGGTGGGCATCGTCTTCCAACAGCCCAACCTGATCGGCTCCCTCACGGCCGTGGAGCAGCTCGTGGTGACCGACCACATGCGCGGGCGTCCGGCGCGCGAGGCGCGCGTCCGGTCGATGGAGACGCTGGCCGCGGTGGGCCTCTCCGGCAAGGAGCACCGGCGCCCGCACCAGTTGTCCGGAGGCGAGCGTCAGCGGGTGAACATCGCCCGTGCGCTGGCCGGTCGGCCGAGCGTCCTGCTGGTGGACGAGCCCACCGCGGCCCTGGACCACGAACGGGGCGGACGGATCATGGAGCTGCTCGTCGAGGCGACCGGCACCTTCGACGTGGCGACCCTGCTGGTCACCCACGACACCGAGTACCTGGACGCGGCCGACCGGGTCCTGGAGATGCGGGACGGTCGGCTGCGCGTCCTGGCGGCCGACCGTCCGGGCGGGCTCTGATCCTCCAGGTCAGGGCACCTGGTAGACGGTGTCCCGGACGTCGGTGACGGCCATGTGTCCGGGGGCGTGTCCGATGGCGAACTCCGGAGCGGAGGCCGTCACCGCCGCCTGCGGGGTGACGCCGCAGGCCCAGAACACGGGCACCTCGCCCTCCCGGACCTCCACGGGGTCACCGTAGTCCGGCCGGTCCAGGTCGGTGATCCCCAGCGCGGCGGGGTCGCCCACGTGGACCGGCGCCCCGTGCACGGCCGGGTAGCGGGAGGTGATCCGTACGGCGTCCGCGACCTGCCCGGCAGGGATGGGTCGCATGGACACCACGAGCGGCCCCGAGAGGCGCCCGGCCGGTCGGCACGCGCGGTTGGTCCGGTACATGGCGACGTTGCTCCCCGTCTCGATGTGCCGGACCGGCACCCCCGCCTCCAGGAGCGGGGTCTCGAAGGTGAAACTGCACCCGATGAGGAAGGACACCAGGTCGTCGCGCCACAGGTCGGTGACGTCGGTCCGCTCCTCGACGAACACGCCGTCGCGGTACACGCGGTAGGCGGGCAGGTCGGTGCGCAGGTCGCCGTCGAACACCGAGGCCGACACCTCGCCGGGCTCGGTCACGTCGAGGACCGGGCAGGCCTTGGGGTTGCGCTGGGCGAACAGGAGGAAGTCGAAGGCGAGGTCACGCGGGAGCGAGATCAGGTTGGCCTGCGCGTACCCGGCGCTGTAGCCGGAGGTCGGCACGCGCAGCCCCCGCCGGAACAGGGCCCTGGCACGCGCGGGTGAGAGCTCGGCCGGGGACGGCCCGTCGGTGCTGTGTTCGGGTTCGGGGTTCATCGGTTCCGGGCCTCTCTCTGGGGCGGGTTCACGGGACGAAGCGGATCCGGGTGCCGGGGCGGGCCTGGGCGGCCTTGGGCAGCTCGGTGGAGCGCACCACCGCGATCACCGGGTAGCCGCCGGTCACGGGGTGGTCGGCGAGGAACAGCACCGGTTCGCCGCCGGGAGGCACCTGGAGCGACCCGGCGACCATGCCCTCACTGGGGAGCTCGCCCTCGCGGGAGCGTTCCAGGACCGGCCCGGCGAGCCGGGCGCCGACCCGGTCGCTGCGGGAGGTCACCTCGTACTCGCCGGAGAACAGGGTCGTGACGGCCTTCTCCGTGAACCAGTCCTCACGGGGTCCGAGATCGACCCGCAGGTTCACCAGGTCCCCGCCGACCGCCCGGACGGGGGCGTGGTCCGTGTTGGGCAGGGCGGCGGGTGCCGGACCGACCGGCAGCAGGTCACCGGCACCGGGGACGTCGGGGCCCAGCCCGGCGAGCACGTCGGTGCTGCGCGAGCCGAGGACGGGCGCGACCGCCACTCCCCGCGTACGGCCAGGTAGGACCGCAGTCCCCGCGCGGGGACGCCAAGGGTGAGCTCGGCGCCGTCCGGCAGGTGCAGGACCGTGTTGACCGCCGCACCGCGCCCGTCGACCCGGACCGGCGCCTCGGCACCGGTCACGGCGACCGTGACGGCTCCCCGGGCGCGGACCCGCAGGCCGCCGAGGGTGACCTCCAGAGCCGCGGCGCCCTCGGGGTTGGCCAGGAGCCGGTTGCCGAGGGCGTAGGAGGCGGCGTCGGCGGCGCCGGAGCGCCCGACTCCCAGGGCGGCGTGCCCGAAGCGCCCGGCGTCCTGGACGGTGGTCATCGGTCCCGTGGCCAGGACCTCCAGCGCGGTCACGAGACCTCCTCGAAGCGCACGCGGACCCCGGGGCGGAGCAGGCCGGGCGGGTCGCGTTCCAGGTCCCACACCACCGCGTCGGTCCGGCCGAGCAGCTGCCAGCCACCGGGGGAGCTGCGCGGGTACACACCGGTGAACTCCCCGGCCAGCGCCACGGAGCCCTTCGGGACCCGGGTGCGCGCCTCGCCTCGGCGGGGCACGTTCAGGCGCGGGTCGTCACCGACCATGTAGCCGAAGCCGGGGGCGAAGCCGCAGAACGCGACGGTCCACGTGGCGGCGGTGTGGGCCCGCACCACCTCGCGCGGGCTGAGGCCGGTGAGCCCGGCGATGTCGTCGAGGTCCTGCCCGTCGTAGTGGACCGGGATGGTCACGGTCTCCCCACGCTGCGGCTGCCGCCGGAGGTCAGGGGCAGTGCGGTGACGGCCTCGGCGACCCGCGCCGGGTCGGCGCCGGGCTCCAGCCGCAGCAGGACGGTACGGGCTGCGGGGACGACGTCGGCGACGCCGGGCAGCGGGGCGGCCTCCAGGGCCGCACCCAGGGCGATGACCTGGGAGAGGTCGCTGACCTCCACCAGGACCCCGGTGTCTGCGCACTTCAGGACGCGCAAGGACGACTCCAAATCGGGATGGTCAGGCGGACGGGTCGGTACCGGTGAAGGGCGCGATGGTGACGCCCTCGGCGCGCAGCAGATCGGCCACGGCGCGGGCGATGTCCACCGCTCCGGGGCTGTCGCCGTGCACGCACAGGGAGTCGGCCCGGATGAGGATCTCGCTGCCGTCGACGGCCTCGACGGGTTCGCCCCGGGCGATGCGCAGGCAGCGGGCGGCGATCGCCTCGGGGTCGTGCAGGACGGCGCCCGGCTCGCGGCGCGAGACCAGGGTCCCCTGCGGCGTGTAGGCGCGGTCGGCGAAGGCCTCCCGGTAGGTGCGCAGGCCCGCCTCCTCGGCCCGGTGCAGGAAGCTCGACCCGGGGAGGCCGAGGACGGGCAGGTCCGGGTCGAAGGCGCGGACGGCCTCGACGACCGCGGCCGCCTGGTCCTCGCGGTGGACGATCGCGTTGTACAGGGCGCCGTGCGGCTTGACGTAGCGGATGCGGTCGCCGCTCAGGGCGGTGAAGGCCGACAGCGCGCCGAGCTGGTACAGCACCTCGTCGGTGAGCTCGGCGGGTGGCACGTCCACGAACCGGCGGCCGAACCCGGCCAGGTCCCGGTAGGCCACGTGTCCGCCGACGGCGACCCCGCGCGCGGCCGCCTCGGCCGTGGTCCGGCGCAGGACCGACGGGTCTCCGGCGTGGAAGCCACAGGCGACGTTGGCGCTGGTCACGATGGACAGCAGCGCCTGGTCGTCACCGAGCTCCCAGCGGCCGAAGCTCTCACCGAGGTCGGAGTTGAGGTCGATACGCACGTGGGTCCTCCCAGTTCTCGTACCCGCGGACGGCGCCCCCACTCCGAGGTGGTGACGCCGCCCGTGGGGGTGGTGGTCCGCCCGGGACTGTGTACGCCGTCCCGGGCCCTTCGCTACTGCCAGAGCGCGGCGATGCCGCCCAGGGCGTTGACCGCCATGTAGACGGTGAGCAGCCAGGCGGCGACACCGACGACCAGCAGCCAGCGCGGGTAGCGGTAGCCGTTGAGCAGGGTCTTCGAGTGGCGTGCGGCCACCCAGAGGAGCAGCCCCAGACCCACCGGCAGGATGACGCCGTTGAGGGCGCCGGCCATGACCAGCAGGGTGCCGGGAGCCTGTCCGGAGACCAGGTAGATCGCCAGCGAGACACCGATGAACCCGGTGACCAGCTTGCCCTTGTGCCGCTCCAGCCACGGGGAGAACGTGGTGACGAAGGAGATGGAGGTGTAGGAGGCACCGATCACGGAGCTCACGGCCGCCGCCCACATGATCATGCCGAACAGCCGCATGCCGACCTCTCCGGCGGCCTGGTAGAAGGCCTCGGCGGAGGGGTTGGGCGCGTCCATGATGGCGACGCCGCCGGCGACCACGCCCAGGATGGCGAGGAAGAGGAGGACGCGCATGAGGCCGGTGACGATGATTCCGGTGACGGAGGTCTGGGTGATGGCCGCGATGTTCTCACGGCCGCCCATGCCGTTCTCGATGAGCCGGTGGGCTCCCGCGTAGGTGATGTAGCCGCCGACGGTGCCGCCGATGATGGTGATGGTGGCGAGGAAGAGGTCGCTGCTCGCCGCCTCGGGCAGCACCGACTGGCGCAGGGCGTCGCCCACGGGCGGGCTGGACACGAAGGCCACGTAGGCGGTCAGGGCGATCATCATGACGCCGAGGACCACGAGGATGCGGTCCAGGGCCACGCCCAGCCTCTTCACGGCCAGGATGACGATCGCGACGAGGGCCGAGATCGCCGCGCCCACGCGCGGGTCGAGGCCGATCATCGCGTCGAGGCCGAGGCCGGTACCGGCGATGTTGCCGACGTTGAAGATCAGGCCGCCGAAGACGATGAGGACGGCGAGCAGGTAGCCCGCTCCCGGAAGCACCTTGTTGGCGAGGTCCTGGGCGCGCATGTTGGAGACGCCGATGACGCGCCAGATGTTCAGCTGCACCGCGATGTCGACCAGGATCGACACGAGGATCGCGAAGGCGAAGGCGGCACCGAGCTGGGCGGTGAAGGTCGTGGTCTGGGTGATGAACCCGGGACCGATGGCACTGGTGGCCATCAGGAACATGGCTCCGAGGAGACCGCTGCTCAGAGTGACTCTGCCAAGCCGCAGACGCACCTTCTGATCAGGTGCGGGGGCGCTTCGCCCATGGCTGACTCTCCAGGTGTACGGGAGTGGTGTGACGCCAACCTCATTGTTGGATTGTTGAACAATACTCCAATCTTGCACCCCAAGTAAGGCACGGATAAGTAAAATCGTGGAGTCCCGGTACGTAACATTGGTGGGACCACCCCGTCTCCGGTGTGGGCGCACGAGACAGCGGAGGGCTCACGTGACGGCGACCGAGGACCACATCGACCGGCTGCCCGTTCCCGCCCTGACCCGGCCGACCAGCCAGGCCGAACGCGTCGCCGAGCTGCTCCGCGCCTTCGTGATCGACGGCGAGCTGGCCCCCGGGGTGCGACTGTCCGAGGAGAAGCTCAGCCGCAAGTACGAGGTCTCCCGCAACACCCTGCGTGAGGCCTTCCGGCTCCTCAGCCGAGAACGCCTGCTCGTCCACCACATGCACCGCGGGGTGTTCGTCAACCGCCCCACCAGCGAGGACGTCCGCGACCTGTTCAGCGCCCGACGGTCCCTGGAACTTCCCGCCGTGCGCGGCGCGGCCGAGGCCCCGGCCGAACTCGTGCGCGCCGTGGGCGGCGCCGTCGACGAGGGGAGCGGGCCCGGGCCCGGGAGGACTGGTGGCGGATGGGCAGCGCGAACATGCGCTTCCACGAGGCCCTCGCGGCCCTGTCCGGCAGCGCCCGGGTCAACGAGTTCATGCGTCAGGTCCTGGCCGAGACCCGCCTCGTCTTCCACGTGATGGCCGCGCCCCGCGAGTTCCACGACCCCTACCTCAAGTGGAACCGCCGCATCCACCGGGAGCTGGCCCGAGGCGACGTCGGCGCCGCCGCGGCCGAACTCAGCACCTACCTGGACACCTCCGAACAGCAGCTCGTGACCGCGTTCACCGAGATGGAGACGGGTTCCCGGACCCCGAACCCGCCGGCCTGACCACCGCGCCGAGCCACGGGAACCACCCCTGCCAGAGGTCCCGAAGTGCCAGAATGGTGTCCGTAATGGAACTGAACGGACGCCCCGTCAGCACGGGAGAACTCTCCGGCCTCGCCCTGTACGGTTACGGGCACTTCACGACCATGCTCGTCACCGACCTGCGCGTACGCGGCCTCGACCTGCACATGGAACGGCTCACCCGGGACTGCTCGGCCCTGTTCGGCGCCGAACTCGACGTCCCGCGCGTGCGCGAGCTCGCCCGCCGCTCCGCCCGGGCCCACCCGTCACCGTGCGTGGTGCGGGTGACCGTGTACGACCCCGAGCTCGACCTCGGCCGCCCCGCCGCGCGGTCCCTCCCGCAGATCCTGGTCACGACGCGCCCGGCCCCGGCCTCCACCCCGCCCCCGCTCCACCTCGGTACCCGCCAGTTCACCCGCGACGCGCCGACCATCAAGGGCACCGGACTGTTCGGGGTGATCCGCCAGCGGCGCGCCGCCCAGCTGGACGGACTCGACGACGCGCTGTTCATGGGGGTCGACGGCCGCGTCTCCGAGGGCCCCACCTGGAACATCGGTTTCCTGGACGGCGAGGGGCTGGTCTGGCCCGAGGCGCCGTGCCTGGAGGGGTCACCGCGCGGCTGGTCGACCGGGTCGCCGCATCGCTCGGCGTCCCGGTCGCCACCCGCCCCTGGCGGCCGTCGCGGCCACCAGGACGGCGGGCGCCTTCGTCACCAACGCCGCCACGGGCGTGCGTCCGGTGGCCTCGATCGACGGGGTGGACCTGCCCCTCCCCGAGCTCACGGAGCGAATAGCACGGGCCTACCGGGAACTTCCGGGCGACCCGCTCTAGCGGATCCGGGCCGCGCGTCCGGGCCACCACAGGCGCGGTCCCGCGTCCAACGAGAGGGCGGGCACGAGCAGGGTCCGCACCAGCAGGGCGTCCACCAGGACGCCGAAGGCGACGAGGAACGCCAGCTGCAACAGGAACAGCAGCGGGATCACGGCCAGCGCGGCGAAGGTGGCGGCCAGCACCACACCCGCCGAGGTGATCACCCCTCCCGTCACCGTGAGCGCCCGCAGGATCCCCTCCCGGTGCCCGTGCGCGAGCGTCTCCTCACGGGCGCGGGACATCAGGAAGATGCTGTAGTCAATCCCCAGCGCCACCAGGAAGACGAAGGCGAAGAGCGGCACCACCGGATCGGCGCCGGGCAGGCCGAGGACGTGGTCGAACACGAGGGTTCCCACGCCCAGGGCGGCGGCGAACGAGAGCACGTTGGCGGTCATCAGGAGCAGCGGGGCGACCAGTGACCGCAGCAGCGGGATCAGCACCAGGAAGACCACCAGCGTCACCAGGGGGACGACCACCACGAAGTCCCGCTGCGCGGTCTCCAGGGTGTCGAGGTCCGTGGCGCTCACCCCGCCGACCAGCGCGTCGGCCCCCTCGACCGTGCCGAGCTCGGCGCGCAGGTCGCGGACGGCCTCCACCGCCTCCGGGGACTCCGGATCGGCGGACAGCACCACCTCGACCAGGACCCGTCCGTCCTCCACCAGCGGCGGGGCCTCCGCACCGGGCGGGCCGGGCTCGGTGGCCGGAGCCGCCCCTCCACCCGGGGAACCCGCTCGGCCGCGGCCACGACCTCGTCCAGGTGGCCCTCCCTGGCGACCACGAGGGCGGGCGCCGCGCTGGAGTCGGCCCCGAACCCCCGGACCAGGGCTTCCTGCCCGTCCACGGCCTCGACCTCGGTGCGGAAGACCTCCGACTGGCCGGTGCCCTGCGCGCTGAACTGCGGAGCGAACACGGCCGCCGCGAGCAGCAGGGCTGCGGTGCCCAGCCAGTAGGCGCGCGGTCGGCGCGCCACGGTGGTGGCGATCCGCCCCCAGAACGGGTGCTGGCGCAGGACCTCGTCGGTGGTGTTCCCGGCCTCCTCACGGGCACGGTGCGGAGCGGTGGGCCAGAACGCGGCGCGTCCGCACAGGGCCAGGGCGGCGGGGAGAAAGGTCATGGCGGAGAGCATCGCGGCGGCGACCCCGAGGGCGACCACCGGGCCGAGGCTGCGGGTGGAGGCGAGGTCGGCGGCGAGCAGGCAGAGCACGCCGAGAATCACCGTTCCCCCGGAGGCCAGGACCGGACCGGTGACCCCGCGCACCGCCGCGAGCACGGCCTCGGGCACCCGCTCGTGGACGGCCAGTTCCTCGCGGTAGCGGGCGACGAGGAGCAGGGCGTAGTCGGTGCAGGCGCCCACCACCAGGATGAACAGGATGCCCTGGCTCTGGCCGTTGAGGCTGACCAGGCCCGCGTCGGCGGCGGCGTAGACGAGCGCTCCCGACAGTCCGAGGGCCAGGAGCGAGGCGACGATCACCAGGACCGGGAGCAGTGGCGACCGGTAGACGGCGACCAGGATGACCAGGACCGCGACGACCGCCACGAGGAGCAGGGTCGAGTCGATGCCGCCGAAGGCCGCGACCAGGTCGGCCGCGTAGCCGGCGGGCCCGGTGACCTGGGCCTGGATCCCTGGGAGGGAGTGGTCGGCCAGGAGTTCCCGGAGTTCGGCCACGGAGTCGCCGGTGTCGTTCTCCGCGCCGATCGGGACCACGAGTTGGGCGACGGAGGGGTCCTCGGTGCCGGGCAGGGGGCCGACGACCTCGCCGGAGACCCACGACTGATCCCCGATCCGTTCTCCCAGCGCGCCCGCCTCGGCCAGCTGGGACCCCGTGAGCTCCTGGTCGGCGGAGAGGACGACGATCGCCGGGACCGTGTCGCCACGGTCGAACTCCTCGGCCAGCTCACCGGCCTCGGTGGACTCGGCACCGACCGGCAGGAAGGCGCCGGGGTCGTTGGTCTGCACCTCGCCGAGCTTCCCGAGGAAGGCGCCGAGCGGGCCCGCACCGAGCAGCCACACCAGGCTGACCAGCAGTGCGGCACCGACCCACCAGCGGGATCGACGGGGCGGGGGCGCGTGTCGTGTCGACAACGGGACTTCCTTCCGGGCACGCGTCGGCGCGGCCCCAGCTGTGGCCTATTAGCTCGAAAACCAAGTCTCTCGGATTTCTAGCTAATTCTGTCCACAACGTAGCGCATCCCGGCGTCGGCCCTCCACCGGGGCTCAGCCCCGGGCCGTCTCCTCCTCCGCGCGGGCAGCGATGTTGCTCGCCATCGAGCCGAACACGATCCCGTGGAAGGGAGTGACCGCCTTCCAGTACAGGTGCCCCGACAGTCCCCTCGGATGGAACAGCGCCCGCTGGCAGTAGACCGTGCGCCCCTCCAGGCGGGCCACGCGCAGCTCGAGCCAGGCCGGGCCGGGAAGGCGCATCTCCGCGCGCAGCCGCAGCAGCTCACCCGGGACGATCTCCTCCACCCGCCAGAAGTCCAGGGAGTCGCCCACCCGCAGGCGTTGCGGGTCGCGGCGCCCGCGCCGTGGCCCCACCCCGCCGACAGCGAGGTCGATCCACCCCCGGGCGGCCCAGGCCAGCGGCCACGAGTACCAGCCCCGGTCGCCGCCGATCCCCTCGATCACCCGCCAGAGGCTCTCGGGAGATCCGTCCACGTACCGGGCCCGCCGGTCGGTGTACAGGCTCCCGCCGGTCCAGTCGGGGTCGGTGGGCAGTGGGTCGGAGGGGGCGCTCGGCCAGGCCGCCGAGGACCAGCGCGTGTCCACGCGGTCCTCGTCGATCCGCCGCAGCGCCAGCCGGACCGACTCGTCGAACCCGATCCGCTGGTGGTCCGGCAGGGCCTCCGCCAGGTCGTCCTCGCCCATCACCGCGTCGTGCCGCAGCGACTCCACCAGCGGCCGGGCCACCGAGGGCGGCACCGGCGTGACGAGACCCACCCACAGGCTCGACAGCCCCGGCGACAGGACCGGCACCGGGAGGATCAGTCGACGAGCCAGCCCGGCCACGGTGGCGAACCTCTGGATCATCTCGGCGTAGCTGAGGATCTCCGGTCCGCCGATGTCGAAGGTGCGGTTGGTCCCCTCGGGGAGTTCGTCCGCGCGCACCAGCAGACGGAGCACGTCCCGCACCGCGATCGGCTGCACCCGGCTGCGCACCCATCGGGGGTGGTCATCGCCGGAAGCCGTTCGGTGAGGTGGCGGAGCATCTCGAAGGAGGCCGACCCCGACCCCAGGATGACGGCGGCGCGCAGCACCACCGCCGGGGTCGGGGCCTCCAACAGGAGGCGCCCGACCTCCTCCCGCGAGGCCATGTGCTCCGACAGCTCCGTGCCCTCGGGGGCCAGGCCCCCGAGGTAGACGACCCGTCCGGTCCCCGCCTCCCCGGCCGCCTCCGCGAACCGGCGGGCCCCCTCGGCGTCGGTGCGCACGAAGTCGCTGCCGCCGCTCATGGAGTGCACCAGGTAGTAGGCCACGTCGACACCGGCCAACGCCTCCGCCAGCCCCTCCCCGGAGACCACGTCGCCCCGGACCACCTCGACCCGGGCGCGCCAGGGGTGGTCGCGCAGCTTCTCGGGTGTGCGGGCCAGGCAGCGGACCCGGTACCCGGCGGCCAGCAGTTCGGGGACGAGCCGTCCGCCGATGTACCCGCTCGCCCCGGTCACCAGGGCCAGTCTCCCCGAGGGCGCGCTCATCCCCTGGTCTCCTCGGTGCTGTCCTCGCGTTCACGGGCCGATCGCGGTCCGGGCACGCCGTGGGCACCGCCCTCGGCCGGGGAGACGTCGGTATTCTCCTTCGCCGCGTCCTCCTCAGGGTGGCGGTACCGCCGGAACGGATTGTCCTCCGGGAGGTTCCCCGTGAACCGGCCGTACATCCCGAAGGTGAGCAGGACCAGGCCCACCACGTAGCTGAAGATGACGTTGGGGACGCTGAAGGCCAGGATGTTGAAGTCGGTGCTCATGAGGATCAGGTTGACCAGACCGCTCACCAGGAAGCCCCCGCCGACCGTGACGCACACCGTCGACGCGAACTTGCCCCCAGGATCGCCGCGCCCACCAGCAGCGAACCGATCGCGATGGACAGGAAGCTGAGGGCGCCGTTCGTGGACAGCCCCGCGACCACCTCGCCCTGGGTGTCGAACAACGGAAGTCTGATCATCATGCCGGCGCTGCCGAAACCCACCAGGACGAGCCCGGTGAGCCCGGCCCCGATCCGGTAGACGTGGTCCAACCGCCGGTCCGCCCGGCGCGAGGTGTCCAGATCCATGTCGTCGCCCCTTTCGGTGCTCTCAGGTCCTAGAGTCGGAGGTCAGCGGCCCGCGTCACAAGTCGCACCGCTTTCGCAACGTGTTGGGGTGCCATGACCGAAGCTCTCGGCCCGGGGGCCGTCGCCCGTCTCCTCGGCGTCGCGCCGACCACTCTGCGCAGCTGGGACCGGCGCTACGGGATCGGTCCCCGTGAGCGCAGCCCGGGCGGGCACCGGCGGTACGCACCGGCGGACGTCGCCCGGCTCCGCGCACTGTGTCACCTGGTCGGCGAGGGCGTTCCCGCGGCCGAGGCCGCCCTGCGGATCCTCGCCACGGCCCCCGCCGTTCCGGAGCCGCGCGCCGAGGCCACCGGCCCCGGCACCCGGCCTACCGTCGCCCTACCCACGGCCGTGCGCGAGCACACCCCGACCCTCCAGGGCCTGACCAGGGCTGCCATGCGCATGGACTCCGACCTGGTGGAACACCTGCTCCAGGCCGCCGTGGAGCGCCACGGGACCGTGGCGGCCTGGGAGAACCTGGCGATGCCCCTGCTGTACGGCATGGGCCGCCGATGGGAGGACACCCGCCGCTACGTCGAGGTGGAGCACCTGCTCTCGTGGAGCGTGTCCTCGGTGCTGCGCCGCGTGCCCGCTCCGGCGACGGTCCCCCGCGTCCGTGCCCGTCCCGTGGTCCTGGCCTGCGTGCCGCACGAGGCGCACAGCCTCCCGGTGGAGGCGCTGGCGGCGGCCCTGCGCGAGGCGGGGCTCCCCCACCGCGTCCTGGGGCCCTGCACCCCGACCGACGCCACCGTCCGCACGGTCGGCCGGATCGGCCCGCGCGCTGTGGTCCTGTGGTGTCACACGAGCGGCGAGCAGGACACGGAGACGCTGGTGGCGACGGCCCGCGCGACGGTGTCCGCGCCCGAGCGCACCGCGCTCTACACGGCCGGCCCCGGCTGGCGTGGGACCGGGGACGCCCTGCGGCTGGCGGACGGGCACCTGGGTTCCCTCGCCGAGAGCGTGCGGACGCTCAGCGGCTGACCCCCGACCGCGCCGTGACACCCCTCGCGCGACGGGGCCGGGACCCGCGAGCGCAGTGAGTACCAGAGGTGGTCGGCCGTGCTCAGGGACATCGCGGCGACGGGGGTGGTCAGCCCCATCACGAACTCGCGCGGCGGGCGCGAGTCCCCGTCCAGGAAGGCGAGCACGTCCCCGAGCCGGTTGGCGGCGAAGAGCCGGGTGAAGAAGTCGGCGCCCGCGACCCTGCCGCTGTCCAGCGCGCGGAGCATGACGGCGTCCATGGCGAGGTGCCTGGGGCGGTGCGGCACCGGCGGCACCGGGACCCGGCCCCGTTCCAGCGCCCGCGCGACCGCCGCGGTCTGGCGGGCCGTGCCGCTGAACGTGTAGCCGGTCGAGGGCCGGGTGGCGCCCCCGCCGCGCCGATCCGGAACAGCCGCCGACCGACCCTGGTGCGCGGACGCGCGTCGGTCATGGGGATGGCGCCCTGCTCGGAGGCGGTGACCTGGGCGCCGTGGAGCCCGCTCCGCTCGCAGTAGTCCGTGAGGGCCCGCTCGTACTCGGCGGTGGTGAGCGCCTCCCGGCCGAACTCGGTGTACTCGACCAGAGCCTCGCGGCTGGACAGCGGAAGCACGTAGCCGAAGGCCACACCGTGTGCGGGCTGGGGCGGGCGCAGGTCCATGAGCACCGCGGCGGCGGGGTCGAAGGCGTCGTCCTTCATGCGGACGAACCATCCCCGGAAGTGCTGGAGCAGGCGGGTGCGACCGCCCTGGGGCGTACCGGGGGCCGTGAGTCGAAGACCCAGCGGGCGGTGAGGCGCAGGTGCTCCCCTCCCGGCGCGAGCGCCCGGACGGTGGCGTGCTCGGGCCCGTCCTCCGTGTCCCGTACGAACAGCGGCCGGAACTCGACCGCCGCACCGGCCGCCGCGCGCACGTGCGCGTCCACGTCGGTGGAACGCAGCATCTTGTAGGCGTACGGTCCCGCCGGGGAGCGGTGTTCCGCGCCGTCCGGGCCGATGACCGACAGGTCCTCCCACGAGGCGGCGAGCAGGTGGTCCCAGGGCCCCGGACCGGCCTCCCAGAAGCACCAGGTCCGCCGGGGCGGCGTGTGCGGACCGGGCGGGGGCTCCAGGACCGCCGTTCTGAGCGGTGGGTCGCGCCGATCGTTGATTTGCCCGAGGCGATGGGCCAAGGTGAGCCCTGCGGCTCCCGCTCCGATGATCACCACGTCGTAGTCGGCCATCCTCCCAGCATGGCCCCTACGGCGGTCGAAGTCCCCCGTCCACCCCGACCGTTTCCGGAGGACCGATGACCACTACGACAGAGCGGATGAAGACCGCCACCGTGACCGACGAGTTCGACCTCGCCGCACCGGCCTACGACCGACTGGTCGCGTCCAGCCCCGGCTACCACCGGGACCTGCGCACGTCCGCGCGTCGGCTCTTCCTGCCGAACCGGGGCGCGGACCAGGTGCTGGTCGACCTGGGCTGCGGCACCGGGGCCTCGACCGCCGCCCTCGCACGCGAGTACCCCATGGCCCGGATCGTCGGCGTGGACTCCTCGGAGGGCATGCTCCGCCAGGCGGAGGCCAAGGGGTGGCCGAGCAGTGTCGGCTTCCACCTGGCGCGCGCCCAGGACCTCACCCCGGAGTGGGCCGAGGAGGTGGTCGGTGGCCCGGCCGACGCGGTGTTCGCCTCCTACCTGGTGCGCAACGTCCCGGATCCGGACGCCTTCCTCGCGAGGGTTCGGGCGCTGCTGCGTCCGGGCGGGCGGCTGGCGCTGCACGAGTACTCCGTGGCCGACTCCGCCTCCGCCCGCGCGGTGTGGAGCGCGGTGTGCTGGGGCGTGGTGATCCCGGCGGGCCGCGCCCTGACCGGGCGGGACGACCTGTTCCGGTACCTCTGGCGGAGCGTCCTGGACTTCGACGGCCGCGCCGCCCTGCTGCAGCGGATGCGGGCGGCGGGGCTGGGAGCGGTGGCCAGCGCGCCCATGCCGGGCTGGCGCTACGGGATCACGCACACCTTCGTGGGAGCCCGGCCGTGAACCCCGACGTCAACGACCCCCGGGCCGAGCGGATCGTCGCCCCCGCCCCGTCCGGGCCGCCCCCGGAGCGCGCGCCACGGGTCGCGGTGGTGGGCGGCGGCATCGCCGGGCTGGCGGCTGCCTGCGGGCTCGCGGAGCGCGGGGTGGACACCGTGGTGTTCGAGCGCGAGGAGGGGTTGGGCGGTCGTCTCCGGGGGTGGGACACCACTCTGGCCGACGGCGGCACGGCGACCATGAGCCGCGGGTTCCACGCCTTCTTCCGCCAGTACTACAACCTGCGGGGGCTGCTCCGGCGCGCGGATCCCGACCTGGACTCGCTGGTGCCGCTGCCCGACTACCCGCTGGTGCACCGCTCCGGGGCCCGTGACCGCTTCTCGGGTCTTCCCACCACTCCGCCGTGGAACGCGGTCGCGCTGGCGGCCACGAGCCGGAGCTTCCCGGTCTCGGAACTGGCCGCGGTGAACCTCCCGGCGGTGCTCCAGTTCCTGGACGTGGACGTCCCGGGGGTGCACGACCGCCTGGGGCACCGGAGCGCCCGGGACCTGCTGGAGGTCACCCGCTTTCCGCGCACCGCGCGCCACCTGGCCTTCGAGGTCTTCAGCCGGAGCTTCTTCGCCGCGCCCGAACGGCTCTCCGCCGCCGAGATGGCGGTCATGTTCCACGTCTACTTCCTCGGTTCGTCCGAGGGCCTGGTGTTCGACGTGCCGCGTTCGCCCTTCCCCAGGCCCTGTGGAACCCCTTGGAGGGGTACCTGCGCCGGGCTGGAGTGGGGTTCCGGACGGCGGTGCGGGTGGAGCGGGTCACCCGTGGGGAGCGCCTGCGTCACGCGCTCACCTGGCGCGACGTCGGACGGTCCCGCCGGGAGGAGTTCGACGCGGTGGTGCTGGCCACCGACCCGCGCGGGCTGCGCGCCCTGGTGGCGGACTCCCCGGACTCGGGACGGCGGCCTGGCGCGCACGGGTCGCGGGGGTCGCCTCCGCTCCGCCGTTCCTGGTCTCCCGGTACTGGCTGGACCGCCCGGTGCGGCCGCACCGGCAGGCCTTCCTGGCCACCGCCGGGTATCCGACGCTCGACAACGTGAGCGTCCTGGACCGCTACGAGGACCAGGCGCGCGCGTGGGCCGCCCGCACCGGAGGTTCCGTGGTCGAGTTGCACGCCTACGCGCTGCCCGAGGACCACGACCCCGACCTGGAGCGGAAGTCGCTCTGGGAGCAGGCGACGGCGGTCTACCCGGAGCTGGCCCCGGCGCGCGAGGTGGACTCCCGGCACGAGCTGCGCGCGGACTGCGCGCTGTTCCCTCCCGGCGGCTACCGGGACCGCTGCACGGTGACCACACCGGACCCGACCCTGGTGGTGGCGGGCGACCACGTCCGGGTCGACCTGCCGGTCGCCCTCATGGAGGGGGCGGCCACCACGGGACTGAGCGCCGCCAACGCGCTGCTGTCGCGCTGGGGAACGCCCGGACACGACCTGTGGACCGTGCCCCGCCAGGGGAGGGGCGCGGTCCTGAGGGCTCTGGCCCGGTCCTTCCGTCAGCCCGGCCAGCGGCCGGAGGTGCGCAGCAGGTAGCGGCGCTCCGCGTAGGCGAGGTCGTCCTTCCACAGTCGGCGGGCCACCAGCCGCATCGCCGGTCGCACCGCGCTGGCCGCGCGCCGGGCCAGGGCGAAACCGGTGCGCCCGGAGACCGCCACAGTCGCCTCGATTACGGCGGTGCGCGGGACCCCGTCGCGGTCGGCGCCCAGCGGCGTGGCGTGGGTCTCCACCACGCTGCCCGTGCCCTCCCCTCGATGATGCGCATGACGACCGTGCGCGGTTCGGGGCAGGTGAACTCGGCACGCACGGGCACGCCCCAGCGGCCCGCCACACGGAACCCCACGTCCGCCACCAGACGGTCCGGGTCGGGGTTCGGACCCTGCGGGACCTCGGTCACCGTCAGGCCGACGAACGAGTAGGGGTGGAACCACGAACCGTGCCAGGGGTCGAGCCGGTTGGCCACCACGTCCTCCGGTTCACAGCGTCCGGCCAGGCTCTCCACCGCCGCGATGCTCGCGTCCGCCCTCGGACGCTCCGGGACCACCGGCGCCTCCGTCGGTTCCTCTCCCCCGCACCCGTCCAGGCGGACCCACACGAGCACGCCGTCGTCGTGCGCCGGGAACGGGCTCCACCCGGGCATGCCCCCGGGCCCCAGCGAGAGTCCGTGCCAGCGGCAGACCAGGTTCCCCTCCGTCACCGCGCCCCGGCACAGGGGCGCACCCAGGTGGGGACAGGCACCCGGACCGGCGTGCACGGCCCCGTCGGGGGTGCGCCAGGCCACGAGCTCGGTTCCGGACACCACCCGGCCGAAGGGCCGGTCCGTCCGGACCTCGGAGCTGGCGGCCAGCACGAACCAGTTCCCGGAGGGCCGGGCCAGGGCACGCTTGAGCGCCCCGCCGATGACCGAGGGCGAGGCCTCGCGCCAGGTCGGGTGCTGTCGCGCCCAGACGCTTCTGGGCATGCGCCGCAGCGGCAGGCGTCGCGGCTCGGGGTCGGGCAGTGTCACGGGACCTCCTCAACGGGTCTCTGACGGTCCCTTGCGGACCGGCGGGTCAGGTGCCGACCCGGGGCCGGGGCACGGTCCGCGCCCAGAGCGCCCGGGCCAGGGCGGGCGCGGCCACGGCCAGTTTGCGGGTGTCGGAGACGCGGTGCCGCACGCTCCACACGTCGAAGTCGGCGGCGGTGATCTCGTCCAGGATGGCGCGGTAGAGCCGGAACGCGGTGGAGACACACGGTCGGGCGACCGGTGAGAGCATCGCGACGCCCGGTTCTGCCTCGCGGTAGAGGTCCTGGTTGACCTCCACGAGCGCGGCGAGGGCACCACGGACGCGCGGGTCGGGCCGACGTCCCCGGGCGCAGCGCTCCAGGAGCGGCCGGTCCACGCCGTGCGCCTCCAGCACGTCGGCGGGCAGGTAGACGCGGCCCCTGCGCAGGTCCTCCGCCACGTCGCGGAGGAAGTTCGTGAGTTGGAAGGCCTCCCCCAGCGCGGCGGCGTGCGGCGCCGCCTCCTCCCTGGGCGCGGAGGTCCCCAGGACCGGCAGGACCTGGAGCCCGATGACCGCCGCCGACCCGTACATGTACTCGCGCAGGTGCGGCAGGTCCCGGTAGGCCGTGGTGTCGAGATCCATCCGCATCGAGGCCATGAACGCGGTGAAGTAGTCGCCGGGGAGCCCGTACCCCTCCACCGTGTGCGCGAGCGCACGCAGCACGGGCTCGCGCGGCTCCCCTCCCGTCAACGCGGTGTCGAGGTCGGCGCCGATCTCGTCCAGGCGGGCACGCTGATCGTCCGGCGTCGTGTCGGGGCCGGGTTCGTCGACGATGTCGTCCACCCAGCGCGCGAACCCGTAGAGGGCGTGGATGCCGGGGCGGCGCTCGGGTGGGAGCACCCGCGTCGCGGTGAAGTAGGTGCGGCCGTGGCGGGCGTGCAGCGCGCGGCACCGCAGGTAGTCGGAGCGCAGCCGCCCCGGCTCGATCCCGGCGGCGTCCAGTTCCCCGGTGGCTGAGGTCATCATCGTGCGCGCCGCTCCGTTCCGGCCACGACGCGCGCGGCCGCCAGCTTCCCTGAGACGAGGACGGTCGGCAGACCCACCCCGGGCGTGGTCCCGCACCCGGCCAGGACCGCGTTGGCGGTTCCGGGGACGGTGTTGCGCGGCCGGAAGGGCCCGGTCTGCGCGAAGGTGTGGGCGAGGGAGAAGGGGGTGCCCCGGGCCAGCCCCTGTCGGGCCCAGTCGGCGGGCGTGACCAGGTGTTCGGCGCGCACCGAGGCGTCCAGGCCGGTCATCCCCCGGGCTTCGAGGACGGCCACGATCCGGTCCCGGTAGCGGGGGCCCTCGCTGTCCCAGTCGATGTCCGCCGCGGCCAGGTTGGGCGCGGGCGCCAGGACGTACAGGAGGTGGTGCCCGTCGGGTGCCAGGCTCGGGTCGGTGAGGGTGGGCTGGGTGACCAGGAGGGAGGGGTCGCTCATGGTCCGGCCCTCGTCGATGATCTCCGTGAAGGTGCGTTCCCACTGCGTGCCGAAGGAGATGGTGTGGTGGGCCAGGTGGTCCCAGGTGCGGTCGGTGCCCAGGTGGAGCACCACGGCCGACGGGGAGTACCGGTGGGGCAGCGGGCGCCGCGAGCGGTGGTCGAGCAGACGGTGCGCGGCGGCGAGGTCGGTGGTCAGCACCACGTGGTCGCAGGGCAGGCGCTCCCCGCGCTCGGTGATGACCGCCGTGACCCGGTCTCCGCGACGCTCCAGGCGGTGTGCCGACTCCCCGTAGCGCAGGACCGCCCCGGCCTTGGCGGCGGCGCCCGCCAGGGCCTCGCCCATGGCGCGCATGCCGCCCTTCGGGAAGTGGACGCCCGCGACGGTGTCCATGTACGCGATGACGGCGTAGGCGGCCAGGGCCCGGTCCGGGGCGACCCCGGCGTAGAGCGACTGGAAGGAGAAGACGCGGCGCAGGCGCTCGTCCTTCAGGTGGCCGCCGACGACCCGGGACAGGCGGCGGAACCCGCCCATCGCGGCGAGCCGCACGAGGTCCGGGCCGAGGAGGTCGAGCGGCGAGTCGAACCGCGCGTCGATGAACGACCGCATCTCCACCTCGTACAGACGGGTGAGCCAGTCCCGGAGCCGCAGGTAGCCCACCGCCTCACGCAGGCCCGCGACCCGGGCCACCTCGGCGGCCATCCGCTCCCGGTCAGTGTGCACGTCGACGGTGGAGCCGTCGGTGAAGGACGCCCGGTAGGCCGGGGCCAGCGGCAGCAGTTCGAGCCGGTCGCCGACGGACTCCCCGACCGCCGCGAACGCCTCGTCGAGGAGTTCGGGCATGGTGAGCACGGTCGGTCCGGTGTCGACCCGGAAGCCGTCCATGTCCAGGCGCCCGGCGCGTCCGCCGGGATGGTCCTCGCGTTCGAGCACCACGACCTCGCGTCCGGCTCCCAGCAGGTGGAGGGCGCAGGAGAGTCCGGACAGACCGGCCCCCACCACGACCACGGGTTCCCTACCGTTCCTCGCGGGCACGTCGACGGATCCTCTCGGTGTGGGTTTCACGTACGGGCCGCTGTCTCGGCGAAGCGGCGCAGGCCCTCGGAGACGGCGGGGTGGAGATCGAGTCGGCGGATCCGTCCCAGTCCGCGCTCGGCGAGCAGGCGGCATCGACGGCTGACCTCCTCGCGGGCGCCGACGCGGTCGAGCACGCGCGCCGCCTCCTCCGCGTCCTCCGGTGCGGAGGAGCGTCCGACCCGGGCGAGGGCGCGCTGGGCCGACCGGTCCCCCGCCTCCTCCGCCCTCCGGACGCCGCAGGCCAACAGGAGTGTGTTCTTGCCCTCCCGCAGGTCCTCGCCGGTCCGCTTCCCGGTGTGGTCGGGGGCGCCGTAGGCGTCCATCAGGTCGTTCCTGAGCTGGAAGGCCACGCCCACGTCGGTGCCGTACGCGCGGAGGGCGGTCACGGTGGCCTCGTCGGCCCCGGCCATCACCGCCCCCATGTGCAGGGGGCGTTCGACGGTGTAGGTCGCCGTCTTGAGCTGGTCGATGCGTACCGCCCTGTCCTCGGAGCGGTCGCCGTCGGCCTGGGCGCCGAGGTCCAGGAACTGTCCGGCGATGACCTCGGTACGCATGTCCCGCCACACCGCGTGCGCGGCGGCCCCGGTGGGCAGGTCGGCCAGGGACTCGTGGAGGAGGTCGTCGGCCCAGACCATGGCGAGGTCCCCGACGAGGATCGCCAGGGACTCGCCGTAGCGGCGCGCGTCCCCGCGCAGGCCCCTCTCACGGTGTTGTCTCGTGTACACGGCGTGGAAGGAGGGGGAACCGCGCCGGAGCGGGGCGGCGTCCATGACGTCGTCGTGCGCGAGGGCGAAGGACTGGAGCACCTCGACCGCCGAGCACGCTCGCAGCGCCGACCCGGCGACCGGCCCCGCGGCGGTGCCGCCACCGGCGAGCCACCCCCACCAGGCCAGAACGGAGCGCAGACCCTTGCCCCCGGCGAGTGTGAAGGCCGACATCCTCGCGCAGAGTTCGGCCGCGAAGTCCCCGTCGACCGCCCGTGCGGCCTCGACCCTGTGTCCGAGGTACGCGGCCAGGAGTCCGTTCACCGCCTCCCGCACCCCGTCCAGGTCGGTGGGAAGCGGTTCCTCCACGGTGTCGGCAGGCGAGACGGCGATGGCTACCCCCGGCGAGTGTCCGATTTCTCGGGAAATACCTTAAAAATCGAGCATCTTACTGAGGCAAGTATTTCACGCGACGCACTCCGGGGCCAGGCGACACTTGGAGAGCGGCCTAGACTCGACGGCAAGTGACCGGAGGGACCGTTCACGGAGCGGTAGGGAGATCCATGGACACCGCGCCCAGCACCGAGCCTCCCGCGAGGGCACCCGGAGACGGCAACGGTCACAGGACGCGTGCGGAGCTGTACGAGGCGCTCCAGAGCGACGGACAGCAGCTGGCCGTGCGCCTGGTCCGGCTCCTGCACCGCATGGCCGACCGCTCGGGCATGAACCCGACCGACTTCCAGTGCTACACACTGCTCCGCGCGAGCGGCACCATGACGCCCGGCGAGATCGCGGACAGCCTCTGCCTGTCCACCGGGTCCGTCACCGGCGTCGTGGACCGCCTGGAGGCACACGGACTGGTCGAGCGCGCACCGCACCCGCTGGATCGACGCAAGATCGCCGTGCGGCTCCTCGAGGGCGCCGAGGCCACGCTCGGTCCCCCGCGCCGGGCATGCGCCAGGCCATGACCGACCTGCACGCTGGCTACACCGACGCGGAACTCGAGGTGATCGCGGACTGGCTGGACCGCGCGGGGCTCACCCTTGAGGCTCTGATCACCTCACTGCCGCCGCGCCCTGACCCGGAGGCACCCTCCGGGCGCCGCGACGTCCGCGCCACACGCGACCCAAGTCCGTCATGCCGTTTTTGTCGGAACACTCCAACTCGCGGCTTTACTTTGCTGCAAGGGACCAACGGCCCTAACATCCCACGGGACCCATCCGTGGCCGGCAGCGGGACCGGCAACTCTCCCAAACACCGCTCGATCCCCCGGCGGTGCCGGGAAGGAGACACCATCTCATCCCTGCGCACATACATAAAAGAAAAGACGAACCCCACGGTCTTCGGCGTGTCGGGCCTCGTGATCATCGCCTTCATCATCCTGGGTGTGGCGTACACGGGCCCCTGCTGGACGCCACTGAGGGCACCCGGACGTGGATCGGCGAGAAGATCGGCTGGATCTACGTCCTGGCGACGGTCTTCTTCGTCGTCACCGCCGTGTTCCTGATGCTCAGCAAGTACGGGGGCATCCGTCTCGGACCGGACGACTCGCGACCCGAGTTCAGCACCCTGGCCTGGTTCGCGATGCTCTTCACCACGGGCATGGGCATCGGACTGGTCTTCTGGGGTGTGGCCGAGCCCATCGAGCACCTGCACTGGCCGCGCGACGCCGCGCTCATGCCGGGTGAGGACGGCGCTCCGCTGCCCGCGGCCGCGTCGGAGTCGCTGGCGCTCACGTTCTTCCACTGGGGGTTCCACCCCTGGGCCGTCTACATCGCCCTCGGCCTGTCCCTGGGCTACTTCGCCTACCGCAAGGGTCTGCCGCTGCGCCCGGCCTCCGCGCTCCACCCGCTGCTCGGGGACCGCGCCTTCGGCTGGCCCGGCAACGTCGTCGACATCCTCGCGGTGTTCGGCACCATCTTCGGCCTGGCCACGTCGCTGGGCCTGGGCACCCTCCAGATCAACGGCGGGCTCACCGACGTGTTCGGGCTTCCGAACAACGCGCTGATCCAGACCCTGATCATCGTGGTGATCACGGCCGTGGCGCTGTTCAGTGTGCTGTCCGGCATCGACAAGGGACTGCGCCGCCTGTCGGTGATCAACCTGTGGCTGGCGTTCATCCTGCTCGCCTTCGTGTTCGCGGTCGGTCCCAAACTCTGGATCATCGCGAGCACCACCACCGCCTCCGGGGAGTACCTGAGCAACCTCGTCTCCTGGAGCCTGTCGTTCCCGAGTCCCCGGGTCGACGAGCAGGGGGCGGCCTGGACCCAGGCCTGGACCATCTTCTACTGGGGCTGGTGGATCTCCTGGGCGCCCTTCGTCGGCATCTTCCTGGCACGGATCTCCTACGGGCGCACCATCCGTGAGTTCGTGATCGGCGCCCTGTTCGCCCCGACCGGTGTCTGCGTCCTGTGGTTCGGCGTGTTCGGTGGCTCCGGCCTCTTCTACGACCTCGCGGGCAGGGCCAACTTCATCGAGGGGGACGAGGCCCAGGCCGCGTTCACCCTGTTGGAGGCGCTGCCGATCTCCGGAGTGGTCGCGATGGTCGCGGCCGTGTGGCTGCTGGCCGTCGTGGCCATCTTCTTCGTCACCTCCGCGGACTCCGGCTCGCTGGTCGTGGACATGCTGACCAACGGCGGCACCCGGAACCCGAACCGCTTCCAGCGCGGCTTCTGGGCCGTCTGCCTGGGCGGCGTCACCTGGATCCTCCTGGTGGCCGGGGGCGACGACGCGTTGTCGGCGCTCCAAGCGGCCTCGGTGATCACCGGACTGCCCTTCGCGGTGATCCTGCTGTTCATGGCGGCCGGGTTGTTCAAGGGGCTGGCCAGCGAACGTGCCCCGGGCGAACCCAAGAGGTCGCGGGCCGAGGATCGTTCTCGTTCCGGAGACCGGGCAGAGTAGGAACCAGTTCGTTCCTGACGGTGGGCGCATCACCACCGACGGCGTATTGAGGAGGCAACGGTGGCACCCAAGAGGTTCAGCAACCCCTTCCACGGGGTGGTGGACATGATCACCGAGATGAACAGGATGTCGGACACGATCTCGACGATCGAGACCACCCAGGTGGGTGAGCGCGAGAGGACGTTCGCCGACGCCTGGAGCCCGTCCACGGACATCATGGCCAAGGGCCGCGACCTCGTCATCCGGGCGGAGCTGCCCGGGGTCAAGGAGACCGACGTGTCCGTCAGCCTCGCGCACGGCGTGCTCGTCATCAGCGGCGAGCGGCACCGCGAGGAGGACGACTCCACGATCTACTACACGTCCGAGCGCTTCATGGGCTCGTTCCGGCGTGAGATCAGCCTCCCCGAGGACGTCGAGGACAAGGACGTCGAGGCGGCCTTCGGTGACGGCCTCCTGGAGGTCGTCGTCCACGGTGGCGCCCACACCGGCGGCCCCCGGCAGATCGCGATCAAGAAGCGCGGTCGGCCGCGCGGACGCCCGCTGTAGGGCGAGCGGAAGGAGGAGCCCGTGACCGGCGACGGTCACGGGCTCCCTTCGTTCGCGGGGTCCGACCTCAGAACGTCCGGTCGGCCGCGTACGGGCCGATCACGGCGAGCGCCCTCGGGCGGGCCAGCAGCTCGGCGGCGACCCCGGCGACGTCGTCCAGCGTGACGGCGTCGAACAGGGCCAGGTCCTCGTCGATGGAGAAGTGGCGCGGCTGGGTGAGCTCGTGGGCGAGCAGGCGGCCCATCCGGGCGTTGGTGCCCTCGCTGCCGAGCACCATGGCGCCCTGGATCTGGCCCTTGGCGCGGGTCAGCTCCTCCGGAGTGATCCCGGACGCGGCGACCTTGGCCAGCTCGTCGCGGCAGACGCCGATGACCTCGTCGGCCTTCTCCGGCAGGCAGCCCGCGTAGATCTGGAAGGTTCCGGTGTCGGCGTAGGCCGTGTGGTACGCGTGCACCGCGTAGGCCAGGCCGCGCTTCTCCCGCACCTCCTGGAAGAGACGCGACGACATGCCGCCGCCCAACGCGGCGCTGAGCAGGCGCAGGGCGTGCCAGCGCGGGTCGGTGCGGGTCAGCCCCTCCGAACCCAGGATGATGTGCGCCTGCTCGGTCTCACGCGGCTGCACGACCGTGCCACCGAAGGTCCGGACCGGTTCCCCGGCCCCGCGCGGGCGGGACGGGCGGGCGTCACCGGCGGCGCCGAGGCGGTTCGCGAACATGGAGCGGACCTGCTCCACGACGCTCTCGTGGTCCAGGCTGCCCGCAGCCGTCACGATGAGCTCCGAGGGCACGTAGGCGTCCCGGTACTGCTCGGCGATGCGCTCGCGGGAGAGCGCCTTGATCGTGTCGGTCGTGCCGAGGATCGGGCGCCCCAGCGGGGTGTCACCGAAGAAGTGCTCCGCGAAGACGTCGTCCACCAGGTCGGCGGGCTCGTCCTCGTACATGGCGATCTCCTCCAGGATCACGCCGCGCTCGGTCTCCACCTCCCCTCGTCCAGGACCGAGTTGGCGACCATGTCGCCCACCACGTCCACCGCGAGCGGCAGGTCCCGGTCGAGGACCTTCGCGTAGTAGCAGGTGTGTTCCTTGGTGGTGTACGCGTTGTGGTCGGCGCCCACCCCGTCCAGCAGCGCGGAGATCTCCAGCGCCGAACGGGTCCCGGTCCCCTTGAAGAGCAGGTGCTCCAGGAAGTGCGCCGACCCCGCGTGCGCGGAGTCCTCGTCACGGGAGCCGGTGGTCGCGGAGACACCGAAGGCGGCGGAGCGGCCCCCGGGAACGTTCTCGGTGACCACGCGCAGGCCGCCGGGCAGCACCGTCCGACGCACCAGACCGGAACCGCCGTCGGGCTCCAGCAGCGTGACGGTCGTGCCCGGCTCCTGCTCGGCGGCGATGGGGACAGAACTCATGGATCCTTCTTCTTCGCGTCGGGACATCCAGCAGAGCATACGCCCGGGACGACGGCGGGGCGGCCGCGTCGTGCAGACGCGACCGCCCCGTACAGGGTCACACAGGTGTGGATCAGGTGTTCTCGGAACGCCCGCCCGAGCTGCGGCGACGGCGGCGGCGCGGGGCGCCCTCGCCCTTGTCGTCGCCCTTCTCGTCGTCCTCGTCCGCGTCCGCGGCCGCGGGGCCTCGGCCTTGTCGGACTTGGCGGCGGTCTCGGACTCCACGACCTCGACCGGGACCAGGGAGAGCTTCCCGCGGTCGTCGATCTCGCGGATCTCGACCTGGATCTTCTCACCGATGCTGATCACGTCGTCGAGGTTCTCGATGCGCTGGCCGCCGTGCAGCTTGCGGATCTGCGAGATGTGCAGCAGACCGTCCTTGCCGGGCAGCAGCGAGACGAACGCGCCGAAGGCGGTCGTCTTGACGACGGTGCCCAGGTAGCGGTCGCCCACCTCGGGCATGGTCGGGTTCGCGATCTGGTTGATCGTGTCCCGGGCCGCCTCGGCGGAGGGGCCGTCGGTGGCACCGATGTAGATGGTGCCGTCGTCCTCGATCGAGATGTCCGCGCCGGTGTCGTCCTGGATCGAGTTGATCATCTTGCCCTTCGGGCCGATGACCTCACCGATCTTCTCGACGGGCACCTTGACGGTGAGGATGCGCGGGGCGTTCGGGCTCATCTCGGCCGGACGCTCGATGGCCTCCTGCATGACGTCGAGGATGGCCAGACGGGCGCCGCGGGCCTGCTGGAGCGCCAGGGCCAGCTGCTCGGCGGGGATGCCGTCGAGCTTGGTGTCCAGCTGGAGCGCCGTGATGAGCTCCCGGGTGCCGGCGACCTTGAAGTCCATGTCACCGAAGGCGTCCTCGGCACCGAGGATGTCGGTCAGCGTGACGAACTCGTCGCCCTCGCTGATCAGACCCATGGCGATACCGGACACCATCTCCTTGAGCGGCACGCCGGCCGCCATCAGGGACATGGTGGAGGCGCAGACCGAACCCATCGAGGTGGAGCCGTTGGACCCGAGGGCCTCGGACACCTGGCGGATGGCGTACGGGAACTCCTCGCGGGCGGGCAGAACCGGCAGCAGGGCCCGCTCGGCCAGGGCGCCGTGCCCGATCTCGCGCCGCTTGGGCGAGCCCACCCGACCGGTCTCACCGGTGGAGTAGGGCGGGAAGTTGTAGTTGTGCATGTAGCGCTTGGTCTTGTCCGGGTTGAGCGTGTCAACCGTCTGCTCCATGCGCAGCATGTTCAGCGTGGTGACGCCCATGATCTGGGTCTCGCCACGCTCGAAGAGGGCCGAACCGTGCACGCGGGGCAGGATGCCCACCTCGGCGCTCAGCTGACGGATGTCCTTGGGACCACGGCCGTCGATGCGGACCTTGTCGCGCAGGACGCGCTCACGCATGAGCTGCTTGCTGAGGCTGCGGAAGGCGGCGCTGATCTCCTTCTCGCGGCCCTCGAAGTCCTCGGCCAGCTTCTCGGCGGCCGACGCCTTGATCTTGTCGAGCTCGGCCTCGCGGTCCTGCTTGTCCGCGATGGTGAGCGCCTTGGCGAGCTCCTCGCGCACGGCGCCCTCGACGGCGGCGTAGGCGTCGTCCTCGTAGTCGAGGAAGATCGGGAACTCGCCCTGCTCACGGCTGGCCTGGTCGGCGACGGCCTGCTGGGCCTTGCACAGCACCTTGATGAAGGGCTTGGCGGCCTCGAGGCCCTCGGCCACGGTCTGCTCGTTGGGGCCGACGGCGCCCTCGGCGACCAGCTTCAGGGTCCGGGTGGTGGACTCCGCCTCGACCATCATGATCGCGACATCGCCGTCCTCCAGGACGCGGCCGGCGACGACCATGTCGAAGGTGGCGCCCTCAAGCTCGGCGTGGGTGGGGAAACCGACCCACTGGCCGTCGATCAGCGCGACCCGGACGCCGCCGAGCGGGCCGGAGAAGGGCAGACCGGCGATCTGCGTGGACATCGAGGCCGCGTTGATGGCGACGACGTCGTACAGGTGCTCGGGGTGCAGCGACAGGATCGTCTCGACGATCTGGATCTCGTTGCGCAGGCCCTTCTTGAAGGAGGGGCGCAGCGGACGGTCGATCAGACGGCAGGTGAGGATGGCGTCCTCGGAAGGACGGCCCTCACGCCGGAAGAAGGAGCCGGGGATGCGGCCGGCGGCGTACATCCGCTCCTCGACGTCCACCGTCAGGGGAAGAAGTCGAGGTTCTCCTTGGGGCGCTTCGAGGCCGTGGTGGCCGACAGGACGACGGTCTCGTCGTCCAGGTAGACCGTGGCCGAACCGGCGGCCTGACGGGCCAGACGGCCGGTCTCGAAGCGGATGGTGCGGGTGCCGAACTTGCCGTTGTCGATGACGGCTTCGGCCGAGTAAACGCCCTCCATGGGCGACCTCCTGTTACACGTTGCGGGCGCCGCGCCGGACCCTCTCCGGGTCCGTGGCACGGCGATACTGATCCCGTGTCGTGCCCCGGAGGTGATGACGGTCGGTCATCGATCGAAGCCCACGGCCCGCCCGTACGGGCGATGTCCGGAGACCACTACCGAGGACCGACCCCTGGGTCCGGGGTGGCGGCACGGGTGGTGCGGGTGGCGTCCGTCGCGGACACCACTCTGGTCACACCTTACTAACAAAGAGGGAGCGGCCGAAGCCACTCCCTCCGAAACGACCTAGCGGCGCAGGCCCAGACGCTCGATGAGCGAGCGGTAGCGGGTGATGTCCTGCTTGGCCACGTACTTGAGCAGACGGCGGCGACGGCCGACCATCAGGAGCAGGCCACGACGGCTGTGGTGGTCGTGCTTGTGGTCCTTCAGGTGCTCGGTGAGCTCGGTGATGCGGTGCGTGAGCAGCGCGATCTGGACCTCGGGGGAGCCGGTGTCACCTTCGACGGTGGCGTACTCGGCGATGATCTTTTCCTTGGTGGCGGTGTCGATCGACACGACGCTCCTTCACTGAGAAGTCGGTACGCAGGGGCGAACCCCGGTACGTGGCAGGGTTCAGACGCGGTGACCGCGCGTACGAGCAGTCACCGTCGCGTGTGGTGCGCGCGGCCCTCCGCCGATGGCGTGGGTGCACCGCGCTCCCGCCGCGTCCGCTCCCCGGAGGGGCGTGACTGACCGCGGGCACACGTGGACGGACCCCACCCTACCGCAGGCTCTGTGGCGCGGAACCCGGTTCCCCGGTGACGCCCGACTCAGGCGACGCCGAGGACCTCACGGCAGCGGTCGACGTCGCGGCGCATCGCCACGATGAGCGCGTCGATGTCCTCGAACCGCTCCTGACCCCGGATGCGCGCGGTGAAGTCCACCGCCATGCGCAGTCCGTACAGCTCCAGGTCGTCGCGGTCCAGGGCGTAGGCCTCCACCGTACGCTCGGCCCCGTCGAACGTGGGGTTGGTGCCCACCGAGATCGCCGCGGGCCACCGTGCCTCGTGCCCCTCGACCGGCTCCAGTCGGCTGAGCCACCCCGCGTACACGCCGTCACCGGGCACGGCGGTGTCCGGGTGCAGGTCGGCGTTGGCGGTGGGGAACCCCAGGAGCTCGCGGCCCCGGGCGGCACCGTGCACGATCTCGCCGGACACCCGGTGCGGGCGGCCCAGGAGTTCGGCGGCCGCGGCCACGTCCCCCTCGTCGAGCAGCGCGCGCACGCGCGTGGAGGTGATGGTGTCGCCCTCGACCACCAGGCGCACGCCGTCCACCACGAAGTCGTACTTCTCCCCAGTTCGGCCAGCGCGGCGACGTCCCCGGCCGCCCGGTGGCCGAAGCGGAAGTCCTCACCGACCACGACAGCCGCGGCGCCGAGCCGGTCGGAGAGCACGCCGCGGACGAACTCCTCGGCGCCGAGCGAGGACAGGGCCTCGTCGAAGGGCAGGACGCACACGGCGTCGACCCCGAGGGACGCCATGAGCTCGACCCTTCGGTCGACCGGTGTCAGGACCGCCGGGGTGGACCCGCGCAGTACGCGTTCGGGGTGGGGGTCGAAGGTGACCGCGACCACCGGCAGGCCGAGGCGGTCGGCGTGGCCGCGCGCGGCGGCCAGGATCGCCTGGTGTCCCCGGTGCACGCCGTCGAAGACACCGACCGCCACCACGGACCGTCCCCAGTCGGAGGGAGTGTCCCCCAGCCCGTCCCATCGCAGCACGTTCGGTCCCCTTCGGTCACGTTCGGTTGGTCAGAGTCCAGCGTGCCACGTCGGGCCCCCGCTTCCGCCACGCGTCCGCCGGGGATCCCGGTCAGGCCGGTGAGAAGACCACGACCGGCTTCATGTGGCCCGGGCGGTTCTCGCCCAGGGCGACCACGGTGCCGTCCGGCGCGAACAACCCCACGGGACCGTCGCCCAGGGAGCTCTCGCTGATCCGGTTCCCGTGGCGGATCGCACGGGTCTCGGCCTCGTCCATGGTGCGGACCGGGAACGCGGCTGCCACGGCCTGGGCCAGGGGGACCTGGGTGAACTCCTTGGCGAGTTCGTCGAGCGTGCGGGCCTGGGACAGGTCGTAGGGGCCCACCCGGGTGCGGCGCAGGGCGGTGAGGTGCCCGCCCACGGCCAGGTCCGCGCCCATGTCGCGCGCGAGCGCGCGAATGTAGGTGCCGCTGGAGCCGGTGATCACCGCGTCCACGTCCACGAAGCCGTCCGGGGTGTGCCGGACGGCGGTCACGTCGAACTGGGAGATGGTGACCGTCCGCGCCCTGAGCGCCACCTCCTTGCCCTCACGGGCCGACTTGTAGGCGCGCTTGCCGTCCACCTTGATCGCGCTGACCTGCGGCGGGACCTGCTGGATCGGGCCGGTGAGCTTCGCGACGGCGGCGCGCACGTCGGCGTCGGTGACGGCGGAGGCGTCCACCCGGGCTCCGGGCTCACCCTCGGCGTCGTCGGTGTTGGTGACCAGGCCGAGGCGGATCGTGGCCTCGTAGGTCTTCTGGGTCAGGGTCAGGTGACCGAGCAGCTTGGTGCCCTTCTCGATCCCCAGGACCAGGACCCCGGTGGCCATCGGGTCCAGGGTGCCCGCGTGGCCCACGCGTCGGGTGCGCGCCAGACCCCGGGTCTTCGCGACCACGTCGTGTGAGGTCCAGTCGGCGGGCTTGTCGACGACCACGACACCGCTGTCGGCCATGGGGGCTCCTTCTGGGAGAGGGGCGGCGGCCGCTGCCGCCGCCCCGGGGGTCTGGGTTACTCGTCGTCCTCGTCCTCGTCCTCACGAGGCGCCTTGTACGGGTCGGCTTCACCCGCGTGCTTGGCTCCGGTGGCCTTCTGGGCCACCTCCTCGTCGGACCTGCGCGCCTCGACCAGCAGCTTCTCGATGTGCTGGGCGTTCTCCTGCACCTCGTCGATGACGAAGGTCAGGCTGGGCGTGTGGCGGATGCCGGTCTGGCGACCGACCTCGCTGCGGATCACGCCCTTGGCGCTCTCCAGCGCGGCCGCGCTGGCCGCCTTCTCCTCGGGGGTGCCGAACACCGTGTAGTACACCGTGGCGTCCCGCAGGTCCGCGGTGATCCGGGCGTCGGTCACGGTGACGAATCCCAGGCGCGGGTCCTTGATTCGCCGGTCCAGCATCTCGGCGACGATCCGCTGGATTCGGTCGGCGATCTTTCGCGCGCGTGCGGCGTCAACCATCGTCAGTCTTCCTCTTCGTTGAAGAGCCGCTGCCTGGCGGAGAGCAGCTCCAGTTCGGGACGGCCCGCGACGAAACGCTCGCAGGTGTCCATCTGGTCCCGGGCGTGCGCGGCGGTCGGCGCGACCACCGCGACACCGATCCTGGCCCGACGGTAGAGGTCGTGTTCCCCGACTTCGGAGACCGACACCGAGAACTTCCGTCGCAGTTCGGCGATGACCGGCCGGACCAGCGAACGCTTCTGTTTGAGCGAGTGGACGTCTCCGAGGAGCACGTCCAGTGTCAGCGCCCCAACGTACAAGTGATCACCTGTGGTGTTGTGTGAGCCGTCAAGGCGGGGCCCCGGACACGATCGTCCGGGGCCCCAGGTGGATCAGTCCTCGCGACTAGTCGCGGGGCTTCTCCTGCATCTCGTAGGTCTCGATGACGTCCTCGACCCGGATGTCGTTGTAACCGACACCGATACCGCACTCGAAGCCCTCGCGGACCTCGGTGGCGTCGTCCTTGAACCGACGCAGCGACTCGACGTTGAGGTTCTCGGAGATGACCTTGCCCTCGCGGATGAGCCGTGCCTTCGTGTTGCGGCGGATGATCCCGTCGCGGACGATGGAACCGGCGATGTTGCCGATCTTCGGCACCTTGAAGACCTCGCGGACCTCGGCGCTGCCGAGCTGGACCTCCTCGTAGATGGGCTTGAGGAGACCCTTGACCGCGGCCTCGACCTCGTCGATGGCCTGGTAGATGACCGAGTAGTACCGGATGTCGACGCCCATGCGGTCCGCCAGCTGGCTGTTCTTGCCCTCGGGCCGAACGTTGAAGCCGACGATGATCGCGTCCGCGGACGACGCCAGGTTGATGTCGTTCTGCGTGATGGCACCGACGCCGCGTCCGATGATCCGGATGCTGACCTCGTCGCCACCGGCGTCGATCTTGAGCAGCGACTCCTCGAGCGCCTCGACCGAACCGGACATGTCGCCCTTGATGAGGAGGAGCAGCTCGGAGCGCTCGCCCTCCTTGATGGCGGACTGCCAGTTGTCGAGGGTGACCCGGCGGGCCGACTTCGCCTGCTGGGCGAAGCGCTCGCGCGCCTCGCGCTGCTGGGCGATCTGACGGGCCACGCGGTCGTCCTTGACGACCAGGAAGCTGTCACCGGCGCTGGGCACGTTGGTCAGACCCAGGACCTGGACCGGACGGGACGGCTCGGCCGACTGCACGTTCTCGCCGTGCTCGTCGAGCATGGCGCGGACGCGGCCGAAGGCGTCGCCACAGACGATGGAGTCACCGACGTTGAGCGTGCCGCGCTGGACCAGCACCGTGGCCATGGAACCGCGACCGCGGTCCAGGTAGGCCTCGATGGCCAGACCCTGAGCGTCCATGTCCGGGTTGGCCTGGAGGTCCAGGGCCGCGTCGGACGTGAGGACGATCGACTCGAGCAGGGCGTCGATGTTGTCGCCCTTGAGCGCGGAGATGTCCACGAACTGGACGTCGCCGCCGTACTCCTCGGCCACGAGGCCGTACTCGGTCATCTGGGCGCGCACCCGCTGCGGGTCCGCTCCTCGACGTCGATCTTGTTGACCGCGACCACGATCGGCACCTCGGCCGCCTTGGCGTGGTCGATGGCCTCGGCCGTCTGCGGCTTGACGCCGTCGTCGGCCGCCACGACCAGGACCGCGACGTCGGTGACCTTCGCACCACGGGCACGCATGGCGGTGAACGCCTCGTGACCGGGGGTGTCGATGAAGGTGATCTTGCGCTCTTCGCCGTCCACCTCGGTCGCGACCTGGTAGGCACCGATGTGCTGGGTGATTCCGCCGGCCTCGCCGCTGACGACGTTGCTCTTGCGGATGGTGTCCAGCAGTCGGGTCTTACCGTGGTCGACGTGACCCATGACGGTGACCACGGGCGGACGCGGACGCAGCTCGGCGTCGCCTCCCTCGTTCTCACCGAACTCGATGGAGAAGGACTCGAGCAGCTCGCGGTCCTCGTCCTCGGGGCTCACGACCTCGATCGTGTACTTCAGCTCCTCGCCGAGCAGCTGGAGCGTCTCGTCGGGCAGCGACTGGGTCGCGGTGACCATCTCGCCCAGGTGCATCATGACCTGGACCAGCGACGCCGGGTTGACGTCGATCTTGTCGCCGAAGTCCGAGAGCGAGGCGCCACGGGACAGACGGATGACCTGGTTGTTGCCGCTCGGGATCTTCACGCCGCCGAAGGACGGGGCCTGGAGGTCGTTGAACTCCTGACGCCGCTGCTTCTTGGACTTGCGCGCACGCCCGGGACGACCGCCCGGACGACCGAACGCACCGGCCGTTCCGCCACCGCGACCGCGACCGCCGCCACCGGGACGACCACCGAAGCCGCCGGGACGACCGCCGCCGCCACCGGGACGCGGACCCGCACCGGCGGGAGCGCCACCACGGCCGCGGCCACCGCCGCCACCGGGACGACCGCCGCCGGCACCGCCACGGCCGCCGCCAGCGGGCGCGGCCGGACGGGACGAGGGCATGTTCATCGGGCTGGGACGCGGACCGCCGGGACGCGGAGCGCCGCCGCCACCCGGGCGCGGAGCACCGCCACCGGGACGGGGAGCGCCCGCGGCACCGCCGGGACGCGGGGCGCGCTGTTCGCCGCCGCCCTGCGGGCCACCGGGACGGGGACCCGGACGCGGGCCACCGGCACCGCCGGGACGCGGAGCGCCGCCGCCGGGACGGGGAGCGCGCTGTTCGCCGCCGCCCTGCGGGCCACCGGGACGGGGACCCGGGCGCGGACCGGCGGTACCGCCGGGACGCGGGGCGGAGGGCTTGGAGCCCATGCCCGAGGCGTTGGACGCGAACGGGTTGTTGCCCGGACGCGGGCCCGGACGGGGACCGCCCGGACGCGGGCTGCGGCCGCCGTCACGGCCACCCTCGCGTCCGCCACCCTCACGGCCGCCGGAACGCTCCGGACGGTCACCGCGCTGGGGACGGTCGCCACGGGCGCCGCCCTGGGCACCGCCGGGCTTGGGGCCGCCGGGACGCGGAGCGTCGCCGCGGGCAGCCCTCGGAGCCGGCTTGGGGCCGGGCTTCGGAGCGGACTCGGGCCGCTCGGCGGGCTTCTCGAAATGCGGAACCGCGGGCTTCTCCACCGGCGCGGCGGGCTTCTCGACCGGAGCGGCCGGCTTCTCGGCCGGGGCCTCGGTCTTGGGGGCCGCGGGGCGCGCGGCCGGGCCGGGCTTCGGGCCCGGCTTGGGCGCGGGGCCGGGCTTGGGAGCCGCGGGACGCGCCGAACCTTCGGCGGCGGGCTTGGGACCGGGCTTGGCCGATCCGCCCTTCTTGCCGCCGTCGGAACCGTTGTCGAAAGCTTCTTGCAGGCGTCGAACGACGGGGGCCTCTATCGTCGAGGACGCCGAACGGACGAATTCGCCCATCTCGTTGAGCTTGGCCAGCACGGCCTTGCTCTCTACACCGAACTCCTTGGCGAGTTCGTACACCCGGACCTTCGCCACACTTCTCCTTCAGCTTCGGTCCGGGACATGGGCTTGTGCCGGACCGTCGTTAGCTCGAGTTACTCATCGCTGCGTACTCATCAGGCGCTCATCGCAATCTCGACCTGCTTCCTCATCGCTACACAACAATGGGCCAGCTCATAGGTGCCGACACAGCACTACACGCCGACCTCGGTCACATCAACCACGGAGTCGGCGCGGACATTCCAACCCTATCCGGAACCGAGCGGAGCTCGGTCAAGCGGGGGCGTCACCAAGCAGGGACCTCACAAGTGAGACGTCCCACCCGGTGGCGCCACCACCGTTCCGGTTCCGGAAGGCACGGGACCATGCTCTGCGGCGTTCGGCGAGCTCCAGGCATCGCCGATCGTCGTGCAGATAGGCGCCGCGCCCCGGACGTCGACCTCGGGTGTCGGGCGTGATGACCGTGCCCACGGCCACCAGCCGCACGAGGTCGGACTGGACTGTCCGCGACCGGCACCCCACGCAGGTACGCACGGGGCGGTCAGGACCGTCTCCGGCCACCCTATCGCGTCGGGACATGGGCGCGACCCGATTAACCGGCCGAAGGGGTGTCTTCGTCCCCCGGACGGCCTCGTCCGCGTCCTCGGCCGGGTCCCGCGCGGGCTCGGCGTCGGAGCGGATGTCGATACGCCAGCCGGTCAGCCGAGCGGCGAGACGGGCGTTCTGGCCCTCCTTGCCGATCGCCAGCGACTGCTGGTAGTCCGGCACGACCACGCGGGCCACCCGGGCGGCCATGTCGAGGATCTCGACCGAGTTGACCCGGGCCGGGGAGAGGGCGTTGGCGACGAACACGGCGGGGTCCTCGGAGTAGTCGACGATGTCGATCTTCTCTCCGTGGAGCTCGGCCATGACGTTGCGGACCCGGCTGCCGAGCGGGCCGATGCAGGCACCCTTGGCGTTGACGCCGCCCCGGTTGGATCGGACCGCCATCTTCGTGCGGTGGCCGGCCTCGCGGGCGATCGCGGCGATCTCCACGGTGTGGTCCGCGATCTCGGGGACCTCCAGCTCGAAGAGCTTGCGCACCAGGTTGGGGTGGGTGCGCGAGAGGGTGACCGAGGGACCGCGGTGGCCCTTGCGGACCTGCACCACGTAGGCGCGCAGACGCTCGCCGTGGGTGTAGTCCTCGGTGGGGACCTGCTCCTGCGGGGGCAGGACGGCCTCGATCTTGCCGAGGTCGACCAGGACGTTGCGCGGGTCGTTGCCCTGCTGGATGATCCCGGAGACGATGTCGTGCTCGCGTCCGGCGAACTCGCCGAGGGTCAGCTCGTCCTCGGCGTCGCGCAGACGCTGGAGGATGACCTGCTTGGCGGTGGAGGTCGCGATGCGACCGAACCCGGTGGGGGTGCCGTCGAACTCACCGACGACCTCGCCCTCCTCGTCGGTCTCGGAGACCCAGACGACCACGTGGCCGGTGGAACGGTTCAGCTCCACGCGGGCCTTCTTGTCGGGGCCCTCCTCGCGGTGGTAGGCGATCAGGAGGGCGTCCTCGATGGCCTTGGCCACGAGCTCGACGGCGATGTCCTTCTCGCGCTCCAGGCTGCGCAGGACACTCATGTCAATATCCATGGGGCTCCCCCTCTAGTCCGCCGCGTCGGTGTCGGCTTCGCGACGGAATTCCACCTGGACCTTGGCCTTGGCGATCGTGTCGTAGGCCAGGGTGCGGGGGCGGCCCCTGACGTCCAGGGTGACGCCCTGGTCGTCGGACCCGGTGACGCGCCCGGTGAGGTCGCCGCCCTCGACGAGGGAGACCTTCACCAGACGCCCCTGGGAGCGCCGCCAGTGGCGCGGCAGCGTCAGCGGACGGTCCACCCCCGGGGAGGTGACCTCCAGCACGTAGGGCTGCTCGCCCATGACGTCGGAGGCGTCCAGGCTCTCGTTGACGGCCTGGCTGACCTCACCGACGGTGTCCAGGTCGACCCCGTCGTCGGAGTCGACGACCACGCGCAGCACCCGGCGTTTGCCCGCGGGTGTCAGCTCGACGGCCTCCAGGTCCAGTCCGGCCTCGGCCAGTACCGGCTCAAGCAGCTCGGCGATGCGCTCGTTGCGCGCCTGCGCTCCCATGCGTGATTAGCCCCTCAAACGGCGAAATCCCGCCCGCTCGGCCGTGTGCCGTTGAACGGGGCGGTCCAGCTCTGTACGTAGTCTTCGTCGAATCCGCTCGACGCCCCCGTGCGGGCAGCGTGAGCGCCGCGCGTCGCGTGCGACGGCGGTTGTGGTGCAAGGGTATCCACACCTGAGCGGCGCCCAGGTCGGTACACGCGGACGGGGGTGGTCGCGGACCGGGGTCGACCCCGCGGGAACACCGTCCTGGCAGGGGGTGCCGGTACGACCCGTGCCCGTCCCCGACCGTGGAAAGATGGGGGCTGACCGCCGGTGACGGCGGTCCAGTCGACGCCGTGGGGTACGGGAGGAGAGCGCGCGTGGACCAGGGAAACGCCAGCGGTCACACGGCGCCCGGGCTGACGAGGAGGTCCTTCGCGGCCCGGAGCCTCGTGCTGACGGGTGTCGCCGTGACCGGCTCCGTCGCGGGAGCGGTCGGGGTGACCGGATGCGCCGGGGCCGACTGGTACCCGTTCGACGTCACGCCGGACGTCGCCGTCCTGCGCTCGCTCATCCGGGAGAAGGAGCGGGCGATCGTCCGGCACGAGGCCGCGCTGGCACACGGCACGGGCCCGGCGGAGCTGCTGGAGCGGCTGCTGGAGGACCACGCCACCCACCTGGACGCGCTGTTGGACGCCCTGCCCGAAGGGGTGGAGGCGCACGACGACGCCGAGGCCGCCGAGGACGGGGCCCCGACCTCGGCGGCGGACCCCGCGCTGGAGGCCGTGCCCGACGTCCCGGGGCTGCGCGCCCTCGCCGCCGCCGCGACCAGCGCCCGGCTCGACCAGGCCGCGGCCGTGACCGACCCCGGTCTGGCCCAGCTCGTGAGCGGGATCGGCGCCTGCGAGGCCGGGCACGCCCACCTGCTCGCGCGTGCCTGAGCGGTCACGGGGGCGACGGCGCGGCGCACGGTGCCGAAGGGACGGCGGCGGAAGAAGTCGAGGAACATCCCAGGGACGTCCGAGCGGCGTGAAGGTGGAAGGAAGGTAGTCAGGTGAGCGAGAGCCCCACGCCCGCGCAGGGCTCCGGGGAGACCGGTGCGGACGCCTCCCCTCCGAGAGCGGTGACCCCACCGGCGCGGCCCTGGCGGAGGCCCTGAGGGCCGAGCACGCCGCCGTGTACGGGCACGAGTTCATCGGCGGCGCCGCCGGTGACCGGACCCGCCGTGAGCGGGCCTCGGCGTCCGCCTACGAGCACAAGGCACTCCGGGACTCCCTGCACGCGGCCTCCGTGGAACGCGGTGTGGACCCCCGGCCGCGCTCGCCTCCTACCCGCTGCCCGAGGGGCGCGACGGCGGCGACATGGACGACTTCGCCGTTCGGCTGGAGGAGACCACCATGAGCGCCTACCTGTGGCTGAGCTCGTCCGCCGACACCGACCTGCGGGTCACGGCGGCACGCAGTCTCCAGGAGGCGACGGTGCGTTCGCTGGAGTGGGGCGCCGAGCTCGACCCCCTCCCCGCCTTCGACCACGGCTGACCAGCGCTGCCGGAGTCCGCTCCGGACACACGAAGGGGCTCCCGCGCGCACCGGCGCGGGAGCCCCTCCCCGTTCGTGCCGCGCCCTACCCGCCGCAGGCGGCGACGGTGCTCTCGACGATCTCGCCGACCGGCACGTCGGTGCGCTCACCGGTGCGGCGGTCGCGCAGCTCGACCAGGCCGTCCTTGAGGCCACGGCCGACGATGACCACGGTCGGGATCCCCAGCAGCTCGGCGTCGTTGAACTTCACGCCGGGGGCGGCCTTGCGGTCGTCGACGAGCACGCGCAGGCCGCGCGCCTCCAGCTCTCCGCCGATTCGCAGGGCCTCCTCGACCTCGCCGCCCTTGCCGGTGCCGACCACGTGCACGTCGGCGGGGGCGATCTCCCGAGGCCAGACGATGCCCTTGTCGTCGTGCGACTGCTCGACCACGGAGGCGACGGCGCGGGAGACGCCGATGCCGTAGGAGCCCATCGTGACACGGCGGGGCTTGCCGTCCGGGCCGAGGGCGTCCAACTTGAAGGCGTCGGTGTACTTGCGGCCGAGCTGGAAGATGTGCCCGATCTCGATGCCGCGCGCCGTGTACAGGGTGCCCCGGCCGTCGGGCGAGGCGTCGCCGTCGCGCACCTCGGCGACGTCGATGGTGCCGTCCGGGGTGAAGTCGCGTCCGGCCACGAGGTCGAGCACGTGGTGGTCGGTGCGGTCGGCGCCGGTCACCCACGAGGTGCCGGTGGCCACGCGCGGGTCGACGAGGTAGCGGACCTTGTTGTCCAGCAGGGCGCGCGGGCCGATGTAGCCCTTGGCCAGGAACGTGTTGGCGGCGAAGTCGGCGTCGTCCAGGAGCGCGACCTCGGTGGGCTCCAGGGCGGCCTCCAGGCGCTTGAGGTCGACCTCGCGGTCACCGGGCAGGCCGATGCCGAGGAGCTCCCACTCCTTGCTGCCCGGGGCGCGGGTCTTGACAAGGACGTTCTTGAGGGTGTCGGCCTCGGTGAAGTCGCGGTCGAGCCCGGCGCCGTTGAGGAAGTCCACCAGGGTCTGGATGGTGGCGGTGCCGGGGGTGTGGTGGACCCGGGCCTCGGGCAGCCCCTCCACGGAGCCCTCAGCCGGGGCAGGGGTCCGCACGGCCTCGACGTTGGCCGCGTAGTCGGACTCCGTGCTGCGCACGAAGGTGTCCTCGCCGGTGGGCGCGACGGCCAGGAACTCCTCGGAGGCCGAGCCGCCCATGGCGCCGGAGGTCGCGGAGACGATGACGTAGTCCAGGCCCAGCCGGTCGAAGATCCGGATGTAGGCGGCCCGGTGCTGGTCGTAGGACTGCTGGAGGCCCTCGTCGTCGGTGTCGAAGGAGTAGGAGTCCTTCATGTGGAACTCGCGGCCGCGCAGCACGCCGGCGCGCGGGCGGGCCTCGTCGCGGAACTTCTCCTGGATCTGGTAGAGCACGACCGGGAAGTCCTTGTAGGACGAGTACTCGCCCTTGACGAGGAGGGTGAAGAGCTCCTCGTGGGTGGGGCCGAGGAGGTAGTCGGCGCCCTTGCGGTCCTTGAGGCGGAAGAGGGTGTCGCCGTACTCCTCCCAGCGCCCGGTGGTCTCGTAGAACTCCTTGGGGAGCAGCGCGGGCAGCAGGACCTCCTGGCCGCCGATCGCGTTCATCTCCTCGCGCACGACGCGCGCGACGTTCTCCAGGACGATCTTGCCCAGGGGCAGCCAGGTGTAGATGCCGGGGGCGGCGCGGCGGACGTACCCGGCGCGGACGAGGAGCTTGTGGCTCGGCACCTCGGCGTCCGCCGGGTCCTCACGCAGGGTGCGCAGGAACAGGTTCGACATCCGCAGTAGCACGGCCACTCCTCGGTGATCGCGCCCCGGAGGGCGCGGGTTGGGACTTCTGGGGAACCCCAGGCTAGCGCTCCTTCGAGGGGGTTCGCGCGCCAGTTTCCGAAGGCTCCCGACTGCGCCTAACGTTGGGGGATCGTGCGGACCGGGGTGGGGGACATGGGCAGACGTGTGCGTGACAGGGTCGAGGCGGAGGAGGAGGTCTCGGTGGTGCCCGGGGTCGACCTGCTCGCTGACGCGGACCGCGCCAACTCGTGGTTCCTGCTGGTGGAGGGCACACCGCAGTCGCACGTGGACCTGTCCGACCCCGGATACCTGGACTTCTCGTACGTGCGGCGGATCGCGCACGCGGTCGACCTGGTCGCGCCGGAGGGTGAGCCGGTCGAGGCGTTGCACCTGGGTGCCGGGGCCCTGACGGTGGCCCGGTACGTGGCGCACACGCGCCCGGGGTCGCGTCAGCGCGCGGTGGACGTGGACGCGGCGCTGGTGGAGCTGGTGCGACGGCGTCTGCCGTGGGACCGCAGGGCCCAACTCCGAGTGGGGATCGGTGACGCCCGGGAGTGGATCAGCGCCAGGCACGAGGACGGCGCGGACCTGATCGTGTCCGACGTCTTCTCCGGGGCGCGGACCCCGGCCCGCCTGACCTCGGTGGAGTTCTACGCGGAGGCGGCGCGGGTGCTGCGGCCGGGCGGGTTCCTGGTGGTGAACGTCGGGGACGGCTACGCGCTGCGGCACACGCGCGCCCAGGTGTCCACGGTGCGTTCGGTGCTGCCGCACGTGGTGATGACCGCGGAACCGGGCATCCTGCGCGGGCGCCGGTTCGGCAACCTGGTGCTGGTGGCGGGCCACCGGCCGCTGCCGGTGGAGGAGCTGGGGCGGCTGGCGCACCGGGACCCCGAGATGGCCCGGCTGGTGGAGGGCGAGGACCTGGACCGGTTCCTCTCCGGCCACTCCCCCGTACACGACGCGGAGGCGAAGGACTCCCCCGCGCCGCCGACCGACCTCTTCTGACCTTCTCCGAGGCCGGACTACTCCGGGGGAGTAGGCCCGCCCCCGAAGAGTCACCCTGAGGAGGACGGCGCCGCCGGTGCGGCCGCCGTACCGTCGTGGGCGTGGCAGCACTCCTCGCACGCGTTCCGCGTCCCACCCGCACCGACCTCCGGTTGACGGCCGCCCTCGTGTTCCTGTCGCTGGGCAGCACCCTGCTGGTCGAGGTGGTCGACCCGGTCCCCGAGGACCTGGACCCCCGGCCGTGGGGTACGCCCTGATCCTCGCGGCCTGCCTGCCGGTCCTGTGGCGGACCGCCCTCCCCCGCACGGTCGCCGTGGTCTCGGTGGTGGCCGCCACCGTCTACTACCCGCTGGGCTTCCCCGACGGCATGGTGATGCTGTGCACCGCCGTGATGCTGTACACCGTGGTGCGCTGGGGGTACCGGGCCTTCGGGTGGACCCTGGGGGTCGGGCAGTTCGCGGCGGTCAACGCCTACGAGTTCCTGGCCACGGGCACCTACCGTCCCGAGGCGGTCGGGATCGTGGCGTGGGTGATGTTGCTGCTGTGCGCCGCCGAGGTGGTGCGCTGGCGCCAGGAGTACCTGAGGGCGGACCGCGAACGCGAGCTGGAGGCCGCCCGCACCCGCGAGGAGGAGCTGCTGCGCAGGGCCTCCGACGAGCGGCTGCGGCTGGCGCGCGACGTGCACGACACCGTGGCCCACAACATCTCGCTGATCAACGTGCAGGCCGGGACGGCGCTCTACCTGATGGAGATCCAGCCGGAGAGGGCCGTCGAGGCGCTGTCCACCATCAAGCAGACCAGCAAGGACACGCTGAGCGAGCTCAGGGCGATGCTGGGGGTGCTGCGCGCGGTGGACGAGGACGCGGCGGCGCCCCGGTCTCCGGTCCCGGGGCTGGACCGGGTCGGGGACCTGGTGGAGGGCGCCCGGGGCGCGGGACTGCCCACCGAGGTGGAGGTGACCGGGGAGGAGCGGCGGCTGTCCGTGGGCACCGAGGGGTGGCCTACCGGGCCGTGCAGGAGGCGCTCACCAACGTGGTCCGCCACTCCGGGGCGGACGGTGCCCGGGTGCGGATCGACTACGGGCCCTCCCTGCTGACCGTCGAGGTCACGGACGACGGACACGGGACGGTGGGCCCGCCCGCCGTGGGCAACGGCATCACCGGGATGCGTGAGCGAGCCTCTCTCGTGGGCGGCTCGGTGGACGCCGGGCCCGTGGAGGGTGGAGGATTCCGGGTGCGGGTGCGGTTGCCGATCGACGGTGACCCCCGTGGTGAGACGGGGGAACGGGTTGATCCGGGTACTGCTCGCGGACGACCAGGCGCTCGTGCGCGCGGGGTTCCGCGCGCTGTTGGACAGCGCGCCCGACATCCAGGTGGTCGCGGAGGCGGCCGACGGCGCGGAGGCGGTACGGCTCGCGCTGGCCGAACGCCCCGACGTGGTGCTGATGGACATCCGGATGCCGGAGGTGGACGGGCTGGACGCCACCGGGCGCATCCTCGCGGAACCGTCGCTGGAGCGGACCCGGGTCGTCATCCTCACCACGTTCGACCTTGACGAGTACATTTTCGAGGCGCTGCGCGGGGGCGCCAGCGGTTTCCTCGTGAAGGACACCGAGCCGCGCGACCTGCTCCAGGCGGTGCGGGTGGTGTTCGAGGGCGAGGCGCTGCTCTCCCCGGGATCACCCGGCGGCTGATCTCCGACTTCGCCCGCCGCCCAGCGGGGGCGCCGCCCTCCTCCGTCCGGCTGAACGGGCTCACCGACCGCGAGCGGGAGGTCCTGGCTCTGGTCGGCCGGGGGATGTCCAACGAGGAGATCGCCCGGGAGCTGGTGCTCAGTCCGGCCACCGCCAAGACCCACGTCAGCCGCGCCATGGTGAAGCTGGGCGTGCGCGACCGGGCCCAGCTCGTGGTCCTCGCCTACGAGACGGCGTTGGTGACCCCCGGCTGGTCGCGGGACGGGTAGCGGCGGGGGCGGCGCCACCGCGCACCCGGGCGACCCTGAGGGCGCCTCGGGGTCGTCCCGTACGCCCCGGGGAGTAGGAGCGGACGGCGGAGTACCCCTCCGGACGGCCCTCGGATGCCGCCCTGGGGGCGATGCGCCGCCCCCGACCGTCGGCGGAGGCTGGGGCGTCCCCACCGACGACCGCAGAGGCCCTCCCGTGTTCGACGATCCCCTCGTGCTCGCCCGGCTCCAGTTCGCGCTGACGGCGGCCACGCACTACGTGTTCGTGGCGCTCACGCTGGGGCTGGCTCCGTACATCCTCGGAACCCAGCTCGTGGCGACCCTGCGCGGGGACCGGTCCCGCATGGTCGCCGTGCGCTTCTGGGGCGGCCTGTACCTGGTCAACTACGGCATGGGCGTCCTGTCCGGTCTGGTGATGGAGCTCCAGCTCGCGCTGAACTGGAGCGGGCTGCACGAGACCTTCGGGTACACCTTCGCCGCTCCCCTGGCCGTCGAGACGATGACGGCGTTCTTCGTCGAGTCGACGTTCCTGGGGCTGTGGATCTTCGGCTGGGACCGCATGGGCCGGTGGGCGCACCTGTTCTGCTTCTCCGTGGTCACCGCGACGGCGTACTCCTCCGCGTGGTGGGTGCTGGTCTCCAACGGGTTCCTGCGTCACCCGGTGGGGTTCGCGATGGTGGACGGGGTCGCGCACCTGACCGACCCGGTCGCCCTGGTGACCAACCCGGCGGCGGTGTTCGCCTTCCTGCACGTGGTCAGCGGCGCCATGCTGGTCGGTGCGCTGGTCGTGGCGGCCGCCAGCGCTCACCACCTGCTGCGGGGGGACGACCCGCACGGGATCTTCCGACGCGGCATGGGCTTCGCCGCCGTGACCATGACCGTGATGCCGATGGTCGTGGTGAGCTTCGGTGGCGCGCAGTTCCGGATCTTCGGTCAGGACCCGCCCACCAGCGGGCTGACCTACACGGCCGAGCGGATCGAGGCGATCGAGGCCGCCGGTCCGAGCGCCTTCGTGTCCGCCGTCAACACGGCCGGTGAACTGGTCATGATGACCGCCTGGACGGTCATGTTCCTCCTCGGGCCGGTGATGCTGCTGGCGCGGTACGGGGGACCGCTGAACCCCCGGCGGTGGTTCGGGAACGGGCGCGGGAGCACGGCCACCGGCGCGGACGGTCCGGGTTCCGCGCCCCGGGTGCCGTCCTGGTTCCGGCCGCGTCGCTGGGGGCTGGCCCTGCTCCTGTTCTCCCCCTTCCTGCCCTACCTGGCGAGCGTGGGCGGCTGGGTGTACCGCGAGACCAACCGGCAGCCCTGGGTGGTGGTGCACCACCTGACCACCGCCGACGCGGTGACGCCTCTGTCGCCGGGCGCCGCGGTGACCTCGTTCACCCTGTTCACGGTCGCCTTCGGGGTCCTGGCCTGCGTGACCTGCTGGTTGCTGGTCCGGTTCGCCCGACGCGGCCCCGAGGGAGGTCCGCTCGCCGAGCACTGGGAGGAGGAGCGATCCAAGGACCCCGACCCCGTCCCCACGTTCTGAACCGCACGCGCACGTTCCGAGAGTCAACGGTCAAGGGAAGCAGCCATCATGGAACTCCTGTCCACAGCGCTCCTCGCGTTGTTCGTCGTGGGCTACCTGGTGCTCGCCGGGTCCGACGTCGGTCTGGGCATGCTCGTGCCCCACGTGGCGCGCACCCCGGCCGAGCGCCGCCGTGTGGTGGCGGCCGTCGCCCCCTACTTCCTGGCCTCCGAGGTGTGGCTGGTCGCCGCTCTCGGCGTGCTGGCCGGGCTCTTCCCCGACCTGGAGCACGAGCTGGTCGGTGCCCTGTGGCCGGTGCTCGTGGCCCTGGCGCTCGGGTGGCTGGTCCGGGACGCGGGGCTGTGGTTCCGTTCCCGGGTGGACGACCGGCGGTGGAGGTCCCTGTGCGACACGGCGCTCGTGGCGGGCAGTTGGACGCTGGCCGTCTGCTGGGGGCTGGTCCTGACCGCCCTGGTCGGTGACGGACTGGCCCCGGACCCGTTCACCGTCCTGGGCACCGTGACAGTCGTCGCGCTGTTCGCGCTGCGCGGCGCGGCCTTCGGCGCGGAGCGTCTGGTGGGGGCCTCGGAGGCGGAGAGCGCGGACGCCGCGGCCCGGGCGACCCGTCCCCTGGCCAGGACGGCGTTGGCGGCCCTGGCGGTGACCGTGCTGGTCGGGGTGGGCCTCGGTGGACCGGCCCTGGTCCGCCCCGAGGTCGCGGCGGTCCTGGTCGGCATCCTCGCGGCGGCGCTGGCCGCGACCAGCGGGCTGACCGGTCCGATGCTGTCCCGGCACACGTCGGCGCTGGCGATCGCGGTGCCCGGGCTGGTGGTGGCGCTCTCCGTCGGGACTCCCTGTCGGCCCCTCCCGGGATGACCGGTGCGTTCGTCTGGTCGATGCTGTTGCCCGTGGTTCCGGTCATGCTCCTCGGCCAGGTTTGGCTCTACCGAATGACACGGCGCCCGGCCACGACCCCGACCTTCTTCGCCTGACCCCCGGGCCGGAAGGTACAGGTCAGACCGGGAACCCGGTGAGGGGGCCGGTCAGCCCCCGCCGGGTCATGGGAGGGCAAGGTTCCCGTCTCCGATTGGAAAAGCCGGTCAGCGGGCACTTCCTGGGGCGGGAAACTCGCCCGTGGCGCCGAATCCGATCCCGGACCCGGCGAGATCGCGCACGGGTGACGGCGTCGAGCCCTTGAGGAGGGACTGTGACCGACCCCTGACCAGACCGCCGGGCCTGAGCGGATGCGGCTGCGGATCGAGCTGCGGCTGTGGCTGCCAGAGCGGCGGCTCCTGCGGCTGCGGCGGCCGCTGCGGCTGACCGGTTCCCCAGGCGGGGCCCCGCGCTCGTGCGACGGGTGCCTTCCCCGACCTGCGGGCTGTCCCTCCCCTTGGGGACAGCCCGCGCCCCCACTCCCCACGGTCCGGCGGCCACGTGACCAGGACGGACCACAGTCCCAAGTCGCGACAATACGCGACGAGGTGTGTACGCTATGTCACAGTGCTTTTCCTTGGGGGATGAGCCGCTGCGTATCCACCCGTTGGGGGCGATCAGCGATGCCGCCGTTCACGAGACCAGCGACACGGAGGGTCCACGACTCCGAACACGCCCGGCTGCTCCAGTGCGTGGAGGCGATACTGGAGCGCTCGGACCGCGCGGTGCCCTGGGAGCCGGATACGGTCGGGCTCCCCGACGCCCGCACCGACAGCGCCCTGGCGCGGATCAACGACGTCGCCTTCTACGCCAACGCTCGCAACGAGGTCTCCGCCCTGGCCGGTCTCTGCCTGGACCTGCTCGGCCTGCACAGCCCCGACGATCAGGACGACCCGCACTGCCAGGGGTGTCGCCTGCCCTGGCCCTGTCCGACCTTCGGCGAGATCACGCGGCTCCTCGGCTGACCCCGACCCGGAGCACACCCGGAAAGCCCCGGGAAAGGACGACGCCCGCCGAGGTCGGGGCGCGATCCGACATCGACGGGCGACGGTCTCACCTGTCGCCGACGACGCTCACGACCGAACGGTCGGGCGCCCCCGCCGAGCGAGGCACACCCCGAGGCTAGTACTGGAACACGTTCTACCGCAAGACCCGAACGCCGCTCGGTTCTCCTCGAAAACCCAGCGTGCACGGTAGCGGTACGGACCCGTCGGGCACAGCACTCCCCTGCAACCTGATCCCGTTGAGCCCGGTCCATGCCGACGGGCAGGGGGCGCCGGGGCGATGGCACGGGGGCGGGCGCGAGGCGGCACCGGGCGGGACACACCGGCGCGGCAGGGAGAGTGGGCCAGGCCCAGGGGCGGGGGACAGCCCCTGGGACCGACGATGATCGGCGCGACCACCCGTACCCCTGGTGGACGATGGACCCTCCCACACGCTCCGGGGCGCGCCTTCACCACAGACGTTAACGAGGCACCGGTCACGCGAACACCCCCTTCGGGTAACCGGAATGTCTCGATTGCCCCTGGAGGTCTCTCACCGACCCGCCCCGACCTGCGACGACGCACCGCGACCGAGGCGTCGCACACACGTGTGGACGCCTCGGGGCGGGAGTTATCGTCGCGGGAAAACAGAGAAGCCCCCGCCGGGAAACCCGAAACAGGAATCGTTCCACACACGACCTGGGAACGGTCGCGACAGGAGGGGATTCCGACGAGGGCCAGAAAAAGCCTCCCCGGGTCCGCCCCGGGGAGTGACCTCAGCTAATCCGTGTGGCCAGCAGATACGCACCGGGCGAATCGGCGTCGACGATTTCCGTCACCCGCCAGGCCTGGCCACCGACGCTGAACACGTCATTGACGCGGACGTCGATCATGGGCGTGGGCCGCCACTCCTTCGGGCCGCCGATCTTGGCGACCGGCTGACCGTCGTCGTCGACCCAGAAGCTCCCTCCGCCGACGGGCCCGCCGGCGAAGCGGTCGTTGCGCCCGTAACTGATCTTCTCCTGCGCGCCGATCTCGTGGACCACCGTGGATTCAGTCCCAACCGTCTCGAATAACCTGGAAAACGCATCCATATTAACCCGCGTGCACCAATTAAACAGGGAACCAACGGGTAAGATTAGCGCTTCAGCAGACTAGCCGACAAAAGTAATGCGCGGGCCAGGACTTTAGTCCTGACCCGCGCGAGTCGCGGTACAGCGAATTAATCAGTCACCGTTCGACGTGCCCCGGCCGCCCTTGAGCCTGCCCACGAGTGTCTCCAGGGCCGAACTGAACGGGTGGTCGTGCACCATGTAGGTCCAGGTCATCGACGGCCGCTTGACGCCGACCGAACTCACGTCCAGCTCGCCGTCCACCACCTCCAGCTCCTCGAAGCTCTCGGCGGCGCGCGCCCGGGCACCGTCCAGGAAGCCCTTGAAGACCGGGACCGCCTCGCGGTTGAACTCGTCGAGCGGATCACGGCGGCCCAGGTACCGAAGGTGGATGCCCTCCCGCAGCTCCGACAGGAACGCGTTGTGGTCGGTCCAGCCCCGGTCCAGGTGGTAGAGCGTGATGAGCTTGGCGGCGCGGGCGACCTCGTCCGCGTCCAGCTCCTCCACCAGCTCCTCGTGGCGCTCCCTGCGGTCCGCGGCGACGTGCCGGTCGCCCTGCCCCGAGGACAGGACCAGTTCGCGGTGCTCCAGGACCACCTCGCGCTGGACGTCGATGAGCTTGTTGTAACGCCAGGTGTTGCGGTGGACCTCCAGCAGCTGGCCCTCGGAGACCCGCTGGGCGTGGTCGACCATGGCCAGCCAGCCCTCGTCGGTGATCTCACCGTCGGCCGTGGTCTTGTAGCCGGTCGTCTCGGGGGCGTGGTTCACCAGCAGGTCGTCGTCCATGCTGACGAAGAAGATGGAGTCGCCGGGGTCGCCCTGGCGCCCGGCCCGCCCGCGCAGCTGACCGTCCAGACGGCTGCTGGGGTAACGGCCGAAGCCCATCACGAACAGACCGCCGGTCTCGACCACCCGGTCGCGGTCGGTCATGTCGCTGCCGCCCAGCCGGATGTCGGTACCGCGGCCCGCCATCTGGGTGGAGACGGTGATCGCGCCGTAGGTGCCGGCCTCCGCGATGATGGACGCCTCGTCCGCGTCGTTCTTGGCGTTGAGGACCACGCTCTCCAGACCGGCGGCGCGCAGCCGTTCGGCCAGCAGCTCCGACTCCGCGACGTCCTGGGTGCCGATCAGGATCGGGCGCCCGGTCTTGTGGATCTCCTCCACCTTGGCGACCAGGGCGTCCTCCTTCTCCTCACGCGTGGCGTACAGGAGCGCGCCGTGGTCCTCGCGGACGTTCGGCTTGTTGGAGGGCACGACGGCCACTTCGAGCTCGTAGAACTCGCGCAGCTGTTCCGCGACGCTCATCGCGGTACCCGTCATCCCCGCCAGCGTGGGATAGCGCAGCACCAGGGACTGGACCGTGATCGAGTCGAGCACCTCGCCGGTCTGGCTGACCGCGACCTTCTCCTTGGCCTCGACCGCCGCCTGGAGGCCGTCCGGCCAGCGCTGGAGGAGGGCGATGCGTCCGCGCGACTCGTTGATCAGCCGCACCTCGCCGTCGCGCACCACGTAGTGCACGTCCCGCTGGAGCAGCACGTGGGCGTGCAGGGCCAGGTTGACCTGGGGCAGCACCGAGGTGTCGTCCTCGGAGTACAGGTCCACGCCGCCCAGGGCCTTCTCGACCGCGTCGATACCGGCGTCAGTGAGCTGGACGTTGCGCCCCTCACCGTCGACCTCGTAGTGCAGGCGCGGCTTGAGGCCGCGCACGACGTCGGCCATCTCGACGTCGGCGGCCACGGCCTCGGCCGCACCGGCGAGGACGAGCGGAACCCGGGCCTCGTCGACGAGCACGGAGTCCGCCTCGTCGATGATGGCGACATGCGGCTCGGGCACCACCCGGTCGTCCACGTCGGTCACCATGCGGTCGCGCAGCACGTCGAACCCGAGCTCGCTCACGGCGGCGTACGTGACGTCGCAGCCGTACGCCTGCTTTCGCTCGTCAACGGTGGACTCCTCGCTGACGGAGCCCACCGTGACCCCGAGCATCGCGTAGAGGGGACCCATCCACTCGGCGTCACGCCGGGCGAGGTAGTCGTTGACGCTGAGGACGTGGACCCGCTTGCCCCGCAGGGCGAACCCGGCGGCGGCGAGGGTTCCGGCGAGGGTCTTGCCCTCACCGGTCGCCATCTCCGCGACGTGGCCGTCGAGGAGGGCCATCACACCGAGCAACTGCACGTCGAAGGGGCGCTCGTCGAGGGTGCGCCGGGCGGCCTCACGGCCGACCGCGCACAGACTGACGAGGTCGTTCTGGGAGTAGGGAAGCTCGGCGTAGCCGAGGTCGATGGCCTTCTCCGTCAGCTCGCCATCGCTGAGTTCTCGCAGACCCTCCTCTTCGGCCTCGATCGCCGGCAGGAGCTTGGTATAGGGCCGCAGGTCCACCGCACCGGGCTTGCCCAGTAGGCGGCGGACGCTTTCCGCCATTCGTCCGAACACCACGCCAGAGTAACGCCGGACACAAGCGAATGGTTCCTCTCGGGTACCTGCTTGTCGGCTCCAACGGGGACAGAACACCCTGGACCAGGGACTCGTCGGGGGCCCGGGGCGGCGCGGTCAGTTCACGAGCTGGCGGTTGCGCTGACGCGCCTCCAACGCCATGCCGTGCTTGACGAGGGTGACCAGAACCTTCACCACGGACCTGCGGTCACGCGCGTCGCAGTAGACCACGGGCACGTCCGGGGTGAGGTCCAGGGCGTCACGCAGCTCGTCGGCGCTGTAGGCCGCCTCGGGGTCGAACTCGTTGACCGCCACCACGAAGGGCAGCCGGTACTGCCGCTCGAAGTAGTCCAGGGCCTGGAAGGTGTCCTCCAGGCGCCGCGTGTCCGCGAGGATCACCGCGCCCAGGGCGCCACGGACGAGGTCGTCCCACATGAACCAGAAGCGCTGCTGGCCCGGGGTACCGAACAGGAACAGGGTGAGGTCGGTGTCCAGGGAGATACGGCCGAAGTCCATGGCCACCGTGGTGCTCGTCTTGTCCGGAGTGTGCGAGAGGTCGTCCACACCCGCGCTGGCCGCCGTCACGGCGGCCTCGGTGCGGACCGGGGGATCTCCGAGACAGCCCCGACGAACGTGGTCTTGCCGACACCGAAGCCACCGGCGATGATGATCTTGGTGGACAGCTCACTGGGTGCGTGGACGTCGTTCGTACTGTTAGCTGAGTGGATCACTGTTAGTCCTAGCGAGAATGCCGGGCCTGCACGAACGGACGGGCGCACACGACCCGGGCTGGAGGGGCGCGGCGCTCCCGGTTCCGAACCTTCACGGAAACCACCGCAACTGGAACCTAACACCGGCCGACACTGGAATCCGGGGTTTCGACACAGTGGGGGAACACGTCACATCCCCGACCAGTCGGCCCAAGCGGGTCAAAACACACCAGAAGAGGCCCCGAGGTCCGATGTCCACCTCGTGGCGGGGAGTCCGCCCTGTCCGACGGAACGTAGTCAGACAAGCACACTCCTGTACCCCGGCACGTCGACTTTACGACATTGAGAGCGGTCATTTTCGGCCGCTTTCGGCCGCGTCGATCCCTGTCCGGCGTCCTCCCCGCCATCTACGGTGGAAGGCAGGGCACCCGCCTGAGCGCGGTCACCACGGACTCCTGGCACGAGGACGCGACCACCACGGGGGCCCCGGCGGCGCCCCGGGGCGCACGACCACCACCGACGCCTCGCTCTTCGACGTCGGACCGGCCGTACACCCCACCGACGGGCGCCCCCACAGCCCCACCGGCCCACAACCGTCCACGTGGGCCGGTGGGACCCTGTGTTTGCTGTGCATCTCCGCTTCGCTTCGATGCGAACGGGCACCCCCGGTGGCGAGGTGGGCGGGCGGCACTCACGGCTGTGCTTGGGGTTCAGACGTGTTTTCTTTGGGCCTCCGCTTCGCTTCGGCCCGGGTTCGGCGCCTTTGCAGAGCTGTTCTTCATCCTCGTCTGCGCCTGGCTCGTTCCTCGCTGGCGGCTTGACTCGTCTTGCAGAACACTCTCCGGCGCTCGAACGGGCACCCCCCCAGTGGCGAGGTGGGCGGGCGGGGCTCACGGCTGTGGTTGAGGGGCACGGGCAGGACTCACACCCGAGGCCGGACAGCACTCCGAACGGTGGCCGAGGGGGACCTCCCGGCCTACGACCTGTGGCTGGGTTTCGGGGTGGGCCCTGGGGTGCGACCCGGGTGCGTAGGATGGACGGGCCCCTCCCCGAGCGGCGTTAGCCGTGGTCCGGGTCGAGGGGCACCTTCCCGAACAGGCCGAACACTCCCAAGGGAGCCGAGTACCCCACATGTCCGATCAGCGCGTCGTCCGCCCCACTCCCATCAGCGGTTTCCCCGAGTGGACCCCACAGGTCCGGGCCGTGGAGCAGCGCTGGCTGGACCATATCCGCGCCGGGTTCGAGTCCTTCGGCTTCGCGTCCATCGAGACTCCCTCCGTGGAGAACCTGGACGTGCTGATGGCCAAGGGCGAGACCTCACAGGAGGTCTACACACTGCACCGGCTGCAGGCCGACGCGAAGGACGACTCCGACGCCAGGCTCGGTCTGCACTTCGACCTGACCGTGCCCTTCGCGCGGTACGTCGCCCAGCACTTCAACGAGCTGACCTTCCCGTTCAAGCGTTACCAGACCCAGCGCGTGTGGCGCGGTGAGCGCCCGCAGGAGGGCCGCTACCGCGAGTTCACCCAGTGCGACATCGACGTCATCAACGTGGACTCGGTGCCGCTGCACTTCGACGCCGAACTGCCCCGCATCGTGTACCGGGTGCTCAGCGGACTGGACATCCCGGCGTGGACGCTCAACGTGAACAACCGCAAGGTGCTCCAGGGCTTCTACGAGGGGCTCGGCGTCAAGGACCCGATCGCCGTCATCCGCGCCGTGGACAAGCTCCACAAGATCGGTGACGAGGGCGTCCGGGAGATCCTGGAGGGCGAGGGGCTCACCGCCGAGCAGATCGACCCCTGCCTGGCGCTGGCCCGTATCCGGGGCGCCGGGGTCATCGAGCAGGTCCGGGCGCTCGGAGTCGTCTCCGAGCTGCTGGAGGAGGGACTGGAGGAGCTCGCCTTCGTCCTGGACGACCTGGCCGACCTGCCCGAGGGCAGCGTGGTCGCGGACCTGTCCATCGCGCGCGGCCTGGACTACTACACCGGCACCGTGTACGAGGCCTCCTTCGACGACGACCCCGGTTACGGCAGCATCTGCGCGGGCGGCCGGTACGAGAACCTCGCCGGGCAGTTCATCCGCAAGCGGCTGCCGGGCGTGGGCATCTCCATCGGCCTGACCCGCATCTTCGCCAAACTGGTGGCGGAGGGCCGGATCGAGGGCGGCCGGATCTGCCCCACGGACGTGATGGTCGTGGTGCCCAGCGCCGAGCGGCGGGCCGACGCGCTGCGCACCGGTGAGCTGCTGCGGGAGCGCGGCTTCAACACCGAGGTGTTCCACTCGACCGCCAAGGTCGGCAAGCAGATCCAGTACGCCGCCAAGAAGGGCATCCCCTTCGTTTGGTTCCCGCCCTTCGAGGAGGGTGGCGAGCACGAGGTGAAGAACATGGCCCAGGGTGAGCAGGGCGCGGCCGACCCGGCCGTGTGGTCCCCCGCCACTTAGCAGGTTCTGGCCCGGCACGGGCGGTTTTCGACCTCCCGTGCCGGAACCGGCCATTCGCGAGACAGCTTCGGCGCCCGGGTGCCAGACTGGGAGAGGCTGTTCTCCGTGCCGTACCTCAGGCACGGGCCGATTGTCCTAGTAATCGAGGCCATGTCTCCTCCTCGCCACAACCTGCCCCTGTCCGCCGGGGAGTTCATCCAGTTCGTCGGACGTGAACGCGACATCGTCGACCTGAGCCGCCTCATGGGCACGGCCAGGATGATCACGCTCACCGGAACCGGCGGCATCGGCAAGACACGACTCGCGCTCCACCTCGCGGAGCGCGTCCTGCGCCGGTTCCCGGACGGTGTGCGGTTCATCGACCTCAGCGAGGCCACCACCCGCGAGCAGGCGCTGCGCGCGGTCGCGGCGGGCCTCCAGGCGGTCACGGCCGACTCCACGACGCTCATGGACAGCGTCATCACGGCGTTGCGCACCCAGCACCTGCTGTTGCTGCTGGACACCTGCGAGCACGCCGTGGAACCGATGGCGGAGCTCTGTGAGGCGGTACTGCGCGACTGCCCCCGGGTGCGCGTCCTGGTGACGAGCCGCCAGCCGCTGCACGTCCCCGAGGAGAACATCTGGCGGGTGCCCCCGCTCTCGCTGCCCGCGCGGCCCACCCCGACCGACCCCTACGCGGCGGTCCCCGCGCCGATCCCCCGTCGGGACGCCCAGCGGTACGAGTCGGTGCGCCTCTTCCTCACCCGCGCGCACGCGGCGCGCTCCGGGTTCGAGATGACCCGGGAGAACTCGGGCTACGTGGCGGAGATCTGCCGCATGCTCGACGGCATGCCGCTCGCGATCGAGCTGGCGGCCGCACGGGTCCGGGTGCTGTCGGTCCAGCAGATCCTGCGCCGACTGGACGACCGCTTCCAACTCCTGACCAGTGACGGCACGGGCCACCTCCCGGCACGCCAGCGCACCCTGCGGGCCGTGCTGGAGTGGAGCCACGACATGCTCAGCGACACCGAGCGGCTCCTGCTGCACCGGCTGTCGCTGTTCTCCACCTGGTACCTGGAGGTCGCGGAGGACGTGTGCTCGGGCGAGGGCGTGGACTCCACGGACGTGCTCTCCCTGCACTTCTCCCTGCTGGACAAGTCCCTGGTGGTGATGGACTCCGAGATCGACGGGACCGCGCACTACCGGCTGACCGAGACGGTGCGGGCCTACGCCGCCGAGCGCCTGGGCGCCGACGCGGACCTGCGGTGGGGCCGGTACCTGCGGTTCACCGTGGACCGGCTGGAGGAGTCGGCCAAGAGCTCCGCCTCCTCCCAGACCTGGGACGAGTGGCTCGGGCGACTGCGCATGTACGACCACCACCGGGAGAACCACGCCCGGCTGGTGGAGTGGGCGCTGTCCCGGGGGCGCGTGGACGACGCCCTGCGGGTGTGCGTGGCGCTGCGGGCCCACTGGCTGATGCGGGACCTGTCGGCGGAGGGCAGCCGGCTCCTGGAACACGTGCTGGCGCACCAGCCCGACGACCAGGAGCCGGCGCTGCGTGCCCGCGCCCTGGCCCTGCACGCCGAGCTGCGCCTGGACGTGGACCCCGCGCCCCGGGTCGACACCCTGGCCTCCTGCGCGCTGGAGGCCGCCCGGGCCTGCCGTGAGCCGATCGCGGCCGCCTCGGCCCTGGCCACCCTGGCGACGCTCTCCCTGCGGACGGGAGCCCTGGAGGACGGCGAGCGGCAGGCCGCGCGGGCGCTGGACTGGGCGGGCCAGTCCGGTGACCCGATGACCGAGGCGAGCACCCGCGGCGTCCTGGCCGAGCTGGCCCAGCGCCGGGGCGCCACCGAGGAGGCCGTCACGCACCTGGAGGAGAGCGCCGCGGCCTCGCGTGAACTGGGCGACCGCTGGCGCGAGGCACGCGCCCTGTACGGGTTGGGCACCATCGCGGCCGAGGCCGGTGACCACGACCGCGCCCGGGAGCTGTTCTCCGAGGCCCTGGAGGTCTTCGTCGAGCTGCCCTCCGCGCCCTACGCGGTCCGGTGCGCCGCCGATCTGGGCCGCCTGCACCTGGCGGCACGGGACACCCTGGCCGCCCGGGAGCCGCTCAGCCGGTGCCTGCGGGTGAGTTTCACCTCCGGCCGCAGGATCGCGGTGGCCGAGGCCCTGGAGGCCCTGGCCGAACTCGCTCTGGCCGAGGAGGAGCCCACGCGTGCGGCGGCCCTGGCGGGGGTGGCGTCCGACCTGCGGACCGCGCTGGACCGACCGTCCGCCGAGACGGTGCGACTGCGGTCGGCGGTGGAGCGGCGGGTGGGCGCGGGCCGGGCCTCCGAGGCGTGGAACGCCTGGCGTTCGCTCCCCTCGAACAGGTACGGGACCGGGCCCTGGCCTTCCCCCGTCCGCCCACGTCACGACTGACCGGGCCGGGGTCGCTCACTCCCCGGGAACGGGAGATCGCCACACTGGCCGAGAGAGGTCTGTCGAACCGGGAGATCGCGACCCGGCTCACTATCAGCCAGGCCACCGCGGCACGCCATATCGCGAACATCTTCAGAAAACTTTCGATTTCCTCGAGGACGCAGTTGACCGGCTGGGCTTCACCGAGAGAACCCGGCTGAACCAGGGGTGTTCGTGCCGAAGCACTTGCACAGTGCGCGTGCACCCGCTAAACCAGAAAGCCCAAGCCCCTTCGCCCACCTCGATGACGACCGTCCCCGTCCCCCTCGTATCCTCCGTGGTGAGAACAACCCCCAACAGCCCCTACTTGTGAAGGCCATGGCACCTCTGACCGCGCCTGCGCGGCACAACCTCCCCTGCCGGGCACCAGCTTCGTGGGCCGGGAGCGAGATCTGAGCGATCTGCTCCGCCTGCTCGGCTCCAGCAGATCCGTGACGCTCTGCGGCGCCGACGGCATCGGCAAGACGCGGCTGGCCCTGCGTGTGGCCGAGCAGTCCACCGTGTCGTTCCCGGACGGGGTGTGGATCGCCGATCTCACCGACGTGCGCACCCCCTGGAGGTGCACGCGCGCATCGCCCAGGCGGTCGGGGTGGTCGAGGAACCCGGGCTGCCGCTCGGGGTGACCGTGACCGAGGCGCTGCGGGACCGCAGACTGCTGTTGGTGCTGGACTCCTGTGAACACATCGCGGACGAGGTGACCGAGGTCGGGGAGACCTTGCTCGCGGAGTGCCCCGCCGTGTCGGTCCTGCTCACCAGCGAAGTGCCGGTGCGGCTGACCGGGGGCACGGTGTGGCGGGTGCCCGCCATGGCCCTGCCGGTGACCCCCGCAACGCCCCTCCCCCGGACCCGGCCGACGCGGAGTCGGTGCGTCTGTTCATGGACCGCGCCCGTGCCCGCGACCCCCGGTTCACCGCCTCGGGCCCCGAACTGGAGGCGGTGGCGACCCTGTGCGACCTGGGCGGCGGGGTTCCGCTGGGGATCGAGGTACTGGGCGCCCGGGCACCCGAGGAGGGCATCCCCGCGCTCACGGACGGGCTCCGCGCCCACCTCGCCTCACCGATGTTCCAACCCGGCCCGGGGCAGGCCGTCTCGCGCAGCCAGGTCCTGCCGCTGGTGCTGGACTTCGTCTACCGGGGACTGCCCGAACCCGAACGCGTGCTGCTGCGCCGTCTCTCGGTGTTCCGGGGCTGGGACCTGGAACTGGCCGAGCAGGTGTGCGCGGACGAGTCCCTGCCCGAGCCGACCATCCTCGACCTGCTCACCTCGCTGCTGGACCGGTCCCTGATCACGGTGACCGGTGAGTTCGAGGGCCGGGTGCGTTACCGGCTGCCCGAGGCGGTGCGCCGGTTCGCGCAGGAGCGGCTGGTGGCGTCGGGCGAGTACGAGGTGTTCCAGGAACGCCTGCTGGCGCGCATGCTGCGCCTGGCGGAGGACCTGGGGCGGCGCCTGGAGTCGAGCCGGTCCATGCCGTGGTCGGAGCGGGACTCCGGCCGCCAACGGGTGATCGCCGAGTACGACACACTGCGTTCGCTGCTGCGCTGGTCCCTCCAGAAGGGCGCCGCCGAACCCGGACTGCGGCTCTGCGTGAGCCTGGTGGCCCACTGGGTGAGCCACAACAACTACTCCGAGGGCGCGCACTGGATGGACCGCCTGCTGGCGCTGGAGGAGAGCGCCAAGGCGCCCTCGCGGGCGCGGGCGCTGGTCGGCCGGGCCCAGTTGGCACGTGTGCGCCGGGACCACGAGCTGGCCCTGGAGGCGGGCGAGGAGGGGCTGCGGCTGTGCCGCGAGGCCGGCGACGACGTGTTCGTGCGCACCTGCCTGAGCCTGCTCGCGCTGGTGGAGGTGCGCGAACGCAACCTCGACCGCGCCTCCGTCCGGGTCGAGGAGGCCCTGCGCCTGTGCCGGGAGGCCGGAGACCTGTGGGGCGAGGCGATCGCCCTGGGCTGCCGGGCGGCCCTGGTCGCCCAGCAGGGGGACTACCCCACCGCGGACCACCACTACAACGCCGCGCTCACCCTGTTGCGGGGGATCGACCACCGCTGGGGGTGGGGGTGACCCTGATGAACCAGGCACGCGCGGCCGAGGCCAACGACGACCTGATCACCGCCGACCGCTGTTACCGGGAGGCCCTGGACACCCAGCGGCTGATCGGCGCGGTGTCGGAGGAGGCCCGCTGCCTGGCCGGGATCGGCCGGGTCGCGCACGCCCAGGGCCACACCAGCCAGGCCTACGACTACCTGAGCGAGGGTCTGCTGCTCAGCCACGCCAGCGGGCAGCGGGCCGAGGCGGCCCGGAGTCTGGTGGCGCTGGCCCGGGTGGCCTTCGGTTCCGGACGGCGCGAGCCCGCCTGCCGTCTGGCCGGGGCCGCCACGGCGCTGCGTTCCCGGGTCGGACTGCCCGTGCGCCAGGCCCCGTGGCCTTTCGAGGACGAGGAGCGGGGACGTCGGCGCCGTCGCCAGCTGGTGACCTGGTGGGAGCAGGGGTACGCCCTGAGCCAGTCCGAGGCGGTGCGTGAGGCGGAACTGCTGGCGGAGGAGGGCCGGTACCCGGCTCCCCGGCCCGCGCGCAGGAAACGCGGCGGGGACGCGACCGCGACGGCCGCCACCAAGCCGGCGCCCGTGCCGGTGCCGCCCTCGCCGGAGTCGGCCAGCCCGGGGAAGCTCCTGACCCGACGGGAGCTGGAGATCGCCCAGTTGGTGAGCACCGGCAAGAGCAACCCCGAGATCGCCCGGACCCTGTTCATCACGTCGTCGACGGCCGCCCGGCACGTGGCCAACATCAACCGGAAGATGGGCTTCAACTCCCGCACGCAGATCACCGCGTGGATCAAGCGGCACCGTACGGGCTGACCGGGCCGCGAACACTCCGCGCGGACGGGACTCCCGGTTCTCGCGCGGGTTGTGTAGTTCTCGCCCGACCACGAATCTACATATGCATCTGCATGGCCAGATGCATGTGCATATTGCCATGAACGCGCTAGGCTCGAAGCCATGGGACTTCGGGCTCCCGGCACCGTGCGAACGGTGTTCGGCCGGTCCCAGAAACGGCCGTCGAATCCCGGGCCGAACCCCCGGGGATCGTCGCGCCGTCGGTACCGGGAGGGTTCCCGGAACCGGTGGGCAACCGTGCTGGCGCGAGGGGAGACCTGGGGAGGTCCCTCGCGGCGAACGTCCGGCGCGGCGCTTCCGGGCTCGCCACGTGGAGGGGGCGTGACGAGCCCGGGCAGCGGGCCCACACGGAGACCGTTCGAGTGGGGGATCGCATGGGGGTAGGGCTGACTTCAGGAACCGGACGACCCGGCCGTCATCTGCCGCGTCGGGACGACCCGATCGGATCGCTCACCGGTGGGCTGTGTGAGCGGCTGCGTCTGCGGACCGCGCGCGGCGGGACGATTCGCGGCGCCTCCGGACGGATGGACGCGCTGACCTTCGCCGCCACCGTCGAGCAGGCCGCCGCGGGGCTGAGCCGCCGCGGGATGTGTCTCGGGGACGTGGTCGGCGTCCTGGCTCCCGTCTCCCCCGACCGCTTCCTGGCCTCGTACACGGTCATGGCCGTGGGGGCCGGGCTCTGACGGTCACGCCCGAGTCCGACCTGCGTACCCAGTGCCGTGCGCTGGCCGAGACCGACGCCCGGCTGCTGATGGTGAGCGAGGACCTGGCGGAGCGCGGGCTGGAACTGGCCGAGCGCTCGCGGGTGCGGCAGGTCATCACCTTCGGCAGCGCCCTGGGCACCACCCCGTTCCGGGAGCTGCTGCTGCCGAGTCCGGACGGGAACGTGTACAGCCCGGCGCGGGGCCTCTTCGACAACGGCCACCTGGGCTACGAGCCCGCCGGGGACGACATCCTCACCACGCTGCACACCCACCACGACCTCCTGGCCCGTTTCGCGGAGCTGCGGGGCGAGCTGGCCCTGACCGCCGACGACGTCGTCGCGGTGGGCGAGTCCGGGGACGAGGCCACCAGGCTGGCCCTGGTGGCACTGGCCCTGTGGACCGGGTCGTGCGTGGTCGCGGGCGAGGACTGCCCGCCGCCGGAGGGGCGGCGGATGACGGTCACCTGCGACCCCGTCCCCACACGCATCGCCCACCCGCAGTCCGACGTCGCGCGTTAGCTCGGGTTCCACGGAGAGTTCCGGGTCCGCGTCGTGCGGTCTCCTCCGGCGGCGTGGCCGCCGACGGGAGGGCCGGGCGGACCCGCTCGCCGCGACGTCGCGCCCCGAGGAGCGGGACCGGGGTCTCGCACGCCGCCTCTCGGAAGTCGGTCACACGGCCGGACGTCCGCGGGGAGAGCGGGCCACCGGCAGGCGGAGACACCACGCCAGTGCCGTCCGACCCACGCCTGGGGGACGTACGTCCCTGAACGCACCCTGGGGGACACGGAGCGCGTCATGGAGGGGGCAGGGCTACTCCGGGCCCGGTGGCCCCGTGTACGCCCTCTGAGGGGCTCTCAGGCGGTCTCGCCGACCGCGTTCCCGCCCGTCTCGTCATCGATCTCGAACCAGGTCACGTGGGTGGCCTCGCTCCAGTACTCACCGTTGCGCGTGGCACAGCTGTCGACGATGAACCTGCCGCGCCCGAAGTCGTCGCCGTCCTCGCGGGTGTGCCCGCTCTCGGTGTCCACCGGGTCGCGCTCGCCCTGGTCCGCCACAGCCACTCGGAGCCTGTTCGCGTCGGAGCGGATGAACAGCGTCATCACGCCTCCGCTCTGCCCCGAGCGCGAGTGCAGCAGGGCGTTGGTCGCCAGCTCGCTCACGGCCAGTTCCGCGTCGTCCAGGGCCCCGTCGCCGTGCCCGTTCCTGGTGAGGAACTCACGGACCCGCGCGCGGATGGACCGCACGGCGGTCAGGTTTCCCGCGCAGCTCCACACGGTGTGGTCGGTGACCCCACCCGTGAGGTCCCCGACGTCGATCCTCGGGGCGGTCGACGTCACGGCGTCTGCGGCCTCCGCGGGCACGTAGTCCCGGAGTTGCCTCGCCTCAGCCATCCGGTCACTCCAATCACCCGCGACGGGCGCGCGGGGTGCGCCGCCCGCACTCACCTTAGACAAGGGTGTGCCGGGTCCAGAACAGCACACCTGGGTTCCTCTCGCCGGGGATTGGTCACAAAACCTCGTCCCGTGTCCTCCCCGATGTGGACAAAGGAAACAGCCCGGCCCCCAGGACGGACCATGTGACGTGCCACACCCAGGCAATGCGTGGCCATATCCGGCCGCGCACGGCGCGCGCACTCCCCGAAACGCTGGGCACGAGGTCTCCGGAGACCCGACCGCGCCACCCCGAGAGAGTCACCCTACGTGATCGAGCGCCTGGTAAAGACGGAAAACCGACGACTAAACGCCACGTTTTCACTACTCACAGGCAACGATGAGGACACAACAGGGGGCGCCGAAAACGCATCCGGGGTGCCTACCACGGCGCGGACGGTGCTCGCGAACGGACACGCCGGACGCCCTCCCATCCGGCCTGAAACCCCCAGGCCACAGCAGATGTCACCAATCCCTCACACACCATCCCGGACACTCCGTAAGAAATCCCCTGAGCGCCTCCGGGACCGCCCCGACCTCGTTTGACGCTTCCTGTAGTGCGAACAAGTATCGATTGGGGCCGATCCCGACATTCCCTCCCGGGGGCACCCCAAGCCACCGTCTGTCACCAGGGTCCCGGCCTCTCCGAAGCTCCCGTCCCCACACGAGGTGTCCCCGTGCCAGCCCAGTCCGAAGACCCCACCACCGCTCTGAACCACCTCACCTCCCGCCGCAGCCTCCTCAAGGCCGGTGCCGCCGGCGCGGCCGTGGCCCCGGTCCTGGCCGCGTGCGGCGGCGGGGACTCCGGCTCCGGTGGTTCCGGCGACGGCGAGCCCCAGACCGGCGGCCGCCTCAAGGTGGGTGTCGCCGGTGGCGGCGCCAGCGACACCCTGGACGCGCACGACCCCACCGACAACGTCGACATCGCGCGCAACCACGCGCTGTACGCGGCGCTGATGCGCTTCGACAACGACGGCACCATCGAGCCCTACCTGGCGGAGTCGCTCGAGCCCAACGAGGACGGCACCGAGTGGACGCTGGTGCTCAAGGAGGGCCTGACCTTCCACGACGGCACCCCGGTCACGACCGAGGCGGTCGTGTACTCCCTCAAGCGCATCCTCGACCCCGACAACCCCATGCGCGGCGCGGGTGACATGCCCGGCGTCGACCCGGAGAAGCTCGAGGTCGTCAGCGACCTGGAGATGACGATCCCGGTCGACGAGCCCCTGGTGACCCTGCCCGAGGCGCTCGCCGAGTACTACAACTGCGTCGTCCCGGTGGACTACGACCCGGCCAACCCGATCGGGGCCGGCCCCTTCAAGTTCTCCGAGTTCAAGGTCGGGGAGTACAGCGTCTTCGAGCGCCACGAGGGCTTCCACATCGAGGGCCTGCCCTACGTGGACGAGCTGGAGATCGTGAACTTCCCCGAGGACGACGCCCGCGTCAACGCCCTCAACAGCGGCAACGTCCAGGTCATCAGCCAGGTCCCGCACGTTCAGGTCGCCATCATGGAGGGCGACCCCAACGTGAACATCCTGGAGTCCGAGACCGGCATGTGGCTGCCCTTCACGATGAACGTGGAGGAGGCCCCCTTCGACGACGTGCGCGTCCGCCAGGCCTTCCGTCTCATCGTCGACCGCCAGGAGATGATCGACCAGGCACTGGCCGGGTACGGACAGGTCGGCAACGACATGTACGCGCGGATGGACCCGTCCTACCCCGAGGACCTCCCCCAGCGCGACCAGGACATCGCGGAGGCCAAGCGCCTGCTCGCGGAGGCCGGTCACGAGGACGGCCTGGAGGTCGAACTGGTCACCTCCGACATCAGCGCCGGTGTGGTCGCCGCCGCCGAGGTCTTCCAGGAGCAGGCCCGCGAGGCCGGGGTCACCGTGACCCTGCGCCGGGTCAACCCGAGCGACTACTGGAACCCGGAGGAGGGCTTCCCGTACGCCTTCGGCCAGGACTTCTGGAGCGCCCGGAACTACATCACCCAGACCGCCCAGGGCTCGGTCGTGGGCGCCCCCTACAACGAGACCATGTGGGGCGAGCACGAGGAGTGGCTGGAGCACCTGGAGGAGGCGCGTCAGACCGCCGACGAGGACGCGCGCCACGAGCTCATCCGCAAGGCCCAGGAGATCGAGCACGAGGAGGGCGGCTACATCGTGTGGGGCTTCGTGAACCTGCTCGACGCCTACCACGTCTCGGTGCACGGGCTGGAGCCGGCGGTCTCCGGCCATCCGCTGGGTTCCTACGCCTTCCACACCATGTGGCTGGAGCAGTAGCGGACATCCGGTTCCCGAACCTCCAGACCGCTATCGAAAGCTCACCATGACTCGACTCATCGTCGTCCGCCTCTTCTTCGGAGCGCTGACGCTCTGGGCGGTGTCCCTCGTGGTCTTCGCGGCCACGCAGGCGCTGCCGGGCGACGCCGCCCAGCTCATCCTGGGCCGCGACGCCACCCCGGAACGGCTGGAGGCGCTCCGCGACCAGCTGAACCTGCACGAGCCCGTGGCCGTGCAGTACATGCAGTGGCTCCAGGGACTGCTCCAGGGCGACCTGGGCACGTCGTTCTCCAACCGGCTGCCCGTCGCCGAGTACCTCACCGACCCGGTGCGGAGCTCGCTGACCCTGATGGGTCTGTCGGCCCTGGTCGCGACCCCGATCGCCCTGTTCGTCGGGGCGTTCAGCGCCCTGCGCCGCGACCGCGCCTTCGACCACACGTCGTCCATGGGCACGCTCGTCCTGGCGTCCGTCCCCGAGTTCGTGGTCGGCATCCTGCTGATCCTGCTCCTCGGTCCGGGCGGCCTCGGCGTGTTCCCGTCCGTGTACGCCCGTGAGGGCGGGCCCGAACAGTGGGTCCTGCCGGTGCTGACCCTGGCGCTGGCCGTGGCACCGCCGATCGTGCGCATGATGCGGGCGACGATGATCGAGGTCCTGGAGAGCGAGTACGTGCAGCAGGCGCGGCTCAAGGGCATGGGCGAGCGCACGGTGCTGTGGCGCCACGCCGCGCCCAACGCGATCGGCCCGGTCGCCCAGGTGGTCGCCCTCCAGCTGGCCTGGCTGGCCGGCGGCGTGGTCGCCATCGAGTTCCTGTTCAACTTCCCCGGTGTCGGCAAGGTCCTCATGGACGCCATCGGCAACCGTGACGTGCCGCTGATCCAGGCCGTGGTCCTGCTCATCGCGGGGATCTACATCCTCGTCAACCTGGTCGCGGACGTGATCGGGCTGGCCGCCAACCCGAAGGTGAGGGTCGCGAACCGATGACTGGACCTTCGACGAGCACACCCGTCACGGAGTCGCCGCGGCGGCGTCCGGGACTGTTCCGGACCGCATGGCGGTTCGGCCGTACCAAGGTCGGTGTGGCCCTGACCGGGCTGATCGTCCTGATCGCCGTGCTGGGGCCGTTCCTGGCGCCCTACACGGCCACCGAGTTCGTGTCCAAGCCGTTCGAGACGGGTGTCGACGGCACCCTGTTCGGCGGCGACAACCGGGGCCGCGACGTGTTCACCCGCTTCCTGTGGGGCGGTTGGACACTGCTGCTGCTGGCCGCCGCGTCCGCCGGGATCGGCGTGGCCGCTGGAACGGTGATCGGCGTGATCGCCGGTTACCGTCGCGGCTGGGTGGACGACGTCCTCATGCGCACCAACGACGTGCTGCTGGCCTTCCCCCAGCTCATCGCCGCCCTGCTGGTGATGTCGATCCTCGGCCCGAAGGTGTGGCTGATCGTCGCGGTCATCGCGGTCTCGCACATGCCCCGCGTGGCCCGGGTGATCCGCGAGGCCACCCGCAAGGTGATCGAACAGGACTACGTGAAGGCGGCCGAGGCGATCGGCCTGCCCCGCTGGCGGATCATGACGGTGGAGATCCTGCCCAACGTGACCAGCCCGCTGTTGGTGGAGCTGGGTCTGCGTCTGACCTACTCGATCGGTGTCGTGGCGGTGCTCGGGTTCCTCGGCATGGGGCTCCAGCCGCCCACGGCGGACTGGGGGCTGATGATCAACGAGAACCGCCAGGGCATGGCCATCCAGCCGTGGGCGGTCGCGCTGCCCGTCACGGCGATCGCGGTGCTCACCGTCGGCGCCAACCTCATCACCGACGGGCTCTCCCGCGCGGCGATCGGCATCGACAGGGGGTCGAGAAGTGACCTTGGACGAGAACACGGAACGCGCGCGGCGCCACGATGGCGAGACCGTGCTGGTGGTCGACGGGCTGACCGTGATCGGTCGCCCCTCGGACGTAGAGATCATCAGCGGCGTGTCCATCACCGTGAGGCGCGGCGAGATCCTCGGGCTGGTGGGTGAGTCCGGTTCGGGCAAGACCACCCTGGGGCTGTCCCTGCTGGCGCACTGCAAGCGCGCCACGGAGATCGTCGGCGGTCAGGTGCTGGTCGGTGACCGGGACCTGGCCACGCTGAACGAGCGCGAGGTCCGGGAGCTGCGCGGCCGCGCGGTGGCCTACATCCCGCAGTCGCCCGCCTCCGCCCTCAACCCGGCGCTGCGGCTGGGCACGCAGCTCACGGAGGCCCTGCACGACGACGCGCTGACGGCCCAGGAGACCCGGGACCGGGTCCGCGAGGTCATGCGCGAGGTGGCCCTGCCCGACGACGACGCCTTCCTGCGCCGCTACCCGCACCAGCTCTCCGGAGGGCAGCAGCAGCGGGTGGCGATCGCGATGGCGTTCGTGGGCCGCCCGGACGTGATCGTGCTCGACGAGCCGACCACCGGCCTGGACGTGACCACGCAGGCGCACGTGCTGGATACCATCCGGTCGATGACCCGCGACTACGGCACCGCCGGTGTGTACATCAGCCACGACATGGCCGTGGTGGCCGACCTGGCCGACGACATCGCGGTGATGTACCGGGGCGAGGTCGTGGAGCACGGGCGCGCCCAGACGGTGCTGTCCGACCCCCGGCACGCGTACACCCGTCAGCTGCTGATGGCGGTGCCGCTGCTGAGGACCTCCGGGCACGAGGAGCCGGAACCGGTGGAGGAGCCGCTGTTGCGGGTCTCCGGGCTGGCCGCCGGGTACGGGCGCACGCAGGTGCTGGAGGGGATCGACGTGTCGGTCTCCCGAGGCGAGTGCGTGGCACTGCTGGGCGAGTCCGGTTCGGGCAAGACCACCCTGTCGCGCTCGGTGGCGGGTCTGCACCACCAGTTCACCGGTGAGATCCTCTTCGACGGGGAGCCGCTGGCCACCAGCAGCTACCGCAGGACGGCGGAGCAGCGCCGCCGGGTGCAGTACGTGTTCCAGAACCCGTACGAGGCGCTGAACCCCCGCAAGCGGGTGCGCGAACAGATCCTGGGCCCCTACCGGCACCTGGTGGGCAACCCAGACGACCCGGACGCGGTGGTGGCCCGGGCCCTGGAACGGGCCTCCCTGCCCGCGTCCTACGCGGACCGTTTCCCCGAGCAGCTCAGCGGCGGCGAGCGCCAGCGCGTGTGCATCGCGCGCGCGGTGGCCACCGGGCCGGACCTGCTGGTGTGCGACGAGATCACGTCGGCACTGGACGTGTCGGTGCAGGCGGAGATCGTGAAGCTGCTGCGCGAGCTCCAGGACCAGGGCATGGCGCTGCTGTTCGTCACGCACAACATCGCTCTGGTCTCCAACATCGCGGAGCGGGTCGCCATCCTCAACAAGGGCGAGATCGTCGAGTACGGACCGGTGGGCGAGGTGATGTCGTCGCCTCGGCACGAGTACACCCGCGCGCTGATCGCGGACACCCCGGACTTCGAGCTGTCCTTCCCCGGCGCCCCCGAGCGCCTGGGCATGGACGCCGAGCGGAAGGGCTCGACGGACCGCGTCTCCGAGGGCTGACCCGGACGCGGAGGTGACGGGGGCGGGGCGCGCGACGCGCCCCGCCCCCGACCCCGCTCAGGGCAGGGGGTCGGCCTCACGGGTGGCGGAGTGCTCGGCGGGGCGGGCCAGCGTGACCAGGACCAGGAGGCCCAGGGCGGAGCTGGCGAACAGCAGCAGGCCCATGGGGACCGCCGTGGTCTCGTCCAGGCCGACCATGGGCGCGACCACGGCGCCGATGAGCATCGGCAGGGCGCCCAGGAGGGAGCTGGCGCTCCCGGCACGGTTCTCCTGGCCCTCCATGGCCAGGGCGAAGGACGCGGTGAGGACCACTCCCATGCAGGTCATGTAGACGAAGATCGGCACGACGAGCAGGACCAGCGGCCCGTGGAGGAGCGCGGTGGCGAGCACCACGGCGGTGGCGGCCACCGCCGTGACCACGGCGACCGCGAGGAGGGAGCGCTCGCCGTGGCGGTCGCTGAGACGGCCCACGACGGTGCTCCCGAGGATGATCCCCACGCCGTTCACCCCGAAGAGGAACCCGAAGACCTGCGGGGACACCCCGTGGAGGTCCTGGTAGACGAAGGGGGTCCCGGCGACGTAGGCGAAGCTGCCGCCGTGCAGGAGGCCGACGATGAGCGTGTACCCCAGGTAGCGACGGTCCCGGAACAGAGCGCCCATGGTGCGCAGGCTGCCCCCGAGTGTGCCGGGGATCCGCCGCTCCACGGAGAGGGACTCCGGCAGGCGCGCCGCCGAGACCGCGAGGATCACGGCGCCGAGCAGGGCCAGCGCCCAGAAGACGCTCCGCCAGGTCGTCGAGGGCAGGAGCAGGACCCCGCCACCGACGATCGGGGCGACCATCGGGGCGACCGCGACCACCACCATGATCAGGGCGAAGAACCGGGTGAGCGCGGTGCCGTCGAAGACGTCCCGCACCACGGCGCGGGAGAGCACCACCCCGGCGCTGGCGGTGAAGCCCTGGAGGAAGCGGCCCAGTACCAGGATCACGGTGTTGGGCGCGAGCGCGCACAGGGCCGAGGAGAGGACGAACAGGGCCACGCAGACCAGGAGCGGCCCGCGTCTGCCCCGCGCGTCGCTGATCGGTCCGATCACCACCTGGCCGACGGCCAGGCCCACCAGGCAGGTGGTCAGGCTCAGCTGCACCTGGGAGGCGCTGGCGCCGAGGTCGTCGGAGATCTCCGGGAAGGCCGGGAGGTACATGTCGATGTTGAGCGGGCCGAGCACCGTCAGCAGGGCGAGGAGGAGGGCCAGCCCCAGCCGTGCGCGGCCGGTGGGATTGCGGAGCATGGGGCCTCTCTGCGGCGAGGGTGAGGGAGCCCGTCAACGGTACCCAGCGACCTCGGCGCCGGGCCCCGGTCGGTCCGCAACCTGACGGTGATGCGTCAGGCTCAGAAGAGCACCGACATGACCTCCCCGACCTGGCGGAAGCCGACGCGCTGGTAGGTGGCCCTGGCGGGGGCGTTGAAGTCGTTGACGTACAGGGTCACCCGGGGGCGATCTCGGCGCGGGCGTAGTTGACCACGGCCGCCATGCCCGCGCTCGCGTACCCCTGACCGCGCAGGTCGGGGTGGACCCACACGCCCTGGACCTGGCAGGCCTGGGGGTGACGGCGCCGATCTCGGCCTTGAACACCACGCGGCCGTCCTCGATCCGGGCGAAGGCGCGGCCGGTGCGGACCAGTTCCTCGACACGGGCGCGGTAGAGGGCGCCGCCGTCGCCGGAGTCCGGCGGGACACCGACCTCCTCGGTGAACATGGCCACGCAGGCGGGGACGAGGGTGTTGATCTCGTGGACGCGGACCCGGCGCACCAGGGGGTCGGGGGCGACGACGGGCGGGCCGTTGATCTCCAGGACCGGCTGGCTGGCGCGGATGGCGCGGGCCGGCCCCCAGGCGGGGGTGATCTGCTCCCAGAAGTCCCTGACCGCCTCGACGGGGCCGACGATCGACGAGCAGCGTCGGCCGCGCCAGCGCGCGTGGTCCGCGAACCCGCGCACGGCGGCGGGTCCGGCGTTGACCGGGACGAGGTTGGCCCCCGAGTAGCACAGGGCCGTGAGTCTGCCGCGTTCGGTGTGTCCCCAGACCTCGGCCCCGGCTCCGCCGGTCATGCCCGTGGTCATCAGTCGTGAGGCGACGAAGACGTTGCCCACGGGGTCCGCGTCCAGGAGCGCGCGGACGGCCTCCCGGTCGCGTTCTCCCAGAATCCGTACCGCCGAGGTCCGCAGCATCGCATCTCCCCCATCTTCCCGGTCACCGTCTCCGGCGGTCACCGGATCGGTTCATGGGCCCACGACGAATTCGCGCCGATTCCAGCCTATTAGACCGTCTGTCCGGACTCACCTGGATGTTTCGAGTCCGATCGGTCCGAGGCGGTCCACCTGTGCGGCCTCGGTGCCCTGGGCGTCACGCGGGGCGGGCTCGGGCCGGGCCTCGCAGGTGACGTCGGGGGCGTCCGCGCCGCGTTCGGGCAGGACCCCGTCCCGGAGGTAGGCGACGACGGTCTCGTCCACGCAGGCGTTCCCGGTGAGCGCGACACCGTGGGTGATGCCGCCGTCCTCGATCACCAGCGCGGAGCCGGGCAGGCGCTCGCGCAGGGAGTAGGCGCCCGCGATCGGGGTCGCGCCGTCCTCCGTGGCGTGCACGACGAGCGCATCGCCGTCGTAGGCGGGGTGTTCGTCCGGGCCGTCACCGACCTTGAACCAGGGGTCGGACTCGCTGGACCACGAGGCACACGGCGCGTTGTACCAGATGTTGTGCCACCCCAGGAAGGGCGCGTCCGCGTGGACCTGCCGGGCGTCCCTGTTCCAGGTGTCCCAGTCACGCGGCCACGGGGCGTCGGTGCACTGGACCGCGAGGTAGCCGCCGAAGCCGGGGTCGCTGTCGGCGTCGTCGCCGTAGTTCCCGTGGAGCTCCAGGAGCGGGGCGGAGTCCGCGTCGTTGATCCGGGCGGCCAGCGCGGCGGCGACGGTGGGCCAGGAGTTGCCGCTGTAGGCGACGACGGAGACGGCGCCGTCCAGTTCCGTGGGGCCGACCGTGTCCTCCAGCGGGGCCTCGCGGAGGCTGGCGCGCAGGTCGTAGAAGGCGGCGGCGACCGTCTCGCCGTCGGTGCCCAGTCCGTAGACGGCGTCGTGGCGGGCGATCCAGTCGAAGAAGTTCACGGCCGCGTGGTCCAGGGACCGGCTCTGGAGGAGGTTGCTGTCGTACCAGGGCAGGCTCGGGTCGACGACGCTGTCCAGCACCACGGCGCGCACGCTGTCGGGGTGCAGCGAGGCGAAGACCGTGCCCAGGTAGCTGCCGTAGGAGTAGCCGAGGTAGTCGATCCGGTCGAGGCCGAGGGCGACGCGGATGGCGTCCATGTCGTGCGCGGTGTCCTCGGTGCGCATGTGGTCCAGGAGCGGCCCGGTGTTCTCGGCGCAGGCGGCGGCGTAGGCCTCGGCGTCGTCACGCAGGGCCCGCTCCTCAGCGGCGTCGGCCGGGACGGAGTCCTTGCGGACGGGGGCGAAGTAACCGGGGTCGCAGGTGACGTTGGGTGTGGAGGCGCCCATGCCACGCGGGTCGAAGGAGACCACGTCGTAGATCTCGCGCAGTTCCTCGGGCATGCGGTTGTGGGTGTGGGCGGCCCACGCGCGTCCGGCGCTGCCCGGCCCGCCGGGGTTGACCAGGAGGGTGTGTTCGGCGGTGCCGGTGGCGGGGACCCGGGAGAGGGCGATCTGGAGGGTCTCCGCGAGGTCGCCGACGCGCTGGCCGCCGGTGGTCCTGGCCATGGGCACGGTCAGGGTGGCGCACTCCATCTCCGTGCCGCTCACCGGTGCGAGGTCCTCACAGGGCCGCCAGTCGAGCGCGCTCTGGTCGATCCGGGTGGTCGGCGGTGCGGCCGTCCCGGCCGTGGCCGTGGGCACGGCGACCAGTGAGGCCAGGAGCACCCCGACGGAGACGGCTGCCCACTGTGTGCCCGATGAACGCACTCGCTTACCCCCGATACCGGCCATGATGTCCTCATGCATTCTCACCGCTACCCGGCGTGACCTCCGGAAGCGACACGGGCCCCATTCGAGCACTCCCCGGTAACATGTGCCCTGGTCAGATCAGAAATGGACAAAGGGGCAGAATGCGGCTTGATCGTGTCGACGAGCGGATCATCGCGATGCTCGGCGCGGACGCGCGGACGAGTTTCGCGGAGATCGGCGGCGGGGTCGGCCTCAGCCCCTCCGCGGTCAAGCGCCGCGTGGACCGTCTGATCGAGTCCGGCGCCGTGCGCGGCTTCACGGTGGTCGTGGAGCCCCAGGCGATCGGCTGGACCACCGAGGCCTTCATCGAGCTGTACTGCCGCGCCCGCACGTCCCCCGGCGAGATCCGGATCGGCCTGTCCGGGTACGCGGAGGTCACCTCGGCCTGCACCGTCACCGGGGAGGCCGACGCCATCGTGCAGGTGCGCGCCCGCGACACCCAGCACCTGGAGGAGGTCATCGAGCGGATCGGGGCCGAGCCCTTCGTGGTCCGCACCAAGAGCACCCTGGTGCTCTCCCGCCTGGTGGACCAGCCCATCCTCGCCGGTACCGCCGACCCCGACCCGTCGGACCAGAACACCCCTGACCCCACCCGGCCCGACCGGCTGCCTCGCTTTCCGAAGGGCCGACCCGAACGCTCCGTCCGCGTGGGCCTAGATGATCGGCGCGGTCATCCACCCGAGCCCAACACAGAGGAGCACAGCGAGGGTGAGGTGGACGGGAACCGGCCACCAGCCTCGTTGCAGCACGACCGGGCCCCCGCCCGCCGCCCCCGCGGCCCGGACCGCCGTCCTGATCCGCTCGGCGGCGTGATCGGCGGCGTCCGTACCGAAGAACATCAGGGCCTGGGCTCGCTGGTAGGCCCGGACGTTCACTCTGCTGTCGTCGCGCAGCCAGAGCACGATCCTGCCTTCGTCCACCACGTACACCGCGTCGATGTCGACCAGTCGCACTCGGGTCGTGAACAGGTAGTCGCACACCAGGGCACGCCGCGGGCCGACGCACACACCGAGTCCGAGAGCGCTGGAGACCATCGCCCACAGCACGGTCACGACCACCACCAGGACCAGGATCGACTCGGCACCCAGGTCGGCGAGGTCGGACACGCGCAGAAAGCCAGCGATCGGTACGACGACGACCGTGCCGACGACCAGCATCAACGGTGACCACAGGACCTGACGTCGGGTGGTCCTCTCGGGAGAAGGCACGGGGAAACCTCTTCCTCGGGGGCGGGGCAGCACGCCCCGACCCCGATCATTCCACGTCGGCCCCGTCAGTCCTCGGGGAGGGCGACCGGGGCCAGCTCGTCGAACAGGTCGCCGGGGCCGGGGTTGGTCGGGTCGGTCTCGCCGCCGAAGTGGTGCATGACGCCCCACACCGCGTTCAGGGCGGTCTGCACGGCGCCCTCGGCCCACCCCGCGGTCCAGGACACGTCGTCACCGGCGAGGAACAGACCCCGGTGCCGTTCGGCCAGGTCCGCCTGGTGGAAGTGCGTGAACAGGCGGCGCTGGTACCGGTAGTGCCCGGGCAGGTTGGCCTTGAACGCGCCCATGAAGTACGGCTCGTCCTCCCAGGACACCGTGACCGGGTCACCGGTGATGTGCGAGCGCACGTCCACGTCCGGGTAGATCTTGCCGAGCGAGGCGAGCATGACCTCCAGGCGCTCGTTGGCGGACAGCGGCAACCACTTCAGCGAGTCGTCGCACCAGGTGTAGGAGAGGCAGATGGCCGCCGGGCCGTCCGGGTCCTCCCCTCCAGCAGGTAGGTGCCCCGGGTCATGCGGTCGGTGAGCGTCATGCTCATGACGTCACGGCCGGTCTCCGGGTCCCGGTCCCGCCAGAACGCGCGGTCCACCGGCACGAACAGCTTCGAGGACTCCATGTAGTGGGTCCGCTCGATCGCGGTCCAGTGGTCGATCGGCAGCAGGTCGTCGTCGCAGTCGATCTTGGACAGCATCATCCAGGACTGCGCCGTGAACACCGCCGCCGGGTAGGTGCGGGTGGAACCGGAGGCGTCGGTGACGGTGAGGTTGCCCGCCGGGGACCCCTTGGCCGCCGTGCGGCGCAGCGCGGTCACGGCCGGACGCGGCTCACCACCGTGCAGTGAGGCCAGCGACGTCCCCCGCGCCCAGTGCACGAGCTTGTCCGGGGCGTCCTCCCACAGACGGAGCGGGAGCTGGTCCACGCCCCCGACGATGCCCATGTGGTCGTCGTCGGCGCCCGTGTAGGTGACCCGGAGGATCTCCAGGATGGAGTTGGGGAAGTCGGTGTCCCAGCCTCCGGTGCCGAAGCCCACCTGGCCGAAGACCTCGCGGTCGCGGAACGACGCGAACCCCGGGGACTCGCACAGGAAGCCGTAGAAGGTCTGGTTGTCCAACCGCTCGACCAGCCGGTTCCAGATCTCCTTCTGCGTGGCCACGTCGCGGTCGCGGATGGCACGCTGCATGCGGGTGTGCTCCACGCTCTCCAGGGTCCGGTCCCAGGCGCGTGCCACGTGGCGGTAGAGCTCGGGCAGGTCGTCGAGGTGCGTCGCGTAGTGCGACTCCCCTTGAGGTCCACGACGGTGCTCGGGGTCGCGGGCGAGAGCGGGTTGGGGAAGGGGCTGGTACGCAGGCCCACGCGGTCGGCGTAGTGCCAGAAGGACGTGGAGGTCGGGGAAAGCGCATGGCGCCCATCTCCGCGACCACGTCGTCGGGGGCGCCGGGCAGGCGCTCGGTGCGCAGGCGCCCGCCGATCCGGTCGGCCTCGTACACGACCGGCCGCAGCCCCATCTTCATGAGCTCGTAGGCGGTGACGATTCCGGACAGCCCGCCGCCGACCACCGCGACCTCGGTGCCGAGGTGCTCGGCCGGCACCTGGCCCAGTCCGGCCGGGTGGGCCAGGAACGCGTCGTAGGCGAACGGGAAGTCGGGCCCGGACATGGTCAGCGGACGGTCGTCGGTCCGGGAGTCGGACACGGGTGCGGTACCGGCGGACGTGGGCACGGCGGACGTCATGGGGCCCTCCTTCACTGGGGCAGGGTGTGGACCGCCGCGGGCGCGGCGGGGTGGGACGGATGTCAGGCGTCGGGGTACAGGTCCGGTCGGCGGTCGCCCAGGTAGGAGAGCTCCGCGCGGGAGGCCTCGGTGGCGGCCGGGTCGACGTCACCGACGAGCAGGGCCTCGGTGGGCCCGCCCCGCAGCAGCTCGGCGCCGTCCGGGCCCACGAGGGCGCTCAATCCGACGTAGTCGAGTTCGCCCTCGGTGTCGCAGCGGTTCACGTAGGCCACGTGGATCTGGTTCTCCATGGCCCGCGCGGGGACGAGGAGGGTGGCCACCGACGTGTTCGGCGCCATCAGGGCGGTGGGCACGACGAGGAGCGTGGTCCCGGCCCGCGCGTGCGCGCGCACGGCCTCGGGGAACTCGACGTCGTAGCAGACCAGGAGGCCGATGCGGTGGCCGTCGAGGTCGGCCTGGACGACCAGTGCGTCACCGGCGCGGAAGTGGTCCCGGTCCAGGTCTCCGAACAGGTGGGTCTTGCGGTAGAGCGCGCGGGAGGCCCCCGTGGCGTCCACCAGCCGGACCGCGTTGTACACGTCGCCGTCGGCCAGTTCGGGGAACCCGTGGACAATGGCCACCCCGGTGTCGGCGGCGATCCGGGAGACCTCGGCGAGGAGCGGCCCGTCCGCCGGTTCGGCCAGGTCCCGGACCCTGCTGCCGATGTTGTAGCCGGTCAGCGACATCTCGGGGGTGACCAGCAGGGTCGCGCCCTCGGCCGCGGCCTCGCGTGCCCGCTCGCGGAGCCGCTGGAGCGAGGAGGCGGGGTCGCCGCTGCGTCCCGTGCCCTGGTCGAGGGCCACGCGCAGTGGTGCGGGCATCGCTGCGTACCTCCTGGTGCGTCGCCGCTGGTCGGCCGCGTCCACTCTAGGTGGAGCAGTGCGTGGGAACCGTGTGTACGACGTGCACTCCGTTGCGAGTTCGCGGCGATTCGTCGTGGTTCGTTGCGCGAAATCGCGGTGTCACGCTCCGTTCGCTCGCGTCCACGGTCCCAGAGTGAACGTGGGGCGGGGCCGGGGATTCCCCGGCCCCGCCCGTGCTCACACGTCCGACGTGTGCCCGGTCCCGGTCAGGAGCCGACCCGCACCGTGGGCTCGTCCTCCAGCGCGGAGCGCCGCATGCTGTAGCCGAAGTAGATGGCCAGACCCACCACGAGCCAGGCGCCGAAGGCGACCCACACGCTGACCGGCATGCTGAGCATCAGGTAGGCGCAGGCCAGGACGCCCAGGACCGGGGTCACCGGGGCTCCGGGCATCCGGAAGGCGCGCGTGAGGTCGGGGCGGTTCCTGCGCAGCACGAGCACGGCGACGTTGACCAGGGCGAAGGCGAAGAGCGTGCCGATGGCGGTGGCGTCCGCGAGCGGGCCGAGCGGGATCAGGGCGGCCAGCAGGGCGATGAACACCGAGGTGATGATCGTGTTGGCGCGCGGGGTGCCCCGGTCGTCCACCTTGGAGAAGGCGGCCGGGATGAGCCCGTCGCGGGACATCGCGAAGAGGATGCGGGTCTGGCTGTAGAGGACGACCAGGACGACGCTGGCCAGAGCCAGGACGGCGCCCGCAGCGAAGATGACCGCCCAGATCGGGGTGCCGGTGACCACGGTGAGGATCCCGGCCAGGGAGGTCCGCCCCTCCGCGAACTCGGTCCAGTTGAGGGCGCCGACCGCGCTGAAGGCCACCAGGCAGTAGATCGCGGTGACCACGATCATGGAGAACATGATGGCGCGCGGCAGGTCGCGCTGCGGGTTCCGGGCCTCCTCGCTGGCGGTGGAGGCGGAGTCGAAGCCGATGTAGGAGAAGAACAGGGTGGCGCCGGCGGCGGAGACACCCGCCATGCCCATCGGCATGAACGGGGCGAAGTTGCCCCGCTGGACGGCGGTGACCGCGATGGCCACGAACATCACCAGCACGGCGATCTTGATGGTGACCATGACGGCGTTGGCGCGGGTGCTCTCCCGCACCCCGGCGAGCAGGGCGAACATCGACAGGAGGACGACGACGGCCGCGGGCACGTTGACCAGGCCGCCCTCCATGGGTCCGGCCAGGAGCGCGCCGGGCAGCGACAGACCCGTGGTCAGGTGCAAAAGCTCGTTGATGTACTGGCCCCAGCCGACGCCGACGGCCGCCACGGAGACCCCGTAGGTGAGCATCAGACACCAGCCGCACACCCAGGCCATGAACTCGCCCATGGTGGCGTAGCTGTAGGAGTAGGCCGAGCCGGAGGCGGGGATCATCCCGGCCATCTCGGCGTAGGCGAGCGCGGAGAAGAGCGCGGTCACACCGGCCAGGACGAACGCGAGGATGACGGCGGGTCCGGCGATCGGGACCGCCTCGCCCAGGACCACGAAGATGCCGGTACCCAGGGTGGCGCCGATACCGATCATGGACAGCTGCCAGAACCCCATGGTGCGGCGCAGGCCGTGGCCGCCCTCGGTCTCGGCCACGAGCTTCTCGACCGGCTTGCGTCGGCTCAGACGCCGCCCCAGCGTGGGCGCGGAAGCGTCCGCCCGCGCGGGGCTCTTCTGGTCCACCACGAAATGACTCCTCGACGTTCTGCGGGTGGGCACACCGGATCGGCGCCGTCGCGAACCAACGGGACCCCACTTGTGCCTTGGGCAACGTTAATGGTGTTGCGTGAGTAACATGACCCACATTCGTTGCCCATGTCCGCTTTCCGGGCCCGAATCATGCGCACCGACGCAAGAAAACGCACGCCGTGGTGACTCGTGCCACATGACATGACTCACGGTGATCAGGCTCTCGTGACCAGCGACGACGCGGGTCCCGCCCGTAGGTGTAAGCGTCCGATCGCCCCGGGTGTTCCCACCCCGTCCGGCGGGTTCCACGTCAAGGCGGCGTCAGGACACGACAAAGGGGAGCACGGCCGCCGCCGTACTCCCCTCGAAGCGTGGTTCCTCCCCGACGGGGGTCAGCTCGCCACGGACACGCTGGGCTCGCCCTCGACCCCGGCCTCGCCCATCTCCTCGGCGATGCGCATGGCCTCCTCGATCAGCGTCTCCACGATCTTGGATTCGGGCACGGTCTTGATGACCTCGCCCTTGACGAAGATCTGGCCCTTGCCGTTGCCGGAGGCCACACCCAGGTCGGCCTCGCGGGCCTCGCCGGGACCGTTCACGACGCAGCCCATGACGGCCACGCGCAGCGGCACCTCCAGCCCCTCCAGCCCGGCGGTGACCTCCTCGGCGAGCGTGTACACGTCCACCTGGGCACGGCCGCAGCTCGGGCAGGAGACGATCTCCAGGCCGCGCTCGCGCAGCCCCAGGGACTCCAGGATCTGGGCGCCGACCTTGACCTCCTCGGCGGGCGGGGCGGACAGGGACACCCGGATGGTGTCACCGATCCCCTCCGACAGCAGGGCGCCGAAGGCCACGGACGACTTGATGGTGCCCTGGAAGGCCGGACCGGCCTCGGTGACGCCCAGGTGCAGCGGGTAGTCGCAGGCCTGCGACAGCAGCCGGTAGGCGTTGACCATCACGACCGGGTCGTTGTGCTTGACGGAGATCTTGATGTCCCGGAAGCCGTGCTCCTCGAACAGCGAGCACTCCCAGAGCGCCGACTCCACCAGCGCCTCCGGGGTGGCCTTGCCGTACTTGGCGAGCAGACGCTTGTCGAGCGAACCGGCGTTGACGCCGATGCGGATCGGGGTGCCGGCCTCGGAGGCGGCCTTGGCGATCTCCGCGACCTTGTCGTCGAACTTCTTGATGTTGCCCGGGTTGACGCGCACGGCGGCGCACCCGGCGTCGATCGCCGCGAACACGTACTTGGGCTGGAAGTGGATGTCGGCGATCACCGGGATCTGCGACTTCCTGGCGATGATCGGCAGCGCGTCGGCGTCCTCGTTGGTCGGGACGGCCACGCGGACGATCTGACAGCCGGAGGCGGTCAGCTCAGCGATCTGCTGGAGGGTCGCGTTGATGTCGGAGGTGCGGGTGGTCGTCATGGACTGCACGGACACCGGCGCGTCCCCGCCCACGGGCACGTTCCCGACCATGATCTGCCGGGTCTTGCGCCGGGTCGCCAGCGGGCGCGGCGGGGTGGCGGGAATACCGAGATCAATGGTCACGCTTGGTTCACCTCGTCTGCCGCCGGAGGGAGGGCGGCACTTGATGTCGTCCGATTCGTGGAGAAGGGCGCGCACGGCGGCGCCCGGAGGCGTGTCCGGGTGCTCCGTCTCGGTGGCCTCCGCCACGGCGGCGATCCCGGTACGCGACCTCCAGGTTACCCGCCCTTGGGGCGACACACGGCCCTTCGTGGCCGCGCTCACACCAGTTCAACCGGTGTTCATCCCTCGGGGACGGCTCGGGGGCGGCTCCGAGCCGCCCCCGAGGGGTCAGCCGAACAACCGCACGGGGTTGATGAGGTCGGCCACGAGGAGGATGACGCTGAAGACGAGGAAGCAGCCGACGATCACATAGGCCACCGGTGTCAGCAGCGCCACGTCCACCGGCCCCGGGTCCGGTCTCCTGAACAGCCGTGCCGTCCACTTCTTGACGGACTCCCAGAGCGCCCCGGCCATGTGCCCGCCGTCCAGCGGCAGGATCGGGAGCATGTTGAAGGCGAAGAGGAACAGGTTGACGCTGGCCAGGATGCTGATCATGATCGCCACGGTGTCGATCACCGGCAGGCCCTGCGACATGATCTCGCCGCCGATGCGGGAGATGCCGACGATGCCCACCGGGGAGTCCTCGGTGCGCTGCTCGCCCAGGAAGGCGGCGCCGAACACCTCGGGGACCCGGCTGGGCAGGGCGATGATCGCCTCACCCACACCGACCAGCATGGTGCCGACCTCGGAGACCGACTCCCCCACCGTCAGCGGCTGGCGCTCCTGGACGAACACCACGCCGAGGAACCCGACGACCTCGGTGGCGGCCACCCGGCGCCCCTGCTCGTCGTAGACGAGGTCACCCCGCTCGTCGGTGTCGTAGACGATGTCGCCCTGGGAGTTCCGGGCGGGCAGCTCGTTCTCGACGATGTCGACGTCGGTGGTGAAGCGCTCGCCGTCGCGTTCGATCTCGAACTCGGTGCTGCCGAGGGACTGACGGATCTGTCCGTTCACGGTGTCGCCGGTCACCGGCTGGCCGTCGATCGAGACGATCACGTCGCCCGGCTCCAGGCCCGCCTCGTGGGAGGGGGTGGGCGCGAACTCGTCGGTGCACTCGGTGGCGGTCACTCCGGCGGGGACGACGCACTCGCGGACCGACCCGATCTGCGGGGTCTCCTGGTGCACGCCGATGCCCATGAAGAGCACGCCGAGCAGGATGATCGCGAGCACGAGGTTCATGCCCGGACCGGCGAACATGACGATCAGGCGCTTCCAGGGGGCGCGCTGGTAGAACTGCCGGTCCTGGTCCTCGGGGAGAGCTCCATGTAGGAGGCCTCGCGGGCGTCCTCGGCCATCGCCCGCCAGCGGGACATCTTCCGGGCCCCGGTGTCCCGCCGTTCCCTGGCGGGCGGCAGCATGCCGACCATGCGCACGAAGCCGCCCAGCGGGACGGCCTTGATGCCGTACTCGGTCTCGCCCCTGCGCACCGACCACAGCGTCTTGCCGAAGCCCACCATGAACTCGGTGCACTTGATCCCGAACATCTTGGCCGTGGACATGTGGCCGAGCTCGTGCCAGGCGATCGAGAACAGCAGTCCCACGACGAACAGGACGATCCCGACCACGGTCAGCAGAACGACCATGCATCTCTCCTCAAGCCGATGTCGGTCCTCAGCCGCGGGTGAGCAGCTCGCGCGCGCGGGTTCGGGCCCAGGTGTCAGCGGCGTACACGTCGTCCAGGGTCAGGGTCGAGGTACCCGGATGGTCCGCCCGCCGGTGTTCAGAGACTACCTGGGAGACAGTGTCCATGATGGCCGGGAACGCGAGGTTTCCCTTGAGGAACGCGTCCACCGCCTCCTCGTTGGCGGCGTTGTAGACGGCGGGCGCCGTGCCGCCCGCCGCGCCGACCTCGGCGGCCAGCCGCACGGCGGGGAAGGCCTCGTGGTCCAGCGGCTCGAAGGTCCAGCTCTGGGCGCGGGTCCAGTCCATGCCGGGGGCGGCGTCGGGGACGCGGTCGGGCGCGCCGATCCCGTAGGCGATCGGGATCATCATGCTGGGCGGGCTGGCCTTGGCCAGGGTGGTGCCGTCCACGTACTCGACCATGGAGTGCACGACCGACTGCGGGTGCACGACGACGTCGATCCGGTCGAAGGGCACGTCGAACAGGAGGTTGGCCTCGATCACCTCCAGGCCCTTGTTGACCAGGGTCGCGGAGTTGACGGTGATGACCGGCCCCATGCTCCAGGTGGGGTGGGCCAGCGCCTCGGCGGGGGTGACGCCGGTGAGCTCCTCGGCGCGTCGGCCCCGGAAGGGACCGCCGCTGGCGGTGACGACCAGGCGGCGCACGTCGGCGCGGGCGGCGTGGACCAGGCCCTGCGCCGGGCTGGTGAGCTCGCCCTCGGGCAGGTGGGGGAAGCACTGGGCGATGGCGTAGTGCTCGGAGTCGACCGGGATGATCTGGCCGGGCGCGGCGAGGTCGCGCACCAGGGGCCCGCCGATGATGAGGGACTCCTTGTTGGCCAGGGCGAGGGTGGTCCCCGCGCGCAGCGTGGCCAGGGTGGACTCCAGCCCCAGGGCGCCGGTGATCCCGTTGAGGACGACGTCGCAGGGGTGCGCGGCCAGCGCGGCGACACCCTCCGCTCCGACCAGGACCTCGGCGTCGCTGCCCTGCTCGCGCAGCAGGCGGGTGAGGTCGGCGGCGCGGGCGGGGTCCGCCACGGCCACGTGCCCGACCCCGAGCTCCACGGCCTGCTTGGCGAGCAGGTCGGCGCGGCCTCCCCGGCGGCCAGGCCCACGACCCGGAAGCGCGCGGGGTTGCGCTGGACGATGTCGACGGCCTGGGTCCCGATCGAGCCCGTGGAGCCGAGGATCACTACTGTTCGCTGCTGTTCTTCTCGCACCCCTCCATTGTCGCGCACCCGGCGGCCCAGCGCCGGGGCCCTGTGGACAACCCCGGGTACGGCCGGGCGAACCCTCGGTGTGGGCGGCGCACGGCGGGCAGCGGGGAGGGGAGCCCCGGTGGCAGGCACCGAGGTGGAAGCCGGTCCGCCGCACGAGCGCACCCCGGCGGCGGGCACGGGGACAAACCCTCACAGTGCGACAGCGGCGCGGGAGCGCACTCCGGGGAGGCGCGCGCCCCGGGTCTTTACAAAGGGCGGTGGATCGCCTAACTTGACTGGCGAGTAAGTTACCTCACAGTACAGTGCGACGCCGATCACCGCCGGTGCGTCCGGCTCCCCCGATGGTGCTGGCGCGAGCGACCATCGGAGCCTCCCCCGCCCCCACCCCAGAGGTTCCCGCCATGCCCTCAGTCAGCACGTCTCCCCCACCCCGAGAGCGCGCCCCCTTCGGCACGCGACTCCACGCCCTCTCCGCCACAGCCGTGGCGGCCGCCGTCGCCGTGGCCGCGCTGTCACCGGCCCCCGCCTCGGCGGTGACGGTCTCCTCGACCATCAGCTACGAGACGATCGTCAGCCATGACGGCACCGAACTGAAGGCGAAGGTCATCACCCCCACCGACGCCGAGGGCCCGCGCCCGCTGCTCGTCATGCCCTCCGCCTGGGCCACCCCGCACATCCTGTACGTCGGCGCGGCCAAGAAGCTGGCCGAGGAGTCCGGATACCAGGTCGTCGCCTACACCTCGCGCGGGTTCTGGGACTCCGGCGGCGGCGTCGAGGTGGCCGGACCCGAGGACCGGGCCGACGCCAGCGCCGTCATCGACTGGGCCCTGGAGAACACCGAGGCCGACGCCGACCGGATCGGCATGGCGGGCATCTCCTACGGCGGCGGGATCAGCCTGCTCACCGCCGCCGAGGACGACCGGGTGAGGGCGGTCGGCTCCATGAGCGGCTGGGCCGACCTGGAGGCCTCGCTCTACCCCGGCCGGACCATCGACGTGCAGTCGGCCGAACTGCTGCTCCTGGCCGGGAACCTGCTCGGCACCCCCGGGGACTCCCTCCGGGAGATGGAGCGCGAGTACCGGCGCGGCAACGTCGACCCCATCCTGGAGATGGCCCCGGACCGCTCCGCCGCCACCAAGGTGGACCAGATCAACGCCAACGGGACCGCCGTCATGATGGCGCACGGATGGAACGACGGCATGTTCCCCGTCGGGCACATCGCGGACTTCTACGAGGAGCTGTCCGGCCCCAAGCGGCTCATGCTCACCCCCGGCGACCACGCCACCCCCGAGGCGTTCGGCGCGGTGGGGCTGCCCAACGAGGTGTGGGAGGACCTGGGCCGCTGGTTCGACCACCACCTCAAGGGCGAGGACAACGGCGTCGGCGCCGAGGACCCGGTGCGTGTCCGGCCCAACAACGGGAACGGCGGGTGGACCTCGCACGCCGACTGGCCCTCGGTGACGGCGTCCACCGACGAGTACCACCTCGACGAGCCCCGCTCCACCTGGGGCCGCTGGCAGAGCGACGGCGCGATGGGCGACGAGCCCGCGACGGGCTGGGACTACGGCTTCCGCACCGGGATCGGCACGACCGCGCACAGCGGCACGGTCATCCTCTCGGGGGCGCTCCAGCAGTTCTTCGACGTGCCCACCGGGGTCCTGCTGCCCACCGTCGACCGCTACCGGGCCGCGGTGTGGACCAGCCCCGCCCACCCCGAGGGCGTCCGCGTGGCGGGGACCCCCGAGGTGACGTTCACGGTGACCCCCACCGCCGCTGACCAGTCGGTCTTCGTGTACCTGTACGCGATCAACGAGCGCGGCACCGGCTCCCTGCTGAGCCACGCCCCGTACACCCTGCGCGACGCGACCCCGGGCGCGCCGGTGACGGTCGAGACCGAGCTCTCGTCGGTGGTGTGGGACGTCCCGGCCGGTCACCGTCTGGCCGTGGTGGTGGACAGCAAGGACCCCCGCTACGTCAGTGAGAGCCGGATCGGGAACCGGGTCACGGTGTCCTCGCCGGAGGAGGCGCCGACCCGGGTGACCATCCCGCTCGGCTAGGCCGCGGTGGGCGCCGGTCCCGGGTTTCCACCCCTGATCGGCGCCGAAACCCCGTGTTCCGGTCAACCGGACACCACGGGCCGGGCGACCGGTCGACCCGCCTCGCGCGGGGTCGGCCGGTCGCATGCCCGAGAAAGCCGCGACACAAACCCAAAGTAGTCATCGAGTTACTCCAAGTGTGCGAAGATCGTGGTCATGACCTCGCCCACCGCACGCAGGATCCTCGCCCCGCTGGCCGCAGCCGCGGTCGCCTTCGGGGGCCTCGCCCTCATCGACCACCTGCCCGCCCCGGCCTCGGCCGTCTCCCAGGCCATCCACGCCTCCGCCGTCCTTCCGGACGCCCTCGCCCCCGAACTCCCCGCTCCCGAGAGCCGGACACCGGTCTCCAGGACCGACGGGATCCACCACCAGGCGGGGGCCGTGACCGGCGAACAGCGCACCGCCGTCCTCGACTACTGGACCAGCGACCGCATGGCCGCCGCCCAGCCGATCACCAGCCTCGTGGAGTCCACCCTGGGGCTGACCGACCCGCTCCAAGGGACCGCCGACGTCGAGCCGCAGGCGTCCAGCCCCAACAGCGACGGCGAGCGCTGGAACGACGGCGGCAAGGTCACCCAGACCACCGGCAAGGTGTACCTGACCATGGACGGCCGCGACTTCACCTGTTCGGCCTCGGTCGTGGACTCCGCCAACAAGAGCACCCTGGTGACCGCCGGGCACTGCGCCAAGGACGGCAGGGGCTCCTGGGCCCAGAACTGGACCTTCGTCCCCGGGTACTCCTCCGGCGACAGTCCGCACGGCAAGTTCACCGCCCGCGACCTCATGGTCGCCCCGCAGTGGTCCGACCGGGCCGACGACAGCTACGACTTCGCGATGGTCGTGCTCAACGAGGACGGCGGCACCCCGGTGCAGGACCGGGTCGGCGCGCAGAAGCTGTCCTTCTCCACGTGGTCCGAGCAGAACGTGAACAACGGGGTGCAGGTCTACACCTTCGGCTACCCGTCCGCCTCCCCTACGACGGCCGCGAACTGCACTACTGCTCCGGCCGGACCGTCCCGGACACCGGCGGCACCACGGCCAACGGGGTGCGCTGCACCATGACCCAGGGCTCCAGCGGCGGCCCCTGGTTCACCGACTTCGACACCGCGACCGGCCAGGGCACCATCTCCTCGGTGGTGAGCTTCAAGTACGCCGACGACCGCAGCACCCAGTACGGCCCGCGTCTGGGCGCCGAGGCCAAGCGCCTCTACGACCACGCGGCGCGGCTCTAGAGGGCCCCTGCGGCGCCCGGGGCCCCGGGGTCACGACGGGGGCGGGGGCGGCCGAACACCGGCCGCCCCCGCCCCCGTCCGCGTCCGCGCGGCGTCCCTACAGGTCGATCCCGGTGAGGACGAGGACCCGCTCGTGGGTGAGGTCCGTCATCGCCGCCCGCAGGCCCTCCTTGCCCACACCCGAACCCTTGACCCCGCCGTACGGCATCTGGTCGGCGCGGAAGGTGGGGACGTCACCGACGACCACGCCGCCGACCTCCAGCTCCCGGTGGGCACGGAACGCGGTGGGCAGGTCCCGGGTGAAGACACCGGCCTGGAGGCCGAAGTCGCTGTCGTTCACGGCCGCGAAGGCGGCGTCGGTGTCCGCGACCCGCTGGACGACCAGCACCGGGCCGAACACCTCCTCGCGGACCACCCGGGCGTCGGCGGGCGCGTCCGCCAGGACGGTGGGCGCCACGGTGACGCCGTCGCGCGTGCCGCCGGTCAGGAGGCGGGCCCCCGCGGCGACCGCCTCCTCGACCCAGGACGTCACGCGCTCGGCGGCGGCCGCGTCGACCAGCGGTCCGACGTCGGTCCCGGGGTCGGCCGGGTCACCGGTGCCCAGCGCCTGGACCTCCGCTACCAGGCGCTCCACGAACGCGTCGTGCACGGCGTCCGTGACCACGACCCGCTGCACCCCGATGCAGACCTGACCGGCCTGGTTGTTGCCGAACAGGGCCACCCGCCGGGCCGCCCAGTCGAGGTCGGCGTCGTCCAGCACCACGGCCGCCGCGTTGCCGCCGAGTTCGAGGGTCACGTGCTTGTGCGGAGCCCGCCGCTGGAGCTCCCAACCGAAGGGACCGCCGGTGAAGGAGATGACGGGCAGCCGCTCGTCGGTGATCAGCGGCGCGGCCAGCTCGTTGGGCATGGGCAGGATCGACACCATGCCCGCGGGCAGGTCGGTCTCGGCCAGGATCTCCCCGAGGATCAGAGCGGTCATCGGGGTCGCCGGAGCGGGCTTGAGCACCACGGGGGCGCCCACGGCGATGGCCGGGGCCACCTTGTGGGCGACCAGGTTGAGCGGGAAGTTGAACGGTGAGATGCCCAGGACGGGGCCCTTGGGGACCCGGCGGACCAGCGCCAACCGGCCGGTGCCGCCGGGGTCGGTGTCCAGGCGCTGGAGCTCGCCGCTGTCCCGGCGGGCCTCCTCGGCGGCCCAGCGGAACACCGACACCGCGCGTCCGGCCTCGGCGCGGGACCACTTGATGGGCTTGCCGCTCTCGGCGGTGATGACCTGGGCGATCTCCTCGGCACGCTCTCCGATGCGCCGGGAGACGTGGTCCAGGGCCCCGGCGCGGACGTGCGCGGGCAGGGCGGCGGCCTCGGCGGCCACCGCGTGCGCGGCGGAGACGGCGGCCTCCACCTGCGCCTCGGTGGGCACGGAGACGACGCCCGCCGTCCCTCCGGTGTAGGGGTTGCGGACGGTCAGCTCGGTGTCGCCGGACGCGGCGGAACCGGCCAGCCAGAACGGATGCGTGGTCATGTCGGTGACGCTAGCCCCCGCACGGAGCCGCCCGCGTTGTCCACCATCACCAACCCGGAGCCCCCGTTTGGCCACTGTGGCGTACCCGATCGGGGAATCCCGGGGCACACCGGCGTGTGGGGATTGGTGACTCGGCCGTTCCTTGGGTAAACGGAAGGTACGACCCGGGGCGGCGGGCGACCGACCGCCGAAGGGAACCTGGCCAAGCGGCTGGCGCGGGGGCGGTCCTTCGTCCACAGTGGTGAGGGAGGGCTCCGCCAGCGGGTTCGGCCGGACCCTCGGGTCGCCGCCGTCGACGGGAACCCGGGAGTGCCCATTGCCGCTCGTCTACCGCACGTTGGTCGCCGTCCACGACGACGACGGGGACCTGGTCTCCGCCGCCTCCTCGGTCCTCTCCCGCTGGCTGAGCAAGCGCGGCAACTCGGGGGCGCGGGTGGACTTCTCCGGTTCGGGCCGGTTCGAGCTCAGCAACCGTTCCCGGGCACTGGTCGCACGGCACCACAACGCCGACGAGGGACTCACCTTCCTGAGGCTGACCACCGAGTCCGAGAAACCCGAGGGCGTGTGGCGCACCCTGGCCACGGTGGTGGTGGACCCCGAACTCTCTCCCTGGAACTACGTGTGGATCGACATGACCGTCGACCCCGTCGCGACCGCCGACACCCCCGCGCCGAGGTGATGCCACCCGAGGCGGCGCGCATGCTGCTCGGGTCGGTGGGCGCGCACGACGGCGCCCACCCGCTGCCGTCCACCCCCGCATCGTGCGCGGGCGTGACGAGGAGGACGTGGCGGCCCTGCTCTCGACCATCCGCGACCCCCTGCGACGCCTGGCGATCGTCGCCACCGGGGCGCCGCACGACGTCACCGTGGCCGACTGGCGCACCTCCATGGCGGGGACCCTGTCCCGCTGCACCGGCATGTGCGCCGGATACGTGCTGGACGGGGCCGCCCTGGAGCGGGTCTCCGAGCTCCTCCCCGGGGTCTGGACGTCCCCGTCGGTGGGGTCCGCACCTTCTTACCTGGTGTGGACCCCACCGACGAGGCGGACGCCCAGCGCCACCCCCGGATGAGTCCGGGCACCCTCGACACCGCCCGCGACGGCGAACGCGTGCGCAACTGGGTGGGCGCCGCCCTGTCCCGGCGGGTGCGCGACAACGCGCTCGGACTGCGCCTGCCCGAGGCGCTCCGGGCGATCGACGCGCTCCTGGCCGAGGAGACCGAGGACCTGCGCCGGGGTCCGCACACCCGTGCCCCCGTTCCCCCACGGGCACCCTCAGGATCGGGGAACGTCATCGCGCACCAGTCAGAACACGACTCCGTCTCCTCGGTGGAACTCGCCGCCGCCCAGGCACAGGAACAGCAGGTCCGACGGCTCAGGGAGGAGGTGCGCAGACTCAACGCGCGGATCGGGGAGCTCTCCGAGGAGCACCAGGCCGTGCTCGCGGAGACCGCCGACCTCGCGGACGAGCTGGCCCTCACCCGGGAGGAGCGCCGCGTGGCCCGCTTCGAGGTCCGGTGGCTGCGCGACCAGGCACGCGAGGCGGGCCTGTTCCGGCTGGCCGCCGCCCCGGCCCCGAGCGACCCCGAGCAGGGGCCGCCGTCCAGCGTGGCCGAGCTGCTGGAACGGATCACCGACGGCTCGGCCCTGCCGCACCTGTTCTTCACCATCGAGGACCAGACCGTGTACGAGCTCTCCGACAGCCGCAAGGAGGGCCTGTGGGTGACCCGGGCCTGGGAGGCGCTCCTGGCCCTGAACGACTACGCCCGCTACCAGTTCGACAACCCCGGAAGCGGACTCGGTTTCCACTCCTACCTGCGCGAACCCCCGGACGGCTACCGGGTGATCCCGGTCAAGCGGCTGGCCTCGCAGGAGTCCGACTACGTCCGCAACCGGGGCAAGCTCAACGAGAAGCGGGTGTTCCGCGTCCCGGCCGAGGTGGAGCCGGACGGTCGGGTCCCCATGTACGCCCACATCAAGTTGGACATCGAGTACGGCATCTGCCCCCGCCTGTACTTCTTCCCGCATCTGGGCCCGGACACCACCAACCGGGTGTACGTCGGCTACCTGGGGCGGCACCTGCCCGTCCAGCAGTCCAACTGAACGGACTCAGACGAGCGCGTGCCCGTAGGAGCGGGACAGCGCCGCCAGGTCCGGTACGCCGTGGCGGTCCACCAGCTCCCCGAAGCGCGCCACCTTGTCCGGGCCGAAGCGGCTCACCTTCGCGGCGTAGGTGTCCACGGTGAGGAAGACCGGCGGCACGCTCTTGCTGTGGAACTTGTCCGCGTACATGACCAGCTCCTCCTCCGGCGACTCCGCGAGGTAGTCCGCCACCGGGATGGGCAGGCCCTGGTCCCGCACGTCGTCCCGGGTCACGCCCACGCCCGTGTGGTGCGAGCAGAACCGGCACAGCGCCTCGGGCAGCCCCTCCCCGCCAGGAGCTCGTGGCCGAGCACCCCGTGGCTCACGTAACGGGACCCGTCGATCCGCCCCCGCTCGTCCATCAGCCGGTACACGCCCACGTCGTGGAGCAGACACCCGGCACGGACCAGCGCCGCGTCCACCCCGCCGGGGGCCGCTTCCATCAGCAGTTCGGCCACCTCGCACACGGCCCGGCAGTGGGTGTACACGAGCGCGAAGGCCTCGGGAGTGGGCGCGTACCGCTCGTGGAGGGCCCGGATCTCTTCGTCGGTGGGGATCTGCATCCCAGCAGACTAGGGCAGGACCGCACGTACCCTGGGTGCCGTGACGGGAACGAGGACCGAGGCCCTGAGGGGCCTGGCGGAGACGGAGTGGCGCGCACGCGCCGAGCGGCACCAGCACCGGGTCGACGCCCTGGTGGGCGAGCACGTACGGCGCCGGAGCGCGGGCGAGCGGCACCCCGTCGAGGACTTCCTGTTCACGTACTACAACCTCAAGCCCGCGCAACTGCGGCGCTGGCACCCCGGCGTCGGGACGGTGCTGCTGGGCGAGGGTGCCCGCGCACGGCTCTCCGAACGCTTCTACACCGAACTCCCCGGCGGAGTGGGGCTCGACGTGCCCGCGTTCCTGTCCGCCCGGCCGGTGCTGGACTTCGTGGAACGCCTGTTGACCTCGGTGGCCGAGCGCCCCGCGCACCTGGGCTGCTTCGGGCTGCACGAGTGGGCGATGGTGTACCGGACCGAGGAGGTGCGCCACGGCCAGGTCCCCCTGCGGCTCGGGCACGAGGGCACCGACCGCGTGGTCGAGTCGCACCGGATCCAGTGCTCGCACTTCGACGCGTTCCGGTTCTTCACCGGACCCGCCCGCCCGCTCAACACCCTCCAGCCCACCCGGGAACGCCAGGCCGACCTGGACCAGCCGGGGTGCCTGCACGCCAACATGGACCTCTACAAGTGGGCGTACAAGCTCACCCCGGCGGTCCCCTCGGAGCTGGTCGCGGACTGCTTCGAGCTCTCCAGGGAGATCCGCGTGCTCGACATGCGCGCCTCTCCCTACGACCTCGCCGCGTGGGGGTACGAACCGGTGCGGATCGAGACCGCCGAGGGCAAGGCCGCCTACATGGAGTACCAGCGGGACTTCGCCGAACGCGGCGCGGTGCTGCGCGAACGGGTCCTGGACGTGTGCCGGGCCCTGCGCGCCGCCTGAGTTCAGGGCAGGTCGGCGCGGCCCGCGTCCCGGGCCGCACGCTCCCGTGCCACCCTGTGGGCCCGCCACGTCCCGACGAGGAGCACCACGAGGCTGGCCCCGATCGGCGCGAGCACCGCCGCGACCTGGAGGTTCGGGGTGGCCGCCACCGGCAGCAGGACCAGGCCCGGCAGACAGACCAACCCGGCCACGATCGACCAGGGCGCCGCCAGTTCGTGCACGGTGTACCAGGCGAAGTCGCCGGAGAACGTGTAGGCGGTCCGGATCCCGAAGAGGCGGTTCGGTCTGATCCTCCGCCGGGCACCCCGCACCCCCATGAGCACCAGCGCCACCGCCATGAGCAGCAGACTCGCCATCATCAGGGCGATCGCGCCGAGCGGCATCATCTGGTCGGAGGACGCGGCCAGGGGGTTCATGGGGGTGTGGACCTTCCGTTCGAGGGCGGGAGCGCGCAGGCGGCGCTTCCCCGGGGAGCCGGTACCGGTTCGCGGCCACGATCCGGTAGGCGGCGCGGTTGAGCGCGCGCACCCCGGGCAGCAGCAGGAAACGGCCGAGGATCCGGGCGGGGAGCCCCGCGCCCAGGAGCACCCCGGCGACGGCGTCGCCCCCGGCCAGCCGCCTACCGTCCGGATAGACGATCCAGGCCTGTTCGTCGGCCTGCTCGGGGGTGAGACCGAGGGCGGGGAGGTCGGAGTCCTGAGAGGCCGCGAAGGCGGTCCGGGTGCGCAGGCGATCCCGCGCGAAGGCAACCGCGCGCTGGCAGAAGCCGCAGTCCCTGTCGTACAGGAACAGCCCCGAACCTCGCGCGTGCGCGGCGTCCGCCATGATCGGCTCCCTCCGTACGTACCGTCTCCTTCCTACCTCCCCGTTCCACCCGCCCGGCACTCGGGAGGACGGAGTCGCGTCCGACACTCCCGGGCAAGCCCCCGAAACCCGTTGCGGCCGTGGATCACGGTGCCGAGAATGACCGACATGCCCCCCACGGAGATCCGCACTTACCGCACCGCCGACGAGGAGGAGTGGCTGCGCTGCCGGGTCCTGTCCTTCCTCCACACCGCGTACCACGACGACGTGGTCCAGACGAAACCGGTCCGTCCGGCCGCCTCCGTGGAGCTGGTCGCGGTACGCGGCGCGACCCTGGTCGGCATCCTCGACGCCGAACTGGACGGCGACACGGCGGTGATCGAGACCGTCGCCGTCCACCCCGACCACCAGGGCCGAGGAGTGGGCGGGCGGCTGCTGTCCACCCTCCTGGATCGTCTGCGCGAGCAGGGGGTCCGGAGGCTGGACGCCTGGACCCGTGACGACCCCGCCACACTGGCCTGGTACCGGTCCGGCGGCTTCACCGACCACGACCACTACCTCCACGTGTACGCCGACCACGACGAGGTGGCACGGCTCGCCCTTGCGCCGCTGGACGCCCGCACACACCACGCGTCACGACCCGCCAGCGTCCCGAAGGTCACAGCGGTGGTGAGGGCCCTCGCGCACGCCGACCCGGCGGACGAGGAGGGGCTGCGTGCCGAGTTCCGGCGGGTCCACCTGTGCCGCCGGTTCACCCGGCCGGTCGACACTCCCGGGTGAGGGCGGACACGCGGGCGCGCGGGTGCCCTCGGCACCCGCGCGCCCGCGCCGGATCAGCTCGCGCCGTGCACGATCCGCTCCGCCAGCTCCTCGCGGGGCTGGATCTCGCCGGAGAGGATCTGCTCGGCGTAGTGGCAGGCCACCCGATGGGTGGCGCTGGCGTCCCCGCCGTTCAGCGGGCGCAGCTCGGGACGCTCGGTGTCGCACCGCTCCTCCTGCCGCCACGGGCAACGGGTGTGGAACCGGCAGCCCGCGGGCGGGTTCGCGGGCGAGGGCAGGTCGCCCGCGAGCAGGATGCGTTCCCGGGTGTCCTCCACGGTCGGGTCCGGCACCGGCACCGCCGACATCAGCGACCTGGTGTACGGGTGCAGCGGGGTCTCGTACAGCTCGTCGCTGGTGGCCTCCTCGACCAGAGAACCCAGGTACATCACCCCCACGACGTCACTCACGTGCCGCACCACCGCGAGGTCGTGCGCGATCACCAGGTACGTCAGGCCCAGTTCCTCCTGGAGCTCCTCCAGCAGGTTGAGCACCTGGGCCTGGATGGACACGTCCAGCGCCGAGACCGGCTCGTCGCAGATGATGAGGTCCGGCTCCAGGACCAGCGCCCGGGCGATCCCGATCCGCTGGCGCTGACCACCCGAGAACTCGTGCGGATAGCGCTGGAGCGCCTTCGCGGACAGCCCCACCCGCTCCAGCGCGTCCACCACCCGGCGGCGCTGGTCCTCGCCCGTCCGCCGCCGCAGCTCCGCACCGCTCAGACCCTGGGCCTCCTTGCCCTCGGGGCCGCCGATCCCGTGCGTCTGGAGCCCCTCCAGCAGGATGGACCCGATGTTCTGGCGCGGGTTCAGGCTGCCCAGAGGGTCCTGGAAGACCATCTGGAGATTGGCGCGCTCCCGGCGCATCGACTCAGCGTCGAGCCCGGCCAGGTCGCGCCCGCCGAACCACACCTCGCCCTCGGTGATCCCGTTCAGCCGCAGCACCGCCCGGCCCAGGGTGGTCTTGCCACAGCCGGACTCCCCCACCAGGCCGTAGGTCTGGCCCTGCTCGATGGCCAGCGACACCCCGTCCACGGCGCGCACGTGCCCCACGGTGCGGTCGACGATCACGCCGCGCTTGATGGGGAAGTGGACCTTGAGGTCCCTGATCTCCAGCAGGCTCATCCCCGCTCCTCCTCGTCGTCGCCCACCACGGCCGGGCTCTCCAGCACGGCCCGGTCCACCACGTCGGCGTGGCTGATGGGGTTCACACAGCGGTGGACGTGTCCCGGGTCCCCGTCGCCCACACTGACGAGCTGGGGCGGCCCCTGGAGGCACTCCATGGTGTAGTGGTCGCACCGGGGCGCGAACGCGCACCCGTCCGCCCAGGCGATGTTGTCGTTCACCGAACCGCGCACCGGGGTGAGCGGTTCGCCGCGCGGCGCGTCCAGGCGCGGGATGGAACCCAGCAGGCCCACCGTGTACGGGTGCGTGGGGTCGCTGAAGAGCGGTGCCCGCTCGGCGGTCTCCACCGCCCGGCCCGCGTACAGGACGTTGATGTCGTCGCACAGCCCCGCCACCACGCCGAGGTCGTGGGTGATCATCAGCAGCCCCGTGCCCTCCTCCGTGACCAGGTCCTTGAGCAGCTCCAGGATCTGCGCCTGGATGGTGACGTCCAGGGCCGTGGTGGGCTCGTCCGCGATCATCAGGCGCGGCTTGCAGGCCACCGCCATCGCGATCAGCGCGCGCTGGCGCATACCGCCGGACAGCTGGTGCGGGTACTCGTTCAGGCGCCGGGTGGGGTCGGGAATGCCCACCCGGTACAGGAGGTCGGCCGCCTCCTTCCTCGCGGGGGCGCCGCGCATCCCCGGTGCCGCTTCAGGATCTCCGTGACCTGGACGCCGATGGGGACCACCGGGTTGAGCGAGCTCAGCGGGTCCTGGAAGATCATCGCCAGCTGTGAGCCGCGCAGGTCGCGCATACGGCGCTGGGAGACCCGCAGCAGGTCCGCCTCCCGGAGCTCCTCGCCCCGGTCGGACAGGCGCATGACCGCGCTGCCGCCCACCTTCACGCCCCGGTCCGGCAGCAGGCCCATGAGGGCCAGGGAGGTCACGCTCTTGCCGCAGCCGGACTCCCCGACCAGCCCCGTGACCTTGCCCTCCTCCAGTGTGAAGGAGACCCCGTCGACGGCACGGGTCGGGTTCTGGCCCTTGCGGTGGAACACCACGGACAGCTCGTCCACCGCCAACAGCGGCGTGCTGGAACTCATGGTCACTTCCTCAACTTCGGGTCGAGCGCTTCCCGCAGCGCCTCACCCAGCAGGGTGAAGCCGAGCGCGGTGATGATGATGCCCAGGGCCGGGTAGACGGCCAGGGACGGTGCGCTGGACAGGAACCGCTGGGCCTCGGACAGCATCGTGCCCCACTCCGGATAGGAGGCGTCCGGATTGCCCAGACCCAGGTAGGACAGGGCCGCCGCGTCGATAATGGCGGTCGCCAGGGTGAGCGTGGACTGCACGATCACCGGCCCCATGGAGTTGGGCAGGATGTGCGTCACCGCGATCTTCCGCTTGCGCACGCCCAGGGCCTGCGCGGCCAGCACGTACTCGCGGTTGCCCTGGGAGATCATCGCGCCGCGCAGCAGGCGGGCGAAGATCGGGACCTGGGCGATACCGACCGCGATCATGACCGTGGTGAGGCTGGGTCCGACGAGGGCGGCGACCGTGACGGCCAGCAGCAGGGTCGGCATGGCCAGCATCATGTCGATGACGCGCATGATGACGTTGTCGACCTGGCGTCCCCAGCGGCCGCCCAGGACCGAGCAGGCACCGGCCAGGCCGCCCAGGAGCGCGCCGAACAGGAAGCCGACCAGGGTGGCGACCACACCGACCAGGAGGGTCTGGCGGGCACCGATCACCATGCGGGAGAACATGTCCCGACCGAGGTGGTCCAGGCCCAGCCAGTTCTCGGCGCGCGGTCCGACGAACTCGTTGCGGTTCGGGAAGACCTCGCCGCCCCAGGCCTGGGAGGTGGGGCTGTAGGTCGCGATGAGCGGTGAGAACAGCGCGATGACGAGGAACACGGCGACGATGACCGCGCCGGTGATCGCCATGGGGCTGCGGCGCATCCGTTGGAAGGCCTCGCGCCAGACCCCGGAGCCGTGGGCGCCCGCGTCCCGGTCGCCCATGAGCTCCGCGAGCCGGTCGACCTTCTCGGCCCTGCGCCGGTGGAACGGGACCTTCTCGTCGGCCGCCGCGGTGTCCGGGGCCTCGGACGGGTTCGGTGTCGTAGGCATCACTGGGCCCGCACTCTCGGGTCGAGGAGGCTGTACGAGATGTCGACCAGGAGGTTGATGAACACGTACATGGTGGCGATGAGGAGGATGAATCCGGTGAGCACCGGATAGTCACGGGTCTGTGTCGCCGCGTAGACGAACGACCCGATCCCCGGGAAGGCGAAGACGCTCTCCGTGAGGACCGCTCCGGCGAAGAGGCTGCCCGCGAGCAGACCGACCGCGGTGACCACCGGAAGCAGGGCGTTGCGGAGCACGTGGCGGGTGCGGACCGTGGTGCGGTGCAGGCCCTTGGCGTTGGCGGTGCGGACGTAGTCCTCGCCCATGACCTCCAGGACGCTGGCGCGCGTCATGCGGGTGATGACGGCCAGCGGGATGGACGCCAGGGCCAGCCCCGGCAGGACCAGGTGGGCGAACGCGTCCATGACCACGTCCCACTCCCGCGTCATGAGTCCGTCCAGGACCACGAACCCGGTGATGTCGGTGCGGCTCAGCCCCGGGGAGAGCCGGAACGCCGACGGGAACACCCCCAGGTTCTCGGCGAAGACCACCTTGAGGATGAACGCCAGGAAGAAGACCGGGGTGCAGATGCCCAGGAGCGAGCCGCCCACGGCGGCGAAGTCCAGCACGGTGCCGCGCTTGCGGGCGGCGAGGTAGCCGAGGGGCAGACCGGCGGCGACGGCGAAGATCATCGCGGTCACGGCCAGTTCGAAGGTCGCGGGGAAGCGGAGGAGGAACTCGTCCAGGACCGGTCGGCTGGTCTGGAGGGACGTCCCCAGGTCGCCCTGCACGATGTTGCGCAGGAAGGTGAGGTACTGAACCGCGAGGGGTTCGTCCAGACCCAGGGAACGGCGCAGAGCGGCACGCTGCTCCGCGGTCGCGTCGTCGGGGAGGAGGGCGTACTCGGGTCCGCCCGGCAGTCGTTGGAGCCAGACGAACAGCAGGATCGACAGACCGCCGAGAGTCGGGATCAGCTGTAGGAGTCGCCTGACGATGAATCGCAGCACCTGCGCCGCCTTTCGCCAGTGGTGGGAACGATGGACGCGAAGCGTCCCCGCCGGGGTGTGGCGGGTTGGACGGATGGATGTGGGGGTACCCGGGGGGTGCGGCGGGACCGCCGGGGTGGCCGTGCGGCGGGCCCGGCCGGTCGGGGACCGGCCGGGCCGAGCGAGGTCCCCTCCCGGGTCAGGGAGAGGGGTCCGCGCCTACTTCCAGGAGGCCTCGGCGAAGTTCTCCTGGGTCAGCGGGCTGACGTTCGGCGGGTTGACGTCCCCGGAGAACGCGATGGAGGGCGGGGAGCTGGAGATGGGCAGCCCCGGAAGGACCTCCATCACCATCTCGTTGAGCTCCTGGTACCCGGCGACGCGCTCGTCCGCGTCGGGGTTGGTGCTCACTTCCTCCATCTTGTCGAAGAGCTCCTCGTCGTCCATGCCCCAGGCGTTGTTGGGGGTGGAGAACCAGGTGCCGATGAAGTTGTAGGCGTCGTTGTAGTCACCGGTCCAGCCCAGCAGGTACAGCGGGCAGTTGCCGCTGTCGGTCTGGTTGATGTACTCGGCCCACTCGTAGCTCTTGGCCTCCACCGTCACGCCGGCCTCCTGGAGGTCCTCCGAGATGACGTCGAAGATGTCCTTGGGGGCGGGCATGTAGGGGCGGGTGACCTCGGTCGGGTAGCAGAACTCGAGGGTGAGGTCCTCCTGGCCCGCGTCGGCCAGCATCTCGGCTGCCAGCTCCGGATCGTACTCGAACTCACGCACGTCCGGGGACCAGCCGTCGAGGGTGTCCGGGTGGAACTGCGAGGCGACCTCGCCGCCCTCGGGGAGGATGGTGTCGACGATGCGCTGGCGGTTGACCGCGTGCGAGAGGGCCTCACGCACCTCGAGGTCGGCCAGGGCCTCGTTCTCCTGGTGGTAGGCCAGGTAGAGGACGTTGAACACGTCACGGGTGGGGACCTCGAACCCGGCCTCCTGGAGCGGGCCGACGTCGGCCGGGGCCACCAGGTCGTAGCCGTGGATGTCGCCCGCTTCCAGGGCCTGACGACGGGCGTTCTCGTCCGGGATGGCCCGGATGATCATGTTCTCGAAGCCCGCCGGGTCGCCCCAGTAGTCGTCGAACCGCTTGAGGGTGATCTCCCCTGGTCCTGGTTCCACTCCTCCAGGGTGAACGGGCCGGTACCGGCGACCGTCCCCGGGACCTGGGTGTACTCGGGCAGGTTGGGGTTGCCCTCCTCGCCCGTGATCTCCTGGCCCTCCATGGCCTCCAGGCTGGTGGGGCTCATGATGCCGAACGCCGCGAGGCTGAAACCGCCGGGGTAGAGGGAGGAGAACTCGCTGACCTCGATGACCGCGGTGAACTCGTCCTCGGCCTCACAGGAGACGAAACGCGGGTCGGGCGCCGCGTACGCCTCGTCGTTCTCCGCGAATCCGCCGAAGATCTTCTGCCAGTAGTACGAGTTGTTCGAGCTCTGGTAGGCACCGGTGAGGTTGTACCAGCGGTCGAAATTGGCGCAGACCGCCTCGGCGTTCAGGTCGTCGCCGTCGTGGAACTTCACGCCCTCGTGGAGGTTGAAGGTCCAGAGCGTGCCGTCCTCGGACTGGTCCCAGGATTCGGCCAGTCCGCCGACGATCTCAGAACCGCCGGATTCGTGTTCGAGAAGGGTCTGGAAGACCTGTCGGCTGTAACGGAAGGTCTCACCGTCGCTGGCGAGGAAGGGGTCGAGCGCGGTGATGTCACCGGCGGAGGCGAAGACGAACGGCTGTGAGTCGTCGCCTCCTCCTCCGGCACGGTCACTCTCCGCGCAGGCGGTCGCCACAAGCGTGAGCGACGCCGCGACGGCCACGAGGCCGAGCGGTTTACGGGAAGACTTCGTGAACATGGTCCACCTCAGTGATGGGGGACGGGGGTGTGGGGGCCCGTAACGATGAGTGGACCCTAAACCTCGCCATGACCACCTGGGAAGGTAGACGGCTGGGTATTAATACAACCGTTTCAGATCTGTGCCGTGATCCATAGATCGGATTTCGATCCGCATGTGTTTAACTGAGCGCCGTCTTCACGGGAGCCCCTGACGCCCCGACATCGTGACAATGGGTATTCGCGCGAGCACAATTTCCTTTCCTTTATCCGATCATAGGATGAATGAACTTCCTTGCCGAATGTCCGTTTTTCGTTTCCCTCCCCGCGCCGGGCCCGAGGCGCCGGAGGTGTGCGGTTCGTCCTATGATCTGCGGATGGACACTCCCCTTGACGACGCGGAACTCACCGCGTTCCTCGAAGGCCAGGACACCACCTGGCTGGCCGAGCAGTTGATGCTCGTCGCCGACGAGGACCCCATCACCCGCATCCGCCTGAGCGCGGCGGCCGGAGCGGAGAGCGCGGTGGAGGAGGCCCGAGGCGTCGTTCTGACGCGGGTCACCGCGCACTCACCGCAGGAGGCCGCGGCCGACCCCGACGACGGGGACCCGCTGCACCGGTCGCTGGACCTGCTGGACGACCTCCTCGACTACGGCTTCGAGGACGAGGTGGGAGACATCGCGGACGAGGCTCGCGAGATCTACGTCAACCGCCACGGGGAGGACGGCAGCGAGCACCTGGCCCGCCTGCACGTCCTGGCCGACGGCGAGGAGGAGGACTGAGCGGCGACTCCTGAGGCGGGACCCGCGGGACGGCTGGGGCCCGGCGGCGCGTGACCACACGAGTCACGCGCCGCCGGGCCCCTGGTGTTCTCCGTGAACGATTCCCCAAGCGCGGAGAGGAACGCACGGCTTTACGGCGTAGATTTCCGACGCGGACGGAGGGGCGTGCCCCGCTCGAACGGCCGGGGCACCGGACCACCGCGCGAACGGGTGCTAGGAGGAGCACCAGCGGCGGACGCTGGTACTCCACAGGGCGATGTTGGTGACGATGGCGAAGAGGGCCACCAGCAGGGCGACCAGCAGCAGGGGCGTGTCCGCGAGCCGGGCCGCCGAGTTGAGCGCGGAGACGGCCACGCCGAGGGCGACCAGCGCGCCGAACTGGGCGGCACGCCACAGGACGTGACCGGCGCGGCGCACCGGCAACGCCAGCGCGACCAGCCCCAGGGTGACCAGGGACGCCAGGACCACCTGCACCCACAGTTCGCGGACGACCGGGGCGGGCGCGCCCGCGTCCAGGGTCGCCCAGGACTGGTAGGCCAGCCCCGCGAACACGGCGGCCGTGACGAACATCAGGACACAGGTCTGCCGAACGTCCTGCGGGGGCCGCACACCGGGGCGACCCGGGGCGAGCAGGCTCCGCCGGGGGCCGGAAGCACGCTGAAGGGCCGGGGGTCGGAGGATACGGGGGACGTCTGGGTGTCGTGCATGACGACCAGGGTCGCGCGCCGGGGCGTACTACACAAGTGGAGCGATATCCCCGCACACCCGGTGCCCACTCCGTGACGGAGTGTCCCTCTACTGTCGGGAGAGGCGTGTCTGTTCCGCCACGTAGTCCAGGGCCTGTCGACTGAGCTCGTCGAGGTTCCCGCGCACGTCGAGCTCCAGCCCCTCCTCGTCCGGGCCCAGGCGTTCCAGGGTCTCCAGCTGGGAGCGCAGGAGCGCGGGCGGCATGAAGTGGTCCTCACGCGCCTCGATCCGCTCCCAGATGACCTCCTCCGTTCCGTGCATGTGGACGAAGCGCACGCCGGGCGCACCGGCGCGGAGGACGTCCCGGTAGGAACGCCGGAGCGCGGAGCAGGCCATCACGGTGGACTCGCCCAGCACCTCGTGCGCGGCGATCCAGTCGGCGAGCTCGGCGAGCCAGGGCCACCGGTCCTCGTCGGTCAGCGGCACACCGGCCGACATCTTGCTGATGTTGGCCTGCGGGTGGAAGGCGTCGGCCTCCGCGAAGGGCAACTCCAGGCGCGCGGCGATCCGCTCCGCGACACTGGTCTTGCCGCTGCCGGACACTCCCATGAACACGAAATGCATGCTCTCTCCGAGTCTTGGCCCGCCGCCCGTGCGCGACGCCGCCACCAATAGTGATATCAATCAATCCGGCTAGGCTGCTCCCTGACACTGAAAGCGTCACAGGAGATTCCGAGGGCCGAGATGACCACCGAGCACCGAACGCTGCACAACCGGGTGCTGGCGGTGCTCGGTCCGGCGATCGCCGCCGGCGAGTACGCCCCCGGCCACGCCTTCACCCTCCAGGGCCTGGAGGGCGACTTCGGCGTGTCCCGGACGGTCGCCCGCGAGGCGGTCCGGGTCCTGGAGTCCATGGGACTCGTCGTGAGCCGACCCCGGACGGGTATCCGGGTCCGCCCCCAACGGGACTGGAGCGTCTTCGACCCCCAGCTGATCCGCTGGCGCCTGGCCGGTTCCGGCCGGATGGAGCAGCTGCGGTCCCTCAACGAGCTCCGGGCCGCCGTGGAACCCGGTGCGGCCGCCCTGGCCGCCGAGCGCGGGCCCGCCGACGAGCGGGCCCAGCTGGAGGCGGTGGCCGAGCGGATGACCCTCACCGGACAGGCGGGCGAGCTCACCACCTTCATGGAACTCGACATCGCCTTCCACCGCCGTATCCTGGAACTGTCCGGCAACGAGATGCTCTCCGGTCTGGCCGAGGTGGTGACGGAGGTGCTGGTCGCCCGGACCTCCTACGACCTGATGCCGCACAACCCCCGCCCGGAGGCCCTGCGCCTGCACATGACCGTGGCGAGGGCCGTCCGGGACGGTCTGCCCGACGTGGCCGAGGCCGCCATGAGGGCGATCGTCACCGAGGTCGCGGACGCCCTCAGGGACGACGCCCCCGGCTGCTGAGGTCCTACAGGACCAGGTACAGGGCGAAGGCGAAACCGAAGCCGATGAACCCGATCAGGGTCTCCATGACCGTCCAGGTCCTGAGCGTCGTCTTCACGTCCATCCCCAGGAAACGGCCGACCAGCCAGAACCCGGAGTCGTTGACGTGGGACAGCGCGGTCGCGCCGGAGGCGATCGCGATGACGATCAGGGCCAGGTCGATGGAGCTGAGCCCGGAGGTCGCCTGCACGGCCGGGGCGATCAGCCCGGCGGCCGTGGTGATGGCGACGGTGGCCGAACCCTGGGCGACGCGCAGGGCGAGGGCGATGACGAAGGCCGCGACGATGACCGGCATCCCCGTGGACTCCAGGCTTCCGGCGAGGGCGTCACCGATGCCGCTGGTGCGCAGGACGCCGCCGAACATGCCGCCCGCGCCGGTGATGAGGATGATCCCGCAGACCGGACCGAGCGCGCCGCCGACGATCTCCTCGACCCTCTGGCGGGTGAAGCGCCCCTGGCTGAGGACCACCATCGCGTAGAGCACGGTGATGAGCAGGGCGATGGGCGTCTCCCCGAGCAGCCGGAGCGCCTGCACCCAGAAGGAGTCCGCCGGGACGGCTCCGGTAGCGGCGAGGGTGGCGGTGCCGGTGTTGCCGAAGATGAGCAGCATCGGCAGCAGGAGGATGCTGAGCACCGTGCCCAGGCGCGGCGGGTTCTCGTGGGTGACGTCGCCGTTGGACATGATGTCGTCGGGGACCGGGATCTCGAAGCGCTTGCCCGCCCACAGGCCGAACAGGTAGCTGGCCAGGTACCAGGTGGGGATGGCCAGGACCACGCCGACGAGGAGGGTCAGGCCCATGTCCGCGCCGATCTCCACGGCGGCCGTGACGGGGCCGGGGTGCGGCGGTACGAAGGCGTGCATGACCGCGAAGGCACCGGCCGTGGGCAGGGCGTAGATCAGCACCGAACCGCCCACGCGGCGGGCCACGCTGAAGACGATCGGCAGCATGACGATGAGGCCGACGTCGAAGAAGATCGGGAAGCCGAAGAGCAGGGAGGCCACGCCGAGGGCCATCGGGGCGCGCTTCTCACCGAACAGCTTGATGAGGGCGCTGGCCAGGACGGCGGCGCCGCCGGTCACCTCCAGCATGCGGCCGATCATCACGCCCAGGCCCACGAGGAGCGCGACGTTGGCGAGCGTGCCGCCGAAGCCGTCGAGGAGGGTGGGGACCACTCCGTCGACCGGGATGCCCGCGGCCAGTGCGGTGACCACGCTGACCAGGACCAGGGCGACGAACGCGTGCATCTTGAAGCGGATGATCAGGAACAGCAGGAGCGCGATGGCGCCCGCCGCGATCCCGAGGAGGGGACCCGTGCCGTAGACGGGTACGAAGCTCTCCATGACGGAGCCTTCCGGTGGACGGGACGGTGGGGCTTGGCCGTGTGGGGACACGCCCTTGACCTGCTCTTGGACCAGGCTCCGAGAATGGTAATACCATTTGTGAGCATCTGTGAACACCGGCTTGAGATTTTGTGACTGTGACCCAGGCCACACGCACTGGATCGGAGCCCCCGCGAGCGGCGTGACCCGGGCGAAACCGGACCGGAATCTTCACGGCACCGACGGACAAACCAGGTGATCCGTGCGGCCGATGCGACGTCCACGGTGTGCGTGAATTGACACCCGGCCACCCAGACCCCAACCTCATGCCATGAGCGCTGAGCCCACCCCTCTCTGCACCTCGCCGTTTACGACCGCATGGCCGACTGGCACTACGGCCACACCGTCGCGCAGGCGCGGGAGGGCATCGGTCCCCACCGGACCGGCAGCCTCCCGGTCGTCACCGTGGGGCTCACCGGGGCCCCGGTGACCACGGCGGGCGGGCTCACCGTGCTCCCCGACGTCACACTCCCCCAGCTCAAACCCTCGACCAGCGCGATGTTCCTCCTGTCGGGCTCACCCGACTGGGACACCGAGCCGGAGTCCCTGGCGCCCATGGCCTCGGCGGCGGGCATCCTCCTCGACGCCGGCGTCCCCGTGGCGGCGATCGGCGGCGCGACGGCCGGACTGGCCCGGGAGGGCGTGCTCGACCACCGCGACCACACCAGCTCGGCCCCCGACTACCTCCTGGGCACCGGGTACGCGGGCGCCGGACGCTACCGCGAGCAGCTGGCCGTCACCGACGTGGACCTGGTCACCGCGGGGGAACCGCCCCGGTCGAGTTCGCCCGGGCGGTCCTGGCCCGGCTCGACCTGCTCAGCCCGCGCGCCCTCGACGCCTGGTACCGGCTGCACGCCCTGCACGACGCGGACGCCTACCTGACGCTGCTCGAAGAGGCCTGAGGCAGGCCTCCTCCAGCCCCCCCACGCGCACACCCCGGCGGGGTTCCGGACTCAGGAGGCGACAGCCGCCGCGCTCATGGCGTCCGCGATCCAGACGTAGACGGCCGGGTCGTCGTCGTGGTCCTCGGGGACACCGTTGATCACGGCCACCAGGGACAGGTACCGGCCGTGGGTGCCGTCGTAGCCGGGCTCCTCGGAGACCGCGTCCTCCTCCGCCATCCGGCGCACGAGGTCGGGGATCCGGCGGAACCCGTCGGCCATCCGGTCGCGGACCTCCGGGGTGAGCCTCTCCCCGGAGAGGGCGACCGCCGCCTCCATGAACCGTGTGACGGTGGCCTCCGCACGCGCCGACCGGGGGACTCCCCGCACGGTGGGCGGCGAGGAGGTCCTCCATGAGGGGCGTCCCGCTGTCGTGGATGAAGTCCTGGAACGGCTCGGTGGCTATCGTCCGCGCCTCCGGCGCGGCGTAGGTCTCCCGGAGGTGGACGCGGACCGCGTCGCGGAACTCCTGGTCCGACACCAGGTCGGCCAGGGTGATCCAGGCCTCCAGCTGCGCGGCGGTGGGCTCCTCGGGCAGGACCGGACGCATGGCGCGCAACCGGTCGACGAACCCGTCGGGCACGTCGAGCCCCTCCGCGACGTCGTTCCAGAAGTCGTCGATGGTCCGCTCCCGCTCCTCGTCGGTCATCGTCACCAGCTGGTGCATCAGGTCGACCCGCTCAGCCTCTCCTCCCTCCCTGATCAGGGCCGTGAGCACCGCCCTCCTGGACCGGAGGGTGCGCTCCTGCCGCTCGACGACCTCCAGGTGGGTCACGAGCACGCCGTGCAGGGTCGTGTCACCGGAGAGGAGCCTCCGGATCTCCCTGAGGTCGGTGTCCAGCTCGCGCAGCGTGCGGACCAGTTCCAGCGCGGCGATGGCGTCGACGTCGTACATCCGGTGCCCCGCCTCGTTCAGGGCCGTGGGCCGGACGATCCCGGCCTCCGCGTAGTACCGGACGGCGCTGACGCTCAGGCCGCTGCGCCGTGCGGCGTCTCCGATGGTGTAGAGCTCCTCGTCGTTCATGGGGATCACTGTGGCGCCTCAAGCCACTTGAGACGCAAGCCCCCGTCCGGGGCGGCCCGGATTCCGGAGGGGCCGCGCAGTATCGTCGTGGGGCACCCCACGCCGAGGAGTACCCGTGATCGACCTGCGTTCCGACACCCTGACCAGCCCGACCCCCGCGATGCGCCGGGCCATGGCCGAGGCCGAGGTGGGTGACGACGTGTTCGGCGAGGACCCCACCGTGCGCGCGCTGGAGGAGGAGACCGCCGCCCTGCTGGGCCGGGAGGCGGCGCTGTACGTCCCCTCCGGGCACATGGCCAACCAGCTCGGCCTGTACGTGTCCACCCGCAGCGGCGAGGAGGTGTGGGCGCACGAGCACCACCACCTCATCGGCGACGAGCAGGGCGCCACGGTGGTGCTGGCCCGCGCGCTGCCGCGACTGTACTCGGGCGACCCGTTCCCCTCCCGGGAGCTGCTGGAGTCGTGGAGCGCGGGCGTCGGTGACGTGCACCGGGCCGACCCCGCCCTGGTGTGGCTGGAGAACACCTTCTCGGGTCAGGTGGTCCCCCTGGCCGAACAGCGCCGGGTGACGGACTTCGCGCACGCGCACGGCCTGCGGGCCCACCTGGACGGCGCCCGGCTGTGGAACGCCGCCGCCCATCTCGGGATCTCCCCGCCGACGTGGCCGCGGGCTTCGACACGGTCTCGGTCTGCTTCTCCAAGGGTCTGGGTGCGCCGGTGGGCTCGGCGCTGGTCGGTGACGCCGACACGGTCCGGCGGGCCAGGCGCGGCCGTAAGCTCCTGGGCGCGGGCATGCGCCAGGCGGGGATCATCGCGGCGGGTGCCCTGCACGCGCTGCGCCACCACCGGGAGCGGCTGGTCGAGGACCACGCGCGCGCGGCCCGGCTGGCCGAGCTCCTGGCGGACCTGCCGGAGCTGACGGTGGACGCCCGGACCAACATGGTGCTGGTCACCACCCCCGAAGGCAGCGCCGGACGGTACCTGGAGGCCCTCGCCGCCGAGGGGGTCCGGGCGCTCGGCGGAGGGTCCCGGGTACGGCTGGTGCTGCGCCAGGAGATCACCGACAGCGACGTCGAGGAAGCGGCGCAGGCGATCGTCCGCGCGGTCGCGACCGTCTGAGGTGAACCGACCGCAGGTCAGCGAGGTGGCCCGTCGGTAGACTTGGCCGATCGCGCGCGAACCCGGGGCGCCGACAGGTGTTGCGCATCACATCGCGTAGTAGCATCGGGCGTATGACATTGTCGTACTAGAGAGTGGTAGCACCGCAATGCCGGGAAGAATCCAGTCCATCGAACGCGCCGCCGCGATCCTCCGGCTCCTGGCCAGTGGCGCCCGCGGACTGAGCCTGGCGGAGGTCTCGCGATCCCTGGAACTGCCCAAGGGCACCGCTCTGGGCATCCTGCGCACCCTCCAGCACGTGGGCTTCGTGGAGCAGGACCCCGAGTCGGGCCGCTACCGCCTGGGCGGCGGGATGCTCAGCCTCGGCACCCGCTACCTGGACGGCAACGAACTCCGCACCCGCGCGCTGAACTGGGCCGACACCCTGGCATCGCGCAGCGGTGAGAGCGTGCGCATCGGCACCCTCCACAAGCACCAGGTCCTGGTGGTGCACCACGTCTTCCGCCCGGACTCCTCCCGGCAGACCCTGGACGTGGGCACCCTGCTGCCGCTGCACGCGAGCGCCCTCGGCAAGGTCCTGATGGCCTTCGACCCCTGGCCGTACCGGAGGAGGTCTCCGCCGTGGAGACCGACTCCCCGGTGGAACTCACCTCCTTCACCCGCCACACCGTGTCCTCGATGGCCGCGCTGGAGGCCCAGCTGTCGGAGATCCGCGACAACGTCTGGGGCTGGGAGGCCGAGGAGCTGGTGGACGGCGAGGTGTCCATCGCCGCACCCATCCGCGACCGGCGCGGGGTCACCGTCGGGGCGATCGGGGTGCGCGGCGCCGTCGAGCGCCTGCGCGGCGAGGACGGCAAACCCGACATGGAGCAGGTCTCCTACGTGCGCGACGCCGCCCGCGCCATCTCCCGTGAGTTGGGTGTCACACCCTACTGAGCCGGGGCTCACTCCCTGAGTTGCCCGCCCCGCTCGTCCTTCCCGGCGCTCGGCCCCCGGGCGGCCGGGTCCCTTCACACGCCTTCCCATACCCCGCCGGGCAACGGCCGGACCAAAGGCGGTCACCGCTTCGCCCCACTTCGGGTCAGGCCCCGGAGTGGTGCTTTCCGTGTCCGTGTCCGTCCTGAGACAGTGTCCGCCCGACCGCGTGATCCACGCAACACGATTGCGTCACACGGCCTTGACATGGGAAGGAAAGACGGTTGAAACTAACGCCTATTCATACGTCAATGTCGTACATCGTTCGGTGAGCACCGCCGATCACACCGTTTCCCACCCCGTTCCAGAGCCGTCCACCTGAAGGCGAGCACCGATGAGTCAGCAGTACGTCGCCGCGATCGACCAGGGCACCACGTCGAGTCGCTGCATCCTCTTCGACCGGGACGGACGCATCGTCTCGGTCGACCAGAGAGAGCACCGGCAGATCTTCCCGAGACCGGGTTGGGTGGAGCACGACGCCCTGGAGATCTGGACCAACGTCGAGGCCGTGGTCCAGGAGTCGCTGCGCAAGAGCGACATCACGCCGGACCAGATCGCCGCCATCGGCATCACCAACCAGCGTGAGACCACCCTGATCTGGGACCGGGCGACCGGCGAGCCGGTCTACAACGCCATCGTCTGGCAGGACACCCGCACCGACGACATCGTGCGCGAGCTCGCCGCCGACGAGGGCCAGGACCGGTTCCGCCCCAAGTGCGGACTCCCGCTCGCCACCTACTTCTCCGGGCCCAAGATCCGCTGGCTGCTGGACAACGTGGACGGTGTCCGCGAGCGGGCCGAGCGCGGCGAACTGCTCTTCGGCACGATGGACACCTGGCTCATCTGGAAGCTGACCGGACGCCACGTCACGGACGTGACCAACGCCAGCCGCACCATGCTGATGAACCTGGCCACCCTGGACTGGGACACCGACGTCCTGGAGGCCATGCGGATCCCCGCCAGCCTGCTGCCCGAGATCCGGTCCTCCTCGGAGGTCTACGGCGAGTCCACCGGCTACCTCGCGGGCACCCCCGTGGCCTCGTCGCTGGGCGACCAGCACGCCGCGCTGTTCGGTCAGACCTGCTTCGACCCGGGCGACGTCAAGGGCACCTACGGCACCGGCACGTTCCTGGTGATGAACACCGGAACCGAGCCCGTGACCTCGAACAACGGCCTGCTCACCACGCTGGGCTACAAGATCGGCGACGCTCCCGCCGTCTACGCCCTCGAAGGTTCCATCGCGGTCACCGGCTCCCTGGTGCAGTGGCTCCGTGACAACCTGGGCCTGATCTCCTCCGCCCCGGAGATCGAGACGCTCGCGCGCACCGTGGACGACAACGGCGGCTGCTACGTCGTCCCGGCCTTCTCCGGCCTGTTCGCCCCGCACTGGCGCAGCGACGCCCGGGGCGTGATCGCCGGTCTGACCGGCTACGTCAACAAGGGGCACATCGCCCGCGCGGTCCTGGAGGCCTCGGCCTGGCAGACCCGCGAGGTCGTCGACGCCATGAACGCCGACTCCCAGATCGACCTCACCACCCTGAAGGTCGACGGCGGCATGACCGCGGACAACCTGCTCATGCAGATCCTGTCCGACGTGCTCGACGCCGAGGTCGTGCGCCCGATGGTCGCGGAAACCACGTGTCTGGGCGCCGCCTACGCCGCCGGGCTCGCCGTGGGCTACTGGCCCGACATCGAGACCCTGCGCGCCAACTGGCACAAGGCCGCCGAGTGGAACCCGCGGATGGAGCCCGCGGTCCGTGAGCGCGAGTACCACAACTGGAACAAGGCCGTGCGACGCACCCTGGACTGGGTGGAACACGAGGACGCCAGGTAGCACCGGGCCGACGGGGGCGGGCCGGGCACACGGCCGCTCCCGGCCCGCGTGACGAACGCGCCCCCGCGGCTCCTCCCGGTGCCCCGGAGCGCGGACCCGGGGCACCGGGAGGTGTCCCGCTCATCCATCTCGGCAGCCCCGCACGGGGCGGAGGTCTCCATGGAAAACATGTCGGTGTACCTGGCGGAGTTCGTCGGTACGGCCATCCTGATCCTGCTCGGCGGCGGTGTCGTCGCCGGTGTCTCACTCGCCCGCTCCAAGGCCCTCGCCGCGGGCTGGATCGTGGTGACGTTCGGCTGGGGCATGGCGGTCGCCATGGCCGTCTACGTCGTCGGCACCGTCTCCGGCGCCCACATCAACCCCGCGGTCACGCTCGGCCTGGCCAGCATCGGTGAGTTCGGCTGGGCGCTGGTGCCCGGCTACATCGTGTCCCAGATGCTCGGCGCCATCGCCGGTGCCTGCCTGGTCTTCCTCGCGTACTTCGCGCACTGGAGGATCACCGACGACCCCGAGGCCAAACTGGGCGTCTTCAGCACCGCGCCCGGGGTGCGCAACCCGGTCGCCAACCTCACCACCGAGGTCATCGGTACCGCGATGCTGGTGCTGGGCATCCTCGGGATCGGCGGCAACGAGGGTTCGGTCACCAAGGGCGACGCCGACCTGTCCGCCCTGTTCGCGCACGGCCTGGCCCCGCTGCTGGTGGGTCTGCTGGTGTTCGCGATCGGCCTGTCGCTCGGTGGCCCGACCGGGTACGCCATCAACCCGGCCCGTGACCTGGGCCCCCGCATCGCGCACGCGCTGCTGCCCATCCCGGGCAAGGGCTCGTCCGACTGGGGGTACGCCTGGATCCCGGTGGTCGGTCCGCTCGTCGGCGGTGTGATCGGTGCCTGGATCTGGCACCTGACCGGCTTCGGAACCTGAACCGGAGGCGGGACCCGCGCTCGTTGGGGGCGCCCGGCGCGGCCGGGCGCCCTCCGGCGTTCGCGGGGTGTCTCACGTGCTCAGGTGGACCTCCTCCAGGTAGTCGAGGGTCTCCCCGGCCGCAGCGCCACCAGTCTGAGGTGGTTGACCAGCTGCTGGTAGCGGGCGACCTCGTCGGGCTCCTCCAGGTAGATGCCGTCCGTGGCCGTCTCCAGGTAGACCACCGTGGGATCGATGGCGTGCGGGAACTCCAGGATCACGCAGGAGCCCCCGGCCCCGGGGTTGAGCTTGGCCGCCCGGGTCATCTGCACGGTGACGTTGGGCCGCTGGGCCATCTCCAGGATGTGTTTGACCTGGGATCGACGGACCTCGGGATGGTCGTGCAGGCGCAGCAGGGCGCCCTCGTCGAAGATCGCGTACAGCTCGGGAGGGTCCTGGTCCTCCAGGATGCGTTGGCGGGTCATCCGGGCGTCGATGTCCCGGCGGATCTCCTGGGGGTTGGCCAGACACGCCTGGGCGGCGACCCTCATGTACTCCGGGACCTGGAGCAGGCCCGGGATCACGACGGGCTGCCAGGAGGTGATGCGCGTCGCCTCGGTCTCGAAGCCGACGAACCTGGCCGCGAGCACGTCGCGGTACCGGGACCACCAGCCGCGTTCGAGGGACTGGCGGCACAGGTCGAGGATCTCGTCGAACTCTCTGCCCCGGAGCACCTGGCAGGCGTCCAGGATCGCCCTGATCTCCGGGACGCTGGGCCGTTTCTTGACCCCGGACTCGATGTTGGAGTAGGTGGACTTGGACAGGCCGGCCGCCGCCGCGCCTCTTCGCTGGTCTTGCGGGCGGCGAGCCGCACCCGCCGCAGTTCGGCGGAGAGCCGGCGCCGCCGGATCGTGGGTGAGTACCTAGTGGCCATGATGGGGTTCATCGTAGGACCGGAGATGCCTCCCAAGCTGGACAATCCGGGGAACTCGAAGTCCAGACATCCATCTTGATTGAGGAATCGGGATATCGACTTCTCCAACTCTGGATTCCAGCTTCCTGGACGAGGAAACCGCTCCTGTCCCACCTTGGGGCGACATGCCCGACACCCCTCCGCCCCCGGCGCCGCCCGTGCCGGGCGTCCACCCCGACACCCCTATCAGAGTTCGACAATGCCGAACCCCAGCGGACAACAAGCGACCGTCCGATCCCCCAGAGTCACACCAGGCACATGCGACACGCCCACGGGCCCACACTTCCCCGACGGATCCCGACAACCGTGACGCCGATCGACGGCATCGTTCGGCATTGTCGTATTATGCGTACGACACCCACCTGAAACGTGGAGCCCGTTCAGGTACGTGCGGTAACGCCCCCTCCCCAACGGACGGAGCACCAGCCATGACCGCCAGCGCCCACCGCAGCGACGCCAGCACCCACCGAGGTCGTACGCGCGACGAACTCACCCGGGGCACCTTCGACCTCCTCGTCATCGGCGGTGGGATCCTCGGCACCTCCGTCGCCTGGACCGCCACCCAGGCGGGCCTGCGCGTGGCCATGGTCGACGCGGGGGACTTCGCCGGGGCCACCTCCAGCGCCTCGTCCAAGCTCGTGCACGGCGGTCTGCGCTACCTCCAGACCGGCAACGTGCGCCTGGTCGCGGAGAACCACAAGGAACGGCGTTCGCTCGCCTCCGACGTGGCCCCGCACCTGGTCAACCACCGCCCCTTCCTCGTCCCCGTCTACTCCGGGGGACCGCACGGCGCCGCCAAGATGGGCGCGGGCGTCTTCCTCTACTCCGCGCTGTCCGCCTTCGGTGACGGCGTGGGCCGCCTGCTCTCCCGCTCCAGGCCAAGCGCCTGGCGCCCGGCCTGCGCACCGAAGGGCTCAAGTCGGTGGCCGCCTACAGCGACCACCAGATGAACGACAGCCGCATGGCGGTGATGACCGTGCGCGCCGCCGTGGACGCCGGCGCCGTGGTGCTCAACCACGCCGAGGTCCGCGGGCTGCGGACCACGCGCGGCCGTGTCACCGGCGCGGACCTGCACGACCGCGTGGACGGCGACGACTTCGGCATCGACGCGCGGCTGGTCCTCAACGCCACCGGCCCCTGGGTCGACCACCTGCGTCGCATGGAGGACGCCGCCGCCTCGCCCAGCGTGCGCCTGTCCAAGGGCGCCCACCTGGTGCTGCGCACCCCGGATCCGTGGCGGGCCGCGCTCACCATCCCGGTGGACAAGTACCGGGTGTCGTTCGCGATCCCGTGGGAGGACCACCTGCTCCTGGGCACCACGGACGAGGCCTACGAGGGCGATCCCGCCGAGGTGGGCGTGGTCCCCTCCGACGTCGACCAGATCCTCGGCGAAGCGGCGCTGGGCATCGACTCCTCCTACCTCGACCGGGACCGCATGACCTACTCGTTCGCGGGTCTGCGCGTGCTGCCGGGAGGCCCCGGGGGCACCAGCTCCGCCAAGCGCGAGACCGTCGTCACCCAGGGCGCGGCGGCATGCTCTCGGTGGCCGGGGGCAAGTGGACGACCTACCGGCACATCGGCCGGACCGTCCTGGAGGAGCTGCGCAGGGTGTCGGCGGTACCGCTGGCCGAGGACATGGCCGACCCGCTGCGAACCGTGCCGCTGCCCGGTCTGGCCAGCCCGGACGCGGTCGCCCAGCGCCTGATCATCGACCGGGACCCCGGCACCCGCCTGGACCCCCTGGTCGCCCGCCACCTGGCGTCGCACTACGGGAGCCTGGCCCTGGACATCGCCGGGCTGGTGCGCGACCAGCCCGAACTGGGCGAGCGCATCCACCCGGACGGCCCGGACGTGTGGGCGCAGGTGGTCTTCGCCCGCGACCGCGAGTGGGCGGTGACCGTCGACGACGCCCTGCGCCGCCGGACCACGGTCACCGTGCGGGGCCTGGACACCCCGGACGTCCGCGAGCGCACCCGCGCCGTCCTGGAGGCCTGAGCGCCCGCCGGAGGCCCTGAACCCCACGAGGAGGCCTCCGCGCGCACACCGGGAGCCCGGGACCGTCGGTGACGGTCCCGGGCTCCCTCACGTGCGGTTCCGGATCACCGCCGGACCACGGGTGGTCACACGGACCCCGGACATGCGAACGCCCCCGGAGTGATGGACTCACTCCGGGGGCGTTCAGCGACGTTCACGCCCGCGAGGGGCGACATCGCTACGTCTATGCGGTCTTAGATCGCGACGACGTTCTCGGCCTGCGGGCCGCGGGTGCCAGCGACGATCTCGAACTCCACGCGCTGGTTCTCCTCCAGGTTACGGAAGCCCGTGCCCTGGATGGCGCTGTAGTGAACGAAGGCGTCGGGGCCACCGTCGTCGGGGGAGATGAAGCCGAAGCCCTTCTCGCCGTTGAACCACTTCACAGTTCCCTGAGCCATGTTTTCTCCTTCAGCTCGGTGTACACGGACGCATACTCACACGCCCGAAAATTGCCGCGAGCCGACTCCATGAGAAACCGCCCGCCGGTCACAAACTCCGCGGGCAAGACACCAACTGCGAAATTCAACGACTAACAATCTCCAATGAACGTACCACAGCCTCGCCAGCTCGCGAGGGTTTTCGGTGTGGCAACCCGCACGGCCCGCCGAGGAATACCGACGGGCCGGGCGGGGAACGCGTGTGATCCCTGAGGCGGACACCGGAGTGTCACGAGAGCGTCACCCGGGGTTCACCAGCGCGTCGTTGACGCACCTCAGAACGGGTGGCGCCGTCACCGCCGCCGGGTCCAGGGCCGCACCGCCCGACACCGTGAAGGTGTGCGACTCGCCGGGCAGCAGCGTCACCAGAGCGCTGTCCGCGCTCGCTCCGGGGTCGAGTCGGTCGACGTTCAGGACCAGATCCCTCAGGAGCACGCGGGCGCGCACCGTCACCCGCAAATCGGAACCGTCCACCCGCGTTTCCGCCTCGAATTCCGGCTTTCGGTACTCCAGGTCGAGATCACGGGAGAAGAACCACCACGCCCGCTCCCCGCCCCGTCGACGGTGAGCACCTCGCGGGCGGGGTCCCCCGGCTCCGCGACCCCGGCGGGCACCGGAACGCGCAGCGCCCCGCGCGGCGCCACCCGGACCTCGTGCGCGGAGGCGGCCACCGCCCGCCCGGTCCCGGTGTCCCGGCGGGCGAGGGTCACCTCGGTGACCCACTCCTCGTCGGTGTCGTTGCCCAGGACCACCGCCAGACCGGCGGCGGTGGGCTGGACGGTGGCCACCCGGTCCGCGTACACGCGCCGCAGCGCGTACCACAGGGGCTTGCGGCGCCCCGCGCCGTCCACCGCCGCCCACGACGTGACCGGCCAGCAGTCGTTGAGCTGCCACATCACCGTGCCGGTGCAGTACGGCCAGGTCGACCGGAAGTGCTCGATCCCCACCGTGAGGGCACGCGCCTGGTTGACCTGGGTGAGGTAGTGCCAGTCGTCGAACCCCCACTCGCGGTCGCCGAAGTGCGCGGCCAGCCCGCGGGCGAGCTTGCCGTTGCCGTCGTCGGCCTTCTGGTGGTGCAGCACCCCCGGTGAGGTCGGGGTGAGCGGGTCGTCCGTCACGGCGGACCGCAGGGTGGCGTGGGCGGGCGGCGCCTGGTACCCGAACTCGGCGGCGAACCGGGGCCGGTGGTCGCGGTAGACGGTGTAGTCCTCCTGGTTCCACACGTCCCAGAGGTGCATGGTGCCGTGCGCGGCGGCGTTGGGGTGGACCCCCTCGCCCTCGGAGTAGGGGCTGCCCGGCCAGTAGGGGCGGGTGGGGTCGAGTTCGGCGACCACGCGCGGGAGCAGGTCCAGGTAGTACCCGGCGCCCCAGGCGCGGTCACCCAACCGGTCCTTCCACCCCCAGTCCTCGTGGCCCCAGATGTTCTCGTTGTTGCCGCACCACACCGCCAGGCTGGCGTGCGGGGACAGCCGTACGACCGCCTCGCGCGCCTCCGCCTCGACCTCGGAGGCCAGCGGCTCGTCCTCGGGGTAGGCCGCGCAGGCGAAGAGGAAGTCCTGCCAGACGAGGATCCCGCGCTCGGAGCAGAGTTCGTAGAAGTCCTCGGACTCGTACGCGCCGCCACCCCACACCCGCAGCAGGTTGATCCCGGCGTCGCGGGCCTGGTCGATCCGTTCCCGGTACCGGTCCCGGCCGATCCGGCTGGGGAAGGCGTCGTCGGGGATCCAGTTGGCGCCCCGCACCAGGACGTCGCGGCCGTTGACCCGGACGGCGAAGCCCGCTCCCGCGCGGTCGGGTTCGCTGCGCACCGCCACGTTCCGGAACCCGATCCGCCGTTCCCACGTGTCGAGCCGGGGGTGTCCGGCCCGGCTCCGGCGAGCTCCACCACCAGGTCGTGCAGGGGCTGGGCGCCGTGGCCCCGCGGCCACCAGAGCGCGGGTTCGGCCACCACGAGGTCCAGTACGGCCTCCGTCTGCCCGGGGGCGAGGGTGACGGCCGCGGTGGCTCCCGCGACCGTCGCCGTGAGCGTGAGGGGAAGGTCCGTGCCGGGCCCGGTCCGTTCCACCTCCACGTGCGCGCTGACCCGGCCCAGCGAGCCGTCCTCGGAGACCGACACGAGGGGCCGCACCGTGGCCAGCCGTGCCGTGGACCACGCGTGCAGCCGGATCGGCCGCCAGACGCCGGAGGTGACCACGGTCGGGCCCCAGTCCCACCCGAAGTTGCAGGCCATCTTCCGGATGTACTGGTAGGGCTCGTCATAGGCGCCGGGGAGGGGTCCCATGCGCTGCCGGTTGGCCTCCGCGTACCGGTAGGGGAGGCGAACTCCACCTCCAGGGCGGGGGCCGGCCCGCCCTCGGCCAGCGCCCGGGTGACGTCGAAGCGGTACGAGCGGTGCATGTTGGCGGTCCGCCCGACCTCCCGGCCGCCCACCCGGAGCGCGGCGACGGTGTCAAGGCCCTCGCAGACCAGGTCCACGCGTTCGGCCGCGCCCACGGCGGGGAGGAGGCCCTCCAGGGTGCGCGTGTACCTCCAGTCGGTCCGGCCGATCCAGCCCAGCCGGTCCTCGTTGTCGTCGAGGTAGGGGTCCTCGATCAGGCCCCGGCCGAGCAGGTCCGTGTGGACACAGCCGGGCACGGTGGCCGGGATCTCTCCCAGCGCGGCGGCCGGGTCCGGCAGCACGCCCTCGTGTGGCACCGCCGTCAGGGTCCAGCCCTCGCCCAGGTCGAACCAGGAGGTCATACGCGCTCTCTCTCACTACTGCTCGGGTACTGCTCGGTACTCGTCACTGCCGGTACTGGTGGCCGGGGCGGGCCCTGTACTGACCCGGTGCGGACCCGCCCCGGGGTCAGCCCTGGTCGATGCCGACGAAGTGGTTCTCCTCGATCTCGACCAGCGGTGCGGAGTCGTCGCCCTCGGCGACGGTGGGCAGATCCACGTCCTCGGGCGGATTCGCGGCCAGCTCCGCGTCCACCTCGGCCCAGGTGCGGTGCATCTGGGGAACGCACGAGAGCAGGTGGCGGCTGTAGGGGTGCAGGGGTTCTCGAACACCCTGCGGGTGGGTCCCATCTCCGCGATCGCGCCCTTGCGCAGGATCACCGACCGGTCGCTGACGTAGTTGCCCAGGGACAGGTCGTGGGTGACGAACAGGATGCCCAGGCCGCGCTCCTTGAGATCGACGAGCAGGTTGAGCACGTCGATGCGTGTGGAGGCGTCCAGCATGCTGATGATCTCGTCCGCCACCAACAACCTGATGTCCAGCAGGAGTGCCCGCGCGATGAGCAACCTCTGCAACTGCCCTCCGCTGAGCTGGTGCGGGTACTTGTTCAGCACGTTGTCCGGATCGAGCCGGACCGTGCCGATCACGTCCAGCACCCTCTGTTTCCAGTCCGCGTCCGACATCCCGGGGAAGTAGGAGGAGCGGATCATCGCGAAGACGCGGTCGGCTTTGAAGATCGGGTTGAAGGAGCTGAACGGGTCCTGGAAGACGCCCTGCACCCTGCGGTAGTACTCCTTCCTGGCGGAGAACCCGCGAATGCGCGAGACGTCCTGACCGTCGAAGACGATGCTTCCGGCGCTCACCCCGGTCAGGCCCAGCACCATCTTGCCGATCGTGCTCTTGCCGCTGCCGCTCTCCCCGATCAGCGAGACCACCTTGCCGGGTTCCACGGTCAGACTGACGTCGCGCACCGCGCGCAGCCGCGCGCCGCCGAACGCGCCCACCCGGTACACCTTGTGCACGTGGCTCAGTTCCAGCACGGCACTACCTCCCCGTCTTCCAGCAGGCGGCCCAGTGGCCGGGGTCGATCTCCACCAACGGCGGAGTCTCGGAGCACTCCTCCGAGGCGAGGGGGCAACGGTCCTTGAACCGGCAGCCCGTGGGCGGCCTGAGCAGCCCGGGCGGGGTGCCGGGGATGCCCTCCAGCCGGGTGTCCTCGGTGGTCGTGCCGACCTCGGGCAGCGCCCCGATGAGCATCTTGGTGTAGGGGTGCCGAGGGTCGTTGATGATCGTGCTCGCCGGGGCCTTCTCGGCGATCCGGCCCGCGTACATGACCATGACCGTGTCCGCCATCTGGTAGACGAGCGAGATGTCGTGGGTCACGAAGATCATGCTCTTGACGTAGCCGCGGTCGCGGAACTCCACCATGGACTCGACCACCGAGCGCTGGGTGGACACGTCCAGGGCCGACGTCGCCTCGTCCGCGATGAGCAGGGACGGGTTGAGCAGGGTGGCCATGACCATGACCACGCGCTGCTTCATGCCGCCGGACAGCTCGATGGGGAACCGCTGGAGCACGTCGGGGTCGAGGCCCACGAGCTCCAGGCGGCGGTTCAGCTCCTCCGCGACCGTCGCCGGGCGGACGCCGCGTGCGCGCAGCAGCTCGTTGATCATCCGACCGATCCTGCGGGTCGGGTTGAGCGCGCTCATCGCGTACTGCGGGATGAGCGAGATCTCGTGGTACCGGAACGGGTTCATCGCGCGGTCGTCCGCGACCGGCACGTCCCGCCCGTCGAGCTCGATCGTGCCGTCCACGTGCCGCATCCGGCCGTCCAGCCGGATCAGGCTCTTGCCGAGGGTGGTCTTGCCGCAGCCGGACTCCCCGGCCAGGCCCATGATCTCCCCGTCAGCGAGGTCGAAGCTCACCCCGTCGAGGGCGTGGACGTCCCCGCGCAGGGTCTGGTAGTGGACCTTCAGGTCCTGGACGCGCAGGGTCATCACAGCTCCCGCAGCTTGGGGTTGAAGACCTCGTCCAACCCGACGTTGAGGATGTACATCGAACCGACGAGCAGGGTGATCCCCGCGCCGGGCGGGACGAACCACCACCACATGCCGAGCTGGAGGGCGCTCCACTGGACCGAACTCTCCAGCATGAGCCCCAGCGAGACGCCACCGGTGGGCCCCAGACCGATGAAGTCGAGCCCGGCCGCGATGAGCACGGCCCCGCCGAAGAGCAGGATGAACGACATGACCAGGTAGGAGCTCATGTTGGGGGCGATCTCGGTGGTGATGATCTTCCAGGTCCGGCGACCGCTGAGCCGGGCCAGATCCACGTAGTCGCGGGTGGCCAGGGACAGGGCCTGTGAGCGGACCGCCCGGGCAGCCCAGGGCCAGGACGTCAGACCGATGAACAGGGCCTGTACGACCAGGCCTCGGACGTCCAGGTACGCGACGGCGACGATGAGCACGACGAGCGCCGGCAGCACCAGCACCACGTTGGTGAGCACGTTGAGGATCTCGTCGACGATGCCGCCCTTGTACCCGGCGACGAAACCGATCGCCGTGCCGAGGACGAAGGCGATGCCGCCGCCGAGGAGTCCGGTGACGAACGTGGAGCGCAGGCCGTGGACGAACTGCGCCCAGATGTCCTGGCCGAACGAGGTGGTGCCCATCCAGTACTCGGAGTTGGGGGCTGGTTCTGCGGGCCGATGTAGACGTTGGGCCCCTCGCTGACGAAGAGCGGGCCGATGAGGCCGAGCAGCAGGAGGGCGAGGACGATGCTCGATCCGATGAGCAGCTTGGGGTTGCGGCGGGCGAAGTGCAGGGTCTCGGAGACCTTGCGCTCGGCTGCTGGTTCGGGCGCGGTAGCGGAGTCGGCCGCTCCGGGAGCCCCGGGGATCGCGCTCATGACGCGCCTCCTGTCATCTGCACGCGGGTGCGCGGGTCGACCAGGACGTAGATGATGTCGATGATGAAGTTGGCGATCAGCACACCGACGACCACGAACAGGAAGATTCCTTGCAGGAGGAACAGGTCGTTGTTGTTCAGTGAGCGCAGGATCAGGGTGCCCAGGCCCGGATAGGTGAACACGATCTCGGTGAGCAGCGCTCCGGCGATGATGGTGCCCAGCTGGACCGCCAGCCCGGTGATCTGCGGCAGCATCGCGTTGCGGAACGCGTAGCGGCGGATCAGTCGGCGGGGCGCGCCCAGGGCCTGGAGGTAGTTGGAGTACTCCGCCTCCAGTTCGTAGATGATCAGGTTGCGCATGCCGATCGCCCAGCCGCCCAGACCCACGACGAACATGGACAGGAACGGCAGGAACCAGTGGCTGACCAGGTTCACGAAGAACGGCCACGACCATGAGGGAGTGAGCGCGAAGCCGTATCCGCCGGCGGTCGGGAAGAAGCCGCCCACGACACCCAGTGCCCAGAGCAGCAGCAGGGCCATCCACATGTACGGCGTGGCGGTCAGGATGTAGCCGACCGGCAGCAGGGTGTTGTCGAGGACCTTGCCGCGCGCCGCGAAGGCGCCGAAGTGGTTCCCGACGATCCAGCTCAGCACGATGGCGGGGATCAACAATCCCAGGGTGTAGGGGATGTGACGCAGGATGATGTCGGTGACCGGCTCGGGGTAGAGCCACACACTGACGCCCAGGTCACCCCGGAAGAGCCCTGACCAGAAGGCGAAGTACTGCTGGTGGAGCGGGGTGTCGAGACCGAAGACCTCGTTGTAGTAGGTGGTCATTCGCTCCAGGGCCTCCGGGTCGGAGATCGACGCCCTGTTGAGCATGCTGCGTACGGGGTCACCCGGCATGAACCGCGGGATCATCCAGTTGATGGTGACCGCGATCACGAAGGTGAGGCCGTAGAAGCCCAGCTTGCGACCCATGTAACGCCACACGGGTGTCCTCCAAGGATGGAGCGCGGGGTGGAGCGCTCCCGTGGCGGGAGCGCTCCACCGGTGCGCTATTCGGCCAGTTCGATCTCGGCGAGGGTGTGGATGGCGCCGATCTCGAACCATCCGTCCCACATGGCGGCATAACCGTGGTAGCCCTGCTCGCTGGGCCAGTTGGTCCAGACGGAGTTGTTCTGCTGTGACCAGAGGCCGTTGTACCAGAGCGGGATCGCGGGGAGTTCGTCCAGCTGGATCTCCTGGATCCGCGAGGAGACCTCGGCGGCGCCTTCGGTGTCGTCGGCGGGAACAGCGGCGAGCTCCTGGACCAGGGACCAGACCTCCTCGTTCTCGTAGCGCCCGAAGTTGACGGTCGTCTGCTGCTCACGCAGCGGGAGCTGGAAGAGGTAGTCGTAGTAGGTCCATGGCGTGTTGCTCAGCTGCCGCTCGTTGTTGACCACCATGTCGAAGTCGCCTTCGTTGCGGTTGTTGACGAGCAGGTCGAAGTCCGGGTACGCGGCTTCGATGTTGATGCCCACCTCCTGGGCGTTGGCGGCGATGACGCTGGCCGACTCCATCCAGTCGGTCCAGCCCGAGGGGACCTCCAGGGTGAGGGAGATCGGTTCGCCGTCGGGGGTTTCGACGAAACCGTCGCCGTCCTCGTCCAGGTATCCGGCTTCTTCGAGGAGGGCCACCGCCTCGTCGGGGTTGTAGGTGTAGCCCTTCTCATCCACCAGGTCGTGGTCGATGTACTCGTCCCACTGCGGCAGCAGGCCGGTCGGGTTGGCCCCTCCACCAGGTTGGAGTAGGGGCCCTCGATGATCTGGTCCATGTTGATGGAGTGCGCCAGGGCCCTGCGGAACTCGACGTCGCCCAGCGCCTCGTGCTCGTGGTTGAGCACCAGCCACGCCGTGTTCGCGGACTGCATGTAGGGCGGGCCGTCGTAGTAGCTGGTGATGTTCTCGCCGTCGATGACCTGGTCGATCCCGGGCAGGAAGTTGTTCGACATGTCGACGTCCCCGCTGCGCACCAGGTTCATCGACGCCTCGTTGGACTCGACGACGATGTCGACGATGTACGTCGGCTTCATCTCCAGCCCGAGGACCTCGGTGCCCCACCAGTCGTCGTTGCGCTTCCACACCATCCGGTCGTCGCCGTGCGTCTCGTAGGTGTAGGCACCGCTGCCCACCGGATCGCTGTTGGGGTTGTCGGTGATCTCTTCCTGGCTCTTGTCGGCCCAGATGTGGTCCGGGACGATGACGTGGCTGTAGGCCCAGTTCATCCACTGCTGAGGCCGACTGTCCGAGAAGCTGACCGTGACCTCCAGTTCACCGGTGGCCTCGACGCTCTCCACGTAGTCCCAGACGTGGCTGTAGGAGACGTCCATCTGGCCGATCTCCAGGGTGGTGACCACGTCCTGGGCGACGATCGGCTCCCCGTCGGACCAGGTCATCCCGTCGCGGAGGGTGATGACGTGGGTCTCCTGGTCCGGCCACTCGTCGCTTTCCGCGAGCCAGGGACGTACTCGCCCTCCTCCGCGTCGTAGTGGAAGAGCGGCTCGTAGGCCAGCCCGACGGTGCCGATGGTGTACGACCCCCGCATGATCGGGTTCCAGTTGACCGGTGGACCCCACAGGGTGCCCACGGTGTACAACGTCTCGTTCCGGGGTAGCCCCCGGAGTCGCCCCCTGCGCCCTCGCCCGAGCACGCGCTGGCGACCAGCACCAGCGCCGCCAGAGCGGCGGGAAGCCTCAGAGATCTCATCTCGACTCCTCCTTCCACCCGGTCGGCCCTTCGTATGGGGGAAGCCGATCCTGTCGCGGAGGGCTGGGAGCGCTCCCAATAGAGGGAGCGAAGGACCGTTGCTGAACCGGGTAAGTGACGTTAACAACAACATGGACCGGCGAACCCCGTCAATCCCCGACACTTCGGTGTTATCCGCTTGTAACAGCGGATTCGGGCTCTCCCACCAGCGGGCCCGTGCTCCCGCGAGGGTGCAGCTCCCCCACCGGGGACTCCTCGCTCTCCACCCGCTCGCCGTCCAGGACCCGGCCGAGCATCCCGGCGACCTGGCGACCGTGACCCACCACGTCCCGGCTGATCGCGGTCAGTGAGGGACGCACCAGCCGGCAGAGCGCCGAGTCGTCCCACGCCACGATCGACAGCTGACCCGGCACGTCCACACCCATCTCGGCGGCCACCCCGAGCCCGGCCACCGCCATCAGGTCGTTGTCGTAGACCAGGGCGGTGGGCCGGTCCGCGGAGGCCAGGAGGCGCCGCGTGGTCCGGGTCCCCGCCTCCCCGTGTAGTCCGCGTTCACCGAGTACGCCGAGGCCAGCCCGGCCCCGGCCGCGGCCTCCTGGAAGGCCGCGCCGCGCACCCGGGTGTGCAGGAACACCTCCGGGCCGGCGATCCGGGCGACGCGCCGGTGCCCCAGGGCCGCGAGGTAGTGGACCACCTCGCGGACCGAGGCGCCGTCGTCGCTGTACACGCAGGGCAGCCCGCCCACGCCGTCCGGCCCGCCGAGGACCACGGCGGGCAGGCCCAGGGAACGCACCGCCTCCGGGCGGGGGTCGTCCGCGCGCAGGTCGACCATGACCACGCCGTCCACCCGGCGCTCCGAGGCCCAGCGCCGGTACACGTCCAGTTCCGCCCCGGCGTCGTCGGTGACCTGGAGCAGGAGGTCCACCCCGGCCGAGGCCAGCTCCGTCTCGACGCCCGAGACCAGTTGCATGAAGAACGGTTCGATGCCGAGCGAGCGGGCGGGCCGGTCCACCACCAGTCCGACGGCGCCGACCCGGCCACCCGGGGCCAGTGCCCGGGCCGCCTTGCTGGGCGCCCACCCCAGGTCGTGGGCGATGTCCAGGATGCGCCTCCGGGTCTCCTCCGAGACTCCGGGGCGTCCGTTGAGCGCGTACGAGACCGCCCCCTTGGACACCCCGCCGCGCGGGCGATGTCCATGATCGTCGGTCTCCGCATCAGAGCACCCACAGTGCCTCCCTCACGTCCTCTCTCCTCCCGACCCCGGTCGTGGACCGGGGTGCCGAGCACCGGGTTCGCTGAACCGGTTAAGCGATCGACACGGGATTGTACCCACCGGGGTACCGGGCACCCCAGGAGTTTTCGGAGCGGCGGCGCGGGTGCGGGGCGCGGGGCGGGACGTGCGGGAGCGGGAAGGCCGGGGCCGCGGCTACCTCTGGCAGCCGGGGCACCAGTACAGGGTGCGCCCGGACAGCTCGGTGGCGGAGACCGGCGACGAGCACACGCGGCAGGGGTCCCCGGTCCGGTAGCAGACGTAGAGCGTGTCGGGCCGGGGCACCGGGAGCGCCTCGGGGTCGGGCCGGTCCTCCGGCCGCGTGGTGATGATGTACCCGTCCCGGACGCCGTCCCGCAGGAGCGCGGCGAGGTCGTCCCACAGGGCCTCCCACCGCTCCCTGGTGAGCTCACGACCGGGGGTGAGGGGGTCGAGCCCCGCGCGGAAGAGGGACTCGGCCCGGTAGATGTTGCCGATGCCCGCGATGACGTCCTGGCGCATGAGGAGCACCGCGAGGCTGCTGCGGGACCGGCTCACCACGCGCCAGGCCCGTTCGGGGTCGGCGTCGGGGCGCAGCGGGTCCGGACCGAGCCGGTCCTGGACGGCGTGCTTCTCCTCCACCGTGATGACCTCACACGCCGAGGCGCCGCGCAGGTCCGCCCAGCCCGAGGAGTTGACCAGGCGCGCGCGGACGGCGCCCACCGGCTCCGGCGGGACCACGTGGCCGTCCGGATCGCGCCGCAGGTCGAGGCGGGCGGTTCCCTCGGCGCGGGGCGCGCCCAGGTGGCGCTCGCCGTCGGCGTCGCCGAAGGACCAGGCACCGTAGAGGCCCAGGTGGACACGGAGCCACTCTCCGGAGTCGAAGCCCAGGAACAGGTGCTTTCCGTGCGCCTCGCTCTCGGTGAGGACCCGGCCGTCGATCCGCGCCGCGCCCTCGACGAAGCGCCCCTGGGGGCTGCTGGCCCTCACCGTCCCACCGCCGAAGGCCTTCTCGAAGTGTGCGGCCAGCCGGTGCAGCGTGTGACCCTCAGGCACCCGTGTCCCCTTCTGTGAGCATGTGTCCTTCGCTCCAGGATAGGGCGCGGGCCCGCGCCCCCGACCGGGGCGGCGGCATCAGCAGGCGGACAGGATCTCCTCCACCAGCGTCCGGGGTCGGTCAGGCAGCGCCAGGCGGGCACCACCACCACGAGGTCGTCCGTGGCCCCGTTGAGCGCGTTCCCCCGGGCGAGCAGGCGGCGCAGGGCGGGGCCGTCGGGCTCTCCGTCGAGCAGCAGGAGCACGCGCCGGGCGCCGTAGCCGACCACGAGGTCGGCTGTCCACCCGTCGACACGGCGGTCCACCTCCACGCCGGTCCCGGCCGTGCGCAGGGCGTCGACCAGGGCGAGGCGGGCCGGGGTGGCGGCGGGCCCGGGGCCTCCTCCGAGGAGGTCGCCGAGCGGGCCGTCCCCGCCGGACCAGTGGTCCCGGTCGCCCACCACCACGAGGCGTTCGCGGGTCCGGGTGAGCAGCGACGACCACAGGTGGGTCATCGTGCGCACCCGCCGCTCCGCGATGGCCGGGGCGTCCGCGGCGAGCATCGGGGAGAGCACGGTGACGTCGGCGCGGGCGGCGTCGGAGTCCAGCAGGTCGGCCCCGCCCACCCGGACCCGGCGGCGCAGGTGGCGTTGGCGCAGCAGCCTGCGGAGCAGTGCCACCTGTGGTTGCAGCGGGGCCACCACCGCGAGGTCCGTGGCCTCGGGCAGCTCCCGGTCGAGCTCGGCCACCACCACGGCCACCCGGTAGGCCTCCTCCCGGTTGACGTAGGAGGAACCGGGCGCCGCCTCGCACTCCCCGCGACGTCGCGCCACTCGAAGGCGGGGCCCGGCCCGCCCCGGGGCGGCCCCGCCACCACGAGCCGCCCGCCGTAGCAGTGCCGGGAGGCGGACGCGGCCAGGTCCTCGGGGGCGCCGTCGTGTTCGTCCAGCCAGAGCGTCGTCGGAGTCGCCGCGCGCACCGCCCGCAGCGCCGAGCCCGCTCCGTGCCGCAGCGCGCGATCGTCCAGCTGGTCCGCGACCAGCCCGGCCGTCGCCAGGGCCCGCCGCTCCTCCTCCGGCTCCAGCACGCTGGCCGGGCCCGGGTGGGCCGGGTCCCCCGCGACGACCGCGCGACCGGCCCGGTAGAGCACCGGCAGGAGTTCGCTGACCCTGGTCCGCTCCGCTCCCACCACGACCACCAGGTCGAACATCCCGGCCTCCGGGGGCAGGGCACGGGCCTGGTCGGTGCGGCAGGCCCACACGGGCAGGGTGTCGAGAAGGTGGGCGGCCGGGCCGGGCCAGCTCCCGTCGTGGTTCCAGTTGAGTGCCTCCACACGGTTCTCGATGGAGGTGCGGCCACGCCGGAGGCGGGAACCGGTGACGGCGGACAGACAGGCGGCGCTGGCCCGGCGGTGCCGGGCCCAGGCGTCGGCCAGCTCCTCGCTGAGTTCGTCCAGGGGCGCGCAGCGGGTTCGGCGGTCCACGGCCTCGCGCCACCGGCTCTCCAGCCGGGCCACGGCGCGGAGCTGGTCGAGCCCCTCGGGGTCGGTGGCCACACCGAGTTCGCGGCGGACGGCGGCACGGTGGTGGAAGCCGCCCAGACCGCGACCGGCCGCGCGTTCGGCCCGGTGCAGCCAGTACTCGGGGCCGCCGTGTCGGGGGTGAAGAGGGTGTCGGGGGCCCAGCCCCGGGCGATGCTGCGACCGCGCTCCTCGGCCAGGCGGGCCAGGACGTGACCGTCCGCGGCCAGCGTGTCCATGGTCGCCCAGACCCGGCGGACGCGGTTCCACGAGGCGACCAGGTCGTCCCGGTGGCTGGCGCCCTCCTCCCCGCGGGCTGCGGCCCTGCGGCGGGTGCCGGCTGTGCGTGGCGGGCGAGCAGGCGGGTGAGCTGGCGCTGTTCTGCGGTGCGTTCACCGGTGCCGCCGACGCGGACCACCGGATGCGCGGGGGCGGTGTCGGCGCGGGTCAGGACGGCGTCGAGGTCGGCCTCGGTCCGACCGCACACCAGGACCCGCTGGCCGCAGGCGACGGCGGTGCGCACCAGAGCGTCGACCAGGTCGTGGACGCCGCTGCCGGGAGGGGCGGCCACGGCGGTGAGCTGTTCGCGCATGGCGGCGCTCAGGACCGCGTACTGGGACTGGCTGAGGTCGGTGGCCGAGACCGGGACCGGCGGGGGTTGTGGTCACGGTCCCGTGGATCCCGGCGGTGGGCGCGGGGGCCGTGGAGCGTCTCGGGAACCGCTCGGGCCCCGGTGGGGTCCGTGGCCCGGGCGGTGGGTGCCGCGTGGGCGGCGCTGCCGAGCAGGGACTCCAGCGCGGTGCCGACGATGGCGCCCGGGTCGAGTCCGTGGTGGTCGGTGGGGTCGAGGTCCGCGAGGACCCCCTCCACCCCTCGGAGACCCCTTCGGACGCCTCTCCGTCGCCCGTCGCCGAGGGACCGGCACGGAAGAGCACGGCCGTGTTGTGCGCTCCCGAGACAAGCGGATGGGGCCTGCCCCGGGTGCCGAGCGGGGCGATGTCGTCGACCCGTTCGATCTCCAGCCGGGTGAGCAGGGTGCGCACCTTGGTGGCGAGGTCCGCGACGGCGGCGGGCCGGTGGGCGGGATCGGGGGCCCCGGAACGGAGACGGGCGCGCAGCTCGAAGAGGTCCTCGGGGTCGGTGACGCCGAGCCGGGCGAGGAGGGCGGTGTTGACGTCGGGCCTGCCCACGGCACGCACCAGCGGACCCGGGCCGTTGCCCGGGAGGCCGGTCGGACCCACCGCCCGGGGTTCGTCCACGGCCCGGACGTCCACGGTGAGCAGGGGCAGGGCCACACGGTCGGCGCCCTCCCCGAGGATCACCAGGGGGTAGCCGTAGCGCAGCGCCTGACCGTGCCGCACGGCGAGGCGGGTCACCCGGGCGCTCTCGGGGTGTGCGGGCAACGTGTCCCTGGCTCCGCTGAACAGCAGTTCCGGGCCGGCTGGCAGGCAGGCGCAGGTGTCGGTGTCCAGACGCTCGGCGCGCACCACGTGGGTGAGCACCGACTCGCGGCGCAGGCAGGCCCGCAGGTAGGCCAGGAAGGAGCGGATCCCGCCCCGGTCCACCGGCGCCTTCCAGCGCACCGACCCCGCACCGGATCCCGCGGCCCTCCGCTCGCGGACCGTGACCCGTCCGTCCGTGGTCGGGTAGGACCCGAGACCGCCGATCTGCTCGTCGTCCCGTAGTGACCTCACGACGCCCTCCTGACCACCCGACCACACGTGATCAGATGACTACCCCCAGCTATCGTGGCCATTGTGGTGCATTTTCCGCGCCCCCACCCGGCGAACGCCGGAACCGGTGGCGCTTTCCCGGGCCCCGCTCCGGCACGGCTCAGCGGGACGTCCGGCCCTCGCGGACACGCAGCGCGATCCACAGTTCGGTGCGGTGGTCGGGGTCGTCCAGGTCGCCGGGGAGCAGTTCCCGGATGCGCCGCATCCGGTAGCGCAGGGTGTGCCGGTGCACTCCCAGCTGTTCGGCGGCGGTGTCCCAGCGGCCGGAGGCGGCCAGGTAGGCGCGCAGCGAGGCGAGGAGTTCGGGCGCGGCCCGCTGCTCGTCGATCGGGGCGAGCAGCTCGTCGGCCAGCCGGGCCCCGGCGGAGGTGTCCAGCAGACCGAGCAGTCCGCCCGGGAGCTGGTCGAAGTGCTGGAGCTCGCGTCCCTCCTCCTCGGCGGCGGTCAGTGCCCGCTCGGCCTGGGAGCGGGCGGCGGCCAGGTCCGGGTAGTCGACCGGGGCGCTCACCCCGACCGGCCCGGTCAGGACCTCGCCGAACACGGCCGCCTCGGTGCCCGCGGCGGCCAGCACGGCCGTGCGGCCCTCGTGCTCGGCCACGAGGAGGCCCTCGGGGCGGGGTCCGCCCGGTACGGCCGTCCCGACGGCCACCACCACGGGTGCGGCGGGCAGGACCGACCGCAGGTCGGCGGCGCCCGGGTGGGCGGGGTCGAGGGCTCCGCCGAGCAGGGCCGTGAGCACGCCCGCCCCGGTGCCCGCCCCGGGCGTGGGGCGTTCGAGTTCGAGGGAGAGCAGGGAGACCGCCGCGTTGACCAGGGTGCGGTCGTCGGAACCGGACACCCGGACCCCGCCGACGGCCAGGAACCCCCGCGCCCGGCCGCTCGTGGCCAGGGGCTGCACGGAGACGCGGTCGCCCTCCGAGGCCACCGAGACGCTGGCCCGGGGCCCCGCTCCGCGCAGCCGGGCGAGCTCGTCGGCCAGGCCGGGGGCGCGGGCGGCGGCCGACGCCGGAGCCGCGTGCCGGACCGCTCCGTCCGGGGACAGCAGCAGCACCCAGCCGCCGAGTTCGCGGGCGAGCCGCTCCACCACGGCGGGGGCGCCGGTCAGCGCGGCCCGGGTGAGTGCGCGCTGGGCGGCGAAGGCACGGTTGAGTCCCTCGTATTCCTCCTGGGCGAGCAGCCGGGAGACCTCCTTGCCGACCGCCATGAACGGGGTCAGGCGGTGGACCTCCAGCAGGGCCACCCCGAACTCCTCGGCGGCGGCGACGAGCTCCTCGGGGGTGTGGTCGAAGTTGACGGCGGCGCCGAACCCGATCCCCGCGATGTCGCGTTCGGCCAGGCGGCGCACGTAGTCGCGCAGGTCGGGGAACCGGTCCACCCACCGCACTCCGGTGGTGAGCACGAGCTCTCCCCGGCGAGGTAGGGGGTGGGGTCGGCCAGCTCGCTGACCGCGACCCACTCCACCTGGCGGTGCGTGCGGTCCTGGCCGGTGAGCAGGCGCAGGCGCAGGCTCGGCGTGCGCAACAGCGACCCCAGTGTCGGCGGCATCCGGTCTCCCCGTAGCTCTCTCCCAGGCGGCCCCGTCCCTGACGCAATGGCACAGGACGCTCACCTGATTATCCACTGTGTCCATGGGTGTCCGGTTCGACGCGATCTAGTGTCGTGCTCGTCCGCACCGTCGCACCGCACAAGGAGGCAGCCGCATGGAACCGACCGAGGTCGCCCAGTCCCGCAGGATCGTCACCGAGATCCCCGGCCCCCGGTCCCGCGAGATCCAGAAGCGCCGTTCGGCCGCCGTCGCCCAGGGCGTGGGCAGCGTCCTGCCCGTGTACGTGGAGCGCGCGGGCGGCGGCATCGTCGAGGACGTCGACGGCAACGCGCTGATCGACTTCGGCTCCGGGATCGCGGTGACCAACGTCGGCAACGCCGACGCGCGCGTGGTCGCGCGCGCCGCCGAGCAGCTCGGCCGCTTCACCCACACCTGTTTCATGGTCAACCCGTACGAGGCCTACGTGGAGGTCTGCGAGGCGCTCAACCGGGTCACCCCGGGCGACCACGAGAAGCGGTCCCTCCTGCTGAACTCGGGCGCGGAGGCCGTGGAGAACGCGGTCAAGATCGCCCGCAGCGCTACCGGACGGCAGGCCGTCGTGGTGTTCGACCACGCCTACCACGGCCGCACCAACCTCACCATGGGCCTGACCGCGAAGAACATGCCGTACAAGCAGGGCTTCGGACCGTTCGCGGGAGAGATCCACCGCGTGCCGATGGCCTACGCCTACCGCTGGCCGACCGGTCCGGAGAACTGCGGCCCCGAGGCGGCGGCCGCCGCGATCGACCAGATCGTCAAGCAGGTCGGCGCCGAGAACGTGGCCGCGATGGTCATCGAGCCCATCCAGGGCGAGGGGGCTTCATCGAGCCCGCCCCCGGGTTCCTGCCCGCGATGGTCGAGTTCTGCCGCGCCAACGGGATCGTGTTCGTCGCCGACGAGGTGCAGACCGGCTTCGCGCGCACCGGCGACATGTTCGCCTGTGACCACGAGGGGATCGTCCCGGACCTGATCGCCACGGCCAAGGGCATCGCGGGCGGTCTGCCGCTGGCGGCGGTGACCGGCCGCGCCGAGCTCATGGACGCCGTGCACGGCGGCGGTCTGGGCGGCACCTACGGCGGCAACCCGGCGGCGTGTGCCGCCGCCCTGGCCTCGCTGGAGGTCATCGAGACGGAGGACCTCACCGGCCGCGCCCGCGAGGTCGGCGCGCTCATGCTGGACCGCCTGCACAGCCTCGCGGACCGTTTCGACGTCGTGGGGGACGTGCGCGGCCGGGGCGCGATGGTCGCCATCGAGCTGGTCAAGGACGGCAAGGAGCCCGCCCCCGAGGCGGTGGCCCAGGTGCTGGCGCACTGCCACTCCCGGGGTCTGGTCCTGCTCAGCGCGGGCACCTACGGCAACGTGATCCGGATGCTGCCGCCGCTGGTCATCGGGGACGACCTGCTCCGCGAGGGCCTGGACATCCTGGAGGAGGCCCTGGCCGGGCTGTAGGAGGTCGACGGGAGCGGCTCGCGCCGCACCGGCGGTCAGGGGTGTCCCGCACCCAGGCCACCCCCTCCGGAAGGGGTGGCCCTCCTCGCGCATCGACAGGAGGAGGGCCAGGAAGGCCTCGGCCGCCGGTGCCATGCGCCGCTCCCCGTGGACGATCACGTCGACCCGCCGTTCGACGGCGGGCCCACCGAGCGGTCGGCAGGCGTGGTCGGCGAAGCTCATGAGGATCCGGGACAGCGCGGGGAGCGCCGCGACCCCGAGGCCCGCGGAGAGCAGGCCTCCGATGGTGGAGATGTTGCCCGCCTCGATGGTGCGCGCCGGTCGGAGCCCCGCGCTCCGGAAGGCCGCGTCCGTGACGGGGCGGACGCTGGAGTCCCCTCCGGTCACGATGAACGGTTCCGTGGCCAGGTCGGCCCAGGTGAGCTCGGAGTTGCGCGCGAGCGGGTGCCGGGACGGCACCACCGCGAGGAACCGGTCCCGGAACAGCGGCCGGGCCCGCAGTCCCTCCTGGGGTCCCGGGGCCGCCACCAGCGCCATGTCGCACTCCCCCGCCCGCAGACGCTCGATCGCGCTGCCCGCCATGCCGTCCAGGACGTGGACGTCGATCTCGGGCGCGGTCTCCCGAAACCGAGCGATCACGGCCGGGAGCAGTGCGGCGGCGAGTGAGGGCAGGGTCGCCACGACGACCGTGCCCCGGGTCCCCCGCAGGAAGCGTTCGAGCCCGTTCATCTCCGCGCGGTGCGCCGCGATCAGGCGCTCGGCCACGGCGAGGAGTGCGGTGCCCTCCGCCGTGCACCGCACGTGCCGCGTCGTGCGTTCGAGCAGGCGGACGCCGAGGTTCCGCTCCATCGTCATCACGGTCCGGCTCAGCGAGGACTGTGCGACGTGCAGCGTGTCGGCGGCGGCGGTGAAACTCCCGTGCCGGGCGACGGTCGCGAAGACGGACAACTCCCGCAGCGTCAGATCCATGCTTCGAGAGCATAGCTTCTTGCTTTATTCATGCTGGACACTCAAGGAATCTTCAGGGAAACATGAGCGCGAGTGCCGTAGGTCACTCTCGTCCCCTCCGAGGAGCGCTCCTGATGTTGACCGTCATGGGATTCGCCACGATCACGGTCGTGCTCGTGCTTCTGCTGTCCAACCGCGTGGGCGCGGTCGTGGCCCTGGCGGGTGTGCCCGTCGCCGCCGCCCTCCTGATGGGGTTCGGCCCGGGTGAGGTCGGCGCGTTCGTGACCTCGGGCATCACCGGGGTGGCCACCACCACCGCCATGTTCGTCTTCGCGATCCTGTACTTCGGGGTGATGCGCGACGCCGGGCTCTTCGACCCCGTCGTGCGCCGCGTCCTGCGGTTCGCCGGTGACAACCCCGTGACCATCGCGGTGGCCACGGTGGTCCTGGCGATGGTGGCCCACCTCGACGGCGCGGGCGCGACCACGTTCCTCATCACGATCCCGGCGATGCTCCCTCTCTACGACGCTCTCGGGATGCGCCGGGTGGTGCTCGCCGCGCTCACCGGCCTCGGCGCGGGCATCATGAACATCGTCCCCTGGGGCGGCCCCACCGCCCGAGCGGCCACGGCGACCGGCATCCCGGCCAACGACCTGTGGGCCCCGCTCATCCCGGCCCAGCTCATCGGCATGGTCACCTGCCTGTTCATCGCGTACTACCTGGGTGTCCGCGAGCGGAACCGGCTGCGCTCGACGAACGTCGGGCGTCCGGTCGGTGCCGGGGTCGGTGCGGCCGGTGACGGAGCCCCGGGCGGCGGAACGGTGCCCGGGGAGTACGAGTCGGAGCGTCCGGAGCTCCTGCGGCCGCGCCTGTACTGGGTGAACGCCGTGCTCACCCTCGCCACGGTCGCCGCCCTCGTCTCGGGGGTGATGCCCCCGGAACTGGTGTTCCTGATCGCCCTCGTCCTCGCGCTGGCGCTCAACTACCCCGGGATGTCGGCGCAGACCGAGCGGATCAACGACCACGCCCGCGGGGCGATCCTCATGGCCAGCACCCTCCTGGCGGCCGGTGCCTTCCTCGGCGTCATGGAGGAGAGCGGCATGATCGAGGCGATGGCGGTGTCGATGACCGGCGCCATGCCGGACTTCCTCGGACCCGGGCTGCCGCTGCTGATCGGTGTGCTGGCCGTCCCCATGAGTCTGCTCTTCGGCCCGGACGCCTACTACTTCGCCGTCATGCCCGTGCTGGCCGCCGTCGGGGACGGCTTCGGCGTCGCGCAGATCGACGTCGCACAGGCCTCGATCACCGGTCAGGAGACCGTCGGCTTCCCGATCAGCCCGATGACCGGTTCCTTCTACCTGCTGGTCGGCCTCTCCGGGGTCCCCATCGGCACCCACATCCGGTTCCTGTTCCCCTGGGCCTGGCTCGTCAGCCTGGTCGTGTTCGGCTCGGCCGTGGCCATGGGCGTCATCACGCCGTGGGCGGCCTGACCGACCGGCCGCACACGTCGCGGACCCGAGGTCCGCACGAACCCGAAGGAGTACCACGTGACCCTCACCCGGATCGGCTGCGGCGCCGGATTCGCCTCCGACCGGCTCCAGCCCGCCGTGGACCTGGTCGAGCGGGGCGAGCTCGACACGCTCGTCCTGGAGTGCCTGGGAGAGCGGACGGTCTCGCTCGCCTCGCTGCGCGCCTCCGAGGGGTCGGGGCCGGGGTACGACCCGATGCTCCGCCGCCGCCTCGAACTCCTCCTGGAGCCGCTGCACCGCCGGGGCACGCGGCTGGTCACCAACGCGGGCGCCGCCGACCCCGTGGCGGCCGGGGCGATGGCCGCGGCGCTGGCCGCCTCGCTGGGCCTGCCGACCACCGTGGCCGCGGTGACCGGAGACGACGTCCTGGACCGCGTCGACCCGTCCGCGCCGTGCTGGGAGGACGGCGAGCCGCTGGAGTCCCATGGGGAGCTCGTCTCGGCCAACGCCTACCTGGGCGCCGAAGCCCTGCTCCCCGCGCTGCGCGGCGGCGCGGACGTGGTCGTCGCGGGCCGGGCCGCCGACCCCTCCCTGTTCCTGGCTCCGCTCCTCCACGACCTGGGATGGGACCCGGGGGACGACCGGCTGTTGGCGGCGGGCACGCTGGTGGGCCACCTGCTGGAGTGCGCGGGCCAGGTGACGGGCGGGTACTTCGCCGACCCGGGCCGCAAGGAGGTGCCCGGCCTGGCCGACCTGGGGTTCCCGCTGGCCGAGGTCGACGACGAGGGCCGCGCGGTGGTCACCAAGCTCCCGGGGACCGGCGGCAGGGTGGACCGCATGACCGTGACGGAACAGCTGACCTACGAGGTGACCGACCCCCGGGCCTACCTGACCCCGGACGTCTCCCTGGACATGACGGGTGTGCGCCTGCGGGAGCTGGGCGGGGACCGCGTCCTCGTGGACGGCGCGCGCGGCCTCGCCCGGCCGGACACGCTGAAGGTCAGCGTCGGCTACCGCGCCGGGTACCGGGGCGAGGGGGAGATCTCCTACGCGGGGCCGGGTGCCGTGGCGCGGGCCCGGCTCGCCGGGGAGGTGGTGCGCGAGCGCCTGGGGGCCGGGTCCGGAGCCGGGTCGACCTGATCGGGTCCGGGCCGGGGCCCGACGGCGGGGACCCCTTCGAGTGTCGGCTGCGCGTCGCGGCCCTGAGCCCGGACCGGGCCGGGGCCCAGGCCGTGGAGGAGGAGGTCGGCGCCCTCTACACGTGCGGCCCCGCCGGAGGCGGCGGGGTGCGGACCCGGAGCGGGGAGGTCGTGGGAATCCTGTCGAGCACCATCGCACGAGAGGCCGTGGAACCGGCGGTCAGCTGGTTCGGGGAGGAGCGACGATGAGCGTCCCGCTGTACGAGATCGCCAGCGCGAGGGCCGGGGACAAGGGAAACCTGAACACGATCTCCGTCGTGGCCCGGGACCCGCGCTGGTATCCGGTGCTCCTTGAGGAGTTGACGCCCGAGCGGGTGCGCGCCGTGCTGGGCGAGCGGTTCCGGGGGCCGGTCACCGTGCACCGGATGGACAACGTGTACGCCCTGGTCCTGGTGTGCGCCCGGGCCTCCGACGACACGGTGACCACGTCCCTGTACCTGGACGCCCATGGCAAGACCCTGGCCTCGGAGCTGCTGGGCATGGAGGTCTCCGGGGTCCCCGGGGCACCCTGAGGTCCGCTACCGCGCACCCGGGCGCGGCCCCGTTCGCGGGGCCTGAGGTGGAGGAAGGTCTCGGTGCTCCACACGGTCTCCACCGCGCGGATCGCGGCGACGACGTCCAGCAGGCGGGCGTCGTCCTCCGCGACGACCTCGACCATGAGGTCGAAGGAGCCCGCCGTGACGACCACGTACCGGACCCCGTCCAGCGCGGAGACGGCGTCGGCGGCGGTGGCGGGGTCGCCGTCGGTGCGGACGCCGATCATCGCCTGGCGTCGGTATCCCAGGACCACGGGGTCGGTGACGCCCACCACCCGGACCGCGCCGGACTCCAGGAGGCGCTGGACGCGCTGGCGGGCGGCGGCCTCGGAGAGGCCCACGGTCTTGCCGATGGCGGCGTAGGAGAGTCGGCCGTCCTGTTGGAGGAGCTCGATGATGCGCCTTCCCGTCTCGTCCAACACCACCCCGTTGACCCGCCGTGCGGGTCCGGGGCCGGGGAGCTCGGTCACTGTGGCCTCCACGCGCCGGAATCAGGAATCCCTTGCCGACGCCGGGATTCACGACGGAATCCAACGTACTGCACCGGCCGTGACGGGCCACTCCCGTGCTCTGGGGGCGCCTAGTGCTGGTCCCGGAGGGAGTCCAGGGACAGCAGGGCCACGTGGAGGGACAGGCAGGTCTCCACCGACTCCAGGTCGGCGTCGAGCACGTTGCCGATCCGGCGCAGCCGCTCGTAGAAGGCGGGGCGGGACAGGTGCGCCCGGCTCGCGGCCAGCGCCTTGTTGCGCCCCGCGCCCAGGTAGTGGCGGAGCATGTCGGCCAGGTCTCCGCCGTGCCGGGCGTCGTGGTCCAGGAGCGGGCCGAGCTCGCGCTCCACGTAGGTCTGGAGGCGCTCGTCGTCGCGGAACAGGTGGAGCAGCCCGCGCAGGTGGAGGTCGGGCAGGCGGTAGAAGGGGCGCCGGTCGCTCTGCTTGATCGCCACGTCGCCCACCTGGCGGGCTTCGAGGAAGGAGCGGCGCACCTCGCGGACGTCGTCGGCGGTCGAGCCCACGGCGAGCACCGCCGCGTCCCCCACCGCGCCCCGGACCCGGTCCGCGAGCAGGTGCAGGGTGGCGTCCAGCCGCCTGCGGTCGGGCAGGGCCAGCAGAATCCCCACGCGCAGGTCGTCGAGGGAGCCCACCAGCGCGGGGAGGCGGAGTTCGCGGCAGGCGCGGGCGGCGCCCTCGGCGGTGTCCGAGAGGCGGGCCTGGGCGGCCAGGCCGGTCCCGCTCTCCCGCAGGCGCAGGACCAGGCCGACCATCTCCCGGTTGTGCAGGGGAACCCCCACGGCGCGCGCCTGGACCAGCGCCTCCTCCGGATCGGAGTAGGCGCGGTCGATGATGCCCGTGATGATGGTGCGGTGGGTCTGGCGCTCCAGGCTCTCCTGGTGGCGTTCCAGCAGGCGGCCGAGGGCCAGTGTGGTGGCGGCGCGCTCGATGAGCATGGTCTGGCGGGCCGTGGGGTGGCCCCGACGATGAGGATCAGCCTCCCCCAGTCCTGGCCCCGGGCACCGACCGTGGTGACCAGCCAGCCGGAGGCGGGCGCGTGCACCGTCCGGGTCCCGGTGCGGACCGCGCGCGAACGGCTCTCCCACGCGGTCAGCAGGGTGCCGGGATCCTCGCCGTTGAGGTCGCAGGCCAGGACCTGGTGGGTGAGGTTCTCCAGGACGACCGGGCACCCGGAGAGCTGGGCCACCTCGTGCAGGATCTGCGCGACGTCGGCGCCCTCCACGGACAGCTGGGTGAAGACCGAGTGGAGCTTCTCGGACTCGCGCAGCTCCTCCAGCTGCTCGTTGACCACCCGGATGTGCACGGCCTCGGTGATCTCGACGAAGCGGGCCTCGCGGTCGAGCAGGATGACCGGGACACGGGCCTCGCGGGCGGCGTCGAGGAAGGCCGCGGGGAGTTCGGCGTGGTACTTGCGGCCGAGCTCGACGGCGATCCCGCTGACCCCGGCGTCGGCGATGTCCTCGATGTAGCGGCGCAGGGCGTCGGGGTCGTCGGGCATGGCGATACCGGTGCTGAGCACCAGCTCACCGCCGCGCAGCAGGTGGGCGAGGTCGGTGACCTCGGCGATGTGGACCCAGCGGACGGCCACGTCCAGGTACTCGGAACCGGCCACCACTCGGGGCCTGGCCTTCTGGAGCGCGGGCAGCTGGAGGACCTCGGCGAGAGTGGGAAGCACAGGCGACAGTCTAGGACGCTCTGTCAGATTCGAGGGCGTTTCGCTTTACACCGTGCTGAGCCGTCCTCTCCCGTGAGCTCCGAGGAGACGCCTCCTCGGGTGCTTTACAACCTGTAAGGCCACCCAGCATGTTGTCAACATGGTGATTCTGGATAAGCCCCTCGGCGCTGGGGAGACTGAGGGCATGTCGGAACTCCTTGCGCGCCACCGCGCGGTCATGCCCTCCTGGTTGCCCCTCTACTACGAGTCCCCGCTGGAGATCGTGAGCGGGAAGGGCGCCCGTGTCACGGACGCCGAAGGCCGTACCTACCTCGACTTCTTCACCGGCATCGTGACCAACATGCTCGGCTACGACGTCGCGGAGGTCCGCGAGGCCGTGGAACGCCAGCTCGCCAAGGGCGTCGTCCACACCTCCACCCTCTACCTCATCCGCTCCCAGGTGGAGCTGGCGGAGCGGATCGCCGGACTGTCCGGCATCCCCGACGCCAAGGTCTTCTTCACCAACTCCGGCACGGAGGCCAACGAGACGGCGCTGCTGCTGGCCACGCACGCGCGCGGCAGCGACGAGGTCCTGGCCATGCGCGGCAGCTACCACGGGCGCTCCTTCGGCACCGTCGCGGTCACCGGCAACCGCGCCTGGAAGAACTCCTCGCTCTCCCCCTCAACGTGCACTACCTGCACGGCACCGACCACGCCTCCCCCGCGTTCCGGAACCTCACGGAGCAGGAGTACGTCGACGTCTGCGTGGCCGACCTGCGCGAGGTCCTGGACACCGCGGCGCCCAACGTGGCCTGCCTGATCGCGGAGCCGGTCCAGGGCGTGGGCGGCTTCGCGATGCCCCCGGACGGCCTGTACGCCGCCTACAAGGAGGTCCTGGACGAGCACGGCATCCTCTTCGTCTCCGACGAGGTGCAGACCGGGTGGGGCCGGACCGGGACCAGCTTCTTCGGGATCGGCAACCACGGGGTCACCCCGGACGCCATGACCTTCGCCAAGGGGCTCGGCAACGGCTTCGCGGTGGGCGGCGTGGTGGCGCGCGGCGACCTCATGGACGGCCTGACCGCGCTCGGCGTGGCCACCTTCGGCGGCAACCCGGTGTCCATGGCGGCGGCCGGGGCCACCCTCGACCACGTGCTGGAGAACGACCTCCAGGGCAACGCGCTCCGTCAGGGAGCCACCGTCGTCGAGGGCTGCGCGCGCTGCGCGAGCTCGCCTGCGTGCGGGACGTGCGCGGCAAGGGCCTGATGTTCGCGATCGAGATGGTCGACCCCGCCACGGGAGCGCCGTCCTCCCCGCTGGCGGGGCAGGTGCTGGAGGCCGCCCGTGAGCGCGGGCTGCTGGTCGGCAAGGGCGGCGTGCACGGCAACGTGCTGCGCATGGCCCCGCCGCTGACCCTGTCGACCGAGGAGGCCGCCGAGGGCCGCGACATCCTGCTGGACGCCGTCCGCGCCGTCGCAGACCAGGCCTGAGCCCGCCCCCCACCAGGAAGAGGAAGCATGAGCAAGCACGTCACCCACTGGATCGGCGGCGGTGCCCACGAGGGGCCCGCCGAACGGACCGGTGACATCTACGATCCGGCGTCCGGCACGGTCACCGGGACGGTGGCCCTCGCCGGGGCCGAGGAGGTCGGGCTCGCCGTGGCGACGGCGAAGGCGGCCTTCCCCGGCTGGCGGGACACCTCGCTGTCCAGGCGGGTCCAGGTCCTGTTCCGGTTCCGGGAGCTGCTGCGCGCCAACAGCGACCGGCTTGCGGCGGCCGTCAGCTCGGAGCACGGCAAGGTGTTCTCCGACGCCCAGGGCGAGGTGGCCCGTGGCCTGGAGGTCGTGGACTTCGCCTGCGGCATCCCCCACCTGCTCAAGGGCGGGTACTCCGAGAACGTGTCCACCGGGGTGGACGCCTACTCGATCCTTCAGCCGTTGGGCGTGGTCAGCGGTGTCACGCCGTTCAACTTCCCGGCGATGGTCCCGATGTGGATGTTCCCGGTGGCGATCGCCTGCGGCAACACGTTCGTGCTCAAGCCCAGCGAGAAGGACCCGTCCGCGTCCCTGATCCTGGCCGAGCTGTGGGCCGAGGCGGGCCTGCCCGACGGCGTCTTCAACGTGGTGCACGGGGACAGGGTCGCCGTGGACGCGCTCCTGGAGCACCCCGACGTGGCGGCGGTGAGCTTCGTGGGTTCGACGCCGATCGCCAGGTACGTGTACCGCAACGCAGCCGAGCACGGCAAACGCGTCCAGGCACTGGGCGGCGCCAAGAACCACATGGTGGTGCTGCCCGACGCCGACCTCGACCTGGCGGCGGACTCGGCGGTCTCGGCGGGGTTCGGTTCGGCGGGCGAGCGCTGCATGGCCATCTCGGCGGTGGCGGTGGTGGACTCGGTCGCCGACGACCTGCTGGAACGGATCCGCGAGCGGGTCTCGCGGCTGCGGGTCGGTCCCGGGGACGACGACCGCAGCGAGATGGGACCGCTGGTCACCCGGGAGCACCGGGACAAGGTGGCCTCCTACCTGGAGTCGGGGGTCCGTGAGGGGGCGACGCTGGCGATCGACGGCCGGGTCCACCCGGTGCTGGGCGGGAAGGCGGACGGCTTCTGGCTGGGCCCCTCGGTCCTCGACCACGTCGACCCCGGGATGTCCTGCTACCGCGAGGAGATCTTCGGCCCGGTGCTGAGCGTGGTCCGCGTGCGCGACTACGACGAGGCGGTCCGGCTGGTCAACGGCAACCCGTACGGCAACGGGACGGCGATCTTCACCAACGACGGCGGGGCCGCGCGGCGGTTCCAGAACGAGATCGAGGTGGGGATGGTCGGCATCAACGTGCCCATCCCGGTGCCGATGGCGTACTACTCCTTCGGCGGTTGGAAGCAGTCGCTGTTCGGGGACTCGCACGCCCACGGCACCGAGGGCGTCCACTTCTACACCCGCACGAAGGCGGTCACGGCCCGCTGGACCGACCCGGGACAGCGCCCCGAGGGCGGCGTCGACCTGGGGTTCCCGACCAACGGCTAGCTCCGCGCCGGTCGAATTAACGGACGGATGTCTCTCACTGACGGTCGAGGGCGGGCCACACGGAGTATCGTGGTGCAGCGACGCCCTTCACCGGGCGCGACCGCGCGCCGAGCGCGCCACGAGAGACCATCCTGGATAGACGCACTCAATTCCCCTCCTCCCCATGGAAGCGGGTGCGTCAACGGAAGCGCTCCGGGTCCTCATGACTCCCCCTGGACCCGGAGCGCGACCGTCGTCACCGGCCGTCATCGCCTAGCGTGCCGCGATCAGCGACCCACCCGCGGAGACCGGCTGGTGACCGATGATCCCCGCGCACTCGTCGCATCCGTACACGTGGCTGCCGTCCGGCAGTTCACCCAGGACCCGGCGGGGCCGCGGCCACTTGACGTGGCAGACGACGCAGGCATCCCCCATGCACTGCGCCCCGCTGAGCCAGCTCGGGTCGTAGACGTGGATCTCGGATGCGGTGTCAGGCCTCGTGTCCCGTTCGCACATCATGCTCGTTCCGCGCAATGTCCTTGCTCCCCCGTGGTTTAGGACAGTCTGGCGGGCCGATAGTTACCGGCTCTTAATTGAATCAGAAGCTCTCGGCACCTGGAAGGGTCCGGACCGATCTAAATCACTCTGTGCAGGGAGATCATAACCCTAAGTGACGAACCCTGGGAAGACCCCAGTTCATAGATGGTCTTTCCTAGGAAGTACCGGACATGTCCTGCCCCGTACGGGGCTGGGGCTCAGTCCCGGTCGTGCGGAATCACCGAGAATCGGCGCAGGGACAGCGCCGGGTTCGTGACACGAACCGCCTCCACGCGCGCGGCCGAAACCTCCGCCGACGTCACCTCGAAGGTCTGCTCCCCCAGGGACGCCAGCGCGGTCCCCATCGGGTCGACCACCACGCTGTTGCCCGCTCCGCCGGGCGCCGACTGCCCGGAGGCGGCCACGTACACCGTGTTCTCGATGGCGCGGGCCCGGGCGAGGGTGCGCCAGTGGTCCTCCTTCAGCGGTCCCGGAACCCACTGCGCGGCCAGCAGCACCACGTGCGCCCCGGCGTCGGCGATCCTTCGGGTCACCTCCGGGAAGCGCAGGTCGTAGCAGGTCTGGAGACCGAAGACCACGTCGTCGACGGTGAAGGTCTCCGGATCGTCGATCGGCCCGGGGGCGACCACGTCCGACTCCCTCGCGCCGAAGGCGTCGTAGAGATGGACCTTGCGGTAGAGCGCGACCCGCTTCCCCTCGGGCGAGAGAGCGACGAGGGTGTTCGTGAAGTGGGTGGCGCCCTCCCCACCGGCCTCGTTGACGCCGAGCACCAGGTACACGCCCTCCCGGCGGGCGGTGTCGGCGGCGTCGGCCAGGAACGGCCCGTCCAGGGGTTCGGCGGCTTCCACGAAGCGGTGGTCGGTGCGCGGCGCGGTGAACATCGTGTACTCGGGGAACAGGACCACCCGCGCGCCCCGGGCGGCGGCCCTGGCGGTCAGCTCCGCGACCGACCGCTGGTTCTCGGTCTTGTCCTGACCCGGCGCGAACTGGGCGACCGCGACCTGCACCATCGAACTTCCCCCTCGTGACCTGGGAGCCGAACCGGAGGCCGACCCCGAACGTGCCCCGAGTGTACGCCCGGCCTCCGGCCTTCCAGAGCTAATCGTCGACCAGGACGTCCCAGTTGACGTCGCCACCGTCGACCGAGGTCACGGTGAGGGTCACGCCGAGCGACTGCCCCCGTGGGTGAGCTCGCAGCGCATCTCCGCGCCCTCCTCGGCGGGGAGGTCGCCGGGGCAGGTGAAGTCGTCCGGCGCCTGCCCGACCTGCTCGGCGAGCCGCTCGCTCGACTGGCGTTCGACCTCCGCGACGTCCACGGCGGCGGCGTCGCCCCCGGCGGTCTCCTCACCGGACCCGGCGTCGGAGGCCTCCGTGGCGTCGCCTCCGCCCACGGGCTCGGTGTTCCCGATGCTCCACTCGAAGGAACATCCGGTGGCCAGGAGCAACGCTCCCAGCGCCGTTCCGACGGCGATCCCACTACGTCCGGCCCGCATCGCGGCCTCCTTGGTGCTCGGTGATCAGGCACAGGAAGAGACGCCGACCGACGCGGTCCGGTTCCGGGACGGAGGGGCCGATTTCCCGGCGGGGCCGTCAGGGCAGGAAGGACAGCGCCCAGGCGGGGGCCAGGACCAGGATCAGGAAGCGCGCGAAGCGGGTGACGAGGGTGACCGCGCAGAAGAGCACGAGGTTCATGCGCAGCACCCCGGCGAGGACGGAGACGACCATGAACGGCGGGACGCTGGCGAAGGAGCTCAGGGCGAGCAGGCCCGCGCCCCAGGCCGGGCGCTCCTCCGCCCTGGTCCGCCAGCGGGACATCCGCGCCGTCCACCGGCCGGGCGTGGCGGCGCGGCGCCGGAGCCACGGCGTGGAGAGCGTCCCGTAGCCCACGTAGTAGTACGGGATCTTGCCGAGGGTCTGGCCCAGCGCGGCGGCCAGGGCCATCGCCACCAGGGCGCCGTCGTCCACGAGGGCGACGGCGCCCAGCAGGTACAGCTCGATGTTGATGAGCGGGACCAACCCGGCCGCGGTGGCCACCACGAAGGCCAGGGCGGTCTCGACCACGTCGGTCTACTTCTCGGCGGCGGCGAGCTGCCCGCAGGCCCCGTCGATCTCCTGGCCGCGGGTGTCGCGGACGGTCACCGAGACGCCGTGGGACTGGAGTCGCCGGACGAACTCGCGCTCGTCCTCGGGGCGCGAGGCGGTCCACTTCGACCCCGGGGTGGGGTTGAGCGGGATGAGGTTGACGTGCACCAGGTGGCCCTTGAGGAGTTTGCCGAGGAGGTCGGCCCGCCACGCCTGGTCGTTGATGTCCTTGATCAGCGCGTACTCGATGGACACGCGGCGTCCGGTGGTCCCGGCGTAGCGCCAGGCGGCGTCCAGGACCTCGTCGACCTTCCAGCGGGTGTTGATCGGCACCAGCTCGTCGCGGAGCTCGTCGTCGGGGGCGTGCAGGGAGATCGCCAGGCGGACCTGCATCCTCTCGTCGATGAGCTTGTTGATCGCCGGGACCAGACCCACCGTGGAGACGGTGACGCCGCGCTGGGAGATGCCCAGCCCGTCGGGGACCGGGTCGGTGATCTGGCGGACGGTCTGGAGCACCCGCTTGTAGTTGGCCATGGGCTCACCCATGCCCATGAACACGATGTTGCTGATCCGCCCCGGGCCGCCGGCGACCTCGCCGCGCGCCAGGTCGCGGGCGCTGGCCACGACCTGGTCGACGATCTCGCCGGTGGACAGGTTACGGGTGAGACCCGCCTGGCCGGTGGCGCAGAAGGGGCAGTTCATCCCGCACCCGGCCTGGGAGGAGATGCACAGGGTGACGCGGTCCGGGTAGCGCATGAGCACCGACTCGAACATCACCCCGTCGAAGGCCTTCCACAGGGTCTTGCGGGTCATCCCGTTGTCACAGGTGATGTGCCGGACGGGGGTGAGCAGGGTGGGCAGCAGCGCCTCGCCGAGCCGTTCCCGGGAGGCCTCGGGGAGGTCGGTCATCTTCGCGGTGTCCGACTCCAGCCCGCCGTAGTAGTGCTTGGCGATCTGCTTGGCCCGGAAGGGCTTCTCCCCAGCTCCCTGACGACCTCCAGCCGCTCTTCGGGGCTGAGGTCGGCCAGGTGCCGGGGCGGCTTGGCGCGGCGGGGGCGACGAATGTGAGCTCGGCGGGCATAAGGATCCGTAAGGAGTGGAGTCGGTGGTCTGCGCCCGGTGCGGGAGGGAAGTGGCGGCACGGGTCGTTATACGACCTATACGCGACTGCGGTGCTGCTCCGACTGTCAGGGCACTACCGTCGATTCTACTTAGCTCGTGGACAGGCCGGACGGCTCCGCCCGCTTCCGGCGGACACGACGACATGACAGCCCGTCGGCGCGTGGGAGGGCCGGTGACCGAGATCGACGTCCTGCTGGACGAGATCAGCCCCTACCAGAGCCGCCGCGTCGTCGTCGAGTGCGACTCCCACACCACGGCCGCCTACCTGCTCGACGCCCGTGAGCGCATCCGGGTCCCGGTGTGGCTGGCCAACCACGAGGCGGCCCCCGCGAGAGCGGGTCGGGCGGCCTCCACCGGGGGCAGGCGCCGCTCATGCCGGAGGCCCACACCAAGCACCCGCAGGGGCGTCCGCGCTTCGACCCGGCCACACTGCGCGCGGTGTGGTTCGAGGAGGGCGACGGGGTGGCCCTGGTGGACGAGGAGGGTCTGCTCGCGGTGATCCCGGGCTGGGCGGAGGCCGACAGCGGCCTGCCCGGCTACGCCCGTGAGGCGATCGGGCGCAGCGCCTACGCGTGGGAACTGGACGCGGTGCGCGACCAGCTGTGGCCGCGTGTGGTGCACGCCGAGGCCTACTGGGACTGGCGGCGCGCCTCCGGGGCGTGGCGCAGCGTCCAGCGGACCGTGCTGAGCCACCTGAACCGCCGGGTGGGCGAGCCCGGACACTACTGGGACGTGTCCGACGGCCACCCGCCCCTGCTGCGGGTCTCGGAGCGGCCGCCCTCGCACGACCGGCCCTTCACGGTGCTCTCCACCGTGGGCATGTGCGGGCAGCGGATGCCCACCCTGGACCGGTACATGGCCGACACCTCCAACCACGCGCGAGTGGAGCTGGCGCTGGCCACGACGCTGCCCGCGCACCACGCGGCCCGGATCTTCCGGTGGATCGGGGCGTTCCCCTGGCGTGCGGTCACGTGGTTCGGGACCGGGCACACCATCAAGTGGCTGGACAACGCCGAGGACCGCTCCATGCGCGGCGGCGCGGGCGCGGTCCTGCTCCTGGAGGACCCGACCCCGCTGGTGACCGATCCCACCAGGATCCCGCCGGACACCTCCGGCCTGTCCTTCCAGGGCGACCCCGTGCGGTGGCTGTGGATCGTGCCGATCACCCGCCCCGAGCACCTCTTCGCCAAGGAGCACGACAGCGCCACCCTGGTGGAGAAGCTGGCCGCCGAGGGCCGCAGCTGGGTCCTCGGCCGCTGAGCGGTCGGCCCGGAAAAACCGGTTGACCCGCGCCCGCGCGTCGGAGAGGGTTCCCCGGTCGACACGGTGAACCGGAGGGCGGACCCTGATGAACCAGAGGCACGGATGACCGGGCCGCGCACGTCGGGCCCCGGATTCACGGCGCCCCTGGTGCACGCGCCCTTCCGCCTCCTGGTGACCGGCCGGGTGCTGATGCTCTTCGGCAACGGCATGGCGCACGTGGCGCTGGCCTTCGCCGTCCTGGACGTGACCGGTTCCCTGGCCCAGGTGGGCCTGGTGGTGGGCGCGCGGTCCCTCGCCAACGTGGCGCTCCTGCTGTTCGGCGGGGTCCTCGCGGACCGGCTCCCGCGCACCGTCGTGATCCAGGGCGCCTGTCTCCTGGCCGCGCTCTCCCAGGGGCTCCTGGCGCTGTCCCTGATCAGCGGAGCGGCCACCCTCGGACTGATGGTGGCGCTGAGCGTGCTCAACGGGGCCGCTGCCGCCGCCAACCTGCCCGCGATCGCCGCGCTGACCCCGCAGACCGTCCCCGGGTCGCTTCTGCGCCAGGCCAACGCGGTGGCCGGGGTCGCCAAACAGGTCGGCATGTTCGCCGGGATGTCGGCGGGCGGCGTGCTCGTGGGCCTGGTCGGACCGGGCTGGGCGATCGGTGTGGACGCGCTGCTGTTCGCCGCCGCCGGGGTGGTCTTCCTGTTCCTGCGGGTCCCGTCCACGGCGGCGCGGAGCCGTGGGGTGCTCCGCGACCTCCTGGACGGGTGGGGCGAGTTCGTGGCCCGGCCGTGGGTGTGGATCATCGTGCTGCAGTTCATGGTGGTCAACGCCGGGTGGTCGTCGGTCACGGCGGTGTTGGGGCCGGGGATCGCCGACGACACGTTCGGGCGGACCACGTGGGGTCTGCTCATGGCCGCCAACAGCCTGGGGCTGCTGGTCGGCGGTGTGCTCGCGGCTCGCTGGCAGCCGCAGCGGGCGCTGCTCTACGGAACGGCGCTGGTCACGCTCCAGACCCTGCCGTTCTTCGTACTGGCCGGGCCGTCCCCGCTGGTCCCGCTGCTGTTCGCGGCGATGTTCGCGGGCGGGGTCGCCGTGGAGCAGTTCACCGTGGCCTGGGAGGTGTCGGTGCAGGAGAACGTCCCGCCCGAGCGGCTCTCCCGCGTGTACTCCTACGACGCCCTGGGCTCCTTCGTGGCGATGCCGGTGGGACAGATCGCGATCGGTCCGGTGGCGGAGGCCATCGGACCGGAACGGTCCCTGTTGATCGTGGCGGGGCTGACCCTGGCGGCGACGCTCGCGGCGGTCGCCACCCCGAGCGTGCGTTCGCTACGCCGTCGGTGAGGTGCGGGTGCGACCGGGGCCGCGCCGGTCGCGCACCTGGCGGAAGACGTGGTGCAGCCGGGCCATCTCCTCGTCGCTGAAGCGCTCCACGAAGCGCAGCAGGGTGGCTCCGGGGTCGGGCCCCGTCTCCAGGACCTCGCCCATCACGCGGGCCGTGTACTCGGCGTGGGTCTCCCGGGCCCAGTAGACCCAGGCCCGGCCGTCCTTCTCCCGGTCCACCAGGCCCTTGTGGAAGAGGATGTTGGCGACCGTCATGACGGTCGTGTAGGCGACCTCGCGGTCGTAGACCATGTGGTCCCGGACCTCGCGCACGGAGAGCGGACCCTCCGAGCTCCACAGGGCTCCCATGATGGCGGCCTCCAGTTCTCCGAGTCCCTTCATGGTCCTCCCACCCGACATGTCGCGTTCGTAGGCCGATCGTAGGCTCGGGGGCTCCGCCATGGGGGAGAACTGGGAAGAGCGCGCAGATCCGGGCATCCCCGCCGCCGGTCACCGGCGTTTCACCGTCGGACGCCGTCCGGCCGCCGTCGGTTGCTGTCCGGTGGCCGCGCTCACGGGCGCCGACGGGAAACGTGGTGCGCGCCACAGGGGCCTGGCCGGAGGCGGTCACAGGAATGCCCACCGAGAACCCCGACAAACAGGAGTAAACGCATCACGTTGACCACGCAACGCAAAGTAACCGGCACGTAGAGACAAGGTTCGTGTGAAAGATTGTTAGGTATCTCCCAGTTTCAACTACACCGATGTTCCCGTCAGGGAGGTCGGTACAAGTAGCCTTGTACCCGACGAGTGCTGGCCAGGACAGATTCTTCCCTGCGAAGGGGAGCGACTCCGTGCTTCTTCGAGCCCGCCTTGCCAGCAGCCACCCGTCTTTCCTAATCATTCACAAGCGAGCTGCGGAAGTGGGCGATCTCCGCCGTGTCGTCTGAGGCGTCTCAACCCCTGACAGATTTCGGCCCGAACGAGTGGCTGGTCGAGGAGCTTTACCAGAAGTACCTCACCGACCCGAATTCGGTTGACAAGGCTTGGTGGAACTTCTTCGCGGACTACAAGCCCGCGGACTCGGCCAACGGGAAGGGTGGGGGCACTGCGACCGCAAAGGCGCAGACCGAGAAGGCCCCCGCCGCACCCGCGCCGAAGAAGAAGGCCACCGCGGCCCCTGCACCCAAGAACACCGACGATGCTCTCCAGGTCAACGAGGAGCGGCTGCGTGGCGCACCCGCCCGCACCGCGACCAACATGGAGTCGAGCCTGACCCTGCCCACCGCGACGAGCGTGCGCGCGGTGCCGGTCAAGCTGCTGTTCGACAACCGCATCGTCATCAACAACCATCTCCGGCGCGGCCGCGGTGGGAAGGTCTCCTTCACCCACCTCATCGGCTACGCCATGGTCAAGGCCCTCAAGGCCCTGCCCTCGATGAACCACTCCTACACGGAGATCGACGGCAAGCCCGGCGTCGCCAAGCCCGAACACGTGAACTTCGGCCTGGCGATCGACCTCCAGAAGCCCGACGGCTCCCGTCAGCTGGTCGTGCCCTCCATCAAGAAGTCCGACGAGATGGACTTCAACGAGTTCTGGAGCGGCTACGAGGACCTGGTCCGCAAGGCCCGCAACAACAAGCTGGGCGTTCCGGACTTCCAGGGCACCACGATCAGCCTGACCAACCCGGGCGGGATCGGCACCGTGCACTCCGTGCCGCGCCTGATGCCCGGTCAGGGCACCATCCTCGGTGTCGGGGCCATGGAGTACCCGGCCGAGTTCCAGGGCGCCTCCCAGGACACCCTGAGCGAGCTCGGCATCAGCAAGGTCATGACGCTCACCTCGACGTATGACCACCGGATCATCCAGGGCGCCCAGTCGGGCGAGTTCCTGCGACGCATCCACCAGCTGCTGCTGGGCGAGGACGGTTTCTACGACGAGATCTTCAACTCGCTGCGGATCCCGTACGAGCCGGTCCGCTGGGTCCAGGACATCCACGTCAACAAGGCGACCCAGCTCGACAAGACCACCCGGGTCCAGGAGCTGATCCACGCCTACCGCGTGCGCGGCCACCTCATGGCCGACACCAACCCGCTCGACCACGAGCAGCGCAAGCACCCGGACCTGGACGTGCTGGAGCACGGCCTGACCCTCTGGGACCTGGACCGCGAGTTCCCCACCGGGGGCTTCGGCGGCAAGCAGGTCATGAAGCTGCGCGACGTGCTGGGGTGCTGCGCGACACCTACTGCCGCACGGTGGGTATCGAGTACATGCACATCCAGAGCCCGGAGGAGCGGGAGTGGATCCAGTCGCACGTCGAGCGCGAGCACGAGAAGCTCGACCGTGACGAGCAGCTGCACATCCTGCACCGCCTCAACAGCGCCGAGGCGTTCGAGACCTTCCTCCAGACCAAGTACGTCGGTCAGAAGCGCTTCTCCCTGGAGGGCGGCGAGTCGCTGATCCCGCTGCTGGACGGCGTGATCTCCAAGGCCGCCAAGGCCGAGCTGGACGAGGCCGTCATCGGCATGGCCCACCGCGGTCGCCTGAACGTCCTCGCCAACATCTGCGGCAAGTCCTACGGGCAGATCTTCGGTGAGTTCGAGGGCAACCTCGACCCGCGCAGCGCGCACGGCTCCGGTGACGTCAAGTACCACCTGGGCACCGCGGGCACCTTCCAGACCCGTGACGGCGAGTCCATCGAGATCTCGCTGGCCGCCAACCCGTCCCACCTGGAGACGGTCAACCCGGTCGCCGAGGGCATCGTCCGCGCCAAGCAGGACGTGCTGGACAAGGGCCCGCACGGCTTCACCGTGCTGCCCATCCTCATCCACGGTGACGCGGCCTTCGCCGGTCAGGGCGTGGTGGCCGAGACGCTGAACCTGTCCCAGCTGCGGGGTTACCGCACCGGTGGCACGGTCCACGTCATCGTGAACAACCAGGTCGGCTTCACCACCTCGCCGACCGACAGCCGCTCCAGCGTGTACGCCACCGACGTCGCGCGGATGGTCCAGGCGCCGATCTTCCACGTCAACGGGGACGACCCCGAGGCCGTGGTCCGGGTCGCCCACCTGGCCTTCGCCTACCGTCAGGCGTTCAACAAGGACGTCGTCATCGACCTCGTCTGCTACCGGCGCCGTGGGCACAACGAGGGCGACAACCCCGCGTTCACCCAGCCCCTCATGTACGACGTCATCGACGCCAAGCGCTCCACCCGCAAGCTGTTCACCGAGTCCCTCATCGGGCGCGGCGACATCACGGTGGAGGAGGCCGAGCAGGCCCTGCGCGACTACCAGTCCGAGCTGGAGAGGGCCTTCACCGAGACCCGCGAGGTCGAGAAGAAGCCGATCGAGCCGGGCGCCGTGGTCAAGCCCGAGGTGTTCACCGAGGCGCGTCTGGACCACTCCAAGGTCGAGACCGCCATCAGCACCGAGACGGTCAAGCGGGTGATCGACACCCAGGTGACGATGCCCGAGGGCTTCACGCCGCACCCGCGGCTGGCGCCCCAGCTGACCCGTCGCGCCACGATGGTCGAGACCGACGCCGTCGACTGGGCCACCGGTGAGCTGCTGGCCTTCGGCTCCCTGCTGCTGGACGACCACCCGGTCCGTCTGATCGGCCAGGACAGCCGTCGCGGCACCTTCGGTCAGCGCCACGCCTCGCTCATGGACCGCGAGACCGGCGAGACGTACACGCCGCTCAAGCAGTTCGACAACGGGACCACGAAGTTCCTCGTGCACGACTCGCTGCTCAGCGAGTACGCGGCGCTGGGCTTCGAGTACGGCTACTCGCTGACCCGGCCGAACGCGCTGGTCATGTGGGAGGCGCAGTTCGGTGACTTCGTCAACGGCGCGCAGACCGTCATCGACGAGTACATCAGCGCGGGCGAGCAGAAGTGGGGCCAGCGCTCCAGCGTCACCATGCTGCTCCCGCACGGCTACGAGGGCCAGGGCCCGGACCACTCCTCGGCCCGCATCGAGCGGTTCCTGCAGCAGTGCGCTCAGGAGAACATGACCGTCGCGATGCCGAGCACCCCGGCGAGCTACTTCCACCTGCTGCGCTGGCAGGCGAAGTCGCCGTTCGAGCGTCCGCTCGTGGTGTTCACGCCCAAGTCGCTGCTGCGCCTGAAGGCCGCGACCTCGGCCACCGACGACTTCACGTCGGGCCACTTCCAGCCGCTGATCGGGGACGACTCGATCTCGGCGGACAAGGTCCGTCGCGTGGTCATCTGCTCGGGCAAGATCTACTACGACCTGGACGCGGCCCGCCGCAAGAGCGGTGACAAGCACACCGCCATCATCCGGGCGGAGCGGCTCTACCCGCTGCCGATCGAGGAGATCCGCGAGCAGCTCAAGGCCTACCCGAACGCGGGCGAGGTCCTGTGGGTCCAGGAGGAGCCCGCGAACATGGGTCCGTGGCCCTTCGTCGCGCTGGTCTTCTCCGAGCAGCTCGACCGCCCGTTCACCCGGATCTCGCGTCCGGCCTCCTCCGCGCCCGCGGCCGGTTCGGCCAAGCGCCACGAGGCCGAGCAGCGTGCCCTGGTGGACACGGTGTTCCCGCCCGCGGAATAGGACCGGTTCCATGTACTACACCGATCGCGGGATCGAGGAGTTGGAGAACCGCCGCGGCGAGGAGGAGGTCAGCTTCGCCTGGCTCGCCGAGCAGCTGCGGGTGTTCACCGACGTCAACCCCGAGTTCGAGACCCCCGTCGAACGCCTGGCCACCTGGTTGGCCCGGTTGGACGACGAGGACGAGGAGTAGTCACGCGGAGCCGCGCCGAGCGGCGTCATCCGGCCGAGGGGCCCGGGTCTTCACCGACCCGGGCCCCTCGGCCGTTCCCGGGTCCGACCCCGAACCGTCCCTGACACGACCCTGAAATCCGCGACATATCTTGAGTTCGGCCGACTCGCGACATATCGTGAAGTCATCGAGAGCGAGCGGAAGGGATCCACGATGGCACGTTGGTCCATCGACAGTCCGACGACCCACACCCTGGACGGCATCGTCGCCCTCAAGGTGCGCATCGTCAGCGGACAGGTCAACATCATCCCGACGGACGACCCGGTCACCTTCGAGATCTCCGAGATCGAGGGCGAGCCCCTGGAGGTCACCCAGGAGGCGGGCATCCTCACCATCCACTACCAGGACCTCACCGGTCAGGGGCTGCTGGACCGGCTCAAGCCCATCCAGCTGGGGCGGTACCGCAACATCGCCTCGCGACGGGCCACGGTCGACCTCCGGGTCCCCCGTGACTGCCCGGTCGAGGTCACCACGGCCGGGGCCCCGGTGGTCGTGGCGGGCCTGACCTCCCGCACCCGTGTGCGCACCGCCACCGGCGAGGTCACGCTGGACGGCGTCTCCGGGGAGACCGAGGTCAACACGGCCTCCGCCAACGCCTCCGTACGCACCCCGGGCGGCACCCTCTCCTTCAACAGTGCCAGCGGACAGCTGGCCGTGGCCGGTGGCCGCCTGGCCGAGCTCCGCGCCAAGACCGCCTCCGGCCACGTACTCGTGGACACCGACCTCGCGGCCTCCGCCCGGGTCCGGGTGACCACGGTCTCCGGCGAGGTGGCCCTGCGGGTGCCCTCGGAGACCTCGGCCTCCGTCGAGCTGCGCACCGTCACCGGCAAGGTGGACTCGGACTTCGGTCTGGACCGCCGCAGCGCCCCGGCCCGCACCGCCCTGACCGGCAAGATCGGCGTGGGCGTCGACCCGGCCTCCATCAGTGTCAACACCGTGTCCGGGCGGACCGCGCTGCTGCGGCGCGCGCCCGAGGCCCCGGCCGCGATCCCCGAGGGGGCCTCCGAATGAGCACCGTCTTCGGCCACGGCAGACTCCGGCTCTACCTGCTCAAACTGCTGGACGAGAGCCCGCGCCACGGCTACGAGATCATCAGTCTGCTCCGGGACCGCTTCCTCGGCGTGTACTCGCCCTCTCCCGGCACCATCTACCCCCGGCTCGCGCGGCTGGAGGAGGAGGGGCTGGTCACGCACACCGAGAAGGGCGGCCGCAAGGTCTACAGCCTCACCGACAAGGGGCGCGAGGAGCTGCGGGCCCGCGAGAGCGACCTGGACGACCTGGAGAGGGAGATCACCGACTCGGTCCGCGACATCGCCCGCGCCGTGAAGCAGGACGTCCGCGAGACGATCAGCTCGCTGCGCGACGAACTCAAGTTCGCCTCGGGTGAGGGACGCCGTGAGGGTTCCGGCGGTGAGCGGCGGACGGAGTCCGAGGACCGGGACCGGGACCGGGACGACAACGGTGTCTGGGCCCGTGAATGGGAGCGGTTCGCCCAGGGGTTCGGGGCCTTCGGCGCGGCCTGGGGAGGCCGCGGAGAGTCCGGGGGCTCGGAGCGTTCCTGCTCCGGCACCGACTCCGACGACGGGCCGAAGCCCGGCGGGCCGGACCGCTCCGAGTTCGAGCACGCCCTGCGGGACTTCTCCGTGAAGGTCCGTGACATGGTGCGCGGGGCCGGACAGGTGGGCGAGTCCGCCAGCAACGACCTGCGCCGCATCCTCGACGACACCGTCGAGGTGATCCGACGCGACATGGGCCGTTGGGGGCCGCCCGACCGCGAGGAGGGCCCCGCGTCCTCCGACGGGTCCGGGGCCGCTGACCGGCCCGAGGCCGAACCGGAGACCGCGCCCGACCCCGGGCCGGAACCGGAGGCCCGACCGATGCCGCCCTCCGGCGGGGACCCCTGGTCCACCGCCACCGGCGAGGACGACCAGAAGAAGGACTGACCGAGACCGGCCCGGCACGGGGCCCGGAGGACCGCGCGGGGGCGTGGTCCTCCGGGCCCCTCCGTGCACGCGGGTCGGCGAAGGAGGAGGAACCCCGTGTTGGTTCCGTACACGATCGAGCAGGACGAGGACGGGGTCTGGTGCGCCCGCGCCGTGCTCCGCGCGGGGGTCTCCGCCCACGGCGAGGGGGACACCCCGGACGCCGCCCTGGCTGACCTGCGCACGGCCTTCGCCCTGCTCACCGAGGAGTTCGGCTCCCCGCCGAACTGCTGTGAGGGCCCCGGGCGCTCACACGAGGGCCAGGGCCACCAGCAGGACCAACCCGGCCAGCGCGGGCGGGGCCGTGGACAGCCAGCGCGCCCAGGGCCGTGGCCCGCGTGCGACCGGCAGCCGCTCCCACCGGTGGACGCTCACCAGCACCGCCGCCACGGCCAGGCCCGCGCCCGTGGTCCACACCCACGGCGAGACCAGGTGCCAGAAGCCCGCCGCGTGGGCGTAGGCGAGCAGGGCGACCGCCACGGTCCCGTGGGACACCGCACCGAGGCGGTCCGCGGGACGGCGCACCCAGCGTCCCGGGCGGCGGCGTGCCGCGAAGCCCAGCCATGCCAGCACCGGGAGCAGGGTCAACGCCACCGTGGCCGCCGAGTACACCCGCTCCCCGCCGCGTTGTCGGGACTCGGTTGGTCCACCCCCAGGAGCCGGATCCCGACGTCCTCGCTGAACCGGTGGGTGTTGGACAGGACGACGGCGCCCCGGTCACCGGACCAGCCGATCCAGGCGGTGTGCCCGTTGGTGGTGGCGTTGCCGCCGTGGGAGGTGATCGCCCGGCCGCCGAGGGTCTCCACGTACCACCCGAGTCCCTGCTCGCGGCGGTCGACGTCGCCGGGCGCGATCGGCTCGGCCGACCACGCTCCGGGCGCCGAGCCGTCCATCATGGCGGCCAGGAGGAGGCCGAGGTCGTGCGCGGTCGTGGTCACCCCGCCCTGAGGCCCGTGGGCCGACCAGCGGTCCAGCTCGATCGGGCGCCCCCGGTCCGCGTCGTGCACACGGGGGTCGGGCACCTCTCCGCCCACCCGGGTCCACACCTCGGTGTCCGCCATGCCCAGTGGGTCGAGGATCCGCTCCCGGACGAGGTCCGCGTAGGTGGTCTCCAGGTGTTCCGCCAGTGCGTGCCCGAGCAGGGAGAAGCCGGTGTTGGAGTAGTGGTTGGCACCCCTCAGCGCGGGGTCGACCACGGCGTCCTCCGCCGTGGTCCGCAGGAACCCGTCGACCGACGTGGGCGGGGAGGGGTGCCGTTTGGCGGCGAACTGCCAGAGAGTCTGCGGCGGGGTCGTGTCCTCGCGGGACAGCCCCGAGGTGTGGGTGGCCAGCTCCTCCACGGTGAGGGCGGCGACCGCCGGGTCCGTGAAACCGAGGTCGGGCAGCAGCTCCCCGACCGTGGTGTCCAGGCCGACCTCGTCGCGGTCGACCATGTCGGCCAGCAGCATCCCGGGCAGGACCTTGGCGACCGAGGCGGAGCCGAACGGGGTGCGCCCGTCCACCGTCTCACCCCGGTCCCCCTGTTCTCCGAGCCCGGCGGAGCGTACCCGGAGGTCCCCCTCGGGGCCGGGTTCGACGACGGCCACGGACAGCCCGTGGAAGCCGGTGGTGTCGTCGATCCCCTGCCGCACCAGCGCGGCGAGCTCCGCGTCCCCGCTGGTCGCGGCGGACAGTTCGTAGGGCCGGGGTGTCAGCAGCAGCGCCGAGACGGCGGCGAGCACGACCGCCGACGCCGTCGCGATCCGACGGGCGGTACCGCCCGCACGGAGGGCGGGCGGGGCTGGGGAGAGAGCGTTCACGGGGTGTCCAGGGGGTCGTGTGGCCGCAGGCGGCGCGGGATGTCCCTGGAGAACCTACGGACGCGGCCCCCTCCCGGGCACTGGCCCGCTCCCCGCTTCCGGGTACCCGTGTCACCCCGGCTCCCGGTGGACCTGGCCCCACCGCGACGGGGCCCGGAGACCGCGCGGTCTCCGGGCCCCGTCCTGTGCCACGACCTAGCGTCGGGCGACGCCGTCCTCGCGGGCCTGGGCGGCGACGGCGGCGGAGACCGCCGGGACCACCCGCTCGTCGAAGGGACTGGGAATCACGTAGTCGGCACTGAGGTCGTCACCGACCAGCTCGGCCAGCGCCTTGGCGGCGGCCAGCTTCATGTTCTCGGTGATGTCGGTGGCCTGGACGTCGAAGGCGCCACGGAAGACACCCGGAAAGGCCAGCACGTTGTTGATCTGGTTCGGGAAGTCGCTGCGCCCGGTGGCGACGACGCTCGCGTACCTGCGGGCGACGTCCGGGTGCACCTCCGGGTTGGGGTTGGCCATAGCGAAGATGACGGCGTTCTCGGCCATCGTGGCCACGACCGACTCGGGGACCTCACCGGCGGACAGGCCGACGAACACGTCGGCGCCCCTGAGCGCGCTCTCGATGGAGCCCTGGAGCCCGGCCCTGTTGCTGATCTCGGCCAGCTCCTGCTTGACCGGCGTCAGGCCCTCGCGGCCCTGGTGGATGATGCCCTTGGAGTCGGCCACGGCGATGTCACCGATCCCGCCGTCGATGAGCATCTTGGTGACGGCGACCCCGGCGGCGCCCGCGCCGGAGACGACCACGCGCAGGTCGGCCAGGGTGCGGCCGGTGAGGCGGGCGGCGTTGTGCATCGCCGCGACGGTCACGATGGCCGTGCCGTGCTGGTCGTCGTGGAAGACCGGGATGTCCAGGCGCTCACGCAGCTTGGCCTCGATCTCGAAGCAGCGCGGCGCGGAGATGTCCTCCAGGTTGACGCCGCCGAAGGACGGCGACATGCGCACGACGGTCTCGACGATCTCGTCGGCGTCGGTGCAGTTGAGCGCGATCGGCACGGAGTCGACGTCCGCGAACTGCTTGAACAGCAGCGACTTGCCCTCCATGACCGGCAGGGAGGCCTCCGGGCCGATGTTGCCCAGGCCGAGCACCGCGGTGCCGTCGGTGACGACGGCGACCAGGTTGCTCTTCCAGGTGTAGGTCTCGACCAGCTCGGCGTTCTCGGCGATGGCGTCGCAGACACGGGCGACACCGGGGGTGTAGGCGAGGGACAGGCCCTCCTGGTCGCTCACGTCCACGGAGGAGGTCACGTGCAGCTTTCCGCCACGGTGCATGGCGAAGGCCGGGTCCTCGTCCAGCGGGGACGTGTTCTGGGTACGCGAAGAAAAGGTGGTCACTACTCAAACCCCTCGGTCTGCTGTACGTCCGCGTCGGCCATGACGTGGACGGTGGGCCACGGAGCGCGCGCGAAGACGTCAGGGTGCCAGGGGGCCCTCGTCGGCACCGGTCGGCCATGACCGGGTGTGCGCCGGGAGGGATGGTCTTCGCCGGACTCTTATACGAGTACTGCGCGTCCGCATCTCACGGGGATGACCCGTTACGCAATTCTCTCACAACGGTGACCGGAGGAAAATCGCGGGTCGACAGAATGGAACGTCACCGACGTGTCGCCCATGGCGCCGCATCCATCCCATATCACCACTGGTCGGTCCCGCGAGGGCGCGGACCCACCCTCGACCAGGCACTCCGTGCTCCCCGAAGGAGACCCACCATGGCCCTGCGCAAGCCCCTGTCCGAGCCCCGGACCTACCTCACCGCCCTCGCAACGGCCGGCGTCCTGGCCCTGGCGGCTTGCGGCAACGGCGAGGGGGCCTCCGAGGACGCGGACGCCCCCAGGCCCCCGACGTGGCCGTCGACGAGGAGCTGGCCGCGCTGCTGCCCGACGCGGTGGCCGAGGCCGGTTCCGTCACCATCGGCGTCGAGGCCTCCTACCCGCCCGGCGAGTACCTGGACGAGGACGGCGAGACCGTGCTCGGCTTCAACGTCGACCTCATCGAGGCGGCGCTGGGCAAGCTCGGCCTGGAGGCCAACTGGGAGCCCACCACCTTCGACTCGATCATCATCGGCGTCGACACCGGCACCTACGACCTCGGCGCCTCCTCCTTCACCGTCACGGAGGAGCGCATGGAGGCGGTGAACATGGTCAGCTACTTCTCCTCCGGCACCCAGTGGTTCGCCCCGGCGGGCAACCCCGACGGCGTCGACCCGGACAACGCGTGCGGCCTGCGCATCGCCGTGCAGACGGGCACCACCCACGACACCGACATCGAGGCCCGCAGCGAGGCCTGTGTCGAGGCGGGCGAGGAGGCCATCACCATCGAGAAGTTCCAGACCCAGCCCCAGGCCACCGAGACCATCGTCTCCGGCCTGAACGACGCCTCCCTGGCCGACCTGCCGACCGCCCTCTACGCGCTCCAGCAGACCGGCGAGCAGCTGGAGTTCATCGGTGAGCAGTACGACGCGGCGCCCTACGGCGTCGTCGTCAACCAGGAGCAGGAGGAGCTCTCCGAGGCCGTCGCCGCGGCCTTCAACTCCATCATCGAGGACGGCTCCTACGAGGAGGTCCTCGCGGAGTGGGGCATCGAGGGCGGAGCCCTCGAAGAGGCCGAGGTCAACCCGGCCGTCTAGGGTCCCGCGCACGTCCGTACACCAAGCGAAAGTCTGACTGTGACCTCACCGAGCGAACCGGTGGGCGGCCCGGGGTCGAAGGAACCGACCCCGGGCCGTTCGGCCGCACCGATCACCGCCGTCCCCGTCCGGTACCCCGAACGGTGGGTGGCCGCCGGGATCATCCTGGTCCTCGCCGCGATGTTCGTGCACATGCTGTTCACGAACCCCGCGTTCAACTGGCCGTTCATGTTCGACAACATGTTCTCCGACCCCGTGCTGCGGGGCGTGTGGGTCACCCTGAGCGCGACCGTGCTGTCGATGGTCATCGGTGTCCTCCTCGGCGTCATCCTCGCGGTGATGCGCCTGTCCGGTAACCCCGTGCTGGTCACGGTCTCCTGGCTGTACACGTGGTTCTTCCGCGGAGTGCCCCGGCTCGTGCTGGCGGTCCTCTTCGGCAACATCGCCATCCTGTACTCGACCATCCACATCGGGCTGCCGTTCGACAACTACTGGATGCCGTGGCTGGGTCTGGAGGGCGACGCCCGCTTCTTCGAGATCGACGCCCGCACCCTCCTGACCGGCTACACGGCGGGCCTCCTCGCCCTCTCGCTGTCCGAGGGCGCCTACATGGCCGAGATCATCCGCGCGGGCCTCCAGTCCGTGGACAAGGGCCAGACCGAGGCGGCGCAGGCGCTCGGCATGAGCCGGAGCCGGATCATGCGGCGGATCACCCTGCCGCAGGCGATGCGGGTGGTCATCCCGCCGACCGGCAACGAGACCATCGCCATGCTCAAGGACACGGCGCTGCTCGCCTACGTACCGGTGACCATCGAGCTCTTCTACCAGCTCCAGGCCATCGGCACCCGGAGCTACCAGATCTTCCCGATGCTGGTGGCCGCGTGCCTGTGGTACCTGGCCATCACCAGCGTCCTGATGGTGGGCCAGTACTTCATCGAACGCAGGTTCAACCGGAGCGGGCGCGGGGTCCGGCAGAGCATCGTGGGAGGGGCGCACTGATGGCCGACCAGACCAAGGACCACGGCGTCGTGGAGACCGCCGAGGGCACCGAACTGCCCGCGGACGCCCTCGTCGTGGCCGAGAACGTCCACAAGAGTTTCGGGCGCCTGGAGGTGCTCAAGGGCATCGACCTCCAGGTCAAGCGCGGCGAGGTCATGTGCGTGGTCGGCCCCTCGGGGTCGGGCAAGTCCACGTTCCTGCGCTGCGTCAACCACCTGGAGAAGCTGACCGCGGGGCGCCTGTGGGTCAACGGCGAGCTCATGGGCTACCGGCAGAAGCGCGGGCGCCTGTACGAGCTGCGCGACACCGAGATCGCCGCGCAGCGCAGCGACATCGGGATGGTCTTCCAGCGTTTCAACCTGTTCCCGCACCTGACGGTGCTGGGCAACATCATCGAGGCCCCGGTGCAGGTCAAGAAGGTGCCCCGGGCCGAGGCCACCGAACGCGCCCGGGAGCTGCTGGAGCGGGTCGGCCTGCCGGACAAGGCGGACGCCTACCCCGAACAGCTCTCCGGCGGCCAGCAGCAGCGCGTGGCGATCGCCCGCGCCCTGGCCATGGAGCCGTCGCTGATGCTGTTCGACGAGCCCACCAGCGCGCTGGACCCGGAGCTGGTGGGTGAGGTCCTGGACGTCATGCGCGACCTCGCCCGGGGCGGCATGACCATGGTCGTGGTCACCCACGAGATGGGTTTCGCCCGCGAGGTCGGGGACTCCCTGGTCTTCATGGACGACGGCGTCGTCGTGGAGTCCGGCACCCCCGCCGACGTCCTGACCAACCCCCAGCACGAGCGCACCCAGGCCTTCCTCTCCAAGGTCCTGTGACCGACGCTCTCCGCGCCCCGTGACCCGGACACCGGGGTCACGGGGCGCCGTCGTGTCCCGGTTCACGGGGACGTGCTCCCGATGCCCTTGACCCCGGGGGCTCCCGCCCCCAGAGTCGTCACGTGACATCCACCTGCCCGGGGAGAGGCATGGACGCGCGTACGGAGAAGGTTCGCGAGCTGTGGGAGAAGAGGGCGGGAGGTTACGACACCGGATCACGGCTGGAACCGTCGAGTATCCGCCGCACGCGTCGGCTGCTGTGCGGCGGCGCGCGGGGGCGCACCCTCGAAGTGGCCGTGGGCACCGGGATCAACCTGGAGTACTACCCGCCGCAGGTCATGCTCACGGGGGTGGACCTGAGCCCCGCCATGCTCGCGCGGGCCGGGGAGAGGGCCGAGGAACAGGGCCGCCTGGTGCACCTGGTGGAGGGCGACGCCCAGCGGCTCGCCTTCGCGGACCAGTCGTTCGACACCGTCCTGTGCGCGCTCGCGCTCTGCACGATCCCCGACCAGGGGCGCGCCCTGGCGGAGATGCACCGTGTCCTGGTCCCCGGCGGGCGTCTGCTGCTGGTCGACCACATCGAGTACACGCGGTTCCCGTTCCGGCTGCGTGAACGCCTGCGCAAGCACCCGCGCAGGCTGCCCCGCGCCGTCGCGGAGGAGGTCGGGTTCGAGGTGGGACACCACGACCGGCTGATGATGGGCATGGTGGAACGGGTGGTCGCGCACCGGCCCCGCTGAGGTCGTCGGCGCCCCGCCGACGCGGCGCGTACCCTGGGAACGCCCCCAGGGATGTGTTGACGGTCCGTCGCCCGGACGGCGACGCGCTGACCGCACTGGCTTCCGCGAGGGGCCCGGGCGGACCATTCGTCTCGTGTTCGCCCTCCGAGGGCTGGACACGATCCCTTCTCCCTGCGTCAGTGGCAGGGTGAAACGAGATACATTGCTCTCAAGCGGCAACCTCGCCCCCGAAGGAGGGACGTGACCGAAGAAACCGCTGTGCCCACGGCCGACGCCACCGGTGTACGCGACGCTGTCACCGTCAACATGCCCGCCGACAGCGCTTATCTGTCTGTCCTGCGCACGGCGACGGCAGGGCTGGCCGCCCGACTCGACTTCACCCTCGACGAGATCGAGGACCTGAGGATCGGGGTTGACGAGGCCTGCGCGATGCTCCTCTCCCAGGCGCTTCCCGGCACAGAACTGACCACGGAATTCGAACTCACCCCCGACGGGATGCGCATCTCGGTCTCGGTGATGACGGCGGACGGACGCCTGCCCGCACGTGACACCTTCGCCTGGACCGTGCTCTCCGCTCTCGCCGGGGATGTCGACGCGGGCGTCGGTCCGGACGACCGCGTCTACATCGTCCTGTACAAACGCCGTGGCGCCCTGGAGCCGGCGTGAGCGAAAGGGGGCCCGCTCTGACAGCGAAGACCGAGCACGCGGTGCCCGACCGGGCGCGCGCGAGAGAGTTGTTCGAGCGCCTTAACGACCTCGACGCGGACGCGCCCGAGCGCAGGGCGATCCGCGACGAACTGGTCGAGCTCCACCTGCCCTTGGTGGAGTACCTGGCCCGCAGGTTCCGTAACAGGGGCGAGTGGCTGGACGACCTCACGCAGGTGGCCACGATCGGGCTGATCAAGTCCATCGACCGGTTCGATCTGGAGCGCGGGGTGGAGTTCTCCACGTACGCGACCCCACGATCGTCGGTGAGATCAAGCGCCACTTCCGGGACAAGGGCTGGGCGGTGCGGGTACCGCGCCGTCTCCAGGAGCTGAAGCTCTCGCTGACCAAGGCGGTCAGCGACCTGTCGCAGCGCGAGGGGCGCTCCCCACCGTCGCGGAACTGGCCGCGCACCTCCAGATGACCGAGGAGGAGGTGCTGGAGGGCCTGGAGTCCGCCAACGCCTACTCGACGGTGTCGTTGGACGCCCCCGACAGCGGGGACGAGGACGCCCCGGCGGTGGCCGACTCCCTGGGGATCGTCGACGAGTCCCTGGAGGGCGTGGAGTACCGGGAGTCACTGAAGCCGCTCCTGGAGCAGCTGCCGCCCCGGGAGAAGCGCATCCTGCTGCTGCGCTTCTTCGGGAACATGACGCAGTCGCAGATCGCCCAGGAGCTCGGGATCTCCCAGATGCACGTGTCGCGTCTGCTCGCGCGCACCCTGGCCCAACTGCGTCAGGCGCTCACCACGGACGACTGACCGGTGCGCGGCCGACGGCCGCGGTGACCGTTACCGGCGCCCCTCGGTGTCGGAGAACAGCACCGCGGTCGTCGGCGGCGCCAGGACGGCGGCCGCCGCGGCCACCGCCACGGCGAGCATGACGGCGCAGATCACGTACTGCTCCCCGTGTACATGTAGTACGCCACCACGGCCATGAAGATCTGGGTGACGACCACCGGGGTGCGGGCCCAGTCGCGCAGGTTCCAGAGCCCGTACGCGACGAAGACGAGCAGCGCGCCGACCCCGACACCGATCACGGTGAGCGGGAGTGCCGAGGAGACCGGATCGGTGGCCCGCCCGGCGATCGCGGTGTACAGGCTGTAGATTCCGGCGACCGCCGAGACCAGCCCGATCAGGGCCTCCAGCACGGCGGCGATGACGATGGTGAAGGGACGCGAAGACACCCGACGAGCCTATACGCGCTCCCGGTGTCCCCTCTCCGGCCCGCCCCTCGGGTGCCCTCCCGACGCCCGGCCAGCCCCACACCGCGTGACGCGCGCTCCTCTGGCTCCCGTCCGCTCCCCCTCACACGCACCGCACGCCCGGGGCGTGTTCCCGTGGATGCTTCCACCTGCGGGGGGAGCCGCCATCAACGCGAGCGCGGGATGATCCAAGGAACACGCCCTAGACTGGGCGGGTGCGAGCCCTATTCATCGTGAACCCCCAGGCGACCACGACCACCTCCCGCTCCCGCGAGGTGATCCTGGCCGCCCTGGCCTCCGAGCTGGACGTCACCCCCGTCGAGACCGCCTACCGCGACCACGCGCGCGAGCTGGCGCGGGGCGCCGCCGCCGACGGGTACGAACTCGTGTTGAGCCTGGGCGGTGACGGCACCGTCAACGAGGTCGTCAACGGGCTCCTCACCACCCCGGAGGGCCTGCCCCGCCCCCGGTACGCCGTCATCCCGGGCGGAAGCGCGAACGTCTTCATCCGCTCCCTGGGGGTCCCCGGCGACCCGGTCGAGGCGACCGGCGCGGTCCTGGAGGCGATCCGGGCCGGACGTGAGCGCGAGATCGGGCTGGGCCGGATCACCGGCGACCAGGACGACCGTTACTTCACTTTCTGCGCGGGTTTCGGCTGGGACGCCGATGTGGTGCAGCAGGTGGAGCAGGAACGCGGCAACGGCCGCAAGGCCACTCCGGCGCTGTACGCGGAGACGGCGGTAAAGCTGTTCTTCCGAGGGGATATCCGCGATCCGTCACTGAGCGTGTCCAACGACGGAAGGTCCCTGGAGGACGTCTATTTCGCGCTGGTCACCAACACGACTCCCTGGACGTACGCGGGAGCGCTGCCACTTCAGCCCACCCCGGCCTCACGATTCGAGCTGGGCCTGGACGCATTCGCGCTGACCCAGTCCTCGCACGCGCTGACTGGCTGGGTTCTTTCCCAAATGTTCTTCCCGAAGGGCCTTCCCGCACGTGGGGACGGCTACGTGACCTGGCACGACCAGGCCTCGCTGCGCATCTCGTCGTCCCATCCCCGGGCCTTCCAAATCGACGGTGAATACCTGGGGGAGCGTGAAGAGGTCAACTTCCACTCGGTACCGAAGGCATTACGAATCTTCTGTTAATAACGTCGAAAGCCGCCATTCCCAGCGACTGTGACGCACCCGACACGCCGAACAGGACCTTTGGCCTCGGGCACTCTTGCGTGCCTCCGGCGTTCCTGTCACGCTCAAGTTATCGCCGCGAGTTACGGGCGAGTTAATTTGGGCGCTTCCCACGTGGCCGTGGGGTGAAACCTCACTTACCTCGGCCTTGACGACCCTCCGGTGGACCCCTCCGCCGGGCGCCCTTGCACATTCCGATCGTGAAAAGCTTCACAAATGATCGCCTCACTGTGAGGAGTGACCGCATGGACTGGCGCCATGACGCAGCCTGCCGTGACGAAGACCCCGAACTCTTCTTCCCCATCGGCGACCACGGCCCCGCACTGATCCAGATCGAGGAGGCCAAGGCGGTCTGTCAGCGCTGCCCGGTCAGCTCCGCGTGTCTGAAGTGGGCGCTGGAGAGCGGCCAGGACGGCGGCGTCTGGGGAGGCACCTCGGAAGAGGAACGACGCCGTATCAAGCGCCGCGGCACCGCGCTGCGCCCCATGGTCCGCAGCTGACCACCCGCCCCGGCTGAACGACGACCCCGCGGGCGCGGCGGGGAGTCACATCCCCGGCGCGGGAGGCCGGGCCGGAAGCGACGCCCCCGCCCCTCGCCCCCTCAGGGAACCTCGCGCTCCTCGTGCTCCAGGGGCAGGCTGATCGCCACCTCGGTCCCGCCAGCGTCCTTCGGCTTGATCGCCAGGGTCCCCCCGAGCTCGCCCACGATCAGGGTCCGCACGATCTGCAGACCCAGGCTCGTGGTGCCCTCCAGGTCGAAGTCCTCCGGCAGACCGCCACCGTCGTCGGAGACGGCCAACTCCAGGCTGCTCGGCCCCGGGTGGGCCGGGCCGGTGTCGAACCGGCGGACCCGCACCTCGATCAGCCCCGGGCCCTGCCCCAGGCCGTGCTCCACCGCGTTCTGCACCAGTTCCGCCAGCACCATCGACAGCGGCGTGGCCACCAGCGCGTTCAACAGCCCGAAGTGGCCGTCGCGCCTGGGCACCACCGCCTGCCCCGTCGAGGACACCTCCGCCGCCATCTGCATCACCCGGTCGGCGATGTCGTCGAAGTCGACCACCTCGTCCGGGGTGTGCGAGAGCATCTCGTGCACGATCGCGATCGACCCCACCCGGCCGACCGCCTCGTCCAGGGCCGCCCGCGCCTCGGGGATGTCCAGGCGCCGCGACTGGAGCCGCAGCAGAGCCGCCACCGTCTGGAGGTTGTTCTTCACCCGGTGGTGGATCTCCCGGATGGTGGCGTCCTTGGTCATCAGCTCGCGCTCGCGCCGCCGCAGCTCGGTGACGTCGCGGACCATCACCAGCGCGCCGATCCGCACCCCGTCGATCACCAGCGGTATGGCCCTCAGCTGCACGGTGACCCCGCGCGCCTCGACCTCGGCCTCCTGCGGAGCGCGCCCGCTCGCCGTGTAGGTGAGGTTCTCGTCGCGGGCCTCCCCTGGGCGGCCAGCTCCAGCGTGGTGCGGTCCAGGCGGGCACCCACGAGGTCGGCGGTCAGGCCCAGCCGACGGTAGGCCGAGAGCGCGTTGGGGCTGGCGTAGACCACCTCGCCGTTCTGGTCCAGGCGCAGCAGGCCGTCGCCCACCCTCGGCGAGCGGACCATGAGCGGTCCCTGGTCGCTGAACGGGAAGGCGCCCTCCGCGATCATCTGGGCGAGGTCGCCCGCGCTCTGGAGGTAGGTGAGCTCCAGGCGGCTGGGCGTGCGCGCCGAGCTGAGGTTGGTGCTGCGCTGGATGACCGCGATGAGGTTGCCCTCGCGGCGGACCGGGATGGTCTCCTCGCGCACCGGGACCCCGCCGGACCAGTCCGGGTCGCCGTCGCGGCAGATCCGGCCCTCGCTCCAGGCGCGGTCGATCAGGGCGCGGCGTCCGACCACCCGGGGCGCCGTCCGGGACGTGACATCGGTCATGTCGTCCCGGAGCACCGCCTCCACCAGGTCGTCCTGGAAGGCGGTCGGGCCGGTGGTGGGTCGCATCTGCGCGATGGCGATCCATCCGTCGTCCTCCCGCAGGCGCACCCACAGCACGAGGTCCGCGAAGGAGAGGTCGGCCAGGAGCTGCCAGTCGGAGACCAGCGAGTGGATCCACTCCAGGTCCGCCTGCTTGAGTGACGTGTGGCGGCGAATGAGGTCGCTGAGGTGAGGCACTCACAAATCATCCCATGAAGCCGTGCATACTCAAGGGACACGCACTCGACCAGTGGTCCACACCAATCGACGGCCGGAAGGCGGCCGCACCGACCACGTCCTGGCGGGGCGCGGAACGCGGCGGAGGAGACTGATGACTGGTCAGCACACACTGGACGGCAACCCCAGAGTGCCCAAGTACTACCAGGTCAAGAAGCAGCTGCTGGAGCTGATCGAGGCCATGCCGGCGGGGAACCCGGTCCCGCCCGAGCGCGCCCTGGCCACCCAGTTCGGCACCTCGCGCACCACGGTGCGCCAGGCCCTGACCGAGATGGTCGTCGAGGGTCGGCTGCTCCGCATCCAGGGCAAGGGCACGTTCGTGGCCAAGCCCAAGGTCGCCCAGATCCTCCAGCTGACGAGCTACACCCAGGAGATGCGGGCGCACGGCCTGCACCCGGCCACCCGCATCCTGGACGTGAGCTACATCAACGCGGACGACCAGCTCGCTGAGCTCCTCGCCATCCGTTCCGGCGGTCGCGTGCTGCGGATCGAACGGCTCCGGCTGGCCAACGGTGAGCCCATGGCCGTCGAGACGGCCCACCTGGCCGCGCGACGCTTTCCCGGGCTCCGGAGGCAGCTGGACCGCTACGCGTCGCTCTACGAGGCTCTCGCGAGCGCCTACGACGTCTCCCTCGCGGAGGCGGAGGCCTCCATCGAGACCGTGCTCGCGACCCCCAACGAGGCCCGCCTGCTCGGCGTGGACGTGGGCCTGCCCCTGGTCCTGCACTGCCAGCACAGCTTCGACGGCGACGGGCACCCGGTGGAGTGGGTGCGATCGCTCTACCGTGGCGACCGCTACAAGTTCGTCACGCGCCTGCGTCCGCCCCGGGGCTGAGACCCCGCCCCCGCCCACCGCGACAGTCCCCCGGCCACCGGGCGCCCCCGAGCGGCGACCCCTCGGTGCGGTCTCCCGCCGTGGAGTGGTGCCCCCACGATGCCCCCGCCCCCGTCCAGCGAGCTGTCTCCCGCACTTGGAGAGGGACGCCGTGGGCCACCGCGTCCTCACGCCGGAGGCCGTCGCGGACCCGGCCGAACGGGTCACCGCCGAACGCGGTCACGGGGACGCCAGGATCGTGTCGGCGGCGTTCCGCCCACGCGGTACCCGACGCCGCACGGGAGCGGGTGCCGGGCGACAACCGGAACCACGGGGGCTCGCGAGCACCGCGGTCTCTCGGTCAGCCGCGGGCGAGCACGCAGGCGAGGGCGTCGACCACCCGGGGGTCGTACTCGCTGCCGGTGTCCATGCGCAGGCGCTCCACGACGGCGGCCCGGCGCTCGGCGTCACCGTTCTCCCCGACCAGGTCGTCAAAGGCGTTGGCGACCTTGATCACGCGGCTGCCCAGCGGGGGCACGCCCTCGTCGCCGTCACCGGCCAGCGGCTCGCACTGGCGGCGGACCATCTCCGCCACGTTGTCCAGCACCCCGGTCTCCCGGATGATGGCCGAACCCAGTTCCGCGATCCGGCGCTGCTCCCTCGGTGAGGAGAGCACGGTGGCGCCGCCCGCGATGGGCTCGCGCAGGGAGAGCTGGCCGATGTCGTGCATCAGCGCCGCGTACTCCAGTTCCAGCAGCTCCGCCTCGGCCAGTCCCAGTTCGCAGGCGATGCCGTGGGAGAGCTGGCTGACCCGCCGCGAGTGGCCGTTCTCCACGTAGCCGCCCACCTCGGTGACCCGGGACAGCGCCCGCACCGTCTCCAGGTAGGTGCGGCGCACCTCGGCGTGCCTGCGGAAGGCCACCTGTGAGACCAGCAGCGGAGCGAGGAAGACCAGCAGCCCGACCAGACCCGTGACCGTGCAGGCCAGGGCGATCAGCACGCCGCTGGAGGCGATCGCGCCCCCGGTGGCCACCTGTGCGCGGGCCTCGTCGCGCGTGGCCACGACCAGTCGGGTGCGCAGCCGTTCGGCGCGCAGCACGGCGGAGACCGCGACGTCCAGCGCCCACGCCAGGGCGACCAGGACCGTCATCAGCAGGGCGACCACGACCGAGGGCCCCGTCAGGGACAGGGCCTCCACCAGGGGCCGGAAGGCGACGGCGAGCAGCAGTGCGGTGAGCACCCTGCGCGCGACGTCCTCCAGCCGGGGGCCGTGGCCCACCGCCACGTGGGGAGTTCGCCCAGGGCCACCCCCAGGGCGACCACCGCCACGACCTGCCAGGCCGTGTGGTGGATCGGCTCACCGCCCAGACTGAGCAGGAAGGCGTACGCGATCGCCCCGGCCAGGGCGATCGGCGCGGACTCCGGTGCCCGGGCAGGGTGATCCTGGCCAGTTCGCCACCGGCGATGACCAGGCAGAAGGCCAGCGCCACGTAAGGCTGGTGGAACCCGGTCGCGGCGGTCCACACCAGGGCGGCCAGGGAGGCGGCGCCCACCCCGCCCACGAGCAGGGCCCGGAAGGGTCTCGCGGTACGCCAGACCGGCCCCCAGGAACGCTCGTGGCCCAGTGCCCCGCCCTCGGGGCCGCCGGGGTGCGGTCCGGGAGGAGTCCCGTCCGACTGCCTCTGCGTCATCACCGCTCCTGGCCCCCGTCACCGCGGCCGCCGACGTGGACTCGGCCACCGTCGTGGTTCCGCTCCGCTGCGGGGCGGACGCCACCGTCGCGTCCGTCTCACCGGACTCCGGAGTCCCGGACGCGCCGTAGCAACCGCCCGGCGGCTCCGCGATGTCCGGCGTCTCCCATCCCTCGCGGGTGACGGCCCGGACGAGTGCCTCCACCATCCGGGGTCGAACTGACTGCCCGCGCAGCGCCGGAGCTCCGTGATGGCGTCCTCCACGGACCACGCCTTGCGGTAGGAACGCGTGGAGGTGAGGCAGTCGAAGACGTCGGCCACGCTGATGATCCGGGCGGACTCGGGGATCTCCATCCCCACCAGCCCCATCGGGTAGCCGCGCCCGTCCAGGCGCTCGTGGTGGTGCCGGATGCCCGCGAGGGCCTCGTCCAGGAAGCTGATCTCGCGGACGATCTCGTACCCGCGCGTGGGGTGCAGCTTGATCGCGGCGTACTCGTCGTCCGTGAGCTTGCCGTTCTTCTGGAGCACCTTGGTGGGCACCCCGAGCTTGCCGATGTCGTGCAGCATCCCCGCGTACCGGATCTTCTGCACGCGCTCGGCGGGCATGCCCAGCTCGGCGGCGATCATCGCGGAGCCCTCGGCCACCCGCATGCAGTGGCCCCGGGTGTAGTAGTCCTTCGTCTCCACGGCCTGGCACAGGGTGGCCAGGGTGGCCTCGTGCGCGCGCGCCTCGGCGGTCTGCTGGCCGAACACCCACCGCGCGATGAACAGCGGAAGCAGGACAAGGAGCGGGGCGATGATCCCCACCGCGCCCCAGATGGCCGCGATCGCCAGGCCCAGCATCTGGTAACCCACGGAGGCGACCTCCAGGGCGGCCAGCGGGCGCCAGCGCATCGGCCCCGCACCGGCGGGCCGGGTGACGCCCAGGCACCACATGAGCGCGCCGATGAGCAACGAGTTGAGCAGCGTGTGCGTCAGGACCGCGGCAACGTACGGCAGGACGATGCCGGGGAAGTCGGACTGCCCCGGCACCCCCACCGTGCCTCCGAGCAGGAGGTAGACCTGTCCGGCCACGTAGGCCGCCAGCGCGAACTGGGCTCCGTTGAAGGCTCGCTTCACCAGGCCCTGTCTGCGGACCGCGAGGCAGGAGGCGAATCCGACCACGGCCGCCCCGGCCGGGCCCACCAGCACGACGGCGGCCAGGGCCACGGCCGAGCTCGGTGAGATTCCGGCTTCCTTGACGTCGACGACGACGACGTGTGTGCTTATCGACTCCGCGACGACGAAGAGGACCGCGATGAGTACCAGGGTCCCCAGGTCGATCCCCGCGTAGGGACCGACGAGCATGATGGCGACAGCACTGACAACGATGATCCCGACGTAGACACGCGCGCCCCAAGGAAGAGCCCGCACCCCCGTTCACCCCCACCGACGACGACCGGACTGTCATGGTTTCACCGGTTCTGTTCTACCACCAAGCCCATCCGGTAAAAGTGGAAGCCACAAAAACGGCGGACATCATCGAACCGAACATGGTGACGAGCATCGTCGACCCCCTTCTCCCCGTGGCGCATGCCCCCTCATCCACCGGGCACGCCGCGCAAATGACCTTATTCGTTGGATAAGGCCTCCAGTTTAACGGGCCACGACACCATCCTGATTACCCCCAACCCGAACCGAGGGCAGAGACGAAGCCAGAGAGGACGTGAAGTTCCGGAGCGTGGAATTACTAATTCAATTAGTCATTCCAGATGGTTACACAGAGTGACAATAGGTCACAGGTGCGACGCCGGGGACCATCGGCGCCCCGGGCGATCCTGGACGCGGGGTCGGCCAACCTCATCAGGCATGACTACCCATCGTGAGCGATCGAAACGGTCTCTCACAAGTTCAAGGAAATTCATTCCGACTCGGTCACGACCGAAAACCGATTCCAGGCATCGGGCGTGTCGAACCCCTCAGGAACCGCCAACTCGGCACCCCTGTGACCAAAACCCCCGAGTCCAGGGGGATGCGGCGAACTCTTTCTACAAAAGCACACAAATAGCCCAGAACGCATCAGAACACAACAAGCATCCCTGGATACACAAAAAGTGGCGAAAGCTGGAATTCCAGCTTTCGCCACCTCGTCCCGGGCGGCCCGGGGCCGCCGACGGATCGGACCCGTGTCAGGCGGGCGCCCCGGGGAGTCCGCCCTCGCCTCACGGGCCAGCTGCTCGTTGCGCGCCTCCGCGAGCCGCCCGAGGACCTTGTCACGCAGGTCCAGCGGGACCGGATCGCAACCGCAGTGCTTGGCGACGAGCTTCTTCACGGCCTCTTCCAGACCGTACTCGTCCAGGCAGGGGCTGCACCCGTCCAGGTGCGCCCTGACCTCGGGGCAGTCGCTCTCCGCCAGCTCACCGTCAAGGTAGGTGTACAGCTTGTCGAGCACCTCGCTGCACGGGGTGTCCGTCTCCGACTTGTCGTGACCGCCGCTCATTGCCGATCTCCTCGATCCGACCCGCTCACCTGTGCTCGACCCCCGCCGCCGACCCCGACGCGACGGCCGACGCCTCCGCGGCTCTGGTCGCGGCGAGGAAACCACGGTCCACCGCGTACTCCTCGAGGTGGGAACGCAGCTGGCGCCGCCCTCTGTGCAGCCGGGACATGACCGTCCCGATGGGGGTGCCCATGATCTCGGCGACCTCCTTGTACGCGAAGCCCTCGACGTCCGCGAGGTACACCGCGATCCGGAAGTCCTCGGGAAGCTCCTGGAGGGCGCGCTTGACGTCGCTGTCGGGGAGGTGTTCGAGCGCCTCGGCCTCGGCGGACTTCAGCCCCGCCGCCGTGTGCGAGGCGGCCTGGGCGAGCTGCCAGTCCTCGACGTCCTCGGTCCCGGCCTGCTTCGGCTCCCGCTGCTTCTTGCGGTAGGAGTTGATGAAGGTGTTCGTGAGGATGCGGTACAGCCACGCCTTGAGGTTGGTCCCCTCCTTGAACTGGTGGAAGGAACCGAACGCCTTGGCGAAGGTCTCCTGCACCAGGTCCTCGGCGTCCGAGGGGTTGCGTGTCATGCGCAGCGCCGCCGAGTAGAGCTGGTCGAGGAAGGGAAGCACGTCCCTCTCGAACCGCTCGTCCCGTTCCCCGGCTGTCTCCTGGCTCTGGTCCAAGCCCTTCGGCCTCCTCGCGCTGGTCCCTGGTGGGGTGTCCGTATCCCAACGATACGTTCCCACACCCCCGACCTGCGCGTCGACGCCGCGTGGCGCCAACGCCGTTTCCCCGCGCTCCAGGCACGCACCAGCGGTCGGCATGCTCCTGATCCAACCCCTTCCCTGCTCCCGAGTTCCCGCTCCGGAACCACGTCCCGGACGGTGCTGGTGACAACAACGACCTCCGCGAGCTGATTCCGCCCTGGGAGCGGGACGGGGTCCCGGATCCGAAGTTTGTGGTTTGACCGCGTCGGTGAAGGTGAGGCATGGCAGAGTGCGGGTAGGACTCACTGAAGGATGGGAGAGGAGTGCACGTGCGACCGTCCTCGACTCCGGCCTCCGACCGCCCCCGATCGCCCGCCGCCCAGTTCGCCACCACGGACCGGCTCTCGGACTACTGGCGTTTCTACTGGGCGGTCGCGGAGGCGCAGATCAGCCGCTGGCTGCCCGAGCGGCCCGCCCGGCTCCTCGACCTGTCCAGCCCCGACTTCCAGGGCACTCCGCGCGCCGTGGCCGCCGGACACGACGTCGTCACCCTGCTGCCCTCGGTGGACATGGCCATGCGCCGTCCGCTCACCCTGGTCAACGGTCGCGCCGTGGTACCGCCCCCACGCCGCGCGGTCGGCTCCGGCACGTGGTCGGTGACTCCGCCTTCCTGCGCGCCTTCAGCCCCGAGTCCTTCGACGGGGTCATCGCGGACAACCGGGTGTTCTCCCGGCAGCTGGCCACCGAGTCGTCGATGTCCGAGGTGGCCCGGGTGCTGCGCCCCGGCGGCCGGGTGCTGGTCTGCGTCGACTCCGTGGTCCTGGGCATGGCGCTGCTGGCCGAGCAGGACGCCTGGCCGGAGCTGAGCCACGCCCCCAGCGCGGACGTGCTCCTGGTGCCCTGGCCGGACGGTTCGATCACCCGCTGCTTCACCGCGGAGCAGCTGACGGAGATGGTCACCGAGGCCGGTCTGGAGCTGGAGTGGATCAAGCCGCGCACGGTGCTGTCGGCCTCCACCGTGGAGCTGATGCTGGCCCGTGATCCCCGTTCCATGGCACGGCTGGTGGAGATGGAGCTGCGGGCCGCCGACTCCGACGACTACGTCGGCGTCCACCTGGTCGCCAGTGCCCACAAGCCCGCATAGGGCCCGCCGCCCCCTGCGGAGCGACAGGCCCGTCACGCCCGTCGACTAGTCGGCGAGCGGGAGGTAGACGCGGTTGCCGCCCTCGGCGAACTCGGCGGACTTGTCGGCCATGCCCCTCTCGATCGCCTCGACGGTGTCCAGGCCGTGCTCCTCGGCGTACCTGCGCACGTCCTGGGAGATCTTCATCGAGCAGAACTTGGGTCCGCACATGGAGCAGAAGTGCGCGGTCTTGGCGGGTTCGGCGGGCAGGGTCTCGTCGTGGAAGGCCTGCGCGGTCTCCGGGTCCAGCGACAGGTGGAACTGGTCCTGCCACCGGAACTCGAAGCGCGCCCTGGACAGCTCGTCGTCCCACTCCTGGGCGCGGGCGTGGCCCTTGGCGACGTCGGCGGCGTGGGCGGCGAGCTTGTAGGTGATGACGCCGGTCTTGACGTCGTCGCGGTTGGGCAGCCCCAGGTGCTCCTTGGGGGTCACGTAGCAGAGCATCGCGGTGCCGTGCCAGCCGATCTGCGCGGCGCCGATCGCGGAGGTGATGTGGTCGTAGCCCGGAGCGACGTCCGTGGCCAGGGGGCCGAGCGTGTAGAACGGCGCCTCGCCGCACAGCTCCTCCTCCAGGCGCACGTTCTCCTTGATCTTGTCCATCGGCACGTGGCCGGGGCCCTCGATCATCACCTGCACGTCGTGCGAGCGGGCGATGTGGGTGAGCTCCCCGAGGGTCCGCAGTTCGGCGAACTGGGCCTCGTCGTTGGCGTCCGCGATGGAGCCGGGGCGCAGGCCGTCACCGAGGGAGAAGGTGACGTCGTAGCGGCGGAGGATCTCGCAGAGCTCCTCGAAGTGCGTGTAGAGGAAGCTCTCCCGGTGGTGGGCCAGGCACCAGGCGGCCATGATGGAGCCGCCGCGCGAGACGATGCCGGTCACCCGGCGGGCGGCCAGCGGGACGTACCGGAGCAGGACGCCCGCGTGGACGGTCATGTAGTCCACGCCCTGTTCGGCCTGCTCGATGACGGTCTCGCGGTAGATCTCCCAGCTCAGCTTGGTGGGGTCGCCGTCGACCTTCTCCAGAGCCTGGTAGATCGGGACGGTGCCGATGGGCACCGGCGCGTTGCGGATGATGCGTTCGCGGGTCTCGTGGATGCGCTTGCCGGTGGACAGGTCCATCACGGTGTCGGCGCCCCAGCGGGTCGCCCACACCATCTTCTCGACCTCCTCGGGCACCGAGGAGGTGACGGCGGAGTTGCCGATGTTGGCGTTGATCTTCACGAGGAAGTTCTTGCCGATGATGGTGGGTTCGGACTCGGGGTGGTTGCGGTTGACCGGGATGACCGCGCGGCCGATCGCGACCTCGTCGCGGACGAACTCGGGGTCGGCCCCTCGCGGGCGGCCACGAAACGCATCTCGGGCGTGATGGTCCCGGCCCGGGCGTGGGCCAGCTGGGTGACCGCGCCGTCGACGGGGGCCGGTGCCCAGGACGCGCGGGTGCGCGGGAGTCCCCGGTGGACGTCGATGTGTGCGGAGTCGTCGGTGTACGGGCCGGAGGTGTCGTACAGATCGAAGTGGCTGCCGTTGCTGAGATCCACCCGGCGGCGCGGGACGCGGAGGGTCGTGCCCCCGGGGGTGGTGATCTCCTCGTGGACCTTACGAGATCCCATGATGGGACCCGTGGTCACCCGGTGCTCGTCGGTGGTGGAAACGTCACGACCGTCGATAGCCGTCATGGCATGCCTCCCTACGTCGGAATTACCCGAACAGGTTCTGCGGTCGGCGACACCCTTGAGTCGCCCTCTCAGCCCGCCATGGCGCGAGCTCCCGCGTTGCGTATTCACATGTGCGCACGTCGAACGTGCCGGGACATCTCGATCACGGTGTCCCGGGCCGGGGAAGCACTCCCCGTGGCCTCGCACACCATACACAGGCCGTCCCCGGGCCTGTCCAGCCTCGCCCGGGTCAGAAAAGTGTCTCCGGTTCGGCGGGGACGGCGTCCTCAACCGGTTCCAGCAGGTCGGGGCGGTTGTTCCTGACGCTGTTGACGTCGGTGGAGACCTCGTCCACCGCGAACCGGTCCACCGGGGTCCGGTCCAGCAGGTCGGCGAGCTCGTCGGCGCCCGTGGTGGGATCGAGCCAGACGGCCCAGTCCTCGCGCGGCACCACGACGGGCATGCGTTCGTGGATGTGAGCGAGTTCGGGCGCGGCCTCGGTGGTGATGACGGCGCAGGTCCACACCCAGGCGGCGGGGTCGTTCTGGTCGTCGACCTCGGGGTCGCGCCAGCGCTCGAAGATCCCGGCCATGGCGAGCGGCTCGTCCCCGGGTAGTGGACGGAGAAGGGCTTCTTGGCCGCCTTCGCCTTGCGCTTCCGGTGCTGGGGGTCGGTGACGGGCGACGTGCTGGCCTCGGCGGTGCCGTCCCTGTTGAGCAGCTGCCACTCGTAGTAGGCGTCGGCGGGGATGAGGCAGCGGCGGCGCCGGTAGGCGACCCGGAAGGCGGGCTTGTCCGCGACGGTCTCGCCACGGGCGTTGATCATCCGGTAGCCGACGTTGCGGTCCTTGGCCCAGGAGGGCACGAGGCCCCAGCGCATGGTGTGCAGGGAGCGCGGCCCGGGTTCGCCGGTGGGGTGGCCCTGGGGCGGGGGCCCGAGCACGGCGTACACCGGGCTGCCCGGCGCGACGTTGTAGTCCGGGTCGAGCTCCTCCAGAGGGGGCCAGGCGCGTGGGTCCCCGCGGCGCCCACTGCCTCCTCGGGGAGGGAGAAGGCCAGCTGGAGTTGGTGCACGTTCCTGGACTGGGCATAGCGACCGCACATGGCCGCGATCCTATGCGATCCGCCCACGGTCCCCCGCGCGGTCAGGCGGTTCCGGCGTCCTCCCGCGCACGCTCCCCGGTTGCTCGGGGGCCGGGCACGCCAGGCACCGAGCAGCCCGGCCAGGACCGCGACCGCACCGACCGGGCCCAGGGTCCAGGGGGCCCAGAGGTCGAGTCCGCGCAGCAGCAGCGACCGCACCCGGGCCTGCTCGGCGTACCCGGAGACCTGTCCCTCCGCCAGCGCCAGCTCGGCGTCGAGCAGTTCCACCTCGCCCGAGCCGTTCTGCGGGCGCAGGGTCTCGGACCTGCTCTCCTCCAGGTTCACCAGGATGCCGGTGGTCGGCTCGACCCAGAAGGTCCGCTCCGCCGTGAGCCACCGGTTCACGCTGACCGTGCCCTCGGCGTCGGGGTCGAACAACGCGGCCGGTACGTCCCGCGCGGAGTCGGGGACCTGGGTGGCGTCCACGGTCTGTGTGTAGCGGCGCACCGCCACCCCGGCGACCTCGTCGTCCTCCTCGAACACGACCGAGGGCGCCGAGCGCACCTCGGCGTCGTAGAAGGAGTGGTCCCCTTCGGGCGCCCCCGGCGGCCAGTACAGGACCAGCCCGGCCTGGCGCACCGCGCGGTCACCGTCGACGTGCTCACCGCAGCAGTTCACGGCCCGGCCGGTCTCCCGGTCCACGATCACCCGACGGCTCCAGTGGTCGAGCACCCGCTCCGAGGAGGTGGTGTTCACCGTCATCTCCCAGGCCGACCAGTCGGCGCCGTGCGCGGAGGCCTCCACCCGGGTGTCCCGTTCGAGGTCGACCCCCTCCGCCAGGGTCCAGGTCGCGGTGTCCAGGAAACGGGCGTCGTCGTCGACCATGCGCAGGCCGAGGGAGGCGTCGGCCGGGTGCGGGGCGACCCGGTCGTGCACGTACAGCGGCAGGAGCAGGGCCAGGGTCAGCAGGAACGCACCGGCCGCCACCAGGACCGTGCCCCGGGGCAGGCTCCGTCCAGGCTCCTGGGCCGTCCGCGTCGGGATCCTCACCCGCGCACCTCCTCGACGTCGTGACCGGCCTCGGGCAGGCGTACGGTTCCGTGGCTCGGCCCGGATCCGTTCTCGGACGGTGCGGTCTCCCGACGCTCGCCGTCGGCGTCGGCCGTGGCCCCCTCGGCGCCCTCCTCCGGGGTGCCCGAGGGGGATCGTGCTCGGCTCCGCGCTGTCCCAGTGCGAGGACGAGACGGGCCATCGCGGGCAGGCACAGGACCTGCGGTACCCAGCCGCGCAGCGCCGTGCCGAGGGTCTCGGTGATGTCGTGGAAGGGCATGTTCACCACGAGGTGGGTCCCCGAGGCCATGGCCAGTCCGGCCAGGGCCAACGACACCGTGACCACCCACGGACCCGCCAGGTGGGGCAGGGCCCGGCCGCCCAGGGACGGTCGCCCGGGCTTCGCGTGGCGCAGTCGCCTGGGGGCCCGACGGGCCAGCCACCACAGGGTCAGCAGGATCACGCCGACCGCGGCCGCACCGGCCCAGCCCGCGATCCACACCCCGTAGGCCAGGCCCAGCGGCAGCACCACGCGCCGGGGCAGCCATCCGGGACCGGTGCCGGGCAGGGCGCGCGCACCGCGCGGGGGCTCGGCCGTGAGCCGCCTCCCGCCCGGCAGCCAGCGGCGCGGCCACAGCGCCAGCACGACGAGCAGGGCGGCCAGGGCCCCGCCCGCCACCAGCACACGGTGGTACACGGCGTCGGGGGTGTAGGTGAGGGTGACGGTGCCCGAGCTCGCCTCGGGAAGCACCCAGGCCTGTTTCCAGCCCTCCAGCCGCACCGGTTCGAGCGGACCGTCGCCGCCGTCGATCCGGGCCTCCCAGCCCTCGTTGAAGTTCTCGTTGACCACCAGGAGGCTGTCCTCGTCGACGTCCACGTCGAAGCGGCGCTCCCCCGGCTCCCAGGAGTGCACGGTGTCGACCTCGGCCATGCGGACCTCGGGCGTCCCTCCGGCGGTGCCGGGGCCGTCTCCGGTCCCGACGAGTGCCGAGCGCACCTGGTAGCGGTTGCCCGGGTCGACCACGATCCGGTTCTCGCCCTCGGTGAGGTCGAGGTCGGTGCACGTCTCGTAGCGCAACGGACGTCCGGTGAGCTGGTCCGCGAGGGTGCCGTCGCTGATCCTCGTCTCCACGCGCCGGTCGTTGACGCGCAGGGTCGGGCCCAGACCGCAGGTGGTGGACGCGTCGCCTTCGGGGAGCGGGTCCACGGCGGGGACCCCGGGGAGGTCGACCGTGCCGATCTCCAGGGCCTGCCCCTCGGGGCGCTCGAAGGTCACCCGGAGGGACGAGGCGGTCAGTTCCGCGAAGTCGACGCGACCGCTGCCGTCCAGCCATCCCTCACGGACGGTGCCGCCTCCCTCCACGGTGACGCGGATCGGCCGCATCACGCTGTCGGCGCGGGGGAACTCGACCCTCATGTGGTCGATCGAGGTCGGCTCGCCCAGCTCGACGTCGAGCCAGGGGGCCTTCTCCTCCGGGTCGGGGTACCAGACGGTGGTCTCGTCGTCGTCGAGCGCGCCCCGGCCCATGGCGGCGGGGTGGCCGACGGCCGTGGAGGAGCCGGTCACCCGGGGGTACCCGTCGGCGCGGTTGGCGGCGTTCTCCGCCTCCCGGGGGTCGGTGAGCACCACTTCGCCGGAGATGGAGTGCGGTCCGGCCGCGGCCTCCTCGGAGAGTTCGAAGGTGCGGTCGAGCCTGCTGGAGTCCTCACCGCTCACCTCCAGGCGCGGGTTGCACACCCACACGTGCGACCCCTCCATGCAGCCGGGGGCGGTGCCCGTCGACCCGGTGAAGAGGTGGGATCCGGCGTCGGCGGGCCCGGGCACCCGCAGGGTGCGGGTGGCCTCCAGACCGGGCAGGGAGATCATGGAGATCCCGACCCGGGTGCCGAAGCGGTACTCCGGTTCCCAGGCCAGTTCGTCGATCCGCACCCGCAGCGTGGTGGTGGGACCCGGCGGGGCGGCCAGCTCCTGGGGCTCGTCGGTGGCGGCCACGGCCGCCTCGGTGCGCCCCTCGTCGGTGACGAGGGTGACCCGCGAGGGCGGCGGCTCTCCGGACAGCTGCTCGAAGGCCACGCTCAGACCGCTGAGGTCCCGGGGCTCCTCGAACTCGACCTCGATCCACTGGCCGATGGCTCCCGCGAACGCGCTGGAGCGCCAGGCGGTGCCGAGGTCGGCGTCCAGGGCCGCGTGGGGGCGTGCCCCGGGTCGCGGTCGCTGGCCCGGGACTCCACCCCGGCCTCGGAGCTCGACGCGGTCACCCCGGCCACGCCCAGGTCCTCGGCATGGGAGACGTACTCCTCCCAGGCGGGGTCCATGATGTCGGGCGCGGGGACGTCGCGCTCCAGCTCCTGGTCCTCGGTCAGGGTGGCGGAGACATTGCGGCGCACGTCGGAGTAGACGACCTCGCGGCGCCGGACGGTGTCGGTGACGATCGTGTCCTCGGCGGCGACGGCGTCCGCGCCGGGGTCGTCCCCGATCAGGATCGGGCGGTCGTCGTTGACCATGCCCTGCTCGGCCAGGTGGAGGACGGACTCCGGGCCGCCGGTGACCCTGAGCGCGTCGCCCGAGGGCACGGTGCCGACCGTGGGCGCGGCGTCCTCCACCTCGTAGACGGTGAGGGACGGGTACGGCTGGTCGAACCACTGGGAGGCGGACGAGTGGTCGACCGAGCCGATCACCGGCCCGAACTCGGCGGCCTCACTGATGCCCGGGGAGTTCTGGAGCGACTGGTGGACACGGGCGGGCCAGCCGCCGTTGTTGCCCACCCGCTGGAGGTCGTTGCGGACGATCAGGTGGGTGACGCCCAGCCGGGCGAAGGTGTCCGCGAGCCCCTCGGACCCCCGCCCCGAGGAGACCCGCTGGTCGATCTCGTGGTTGATCCGCGAGATGCCGGAGGAGCCCCACGGGATGATCTGGTGGTTGGTCCAGGCGCCGGAGAGCAGCGGCTGCACGGGTTCGTCGAGCGGGCGGCCCCACTCGTACTCACCGCGCGCGGACCCGGGCAGCGCCATGGTCATGCCGCGCTCGTCGCCCCGGTCCTCCAGCCACTCCACGGCCTCGTACCAGTAGTCCGGGATCTCCTCGAACCCGCCCTTGGGGGCGATGCCGACGGTCGCGATGGGGGCGAGCGTGACGAGGAAGACGGCGGCGCTGGCCCCGGCCACGGTCCTGCGGACCCGGGCGACGGCCCCGGGGTCGCCGACGCCACGACGATCGGCCCAGTCGCGGGCGACCACGACCGGCAGGTGGGCGAGGCCCAGGACGATCGGCAGGCGGATGAGCGCGTCGAACTTGTGGACGTTGCGGAAGGGCGCGAGGGCGCCGTCGAACAGCTCGCGCATGGTCGGAGCGAAGGGGCCGGTGAGGGCACCGGTGTACCCGGCGACGACGATCGCGGTGCCCACCAGCAGGCAGCTGATGAGGAAGAGGCGTTCGGGCGTGCGCCGGTTGATCAGCCCCGCCAGGCCCAGCCCGGCGACCAGCGCGGTGACCGCGACCAGCCAGGGGGTCAGGGAGAGCTCCGCGCCCGAGGGCAGGGCGGTGTTGCCCATGTCGGGCAGGAAGCCCATCCAGTTGGAGGTGCCGCGCAGGGCGTTGAACAGGGACGTGATCCCCGTGGTGACGGCGGCGTCCTCCGTGTAGGGCATGAACGAGTACACGTACCGCGACATGATGAGCAGCGGGACTATGTACCAGAACGACGCGAGGACGAGCGCGCCCGACCACCACAGGATCAGCCGCCACTTGCGCGGCCCGCCCGCCCGGGTCAGCAGGTAGAGGCCGGGGACGACCAGGACCGCCAGTTCGGAGGCGGCGTTGGTGCCGCCGCACAGGAGGAAGGCCAGCCCGGAGAGCAGCGCCATGCGCGCGGGCGGGTAGCCGTGTCGGGCGCCCAGGACGAGCGGCAGCAGGATCCACGGCATGAGCAGCATGGGCTGGAGCTCGGCCGAGTTGTACGAGAGCAGGGTGAGCACGCGCGGGGCGAGCGCGTAGGCCACACCGGCGATGATGCGGGTGTTGACGGTGCCCAGGCCCAGGGCCTCCGCGACCTTGTAGACCCCCACGAACGCGGCGATGAGCAGCACGGCCATCCACAGGCGCTGGATGAGCCACTCGGGCATGCCGAGCACGTCGAACAGCAGGTGGAAGGGGCCGTTGGGGAAGAAGTACCCGTAGGCCTGGTTCTGGAGCTGGCCGAAGTACGCGGCGTCCCACAGGTGCAGGGCGCGCTCCATGAACCCCAGGGGGTTGACCGTCAGGTCGATCTTGGTGTCGCTGACGATCCTGCCGGGGTCGATGCTCGCTGCCAGTGCTCCCAGGAGCAGACACACCGCGAGGACCTTGAGCCGCGCCAGCAGCCGCTCGTCCACTCCGCCCGGGGCGGTCGGTGTTCTGGAATCCTCCGGTTCGCGCCTGGCGGTGGATTCCGCCGAAGTCACATCTTCGCTTTCTTGCCTGCTGTGGGGTCGGGGGTGCCGGGGGCGGTGCGGGCGGGGGCGTCCAGACCGAGTTCGGCGGCGACCAGGCGGGTCATGCGGGCCCCGCTGGCCTCCCAGGTGAACCGGGACGCCCAGGCGCGGCAGGCCCGCCGCACCTCCTCGGAGCGCCGGGGGTCGGACAGTTCCGCCAGGGCACGGGAGACGACGTCCTGGAGGGTCTGGCCCTCGCGGACGAGCCATCCGGTCTCGCCGTCGCGGACCGAATCGCGAAGTCCGTCCACATCGTAGGCCACGGTGGGCACGCCGAGCCGTGCGGCCTCGATGACGGTGAGGCCCCACCCCTCGAACTCGGAGGCGGTCACGTGCAGGTGGCAGGAGGCCAGGACGGTGTCCTTGTCCTCCTCGGAGAGGAATCCGTGCAGGTCCACGCGCTCCTGGAGGCCGTCCCGCGCCACCTGCGTCGCGAGGTGTTCGCCCTCGGGCCCCCTGCCGATGATGTGGACGCGCAGGCCGGGGTGGGCGCCGTCGAGCGCGCGCACGAGGTCGACGACGCGGGAGACCCGCTTCTGCACGACGAGGCGGCCCAGGCTGACGAGCGCGGGGGCGGTGTCGGCGGTGAGCGGGGGCGGGGCGGTGTCCGTTCCGGGCGGGGCCGCGGGCAGGCCGCCGTTGTGGACGATCTCGATGGGCGCCCGCCAGCCGAGCTTGTCGCGCATGGCGGCGCGGGAGGACTCGGAGACGGTGACGGTGGTGCAGTTCCGGTAGACGCGGGAGGCCACGGCCGACTCCAGGAACCGCCCCAGCCAGGCCAGCGGCGCCGGGAAGTAGGCGTTGAACTGGAGGTCGTGGACGTGGTGGACCACGCTGACCACCCTGGTGCGGCGGCGCAGGACCAGCCGGGAGAAGAACGGGACGCCGTTCATGCAGTCGAAGGCGAGGTGGTACTCGCGTCTCCACAGGGCGAGCCAGGCCATGACGCGCGGGTAGACGGTGAACCGGCCGCCCATGCGACGGATAACGATGCCGTCCTTGGTCTCGACCCGGGCCTGGTGGGGTTCGCGGCTGGTCAGGAAGGTGACGATGGCGCCGCGTTCGGCCAGGTGGCGGCTGATCCGCCAGGCGTACTCCTCGGCGCCGCCGGCGGTGGACTGCCAGGGGTCGCGCCAGTTGATCATGACGATCCGGACGCCGTCGAGGCGGGGGCCGGGGTCGGTCCCGGGGTCGTCGGGTTCGACCCGCGCGGAGGTCGTGGCGGACTCGGGGGCCACGGCCGGGGAGGGAACGGTGGCCTGGGCGGGGGTGACCGTGGGGAGGTCGGGCTCCACCCGGGCTGGGACCTTCTGGAAGACCACACGCTCTCCTTCCGCGCGGTGCCCGGCGGACCCTGGCGCGCACTCGGAGAACACGCGTGCGCACGCTGGGCGAGCACTCGGGGGAAGCGTCGAGCGCACGCCGAAGGGGCCCGTCGACCGGGCGTCATTGGGGATGGTCGGTCACGAGGGGTGCGACCGTGGGGGCGGGGCGGGCGCCCCACTGGCGGCGGGGCGCCCGCCTGCCTCGGCAAGTACGGACGTCTAGCGGTCGCCGTAGTTGTAGAGGGTTTCGTTCACCGGTTCCGCGGTCGCCGTGGACTCGGTGGCGAGGTTGGTGGCCACCACGGTGGCACCCCCGCCAGAGCCGCGCCGATCACGCAGGCGGCGATTACCTTGATCACTTGGGGATCTCCTTCCGCGCGCCCCGCTCCGTTCTTGGTTGGGGACGCTGGAACCCGAGACTAGAACCTGATCTAGCCATAGACCAGATGATTGCCCCAACTGTAACTAACCCACTGGTAACTTCCAACCCCGATCGCGGGTCTTTGTCCGCATTGATGTGCTGGTCATCCACTTCCAGAAGAGCCAGATCGGCACCTTCGACCACCGGGGAAAGGAACTCCGCCCCAGACCAGAACCGGTTCTCGACCGGCGCCGAGACGACCACGAAGCGGACCCCGAGGGCACCGAGGAGCTCCGCCAGGGCGTCGGGATCGGAGCGCCACCGCTCCCCTGGCAGGCCGGTCGCGGGATCGGGTTCGAGCAGGCGCGCGACCTCCCGGGCTCGGGCGTCCTCGCCGGTCACCACGACCCGGCCGCCGTCGGCCGTGCCGACGCTGAGGTCGTCGTTCCAGATCGTGCGCCGGTCGAACAGCTTCGTCGCCGGGTCGAGCACGACCACGGGCGTACCCGACCACTCCGGTCCCCGGTAGGCGCTCCAGGGCAGGACCAGCACCGCCCCCGGGCGGTCGTCGGCCGCCACCGCCTCCTGGGCCGCCACCCACTCCCTCGGATACTCCACCGGTGTCAGCCGTCCCCCGGCCCCCACAGCAGTCCTGGCAACACCACCACGGGCGCCAGCACCACCAGTACCGCCGTCACCACCCGCCACAACGGGACCGGGGAGCCCCGGGGCGTTCCCCCTCCCCGGTGGCCCCCGCTCGATCCCGGCCCGCCCCCTCATGGGCGGGCAGGACACGCAGCAGCCCCAGCACCACGGCGCCCGCTCCCAGCGCCTGCACCAGGGAGAGCGGCGCCAGGTACAGCTGGCCGTCACGGAGCGGACCGAACCCGGGCCACAGTCCGATCAGCGCGGCCAGGAACTCCCGGCCCGGAGCGGAGACCCCGAGGAGCGCGATCCCGAACCCGACCGCCGCCGACACCGACAGCCCGACCCCCACCACCGGGCGGGCCCGCCACAGCCACCAGACCCAGCCCGCCAGGGAGAGCGCGCACACCAGCGCCCGGGCCGTGGCGGTCACCGGTTCGCCGTAGCCGGGCGGCACCGCCCCCGCGTTCCACACCCCGCCCAGCAGGAGCAGCGACCCCACCGTGCCGAAGGGCGTGTCCGAGCGCGCCGCGAAGGCCTCCACCCCGCGGGGTCCGTCGCGGCGCCGCTGGTCAGGGACGGCAGCAGCCACGGCAGCGACACCAGGACCAGAGCCAGGGCGAACAGGCCCGCGTTCCGCAGACGGCGCGGGCCGACCAGCGCCTGAGGACCGGCGGTGAGCGCGCTCAGCACCACCGAGGAGAACCCCCGACGGCCGCCGGGACCAGTGCGCGGACCACCCCGGCCAGCCCCGTCCGGTCCGACGCCAACCGCACCACCGCCCACAGGACCCACGGCAGACCCGCGTACCCCAGGAGCACCGCCCACTGCCCCAGCAGCAGCCGCTCCGCCACGAACGGGTTCCACACGTACAGGACACCGGCGGCGGCCCCGGCGCCCAGCACGCGCCCGCCACCGGCGGACGCCCCGGGCGCCAGGCGGACCAGGAGCCGGAAGGCGCCCGCGCCCCCGACCGTGAACACCGCCAGCAGGGCCAGCGTCTGCACCGCGTCCCCGGGAAGCACGAGGGAGAGGGCGGCGACCACAGCGTCGCTCGGGATCGCCCTCGGGAAGCCGTCCGCGCCCGCCAGCACCGTGGGCAGCGAGAGTCCGGGGACGAAGAGCATGTCGTACCGGAGCACGTACCCCGGGCCGAGGGCGGGCCCCAGCGCGAGCGCCCCGGCGAGCAGGCCCACCAGCCAGGGCAGCGCTCCGACCGCCACACGCGCAGCGGTCCGCATCAGTGCTCCGAGAGGACGACGCTGCCGGAGTAGCCGCCCTCCACGTGGTCCCGGTGGCTGCGGACCACGATCTCGTGGGGACCGGACACCGACGCCGCCCAGCGCGGCCTCTCACCGACGGAGCCGAGGGAGCGCCAGCCGTCGCCGGATCCGGGACCCCGCCCGTCGAGGGGAGCGCAGGACTCGCGGGGTGCGGGGGCCGCCGGGACGGAGGGTTCGGGGGCGGGTTCGGGGTCGGCACGGGGCGGTTCCGGGCGCAGGGTGGGGGTCGGACCCGGCTCCTCGACCCCCGGTTCCGTGCCGCCGGGGACCTCCTGGTCGTCGGTGGCCGGGTTCCCCGGACGGGGGCCGGTCAGGTCGCGCGGGGTGGTGAACACGCGGCGGTCACCGGTGGCGGCCCGCCGGTCCGGAACGCACTCCAGCTGCCGGAGCCATACCTCGTAGTGCCCGGCCTCGGCCACGTCCTCCCACGTCACGAGGGACCCGCCGTCGTGCACGCGGACCCAGGAGGGTGCGGGCGGGGGTCGTCGTCCCACACCAGCTGGAGGGGTTCGGACTCGGTGCCCTCGTCGCGGCCCTTGAGCGGACGCACGACGAACTCGTACCGGGCGCCGCTGAAGAGCGATCCGACCACCACGAACCGGTCGTCATCGGCGCTCTCGACGTCGGCGGGGATCACCCCGGCGTCGTCGGGGTCCGGTTCCACCCGGCGCTGCACCACGCGGTAGTCGGTGGCCCCCGGCACGTTCTTCCAGCTCAGCAGCAGCCCGTCGTCGGTCTCCTCGTACTCGGGCTCGGGCGCGGTCAGCGGACCGGCGGAGAGCTCGGGCAGGGGGCGCGGGAACCCGTCCCCCACACCCAACGGCGCGGCCAGCGCGTCCGCGAAGGCGGCGGCGATCTTGAGTTCCCCGCGCACGTTGGGGTGGGTGGCGTCCCAGTTGTCGAAGGCCGGCGCGTACTCCCTGGCGACCTGCGCGACGACCACGGGCGAGGTGGCCGAGGTGAGCTGACCGGCGAGGTCGACCAGCCCCATGTTGAAGCGGGCGATCTCGTCGTTGATCCGGCGGTCGTCGTCGGTGCCGTCCACGTCGGGGAGCTCGCCCACCACGAAGCGGGCGTCGTCCAGCACCACGCGCACCGTGGAGACGGTCTCCGCGACGCCGTCGAGTGCCTGGTCCGCCCCGCCCCCGGCGAGGATGTCCTCGGTCCCGGCGAGCAGCAACAGGTACTGGGGGTCGTGCTCCGCGGCGACCTGCGCGATGTCGGAGGACAGCTCCCGCGCGGTGGCGCCCCAGCGCGCCGCGTGGTCGGTGTCGAAGTCGGGTTCGGCGTAGTTGAGGTCGCCGGGTTCCTCGGAGTCGAGGGAGTACATGTCGTCGCTGGGGCCGACGAAGTCGAACTCCACGTCCTGCTGGGACAGGTGGGACCACAGATGGTAGCGCCAGGTGTGGTCCCCGCTGCTCCCTGGGTGGCGGCGTCGCCCACCATCATGATCCGCAGTTCGCCGTCGGGCGGTCCGGGCACCGGAACGGGGGCGTCGTCGGCGGCGTCCCGCCCCCGTCGAGCCCGCCCGAACCGGTCTGGAGGAGCAGCATGGTGACGGCCATGGCCGAGAGCATGACGCCGAGCAGGCCGAGCGGGCCCGGCTCGAACCGGGAGCCGGGGCGGCGCCAGACCACGAGGTCGCGCCAGTCGCGGTCACGCCAGTAGTCGGCGGTCAGCCGGTACGGAAGGCGCCACGACCAGCGGTTCCGACCGGCCTGGGCGGGGGCGTCGTCGTCGGCGCGGGGCGCCCGTCCGTCGGGGTCGCGCTGCTCGGGGATGGCGTCCTCGCCCGGGTCCTGCACCGTGCCCCATCTCTCGCCGCCGCGATAGCTACAGGTTCCTGTTCAGCACCGGAGCGACGACCCCCTCGTCAGCCCACCAGGGGTGGTCACTCGCCAGACAAGACTAGAACTGGTTATATGGATGCCGTCAACCTTCTGGCCCAGCCTGGTCCAGCGGCACCGAGCCGAAAGGGCCCCCACCGTGATCGGACTCCTGGTCGCGCTGCTCTCCGCGCTGGTCTACACGATCGGCCTGACCGTGGAACAGCGGGCGCTGCACGGCTCCGAGTCGATCTCGATCAACCGGCCCCTCCACCTCGCCAGGGTACTGCTGGGTAACCCGAGGTGGGTGTTCGGATGCGTCTTCGCCGCCCTGGGCAGCGTGGGCCTGATCGTCTCGCTGGGTCTGGCCCCCGTGTCCGTGGCCCAACCCGCCTTCGCCGCCGGTGTGGCCACCACCCTGCTGATCGTCACCCTGGTCCGGGGCGAGCGGATCACCCGGGGCGAGTACGTGGCGCTCGGCGTCATGCCGGTCGCCCTCGGCCTGCTCAGCCTGTCGACCGTGGACGGGGCCGAGACCGGGACCACGGCGAACACCCCGCTGCTGGTGGCCGTCAGCGTGGTCACCGTCGTGGCGTGCGTGGCCGTGATGGGGTTCGTGGGCGGCCGGGGCCGGTACGTGTCGGCGGCCGCCATGGGCGCCGCGGCCGGGCTCGCGCAGGGCAGTGCCGGGCTCCAGGGCAAGGGGCTGGGCGGTCTGCTGGCCGACAACGGCTTCCTGTCCGCGATCGTGCCCGCCCTGCTCTCGCCCTTCCCCTACCTGTACGCGCTGGGCTGGGCGGTGGGGATCGTGCTCTTCCAGACCTCGCTCCAGCGCTCCCGGGCCTCCATCACGGCGCCGGTGTCGAACGTGGTCGGCAACGTCTTCGTGGTCGTGGTCGGCACGCTGCTCTTCGGTGAGCAGCTGCCCGAGGACCCGATCACGCTGGCGCTGCGGGTCGGCGGGTTCGCGCTGACCCTGGTCGTGGTGGTCCTGGTCCGGGGCAACGTGGCCCAGGCCGAGGCCGACACCAGCCGGCTGCGCGGCGAACCGACCCCCACCGGGACACGGGATCCGGGCGGGGCCGACCCCACCCGGACCACGGACGTTCGCTAGGCGGCGACGGAGACGGCCTGGCGCAGGCCGGGAGCGGCCACGTCGGCCCAGGCGCGCACGACGCTCTCGGGGCTGTGGGTCTCGTCCGAGGCCAGGATGAGGCCCGGCTCGGCCACCCAGGCGCCCAGGTCGGCCAGGAGGATGCGCAGGTCCTCCTCGATCCCGTGGCTGTTGCGCAGGTCGTCGACGACCGCCAGCGGCACCGCGACGGTGTGGCCCAGGCCGAGTTCGGGCAGTCGGTCCAGGAAGACCTTGAGCAGCCCCGTGTAGGTGCCGTGGACCTGGGGCGAGGCCACCAGGAGCACGTCGCTCCGGCTCACCCTCTCCAGGGCCTCGGTCACCGAGTCGGCGGACTCGGCCAGCAGGTCCTGGCCGAGCGCGGCCAGGTCGATGACCTCGGGAGTCGAGGTGACCCCGGCGCGGGTGGCGACCTCGGCGGCGGCGCGCAGCGCGGCGGTGTGCACGGAGGAGTGGGTCTGGGGAGCGGCGACTAGCACAGTGAAGCGAGTCATGGCGGAGAACTCCTGGGTTCGGTCAGAGCGAGCCGGATCGACCGGAAGGAACGCGGGGGCGGTGATCGGAAGACACCGGAGGGGAACCGCTGTTCCTCGTGGACCTCGACCGAGTGGGACCTCGTCGTCCGGGACTCGTGTGCGGTGGTCCAGTCGGGGGTGCTCACACGGACCGGGAGAGATGGTCCGGGACCCAGGTGGGAGTCATGAGCGTCCGGTGTCTGCGTAAGGGCACGGGGGCACGGGTCAGAACCGTGGCGGGGCGGGGCCCCGCGGGGCGCTAGCTACGACAGAGCGCGCTCGCCTGCTGTCGAAGATCGACATGCAGGCGCTGGACAAGCAGCTCACCGGCGGACATGTCTCCATCATGAGGCGCGGCGGCCGCTATCGTCAATGCGTGCCGCCACCCCTCCTTGGGGGTGTCGGGCTCCGCGTGGGCCGGTCCACCTCGCGGACAACCGTCCCAGGGAGCGGGATCACCCTGCTCCGCTGGGGATACGCGACGGCCCGGAGGGGGCGCACGACCACCGGCGAACCGCGCGTTCACGGAAATGTAATTTACGACACACGAACCGACACCCCGCCCCACGGCGGTACCCCCAGAGACAGGGAAGGCCCAGACATGGCCCAGACACCCCTCACCCTCACCGGCGCGCGCGTCGTCACGGCCGACCGCACCCACGACGGCTGGATCCGGATCGAGAACGGTCGAGTCGCCGAGCTCGGCACGGGCGACCCCGGCCCGGGAGAACGGCACGACGTCGGCGGACGACTGGTCGCGCCCGGACTGGTCGACACGCACGTCCACGGCGGGGCGGGGCACGCGTTCCCCGAGGCCGACCCGGAGGGCGTGCGGGAGATCGTCGCCTTCAACCGCCGGTCCGGGGTGACCTCCCTGGTCGGCGGGCTGGTCGCGGCCACACCCGAGAACACGCTGCGCCAGGTCTCCGCGCTGGCCGACCTGTGCGAGGAGGGCGAGCTGGCCGGAATCTACCTGGAGGGGCCCTTCATCGCGCGCTCCAAGTGCGGGGCGCACGACCCCGAGCTGCTGCGCGACCCCGACACCAAGGAGTTCGACGCGTGGGTCGAGGCGGGCCGCGGCCACGTCCGCATGATCACGGTGGCGCCCGAACTGCCGGGCGCACTCGCCCTGATCGGTGCCGCGCGCTCCTCCGACGTGGTCGCGGCGGTGGGTCACACCGAGGCCAGCTACGAGCAGACCCTCGCCGCGATCGACGCGGGGGCCACCGTGGCCACGCACGTCTACAACGCGATGCGGCCGTTGAACCACCGTGACCCGGGGCCCATCGCCGCGGTCCTGGGCGACGAGCGGGTGACGGTGGAGCTGATCCTGGACAACGTGCACGTCCACCCGGGCGCGGCCGGGCTGGTGTTCGACGCGGCCGGGGCCGAGCGCGTCTCGCTGGTGACCGACGCGATGTCCGCGACCGGTCTGGGCGACGGCGAGTACACCCTGGGCGACCTGCGGGTCCGGGTCGAGGACGGCGAGGCCCGCCTGGTGGAGAACGGGGCGATCGCCTCCAGCACCATCGTCCTCCCCAGGCGGTCCGCAACGCGACGGCCCTGGGCGTGCCCGCGGCGGACGCGATCCGGTCGGCCTCCTCCGTCCCCGCCGCCGCCCTGGGCCTGGCCGACACGGGCCGGATCGAGGTCGGGGGCCACGCCGACCTCCTCGTCCTGGACGACGACCTCACGGTCTCCTCGGTGATGTACCGTGGCGGCTGGATTTCGGACACTTCGGTGTTCTAACGGCGTGTCGTGAGCACGGTACGGATGAGTAACTTGACCCTGAGCGACAATTGCGGACAGGGCGTCGAGGAAAGCACCGTGCCTGACACGAAAGGAACCACCATGGCTCAGTCGAGACAGGCCAACGACCAGCAGCCGACCCGCGTGCCCTCCGAGGAACGCGAACACCTCGGCAAGCTCGCAGGCGAGCTGACCCGCTACGAGGTCCAGGCGGAGGTGATGGACGAACCCGATCTGTGCCTGCGGGTGCGCAACCCCGTCTCGGTCTACGCGGTCGAGGACGTGATCTGCGAACGCCGCGAGCACGACTTCGCGTTCATCGCCTCCTTCGGGGTCCACCTGGGCAACAGCGGCAGTGTGTCGCTGACCGCCCACAAGGTGGCGTGGCTCGTCGGGGCCACCAAGGAGTAGGCGACGACCGACGGGGGCGATGCCGACGGGTACCGCCCCCGTCAGGCGTTTTCCGAGGGCTTGGTACCTTCGCCAGAGGTGACCCCGGACGCAAAGGACCTCCCGTGACCGCCTTCCGCTACGGGCTCGACCCCGTCGACGAGACCTTCTTCGAGACCGCGCCCATGCGCTGGCGGGTGGGCCTCGAACTCGCGGCCTCGCCCGACGAGGTCTGGGCGGGCCTCACCTCGGCCCGGCCGCTGTCCTGGTGCCGGGCCCTGCCCGAGGTGCTCCACACCTCCGAGCCGCCCTACGGCGTTGGCACCATCCGCGAGGCCAGCGTGCTCGGCACCTACCGGATCCGGGAGGAGTTCTTCCGCTGGGACGAGGCCGGACGGCGCAAGTCGTTCCACGCCACCGAGGCCACCCTCCCCTGTTCAGCGCCTTCGCGGAGGACTACCACGTGCTGCCCTTCGACGTCGGCAGCAAGCTCGTGTGGTCGTTCGCCTTCGCCCCGTGGAAGGGCCTGGACAGCGCGGTCCAACTGGGGAAGCCCCTCACGGAGACCCTGCTCGCCTCCCTCGTGCGGGACACCCGAAACCACTTCGGTTCACTGACCGAAGTCCGCTGACCGCGCGGTCAGCGGTTCCTGATCCTCGCCAGCAGCTTGAAGGCGAGCCAGACCACGACGAGCATGGCCGCCAGACCCACCGCGCCGCCCACCACCGCGCCCAGCAGGGTCGCCACCCGGTCGGCGGCGTCGCCCTCCCACAGGGTCCTTCCCAGGCTGACCAGCGAGACCACCAGCACCGCCAGGAAGAACACGGTCACGGCCACGCCCGGCACGCCCCAGAAGAAGCGCCTCCCCGTGGGTTCGGGGCGCTCCTCCAGCACCGCCTCCGGCCCGACCACGGCCGCCCGAGCCCGCTTGAAGTAGGCGTGGGTCAGGTAGTGCCCGCACGGCTCCCAGCCCTCCGGGGCCAGGCGCCGCGCCATCCGCTCCCGCTCGCCACGGCCCAGCGCCGACTCCTGCCGGTACTCCCAGGCCTGCGGGGGCTCGTCCCGGTGGCTCACGAACCTGCCCTGCCGGTCCAGCCGGACGATCTCCCAGCCCTGGGCGCCCAGCTCGTTCATCCGCCCCTGGGCCACGAAGGAGTCCGCGCCCCACACCAGGGCCTCGGGCCCGGCCTCGGCGTCCTCTCCCGCGAGGTCGTCCGCGAACTCCGCGACGGGACCGAACTCCTCCTCCGGCTCCACACCGCTCTCGGCGACGAAGGCCGCGAGGTCGTCCACCGTCTCCCGGGTCCGCTCCTCGGTGACGCCACGGGCCCGCAGCAGGGTCTCCAGTTCGTCCATGTAGCTCATCCGATGCCGCCCTTCCTCAGTACCTCACGCACCGACGCGTCGAACTCCAGCCACGCGGCGCCCTGTTCGGCCAGGACCGCGCGGCCCTGGTCGGTCAGGTGGTAGTAGCGCCGCCCCGGCCCCTTCTCCGCCGCGCGGAACTCCGCGACGACGAGGCCCGCCTCCTCCAGCCGGTTCAGCACGGGATACAGGGTCCCGCCCTTGATCCGGCCGAACCCGGCCTCGTCCAGCCGGGCCGCCAGGGCGTAGCCGTAGCTCTCGCCCTCCGTGAGCCCGGCCAGGACCAGCAGGTCCAGGACCCCCTTCAACCAGCTCGATCGACGGTCCATCCGTTCTCCTTCACTGGCGTGGGGGCGCCCGGACCGGTGCGCCGTCGGTTGATCTACCTAGACCGTAGAGCAATCTAGTTAGGATAACAACCTATGTAGTCATACGGACTCCAGGGCGGAAGCGGGCTCCACGACGGGCACTCTCGGGCCGCACACCCCAGGGCGCACACAGGCACCTTCCGCACCACCCCGGACACGACGACGCGCCCCACAGGGAGGAGGCCGGAGGCCCCCACACCACGGGGCGCGTCGGGCGCGAGCGCCAGCGAGTGCACATCGGGGGGTCCGGGGGTCGTCCCCCGAAGAAACGACGAAGGCGACCCCGCGAGCGCGTTCACGCGCGAGCAGGGTCGCCTTCGAGACAAGTGGAGGTGGCGGGAATCGAACCCGCGTCCTTCAGCATCGAGCCAGGGCTTCTCCGGGTGCAGTCTGTAGTGTCGTTCTACTCGGCCCCAGCGCTTGTACAGACACATCGCTGACGGGCCCAGCCACGAAAATGTCCCGCTCAGGCCCCGTGGCCTGATCTGAGCGGTGAGTCATCTGAATGGTGCCGGATCCCGAGCCGATGACGAGCCCGGGCCGACAGAGTCGCTATCGCTTAGGCAGCGAGAGCGAACTCAGTGCGCTTGGAATTGGCACTTGAATTTACGCGAATGCAGGATTAACGAGGTCACAAACACAACCCTCGACCCGCTTCCCCTGGAACGGCTACCAAAGTCGAAACCGATCACCCCCTGTGAAGTTGTCAAGACCACCTGTCACCCGAGGGTTCCGGGCGGCCGACAAGCGAGTGAACGAGCACTCGCGTGATCGTCACTCTACCTGTTGAACGGTGTGGGAACCAAGCTGATTCCCCGCGACGGCGGGGGATTGCCCCGGGCAGGGAGAAACCCCCGTGAGGCGGACTCCAGAGCGGTCCACGCGGCTCACGGGGGCGGTCGGCCTGGGTGGGGCCGCCCTGGAAAGGCGACAGGGCCTCCCCCGAGACGAGGTCCTGCCTCTCACACTGGTCCGCTCCCCTGGCGCGACACCAGTCACACGGAAAGACGCCGCCGGAGCACCCGTGGGTTGCTCCGGCGGCGTCCTGAATCCGTGTTCTCACCGGCCGTTTCTCACTGGCCGGCGAGGTCGGCTCCCGCCTCGCCCTCGACGCCGAGGCCCTCCGGCGGCGCGGACTCCTCGCCGGGAAGCCCCTCGGCCCCGGGAACGACCTCGGTCCCGGGGACGGCACCGGTGGCCAGACCGTTGAGGAAGCTGGTCGCGGAGGTGACGGCGTACTGCTGGTACTGGCTCATCTGCGGGTCGATCTCGGCGAGCACCGCGAAGGCGACGTCCCCCTGGTAGCCCACGAACCAGTGCAGCGCGGTGCCGTCCTGCTCGGCGCGGGCCGCCTGACCGTACACCTGCTCCTCACCGACGTTCACCTCGGGGATCCGGAGGGTGACCGCGTCGCGCAGCCCCTCCCGCACCACCTCCAGATGGGCCTCGTCCAGCTCGTTGGCGTTGGCCGGGCTGGGCCCCTCCTCCCGGACGAGGGTCGGGCCGTGCCAGGAACCGTCCGCGACGGCCCCGGCGGCCAGGGCCATGGAGAGCGGGCTGACCTGGACCCCGTGGTCACCGATCATGGCCGACGCCAGTTCCGCGTCGCCGTCCGCGATGTCCACGGTGCCCGGGGAGGCGGGCAGCGGCAGCTGCCAGTCGGCACCCAGACCGAGCCGCGCGGACACCTCGGTGAGCGTGTCGGCGCCGACCTCGGGCGCGATGTCGACGAAGCCGACGGTGCACATGTAGGTCATGTTGCGGACCAGTGTGGGGTTCTCCGCGAGGAAGCCGTTGCTGGGGTTGGTGAACACCTGGTCCCCCACCTCGGACTGGTACCCGCACGGCATGGCGCTGTCCGCCGTGGCGGCGCCGGACTCCAGGGCCGCCAGGGCCGACACCATGGTGAAGGTGCCGCCGGGGGCGTAGGAGCCGGTGAAGGCGGCGTCGTCAGCCGTGCTGCCGGAGGCGTTGGCCGCCGCGAGGACCTCGCCGTTGGTGGTGTCCACCGCCACGAGGTAGCCGTCGCCGGGCAGCGCCTCCAGCGCGTTCTCGGCGGCGTGCTGGGTGGCCAGGTCCAGGGTGGTCTCGACGCCGCCGCTGAGCACGCCCTCCCAGGACTCCAGGACGTCGGTCTGGTCGCCGTTCTCGCCCAGGCTGACCACCTGCGTGGTGGCGGTGCCGGCCAGCTCCTGCTGGAAGATGTTCTGGAGGCCGCTCAGGCCCACGGTGTCGCCCGCCTGGTAGGCGCCCGCGACACGGGAGGAGACGCGGTGCTCCGATGTGCCCGCGACCTCTCCGAGGACGGACGGGGCCACGGTCGGGGACAGGTTGACCTCGACCTCCTGGGTGTCGACGCCGGTGATGCTCCGGGCCTCGTTCAGGAGGGCGTCGTCCGCGTCGCGCATGAGCACCAGCGGCTGGAACTGCTCGGGCGGGGCGGAGCGCACGCGGTTGAGCAGCGGGTCGGGGTCCTCGTCGAGGAGCTCCGCGAGCTCGGTGACGCCCGCCTCCTTGTCCTCCATGTCGGCGGGCAGCACGCCGAAGGCGGTGACGCTGTCGGCGGAGACCAGGGGTTCGCCGGACCGGTCGAGGATCTGGCCCCGGTCCTTGATCTCGTAGCTGACGGCGAGGCGCTCGCCCTCGGAGAGGTCGGGGTGGATGACGCTGGGGGACCAGTCGATGACCCAGCCGGTGGGGCCGTTGGTCAGCGACATCCGCCCGGTGTAGTTCCACACCGGGTCACCGATGCCGAGGTCCGCGGTGGCGCCGAACTCGGCGCTCGCGGACCCGCCCTCCGTGGAGATCCGGCCGAGGTCGAACCGGATGGAGGCGAGGTCGAGCTGGTCGTGGACGTCGGTCAGCGCCCGCTCGACCTCCTCCGGGTCACCGGTGGTGTAGCGGGCGGCCTCGGCGTGGTTCCCGTCCTGCCAGGCGAGCAGGAAGGACCTGACTGCCACCTCGGGACTGGGGTGGGTCGTGCACGCCGCGAGACTCAGGGCGACGATCAGGCCACTGCTGGCGGCCGCGATCCTGCGGCCGAGGGGACGGGGGGACACCTTGTGTGTTCCTTTCAGGCGCCTCATGTGGGACAGCTCAACGCCGACGGCGAAGCGCGCGCTCCATGTCACGCTTGGCTTCGCGTTCGGCGATGGCATGGCGCTTGTCGTACTCACGCTTACCGCGAGCCAGAGCGATCTCCACCTTGGCCCGCCCGTCACTGAAGTACAGGGAGAGCGGGATCAGCGTGCGCCCGGGCTCCCGGGTCTTGCCGATCAGCCGGGAGATCTGCTCGCGGTGCAGGAGTAGCTTACGTGATCTGCGGGCCGAGTGGTTGGTCCAGGTGCCCTGTGAGTACTCGGGAATGTGCACGGCCTCCAGCCACACCTCACCGTCGTGGATGTGCGCGAAGCCGTCCACCAGGGAGGCGCGTCCCTCTCTCAGGGACTTCACCTCGGTACCGGTCAGGACCAGCCCCGCCTCGTAGGTCTCGTCGAGGTGGTACTCGTGCCGGGCGCGGCGGTTCTGGGCGATCAGTTTCCGCCCGGTTTCCTTGGCCACGGTTGTCTCCCTTCATGCGTCCGGGGGCCACGTCGTGTGGCCCCCGGTACCCGGCGCCCGCCTGATTCCGGCGGTGACCCGTCAGACCTTCAGGTAGCGGCGCAGGGTGAGGAACGAGGTCACGGTGCACAGGAGCACACCGAGGATCATCGAGACTCCGATGACGTACAGCAGCGAGCCCGTGCCCAGGGCCACGTCGAACTGGAACCACTCCTCGATCTGGGTGAGCAGCGTGTACCTCGTGGCCACGATGAACCCGGACGCGATGACACCACCGATGAGACCGGCGATGGCGCCTTCCAGGAGGAAGGGCAGCTGGATGTAGAAGTTCGAGGCACCGACCAGGCGCATGATGCCGGTCTCCCGGCGGCGGCTGTAGGCCGACAGCCGGATGGTGTTGCCGATCAGCAGCGCGGCGGCGGCCAGCTGCACACCGGCGACGACCAGGGCGGCCCACTTGAGACCGTCGAGCAGCCCGAAGAACTGTTCGAGGACGCGCTGGTCGTTGGAGACGGAGTCGACACCCGCGGCCCCGTCGACGGCCGCGCGCACGGTGTCGTAGTTGTCGGGGTTGGTGAGCTGCACCCGGTAGTTCTCCGGGATGTCACCCTCCTGCGCGGCCTCCGCGAGGGCCTCGTTGGAGGAGCCGATGCGCTCCTGGAAGTCGGCCCAGGCCTCGGCGGCGGTGAGGTACCGGAAGTCCTCGACCTCGGACAGCGACGTCAGCTGCGCCTCGAGGGCCTCGCGGTCCTCCTCGGTCGCCGCGCCGTTCTCCTGGCAGGCCGCGGTCGGTGAGATGTCGTTGCACATGTAGATGGTCAGCGTGATCCGCTGGTCCCAGTAGTTGCGCATCTCGGAGACCTGCTGGTTGACCAGCAGACCGGCACCGAACAAGGCGAGGGAGATGGCCACGGTCGTGATGACCGCGATGGTCATCGTCAGGTTGCGACGTAGGCCGATCCACGTCTCGGAGAGAACGAATTGTGCTCGCATGATCTGTTAAAGGTCCATCCTTCGGGGCTTCGCCGTGCCGGTGGTCTCGCGGTCGCCGACCGCCCGGCGACGAGCGTGCCAGGGGTCAGTACGCCTGGCCGTAGACGCCGCGCGTCTGGTCGCGCACCACCAAGCCCTCTTCAAGCTCGATCACGCGCTTGCGCATCGAGTCGACGATGGCGGCGTCGTGCGTCGCCATGACGACGGTCGTGCCCGTGCGGTTGATTCGGTCCAGCACCTTCATGATGCCGATGGAGGTCGCCGGGTCGATGTTTCCGGTGGGCTCGTCGGCCAGCAGGATCTGCGGGCGGTTGACGAAGGCGCGGGCGATGGCCACGCGCTGCTGCTCACCACCGGAGAGTTCCCCGGGCATACGCCCGGCCTTGCCTTCGAGCCCCACGAGTTCGACGACCTCGGGGACGACCTTCTTGATGAACCGCCGGGGCTTGCCGATGACCTCCAGGGCGAAGGCGACGTTCTCGAAGACGTTCTTGTTCGGCAGCAGGCGGAAGTCCTGGAAGACGCAGCCGATGCGGCGGCGCAGGTGCGGGACCTTCCAGTTGGACAGGCGCGCGAGGTCCTTGCCCGCGACGTGCACCCGTCCCTCGTTGGGCTTCTCCTCCTTGAGCACCAGCCTGAGGAAGGTCGACTTGCCGGAGCCGGACGGGCCGACCAGGAAGACGAACTCGCTCTTGTCCACGTCGATGGAAACACCGTCGAGCGCGGGGCGCTTCTGAGTTGGGTACAGCTTGGTGACGTTATCGAAGTGGATCACAGGCGCATCACAAGGCTCTCGAAGGTATGGGCACCCGGCGGACTGAGCTCCGCGCGGGATCGTACCGGCCGCATGGCCACCGACAGTTTAGAGGGGGCAGGGGCCCGGATTGTCCAGGTCCTGTCGCACCCGAGAGATCTGTGGAGATCAGAGCACTATCGGACAACAGCCACGAGCATATCGGAGGTGTCAACCGATGATAACGTTCACATATAGCAGTTTCGGTAAAACTGCGGAGTCGTGCGCGTCACCGGCGGGCTACGGGGCGGGTTCCACCCCTCCTGGTTCCACTCGTGCGACCGGGCGTGTCCCCGCCGCTCGGGCGGGGACGCCACGGGTCAGTTCTGCTCGTTCTTCTCCCGGCTGCGCATCCAGCGGATCTCGGCGTCGATGAACGCGTCGATCTCGCCGTCGAGGACGCCGGAGGTGTTGCCGGTCTCGGCGCCGGTGCGCACGTCCTTCACGCTCTGGTACGGGTGCAGGACGTAGTTGCGCATCTGGGTTCCCCAGCTGCTCACCGAGTCACCGCGGATCTCGTCCAGCGCGGCCTGCTCCTCCTCGCGCTTGCGGGCGAGGAGCTTGGCCTGGAGCATCGACATCGCGGTCGCCTTGTTCTGCAACTGCGAGCGCTCGTTCTGGCAGGAGACCACGATGCCCGTGGGCATGTGGGTGATGCGCACGGCGGAGTCGGTGGTGTTGACGCCCTGACCGCCGGGACCACTGGAGCGGTACACGTCCACCCGCAGCTCGGTCTCGTCGATCTCGATGTGGTCGCTCTGCTCCACCATCGGGACGACGTCCACGCCCGCGAACGACGTCTGGCGCCGGTTCTGGTTGTCGAACGGCGAGATGCGCACCAGCCGGTGGGTGCCGTGCTCGCCCCGCAGGGTGCCGTAGGCGAAGGGGGCCTTGACCGCGAACGAGGTGGACTTGATGCCCGCCTCCTCCGCGTAGGAGGTCTCGTAGACGTCCGTGGGGTAGCCGTGCCGCTCCGCCCAGCGCAGGTACATGCGCTGGAGCATCTGCGCCCAGTCGGCCGCGTCGACGCCGCCGGCCTGGGAGTTGATGGTGACGATCGCTTCGCTCTCGTCGTGCGGCCCGTTGAGGAGCGTGCGCACCTCCAGCTCACCGATCTCCTTGCGGAGCTGTTCGAGCTCACGGTCGGCCTCGGCCCTGGTGTCGGGGTCGTCCTCGGCCTCGGCGAGCTCGTAGAGCACCCCGAGGTCGTCGAGGCGCTGCCCGATGCCGTTGACCTTGTTGACCATGGACTCCAGGCTGGAGAGCTGGCGCGTCACCTTCTGCGCGTTGGCCTGGTCGGCCCACAGTTCGGGGTCCGCGGACTGCTCGCGCAGTTCGGCGATCTGGGTCTGCATCGCCTCCAGGTCCAACACGGCGGTCACACTCGCCAGGGTCGCCGCGAGTTCCTTGATTTTCTCTGCTGGGTCCAGTTCTGCCACGGGACCCAGTGTAGGTCCCAGCGGGAGGGCGCCCCCACTCGTGCCCGCCGACCCCGCCCGGAGAGGCCGCCGTCACGGTTCGGGTCCCGGGGCGGGCACGGGCCCGGACACGCCGGAGGGGCACCCGGTCGTCCGGACGCCCCTCCGTGCTCGGTCGGCTAGTCGACCAGCGAGCGGATCGACCGCAGGGCCACCGAGAGGGTGGCCAGGTCGAAGCGCTCGTTCTCCTGGATCTCCGAGAGCGTGATCCCGGCGCGCTGCACCGAGTCCTCGTTCTGCTCGGCCCAGGTGGCGATCAGCTCCTCGTTGGAGCCCTCGCCGCCGGACTCCAGCACCCGGTTGGTGAGGTCCGCGTGCGCCGAGTACAGGTCGTCGCGCAGCGCCGAACGCGCCATCGTGCCCCAGCGGTCGTCCCGGGGCAGGTCGATGATCCGCTCACGCCACCAGCTGATGTTGAACCGGTCGGCCAGCTCGAAGTAGAGGCTGGCGACCCGGTCGGCCGGCTGGCCGGTGCGGTGCGCGATCTCCACCAGGTCCAGAGTGGAGTAGGCCGGGACCATCACGGCGACGCGCTCCGCGAGGTCCTCGGGCACGCCCAGCGAGGTGTACCGGTCGCGGCGCTCCTCGAAGGCCTCCAGGTCGCGTCCGCGCAGCAGCTCCCGGAGCTGCGGCAGCACCTCGCCCACGCCCTCCGCGAAGAAGCCGATCTCGCTGGCGAGGTCGAACGGGAAGGTCCGGTTGCGCAGCAGCCACCGGGCGGAGCGCTCGGCCAGCTTGCGGATCTCCAGCAGCAGCACCAGCTGGCTGTCCACGGAGATCTCGTGGTCCAGCTCCTCGATCTCGCCCCAGTACTGGCGCAGGCCCAGGATCTCCTGCGTGACCAGGTAGGCGCGGGTGATGTCCGCGGCGCTGGAGCCCAGCTCCTCGTTGAGGCGGAACGCGAAGGTCGTGCCCGACCGGTTGACCATCTGGTTGGTCACCTGGTTGACGATGATCTCGCGGCGCAGCGGGTGCGACTGCACACCGGCGGCGAAGCGGTCCAGCCGCAGCGGAGTCGGGAAGTAGTCCGTCAGGGTCGACGCCAGGTACGGGTCGTCGGCCAGGTCGGACAGCCCGATCTGCTCCTTGAGGCTGATCTTGGTGTAGGAGAGCAGCGTGGCGAACTCGGGGCCGGTCAGCCCCTTGCCCTGGGCACGGCGCTCGGCGATCGCCTTGTCGGAGGGCAGGTCCTCCTGCTTGCGCTTGAGGACCTTGGTGCGCTCCAGGTGACGCATGTAGCGGCCGTGGACGTGCAGCATCTCGTGGGTCTGCTTGCGCGCGGCCGCCAGGACGGCGTTCTGGGAGTAGTTGTTGTCCAGGACCAGCGACGCGACCTCGTCGGTCATGTCGATGAACAGCTGGTCGCGGTCGGCCTTGGCCATCTCGCCGGACCGCACCTCGCGGTCGAGCATGATCTTGATGTTGACCTCGTGGTCGGAGGTGTCCACACCGGCGGAGTTGTCGATGAAGTCACTGTTGACCCGGCCGCCCTCCCGGGCGAACTCGATACGGGCGGGCTGGGTCAGGCCCAGGTTGCCGCCCTCACCGACCACCTTCACGCGCAGCTCGGTGGCGTCCACCCGCACCTGGTCGTTGGCCTTGTCGCCCGCGTCCGCGTGGGTCTGGCCGCTGGCCTTGACGTAGGTGCCGATCCCGCCGTTCCACAGCAGGTCCACCGGCGAGGTGAGCACGCACCGGATGAGCTCGTCCGGGGTGAGCGCCGTGACGCCCTCGTCGATCCCCAGGACCTCGCGGACCTGCGGGGTGATCGGGACGGACTTCGCGGTGCGCGGGTACACGCCGCCGCCCTCGGAGATCAGCGACGGGTCGTAGCTCTCCCAGGTGCTGCGCGGCAGGCGGAACAGGCGCTCGCGCTCGGTCCACGAGACGGCCGGGTCCGGGTTCGGGTCGAGGAACACGTGCCGGTGGTCGAAGGCGGCCACGAGCTTGATCTTGCGGGACAGCAGCATGCCGTTGCCGAAGACGTCACCGGACATGTCACCGATGCCGACGACGGTGAAGGGCTGCTCCTGGACGTTGACGCCCATCTCGCGGAAGTTGTACTTCACCGACTCCCACGCGCCCCGGGCGGTGATGCCCATGGCCTTGTGGTCGTAGCCCACGGAGCCGCCGCTGGCGAAGGCGTCGCCCAGCCAGAAGCCGCGTTCCTCGGAGATCGCGTTGGCGGTGTCGGAGAAGGTCGCGGTGCCCTTGTCGGCGGCGACCACCAGGTAGGAGTCGTCGCCGTCGTGCAGCACGGTGCGCTCGGGGTGCACGACCCGGCCGTCGACCAGGTTGTCGGTGACGTCCAGCAGGCCGCTGATGAACTGCTTGTAGCAGGACACGACCTCGGCCATGACCTCCTCGCGGCCTCCGCCGGCGGGCAGGCGCTTGCAGACGAACCCGCCCTTGGCGCCGCTCGGCACGATGACGGAGTTCTTGACCATCTGCGCCTTGACCAGGCCGAGGATCTCCGTGCGGAAGTCCTCGAACCGGTCCGACCAGCGCAGGCCGCCGCGGGCGACGGAGCCGAAGCGCAGGTGGACGCCCTCGACGCGCGGCGAGTACACGTACATCTCGAACCGGGGCCGCGGGTGGGGCAGGTCCGGGATCTCCTGCGGGTTGAGCTTGAGCACCAGGTAGGGGCGCCCCTCGGCGCCGCCCTGGTAGTGGTTGGTGCGCAGGGTGGCCTGGATGACCGCGAGGAACGAGCGCAGGATGCGGTCGTGGTCCAGGCTGGCCACTCCGTCCAGCTCGCTCTCGATCTTGCCGACGATCACGTCGCCGCGCTCGGCGCGGCCCTCGTCGGGCTGGTCGGGGTCGAAGCGGGCCTCGAAGAGCTCCACGAGCAGGTTGGCGATCCCGACGTTGGCGACGAGGACGTCGGCCAGGTAGTCGGGGGTGAAGGTCGATCCGGTCTGGCGCAGGTACTTGGCGTAGGCGCGCAGCACGGTGAGCTGACGCCAGTCGAGTCCGGCGCGCACGACCAGGGCGTTGAACCGGTCGGACTCACCGAGGTCGCGCCAGGAGGCGTCGAAGGCGTCCTCGAAGAGGGCCTTGAGACGGCCCGGGGAGAGGTCGGAGGCCTCCAGCGGGCCCAGGCCGAAGTCGTAGATCCAGACCCGGCCCACCCCGCCGACGGTGATGTCGTAGGGCAGTTCGTCGACGACCTCCACGCCCAGGTGTTCCAGGACCGGCAGGACCTGGGAGAGCGAGATGGGCTGACCGATCCGGGCCAGGCGGAAGCGCCAGGTCCCGGGGCGGCGCCCTCGGGCTGGTGGAGGCTGGCGGAGAACTCGCCCTCGCGGTCCTCGTCGGAGGTGCGCTGGAGCAGCTCCTCGATGCGGAGGATGTCCCGGGCGGCGACCCTGGGGTCGTTGTCGATCTTGTAGGCCTCGGTGAGCCCGGGGCCGTAGCGCTCCTTGAGCGTGGTGGCGCGGGTGGGGCCGAACTCGTCGACGAGCGCGTCGTCGAAGTCGGCGTCCCAGGAGCGGGCCGCCTGGCGGACCTTCTCCTCCAGCTCGACCTGGTCGATGTCCGCGAGGGTCTGTCCGCTCTGGGCGCGGGCCACCAGGTAGAGGCGGGCCAGCGGGGCGGCGCCGATCATCACGTTGTGGTCCATGGTGGCGCCGTGGAAGGCGTCGGCCAGGACCTTCTGGATGTCGAGGCGCACCTGGGTGCTGTACTCGTCACGCGGCATGTACACGAAGCAGGACATGTAGCGGCCGCCGTACGGGTCGCGGCGCATGAACAGCTTGGTGCCGCGCCGGTCGCGGAGCCGCAGCACGCCGCGCACGATGCTGTAGAGCTCGCCCACGGGGATCTGGAGGAGTTCCTCGCGCGGGAAGGTCTCCAGGAGCTCGATCAGGTCCTTGCCGTCGTAGCTGTCGGCCTCGAACCCGGCCAGGGCCAGGACCTCGGCCTGCTTGCGGCGCAGGATCGGGATCTGCGCGATGCTGCTGGTGTTGGCCTGGGACGAGAACAGGCCGAGGAAGCGGCGCTCCCCGACGATGTTGCCCTGGGCGTCGAACTTCTTGACGCTGATGTAGTCCAGGTACTTGGGCCGGTAGACGGTGGCGCGGGAGTTGGCCTTGGTGAGCACCAGCAGGTAGGGCTCGCGGGCCTTGCCGCGGATCTCCGGGGGAAGCGCCGAGAACCGGGTGGAGGCGGACGGGTCCATGCGCAGGATGCCCAGGCCGCTGCCGGGCTCGGGGCGCAGGGAGTCGTCGCCGTTCTCGTCGGTCACCAGGGCGTACTCGCGGTAGCCGAGGAAGGTGAAGTGGCGCGAGGCGATCCAGCGCAGGAAGTCGACGCTCTCCCCGATCTCGCGGGGGTCGACGCCGCCGGCGACCAGGCGGTCCGGGTAGGCGGAGAGCTCGTCGGCGATCCGGATGACCCGGTCGCTCATCTTGGCGGAGTCCTCGTCGGCGTAGCGGACGTCGTTGAGGACGCGCTCCAGCCGGGTGGTGATCTCCTTGACGCGCTCGGGGTCGCTCTGCCGGTCGATCTCGATGTGCATCCACGACTCGTCGACGGGCAGGAGGCCCTCGCCGCCGATCTCCGGGTCGATCTCCATGAGGCGGCCGGACAGGTCACGGCCGACGGTCATCTGCGGGTGGATGATCAGCCGCACTCCGGCGCCCAGGTCGCTGAGGGCCATGGTCACGGAGGAGACGAGGAAGGGCGCGTTGTCCGTGACGATCTCGACGATGCTGGTCTGCTGTTCCCAGCCGTCCCGTTCGAGCGTCGGCGTGTGGACGCGGACCTTGGCCCGGCCCGGCGCACGCTCGGCGCCGAAGGCGTGGTGGACCTCGGCGGTCCCGCAGATCTGCTCGGGGCTGCGCCCGCTGATCTCCTCGGGGTCCGTGTGCCGGTAGTAGAGGGGAAGGAAGGCGCGGACCGCGTCGGCGGCCTCGGGGCTCAGTCGGTCCCCCGGACTCCACCGGGAGGCCGCGTCCTTGAGCAGCTTCTGGAGGATGACGTCGGATTGCCCGGACATAGGGATCTCTCACTCCTTTGTGAGCAACGTCGCACGAGCGCGGAAGTGGACACCCGGTCATGTGACGTGTGTGGCTCGTCAAGCGACCTGTGAACTTCTGTGGCTGGCTTGTGAATTCTCGTGAGGTCCTTGGGCCGCAAGGATCCCACGAGGGCGTTGGTTGGGTTGGTACCTGTGCGCACAGGTGGCGTCAAACGAGGTCGGGACGTCGTTGTCCCGGCCTCTGCACGGCCCCCACTCAGTGGGGACCGACCCCAGGCTACTGCTTTTCGCGCACGAGAACAGGACCAACACCGTTACAGCACGGTTACGCACTGTAAGACCTGGATTGCGGCGGACACCGGAGGAGCCGTGTGCCCGGTGCGGTCACCGCGTCGTGGCCTGGTGGACGGCGGTCATCACGGCCCGGGGATCGCTCAGGTCCGGGAGCACGATCTGCGCTCCGGCGTCCCGCAACTGCCCCTCGGTCGTGGACCCGTTGAGCACCGCGACGGGGATCGCGCCGCCGATCAGGGCCGCGCGCACGTCCGGGGCGGAGCCGGTGACGAACACCGTCTCGTCCTCGGCGTAGGCCCGGCCGCCCTCACCGGAGGCGTGCAGCCTGATGGACTGGATCAGGCTGGACTTGGGGTAGTTGACGGAGCCGAACCCGCCCACCGCGAGGTTGAGGTGGGTGTCCAGGCCGAAGGCCACCAGCTTGGCGATGGCGTTGGCCCGGGTGCTGCCGCTCACCACGGTCTGCACGGTGTCCGGCAGCGCGGCCACGGCGGCGAGGGAGGCGGCGGCGCCGGGCATGACCCGGCCCTTGGCCAGGAGCTGTTCGTGGCGGGAGGCGAAGGAGGCCTCCAGGGCGGCAAGGAAGTCGCCCAGGACCTCGGTGTCGGGTTCGAGCTCGACGTAGTTGCGGGCGCAGAACTCGAAGAACATCTCGGAGTCGGTGCGGCCCGAGGCCGAGGTCAGGTAGACCAGCGGCTCGCCCGTGACCTTCTCGAAGGCCTCGGCGTAGGCGGCCCGCATCACCTGCCCCACGTCGAGGAGGGTGAGGTCGATGTTCCATAGCACCAGGCGGCTGATGGCTGACTCCTCGGCGTCGGGGTTCGGGGACGCCACCATTGTGCCGGATGGGCGATTCAGGGAGGAAACGGAGTCCGAACCCGGCTGCTGGCCGGATGGGGCCACTCCCCCGTTCCCGCTCCTTCCGAGGCGTACCGTGATGGTCCCCGCGCCCCCTGGAGGCCCCGTGGACGGCAAGGACGTGCTCGCCCTGACAGCAGGTCTGACCGGCGGGATGGCCGTCGTGGCCTACCTCGGCGGGGGCTCCTGGGCCGGGTGTTGGACGGCGACGGTTCCGCGCTCGTTCCCCTGATCCTGCTCGCCTCGGGGACGGTGGTGGCGTTCGCCGCCCTCAACGCGTGGCTGGACTGGGACTCCGACGGCGGGAGCGGTGGTGGCGGCGGTGGCGGTGGCACGGGCAGCAGCGGAGACGGTGGGGACGGAGGGGGCGACGGCGGCGGCTGAGCCCGACGCAGCCCCGCAGAGGCGACGCCCACCGTTCGTGATCCGGGCGGGCATCGGGGGCAAGGAATCTTGTCCCGGGCCAGGAGTGACGCGCGAGGCACACCCGACGGCGTCCCAGCCCGGGCCAGGGCCGGGACGCTGAAACGTGAACCTCAGAGGAGCGAGGGACGAGCGGCGATCAACTGCGCGAAGGCGGACCACTCGGAGGCCCCGATCGGCAGGAAGCCGTGGTCGGGGTTCTTCGAGTCACGGATGGCAGCACCGGTGGGCAGGTCAGCGACCTCGACGCAGTTTTCCTGGGAGGAGGAGTGGGAGGACTTGCGGAAGGCTGGAGCGACCTGGGCTACCTCGACGCAGTTGTCCCCGCCGGATGAGTAGGAGGACTTGCGGAAGGTGAGGATGGGCGCGACCTCAACGCAGTTGTCCTGGTGCCCGGAGTAGGAGGACTTGCGGAACTCCAGAAGCATGATCAGGCTCGCTTGTCGTATTCGGCGGCGATGGATTCGATGAGGTCGAGAGACTTCTTGGGATCCAAGGCCAGGTTGTGGATGCCGTCGAAGATCAGCGTATGCCTATCCACGTACGCCTCGTCTTCCACGTACAGGGATTCCGCCCCTGTGGAGATGCTGACGATCCCCGGTTCCGGGCTGGGGAAGTCAAGCAGTGCGAAGGCCCCTTCAACTGCCGGGTGAGCTCCCGACTCGAACGGCAGCACCAGCACGGTTACCTTGTAGTGCGCGGCCATCCCCGCCAGAAAACACAACTGTTCCACCATCACCTTGGGTGAGCCGACCACCCTGCGTAGAGCAGCTTCGTCGATGACAGAGACGAATCGGGGCCCGTTGGGAGCATCGAGGACGCTTCGGCGGGCCATTCGAGACTCCACCTTGCGCTGGGTATTTTCCGGCGGAACGATCTGACTGGACTCGAAGATCGCCGCAGCATAGTCGGGAGTTTGGAGTAGCCCAGGGATCAGCAAGGCCTCGTACGAGCGGATTCGGACCGCCTCGGCCTCCAGGTCAGGCAGCGGCCCAGTGAAGAGGTCAGCGTACTTGTGCCAATCGCTGCGCCCGCGAGCTTCCTCAGTCAGACTGAGAAGATGCGCCCGCTCCTCCCCCTTCACCCCATAGAGCGTAAGGATCGCCTCCACGTCCTTCACGGCCGGACGTCGCCACTCGTTGCGCTCAGCACGAGTGACTTTAGTGGGGGACCAGCCAAGTTCCTTGGCCACCTCAGGCGAGGAGAGACCGGCTTCGGCCCGCAACCTCCGCAGGGCAGCGGACAGTCTGCGGCGCCGCACGCCTGGAGCATGGCCTGTTCCTGTCACGAATCCTCCTTCTAGGGGGTGTCTCGATCGTAGTCCCGACCTTCAATACGAGAATAACTTGAACAAAATCAAGACGACTGCTTGAACTTGACTTTGCACAAGTTCATACTGGAGTCAGCGGGACACCCATATCGGGTGTCGCCTCCTCTACGTAGGGAGCTGACTCCATGGCGTCAACCTTCGTGCCTGATGTCGAGCTGTACACCGAGGTCATCCAGATCATCCGGGGCGGTGAGCCCGACGAGAACGGGATCTCGCTGGCGGGGCGAATCTCACCGCTGGCTCCGAGCTACAACACGCAGACCTGCGCGTGCTCCTGCGTCGCGATCGGGCACAGCTTCTGGGAGCGGCTCGACCGGCTGAACCCCTACCGGAAGGACAGCGACATCTGGATGCGTGTCCTCCTGGAGGGCGACGACGAGGGCGGTCTTCCCGAAGGGGCGAGTGTCGTCGAGACGAGGCGGGTGAGCTACCGCGTCCGCTAGAGCCCCTTCCGTGCCGTTGGGCGGCGCCGTCCTCGCAACGCGGCGCCGCCCATCCGCACGGCCGGACATCATCCATGGCAAAAGTGCCTCAAGGAAAGCGGTACGGCGTGAACCTGGACAACCTCCATGCGCGGCTGGTCGACCGAATGGACACCACCGACACGATCCGTGCCGCCTTCACCGACCACCCCCGGCACCGGTTCATCCCGGACCTGGTCTGGCCCAGCAGCCAGGGCCTACCGCTCTACCGAACCGCCAACCTCGCGCGGTGGGCGGCGTACGTCTACGACGATGACGCCGTGGTCATCCAGGCCAATGACGGGGGCAGCGGCTCGTCCAACATCGCCACTTCCTCCTCCTTGGCACCGCAGCTCATGGCGGACATGATCGCGGCGGCCGGGGTGGAACCCGGAATGCGGGTGCTGGAGATCGGTACCGGGACCGGCTGGAACGCCGCGATCCTCGCCTCTCTGGTCGGACCCACCGGGCACGTGACCTCGTTGGAAATCGACCCCGACGTCGCCGCACACGCCCGGTCCCGGCTCTTTGGAACCGGAGTGCGAGTCATCACCGGAACCACCGCCCCCGATGCGGACGCCTACGACTCGGTCATCGCCACCTGCGCGGTGAGGCACGTACCCGAGTCGTGGACCACCTCCCTCACCTCTCCGGGCGTGGCCGTACTCCCCTGGGCGCCCTACGACTACGACGGCCCCACCCCGGTTGTCGCCCTGTCCCACGCCCTCCGGGGCGACTTCCTGTGCGATGCCTCGATCATGCGCGACCGCACTCAGAGGCTCCCCGAGACACCTTCGCGGGGACCGCCCAGGAGATGGAACAGGTGGGTGGCTTCCCTGTCGGCTCCCGAGAGCTGGTCGACCGTGACCTGCTCACCCGCCTGACCCTGGCCGCCCCAGATCTGCGTCTTGAGGAGGGAAGACGCCCCTGGGACGGTGACTCCGCCCCGGTCATCGCGCTGAGCACGGCTGATTCCTGGGTGCACCTGTGGCCGGACGGCACCACCACGGGGGCCGGTCCCCGCGACCTCGGCAAGGAACTGGGAGAGGCCTACGTCGAACTCGACGCGGCGGGCTGGCCCGAGCTGACGGAGTTCACCCTGGAGGTCTCTCCCGACCGCAGAACACACACGATCCGAGCAGGTGCCCTCGGCCCCTGGGAGCACAGGCTCCGGTGAGCGCTCCCGAAGAAGCCAAGGACCGGGCCGCCACCCGCCTGTACGAACGCCTGGGCTGGGAGCGTCTGGGCGCGATCACGCACGCCTTCGACGGATCCCCCGGGGTACCCGCGTACTGCTACGTCTGGGACTCCTCGACCAGGTAGCGGATCTCCTGGACCGCGAACCACATGAGCTCGTGGTCCTCGGCGGCTTCGGAGGCCGGCTCGGCCGCGGCCTCGGCGATGTCGGCGGCCGCGTCGGTGTCGTCCAGGTGCGCGGACCGGAGCTTCTTGTAGGGCACGCCGCCCCGGACGGTGACGCGGGCGACCCCGTCCGCGTGGCGGGCCTCGTGCTCCACGGCGGCGTCGGGCATCTCGGCGGCGAGGACCACGCGGCGGCGGGGCGCCCCGGGGTCCTCGGACAGCATGCGCAGGGAGGCCTCGGCCGCCGCGTACATGGCGTCGTACTCGGCCTCCTCGGGGTCCCCGTCGGGACCGGCGTCGGCGGTGAAGGCCGGAAGGGCCTCCCCTCCAGTCGACCCCGGTCGAGCAGGGCCGCGAGCGCGGGGACGGTACTGGGCAGGAAGACGTACATGGGCTCTCCAGGCGGGATCGGGTCCCTACGAGTTTCCCAAAGAACCCGACGAGGTCAGACCGGCTGCCGCTGGTGGTCGTCCTCCGGGGCCAGGAAGCGGGACAGCGCCCGACGGGTGCTCTCCACGTCCGTGTGCAGGATCCCGGTCATCCCCAGGGACTCGGCGGTCTCGATGTTGTGCGCCAGGTCGTCGATGAACACGCAGTCCTCGGGCTCCAGGCCCAGCTGCTCGCAGGTGAGCAGGTAGATGCGCTCCTCGGGCTTGCGCATGCCCACCTCGCCGGAGATCACCACCGTGTCGAAGGTGGCCGCGAAGTGGTCACGCGGGTATCCGTTGCCCCAGGAGTTGGACAGCAGCGCGGTCGCGTGTCCGCTCCCCCGGGCCGAACGCAGGGTCTCGTACATGCCGTCGACCGGGTCGAAGTGCGCGAACATGCGCTCGATCAGACCCTGCGCCCGTACCGGGGCGCCGTGGGTGGAGCGCAGCAGGGCGGCGAGGTCGCGTTCGAACAGGTGGGTCTCGATCTCGCCGCGTTCCAGGGCGTGCACGGGGTTGTCCGGCACGCTGTCGTCGAAGTACGGACGCATGACCTCGTGGTAGTGCTCGATGTCGATGCGGTCGGACCTGAGCCAGGCCCGGATTCCCTCGGGCAGGGGTGGGGTGAGTACACCGCCCCAGTCGGAGATGACCCCTCGTCGGGTGCCGTTCATCCGGTCGCCTCCTTCGGTGATCGCCATGGGGACCACCCGCCCGGACCTGTGCGGAGCCGACGGAGCCGGACGGGGACCGGGTTCTTCCCGTTCCCCGTCCGGTTCAACCGCGCGTCACCCGGTGGCGACCCGGTGGCGTCAGTAGCCGAGTCCGGTTCCGGAGGCCACGTCGGCACCGGGGATGTCCACCGGCAGTGTCCCGGAGGGGTCGACCTCTCCGGCGATCACCCGGGCGGCAGCCACCCGGGAGACCTCGACCGCCGAGTACAGGGCCAGGTAGGCGTCGACGTCCGGGAAGGCCTCCAGGTCGTAGGGGCCGCCCTGGGCGACCACGACCACCGGGGTGCCCTGGGAGCGCCCGCGCGCCACCATCCCGCGCTGCTCCTCGGAGCCCCGCGCGTTCCGGGTGCCGACCACCAGCACGTCCTCGCCGCCGTCCACGACCTCCAGTCCGGCGTCGGTCAGCGCCGGGGCGATCCGGTCGGCGCCCTCACCCTGGACGCGCACGCGCGTGCCCGCGTCCAGCGGTAGGAGGTCCGCCTCGTTCCGGACCAGGGTGACCGAGGCGTCGGCCACCCGCTGGGCGGCCTCGGCGTGCTCGGGGTTCTCCATGGCCGCGTCGGCCTGGGCCGGGTCGGCGGACTCGCGTTCCAGGACGCCGCGCTTCTCCTTGAGTGTGAGGACGCGCAGCACGGACTGGTCGATGCGCTCCTCGGTGAGGCGTCCGCTCTCGACCGCCTCCCGGATCGCCGCCACGGCGGCTCCGGGGTCCGGCGGCATGAGGAGCTGGTCCACCCCCGCCTCCACCACGCGGACGGCGACCTCGCCGTCGTCGTGGGTCTGGCGCACGCCCTCCATGTTGAGGGCGTCGGTGGTGACCACCCCGTCGTAGCCGAGCTCGCCGCGCAGGATCTCGTCGATGATCACCGGCGACAGGGTGGCCGGGTCCTCGCCCGGGTCCAGCTGCGGCATGAGCACGTGCGCGGTCATGATGGCGTCCACGCCCGCGTCCACGGCGGCCCGGAACGGCGGCAGGTGCTCGGCCTCCCAGCGGTCCCGGGGCAGGTCGATCACGGGCAGCCCCGTGTGGCTGTCGACGTCGGTGTCGCCGTGTCCGGGGAAGTGCTTGATGACCGGCACGACGCCGTGCTCGGAGTAGGCGTCGGACTCGGCCAGCACCATCTCCGACACCAGTTCCGGGTCGGAGCCGAAGGAGCGGATACCGATGACCGGGTTGTTGGGGTCGGTGTTGACGTCGGCGTCGGGCGCGTAGTTCATGTTGACGCCGACCGCGAGGAGCTCGTCCGCCGTGGTCGACGCCCGCAGCGCGGCGAGGTCGGTGTCACGGGTGGCACCGACAGCCATGGCATCGGGGAACAGGGTGCCCACGGGCATGCGCACCACGAGGCCCTGTTCCTGGTCGATGCTGACGAACAGGGGCACCCCTGACCGACCTCGGCCGCTTGGTCCTGCATCCCCGCCGACATCCGCGCGATCTGCTCGGCGTCGTTCAGGTTGGCGTCGAAGTAGATGACGCCGCCGGGCCTGTGCGCCTCGATCTGGGCGGCGTTGTCGGCGGCCGTGGTGCCCTGCGCGGTCAGGACCAGGAGCTGGCCGATCTTGTCGTCCAGGTCCATCTCGGCGAGCAGCTGCGGGGCAAGGACCGGCTCGAAGGGCTCGGCCGTGGCCTCCGCACTGGGGTCGTTCTCGGGCGAGGTGTCCACCTCCTCGGGTGTGGTGCAGGCTGTGGTGATCAGGGTGAGGGCCACGCAGGCCGGGGCCAGGGCGCGTGGCACGGACGATCTCATAAGGGACTTCATCTCCGCCGGATCGCTGGTTGCGGCCGGAGACTACCCGTTCGCCGGAGCGGGCAGGACACACCCCGCCGTGGCGGGGGCGGGGGCTCACTCCCAGACGAACAGGACCTCCCCGGCTCGACCGCTCCCGCGGCCAGGTCCGCGAGGCCGCCCGGCTGGGCGTCCAGGGCCACCACCGGCACGACCGAGGGTCGACCGGCGGCGGCGACCGCGCCGGGCGACCAGCGGATCACCGGTGTGCCCGCCGCCACCTCCGTGCCCTCCTCGGCCAGGAGGGTGAACCCCTCCCCGCGAGCTGCACGGTGTCGATGCCCAGGTGGACGAGGACACCGCGTCTGTTGTCGGCGGCCATGACCACGTAGGCGTGCGGGTGGAGCTTGACGAGGGTCCCGGCGATCGGGGCGACCGCCTCGTGTTCGGACTCCTGGCCGCCCTCCTGTCCCGGTTCGGGGTGGACGGCCACACCGGGGCCGACCATGCTCTGGGAGAACACCGGATCGGGGACCGTGTCCAGGGACATGGCGGTTCCGGCGACGGGCGAGAGTACGCGCAGCGCACCGTTCAGGTCTGACATGGAGGAGGTCTTCCCTGGGAGGGGGACTTAACCCGGAAAAGGGGCGGCCAAAAGAGTACAAAGGCCCGACTTTGCCGAACCCCTATTCCAGCAGGTCCTGGATGTCGTCGGTGAGGGAGTCCGCCTCCGGGCCCACCACGACCTGGACCACGTTGCCCGAGACCAGGACGCCGTGCGCGCCCGCCGCCCGGAGGTCCGCCTCCCGGACCAGAGCGGGATCACTGACCTCGGTGCGCAGCCGAGTGATGCAGGCCTCGATGTCCTCGATGTTGGCCGCGCCGCCCAAACCGGCGACGATCGCCGTTGCCTTGTCCGACATGTGCCCTCCGTGCTCTACCCGGGATCACGTGACCCGGGGGTCTGAGCCGAGCTTAGAGGTGGTGTGCCTCACACGCCAGGGTCGGCACGGTGGTCGATCGTCGCCGGGGGCGCCGGGCTCAGCCGGAGCGGCCGGGATCCCCGCCGCTCGGGGCGTCCGGTCCGGCCTCGGCCGTGCCGTCCGCCGTGGCCGGGGCCGTGTGCGGCGTCCCTCCGGGCTCGTCGGGGTCGGGCTCGCGTCCGGGGGTGGGGAAGTTGAACCTGCTGATCAGGACGTAGAAGATCCCGAAGTAGACCAGGAAGTAGAACGTGCCGAACAGCAACAGCACGCCGAGCCCCTCGGTGTTGCTCTTCGTCGCGTTCAGCAGCAGGTCGATCAGCCCCGCCGAGAACCCGAAGCCCAGTTGGACGTCCAGCAGGTTCATCAACGCCAGCGAGACGCCGGTGAGCAGGATGTGGACCGCGAAGAGCACCGGCGCCACGAAGATGAAGGCGAACTCCACCGGCTCGGTGATGCCCGTGACGAAGGCGGTCAGCGCGGCCGGAATCATGATGGAACCGATCTGCGCGCGTCTGGCCCTGGACGCGGTCAGCCACATCGCGAGCGCCGCTCCCGGGAGACCGAACATGAGCACCGGGAAGAAGCCGGACAGCATCGTGCCCGCCTCCGGGTCACCGGCGAAGTAGCGCGTGATCTCCCCGTGCGAGACCACGCCGCTCTCGTCGGTGTAGGTGCCCGAGACGAACCAGACGAACGAGTTCACCACGTGGTGCAGGCCCAGCGGCAGCAGGATGCGGTTGACGACCCCGTAGATCCCGGCTCCGAGGGCTCCCGCGCCGATGAGGGCCTCGCCCAGGTTCTGGATCCACATGCCGACGATCGGCCAGACCAGGCCCAGCACCACGCCCATGCCCAGACCGGCCAGGGCGGTGACGATGGGGACGAAGCGGCGGCCCCCGAAGAAGCCGAGCCAGGTGGGCAGCTTGATCCGGTGGTAGCGCTGCCACAGCACGGCGGCCACCAGGCCCACCACGATCCCGCCGAGCACGTCGGTGGGGTTCTTGACGGCGTGGTTGATCATCGGGAGGACGGCGTTGACCGCCTCCGGGTCCGCGACCGGTTCACGGGTCACCGGATCGGTCGCGAGCGGATAGGTGACGAGCCGCGACCCGATGTCCCCGGCCGGGCCGTCGAAGGTGACCATCGTCCAGGTGGCCACGCGGTCGAACACCAGGTAGCCGACCACGGCGGCCAGGGCGGTCGAGCCGTCCGCGCGCCGGGCGAAGCCGATCGCGACACCGATCGCGAACAGCAGCGGCAGGGCCTCGAAGATCGCCTCACCGGCGGTGCCCACGGCACCCGAGACCGGCTGCATCCAGCCCATCCCGTCGATCCCGGCCAGGCCGTCCGCTCCGAGGAGGTCGTCCTGTCCGAGGCGGAGCAGGATCGCGGCGGCGGGCAGGACCGCGATGGGCATCATCAGGCTCCGGCCGAGCCTCTGGAGCACGGCCAACGCGGCGGAGGAGCGTTTGCGCGGGGGTCCCCGGGTTCGGCGGGGGCCTTCTTCGCGGGGGTGGGGTCCGACATGGTGGGGGTCCTCCCTCTCGGACGCGCGCCCCGAGGGCGCGAGACGTCAGTCTCCGTGCCTCCGCGGGTCCAGGCGGGAGTGCAGCTGGTAGCGGTCGGCACGGTAGGTGGACAGGGCGAGTTCCACGCACTGTCCCTTGGCGAAGCTGCGGCGCTGCATGATCAGCACCGGGCTTCCGGCGGGTAGGCCAAGGAGACGGGAGTCGGCCGAGTCGCAGATCCCGGCCTCGATGGTCTGCTCACCGGAATCCAACAGGATGTCGAACTCGTTTTCCAGGACCTCATAGAGAGATCGTTCGGCCAGATCGTGGTCCTCCAGGCCGGGCACCATGGCCGCCGGGATGTTGGAGCGCTCGACCGCCATGGGCTCGTCGTCCGCCGTACGCATGCGTTCGATGTGGTGGACGAGGGTGCCGGGGGCGATGTCGAGCATGCGCGCGGTGTGGCCGCTGGCCGGGATGACCTGACGGATCAGCTCGCGCGCGCCCGGCTCGAAGCCCCGGGCCCGCATGTCCTCGCTGAAGGAGGCCAGGACCAGGGACATCTCGATCTTCGGCCGGGCCACGAAGGTGCCCTTGCCCGGGACCCGGTACAGGCGGCCCTCGGCGACGAGGAGGTCGATGGTCTGGCGCACGGTCATGCGGGAGAGGCCGTAGGTGGAGCTGAGCTCGCGCTCGGAGGGGACCATGTCGTCCACGCCCAGCCCCGCCGCGGTGATCCAGTCCAGGAGCAGATCGCGGAGTTGGACGTACTTCGGCAGGGGGTTGCTGGCGTCGATCGGCATGGAGCGAGTGGCCTTCTCGGTCGGCGGGTCGGGTGGTCCGGTGGTCGGCGTTCGACCTTAGCGCGGCATCCGCCCGGACTCGTGACACTTGCCGGGTCATGCCGGGATCTGACTGGTATAGTCCGGACTAGACCATAGCTCGACCCGCGTGTCAATCCTCCTTGTGGCACGCGGAGTGAACCAGCATCGTGGCTGGCCAGCGGCGTAGTCCGGGCCGTCCACGCGACCAGCGCGGCCCCCGGCGTACGGCCAGGACCGCACGTCCCCACCGGAAGGCTCCGTATGTCCACCACGAGCATGATGCTCTCCGAGATCGCCGAACAGCCCGAGGCCCTGCGCCGGACCTTCGCCGAACTGCTGCCCCTGCGCGGGGAGATCGAGGCGCTCGGCCGCGCCACCAAGCACGTCCTGTTCATCGCCCGGGGCTCCTCGGACAACGCGGCGGTCTACGGCAGCTACCTCCTCCAGGCGCACACCGGCCGCCTGGCCACGCTGGGCTCGCCCTCCATCGCCACCGCCTACGGCGCGCGGATCGACCTGTCCGACGTCCTCGCTGTGGCCATCTCCCAGTCCGGCAGGACGGAGGAGATCGTCGAGACCATGCGCTGGGCCGCCGACTGCGGCGCCCGGACCGTCGCCGTCACCAACGGCGCGGACTCCCCGTTGGCCACGGAGGCCGACGTCGCCCTGGTCACGCGGGCCGGGAACGAGCTGGCGGTCCCCGCCACGAAGACGTACAACACGCAGCTGGCCGCGCTCGCGGTGCTGGCCCTGGGCCTGGGCGCGAACCTGGACGCCGGAGAGCTGGAGCTGGTGCCCGCCGGGATCGAGGAGACCCTCGCCGCTCCCACGGACTCCCTGGAGGAGATCGTGGAGCGGATGGTGGCCGTGCAGGGCGCGGTGATCTCCGGTCGCGGCATGGCCTTCTCCACCGCCCTGGAGGCCGCCCTCAAGCTCAAGGAGGCCTGCTACCTGCACGCCATGGGGCTGTCCTACGCGGACCTCCAGCACGGGCCCATCGCCGTGGTGGACCCGCGTACCCCGGCCCTGCTGGTGGCCGCGCCCAGCGGCCCCACCCTGGAGGGCACGGTCGCCCTCGCGGAGCGGGTCCGTTCCGCCGGGGCCCCGGTGTTCGGCTTCGGCGGCGGTTCCGCCCTCGCCGCCGCCAGCGACGTGTCGGTGCCGGTCCCGGACGTGCCCGAGTGGGTCGCGCCGATGAACCTCATCGTCCCCGCCCAGCTGCTCACCGAGCACCTCGCCCGGCGCCTGGGCTACGACCCCGACGTTCCGCGCGGCCTCAACAAGGTCACCCAGACCACCTGAGCCCCGGCCTTCCCCCGCGACCCGCCGCTCCCGTTCTCGTGGGTCTCGGGCCGCACGGGACGTCCACGGCCCGGTACCGCGCACGCGGCGCCGGGCCCTCGGTGTTCCAGGGCACCCCACACACTCGTCCCGGGCCCGTCGGTGTTCCAGGCTCCGGCAAAGGAATCCGGCCGACCGGGTCGCGTACGCGTGCCCGACTCCGCCCTGTCGTAGGCGCGACCCACAATGGGCGCACCACGCAGAGGAGAGACCATGGCCAAGTACGTGATGATCAAGCACTACCGGGGCGCCCCGGCCTCAGTGAACGACGTCCCCATGGACCAGTGGACGCCAGCGGAGGTCGCGGCACACGTGGGGTACATGAACGACTTCGCGGACCGGCTGAGGGAGACCGGGGAGTTCGTGGACTCCCAGGCGCTCGCCCCGGAGGGGACCTTCGTGCGCCACGACGGTGAGGGACGACCGCCCCTCACCTACGGCGCCTTTCCCGAGGGCAAGGACCTCGTCGCGGGCTGGATGGTGATCGACGTCGACACCTACGACCGCGCACTGGAACTGGCCGGGGAGCTCTCGGCCGCACCCGGGGCCGGGGGACGGCCCATCCACGAGTGGTTGGAGCTGCGCCCGTTCCTGGGGCCGCACGGCTGACGCGCTGACGCGTGTGGGCGCGGCCCCTCGGGAGCCGCGCCCACACGCGTGATCTCTGGTGTCCCTCAGCCGTTACCGGGCCGTGGGGTCACCGTGGCACTTCTTGTACTTCTTGCCGGAGCCGCAGGGGCACGGCGAGTTGCGGGCGGTACCCGCGTACTCGTCGTCCACCGTCTCGGTGTGCCGCTCGACGGTGCCGTCCTCGCTCGGCGCGGAGTACTGGAGCCTGTTCGGCTGGTCCTCGCCGAAGCCGGGGACCACCACGTCCTCGGCGGCCTCGGCCTCCTCGGTGGGAGCGTCCGCACCGGCGGCCTCGACGTCCTCGTCCACGGCCGTGGCCACGGCGGTCGCCCCGGAGGAGCCACCGACGGTGGCGGCGGTCTGCGCGGCGGCGGCGGCCGTCAGCGCGGGCTCCGCCTTCTTCTGGACCTGGACCTCGACGTTGAAGAGGAAGCCGACCGACTCCTCCTTGATCGCCTCCAGCATCTGCTGGAACATGTCGAAGCCCTCGCGCTGGAACTCGATCAGCGGGTTGCGCTGGGCCATCGCGCGCAGGCCGATGCCCTCCTGGAGATAGTCCATCTCGTAGAGGTGCTCACGCCACTTGCGGTCCATGACCTGGAGGATGACGCGGCGCTCGACCTCGCGCATCGCCTCCTCACCGAGCTCGGCCTCGCGGGTGTCGTAGGCCGCCTTGGCGTCCTCGACCACCTGGGTGGCGATGAGCTCGCCGGTCAGGGTCTGGAGGTCGCCGTTCTCCTCGACGAACTCGTCGACGGTGAAGCTGATCGGGTAGACCTGCTTGAACGCCCGCCAGAGCTTGTCGAGGTCCCAGTCGTCCGGGTCGCCCTGGGCGGTCTCCTCCACGACGTAGCCGCGCAGGACCTCCTCCAGCATCTCGATGACCTGGTCGCGCAGGTCCTGGCCCTCCAGCACCTTGCGGCGCTCGGCGTAGATGACCTTGCGCTGGCGATTGAGGACCTCGTCGTACTTGAGGACGTTCTTGCGGATCTCGAAGTTCTGCGTCTCGACCTGGCCCTGGGCGGAGGCGATCGCCTTGCTCACCATGCCGGACTCGATCGGCTGGTCGTCGGGGATGTTCAGCTGGTTCATGAACACCTCCAGACGACTGGAGTTGAACAGACGCAGCAGGTCGTCCTGGAGCGACAGGTAGAAGCGGGACATGCCCGGGTCACCCTGACGGCCGGAACGGCCCCGGAGCTGGTTGTCGATACGGCGGGACTCGTGGCGCTCGGTGCCGAGCACGTAGAGACCACCGGCCTCGACGACCTTCTCGTGCTCCGCCTCGAACTCGGCGGTGGCCTTCTCCAGCGCCTCGGGCCAGGCCGCCTCGTACTCCTCCGGGGTCTCCAGGGGGCTCAGGCCACGGGCCTGGAGCTCCTCGTCCGCGAGGAAGTCGGGGTTGCCGCCCAGCATGATGTCGGTACCGCGACCGGCCATGTTGGTGGCCACGGTGACGGAGGCGAGCTTGCCCGCACGGGCGATGATCGACGCCTCACGGGCGTGGTTCTTGGCGTTGAGGACCTCGTGCGGGACGCCCTCGCGCTTGAGCATCCGGGAGAGGAGCTCGGACTTCTCGACGCTGGTCGTACCGACCAGGACGGGCTGCCCCTCCTCGTGGCGCTCCGCGATGTCCTCGGCCACGGCCTGGAACTTGGCGTCCTCGTGCTTGTAGACGACGTCCTTGACGTCCTCGCGGACCATCGGCTTGTTGGTCGGGATGGGGACCACGCCGACGCCGTAGGTCTGGGTGAACTCCGCCGCCTCGGTCTGGGCGGTACCGGTCATGCCGGACAGCTTCTCGTAGAGGCGGAAGTAGTTCTGGAGCGTGACCTTGGCGAGAGTCTGGTTCTCGTCCTTGATCTTGACGCGCTCCTTGGCCTCGATGGCCTGGTGCATGCCCTCGTTGTAGCGGCGACCCGCCAGGACGCGACCGGTGAACTCGTCGACGATGAGGACCTCACCGTCCTTGACGATGTACTCCTTGTCCTTGCGGTACAGCTCCTTGGCCTTGAGGGAGTTGTTGAGGAAGCTGATCAGCGGGGTGTTGACGGCCTCGTAGAGGTTGTCGATCCCCAGCCAGTCCTCCACCTTGGCGACACCGGACTCGGTGATGCCGACGGTGCGCTTCTTCTCGTCGACCTCGTAGTCGGTGTCCTTCTTCAGGCGGGGCGCGATCTTCGCGAACTCGGCGTACCAGCGCGAGTTCTGCTCGGAGGGGCCGCTGATGATCAGCGGGGTGCGCGCCTCGTCGATGAGGATGGAGTCGACCTCGTCGACCAGGGCGAAGAAGTGGTCCCGCTGGACGGTGTCCTTGAGCGAGAGCGCCATGTTGTCGCGCAGGTAGTCGAAACCGAACTCGTTGTTGGTTCCGTACGTGATGTCGGCGAGGTAGGCGTTGCGGCGCGCCTCGGCGGTCATCTGGGGGCCGACGACGCCGACCTCCAGCCCGAGGAAGTGGAAGATGCGGCCCAGGTTCTGGGCGTCGCGTCGGGCGAGGTAGTCGTTGGTCGTGATGACGTGCGCGCCCTTGCCCGCGAGGGCGTTCAGGTACACCGCGAGGCTTCCGGTCAGGGTCTTGCCCTCACCGGTCTTCATCTCGGCGATGTTGCCGAGGTGCAGGGCCGCCGCGCCCATGATCTGGACGTCGAAGGGACGCTGGCCCAGAGTGCGCTTGGCCGCCTCACGGACGGTCGCGAAGGCCTCGGGGAGGAGGTCGTCGAGGGACTCCCCCTCCTCGTAGCGCTCCTTGTACTCCTTGGTCAGGTCGCGCAGTTCGTCGTCCGAGAGGTCGACGTAGTCGTCCTCAAGGGCGTTGACCTGGTCCTTCAACTTCTTGAGCCGGCGCAGGATCTTACCTTCACCCGCGCGCAGGAGCTTGTCGAGTATGCCTGGCACTTCCTATGCGCTCCTCGCAGATCGCGGTTGGCTCCACCGAGGGGTGGAGAGTCAGATCTAGGCCCGCTGACCGCTTCCCTTGGCCGTGGAGGTCAGGGGTCAATCCTGGGTCCTCGGGCCTACATCCTAGAGGACCCGGAACCGCTTCCCGTCCTCTGGACAAACGAGCGGGACGGGCCTGGATGTTCCCACCTTTTTCGTGATCATTCGTGCAGAGTCGCGCATTGTTCCGGGTAGTTCAAAGGGAGAGAGCGGTGGTTTCGGCCGACCCTTTCCGTCGGTTCGGGCGAAACTCCACCGAACGCGACCGTGTTCCCAGGGGGACCACCATGCGAACCAGAAGAGAGCGTGAGCCCACAGAGACGACCGGCACCGGAACTCCCCGGTTGTCCAGGACTCCGGACGACGCCGTGGACGAGTTCCTCCACGGACGGCGGCCCACCGTGCTCGGGCCCCGCGACGACGAGGATCCGGGACTCGCGTGGGAGCAGTACCGGCCCACGGGCGACGACCAGGACCGGAACGGGCGCATCCGGGGCTTCCAGCGCCAGGGCGGTTCACTGGCCCCGTCCAACGGGCACCGGGGCAGCGCGGCGTCGTGGGCCTGCGTCGCCCTGGCCGTGGTGGGCTTCGGCCTCGGCGGCCTGGCACTGGTCCTGGGCGGGTCGGTGCCGCTGCTGGTCGCCGGGGTGGTCCTGATGGTCGCCGCCGCCGTCGTGGCGGTGGCGTTCGACATCCTCAGCGACGTGGTGCTGGACCCGCCGCGCCTGGAGGCGGAGGAGCCGCACCAGACCCCGCTCCACCGCATCAAGCACCCGCGCAGGGCCTGACCACACGCGTCGCGGCGGGCCGCTCGGGCCCGCCGCGACGACTGTTCAGTCCACCTCCGTGCGGGGGCGTCGGGGACGAGGACCGCGTGGACTAGTCCACGAGACGAAGGACGCCGTAGTTGAAGCCCTTTCGCCGGTAGACGACGCTCGGGGTGTCCTTGACCTCGTCATGGAAGAGGTAGAAGTCGTGTCCGACGAGTTCCATCTCCATCAACGCCTGGTCGATGCTCATCGGCTTGGCACGGTGGAACTTCTCGCGGACGACCACGGGGTCTCCCCTGGGTGTCGAGTTCCACGAACTCGTCGGAGAAGCGGCCGTCGAGAGCGACGCCGTCGATCGCCTCCTCGTCACCGCGCTGGGCCGGGGGAGCCTGGGTGACCGTCTGGACGGATGAGGGCAGGTCTCCGGGGAGGTCGGCCGTGGCGGCCGCGACGGAGACGGGAGTGTGGTTTCCGCGGTGCACCTTGCGGCGGTCCGCGGACTTGCGGAGGCGGGCCTCGATCTTGTCGATCGCGAGGTCGAGAGCGCCGTGACGGTCCACGGACGCGGCCTCGCTCCGGATGACCGGGCCGTCCGAGTGGATGGTCAGTTCAACCCGCTCGCGGACGTCGGCGAGCTTGGGGTTGCGCTCCTGGGACACCTCCACATCGACGCTCATGCCCTTGCGCTCCCACTTGGAGAGCCTGTCGAGCTTGTTCTCGACGTGCTGTCGGAACTTCTCACTCACACCAGTGCGTCGACCTTTGACGATGATGTCCATAGGACCCCCTTCATCGCGTGGCCGTCGTGAAGGCGACGGCCAGGCTGGCTCTGCTCCCCTCCCACGGCGGGGAGGGTGTGACGCGTCGGCCCTCCTTCCGTTCGTGCCCCGTTCGCTTGAGGGACACCGCTCGGTTGGAAATGCGTATACCCATCAGAGGCAGGGTCATCACGCGCCCCAGGGACACGATTGGCCGGGGCCTTCGGACGGGAAAGAAGGAAATATGACTCGATCGGGGTGAGTCGCCCACCAAACGGCGAAGACCGGGCGGGATCGGTCGGGGCCCGGGAAGCTCCGGGAGGGAGAGGGCCGAGGCGGTGTCGGGGAACCGTGTGGGGGCCCGCGTCCCCGGGACCTGCGTCCCGGGCACGACGAACCCCCAACGTCGGCATGCCACCCGTCCGGCCGACCTGGTCTTCGTCCCCACATCCGCCTGCTGAGAGTGTCGCCGCTCTTGTACGCGACTACTGCTCTTCTCCCGGTCATGAGGGACATCGGGACCCTCAGCGGGGCAGGGCTTACCTCTAAGGCGCACCGTGATCGGTCGACGAAAAGTCGCCTTACGTGGGCCGTTTCGCCTGCGCCTGGCATCGGCTTGCCGGATGCGCTCCACGGTGTTCCCGGGAGCACTGTGTATCCGGCGCAACCACGGACCCGGACGGGTGCCATACCTGGACCGTAACCTGTCCCAGCCCGGATGTCAGGTAGCGAACGGGGTACCAAGCAGTCGACAAGCGCCGCAAACCCCTGCGAACAGGCATGTTTCGCCCGATCAGGGGGTTTGTAAAACCTTCTTTCCGGCCCGGCCCCCGACCCCGAACCTGGTCGGCCCGGAACCCGGTCCCGCTCCGCGAACACCAGGACACCCACCACCGTGGCCCCCTCCGCGCGCAGGGCTCGGGCCGCTTCCGCCACCGTCGCCCCGGTGGTGATCACGTCGTCCACGACGACCACCCGGCGCCCCCGCAGGTCCACGTGCCCGCCTGACGGCCGTACGGCGTCCACCAGGCCCTCGGTGCGATCCATCCCCCGGCACTGGCGGACCCGCCCCCGCCAGCTCCGCCACGGCCCGCTGAACCGCCCGGGCACCACCCCGGGGCCGCTCACCGGATCACCCGATGTTCCACCGGGGTCCGGGGCCGCGTCCGTCGCGGCGCGGCCGTCATCCGCACGGGAACCATCCACCGGGCTCGGCCCACCGGAGGACTGACGCGCTGCGACGAGGCCGTCCGATACCGATCGCCCGGGCACCACCCCGGGGAGGCTCACCGGATCACCCGATGTTCCACCGGGAACCGGGTCCGCGCGTGTCATCGCGGGGAAGTCACCCGCACCGGGCCCGTGCCCCGCCCTCCCGGGAGTCCTGGGCGCGGCGGAGAAGACACCCCGCCGGTTCACCAGGCGGTCCGCTCGGCACAGACCCACCTGTGGCCGGGCGCGCCGGGCGTAGCGGAGTACCGGGGCCACCCCGGCCGTGGCCGTGGGGCCCGCCTCATGGGCGCAGGCGAGCGCGAGCCGCAGGACCGCGCCGCGCCCGGACCACCCTCCGCGCCCTGGAACGGGCACCAGCAGCGTGTCCGGCGCGGCCCAGCCGGAGGCCCGGTAGGCGACGGCCAGCCTCTCCCCAGGAACCGGGTCAGGCGGTGCTCCCCCGGTGCTTGAAGGCGAGCAGGACACGGCGGTGCCGCCCCGCGTACGGCCCGGCCGTCCAGACCGGCGGGCGCCGCCCGCGCGCCTGGCGCGGACGGTGGTCCGTCAGCAGGGTCCGGCAGCGCACGCACAACGGGTCGCCGGGGTCGGAGCAGCCCGCGCAGTCCCGGCGCAGCACGAGTTCCACGAGGGGGTCGAGGAGGGCGGTGAGGAGGGCGACGATCAGGCGCCGCGCGCGCACGAGCGCGCCGCGCCACCGCCGCCGGTGGGCAACGGGGTCCATACCTCCAGCTTGGGCGGGGCGGGGCCGGAGCGCCAGTGCGGATCCGTGACCTGTGGACAACCGGCCCCGCGCGGTCAGCCCGGGAAGGTGGGCGAGCCGCCCTCCACCACGTTCTGCCAGTTCAGGGGGTCGTTGGACACCCAGATGTTGCCGTCGTCCGAGCCAGCCAGCAGGGGTTGGCCGGGCGCCCCCGAGATGGTGATCATCCCGGCGACCGGGGCTCCGGCGCTGGCGGCGGGCGTCCCACCGTCGAGGGAGACGAACAGGGCCTGGGTCGTGCCGCCGTCCCGGCTGCCCAGGACCACCAGCTGGTCACTCGAACGCCAGGCGATGCTGGTGATGTTCTCCAGCTCCTGGTCGGCGAGGCTGATGAAGGCGCCGACGGACACCTGGCCGTCCTCGCCCTCGACCACCCGGCCGACCTGGAGCGAGCGCACACCGTCCCGCTCGGTGACCACGGCGGCACGGGAGCCGTCACGGGAGATCCTGAAGTGCACCAGCGACTGGTCCCGAAGCCCCCTGACCTCGGCCTCCACGACCTCGTCCCCGTCGCGGAGCAGCCAGAGGGCGGTGTCCCCGGGAGCGGGCGGCTCCTCCTCCGCCGCACCGGTACCGGGGTCCTCGTCGTCGCGGGGGCGTCCTCGTCCTCCTCCTCGTCGGAACGGTCCTCCTCCCCGGTCTCCTCGACCACCCAGAGGTTGCCGTTCACGTCCCAGGAGAGCTCGGTGAAGACACCGTCGCTCAGCACCTCCTGGGTGTGTGCGCCGGGGCTGGCGAAGCTGGTGACCACCTCACGCCCGCCCAGGGTGACGCCCGCGATGGTGCTCTCGTCGAGCGAGACCGCGAACCGGTCCAACGGGACCTCGCCCGAGCCCAGGGGGCCCGGGACCCGCTCGGCGTCGTTGAAGTTGTCGGCGTCCCAGTCGGCCGCCGACCAGAGCTGGCCCTCGTGCGTGTAGTAGGCGTGCACGCCCGAGAAGGTGGCCCCGGGGCTCACCCTCGCCCAGTAGTCGCTGCCCGGCCGGGGGCGGTCCGAGCTGTCGCCGTCGGACTGCGGGAAGCTCACCTCGTCCCCGTTGAGCCGGAGGGTGAACTCCTGGATCTCGGGGAGCTGGCGCAGGGTCCAGGCGATCTGGGCGCCCATCCCGTACTCGTCGGCCTCGGACTGCCCGTTGATGTCGATGACCGCGCGTTCGGTGTCGATCTCCAGCTGGGGCGCGGTCCCCTCGGGGAACGCGGAGAGCACGGCCGGGGCCAGCCAGTCGGTCGGGCCGCCGATGAGCTTGCGCAGCAGGCGCTCGGCCAGTTGGTCGGTGCTCACGGGCAGGTACACCGGGTCCGGGACCAGGGCGGTCCCCGCCGGGTTGAAGAAGTACAGGTTGAACGGCCGGTAGGTGCGCTCCACGTCCAGCTGGCTGAGGATGATCTCGTCCGGGAGGTCCTGGATCCGCCACTCGCCCTCGGGGTCGTCCCCCTCCTTGGCGAGGGTGAAGGTCTCCTCCAGCATGGTCCCGGTCTCGGCCGGGACGTACTTGCCGCTCTCGTCGATGCTGGCGATCTCGTTGCTGCGGATGCGCACGGTGGCGCTGAGGCCGTCCGAGGACACCTCCGAGTCCATGTCCACCGCGTCGAGGTCGGAGAACACCCGGACGGCGGCGTCCGGGGTCCACTCCTCGCTCTGCTCGGGGAGCATGTAGCTGCGGGCGGCCTTGTGGTCCTCCTCGAAGCTGCCGAGGTCCTTGAGGAAGCCGTCGATCAGCCCCTCGGGCTCCACCCCGGGCTGCGGACCGGCGGGCAGGAGCCGCACGTATCCGCCGTAGGGGTCACCGGAGCTGTCGCCGCCCTCACTGGGGACGACGGGGCCGGTCATGGGAACACTCGCACAGGCCGCCAGGGACACGCAGGCGAGCGTTCCGGCCGCGATGGTGCGCGCGGCCCGGGCCAGACGTCCCGGTCGCTCCACGTCGCTCACAGCGCCTCCTCCTCGTCGGACCCGAACCGGCCCCGCACGTCCTCGGCCCCGTTCCCACCGTCCTTGTCACCGAAGGGCGGGTAGTTGCGGCCCAGCGCGATCTCCGGCGGCACCAGGGGCAGCGGGGATCCGCGCAGCTCGGCGCCGGACCGGCGGGGCAGGGACAGCCGGAACTGCGAACCCTGTCCGGGCAGGCCCCAGGCCTGGAGCCAGCCGCCGTGCAGGGTGGCGTCCTCTTTGGCGATGGACAGGCCGAGCCCGGTCCCGCCCGTGGTGCGCACCCGGGAGTAGTCGGCCCGCCAGAAGCGGTCGAAGCACAGGTGCTCCTCCCCTCCTTGAGGCCCACCCCGTAGTCCCGCACGGCCACGGCGACGGCGTCCCGGTCACCGGCGGCGGCCACCACCACGTCCCGCCCCTCGCTGTGCTCGATGGCGTTGACCACCAGGTTGCGCAGGATGCGGTTGATCCGCCGGGTGTCGAACTCCGCGACCACGGGGTCCGCGGGCAGACGCAGGACCACCTTGATGCCCCGGCCCTCCGCGATCTGCTCGGCGTCCCCCACGGCCTTCATCACCGAGTCGCGAATGTCCGCCGACTCGATGCCCAGGGTGGCGGCCCCGGCGTCGTGGCGGCTGATCTCCAGCAGGTCCGCGAGCAGTTCCTCGAACCGCTCCACCTGGCTCTGGAGCAGTTCCACCGACCTGCGGTGGGAGGCATCCAGCTCCTCACGGTCGTCGAACAGCAGGTCACCGGCCATGCGGATGGTGGTGAGCGGGGTCCGGAGCTCGTGCGAGACGTCGGAGACGAACTGGCGCTGGAGCTTCGACAGCTCCTCCAGCTCCTGGATCTTCTCCTGGAGGTTGCCCGCCATGTCGTTGAAGGACATCGCGAGCCGTGCCAGGTCGTCCTCACCCTGGACCGTCATGCGTTCGGTGAGGTCTCCGGCGGCCAGGCGTTCGGCCGACTGCGCGGCGGAGCGCACCGGTGTGACCACCTGCCGGGTGATCATGAAGGCGATCAGGCCCAGGAGGATCACCAACAGCACCGCGACCAGGGCGACCGTTCCCTGCACCAGGTCCAGGATCTCCTGCTCGTGCTGGAGCGGGAAGATGTAGTAGAGCTCGTAAGCCTGGTTGATCTGGGCGCCCACGACCAGCGCCGGTTCGACCGAACCGTCCTCCATGTCGATGCGCGTGTACGTGTGGTACTGCTGGTCGAACACCTCGGACTGGCGGACCTGCTCGACCAGGCGCGGCGGGACGCTGCCCTCACCGGTGGCCCAGCCGAGCTCGTCGCTCACCGAGGGCAGGATGAACACGCTGTACAGCCCGGTGTCGCCGCTGCGGCTGGTCAGCTCGCTGGCGACGTTGTTCAGGAGACGGTTGCGGTCACCGATCTCGTTCTCCTGGAGCTCCGCGAGCGCGTAGTTGAGCCCCGCTCGGTGGTCGTTGACCGCAGCGTTGGTCTTGGCGTCCAGCAGACCGCCGCGCACCTCGGAGATGAGCACGTACCCCAGCCCCGCCATGACCAGCAACGACAGGACCAGGGTCGTGCTGATCACCCGCAGGTGCAGGGAGCGGCGCCAGTTGGTGTGCACCCCGCGTACCAGCGCGCGGGCGGCGCGCTGGGCGAGGAGGTAGGCACGGGTCAGGCCCGTGTTGTTGTCCCGCCAGCCGCCGCTCTCGGGCAGGCCGGGGGAGGGGCGGACCGCTCTCCCTCGGAGTCGGCTCCCCTCCCTCCTCGGGTTCGGACGCGGTCATGTGGGTCCAGAGCGGGTCAGGCGGTCCCGGCCTTGTAGCCGACGCCGCGGACGGTCACGACGACCTCGGGGTGCTCCGGGTCCTTCTCGATCTTGGCGCGCAGGCGCTGCACGTGCACGTTGACCAGGCGCGTGTCAGCGGCGTGGCGGTAGCCCCAGACCTGCTCCAGCAGGACCTCGCGGGTGAAGACCTGGCGCGGCTTGCGCGCCAGGGCGACCAGCAGGTCGAACTCCAGCGGGGTGAGGCTGATCTGCTCGCCGTCGCGGCGCACCGCGTGCCCGGCCACGTCGATGGTGATGTCACCGATCTGGAGGACCTCGGGCGCGGGCTCCTCGGTGCGGCGCAGACGCACGCGCACGCGGGCCACGAGCTCCTTGGGCTTGAACGGCTTGACGATGTAGTCGTCGGCGCCCGACTCCAGGCCGAGGACGACGTCCACGGTGTCGCTCTTGGCGGTCAGCATGACGATGGGAACCCCGGACTCGGCGCGGATCTGACGGCACACGTCGATCCCGTCGGCCCCGGGCAGCATCAGGTCGAGGAGGACCAGGTCGGGCTTGGTCTCGCGGAAGGCCTCCAGAGCCTTGTCGCCGTCGTGGACGAACGAGGGCTCGAACCCTTCACCGCGCAACACGATGCCCAGCATCTCGGCGAGGGCGAGGTCATCGTCGACAACCAGTACACGTCCCTTCATCGGTGTGTCCGGCGCCAGGGTCCACCGCCTCGGAGGCGGGGGTACCGGCGCCTACTCTCTCTCCTGGAACACTCAAGCGGCGTCAGTGGTCGGTGCCCGTGATCCCCGGGATCGGGGAACGATCCCCGACTGGGGACCGCGTTTCGCCTCCCCAACCTTGCCAGCTTTGGACACTGTTGGAGGAGCGGTCAGCGGTGTTGGGCCCTTTTGGACCGTATTCGGTCACCGGCGGCGTCATCCCCGGCGAAGGAAGGCCCGGAAAGCTTCGTGACTTGGCCGGTTGGTAACAGAAAGCATACAAAAGGAATGAAGTGCGTGGGTTGCCTACGACACACTGCAAGGCCACTGAGAAGCGGTGGAACCGGCCGGTAGGTTGGTTTCCGACACGTCAGAATTGGCGCGAAAACGCTCGCGCGCAGTAACCGAACCTCACGGAGGGCGGGCAGATGAGCCAGGAGGACGACCACCGGGAGAGGCCGGGGGCATCCCCGACGGTCCCGGAGGACAGGGGTCGCCCGATTCTGGAGACACCCCCGAGGCGAGCGGTTGGGCCGCACCGGGACAGGGTGCCGCCTCCCCGCCGGACGAGGCCGGCGGCCGCCCCGGGTTCGCTCCCCCGAGCAGGGCACGCCGCACGCGTACGGCACCCCTCCCGCGGGTCAGGGCACCCCTCCCGGGTACGGCACCCCTCCCGGCCAGGGCGCCCCGCAGGGATACGGACCTCCCGCCGGTCAGGGCCCTCCCCGGGGTACGCCCCGCCTCCCGGCCACCCCGGCTACGGACCGCCTCCTGGGCACGGACCCCAGCCCGGCTACGGTCCCCCGCCCGGACACCACCAGCAGCCCGGGTACGGCCCCCGCCTCCGGGGTACGGACCCCAGCCCGGCTACGGACCGCCCGGACCGGGCGCGCCCCACGGGCACGCGGCCCCCACCCAGGACCCGAACGCCCCGCGCCCCGCCCCCATCAAGCCCGGAGTCGTCCCGCTCCGCCCCATGTCGCTCGGTGACGTCTTCAACGGCGCGTTCACCTACGTCCGCCAGAACCCGCGGACCACCTTCGTGCTGTCGCTGATCGTCATGGCGGTCGCCTCGATCGTCGGCAGCGTCGCGACGGTCTGGGCCACCGGCGACTCCCTCTCCACCCTGAGCACGTTCGACGAGATCCTGGCGGACCCGGAGGCGTTCGACCCGGACGACCCGATGTTCGCCACCTCTCCGTTCGCCACGCTGCTGACCTTCGCCGGCGCCCTCATCGTCCTGGTCGGCGGGGCGATCCTGACCGGCACGCTCTCCTCCGTGGTCGGCATGGCGGTGCTGGGCTACCGGCTCACCATCGAGCAGGCCTGGGCCTCCGTGCGCGGCCGGGTCGGCGCCATCATCGCCCTGGCCTTCATCAAGCTGGCCATCCAGATCGCCATCGGCGTCGTGGCCTCCATCGCCTTCTTCATCGCGCTGTTCATCGGCCTCATCGCCGGTTTCGGCATGGCGGACCCCGTGGCGGGCCTCATCATCGGCCTCCTCATCATGTTCGTGGCGGCCGTGGCCGTCGGTGTCCCCACCTTGTGGGTCTGGATCCGCCTCTACTACGCCATGCCCCTGGTCGTGCTGGAGCGGCTGGGCCCGGGCCAGGCCATCGCCCGCTCGTGGCGCCTCTCCCAGGGCGCCTGGTGGCGCACGTTCGGCTACTGGCTGCTGAGCGGGGTCATCGTGCTGGTGGTGAACATGCTGCTGGCCGGCCCGCTCGGCATCGCCCTCCCCTTCCTGTTCGAGGTCGACACCTTCGGTCCGATCCTGGCGGGGACCGTCAACTACGTGGTCACCGTGCTGATCTACGCCGTCACCCAGCCCTTCCTCGCCGGGGTGACCACCCTGCTCTACATCGACCTGCGGATGCGCCGTGAGGGTCTCGACCTCCAGCTGCACCAGATCGCCCAGCGGGGCCAGCCGGTCGGCTCGGAGGTCTACCTTCCCGGGTACCGCGCGTGAGGGCCCCGCTCATCGCACCCCTGGACGTGACCGGGGAGGAGGGTCGGCGGCGGGCCATCGAGGAGCTGTCCGACCCCCTCTACGGCAAGAACGAGCCCTCCCTCCTGGACCGGTTCCTGAACTGGTTCGGTGAACTCCTCGACCGCCTCGTCTCGGCGGGCGAGGGGGTCGTCCCCGGCGGGTGGATCCTGGCGATCGTGCTGTTGGTCGTGGCGGTCCTGGTGATCGTCCTCATCGTCTACCTGCGGCCCTCCCGCAACCGAAGGGCCGAACCTCCCCTGCACGAGGGTGTGGTGCGCACCGCCGCCGACCACCGGGTGCTGTCCGACCAGGCGGAGGCCCGGGGCGACTACGTGGAGGCCGTCCTCGAACGCCTGCGGGCGATCAGCGTGGACCTGGAGGACCGGGCCATCGTCGGCCCGCGCCCCGGACGGACCGCCACCGAGCTCGCCGCCGAGGCCGCCCTGTCGCTTCCCGGTGAGGCACGGGAACTGGACCAGGGCGCCCACCTGTTCAACGACGTGGTCTACGGTGACCGCGCCGCCACGGCCGAGGCCGCCCGCACCATGCGTGAGCTGGACGTGCGGCTGGGCGCGGCCCACCCCGTACTCGACGACGAAGGGTCCCGATGACGACCACCGCACCGGGACCGGTCCCTCCGCGATCGACCCCCGGACGCCTGTGGCGTGCCGGGAGGATGCCGCTCGCCGTCATCACCGTGCTGGTCGTGGCGGCGGTCCTGCTGTCGCTGGGCGAGGAACAGTTCCCCTCCGGTTACCTGGAGCCCGGCAGCCCCGAACCCCACGGTTCGCGCGCGCTGGCGCGGCTGCTGGGCGAGGACTCCGACGTCACCGTCGCCCGCACCTCGCCCGAGGCCGTCCGGGCCGTGGAACGGTCCGGGGGCGACACCCTCCTGCTGCTCATGCTCGACCACCGGCTGCTCCCCGAGGAGCTGGACACGCTCGCGGGGTTGGAGACCGACACCTTCCTCGTGCAGCCGTCGCTGCGTTCCCTCACCACCTTCGCGCCCGGCGCGGACGTGACCGGGCGGGCCCACGACGACCGCGCCCAGGCACCCGACTGCGCGCTCCCCGACGCCGCCCTCGCGGGCGACGCCGAGGTCGCCGGTGAGGTGTACTCGGCGGAACCCGGGGTGGAGGCCCTGGGCTGCTACCCCTCCGGTGACGGCTTCTCGGTGCTCCAGGTGGCCCGGTCCGACGGATCCACGACGACGGTCCTCGGCACCGGGGCCCCGCTCACCAACCGCGACCTCGACGCGGCGGGCAACGCGGCGCTGATGCTCAACCTGATCGACGCGGAGCACGTGGTGTGGCTGCGGCCGGACCCGCCGCAGGAGGTCGGGAGCGCGAGCCCCTGGGACCTGGTCCCGCCGGGCCTGCGCTGGTCGCTGGTCCCGCTGGCACTGGCCCTGCTGCTGTTCGCCCTCTGGCGCGGTCGGCGGATGGGCGCGCTGGTCCCCGAGGCGCTTCCGGTCGTGGTCCGGGCCGCCGAGACCACCGAAGGCCGCGCCGGGCTGTACCAGTCCCGGCAGGCGCGCGACCGCGTGGGCGCCGCGCTGCGCGAGGGGTTCCTGGAACGGTCGGTGCCCCGGCTGGGCCTGAACCCGGACGCCGGTCCGGACGCCGTGGTGGCGGCCGTGGCCGAGCGGAGCGGGGCCGATCCCCAGGCCGTGGCGCCGTTGCTGTACCCGGCCCAGCCGGACCCGTACACGGCGGACGACGCCGCGATGCTGCGGCTGTCCGAGGAGCTTGACCGACTCTCCGAGGACCTGCGGTGAGCCCCGCGCCACCGTCCCCCGGACGAGAACAGACCACTGAGGTATCGAGAGAGGTAGACGGCACGTGAGCGCCTTCACACCCGAGGCACTGCCCTCCGCCGACGAGGCCCGGGCGGCGCTGACCGCTCTGCGCCGCGAGGTGGCCAAGGCGGTCGTGGGCCAGGACGAGACGGTGACCGGGCTGGTCGTGGCACTGCTGTGCCGTGGCCACGTACTGCTGGAGGGCGTGCCGGGTGTCGCCAAGACGCTGCTGGTGCGCACGGTCTCGCAGGCCCTGTCACTGGACCACAAGCGGGTGCAGTTCACCCCGGACCTGATGCCGGGCGACGTGACGGGTTCGCTCGTCTACGACCAGCACACGGCGAAGTTCGAGTTCATGAAGGGCCCGGTCTTCACCAACCTGCTGTTGGCCGACGAGATCAACCGGACCCCGCCCAAGACCCAGGCCTCCCTGCTGGAGGCCATGGAGGAGCGCCAGGTCACCGTGGAGGGGCGGCCCGTCGCGCTGCCGGACCCGTTCATGGTCGCGGCCACCCAGAACCCGGTCGAGTACGAGGGGACCTATCCGCTGCCCGAGGCCCAGCTGGACCGGTTCCTGCTCAAGGTGACGGTCCCGCTGCCGGAGCGCAACGCCGAGGTCGCCATGCTGGGCCGACACGCCGCCGGGTTCGACCCCAGCGACCTGGACGCGGCGGGCGTGACCGCCGTGGCCGGGGCCGCCGAGCTGCACGCGGCGCGCGCGTCCGTGGCCCAGGTGCGGATCGCGCCCGAGGTCCTCGGCTACATCGTGGACCTGTGCCGCGCCACCCGCTACTCCGCGTCCCTCCAGCTGGGCGCCTCCCCGCGCGGCGCGACGGCCCTGCTGCGCACCAGCCGGGCGTGGGCGTGGCTGTCCGGTCGCGACTACGTGACCCCTGACGACGTGAAGGCCCTGGCCAAGGGCACGCTCCGGCACCGGATCGGACTGCGGCCGGAGGCGGAGCTGGAGGGTGCCACCGCCGACGGTGTGCTCGACGGTGTGCTGGCCTCCGTCCCGGTGCCGCGCTGATGGTGGTCACCGGCCGGGCCTCGCTCCTGGCACTGGTGGCGGTGGCCGCCGTGGCGGTCTCCGGGGACATCGGCGGGATCGTCACCTTCGTCTCCGTCGGTCTCGTGGTGCTGCTGGTCGCGCTGGACGCGCTGTTGGCGACCTCTCCGAGGCGGCTCCGGCTGTCCCGCGAGGGCGACACCACGCTGCGCCTGGGCGAGACGGCCGAGGTGTGCGTGACGGTGGCCAACCCGACCCGGCGGCGGCTGCGCGGCCGGGTGCGCGACGCCTGGCCCCCGAGCGCGCACGCCTCCCCCGGGCCCAACCGCTGCTGGTGGGACCGGGGGAACGGCGTCGGGTACGGACCGTGCTCACCCCCACGCGCCGGGGCGACGCCCGTGCCGCCGGGGTGACGGTGCGCAGTGTCGGACCCCTGGGACTGGCCGGGCGTCAGCGCACGCTCACGGCCCCCTGGACCGTGCGCGCCCTGCCGCCCTTCCACAGCCGCAGGCACCTTCCCGGCAAGCTGTCCCGGCTGCGTGAGCTGGAGGGTCAGCACACGGCGATGGTGCGCGGGCAGGGCAGCGAGTTCGACTCCCTGCGCGACTACGTGCCCGGTGACGACGTGCGCTCCATCGACTGGCGGGCGACAGCCCGCAACGACGGCGTGGTCGTGCGGACGTGGCGCCCCGAGCGGGACCGGCGCATCCTCATCGTGCTGGACACCGGCCGCACCTCGGCCGGTCGGGTCGGCGACACTCCCCGACTGGACCACGCGATGGACGCCGCTCTGCTGCTGACCGCGCTCGCGGGCAAGGCGGGCGACCGGGTGGACTTCATGGCCCATGACCGTTCCGTGCGTGCCCAGGTCCGGGCCTCGGGCAAGGGCAGCCAGGTCAACCGGGTGGTGGAGGCCATGGCCACGCTGGAGGCCACACTCGTGGAGTCGGACCCGGCGGCCCTGGTGAGCTCCGTGCTCACCCAGGGGCGGTCGCGCAAGCTGGTCGTGCTGCTCACCGACCTCAACGCCACCTCGCTGGAGGAGGGCCTGCTGCCGAAGCTGCCGCTGCTCTCGACACACCACCTGCTGCTGGTGGCGGGGGTCAGGGACCCCGAGGTGGAGGAGATGGCGGCCGGGAGGGGTGGGCCGGAGGCCCTGTACCGGGCGGCGTCGGCCGAACGGACGCTGAGCGAGCGGCACCGGATCAGCAGGGAACTGCGCCGGATGGGCGCCGAGGTGGTGGACGCGAGCCCCGAGCAGATCGCTCCGGCGCTCGCGGACGCCTACATCAACCTGAAGGCCCAGGGACGGCTGTAGGACGGAACGAACGCGAGGGGCCACCACCGGGTGCGGTGGTGGCCCCTCGTGGTTCCGGTCCCGGGTCAGGCGTCCTGGTCGGAGCCGCCCCGCAGCTTGGCGCCGACCTCGAGGGCGGAGCGCTCCTCGGTCAGGCGTCGCAGCGCCTCCTCCTTGGAGATGGCGGTCCTCGGGGTGACCAGGCTGACGACCACCCCGGCGACCAGGGCCACCGCCAGCGACGGGATCACGGCGTTGCCCCAGAAGGCGGTGAACGAGGCGACGTTGTTGACGACCAGCGCCGCCACCGAGCCGCCCAGCATCGCGGCGATCCCGCCCTGCCAGGTGGCGCGGGGCCAGAACTTGCCGAGGAGCGACGCCACCAGCAGGCCGGTGAGCACCGTGGAGATCATCAGGGTGATGTACCCGATCAGGGTCGTGGCCATGAGGGAGAACACGAGGGCGAGCCCCATCACGGCGATCAGTCCCCAGCGGGAGTAACGGACCAGGTTCCGTGGGTCGGGAAGCCGGCCCGTGACCAGCTGGGAGATGTCGCGGACCAGGATGGTGACGCTGACGATGGCGTCCGAGTCACCCGAGGACATCGTGGCCGACAACCCGGCGACCAGCAGGAACGCGCCCAGCCACACCGGGAACAGGGTGGTGACCAGGTAGGGGAAGGCCATGTCCGGGTTGTCGAGGGCGGGTTCGAGGGTGTGGGCCGACATCCCCGCGATCGCCGGGAGGATCGAGAACGCCGCGAAGAGGGCACCGGCGAGGACGAAGCTGCGCCGCACGGTCCGCACGTTGACGGCCGAGTAGATCCGCTGGCGGTACGAGGGGTGGCCAGCACGCCGACGGCGATGACCACGGCGAGGGAGAGGGCGGGCACCGGGCCCAGTGCCTCGTAGCCGAACAGGGAGAGCGCCTCCTCGGAGGAGCCCTCGCTGATCCCGTCGAGTCCGCCGACGCTCACCAGCGCCAGGACGGCGAGGATGGTGAAGCCGAGGAAGAGGATGGTGCCCTGGATGGCGTCGGTGATCACCACCGCGAGGTAGCCGCCGACGACCGTGTAGACGCCGAAGCCCAGGGCGATGACCACCTTGGCCGTGTTCTGGTCCATGTCGGTGAGGAAGGAGAGGTACATGGCCCCGCCCATGATGTGCGCGCCCAGCCATCCCACGGAGGCCAGGAACAGCAGGACGGCCACCACCCCTTGATCGCGCGGCTGGCGCCGAAGTAGTAGCTCATCTCCTCCGGGAAGGTCATGAACCCCTTCTCGCGGACGTCGGCGAAGAGCCACAGCAGGAGGAAGACACCGGCGGCGCCGCCGACTCCGTACAGGGCGCCCGCCCAGCCGTTCTGGTAGGCGAAGCCGACCGCGCCCAGGCTGGAACCGGTGCCGACGAGGGTGGCCAGGGTGCTCCCCATGACCAACGGGGTGCCCAGACCGCGTCCGGCGAGAAGGAAGTCCTCGCCGTCCTTGGTGCGCCGGGCGACCCACCAACTGATCGCGATCATCAGCAGCACCGAGGCGAGCAGTGCCGACAGGTAGATCACGTTGGTCTGGCTCATGACGAACCTCCAGGGGTGACGGGGGAGGGGGTGGTGGGGAGTTGGGGTGGGGGTGTGAGAGGCGGGGCCCGGGGGTGTGATCCCCGGAGTGTGGGGTGGCGGGTGTGAGAGGCGGGGCCCGGGGGTGTGGGCACGGCGGGTGTGAGAGGCGGGGCCCGGGGGTGGGGACCGGGTGTGGCCGGAGTGTGCGGCCCGGACCCGGGGACCGGGCCGCACGGTGGGAGCGGGGGCTCGGGGCCCCCGGGATCAGCTGGCCGGGTGGTACAGGACCGCGTCGACCTCGATGTCGAATCCGGGCAGGTCCGCCTGGATGGTGGTACGCACCGGCGCCTTGTCCCCGAAGTACTCCGCGAACACCCCGTTCATCGCCTGGAAGTCCGCCAGGTCGCGCAGGTAGACCCGGGCCTGGACGGCCTCCGACAGGTCCGCCCCCGCGGCCGCCGCCACGGTGGCCAGGTTGTCGAACGTGGCGCGCGCCTGCTCCAGGAACGGGCCCTCGATCACCGAACCGTCGGTGCGGTGCGGCGTCGCCCCGGCGAGGTACACGAAGTCCCCGGCCACGACCGCGTGGGAGTAGGGACCGCCGGGCGGTGCGGCGTCCGGGGTGTTGACGATCTTCTTCTCAGCCATGCTTCCTCCTTGGGTGGGTGGTACCGGTGGTCGACCGGACCGGTGCTGAAGTTCGGTGCTGCGGTGGTGCAGTGGTCAGAACAGGGTGCGAACGGCGTCCACGACCCGGCCGTCCGCGTCGAGCACGGGGATCAGCGGCCACTTGTCGAACACCGTGCAGGCGTGGGAGAGCCCGAGTTCGACCACGTCTCCCACACGCACCGCCTCCTCGGCGGGAGCGCTGAGGTCGAGGAACGCGTGGTGGTCGTTGAGCTCGACCACGCGCGCCCCGTCCGCCAAGGGGATTCGTTCCCCGTCGCGCAGCACCGCGCGCGGAACGGGCAGGTCGACGTCGAACGACACGTCGCGCTTGCCGACCCCCAGCAGCGCGCGACCCGGCTCCGGGCGGGACAGGACCCGCGCGTGGCAGCTCAGCGCGGGGCGCAGGGGGTCGTCGTCGGCGGCGGACCGCAGGGGCGACGCCCGCTCCATGAACAGGTCGTCGTGGGTCACGTAGCAGCCGGAGCGAACGATTCGGCGGACCGGGCGCGACAGCTCGGGTGGCTCCGCGAGGGCGTCGGAGACCAGGTCGGGATAGCTGCTCCCGCCCGCGGTGACGATCACCTCGGCCGCCTCGTCGAACAGGTGCTCCGCGTCGGCCCGGCGGGCGAGGTCGTACAGGCGGTCGAGCCAGGCGCGCACGCGGTCCGGGGAGTCGTCGTCGCGGCGCTGGGGGAACACTCCCTCGAAGGCCTCCACCCCCACGAGGGTGAGTCGCGTTGAGGCGGCGACCGTGCGGGCCAGTTCCAGGGCCTGCTCCGGGTCCCGGACTCCCGTGCGGCGTCCGGCCACGCCGAGCTCCACCAGGACCGGCAGGGGTCGGGCGGCTCCGGCCAGGGCATTCTCCATGATCCGGACCCCTTCGACGGAGTCCACCAGGCAGAGCGGCTCGAACCCGGGGTCGGCCAGGGCGTCGGCCAGCCAGGCCAGCTGGGCCGGTTCCACGACCTCGTTGGCGATCAGGACCCGGGGCACGCCGAAGCGGCGCATCACCCGGGCCTGGGCGACGGTGGCGGCGGTCAGACCCCAGGCGCCCCGCTCCAGCTGCGCCGACCACAGCCGGGGGCCATCGTGGTCTTGGCGTGCGGGGCGAGGTCGACTCCGTGTTCGGCGCACCAGCGGGCGAACCGGTCGAGGTTGTGCGTGAGCGCCGCCCGGTCGAGGGTAACGGCGGGCAGCCAGAGGTCGCTCAGGTGCAGGTCGGCGGCGCGGATCCGGTCGACCGACGTGGGGCCGTCCGGCACGGACCGCGCCTCCACCGGCGCGGAGTCGAGTGCGGCCAACGGCGCGGTGGGGAGCCCGTGTCCGGCGGCGGGGTCGGTGGGCAGGGGTCTCGAAGGTGACTCTGTCAAGGTGCGCTCCCGTCGTTTCCGGCCCTCAGGCACGGTCCTTGGCGGCTGGGCGGGGGAAGGGCTCGTCGAAGTCCTCGGGGCGGTCCAGGCGCTGGACGGCGGAGCGCACCTGCTGGTGACGGTGGTCCTCGGCCCGTTCCTGGGCGGCGCTCAGGGGTACCCACGCCGGGGGCGGCTCGGCGGCTCGCGGTGTGAGCAGGCGGCCGCGGGCGTAGGTGGCGGTGTTGGTCAGGCGGAGCGGGGCCTCCCGGGTGCCGCCGTGCACGTCGACGACGGGGAAGCGCCCCTCCTCGGCGTCGAACACGGCGATGTCGGCGTCCGCGCCCGGGCTCAGCGTCCCGGCGGGCAGGCCGAACGCGCGCGCGGGGCGGTGGGTGGCGGCGGCGACCACGTCGGTCAGGCCCATTCCGGCGGCCAGGGCCTTGCCCATGACGGTCGGCAGGTCGAAGGCGGGGCCGTACACGGACCGGATGTGCAGGTCGGTGGAGACCAGGGGGACCAGACCGGCGGCCAGCTCGGCTTCGAGCACGTCGAAGTCGAAGGCGCCGGAGCCGTGCCCCAGGTCGAAGAGCACGCCGGAGTCGCGCAGGCGCAGCAGGGTGTCCGCGGGGCGGCCGTCGACCACCAGGCCGGTGGCGACCCCGGTGGCGCAGTGCGTGACGACGTCTCCCTCGGTGAGGAAGGGCGCGATGTCACCGAGGTCGGGCGGGCCGTAGCCGATGTGCACCATGAGCGGGCGCTCCAGGCGGCGTGCCAGCTCCGCGGCTCTGCGCAGGGGCTCCACGCCGTGCGCGCCGACGGTGTGGCTGTCCATGCGCGCCTTGACGCCGCAGACGAAGTCACCGTGGCGGGCCACCACGTCCGCGGCCGCGTCGACGTCGAGGTTCTCCAGGACGTGGTGCTCGCCCGTGCGTCCGACCAGCCCGATCCCGGAGACGTTGACCAGGGCCCGGACGCGGAACGGGGCGGGCTCGGCCACACTACGGCGCAGCCCGTCGAGGCCGTAGGCACCGGCGGAACCCGCGTCGACCCAGGTCGTGACGCCGGTGCGCCAGGCGATCGGCTCCGGGTCCACGCCCCAGTACGTGGCGCCGTGCAGCACGTGGGTGTGCGCGTCCACCAGACCGGGGAGCACCAGCTTCCCGTGGACGTCCTCGACCCGTGCGGCCCGGTCCACCGGCAGGGCGGCGGCGACCTCCGCGATCCGTCCGGCCCTGACAGCGACGTCGGCCGTCCCGTCACGCCCCGAGGCCGGGTCGATGACGCGGCCGCCGCGCAACAACAGGTCCCACACTCGAGCCACCTCCGTTGTGCTGCGTACTGCGCAACACTGTTGCGCGGTGAACAACATATTGAATAGCATTCGCCGGTGACGCAGGTCAACACATCCCGTGAGACCAGTCACCAGACGAACCGGAGGTCGTGAGTGAGCACGCAGCGACGGATCGAGGTACCAGCGCCGTCCTCCCCCGCGAGCTCCCAGGACGCGTCCCCCTCTCCACTCGACGCGGTGTGCGTGGGCGAGACGATGGCGCTCCTCATCCCCGAACCGCACTCCAACGGGTCCCCCCGATTCCACGCCGAGATCGGCGGAGCCGAGTCCAACGTCGCGGTGCACCTCGCCCGCGCCGGACGGGCCGTCGCGTGGCGCAGCGCGCTGGGCGACGACGTGTTCGGGCACCACGTGCGCGAACGCCTGACCGACGCGGGCGTGCGGTGCCTGGTCCGGGAGGACCGCACGCGCTCCACCGGCCTCTACATGAAGGAGCCCTCCCCGAGGGCACGCGCGTGCGCTACTGGCGCGCCGGATCCGCCGCCTCCACCCTGCGCCCGGCGGACGCGGCCGAGGTGTGGCGGTGGCGGCCCCGGCTGGTGCACACGACCGGGATCACCGCCGTCCTGTCCCACACGGCGCGTGACCTGGTGTGGGAGCTGTTCGAGCAGGCGCCCCCACGACCGTGCGCAGCTTCGACGTGAACTACCGCCCCGCGCTGCACGGCGCGGACAACGCCGACCTCCTGCTGGACCTGGCCCGCCGCGCCGACGTGGTGTTCTGCGGCCTGGACGAGGCCCAGTCCCTGTGGCGGGTCGAGTCACTGCCCCACCTGGTCGAACTCCTGACCGGCCCGGACGGCCCCGGCCTCGTCGTCGTCAAGCAGGGCGCCCGGGGCGCCACCGCCGTCCGGGACGGGCGGACCTGGTTCGAGCCCGCTCCCCGCGTGGAGGTCGTCGAACCCGTCGGGGCCGGGGACGCCTTCGCCGCCGGGTTCCTCGACCGCCTGCTGGACGGTGCTCCCCTGCCCGACTGCCTGGCGGAAGGCGCCAGACTGGCCGGGGTGGTGCTCGGACTCCCCGGCGACATCCCGCCTCCGCAGGAGGGGTCCCCCGCCACCCGCTGAGAGGCCGTCCCAGTCCGGAACCGCCTCCGACCACCCCAGGGGCCGCGCCCCTGCCGACCAAGGGAGAACCACCGGTGTCCAACAGTGTCGAACGCGCCCTGCGCATCCTCGTGGAGCTGGCCGACGGTCCCAGCACCATCAGTGAGCTCGGCCGCCGCCTCGACGTGCACCGCACCACCTCGCTGCGCCTGCTGCGCACCCTGGAGGAGGAGCGGTTCGTGCGCCGCGCGGACGACGGCGCCTACCGGCTGGGGCCCCGCCTTGCCGCCCTCGCCGCCGCCGCGCTGGACGGGCTCGACATCCGCGACAGCGCCGCCCGGCACCTCGCGGCGCTGGGCGACACCTGCGGGCAGACCATCCACCTGGGCGTGCTGGAGGGCCACCAGGTGATGTACCTGGACAAGGTGGAGTCGCGACAGGCCGTGCGCATGTACTCCCACATCGGCGCGCTGGCGCCGCTGCACGCCACCGGGATCGGCAAGGTCCTCCTCGCCTACCTGTCCGCCGGGGAGCGCGACGACCTGCTCGGGGCCTCCCCCTACCCCCGGTACACGCCGAACACGCTCACCGACCGGGCGGCGCTCGACGAGGTCCTCGACCGCACCGCGCGCCAGGGGTGGGCCCTGGACGACTTCGAGCACGAGGAGTTCATCCACTGTGTGTCTGCGCCGGTCTTCGACGCGGCCGGGCGGGTGGCCGCCGCGATCTCCGTGTCGGCCCCGAGCATGGTGCTGGACCGGCCCGGGCTGCTCGCCCACACCGAGGACCTGACCTCCACAGCGAGGGCCATCAGCGAAGAACTGGGTTGGAGCCAACGATGACCACGAACGACGGCGCCCCGACGGGCTCGATTCCCGGCTGGGCCGACTTCTTCCGTGAGGGGCTCGCCCCCGTCCCCGTGATCCTGATCCTGCGCGGGACCACACCCGAGGAGGCGGTCGCCGCGGCCCGGGCCGCATGGAGCGCGGGGGTGCGGCTGGTGGAGGTCACCCAGGAGAGCGAGGCGGGGGCGCCCGCCCTGGAAGCTGTGGTGAGCGCCGCCGAGGGGCGGCTCCCCGTGGGCGCGGGAACGGTGACCACGCCCGAGCGGCTGCGCCGAGCAGTGGACGCGGGAGCGGAGTTCGGGGTGGCCCCCGGGATCGACCCGGACACCGTCGCGGAGGCCGACCGCCTGGGCGTGCCGTTCCTTCCCGGGGTCTCCTCGCCCACCGAGGTCGGTCAGGCGCTCCGGCTGGGGGTCACCACGGTGAAGGCGTTCCCGGCCAAGGTGCTGGGGCCCGCCTGGGTGTCCGCCATGGCGGGCCCGTTCCCCGAGATCCGCGTCGTTGCCACAGGCGGGGTCGACGCCCGGAACGCGGCCGACTACCTACGCGCGGGAGCGGTCGGCGTGGGCGTGGGCCGCTCCGCGACCGAGGGCGGCGCCCTGGCCGAGCTGATCCGAACCCTCTAGGCGGTGGGCTGCGGAGGCAACGCCCCTTCGTGCACTATGTGTGCCATGGCCCCTCCCCCGAAACGCACAATTCAGCTCCGCAAGCCGTATTTGGACACCTCATCCAGGCCCGGGACATCCACGGTGGCGTCACCGTGAACGCCGCGCCGGTGGCCGCCCCGGTGCACGACGTCAGTTTGGATCCTCCACGTCCCTCCACCGCGGTGCGCGGGCGCGACTCCCTCCTCGACGCGCTCCGCGCGGCCATGGAACGGGGGCACCCGTCCCCCACGTGCTCACCGGCCCTGGCGGGTTCGGCAAGACCACCGTGGCTGCCTCGCTCGCGGAGCACGCCCGGTCGGAGGGCTGGACGGTGTTCTGGGTGCGCCCGGACACGATCCAGCCGAGCATGCTGGAAGCCGCCGTCGAGCTGGGGGTTCTCGACAGGAGGCAGACCAGTTCAGGGCCGCGCCCCGCCAGGCGGCGCGCTGGGTCTGGCGGCACCTGGACGCCGCGCCCCGCCCCTGGCTGCTGGTCATTGACAACGCCGATCAGCCGGAGCTGCTCGACCCGGAGAACCGTCCGGGTGAGCAGCGCGGCTGGATGCGGTCCAGCCCTGGCGGCTTCGTGCTGGTCACCAGCCGCGTGGACGATCCCGGGCTGTGGGCGCCCGCGACGGTGCACCGATTGGGCTCGCTCCACGGCCAGGAGGCAGTGGACGCACTGGTCGACCACGCGGGAGGACGACGCCCGTCCGGATCCGACGAGTTGGCCGCACGTCTCGGTGGGATCCCCTTGGCACTGTCGCTGGCCGGACGCATCCTGGCCACCCACGGCGTGCTCTTCCCCGACGCGCGGTCCCTGCTGGAGCACATCGAGGAGGACGTCTCCCGGCTCGATGCGCTGGCGACACCGATGTCCCAGGGCGGAGGCACCGAACGTCAACTCCTGTCGGGGGTCTGGAACGTATCGCTGCGCCTGGTGTCCGACCAGAACCCACAGGCAATCCCGCTTCTACGGGTTCTCGCGGTCTTCGGCAGCGACGGCCGGGCCGTACCCATGGCGAAGCTGCCCTTGGAGGACCTCAGGGGTGGAAGGCTCGACCTCCACTCCATTCCACTTGATGCCGCCTCGTTGGCCCGCACGCTGAACGCCCTCGTGGTACACGGTCTGGTCACCGTCATCGGAACCGGGAACGACATGGCTCTCCAGCTGCACCCTCTCGTGTCTGAGGGGGTCAGGTCGGGGATGACGGAGCAGGACCTACCGCTGGTCGAAGAGATGGGTACGCTCCTGGACCGTCAGGGGGAACAGGACCTCAGGTTCCAGATCGCCGCCCGAGGGACTCTGGCCCGCCTCTGGAGCAAGCTGTCCGCGCACTCTGAGGAGGACAGTAATCGCACTCCTGAGTTCACCAATCAGCGAGAACTGGGACGTGCTCTGCTCCTCATCGGCCTGCCCGAACCGGGGGAACGTCTTTTCACGAAGCTGGTTGCGGACGCGACGAGGGTGTTGGGCGCGGAGAACTCCTTCACCCTCAAGGCCCGCCACTTTCTGGCCGAGGCCAAGATGTACCAGGGACTCCTTGATGAGGCGGAAGAAGAGTTTCGCGCGCTCCTTTCCACAGTGACGTCGGCACTCGGCGCGGACGATGTCGCGACAACCGAGGTTCGGTACATGTTGGCTCTGGTCCTCGTCCGTCGTGAGCGCTGGGCCGAGGCGGAGAAGCAGCTCCAGCGTGTCTATGACGAACGCGTGGCGACCTCGGGGGAGACCGAACCGAGTGTCCTGTTCACTGCGGCGACACTGGCCTACGTGGCCGTGAAACAGGGTCGCGCACGAGAGGGAGAGAGGACGCTCCGGCGGGTGTACGCGATCCGGGAGAGCACGCTGGGAGCCGAGCACAGCCAGACTCTGAACGTCCTGCAGGATCTGGCGCACGCGGTGGAGACGGATGGGCGGTTCGCGGAGGCCGAACGCATGTTCCGACGTGTTCGCGACGTGCGTCGCGAACACGTCGGAGCGGGGCTACCTGACACAGTGCTCGCGGAGAAGGATCTGGAGAGGGTACGGGCAGCGCTGGCACGCGCTGAATCAGGAGCGCAGGGCACCCAGGAAGGATGACCATGCCACGGGAACGAACCCGAGGCGGGTTCCGTCCGGTGCACGAGAGTCCCGGGCGCTCACACCGTGCTGACCCACAAGGGCCTCGACACAGCAGCTGGCTCCCTGACTGAAACTGCTCTTGAACCAAGGGGGAGAGTCGTCCATACCCACGATCGTGACACGGGAGCGCCCGGAATCACAGGCCCTTCGGCCCGTCAGCCCGCCACGGGGAGGGCGGCCGGGGCGTCCTCGATGTCGCCGGTCACGCCCTCCAGGTAGGCCTTCCTGCCCACCGTGTAGACGTAGACGAAGAACAGGACCTCCGCCACCACGCCGATGCCGATGGCGACCCAGGTGTTGGTGATCCAGCCGGTGACCAGGCCCTCGATCAACCCCGAGATGAACAGCACCACCACCAGGCCCAGGACCACCGCGATGGCCGCGCGGGCCTCCTCACCGAGGGCGCGCAGACGGGTCCGCTCCCCCGGTGCGATCAGCGACCACCCGATCTTCAGGCCCACGCCCCCGGCCACGAACACGGCGGTCATCTCCAGCAGGCCGTGCGGGAGGATCAGCGCGAAGAACACGTCGCCGCGCCCCATCGCGAACATCATGCCCCCGGCCATCCCGAGGTTGACCGCGTTGAGGAACAGCACGCCGATGGTGGGCAGCCCGAAGGCCACCCCGAAGATGATCGCCTGCGCCGCCACCCAGGCGTTGTTGGTCCACACCTGGGCCGCGAAGGAGCCGGCCGGGTTCTCCACGTAGTAGTTGGCGAAGTCGTGCTCGACGTAGCGCGCGATGGACTCGGGGGTGCCCAGCGCCGCGAGGACCTCCGGGTTGGTGGCGATCCACACCCCGGTGACCGTGGCCACGGCGAGGGTCCCGGCGGTCACGCCGATCCACCACCACCGCAGCCGGTAGAGCACGGCCGGGAACACCCGGGTGAAGAAGCCGGTGACGTCCGTCCACGAGGAGGCGTGCGAGCCGGTGACCGCCGAACGGGCCCGGGCGACCTGGGAGGTGAGCCGCCCCGCCAGTTCCGGGTCCTGACCGGAGGAGCGCACCACCGACAGGTGGGTCGACACCCTCTGGTACAGGTCGACGAGTTCGTCGACCTCCTCACCTGTGAGCGAACGGCGCCGACGCACCAGTTCGTCCAGTCGTTCCCACTCCTGGGCGTGCGCGGCGGCGAACACGTCGATATCCACGTAAGGGACATTACTGGATTTCGGCCTTCGCCTCCCCGACGGGTGAGAACAGCGCCGCGCGCTGGCGGGTAGTGTCAGGGAGACGGTTTCAGACACCCGGTAAGGGAGCGTGCACTGGTGTCCTATCCCGGTGGTGGCGAGACCCGTGACGACGTGTACGGCGTGACGCCGCTGGTCACGGGCGACGCGGTGGTGCTCGAACTGCGCCCGGCCGGGTTCGCCACGCGTGCGGCGGCGATCGCCATCGACTTCCTGGTGCAGGTCATCGCGCTGATCGCCCTGGGTCTGCTGGTCAACTGGATCGGTGTAAGCGTCGACTTCGCCGCGACCAGCGCGGTCTCCCTCGCCTCCACCATCCTCGTCATCGTGGGCTACCCCGCCGCGTTCGAGTCGATCTCACGCGGGCGCTCCCTGGGCAAGATGGCCCTGGGCCTGCGTGTGGTGGGCACCGACGGCTCCCCGGAACGCTTCCGGCAGGCCCTGGCCCGCGCCCTCTCCGGTTTCGTGGAGCTGTGGATGACCTTCGGTGTCATCGCCCTGGTCACCTCGATGCTCAACCGGGACGGCCGCAGGGTCGGTGACTTCGTGGCCGGAACCATGGTGGTGGAGGAACGCACCGGGGGCCGCCGCGACACGGCCGTCCCGATGCCCCCGCACCTGGCCGCCTGGGCCGCGACGACCGAGCTGTCGCGCCTGTCCCCGGAGACCGCCAACGCCGCCCGCCAGTACGTCCTGCGTTACGGCGAGCTGGCCGAGCACACCCGTCACGAGATGGGCAGCCAGCTCGCGGACACGGTGGCGTCGCAGATCAGCCCGCTTCCGCCACCCGGCACGACCCCGCCGTACTTCCTCGCCGCCGTCCTGGCGGAGCGCCGTCGGCGCAGCCTGGAGGCCATGAACGCCGAGGGTCAGGGGCGCCAGGAGCGCAGGTAGGCCTCCTGGCCCGGGGTGAGGACGTCGATGCCCACCCCCAGGGCCGCGAGTTCCAGGCGCGCGACCTCGTTGTCGGTCTCCTCGGGCACCTCCACCACGCCCGGGGCGAGGGTGGCGTGTTCCCGGGCCAGCCACTCGGTGGTGAGGGCCTGCACCGCGAACGACATGTCCATGACGGCGGCCGGATGCCCCTCCGCCGCTCCCAGGTTGACCAGACGCCCTTCGGAGAGCAGCAGGAGCCTGCGGCCGTCCTCGAACTCGTACTCGTCGGCCTGTTCCCGCACACCCCGGTCCACGGAGACGGAGAGCGACTCCAGGGCGTTGAGGTCGATCTCCAGGTCGAAGTGGCCCGAGTTGGCCAGGATCGCCCCGTCACGCATCACCGACAGGTGCTCGCGCCGGATCACGTCCCGGTTCCCGGTGGCGGTGACGAACACGTCCCCGACGGGGGCGGCGGTCTCCATGGTGGCGACCGTGTACCCCTGCATCACGGCGTCCAGCGCCTTGACCGGGTCCACCTCGGTGACGACCACGTTCGAGCCCATGCCCCGGAACCTCTCGGCCAGACCCCGGCCGCAGTAGCCGAACCCGGCCACGACGACGGTCCGACCGGCCAGGAGCGTGTTGGTGGCCCGCAGGACACCGTCCACGGTCGACTGCCCGGTGCCGTACCGGTTGTCGAACATCCGCTTGGTCCGGGTGTCGTTGACCGCCACCATCGGCAGCCGGAGCTCGCCCTCCGCGCTCATCCGGCGCAGCCGGATCACTCCGGTGGTGGTCTGCTCACAGCCCCCGAGGATCCCCTCCAGCAGTTCGGGGCGGCTCACGTGCGCGGTGTTGACCAGGTCGCAGCCGTCGTCCAGCAGCAGGTGCGGCCGGGACTCCAGGACGGTGACCAGGTTGCGGTCGTAGGCGGCCGTGTCCATCCCCGCCCACGCGTGCACGGCCACCCCGTACTCGGTGACCAGGGCGGCGGCGGTGTCGTCCTGGGTGGACAGCGGGTTGGAGGCGGCGAGCCACACGTGCGCCCCGCCCGCGCGCAGCACACGGAGCAGGTTGGCGGTCTCGGCGGTCACGTGCAGGCACGCGGCCACCCGCAGACCTTCGAGCGGGCGTTCGTCCGCGAACCGCGCGCGGACGCTGCGCAGGACCGGCATGGAGCGTTCGGCCCATGCCACACGGCGGACCCCGGCCTTCGCGAGGCCGAGGTCCGCCACCTCGTGTGAGGGAGGAGTCATCTGAGGTAGGACTCGCCCCTAGTAGCGGTAGTGGTCGGGCTTGAACGGCCCGGCCACGTCCACGCCGATGTAGGCGGCCTGCTCCTTGGTGAGCTCGGTCAGCTTGACGCCGAGCGCGGCCAGGTGCAGACGGGCGACCTTCTCGTCGAGGATCTTCGGCAGCGTGTACACGTCGGTCGGGTACTCGTCGGGCTTGGTGAACAGCTCGATCTGCGCGATGACCTGGTTGGTGAAGCTGTTGGACATCACGAAGCTGGGGTGGCCGGTGGCGTTGCCCAGGTTCAGCAGGCGGCCCTCGGAGAGCACCAGGACGGACTTGCCGTTGTCCTGGGTCCACTCGTGGACCTGCGGCTTGATCTCCTTCTTGGTGATCCCGGGGACCTTCGCCAGGCCGGCCATGTCGATCTCGTTGTCGAAGTGGCCGACGTTGCCGACGATCGCCTGGTGCTTCATGCGCAGGATCTGGTCGGCCATGATCACGTTGAAGTTGCCGGTGGTGGTGACGAAAATGTCACCGACGTCCAGCACGTCCTCCAGCGTGGTGACCTGGAACCCGTCCATCGCGGCCTGGAGGGCGTTGATGGGGTCGATCTCGGTGACGATCACGCGGGCGCCCTGGCCGCGCAGCGCCTCGGCGGAACCCTTGCCGACGTCGCCGTAACCGCAGACGACGGCGACCTTGCCGCCGATGAGGACGTCGGTGGCGCGCATGATGCCGTCCGGCAGCGAGTGGCGGATGCCGTACTTGTTGTCGAACTTGCTCTTGGTGACGGAGTCGTTGACGTTGATCGCCGGGAACGACAGGCTGCCGTCACGCTGCATCTCGTAGAGGCGGAGGACACCGGTGGTGGTCTCCTCGGTGACGCCCTTGATCCCCCGGGCGATGGCGGTCCACTTGCCGGAGTCCTTCTTGAGGCTCTCCTGGAGGAGGGTCAGGACGACCTCGAACTCCTCGCTGTCGGCCGTGGACGGGTCCGGGACGGCACCGGCCTTCTCGAACTCGGCACCCTTGTGGACGAGCATGGTGGCGTCACCGCCGTCGTCCAGGATCATGTTGGGGCCCTCGCCGGGCCAGGTGAGGGCCTGCTCCGTGCACCACCAGTACTCCTCCAGCGTCTCGCCCTTCCAGGCGAAGACGGGGACGCCCTTCGGGTCGTCGACGGTGCCGTCGGGGCCGACCACCACGGCGGCCGCGGCGTGGTCCTGGGTCGAGAAGATGTTGCAGGAGACCCAGCGGACCTCGGCGCCGAGGGCGACGAGCGTCTCGATGAGGACGGCGGTCTGGACGGTCATGTGCAGCGAGCCCATGATGCGGGCGCCCGTGAGCGGCTTGCTGTCACCGAACTCGGCGCGGGTGGCCATGAGGCCGGGCATCTCGTGCTCGGCGAGACGGATCTCGTCGCGGCCGAACTCGGCCAGGGAGAGATCTGCGACCTTGAAGTCGAAAGCCATGCGTTCCTCACTCGTCAAGTCATGGTTGCCACCCGATTCTAGGCCCGCGACCACCCTCCGCACACAAACCTCACACAGAGATGTCAGATTTGCGCGACGCGGCGGTGGTGGTGGGTTAGGGTCACCTGCATGGCCGCCCTCGACGACGACCCCACAGCGCCCGGACCGCACGGTGCGCCGGTTCCCATCTCCGCCGCCGCCGAGCGGGTCGGCAGCACCGCACGCATGCTGCGCTACCGCGAGGGCCTCGGTCTGCTCCCCCGCACGCAGGAACAGCCCACGGGACGCGGCCACCGGCACCGTCGGTTCACGGAGGACGACCTGCGCACGATCGCGGGCGGGCTGGAGCTGGAGCGCGAGTTCGACATCCCTCCCGCCGCCCTCGCCTTCGCCCTGAGGGTCCTGGCCGAACCCGAGGTACTGGCCCGGGTCCGCGCGCACGGCGAGCGTCTGGGCAGGTTGGCCGCCGCCCCCACCCGCGCGCTGGACTTCGAGAAGGAGAAGGCCATGCGTCTCCTTCACGCACGTCGCCCGGCCCCGCACGGCCCCGGGACGCGCGGCGGCCCTTCTGGTTGACCTGAGCCCACGGCCGTCACCGGACACACGGCCCCACCCTTCGGCATGTTTTGGCAAAGACCGCACGGGCTACGGATGAGACCGTGGACAGCCAAATCGGAGACACGGCCTGGGAGACACTCCCCGAGCGCGTGCGCGCAGACCTCAGGGACGTCGACCTCCTTCGGACGGTCTGGGCCCGCCGACGCCAGGACCGGCCCCAACAGCGGCACGGGGCCGCGCGACGCGAACTGACGCGCGACCGCGTGCGGGAGTGGGGTGGCGGAGCCGACCTCACCGACCTGCTGCTGACCGGCGAGTCCGTATCCGGAGAACCCCTCACCGGACCCCACGTCGCCGCGCTGGCGGGACGGGTCGCCGAGCTCCCCGAGGGCGAGGAGCGCCGGACCGGCGTCCCCGACGGTCCCCCGTTGCGCCCCCTGCGGACCGCGCTGTCCACGGAACACACGCTGCGCCTGGCCCGGGCCGCGACCGTCCCCGCACACCCGGTGGTACGGGCCGCGCACACCTACGCCGAGTGCGTCCGGGTGGCGGCCGAGGCCTCCGGGGAGGAGACGCACGGCGACGGGGCGGCCTGGACGCTGCCGTGGGTGCTGGCCTCACGGGTCCTCCAACGGGCCGACCTGCCCCCGCTGCTCCTCGACCCCGGCACCCCTCCGCCCGACCCGGCGGGCAAGCACGACCCCGAGGAACCTCTCGCGCCCCTGGTCTCCCACATGGCCCGGCTGGTCACGGGTGCGCTGCGTGACGAGCTGGCGTGGAACCCGGAGGAGGCGGTCCCGAGCGGTCGCCCGGTCCCCCCACTGACGGCCGTGACGCGGCGCCGGGTCCTGGAGCACGTGCGCTCCCGGCGCGGTTCGGTGGCGCTGCTGCTGAGCGCCCTGGATCCGACGGCGACCGCCACCGTGACCTCCGGCGACGGTGGCCGGGGCGGAGACACCGCGCACTGGTGGTCCTGCCTGGAACTCCTGGTGGACGGGGCCTCACTCGCCCTGTACGTGGTGGTCCGGGACGTGGGCAGCCCGCCCTCGGGGGTGCTCGCGGTGACCGCGCACGCGCGCCTGACCACCCCGGAGGGGGTCCGGTCGGCGCTGGAGATGTCACGGAGCGACAGCGTCACCGTGCTGCCCACGGACTGCGTGGACGACCGCTGGCCCCAGGTGCGGGAGCTCGTGGACGAGGCGGTGTCGCGCGCCGTGCACGAGCTCACGCGCGGCTGAGCGGGGCGGGAGCCACGCGAGTGGGCAGGGCTGGCGGGTGGACGGGCGCCACGCGGGTGGGCAGGCGGTGGACGGGAGCCACGCGGATAGGTGGGCGCCGGACGTCAGCCGCTGAGGCCCAGGATCAGCAGGAGCAGCAACAGAATGATGATGGTGACCAGTACCGCCGGGATCACCCAGCCCTGCTGGAGGATCGAGTCCTGCTGGCTCGGCCGCTGGTGCGGCGTGTGGTGCGGTGTGTAGGTCTGGTTCGGGTTGACCGCCCCGGTCATCATCGGGTTCGCGCCCTGGTGCACGGCGTGCGGCTGGTGGTGCGGGCCCGGGGCGCCCGGCCTCGGGTTGGACATCCCCGGGTGGGCGCCGAATCCGCCGTGCCGGGGGTTCGAGCTCATCGGGTGGCCCATCTGTCCCGGGCGGGGGTTCGAGGTCCCCGGCTGCGGACCGAGGGGGCGCGGGTTGGACACGCCCGGCGGGTACCCCATGCCCGGCTGTCCGCCGGTCTGCGGGTACTGCGGGGCCTGCGGGTGCACGGGGGCAGCGGGTTGCCGTTGAGCAGGCCGGTCTGCGCCACCCGCTCGCCCTGCTGGAGCGCGTCGTCGGCGTCGTTGGAGGCACCGACCGGGCCGTCGTGGCCGAGCAGCCGCATGAGCAGCGTCTGGGCGTTCGGGCGGCGGTTCGGGTCCTTGTCCAGGCACGACTCCACGATCGGCCGCAGCGCCTCGTCCACCCCGTCCAGGTCCGGCGGGGCGCTCACCACGCGGTGCACGACCGCCGGGACGGTGTCCGAACCGAACGGTGCGCGGCCCGTCGAGGAGAACGCGATCACACAGCCCCAGGCGAAGATGTCGCACTTGTCGGTGATCCCGCGGCCCTCGATCTGCTCGGGCGCCATGTAGGAGGGCGTGCCGACGATCGAGTTGGTCATCGTGGCGGTGCCGTCGTCCACCCGGGCGATGCCGAAGTCGATCACGCGCGGGCCGTCCGGGCCCAGCAGCACGTTCCCGGGCTTGAAGTCGCGGTGGACGATCCCCGCCTTGTGGATGGCCACGAGCGCCGTGGCGGTGGAGACGGCCAGGCGCTGGAGCGCGGCGCCGCGCACCGTCCTGCCCTTGGCCACCGTCTCCTGGAGGTCCTTGCCCGGCACGAACTCGCTGACCACGTAGGGAGGGTCGCTGTCGAGCTGGGCGTCGATGATCGCCGCCGTGCAGAAGGACGCGACCCGCTGGGCGGCCCGCACCTCCTTCTCGAACCGCTTGCGCAGGTCGGCGTCGGCGGACCACTGGTCGTTGAGGACCTTGACCGCGTACTCGTCGCCGTTCCCGTCCTCAGCGAGGTAGACGACCCCCTGGCCGCCCTTCCCCAGTCGTCCGGTCACGCTGTATTCGCCGAACGCGGAGGGGTCGCTCGGCAGTAGCGATTCGGGACCGGGCATCGATGTCCTCCTGGGAGGTGGGCTTGAGCGGGGGCGCAGCATCAGGGTAACGGGGAAGGGACGCCGGGTGGGGCCGCGACCAGTCGCGGCCCCGAAGGAGTCCCCTCACCCGGGTGTACCGGATATGACTGCTGAAACGCGGAGTTCGTTCCCCTCCCCGCCCAACCTTTTCCCAGCGTTCAGGAGAGCGTGCGCGCCTCGTCCACCAGCAGGACCGGAATCCCGTCGCGGATGGGGTAGGCCAGGCCGCTCTCGTCACAGACCAGTTCGTCGGTCTCCGGGTCGTGGCGCAGCGGGGCCTGGCTCTGCGGGCAGGCCAGGATCTCCAGCAGCCAGCCGTCGATCTTCGTGCTCATGGTTCTCGTTCCTCGTGTGATGGCCGTGTCAGGCGCGGACGATGGCCAGGACCTCGTCGCGCAGGCGCGCCACGGCGGTGTCGTCCGGGGCCTCGACGTTGAGCCGCAGGAGCGGCTCGGTGTTGGAGGCGCGCAGGTTGAACCACGCGCCGTCCGCCAGGGTGACGCTGAGGCCGTCGAGCTCGTCGACGGTCACCCCGTCCCGGTCCCCGAACGCGGCGCGCACCGCGGCCATGCGACCGGCGGCGTCGTCGACCTTGGAGTTGACCTCCCCGAGGCCGCGTACCGGGAGTACTCCTCCGTGATCCGCGAGAGCGGACGGTCGTCCGCGCCCAGGACACGCAGGACGTGCATGGCCGCGAGCATACCCGTGTCGGCCTTCCAGAAGTCCCGGAAGTAGTAGTGCGCGGAGTGCTCCCCGCCGAAGATCGCACCGGTCTCGGCCATGGTCGCCTTGATGAAGGAGTGGCCGACACGGGTGCGCACGGGCCTGCCGCCGCGCTCGGTGACGATCTCGGGGACCGCCGCCGAGGTGATGAGGTTGTGGATGACGGTGCCGCCGGGCTCGCGCTTGAGTTCCTCGGAGGCGACCAGCGCGGTCACGGCGGACGGGGAGACGGGCTCGCCCCGCTCGTCGATCACGAAGCAGCGGTCGGCGTCGCCGTCGAAGGCCAGGCCGAGGTCGGCGCCGGTCTCACGCACCTTGGCCTGGAGGTCGACCAGGTTGTCGGGGTCCAGGGGTTGGCCGGGTGGTTGGGGAAGGTGCCGTCCAGCTCGAAGTACAGCGGGACGACGTCCAGCGGCAGGCCCTGTTCCAGGACGGCCGGGACGGTGAGGCCGCCCATGCCGTTGCCCGCGTCCACGACGACCCTGAGCGGACGGGAGCCGGTGAGGTCGACGAGCTGCCGGAGGTAGTCCGCGTAACCGGGCAGCAGGTCCCGCTCGGTGACGGTGCCCCTCGGGCCCTCGTGGGCGTTCGGGTCCTCGGCCCCGGACAGGAAGTCCTCCGCGAGCCCGCGGACGTCGGCCAGCCCGGTCTCGGCGCTGATCGGAGCGGCGCCCGCGCGGCACATCTTGATGCCGTTGTACTCGGCCGGGTTGTGGCTGGCGGTGAACATCGCGCCGGGCAGGTCCAGGGAGCCGGATCCGTAGTACAGGAGGTCGGTGGAGCCGAGTCCGGCGAAGACGACGTCCACGCCCTGGGAGGTGACGCCGTCCGCGAAGGCGCGGGCGAGCTCCGGTGAGGAGGGGCGCATGTCGTGGGAGACCACGACGGCGGGTCCGCCGACCACCCGGGCGAAGGCGGCACCGATCGCGTGGGCGATCCCGGCGTTGAAGGTGTCCGGGATCACACCGCGTACGTCGTATGCCTTGAAGATGCTTCCGAGGTCAGCCACGTCTGCTCCGGCCAGGTCGATCCTGCGACGATTCGGTCCAGCGCCCCGTCGTTCGAGCGCCGTACAAAACTAGCAAGACCGGGCCGGGTCAGCCGTTCGGGTGGTGTGGCGGGCGTTGCTCACCCCGGTCGGACTTGACCACGCGCAGGTGGCCCCGGCGCAGCGTCTCGTGGCCCTCCCCCACGGGTTCGCCGGGGGACGGCTCTTGACGCGCGGGCGGCCGCGCCGCCTCACGTACGGCGTCGGCGAGGGCCTCCAGGTCATCGCTGCCGGGACCACCTCCCGACGTCTCGACCGGAAGCCGAACGACCTCCCAGCCACGCGGCGCGGTCAACCGTTCGGCGTGGATCGCGCACAGGTCGTAACAGTGCGGTTCCACGTAGGCGGCGAGCGGACCGAGGACGGCGGTGGAGTCGGCGTAGACGTACGTGAGCGTGAATACGGCGGGCTGCCTGCACGCGGTGCGGGAACAGCGTCGAACATGGCTCACAGCGTTTGACTGTATGCCTTTACCGAGGGACACGCCAGCATCGTCCCATGACCTGCACAGTTTTTGGGCGACTGTTCTTGACCCGGGAGGGTCGACGTCCGATTCTTCCGTGGCGCCAGGACTTCGCGCAGGGCCCGCGATGGCTTAGTCTCGAAGTGTGCGACGAGTGCGCCTTTCCAGTGGCCAACCAGACAGAGTGCGGCGCCGGGACCGCCGGGGCCGGGGCATCCGCGGTCCTCTCGTGCCCTCCGACCTGCCCGTCTCCCGGAGCCGGGCGCAGGCCTTCGACGACCTCGTCCTGGACGCGGTCGAACGCCTCGAACGCCTGTGGGCGCGTGAGCTGGCGAACGTCGACTTCCTCGTGGAGGACGTTCCCCCGATACCGCCCCACGGCGACCTGACCGAGGCGATCCCCTTCTCCCGCCTGGAGAGCGAACCCACGGGCCGCGCGCGGATCATCGTCTACCGGCGCCCGGTGGAGATCAGGACCAAGGATCCCGAGGAGCTGGCCCTCCTCGTCCACGAGACCGTGGTCGAGGAAGTGGCCAACCTGCTCGGCGTCGAACCCGAGTCCGTGGACCCGGAGAACTGATCACACCTCGTCGAGCGACCTCTCCAGCTCGTCCAGGCAGGAGCGCCAGCCCTCCGCCGTGCGCTCCGCCCAGTCCCGGCCCGTGAACGTGTGTGCCAGCACCAGCCGCCCGTCCTCCTCCAGGGTGAGGCGGAGCTGGTGCTCGCCCGTCTCCGCGTCGAACTCCCGGAAGCCGAACACCCGTGGCGGGTCCACCTCCGTGACCACGGCCGTCGTCTCCTGACCCTCCCCGTCGTCGAAGGCGATCTCGCCGCCGACCCGCAGGTCCAGCTGGTCGACCGCCATCGGGTACCACCGGCTCAGTTCGGCGGGCTCCGTGAGGGCCCGCCACACCCGCTCCACGGGTCGCCCGAGGTCCCGTTCCAGCGTCAGCGTCCACCTGTCGTCACCCAGCGACTCCAGCCGCGTCTCGCCCATGCCGCCCCCTTCGACCGATCCCTCTCGCTGACCTCACTACCCACATCCGCCCCTCCCCCACCCGGAGCTCCTCCCGCCACCCGCGTGGAAGGGGGCGCGCCCGAGCCGTGGGAGGAGGCGGTCAGGGAACGATGCCGGTCATGCTGTCGCGGACCACGGGCAGCTGGACCCTCACGGGGGCGGGGGTGACGGGCAGGACGCTGACGCCGTCGCCCGAGCGCAGGACCCGGGCCGCGTAGACCGGTCCGGAGTCCTCCAGCAGCTCCAGGCGGACCGCGTAGCCGTCCTCGGGGTCGGCGCCCGAGGGGACCCCCAGCCCTCGGTGTCGGTGCCGAACACGTGGGTGGTTCCGGCGGCGACCTCGGCGCGGACGGCGTCGCCCATGCTCCCGTCGGCGGCGATCGGGGTGGCCACCACCTGGGCGTCCTGGTCCGGGGCTCCCAGCACCAGCTCCACGTCGAGGTCCTCGGGCATGTCCGCGATGACGGCCGTGGTGTCGAGCGGCCCCGTGAGGGGGTCGACGGCGGCCGTGTAGGCGGTCTCCACGACCTTCCCGTCGTCCGCGGCCTCCGCGATCACTCCGGCGACCACGGCGCCGTCGGCCTCGACGACGACCGTTCCGGGGGCCTCCGCCAGGGAGCCCTCCAGGCTCAGCCAGGCGGACGCCGCGGGCGGGACGTTCAGGACCAGGGGCTCGTCGTCGGTGCCGTTGGGCTCCTCGGTCACCACGCGCACGCGGGCCTCGACCGGAGCGTCACCGGGCGCCGCCACGAACAGGCGGCGCGTGCCCTCGCCCCCGGGTACCCCGGGGATCACGTGCTCCTCGTCGGGCGCGCGGGTCGGCGGGACCCAGTCAGCGTTCCCCGAGGAGTGTTCCGCGAGCAGGGACGCGGCGACGCGGCCGGTGCTGGTGCGCACGTGGACGCCGAGGGAACCCGTGTTCTGGATGAGCTCCGTGACGTCGAGTTCGGTCGACTCCCCCGGACCGAGGTGGATACCCCGGCTGTCCGCGGAGTAGGAGGGCCCCTCCATGGTGTAGAGGTCGACGCTGACCGTGGCCCGGAAGTCCTCCGGGTTGGCCAGGTGCACGGTGAGGGTCTCCAGGTCGACGTCGTCGGGGTCGTCAGCGCCGGGCAGGGCGAACCAGGTCCCGATCGACGGTGCGGCGCAGCGGACCTCGGTGACGCCGTCATCGGAGACGGTGGTCTGCGCGGAGTCGAGTCCGGAGGCCAGCGAGCCCTCGGCGTGCAGGGCGGTGGGCCGGGTGGCGTCCCCGGTGTCTGTACTCCAGACCCGCCCGGGTTCGGTGAGCTCCTCCCCGAGAACGTCGGTGTCGGGCCCGTCCCCGTCCACCCGGGACAGCGGGACGGCCCACAGCCGGCCCTCGTCGTCGCGGCTGACCCGGGGGCGAAGGCAGCGATCGAGCTGTCGGCGTCGTCGGACGGCTCGTGCGGGGCCGGGCAGACCCGTGACGCCAGGTCCGGGCGGACGGTCTCGGGCTCGGACACCCCGAGCTCGGCGTTGACCGGCCGGATCACGAACGCCACCCCGAACAGGGCGAGCAGGGCCAGCGCGACCAGCCCGAACAGGGCGAACCGGTTCTCCACGATCAGTCGCATGTCCTACCCCTCGTCCTCGGTGCCCGCTCGGCGCCTGGGCGCCCTGCGGGTCCCGGCGCGTCGTGTGCCCCGCGTCCCACGGCGCCTGCCCCGGATGACGGGGAGGGAGCCCGTGGTGGTCGGTCCGGGATCCGGTTCCGGCGGTTCCGGCTGGTCCTCCGGCTTCTGTTCCGGCGCCTGGTCCCGGGCCTTCTCCTGAGCCTTCTCCGGGGCCACGCGGCGGGACCTGCCCGTGCGGCGGGGTCGGCGGGGCCTGGGCATCGGAGTGGCCTCGATGAGCCTGCGCTCCTCCTCCGTCCGCACGCCCGGGGCGGCGAGCACCGCCACGATCAGCAGCAGCACTCCCTGGGTGATCCACCAGGCGGTGTGCACGAGGTCGGTGTGCCACACCCGCAGGTCGCCGCCGTGTACCGGCAGGGCCCACGCCTGGGTCCCGTTCTCGGTGTCGACCGGGGTGAGTTCGGCGCCGTCCAGGGTGGCCCGCCATCCGCCGTCGGCGGGTTCCGCGAGGGCGAGGCGACGGCCGGTGTGGCCCCCGCCGATCTCGGCGGTGAGCTGGTCGGCGGGGCCCTCCACGCGCAGCGCCTCGGCTTCGAGGCCGTCCTCGGAGACCGTGCGGAGCACACCCGTGGGTTCCGCGACCCGCCAGAGGCCGTAGTGGTCGGACAGTGACTGACGTCCGAGGCCCGGGGTGCCGTCGAGGGTGTCGACCATGGTCGCGTCGGCCGGCCCCCGAGTTCCGGGCGCGGGTAGAGCACGTACTGGACGCCGTGGTCGAGCAGGGTGACCAGTTGGTCGCTGCCCTGGCCCGCGGCGAGCTCCGCGACGGCCTGGTCCATCGCGGCACGGGTGCCGGGTTCGGGAACGACGCGCTCCTCCCCCAGCCGGGGTTCGCGGCCCCGGACCACCACGTAGTCCACGGCGCCGTCGTCGGCGGGGGTGACGATGACGGTGCGGGGTTCGGTGCCGTCCGCGCTCACGCTCTCCAGGGCCCCGGGCACGGAGCGGGGCGCGTTCGCGGTCATCGGTCCGTCCACGCCCTCCCACATCCACAGGGCCGCCGCCGAGACGGGGGTGGCCAGCGCGAGCAGGGCCACGGCCAGCGCGAAGTACCTCCGGAGGCCGCCGTGGCGAATCATGTTCCCGAAGACGCGGGCCGCCGTCGCGGCCGTCAGGAGGACGGCGGTGGCGGCGAAGGACAGCGCGACGCCCGGCCAGACCAGGGCGGGCGGGCCGCCGAAGTAGGGCTCGATGACGATCCTGCTGGTCAGGACGGCGACGAGCATCCCGAACAGGGCGAGGCTCCAGCCCGCCGCGACCAGCATGCGGTTGCGGAGCAGCAGCAGGGAGCACAGGGCGGCGGCGATGAATCCGGCGGTCACCCAGACCGGGGGCGTTCCGGGTCCGCCCGGGGAGAGCATGAGCAGTTCCGTGGGGGTCGCCCCGGGGTTGGACAGCTCGGGCCGGTGCAGCCCCGCCTCCAGCAGCCACAGGCTGGGGTGCGTCAGGAGTTCGAGGGTCCACGGCATGAGGAGCACCGCGGGCGTGCCCAGGCTGATGCCCATGCTGACGAAGATCCGGCGCCCCAGGTGCCCGAAGGCGACCGCGGCCAGGACCCCGGTGACCAGACACAGGAGCCAGACGATGGGCACGAACGCGGTGGCCACGGTGAGCGCCAGGCCCAGGCCCCAAGCGGCCCTGCGCGAGGACTTCGGCGGCATGGAGACCAGGCGGACCAGCAGCAGGCCGAGGATGGGCAGCAGCGCGTGGACGAGGGCCGTGCCCAGCCTGCCCTGCGCGACGGCGCCGGTGGCCATGGGGAGCAGGGCGTAGGCCCCGGCCATCCACAGCCGGGCCGGGCGGAAGCGCAGCACCTCGCGGGCGAGCAGGTAGGAGGTGAGACCGGCCAGCGGCACGCAGCCCAGCAGGATCACCATGACAGCGATCCACGGCTGGCCGAGTGTGAGGGTGGACAGGAGCGCGAGGAACCCGACGTAGGGCGGGACGACCCCGGCCGAGCCCACTCCGCTGTCCGGGTGACCCGCCAGGTAGAGGTTCCACAGGTCGAGGGCGTTGCCGGTGACCGGGGGCAGGGCGCCGCCGCCGAGCATCCCGCCGAGGAGGAGGGAGCGTTCGGCGACGAGCGTCACCACGGTCAGGCCGATGACCAGCAGGACCCCCGGTTGGAGGACCACGCGGCGCAGGAAGGACGTGGAGTCGTCGGCGGGGCCGTCGTCCTCCTCGCCCGGAGGGGCGGTGACCGCCTGGTGGCGTCCGGCGGTGTCAGCCATCCGCTCCCCGGTGAGGACCGCGGTGACAGCGTCGGCGAACTGCCGCACGGCCACCCCCGGGCGAGGAACGGGCGGATCGCGCTGTAGGTGCGGCGCCGGTCGCGGCGCCGCCGGAACCGGGCCCGGGCCAGGCGGAACGGCCGACCGTAGACGAGGGTGATCGCGGCGGCCTCGTCCAGGGCGTTGGCGGGTTGCTTGATGAGCAGGTACATGACCACGCGCAGCAGCGAGCCCACGGAGTTGCGCAGCAGCGCGAACACCATGCCGCCGACGGGCAGGTTGGCCAGGAGAACGAACACGGCGTGCCTGCGGTCCACCCGGCGGGGGTGGTTGCGGGTGGCGGTGATCCTCCTGCGGCGTCGGGCCGAGGCCTCCGCGTGGTAGGCGACGGCGTCGGTGACCAGGCGGACCCGGAGCCCGGCGCCGCCGACGCGCCAGCAGAAGTCGATGTCGTCGCGGAAGAGCGGCAGCGCCGGGTCGAATCCGCCGAGGCGCTCCCACACGTCACGGCGGACCAGCATCCCCGCGCTGGAGACCGCCAGGACCTGGCGGGTGCCGTCGTGCTGGCCGTGGTCGAACTCGCGCTGCTCCAGCCCGGTCTCGCGGCGGCCGGCGCCGTCGATGGTGACGCCCGCCTCGACGAGGAGGCGGCGGTCGAACCAGTCGCGGAGTTTGGGGCCCAGCACGGCGCTGCGCGGGTCCTGGTCGGCGGCGGCGAGCAGGTGTTCGAGGGCGTCCTTCTCCGGGGTGAGGTCGTCGTGGATGAGCCAGATCCACTCGGTGGCGTCGTCCTCGTAGCCCTGCACCTCGGTGGTGGACCTGGGCAGGTCCAGCGCGGCCTTGACGGCGTCGCCGTATCCGGTGCGGGCGGGCAGGTCGATGACGGCGTCGGCGGGAAGGTGGTCCGCGAGGACGTCGGGGCTGCCGTCGGTGCTGCCCGTGTCGGCGGCCACCACCCGCTGTACGGCGCGGGTCTGGGCTCGGAGCGCGGACAGGGTTTCCGACAGCCATCGTGAGCCGTCGTGGGACACGATGACCGCGGTGACGACGTGGCGGGCGGAATCCAGGTCAAGCACGGCTGTGGTCGGGTCTCTCCGGGAGAAGGGGCGGGCCCGTGCGCGGGCCTGGGGTGTGCCGACCGGAGCGGTCGGTGGGCGCCTCAGTGCGCCGGGGCGGTTCGCGGAGGCGAACGCGGGACATCACGATACGCCACCGCACACCATTACGGATCATTTTGGTCGAGGGCGCGAGGGGCGACCATAGCGGTGCATTAGGCGCCCAGCGGACCTGACGGACCAATCAGGCCCAAGGGCCCGAAGGGTACGGAACATGAAAAGGCGCGCCCGGGCTCGTGGCCCGGACGCGCCGTGACGCGTACCCCTACAGCATGTCCGCCAGGAAATCGAAATCTCCCCGGCGGCCTTCTTCAGCCGTCGACGCTCGCGCTCGGAGAGTCCCCCCAGATGCCGAAGCGTTCGTCATGCTCCAGCGCGTACTCCAGGCACTCCGCACGTACCTCGCACGACTGGCAGACCTTCTTGGCCTCCCGTGTCGAGCCGCCCTTCTCGGGGAAGAACGCCTCCGGGTCCGTCTGCGCGCACAGGGCACGTTCCTGCCAGCCCAGATCCTCGTCCGAGCCGTGCGCCAGCGGGATGACCTCGCTCATGCGCACCTCCTGTAGCCCCCCAATAGATGTCCCCGACCCTTTTCGTCCCCCAGGCCGGGTGGAAATCCCACAAGGGAATTACACGCGGACGCTTCACCGTGAGTCAAGCGCCCTGCGTGGTAATCCACTGAATATCATGTAACGAACCTCCGGCGGCAGGCCCGCGATGTCCGTTCTGCGGATTACCACGCAATTCACGTACCTTCCCCAGGTGCGGAGAGCGCGGCGTTCGGAGCCGGTTCAGCGCTGGCCGTCGTTGCCGTACCAGTTCTGCTGGCCGTCGGTGCCGCCCTGTCCTTGCTGGTCAGAGCCGTATCCGGCGCCGGAACCGTACTGGGCTCCGTAGCCGCCACCACTCTGATCGGTGGCCTCGGCACCATTGTTCTCACCGGAGTTAAAGAATGGTTCAACTCCGGGGGCGGCCTGGGCGTCCTGCCCCTGCTGGGCCTGCGCCTGGGCGGCCGGGTCCTGGTACCAGCCGTTGGCGATGGCGTCCTGGGCCTGCTGGTCGGCGGCGGGCTGCGGCGCGTACTGCGACGGGTCGTAGGCCTGGCCGTAGGCGGCCTGCTGCTGCGCGGCGGCGTCCTGACCGTAGGCGGCCTGCTGACCCGAGGGGTCGTAGCCGTACGCCTGCTGCTGGGCCTGGGCGTCGTAACCGTAGGCCTGGTGGGCACCGGTCCCGTACGCCTGCTGCTGGGCAGCCACGTCGTAACCGTACGCCTGCTGCTGCGCGGCGGCGTCCTGACCGTAGGCCTGCTGGGCACCGGTCCCGTACGCCTGCTGCTGGGCAGCCACGTCCTGACCGTACGCCTGCTGCTGCGCGGCGGCGTCCTGACCGTACGCGGCCTGCTGACCCGAGGGGTCGTAGCCGTACGCCTGCTGGGCACCGGTCCCGTACGCCTGCTGCTGCGCGGCCACGTCCTGACCGTACGCCTGCTGCTGCGCGGCGAGGTCCTGACCGTAGGCGGCCTGCTGGCCCGAGGGGTCGTAGCCGTACGCCTGCTGCTGGGCGGCCGGGTCGGCCGTCTGGTAGCCGGTCGGAGCGAAGGACTGCTGCGCACCGGTCGCGGGCGGGAACGGCTGCTGGTTGTACACCTGCTGCTGCGGCTGCGCGCGGGGAACCACGGTGGGGTCGTTGAAGATCTTGATCAGGTAGAACCCGAAGAAGCCGAGCACGGCGCCCTGCACCGCGCGGCCCAGGAACCCGGCGAAGGCCACGCCGCCCTCGCCCGGACGGATGTCGATGAAACCGCTGATCAGCGCGATCAGGCAGAACAGCAGACCGACGCCGACCAGGACCATCGAGGTCAGGATCACCGGGAAGGAGCTGGGGCGGGTCCGCTCACTGGTCAGGACCAGGGCGACCGCGGCCGCGAGCAGGAGGGTGACGGTGAATCCGTAGAAGTCGCCGCCGTTCGCCACCATCGCCAGCGGGAAGCTGTAACCCTGCGCGCTGGAGTTGATGATCACCGAGATGAGCCCGGCCAGCATGTGGACGCCCAGAGCCCCCAGCAGGACCCAGGCCCCGGGCAGGCGCAGGCGGTCGAGTGTTTCGTTGTTCAAGAGAGGTTCCCCTCTGCTGCTTCGCCGTCGCGTCGGAGGAAGCTTGGCATATCGTCGGGCTGTCGGGTGAATCGGCCGAAACGCGCTCGACAGGACGTGGGGACACCGAGCGCGGGGCCGTTGAAGTGGGATGGTGACCGCCGTCCGTTGGTTCACACACCGTCGGTCCCGGATCGGTCACGCTGGATCGTACCCACGGAGGGGCAGACGACCCATACTCGCCCCCAGCCTGCCAGACTTGGGCGCATGCGGATAGTCGTACCGGCTGGCGGTATCGGCGGCGCGCGTTTCCTCCGTGGTCTCAGGGCCGCCATGGGGATCGACGCCGCGACCGAGTCCGACCAGGCCACAGACCACCAGATCACCGTCATCGGGAACACCGGTGACGACATCACCCTCTTCGGTCTCCGGATCTGCCCGGATCTGGACACCGTCATGTACACCCTCGGCGGCGGGATCAACGAGGAGCAGGGCTGGGGCCGTGCCGACGAGACCTTCACGGTCAAGGAGGAGCTCGCGGCGTACGGGATGAAGCCCACCTGGTTCGGGCTGGGTGACCGCGACACCGCCACCCACATCGTCCGGGCGCAGATGATCGCCGCCGGGTACCCGCTCTCCGCGATCACCACGGCGCTGTGCGACCGCTGGCGGCCGGGCGTCCGGCTCCTCCCGATGACGGACGACCAGGTCGAGACGCACGTGATCGTCAACGACGAGGACGGGCGGCGGGCGATCCACTTCCAGGAGTGGTGGATCCGACACCGGGCCGCGCTGCCCGCCGAACAGATCATCAGCATGGGCGCCGAGAAGGCCAAGCCCGCCCCCGGCGTGATCCGTGCCATCCGCAACGCCGACGCGGTGATCATCCCGCCGTCCAACCCCGTGGTGAGCGTGGGTTCGATCCTCAACATCGAGGGCATCCGCGAGGCCATGGTGGGCAGGACCGTGGTGGGTGTCTCGCCGATCATCGGCGGAGCCCCCGTGCGCGGCATGGCCGACGCCTGCCTGAGCGCCATCGGAGTGGAGACCGGCGCGGGCCCGGTGGCCGAGCACCTCGGCTCCGACCTGCTGGACGGCTGGCTGGTGGACGAGGTCGACGCCGACACCCGGGTGGACGGCGTGGAGGTGCGCTCCCGCCCGCTGTACATGAACGACCCGGAGAGCACCGAGGCGATCGCCCAGGCCGCACTGGACCTGGCCGTCGAGCTCTCCGAGCGCGGGGAGTCGGCCCGGTGAGCGTCGAGACGCGAACGGAGCGGGGCCGGGTGGACGGGCCACCGGTGAGCGAGCTGCGGGTGCGCGGGCTGCCCGGCATCCCCGAGGTGCGCGCCGGCGACGACCTGGCGGCGCTGATCTCCGAGGCCGTGGCCGCTTCCGGCCAATCCCTGGTGGACGGCGATGTCCTGGTGGTCACCTCCAAGATCGTCAGCAAGGCCGAGGGCCGCTCCCAGCCGGGAGACGACCGTGAGGCCGCGATCGACGCCGAGACCGAGCGCGTGGTGGCGCGGATGGGCCACATCCGGATCGCCCAGCACCGTTCCGGCCTGGTCATGGCCGCCGCCGGGGTGGACGCCTCCAACGTCGCCCCGGGCACGGTGCTCCTGCTGCCCGAGGACCCCGACGCCTCCGCGCGCGCCCTGCGGGCACAGCTGGCCGAGCTCCTGGGCGTGCGCGTGGGTGTGGTGGTCTCGGACACGTTCGGCCGCCCCTGGCGGATGGGCCAGACCGACGTGGCGATCGGCGCGGCCGGGATCACCCCGGTGCAGGACCTGCGCGGCACCACCGACGCCCAGGGCAACGTCATGGAGGCCACGATCAACGCGGTGGCCGACGAGGTCGCCGCCGCCGGTGAGCTGGTCAAGGGCAAGGCCTCAGGGGTCCCCGTCGCCGTGGTGTCGGGCCTGGTCGGCCTGGTCACCGAGGAGGACGGCCCCGGGGCGGCGGAGCTGATCCGCCCGGCCGACGACGACCTGTTCCGCTACGGTTCCAGGGACGTCGTGGCGGCCCGGCGGACGGTGCGCTCCTTCACCGAACGGCCGGTCGACCCGGCCCTGGTGCGCCGCGCGGTGGCCACCGCCGTGACCGCCCCCGCGCCGCACCACACGACCCCTGGCGGTTCGTCCTGGTGGAGTCGCCGGACACCCGTGAGCGGCTGCTCGACTCGATGCTGCGGGCCTGGGTGGAGGACCTGCGCCGCGACGGCTTCACCGAGGAGCGGATCGCGCGGCGGACCAGGCGCGGCGACGTGCTGCGCGGCGCGCCCAGCCTGGTGGTGCCGTTCCTGGTCGCGGACGGGGCGCACCCGTATCCGGACGAGCGCCGCGCGGACGCCGAGCGGTCGATGTTCCTGGTGGCCATGGGCGCGGGGGTGCAGAGCCTGCTGGTGGGCCTGGCGATGGAGGGCCTGGGCTCCGCGTGGATCTCCTCCACCATGTTCTGCGCCGACGTGGTGCGCGAGGTCCTGGAGGTGCCCGAGGACTGGCGTCCGATGGGCGCGGTGGCCGTGGGCTACGCGGCCGAGGCCCCGAAGGAGCGCCCGCCCCGGGACCCGGACGCCTTCATGGTGGTGCGCTGACCCCCGAGTGGAGGACGGCGCGTCCTCCGTCGTGACCCGACCCCGCCCCGGCATGCTGGGGCGGGGTCGGGGCCGTCGGGGGAGCCGGGATGTCCGTTCAGCACTACGTGATCGCCACGCTGGTCGTGGTGGTCGCGGTCATCGTGGGCCAGCTGATCGCCGGACGGATCAGGATCCCGGGAGCGGTGGTCCTGGTGGTGCTGGGCATGCTCCTGGGAATCGTGCCGTGGATGCACTCGATGTCCATCACTCCCGAGGTCATCCTCCTGGTCTTCCTGCCGCCGCTGATCTACAACGCGGCGTTCTTCTCCTCCCCCAGGGACATGCGCGAACTGGCGCGGCCCATCATCGTGATGTCGGTCGGGATGACGCTGGCGACGGCGTTCGGGCTGGCCGCGGTCATCCACCTGCTCATCCCGGCCGCAGGCTGGCCCGCCGCCATCGCGTTGGGCGCGGCGATCGCGCCGACCGACGCCGTGGCGGCCTCCGCGATCCTCAAACGCGTGGGCACGCCGCGTCGGGTGCTGACCATCCTGGAGGGTGAGTCCCTGATCAACGACGGGGTCGCCCTGACCCTCTTCAGCCTGGCCATCACCGCCATGATGCGCCCGCTCACCCCGGGGACGCCCTGCTGGAACTGGGCAGGGTCGTGGTGGGCGGGCTGCTCTACGGTGCCGTGGTAGCGGTGCTGATCGCGTGGGGGCGCAACCGGATCCAGGACCCCTCACTCCAGTTGATGACGGTGCTCATCACACCGTTCGTGGCCTACATCCCCTCCGAGATGGCAGGGTTCTCCGGGGTGCTGTCAGCGGTCGTGGCCGGGTTCTACCTGGGTACCCACGGTGAGGGTCTGCTGCCGCCACGGGTGAGGGCGAGCGGGCAGACCATCTGGGGCACCCTGGTGAGCCTGCTGGAGGCGATGCTGTTCGTGCTTCTGGGGTTGCAGTTGGACGCCGTGCTGCGGGCGGTACGGGCGAACTACTCGATCACGGACCTGGTGGTGGCGGCGCTCGTGGTGACCGCCACCGCCATGGTGCTGCGCATGGTGCTGATGATGTTCCTGACGTCGTTGCAGCGCTTCGTCTCCCGGTCCCCGCTGGACGTGTCGGGCTTCCGGGAGCGCGTGGCGATCGGGTGGAGCGGAATGCGCGGCGCGATCTCCCTGGCGATCGCGCTGTCCCTGCCCGCGACCCTGAACGGGCAGCAGTTCACCGAGCGGGGCGCGCTGATCTTCATCGCCGGCGTGGTCGTGATGGGCACGCTCCTGACGCAGGGCACGACACTGCCGTGGCTGCTGCGCAAGCTGCGACTGTCCGACGAGGGCACCCGTCACCGGGAGTTCCTGCGGGCCGAGTACGAGATGGACTGCGCCGCCGTGCGCAAGGTGGACGAGATGCTCACCGGGGGCGAGCTGGACGACCGGTCGGCGGACGCCATGCGTGACCGCTTCAGCAAGAGGATCGGGCACGTGAAGGGGTTGCTGGACGAGGGGGACCTCGACCGGGTGAAGGAGGAAGCCCGGGACCGCAGGGAGACCCTCACCCAGATCAACCAGGCCCGACGGGACTCCCTCATCTCCCTGTACCGCTCGGGGGACATCGACCACGACGTGTTCACGAAGCTCGCCCGGGACATGGACATCCGGGACGGCGGGCCCGGCCAGTACGGAGTGTGACTGGTACCGGGTGCCCAAGAAAACCGCAAACTTTCCTAACCGTTTCCGTTGACCTTCGCGGAACACAACTTTAAAGTTTCCTAACAATTACCGGCTCACAGAGCACGCCTTCGTCACCCCGCTCGACGAAAGGAGCACTCCCCATGCTCAGCCCCCGGAAGTCCAGGCTCGCGATCCTCAGCGGCCTCGCCGCCGTGGCCACCGCGTTCGTCACCTCCGTCGGTGCCCTGGCCCCCGAACCGGCACAGGCCTCGACGGATCCCGTCGAGACCCAGCAGACCAGCCAGTGGCTCACCGGCTACTGGCACAACTTCGACAACGGCTCCACCGTGATGCCGCTCTCCGAGATCCCCAGCGAGTACAACCTCGTGGCGGTCGCCTTCGCCGACAACCATCCCCAGCTCGACGGCGGCATCACCTTCAACCTGGCCAGCGACGAGCTCGACGGCTACACCGACGCGCAGTTCCGCGAGGACATCGCCGCCATCCAGGCCGAGGGCCGCAAGGTGATCATCTCCGTGGGCGGCGAGCTCGGCCACGTGGACGTCACCAACCCCACCCAGGCGCAGAACTTCGCGGACACCACCCACGAGCTCATGCAGGACTACGGGTTCGACGGTGTGGACATCGACCTGGAGCACGGCATCAACGCCGAGCACATGACCAGCGCCCTACAGGACCTCAGCGGCCAGGCGGGTCCCGGGCTCATCATCACGATGGCGCCCCAGACCATCGACTTCCAGAGCCCCAGCGCCGGGTACTACCAGCTGGCCAGCAACATCTCCGACATCCTCACCATCGTGAACATGCAGTACTACAACTCGGGCTCCATGCTCGGTTGTGACGACAGCGTCTACCAGCAGGGCACGAGCGACTTCGTCGCCGCGCTGGCCTGCATCCAGCTGGAGATGGGCCTGAGCCCCGACCAGGTCGGCCTGGGCCTGCCCGCCGTGCCCTCCGCGGCCGGAGGCGGCTACCTGGCCCCGAGCGGCATCATCTCCGCCCTGGACTGCCTGGAGACCGGAACCGACTGCGGCTCCTACTCCCCCACCACCCCGTACGGGCCGATCGGCGGCGTGATGACCTGGTCCATCAACTGGGACGCCACCAACAACTACGACTTCGCCAACACCATCTCGGCCCGACTCCAGTAACCCCCAGCCCGCGGGTCCACTCCCATCCCGCGGACAGCGCCCCGTCGCCTCACTCCCATCCCCGACGGGCCGCCCGAGAAAAAGGGGCGGGACGCCACCCCCGGCGTCCCGCCCCTCCTTCGTGGCCCCCGAGGAGTGGACCGGGCCCTCACCGGGCAGGACCCCTGCCACCCCCTTCCTGAAAGGAACCCCATGGAACGACTCTGGGAAGTCGACCCCTCGGCAGGCTTCGCGAGACGTCTGGGCAGGACCGCGGCCGAGCTCGGGGCGAGCAGGGACAACGACGACTGCCCCGAGATCTGGGAGCTCGACAACGGCGACGTGGCCGTGGTCGGGCGTGACGCGACCGAGCTCCTCCGCGACCGGCTCCCCCGGAACTCAGGGTCGGGAGCGACGAGCGCCTGGTGGTGATCCCCGGAAGCATGCTCCGATCCGCCAGGAACGACATCCCCGACGCCTGACCGGGGTGCGGGGCGCGCTCGGCGTCCCGCACCCTCCGTTCCTGGTCAGGCCATCGGCAGCTGGGGCCGCAGGATGCTCGCGGCCACGCCGTCGCTGGCCTCCGCGACTCGGCGGCGCTCCTCCGGGACGGTCCCGTAGAGGGTGGTGCGCTGGCGGACCGGACGGCCGGTGGGCTCGACGAGGGCCCTGATGTCACTGATGGTCTTGTAGGAACCCTGGCCGGAACCGGCCATGCGGCTGATGGTCTCCTCCATCAGGGTGCCGCCCACGTCGTTGACTCCCCGCGCAGCAGCTGACGGAAGGTGTCCTCCGCGAGCTTGACCCAGGAGCCCTGGATGTTGTCGATGCTCCCGTGCAGGAGGAGTCGGGCCAGGGCGTGCACCACGCGGTTCTCCCGTACGGTCGGCCCCGTGCGGGCCAGCCCGGCGAGGTAGATCGGCGCGTTGGTGTGCACGAACGGCAGCGGGACGAACTCCGTGAAGCCGGGCCTGCCGTTGCGCTCCATGGACCGTTCCTGGAGCGACCGCAGCAGCTTGATGTGCGCCACCCAGTGGTGCGGGGAGTCCACGTGCCCGTACATCATCGTGGACGTGGTCGGGATGCCCAGGTCGTGGGCGCTCGTGATGACCTCGATCCACTCGCTGGCCGGGAGCTTGCCCTTGGTGAGCACCCACCGGACCTCGTCGTCGAGGATCTCGGCGGCGGTCCCCGGGATCGACCCCAGTCCGGCCTCGCGGGCGCGGGTCAGCCACTCGCGCACGGACAGGTTGGTCCGGGCGGCGCCGTTGACCACCTCCATCGGGCTGAAGGCGTGGACGTGCATGTCGGGGACGCGCTCGCGGACGGCGGCGGCGATGTCGAAGTAGGCGGTCCCGGGCAGGTCCGGGTGGATGCCGCCCTGCATGCACACCTCGGTGGCCCCCGCCTTCCAGGCCTCCTCGGCGCGGTCGGCCACCTGGTCGAGGGAGAGCGTGTAGGCGTCGGCGTCGGTGCGCCGCTGGGCGAACGCGCAGAACCGGCAGCCGGTGTAGCAGACGTTCGTGAAGTTGATGTTCCTGGTCACGACGTAGGTGACGTCGTCGCCCACGGTGTCGCGGCGGACCCGGTCGGCCAGGTCGGTGAGCGCGTCCAGGGCGTCCCCGTCGGCGTGCAGCAGGGCCAACGCCTCGGAGTCGCCGAGTCCGGCCGGGTCGTTCTCGGCGCTGCGCAGTGCGGCGGCGATCTCGGGGTCCAGGCGTCGGGGTGTGGCCCCCTTCCGGTCCACTCCGGAGGCCAGTTCGTCCCAGTCGCCGTAGACCGCGTCGAAGTCGCCGCGACGGTCACCGGTGCGGCCCTCGCCGTCGATCTCCGTGTGCAGGTCGGTGCGGCCCGAGGAGACCAGGACCGCCTCCGGCTCCTGCCAGGGGCGGCCCGCCAGGGGTGCGTCCTCGCGGGCCAGGCCGGTCTCCGGGTCCACCAGGGCGTGGACGTGCTCGCGCAGGCGCGGGTCGACCCAGGGCTCTCCCGCCCGGATGTACTCGGGGTACACGGTGAGGCGCTCACGCAGGTCGAAGCCCTGGGCGGCGGTGCGGGCGGCGAGGTCGTCGATCTGCGGCCAGGGGCGCTCGGGGTTGACGTGGTCGGCGGTGAGCGGAGAGACACCGCCCCAGTCGTCGATGCCCGCGCGGATCATCAGTGCGTACTCGTCCACGCCTCCCCGGTCCGCGCCGATGAGGTTGGGCGGGGCCTGCACGTGGGCCCGGGGCCCCATGACGAGGCGGGTGACCGCGATGGTGGCGGCCATCATGTCGCGTTCGGCGTCGGGCCGGTGCATCATCGCGGTGTCCGGCTTGGCCCGGAAGTTCTGCACGATGACCTCCTGCACGCCGCCGTAGCGGCGGGAGACCCCGCGCATCGCGAAGATCGACTCCGCGCGGTCCGCGACCGTCTCACCGATCCCGAGCAGGATGCCGGTCGTGAAGGGGACGCTGGAGCGCCCGGCGTCCTCCAGGGCGCGCAGCCGCACGGCGGGGTCCTTGTCGGGGCTGCCGTAGTGGGGCTGGCCCTTCTCGGTGAACAGCCGCCGGGAGGTGGTCTCCAGCATCATCCCCATGGAGGGGGCGACGGGCTTGAGCCGCTGGAGGTCGGACCAGGTCAGCACCCCGGGGTTGAGGTGCGGGAGCAGACCGGTCTCCTCCAGGATCATGATCGCCATGGCGCGCACGTAGGAGAGGGTGTCGTCGTAGCCGCGCGAGTTGAGCCACTCGGCGGCCTGCTTCCAGCGGTCCTCGGGCCGGTCTCCCAGGGTGATGAGGACTTCCTTGCAGCCCAGGGCGGCGCCCTCGCGGGCGACCTCCAGGACCTCGTCCGGCGACATGAAGGGCGCGTCGAGACGCCCGGGGACCGTGGCGAAGGTGCAGTAGTGGCAGCGGTCGCGGCACAGGCGGGTCAGGGGGACGAAGACCTTGCGGCTGTAGGTGATGACGCCGGGGCGGCCCGCCGCCTCCAGGCCCGCGTCGCGGACCCGTCCCGCGTACTCCAGGAGTTGGTCGAGGTCCTCGTCCCGGGCGTGCAGCAGTACCTCCGCCTCGGTGACGTCGAGGGTCTTGCCGTCCCGGGCACGGGCCAGGGCCCTGCGCGTGACGGATGCCGTCGGGGTGGGGATGGGGGCAGGGTCGTTCGCACCACTCATAAGCGATCACCCTACGCGCCCGGTCGGTTTCGGTCGCGGGCGCCACCCGGTCGGGCCTGTGGACAACCCGGGAGGGGCGGGGTCCGCGGCATAGGCTTGGGGGTGCTGACTCGGCTTCGACGGAACTCCTGGGTGCGCCTGGCCCTGCTCGCGCTGGTGTGCGCGTGCGCGGGCGCCGCCCTGTACGCCAACTGGACGCAGGCACGGGCCGCTGTGTCCGAGCTCCCGCTCTGGGTGCTGCCCACGGCGGTGCTGGCGGGGATGCTGGGGCTGGTGGCGCAGATGATGGCGTGGCGCTCGCTGCTGGCCGGTCTGGGCTCGCCGTTGCCGAGGGCGGCGGCCGCCCGGGTGATGTTCGTGGGCCAGCTCGGCAAGTACCTGCCGGGGTCGGTGTGGGCGTTCGTGGCCCAGGTGGAGCTGGCCCGTGACTGGCGGGTGCCGAGATCGCGGGGGCGGCGGCGACCCTGCTGGCGATCGCCGTCACGGTGGCCGTGAGCCTGGCGGTGGCGGCGGTGGCCCTGCCGCTGTCCTCCGCCGAGGCGGCCCGGCGCTGGTGGTGGGCGCTGGCCGCCGCCCCGTTGCTGTTGGCCTGCCTGCACCCGAGGGTGCTGGGGTGGGGGTCCGGCTGGCGGCCCGCCCCTTCGCGCGGTTCCGTGAGGTGGCCGAGGCGGGTCCTCTGGAGATCGGCGGGCGTTCGGTCGCGGCGTCGGTGTCCTGGACCCTGGTGGCGTGGGTGCCGTTGGGCGCGCACGTGTGGTTGCTGACCTGGGCCGTGGGGGGCGACGCCCTGGGATCGGTGGGCCCGGCGGTGGGCGCCTACGCGCTCGCCTGGACTCTGGGGCTGCTGGTGGTGTTCGCGCCCGCCGGTCTGGGCGTGCGCGAGGTGGTGCTGGTGGTGGCGCTGGCGCCGGTGGTCGACGCGGGCGCCGCCCTCGTGGTGGCGGTGCTGTCCCGGCTGGTGATGACGGTGGCGGACGTGGGCTGGGCGGGGCTGTCGCTCCTGTTGTCGCCGGGACCGCCGAAGGGTGGTTCCGGTGACGGGGAGGAGGGTTCTGGACCGGTGCGCGGAGCGTCCGTGGGGGATCCGGAGAGACCGTCCCCGAGGGCGCGTACGGGACCGGGCTCCGAACGGGAACCCGAGTAGGGCCCGGCGCGGGGAGCGAGGAGGAGACGCGTCCGGCCCGAAGTCCGGAAACGGTCCGGAGGCGACCGGGCGGGCCCCGGGGGGGCCCGAACGGCCGGGAACGCCCCGCGCAACAAAACAGGAAAGAAACCTTCTTTTTGGCGGGACGCGGCCTATGCTCATGCCGTATGAACTGGGCCCCCGCTTCCCACGTGTCCTGTCCGCCCTCGCCGTGACCCTCACACTGGCACCGGCCACCCTCGGCGCGGCCGATCCGGCGACCGAACCCACGGCCGAGGCCACCGCCGAAGGCCCCACCCACGCGTACGTCAAACCCGCCGACGTGGCGTGTGACCAGGGCGCGGGCACCCTCACCGTGGTGGGTCAGCTCTTCCCCGTGGTGAGCGACTCCCCGACGGCCAGCCCGAGCTCTCCCTGAGCCTGGCCGCCGAGCTCGCCGCCGACAGCGAGGAGGACGGCGAGGACGAGACCGAGGGCGAGGAGGGGACGACCGACCTCGAACTGGAACTGGTGCCGAACCCCGAACCGCTGCCCGGGATCAGCGCCGAGGACATGGGCGCGGCCACCGAGCGCGCCGGAACCCTCACCGCCACGCTCTCCGGCGACGACGGCAGGCTGCTGACCGGTGACGATCCGCCCGGCCTGGCCTGGGAGGACTGGGAACCGCCACTGGGCTTCTACGAGGTCCGCGTGGCCACCGAGACCTTCAGCCTGCCCGGGTTCGGGGACTGCACGGTGACCGCCGCGACCCCGCTGAGCAGCGTCCAGGTGGGTACCGAGGACGAGCTGACGGAACAGCGCGCGTCGGGCCAGGAGGCGTCCTCCGACCCACGCGCGTACCTCCCGTGGGTCCTTCTGGGCGTGGGGGTGCTCGGCGCCGTCTGCATGCTGGTGCCCGCCGTACTCCACCTGCGCCGCCGCCGGGCGTCCTGAGGTCAGGCGGACAGCAGCCGGTCGGTGTAGGCCCTCCAGTACGGTTCGGCGTCCACCGGCCGGACACCCTCCCTGAGCCGGGCGGGCGTGCCCGGCTCGTAGAAGGCGGCCAGCGCCCGGGCGAGGTCCGCGACGTCTCCCGGTTCGCAGAGCAGCCCGTCCACGCCGTCGCGCACGTGGTCCGCGAGGGTGCCCGCCCGGGTGGCGATCACCGGGAGACCGTGCTCGTGCGCCAGCCACACGTTCTGGGTGGCGGTGGCGGAGCGGTAGGGCAGCACCAGGGCGTCGGCCCCGGCGAGCAGCCCGGGCAGCTCGTCCGCGGGCACGTACCCCTCGCGGAACCGGACCCGGTCGGCCACGCCCAACTCCCCGGCCAGGTCGGCGAGGTCCGTGGAACCTCCCCAGAACTCACCGGCGACGGTGAGGGTGACGTCCTCGGGCGCCCCCTCGGCCAGGGCGCGCAGCAGCACGTCCACCCCCTTGTACGGGCGGACGATCCCGAAGAACACCAGGTTTCGGTGCTCCCCGAACCACCGGCACGCGCTCCCCCGGTCTCGGGCAGGTGCGGCGGCATCTCCGCGACCACGGGACGCGGCCGGTCCGGGCCGAGCAGCCCCTCGGCGAGGTGGCCCTGTTCGGCCGAGTGGGTGAGGACCCCGTCCACCCGCCGCAGCAGCGCGCGTACCAGGGACACGTCCACCGCCCGGCGCTCGTGCGGCAGCACGTTGTGGCACAGCGCCACCACCCGGGTCCCCCGCCGTCGCGACCTGATCCCGGCGAGGACGCCGAGGTAGGCGGGCACCTGCACCGGCGAGAACAGGGTGAGCACCACCAGGGCGTCCTCGTCCGCGAGCCGACGCCCCGTGCGCCACCAGCCGTCCGGCCGGTACCAGGCCAGCTCGTGGCGGGTGTCCGGGTACGGCTCCCCCTCGGGGTCGGTGATGGTCTGCGTGCCCGGGTAGAGCGCCGCCGGGTACTGCGCCCGCCAGGACTCGACGCCCGTCTCGTGGCCGAGCGCGCGCAGCCGGTGCGCGAGCTCCGTCGTGTGCCGGGCCCCGCCGCCCTTGTAGGGGTGTGCGGGGCCCACGAGGGTGATCCGGCCGGTCACGGGTGCTCCCTGGAACGCACGATGAGGTCGGCCAGGAGCGCGATCGCCGCGATGATCAGCCCGGTCATGAGGATCATGACGGTGTTGTTGGGTATGTAGAGCGGGTTGCGGACCTGGTCGTAGACGAACTTGACCGCCCCGATCCCCAGCAGCCACAGTGCGGGCGGCATGAGGACCTTGAGCGGGTTGAAGTACATGACCATGCGGAGCACCTGGAGGATGTACCGGTAGGCGTCGCGCACGAAGTGGAACTTGGACGTCCCCGCCCGCTTGGCGTACTCGATGGGCACGTACCTCAGCGGGTGCTGGTTGGACAGGAACGCCAGCGTGATGGTGGTGACGCAGGAGAACCCCGGGGGCAGCAGCCGCAGGTAGGGGCGGGCGACGTCCCTGCGGAACACCCGGAGCCCGGAGTTGAGGTCCGGGATGCGGGTGTTGGTGAGGCGTTCCGCGACCTTCCGGATCATCCACTTGGCGGGGACCCGGAGCGCCTTGTGCGATCCCTCTCCTGGGTGCGCGCACCCACGACCTGGTCGATCTCCGGGTCGTTGTCGAGCATGGCGACGAGCTCGGGGATGCGCTCGTTGGGGTAGCTCATGTCGGCGTCGGTCCACGCCACGAACTCGCCGCGCGCCCGCTGGCTGCCGATCCGCCGCACGGTGCCCGCGCCGCCGTTGTGCCCGAAGGGGACCACCCTCATGTGCGGGAAGAGGCCCTCCACCTCGCGCAGCCGGGTCAGGGTCTCGTCGGTGGAGGCGTCGTCGACGGCGAGCAGTTCGTACGTGTACCCCGAGGAGTCCATCGCCGAGCAGATCCGTTTGATCTCGTCGACGACGTGCTCCTCCTCGTTGTAGCAGGGGAGGACGATCGTGACCCGCACCGGCGGGGCGTCGTGCTCCGGGGCTCGGCCTGGGGCGTCTGCGTGGCTCATGGTCCTTCTCAGCGGGGTGGTCGAGGGACGGGCGGGGGTCTCACGCCGGATCGTTCGTGGCGGGCAGGACGGCGGTCCACACGCTGCCGTTGAAGGTCCAGTGTCCGGTCGGGGGTTCCATGAGGGTACTGGGGTCCATCTGGGCGACGACGTGGAAGTGCCGTTCGGGTTCGACCGTGGACCCGGTGAGCGCGTCGAGCGGTTCCCAGTCGGGGGCGGCCAGCACCGCGTCCCGGCCCCGCTGGTGCACGGCCGAGACGACCCTCTCGACCGCCTCCGGGGAGGGGTCGTCCAGGGAGGCGGTGGGCACGCCGCAGACGTTGCGCAGCAGCGGCATGTAGTTGCCCGCCAGCCCGGGGTCGACCACGATGACCGAGGAGTCGGGGGCAGCGACGCGCAGAGACTCTCCGTCTCGGCCACGGTGCCCACGTCCTGCCGGTACCCCATGATCCCCGACGCCGAGGTGACCGCTCCGGGTCCGAGCAGGGCCACCGCCGAACCGGCGGCCACCACGACCGGGAGGCTCCGCACCATCGCGGTGGCGCGGGTGTGCCGGACGGAGTTCTCGCAGTAGCGGGTCAGCCAGGCCAGGAACCAGACCGCGAACAGCACGAACGCCGGGATCACCAGCACGATCAGGCGCCTGCTGGCCCAGGGGTGGTCCGGGGTGATGGCGGGGCGCAGGAGCGTGGTGGAGACCGTCCACACGAGCAGCATGGCGGGCAGCAGCCACTGGAGGTCGCGGCGCTGCGTGAGGCGCCGCAGGACCAGCGCCACCCCCAGGGAGGCGAACAGCACGGTGCTCAGCCCCACGTACCAGCCCACCCAGTACAGGCTCATGTCGTAGTAGGTGCGGCTCCCCTCGATCGGCAGTCCCTCGATGTCCTGGACGGAGGCCACCCACTGGTCGGTGAAGTCGCTGCCGTGCCCGTAGTCCGGCCAGAGCAGGGGGCGGACGGCGAAGCCGACCATGACCAGCAGCGCGAGCAGCGCCATCGCGTTGGGCAGCCAGCGGACCCGCTCGGTGTGCGGCAGCCCGAACCGCCACAGGGCGGCGGTGAGCGCGACGGTGACGCCGAGGACCGCGGCGCTGATCAGCAGGAGCGGGTTCAGGGAGTCCGACAGGTACTCCAGGTACGGCAGCGAGTAGCCGTACCCCGCGACCAGCCCGTACCCCACGCCCACGCCGAGGCCGGTGAGCAGTGGCAGCGCCTGTCCGCGCCTGGCGACCAGCAGCAGGCCGACGAAGCCCACCACCGGCAGGAGGTCGCGGATGGCGTCGATGCGCACCAGCACGCCGAGGCCGAACACCACCCCGGCCACCAGCGCCAGCGCCTGGGGGCCTCCCCAACGGTCGGTGAGGGCGCGTCTGCGGCTCAGGGCGTCGAAGGCGAGGACCATGCCGCCCAGGAGCAGGATCTGCGCGAGGGGCTCGCTGTAGGTGAACCGGCTGACCCACTGCTGGGGCAGGCAGACCGCCAGGATCAGGGCGGCCAGCGGGGCCCAGCGGGCGCCGACCAGGCGGGCGGTGAGCCCGGCGAAGGTCAGCACGCCCAGCGCTCCCAGGACCGGGGTGGTCACCAGCATGCCGTCCAGGCCGCCGAGCCAGTAGCCGACCGCCAGCACCAGCGGCGCTCCGGCCATGAACTGCGGCCAGATGACGACGTCGCGCTGGTAGTGGGCGAGGCTCTGGTAGCTCAGGGCCGGGTCGTCCCCCGCGATGAGTTCCCGCTGCTGCGGGATGGGCAGGAAGCCGTTCTCCGCGATCCAGGCCGTGTACATGGCGTAGGAGGCCGGGTCCCGCCGGATCACCAGGGCCTCGGCGTGGTAGGCGATCTGGACGACCGCGAAGCCCACGGTGACGACCACGACCGCGACCACCGGCCACCAGGGCACGTCCTCCTCGTCCGGCGGGTCCGGGAGCAGGCGCGGTACCAGGGCGCACGCCGCGACGACGGCGGGCAGTCCCAGGACGAGTCCGGTCAGCGGGGTGAACTGGCCCAGGACCAGCAGGGGGAAGGCGACGAGGAGCCAGGCCGAGAGGGCGATCGCGGGGAGCGCGGTCACACGGGCGAGGAGCCGTCCGGGAAGCAGGCGCATGAAGGCAACTCTGGCACTTCGCCCTTCGCTACGCACACTCCGTCCCCAACCAGGGCGCGACCGTGACAAAGGGGGCGTGCTCGGAAGGGGCGGCCGCGGGCGGGGGCGGTCCGGGAGATCGGTCCGGGAACACGCCCTAGCATGGGCGCCATGTCCGACTCTCCCGCGCGGCTCTGGCGCGCCCTCGTCTCCGCCGATCCCACCCGCCCGTTCGTGACCTCCTACGACGGCCTCGGGGACCGGATCGAACTGTCCCGGGCCACTCTCGACAACTGGGTGTCCAAGACCTCGAACATGCTCGTGGACGGCTTCGGTACCCAGCCCGGCGATCGGATCTCGCTCGCCCTGCCGCCGCACTGGCAGTCACTGGCGTGGGTGCTGTCCTGCTGGTCGGTGGGGGCGGCCGCGGTGCTCTCCGGTGAGGGCTCGGCGCCCGAGGTCGCGGTGGCAGGACCGGACCGCCTCACGGAGGCGCTGGACAGCGGGGCGGAGGAGGTCGTGGGCACCTCCCTGGACCCGTTGGGCCTGCCACTGCGCGAGGTACCGCCGATGGTCACCGACTACACCGTGGAGGTGCGCGGGCACGGAGACCACTTCCCCGCCTACCCGGTGGACGCCGCCGAACCCGCCCTGGAGTCCGCCGGGCGCACTCTGACCGGCGCCGAGGTGGTGGCGGCCGGACTGGCCCTGGCCAAGGCGTGGGACCTGGGTGAACGTGACCGCCTGGCGGTCGTCACGGCTCCCGACGCCCCGCTGGACTCCTTCGGCGCGGACCTGGCCGTGGTCACCGCCGCGATCGCCTCCGGGGTTCCCCTGGTACTCACCCCGCCGCCCGCCGAGGACGGGCTCCAGCGGTTCCTGGACCGGATGGGCGCGGAGGGCGTGACCGTCCTGTACGGCGCCGAACCCGCCGGGGACCTGCCCTTCCGCCGGGTGACGCGGTAGGGGCCACGGTCGCTCCCGCCTATGCGCCGAGGGCGAGCCTCCAGCCTCGTCCGCTCCGGCGCGACTCCGAGCGGGACCGGCGGGCTCCCTCCGCCCGCTCGGCCGCTCGGACCCTCCGGGCCTCCTCGCGCCGCTCCTTCCGTGCCTGGCGCGCGGCGCGCTCCTCGCGGGCGGCCCGTTCGGCCTCGGCCCGGTAGAGGTCGGCGGCCTGTGCGGCGAAGTCCGGGTGCATGGTGTCCCCCTGCTGGTCCGTGTCGGCCGGGAACCTCCCGGCTGGTTACAGACTCCGGCTAAGGCACCCGGCCGCACATCGGGAGACTTCACCAGATGACGGCGCCGTGCCCCGCCTCAGAGGGCGCGGGACACGGCGTGAGGACGTCTGAGGTACCTCAGAGGGCCGGTGGGGGCGGTGGGGCCGCACGGCGGTCCGGCTCAGGACTCCCGGTAGTAGGCGTCCGCGACGATCCCGGCGCGCGTCGACTCGTCGTAGGTGTACACCTCGCGGCCGTCGACGAACACGCGCCGGGCGCGGCTCATGATGTCGAGCGGGTCTCCGGACCACACCACGACGTCGGCGTCCAGCCCGGGGCGCAGGGACCCGACCCGGTCGTCCAGGCCCATGATCTCCGCGGGGTTGACGGTGAGCGCGCGGATCGCGGAGTCGCGGTCCATGCCCTCCTTCACGCACAGGATGGCCTGGTACACGAGGAACTCGATCGGGATGACCGGGGCGTCGGTGGTGAGGGCGACCTTCACGCCCGCGCGGTCCAGGATGCCGGGGTTGGCCAGGGTCCGGTTGCCCACCTCCACCTTGGAACGGCTGGTCATCAGCGGACCGGTGATGACGGGGATGCCGCGCTCGGCGATCTCGTCGGCCAGCAGGTGGCCCTCGGTGCAGTGGTTGATGATGAGGCGGTAGCCGAACTCGTCGGCCAGGCGCATCGCGGTGTGCATGTCGTCGGCGCGGTGCACGTGCTGGCACCAGGGCACCTCGCCGTCGAGGACCTGGACGAGGGTCTCCAGGGTGTTGTCGCGGTCGAAGGGCGTGCCCTCCTGGGCGGCGTGGTCCCGCTTGGCCTTGTAGTCCTGGGCCCGGGTGAAGGCGTCGCGGATGACCGCGCCACGCCCTGCCGGGTGGAGGGCAGGGTGTCCTTCTTGCCGTAGACGCGCTTGGGGTTCTCACCGAGGGCGCTCTTGACGCTGGCGGGCTCCTTGAGGAGGCGGTCCTCGACGCTGCGGCCCCACATCTTGAGGGCGACGGTGCGGCCGCCGATGGGGTTCCCGGAGCCGGGCTTGATCACCGAGCTGGTGACGCCTCCGGACAGGGCGTCGGCGAAACCCTGGTCGGCGGGGTTGATGGCGTCGATCGCGCGCATGCGGGCGCCGTTGGGGTCGGTCATCTCGTTGGTGTCGTCACCGGCCCAGCCGATGGTCTCCTCGTGGATACCCACGTGGCCGTGGGCCTCGACGAAGCCGGGAAGGACCCACTGACCCGCGGCGTCGACGATCTCGGCGCCCTCGGGGACCGTGACGTCGGCGGCCGGTCCGACTGCGGCGATCTTCCCGTCGGAGATGAGGACCGTGCCCCCGTCGATGGGGTCGCCGTCGACGGGAACCACGTATCCGGAAGTGATTGCGATATCCATGGCGGGCAACCTAGCCCATGGACGGTCACGTTCCCAAGGCCGTTCCGTGACCGATCAGCCAACGACCGGTCAGCCCTCGGGCCAGCGCACGGTGAGGAGTTCGGACTCGGGGGTGAGGTCCACACTGGCCTCCTCGATGGAGTCGCGCACCATGCGGCAGTGCCCGACGTCCTCGGTGTCCCCGGTCAGCTCGCCGCCCTGCGCGGCGAAGGCGTAGACCATGCTGGGGCGGTCCGCGAACTCCATGATCCGGAACGCGCCTCCGAGGCCCGGGTGGTGCGGGGTCTCCTCGGGGATCACGGCGAGGCTGAGGATGCCCGCCTTGACGAGGTCCCCGAGGAAGTCGCGCTGTCCGTTGAGGACGTCGGCGCCGCCCTGGGGCCGCTGGAGCACGGACTCGTTGAGGACCACGCGCAGCGCGGGGCCGTCGGGGCCGGTGGTGGCGGCGCGTTCGGCCATCTCGTCCTCCACCAGGGCCTCGATCTCCTCGCTGTCGAGGTTGGGGTGGCGGGGTTCGAGGATCGCCCGCGAGTACTCGCGGGTACGCAGGAAGACGGGGACCGCCATCGGCTGGTGCTCCCAGAGGCGGGCGGCGTGCGTGCCGAGCTCGCTCATGTCCCCGAACTCGCTCGGGAAGGCCTCCGCCTGGAGGGTGATGGCCCACGCGTCGACCAGCTGGTGCTCGGTGCCCAGCACGGTGTCGACCCTCTCGACCAGTGATCGGGCCGGGCGGCAGTGCGCGTCCTCGACCTCGCGGAGCTTGTCGTCGGTGACCCCGACGTTCCTGGCGAGCTCGGCACGTGAGAGGCCCCGATCGGATCGGGCACGCAGCACCCGTGCCCCGAAGGGGAGCCACATCGCCGACGGCAACACGGTGTTCACGCCCATAACCTCTCCCGTCCTAGGCCGGTCAGCAGTCACCTGTGGAGGGCAGGTGGTGACGTACCCTCTGTCCGACGCCCCAGCCCCTGTGGTCCGACCCTCCCCGGTTCGGGGCGGCTGGTCAAGCGACCGGGCGGGTGCGGCCATCCGTGATAAGTCAGTACAAAGCCGATGATGTCGCCCCAGCGCTGTCGAGTGTTTCCCCCGATTGGAAGGTCCGTTGGTCTACTTCGCCCTCTTCCTTGCCCTCGCGTCGCTCGTCTTCTGGGTCTACGTGCTCTTCGACGTCATCGGCTCGGACTCCGAGAGGATCCGTCTCCTGCCCAAACCGGTGTGGGCGGTGATCGTCCTGCTCCTGCCCAAGGTCGGCGCCGCGCTGTGGTTCCTGCTCGGGCGCCCTCCGCGCGACCCCGCGCTCGCCCAGGGCCCCGCGGGCCCGCCCCCGCCCTTCCCCGAGTACGAGCACCCCGGACGTGCCCGCGCCGTCTCTCCGGAGGAGGACGAGGCGTTCCTGCGGCGCTGCCGTGAGCGCGCCGAGGAGCAGCGCCGCCGCGCCAGGGAGATCCAGGAACGCGAGTCCCGGGAGCGTCAGGAGCGTGAGCACGGGGGACGCGACGCCGGAGGGGCGTCCGGCTCGGGCGACTCCCGCCGTGACGACGACGAGGACCCGGTCGGTCCGTCGTCCTGACCGCCGTCCGAAGGGCCCGGAGCACGCCGGATCCGCCGTCGGGCCAGCCCACGGGACCGGCGCCCACCCGTCCGGAGTAACCTGTGTGCCGCCCCGCCGCGAACCTGACCCGGAAGTGAACCGATGAACCGCTTGACCCTGCCGGTAGCGATCCTCGCCTCCACCGCCCTCCTCGTCACGGCCGCGTGCCAGAACGAACCGGAGACGCCGGAGTCACCGGAATCCCCCGAGGCCACGGAGGCCACGGAGACGGAGGTGGAGGTCCCCGACGTCGACGGGGCCACCCTGCACACCAGCGAGGGCGACATCGAGGTGGAGTTCTTCGCCTCGGACGCCCCGCGTGCCGTCACCAACTTCGTGGAGCTCGCCGAGGGGGACGGTCCGAAGAACGAGGAGACGGGCGCCGCCGAGTTCTACGACGGCACGGTCTTCCACCGCGTGATCGACGGCTTCATGATCCAGGGCGGCGACCCGACCGGCACCGGTCGCGGCGGCCCCGGCTACACGTTCGAGGACGAGTTCGACTCCGGTCGCGCGTTCGACGAGCCGGGTCTGCTCGCCATGGCCAACTCCGGCCCGAACACCAACGGTTCGCAGTTCTTCCTCACGGTGGAGCCCACGCCGCACCTGACCGGCCTGCACACCATCTTCGGCAAAGTCGCCGACGAGGAGTCGATGGAGGTCGTGGACGCGATCGCGGTCGTCGAGACGGACAGCGCCGACCGCCCCACCAGCGACGTCGTGCTGGAGTCGGTCACCGTCAAGCGCGCGGAGGACTGACCCCCGCGCGAGCGGACCGAACGGCGGCGGTGCCCTGGGGCACCGCCGCCTTCGTCGGGCCACACCTCCGGGATCGTCAGCGCCGTCGCTTGGCTCTGGCGGCGCGGGCGCGCTCCACCGCGGGGCCGATCGCCTCGACCAGCCGGTCCACGTCCTCCTCGGTGGACGTCCGTCCCAGGGACAGGCGCAGACTGCTCAGGGCCGTGTCCGGGTCCGCGCCGGTCGCCAGCAGCACGTGACTGGGCTGCGCCACCCCGCCGAGCAGGCCGAGCCGGTGGAGCAGGAGATGCCCCTGGCGTCGAGCAGCATCAGCAGGGCGTCGCCCTCGCAGCCGGGGAAGGACAGGTGCGCGATCCCCGGGAGACGCAGCTCCGGGTCGCCGTTGACCACCACGTCGGGCACGACGCCCCGGACCCGGGACTCCAGTTCGCCTCGGAGCGCGGTGAGGTGCTTGGCGTGCTCCTCGCGGTCACGGACGGCGGCGTCCACGGCGGTCGCGAGGCCGCGCGCCAGCGGGGCGGACAGCGTTCCGGAACGGATGTCGCGTTCCTGGCCGCCACCGTGCAGGACCGGGGTCGGGGCGAGCCCCCGGGCGACCAGCAGGGCTCCGGCGCCCACCGGACCCCCCAGCTTGTGCCCGCTGAGGGTCAGGGCGCTCACACCGCTCGCGGCGAAGTCCACCTCCAGCGCGCCCACGGCCTGGACCGCGTCCGTGTGGAAGGGGACTCCGTACTCGGCGGCGACGGCGGCCAGCTCGCGCACCGGCTGTACGGTGCCGATCTCGTTGTTGGCCCACATCACGGAGACCACGGCCACGGAGGCGGGGTCGCGGTCGATCGCCGCGCGCAGCACCTCGGGAGCCACCCGGCCCACCGCGTCCACGGGCAGTTCCTCGCACACGGCGCCCTGGTGGTCGGCCATCCAGCGCGCGGGGTCGAGCGCGGCGTGGTGCTCGACGGCGCTGACCAGGACACGAGTGCGCCGGGGGTCCTCGGCGTTGCGGGACCAGTACAGGCCCTTGATCGCGATGTTGTTCGACTCGGTCCCGCCCGCGGTGAAGACCACCTCGTGCGGGGTGGAGCCCACCGCCTCGGCCACACGTTCTCGGGACTCCTCGACGGTACGCCGAGCGGTCCGTCCGTGGCCGTGCAGGGACGATGGGTTGCCGAGCGCGCCGAGCTGCGCCGCCACATCGGCGATCACCTCGGGGCGGACCTCGGTCGTGGCTGCGTGATCCAGATACACCATGGCGCATTCCAGGATACGTCCGACCACATCCGCCCCCATCCCCCGCCCCGTCTCCTCCTCCACGGGCCGTGCGGGCGGGTCCGCCGCGCCCGTCCGCCGTCGCGTCGTCCCGCCCCCGACACGTGGCCCGCTCCTCTTCCGACGCCTCCGTCCACAGGCCGACCACGACCTCCTCCGCGTCCGACCACGGACCGATAACCTTGGACCATGCCTGACTCCGTGCCCACGCCGCCCGCCTCGCCCGCCACTCCCTCCGGGGAGCACTGGCCCGCGCCCGTCGCGCGGCAGCCGGTGCGCGCCCGCGTCTCCCTTCCCGGATCCAAGTCCGTCACCAACCGGGCGCTGATCCTCGCCGCGCTCTCCGAGACGCCGTGCGTGGTACGCCGCCCCCTGGTGAGCAGGGACAGCGAGCTCATGGTGGGTGCCCTGCGCGCCCTGGGCACCCGGGTCACCGAACTCCCCTCCGACGACCCGGAGGTCCCGGACCTGTCCGTGACCCCGGTGGCGCCCCGGGGCCCGGCCGCCGTGGACGTCGGCAACGCGGGCACCGTCATGCGGTTCGTGCCGCCGCTGGCCTCCCTGGCCTCCGGGGACGTCCGCTTCGACGGCGACCCCCGCGCGCGTGAGCGGCCGGTGGACGAGCTGCTCGGCGCCCTGCGCGCGCTGGGCGCCGACATCGACGACGAGGGGCGCGGCGCCCTGCCGATGACCATCCACGGCACCGGTGCCGTCCGCGGCGGCGAGGTCACCCTGGACGCCTCGGGCTCCTCGCAGTTCGTCTCCGCGCTACTGCTCAGCGGTGCCCGTTTCACCGAGGGCGTGCACGTGCGGCACGAGGGCCCGCCGGTCCCCTCCCAGCCGCACCTGGACATGACCGTGGAGATGCTGCGTGCCGTGGGCGTCCGGGTCACCACGGGCGAGAACGCGTGGAGGGTGGAGCCGGGTCCGGTCCGGGCCTCGGAGATCACCGTCGAGCCCGACCTCTCCAACGCCGCGCCGTTCCTGGCCGCAGCCCTGGTCAGCAAGGGTGAGGTGACCGTCCAGGGATGGCCCGAGCACACCACCCAGCCCGGCGACGCGCTGCGCGATCTCTTCACCCGGATGGGCGGCGAGGTCTCCCGCTCCGGTGAGGACCTCACCCTGCGCGGTACCGGCGAGATCCGCGGGATCACCGCCGACCTGCGCGACGTGGGCGAACTCACCCCCACCATCGCCGCTGTGGCGGCCCTGGCCGACTCCCCTCCCGCCTCACCGGGATCGCCCACCTGCGTCGGCACGAGACCGACCGCATCGCGGCGCTGGCCGCCGAGATCAACCGCCTGGGCGGGGACGTGGAGGAGCTGCCCGACGGGCTGCTCATCCGGCCCCGGGCCCTGCACGGCGGGGTCTTCCACTCCTACGACGACCACCGGATGGCCACGTCCGGCGCGGTGATCGGGCTCGCGGTGCCCGGGGTGGAGGTGGAGAACATCGCCACCACGCGCAAGACGCTGCCCGACTTCCCGGGTCTGTGGTCGGAGGTCCTGGCATGAGCCGCACGCGGGGCGGGGGCCGCCACCTGGACGAGGACGACATCCGTGTGCGCGCCCGAGGCGGCTCCAAGCCCCGCACCCGGAACCGGCCCAAGCACGAGAACGCCGTGGAGGGCCTGGTCACCGCCGTGGACCGGGGGCGATACCGCTGCCTGGTGAACGGTGTCCCCGTGGTGGCGATGAAGGCCCGCGAACTCGGCCGGGGATCGATCGTGGTCGGTGACCGGGTGGACGTGGTCGGAGACCTCTCCGGCAGACCCGACACCCTGGCCCGCGTGGTGCGGGTACGCGAGCGCGCCTCCGTGCTCAGACGCACCGCCGACGACACCGACCCGGTCGAGCGGGTGATCGTCGCCAACGCGGACCAGCTCGCGATCGTCTGCGCCCTCGCGGACCCGGCCCCGCAACCGCGCTTCGTGGACCGCTGTCTGGTCGCCGCGTACGACGCCGGGCTCGAGCCGCTGCTCTGCCTCACCAAGGCCGACCTCGCCGCGCCGGACGAGATGCTGAGCACCTACGAGCCCCTCGGGCTGCCCTACGAGGTGCTCGGCCCGGAGGGTGACCTGGACGAGCTGCGCGGCCGTCTCGCGGATCGCACCACGGTGTTCGTGGGCTCCTCGGGTGTGGGCAAGTCCACCCTGGTGAACAGACTGGTGCCGGGCACGGACCGGGCGGTGGGCCACGTGAACGCCGTCACCGGCCGTGGCCGCCACACCTCCACGTCCGCGCTCGCCCTGCGGTTCGAGGGCGGCTGGCTGATCGACACCCCCGGCGTGCGCAGCTTCGGCCTGGCGCACGTCTCCCCGAGGAGATCGTGTCCGGGTTCCAGGACCTCGCCGCACTCGCCGCCGACTGCCCGCCCGCCTGCTCCCACCAGCCCGACGCCCCGGAGTGCGCCATCGGCGCGGCTCTGGCACGCGGCGAGGTGGACGCCGAGCGGGTGGCCTCGCTCCGCAGGCTCCTCAGCAGCCGCGAGGGCGACGACGACACCGAGGACGCCCCGCCGCCGCCCGGCCCCCACTCCTGACGCCCGCCGGGCCCGGGTGCGGTCGGCCTCTACGGAGGGGTCGACCGAACGGGCTCAGGCCGTCCGGGCCCCGGTGTAGCCGGCGGGCAGGCGGTGTTCACGTCCCCAGGCCCCCAGGGGCTCCAGGGCGCGGTTCAGACTGCGGCCGAGGTCGGTCAGCGAGTACTCCACCCGGGGCGGAACCTCGGAGAAGTCCTCACGCCGTACGATCCCGTCGTCCTCCAGCTCGCGCAGGTGCGAGGCGAGGACCTTCTCCGTGATGCCCGGCAGGGCGCGGCGCAGCTCACCGAACCGGTGGGGGCGTTGGTCGAGCGCCCACAGCACCAGCACCTTCCACTTGCCGCTCACCACGTCCATCGCTGCGTCGATCCCGCAGTGATACCCGTCCCGCCCCTGTTTGGCGGCCATGACCCCCACCCCGTCCACCTGCTCGCTTACCCCGAAGTGCGCGCCCACTCCGAAGTGCGTACTTGTCCCGTGCCGAGCGCGGTACAAGCCTAGACACATGACCAACGACAACAAGCCCCGCGTCGTCCTGCTCGGACTCGGCGCCATGGGCAGCGCCCTCGCCCAGGCCTGGCTGCACGCCGGGCACCCCTGACCGTCTGGAACCGCACCGCCTCTCGCGCCGAGCCCCTGCGCGCGCTCGGCGCCGACGTGGCCGCCACCGCCGCCGAGGCGGTCGCCGCCGGAACGCTGATCGTCACCTGTCTGATGGACGACGCCTCCGTCGGGGACGCCCTGGACGGGGCCGACCTCGTCGGCAGGGACCTGGTCGACCTCACCACGGGCACCCCGAACGAGGCCGACGCCCGCGCCGCGTGGGCGCGGGACCGGGGCGCCCGCTTCCTCAGCGGCGGCATCATGTCGAGCCCGTCGATGGTGGGCGTCCCCGAGGCCGGCGGGTACGTGTTCTACAGCGGCTCCCGGGAGCTCCTGGACCAGCACGAGTCCGCACTGGCGGCCGTCCTGGGCGTGCGCTACACGGGCTCCCGCCCCGGCTCCGCGGCCCTGTACGACATCGCGCTCCTCAGCGCCATGTACGGCATGTTCGCCGGGGTCTCCCACGCCTTCGCGCTGGTGCGAGAGGAGGAGATGCCCCTGAAGGAGTTCTCCGGCCTGCTCACCTCGTGGCTCACAGCCATGCTCACGTCCAACGACACCGTCGCCGACCAGCTCGACAGCGGTGACTACACCAGGGACGTGCAGGCCAACCTGGGGATGCTGGTGTCCGGCTTCCGCACCTTCGAGGTCGCGGCGCGGGAGCAGGACGTGGACTTCCGGCTGCTCGCGCCCTACCTGGAGCTGCTGGAGGAGCGCCTGGGCCAGGGGTACTCCGACGAGGGCACGGCGGGCGCCATCGGGCTGCTCGCGAAGTCCGCCTAGTCCGCGGGCGACCGGCCCGCCGTGCGGGCCCCGCGTGCGTGGGGTCCCGGCGGGCCGCTCACTGTGGTCGGGGGAGGGGGCCTCGGGGTCGACGGTCCCGCCGCGGCGCCGGTCGTGGGCGCGGTCGCTCTCCGTGGACCCCTGGTCCACGGGGTCGCCGAGCGGCACCTCGCCGCGTTCGCTACGCCCCCGTCCCTCCGGCACCTCCGCCTCCTGACGGTCGACCAGCAGCATGCCGTGCACGACCGTCTCCACCCGGTGGGCCGCCCGGTCCGGATCCACCGGTTGGAGCGCGTACGAGACGGTCAGTCTCAGGGCGACGTCCGCGACCGCCTCCGCGGTGCCGGACGGCACCTGCGGGCAGTGCTCCGCCAGCGTCCAGGCGATGCGTTCCCGCAGCGCGTCCAGGAGCGGCGCCGCCCGGGTCGTGAGCACCGGCAGAAGCTGGTCGTCCCCGGTGACGACCGCGCGCAGCAGGGGGTTGTCCCGCGCGGCGAGGAGGACCATCCGGGTGGTGCGGCTGACCGCGTGGGCCGGGTCGTGGCCGTCGGCCGCCAACATCTCCTCGACGGTGTCCAGGAGCGCCGTGACCTCCCTCACCACCACCGCCTGGAGCAGGCCCTCCTTACTGCCGAACACGTTGTAGAGGGTCTGCCTGGACACCCCGGCGGTGGCGGCGACGTCGATCATCCGCCGCTCGCCCCAGTGCCCCGCCAACACCTCGGTGTAGGCGGCGTCCATCAACCGTCCACGCACCCCGGTGCCCTCCCGGGGCCGTCTCTCTCCGCTCACGCCACCCATCCTCGCACCCGATCCCCGGGGTCGCGCTCCCCTAACACTCTGGTCACGCCGGGGGCGGCGCTTTGGGCATGTTCGTGCCCGGGAGGGTAGCGTTACCGGCCATGGTGTCCTTTGACGATGATCTGCGGCTGGCCCACGTGCTCGCCGACGCTGCCGACGACATCGCGGTGAAGCGGTTCCGCGCCCTCGACCTGGTGGTCGACACCAAGCCGGACCTGACTCCGGTGACCGAGGCCGACCGCATGGTCGAGGAGACCCTGCGCGGCGTGCTCTCCCGCGCCCGTCCGCGCGACGCCGTGGTGGGCGAGGAGTACGGCCGGAGCGGCAACAGCAACCGCGTGTGGGTCATCGACCCCATCGACGGCACCAAGAACTACGTGCGCGGCGTGCCCGTGTGGGCCACGCTCATCGCCCTGCTGGAGGGCGACCGGCCCGTGGTGGGCGTGGTGTCGGCTCCCGCGCTGCACCGGCGCTGGTGGGCCTCGAAGGGCGGCGGCGCCTGGGCCGGCCGCAGCCTGTCCAAGGCCTCCCGCTGCCAGGTCTCCAAGGTCCAGGAGCTCTCGGACGCCTCCCTGAGCTTCTCGTCGTTGTCCGGATGGGAGGACCAGGAGCGACTGGAGTCGTTCCTGGGACTGACGCGCTCCGTGTGGCGGACCCGTGCCTACGGTGACTTCTGGTCCCACGTGATGGTCGCGGAGGGCACAGTGGACATCGCGGCCGAGCCCGAGCTCTCGCTCTGGGACGCGGCCCCCTGCCGATCATCCTGGAGGAGGCCGGCGGCCGCGCCACCAACCTGCGCGGGGACGGCTTCGAGGACGGCGGGCCCCTGGTGTGCACCAACGGCGCCGTCCACGACCAGGTCCTCACCTGGCTCAACGGCGGACCCACCCCGTTGCGCCGTCCGGAATAGCCACCGGCAACCACGAAAAGCACCCGCGCGATTACTTTCAGTAGTAGCGTGCGCTGTGTGCTGACCACGACAACCCATCGACTCCGCGCGGTCGCGCTGTGCGGGGCGGCCCTCCTCCTGTCCACCGGGTGCGGCCAGGGCCACGGCCACACCCCGCAGCAGCTCAGCGAGATGATCGCGGACACGGTGCGCGACGCCGCCGCCTCGGGCCCGCTCGGGCTCGGTGTGCCCGACACCCTGTTCGACCCCGCCCGCTACGCGTGTTCCCCCGCCGTGGACCCCGGGCTCCCCGGCGGCTGGCGCAGTGAGGCCCCGCGCGAGGCCGTCCAGGACGAGGATCCGGTGGAACTGGGCCTCTCCGACGCGGAGGGCGCACACTCCGGCCAGGTGGCCGCCACGGTGACCGGCCCGTCAGGGGAGAACTCCACCGCGGAGGCCGGCACGTCCGACGGCGGCTGGGCCCGCCTGGACTACCCGGACGCCTTCGACGGAGCCGAGGAGCTCACCACCGGTGTGTACACGGTGGTGTGGTCGGACGCCGGCACCGGAGCCCCCATCACCTGCGACGGCTTCGAGGTCGAGTAGGCCCGGCCCGTGTCGTGACCCCGTGTGTCCGAGAACGGCCAAGAGAATGTTCCTCCCGGGCTGAACCGAAACCCCGCGCGTTGGCGATGGGTCTGGTGAAACCCCGCGCGACGCGGGGCGACCCGGCGCCGCCCCTCGCCGCGCCGGGCTCCACAGACACACGGGAAGGGGCTCCATGCTGCGTTCCCTCACAGCTGGGATCGTGCTGGCCTTCGCCGGTTCCCGAGCCAACGTGGCCCGCACCATCCTGTCCTGCGCGGGCATCGTCGTCGGTGTCGGTGCCCTGATCATGGTGGTCACCGCCGGTGAACTGGGCCAGCGCTACGCCACTGCGTTCGGCGAGGCCAACGCCGGTCGGGCGGCGACCATGGAGGTCACCGTCTTCGACAAGGTCACCGACCTCGACGCGTTCGAGGAGGACCTCGGACGTGCGGGCGGGCTGGAGGTCTCGGTCCACAACCGGTCCGAGTCACCGCCTCCGCTGCGCCAGGGCGACCAGGTCTTCCGGGAGGTCGACATCATCGGTGTGGACGTCGCCCTCGGGGACATCCGCCGGATCAACCTGACCCAGGGCCGGTGGTTCACCGAGGCCGACCTGGAGTCGCGCGCACCGGTACTGGTGGTCAACGAGGCCCTCGCGGACGAACTGGGCGACTTCGCCGACGTGCAGCTCGGCGACGGCCGCTGGTCGGACGTGCGGATCGTCGGTGTGACCCAGAGTTCCGTCTACGAACGGGGCTGGTACAGCGCCTATCTGCTGAACGCGCCCGCCACCGGGGAGATCCTCTTCGGCCCCGCCTGGTCCCCCGAGAAGCCGACGGCCTCACAGGTCACCTACCTGGCGCGGATCGACCCCTCCGACTCCGCCGCCGAGGAGATGGACTTCGGTGAGGAGTTCACCGACCGCCTCGCCTCGGCCAGCTGGCGCTGGGGGTCGACAGCAGGGACAGCCTGATGGCCTACCGCGCCGACAACTCCGAGATGACCGACGAGCTCATCGGCTACCTCTCGCTCGGGCTGATCGGTGTCGCGGTGATCACCCTGTCCACGGGTCTGCTCGGCGTCCTCAACGTCGGGCTCGTCACGGTCCGGGAACGACGCCGGGAACTGGCCACCTACCGGGCGCTCGGCGCGAGCCGGTTCACCCTGTTCGTGGCCGTGGTGATGGAGGCGGTGGTGGTCGCGGTGGTCGCCGGTCTGATCGCCCTCGCGCTGTCCTGGTTGCTCGTCGCCGTGGCCTCGGTGGTCATCGGAAACCTCATGTGGCTGCCACCCGACATCAGCATGACCGTTCCGCCCTCCGCCGCCCTGGTGGGACTGGGCAGCGCGGCCGTCGTCGGGCTCTTGGCCGGGATCATCCCCGCGATCCGGGCGCTGCGCGCGTCCGTCGTCGCCGGGCTGCGGGAATAGGAGACACAAGTGAAGAAGTGGATCATCATCGGCGCGGCCGTCACCCTGGTCCTGGGGCTGCTCGGCTCGGGCTACCTCCTGCTGTCCAGCTTCGGCGGTGGGGCGGACGAGGACGAGTTCCTCGGTGAGGCGGCGGTGGACGTCGGCGGCGCCCCGATCGAGGTCGAGCTGGGCACGGTCAGCTCCCTGCTGGTGCTCGACGCCACGGTGCGTCCGGAGCCGGGCAGGGCGCTCAAGGCCCCCAAGGGGGCACCGTCACCCACCTGTGGCTGAACAACGGCGACACGGTGGAGAACGGCGCCCCGATCGTCAACGTGAAGGTGCCCGCCGAGACCACCGCGGGGGCGGACGAGGAGGGTGAGGGGGCCGCGGCGTTCACCGAGGTCTCCCTGTACGCACCCACCGCGGGGACGATCAGGGGCATGGGTGACGTGCAGGTCGGTGACGTCCTGGAGCCCGGCGCGACCGTGGCGACCGTCGCCCCGGAGCAGTTCCGCGCGGTGGCCACGGTCCCCGCGAACGACCTGTACCGGCTCTACGAGGACCCCGACGACATCATGCTGAAGATCGACAAGGGTCCGCCCGCCTCGGAGTGCTCGTTCCTCTCCCTTGGTTCGGCCGAGGGAGGCGCCGCCGAGGAGCCCGCGGAGGACGAGTTCTCCGATGAGTCCGAGGGCGCCGGGGGCGGTGCCGAGCTGTCCTGCCGAGTCCCCTCCGACCTCCAGGTGTTCGACGGCGTCCAGGGACAGATGTCGGTGAGCACCGGCGAGGCCGAGGACGTCGTGGCCATCCCGGTGACCGCCGTGCGCGGCACCTCCGAGGAGGGCGAGGTCCTCGTGGTGGCCGAGGACGGTTCCGAGGAGCCCCGCGAGGTCACCCTGGGCCTGTCCGACGGCCAGTTCGTCGAGGTCACCGATGGCCTGGAGGTGGGAGACACCATCATGGACCCGGTCCCGCTGGACCCGCGCTTCGACGTTCCCGGGGCGGAGTCCGAGGAGGACTTCGACGAGGAGTTCTACGGGATGGGTGGCTAGATGACCGCCGACGCTCCCTGTCCGTCGGTCGTGGCCCCGCGCCGACCCGGTCCCCCGCTCCTCCAGGTGAAGAACCTGACCAGGCACTTCACGGTGTCGGGAACCCGGATCGACGTGCTGCACGACTGCACCTTCGACGTCGCCCGGGGCGAGGTCGTGGCCATCGTGGGCCAGTCGGGGTCGGGCAAGTCGACCCTGCTGAACGTCCTGGGCCTGCTCGACAAGCCGAGCACCGGTTCCTACGTGTTCGACGGTGTGGAGACCACGCCCCTGCGCGAGGGCCGGACGTCGCGGCTGCGCGGGGACGGGATCGGGTTCGTGTTTCAGCAGTTCCACCTGTTGGAGCGGCGCTCGGCCCTGGCCAACGTGGGTGTCCCCATGGTGCTCGGCGGGGTTCCGGTGCTGAGCCGCCGCAGCCGCGCGAAGGAGCTGCTGGAGTCGGTGGGGCTGGGGCACCGCCTCCACTCCCAGCCGCACCAGCTGTCCGGCGGTGAGCAGCAGCGTGTGGCCCTGGCACGGGCGTTGAGCCGGGAACCCGCGCTGATCCTCGCGGACGAGCCCACGGGCGCCCTGGACGCTGCCAGCAGCACCATGATCATGGACCAGCTGATCGACCAGGCCCGGGTGCGCGACGCCGCCGTGGTCGTGGTCACCCACGACCCCAAGGTCGCGGAGAGCGCGGACCGCGTGGTGGAACTGGTGGAGGGCCGCACCCGCTGAACCGGACCCCGGTGCCGCACGGGAACGGCGGCACCGGGGTCGGCTCATTTCACCGTGGGGCGGGAACACGAAGAAGCGCCGGGTGGATTTCTCCACCCGGCGCTTCCTCTTGGTAGCGGGGACAGGATTTGAACCTGCGACCTCTGGGTTATGAGCCCAGCGAGCTACCGAACTGCTCCACCCCGCGTCGTTGTGATCCCTATTTTAGGGCCCTTGGCCCCAGGTGGCAAATCGGCTCTTCGTGAAACTGAACCCGATCCGGAGATCCACCCGTTGGTCCGGTCAGCTTCCCGACCGGCCCTGTTGGCTACTCTACCAGGCTTTCCTCACGGTCCGCACCGGCATTCTCGCCGCGCACGCACATGGGGCCGAAAGAGCCGCCAATATGCGCCTCCCGAATCAACCGTCGAAACAGAAGTCCGAGAAAGCACCGGACCCGGGATTTCTCCCGGGTCCGATCTTGGTAGCGGGGACAGGATTTGAACCTGCGACCTCTGGGTTATGAGCCCAGCGAGCTACCGAACTGCTCCACCCCGCGTCGTTGTGTCTTCAGATTAGCGCGCCCCGGCGACAAAGCCAAATCGACCTGCGCGCGGGCCTTCAACCGCCCCGCCTCCCGGGCTCCGACACGGGAGCGGCAACGCGAACGGGGCGGGACCCGGAAGGTCCCGCCCCGTCGTACGCGGCGCCCCTGGGAGCCGGCGGCTACGGACTAGTCGCCCGCGGCCTCCTCCAGGGCCTCAAGAGCCTCACGCAGGCGCTCGTTGGCCTCGTCGTTCGACTCCTGGGCCTCCTCCCAGGCCTCGACGGCCTCGTTGAGGGCCTCGGTGAGGTCACTCGGGTCGCCTCCGCCCGAGCCGCCCTCCGAGGTCTCCTCCTCGGGGGTGCCCGCCTCCGCGTCCGGGTCGGGCAGCGGACCCTCGCCGCCCTCGAACAGGTTGTTCAGGGCGTCCTGGAGGTTGCTGCCGATGGCGACTTCCTCACCGAAGCCGACCATGACCTGCTGGAGCAGCGGGAAGGACGCCGCTCCGCCGCCACCGGCCTGCACGTAGAGGGGCTCCACGTAGAGCAGACCGCCGGCGAACGGCAGGGTCAGCAGGTTGCCCCGGGTCACCTCGGCGTTGGACTGCTCCAGCGGGAGCAGGACCTCACGCACGTCGGCGTCCGAGTCGAACGCGTTCTGCACCTGGCCTGGACCGAAGATCACCGTGCTCCGGGGCAGTTCCAGCAGCTTGAGCTTGCCGTACTCGTCCGACGCCGGGTTGCTGTCCACGGCCATGAACGCGGCCAGGTTCTCACGGTTGTTCGGAACGAACGTGGTGGTCAGCGAGAAGCTGGGCTCGTCGGAACCGGGGAAGTTGATGGTCTGGCGGTAGGGCGGCTCGGAGACCTCGCCCTCCCGGGTCGGGTCGTTGGGAACCGACCAGAAGTCCTGACCACCGTAGTAGGACGCCGCGTCCGTCACGTGGTACTCGCGCATGATCTCGCGCTGCACCTTGAACAGGTCGTCCGGGTAGCGCAGGTGCTGGATGAGCTCGTCGCTCATCTCGTCCCTGTCCACCACGGTGCCTGGGAAGGCGCCCTCCCAGGTCTTCAGGACGGGGTCCTCCTCGTCCCAGCCGTACAGGGTGACGCTGCCGTCGTAGGCGTCGACGGTGGCCTTCACCGAGTTCCGGATGTAGTTGACCTCGTTGCCGGGCAGCGCGCCGACCTGCTGCGCCGAACCGTCGGTGAAGGTGTCGGTCACCGCCTGGGTGAAGTCGACCCGGTTGGCGTACGGGTAGCCGTCCGAGGTGGTGTACCCGTCCACGATCCACACAACCTTGCCGTCGACCACCGCCGGGTAGGGGCGGCTGTCGACGGTGAGGAAGGGCGCGACCTTCTCCACGCGGTCCAGCGGGTCGCGCTCGTAGAGGATGCGCGAGTCGCTGGTGATGGCGCTGTTGAGCAGGATGCTCGTTTCCTGGTACTTGATCGCGTACAGGATGCGGTCGAAGAAGTTGTTCAGCGGGACGCCGCCGTCACCGTCGTAACGGTTGTAGGCCTGCGAACCCCCAGCGGGGTCCTCCTCGGCGCCCTCCTCGGTGGCCTCGGCGTCCTCAGCCGGGGCCTCCTCGCCGCCCTCCTGGCCATCGGAGGGCGCGCGCGCCTCGTCCGGGCTCGGGCTGGCGTCGACCGCGTCCTCCAGGGTGGGGACGTCGGGCTCGTCGGCGGCGGGGTCGACCGGGTAGTCGTACTCCTCCTCCGCCTGGACGATGACGTAGTCGGCGCCCTCGCGGCCGTAGTAGATCCTCGGCTCGTACTCGCCCGCGACCTCGCTCAGCTCACCGCGCGGCGGGATGTTGTACTCGGTGAAGACCGGGCGGCCCTCGTCGTCGATCAGGTTGCCAGCGGCGGCGACCATGCCGAAGCCGTGGGTGTAGATCAGGTGCCGGTTGAGCCAGTTGTCCTGGTCGGCGGGCGGACCGTCGAGTTCACGAACCGCGACGATCGTGTCGATCAGGTTGCCGTCGGCGTCCGGGTAGCGGTCGACCTCCAGCACGTCCGGGAACTGGTAGAAACCTCGGACCTGCTGCATCTGCTGGAAGGTCTGCGAGACCACGGCCGGGTCGGCCAGTCGCACGCTGGGGATGGTGTCGGCCTCGGCCGCCAGCTCCTGCGGCGTGAGCTCCGTGGTGGCGTCGTAGGTCTCCACCTCGGCGTTCGCGATCCCGTACGCCTCGCGCGTGCTCTCGATGTTGCGCTCGATGTACGGGCTCTCCAGGCGCTGCTCGTTCGGGCTGACCTGGAAGCGCTGGACGATCTCGGGGTAGGCCACGCCGACGACCACGCCGGAGAGGACCAGCAGCCCGAGGGAGGCCACCGGGATCATCGTGTTCTTGAAGACGATGTTGGCGAAGAACAGGACCGCGCAGATCACCGAGATGACGGTGAGGATGGTCAGGGCGGTCTTGACCGCGTTCACGTCCGTGTAGGAGGCACCGAAGGTGTAGCCCCGGTCGGAGAAAACCAGCCCGTAGCGGTCCAGCCAGTAGGAGCCCGCGCGCAGGAGCACGAACAGACCCAGCAGCACCGACAGGTGCACGCGGGCGGCGGGGGTGGCGCGCTGCCCGGAGTCGTTCTGGAGGCGGACCCCGCCGTACAGGTAGTGCACGATCACCGCGGCGATGAACGCCAGGATGACGGCCGCGTACAGGTAGCCGAGCAGGATGCGCAGGAACGGGTAGGTGAACGCGAAGAACGCGATGTCCATGCCGAACTCGGGGTCGTTCACCCCGAAGTCGACACCGTTGACGAACTGGAGGTAGCTGCGCCAGTCACCGCTGGCGGCCGCGCCGGCCAGCAGCGCCAGGGCGCCGACGGCGATCCAGAAGAAGAGCTTGCGGTGCGGGTCGATGGACTGCCGGTAGCGGTCCAGGCCCTGCTGTTCCAGACTCATCGGTCTGATACCGGGCCGGGCCCGGTAGGCGAAGAAGATGCTCGCGCCGACGATGACGGCCATCACGAGTGCCGCTACGGCGAAGAGCAGGACCCGTGTCCACAGCTCGGTCAGGAAGACCGAGGTGTAGCCGATGGAGCTGAACCACTTGTAGTCGGTCCAGAAGTTCGCGGCGAACATCAACGCCGCGATGATGACGACCACGGTCGCCGCGACTGGCGCGAGCAACCTTGATCGGCGAGGCATACGCGCAGGTGGTGCGCCGGGCGATCGGAAGCTCACGCCTCCCCCTCGTTCTGGCTTGGTAGGTGCGTTGGTTGCGCGTGTGGCGCCTTCATTACTGAAAACTTAATCGGTGGCCGTCAGGTTCCCGAAATCACCCTCCACCCGGTGACAAGGCTGCATCGTTGGTGTATCGGAGTCGCATCCGGAGGGCACCTTGCGACCCTACTGCCGCCGAACGGGCCCGGCGAGGTTCCCACATCGGGGACCATGGAAACGTGTCGAACATTCGCGAAGCAGTCATGGACCTGGAACGCCACGCCGCCGAACAGGGGTGGGATCGCCCGTTGGGCCTGTACGCCCTGGTCCCCACCTCGGAGCTGCTGGCGGCGGAGCCCGCTCTGGCGAGCATGCTGGGGATCGCCTCCCCGGCCGACCCGGACGAGCTGACCCCGGTCGAGCAGGAGGCGCTGTCCCCGGACGTGCCGTTGGAGGAGGCGCTGGGGCGCATCCTGTGGCCCGAGGGCGTGGCCGGGTGCGCGCTGGTCATGGAGCGCCTGGTGGTGAAGGGGTCGGACGAGACCCTGGCCGCCGGTGAGGACCCCTCCGCCTCCGGCAAGGAGACCGAGGAGATCCGCATGGTCGCGGGCGTGCTGCGGGACGGTTCGCGGCACTGCGCCATGCGGATGCGCAGCCACGACAGCGAGTCCGAGGTGCTCAACGGTCCGGACCTGATCCCGGCCCTGACCTCCGCGCTCGCCCTCACCCTCGACCTGGACGAGGAGCTCCCCACGAAGGAGAGCTGACCCCACCCGTACGAAGGACCCCCGGACCACACGGCCCGGGGGTCCTCTCATGTCCAGCCCCTCAACAGGGGTGTGAGAACACCTCGTCCCCAGCTGTGTGATCCGCCCTGGGTCCCGGCCACAGCCCCTGAGCCCCACCCGAGTCCCGTCACCACCAGGGGGTGCTTTCGTTCGGGCGCCGCCAGGGTTCTGCAAGAGGAGTCAAGCCGCCAGCGAGGAACGAGCCAGGCGCAGACGACGATGAAGAATCCCTGGCTCTCAGGGCGCCCGAACACGCACCGAAGCGAAGCGGAGGTGCCAAGAAACACCACTATTCGCAGCGCGGCAGTTCGCCCTCTCCCCCGCGAATGACCTCCAGGGCGTCCATGGCGTCGGTGAGGGTCTCGACACGGACGACGTCGAGCTCTCCGTAGGCGGCGGACTGGGAGATCTGGGAGCAGCTGTCGGCGGCGACGAAGAAGTACTCCGCGCCGTCGCGCTTGGCGCTCACCATCTTCTGCGGGATGCCGCTGACCCCGCCGACCTGGCCGTCGGAGGTGATGGTGCCGGAACCGGCGATCCTGGCGCCGCCGGTGACGCCCTCCTCGCTGAGGCGGTCAATGATGCCCAGGGAGAACATCATGCCCGCGCTGGGTCCGCCGATCTCGCCCACGGAGATGGAGACGTCGACGGGGAAGTCCATGTCGTCCGCGATGAGGACGCCCACGGCGGCGTTGCCCTCCTCCCCGGCGACGGTGTCCATGTCGACCTCGACCTCCTCGCCGTCGCGGTCCAGGACGAGTGCGACCGGTTCGCCGGGCTCGCGGTCACCGACCCGCTCGACCACGTAGGAGCTGCCGACGAGTTCCTCGGTGTCGGCTCCGGTGGTGTGGGTGGGTACCTTCTCGCCGTCCACCTCGATGATGCGGTCGCCGGGCTCGACGACGCCGTCGGCGGGCATGTCCGCGACGGTGTCCGCGACCAGCGGGATCGCCTCGTAGTCGATGTTGAGCTGGTTGAGGGCGGCGGCGGTGGCGTCGGTCTGCGAGTCGTTCATCTGGACGGTCTGCCGTTCGGTGACCTCCTCCTGGGAGCGTCCGGCCGGGAACAGCAGTTCCTCCGGCAGGACGGCCTGGCTCGGTGAGAGCCAGGCGGTCACCAGTGTGAAGAGGTTGAGCCGGTGGTCGGGTCCGCCCGCGTACTGGACGGTCACCATCGACAGCGATCCGTCGTGCTCGTAGTTCTCGGCGCCCTCGACACCGATGACGGGCGCTCCGTCCTCCTGCTGTCCCAGGGTGTCCACAGTGACGCCCGGGGCCGCGACGAGGTAGGGCATGGGCAGGTGGAGACTGCCGTACCCGAGCCCGGCAAGCAGGACGAGAGCGGCGACAAGGGTCATGACACGACGAACCATGCTGACACCTTAGAGCCCTTCGGGACCTGGACGGGAGGACTCAGGGCGAGCCGACCCACTCCGTCCCGCCGTCCTCGAAGGCCTGGTTCTTCCAGATGGGCACCTGGGCCTTGAGGTCGTCGATGAGTCTGCGACAGGCCGCGAAGGCCTCCTCGCGGTGGGCCGCGGAGGCCGCGACGACCACGGCGAGGTCACCGATCTCCAGGTCCCCGACGCGGTGCGTGGCGGCCATCCGCACGACCGGGCGGTCGGGGGCGGTGGTGTCGCTCAGCACCTTCTCCATGACGACGCGCAGCTGCGCCTCGACGGTCGGGTGGGCCGAGTACGAGAGGGCGGCCACGTCGCGTCCGTGGTCGTGGTCGCGCACGGTCCCGATGAAGACGGCCGTGCCGCCAGCCCTGGGGTCGGCCACCGCCGCCAGGACCTCGTCGACGGACAGGGGCGTGTCGCGTACGGCCGCGAGAGTGATCTGATCCACCCGGGAACCGTATCAAGCGGCACGGATCAGGACTTCCTCGCTTGCGCAGGTGGCGGATGGCGGCGGCCGTTCCGATGGCCGCGGCCGCCGCTCCGGCCGCTCCGGCGGCCGTGATGGTGACCTCCTTGCGGCCGAGGCTGCGCCCGGCGATGGCGTGCTTGCCGGTCTTGGACTTCAGCAGGGCGGCCAGCGCCGACTCGTTGTCGTGGGCGGGCTTCCACCCGGCCTGGCGCAGGGAGACGCCGTCCACCACGCAGGGGTAGACGAGGAACTTGATCTCTCCGGCCGCGGCCGGGGTGATGCGGGCCTGGTGCAGGCGGCGGACGGCACCGAAGGCGAGGTTGGCGGGCACCTCGAAGTGCTTCATCCCCGCGATCTCCTCCACCTCCCCCTGGGTGAGCGATCCCTCGCTGGCCACGGCGACCACCCCGTCGGTCCCGGTCACCTCGTGCAGGGCGCAGAAGGCGAGCGCGGAGGCGAGGTCGTCCTCGTGGCAGAACTGCCAGTGCTGTTCGTGGCCCTTGACGGTGAGGAGGCGGGGCGCGGAGAAGTGGCGGCTGAGGAGGGTGTCCAGTTCGGGGCCGACGAGCGGGGCGGGGCGCACCACGGTGACGCTCAGGCCCGGGTGGGCCCGGCGGGCGCGCTCGGCCAACTCCTCGACCTCTGCGAAGTCGCCCATGAGGCCCTCGCTGTTGTCCGAGACGCGGGTGGCGTTCTCGGGCAGCGGCACGGGGTTGTCGGGGGCGGCGCCGTAGACCATCGTGCTGGTAATGAGGAGGACGCGCGGCACTCCGGCGGCGGCCGCCGCCGTCAGGACGGTCTGCGCGGCCCGGATGTTGTGCGCCCGGCGCGCCGACGGCCTGGTCTCCAGGGAACGGTCGTCGGCGGTGTGCACGAGCACGTCGATCCCGTGCAGCCGGGAGACCAGCCCCGGGTCCTGGACGTCCGCGATGCGCCAGGTCACCCCGCGCAGGTCGGCGAACTCGTCGTCGATCGCCACGACCTCACGCGCCGAGACGGAACCTTCTGGGGCGGCCAGGCGTTGCACGAGGAGTCGGCCCACTCCGGAGGCGGCACCGGTGACCGCCACCACCATGCCCGCCCGATCCGAGGGGCTGTGCTGTGGGCGAACCTGGCTGCTTTCGGTATTCACTCCGGGCGACTCCCAGCTAACGTGACAGTGGAGACCAAACCTAATCCTGCCTGAGGTCTGATTGTGAGCGACCTGCCTTTCGGTTTCAGCATGCCGAACGATCCCGATGACGAGTCCGGACGCCGTTCAGGCGACTCCGGCTCGGGTGCCGGCAGCGGCGGCCCGGGCGGGGGAACCCCGGAACACCGGACGGATTCCCGTTCGGCGACCCGCAACAGATGGCCAACATGCTCCGCCAGTTCGCGGACATGATGTCGTCCCAGCCCGCCCCCGGTGCGCCGGAGGCCGGTCAGACGTCCCCGACGTCCGGCATCAACTGGGACATGGCCAAGAACATCGCGCGGCACGCGGTCTCCCAGAAGGGGACCCGAGCGTGCCGCCCGCCGACTACGCCCGGATCGAGGAGGCGCTGCGCCTCGCCGACCTGTGGCTCGACCAGGCTACCGACCTCCCCTCGGGGCTCCAGACCGCCCAGGCCTGGAGCAGGTCGGAGTGGATCGAGAAGACGATGGACTCGTGGGCGCAGCTGTGCGACCCACTGACCGCCAAGACGGTCCAGGCCATGGGGCAGAACCTCCCCGAGGAGATGGCTTCCATGGCCGGTCCGCTGCTGGGGATGATCCAGCAGATGGGCGGCATGATGGTCGGCCAGCAGGCCGGTCAGGCCATCGGTGAGCTGGCCCAGGAAGTGATCGGAACCACCGACATCGGCCTGCCGCTGGCCGGTGAGGGCAACGCCGCCCTGCTTCCCTCGGGGGTGGCCCGCTTCAGTGAGGGCCTGGAGATCCCCGAGGACGAGGTGCGCCTGTACCTCGCCGCCCGTGAGGCGGCCGTGCACCGCCTGTACTCGCACGTGCCCTGGCTGCGTTCCCACGTGTCCCGGCTGGTCGAGGAGTACGCGGCCGGGATGTCGTTCGACGTCAGCGGCCTGGAGGACAAGCTCGGCGGGATCGACCTCTCGAACCCGGAGGCGCTCCAGGAGGCCATGTCCGGCGGGCTGGGCGCCGAGGGGCTGCTCCAGCCGGAGGACACCCCCAGCAGAAGGCCGCGCTCAAGCGGCTGGAGACCACTCTCGCCCTGATCGAGGGCTGGGTGGCGACCGTGGTGTCGTCGGCCGTGTCCGAGCGCCTGCCGCAGTCGGGTGCGCTCGCGGAGACCACCCGGCGCCGCCGCGCCACCGGTGGGCCCGCCGAGCACACCTTCGCCGCCCTGGTCGGCCTGGAGCTGCGTCCGCGCCGTCTGCGCGAGGCCGGAGCCCTGTGGACGGCCCTGGAGGAGGCGCGTGGCGTGGAGGGCCGGGACGCCGTGTGGCAGCACCCGGACCTCATGCCCACCGCCGACGACCTGGACGACCCGGACGCCTTCGTGCACGGGCGCGGCGAGTTCGAGGGCACGGACTTCGACATCTCGTCGCTGACCGACCCGGACGGCTCCGAGCGGCCCCGGCCCGGCGACGACGAGGACGAGGACGGCAAGTAGGTGACTCTGCACGTCGACGCGCGGGCGGTGCTGGACGCGTGGACCGCGCCCGACACCGGCCAGGAGGAGCTGCGCCGCTCCTACCTGGACCACCTGGACGCCCATGGTGACGCCATGTGGCGTACCTGCCTGCCCGGGCACCTGACCGCGAGCGCCGCGATCGTCTCCGCCGACGGTTCCCGTGTGGCCCTGGTGCTGCACCGGGTCCACCGGATGTGGTTGCAGACCGGCGGCCACTGCGAGACCGAGGACACCACCCTGGCCGGCGCGGCGCTGCGGGAGGCCACCGAGGAGTCCGGGATCCGGGATCTGGCCCTGCTTCCGGAGCCGGTGCGGCTGGACCGCCACGCGGTGCCGTGCGGCGGGGGCAGTCTCCACCTGGACGTGCAGTACGCCGCGGTGGCTCCGGCCGACGCCGTGCTGGTCCGGGACCCGGACGAGTCCGCGGGACTGGACTGGTTCCCGGTGGGGTCCCTCCCCGAGTCCAGTGACGACTCCGTCCGGGCCCTGGTGGACGCCGCCGTCCACGCGCACCGGCGGACCACCGCCGCGAACTGAACCACGAGAGGCCCGCCGGAGGAGATCCGGCCGGGCCTCTCGTGATGTGTGTCCCCCACGGCCCGACGGAACGGATGACCATGAACCACCGGCCCCCTGTGAGGCGTTCGCCGTGTCCCTGATCACCGTGGTCGGCATGCTGGGCGGGCTCGTCCTGGTGCTGCTGGCCAAACGGGTCCGCAAGGCGGCCGAACGGCTGCTGGCCGACGAACGCGCCGGGCTGGTCGGTCCGCAGGAGGTGGCCCGCGCCCGGGTGGAGCAGAAGCGGCGCTCGCTGCGGCTGGGGCAGGGCGTCTGCGGGTTCATGGGGATCCTGCTGGTCGCGGTCCTGGGCCGTGCCGCCGTCTCCGGCGAGTGGGGCGGGACCACCACCTACTACGCCGCCGTGTTCGGGGTGCTGCTCGTGGTGAGCGCCGTGGTGCTGGCCCGTGTCGCCGCGGACGTCAGGGCCGCCGAACGCGCCCTCGACGCTCCCGGCGGCTGAGGGCGCGCCCGCGCCGCCGATGTACAACTTCCTGTACATTAAAGTTAGATCTTCGCTCTGGTGCCCAGGAGGAACCGTGACCAAGACGATCACCTACTCCGAGTCCCGTGCCCACTACGCGGCCACCATGGACGCGGTCGTCAACGACCGTGAGGAGGTCATCATCACCAGAGCCGGACACGAGCCGGTCGTGATGATGGCCCTGTCCGAGTACGAGTCACTCAGAGAGACCGCCTACCTCCTCCGCAGCCCCGAGAACGCCCGCCGCCTGATCGACGCCATCGAGCAGGTGGAGTCCGGGCACGGAATAGAGCGGGGCCTGGCCGAATGAAGCTCGTCTGGGCGGAGAACGCCTGGGAGGACTACGTCTGGTGGCAGGGCCAGGATCGCAAGGTCCTGAAACGCATCAACGCCCTCATCAAGGACATCGACCGGAACGGCAACGAGGGCATGGGGAAACCCGAACCCCTGCGCCACGGGTTCCACGGCTACTGGTCGCGCCGCATCACCGACGAGCACCGTCTCGTCCACCGCCTGCACGAGGACGAGATCCGCGTCGTCGCCTGCCGATACCACTACGGCAAGTAGCCCCTACTCCTCGAAGGCGACCTCATCGGCTTCGAGGACCTCGTCCGGGTCCTCGTCGTCGTGGTCGGAGCGGCTGCCGGCGCTGAACCCCTCCAGGTAGCCGCGGGCGCGGTCGGCCTTGGGGTAGCGCCGGACCAGGTCCCAGAAGTCGCGGCCGTGGTGCGGGATGCGCAGGTGGGCGAGTTCGTGGACGAGGACGTAGTCCACCACCCACGAGGGCATCCCCGCGACGCGACGGGAGATGCGGATGGTGCGGGTGTCCGGCGTGCAGGAACCCCAGCGGGAGTTCTGGTTGTCGACCCAGCGGACGCTGTCCGGGAGGTGGGTGCCGTCCAGGTAGCGTTCGGCCAGCTCGACGGCGCGCTCCTGGAGCTCGCGGTCACCGGGGTGTCTGCGGCCCTCCCGGGCCCGGAGCTTTTGCAGCATCTGGTCCACCCAGCGCTTTTCCTCTGCGCGGGAGAACGTCGCGGGCACGAGGACGACCGTGGTGTCCCCGTCCCTGTAGGCCGACACGGTGCGGCGGCGACGAGGACTGCGTCGTACCTCGACTTTGGTGTTCGAGGGCACAGTGTTTACGGTATCCGAGGTGGGCCTTCTCGAACAGGTGTGAGTTGTCCGGATATGTGATTTCTTTCGCGCCGTGTCCGACCCGGGCGTTCGGGGGCGGATTCGGGCCCCCGACACGGATTCCCCTCTGACCAGGGGCCTTCGGAGCTGGTGAGACAGGACACACGTGGACCGGCTCCGGGACCTCCTGCTGGTTTTGGTTACACAAACGAGACCGAACGGCGCGCTCCAGGCGCCCTTCGGTCTCGTTCGTTCACTCACTCGTCAGTCCGCGTCAACATAGCCTTGACCACGCGATTTCCATGATCGCCTGCTCCGCACGACGCTCCTCGCGCTGCCGGGCGCGCAACTGCCGGGCGCCGAGTCGTCTGATCTGACGGTCGCGGGGCTCCTCGTCGGTGCGCTCCACCATCCGCATGAGTTCCTGCATCATCGTTTCGAGTCCTTCGGGTTCGTGGGTGCTTGGGGTGTTCAGGCCGCGACGGGCGCGGGGTTCTTGCGGGGACGGCCACGGGGCGCTTGCGCGCCACCACCTGGCCGGAGACGAGCAGCTGCCCGCCCCAGACGCCCCACGGCTCACGCCGCTCGAGCGCGTCCGCCAGGCACTGCTCCCGAATGGGGCAGGAACCACAGATCGCCTTGGCCGCCTCGACCTCCGCGGGCGACTCCGCGAAGAACAGGTCCGGCTCCCTACGGCAGGGGATTTCGACCTCGCCCAACTGGGGCGTTTCCAGGACCGACGCGAGCATCGGTGCCCTCCAAGATCTTTGATCGTTCGTACAACGCGGTCGGTGTTCGGTCACCGGAACGAATCCGGTGAGGGACCTGGACTTGCGATGCCGCCGCCTGCTCCCGCGTCCCTGGGGGACGGAGAACGAACGGAGATACAAAGAAAGCCGCGGCCCCTGTGTCGGGGTCCGCGGCCACGGTCGAGGATCTCGGCCTGTGCTGCTCTAGGCCGGAATCTTCCGTGGACACTCTCCCGATGCGCCATAGCGCGGGGTTTCGTGCGATGCCTCGTTGACGCCAACGGTGAACTTGCCGCGATCAAGGGCAGGCTCGGACTCGTGGCGCGGCTCGCCGATGACGCCGGACTCGGACACACCGGTCCCCTGGAAAGCCAGGCCGGATCCAATGAGCTGGACCATGCCGAGGGACTGGATGCCGTTCTGGGCGCTCGGACGACCGCCGATGGTGCTACCGCTCAGGCCGATGCCCGACACGACTCCTGTCGGGAACGGACGCCAAGCGGCCTCGGCAGCGAGGGACAACGTGGTCATCGAGTTCATCTCCGTGGTGGTCATTTGATCGGGCACCTCCTTCGAAGTCGGGTACAGGGTCTCGCACCTGTACCGAGAGCGGTTGGTTCGACGTGTACACACTACGGGCCGCCCACAAAGATCGGCAACCTATTTTTGACCTGGGAAAACGTCCGCATCCGGCCAGAGGTCGCCGGGAATGACGAAGGGCCCGGGAGCGTTGCCCCCGAGCCCCGTGAACCGCCTCCGTCTAGGCCCAGCCCTCCGCGTCCACGACGCGGATCATGCCCTCCTGCACCACGGAGCAGACGAGGTGGCCGTCGCGCGTGTAGACCAGGCCGCGCGCCAGGCCCCGGGCGCCCTGGGCGGTCGGGGACTCCTGCGCGTACAGCAGCCACTCGTCGGCGCGGAACGGCCGGTGGAACCACATCGCGTGGTCGAGGCTGGCCATGGCGATCCCCGCGAACGACCTCCCGTGCCGGAGCAGCACGGTGTCCAGCAGCGTCATGTCCGAGGCGTAGGTCATGAGGCACACCTGGGTGAGGCGGTCGTCCGGCAGCTCGCCGTCCACCTTGAACCACACCGGGTTGGTCGCCGTGCGCAGGTCGGGGTCGCGCTCGGCCTCGAACGACATCGCGCCCACGGGCCGCATCTCGATGGGGTGCCACTGCACGAAGTTGGGCACCTTCCCGAACGCCTCGCGCAGCCGCTCACGCGTGCTGAGCAGGTCCTCCGGCGGCGGGACGTCCGGCATCGGGATCTGGTGGTCCAGACCCGGCTCCTCCTTGTGGAAGGAGGCGGAGAGCGTGAATATCGCCTTGCCGTGCTGGACGGCCACGACCCGGCGGGTGGTGAACGAGCGCCCGTCGCGGACCCGGTCCACCTCGTAGACGATCGGCACGGTGGGGTCGCCGGGCCGTATGAAGTAGGCGTGCAGGGAGTGCACGTACCGTTCGGCGGGCACGGTCCGGCCCGCAGCCACGAGCGCCTGCCCGGCGACCAGTCCTCCGAAGACCCGCTGCGGTCCCTCCGCCGGGCTGATCCCCCGGAAGATGTTGACCTCGATCCGCTCCAGGTCCAGGACCCTCAGCAGATCGGCCAGCGACTGGCCCCTGAGTTCGGCGTCGTGTTCACTCATCCTCGTCCTCTCCGTCCCCGGCCTCCCCGCCGGTTCCCTCCCCGCGACCAGCGCGAGCACCGCCTCACCGTAGCGGTCGAGTTTGGCGGGACCCACTCCGGACACCGCCGTGAGCTGGGAGACGCTGGAGGGTTCCTGCTCCGCGATCGCCTGGAGGGTGGCGTCGGTGAAGATCACGTAGGCGGGCACTTTCTGCTCCTGGCAGGTGCGCTTGCGCCAGTCACGCAACCGCTCCAGAAGGGCCTCGTCGTAGGTGGAGGGGCAGTCCACGCACCGGCCCAGCTTGCGTTCGGTGGCGTCGGAGAGCACGTTCGAGCAGACCCGGCAGCGCGCCGTCCCTCCCTTCCGGCGGTCGCGGCGGTTGGCGGTGGAGGGCGAGGCCGGGCGCAGGCCGTCGAGGAAACGGGAGGGCTTGCGGGACTTGCGGCCGCCCGGGGAGCGCGACAGGGACCAGGACATGGCCAGGTGCTCGCGGGCGCGGGTGACCCCCACGTAGAAGAGTCGGCGCTCCTCCTCCACCTGTTCGTCGGTCTCGGCGTAGATGATCGGGATCATGCCCTCGGTGAGGCCCACGAGGAAGACCGCGTCCCACTCCAGGCCCTTGGCGGAGTGCAGGGAGGCGATGGTCACGCCCTCGAACCCGGGAGCGTGTTCGGTGGCCATACGCGTCTCCAGCTCCTCGACGAACGTGCCCATGGTGGCGGCGCGTCCGTCGGGTCCCGGTGTGGCCGCCATGTCCTCCGCCAGCTGGGCGAGCGCGGACAGCGACTCCCAGCGCTCCCGGGCCTGACGGCCCTCGGGCGCGCTGTCGGTGAGGCCCATCTGGGCGAGCAGGCCGCGCACCGTCGCGACCAGGGGTTCGGCCACCTCGTCGGCGGCGGCGTGCCGGGCCCCGCGCAGGGTGTGCACGGCCTGTTTGATCTCGGGGCGCTCGAAGAAGCGGGTGGTGCCGCGCACGGTGAACGGGACGCCCTCGTCCGCCAGCGCCTGCTCGTAGGAGGCCGACTGCGAGTTGGTGCGTACGAGCACCGCGATCTGGCTGGCCGGGGTGCCGTCCTCCAGCAGGACGCTGATCTTGCGGGCGACCCCGGTCGCCTCGGCGGGCTCGTCGTCGTACTCCTGGTACAGGGGGTCCGGCCCCTCGGGGCGCTGTGCCTGGAGGGTGAGGTGGTTGGCGGACGTGGTGTCCCTGGCCTGCGCGATGACGTGGTTGGCCACCCGGACCACCTGGGGCGTGGAGCGGTAGTCGCGGACCAGCCGGACGACGGTGGCGTGCGGGTACCGGTTGGCGAACCCGGTGAGGTAGCTGGGGGTGGCCCCGGCGAACGAGTAGATGGTCTGGCTCGGGTCGCCCACCACGCACAGGTCGTCGCGGTCACCCAGCCAGGCGTCCAGGAGGAGTTTCTGGAGGGGGTTGACATCCTGGAACTCGTCCACGACGAAGTACCGGTACTGGTCGCGGACCCGCTGGGCGATGGCCGGGTACTCGGTGATCATCCCGGCGGTGAGTTCCAGCATGGACTCGAAGTCGAGGAGGTTGTGCTCGCGGCACAGCTCCTCGTAGGCCTCGAAGACCCGGGCGACCTCGCCGGCGTTCATGGGGGCCTGCCGTCCGGACTTGGCCACGGCCTTGTCGTAGTCGCTGGGCCGCACCTGGGTGACCTTGGCCCACTCGATCTCGCTGGCGAGGTCGCGCAGTCCGAGCCGGTCCGGCTGCTGGCCCACCGAGTTGGCGGCGCGTGCCACCACGGAGAGCTTGCTCTCGATGAGCTTGGGCTTCTCCCCGCCGATCACCTGCGGCCAGAAGAACCCGAGCTGACGCAGGGCGGCCGCGTGGAAGGTGCGGGCCTGGACCCGGGGAGCGCCCAGGGAGCGGAGCCGACCGCGCATCTCCCCGGCGGCGCGGGCGGTGAAGGTGACCGCCAGGATCTGCTGTTCGGAGACGACCCCGCTGGCCACGGCGTGCGCGATCCGGTGGGTGACGGCCCTGGTCTTCCCCGTTCCGGCACCGGCGAGGATGCACACGGGGCCGCGCAGTGCGCGCGCCGCCTCGGTCTGTTCCGGGTCCAGTCCCTCCAGGACGCGGTCGGGGTCCATGGTGCTCCTGAATCTGGTTGGGGAGGCTGCGTCCGCCGGGGCGGCTGACTCGCCGTGGGCGCACAGTCTCTCAAGTATCGGTCGTCACCGGGAGCGGATGGGCCGGGCTCCCGGGTGTCGGCGGCGACGCTCTCCGGAGCTGCGCGAACAGTCCGGGTGACACATTCCAGAACCAGGAGGCCCTGTGAGGCGTCCCACGTTGTGTCGATCGGTCATGGGAAGTGGCGGGACCCCCTTGGTGTTGGAATGGGGGTACTGATCCCCGAACATGACCGTCGACCAGGAAGACGTGAGCGAGATGACGAGTACGGGCACCGAACGATTCACGATGTACAGCACCCCCTGGTGCGGGTACTGCAGGCGCCTCAAGAGCCAGCTCTCCCGTGAGGGCATCGCGGTGCGCGAGGTGAACATCGAGGAGAATCCGGAGGCCGCGGAGTACGTCATGAAGGTCAACAACGGGAACCAGACGGTCCCGACGGTGGTCTTCAGCGACGAGACCGCGATGACCAACCCGTCCCTCGCTCAGGTGAAGAAGAAGTTGGCCGAGCTGTCCTGAGGACGAACGGCGCGGGCCGCCCTGGTGCGGCCCGCGCGGCGGGACCCCCTCCCCCAGGGGGCGGACACCCCCGAGTTCCCTACGGCGGCGAGGCCGGCACCGTAGCGCGGACGATGACGGGGAGTGTTGAGTTGGGGGACGATATGAGGCCTCATGACGTGGCGGTCACCGACACGGTGACCGTCGAAGTGGTGCGGCGCACCCCGAACGGGTGGCGCGTGGGCACCGAACAGCACGGGCACGATGCGCCTGACCTGGTCAGCGCCATGGTCCTGGCGGATCTCCTCACCTCCGAGGCGGGGACCGGGCGTCCCCGCACGCAGGCGCCCGGTCGGGCCCCGGAGGGGGCCACCGAGGTGGAGCGGCTGCGGCACACGATCACGCAGCTGGAGCACGCGCTGCACTCGCGGGTCGTGGTGGAGCAGGCCATCGGCGTGCTCGCCGAGCGGCACACGATGCCGCCGCGCGAGGCGTTCGAGAGACTGCGTTCGTCGGCGAGGTCACGTGGCAGGAAGGTCGCCGACCTGGCGCAGGACGTGGTGGACAGCAGCACGAGTCCGCTGACCGTCCTTCCGGACGAGCTGACGGGGACCGGTTGAACGGCCCCGGGTGAGTGCGGTCGCGCGGGTCCCCGGATCGGGGTCCGAGGGCGCGGACCCGAGGATGCGAGTCGCGGGTGCGGATCGCGGGCACGGGCCGCGGGCGTCCGGTGCGGGGGGACGGACGGCCCGCGGTACCGGTCCGCCCGTCGGACGCCGTGACGGTTCCGCCTCCCCGCTCACCAGCCTCCGGGCAGCTCCGCGCCGTACCAGTGCTCGATCAGCGTGCGGGCGATGGAGACCCGCCCGGGAAGGCTGACCTCCTCGGAGTGCACGGCCTCGGCCAGGGCGGCCCGGCTGAACCAGCGCGTCTCCGCGATCTCGTCGTCGGTGCGCTCGGTCTCACCCACCGCGCGTGCGGTGTACCCCATCATGAGGCTGCGCGGGAACGGCCAGGGCTGGGAGGTCACGTAACGCGGCGACTCCACGACCACGCCCGCCTCCTCCGCGACCTCGCGGATCACGGCCTGTTCCAGGGACTCGCCCGCGTCGACGAACCCGGCCAGGACAGAGAAGCGGTTCGCGTCCCAGTGGGGGTTGTTGCCCAGCAGGCACTCCTCCTGACCGTCGCGTTCGCGGTGCACCAGCATGATCACGGCCGGGTCCATCCGGGGGAACTGCTCGGTCCCCTCCTCCTCGCAGACGCGGACGTGCCCGGCCTTCTCGATGCGTGTGCGGGAACCACAGCGGGGGCAGAAGCCGTGGCTGGCGTTCCAGTTGGCGAGGGCGATGGCCCTGGTGAAGAGGCCGGTGTCGTGGTCGCTGAGGATCGCGCCGACCTCGCGCAGGGAAGCAGGTTCCGCGACGGGGTTGGCGGACAGCTCCTGGTGGGAGCGGACCGCGAAGTAGGCGCGGTGACCGTCGCTGCCCAGGAGGTAGCGCTCGCCCGGGGGCGCGTGGTGGGGGTCGGTCAGGACCAGTTCCCGGGTCTCACCGGTCGTGACGAGGGCCCGGGACTGCTTGGCCATGAGCGCGTGCCAGCCGTAGCTGCCCGGTTCACCGCCCTCCAGGACGAGCACGCGGGTGCCGGGATCGGCCCAGGCGGCCGCGAGCCAGGCGTCGTCCCCACGCCGGTGTCCGGCGGGGTCGACGGTCGATCGGGCGAGCAGGGGTGTGGCTTCGGTTTCCATGGGACCTTCCGACGTGGTGGTTCTCCCCCAGGTGTAACGCCTTCGGGGGGTCCGCGCACTCCCGTTGGGCAAACCCGCGCGGCCGCCGCGTGGCCGCGGCGGCCGCGGACGGAGACGGGCGCGGGGGCTCAGGCGTCCCGGGCGGCGCCGAGCTCCTCCCACAGGTAGGCGACGCTCTCCGCACCCTTGAGCAGGAGCGGCGTCTCGACCTTCTCGTTGGGGGCGTGGATCCGGTCCTCGTTGAGGCCCACGGCCACGAACACCAACGGCGCGTCGAGGATGTCCGCGATGTCGGCCTCGGGTCCGCTGCCGCCCTCACGGGTGAAGAGGACCTCCTTGCCGAAGGCGCGCCCCATGGCGGAGCGGGCGGCCCGCAGCGCGGTGGAGGACAGGTCCGAGGCGCAGGCGCGCACGCCCGGGCCGCCGAACTCCAGTTCGGCGCGGACGCCCTCGGGGGTGGCGGCCTCCACGTACGCGCGGACGCGGTCCTGGATCTCCAGGGGCTCCTGACCGGGGACCAGACGGAAGCTGATCTTGGCGTGGGCGGAGCGGGGGACGATGGTCTTGCCGCCCGCGCCGGTGTGCCCGCCCCACATGCCGTTGATCTCGGCGGTGGGCCGCAGCCAGACGCGTTCCAGGGTGCTGTACCCCTTCTCGCCGCGCGCGGCGGTGGAGGCGGCGGTGGCCAGCCACTCGGCCTCGTCGAAGGGCAGCCTGGCGATGAGCTCGCGCTCCTCGGCGCTGGCCTCGACGACGCCCTCGTAGAAGCCGGGGATCGCGACCCGGTTGTCGGCGTCGTGCAGGCCGGAGAGCAGGTCGCTCATGATCTTGAGCGGGTTGGGGACGGCGCCGCCGAAGGAGCCGCTGTGCAGGTCGCGCTCGGGGCCGAACAGGCTGATCTCGACGTCGGTGACGCCGCGCATGCCCACGCACATGGAGGGGTGTCCGCCGCCCACATCGTGGTGTCGGAGATGACCGCGACGTCGCAGTCCAGACGCTCACGGTTGGCCTTCATGAGGTCGGCGAAGTGGACGGAGCCGGACTCCTCCTCACCCTCGACGAGGAACTTGAGGGTGACCGGGGGGCCTGCGCGCCGGAGGCGGCCAGGGCGGCGCGTACGCCGAGGGCGTGGAAGAGGACCTGGCCCTTGTCGTCGGAGGCGCCGCGCGCGTACAGGGAGGTGCCGCGTTCGGTGGGGACGAAGGGCTCGGTCTCCCACTTGTCGAGGGGGTCCACCGGCTGCACGTCGTGGTGGCCGTAGACGAGCACGGTCGGCGCGGCGGGGTCGGCGGCGGGCCACTCGGCGTACACGGCGGGCAGGCCGGGGGTCTCCCAGACCTCGACGGTGGGGAACCCGGTGGCGGTGAGGTGGTCGGCCAGCCAGCGGGCCGAGCGGCGCACGTCGTCGTGGTGCTCGGGGTCCGCGGAGATCGAGGGGATCGCCAGCCACTCCTTGAGCGAGGAGAGGAACTCGTCCCGGTGGGCCTCGATGTGGGCGCGCGCGTCCATCAGTCGTCCTTGTCCTAGACATCCTTGTCAGGATCGACCTTAGGACCTGGACAAAGAGGACTTGACCCCGCGACTCCTTGTCACGGGGAGCGCACCGGACGGACGATGGTCGTAGACAGTGCGTCCGACGAGGACGAGCGCGTGGACCGCTCTTCCACGCTCCGTCGGACACCACGCGCCGCGACATTCCGCACCGCTCGGTGGAGCACACCGCCCGGTGGAGGGGGAGCCGTCGGTGCCGGTCCGGGCCCGTCGAGCACGGAGGGGCCCGGGGCGGAGCGCTCCGACGAGGCCGAGGCGCCCGGCGCGTGGTGGAGCGCACCACCACGAAGGGATCGACCGATGGCTGTGACCAGTGTTGACAAGGACTTCGAGAACCTGACACTCGCCGTCACCTGCGACCTGACCACCTCAGTGGACCGCGCGTGGGAGCTGTGGTCGGACCCGCGCCAGCTGGAGCGCTGGTGGGGGCCGCCGACCTACCCGGCCACGGTGGACCGGCACGACCTGACGCCCGGAGGTGTGGTCACCTACCACATGACCGGCCCCGAGGGTGACGAGCACCATGGTTGGTGGCAGGTGAAGACGGTGGGCGCGCCCCGCTCGCTGGAGATCACGGACGGTTTCGGGGAGACGCCGGGCGACCCCGGCGACCTGCCCGTCGCCACCATGCGGTTGGACATCAGCGAACGGGGGGACGGCGTCCGCATGGTCGTGCGCACCACCTTCGCGTCCACGGAGGCGATGGAGCGGATGCTGGACATGGGCATGGCCGAGGGCATGCAGGAGGCCATGGGCCAGATCGAGGACGTCCTGGCCTCCTGACCGCACGGATTCGTACCGGCCGCCCCCGCGCCACGACGGCGCGGGGGCGTTCCGTGCCCGGGACCCCGAACTCCGGCCCGGTCAGCGATCCTCGCGGGAACACCCCCGGTGAACAGGGGAACCTTCTACGCTGACCGGGACTCTGAGTCAAGGGGCGGGAGAGGCCCGTCCCACTCGCACAGGAGGCCCCGTGAGCAACGACCCGCAGATCACCGCCAGGTTCGAGGACCTCTTCGACACCCTGGACACCGACGGCGACCAGGCCGTGACCTGGGCGGACTACCAGCGGCTCGTGAACCGGTACCTGACCGGCTACGGCATGGAGGCGTCCGCGCCCCGGGCCGTGGCGATCCAGGAGGCGTACGAGTCCCTGTGGGGCACGCTGGTGCGGACCTCCGCCGAGGTGCGCCTGAACCGCGAACAGTTCGTGGACGCCATGCGGGAGGCCACGGAGGACCGGAGCCGGTGGAACACGGCCGAGGCCGTCGCGGAGGCCGTGTTCGACCTGCTGGACGGGGACGCCGACGGCACCATCAGCCAGGAGGAGTTCCTCGTGTACGCCAAGGCCCTGGGCGCCCGGGAGGAGGACGCCCTCCAGCGGTTCGCGCACGTGGACACCGACGGGGACGGCGACATGAGCCGCGAGGAGTTCGTGCAGTCGGCCCGCCTGTACCTGTTCGGTGACGACGTCGACTCCCCCGGCGGGTTCGTCTTCGGCGTGGTCTAGTTCGTCGGCGGGCGCGCGCCCCGGTCAGGTGGTCCGGTCGGGTGGTCCGCGCCACCCGACCGGGGCGCGATCTGCTCCGGGGGTTCCCTCTGGCACTCCTGGTGGGTGTTCCCTCCTGGTCAGGTGTGGAACGGGCCACGTGTCGCGGCCGGTCAAGGTGCGTAACGAAAAGCGGCAGCGAGGGTGAGCGGTGTCCCCAGGTCTGAGGCGAACGGTCGCCCGTGTCGCGGCCGGTCAAGGTGCGTAACGAAAAGCGGCGGCGAGGGTGAGCGCGGGGATTATGTAGCACACTTGTGCGGCCTTTTCAGGGTTATACACAATGACAGATCAGCGATTCATGCTTGCCATCGGAAAGGCTTTTATAACCACTTGGCCATAGCCCACGAAAAAGCGAATGGCTTACTATGGAATTATGAACCTCCTTCCCGCAGTGCCCGCTTCTTCCACCGGGTTGTCCCCGGTGGAAGTGGCCGTGCTCGCTGCCCGGGAAGAGGCCACCGCCTTCTTCTCCCGCGAGCTGGCGCCCGGGTGTGAGGGTGAGGTACTCGACCAGGCCACCCGCCTGTGGGAACACCTGGACCAGATCAAGCACCACATGGCCACGGCTCTGGCCCGTATCGAGGCCAACGGGCAGCTCCTCGGCGAGGGTGGCCAGCGCGACCTGGCCACGTGGATGCGACACTCCTTCGCCATCAGCGCCACGCAGGCCAACGAAATGGCGACCGTGGGGCGCACCGCGATGCGCGGGACTTTCCCGGACACCACCCGAGCCCTGGAAGAGGGTGAGCTTTCCTTCGGGGAAGCCGCAGCGGTGGTGGCCGGAGTGGAGCGGGCGGTGGAGAAAAGGAATTCCACTGACAACCCCGACCCCGTTCTGTTCGCCGCGAAAATGGAACACGGGCTGCTCGCCTTCAAACAGGAGCGCCCCAACACCTCCGTGGCGGGGCTGGGCCGGGCCGCCCACCAGATGGGTGCCCGCCTGGACCCGAACCGGGTCGAACGCGACCACGAGGCCGCACACGCCCAGCGAGGCGCCACCCTGTCGCGGACCTTCGGTGGGAGCTTCCTGTTCCAGGCCTGGGGATCCGCCGCTGACGCGCTGCGGTTGGAAGCGGTCCTGGAGAGCTACGCCAACCCCCACGACACCGACGACGGGCTCTCCCGGGCCCAGCGTGACTATGACGGGTTCATGAACGCGGTGGGGCGGGCGCAGACCCACCAGGAGTGTGAGAAGCCCTCCTCCCCGGCGGCGCTCATCAACATCCTGATCCCCGCGACCACCCTGGCCGGGTGTGAGGGTCAGGACCCGGCCACCACCCAGGACGGGCGGGTGGTCCCCACCAGCGCGGTGCGCGAGCTGCTGGGCGAGAGCGTGGTGCGCCACCTGATGGTGGAGCACCGCACGGGTGCGGTGCTGGACGTGGGACACGAGTACCGGATCGCCACCCCGCAGATCAAGGTGGCCGCGTTCGTGGGACACACCACCTGTGCGTGGCAGCACGGGTGTGACGTCCCGTTGAAGTGGACGCAGGCCGATCACATCGTGGAGTGGTGGCAGGGCGGACGTACCAGCGTCGAGAACATCCAGCCGCTGTGCTCGACCCACAACCGGTTGAAGCACCGGTGGGGGCTACGCAGGGACAAGAGGATGTGGGCCGGCCGCCAGCGAGGCCGATCACCCAGCCCAGCAGGCCCGATACCGGCACCACGCCCGCCCCGCGAATAGCCCCCGGCACCGGACCCCACCGCCATGGGTCCCCGCCCCGAAGCACACGGGGCCCGACCCTGGCACGCCCGCACACCCTTGGCCGAGAGGGAGTCCCGTCATGCCCACACCCCACATTCCCGCCCCGACCTCCACTCACAGTAAGAGGGCCGAAGCGCCGACTCGGGTACACGCCCACCATCGCCGCCGCAGTTCCGTCAGCCCGAATGACCAGCCGCGACACGGAGAACGCTCGGCACAGACCTGGGGACCCACCCACCATCGCCGCCGCAGTTCCGTCAGCCCGAATGACCAGCCGCGACACGAAACACGCTCCACACAGAGCTCGGGACCCACCCACCATCGCCGCCGCGGTTCCGTTCGGGCGAATGACCGGCCGCGACACGAAACACGCTCCACACAGAGCTCGAGGCCCACCGACCCTCATCGAATCCGTCCCTCCACCTCCGCCAGGCAGACAGAGAAGTCAGCAGGCCAGCAGGGCCAACCCCAGTGGTGCGGGTGACCATGCGACGATCGCCCACACCACCACGACGGAAGCGAACCCCTCTGGCACGGCGGCGGTCAGGGCCGGATGAGGACCTTCAGGCTCCTGCGGTCGTCCATGTCCCGGTAGCCGGCGGGCACGCCGTCCAGGTCGGTGGTGGCGTCGAAAACCCTGCCCGGCTCGATGGTCCCGTCCAGAATGTCGGGCAGCAGCTCCTCGATGTAGGCGCGCACGGGAGCGGGCCCGCCCGCCAGGCGGATGTTGTGCCGGAACAGGCTGGCGAAGCCGACGGGTGCCTGCTCGTACTGCGGGACGCCCACGCGGCTGACCACGCCGCCGGGGCGGACGACGCCGACGGCCTGTTCGTAGGCGGGCATGTGTCCGACCGCTTCGAGGACGGCATGCGATCCGTGGCCGCCGGTGAGCTCGCGGACCCGGGCGATACCCTCCTCACCGCGCTCGGCGACGACATCGGTGGCGCCGAACTCCCGCCCCAGGTCGGTGCGGTCGGTGTGGCGGCCCATGAGCACGATCTGCTCGGCCCCCAGGCGCTTGGCCGAGAGCACGGCCATCAGGCCCACCGCGCCGTCTCCGATCACGGTGACGCTCTGACCAGGAGCCACGTGCGCGGCCCTGGCCGCGTGGTAGCCGGTGCCGAGTACGTCGGCCAGGGTCAGCAGGGAGGGGATGAGCGCCGAGTCGGGCGCGACCGGCAGCTTCACCAGGGTGCCGTCGGCCAGCGGCACACGGACCGCCTCGGCCTGGCCGCCCTCGTCCGCGATGCCGTCCCAGAACCCGGCCTCGTGGTGGGCGCAGGAGGTCTGGAGGTTCTCCCGGCAGAACGCGCACGTGTTGTCGGAGATCGCGAACGGCGAGACGACCAGGTCTCCCCTGGTGAGCGTGGTGACCTCGGACCCGGTGTCTTCCACGACGCCGATGAGTTCGTGCCCCATCCGGGCGGGGCCGTCGGCGGCGGACATGGAGTGGTACGGATGCAGGTCACTGCCGCAGACGCAGGAGGCGGTGATACGGACCAGGGCGTCGGTGGGGTGCTTGATCCGGGAGTCGGGCACGTTCTCGACCCGAACGTCTCCTGCTTGGTACATGAGTGTGGCGCGCATGATCGGTCTCTTTCGGTGGTGCTCTCGCTGTCACCCCCACTCCACCCGTCTCGGCCGTCACGGAGAAGGTCGCGTCAGTGGGGGTACAACCTCAACCCCCTGACACGCTCACCTGCGCCTATCGTGAACGGCATGGACAACCGCGCGGACATCAGGGGCTTTCTCGCCAGCCGACGGGCCAAGCTGTCCCCGGAACAGGTCGGGCTCCCTCCGGGCTCGCGCCGCCGGGTCCCGGGGCTGCGCCGCGAGGAGGTCGCCGTCCTGGCCGGGGTGAGCATCGAGTGGTACACCCGGCTGGAGAAGGGGCACATCGCGGGCGTGTCCGAGGAGGTTCTCGACGCCGTCGCCCACGCGCTGCGTCTGGACGAGGAGGAGCGCACCCACCTGTTCGACCTGGCCCGCGCCGCGCGCCCGGCGCACCGCAGGGCCACCCGCCGCCGTGAGGTCGCGCTCGCCCCGCCGGTCCAGTGGATGCTGGACTCCATCACGATGTCGGCGGCGTTCGTGCGCAACGGCCGACTGGACGTGGTCGCGACCAACGCCCTGGCGAGGGCGTTGTACGCGCCGATGTTCGACAGCCCGACGACGGCCGCCCACGGGCGGGCCAACTTCGCCCGCTACCACTTCCTCGACCCGGCCTCCCGTGACTTCCTCGTCGACTGGAGGGCGGGGGCGGCGATGACCGTGGCGCTGCTGCGCGCCGAGGCCGGACGTGAGCCCCACGACCAGGGGCTGCGGGAACTCATCGGTGAGCTGTCCACCCTCAGCGACGAGTTCCGTACGCTGTGGGCCTCGCACGACGTGCGCATCCTGCACGGCGGGGTCAAGCGCCTCCACCATCCACAGGCGGGCGACCTGGAGCTGACCTTCCGGTCCCTGGACCTGCCCACGTCCCCGAGGGCGGTGCACGACCTCTCCCTGTACACCGCCGAGCCGGGCACCTCGGACGAGGAACGGCTCAGGCTCCTCGCGAGCTGGGCCGCGCCGGACGCCTTCCACGAACGCGACCAGCAGGGTCCGCTGACCACGCCCGAGAACGGGCCGGGCGGGAACTGACACGCCCCGGCCGCGCCCACCATGACCAGCCCACGCCGGGCCCGGCCGTCGGCCCGGCTCCCCGGTCCTCAGTCGGGTTCGGGGATGGTGGTGATCAGGGCGGCCAACCCGTCCGCGTCCAGCAGGTCGGCGGGGCGCACGGTCTCCCCGGCCCGCACGTAGTGGAACGCGGCGCGGACCTCCTCCAGCTCCACCCCGGCCAGGTCGGCCCAGGCCAGGCGGTAGGCGGCCAGCTGCACGCCGACGGCCCTGCGCTCCACGTCGTTCCCCGGCGGCCGCCCGGTCTTCCAGTCCACGACGTCGTACCGGCCGGTGTCGGCGTCATGGAACACCGCGTCCATGCGTCCCCGGATCAGCCGGTCACCGATGACCGTCTCGAACGGCACCTCGACCTCGGCCGGAATCCGCGCGCCCCACTCGCTCTCCTCGAACCTGCGCTGGAGTTCGGCCAGGTCCTCGTCCTCACCGGCGGTCTCGTCGGCGGCCCCCGGCAGCTCGTCGAGCAACGTGGCGTTGTGGCCGAACCGCCGCTCCAACCACGTGTGGAAGGCCGTGCCCCGGCGTGTGTGCGGCGCGGGCGGCCGTGGCAGGGGGCGGCGGATCTGCCGGGCCAGCGCCGAGGGGTCGCGCGCCAGCCAGACCATGGAGGACACGGAGAGGTGGTCGGGCAGTTCCACCTGCACCGGCCCGTCCCCGGCCCGACGGCGGCCCGGTCGCGGTGGGCGAGCAGCAGCTCGGTGTCGCGTTCCCAGCCCTGGAGCCTGCGGCGCAGGCCCTCCGGGGTCTTGGTCGGTCCGGTCGGCTTCCCCTCGCGCAGACGCGCGCGGGCCCGCTCGACCAGGTCGGCACCGGCCAGGACCTGGGCCCGGCGGGAGTCGGCGGGGGCCGCTCCGCATTCGCGTCGGGCTCCGGTGCCGCGCCCGGGTCCGCGTCCGGGGCCGGGTCGGAGGCGGGAGCGAGCTCGGGCACGGCGTCGACGGCCGCGTCGAAGTCGGGCTCCGGCACGTCGTCGAACTCGGGGTCGTAATCCGGCTCGTACTCGAAGTCCGGTTCCGGCCCGAACTCGAAGTCGGGCACGGGCTCCGGCACGGTCGGGACCGGCAGCGGCGTCGCGGCGGGCTCGGCGGAACCCGAGACGGCGGGCACGTCCTCGGGGGCCACACCGCCGAGGACTCCTCCTCGTCGTGCGGGTTGGTGTCCTCCGGGTCCGGCGGCGGGTCCCAGCGCACCACTCCCCGGCGCCCCGCTCGCAGGCCTCCCGGATCTCCTCCAAAAACTCCGAGGGCCCGCGCGGGGTGCTTCCGGTCCGCCCCCACCAGTGCCCGGTGCACACCAGCTCGTAGGAGGCCCGGGTGACCGCCACGTACGCCAGGCGTCGTTCCTCCATCAGGTGGCGGGCTTCCTCCGCCTCCTTGAACGCGGCGATGTCCTCCTTCTCCACCCCGCGCAGCGTGGGCAGGCTGGAGCGGTCGCCGCGCAGCGGGTACGGCAGCATGTGATCGGCCTTCACCCAGGCCAGGGAGTCGCGCGCCTTGGCGGGGAACAGCGGGGCGCGGGCGCCCGCGCTCACCCCGGGCACGATCACCACGGGCCATTCCAGGCCCTTGGCGCCGTGCATGGTCATGAGCTTCACGCTGTCCGAGCCGCCCACCCGCTCCCCTGGGCTGAGCGCGCTCTCGTTCTCTTCGGCCGCGTTCAGGTAGCCGAGGAAGCTCCCCAGGGTGGGGTCCTCGGAGTTGCCGACGAAACGGACGGCGTGGTCGACGAAGGCGTCCAGGTCGGCGCGGGCCGAGAGGGGGTCGCGGTTGGTGCGCGCGCCCACCTCGATGTCCAGGCCCAGCATCCGCTCGATCTCGGTGATGAGGTCCGGCAGCGGCTGGCCCACGAGTCTGCGCAGGGTGCGCAGCTCCTCCGCGAGACGGCCGAGGCGCTCGTGGGCGGTCTCCGAGTAGTTCTCGGCGGGCCCGGGGTCGTCCACGGCGTCCACGAGGCTGCCGCTCTCCGCGGTCAGGTCCAGGACGGTGCGGCGCAGGAGGTCCTCCGACTCCTCGTGCGCGCCCTCCTCGGCCGCCGGGCCGGTGAGGTCGCGGCGGGTGTGCCGGGCCAGCTCCGTGGCACGGGAGCCCAGAGCGGCGAGGTCGCGGGGGCCCAACCGCCAGCGCGGGCCGGTGAGCAGGCGGGCCAGCTCGTTCCCCGCGGAGGCGTCGTGCACCACGCGCAGGGTGGCGATGATGTCGCGGACCTCGGGCACGAGCATGAGCCCGCCCAGTCCGACCACCTCCACGGGGATGCCGCGCGCCTCCAGGGCGTCGCGCAGCGGCGGGAACTGGGACCTCTTGCGGCACAGCACCGCGACGTCGCCGGGGCTGACGCCGCCGTCGGGGTCTCCGCCGGACTCGCTCTCGGGCCACACCAGCCCGTCGGGCGCGAACACCTGGCCACCGGGCCGCTCGGCGTCGGCTCCGAGCAGGTCCCGTACGTGGTCGGCGATCCACTCGGCCTCCTCGGTCTCCGTGGCGAACAGCCCCGCGCGTGCCGTGCCGCGCCCCTGCCGTGCCTGGCTGGGGTGCAGCACCGGGACCTCGGCGGCCTCGGCGCGCAGCGGCTCGGAGATGCGCTTGGCCACCCGCAGGACCCGTTCTCCGTTGCGGAAGCTGAAGGTGAGGCGGCGGACGGGGGCGGGGCGTCCGGGCGCGACCGGGAAGTCGGTGGGGAAGCTGGTGAGGTTGGCGGCGATCGCTCCCCGCCATCCGTAGATGGACTGGCAGGGGTCGCCCACGGCGGTCACCGCGTGCCCCTCGCCGAACAGCGCCCGCAGCAGCACGAGCTGGGCGTGGCTGGTGTCCTGGTACTCGTCCAGGAGCACCACGCGGAACCGGCCGCGCTCGATCAGCCCGACCTCGGCGTGGTTCTGGGCGATGCGCGCGGCCAGCGCCATCTGGTCACCGAAGTCCATGGCCTCGCGGGCGTGCTTGGCGTGGTTGTAGCGGTCCACCAGCGGGAGCAGCTGTTCGCGGCGGCGCTGGGTGTCCATCAGGTCCCGGGTGGGCTGGGTGGGCTTGCGCGACATCGCGTCCACCCCCGCCTGGATCCACCGGCCGACGCCGCGCACCTGGTCGGTGGTGGTGAGGTGGTCGGAGATCTGCCCGGACAGGTCGAGGACCCTGCGGGTGACGGTGTCCGCGCCGACGTTCACGTGCTCCATGGGGCCGTCGTACTCACCGACGACCCGGGCGGCCAGCTGCCAGGCCTGACCCTCGCTGAGCAGGCGCGACGTGGGTTCGACCGCCTCGCGCAGGGCGTGGTCGGCGACGATGCGCCCGGCGTAGGAGTTGTAGGTGGAGACGGTGGGCTCACCGTCCAGCAGTTCGTCCGGGAACTGCTCGGTGGCGCGCAGCTGCTCCAGGCGCTTGCGCACGCGCTCGGCCAGCTCGGCGGTGGCCTTGCGGGTGAAGGTCAGCCCGAGGACCTGCTCGGGGCGCACGTGGCCGTTGGCGACCAGCCACACGACACGGGCCGCCATGGTCTCACTCTTGCCCGATCCCGCACCGGCGATCACCACTCCGGGCTCCAGCGGCGCCGAGATGACCTGGGCCTGCTCGGCGGTGGGTTCGGGGCGCTTGAGGAGCCGGGCCAGTTCGGCGGGGCTGAAGCGGGGCCTGTGGGGGTCGGGGGAACCGGGGGCGGAGGGGGCGGGGATGGGTTCAGACATGTCTGCCCTCGTCCTGGACCGGGCAGCAGGCGCGCACGGCGCACGCGTTGCACCCGGTGTTGCGGGTGGCGGCGAAACGGGCTCCGCCCATGCCGGTGGCGACCTCGCGGACGAGGGTCCCCGCCCATCCGGGGTCGGGGTCCTCGCCCAGCGGGGGCTGGACCTGTTCTCGCGCCTTCTTGCTGAGTGCGGCCTTGCCGACCTGGACGAGGGTGGCACCGCCGGGTTCGGCCAGGCCGAGCTTGGCGAAGGCGCCCCTGAGCACGGCCATCTGGTAGACGCCGAGCTGGGGATGGCGGGCCAGGTCGTCGGCCTTGGTGCCGCCGGTCTTGATGTCCACGACCACGGCGCGGCCCTCGGAGTCGCGTTCGAGGCGGTCCACGCGGCCGGTGATCTCGATCCCGCCCACGTCCACCTTGAAGCCCTCCTCGGTGACGACGAGTTCGCGGTCGTTGGCGGCGTCCCAGGTGATGAACTTGCGGACCATCTCGTCGGCGCGGTCGCGCTGCTTGTCGGACTGCCAGGGGCCGCCGAAGTCGAGGTCGGCCCAGATCTCGTCCATCCGGGCGCCGACCTCCTCGGCGGTGCCGCCCTCCGCCACCAGGACGGCGACGGCGTGCACGACGGTGCCGAGCGCGGAGGCGGAGTCACCGGAGGACGCCCCGGCGGCGCGCTCCAGGAGCCACCGCAGCTGACAGTTGGTGAAGCTCTCCACCTGGGAGGGGGACACCCGGATGGTGTCCTCGGGGTCGGAGAGGGGCCGGGCGTCGGAGAAGGGGGTGAGCGCGTACCACTCCGCCGGGTCGGCGCCCCGGACGCCCTCCTCGGCCAGGCGGGCCAGATGCCCGGCCGCGGCGGTGCGCAGGGGGTCCGGCGCCCCGGGGTCGGTCACCACCGAGCGCAGGTCCGCGACGAGCGCGGGCAGGGAGAGCCAGCGACGGCCGGTGCTGACCGGCTCCGGGTCGCCCAGGCCCATCTCGTTGAGGAAGCGGGAGGGGCGTTCGTCGGAGTCCTCGCCGCCCACGCAGGTGACGTGCAGGGAGCGGCGGGCCCGGGTGAGGGCCACGTAGAACAGGCGGCGCTCCTCGTCCAGGAGCTTGGAGGCCAGGGCGGCGCCGAAGGAGTCGGCGGAGTGGCTGCCGGAGTCCACCAACTCCTCCACGCCGAGCAGGGATCCGCGCAGCCGCAGGTCCGGCCACTCGCCCTCCTGGGCCCCGGCCACGACCACCAGCCCCCACTCCAGGCCCTTGGAGCGGTGGGCGGTGAGGATGCGCACCGCCTCGCCCTCGGGGGCGCGCTCGGCGAGGCTGTCGCCGGGGATCTCCTGGGCTGCCAGGTCCTCCAGGAACCCGTCCGGGGTGCCCGGGGGCAGACGGTCGCAGTAGCGGGCGGCGCTCTCGAAGAGCGCCACCACGGCGTCGAGGTCGCGGTCGGCGGCGGCGCCCCGTCGGCCCCCGGCCAGGCTGGCGCGCATGAAGCGGTCCGCGAGGCCGCTGTCCCGCCACAGCTCCCAGAGGACCTGTTCGGCGTCGGCCCCCTTGGCGGTCAGCTCCCTGACGGTGCGCAGGGCGTTGGCCACGCGCAGGGCCGGGGCGGCCACGGCCGGGTCCACCAGGGTGAGTTCACCGGGGTCGCGCAGGGCGTCCACGAGGAGCCGTGAGGAGGGCCGGTATCCGGTCTCCCGAGGCTCTTCGGCACTCTCGGTAGCACCTGACGCCCTGTCGGACCCGTTAGCCACGGGTGCCCCAGCACCCCCAACAGGCTCAGTGTCTCCAGCGGACCCATCGGACCCGGTAGCCACGGTTGCCCCAGCACCCCCAGCGGGCAGGTCCTCAACAACGGGCCCAACGTCCCCAGGGATCCCTGTGTCAACGGCAGACCCGTCGATCCAGGCCGTCCCAGTAGCCCCAGCGGCTACGTCCTCCCCGGCAGACACTCCTTCCCCGGTGGGCACACCCTCCCCTGCGGGCTCGGGCGTCCCGGGGGCACCACCGTCGCGGACCCGGTCCAGGTCCAGGCGGCGCAGGGCGCGCACCAGTCGGCGCAGCCGCACCGAGTCCGCCTCCCCGAAGGGGCTCATCAGGAGCTCGCGGGCGGCGTCGTCGTCCAGCTCCTCCGGGCGCAGGCCGTAGCGGATCAGGCCGAGCAGGGGGCGGACGATCGGCTCGGCCGCCACCGGGAGGTCGTCGGAGCCCACGACCACCGGCACGGAGGCGGCGGCGAGCGCGCGCCGCAGCACCGGGAGCTGGCGGCTGGAGGAGCGCACCAGCACGGCCATGTCCGACCACGGCACCCCGTCCACCAGGTGGGCGCGGCGCAGCGTGTCCGCGATGACCGCGGCCTCCTGCGTGGAACTGTCCGCCATCAGGACCTGCACCTCGCCGTCCGGGACGCCCTCGGCCGGGAGGAGGTCGCGGTGGGAGTTGACCCGGCCCCGGGCGGAGGCCACGGCGGGAAGGCGGCGGGTGAGGCCCCGTGAGGCCGCGAGCAGGGTGGCGCCGCTGCGACGGCAGGTGCGCAGCGCCACGACCGGGGCGTCGGTGCGCCGCAGCGTGGGGAAGCGGCGCGGGAAGTCGAGGATGTTGTCCACCTCGGCGCCACGGAAACCGTAGATGGACTGGTCCGGGTCGCCCACCGCGACGAGGTCGCGGCCGTCCCCGGCCAGGGCGCGCAGCAGCTCCTCCTGGGCCGGGTCGGTGTCCTGGTACTCGTCGACGAAGACCACCTCGTGGGCGGCGCGCTCGCGCTCCTGCACCTCGGAGTCGGAGAGCATGTTCGCGGCCACCCGCACGAGCTCGGCGTAGTTGAGGGTGGGGACCGGCGCGATGTCGAACCGGCCGTTCATCCGGGAGAGGAACCCCGCGGCGGCGGTCCAGTCGTCGCGGTCGCGCTCGGCCGCGGCGCGGGCCAGCTCGGCGGGGCCGAGGCCGCGCTCCTGGGCGCGCATGAGGAAGTCGCGCAGCTCCTCCGCGAAGCCGCGTGTCTCCAGGGCCGGGCGCAGCCGCTCGGGCCACGCCCGCGCACCGTCCTCGAACTCCCACTTCAGCAGCTCACGTACTTCCATGAGCTGCTCGGGCCCGGACAGCAGCCGGGGCGGAGCGTCGCCCATCCGCTGGAACTCGCGGCGGATCAGGGCGTAGGCGTAGCTGTGGAAGGTGAGCGCCAGGGGCTCGCGGGTGGTGCGCCGCAGTCGGGCGGTGATGCGCTCGCGCAGCTCCTGGGCGGCCTTGCGGCTGAAGGTGAGCACCAGGATCCGGGAGGGGTCCACGCCCCGGTTGTCGATGCGATCCACCACGGCCTCGACGATGGTGGTGGTCTTGCCGGTCCCGGGGCCCGCCAGAACCAGGAGCGGGCCGCCCGGGTGGTCGACCACGCGCTGCTGGTTCTCGTCCAGCACCGGAGGCGGCAGCACCTGGTGGGCGCGCCGCACAAGACGGTACGGGGATGTGTTCACGCCTCCAGTTCACCAGAGGTCGACGACCATCGCGGACGCCGCGACGGCGCCCGGTACCCCCGTCAGGCTCCGCTTCCCCCGTCCCATCGGGCTTCCCGCATGTCCACCCGGTCGCCGCTCGGACGCATCGGGGTGGCCTCCGCCGCGTAGTGGGATCGAGCACGTACGAGGTGCCCCTCGGCGGGGCGCCCGTCCGAGCGCACCACCCGCCACCAGGGCACCGCCCCGCCCCAGCGGGACATCACCGACCCCACCTGCCGTGGGCCGCCCCGGCCGACGTACTCGGCGATGTCGCCGTAACTCATGACCCGGCCCGGCGGGATCCGTTCGACCACCGAGAGGACCTCCTCGGTGTACTCGTCGACGGGCTCCGACGCGTCCTCGCCGGGTTCTCGGGGGTGGGGATCGACCATGCGCCGAGCCTATCCACCCCCGCCGACACTCACCTTCTCCGGCCGCTCACGCTCCCCGGCTACTCGGGCACCACGTTCATGTGGTTGCCCCAAGCCAGTTCGGGGTCGCGCCTGCGCGCCGCGCGGGCCTGGACCAGCCCGTTCACGCCCAGGGCGGCGATGACCACACCACCGACCCACGCCGTCACCGCGGCGGGCAGGACGTGCGCGTAGCCCAGCACCCAGGGCAGGACGAACAGCAGCACACCGGCGGCCGTCACGGCGAGTTCGGTCACCAGCGCGCCGGGGCGGGTCAGGGACATCACGCCCATGACGATGACGGCCAGCCCCACCAGGAGGAACGTGGCTCCGGAGAAGCCGTACAACCCGTGCACGATCCAGCTCAGCCCCACGGCCAGTCCGACGACGACCGTGGCCACGTCCGCCCAGCGTCCCTTCTCACGCATCACGCCACCTCCTCGCGGCAGGGGCCCGCACCGGAGGTCGGTACCGCACCCCGTGGGTGTTTCGTACCCACTTGTCCACCTTGATAGGGGCGAGGACCTCGGAAAACTCCACCCCGGAACGCGGCGGACGGCGCCGGGAACACCCGGCGCCGTCCGCGGAGGCGCTCGCGGCCCGCAGTGCGGGCCGGCTCGCTAGTACTCGGGCAGGCTCGGGTCGACCTGGTTGATCCAGGCCAGGACGCCGCCGCCCACGTGCACGGCGTCGGAGAACCCGGCGGCCTGGACTGCGGCCAGGGCCTCGGCGGAGCGCACGCCGGACTTGCAGTGCAGGACCACGCGCTTGTCCTGCGGCAGGCGCTCGAAGGCCTTGCCGTTGAGGAACTCGCCCTTGGGGATGAGCGTGGCGCCCGGGATGCTGACGATCTCGTACTCGTTCTTCTCGCGCACGTCCACGAGGAAGATCTCGTCGGGCTTGTTGTCCAGCAGCTCCTTGAGCTCCGGAGCGGTGATGGTGGAGCCGGAGGCGGCCTGGGTGGCCTCCTCGGACACCGCACCGCAGAAGGCCTCGTAGTCGATGAGCTCCGTGACCGGCTCGGTGTCCGGGTCCTTGCGGACCTTGACCTCACGCCAGGTCATCTCCAGGGCGTCGAAGATGAGCAGACGGCCGACCAGCGGGTCACCGATGCCCGTGATGAGCTTGATCGCCTCGTTGACCATCACCGAGCCGATGGACGCGCAGAGCACGCCCAGCACGCCGCCCTCGGCGCAGGAGGGGACCATGCCGGGCGGCGGGGGCTCGGGGTAGAGGTCGCGGTACTGCGGCCCGTACTCGTTCCAGAAGACGCTGACCTGACCGTCGAACCGGTAGATCGAACCCCACACGTAGGGCTTGTTCAGGATGACGGCGGCGTCGTTGACCAGGTAACGGGTGGCGAAGTTGTCCGTGCCGTCCAGGATCAGGTCGTACGGTGCCAGGATGTCCAACGCGTTGTCGGACTCCAGGCGGTCCTGGTGCAGGATGACCTCGACGTTGGGGTTCACGTCCTTGATGCTGTCCCGGGCGGACTCGGCCTTCGGACGGCCGACGTCGCTCTGCCCGTGGATGATCTGGCGCTGGAGGTTCGACTCGTCGACGACGTCGAAGTCGATGATGCCGAGCGTGCCCACGCCGGCGGCGGCCAGGTAGAGCAGGGCCGGGGAACCGAGGCCGCCCGCGCCGACGACCAGCACCTTGGCGTTCTTCAGGCGCTTCTGGCCGTCCATGCCCACGTCGGGGATGATCAGGTGGCGCGAGTAGCGGCGCACCTCGTCCACGGTCAGCTCGGCGGCTGGTTCGACCAGCGGCGGCAGCGACACGGTGACTCCTCATGACTGTTCGGATCGCCCCGCGTCCACCTGGGGAGCGGTGCGCGGAGCTGCTTGCAGTTATACCCAACCTAACGGGTGGGGTATTCCATTCCCACCCCGGGGAGGGGTGGTACTCGTCGCTTCCTGACCTCCCTCAACCACCACGGCCCGGGTGTTCATTCCACGTGGTGCGCGACGGTCGGCCGCGCGGCTCCCCTTGCCCTGGCACCCGGCGCGGGTAGTGTCACTCGTACGCTCCGCGACGATGTTGGGAGGACCCGGTGGCAACTGACAGTGGGAACCGACGCACCGCCCCCGTGGAGGAGGACCCCGCCTCGGCCGTGCCGGAGGCCGACGCGGCCGAGCAGCGCACACGGGCTGACGAAGGCGAACCGCGCGAGGACTGGACCGAACGGGCCTCGGAGGAGAGCTTCGACCAGGCGGACGAGGCCGACGTGATCGAGCAGGTCCGCGAGGCCGGACAGGACGAGGACGAGCGCCGCTGACCACGGGCGTCCCTCCGTCCTCACTGCCCACACCGAACCTACGCCGGAGTAGGATGGGCGAAAAGAGCTGCGGGCCGCGTCACAGAGCCGAGGCCGGGTCCGACAGCGTCAGCCACGCAGATGTCCGGTCAACGGCGTGCATCTGCAATGCCGAGTTCGGAGGGTGTGGGTGTGACAGCTCCATCAGACGCCCGCGCCCGGGGCACGCGTCTGCCCCGGGTCCGGCGCCGCCGCCAACTCCTGGCAGCGGCTCAGGAGGTCTTCGTCGCCCGCGGGTACCACGCCGCGGCGATGGACGAGATCGCGGACCGCGCGGGAGTCAGCAAGCCGGTCCTGTACCAGCACTTCCCTGGGAAGCTGGAGCTCTACCTGGCCCTTCTGGAGGAACACTCCGAGGCCTTGGTCGAGAAGCAGCGGGAGGCGCTGGAGAGCACCGACGACAACCGTCAGCGCGTCACCGCCAGCTTCCAGGCCTACTTCGACTTCGTCGCGGGCGACGGAGAGGCGTTCCGGCTGGTCTTCGAGTCCGACCTGCGCAACCTCCCGGCCGTCCGGGAGAAGAGCGAGCACACGTTCCAGCGCTGCGCGGAACTCATCGGCAAGGTCATCCGCCAGGACACGAGCATCTCCGACGACGAGGCGCACCTGCTGAGCATCGCGCTCGTCGGCATGGCCGAGACCAGTGCCCGCTACTGGCTGAACAGGAACGGCGCGGTCCCCAAGGACGCCGCCGAGCAGCTGGTGGCCCGGCTGGCCTGGCGCGGGATCAGCGGATGGGACCTCACCCGGCCCGCGGACGAGGACGAGACCGGGGACTGACCCCCGGCCGCACACGTCGCGGCCCCCGGAACACGGTCGTGTTCCGGGGGCCGTTTTCCTTCTCCCGCAATTCCCGTCGCGTATTGTCCCGAATATCCAGCCCAAAAAGAACCACAGAATAGCCATTCCTGTGTCAAGTCTGGGCAATCAACTCGACACCGGCATTCGGAACGGTTCAATTATCTTGCGACGGGTATCGCGGAACTGAGAAGTAACGCGCTTCTCTTCGCCGTATCCGCCCGGCACCGGCAACTGGTCAACCGGGCGGAACCAGCGATTCGGGGGTGAGGACGTATGGACATCGGTCAGGGCCTGATGGACGCCTGGCAGACGGTGGCGGGCTTCGTGCCGTTGCTGCTGGGCTTCCTGGTGATCCTGGTACTGGGCTGGATCATCGCCTGGTTCGTGGGGAAGGGCGTCGCCAAGGGCCTGCACAGCGTCGGTCTGGACCGCGCACTGCACCGCGGAGGCGTGGGCGAGTACTTCGAGCGCAGCCGCTGGACCGCCAGCGAGCTGGGCGGGAAGATCATCTACTACGTCGGCCTGTTGTTCGTGCTGACGCTCGCGTTCAACGTCTTCGGGCCGAACCCGATCAGCACGCTGCTCAACGACGTCATCGCCTGGATTCCGCACGGCATCGTGGCGCTGGTGATCGTCGTGGTGGCGGGCATGATCGCCAAGGCCGTCCGGGACCTGATCACCGGTGCTCTGGGAGCGCTGTCCTACGGCCGCTTCCTGGCCAACGTCGCCGCCGTGGCCGTGCTGGCCCTCGGTGTCATCGCCGCGCTGAACCAGATGGGCGTGGCCACGACCGTCACCCTGCCGGTGCTGGTCGCGGTGCTCGCCACCGTGGGCGGCATCCTGGTGGTCGGCGTCGGCGGCGGACTCATCCGGCCGATGCAGTCCCGCTGGACGAACTGGCTGGAGGCGGCCGAGCGCGAGACCGCCCGTGTGAGTGGCGGCGCGAGCAGCTACGAGGCGGGGCGCGAGGCGGCCATGGGCCGTCCGGGCGCCACCGCGGACCAGGGCTCCAAGGAGGAGGCCTCCAGCCTTCCGGGACAGCGCGGGAGGGGTGGTGAGCCCACCTCGTAGCCGCGAGGGCACGGAGCATCAGGAGAGGGCGGGGCCAACGGCCTCGCCCTCGTCGCGTGTACGCCGCCGGTGCGGCGCTCCGTCACAGGAACTCGGAGTCCCGCAGCTCCTGCCGGGACAGACTCTCGATACGTCGGAACGCCAGCACGCCCGTGGCGATCATCGGTAGGAACGCCAGCCAGAAGACGACGCTTCCAGGCCCGGTGAACACCATCGACACGAGTGCGACGACGAAGATCAGTGCGAAAAGCGCGAAGTCGACGCGATCCTGTTGGATCAGGACGCCGACCGGTGGGCGCGCCGCCCCATGCCGACCGCTCCTCATTCGCTTTCCTTTCTCGCGGCTCTTCGGGCCGCTCCGCCGGTCACGGTGCCCGGGTACCGCCTCGCCCCTGGAACACCGAGAATGCCACGTTGCATTCCGCAGGCCACTGGAACCGGCGCGGAGCGCCGATCCGGGTCGGGGGCCGTCGTGGTTCACCGGTGTCAATTCAGCGTACGCCCAAGCGGCGGCTTCCGCCGGAGAACCAGAAGGGCGATGACAGCGAGAGGAATCGCGTCGCAGATCACACCCGCCTGCGGACGTCACCAACCTAGCGGACGAAACCACGGTCCTTCGCCAGTCGGCAGATCGCGAGAATGCGGAGTGTCTCCCAGTCATAGCTGGCGTCCTCGGAGTCCCAGCCGCGTTCGAGGCAGCCGTCGAGGAATCCGTGGAGGTACGTTCCGAGCGTGTTGGCGGTGAGTTCGGCGCCGCCGGAGACGATGCCCTCGCACACCTGTGCGGCGTGCTGGTCCAGCTCAGCGCTCATCCAGGGCGGCACCGGCGCGTCGAGGGGGCCGATCTTGTGGAAGTCACGGGTGAGTCCGGCCAGCGGGTGGCGCACGGAGGTCCCACGGGGCATGGAAGTACCTACTCGCGTGGTCAGGAGACGGGAAACTCCATCGACTCTATGTGCGCCGGACCAATGGATCGTAACGAATGTGTTGGAAATTACCCGCGCTTGACCAAGTGGGACCAAGTCCCGGTCAAAGCCCCGAGAAGGCCGAAACCACGACCGGACGGGCGATCCGCGCGCCTATTCGGCCAGGCCCATGGCGGAGAGTCGCGCCGCGTGCCCCTCCGTGAGCGAGGCGAACATCCGGCTGACGGCGGCGAGGTCACCCAGGCCCGAGTCACCCGTCCGCTCCTCCCGCTCGGCGACCTTCGGGTCGCGCGCCAGCAGCGCGGCCAGCTGCGGCCGGTCCACGGCCACCGCCTGCGCCTGGCTCAGCGCCTCCCCGACCAGACGACGGGCCCACAGGGACAGGCGTCCGGCCAGCCTGGGGTCCTCCACCAGGGCGGCGCGCACCTGCTCGGCGACGAACTCGGCCCGCTCGGTCTCGGCGAGCACGTCCTCGACGAGGGCGCGGGTGTCGGCGTCGGCCAGTTCGGCGACCCTGCGGTAGAAGTCGCCCGCGATGCCGTCACCGACGTAGGTCTTGACCAGGCTCTCCAGCCAGCTCTGCGGTTCGGTGCGCTCGTGCCAGCCGTCCAGCGGCCGCACGAACGGGGCCATGGCCTCCTCGGGGTCCACCCCGAGCTCCGCCAGGCGCCGGTGGAGCGCCTGGTAGTGCTGTTGTTCGGTGGCGGCCAGACCGGCCAGCTGACCCTTGGTCCGCAGCGAGGGCGCGAGACCGGCGTCGTCGGCCAGACGGAAGAAGGAACCGAGCTCGGCGTAGGCGAGCAGGCCGAGCAGATCGATCACGCCGGGTTGCGCAGAGGAGCCTTGGGTCATGCCCGCCAGGGTATCGCTCGGCCCCTCCGCCACCCAATCGGGGACTAAACGCCTCCTGGGAACGGTTGCACCGGCTGGGAGCGGGTACGGTCTCGGCCGTCGGAGCCCGGCTACACGACGGGGTCCACAGCACAGTGACCAGCTATGTGCACCGGGCTAACCAGCAGCTAGACTCAGCGTGATGACCGGCGCGCACGATCGCGGCGCCGCGTCCCGCACCCCCGCGACGCGGGCCCTCCCGCGCGCCTTCCGGCGCCGCGGACGCGGGCGCCCAGCGACGTGTCAGCCGGACACCACAACGTGTCCTCACGAGCAGTGCGGCGTGAGGGAGCAACGGCCCACGCGCCCAGCTACGCACCGCACACGACAATCCAGCGGATGGAACCGAGACATCGTGACCAGGGAACCCCCGGGCCGCGCGGGTCCAGTCGGCAGCGCCACCGGGTCTCCCTCGCCGAAGCGGGAACCGGTGAGCCGCGCCCTCCGCGGCGGTCAGAAGCCGCCCGCGACCGCACCCCGCCGCGGCCACGAACAACGCTGCGGCCCGCCTAGATGGAGGCCTGAGCCCTGAGCAGCACAGAAGAATCAACGACACCCACGACCACCTTCCGCGACCTGGGCGTGAGCCCGGAGATCGCGGACGCCCTGGAGGCGGAGGGGATCATATCCCCGTTCCCCATCCAGGAGCTGGCCCTGCCGATCGCGCTGAACGGCAGCGACATCATCGGCCAGGCGCGCACCGGTACCGGCAAGACCCTCGCCTTCGGTCTTCCCCTGCTCCAGCGCGCGCAGGCCAAGCCGGGCACCTCCAAGCGGCCCCGCGCCCTGGTCGTCGTCCCCACCCGTGAGCTGGCCATCCAGGTGGCTGCCGACCTCACCACCGCGAGCAAGCGCAGCGGCGGACGCATCCTGACCGTCTACGGCGGTCGCTCCTACGAGCCGCAGATCAACGGGCTCAAGGAGGGCGTCGACGTCGTCGTCGGCACCCCGGGCCGTCTGCTCGACCTGGAGAACCAGAAGCACCTGCGTCTGGACGAGGTCGCGGCGGTGGTCCTGGACGAGGCCGACAAGATGCTCGACCTCGGTTTCCTCCCGGACATCGAGCGCATCCTCAAGAAGATCCCGACCGAGCGCCAGGTGATGCTCTTCTCGGCCACCATGCCGAGCGAGATCGTCACTCTCTCCCGGAACTACCTGCGCCAGCCCACCCACGTGCGGGCCGGTGACGACAACGAGATCGACGGTTCGGCCATCACCAAGCGGATCGCCCAGCACGCGTTCCGCACCCACCAGATGGACAAGCCCGAGATGCTGGCCCGTCTCCTCCAGTCCGAGGAGCACGGACAGAGCATGGTGTTCTGCCAGACCAAGCGGGCCTGCGACCGGGTCGCCGGTGAGCTCAAGGACCGTGGCTTCGCCGCCGCGGCCGTCCACGGCGACCTCGGCCAGAGCCAGCGCGAACGCGCCCTGCGGGCCTTCCGCAACGGCAAGATCAACATCCTGGTCGCCACCGACGTGGCCGCCCGAGGACTGGACGTCGACGACGTGACCCACGTGGTCAACTACGAGACGCCCGAGGACGAGAAGACCTACACGCACCGCATCGGCCGCACCGGCCGCGCTGGGCGTACCGGTACCGCCGTCACGTTCGTGGACTGGCAGGAGATGCCGCGCTGGAAGCTGATCAACGGCGCGCTCGACCTCGACTTCCACGAGCCCGAGGAGACCTACTCCACCTCGCCGCACTTCTTCGAGGCGCTGCGCATCCCCAAGGGGACCAAGGGCAAGCTGGCCATGGACAAGCGCGGGGAGCACGCCGGTCTGGAGGCCGAGGAGGTCGAGGACATCGGTGACACCGGGCAGCCGCGCGGCGGCGACCGGGGTGGCCGCAAGGGCCGTGGGGACCGCAAGGAGCGCGGTGAGCGCGGTGAGCAGGGAGGCCGCAAGGGCTCCCGTGACCGCGACCGGAGCCGTTCGCGCCGACGCACCCGCAGCGGTGAGAACGTCGGTCGCTCCGAGGGCACGACGGAGAAGGCCGCGGTGAAGGCCACGGTCAGGGCGGAGGCCCCCGCCAGCGGCCCGGAGCAGTCCGGTGAGGGTGACGGGGCCCGTCGGGTCCGCCGCCGTCGTCGTACCCGTGGCGCCGTGCGCCGCGACCCCGAGAACACCTGAACCAACCTGAATCACCTGATCCGAGAACGGTCGAATCCGCGTCGGGTAGCCCCGGACCGGTAGTCCCATCGTCTAGGGTGGCCCGACGTGAGTACACCTGAGTTCCTCGATCCGCCGCCGGGTGTGCGGCGCACGGACCTGCGTCTTTCGTACGGTCCGGTGGCCGCACTCCGGGCTCAGCCCACCTCCGGCGGCACCGTCCTCGCCCCCGCTGTCCTGGTGCACGGTTTCACCGGCAGCAAGGAGGACTTCATCGCCCTCCTCCAGAGCCTGGCCCAGGCCGGGCGGGAGGTGGTCGCGATCGACCTGCCCGGCACGTACCGTTCGCCCGGCCCCGAGACCCTCACCCCGCCGCCCGGGGTCGAGCCGCCCGACTACCGCCTGTCCTCCCTGGGCGCGGTGGTGGGCGAGGTCCTCGACGTCGTCGGTGACGGCGGCCCCGTGCACCTGGTGGGGCACTCCTTCGGCGGTCTGGTCTGCCAGGAGGCGGCGCTGACCGAACTCGCGCCGCTGGCCTCCCTCACCCTGATGTGTTCCGGCCCCGGCGCCCTGAGCGGCCCCGCCGCCGACCGGGCACGCAACCTCATCGCCGCGCTGTCGATGGACCCGTCCCCGGAACGGCTCCTGACGCTGTGGGACGAGCGCTTCGCCGCCGAGGCACGCGCCCGCACCGTCAAGCCCGAGGTCGTGGACTTCCTGCGCGAGCGGTTCCTGAACACGAGCGCCCTGGCCTTCATCCGGATGGCCGAGGACCTGCTGGGCGCCCGGGACCGGATCGACGAGCTGGCCGAAGTCGACCTTCCCGCCCTGGTCCTCTACGGCGAGAACGACGACGCCTGGCCGCTGGCCGAGCAGGACGGCATGGCCGAGCGCCTGGGCGCGCGTCGGCTGGTGGTCCCCGGTGCGGGCCACTCCCCCAACGTGGAGGCCCCCGAGACCACGTCGAGCGCGCTCACGGGCTTCTGGAACGAGACCGAGTCCGTCGGCCGACGCTGAGACCGCGTCCGCCCGACCGGTGTGCCCGGAAGGAAACGGCCGGGTGGCCGCCCCTGTGAGGAGCGGTCACCCGGCCGTGCGTGGTCCGGAGGGATCAGACCCAGGAGTCGAAGTTGCGGCCCTCGGCCTCGACCGTGGTGGACGGGCCGCGGTCCGGGAGGACGCGGGTGTCCGGCGGCAGGGAGAGCAGGCCCTCTCCGATGGAGGCGAGCTGGGTCGTGTAGTCGATGTAGGTGTTGCCGACCATGCCGGGCTCCCCCTTGCGGAGGGTGTCACCGCTGAACACGGCGCCGAGCTGGCTCACGTAGTAGCCGACGGAACCGTTCGTGGTGCCGGGCAGGGCCAGGACGTCGATGTGCAGGTCTCCGATGTCCAGGGCGCCCTCGCCCTCGACGTCGATCTCGGGGCGGTGCTCCGCGCCGTGGAGGCGGCGCCAGGCGCGCATCTCGCGGGGGTGCAGGGCGATGTCGGCCTCGGTCTCCTGGGCGATGGCCAGGGCCGACTCGATGTGGGGGCTGTAGCCGTTGGTGCAGGCCACCAGGTAGACCTCGCGGTCACCGACTGCCTTCATGATCGCCTCGGCGTCGTGGGCGGGGTCGATGATCACGACTCCGTCCTTGTCGGCCTCGATGATCCACGTGTTGCTGATGATGTCGTACTTCTCGCCGTCGAACTCGAAGGTCCCGGCGGTGCGGACACGGGTGATGCCGTCGGAGTCGGGGCCGGTGACTCCGACCTCCACCACCTCGTCCTCGTCCTCGGACGCGTCGGCGGACTCGGTGTCGGAGTCGGACGCGGAGCCCTCGGCGTCGGTCCCGTCCTCCGCCTTGGCGTCGTCCCGGTCCGCGTCGGCCTCGGAGCCACCGGCCTCGTCGGACCCGGCGTCCGCGTCCACGGACTCCTCGGCGTCAGCCTTCTCCGGCTCGGAGTCCTCGGAGTCGGCCTTCTCCGACTCGGAGTCGGCCGGGACGTCCTTGGCGTCGGCCTCGTCCTTGACCGTGACGTCCTTCTCCACCGCCTCGGCGTCCTTGGACGCGACCGCGTCGTCCTCGGTCTCCTCGGTGGTGTCCTCCACGACCTCCGCAGCGGAATCGGTGGCCTCCTGGCCGTCCTGCTTCTTCGGCTTCCGCTTCCAGAACACGGCTACAGACCTCTCATCCAGGGGTAAGTGCTACAACGCTGCGACCATTCTCGCGTCCCCGCGCAGTGGTCCGTACCGTACCGAAGACCCGGCTCCGGCGGCAGGTCACCCCACGATCAGCGGCACCCCGGTCGCCGGGGCGGTGAGCTCCTCGAACGCCTCCGGGGCCGTGGTGCGGCAGCCCAGACGGCGCCCGGTCAGGGATCCGTGGTCGTCACTGGACCCGGTCACCACCACGCCCAGGTCCGCGGCGACGCCCCGCCAGAACTTGCGCTGGGTCCGGTTGTGCGAGGGGTGGTCGGCCTCGATCCCGCCCAGCCCGGCCGCTGCCATGCGCTCGGCCAGCTCCACCGGCACCGCGCCGTTGGTGGCGCCCTCGGCCCTGCCCGGGTGGGCCAGCGAGCAGACCCCGCCCGCCTCCCGGACCAGCTCGACGGCGCGGACGGGGTCGATCGCGTACCGGGACGCGTAGGCGGGGCCGCCCGAACCGATCCACTTGTCGAAGGCGTCCTGCACGTCGCGGGCCGCGCCCGCCTCCACCACCGCGCGGGCCAGGTGGGGGCGGCCGATGGTGTTGGCGTCGGCGTACTCCGCGACGCCCGCCCCGGCGATCTCCAGCACCCGCTCCCAGGTCACGTCCACACCGTGCTCCTGGAGTTTGGCCACCATCTCCTCGGCGCGGGAGGCCCGGTCCGACCGGACACGGCGGAGTTCGGCGGCCAGACCGGAGGAGTCCGGATCGAACAGGTAGGAGACCAGGTGGACACTGGAACCCTCGTGGGCGCAGGACAGCTCCATCCCGGGGACCAGGGTGAACCCGGACGGCAGGTGCTCCGCCGCCTCCGCGATCCCGCCGACCGTGTCGTGGTCGGTCAGAGCGAGTACGTCGAGTCCGGCGGCGACCGCGTACGCGATGACCTCGGCTGGGGCGTCGGTCCCGTCGGAGACCGAGCTGTGGGAGTGCAGGTCGATACGTGTCACCGGGCGATTGTACGTAAGCGCGGGCGTTCCCGCTCGGTACGGGGGCCCGGGGCCGGTCAGTCCTGTTCGCCCTCGGCCCTCAGGATTCGGCTGAGGAACGGGCTGGGCGCCCCGAACGGCGGTTCCAGGGCGACGCCGCCGTCCCGGAGGTCGCGCAGGTCGCGCAGGGAGCTGACCTCGCACATCAGCAACCCGGTGTCGGCGGAGGCGAAGACCAGCCACAGCCAGTGGGAGAGCCCCTCACCGGCGTAGGCGGCACGGTCGCGCCCCACGTCGAGGTTCCACAGTGCCACCTCGTGCCCGTCGAAGCGCACCTTGGCGTCGGGCGGGCCGGAGTCGAAGCCCTGTCCGGGGTCGGGCCCCTCCAGACCGGCGATGCGCGCGCCCAGGCCGATCCCCGGGTCCTCGGCGACGATCACCGCCTCACCCACGCCGCCGAGCGGGTTGGGGCCGGACAGGGCCACGGCCACCGCCAGCGCGCCGCTGCGTTCGTCACCGACCTCCGCGAACCCGGTGACCACCCAACCGGTCGGCAACGGCCACGGGACCCACACGGGGACCCCGGCCTGCGCGAGGAGGGTGTCGAGTACGGCGGGGCCGGGTGCCCGTACGCCCTGGAGGGGTGCGACCGCCCCGTGGGCGTCACACCTCCACGCGCTGGTCCACAACCCCGGGGGTTGTACGGCGCGTCCGCAACGTGGACACGAGGGCTGGGCTTTCATGTCCTACGTGTTTACCCGAGTGGTGTCCTGAGAAAACGCGGAGCGGGCGGGGTGCGATCGCACCCCGCCCGCTCCAGGAACCGGAGGACCGACCGTCCCCCGTCCGCCGCCTACTGCTGCTGGCGCTTCCGGTTCGCCGTGATCCGGCCGCGCTCCTTCTGGTCGAGGATGACCTTGCGGATGCGGACGTTCTCGGGCGTCACCTCGACGCACTCGTCCTCGCGGCAGAACTCCAGGGCCTGCTCCAGCGAGAGCTTGCGCGGCGGCACCAGGCGGACGAGCTCGTCGCCGGTGGCCGAACGCATGTTGGTGAGCTTCTTCTCCTTGGTGATGTTGACGTCCATGTCGTCGGAGCGCGAGTTCTCGCCGACGATCATGCCCTCGTACACCTCGGTGGTGGGCTCGACGAACAGCGTGCCGCGCTCCTGGAGGTTGAACATCGCGAACGCGACGGCCACACCGGCGCGGTCGGCGACCAGGGAGCCGTTCGGCCGGGAACGGATGTCACCGAACCAGGGCTCGAACTTCTCGAAGACGTGGTTGGCGATGCCGGTGCCGCGCGTCTCGGTGAGGAACTCGGTCCGGAAGCCGATGAGGCCGCGGGACGGGACCAGCCAGTCCATGCGGACCCAGCCGGTGCCGTGGTTGACCATGTTCTCCATACGGCCCTTGCGGACGCTCAGGAGCTGGGTGATGGCGCCCATGTACTCCTCGGGCGCGTCCACGGTGAGGCGCTCGACCGGCTCGTGCACCTTGCCGTCGATGTTCTTGGTGACCACCTGGGGCTTGCCCACGGTCAGCTCGTAGCCCTCACGGCGCATCTGCTCGACCAGGATGGCCAGCGCCAGCTCGCCACGGCCCTGCACCTCCCAGGTGTCGGGACGCTCGGTCGGGAGCACGCGCAGGGAGACGTTGCCGATGAGCTCCTTCTCCAGGCGGTCCTTGACCAGGCGGGCCGTGACCTTGGCGCCCTTGACCTTGCCGACCAGCGGCGAGTTGTTGGTGCCGATGGTCATGGAGATGGCGGGCTCGTCCACCTTGATGAGCGGCAGCGCCACGGGGTTCTCGGGGTCGGCGAGGGTCTCACCGATCATGATCTCCTCGATGCCCGCGATGGCCGCGATGTCACCGGGGCCGGCCTTCTCGGCGGGCTTGCGCTCCAGACCCTCGGTCATGAGCAGCTCGGTGATCTTGACCTGCTGGGTGGTGCCGTCGGTGCGGATCCACGCGACCTGCTGGCCCTTGCGGAGCTCGCCCTGCTGGACCCGGACCAGGGCCAGACGGCCGAGGAAGGGGAGGCGTCCAGGTTGGTGACGTGGGCCTGGAGGGGCGCGTCGGGGACGTACTCGGGGGCCGGGATCGTGTCCAGGATGGTGGAGAACAGCGGGACGAGGTTGTCGTTGTCGGGCACGGTGCCGTTGGCGGGGCGCTCCAGGGAGGCCTTGCCGTCACGGGCGCACGTGTAGACGATCGGGAACTCGATCTGCGACTCGTCGGCGTCCAGGTCCATGAACAGCTCGTAGGTGTCGTCCACGACCTCGGCGATCCGGCTGTCGGGCCGGTCCACCTTGTTGATCACGAGGATGACGGGGAGCTTGGCCGCGAGGGCCTTGCGGAGCACGAAGCGGGTCTGCGGGAGGGGGCCCTCACTGGCGTCGACGAGGAGGACGACACCGTCCACCATCGACAGACCGCGCTCGACCTCGCCACCGAAGTCGGCGTGGCCGGGGGTGTCGATGATGTTGATGACCACGTCCTCGCCCTCGGGCGTGGTGTAGTGCACCGCCGTGTTCTTCGCGAGAATGGTGATGCCCTTCTCGCGCTCCAGGTCGTTGGAGTCCATCACACGGTCGTCGACATCCTGGTTCTCCCGGAAGACTCCGGACTGCCAGAGCATGGCGTCAACGAGGGTCGTCTTGCCGTGGTCGACGTGAGCCACGATGGCGACGTTGCGCAGGTCACTGCGGCGGGCGGAGCCCTCGACGGGCGTAGCGCTGGACATGCTTAAGTCTCGATCTCCTGTACTGGGTAGAGACCGCAGAGTGCCACGGCCCGTAGCCAGTTTATGCGGTCATAGCGGGCTGGTTGGGATACGTACAGGCCACCCCGGTTAGTTTCGTCACCCTGGAAGGGGTGCGGCCCGGGGTCCTCGGATCGCCCGGAAACCCTGTCAGTACGGGGTTTCGCGCGTCCGGAGGAGCGGTGAGAGAGCCGCCAGGAAGGGGACGTCGGCGGGCATCCAGTCGAGGTCCCGGAGCCCCTCGTCGGGCACCCAGCGGACCGCCCGGTGCTCCAGCGCCCGGGGCTCCCCGGCGAGCAGCTCGGCCCGCAGCAGGCGCAGGACGGCGGGGCGGGTGTGGCCGTCGGAGGGCGCGGGGAAGGGCACGTCGGCGCCGACCGGTTCCCCGGCCCGGACGGTGACGCCCAGTTCCTCCCGGCACTCGCGCACCAACGCCTGGGCGGGGGTCTCCCCCGGCTCGGTCTTGCCGCCGGGGAACTCCCACAGGCCGCGCAGGCGCTCGGGTTCGGCTCGCTGGGCGGCCAGGACGTGTCCGTCTCGGATGATGGCCGCGCCCACCACGATCAGTGTCTCTCCCACGGGAAACCACCCTAGGGCCTCGCGGCCCGCCCGGGGCGTGGTCGGGAAACCCGTCCACCGGGTTCCCCGACCTCCGATCCCCTGTGGTGTCGGTGGGCCTCCGTGAGAAGCCGCGACGACGACCCAGGACCGCCCTCTACGCCTCCGGAGCGGAGGCGTTCAACACCCCGGAGATCCGCAGCAGCCTGCCCTGCCTGCTGCTGACGTACACAACGTCGCGGGCGTGGTCCAGCCCGACTCCGCAGACCGCTCCGAGGTCCTCGGCCGCGGCCCGCTGGAGGCCCCTGTCCTCGCCTTCGGTCAGGACGACCTCGTGTAGCCTGCCGCCCGCCGGATCGGCGACGTAGGCGTGGGCCGCGCCGTCCGAGGCCACACGGACGCTCTGTCCCAGGGCGGTGGCCACCCTCAGTGGAGTGGGGTCCTCCGCCGTCAGATCGATCTCGTAGAGCTCGCCCCTGTCGTACTGGCCGACATAGGCCCTGCCGCCGCTCAGCGTCACCCCGGCGGCCCTCGGCACCGGCCAACCGCGCCGCTCCTCGACCGCACCGCCGCTCAGGTCGTACTCGATCAGCCTCCCGGCCGCGAGGTCACTGACGTACAGCCGCTCGTGTGACGGGTCCAGTGCGACGCCGTAGGCGTACGGACCCTCGACGACCGTGACGGGGGCGGCGGAGTGGTCGGAGAGGTTCACCGTGATCACGCGCCGGTGGTTGTGGTCGGCGAGGAAGGCCCTGTCCCGGGGCAGGTCCAGCGCCACGTCGTTGGTGTCTCCCAGGCCCTCCGCGACCCACTCCGTCGCGCCGCTGTCGAGGTCCACCTTGTGGAGCCGTCCACCGCGACCGCGCTCGACCACGTACGCCCTCCGTCCGTCCTGGTCCAGGGCGAGGCCCTCGGCCCTGCCCAGCCCCGTGGCGACCTCGTCGGGGGTCGCCTTCGGGGCCTCCGGTCGTGCCAGGTCGACCTGGTGGAGGGGGTGGTGCTTCTCCTCGAAGACGAGGTTCTCCAGCTCGAAGACCTCGTGCTCCCCCGCCAGGGTGGAGACGACCTCGGCCTCGCCCCTCTGCATGAAGGGCCTGCCGTCATCGGTGAGGTCGAAGGCCTCCGTCTCCTTGCCGGTCTCGTTGATCCTCCACGCGAGCACGTTGGAGTACCGGGGGTTCGTGGACTGCGGCCCGGCGGGACGCACCTCCTTCACCTCCACCGGCTCGGGATAGTACAGAGCGACCCAGCCGCCGAAGGTGATGGGGAACTCGTAGTCGAACCGGCGCACCTGGCGCCGTTGTGTGGCCAGCACGTCGACCCGGCTGCCGACCTCACCGTTCAGGGTGGAGGACGTCGTGAACCCGGTGGTCAGTGAGCCGCTGACCGAGCCGGTGATCCCGAGCATCAGCTGGGCCGACACCTCCCCGGTGCCCGTCGCGGTCCCCGTGGCCGTGGTCGTGCTCGTCGTCTGCGACTGGGACTCCGTGTCGACGCCCTGGTTGTCCTTGCTGTTCTTCAGGGTGGTCTTCTGGGAGTTGTTCAGGGCCATGCTCTTCTGGAGCTGCTGCTGCAGGGAGGCGGTGGCCTTCGCGCCGAAGGTGAGCTGGACCTGCCCCTGGAGCGACCAGCTGATCGTGTTCGAGATCGAGAACTGGACCGTGTGCGACCAGGTCGTGGGGGTGGGGTCGGTCCGGTTGACGTACGTCTGCTTGGAGACGACGTCAGGCGGCGGCTGCGTGATGTCCCCGCGCTCCTCGACGAGAGGCACACCCACCGTCATGTAGGCGCGCCACTCGCGTTGGTGGGCCGTGTCCTCCCGGCCCGGGTAGTCCCCGAACCGCCCCTTGTTCAGGGAGAAGCCGGTGGGGTACACGTACCGGTCCTTGCCGTCGGACGTCCTGCGCTCCGCCCTGCGCCTCAGCTTCTCCCGGTCCCGCTCCAGGATGACCGGCGCCTTGGCGGCGATGTCGAGCTCCCTCAGGTTCCGCCCCGTCATCGGGTGGCGGATGAAGCGTTCTCCCAGACGGGTCGTACTCACATGGTTCTTCGTGGGGCCGCCCATGGCCTTCTCCTTCTCTGGTGACGGGACGCGATGTCAGTCGGTGCTGCCGGGGCCGCTCGCGAACGGCGCGGCCGCTGGGTCACTGTCCGGGCGGCCTGCGGTCGGAGCCACGGACGTTCGCTGTCGACTCCTCGTTGTCCTTCTTCAGCCCCTCCCGCTCCTCGGCGCTGATCCTCGGCTCGTCCTCCTCCTCGACCCGCACGCGCACCTTCGTGAAGGCCTGGTCCTTGGCGGAGGAGGCCATTCCGGTGGTCGACTCGGGGTTCTCGCTGGCGTCCCGCTGCTCGGTCGCGACCGTCCGGGTGTTCCCGAACAGGGGGTGACGAAGTTGGTCAGGATCTCCAGCGCCTCCGGCGAGGTCTCGCGGACGAGCTTCGGATCGCGCTGGATCTCGGGGATCCCGTCGAGGAGCTCGGGGTCGACGCCCTCCCACTCGGGGCGGGCCCCCGGAACCCTGTCGTGCAGGTTCCGGGCGGACTCCTCGGCGGACCCCGCCTCGTTTCCTCCGTTGCCGAATATGTTCTTGAAGGTCATGGCGCTCCCTTTGTTGCGGCATTCCCTCATCGGCCCACTTCCACGAGGAAGGGGCCCGTTCGAGGCGCCGGGGGTCTTATGGAACGTGGGGTGCGATTCTCTTCGGTGGTTCCCGATCGACCCGGGGAACGGCGAAGGCCTGGGGTCGCCTCAGCCGAGACCACCACGGTGTTCGGGGGTCGAGGGGCCACCGCGAACCTCGGGGGTCATCCGCGAACGTCGCGCGGACCAACCCGAACAGTCGTGGGCACTGCTCCTTGGCTTCATTTCCCGGACGGGGGTTCGAGTCCGTCCATACCCCCATGATGAACCATGTAATCGGAACAGTCAGGCGTTTCCCGGACAGAAATGCTCGGCGCTGGAAAGTGGCGCACAAAGTCTGGAATAGGAAACTCACGAATGAAATACGCCTATGTCCATGAATGCGAGTTTCGGGACAGGTGAAGGGCTCCCCTGGGCGGGGCTCAGGCGGGGACGTCGGCCGGGGGTCCGATCAGTCGGTGGGCGAGGGAGGTGTACCGCCGTCCCGAGGAGGCGTTGGCGACCGCGCGGTCCAGGGCCCGGCGGGATCCCACCAGCACGACCAGTCTCCTGGCCCGGGTGATCCCGGTGTAGAGCAGGTTGCGTTGGAGCATCATCCAGGCCGATGTGGTGACGGGGATGACCACGGCCGGGTACTCACTGCCCTGGGAGCGGTGGACGGTGACGGCGTAGGCGTGGGCGAGTTCGTCGAGCTCCGCGAAGTCGTAGGTGACCTCCTCGTCCTCGTCCGTGCGCACGGTCAGTTCCTGGGCCACCTGGTCGATGCCGGTGACCACCCCCAGGGTCCCGTTGAAGACCCCGTTCGCTCCCTTGTCGTAGTTGTTGCGTACCTGGGTGACCTTGTCCCCCACCCGGTACACCCGGCCGCCCAGTCGGCGCTCGGGAACGTGTTCTCCCGGCGGGGTCAGGGCGTCTTGGAGCGCGGCGTTGAGGTTGACGGCACCGGCCGGTCCGCCCTTCATGGGGGTGAGGACCTGCACGTCACGACGGGGGTCCAGGGAGAAGCGGCGGGGGATGCGACGGGCGACCACGTCCACCACGGTCTCGGCGGCGTCCTCGGCCTCGTCGCAGGCGAACAGGAAGAAGTCGGACATCCCCTGGAACTCGGGCGCCTCCCCTGGTTGATCCGGTGGGCGTTGGTGACCACACCGGACTGCTGGGCCTGGCGGAACACGTGGGTCAGGCGCACCCGCGGGACGGGGAGCCCTCCTCCATCAGGTCGCGCAGGACTTGCCCGGCGCCCACCGACGGCAGCTGGTCCACGTCACCGACGAACACCACGTGCGCCCCGGGGGAACCGCCTTGACCAGCTTGTTGGCCAGGATCAGGTCGAGCATCGAGGCCTCGTCCACCACGAGGAGGTCGCAGTCCAGGGGTGGTCGCGGTCGTGCGCCGCCTCGCCGCCGGGGCGCAGTTCGAGGAGTCGGTGGACGGTGGAGGCCTCGTGGCCGGTCAGCTCCGTCAGCCGCTTGGCGGCGCGTCCGGTGGGTGCCGCCAGGATGATCCTGGCGTCCTTGACCGACGCCATGGCGACGATGGAGGCCACCGTGTAGGACTTGCCGCAGCCCGGGCCTCCGGTGAGCACGCAGACCTTCCTGGTCAGCGCGGTGCGCACCGCCTCACGCTGAGCCTCCGCCAGGGTGGCGTCGGAGCGCCGGTCGAGCCAGTCGAGGGCCCGGGGCCAGTCCACGTCGGTGAAGGCGGGCAGCCGCTCCAGCGGCGTCTCCAGCAGGGAGCGCAGCCCGGAGGCCAGGCCGATCTCGGCGCGGTGGAAGGGGAGCAGGTAGACCGCGCGGACCGGCGCGCCCCCGGGTCGGGCACGGTCTCACGGACCACGCCCTCGGCGGCGACCAGCTCCGCAAGGCACTCGATCACCAGCCCCGCCTCCACCTGGAGGATCTTCACGGCGGCGGAGATGAGCCGTTCCTCGGGCAGGAAGCAGTGCCCGTCGCCGGCGGACTCCGAGAGGGTGAACTGGATGCCCGCCATCACCCGTTGCGGGCTGTCGTGCGGGACCCCGACCGCCCGGGCGATGGTGTCGGCGGTCCGGAAACCGATCCCCCACACGTCCGAGGCCAGCCGGTAGGGCTCCTCCTGGACGACCCGGATGGAGTCGTCGCCGTACCGCTTGTAGACCCGCACCGCCAACGAGGTGCTGACCTGGACCCCCTGGAGGAAGACCATCACCTCCTTGATCGCCTTCTGCTCCTCCCAGGCGTCGGTGATGAGCCCGGTGCGCTTGGGGCCCAGCCCGGGGACCTCGATCAGCCGGGCGGGGTCCTCCTCGATGACGTCGAGGGCGTCGACGCCGAAGTGGTCGACGATCCGCTCGGCCATCCGTGGCCCGATTCCCTTGATCAGACCGGAACCGAGGTAGCGGCGGATGCCCTGCACCGTGGCGGGCAGCACCGTGGTGAAGTCGTCCACGTGGAACTGGCGGCCGTACTGGGGTGCGATCCCCAGCGGCCGTACATCCGCAGTGACTCGCCGGGTTGGGCGCCGGGAAGGAGCCGACCACGGTCAGCAGGTCGTGGCCCCCGCGCCCGGTGTCGACCTTGGCGACGGTGTAGCCGTTCTCCTCGTTGGCGAAGGTGATCCGTTCCAGGACGCCCTGGACCACCGCCCCCGCGGGTGTCGGCATGGCGTTCCCCGTCCTCTCAGCGGCCGTCCGTGCCTGGGAGCGGCGGTGCCTCGTCCCCGAGGACGGCCAGCACGCGGTCGCGGTCCGCTCTGCGCAGGCCTCCGGCCACCCGGGTGTAGGAGTGCGCCAGCATCTCCAGCAGTTCGTCGTCGGGAACGGTGCCGTCCAGCCGCACGGAGTTCCAGTGCCGCTTGTTCATGTGCCAGCCCGGTGTGACGGCGGGGTACCGCCCGCGCAGCTCCAGGGCGAGTTCGGGGTCGCACTTGAGGTTGACGGTGGCACGCTCGCCGCCCGTGCCACCCGTGAGCAGGGCGAACATCTTCTGGTCGGCCACCTTGTAGACGAGTGCCCCCGGCCCGAAGGGCTCGCTCTCCCGGGCCTCGGGAAACCACAGCGCCGCGTCGATGAACTGTTCCGGTGTCATGTCCCTCCCCTGTCCACTTCGAGCCTGTCAGACCGCACCGACCTTCGGGAGTCCCCTCCCCGGCCTGTGGACGACTCTCCCGGGGCCGCCCGGGGGCGGGCGCCGAACGGGGCGCGCGGATATGATCCGGCTCGAACCTCCCCACGGCCGGTTGGAGTGCCCATGAAGGCGCGCGGTGTACGCAGGCTCGCCCCGCTCGTACCGGGGGACCCCTGGGAAGTCGGCGGGCACCGGGTGCGCGGCCGGGTCGGTGCGGGGGCATGGGCACCGTGTACGCCGCCGAGTCACCCGGTGCCCACGGCTACCTGGCCGTCAAGGTGGCCCACCCGGAGCTCGCCCACGACCGGCGCTTCCGGGAGCGGTTCACACACGAGGCGCGCCTGCTCGCCAGGGTGGACAGCCCCTGTGTGGCGCGGTTCGTACGTGCCGACGTGGGCGCGGAGCCACCGTGGATGATCACCGAGTACGTGCCGGGGCCGACGCTGCGCCACCACGTGGAGCGGTTCGGGCGGCTGCGGGGCGGGATGCTGCTCGGGCTGGCGGCGGGCGTGGCGGAGGCCCTGCGCGCCGTGCACGCGGCAGGAGTGGTGCACCGCGACCTCAAGCCCGGCAACGTGGTGCTCTCCGCGCGGGGGCCCAAGCTCCTGGACTTCGGGATCGCGCACGCCGTGGAGGACCCCGACCCCACCAAGTGGCGGCGGCTGCGGCGGATGCGCCGGGCCTACCGGGCGCTCGGACTGCCCTCACCGGCGGGACTGTCCGACGAGCGCACCGCCCGGATGCTCGACCGCCGGGGCACCCCGGGTGGATCAGCCCGGAGCAGTACCGGCGCCGACCCACCACGCACGGGTCCGACGTGTTCCTGTGGGGCGCCACGGTGGCCTTCGCCTCCGTGGGCCACGATCCGTTCGGGACCGCGCCGCCGAGGGAGATGGCCCGGAGGGTGACCACCGAGGAGCCCGACCTGCGCTACCTGCCCGTGGGGCTGGAGAAGCTGGTGGTGGCGGCGTTGAGCAAGGACCCCGACGACCGCCCGCGCTCCGGGGAGCTGCTGCGCGCCGTCCTCGACCTGGAGGGCCCGGAGGGCGGGGTCCGTACCCCGGTGGGCGCCGGGGAAGCGGGGGTGCGCGGATTGCTGGACCGCCACTGGACCAGGGTCGCGGTGCGGCAGCCGCTGCCGCCCCGCGAGTGGTCGCTCAGAGCAGGCCGAAGTAGGCGCGGCTCTCCTTGGACCACATGAAGGCCAGCATGGCGGCGGCGAAGCCCAGCGGGACGATCGCGAGGAGCTCGCCCGAGAGCAGGGCCCACAGCAGGATGCCCGCGGCGGCCCCTGGAACAGCAGGGCGCTCCAGAAGACCCCCACGGTGCGGCGGCGCAGCCGGGTGGCGACGAGCACCGACAGCGTCCCGTAGACGCCGGTCACCAGGGCCATCAGCCCCATGTACGAACGCATCATGTCGGCGTCGAAGGCCAGCGCCACGCCCTGCTCGGCGGCGAGCGCGGCCTGCTCGTCCAGGGCCTCCTCCATCACCTCGGCGGGCGCGGACAGCCCCATCACGAAGAGGAGCAGGAGCAGGAGGCCGCTGACGCCGCCGACGAGCATCAGCGTGCGGACGGTCACGACCCGGCGGGGCATGGGGGCGTCGGGACGCAGGGCCTCCAGATGAGGGGCGTCGAAGTCGGGCATCCCGCGTTGCGAGGGCACCCCACCCTGTCCCGAGTCGGGGTCGTACGGGTCCTGGCCAGAGGGAAACACGGACGTCCTCCGAGGGAATCGAGCCGACTGTCCCCTCCATGGTAGGGGCGTACCGTCGTGGGGGCGCGGGCCCGTGGGTGGCGCGGGCCCGGTTCGGTCCGAAACCAACTACGGAACGAGACCGCAATCGAACCCAGGTGACCCTGGGCTACCGTCTCGGGTCGAGAACCAGCACGCACACGGAGATTCCGCAAATCGTAACCCCCGGCCCGTGTCCCCACACCCGTCCCCATCTAGGGTGAAAAAACTCCGACCCCTCCCGCCCCCGGGGCGGAATCCCGCACAGTCCCCCAAAGGAGTCACAGCAGACATGTCCAGACTCGTGCGCGCGACCGGCGCACTGATCCTGACGGGCGCGCTGGTGGTGCCCCTGGCCCCCGCGGCCAGCGCGTACGCACCCACGGACACCCCTGTGGGCGAAGCCGCGTTCACCCTCACCCTGCTGCACGGCAACGACCCCGAGTCCGCGCTCCTGCACGCCTCGGCCGACCCGGACTTCGGCGGAGCCGCGCGGTACACGACGCTGCTCGACCAGCTCCGCGACAGCGAGAACGCGGGCACCGAGGCCGGAGACGGCGAGTCGGCCCACCGCGGCGTGGTCGCCGTGAACTCCGGAGACCTCTACCTGCCCGGTCCGGAGTTCGCCGCCTCCCGGGAGGAGGGCGCGCCGTTCTACGACGCGATCGCCACCTCCCACGCGGAGTACGACGCGATCTCCATGGGCAACCACGAGTTCGACTTCGGCCCCGACGTGTACGCCGAGTTCATCGGCGCCCTGCCCGAGAGCACCCCCGTGGTCGCCGCCAACGTGGACGTCTCCGGTGAGGCCGCACTGGCCGCCCTGGAGGCCGAGGGCCGGATCGCCCCGAGCACCGTCGCCGAGGTCGAGGGCGAGCGGATCGGCATCGTCGGCGCGCTGTACCCGCCGCTGGCCTCCATCACCAGCCCGCGCGACGTCGTGGTCGACGAGGTCGTCGGCCCGGTCCAGGCCGAGGTGGACCGTCTCACGGCGGAGGACGTCGACAAGATCATCCTCATCTCGCACCTCCAGAACATCACCTACGAGGAGCGGGTCGCCAAGGAACTGACGGGTGTGGACGCCATGGTGGCCGGGGGCGGCCACGAGGTGATGGCCAACCCCGACGACGCCCTGGTCCCCGGTGACGAGGTCACCGTCCACCCGGGCTCCGGCGAGCCGCTGTCCTACCCGCTGGTGGTGGACAACGCCGACGGCGACGCGGTGCCGATCGTCACCGCGGGCTCCAACTACAAGTACGTGGGCCGTCTGGTCCTCAACTTCGACGCCGCTGGCGACCTCCTGACCGTGGGCGACCGCTCCGGCCCGGTGCGGGTCTCCGGCACCGGCGACGACGCCGTGGAACCGCACCCCGAGGTCGAGGCGCAGGTGACCAAGCCGGTCACCGACTACGTGGCGGAGCTGGCCGAGACCGAGGTGGCGCGGAGCGAGGTCGCCCTGGACGGCACCCAGAACCCGGGCGTGCGCACGCAGGAGACCAACCTGGGCAGCCTCATGGCCGACGCCCTGCTGGACACCGGCAGGCGCAACGCTGACGAGTACGGCGTCCCCGAGCCGCGGATCGGTATCCAGAACGGCGGCGGCATCCGCAACGCGTCGGTGATCCCGGCCGGTCCGCTGACCGTGCTGGACACCTACTCGGTCGCGCCGTTCGCCAACCAGGTCGCCGTGGTCCCCGAGATCCCGCGCGGCCAGATCAAGGAGCTCCTGGAGCGCGGGGTGGCCTCCGCACCCGCCGCCGACGGCGGGTTCATGCAGGTCGCCGGGGTCAACTTCGCCTACGACCCGGAGCGGACCGCGCAGGTCGTCACCGAGGACGGCGAGGTGACGACCCCGGGAGAGCGGGTGCGCAACGCGATCCTGCACGACGGCACGGTCATCGTCGAGGACGGCGAGGTCGTGGACGGTGACGCCATCTCGGTCGTCACCAACGACTTCTCGGCGGCCGGTGGCGACATGTACCCGTTCCGCGACGCCGACTTCACCGTGGTGGGCTCCACCTACCAGGGGGCGCTGGAGCGCTTCCTCACCGGAACCCTCGACGGCCGGATCAGCGCCGAGGACTACCCGGAGGGCGGCGCCGGTCGTATCGTGATCGGGGAGAAGGCCACCGTGCCCTCCGGAGGTGACGACGGCGGTGACGACACGGACCCGACCGAACCGCCCGCTTCACCCAGCCCGAGCCCCAGTCCGAGTCCGAGCCCGACCGACGGCCCCACGGGTGGTCCCACCGACGGCCCGGGCAGCGGGAAGCCCGGAAGCCCGGACGACGGGAAGGGCGGCACCCTGCCGGTCACCGGTGGGGCCCTGACCAGCCTGATCGTCGCCGCCGTGCTCGCCATCGGCGCCGGTGGCGGCGCCCTCTACCTGAGCCGCAAGCGCCGGTCGGCCACGGGCACCGGGGAGATCGGGGCTGATCCCCCACCGTCCGCCGCCGAGCGCGGGCGCACAGTGAACGCGGGCCCGCCCGAGTGGTGACTCGGGCGGGCCCGCGTCGTCGTGCTCGGGGCCGGGGAGGGATCAGCAGTGCGGCAGTCCCTCGATCGGCTTCCAGGGCTCGTTGTCCCGGAAGGCGGTGGCGCTGACGAAGACGTCGCGGTTGCCGGTGTCGTCGTCGGTCAGCGCCCACCAGGTCGAGTAGGCGTCCTCACCGTCGGAGTGCGGTTCGCCCTCCACCTGGCAGAAGAAGTAGTGGCGTCCGGTCCAGAGCCAGCCGCCCGTGGGGTACCGGCTCTCCTGGGACCAGTAGGTCCGCGCGTCACGCCAGGTGGTGTAGTAGTGGCGGCGGGAGAACGTCGTGGCCGCCGGCTCGTTGGCCGGTTGCGCGGTCGGTGCGGCCGTCGGCTCGGCGACTGGTGCGTCCGGTGGCGCCGTCTGCTCCGAGGACGGTCGAACCGGCGGTGGGGTGGTCGGTTCCGCCGAGGGCTCCGTCGACTGAGGGGGCGACCCGCCGGGGGATCCGTTGGTCGGCCCGGTGGGACGTCCGGTGGGTGGTCCGTTGGTCGGTTCGTCGTCCCGGGGGTTCACCGGGGTCTCGACCCGGACGGCCTCCGCCACGGTGAGCCCGGCGGCCGGGGACGCGAGAACGGTCGGCAGGCAGACCGCCAGGGCCAAGGCCAGCGTGAGTGCGCGGGGAGCGCCCCGACGCGTGCTCGGCTCCGGGAACGCCCCCTGTTCCCGCCACCCCTCGGGCGGGTCGGCCCCTTCGGGCCGCCGGGTCGGTTTCCGGCCTTCTCGTCGCGACGCACCATCCGCACTCCTCGCGTGTCCCCGGACCGGGATCGGGGTCCGAGTTGAGTGACGGGCCCGGCGGGGACGACGCGTGCCCTGGGGCCCGTCAACCACCACCAACACCACCATTGCCACCCCTATCATCACCCAGAGTGTTCAAGTGGACACGTCACGACGCGGCGGATCGTCGGAAGCGGCTCAGCAACCGGCGAAGGACCTGGCGTCCCGGGTCATGTCGTCGCGCTCGGACTGGTCCGTGTCGCCGCCCTCGAACCAGATGAACACGATGTGGCAGGCGTTCTGGGCGTCGACCATGTCGTTGTCGTCCTCCTCCGCCTGGGAGCGCAGGTTCACGATGACGATCGAGGCGGTCAGGATGTCGTCGAAGTCGATGACGCGGGCGACGTTGGTGTCCATCGCGCTCGTGCAGGAGAGGGTCTCCTCCTCGCCGCCGTCGCAGAGGTCGTCGGTCACGTCCCGACCCCCGTTCATGCCGTAGTCACCGCTGAGCTCGGAGATGACCTCCTCGACGGTCACCTTCTCCCGGGGCTCCTCCGTGGGGAGGTCACTCGGCTCCTCGGCCGGCTCCGATCCGGGGAGGGGGTCCTCGGTCGGACTCGGGGACTCCTCGGGTGTGGGCGAGGGGGAGGGTGACGGCGAGGGTCGCGGATCGGACTCCCGATCGGCGGCGATCCGGCTGGTCACGACGCCGCCCAGCGCGAGCCCGCCGCCGAGGAAGGAGGCCCCGGCGAGGATGGCGATGACGGCGAGCACCGCGACGAGGCCGGTGCCGTACCGGCCCCGGGGAGGAGGTGGGCCCTGCGGCGCGCCCCGGGGCGGAGAGCCGAATGCGTTTCCGCCCGGCGGCGGCGGGTGGGGATTCACGTCCTGGGGCTCCTCTGCTGTCCTGGAGTTCTTTCGAAGGGCACTCCTACACCCCGCCGTCGAGCCTCCCAGTTTCACCAAGAACATGCAAAGAAAGAGCTCCTGGTAACCATTTGCACTATTTGACCGGTATGTGATTCGCGTATTTTCGGCCAACCTTGGGCCATCCGGCGCGCATAATAGGGAAATGCGCCACCCTGGACCTACGATCGGCTCCATGACCTGCGTTTTGCTGGCCGAAGACGATGTCTCGATCTCCGAGCCTCTCGCGCGCGCACTACGACGCGAGGGCTACACGGTGGATGTGACCGTCAACGGCATTGAGACACTCGACCGCGCCCGTGCGGGAGACATCGACCTCATGGTCCTGGATCTCGGGCTCCCCGAAATGGACGGCCTTGAGGTGGCACGTCGGCTCCGCGCCGAGGGTCACGGAACGCCGATCCTCATCCTGACCGCCCGAGCGGACGAGGTCGACACAGTCGTCGGCCTCGACGCCGGAGCCGACGACTACGTGACCAAGCCGTTCAGGCTCGCCGAACTCCTGGCCCGTGTCCGCGCCCTGCTGCGGCGTGGCGGGGCCGAGGTGCCGGTGGTCCACGGAGTCCGCATCGACAACGACTCGCGCCGTGCCTGGCTGGGCGACCGCGAGCTCCAACTGACCACCAAGGAGTTCGACCTGCTGCGCGTGCTCGTGCGCGACGCGGGCAAGGTGGTCACCCGTGAACAGATCATGCGGGAGGTGTGGGACACCAACTGGTGGGGGTCGACCAAGACCCTCGACATGCACATCTCGTGGCTGCGCCGCAAACTCGGTGACGACGCCAACCAGCCTTCCTACATCACGACCGTCCGGGGCGTGGGGTTCCGGTTCGAACGAGACTGACACGACCTTGGGTTCGACGCGCTTGCCCGTCGACCGCCCAGGGGTCGGACGGACGTGAGGTGACATGCGCAGGCGGATGGTTTTCTCCACCCTGGTGGTGACCGTCATCGCCGTCATGCTGCTCGGGCTGCCCCTGGGTGCGCTCACCTACAAACTGGTGCATGACGAGGCCAGCCGGCAGCTTGAGGGCGAGGCCGAGCTGATCGGTGCCGAGAGCGACAACATGCTGGAGCTCCACGGCGAGCTGGACCTGGCCGAGTTCGATCGGGAACACCCGAACCGGTTCGTCCGCATCACACCCGCGGGCGAACCGACCGCCGTGACGGCGGGAGATCCCGCGTTGAACCCCGAGGCCGTGGACTCACCGCGCCTGCTCAGGGCCACCGTCACCACCGGCCGCGACACGAGGGTCGAGGTGTGGAGTGACGGCGAGGAGGTCCAGGAGAGCGTGGTCCGCGCCTGGCTGGGCATCGCCTCGCTGTCCCTGCTGGCCATCGGGGTCGCCGTGGGCCTGTCCATGTTCCAGGCCCGGCGCCTCACCCTGCCGCTGGTCGACCTGGCCGCAACCGCCGAACGGCTCGGCTCCGGAGTCACCACGCCCTGGGGGCACCGCTACGGCATCCCGGAGGCCGACCGCGTCGCGGAGGTCCTGGACCGCAGCGCCGAACGCATCGCCGGGCTCATCGCCACCGAACGCCACTTCGCCACCGACGCCTCGCACCAGCTCCGCACACCGCTCACCGCGCTCACCATGCGGTTGGAGGAGATCATCGCGGAGTCCGACAACGCCCAGGTGGTCAGGGAGGAGGGCGAGGCCGCCCTCGCCCAGACCGAACGCCTCGTGGAGACCGTCGAGAGCCTGCTCGGCCGCGCTCGCAAGAGTCAGAACCCCGAGGTGGAACCGGTGGAGCTCGACCCGGTCCTCAACCACCTCCAGGCCGAGTGGTCGCCCGTCTTCCAACAGGAGAAGCGCCGGCTCCTCGTCACCGGAGACCCCGGACTGACCGCCATGACCGTCCCCACCGACCTCGCCCAGATCCTGGCCACACTGGTGGAGAACGCCTACAAGCACGGTGCGGGGACGGTGACCATCCGCCGACTCGACACCGGCCAGTCCGTGCGCATCGAGGTCAGCGACGAGGGCGAGGGAGTCCCCGAGCACCTGTCCGGTCGCATCTTCGAGCGCGAGGTCAGCGGCGGCGGCGGTACCGGCCTCGGACTCGCCCTGGCCCGCCACATCGCCGAGTCGGAGGGCGCGAGGGTCGAGCTGGTCCAGACCCGGCCGACCACCTTCGCACTGTTCCTGCCCGCCGGGGCCGGAGGCCTGTCGAAGATGACGGGGCCGGTGTAGCTGTGTCTCTTTGGACCTCCGCTGCGCGGAGGCCCAAAGAGGTACGGCACTCCTAGTTGGCGCTCGCGTGCGCCGTGGAACCCTGCGCGGCGGGGACCTCGCCCCGGACGACCAGATCACTCCACAGCCCCCGGACCCGCTCCAACCCGTAGACGGCCGTCACCTCCGCGCGGGCGCGTTCGCTCTCCTCACCGAACCGGCCCTCGGAGACGGTCGCGTGGATGGACTCGGCCATGGCCACCGCGTCGTCGTGGATCCAGTGCGGGTCGTAGATGGTGTCCGAGCCCGGCCACGCGAGGAGTGCCGGGAGCCCGCCGGAGGCCGCGCACTCGGCGGGGGCCAGGTGGAAGGACTCGTCGTCACTGGTGGAGAGCACGATCCCGACCCGGCGCAGCCAGGTGGCCACGTCCGGCCCGAATCCGTCGAAGACCACCCCGGAGGCCAGGCTCTCGTCACGCTGGATACGCCGGTACACCCGCTCGAAGTAGGCGCGCTCCTCCGGCCGGTTCCAGATCCACCAGTACTCCCACGGCTGCTTGGTCTTGACCGACAGCGTGTATCGGGGGTCCATCCGGCGCAGCTCCGAGAGCACGTCGAGTCCCCGGTCCAGTCGCTTGCGGGACGGCGCGATGCCGATCATGCCGAGCGAGTACTCGGCCCCGGCGAGCTTGGGGCGGTCCAGCTGACGGTCGTCCACCCAGTTGGGCAGGACCACGACCTTCTCGGCGGGCCAGCCGGTGATCTCGCGGGTGAGGTCGGCGTAGTGCGGGCTCACGCAGACGACCGCGTCGACCTTGGCGATCTCCAGGCGGCGCGGCCACTCCGCGTACAGTTCGAAGCGGTGCAGACGGACGATCAGCCGCTGGTCCGGGCGCTTCCACTTGGCGTAGAAGAGCGCGTTGGGACCGCACCACTCGCAGATGACCACGTCGGCCCAGGCGGCGAGTTCCCGGGACCGGTACTGGTCGTGGGTGCTCAGCCCCTCCCACTCGTCGATGCGCACGTCCAGGCCGGGCAGCGAGTCCAGGTACTCGGCCAGGCGGGTGAAGAACTTGAGGTCGTGCCCGGCGATGACCACCTTGAGCGGACGTTCGGGGTCGGTGCCCTCGGGAGCGGCGGGGATGGCCTCGGCCAGGTATCCGCGCAGGCGCTCGGCCGCGCGTTCCAGGGTGTGGTTCGCGGCGGCGGCGCGGCAGCGTTCGGCGGCCTCGGCGTAGACGGAGCGGTCGTGGTAGGCGCGGGCGATCACGGCGGCCACGGAACCGGTGTCCTCACCGGCGAACAGCGGGTAGTCGGCGCCGAGCAGGGCCTCGTGCATGGGGGTGCGGTTGAGGACCACGGGCAGGCCGAGCGCGCCCAGTTCCAGGACCTTGGTGGACAGCTCCAGGCTGGCGTCCATGTCCGGGTCGCGCCAGGAGAGTCCGAAGTCGCACTCGGCGGACTGGCGGAGGGCGTCGACCCGCGCCATGCCGCCGCGCCAGTCCACGTGCGGGGTGCTCTCCAGGGCCCTGCGCATGCGCTTGGCCCAGTCGGCGGGCTCGGCGTGGATCTTGTCACCGATCATCACCAGTTCGGAGTCCACCCCGAGGCGGGCCAGCTCCTCGGGCAGGCCGGTCATCTCCAGGGTGTTCCAGCGGGGCGCGAACTTGCCGGTGTAGGCCAGGCGTGTGCGCGCGCGGGTCCGGCCGTCGGCGGCGATGCCCTCGGGCACCACCGCGACGGGCGGGAACAGGACGGAACGGCCACAGGCGGCGGGGACCGTGGACTCCAGGAAGGCCCGCAGCTCCTCGGTCTGGCAGAGCACGAACCGTGAGGCCAGCGCGATGTCGGTGAGCTCGGCGGTGGCGGTCGCGGAGAGTTCCCCGACGCTGTGCGGGAAGTCCGTGAGGTAGGTCCACAGCTTCCCGGACAGGCTCTCCTCCTGTGCGGCCAGACCGGCGAGTCGGCGGCCCCGGACCACGACGAGGTCGAAGGGCCTGCGTGAGTGCAGCCCGCCCATGAGCTCCACGGCCTGCTCGGGCGTGAGGCCGCGCGGTCCGAGGTCGGACAGGAGCTTGTCCTCGTAGGGGCGGATCAGTCTGACCCCGGGGGTCGCGGTGAGCGGCGCCGTCAGCCGGTCGGTGCGGACCTGGGCCTTGAGCAGCAGGGTGACCTCGCAACCCGCCGCCGCCAGGGCCTGCGCCATCGACTGCGCCCAGATCGCCGAGCCGTCGATGATGTTCAGGTCCACGTCCCCGTACAAGAGTGCGCGCGGAGGAGCTGTGCTCACGTTCTTCCCTTCGGATGCTGATGGGTGGCCCGAGTCTTGCGTACTACCGCGCCGCGCGCGTCCGTCGGGGGCGGACCGGCCGACGACTGGTCGGGCGTCGTCGGGGTGGTCAACCGACCGCGCCCGTCGAGGCGTCGGCGTGGGCGGGTCCCTCGTTGTCGCCGTCGGTGCCGGAGCCGTGGTCCGGGCCCAGGGCCAGGAGCCGGGTACCGCGCCGGTTCCACTCCGCCGGGAGCCAGCCCCGGCGCAGGAGGTCGGTGCGCGCCAGCTCCGGGGTGACGGAGGTGACGAACACGTACTGTCTGCCCCCGGTGTCGCGGTCGAAGAAGCCCCGCTCCCCCAGGCCCGGGACCCCGGGGTCGTCGGAGTCGGGGGTGCCGACCGCGTCCGCGTCCGAGCACTCGGCGGCGCAGGCGAGGTCGGCCAGGCGGTGGCGGCCGACCGGGCCGGTCCACAGGTGCGACCACGGTGAGGTGGCCCGTTCGGCCAGGGCCGCCCAATGCTCCGGTTCGAACCCGCCGACCTGGGAGCGTGTGCCCTCCCGGGTGAGTTCCTCGGGAGTGTCGGGCGCGGTCGAGCGGACGGTGCGCACGGTGAGGCCCTCGGCCCGCAGGCGCTGGACCCCGGGCATGCGCGCGGCGGTGTCGGGGACGACCACCTCGGCGGGGCGCAGGCGTGAGCCGAGGAGGTCGGCGGCGAGACGTTCGGCCTCGGCCTCGGAGGCCGGGTCCGCCAGGACGGCGACCCCCTGCCGCTCAGCGGGAGTTCGGTGCCGGGGGTGCCCGACGCGAAGTCGAGACCCTCCAGGAGGGCGGCCAGCCGGACGGGGGCCGCCTCGTCGAGGAACACCTGGCGCAGCATGGCCCGCACCTCGCGGGGCGTGGGTGGCTCCGCGCGCAGCCGTGGCACGGTGACAGCGAGGTCCTCGGTGTCGGGCGCGGGCACGGCCGGGTGCGAGACCACCCGGGTGCCACAGGCCCAGGCGCGGCGGCGCAGGCGCAGGTCGCCGTGGCCGGACTCGGGGATCACGGCGACGTTGGCCGCGCGCAGGGCGTCGGGCAGGTCCGGGGAGTCGGCGTCCACCACACCCGCGCCGAGGTCCACCAGGACGTCGGGGACCGGCTGGTCCGGGGAGGTACGGACGAAGACGGCCTCGGGTCCGGAGACGAGTTCGGCGGCCACCGGGTTGAACTGGTGCAGCGGCACCCCGGCGTCGCCCTTGTGCACGCGGTCGAAGCCGAGCTGGCGCAGGGCGGGCGGGGCCGGTGCGTCGTCGAGCAGGACCGTGGGGATACCGCGTGCGGCCGCGGACTCCAGCACCCAGTGCAGGGCGCGGGTGCGGTCGACGGCGGCGGGGTCGCCCACGTGGGCCCAGGGAGAGCCGGGCGCGGCGGCGGAGGACGACACCAGGAGCAGGTCGACGTCGACCGCGTCCATGACGATCTGGGCGTCGTGCGGGCGCAGCGGCACCGTGCGGAGGTAGGGGTCCACGGCCTTCTCCACGGCCGGGCCGAGGACGGTGGCGACCACCAGCAGGTCCTCGCGGCCTCCGCTCAGACCGGTGAGGAGGCGGGCCTCCTGACGGTCGGCGTCGAAGGAGCGGACCGGCTCGACTCCGCGCCGCTGGGCGTGGTTGGTGGCGCCGCTGCGGCGCCACAGCCGGTAGAGGTCGCGCGGGAGCCTGACCAGGGAGCGGCCGGGCCGTTTGGCGGCGGCGGTGAGTGCGCGACCCACCTGGAGGGAGGTCGACCCCTCGAGCGAGGCCAGGCGGGCCTGGGCCTCCTGGAGCTGGGCCTCGCGCTCGGCCAGGGCTTGCCGAAGCTGTTCGGTCTGGCTCTGTTCACGCCGTTTCACGGTCTGCCACCTTGTGCTCGGTTCGGGAAACCTCGGGTCGGGACACCGGGGTGTCCGTGGTGTGGTCCGGGTGCCGGGGGCGCCCGCGCGGAGGGGACACGGCCGCTCACCGCGACCACTGGGTGAGGACGGAGGCGATGCGCTCGCCCGAGCGGCCGTCCCACAGCGGTGGCACGTCACCGAACCGTTCCTCGGTCCGTCCGTCCAGGACCTTGCCGAGGGCCTGGAGGAGCTCGGCCTCCGTGACCAGCTGGTTGGTGCCGTGGGTGATGGTGATCGGGCGTTCCGTGTTGGGTCGCAGGGTCAGGCAGGGGACCCCGAGGATCGTGGTCTCCTCCTGGACGCCTCCGGAGTCGGTGACCACGGCGGCGGCGCCCCGGGTGAGGGCGACGAAGTCGAGGTATCCGAGTGGTTCGAGCAGGCGCACGCGCGGGTGGTCGCCCAGCCCGGCGCGGTCGAAGGCGGCCTTGCCGCGGGGTGCACCGGCATGACCACGTCGGTGCGGTCCGCGATCTCGTGCAGCCGCTCGGTGAGGAGGGCGACGTTGGCCGGGTCGTCGACGTTCGCGGGCCGGTGCAGGGTCGCGGCCACGTACCGTTCGGGCAGGTCGAGTCGGGCGCGCAGGGCGTCGGCGTCGAAGCGGTCGAGGTTGCCCAGGAGCGTGTCGATCATCGGGTTGCCGACGAGGTGGACACGGTCCGGGGAGATGCCCTCGGTGGCCAGGTGACCGACGGCTTCGGGGCTGGTCGCGAAGAGGAGGTCGCTGAGCTGGTCGGTGACCCGCCGGTTGATCTCCTCGGGCATGGTGTTGTCGAAGGAGCGCAGGCCCGCCTCGACGTGCGCGACGGGGACGCCGAGCTTGGCGGCGACCAGGGCGGCGGCGACGGTGGAGTTCACGTCGCCGTAGACCACGACCATCCCGGGCGTGTTCGCGGTGAACTCGCGCTCCAGGCCGACCATGAGCGCGGCGGTCTGGGAGGCGTGCGAACCGGAGCCGACCCCGAGGTCGACGTCCGGCGTGGGCAGGCCGAGGTCCCGGAAGAAGACGGCGGACATGCGGTCGTCGTAGTGCTGACCGGTGTGCAGGACCGTCTGGTGCGCGCCCCGCCCGCGCAGGGCGGAGACGACCGGAGCGGCCTTCACGAAGTTGGGGCGGGCCCCGACCACGTGCACGATCCCGGTGTCCTGGCTGCCAAGAGGCGCACTCGTTGCCACGGCTGTTTCCTTCTGCTTCTGGTGGGGGTGTCTGCTGTGCTGGTGTGGGCCGGGGTCCGGCCGGGCGGTCGGTGCGCACGGTCCGGGTGACGGAGTTCTTTGCCCCAGCCGTCCCGTCCGTGTCGCCGTGTTGTCACCATCCGGCCACGTCCACGTGGTTGTGTGACTGACCGTGCATGACTCCCAGATTTCCGAACCCCGTGTTCCGCGTTCGCGCGTCCTCTGGCCGAGGGCGGTGACCTTCACCGCGTCGCTGGCCTGGCACCACCTGCGTTCCGATCCGGCCCGCCTGCCGCTGCTGGCGCTGCGGCTGATGCCCGGCCCGGTACGGACCTCGGCGCGTGCCGTGTCCGCCCGTTCGGGCGCGCTGCCGCGTGCCTACTCCCTGTGGGACCAGGGACGGCGCGAGGAGGCACGCGAGGTGCTGCTGTCCGCCGCCACGAACGCCTCGCCCCGCAGGGTGGGGCGCCTGGTCGCGGCCGCCCTCGCCGCCGGTGACGCCGACACAGCTCGTGACCTGGCCGAACGTCTTCCCCCGGGGCCGCACAGGACCTCGGCGGAGTACCGGACCGCTTTGGCCACGGGACGTGCCGTCCCCGCGTCCCCGTCCGTTTCGCCTGACCGTCACGGGTTCACGTTAACCCGCGGTGCGCCAACGCGGCCTGACGACACGGTGAACGCTCAGCGACCGGCCACCGGCGCGGATGACGGCGGGCGCTGGCGGGTGGCGGCCGACCCGGGGAGGCCCGGTGCGGGGATCCGGGTGCTGCATCTGGTCACCAACGCGCTTCCGCACACCAACGCGGGCTACACGCAGCGCACGCACCGGATCGCGGTGGCGCAGCGGGAGGCCGGGATGGACGTGCACGTGGCCACCCGGGCCGGGTATCCGCTGACCAAGGGGGTCCCGGATCCGCGCACGCTGGTGCGGCTGGACGGGGTGGCCTACCACCGGCTCCTGCCGTGGGCGGCGCCCCGGGACCACGTCGACGAACTGGAGTCGGGGCTGCGGCTGGCTTCGGAGTTGGTGGCGGCGGTGCGCCCGGACGTGCTGCACGCGGCCAGCAACCACCACAACGCGCGGCTCGCCCTGGAGCTGGGACGCCGGTTCGGGTTGCCGGTGGTCTACGAGGTCCGGGGGTTCCTGGAGGAGTCCTGGCTGTCCCGGGACCCGTCACGCAGTGTGGACGACGCCTTCTACCAGGCCGAACGCGCCAGCGAGACGGAGTGCATGCTCGCCGCCGACCTCGTGGTGACGCTCGGGGAGACCATGCGGGCCGACATCGAGGCGCGCGGGGTGCCCCGGGAGCGTCTGCTGGTGGTCCCCAACGCCGTGGACGAGTCGTTCCTGGAGCCGCTGCCGTCGGGTGCGGAGGTCCGCCGCGGGCTGGGGATCGGGCCGGACGAGTTCGTGGTGGGCACCACCACGAGCTGCTTCGGCTACGAGGGGCTGGACGTGCTTCTGGACGCGGTCGCGGTCATGCGTGATCGGGGCGAACGGGCCCACGCCCTGGTGGTCGGTGACGGGCCGGATCTGGCCACGCTGCGTGACCGCGCCCGGCGGCTCGGGCTGGAGGGCGCGGCGCACTTCCCGGGGCGGGTCCCCGCCGACCGGGTCCGCCATCACCACGCCGCGCTGGACGTCTTCGCCGTGCCACGACTTGATGAACGCGTGTGCCGCTTGGTGACACCGCTGAAGCCGGTGGAGGCCATGGCTGGTGGGCTTCCTGTTGTCGCGAGTGATCTTCCCGCACTGCGAGAGATCGTGGAACCGGGGGTGTCCGGTGAGTTAATTCCGGCGGGCGAATCGGCACGTCTAGCTGATGTCCTCACAAATCTCGCCTACAGTCATCCAAAGCGGACGTCCTACGGTCAAGCTGGTCAGAAGCGTGTCGGAGCCAACCGAACGTGGACCGAGGCCGCATACCGCTACAGCCAGGCGTATCGGGTTCTTATTCGAAAAATGTCCGAACCAGGACAGATCCCGTAACCGGGGACGACGTCTACCTACACTCGGACGTCCAGCACTCCGAATGGTGGATCCATGGCAGTCCTCGACTATTTGCGCCCGTTCACGAAATGAATGCGAGTGTGACCGCGAAGTGGATGCCGCAGCCTCCAACCCAGTCCCTGTCCCCGAGCAGAGCTCCGGTTCGGCCAGCGACCTCGTCGTCCTCGGCCTCGGTTACGTCGGTCTCCCGTTGGCGGCTGAGGCCGTCTCGGCGGGACTGAGGGTGACCGGATTCGACGTGAGCACGAGAGTGGTCGACGGTCTCAACGAGTCCGTGTCGCACATCGACGACCTGTCGACGGACGACGTCGCCTCGATGCTGGCCCGAGGGTTCAGCGCGACCACCGACCCCGCGTGCCTCGCCACGGCCCGCACCATCGTCATCTGCGTACCGACGCCGCTCTCCCCGGAGGGCGGCCCGGACCTGGGCGCGGTCACCTCGGCCTCCAGGGCCATCGCCGCGCACCTGTCCCCGGGCACCCTGGTGATCCTGGAGTCCACGACCTACCCGGGCACCACCGAGGAGGTCGTCCGGCCGCTGCTGGAGGAGTCCGGCCTCGTCGCCGGTGCCGACTTCCACCTGGCCTTCTCGCCCGAGCGCATCGACCCGGGCAACCCGACCTTCGGCGTCGCCAACACCCCGAAGGTGGTCGGCGGCCTGACCGAGGAGTGCGGCGAGGCGGCCGCGGCGTTCTACGGGAACTTCGTGAACACCGTGGTCCGGGCGCGCGGCACCCGCGAGGCCGAGATGGCCAAGCTCCTGGAGAACACCTACCGGCACGTGAACATCGCGCTGGTGAACGAGATGGCCGTCTTCTGCCAGGAGCTCGGCATCGACCTGTGGGACTCGATCTCGGCGGCCGCCACCAAGCCGTTCGGCTTCCAGGCGTTCTACCCGGGTCCGGGCGTGGGTGGCCACTGCATCCCCATCGACCCGAACTACCTCTCCTACAAGGTCAAGACGCTCGGCTACCCGTTCCGGTTCGTCGAGCTGGCCCAGGAGATCAACGGCCGGATGCCCGCGTACGTGACCCAGCGCGCGCAGGAACTGCTCAACGAGTCCGGCCTGGCGCTCTCCAGGTCCAAGGTCCTACTGCTGGGCGTCACCTACAAGGCCGACATCGCGGACCAGCGCGAGTCGCCCGCGCGTCCGGTGGCCCGCAAGCTGGCGGCCAAGGGCGCCACGCTCACCTACCACGACCCGCACGTGGACTCCTGGCAGGTGGACGGGGTGGACGTCCCGCGCTCCACCGACCTGGAGCGGGCGATGGCCGAGGCCGACCTGACCGTCCTGCTCACGGACCACGCCGACTACCGGCCCAAGCTGCTCACCGAGTACGCGCGGCTGCTGCTGGACACCCGCGGTGTCCTGCGGCGCTCCGACCCGGACGCCGAGGCCGTGGCCGAGGTTCCCTCACAGGCGCGCCGTCGCGTGCAGCGTGAGGGTGTCCAGGTCCTCTGAACGGCCCGGTAGACCCGGGACCACCAAGGCACGTCGCTTCGGACGCCATCGCGCGTTCGGCGGCGTGCCTTCGTGCGTTCACCGTGACCCAGCCAAGGGTTCACCGGATGCACCCCACGCGTCCACTCGGCTTTCCTCGGGCGGTTTCCGCAGGTGAATAGCGTGTCGCACAGCTGATACCGCACCCTCACAGCGGATCATCGTAATACGGACAAGTCGTACCAACTGGTGACATACGTAGGTGATCTCGATGCACGCGCTTGTGGCCACGATTGTGCACCACCCCGAGGACGCCCGGATCCTGCACCGACAGATCCGCGCCCTCGTGGACGCCGGACACACCGTGACGTACGTCGCCCCGTTCCGGGAGTGCGGAGTGACCCCTTGGGACCAGGTGCGTTCCGTGGACGTCCCCCGAGCCTCGGGCCGTGACCGACTGTCCTCTCTGAGGGCCGCCCGGGCCGCGCTGGCACGCCTGGCTCCGCAGGCCGACCTCCTGCTCTTCCACGACCCCGAGCTGCTGTTGGCCCTGCCGTCCAAGCGCCCGGTGACGGTGTGGGACGTGCACGAGGACACCCCCGCCGCGCTCCTCACCAAGTCCTGGATCCCGGAGCGGCTCCGCAGACCGCTCGGCTCCGTCGTGCGCGGTTTCGAGCGCCGCGCGGAGCGCAGGATGCGCCTGCTGCTGGCCGAGGAGGGGTACCGGCCCCGCTTCCGGGGCGCCCATCCGGTGGTTCCCAACACCACCGAGGTCCCCGACACCCCGCTCCGGCCGCCCGGCGACGACCGGGTCGTCTACCTGGGCCAGCTCTCCAGGGCCCGGGGCGCCCACGACCTGATCGAGATGGGCCGACGGCTGCGCGACCACGGGGTGCGCCTGGAGGTCATCGGCGGCGCCGACCACGAGATCCGGCCGCTGCTGCGGGACGCCCACCAGGAGAACGCGCTGCACTGGTACGGGTTCGTGCCCAACGACCGGGCGCTGCGCATGGCCGCGGGTGCCCTGGCCGGGATCAGCCTGCTGCACGACACCGACAACTACCGGCACTCCCTGCCCACCAAGGTCGTGGAGTACATGGCCCACGGGCTGCCGGTGGTCACCTCACCGAACCCGATGGCGCGGGCCCTGGTGACCCAGCGCCCGGAGGGCCCGGCGGGTCTGGTGGTCCCGTTCGAGGACCCGTCCGCCGCCGTCCGCGCGGTGCTGGAGCTCCGCGACGACCCGGGCCAGCGTGAGGAGTTCGCACGTACCGGTCACCGGATCGCGCGGACCTCGTTCCACTGGCCGGTGCAGGCGCGCATGTTCGTCAAGCAGCTGGAGGAGTGGGTCACCGAGGCCAACGGGCCGAGGCCGACGATACCGCGCCAGCGCGTGCCGCGACCGAGCGGTCGGCGGCCGAGCGGTCGACGTCCGGCGCCGCTCGTGGAGTGAGTGAGCTCACCAATGGTTCTCTGTTGAAATATCTTCCTGGCAAACCAGGTTGTGCCCGGTAGCCGGCCCCCAGCGGCATGCCCTGAACCGCACGAGCACAGCTGAGGTTTCCCTATGAGTGACGCCCTCGTTCTGGCCAAGGACGCGCAGGACCTTCTGTTCCGCAGCGCGCGCACCGCCAACACCTTCACCGACGAACCGGTGACCGACGAGCAGCTGCGCGCCATCTACGACCTGGTCAAGTACGGCCCCACGGCGATGAACAACCAGCCGCTCCGGGTCACCGCCGTCCGCTCGCCAGAGGCCCGCGAGCGCCTCGTCAGGCACATGGCCGGGAACAACGCCCCCAAGACCGCCACGGCCCCGCTGGCCCTGGTGCTGTCGGCCGACAGCTCCTTCCACGAGCACTTCCCCACGACCTTCCCCGTCCTCCCGGACGCCCGTGAGAACTTCTCCGGTATGCCGGTCGAGGCCCGTGAGGACATGGCCATGCGGAACGCGTTCCTCCAGGTCGCCTACCTGATCGTCGGTGTGCGCGCCGCCGGTCTGGCCGCCGGGCCGATGACCGGCTTCGACGCCGAGGGCCTGCGCGAGGACCTCTTCGGCGCGGACTCCACCCAGACCCCGCTGGTCGTCATGAACATCGGTCGCCCCGGCCCCGACGCGTGGTTCGACCGTCTCCCCCGCCTCGACTACGAGGCCGCAGTCACCGAGATCTGATCCTCGGTGAGGGAAAGGGGCGGGGTGCCCACACACGGCATCCCGCCCCTTCGTCATTCCGCGGGCGGCACGGGCCCGAGCACCAGCATGCACACGTCATCGTCGCAGGCGTGCCCGCGCAGCGCCGAGGCCAGCAGCCGGTCCGCGGCCTCCTCGGCCCCCGGGAGCGTCGCGACGCGTCCCCGAAGCACGCCCGCAGCCGGGCGATCCCGGTGTCGATGGGCTCGCCCCGCCGCTCGACCAGACCATCGGTGTACAGCAGCAGGGCGCCTCCCGGGGGGACCTCCACGCGGTTGTCCGTGAAGGTGAGGTCGATGGGCAGGCCCAGCATTCCGCCCGAGTCCGCCTCGACCGGAGCCGCCTCCCCCGAAGCGTCGCGCAGCAGCGGTGGCGGGTGCCCCGCCGACGCCAGTGTCACGTGGGGGTCGCCCGGACGGAAGCGGACGATGACCGCCGTGGCGAACAGGTCCGGCTCCAACCGGTCCAGCAGGCGGTGCAGGAGCCCCAGGAGAGCGGCCGGACTCCGCTCGTGGACCGAGTAGGCGCGCAGGGCCGTCCTCAGCTGGCCCATGGTGACCGCCGCATGGATACCGTGACCGGTGACGTCACCGACCACCCCGACGTACTCGCCGTCCTCGACCGGGAAGACGTCGTACCAGTCGCCGCCCACGTTCATTCCGTCCTCGGCGGGCAGGTACCGCGCGGTCAGCTCCATCCCCGGCAGCCGGGGAGCCGGGTCAGCATGGCGCGTTGGAGCGCCGCCGCGGTGTCCCGCTCGTGCTCGAAGCGCTGGGCGTTGTCCATCGCCGTGGCCACCCGCCGCGCCAGCTCCCCGAGCATGACGTCGTCGTCGGGGACGGCTCCGTCGGTCCGGTGCAGGACCATGGCGCCCAGCGAGCGGGACGCGAGGAGGAACGGGAAGGCGGTACCGACCAGGCCGTCGGGTGTCGCCTCGCCGCGCACGGGACGCCGCTCCGCGACCGCACGGACCGCGGCGTCCGGGGCGCGCCGCTCCCGGACCCCTCCAGGGGCACCAGCGAGCCCTCCTCGACCACCCACAGGTCCACGGCGGAGGCGTGGACCGGGATCAGCAGCTTCTCCAGACGCCCGTAGATCTCCGAGCGTTGGAGGGTGGCCATGAGCTGCGCGCTCGCTGCGGACAGGAAGGTGAGCCGGTTCCGCGCCGTCTCGGCCTCGTCCCTGGCGGCCCGCTCCGCCCGCAGCAGTCTGCGCTGTTCGTCGCTGGCCTGGGCGAGTTCGGCGTGCAGGGCCAGCACACCCAGGTTGGTCTCCTCCAGTTCCCGCTGGTGGGAGTCGAGTTCCCGGGCCCGCTGAGTCGCCAGCCCCGACAGCCTCCTCTGGTGCCGGTCGTCGTCCAACTGCTGCGCGACCAGCAGTTCGACCTCGGACTCGGGTGGTTCGAGGGCGGTGTCCGGCAAGGGACCGTCCAGGACCAGGGTGCGGGACCAGGCTCCGTCCGGCTCCGTACCGTCCCCGAGCACACTGGCCCGTAGTTCACGGAGGTCCCCCGACGCCTCCAGCCGCACGACGGCGGCCCGGCCCGCGCTGACCCGGTCCAGGGCGTGTTCGGTGGTGGCGGACAGGAGGTCCGCGCCCCTCTCCTTGACGTCACCGTCCGCGCGCAGGACGTGCCCGACCCGGGCACGGGCCAGCGCCACGTCGACGGCCGAGCGCACGCGCTCGTTCAGGAGACGGTGTCTCATGTCCTCACCCCCTGGAGGCGTCCGGTGTGCCGCACGACGGCGACGGCGGTGTCGTCCCGCAGGGGGCGGGCGGCACTGCCCGCGTCCCGGAACACCCGTGCGGCGATCAGCGCGGCGTCCAGGTCGGCCAGGCGTTCGATCCCCTCCGGAGACCACCGGCTGGGCAGCCCGTCGGTGCAGAGCACCAGGAGGTCGCCCGGGTGCCACTCCCGGTGCAGCGGCACCGGCGTGCGCAGGCCGAAGGCTCCGACGATCCCGGGGCGGGACAGGAGCGTCTCCCAACCGCCACGGCTGTACAGCCGCGCACCGATGTTGCCCACCCCGCAGAAGCTGAGCCGGTGCGCCGACTCGTCGATGTCGGCCACGGCCACGGCCGCGCCACGGCTCGACCTCAGCTCCGAGTGCAGGAACCGCAGGAGGTCCTCGGGTCTGTCACCCGCCCTGCTCCGCACCGTCCGGGCGGCCAGGTCGCTGGCCTCGGCCGCCGCCGGGCCGTGCCCGAGGCCGTCCGCCAGCATGACGGTCCGGTGACCCGAGGCGCTGCGGAAGGCGAGGCCGTCGCCGGACTCGGGCGCGCCTCCCAGCGGCAGGTGCAGTCCCCGGTCACGGCGCCCGAGGCGAAGGCCTCACGGGCCCCCTGCGGTGCGATCCGGGCGAGGGCCAGGGTGCCCTGCCCGGGGACGCTGTCCACCGCGAAGTAGTCGCAGGCCCGGAGGCACGCGCCCAGGCCGGTGCCGAGAGAGCTCCCCGTGGTGAAGCCGTCGGTCATGGCCCGCCGCACGTCACGGATGCCCGGCCCGTGGTCGAGGGCGAGGATCTGGAGGGCCTGGGCGTTGCCCCACGGGTCACGGGAGATCTCGGCGACGAGTCTGCCCCCGCCCGCGTACTTGACCGCGTTGGTGGCCAGTTCGGTCGCCACCAGGGCGGCGTCCCCGGCGCGTTCGGGGTCCAGCCCCGAGGCGGCGGCCGCCGCCTCGGCCGCCTCGCGCGCCCGGCGGACCAGCGTGGAGTCGCTGACCGTCACGTCCCAGACCCTGGTCATCGGCGTCCGTTGAGCGGCGGGCCCGACCACAGGGTGGCGGTGACGGCGGTGCCCTCTCCCGGTGTGGTCTCGACCTCGAAGTCGTCGACCAGCCGTTTGGAACCGCTCAGCCCCATGCCGAGGCCGCCCGCCGTCGAGTACCCGTCACGCAGGGCGAGGGCGATGTCGGGGATGCCGGGTCCCTCGTCGGAGAAGACCAGGGTGATGCCGGTCCGACCGTCGCCGTCGGTGGAGAGTTCCACGGTCACGCTCCCGCCCCCGCCGTGGATCAGGGTGTTGCGGGCCAGTTCGCTGGCGGCGGTGACGAGCTTGGTCTGCTGGACGAGGCCGAACCCCTGCTCCTGGGAGAGGCCGCGCACGCGCTGGCGCACCGTCATGAGGTCCGCGTCGTTGCGGACCGGCAGACGGAAGGAGGTGCGCTCGTCGGTGCTCACGTCTCGTTCCAGTCCGTGCCCCTGGCGGCCGTCCGTGGTGCGGTGTCGCGGATCTCGATCCCGAAGCGGGCCGCCGCTTCCGAGACCGTCCGGGCGGTGTCGAGCCCGGGCAGCGCGAGACCGAGTTCGACCAGGGTGATGGCGACGCTCGGGCGCATACCCACGAGCACCGCCTGGGCGGCGAGGAGCCGGGCTCCCGCGGCCAGTTCCGCCAGGACCCGGGCGAGGAAGGAGTCGACCATGTCGAGTCCGCTGATGTCGATGATGACCCCCGGGCCCCCGTCGAGGCGACGGCGCGGGTCACGTCCGTCCGCAGGTCGACGGCGGCGTGGTCGAGGAGTTCTCCCTGGATACTGATGAGCAGGATGCCACCCAGGTCCAGGACGGGGACGGGGGATGCTCCAGGCTGCACGGGCGGGTCCGATCGGTGAGTCAGGCGCGGGGCGGGAGCCCCTGGACGTTCGTGTTCTGCCGTTCCAACGCGAGTTCCAGCGCGTCCGCGAGGGTGGCCCGGGTGGTGACCGGGCCGAGGTCGAGTCCGAGCTGGACGATGGTCTGCGCGATGGCGGGCCGGATACCAGAGATCACGCAGTCGGCCCCCATGAGGCGGGCGGAGGCGACGGTCTTCATGAGGTGCTGGGCGACGAGCGAGTCGACCGTGGGCACACCGGTGATGTCGAGGATGGCCATGTTCGCGTTGTGTTCGACGATGGCCTCCAGGAGGTTCTCCATGACGACCTGGCTGCGCGCGCTGTCAAGCATGCCGATCAGCGGAACGGCCACCAGGCGGTCCCAGAGCTTGATCACCGGGGTGCCCATCTCCATCAGCTGCTGGCGCTGGCGGTCGACGATCTCCCGGTTCTCCTGGAGGGTGGTCTCGATGACGACGACCCTGAACGTGGACAGCAGCTCGGTCCACAGCAGCCGCGCGAGCAGCACGTCGCGTCCGTCGGCGTCCTCGGCCTCGCGTTCCAGGATCTCGACCGGGGCGGCCCCGAGCGCGCCGACCTCACGGTCGATCTGACCGACGGAGAGCCCGGACCGGCTCCGGGAGGCGCTCATCGCCGCCAACTGTTGCCGGATCGTTCCGAAACCGGGGGCCTCGATGTCGTCGACCCGTCCGGTCTCCGCCACCTGGGCCAGGGATTCGAGCACCGAGTGGCAGGCCTCCACGGCCTCGTCCCGGGTGACGGTGAAGACCGCCTGGAACAGCGGCAGGTCCGCCCAGCGCTGGGCGATCTGCTCGCTCCTGTCCCGCAGGACACGGGCCACGGTCCGCGGCGCGTTCCCCGTCGGGGAGTCGTCGGTCATGTCGTTTCCGTCCTCGATCGTTTGTCGCCCGACAACTGTCTACCAGAATGTCCCGGCCGGGGTCGGTTTCCTGCACCGTTTCCGGCGCCGTCCGCCCGTCGGAGCTCAGTCCTTGCCGCGCCAGTCCAGGCACACCACCAGTGCGTCGTCCTCGCTTCTCTCCGCTCGACGGTATCCGCTGAGATGGCGCAGAATCTCCTGGGGGACCGAGGCCGCGGGCAACAGCCGCGTCGCGAGGATGGAGCGGGCCAGCGAACGGTGGCCGAAGGTCTCGCGGCCGCGCCCCGACGCGTCGAAGACCCCGTCACTGACGAAGACCAGCCGGTCTCCCGGCTGGACGGTGAAACGCTGGGTCGTGTAGACGGTGTCCTCCGCCATGCCCAGCGGCATCTGGGCGTCGAACGGGAAGTGCGCCACCGCGTCGTCCCGCAGCAGGTACAGGCGCGGGGACCCCGCGTCGACGACCTCGACCTCCCCGTGGCCTGGTCGAAGGAGAGCAGCAGCAGGTCCAGGTAGAGCTCTCCCTGGTGCTGTGCGAAGACGGCCTTGTCGGCGAGTGCGACCTGGTCGGCCAACGGCACCCCGGCCCGGCGCGCGTTGCGCAGGGCGTTCACCGCGAGGCTGGTGAGCAGGGACGCCTCGATGCCCTCCCCCATGCCGTTGGTGACGCCGAGCAGCAGGCGCTCTCCCCGGCCGACCAGTCGAAGTTGTCGCCCCGAATGGAGTAGGCGGGCTCCAGCTGGGCTCCCAGCGCGTACTCCGGGCACTCGTAGGCCCGTCCCGCCAGGAGGTCCCACTGGATCTCCGCCGCCAGGGTGAGTCGGCCCCGGCGCCGTAGGACGCGGTAGTGGTCGGTGTCCCTCTCCGCGACGAGCAGTTCGTGCCCCAGGGCGCGGGCGACGCGCTCCAGTTCCCTGATCGACTCCGGGGTCGGCTCGGGGGTGGGCAGCTCGACCACGAGCACCCCCGTGCGGTCACCCCGGAGGGTCACGGGGAGGCGCACCACGGAGCGACCGGCACCGGGGAAACCCTCGACCATGGGTTCCTGGGAGCCGAAGACCCTCCCCTCGATGCTGTTGAAGAGCGAGAGCCAGCGCGGCTCCTCCCCGGATCGGTGACGTGGCACAGGGACGTCATCCCGTAGTCGGCCAGCAGCAGGTTCGCCGCCAGCGCCTCGAAGTTCTCGGTCAGGGCCGCGCGCAACGCGGTCAGCAGACCGTCGGGCCTGGCCTGCTGGAGGGCCCGTACGACTGCCTCGTAACCGTTCAAAGTCGTCAACCTGTGTTTTCTGTCAGGGGAGTAGACGTCCCCCGCCCGATCTGCGGGAGGGGACGGCGATCGGGCACGGAACCGGGCGTTCCGTTATGGTCTTGGAGATACCCGGCCGCCGACCAGGGCACGGGTCCTACTCACAACCGCGAGTGGTGAGGCTGGAAAGTGAGCGCTGAATCGCAGGAAAAGGCACATGACGCCACCCGGGCCGCCTCGGAGGCGACCGAACTGATGGAGGTGCTGTGGGGCCGTGGGCGCGAGTTGGCGACAGCGCCGGTCTCAGCGTCCCAACTCAAGGTCCTGTTCATCCTCGACGGCGAGGACGGCGTGAACCTGCGGACCATCACCGATCGTCTGGGCTCCACCCCTCCGTCCGTCAGCAGACTGTGTGACCGCCTGGAGGCGGTCGGCTTCGTACACAGGACCTCCAGCCCCAACAGCCGTCGTGAGCTGCGGGTCTGGCTGACCGAGAGCGGGCGCTCGTTCATGCGGGACCTTCGCGCCCGGAGGGAGCGGGAGCTCCACACCGTGATCGCCCGTATGCCCCCGAGGAAACGGGCGATGCTGCTGGAGGGTCTCGCCGCCTTCCAGGAGTCGGCGAGCCGGGTCGACGGTGACACCGGAGAGGCCGAGCACGAGCGACGGGGATTCCGCACGGCGTGAACCGCCGCCGTCCGGCGCCCCTCCCACCGCAAAACAATGCCCACATCGTCAACTATTGTCAAGAAGCAACAGTCTGGCCGGCCTCCGGTGATGACCGGGTGCACGGGCCCGCACACGAACGCTCCCCAGGAGTGGGACCGAGTAGGTCGGTCCGGCTCCTGGGGAGCGATCCACGGGGCGGGCACCGTGCGCGCCGGCGCCCCGAACCCCTGTGTCCGTTGGCTTCGGCCCGCGCGCGGGCCGAGGCCAACCGTCAGATGACCGGGGGACGACCGGCGCGGGTCATCCGCCAGGCGGTGCGCCAGCTGATCGGCGTACGCCGCCCCGCGTCCTCGCGCCAGCCCTCACGGAAACCGGAGAACCACGACCTCAGGGCCTCGCGGTCGCGCTCGCGCAAAACGGTCAGCCCCACCCAGGTGCCCAGGTAGGCGAAGGCCAGGGGCCACGGCAGGTTGCGGCGGGCCAGCCACACCCGGTTCCGGGCGTTGAGCCGGTAGAAGTTCTCGTGCCGCGTCGGCGCCACCGCCGGGTGGTACATCACGGCGTCGGCGTCGTACTCGATCGTGTACCCGGCGTCCATGATCCGCCAGGCGAGGTCGGTCTCCTCGTGGGCGTAGAAGAACTCGCCGGGCAGGCCGCCGCCCTCGTCGAAGGCGGTGCGCCGCACGGCGCTCGCCCCGCCGAGGAACGTGGTCACCACGCTCGACTTACGGGAGTCGCCCACGCGCAGCCGGGGCACGTGACGGCGCTGGTCGGGGCCGCCGTCCGGGTCCGCGATCCGGAACGACAGCGCGCCCAGCGCGGGATCGGCCGCGAACCGCTCGCGCACGTGCCGGGCCAGGTCCATGGACCGGTACCAGCCGTCGTCGTCCAGGAACAGGACCACGTCGCCGCTGGTCGCCCGCACGCCCTCGTTACGTCCGGCGGGGATGCCCACGTTCTCCGGGAGCCGCACGGTGGTGACGCCCTCGGGCAGCTCGGGCAGGTCGGCGCCGTTGCCGACGACGACCACCTCGACGTCGGCGTCCTGCTGCTCGAACACGCTCGTGATCGCGCGCCGCAGCTCGGCCGGGCGGTTGCCCATGGTGAGCAGGACGCAGGACAGTGTGGGCTTTCCAGGCACCTGGGAACTGCTCCGTTCGGCTCTGGGCGCACGGTTGTCGTGCGCCGTGGGCGCGCCGGAGCCTTGCGATGGAGGGATCACGGGTGTGGCCATGGTTGCGACCGTTCAGTGGACGTCGTGCGGCTGACAGGTGGACACATGTCAACGTTCGCAGAAACAGACTAACGAAAGAATAAAAGCGACGTGTACGGAGCCGCGGACGGGGTAGCGTCCACGGCTCCGCCAGTGACGTCGAACGTGGGTGCTCCCGCTACTCCAGGCGGCGGGAGGCGAGCACGCTCACGAAGTGCGCGAAACTCATCAGCACCGCGACGGCGGCACAGGCCACCACCAGCACGCGGGTCGCCAGCAGGTCCCCGAGGAGGAGGTCGGCCACGGCCGCCACCACCACGATCAGGGACAGCTCCACCGCCTGGATCAGGCGGTGGACCTTCAGCGCCGAGGCCAGGCGGCGAGCCAGGCTCAGCCCCGAGGACTTCGGCCGCATGGCCTCCTCGGTGATGTTCTCCGGCAGCCCGGCCTTGGCCCGGGCCACCACCACGTTGTCGGTCTCGGCCTTGATCAGGACGACCCCCAGCGCGGCGGTCATGCCCAGGATCACCCAGCCGCCCGACTCGAACTCGCCCTGCGCACGGATGCCCAGGCCGACGAGCAGGGCCACCTCGGACACGTAGTGCCCGATGCGGTCCAGGTAGATCCCGGCCACGCTGGTGCGGCCCGTGTACCGGGCCACCTCGCCGTCGGAGCAGTCCAGCAGGAGGTAGACCTGCACGAACACGGCGGCGAGGACCGCCGACCACAGACCGCCGAAGGCCACGATCACACCGGCGAGCACACCGAACACCATCATCAGGTACGTGATGGGGTTCGGTGGCACGCGCAGCCGCACGAAGAGGGTCGACAGGTACGGGGAGACGTCCCTCATGTAGAGACGGCCCGCCCAGTGCTCCTCGTTGACGCGCTCCTTGATCCCCGCGGGCTGGCCGCCCGCGCGGACCTCAGCGACCGACGGCTTCGACATAGTCCGCGACACTCCGCCCGATCTCGTCCTCGGAGAGGTTCAGGTGTTCAAGGATGGTGAACCGGCCCGGGCGGGTGCCCGGGGCGTGGGCCACCGCACGCGCGAACGAGGCCTCGTCGAGACCCACGTCGGAGGGCACGATCGGCAGTGAGTGGCGGAGCAGGCAGTCCCTGATCTCCTCCAGCCGCGCCTGCGGCCAGTCCAGGTGCCTCACCCGCAGGTAGGACGCGAACAGCGCGCCCAGACCGGCGAGCTCGCCGTGGTTGCTGGTACCCGGGTACAGCTGGGTGACGGCGTGCAGGATCTCGTGGCAGGCGCCGCTGGCCGGACGGCTGGAACCGGCGACGGACATGGCCATCCCGGACAGCACCAGGCCCTCGGCCAGGACCTTGAGGAACCCGTCGGAGTCGATGGAGTCGGGACGGTGCAGGACCGCCTCCGCCGCCACGCGCGCGAAGGTGACCGCCATGCCGTCGACCGGCTCGCCGTTCACCTTCCCGGCCAGTTCCCAGTCCTCGATGGCCGAGATGTTGCTGACCACGTCACCGATGCCGGACCGGACCAGGTGCGAGGGGGCCGCCTGGACGTAGTCGACGTCGATCACCACGGCGATGGGCATGGTGACGCCGATGGACGGCTTGCCGCCCTCGTGCTCCAGGGAGCTGACGGGGAGGCGATGCCGTCGTGGGCCAGGTTGGTGGCCACGGCCACCATCGGGATGCCCGCCATGGTCGCGGCGAACTTGGTGACGTCGATGGTCTTGCCGCCACCGATCCCGGCCACGGCCTCGTAGGCGCCGGAGCGCAGCTTCTTGCCCAGTTCGGTCGCGGCGTCGACGGTGCCTTCCTCGACCTGGAAGACCTCGCACTGCGGCAGGTCCAGGTCAGCGGCGATCTGCGCGCCCTGCCCCGGGCCCACGGCCACGGCGATGCGTCCCTCGGTCGCGATGCGGCGGTCGGCCAGCACGGTCCCGAGCGAGGCGATGGCTCCCCTGCGGACGTCGATCGCCAGCGGGGAGGGAAGCATTCGGGCTAGTAGTGGCACGCGATCTCCCTCGCCTTGGCCAGGTCGTCGTGGTTGTCGACCTCGACCCAGTCGACCTTGCCGATGGGGGCGACGGAGATCTTCTCGCCGCGCCGAACGAGCTCCTGGTAGCCGTCCTCGTAGTACAGCTGCGGGTCGCGCTCCCAGGTGGCCTTGAGGGCGTCGGCCAGACGCGGGGCCAGCGAACCCTCGATGAGGGTGGCGCCGATGTACTCACCGGCGGCGGTCGCGGGGTCCATGAGCTTGGTGATGGTGCTGAGGTGACCGTCCTCGTCGAGGGTCACCTTCATCTCCTCGTCGGCCAGGTTTTTCACGTTGTCCACCGCGAGGAGGAGTTCCGGTCCCCGGGCGGCCAGTAGCGTTTCCTCGACACTCACGGGGTGGACGGTGTCACCGTTCACGAGGAGGACGCCCTCGGAGAAGAACTCACGCGCGGTCCACAGGGAGTAGGCGTTGTTCCACTCCTCGGCCTTGTCGTTGTAGCTGAGGGTGAGCTTGACGCCGTGGCGCTTCTCCAGCGCCTCCTTGCGCTCCTCGACGGCCTCGGCACGGTAACCGACCACGACGACGACGTCGGTGAGCCCGGCGGCGGCCAGGTTGCGCAGCGAGATGTCCATGATGGTCGTCTCGCCGTCGACTGGAACCAGGGCCTTGGGCAGGGTGTCGGTGTAGGGACGCAGACGGCGCCCCGCGCCTGCGGCGAGAACCATTCCGAGCATGAGGGCGTGTTCCTCCTTAGTTCGAGGAGGCTCTCACGCCTCCCCGTTCGTTCCGGCGGCCGGTTGGCCCCCGTCTCCCTGGCGGGTGATCGGGTGATCCCCCAGGACGTCGGTGCCGTCGCCGCCTTCCGTCGCGGTGCCGACGCGGACGTCGGACACCGGTGTGGCGCTCCAGGTGCGCACGGCCTCGCGAACGAGCAAGATCGCCAGGTATGCGGCGAGTATGCCGTAGGCGGCGGTGAGGGCGGACAACGCGCCCCCGACCGCGATGACGAGCATGCGGCCGTCCCAGCCGAGCGCGGCGCGCCGTACCCGTTCCGACCGGCGCACACCGACCGCGGGACGAGCGACGTCGTCACGGTGGTGGCAGACGATCGTTACCAAGAGTACGAACACCAGGAGACCGGGCACACCGGACGCGAGCCCGACCACCGCCAGGTAGCTGTACTCGGTGACGCGCAGGAGCGGGGGTACGAGCCAGTCGTACCGCCCGTCGTGGGGGTGGCCCGAGGCCAGACCGGACAGTAGCAGGGCAGCGACCGGTGCGAACAGGGTAATGCCTGTCAGCCGTCCCCCGTCCGCCACGATCAGGACGAGCACGACGACGGCCCCGGCGACCGTGGTGAGCAGCGGTGGTGCGAGGCCCGGCGCCACCCTTCCGAGCAGAGCCCCCATGTGACTGTCATCACGGAGGAACCGGAGGTCGGGGACGGTCGGCAGGAACCTCTCGCGCGCGGGCGTCTCCCCCGCGCTCACGGACGGGGCTCCCGCGAGGAGGGGTCGACCAGTTCGCCGGTGATCGCGACGACGCAGCCGACCACGAGGCTGAGGAACGCGATCCGCGCGTCGAAGGCGACGGTGGCGACCGCGATGACGAGGAACCGGGTCGGCTGGCCGAAGACCATGATCCGCCGGGCCAGGTGGATCAGGGAGAGGCTCTCGGACGTCTCGGCGGGCTCCGCCCCGGCCACCGGCCGGACCCGGGTGACGGTCTCCGAGGAACCGTCCCGGGGCGGTGGCACCCTGGGACCGGGCAGCCGGAGGCCCTCAGGACGACGCTGTGAGGGCAGGGCGAGAGGATTCGGGTTCGAGGACGCGGGAGGGGCCGAGCGGGCCACCAGGAGCGCGTCACGCAGGGCCAGGGCGATCAGCGCGCCAGCAGCCCACCCCCAGGCGCTGGCGAACCCGGCGGCGGCCGCCCCGAACGCCAGGCCGACGTAGACGACGTACTCACGGAGCGGCGCCACCATGGACACCGTCCAGACGGTGAGGGCGTCCCGACGGTGGGCGCGCATCCGGGCGCGGACGGCGTCACAGCACAGGACCAGCCCGAGCAGGGCCGATCCGGCCGCCGCGCCGACGGCGTCGGCCCGGCTGAACCAGACGGCCGCGGCGACCGCCGCCACGAGACTGATCCGGGTCACCCCCGAACGGGTGACGTGCCTGCGCTCCAACATGCGCGCGGTCACCCGCGTCACTGTGCCAGTCATGTCCGTGCCCTCCCAGTATCAACTGAGAGTCACCGTCACCCACGCTCTGTGTACAATCAACCACTGACACGCGTATGGTGCCCGTCGTCCCCTCTTCGGCCTTTACGGACAGTTCCGGACACGAAAGAGCGCACCTCCGGAACAGTCCGGGATGCGCTCTTTCAGGGGTGAGTCAGGCGGCCTGTCCGCCGTCCTTGCCCTCGTTGCCGTCCTTGGGCTCCTCCGGAGCGGGGTCCACGGCCTTCTCCTCGGCCTCGACCTTCTTCTCCGCCGCCTCGGCGCGCTTCTTCTTGGCGGCGTCCTTCTTCTTGCGCTCCTCGATCTCCGCCTTGGTGTCCTCGTTGTAGGCGGCCAGGGCGGAGTCGATGTCGGTGTCCAGGGCGAGCGCGCCGCCCTTGATGTACAGACCCCGGTTGCAGAAGCGGCGCAGGTCCTTCTCGTTGTGCGAGACCAGCACCATGGTGCGCTCGTTGGCGAGCATGCGGTCGATGGCCTCGTAGCACTTGCGCTTGAAGGCCTTGTCCCCGACCGCGAGGACCTCGTCCACCAGCATGATCGGGTGCTCCAGCTGGGAGATGAGCGCGAAGCCCAGGCGCACCTTCATGCCGCTGGAGTAGTGCCGGACCGGGGTGTCGATGAACTTCGGCTTGACCTCCGCGAAGTCGACGATGTCCTCGAAGCGCTCGTCGATCTCCTTCTCGCTCATGCCGTGCAGCGAGCCGACCAGGTACACGTTCTCGCGCCCGGTCAGGTTGTCGTTGAACCCGGCGCGCAGCTCCAGCAGCGGGGCCACCTTGCCGTGCACGCTCACCTTGCCCTCGTCGGGCAGGAGCACCCCGGCGATCATCTTGAGCAGGGTCGACTTGCCGGTGCCGTTCTTGCCGACGATGCCGACGCAGTCGCCCTTGCCGATCTCGAAGGAGACGTCGCGCAGCGGCCAGAACTCGTTGCCCTCGGCGTTGGGGTCGCGCTTGTTGCCGTGGATGAACATCTCACGGAGGCTCCGCTTGCGGCGGCGGTTCACGGCGAACTTCACACCGAGGCCCTGGGCCTCGATGACCGGACCGCTGGCGACCGCGGCCTCGTAGGTGGACGCCATCACAACTCCTTCAGAACGGACATCTCCAGGCGCCGGAACGTCCAGTACCCGATGACGAGCATCAGGAGGGAACCGACCACCGCAGAGGTCAACGCGAGAGGACTGGGCGTAAGTTCCTCGAATCCGGCGAACCACACCGTACGGTGCATCTGGAAGATACCCATCAGCGGGTTCAGCTCGTAGATCGTCTTCGCCCAACCCGGGGCGCCCGATTGCAGGACCATCGTGGCCGGGAACAGGATCGCCGACCCGTAGAACAGAATCCGGGTCAGGATACGCGTCAGTCGTTCCACGTCACGGAGCAACACGTTGACCGCGGACAGGAACAGGGTCACGCCCAGCCCGAACATGAAGGTCAGCACGATCGCGAGCGGCAGCCAGAAGAGCATGCCCTCCCAGCTGAACCGGCCGCCCAGCGCGAACACGAAGATCAGCAGCACCGGCCAGGTCAGCAGGTACTCGACGAACTTGGTGCCGACGGTGGCCATGGGGAAGATCTCACGCGGGACCTTCATGGTGGTGATCAGCTTCGAGTGCGTGATCATCGCGCGCGGGGCCTCGCTGAGGATCGCCCCGAAGGTGGTCCACGGGAGGATGCCCGCGACGAGGAAGAGGATGTAGCCGCCCTGCGCCTTGGCGTCCTCGGGTATCCCGCGGTCGGCCTGGAGCACGTAACCGAAGATGAAGAAGTACACCAACGTCAGTGCGAGGGGTTCCAACATCGTCCAGGCGTATCCCAGCACGGACTGCTGGTACTTGACCTTCAGGTCGCGCCGGACCAGGAGGCCGACGACCTTCCGGTTCTCCCAGACGGCCAGCGTCCTTGACGCCACCGCCACCTCCAAGGTTTGAGATCGTCCGGATCACGATGTGCCGGACGTCGCGTCTACGAACTCGCCTGCGCGCACCGACCGTCTGCCCGGTCGGTTCCTCACCGGACCGGAAGAGGGGGCATCCGGGCGACCGGGGAAGTCGCGCACCGCGCCCGGCTCCGCTACCGGATCAGAGGAGGTAGCGACCGGGCACGCCCAACAGGCGTCCATAGGTTACCGCTGCATGGGACAGACCGTGCCAACCACGTGCCGCGCCCGCCTCATTCGTATGGTTCGCGGACGGGCCGGCGGTCCCGTCGATCCGACGCGACCGCCGGTCACACCCCCACTCGGCCCGATCCCCCAGCAATCCCCATCACGCGCAAGGGGCCCAACAGACACCTCGCTCACCACCCCGCTGGGGCGGAACGAGCGCCGGGCGTGGACGAGGATGAGGAATCCCTCTGCGAAGGCGCCGAACACGGGCCGAAGCGAAGCGGAGGCCCGAGGAGAAAGGTTCAAGCATGCCCACACGCGTGATCGCGGCGGTCCTGGCCGGAGGGGTCGGCTCACGGATGGGTGCCCCTTCACCCAAGCAGTTGCTGCCGTTGGCGGGACGGCCGATCATCGAGCGTTCGATCGAGGCGTTCGAGGCCAGTCCCGAGGTGGACGAGATCGTCGTGCTGATGGTGGACGGGTTCGTGGACCGGGTCGAGGAGATCGTGGCCGACGCGGGTTTCACCAAGGTGTCCCGCGTCCTGCCGGGCGGGGCGACCCGGACCGACACCTCGGTCGCGGCGCTCGCGGCGATGGCGGGGGCGGCCGACTCCGACCTGGTCCTGCTGCACGACGCGGCGCGTCCGTTGGTGCGTCCGGAGACGATCGCGGCCTGTGTCGCGGCCCTCGGGTCGGCCGGGGCGGTCGGGGTGGCGGTGCCCAGCGCGGACACCGTGGTCGAGGTGGCGCCGGGGAGCGACGGCGGTGAGGTGATCGCCCGGACCCCCGACCGTTCACGGCTGCGCAGGATGCAGACGCCCCAGGGGTTCCGGCTGGGGGTGGCCCGCCGGGCCTACGAGCTGGCGACGGCCGATCCGGGGCTGGTGGCCACCGACGACTGCGGGGTGGTGCTGCGGTACCTGCCGGAGGAGGAGGTGCGGATCGTGCCGGGGGACGAGACCAACATCAAGGTGACCAACCCGGGTGACGTGGAGATCGCGGAGACACTGCTGCGCCGGGCTCGGGAGGACGCCGGTCAGGGGGCCGCGTCGTGAGCGGGGTGTTCGAGGCGACCGAGGTGATCGGCCATCGGGGCGCGGGCCGGGGTGTGGTCGGTGGTGCGCTGGAGAACACGCCCGCGTCGTTCGAGCTGGCGGCGCGTACCGGCGCGGACTGGATCGAGATCGACGTACGCCGCACGGCCGACGACCGGCTGGTGCTCTTCCACAACGCGGCGTTGGACGACGGCCGGGCGATAGTGGAGCTGACGGAGGCGCAGTGCCGGGCGGAGGGTCTGGTCGGCCTGGAGGAGGGGCTGGCCGCGATCCCGCCCGAGCTGGGGTTGGACGTGGACGTGAAGACGGTCATGGAGGACGGGGTGGACGCCGCGTCGCGGCGGACGCTCTCCCTGGTCCTGCCGTTCCTGCGCCGCGAGGCCGGGCGCCGGAGGGTGTTCGTGTGTTCTTTCGACCCCGGGCTGTTGCTGGGGGTGCGCGAGGGTGCGCCGGGGGTGGCGACGGCGTGGATGCCGTACGTGCGCAACCCTGCGGACACCGCGATCCCGGGCGCGGTGGGGCTGGGCTGTCCGATCGTGGCGGTGGACGCCCGGGCCCTCGGTCTGGCGGACGACGGTCCGAGGCCGGGGCGCCGGGCTCTGGAGTACACCGTGGAGACGGCGCACCGGGCCGGGCTGGAGTTGATCTCCTGGTGCCCGGCCCCGGTGGACGCGGCGCGGTTCGCGGCGGCCGGGATGGACGCCGTGGTCGTGGACGACGTTCCGGGCGCGGTGGCCGCCCTCGCCCGCCCCGGGGGCGCCGGGGGTGCCGGGGGAACCGAGTAGGGGCTCGCTCAGATCCGGTCGAGGAGTTCGGCCTTCTTCTCGCTGAACTCCTCGTCGGTGAGCAGGCCCTTGGCGTGCAGGGCTCCGAGCCGTTCGATCTGCTCGAAGATCCACGTGGTGTCCGCGCCCGTCGCCCCTGCGGCGGCGGGTGCGGGGCCGGTTCCCACCGGAGCCACCGCACCGTCGTCCGGCCGGGGGTCCCCGCCTTCGGGCAGGTCCGCGTTGAGCCGGGGGCGCGCACGGCCTCCATGGCGTTGCGGGCCGCGTCCTTCCACCACTCCGGGTCGGCCGGACCGGGCCGGGCGTCGCCGTCGGCGACCTCGCCGGAGCCCAGTGCGAGCCGGTCCGCGCCGCGCGCCCAGCGGTGCGCGGTGACGGTGGCCGCGAGCAGGAAGACCTGGTGGATCTCGTTACCCTCCTCGCCCGCGCGCAGCAGGTTGAGGTCGTTCCTGGGCTTGGCCGAGGCCTCCTTGGCGCTCTGGTCCGTGACGAACCGCACGAAGCCCCAGCCCCAGTCGTCGAGGGGCGCCCACTCCACGCCCCGGATCTCCGCGAGGTCGTACTCGCGGCGCTGTTTCTTCTTCTTGTAACCGCTCGCGTAGCTGCCCGCCCAGACGAGGGTGAGGCGGTCGCCCTCCAGGCGCGCGGTGCCCTCGCAGGTCATGATGTGCAGTGGCAGGGCGGGGACCAGGCGGGTCGGGATCGCGGGGTGGGGGTCCTCCGCCTGGCTCGCGGCGAAGCGGAGCTGGTCGGCCAGGTACTCCGCGACCAGTTCGGTCTTGGCGGGGCCGGTGAGCCGGAAGGGCTGGGCCTTCTCGTCGAGCATCGCGCCGACGGCCTCGTAGGGGTCCATCCGCTCGTGCAGCCGCAGGTGCATCACCCAGCCGTTCTTGCGACCGGCTCCGGGACGGAAGTCGACCTCGCGGACGGCCGCGACGGGTACCTCCAGGGTGCCGAGGAGTCGGAGGAGCGGGCTTTTGAACCAGCCCTTCGTCTCGTAACGGATGGAGACCGACTCCCCGTCGAAGACCCAGGCCGCCTGGTCGCCACGCAACTCGTCCATCGACACCTTCTCCGGTTCTCCGCCGCCCCGCCGACCCGGGGCCGCCGCCTGAACCCTGCCTAGCAGAACGTCCGCCCCCGATCGAGGGCGGACGTCGTCCAGTTGTGGCCGATGCGGCCGCGGCGTGCCGGGCGCCACGCGAACGCGGCGGACGCGGCCGTACCCGTCAGGCGCCGCCGGAACCGCTCGCGGGCTCGCTGCTGGTGCGTGCGGTGCGGGAGTCGGCGCCGAGCCCGGGAGGGCTGGTGATGAAGCCGACGCCCCACGACATGTGCATGGTGGCGAGCGCGACCGGGATGAGCGGCCACGAGGACGCGGGCAGGCCGCGGGCGAGCGGCGCCGACGCGGCGGTGATCAGGGCGAGGTAGGCCGCGGGCACCAGCAGGAGCGGCCAGAGGAACACGCCGCCGACCAGTCCGAGCACGATCCCCGCCACGGCCACCGGCGGGGCCAGGTACCGCAGGTTGATGGTGCCCTTGTGCTGGCGGGCGACCACGCGCCGCCAGCGCCCGTAGTGGAAGTACTGCTTGGCGAGCAGTCGGACGTTGCGGCGCGGACGGTAGGAGACCCGCATCCGGGGCTGGAACCAGACGGTGCCGCCGGTGGTGCGGATGCGGTGGTTCATCTCCCAGTCCTGCGCCCGCAGGAACGCCTCGTCGTAGCCGCCGACCCGCTCCAGGGCCGAACGACGGAAGACGCCGAGGTAGACGGTGTCGGCGGGGCCGCCCTCACCTCCGGTGTGGAAGCGGGCGTTGCCCACCCCCACCTTGGAGGTCATGGCGGCGGCCACGGCCCGCTCCCAGGGGTGGTGCCCTCGGCGGCCATGATGCCGCCGACGTTGTCCGCCCCGGTCTCCTCCAGGGTCTCCACGGCCACCCGGAGGTAGTCCGAGGGCATCATCGCGTGCCCGTCGATCCGGGCGACGACGTCGTGCGTGGAGGCGCCGATGGCGGCGTTCAGCCCGGCGGGGGTCCTCCCCGTCGGGTTGTCCACCACCTTCACGCGCGGGTCGGCCGCGGCGAGGCCGTCGGCGACCTCGCGGGTGCGGTCCGAGGAGGGGCCCACACCCAGAACGACCTCCAGCTCGCCCGGGTACTCCTGGGCGAGGACGTGCTCCACCGCTGCGGCGAGGTGGCGCTCTTCGTTCAGTACGGGCATGACGACGGAGACAGGCGGCCAGGACACGGGCACTTCCCAAGGTCAAGACTGTCGGGACTGCGTGACACCGTGAGGGCTCCAGGGGCGCGGGGCCCCGGGCTCGCTCGACGGTGGCGCGGGCTCAACGGTACTGCACGCGGGCCGCCGGACGGCCGGGTCGCGGGGCGCGCGGGAGCGACGCGCGGGGAGGGAGTGTCGAGACGTTCGGGTCCCGGAGAACTCCTCCGCTGATCACGGCGTCTCACCCAAAGGGGAGAACAACACGCCGAGGGTTGACATCTCGCACCCTTCGGCCGATCGGGTGACAACCTAGATACCCAGGTACCGGATGCCTAGGACACCGTGGAACGGGTGGGACGGGGACGCCGATGAGCGACGAGGACGCCGGAAGGCAGAGGAAGCCGGGCGAGTTCCGACGGGAGCGCTCGCAGCCTCAGCCACCCGGTCGGCGGCGCTCGTCACGGTCCGGTCGGTTCACCGTCCCCGAGCCGCGTGTGCGCCGCCGTCGCAACGGCCTGGTCCTGATGAGCGTGCTCTCCGTGCTGGTCCTGCTCGCCTCGGGGACCTCGTGGGCGATCACGGGGTGGATGTCGGGGTCGCTGAACCGGTTCGACGTGTTCGGCGGGCTGGCCGACGGTGACCGGCCGGAGGAGACCGGCGGACTCACCTTCCTCGTCATCGGCTCCGACAGCCGCGACGAGATGAGCAAGGAGGACAAGAACGCGCTCAGCGTGGGGTCCACGCCCGGGCAGCGTTCGGACAGCATGATGCTGGTCCGGCTCAACCACGAGCGTGACCACCTGACCGTGGTGGGCCTCCCCCGCGACCTGTGGGTGGACATCCCCGGCGAGGGCGACGACAAGATCAACGCCGCCTACGCCTACGGTGGCCCGCAGCTCGCCGTCCAGACAGTGGAGTCCGTCACCGACGTGCGGATCGACCACTACGTCGAGGTGGACTTCACCGGGTTCGTGGAGGTCGTCGACGCCCTGGAGGGGATCGACGTCTGTCTGCCCGAGGCCATCAACGACCCCAAGGCACACCTGGACATGCAGGCCGGGACGCACCGGGTGGACGGCGCCGAGGCCCTGGCCTTCGCCCGCACCCGGGCCACCCCGCGCGGTGACCTGGACCGGATCGACCGGCAGCAGCAGGTGCTGTCGGCCATGCTAGACCGGGCCATGAGCACCGAGACGCTCTCCGATCCGCGCAAGCTGACCGCGTTCCTGGACAGCGCGCTGACGTCCGTGACGGTCGACGAGGGGCTGGACACCAGCACCATCAACGACCTCGCGTACCAGATGCGCGACGTCGACCTGGGAAACGTCACGTTCGCGCAGGTGCCCATCGCGGACATGGAGCACTGGACACCGCGAGGCGACGTGGCCCTGCTGTGGGACGAGCCCGCCGCGCGGGAGATGTTCGCGACCATCAACGCCGACCGCCCGTTGTCGGAGCCCGAGGAGGAGCCGGAGGCCGCCGAGGAGGACGCTGAACCGGCGCCGTCCGAGATCAGTCTGCGGGTGTTCAACGGCACGGCCACCCCGGGGCTGGGGTCGCAGTTGGACTCGCAGCTGGCCACGGCCGGGTTCGACGTGACGGACGTGGCCGAGAACTGGAGCAGCCGCGACGTCCCCACCACCGAGGTCAGGTTCGGGCCGGGCCAGGAGGAGGCGGCCGAGTTCCTGGCGTCCACCCTCCCGGGTTCGCGGACCGTGGAGGACCGGACCCTGGACGACGACCTCCAGGTCGTGATCGGATTCAACCACACGACGTTCGAGGCCCCCGGGTCGAGGCGACCGAGGCGGCACCGCAGGAGGAGCCCTCCGCGAGCGCCGAACCGGGCACCACGACCGCGAAGGACAACATCTGCGGGTGACCCCGCCAAGGAAGGGAATCGTGCTCCGCCACCTGGTCGGTCTGCTCTCCGGAATAGCCCTCGCCCCCGTGCTGTGGGTGGGTGTCGCGTGGTCGGCCGACCTCCTCCCGAAGATCACCGAGGGTGACGTGAGCGTCGCGACGGTGTTCTCCGTGGTGGTGCTGTGCCTGGTGGGGATCGTCGGCGCCGCTCTCGTGGCGTCCAGGTTCTCCCCGATGGCGGCGGGCGCCTCCGGGCTCCTGCTCGTGGCCCTGTGCCTGTGGCCGGTGGTCGCGCTCGACTCGGTGGGTCCGGCCCTGTACTGGCTCAACGAGGAGAGCTTCCTGTACCCGAGCGGCGCGGGGCTCGGCGTCGCGCTCCCCCTCGGCGTGCTGCTGCTGGTCTCCGCCACGACGCCGACCCGGTGGCGGGCGGCCGCCGACACCGGCGCGGCGGGCCTCCCGGCCGCCCGTGTGGTGGCCAGCCACAGCCGCGAGGACTTCCAGAGGGGCGGGCGGCCGCCCGAGCCGGAGTTCGACGGTGAGTCGGTCACGCTGGTCGACCCGAAGCGGATCTGGAACGACGGCGGCCCGGCGGGCGACACCGTTCCGGACGTGCCGCCGCCCTCCTCCCCCGTGCGGCGTCTCGACGATCCCAGCAGGACGACGACACCGTTCCGCCGCGGGGAGAGCGGCGCGGTGTGGACCCCGGTGGACGAGGATCCCGGTCACAGCGGGTCGTTCGGGGACGGGCGCTACTAGGGCGATTTTTCCGGATGCTCTCGCCGGTGGTGGCGGAGCCGCCACCGGTTCGAGCGGCCGTCTCCCCTCCTGTGCGCTGCCACGAAGGCTCCGCGGTGTCGCACAGTGAGGCCCGGCGATCCCTCGCGGGACGAGGAGTGAAGGTCAGCCCGCCACGCCGCGTGAATCCCGACACTCCTCCCCCGGTGCGTACCGCCCCCACCCGCCGGTAACCTGACCGCCTGACTGTTCACGTGTTGTTCGGTCACGCGCCAGACCCCGACGCGTAGGGTGATGCACCGTCCCCCACGGACTACCCGTCGGCCGAACCATGTCCGTTTTCTGCCCTCATGCGGGATGTGAGCCGCCTCCAGCGGGCACACCAGCTGGTGAGGCGCGTGCGGAAGCAAGGAAGGAACACCAGTGGTCGAAGCGGAACGTATGCGGGTCTCCGTCATCGGAACCGGCTACCTGGGCGCCACCACGGCCGCCTGCCTGGCCGAGATGGGCTACGAGGTCATCGGCCTCGACGTCGACGAGGCCAAGATCAGCATGCTGCGCTCCGGCAGGGTCCCCTTCTTCGAGCCCGGACTCGACGAACTGCTGACCGCCAACCTGGAGACCGGTCGGCTGCGCTTCACCACGGACTTCGCGGAGACCGCCGAGTTCGCCGACGTGCACCTGATCTGCGTGGGCACTCCCCAGCGCGACGACTCCGGCGCCGCCGACCTGCGGTACGTCAACTCCGCCGTGGAGCGGCTCGCCCCGCACCTGACCCGGCCGACCGTGGTCGTGGGACGGTCCACCGTGCCGGTGGGCACCGCCGCCACCCTGGCCGCGCGCCTGGCCGCGCTCGCGCCGGTCGGCGCCGAGGCCGAACTCGGCTGGAGCCCGGAGTTCCTCCGTGAGGGCTTCGGCGTGGAGGACACCCTGCGGCCGAACCGGATCGTGATCGGCACGGACTCCTCCCGGGTGGAGAAGACCGTCCGCGCGCTCTGGCAGCAGCAGGTGGACGAGGGCGTCCCGTTCCTGGTCACCGATCTCCAGACCGCCGAGCTGGTCAAGGTGTCCGCCAACGCGTTCCTGGCCACCAAGATCTCCTTCATCAACGCGATGGCCGAGGTGTCCGAGGTCGCGGGCGCCGACGTCATCCAGCTGGCCGAGGCGCTGTCCTACGACGACCGCATCGGCGGCAAGTTCCTCGGGCCGGGCCTGGGCTTCGGCGGAGGGTGTCTGCCCAAGGACATCCGGGCGTTCATGGCCCGCGCCGACGAGCTCGGGGTGGAGCCCGCGCTGTCCTTCCTGCGCGAGGTGGACGCGATCAACCAGCGCCGCCGCGCGCGGACGATCGACATCGCCCGCCAGCTGATCGGCGGCAACTTCGCCGGGCGCACCGTGACGGTCCTGGGCGCGGCGTTCAAGCCGAACTCGGACGACATCCGCGACTCCCCGGCGCTGGACGTGGCCTCCACCATCGCCTCCCTGGGCGCACGGGTGACCGTGTACGACCCGGCCGCGCTGGAGCGTGCGCGCGAGGAGCACCCGGAGCTGAACTACGCGGACTCCATGCTGGAGGCCGCGCGCGGCGCCGACGTGGTCCTGCTGCTCACCGAGTGGGCGGAGTTCCGCGAGGCCAACCCGGAGGAACTGGCCACGGTGGTGGCGCAGAAGAGGATCGTGGACGGGCGCAACGCCCTGGACCCGACCTTCTGGCGCGCCTCGGGCTGGACCTACCGCGCGCTGGGCCGCCAGTAACCGACGTACCGAACGGCCGCTCCCGGGGGAGCGGCCGTTCGTCGTGTACGCCACACCCGTGGTTGACTGCGTTCGGTAGTTTTCCCGTGACCCTTGGTGTCGACCGAGGGTCCAGCCGAACGGAGTCCCATGTCGAAGTTCCCCCTGGTGGTCGGTGCCGCCCTCGCCCTGGTGGTCGCCGCCGGTGCTCCCGCCTCCGCCGAGCCCTCGGGCTGCCCGGCCCTGACCCCGCCGCCCAGCGCGGAGGACCTGGACCGCTACCTGTGCGGCGACTCCCGGCTGGGCCCGTCCGAGCTGCCCGAGGACGGCCCGGTGGGAAGCCTGGTCGAGGGGTACGACCGGCTCGGCGGCCTGTCCCCCGTGGAGTTCCTGGACCGCTGGTGGACCGTCGACGGCAGCTGGGACTACCCGGAGCACGACGGTTTCGTGGTCGTCGACGGTCAGCCCCTGAAGGAGCTCCAGGAGTTGCCCTCGGGCTGGATGCTGGATCGCTTCGGTTCCCCGTGGGGCTCGTTCCTCGCTCCGGCGGGCGCCCCCTACGCCGAGCGCGCGCTGCCGCCGAACTCGCTGAACACCTGGCCGGACGGGCCCGAGCACAACTACAACTGCTACGAGGTCACCGAACCCGTCTCCGCCTGGGTCGGCCCGATCGCTCCGCACTTCGAGCAGCCCGGCGGCGGCGAGCAGCTGCTGGTCCCCGCCGAGGAGGTCCCCGAGGCCGAGGGTGAGGGCAACGTACCGGTCAACGACCTCCTGGAGTGGGGCTACCTGGAGCAGCGCCCCACGGAGGAGTGCGTCGCCCCGGACGGCTACGGCCTGGGAGCCTGACGGCCCAGGGGCGTGTCCCCGCCCGCCGGGGACGGCGGACGCGTTCCCGCAACCGGATTGCGGGGCGTCGTGGCGCCACGAACGCCCTCGGGCTGCGAGGCTGACTGCGACCGTTCGACCAGTACACACGAGGAGCACGCCATGGCGACCACACGCAACGCGACCGCGCACTGGGAGGGAGCGCTCCTGGACGGGCAGGGGCAGGTCTCCCTGGACTCGTCCGGGGTCGGGACCTTCGACGTCACGTGGGCGTCCCGCGCCAACGCCCCGGAGGGCCGGACCAGCCCGGAGGAGCTGATCGGCGCCGCGCACGCCACCTGCTACTCGATGGCGTTCTCGCACGCCCTGGCCGGTGCGGGCACACCTCCCCGGAGTGTGGACACCCGGGCGGCCGTGACCTTCCAGCCCGGTGAGGGGATCACCGGTGTCCAGCTCAGCGTCGAGGCCGACATCCCCGGGATCTCCGAGGAGGACTTCCAGCGGATCGCCGAGGACGCCAAGGAGAACTGCCCGGTCAGCCAGGCGCTCAGGGGAACGACCATCACCCTCACGGCCACCCTGCGCTGAGGCCCCGCGCTCCCGGGGGCCGGGAGCGAGCACGAGGGCCCGGGGCGACGAAGGGGCGTCGCCGCGGGCCTCGGCCCGCCCCCGCGTCCGGGGAGTCGAGGGCCCCGTCCGGTCGGCACTGGCGTCGTCCACGGCCGTGTCCGCCGCCGGCCCCGACCGGACGGGACAGCGGTATGTACGTACGTCAAAATGCTAGGCTGGCGGCATGAGCCAACGTGAGGACCTGCTGGTGGGCGCGAGGAAGTGCCTGGCGGAGAAGGGCTACGCCAAGACCACTGCCCGGGACATCGCCGCCGCCTCCGGCGCGCACCTGGCGTCCATCGGATACCACTTCGGGTCCAAGGACCGCCTCATGAACACCGCCGTGATCGAGGCGACCGGCGAGTGGGGCGACGTCTTCGCGGAGGCCGTCGCCCGGTCCCGCCCGGAGACCGCACGGGACCGGGCGCGGCTCCTGCTCACCACGCTGTTCGAGACCCTCCCCCAGCACCGCGACCTGATGGTCTCCAGCGTCCAGGTCTTCGGCCAGGCCCAGTTCGACGAGGACATGCGCGCGCACCTGGCCGAGGGGATCGCGGAGGCCCGCCGGGAGTTCGGCGCCCTGATCCTGGGCGTCCCCGTGGCCGAGGTCGACCCCGGCACCGCCGCGGGCCTTGGGTCGATGGTCTACAACCTGGTCACCGGATACGTCCTCCAGTACCTGGTCGACCCCGACTCCCTGCCCACGGTGGACCAGGCGATGGACGGGCTGCGCGCGCTCCTGCCCGAGTGAGGCTCCCTACCGGCCGAACCCCATGGTCCGGCCGCCGTCGGCCACCTCGCGGCGCAGCCGCTCGCCCTTGGCGTGCGCCTGCTCCCTGAGCTCCTCCTGGAAGGCGGTCATGCGCTCGGCCAGCCGCTGGTCGTGCGCGGCGAGCTGGCGCACGGCCAGCAGACCGGCGTTGCGCGCGGCGCCCACCGCCACGGTGGCCACCGGCACCCCGGCGGGCATCTGCACGATGGACAGCAGCGAGTCCATGCCGTCGAGGTACTTGAGCGGCACCGGGACACCGATGACCGGGAGGGTGGTCACCGAGGCCAGCATCCCCGGCAGGTGGGCCGCGCCGCCCGCGCCGGCGATGATCGCCTTGAGCCCGCGCCCCGCCGCCTCCGAACCGTAGGAGATCATCTCGTGCGGCATGCGGTGCGCCGAGACCACGTCGGCCTCGAAGGGGACCCCGAACTCGGTGAGGGCCTCGGCCGCGCCACGCATCACGGGCCAGTCGGAGTCGGACCCCATCACGATGCCCACCAGGGGCTTGCTGTCGGTCACTTCTGGTCTCCTCGCAGGTAGGAAGCGGCGTCGCGGGCGCGCTCCAGCAGGTCCTGGTAGTCGTCGCCCATCACGGTGACGTGCCCGATCTTGCGGCCCGGACGCACGTCCTTGCCGTAGAAGTGCACCTTCACCTCGGGGTCCTTGGCCATCACGTGCAGGTAGCGGCGGTAGACCTCCGGGTCCTCGCCGCCGAGCAGGTTGGCCATGACGGTGTAGGGGGCGTTGGTGCGCGGTGAGCCCAGGGGCAGGTTCAGGACCGCGCGCAGGTGCTGCTCGAACTGGGACGTGCGAGCACCCTCGATGCTCCAGTGGCCGGAGTTGTGCGGGCGCATGGCCAGCTCGTTGACGACCACGTCGTCGGCGGTCTCGAACATCTCCACCGCGAGCACGCCCGTGACGTCCAGGGCGTGCGCGATCTCGATGGCCAGCTTCTGGGCGCGCAGGGCCCTCTCCTCCGCCAGGTCCGGCGCGGGGGCGATCACCTCGTGGCAGATCCCGCCGCGCTGGACGGTCTCCACGACGGGGTACACGGCGACCTGCCCGTGCGGCGAGCGGGCCACCTGGACGGCGAGCTCGCGGGAGAAGTCCACCTTCTCCTCCACGAGCAACGGGACGTCCTCGGCGGCGGCGCGGTCCACGACCTCGCGGGCCTCCTCCGGGCCGTCGACGATCCACACGCCCTTGCCGTCGTAACCGCCGCGCGCGGCCTTGAGCACGACCGGCCACCCGGTGTCCCCGGCGAACCCGGTGACGTGTTCCAGGGTGGTCACCGCCCGCCAGCGCGGGGACGGTGCGCCCAGCTCGGCCATGCGGGTGCGCATGCGCAGCTTGTCCTGGGCGAAGCGGAGGGCGTCGCGACCGGGCCTCAGCAGCCCGCCCGCCTCCTCCACGGCCCGCAGGACGGGTTCGGGCACGTGCTCGTGGTCGAAGGTGACCACGTCGTTGGCCTTGGCGAAGGCCAGGACGTCGTCGAGGCCTCGGTCGTCGCCCAGGGTGACGTCGCCGCAGACCAGGGCCGCGCTGTCCCGGGGGTCGGCGGCCAGGACGGAGAAGTCCACGCCCAGCCCGATGCCCGCCTGGTGGGTCATCCGGGAGAGTTGGCCTCCGCCCACCATTCCCACGCGGGGGACGATGCGGTTACGCTCGCTCACAGTTCCTCAACTCAATGCTCGTCAACCGCGGATGCGGGGCGGCCCCGCGCACGGCGGAACCTGGCCGTTCGGCTCGGAACCCGCGGCCGGGGTGTCTCTCGAAGGCCCCGGATAGAGTCTAGGGTGTGCGGGTGCACCACCCCCAGGGCCCACTCCCCCGCCGCCGTGACCCCCACCAGGACCCGGAGGGCGCAGGCCATGCGCGAGTTCCTCTCCCGCCGCCCCAGGCTGGCCCGGCTAGCCTCCGAGGTCGGCAAGTTCGGCTCCGTCGGCGCGATCGCGTACGTGGTGCAGCTGACCGCGACCAACCTGCTGTGGGCGGGCGGCATGGGGTCGATGGCGGGGCAGGTGGTGGGCACCTCGTGCGCCATCGCGGTGGCCTTCGTGGGCAACCGGTTCTGGACCTTCAACGACCGGGCCAGCACCGGCCTGGGGCGGGAGACCTTCCTCTTCCTGGTGATGAACGGCGTGGGGATGCTCATCCAGGTGGGCTGCCAGGCCTTCTCGCTGTACGTGCTCGGCCTGGAGGGCGCCCTGGCGCAGAACGTCTCCGGAAACGTGGTGGGGGTGGGGCTGGGGACGCTGTTCCGCTTCTTCGCCTACCGCACCTGGGTGTTCCCGCCGGACCCCGTGCCGGACGCCGCGCGCTCTCAGACCTGAGAGGTGGCGCTGCGGCGTCGCACCCCGTGGCGGCGCGCCATGGCGCCGACCAGGAGAAGGTAGAGCCCGACCTGGACCACGGCCAGGGCCAGGGTCATCGGGGTGTTGGTTCCCAGGGGCAGGCCTCCGCCGAGCACGACCCCGGTGCCCACCTCGTCCAGGCGGCCCTCCACGGCGCACACGCCGAACTGGACGAGGCTGTTCACCACGTGCAGGCCGATCGCGGCCTCCAGGCCGCCGGTGCGCCAGGTCACCCAGGCCATGCCCAGACCGAGGACGGCCAGCGCCGCCGTGTTCCACGCGTCGCCCGGGTGGGTGGCCGCGTACAGGGCCGCGAAGAGCGTGCCGCCCGCCAGGATGGCGGGCCACGGGGAGCGCAGCACCCGGGAGAAGGCGGAGTCTCCGTCGGGTGACCCCAGCGAGCCGACGAGCTGCATGACCATCCCGCGCAGCGTCATCTCCTCGGCCACGGACTGGAGCGGGACCAGCAGCACGATCACGAGCATCGCCGCCGCGAGGACCTCGACGCTTCCGTAGTCGACGGTGATCGGCAGGTCGGCCGGGCCCTCCCCGGTGAACGCCAGGAGCAGCGCGGTGGCCGCAGTGACGGGGACGGCCGCCGTGAACACGCAGCGGGCCAGCCAGCGCCAGCGCAGGTGTCCGGTGACGGAGAGCAGGGAACCGGGTCTGCGCCACTGCACCACGCGGGCCACGAAGAGGGTGACCGGTGCCAGCAGGGCTATCGCGGACAGACCGAACGCCAGCCCGGCGATCTCCCCCACCCGGACGGAGTCCGGTGCCAGACCGCTGCCGCCGAGGATCGCGACGATGGTCATCACGACCACCACGCCGACCCACAGGAAGAACAGCAGGACGGCGAAGACCAGGAGCGCGAGGGGCGGGACCCACCAACGGAACCTCGGAGTCCGGGCCAGCCTGTGATAGGACTCACCTTCGGGGATCTCCGCACAGGCGAACAGGTTCTGCCGCACCGGTCGCGGTGGTGGCCAGGCCCACACCGACGGGTCCGGAGTCAGCGCGGGGTGCCCGCCGGGCGGGGTCTGGCGCGCGCCTCCGGGAGGCCAGGCCCAGGTCTGCTCCTGGGTGGAGCCACCAGAAGTCTGCCCCTCCGGCCCCTCAGGCGCGGCGGGCCAGGACGAACCAGGCGGTGGCGGCACATTTCCCATCGTGCGCTGAGACTACTATCCGGGCATGTATCGCCTGCGTTAAGGCCACGCCGTTATCGCCTGGTCACGGTGCGGGGCGGGAGCCGCGAAGGCCCCCGGACGACGGAATAGCGGCACGCCCCTCCCCTGTTGGAGCTGGTGGTCCTGCGGGCGGTCACACGAGCGCCACCACAGGCCAACCACCCCGTCCCGCTGACCTACGATTGAGTACATGTCCTCCACACCAACCACCGAGCAGGTCCACGAAGCCCTGACGACGGTGCAAGACCCGGAGATCCACCGACCCATCACCGACCTCGGCATGGTCAAGAGCGTCGAGATCGGTGACGACGGCGCGGTGCACGTCGGCATCTACCTCACGGTGGCCGGGTGCCCGATGAAGGGCCGCATCGAGAAGGACGTGACGGGAGCGGTGACCAAGGTCGCCGGCGTCACGAAGGTCACGGTCGAGCTCGACGTCATGAACGAGGAGCAGCGCAAGGAGCTCCAGACCAAGCTCCGCGGCGGCCAGGCGGAGAAGGAGATCCCCTTCGCCAAGCCGAACTCCCTCACCAAGGTCTACGCGGTCGCCTCGGGCAAGGGCGGTGTCGGCAAGTCGTCCGTCACCGTGAACCTCGCCGCCGCGCTCGCGGCCCAGGGTCACAAGGTGGGCGTCGTCGACGCCGACATCTACGGCCACTCGGTGCCGCGCATGCTCGGTGCGTCGGACTTCCCGACCAAGGTCGAGGACATGATCCTCCCGCCGACCGCGCACGACATCAAGGTCATCTCGGTGGGCATGTTCACCGAGGGCAACACCCCGGTGGTGTGGCGCGGCCCGATGCTGCACCGCGCCCTCCAGCAGTTCCTCTCCGACGTCTTCTGGGGTGACCTGGACGTCCTGCTGATGGACCTGCCCCCGGGCACCGGTGACATCGCGATCTCCGTCGCCCAGCTCCTCCCTGCCGCCGAGCTGATCGTGGTCACCACGCCGCAGCAGGCCGCCGCCGAGGTCGCCGAACGCGCGGGCGCGATCACCGCCCAGACGCACCAGCGGATCGCCGGTGTCATCGAGAACATGTCCTACTACCAGCCGGAGGACGGCGGAGAGCCGGTCCACCTCTTCGGCCAGGGCGGTGGCCAGACGGTCGCCGACGCGCTGACCAAGACCCTCGGTGCCGAGATCCCGCTCATGGGGCAGGTCCCGCTGGACACCCGTCTGCGTGAGGGCGGCGACGAGGGCCAGCCGCTGGTCCTGACCCACCCCGAGACCGAGGCCAGCAAGGTGATCGTCTCGATCGCGGAGAAGCTCGTCGGCAAGCCGCGCGGGCTGGCCGGGATGCAGCTCGGTATCTCCCCCGCCGGTCGCTGACGACCGACCCCTCCAGGGGCGCCTGGAGGACACGCGCACGGCCCCCGGATCCCTGCGGATCCGGGGGCCGTCGTCTCTCCCGGGGCCGGACGGCGCCGGTCAGTCCCCGGAGCCGAGGGTGACGGTGACGGACTCCCTTTCGCCGTCGCGCTCGTACTCCAGCTCGACCTCCTCGCCGGGGGTCCGGTCGCGCACCATGGCCTGGAGCTCGCCGTGGGAGTTGACCCGGCGTCCGTCGAAGGTGACGATCACGTCGCCCGGCTCCAGCCCCGCCTCGTCGGCGGCGCCCCGCTCTCGACGGCCCCGGAGTCGTCGGCGATCACCGCGCCGATGACCGAACTCTCCTGGTCGAAGGTGACCCCGAGGTCGGCGTAGGTGGTCTCACCGTGGTCGATCATCCGGGTGACGACCTCCTCCGCCTCCGTGGAGGGGATGGCGAAGCCCAGTCCGATGCTGCCGCCCTGCGCCTCTCCCATGAACCCGCCGCCCATGGTGATGATCATCGAGTTGACGCCGATGACCCGGCCCTGGATGTCCACGAGCGGGCCGCCCGAGTTGCCGGGGTTGATCGCGGCGTCCGTCTGGAGGGCGAAGAACTGGCTCTCGCCCTCGTCGGAGCTGACCGGCCGGTCCTTGGCGCTGATGATGCCCTGGGTGACCGTCCCGTCCAGGCCCAGCGGGGCGCCGATCGCGATGACCTCGTCGCCCACGACGGCCTCGTCGGAGTCGCCGAACTCCAGCGGCTCGACCTCGTTGGGCTCCTCCAGCTGGAGGACGGCCAGGTCCGAGCTGGGGTCCGAGCCCACGACGGTGGCCGGGCTGAACCTGCCGTCGCTGTACTCGATGACGATCCCGTCCTCCTCCAACGGGGCGGAGACGTGGTCGTTGGTGACGACGTAGTCGTCAGCGATGACGAAGCCGGAGCCGGACGCCCCGACGCGTCCGCCCGCGCTGCGCAGGGAGACCACGCTGGGGCTGACCCGCTGCGCCACGCCCGCGATGGTGTCGGCGGCGCGCTCGGGCGCCTCGGGCGGGGGTTCGTTGATCTTCGGGCCCTGCTGGGAGTCGGGGGCCGCCTGCTGACCGGAGCCGAGCAGACCTCCCGCGAGACCGCCCGCGCCGCCCGCGATGAGGGCGACGACCAGCATCCCGCTCAGCGCGGCCCAGGCCGGAACCCTCGTCTACGTCGCCCCGCCGTGGGGTCGGGGGCGGGCTGGCCGTACCTCGTGGGGGGTCCGGGGGCGCGGCGAAGTGACCGTGGCTCGGCAGCTGCCCGGTCAGCTGGCCCTGGTGTGAGGTGGGTGGGTGCTGGCCCTGGTGTGAGGTGGGTGGGTGCTGGCCCTGGTGTGAGGTGGGTGGGTGCTGGCCCTGCGGCTGCGGGGTCTGGTGGGGGTAGGCGCCTGCGCACCGGGATGCCCCTGAGACTCGTGGTACGCCTGCGATCCCGGGGAGTGCTGCGACCCCTGAGACTGCTGGGGGCTGGACGCCTGTGCGCCGGACCGGTGCGAGGGGTGGTCGGGGCGGGGAGGCTGACCTCCCTGCGGGGGCGGTGGGGCGCCCCATGGACCGGCGGACCCGCGCGAGGGGTCGGCGGGCACCTGCCCGGGGGCGGGCGCGTCCGGCGCGCCCGGCTGGGGTGCGCCACCGTTCGGCGGGGGCGGGGCCCACCCTCGGCGGGTTCCGAACGGTCGTTGTCCTGGCTCAAGACCTGCTCCGTATGTCGCTCGGCTTTCGGTCCCGGCACGCGCCGCGCCGGTCGGCCGGGCCTACAGCAGGCCCAGCCGGGACAGACCTCTCAGCACCCTGGCCCAGAAGCCGGAGTCCTCGGGGCCTGGCAACGCGGCCACCGCCGAGGACGCCAGGTCCGCGGGGGCGTCGGCCAGCACGGTGTAGACGAATCCGTTCGCCTGCCACACGCTCTGGTACTGGCCCACGTCTCCGCCGAAGATCGTGTCGTGCCCTGGTGTGACGCCACCACCCCCGTTCCGGTTCCGGTGTATCCGTTACCAAGTGTGGAGGGATGTTCGGTTCCCAGCTTGCCACGCTGGACGAAGACCGAGACCTGGGAGAGCCCGTCGGAGTAGACGGCGTGGACGACCCGCTCCTTCCCGTAGCGTTTGGCGCGGGTGTCGACCAGTCGGAGGTCCCAGGTCAGGTGCTCGGGGAGCACCCACCCGGCCTCCCGGAGCTCCTGCCGTTCACCGCCGTCGAGGGCGTCACCCCAGGGCGAGTCCCCGAGGGCCTCGTCCGGCCAGGCGCCCTCACCCAGGTCGAGGTCGGTGAGGTGGCTGCTGAACGCCTCGTCTCCCGCGCGGTCGTAGACGACGTGGCCCAGCAGGAGGTGGGTCTCGGCATCCACCCAGAACCGTCCGGCCACCGTGGAGTCCGCGCGCAACGCCTCCACCAGGTGCGCCGGGCGGCCGTCGAGGCGTTCCCGACCCGCGTCGACCACCTGGTAGGTCTCCTCCAGTACGGCTAGGAGCCGTTCGTCGAGGGACTCCAGGGCGGAGGAGCTCAGCACGACGAAGGCCGACTCGGTGTCCCCCTCCCCCAGCGGCGACATGGCCACGCCGGAGTCGGGGCGGTTGACCACACTGAGGTCGACCCCGTCCCGACCCCGCGGTCCGCGCACCTCACGAACGGCGGTGTAGGCCACCCGGCCGTGGGCCTCGGAGGCGCGTTCCAGGACGGTCATGCCGTGGTCCTCCCCCTCGGCCGGGACCGAGGTGGCCTCCGGGTGGACCGCGCCGGTGAGCACGAGGGCGCACAGCAGCGCGGCGGCCACGGAGGCGGGAGCGGAGTTCGGTCCGGGAGAGGGTCTGTCAGCCCTCACCGGGTCGTTTCGGTCGTGGCCGAGGGCTGGGACCCCTCAGCCGCGACGGGCAGCGGCTCGAACGGCGGGCGGTCCGCGGGCAGCGGTTCCACCACCGGTATCTGGCGGCTGGTCACGGCGTGCTCGACGGCGAAGTCGGCCAGGTGGGGTTCGACGACCGGGGTGTCTTCCCCTCACCGCCCGCGACGAACGCGCTCCCCAGGAGCGCCGTCGCCACGGCCAGCCCCGCGACCGCGTAGCGTCCGCCGGAGAAGTGCGGCAGCAGGCCGGAGAACCGGTCGCCGCCACGCGGTTCCGGCCGGGGCGGGACGTACCGCTCCGGCTGGGTGCGCGGCTGGGGTCTCTCCTGGCCGGGGTCCGGGCTGGTGGCCGAACCCCCGCCCCGGTGCACCGGTTCGCTCGGGTGGGCCGCCCGCCCCGCTCCGATCAGGGGCCCGCCCGTGGGGAACCCGCCCAGCGGACGGGAGTGGCCCAGTGGTGGGCTGGATCCGAAAGGGCCGGTGGGCGGCGGGTCCGAGGGGCCGCGATCACCCCGATCACGTCCCCCGGGCCGCCGGGTCCGCCGAAGCCCGGCTGGGACATCAGGCGTCCCATGAAGTCCATGTCGGGTTCGGGTTCGCCGAGCCCGGTGAGCCTGCGCTTGAGTCTGCGCATCATGTCGGCCTCGAACCGGCACGACTCGCACTTGGCCAGGTGGATGAGGGCGCGCTCGTGGTCGGCGGCGCCCAGTTCCCCGTCGATGAGCGCCGACAGGCGCTCCCCGAGGTGGTCCATGCTCATTCCGCCTCCCCGTGGATCACGTTGGCAGTGGCGCCGTCGAGCCCCTCGGTGCCCCCTGGGCCCCGTTCGCGGCAGCCAGGGACCTGCGGTGTTCCAGGGCGCGGCGCAGCTGGGCGCGGCCCCGGTGGATGCGGCTGCGGACGGTCCCGAGCTTGACGTCGAGGGTGGCGGCGATCTCCTCGTAGGAGAGGCCCTCGATGTCGCAGAGCACGACGGGGGCTCGGAACTCGGCGGGGAGGGCGTCGAGCGCGCTCTGGACGTCGGCGTCGAAGTGCCGGTCGTCGTAGCGCTGGGCCGGTGAGGGCTCGCGGCCCTCCAGACGTTCGTCGGCGTTGTCGGCCAGGCCCTCGAAGCGGATGCGGGCCTTGCGCCGGGCCATGTCGAGGAAGAGGTTGGTGGTGATGCGGTGCAGCCACCCCTCGAAGGTGCCGGGGGTGTAGTTGGCGAGGGAGCGGAACACACGGATGAAGACCTCCTGGGTGAGGTCCTCGGCGTCGTGCTTGTTCCCGGTGAGGCGATAGGCCAGCCGGTAGACGCGCGGCGAGTGGACGCGCACGACCTCTTCCCAGCTCGGGGGTTCCCATGCCTCGAACTCGACGGCAGGGCCGGTCTCTGGCACCGCTGCTCCCTTCATCCCGCTGAGTTCACCACGCGAGGACAGGTGGGGGCGTTCACTTCGTGGCGATCAACGTGCGTTCATCCCGATTCAACGTCGGAGGGCACCGATTAAGTTCCCGCCACCACGCTCGGAGTTCCGGCTGGTTCAGGCTAGTCTTTTGCCCAGGGACATACCTGGCCGCGACCACCATTCTACGGTGGGTGACGATCCCCCGGTCAGAACGCCTGGCCATGACATTCAGCCGTGCTTGGGAGGCCGTCATCAGCGCAGAAGAGAGCGTCGCCCGGACCGCGTGGGTCCGGACCGAGCAGGCTCGGTTCGAGGAGTCCGCCATGGGGGACGGACCTCTGGCGGACGCCTACGACGCGGGGGTACGCGCCGCGGCCTCGCCCGTGGACGCGGCGACGGGGGCCGCGCTGCGGTTCCTCACCGCCGCCATCGGGGCCCGTTCCGTGGTGGAGATCGGCACGGGCTGCGGGACCTCGGGGATCTGGCTGCTGCGGGGGATGGTCCCCGAGGGCATCCTGACGACCGTGGACGTCAACGCCGCGTACCAGGACTACGCGCGCTCGGCCTTCTCCCGGGCGGGGTTCGGCGCCGGCCGTGCCCGGCTGATCCGGGGGACGGCGTTGGAGGTGCTGCCCCGGCTCACCGACGGCGGGTACGACATGGTGTCGGTCGACGCCGACCAGGCCTCCTACCCCGCCTACCTGGAGGAGGCGCTGCGGCTGCTGCGCCGGGGCGGGGTGGTGGTGTTCAACAACGTGCTGACGGGCCCCGCCGAACCGGACAGTCCGCTGCGGGTGCCGGACCCGGCGGAGACCGCGGTGCGCGAGGTGATGCAGCGCATGCGCGAGGACGAGGCGTTCATTCCGCTGCTGGTCCCGGTCGGTGAGGGGCTGCTCGCCGCCATCCGCCCCTAGGTCGTGCTTTGTGGATCATTCCGCGCTCGCGTTGCCAGGCTGCCGCTCGCATCGACGGCGGCTCCGCCACCACCGGCGAAAGCATCCAAAAACACTCCCTGGGCACGGACGCGGCCCGTGGACCGGGCCCCGTTCGCAGAGCGCGTCACCGCACCCGTGGACGCGCGCGGGCCCGGGCGGAGGGTGTCCGCCCGGGCCCGTGGTGGTCGGTCGGCACCGACCGGAGCGCCTACCTCGCGGCGAGCCAGCGGAGCAGGGTCCGGGTGGCGAAGGCCGTGCCGCCCTTGGACAGCAGGCCGCTCTCCTTCATGGACCGGCCCGGACCGGCGATGTCCAGGTGGGCCCAGGGCAGGCCGCCGGTGAACTCGCGCAGGAACAGGGCGGCGTCGGTCGCCCCGGCCGGGCCGAAGTCACCGCCGCGGGTCCCGATGTTGGCCAGGTCCGCCACCCGGGAGCCGGTGGTCGGGACGTAGTCCTCGGTGAGGGGCATCCGCCACAGCGGCTCGCCCGACTCCGCTCCGGCGGCCTCGATCTGCGCCGCGACCGTGTCGTCGGTGCTGTACAGGGCGCCGATGCCGGTGCCCAGCGCCAGCTTGGCGGCGCCGGTCAGGGTGGCGACGTCCACCAGCACGTCCGGGTCGAGGCGGGTGCTGGCGTACCCCATGGCGTCGGCCAGGACCAGACGGCCCTCGGCGTCGGAGTTGAGCACCTCGACGGTCCGGCCGGTGTAGGTGGTCAGCACGTCACCGATACGCGTGGCGTCACCGGAGAAGGCGTTCTCCGCGAGGGCGAGCAGACCGGTGACCCGCACGCTCGCGCCCACGGACGCCAGCGCCGACAGGACGGCCAGGACGATCGCCGCGCCGCTCATGTCGGTCTTCATGAGCTTCATGTTGTCATTGGGCTTGAGCGAGAGCCCGCCGGTGTCGAAGGTGATGCCCTTGCCGACCAGCACCACGTGCGCGGTGGGGTTCTCCGGCGTGTAGCCCAGCTGGACCAGTCGGGGCGGCCGGGAGGAGCCCTGGCCGACACCGAGGATCGCGCCGAAGCCCTCGTCGCCCAGGGCCTTCTCGTCCCACACCCGCACGTCGAGCCCGGACCGGTCGGCGGTCTCACGCGCCCGGGCGGCCATCCACTCCGGGTCCTTGGTCAACGAGGGGGTGTTGATCAGGTCCCGGGCGAGGGCGGTCGCCGTGGCCAGGGTGGTGCCCAGGGCCAGGGGCTCCGCGAGGGCCGCGACGTCGCCGACGACGTCGATCACCGGGGCGGGGCGCTGGGACCTCGGGGGTTCGGTGGTCCGGTAGGTGAAGGTGTACGAGGCGAGCAGAGCGCCCTCGACGAAGGCCGTGGCGGTCTCGGCGTCCGTGCCGGGCCAGGCCAGGGCGACGCGCTCGTTGCCCCGTGCGGCCCGGGAGAGGGCGGCGCCGGCCTTCCGGAGGTCGGCGGGGCTACCCGAGCCGACTCCGAGAAGGGCCAGGCGGACCAGGCCCCCGTCCCGGGACACCGGGAACTGGGAGAGCTCACCGGACGCGCCGGTGAGTGCGTAGTGCGCGAACAGCTCCGCGAGCGACGACGGAAGGACCTGTGTCAGTCCACCGTCGGTGACCCCTTCGACCGCCTCGGGGCCTTCCTCGCCCGCGAGTACGGGGAGGACCAACAGGTCCGCGGTGGATTCGGCGAGGGTCCCCGGTACGGGGTGGATCTCCGTGGCGAATGGCACAGGCCGCTCACAATCGTTCACTCTTCGGGGAGGTTCACGCAGGTGGGAGGTGTGGAACCTCGGGGGTCATCAGGGCGTTCCGGCCCAGGTGGGGGACGATTGGTGCCGGTTAACCGACGACACCCCGGAGCGCGTCCCGGAGTTCGGTCGCCTCGTCCGGCGTGAGCTCCACGACCAGACGGCCGCCGCCCTCAAGCGGGACCCGCATGATGATGCCGCGACCCTCCTTGGTGACCTCCATCGGCCCGTCGCTGGTCCTCGGCTTCATCGCCGCCATGCCATTCCCCTTTCTAGGTGTTCCTCGCAGGTGACCGGGGCCGACCCACAGCACCGACACCGATCCGCAGGGTCGTCTCGGCTTCGGAGCCGTCGGCCGGTTCCGTGTGACTCGCGCCCGTGTGGCGGGTCGGGAATCACTCTTCGACCATTATCTCGGAGGTTGGGCCCTGGGTGTGCGCCAGGCGACACCCGGAACTCCCCGCGAGCGCTCACCGGCGAGGAATCGTTGGTCAGTAAGGTTATATCGGTCTCGACCGAAACCCGCGCGCTGTGCGGGCGTCCGTGCGTTCTCCGCCCCGGGCGGGGCGGTCGCTGAGCGGGCTCGCGGCCCGCTCAGTCCAGCAGACCGGTGGAGACCATCCGCGTCCCCTCGCGGGTGACGGAGGACCACTCGGCGTTGAGCCGGTCGCCCTCGGAGGCGGGCCAGAGGGTCAGTTCGGACTCGTCGACGCACCGGTCCTCGGGGTCGGAGGTCTCGGTGTAGGCGTACACGAGCCGGTCGCCGTCGCGTGCCGACAGCTCCAGGGTCCCTGAGCAGGAGAAGGTGGTCCAGGCGGTGCTGCCGCGTTCGGCGCCCTCCTCGATCCGTACCTCCGCGTCCCACTCGGCGACGGGCCGTCCGTCCGTGTCCACCTGGCTCATCCGGCCCGACCAGGCCCCGACGAACTCCTCGGGGTCGGACATGGTGGTGACGGTGTCCTCGCGGGCCCCGTCCAGGTGGGACCAGGCCGCGAAGCCCCCACCTCCGACCAGGAGCAACGCGACCAGGGCCACGGCCGTCCTGGCGAACTGGCGGCGGCGCCGGCCCGTGTGTCGGGTCGATCGGGGCGGCGGCCAGAGGGACATCTGGCGCACCGGGGTGGAGGAGTTCCCGGGCTCGTCCTCGGAGCCCGCCCGGAGTTCGGGTGCTGTGTCCATCCTCGCCATCCTCACGACGGTCCACCCGCTCCGGCGGAGCAGGGGTACGCATGTACAGCGACCGAGAATAGAACACCCGAACGCACCACATCCGACCAAGAAGGACGAGACGGATGTGATGCACGGCATAGGAGACCCGGGCGTGCCGCGGCCTCTCCGGGCCTCCAGGAGGGTCAGGACCGGTCGTCGCCTCGACCGCCGACCGAGGCGTCGTCCGCTTCGGGGGTGGTTTCGGACACGAATTCGGGGGAGGTTTCGGGGGTCGATGCGGGGGTGGCACCCGAGTCGGGCGCCGGAGCGGACCCGAAGGGCGCGTCCTCCGCACGGGTGTCGGCCGGGCTCCCGCCGGGCGGCGGGACGAGGGTCACGCGCTCGACGTCGTCGGCGTACCCGTCGAGCTCCTCCTCGCCCGGCAGGTAGGCTCCCGGGCTCGGCCCCGTGCCCCGGGGCACGTAGGACGGGTCCAGCCGGGCCAGCCGCCACTCCAGGTCCTCGATCCGCTCCTCGCGTTCGCGCAGGGTGGACGTGAGCCGCACCAGCAGCTCGTCGACCGCGCGCACGTGGTACCCCCACATGGACAGCGGGACGAGGAGTCCGGCCAGGTCACGGGAGCCCACCGGGCGCCCCTCCGGCAGGTTCAGCGGAGGGAAGTCGGCCTCGAACCGGGCGAGCTGCCCGCCCTTGCCGAGCACGACGAAGACCACGCCCACGAGGACGGCGAGCGCGGCGGCGGCGACCAGGATCAAGATGAAGAAAGGCACGGGACCGATCGTGCCACACCGCCGCACTCCCCAGGGAGCGCCGGGCATGGGAGACTCGGCGGGTGTCGAACGCACCCTTCCGAGTCCTGGCCCCCACCGCGCCCGGCGCCGGGGCGGGGGCTCCCGCGTCCCCCACCGGGGACGGTCCGAGGGACGGCGCCCCTGGACGGTGGACGCCGGTCACCGACCCACCGCCGCCCGGGTCGCCGCCCTCGTCGCGGAGGGGCACACCGTCCTGGTCCGCTGTACGCGGCCGGACGGCGACGCACCGCGCACCGACCTGCCCCCGGCCCCGCCCGGGATCGTGGGCGCGGTCCCGGTCGCGGCGGCCGAGGAGGTGGCCCTGGCGACCGTGTACGCCTGGGCCGGCGCGCGCGTGTTCGTGACCGACCACCCGGAGCGGGTACGGCACGCCCTGGACATGGCCGCCTCGGTGCGCGGGGAGCGCCCGCCCGCCGCCGTGCGCAGGGGACTCGCCTGAGCAGCGCCTAGCTGGCGGGGCCCGCCTCGTCGCGCTCGAACCTGTTCTCCAGGTGCAGGTGCGCCTGCTGGACGATCCGCACGGCCTCCTCCGGGTCGTCGGTCACGTACAGGAGCTCCATGTCGTGGTCCGCGACCAGGCCGTGCTTGAGCAGGCTGTCCTCCACCCAGGTGCGGAGGCCGCCCCAGAACTCGGTGCCGATCAGCACCACGGGGAACCGGGTGATCTTCTTGGTCTGGACGAGGGTGATCGCCTCGAAGAGCTCGTCGAGGGTCCCGAACCCGCCGGGCAGCACCACGAAGGCCTGCGAGTACTTCACGAACATCGTCTTGCGGACGAAGAAGTACCGGAAGGTCATCCCCATGTCGATGTAGGAGTTGAGGGACTGCTCGAAGGGGAGCTCGATGCCCAGGCCCACGGAGAGCCCGCCCGCCTGCTGGGCGCCCTTGTTGGCCGCCTCCATCATCCCGGGGCCGCCGCCGGTGATCGTCGCGTACCCGGCCTCCGCGAGCCTGGCCCCGACCTGGACGCCGAGCTCGTAGAACTCGGAGCCGGGCCTGATCCGCGCCGAGCCGAACACGCTCACGGCGGAGGGGAGCTCGGAGAGCAGCCCGAAGCCCTCCACGAACTCGGACTGGATGCGGAGCACACGCCAGGGGTCGGTGTGTACCCAGTCGGCGGGGCCGCGCCGGTCGAGGAGTCGTTGGTCGGTGGTGGTGTCGGGGATCGCGCGACCGCGGTAGGTGAGCGGTCCGGCACGCCTCACGTTCTCTTCTTCCGTCATGCTCGTAAAGCTATCCATCCGTGGCCGGACCACACCCGAACGACGCGTGTCGGTCCGGTGACCGGTAGCGGACACGGAACCGCCCACCAGGGCCGGAGCGCCCGGCGGGCGGTCGCGGTCCGGGTTCGCTCAGCGCCGTCCGGTGAGCCAGGCCACCATGCGCTCCTCGGCCTCGCGGATCTGCGGGATGCTGGCGTACTCGTCACGCGTGTGGGCGAGCATCGGGTCGCCGGGGCCGTAGTTGACGGCGGGCACCCCCAGCTCCGAGAAGCGGGAGACGTCGGTCCACCCCAGCTTCGCGCGGGCCCGTCCCTCACCGACGGCGGTGACGAAGGCCGCCGCCGAGGGGTCGTCCAGGCCGGGGCGGGCCGGAGCGGAGGAGTCGGTGACCGTCACCTCGAAGCCCGCGAACACCTCGCGCAGGTGGGCCTCGGCGTCGGCCGGGGAGCGGTCCGGGGCGTACCGGTAGTTGACGCGGACCACGCACTCGTCCGGGATGACGTTCCCGGCCACGCCGCCCTCGACGAACACCGCGTTCAGCCCCTCGTGGAAGGTCAGGCCCTCCACCTCGGGCTGGCGGGGCGTGTAGGCGCGCAGCACGTCCAGGATCGCGCCCGCCTTGTGGATGGCGTTCTCTCCCTTCCAGGAACGCGCGCTGTGCGCCCGCTTGCCGTAGGCCGTGACGTCCACGCGCATGGTGCCCTGGCAACCGCCCTCGATGACCCCGTCGGTGGGCTCCATGAGGATCGCGAAGTCACCGGCCAGCCACTCCGGGTGGTTGCGGCTGAGGCGGAGGAGGCCGTTGCGGACGGCGTCCACCTCCTCGTTGTCGTAGAAGACGTAGGTGACGTCGTGGAGGGGCTCGGTGACCAGCGCGGCCAGCTTGAGCTGGACGGCCACGCCCGCCTTCATGTCGGTGGTACCGCAGCCGTACAGGCGGTCGCCGTCCACGTGCGAGGGCACGTTGTCCACGATCGGCACGGTGTCGAGGTGACCGGCGATCACCACGCGGCGGTCCCGGCCGAGCTCCGTGCGGGCCACGACGGCGTCGCCGTCCCGGGTCACGGTGAGGTGGGTGAGGGAGGACAGGGCGTTCTCGACCGCGTCGGCGAGGGCCCTCTCGTCCCCGCTCTCGGAACGGATGTCCACGAGGGCGGCGGTCAGGTCCGCCACGTCCGAGGTCAGGTCCAGCATGGTGTCGCCCCGTTTCGGTGAGGTCAGTGGATGGGTCACGCGCACGGCCACCCTAGAACAACGGCGGGGCGCCCTCCCCGGGTGGGAGGACGCCCCGGACGTGCGCGCGCGGTGCGCGGTCTAGGCGTTGACGCCGTGCTCGCGCAGGAGGTCGTTCAGGGCGAGCTTGTCGTGCTCCTGCCCCTCCTCGAGGCGCTTGAGCACCAGCAGGACCGGCATGCCGAAGTCGCCGCCGGGGAAGCTCTTGGTGCGGCTGGAGGTGACGCACACCGACCAGGCCGGGGCCTCGCCCCGGGCCAGTTCCTCACCCGTCTCGGCGTCGAAGACGCGCGTGGAGGAGGTGAGGATGGTGCCCGCGCCGAGCTTGGCGCCCTTGCGCACGCGGGCGCCCTCGACGACCATGCTGCGCGAGCCGAGGAAGGCGTCGTCCTCGATGATCACCGGGGAGGCCTGCGGGGGCTCCAGGACGCCGCCGACACCCACGCCGCCGGAGAGGTGGACGTTCTCACCGATCTGCGCGCAGGAGCCGACCGTGGCCCAGGTGTCGACCATGGTGCCGGAGCCGACGTAGGCGCCGATGTTGGTGAAGGACGGCATGAGCACGACGCCCGGGGCCAGGAAGGAACCCCAGCGGGCGATGGCGCCGGCGACGACGCGGACGCCGTCGAAGCGGGTCTTCAGGGGCATGCGGTCGTGGTGGTAGAAGTCGCCCACGTGGGACTCCTTCATGTCCAGGACCTTGAAGCCGAGGAGGATGGAGCGCTTGGCGCGCTCGTCGACCACCACGTCGTCCGTGGCGGGGTCGACGAAGGCCACGCGGGCCTTGCCCTCGTCGATCTGGTCGATGGCGCCGGTGATGACGGCGCGCGCCTCGGAGTGGTCGGGGGTCAGTTCGGAGCGCCGCTCCCAGAGTTCGTCGATCTGGTCGGGCAGCGGACTGGTGTACGAGCTGGTCATGTGAACCCACGTTAGCCGCTCGTCCGGGGTGGGTCGTCTGCGCCCCGCCCGCTCCGGATGAGCCTTTGGCCACTCGTGCCGGTGACCGCCCGGAGACCGCCCGGAGCCGGGACGTGCGGCGGCTTCGGAACGGATCGGGTGGCCCGGTCACGGGTCCGGACACACGCTCAGCGAGGGTTCCCGTTGACTGATCGCGGCGCCGACTACACTTTCGCCGGGGCTCGTCCGGGAAACCGCCTCCGTCAGGAACCCGGCACAGCGCCCAGCGCACCGCCTCGGCCCTCCCCTCGGGTCCGCGACCGGTGGGCTCCACCCGTCGCCGACCCTTGGTGCGCCCGTGCCCAGTAAACGCAGGACGTTCTCCGCGTTCGCCAAGATCCTCCTCATCCTCACCTTCGTCTGCGGACTGTTCGTGGCCGGGGGCTACTACGTGCTGACCACGTTCGAGCCGCTGGACACGCGCGAACGTCCCGACCCCGGCTGCCGTCTGGCACTCCCCGAGGGCCGCTACGACATGGAGATCACCCAGGCGGCGAACGCGGCGACCGTGGGCGGCGTCGCCTTCAGCCGCGACCTCCCCGAGGAGGCGGTCACGGTGGCGTACGCGACGGTGTGGCAGGAGTCCACGTTCTACAACGTGGAGTACGGGGACCGGGACTCCCTGGGCCTGTTCCAGCAGCGGCCGTCACAGGAGTGGGGCGATCCCGAGGAGATCCTGGACCCGGTGACCTCCAGCCGGTCGTTCTACGACGAACTGGTGGAGGTCGGCGGGTGGGAGGACCTGCCCGTCTACGAGGCCGCCCAGCGGGTGCAGCGCAGCGCGCACGGGTTCGCCTACGACCAGCACGAGGAGCTGTCCTCCGGGATGGCCGACGCCTTCACCGGGCCGGGTGGGGCGGCGGTGACCTGCTGGTTCGACGAGGCGACCCTGGAGTCGCTGCGGGCCGGGGACGCGGACGTCGCGGGGGCCGAGGAGGAGATGGCCCGGGTGTTCGGCACCGACCCGGCGGAGCTCCCCGTGTCGGAGGACCGGGAGCCGCGCACCGGCGACCTCGGCTGGGCGATGGCCCACTGGGCGGTCGTGCACGCCGAGGAGTACGGGATCACGTCGGTGTCGTACGAGGACCAGCGGTGGCGCGCCTCGGAGGGCATGGACGGCGCGCAGAACTGGACCGAGATCGAGGACGCGAGCGAGGCCACGGGCGGCCGGGTCGTCCTGCGGTAGGGCCGCCTCCGACGGACGGGGTCCGCCCGGGGGCGTTCCGATCGCGGCGGTGGGGGCCGGCCGTTCCGGCACCGGCCCCCACCGCCGGGGATCACTCGGCCAGACGCTTGGCGGCGGCCTCGACACGTTCGTCGGTGGCGGTGAAGGCCACGCGGACGTGGCGCTCGCCGGTCGGGCCGTAGAAGGCGCCTGGGGCCACCAGGACGCCCCGCTCGGCCAGCGCCGCGACCGCGCCCCACGCGTCGTGGTCGGGGTGGCTGGCCCACAGGTACAGCCCCGCGTTGGAGTGTTCGACGCTCCACCCCGCGCCCTCGAACGCCGCGCGGAGCCGCGTGCGACGGGCCCGGTAGCGCTCCTTCTGCTCGGCGGCGTGCGCGTCGTCGTCCAGGGCCGCCTTCATGGCCGCCTGCACGGGGGCGGGCACGATCATGCCCGCGTGCTTGCGCACCGCGAGGAGTTCGGCCACCAGGTCGGGGTCGCCCGCGACGAAGGCGCCCCGGTACCCCGCGAGGTTGGAGCGCTTGGACAGCGAGTGGACCGCGAGCAGGTTCTCGTGCGATCCACCGCACACGTCCGGGTGCAGGATCGAGACGGGCTCGGTGTCCCAGCCCAGGTCCAGGTAGCACTCGTCGGAGGCGACGATCGTGCCCCGCTCTCGGGCCCACTCGACCACCTTGCGCAGGTGGTCGGCGCCGAGGACGCGGCCGGTGGGGTTGGCGGGCGAGTTGACCCACAGCAGCTTGACGTCGGCCGGACCCAGCGCGGTGAGGCTGTCCGAGGCGACGGCGGTGGCCCCGGCGACGCGCGCGCCCGCGTCGTAGGTCGGGTACGCCAGCTCGGGGTGGACGACAGTGTCACCGGGGCCCAGGCCGAGCAGGGTGGGCAGCCAGGCCACCAGTTCCTTGGAGCCGACCGTGGGCAGGACCGCGCCGTCCGCGACCCGGACGTCGTGGCGGCGCTCCAACCAGCCCTGGATGGAGGCGCGGAGTTCGGGGGTGCCCCAGGTCAACGGGTACCCGGGTGAGTCGGAGGCGTCGGCGAGCGCGGCGCGCAGGTTCGCGGGCACCGGGTCCACAGGAGTGCCGACCGAGAGGTCGACGATCCCGTCCGGGTGGGCGGCGGCCGTTCTCTTGTACGGCGTCAGCCGGTCCCACGGGAAGGTCGGAAGCCGATCGGTCACCGGTCGACGTTCACCCATCGGTGCACTCTCCATTCGGTTCTCGGGCCGTTCAGGTCTGGGTCGGGCCCCACACAACAGCGTCGCGCCGACCCCGGTGGGGGCCGGCGCGACACGTCACGTCGGCGACGCGACCTCTGCGCCAAGGGGTCGCGCGCGGCTCACTCGGCCTGCGGGGGCAGCTTGGCGACGATCGGGTGGTCGCGGTCGATCTTGCCGACCTTGGAGGCGCCGCCGGGGAGCCCAGGTCGTCGAAGAAGTCGACGTTGGCCTTGTAGAACTCCGACCACTGCTCGGGCAGGTCGTCCTCGTAGTAGATGGCCTCCACCGGGCAGACCGGCTCGCACGCGCCGCAGTCCACACACTCGTCCGGGTGGATGTAGAGCATGCGGTCACCCTCGTAGATGCAGTCCACGGGGCACTCGTCAATGCACGCCTTGTCCAGCACATCAACACAGGGCTGCGCGATGACGTAGGTCACGTCGTACTCCTTGTCTCACCCCCGCTAACCCGCGGGGAGGCGGGGACCTTCAGAGGGCACCGGCACCGGTTCCGACGTGCGGGCGTCGTTCGTGGTCCGGGCTCTGTAAAGCGATTGGCACAGATGTCGTTCTCCTAGTATGGCGTCGGAGAACACCCATCGCACACTCGGGGGTTGGAAATCATGCACTTGGGCGGAAGGCTCGTCCACAGGATCACCCCGGAGGACCTCGGAGCCAGGGTCTCCGTGCGAATCACCCGCGCCGAGGGCGGCTTCACCGATATCGTCGGCGTGGTGGAGTCCTGGGCCGACGGCGTGCTCACGCTGCGCAGGAGGGACGACTCGACGGTGGAGGTCGCCGAGGCCGACGTCGTCGCGAGCCGTGTCGTTCCCCCGGTACCCCCGCGTCGACCCCGGTAGGGTCCCAGGCGCCCACAAGCTGGAATTCTTCGGCCTTTCCGGGGTAGGACAGGCACAGCCCGACACGGTGAACCCCCAACCGTGACCTCGGGCCGACAACGAAGCACCGTACCCGGCCGTCCCACCCCCGGACGGGCCGGGCACGAGGTACGCGGGGAGGTGGCGCCCATCATGAGGGAGGCAGTCGCGTCCGCACTCGCCGAACTGGCCCGGCGGGACGAGCGGGCCGCCGACCTGGCACGACTGGCTCTGGACACGCTCGCCCCCGAGCAGGAGATCCAACGGCTCAACCAGCACGCGGTACAGCGGTTCTGCTGGTACGAACTCCCCTGCGCTTCCAGGACTCGGCCGACGACCGGCTGTTCGCCGTGCGATCCCTCGGCCACCTCTTCCAGCTCCTGAAGCTGAACCGGTACGCGGACGTGTGCCGGGCCTCGGAGACCGCCACCCTGCTGGCCCTGTACGACGCCGACCACACGGCGGGCCTGGCGATGTACGAACGCCTCATGTGGGAGTCGGGGGTGGAACCTCCCGACCTCCCCGAACTCACCTGGGGCACCAGCGTGGGCGACGTGGAGCTGCACGCCCGGGGGAGACGGCCGCCGCGCTCGAACTCGCCATCACACTCGGGGACATCCGCCCGGGGAAGAGCGGGTGGCGGCCCGCCCAGGAACGGTTCGCGCGCTCCTTCCTCACCCAGCCCGACCAGCGGGGGCTCAGTCACCTCGACCGGGTCCGCGAGGAGCGGGTCCGGGCCTGGATCTCCTCCTCCGCGCACCCGCACCGGCAACGCCTGTGGCCGCTGGTGGGGCAGATCATCGCCGGGGCGGACGTGCCGCGCGGTTCGACCGCCGCGATGGCGCCGCTGCAACGCATGCTGGACCTGGCCGCTGACGGGATCGCGCTCACACAGATCGGGTACATCTCCCCCGGCGTGGTCCGGCAGCTGTGCGAGGACTTCGGCTGGTCCACCACCCCGGAGCCGCCGCGCAGCGAGACCGACGCCACCCAGATCATCGCCCTGCACCAGGTGCTGCGCACGATGCGCGCCGTGCGCCGCTCCGGGCGCCGTCTCGAACTCACCCGGCGCGGGCAGCAGCTGCGCGAGGACCCCGAGGCGCTGTGGGAGGCCGCCACCGAGACGCTGTGCCGGACCGGCGGCATCCAGCAGGCCGCCGCCGAGACGCTGCTCGGGATGCTGCTGGGCCGCTCGCCCCAGGGCCTAGGCTCACACGCCAGACCGGCCACCTCCGACGCGGAGGCGGCCGAGCGCACCCTGACCGAGTCCGGGTGGCGCCCGGTCGACCCGCCGGTGGCCGCCGGACGACACGCCGCCGCGCACCGCCGCACCGCCGAGACCGCCTCGGACCGCGTGCGCGCCATGGTGATGGCGGTGGGCTGGCTGCTGGAGGCGCTCGGGCTGGTCACCGGGGACGACCACGACGGCCGCCGGGAGCTCACCACGGCGGGGCGCGCGTTCGCGGTGGCGTGCCTGCACAAGTCCGCGGTCGCGCCCCGCGCGGTGGTCTGAGGCGCAGCCCCCGACCGCCCCCACCTCGGCGAGCCGTGACCACCCTGGTGGGACGGTGGAGTCCGGCGTCCGCGGTGCGGAACCCCACTGGCATACTTCCCCCACCAGGCTCCCGGAGAGGGGCACCGGCCGGATCGGGAGGCACCTCATGTCGCGTCAGGTCACCGTCGTCACGGGAGGGAGCCGGGGCATCGGTGCGGCGACCTGTGTCCGCCTGGCCCGGGACGGCCACGACGTGGTCCTCGGATACGCCCGTGACGAGGCCGCCGCGCGAGGGGTCGCCGAACGGGTGCGCTCCGTCGGGAGCCGCTGCGTGGCCGTGCGCGCCGACACCTCGGAGGAAGCGGGGGCGGAGCGGATCTTCGACACGGCCCTCGAGGAGTTCGGCCGGGTGAGCGGGCTGGTCAACAACGCCGGGGTGACCGGGCCGCTCGGCGCCTTCGCGGACGTGTCCACCGAGGACCTGCGGCGCGTCGTCGACGTGAACCTGCTGGGTTACCTGCTGTGCTGTCGCCGCGCGGTGCGGGAGATGCGGGGGTCCGGGGGCGCGATCGTGAACGTCTCCTCGGCGGCGGCGACCCTCGGCAGCCCGGGTGAGTACGTGCACTACGCCGCGACCAAGGCCGCCGTCGACACCCTCACCGTGGGCCTGGCCAAGGAGCTGGGGCCGGTCGGCGTACGGGTCAACGCGGTGTCACCCGGCATCACCGAGACCGACATGCACGCCGCGATGGGCGATCCCGACCGTCCCGTCAGGGCCGCCTCACGCATCCCGCTCGGCCGGGCCGGGCGTCCCGAGGAGATCTCCGGGGCGATCAGCTGGCTGCTGTCCGCGGACGCCTCGTACACGACGGGCACCGTTCTGAGGGTCGCCGGAGGGATGTAGGGGGAGGTCGGCGCGGGGGCTCGGCCGGTGCGGCACCCGCTGCGAGGAGGTGCGCGCCAGGGCCTAATCTGGAGCACGAACCACCCGCGACCAGCAGGAGCATCATGCCCACGCCCGAGCCGCCGCAACCGGCGGAGCCCGACGCCATGACCGTTCCCGACAGCGGGACGGACCCGGGCGAGCGGGAGCGCGCCGCCGACCCGTGGGCGCGGATGCCCGACGACGCCCTGAACGCCTCGGGTGTCGGTGCCGACCACGCGGACGGTGGGGACGAGGCGGGGGCACCGCTCCCGAGCGCGGAGACGGGGCGGACGGCGGCGCCGAGACGGAGGAGGCCGGGACCGAGCGCGCGGAGAGCTGGGCGGACTTCCTGCCGAGCCCGGTGTTCCTGCTGGTGCTCGGCCTGGCCGGGTTCGCGGGCTGGCTCTCCTGGACCCACGTCGAGCTGGACTGGGCCGAGGAGGGGACGTCGGTCACCCCGCTCATCCCGCCGCTGTTGATCCTGTTCGGATGGATCGTCTCCGTGGCGGTGCACGAGTTCGCGCACGCCCTGGCGGCCTACCTCGCGGGGGACCGGTCCCTGCGCGGCAGTGCCTACCTGCGGCTCAACCCGTTCGCCTACCGGGAGACCTTCGGCGGTCTGGTGCTGCCGGTCGTGTACCTGGGTGTGGGCGGATTCGGTCTGAACGGGCCGCCCACCTACGTGGACTGGGACCGCGTGCCGAGCCGGGGCCGTCGGGCCGTGGTGGCCCTGGCCGGGCCGCTGGCGAGCCTCGTGCTGTCGGGTCTGCTGGCCCTCACCGTCTCCCTGCTGGTGCCGGCCGGACAGGACACCACGAACTGGGCGATCTCCTCACTGGCCTTCCTGGCCATGGCCAACGCGACCAGCGCCGTGGTGAACCTGCTGCCGATCCCCGGACTGGACGGGTACCACGTGTTGGCCGCCTTCCGAGGTGCCGGGTGGACGGAGTTCGTCCGGGTCAACGGCCTGTTCTGCTCGATCGCCGTGTTCGCGGTCCTGTGGCTGCCGGTGGTCCGGGACGTGTTCGAGAAGTCGGCGTACGCGCTGTTCGACCTGATCCTGCCCAACCCGACCATCCCCGGGATGATGTTCCACGGGAAGCTGCTGCTCCAGTTCTGGGCCTAGGGGGCACCCCGAGGTTCCGGGACTAGAGGGCGCCGGTGACCGTGGGGGTGGGGCGCGGCGGCAGGACGAGGCTGCGCATCACCCCGACGGCCAGGGCGATCATCGACCCGAACAGGAAGACGTAGTTCACCAGCTTGGCGGAGAACACGATGTTCCCGCCGGTCAGGTAGCCGAGCATCACCAGCATGACCGCGACGTAGCCGACCGCGAAACCCACGGCGCCGGACTGGCGGCGGCTCCCCCACCCGGCCAGGCGGCACAGCGTGTACAGCACGACCAGTTGGGCGACCACCGCCGCCAGCCCCACGGCCTGCTGGGTGAGGCCGAGGTCCCAGAAGTGGGAGACCCAGCCCATCGCGAAGCCGGAGAGCACCCCCACGCCCAGGCCCGCGACCGACAGCACCGCGAAGGAGAGCACGGTCAGCGCGGACGACGCGAACGGGTGGGGGTCGCCGTGCGGGGCCGGGGTCGGCCCGGGGTTCTCGGGAGTCTCAGGAGTGGTCACGGAAGACGAGGGTAGGCGCTCCCGGGCGGGAAGGTGGCACGATCACCGCACCGCCCCTCCTCACAGCCCGGCGAACAGGTCCGTCTCGTAGCCGTCCGCGCCCGGCTTGGGCGGCGCCCCCAACAACAGGGTGAAGTACTCGACGGCGTCGATCTCCTGGGCGATGTCGTTGGACAGCGCGAACCGTCCCCCGTCCACGGTGATCTGGGTGGCGTGCGCCCGCATGGCCAGGGCCTTGGCCGCCCAGTGGTCGGAGGCGTCGATCCGGGTGGTGACGATCGCGTCGGGGGTGCCCCGGGCGATGTCCGACACCTGCTTGGGCGGGGTGAAGGGGCCCGCCTCCTCGTTGAGCCGCGCGATGGACTCCTCGATGCGGGACACCGGCTGGGCGATCGCGTAGAGCTTGCCGACCCGCCACGGTGTGCCGGGCATGGCCCGCTCGTTGGCCTTGGCGCAGGCGCGGCGGGTGATCCGGTGGGCCTGGACGTGGTCCGGGTGGCCGTAGCCCCCGTGTTCGTCGTAGCTGACCAGTACGTGCGGGCGGACCTCGCGGATGATCTCGGCCAGCATGCGGGCCGCCTCCTCGACGTCGGCGCCCCAGAAGGCCCGGGGGTGGTCGTTGGTGGGGCCGCCCATCATCCCGGAGTCCCGGTAGTGGCCCGGCCCGCCGAGGAACCGGTGGTCGCGCACGCCCAACGCCACACAGGCCCTGTCGAGCTCCCCGATCCGGTACTCGCCCAGGGTGTCGTCGCGGTCGGAGGTCAGGTGGGCGAGATCGGCGGGGATGACCTCGCCCTCCTCGCCCAGCGAGCAGGTCACGAGGGTGACCCCGGCCCCCTCGGCCGCGTACTTCGCCAGGGTGGCCCCGGTGACGATGCTCTCGTCGTCCGGGTGCGCGTGCACCATCATCAGTCGCCTGTCCATCACGCAGGGAACAATACCGGGCGGATGCGTGCGTCCCGTCCCAAACTCCACAGTCCGCCCGCGAGGTGGCGGACCTCGTACGACGGGCGAGGGCCGGGGGCGGCCGGGGCGTGCCATGGGACACAATCGGCGTATGAGCTTTCCTCGCCAACAGGCCAGAACCCAGCGCTTCACCATCGGAGTCCCGCGCGCGTTCCAGATCTCCCCGGACGGGGAACGCGTCCTCTTCCTGCGCGGACGCGACGGTACCGACCGGGCGACCTGCCTGTGGTCGTTCTCCGTCGAGACCGGCGCCGAATCGGTGCTGGCGGACCCCAGGGAGCTGGGCGCCGACGACGAGAACCTCCCCCGGAGGAGCGCGCCCGCCGCGAGCGGATGCGCGAGCACGGCGGCGGCATCGTGTCGTACACGGTGGACGACGCGTTCACGCGCGCCGTCTTCACGCTGTCCGGCCGGGTGTTCTACGTGGACCTCGTCGGGGACGACGGCGCCCCGCGTGAGCTCCCCGTGGCCAGCCCGGCCGTCGACCCCCGGGTCTCCCCGCGGGCGACCGGGTGGCCTACGTGCACCGGGGCGCGGTCCGCGTGGTCGACGTCGCCGACGACGGCGACCCGGACCGGGACCGCGTCCTCGTGGAGCCGGACGGCGAGCACGTCACGTGGGGTCTGGCCGACCTGGTCTCCGCCGAGGAGATGAGCCGGGTGCGCGGCTTCTGGTGGGCCCCGGACGGGGGTCGCTGGCGGTCAGCCGGGTGGACGAGGCCGAGGTCAACCGCTGGTTCGTCGGCGACCCGAACCAGCCCGGCCAGGAGCCGCAGCCGCTCCGCTACCCGGCCGCCGGAACCGCCAACCCGGACGTGCGGCTGGCGGTGCTCGCGGTGCCGTCCGCGACCGCGTACCGGCGCGACGGACTCCCCGAGCCCACGCCGATCGAGTGGGACCGCGAGGCGCTGCCGTACCTGCCCACCGTGGGGTGGACCACCGGTCCGGACGGCAACCCCGTCCTGGTGTTCACCGCGCAGAGCCGCGACCAGCGCACCCTCACCCTGTTCAGCTCCGACCCCGCCACCGGCTTCGTCTCGGCGGTGCGCACCGAGAGCGACGACGTGTGGGTGGAGATCATGCCGGGCGTGCCCGCGTTCACCGCGTCGGGCGACCTGGTGTGGATCGGCCGCGACGGCGCCCGGGGCGAGCGCCGGGTGTACGTGGGCGAGGACGCGGTCAGCGCCGAGGGCGTGTACGTGCGCGGTGTGGTGGACGTCGACGGCGACCGGGTGCTCTTCACCGGTTCGCCCGAGGGACGACCGGGCGACGTGTCGCTGTGGCTGGCCGACACCCGGCTGGGCACCTGCGCCCCGCTGGAGCTGCCGGGCGGCTCGGACGACGGCCACGGCGGGGTGCGCTCCGGTCGGCTGCGCGGGGACACCCTCGTGGCGCAGCACCGTTCGATGGACTTCACCGGGGTGCGAACCCTGGTGGTGCGTGACGCCAGCAGGGAGACCCGGCGCGCCCACGGTGAGGTCCGGAGCCTGGCCGAGACCCCCGAGCTGCCGGAGGTCCGGGTGCACACCTGGGTGGCCGGGGACGGGATTCCCAGCGCGCTGGTCCTGCCGTCCTGGTACCGCGACGGCGAGGACCCGCTGCCGGTGCTGGTCGCCCCCTACGGCGGTCCGCACGCGCAGCGGGTGCTCAACGCGCGCGGCGCGTACCTGGCCTCGCAGTGGTTCGCGGAGCAGGGCTTCGCGGTGCTCATCGCGGACGGTCGCGGGACGCCCGGAGTCGGCCTGGACTACGAGCAGGCGGTCCACCACGACCTCGCGGAGCCGGTCCTGGAGGACCAGGTGACGGCGCTGGAGGACGCGGCGGAGCGGTTCGGCTGCCTGGACCTGACCCGGGTGGGCGTCCATGGGTGGTCGTTCGGCGGGTACCTGGCCGCGCTGGCCGTGCTGCGGCGTCCGGACGTGTTCCACGCGGCCGTGGCGGGCGCCCCGGTGATCGACTGGGCGCTCTACGACACGCACTACACCGAGCGCTACCTGGGCACCCCCAGGAGCAGCCCGAGGTGTACGAGCGGACGTCGCTGATGGCGGACGCCGCGAAGCTGGAGCGCCCGCTGATGCTCGTCCACGGCCTGATCGACGACAACGTGGTGTTCGCGCACACGCAGCGGATGTCCGAGGCGCTGCTGGCCGCTGGTCGCCCGCACACGGTGCTGCCGCTCGCGGGCGTGACCCACAGCCCGGCGGACCCGGTCACCGCGGAGAACCTGCTGCTGTTGCAGGTGGACTTCCTGAAGCAGAACCTGACGGGCGCGTAGGCCCGGTGCGCGGCCCCGGCCCCGCTCCCTCGTGGGGGCCGGGGACCGGGGCCGCGCCGTGTCGGCTCGGGGTCGGACCGGAGAGGGGTCAGGGGCGGGTCGCCTGGATCTCGGTCGGTTCGGGGACCTCGACGTCCACCGGGAGGTCGAACCGCATGAAGTCCAGGTGCTGCGTGTACGACCTCGGTTCACCGTTCTCGGCCAACGCGCCGGGCTCGGGCACCCCCACCGCGACGAAGCGGACCGGGTGGCCCTCCTCGGAGATCCAGAGGTCGAACTCCACCTCCACGGGGCCGTGCGAGAGCCCCACGAACCGGTGGTCGAAGGTCCCGGTGTAGTGGTGGCCGCCGCGCTCCAGCGGGTCCACGTCGCCCAGGAGTTCCTCGGGGATCTCCACGTCGCCGATCGTGCTCCGGCCCTCGTAGGTGACCTGTGCCCCCTCGGCGGTGAGCCCCTCCAGGGTGCGGAGCTTCTCCTCCCAGAGGACCCGGGGCGCCTCGGTCTCGGGGCTTCCGGGGCCCGGGTCCCGGAAGTACCGGCGCTCGCCGCCGCCGATCACCCCCGTGTTCTCCGGGGCGAAGTGCACGAGCTCGGCCAGGTCCTCCCCGAACGACAGCTCACCGTTGGTGCTGGGTCCGAAGTGGACCGTCCGGGACATGGCGGGCTGCGGTTCCTCCGTGTACCGGTAGTGGGTCTGCGTCTGGTCCCCGATGTCGTTCGTGTAGAGCCGGTCGTAGGTGGTGAAGCTGGACGCCGCCAGGGCGAGCTCCACCGCGTCGGCCACGACCGCGTCCACGTCCTCGGGCACCTCGGCCACGGCGGGGCCGGTGCGCTCCTCCTCGACGACCTCCCCGGCCGCCTCCGCCGCCGCGTCGTCGGTGTCCGGGCCTCCGGCCCCGACCGGGCTCCCCACGGTACTGACCAGCGCCCCGCCGCCGATCAGGGCCCCGACCAGCACGGCGGCGGTTCCGGCGAGCAGGAAGGGCGCGACGGTGCGGCGCGGGCGGCCCACGTGGCGGAGCCGGGGAGTGCTCACCCCGGTCCACTCGGCGGCCACCAGTCCGGAGACCGCCGTGGCCGGGTCCTCTCCCATCGTGAGCTCCCGAAGGACCTCCAGCACCGTGGGCCGCTCCTCGGGCACCTGCGCCAGGGCCCGGCCGACGAGCGGGGCCAGGTGCGCCGGGACGGAACCCGTGGGTTTCCCGGAGGGCACCGTGCCGGTGGCGGCGAAGTGGACCAGCGCACCCCAGGCGTACACGTCGGCGTACCCGGTGACCCCGGCGGGGTCGCCCGAGCGCTGCTCGGGCGCGGCCCACCGCGCGGGGAGAGCGGCTGCCCGGTGGCGCGCACGGTGCCGAGGTCCACCACCCGGGGACCCTCAGGCGACATGATCACCCTGCTCGGGTCCAGTGCCAGGTGGAGCGCTCCGGCGGCGTGCCCGGCCGCCAGGGCCTCGGCGACTCCGGCGGCGAGCGCGGAGAGCATGCCTCCGGTCAGCGGGCCGTGTTCGGCCACGTGCGCGGCGAGGGTGAGACCGGGGGCGTGGGCGGAGGCCAGCCAGGGTTCGGCGGCCCGGACGTCCGCGCCCCGGTACGCGACGGCACAGAGGGAGCGCACCCGGGACAGGCGGTCGACCTCCGCCTCCAGCCGGGCCCGTGCCTCGGGAGCGTCCGCCAGCCGGGCCGGGACCACGCGGATCACGGAGGCCGCACCGGCGGTGTCCGTCCCGAGCAGGACCGTGCCCGCCGCGTCCCGGGAGACGCGGCCGATGACGCGGTGGTCGCCCAGCACCGCCGGGTCGCCCTTGGCCGGACGCTCCACGCCCGGCGGCAGGTGGTCACGGTCGGGGGTCGGTGCGGCGGCGGACGGGCCAGCAGAAGGGTTCATGGGGGAAGCGCTTCCGGTCGAAGGAGGACACCAGGGGAGGGAACCAGTATGGGCCCGGCGGATCTGATGCGGTCGGCGCCGGGGTGGTTCACTCCGTCACCCTCGGTTCACGGCGGAGCGCGGCGACCCCGGCCGGGGAGGAGCCCGGAGCGGGGCCAGCACGTGTTTTTGTGGATGCTTTCGCCGGTGGCGGCGGAGCCGCCATCGATGCGAGCGGCCGTCTCCCCTACTGTGCCCTGCTTCGCAAGCTCCGCAGTGTCGCACAGCGGGGGCCCGCCCGGGTTTGGCTGTCCGAGCTTCATCGGCGTAGTGAGAGGCAGCCTGGTGGTCGCGAGCGCGGAATGATCCAAAAACACGGGCTAGCCTGGGGGTATGCGCTCGTACACCCCGTTGCTGGCCCTGGTGGCCGACCTGATCTGCGTGCTGGTGTTCGTCGTGGTGGGCAAGACCGACCACGCGACCGGCCTGGGCCCGGCCGAGGTGGCCGCGACCGCGTGGCCGTTCCTGGCCGCCCTGGCCCTGGGATGGGTCGTCACCCTGGCGTGGCGCTCCCCTGGCCGGATCTGGCCGACCGGTGTCCTGGTGTGGGCCGTGACGGTCGCGGGCGCCATGCCGTTGCGCCTGCTCAGCGGCGAGGGAGCGCCCGCGTCCTTCGTCGTGGTGACCGCGCTGTTCCTGGCCGCGACCATGCTCGGCTGGCGCGCCGTGGCCCTGCTGGTCTCCCGGAGGAAGCGACAGACGACGGTCTGAGGGGGAAGACTGGGGGTGGACGTCCGCCCCCGCCCCAAGGAGCCCCCATGGCCGATCCCGTCACCACCGCCATCGTCGCCGCCCTCGCCACCGCCTCGGCCACCAAACTGGGTGACGGCCTCGGGGAGGGCGTGGTCACCACCTTCAAGTCCCTGTACAGGGCCGTGACCAAGCGGTTCCGATCCGAGCCCGAGGCGCAGGAGGCGCTGGACGAGCTCCGCCTGGAACAGGACGACGCCGGGGCCGTGGAGGCCGTCTCCGCGCACCTGGAGCGGGCGGCCCGGGAGGACCCGGAGATCGGACGGCTGCTGGCGGAGCTCCGCTCGGAGGTGGGGAGATCAACCAGGCGGGCGAGGGCTCCGTGGTCAACCAGATCCACGGCGACGTGAGCGGGTCCGCGCGCGTCATCCAGGGTCGCGACTTCCACGGGGGCATCCACCTGTAGGGGTCCCTGCCCGGTCGGGGCGGGTGCGACCGGCTCGGGCGGCCGCAGGCGGTTCGTAAGCTGGAGACGATGAACGAGCACCCCGCCACCGAGGCCACCACCGTGATCCCCGTCGAGCACCCCTCCGGGGAGGACGAGGCCCGCGAGGTGGGCGTCGGACCGTGGGAGGGCCCCTGGCCCGAGGGCGACCACTACGACCCGGAGCTGCTGGCCGGAGGCGACCGCCGCAACGTGGTGGACCACTACCGCTACTGGCGGCGCGAGGCGATCGTGGCCGACCTCGACACGGTCCGGCACGAGTTCCACGTGGCGGTGGAGAACTGGTCCCACGACTTCAACATCGGTTCGGTCGTGCGCACCGCCAACGCGTTCGGCTGCGCGGCGGTCCACATCGTCGGCAAGCGGCGCTGGAACCGTCGGGGCGCGATGGTGACCGACCGCTATCAGCACGTCCACCACCACCCGGACACGGAGTCGCTGGTGGCCTGGGCGGCCGAGCGCGACCTCGTCCTGGTCGGGGTGGACAACCTGCCCGGGGCGGTCCCCCTGGAGACCCACCCGCTGCCAAGGAACGCCGTGCTGGTGTTCGGCCAGGAGGGGCCGGGCCTGTCCGAGGAGGTCCGCGAGGTCTGCTCGGCGGTGCTGTCGATCGCCCAGTTCGGGTCGACCCGGTCCATCAACGCGGGTGCGGCCGCCGCCGTGGCCATGCACGCCTGGGTGCGGGCGCACGTGTTCGACCAACCGGTGGCCGGGGGCGCGACCACCCCTCGTCCGTGATTGTCCCGTGATCTAACATGAGCGAGTCGCCCCCTACCAGGAAGTAGCCAGGATGAGTCCGATCGTCACCTCCACCGCCCGCTCCGCCACCCTCGACGACGTGCCCGGGGCGGCCCGGGTGCTGAGCCGCTCGCTGCACGACGATCCCCTCTTCCGGTGGCTGTTCCCCGACGACGAGCAGCGCATGGCCAGGGTGCGCCGGTTCTTCGCCCTGACCACCGGCTACGGCTACGTGCCCGCGGGCGACACCCGGGTCACCGAGCTGGCGGAGGAGTCCGGGGCCGCGCCGGTCATCCGCGGCGCCGCGCTCTGGGCCCAGCCGACCAGCAACCCGGAGGGCCCGCTGGTGTCCGTGCGCACCTGGCCGCACTGGGGCCCGCTCATCGGGCGCGCCCGCCTGGCCGCGTTCGTCCGGATCTTCGCCGAGTGGAAGATGGCCGCCCCGCAGGAGTCGCACCTGTACCTGGCCGCGTTGGGCGTCGACCCGAGCGCGGCGGGCACCGGGCTGGCCGGCGGGCTGCTGACCGCCGGGCTGGACCAGGCCGACTCCCATCAGCTGCCGGTCTTCACCCAGACCCTCAACGACAAGAGCGTCGGCTTCTACGAGAACTTCGGCTTCCGCTGCGTGCACCAGGTTCCGCACGAGGGAGTCGGCACCAGCTACTTCCTGCTGCGCCCCGCCTCCTGACCGCCCTCCGGCAGACTCGGCGACGCGGAACGGGCCGCACCCCGAGGGGTACGGCCCGTTCTGACAACCGAGGGTCCGGCCTAGCCGATGCCCTTGCTGAGCGAGCCCAGCAGGTCGCGGTTGAGCTGCGAGATGGTGTCCAGCGGGATGCCCTTGGGGCAGACCGCCGCGCACTCACCGATGTTGGTGCAGCCGCCGAAGTCCTCGTGGTCGTGCTGGTTGATCATCTTCACCACGCGCGAGGCCCGCTCCGGCCAGCCCTGCGGGAGCATGCCGAGGTGGGTGACCTTCGCGGCGGTGAACAGCATGCCGGAGGCGTTCGGGCAGGCCGCCACGCAGGCGCCGCAGCCGATGCAGGTCGCGGCGTCGAACGCGCGGTCGGCGTCCGGCTTCGGGATCGGGTTGGCGTGGGCGTCCGGCGCGGTACCCGTGGGGGCGCTGATGAAGCCGCCCGCCTGGATGATGCGGTCGAACGAACCACGGTCCACGACCAGGTCCTTCACGACCGGGAAGGCCTTGGCCCGCCACGGCTCCACCGTGATGGTGTCGCCGTCGTTGAAGCTGCGCATGTGCAGCTGGCAGGTGGTGGTGACCTCCGGGCCGTGGGCCTCGCCGTCGATCACGACGCCACAGGCACCACAGATGCCCTCACGGCAGTCGTGGTCGAACGCGACCGGGTCCTCGTTCTCGAGAGTGAGCTTCTCGTTGAGGACGTCGAGCATCTCCAGGAAGGACATGTCCGGCGAGACGTCCGTGAGCTTGTACGTGACCATCCGGCCTTCGTCGTCACGGCCCTTCTGGCGCCACACGCGCAGGGTGATGTTCACTTGTAGCTCCGCTGCTTCATCTCGACGTACTCGTACTCCAGGGCTTCCTTGTGGAGCACGGGCTTGCTGTCAACGCCACCGAACTCCCACGCGGCGACGTAGGCGAACTCGTCGTCGTGGCGCAGGGCCTCGCCGTCCTCGGTCTGGCTCTCGGCGCGGAAGTGGCCGCCGCAGGACTCGCGGCGGTGCAGGGCGTCGATGCACATGAGCTCGCCCAGTTCGAGGAAGTCGGCCACGCGGTTGGCCTTCTCCAGAGCCTGGTTGAGCTCCTCGTTCGTGCCCAGCACCTTGACGTCGCGCCAGAACTCGGCGCGCAGCTCACGGATGAGCTCGATCGCCTTGCGCAGGCCCTCCTCGTTGCGCTCCATGCCGCAGTAGTCCCACATGATGTGGCCGAGCTCCTTGTGGAAGGAGTCGACGGTACGGGAACCGTTGATGGAGAGCAGCTTGTCGATGCGGGAGGTGACCTCCTCCTTGGCCTTGACGGCCTCGGGGTGGCTCTCGTCCAGCTTCTCGAACGGGCCGCTGGCCAGGTAGTCGTTGATGGTGTTCGGCAGGACGAAGTAGCCGTCCGCCAGACCCTGCATCAGCGCGCTGGCGCCCAGGCGGTTGGCGCCGTGGTCGGAGAAGTTGGCCTCACCGGTCACGAACAGGCCCGGGATGGTGCTCTGGAGGTCGTAGTCGACCCACAGGCCACCCATGGTGTAGTGCACCGCGGGGTAGATGCGCATCGGAACCTCGTACGGGTTCTCGCCGGTGATGCGCTGGTACATGTCGAAGAGGTTGCCGTACTTGGCCTCGACGGCGTCGCGGCCCAGGCGGGCGATCGCGTCGGCGAAGTCCAGGTAGACGCCCAGGCCGCCGGGGCCGACGCCGCGACCCTCGTCACAGACGTTCTTGGCGGCGCGGGAGGCGATGTCACGCGGCACCAGGTTGCCGAAGGCCGGGTAGATGCGCTCCAGGTAGTAGTCGCGCTCGCCCTCGGGGATCTGACGCGGGTCGCGTGTGTCGCCACCCTCCTTGGGCACCCAGATCCGGCCGTCGTTGCGCAGCGACTCGCTCATCAGGGTCAGCTTGGACTGGTAGTCGCCGCTGACCGGGATGCAGGTCGGGTGGATCTGCGTGTAACAGGGATTCGCGAAGTGCGCGCCCTTGCGGTGGGCGCGCCACGCGGCGGTGACGTTGGAGCCCATGGCGTTGGTCGACAGGAAGAACACGTTGCCGTACCCGCCGGTGGCCAGGACCACGGCGTCGGCGAAGTGCGTCTCGATCTCGCCGGTGACCATGTCGCGCGCGATGATGCCGCGCGCCTTGCCGTCCACGACGATGACCTCGAGCATCTCGTGGCGGGTGTTCATCTGGACGGTGCCCGCCGCGATCTGCCGCTCCTGCGCCTGGTAGGCGCCGATCAGCAGCTGCTGACCCGTCTGGCCGCGCGCGTAGAAGGTACGGGAGACCTGCACGCCGCCGAAGGAACGGTTGTCGAGCAGACCGCCGTACTCGCGGGCGAACGGCACGCCCTGGGCCACGCACTGGTCGATGATCTCGACACTGGTCTGGGCCAGGCGGTAGACGTTCGACTCGCGGGAGCGGAAGTCACCGCCCTTGACCGTGTCGTAGAACAGGCGGTGGATGCTGTCGCCGTCGTTGCGGTAGTTCTTCGCGGCGTTGATGCCGCCCTGCGCGGCGATGGAGTGCGCGCGGCGGGGGCTGTCCTGGTAACAGAACGAGATGACGTTGTAGCCCGCCTCGCCCATCGTGGCCGCGGCGGCCGCACCGGCCAGGCCGGTGCCGACGATGATGACGGAGAGCTTGCGCCGGTTCGCGGGGTTGACCAGCTTGGCCGAGAAACGGCGCTGGTCCCAGCGCTCGTTGATCGGTCCCTCGGGCGCCTTCTCGTCGCGGATCGGGGCGCCCTCGATGTAGAGGTCGTTCTCAGGCATTTACTTCACCAGTCCAAAGGTGACCGCCAGGGGCGGAAGCAGGAAGCCGACCGTCACGACCAGCGCGATCGCCACGGCGACGGCGTTGATCTTGCTCTGGCGGCTGGCCTTGTTGACGCCGAGGGTGGCCAGGCCACTCCAGATGCCGTGCCGCAGGTGGAAGCCCACCGCGATGACGGCCAGGACGTAGAACAGGGTCACGAACCAGAACTCGGGCTGGAACCCGTTCACCAGGCGCTCGAAGGGGCTGTCGGACTTGCCGCCGGGAGCGATGACGTTCACCGTGAGGTGGAGGATGTGGAAGATCACGAAGAGCGCGATCAGCACACCGCCCCAGCGCATCGTGTAGGAGGAGTAGGTCCGCTGGACCCGCTTCTGCACCACGTAGCGCTGCTCACGGGCACCGCGCGCGCGGATCGTCAGAACCGCGGCGGAGTAGATGTGGATCAGGATGCTCGCGAGGAGCACGATCCGGAAGATCCAGAGGAACCCGCTCTCGGGAAGGAGCGGGTACCCGATCTCCCGTAGGGAGTGCGCATAGCCGTCGAAGGCCTCCTGGCCCGCGAAGACCTTCAGGTTGCCGTACATGTGCGCGATCAAATACAGCACGAGGATCGCACCGGAGGCCGCCATTGCTGACTTGAGCGCCACCGTGGACCCGTAGGCCGTAGACCGCTTCTTGGTCAAGGTACTGTTCGCCACAGCCTGCCACTTTAAATTCGAGTTAAGTCTGACGTCCAAGTCATGGGGACCCTGGTGTCCATAGCCATAGGCTATGGAGCATGCAGTTCCAACAGCTGGCCTACTTCGTCGCTGTCGCCCGCACGCGTCATTTCACCCGCGCAGCCGAGCTTTCTCGTGTCGCCCAGCCGAGTTTGAGCAAACAGATCCGCAGCCTTGAGCGCGAGTTGGGTGCGCCGTTATTCAGTCGTGCTCGGGGAAACATCACACTCACACCCGCAGGTGAGGCCCTGCTTCCGCTGGCCCAGCGCATCCTCACCGACCTGGAGACGGCCCGCCGGGAGGTGGCCGAACTGGCCGGGGTGCGGCGGGGCCGCGTCCGGCTGGGAGCGACGCCGTCACTGTGCGCCGGGCTGCTGGCCGACGTGCTCTCGGACTTCCACCGGCGCTTCCCGGGATCGAGCTGCACGTGGAGGAGAGCGGCTCCCGCGACCTCATCCGGGACCTGGGGCGGGGGAACTGGACCTGGCCCTCATCATCCTGCCACTCCACAGCAGCGACCCGGACTTCTCGACCACCCCGATCCTGAGGGAGAACCTGGTGGTGGCGAGCCCGACCTCGCGCCCCTCCCCCAACGGGCGGGCGTCGATCCGCATCACGGAGCTGGAGCACCGCCCGCTCGTGATGTTCCGGCGGGGTTACGACGTCCGCGAGGCCACCCTGCGCGCGTGCCGGGCCGCCGGGTTCGAGCCGGACCTGGCCGTGGAGGGCGGCGAGATGGACGCCGTGCTGCGGTTCGTGGAGGCCGGGTTGGGGCTGGCGGTGGTGCCGAGCATGGTGCTGCGCAACCGCCCGGGACTGAGGGGCACGCCGCTGGCCCGGCCGCGGCTGCTGCGCACGGTGGCCCTGGCCAGGCGCAAGGACGTGGAGCCGTCCCACTCGGCGGAGGCCTTCCGCCGCCACCTCAACGAGTACCTGTTGGCGATGTCGCCGGAGGACCTCGGCCCGGACCTGGAGGTGCTGATCTCGGCGGCCGACGCCGGCGATCCCGACCACGACCGCCGGTGGGCGGGAGAGGGCGGCGGCACGGGGGCCGACGCGGGTCCCACGGACTGACGGGAGGCTCGCGGAGGGACGCGGTCGCAGGGAGCACCGCGATCCGACGAACCCCCTGACCTGCTGATCCTGGGTCCGGCCCACTCCGGTATCGACCGCTTCGGGCCGCTCTGTCACCGACCCTCCTCCGAACCGGTGTTCCTTCGTCACGCGGGTCCCCTGGGCGACCCTTGGTGGCACCCGCCGCTCCACCGGCCTCCCCACCGGATCCGCGCGGGAGACAGACATCCCCTATGCGGAACGTGGTCGTCGTCATGAGTCTCAGTTCGATTTCCCTGAAGCAGGTCGTCTCGGTCGCGGTCGTCGCGGTCACGGCGGCGGTGGCCCTCAGCCCGCCGAGGCTGGCCCTGGCGCTGGTCTTCGCCGGGCTCTCCGTCCTCGCGCTCGCGGTCGCCTTCGCCGTGGACAGAGAACGCAGAACCCTCGCGGAGAAGATGGAGGAGGTGCGCGTCCAGCTCGACGAGATGGCGTACGACCGCCGTGACGAGGTCGGCGCGGCGCGCGACCGTGACGTGCGGGTGCGCCAGGCCATCCAGGAGGCCGCCGACGCCTGCGCGGACCGGGCCGTGGAGGGCTGGGCCCGGTACGAGCGCCAGGCCAGGAGGTCCGCGCACGGCACCTCGGAGGCGGGGGCGGACGGACGTCCGGGCGAGCGTTCGAGCCGAGGATCGCACCGGAGCGCGGGCCGGGGACCAGACACGGAGGCCACGCGGACCCCCGCCGAACGGCACCTGTCCGAGGCCCAGGACCTGCTCTGGAACGGGTACAGCTCCCTGGGACTGGAGCGGCTGCGCGGTCTCGGCGCGGACCACGAGGCCACCCCGGCCGTGCGCGCCGAGGCGCACAAGACGCTCTCCAACTGGCACCGCGCGACGGGTCAGCCCGACAGCGCCCGCGACCACGCCCACCTGGCCGACCTCGCCGCCCCACGCGCCGCCCGGGGGCCTCCGGGGTCCCCTCGCTGCTGACGGCGCGCATCCGGGCGCCGCGCGCGGCCCGGCACTTCGACGTGGTGCTGATGTCGGACTTCCGCCTGCCCGGCGGCAGCACCGGCAGCAACCTCCAGGAGATCACCGCGCAGCGTGACGCGGGGCTGACCACCGGCCTGGTGCACCACCCGGTGCTGCGCGCCGACCAGTCCCGGGGTGTGAACCCCAGGATCCTGGCCACCGTGGACAACGACCGGGTCCGCTTCGTGGCCCCGGACGAACGCGTCACCTGCGACCTGCTGGTGGTGCGGTTCCCGCTGATCGGCCAGCACCCGATGGACGTCCTTCCGTCGGTGGAGGCCGCGCGGCGGATCGTGGTCCTCAATCAGACACCGAACCGCCGGTACGGGGTCGGGGCGGACGGGGCCGGGCGCGGGGTGCGCGAGGACGCCGCCCCGAACGAGGCGTGGAACGTCGCCCGCTGTGTGGAGGGGTTCACCAGCATGCTCGGGGAGCACACCTGGTACCCGATCAGTCCGAGGGTGCGTGAGGCGATGGTGCTGCACCACGCCTCGGAGATGGCGGGGGTCCCGCTGGCGGACGAGGACTGGACCAACATCATCGACCTCGACGCGTGGCGGCGCGGCGGACGACGGAACCCGGACGGCCGGGTGCTGCTCGGCCGCCACTCACGGGACGACCGGGACAAGTGGCCGGAGGACCCGGCGGTGCTGGCCGCCGCGTACCCGGCGCTGCCCGGCTGGGAGACGCACGTGCTGGGTGGGACGACCCACGCCGAGCGGACGCTGGGCGGGTTGCCCGAGCACTGGACCGGGCACCCGTTCGACTCGGTGGGCGTCCGCGAGTTCCTGCACGGGCTGGACGCGTACGTGTACTTCACGGGTCAGGGCTACCTGGAGTCGTTCGGCCGTGCCCCGCTGGAGGCCGTCGCGGTCGGTCTGCCGACCGTCCTCCCGCACTCGTTCGCGCCGGTCTTCGGGGACGCGGCGCTCTACGCGGAGCCTGAGGGCGTCAGCGCCGAGGTCGAGGCGCTGATGGGGGACGAGGAACGGTACGCCCGGCAGGTGCGGACCGGCCACGAGGTGCTGCGTGAACGGTTCAGCCGTCAGACGCACCTGCGCAGGCTGGCCGAGCTCGGGGTGCGGGTACCGGCGGAGCTCGTGGAGTCCCCGAGGGCGCTGCTGGTTCCCTGATCCCGTGCGGGACCGGGCGGGGCGATCCGGGTGGAGGGGGTGAGGGGGAACTCTCACCCCCTCCGCTCCTTTAACACGGGAATCCTGAAAACCGAAAAGGTCATGGAGTACATAAGGGATTTCCGACCACAAGTAACAACAAAAGACAATGTCATAGTGGCGCACATCACACCATTTCCCGGGGTTGTGCCCGACCTGGAACGTGACCGTGATCACAGCGACCTAACGTTGAGTGGCAGACCGGTTCGCTACTGCTTCCCCCGCAGCACTGCTCGCCCACAGCGATCCAGCATCCGGGAGCGGTCACGGCCACCTGAGGCACGGGTCCGCGCCCCGTCCCCGGGTCCGACCGCTCTCCACAGGAGGTGGAGACCACGGTGACCCCCACTCACGACGCGCGCCCCGGCGGCGGCCGGGCACGCCTGAGCCAGCGAACACTGCGCACCGACCGATGGTGGCTGGGCCCGACCCTGACGACGTTGGGGCTGGCCACCTTCCTCGTCTACGGGGCGGCCCGGGTGTTCCAACAGGACCACTACTGGGTCCAGGAGCACCACTACCTGACCCCCTTCTACTCCCCCTGCCTCGCCCAGCAGTGCGTCCCCGACGCGTCGCTCCTCGGCCGACTGCCGTGGGAGTTCCCCCCGATCCTCCCCTACGCCCTGCTCAGCCTGCCGATCCTGCTGCTGTTCCGGGTGACCTGCTACTACTACCGCAAGGCCTACTACCGCTCGGTCTGGCAGGCGCCGACCGCCTGCGCCGTGCGTGAGCCGCACCGGACCTACACGGGCGAGACCCGGCCGCTGATGCTCCCCCAGAACGGGCACCGGTACTTCTTCTACTTCGCCGGGGCCATCGTCCTGGTCAACACCTGGGACATGATCGTCCCCTTCTTCCACGGCACGGACGGCGGGTTCGGCGTCGGGGTCGGCAACCTCGTCATGCTCACCAACGTGGTGCTGCTGTGGTGCTACACGTTCGGCTGCCACTCGTGTCGGCACATCATGGGCGGCCGGCTGCGCAGCTTCGGCGGGCGACCGGTCCGCTACTGGCTCTGGTCCCGCGCCTCCGCGCTGAACGACCGGCACATGCTGTTCGGCTGGCTCAGCATCGCCTCGCTGATCGCCACGGACGCCTACGTCGCGTTGGTCGCCAGCGGCACCATCACGGATCCGCGCATCCTCAACTGACCGGCGAAGGAGTACACGCGCCCCATGCCCCCCACGCCCGGCCCTTCCTCCAGGCTCTCCCCGACGTCCGGGAACTCCCCGACCTCACCGGAGCCACCGTCACCGCCCCCGCCGACAGGACACCCGCCGCCCTCCCCGGGGCGTGCCTCAGCCGAGCCCTCGCCGCGGTCGCGCCACCGCGAGGGGAACGGGGTCACCCGACACCGCTACGACGTCGTGGTGGTCGGGGCGGGCGGCGCCGGGCTCCGCGCCGCGATCGCCGCCCGGGAACAGGGCAAACGCACCGCGATCGTGTCGAAGTCGCTCTTCGGGAAGGCACACACGGTGATGGCGGAGGGCGGCGCCGCGGCCGCTCTCGGCAACACCAACGCGGCCGACAGCTGGAAGGTGCACTTCCGCGACACCCTGCGCGGCGGGAAGTTCCTGAACGACCCCCGCATGGCGGAACTCCACGCCAGGGAGGCGCCCGAACGCATCCTGGAACTGGAGTACTGGGGCGCGCTGTTCGACCGCACAGAGGACGGGCGGATCAGCCAGCGCAACTTCGGCGGACACGAGTACCCGCGCCTGGCCCACGTGGGCGACCGCACCGGGCTGGAGCTCATCCGCACCCTCCAGCAGCGGATCGTGGCCCTCCAACAGGCGGACGCGGCGGAGTTCGGTGACCCGGACGAGCGGCTGGCGGTGTTCGCCGAGACCGCCGTGACCAGCCTGGTCAGGGAGGGAGGAGACGACGGTCGGATCGTCGGGGCGTTCGGCTACCGCAGGGTGGACGGCGGGTTCGTGCTGTTCGAGGCCCCCACCGTCATCCTCGCCACCGGCGGCATCGGCAAGGCCTTCCGCACCACGTCCAACTCCTGGGAGTACACCGGGGACGGGCACGCCCAAGCCCTGCGCGCGGGCGCCTCGCTGATCAACATGGAGTTCGTCCAGTTCCACCCCACCGGGATGGTCTGGCCCCCGTCGGTCAAGGGAATCCTCGTCACCGAGTCCGTACGGGGTGACGGTGGCGTGCTGCGCAACTCCCGGGGCGAACGGTTCATGTTCGACTACGTGCCCGACGTCTTCCGGTCGCAGTACGCCGAGACCGAGGAGGAGGCGGACGGCTGGTACGACGATCCGACGCGCCATCGCAGACCGCCGGAGCTGCTGCCCCGGGACGAGGTGGCCCGGGCGATCAACAGCGAGGTCAAGGAGGGGCGGGGCTCCCCGCACGGCGGTGTGTTCCTGGACGTGTCCTCGCGGCTTCCCGCCGAGGAGATCAGGCGTCGGCTGCCGTCCATGCACCACCAGTTCAGGGAGCTGGCGGACGTGGACATCACCGCCGAGCCGATGGAGGTGGGTCCCACCTGCCACTACGTGATGGGCGGGGTGCGGGTGGACGCCGACACCGCCGCGTCGGACGTTCCCGGTCTGTTCGCCGCCGGGGAGGTGGCGGGCGGGATGCACGGTTCCAACCGTCTGGGCGGCAACTCGCTGTCCGACCTGCTGGTGTTCGGTCGCCGGGCGGGGCTGGGCGCCGCCGCGTACGTGGACGCGTTGGAGGCGGGCGAGGGGGACTCGACCCCGGCGACCGGCGTGTTGGAGCGGGCGGCGGCGGAGGCCGTCGCCTCGTCGCTGGCGCCGCTCAAACAGGGCGCCGGGGAGAACCCGTACGCCATCCACTCCGAGCTCCAGGACACCATGAACGACCTGGTCGGGATCATCCGCAGGGGACCGGAGGTGGAACGGGCCCTGGAGCGGTTGGCGGCGCTGGCCGAGCGGGTGGACGTGCTCAGCGCCCCGGGAGACCGGGTGTACAACCCCGGATGGCACCTGGCGCTGGCCCTGCCCAACATGCTGCTGGTGTCCGAGGCGGTGGCGCGGGCGGCACTGGAGCGCACGGAGTCGCGGGGCGGCCACACACGGGACGACTGTCCGGAGATGTCGGCCGAGTGGCGTCGGGTGAACCTGTCCGTGCGCGCGGTCGACGGGCGCGTGGAGCTGGAGCGGACCCCCTCGCGGACATCCCCGGTGAGCTGCTCGCACTCTTCGACCGGGACGAGCTGGCCAAGTACCTGACCAAGGAGGAGCTGCCCGACGACGCCCAGGGCCGGGACGGTCCGGGCGACGCGGCCGGGGCTGGCGGTGCCGACGGTGCGGACGAGACGAACGCTGGGAACGGAGCAGGGGCGAGCGAGGAGGACACGTCATGAGCGAGCGGACGTTCCGCGTGTGGCGCGGCGGTCCGGACGGAGAACTCACCGAGTACCGGGTGGAGGTGAACGAGGGCGAGGTCGTCCTGGACGTGCTCCACCGGCTCCAGGCCACCCAGGCGCCGGACATGGCGGTGCGGTGGAACTGCAAGGCGGGCAAGTGCGGTTCCTGCTCCGTGGAGATCAACGGTCGGCCCCGTCTGTCCTGTATGACCAGGATGAGCGTTTTCGAGGACGACGAGGTCGTCACCGTGACCCCGATGCGCACCTTCCCCGTGGTCCGTGACCTCGTGTGCGACGTCTCCTTCAACTACGCCAAGGCCAGGGAGATCCCGTCGTTCACCCCCGCGCCGGGGACGGAGCCGGGCGACTTCCGCATGCGGCAGGCGGACGTAGAGCGTTCGCAGGAGTTCCGCAAGTGCATCGAGTGCTTCCTGTGCAACGACGTGTGCCACGTGATCCGTGACCACGAGGAGAACAAGGAGCACTTCTCGGGCCCGAGGTTCCTGATGCGGGTCGCGGAGTTGGAGATGCACCCCGAGGACACGGCGGACCGGCGCCGCACGGCGCAGGAGGAGTTCGGGCTCGGGTACTGCAACATCACCAAGTGCTGCACGGAGGTGTGCCCCGAGGGGATCCACATCACGGACAACGCCCTGATCCCGTTGAAGGAACGCGTGGTGGACCGGAAGTACGACCCGTTGGTGTGGCTGGGGTCGAAGATCGGCCGTCGGCCGAAGGACACCCCCATCGCCCCGAACGTCCGCCGCCCGGAGGAGGGCCGGGGAACGGCGTAGGGCGTGCGCCGTGGATGCTTTCGGTTGACTCGGCGCTCGCGCCGATCGATGCGAGCGGCCGTCTCCCCTGCTGTGCGCCGCTACGCGGCCTCGCACAGCGGGGGCCCGCACCGGTTCGGCTGTGCGAGCTTCGGAGGCGTTGCGGGAACAAGGTCCGGGGAGCGGGAGGAGGGCGGGGGCTGGCGGGGCGGCGGTCCGGTCGCCCGGCCCCTCCCGCCGCGGGCCGCGGCGCCGGGGTCAGAAGCCCCGGGCGGACCACTCCTCCAGGTGGTGGGCGGCCTCCGCGATCGTGGTGGACTCGCCGTGGCCCGGGTGGACGATGGTGTCGCCCGGGAGGGTGGTCAGCTGGTCGCGGATGGACGCGATGATCGTGGGGAAGTCCGAGGAGGGCTGGCCGGTGGCGCCGGGGCCGTCGGGGAAGAGGGTGTCGCCGCTGAAGACCACGCCGAGTTCCGGGGAGTGGAAGGAGACCCCGCCGGGCGTGTGACCCGGGGTGTGCAGCACGGTGAGCTCCACGTCGCCCGCGCGCAGGACCTCGCCGTGCAGGAGGGGCGCGTCCGGTTCACGGTAGGGGTGGACCTGGTGCCACAGCTCGGAGTCGTCCGGGTGGAGGAGGATCGGGCAGTCCGTGAGGTCGGCCAGGGCGACGGCCGCGTTGATGTGGTCCGGGTGGCCGTGGGTGCACACGATGGCCATGAGTTCGCGGTCGCCCAGGCCCCGGGCGATGCGCTCGTGGTCGTGGGCGGCGTCGATCACCACCGCGCTCTCGTCGTTGCCGACGATCCACACGTTGTTCTCGATGTCGGACTCGGCGCCCTCGACGCTGAAGACACCCGAGGTACGCAGCTGCTGGATGGGGGTCACACTCTCACCGCCTCACGTTGGGATTTCGAGCCTATCCCTCCGGGGGCGTCGACACGTGCGGTTGCGCGTCGAAGTCCCGGCGTAGCGCGTAGGGCTGAATGAGTCCCAGACCGTGGGCGTGTCGGGCCCGGACCTGCACCACCTGGAGGCCCTCCTCGTCGGTGAGGCTCTCGGCCAGGGCCTCGTCGATGAGGACCGTGCCGGGCCGGGCGAAGGAGGTGAGTCTGCTGGACCGGTTGACGGTGGTGCCGAAGACGTCCCCGTGCAGGGTGAGGACCGGGCCGTAGGCGACACCCACCCGGACGTCGGGGACCTCCACGTGGGTCTTCACACCGGAGGCCAGGCGCAGGGCGATGTCCGCTGCCTGGAGGGGTGAGTCCGCGACGTAGAGCACCTCGTCCCCGAGGGTCTTGACCACGCGCCCGCCACCGGAGGCGACGATGTCGGCGGCGGTGGCCTCGAAGCCCTCCACCACGCCCGCGAGTTCGACCTCGTCGAGCTCCCGGCTCAGGGTGGTGAAGGAGACCAGGTCCGCGAAGCCCACGATCAGCGGGTAGTAGTTCGGGACGATGTCGTTGTTGTTGGACATCACCGCGAGGGTGCGCGCCGTGGAGGCGGCGAGCTGGCGGCGCCAGATGTGCAGGAGGAGGCGCTCCACGTCCGGCAGGAGCTCCTTGACCTGGTTCATCAGGGGGCTGGCGGAGTCCTCGTTCTGGAAGATGAGGGTGCTCAGGATGCTGGTCTGCCAGTCCGCGAGTCTGGCCATGGTCTGGCCCATGGCACGGGCGAAGCGGACCACGCCCTCCTCGTCGAGGAGCCCCTCCTTCAGGAGGGAGTTGGTGATGCGGAGCGCCTCGACGTCGCTCTCGGCGAAGATCACCGAGTCGTCGCCCAGCGTGGGGAAGCCCAGGGCACGCCAGACGCGTTCGGCCAGTTCGGGGTCGGCTTCGGCGAGCTCGACCGCCTGTTCCCTGGTGTAGACCGCTTCACCACCGAGCAGGACGGACTCGATCGCTTTCGGGTCAGGACGCGACGGCATACGTTCTCTTTCACGGCCTTACCGCACGGGGGCGGTGTGGGATGCACCTCCAGCTTACGCCGATGGTGCGCCAGGGTCAGGTTCCCGACGGGTACTCGGGCCGCTGGGCCGCGTTGACCTGGCGGTAGATCTCCGACTGGAACCACTGGGGTCTGGGCACGCGCTGGAGGACCATGCCCTCCTGCTCGGACGCCGACTGAATGGACAACGTTCCGTACCGCATGATCCGTTCCCAGAGGGAGATGTTGAAGGAGACATCGTTGACCCTGGTGAGCGGCATGTCCCGGCCCTGTTTGGAGATGATGCCGTCACGCATCATCAGGCGCCGGTTGGTGAGGATGTAGACCGTGGTCGCCCACTTGAGCATGGGGACGAACCAGAAGGCCAGGGCCGCGACGACCCCGACGGCCACCACGACGCCCGCGGCGATCAGGCTCCAGTCCTCGGACCAGGGGATGAAGAAGAGGGCGGTGCCGACGACACCGATGATGAGGAACAGGGCGACGAACTCCCCGGCGAGGAGGGTCCAGTGCTGCCGTGCGACGTGGACGAGTTCCTCGTCGTCGGAGAGATAGCGGTCCGCGATAGCCATGAAAGTGATGATGGCACACGATTCATCGGCCTGGCCGGACGTGTACGACGTCTCCGGCGCTGAGGGCCCGCCCCTCCACGAGCAGGCGCGCCTGGTCGTCCACGCCCGTGGCGGTGCCGTCCAGGTAGGTGTCCCCAGGCAGGTGGACGCGGACCCGGCGGCCGATGGTCACGCAGACGTCCCGGTACTCGTCGGCGGGCTCCCAGGCGGAGTAGCGCCGCTCGAACTCCTCCAGGACCGCAACGAGGAGGGTCTCCCGGAGGGTGTCGGCGCCCTCGGCGCGCAGGGACGTGGCGGTCTCCACTGGGAGTTCGTCGCGCGTCTGGGAGACGTTCAGCCCCATGCCGACCACGATCCCGGGGCGGTCGGGGTCGGAGAAGTCGGCCTCCGCGAGGATCCCGGCGAGCTTCCGCTCACCGAGGAGCAGGTCGTTGGGCCACTTGAGCCGCGTCTCCAGGCCCGTCGTCCGCCGGACGGCGGCGACGGCCGCCAGGCCCATCAGCGGGGACACCCAGCCGAGTTCCTCCGAGGGCACCCCGGGGCGGACGAGGAGCGAGAAGGTGAGCGCGACCCGTGGCGGGGTCGTGAACCCGCGCCCGAGCCTTCCCTTCCCGGCGGTCTGGTGCTCGGTGACCAGCACCGTGCCCTCGGGGGCGCCCTCTTTGGACCTCGCGACCAGTTCGGTGTTGGTGGACCCGGCTTCGGGGACCACGTCGACGCGTCGCCAGAGCCCGCCGGGCCGGATCACCGCCGAGGTGATCGCGGCCCGGTCCAGGGACGGGATCTCGTTCATCCCACCATTACAGCAGTCAGCCGGTGTTCTGGAGACCGGCGGCCACGCCGTTGACGGAGAGCAGGAGCAGTCGCTCCAGGTGCTCGCTGTCCTCCTCGGACAGGGAGTCCGCCTCCTCGCCGCGCAGCGCCTCCAGAGCACGGAGCTGGAGGTGGCTGAGCGCGTCCACGTAGGGGTTGCGCAGGTCCACGGCGCGGGACAGGACCGCGCGGTTCTCCAGCAGGCGGCTGTGGCCGGTCACCCTGAGGACGAGCTCGCGGGTCAGGTCGTACTCCCGCAGGACCGTCTCGCTGAGTTCGGGCCGGTCGCCCAGCGCGAGGTAGCGCTCCGCGATGGTGCGGTCGGTCTTGGCCAGGCTCATCTCGGCGTTGTCCAGCAGCGACGCGAACAGGGGCCACTCGCGGTAGGCCGCCTGGAGGACGGGCAGGTCCGCCACGGCGGCCAGGCCGGTGCCGAGACCGAACCAGCCGGGCAGGTTCACCCGGGTCTGGGTCCACGCGAACACCCACGGGATCGCCCGCAGGTCGCCCAGCCCCCGGGCGGCGCCGCGCCGGGAGGGGCGCGACCCCAGGCGGAGCTCACCGAGCTCCTCCAGCGGGCTGACCTGGGAGAACCACACCGCGAAGTCCTCGGTGCCGATCAGCGACAGGTACGCCTCCTGGGCGGCCTCCGCGATGGTGTCGGCGTGGCGCCGGTAGAGCTCGGCGGCGGTGCGCTCGTGCTCCTGGACGGCGTCGGTGGAGGCCATCAGGACGGCGTGGCCGACCTGTTCGATGTGGCGGCGGCCGATCGCGGCCTGTCCGTAGCGGGCGAAGATGACCTCGCCCTGTTCGGTGACCTTGAACCGCCCGTCGACCGAGCCCGGCGCCTGGGCGAGCAGGGCGCGGCTGGCCGGGCCGCCGCCACGGCCCAGGGAACCGCCCCGGCCGTGGAACAGGGTCAGGCGCACGTCGTGTTCGCGGGCCCAGGCGGACAGCCGGGCCTGGGCGTCGTACAGGCGCAGGGTGGCGCTGACCGGGCCCACGTCCTTGGCGGAGTCGCTGTAGCCGAGCATCACCTCCAGGCGCCGGTCGTTGTCGGCCAGGCGCTGGCGGACCGGCGGGAGGTCGAGCATCCCGGCCAGCACCCCGGGCGAGGCCTCCAGGTCGGCACCGGTCTCGAAGAGCGGGATGACGTCCAGGACCGGCACGCGCTTGGGCGGCAGGGCATAGGTGGCCAGCTTGTGGACGGCCTCGATGTCCTCGGCCGAGCGGGTGAAGCTGACGATGTAGCGGCGGCAGGCCTCCACTCCGAAGCGCTCCTGGATCCAGGAGACGGTCCGGATGGTGTCGAGGACCTCCTCGGTGCGCTCCGAGAGCGCGCCGCCGGACTCCAGTTCGGCCAGGGCCGCGGCGTGGACCTCGCTGTGCTGGCGGATCTCCAGTTCGGCCAGGTGGAAGCCGAAGGTCTCGGCCTGCCAGACGAGGTGCTGGAGGTCGCCGTAGGCCTGGCGGACCGCTCCTGCTGCGGCGAGGGACTCCTGGACCAGGCGCAGGTCCGCGAGGAACTCCTCGGCGTCGGTGTAGGCGAGGTCGGCGTCGCGTTCGCGGGTGGCGCGCAGGCGGGTGGTGGCCAGGAGCAGGAGCTGGCGGTGGGGTTCGTTGGGTGAGCGCTGGGTGATCTCGCCCATGAGCGTGGGCTGGCCCGCCCTCGCCTCGGAGATCGCGTCCAGGAGCGCGGGACTGGCCGGGGTCAGGTTGGAGTAGACGGTCAGGGCCCGGGCGATCCGGCCGCAGGCGGTTTCGAGGCCGCGCAGGATGTGCTCGGACTGGATGGTCATCGCCTCGCGGGTCACCTCGTGGGTGACGAAGGGGTTGCCGTCCCGGTCGCCGCCGATCCAGCTGCCGTAGCGCACGAAGGGCGTGGCACGGGGCGGGCGGGTGCCGGTGCCCTCGGGGTCGATGGCGGTGTCGAGGGTCCGGTAGACCTCCGGCACGATCGCGAAGATCGTCTCGTCGAAGGCGGCGAGGGCGGTGCGCACCTCGTCGAGGGGGTCCAGCTTCGTGTAGCGCAGCTGGGAGGTGCGCCAGAGGAGGTCGATCTCCTCCAGCAGGCGGCGGTGCGCCTCCGCGGCGGCGGCACTGCCCTCGTGCGCGGTGTGCAGGTCGTCCAGCTGGGCGCTGATGCGCAGGATGGAGGTGGAGACGGCGCGGCGCCGGGCCTCGGTGGGGTGGGCTGTGAGCACCGGGTGGAACTCCATGCCCTCGATCAGCGCGCTCAGGCGCTCCTCGCCGCCCTCTCCCTCGCGGACGGCGCGCACGGCGGCGGCCAGCGACTCGCGGGGCGGGTTGTGGGCGTCGTCGCGTTCGCGCAGGGCGCGCATGCGCTGGTGTTCCTCGGCCAGGTTGGCCAGGTGGAAGTAGACCGTGAAGGCACGGGCGACCTGCTTGGCGCGTTCCAGGGGCCAGGCCGCGACCAGGCGGGTGATCTCCTCGGTGGTGACGGTGCCGTCGCGGGCACCGATCACCGCGTGTCGGAGTTTCTCGACATCCGCGAGCAGGTCCGCGCCGCCGCTTTCGGCGAGGACCGTTCCGAGCATCTCACCGAGCAGCTTGACGTCATTCCTGAGCTGTTCGGGGACTTCCTGGCGGGCACTGTCGCGTTCTGCGCTAACCGCTGTCATAGGGCCGACCCTACAGAGATCACGCCTGGCGGCATGCGCGCGGGGCCGGTTTCTCGCGGTTTTGCCCAGGAGTTAACCGGTGTTCCGTAAACGGTCGCAATTCACAATTACTCACTTTTCTCGGGCATCCTTTACACACCGCGTTTCCCAGCGGTCACCCCTCGACACTCGGACCCCGGGGGCCTGGACCTACTGACGAGTAACCTGGACCGCGTGAAGGCGAACCGGACCCTCGCGGCTAACCTGGGCTGTTATGGCCACAGAAGCCCCTGAACCGCTGTCCGCGGCTGAGATCGACATCCACACGACCGCGGGAAAGCTCGCGGACCTGCGACGACGTAGGTACGAAGCCGTCCACGCCGGCTCGGCGCGGGCTGTCGAGAAGCAGCACGCCAAAGGCAAGATGACCGCCCGCGAGCGGATCGACGCACTGGTCGATCCGGGCTCGTTCGTCGAGTTCGACGCACTGGCCCGGCACCGCTCGACCAACTTCGGCCTCGACGCCAACCGCCCCTACGGGGACGGTGTGGTCACCGGCCACGGAACCGTCGACGGCCGCCCCGTCGCGGTCTTCAGCCAGGACGTCACCGTCTTCGGCGGATCACTGGGCGAGGTCTACGGCGAGAAGATCTGCAAGGTCCTCGACCACGCCCTCACCAACGGGTGTCCCGTCGTGGGCATCAACGAGGGCGGCGGCGCGCGCATCCAGGAGGGCGTCGTCGCGCTCGGCCTGTACGCGGAGATCTTCAAGCGCAACACGCACGCCTCCGGCGTCGTCCCGCAGATCTCCCTGATCATGGGCGCCACGGCCGGCGGGCACGTCTACTCCCCGCCCTCACCGACTTCGTCGTGATGGTCGACGAGACCTCCCAGATGTTCATCACCGGTCCCGACGTCATCAAGACCGTCACCGGCGAGGACGTCTCCATGGAGGACCTGGGCGGCGCCACCGCGCACTCGACCAGGTCGGGGGTCTCCCACTACCAGGGGGCCGACGAGCAGGACGCCATCGACTACGTGAAGTCGCTGTTGTCGCACCTGCCCGACAACAACCTGGAGGAGGCCCCGCGGCTGGCCCCCGAGGACGACCCGGGCGACGAGACCACCGACACCGACCTGGCCCTGGACACCTTCGTCCCGGACTCGGCCAACCAGCCGTACGACATGAAGCGGGTCATCGAGTCGGTCCTGGACGACGGCGAGTTCCTGGAGGCGCACGCCCAGTTCGCCACCAACATCGTGGTGGGCTTCGGGCGGGTCGACGGCCAGTCCGTCGGCATCGTCGCCAACCAGCCCATGAGCCTCGCGGGCTGCCTGGACATCCACGCCTCCGAGAAGGCCGCGCGGTTCGTGCGCACCTGCGACGCGTTCAACGTGCCCGTCCTCACCTTCGTGGACGTGCCCGGCTTCCTGCCCGGCACCGACCAGGAGTGGGACGGCATCATCCGCCGGGGCGCCAAGCTGCTGTACGCCTACGCCGAGGCCACCGTCCCGCTGATCACCGTGATCACCCGCAAGGCGTTCGGCGGTGCCTACGACGTCATGGGCTCCAAGCACCTGGGGGCCGACGTCAACCTGGCCTGGCCGACCGCCCAGATCGCGGTCATGGGCGCGCAGGGCGCGGTCAACATCCTGCACCGGCGCACGCTCGCCGCCGCCGACGACGTCGAGGCCGAGCGGACCCGTCTGGTCGGGGAGTACGAGGACACCCTGCTGAACCCGTACTCCGCCGCCGAACGCGGCTACGTGGACGGCGTCATCCTGCCCTCGGAAACCCGGGTGCAGGTCACCAAGGCGCTGAGGGCGCTGCGCAACAAGCGCAGGCAGCTCCCGCCCAAGAAGCACGGGAACATCCCGCTGTGAGCGCGCCCGAGAAGCCGTCCCCGCACCTGGTGGTGGTCAGGGGCGAGCCCACCGAGGAGGAGCTCGCCGCGCTGACCGCCGTGCTCGCCGCCCGCGCGGCGGCGGCCCGGGCCGCCGCCGAGGCCCCCGAGCCCGAGCGGCCCGTCTCCGGCTGGCGGGACCGCGCGCGGGGCGTGCGCACCCCGCCGCGCCCCGGCCCCGGCGCCTGGCGCCTGAGCACCAGGTGACGCCTGACGTGCTCCCCGATACCCAGACCCTTCGTCGAGCGGTCGGCGTGTGACCCGCTCCGTGCTCCAGCTGGAGGATTTCCACCGTGCGTAAAGTTCTGATCGCCAACCGGGGCGAGATCGCCGTGCGCATCGCCCGCGCCTGCCGCGACGCCGGGATCGCCAGCGTCGCGGTCTACGCCGAACCCGACCTGGACGCCCTGCACGTCAAGGTCTCCGACGAGGCGCACAGCCTGGGCGGCTCCACCCCCGCCGACTCCTACCTGGACATCGGCAAACTCCTCGCCGTCGCCGCCACCTCCGGCGCGGACGCCGTCCACCCCGGCTACGGGTTCCTGGCCGAGAACGCCGACTTCGCCCAGGCCGTGATCGACGCCGGTCTGACCTGGATCGGCCCGCCCCCGTCCGCGATCACCGCCCTGGGCGACAAGGTCCAGGCCCGCCACATCGCCCAGAAGGTCGGCGCCCCGCTCGTCGCGGGCACCCCCGACCCGGTGGAGTCCGCCGAGGAGGTCGTGGCCTTCGCCGAAGAGCACGGTCTGCCGATCGCGATCAAGGCCGCCTTCGGCGGCGGCGGCCGCGGCCTCAAGGTCGCCTACACCCTGGACGAGGTCGCCGACGCCTACGAGTCGGCGGTGCGCGAGGCGGTGACCGCGTTCGGTCGAGGCGAGTGCTTCGTGGAGCGCTACCTGGACAAGCCGCGCCACGTGGAGACCCAGTGCCTGGCCGACACCCACGGCAACGTCGTGGTGGTCTCCACCCGTGACTGCTCCCTCCAGCGCCGCCACCAGAAGCTCGTGGAGGAGGCGCCCGCCCCGTTCCTGTCCCCCGACCAGATGGAGCGGCTGTACTCCGCCTCCAAGGCCATCCTCGCCGAGGCCGGCTACGTGGGCGCGGGCACCTGCGAGTTCCTCGTCGGGGTGGACGGCACCATCTCCTTCCTGGAGGTCAACACCCGGCTCCAGGTCGAGCACCCGGTCACCGAGGAGGTCACCGGTATCGACCTGGTCCGCGAGATGTTCCGCGTCGCGGACGGCGAGGAGCTGGGCTACGGCGACCCCGAGGTCCGCGGCCACTCCTTCGAGTTCCGGATCAACGCCGAGGACCCGGGCCGCGGCTTCATGCCCGCCCCCGGCACCATCACCGCCCTGACCCTGCCCGGCGGTCCCGGGGTGCGGGTGGACACCGGCTGCGAGGCCGGGTTCACCGTCCCGCAGGCCTTCGACTCGATGGTCGCCAAGCTGATCGTCACCGGGCGCACCCGCTCCGAGGCGCTCCAGCGCTCCCGGCGGGCGCTGGCGGAGTTCGCGGTGGGCGGCATGCCCACGGTGATCCCGTTCCACCAGGCCGTCGTGTCCGACCCGGCGTTCGCCCCGGCCGACCCCGACCAGCCGTTCGGTGTGTACACCCGGTGGATCGAGACCGAGTTCGAGAACACCATCGCCCCCTGGGACGGCGCACCGGGCGAGGCCGAGGAGAACGCCCGCGAGACCGTGACGGTCGAGGTGGGCGGCCGACGGGTCGAGGTCGTCCTGCCCGCGTCACTGGGTGTGGCGGCGGCCCCGGCGGCCGAGAACGGCGCGAAGCGCAGGCGCGCCTCCCGCAAGGGCGGCGCCGCTACGGCGGCGGGTGGTGACTCCCTGGTCTCCCCGATGCAGGGCACCGTGGTCAAGCTCGTGGCCGAGGAGGGCCAGACGGTGGCCGAGGGAGACACCGTGGTGGTCATCGAGGCCATGAAGATGGAGCAGCCGCTCACCGCCCACCGGGCCGGGACCGTGACCGGCCTCAAGGTCACCCCCGGCGAGACCGTGGGCAACGGCGCCGTGGTCTGCGAGATCAAGGACGCGTAGAAGGCGCGGACCCGGGGTCCGCGAAGGGGAGGCGCCGCTCCGGTGCCTCCCCTTCGGCGTCCGGCGGGCGTGATCCTCGTCGCGTCGACCGCCGGGAAGACCCAGCCCAGTAAGGGCTCCGGAGGGCGCCTTCGAGAGGAACGCCCGTTTGTGTATGGAAAAGGTAAGTAATCCGGGTTAGTGTTCTCGACTGTGACGAACATCTGGGGACTGACGCGAAGGTGGCACATCGACCTGTGCCGCTTCAGCAGCCACGCGTGTAGCTAGGTCCACGCGCGCCCGCGCCTTCCGCCGGGCAGCGCGCCGCTCACCCTTCCCAGGTCACCCATCCCGGTGATGCCCGACCGATCCCCTGCGCCGAGCTCCCGCGGCCCGCCACGCCGACCCGTGACGTCGCACGTGTGCGCCCGGCCACCCATCCCTGGAGTCATCCTTCCGTGTCTGAGCAGACCACAGTTCCCAGACGTCAACCGCGTTTTCCCTTCGCCGCACAGGTCCTCGCCGGTGTCGTCCTCGGCATCGTGCTCGGTGTCGTGGCCCTCCAGATCGGCCCCGTCGGTGACGGTGAGCCGAACTGGCTGGCCGTCACCCTGGAGACCGTCGGCTCGACCTTCGTGGCGCTGCTGCGCACGATCGTGCCGCCGCTGATCGTCCTCGCCGTCATCTCCTCCATCGCCAACCTGCGCAACGTCGCCAACGCCGCGCGCCTGGCCTGGAAGACCCTGCTCTGGTTCGCCATCACCGCGCTGGTCTCCGTGGCCATCGCGATCGCGATCGGCCTGAGCCTGCGCCCCGGCCTGAACAGCGCCGTGGACGCGGGCACCGCCGCCGAGCCCTCCAACACCGGTTCGTGGCTGGCCTTCATCGAGAGCATCGTCCCGGCCAACTTCCTGGGCCTGGCCGCGAGCACCTCCGCCGCCGACGACGGCTCGCTGAGCACGTCGCTGTCGTTCAACGTGCTCCAGCTGATCGTGATCGCCGTGGTCCTGGGCATCGCGGCCGTGAAGGTCGGCAAGCCCGCCGAGCCCTTCATCGCCTTCACCACCTCCACCCTGGAGGTCGTGCTCAAGGCTCTGTGGTGGGTCATCCGCCTCGCCCCGATCGGCACCGTGGGTCTGCTGGGCAACGCCGTCTACAGCTACGGCTGGACCACCATCGGCGCCCTCGGGCAGTTCACCGTGGCGATCTACCTCGGCCTGGCCCTGGTGCTGTTCGTCGTCTACCCGCTGGTCGCTCGGCTCAACGGCCTCTCCCCGGTCAAGTACTTCACCGGTGTGTGGCCCGCCGTCCAGCTCGGTTTCGTGTCGCGCTCCTCGCTGGGCACCCTGCCCGTCACCCAGCGCGTCGCCGAGCAGAACTTCGGCGTGCCGCGCCACTACTCCGCCTTCGCGGTGCCGTTCGGCGCCACCACGAAGATGGACGGCTGCGCCGCGATCTACCCGGCGATCTCCGCGATCTTCGTCGCCCAGTTCTTCGGCGTCGACCTCGGCGTCACCGACTACCTGCTGATCGTGTTCGTCTCGGTGATCGGCTCCGCCGCCACGGCGGGCACCACCGGCGCGACCGTCATGCTCACCCTGACCCTGTCCACGCTGGGTCTGCCCCTGGAGGGCGTGGGTCTGCTGCTGGCCGTCGACCCGATCCTGGACATGGGCCGCACCGCCACGAACGTGGCCGGTCAGGCGCTGATCCCCGCGATCGTCGCCAAGCGCGAGGGCATCCTCGACGTGGTCCGCTACCACGCCCCGCGCGGCGCCACCGGCTTCGTCCCGGAGGACGAGCCCGGCACCGCCACGGGTGACGCGATCGCCGCCGAGCGCGCGGAGGCGGAACGCACCGCCTCCGATGCCTCGGAGGACGCTCCGTCCCCGGAGCAGGACTCCGACCTCGCTGAGTCGACCGCACGAAGCTAGCCACACCACGCGACGAGGCCCGCCGGATTCCGCCCGGCGGGCCTCGTCGTCTCTCCGGCTCTCGCGAACAGGGGGATCCGGAGACGGCGGTCGATCTCGGGAACTGTGGCGGTCTCCTGTTCGTCCCTGTGGTTGAGGGAGGCGAGAGGATCGACATGTTGCGCCGCTTGGTAACACCCACAGTGCTGACCGCCGGACTCGCGGCGGCGATGGTGACGTCCGGGGCGGCGTCCGCCACCGCCGACACCGGGACCGAACCCCCGCAGACGCAGGACATCGTCGCGGAGCTGGAGAACGACGGGGTCTTCGTCGACCCGTCGATCGAGGGCTTCCCCAGCGGTGACGAGGCGGCCCTGGAGGCCGCCGTCGCGAACGCGGACACCCCCGTCTACTACGTGCTCCTGCCGAGGGAGGTCGCCACCTCCGAGGCCGGGGTGAACGCCGTGCTGGAGCCGGTCATGGCCGAGGTCGGTGACGGCGCGTACGGAGTCCTCGGCGGGAGTGAACACTTCTACGTCACCTCCCCCAACCTGGAGGACACCGACGCGATCAGGGAGGTCGCGCTCTCCGAGGGCGGCAGCAACCCGACGGACACCCTCGCGGCGGTCCCCGGCGCCGTCCAGACCACCGAGACCGCCGAGGAGGCCCGGCCGGGGGCGGCGGCTCCGGGCTGGTGCTGCTCACCGTCCTCGTCCTCGTGGCCGCCGCGGGCGGCTGGTACGTCTACAACGCCCGCAAGAAGCGCGAGGCCGAGAAGGCCAAGCAGCTCCAGGAGATCAAGCAGATGGCCACCGAGGACGTCGTCCGCCTCGGTGAGGACGTCGCCCGCCTGGAGATCGACCTGTCCCGGGTGGACGACGCGACCCGCGAGGACTACTCGCGGGCCATGGACTCCTACGACCAGGCCAAGGCCCAGCTGGACACCATCCAGGAGCCCGACCAGGTCCGGCAGGTGACCAGCGCCCTGGAGGACGGCCGCTACTACATGTCCGCCACCCGGGCCCGGATGAACGGCGACCCGGTGCCCGCGCGGCGCGGCCCCTGCTTCTTCAACCCGCAGCACGGCCCCTCCGCCGAGGACGTCACCTGGGCACCGCCCGGGGCTCCCCGGTCGGTCACCGCGTGCGCGGCCTGCGCCCAGGCGGTGCGTACCGGCGGGCAGCCGGACGTGCGCATGGTCGAGGTGGACGGTGAACGGCGTCCGTACTACGACGCCGGTCCCGCGTACTCGCCCTACGCCGGCGGCTACTTCGGCATGAACATGATGATGGGCATGTTCACCGGCATGATGATGGGCTCCATGATGGGGTCGATGATGGGCGGCGGCATGATGGACGCCGGCGGGGACATGGGCGGCGACGCCGGAGGCGACTTCGACGGCGGCGGCGACTTCGGGGACTTCGGCGGCTTCGACTTCTAGCCACCGACGCCGCACGTGAAGGGGCCCCGGGGGTGAACTCCCCGGGGCCCCTTCAGCGTCTCCCGCTCCCGCCCTACTCCCGGCCTGCGGGCGTCGACGCGCCCTGGTGGACGCCCTGCACCCAGCGTAGGACTGCCTCGGCGGTCTCCACCGGTGTGGACTCGGTGGTGTCGAGCAGCGTGACGGGCGGCCGCAGCCTCCCGGCCTCCTCCGTCAGCCAGTCCTGGTGGTCCAGCGTCTCGGCGATCCTGGCCTCGTCCCAGCCGCGCCAGTCGGGACGTCTCCTCAGCCTCGTGGCGAGCGCCCGGGGGTCACAGGTGAGCGCGAGGTAGTGGACTCCGGAGAACAGGGCGCGCTCGGGCAGGTGTTCGAGCTCGGGCGGGGCCACGGTCCCGCACAGCACGACGGGTCGCCCGCTCTGCTGGACCATGGCGGCGGTGCGCAGCCAGGTCGAGCGGAACAGGCGGTGGTCGTCGGCCGGGTCGCGCAGGCCGCCCACCCAGAGCAGGTCCTGTTCGAGGACGACGAAGTGCTCGGACAGGCGGGCCAGGAGCTCCCGGGCGACGGTGGACTTCCCCGTGCCGCTGGGTCCCGTGACGCAGAGGAGGGGCAGCCTCAGGAAGGGACGGGTCAGGCCGCAGAAGGAGCAGCGGAGCAGGTGCTCCCCGCTCCCGTGTCGGGTTCCCCGTCCCATTCCCCGCAGTGTGTACAGATCAGCGGGTGCACGGCCGTCACCTTCTGCGGCTAGTCGAAGAGCTGTTCCAGGAACCCCTTGCGGCGACGGCGGTAGGGGCGTGGGGAGTCGTTGTAGCCGCCGCCCCGGTAGGCGGACGGGGAGTCGGCGTAGCCGCCGCCGTAGCCGCGCGGGGAGTCGGGGTAGCCGCGCCGCTGGCCGGGGTGCTGGCCCGGGTAGGGCTGGGGCGAGTGCGGGTCGGGCGGGACGGCGCCGTAGTGGCGCTGCTCGGCGGAGACCACGCGCTCCAGCTCACCACGGTCCAGGAAGATCCCCTGGCAGCCGTCGCACCGGTCGATGTGGACGCCCTGACGGTCGTAGGTACGCATCTGGCTTTGGCACTTCGGACAGATCACCTGGAAAAGGTAGGCCCGGCCGTGTCAAGGGGATGTAAGGAAACCGGGCCCGCCGTGTGTCCTGCACGTGCCCACACGGCGGGCGGGGCCGGTACCGGGAAGGTTCCCCTCCCCTACTCCGGGGAGGCCAGCATGAGCGAGCGGGCGGCCTCGGTGACGCTGCCCGACAGCGACGGGTACACGGAGAAGGTGTGCGCGATGTCGTCCACGGTCAGGCGCTGCTGCACCGCGATGGACACGCCCAGGATGAGCTCGCTGGCCCGCGGGCCGACGATGACGCCGCCGAGGACGATCCCGGTGTGCTGACGGCAGATGAGCTTGACGAAACCGTCCTTGACCTGGTTCATCTTGGCGCGCGGGTTGGTGTTCAGCGGCAGGGTGACGGTGCGGCCGTCGATCCGCCCGCTGCGCACGTCGTCCTCGCTGGCGCCGACCGCGGCCAGCTCGGGGTGGGTGAACACGGTGGAGGCGACGGTGGAGAGCTGGAGCGGGGACACGGCCTCGCCCAGCGCGTGCCACATGGCGATGCGTCCCTGCATGGCCGCCACCGAGGCCAGCATGTTCACGCCCGTGCAGTCACCGGCGGCGTACACGCCCGGGACGGTGGTGCGGGAGACCCGGTCGACCTCGACGAAACCGCCCCGGCCCAGGCGCACCCCGGCCTCCTCCAGGCCCAGGCCCTCGGTGTTGGGGATCATGCCGACGGTCATCAGGCAGTGGCTGCCGTCCACGGTGCGGCCGTCGGAGAGGGTCACCCGGACCCCTTCCTCAGTGCGCACGACCGACTCGGCGCGGGTCTGGCTGAGGACGGTCATGCCGCGTCGCATGAAGACCTCCTCCAGCACCTCGGCCGCGTCGGAGTCCTGCGTGGGCATCACCAGCTCACGGGAGGACACGAGGGTGACGTCGGAGCCCAGGGCCTGGTACGCGCTGGCGAACTCGGCGCCGGTGACGCCGGAGCCGACCACGATCAGCTTCTCCGGAAGCTCCTCCAGGTCGTAGAGGTGGCGCCAGGTGAGGATGCGCTCGCCGTCCGGCTTGGCGGTGGGCAGCTCGCGCGGGTGGGCGCCGGTCGCGATGAGCACGACGTCGGCGCGGATACGGCGGTCTCCGACGGCCACGATGTGCGGGTCGACCAGCCGGGCCTCCCCGATGACCACCTCGACGCCCTCCTTGACGAGGCGCGCGCGGGTGTCGTCGGACTGCGCCTGCGCCAGGCGCTTGATCCGCGAGTTGATCTGGTCGATGTCGACCTCGACCGGCTCCTTGTGCTCCTCGGCCGCCGGGATGTGGATGCCCAGGCTGCCCGACTCGCGCACGTACGTGGTGCGGGTGGACGTGGCGATGAGGCTCTTGGAGGGGACGCAGTCGGTGAGGACGCAGGAACCGCCGATTCCGTCGCGCTCCACCACGGTCACGTCCGCGCCCAACTGCGCGGCGACCAACGCCGGCTCATAGCCCCCGGGCCCGCCACCGATGATCACGACCTTCGTCACGCTGCTTCACTCCCTCTGCGGGCAATGCGGCCTACCCGTTCCCGGTCCGGGGCGATGTTCGGGCATGGCAGGGCACCACCTGGTTGTCTCGCTTCCCTCCATTGTCGGCCATGCCGGGTGTCGATGACCGCAGCCACCCCCGGTCAGCGCACGGTGCGGGGCGGAGACCGGCCCGTCGGACCCCTCCGGAGCTCGGAGAATGCGACGAAGGACACGTGGACCGGGCCACCCGCCTCACGCGGGGTGACACGCACATTCCGCCCTTCGGACACCCTGCGTTGCGCTCCGGTGTCAACTGACTACAGAGCGGTAGTATCCGACTTGTGAGCGAATCAGAGCAGCCGCCCCGAACCACGGGCGAGGCGAAGCAACTGGCGGACTCCGCGGCGAAGGAGCTGTTGGCCCGGGCCGGCGCCGACAGCTTCGACGCCCTGGTGGTGCTCGGCTCCGGCTGGGCTGGCGCGGTGGACACGCTGGGCACGCCCGACATCGACATCGACGCGACCGAACTGCCCGGGTTCGTGCGGCCCACGGCGGAGGGGCACAGCGGCAGGGTCCGCAGCATGTGGGTGGGCGACAAGCGCGTGGTCGTGTTCGTGGGACGCGTCCACCTCTATGAGGGTTTCGGCCCGATGGTGGCCACGCACGCCGTGCGGACGGGGATCGCCGCGGGCGCCCGGGTCGCGGTCCTGACCGGCTCCGCCGGTTCCCTGCGCACCGACTTCCAGCCCGGCCAGCCGATCGTCCTCCGGGACCACGTGAACCTCACCGCGACCTCGCCGCTGGCCGGCCCCGACTTCGTGGACCTGACCCGTGCCTACAGCGAGCGGCTGCGGGGTGTCATCCACGAGGTGGACGCGTCCCTGGCCGAGGGTGTGTACGTGTCGACGACGGGCCCGCAGCTCCAGACGCAGACCGAGTTGAAGGTCCTGCGCCAGGCGGGCGCGGACGTGGTGGGGCGCTCGATCGCCCTGGAGACCATCGCCGCCGTCGAGATGGGGGCCGAGGTCCTGGGTCTGTCGATGGTCAGCAACGACGCGCTGGGGGCGGTGCTGGAACCGTTCGAGCAGGAGCGCGCCCTGGAGGTCGTCACCCAGCGGGCGCGGCGTCTCGGTGAACTGCTGAACCGGGTACTGGAGGCGGCCTGAGGCACGGCGGCCCCCGCCCGGGGGCCGGACACGGACAGCACGAAGCCCGGCCGAGGCCGGGCTTCGTCGTGCTGGGTGTCCACGGCCCCGTGGGGCCGTGCCGGGACGAGGCTGGGGCACCTTCGACCGGACCCGGGACGTCCGGTACCGGCGTGGCGAGCGTACATCCCGAGGCCATGGGATGGACGGTACCGACCGTGGGTCCGGTCGAAGGCGGTGCTTTCCCCGGTGCCGCCCAGCGCCCAGGATCCCCGCAGACCCCGTTGGACTGGCGCTGACAGCACCTTCTCTTCCCGATATTCAGTTGAACCGCGCGCGTTGCCCTGGGAGGAGGATCCGGGTGAGTGGCCATCCGCGCGAAGCCCGCCCACCCGGAACGTTCTCCCTTAGGCATGCCTAACCTAACCAGAACTTCGGGGGTGCGTCAACCCCGCGTCCGGCACGTCCGCGCGGCGACCGTCCCACGCCCAGGGGCGGCCCCGACGAACGACGGACCCGGCCCCTCGCTCCATGCGGGGGCCGGGTCGGATCCGGGACGCACACCTGGTCAGGCGATGAACAGCACGGCCACGAACAGCACCAGCGGCACGCCCAGGACGACGATGACCTCGACCGGCACCATCGTCTGCGGGCGGTCCTCGGCGCCCAGCGCGGCCGGACCCTCCTCGTCGATCTCCCTGATCGGGCCGCGCAGCGGACGGGCCCGGTACCTCTCCGCGTCACGGCGGAGCTCGCGGGCGACCAGGTCCACCGGGCGCATCGTGGTGGGATCCCGGTCGTCGTCGTGGTCGAGGTAGCCCGACTCACGGCGCATGTTCTCCCGCACCCTGGCCCGCTTGGTCTCGCGCAGCGGCCAGGACCGGTAGACCCGCTCCGGGGTGTGCACCCGCAGGACGTCCACCACGTCCACCCACTGCACGGCGGCCCACGGCACGAAGGTCTCGCGCAGCGGGTTGACCATCCGGATCCCGCGCTCGGTGGACACCACCCGGGGCGCAGCCACGTGGCGTAGACGGCGGCGACGCTGAACACCAGGACGGCCCCGGCGATCCAGGCCGTCCGGTCCTGTCCGCGCAGCACCAGGTCCAGCAGCAGCAGGACCGCGACGACGATCCAGGCGATCGCCAGCACCCGGGACGAGGTCGAGTAGTGCGTGGTGACCCCTCGGCGGATCGGGCCATCAGTGCGTCGCCCACTTCAGCTGCGCGAACCCGGGCTTGATGGTGCCGTTGATCAGTGCCAGCCGCTCGTCGAACGGCAGGAAGGCCGACTTCATGGCGTTGACCGTGAACCACTGGAGGTCGTCCCAGTCGTAGCCGAAGGCCTCGCTCAGCTTGGCGAACTCCTCCGACAGGGTCACCCCGCTCTGGAGGCGGTTGTCCGTGTTGACCGTGACCCGGAAGCGCAGGTCCCGCAGGAGGCGGATCGGGTGGTCCGCGATGGACTCGGCGGCGCCGGTCTGCACGTTGGAGCTGGGGCACATCTCCAGTGGCACGCGCTTGTCCCGCACGTACTGCGCGAGGCGTCCCAGCACCGGCACGCCGTTCTCGTTCGCGCCGATGTCGTCGATGATGCGCACGCCGTGGCCGAGCCGGTCGCAGCCGCACCACTGGAGCGCCTCCCAGATGGAGGGCAGCCCGAACGCCTCACCGGCGTGGATGGTGAAGTGGAAGTTCTCCCGGCGCAGGTACTCGAAGGCGTCCAGGTGGCGGGTGGGCGGGTTGCCCGCCTCCGCGCCCGCGATGTCGAAACCGCTGACCCCGGCGTCGCGGTAGCGCACCGCCAGCTCCGCGATCTCCGACGAGCGGGCCGCGTGGCGCATGGCGGTGACCAGCTGACCGGTGCGGATGCCGCGGCCCGCGTCGGCGGCGCGCTTCTCCCCAGTTCGAGCCCCTCCTGGACGGCCTCCACGACCTCCTCCAGGGTGAGTCCGCCCTCCAGGTGCTGCTCGGGGGCGTACCGCTGCTCCGCGTAGACGACGCCGTCGGCGGCCAGGTCCTCCGCCGCCTCGGCGGCCACGCGCACGAGGGCGTCACGGCTCTGCATGACCGCCGTGGTGTGCGCGAAGGTCTCCAGGTAGCGCTCCAGCGACCCGGAGTCCGACGCGTCGCGGAACCAACGCCCCAGCTCGGCCGGGTCGTAGGTGGGCAGGTCGCGGTAGCCCGCCTCCTGCGCGAGCTCCACCACCGTGGACGGGCGCAGCCCGCCGTCGAGGTGGTCGTGCAGGAGCACCTTGGGCGCCCGGCGGATCTGTTCGACTGTGAGTGGCTGGTTCATCCATTCAGGATGCCACCAGGCGGCGAGGGCACCCGACACGGCGACACGAAGTTACCGACGATCCGGCAGAAGCCGCCCGGTGGCTCCGTTGGCGGAGGTCCGGGCACCGCCCGGAGGGGCGGAGGGCGGGAGGACGGTCAGGCCAGGGCCTCGGTGTCCACGCGCACTCCCTCGGGGGCGTCCTCCCACAGGGACGTGAGCGCCGTGGTCACCATCAGGCGGGTGCCCACACCGATCGCCCGCTCGTCGGCGTCGAAGGTGCCCCGGTGGAGGTCCAGCATGTCGCCGTTCCAGTCCGGGGAGTGGGTGCCCAGCCGGGCCAGCGCGCCCGGCGCGTGCTCCAGGTACCAGGCGAAGTCCTCGCCGCCCAGGCTCTGCGGGGTCGGCGTGACCGCGTCGGCGCCCAGGGCCGTGGTGGTGGCCTCGCGCATGATCTCCACGCTGCGGGCCTCGTTGATGGTCGGCGGGACGCCCCGGCGGTAGGTGACCTCGGCGTCGGCGCCGTAGGCCGAGGCGACCGACTCCACCAGGCCCTTGAGGATGTCCGGGGCGGCGTGCCAGGCCTCGTCGTCCAGGCACCGGACGGTGCCCTCCGCGACGGCGTCGTCGGGGATGACGTTGGGGGCCGAGCCCGCGCTGATCCGGCCCCACACGAGGCTGAACCCGGCGCGGGGGTCGACGCGGCGGGACAGCGCGGCGGGGAGTTCGGTGACGATCTTGCCGAGCGCGTACACGAGGTCGGAGGTCAGGTGCGGTCGTGCGGTGTGGCCGCCCGGCCCGGACAGGCGGACCATGATCTGGTCGCAGGCGGCCGTGATGCCGCCCGTACGCAGACCCACCTTGCCGACCATCTGGCGGGGGTCGCAGTGCAGGGCGAAGACCCGGTCCACGCCCTCCATGCCACCGGCCCTGACCACCTCGACCGCACCGCCGGGGAGCTCCTCGGCGGGCTGGAAGAGGAGCCGGACGCGGCCGGGCAGCGCGCCCGCACGGTCCTGCTGGGCGAGGAAGATGCCCGTGGCCAGCAGGACCGTGGTGTGCACGTCGTGTCCGCAGGCGTGGGCGACGCCGGGGACGGTGGAGCGGTAGGGGACGTCCTTCTCGTCGGTGAGGGGAAGCGCGTCGATGTCGGCGCGCAGCGCGACCATGGGGCCGGGGCCGTCTCCGACGTCGCAGATCAGTCCGGTTCCCTGGGGGAGGGTCCGGGGGCGAGTCCCGCCTGGCGCAGGCGTTCGGCCAGGCGGCCCGTGGTGCGGTGTTCCGCGAAGGCCAGCTCCGGGTGCATGTGCAGGTCCCGGCGGAATCCCGTGAGCTCCCGCTCATGGCGCGCCAGAAAAGCCGTCAACTGCTCCGGCAGGTCACGTCCCTGCATGCGAGGGTCCCCATTTCGTTACTTCTATCGCGCGCCGACAAATGCCGCGCGGGCGGTGTCCCCCTCGAACTCGGCTGAGAGCAGGTCCACGACGTCTTCGAGCGAACCGCCGTCGGCGACCACCGCCCGTTGGCGCTCGTAGGAGGCACCCTTGTCCAGGATCTCGGAGATCAGGTCCAGGTCCTCCGCGCAGCCCAGGCGGGCGGCGACCGGCGCCAGTTCGCGGACCAGCTCATAGAGGTCGTCGCGGATCGGAACGGTGGTTCCGTGTGAGTCCGTGATGACACGAGCGTCGAGTCCGTAGCGGGTGGCCCGCCACTTGTTGTCCTTCACCACCCAGGACGGCGGGCTGGGCAAGCTGTACCCGCGGTCGAGCTGGTGATCGAACAGCTCCACCAGACACTGGGAGAGAGCGGCGGCCATTCCCACCTCGCGCAAGGTGGGAATCCCGTCGAACATCCGGATCTCGATGGTGCCGAAATCCGGGTGCGGACGGATGTCCCACCAGACTTCCTTGATAGAGGCGATGGTACCCGCATTGAGAAGGGTTTCGAGGTAATCCTCGAAAGCGGGCCACCCGGCGAGGTTCGGCGGGGGCCCCGAGGTGGGGAGCGCACCGAAGACAATCGAGCGTGCGGAGGCCAAGCCCGTGTCATGACCACCCCAAAACGGGCTAGAAGCACTCAAAGCAAGAAAATGTGGGAGATACTTCGCAAGTGCGTTCACAATGGGAATAGCCTTCTCCTGGCCGCGCACCCCCACGTGGACGTGGACGCCGCAGGTCAGGATCCTGCGGGCCAGCCACTGCATCTGCTCGACCAGCTCCCCGTACCGCTTGCCGGGACTCAGCTGCTGGTCCCGCCAGTGGTCGATCGGGTGCGTGCCGGAACAGGTCAGCGTGGCACCACGGGGTTCCAGCACCTCCCGCATCCGCGCCACGTTGCGACCGAGGTCACCCTTGGCCTCCTCGACCGTCTCGCAGATCCCCGTGACGACCTCCACCTGGGACTGCATCAACTCGTGCCGCAACGGGGGCACCGCGGCCTCACTGCTGAGGTCCGGGAGTTCGGCGAGGAGCTGCCCGGCCTCCTGTCGCAGATGGCGACTGTTCCGGTCGACGAGTTGGAGTTCCCACTCGACCCCGAGTGTCGCGCGCTCGGACGATTTGAATGCGATTCCCATCTGACCTCCTGGTGTGGGACAGCCCTTGTGACCGACGCACCGCTGGCCCCGGAGAACCGGTCATCCGGGACAGAGGAGGACTACCCGTCTCACACCGCGCGCATACGGAATCAACCCACAGTAAAAAGGACTTCTTTCCGGTCCCTTGACGTTTCCGTGGTCAACCGCGCCGCATGCGTACCGCCACCGCCGCGACACCCGCCGCGAACACCGCGCCGGCCAGCGACAACCCGAGGGCGAGCCACCGCTGGGCGCTTCGTCGCTCGGCCAGCGCCTCCGGACTCGGCCGCAGGACCGGGCGCGGACGCGTCCAGTCCATGCCGTTCTCCTCCGGCAGCGGGAAGGACCCGGTGTAGGGCGGCGGCACCGGCAGCCAGGTGGCCGTCCAGGCCGCGCTGAACAGGACCACGCGCATCACCAGGTTGATCCACACCAACAGGCCGACCAGCACGGCGAAGGACGCGTACACCGGGTTGCCGAGCGTCCCCGCCAGCAGCTGCGTGGCGACGTTCTTGAGGATCTCGAACCCCACCGCGCCCAACAGGGCTCCACGCCACATCACGGCGCTGGGCCGCCCCACCCCCGACAGCAGGGCGAAGATCAGCACGAACAGGCACATGTTCACAGCGACCGCGATGACCAGCGCCAACCCCCGCAGGGACAGGTTGGCCACCAGCGACCCGTCCAGACCCACCAGGGACAGCATCCAGACCGTGGCCGTCTGCATGAACCCGGTGAAGGCCACCGTGAACACCAGCGCGGCGCCCAGGGCGACCATCACCAGCAGGTCCACCAGCTTGCGCACCACGTAGTTGGGGCCCTGCCGGAGACTGTTCAGCCAGATCGAGTGCAGGGCCTCACGGAGGGACCACACCGAGTTCAGCCCCGCGTACAGCAGGCCCAGCAGGCCCAGCACACCCGCGCCCACCCGGGCCCGGGCGATCTCCTCCATCGGCAGCTGCTGGGACAGCCCCGGCAGGACGTCGTCCAGGGCCCGCTCCAGGTAGGCGGTCACCTCCACCTGCTGCGAGGCCAGGAAGCCGACCACGGCGAAGGCCAGCGCCAGCAGCGGGAAGAACGAGAGGAAGGCGAAGTAGGTGACCGCCCCCGCCAGCTGGGTGCCGTTGCGGTCCGAGTACCGCTCGTACGCGCGCACCAGGTGGTCGATCGACGGGTACAGGCGCCGCAGGCCCCAGTAGCCGTCCATCGCCGCGTTCTGGTAGCGCTGGGCGGTCTCCCTGGCGCGTGTCCTCTTCGGGCCTCCGCTTCGCTTCGGCCCGGGGTCCGGCGCCTTTGCAGAGGAACCTTCGGCACCTCCGGTGTGATGGCTCGTTCCTCGCGATCCCACCTGCGGCACCTCCAGAACCCTCTCCGGCGCCGAACGGGCACCCCCAGCGGCCGGGGTGAACGGGCGGCCCTCACGCGTGGGTCCAGGGTGAACGGGCAGCACTCACGGTTGTTCCTGAGGTGGCGGGTCGGCCGTCCAACTGTGGCTGAGACACCCGTGGCCGGGGCATGTGGGGGAGGCGACGGTCGTGGCTGGGGTGCGCAATCGGGGGCTCCTCCTGTGGCTGGGGTCGGGTGGCAGACGGCTGGGAGTCGTCGGGTCGGCAACCCTAGCGTCGGGGACCTCTCGGGAGGAAAGCCCCACGCCCGTCCGGTACCGAGGTGGGGGCAGACTTGGACCCGGTGTTCACCGAGGAGAGCGGGGGCGGGACGTGGGGATCACCGGGGCGCGGGTGCGCGCGGTGTTGGGGGCACGGACTTCGGGGCCGGTCGGCGACTGGCCCGAGGGACACGACGAGGGGTTCCTGCGGGCGGAGTACGCGCGGCGGTTCGGGACGGAGCCCGCCGGACTGTGGCACGCGCCCGGTCGGCTCGCCCTCATGGGCGAACACACGGCCGCCAGTGGCGGGGCCGCCCTCCACGTGGCCCTGCCCTGGGGCGTGACCGTCGCGGTCGGCACCAGCGCCGACGGCTCCACGCGTGTGGCGACCCCCAGCGGCCCGCTGGGCGGCCGGACCCCTCGGCCCGAGCGGTGGCCCGCGCCGAGGACGAAGCGCGCGCGAGCGGCCTTCTGGGCGCCGACCGGGGCATACGGGTGCTGATCGGGTCGGACCTGCCCGAACACGCCTCCCTGGGACACGCCTCGGCGGTCGGGGCGGCGGTGGCCCTGGCCCTGGCCGAGCTCACCGGAGCCGAGCGGCCCACCGGCGTGGCCCTGGACGCGCGGGCCGGGCACGCGGTGCGGGTGAACCTGACCAGCGCTCGCACCACGGTGCTGCCGTTCGACCTCGCGGAGGCAGGGCTGCGGCTGGTGGTGCTGGAGACCGGGGCGCTGCCGAGGCGGGACCCGCGACCGGTGCGCGCCGCCGAGCTGGCGCGGGCCCAGGACGCCCTCGGCCCGCTGCGCTCCGTCCAGGACCTGCCCCGGGCGCTCCGTCGGCTCCAGAACCCCGTGCTGCGCCACCGGGTGGAGTACGCCGTCACCGAGGTGCACCGGCTCAACGCGGCGGTGGGGCTGCTGCGCGCGGGCCGCGCGGCGGAGACCGGGCCGATCCTGTCCGCCTCCCACCTGTCCCTGCGCGGGTTCGACCTGCCTCTGCCCGCCGTGGAGCTCGCGGTGGAGACCGCCGCGCGGGCCGGGGCCCGGGGGCCCGCATGTCGGGGTGGGCGGGGACCGCGTTCGCCCTGGTCGCGGAGGAGCGAGTGGCGGGCCTGGAGTCGGCGGTCCGGGACGCGTTCGCGGAGAGGGGTGGCCTCCGCCGCGCGTCCGTGCGGCGCTGCCCTCGGACGGGGCCTCGCGGAGGGGCTGACCTCGGGCACCCGGAGGCCCTGCCCCGTGGGCGTTCCGGACGCGAGCCAACGGGCGCCGGACGACATCGGATCGAACCGGACTACTCTGTCAGCGATCACAAGGGACGTACGACACACCCGAGCGACACATGGCACGGAGCGGATAGGCGATTCGATGGCTGACCGACGGCACCGGGAAGGGCCGGACTCGACCGGTGGACACGACGACGCGGGCGTGTTCCGGCGCGGGGGCGACTCCGGGAGGCCGGACGAGTTCGAGAGGCTGTACCGCCCCCGTGAGTCCGAACAGCGCGCGGTGGGCGACACCCGACGGCTCCCCCGGCCGACCAGGTCCCCCCGCACCGTCCGCGGAAGCGCCGCACGCACAGCGCCGGGCGCGAGTACGACGGGCGCGGGCACCAGCGGCGCGCGCGGGAGCGCCGCAAGAGGACGGCGCGGAACACGGCGGTCCTGGTCCTGGTCCTGCTGCTGGTGGTCCCCGCGGCGTTCTACCTGTGGGCCGACTCCCGGTTGCAGCGGGTGGAGGCCCTCCAGGACTACGAGGGGCGCCCGGACCGCCAGCCCGGGACCACGTACATGATCGTCGGGTCCGACAGCCGGGACGGTCTGGACGACGACCAGATCCGCGACCTGGCAACCGGCCGCGCCGAGGGGCGCCGCACGGACACGATCATGGTGCTCTACATGCCGCGTGACGGCGAGCCGACCATCGTCAGCGTGCCGCGTGACTCCTACGTCCCCATGGCGATCCCCGGCTACGCGGACAACAAGATCAACACCGCCTTCGCCGACTCCGTGTGCGGGACCGGCGAGGACGGCGAGGAGGTCTGCGGCGGCCCGGCCCCGCTGGTGCAGAGCTTCGAGCAGGCCTCGGGCGTGCGGATCGACCACTACGTGGAGATCGGCATGGGCGGCTTCGTGGACCTGGTCGACGCGGTCGGCGGCGTGGAGCTGTGCCCCGAGGAGCCGATGGCGGACCCGAAGGCTGGCCTGGACATCGCGGCGGGCTGCCAGGAGATGGACGGCGGCACCGCGCTGGGATACGTGCGCACCCGTGCCACGCCCCGCGCCGACCTGGACCGCATCCAGCGCCAGCGCGAGTTCTTCTCCGCGCTGATCCAGGAGGCCAGCGCCCCCTCCACCCTCTTCAACCCCTTCAAGTCGGTGCCGCTGGTGCTGGCGGGCACGGACACGTTCATGGTGGACGAGGGCGACAAGCTGCGTCACCTGGCGAGCATGCTGCTGGCGATGCGCGGCGGCACGCAGACCACGGCGGTTCCGGTGGGCGACACCCCCACGCTGGACGGCGTGGGCTCGGTCGTGCTCTGGGACGAGGCGCGGTCCGAGCAGATGTTCGAGGCGATGCGCACCGGGGAGGCGATCCCCGAGGAGGCCATGGAGGACTGACCCGGAACGAGCGAAGGGCCCGTCACCGGAGTGACGGGCCCTTCTTCGTGACGTTCCGTACTGTGCGCGCCTACCCCCAGCGGGCGCACGGCCGGCACGTCGGCTCGTGGTGGCCGGAGGGCGAAACCCCCTCTGGCCTGCCGGTTCTCACCGGCGTGTCTCCACAATAGGTCAAAGTTCGCGAAAGGGGCGAATCGCGCTCACGTGTCCTACGTCGCACACGGCGCCCGAGGAGCCCCTCCGACCCCGTCATCCTTCCACCTCCCAGGCTCGGATGTGGGCCGAACACGGGAAACACACCCGGGAACTTCGGGGTCCCGCGCGCCCCGAACCCCCACGAACACCGTGTTCCGCGCTTCTCGCCCCGCGCCGGAGACCCCCGGAGACGACGAGGCCCGGACGCCCCCTCACGGGGACGCCCGGGCGTGGTCAAGGTCTCACCGCGCCGGTCGGCTCAGGACCGCCGCGTCGAGCCCTGTCCTAGGCGAGGCGCTTGCTCAGGTTCTCGTCCAGAGCGGCGAGGAACTGCTCGGTGGTCAGCCACTCCTGCTCGGAGCCGACCAGCAGGGCCAGGTCCTTCGTCATCTGGCCGCCCTCGACGGTCTTGATGACGACGTCCTCGAGGGTGTTCGCGAACTCGACGACCTTCGGGGTGTTGTCCAGCTTGCCCCGGTGCTCCAGACCGCGGGTCCACGCGAAGATGGAGGCGATCGGGTTGGTCGAGGTGGGCTTGCCCTGCTGGTGCTGGCGGTAGTGACGGGTCACGGTGCCGTGGGCGGCCTCGGCCTCGACGGCGCTGCCGTCGGCGGTGCGCAGGACCGAGGTCATGAGGCCGAGCGAGCCGTAGCCCTGCGCGACGGTGTCGGACTGGACGTCACCGTCGTAGTTCTTGCAGGCCCAGACGTAGCCGCCCTCCCACTTGAGCGCGGCGGCGACCATGTCGTCGATGAGACGGTGCTCGTAGGTGATGCCCGCGGCGGCGAACTTGTCCTTGAACTCGGTCTCGAAGATCTCCTCGAACACGTCCTTGAACATGCCGTCGTAGGCCTTGAGGATGGTGTTCTTGGTGGACATGTAGACCGGGTAGTTCCGGTCCAGGCCGTAGTTGAGGCTGGCCCGCGCGAAGTCCTCGATGGACTTGCGGTAGTTGTACATGCCCATCGCGACGCCGCCCTCCTCGGGGAAGTTCGCGACGTCGAACTCGACCGGCTGGCTGCCGTCGGCCGGGGTGTAGGTCATGGTGACCGTGCCGGGGCCGGGCACCTTGAAGTCGGTGGCCTTGTACTGGTCGCCGTGGGCGTGGCGGCCGATGATGACGGGCTTGGTCCAGCCCGGCACCAGACGCGGCACGTTCTCACAGATGATGGGCTCGCGGAAGACGACGCCGCCGAGGATGTTGCGGATGGTGCCGTTGGGCGACCGCCACATCTTCTTGAGGCCGAACTCCTCGACGCGGGCCTCGTCGGGGGTGATCGTGGCGCACTTGACGCCGACGCCGTACTTCTTGATGGCGTGGGCCGCGTCGATGGTGATCTGGTCGTCGGTGCGGTCACGCTCCTCGATACCGAGGTCGTAGTACTTGAGGTCGATGTCGAGGTACGGCAGGATCAGGCGGTCCTTGATGAAGGACCAGATGATCCGGGTCATCTCGTCGCCGTCGAGCTCGACTACGGGGTTTTCGACCTTGATCTTGGCCATGGCTGTGTGGCTGTCCCTTCAGTCCTCGCTACCGCCTCGTGCGGCGGAGAGCCGGGGCCGGTTCGTGGCCGGTCCCGGTCCGCGCGCGCGGCAATCCCTGATCCCGCCCGGTGTCCGTGCTGACCGGGAGGCGGAGCTTGTCAGTGTCGCGGTATCTCGACATCAAGCTTATTCGACGCCTAAGAGGAGAGTTGCGGCGCCACCCAGGCCAACACGATCAGCAGGACCGCGAGCGCCACCAGCGTGAGCAGATCGACCCATCTCCGGCGTACCGCGAGGAGCCCGATCCAGTCCTTGGGCAGCAGCAACCTGAAGGTGGCCGCGAGCAGCAGTGCGGCGGCGATGATCGCCGGGCCGCGCTTGAAGTAGGCGGCGGCCACCACGACGATCCCCGCCGCCAGTGCCGACAGCACCAGCGCGTAGGGAACCTGGGAGAGCCAGTAAGGCACCTTCGGGCGGCCGCCGCCCTCCGCCGCCCCGCCGCCCGGGGTGCCCCCGTCCGACCGCGCCACCTGCGTCTGCTCAGCGTCGTCCACCGCGTCCCGACCCGTTCGCTTCCGAATTGCCTGGCCGCCGTGCGGCTCGTACCCACGGCCCCTCCCCGGTCGGCTGGCACAGACCGGCCACACGTCGAGGAGGAGCCGTCCGAAACCGAACGGCACTCCAGTGTGGCTCATGTTCCTGGCGGCGCGGGACGCCCCGCGCGAACAGGGGCGCCGTCCTACCGGAGGGGCCGCGTTCATACTAGTGAACCGCACGGCCGGAGCCCCAGGGCTCACGGAAACGGACTTGTCTCCCTTGCGGGTCTCCCGTGACCGTTTCCTGCTTCCGGTTCGGTCACAGAGCCGTATTTCCCCGTCTTGTCCGCCTAACTCCGAAGTAAGCGCGTAGAACACGTACCAGCCGGGTAACCCAGGTGGAGACGAGCGCACCGGTGAGCGAGGACCACCCCCATGAAGCCCACGCGACGTGTAGACCGATCGGCCACCCCCGACAGCCGCCTCTCCACCACCGTAGGCCGCACCCCCACCGACCGCGCCCCAGCAGCCCGGGAGGAGTCACCGTGGACGGTCCCTACCTTCGGTTGGAGGAGACCGGGGACATCCGACCCCTCCCCCACGAGGTCACCACGGTCGGCCGCGGTGAGGGAGCCGACATCCGGCTGACCGACCCCAGCGTGTCCCAGCTCCACGCCGAGCTGGTCCGGCGTGGGCCCTACGTCTACGTGGTCGATCTGGGCCTGTCCCGCAACGGCACCCGGGTCAACGGGCGGCCCATCGCGCGCCGTGTGCTGGAGGAGGGGGACGTGGTGAGCTTCGGTGGCGCCCGCTGCAGGGTCGGCGGCCTGCCCAGTGAGCAGCTGAGCCCCGACATCGAGCTCCGCAGGGGGCGGCTCCCGAGCTCACCCGCCGCGAACTGGACGTGCTCACCGCCCTGTGCCAGCCCGCCCTGTCCGAGGAGGCCTTCGTGGCTCCGGCCACCGCCCGCGACATCGCGGAGGCCCTGGTGGTGACCGAGGCGGCGGTCAAGCAGCACCTGCTACGGCTCTACCAGAAGTTCCGCATCCCGGAGGGGCAGAACCGGCGCACGCGGTTGGCGAACGAGGTCGTCGCCCTGGGCCTGGTCCGCCCGATGCCCGTGGGAGGACGCACCCGCCGCGCGAGTTGAGGAAGACGAAGGGCTCGCGGGTGGAACCGGTCCCACCCGCGAGCCCGGGACTCACCGGCGGGCGGCCCGCACGGTTTCAGCCAGGGCGCTGAACTCGGCACGCACCCGCGCGATGTCGGTCGCGTTCGCGGGGTCGAGAGCCTCACGGCGGCGGACGCACGCGCGTCGGCCTTCAGTTGCCTCAGCGATCACCCGCTCATCGGGGGCGTCCTTGGCCTCTTCGTGAGCGATCAGGGCGCTGTAGGCGCCCATCGCGCCGTGGATCGCCTCCAGCGCGGCCTCGTAGCTGGCGAGCTCGGTTCCGGACCATGACTCGTTCGGGGGTTCTCACTCATGACGTCCACCTTGCCTTGGGGAGGGGCGGATTTCCGGGGTCGAGCCGCTGTGCGTCGCGAGTTCGCCGGACGGGGTGAGGATACGCGGTCGGTCGTGACGGAGCCGGTCCCGAGTAGCCCGTAGGACCGGCCAGGTCATCCCCGCACGCGCGGGGAGTCAGGTCGAAAAGGGCCACAAAGAAGCCACACCCGCGGGTCCATCCCTGCGTGCGCGGGAAGCAGATGACCACCCAGATCAACGGAACCCCTGACCCGGGTCCATCCCCGCGTGCGCGGGGAGCAGCACCCGGACGGCATCTGGGCAGGGCTCACCTGGGGTCCATCTCCGCGTGCGCGGGGAGCAGAACCGGTCCACGTCACCGGTCAACCCAGGCGAGGGACCATCCCCGCGTGCGCGGGGAGCAGTTCCACTGCTGATGGAGGGTGCACAGGTCTACAGGACCATCCCCGCGTGCGCGAGGAGCAGCCGCCGTTCTCGATGCTGGCCGCCATCCACGGGGACCATCCCCGCGTGCGCGGGGAGCAGCCGCCGTTCTCGATGCTGGCCGCCATCCACGGGGACCATCCCCGCGTGCGCGGGGAGCAGGGTGAGGCCGCGATCCCTGCTAGCTACCTCGGGGGACCATCCCCGCGTGCGCGGGGAGCAGACTCTTTGACCTGGCAACTTACCAGCGGCAAGTGGCCGTTTTTCCAACTTCTCGAAATACGGACACTGGGAACATACGGACAGCAATCTCCATAGGGCTCAGCGCTTTCCGAACCTGCGTGGGTTGGATGTCTTGCTCCGGCCGAACCGGGACTCCTTGGGACGCTACATCAGGACCAACCTTCCCAGCGTGCCGATTTCACCACTGGTCGGCGTTCGGCCACCCCACCGACAGCTGGTCGCGGACCTCGACCGCGGCGACGGACGCTGCACACAGCGCATGGACCTGTCCCAGCACGTGATCGTGGGGCCCGGTGGCGTTGTTGCCTCCGAGCCCCCGTCCTTCTTGTGTTGGGCTAAGTCAGGATGCCGATGTTGTGGGCGGCCAGAGCCGGGCCGACGGTGTCCAGGACGTGCAGACCGTAGAGCAGGGACGCTCCCATGGCTGTGGCGGGCCACCCCCACCAAGAGCGCGGCGCCCGGTGGCGACCTCGGGGAAGTTCGGTATTCGGCTTCCTCCGGGCAGCGGCCGCTTCCCGGGCGTTCTGTTCGCGCTGTTTGCGAGCCACCTTCACCCAGTGCGGAACCGGTCCGTGCTGGAGCATGTACGCCACCCTGGGGTTACCGTCCATCTGGCGCAGCAGCCGTTCCCGCCTGGCCTGGTAGGTCTCCTCCCAGGGCATCTCCGACCGAGGCGATCCCGGCCGGGGTGCGTCCACCTTGGCCGGAACACTCCGGGGAGGGGACATCCGAGAGGCGGTGACCGGAGGGACGGACTTCCTCGGCGGGCGTTCTCCGGGTCGGGGGAAGCGGTGGCCTCGGGGAGCGGTCAGGATCGACCGGATCTCCTCCCGGACCTGAGGCCCGGTCATCGCACACCCCCACAAGAGTTCCCGCCAGCGGACAGGGTGGTCAGGGCGGGGTGGGTGAACTCGGCCCAGATCACGGTTCCCAGCCCCGCGCAGAACGGAAAGTCCAGAACCGGCCGGAACCCCCAACGGGTGGCCAGGTGGCCGAGCAGCAGCAGACCCCGGCCGCGCTCGGCCTGATCCCATTCCCTCCTTGTGCGCCTGCGCGGAACCCTCGGAGAAGAGTCCGAGGTGTTGGTGCGGGTGCCGTCGTCGATGATCGAGATCCGCACGGCGCCCGGCCGGGGCAGGTCCAGGGTGCGGACCACTCGTCCGTCGGGGTCCTGTCCGGAGCGGGAGTGTTCGCAGGCGTTGGCGAACATCTCGCTCAGACACAACACCATGTCTTCCCTCGCCTCAACGGGAAAGTTGGTCATGCGGTCGAGGTCCACGGCGAGGTCCGCGCGGACCCGGCTGGTCTGGGAGAGCTGTCCGGGGTAGACGCGGCACTCCCACCGAGGCGCGTCGGGTGGGCTGTTTGTGTGGTCGAGGGCAGGGGTGTGCTGCACAATGGCCATGTCGGCAATTCGCTTTCTTTAACCAGGGGTGGTTGTCGGCCTGCTCTGGGGGTGTTGGCTCACCCGCCAGAGCTTTTTCGTTGGTGTTCTCAGGCAGCGTGCGGAGGTTCCGGATCGCTCTTGTGAACACCGAGGTGGCGGTGGGCGAGCAGTCGGAGGAGTTCGGTGCGGTTGGGTGCGGTGATGCGCTCGTAGGGGTCCCCGTCACCGGTCCATCCGACGGGGCGTCGGGCCACGTAGACCTCGCCAGGTGCCGTTCCCTCCACCGTCATCGACCAGTGCTTGTGCAGCAGGGCACAGAGCACGTGTTCAGGGATCGGGAGCGACTCCGTGTGCGGGTTGTTCTGCTTCGGAACCTTCCCTGCCACGGGCCTGTTGCCGGGTATCCGGGTGGGTGCGGGGTGGTCGTGGATGGCCTGGTCGATCAACTGCATCGCCTGTTCGGTGTCGCTCTGTTCGCGGGCGATGCGCAGGGCTTCCAGGACCAGGGGGAGGCGGTTGCGCAGGGTGTGGTTGTGCCACACGTCCACCTGCGCCGGGGTCAGATGGCAGGGTGCCGTGAGGGCGTCCTCGGCCACAGCCAGCAGGTCCCGGGTGTCGATGTCCAACATCAGCGCTCCACCTTGTCCTCTGCGGTGTTGATCTGCGTCCACGGGTTGTGGGTGAGGTCGTAGGAGAGGTGGAACCAGACCTGCCGGAACTTCGGGTTGCCGTTGTCGCCCCAGCGATCCGCCAACGCGTTGACCAACCCCAACCCGATCCCCTGACCTTTCCCTTGGTCAGTAGTGGAGTCGAGGGTGTCCAGTTCGGTGGCGGTGAGGGGCCCGGGGGCCCTGGGGTTCCGGGTGCCCTGGTCCTGGCAGGTCAACGTCATCCCCGTCGCGCCTCGGTCGACGGTGAGTGAGTAGGTCTGTCCGTGCTCACTCGACAGCGAGTGAGCGATGGCGTTGTTGGCCAACTCCGACCCCAGGAGGGTGAACAGGAACCGGTAGTCCTTGCTCCGTTCGGCGGCGCTGGTGTCCAAGAACGCCCGCACCAGCGGCATGAGACCGGGGAGCCCAGCGAAGGCGTACTTGCGCTTACGGAACGGCGTGCCCACGGTCCGGGAGAAGTAGTGGGCGTGGAACGGCTTGATGAAGCTCGCCAGGGGGACCGTTGCCTCGCGGGCGGTCAGCTCGGGGAGAACACGCTCACGAGGCCACCGCCAACCGCCGCAGCCCGGACAGGACGACCTCCAGGACCTGCATGGGTGCGGAGTCGATCGGCCTTCGGGGTGAGGGGATCAACGGTCCGCGAGAGCGAGACGTGGTGGTGCGGGGGTTCGTGGCGAAGGCTCGCACACGCGCGGCCTGCCTGGGACGACGGCGATAGAACGCCACGGACACGAGATGGCACACACATGCCAGCGCGGAGAGATTCAGGAAACGGGGCGCCACGGGCACACACCTCCGGTACGAGATGCCGCAGGATGAGGGCGGCTTGAATGTCTCTCCTATGATGAACTTAGGAATCTAATCTTTGCAAGGGAATCAAAGGAATCCGATCCCAGGATTCCGAAAGATGCCCGTTTGTGAAGATCCCCATACGATCGGCAGCACGAGACCCCCAGGGAGAGGCCCATGAGCAGGAGAATCAGCCCCACTGTGCGTAGGCGACGTCTGTCTGCTGTACTCCGCCAGCTCCGGCGCGCGAAGGGGGCGACGTTGGAGGCCGTCACCGCCGACTTGGAATGGTCGCGCGGCAGGCTGGCTCACATGGAGGGGAACAAATGGGTCCGCCCCGACTTGGGGAACGTCCGTCAGCTTCTTGACTACTACGAGGTCACGGACACCAAGACCCGCGAAGCGACTCTGGATCTGGCTCGCCAGTCTCGAGAGCGCGGATGGTGGACGAAGCAGTACAAGGACGCGTTTGAGTCTGGATCACTGGTCGGGTTCGAGTCTGAGGCCTCGGTCGTCTCGACCTGGCAGCCGGTCGTGGTTCCTGGGCTACTCCAGACGGAGAAGTACGCGGCTGCGAGTGCTAGAGCCGCACTCGCCCGCCCGGCTGCCGAGGTGGACAGGATCGTCGAAGCTCGTATGGCTCGACAGGAAGTGCTTGTTGGGGATCAGCCGCCGACGGTTTGGGCTGTCATCGATGAGTCTGTGCTCCACCGACTTCCCCGCGAGGGCGGTGTAGCGCGTGGCCAGCTCGCCCATTTGTTGGGTCTCGCTGAGAACCCGGACAATCACGTCACGATTCAGGTGCTCCCGTTCCGGGCCGGTCTTCACCCTGGGATCTCGGGGCCTTTCGTACTGCTCGACTTCCAGGACGAACTGGACGCTCCGCTCGTGTTCCTGGAGTCCCGCACCGAAGGCCTGTTTCTGGAAGAGCCACCGGAGGTGAACGAATACCGCCTTGTCTTCGACCATCTCCAGGTGACTGCTCTGTCGCAGGCGGAGTCACTCCGTTTGATGAAAAAGATGCTCACCGACTAGGAAGCTGACCATGCATTCACCCACTGACCTGCACTTTCGTAAGTCTAGTTTCAGCAGCACCACCAGGGATTGTGTCGAGGTCGCAGACTTCGACGGGGGTCAGCTGTCCGCGACACCCAGAACCGCGAGCTGGGTCACCTGTCCTTCCCTGGAACGGAGTGGGCAGCCCTGCTTAGCTCCGCTCGCATCGACCAGTAGCCAGCTGTGCGGATGAGGGCCTTGACCGCGGCGGTCAGGGCCCTCGCGTTCTTTCCAATTCTGCTATCCAGCAGGCCTGCGGGCTGGAATCAGGACCCGTCTGTCATAGCAGGACAGGGGATCGGGACGTTCTCTTTTGGGCGCGAGGTGTAGAAGCGGGCAGGACTGTGCATGAGTCAGTCAGTGCCCTCACCCCCACCGGAGGCCCCCAGATAAAGAAGGCAGGTGCCGACTCAGCGCACAAGGCGCCGACAGGACCCGTGGACCCACGCCCTCGAGTGTTGGTGCAGAGGGCGCTGCCGACTCCGCCGAGCACACGGGGGTCCAAGAGCCTCTACCTCACAGAGGCCCAACAGCAAGGTCTGACGCCAGAGCGGAAGATGCTGTTCGTCGGACAGGAACCCGCGAACGAGCATGTCGCCCTGGGTCTTCGGGTGGAGCCCGGTGCGCCCGTGATCGCGAGGCGGAAGATGTTCTGGGCCAACGAGGTTCCGGTCAGGATCTCGACCTCCTACTTCCGGGTGGACGTAGGCGAGAACACCCGACTGGATGGAGAAGGCTTCGTCCTGCCAACACTCCAAGCCGCCATCGAGGACCTGGGGCACGAGTTCGGGCATGCCTCGGAGACTCTGACGGCCCGGCCGCCCACACCCTACGAGGCCGACCTTCTCGACATCCCGGGTGAGTGGGTGGTGCAGGTTCTCCGCATCAGCTACTCGACCAAGGACGTACCGATCCATGCGCTGGAGACGATCTGCGCCGCCACCCGACACACCTTCCCCATCGGCCAGGCAGTTGGCTCGGACCAGTTCTGACCGATACGAGAAACGGCCCCGACCTGCGTGCGCGGGGAGCAGTTCAATCTGACCCCGCTTCTGACCTGCGAATAGGGACCATCCCCGCGTGCGCGGGGAGCAGCGATCCTGGTCTTCGACGTCGGTGAGGGTGCCGGGTCCATCCCCGCGTGCGCGGGGAGCAGCAAGCCGCCTGTGTGGCTGTGCACCTTTCCGGGGTCCATCCCCGCGTGCGCGGGGAGCAGGACGTCACCGAGCCGCAGGACCAGCTCACCCTGGGTCCATCCCCGCGTGCGCGGGGAGCAGCGGTCGCTCGGGTCCTCCTGGTTGTACTTCAAGGGTCCATCCCCGCGTGCGCGGGGAGCAGATCCCGAAGTGGGAGGTGCAGGTGACCGGGATGGGTCCATCCCCGCGTGCGCGGGGAGCAGATCACACGCCGCACGGTGGCGGTCAGGCGCCGGGGTCCATCCCCGCGTGCGCGGGGAGCAGGCCCAGCCCCCTGTCAGGGGGCTGGGCCGGTGGGTCCATCCCCGCGTGCGCGGGGAGCAGGTGTAGTAGACCTCGAGTGGGCTGGTGTACCTGGGTCCATCCCCGCGTGCGCGGGGAGCAGACTCTTTGACCTGGCAACTTACCAGCGGCAAGTGGTCGTTTTTCCAACTTCTCGAAATACGGACACTGGGAACATTCCTCCCGTAGTCGCCATAAGGCTCAATGCTCTCCCAGGCCGCGTCGTTCGGATTGCCTTGCTCCAGCCAGCGCGAGCCCGTCAGCTGAGGGAGCGGCCCCGCCCGGGACCGCCCCCTCCACAAACCTGAGCCTAGAGCCCGGCGGCCTGGCGTTCGGCGGCCTCGACCACGTTGACCAGGAGCATCGCCCGGGTCATCGGGCCCACTCCACCGGGGTTGGGCGACACGTGCCCCGCGACCTCGGGAACGTCGAGCGCGACATCCCCGACCAGACCCTCCTCGGTGCGCGAGACACCCACGTCCAGGACGGCCGCACCCGGCTTGACCATGTCCTTGGTGATGATCCCCGGAACACCCGCACCGGCCACGACGATGTCCGCCCGGCGCGTGTGCTCGGCCAGGTCACGGGTACCCGTGTGGCACAGGGTGACGGTGGCGTTCTCCGACCGACGCGTGAGCAGCAGACCCAGGGGACGCCCCACGGTCACCCCCGTCCCACCACGACGACCTCGGCGCCCTTGATCGGCACCTCGTAGCGGTTCAGCAGCTCCACGATGCCGCGCGGCGTGCACGGCAGCGGCGCCTTCTCCATGAGGACGAGCTTGCCCAGGTTGACCGGCTGGAGCCCGTCCGCGTCCTTGTCCGGGTCGATCAACCCGAGCACCCGGTTCTCGTCCAGACCCCGGGGAAGCGGCAGCTGCACGATGTACCCCGTGCAGGCCGGGTCCTCGTTGAGCTCGCGGACGGCCTGCTCCACCTGTTCCTGGGTCGCGTCGGCGGGCAGGTCGCGGCGGATGCTGGCGATCCCCACCTGGGCGCAGTCACGGTGCTTGCCGCGCACGTAGGAGTGGCTGCCCGGGTCGTCACCGACCAGGACGGTGCCCAGACCGGGGACGACGCCCTTGGCGTGCAGCTTCGCCACCCGCTCCGCCAGTTCCTCCCTGATGGCCTTGGCGGTGGCCTTGCCGTCCAGAACGGTCGCGCTCATGCGTAGCTCCTCGCTGACTGGTTAGTGGAAGAAGTGGCGGGTGCCGGTGAGGTACATGGTGACCCCGGCCGCCTCGGCGGCGGCGATCACCTCGGCGTCGCGGACCGACCCACCGGGCTGGACCACGGCGCGGACCCCGGCCTTGGTGAGGATCTCCAGACCGTCCGCGAACGGGAAGAAGGCGTCGCTGGCGGCCACGGAACCCCGCACGCGCTCCCCGGCGCGGGAGACCGCGAGACCGGCGGAGTCGACCCGGTTCACCTGACCCATGCCGACGCCCACGGTCGCGCCGTCGGAGGCGAGCAGGATCGCGTTGGACTTGACCGCGCGCACCGCCTTCCAGGCGAACACGAGGTCGGCGAGGAGCTCCGCGTCGGCGGGCGCCCCGGTGGCCAGCGTCCACGCGGCCGGGTCGTCGCCCTCGGCGTCGATGACGTCAGTGTCCTGGACCAGCAGGCCGCCGCTGATCTGGCGGGTCTCCACACGCGGACCCCGGTCGGGTTGGGAGACCACCAGCAGGCGGATGTTCTTCTTGCGGGACAGCGTCTCGACGGCTTCGGGGGTGAAGCCGGGGGCGACGACCACCTCGGTGAAGACCTCGGAGATCTGCTCGGCCAACGCGGCGCCGACCTCGCGGTTGGTGGCGATCACGCCGCCGAACGCGGAGACCGGGTCGCTGGCGTGCGCCTTGCGGTGCGCCTCGGCGTTGTCGGCGCCCACGGCGATCCCGCACGGGTTGGCGTGCTTGATGATCGCCACGCACGGCTCGTCGAAGTCGTGGGCGGCGCGCAGGGCGGCGTCGGCGTCGACGTAGTTGTTGTACGACATCGCCTTGCCGTGCAGCTGCTCGGCCCCGGCCAGGCCACCGGGCGTGGCCTCGGTGTACAGGGCCGCCTTCTGGTGCGGGTTCTCCCCGTACCGCAGGGCCGCCTGGCGGGTGTGCACGGAGGCGCGGAAGGCGGGCCAGCCGGTGCTCTCGGCCTCAGTGTCGGGGGCGTAGGTGCCCGCGAACCAGTCGGCGACGGCGGCGTCGTAGGCGGCGGTGTGCTGGAAGGCCAGCCCGGCCAGGCCCTTGCGCTCGTCGAGGGTGTAGCCGCCCGCGCGGACCGCTTCGAGGGTCGCTCCGTAGCTGGCGGGGTCGACCACGATCGCCACGCTGCCGTGGTTCTTGGCCGAGGCGCGCACCATGGCGGGTCCGCCGATGTCGATCTTCTCGATGCAGTCGGCCTCGGAGGCACCGGAGGCGACGGTGTCGGAGAAGGGGTAGAGGTTGACCACGACCAGGTCGAAGGGGGCGATGCCCAGTTCGCGGATCTTCGCGACGTGGTCGGGGTTGTTCTGGTCGGCGAGGAGACCGCCGTGCACGGAGGGGTGCAGGGTCTTGACCCGGCCCTCCATGATCTCCGGGAAGCCCGTGACGTCCTCGACGGGGGTGACGGGGACGCCGGCCTCGGTGAGGCGGGCGGCGGTGGAGCCGGTGGAGACGATCTCCACTCCGGCCTCAGCCAGGCCGAGGCCGAGCTCCTCCAGGCCGGTCTTGTCGTAGACGCTGATCAACGCACGCCTGATGGCCTGCTGGGTCACCGGGACTCCTTCGTGTCGGTGCGGCCGAACCGCACGTGCCTGCCGTCGATGGTCCAGCCCTCGCGGGCGAGGCGGCCGACCGTGTCGACCAGCATCCGCCGCTCCACGACCTTGATCCGCTCGTGGAGGCTGGACTCGTCGTCGCCGTCCTCGACGGGCACCGCGACCTGGTCGATGATCGGACCGGAGTCGACGCCCTCGTCGAGGAAGTGGATGGTGGTGCCGGTGACGCGGACACCGTGGGCCAGCGCGTCACGCACGGCGTGCGCGCCGGGGAAGGAGGGCAGCAGGGCCGGGTGGATGTTGACGGCCTGGTGACGGCCGATCACGGCGGGCCCGAGGATGCGCATGAACCCGGCGGAGACCACGAGGTCGGGCTCGTGCTCCGCGATCCGGTCGGACATGGCCGCGTCCCAGGCGGACCTGTCGGAGAAGGAGCGGAAGGGGACGACGAAGGTGGGGATTCCGGCCGCGTCAGCGACCTCCACGCCCCGTGTTCCCTCGCGGTCCGTTCCCACTGCGACGATCTCGGCCCCGTAGGAGGGGTCCTTCGCGGCTTCCGTCAGGGCGGCCATGTTGCTGCCCGTCCCCGATATGAGAACCACCACTCGCGCGGACAAAGCGTGCGTCTCCCTCATGTGTAGAAGAACGGTGCGGGGACCGGGTCCCCACTCCCGGGGGCGCCGGGGGACGGCACAGCATCCGGGATGCGCGTACGCCTGGTACGGACGCCAGGCCTGGGCCTCGTCGGCCCGTCCGCGTTCCCACCCTATCGGGCCGGGTAGCGTCTACCTCACGCGGACCGGGCCGTCTCCGCCTCCGGTGGAGGCCTCGGAGGGGTGCGCGGTCCCGTCTCACCAACGCCACGCGATCCGCTCGGGCGAGCGGACCACGGCGCCCCATGGTGCGGGGCGTCCCCAAAGGAGTGAACCTGTGACCGACAACAGCCCGGAGCCCCGTGCCGACGGCCAGCCGCCCAGGGTCGAGCGAGGAGGCCTGTGGGGGCTGTTCCTGGGTCTGGCGGGTCTGCTCTTCCCGCCCTACGGCGTCGTGCTGTCCGTGTTCGGTGTGGTGCAGGGGTTCCGTGCCCGACGCGCCGCGCGTTCGCACGGGTCGCAGGCTCCGGGCGCGCTGATGAGCGTGGCCCTGGGCGTGATCGGGATCGTCGTGTCCTCGGCCATGCTCTCGGTCCTGTTCGTCTACCAGGACCAGGCCGCGGAGTACCGCGCCTGCTCGGCCAGATCCCACACGGTGTCCACCCAGAAGGACTGCGACGAGGCGTGGGAATCGAACACCGGGCTGCCCCCGGTGATCCTCGGCGGCTAGCCGAAACGACGGCGCTCCATGGAGGGGGCGGTGGGGGAGACCCCACCGCCCCCTCCGTCGTTTCGGGTGCCTTCGCCCGACTCTGGGTGGATCGTCCCACGTCATAGCCGGTTTGCGGACATCACCACATGGGAAATGCGTGGTTTCCCAAACCACCAGCCGCAGCCAAAGGGATTACACTTAGTATGCAATCGTTCACTAAAAGTGCTGCCATGTCTGTGTGGAGAGGACCCGATGGACACCGACGTCCCAGGCCCGTCCGGACCGGAACTGAAGGAGTACACCGCGCTGCTGAGGCGCCGCTGGCGCCTGGTGGGCGCCGGGGTGCTCGGCGGGCTGGTCCTCGCCACCGCCGGTCTGTTCGCGGTTCCGTCGACCTACACCTCCGTGGCGGCCGTGCAGGTCCAGCCGACCGAGATGGCCGAGTTCACCGGCGAGCGGTCCGGCCGCCTGACCGGGGACGTCAACCTCGACAGCGAGGCCCAGGTGGTCGTCTCCGACCAGGTCACCCGTGGAATGGCGGCGGCGCTTCCCGGTGACCCCTCCCCGCCGACCTGCGGGAGCGGATCGAGGTCACCGTCCCCTCCAACAGCAACATCCTCGAACTCCACTACTCCGCCCGCTCCCCGGAGGCGGCCCGGGACGGCGCCGACGCCCTCGCCACCGCCTACCTGGAGCACCGGGCGGAGCGGACCCGCGCCCTGATCGACGGACGGCTGGACGCCCTGCGCGACGAGCAGGACGCCCTGTACGAGCGGCTGTCCGAGCTCGACTCAGGCGGATCGGGCCCCGCGCAGGCGAGCGCCGACGCCCAGGCGGACGGGCTGCGCCAGGAGATCAGCGACCTCGGCAACGGCATCAGCCCGCTCAGCGCCCTGCTGGAGACCTTCTCCCCCGGCCAGGTGATCACCCCCGCCGAACTGCCCGAGTCCCCCTCCTCCCCGTGCCCGCGCTGTGGCTGGTCGCCGGGGTCGCCCTCGGTCTGCTCTCCGGGTTGCTGGCGGCCGTGGTCCGCGACCGCCTGGACCCGCGCGTGCACGACGCCGAGGACACCGCCCGCGTGGGCACCGTCCCCGTCCTGCTGGACCTGTCCACCGCGCGGACGGCCGACCGCTCCGCCCCCGCCCCGGGGCTGCTCACCGACACTGACCCCGGCGGCCAGCACGCCAACGAGTTCGCGCACCTGGCCCGCGCCCGTCTTTCCGGGGCCTCCCCGTAACCGACACCGGTGACGACGCCGACGACGGGCCGGTCCCTGGGCACGTGCTCGTGGTCGCCGGGACCACCCCGGGACGCGCGGGCACCGCCGCCGCCGTGAACCTGGCCGCCGCCCTGGCCCGGACCGGTTCCCCGACGCTGCTGGTCTGCGCCGACCCACGCACCGACGCCGCCGAGGTGCTCCTCGACCTGCCACCGGGGCCCGGACTCACCGAGGTCCTGGTGGACGGGGAGGACCCCGCCGACCTGGAGGCCCGCCCCACCGCCGTGCCGCGTCTGAGCGTGCTCCGCCACGGACGCCCCGGGACCGTCGCCCCGATCCAGGGCGGCGCCGCCGAACTGGTGGAGCTGCTGCGTCCGCGCGCCGCGTTCGTGGTGGTCGTGACCGCCTCCGTGGTGGAGAGCGCCGACGCCCACGCCCTGGCCGGGTCCGCCGACCTCCTGCTTCCCGTGGTCGAGCTGGGCCGGACCCGCCGTGCCGACCTGACCGCCCTGGTCGCCGCCGGTGCGCGGTTCGGGGTGACCGTCCCGGGCGTCGTCACCGTGCCCCGCCAGCCGGAGCCGGGGCCCGCGGCGACGCCGCAGGGGTCCGACGACGCCGCGACCACCGGGGCTGCCGCGACCACCGGGGCCAACGAGGCTGCCGAGGGCACGGAGTCCACCAGTTCCGCTGAGACTGTCGGGGCCGCCGGGGACACCGCGACCATCACGTCCACCGGGGCCACTGAAACTGTCGAGACCGCTGAGGTGGGCGCCGGGGTCGGCAAGGCCGCCGCGACCGCCAAGGCCGCTGACTCCGCCGCGACGGGTGGCGGTGGTACTGCTGCCGCTGAGGGCAAGGAGACAGCCGGGGGCACCGGGACCGTCGCGGCTGCCGGGATTGCTGAGTCTGCCGGGACTTCCGAGGACACCGGTACTGCTGCTGCCGCCGGGAACACCAGGGCGACCGGGGCTCGGAAGCCCCCGAGGCTGCCGTGGCCTCCGGGGCCGATGGGGCGGACGAGGGCACGGAGACCTCCGAGCCTGCTGAGGCCGTCGAGACCGCCGAGGCCGACCAGACCGGGGCCGAGGTTCCGGCGGGGTCGAACGGCGGACCCGCCAAGGGCAAGGCCACCGCGTCCGCGAAGAAGAAGTCGACCAAGCACAGGCCCGCGGCAGCGCGGTCACGGCGTTGACCGGCCGGGGCGCCGCCGTCGGCGGCCGAGACGTGCACGGTTCGGCCTGGGAGGTCGCTCCGCGACGCGGGGCGCCCCGGTCACCGGGAACCCGCTGGTGTGGCTGCTGGCCGGGTACCCGCTGTGGTGGGCGCTGGGAATGGGCCAGTTCGCCTACTGGCTCTTCGCCGTCCCCATGCTGGCCGAACTGGTCCGCCGACACCGGACGGTCGGGCTGCGGGTCCCGCCCGGCTTCTGGCTGTGGGGGCTCTTCCTGGTGTGGACGGTCCTGGGCCTGGCCCTGGTCCCGTTGGAGATGCCCGGGACGGTTCCGGAGAGCGGCGGCTACCCGGGCGCCCTGCTCCGGGTGATCAACTACCTCGTGCTCACGGTGCTGCTCCTCTACGTGGGCAACCTGACCGAGCGTGAGCTCCCGGTCCGCGTCGTGGTGTGGGCGCTGGCGGTGCTGTGCGTGGTGACGGTCGCCGGGGGCTACCTCGGCATGCTCGCGCCCCGCTTCGAGTTCACGGCTCCGCTGGAGTACCTGGTCCCGGGGTCACTGGCGAAGGACCCCTACATGCAGACGCTGATCCATCCGGCGTCCGCCCAGGTCATGGACGTGTTCGGCGGGGTCGAGTCGGCCCGCCCGAAGGCGCCGTGGGAGTACACCAACGTGTGGGGCTACATGCTGTCCCTGCTGCTGGTGTGGGTCGTGGTCGGCTGGTTCGTCCAGGGGTCCGGGTGGACCCGGCTGGGCGCCCTGGCCCTGGTCGCCGTGTCCGTGGCCCCGGTCGTGCACTCCCTCAACCGCGCTCTGTGGGCCGGGCTGGCGCTCTCCCTGGCGTTCGGCGCGGTGCAGGCGGTGCGCCGGGGCCGCGTCGTCCTGGTCGGCGCCGGGGCGGTGGCCGTGGTCGCGGTGCTGATCGCCCTGGCCCTGTCGCCGCTCGCGGACGTGGTCCGCGCCCGGGCGGACAACCCGCACAGCGACAACGGGCGGGCGGCCACCAACGCCGCGTCCGTCGAGGCCGCCCATCTGTCCCCGGTCAACGGCTGGGGCACCACCCGGGAGGCGCTGGGCAGCTCCGACTCCATCGCGATCGGCCCCACGGCCGACTGCCCCGGCTGCGGGCAGCACGTGATCGGCAACGCCGGGCAGCTGTGGATCACCCTGATCTCCAGCGGCTGGGTGGGCACCGTCCTGCTCTTCGGGTTCTTCGCCTGGGTGGCCTGGCGCTACCGCGCCGCGTCCACTCCGGTCGGTCAGGGAGCACTGCTGACCGTCCTGCTTCTGTTCTGGTACATGTTCTTCTACGTCGCGCTGATGTCCCCCTCGCCGTCACCATGATCGCCGTCGCCCTGCTCTGGCGCGGCGAGGAACCGGTGCTCCGGCGACGCGGGACCGCGCACACCGGCGGGGGTGCCTGGTGAACAGCGAGACCACCTATCTGACCGACCTCGCGGCGGTGTTGTGGCCCTGCGGGGGCCTGCTCGGCACGGGTGACGGGGCGGTGCGGCGCATGGCGTACCGCAACCGGGGCAACCAGTACCTACCGGTGCCCAACGCCCACAACCCCCGGGTGATCCTGCCCGCGCACAACCGCTCGGCGGCCACGCGGGGGATCACCTCCTTCGCCCAGGGGCACTCCCTGCGCGAGCGGCTGCGGACCCTGATGCTGACCAGCGCCTTCGCCACCGGGGTGGCTCCGCTGCTCCTGCGCGACCGGCTCTTCGTCGGCGCGGGGCCGGGGATCGAGCACGCGCTCACCACCGCCCTGGACCGCGAGCTGGCCATCGCGATCCACGTGGGCCCGCCGCGTGCCAACCGCAAACCGGTCCTGCTCCTGCTCACCCCGGGCGGGCGCACCATCGGCTACGCCAAGGTGGGCGTCAACGACCTCACCGCCCGCTTGGTGCGCGCCGAGACGCGGGCCCTGCACCGCCTGTCGCGGGCCCGGCTGCGGGACGTGACCGTGCCCCGCCCGCTCTACGACGGCGAGTGGAACGGCCACCCGATGCTGGTGCAGGAGGCGCTGCCGGTCGGCCACCAGACGGACCGGCCCACCCGGCACCAGCTGCTGCGCTGTGTCACCCAGATCGTGGGGATCTCCGAGGTGCGCGAGCGCAGACTCTCGGAGAGCCCCTACCGGAGGTCCCTGGACGAGCGGATCGCCCGGCTCGGCGCGCGTCCCGAGGCCACGCCCCTGCGTACCGCGCTGCACCGGCTGCCCGACGTGTCCCTGCCCTTCGGGGCCTGGCACGGCGACCTGACCAGGTGGAACATCGCGAGCACGGCGCGTCGTGCCTTCGTTTGGGACTGGGAGCGCCTCACCATGGACGCACCAGCGGGGTTCGACGCCCTGCACTTCGACCTCAACGAGTGCGTGCAGGCCGGGGTGCACCCGGGTGTCCACCGGTGGCTGGACAGCGGTACCCGGCTGCTCCGCGATCCGATGCTGGCGGGGTTCGGACTGCGGGACCACACCGTGTCCACGGTGATGGCCCTGTACCTGATCGACCTCGCCACGCGTTACCTGCACGACCGCCAGGCGGAGTCCGGCAGCGGCATGGCCGCCGTCGACGACTGGCTGCTGCCCGCGTTGGACGGGCTCCAGGAGAGGGCGGCCCACGAGGCCGTCCGCCCCGTCTGACGGCCGTGCCGGACCGCCCCGGCGCACGCCACGCAGTAGCAGCCGCGCCGCTCCGCGGCTGGCCGACATCAGCCCGGCCCCCGTCCCCGGACGGGGGCCACGCACACAAGGAGCTCGCCCATGCCCCGGGCCACCTCGCCCCTGAACCGCCTGGCCGTCCCGGCACGGCGCGCCCTGCTGCCGCTCGCGGACGGCCTGGGCGGTGTCACCAGCGCCGCCCGGGCCGTGCCCGACTTCCTCATCTGCGGAGCCCAGCGTTCGGGCACCACCTCGCTCTTCAAGGCCCTGTCCCAGCATCCGGGGGCGACCGGGCCGGTCCTGCGCAAGGGCGTGCACTACTTCGACACCGGCCACCACCGCGGACCGGACTGGTACCGCTCGCACTTCCCGCTGCGCGCGTCCCTGCGTCCCCGGTGGGGGCGGCCCCGGGTCCGGGTGTTCGAGTCCAGCCCCTACTACCTGTTCCACCCGCTCTCCGCCGAGCGGATCGCCAAGGAGCTGCCGGAGGCGCGGATCGTGGTGATCCTGCGCGACCCCGTCGAGCGGGCCTACTCGGCGCACGCCCACGAGACCGCGCGGGGGTTCGAGACCGAGCCGTTCGCGCGCGCCCTCGAACTGGAGGAGCGGCGGTTGGCCGGGACCGAGGAACGGCTGGTGGAGGACCCTGGCCACCACTCCCACTCGCACCAGCACCACGGGTACGTGGCGCGGGGCCGCTACGCGGACCAGCTGGAGCGGATGGAGGCGGCGGTGGGTCGTGAGCGCATGCACGTGGTGGACTACGCGGACCTGTTCGACGGCGGTCCCCGCGCGCTGGCCGGGATCCTGGACTTCCTCGGCCTTCCACCGGGGCCGGACCTCTCCCTGGGGCGGCACAACGCCCGCAAGCGCGCGGTGATGCCCGAGACCCTGCGCGCCGAGCTCACCTCGCGTTTCGCGGACAGCGACGCCCGGCTGGCCACCTGGTGGGGGCGCACCCCTCGTGGTGCGCGTGACCCCCACGGGGACACGGCGCGGGAACGGCCTGGGCCGGGTCCTGCGCGGCGGTGTGGTGAACATGGCCGGGGCGGTGGTGAGCGCCGCGCTCAACCTCGCGCTGATCGTGGCGATCACCCGGGCCTTCTCGCAGGACACGGCCGGACTGCTGTTCTCCGCCACCTCGGTGTTCCTGATCATGGCGGCGGTGGCCAACGCGGGCGCCCCGGACGGGCTGGTGTACTTCATCGCCCGGATGCGGGTGTTCGGCCGCCCCGAGGGCGTGCCGGTGCTGCTGCGCCTGGCGCTGGGACCCGCAGTGCTGGCGTCCTGCCTGGTCGCGGCCGGACTGATGGTCTTCGCCGGACCGCTGGCCGAGGCGCTGGGCTCGGAGGAGGCTGCCGCCTACCTGCGGACCCTGGCGCTCTTCCTGCCCTTCGCCGTGCTCACCGACTCCGCGCTGGCGGCGACCCGCGCCCACCACGACATGTCGGTGACGGTCGTGGTGGACAAGGTGGGCCGTCCGCTGGCCCAGCTGGGGCTGGTGGGGATGATCGCGCTGTCCGGTTCGGCCGGGCTGCTGGCCCTGGCCTGGGCCGGTCCGTACCTCCCGGCGGCGGTGCTGGCCTGGTTCTGGCTGGGGCGGATCGTGCGCCGCGCCGGTCCGGACGACCCGGCACCCGCCGAAGGGACACCGGCCGAACCGGCGGGGACCGAAACGACGGGCGCCGACCGGTCACCGGTCGGCGCCGAGGACCGCGACGAGCGGGTCACCCCGGCGGTGTTCTGGTCGTTCGCGCTGCCCCGCGCCCTGGGCGGGGTCGCCCAGATGGGGGTGCAGCGCGGCGGAGTGGTGATGGTGGCGCTGCTGAACGGGCTGAGCGGGGCGGCGGTCTTCACGGCCGCGACACGGATCATGGTCGTCGGCCAGTTCGGCACCCAGGCCGTGCTCTACGCGGCCCAGCCGCGCTTCGCCGAGCTCCTGGCCGCGCGCGACCACGCGGCCGTGCGTTCGCTGTACCAGGCGGGGACGGCCTGGCTGGTGTGCCTGAACTGGCCGCTGTACCTGACCGCGCTGGTGTTCGCCCCCGAGGTGATGCGGCTGTTCGGGGACGGCTACGAGGCCGGGGTCCTGGCACTGGTGATCGTGTGCGCGGGCCAGCTGACCGCCCAGGTGCTGGGCATGGGAGACCTCGTCCTGACGATGACCGGCCGCACCGGGCTGAACCTGCTCAACAACGTGATGTCACTGCTGGCCAACGTGGCGGTGTGCGTGCTCCTGGTACCCGCGTACGGGGCCGCGGGAGCGGCCGTCGCCCTGGTGGCCGCCGCGCTGGTCCGCAAACTCCTGCCCCTGTGGCAGCTGCGGTCCCTGGTGGTCCTGCACCCGGTGAGCCGCCCGGTGCTGGCCGCCACGGGCAGCGCGCTGGTGTGGTTCGGCGCCCTGCCGCTGTTCCTGGACGCGGTGACCGGCGGCGGAGTGCCGGTCCTGGCGGCGGCGGTGCTGGTGGGGGCCCTCGGGCACCTCGGCACGGTCTGGCGGCTGCGCGACCGCCTCGAACTGCGGAGGTGAACCCGGTCCGCCCGCCCACCGTGCGCACGACACCCACAAGCCAACACCCAGAGCAATGGACTGATCACCGTATGTCTGAACGACCGGTTCTCCTGGTGGCCTCCAGCGGCGGCCACCTCACCCAGCTGCGGTCCCTACGCCCCTGGTGGCGTGGGAGGGAGCGCGTGTGGGTCACCTTCCGCACCCCCGACGCCGAGTCCGCGCTCACCGACGAGTCGGTGCGCTGGGCGCACCACCCCACCACCCGCCACCTCGGCAACCTGCTCCGCAACACCGGCCTGGCCCTGCGGACGATGCGGGCGCTGCGCCCCGCCGCCGTGGTCAGCACCGGCGCCGGGGTGGCCCTGCCGTTCTTCGTCCTGGGCTGGCTGATGCGGATCCCCACCGTCTACATCGAGGTGTACGACCGCATCGACACCCCCACCCTCACCGCCCGGCTCTGCAAGCCGTTCACCCGGCTGTACCTCGCCCAGTGGGAGGAACAGCGCTCGTTCATGCCGACCGCCATCACCGTAGGACCGCTCCTGTGACCGAACAGACCACACGTCCCACCCAGAGCCCCGAGGGCAGCGACCACGCCGACGTGGTCGTCAGCCTCGGCACCGACCACCACTCCTTCGACCGCCTCGTGAGGTGGGTCGACGACTACGCCCGGCGCAACCCCGACCTGCGCGTCCTGGTCCAGCACGGGCACAGCCGGGCCCCGGAGAAGGCCTCGGGCACCCCGTTCCTGTCCGGAGAGGAGCTGTCCGAGGCGATGCGCGCGGCCTCCGTGGTCGTCACACACGGGGGCCCCGGAACCATCACCCAGGCGCGGGCCGCCGGACACCTGCCCGTCGTGGTGGCCCGCGACCCCGAGCTGGACGAGCACGTGGACGAGCACCAGCTGCTGTTCGTCCGCCGGGTCGAGGACGCGGGACGGGTGCGTGCCTGCGCCACCGCCCAGCAGCTGCACGCCTTCATCGACAAGGCCCGGGAGTCCCCCGAGGACTTCCGCGTGGACCCCGCCGCCGAGGACGGTCCCGACCGGGCCGCCCGGCGCGCCGGCGAGCTGATCGACCTGCTCACCGACGACCGGGACGGTGCCGACGGGGTCGAGGAGGGCGCCCGGCGGGACACGGGTTCCCGGGTGACGGCCGAGGTGCCGGGCGACACCTGGCCCGCCGTGACCGTGGTGGTGCCCACCCGGGACCGGCCCGAGCTGCTGCGGCGCACCCTGCGCGCGATCGTCGAGCAGGACTACCCGGGGCGCATCACCACCATCGTGGTGTTCGACAACGACCAGCCGGACCCCACCCTCACCCACGGTGAGGGGGACCGTCCGGTCCGTGTGGTGACCAACACGCTCACACCGGGGCTGGCCGGGGCGCGCAACACCGGGGTGCTCGGCGCCGACACGGAGCTCGTGGCCTTCTGCGACGACGACGACACCTGGATGCCCGAGAAGCTGAGGGCCCAGGTGGAGATCATGCGCGAGGAGCCGGACACGGACATGGTGTGCTGCGGCATCCAGGTGGTCTACGACCGGGTCGAGTCCGAGCGGATCCTGGAGCGGACCAGCGTCACCTTCTCCGACCTGCTGCGTTCGCGTCTGACCGAACTGCACCCGTCCACCTTCCTGATCCGGCGCCGGGCCATGATCGACGGCTGCGGAACCGTGAGCGAGGAGATCCCCGGAAGCTACGCGGAGGACTACGAACTCCTGCTGAGGCTGGCCCGGCGGGGTCCGATCCGCAACATCCCCGAGCCCGGCGTGCGGGTGCTGTGGCACCGCAAGTCGTTCTTCTCGGAGCGCTGGCAGACCATCTCCACCGCCCTGCGCTGGCTGTTGGAGCGCTACCCCGAGTTCGCGCTGGTGCCACGCGGGTACGCGAGGATCGCGGGACAGATCGCCTTCGCGGAGGCCTCGGCCAAACGGCGCGGCCGGGCTCTGCGGTGGATCGGCCGGACCCTGCGCAGCCGACCGTTGGAGGCCCGCGCGTACCTGGCCCTACTGGTGGTGTGCGGGATGCCGCCCGCGTGGATCCTCCGCCTGCTCCACCTGCGCGGCAAGGGGGTCTGAGACGTGCCCCCGGGTCGTCCTCGTTTCCGAGCGCGGACGACCCGGAGGGCCGTCCGGGTGCCCGCTCCCCCTCAGGTCCGGTGCCGACCGAGCGACGGTCCCGGCGGTGGCCCGGACCTCCTCTCCCAGGGCGGGCGGTCCGGCCCGACCGATAGCCTCTCCCCGTGCCCCGCACGGGGTCGGGGCGAGCACACGACACCGGGGGGACGCCATCTTCGAAGCCGACACGACCGGAGGACCCGTGATCAGGGAGGCCGTCAGCGAGGACGTGGCCGGGGCGGCCGAGACCCTCACCGAGGCCTTCCGGGACTACCCCTTCACCCGGCACACGATCTCCGCAGACGACCACCTCGCCCGCCTCCGCGAGTTCCAGCGGCTCTTCCTGGCCGAGGTCGGCCTGCCGCACGGCCGGGTGTGGGTGAGCGACGACCTGTCGGCCGTGGCCGTCTGGTCCACGCCCGGCTCGGGCGGGGCCGACGGGGTCGTGGCCGGGCTGCTGCCCACGCTGGTCAACCTCGCGGGCGACCGTGCCGACGCCTACGCCTCGGCGGAGAAGGCCATGGAGGCGCACCGGCCGAAGGAGCCGGTCTGGTTCCTGGGCACCGTGGGGGTACGGCCCCGGGCCCGGGGCCGGGGGCTGGGACGTGCGGTGATCCGCGCCGGTCTGCGTGAGGCGGACGCCGCGGGGTGCCCGCCTTCCTGGAGACGGCGACGCCCGAGAACGTCCGGCTGTACGAGTCGCTGGGGTTCGTGGTCACCGCGGAGTACGACCTGCCCGACGGCGGACCGCACACCTGGTCGATGTCCAGGCCGGTGGGCGGCTGAGGCGCGGGGCCGCCCCGGTGGCACCGGGACGGCCCGGCCGCGCTCAGTCGCGGGTCACCGCGTACTCCGCCAGGCGCCGGACCCGCTCGGGGAGGTTCACGTAGGGGTCCTTGCCCGCCTGCGCGAACCCGCGCCGGGCGTGCTCGTTGGCCAGGATCCGGAAGTCGCAGTCGGCGCCGACCTCGCTGTCCCACAGCTTGACGGCCCGCACCCGCTCGTAGCGCCTGAGGACGTCCGGGACGTCGGTGTACCACTTGGTGGTCGCGCTGGCGCCGATGTCGGTGGTCCCCATCTCCCCGATCATGACCGGCTTCCGGGGGTCGATGCCGTGCTTGGGGCCCTCCTGCTGGATCCACTCGTAGGTCGGGGCGAGGGCGTCCTCGAAGGAGTCGACGTGGTTCCAGTCGTTCATCTTCTCGCAGCCGGTCATGTTGTACGCCTCCCAGCTGATCCAGTCGACGTAGTCGTTGCCGGGCCACAGGCCCGGGAGCCGGTCCAGGTTGCCGGGCCACCCGGTCACGTTCCAGACCCAGATCGCGTTGTCCGCGCCCTCCGAGCGGTAGAGGTCGACGATGTGCCGCCAGGAGCTCACGAACTCCTCCGGGGTCCCCCGGTTGTTGTACCGGGCCTTGCCGTCGGCCTCGTGGTCGAAGGTGACGAAGTACGGGACGTCGAGTTCCGCGATGGCCCGCGCCTGGGACCGCAGCGAGGAGTCGAACTCGCCCGCGATGATGTCGCGGTAGGCGATGTCGGAGCGCCCCTGGGTGAAGCGGCGGGCCTCGATGTTGGTGTGCACGAAGCGGCCCTCGGCGATCATGCGCCGCTCGCGGTCGCCGGGGACGTCGGCCTGGTCGATACCGCGCCAGGTGTAGACGATGTCCATGTCGCGGTCGACCGCCGCCTCCAGCGCCGCCACGTCGTCGCCGTCGGGGCTGGCGCCCCACCAGACGCCGCAGGAGGGTTCGAGGATGTCCGAGACCGTGCACTGGGTCTCGACGGTGGAGGGCAGGCCGAGGAACGACGCCGAGTTCGGCACGGAGGGGCTCTGCCGAGGCCGGTCCTCCGCCGGTGCCGCGGCCTCGGTCGGGCCGTCACCCACGCTCGTCAGCCCCAGGGCGAGCAGAACCGCCCCCGTCGCCGCCATACCTCGTACCGGTCCGCCCACCATGGTCAACCGCCCCCTAGCTTCCCCGATGACAACCCAGAGTGTTCACGTAATGACAATACGTTATGTATCCCCCGTGCAACACCCTGGGAACCAGGTAGCGGACATCAGTACCCATAGCGACCGCGCGTGGGGGCGGTGACCGCCTCGACCAGACACCGGCGCCAGGGGGCCAGGTCACGCCGCCAGCCATGGTCGGCCCGGACGCCCACGGGGCCCGCCTGGAAGCGCATCGGGTTCCCGGAGACGGCGTGCCCCTCCGCGAGCTCCACCCCGCCCTCGCCCAGACGGAGCGGGGCCCCCGCGTGCCCGGCGAAGGCCGCGACGCGCCCGAACTCGCCCTCCGGGTCGGCCACGAAGTCCTCGTACCGCACCCTCAGGGTCGGGAGCCCCTGGCGGGCGAGCTCGTCCAGCGTGGAGTTCTGGGTCATCCACTGCACGGCCGCGCGCCCCGCCGAGTAGCGCGCCATCTCCGGTTCGGAGCTGCCCGGAGCGGCGTCCGGCCGGGCCACCCGCTTGCTCCAGGAGTGCGCCACCGCCCGGGGTCGCGCACGACGTGCAGGAGGCGCATACCAGAGCCGTACCGCCAGCGCAGGCAGGCGGCCAGGGAGGCGTGTTTACTCGCGTCCACGATCACCCGGGCCCCGCTGACCTCGGCGACGGCCGAGTAGAGCCGGTGGTAGAACTCGGTGTAGCGCGCGCTCCGGGCCGCGAGCGCGCCCTCCCCGCGGAACCCTGGAGCAGCCCCGGGAGGTAGCGGGTCCGGTCGACACCGTCCTTGAGGCGCAGCAGCGCCTCCACGTCCAAGCGCTCCCAGCCGCCGAACCCCCGCTTGCCGACCTCGCTCCAGAAGCCGCAGTCGGCGAAGGGCAGACCGCACCCGCAGCGCTCGTTCTCCACCAGCCCCCGGCGCCACAGGTGCACGACCTCACCGACGGAGCAGAACCCGGGCAGCTCACCAAGAAGGCGTTCGATCAGCGTGGAACCGGAACGGCCCATCCCGCCGACGAACACCAGACGATATCCATCCACGACCCCAGGATATGACCTTTGGTGATGCCTGATGCACACACAGTGACTCCACTGTCGGGGGCGCACGGGAACGGCCCCGGGCGGGAGGTGTACTCCCGGCCCGGGGCCGTCCTTCTCTCGTCAGATCCGCTGGGTGTGGACGCGCGGGGACCCCACAACCCGGCCGGGTTACAGGCCCTGGACGTTCAGCAGCAGGTTCACGGTGCCGCTGGGAACGCCGCTGAGCTTGTCCGAACCACCGTTCTCGGTGAGCCAGTCCAGGATGACGCTCTGCTCGTCGTCACCGAGGGAGCTCTTGTACAGAGCGGCGGCGCCGGCCACGTGCGGGCTGGCCATCGAGGTGCCGGAGTAGCTGTCCGTGCCGCCACCGGGGATGGTGGACTCGACGTCGACGCCGGGAGCGTAGATGTCGACGGCCGGGCCGTAGTTGGAGAAGGAGGCGGTGGCGTCGGAGTCGTCGGAGGCACCGACGGTGACCACGCCCTCGGCGCCGCCCGGGGAGACGTTGCCCGCGTCCTGGCCCTCGTTGCCCGCGGCCACGGCCACGAAGACGCCCGAGTCGGCCAGGGCGTTGACGGCGTCGTCCACGGCCTGCGAGGCCGGGCCGCCCAGGGACAGGTTCGCGACCGCGTTGGCGTCGGCGTTCGCGGCGACCCAGTCGATACCCGCGATGACGTCGTCGTAGGTGCCGGAGCCGTCGTCACCGAGGACCTTGACGCCGTAGAGCGAGGCGCCCGGCGCCACGCCGTAGCTGTCGGCGCCCACGGTGCCCGCGACGTGCGTGCCGTGGCCCTGACGGTCGCCGCCGTCACCGCCGGTGGCGTCGAACCCGACCTCGGCGCGACCGCCGAAGTCCGGGTGGGAGTCGTCGATGCCGGTGTCGATGATGTAGACGGAGGTGCCGCTGCCGTCGGACTCCGTGGTGTAGGAGCCGTCCAGCGGCAGGTCCTCCTGGTCGATGCGGTCCAGGCCCCACGGGACCATGGTGGTGGCTTCGCCGACCTGCTCGATGTAGGCGACGCCGTCCTGGGCGCGCAGCTCCTGGACCTCGGCGTCGCTGAGCTCCGCCGAGTAGCCGTTGATGGTCTCCTCGTAGGTGTGGTTGACCTGGTCGGCGGAGATGCCGAAGGCCGACGGGGAGACCGAGCTGGCGTTCATGCTGTCCTCAAGGACCACGAACCAGTCACCGCCGGAGGCGGCGGAGCTCGTGTACACCGGCGCGAGCTCCGAGGCGCCGGCGGTGGCCCCGCTCAGCGCGAGGGGAATGGTGAGTGCACTGACCGCGACAGCGCTGAACGCGACCCTGCGAGTGGGGTGCTTCTTCACGCGGTTCCTCCTTGTGGGGGTTTCCATAGTGGGAGTACGCGACAGGTCATAACCGTGCGTATTGGCCCGATTGCGACGCTGTACGCGATTCGCACACTTTAGGCAGACTTGACCCCGGATTGCCAGAGGCTGAGAGAATTTTTCTCAACGATCACCCTCCGCACTCCTAGCCGATAGGCCAGAATCGCTCCGTTCGAGGTGACACTCTGCTTGGTCTCCACCCCTGCACACGGCCCTAACGCCGGGTAACTTGAGCTCCTCCAGACACACCATTGACCCGGAACCAATCGGCACCGAGGACCAGAAAAAGTGCTCCGAGGATTCACAACCTGAAATGTGCGCGTAAGAAACCGCGACCCGAGTGGTCCGGTCGGACCCACTCGGTCACCCCTCTCAGAACACACGAAACGGGGCCGCCGAAAGGCGACCCCGTGAGGAATGTTTGGCTATTCAGCGGGTACGTCTAGTCAGCTTTGACGACCATTCCCGCACCCACCGTGGTGTTGGTGGCCTCGTCGATGAGGATGAACCCGCCCGTCTGCCGGTTCTTGGCGTACTCGTCCACGAACAGGGGCTGGGTGGAGCGCAGCCGCACCCGCCCGATCTCGTTCAGCGCGAGGTGGTCGGCGGCCTCGTCCCGGTGCAGCGAGTTCACGTCCAACCGGTAGCGCAGGTCCTTGACCACCACCTTCGCGGTCCTGGTCGTGTGCTTGACGAGGAGCCTGGAACGCGGCGTGAGCTTGCGCGCGTCCGTCATCCAGCACACCATCGCCTCGATGTCCTGCGACACCGTGGGGGTGTTGTTGGGGCGGCAGATCATGTCGCCCCGGGAGATGTCGATCTCGTCCTCCAGCAGGAGGGTGACGGACATGGGCGAGAACGCCTCCGCGACCTCCCCGTCCGCCGTGCGGATCTTCGCGATGCGCGTGGACAGACCGGAGGGCAGGTGGGTGACCTCGTCGCCGGGCTTGAGGACGCCGCCCGCGAGCTGGCCCGCGTAGCCCCGGTAGTCGTGCAGTTCGGGGTCGTCCGAGCGGTGCGGCCGGATCACGTACTGCACCGGGAAACGGGCGTCGATCAGGTTGCGGTCCGAGGCGATGTGCACGTTCTCCAGGTGGTGCAGCAGGGAGCCGCCCGTGTACCAGGGCATGTTCTCGGACTGGCTGACCACGTTGTCGCCGTGCAGGGCGGAGATCGGCACGAACGTGAGGTCGCGCGCGTCCAGCTTGGCGGCGAACTCCGCGAACTCGGACTTGATCTCCTCGAAGCGGTCCTGGGAGTAGTCGACCAGGTCCATCTTGTTCACCGCGAGCACCAGGTGCGGCACCTGGAGCAGGGTGGTGAGGAAGGCGTGGCGGCGGCTCTGCTCCTGGAGGCCCTTGCGGGCGTCCACCAGGATGATCGCGAGGTCGGCGGTGGAGGCACCGGTGACCATGTTCCGGGTGTACTGGATGTGCCCGGGGGTGTCCGCGATGATGAAGGTGCGCCGGGGCGTGGCGAAGTAGCGGTACGCCACGTCGATGGTGATGCCCTGCTCGCGCTCGGCGCGCAGTCCGTCGGTGAGCAGCGCCAGGTTGGTGTGCTCCTCACCCCGGGCGACGCTGGTGCGCTCCACCGCGTCGAGCTGGTCCTCGAAGATGGACTTGGAGTCGTACAGCAGGCGCCCGATCAGCGTGCTCTTGCCGTCGTCGACCGAGCCCGCCGTGGCGAACCGCAGGATGTCGTTGCTCATGTTGCCTGTCCAATGCGCGAAGTGTGGGGCGGTTCAACAACCGTGGGGACGAGTGGGCGGGGGCTAGAAGTAGCCCTCGCGCTTGCGGTCCTCCATGGCGGCCTCGCTGGCCCGGTCGTCGGCGCGGGTCTGCCCGCGCTCGGTGATCCGGGTCGCGGCGATCTCCGCGATGATGTCGTCCAGTTCCACGGCCGAGGACTTGACCGCCCCGGTGCAGGTGAGGTCGCCGACGGTGCGGTAGCGCACGGTCTCGGTGAAGGGGACCTCGGTCTCGTCGCGCTGGATGAGCGGTGAGTCCGCGAGCAGGATGCCGTCGCGCTCGAACACGCTCCGCTCGTGGGCGAAGTAGATCGAGGGCAGTTCCAGCTCCTCACGCTGGATGTAGCCCCACACGTCGAGCTCGGTCCAGTTGGAGATGGGGAAGACCCGGATGTGCTCGTCGCGGTTGATCCGGGTGTTGAACACGTTCCAGAGTTCGGGGCGCTGGTTCTTGGGGTCCCACTGGCCGAACTCGTCGCGGAAGGAGAAGACCCGTTCCTTGGCCCGGGCCTTCTCCTCGTCGCGGCGGGCGCCCCCGAAGGCCGCGGTGAAGCCGTTCTCCTCGATGGCCTCCAGCAGCGCCGAGGTCTGGAGGCGGTTGCGGCTGGCCCAGCGGCCGGTGGGCTCGGTGACCTTGCCCGCGTCGATCTGCTCCTGGACCGAGGCCACCACCAGCCGGACCCCGGCCTGGGCGACGCGTCGGTCCCGGAACTCGATGACCTCGTCGAAGTTGTGCCCGGTGTCCACGTGCATGACGGGGAACGGGATCGGGGCGGGCCAGAAGGCCTTCTCCGCCAGGCGCAGCATCACGATGGAGTCCTTGCCGCCGGAGAAGAGCAGCACGGGCCGCTCGAACTCCGCCGCCACCTCGCGCATGATGAAGATCGCCTCGGCTTCGAGGACGTCCAGCTGGGAGAGCTGGTAGCGCCCGAGCGCCTGCTGACTCGCCTGACCCATGGAATCCGCCTTAGAAATACCGACACTCACGTCCGGTTCCGCGGCGGTGGGTGCTGCGGTTCAGCCCCCGCGTGCGGACCGGCGCTGTCAAGGTCCGCGCCGTCGCGGATGCTTGCCAACAACATACCCGACAATTCCGATCGGCATACAAGGACATCGGGGAGTAGCGGGTCGGCTACGTTGTAGCGCAGCTCCGAACCGTCGATCCGCGACGTGTGCAGGCCCGCCGCGCGCGCGACCGCCACCGGCGCGGCGCTGTCCCACTCGTACTGGCCGCCCGCGTGCACGTAGATGTCGGCGATCCCCAGCAGGACGGCGCAGATCTTGGCGCCCGCCGACCCCATCGGGATCACCTCGGCGCCCATCTGGGTCGCCATGCGCTGGACGAACGCCGGGGGCCGGGTCCGGCTGGCCGTGATGCGCAGCCGCTGCCCCTCGGGGCGCTCCTCCGGCAGCCACGGCGGGTCGACCGTGGACAGGCAGCTGCCCTGGGCGGGCAGCGCGACCGCACCGGCGACCAGGTCGCCGTTCTCCCACAGCGCCACGTGCACCGCCCAGTCGGTACGACCGGCCTCGGAGAACTCGCGGGTCCCGTCCAGCGGGTCGATGATCCACACCCGCCTGGCCCTCAACCGCGACTGGTCGTCGGCGCCCTCCTCGGAGAGCACCGCGTCGCTGGGCCGCAGCCTCCCGAGCGCGGAGAAGAGGAACTCGTGCGAGGTGCGGTCACCCAGGGTGCGCAGGACCTCGGGCTCGTCGAATCCGTGGCGGGCGCGCAGGCGCAGCAACAGCTGTCCGGCCTCGCTCGCCAGGTCCCGAGCCACCTCATGATCGTTTCGGATGTTGTTCACCGGCTAGTATGCTCCCGCCCCACGGATCACCGCTGACCACGTCTTCCACAGGATCTGGATGTCCAATGTCAGCGACCAGTTTTCCACGTACCGCAGATCCAGACGGACCGATTCCTCCCAGGAGAGGTCGGATCGGCCGCTGACCTGCCACAGGCCCGTCATCCCCGGTTTGACCACCAACCGGCGGCGGACGTCGTGCCCGTACTGGGCGACCTCCTCCGGCAGCGGGGGCCTCGGACCGACGAGCGACATCTCGCCGCGCACCACGTTGACGAGCTGGGGAAGCTCGTCGAGCGAGTAGCGGCGCAGCCACGCCCCCACGGACGTGACCCTGGGGTCCCTACGCATCTTGAAGAGCACACCGTCGTGCTCGTTCCGGGCTTGGAGGATCGCCTTGAGGGCGTCCGCTCCGACCACCATCGTACGGAACTTGTACACGGTGAACTCGGCGCCACCCCGGCCCACGCGCGTCTGCCGGAAGAAGGCGGGTCCGCCGCCCTCCGAGCGGATCAGAACGCTCAGGACGAGGAAGAGGGGCGAGAGCAGGACCAGCGCCAGCGCGGCGGCGCAGCGGTCGAAGGCGCCCTTGACCACGCGGCGGGTGCCCTCCAGCTCGGGGTGCTCCACGTGCAGCAGGGGCAGGCCCGCCACGGGACGGATGGTGGTGCGGGGTCCGGCCACCTCCATGAGGGCCGAGGCCACGGTGAGGTCGGTGCCGGTCTTCTCCAGCTCCCAGGCGAGTCGGCGCAGTTCCACCCCGTCCATCTCCGGGCAGGCCAGGACCGCGACCGAGTCGGCACCGACCAGCGCGGCGGCGTCGGCGGCGTCGGTGAAGGACCCCAGGACCGGACAGCCCTCCACCTCGGTGACGTCCGATTCGTGGGCGGGCAGGCACACGCCCACCACCCGCATGCCGTGGTAGATCTCGTCGCGGAACCGCCGGATGAGGTCGCCGGCGCCGACGCTGTGGCCGACGATCACGACCCCGCTCATACAGGCCCCGGAGCGGCGCCGACGGTGCAGCGCCTTGCGGCGCGCGTAGCGCAGGCTGAGGGAGAGCAGGACGATCAGCGGCAGGGCGATGAGCACGTAGCCGCGCGCGAGGTCGAACTTGACGGCGTAGGCGCCGACCGCCACGGTCGCGGCAAGGAACGCTCCGGCCACCGCGACCCTGCGGTACTCCTCGGTGCCGATCCCCAGGAAGCGGCGTTCGTATCCGCCGCCGAGCCGGACGAACAGGACCCACACCGGCGGCAGGACCAGGGAGAGCAGCAGGTAGGGCGTGGTGGTTCCGGCCAGAAGGGCGTCGTTGAACCGGACCGCGCTCCCGGCCAGGGTCGCCACGACGGCGGCGGTGAGGTCCAGCGCGACCAGGCCGAGGACGTAGGGACGGAGCCAGGCCTCGGCCCGGGGTCCGGTGTTGACCGGAATCCGCCGGATCCCCCGGACCGGCGTGCCCGGCCGAACCTGATGCTCCCGTCGCCGCGCCGAGGGCTGTCCCTGGACGATCCCACTGGTTGTGACCACGTTTCCCCCAAGACCACTGACGGCCGCGAATGCTCACGATGGGTGACCACCCCTGGGCGCGCGCTACCTCAGCGAAGGGCAGGGATGGGTTCTCTCCGGGCGCGAAACGACGTCCGCCCACCCGAACAGTAACCAAAAGTAGTGGAAAAGTCGCTGTGGGTCGCGGACTGTTGGGGAAGAAGTCCCAATCCCACCAAGAATGTGTCTGTCCCGAGACCGCCCGGGCCCTTTCGAAGGGGACACGGCGGGGCCGGGATCCGCCCTGACCGAAATCCGAAGCAGAACGTGACCGGCTCCAGCGGGCGGGGGCCGGGAGCCGGAGCCCTCGCCTCCGGCCCCCTGTACGGGGCCGGTCAGGCGTGCGGGTCGGGCGTGCGGGTCAGGCTGCGGTGTGGAAGATGTTCTGCGCCCGGCCCAGACCGTCCTTGAGGATGGTGCGCACCGCGTCGGCGGCGCGCTCCACGTTCAGGTCCAGCTCGGGGGCCTCGGTCGAGGAGAAGTCCCGCAGCACGTACGCGGCCGGGTCCATACGCCCGGGCGGGCGGCCCACACCGAAGCGGACCCGCAGGTAGTCCGGGCCGGACAGGGAGGCGGTGGTGGACTTCAGCCCGTTGTGACCGCCCGACCCGCCGCCCTTCTTGAGCTTGAGCGCCCCGTAGTCGATGTCCATCTCGTCGTGCACGACGATGATCCGCTCCATCGGGACCTTGTAGAACTTCGCCAGCCCCGCGATCGGGCCGCCGGAGACGTTCATGAAGGTGCGCGGCTTCGCCAGCACCACGGGGGCGCCCTCGATCCGGGTCTCCACGACCTCGGCGTGCGCCTTGTGGACCTTCCAGCGCTCGCCCTTCTCGGCGGCCAGGGCGTCCACGACCATGAAACCGGCGTTGTGCCGGTTGCCCGCGTACTTGGGGCCCGGGTTGCCCAACCCGACCACCAGCCAGCGCTCCGCCTCGGCCATGTCCTCGCCGTCCCCGCTCTTCCGGATACCCAACCTGCTCAACAGACTCCACATGCCGACCGACACTATCGGCACCCGGAGCACGCCCCCGCACGACGAACGCGCGGCCCCCGGATCGGGGACCGCGCGCTCAGAGCCGTGTGGGGCTGGGGACCGCGCCTACTCGGCGGCGGCCTCCTCAGCGGCCCCGGCGGCCTCGGTGCTGGTCTCCGGCTCCTCCTCCACGCGCGGCGCGGAGACGGTGAGCAGGATCGACTCGGGGTCGGTGACCAGGGAAACGCCCGCGGGCAGCTTCAGGTCGCCGGCGGTCGGGGTGGCGCCGACCTCCAGGCCGTTGATGTCGAACTCGACACCCTCGGGGATGCGGGTGGCCTCGGCCTCCACGGTCACGGTGACGAGCTCCTGGTTGAGCACGCCGGGAGCCTTGACCTCACCGGTGAGGGAGACGCTGATCTCGACCTCGACCTTCTCACCCTTGGAGACGACGAGCAGGTCGACGTGCTCCAGGAAGCCCTTGATGGCGTCGCGCTGCACGCTCTTGGGGAGGGCAAGGTTGTCCTTGTCCAGGCCGTCGAGGCGAATCAGGACGTTCGGGGTCTTCAGGGCGAGCATGAGCTCGTGGCCCGGCAGGTTCAGGTGGCGGGGCTCGGTGCCGTGGCCGTAGAGGACGGCCGGCACCTTACCCGCGCGGCGGGCGCGACGGGAGGCGCCCTTGCCGAATTCCGTGCGGGGCTCGGCAGCGATACGTACCTCGGACACGACAAAACTCCTCGGGTTCAACCCCGCAGTACGGGGAACACGACTCCAGTAGTACGAACGATTCTCGCCCTCGGCGAAGAATTGCGACGGGGTCACCCAGCTCGCTGAGGACTCGACCGCCCTGGTTCCAGGCGTGCCCGGCGAGCCGTCACCGGACCCGTCCGGCCCGGGAACGCTCGTCGCGCACCCCTGCCCGCGTTGTTTCCAGGCGGAGACACGAAAGGAAACCACCCGGACACGGGGACACTCGGCCAAGTCTACTGTCTCTGGTGACGACTCCGTACATGGCCCGCCCCGGGACCGGCTCCGGCCCCGGCCGGGGCACCCGCGCCGTGCGCGGGTGCCGGCGACAGCGACTAGTCGAACAGGCTCGTGACCGAACCGTCGGTGAAGACCTCGTTGATCGCGCGGGCGACCAGCGGGGCGATCGAGAGCTGCGTGAGCTTCTCGAAGGCGCGCTCCTCGGGGACGGGGAGCGTGTTGGTGATGACCACCTCGGAGATGCGCGAGTTCTGGAGGCGGTCGGCGGCCGGACCGGACAGCACACCGTGCGTGGCGGCGACCAGGACCTTCTTGGCGCCCTGCTCGAAGAGGGCCTCGGAGGCCTTCACGATGGTGCCGCCGGTGTCGATCATGTCGTCGACCAGGACGCACACGCGGTCCTTGACCTCACCGACGACCTCGTGGACCTTCACCTGGTTGGCGACGTCGGGGTCACGGCGCTTGTGGATGATGGCCAGAGGGGCACCCAGACGGTCCGCCCAGCGGTCGGCGGTGCGCACGCGCCCGGCGTCCGGGGAGACCACGGTGATCTCGGCGTGGTCGACCTGGCTGGCGATGTGGTCGGCCAGGATCGGCAGCGCGAAGAGGTGGTCGACCGGGCCGTCGAAGAAGCCCTGGATCTGGTCGGTGTGCAGGTCCACCGCCATCATCCGGTCCGCCCCCGCGGTCCGGAAGAGGTCGGTGACCAGGCGCGAGGAGATGGGCTCGCGGCCCCGGTGCTTCTTGTCCTGGCGGGCGTAGCCCAGGATCGGGGTGACCACGGTGATCCGCTTGGCGGAGGCGCGCTTGAGCGCGTCCACCATGATCAGCTGCTCCATGATCGACTCGTTGACCGGGTCGGCGTGGCTCTGGATGACGAACGCGTCGCTGCCGCGCACCGACTCCAGGTACCGCATGAAGATCTCGCCGTTGGCGAAGGTGTCGAACCGGGTGGGGACCACCTCGATCCCCAGTTCCTTCGCCACCTCCTCGGCCAGGGCCGGGTGCGTACGCCCCGAGAACAGCATCAGTTGTTTCTGGCCGGTGGCCTTCATGCCGGTCACGTGTTTCTCCCCCACAGTCACTGCTTGTTAGCGGCGTCGGCTCTGTGCCGTTCCGCCTGCTCCGCCGCCTCGGCGGGCGGAGTTCCCGGACGCTTGCGCCGCGTCCAGCCCTCGACGTTACGCTGCCGGTGTCCTTCGGAGATCGCCAGGGCACCGGGCGGGACATCGTCGCGGACCACGGTCCCGGCCCCGGAATAGGCTCCGTCGCCCACGGTCACGGGAGCGACGATGGTGTTGTCGCTGCCGATGCGGACGTGGTCGCCGATGGTGCTCCGGGACTTGGTGACCCCGTCGTAGTTGACGAACACCGAGGAGCAGCCGATGTTGCTGCCCACGCCGATGTCCGCGTCCCCGACGTAGGTCAGGTGCGGGATCTTCGAGCCGGTGCCGACGTTCGAGTTCTTGACCTCGACGAAGGCTCCGGCCTTGGTCCGCTCGGCCAGGCGGGTGCCCGGCCGCAGGTAGGTGTAGGGGCCGACGGTGGCCCAGGGGCCGATCTCCGCCCCGTCCGCGGTGGTCTCGCGGACCTTCGCGCCGTCACCGACGAGGGTGTCGCGCAGGTCGGCGCCGGGGCCGACCTCGGCGTCCTCACCGATGCTCGTGGTGCCGTAGAGGCGGCTGTTCGGGTGGACCACGGTGTCCGCGCCGATGCTGACCCCGGCGTCCACCCAGGTCGTCGCGGGGTCCACGATGGTCACGCCGGAGAGCATGTGCCCGGTCAGGAGGCGGTCGTTCAGGACGCGGCGCGCCTCGGAGAGCTGCACGCGGTTGTTGACGCCCTGGACCTCGTTCCAGTCCTCGGCGCTCCAGGCGTCCACCCGGTGGCCGTCGGCGCGGAGCAGGCCGACCGCGTCGGTGATGTACTCCTCGCCCTTGGCGTTGTCCGTGGACAGGCGCTGGACGACCTTGCTCAGGAGGGCGCCGTCGAAGGCGTACATCCCGGAGTTGATCTCGTCCACGAGGTGCTGCTCGGGCGTGGCGTCGGCGTGTTCGACGATCTCCGTGAAGGAGCCGTCGGCGTCACGCACGATGCGTCCGTAGCCGTGGGGGTCGGGGACGCGGGCGGACAGCACGGTGACCGCGTTGCCCTCCTTCTCATGTGCCCCGACCAGCGACGCGAGTGTCTCGCCGCGCAGCAGGGGCGTGTCCCCGCAGGTCAGGACGACGGTTCCGGAGAGATCGACGCTCTGGGCGGCGAGGTCCTCGACCGCCATGCGCACGGCGTGCCCGGTGCCGTTCTGTTCCTCCTGCACCGCCGTGACGGCTTCGGGGGCGACCTCGGCCAGGTGGGCTCGCACCTGGTCCCGGGCGTGGCCCACGACCACCACGGTGTTGCCGGGTTCGAGTTCTCTGGACGCGTGGAGCACGTGGCCGAGCATGCTGCGGCCGTTGAGTTCGTGAAGGACCTTGGGAAGCTTCGACTTCATTCGGGTGCCCTCACCCGCCGCGAGGATGATCACGGCAGCCGGACGGTTCACGCTCACTGGAGGAGACCCCTCGTGATAGCTGGCATATGAACGTCGGCTCACCCTTCGGCGGCGCGACCCGCATGCCGCGCGGGCGGCCGTCGGATGACCAGCGGCCGACATGGGAAGGATACATGTGTGACACCGGCACACATCAGGCGCGTGAGGGGGCGCCGCGCGCGGCGCCCGGCGGACTCCCGCAGGGGCGGGCCAGCCGGACGCCGGTGTGAGTTGTGCCGCCGTCCCTCTCCCGTGTCCCGCACGGGGTGCGTCCCGCCCCTCGGAGGGGGCGGTCGCGCGACGGCGGGGTTGCTCCCGGACCAGGGCTCGAACCTGGACGATGGGGACCAAAACCCCAGATGCTGCCGATTACATCATCCGGGAACGTTCCGGACGCTCGCCCGGACGCTCGACACCAACATAGCGCCTCCACCCGGGGCTTGCCAAACCTACGGGGTCGTAGGTTACGGTTACGTAGGAATAGGTTGGGCCGTCTCGGCGGGTGCCTCGTACCCGTGACGCCGTCCCGACCGGTGACGACGTTCTCCGTGACGAGGTGTGCAAGACCCATGACCGCTGCCCCAGAGGTGCCGACCGAAGGCGCCGAGAAGCCCACCGGCACCGCCACCGCCACCGCCGCTCCCAAGCGCGAGGCGATCCCCGAGTACGAGCCCGAGCTGCGTGGCAAGGCCGAGCGCTACACCGTCTTCGCGTTCGTGTTCGTGCCCCTGATCGCGCTGCTCGCCGCGGTGCCCTTCTTCTGGGGCTGGGGCCTGTCGCTGCTCGACATCGCCATCGCCACGGTCTTCTACGTGATCAGCGGCCTGGGCATCACCGTCGGCTTCCACCGCCACTTCACCCACGGTTCCTTCAAGGCCAACCGCCCGCTGCGGATCGCGCTGGCGATCGCGGGCTCCATGGCCATCGAGGGCAGCGTCATCAAGTGGGTGGCCGACCACCGCCGCCACCACAAGTACGCGGACGCCGAGGGCGACCCGCACTCGCCGTGGCGCTTCGGGGACGACTGGAAGTCCGTGGCCAAGGGCATGTACTACGCCCACATGGCGTGGATGTACCTGGACGAGAAGAAGACCTCCCCCGCCGCTTCACCCCGGACCTGCTCAAGGACAAGGACGTCGTCCTCGTCGACAAGCTGTTCCTGCCGATCGTGCTCTTCTCGCTCTTCGCCCCCGCCGTCATCGGCGGCCTGGTCACCATGTCCGTCTGGGGCGCGGTCACCGCGTTCTTCTGGGCGAGCCTGGTCCGCGTCGCGCTGCTGCACCACGTGACCTGGTCGATCAACTCGATCTGCCACACCATCGGCGAGGAGAACTTCGAGGTCCGCGACCGCTCCCGCAACGTGTGGTGGCTGGCCATCCCGTCCTTCGGTGAGTCCTGGCACAACCTGCACCACGCCGACCCCACCTGCGCCCGCCACGGTGTGCTCAAGGGCCAGATCGACATCTCCGCCCGGGTCATCTGGGTCTTCGAGAAGTTCGGCTGGGCCACCAAGGTGCGCTGGCCCAACAACGAACGGCTCGCTGCCAAGCGGGTCAAGGTCTAGGATCAGTAACCATCATGGGAGCAGCCGACAGCGAGCAGAGGACCCGCGTGCGCCGCAAGCGCATGACGGGCAAGGAGCGTCGGCAACAGCTGTTGGAGATCGGCCGGGAGCTGTTCGCCGAACGCGGGTTCGACGCGACCTCCGTTGAGGAGATCGCCGCGCGGGCCGGGGTGTCCAAGCCCGTGGTCTACGAGCACTTCGGCGGCAAGGAGGGCATCTACGCCGTCGTCGTGGACCGGGAGATGCGCACGCTCCTGGGCATGATGGGCGAGGCCCTCACCGCGGACCACGCCCGCAGCAAGATCGAGAAGGCGGCCCTGGCCCTGCTGCGCTACGTCGAGGAGGACAGCGTCGGGTTCCGGGTGCTCACCCGCGACTCGCACGTGGCCTCCGGGACCGGCAGTTTCGCTGGCCTGATCAACGACATCGCCAGCCAGGTGGAGCACATCATGGCGGACGAGTTCTCCGAACGCGGCTACGACCCGGCGCTCGCCCCGATGTACGCGCAGGCCCTGGTGGGCATGTGGGCGCTGACCGGACAGTGGTGGCTGGAGGTGCGCAAGCCCAAGCGTGAGGTGGTGGCGGCGCACCTGGTCAACCTGGCCTGGAACGGGCTCTCCGCGCTGGAGTCCAAGCCGAGGCTGGACACGCGCCGCAAGCGTTGAGCCGAGCCCCGGACACGGGTGGCAGCAGTGGGGCGGGTATTCGTATACCCGCCCCACTATCTTGATGTCAAGAGATATGCTGGGTGCCATGCGCGATGAGGTGGATGGGCTGATCGAGGCGTGGCGCTCCGAGCGGCCGGACGTGGACGTGACGCCCCTGGAGGTGTTCAGCCGGGTGTCCCGGCTCGCCCGCCACCTCGACCGTGCCCGACGCACCGTCTTCACCGAGCACGCGCTGGAGCCCTGGGAGTTCGACGTCCTGGCCGAGCTCCGCCGCTCCGGCCCGCCCTACGAGCTCAGCCCCGGGCGCCTGCTGCGCGCCACCCTGGTCACCTCCGGGACCATGACCAACCGCGTGGACCGGCTGGCCGCCGCCGATCTCGTGCGCCGCCGCCCCGACCCCGCCGACAAACGCGGCGTGCTGGTCCGGCTCACCGCGAGGGGCGCCGAGCGGATCGACGCCGCACTGGCCTCACTCCTCAGCTACGAGGAGACCCTTCTGGCCCCGATGCCCGCCGCCGAGCGCGAACAGCTGGCATCGTTACTGAGAAGCCTTCTCGCACCCCTCGACAGGAGCCCGTCCGGCCCGCAGGGGTGAGAACCGTCCGGGCCCGTGGGAGAGCACGTTGAGAATCCGTTGGATGGCCGCCGTCGCCGCGACCCTCGTCGTCGCGGGCTGCTCCGCTGAGGAGGCCGGGGAACCCGCTCCGGCGCCGAACCACTACCTGTCCCTGGGCGACTCCCTGACCGTGGGGGTGCAGCCCGACGAGCGGGGTCGGGGCCGGGAGACCTCGGAGGGGTACACCGACGTCCTGTACCGCTCGCTGAAGGACACCGACTCCTCCCTCCGGCACGAGCGCATGGGCTGCGGCGGCGAGGACACCACGACCTTCGTCGGCGGCGGCATCCCCGGGTGCGACGACCGTTACGAGGAGGGCGCCCAGCTCGACCAGGCCGAGGAGTTCCTGCGGGAGCACGGCGACGAGGTCGACCTGGTCACCCTCACCATCGGGGGCAACAACTTCACCGGGTGCGTCGAGGGCGTCCACGAGGAGGCGCTCGGCATCGACGGGATCAGCGTCGACGAGGCCTGCGTGGCGGACGGCCTGGAGCGCCTGGAGACCGAGGTGCCGGTGATCGCGGAACGGCTGGTCGACGCGGCGGACCCGAGCACCCGGATCGTCGGGATGACCTACTACAACCCGTTCCTGGCCCTCGCCCTGCTGGAGGACCCCGACGCCTCCGGCGAGACGAGCCTGTCCGCCCGGACCGTGGAGATCCTCGACCAGGTGAACGCGTCACTGACCGCCTCCTACGAGGCCGCCGGGATCGACGTGGCCGACGTGGACGCCGCCTTCGACGGCTCGGACACCGAGGTCCCCGCCGACAGTGCCTCGGGCATGCCGGTCAACCTCCAGCGGATCTGCGACCTCACCTGGATGTGCGACACGGCCCGGGGCCCGGACATCCACACCAACCTCGCCGGCGCCCAGGCCATCGCGGACGTCTTCCAGGCCCGGATCCGCTAGAACACGGAACGCCGCGGACGCCTCGGGAGGAGTTCCTGGAGAGCATCGAGGACTACGTCGACTGCGGAACGGGCTGAGCGGTCAGGCGGCCTCGGGCAGGGAGCGCTCGATGAGCTCCACGATCTCCGGGGCGTCCGGGACGGTGGCCGGGCGGAACCGGTGCACCTCGCCGTCGGGGAGCACCAGGAACTTCTCGAAGTTCCACTTGACCCGTCCGGCGTGGCCCTCGGCGTCGGACGCCTGGGTGAGCTCCGCGTACAGGGGTGCTGGCCGCGCCCGTTGACCTTCACCTTCTCGGTCATCGGGAAGGTCACGCCCCAGGTCATCGAGCAGTACTCCGCGATCTTCTCCTCGCCGCCGAACTCCTGGAGGAACTGGTTGCTGGGGAGGCCGATCACGGTGAACCCCCGGTCCTCGTAGCGCTTCTGGAGCTCCTCCAGCGCCCCGTACTGCGGGGTGAGCCCGCAGCGGGACGCCACGTTCACCACCAGGCGCACCTTCCCGGACCACTCACCGAAGGTGGTCTCCCGGCCGTCGATCATGGTCACCGGAATCTCGTCCAGGCCAGCCATGGCGTCTCCTCCTGAGGTTCGGAACCGTACGGGCAGCCTACTGCCGGTGGAGGCCGACCAGCGGGCCCGCCTGTCGCGGTGACCGGTCAGTCCCCGATCAGCTCGGCCTGCTCCAGCCAGACCATCTCCAGCTCCTCCTTCTCGGAGGCGAGGGTCCGGGCCTCGGCATCGAGGTCCGCGAGCCGGGTGTAGTCCTCGGCGGCGGCGGCCATCTGCTCGTGGAGCTGTTCCTCGCGCTTGGCGATCTTGTCCATCCGCCGCTCGACGCGCTGCATCTCCTTCTGGGCGGCGCGGCGCTCGGCCTGGGACACGGCCGGGGTGGCCGCGGGCTCCTGGACGGCGGTCTCGGAGGCGCCCAGCGGCACGGTGACCTCGCCGGCGCTGGCCTCCCGGCGCTCCAGGTACTCGTCCACCCCTCCGGGCAGGAACGCCAGGCCGCCGTCGCCCATCAGGGCGAGCACCCGGTCGGTGATCCGCTCCAGGAAGTACCGGTCGTGGCTGACCAGCACGAGGGAGCCCGGCCATCCGTCGAGGAGGTCCTCCAGCTCGGTCAGGGTCTCGATGTCGAGGTCGTTGGTGGGCTCGTCCAGCAGCAGCACGTTGGGCTCGTCCATGAGCAGCCGCAGCAGCTGGAGCCGACGCTTCTCGCCGCCGGACAGGTCACCGATCGGCGTCCACTGGCGCTCGCCCCGGAAGCCGAACTTCTCCAGCATCTGGCTGGCGGTGTAGTCGCGCTTGCCGATGGTGATGTGCTCGCGCACGTCCATGACGGCCTGGAGGGGCCGGGCGGTGGGGTCGAGTTCCGCGACGTTCTGGGACAGGTGCGCCAGCTTGACGGTCCGGCCGGTGCGCACGGTGCCGGAGTCGGGCTCCCGCTCCTCCGCGAGGATCTTGAGGAGGGTGGACTTGCCCGCGCCGTTCACGCCGACCAGCCCGACCCGGTCGCCGGGGCCCAGCTGCCAGGTGAGCTCGTCCAGGAGCGTGCGGTCGGGGATGGCGACCGAGACCTTCTTGAGGTCGATGACGGTCTTGCCCAGCCGTGAGCTGGCGAAGCGGACCAGCTCCACGGAGTCGCGCACCGGCGGCTCGTTCGCGATGAGCTGGTTGGCCGCCTCGATGCGGAACTTGGGCTTGGAGGTGCGCGCGGGCGCTCCCCTGCGCAGCCAGGCCAGTTCCTTGCGCATGAGGTTCTGGCGGCGGTCCTCCTCGGCCGCGGCCTGGCGGTCGCGCTCGGCCTTGGCCAGCACGTAGGCCGCGTACCCGCCCTCGTACCTCTCGACGGTGCCGCGCCCGACCTCCCAGGTGCGGGTGGTCACGGCGTCCAGGAACCACCGGTCGTGGGTGACGACCACGAGCGACTCCGGACGGCCGCGCAGGTGCTCGGCCAGCCACGCGATGCCCTCGATGTCGAGGTGGTTGGTGGGCTCGTCCAGGATGACGAGGTCGTGGTCGTCCACCAGCAGCCGCGCCAGCCCGGAGCGGCGGCGCTCGCCGCCGGACAGCCCGGACATGGGCACGTCGAGGTCCCAGCCGCCGAGCAGGCCCCGGAGGATGTCGCGGATGCGCGCGTCCCCCGCCCACTCGTGCTCGGCCCGTCCGCCCAGCACGAACTCACCGACGGTGCTGTCGGGGAAGTCGTCCCGCTGGTGCAGGAAGCCGACCCGCAGCCCGCGGTTGTGCACGACCCGGCCGGAGTCGGGCTCGGTCCGCCCCGCGAGCACGGAGATCATCGTGGACTTGCCACCGCCGTTGCGGCCGACCACGCCGATGCGTTCGCCCTCGTCCACGCCAAGGGACACCTTGTCGAGGAGTACGAGCGGCCCGTAGGCCAGGGACACGTCCTGAAGGTTGACCAGATTCGTCATCACCTTCCATTGTGCTGCCCCCGCGACGGTGAACGGACCGGCTGACCGCCGGGGACGACACTTTTCGCGTATCGGTTCCTTTCGGCCCCGTCCTCGGCGCGGACAGGCTAATCTTCTGCCCTGTCCTCGGCACCCCGCTTGCGCGCCACCCCCGGAGGCCCGCATCGCAGGACGGCGTGAACCGAAAGGGGAGCCCATGCGCTCCGTCCGTGCCGCCGTCGCGGCCGTACTCCTCACCGCGTTCCTCGTGCCCGTCCCGGCGCACGCCGCGTCCACCACGGGCGCCCTGATGATCACCCACGTGCGGCCCAACGCCGCCGGGGCCGACGTGAAGAACAACAAGCAGACCAATCTCAACGGCGAGTACTTCGTCGTGAAGAACGTGTCGAAGAAGACCGTCAACCTCCGGGGCCACGTCCCGGACATCACCTCGAACACCTACGGCCGGGCGCTGCCCTCGTACAACCTCCCGGCGGGGGCCGTCGTCCACGTGCACACCGGCTCCGGAACGAACCACCGGGACGCGAAGGGCACGCACCACGTGTACCGGGGCTACGCGCGCCACGTACTGCCCAACGACGGAAGCGGCCGCAACCCCGACCTCCGGTTGAAGAAGCCCGGCAGCAAGGACGACAACAAGGCCGCGGGCACGCTGAGCAGCTGTAACTGGGGCAAGGCGGCGGACGGCAGAACGTACGCCTGTTAGGAGGGGTCGCCCGGGGCCGCACCACGCGAGGCCCCGGGCGGGTTCGCTACACCAGGAAGAAGTCCCGGGCGGACTTGGCGATCCCCTCGACGTCCAGGCCGTGGAGCCGGTCGTGGTCGGCGGCGGTGCCGTAGGCGCGGACCTCGGCGCGGCGGGACACCCCCAGGGACGCCTGGCGGTGGCGCCGGTCGGCCAGGGCCTCGGCCACCTCGTGGGCGGAGGTGCCCTTGAGGTAGGGCTCCACGATCAGCACGTCGGCGTTACCCGCCGCCCCGGCGAGCGCGCTGAGCCCCTCGTGGTCGAAGGGCCGGACGGTGGAGGTGTGGGCGACGGTGACGTCGAGGCCCGCCGTGGCCTCCAGCACCCGGTCCAGCATGGGTCCGACCGCCACCACCACCCCGGCGGAGCGGGACGAACCGGTGCGCAGCACGTTGAGGCGCGGACCGACGGGCAGGGCCGCCCTGTTGGTGTGGGTGGACAGCCGCAGGTACACGAGGTCGTCCCCGGGCACCGCCCTCTCCATCAGGGTCCGCACCTCGTCGGGGTGGCCCGGCACGTGCACGGTCCAGCCGGGGAGAGTGTCCAGGAGCGCCACGTCCTCGGGTGCCTGGTGGGTGCGCCCCTCGGCCGAGGTGTCGTGGGAGGCGCCGATGCTCACCAGGATCGCGCCCACGTCCTGGTGGCCGAGGGAGATCTTGATCTGCTCGAAGGGCCGCTCGACCAGGAACGGCGTGTAGCTGTGCACGATGGGGCGCATGCCGGTGAGGGCCAGGCCCCCGGCGACGCCGATCATCGCCTGTTCGCGGATGCCGAGGTCGATCACCCGGCCCGGGTGTCGGGCGGCGGCGCGGCGGAACATGCCCGCGGAGATGGCGGCGAGGACCAGCGCGGTCCGGGGGTCGCGGTCGAGTGCCTCGTGGGTGGCGGCGGCGAAGGTGTCACGCATGACCGGGCTCGCTTTCAGTTTCCGTTGCGGACGCGGGCGACGACGGCCAGCGGCCGTCCGGTGGTCGGGCGGGTGAAGGCGTCCTGGAGGGCGTCGTGGTCGCGGCCGCCGACCTCGCGGGTCTCCCAGCCCTCCACCTCGAACCGGCGTCCGACACCGCCGGGCCAGCCGTGGGTGGCGGAGGCGTTGTCGATCACCACGACGGTGAGGTTGTCGGCGCCCAGGCGCGCGGCGGCCGCGATGGCCTCGTGGTTGCTGCCCTCGTCGAGTTCGCCGTCTCCGACCAGCACCACCACGCGGGGTGCGGTGCCGTCCGCGCGGCGTGTCCCCTGGGCCCGCAGCCCGAGGGCGGTGCCCAGACCCAGCGGCAGGCCGTGGCCGAGGGAACCGCTGCCGATCTCCGCTCCGGGCACCAGGACGCGGTCGGGGTGGTGGCCGAGCGGAGAGTCGAAGGCGGTCCAACCGCGCAGGGTGGGCACGTCGAGGAAGCCCTTGGCAGCGAGGACGGCGTAGAAGGCGGCAGGACCGTGGCCCTTGGAGAGGAGGAAGCGGTCCCGCGCCGGGTCCTCGGCGGTCTCCGGGGAGACGGCGAGGACCCGGTCGTAGAGGACCCAGAGAACGTCGAGGGTGGAGTGAGCGGCGGCGTTGTGCTTCTCGTCACCCTCCATGAGCCCGATCAGCGCGGGGAGGTCGGCGTACCTGGAGAAGGTGGCTGGCGTCGTCATGCCACCAGTCTTCTTCCTCAACCATGGTTGAGGTCAACGGCGAGGACGCCCAGAATCCGGACACAAAATCACGTGATATACGTCACACGACGGTGGTTCCCGGGACGTCGCCGTCGGCCGCGATGACCTGCTCGCACAGGCCGGTGGCGCGCAGCGCGGCCACCACTCCGGCCTCCCGCTCCGCGACCGCGCCCGGGTCCTCTGCCCCGCCCCCGACCAGGAACGCGCACGTGGGCCCGGATCCGGACACCAGGGCACCGAGCGCACCGGCACCGCGGCCCGCGTCCAGGGTGCGCCGCAGCTCGGGCAGCAGCGAGAGCGCCGCGGGCTGGAGGTCGTTGCTGAGGGAGGCGCCCAGGGCCACCGCGTCGCCGCTGGCCAGTGCCTTCTCCAGGGCGGTGTCCAGACGCGGTTCCGGGGCGTCGGGGCGCAGCCGGTCGTACTCACCGAACACGTCGGCGGTGGACAGGCCGCGCGGGGAGAGGGCGAACACCCACCGGTACCGCCCGGGGCTGGCCATCGGTTCGAGGAGCTCACCGCGACCGGTCCCCACCGCCGTGTCACCGACCAGCCCGAAGGCCACGTCGCTGCCGAGCCGGGCGGCGAGGTCGAGGAGCCGCTCCCGAGACAGGTCACAGCCCCACAGGCGGTCGCAGGCCACCAGCGCGGCGGCGGCGTCCGCGCTGCCCCCGGCCATGCCGCCCGCCACCGGGATGCGCTTGTCGAGGTGGATGTCCACGGGGAAGCCCGCGCCCGTCTCCTCGGCCAGCAGGAGGGCGGCGCGCGCCGCGAGGTTGCCCTCGTCCAGCGGCACCCTGGCCAGGTGGGACTCGGACCGCCCGGTGGCGGTCAACGCGGTGAGGGCACGCGGCCGACGCGGCGACGCCGCCTTGACGGTAACCTCATCGAACAGCGAGACGGCGTGGAACACGTTCACGAGGGCGTGGAAACCGTCCTCGCGTCTGGGCCCCACCGCCAACTGGAGGTTCACCTTCGCGGGGACCCGCACGGTTACGGTGGTATCAACGGTCACGAGTCCCCAATCGTAAAGGAACCCCCACCTTGCGTGAACACAGACCCCTCCACGGGGCGCGCCGTGTTCACCGCCTCCCACCGGCGCGGACCTCCGCGCCCGGGAGGGCGGGTCCCCTTGATCCAGGGTTCGTCACCACTGTCATGTCAGCTACCGCCCGACCCCCGAACGACCCGATCCGGTCCGTGAGTGGGAATCAGGGCACAAACCCCGCTACCTTGGGGCAAGGCGGGGTTTGGACACCGTCGGGGAGGGTCGCTTGCCGTCGGATGGGCTCCCGAAGAACCTGGAACCGCTGGCCGCCGGAGATCCGGCCACCATCGGTCCCTACGTGCTGTCCGGGAAGCTGGGCAGTGGCGGCATGGGCACCGTCTACCTGGGCAGTACGCCGGAGAAGAACAACCAGGTAGCCATCAAGGTCATCCGTCCGGAGCTCGCCTTCGACGAGCAGACCCGGGCGCGCTTCCGCGACGAGATGGAGAACGCCCGCAAGGTCGCCTCCTTCTGCACCGCCAAGGTGCTCGACCACGGGACGTTCGAGAACCGTCCCTACATGGTGACCGAGTACATCGCGGGCACGGCCCTGGCCGAGCACATCGCCGAGCACGGGCCGCTGGACTCCTCCACGCTGCACGGCTTCGCCCTCGGCGTGGCCGCCGCGCTCGCCGCGATCCACCGCACCGGGCTGGTCCACCGTGACCTCAAGCCCGCCAACGTCCTGCTGTCGCTCTCCGGCCCCCGGGTGATCGACTTCGGCATCGCGCGGGCGATGAACACCGCGACCAACCACACCCAGACCGGCATCGTCATGGGCAGCCCCGGCTGGATGGCGCCCGAGCAGTTGCTGGAGGAGAAGGTCACCACCTCGGCGGACATCTTCGCCTGGGGCTGTCTGGTGGCGTTCGCGGGCAACGGCACGCACCCCTTCGGCAACGGCGACGCCATGACGCTGGGCAAGCGGGTGCTCTTCGCCGAGCCGCAGATCGGCAACCTGGACAGTCCGCTGGACCGCCTGGTGACCCGCGCCCTGGCCAAGGAGCCCGGCCGCCGCCCCACCGCCCAGGACCTGCTTCTGGAGCTCGCGGGCGGCGAGGACACCAGCAACCCCAACGACATGGTCTCGCACGCCCTGCACCAGTCGTGGCGGCCCAACCTGCCCCCGATGCCGCCGGGGATGCCGCACCCCGCGCACCAGACCATGACGGGCATGCGCCATCCTGCGCCCGGCCACTACCAGCAGCCGCCGCCGCAGATGCCGCCGCCCGCGCACCAGACCGGCAACTACACCCGGTCGCAGCACGTCCCGCCGCCGGGCCACCCCGTCGCCGGTCACCCGGCGGGGCCGCACCCGGTCACCCACGGCCAGCAGCAGCGCCCCGCCCCGGCGGGACCGCCCCCGGCGCAGCACCCGGCCGCCACCGGGCCCATCCCGATGGTTCCGGCCCCGGCCGAGCAGCAGCAGCAGCAGCGGGGCCCCCAGCCGTACGTGCCGCCGGTGCCGCCGCCCCCGCACCGGCCCGCCACCCCCAGCAGGAGGGGCGGCCTGTTCTGGGGCCTGCTCGCGGGCGGTATCGCGCTGGCCGTGCTGCTGGTGGTCGTGACCGTCCTCGTCCTCAACCGGCCCGGGTCCGGCGGAAGCGACCAGAGCACCCCGCCCGCCAACCAGGGACGGGAGGATCCCGCCCCGGACCCGAACGTGCCCGACGACGGCCTCGGCAACATGGACCCGGAGATGCCCGAGCCCACCAACACCGACGGGAACGCGGTGTCCGATGACGGCAGGGTCCGGTACAGCGTCGAGGTGCGCTGCCTGGACGCCATCCCGGGACGGTCGAGCATCGAGGGCGGGGTGTACTGCGTGGCCGACCTGGCGTTGGAGAACCTCGGCGGCGACGAGATCGTGTTCAGCTCGGCCGAGCAGCGACTGGTCACCGACAGCAACCGTTGGATCACCGCCGACACCCCCACGTCCGAGGAGAAGAAGGGCACTCTCTGGGAACCGGTCGCCCCGGGCGAGGAGGCCAGCGGTGACCTGGTGTTCAGCGTGAGGTCGGGCGAGGAGCCCTCCATGCTGGTCCTCACCCACTCCGAGGACGCCGACGACACGGCGATCAACGTGTTCGTCACCCAGGACTGACGCGGAGCCCCCGGACCACGGGGCCGCGGAGACGGGTCGGGCCCGGCACACACCGTGTGCCGGGCCCGATCACGTCAGGGGAGCGCCGCGCGGCTACTCCCACTCGATGGTGCCCGGAGGCTTGCTGGTCACGTCCAGCGTCACCCGGTTGATCTCGCGCACCTCGTTGGTGATGCGGTTGGAGATGCGGGCGAGTACGTCGTAGGGCACGCGCGACCAGTCGGCGGTCATCGCGTCCTCGCTGCTCACCGGGCGCAGGACCACGGGGTGGCCGTAGGTGCGGCCGTCACCCTGGACGCCCACCGAGCGGACGTCGGCCAGCAGCACGACGGGGCACTGCCAGATGTCGCGGTCCAGCCCGGCGCGGGAGAGCTCCTCGCGGGCGATCGCGTCGGCCTCGCGCAGGATCTCCAGGCGCTCGCGGTTCACCTCACCGATGATCCGGATGCCCAGTCCGGGGCCGGGGAAGGGCTGGCGCCACACCATCTCGGGCGGCAGGCCCAGCTCCTCACCGACCTTGCGGACCTCGTCCTTGAACAGCTCGCGCAACGGCTCCACCAGCGTGAACTGGAGGTCGTCGGGCAGGCCGCCCACGTTGTGGTGCGACTTGATGTTCGCGGTGCCGGTACCGCCGCCGGACTCCACGACGTCCGGGTACAGGGTGCCCTGGACCAGGAACTCGACCTCGGCGCCGTCCTCACCGCTCTCCGCGACGACCTCGCGGGCCGCCTGCTCGAAGACGCGGATGAACTCGCGGCCGATGATCTTGCGCTTCTCCTCGGGGTCGGTCACCCCGGCCAGCTCCGACAGGAACTGCTCCTCGGCGTCGACCACCTTGAGCTTGGCGCCCGTGATCGCGACGAAGTCCTTCTCGACCTGGTCGGCCTCACCCTTGCGGAGCAGGCCGTGGTCCACGAACACGCAGGTGAGCTGGTCGCCCACGGCGCGCTGCACCAGGGCTCCGGCCACGGCGGAGTCGACCCCGCCGCTGAGCGCGCAGATCACGCGCTTGTCGCCGATCTGCTCGCGGATGCGCTCCAGCTGCTCCTCGACGATGTTCACCATCGTCCAGGTGGGGCGGCAGCCCGCACCCTCGTAGAGGAAGCGGCGCATCAGGTCCTGGCCGTGCTCGGTGTGCATGACCTCGGGGTGGAACTGGACGCCGAACAGGCGGCGCTCGGTGTCCTCGAAGGCGGCCACCGGGGCACCGGCGGTGCTGGCGGTGCTCTTGAACCCGGCCGGGGCCTGGACCACGGAGTCGCCGTGCGACATCCACACGCTCAGGTCCTCGGGCAGGCCCTCGAACAGCACGGAGTCGGCGCTGGCGGTCAGCGCGGTGCGGCCGAACTCGCTCAGGTCGGTGCGGTCCACGACCCCGCCCAGGGCGCGGGTCATGGCCTGGAAGCCGTAGCAGATACCGAAGGTCGGGACCCCGGTCTCGAACAGCTCGGCCCCCACGCTCGGGGCGCCCTCGGCGTACACCGAGGAGGGGCCGCCCGAGAGGATGATGGCCTTGGGTTTCTTGGCGAGCATCTCCTCGACCGGCATGGTCGAGGGCACGATCTCGCTGTGCACGTGGCATTCCCGGACCCGTCGGGCGATCAGCTGCGCGTACTGCGCACCGAAGTCGACGACGAGGACGGTGTCGAACGTGCTGTCAGCACCAACGGACACGACGGAGGACCTTCCGCAGAAAAATGTGGATGTCCGTCCAGTCTAGGCCGTTCACCACGGTCGGGACGCAACGAAAGGTGTGCCTCCCCGCACGCGGACCGGGTGTCCGGACCAGGTGTCCGGCGCGGCTCAGCCCGCGAACCCTCCGGGGTTGGCGGACTGCCAGCGCCAGGTGTCGCGGCAGGCGTCGTCCACGGTCAGCTCCGCCTTCCAGCCCAGGTCACGGGAGGCGGCCGAGGGGTCGGCGTAGCAGACGGCGATGTCGCCGGGGCGCCGCGCGGTGACCGCGTACGGGACCGGCGACCCGGTGGCGCGCTCGAAGGCGCGCAGGCTCTCCATGACCGAGGTGCCCTGGCCGGTGCCGAGGTTGTAGACGCGGTGGCCCGGTGCGTCGGCGAGGTGGTCCACGGCGGCCAGGTGGCCCCCGGCCAGGTCCACCACGTGCAGGTAGTCGCGCACTCCGGTGCCGTCCGGGGTGTCGTAGTCGTCCCCGTACACGTGGAGCCGCTCACGGCGACCGGCGGCGACCTGGGCGATGTACGGGAAGAGGTTGTTCGGGACGCCCTGGGGTCCTCACCGATCAGGCCGCTGGGGTGGGCGCCGATCGGGTTGAAGTAGCGCAGGGAGATGATCCGCCACCGCCGGTCCGCGGTGGCGAGGTCGTCGAGGACGCGCTCCGCGAACAGCTTGGTGTTGCCGTAGGGGTTGGTGGTCGACAGCTCGGCGTCCTCCGGGATGGGTACGCGCCGGGGGTCGCCGTAGACCGTGGCGGAGGAGCTGAGGACGAGGTCGCGCACCCCGGCCTCGTCCATGACCTCGCAGAGGGTCAGCAGGGCGTCGAGGTTGTTGCGGTAGTAGCGCAGGGGCTGCTCGACGGACTCGCCCACCGCCTTGAACCCGGCCAGGTGGATGACGGCGTCGATCTCGTGCTCCGCGAACACCGCGCGCATGGCCCCGGGGTCGGTGCAGTCCACCCGGTGGAAGGCGACCGTGCGGCCCGTGATCCGCTCGACGCGGCGGACGGCCTCCTCGTGGCTGTTCACGAGGGAGTCGACGACCACGACACCGTGCCCGGCTTCGAGGAGTGCGACCGCGGTGTGGGTGCCGATGTACCCGGCGCCACCGGTGAGCAGTACGTTCATCATCGCTTCCCTGGGGTGGGCGGTGCGGACCCTCCCAGGATAGGGGCGCGGTGCGACCGGGCGGGAGGACCCTCGCGACGTGTCGGACCACCCCGGGTGCACGGGGGCGGGCACCGTCTCCGGTGCCCGCCCCGTCGTGTCAGGGGGTGGTCACCTCCGGCCCGGAGAGGTGCTGCGCCGGGTGTCGATCCGCAGGACCTGCGGGTCGTGGTCGCTGACCTGGTCGTGGAACTCGGAGTTGATCCGGGCGATCTCGTAGTCGACCCGTCCGGCCAGGGCACCGTTGACCAGGATGTGGTCGAGGGCCTGGGAGTTGCCGTCGAAGACGTAGTTGTAGCCCTCGCCCTCGCCCAGCAGGTCCACCATGGGGTTGGTGAGCGTGCCGTCGCCGGTGAGGATGTCCAGGGTGGTCGAGAACTGGAAGTCGTTCAGGTCGCCCATCACCACGAGGTTGGCGTCGGGGTCGGCGGCGAGGAGGTCGTCGGCGAACTCGCGGACCAGGGTGGCCTGCCGGTGGCGCTGGGTCTCGCTGGTCCGGCGGGGCGGCTGGTTGACGCCGTGCAGGGATTCGTCGCCGCCCTTGGCGTTGAAGTGGTTGGTGACCACGTACACGTCGCGGTTGAGCGCGCGGAAGTGGCCGACCAGGGGCTTGCGGCTGGAGTTCCAGGCCTCGTCCGTCGGCGCGATCCGGCCCGGGGAGACGGACAGGCCGACGCCGCGCTCGCCCTCCACCACCTCCACTGGGGTGGTGGCGTCGCCGCCCTCGACGTCCACGAACTGGACCCTGGCGGGGTCGAAGAGGAAGGCGTTGCGGATGTTCCCGCCGGGCACTCCGCCGTCCTTCTTGTCCTCGGGGCTGATCTCCCGCCACTCATAGGCGGGACCGCCCGCCGCCGCGATGGCGTCGACCAGGCGGTCCAGGGTGACGTCGGCGGCCACGACGCCGTCGTCGGTCTCACTGCTGTTGTCCTGGATCTCCTCCAGTCCGACGATGTCCGGCGAGCCCAGGTAGCTCACGAACCCCTCCGCGAGGGCGTCGAAGTCGGCCTGGTCGTCCGCGCCGCCGAGGTTCTCGACGTTGTAGGTGGCCACGCCGATCTCGTGCCGCGCGGTGTCGCGGACCGGGACGCGCTCCAGGTCGCCGGGGACGTGCTCGCCCAGGCTGGTGGCGCGGATCAGGTAGCCACCGAACCGGCTGTAGGAGACGGGGCCCTCGGTGACGCCCGCGAGGGTGTCACCGACGTCGGCCTTCGGGAAGGGGCGCACGTCGCGGTCGAGCAGCGACTCGATCTTCACGCGGCCGGTGTTGGGGTCGTCGTAGGAGCCGTAGTGCACGCCGCCGTTGGGGGTGGGGTTCCGGTCGGGCCGGGTGGTCACCCACAGGGCGTGGTAGCCGTCGGTGGCCCCGACGACGGGGGCGTCCTCCACCCGGACGGTCATGTGCTCGTGGGCGGCCCAGAAGTCCAGGGCGTACTCGTCGGGCCGGAGTTCGAGCTCGGTGACGTCGCCGCCGTGGTCGGGGGCGAGGGCCTCGGGGATCGTGTCGGCGTCGAGCAGGACCGCCTCGGGCAGGTCGTTGCCCCGGGAGAGCGTGGTCCAGCGGGCCTTCTCCAGCTGAGTCGTGGTCTGTGCGCCCGCCTGGGGGCGGTACTCGCCCACCTGTCCGGCGGCCAGGACCTCGTCACCGACCGCGACGTCGGGGGTGGTGGATCCGGTGAGGACGAAGAGGGCCTCACTGGTGCGCGGGTCGCCGTCGCCCTCGGTGTCCTGGAACCAGAACCCGCGGGCGCTGCCGAAGGCGTTGACGGCGGTGACCACGCCGGGCAGGCCGGTCACCTGCTCCCCGGCGTACGGGGAGGTGCGGGTGGTGCCCTGGACGTCGTGGATGCGCAGGTCACCGGGCTCGACCGGCTCCTCGGGCTCTCCCCGCCGGGGCCCTCGACCGTCTCGCCCGCGCTGTTGGTGGGGGTCGGCTCGCCCACGGTGAAGTCGGCGGAGTTGTTCCCGGAGTGGGTGAACGCCCCGTCCCGGGAGGCGGAGGTGGTGTTGCCGGTCCCGGGCGCGGGTGCCCCGGCGTGGACCACGGCGTCGCCGTACCCGACGACGTCGACGATCGTGCCGTCCTCGGCGCAGGTGACGGCGGTGCGGCACTCGACGGGGTCGGTGCCCTCCACCAGGAGCACGGCCCCGGCGGAGGCCGACATGTTGGTGTTGCCGGTGTCGTCGGGGGTGGGGAGGTCGGTGGTGCCGCCCGTGCCCGCCGCCTGGCGGATGAGGTGGTGCTCACCTGCGGCGACGGCGCCGCTGAGCGGGGTCACCTGGACCCGGGTGTTCGGGCCGGGGCGCGCGGGCAGGTACTGCACGCTCCACCCGGTGATGTCGACGTCGGCGGCGGTGGGGTTGCCCAGCTCGACGAAGTCGTGGCGCAGCTGCGCGCCGCTGTTGCCGCCACCACCGTAGACCTCGCTGATCACGGGGGTGTCGGCGGCGGCGAGGGCGGGCAGCGGGGCCACGAGGCTGGCGCCCAGGGCGGCGGCCGCGAGCGCGGCGGCGGAGGCGAGGGTTCTCCGGCGGACCGGGACCGTGGCTCTGGAGGGGGTTGGGGACACGCCTGCTCCGGTTTCTGCGGGGATCGGGGGATCTGTGCGGCCACATCATCGCCGTCACGGGTGTCCGCTTGAAGGAGTGCGCGTGAAATGAAGGCGTCCCGGTGTCCGATTGTTGTGATCCCACCACGATCGGCGGCCCGGACCCCGGTGTGATCCTCCAAGGTCCGGGCCGCCCTCGCCCCACTGGTCCGGTCCACGGCCGTGGGCGGCGCGGTCTACCCGCCGGTCCCGGCGCGGCCCGCGTTGTTCAGGTGCACCAGGTACGCGTCGGGGTCCAGCGGGTTGCCGTCGGTGCGGTTCCGGCGCGGGGGCCGCCCCCGGACCAGCCGGTCACCCGCCGGTCGGCTCACCCAGGCGCCCTCGCCCCGGGTGGCCCCCGCGAGCGCCGCGCCGACGGTGTGGGCCTCGCCCGCCCCGACCTCGCCGGTCACCCGCCAGGTGTCCCCCTCGGCCTCGGTCTCCCGGACCCGGGCCCCGTGCCCGCCGAGCAGGGAGAGCACGGCGCTGAGCTCGGTGGCGGGCACCGACAGCTCGAACGCGTGCACCGGAGCGAACACGCGGCTCCCCGCGCGTTCCAGGGCCCGCAGGGTCACCATCGGCACCAGGTGACGGAAGTGGGCCGCCTCCGTGAGCGGGGCGACGTAGCCGCTCCGCACCAGCGTCACCACGCAGTCGGTCACCGGCCACCCGTGGAGCCCCTGCCCGAGGGCGCCGCGCACGGCGTCCTCCACCGCCCGGTCGTAGGCGGGCAGCAGCGCCCCCAGTTCCGTCTCACGCCGGAACACCACACCGGAGCCGTCCTCGCCCGGTTCCACACGCAGCCCGACGGTGACCGGGCCACCGATCTCCCGGGCGAGGTCGACCGGTTCGACCGCGGTGCCGGAGCCGCACGGGCGTTCGGTGTGCACCACGTCGCTGGGCGCGAAGACCGCCTCGACCCGGAAGTCCTCGGACAGGGTGGCGGCCACGACCTCCTTCTGCACCTCGCCGTGGAGCAGGACGGACAGCCCCTCCCCCGGCACCGTGCGCAGCCGGATCAGTGGGTCCTGGTCCGAGAGCGCGGCCAGGGCCGAGTGGAGTCGGTTCGCGTCCTCCGGACGGACCGGCCGGACCACCGACTCCAGCGCCGGCCGGGCCAGGGGCGGGGCGTGGGTGGGCCGACCGATCCGGTCACCGACCCGCAACCCGGGCAGGCCCCGGATCCGGCCGATTCCACCGGCGGTGAGGGGCCGGTCCCGCTCGCCCTCGGACCCGACCACCTCCAGCCGTGTGAGGCGTCCCTCGTGCGGTGCCCCGTCGGCGGGATGGGCGCGCTCGAACCTCACCCGGTCCCGAGCGCGCAGGGCTCCTTCGTACAGCCGCAGGTAGCCGGTCTTCTCGCCGGTCGGTGAGCGCTCGATCGCGAACACGGTGCCCCTGGGCTCCTCGGCGGCGTCCTCCCGCGCGGTGCCGTGGCAGTCGCCTCCGACGAGGTCGGGCCCGGGGTGGGCGGGCAGCAGGTCCGTGAGGGCCGACGTGAGCTCGGGGACCCCCTCCCCGGTGATCGCGGAACCCGACAGCACCGGGTGCGCGAGGCCGCGCAGGACCTGGGAGCGCAGGGTGGCGCGCAGGGCGGCGGGGCCCGGGAGCGGCCGGTCCTCGACCACGGCGGCCAGGAGCGCGTCGTCGTGTTCGGCGAGGAACTCCGCCGTGCGGGCGGCGTGTCCGGGGTCGTCCGGGTCGTGGGCGCGCACCCGCGCGCGGGCGGATCCCGCGTCCGTGACGGAGTCCAGGGCGAGGGCGCGGTCGGTGAGGCGGTGCCGGATCTCCTCGAACACGCGCCCGGGCGCGGCGGCGCCCCGGTCGATCTTGTTGACGAACAGCAGCACCGGCAGGCGCATCTGGCGCAGCACCCGCATGAGCATGCGGGTGTGGGGTTGCACGCCCTCCACGGCGGACAACACCAGGACGGCGCCGTCGAGCACGGCGAGGGCGCGTTCGACCTCCGCGACGAAGTCGGTGTGGCCGGGGGTGTCGATCAGGTTGACCTGGACGGGGCCGGCTCGGAAGGACGCCACGGCGGTGCGCACGGTGATGCCGCGTTCGCGTTCGATCCGGCCGGTGTCGGTCTGGGTGTCGCCGGTGTCGACGCCGCCGAGCCGGTCGGTGGCACCGGCGTCGAAGAGCAGGCGCTCGGTGAGGCTGGTCTTACCCGCGTCGACGTGCGCGAGGATTCCGATGTTCAGGGTGGTCACGTGCGGTTCCCAGGAGTGGTTCGATCCGGATGGTGGTCTCGGAGCTTCCGTGGGATCGCCGCATGCCGCCGGCCTCTCTGTCGTCGGTTCTGATCAGGGAAAGCATGCGGACACGGACGCGGGGCGCGCAAGGGGTTTTCCCGCGCGCCCCGCGTCCTCGACCGGCTCGGCCCGGCTGCCGCCCCGGCTAGAGCCGAGGGTCGACCGGCTCGGTCTCCAGGGCGAGCACCGCGAAGACCGGTTGGTGCACCCGCCACAGCGGTTCGCCTGCGGCCAGGCGGGTCAGGGCCTCCAGCCCGAGCTTGTGCTCGCGCATGGCCAGCCCGTTCTTGCGGCCGAGCCCGCGGTCCTTCAGCACCGCGATCCGCCCCGGGTCGGTGTAGTCGGCCCCGTAGACGATCCGCAGGTACTCGGGGCCACGCACCTTCAGGCCCGGCTGAGCGAGCCCCTTGCGGCCCTTCGCGCGGGGGCCGAGCAGGGGCTTGACCACCATGCCCTCGCCACCGTGGTCGACCATCTCGCGCCACCAGGCGGCGGCCGCCGCGCGGGAGGCCGGGTCGGTGGTGTCCACGACCCGGTAGCGGGTGGCCCGGACCATCCCTCCGTCCCCGGCGATCTGCTCGGCCACGCCCATGTGCCAGAGGTGGTCGGCGTCGCCGTACTCCTTCCCCTCAGTGGCCAGGAGCGCGAAGGGGGCGTAGCGCAGCCCGTCCGCGCCCTCGGTGTCCCAGGTGTGGCGGCGGTAGACCTCGCTGAACGCCTCGGTCTGCTCGGTGCGGCGGTCGATGGTCGCGGCGAGCCCGGCGACGTCCACGCCCTGGGCCGTCGCCGCCGTGAGGGCGGCGGAGGCGGCGGGCAGGGAGGCCCGAGCGGCGGCCCCCACGGAGGCGTACTGCTCCCGGATGAGGGTGTGCGCCTTGGCGGACCAGGGCAGCATCTCGCCGTCCAGGGCCAGCCAGTCGGTACCGAGCCGGTCCCAGAGCCCGGCCTCGGTCACCGCCCGACGCAGTCGGTCCACCACCTCGCCCTGGACCTCGGGGTCCCGGAAGAAGGGGCGCCCGGTGCGGGTGTACACGGTACCGAGTTCACCGGGGACGAAGCGGCGCGCGGCCGCGGCCTGGTCGCGGCACAGCACCGCCACCGCCCGCGAGCCCATGTGCTTCTCCTGGCAGACCACCTCACCGATACCGGAGCCCAGATAGGCGGTGAAGGCCTCGTCCGGGTGCTCCAGCAGCTCGGGGTCGGCGGCGGTCGGCGCCGGGGCCATGGTCGGCGGCAGGTACACCAGCCAGCGGGGGTCCACCGAGAACCGGCTCATGACCTCCAGTGCGGCCATGGTGCTCTCGGGTGAGGCGCGCACGGTGCCGAACCCGGTCTCGACGGAGAGCCCGGCGTGGGAGTCGCTCGCGCCGACGTCCCCGATGTCGATGACCTGGCCGCTGCCGCGCTCGACGGGCTCGGGCGGGGACTCCACCAGGGGCCGCACGGGTGCGTACCAGGTGCGCTCGGCGTCCACGTCAACGATCTCCCGCTCGGGGTAGCGCAGCGCGGTGAGCCTGCCGCCGAACACGCAGCCGGTGTCCAGGCAGAGGGTGCGGTTGACCCACTCGGCCCTGTGCGTGGGCACGTGACCGTAGACCACGGTGGCCCGGCCCCGGTAGTCGCGGGCCCAGGGCAGGCGGATCGGCAGGCCGAACTCGTCGGTCTCGCCGGTGGTCTCGCCGTACAGCGCGAAGGAGCGCAGCCGGCCCGAGGCGCGGTTGTGGTACTCCTCCTTGAGTCCGGCGTGCGCGACCACCAGGTCGCCGCCGTCCAGCACCAGGTGGCTGACCAGGCCGTCGCAGAACTCCAGGACCTCCTTGCGGAACTCCTCGCTCTCGCGGCCCAGCTGCTCCACGGTCTCGGCCAGGCCGTGGGTGAGGCGGCCCTTGCCCGTCCTGAGGTAGCGGACCAGCTTGTTCTCGTGGTTGCCGGGCACGCAGAGGGCGTCGCCGTCGGCGACCATTCCCATGACCAGGCGCAGGACGCCGGGGCTGTCGGGGCCCCGGTCCACGAGGTCACCGACGAACACCGCCGTGCGGCCGTCGGGGTGCCGGGCGCCGACCGGTCGGCCCCGGTCGTCGCGGCGCAGCGTGTAGCCGAGCTCCGCCAGCAGACTCTCCAGTTCGGCACGGCAGCCGTGGACGTCACCGACGATGTCGAAGGGGCCGGTGAGCTCGGTCCGCTCCGGCCAGGGGCGCTCCAGCTCGATCCGGACGGCGTCGATCTCCTCCTGCCCCTTGAGCACGTACGTCCGCCGGATCCCCTCACGGGACATCCGCTTGAGGCCCTCCCTGAGGTCGCGGCGCTGGCGGCGGATCACGTGGTCCCCGAAGTCGCGGTCGGGGCGCGCGCGGTTGCGTTCGCGCGCCACCGACTCCGGCACGTCGAGGACGATCGCCGTGGTGAGGACGTCGTTGTCCTTCGCGATACGGACGAGCTGGTCACGGGCCCGGCGCTGGACGTTGGTGGCGTCCACCACGGTGAGCAGACCGCGCCGCAGCCGGATGCCCACGATCGTGCCCAGCAGGGCGAAGGCGTCGGCGGTGGCGCTCTGGTCGTTCTCGTCGTCGCTGACCACGCCCCGGCAGAAGTCGGAGCCGATCACCTGCGTGGGCTCGAAGTGCCGGGCGGCGAAGGTGGACTTGCCCGAGCCGGAGACCCCGACCAGCAGGACGAGCCCCATCCGGGGCACGCCGAGCACGCGGGGCTCGCGGCCCTCGTCGTTCGGCTCGTTCACTTGGTGAAGACTCCCATCTGGGTCGGTGCGCCGGTCTCGGGGTGTTCGGGACCCACCGGGAGGCGGCGGACGGCGTAGCCGTGCGCGGCGGCGACCCGGTCGGTCCAGGCGGCGAACTCGGCGCGGGTCCACTCGAAGCGGTGGTCGGCGTGCCGGAACTCCCCCTCGGCCAGTCCCTCGTAGTGGCGGTTGTACTCGGCGTTGGGCGTGGTGACCACGACGACCCGGGGTGCGGCGTCACCGAAGACGACCTGTTCCATGGCGGGCAGCCGGGAGGGGTCGAGGTGCTCGACGACCTCCATGAGCACCGCCGCGTCGTGGCCCCGGAAGCGCCGGTCCCGGTAGACGACGGAGCCCAGCAGCAGTTCGGGGCGGGCCCCGGGCGCCGAGCGGTCCTCGTGGGCGTCGGCGAGGAGCGGCCGGTGGCGCCCGCCGCCGCCCGGGTGGCAGCCCCCGCAGAGCCTGCGGTGGGCGGCCTCCAGGCTGCCGAGGTGGACGTCCACACCGGTGACGCGCTCCAGGGAGCGGTCGCGGACCAGACGCTCCAGCAGCCTGCCCCCGCCGCAGCCGAGGTCGATGACGCTGGTGGCCCGTTCGGCGCCCAGGGCCGCCGTGACCGCGCCCGCGCGCTGGTCGGCCAGGGAGGGCTCGCGCTCCTCGACGGCCGGGTCGCGCGGGACCGTGGCGGCGCCGGGCGCCTCGGCGGTGGCGTCCTCGTCGTCCGGCCCTGGTTCGAGGTCTCCGGCCTCCTCCAGGCGCGCCAGGGCGGTACGCGCGTACCTCTCCCTGCGGGCGAGGAAGCGACGGGAGATCCAGGCGCGCTCGGGGTGTCCGGCCAGCCAGCCCGGGCCGTCCTCTCCGACGACCCCGTCGACCGGTGCGCCGCCCGCCCGCAGGAGCTTGTCGATCTCGGTGGAGTCGACCCAGTAGTGCTTGTGGCCCCCTCCATCGCGGGCAGCAGCACGTACAGGTGGCTCAGCGCCTCGGACAGCCGCAGGGTGCCGGTCAGGGTGAGCGACAGGTAGTGCGAGTCTCCCCACCCGGGCAGTCCGGGGTCGAGCGGGACCGGAACGGCCTCCACCGTCCAGCCCAGGGGCTCGAAGAGTGCCCGCGCCCTCTCGGGGCCGGGGCGGCAGGGCACGGCGGGCAGGTGCAGGACCAGCGGGAGGGGTGTGCGGGCCAGTTCGGGGCGCCGCTCGCTCGTCCCCCGGATCGCGGACCGCAGCACCCGGCCCAGCGCCACCGTGAACAGCGAGGAGGAGGCGTAGGGGCGGTCGTTCACGTACTGGGCGAGGGCGAAGTCCGGGGTGCTCACCGACGTCCGCGAGCGCAGCAGCGCCCGCGGGTCCACCTCCAGGAGGAGCGCGGCCGTGCAGCGTTCGTCGGTGGCCTCGGGGTAGAAGACGTGCGCCGTCCCGAAGGACTGCTCGAAGCTCTGCGCCTTGTCGGGGTGCTTGTGCAGCAGGTGTCCGAGGTCCGTCGCCGGCTGGGCCGTGGTGGTGATCGTCAGTAGCACCCGTGCATTGTTTCCGACCGGGCCGGTACCGACCAGTGCTTTTCGGTCCGGTCGGGTACGGGGTCAGACCCCGGCGGTGTCCCGGGTGCCCCGGGAACGGGTGGTCAGCAGCGCGGCGAGGGCGACCGGCAGGGGAGGGAGACCAGGGTCAGGAGGTACCAGGGCACCCACGGGCTGGTGAGGTCGGCGAGGTCCGGGAACCGGTCCCACAGCCAGGTCTCCAGGACGATGGCCCCGCTGGAGGCGGCCACGCTCAGGACCAGGTAGAGGGGCAGGGAGTACAGGACGACGGCGAGGGGGCGGGGCACGCGCGTCAGTCTCAGCAGGAGCAGGGCCAGGGCGGGGGCGATGAGCAGGGTCACGGCCCCGGCGGCGAGCCCGGCGCCGATGTTGGCCCCGACCACCTCGTCGGACTGGACCGCGACGAGGAGGGTGCTGACCAGGAAGCCGAGGCCCTCGGCCAGGAGTGCCGCGCCCGCGCCCGCGGCGAGGCCGAGGAGTGCGGCGCGGAGCGGGGAGATCGCTTCGGGGGTCGTCTTCGTCATGTCACCAGTCTGTGCCGCCGCCACCCGCACCGCATGAGTACTCCTACTCACCCCGTGCGACGCCCGTTCCGTGCTCCCATGGGGCGGAACGCCCGACCCGGTCCCGGCCCGCCCGGGTCACCGGGTGACGTCGTCCCCGGGCGTGGGGCGCGGGTCCACCCCGAGCTCGGACATGGCCAGGGCGGCCTCGGTGCGCGGGGAGCCGAAGAAGGCCCAGGGCACATCGCAGACGTACCGGCCGACCATGCCCAGGTGCCAGCGGGCCAGGTCCGCCTCTCCCGCCCGGTGGAAGGCCCAGCCGAACAGGTGGTGGGCCTGGACGTCCCGCACGTGCGGCACGGCCGCCGACGCCCACCCCTGGGCGAGCTCGAACAGCTCGCGGACGGCGTCTCCGTGCAGGCGCCCCATCGCCATGGAGCTGATGTACGCGCTGTTGCCCTCCCGGACGAGGCGGCGCTGCTCGCCCCGCAGGTACTCGGCGTGGGCCAGGGCGAGGACGGACGGCAGCGGGCTGCCCTCGGGCGCGGTGTCCGCGGCCGCCCCCGCGGCGGCGAACATCTCCTCCGCCGACCCTCCTCGGGAGGGGGCCAGCGAGCGGACCCGAGTCACGTGCGCCGGGTACAGGTGCGGCGCCCGGGAGACCGACTCGGTCCAGGCCTCCTCCCGTTCCGGGTGCTCCCCAGCCCCATCGCGACGGTCTGGAGCGCGGCCCAGGGGGCGGCGTCGTCGGGGTTGAGCCGAGCGGACTCCCGGAGGGGGTCGCGAGCCTCGTGCAGGGCGGCCTCGAAGGCCTTGCGGTCGGCCTGACCGGCACCGGCCCCGCCGGAGGGCAGGGTCACGGCGCGGGCGAGCAGGGCGTGGCCGAGCCAGAGCATGGCGTCGGCGGGGTCGGCGCCCTCACCGACCAGCCCCGCGATCTCGTCGGGGCGGTCCACGGCGGCCCGGCCCAGGGCCTCCGCCTGGTAGGTACGGGCCTCGGGGTCCTCCCTGGTCTCCACGAGCAGGGTCGCGCCCGCCTCCGCGTCGCCCTCGCGTACCGCCTCACAGGCGGCGCGCACCAGGGGGTCCGTTCCGTAGGAGGCCGACACCAGCACCGCCTCCAGGTCGGTGCCCTGGAGGCCCCGCCCCGGTTTCCATCCGAATCGCCACATGCCAGCGAGGTTAGGACATGCGGAGGGGAACACGGACGGGGCGCGGTGGCGGGTGCCACCGCGCCCCGTCAGGGGAACCGGAGTACGCCGACCGCTAGGCCTTCGTGGACTCCGTGGTCTCCGCGGCCTCGGCGTCCTTCGAGGACTCGACGTCCTTCGAGGACTCCTCGGGCGCGGTCCCGACGGTCTGCCCGGCCTTCGGCTGCTCCTGTCCGAGCGGGGCGACCAGGCCCTTCGCCTTGTCACGGCGGTGGTTGACCACCTGGAGGGTGATGAGCACGATGCCCGCGACGGTACCGGCGCCGATGAACCAGTCCGGCGAGACCTGGACGGACAGCAGCGACTCGGTCCACCCGCTCCACTCGGGGGCGATCAGGACCAGGGCGGCGGAGAGTCCCAGCGCGATGCGCTCGCCCAGCAGGGTGCGGCGCAGGAAGAAGCCCTCGATCGCCATGGCACCGGCCGCCAACGCGACCGATCCGGTGGCGATCGCCATCACCAGGTCGATGACCGGACCGTCCACCTCCATGAGCGCCGAGTAGGCCATGAGCAGCGGGATCAGGTACAGACCCTTGGCGAACTTCCACGAGGACACGCCCGAGCGCATCGGACTGGAGTTCGCGATGCCCGCCGCCGCGAAGGCCGCGAAGGCCACCGGCGGGGTGACGTTGGAGTCCTGGCTGAGCCAGTACACGATCATGTGCGCGACGATCAGCGCCAGGCCGAGCTGCTCCAGCGCCGGACCGGCCAGGATCACCAGCACCACGTAGGACGCGGTCACCGGCAGGCCGATGCCCAGGATCAGGGAGGCCAGGGCCACCATCACCAGGGTCATGAAGAGGTTGCCCGCGAAGGCGTTGACCAGGACGTCGGAGAAGACCAGGCCCAGGCCGGTGAGGCCGACCATGCCGACGATGATGCCCGCCACGGCGCACGCCACGGAGACCGGCAGGGTGCTGCGGGCCGCCATCACGAACACCTCCAGGAAGTCCTTGAGGCTGAGGCGGCTGCTCGCGCGCAGCATGGCCACCACGAGCAGGGCGCCGCAGGCGGCCAGGCCGGCCTGCGTCGGCGGCACGTAGTTGAGCAGCAGGACGATCAGCAGGATCAGCGGGGCCATGAAGTGCCAGCCCGCCCGCATCACGATGGCGAAGGTGGGGATCTCGTCCCCCTCCATCGGCCGGATGTTGTTCTTGCGGGCGAGGATGTCCACGAACAGGAACATCAGGGCGAAGTACATGATCGCGGGGATGATCGCGACCTTGACGATGTCGGCGTAGGGGATGCCCAGCCGCTCCGCCATGAGGAACGCGCCCGCGCCCATGATGGGCGGCAGGACCTGGCCGCCGGTGGAGGCGGCGGCCTCCACACCGGCCGCGTCGTGCTTCTTGTAGCCGACCTTCTTCATCAGCGGGATGGTGAAGGGGCCGGTGGTGACCACGTTGGCGATGGCGCTGCCGGAGACCGAACCCATCAGGGCGCTGCCGAGCACCGCGCCCTTGGCCGGGCCGCCCACCATGCGTCCGGTGAGGACGTAGGCCAGGCCGACGAAGAAGTTGCCGCCGCCGGTCTTGGACAGCAGCGCGCCGAAGAGGATGAAGACGAACACGAACGTGACGACGACCCCGAGTGTGAGCCCGTAGATGCCGTCGTTGCCCAGGTAGGCGTGGGTGGAGATGCGCTGGATCGTGACGCCGGAGTGGCCGAAGTCGCCGGGGATCAGCGGGCCGATCCAGGCGTAGTAGATGAACGCCGCCACCAGCAGGACCATGATCAGGCCGACGGAGCGCCGGGTGGCCTCCAACAGGACCACGATGGCGACCAGACCCATGATCCAGTCCAGGTCGGTGTAGGCGCCCGCGCGGCGGGCGAGCTCCGCCTGGTACACGATCGGGTAGAAGCTGACCACGACGGTCGCGACGACCATGACGAGGTCGAGGACGGCCCCCGCCACGTACGCGACCGGGTTCCCCTCCACCGTGGACTTCTTGAACGGCGGCATGATGATGAAGACCATCAGCATGACCAGCATGAGGTGCATGAGCCGCTGCTGACGGGCGTCCAGACCGGAACGCAGGGCGATCCAGAGCTGGAAGGCGGTCAGGGCGATGCCCAGGAGCAGGATGATCCCGCCCATGGCGAGCCCGAACCGGCCCTCGCCCCAGCGCTCGGCGGCGATCCGGCGCCAGAACGGCGGGGCGTCGTCCCCGAGCCCGTCGACGTCCGGCAGGGCGTCGGCGGAGGTCCCGGTCCTGCGGCCGCCCTTGCCGAAGCCGACCTCGGACGACTCCTCGGCGGCGGAGGTGGCGGTGTCGTCACGACCGTCCCGCTCGGTTTCCTCCGGCGTCGGGGGCGCGTCACCCCGCACCTGTGGTTTCTCAGCCATGTTCTTCCTCGGGTTCGACGGATGGACCGCGCGGTGCGTGAGAACACGGTGACCACGCGGCGGAGGGTGCTTCAGGCGGGGGAGGACCTGAGGGACTGCTACTCGTCACAGACCGGCTGCGGTGAGCGGCCGATCAGCAGGACGAGGGTGGAGATCCGGGCGGGCTCGACGGCCACCCTGCGGGAGGTGAGGCACGGGGAGAGCCGTACCTCGGTGTCGGGAGTGCGCAGCCGGTGGTCCACGGAGGCCGTGCCCACACGGATCGCGAGCTCCGGACCGACGTGGCGGTTCATGTCCTCGATGACCCACCACTCGCCGTCGGCGCGGCCGGTTCCCTGACCGGGGATCTGGCCCATGCCCGCGCCGAACTGGCGCAGGCGGGTCGAGTCGGCGACCAGTTCGCCGTCACGGACCTCGATGTTCTCCTCGATCGGCAGGTGGTCGATCGAGTGCACGTAGGAGACGGTGAACTGCTCGCCCTCGGCCAGCGGCAGGTGGCCGAGGCGGTCGCCGTCCACGCTCAGGCGCAGCGCGGGCCACACGGGGAGGAGCGCGCCGACGAGCAGGGCCGCGCCGAGTCCGGCGCCGAGCCACAGGCCGGCGCGGCGGAGCGCGGAGATCCGCGGACGCCGGGGTTCGGCGTCCGCGGATCGTCCCACCGCGGTCGGTTCCATCGGTGTGTGCGACCTACTCTTCGTCGGTGTCCTCGGCGGCGCTGTCGCCCGCCTCGGTGCCCTCGGGGCGCAGGTCCTCGGGGATCTCGACGCCCTGCTCCTCGTAGAAGCGGATGGCGCCCGGGTGGACGGGGACCGGGCTGTTCTCGATCGTCTCCGGGACCAGGTACTCCTCGCCCGGGGCGTACACGCCGATCACCTGGTCGATGTTGTCGAACATCGCCTTGGTGATCTCGTAGGCCTGGTCCTCGTTGAAGGTGCCGGGCACGACCAGCGCGTTCCAGACGGCGATCGTCGACACGTCGTCGTCGATCCCCGGGTAGGTGCCGCCCTTGACGACGTGCTCGGTGTAGCCGCCGTAGCCGCTGACGATGGCGTCGCGCTCGTCGTCGCACATCTCGATGAGCGCGATGTCCTCGGTGGTGCCGAGCTCGGTGATGCCGGAGTGGCCCTCACCGACGACCCAGGAACCGGCGTCGAGCTGGTTGTTGGTCAGGGCGTTCGCGGTCTCCGCGTAGCCCAGCTGCTGGATCTCGACCTCGCTCGGGCCGATCTCCAGCGAGTCGAAGACCTGGTTGGTGGTGGCCTCGTTGCCGCTGCCGATGTCACCGACGGAGTAGCGGTTGCCGATGATGTCGTAGAAGCAGTCGAAGCCCTCGCGCTCCTTGATGCTCTGGAGCGTCACCGCGTGGAAGACGTTCGGGTACAGGACCGCGAGCGAGTACGTCTCGACGGGGTCGCCCTCGAAGTCACCGGTGCCGGTGAAGCCCTGGTCGGCGGCGTCACCCTGGACGATGGCCAGGTGGCTCTCGCCGGAGCCGAGGAGGCGGATGTTCTCGACGGAGGCGCCGGTGGCCTCGACGGAGGCGGACTGGCCCTCGAGGTTGTCACCGATGATGCCGCGCAGGGCGCCGCCGATGGGGTAGTACACACCGGTCGTGCCGCCGGTGACGATGCTGAGGTTGTTCTGGACTTCACCGCCACCGAGCTCGATGTCCTCGGCGGCCTGCTCGGCGGGCTGCGAGCAGGCGGCCAGCATGAGCACGCTGGCGGGGATGGCGACCAAAGACAGTGTGGAGCGTCGCATGGTTGTGGGGGTCCTCTCGAGGTGCTTCGTGCGTCAGGGGGCGCGGGAGAGTCGGGGGATACCCGCCTGCCGTGCCCGGAACCCGGGTCCGGCTCCGGCACGCGGGCCGCGGGACGCAGTCGTGGCCCCCGCCCCGCCGCCGCTGGCAACGTAACCGCCATCACGTCGAAACCCGCAGGACCCGAGAAGGTATTTGAGCCTCTTCTGAGGTTTCACACTCGTTGGTATCGTTCGCCCATGGCGTCGTCCGTCCCCCAGCCTCTCTGGAGCGTCACCCGGTTCACGGCCGCGTGCGCGGTCGTGGCGACGGTGCTCACCTGCGCGTCTCCCCTGCACCCGGCCCCGCTGCGGCTCTCCGTCGGAACCGGCGGCGCGGGCGGGGTCTACCACGTGTACGGCAGCGGACTGGCTGAGGTCACCGCCTCCCGGCAGGACACCTGGATCACCGCGTTGACGACCGCCGCGAGCGTGGAGAACAACCTGCTCGTCGCGGACGGCTCGCTGGACGTGGCGTTCACCCTCTCCGACGTGGCCGCGCTGGCCGTGGACGGCGAGGAGCCCTTCGAGGAGCCGCTGCCGATCTCCGCCATCGCCCGCCTGTATGACAACCACACGCACGTGGTGGTTCGCGCGGATTCCCCGGTGAACGCGATCGCTGATCTGGCCGGGGGGACGGTGTCGGTGGGTTCGGCCGGTTCGGGCACCGAGATGATGGCGGACCGGCTCCTGGACCTGTCCGGTCTGACAGCGGTGGCCGAGGGGAAGCGCCCCGGCGCGGCCGGTGAGGTGGAGCGGCTCCAGCTGTCCATAGGTGACTCGGCGCGGGCGCTGGAGGAGGGCCGGGTGGACGCGTTCTTCTGGTCCGGCGGGATACCGACCCAGGCGGTCGGGGACCTCGCGGAGCGGGTTCCGGTGCGCCTGCTGGACCTGGCCGACCAGGTCCCGGCCCTGACCGAGCGGTACGGGGAGTACTTCACGGAGCTGCCGGTCCCCGCCGGGACCTACGCGGACGTTCCGGCGGTGCGGACGATCGGGGTGCCGAGCCTGCTGGTGGTGAACTCCGCGATGCCCGACCACCAGGCCGAGGAGTTCACGCGGTTGCTCTTCGAGTTCCAGGCGGACCTGGTCGAGATCCACCCGGTGGCGCTGCACCTGCACCCGCGCTCGGCGATCTCGACCCTGCCGGTGCCCCTGCACCCGGGCGCGGTCGACTACTACCGGTCGGTCAAGTACGCCAACGACCGCCCGCCGCCCGAGGCCGCGGTGCCGTCCGAGGCCTCGACCCCGGTCCTCGGCCCCTGAGGCTCCGTCCCGGCCCTCGGACGTCCCACACGGAGACCACGCCGCCACCGCGTGCGCCCGGTCCGGCGCCGCGGCGGGCCGTCGGGTTCACTTGCTGGTGATGTCCCACGTGCCGTCGCCTTCGGCCGCGTCGTTGAGCGCGGTCCAAGCGGCGTCGTCGAGCCTGAGGGCGTGGTGGAGGTAGGCCGAGACGACGTCGGCGACGAGGGCGACGCGGTCGGGGTCCTCGTCGGTGGTCTCCGCGACCGCCTCACCGGCGAGACCACCCAGGGTGTGCTCGCCCTCGGGGATGTCGAGCAGGCTCTTCGGGGCGGGGCTGAGGTGGTAGGCGTCCGTGAACCACTCCGGCCCCCGGGTGGAGAGCGGGGAATCGTCCCGGCCGCCCGCCACGACCAGGGTCGGAGCGGTCATCGTGGAGTAGTCCGGCCTCATGAACGGAAGGTGTTCGAGGGCGAACGGGGTGAGGGTGTCTCCCGTCCCTGTCGCGGCGATGAGCGCGCCGGCCGAGACTGCGGCATGGGAGAAGTCCTCCCCGGGGGTGCCGTCGACGTCGAGCACCCGCGCGCCGAGGAGCGCACCGGCGCTCTGGGCACCCCAGGAGTGGCCGACGACGGCGACGCGGTCCCGGTCGGCGCGGTCCTCCAGATCACCCGCCTGGCGAAGGAGGTCACCGAGACCGTCGACGACCGCGTGCAGGTCCGCGATCCGCACGCGCCAGATCGTGGGGAAGCGCGGGTCCTCCCAAGTGAGCTCGTTGCGGCGGGAGTCCGGGTGGGTGGGCTGCACGACGACGAATCCGGCGGCCGCCCACCGGTCGACGAGGGGCCCGTATCCGTCCATGGACCACGCGTTGCCGTGGGAGAACACGATGACGGGAAGGTCCCGGCCCGACACGGGAGCGGTGACCTTCACCCGGAGTTCGACGTCGCGGCCGGGCGCGGGGACGACGACGGGCTTGACCGCGACGACGCGCTGGTCGGAGTGGCGAGAGGGCATGGGTCACCTGTGCTTTCTTCCCGGGGCCGCTCTGCCATACTTTGGCGGAGCACCGTTCCGCCAATTTAGCGGAACACTGTTCCGCGAACAAGGGAGGGCCCGTGTCGGAACCCGTCGGAGTACGCCAGGCACAGGCGCGACGCACGCGCGACGCCGTGCTGGACGCCGCGGCGGCGGCCTTCGTGGACCAGGGCGTCCAGGCCCCCATCCGCGACATCGCCGCGCGCGCGGGCGTCGGCGTCGGCACGATCTACCGGAACTTCCCGACCCGGGCGGACCTGGTCACCGCCGTCTACCGGCACCAGATCGACACCTGCGCCGCGCTCGCGCCCCGACTCCTGGCGGAATCCGCCTCTCCGTTCACCGCCCTGACGCACTGGGTGGACGCGTTCGTGGATTTCCTGGTGACCAAGCACGGCCTCGGCGCCGCGCTGGGGTCCGGTGACCCGGGGATGGAAAACCTCCACGCCCTCATGCTCGACACCCTCCTCCCGGCCTGCGCCACGCTGCTCGACGCCTGCGTCGCCCACGACGAACTCGGCCCCGACATCGGCGCCTACACGCTGATGCGCGCCATCGGAAACCTCTGCATCACCGGCCCCGACTACGACCAGGCCGACGCCAAGCGCATGGTCGCGATCCTCCTCCGGGGGTGCCGTCGCGAGGAGTGACGGAGTGCGACCCGCCGATCCCCGGCCACCACGCCGCCCCGGGACGTCACCGCCGGAGACCAACGGCGCCGACGGCGCCAGGCGCTCGCCGGCCGGATCCCCCGGCGGACCGCGCCCGTCCGTCGCCCCGGATCCCTCTCGGAACACCGCTCAGGCGCTCTCCGGGGCCCCCACGGACTCGGACTCGGCGTCGGCCCCGTCCTCGGCGTGTGCGGCCAGGCGGAACCGCAGGCGGGCGTCGATCCCGTGCGGCTCCCGGGAGGACAGGGACAGGCTCGCCCCTGAAGCTCCAGGAGCGTGACCACGATGGACAGCCCCAGCCCGGATCCCCCTCCCCCACCGCCGTCACGCCAGAACGCCCGTGTGGCCTGGTCGAGCTGGTCGTCGGGGAGCCCCGGACCGTCGTCCACCACGTGCACGTCCAGGTGCCCGCCGTCGCCCTCCCCCACCGGCGCGCCCACGTGGACGGTGATCCACACCCCGCGCCGCCGAACTTGAGCGCGTTGTCGATGAGGGCATCGAGGGCCTGGTCCAGTGTCCCCTCCACGCACCGCACCAGGGCGGACTCCTCACCCGAGCACGTCAGCACGGCACCCGCGCGGTCGGCGATGGGGCCCCACGCGGCCACCCTCAGCTCCGCCACCTCCCTGGCGTCCTCCCACACCATGGAGTGCTCGGCGTCCTCGGCCTGCGCCAGGGTGAGCAGGCTGTCGCAGATCCGGGTGAGCCGGTCCACCTCGTCCAGTGCCAGCCCGTGCTCCCGCAGCCCCTCGTCGCCCAGGTGCCGGGCCAGTCCCCCACCCGCAGGCGCAGCGCCGCCAAAGGATTGCGCACCTGGTGTCCCGCGTAGGCCACGAAGGTGCGCTGGCTCTCCAGCATGGAGGTGATGGTGTCGGCCATCTGGTTGAAGGACTCCCCCAGCCTGCGGAGCTCCTCGGGCCCGGCCGCCGTCCGCACCCGCGTGTCCAGGCTGCCCCCGCTCACGGCCCGGGTGGCCTGGGCCAGGTCGTCGATGGGCCGCAGGATCCACCGGGTGAGCGGACCGGCCACGGCGATGCCCGCCACCATCAGGGCGGTCACCACCAGCCACGCCACGACCCACTGTCCGAGGGTGGCGCGGCGCAGCGCTCCGGTCGGTGAGGCGGTGACGGCCGCCCCGACCACCTCACCCGAGCTGCCGATGGGCTCCGCGACCACCAGTGGCCCGTCCTGCCACGGCCAGACCACGCTGTCCGCCGCCCTGCGGTTGCCCGCCAGCGCGCCGCGCACCGGCCCCGTCAGCGGCTCCTCGCTGTCGGACCGGCCCTGGGGATCCAGGTCCTCCAGGGTGAGGCCGGGCCGAGAGGCGGCCACCACCCGACCGTCCCGGTCCACCACGACGGCGGTGATCCCGTACACCTGCTCGTAGACCGTGAGCTCGCTGACCAGACCGGACAGGGCCCCTCCGACCCCGACAGCACCCCGGGCTCGGCCAGTCCGGCGAACCGGGCGGTGTCGTTGATCCGGTCGAGGACCATGTCGGAGGTGCCCCGGGCGGCGATGTTCCCGCACAGGGGGAAGGCCAGCGCCAGGCAGGCGACCACCAGCAGGGAGACGTAGACGGTGACCACACGCCGGTGCATCAACGTGCCCCTCTCGCGCGCGGGACCCCCGTGACGCGAGGCCCCGACCCGCGCCAGAGCCGCCCCCTCACCGGGAGGCCGGGGCCGCGGTGGCCCCGGCGGCCGTGTACTCGCTGGTCACGAGCTGGTAGCCGACCCCGCGCACCGTCCGGATCAACCCGGGCGAACCCAGCTTCGACCGGAGCGTGCCGATGTGCACTTCGAGGGTGCGCAGGGTGCCCGGCCAGGCGGTCTGCCAGACCCGGAGCAGGAGGTGCTCCCGGGAGACCACCCCGCCCGACTCCCTCAGCAGGACGACGAGGAGGTCGAACTCCTTCCGGGTCAGCTCCACGGGGCGGCCGGAACACTCGACGGTGCGGGTGGACAGGTCCACCCGCAGCGGCCCGGTCTCCAGGACCGTGCCGACCCGACCGCCGGTACGGCGCAGGACCGCCTCCATCCGGGCGCACAGCTCCTCTATGGCCAACGGCTTCACCACGTAGTCGTCCGCGCCGGAGCGCAGTCCGAGGATCCGTTCGCGCTGCTGTCGGCGGGCGGTGACCATGATGATCGCGGTGTCCCCGAAGTCCGGCCGCTCACGGATGCGCTGGCACAGTTCCACTCCGTCCATGTCGGGCAGGCCGAGGTCGAGCAGGACGATGTCCGCGGGGGCGCGCTCAGGGCGCCCCCGCGGTCCTCACCTGGTCGACCTCGTAGCCGTACGTCTCCAGCGCGCCGGCGAGGGCGTCGGCGAGGCGCACGTCGTCCTCTACTAGCAGCACCTTGATCATGGGGCGGGGGTCCTTCGGCGGGTGAACGCGACAGGGGGTGACTCCACGCACCCTAACCCCACGATGTGCCACAAACCACAACGGCCGGATCAGTGATCAGCAACAATACGAACCCGACCGAGGAGCTCCGCACCCCGGGGACACCCCTCAGGAACGCCCTCCGGGCCTGCCCACGTGGATGTCCGGCACGATCTCCGGAGCACCGTGCTGGACCGCGTCGGCCTCCTGGTCCGTGTCCTGTTCCTGTGCGGCGCGCTCGGCCTCGATGCCCTTGCGGTAGTACTCCACCTCGCGCTCGACCTGTTCCCTGGTCCAGCCGAGCGGCTCCGCCATGAGCGCGGCGGCGGACTCGGCGGCAGCGATGCCCCGGTCCCAGGTCTCGAAGGTGATCCGGGTGCGCCGGGACAGGACGTCCTCCAGGTGGCGGGCGCCCTCGGCCTCCACCGCGTAGACGACCTCGGCCCGCAGGTAGTCCTCACCGCCCTTCAGCGGCTCCCGCAGGTCCGGCCGCTCCCGGATCAGGTCGAGGACGTCGTGCACCCCGGAACCGTACCGGCGCAACAGGTGCGAGATCCGGGAGACGTGCAGTCCGGAGTCGCGGGCCAGCCGGTGCCGCTGGTTGTACAGGGCCGCGTAACCGTCCGCGCCCACCAGCGGCAGCTTGTCGGTGACCGAGGCGGGGACCGCGCCGCCCAGCCCGTGCGCGACCGCGTCCACCGCGTCCTTGGCCATGACCCGGTAGGTGGTGTACTTGCCGCCCGCGATGAGGACGAGCCCCGGCACGGGGTGCGCGACCGTGTGTTCACGGGAGAGCTTCGAGGTCTCCTCGGACTCCCCGACAGCAGCGGCCGCAGCCCCGCGTAGACGCCCTCGACGTCGTCGCGGCCCAGGGGCGTGCGCAGCACCTGGTTGACGTGGTCCAGGACGTAGTCGATGTCGGCCCGCGACGCCGCCGGGTTCTCCTTGTCCAGGTCCCAGGGGGTGTCGGTGGTCCCGATGATCCAGTGGCGGCCCCAGGGGATCACGAAGAGCACGCTCTTCTCCGTCTGGAGGATCATCCCGGACGAGGCCTGGATGCGGTCCCGGGGCACCACGAGGTGCACGCCCTTGGACGCGCTCACGTGGATCTGGCCGCGACCGCCCACCATCTCCTGGATGTCGTCGGTCCACACACCGGCGGCGTTCACCACCTGCCGCGCGCGGATCTGCTTCTTCTCGCCGGTCTCCAGGTCGGCGGCGGTCGCACCGACCACGTGCTCGCCCTCGCGCAGGAACTCGACGGCCTGGACCCGCGAGGCGATCCGCGCCCCGAGTCCGGCGGCGGTGCGCAGGACGGTGGTGACGAACCGGGCGTCGTCCACCTGGCAGTCCCAGTACTGGACCGCCCCGGCCAGGGCGCCGCGCTTGAGCGCGGGGAAGACCCGGAGCGCGCCGGACCTGGTCAGGTGCCGGTGCGAGGGCAGCCCCCGGTTGTTGCGCGAGGTCATCGCCAGGGTGTCGTACAGGGTGACGCCCGCGCCGATGTAGAACCGCTCCCAGTGGTGCTGGAACGGGAAGAGGAACGGCACCGGGCGGACCAGGTGCGGTGCGATGGTCGTGAGCAGGAGACCGCGCTCGTGCAGGGCCTCGCGGACCAGCTCGAAGTCGAGTTGTTCCAGGTAGCGGAGGCCGCCGTGGATGAGCTTGCTGGACCTGCTGGACGTCCCGGAGGCGAAGTCCCGCGCCTCGATCAGACCCGTGGAGAGCCCGCGCGAGACCGCGTCCAGCGCGATGCCCGCGCCCACGATCCCGCCGCCCACCACGAGGACGTCGAGCTCCTCGTCGGCCATCGACGCGAGCGCCTCGGTGCGCCCCTTCGGCCCCAACCAGGTGGTCGCCATGGATGGTCCTCCCTTTCGATCGGTGTCCCACCAAGGCGCATACCCGGAGTGGTGGGGCCCCAGGCTAACCGGAGGCCGTCAGGGACGTGGGTTGCCACACCCCATACCGCCGGATTACCTCCGGGACCGGTCCGAACGGTCCGAACGGGACTCAGGCGGCGTCGGCGTAGGCGTGCGCGTAGGCCAGGACGTCGCTGACGTAGGCGGAGGAACGGTTGTACTCCAGGACCGCCGACTCCCAGTCCTGCGCGGAGGTGAGGTCGCGTCCCTCGTCGCACAGGTAGCGGGCGGAGGCCAGGGCGGCGTCGTCGATGTTGTGCGGGTCGGGGGTACCGCCCTCCAGCGACTCGCCCCACCGGGCCCAGGTGCTGGGGATGAACTGCATGGGGCCGATCGCCCGGTCCCACTCGGTGTCGCCGTCCAGCTCACCGCCGTCGGTGTCGGGGATGGCCTGCGTGTTGTTGGTGCCGTCCAGCGGGATGCCGATGATGTCGACGGTGGTGTTGCCGTCCGGGCCGAGCTCACCGCCCGCGTAGGTGCCGTGGCGGGACTCCACGTAGCCGATGCCCGCCAGCGTGGGCCAGGACAGCTGGCACGAGGACTGGTCGGCGTCGAGCACCAGCTGGGCGCTGGCGTAGCCCTCCAGGGCCCTGCGCGGGATGCCGGTGTTCGCGGAGACCTCGTCCAGCCACTCGTCGCTGGGGCGCAGCACCTCGGCCGGGCCGGACCGCTCGTCCGCGCCGACGGCGGACTCGTCCGGGTCCCCGTTCTCCCGGGCGGTCACCCCGGTCTGGGCGGGTGGCCCGGTGAGCTGGTCGTGCGGAGGGGTCTCGATGGTGCCGATCTCCGGGGTGGCGTCGGCGGCAGGCGCCTCCCAGTCGTTGAGGGCACTGGACACGCGGCCGACCAGGACCACGACGCCCGCCGTCACCAGCAGGCAGACGACCAGTGCGAGGCTGACCGCGACCGCCGGTCCGCGTCGGCGGCGCCGACGGTGGCCCCGGGCGCGGCGCGCCTCGGCGGCGCCGGACTCGCGCCGGGCCTCGGCGGAGCGGGGCTCCTCCTGGGCGCGGGGCACCTCGGAGGGACCGGTCGCCCCGGGGGCACCGGACTCACTGTCACCCATGCGGTCCTCCAAGAGAAAGTCACCATCGGATCACGAGACTCAAAAACACGCACCATAGTGGCACACTGTGGCGGTTCGGACGCACCCCCTCGGACGACGCGGGGGCGCCCCGGTTCTCCGGGACGCCCCCTCACACTCGCGTCTGGTCCGACCTGCGGGAGGAACCCCGCCGTCACTCCCTAACGGTGCGGGTTCACCACGACCTCGACCCGCTGGAACTCCTTGAGGTCGGTGTAGCCCGAGGTGGCCATGGTCCGACGCAGCGCGCCCATGAGGTTCATGGAACCGTCGCTGGTGGAGGCCGGGCCGTGCAGGATCGACCTGAGGTCACCGATGGTGCCCACCTCGACCCGCTCGCCGCGCGGCAGTTCGTTGTGGTGCGCCTCGCTGCCCCAGTGGTAGCCGCCGCCGGGCGCCTCGGTGGCGCGGGCCAGCGGGGACCCCACCATGACGGCGTCGGCGCCGCAGGCCAGGGCCTTGGCGATGTCACCGCTGCCGGTCATGCCGCCGTCCGCGATGACGTGCACGTAGCGGCCGCCGGACTCGTCGAGGTAGTCGCGGCGGGCCGCGGCGACGTCACCGATGGCGCTGGCCATGGGGACGGCCACACCCAGCACGGAGCGGGTGGTGTGGCCGGAGCCGCCGCCGAACCCGACCAGCACACCGGCGGCACCGGTACGCATCAGGTGCAGGGCGGCGGTGTAGGTGGCGCAGCCGCCGACCACGACCGGCACGTCGAGGTCGTAGATGAACTGCTTGAGGTTGAGCGGCTCGGCGCGCCCGGAGACGTGCTCGGCCGACACCGTGGTGCCGCGGATCACGAAGATGTCGACCCCGGCGTCCACGACGGCCTTGTGGTACTGGGCGGTGCGCTGCGGCGACAGCCGGGCGGCCGTGACCAGGCCGGCGTCACGGATCTCCTCGATCCGGCGGCCGATCAGCTCCTCCTGGATCGGCGCCGCGTAGATCTCCTGGAGTCGCTTGGTCGCGGCGACGTCGTCGAGTTCGCGGATCTCCTGGAGCAGCGGCTCCGGGTCCTCGTAGCGGGTCCACAGACCCTCGAGGTCGAGGACGCCGAGACCGCCCTGCTCACCCACGGCCACGACGGTCTTGGGCGAGGCCACACTGTCCATGGGGCTGACGACCAGGGGCGTCTCGAACCGGTAGGCGTCGATCTGCCAGGCGATCGACACCTCCTCCGGGTCGCGGGTCCGTCGTGCGGGCACGATCCCGATCTCGTCGAGCTCGTAGGCGCGACGCCCGTTCTTGCCCAGCCCGATCTCCACCTGAGCCAACTGTTCGCTTCCCCTCTGACGTGCGGCGCCGGTCGGTCGACCAGCGCTTGACCGCGGACGCGAGTCTATCCGTCCGTGGTCGGACCGGATCCGGCGCCGTCCCCGCGCCGACTAGCGCGCGTTGTAGTTCGGCGCTTCCACGGTCATCTTGATGTCGTGCGGGTGGCTCTCGCGCAGCCCCGCGCTGGTGATGCGCATCAGCTGGCCGCGCTCGCGCAGCTCCGGCACGGTGCGGCTGCCCGCGTACCACATGGACTGGTGCAGGCCGCCGACCAGCTGGTGGGCCACGGCGGACAGCGGGCCGCGGAACGGCACCTGACCCTCGATGCCCTCGGGAACCAGCTTGTCCTCGGAGGACACGTCGGCCTGGGCGTAGCGGTCCTTGGAGAAGGAGCGGCCGCGCATGGCGCCGAGCGAACCCATGCCCCGGTAGGCCTTGAACTGCTTGCCGTTGATGAAGATGAGCTCGCCCGGGCTCTCCTCGACACCCGCGAGGAGGCTGCCGAGCATGACGGTGCTGGCACCGGCGACGATGGCCTTGGCGATCTCGCCGGAGTACTGGAGGCCACCGTCCGCGATCAGCGGGACACCGGCGGGGCCGCAGGCCAGCCCGGCCTCCAGGATGGCGGTGAGCTGCGGGGCGCCCACACCGGCGACGACGCGGGTGGTGCAGATGGAGCCGGGGCCCACCCCGACCTTGACGGCGTCGGCCCCGGCGTCGATCAGCAGCTGGGCACCGGCGCGGGTGGCGACGTTGCCCGCGACGATGTCCGCGCGGGAGTTGGCCTTGAGCTTGGCGACCATGTCGGCGAGCCCGGAGGAGTGGCCGTGGGCGGTGTCGACCACGATGAAGTCGACCCCGGCGTCGATGAGCAGCTTGGCGCGCTCCTCGGCCTCGGTGCCCACACCGACCGCGCCACCGACGACCAGACGCCCGTTGGAGTCCTTGGTGGCGTTCGGGAACTGCTCGCTCTTGATGAAGTCCTTGACGGTGATGAGCCCGCGCAGGCGGTTCTGGCCGTCGACCAGGGGAAGCTTCTCGACCTTGTGCTCACGAAGGAGCTCGAAGGCGCGTTCGCGGCTGACGCCGACGGGGGCGGTGACCAGGTTCTCGGTGGTCATGACGTCGCGGACCAGCCGGGAGCGGTCGTCCTCGAAACGCATGTCGCGGTTGGTCACGATGCCCACCAGCGCGCCCTGGGCGTCGGTGACCGGGACACCGGAGATGCGGTAGTGGGCGCAGAGGCGCTCGACCTCCGCGAGGTCGTCCTCGGGGTGACAGGTGACCGGGTCGGTGACCATGCCCGCCTCGGAGCGCTTCACGAGGTCGATCTGGCCGGCCTGGTCCTCGGCGGAGAGGTTGCGGTGCAGCACCCCGGCGCCGCCCTGACGGGCCATCGCCACGGCCATGCGGGCCTCGGTGACGGTGTCCATCGCCGCGGAGAGCAGGGGGATGCTGAGGCTGATGTTGCGGGAGAGCTTCGTCGTGGTGTCCACCTCGCCCGGCTGGAGGTCCGAGTAGGCCGGTACCAGCAGGACGTCGTCGTAGGTCAGCCCCGGCGGAAGCAGCTTCCTCCCGTAGTCGCTGTGGTCCTGGCTCATGACACAACCTCCGCTGTTCCCGGCAACACCTGCGCGGATCGCCCCCGCGTGTCGTCTCATCCTAGGTCGTCGTCCGGCACCGCCCAGGTGGAATGCGGTGTTCGCCCGGTCACCTAGGTCACGAATCGGCCACCGCCCCGGGGCGGGTTCGCTGGTCGAGCCGCAGGCCCGGGGGCCGGTGACGGAGTCAGTGGGGGACGAGTGTGCTGGCCAGCACCACGTGGACGGCCGTGCCGCCCAGGATGCTCAGCAGGGCGTCGCGCCGCCACAGGTGCAGGCCGACGGTGACGGCCAGGGCGCCCAGTGGCACCAGGGACTGCGGTTGCGGCAGGGGCAGGTCGCTCAGGCAGTACACGACCAGGATCACCATGACCCCGGCGGGCATGCGGACGCTGAGGTGACCCATGGTCTCACTGGCGCGCAGCGGTGCCAGGGCGGCGAAGGGCGCCGCGCGCAGACTCCAGGTCACGGCTGCGGTGACCAGGACGGCGGCCACGGCGTAGTGGGTGTCAGACATGAGCGGGCTTCCTTCAGAGTACGAGCCGGTGAGCGAGCAGACCAGCCGTGAACAGGGAGAAGGCGACGAGGAGCATCTGGTCGGGGAAGAGGACCCACGCGGCCAGGGCACTCGCGAACGCGAGCACCGGGGTGGACACCTCGCCCCTGAGGTCCCGCAGCGCGTCCAGGGCCAGCACCGTGAACAGTGCGGTGAGGGCGAAGTCCAGCCCCTGGACGCCCTCGGGAATGAGGCCGCCGAGCAGGGCTCCGACGGTCGCGCTCCCAGTCCAGTACAGGTGCATGAACAGCTGTGAGTACAGGACGCGCCGCCCCGTCCAGGCGCGGGCGCGCTCGGACGCGGTCAGGGCGTAGGCCTCGTCGGTGAGCGCGAACGTGGCGTAGGCCCTGCCCGCGCGACCCCTGATCCGGTCCAGGGGAAACGACAGGGCGTAGAAGACGTGGCGGAAGTTCACCATCAACGCGGCCGCGGCGATCGCGGTCAGCGGGGCGGCGGCGGTGACCATGCCGATCAGCAGGAACTCGAACGATCCGGCGTAGACGAGCGCGGCCGACACCCCGGCCCACCACCAGTCCAGGCCCGCCTGGACCACGAGCACTCCGAAGGCCAGACCGAGCGGGACGAGCGCCAGGCCCACCGGTGCGGAGTCGGCGAAGGCCGACCGCAGGTCAGATTTCCTAGGCATGAGGACATTTTAGAAAAGATCGAGCCTTATATGGTTTCGTTCCTGAGCCCTAGAATGACCGGATGAGCAACGAACATGCACTCGATGGGGTCGACCGTGAAATCCTGTTCCAACTACGCCAGGACGGCCGGTTGTCCAACGTCGAGTTGGCGCGTCGGGTGGGGCTGACCCCGCCTCCCTGCCTGCGCCGGGTCAAGCGGCTGGAGGAGTCTGGGGTCATCACGGGGTACCGGGCCGTGGTGGACTCCGAGCGGCTGGGCCGGGGGCTGGAGGTGCTCCTCGACGTGGAGATCTACGCCCAGGACAGTGCGACCGTCCAGGAGTTCGAGGAGACCGTGGCGGCCTACGAGGAGATCGTGGAGTTCCGCCGGATGTACGGCCGCCCCGACTACTTCCTCCGGGTAAGGATCGCTGACCACGTCGCCTACGAGGCCTTCCTCACCAGCAGGCTGATGGGGCATCCCGCCGTGCTGAGAGTGGAGTCCCACCTGACCATGAAGACCCTCAAGAGCGACGACTGACCGTCTCGGGGGCCGTTCCGCGCGTCGTGGGGAACGGCCCCGGCGATCTCAGCGGGGGTAGCGGCAGTAGCCGCGCTGGCGGAGACGCGAGGGGCACCGGCGCCTTCCGGGGCGGGAGGCGCGGTGCTCAGGGGAGGACGCGGTTCGCCAGGGCCACCTTCCGAAGCCGAGCAATAGCTCGGTGCTGGGCAACCCGTACCGCGCCTGCCGACATGCCAAGGAGATGTCCCGTCTCGTCTGCTGTGAGTCCTGTGATCACCCGCATCACCAGCAGTGTGCGCTGCTGTTCGGGCAGTTCGTCGAGGAGGGCCCTGGCCCGCTGGGCCTCGGACACGCGGACCGCCGACTCCTCGGGGCCGGGACCGTCGTCCGGCTGTTCGGGCACGGTGTCGGTGGGGACCGTCTCCACCCGACCGGCCACGCGGAGGGTGTCCGCGACCTTGTGCGCGGCGATGCCGAACACGAACGAGGCGAAGGGCCTGCCCCGGTCCTGGTAACGGGGGACGGCCGTGAGCAGGGCGATACACACTTCCTGCGCGACGTCGTCCGAGTAGTGTGCCAGGCCCGCGACCCGCGCCAGGCGGGTCCGGCAGTACCGCACCACCATGGGTCTGACCTCGCGCAGGAGCGAGTCCATGGCCCCGTCGTCGCCCCGGACGGCGAGTGAGCCCAGATGGTTCAACCCCGTGTCACTCGGAGCGGGGTCCGCCTCCTCGTGCCCCGGGGGCGTACCTGGCCGCTGCGCGGTAACGCCCTCGCGGGCGCCTGCATCCGTCACGTTAGGAATGATGCCCGCAGTTGAGGACCCAACCACTCCAATCAGCAACTACAGAATGGTTACATTTTGGGAAAATAGCCCGAAAACGGTACGTAGTCGCGAGTGTGAAACGGGTCTCTCGTGGTAGTGGGCGGGGGTGGGACGACGGCGCGCCCCACCCCGGACCGGGCCCTCACGGACACCGACCGACGTCCCTAGTGGGCGTGGCCGTGACCGTCGTCCGCGTCCTCCTCGGGCTTGTCCGCGACCAGCACCTCGGTGGTCAGCAGCATGCCAGCGATGGAAGCGGCGTTCTGGACGGCCGAGCGGGAGACCTTGACCGGGTCGAGGATGCCCTCGGCGGTCAGGTCGCCGTAGGTGCCGGTGGCGGCGTTGTAGCCGTGACCGACCTCCATCTCGGAGACGCGGTGGGTGACCACGTAGCCCTCGGCGCCCGCGTTCTCCGCGATCCACCGGGCGGGCTCGACCAGCGCGCGGCGGACAATCGCCGCACCCGTGGCCTCGTCGCCGGTCAGGCCGAGGTCGTCCAGAGCGGTGGAGGCGTGCACCAGGGAGGCGCCGCCACCGGCGACGATGCCCTCCTCGATGGCCGCGCGAGTCGCCGAGATGGCGTCCTCGAGACGGTGCTTCTTCTCCTTGAGCTCGACCTCGGTGGCCGCGCCGACGCTCAGCACGGACACGCCGCCCGCGAGCTTGGCCAGGCGCTCCTGGAGCTTCTCGCGGTCCCAGTCGGAGTCGCTCGCCTCGATCTCCTTGCGGATCTGGCGAACGCGGTCCTCCACCTCGGACTGCTCGCCGCCACCGTCGACGACGGTGGTGGTGTCCTTGGTGATGGTGATGCGGCGGGCCGAGCCCAGCACGGACAGGTCCGCGTTCTCCAGGGTCAGGCCGACCTCCTCGGAGATGACCTGGCCGCCGGTGAGCACGGCGATGTCCTGGAGCATGGCCTTGCGGCGCTCGCCGAAGCCGGGCGCCTTGACCGCGGCGACGTTGAGGGTGCCGCGCATGCGGTTGAGCACCAGGGCGCCCAGGGCGTCGCCCTCGACGTCCTCAGCGATGATCAGCAGCGGCTTCTTGCTCTGCACGACCTGCTCCAGCAGCGGGAGCAGCTCGTTCAGGTTGCCGATCTTGCCCTGGCTGATCAGGATCTGCGCGTCCTCGAGGACGGCCTCCTGACGGTCTCCGTCGGTGACGAAGTAGGGCGAGATGTAGCCCTTGTCGAACTGGAGGCCCTCGGTGAAGTCGAGCTCCAGACCGAAGGTCGGGGACTCCTCCACCGTGATGACGCCGTCCTTGCCGACCTTGTCGAAGGCCTCGGCGATGAGGTCGCCGATCTGGGCGTCCTGAGCGGAGTTGGTCGCCACGTAGGCGATGTCGGCGCGCTCCTTGATCGGCACGGCGCGCTCGAGCAGGATCTCGGAGACCCGGACGGCCGCGGCGTCGATGCCCTTCTTGAGGGACATCGGGGAGGCACCGGCGGCGACGCTGCGCAGGCCCTCGCGGACCAGCGCCTGCGCCAGAACGGTGGCGGTCGTGGTGCCGTCACCGGCGGCGTCGTTGGTCTTGGTGGCGACCTCCTTGACCAGCTGGGCGCCCAGGTTCTCGTAGGGCTCGTCCAGCTCGATCTCACGCGCGACGGTCACGCCGTCGTTCGTGATGGTGGGGGCACCGAACTTCTTGTCGATGACGACGTTGCGGCCGCGCGGGCCGAGCGTCACCTTGACGGCGTTGGCGAGGCGGTCCACGCCCCGCTCGAGGGCGCGGCGGGCGTCGTCCTCGAACTCCAGGATCTTCGGCATGTGTGAGTACTTCCTCTAACGGTTCGGGTCGAAAGAGAACATCCCGCCCCGCCCGGCTTCAGGGCCGACCGGTGCGGGATGTTCGAAGGCTCTGCGCCGAGAGCTACTTCTCGACGACCGCGAGGAGGTCGCGGGCGGAGAGAACCAGGTACTCCTGGCCGTCGTACTTGACCTCGGTGCCGCCGTACTTGCTGTAGAGGACGACGTCGCCGACGTTCACGTCGAGGGCGACGCGCTTGCCGTTGTCGTCAAGGCGACCGGGACCCACGGCCAGGATCTCGCCCTCCTGGGGCTTCTCCTTGGCGGTGTCCGGGATGACCAGACCGGAGGCGGTGGTCTGCTCAGCCTCCAGGGTCCTGACCACGACGCGGTCCTCGAGCGGCTTCAGCACGGTCTTGGTGGCGGTCGACACGGTGTGACCTCCCCTTCAAAGTCTCGGTGTATCTGACGTCGGCCATGCGTGAGCACGAACCGACCACGTAAAAGGGGCGACCGCGGCGGCCTGTCGTCGCGGGTGCCAGACCGGCCTCGTCGCGTTTAGCACTCTACCCCCGAGAGTGCCAGAATGGAAATGTGGCGGGGGCCCGGACCGACGGGCGGGCCCGCCCCACCGTCGTGCCCACAGCAGGAGGTTCCATGCGCGTCCCCGCGTTCTCGGCGCTGCTCACCGACGCGGGACGGGAGGTCCTCGCCGGGGTGGACCCCGCCGCCACGGCCAGCGACCCCCTGGCCACCGCGTCGCGGCTGCGCGCCGACCCACGGGTCGCCGCGCTCGCCCCCGACCTCCCGGTTTCCGAACTGGTCAACGCCGTGATGACCCAGGTGGGCCTGCGGGAGCGCGGCCGGGCCAAGTTCGGGCAGAACGCCGCGCGCATGTTCTTCACCCCGAACGGCCTGGAGCAGTCCACCCGCCGGAGCGTGGCCGAGTACCGCGCCGAGCGCACCGCCGGGCACCTGCCCGCCTCGGTGGCCGGGGGCGCCGTCGCGGGCGACCTGTGCTGCGGGATCGGCGCCGACCTCCTGGCCCTGGCCGGGCGCGGCGTGCCGGTGGAGGGCGTGGACGCCGACCCCCTGACCGTGGCGGTGGCCCGGGCCAACATCAAGGCGTTGGGGCTGTCCGCGCACGCCCGGGTCCGGGAGGGTGACGTGAACGGGGTCGCGGTGGGTGACCACCCCCTGCTGTTCTGCGACCCGGCCCGGCGCGGAGGGCGGGGCCGGGTGTTCGACCCGGCCGCCTACTCGCCACCGTGGGACGTGGCCACCCGACTGGCGGAGGGTGCGGAGGCCGCGTGCCTGAAGGCCGCCCCGGGGATTCCGCACGAGGTCCTCTCCCCGCCGCGTCAGCCGAGTGGATCTCGGTGGACGGGGAGCTGAAGGAGACCGCTCTGTGGTTCGGCGGGCTGGGCTTCGGCCCGGACGGGCCACGACGGCGCGCGACGGTGCTGCACGAGCGCGCGGGCCTGTTGGCGAGAGAGGGCGCGGTGGCGCACCTGGACGAGGAGACGGGCCTGGGCCCGGCGCCGGTCGCGCCCGCCCGGCGCTACCTGTACGACCCGGACCCGGCCGTGGTCCGCTCCCACCTCGTGGCGGAGGCGGCGGCACGGGTGGACGGCGCGCTGCTGGACGAGCGGATCGCCTACTTCACCTCGGACCGGCCCGAGCGCTCACCCCTGTGGCGGGTGCTGGAGGTGCTGGAGTTCGCGCCGTTCTCACTGAAACGCGTGCGCTCCTCGGTGCGTGCGCACAAGGCCGGAACGGTAACGATCAAGAAACGCGGTTCGGCGGTGGACACCGAGAAACTCCGACGTGATCTGCGCGCCTCGGGACCGGAATCGGTGACGGTCGTCCTCACACGAATCGGCGAGAAACCGTTCTACCTGCTGTGCCGTGAAACCGAAGCGGGATAGGACCTCCGGAAGCACCGCCTCGGCCCGCGTTCGAGTGCGACCGGGGCCACATTCGGAACCGGCCGCGCAGACCATATCGTTATCTCCCGCACCCATATCTTTCGCGGACCCCTGGGGTCTCGTGGGACTGTGTCGTTAAACTGGCGCCGCAGATTTCTTTCCCTTCTCATGGGTTCTCCGGAAGGCCGTGCTCGTGTGATCCGTTCAGCGGTTCGGTCGGCACCGGACCCACGCCCCCTTGTATACACACAGTCACACTTCGGTCACATTGGGGCGCGGTCGGCGCGGTGCATCGACCGCCCGGGGACCATCGAGAACCCGTCCGCGCGACCACCGTGCGGCGAAGTGGGCGGGAGCGCCAGAACCATAAGGAGCACCTCGGTGGAACAGACCAATCACAACTTCCTCAACGCTGGAGGCCAGGCCGGAGTCTCCGACCGGATGCGTGACCTGCTCTCCCAGGCCGCCCAGGAGCACGTCTCCGAGCAGAAGTCCCAGGGTGCCGTCAGCGAGGAGATGCGCCAGCGCCTTGAGGGCATGGAGTGGCTGCTCCGCGAGCTGCGCGAGCGCGAACTGACCGCGCTCGCCGAGGCGATCACCACCGTCGACGGTCGGATCGACGACTTCCTGGCACGTCCGCCCGAGTGGGCCGAGGCCCTGGCCGAGCACATTGAGGTGGTCGGCAGGCAGGTCAAGCCGCTGTCGGAGATGTCGTCCCTGCGGGCCGACACCCAGCGCGTGGCCGGACACCTGGACACCGCCCTCACCCGGCTCCAGCGCATGGCCGAGACCGGCAACCGCACCTCCGAGCAGGTCACCGAGATCAGCGAGCGCGTCACCGAGCTGGGCGAGACCGTCGGCACCCGCCTGGACGCCCTGGACCGGGCCCTGGCCGACCTCGGCACCCGCGCCGAGGCGATCGAGGCCTCGCTGTCCGCCCTGGACACCACCCTGGGCGAGCGCCACGAGGAGCTGAGCGCCACGGTCCGCACCACCCTGGCCGAGGGCAGGGAGCAGCTGGCCGAGGCGATCTCCGAGAGCCGCTCGACCGTCGAGACCGCCGTGAAGGAGAGCCGCGAGGCCCTCGAAACGGCCGGTCAGGAGCACCGCGAGGCCCTGGAGACCGCCACCGCCGAACTCGGTGAGCGCGTCACCACCGGCCTCACCTCCTCCCTGGAGGAGCGCACGACCGCACTGCGCGGCTTCATCGAGGAGCGCACCGCCGAGCAGCACGAGACTCTGCTCTCCCGCCTCCAGGAGAACACCGGCGAGCTGGGTGAGCGCACCACCGCCCTCGCCGAGGAGCTGGGCGCCCTCGCCGCGGCCTCCGGCGAGCGCCACGACACCCTCTCCCAGGAGCTGAGGGACCACGCGGCCGCTTCCCAGAAGCGCCACGAGGAGATCACCGGCAAGGTCACCGAGAGCGTCGGCCACCTGAACACCCAGGCCGAGGAGAACCACGCCGAGGCCACCGCGGCCGTCGCGGACGTCACCGGTTCGCTCGCCAAGCTGCGGGAGAACCACGAGAAGTCCCTGAACGACCTGCGTTCGCACGTGCGCCAGCGCCTGGCCGAGCTCGACGAGCAGATCGAGCTGGGTCGCACCGAGACCCGCGAGCACGCCGAGAGCACCGCCGAGGGGCTGCGCGAGTCGCTGACCAAGCGCACCGACTCCCTCTCCACCCGGATCGCGGAGGACGCCGCGAAGGTCGCCGCCGACCTGGCCGAGCTGCGGGGGTTCGTCCAGGAGGACAACGCCAAGCTGGCCTCGGAGGCCGAGGACCGGCACCAGACGCTGACCGAGGCGCTGACCGACCAGGCCGACGCCCACCGCACCGCGCTCGACGAGCGGCTGGAGCGCCACCGCGAGAGCCTCAACGGCAAGGTGGACAACCACCTGTCGCAGATCACCGGCAAGGTCGACCACGAGCTGGGCCGCCTCACCGACCGGTTCGACACCTTCGAGGGCCACTTCGAGGGCAGCTTCGAGGGCGTCGAGGGCAAGATCGACCGCGTCGACGGCCGGATCGACGGCCTCAACGGCCGCCTGGACGGCATCGACGGCCGGGTCAACGGGGTCGAGGGCCAGTTCGAGGGCGTCAGCGGTCACTTCGAGGGCGTCGACGGCCGCATGGAGGCCATCGACGACCGTCTGGAGGCGCTCAACCAGCGCCTCAACCAGCTGCCGCAGACCCTGGAGGTCAGTGAGCTGCACCGCCGCCTGACCGAACTGGTGGACCGTCCGCTGCTGGACCACTCCGGCAGGCTCGACGAGATCGACTCCCACGTCACCACGGCGGTGGACCCGGTCATCCGTGAGCTCAAGCAGCGCCCGGACCGCCACGAGCTGGAGGAGACCGTCACCGAGGCGGTCGAGAACTCGCACGACGACATCACCAAGCGGTTCTCCTCGCTGGAGGAGACCGTGCTCGCCCTGGCCGAGGCGCTGCTGCGCCCGGGCCGCGACGGCAAGAAGAAGCGCCGCCGCGACGAGGACGACGACGAGTAACCCCACGTCAGCGTGAGGTGCCCGGGGCGGTGACCGCCCCGGGCCCCTCATCTCGTCAGGAGGCCGAGCGGAGTGCCTCGGCGGTCAGTGCTTCTTCTTCCCGCCCCACTCCGGGGCAGCCCCCTGCTCGTACCGCTCCTGGAAGTGCTGGATGTAGGTCGCGGCCCGATCGCCCAGCTCAGGGTCGATCTCGTTGATGAGGGTATCGACCCTGGACACGTACCCCGTGGCCGCGCTGTCCCACTCCACCGTGCTGGTGGGCAGACGCCTCTCGTCGCCGTGCCTGATCAGAAGTCCCTTGTCCTCCAGCGTCTCCTCGTCGACCATGCCCCGGTCCCACATGCTCTGGAGGACCTGGAGGTTGGCGTGGTCCCGAATGTTCGACGGGTTGTTGAGGAGGTGCTCGTCCATGTCCTTGATGTACGTGAAGCCGATGCTCTCTTCGTACTTGTCGTCGTAGTAGTCCTTGACCGGCTGTTCCATGAGGCGCAGCAGGGTCTCCACAGCGATACCGGCCGGGGTCGCCTTGGAACCCGCTGACTGCACGGTGGAGGCGATGACGATGTTGTACCCGGTCTGCACCATCTGGTTGGCCTTCTCACGGGCCGTCTCGACGTCGTCGTGCCGATCCATGTACTCGGCGATGAGCGCGTTGGACATGGCGGACCGCAGGTCCGCGGCTCCGGCACCGCCGACCTTGTCGCCGAGCGTGTCCTTGTCGAGGTGGGCGTTGAGAATCCTGCGCTCCTGGTGTTCGACCAGGCTGACGATCGGCGCGGAGTACTCCTCATTGGAGAGCAGGAGCTGGAGGAACTTCTCGTGCTCCTCCTGCGGCAGGTGAAGCGCCATCTCACCGCCCCTGTGAAAGAGGTGGAGGTCGTCCTGGTCGTCATCGCCGCCCGCAGCCGCCCGGTAGCCCCGCTCGTTCGCGTCGATGGAGATGTCGTCCAGGTAGGCGCCGTACACCGACGCCAGGCTCTTGAGCACCTCGGGGTTGATCTCGGCGACCGAGGGCTGGTAGTCCCTGCCGCCCACCGCCGTGTCCAGGAACGGGTTGTCGCCGTCCTCGTTCTCCGTGGTGGTCAGGATCTCGATCAGCGCGCTCGCCGACCTCCCGGCGCGGTCGCGGTCCTCCTGGGAGTCGGAGTCCGCGTCCGCGGAGATCCAGTCGGTGAGCCCGCGGACCGCCTCGCCCTCGTCGGGCCACGGAATGGTGTACAGGTTCTCCACCATCCGGGCCGGGGTGAGGTGCTCGTGGTTCTCGTGCACCGGATAGTTCTTTCCGTCCGACCCCTCACCGGTGAGGATGACGTGGTTGGCCTCCTTGTTGCGGGTGGCCACCTCGATCACGTCCTGGAAGGTCTCCACCGGCGGGACCCCGTCGAGGGTGCTGCGCAGGAGCATGTCGGAGCCGGTGCGCAACAGGCTCGTCGAGAACTCCGTGCCCCCTGGAGTTCGGGGTCGGAGTGCGTCAGGAACTCGCTCAGGTCCTGCCAGTCGTTCGACCACCCGGAGTAGCTCGACACGTCGATACCGGGGTCGTCCCCTCCCGGGAGGGCTCGATCCGGTCCGGTCCCACGGCGGCCCGGCGCACGTCCTCGGGGAGACGCGACATGCCGCCGCCGACCTCCTCGTCGGAGAGCACGAGCATGCCGTCCGCCAGCCGTCGCTGGATGGTCGCGCGCAGCTCGTCGTCGATGTGGTCGCTGTCGGCCACCTCCCCCATGAACCACAGGAACCCCGGCTCGTGCCCCCTGCCGTCGCGACCGAGGACGTCATAGACGCTCTGTAGATAGGCGAGTTCCCCAGCACTCAGTTCGGTGCCGGACTCCCGGGCCTGCTCTGCCCGGAGGATCATGTTCTCCAGGAGCGCGAGAGTCATCGGGTCCGTCTTCAGCATGTCGATGCTGCCGTCGTGACCGCGGAAGACCGCGTCGAACAGGTGGACCGTGAGCACGGCGGTGTTGAAGTCCTCATCGACGACGTAGTAGTTGATGTCGCCGGTGGTCCGGTAGCCGATCTGCTGGTTGTCGCCGAAGTGGCCGCCCTCGGAGAGCTGACGGATGCGCTGCGGCGTCGGCCCGTCCTTCAGCGTGTCCTCGGTCTCCTGGCACCGTTCCTCGAACTTCGTCCAGAGGGTGCGCGCCTCGGCGTCGAAGGACCTCCTGACGGACTCGACCCGGGTGTAGCTGTCCTGTTCCACCGAGGGAATGGCGTTCACGGCCGAGCTGAGCCGGTACTTGACGTCGGCGATCCGCGCTTCGTACCAGTTGGTGTCCGTGAGGGTCTTGTCGAGGACGCCGTAGCCGTGCAGGCAGGCCAGGAGAGCGCTGCCCCAGGCCGCCTGGTTCTCAGTGGCGAGCCTCTTCAGTCCGTCACCGATGAGGTCGCTGAACTCACTGCCCACTCGGGACGTGATCGACTCGTACCCCTCGGACCTTCCCGCGATCTTGGCGTGCAACGCCTGGAACTCGTCCCGGGCCTTCTCGATCTGCCCCGCGTCGAACTCACATTCGGTGTAGTTCAGTAGAGACACGTCTGTGACTCCCGAATCTTCCTGGACCGGACCGCCTACCGGTTCACCTGGATGTTGGGGTTGAGGTGCTGGAAACCGTCGATGGGGGCCTGCGCCCTGCCATCCGTGAAGTCGTCCTCGGCCGACTGGTCCGTGCTGCTGACCCGGCTGGCACCGCTGCGGATGTTCGTCGCGAGCGTCGCGGCGTGCGTCTGGACCTGCTCCATGTGGGTGCCGTGCTCCTCGCCGAAGCCGTCCCAGCCGCCGATCGTCGGGTCGTGGTTGAGCAGACGCCTGGCCTCGTCGACGGCTTCCTGGAAGTCGCGTGGCAGTTCCCGTAGGTAGGAGGCGGCGTTCTGCGACTGCTCGCCCCCGCCGTCGGCGTCCCTGGTGTTGGCCGCCACTTCGCCCGACATGTGCTCACGCCCCTCCCTCACGCGCCGGGAACCGTTCCCGGCTGACCGTGGCACTCCCCAGTCAGTCAGTAGACGCTCGGAAGGCCCCGATGGTTCAGGGCCTTCGGATCCCGGACCGGCTAGGGCACGAGGACGATCTTGCCGAACTGCTCACCGGCCGCCAACGCCCGGAAGGCCTCGCGGGCGTCCCCGAGCGGCAGCACCCGGTCGATCACGGGACGCAGCCCGGTGCGTACGCACATCTCGGTGAGGGCGACCAGTTCCTCCTTGGTGCCCATGGTCGAGCCGAGCACCCGCAGCTGGAGGAAGAAGACCCGGGCGAGCTCGGCGGAGGGGGCGTCGCCGCTGGTCGCCCCGCAGGTGACGACGGCGCCACCGGGCTTGAGCGAGTGGAGGGAGTGCCGCCAGGTGGCCTGTCCGACCGAGTCGAAGACCACGTCCACCTTCTCCGGGAGCCGCTCCCCGGAGGGCAGCGCGGCGTGGGCGCCCAGCCCGAGGGCGCGGGCGCGCTTCTCCTCGCTCCTGCTGGTGACGTACACGCGGTGCCCGACCCGCGCGGCCATCGCGACGAGGGCGGCGGAGACCCCTCCACCGGCGCCCTGCACGAGGACCGTGGAACCGGGCCTCAGGTCGGCCTTGCCGAAGAGCATGCTGTAGGCGGTCAGCCAGGCGGTCGGCAGGCAGGCCGCCTCCTCGAAGGACAGCTCCGGGGGTTTGGGGACGAGGTTCGCGCGGGGGACCAGCACCTTCTCCGCGAGGGTTCCGTCGTGGATCTCCGAGAGGAGGGAGAAGCGCGGTGAGCGGCCCGGTTCCGACGGTTCCCGGACCACCCCGTGCACGATGACCTCGTTGCCGTCCTCGTCGATCCCGGCGGCGTCCCCGCCGAGGACCATCGGGAGGCGGTCCTCGCTCAGCGCGACCCCGCGCAGGCTCCAGAGGTCGTGGTGGTTGAGCGCGGCGGCCCTGACCCGGACGGTGGTCCACCCCTCGCGGGGCGCGGGGTCGGGCCGCTCACCGGCCTCCAGACCGGACAGGGGGTCGTCGAACGAGATGCGTGCAGCCGAGATCGCGAACATACCGGCACCCAACCACAGCGGCCCGGCGCAGTTCCCCGCAGGGTGCGCCGGGCCGGTGTCGAAGAGACCTCGGCTCCGCCGGTCCGGTGACCGGCGGGGCTCGGTGACTACACGGCCAGCGGGGACTCCACGGGCAGCGAGGTGTCCGTGGCCAGGTCCAGGGTGGACGGCGGCAGGCCCGCCGCGACCACCTCGGCGCCCAGGGCGGCGATCATCGCGCCGTTGTCCGTGCACAGACGGGGCCGTGGGACACGCAGCTCGATCCCGGCCTCCTGGCAGCGCTGTTCGGCCAGGACGCGCAGCGCCGAGTTGGCGGCCACTCCGCCACTGATCACCAGGGTGCTCACGCCGTGCTCCACGCAGGCGTCGACCGCCTTGCGGGTGAGCACGTCCACCACGGACTCCTGGAAGGCGGCGGCGATGTCGGCCACCACCAACGGGGCGCCCCGGCGTTCGGCGTCCTCCACGTGGCGGGCCACGGCGGTCTTCAGCCCGGAGAAGGAGAAGTCGTACGTGCCGTCGCCCCACTTGCCGCGCGGGAAGCGCATCGCCTTCGGGTCGCCCCGCTGGGCCGCCTGGTCGATGGGCGGGCCGCCCGGGTAGGGCAGCTCCAGCAGACGCGCGACCTTGTCGTAGGCCTCCCCGGCGGCGTCGTCGACGGTGTCACCGAGCGAGACCACGTCGGTGGCCAGGTCGTTGACCAGCAGCAGCGACGTGTGCCCGCCGGAGACCAGGAGGGCGATCGAGGGCTTGGGCAGGGGACCGTGCTCCAGCTGGTCCACGGCGACGTGTCCGACGAGGTGGTTGACCCCGTAGAGGGGCTTGCCGAGCGCCATCGCGTAGGCCTTGGCGGCGGAGACGCCGACCAGGAGGGCACCGGCGAGCCCGGGCCCGGCGGTCACCGCGACGGCGTCCACGTCGGACAGCTTCGCCCCGGCGGAGTCCAGGGCGCGGCGCACGGTGGGGGTCATCGCCTCCAGGTGGGCGCGGCTGGCCACCTCGGGCACCACACCGCCGAACCGCACGTGCTGGTCGACGCTGGAGGCCACCGACTCGCCCAGCAGCTCGCACCCCCGGACCAGCGCCACGCCGGTCTCGTCGCAGGACGACTCGATCCCCAGGATCAACGGCTCACTCATGGCTCCCCTTCTCCGCGACACGGCGCATGACGATCGCGTCCGCCCCCTTGTAGTAGCCCCGGCGCACGCCGATCGCCTCGAAGCCGAAACGTGTGTACAGGTCCTGGGCGCGCGGGTTGTCCGAGCGGACCTCCAGGAACATGTGGGTGACACCGCGCGCGGCGGCCTGGTCGAGGAGTTCGGTGAGCAGTGCCCGGCCGATCCCCCTCCCCCACGCGGTCTCCGCGACGGCCATGGTCTGGACGTCGCCCTCGGGCGGGACGAACCGCAGTCCGGCGTAGCCCAGGAGCCCGGTCTCGGACTCGGCCACCACGTAGTGGCGGGTGGCGGCCTCGGCCAGTTCGTCGCGGAGCACGCCCTCGGTCCAGGCGTCGAGCGGGAACAGGGCGCGTTCCAGGTCCATGACGGCCGGAACGTCGGCGGCGGTCATCTGGCGCAGCGCCACCGGCGCGGTCACCTCACCCACTGGCGCACCTTCTTCGGGGCTCCGGGCTCGACCGCGTCGGGACGGCGCAGGTAGAGCGGGGCGGGTTCGGCCAGTTTCTCGCCACGGTGCAGGCGCAGCAGGGCGAGCTCGGCCATGGCGGCGGCGTCCGGGTGGAGGGGTTCCAGGGCGGCGGTGTCCTCCGCGCCCAGCACGTCGGCGTACATGCGGGCGCCGTCCCCGACCAGCGGCAGGCCGCCGGTGTCGATCTCGGCGGGCCGGTCCACCCGCACCTCGCCCACCCGGGTGAGGTGGTCGTCGTAGCGCGCCCAGAACACCTCCTTGCGGCGGGCGTCGGTCATGCCCAGGAACGGCTCGGTCCTCCGGGTGGCGAAGGCCAGGGCGTCCAGGGTGGTGACCCCGTGGCAGGGGACGTCCAGCGCGTCGGCGAGGGCGTGGGCGGTGGCGAGGCCCACGCGCAGGCCGGTGTAGGGGCCGGGGCCCATGCCGACCGCGATGTGGTCGAGGTCGCCCAGCACGAGCCCGGACTCGGTGAGCAGGTTCTGGATGGTGGGCGCGAGGAGCTCGCCGTGGCGGCGGGCGTCCACCGAGCTGGCGCTGGCGCGCAGCAGGAAGGAGCCGTCGGGGGTGGTCTCCCCGATGGCGGCGGTGACCGCCGGGGTGGCGGTGTCGAAGGCCAGGAGCAGCACGGGAGTTCCGCCTATCCGTTCCCGGCGGCGGTGCCGGGCAGGTCGATGTCGGTCCACCGCGCGCCGACGGGGCGCAGGTGGACGGTGCGGGTGTCGTCGGGGTGGCGTTCGATCCGGATCTCCAGGCGGTCGTCGGCCAGGCCCTCGGCCACGCCCTCACCCCACTCGACGACGGTGACGGACTCGCCCAGGGTCATGTCCAGGTCGATGTCGTCCACCTCGTCGGGGCCGCCGAGCCGGTAGGCGTCCACGTGCACCAGGGCGGGCCCGCCGACCAGGGACGGGTGGATTCTGGAGATGACGAAGGTGGGCGAGGTGACCGAGCCCCGCACGCCGAGGCCCTGTCCGAGCCCCTGGGTGAGGGTGGTCTTGCCCGCTCCCAGCGGCCCGGAGAGGATCAGCAGGTCCCCGGGGCGGGAGAGTGCGGCCAGGTCACGGCCCAGAACGCGCATGTCCTCGTCCGTCGCGGCGGTGACCGCGTGGACGTGGGACGCGGTGGTGGCTGTGGTGTCTGTCATCGCTCTCACAGGTTGGTCCGTGTGGTGGTCAGCGTCGGAGCGCGCCGAAGGTCCCTCTTCACCCAGGTTAGGCCGGGTGGGGAAGGTTCGTGACCGATATCGGGGACTCCGTCAGCCGACGTACTCGCGGGGCACCCGGGAACCGATCCGCGTGATGATCTCGTACGGGATGGTGTCCAGGACGTCGGCCCAGTCCTGCGCGGTGGGCACGCCCCGGCTGGGGTCCCCGAACAGGACCGCGAGGTCGCCCGCGCTCACCGGGTCGTCTCCCACATCCACAACGAACTGGTCCATGCAGACTGTTCCCGCGATGGTGCGGCGGGCGCCGCCCAGCTGGACCGGGCCCCGGTTGGTGGCGGCGCGGGGCACCCCGTCCGCGTAGCCGAGCGGGACGAGGGCCAGGGTGGTCTCCTCCTGGGTGACGTACCGGTGGCCGTAGGAGACGCCGCTGCCTGCGGGGACGCGTTTGGTGAGCGCGACCTTCGATTCGAGGGTCATCGCGGGCCGCAATTCGGGCACGTCCAAATCGGGGATCGGGCAGAGTCCATAACTCGCGATTCCGGCCCGCACCAGATCGAACCGAGCCTCCGGCAGGGTCAGCAGCGCGGCCGAGTTCGCGATGTGCCGGACCTCCGGGGTCAGCCCCGCCTTGTCGGCCACCAGGAGCGCCTCGTGGAACACGTCCAGCTGCGCCTGGATCGACGGGTGGCCGGGCTCGTCCGCGCAGGCGAAGTGCGACCACACTCCGGTGACCCGGACGCTGCCCTCCCGCTCCGCGAGCGCCGCGGCCTCGACCACGGAGGCCCAGTCGCCCCGGTTCACGCCGCCCCGGTTCAGCCCGGTGTCCGCCTTCAGCTGGACCCGCGCGACCCGGCCCAGGCGACGTGCCTCGGAGATCACCGTGTCCAGCACGGCGCGGTCGCTGACACCGAGGTCGATGTCGGCCTCGATCGCCTCCCCACGGGCTCGCCCGGCGGGATGATCCAGGACAGGACGGGCACGGTGATCCCGGCCCGGCGCAGCTCCAGCCCCTCCTTGATGAGCGCGGTCCCCAGCCACGCGGCGCCGCCAGCGATCAGGGCGCGCGCGGCGGGAAGCATCCCGTGGCCGTAACCGTCGGCCTTGACCACCCCCATGAGGGCGTCCCCCGGCCAGTTCACGGAGCAGCCGGGCGTTGGAGGTGATCGCGTCGAGATCGACGCGAGCGTGCGCGAAAGGAGCCATACCCACAGTGTTCCACGCGTGGGTTACCGCTGCGGAGCTGCGGGTATGTGGCCTACGACCGAGTTCGAGCCCTATTTTGGGGATATCGGTATGAACGAAATCGGAAGTGAACGAGCCGTCAACGTGACCCGGCTGTGGTCCGGCGGTCTGGCCACCGCGGTGGTCGCCGCTCTGGTCATCTTCGCCGGAACCCTGGTGGTTCGCGGGGTCTTCGGCGTCCCGGTGCTGGCACCGGAGGAGGCCGGGAACCTGGGTGACGCCGGGACGGTCGGTTACGCGCTCCTGGCGGGGCTGGTCGCGCTGCTCGCGACCGCACTGCTCCACCTGCTGCTGCTGTCCGCGCCCCGGGCGCTCTCGTTCTTCGGCTGGATCGTCGGTCTGGCCACGGCCATCGCGGCCGTCACGCCCTTCACACAGGGCGCCGAGATCTCCAGCCAGGTCGCGACGGGCCTGATCAACCTGGTCTGCGGTATCGCCATCGCCTCGCTGCTGCGCGGCGTCGGCCGGACCGCGGTCGTCAGCCGGGTCCCCCGGCAGGCCAGACGCGAGGCGGGCCCGGCGCTGCGCCACGAGGGCGTCCTGCCCGACGTCGACCAGCGGGAGTACGACCCCACGCGCTACCGCGCGATGGAGGAGGACGCCGAGTACGACGCGGCCCGGGGCCGCGCCGAGGCCCAGCGCGCGGAGGAGGACCGTGCCCGTCACGGCACCCGCGACGACTGACCGCGGACGTGACACCGCCGGGGGCGGGGACCCGAGAGGTCCCCGCCCCCTTCGCGTGCCGCGAACCAAGCAGCTCGACCCCGCGTCGCACCGTGCGAGACCGAGCAGCCGAACACGGCGGGCCAGGAGCAGCGAGCACCAGGAAGAGGAAGACCTCTCCGGAGAAGGGGACGTTCCCCGCGGCTCAGCTCTCGGCACTTCGCGAAGCCGTCGTGACAGAATTGAACGCGTACCCGTTTCGGACCATTTTCGACGTATCGGAGCCACCACGACCATGGTCGACTTCAGTCCCGAGGAACAGGCGGCACTCGAACTCCTCAGGAAGAACGCCGACGCCGTCCCCCCGGACAGCGCCAGGAACTTCCCGGAGGCCGTCGAGAGCCTCATGCGCCTGTGGGAGGACCACCACCGCAGCGGCCGGGCATGGTCACCGGACTTCGTGGAGGAAGCCGCCCGGCTTCTCCGGAAGGAAGGCAACCGCCACGGATTCACCGCCTACTTCGGGGCATGCAGGAGGTACTCCCTGCGCAGACGCGGTGACGGGTTCGTGAGCGCCTGTTACCTCCGCAGCAAGATCCAGATCCTCACCGATGAATTCGTACCCTTCGCCGACTTCATGCACCCGGCCGACTCCGGAGCACTGGAGAAGGTCGACAAGCTCTACATCAAGGACGCCAACGACATCGCACCCATCCCACCGGAAGAAATCCCCTGGTGGGTACCGGAGTCACACTGGTGGTGGCGCGCCCCCACCCGCCTCGACATGAGCCAACAGGAAATCGACGAGAAGATCCACGACTACTCCCTCAGCGACTTCTACGACGAAGACGAAGAGATGCCCGGAGAAACCTCCCAGAATTAACAGATAATAAAACCCCCATGAGAAGCCGCTCCTACCCGATCCACCCCCGATCGGAGACACCCCATGCAACCCACACCCCCAGGCCAGAAGACGACCACCGCATCGACCCCCAGGCCATCAACGCAAAGAATATGCTTGAAGCACTCGCCTGGGCCGGAATGAGCGAACAAGAAATCGCTCAAACCAGAGGGAACGCGAATCCAGAAAAGCGACCCTGGCAACGGCTGTGTTCGGCAGTCATGAATAATGAATTTCCAGAGATGGGCTCCACCGGCCCAGAGGCTGAAGCCGTGAAGCCAGCGATGGCGAAGGCATTGTCCTTTTCTCTTGAAAAGGCACCGGACTTCAAAGAGTGCGCCTACAGGTACGAGTACTTCATGGCATTCTACAATGCCACTCTGAGTGATGTGGAAGAAAGACATCTCCATCTTCCCAACGTGGAGCAACTCAAGGAGGCAACCAGCCAGATCCTTCGCTCAGAGGGTGACATTCGCCAGACCCTCAAGTCCGACATCCAGAAGTTGAACGAACTGCGGACCGGAAATTCAGCGTCCGTCGACATCACTCTGAGCAAAGAGGAGATCGTCGCCTCACTCCGAAAACAGGCCGCAATCGTAGGAATGGGCCCGGACACCTCCACCGCCTACCACGCCCGCAAGCACTACATGGAACTCCCAGCCAGTGAACGCGATGGCCTCCATCCGGTCGAGGCCTACCTCAACGGCCTGGAGAAGACCATCAGAGAGGGGAAAGTCACGAATTTCAAGAAAGGCGCAAACAGCGTTAACGTATCCTTCTCCAGGAATCTCCCGCCAGGCCAGGGAAAACTACCGAAGGACGGTACTCCCCAGCACAACAAGATCTTCTCCGCCCTCTTCGTCAAGAAGTCAGGAGACACCAGGGCACTCACCATGCACAGCAAGTCAGAACCAGAGGGACCATGAAGCGGGCTGGACCCGAGGAGCAGGAGGTGCTCGAACTCCTCCGCGAGAACGCGGACGACGTTCCCCCGAACTCCACGCTGAACTTCCCAGGGGTCGTGGACGACGTCGCGTCCCTGTGGGTGGACAACCAGCGCCACGACCGTGCGTGGTCTCCGGACTTCGTGAAGGAGGCCGCCCGGCTCCTCAGGAAGGACGGGAACCGCCACGGATTCTCGGCCTACTACGGCATGTGCCAGACCTACGCCCTGCGCATCTCGGGAGAGGGATTCCCGAACGCGTGCTACTACCGGTCGAAGATCCAGATCATCATCGATGACTTCGTCCCCTTCGCCGATCTCGTGCATCCGGCCGACTCCGACGCACTGGAGACGGTCGACACGATCTTCGTCCGCAAGGCCGATGACATCGTGCCGATCCCGTCCAAGGACATCCCCTGGTGGGTGCCGGAGTCGCACTGGTGGTGGCGCGTTCCCACCCGCGACGACTGGACCGAGGACGAAATCAACGCCAAGATCAACGACTACTACGACGACGACTGGGACTCCTGATGACCGACAGCAACCGCTCCCCGGTGGAGAGCCGCCTCCAGCGGGACATCACTGAGGTGAACGCCCTGGGGCGGGGCGGCGTCCGCGTCGACCTGAGCGCCGGGTCCAAGGCCGTGGTGAAGGCCCTGCGCGAGTCCGCCGACCGGATCGGATTCGACTCTCCGATCAACGCGGCGGTGCACGTCATGCGCCGCCTCGACGAACTCCCCCGGCGGAGCGCGGGAACCCGATCCCCTCGTACCACGCCTCCGCCTCGGAGTCCGTACGCACAGGGCGGGCCAGGTCCGGAGGCGTCGACGAGGGTGTGTTGAGCCTGCTCTTCGAGCGGGTCGCCCCCTGACTCCTCTGGCCACGGTCACACTCGCGACCCAGGTGGAGATCATGGGCGACGGCACGGCCTACCTGGCCGAGCACGGCTGGCCCTCTCCCCCGCAGCGTCCCGTGCACGCCTTCACCGGCAGCCCCGGGGAACTACTGGAGCGGGCCCGGGTCGACCTCGCCGACCCGGAGGTCCCCTTGGAGCAGTCGTTGCTGTTGCTGTGGGGAGCCCGCATCGGTTCGGCCGACCTGGTCGGCACGCAGGAGCAGCGCCTCTCGGTCGCGGAGCGTGCCGGGGTACGCGGCGGGGAGATCCGTAGGACGCTGTCCCGAGCCGGGCAGCTGGCTTCCGGCCCCGAGTGGTACGCGGCCTGCCTGTACCGGTCGATGCTGGAGAACCTGTTCGAGGGCTTCCTGGGCGCGGTGGCCTTCGCCGTGGTCAAGCCGGAGGACATCGACGACGTCGACGAGGAGCTGAGGGAGGGGCTGCCCCAGGCCGAGGACGCCGTCCCCTCGGCGGTCCCGGCCGGTGTGCCCGAGGGGCACTGGTGGTGGCGGGCCCCGTTCGCCCGTTCCTGATCCACCGCCGAGGCGTGGGCCCGACCACGGGCCCCGCTCCGGTCAGGCGCCCATGACGAGGGACTCGGCGTGCTCGGGGCTCAGGCAGTGCTCGATGACCATGACGGCCGCGCCGATCACGCCCGCGCTCTCGCCCGCCTTGGACGAGGCGATGCTCAGGTTCTCCGTGGCCAGCGGCAGCGAGCGCTGGTAGATGACCTCCCGGACCCCGGCGAGCAGGTGGTCCCCGGCCATGGCCAGCGCACCCCCGACGACGATCACCGACGGGTTGAACATGTTCACCGAGGCGGCCAGGACCTCACCGACGTCGCGTCCCGCCTGACGCAGGGCGCGCAGCGCCGGGACCGACCCGTTGCGGGACAGCTCCACCACGTCGCGGGCGCCCGAGGCGGGGACCCCCTCGGCGGTGAGGGCCTCCGCGAGCGCGTGTCCGCTGGCCACCGCCTCCAGGCAGCCGGTGTTGCCGCAGCGGCAGGGCCGGTCGGCTCCGCTGGGCACGTGGATGTGCCCCATGTCCCCCGCGGCCCCCTGGGCGCCCCGGTAGACGCTGCCCTCGCTGACGATCCCGCAGCCGATGCCCGTGGCGACCTTCACGAAGAGCAGGTGGCTCGCGGTGGGCCAGGCGACGTGGTGTTCGCCGACGGCCATGATGTTGACGTCGTTGTCCACCAGCACGGGCCGGTCGATGCGGCCGCGCACGTGGCCGGACACGTCGAAGCCGTCCCAGCCGGGCATGATCGGCGGGTTGACCGCGCGCCCGGTGGAGTGCTGGACGGGTCCGGGCAGGCCCACGCCGACGCCGAGCAGGTCCCCGGTCCCGCGACCGGCCGAGGCGAGCAGGGCGAGGCCGTGGTCCACCACCCAGTCCAGGACGTGTTCGGGGCCCAACGCGATGTCGATGTCGGCCCGGTCCTCCGCGAGCACCGTCCCCGACATGTCGGTGAGGGCGAGCCGGGCGTGGGTGGCGCCCAGGTCGGCGGCGAGCACCACGCGCGCGTCCGGGCGGAACGAGAAGGTCGTGGGCGGGCGCCCGCCGGTGGAGACGGCCTCACCGGCCGGGCCGATGAGCCCGCTGGCCAGGAGCGCGTCCACGCGCTGGGTGACGGTGGAGCGGGCCAGACCGGTGACGGAGGCCAGTTCGGAGCGGGTGCGTGGGCGCCCGTCGCGCAGCAGCCGGAGAAGGGTCCCGGCACCCGGCACGGCCGCGGCGGCCGGGGATCGCAGTGAGGCTGTCAGCGCGTCTTCCGTCATGGGACCAGTGAAGCACAGGATCTATTGAGTGGCCGTCATCCATCTATTTTGTCCACATCCGGCAACTTATGCTTGACCTTCGACATAAGTCGGACGTAACGTCTCGGTCATGTCAGTGAAACAGGTCACAGGTCTGGGTGGTTCGCCGGGACACTCCGCCCCTCGGCCTACCGCGCCGCGGTGATCGGCACCGGCTTCATGGGCCGGGTCCACACCCACGCCGTCCGCGCCTCCGGCGGCGAGGTCGTCGGCGTGTCCGGGTCCTCCCCGCCAGGGCCGAGGAGTTCCGCGCCGCCCACGGCCTCGCCTCAGCCCACGCCGACCCCCTCGAACTGATCCACCGACCCGACGTCGACGTGGTGCACGTGTGCACCCCCAACCATCTGCACGCACCCCTGAGCCTGGCCGCCCTCGCGGCGGGCAAGCACGTGGTCTGCGAGAAGCCCCTGGCCACCGACGCCGAGACGGCCCGTGGTCTCACCCGCGCCGCGCACGAGGCCGACCGTGTCGCCGTGGTCCCCTTCGTCTACCGCTTCCACCCCATGGCCCGCGAGGCCCGCGCCCGGGTCGCCTCGGGCGCCGTCGGCCGGATCGGCCTCGCCCACGGCGGCTACCTCCAGGACTGGCTCCTCCACCCCGAGGAGGACAACTGGCGCGTCGATCCGAAGATCGGCGGTCCCACGCGGGCCTTCGGAGACATCGGCTCGCACTGGTGCGACATGCTGGAGTTCGTCACCGGCGACCGGATCAACGCGGTGAGCGCCCAGACCTCACGGTTCAACGAGCACCGGGGCGAGGCGGGCCGCGCGGTCACCACGGAGGACCTCGTCGCCCTCCAGTTCTCCACCGAGGGCGGGGCCGTGGGGACCGCCGTGATCAGCCAGGTCTCCCCGGCCGCAAGAACCAGCTGGTGCTGGAGGTCTCCGGCACCGAGGGCTCGCTCCGCTTCGACCAGGAACGCCCCGAGACCCTCTGGGCGGGCGGGCGCGACCACACGACGATCATCTCCCGCGACGACCCCGGCCTCGGTCCGGACGCCGCCCGCATGGTCACCCTCCCGGTCGGCCATCCGCAGGGCTACCAGGACTGCTTCAACGCCCTGGTAGCGGACACCGGAGCCGCCGTGGCGGGCGGGGAACCCGAGGGCCTCCCCGTCTTCGCGGACGGCCTGCGGGCCGCCGTGCTCGCGGAGGCCGTGCTGGAATCGGCCCGCGAGCGCCGCTGGGTCGACCTGCCCCGAACGGACCCCTAGGGTGCGCGCGCCAGAGATCCGATCCGCCCAGGTTTGTACGAATGGCCGAGACACCCTCGACCGCGACGACCTGGACCGGTTACGGACCGTGAACCCAGGGGCCTCAACAGGTCACCCAGGGCCCCTGGTCAACGCGACCGCCACCAAGCACAATGCCAGCGAGTCGTCTCGCCCAGGTTCCTCCCTGCCCCCGACGAAAGGAGCCGCCGTGGACTGATCACACCGATGAGGCGGCCACCCCCGCTTCCGAACGCGATAGCAGGTACTCCCCGACGGTTCGCCGTACGCGGCCCACCGTCCCTGCCGTCGGCGCCGGCACGCCGCACGGACTCATCGACCCCCCACCCCCAGGTGAGGTTTCCCGTGATCAAGAGACCCCTACGAACGCTGGGCGCGCTGACGGCGAGCATCGCGTTGGCCCTCGGGCTGACGTCGGTCCCGGCCCAGGCCGACGCCGTGGAGGAGGAGCCGTTCACCGCGCTCATCTTCTCCAAGACCACCGGCTTCCGACACGACTCCATCCCGTACGGCGTCGCCCTCTACGAGGCGCTGGCCGAGGAGCACGGCTTCGAGACCGAGCACTCCGAGGACGCCGACATCTTCAACCCGGAGGACCTGGCCCGCTTCGACGCGGTCATCTGGCTCTCCACCACAGGTGACGTCCTGGACGAGGGCCAGCAGGCCGCGTTCGAGGAGTACGTCCAGGCCGGCGGCGGCTACGTCGGCGTCCACTCCGCCTCCGACACCCACTACGACTGGGAGTGGTACGGCGACCTGGTCGGCGCCTACTTCGCCAGCCACCCGCCCGGCACCCAGGACGCCGAGGTGATGGTCAACGACCGCGCCCACCCCTCCACGTCCATGCTTCCGGCGAGCTGGGACCGGCACGACGAGTGGTACGACTACGACGTCAGCCCGCGCGGCGACGTCCACGTCCTGGCGGGCCTGAACGAGGCCTCCTACGAGGACGTCGTCGACCCGGCCGGGCAGATGGGCTTCGACCACCCGATCGCCTGGTGCCAGGTGTACGACGGCGGCAGGTCCTGGTACACCGGCGGCGGCCACACCGTCGAGTCGTACTCGGAGCCGGAGTTCACCGCCCACCTGCTCGGAGGACTCCAGTGGGCCGCCGGACAGGTCGAGGGCGACTGCGGCGCCACCCAGTGGGACAACTTCGAGAAGGTCACGCTCGCCCAGGGCGAGGAGAACGTCGGCGAGCCGATGGGCATGGCCGTGCTCCCCGACGGCCGGATCATGCACACCTCCCGCAACGGCCAGGTGTCCATGTGGTCCCCCGAGACCTACAGCACCAACGCGCTCGCGGACGTCCCGGTCTACGACCACGACGAGGACGGGCTCCAGGGCATCGCGCTCGACCCGGACTTCGAGGAGAACGGGTGGGTGTACCTCTACTACGCGCCCGTGATCGACGGCGTCCCCTCGGGCGCCGCACCGGAGAACGGCTCCGCGGAGGACTTCGAGCCCTTCGAGGCGCACAACAACCTCTCGCGCTTCCAGTTCGTGGACGGTGACGAACCCTCGCTGGACCTGGAGAGCGAGCAGGTGATCCTGGAGGTCGAGGCCACCCGGGGCATGTGCTGCCACGTCGGCGGCGACATCGACTTCGACCCCGACGGCAACCTCCTGCTCTCCACCGGCGACGACACCAGCGCCTTCGGTTCGGACGGGTTCAGCCCGCACGACGAGCGCGAGAGCCGCAACCCGGCCTTCGACGCCCAGCGCAGCTCCGGCAACACGAACGACCTGCGCGGCAAGCTGATCCGCATCGCGGTCGACGAGGACGGCGGATACGACATCCCCGAGGGCAACCTGTTCCCGCCCGAGACCTCCGACGCGGACCTGACCCGTCCCGAGATCCTGGCGATGGGTCTGCGCAACCCGTTCCGGTTCTCCGTCGACCAGAACGACGGCAGCGTCTACCTGGCCGACTACGGCCCGGACTCCCCGTGGCCGACCCCGAACGCGGCCCGGAGAACACGGTCACCTGGCACCACATCACCGAGCCGGTCAACATCGGTTGGCCGTACTGCATCGGGAACAACTCCGCCTACAACAAGTACGACTTCGGGTCCGGCACCTCCGGGGAGGCGTTCGACTGCGACGCCCCGGTCAACGAGTCGCCGCGCAACACCGGTCTGACGGAGCTGCCCCCGGTCACCCCGGCGGCGATCTGGTACGGCTACGACGAGTCCGAGGAGTTCCCGCACCTGGGCACCGGCGGCGGCGCCCCGATGGGCGGCCCGGCCTACGACTTCGACCCGGAGCTCGACTCCGAGAACAAGTGGCCCGAGTACTACGACGGCGTCCCGCTGCTGTACGAGTGGAGCCGCCAGTGGATCAAGCAGGTGCACCTGGACGACGAGGGCGGCGTCCTCGACATCACCGAGACCGTCCCGGACATCGACCTGGCCAACCCCATGGACATGGAGTTCGGCCCGGACGGCGCCCTGTACGTGCTGGAGTACGGCTCCGGCTGGTTCGGCGGGTCCGCGGACTCGGCGATCTCCCGCATCGACTACTCCGGTTCCGGAGACAGCCCGGTGGCCCGGATCGGCACCAGTGCCACCTCCGGCCCGGCACCGCTGACCGTCGAGTTCTCCGGTGAGGACTCCTTCCACCCCGGGGGCCTGGCCTTCGACTACGCGTGGAACTTCGGGGACGGCACGACCTCGACCGACCCCGCGCCCACGCACACCTTCGAGGAGGCGGGCCGGTACAACGTCAGCCTCACGGTGACCGACTCCGAGGAGCGCACGGGCACGGCCACGGTGACCATCACCGCGGGCAACACCGCGCCCGAGGTCGCCTTCGACACCCCCGGGACGGTCAGTTCTTCGACTGGGGCGACGAGATCCCGTTCGACGTGACCGTGGAGGACGCCGAGGACGGGTCCATCGGGGACGGCATCGACTGCGCCGAGGTGGAGGTCACCTCGTCGCTGGGCCACGACACCCACGCACACCCCTGGACCCAGTACGAGGGCTGTGAGGGTGTGAGCGTCACCGGGACCGACGGCGGTCACGGCCACGACATGAACATCTTCTGGGTCCTCCAGGCCGAGTACACCGACCACGGCGGGGACGGCGTCCCGGCGCTCACCGGCAGCGACGGGGTCAAGCTCAACCCGTCGCGGATGCAGGCGCAGTACTTCACCGGCTCCGAGGGCGTGGTCACCGACACCACGGAGGACCCCAACGGGGGCCTGCGCAACCTCGGCGGCATCCACCACGGCAGCTGGGTCTCCTACGACCCGGTCAACCTGCACGGCGTCGAGCAGATCGGCTTCCGTGTGGCCTCGGACGGGGCGGGCGGCACCATCGAGGCCCGCGCCGACTCACCCGACGGTGAACTGGTCGGCTCGGTCGACGTCGCCCCCACCGGCGGCTGGCAGGAGTGGACCGACGTCACGATGGACGACGTCACCGACCCCGGCGGCACCATCGACCTCCACCTCGTCTTCGTCAACGACGGGGCCGGGGACGAGGCGCTGTTCAACGTCAACTACTTCGACGTGAACGCGGACCACGACGGCGGACACGAGGACGGGCCCGAGACCGAGCTGACCAGCCCGGCCGACGGCGCGACCTTCGGGTCGGGCGAGGACGTCCCCTCGCGGCGGACGTCACCGACCACGGTGACGCCGGGATCGAGGAGGTGGAGTTCCTCGTGGACGGGCAGCCGGTCGCCACGGTGGCCGAGGGCCCCTACGAGGCCTCCTGGACCGACGTCCCGGACGGCGAGTACGCGGTCAGCGCCGTGGCCACCGACGGTGAGGGGCGTACCGGCACCTCCGCCACGCACACCATCACGGTCGGGGACGAACCCGCCCCCGTGGAGTGCGCGCCGCCCAACCTCGACGACGGCTACCGCGCCCTGTGGGACGGCGAGTCCCTGGACGGCTGGAACATGGCCGGACCGGGGAGCTTCGAGATCGTCGACGACGGTGACGGGTGCGTCCTCCAGACCGAGGGCGGCATGGGCCTGCTCTGGCACGAGGACGAGCTCGGCTCGTACCGGATGAAGCTGGACTACCTCACCCACGAGGAGTCCGACAACTCCGGTGTCTTCGTCGGCTTCCCCGACCCGGGCGACGACCCGTGGGTCGCGGTCAACGAGGGCTACGAGATCCAGATCGATCCGTACGGCGCCCCCGACGGTGACCCCCTCACCCAAACCGGGGCCGTCTACACGTTCCAGGCCGCCTCCTCCCACCCGGAGGTCGTGGGCGAGTGGAACACGATGGAGATCGAGGTCGACGACCCGATGATCCGCGTGTGGATCAACGGCGAGCTGGTCAACGAGTTCGAGAGCACCGACCCGGCCCGTGACCTCTCGGCCGGACGCGTCGGGCTCCAGAACCACGGCGCGAACGACCTCGTGTGGTTCCGCGACGTCCAGGTCACCGACCTGGAGGACGAGACGGAGGCGTTCACCTTCGCCGAGGTCCACGAACGGGTCGGGGAACTGGCCGAGGCGGGCGGACTGACGTTCTCGGAGGCCACCCGTCTCACCCGTCAGCTGGAGCTGGCCGAGCACCACGTGGACGCGGGCCGGCCCGCGCAGGCCGGACGCTCGCTCGACCGGTTCCGGACGACCGCCGAGACCGTGGCCGACCCCGACACCCGAGAGGAGCTGGGGCGCCTGGCCGACGGCCTCGAACACCTGACCGCACCACCCGAGTAGTCCCGGATCAGCAGTAACGCGACGAACCGTGGCGGGGCCGGACCCCGGCCCCGCCACACCCCCGCGGCGTCGCTCGCACGGCACGCGCCGCCCGTGACCCGGCCAGTGTCAACCTGACAGGAGGTGCCCGTGAGCACCGATCCCTTGAGCAGCCAGCAGGGGAAGACCCCCTCCCCGGACCGGACCAAGGGGTCCACTCCGCGAATTCCAATCCCACCACCTGGTGGCTGACCGGCGGCTCCGTGCTGCTGGTCGGCGCCGTCGTCGCCTCAGTGGTGTTCTTCTTCGGGAGCGGGGACGACCAGGTCACCCCGGACCCGGCCCGGGTGGCGGAGCTGGAGGCCTCCGCCGACACCCGCCACGTGGACCAGGTGTCCAGCCTGATCGGCCACACCAGGGCCGCGCACGAGGAGCTGGTCCCGGCCCTGGAGTCCCTGAACGGGGTCCTGCCCGCCGACGGCTCCGCGCCCTCCGAGGACTTCCCGGACGAGGAGGAGATCGACGGCTGGCTCGGCACCGTCCGCGACGCCGGGGCCCACTTCACACTCGACGACTCCGGCCGGACCGACTTCAACGTCACCCTCGCCGGGCTGGACGGCTCGGTGGACCTGCTCGGTTCGGCGGTGAGCGCCTACCAGGCCGCCGCGCAGGCCGACGGGGACCAGCGGACCGAGCTGCTCGACCTCGCCGCCGACCTCCGCGACCAGGCGGTCACGGCCTGGTCGGTGGCGGCCACCCAGCTCGACATGGTCAGCGTCGACGCCGGGCACGGCCACATCCACCTGTACCTGCCCTCCGAACCCGGCAGCGGAGCCCTCCAGCCGGACGAGGCCGAGGAGGGCGAGGGGGCGACCGGGGACGGCCCGCCGCCCGGACACGACGGCCACTGACCCGAGGTCCACCGGGACGAGCACGACAACCATCAGGGGAGCACATGACACGCATCGGAGTGTGGTTGGTCGGGGCGCGCGGTTCGGTCGCCACCACGGCCGTCCTGGGCGCGTTGGCCGTGCGGGCGGGCGCCGCCGAGCGGACGGGGTGCGTGACCGAGCGCCCGGAGTTCGCCGAGGCGGGCCTGCCCCGCCTCGGCGACCTGGTCTTCGGCGGACACGACGTCGCGGACACCCACCTGTCCAAGAGCGCGGAGCCGCTGGCCAGGTCGGGTGTGATCCCGCCGCACCTCCCGGAGGCCTTCGCTGAGGAGCTCGACGCCGTGGACCGGCGCGTCCGCCGGGGTGTGGATCCGCGTCCCGAGGGGTTCTCCCGCCGCGACACGGACCGCCTGGAGCGGGACCTGCGCGCCTTCGCGGAACGCGAGGCCGTGGAGCGCGTCGTGGTGGTCGACCTGTCCAGTACCGAGCCCCCTCCGGAACGGGTTCCCGAGCTCGCGGCGCCCGATCTGCTGGAGGCCGCCCTGGAGGCGGGGACCGCACGGATCCCGGCGAGCTCGGTCTACGCGTACGCGGCCCTGCGGGCGGGGTGCTCCTTCGTGGAGTTCACCCCGAACGCGGGGCCGCGCCCGCCCGCGCTCGCGGCCCTGGCCGAGGAGCTGGGGCTGCCGTGGGCGGGCTCGGACGGCAAGACCGGGGAGACCCTGGTCAAGAGCGTCCTGGCGCCGATGTTCGCGGCGCGGGCGCTGCGTGTGCGCTCGTGGTCCTCCACGAACCTCCTGGGCGGCGGTGACGGGGCGACCCTGTCCGACCCCGCCAGCAACGACAGCAAGACCGCCTCCAAGGCCCGGGGCCTGGAGCACCTGCTGGGGCATCCGGTGGACGGGCCCCTGCACATCGACTACGTGCCCGACCTGGGCGACGCCAAGACCGCGTGGGACCACGTGTCCTTCGAGGGGTTCCTGGGTGCCCGGATGAGCCTCCAGTTCACCTGGTCCGGCTACGACTCGGCGCTGGCCGCGCCACTGGTCCTGGACCTGGCCCGGCTGGCCGCCCACGCCCACCGGACGGGCCGCGCGGGTCCCGTCCCGGAGCTCGGGTTCTTCTTCAAGGACCCGGCCGGGAGCGACGTGCACGGGCTGGCCGCGCAGTGGGAGGCGCTCACCGCCTGGTGCGCCGGTCCGGCGGAGGGGTGGGGCGCGGATGAGTCGGAAGCTGAGGTCCCTGGCGCGGCTGGTGCGCCTGCCCGCCGCGTTGACCGTGCTCGGTGACTCCCTCACCGGTGCCGCCGCGGCCGGTCGGCTGGGCCGGCCCCGCGCCTGGGCGCTGCCCGCCGCCTCGGTCTGCCTGTACTGGGCCGGGATGGCCCTCAACGACTACGCCGACCGCGACCTGGACGCGGTCGAGCGCCCCGAACGCCCGCTCCCCTCGGGGGAGGTGACTCCGGGTGGGGCCCTGGCGGTGGCGACCGGGCTCACGGCGGCCGGGGTGGGGATCGCGGCGCTGGCCGGGGGCGGTCGGTCCGCCCTGGTGGCGTCCGCGCTCGCCACCACCGTGTGGACCTACGACCTCGTCCTGAAGCCCACGCCGCTGGCCCCGCTGGGCATGGCGGTCAACCGGGGGCTGGACGTGCTGCTGGGCGCCGGTGACCGGACCGGCGCGGCGATGCTGCCCGCCGCCGCGATGGCGGTGCACACCTACGGGGTGACGACGCTGAGCCGGGGCGAGGTCCACGGCACCCGACCGGAGGTGGCCGCCGGGGCACTGGCCTGCACCCTGACCGGCGCCCTCGTGGCGGCGTACCCGTCACGCACGGCTCCCGCCACCGCGCGCGGCTCGGTGGGCGAGCTGGCCGCCGGCGCCTTCGCGGGCTCGTTCGCGACCACGGTCGGACTGGCCCAGGCCCGGGCGCTGGCCGAACCGAGCGCCGACCACGCGCGCGAGGCGACCGGGACCGGCATCCGGGGGATGATCCCGCTCCAGGCGGCGCTGCTGTCCCGCTACGGGGCGGTGGGGACGGCCTGCGCGCTCGCGGCCGGGGCCCCGGTCACCGCGCGGGCGGCCCGGGCGGTGTCGGTGACATGAGCGAACACCTCAGGCTGGGGTACGGGACGAACGGGTTCTGGGACCACCGGCTGGACGACGCCCTGGCGATCATCGCGGACCTCGGGTACGAGGGGGTGGGGCTGACCCTGGACCACCCGCACCTGGACCCGTTCTCGTTGGACGTGAACGCCCGCGTGGCGGCGGTGGCCCGCAGGCTGGACGCGCTGGGACTGGCGGTGGTCGTGGAGACCGGTGCCCGGTACCTGCTGGACCCGCGCCGCAAGCACGAACCCACCCTGGTCTCCGACCGGGACCGCGACGTGCGGGTGGACCTGTTGCGCCGGGCGGTGCGCGTCGCCCACAGCCTCGGGGCGGAGGCGGTGTCCTTCTGGTCGGGAATCCTGCCCGCCGGTGCCACGCGGGAGCAGGGGCGCGACCGGCTCCTCTCCGGGGTGGAGAAGGTCCTGGTGACGGCGGACGAGCTCGGCGTGGACCTGGCCTTCGAGCCCGAGCCCGGCATGTTCGCGGAGCGCCTGGAGGACGTCCTGGAGCTGCGGCGCGCACTGGGCGACCCCGCGCGGCTCAGGGTGACGCTGGACGTGGGGCACGGGGTGTGCAACGAACCCGACGGCCCCGAGGGCACGGTGGCCCGGGCCGGGGGCCTGATCGCCAACGTGCAACTGGACGACATGCGCCCGCACGTGCACGAACACCTGGAGTTCGGTGAGGGCGACCTCGACCTGGCCGGGGTACTGGGCGCCCTGGACCGCGCCGGGTACAGGGGGCTGGCCTCGGTGGAGCTGCCCCGGCACGGACACGCGGCGCCGCTGGTCGCGGAGCGCTCCAAGCGAGCGCTGGACGCCGCCTGGGCCCGGGTCGTGACGGATCGGGGTGCGCCGGAGTGAGAGGCACGGGGCGCACGGGAGTGAGCGGCACGGGTGGCCGGACCGGAGGGAGCGGGACCGTGGTGGACGTCGGAGACCTGTTGGCGGAGGGCGCCCGCGCCGAACTGGCCGCGCTCCGCACCGAGCTGGTGGAGCGCCCGGGGCGCGTCGCGGTGCTCTTCCCCGCCGCCGCACGCCGGGTGGCGCGCGGCGCCGGACCCTCCGGCGACCCCTCGGGGACGGAGGGCCCCACACTCGACGACCTGGTGCGCGCGGACCTGCTGCGTGAGCTGGCCCGGGTGCTGCCCCCGCCGAGCTCGCCGGGGAGGTGGAGGCCCTCTACGAGTACGGCGACGCCGAGGAGCGCCGCGCGGTCCTGCACGCGCTCGGTCACCTCGACACCCGGGAGCACGAGGTGGCCGCCGCCGCCCGCCGTCTGCTGGCGGACGCCCTGCGGACCAACGACACACGGCTGGTCGCGGCGGCGGCCGCCAGCGCGGCCCAGGCCCTGTTGGACGACCACTCCTGGCGCCAGACCGTGCTCAAGTGCCTGTTCGTCGGGGTGCCGTTGCGCCTGGTGGCGGGGGTGGACGAGCGAGCCGACACCGAACTGGCCCGCATGTGCGCGGACTTCGCCCGGGAACGCGAGCGCGCGGGCAGAGCGGTACCCGCCGACGTCCACCGGGTGCTGGACCGCCTTCCCGGAACCACCGGCCCGGACCGCCCTCACCGTCCGGACCCCCGCTCATAGGAGGCGTCATGCGTATCTTCGACCCGCACATCCACATGACCTCGCGGACCACCGCCGACTACCAGGCCATGTACGACGCCGGGGTGCGCGCCCTGGTGGAGCCCGCGTTCTGGCTGGGGCAGCCGCGCACGAGTGTGGGCTCCTTCCGCGACTACTTCGACGGCCTGGTCGGATGGGAGCGCTTCCGGGCCGCCCAGTTCGGCATCCGCCACCACTGCACCGTCGCGCTCAACCCCAAGGAGGCCAACGACCCGCGCCTGGCCGGGGTCCTCGACCTCCTCCCCCGCTACCTGGCCAAGGACGGGGTGGTGGCCGTGGGCGAGGTGGGGTTCGACTCGCGCACCTCCGAGGAGGAGAAGGCCTTCCGGCACCAGCTGGACCTGGCCCGGGAGTTCGCCCTGCCCGTGCTGGTGCACACCCCGCACCGGGACAAGGTCGAGGGCACCCGGCACACCCTGCGGCTGGTCGAGGAGTCGGGGATCGCGCCGGAGATGGTCCTGGTGGACCACCTCAACGAGACCACCGTGGAGATGGTGCGCGACTCCGGGTGCGTGCTGGGCTTCTCCATCTACCCGGACACCAAGATGTCGCCGGAGCGGATGGTGCGCGTCCTGTCCGAGTGGGGCCTGGACCGCATGGTGGTGAACTCGGCGGCCGACTGGGGGCACAGCGACCCGCTGACCACCCTCCACACGGGACTCCGGATGCTGGACGCCGGGTTCACCGAGGACGACGTGGACCGTGTGCTGTGGCGCAACCCGGTGGAGTTCTACGGACGCAGCGGACGCCTGCTGTTGGAGGACGGTACGGGTCCGGCGGCCGGGGCCACCTTCTCCGGCAACTCGATCCTGCGCGGCGAGCGACCGGAGGCGGAGCCGCCGGAAGGCGCGGCGGAGGACCCGCGAGGGGGCGCCGCGTGAGGTTCCGGCACCCCGACGGCACCGTCGTCCACCTCGCGTACTGCACGAACGTCCACCCCGCCGAGGACCTGGACGGCGTCCTGCGCCAGATCCGGGTGTTCGGCGGCGGGGTCCGCGCCGCCTTGGGCGCCGACCGGCTCGGGCTGGGCCTCTGGTTGCCCGCGCCCCTCGCCCGCGAACTGGCGGCCTCTCCCACGCTGACCGACCGCCTGCGCGCGGGGCTGGCCGCGGCCGGTCTGGAGACCGTCACCCTCAACGCCTTCCCCTACACCGGGTTCCACGCGCCCGTCGTCAAGCACGCCGTGTACTCCCCGGACTGGACCGAGCGCGCCCGCCTGGACTACACCGTGGACTGCGCGCGGGTGCTCGCCCGGATCATGCCCGACGACGCCGCGCGGGGCAGCGTCTCCACTCTCCCCTGGCCTGGCGGGAGCCCTGGGACGCCGACCGCCTCGCCACCGCCAGGGCCCACCTCTCCGAGCTCTCCGCCGTGCTGGACGGGCTGGCCGACTCCGGGCGGCCGGTGAGGGTCGGGCTGGAACCCGAACCCGGCTGCGCCATGGAGACCACCCGGGACGCCGCCCTGCTGCTCGCGGACCCGCCGCCGCACGTGGGCGTGTGCCTGGACACCTGCCACCTGGCCGTGGGGTTCGAGGAACCCGGAGCGGCGCTGGACCGCCTGGCCGCCGCCGGACTTCCGGTGGTCAAGACCCAGGCCTCGGCCGCCGTGGAGGCGTCCGACCCGGCCGACCCGGCGACCCGCGCCGCCCTGGCCGCGTTCACCGAGGACCGGTTCCTGCACCAGACCCGTGAGCTGGCCGACGGCCGCCTCCGGGCCCGCGACGACCTGCCCGAGGCCCTGGCCGGGCCCCGCCCCTCGACGGCGGAGGCCCCTGGCGCACCCACTTCCACGCGCCCCTGCACTCCCCCGCCGCCGCGCCCCTGCGCGGCACCACCGACCACCTCGACCACACCCTGTCCCTCCTCCTGGGCCCCGGCGGCGCCCGCACCGACCACCTGGAGGTGGAGACCTACACCTGGACGGTGCTGCCCGAGAACCGGCGGCCCCACGGCGAGGAGGGGCTGATCTCCGGAATCGCCGCCGAACTGGCCTGGGCCCGCGACCGGTGCACCGCCCTCGGGCTCACCCCGCTCTGACGGCCGCCACCGCGCGCCAGGGACCACCTAGGAAGGGAACGCTCCCATGACCAGCCGCCTCCTCGTCGTCAACGCGGTCGGGCTCACCCCCGCCTGCTCGAACACGCCCCGCGCCTGCGCGCCTTGGCCGAACGAGGATGGCGGGCGCCGCTGGACACCGTCCTGCCCGCCGTCACCTGCACCGTGCAGTCCACGTTCCTGACCGGGTCCGCCCCCGCCGAGCACGGCGCCGTCGCCAACGGCTGGTACTTCCGGGACCTGGGTGAGGTCCACCTGTGGCGCCAGCACAACCGGCTGGTCCAGGGGGAGAAGGTCTGGGAGACCGCCCGCCGACACCGCCCGGACTTCCGCACCGCCAACGTCTGCTGGTGGTACGCCATGGGTGCCACCACCGACTGGACGGTCACGCCCCGGCCGGTCTACCACGCGGACGGCCGCAAGTCCCCGGACTGCTACACCCGGCCGGTGGAGCTGCACGACGAGCTCACCTCGGAGCTGGGCCCCTTCCCGCTCTTCAACTACTGGGGGCCGACCGCGTCGATCCGCTCCACGGAGTGGATCGTGGCCGCCACCCGCAGACTCCTGCCCCGTGCCGACCTCACCCTCTGCTACGTCCCCCACCTGGACTACGACCTCCAGCGCTTCGGGCCGGACTCCGAGGAGGCCCGGCGGGCCGTCCGCGACCTCGACGCCGCGGTCGCCCCGCTGCTGGACGACGCCGAGGCGGCCGGGGCGGCCGTCCTGGTGCTCAGCGAGTACGGGATCACGCCCGCCGACCGTCCCGTGCACGTCAACCGGCTCCTGCGGCGGGAGGGGCTGCTGGAGGTGTACACGCAGGAGGGCATGGAGTACCTGGACCCGTGGACCTCGCGGGCCTTCGCGGTCTCCGACCACCAGTGCGCGCACGTGTACGTCCGCGACCCCGCCGACCTTCCGAGGGTGGCGGAACTGCTGCGGGGACTCGACGGGGTCGACCTCGTCCTGGACCGTGAGGCCCAGGCAGGGTACGGGCTCGACCACGAGCGCTCCGGGGAACTGGTCCTCTTCGCCGAGCCCGGGGCCTGGTTCACCTACTACTACTGGCTCCGCGACGGGTCGGCCCCCGACTTCGCGCGCGGCGTGGACATCCACCGCAAGCCCGGGTTCGACCCGGCCGAGCTCTTCCTGGATCCCGCCGACCCCCTGGTCAGGGCCCGGGCGGCGGCCAACCTGGTCCGCAAGAAGGCGGGCCTGCGCTACACGATGAACGTCGTCCCCCTGGACCCGGGCTGTGTCCGGGGCACGCACGGGCGCCCCCACGACGACCCGCTGGACGGTCCCCTCGTGCTGTGCACCGACCCCTCGCTCTCCCGTGACCGCGTCGCCGCCACCGAGGTGCGCGACCTCATGCTCGGCCTCGTCGGTGTGCCGGCACCGGCGGGGCCGACCCCGCGCTGATCCGACCGGCGCTCCGGGGCCCGGCCGTCCTGCCGGGCCCCACCCCGACACTCTGGAGGCAGCACGATGACCCGACCGGTCACTCTCTTCACCGGCCAGTGGGCCGACCTGCCCTTCGAGGAGGTGTGCGCGCTCGCGTCCTCCTGGGGCTACGACGGCCTGGAGATCGCCTGCTGGGGCGACCACCTGGACGTGACCCGCGCCGCCGTGGACGACGCCTACGTCCGGGAGCGGCGGGAGATCCTCGAACGGCACGGCCTCGGCGTGTGGGCTATCTCGAACCACCTCCTCGGCCAGGCCGTGTGCGACGACCCGATCGACCACCGGCACCGGGACGTCCTGCCCTCCCGGGTCTGGGGCGACGGCGAACCCGAGGGGTGCGCCAGCGCGCGGCCGAGGAGATGAAGCTGACCGCCCGGGCCGCCGCGAGGCTGGGCGTGTCCACGGTGGTGGGCTTCACGGGTTCGGCGATCTGGAAGTACGTGGCGATGTTCCCGCCGGTCGGCGCGGACGTGATCGAGGCGGGCTACCGGGACTTCGCGGACCGCTGGAATCCGATCCTGGACGTGTTCGACGATGTGGGCGTGCGGTTCGCGCACGAGGTGCACCCGTCGGAGATCGCCTACGACTACTGGTCCACCCAGGCGGCGCTGGAGGCCGTGGGGCACCGGGAGGCCTTCGGGTTGAACTGGGACCCCAGCCACATGGTGTGGCAGGACATCGACCCGGTCGGTTTCCTGTGGGACTTCCGCGAGCGCATCTACCACGTGGACTGCAAGGACGCCCGCAAGCGCGTGGGCAACGGCCGCAACGGGCGTCTGGGCTCCCACCTGCCGTGGGGCGACCCGCGCCGGGGGTGGGACTTCGTGTCCACCGGTCGCGGTGACGTGCCGTGGGAGGCGTGCTTCCGCGTGCTGAACTCGATCGGGTACGCGGGGCCGATCTCCGTGGAGTGGGAGGACGCGGGGATGGACCGTCTGGCCGGGGCCGCCGAGGCGGTGCGGTTCGTGCGGGCCAACGCGTTCGACGCGCCCGAGGCCTCCTTCGACTCCGCCTTCGGGTCGGACTGACCCCCGGGAGGGTGTCCGGTGCCACGGCGTTCCCGTGGCACCGGACTCACATCATCGGCGCGATGACCACTCTGTAGTGTCCGCCGTCGGCGGTGACCACGTCGTGGCGGAAGTCGTTGATCCGATTGACCGAACGCTGCACCGCGTCACTTCCGAAGGCACTGGTGTCCACCGAGGGGAGGTGCTCCCGGAGGGCGTGGACCGCCTCGTCCACGGACAGGGCGGTTCCCCGGTGTTCGGGGGTGATGCGTCGACCCTCGTCGGTGAGCCGACTGATCGCGATCCGGAACATACCGGGTCTCCCTGCACTGCTGGGGGAAGGTCACCGGCATTCTCCCCCATACTCGGCGGGCTGGCCAGTGGGATCAGAGCCAGGAGACCTTGGAGTCCTCCAGGCCGTAGCGGGCGGAGACGATCTCCAGCTTGCCCTCACTGACGAACCCGCCCAGTTCGCTGTCGTCGCGCAGGCGCTGCGCGATGTGCTCGGCGTTGGCCCGGACGCAGTCGTCCAGGAAGTCCGTTCCGTCGTCGGGGGTGGACTCGACGACACCCAGGATCTCCCCGACCAGTCCGCCGATGTGGCCGTGCGGGAGCTGGCCGGTGCGGTGGGCCTCCACCGCGGCGTCGACGGCGCCGCAGGTCTGGTGGCCCATCACGACGATGAGCGGCGTGTGCAGGTGCTCCACGGCGTAGGTGAGGCTGCCGAGCACGGACCCGTCGAGGACCTGGCCCGCCGAGCGGATGGTGAAGAGGTCGCCCAGCCCCTGGTCGAAGACGAGCTCCGGGGGGACGCGGGAGTCCGAGCAGCCCAGGATGGTCGCGAAGGGGGCCTGGCCCTCGACCATCTGCTCACGGCGCGCTCTGCCCTCGTTGGGGTGTCTGGACAGGTACCGGGACCAGCGACGGTTGCCCTCCTTGAGGAGGCGCAGGGCCTCCCGGGAGTCCCGGGCGACGGGGGGAACGGGGGTGCGTCCGCCCAGGCGAGGGAGGCGGGGATCGTGGTGGCGACGGCGGCACCGACACCACCGAGCAACGACGCCTTGAAGGCGCCGCGACGGGTTATGGCCATGTGGGGCTCTTTTTCCGTTTCACGAAGAAAGTGACTTTTGCCAGCAAAGCGGGTAAAAGCTACTCCCGGTGCACGGAGCCTCACAAGGGGATTGACGGCTTCCTAACGGGTTCTGGCCACATTCAGCCATCCGGGAATCAGCCGGGCCTCGGGGCGGACCCGCAGGGCGGGGTCCGGGGTGACCGACCGAACGATCGTGCTGTCCACGCGCTCCGACGCGGCCGCCCGGGCGGCCCCGCGCACGTCCGCCCCCGTCACGAGGTAGATTCGACAACCGTGTCCCGATCTTCCGCACCCGAACCAGCCACCCCGAGACCGACCGGCAGGCGCCGCTCCGGACGTCCGGGGCACGACGCCGACTCCGTGCTCCGGGTGGCCGCTCGCGTGTTCAACGAACGCGGCTACGACGGAACGAGCATGGAGGACCTGGCCCGCGCCCTCGGCGTGACCAAGTCCGCGATCTACCATCACGTCACCGGGAAGACCGAACTCCTGCGCCAGTCCCTGGACCTGGCCATGGACGCGCTGTTCGAGGTCACCCGCGAGGAGGGCGCGACCACCGGACCGGCCATCGCGCGACTCGAACACGTGATGCGCGGCAGCGTCCGGGTGCTCGTCGAGGAGCTGCCCCACGTCACCCTGCTGCTGCGGGTGCGCGGCAACACCGAGGTGGAGAAGCACGCCCTGGAACGGCGCCGCAGGTTCGACCACCTCATCGCGGACCTGGTCCGCGAGGGCGTGGTCGACGGTGACATCCGCAGCGACGTCGACCCGGCGGTCGCCTCCCGCCTCCTCTTCGGCATGGTCAACTCGGTGGTCGAGTGGTACAAGCCGGACCGCGGGATGTCCTGCGAGGAGATCGCTGACTCCCTGTGCCACATCGCCTTCGAGGGGTTGCGGTCCCACCGGGACTGACTCGCCCCAGCCGCCCCACTGGCCACATCAGGCCAGCGGATCGGCGGCGCAACCCTGGCCATGGGTGACGAAGGTCCCTACGCTCCATGAACAGAGGTCACGAAAGTGACCCACATCATGGAAAGCAGAGAACAGGGACCGTGTCCGAACTCCTCCCCAAGGCTGGATGACTCCCTCGATCGCCTACGCCATCTCGGCGGTCGGTGCCTTCCTGGGCCTCTCCTTCGCCGCCAGGGCCCGCCGAACGACCGGCTTCTTCCGATGGCAGTGGCAGGCCCTGGCCGCACTCGCCCTCGGCGGGATGGCCGTGTGGGCGATGCACTTCGTCGCGATGCTCGGCTTCACCATCCCCGGAACGCCGCTGCGCTACGACGGCCTCCTGACCGCCGTCAGCGGTGTGATCCCCATCGTGGTCGCGGCCCTCGCCCTCCAACTGGTGCTCCGCACCGCCACCGCCGTCCGTGTCCTGGCCAGCGGCCTCCTGCTCGGTGTCGGCATCGTCGCCATGCACCACGTCGGCGTGGCCGCCATGAACCTGCACGGCACCCTGCACCACGACCCGTTCACCGTGGCGCTGTCCGCCGTCATCGCCGTGGTCGCCGCCACCGTCGCCCTGTGGTGCGCCGTCCAGCTGTCCGGTCCGACCGCGACCGTGCTCGCCTCCCTGGTCCTGGCGGGCGCGGTCACCGCGACGCACTACACGAGCATGGCCGGGACGCACGTCGTCCCCGCCGACTTCACCCCCGTGGCCGCGCCCGACGGCGCCAAGGCGTGGGACCTGCTGCTGCCGGTGATCACCGGCCTGTTCGTCCTCCTGCTGATCTGCAGCCTCTTCCTCCTGCTCGGTGACGACGAGTACGAGCGCGGGAACCGTTCCCCCCGTCGGGCGACGGAGGAGCGGGAGGCCGGGGAGACCTACACCCCCGCCACGGCGTCCCGGTGGTGCCCAGGCCCGGGGACGACGTGTGGACCCGTCGCCGCTGAGCGGCGGCCACGAGAAAACCACTGGCACCGCACCGAGGCCCCGTCCTAGAGTCGGTGCGTGCCGTGCGGTCCGCGCCGGCCGCTGACGAGAGGAGCACGCCATGGCCCGCCTCATGCCTGGCCCCGGTTTCCGAACTTCCATCGTCAGCGAGCCCTAGGTCGCGTCCAGCGGCGGCTCGCGCTCCTCAGAGAGAGCACTGTGAGTCACCCCAGCACGAACACATCCGAAGAACTCCCCGCCCACCCGCTCGCGGGTCTGGGCTGGAACGCCCGCGTCGAGGCGGCCTTCGACGCCGTCGCCCTCGGCGGACCGGACGTCCTGCTTCCCGCACGGGTCTCCGAGGCACGTCGCGGCGCGGTGGGCGTCCGCATGCCGAACCACGAGACCGCCACCCTGTCACCCACGGTGCGCAGGGCGGCGGAGGCCGACCCCTTCACCGCCCCGACCAGCGGGGACTGGGTGGCCGTCCGCCGGTCCGGCGACACCTGGCTGGTGGAGGCGGTCCTGGAGCGGTCCGGAACCCTCGTCCGCCAGGGCGTGGCCAAGGACTCCCACGACCAGGCCCTGGCCGCCAACGTCGACGCCGTCCTGATCTGCGAGGCCGCCGACCAGGGTCCCAACGTCGGGCGTCTGGAGCGGTTCCTCAGCCTCGCCTGGACCAGCGGCGCCGCCCCGGTCGTGGCCGTCACCAAGGCCGAACTCGCCGGTGACCGTCTCCCCGAGGTGGTCGAACTGGTCGCGTCGGTCACCACCGGGGCCGAGGTGCACGCCGTCAGTGCCCACACGGGCCTGGGGCTGGAGGCGCTGGCCGCCCAGCTGCGTCCCGGGGCCACCTGGGTCCTGCTCGGTACCTCGGGCGCCGGGAAGTCAAGCCTGCTCAACGCACTCGCGGGCCGGACGGCCATGGAGACCGGCGAGATCCGTGACGACCGGCGCGGCCGTCACACCACCACCCACCGCCAGCTGATCCCCATGCCCGGGGGCGCGCTGTTCCTGGACATCCCGGGGGTGCGCCGCATCGACGTGCCCGGGGACGGGACCGGTGTGGACCGCACCTTCTCCGACGTCAACGAGCTGGCCGATCGGTGCCGGTTCCGCGACTGCTCCCACGGCACGGAGCCCGGGTGCGCGGTCAGGGCCGCCGTGGACGAGGGGGAGCTGGACTCCGGGCGCCTCGAACGCTGGTTCCGACTGCGCCGCGAGGCCGAGTGGAACCGGTCCCGGAGCGACGCCCGCGTGCGCGCGGAGCGGCGCAAGGAGTGGAAGCGCAACACCCGCGAGGGCCGGGAGGCGGGCCGACTCAAGCGCGGCCACTGATCCCGGTCAGTCCCGTCCCAGCTCCGCACGGCGCGGGTTCTGACCGGTCCTGGCCGGTCAGAACCCGAAGGCCCGGCGGGCGTTGTCGGCGACGATCCCGGCCAGCTCGTCCTCGCCGAGGCCCTTGGTCTCGGCCAGCACCCGCAGTGTGAGCGGGATGAGGTAGGGGGCGTTGGGGCGGCCCCGGTAGGGCTTGGGGGTGAGGAAGGGGGCGTCGGTCTCCACCAGCACCAGTTCGGGTGGGGCGACCTTCGCCGCCTCACGCAGGGGCTCGGCGCTGGCGAAGGTGACGTTCCCGGCGAAGCTCATGAAGTAGCCCCGCTCGGCGCACACCCGGGCCATGTCGGCGTCGCCGGAGAAGCAGTGGAAGACCACCCGCTCCGGTGCGCCCTCCTCCTCCAGGACGCGGAGGACGTCCTCGTGGGCCTCGCGGTCGTGGATCATGAGCGCCTTGCCGTGCCTCTTGGCGATCGCGATGTGGCGGCGGAACGACAGCTCCTGCGCGCGGGCACCCTCGGGACCGGTGCGGAAGGTGTCCATCCCGGTCTCTCCGACCGCCACCACCTGCGGCAGCGCCGCCAGCGCGTCGATCTCGGCCAGCTCGGCCTCCAGGGCCTCGATCCCCCCGGCGGGGCGAGCCTTCCCCGCCCAGTCGGTGTCGTCGGCCTCCACGCCCTCGGCGCCGTCGCCGTGCACCACGCGGGGCGCCTCGTTCGGGTGCAGGGCCACGGCGGCCCACACCCTGCCGGGGTGCTTCGCGGCGGTCTCCGCCGCCCAGCGCGAGGAGGACAGGTCGACGCCCACCTGCACGAGCGGGGTCACTCCCACGGCCTCCGCCGCCGCGATGACCTCCTCGACCTCGGGGGTCTGCATGTCCATGTGGGTGTGGCTGTCGGCCACCGCGACCCGCAGCGGCTCGGGTGCCGGTGGCGGGGTCTGCGCGTTGCGCTCCCTGACCGCACTGCCCTTGCGTCTGCCCATGTCATGCCCCCATCACGTGTACTGCGTGCGCCGTGGAGATTCTAGGCGGCCCCGGCCGTCGGATCGGCCGGTCACGACCCGGCGGCCGTCGCCCCGGCCCGCGGCCGAACGCTCGCGGCTCCCGGTACACGCCGGAGGAGGCAGCACGGGCCCCGGAGCGGGCCTGACCGGGGCCCGGCCCCACGAAGGCGGGCACCGGTCCGCGTGGACCGGTGCCCGGGCGTCGGGTCGGAACCTACTCGGCGTCACCGGCCAGGCGGGCCAGCTCCTCGTCCACCACGGACGGGTCGAGCTTGGTGAACAACGGGGTGGGGCGGCTCAGCGGGGTGCCCACAGCGATCGGCACCGACTCCCAGCGGGCCGCGTTGTCGGCGTAGTCCCCGGTGATGACCGGGTAGTCCACCTTCTCCTCGGAGCCGCCGATGGTGTCGTGGCCGGACTCGATGCGCGGCATCCCGGTCCAGGTGCCGGTGCCGCCGAGCATCGCGTACACCTTGTTGGCCGACTCCGGCAGGAACGGCGTGAGCAGGGTGTTGGCGTCGCTGACCAGCTGGAGGGCGACGTGCAGGACGGTCGCCATCCGCTCCGGGTCGGTCTTCTTGAGCGCCCACGGAGCCTGGTCGGAGATGTACTTGTTGGCCTCGGCCACCGTACGCATGGCCTCCTGGAGACCGGCCTTGAACTGCGACCTCTCCAGACGGGCGCCCACGGTGGCGAACGCCTCCCGGGAGGTGGCCAGGACCCTGCGGTCCTCGTCGTCGAGCTCGCCGGCGGCGGGGATCTCACCGAGGTTCTTCGCCGCCATGGAGACGGAGCGGTTGACCAGGTTGCCCCAGGCCGCCACCAGCTCGTCGTTGTTGCGGCGGACGAACTCGGCCCACGTGAAGTCGGTGTCCTGGTTCTCCGGGCCCGCGGCCATGATGTAGTACCGCAGCGCGTCGGCGGAGTAGCGCTCCAGGAAGTCGCGCACGTAGATCACGACACGGCGCGAGGAGGAGAACTTCTGCCCCTCCATGGTGAGGAACTCGCTGGAGACCACCTCGGTGGGCACGTTCAGCTCACCGAACGGGCCGACCTCGCCGCCCTGGTCGCCCCTGCCGCTCGCGCCGAGCAGGATGGACGGCCAGATGACCGAGTGGAAGACGATGTTGTCCTTGCCCATGAAGTAGAAGGACTCGTTGTCCTCCCCCTGCCACCAGCGGCGCCAGGCCTCGGGCTCACCGACGCGCTGGGCCCACTCGATGGACGCGGACAGGTAGCCGATCACCGCGTCGAACCACACGTAGACGCGCTTGGCCGCGTTGTCGCTCCACCCGTCCAGCGGGATCGGCACGCCCCAGGTGAGGTCACGCGTGACCGCGCGCGGCTGGAGGTCCTCCACCAGGTTCAGGGAGAACTTGAGGACGTTGGGACGCCACTCGCCCTCCTTGCCCTTGAGCCACTCGGTGAGGACGTCCGCGAAGGCGGGCAGGTCGAGCATGAAGTGCTCGGTGTCCACGAACTCCGGCGTCTCGCCGTTGATCCGCGAGCGGGGCGAGAGGAGGTCGATCGGGTCGAGCTGGTTCCCGCAGTTGTCGCACTGGTCGCCGCGCGCGCCGTCGAAGCCGCAGATCGGGCAGACGCCCTCGATGTAGCGGTCGGGCAGCGTGCGGCCGGTGGACGGGGAGATCGCGCCCTTGGTGGTGCGCGTGAAGACGTAGCCGTTCTCGTAGAGCGTGGTGAACAGCTTCTGGACGACGGAGTAGTGGTTACCGGTGGTCGTGCGGGTGAACAGGTCGTAGGACAGACCGAGCGCGACCAGGTCCTCCGCGATGATCCGGTTGTAGCGGTCGGCCAGCTCCCGGGCGCTCACGCCCTCCTGGTCGGCCAGCACCTGGATCGGGGTGCCGTGCTCGTCGGTGCCGCTGACCATCAGCACGCTGTTCCCCGACATTCGCTGGAAGCGCGAGAAGACGTCGGAGGGGACTCCGAAGCCGGAGACGTGGCCGATGTGGCGCGGGCCGTTGGTGTAGGGCCAGGCGACCGCGGTCAGGATGTGGCGATTCGACGACATGCCTCAAGACTAAAGGTGGCACGGGGCGTCCGAGCACCAAACGGCGCCCGGGTGCCGGCTCGTCCACAGGGGCGACCACGTGATTCCCCCGGGAGGGTACCTACCCGTATGCTCTGCTGGATGGAGCCGCGTGCCCCCGGGGCACCGGCCCAAGCCAGCACGACCCTCCAACCCGGCTCCGAGGCGGTGGTCACCACGGTTACCCGTGCCCTACCCCGTCCTGCCCTGCGGACCGGGTCGCTGATCACCAGCGTGGTCCTGCTGGTCATCCTGTCCTTCCCGGTGGCCTCCGGCCTCTCCGGAGAGAGGGACACCGTCGCCCTGCCCTCACACGGAGGGCACAGCGCCCCCGAGCGCGACGCCGCGCACGCCTCCTCCGACGACCCCTCGGGTCCGTCGGAGGAGGCGCAGCCCTACCGGGGGACCGAGACGGTCTCGCTCGGGCCGCCCGTCTCCGTCTGCGACCAGCGGTCGGTGCTGCGGGACCTGCCCGACGCCGTCCCCACGTGCGCACTGCGCCTGGCGGTGTGGGACCAACCCTGGTGGCCGCTGCCCCCGCCGCACCACGATCCCGTTCCCGAACGGGTCGACGCGGAGGAACTGCCGCCCACCCGGGCACCGCCTCTCACCGCGCACACCCTCGTCTGACCATCCCGGTCGGCCGCCTCCCGGAGCCCGACGGCGCCGGGACCGGCCCCACGCACCCCCGCCCGGCGCCGCCGGGCACGCGACCGGTACCCACCATCCGCAGTGAGAGGTTCACCCCTTGTCCAGTCAAACGGGAGCAGGGGCGCGCTGGACACGCGCGCTCATCTCCCTCCTCGTCATCCTCGTCGCGTTCGGCGCGGCGTGGTTCATCCCACCGCGTCTGGGTCTCGACCTCAGCGGCGGCACGCAGATCGTCCTGGAGACCCAGGACGGCACCGACGGCACCCAGGCCAACTCGGAGAACACCGACAAGGTCGTCGAGGTGCTGCGCCAGCGCATCGACCGCCTCGGTGTGGCCGAGGCGACCATGTCCCGTTCCGGTGAGAACCGGATCATCGTCGAGCTCCCCGGCGTGCAGGACCCGGCGGAGGCCGCGCAGATCGTCGGCCAGACCGCCCAGCTGTCCTTCCACGAGGTCCTGGGCGTCGGTGAGCAGGGCGGCCAGGGCGTCCAGGCCCCCGGCGGCGGCGACTTCGCCAACGCGCCGGCCGACGAGGCCCGTGCCCCGTCCGACGGCCAGGAGGGCGCCCCCGAGGGCGGCGGCGAACTGCCCGAGGGCATGGAGGGCCTCGAGGGCATGGAGGGCCTGGAGGACATGCTCGGCGGCCAGGGCGGGATGCCCCAGGCTCCCGCGGGCCCGTCGGCGGAGAACCCCGAGGACGTCGCCCTGACCCTGCCCGACGAGCAGGGCACCATGCTCCAGCTGGGTGAGACCTTCATCCAGGGCGACCGGGTCTCCACCGCCGACGCCGGCCTGGACAGCGCCAACCGCGCCCAGTGGGTCGTCAACGTCAGCTTCCGTGGCGAGGGCCGCGACCAGTGGCGCGAACTCACCGGCCAGGCCGCCTGCTATAACGACGGCGACCCCCGCCGCCGGGTGGCGATCGTGCTGGACGACCAGATCATCTCCGCCCCGCAGGTGGGCCTGGAGATCGGCTGTGAAGCCGGGATGTCCGGTGGACAGACCACCATCAGCGGCAACGACTTCACCAGCGAGAGCGCCAACGAGCTCGCCGTGCTGATCGAGGGCGGTTCGCTGCCGCTGCCGGTCACCGAGGTCCAGCGCCAGACGGTGGGCCCGACCCTCGGTGCCGCCGCCATCGAGGCCAGCGCCATCGCCGCGCTCCTCGGCATCGCCTTCACCGCCCTGTACATCACGGTCGTCTACCGCCTGGTGGGCTTCCTCGCGTCGATCGCGCTGGCGTTCTACACGCTGATCGCGTACGGAGCGCTGGTCGCCTTGGGGGCCACGCTGACCCTCCCGGGTCTGGCCGGTTTCGTGCTGGCGATCGGTATGGCCATCGACGCGAACGTGCTGATCTTCGAGCGCGCGCGTGAGGAGTACCAGCGCCAACAGCGGACGTACGAGGCGAACAAGTCCGCCGGGATGAAGGACGCGGGCGACTCCGAGGGGACCAAGGCCGAGGGCGGAGCCCTAGCCCGCCGTCGGCGCCGCGCCATCGCACCCAACCTGGAGAAGGCGTTCGTCCAGGGCACCCAGAAGGCCTGGAGCGCGGTCCTCGACACCAACGTCACCACGTTCCTCGCCGCCGGTCTGCTGTTCTTCTTCGCGTCCGGCACGGTGCAGGGCTTCGGTGTCACGCTGAGCATCGGCACCATCGCCTCGATGATCTCCGCGCTGATCATCGCGCGCGTGTTCGTCGAGTGGGCCGTGCGGCGCGCGGTCATCAAGAAGCACCCGTCGATCACGGGGCTGGACCGCATCGGCCCGGTGCGCACCTGGCTGGTCCAGAAGAACCCGCAGCTGATGGACCACCGCCGCACCGGTCTGATCGTCGCGGCGCTGATCGTGCTCGTCGCGATCGCCGCCCCGCTGGTCCGCGACACCAACCTGGGCGTCGAGTTCACCGGCGGCCGGGTCCTGGAGTATGAGATCACCGGCGACGAGTCGCTCTCGGTGGACGAGGCGCGCTCGCTCATCTCCGGCCTGAACTTCCCGGGTTCGGACACGGCCGTGGTGCAGGAGTCGGGTGACGGCGACATCGCCGTGCGCACCGGAGACATCTCCGACCCCGAGGCCGCGACCATCGCCGACGCCCTCGCCGAGGAGACCGGCGGCGTGGAGCTGGTCAGCGACGAGCTGATCGGCCCGAGCATGGGCGACGAGCTGCGCAACCGGGCCCTGATCGCCCTGGGCGCGGCCCTGGCCCTCCAGATGATCTACCTGGCCTGGCGCTTCCGCTGGTCCTTCGGTGTCTCCACCATGTTGTCGCTGGCCTTCAACATGCTGCTGGTCATCGGGCTGTTCATCTGGCTGGGCAAGCCGATCGACGGCGTCTTCCTCGCCGCGATCCTGAGTGTCATCGGCTTCACCGTCAACGACACGGTGGTGGTGTTCGACCGTGTCCGGGACGAGTGGGCGAGGGACGAGAAGTCCTCGTTCAAGGAGATCGCCAACCGCGCGGTGCTCAACACCCTGCCGCGTACGGTCAACACGACCGTCGGCGCGTGGATCATCCTGGGCTTCCTCACCTTCCTCGGTGGGTCCTCGCTCCAGGACTTCTCCATCGCGATGCTGGTCGGTCTGACCACCGGTGTGGTCTCCACGGTGTTCGTCGCGGTGCCGCTGGCCATCTGGCTCCAGAAGTGGGACCGGACCCCGGCCCCGCACGTGCTCAAGGAGCGCAAGGCCAAGGAGAAGGTGGCCGCCAAGGCCGCCCGCGACGCCGACGACGGCGCCGTGGTCTGACCCGCTCCACAGGCACGGGAGGGGCCCCGGGCCGCGCACATCGCGCGGCCCGGGGCCCCTTCCCGTTTCGGGGGTTCGACCGTCTCCCCCGGGGGCCAGCAGCGGCGCCTCGGGGGTCCAGACGGTGTCCGGAGGCCGCCCTGGTCAGCCCTGGGGCTGCGGCACCGGGGCGCCCTCCGAGGCCTGTACCAGCACGAAGCCCTGCCCCTCCAGCGAGAGCTGGAAGGCCTCACCGCTGCCGCGCCCGATGATGGCCCCCGCCTTGGCCGTGCGCCGGATGCCGGTCCGCAGCGTGCTGGACCACGCCACGGCGGCGTCGGTGTCGACGAAGGTGGGCTGGTCGATGTTGAGCAGCACCGGTGTGCCGTGGCAGGCGACCGCCACCCGTCCGTGTCCGCTGAACACCGTGTTGAACAGGCCCCCGGCCATCATGCCGGCGCCCTGCACGCGGCGGATGTCCCAGTCCAGGCCCGGCTCGAAGGCCAGCACGTTCTCCCCGCTGACCGTGATGGAGTCCCCCTCCAGGTCGATGAGGTGGACGTCCCAGGCGTCCCGGGCCAGGAACACGTCGCCCCGCCCGGTGACCCGCATCAGCGGCATGCCCTCCCCGGTGAAGGCCTTCTTGAAGAACTTCCCCACGCTCCCCGCGCCCTGGTAGGAGAAGTCGATGTCGCCCTGGTAGGCGACCATCGAGCCCTGCCTGGCGAGGAACTCGCCGTTCAGGCCCACTCTCAGCATCTTGTGGTTCTGGAGGTGCATGCCGGGCCGCTGGGTCTCCTGGGCCTGCTGGAAGAGTTCGCTGCGCATGGTCGGATTCTCGTTCCTGTCGCCGGGTACTGACAGGTTCGACGCTCTCCGCCCCAGAAGGTTCCCACCCGGGACGAAGGTCTCACTCCGCCTCGACGACCCCGTGCACCAGGTCGTACACGCGGCGCTTGGGCACCCCGGTCTCCTTGGCGACCCGGGTGATCGCCTCCTTGCGGCGCACGCCCTCCTCCTCCAGGGCGGCCACGGCCTCCACCAGGTCCGTGTCACTGGTGCGCTCGGCCCGGGGACGGGCACCCTCCACGACCACGGAGATCTCGCCGCGCACGCCCTCGGCCGCCCAGGAGGCCAGCTCTCCGAGGCCGCCCCGGCGCACCTCCTCGTAGGTCTTGGTGAGCTCACGGCACACCGCTGCCCGGCGGTCCGCGCCGAAGGCCCCGGCCATCGCCTCCAGGGTGGCGGCGACCCGGTGCGGGCTCTCGAAGAACACCATCGTGCGGCGCTCGTCGGCCAGCTCGGTCAGGTACCCCTTCAGCCCCTTGCGCGGCGGGAAACCCTCGAAGCAGAATCGGTCGGTGGGCAGTCCGGACACCACCAGGGCGGTGGTCACGGCCGACGGGCCGGGGATGGCCGTGACCGGGATCCCCTCGTCCGCGCAGGCAGCGGCCAGGCGGTAACCGGGGTCGGAGACCCCGGGCATCCCGGCGTCGGTGACGACCAGGACCTCCTCGCCGTTCCGGAGGTCGTCGAGGAGCTCCTCGCTCCGGCGGGTCTCGTTCTGGTCGTAGTAGGAGACGATCCGGGCACCGGTCGCACCGCCCAGCCGGAACCCCACACGGGAGGCGAACTGCTTGAGCCGACGGGTGTCCTCGGCCGCGATCACGCGCGCGTTCTCCAGCGCGCGCAGCAGTCGGGGCGGCGCGTCCTCCTGGTTTCCGATGGGAAGGCCCGCCAGCACGAGCCTCCCGACGCGCCGCGTCCCGTCAACGTCCTCAACCACTGTGATCCCCGTCCTGTCGCGCTACGGTTGGCTCTATCGCGCCACCCGAAACCCGGTTTCGCGGCCCGTCCGCAACGGACCCCATCTCTGACCCCAACCTACGAGCCGAGATGACCACCACCGCACTTCACAGCGAGGTACCGCCCTCGAACCCCCGGCCGCGGCCCAGCCGCCCACGCTCCGTTCCCGTTTCTCACCCCGCCTCCCCAGCCCCTGGTGGCTCGGCTGGCTGGGTGCCCTCGTCGTCGCGGGCTTCGCGGGCGCGCTGAGGTTCTTCAACCTCGGTCAGCCGGACCGCATCTACTTCGACGAGACCTACTACGCCACGGACGCCCATTCCCTGTGGAGGTTCGGGTACGAGCACGACACGTCGGAGAACTCCGACGACCTGCTGAGCAACGGCAACCCGGACATCTGGACGGGGGCGGGTGACTTCATCGTCCATCCGCCCGTCGGCAAGTGGATGATCGCGCTCGGTGACTGGCTGTACTCGATCATGCCGTTCGGCTCGGCCGTGACGCCCGAGGGGTGGCGCGTGGCCTCGGCCGTGGCCGGGGTCCTCTCGGTGCTCATCCTGGTACGGCTCGCCACCCGGATGACCCGCTCGGTGCTGCTCGGGTGCACGGCCGGGCTCATCCTGGCGCTGGACGGCCTGCACTTCACCCTGAGCCGCATCGCCATGGTGGACATCTTCCTCACCCTGTGGGTCCTGGCCGGGTTCGCCTGTTTGGTGATCGACCGGGACAAGACGCGGGAACGGCTGGTGCGGCTCGCGGAGGCCGGGGCCGACGTCACCACTGTGGGCTGGCTCGGGATGCGCTGGTGGCGGCTCGCGGCGGGGCTGTGCTTCGGTCTGGCGATCGGCACCAAGTGGTCGGCGCTGTTCTTCGTGGCCGCCTTCGGCCTGCTCACCGTGGCGTGGGACTACGGGGCCCGCCGCAGCGTCGGCCAGCAGCGCCCGCTGGGCCGGTGGTTCGGCTTCGACGCCGTCCCCGCGTTCGTGCAGACCGTGGTGGTGGCGGGCGCCGTCTACCTGGTCTCGTGGTCCGGGTGGCTCCTCACCCGTGGCGGCTACAACCGGGACTTCGCGGAGGGGCTGCTCCCCGGCTGGATCCCCGGGTTCCTGCGCTCCCCCATGGAGGCGCTGTGGAGCCTGTGGGACTACCACGGCCGCATGATGAACTTCCACTCCAACCTGAGCAGCGACCACTCCTACATCTCCGCGCCGTGGGAGTGGCTGGTCATGCGGACCCCGGTGCTCTTCCACTACAACGGCCAGGCCGTGGGGTGCGACACCGGGAACTGCGTGACCTCGGTGGTGTCCATCGGCACGCCGGTCGTCTGGTGGCTCAGCATCATCGCCGTGACCGTGATGTTCGGCTGGTGGATCACCTTCCGGGACTGGCGCGCGGGCGCGGTGCTGCTCGCGGTCGCCGCGGGCTGGCTGCCGTGGTTCGCCTACCCCGAGCGCCCCATGTTCCTGTTCTACGCGCTGCCGATCCTGCCCTTCCTGGTCCTGGCGATCGTGCTGGCGCTGGGGCTGGTCATGGGAGCGGGCGAGGACAGTCCCCGGTTCGCCCCGTACCTGCGGGCGTTGGGCGGGGTGGTCTTCGGCGTGGTGGTCCTGCTGACCATCGCCCACTTCGCGTATCTGTACCCGGTGTTGTCGGCGTATCCGATACCCGAGGAGACCTGGCGGGACCGGCTCTGGTTCGACGTGTGGGTGTACGGCCGGGACGCTTCCTGACCCCCTCCGGGGAACGGGGTAATACCGTTCCCCGGAACACATCTCCATTAGTGGCAGAAGGGCTGGAAAGCAACAGTTTCGAGTTGCCGAAACAGGACACTCCGGAAACGCGGATTCCTGCCGGAAAGGCCTCGGCAGGGCCCCACTCCCCCTGGTACTGTCTGCAACTGGTTGCTGTTGTTGTTTCCATGGATGCCCAAGGCGCCTCGCGGAACTTCACGTGGGCGCTTGTCGATTCGGGATTACCCTTCGTCGGTCGGCGCCCGGCGACCCGGGACCAGCAGGGTGCGGTCCCGCCGTAGTCCCCAAGGGAGAGCACATGGCTCAGGGCACCGTGAAGTGGTTCAACTCTGAGAAGGGTTTCGGGTTCATCGCCGTCGAGGGTGGTCAGCCCGACGTGTTCGTGCACTACTCAGCGATCGCGGGCACCGGCTTCCGGAACCTGGAAGAGGACCAGAAGGTCGAGTTCGACATCATCCAGGGCCCGAAGGGCCCGCAGGCGGCGGACGTTCGCGCGGTCTGACCGTCACACGTGCGTCTTCCCAGCCCTCCGCTCTCCGAGCGGGGGCTGGACCGCGTTCCGGGGGCGTCGTGGCTGGTCGGGAGCGCCGCGCCGCGCCGGGAGCGGCGAAGGGGGTACGCGGTTACCCAAGCCCGGCGATACCGGTTAACCTGCTTGAAGCCGGTCGGTACACCAAGAGCGAGGACTGAACATGTTCGGCATCAGTGGGGGAGAGTTCGTCCTACTCCTTCTGCTCGCTCTCCTGATCTTCGGCCCCGACCAGCTCCCCAAGGCCGCCCAGCAGGTCGGCCGGGTCCTGCGCCAGCTCCGCACCATGGCCAACTCCGCCTCCGCCGACATCAAGGAGGGGCTCGGCCCGGAGTACAAGGACTTCGACGTCCAGGACCTCAACCCCAAGCGCTTCATCCAGAAGCACTTCTGGGAGGAAGAGGAGGAGGCGGACCGCAAGCCCGCCTCCCAGCTCAACGGCAAGCGCCCGCCCTTCGACGACGAGGCCACGTAGGGCCACGCCCTCAGCCGACGAGCATCAGGAAGAAAGCTCCCAGCGCGAGCAGCACCACCGCCCCGATGATGATCGCGGGCGATCCCAGGGTGACGATCAGGACCTCCACCGTCACGGCGCCGCCCACCGCCGCGGCGATCCACGGCCACCGGGCCCGGGGCGCCCAGTCGTGGCGACGCTCGCGTGCCGCGGAGACCAGGAACGCCAGCCCGATCAGGAGCCAGAAGCCCAGGTGGGCGGCGATCCGTGTGCCCGGCTCGACGTAGTCGGCCATGCCGCCGACGATCATCACGTAGAAGACGGTGCCGACGGCCAGGTGCCAGAAGCCCCGGCTCCGTTCCACCGGGATGACCTTGCTCCTGGCCCGGGTGGTGCGTCGGAAGCGTTCGGCGGCGACCGGCGGCTCCCGCTCCCCGGTCCGGGTTCCGGCCGGGGACCGGGGTGACGCGGCCCCGGCTCGGGTGGGGTGGGGCGGACGTGCCCGCCCGTCGGCTCTGGTTCCTCTGGCTGGTATCCGCCTGGGTACTGGGGGAGTCGGACACGGAGGTTCCGCCCCTTCACGGTCGGTCCGGACCTGACTGTCCTGTTGTCGTACCGGCTACCTACCCGTCACTGTCGGGGGTCAAATCCCCGACACGCGCGTTCCGGGGACACGGAAGGGGCCCGCCGACGTCGTCGGCGGGCCCCCTACACGTGAGTTCACTGAAGAACACACGGCGGTCTGGTTACCACCAGGCCCAGCCGTTGCTCTTGCGAGAGGCCTTCGCGTGCGTGGTCATGGCATCCACCTTTCCATCGATGTCTCCGGCCCATCCCGCCAACCAAGATGTCCCATGCGGGCGGGCTCCACAAGACCCGTGCTCGAATATTCGACATTCCGTGGTCGACATACGACCAAAGATTGCAGCAGTGGCCTACGAAAGCCCACTGAGATCACTGTCGTCGCAGTTCAGGCAAGTCCCCTTTGCCCACGCCAAACACACCCTCCCCGATGACCTGCAAAAACAAGACCGGCGTGGAGCAAAATCCCCGAAGGCGAACATAACAGAGTGTGATGGTATCGCTATTGCGGTTTGGGCGCTGCGAAACGGCACAATCGCCCTCGCGGGGACCGGACTCGACACGGAGACCCGCGCCATTACAGGGACAAGGAGCTAGAAACCGACACAGACCATCGCTTCTTGGGCTTATCACCAGAAGACGGACGATCACGCTTCGTGTCCACGGAGGGACGCCCACCCTCATGGAAGTCGGTCCCCTTCAGCACCCCGAGACCCGGTTTCGGCCTCTCACTAACAGCGGTAATCCCCGCCGCATATCGGCGCGAACGGCCCCGGCTCCGTCCCGGGCGGAAACGGCGGTCAGACCGCCGTCAGGCCGCCGAGGATGAGCGCGACGCCCGCCGCGACCAGGCCGATGACCAGGCTCGTCGCGCCCACGGGGATGAGCAGCCGCCACCGGTTGGGGGTACTGGGGTTCCGACCGACCACCGACAGGAAGAACCCGGCCGGCATGAGGATCGCGGCCAGGAGCACCAGGTCCCCGAGGAGCCGCCCCCAGTCCGGAACCGTGGGCTGGTCCAGCAGAAGCCGCACGACCAGTCCGAGGATCACCAGAACTCCCGCGTGCGCGTGCCCCGCGCGGAAGTAGGAGCGCTGGAGTTCGTTGGCGGGGAAGGCGCCGTTCACCACGCGGAGCAGGAACGTGCCCCCGTAGGCGATGCCGACCACGGTGAGCAGGACGACGCCTGAGGTGACGAGCGTTGCGGATGACATGGTCACTCCTGAGCTGGTGAGGGGGTGGTTCCGGGGAACCGAAGAGAAGCCCGGCGCTGCGCCGGGTGACGGTCAGCAGGTCGGCGTCCCCGAGCAGCGCGCGCACCCCGGAGCTGTCGAGGTTGCCGGTCAGCGCCAGGGTGGCGATACCGTGCACGATCGACCAGCCCGCCACCACCCCGGCGGCAGGGTCCTCGACGCCGTCGCTCAGGGAGGCCACCCCGGAGCGCAGTTCGCCGAAGGCCGCGCCGCGCGCGGCCGAGAGCGCCGGATCGTCCTGGTCGAGCAGGCTCGGCGCGAACATCACCTGGAAGTGGGCCGGGTGCTCCATAGCGAAGCGCACGTACTCGACTCCGGACTCCAGGAATCCGCCCTCCGCCTCCCGGTTGGCCGCCAACCTGCGGGCCAGCTCGGTGAATCCGTCTGTGGCCAGGGCGTTGAGGACACCCTCCCTGCTGCCGAAGTGGTACCTCGGGGCCGTGTGGCTCACCCCCAGGTCGGCCGCGAGCGACCGCAGGCTGAAGGCGTAGGGGCCCTCCTGTTCGATGACCTCGGCGGCTCGCGCGAGCACGGCGGCCCGCAGGTTCCCGTGGTGGTATCCGTCTGCCATGCGGCGACCATACACCGGAAAGTTTTCACTGTATAGATTCGGTTGTGGAGATCGGCGGTCCCTGACCCATAGGACATCCGGACTCACCGGGGTACTCTGGGGTACACACCGGTCACCCGCCTGAGGGTATAGACGCTTCGCCGGTGACACTCGGGGCTCCGGTCCGGACGACCGCCCGCCGCAGGGAACAGCAGCATCCGTCCAGGACGACCAGAGACACAGTCGAAGGGCCCGGTTCATCGAACCGGGCCCTTCGACTGTGTCCGGCGCTCCCGGACCCAGGGGTCGCCCCCTGGGGAAACACGAAACGACCCCGCGAGGAGGCCGCAGGCCCCGAGCAGGGTCACCTCAGAGCAACCGGGGGCTCAGGGGGTCGCCCCCTGGGGAAACACGAAACGACCCCGCGAGGAGGCCATAGGCCCCCGAGCAGGGTCGTCTCAGAGTGAAGTGGAGCTATGGGGATTTGAACCCCAGACCCCCTCGATGCGAACGAGGTGCGCTACCGGACTGCGCCATAGCCCCTGAAGACGTTTGAAAGACTATCAGGAGATTGCGGGTGGTCCGAACCGAAGCCCGGGGTCAGTCTCCGGCGGCCCTCAGCCGGGCGTCCGCGTACTGGTCGTAGACCTGGCTGCGGCGTTCGATGAAGGCGATGATCTGGGCCTCGCGCTCGGCCTCGCGGGCCTGCTCCGCCTCGGCGCGGCGGGCCCGACGGACCGCCTGTCGCCGTGCCCTGGCGACGGCCTCGCGGCGCTCCGCGTCGGCCTTGGCGGCCTCGCGCAGCAGGGCCACGTGCCCGACGAGCAGCAGGACCGGCGGGGCGATCACCCACCAGGGGCCGAGGCCGAAGGCGACCGCCACGACGGTGCCGACGTTCAACAGCGTGAGCACGGTGGTGCGTCGGCGCCGACGGGCGATGACGCGGGACCGGGGCTCGTGGCCGACGCGTTCCTCGGCGACGGGACGGCTCCGCTCGGGAACCTCCTCCTCGGCGCCGTGGTCGCCCCTGACGGCGGGACGGTGGATCACCTGGGTCTCGGTGAGGTCCGGGTCCCCCTCGTCGCCTGAGGCGTCCTCAGCGCGCTGGTCGGCCTCCTCGTCGGACTCGGGCGCCTCGACGTCCTCGTCCTCGCGCCGGGCGTCCTCGGGGACGGTGTCCACCGCGTCCTTCCGCAGCAGCATCGGGACGAGGACGATGAGCCAGACCACCACGATGGCCAGGTACAGAGGAGAGCTGCTCATCACCCCTCCTCACGATGACGGCCACTGAACGTTGGTCGACACTTCGTCGACACCGCCCCGCGTGTGGCTGGACGTACTCCCGGAAGTAGAGACGTCCTCCGGCTGGACATCGTTCCTGGCCCTCGTCGGACCGGGGTCGATTCCCGTGTGCCATATCCACGCGTTGCCCGCATCGTCAATGCGTCTATGTTCCGCACGGTACGACCCCGTGTCCATAAATGCGCCACATTCCGACCGGAGTGTCGCAAGATTGTGGACCCTCAGTTTCGGTCGTCAGACCCTCCTGAACGAAAGAGCAGGTCAGGCGGTGACTGCGGAGCGCAGTGCCAATTCAACGCAAAGTAATGAATCATTGTGCTTAAAGAGGGGTTTAAGATCCGGACGCATCCGTGATCGTGCCATGTTCAGTGCGATCCCGGGTACGGACTCGCCGGATCCCACGGATCACCGCCACCGTTCGGGCCCTCTGGCCCCAATGCCGAACCAGGGCCGGAACCCCCTCCTCGGGCGGACCGGAAGGCGTCCCGTCGTACCAGCGGCGCAGCACACCCCGGGGACCTCCTCCGCCGTGAGGCCGTAGCAGATGTGGTCCCGCCAGGCACCGTCGATGTGGAGCTGACGTCTGCGCACCCCCTCGTCACGGAATCCCAGCTTGGTCACCACTCGTCGGCTGGCGCGGTTCTCGGGACGGATGTTGGCCTCGATCCGGTGGAGTCCGACAGTGAAGAAGGAGTGGTCGACGGCCAGGGCGACGGCGGTGGGGGTGATCCCCCGCCCCGCGTAGGCGCTGTCGACCCAGTAGCCGACCTGCGCGGACCGTGCCGAACCCCACACGATGGCGCCCACGGTGAGCTGACCGACGAAGCGGCCCTCGTAGGTGATCGACCACGGCATCGACAGACCCTGCCTGGCCTCGCGGCGGATCGCCTGGAGCATGGCCACGTAGGGCGTCAGCCCGGTGGTGCGCAACGGCATCTCCGGGTAGGTGGGTTCCCAGGGCCGCAGCCACTCGGCGTTGCGCGCCCGGGTGTCCCGGAGCACGGGGGCGTCGCGAAGGCGCAGAGGGCGAAGCGCGATCGGCCCCTCCTGAAGGGTGGCGGGCCACCCCTGTCTGCGGTTCACGTCCGTCCTTCCGAGCCCTCCGGACCGCCCTGCGCGGTCGCACCACCGCCCCTCGGTACTCGTGGAGCACCCGGTGTCGGTGACGCCTTCCAGTATTCCACTCCGTCGGTGTGAGGTGGCGGGCGTCACCCCCACAGCACGAGAATCGGATGTTGCCAAACTCCATTCAGGCCAGCACCGAAAACCGATACCAGGTCAAGGAATTCTCCGTCTCCGGAATGCCCCCGATGTGATTCCGGTCATTGTTGGGTGTCATTCGGGCCGAGGGTGGTCCCCGCCACGGAGCTGGTCGATCGCGTGGCCCAGAACCGGCTCCAACACGTCCATCCCGTCGCGCACCCCGCCCCTGGAACCGGGCAGGTTGACCACGATCGCCCGGTGTCCGGAACGCTCCGCGATCCCCGCGAGGCCGCGCGAGAGGATGGCCGTGGGCACGCCCTTCTCCCGGCCCGCCGCCCGCAGCGCCTCCGCGATCCCGGGGATCTCCCGTGTCAGGAGGGGCCGTGTGGCCTCGGGGGTGAGGTCCTGCGGCGTGAGCCCGGTGCCCCCGGTGGTCAGGACGGCGTCCACGCCCTCGTCGAGGGCCCGCTCGATGGCCTCGGCGACCGGTGCGCCGTCCGGCACCACCCAGGGCCCGACGACCCGGAGGCCCATGGCCCGGAGGCGTTCGACGATCACGGGACCGGAGCGGTCCGGGTACACCCCGGACGCCGCGCGGTTGGACGCGGTCACCACCGCGACCCGGTGCGCGGCGTCACTCACCGCGCCTCCAGTGGCCCTTCTTCCCACCGGTCTTCTCCTCGACGCGCACCCGGGTGACCTCGGCCTCGGGGTCGATCGCCTTGACCATGTCGACCAGGCCGAGGGCGGCGGTCATCACACAGGTGAGCGCCTCCATCTCGACGCCGGTGCGGTCGGCGGTGCGCACCGTGGCGCTGACGTCCACCCCGTCGTCGGTCACCGTCAGGTCCACGTCGACGCCGTGCACGGCGATCGGGTGGCACAACGGGATGAGGTCCGGGGTGCGCTTGGCCCCCTGGATACCGGCGATCCGGGCGACGGCGAGGGCGTCGCCCTTGGGGACCGCCCCGTCGCGCAGGGCGGCGACCGTCTCCGGGCTGAGCAGGACCCGGCCGGTCGCCGTGGCGGTACGGGCGCTCACGGACTTGGCGGAGACGTCCACCATGCGCGCGGATCCGGACTCGTCGAGGTGCGTGAGGCCGGAGGGGTGCGCCTCCGGGCGTGGGGTGTCGGTCATCGCTGTGGAGCCACTCATCGTCTCGTGCGGGCTCGCGGCCGCCCGAAACGGTCGGCCACGGGGTCGCGTGGTGACGCGTCCAAGGACGACCGTACTCCTCCGGGACGACAGCCGCCCCCGCCCTCCGTCGACCGGCCTCCCGCGCCTCCGCCACCACCGCGCGGGGCGCGGCCCGGAACCGCGCTCCGGTGACCCGCGCCCCGGGGTGCCGGTCGTCGCCACGAACGGATCCGCGTCGGCCCGCCTCGGCGCCCCGCCCTCGCCCGGGAGCGACAAGAATCCGGAACGGCACCGCCCCGGTGCCGCTCGCGCCGGGGCCGCGCGCGTCAGTGCTCGGGCAGGACCAGCACCTCGACCAGGTCACCGGCGGCAAGCTCCGTGACCTCCTCCGGAACGACCAGGAGCCCGTTGGCCTCGGCCAGCGCGGACAACTGGTGGGAGCCCTGCCGAACCGCCGGGGCCACGGAGGGCACCGGGTCCAGGGCGGTGGGGTCGGAGAGCACGGCGCGCAGGTAGGAACGGCGGTCCCGGGGCGAGCCGACCGGGGTGGCGAGTCGGGCCCGCACGCTCGGCAGAGGGGTCGTGGGCAGGCCGCGCAACCTGCGCAGGACCGGCCGGACGAACAGGTGGAAGGACACGAAGGCGCTCACCGGGTTGCCCGGGAGCGTGAGGATCGGCGTGTCGTCGGGGCCGATCGTGCCGAACCCCTGGGGCTTGCCGGGCTGCATGGCCACCTGGGTGAACTCCACGGTGCCCTTGCTGGAGAGCACCTCCTTGACCACGTCGTAGGCGCCCATGCTGACGCCCCCGGTGGTGACCACCACGTCCGCGCGGACCAGCAGGTCCTCCAACGTGTCCCAGACGGTGACCGGGTCGTCTCCGACGAAGCCGTGGCGGTACACCTCGCAGCCCTCGTCCCGGGCGGCTGCGGCCAGCATGTAGCTGTTGGACTCGTAGATCTGTCCCGGGCCGAGGGGGCGCCCGGGCTCGACCAGTTCCTCACCGGTGGAGAGCACCACCACGCGCGGCCGGGGGCGGACCGGGACGGTGCGACGCCCGACCGCCGCGAGCACCCCCATCTCCCCCGACCCGATGCGGACCCCGGCGCCCAGCACCGTCGCGCCCTCCCGCACGTCCTCGCCGCTGCGCCGGACGAACGCGCCCTCCCGCGCGGGGCGGTCGATCGCCACCTCGACGGTCCCGCCGTCGGTCCACTCCACAGGAACCACGGCGTCCGCTCCCTCGGGCATGGGGGCGCCGGTCATGATGCGGGCGCAGAGCCCGGGCCGGATCGCGGTGGGGTCCGCGTCGCCCGCCGGGATGTCGGCCACCACCCGCAGCCTGGTCGGGGCGTCGGCGGTGGCCCCGGCCAGATCGGCCGCGTGCACGGCGTACCCGTCCATCGAGGAGTTGTCGAAGCCCGGCAGGGACACCGGGGAGACGACCGGCTCAGCCAGCACCGTTCCGTGTGCCTGGAGCAGGTCCAGCTCGATCGGCTCGGCTACGGCGACCAACCCCAGGAGGTCGGAGATGTGCTGTTCGACGCTCTTCATGAGGTCCTTCCGGGTCGTGGACGCGCTGGGGGCCTCCCCGTCACGGGAGGAGGCTCCGGACCCATTGTGACCATGACCGGAGCCGACGTCCCGGACCCGGCCTCCCGGGTCAGCCCCGGAGGCGTTCCTGGCGGTCCAGGAACTCCCGCAGCCAGGGCAGGAGCTCGTCCGCCAGATCCGGGCGGCGGCAGGCGAACTCCACCACGGTGCGGATGTACTCGGCCTTGTTCCCGGTGTCGTACCGGTTCCCTCGCAGGAGCACGCCGTGGACGCCGCCGCCCTGGTCGGGGCTGGTCCGGGCCAGTTCCTTGAGGGCGTCCGTCAGCTGGATCTCGCCGCCGCGTCCGGGCGCGGTGTCGTGCAGGACGGGGAAGACGGCCGGGTCGCACACGTAGCGGCCGATGATCGCCCAACGGCTCGGCGCCTGCTCGGGGAGGGCTTCTCGACGAGGTCGGTGACGGTGACGACGTCGGCCTCGTCCGTGGGCTCCACCGCCGCGCAGCCGTAGAGGGAGACCTGTTCGGGCTCCACCTCCATGAGCGCGACGACGCTGCCACCGTGGGTCCGCCGCACCTCGATCATGCGGCGGAGCAGGTCGGCGGACTCGATGATGTCGTCGCCGAGGAGCACCGCGAAGGGGCTGTCCCCCACGTGGGCCTCAGCGCACAGCACGGCGTGGCCCAGGCCCCGGGGCTCGCCCTGGCGGACGTAGTGGACCTGCGCGAGGTCGCTGGACTCGCGGACCGAGTTGAGCTTCTCCTTCTCGCCCTTGGCGGCCAGCGCCTCCTCCAGCTCGTAGGCGCGGTCGAAGTGGTCCTCGATGGAGCGTTTGCTGCGCCCGGTGATCATGAGGACGTCGCTGAGCCCGGCTTCGACGGCCTCTTCCACGACGTACTGGATCGCGGGTTTGTCCACGATCGGCAGCATCTCCTTGGGAGTGGCCTTGGTGGCGGGCAGGAAACGGGTGCCCAGCCCCGCCGCGGGGACGACCGCCTTGGTCACGGCGGCGTCGGTGCGGGGTCGCTTCTGGTCGGTGTCGGCGCTCATGAACGGCACTTTAGGACAGACAACCGCCAGCACGTGGACCGATGGCTTCCCGTGGCCGAGAAGTCCCCGTCGTTTCGGGCGAAGTCGTGGTAACCGCAACCGAGTGTTCACCCCTCGGGGGAGGCGGGGGCCGGGTGCCACACTGGGCTCATGGGTGCCACGAACGAACACGACCGCGACGCCAAGCGCGCGCTCCGCGCCCGGCTGCTCTCCGCTCGGCGGGAGAGGGACGCGGCGGAGCGCTCCCGCGTGGGTTCCGCCGTCCGCGACACCCTCATGGAGCTGCCGTGGCTCGCCATGGGCGGGACCGTCGCCTGCTACTACTCCGTGGGCGGCGAGCCCGGCACCCGTGGCCTGGTCAACGCGCTGTGGAAGCGCGGCACGTACGTGCTGCTGCCGATCTTCCTGCCCGACGGGACGCTCGACTGGGCGGCCTACGACGGCCCCGACGGGCTCGCGTCGGCCGGGCACGGTCTGGTGGAGCCGACCGGGCACCGCTACGGACCGGAGGTGCTGGCCCGCGCCGACGCGGTGATCTGCCCGGCCGTGGCGGTGGACCGCCGTGGTACGAGGATGGGTCGCGGGGCGGGCTGCTACGACCGCGCGCTTCCGCTCAGGGGCCCGCACACGCCCGCGATCGCCGTGGTCCACGACGAGGAGTTCGTGGACGAGTTGCCCGCCGAGGCGCACGACCGGCCGGTGGACGCGGTCGTGACCCCGGGCGGCGGACTCCACGTGTTCGACCCGGACTCGGCGGTCTGGCCCGGAGGCGCCCCGGACGGCCGCCCTGGGTGAGGCCCGTGGGGCGGGGGAAGCGGAGCGAGGGGGCGGGTCGCGGGCGGGGACGCGGAGCCGAGGGGATTAAGCCGCCGGGGCGGAGCGTTATGGCTGGCGGTCGTGTCCCGGACCCGCCCCGGTACGCGCGTTCCCCCGGCCCTCGGCCCGGTGCCGCCCGACCCACGGGACGCTCCGCGCCGCAGCGGTGAGGGGTTGTCGCGGCCGTGGTCGGCGAACGCGTACTATTTAGCAGTCGACGGGTGTGAGTGCCAGCAAGGAGGACCCGGAACAGTGCCTACGTACCAGTACGCGTGCACCGAGTGTGACGCCCAGATGGAGGTCGTGCAGAGCTTCAGCGACGACTCGCTGACGGTCTGCCCCGAGTGCGAGGGTCGCCTGCGCAAGGTGTACTCCGCGGTCGGCATCGTCTTCAAGGGCTCGGGCTTCTACCGCACCGACAGCGGTAAGTCCACCACGAACAGCTCCGCCCTGACCGGTTCCAACACCGACGGCGGCTCCGAGGGCAAGAGCGAGAAGTCCACCGACTCCGCCAAGCCCTCCTCCGACTCCGGTGGCACCGGCACCCCCGCCGCCGCCACCGCCACCGCCAGCACGGGCGGCGGCGACAAGTCGAGCAGCAAGAGCACCAGCGGCAGCACCGCCGCGACCAGCAGCTGAGCCACCGCACCGTTGACCGTGGCCGCGCCGCCGAGGCCCCTCGGCGGCGCTTTCGTTGTCTCCGGGGTTCCCGGACCCGGCGGGATCCGAGCGCGAATCCGCCCTGTGGACAACCCTCCGGGGCCGCCTCCCCGGCCTAGCGTTGGAGGCATGAGCCACCCCCGCCCCCGTTCCGGCACCGGCGCGGCCCGCTCCGCCTCCTCGACCGTCACCGCCGCGCCGTCGCCTCGGTCCTGACCGCCCTGGCCGTGGTCTGCGCGGTCCTCGTCCTGCGTCCCCCGCCCCAGCCCGAGGCGGAGGTGCTCGTGGCGGCGAGGGACCTCGACCCGACCGCACCGCTCTCCGGGGACGACCTCGCCCCCGTGGTCGTGGCCCAGCGCTCCGTCCCGGACGGGGCCCTCTCGCCCGGGGACCCCGCGGCCGGGCTCACGTTGAACGCTCCGGTGCGCCGGGGCGAGGTGCTGACCGACGCCCGGCTGAGTGACCCTCCGGCGGCTCGCTACGGCGCGGACATGGTCGCGGTGCCGGTGCGGGTCGCCGACGCAGGGGTGGTCGGCCTGCTCTCCCCGGCAGTCGGGTGGACGTACTGGCGGCCACGGGCGCCGACGAGTTCGGCGGGCCGCCGTCCGGGGCCGGACCGGCCGTCGAGGTGGTCGGGGACCGGCCGGTGCTGGCGGTTCCGGCGGAGGAGGGTCCGAGCGGGGAGGTGGGATCGCTGGTCGTCATCGCTGCGACCAGCGAGGAAGCCAGAACCCTGGCAGGGCACGCGATCTCCTCGCGACTGTCTGTCACGATTCGCGGTTGACCGATGACCAGGGGTGGTGAAAGCTATCCCGGGCGCCCCACCGGGCGCATCCACCACTCACGAACACGTAGGGCAGTTCCATGGAAGGCTTCAAGAAGTTCCTGCTCCAGGGAAACCTGGTGCAGCTGGCGGTCGCGGTCGTCATCGGCTCCGTCTTCGCCGGTCTCATCTCGGCGTTCACCGAGGGGTTCATCACCCCGCTCCTGGGGATCTTCGGCGGTATCCCCACCTTCTCCGACCTCTACTTCGAGATCAACGGGAGCAGATTCCTGTACGGGTCCTTCGTGGACGCCCTGGTCTCCTTCCTGATCACCGCCGCGGTCCTGTACTTCTTCGTGGTCCTGCCCATGGGCAAGCTGATGGAGAAGTTCATCAAGGCCGAGGAGGCCACCACCCGCGAGTGCCCGCACTGCTTCTCGGATATCAACAAGAAGGCCAGCAAGTGCGCCCACTGCACCAGCGAGGTCACCCCGGAGATCGTTTCGTAGGGCGCTCAGGGGCTCGCACGGCCCCCGCCGCGACACACGTGAGGGCGGCCCCGCGGGGCCGCCCTCCGAATCGCCTGACGGGCCGGTCCGAAACCAGCCGCGCGCCCTAGCCCTCGTACTCCCAGTGCCAGGGTTCGAAGGGGCTGGACTTCGCCCAGGCGGGGTGGATCCAGTTGTACTTGGCCCCGTTGGTCTCCATCCAGTTCCACCGTTCCGAACGGAAGTTCTGGATGCCGCACCCGAGGTCGATCGCCTGCCCCAGACCGTGGTTACTGGTGCCGGGCACGGCGGCGAAGCCGGGCGGCTCCTGCGCGTAGACGCGGTGCTGGTTCGGCAGGTCGCGGTAGGCGCTGGTGATGCACATGTTCTCGCCGAACTCCTCCACGTACTCGACGTTCAGCTGGAGGAACTCGACGGCGGCGTCGGCCCTCAGGAACTTGTCGTCGTACAGCGAGCAGAGGGCCTCCTGCGGGAGCAGCCCGTTGGGGTAGCCGCCCGCGTTCGAGGCCGCGCTCGGGTCGCAGTCGGCGGCCGCCATGTACGCCTCGGGGTCCAGACCGCGCGACTCCAGCTCGTCCGTCAGCTCGGTCATGCTCGCCTCGGACTGTTCACGCAGTGAGTCCACCTCGGCGGCGAGCTCGGCCTGTTCGAGCTGGGTGAAGGTCTGGAGTTCCTGGGCCTCGCCCGCCAGACCCACCTGCTCCTCGCGCAGGTTGGTGGCGTCCTGGATGAGCGCCTGGTTGTCCTCCGACAGCTTGGCCGCGTAGGACTGCGTCTGGAGGTCGTCGTCGAGGTCGCCCGCCGCGAGGATGCCGAGGACACCGGCGTCGGGCTGCTGGTACATGGTGCTGGCCAAGCGCGCGAGAGGCTCGCGCATCTCGTTCAGGTCGCCCTCGATCTGCTGGAGGTCGTGGAGCGTGGAGATCAGCTCCTCCTGAGCCTCCTCCAGCGCGTCCTGGCGCTCGACGTACTCGTCGGTCGCCTTCTCCAGCTCCTCGGCGGCGGACTCGGCGCGCTCGCGCAGGTCCTCCAGGCTCGCCTCGGCTGGTGGAGCCAGGGGTACGGACCCCGGCACGACGAACAGGGACGTGACCAACATGAGTGTCAGCGCCTGCGCGATCCGGACCCGGTGGTGTGCCCCCAGGACGGTCAGCACCCCGCTACCCGGTGCGCGGGACCTACGCCGCGCCGACTCGGAAGTGAACGGCACGAATGATCCTCCGGCTGCATTTTCCTCGAACACCTACTCGTGGCCGCAAGGCAACGTACTACATGTCCACATGCGGACACACTGGACCGTACGGCCCGACGGCCGAACCCGTGGACGGTTGGTCGCCGCCCTTCCGGCCGTCTCGCACGGCCTCTGGAAGAAGGCCTGGTCGTCGGGGTGCGGTGACCGATCACACCCGCCCGCCCAGAGTGACCGAAGCGCGCGGGCGGCTCTCATCACGACACGCGAAATGAACAACATCACACCGCAACCAGGACAACCAATCGTAGGTCAGCGTACTGTGCCGCGCACGCAGAGTGCCTCGGCCGCACCCTCCAACACCAATCGACACCCCACGCACACCCATCCTGGGTTAGGCTTGGCCCCGTGGCCGGGTAACGTCCGGCCACGGGATCACCCATGGCTCCATAGCTCAGGGGATAGAGCACCGCTCTCCTAAAGCGGGTGTCGCAGGTTCGAATCCTGCTGGGGCCGCCTCGACGCAGGGGCGCCCCTCTCCACCGAGAGGGGCGCCCCTCGTCTTTTCCCGCGTCTGGAATCCGTCCCGACACCGTCAAGACGTCACAAGTCCCCACGAGACCCTCCGGGGTCACGAGAAAGTTGGCGGACCCCTCCGTGTCGGGCGACGGCGCCCGCGCCCTTCCGAGCCATCATGGACAGCGAAGGTCCAGGCAGGAGACGTGCGCGAGCACGGACGGGGGTGGCCGGATGGCGGACGGGGACGACATGGACGAACTCGGGGCCGACACCAGGGGGCGCCAGCGGGGCGGGTCGCCCTCCGCGATCTCCGGGGCACTGAAGAGGGACCCCCAACCCGGCCCGCAGCACTGGGGCGGGCCCCGGCCCCGCAGGGCCGACCCGGACCGCTTCTTTCCCAGGAAGTTCCCGCGACTGTCCCCGAAGGACGTCTGAACCGGACCCAGCGGCGCGGACCGCGCTCAGGTGGCCGAGCTCACAGGAATCCGCGCCAGGGGGCCAGGACGATCTCGCTGAACTTGGCCGCGAACGGGCGCCCGCGCCACTCCTCCTCGGTCAGCTCGCGGGCGTTGGTGAGGTCGGTCTCGAAGACCTTCTCCAGGTGCCGGGCGACGCCCTCGTCGAAGATCTCCACGTTGATCTCGTAGTTGCCGGTGAGGCTGAGGCGGTCCACGTTGGCGGTGCCGATCGTGCTCCACCGGCCGTCCACCGTGGCGGTCTTGGCGTGCACCATGGCGTCCTCGTAGAGCCACAGCCGCACCCCGCCTCGCAGCAGCTCCGAGTACCGGCCGCGCGCCATCCAGTCCGCGACGACGTGGTTGGAGTTCTCCGGAACGAGCACGTTGACGTCCACGCCCCGACCCGCCGCCTCGATGAGGACGTTGGCGAGCTCGCGGTCCGGGATGAAGTAGGCCTGGGTGAAGATCACCCGTTCCTTGGCCCGGTCCACCGCCTCCAGGAACATCGCCCGGATCGGGAAGATGATCAGCTCGGGGACGTTGCGGTGGACGCGGATGCGCGAGTCCCACTCCGCCTCCCCCATCCCCCGCAGCTCGGGCTGGTCCGCGCGCCGGTTGGTGTTCCAGAAGTCCACGAAGGCGTTCTCCAGCTCCCACACGACCGGGCCGACGACCCGCAGGTGGGTGTCGCGCCACTCGATGGCGTAGGTGGAGCCCACGTTGAACCCGCCGACGAAGCCGGTCTCCCCGTCCACTGTGAGGATCTTGCGGTGGTCGCGGCCGGACTTGCGCACGTTGAGCAGGAGCACGCCGGGGCGGAAGGCCGGGTAGCGCATGACCCGCACGGAGGGCGGGAAGCGGAAGAAGGAGCGCGGTACCACGAGGTTGGCGAAGCCGTCGTAGATCACGTAGACCTCGACCCCGCGCTCGGCCGCCTCGATCAGCGCGGCCTTGAACTCCTGTCCCACCGCGTCGGACTTGAAGATGAAGGACTCGAACAGGACGCGGTGGCGAGCGCCCCGGATCGCGGACAGCATGTCCTCGAACAGGTCCTCACCGTAGGTGTAGACCGTGGCGGTGGTCTCGCCCACCGGCACCGAGGCGGGGTCGGTACGGGGAAGTTGGCCCGGTGCGGCCGCACCCGCTTGCGCCAGTGGTCGATACCGACGAGGGTCGCGACCACGGCGACCTGGGTGGCCAGCAGCCCCAGCAGCCCCCGTCTGACCCAGGTCGTGATGGTCGAGCGTGTCACCATGCGGTCGCCTCCCGAACGGACCGTCCGCCGCACCCCCGGAACGGCGGCCACCCGGCACCAAGGTGGAGCACCACCGTAACCCGGCGCCCGCCCCGGTCCCGGGCACGAACCGCGTTCCGGGGCGAACTCGACTTCACCCCCGTTCGTCCCGAACCAGGACAGAAAGTCACCTACTGCCCGGGGTCGGTCACCCCCGGGACCAGGTGTCTCCTCGGGGTCCGGGGATCAGGTGTCCTCGCGGCGGCGGAGCACGAGGAGTTCGGTCGTGGGGCTCTCCCGGCGACCGCGCACGAGCCTGCGGTCCACGCGGTACAGGAGCGCCCCGGCGAGCCACCCCGTCGGCGCGGTGACGGTGGCGGCGCGCAGCACCCCGCCCCAGACCTTGCGCCACGGCAGGGAGGCGTCGACCTGGGCGTTCATCAGCATCAGCATGGGCACTCGGTGCACGATGTCGAACCCGGCCTTGTCGGCCAGCGAGGCGATCGTCTCCAGGGTCCGGTTGACCTGGTGCTCTCCGCGCTGCTCGGGACGCTGGAGGCAGTTCTCGGAGATCACCAGGGTGCCGCCGGGGCGCACGACCCGGCCGAGGGACCGGAAGGCGGCGGCGTACCGGTCGTCGTCGGTGATGTGGAAGAGCACGTCCATGCAGGAGGCGGCGTCGAAGCTGGCGTCCTCGAAGGCGTCCAGTTCGGACACGTCCTGGCGGAGGAAGCGGTGGTTCGGGAACCGGCCGCGCAGGCGCTCGACGGCGGCGTCGGTCATGTCGCAGCCGGTGACGTCGCCGGCACCCAGGCGCTCCCACTGGCTCACGTAGAACCCCGTGCCGCTGCCCGCGTCGAGCACGCTGGCGCCCTCCAGCCCCAGCTTGCCGACCTCGCGGAGGAAGACCTCCTCGCGCACCCGGTACATCCAGGTGTTGAAGGGCCGTCCGAGGGCGCGGTAGCCGACGCCGCTCTCGGTCCAGTCGCCTTCGAGCCGGTGTTCCCAGAAGTCACGGAGTTCACTGTGCGTAGCCATGCGACCACTTTCACATCGCGATCCGTCGTTGTCCTGCCGCACCGCCGTGGTCCCGGCGGCGGGTCGCCCGGTCGGCGGAGATCCCGTGTCCACACCTGTGGACAAGTCCGGATCGCCCTTGTCAGCTGCTAAGAAAGAGGAATCCGCCCGCATCGGGGCGTTCACGGCCTTCGCACCGAGCCGCCGTGACGGTCCGGGACGGGTGCCCCACCCCGGTCTGTCACCCTCCGCTGCTAGAACCTGTGGCACACCCCTCGGCCAGGACGGAAGGCTCCCCTCCATGATCCGCGAACACCTCACCGAGCACGCCGGACTCCCCGTGGTCGAGTTCCTCGACGCGGAGGCGGAGGAGCACTACCTCCACCTCGCCGGGACACGTCCGGGCTCCGGACGGGGCACCCGCCCCCGCTCCTCGGAGCACGTGCGCATGGAGGAGGCCAGGGAGGACCCCGGCTCCGTGGCGTGGCGGCTGCGCCTCGCCGGCTACGCCGAGGAGTTCGTGCCCTACCTGGACCGGTTCGTCGCGGAGGTGGACACGTCGCGGGTGTCGGCGCTGGTCATCGGTGACTGGGGCTTGGAGGACGACTGCGAGGTCCCCTCCGTGGACGTCCGCGACGCGCTCGTCCGTCACGCGGACGCCTTCCCCGCGCTGCGCTCGCTCTTCCTCGGTGACATCACCTTCGAGGAGAACGAGATCTCCTGGATCCACCAGTGCGACCTCGCTCCCCTGCTCGACGCCTACCCCAGGCTGGAGGAGCTGACCGTCCGGGGCGTCGGTGAGACCTACGGCGGCGGCGAGACGCTGTCCCTCGCGGTCGGTGGCCACCGGTCCCTGCGCTCGCTCACCGTCCAGAGCGGCGGCCTGCCCGGACGGGTGGTGCGCGAGATCGTCGCGGCAGACCTGCCCGCGCTGGAGCGGCTGGAGCTGTGGCTGGGTGTCGCCGACTACGGCGGCGACACCGCCGTCGAGGACCTCGCACCACTGCTCCGGGGCGAGGCCCTGCCCGCCCTCCACCACCTGGGAGTGCGCAACTCCTGGCGCACCGGCGACTGGGTGCGGGCCCTGGCGGAGGCTCCGCTCACCTCCCGTCTGCGCTCGGCCGACCTCTCCCTGGGCACCCTGCGCGACGACGACGTCGAGCACCTGCTGGCCTCGGTCCCGGCCCTCGCGCACCTGGAGAGCCTGGACCTGCACCACCACTTCCTGAGCGAGGAGGGGGCCGAGCGCGTGCGGGCCGCGTTCACGCGGGCCGGGGTCCGCGTCGACCTCTCCGACGGGCGCGGGTCCCCGACCGACGAGGACGTCGACTACTACCCGGCCGTCGGGGAGTGAGCCCCGCCGTGACCGCCCCCGTCCCCGTCCCACCCCCGACAGGATTCCCATGCCCAACAGCAGCCATCTGACCGAGTACGCGGGCCTCCCCGTGGTGGAGTTCACCGGGTGGGAGGCCCTCCGCACCGAGTTCCACATCGCCATGTCGTGGGCGAGCAACCGAAGGGAGCGCCACCCCGACCTGCCGTCCTCGTACGAACCGCTCTTCGCGGCGATCGCCGCCCCCGGATCGGTGGCGTGGCGACTGCGCGCGGAGGAACCCGGTTACCACCAGCGGACCGCGCAGACCCTCTCCGAGTACCTGGACGAGTTCGAGCGGCTGGTCCCGCGGGACGAGGTCCGGGCCCTGGTCGTCGGGCACGTCGAGGACGAGGCCCGGGTGACCGGGAACCTCCTCGACGAACTGGTCGGCCGCGTGTTCGCGTACACCGGCCTGCGGTCGCTCTTCTTCGGGGACGTCACGCGGGAGGAGAACGAGATCTCCTGGATCGAGCACGGGGACCTGGGCCCGTTGCTGACCGCGCTGCCGTACCTGACGGCGTTCACCGTGCGCGGCGGGAGCACCGGCCTCGACCTGACGATCACCGAGCCCCACGGCCTCCGGAGCCTGACCGTGCAGTCCGGCGGGCTGCGCCCCGAGGTCGTCCGGACCGTGTGCGCCGCGCCCCTGCCCGAGGTGGAGCACCTGGAGCTGTGGCTGGGCGCGGAGGAGTACGCCGGGGAGCACACCACGGAGGCGGACCTCGCCCCGCTCCTCTCCGGGACCGCGTTCCCGAAGCTGCGCTCCCTGGGGCTGCGCAACGCCGAGAACGCCGACGACTGCGTGGCGGCCCTGGCCGAGGCCCCGGTCACCCGGGGCCTCTCGGAGCTGGACCTGTCGCTCGGGGCCATGACCGACCGGGGCGCCCGGATCCTGCTGGACACCCCCGTCTTCCACGGTCTGCGCCGCCTCGACCTGCACCACCACTACCTGTCCGAGGAGATGGCCGACAGGCTGGGGGCCGCCCTGACCGCCTCGGGGGTCGAGCACGACCTCTCCGGGCGCCTGGAACCCGAGGAGAACCCCTACGCGGACGGCGGCCTCTCCTACTACACGGCGGTCTCCGAGTGACCCGGGACCGGTCGCCGCTCGACCGTCCGCTGGTGGTGGTGTGCGTTCCGGGCAACCGTCGCCTGGCGCTGTTCACCGAGGCGGCGCGGGCGGCCGGGCTCCCCGCCCCCGTCCCGCTGGCCTGGCGCGACCTCGCGGACCCGGCGGCCGGTCCCGTCACCCTGCCCGAGGGCGCGCTGGTGCGCGTGGACTCGGCGGGCGAGGACGTCGCCACCGCCCGTCTGCTGCGCGGCTGGCGGCACGATCCCGACCTCCACCGGGTCGAGGGCGGGGCCGATCAGCACCGCGGGTTCGTCCGCGCTTTGGGGCGGCTGTCCGAGGCCGTGGCGGCCACCCCCGGGGCACACCTCCTCCAGGACGTGAACGACCTGGCCGACCTGTGCGACAAGCGCCGCTGCCACGCGAGGCTGGCCGCGGCCGGGGTGCCGGTCGCCCCGGCCCTGCCCGGGCCGGTGACCGGATACGCGTCCCTGCGCTCCGCGATGGCCGGGGCCGGCTGGCGGAGGGTGTTCGTCAAGCCCGCGCACGGCTCGTCGGCCTCGGGGGTGGTCGCGCTGGCCACCGCCCCGGGCGGGCGGATCCGGGCGGTCACCTCGGCCCACCTGGTGCGCGAGGGCGGGTCGGTCGAGCTGTACAACGTGCTGCGGCCGCGCACCCGCACCGACGAGGCCGACGTGGCGGCGATCGTGGACGCGCTCGCCCCCGACGGACTGCACGTGGAGCGCTGGGTCCCCAAGGCGGGGTTCGAGGGGCGGGTGATCGACCTGCGCGTCCTGGTGGTCGCCGGTCGGGCCACGCACGCGGTGGTGCGCTCCTCGCGCTCCCCCATGACCAACCTGCACCTGGGCAACGCCCGGGGCGACCTGTCGGCGCTGCGCGAGAGCATGGGCCCGCACGCCTGGCGGGCGGCCACGGCCACGGCGGAGGCCGCCGCCCGGGTCTTCCCGCGAACGCTGCACGCCGGGGTGGACCTGCTGGTCTCCCCGGCTGGCGCCGCTTCACGGTCTGCGAGGTCAACGCCTTCGGTGACCTCCTGCCCGGGGTCCTCCACGAGGGGCGGAGCACCCAGGCCGAACAGCTGCACGCCCTCGCCACCGGCCGGTTCCCCCTCCCGGCACCGCGCCCGACGTCCGAACACGCACTCTCCGGGGGACGCCCTTGACCACCGACGCCACCTCCGAGCTCCCGACGCCGGACATGAACACCGTGGTGGGCACGCACGACATCCTGCTCCTCACCCTGGACACCCTGCGCCACGACGTGGCGGTCGAGCTGGCCGAGGCCGGACGCACCCCGAACCTGGCCCGGCTCCTGCCGCCCGGCGGGTGGGAGGAACGGCACTCCCCCGCGAGCTTCACCTACGCCTCCCACCTGGCCATGCTCGCCGGGTTCCTGCCGACCCCCGCCGCGCCGGGGCCGCACCCGCGCCTGTTCGCCGCCGCCTTCCCCGGCAGCGTCTCCACCGCGCCGGGGACCTGGACCTTCGACACCGCCGACCTCGCCTCCGGGCTGGCCCGGAAGGGCTACCACACGGCCTGCGTGGGCGGCACGGGCTTCTTCAACCGCAGGTCGGAGCTCGGGTCGGTGCTGCCGAACCTGTTCGCGGAGAGCCACTGGGAGGAGTCGTTCGGCGTGGCCGACCCGCACTCCTTCGAGAACCAGGTGGCCCGCGCGGCGGAGGTGACCGCCGCCGTGCCCGCCGAGCAGCCGCTGTTCCTGCTGCTCAACGTCGCCGCGCTGCACCAGCCCAACTGGTTCCACCTGCCCGGCGCCACCCGGGAGGACGGAGACACCCTGGCCAGCCACGCGGCCGCCCTGGAGTACGTCGACCGCCACCTGCCCCCGCTGCTGACCGCGATGTCGGCCCGTCGGCCCTGCTTCGCCATCGTGTGCTCGGACCACGGCACCGCCTACGGCGAGGACGGCCACACCGGGCACCGGATCGGCCACGAGACCGTCTGGACCGTCCCCTACACCCACGCCGTCCTGCCCCACGGCCACGGCACCGAGGAGAGCCCCGCGTGAGCGTCACACCGAGGGCCGAGCCCGTCCGCGCGGACTCCCCTACCGCTCGTACGTGTACGCCTACCCCCACAAGAGCGCCTACCGCCCCTTCACCGAGCGCCCCCACCTGTACGACCTGTGGATGCGCGAGGACACCCGCGCGCTCTCGCTGTACGCGCACGTGCCGTTCTGCGAGATGCGCTGCGGGTTCTGCAACCTCTTCACCCGATCCACGCCCCCGGCCGAGCAGGTCACGGCCTACCTGGACGCGTTCGAGCGCCAGGCGGAGACGGTCGCGGCGTGCCTCCCCGAGAACACCGCGTTCGCGCGTCTCGCCCTGGGCGGGGGCACCCCCACCTACCTCACCGCCGACGAACTGGCCCGGGTCTACGACACCGTCGAACGCCACTTCCCGCTCGACCCGCGCACGGTCCCGGTGTCCGTGGAGACCTCCCCCGCCACCGCCACCCCGGACCGCCTCCAGGTCCTGGACGCGCGCGGGATGACCCGGATCAGCATGGGTGTGCAGAGCTTCCTCGACTCCGAGGCGCACGCCGCCGGTCGGCCGCAGAAGCGCGCCGAGGTGGACCGGGCCCTGGCCGCGATCCGCGAGCACGCCGGGGCCGACCTCAACCTGGACCTCATCTACGGCATCGACCGCCAGACCCCCAGGACCTGGGAGTACTCGTTGGACACGGCGCTCTCCTGGGGACCGGAGGAGATCTACCTGTACCCGCTGTACGTCCGGCCGCTCACCGGGCTGGGCCGCCGTGCCCGCGCCTGGGACGACCACCGGCTGGCGCTGTACCGACAGGGGCGCGACCACCTGCGCGAGCGCGGCTACGAGCAGGTGTCCATGCGGATGTTCCGGCGGGCCGACGCCCCGGAACCGCTGGCCTCCGCTCCGGACCACAGCTGCCAGACCGACGGCATGGTGGGGCTGGGCTGCGGCGCCCGCTCCTACACGGGCACCACCCACTACTCGTTCGACTACGCGGTGGGCGTGGGCCGGGTGCGGTCGATCATCGCGGACTACGTGGCGCGCGACGCCGCCGACTTCGCGCGCGCGGAGGTCGGGTTCGTGCTGGACGAGGACGAGCGGCGCCGCAGACACGTGCTCCAGTCTCTGCTGCGCGTGGAGGGGCTGGAGGTGGCCGACTACGCGGCCAGGTTCGGTGCGCACCCGGCCGCGCACCTCCCGGCGGAGTTCGCGGCCCTGGCGGAGCGCGGCTGGCTGGAGGACGGGGCCCCGGGTTCCGACACGGTCCGGCTCACCGAGGAGGGACTGGCCCACTCCGACTCCGTGGGTCCCGACTTCTTCTCCCCCGCGTCAACCGCCTGACCGCCGAGTACGAGGCGTCGTGAGCCCCACCGTGGACCTGCCCGACCCGCTGCGACGGCGGCCGGACACCGCCCTGCCCGACCACCTCACCCTGCTGTACCGGGGTCCGCTGGCCAGCTGCGACTACGACTGCCCGTACTGCCCCTTCGCGAAGCGCCGGGACGGACCCGAGACCCTGCGGGCGGACCGCGCCGCCCTGGAACGCTTCACCGACTGGGTGGCCGGGCGCCCCGGCACGCGCTTCTCGGTGCTGTTCACACCGTGGGGTGAGGGTCTGACCCGCTCCTGGTACTGCCGCGCCCTCATCCGGCTGAGCCACCTGCCGCAGGTGGAGCGGGTGGCGATCCAGACCAACCTCAGCGGCCGCACGGCCTGGCTGTCCGGCTGCGACCTCGCCTCCGTCGCCCTGTGGACCACCTACCACCCGGGGAGGTCGCACACGACCGCTTCCTCGGCAAGGCGCGCGCGCTCACCGCGCTCGGGGTCCGGTTCAGCGTGGGGGTGGTGGGCCAGCCCGAACACCTGGCGGCCGCGCGCCGCATGCGCGCCGACCTCCCCGAGGACGTCTACCTCTGGGTGAACGCCGCCGAGGGACTCACCTACACGGACGCCGAGGCCGAGGCCTGGCAGGCGATCGACCCCCACTTCCACTACAGCCGCGACCCGCACCCGAGCCTGGGGGCGGCCTGCCGCACGGGTGACGGCGTCCTGTCCGTCGACGGCGACGGCGAGGTGCGCCGCTGCCACTTCGTGGACACCCCGCTCGGCAACCTCTACGACGGGTCCTTCGCCGCCGCCCTCGGTCCGAGCCCGTGCCCGCTCACCACCTGCGACTGCCACATCGGATACGTGCACCTGGAGACCCTGGACCTGTACGACGTGTTCCGTGGCGGGGTGATCGAGCGTGTCCCGGCCGTCATGCCCCCGCGCGCCCCCGGGCCCCCTCAGGAGGCCCCGCACCGGCCGACGCCCCCGAGGGCCGACGGTCGTCCCGGCCTCAGCGCGCCTCCGGGATCGGGATGGTGACACAGCCGGTCCCGCCCAGGTCCAGGACGACTCCCCGCGGGGTCCGCACCAGACGGAGCACCAGCACGGCGCAGTTCGGGCAGCGGGCGACCAGTCCGGGTCCGTCCGCGTAGACGAGCAGCTGGGCGCACACGCCCTCGTCCCCGCAGACGGCGCATCGGCGCACGGCGGTGGTCAGGTCCACACTGAAGACCTCGGACAGGGGACCGGCGAGCACGTTCCCGTCCAGGTGGGTCGGTTCGGTCATCGTCCGCCTCCGCTGCCGTAGCGTTCGGTTCGGATCCCGCGCGGGTCGTGGCCCAGCGCGACGAGCGCGTCCGCGACGGTCTCGACGAACCCGGTGGGTCCGCACACGTAGCACCGCGGGGCGAACTCGGCCGGGAACCCGTGGGTGTTCAGGTCCGCCACGCCCACCCGCCCGGGCCCGCGCGCCGAGCCCGGCGGGGCCTCCCGCGTGTAGGCGAGGAAGACGTCCACGCCCGGGTCCGAGGCGGCGCCGAGCTCCTTGGCGTAGTAGCGGTCCTCGGGTGTGCGCAGCGAGTACAGGACGCGGAACAGGGCCCGGCTCCCGGTTCGTCGGCGTTCGCGCACCATCGACGCGAGCGGGACGACACCGGAGCCGCCGCCGATGAGCACGACGGGGTCGGTGTCGTCCGACCGCCAGACGAACCAACCCCCAGGGGTCCGCGCACCCACACCCGGTCCCCGGGCCGGAAGTCCCGGACCAGGTACGGGGAGACCTCCCCGTCCGGTACCAGCTGGACGGTGAGTTCCAGGCGGTCCGGCCCGGAGGCCGAAGCGACGGAGTAGGAGCGCTCGGCCGTGTACCCGTCCTCCGCCCTCAGCCGCACGTCCACGTGCTGTCCGGGCCGGTGCCCGGTCCAGCCGGGCACCGAGAGCACCAGTGTGCGGGCGGTGGGGGTCTCCCACCGGTCGGACTCCAGGACCGCCGGCGTCCATGAGGGCATCGGTCAGTCTCCCCGGTAACGCTGTTCACGCCAGGGGTCGCCGTAGTCGTGGTACCCGCCCTGCTCCCAGAACCCCGGTTCGTCCTCCTGGGTCAGGGTCAGGCCCCGCACCCACTTGGCGGACTTCCAGAAGTACAGGTGGGGTACGAGCAGGCGGGCGGGGCCGCCGTGCTCGGCGGCGAGCGGCTCCCCGTCGAAGGTGTGCACGACCCACGCCCGCCCGTCCGTGAGGTCCTCCAGCGGCAGGTTCGTGGTGTAGCCGCCGTAGGAGTGGGCCAGGACGTACTCGGCGGTGCTCTCCACGTCCGCGAGCAGTGTGTCCAGGGAGACGCCGACCCAGTCGGTGTCGAGCTTGGACCAGCGGGTGACGCAGTGGATGTCCACGTGCGGCCGCTCCTGGGGAAGTCCCAGGAACTCGTCCCAGGTCCAGCTGTGGGCGGCACCGGTCTCGGCGGTGACGGTGAAGGTCCAGTCGTCGGTGTCGACGCGCGGCGTGGGGCCCACGCTCAACACCGGGAAGTCGTCGGTCCGGTACTGCCCTGGCGGAACGCGGTCGGACTCGGCGGTGCGCCGACCCTGGAACCCGCGCGTGAACATGTTCATGCTCGACCCCTGTCATGTGTGACGTTCCGACGGAGCGCGCGGCCGTGCCGGGGGCGGGGCGGACGGCGTGCCCGCCCCGTCCGGACTTCACCCTCGTCCCACGCCGCGCGCCCGGGACGGTCTAGCGGACCCCCGCGCCGGTGGAACGCGCGGCCTGTTGGCGGGGCACCGACGAGCGGGTGCCGAGGACGTCGCCGAGGAAGTCCCCGGCCAGCACCAGGGCCGCCTGGTTCGCGTGGGTGTCGCGCAGGCTGTCCACCATCATGAAGTCGTGGATCATGCCCTGGAAGCGGACCGCCGTCACCGGCACTCCGGCCTCGCGCAGCTTGCGGGCGTAGGCCTCGCCCTCGTCGCGCAGCACGTCGGCCTCGCCGTTGAGCACCATCGCGGGCGGCAGTCCGCGCAGCTCCTCCAGCGAGGCCCGCAGCGGCGAGGCGTGGATCTCCGCGCGCTGCGCCGGGTCGGGGGTGTACTGGTCCCAGAACCAGATCATGCCGTCCCTGTTCAGGAAGTACCCGAAGGCGAACCGGTGGTACGACTCGGTGTCGAAGTCGGCGTCGGTCACCGGGTAGAACAGCGCCTGCCCCCGGAAGACGACGTCTCCGCGTTCCTTGGCCAAGAGCGTCAGGACGGTGGCCATGTTGCCGCCGACCGAGTCACCGCACACCGCCATCCGGCCGCCGTCGAGGTTCCTCTCGGCGCCGTGGCGCACGACCCACTGGGCGGCCGCGTAGTTCTGCTCGATCGCGGTGGGGTACCTGGCCTCCGGTGAGCGGTCGTACTCGGGGAAGACCACGGCGGCACCGGTGCGGGTGGCCAGTTCACGAACCAGCCGGTCGTGGGTGTTGGCGCTGCCGAACACCCAGCCCGCGCCGTGGACGTAGAGGATCACCGGCAGGACGCCCGTGGCGCCCGCGGGACGGACGATCCGGATGGGCACCTGGCCGGTCGGGCCGCCCTCGACGGTGATCCACTCTTCGGTGATCTCCGGCTTGGGCACCCCTCACCGCTCTGCACACCCTCCAGGACGTCCCGGCCCTGTTCGGGAGGGATCTGGTAGATGAACGGCTCGTTGGCGTTGGCGTCGGCGAACTCCTGGGCTTCCCTCTCCAGGACCACCTTGTTCTCGGACATGCCTGCTCCATGGGTACGGCGTCAGCACGGGCCGGGTCTCCGAGCGCGCACTCCGTCCCGGAACCCGGGAGAGGGGATGCCCGACCGCCTCGGCCGGGTAACCGGGTTTTCGCAAGATTGGACGCCCGCAAGACAGAAATTGGCGGCGGCACGAACGGTGTTCCCGGCGTACGGGCCCCGGGTGTGAGATGACCCGAAACCCCTTCGAATCCGTCACTCCCCGACGCCATAATGTGCCCATGGCCCTTCCTCGCGTGATCGCCACCGACCTTGACGGAACCCTCCTCGACCAGAACGGCCTGGTATCCCCCGCAACCACCGCGCCCTCACCGCCGCCGTGGAGGCCGGGATCAGGGTGGTCATCGTGACCGCCCGTCCGCCGCGCACCACCGAAGCGTTCGCCGCCATGTTCGACTGCGCCGCCGTGGTCTGCGGCAACGGCGCCCACACCCAGCTGCCCGGGGAGGCCGAGCCGCTGGTGCGGGCGATCGACCGCGACACCTCGGGAACGATCGTGGAGCGGCTGCGGCACTCCCTGCCCGGCCTCGGGTTCGGAGTGGAGACGGGCACGGACTTCTACCACGACACCGACTACCACCTGGAGCCGTGGATCCGGAGCGAGTGGGTCAGGGGCGTGCTGGAGGGCACCGACGCCCTGCTGACCGCCGCGACCCCGGTCACCAAGCTCATCGCCCGGTCCAACCAGTACCCGGTGCAGCGCATGTACGAGGCCGCCGTGGACTCCGTCGGCACGCTCGCGGAGCCGACCTACTCGGGCGGGGCGGGCCTGGTGGAGATCAGCGCGGTCGGGGTCAACAAGGGGAGCACGTTGGCGATGCTGTGCGAGCGCTGGGGGTGGACCGCGAGGAGGTCGTGGCCTTCGGGGACATGCCCAACGACCGTTCCTCACTGACCTGGGCGGGGACCGGGTACGCGATGAGCAGCGGGCACCGTGACCTGCTCGACCCCGCTCTCGGCCTCAGGGTGGCCCCGTCCAGCTTCGAGGACGGCGTGGGCCGCGTGGTGGAGGAGATCCTGGAGCGGGCCTGACCGACGGTTCCGGACGGATATTCACTGGCCGGGGTCGCGGCGCGGCTCCTACTGTGGCGGGGTCCGATCGACCTCCGTCCAGAGGAACCGCCGTGCCGCACCCCGCTCAGCTCGTGTCGTCGCTCTCCGCCCCCGAACGTCTGTCCCTGTTCGCCAGGGTCGTCACCTCCGGGCCCGAGGGCCTGGACCGGGAGGAGGTCCGGGGAACCGCCCGACACCTGTCCCGGCTCCTCCGGGACGGGCTGGTACGCGAGGAGGGCACGCGGATCGTCGCCGTGCCCGGAGTCTTCGGCGAGGCCATGCGCGAGCACAAGGAGGGGACCCGGGTCACCGACCCCGTGGACGCGCTCTTCCACGAGGGGCGGCTCACCTCGATGCCCGCCCGCCGCGAGCTGCGTCTGGCGGCCCTCGGCCGTGTCACCGGGCGCCTGTTCGCTCCGGAACTGGAGTACACGGAGAAACAGGTGAACACGGCACTTCTGACCTGCTTCGACGACCCCTCCGCCCTGCGCCGCTACCTGGTCGAGGAGGGTTTCCTGGAGCGTGAGGACGACGGCAGCCGCTACCGCCTCGCCCGGAGGTAGCGCGAAGGGCGCGGTCAGGAGCCCTGGGGGTCCGGCTCGACCAGGCAGAACTCGTTGCCCTCGGGGTCACGCAGAACCTGGAACGAACCCTCCTCCTCGGTGACCACCTCCCCCACAGTGGTGGCGCCGTGGTCCACGACGGAGCGGACGGACGCGGAGAGGTCCTCGACGATCACGTCCGCGTGGACGCGGTTGGGGCGGGCCTTGAGCTCCGGGGTCGGTTGGAACGACAGCCGGGGCTGGCCCGCGGCTCCGTGGAGGACGGCCCAGCCGTCCGCCTGGAGCTCGACCTCCCCACCGATCACGAAGGCCCAGAAGCGGGCGAGTGCGGGCGGGTCGACGGCGTTCACGACCCACTGGGCGACGGATCCGACAGTCATGGCGGCACAGTAACACCGCGTGGGGCGTCCGCCGGGGCACCGAACCACGGCGGACGGGAGACGGGGGCGTGTTCCTCGGAGCGGGTCCTAGTGGAGGACCTTCAGTCCGACGACGCCAGCGACGATGGCGAGCAGGCAGAGGGCCTTGGGCACGCTGAAGCCCTCACCGAGGACGAACATGCCGATGAGCGCCGTACCGACGACACCGATGGACACCCAGACGGCGTAGCCGGTGCCGAGGGGGATGGTGCGCAGGGCGAAGGCCAGACCGGCCATGCTCAGGGCGAGGGTGACACCGAAGATCACCGAGGGCCACAGGCGGGTGAAGCCCTGTGAGGAGTGGAGCGCGGCGGCCCACGCGGTTTCGAGAAGACCGGAGATCACGAGAACGACCCAGGCCATGACTGGTACCTCCCAGACGTGCGAACTGTGGTTCGCGCCGTCTTGTCTTGACCGGGTACGGCGCCCCTCGTCCGGAGTCTCGGGTACGCAACCTACAACCACCCTCGGGAGGCGGTGCTTCCGGGGTGGGCGGTCAGAACGGGTCACCACGGGGTCAGGTCTGGGTGCCGTCGACTTCCTCGTGGTAGGTGCGACGGGTGCGTTCGGTGTGCTCGCTCATGAGCTCGCGGGCCCGAGCCGTGTCACCCCGCTCGATGACCTCGACCAGCTGCTCGTGCTCGTCCCAGGAGGCGGAGCCGCGGATCCGGGCCACCGGGGCGTAGTACCAGCGGACCCGGCGGTCCACCTGGGCGGCGAGCTCGGTGAGCACCCGGTTGCCGGAGGCCTCGGTGACGGTGCGGTGGAAGTCGGCGTTGGCCTTGACGACGGCGTCGGTGTCGGCCCGCTCGGCGGCGGTGCGGCCGGTGGAGACCAGTTCGCGCAGTCGGCCGATCTGTTCCGCGGAGGCGTGTTCGGCGGCGAGCCGGGCGGACTCGGCCTCCAGCATGGCGCGCACGGCCAGGAGCTGGTCCGCCTCGCTCTCGGTGGGGGTGTGCACGAACGCCCCGTAGCCGGGCCGCAGGTCCACCCACCCCTCGTTGCTGAGTCGCTGCATGGCCTCGCGGACCGGCTGGCGCGAGACCCCCAGGGTGCGGGCCAGCTCGGTCTCCACCAGGTGCTGGCCCGGAGAGAGCGCACGGGTGGTGATGAGGTCGAGAATCGCCTCGTAGACGGCCTCGCGCAGCGGAACCGGGCGCTGGATGCGTCCCGCGACGGCGTTCAATCCCTCCGAGGGCATGAGGAGTCTCCAGTGTCCGGCTGCACGGTCAGAGTCGTTGTAGACAGTGTACGAAGTCCGGTGTGTGCGTGGGTCACGCCGGAACCCCGACGAGTTCGACGAGGCCGGGGACCCGGCCGGGCGGGACCACCGCGAGGGCGTCGGCCACGGCGGCCGCGCGCAGGTCGGCGGAGCCGCTCGCGGGCAGCTCCACCGCGAGGTCGCGGCTGACCCGCACGGGGACCAGCCGGGTGTCGCGGGCGTGCGGGAGCACGTCCCCGACCAGCCGGACCCGCCGCCCCGTGTGCGCGGGGTCCCGCCGGTCGGCGCGCCCGCTGAGCACGGGCACCAGCAGGGTGAGGGCGGCGGCGAGGGCGGCCCCGGGGTTGCCCGGCAGCCCCACGACCACGGCGCCCGAGGGCAGGACGGCGAGCAGCTGCGGGTGTCCGGGTCGGCAGGCCACGCCGTCGACCACGAACCTCGCCCCGAGGGCGGTCAGGGCTGGGCGCAGGTGGTCGGCGGGACCCGCCGAGGAGGAGCCGCAGACCGCCACGGTGTCCGTCCCCGCCACGGCGTCCAGGCGCTCCTCCAGGGCCCCGGCGCGGTCGGGCACCGCGACGCCGGGTTCGCCGCGCCCGCCCGCCCAGGCCACCAGCCCGGGCAGGATCGGGCCGATGGCGTCACGGACCGCGCCGGGGCGCGGCACCCCCTCGCCCACCACCTCGTCGCCGGTGACCAGGACGCGCACGCGCGGGCGCAGCACCGTGAGGGTGTCACGGCCCAGGCTGGCGGCCAACCCCAGGAGTGCGGGGGTGACCGGGCTGCCCGCGCGCGCGGCCACCGTCCCGGCCCGGGTGGTCTCGCCCCGGCGCCGGAGGTGCCGCCCCGGAACGACCTCGCCGCTGAGGAGCACGCCGGGCTGTCCGGGCGGCCCCGGCCGGGGGCCCGCGTCCGGCCGCTTCCCCACCGGGGCGCGCCCTCCGGCGGGAACGGTCGCCCCGCCTCGTCGGCCCGTCTCCCGGGCGCACCCTCCGGCGCGGTGCCGTCCTCCCCAGGCGGGCGAGGGTGGCGTGTTCGTGGGGGAGGACGGCGGTGGTCCCGTCCGGCGTGACGGCACCCGTGGCCGTCTCCACCGCCTCCCCGGGTGCAGGCGCACGACCGGGCCGCGATGCCCGGCGAGCGTCCGACCGACGACGGTCCAGGGGCCCTCGCCACAGACGGCGTATCCGTCCATGGCGGCGCTGTCGAGGACGGGGACGTCGATGGCGGAGACGAGGTCGGCGCCCAGGGTGGCCCCCGGGCGGCGGACAGGGGCACGTCCTCGGCCTCCGCCCCTCCCGCGGCTCCGACCTCCCTGGCCAGCTCGCGGGCCCGGGGCCAGGGGGTGGGCGCGTGGTGTCCGGAGGGGCGGCGGTCACGAAGAAGCGGAGAAGTTTCCCAGGCACCCGAGTCGGGCATTCCTTCTCTCCCTGCCGTGGTGAGGGGACGGATGCGAGTGAGCATACTGTATACAGTATGGAATAGGAAGGAGTCCTCATGCGCATCGCCATCCTGGGCGCCGGTGCCATCGGCGCCTACGCGGGGCCGCCCTGCACCGCGGCGGAGCGGACGTCCACCTCATCGCCCGGGGCGCCCACCTGCGCGCCCTGCGCGAGCGCGGAGTCCGGGTCCTCAGCCCCCGTGGCGACTTCACCGCGCACCCGCACGCCACGGACGACCCGGCCGAGGTCGGCCCCGTGGACGCCGTCCTGCTCGGCCTCAAGGCCCAGCACTACGCCGACTGCGGGCCGATGCTGCGTCCCCTCCTGGGCCCGGCGACCGCCGTGGTCGCCGCTCAGAACGGCATCCCCTGGTGGTACTTCCACGGAGTCGAGGGACCGCTCGCGGGTCACCGGATCGAGAGCGTGGACCCGGGAGGGGCGGTCAGCCGCGCCATCCCGGTCGAACGCGCCGTCGGCTGCGTGGTCTACGCGGCCACGGAGATCGTGGAACCGGGGGTGGTCCGGCACATCGAGGGCACCCGCTTCTCCCTGGGCGAACCGGACCGCTCCGACTCCCGCCGCTGCCGCGACCTCTCCGAGGCGATGACGGCGGGCGGGCTCAGGTGCCCGGTCGAACCCGACCTCCGCGTGGACGTCTGGGTGAAGCTCATGGGCAACATCGTCTTCAATCCGCTGAGCGCGCTCACGCGCTCGACCATGGCCCAGATCTGCCGTCACCGCTCCACCCGCGACCTCGCCCGCACCATGATGAACGAGACCCTGGACGTGGCCGCCCGGCTGGGCGTGCGCACCGACGTCTCCGTGGAGCGCAGGCTCGCGGGCGCGGAGCGGACCGGGGACCACCGCACCTCCACCCTCCACGACCTCGAACGCGGCCGCCCGATGGAGCTGGACGTGATCCTGTCCGCCGTGGTCGAGCTGGCGGACCTCACCGGCGCACCGGCGCCCACGCTGCGCGCGGTCGACGCCGTGGCCGGACTGCTCAACCAGCGGGTCTCCGCACCCGCCCTGACCTAGCACCCATCTCCACACCATTGCCCCTTCAGTCCACATTGCATACAGTATTCCCTTTGAGGCCACGAACCCCGAGCGAGGCCACATGCGTCGTTCCGCAGACCACTCCAACCCCCTCGACCGACTCACCCGACCCCTCGTGCGCGAACACGGAGAACTCCGTCCGGCCACGTGGGAGGAGGCCCTCGACCGCGCGGCGGCGGGCTTCCGGGCGGGCGTCGAACGCCACGGACCCGACTCCTTCGGCATGCTCTCCTGTGCCAGGGCCACCAACGAGATGAACTTCGTCGCGCAGAAGTTCACCCGCGTCGTCGTCGGCACCAACAACGTCGACTCCTGCAACCGCACCTGCCACGCGCCCAGCGTCGCGGGCCTGTCCGCCGCCTTCGGCTCCGGTGGCGGCACCTCCTCCTACGCGGAGATCGAGGACACCGACCTCATCGTCGTCTGGGGCGGCAACCCGCGCTACGCCCACCCGATCTTCTTCCAGCACGTGCTCAAGGGCGTGCGCAACGGGGCCCGGCTCTTCGTCGTGGACCCCCGCCGCACCCCCACCGCCGAGTGGGCCGACCGCTGGTTCGGCCTCAACGTGGGCACGGACATCCCGCTCGCGCACGCCGTGGGCCGGGAGATCCTGCACGCCGGACTCGCCAACGAATCCTTCGTCGAACGCGCCACCAGCGGGCTCGACGAGTACCGCGCCCTGGTGGAGCCGTGGACGCTCGCCGCGGCCGAGGCCGAGACCGGTGTCCCCGCAGAGGCCATCCGGGAGCTCGCCCACACCTACGCCCGCGCCGAACGCGCCCAGCTGTGCTGGACCCTCGGCATCACCGAACACCACAACGCCACCGACAACGTCCGAGCACTGATCAACCTCTCCCTGCTCACCGGGCACGTCGGGCGGCACGGATCCGGCCTCAACCCGCTGCGCGGCCAGAACAACGTGCAGGGCGGCGGCGACATGGGCGCCATCCCCGACCGCCTGGCCGGGTTCCAGGACATCCTGGACGACGAGGTCCGGGCCCCGTTCGAGCGGGCCTGGGGCCGCTCCATCCAGGGCCGCAAGGGTCTGAACCTCACCCAGATGTTCGAGGCGATGGAGGAGCGCGAGCTGCGGACCCTCTACGTCATCGGTGAGAACCCCGTCCAGTCCGAGCCCGAGACGCACAAGACCACCGCCCGCCTGCGGGCCCTGGACCACCTGGTGGTCCAGGACATCTTCCTCACCCGCACCGCCGAGCTCGCCGACGTCGTCCTCCCCGCCAGCGCGGCCTGGTGCGAGTCGGACGGCACCTTCACCAACAGCGAGCGCCGCGTGCAGCTGGTCCGCAAGGCCCTGGACCCGCCGGAGGGCGCCAGGGACGACATCGAGATCATGTGCGCGCTGGCGACCCGGCTCGGACACGACTGGGAACGCCCCTCGGCGGAGGAGATCTGGGACGAGGTGCGCTCGCTGTCCCCCATGCACCGGGGCATGAGCTACGCGCGCCTGGCCGAGCACGACGGCATCCAGTGGCCCTGCTACTCCGAGGACACGCTGGAGCCCAGCTACCTGCACTCCCGGCTGTGGTCGAAGGACCCGGTCGAGCGCGGCGAACCGGCCCCGTTCGGGATCGTCGGCCACTCGCCGCCGGTGGACCTGCTGGACGAGGACTTCCCGTTCCGGCTCACCACCGGCCGCCGCCTGGACGACTACAACACCGGTGTGCAGACCTCCGGCTTCTCCTCGCCGCTGCGCCGGGGCGAACTGCTGGACCTGTCCCCGGAGGACGCCGCCAAGCTGGGAATCGAGGACGGCGAGACGGTCCGCGTGACCTCGCGTCGCGGCTCGGTGCTGGTCCCGGCGTCGGTCACCGAGTCCATGCGGCCCGGTCTGGTGTTCATGACCTTCCACTTCCCGCACCAGGTGGACACGCAGCTGCTCACCATCGACGCCACCGATCCGATCGCGGGGACGGCCGAGTACAAGGCTGCCGCCGTGCGGATCGAGCGGGTCGGGCCACTCCCTCCCGAGCTGCGCCGCGAGGTGCCGGGCTGAGGGTCCCGCTCGCGCGCGGAGGCGGACCGTCCCACCAGCCCCGGTGGGGCGGTCCGCCCGGCGCGCCCGGAAGGTCCGCCCCCGCCCCGAACTCCTTGGGGAACGAGGGTTGTCAATCCGGAACACCCATCTTACTGTCTTCTGTATACAGAATCCTGTGATCTGTCTTACACACGATTGAGGTGATCCGGGCGTGGACCTGCGACTTCTGGACGAGGTGGCCACCGACGCCGAACGCGACGCCGTCGACACGCTCCTGGGGGCGCCCGCGTCCGGCTGGGAGGGCGGGACCCGTCAGGACTCCGACCTGCGCTACGCACGGGGCGGGCACGCCGCACGCGACCAGCGCGACCTGCTCCTGCCCGCCCTGCACGCCGTCAACGACCGCGTGGGCTGGATCAGCCGGGGCGCGCTCAACCACATCTGCCGCAGGCTGACCGTCCCCCCGGCCGAGGCCTACGCCGTGGCCTCCTTCTACGCGATGTTCGCCCTGCACGAGCGCCCCCGCCGGGTCGTGCACCTGTGCACCGACATCGCCTGCGCCGCCTCCGGCTCGGGCGCGCTCCGCGACCGCCTGACCGCGCGCCTGGGCCCGCCCGGCGGCCACTCCGACGGGCCGCCCGACGCCCCCGGCACCACGTGGCACGAGAGCCCCTGCCTGGGAATGTGCGAACGCGCCCCCGCCGCGCTCGCCCTCGAAGCCGGGAGCCCCGCGCGGTACGCCGTCGCCGCCCCCGCGACCCCCGACGCCCTGGACTCCCTCGCGGCGGCCCCGCCCACGGAGGGCTCCGCGACCAGCGTCTCCGACGCCCAGGCGCCGACCACGGCGCGCGCCCCGGCGGACACCGCCGATACCGACCCCAGCGCCCACGGCTCGGAGCACACCGCCGCCCCAGCCGCCACCCACGGCTGTTCCCCCGACGGCCACGCCCCCGGCGCCACCACCTACGCGTCCGAACCGCTCCACGGCGGCGCGCCCGAACCCGACCCGGCCGCCGCCGTCCCCGACGCCGGCTCCCCCGACCACGTCCTGCTGAGCCGGATCGGCCGCGTGGACCCCCTCAGCCTCGACGACTACCGCGCGGCGGGCGGGTACGCGGCGCTCCGCGAGGCCCTGCGCCTCGGCCCGGCCGGGGTGATCCGCGAGGTCACCGACTCCGGCCTGGTCGGCCGGGGCGGCGCCGCCTTCCCCACCGGCCGCAAGTGGAGCGCCACCGCCCAGCAGCCGGACACCCCGCACTACCTGGTGTGCAACGCCGACGAGAGCGAACCCGGCACCTTCAAGGACCGGGTCCTCATGGAGGGCGACCCCTTCTCCGTGGTCGAGGCCATGACCGTCGCCGGATACGCGATCGGTGCCCGCACCGGCTACCTCTACATCCGCGGCGAGTACCCGCGCGCGCTGCGCCACCTGGAGAACGCCCTCGCCCAGGCCCGGGAGCGCGGGTTGCTGGGCCCCGACGTCCTGGGGTCCGGATTCTCCTTCGACATCGAGATCAGGCGGGGCGCGGGCGCCTACATCTGCGGCGAGGAGACCGCCATCTTCGGCTCCATCGAGGGACAGCGCGGCGAGCCCCGCACCAAGCCGCCCTTCCCCGTGGAGAAGGGGCTGTTCGGCAAACCGACCACGGTCAACAACGTGGAGACCCTGGTCAACGTGCTCCCCGTGCTCCTCATGGGCGGTCCCGCGTACGCCGCCGTGGGCACGGACGGCTCCACCGGTCCCAAGCTGTTCTGCGTCTCCGGCGGAGTGCGCCGCCCCGGCCTGTACGAACTGCCCTTCGGGGCCACCCTGGGCGACCTCGTCGAGGCCGCGGGCGGCATGCCCGAGGGGCGGTCCATCCGCGCCGTACTCCTGGGCGGGGCGGCCGGGACCTTCGTCCGGGGCGACGAACTGGACATCCCGCTGACCTTCGAGGGGGCGCGGGCCGCCGGGACCTCGCTGGGTTCGGGCGTGGTGCTGGTCCTGGACGACACCGCCGACCTCGGGGCGACCCTGGCCCGCGTGGCCGCCTTCTTCCGGGACGAGTCCTGCGGACAGTGCGTGCCCTGCCGGGTCGGCACGGTCCGCCAGGAGGAGTCGCTGCTGCGGCTGCGCTCCGGCGCCTCCCCGCCCAGGAGCTACCGCTGCTGCGGGAGGTCGGCCGGGCCATGCGGGACGCCTCCATCTGCGGCCTGGGCCAGACCGCGTGGAACGCCGTGGAGTCGGCGATCGACCGGCTCGGCCTCTACTCCGGGTCCGACCCCGACGGCACCGGCGCCCCGGACCCCGACCACCCACGGAACCCCGACCCCGCGCACACCCCAGTCCCGGGCGACCGGGCTGCGACCGAGGAGGCCCGATGACCGTCCCCGTACTCCTGCCCACCCCCGACGCCTGATCGACGCGACCATCGACGGCGCGACCGTCCGCGTCCCCGAGGGCACCACCGTCCTGGAGGCCTGCACCGCCGAGGGCACCGAAGTGCCCACGCTCTGCCACGGCGACACCCTGACCCCCGCAACGCCTGCCGCGTGTGCGTGGTGGAGGTGGAGGGCGCCCGCACCCTGGCCCCCGCCTGCTCCCGCAAGCTGGAGGAGGGCATGAGCGTGGCCACCGACTCCGAACGCGTGCGGCACAGCCGCAAGCTGGTCCTCGAACTGCTGGGATCCTCGGTGGACCTGTCCACCACCCCGAAGGTCGACGGGTGGATGGACCGCTACGAGGCGGAGCCGGAGCGGTTCGGCCCCGGGCCGAACCGGCGGCGCTCGGGGTCCGCGACGCCCGGCGCGCGGGCGAGCACGAGCCCGGCGACGGCGCGGAGGCCGCCACGGTCGAGCAACCCGCCAAGGTGGACAACGACCTCTACGTGCGCGACTACTCGAAGTGCATCATGTGCTACAAGTGCGTGGACGCCTGCGGGGACCAGTGGCAGAACACCTTCGCGATCGGGGTGGCCGGACGCGGGTTCGACGCCCGGATCTCCACCGAACACGACGTGGAGCTCCCTGACTCGGCCTGTGTGTACTGCGGGAACTGCATCGAGGTCTGCCCGACCGGGGCGCTGTCGTTCACCACGGAGTTCGACATGCGCGCGGCGGGCACGTGGGACGAGGAGAGCCAGACCGAGACGACCACGATCTGCACCTACTGCGGGGTCGGGTGCAACGTCACACTGCACGTCCAGGAGAACGAGATCGTCAAGGTGACCTCGCCGCACGACAACCCCGTGACGCACGGAAACCTCTGTATCAAGGGCAGATTCGGCTTCCAGCACGTCCAGCGGCGCGGGGACGGCTGAGGCCCGGGGCGGCGACCGGGACCCCTTGCGGCGGTCTGTCCTCCATACGCCGATTTGACGCTTCGTCCCCTCGACACCGAATGTCGGGAAGAGTAGACCAGTAAACGCACTCGTGCACCGGAAGGCGGTGGTGGGGAATGGGACGGGTGACCGCCCGTGAGAAGGTCCTCCGGATCAGGGAGGGTGTGGAGAGCGAACGCGTCGACACCCTCGTGGTGGAGGAGCCGCTGGAGATCAGGCTGGACGGCGCCCCGTTGAGCATCACCATGCGGACCCCCGGGAGCGACTTCGACCTCGCCGCCGGGTTCCTGGTGAGCGAGGGGTGGTCTCCGAGGGGTCCGAGGTCACCGCCATCCGGTACTGCGCGGGGGCCACCGCGGACGGGTCCAACACCTACAACGTGCTGGACGTGTCCCTGGCCCCGGGGGTGGCGCTTCCCGACACCTCGCTGGAGCGCAACTTCTACACCTCGTCCTCGTGCGGGCTGTGCGGCAAGGCCAGCCTGGACGCCGTGCGCACCAAGGCGCGGTGGTCGGTGGCCGACGACGGCCTCCGGATCGACGTGCCCACCCTCACCGTCCTCCCGGACCGCCTGCGTGAGGCCCAGCGGGTGTTCGACCGCACGGGCGGACTGCACGCCGCCGGGCTGTTCACCTCCGAGGGCGAACTGCTGGCGGCGCGCGAGGACGTGGGGCGGCACAACGCCGTCGACAAGCTGCTCGGCTGGGCTCTGCGCTCCGACCGCCTCCCGCTGAGCGAGACCGTGCTCATGGTGTCGGGGCGGGCGTCCTTCGAGCTGGTCCAGAAGGCGTGGATGGCGGGCATCCCGATGATGGCCGCCGTCTCGGCCCCCTCGTCCCTCGCTGTCGACCTGGCCACGGAGGCGGGCATGACGCTCGTCGGCTTCCTGCGCGGCAGCTCCATGAACGTCTACACCGGAAGGCATCGCGTTCTCCTGGAGAGGACGCTCGCGTCCTCGGCGGCCCCAGGGGCCACGCGCCCTCCGGAACGGTAGACGCGGACCTGGTTGGCGCGTTCCAGCCCCCGCACCAACCAGGTCCGACACCGGCTCACCCCGGGGCGGCGGCACGAGTGCCGCCGCCCCGTCGCGGTGTCCGGTCGATTCGACCGCGCGGCCTCTCACCGGGACCCGTCCTTCCGAACGCTCTCGCCGTGGCAGCGAGCGCGGATGCTCCCGGGGCCGGGCCCTGCCCCCCACGGGCCCGAGGGGTCGCACCCTCCGGGCCCGTTCGTCACGCCGCGTGGAGTGTTCGGCGGAACGCCGCGCTCCCTACCGCACCGCCCCCTCCCACCCCTCGGGGAGAAGCGTGTGGTGCGGGAAGTTACCGGGCGACCGCTCGCCCGCGGGCCCCCGGGTGACCGCGTGCACGAGGAGTTCACCGCCCACGAAGGCTCCGCGCCAGGAGTCGCCCCAGCCGCCGAAGAGCTCGTCGCGGTCGCCGCGCGAGCGCGGGCGGTTGACCCCGACCTTGAAGGCCCGCACCCCGGCCGCCAGGCGCACGGCGGTGTCGGTGTCGTCGCAGGAGAGGGTGGCGACCAGGGCGCCGTTGCTGGCGTTCATCGCCGCCATGAGCTCGGCCTCGGTGTCGACCAGCACGATCGTGTCGACCGGCCCGAAGGGCTCGGCGTGGAAGAGCGGGGAGGACCTCGGCGGTTCGAGCAGAGCCACGGGGGCCACGTAGGCGTCGGTGTTCTGTCCGGGCAGCAGCAGTGCGTCGGCCAGGGTGCCGCGGTACAGGGGCACCGCCCCGCCCGCGACGGCCTCCGACACCCGGTCGTGGAGTTCCTTGGCCTTGGCCGCGTTGATCACCGGCCCGAAGTCGAGTTCGGGCAGGTCCTCCCCGGGTCCGCGACCGCGAGGGGTGGCCGAACCGCACCCCCGCCGCCGCAGCGAGGTACGCCTGGAGGAAGTCGGCGAAGCGGGACCTCTGCACGACGAACCGGGGGTAGGCCGTGCAGCGCTGCTTGGCGTAGTCGAAGGTCCTGCGGATCTGGCCGGAGAGGGCCTCCCAGTCGTCGAACTCCCACACACCCCAGCAGTTCAGCCCCTCCTGTTCCAGGATGTGGCGCCGGTCCAGGTCCGCCAGGTCGGCGGCGACCCGGCCTCCGGTGTCACGGCCGCCGACGAAGGACACACAGCCGATCTCCGGGCTGCGGACCAGCGCCGGGGCGAGGTCCCTCCCGCCGCCACCGACCAGGGTGAACGGGAGTCCCTCGCGCACCGCCAGGGCGACGGCGAGGGTGAGGCACACGAGCCCGCCGTCGGTGGGTGTCTTGGCGATCGCCGCGTTGCCCGAGAGGGCCTGGACACACATCGCGTGCGCCAGGACGCTCATCGGGTAGTTCCAGCTGGCGATGTTGCTGACGGGTCCCTCCAGCGCCCGCCTCCCGACCATCATCGTGTCGATCCCGTCCAGGTACCACTCCACCCCGGAGATGGCGCGGTCGACGTCCTGGCGCGCGAGCCGCCAGGGCTTGCCGATCTCCCAGACGAGCGCCAGTGCCAGGGTGTCCCGGTGTTCGCCCCAGGACCGGACCGCGGCACGCACACGGGTACGGCGTTCCTCCAAGGGGACCCCGGCCCAGGCACGGTGCTCGATCGCCGCCTCCGCCACGGCCCGCGCCGCCGTGGAGGCGTCGAGCATGGGCGGTCCGGCGATCTCGGTACCGTCCACCGGCGAGTGTGAGACGCGCGGTTGTCCGTCGACACGCCACCGGCCGCCCCAGCGGTTGTGCACCCTGTCGGGTCCGAAGGCCTCCGGGGCCGCCTCTCGGCACCGGGCGTACAGGGTCGCCCACTCGGTACCGGGTTTCAGGATCGTCGTCATGGGGTCGCGGACGCCGTCGCCGGAGCGAGACCGTCCCCCTCCTCTCGGTTCTCGACCGCCGCCAGGACGGACCGGACGAGGCGGGCGGTCTCGCTCGGGGTCCGGCCGACCCGCACCCCGGCCGCCTCCAGGGCCTCCTTCTTCGCGGCGGCCGTCCCGGAGGAGCCGGAGACGATCGCCCCGGCGTGGCCCATGGTCCTGCCCTCGGGCGCGGTGAAACCCGCGACGTAGCCGACGACGGGCTTGGAGACGTGTTCCCGGACGTACGCGGCCGCGCGCTCCTCGGCGTCGCCGCCGATCTCGCCGATCATCACGATCACGTCGGTGTCCGGGTCCTCCTCGAAGGCGGCCAGGGCGTCGATGTGCGTGGTGCCGATGATCGGGTCGCCGCCGATCCCCACCGCCGTGGAGAAGCCGAGGTCCCGCAGTTCGTACATGAGCTGGTAGGTGAGGGTGCCGGACTTGCTGACCAGGCCGATGCGGCCGGGCTCGGTGATGTCGGCCGGGATGATGCCCGCGTTGGACTGGCCCGGACTGATGAGGCCGGGGCAGTTGGGGCCGATGATCCTGGTGCGGTTGCCGCGTGCGGCGGCCAGGCACCAGAAGGCGGCGGTGTCGTGGACCGGAACACCCTCGGTGATCACGACGGCCAGGCCGATCTCGGCGTCGATCGCCTCCTCCACCGCGTCCCGGGTGAAGCGGGGCGGCACGAAGACCACGGTGACGTCCGCGCCGGTGGCCTTGACGCCCTCCGCCACGGAGCCGAAGACGGGCACCTCGGTGCCGTCGAAGTCGACGCTCTGACCGGCCTTGCGCGGGTTCACACCGCCGACGACGCTGGTCCCGGCCGCGAGCATGCGCCGGGTGTGCCTGGTGCCCTCGGCACCGGTCATGCCCTGGACGAGCACCCTGCTGTCCCTGTTCAGAAAGATGGCCATGGGGTTTCTCCTGTCTGCGGGGGCGGGCCCGGTCAGTTCCGCGCGGCGAGTTCGGCGGCGAGCCGGGCGGCGCCGTCCATGGTGTCCGCCTGGCGCACGGCCGGGTGGGCGCGGGCGGTGAGGATCTGGCGCCCCTGCTCGGCGCTGTTGCCGTCCAGGCGCACGACCAGTGGCTTGCCGACGTCCTCTCCCCGGCTCTCCAGGAGTTCGAGGGCCTGCACGACGCCGTTGGCGACGGCGTCGCAGGCGGTGATCCCGCCGAAGACGTTGACGAACACGCTCCGCACGGCCGGGTCCCCCAGGATCACGTCGAGGCCGTTGGCCATGACCTCGGCGGAGGCGCCGCCGCCGATGTCGAGGAAGTTGGCGGGGCGCACGCCGCCGTGCTCCTCCCCGGCGCGGGCGACCACGTCCAGGGTGGACATCACGAGTCCGGCGCCGTTGCCGATGACGCCGACCTCGCCGTCGAGCCGTACGTAGTTCAGGCCGCGTTCCCGGGCGCGGAGTTCGCGTTCGTCGGTCCCCGCGCCGTGCGTGAACGGGGTCCGCTCGGTGTGACGGTAGGCCGCGTTGTCGTCCAGGGTGACCTTGCCGTCGAGGGCGACCACCCGGCCGTCGGCGGTGCGCACCAGCGGGTTCACCTCCACCAGCGTGGCGTCCTCGCCCACCATCACCTCCCACAGGGCGGCGATGACCGTGGCGGCGCGGTCCCGGACCTCCTCGGGGAGTCCGGCGGCCGCGCAGATGCCCAGCGCCTCCTCACGTCCCACCCCTGGGGACCGACCGGGGTGCGCACGACCGCGTCGGGCTCGGCCGCGGCGACTTCCTCGATCTCCATCCCGCCCCGCGCCGAGCAGATCGAGATGAACTCACGGTGGGCGCGGTCGAGCAGGAAGGAGAAGTAGTACTCCTCGGCGATGTCACTCGCCTCCTCGACCAGGACACGGTGGACCGTGTGGCCCTTGATGTCCATGCCGAGGATCTCCTCCGCCCGGGCCCGGGCCTCGGCGGGGCCCTCCGCCACCCTCACACCGCCGGCCTTGCCACGTCCACCGGTCTTGACCTGGGCCTTCACCACGACCCTCCGGCCGAGGCGACCGGCCACCGACGCCACCCGCTCGGGGGTGTCCGCGATCTCGCCCTCGACCAGAGCGACCCCGTACTCACCGAAGATCTGTTTGGCCTCGTACTCGTGGAGATCCAACGCTCCTCCTCCGTCCGCTCGTCGCCCCCCTTCCAGTGATACTCCATATTGTATGCAGTATTCAATAGGCATGGTGAGCGGAATGCCCCTTCACAAGCCCTCCTGGACTTTGCATACTGCATACAAGGAGGTCGCCATGTTCCCCGCCATCTGCCCGGACCACCGCCCCGGCCCGCCCCAGCCGAACCGGAGCCCCCGCCCGGCCCCTCGACGGTCACCGACGTCCTCGACTGGCGGGGGCGGCGCTACACCGTCGGACCCTCCGCCCGCCTGCTCACCGGAGCACCGAGGTCCGTGCTGCTGGCCCGCGCCCTGCTCGCGGTCGCCGCGGTGGGCGTCCTCCAGTTCGGCTACGGCGCGGCCGTCCCCCTCCTGACGGCGGCGCACGGTTGGTCCCCGCCCAGGCGCTGACCCCGTTCCTGGTCTGGGCCCTCGTCCAGGGCTGCTTCGCCCCGGTGCCGCGCCTGCTCCGGACCCGGGGACTGCTCCACCCGGGCACGGCGATCTGCGCGGGGGCGGCGCTCTGCGCCGTGGCCGTGTACACGGTCGGGCACACCACGGACCCGCTGACCGCCGTCGCGGGGTACGGGCTGCTCGGCGGCGTGGGGGCGGGACTGGTCTACCACTCCTGCGTGGACCTGGTGGGCGGGTGGTTCCCGGACCGGCACACCGTGCGCCTGGGCGCCGTGGGCGGGGCCTTCGCCCTGGGTTCGGTTCCGCTCCTGCCCGCTCTCGCGCTGGGGCCGCCCTCCGGCGACCCGGGCACCGCGGCCACCGTCCTCGCCGTGGCCGTGCTCGTCCTCGGTGTGGCGGGCGGCGCGGGTCAGCGCGGGGCCCCGGCGTGCTGGTGGCCTCCGGGCAGCGACCCCCGCGCGGCCGCGCTGCGGCGCGGGGCCGACCCCCGGCCGCGCGCGACTTCACCGCGGGCCAGGCCTGGGCGAGCGGGCGCTCCCTGCACGCCCTGCACGCGATCGTGGCGTTGTCCGGGACGGTAGGGCTGTTCACCCTGGTGCTGCTCCCACCGGTCCTGTCGGGCCTGGGCCGCGATCCGACCCAGGTCGCGGTGGCCGTCACGGCGTTCGCCGTGGGCAGCGGGGTCGGGCGGCTCGCCGCGAGTGGGGCGGCCGAGCGGGCAGGTCGGCGCCGGACCCTGACCGTGCTGCTGGCCGCGACCACGCTCGGGCAGGCCGCCCTGGCCGCCTCCGCCCCGGACGGCCCCCTGCCGCTCCTGGTCACCGCCGTCCTCGTGGTGGGCGCCGGTACCGGCGCCTGCTACCCGTTGACCCGCGCGATCACCGAAGGGCACTTCGGCACCGGCCAGCGCGGGGGCACCGGCCAACACCGGAACGCCGGTCGACGCCGGGGGCAGCGCGGTGGCATGGGAGAGCACGGTGGCACGGACGCGCACCGTGGCGCCCCGCGGATCGGCGGGACCACCCGGTTCCGCGTTCCGGGCGAGGACGATCCCGCCCGCTCGGCGGACCTCGCGGGGCTGGTCCACGGCTCCAAAGCGGTCGGCGGACTGCTCGGCGTGGGCGGCGCCACCGTCCTCCTCAGTCTTGTCCCGGACACCGCGCACACCCCGGTCCTGGCCGCCTCCGGCCTGCTCACGGCCGTGGCCGCCCTCCTGGCCGCACGCCTGCGCCGCCCCCTGCCCATCCGGACGCTCCCACCGGGCGCCGGGACAAGTCCGTCTCCCGGGGTCTGGACAGCGCGGCGCCGGAGTGTTCCAATGTGATGCACACGGTATACAGTATCCGATCTTCACGGATCACACGCTCCGCACCCTCAGCACGAAAGGGGTCGTCGTACCGATGGCCGAAGGCAAGGTACCCACCAAAACGAACAGCGACAGCAGCACGATCTCCGGCGGCCACCTGGTCGCCAAGGCCCTCAAGGCCGAGGGGGTCGACGTCGTCTTCACACTCTGCGGCGGCCACATCATCGACATCTACGACGGCTGCGCCGACGAGGGCATCGACGTGATCGACGTCCGGCACGAGCAGGTCGCCGCACACGCCGCAGACGGCTACGCACGAATCACCGGCAAGCCCGGCTGCGCGGTGGTGACGGCGGGCCCCGGCACCACGGACGCGGTCACCGGCATCGCCAACGCCTACCGCGCCGAGAGCCCCATGCTGGTCATCGGCGGCCAGGGCGCCCTCAGCCAGCACAAGATGGGCTCCCTCCAGGACCTGCCGCACGTGGACATGATCAACCCGATCTCCAAGTTCGCGGCCACCGTCCCGCACACCGAACGCGTCGCCGATCTCGTCTCCATGGCCTTCCGCGAGGCCAACAACGGCGCCCCCGGTCCGTCCTTCCTGGAGATCCCCCGCGACGTGCTGGACGCCAAGGTCCCCGTGGAGCGGGCGCGCGTCCCCGCCGCCGGGCACTACCGGGCCTCCACCCGCCAGGCGGGCGACCCGGCCGCCGTCGAACGCCTCGCGGAGCTGATCGTGCGCTCCGAGCGGCCGAGCATCCTGCTCGGCAACCAGGTGTGGACCACCCGGGCCACCGACTCCGCTGTCGAACTGGTCCGCGCGCTCAACATCCCGGCCTACATGAACGGCGCGGGACGCGGCACCCTCCCGCCCGGCGACCCGCACCACTTCCAGCTCTCCCGGCGCTACGCGTTCAGCAACTCGGACCTCATCATCATCGTCGGCACCCCGTTCGACTTCCGGATGGGCTACGGCAAGCGCCTCTCCCCCGACGCCACCGTGGTGCAGATCGACCTCAACTACGCCACCGTCGGCAAGAACCGCGACATCGACCTCGGCATCGTGGGCGACGCCGACGTCATCCTCTCCGCCGCGCTCCAGGCCGTCTCCGGCTACGGCGACACCGGGGCGCAGGGCCGCAAGGGGTGGCTGGAGGAGCTGCGCACCCAGGAGCAGGCCGCGCTCGACAAGCGCGCGCACCTGCTGACCTCCGACTCCACCCCGATCCACCCCTACCGCCTGGTCAACGAGATCAACCAGTTCCTCACCGAGGACTCCGTGTACGTGGGCGACGGCGGCGACATCGTCACCTTCTCCGGCCAGGTCGTCCAGCCGAAGTCACCCGGCCACTGGCTGGACCCCGGCCCGCTCGGCACGCTCGGCATCGGCGTCCCGTTCGTGATGGCCGCCAAGTACGCCCGCCCGGACAAGGAGGTGGTCGCGCTCTTCGGGGACGGCGCCTTCAGCCTCACCGGCTGGGACTTCGAGACCCTGGTCCGCTTCGACCTGCCCTTCGTGGGGATCGTCGGCAACAACTCCTCGATGAACCAGATCCGGTACGGCCAGATCGCCAAGTACGGCGCGGACCGGGGCGAGCTCGGCAACACCCTGGGCGACGTCCGCTACTCCGAGTTCGCGAAGATGCTCGGCGGCTACGGCGAGGAGGTCCACGACCCGGCCGAGATCGGCCCGGCCCTGCTCCGCGCCCGCGAGTCCGGCAAGCCCTCCTGATCAACGTCTGGATCGACCCCGAGGTGTACGCCCCGGGGACCATGAACCAGACGATGTACAAGTAGCCCGGAAGGAGAGTCATGGGCAAGGCACTCGACGGGGTCCGCGTCCTGGACATGACCCACGTCCAGTCGGGACCGTCCGCGACCCAGATCCTCGCGTGGATGGGCGCCGACGTCGTCAAGCTGGAGGCGCCCTCGGGCGACATCACGCGGCGCCAGCTCCGGGACCGCCCCGGCGTGGACAGCCTGTACTTCACGATGCTCAACTCCAACAAGCGGAGCATCACCCTCAACACCAAGAGCCCCGAGGGCAAGCGGATCTTCCTCGACCTGGTGCGCCGCAGCGACGTGCTGGTGGAGAACTTCGCCCCCGGCGCGCTGGACCGGATGGGGTTCACCTGGGAGGTGCTCGCGGAGGCCAACCCCCGCCTGGTCTACGCCTCGATCAAGGGTTTCGGGCCGGGCGTGTACGCCGACTTCAAGGCCTACGAGGTGATCGCCCAGGCCATGGGCGGTTCCATGAGCACCACCGGGTTCGAGGACGGCCCCCGCTGGCCACGGGCGCGCAGATCGGTGACTCGGGCACAGGAATGCATACAGTGGCCGGTATCCTCGCCGCGCTGTACCAGCGGGTGCACACCGGCCGGGGCCAGCGCGTCCAGGTCGCCATGCAGGACGCGGTGCTCAACCTGTGCCGGGTCAAGCTGCGCGACCAGCAACGACTCGCGCACGGCCCCCTCTCCGAGTACCCCAACGACGACTTCACCGACGAGGTCCCCCGCTCCGGCAACGCCTCCGGCGGCGGACAGCCCGGCTGGGCCGTGCGCACCGCGCCCGGAGGACCCAACGACTACGTGTACGTGATCATCCAGCCCGCGGGCTGGGCGCCCATCGCCCGCCTCATCGGCCGCCCCGAGCTCGCCGAGGACCCCGAGTGGGCCACCCCCGAGGCCCGGCTGGGCCGGCTCGACAAGGCCTTCGCCCTGATCGAGGAGTGGTCCCGGGAGCTGCCCAAGTGGGACGTGCTCTCCGCCCTCAACGCGCACAACATCCCCTGCGGGCCGATCATGTCCACCCGGGAGATCATCGAGGACCCCACCCTGAGGGAGAACGGCGTGGTCACCGAGGTCGACCACCCCGAGCGCGGCAGCTACCACACCGTGGCCTCGCCCATCCGCCTCTCCGACTCCTCGGTGGACGTCAGCCGGTCCCCCTGCTCGGTGAGCACAACCCCGACATCTACCGCGACGAGCTGGGCCTGACCTCCGAGGAACTGGCGGAGCTCGCATCGAACGGAGTGATCTGAGCGCATGGCCGTCTTCACCCCCGAACGTTCCGACCGCGACCCCTCCCCGTCCGCGAGGTCCTCGACCGGGCCCGCGCCGAGGGCCGGACCGCGCTCACCGCCCCCGAGGGCCGCCTCCTCGCGGAGGCCTACGGCATCCCCGTCCCCGGCGAGGCCCTGGCCCGCAGCGCCGAGGAGGCCGCCGCCCTGGCCACCGAGCTCGGGCTCCCCGTGGCCGCCAAGATCGTCTCCCCCGACATCCTGCACAAGACCGACGCGGGCGGCGTGGAGATCGGACTGAACAGCGCCGAGGAGGTCGCCGCAGCCTACGAACGCGTCACCGCCAACGCGCGCGCCCACGACCCCGACGCCCGTGTCGACGGCGTGCAGATCCAGCAGATGGTCCAGGGCGGGCTGGAGGTCCTGGTCGGCGCCACCACCGATCCCACGTTCGGCAAGGTCGTGGTCTTCGGCCTGGGCGGCGTCCTGGTGGAGGTCCTCAAGGACGTCTCCTTCCGGCTGGCCCCGGTCACCCGGGAGGAGGCGCTCGTCCAGGTGGGCGACATCAGGGCCGCCGAGGTGCTGGACGGGGTCCGGGGCGCCGAGGCGGTGGACCGGGGCGCCCTGGCCGACCTGCTGGTGCGCCTGTCCGAGCTCGTCACGGACTTCCCGGAGATCGCCGAGGCCGACCTCAACCCCGTGTTCGCCTCCGCGTCCGGGGCGATCGCCGCCGACCTCCGGTTCGTCCTGGACTTCGAGCCCGCCGAAGGTCCCCGCACCTTCGAGCGGGAGGAGATCCTGGCGTCCATGGAGCGCATCTTCAAGCCGCGCTCCATCGCCGTGATCGGCGCCTCCAACGAGGCGGGCAAGATCGGCAACTCCGTGATCCGCAACATCGTGGACGGCGGTTACCGGGGCGACATCCACCCCGTCAACCCGAAGTCCGCCGAGGTCAACGGCCTCACCTCGTACAAGTCGATCACCGACGTGCCCGGCGAAGTGGACGTGGCGGTCTTCGCGATCCCCGCGAAGTTCGTGGCCGGTGCTCTGGAGGAGGCCGGGCGCAAGGGGGTGGCGGGCGCGATCCTCATCCCGTCCGGATTCGCGGAGACCGGCGAGCACGAACTCCAGGACGAGGTCCTCGCGGTCGCGCGCAGACACGGGGTCCGTATCCTCGGGCCCAACATCTACGGCTACTACTACACGCCGGAGAAGCTGTCCGCGACCTTCTGCACCCCCTACGACGTCGCCGGGGGCACGGCCCTCACCTCGCAGTCCGGCGGGATCGGCATGGCGATCCTCGGGTACAGCCGCAGCACGCGGACGGGCGTGTCCGCGATCGTGGGCGTGGGCAACAAGGCCGACATCGACGAGGACGACCTGCTCACCTTCTTCGGGCAGGACGAGAACACCAACGCCGTCGCGATGCACCTGGAGGACCTCAAGGACGGCCGGGCGTTCGTCGCCGCCGCCCGCGAGGTGGTCCCGAAGAAGCCCGTGGTGGTGCTCAAGGCCGGTCGGACCTCCGCCGGGGCCCGCGCCGCCGGGTCCCACACCGGCGCGCTGGCCGGGGACGACAAGGTCTACGACGACATCCTCCGCCAGGCGGGCGTGGTCCGCGCACCCGGACTGACCGAACTCCTGGAGTACGGCCGCGCCCTGCCGGTCATGCCCGCGCCCGGGGGCGAGAACATCGTGATCATCACGGGTGCGGGCGGCTCGGGGGTGCTGCTCTCCGACGCGGTGGTCGACAACGGGATGTCGCTCTACGAGATCCCGCCGGACCTGGACGAGGCCTTCCGGGCCTTCATCCCGCCGTTCGGGGCGGCCGGGAACCCGGTGGACATCACCGGCGGCGAACCGCCCTCCACCTACGAGAAGACGATCCGCCTCGGGCTGGAGGACCCCCGCGTCCACTCCCTGGTGCTCGGCTACTGGCACACCATCGTCACCCCGCCGCTGGTCTTCGCCGACGTCGTGATCGACGTGGTGAGCAAGGCCCGCGCCGCCGGGATCGACAAGCCGGTGGTGGCCTCCCTCTCGGGTGACACCGAGGTCGAGGCGGCCAGCCAGCGGTTGTTCGAGCACGGGATCGTCGCCTACCCCTACACGACGGAGATGCCCGTGAAGGTTCTGGGAGCGAAGTATCGCTGGGCCCGGGCCGCCGGACTACTCTGACCGAGTGCCCGGCCGGTACCACCGGCCCCGGCCCGGCCCACACCACACAGGACCGACACCCACCACGCGCCCCCACACAGGGCGCACGAGCCACACCAGCCCGGCGGCCTCTGGAGCCGCCGCCGCAAGGCCGCCGGGCCCCTGGTCACCGCAGGGACAGCCACGTCCTGCCACGGTGACCCCCAGCCACGTGTCCACCACGATCAGGGAGGTGCCGCAACACCCGGGGGCGACATGCGATCCACCGACTCGCATTCGCACACACACGGAGTACCGCCTTGGATTCCTCACGCCCCGAACCCGACTCCTCAGAACCCCCGGCGCCGTCCGGGACCCAGCGACCCCACGTCCCGGCCCAGCGCGGGCCCCACCCCTCCGAGACCGGCCCCGCCGCCGAACCGGTCACCGCCTCCGCCGACGCGCCCTCCGACACCCCCGCGGAGGCGGGCGCCCCCGTACGGGAGGAGCGGTACTGGAGAGCGGGCAAGCTGGAGCCGATGCCCATCCGGGAGCTCCCGAAGGCTCCCCCTCCATCCACATCCTCGGCCCCACGGTGTTCCTCGTCGCCCTGGGCGTGGGCATGGGCGAGTCCTACATGTGGCCGCGCCTGGTCCTGGTCTTCGGCCCCGAGATCCGCTGGCTGTTCCTGATCGGCGTCTCCCTCCAGGCCGTGGTCATGCTGGAGATGTCGCGCTACGCGATGGCCACCGGGGAGAGCATCTTCTACGGCGCCGCGCGCGTGTTCAAGCCGCTGATGTGGTTCTTCTTCCTCACCGCGATCCTGGTGTACATCTGGCCGGGCCACCTCTCGGCGGGCGCCTCCGCCTTCGAACGGGTGACCGGCATACCCTGGCAGGCCACGGCGGTGGCCGGGATGGTCCTCGTCGGCGTGGTCTTCACCCTCGCCAAGGTCATCTACGACCTGCTGGAGAACCTGCTCTCCATCTGCATCGGCCTGTTGGTCGTCGGGACGTCCGTGGTCGCGGCGATGGTCGGCAACCTGTCCGACCTCACCTCCACCATCAGCGGGATGTTCGCGTTCGGGTACTTCCCCGAGGAGGCCATGTCTGCGGCCTGGTTCCCGATCGTCGTCGGTGCCATCGCCTTCGCCGGGCCCTCCGGTATGCAGCAGATGTGGTACACCCTGCACCTGCGCGACAAGGGCGCGGGCATGGGCGCGCACATCCCCCAGATCCGCGGCCTCCGGCACGCCGGCGACCAGGAGGCCATCCCCTCACGCGGCTTCATGTTCGACACCTCGGACCCCAGGGAGATGGAGAAGTGGAAGGGGTGGCGCCGCTGGGTGACCTTCGACGCCCTGGTGCTGTTCTGGGGCATCACCATGCTGGTCACGATCTCCTTCACCGTGCTGGCGCAGTCGGCGGCCCGGTTCGACCCGCAGGTGGCGCAGCTGATCCGGGACGGCGACCGGGAGGCCTCGCTCGACGCCATGGCCGGTGCCTTCTCGGCGGCGGGGAGCCCCGTCCTCGGCACGGTGTTCTTCCTCTTCATCGCGCTGATCGGCATCAACGCCACCCTGGGCCTGTTCGACTCCTTCTCGCGCGGCCAGGCCGACATGACGTACAACTTCGTGCCGGGCGCCAAGCGGTTCGGGATGTCGAAGCTGTACGGGATGTTCCTGTGGGGACTGATCGCCTTCGGTACCGTCATTCTGCTGTTCGGACCGGCGGACGGACCGGCGGCGATCCTGGACGTGCTGGCCTTCCTGTCGGCCTTCGCGATGGGCGCGTACTGCGTGGTGCTGCTGCTGGTCAACAACATCGCCCTGCCCAAGCCGATCCGTCCGGGGATCGTCTCCAACGCGATCATCGCGCTGGCCGCCGTGTTCTACCTCGGGGCGCTCTTCTACTCGCTGATCGCCTTCGGAGTGGTGGTCGACTGATGCCCGCCACCTCCGCCCTCCGGCCGGGGGCACCCCGCCCAACCACCTGGAGGTCGCGCTCCCGGGGGCCGCCATCGGCGTGGTCGCCGGTCTGTTCGCCACGGGAGTCGGGATGGCGGCGGGTCTGCCCTGGCCATGACCGGCACCGCCGGTCTGGCTCTGGGCCTCCCGCTCGCCGTGCTCGGCGCCGCGTACAGCGTGCTGCTGGCGCGCGGGTTCTTCCCGATCGGGGCGGTGGCCCCCTGGCCCTGTACTGGCTGGTCGGGTTCCCCGCCGCGCAACTGTTCGACGCCCACATGGTGGCGTGGGTGATCGGTGACGGCCCCGCGCTGCGCGAGCCACTGCCGTCCTTCCTCGCGTTGCAGGCCATGCTGAGCTTCGGCTTCACCATCGGCTTCCTGTGGCTGCACGAGCGGGTCATGCCGCACTGGCTGATGCGTGTGCGCGACCACAACCCGGTGGCCGAGTCGCTGTTCCAGCGGTACCTGGTGCACGCGGCCCACCTCAACCGCCGACGCGACGGGCGCAGGGCGCGTCGGCCCCGACGGGGTCGCGGGCGCCCGGACTGACCCGTTCCCGCCCGAGGGACAGGAACCGAGCCGACGGCCCCGGCGGGCCCTCCCGCCGGGGCCGTCGGCCGTGTGCGAGGCGTGCCGTTCGAGGGCCGTCTCCCCAGGCGGGGCGGGGCGCGGTCCGCCCGTCGACCGTTCGTCGCGTCAGACGACCGTTCGTCGCACGGTGGGCGACCGCTCGACGCTCCTCGTCCGCGTTCGGCGCGCGCCCCGGCTCGCCCCCTGCTCAGGCCGGGTGGCGCTCCTTACAGTGCTGGGTAACGCACGTCACAAGATCTGGTCATTCCAGGCGAAGCCGCCCCGACCGCGGGAACGCGGCCAGACGCGGCACCTTCCCCGCCATCCCCCCGGAGGTTACGAACAGCATGACAACCCAACCATCGGCCAAGGACCCCACGTCAGGGGCGGCCCCGGACGAGGCTCCCGCGGCGGAACCCATCCCGTCCGAGACCATCGTCGCGATGCACAGCGACCCGCGGTTCCTCCACCTCAGGCGGACCCTGTACGTCTTCGTCTTCCCGATGACCGTGCTGTTCCTGATCTGGTACGCCGTCTACGTCGCGATGTCCGGCTTCGCCCGCGACATCATGGCGATCGAGGTCGCCGCCGGTTTCAACGTCGCCCTGCTCCTGGGGCTCCTCCAGTTCGTCTCGACCTTCGGCATCGCGATCCTCTACTCCTGGTACGCCCGCAAGAAGTTCGACCCGCTCTCCTACGAGCTGCGTGACGAGCTCCTGGGCGTCAACGACAAGAAGGAGGAGGAGAGCAAGTGATCCTCTCGACCGGGCTCCTCCTCGCGCAGGAGGGCGCCGTCACCGGCGCCAGTCGGACCATCACCATGGTCCTGTTCCTGCTCACCATCGCGGGCACACTGGCCATCACCGCGTGGGCGAACAAGCGCACACACACGGCCACAGACTTCCACTCCGGCGGCCGGGGCTTCACCGCCACCCAGAACGGCTTCGCCATCGCGGGCGACTACATGTCGGCCGCGTCCTTCCTCGGCATCGCGGGCATGATCGCGCTGTCCGGCTACGACGGCTTCCTGTACTCCATCGGCTTCCTCGTCGCCTGGCTGATCGCGCTCCTGCTGGTCGCCGAGATGCTGCGCAACTCCGGCCGCTTCACCATGGGTGACGTGCTCTCCTACCGGATGCAGCAGCGCCCCGTCCGCACGGCCGCGGCCGTGTCCACCCTGACCGTGTCGATCTTCTACCTGATCGCGCAGATGGTCGGCGCGGGCGCGCTCATCGCCCTGCTGCTCGGCATCCAGGGCGACCAGACGTACCTCGGCATGTCCGGTGACGTCGCCAAGATCATGGGCATCGTCGTGGTCGGCCTGCTCATGGTCATCTACGTGACCTTCGGCGGCATGAAGGGCACCACCTGGGTCCAGATCGTCCAGGCCGCCTTCCTCATGATCAGCGTCGCCTTCCTGGTGGTGCTGACGCTGTCCATCTACGGGTTCAGCCTGCCCGAGCTGATGACCCAGGCGGCCAACTCCAGCCAGGTCGGCGACGAGACCTTCCTCCAGCCGGGCCTGCTGTACGGCCAGGAGGTCGACAGCGCCGTCCAGACCATGTGGAACAAGCTGGACCTGATCAGCCTCGGCATGGCCCTGGTGCTCGGCACCGCCGGTCTGCCGCACGTCCTGATCCGCTTCTACACGGTTCCGGACTCCACCACCGCCCGCAAGTCCGTCAACTGGGGCATCGGCCTCATCGGCGTCTTCTACCTGATGACCCTGGTGCTGGGCTTCGGCGCCGCCGCGCTGGTCGGCTACGAGACCATCCAGGACCAGAACCCGGCGGGCAACACCGCGGCACCGATGCTCGCGGAGGCGGTCGGCGCCAACATCGGCGGCCCGATCTTCGCGTCGATCATGCTGGCGGTCATCGCCTCGGTGGCCTTCGCGACCATCCTCACGACGGTCGCCGGTCTGACCATCGCCTCGTCCTCGTCCCTGGCGCACGACTTCTACAACTCCGTGATCCGCAAGGGCAAGGCGACCGGCGCCGAGGAGGTGAAGGTCGCCCGGGTGGTCACCTGGTTCGTCGGCCTCGTGGCCATCGTCCTCGCGGTGTTCGCGCAGAACCTCAACGTGGCCTTCCTGGTCTCGCTGGCGTTCGCCATCGCGGCCTCCGCGAACCTGCCGACCCTGCTGCTCAGCCTGTTCTGGAAGCGCTTCAACACCGCCGGCGCCCTGGCGGGCATCTACGGCGGTCTGATCAGCGCCGTCGGCCTGGTGTTCTTCTCGCCGGTGGTGTCCGGCTCGGACACCGCGCTCATCCCCGGCGCCGACTTCGCGTGGTTCCCGATGCCCAACCCGGCGCTGGTCTCGGTGCCGCTGGGTCTGCTCTGCGCCGTGGTCGGCACGCTGATGTCCAAGGAGCGCGACTACGAGAAGTTCGCGATGCTCCAGGTCCGCGCCCTCACCGGCGCGGGAGCGGAGAAGGCCAGCAGCCACTAGGTCGCCGGTCTCCCGTTGACGGGCCCGCCGCCTCCCCGGGCGGCGGGCCCCTCCCGTGCACCGTCCGCGACCGTCGGCGCACGGTCCGAAACGACGAGGAAGAGTGAGGGTCAGCACGTGATCGCCGACACATTTCGCGGGGATAGGATCGTTCCGTGTCCTATCGGTGGCTGTCGCGGCTTTCCCCTCCCGGCGCCCCACGTCCTCGGAACGCAGGGCGAGCGTCGCGTTGATGCGCCAGGTCCACGCCCTGGGAGTCGACCTGCGGGACGGCCTGCACGGGCGCGGCGCGCACTCGGCCGCCCGCCGTCTGCGCGAGGTCCTGGCGGTGGACGGGGTGCTCCTCGCCGACCTCGACGGAACGGTCGCCTCCCATGGGAGGTGCCCGGCCCCCGCCGAGGTCACAGCCCTGCTGTCCCAGGTCTTCGAGTACGGCGGCGGCGCCCGGACCCGACTGCCCGACGGCGCCTCGGTGTGCGCCGTCCCGCTGACCGTCGCCGACGAGCTGTCCGGCGCGCTCGTCGCCTCGGGCCACCCGGTGGAGGCGGACGTGGAGGCGGCCGCCGCGCTGGTCTCCGACTCCCTGGACCACGCCGCCCTGCGCCGGGCCCGCGCCCGAATCGCCGCCGCGGACCTGCGCACCCTGCGCGCGCAGATCTCCCCGCACTTCGTGCACAACGCGCTCGCCGTGATCGCCGCCCTGGTGCGCACCGACCCCGACCGGGCCCGCCAGCTGCTGTCGGACTTCGCGGACTACCTCCGGTACGGGTTCTCGGAGAAGGGCGACTACGCCACGGTCTCCGACGAGTTGGAGGCCACCCAGACCTACCTCGAACTCCAGCGGGCCCGCTTCCACGACCGTCTCGACATCACCGTGCGGATGGCGCCCGAGGTGCTGCCCGTCGCCATCCCCTTCCTGGTCGTGCAGCCGATCGTGGAGAACGCGATCCGGCACGGGCTGGAGCGCAAGGAGGGGAGCGGGCACATCAGCGTGTCCGGGTTCGGCGAGGGGCCCCTGTGCGTCATCGAGATCGAGGACGACGGGGTGGGCATGCACCCCGAGCTGGCACGCGCCCTGCTGGCGGGCACCGGCCCCGAGTCGCGGGGCGTCGGCCTCGCCAACGTCGACCAGAGGCTGCGGGCGGTCTACGGACCCGAGTACGGTCTGGTGATCGAGACCGCGCTGGGAGAGGGGACGAAGGTGACCGTACGCGTTCCGAGGTTCGCCCCCGGGGTGGTGGTCCGGTGAAGCCCGAACTCCGCGTGCTGGTGGTGGAGGACGAGTCCTCCACCCGCCAGGAGATGGCCTCCCTGTTGGGTGACATGCCGGAGGTGGGGGAGGTCCTGGTGGCCTCCAACGGCGCCACCGCCGTCCGCCTGCTCGGCACGACCAGCATCGACGCCGCCTTCCTCGACATCCTCATGCCCGGGCTGGACGGCATGGACGTGGCGCGGGTGCTGAGCGTGATGTCCGAGCCGCCGTCGATCGTGTTCGTGACCGCCTCCGAGGCGCACGCCGTGGAGGCCTTCGGGATCGGCGCTGTGGACTACCTGCTCAAGCCGATCCGGCCGGAGCGGCTGGCCGAGGCCGTGGGGCGGATCGCCCAGCTGCGCGGGTCCGGCGGCGCGTCCTCCCCGGCGGAGGACCTGCACGTGGTGCAGATCGACACCGGACGCAGGACCGTCTTCGTCAAGCGCGACGACGTGCAGTTCGTGGAGGCGCAGGGCGACTACGTGCGGCTGCACACAGCGGACGGCACCCACCTGATCCGCCTGTCGCTGTCGTACCTGGAGGAGGTGTGGGCAGCCGCCGGGTTCATCCGCGTGCACCGGGGGTTCCTGATCGCCATCCCGTGGGTGCGGGACCTGCGGGTGACCTCCTCCTCCGGGCTGGTGGCCGGGACCCCGGCCGGTGACGTGCCCGTGAGCCGCCGCCACAGCCGACGGCTCCGGACCCAGCTCATGGAGGCGGCCCGCCGCGACCAGCTGGGCCGTTCGGCCCGCCCTCCGGGAGCGGTCAAGGAGCAGCCGTGACCGCCGGGGGTGGCGTGTGAGCCCGCGCCGCGAGAAGCTCACCAGCCCGCAGACGCGCATAGCGCTGGCCCGTGGCAACCGCCCCGCGCACCACCTCATCCCGGTGCCCGCGCCGGTGGACACGGAGGCGGCCCGACGGCTCTTCCGGGCCCAGCGGCGCACGGCGGTGCGCACGGTCCTGCTGCTGGCGGTGGTGCTCTTCGGGCTGAGCGGAGCCTTCGCCCTCCTCCCCGAGCTGACCCGGATCCGCCTGGTCGGGGTCCCGGTCTCCTGGCTGCTGCTGACGGTGGCGGTGTACCCGCTGCTGTTCGGGCTGGCCCTGTGGCACGTACGCGCGGCCGAACGCCTGGAGGACCGGGCCGAGGGCGACCGCGCCGCACCCGACGGGACGCCATGACCACGGCCGTGCTCGCGATCGGCCTGGTCCTGGTGACCAGCTTGGTCATCGGGGTGTACGGGGTGCGGGCGGCCCGGTCCACCTCGGACTTCCTGGTGGCCTCCCGGCGCGTGTCACCGAACTGGAACGCCCTCGCGATCGCCGGTGAGTACCTGTCCGCCGCCTCCATGCTGGGCCTGGCCGGGCTGCTGCTCAAGAACGGGCTGGGCACCATGTGGTACGCGGTGGGGTTCACCGCGGGCTACGTCGCCGTGGTGGCGCTGGTCGCCGGGCCCATGCGCCGCTCGGGGGCCTTCACCGTGCCGGACTTCGCCGAGTACCGGCTGGGCGCGCCCCGGCTGCGCAAGCTCTGCGGGTGCGTGGTGCTGGTGATCATGCTGCTGTACCTGGTTCCGCAGTTCAAGGGCGCCGGGGTGGTGCTGAGCCTGGTCAGCGGGACCCCTACTGGGTGGGCGTGCTGCTCGCGGGCCTGGTGGTGAGCGGGTCGATCGCGGCGGGCGGGATGCGCTCGGCCACCTACGTGCAGGCCTTCCACTACGTCGTGAAACTGGCCTTCCTCGCCGTGCCCGCGATCTTCCTGGTGGTGCATGCGGGCGCCGAGACCCGCGCCGAGGCGCTGCACCCGGAGTGGGGCACGCACTTCCCGCAGACCACGCCCGTGGAGTTCACCGTGGCCACGGAGTTCAGCCTGGACCACGCGGTCACCGTGACCACCCCGGACGGCCGGGAACTGGAGCTGGCCGCCGGGTGGCACTCGGTCGACCAGGGCACGGAGTACGTGTTCCCGGAGGGCGCCACCATCCCGCACCCGGCCGGGCTGCCGGAGCTGGGCAGCGAGCGGTGGAGCACCCCGCTGCTGGACGTGGGCGGGTACCCGTTGTTCGAAACGTGGTCGACACTGCTCGCCATCACCCTCGGCTGTATGGGCCTGCCGCACGTGATCATGCGGTTCCACACGAGCCCGACCGCGCGGATCGCCCGCCGGGTCGCGGTCGGCGTGATCGCCCTGTTGGGGCTGTTCTACCTGTTCCCCACGGTCTACGGGCTGTTGGGGCGGGTGCTCACTCCGCAGTTGGTGATGCTCCAGGGCACCGACACCGTGGCGGTGGTGCTGCCCGCGGAGGCGGTGCCCGGTTCGGTGGGCACGATCCTGACCGCGCTGGTCGCGGCGGGGGCCTTCGGGGCGTTCCTCTCCACCTCCTCGGGGCTCCTGCTGGCCCTGGCCGGGGGCTGTCCCACGACCTGTTCCAGGGGAGCGTGCCCCGGCTGCGGCTGGCCGTGGTCGTCGGGGCCTGCGTCGCGGTGCTCCTGGCACTGCCCGCGCAGATGATCGACATCAACGTGCTGGTCGTGTGGGCGTTCACGGTGGCGGCGTCCACGTTCTGCCCGCTGCTGGTGCTGGGGATCTGGTGGCGGCGTCTGACCCTGCCCGGGGCGGCGGCCGGGCTGATCGTCGGCGGTGTCACCGCGACCGGTGCGGTGGGTTGGTCGATCCTGTTCAGCGCGCCCCCGGGGTGGGTCGGTGTGCTGCTGGCCCAACCGGCGGCCTGGACCATCCCGCTGGCCTTCCTCACGATGACGGTGGTCTCCCGGTTCACCCGGCCGCCGGAGTGGGCCGAGCACGCGGTACTGCGCCTGCACTCGCCGTAGCCCACGTGATCGATGGCGGGTCAGCGAACAGGGGTGCGCACCGCGTCCTCGTGAACTCGGGCGTTCAACAACAGGTCCCGGTACGGCGAGGTCACCACCGGGTGGAGACCGAGCTCCAGGAGCCGTTCGGTCTCTTCGAGTCGGCGCACGGCTTCCTCATGAGAGCCTGCGGAGACGATTTCGGTCTCGACGAACGATCCCAGGCCTGTGACCGTGTCCACCACCACTGACAGCTCCGGTTTTCCGGGGTCGCGGTAGCAGGTGCGCGACTTCTCCACCCGGGCCAGCCGGACCATGCCCAACGCCTCCAGCAGGGCCTGGGCGTGTGCGGCCTGAGCGGTGTCCGCCAGCGCCACGTTCGTCTCCTGCTTGGCGATGACACCCGTGGTGCTGTGGGTGGTGGGATCAGAGGCGGGCTTGTAGGTGACCTCGCACCCGCCTTCCCGCTCACGGACCCGCAGGCACTCGACCGTGACCAGTGGCGTTGCCTGACCACGATGTCCTCCGGCCTGGAGGGCAGGAGCACGCTCGGACGAGCGGAAGTGGTCTGCACGGACTTGACCGCGAACTCGGTGAGCAGTTCGTCGGCTGTCATGTAGGCGTAGGTCTCGTGCCCCTCGCGAACGCTCCACTCGTTCCAGACCTGAGAGCACTCCGCGTCGTCTGCCTCCACAGCAGCAAGAAAGGCGTTCAAAGCGAGGTCGGTGCAGGTGTCGAAGATGTCCCCGTCAATGGTGCGGTGGTCGTTGTAGGGCTCACTGAGTGCGTCCAGCATGCTCTGGAAGGTTCTGGGCAGCCACTCGGTTCCGGCGAGCTTGTAGTGCACGAGCTTGTGTCCGGTGCGTGCGTCCAGCCATTCCGCCGACAGGTGGCCGTCCAGAACAGGAGTGAAACCCAGAGCTCCGGAACGCCATACGTGGTCGCGGAAGGTGATGTAGTGGCGCTGGATCTCGCGGAACAATCCGATGGGGGCACTGATGACTGCGCACGTTCCCACGTCCAGATCCGCCACGTCCACCTGGCGTGAATCCTGTCGGACCGTCACCTGGTCGTGGATGTGGTGGTAAGGGTGCCTTCCGTGCTCCAGGTAGTGAGGAGTGAACATGCGCAGAAACCGCAGCCAGGAGGGCGCGTCGTAGGCGTGCGTGACCCGTTCGTGGAGATTCCGGTCCCTGACGGAGAACACGTCCCTGTAGACGAAGTATCCGTAGGGTTCGATCACCGAACCGAGCATCCGTATGAGTGAGTGCAGTCCGCTGTAACCGCCCCCGTAGGAGTAGACCTCGTGCACGAGCGCCGAGGCGCTGACGACGTCGGCGGGACGCGGCAGGAGCTGCTCCAGGTCCTGGGCGAAACCGTGGGCGAGTTCGCAGGTGCCGACCTCGTTGAAGTCGGTGACGGCCCGCGACAGGGTGTGCGACGTGACGCCTGGAACCTCGATCAGGGTCAGGTCCACTGGAGCGGATTCATACTGGCTTCCTCCCAGACGGGAAGCCAGGAAGCTCACTGCGGCGCCGCCGCCAGGGCCGATCTCCACCACGTGGGGTCGCTGTGCCCTCACCTGTTCCAGCGCCCGCAGTACCAGGAACCCTTTCTCCTCACCATGGGTGTTCGCTGCGACATCCAGATAGCCGGGAGCGGACTTGTGCTCGGTAGCGAACACCGTCAATGGGAACCTCCTCGATCGGGGCACCACCGTTTCCGCCAGATCGGCCACGAGGCGGGGCGGTGACACTTCGAGGAGAACCGAGACCGCCCCGATGAGGCCAGGATGAGACGGATTCAGTCACGATTCACTCATACGATCACGCTCCGTGTGCGCGATAATCAGCTGTATGGCCACCCCTCCCCTGCCGATTTCCCTGCCGCGCTCACCCATTGGCGCAAACTGCGCCGCCTGACGAAGAAGGCCCTCTCCGAAGCGATGGGCTTCGACCCCTCCTACATCAGCCACGTCGAGTCCGGGCGCTATCCGGCCAGCGAGGAGTTCGCGCGCCTGGCTGAGCAGAAGCTGTCCAGCGCAGGAGAGCTCTGGCGCTCGTGGCAAGCAGCTCCCCACTCGCGTTCCACGCCCGCCGGAGGCGGTGAGTTGTTCGTCGACCTCGATCACGCCGAGCTGCGGTATCACAACGGTACTTACACCGCGTCCATGCGGCGCCGTGTAGTCAACGGCGGAAACGAGCCGGTCACGCGCTACCTGGCACGCATCAGCGTCGACCGCCACCCGGGCCGACCCGAACTGTCGAACGAGCTCTACCGCAACCATCCGCTCACGTGGGAACGGCTGAACCTGACCGCCACCTGCGACGGCGAGCCCATGGTGTGGGTTGCGAAGCACGACCGGGACTCCTTCAAGGAGGTGTGGTTGAGCTTCGAGAACGAGAACTCGATGTTCCCCCTCTACCCGGGGCAGTCCGCCTCGCTCGAATACTCCTACGTCGTCGGCTCGGACCAGTGGGGACAGTGGTTCCAGCGTGCAATCCGACTACCGACCCGGGCGGTGAGCGTGGAACTACGCTTCCCGGCTTCGCTGGAGCCCGGTGTCTGGGGCACCGAGACCTCGACCACGGCCGCAGCCGTGCCACTACGTTCGGCAATACAGCGCCAAGAAGAAGATGGTGAGGTGTCATTCACCTGGCACACAATCGATCCGCCGATCGGCGCCCGCTACCGGTTGGAGTGGCGCTGGCGCAGCAACCCCGAGCATGACGCTGAAGCACGCCCGGCACTGCGCACGGCCAGCGACCGCATGCGGGCTGCGGGGATCGTGCAGGAAGGCCAGGAGATACTCGCACGGACCGCACAGCCTTTTCGTCTCCCTGAAGAGGCGAAACAGGCCGAGGAGGTCGTCGGTCAACTGCACCGCGCTGTTCAACGCGTACGCGACCACCACCACTTCGGCAAAGGCATGGGGTTGGCCGCACCTCAGATCGGAGTCGATCGGGCGGCGGCCGTCGTGCTTCCGCCAAACCCCGACGCCGCCACAGTGCTCCTTCTCAATCCTGTGATCATCAGCGAGTCCAGCGAGACCGATTCCCAGTACGAGGGATGTCTGAGCTTCTTCGATGTACGGGGGCTCGTCCCGCGTTCACGCCGTATCGAAGTCGAACACACCAAGCCCGATGGATCGACGACCATCACCGTGTTCACGGACGCCCTGGCCCGCCTGGTGGCGCATGAGGTGGATCATCTGCACGGCGTGACGTACAAGGACCGAATGGCCGAAGGGGTCTCTCCGATCCCGGTGGAGGAATACCGGGGCACCGGCACGTCCTGGAGCTATGACCGCAGCACCGTGACCACCTCACCAGCCGAGGAGTAGCCGAACACCGCGCCGGGGCCCGGCGACCACCGGGCTCCGGGCCGCAGGCACGGGAAGCCCGGACAACGTCGACACGTGTCCCTCTCCTCCCGGACGGGGAGGGGCCGCACGCCCCCGAGCAACGGGACGGGGACGAACGGCCATGGTCCGCGGACTCGCCGGTTGGTAGGTTCACAGCACCCCCGCGCGATCCCACCACCGGAGGACAACGTGCTCGACGCTTCCCCCGCCAGAAGAACGCCTCCCACCTCACCGCGCTGACCGCCCTGGTCACGGCCACCGTCCTGCTCGTCCCCGGCACCGCCAGCGCGGAGATGGGGCAGGTCCGCACCGAGAGCCAGGAGATCATCATCACCGACGAGGGCGTCTACGAGGTCGGGGAGGACGTGGAGAGCCTGGAGGCCTTCCTGGAGGAGAACCCCGAGTACGCCCCGACCGTCGAGGACCCCGACCGCGTCGGGGCCCGCGCGACCGAGTCGCTCCCCATCACGCACGGGACGCTGACCACGCGCACCACCGGGTGCAGCAGCGCGACGGTCACCTACAAGAAGACCACCGGGTCCCGGCTGACCATCAGGTTCTCCGTCGCGCAGCTGGGCAGCCTCACCCGCAACGGCCCCACCCTGAACATCAGCGCGGGTCAGACCCGGAGCTTCACGGCCAACCTCTCCCCTTCGGCAACGTCCAGGGCCGGATGAAGGTGGACGAGCAGAACAAGACCTTCGTCAACAAGTACATCAGCTGCCGCTAGCACGGCCGCGCCCGCAATCCACCCTGGGCTCCGACCCCACGCCGTAATATCACCGTGTGAACAGACCACACCACGGGCGGTCACGGAACCTCTCGCCGCCCCCGCCCTCGTTCCCACGACACCCGGCTCCACCCCGACCCAGCCATCCGCGAAGAAGACCCTCCGGAACCCACCGGCGGGCCTGGGCGCTCCTCGCCCTCGCGGCGGGCGCGTTCGTGCTCACCTGCGGGCCCGCTCCAGCCTTCGCCGAACCGGCCGACCCTTCCGTGCGGGTCGGGCCGTCAGGGGTACGCGTCGACGACGGCACCTCCCAGGTGGACGTGGGACCGAACGGGACCCAGGTGGACACCCCGGGCGCCCACGTCGACGTCCGACCCGGGTCGCACGTCCTGGTGTGCGCCAACGGTGTCCGCGTGGTCGTCCACACGGGTCAGGCGCCGACGTGCCCCCAGCCCCCGCCGGCTCCACCGGCCCCGCCGGTCCCACCACCCGCGCCGCCGCCTCCTGTGGAGGAGCCCGCACCACCGCACGAGCGGACGGTGCCCGAGGCGGCCCCGGCCCTGGCCGAACCGACCGCGCCCGCCCCACCCTCGCCGGAGACCCCGGCGGAGGTCTCCGCGCCCGTTTCGGCCCAGGAGCGTCCGGAGGCCCCGGCCTCCCCGTCGCCCGCCGAGTCCTCGCCCCACGAACAGGTACTCCTGGCGGACGCGGGTCCGCCCGCCACGTCGACGGCCTCCTCGGCCTTCACCCCGCTGCGCACGATGGTGGTCGTCGCGATCGTCGCGGCGGGCGCCTCCGTCGTCGGCGGCCGTGCCGTGGCGACCCTGTCCGACTGAGGCGCGGCCCGTCCCGCCGGGACCTCCGGCGGGACGGGCCGCCTCGGTTAGGGAAGCTCCAGTGTGGCGTCGGACCGGTCGAACCCCGCCAGGGCCTCCTCCATCGTCCCCGCGTCGTTGGCCAGCACGCCGTTGTACGGGTTGCCCATGTACAGCAGCACGACGATGGTGCCGAACACGAACGCCAGGTTCACCGACGACCAGAAGTAGGCCACCCCGGACCCCTTCCTGATCATGGCGAACGGCAGCACGGCGATGATCACGGCCGACAGGGCCGACACGAACAGCAGGGCCGCCGGGATCTGGTCCCCCGCCGCGTCGGCGCGCTGGCTGCGCGCGTCGCTGAGCTTGGTGACCTCCTGACGGGCGGTCAGCCGGTCCAGACCGTCGCCGGTGTCGGACACCGACAGGCCCCGCACCGAGGCCGCCAGCAGGGCGAGGTCGTCGTCACCGCCGGGGCTGAGCTCACCCTTGGTCTCCATCAGCGGCCAGTCGTCCTCCACCACCGTCGTGAGGTAGGTGCGCAGGTGGCCGCGGACGGCCTCGCCCTCCTCCCCGGGGAACGCCGTGCTGCTCCAGTACAGGGCCTGGGCCGCCCCGGCCTCGGAGATCATGTCGTCCTCGGCCGACTTGTAGTCCTCCCAGCCGATGACCACGGCCATCGCGGCCGCCACGAGGTACAGGGACAGCACGCACGGCGCGATGACGACACCCACCGCCCCCTCCGCGAAGGACCCGGCGAGCCGGAAGCGCCAGGCGACCAGGGCGGCGCCTCCGACCATGGCGGCCAGGACGGCGAGGGCGACGAACAGTGTGGACAAGGAGGCTCCCCGGGGGTTCTCGACAGAGGACGGACCATCCTTAACACGCGGTACGGCGCCGCTGGCGTGAAAAAGACCAAGCGTCACCGGGACGTGCCCGCACCCTGTCGGCTCTGTCCACACATGTCATGAACTGCACGGACATGACAAAGAGGGCGCGGGCACCGTGGTGCCCGCGCCCCTCTCGTGAGGTGACCGGCCGTTCGCGCGGTGGTGGACCGGCCAGGGAAGGCGCTACTTCTCCAGACGGCTCAGCAGCGCGTGGTACTCGTCCCAGAGCTCGCCGGGCAGGTCGTCGCCGAAGGTCCGGAAGAACTCGGGGACCAGGGCGGCCTCCTGCTTCCAGACGTCGGTGTCGACGTCGAGGACGAACTCCATGTCCTCGGCGGATACGTCCAGGCCCTCGGTGTCGATGCCGTCGGCGGTCGGCAGGTAGCCGATCGGGGTCTCGACGGCGGCGGCCTCACCCTCCAGGCGGTCGACGATCCACTTGATGACGCGGCTGTTCTCACCGAAGCCCGGCCACACGATCTTGCCGTCGGCGTTCTTCTTGAACCAGTTGACGTAGAAGATCTTCGGCAGCTTGGACGCGTCGGCCTGCTTGCCGATCCGCACCCAGTGGGAGAAGTAGTCGCCCATGTTGTAGCCGCAGAAGGGCAGCATCGCGAACGGGTCGCGACGCAGCTCACCAACGGAGCCCTCCTGGGCGGCGGTCTTCTCGGAGGAGACGTTGGCACCCAGGTACACGCCGTGCTGCCAGCTGAAGGACTCCGACACCAGCGGCACCGCGGTGGCCCGGCGGCCGCCGAAGAGGATCGCGGAGATCGGGACGCCCGCGGGGTCCTCCCACTCGTCCGCGATGGTCGGGGCCTGCCCGGCCGGGGTGGTGAAGCGGGAGTTCGGGTGGGCGGCGGGCTCACCGGACTCGGGCGTCCAGGGACGGCCCTTCCAGTCGGTGAGGTTGGCCGGGGCCTCCTCGGTCAGGCCCTCCCACCACACGTCGCCGTCCTCGGTGAGCGCGACGTTGGTGAAGATGCTGTTGCCCCAGAGGGTCTCCACCGCGTTGGCGTTGGTCTTGGCGCCGGTGCCGGGAGCGACGCCGAAGAACCCGGCCTCGGGGTTGATGGCGCGCAGCTGGCCGTCGGCACCGAAGCGCATCCAGGCGATGTCGTCACCGACCGTCTCGACCTTCCAGCCGGGAATGGTCGGCTGGAGCATGGCCAGGTTGGTCTTGCCGCAGGCGCTCGGGAAGGCGGCGGCGACGTAGTGGGACTTCCCGGCGGGCGAGGTCACCTTGAGGATGAGCATGTGCTCGGCCAGCCAGCCCTCGTCGCGGGCCATCACCGAGGCGATGCGCAGCGCGTAGCACTTCTTGCCGAGCAGGGCGTTGCCGCCGTAGCCGGAGCCGTAGGACCAGATCTCACGGGTCTCGGGGAAGTGCGAGATGTACTTGGTGGAGTTGCAGGGCCAGGCGACGTCCTGCTGGCCGGGCTCCAGGGGCGCGCCGACGGAGTGGACGGCCTTGACGAACTCGCCGCGCTCCTCGATCAGGCGCAGGGCGGCGTCGCCCATGCGGGCCATGATGCGCATGGAGACGACGACGTAGGCGGAGTCGGTGATCTCGACGCCGAGCTGGGAGATGTCGCCGCCCAGCGGGCCCATGCAGAAGGGCACGACGTACATGGTGCGACCGCGCATGGAGCCCCGGAAGACCTCGCCGAAGGTGGCGCGCATCTCGTCGGGGGCGATCCAGTTGTTGGTGGGACCGGCGTCCTCCTTCCGCTCGGAGCAGATGAAGGTGCGGTCCTCGACCCGGGCGACGTCCGTCGGGTCCGACGTGCAGTAGAAGCTGTTGGGGCGTTTCTCGGAGTTGAGACGGGTGAAGGTGCCCTGCTCGACCAGCTGGTCGGTCAGGCGTGTCCACTCCTCCTCGGAGCCGTCACACCAGACGACCTCGTCCGGCTGGGTGAGCTCCGCGACCTCACGAACCCAGGAGACGAGTTCCTCGTTCTTGGTCGGGGCGGCGCCCACATCAGTACCCACGTCAGCAGTCACAACGGCTCCTCATCGAACTTACGAGATCCCTCGCATCATGAACGACGAGTGCCGAAGCTGACCAATTGGACTAGGCCAATGGTCTATACGCATAGGGCCGACGGGACTGATTCCACTGCACAGCAGGGGATTCGGGTGGTTCAGGTCCCTGCCGCGACGTGTCCCCGCACGCCGTGCTCCGGTACTGATCGGAGCCGCTTTCCCCTGTACGGAGGGCAGGAGCACACCCGGAGACGACACACGGTGCTCTTAGTCACACAACGGGCGCGGGGAGCGGAACCCCGGAATAGACCTCTGCTGGGCTCAGCGGACGATGGCGACCGGCCCGCGGGCCCCGTGCAGGACCGAGTGGCTCACCGAACCCAGCAGCAGCCCCCGGAAACCGCCGCGCCCGCGCGATCCCACCACGACGAGGTCGGCCGGGGTGGCCTCCTCCAGGAGCGCGACCACCGGGTGCGCGCGCACCACCCGCGTGTGGACGCGGACCCCGGGGCGCAGCAGGCGCGCCTCGGTGAGCTCCTCCTCCAGGGCCTGCCGGGCCGCCTCGGCGGCGGTGGCGTCGTCGAACAGCTCGGGCGGGATCGGCCCGGTGGCCGCCGCGAAGGCCACCAGCGGCTGCCACGCGCTCACCGCGACCAGGTCGGTGTCGGCGAACTCCGCCTGCGAGAAGGCGAACTCCAGGGCGTGGCGGCTGGGCTCCGAGCCGTCCACCCCCACGATCACCCGGCTGCGGACCCCGTGCGCGGACGCGTGGTCGCGGGGCAGCACGATCACCGGAACGGGGGAACGAGCGGCGAGTTCGATGCCGACCGACCCCACGAAGGCGGCGGCTATCCCGCTGAGGCCGCGCGAACCCACCACCACGGCCACCGCCCCCGGGTCGGCGGTCTCCGTGAGCAGCGCCTCCGTAGGGCGGGAGAAGGAGACGCGGGTCTGGACGGCGAGCTCGGGGAACAGCCGGGACACCCAGTCGCCCGCGTGGTCGAGCAACCGTCGGGCGCCCGCTCCGGGCCCGTCCTCGACGCGTTCCTCCGCACCGCCCCAGACCCCGAGGTCCTCGGTGACGAGTGGGTTCGCCGCGGCGACGATCCGCACCCCGAGACCACGGAGCGAGGCCTGGTGCGCGGACCACTCCAGGGCGTGCCTGCTGGAGTCGGTGCCGTCCACCCCCACGATCACCCATCGCGTCGTGGTTGCGCCGTTCATCACGTGCGCCCTTCCGTAGGTCGTCGATACCCGCGCGGCTCCGGACCTACCGGCCGGTGCCCCGTGGTGTTCCACGATGATGCCGCGCGAACACGCACCCGTGGATAACAGTGCCGCCGCGAGTTGGCTGACGTAGGGTCCCAGAACGGCCCGTGTCCCCGCGACGACGGAACGTGGGGGCGTCCTGGTGCGTCCGAGAGTCATACACGAGTCAGCTGCGGAGACTGGGGGCGCGATGACGAACTCGAACACCGCGACACTGCACTGGGACCACCGGGACGGGCGTGTCGCCGCCGTGGTCGCGTCCATCGTCTACAGCCTGTGGGCCGTCGAGGTCGTCCTCCCCGCCGGACCGGGCACGGCCGCCGGGGCCCTCGCGGACCCCCACTCCACGCTGGGGCAGTTCCTCGACAGCGCGCACCGGACCGCCGCGATCCTGGTGATCCTCGCGGCCGGGCTGGGCCTGGCTCTGGGCGCGCGGCGCCCGCGCCGCTGGCTGACCGTCTCCTGGTGGTCGATGGCCGTGTTCGGCGCGGCCTCGCTGGCCGCCTCCCTGCTGCCCGGCCGGTGCGTGGTGTCCACGGACGCCGCGTGCACGGTCGAGTCGCTGGTGGAGGGGGTCCGGGGGCGACGGTCGTCCAACCGGTGCTGGCCGTGGTCGCCACCCTGGCCGCGCTGCTGGCCTCGGCCGCGCTGACCTGGGACCGCAGGCGGGCCGGGGAACGCGCCTGGGCGGTCCTCGCGGTGATCACGCTGGCCCAGGCGGTGGCCGCCGTGGTGGTCCTGGTCCTGGCCGCGCTGGTGTACGCCGCCTCCGGGGACGGTTCGCCCGGGGTCGCCCTCGGCCTGGCCGAGCGCGTCCACCTGGTGACCGTGGCCCTGTGGCTCCTGGCGGCGGGGGCCGTGCCGGGACAGTGGAAGCGTCGGCGCAGGCTCAGCGACACCGGTCACCCGACCAACTGAACCGCTGGCTGTCGGGACGCGGTCGGCGGGGCTGGGGCACCCCGGGACCGGGCCGTCGCGGTTCGGGGGTGCGGGGTCCGGGTCCTCGCGGATCCGGCTCCCGGGGCTCGGGGGCGCGGGCGCCCTCTCCTTCTCTCACGCGGAACGGCGCTCCTCTCCCCCGCACACGAACCCGAGCCACTCGGTGTAGGCCTCCAGCGCGGCCCGGGTACCCGGCGCGCCCGGCCCCAGGTCACGCTCGCACTCCCGGTGAAGTTCCCCGAGTCGCGCCAGGGCGGTGGCCTCGTCCGAGCCCAGGGTGATGACGAGGGCCCGGAGCATCACGGTCAGCCCGTGGTCGGGGCCCAGCGCCCGGCGGAAGTCGTCCAACAGCGCGGCGATCCGCCGACGGCCCTCCTGCCCCCGGAGATCGCCCTCGGCGGCCAGCCGCAGGCGCACCAGGAGCACGTTCGGATGGAGCGGGCCCAACTCCCGTTCCCAGCGCTCCCGCAGTTCCCGCTGGACGGCGATCGCCTCGGAGTCGCCCCGGGCCTCCAGGACGAGCGCCCGGGCGAAGAGGGTCGCTGGGTGGTCGTCCCCATGGAGCCGACACAGGAGGGGAAGCAACGCCTCGGCCTCCGCGAGGGCACCGTCCAGGTCACCGGTGACGACCCGGGTGGTGGCCGCCAGGAAGCGGGCCTCCACGGTGGCCTCGTGCTCCGCTCCCAGGACCCGCTCCAGGTCCCCGAGCGCCCCCTCCGTCTCACGGCCGACGCCCTCGGTGTCCGCCAGCAGGAACATCAGGCGGGCCCGGCCGACGCGGGCCAGCAGGGTGAGGCGGTGGTCCGCCGAGAGGTGGCGTTCGAGGTCGGGGAGGAGCTCCCTGTAGTCGCGTTCGGCGGCAAGCAGGTCTCCGGCGCGGGTCCGGTGGTGGGCGAGCAGGCGACGGGTGTTGAGGACCTCGCGGTGGTGCGCGGGCTGGACCGTCTCCCGCGCCGCGAGGAGTTCCGCGCAGGCCCCGGCCGCTCCTTCGTGGTCGCCCGCCTCCGCCCGCCAGCGCACGAGCTGGACCCGGGCGGCGAGGGTGTCGGGGTGCCCGGGCCCGTGCACCCGCTCCCGGGCGGCGACCTGGTCCGCGCAGGCCCGGGCCGCGCCGATCGCGTCACCCGCCCGCGCGTGCCAGCGGACCAGTTCGGCGCGGGTCTCCAGGACGTCCTCGTGGTTGGGCCCGAGGGCGCGGCGCCGGCGGGTGAGGAGTTCGGCGTAGGCCGCGACGGTCGCGGAGGCCCGGCCGGTCTTCCCCGTCCACCAGGCGAACCGTTCGTAGGCGGCCAGTGCGCCCGGGTCGTCGGTCCCCCTGGCCTGCCCGACCGCCTCCGCCAGACGGCCGTAGCTGTCGGCCGCCAGGTCGGTGAGGTCGGACTCGCCCCACAGGCGGGCGATCTCCGCCTGCAGGGCGAGCATGTGCGGGTGCAGCGGCCCGGCGCTGTCCGAGAGCCGGCCGGCCGCGCCGCTGAGGCCGATCGCCGCCCCGGCCGGGTCGTCCTCCCGCTCCTGGCGGAGCGCCATGTGCACGCGCAGGGTCAGGGCGTCGGGGTGGTCGGCCCCGAACCGCTCCCCGGCCTCCTCGTACAGCGCCCCGAGCTCGTCGGCGGACCCGCGCTCGACGGCCCCCGCACCCGCCGGTCGAACCCCTGGTCCCCGGTTCCGACCGGCGTCCGCAGTTCGTCGAGGACGACACCCCTCATGCTGTTCCCCCTTCGCGCGTCCGTCCCCAGTTCCGACGACGGAACCGGCCGCGGGGTTGCACCCACCTTCCGAGGAACGGGTCGGATCAGGCGAGGGTGTCGGGAAGCGGGCGGGTGTGCACCACGTGCAGGAGCTCACCGCGCGGGTCAGGACCACGTAGAGGCGGTTCACGCCGCGCTCCTCGGCCTCGACGATCGCGGCGGGTTCGGCCACCACCACCGTGTCGAACTCCAGGCCCTTGGCCAGGCTGGCGGGGACGGCCACCAGCCGGGCGCCGTCCATCCCGGCCTCACCCAGGAGGGGGCGTCCACGCCCTCGGCGGCGAGGGCCTCGCGCAGCTCGGGCAACTGGTGGTCGGCGGCGATCAGGCCCACCGACCCCTCCCCTCGGAGCGCGCCCCGACAGGACTCCGCCAGCGCCGGGGCGATGCCCTCGGCCGCGGGGACCAGCCTGAGCGCGCCCGGGGAGCGGCGGACCGCGACCGGTGCGCCCAGCCCAGGGGCGATGGAGGGCAGGAGCCGGGCGGCGAAGTCGATGATCTGCGCCGGCACGCGGTAGCCCCGGTTCAGGGCGTGCAGGTGACCGGTGGGCTTTCCCAGGTGTTCCAGCAGCGTCGTCCAGTTGCGCGCCGCCGAGGGGCTGGTGCCCTGGGCGATGTCCCCGAGCACCGTGAGCGAACCCGCCCCGGCACGGCGGCCGATCGCCCGGCACTGCATGGGGCTCAAATCCTGTGCCTCGTCCACGACCACGTGCCCCAGCCCCGGGACGCGTTCGATCAGCGCCGTGGCCTCGTCCACCAGGGCCAGGTCCTCCTGCGACCAGAGCGCCGACTTCGGCCCGCGGGGGCGACCCGGCAGGAGCAGGACCCGCTGCTCCTCCTCGGTGAGCAGGCCCTCGGCCGCACGCGCCAGCCGCTCGGGGTCGGTGAGCAGCCCCAGCACCATCCGGAGCGGGTCCACCTTGGGCCACAGGGCCGTGACGGCGGCGCGCACCGCCGGGTCCCGCCGCACCCGGGTGTGGGTCCGGTCGTCGCAGACCTGGCCCTCGGCCTCCATCAGGGTGAGGACCGCGTGCGCCATGCGGTGGGAGAGGAGTTCGCGGCCGGACCCGTAGGCCACGCCGCGCTCCGCGAGTTCGTCCAGCAGAGGGCGCAGGTCCTCGGGGTACAGCCGCCAGCGGCGCGATCCCTGGCGGACCATGACGGTCTCCTCGGGGGCCCGCAGGTGCGCCCACAGGTCGCGGCGGAGCACCTCGGCCATGGCGGCGGAGCCCTTGGTGCGCGCGGCCTCGGGGGTCTCCGTCCGGCGGACCCACCCCCGGGCGGGCCGCAGCCGCTCCGGGAGATCCCGGGTGAGCAGCTCCTCGACGGTGGTCTGGTGGACGTCCACCTCGCCCAGCGCCGGGAGCACGTCCTGGATGTACGAGAGGAACGCGCGGTTGGGCCCGATGATCGCCACACCCGAACGGGACAGGCGCTCGCGTTCGCTGTAGAGGAGGAAGGCGATGCGGTGCAGGCCCACGGCGGTCTTGCCGGTGCCGGGGGCGCCCTGGACGCACAGGGTGGTCTCCAACGGGGCCCGGACCAGGACGTCCTGTTCCGGCTGGATGGTGGCGACGATGTCACGCATGGGGCCGGTACGGGGACGCTCGATCTCGGAGTTGAGGAGCGCGCCGCCCAGCGCGGCCTCGGGGGCGTCCGGGCCGGTCATGAGGTCCTCGTCCTCGAACGCGGTGAGGACCGACTCGGGCTCGCCGTCCTCGCCGGTGACGGTGCCGAACCCGTAGCGTCGGCGGACCCGCACGTCCATCCGGTCGCCGGGCGAGGCCTGGTAGTACGCGACGCTGATCGGCGCGCGCCAGTCCAGGACCACGGGGCGGCCCCGGCCGTCGTGGACGTGGCGGCGGCCGATGTGGACGCGGTCGGGGTGTTCGGAGGGGTGTCGTCGAGGAAGACGGTGCCGGGCTCGAAGTCCATCCGCCCGAAGTAGAGGGGGCGCCGGGGACGTCGGCCAGGGCCGCCAGGCGGCGTTCGCGCCCGCGCCGCAGGGCGGCGTCGGTGACCTTGTCCTTGGCGGCGTCACCGAACAGGAGTTCGGTGGCGTCGACCGTCTCGCGCATGCCGCGCAACGCGGCGCGGGCGTCGGTGAGCGCCCGCCGTTCGGCGATGATCTCGGGGTCGGCGGGCACGGTCGAGGGATCGTTCGTGGTCATGGGGACCTCGTGGTTCGGCGGGACAGGACGCGACCTCACGCGTGCGCGCGGTCCCGCCCCGGTCGCCGCGAGGGCCCGGTTCGTTCCGATCCATGAGCGCGCACCACGACCCCGGGGAGTCGGTGATGCCGAACCCGTGAGCCTACCCGAGCTACCAGACGCCGGAGCGGTCCGGAGTGAGCATCGCGTCCCGGACGCCGTCCCAGCGCACACGGCCGAGGCCGCCGCCGAGCTCCACGTCCTCGATGACGGCGTCGATGGTCCGCCGGTCGTACTCGTCGGTGAGCTCGACACCGCCGTCGCGGTAGTCGGAGACCAGTCCGACCACGTACTGCCGCAGTTCGGTGACACCCCTGCGGGCGGCGGCGCGGGCCTGTTTGTCCCAGCGGGCGTCATGCGGGATCCACGACGCGACGACCTCGGTGGGGGTGGGGACGTACTCGTGAGGAGTGGCCATAGGGTCACGGTAACCATGAGGCGGGGAGCACGGGGCCGTTAGCCGGATTGTCCGTCCGGCCGCTCCGCCGGAGCCCCGTTCACCTCGGGTCCGACCCGGCGGGGAGCCGTGGGACCCCGGTCACACCGCCGACCGAACGGGTACCGGACCTCCCGACCGCGGAGGCGGCGGGGAGGCCGGGGACCGTTCAGGTCTTGCGCAGGCGCACACGGCTGACGCGGTGGTCGTCGCCCTTGAACAGCACGAGGGTGGCCCGGCCCCGGGTCGGGCGGATGTTCTCCACGAGGTTGACCTCGTTGATGGTCTCCCAGGTGTTGGCGGCGAACTCCAGGGCCTGGGTCTCCTCGATGGTGGTGGCCATGTGGTGGAAGTAGGAGCGGGGGTCGGAGAAGGCGGTCCGCCGCAGCTCCCGGAACCGGTCCAGGTACCAGCTGCGGACGTTGTCCACCTTGGCGTCGACGTAGATGGAGTAGTCGAAGAAGTCGGCGACCGCGAGCCGTCCCGCCGTCGCGGGCTGGAGCACGTTGATGCCCTCGACGATGAGGATGTCGGGGCGGTGCACGGTCTGGCGCTCGCCGGGCACGACGTCGTAGTGCAGGTGGGAGTACACGGGGATGTCGAGGCGGTCGGCTCCGGCCTTCATCTCCGACACGAACCGGACCAGCGCGCGCCGGTCGTAGCTCTCCGGGAACCCCTTGCGGCGCATGAGCCCGCGCGCCTGGAGGACGGAGTTCGGGTGGAGGAAGTTGTCCGTGCTGACGAGCTCGACGTCCGGGTGGTTGGGCCACTGCGCGAGCAGGGAGCGCAGCAGGCGCGCCGTGGTGGACTTGCCCACGGCGACGCTGCCCGCCACGCCGATGATGAACGGCGACGGCCGGTCCGACTCCCCGAGGAAGGCGCGCACCGCGGCGTGCCGCTGCTGCGTCGCGCCCACGTAGAGGTTGAGCAGCCGGGAGAGAGGCAGGTAGATGTCGCGGACCTCGTCGAGGGAGGTGGGGTCGTTGGTACCTCGCAGGTCGCTGAGGTCGGCCTCGGTCAGGGACAGGGGCGTGGAGGCCCGGAGCGCGGCCCAGGCCGCCCGGTCCAGTTCCACGTACGGCGAGGAGATGCCGTTCTTCGTCGCGTGAGACACGGTTGACCACCTTAGACGAGGCGCTCCCCCACTCCGGGCAGCCGGTCCCCCGATTGTCCGACGCGGAGGCGGAACGTGCCGGACACCACACGTTCACGCGGGCGACACGCAAGGTTTTTGGGTGGGTTCGTCGGGGTGGGAACCGGTTCCACTCGGCGCCCTCCCCCACCCTCCCACCTGCGTGGTCCACCTCGGATACACCAAATGGTCTATACCGCCACCTGGGAAAATACCTATTGGTATGTACCACTGGTTGGTCGATTCCGGACATCTTTTGGCTTACGCTGGCGCCCATGTGCGGAATCGTTGGCTACGTCGGGCCGCAACCGGCGCTTGAGGTCGTGGTGAACGGCCTCGCGAGGTTGGAGTACCGCGGATATGACTCCGCGGGTGTCGCTGTGCTGGGTGAGGGAACCCTGCGCTCCGAGAAGCGGGCGGGCAAGCTCGCCAACCTTCGCCAGGCTCTGGAGGAACACCCTGTCTCCGGTGAGGGAGCCGGGATCGGTCACACCCGTTGGGCCACGCACGGCGCACCCAACGACGTGAACGCCCACCCCCACGTCGACAACGACAACCGGGTGGCCGTCGTCCACAACGGCATCATCGAGAACTTCGCCGCCCTCCGGGCCGAGTTGGAGGAGCAGGGCTGCAAGTTCCTGTCCGAGACCGACACCGAGGTCTCCTCCCACCTGCTCAGCAAGGAGCTGGAGCGGCGCGGCGACGGTGACCTGCCCGGGGCCATGCGCGAGGTGTGCAAGCGGCTGGAGGGCGCCTTCACGCTGGTCGCCGTCTCCACCGACGACCCCGACCTGGTCGTCGCGGCGCGCCGCAACTCGCCGCTGGTCGTCGGTCGCGGCGAGGGCGAGAACTTCCTGGCCAGCGACGTGGCGGCGTTCATCGCCCACACCCGCGAGGCGGTCGAGCTGGGCCAGGACCAGGTCGTGGAGCTGCGCGCCGACTCCGTGGTCGTCACCGACTACGAGGGCAACCCGGTGGACGTGCGTGAGTACCACGTGGACTGGGACGCCTCGGCGGCGGAGAAGGACGGCTTCGACTACTTCATGCTCAAGGAGATCGTCGAGCAGCCCAAGGCTGTCGCGGACACGCTCCTGGGCCGGGTCTCGGTCGACGGCCAGCTCACCCTGGACGAGATGCGGCTGACCCCCGCCGAGCTGCGGTCGGTCGAGAAGATCGTCATCATCGCGTGCGGCACGTCGTATCACGCGGGCCTGATCGCCAAGTACGCGATCGAGCACTGGTGCCGGATCCCCTGCGAGGTGGAGGTCGCCAGCGAGTTCCGCTACCGCGACCCGATCCTGGACCAGCAGACCCTGGTCATCGCCATCTCGCAGTCCGGCGAGAGCATGGACACCCTGATGGCGGTCCGCTACGCCCGCGAGCAGCGCGCCCGCGTGCTGGCGATCTGCAACGTCAACGGCTCCACGATCCCGCGTGAGTCCGACGGCGTGCTGTACACGCACGCCGGTCCGGAGGTCGGGGTGGCCGCCACCAAGACCTTCCTCACCCAGCTGGCCGCCTGCTACCTGATCGGCCTGTACCTGGCCCAGGTGCGCGGGATGAAGTTCGGTGACGAGATCAACGCCGTGATCGCGCAGCTGGCCACCATGCCGGAGCAGATCGAGCGGGTCCTGGACTCGGTGGAGCCGGTCCGTGCGCTGGCCCGTTCCCTGGCCGACGAGAAAACCGTCCTGTTCCTGGGCCGCCACGTGGGCTTCCCCGTGGCGATGGAGGGCGCGCTCAAGCTCAAGGAGCTGGCGTACATGCACGCCGAGGCGTTCGCCGCCGGTGAGCTCAAGCACGGCTCGATCGCGCTCATCGAGGACGGTCTTCCGGTAGTCGTCGTGGTGCCCTCGCCCAAGGGGCGCAGCGTGCTGCACGACAAGATCGTCTCGAACATCCAGGAGGTGCGTGCCCGTGGTGCCCGCACCATCGTGATCGCCGAGGAGGGCGACGAGTCGGTGCGTCCGTACTCGGACTCGCTCATCGAGATCCCGGCGGTGCCGACCCTGCTCCAGCCGATCGTCGCGACGATCCCCATGCAGGTGTTCGCGTGCGAGCTCGCCCTGGCCAAGGGCAACGACGTCGACCAGCCCCGCAACCTCGCCAAGAGCGTGACCGTGGAGTAGGTCCCGACACGTCCGGGGCGTGTCGCACGGGGGTCTCCCCGGCGGCGCGCCCCGTTCTCGTGGTCAGTGCAGGGCGTGGGCGGCGTGGCTGGACCGGGCGGCGGCGACGTCGGCGTGGGTGGGAAGCACGGCGTGCAGGTCCAGGACGTCCAGGATGCGGCTCAGCTGGCGGGGCGGGCTCGCGATGAGCAGGTGGCGCTGGGAGCCGGAGGCGATCCGCACGGCGCCGACCAGGGCGTTGACCCCGGAGGCGTCGATGAAGCCCACCCCGGAGAGGTCCACGACGGTACAGTTCTCGATCACCGAGGAGGCCAGCCGGGCGTGGACGCCCTCGGCCGTGGCGATGTCGATCTCGCCTTCGAGGTGGACGACGGACATGCCGTCGCAGCGGAAGTGCTCCTGGTCGGGATCCAGTACGGCCACGCCTTACTCCCGTGTTCGGGGCCGGTGGGGTCTGTGGCGCCGTCGGTCAAATGCCGACATGCCCTTGACAGCCTACTCGGACCGGCGGGCTGCACTGCTGTCCCGGAACGCGGCCGTTGCCCGTTTCCCGTGGAAATCGGCGCACCCTCAGAACGGATCAGAACCGCAAATCGCCCAGACGATCTTTCCGTGACCGTCCACGGGATTCCATCCCCATTCGCGACTGAATGCGGCCACCAGCCCGAGCCCGCGCCCCGACTCGGCGAAATGGTGCGCCTCGACCCGGACCGGACCGCGCGGGTTGGGGTCCGCGACCATGCAGACCACGGCGCCGTCCCGGGGAACGGCCGCAGTTGGAGGGTGACCCGGGTCCGCTCGGGGAGGTCGTCGCGGACCGCGTGACGGCACGCGTTGCCGACGAGTTCGGAGATGACGAGCCGAAGGTCCTCGGCCAGCCGCGAGAGTCCCCACGCGGACAGGTTGTCGGCGCCGAACTCCCGCGCCGACCGGACCGAGTCCGGTACCGCGCCGTAACAGGCGGCGGCGCCACCAGGAGCGCGGGTGCTCTCCCCGATGCCCAGTCGGCCAAGCGACGGGTCCCACCACCCGCCCCGGGTCGCCTCGGGCGTGCGCGCCCGGGAGTGCGGACCCCAGGATGCCCCGGCGTGCAGCTCCGAAGGCACCAGCTCTGTGTTCATCACGGTCCTCACGGATGATGTCGGTTCGCGCGTCCGGCCTGTGCCGCGCTCTGCTCCGGCGTACGTGTTCCTTACATACGCAAACCACAGATGCACGTGCAGCTCAACGTTCGGCAACACTATAGGAAGCCCTCCCCCTTTCGGTAGGCCCCCTCACGAAGAATTCGTCCGCCCGTCTTCCGGGATTCTCGCCGGTACCCTTCACTGAGGCTCGAAACGGCGCTCGACGCCCCTGTCCCGGAAGAACGACATCGGTATACTGAGCGGTCGCTCCCGCCAATACCACTCCATAGGGAGGCGAAGTGGTAGCAGACCCAACGCCGAACCACCAGGTCACACAGGATTTCCTGGCCAATTCCAGTGGTGGTCCCACTGTGCTGCGCATTCTGCTCGGCACCCAGCTGCGGCGCTTGCGCCAGGAGAAGGGCATTTCCCGGGAGGACGCCGGGTACGCCATCCGGGCCTCCCACGCCAAGATCAGCCGGATGGAGCTCGGCCAGGTCAGCTTCAAGCACCGGGACGTCGACGACCTGCTGAAGCTGTACGGGGTGCGGGAGCCCGCGCAGCGCGAGGCACTGGTCGGGATGATCTCCAGCGCCAACGCCCAGGGCTGGTGGCACAAGTACGGCGACGTGCTGCCGCAGTGGTTCGGCGTCTACGTGGGCCTGGAGGAGGCCGCGTCGGTCATCCGTACCTTCGAGGTCCAGTTCGTGCCCGGCCTCCTCCAGACCGAGGCCTACGCCCGAGCGGTGATCCAGCTCTCGCGCACGGCGACGTCCGAGGAGGACGTCAACAGCCGCGTGAACATGCGCATGCATCGGCAACGGCGTTTCACGTCCGCCGAGGGCGACCCGCCGCGCCTGTGGGCGGTCATCGACGAGGCGGTCCTGCACCGCCCCTTCGGTGGCGCCGAGGTCATGCGGGAGCAGGTCGAGCACCTGCTGGAGATGGCCCGCCGCCCCAACATCACCCTCCAGATCGCCACGTTCGCCATGGGCGGCCACCCGGCCGCCGGCGGACCGTTCAGCATCCTGCGGTTCCCCACGCCGCAGCTGCCGGACGTGGTCTACCTGGAGCAGCTGAGCAGCGCCCTTTACTTCGACAAGTTCGACGACACCAGCCGCTACGCGCAGACCATGGACCACCTGGCCACCCAGGCTCCCCTCCCGGGCCAGACCCCGGATCTCCTCCAGGACTTCCTCAAGCGCTACGGGACCTAGGTCCCAGCCGGTCCGCGGGCACCCGCCCGCGCACAGCCACCGACCGGCTCGCCCGCCCCCGCACCCCCGCGACCCCGTGAACGCCCTGCGTACCCACGGGGTCGCTTTCGTGTCCGCCTTCGGCCACGACTGGGAAACAATCACGGAACACCGAACCATCAACGGCTCCGGCACGTTAGTCCTGACATGCGGTTCCTTCGATGCCATCGCCGCGCAGCAGTCGGGGGTTGATTACGGATGCAATCACCGATGCACGTGCATGGACTACGCTTTGGCCTCGTATGGGGACAAAGGGATCACCCGCCAATAAACCGCCCTTCCCTGGACAGGATGGACGGTGCCCGGGTGGTCGGGTCCGACGGTCACGGCGTGCAGGAGCCGTCCGCGGACACCCCGCTCACCTGTCCCCGAACTTCCAGGAGGTTGAGGATGCAACCGATCTACAACGGCGTCCCCGCGGACCGGTTGGAGGTCGCATGGACCAAGAGCAGTTGGAGCAACCCGGACGGCAACTGCGTGGAGGTCGCGACCCTGCCCGGCGGTGACATCGCCGTACGCAACTCCCGCGATCCCGAGGGGCCCGCGCTGGTCTACACGCCAGCCGAGATCAGGGCCTTCGTCCGAGGCGCCAAGACCGGCGACTTCGACGCGCTCCTGGACTGACCCGGGCGGTGCCGGACCCGACGCACCGCTCCGAACCACGGCGCCCCGGGGGCCCTCCTCCCCCACCACAGACCACTCCGGGACCCGTGTCCGCGTCGTCGGCCCCGTGGTCGACACCCGTCCCACGGCGGCCTCCTTCCGTCCACGACGCGGACACGGACGGAGCCCGGCACCCCACCAGGGTGCCGGGCTCCGCTGTCGCCACCGCCCGACTGAGCGGTGCCGCCGCTAGAGGCGGGCCGGGTCGACCAGGCCGTTGGCGCCGATCGGGGCGTTCTCCCACGGGAAGTGGGTGGCTCCGAGGGCGGGCTTGAGGTCGAACAGCCAGGCGGCCTTCTCGTCGTACTTGGCGAAGAAGGGCTGGCCGACCAGCTCCGGGTCGCGCGCCTGGATGAAGTGCAGGACGAAGACCTTCTCTCCCATGATCTCCGTCACGCCGTCCACGCAGACCTTGCCGGGGGTCGCCGACATCGACGGGCCGCGCACGGTCCGGGCCAGGCCCGAGACCTTCTGGTAGGCGCCCCGGAAGATGTCGTAGGCCTCGGCCAGCGGCACCGCGAAGTAGTCCTGCGGGCCCGTGTCACGCTCGACGAACATGTAGTAGGGGACCATGCCGTGACGCAGGTGCGTCCGCCACATGTCCTCCCACGTGGCCGAGGAGTCGTTGATCGTGCGGATCAGCGGGGCCTGGGTGCGGATGACCGCCCCCGTGCCGCGGATGCGGCGCACGGCCTCCTGCACGAGCTCGGACTTCATCTCGTTCGGGTGCGAGAAGTGGGCCATGAACGCGAGGTTCTTGCCCGAGGCCACGACCTTCTCGAACAGGCGGAGCGTGTCGTCCGCGTCCGGGTCGGTGGTGAAGCGCTGCGGCCAGTAGGCCAGCGCCTTGGTCCCGATCCGGATGGCCTCCAGGTGCTCGATCTCCAGCAGCGGCTCGATGTAGCGGGAGATGACCCCCTCGCCCATGATCATCGGGTCGCCACCGGTGAACAGGACACTGGTGACCTCGGGGTGCGAGCGCACGTAGTCGACCATCTGGTCGATCTCGCCCGACGCGAACTTCAGGTCGGCGTCACCGACGAACTGGGCCCACCGGAAGCAGTAGGTGCAGTACGCGTGACACGTCTGGCCCTGCTTCGGGAAGAAGAGGACCGTCTCCTTGTACTTGTGCTGGATACCCGGGATGGGCTCCTCGTTGCCCGTGGTGGGCACGTTGAGGTCCATCTGCCCGGCCGGGTGCGGGTTCAGCTTGGCGCGGACGCCGTTGGCGGCCTCGTTGAGCTCCTTGCGGCCCGCGCCGGAGCTGATGAGGTCCGCGATCCTGGAGACGTCGTCCGTGGGCAGCATGTCGGCCTGAGGGAAGACCAGGCGGTAGATCGGATCGTCGGGAGCGGCGTCCCAGTCGATCAGCTCGTCGATGACGTAGCTGTTGACGCGGAACGGCAGCACGTGCGCGACCGCTTTGACCGCGAGCTGCTCGTCAGCCGCGAGACCGGCTCGCGCCGTGAGCTCGTCAAGGTGTTTCGTCGTGTAGGCACGAAACCGACGTCCGGCGGACGCGGACTGTGCCGCGTCTGGCGTTACGCTCACGCCTCTCCTCTCCTGCGGTTGGACAGGGGCCCGCCCTCATGGAGCAGGGCAGCCCTGACCCGGTGGCTTCGGCATACGGGTACCGGGGAACCACCTGGGGATGAAAAATCAGTTATCGGCTGTGACCAGAGTGTTGTCAGCGACCCAGCCAGCGAGCGGATATACCCCGTCTAGGGGCTTTGTACCCACTCTGCGTAATATCCAGCCCTGACCTGGACATACAGGAAGTATCCTCGCATGACTGCACGAACGTACCGTCCGTAGTCAGTGGCGGGGCGACCCGATAACGTGTCACCACATCACCCCGTCCGGCCCCGAAAGGGCGCGGTCACCCGTGCCGTGAAACCGCGCCGAGCTGCGTGAACGGCCCACCGCACCCGCCCATCAGCACCAACCGACCGTGTGAGGAAGCTGTGACTGGCACATCCGACGCGGACGCACCGGTACCGCGTACGTCACCGCCGATCATCGCGGTGGACGCCATGGGCGGCGACAACGCCCCCGGGGAGGTCGTGCGCGGCGCCGTCAGGGCCGTCCGGGAACTGGGCCTCCGGGTCCTGCTCGTGGGACGCCGGACCGAGATCGCCGCCCAGCTCGCCGAGGAGGGCGCCCTGCGCGACGTCCCGGTGGTGCACGCCGAGGACACCCTCGCCATGGATGAGGGGGCCCTGGCCAGCTGGCGGCGCCCGCGCTCCAGCGCCGCGGTCGCCTGCCGCCTGATCCGTCGGGGCGACGCGGACGCGCTGGTCTCGGCGGGCTCGACCGGCGGGATCGTGGCCACCTCCACGGTGCGGCTGCGGACCCAGCCCGGGGTGCTGCGCCCGGCCCTGGCGGTGACCCTGCCGACCGGACCGGTGCCGACGATCATGGTGGACGCCGGAGCCAACGCCGACGCCAAACCGGAGATGCTGGTCCAGTTCGCGCACCTGGGGTGCGCCTACGCGCAGACCGCCTTCGGGGTGGAGCGGCCCCGCGTGGGCGTGCTCAACATCGGTTCCGAACCGGGCAAGGGCAACAAGCTGATCCGCAGGGCCAGCGAACTGCTGGCCGCCGAGGGATCCGAGTCCATGGACTTCCGGGGCAACATCGAGGGCCACGACCTCATGCTCGGCCGGGTGGACGTGGTGGTCACCGACGGCCACACCGGCAACGTGGCGCTCAAGACCATCGAGGGGACCGCCGCCTTCACGATGGACGCCGTCCGGGACGCCCTGACCTCCTCCACCATGGCCAAGGCGGGGGCGGTGCTCCAGCGCGGCGCCCTGCGCAGACTGCGGGAACGGTTCGACAGCGAGACCTACGGCGGCGCCGCCCTGCTGGGCCTGAACGGCACCGTGGTCATCGCGCACGGGGACAGCCACCCGGAGGGCATCGCGCAGGCCTGTCGGCTCGCCCACGACCTGGCGGGCGGGCGGATCGGTGACCAGATCCGCCGTCGGGTGCCCCACCGCTCCGCGCACTGGCTCCACCGCCGTTCCGAGGAACGCTGATCCGGACGGGGCGGACGTGCCCGGCTCAGTCGCGGGCGTCCCCGAAGGCCCGCACGTAGGCCTCCTGCTCGGGGGTCTCCACCGCGTGCGACGAGTAGTGCTCGCGTACGTGGGCCACGGCCTCCTCGGCGGGCACCCCGTCCAGCACGGCGAGGCAGGAGAGCGCGGTCCCGGTCCGGCCGCGCCCGCCCAGGCAGGCCAGCTCCACCCGTTCCCCGTCCGCGCGTTCCAGGGCCTCGCGGAACCCCGCCAGGGCGTCCGCGTCGTCGGCGGGCAGGCCGAAGTCCGGCCAGCGCACCCAGCGGCCGGGCCACGTGAAGGCCGGAGGTTCGTGCTCCAGCAGGTACACCCCGAACCCGGGCGTCGGGCCCTGGGGCAGCGGGTAGCCGAGGCCCCTGCCACGGACCAGGCGGCCCGAGGGCAGTCTCAGCACACCGGGGGCTTCGGGGTTCCAGGCTTCACTCATGGAGGGGAGCGTATCCGGCGGGGCCCCGGCGTATCGGCGGCCGGGAGGACCGTTTGAAACCTGTCGGGAGGGGGATAGGCGGTCGGTACCCTTAGGGGCATGGCCGACCCGCAGGAAGTACTCTCGCGACGGGTCCAGTCCGCCCTCGGCGCCGCCTTCGGCCCCGAGTACGCCGACACCGATCCCGTCGTCCGTCCGTCCCAGTTCGCCGACTACCAGGCGAACGCCGCACTCGCGCTCGCCAAGCGCCTGGGCCGCAAGCCCCGCGAGGTCTCCGCGGCGATCATGGAGCACCTCGACGTCGCTGACGTGTGCAGAGACATCGAGGTCAGCGGGCCGGGCTTCATCAACCTCACGCTGCGCGAGGACTGGATCGCGGACCAGACGCGCCAGCTCCTCGACGACCCGCGCGTGGGCGTTCCGGTCCAGGAGCGCCTGAACATCCCGCTCGACTACTCCGCGCCCAACGTGGCCAAGGAGATGCACGTCGGGCACCTGCGCACCACCGTGGTGGGCGACTCCCTGGCCCGCACGCTGGAGTTCCTGGGCCACCACGTCATCCGACAGAACCACATCGGTGACTGGGGCACCCCCTTCGGCATGCTCATCGAGCACCTGCTGGAGGCCGGGGAGGACTCCGAGGAGGCCGACCTCCTCACCACGGACCCCAACGCCTTCTACCAGGCGGCCCGGACGAAGTTCGACTCCTCGGGCGAGGGACCGGACGACTTCGCCGCCCGTGCGCGCCGCCGGGTGGTCGCCCTCCAGGGCGGCGACGAGGAGACGCTGCGTCTGTGGCGCGAGCTGGTGGGCCTGTCCCGGATCTACTTCAACAAGGTCTACGCCAAGCTGGGCGTCACCCTCACCGACGACCACCTCGCCGGCGAGAGCAGCTACAACGCGATGCTCGCGGACGTGTGCGACGAGCTGGAGTCCAAGGGCATCGCGGAGATCAGCGACGGCGCCCTGTGCGTGTTCCTGGAGGGCTTCACCGGCCGCGAGGACAAGCCGGTCCCGCTGATCGTCCGCAAGAGCGACGGCGGCTACGGCTACGCGACCACGGACCTGGCGACCGTCCGGTACCGGGTGGACGACCTCAAGGCCGACCGCATCCTGTACGTGGTCGGCGCCCCGCAGGCCATGCACTTCAAGATGGTCTGGGCCACCGCCCGCAAGGCCGGGTGGCTGCCGGACCGCGTCGAGACCACGCACGTGCAGATCGGCAACGTGCTGGGCCCGGACGGCAAGATCCTGCGTACCCGCAGCGGCGCCCCGGTCCGGCTCGTGCAGCTGCTCGACGAGGCGATCGAGCGGGCCGCGGCCGTGGTCGCGGAGAACCGCCCCGACCTGGACGCCGAGAGCCAGGCGGAGATCGCCCGCAAGGTCGGCATCGGCGCGGTGAAGTACGCGGACCTGTCGGTCTCGCACGACACCGAGTACGTGTTCGACTTCGACCGCATGCTGGCGCTGACCGGGAACACCGGTCCGTACATCCAGTACGCGCAGGCCCGGATCCGCTCCATCTTCCGCAAGGGCGGGGTGGACCCCCGGGCCGTCGACGGCGCGATCACCGTCTCCGAGGGCTCCGAGCGCGACCTCGCGCTCAAGCTGCTCGGCTTCGGCGCGGTGGTGGAGCAGGTGGGCGACCACCTCCAGCCGCACCGCCTGTCCACGTACCTGTTCGAGCTGGCGCAGACGCTCACCGCCTTCTACGAGCACTGCCCGGTGCTGACGGCGTCGACCGACGCCGAACGTGAGTCGCGGCTGGCGCTGGTGTCCGTGGCGCTGCGGGTGCTGGTCCAGGGCCTGGACCTGCTCGGTGTGGAGTCGCCCGAGCACATGTAGCGCGTCGGCGCGCGTACGTCGGGAGGGTCGGGGCCACGGGCTCCGGCCCTCCTTCGCGTGTCCGGTCGGAAAGCCGCGTCACGGGGCTTGCGAACGGCGAGTCGAAAGTCTCTTCGCAGGTCAGAGGCGAACCAGGGGATCTGGTCGGGCATCGGACCTACAGTAAGTGGACAAATGTCTCATACCGGACACAGAGGGAGTTAGCGCCCATGACATCCATCCCCGAGTTCGGCCCGCGCACCGGTACCTGGCACCTCGACCCGCTGCACTCCAGCCTGATCTTCGTCGCCCACTACCTGCGCTTCGGCCGGGTCCAGGGCACCTTCGGCAGGGCCGGGGGCGGGTCCACGTGACGGAGGACCCCGCCCGCTCCTCGGTGGAGGTCGTGATCGCGTCGGACAGCGTCAACACCGGTGTCGACGCCCGGGACGCCCACCTGCGCTCCGCCGACTTCCTCGACGTCGAGCGCCACCCGGAGATCCGCTTCACCTCGACCCGCCTGGAGCCCGGCAGGAAGCGGAACTCCTTCCGCCTGCACGGCGACCTCACCCTCCACGGCACGGCGCTCCCCGTCGTCCTCGACGGCGCGTGGGTGGGCGAGGCCCCCGACTATGCCTCACCCGAGGACACGTACGGCCACTTCTTCTCCGCCACGACCAGGATCAGCCTGTCCGACTTCGGGGTGGGCGACGGCGGGCCCGTGCCCTGGGGCGGCCGTCTCGTCGGGGACACCGTGGACATCGTGCTGGAGGTCCGTCTCCAGGACCAGGACCCCGCGCCGTTCCTGAAGCAGATCGGGCACACCCCTGACCTCCGTGGCCAGGGGGTGTGCCCGATCCCGCGCGCTCCCGCCCGGCGCCCCGGTCGGGGCCCGGCCGCAGGAGCGTCACCGCGCTCAGCCCCTGAGCAGGGCCTCCACCTCGTCCCGCGAGGCCATCGACGAACTGGCTCCGTGCCGTCCCACGGAGATCGCGGCGGCGGCCGCGGCGAACTCCATCGCCTCCCGCGCCGAGCGGCCCTCGGCCCGGGCCACGGCGAACGAGCCGCAGAACGTGTCACCGGCCGCCGTGGTGTCCACGGCCTCCACCTGACGCGCCGGAACGTGCACCGGCTCCTCGCCCCGACGCCCGAACAGCGAGCCGTCCTCGCCCAGCGTCAACAGCACCTCGGGCACCCACTCCAGCAGCGCCGCCAGCGCGGCGCGCGGTTCGGTGTGCCCGGTGATGGCGGCCGCCTCGTGCTGGTTGGGCACGAGCACGTCCACGTTGGCCAGGAGCTCGTCCGGGAGATCCCGCGCGGGGGCGGGCGTCAGGTAGACCGGCACGCCCAGGCCCCGGCCCAGCCGCGCCCCGGCGACCACGGCCTCCATCGGCAGCTCCAGCTGGAGCAGCAGCGCGGCGGCACCGGCCACCCGCGCCTCGTCGCCGTCGACCGCTCCGGCCGCCGCGTTGGCGCCCGGCACCACGATGATCCGGTTGCCGCCCCGGCCGTCCACCGCGATGTGCGCGACCCCGGACACCCCCGGGACGGTGCGCAGACCGGAGGCGTCGATCCTGTGGGAGACCAGGTTGGCGCGCAGTTCGGCGCCGAAGGCGTCGTCTCCGACGGCCCCGAGGAAGGCGACCTCGGCCCCGGCCCGCGCGGCGGCCACCGCCTGGTTGGCGCCCTTGCCCCCGGGGACCTGGCGGAAGTCCGTGCCGGTGACGGTCTCGCCGCCACCCGGGACCGTGTCCACGTAGGCCACCAGGTCCATGTTGACGCTGCCGAGGACGGCGAGGCGCGGCACGGCGCTCACTTCGTTACCCACTTCTCTGTTCATTCCCAGGTCACTTCTTGGGCCGGTCGACCGGCTGGCTGTCGGCACCGTCGAGGGCGACGATGACGGGGGCGTGGTCGGAGGCGCCCTTGCCCTTGCGCTCCTCGCGGTCGATGCTCGCACCGGTCACCCGCGCCCGCAGCGCGGGCGAGGCGAGCACGAAGTCGATGCGCATGCCCTTGCGCTTGGGGAAGGACAGCGCCTTGTAGTCCCAGTAGGTGTAGACGCCGGGTCCGGGCGTGTACTCCCGCACGACCTCGGAGAACCCGGCGTCGACCAGCCGGGTGAAGGCGGTGCGCTCGGGTTCGGTGACGTGGGTGAGCCCCTCGAAGGCGGCCATGTCCCACACGTCGTCGTCCTGCGGGGCGATGTTGAAGTCACCGACGTAGGCGATCTGCGCCTCGGGGTCCTCGGCCAGACGCGCGGCGCCCGCCTCGCGCAGGGCCTCCAGCCAGCGCAGCTTGTACGCGTAGTGGGGGTGGTCGACCTCCCGCCCGTTGGGCACGTACAGGCTCCACACCTGGACGCCGCCGCAGGTGGCGCCGATGGCGCGGGCCTCACGCTCCTCGGGGTCGCCGTAGCCGGGCTGGCCGGGGAAGCCGATCCGGACGTCCTCCAACCCCACGCGCGAGGCGATCGCGACGCCGTTCCACTGCGAGAGGCCGTGGTGGGCCACCTCGTACCCGCGGTCGGTGAGGACCGAGGCGGGGAACTGGTCGTCGCGGGCCTTGGTCTCCTGGATGGCGAGGACGTCGATGTCGCTCCGGTCGAGCCAGTCACCGATCCGCTCGGCCCTGGCCCGGGCACTGTTCACATTCCATGTCGCGATACGCACAGCCAAAGGCTAGAGGATCGCGCCGACGGACCGCTCCGACCTGGCCGGACTCGCGCATCCGGCGGGTGCGGACACGAGGAACCCCGGTGCGGCCGTCCTCCGCACCGGGGTTCGGCGACTCCCGGCATGAGCTCGGTTGGTTTCCGTCGCGCTTCGTTGGACGGCCACGCCCCTCGAACGGTTCGCATCGTGCGCAAGGTTTTTCCCGCCCCCGGGTACCGGGGCCCTCATGGGTATCGGACCCGCACCCTTCGGGTAGGCCTGTGGGAGAGGCCACAGGGACCCTCCCTCCAGGTGAGGTGAACGTGTCATGTCGACGGACGATCCCCGCGAGGCCCGGCGGGAGGCCGAACGCGCCAGACAGGGCGGAGGGAAGCGGCCGGGCTTCGCCAGGGAGCTCTACCTGGGCCGCCTGCGCCTGGACCTGGTCGATCCCCCGTACCCGGACGCATCCGCGACACGGCGCGCGGAGGCTTTCCTCGCCCGACTGCGTGAGGTGTGCGCGGGCGTCGACGCCCCGCGCGTCGAGCTGGAGGAGCGCGTCCCCGACGAGACCGTCGCGGCCCTGCGCGGGATCGGCGCGTTCGGCATGAGGATCCCCACCCGCTACGGCGGGCTCGGCCTCTCGCAGTACCACTACGACCACGCCCTGACCCTGGTCGGCTCCGTCTGCCCGGCGATCGCCGCCCTGCTCTCCGCCCACCAGTCCATCGGGGTCCCCCAGCCGGTCCACCGGTTCGGCACCGAGGAACAGCGCCGCGCCTACCTGCCCCGGTGCGCCGAAGGGGCCGTCAGCGCCTTCCTGCTCACCGAACCCGACGTGGGCAGCGACCCGGCACGGCTGCGCACCAGGGCCACGCCCACGGACGACGGTGCGGCGTACCTGCTGGACGGGGTCAAGCTGTGGACCACCAACGGTGTGGTGGCCGAGCTCCTCCTCGTGCTGGCGCGGGTGCCCGAGGGGCCCGCCCCCCGGCGGGATCACCGCGTTCGTGGTGGAGGGCGACTCCCCCGGCGTCACCGTGGAGCACCGCAACCGCTTCATGGGACTGAAGGGCCTGGAGAACGGGGTCACCCGCCTGCACGGGGTGCGGGTGCCCGCCGCCCAGCGGATCGGCGCGGAGGGCCGGGGCTGCGCATCGCGCTGTCCACGCTCGACACCGGACGCCTGTCCCTGCCCGCCCTCTGTGTGGGCGCGGGCAAGTGGGCGACCGGGATCGCCCGTCAGTGGGCACGTGAGCGCGTCCAGTGGGGTGAGCCGGTGGGTCGGCACGAGGAGGTCGCCAGGAAACTGTCCTTCATCACGGCCACGACGTACGCCATGGAGTCCGTGCTCGACCTGACCGGGCGGATGGCAGACGACGGGCGCCACGACATCCGGGTGGAGGCGGCCCTGGCCAAGCTCTGGACGTCGGAGATGGCCTACCGGGTCGCCGACGAACTGGTCCAGGTACGCGGCGGACGCGGATACGAGACCGCCGGATCCCAGGCGGCGCGGGGCGAGCGCGGCGTGCCGGCCGAGCAGCTGCTCCGCGACCTGCGGATCAACCGGATCTTCGAGGGCAGCACGGAGATCATGCGGCTCCTGATCGCCCGCGAGGCCGTGGACGCGCACCTGTCCGTGGCCGGGGACCTCGTCGACCCCGACGCCGGCCGGGTCCGGAGGGCGCGCGCCGCAGCGAGGGCGGGCGGGTTCTACGCCCGGTGGCTGCCGACCCTGGTGGTCGGCCGGGGTCAGGTGCCGTCCGCCTTCGAGGAGTTCGGCCCACTCGCGGAGCACCTGCGCTTCGTGGAGCGGGCCTCGCGTCGGCTGGCGCGCTCCACCTTCCACGGGATGGCCCGCTGGCGGGGAGGGTTGGAGGCCAGGCAGGGGTTCCTCGGTCGCGTGGTGGACGTCGGCGCCGAGCTCTTCGCGACGAGTGCCGTGGTCGTGCGCGCCCGCGCCGACGCGGACGCCCACCCCGAACGCGGCACCACGCCGCTGGAGGTGGCCGACGTGTTCTGCCGCCAGTCCCGACTGCGGGTCGAGTCCCTCTTCGAGGGGCTGTGGTCCAACACCGACGAGCTGGACGGAAGGCTGGCCCGGCGCCTGATGGCCGACTCCTACACCTGGCTGGAGGAGGGGGTCCTGGACCCGTCGCTGCCCGGACCGTGGATCGCGCCCGCCGATCCGGGGCCGTCCGTGCTCGACGACCTGCACCGCCGGACGGGCTGAATCCCTTCCCGGAAACGTCGTCGGCTGCGGATACGGTGACCAGATGGCCGCACCACACCCCCGCCGCGACGCGGAGATCTCACTGCCGCAGGCCCGCCGGATCGCCCTGGCCGCCCAGGGCTTCCACGACCCCGGCCGGGCTCCACCCCCACCCTCGCGCACCTGGCGCGCGTGGTCCGGCGGGTGGGGCTGCTCCAGATCGACAGCGTGAACGTGCTCGCCCGCAGCCAGTACCTGCCGGTGTTCGCCCGGATCGGCACGTACTCCCCGGCCCTGCTGGACCGGGCCACCACCACGAGCGTCGGTGACAGCCCGGCCCGGCTGGTCGAGTGCTGGGCGCACGAGGCGAGCCTGGTGCCGCCCGCCACCCACCGCCTCATGCGGTACCGGATGGAGCTCAACCGGGCCCAGCGGAACGTGGGGTGGATGAACGGCATCCGCGAGGACAAGCCCGACCTGGTCCGGGCGGTGTACGAGGAGGTGGCCCGGATCGGTCCGGCCACCGCCCGGGAGGTGGAGGCGGCGCTGGCCCACGACGTGCCGCGCGCCAAGGACCACTGGGGCTGGAACTGGTCCGAGATCAAACGGTGCCTGGAGTACCTGTTCTGGATCGGTGACCTCACCTCGAACGGCCGCAACACCCAGTTCGAACGCCGCTACGACCTGCCCGAACGCGTCCTGCCCGCCGAGGTGCACGCGCTCCCCACCCCACCCCGGAGGAGGCGCACCGCGAGCTGGTCGCCATCGCCGCGCGTGCGCACGGCATCGCCACCGAGCCCGACCTGCGCGACTACTTCCGGCTCAAGGGCGCGGGGTCCCGTGCCGCCGTGGCCGACCTGGTGGACGCCGGGGAACTGGTCCCGGTCACCGTGGAGGGCTGGGAGCGCCCCGCCTACCTGCACCGGGACGCCCGCGTCCCGCGCCGGGTGGACGCCCGCGCCCTGCTCAGCCCGTTCGACTCCCTGGTGTGGACCCGCGACCGCGCCCAGGAACTCTTCGGGTTCCGCTACCGCCTGGAGATCTACGTGCCCGCCGCCAAGCGGGTGCACGGGTACTACGTGCTGCCCTTCCTGCTGGGTGACGACCTCGTGGCCCGGGTGGACCTCAAGGCGGACCGCGCCTCGGGCACCCTGCTCGCCCGCCAGATCACCCTGGAGGAGGGCGCCCCCGCCGACACCATGCCCGAACTGGTGGCGCAGCTGGAGGAGATGGCGGCCTGGCTCGGCCTGGAGAACGGCGTCGGCGGCGAGGGCCTGGCCCACCCCGTCCGCTGACGGCGGTCAGCCCGCGGCGCACACGTCAACTCCTCGTCGGCCGTCCACGTCATCCGCGTCACACCTCCACCGCAGCCATGGGCATCGACGGTGAGGCGGGTTCCCACGACGACGGGCCGCGCACGGGGTGCGCGGCCCGTCGGGGTACGGGGAGGCACCCATGGTTCGGAGGGGCCTTCCCACCGGGGCCGTGGTCACCTAGTTCGGACTGAGCAGCTTCACCGACGGGAAGTACGTCCGGAATCGCCGGGCGTCTCTGGTCAGGAGCTGATGGCCTTCGATCGCCGCGTGGGCACCGATGTAGAAGTCCGGCAGCGGCGCGTGCTTGGTCCCGCCCTGCTTCCGGTAGCGGAGGTGACACTTTCCGGCCAGGAAGGCCGCTTCCCACGGCAGGTCGGAGCGAACGAAGTCGCCGCCCAGCGCGAGGTCCAGTTCCTCGATGCGGGTGAAGCCCACGGAGACCTCGGCGTAGATGATCGGGTTGATCACCACGGGGCCCCGGTCAGCCGCCTCCACCAAGGCCCGTTCCGACCACTCACCCCAGGTGGGATCGCCGGTGAGGACGTCCAGCAGCACGTTGGTGTCGACCATCGTGGAGGACGGCCCGGCTCCGTCACTTTCCAGGCAGGACCTGACGGCCTCAGCAGTCGTCATCGTCTCCCCTGGTCAACGCCATGATCTCGTCCGTGCTCATACCGGTCGTGGTCCTACCGCGCAGTCGCTCGACGAGGCGCTGGCCGCGTGAGGGCTCGGTCGCCGCGCGAACCACACGCGCACCGTTGCCCTCCAGGACGAACTCGACCTCGTCTCCGGGGCTGAGACCGAGTCTCCTGCGCACCTCGACCGGGATGGTGACCTGACCCTTCTCGGTGATCCTCATGGAACCAGGGTAATACTTCACAGGTATTACTTCTGGAGACTCCGCACCAACTCCGGGTGTTCCACGACGACGGGCCGCGCACGGGGTGCGCGGCCCGTCGGGGTACGGGGAGGTCAGACGCGTTCGACGATGGTGACGTTGGCCTGGCCGCCGCCCTCGCACATGGTCTGGAGACCGTAGCGGCCACCCGTCCGGTGGAGCTCGTTGACCAGCTTGGTCATCAGGATCGCGCCGGTGGCCCCCAGCGGGTGGCCCAGAGCGATGGCGCCGCCGTTCGGGTTGACCCTGGCCGGGTCGGCGCCGAGCTCCTCGGTCCACGACATCGGGACCGGGGCGAAGGCCTCGTTGATCTCCGTGACATCGATGTCGTCGATACTCAGACCGGCCTTCTCCAGGGCGATCCGGGTCGCGGGGATCGGCGCGGTGAGCATGTAGACCGGGTCGTCCCCGACCAGCGACAGCTGCACCACGCGGGCGACCGGGGTGAGCCCGTGCCGCTCCACGGCGCGCTCGGAGGCGATGAGCAGCGCGCCCGCGCCCACGGAGATCTGGCTGGCGATCGCGGCGGTGAGCTCCCAGCCCTCGCGCAGCGGCTTGAGCCCGGCCATCTTCTCCAGGGTGGTGTCCGGGCGCACGCCCTCGTCCCTGGTCACCCCCGCGATGGGAGCGATCTGCGCGTCGAAGTACCCGGCCTCCTGCGCGGCGGCGGCCCGCCGGTGGCTCTCCAGCGCGAACTCCTCCAGCTGCTCGCGCTTGTAGCCCCACTTCTCGCACATGAGCTGGGCGCCCCGGAACTGGGAGATCTCCTGGAAGCCGTACCGCTCGATCCACCCCTGCCCGTACAGCGGGAGGTCGTTGTCGAGGGCGAACTGGACGTTGGCGCCCATGGGGACCATGCCCATGTTCTCCACGCCCGCCGCCACGACGAGGTCCTGGGTGCCGGACATGACGCCCTGGGCGGCGAAGTGGAGGGACTGCTGCGAGGAGCCGCACTGGCGGTCGATGGTGACGGCGGGGACCGACTCGGGCAGCCCGGCGGACAGCCACGCGGTGCGGGCCAGGTCCAGGGCCTGCGGACCGGCCTGGCTGACCACGCCCATGATGACGTCCTCGACCGCGGCCGCGTCGACCCCGGTGCGCTCGACGAGCTCCTTGAGGACGTGGGCGCCCAGGTCCGCCGGGTGCACGGCGGCCAGGGCACCCTTCTTGGTGCCGACGGGGGTGCGTACCGCACCGACGATGTAGGCCTCAGCCACTGGGTCCTCCAAGGGGCGTGGGATGTGACGTCCTATAGAACCGAACTGTATTCGGTTTGAACTCCCTGGCAAGCCCCCGACCCCGTCTTGCGGGCGTCCGCCCAGGTCCGGTCAGTCCGTGCGGTCGCCCCAACGCCCGCCCTCGTCACCGAGGGTGGTGCCGGTGACCCGCTCCAGGACGTCGAACACGTCGGGATGCTCCTCGGGGCCGAAGTCGGAGAGCAGCGAGCGCAGCGCCGTCCGCTGGGCCTCGTACAGCCGCCGCACGGCGTCCTCCCCCGCCAGTTCAGCTCCCAGGGGGCGCTGTCGTCGACCAGGTACCCGGCCTCCAGCAGTTCCTGGTGGGTGTCGGCCCAGCGGGAGGGGCTCAGGCCGGACATGCGCACCAGGTCGTCCACGCCGAGCGGCCCCTGGACCCCGATGTGGCTGAGCGCCCAGCAGGCCTCCGCCGAGACCTCCAGGCCGGAGGCCTCCCGCAGACGCTGGTACATGGTCTCCGTGCCCTCGGACCCGCAGGCCTCGTAGATCTCGCGCTCCACCTGGTCCATCGCGCTGCGGCTCGGCGTGGCCACCGGGGCCACGGTCTCGTCCAGGTCCGGTGTCCTGATGGTCGTGCGCAGCACGTCCTGCCGCAGGAAAAGGGCGAGCACCAGGCCGACGAGGGCGACCGGCACCGCGCACAGGAAGACGGTGTCGATGGCGTCGGCGTAGATCTCCAGGAAGCTCGCCTGCACCTGCGAGGGCAGGCGGTCGATGGCGCTCGGGTCGCTCTCCAGCGAGGTCGCGTCCACCCCCGCCGGAAGGTCGAGCGACCCGGCCCGCGCGGCCAGGTCCGAGGCCAGCTGCCCGGCGAAGACCGACCCGAACACCGCGGTGCCGAAGGAGCCGCCGATGGACCGGAAGAAGGTCGCGGACGAGGTCGAGACCCCCAGGTCGTCGTAGGAGGAGGCGTTCTGCACCACCAGGACCACCACCTGCATCACCAGGCCCAGTCCGGAGCCGAGGACGAAGAAGTAGAGGCCCATCTCCCACAGGGAGCTGTCCGGCCCCATGCCGGACATCAGGAAGAGGCCGATCGAGGTCAGGGCCATGCCCGCCACGGGGAAGACCTTGTACCGGCCGGTCCGGGTGACCAGGCGCCCGCTGGTGATCGAGGTGATGAGCATGCCCGTGACCATGGGGAGCAGGTGCAGCCCCGAGGCCGTGGGGGAGAGTCCGTGCACGATCTGGAGGAAGAGCGGCAGGAACGCCATCGAGCCCATCATCGCGAAACCCACGCAGAAGCCGATGGCCATGGCGACCACGATGGTCGGGTTCCGGAACAGCCCGAGCGGCATCACCGGGTCCGGAGCGCGCCTCGCGGTGAGCCACCAGCCCACGCCGAGCACCAGCCCGGCGGCGGCCAGGGAGAGGATCTGCCAGGACAGCCAGCCGTAGACCCCGCCGCCCCAGGAGGCCACCAGGGTCAGGCAGACGGCGGTGGCGGCGAGCAGGGTGATGCCCGCGTAGTCGATGTTCCGGCGGCCGACCGGGTCCTGCCGGGGCAGCACGGCGAGGACCGTGAAGAAGGCGAGCAGCCCCAGCGGCAGGTTCACGTAGAACACCCAGCGCCAGGACAGGTGGTCCACGAACAGCCCGCCCAACAGGGGCCCGGCCACACTGGAGACCCCGAAGACCGCGCCGAACAGGCCCTGGTACTTCCCGCGCTCCCGGGGTGAGACGACGTCACCGATGATCGCGGAGGCCAGCACCATGAGGCCGCCGCCGCCCACGCCCTGGAGGCCCCGGGCCAGCACCAGCTGGAGCATGTTCTGGGCCAGTCCGCACAGCACGGAGCCCACCAGGAAGATCGCGATGCACCCGAGGAACAGACGCTTGCGGCCGAACTGGTCACCGAGCTTGCCCCACAGCGGGGTGCTGGCGGTGACGGCCAGCAGGTACGCGGTGATCACCCAGGAGAGGTGGTTGAGCCCGCCGAGGTCGGAGACGATCGTCGGCAGCGCCGTGGAGACGATGGTCTGGTCCAGCGCCGAGAGCAGGACGGCCAGCATGAGGGCGGTCATGATCAGCGCGATCCGCCCTCTCTGGGACTCGCGCTGGTCGGCGGGGCTCTCTGTCATCGAATCGCCTCCCGGGGTCGGGCCGGCCGACTCCGCACGGCCCGGCTGCTGGTCCACCCTAGGAACCCGCGACCGCCGCGCCTCCGGGAACCGCGCGGGGGTCCCGGAACTTTGCTCCGGCTTGCCCCCGCGCTTCAAAACCGAACGCGGTTCGGTTACCGTGTGGGAACACAGTGATCCCCGACACCCTCGGAGCTGAGCATGAAGCGGGAACTCTTCGACGCCGACCACGACCTCTTCCGCGAATCGGTGGCCGAGTTCCTCAAGCGGGAGGTCGTCCCCTTCCACGCCCAGTGGGAGAAGGACGGGATCGTGCCCCGCGAGGTGTGGGTGAAGGCGGGGACCGTCGGCCTGCTCGGCCACGGGGTCCCCGAGGAGTTCGGCGGCACCGGGCTCCACGACTACCGGTACAACCAGATCGTCAACGAGGAGATCTGCCGCGCGCACGCCAGCGGTCTGGGCATCACCCTCCAGAACGACGTCATGGCGCCCTACATGGTGGGGCTGACCACCGACGAGCAGAAGCGGCGCTGGCTGCCCGGCTTCGCCAGCGGCGAGCTGATCACCGCGATCGCCATGACCGAGCCCGGCACCGGCAGCGACCTCCAGGGGATCCGGACCTCCGCCGTGCGCGACGGCGACGAGTTCGTCGTCAACGGCGGCAAGACCTTCATCACCAACGGCGTCAACGCCGACCTCGTCATCGTGGTCTGCCAGACCGACCCCGACGCCGGTGCGCAGGGCTTCTCCCTGATCGCCGTGGAGCGCGGCACACCCGGCTTCGAGCGCGGCCGCAACCTCGACAAGGTCGGCATGAAGGCGCAGGACACCGCCGAACTCTTCTTCGACGACGTCCGCGTGCCGACCGCCAACCTGATCGGCACCGAGGGCCAGGGGTTCATCCACCTGCTCCAGAACCTGCCCCAGGAGCGGCTGTCCATCGCCACCTGCGCGGTCGCCTCGGCGGACTACGTCCTCCAGCACACCATCGAGTACTGCCGCGAGCGGACCGCCTTCGGCCGGTCGATCGGGCGCTTCCAGAACACCCGTTTCGTCCTGGCCGAGTTGGCCACCGAGGTGGACCTGGGCCGGACCTACGTGGATCGCGGGGTCCGGCTGCTCAACGAGGGTGAGCTCACCGTGGAGGACGCCGCCAAGGCCAAGTGGTGGACGACCGAGATGTGCAACCGCGTCATGGACCGGTGCCTCCAGCTTCACGGCGGGTACGGGTACATGATGGAATACCCCGTGGCACGGGCCTGGCAGGACTCCCGCGTGCAGACGATCTACGGTGGCACCACCGAGATCATGAAGGAGATCGTCGGCAGGGGCCTGGGCCTGTAGACCCCCGAACCCCGAAGGGACCGGTCGTGAGCGGATCGTGGGACGGCCTCATCGTGATGGGCCTGCTGGTGGTGCTCCTGGTCATCGCCGTGCGCAAGCTCCGGCCCAGGATCCACATCCCCTGGGCGACCAGCGGCATCGTCGTGTTCTTCGTCTTCGTGTGCCTGCTGCTGTGGGCCAACTCCTACCGCTGAGCACCCCCTCCACGGACAACACCGAGGGCCCGCCGCCACAGCGTCTCGACTGGGTCGGCGGGCCCTTCGGCGTCCGGGGGATGGACGGGCCCGACGCACGGTCCAAAGGCGGGTGAGGACCGTACCGGCGGACCCGGCCGTGATGGTCTGACGAGGGCATGGTCGGGCCGGGGGTCTGGTCCGGTGCGGGTCAGGGGGCGTACGGGTCGAAGTCGATCCCGTCGGGCACGGCCTTGGCCAGGGCGTCGGGGAACCGCTCGTCCTTGAGGTCGAGCTGGGCCGCCCCGTAGTCGGCGGCCACGAAGATCTCCCGGATCCCCTCGGGGTAGCCCTCCCAACCGACGAGGTCCGGGTACTGCCAGACGCCGTAGTGGTTCTCCGGCGGGTCGTCGTGGTCGGCGGCGAACCGGAAGGCGTGGGTCGAGGCGCCGTCCTTGTGGTAGACGATCTTGGGGTGGGTGCCCTCCCACCGGATGTCCTCCGCCGCGCGGGTGTCGTAGTCGCCGTGCGCGGAGGCGGACACGTAGCGGGCCTCGTCCTCGAACACCCACACGACGACGTGCTCCAGGTCGTGCCGGTGCCCGCAGCAGCCGTGCATGATCTGGTCCTTCTCGAAATAGAGCGCGTACATGTACGCGCACCACCCGCTGCCGTCGCAGCTGGCCCGAGAATAGGAATTGGTGTTGTCGAGGTCCGACTGGTCCCGGCAGTTTCCGTTCAGGGCCCCCGAGGTGTTCAGCCCTTCGGCGACAGTTCCGTCCGGCCCGATGGCGGGGGTGGAATAACAGCCGTCCGTGTCGTAGTCGAAGGCGGGCTGCCATTTCTCCTCGGCCTCGGAGGAATGGGCGGGAAGCGCGGTCGGCGGTTCGGCGAAGGCGGGGAGGCCATCGCGACCACCAGGGCCAGGGCACCGAAGACCGAGAGGCCACCGCGCAGGCCGGACCGTGCCGGGTGGCGAAGGGAACGCGGGAACCTCTTGGGACTTTGTTCCATGAAACCCCAGGAGGGCCCCGGAGTCACTTTCGCGCCGTGCTCACGCAATGCGCGCACCACCATTCCCCATGTCGGTCCAGTCCTTTACCACTGAATAAAGTAACCAGCCGACTACAGAGAAACAAGACGGGTGCGGCTCCTATTTTTCCCGTCCGGAAACAGGTTTACGACGACACCGTTCCCGACCAGCGAAGAAGGGGCCTCGCGCCGGTCGGAGGGTCCCGCGTCGATGACGCGTCGGAGGAACCGACGGGTGCGCGGCTCGGTCGGGTCACCCAGGACCGGCCCCTCGCCCCCGCCGCACGACCCCTCCTCGGGAACGGGACGGTCCGTGCGGCCTACGCGTCGTCGTCCTTCTCGGCCTCGCGGACCTCGGCGTGCATGGGCATCTCGAACCAGACCGCCTTGCCGTCCGGCGTGGGGCGCGATCCCCAGCGGCTGGCCAGCTGCTCCACCAGGTAGAGGCCGCGCCCGCCCTCGTCGTCGGCGGCGGCGCTGCGGATGCGCGGCAGACGCAGGTCGTGGTCGAAGACCTCCACCCACACCGCGTTGGCGCCACGGCGCAACCGGAGCAGGAACTCCTTGTCCGCCGGGTCCTCGGCGGACTCGTCCTCCTCCGCGACCGCCTCCAGGAGATCGCTCCAGTCCTCGTCGAACTCGTCGGCCGCGCCGCCTCCGTCGAGCGGGGTCTCCGAGTCCAGCACGCCGCTTCCGGTGAACTCGCGGTGCACCGGGTGCGGGGTGGCGTGGATGACCACGTTGGTGACGATCTCCGAGACCAGCAGGCAGGCGAGCTCGGCCTGGTCGCGGTCGACCCCCACTCGTTGAAGGTGTCGGCCGCCAGGTGCCGGGCGGCGCCGACGGTCGAGGCCTCGGAGGGGAACCAGCCCTCACGCAGCGCCAGCTCCTCGGAGTGGGTGCGCACCACCATCAGCGCGGTGTCGTCGTCCAGCACGCCGGGCACGCTGTGCACGGCGGCCTCGGCGATCTGGTCCACGTCCTTGTCCGCGACCTCGGCCACGCGTTCGGTCATCCGGGCCAGCGCGCGCTCGGGGTCAGCCCTGCCCCCGACCGGCCTGCGGTCCACCAGACCGTCGGTGTACATGACCAGGGTGGCGCCCAGGGGAGCCGCAGGTTGGCCTGGTGGTACACGATGTCCTCGCCCGACCCGCCCTTGGCGCGCACGCCCAGCATGCGGTCGGTGACCTCCAGGTCGAGGGTCTCGACCGACTCGGAGGTGATGAGCAGCGGCGGCGCGTGACCGGCGTTGGAGTAGGACAGCTCGCGGGACCAGGCGTCGTAGACCATGTACAGGCAGCTGACGCTGGGGATCCACACGCCGCCCCCACTGTCCGGGATGCCGAGCTGGCGGACCCACTCGTCGAGCTCGCGCAGGATGTCGGCGGGCTCGCGGTCGGCCTGGGCGAAGGCGCGCAGCGCGGCGCGCAGCTGGCCCATCACGGCCGCGGCGTGCGGGCCCCGGCCCTCGACGTCACCGATGACGAGGCCGACACGTCCGGCCGAGAGCGGGATCGCGTCGTAGAAGTCGCCGCCGACCTGGGTCTGGATGCCGTGCCCGTGCCCCTGGAGCGGGCCGGCGGGGAGGTAGCGGTGCGCGACGGTCAGCCCGTCCAGAGGGGGAAGTCGCTGGGCAGCAGGCTCCGTTGGAAGGCCACCGCGGTGCTGCGCTGCTCCTCGAAGAGCCGGGCGTTGTCGATCGCCAGCGCGACCCGGGAGGCGATGGCGCCGACCAGGTCGCGGTCGAAGCCGCCGTAGCTGCTCTTCTGACGGGGCGAGAGCCCGGACAGGGCCAGGGTGAGCACGCCGAGGACCTCGCCGCGGGCCCGGAGCGGGGCGGCGATCGCGGAGGTGACGCCGACCTGTCGGGAGACGCGGTCGGACCGGTCGTTGGGAGAGTTCTCGAAGAGGTAGTCGCTGGTGACCACCGTCTCCAGGCGGCGCATCGCCTGGGTCACGAAGTGGCGCTCGGGGTAGCGGACCTCGTCCCCGACGTCGAACCACGTGTTGGCGGGGGCGTCCAGCCCTCGGCGTGCACGGACACCTGTCTGACCAGGCGGTCGCGGTCGTAGAGGTCGATGAAGCAGTGGTCCGCGAACTGCGGCACCAGGATCCCGGCCACGCCTCTGACCGTGGAGTCGAACTCCAGGGAGCTGGCCAGGCGGCTGCCGATGCGTTCGAGCAGGCCGTACTGTTCCTCGACCCGGCCGCTGCGCAGCGCCTCACGGGCGATCAGGGTGATCCCGTCGATCTCCCCGGACTCGTCGCGCATCGGCACGGCCTGGGCGCGCACGTGGATCCAGGAGGAGTCACCCTTGAGCACGGCGAACGTGCCCTCCCACGGCTCGCCGCGGAGCACGCGCCGCGCCAGCTCGGAGGCGTGTTCGCGGTCGGACTCGTGGATGCCGATGTCGAGCAGCGACAGGCCGACGTAGTCGCGCCCGCCGACGAACCCGAACAGCTCGCGGGCGTACGGGTTCCAGTATCGAAGGAGGCTGAACCGGTCGATGACGACGATCGCGATCTGGGCCTGGTCGACGACCTCGGCCGTGACGAGCGCGTCGCTCTCCCGGAAGGGCTCACCCCACCGTGTCATCTAGCCGCCACCTCGCCGTCATGAGCTGCACACATGCCCGCTCCGGGTACCCCGAACGACCGCACCTTGGGGCGAGCGTAGCAACACAGTCAACGTTCCCGCAGCGCAATGAGACAATCCCGATGAGCAACCAATCAACGTGGACGAACGTTTCACGGCTTGGCGACGAAGATGTGCCCGGCGACATCCGCCGGGAGCTCGGTGTCCTCGCCCGCGCCGATGACGCGCACGCCGTCGTCCGAAGCCTTGAGCACGACTTCCTGTCCCGGTTGTACCCCGGATTCGCGCAAGGTGAGCATGATGTCCGCGTCCGGCTGGAGTTGTTCGCTGATGCGACGCACCGTCACGGTGGACTCCGAGTCGGAGGCGGCGTCGATCATCGGCACGATGGAGTCGTCGGTGAACGGCTCGGGGGCGTAACCCTCCAGGCCCAGCTCCTCCAGACCCGGGATCGGGTTGCCGTGCGGGCACACCGAGGGTGCGTTGAGCAGCGTGACCAGACGCTCCTCGACCGCCTCGGAGATGACGTGCTCCCAGCGGCAGGCCTCGATGTGGACGTCCTCCCACGGCAGACCGATGACGTCGACGAGCAGGCGCTCGGCGAGCCGGTGCTTGCGCATGACGTGGGTGGCCAGCCTGCGGCCCTCGGCGGTCATCACCAGGTGACGGTCGTTCTCGACCTTCAGCAGGCCGTCGCGCTCCATGCGGGCGACGGTCTGACTCACCGTGGGTCCGCTCTGGTGCAGGCGCTCGGCGATCCGGGCCCGAAGCGGGACGATGCCCTCCTCTTCGAGCTCGAAGACCGTACGGAGGTACATCTCCGTGGTGTCGATCAGCCCGTGTGCGGTCAAGACTCCCCTCCCAAGGCTCTGCGCCCCACGCGCGGTCACGTGCGGCACGGCAGGTCTCTCACAACACAGGCCGGGACCACGTGATTCCCTGGGGCCAGGTGGGGACCGGGGCGTCCGCAGGACCGCGGGAGCGACCACCGATGTGTCCAGCATATCGCGGCGCGACGGGCGTGGATTTCGACACTGTCTCACGATACGGACACCAGGGGTCGCGGCGACCCGCGCGGCACAAGGGTCCAAGGTCACAGGCGTGCAGGTGACCCGCCCGATACGTGAAGTATCCGGAAGACCCTTGCGCGACCACCCATCGGACCCCACTCCCCCGAAACTCCCTCGAACCCGCGTTCGACGCGACCAACGTCACCTCGGAGCACCGGTCACGGCGCCAGGCGCTCGATCTCCCAGGCCTCGTCGACCCGCACGTACCGGAACCGGTCGTGCATGCGGTCCTCGCCGCCCTGCCAGAACTCCACCTCACCGGGCACCAGCCGGTAGCCGCCCCAGTAGGTGGGCCTGGGTATGGGCTCGTCGGTACCCCACACCGAGTCGAACTCGTGGAACAGCCGGTCCAGCTCGGTGCGGTCGGCCACCGGCCGCGACTGGCGCTCGCTCGCCCAGGCTCCGAGCTGCGAGCCCCGGGGACGGGTGGCGAAGTAGCGGTCGTTCTCCTCGTCCCCGAGCCGTTCCACGCGCCCGGCCACCAGGACCTGGCGCCGGATCGCGTGCCAGGGGAAGACCACGCTCGCACGCGGGTCGGCGTCCAGGGCCTGGCCCTTGCGCGACGTGTAGTTGGTGAAGAACCGCAGCCCCGAGGCGTCGTAGCCCTTCATCAGGACCGTCCGCGACCGGGGCATCCCGGAGGGCTCCACCGAGGAGAGCACCATCGCGTTGGGTTCGGCCAGGCCGGACTCGTGGGCCTCACCGAACCACAGGTGGAACTGGGCCATCGGGAGGTCGGCCAGGTCACGGCGGCGCAGGGGCTCACCCACGTACGGCTTCCGCAGCTCGGCGGGGTTCTGGTGGTCCACACGACGCATACTCTCACGTGGGCCGCCCCCGATCCCGGAGCCCAGGGGCAGGCACTCCTCACCCGGTTCGATGGTGTTGGCGTTGCGCATTCCGCACCGCTGGACCACGTGCTGGCGCTGCCTCTCACCGGTCTCCGGATTGACCGTCTCCGGCCCCACCAGCACCAGCTGCACCATGCGGCCGTCGTACCAGTTCCCGTCGTTCCCGGCGTCGAACTCGATGTACCCGGAGACCCCGGTCAGGTTCCGGGTCCCCTTGATCCCGCTGTGCAGGTCGTCCCGTTTTTCCTCGTACTGTTCCTGGGTGCGGAGGAAGGGGTGCCGGTCCAGGCCGACCCACCGCAGGGGGTTCCTCGCCGCGAGTTCCCCCTGGGTCAGCCCGGTGGTGGGCAGCGCCTCAGAGACCACCAGCAGGGCGTCGCTGGCCACGGCGGCGTGCGCGATGGAGGGCAGTTCCTTCTTGGGGTCCGACCGCTCCTCGTCGTCGTCCTCCCTGAACAGCTCCTCCTGTAACGTCGCCATGTCCCGGTAGAAGCCCTGGTCACCGCCGCCGGGGCGACCACCCGGACCGCCCCAGGGGCCGCTGGGGGCCAGGGGTGTGTAGAACACCGAGTGGTAGGCGGCGTTGTTGCCGATGAGCTCCTCCTCGTCCGAGACGAACTTGGAGACGTCGTCCCCGCCCAGGATGGTCATGCGCCCCTCCACGCAGTCCTCACCACCGGTCCGGGTGAACCGGCGGTAGAACTCGGTGAAGTCGTCGGAGCGACCCGCGTAGTAGAGCAGGTCAGGCGGGTCGTCGTCGGTGCACAGGCGCTCCAGCTGCTGCTCGTAGGTGGTGTCGTCCTCCGATTCGCCGTTCTGGTAGAGCAGCACGCCCCGGCCGTCGTACTCGTCCCGGCCCAGTCCCTCGGCGCCCTCCCACACCCGGCCGCCACGGTCCTCGAAGGCGCCGATGAACTCCCGCGCGAGGTGCGGTCCGTACTGTTCGTGCTTCCCGCCCTCGGCGTCCGTCTCCCCGCTGGCGATGGCCACGGCGGTCCCGTGCGCCGCCAGCCCGCGCTCCGCGCCGTCGGCGTCGCGCCAGGACACCCCGTACCGGGCCCAGTGCGCCGACTGCTCGGCGATCCTGGTGTTGGCCGGGGAGACCGGGAAGTAGAACTCGCTGTGCTCACGCGCGCCGGACTGGGCGACGTCGTCGAAGGTGGCGGTGGTGCCCACCATGGTGATCGAGGCGTCCCCGACCTCCTTGATGGCGTCGCTGTTGGGCACGACGCTGTGACCGAAGCCGACCGCGGCGATCGGGCGGTCCATGCCGAGCCGCTCGTTCTCGGCGCGGTCCACGATCTCCTTCGCGGCCACCAGTGAGTGCTCCCAGTTCCGGCCCGCGTTGGCGATGAGCAGCTTGATCCGGGGATACCGGGAGTCCTTGATCCGGTTGTGCTGGCCCTGCTGGTAGGCCAGGCCGAGGAGTTCGCCCTGGCTCCCGGAGAGCGAGGGGTCGTCGGGATCGGCCACGTCGAACTCCGCGAGGTGGGCGATGGTGACGTAGGGCTGGCCGCTGGCCTCCACCTCCTCGTTCTGCTCGTGGACGAGCTCGGTGACCTCGGTCAGCCTCTCGTGGAAGACGAACCCGCCGTCGGTGACACCGACACACTGGTCCCCCTTCCGCGTGATGCCCTGCGGCTGCCAGACCCCGTCCTGGACGCACGGGTTGCTGGCCTGCGCCAACGAGGGCAGGAACACCAGCCCGAACAGCATCAGGACGGAGGTGGCACCCGCGACCCCGCCGGTCCAGAGTCCGGCGAGGACGGGTCCGCTGAGGACCCACTCGGGCGCGCCGCGCCGCGTGAGTTCGCCGCCGCCCTCGGGCAACGGCGCGACGTGCCGGGTGATGACGCGTTCCACGCCGAGCACCCCGGCCAGGTATCGGCGCCGTGTCCACGTCCGCACCGGTTCGAGCGCCTGTTTCTCTTCCTCCTCCTCGTTCTCCTCCCCTCCCTCGATGAACTCGGGCATCGCCTCGTTGCGGGTGGAGTCGACCGTGCCCTCCACCAGAGGGCGGAGCCCGGCGTCACGTACCTGGACGAGGAGCAGGGGGTCCGGGAAGGCGCGGCGCAGACGCTCCTGCTCGATCAGCCACACGAAGTACCGGCCGACCCGGTCCAGACGGCGCTGGTCGTAGACGAGCACCGGACGGGCGCCGCTGCCGCGCCGGAGCCGGTAGCCGCCCGCGCCGAACTCCCGGTGCAGGTCGTCCAGGAGCGCGTTGACCGCGATCTGGTGGGTTCCGGGCGGGCGGATCGAACCGTTGATCCGGGCTCGGTCCATGGCGAGGTTGTTGAGCTGGTTGAGCAGGTGCACGCCGTGTGCGCGGTGGCGTCCCCGGCCGCCCGGGGACGAGCCCTGCTCCGGGCCGCGCCCGTCCAGGTCCATGACGTAGCGGTGTCGGTGCAGCCAGAGGTAGGGGCGCCACGGGAGCAGGAAGAAGAACACCGTGAGCACGTAGACGGTGATCAGGAGCGTGCCGACCAGCAGGGAGACGAGTTCGTCGGCCTGCTGCGCGAGCAGCCCGAGATAGGCGACACCGAAGGGGCTGCCGCGAGGACCAGCGAGAACACGAAGGACAGCGGGGTGAGGATCTTCTCGTCGGCGGCGCCGAAGGTGATCACCCGAGAGGCGGCGTTGACGAATCGGGAGAACCCGGCCGCGCCGCGGCGAGTCCGCGCCAGTAGACCGTGCACCGGCTGCGCAGCAGTTCCCAACGGCTCGGGGCCGTCACGGTGCCCTGTTCCTCTTCCTCAGCGGCCCGCTCCGCGCGCTCCAGCAGCTCTTCCCTGCGCTTGAGCGCGCTGTCGAGCCGTGTCTCCCGAAGGGCCCTGATCACCTCGACCTGGGTGCCGCTGGTGTTGAGCAGGGTGCCGTGCTCGGAGACGCCGGTTCCTTCGGAGAACTTGCCCCTGATGACCTGGAAGTTGCAGCGCCGGAGCCAGAGCAGGGAGCGCACCTGCGAGAAACGGGGAGGCGGAGGCGGCTTGCGGCCGCGGGGCGCCGGTGGCGGATCGTCCTTCCACGCGAACCCGCCGTCCACCAGTCGTTCCAGGAGTTCGTACAGCTCCTGGGTGGTGACGTCGCCGTCGACGTCCCCGGAGGACGCTCCCTCGCGCGGCTCCCGGACGGGTTCGGCCCCCGGAGGCGGGGCGTCGGTGTCCCCGGCCACGGCCAGCGGCGACTCCAGTTGTTGGTGCGCCGCGCTGGCGGGGGCGGGTCTCCCCGGTCTCCCGGGCGGGAGCCTCCCCGGTGTCCTGGTGGTCCTTGCCCGGGACGCCCTCGGGGAGCAGCCACACGGGCCCGACCGCGCTCGCACGCACCAGGGCGCGCAGGACGGCGGGGCGGTCCTCGCGGCGTTCGGTCACCAGGTCGAGGACGGGAGGGGCTCGGCGATGTCACCCCGCTGCCGCTTCCCCTCCGGGCGGGTCGGCGCCGGGCCACGGAGCGTTCCAGGCTACGGACGGTGAAGTGTTCGGAGCGCGAGGGGCGTCGGCGCAGGTTCTCGAAGACCCGGAGGAAGGCGGGTCTGCTCGGCTGGTCGTCCTGGGTCTCGGGTGTCTGATCGGACACTCGAAGCATCCCTCCACGGTCTCGTTGTGAGGTTCGGCCCCCGGCAGCTGCCTCATTAGACAGCAACGGGCACCGGGCCGACATCCCCTTTCCCCGAATCGAGACTGGCCCATACCGGCCAGTAGCTCCGACCTGTGACGATTCGTTGCGTCGGTCACGTGATTTCACGACATCAATTGCCGACCTGACCGGCGCTCCCACGTCGTCCACCACTACGCTGGTCCGCGTGACCGAGATTCAGATTCCCGCGAACCTGCTGCCCGCCGACGGCCGTTTCGGGAGCGGCCCCTCCAAAGTCCGCGCCGCCCAGCTCGACGCCCTCGCCGCCTCCGGCTCCCGTTACCTGGGGACCTCGCACCGGCAGAAGCCGGTCAAGTCCCTGGTCGGCCGGGTCCGCGCCGGTGTGAGCGAGCTCCTCTCCCTGCCCGACGGCTACGAGGTGGTTCTCGGCAACGGCGGGACCACCGCCTTCTGGGACATCGCCGCCCACGGCCTGGTGCGCTCCAAGTCGCAGCACCTGGCGTTCGGTGAGTTCTCCAGCAAGTTCGCGAAGGTCGTCGGGGGCGCCCCTGGCTGGACGACCCGACGGTCATCACCACCGAGCCCGGCACCCACGGCGAGGCCGTCGCCGAGGCCGGTGTGGACGTGTACGCGCTCACCCACAACGAGACCTCCACGGGTGTGGCCGCGCCGATCCGCCGGGTCTCCGGGGCCGACGAGGACGCGCTCGTCCTGGTCGACGCCACCAGCGGTGCGGGCGGTCTGCACGTCGACGTCTCCGAGACCGACGTCTACTACTTCGCCCCGCAGAAGAGCTTCGCCGCCGACGGCGGCCTGTGGATCGCGGTCATGTCGCCCAAGGCGCTCGCCCGAGTCGAGGAGATCGCCGCCAGCGGTCGCTACGTCCCCGAGTTCTTCTCACTGCCCACGGCGATCGCCAACTCCGCCAAGGACCAGACGTACAACACCCCGGCGGTGTCCACCCTCCTGCTCCTCGCCGAGCAGCTGGAGTGGATCAACGGCCAGGGCGGGCTCAAGTGGGCCGTGGCCCGCACGCACGAGTCCAGCTCGATCCTCTACAACTGGGCGGACCGCTCCCCTGTGGCGACCCCGTTCGTCACCGACCCGGCCCAGCGCTCCCAGGTGGTCGGCACCATCGACTTCTCCGACGAGGTCGACGCCGCCCGGATCGCCCAGGTGCTGCGCGCCAACGGCGTCGTGGACACCGAGCCCTACCGCAAGCTGGGCCGCAACCAGCTACGGGTGGCGATGTTCCCGGCCGTGGAGCCCAGCGACGTGAACGCGCTCACCGAGTGCGTCGACCACGTCCTGACCCGGCTGTCCTGACGGGGACCACCGGGGGACCGTCCTGAATCGGTCCCGCGACACTGGAGAATGGAGGCCGACCCGCCGCGCGTGGGTCGGCCTCCTTCTCCTACTTCCGCTCATCGTTTCCCAGGACGGTCCCACTGTGCGCAGGAACAAGAAGACTGAACTCCCCATCAAGATCATCTCCCACCGGGGGCCTCGGGTCACCGGCCCGAGCACACGTTGGCCTCGTACGAACTGGGCGCCCGGCACGGCGGCGACTTCATCGAGATGGACCTGGTCGCCACCAAGGACCACCAGCTGATCTGCCGCCACGAGCAGGAGATCGGTGAGACCACCGACGTGGCCGACCGCCCCGAGTTCGCGGACCGGCGCACCAAGCGGACCATCGACGGACGCACCGTCGAGGGGTTCTACGCGCAGGACTTCACCCTGGCCGAGATCAGGACGCTCCGGGCGCGCGAGCGCATGGCCGAGGTCCGCCCGGACAACGCGGTGATGGACGGGACCTACGGCATCCCGACCCTCCAGGAGGTCATCGAGCTCGCCCTCTCCCTGACCAAGGAGCTGGGCCGACCGATCGGCATCTACCCGGAGACCAAGCACCCCGCCCACCACGTGGAGCAGGGCCTGGACCTCGAACCCCCGCTGATCGCCGCCCTGAGGGAGGCCGAGCTGGTCGGCGAGGAGCCGAGGGTCCCGGTGTTCCTCCAGTCCTTCGAGGCCGAGAGCCTGCGCAAGCTCTCCGAGACCGGGCTGCCGCTGGTGTATCTCATGGGTACCGAGGAGCACTGGCTGCACCACACGACCCCGGACGGCCTGGCCGAGGTCGCGACGTTCGCGCACGCCATCGGCCCGCACAAGAGCCTGGTGATCCCCACCAACGAGGACGGATCCCTGGGCGAGCCCACCGACCTGGTGAAGGACGCCCACGAGGCGGGCCTGGTCGTGCACCCCTTCACGTTCCGCAGCGAGAACCACTTCCTGCCCACGGACCTGCGCTCGGACGGCGACCCGAAGGACTACGGCGGCTTCGCGGCCGAGTACGAGGCCTTCTTCGACGCGGGCGTGGACGGTGTCTTCACCGACTTCTCCCGGCACGCCTTCCTCTGCCGCGAGCACTACCTGGACCCGCAGCCCGAGAAGTAGTCGAGGCGTCGGGGTCGGCCCCCGCCCGGGTCCCCGCAGACTCAGGTGCGGCGGACCAGGAGGCCGATGGCGCCGATCAGGACCACGGCCACGGCGGCTCCTCCGAGGATGAGCGGGAGCGCGCCCGAGGCACCGGACTCCCGAGGCTCCTCGTCCTCGCTCCCGTCCTCGTCGGCGGCGGGTGAGGCCTCGACCTCGGCTTCGGCCGCCGCGTCGGGCAGCAGTTCCCCCGACAGCGGGACGCGCCAGACCGGGGAGTTCGCTCCCTCGGTGCCCGCCATCAGCGCGGTGCCGTCCGGGGTGAAGGCCACCGACTCGCCCTGCTCCATCTCCGGCAGGTCGAAGGATCCCACCGATCTTCCCGGCACGCCGTTGGTCCCGTCGTAGACGCTCACACCCCAGTAGGTGCGGATGGCGTAGCGCGTTCCGTCCGGACTGAACGCGGCGTCGGTGGCGAAGAGCGGAGCGGAGTCCACCCTGGTCAGGACGTTCTCCCCGGAGGGGTCCAGGTTCTCCGGCGCGGCGTAGACGCTGCCCGCGAACTCCTTGGACACCACGTGGATGCGACCGCTCCGAGGGTCGATCATCATCCCCTCGGCGTCACGCCCCCGTCCTCGTAGGTGAACGTGAACACCGACGGGTCCAGGACGGCGTCGCCCAGGACCTCGGGTTCGGCGAAGTGGTACACCCGAATGTTCGGCCAGCCGCCGCCGAAGTTGTCACCGATGTCGCCCACGAAGACCGTGGGCACCCCCTCAGGGCCCTGGGCGACGCTGATCGCCTCCCAGTCACGGCGCTCGATGTTCAGGGTGACGGTCGCGAGCGTCTCGCCGTCCTCGTCGACCGCGTAGACCTCCGAGGGGTGGTCGCCGCTGTCGTTGTGCGTCCACCACACGCCCTCGTGCAGCAGCGAGGGAGCCAGCCCGCTGGACTCGGAGATGCGGTCGTCCTGGAACTCGAAGGCGATCTCCGAACCCTCGGGGCCCTCACCACCGCGCGGGTAGTCGACCCCGCCCGTCCCGTCGTCGGGGTCAACGGGGGCGGCCACGGCGGAGGCCGTCGGGGCCAACGCGAACAGGGCCGCCGCGACGAGGGTCAGGGAGCTTCTCATGCCCGCCATCCTGCCAGGGCGGACGGCCCGGGGCTTGCACCCGGGTGCGAGCGGGAACATTCCGCAGAGAGAGCGCGCAAGGAGAGACCTCATGAGGATCGTCGCCTGTCTCAACGGTGACCGGCGTCCGGGTGCGCACCCGGCGCTGCCCGTCTCCGTCGACCAGCTCGTCACCGACGCGCACGCCGTGGTGGCGGCGGGCGCCACCGCCGTCCACATCCATCCCCGCGACCCCCGGGGAGCGGAGTCGTTGGAGCCGCAGGTGGTGGCGGCGCTGATGGAGCGGATGCGCGCGGACGGGCCCGACGTCCCGGTGTCGCTGACCACCGCGCTGTCGGCGGAGTCCGACCCCTGGCGCCGGTACGACCTGGTGCACAGATGGCCCTCCCCGGCGTTGCCCGACTCGGTGTCGGTGAACCTGCACGAGCCGGGGTCGGTGGACCTGGTCCAGCTCCTGCGTGACCGCCGGGTGGCCGTGGAGGCGGGGGTGTGGACGGTGGACGCGGCCCGCATCCTGGTCGCGACCGGGCCGGAGGTGGCGGCCGTGCTGGTGGAGCCGACCCAGGTGGCGGTGGAGGACGCCCGGCGCAACACGGAGGCGATCGCCCGCGTGCTGGACCGGGGCCGGGTACGCGTCCCCCGGATGCTGCACGGCGTGGACGCGACGGCCTGGCCGGTTCTGGAACAGGCCGTGGAGGAGGGCCTGGACATCCGGATCGGCCTGGAGGACACGATGCGGCTGCCGGACGGCACGGAGGCCCACGACAACGCCGCCCTGGTGGCCCACGCGGTCTCCCTCACCCGAGCACGGGCCTAGGTCCCGGTCTCCTCCGCGAGTTGGCGTTCGATCCGGCGCTCGGTGGCGGTAAGCTCCTCGATGCGTTCCCGGACCGCCCGGAGCCTCTGCTCGTAGAGCGCCACGGCCTCCGCGCAGGCGGGTTCGCGGACCAGGTCCAGCTCCAGGCAGTCCTGGAGTTCCCGCACGTCCTCGGAGGTCAGCCCGCTTTCGAGGAGAAGGCGGATGTTGCGCACCCGGTCCAGGGCCTCGGGACCGTACTCGCGGTAGCCGTTGGCCGCCCTCTCCGAGGTGAGCAGTCCGCGCTGCTCGTAGTACCGCAGGGAGCGCGGGCTGGCGCCCGTGCGTTCGGCGAGCTCTCCGATGCGCATACCTTCTCCGACCTGGTGGGGCCGCGCGGGCGCGCGGCCCCACCAGACTACGAAACCCTCTCGCGGTGCCCGCTGGTGGGGAACCAGCGCACGGAGAGCGCCATGAACCCCAGCGCGGCCAGGCCCACGGCGGTGGCGGCCACCGGGACCCCCGCTCCCCGTACCCCGCGACGACCGCGCCGCCCAGGGCCCCGGCCACCGCCGTGCCCACGTACAGCCCTCCGGTGTTGAGGGCGAGGGCCTCGGTGCCCGCGTTCCCGGCCAGGAACAGCAGCCGGGCGCTCATCGGCGCGGCGAACCCCCAGGCCGCGAACCCCCACAGGGCGAGGACACCTGCCAGGGCCCAGGTCGGCACGCTGGTGGGGAGCGCCAGCAGGACCAGGAGGAGGCTGTTCCCGACCATCCCGGCGAAGGTGCCGAGCAGGACCCGGTCGGCGCCCCAACGGTCGGTGGCCCTCCCGCACAGGAAGGTCCCGACGGCCCCGCGGCGCCCACCACCGCGATCAGCGGGGCCAGGGCCGCGCCGCCGGTTCCGGTGAGGTCGCGGGTGATCGGGGCGACGTAGGTGTAGGTCATGAAGCCGCAGGTGGCCCCGGCGACGGTCCCGGTGACACAGGTCAGGATCGCGGGACGGCCCAGGTGGCGCAGCTGTGCGCGGAGCCCCGCCTCGGGCGCCCCCGGGAGCGGGGGCAGGTACCGGAGGGAGGCGAGCAGGACCGCGCCGGTGAGCAGCGCGACGGCCACGAAGGCCGAGCGCCAACCGAACGCGGAGCCCAGCAGCGCGCCGATCGGCACCCCCAGGAAGAGGGCGACGGTCAGCCCCGCGGCGACGGCGCCCACCGCGCCTCCGGTGTGTCCGGACGGGGCGAGCCGGGCCGCCATGGAGAAGGCGGCCGGGGTGAGGGCGGCGGCGACCAGGGCGGCGAGCACCCGCAGTGCCATGAGGGCGGTGTACGTGGGCGCGAGGGCGGTGACCAGGTTGACCAGGGCGAACACCGCGAGTCCGCCGAGGAGGAGGGTGCGGCGGGGCATCCGGGCGGTGACCACTGCCAACGGAGGGGCCGCCACGGCGTAGGTGAGGGAGAAGACGGTCACGAGCTGCCCCGCCGCGGCGACGCCGACGTCGAGGTCCAGGGCGATGACCGGCAGGAGTCCGGCGATGACGAGGTCGTCGGTCCCGACCGCGAACGCGGTCAGGGCCAGGCACGCGAGCCAGCCGGAACGGAGCGTGGAAGTGGTCATGGCCCGGACGTTAGGACCCTGACACCGGTGTCAGGGTCAAGCCGGCTCAGCCGAAGAGGGCTCCCAGGACCACGATGAGCATGATCGAACCGAGCACCACTGGCAGCAGCCAGCGCTGCTTGCGGTTGTTGGTGAGCATGCTCATGACGTGCCCCGCTCCGGTGCTCGTTGGGATTCGCTACCCCAGGGTAGTCCCCAGCTCCGGACGGTCCGGTAGCGGTCCGGCCCCGACGGGCGGCTCTCGACGAGGGAGACCCGGTCGGCCCGCCAGCCGGTGGCGGGCGCCGGGCCCAGGGCACGCAGGGTCCGGGTCACGTCGCGGGGGCGGCGGGCACGGGCGAGGGTGACGTGGGGCACGAAGGGGCGTGACGAGACGGGCACGCCCGCGTCACGGGCCGCGTCGGTCAGGACCCCGGCGAGCTCCGGGAGCCCGTGGCCCCGCACCCCCGCCCACACGACGGACGCGCGATGCCCCAGCCCGTCCGTTCGGGGAAGACGCCCCAGCCGTCGAGGGCCAGTTCGGGAGGCGGCCACCCCTCCAGGGCCCGCCCCAGCGCGGTGGAGAGCTCCGCGACGGGCACGGCGGGCTCCCCAGGAAGACCAGGGTGAGGTGCCAGCGCTCCGGCGGGCTCCAGCGCAGTTCCGGCGCGGTGGGGCGGGCGGCGCGCACCGCCCGTTCCAGACGGTCCCGGACCTGGTCGGGCGGCCAGAGCGCGACGAACAGGGTCATGACATCATCATCCCTTCGACCCCCGCCGCCCGCCACCTCGTCCTGAGAGCCGCCTCCGTGTACGTCCTCGCCTGTGTGTTCGTGGTCCTGACGCTCGCCGCACTGATCCGTATCACGGCGGGCTTCGGGTTCTCCCTGGCCGCCGTGCCGCCGCTGGCCCTGCTCCTGGACCCGGTCACGGCGGTGGTGGTCTCCGCGACCCTGGCGGTCCCGCTGAACCTGTGGGTCGCGCTGCGGGACCGGGCGCACGTGGACCGGCGGTCCGCCGTCCTGTTGCTCGTGTGCGCCCTGGCGGGGGTGCCGTTCGGGCTGTGGGCGCTCAACGTGCTCTCCGAGCAGGTCCTGCTGGTGCTGATCGCGGTGACGGTCGTCCTCGGCACCGTCCTGGTGTGGCGCAGGGTGCGTATCCCGGGCGGCATGGGGGCGGTGGCCGGGATGAGCGCGCTCTCGGGTGCCGCGTTCGCCTCCACGGCGATCGACGGCCCGCTGATGGTGGCCGGGCTCCAGGGCTCGCGGCTGGCCGAACTGGAACCCCGGGTGCAGCGGGCCACACTCGCCGTGACGTTCTCCGCGACGAGCGTGGCGACGCTGGTGGGGTTCGGCTTCGGCGGTCAGCTAACGCCGCAGGTCGGAGGCCTGCTGGTGGTCGGTGTCCCCGCCCTGCTGATCGGCACCCTCGTGGGTGAGCGCCTGTTCCGCAGGCTGGACGCCGAGCTGTTCCGCCGTACCGTGCTGGTGCTGCTCGCGGTCAGCTCGGTCTCCATGGTCACCCGGGTGGTCACCGCCTGATCCCGCGGGTCCGGATCCGCGCCGCCGCCGGGGCAGCAGGTCGCGCGCGGCCACGCCCCTGACGCGCATCAGCAGCACCGTGAGCACGCCGACCACGACGGTGGTCACCGCGCCGCCCGTGAGGAGGCTGGCCTGGGGTCCGAAGGCGTCCGCGATCAGGCCCACCACGGGCGCGCCGATCGGGGCCACACCCATGAACACCAGCAGGAACATGCTCATGACCCGGCCGCGCATCTGGGGGTCGACGCTCAGCTGGAAGGTGGCGTTGAGCGTGGTCACGAAGGTCATGAAGAGCACGCCCATCGGGACCAGGACCAGAACGAACGCGACGTAGCCGGGCATCAGTCCCGCCACGAGCTGGGTCGCACCGAAGCCCATCGCGCCGATCAGTACCAGCTTCAGGCGCGGGTGCTCACGGCGCGCGGCCAGCAGGGCCCCGGCCAGCGCGCCCACCGCGAGCGCGGCGGCGGCCACGCCGAAGGCGGTCGCCCCGGCCTCGAACACGTTGTTGACCATGAGGGCGATCTGGTTCTGCGCGTTGGCGCCGAAGAACTGCACGGCCCCGGCGAGGACCAGCAGCAGGACCAGGTCGCGTCTGCCCCCGATGTAGCGCAGGCCCTCGCGGATCTGCCCCTTGCCGCGCGGGACGCGTTCTGTGGGGTTGAGGTCGGCGGTGCGGATCAGCAGCAGGGCGACGATGGTGAAGGCGAACGAGAGCCCGTTGACCATGAACACCGGTCCGCTGCCGACCAGGCCGATCAGCACTCCGGCGACGGCGGGGCCGGTGACGCGGCCGAGCTGGAAGCTGGCGCTGTTCAGGGCGATCGCGTTGGGCAGCAGGTCCCGGTCGACCATCTCCGGGACGAAGGCCTGGCGCCCCGGGTTGTCGAGCACGGTGATCAGGCCGAGGCCGAGGGCGAACAGGTAGACGTGCCAGACCTCGGCCGCGCCGAGCGTGGCCAGGACACCGAGGCCGACGGCGAGCACGCCCATGCTGGCCTGGGTGATGATCAGGAGCCTGCGCTTGTCGAAGCGGTCGACCATCGCGCCGCCCCACAGCCCGAGGAAGAGCATGGGCAGGAACTGGAGCGCGGTGGTCATTCCCAGCGCGATACCGCTGCCTCCGCTGAGTTGGAGGACCAGCCAGTCCTGGGCGATGCGCTGCATCCAGGTGCCGGGGTTGGAGACCAGCTGACCGAGCGCGTAGATGCGGTAGTTGCGCACGCCCAGGGAACGGAACATCGCGATGCGGCGCATCAGTCCCTCCCCGTCGGACACCGGGGAGGGGCGGAGGCGACCACCGGGACGTGGTTTCGGGGGCAGAGAAGTAAACGGCGTTGACTCATCACTTCACGCAACGATACCCACCCCGCCCCGCATTCCCCTCCCCTGGTACACGACTCGGGCCGACGCCCCCGCTCGGGGACGTCGGCCCGGGGTCCGACACGGCTCAGCGGATCAGGAGGTCACCCGATCAGCGCGTAGATCGGCGCCTCCGCGAAGTGGATCAGGAAGATCACCGAGATCAGCCACAGGAGCGGGTGCACGCGGCGGCCACGGCCCGTGACCAGCATGACGAAGGCGAAGGCGAGCAGGCCGAACCCGATGCCGTTGGCGATCGAGTAGGTGAACGGCATCATGATGATCGCCAGGAAGGAACCGATGCCGATGGCCGGGTCCTTGAAGTCGATGTTGGTCACCTGGGTCATCATCATGAAGCCCACGATCACCAGGACCGGGGTGGCCGCCTCGAACGGAACCAGGGTGACCAGCGGCGTAAACAGGGTCGCGACCAGGAACATCGCACCGGTGACGATCGGGGCGATACCCGTTCGGGCGCCCTCACCGACACCGGCGGCGGACTCCGCGTAGAGGGTGGCGACCGAGGCGGAGCCGATGCCGCCCAGGACCGTGCCCAGGGAGTCCGCGACCAGCACCTCACGGGTGCCCTCGATGTTGCCGTCCTCGTCGGCCAGCCCGCCCTGGTGCGCCACACCGACCATGGTGCCCATGGTGTCGAAGAAGTCCGCCAGCAGCAGGGTGAAGATGAGCATGACGACGGTGGCCACGCCCACGTCGGAGAAGCGACCGGCCAGCCCGCCGTCGAGGAACAGGCCCAGCAGGGAGACGTCCGGGAGCGCGACCAGGTCGCCGGGGCTGGTGGGCAGGCTCGGCACGGTCAGGCCCCACCCGAGGGCGTCGGCGCCGTCACCGAGGAGCGTCTCCACCGCGATGGCGACGAACGTGGTGGCCACGATGCCGATGAGCAGCGCGCCGCGCACGTTGCGCACGTAGAGGCCGATGCTCAGGAGCAGGCCGATGACGAAGATGAGGATCGGCCAGCCGTTGAGGCCGCCGTCGCCGAGCTGGACCGGGGTGCCCTCACCGGCCTGCACGAAACCGGCGTTGACCAGTCCGATGAGTGCCAGGAAGAGGCCCACACCGACCGCGATGGCCACCTTGAGACCGGGCGGGATCGCGGCGAAGACCGCGGTGCGGAAGCCGGTCAGCACGAGGATGAGCAGGACGACGCCCTCGATGATGATCAGCAGGAAGACGTCGGCCCAGGACATGAGCGGCGCGATGCCGTAGGCGACCACGGCGTTGAGGCCCATGCCCGCCGCGATGGCGAAGGGGTAACGGCTGACCACGCCCATGAGCACGCAGGAGAGCGCGGCGACCAGGGCCGTCATCGCGGCGACGCCGGGGATGCCCAGGGTGTCGCCGTTGACGTCCTCGGCGGTACCGATGATCAGTGGGTTGAGGACGACGATGTACGCCATGGCGAAGAAGGTCGCCATGCCACCGCGGACCTCAGTGCCGATGGTGGAGCCGCGCTCGGACACGCGGAAGTAGCGGTCCACCGCGCCCTTGGGGCGTCGTTGCTCGTCAGTGGAGGAGGGAGTCGGTGCGTTCACGTCGTCAGCCTGACCTGGTCGTGTTACTGGACAACAAGGATTCTGCGCCAGATTAGTTGCATCTTCGTACAACACCCGACACCCGTTTCACATCAATTTCATAGAAATCGCCATATGAAGGGGAGATCGGATCATCGGGTGTGACCAAGGCATCTCCCCGCTGACCTCGCGTCATCGCACCGCTACCGCGCCCGCCGGGTGCCAGCGGATAGCCTGGATCCGTGCCCAAACCTCGTCAGCCCGACCCCGAAGTCCACGAGAGCGACTACCGCGTCCCCGCCGCCATCGGCACGGTCGCGTGGACGATCGCCCTCGTGGTGCTCCTCGTCATGGGAGACGGCCTGCCCTCCTCCGAGAAGTGGTGGATCGGCGTCTGTGTGACCGGGATCGCCCTCGGGGTGTTCGGGTTCCTCTACATCCCGTACCTGTTCCGCAAACGCGACGAGGCGGCGGATCGGGCGGTCGGACGGTCGACCGAGGAGGCCCCCGCGAGCCCGGAACCCCCTGAACCGTGCCACCGGCGCACCGGGGCACCTCGTCACCTGACCGATAATGGGCTGGTGTCTGAGACAGAATTCCCGCGAGGACTCGCCGACCGGCTCCGTGGCACCCTGATCGACGCCGACTACACGGTGTCCGGGGTCCGCGACCGCCTCGGTGACGCCGCCGCCAAGGCCCTGGCCCGCGAGCAGCTCGTGCCCGCACTCCGCGCCACGGGCGGGGAGGAACGCCTCGGACTGCTCCTGCGCCTGTGGTGGCTCCAGGCCCCCATTCCGGCGCGCGCGGCCCGTGCCATCCTCCCCGTCGACGAGCTCGCGGACGCGGGGCTGGTCACCGTCGAGGAGGGGGCCGACGGCCCGGTGGTCCGCGCCCTCGTCCACCTGGGCCCCTGGGAGCTGGAGGACGGCCGCCCCGGCTTCGTCGTCTCCGACCCCAAGGTCCGGCCCGGCAGCGGGCGGGTACCCGGCGCCGACCACGTGGTCGGCGCGGGCGGCGCCTCCGCCAACCTCTCCCGACTGATCGTCGACGGCCCCTACGAACGCGCCCTCGACCTGGGCACCGGCTGCGGTGTGCAGGCCCTCCACCTGGCCTCCCGCGCCCGGGAGGTGGTGGCCACCGACCTCAACCCGCGCGCGGTGCGACTGGCCGGGATCAGCCTCGCCCTGTCCGGGATCACCGGCGCCCGCCTGGCCCAGGGCTCGCTCTTCGAGCCGGTCCGGGACGAGCGCTTCGACCTCATCGTGTCCAACCCGCCGTTCGTGATCACCCCCGAGACGGCCCGGTACACCTACCGGGAGTCCGACCTGCCCGGCGACACCGTCTGCGCCGAGCTGGTCCGGCAGGCCCCCGCCCACCTCACCGAGGGCGGGTGGGGACAGTTCCTCGCCAACTGGACGCACACCGACTCCGACGACTGGCAGGACCGGGTGGGCGGCTGGATCACCGGCACGGGCTGCTCCGGCTGGGTCGTGCAGCGCGACGTCCAGGACCCCGCCGAGTACGTGGAGCTGTGGCTGCGCGACTCCTGCGAGCACGGCACCCCCGAGTACACGCGCCGCTACGACGCCTGGCTGGACTACTTCGACCGCGAGGGCATCAAGGGGATCGGCTTCGGCTGGATCAGCCTGCGCAACGACGTCGCCCAGGACGCCACCGTGCGGGTGGAGGAGCTGCGGCACGACGTCCAGCAGCCGGTGGGCCCCTACCTGCCGGACGTGGTGGACGGCGCGATGACCGCCCACCGCCTGACCGACGCCGCCCTCCTGGCCGCGCACGTGGCCCTGGCGCCGAACGTGGTCGAGGAGCGCGTGGCCGTGCCGGGGGCGCCCGACCCGGAGAAGATCCTGCTGCGCCAGCGCGACGGTCTGCGCCGCGTGGCGCGGATCGGCACCGTGGAGGCGGCGCTGGCCAGTGTCTGCGACGGCACCATGCCGGTCGGTCCGCTGCTGGACGCCATCGCGGACCTCATGGGTGAGGACCCGGTGATGATCCGGGAGCGCACCCCGGAGGCGCTGCGCACGCTGATCTCCGAGGGCTTCTTCCGCGTAGCCCGGTGACGCGCCGGGGCCTGGGCGGTCCGGTCTCCCACCGGTGAACCGGCGGGGCGGGACCCGGCGATAGGACCCAGGAGTCGGCCCTCACGGGGCCGACACGTCCCGTCACCGACGCACCGAGGACCCCACCGTGAGCACGACCGACACCGGCCCCGACGAGACCGCTTCCGAACCCGGAGCCCGGCCCGCGCCCGCTGGGGAGCGGTCTCCGTGGTTCGTCCTGGCCCTCGCCGTCGGCGGCGGGCTGCTGGTGGGGGTCCTCACCTCGTACGCGCAGGGGCTGCTCCCCGAGGTCCTGGCGCCCCTGGCCAACTCGTCGGGGTCCTGGAGCGTGGCCGCCCTCCTCCTCGCCTACCCCGCCCGGCGGCGGGGGTTCGCGATCGCGGCCGGTGTGCTCACCCTGTTCGCCATGGTCGCCGGGTACGACCTGGCCTCGGTTCTGAGGGGCTTCCACCCCTCCCTGGGCTCGTCACTCTTCTGGTGCACGGCGGCGGTCGTCGTCGGCCCCTTCCTCGGGTGGGGCGCCCACGCCCTGAGGACGCGCTCCGGGTACGTGCCCCTCGCGGCTGGCGCGGTGAGCGGTCTGCTCGTCGGTGAGGGCGTGTACGGCCTCACGGTCATCGCCGCCACCACGCCAGCCGCGTACTGGTGGGGGTCGGTCGCGGCGGGCGCGGCCCTGCTCGTCTGGGCCGTGGTCCGCCGGTTCCCCGTTTCCTCCCCGCCTCGGGCGCGGTGGCGGCCGCCGCCGTGGTCGCCACCGTCTTCCCGTTCGTCTACTCCATCGACCTGTTGGTGCAGTTCCCCTGACCGGCGGACGCACCGACGGCCTCGTCGTTCCAGCCGCGCTTGTGGAGGAAGGCGAACGCGGCCGAGGCGAGCAGGACGGCGGCGGCGATCGCCAGGGTGACCAGGAAGCCGTTGTCGAAGGCACGGGCGGCGGCGGACACCAGCTCGGCGGCGTTCGCGGCGTCCAGGTCGCGGGCGGCGGCGAGGGCCTCGTCCATACCCTCGGCCGCCGAGGCGGGCGCCCCGTCGGGCAGGACGACGGTCCGCGCGAACACGGCGGCCATCATGCTGCCCAGGATCGCGACCCCGGTCAGGCTGCCCAGTTCGTAGGAGACCTCCTCCACCGAGGCCGCCATGCCCGCCCGGTGCGCGGGGGCGTTGCCGACGATCGCGGCGGACGCGGCGGTCATGGCCGCACCGGTGCCCGCGCCGATCACCAGGAGCCCGGCGACGGTCCAGGGCAGTGGAGCGGAGGCCGTCAGGAGCACCACCACGGTCCCCACGGTGGAGGTGAGCAGCCCGGCGACGATCATCGGCCGGGTGCCCACCCGGTACAGCAGCGCTCCGACGACCACACCCACGGGCAGGGCGCCCAGGGCCATGGCGGCGACGGTCGTGCCCGCCTGCAACGGGGTGAACCCCAGGACCAGCTGGAGGCGCTGGGTGAGGACCAGCTGCACCCCGGCCAGCGCGAACATCGCCATTCCGGCCGCCAGCACACCGATGAGGATGCGCGGGTCGCGGAAGAGCGCGAAGTCGACCAGCGGATAGGCCTGCCCGCGCTGGCGTCGTACGAAGCTCCAGATCCCGGCCACGGCGGCGCCCAGGGCCACCGTCACCGCCAGGACCGACGGCTCGGGGCCGGTGAGCTCCTTGATCGTGTAGACGAGACCCACCAGGCCGACCATGACCTGCACGGACGCGAGCAGGTCCCAGGGGCGGTCGGAGCTGCCCGAACCGCCCGGCGCGACCACGGCGGCCAGGACGAGCGCCACCAGCACGATCGGCACGTTGACCAGGAAGACCGAGCCCCACCAGAAGAACTCCAGCAGCGCCCCGCCGACGATGGGCCCGACCGCCGCGCCGACCATGGCCATGGTGCCCCAGACCCCGATCGCGATCCCGCGTTCGCGCTCGTCCACGAAGGTGACGCGGATCAGCGACAGCGTGGCGGGCATCATCGCGGCGGCGCCCACCGCCAGGAAGGCGCGCCCGGCGATCAGCATGGCGGGGCTGACCGCGTAGGCGGCCACGAGGGAGGCCGCGCCGAACAGCACGAGTCCCACGAGGTACATCCGCTTGTGGCCGACCCGGTCCCCGAGGGTCCCGGCGCCGAGCAGCAGGCCCGCCATCACCAGCGGGTAGGCGTTGATGATCCAGAGCCGTTCGGAGGCGCTGGCCCGAAGGTCGGAGCTGAGGGTGGGCAGTGCCGTGTAGAGCACGGTCATGTCCACCGAGATGAGCAGCAGCCCGGCGGAGACGGCGGCCAGCACGAGCCAGCGTCTGGCCCGGGAGACGGGTGCGGTCCCGACCTCGTGCGCGTCGCTCACGAGTCCTCCTTGGTGCCGGAGGCCTGCGGCTCCGCCGTGGTGAGTCGGTCCAGGCGGTCCCGCAGGGCCCGCGCCACCTCCTCGGAGAGCGGGTTCCCCGGGGTGGCCTTGAACATCCAGAGCCCGTCGGCGGCCAGACGCGCGAGGAACAGGTCCAGCCCGCGCGGGTCGAGCGACTGCGGGACGGGCACCCAGCGTTCCATCAGCTCGTCCCAGATCCGGGCGAGCTCGGGGTTGGACTCGGACTCCACCATGAACGCGAGGTCGGCGTGGCGGACCTCGCCGCGCATCATGACGCGAACGTAGGCGCCGCCGCGTTCCACGGGCGTGGCCCCCTCCCAGGGCACACCGAGCTCGGCGACGAGCCGTTCCTCCAGGCCCCGGACCAGGTGGCGTTGGATCGCCAGGAGCAGGTCGTCCCTGGTCCGGAAGTGGTAGAGGAGGCCGCCCTTGGTCAGTCCGGCCTCCTCGGCGGTGGCGTCGAGGGTCAGCGCGGTGATGCCCTGCCGTTCGGTCACCCGGACGGCGGCGTCGAGGATGAGGGTGCGGGAACTGGGTCGCATGGGAGTAACTGTACCTTCCAGAAGGTACAGTTACGGTGTGTGAGGTGAACCACACCGCCGAGCCCCACGAGGTTCCGCGAGGGTTCGTCCGCCGCTCCGGGAGGGGCCGGTAGCGTCGTCGTCATGAGCGCCACTCCGACCGCCCGCGTGTCCTCCCTCGCCGTCTACCCCGTCAAGGGATGCGCCGGACTCCCCCTCGGCACCGCCGAGTTCACCTCCGCCGGGATCACCCACGACCGCTCGTTCATGGTGGTGGACGACTCCGGCGACTTCCGCAGCCAGCGCAGGGACCCGCACATGGCGCGGATCGTGCCCGACCTCACCCCGGACGGCTCCCGGCTGGTCCTGAGCACCGAGGGGTTCTCACCGGTCAAGGTGGACGTGGACCCCGAGGGCCCCCGGCTCGACGTGACGGTGCACAACAACCCCTCGTGGGCGTGGACCAGGGCGACGAGGTCGCCGGGTGGCTCACCGAGCTGTTCGGCCGCGCCAGCCGCCTGGTCCGGGTCCCCGACGACAACCGGCGCGTGACCACCGGGGTCACCCCCGGCACCGCGGGCTTCGCGGACGGCCACGCCGCCGTGATCGGCTCGATGACCTCCCTGGACCAGCTCAACGAGCGCATCGTCGCCGACGGTGGGCGTCCGGTGCCGATGGCCCGGTTCCGACCCAACGTCATCGTCACCGGTTGGCCCGAGCCGCACACCGAGGACCTGATCCGACGGGTCCGGATCGGCACCGCCGAGCTGGGCTACGCGAAGATGTGCACCCGCTGCACGGTCACCACGATCGACCAGGAGACCGGGGAGAAGCGCGGCCCCCAGCCGCTGCGCGCCCTGGCCGCGTACCGCCGCGTCGCGGACGGCGGGGTGGCCTTCTGCACGAAGTTCGCGGTGACCGGCCCGGGCACGGTGTCCGTGGGCGACGCCCTGGACGTCACGGAGTGGGCCGAGAGCCCCGAGGCGTAGTCGCGTGGTGGGGGCGCGTCCCCAGGAGCGGGGAGCACGCCCCCGGACGACCACGTGTCCTGGAGAGCCGGGCGGTGGACGCCGGGCGCGACGGCGGTGGACGCCGCGACGGAGCTACTCCAGGTCGGCTTCGGCCAGGAGGCGCGCGGCGGAGGACGGGTCCCGCAGGACGGCCGCGAGCAGGTGGCGGCGGGACCACTGGCCGGCCCGCCAGCACAGGGCCCGGGCCAGTCCCTCCGCCCCGGAGGCGTGGATCGCGCCGTCCCCGACGAACCACTCCACCTCCACACCGTCCACGGTCAGCTTCTGGTGGTGCAGGTACGTGCGGTCCGACTCCCCGGCGAGGAACAGGGCGGCCTCGTCGGGGACCGCGCGGACACGCCCTGCCGAGTTCACCTTCCCCGTGACGCTCTCCGACGCCAGGTCCAGGTCGAGCACGTCGGCCAGCCGCTCGGCGGCGGCGGCCTCGGCCAGCACCAGCGGCCGGTCCGTCACGAGGGGCAGCAGGTCCGGCGAGTCCACCACGACGGTGTCCTCGGCGTCGGCGACCACGATCGCCCCCTCGCTCACGGCACGCACCAGCGACGGCGGGGAGACGAGGTCGGCGTCGACCTCGGCCAGCGCCGTCCACAGGCGGCGCAGGGCCGTGCGGCTCACGTGCCGCGCGGGGTCGGCCAACCGCTGGAGCAGATCGTCCGGGCCGTCCGGGTCCGCGAGCAGGTCCGAGAGGGTCGTGCGAACCCCCAGCGCCCGCGCGAACTCCGGGTCGACGTCGGCGGGCACCTCGTCGTAGAGCCCGTTCAGGGCGGGCTCGGCGTCGGCGGTGCGCAGCTCCACAGGAGCGCGTCCGCCCAGGAGCGCCCGGGTACGCAGCCACCAGGCGGTGTAGGACGGCACGTCGACCACCCGACCGTCCGGCATGAGCAGGCGGGCGGGCTCGACCACCGCCTCGCGCAGCGGCTCCCGGGAGAGCATCGCCAGGGCCTGCGGCCAGGCGTCGTCGGAGACGTAGTCGAGGTCCGCGACACACACCAGCTCGGGGACGACCGGCGGCAGTTCGGGGTCGCCCACGCGCTCCAGGACGTCGTCGGCCCAGTCGTCCAGACCGTCCGGGCCCTCGTCTCCGGCTCCTTCGAAGGCCAGCGGGGCCTCCCCGAGGGCGGCCTCCTCGGCACGCACCACGGTGAGCTCCCACAGGGCGCCGACGGCCCGCAGGACGTCGGTGCCGTGCCGCTGGACGAGGTCGTCGTGGACCGTGCCGAACGGGGCGTCGTCCACCAGCAGGTCGGCCAGGGGAGCGCCGGGCACGAGGAGTTCGGCGGCGATCGAGTAGCCGTCCTCGTCGTCGCGCAGGGCCAGTTCGGACAGCCAGGGAGCGTCCCGGACCGTCGTGCCGGACGCGGCCACCAGGTCGAGGACGGCCTCCGCGACGGGTTCGGGGTCCTCGGCGTCCAACGAGTCCCGGACCGCCGCCTCGGTGCGGGGGTCGGCCAGGACGGTGGCGGCCCCGGCCTCCACCGCGCCCAGGCGCAGCAGCAGCGGGTGGGCCGCCTCGGGGTGCACCACGCGCACGCCCAGTGTGGCGAGGACGGCGGGGTCGAGCCGGTTGCCCTCGGCGTCCGCGACCCGCGCCCAGTCGTCGGTGGGCACCAGCAGCGAGCGCGGACCACGGACCAGGCGGTCGTCGGCCAGGGGGACCGGCAGGGAGCCGAGTTCGTCCAGGTCGGCACCGCCGTTCCCGGCGGTGCTCAGGGCCGCGTAGAGCCCGCGCCACCACTCCGGCGAACGCTGGGTGTCCCCCAGCAGGTCGGCGAGGTCCGCCAGGCCCAGACGGCGTACGCGCAGCGCGGCCAGGGCCGGGTGGCGGGGGCTCCAGGAGCCGGGCAGCACCGGGGGAACGAGGTCGACCAGCAGGTCGACGAGGTCGGCGGCACCGCTGGCTCCCCCGGTGTCCACGAGCACGGCGTCGCGGGGGCGACCGGGTGACCGGCGGCGGTGGCCAGGAACGGGGTGTCCTGGAGCGGTTCGGAGACGCGGGTGCGGAAGACCGCGTCGACCGCTCCGCCACCCACCCGGGTGGCGGGCACGAGGTCGAGGGCGGCGGCGGGGGCGAAGCGGCGCAGCAGCGCGCAGTAGGCGTCGGCCGCCTCCATGAGCAGGAGGTCCGTGGCGGCGCCCGGCTGTACGGAGCGCCGGTCGGCGCCCAGCGGGAACGTGCCGATGAGCACGGCGGGCAGGTCGAGTTCGGTGTCCGTGGGGGTGGGCGCGTGCACGACGTGCTCGACGTCGGCGGGCAGCGTGGCCACGCTTCCGTCAGGGGTCACGGGCACCGCCCAGGTCAGCGACCACGTGGAACGTTCGCGTTCCTCCGTGGGGCGGTCCGCGAGCAGGTGCGCGGCGAACTCGCCGAACCGGCGCAGCACGCGCCAGGGCGTGACCCGGCTGCCCCCGGCGTCGCTGTGGGTGGTGACCAGGTCGTTGCCGTCGTCGCCGGGAGCGCGGGTGAGCGTCCTCGGTTCGCCGTCGACGACGACGCGCACCTCGGAGATCCCCTCCAGGGCGAGCAGGAGCGCCTCCCCAGTGCGGTCCAGCAGTTCCAGGACCCGTTCGCGGGCCCGTTCGTCGCGGAGGACCAGCGTGACGACGGTGTCGTAGGCGCCCTCGGGGCGCTCGGGCACGACGTCGGCGGCGAACGGCAGGCGCAGCATGGGCACGTGCCCGGCACGGCGGCCCACCTCGTCCGCGAGGTCGGCGTGGGTGCCGTCGGCGTCGAGCAGGTCGGTGACCACCGCGCGGGCCCGCTCGGCGGAGAAGTGCACGGCGGTGCCGCCGGAGTCCACGGTGACGTCGTCGCTGAGTGACACCACGGCGGAGAAGCCGACCCCGAACCGGCCCGCCGAACCGTGGTCGTCGCGCTTGCTGGAGGCCCGCAGCGTGGCCAGGGACTCCACGCCCTCCGAGGTCAGCGGGGCGCCGGTGTTGGCGGCGGTGAGGCGGTCGCCGTCGAGGGCGAGGAGGAGCCTGCCGGGAACCCCCGCGCGGCGGGCGGCGTCGGCTGCGTTCTGCGCGAGCTCGACCACGACCCGGTCGCGGTACCCGCCGAGCGCGAAGTCCTCCTCGGCGTTGGCGTCCTCCCGGAAGCGGGCGGGCGCGTCGGCCCACGCCGACAGCACGCGGCGGCGCAGTTCGGCCGTGTCGAAGGTGTCGTCCACCGAAGCGGTCACCGGATCGGCCATGGTGGTCTCCTCCTGCGCTGGGCGCGCGGTCCGATCAACCCGACACGGGTGTGCCGGGAGCGACAGGGCGAGCTTGGTGGTAGGTCGACCCTAGCCCACGACCGCGGCGGTTCGGGTCCGGTCGGGACCGCGTGGCGTGCGCGCCGGGCGGGGACGGGAACGGGCCCCGCCGCGTGTGCGACGGGGCCCGTTGTTCAGGTGGATCTGCCCGTGTTGGTCGGCTCGTCAGGAGTCGCTGGAGACCAGTTCCAGTTCCGTGGTGTCGTCGAAGACGATGTGGTCGTACCCCATCTCGTCGACGACCGGTGCGACCGGCTCGTTCTGCGGGCCGGGGCGGCGGACCTCGGAGTGGGCTCCGCAACCGTGGTCGAGGGACACGACCCTGCCGTCGTCGGGCGCGTACTCGTTGGTGCACACGCCGAACATCTGGCGCAGCTCACCGGCGAGCGGGGTCAGGAACCCACAGGTGGCGCAGGCCGCCGGAGCGGCCGTGGCGATGGGGCTGCGGGGTCCGGGCTCGCCGTTGTACCAGCGCTCCGCGGCCTGCTCGCGGCCGACCTCGGAGAGGACCTGGCGTCGGCCCAGTCCCAGCTCCCACACCATCTGCTTGTCCATGCCCTCGGCGTCGAGTTCGCTGTCGGGCACCTGCGCGTAGCCGGGGACGAGGCGTTCGTCGTCCTCTTCGGTGGGGAGCAGGTCCCCCACACCGACGTCGCCCGGGCGCAGTCGTTCCTTCCAGGGCACCCAGTTCGGAGCGACCAGGGCACCCTCGCCGGGCAGCAGGACGACCTCGTTGACCGTGACGTCCTTGGCGCGCGAGGCGCGGACGACGGTGACCGAGTAGGTCCATCCCGGGTAGGAGGGGTCCAGGCACTGGAAGTAGTGGGTGACCAGGCGCGTGTCCTCGACCTGGGCGGTGAGGTGCTCACCGACCCATTCGGGTCGCCCGACCTCCGCCGCAACCGAGCGGGCCAGATCCACCGCGTCGACACATGCTTTGTCCGGTACAGGAGAACGTCGAGAAGGGCTCACGTTCACCATTCTCACTGATCGCGGGCACCGATTTGACCATAACGCGGGTCAAGGTTCGGCCGATACGACCTCATGACGGAGTCTTGTGCCACCAGGGACGGCGGATACGGGTGATCTGGGCGCCCACCGACCGTGATTCCGGGGGTTCGGGACAGAAAGTCACCCGTTTTTTCGGCCAGCGGACACCGGGCGCGATCGAAGGGTCCCGAGGCGCCGAAAAGGCCGTGGTGGACGCCGAACGCGTCCGCCACGGCCCCTGACCAGGTACCCCGGGGGTCGTCAGGCCTCCAGGTCGTCGGCCACCACGCGCAGCACGGCGGCGACCCGGGCAGCCTCGCGCCTGTCGGGGTGGTGGCCGCGCCGGTAGCCGTTGGAGACGTTCTCCAGGAGCTTGATGAGGTCCTCGGTGATGAGCACCATCTCGTCGGGCTTCTTGCGGCGCGCCCTCGCCACGGAGTGCTGCGTGTCCAGGAGTCTGACCTGGAGCGCCTGGGCGCCCTTGCGCCCGTCGGCCACGCCGAACTCGACCCGTTGGCCGGGCTTCAGGGTGGTGGTTCCGGTCGGCAGCGAGGTGGAGTGCACGAACACCTCACCGCCGTCGTCCTGGGTGAGAAAGCCGAAACCCTTGTCGCCGTCGTACCACTTGACCTTGCCGGTGGGCACGTAGAGACCTCATGCTTTCACTGACGGGCGCGCGCGACGTAGGAAACGATGGTCCACCTGTTCCCCCGCCCCGGGCGGCCCCTGGTTTCCATGGGTGGTTCCAGATTAGTGCCCGAGGGCTCACCAAGGCGAGGGATTATGGGCGGGTCCGATTCCACCGCTCCGCCCCTGGCCCGGAAACACGGAACGAGGCCCGGATACGGCTCACCCGGGCCTCGTGGCGTCGACGGCGCCCCGTCACCGCTGGGTGCGGAGTGTGGGACGGGACTCGGCGGAGTCAGGGACGTCGTCGACGAGCCGGTGCCCGAGCTGGAGGCCGGACCACCTGTCGTGCACCGCCTCGATGCGACAGCGGCGGTGTACCGACATGAATACCCGACCCGACGTCCGCGGATACGCGCCAACGGGCCGACCGGAAAAGGTTATTCCCCAGGGTTTGCCAACCAATGACGGAACGGACCGGTTCGGGGGCGTTCGGGTTCCCCGACCGATCAGCTCCGCACGGAACGGTCCGCGACCCGGGCCGCGCGGGCGGCCTTCGGGAAGAGGTACAGCACGCACGCGAGCGAGGTGAGACCGAGCGCGGGGACCCCGGTGGCGGGCAGGGCCTGCTGGATGTACTGGTCGACGAACTTCGCCTCACCCGTCCACAGCGCCGTGCCGACCACGCAGGCCAGCAGGGGAGCCCCGCACCGACCCACTTGTCCCGGGCGTTCCACACCTGGCTGAGCACGATGAGCGCGGCGCCGAGCACCCACAGGAAGGCCACGTCCCACCACACTCCGGCGAGGACGAGCATGAGCAGGGCCACGGCCTCGGGCGGGTGGTGCCGGAGCATCATGAGGCCGTTGCGGGTCACCCCGGGTTTGCGGGCGACCCTGCCGTCCATGCGCAGGTCGGTCTGGCTGGGCCCCTCCAGCAGGGACATGAACCCCTGGTTGGGGCCGCCCCGCCAGGGCGGTGGCGGACGGTCGGCGTGCCGCGGCTTGGGCGGGATCATCTCGTCGTCCTCGAGGTCGACCGCCTGGCCGGTGAGCTCCTCCCGCACGAGGTGTTCGGGGGATCCGAAGCCACGGAGGATACGCCGTACGGTGTCGACGTCGTCGAGGTCGGCCGCCTCGCGACGTTCGTCGATGCGCGCCCGCAGGCTGGCGAGGTAGGCGGTCCGTTCCCGGGGCGTCACACGACCGTACAGCGCGAGTCCGACCTCGGAGAGATAGTCGAGTACCACTTGTTCCGAGCGCTGGGTCATGGCCCCATATTGGCCGACATTGACCTGCCTTTTAACCCTCCCCTCCGTTTCGGTCCAGGAATTCTCCCCCATACGGTTCACACCACGTGAGCGCCTCCCGGGGTGGCACCCGTTCGACCTGCCCGGACGAACCCCGCCACCGCGCGGACCCCGGGGCGTCCTCGTTCGTTCCGGGGTCCGCGAGGAGGGACGCGGCCAGCTCGGCACGGCCCCCGCGGAGTCAGGCCGCCATGGCCGCGAGGGCGAGCAGCGCGAGGCTGATGGCGTTGTAGAGCGCGTGCATGAGGACCCCGGGCCAGATCGATCCGCTGCGCCGGTAGAGCTCGGCGGCGATCAGCCCCACGATCACCGCCGCGGGCAGGACCTCGTTGACGCCGTGCATGAGCGCGAACACCACCGCGCTGCCCACGACACCGACCAACGCGCCGTAGCGCAGCAGCACCGTGGTCACGACCCCGCGGAACAGGAACTCCTCACCGAGGGGTGAGCACCGCCAGGGTCAGCATCGTCAGGGCCAGGGACAGGGCCCCGGCTCCGGCGCCGGCGGCGGCGGCGTAGCTGGCCTGGGTGCCCTCCTCCAGATCGATGACGAGGCTGATCAGGTAGACGGTCAGGGCCCTGGCCACGAACGCGACGAGCCCCGCGGCGAGGCCGATCATCATCCAGCGCGTGGTGGTGCGCCGCACTCCGAAGGCGTCCCAGGGGCACCGGCGAACCAGGGCCGCCGCGAAGAACGCCAGGAGCCCGCCCCCGCCGCTGACCACTCCGGAGAGGATGCCGGCGGTCGGGCCGCTCATGTCCAGACGGCCCAGCTGCGGTGCGAGCACGAACGCGATGAGCGCCATCACCGCCAGCCCCACGATCAGTTCGATCCAACCGGGGCGCGGCCCGGTGGAGGCTGTCGTCCGCGTGGTGTCCGGTGAGGTCATCGGGGGGTCCTTCCCAGGGCCGGCGTCGGGGAGACCGGCCGTCGCGAGTCGATGGAGGCACGGTGACGGACCCGTGGTTCCCGTTCGGCGGGTGGTTAAGCGCCGCCGCACGGTCGACTTCCGCGTTCCTCGTCACCCCGTGCGAGGGCTGCCCGGCGTGTGGGGAGCGCGAGGGTCCCTGCCCCCGACCCACTCACCCGCGACGGGTGTGGTCGCCGCCGCACCGGGGGTTCGCGCGTGGGGGTGTGCTCCTCCCCGCCCGATCACTTAGCGTTGATCCGATGACCGACTACGCGCCACCCGGGTCCGACCGGGGCACGGGCGGCCCCGACGGCGATCCGCCGGGGCGGCCCCCACGTTCACTGCCTGGCTGCGCTCACGCTCGGACGACGAGCTGACCGCCCTCCTGGACGCGCGTCCGGACCTGGCGCAGCCGGTCCCGGCCGACATCGGAGCCCTGGCCCACCGCGCGACCTCGCGCAACGCGGCGTTGCGCGCGCTGGAACGGCTCGACCGGTTCACGCTCCAGGTCCTGGAGTCCGTGGTCGCGCTCGGCGACGACCGGCTCTCCGAGCCCGTGGGGGCCCAGCCCGCGGAGCTCGCCCACGGGCTCGGGCTGTCCCCCGGCGACGGTCGGGGCACGGAACCGCTGGACGCGGCCCTGGACACCCTGCTCTCCCTCGCCCTGATCTGGCCGGACCACGGGCGGCTGCGCCCCGTCCAGGTACTCCGTGAACTCCTGCCCCACCCCGCCCAGCTGGGGCCGCCCGCACGGGCCCTCCTGGCGGCGCTCCCCCACGAGGCCGTCCGCCGGTTGGCCCGCGACCTCGTCCCGCACAGCACCGCCAGCAGCGCCGTGGAGACGGTCGCCACAGCGCTGTCGGACCCCGGACGGCTCGCCGCCCTGACCGGCCAGGTCGGGGCGCCCGCGCGGCGCCTGCTGGACAACCTGGCCTGGGGACCGCCCAACGGCACCGTCAGCGACGCCCGCCGGGAGGTCGACCTGGCCACGGCCGCCTCCCCGGTCGAGACCCTCATCGCCCGGGGCCTGCTCGTGGCGACCGGTGACGACACCCTGACCCTGCCCCGCGAGGTCGGCCTCCACCTGCGTTCCGGCGTGCTGTTCCGCGAGGTCGACACCGCCCCGCCCGCCTTCGAGGGGCGTCCGGTCCCGCCCGACGCCGTCGCCCGCGCCGCCGCCGGACAGGCGTTCACCGTGCTGCGGGCCGTCGAGGAGCTGCTGGAGCGGTGGACCGAGGAGCCCGCCGCCGTCCTGCGCAACGGCGGGCTGGGCGTCCGCGACCTGCGCCGGGCCGCGCAGGCCATGGACACCGACGAGGACACGGCCGCCCTGTACCTGGAGGTGGTCCGCGCCGCCGGGCTGATCGGCACCGACCACCGGGTCGCGGGCGAGTGGCTGCCGACCCGCGAGTACGACCTGTGGCGCGAGCGCGCCCCGGAACGACGGTGGCTGCTCCTGGTCCGGTCGTGGCTGGGTTCGGACCGGGTGGCCTCGCTGACGGGCTCCAGTGACGCGGGCGGGCGCGTGCGCAACGTGCTCGGCCCCGGGCTGGTCAGACCCGCGGCCCCGCAGGCCCGGCGCGACCTCCTCACCGAGCTGGGCGAGGCCGGCCCGGACCTGGCCCCGAGCGAGGACTCGCTCCGGGAGCGGCTGGCCTGGCACCGCCCCCGCCGCCAGTCCCCCGTGTACACCGATCTCGTGGGAGCCGCCCTGACCGAGGCGGCCGCCCTCGGCCTCACCGGGCTGGGGGCACTGGCCGAGCACACGCGGCCCCTGCTCGGGCTCGCCGAGGACGCCGAGGAGACCGCCGCGCGCCTGCTCTCCGCCGAGCTGCCACAGCCCCTGGACTACGTGCTCGTGCAGGGCGACCTCACCGCCGTGGCGCCAGGGCCGCTCGTCCCCGAGCTCGCCCGGGAGCTCGCGCTGGTCGCGGACGTGGAGTCCACCGGCGGCGCCACCGTGTACCGCTTCACCGAGGACTCCGTGCGCCGTGCGCTGGACGCCGGGCGCGGGGTCTCCGACATCACCGCGCTGCTGGAACGCCACTCCCGTACCCCGCTGCCGCAGGCCCTGCGCTACCTGGTCTCGGACGCCGGTCGCAGGCACGGGAGGCTGCGCACCGGCACGGCCGCCAGCTACCTGCGCTGCGACGAGCCCGCGCTGCTGACCGAGCTGGTCTCCGACCGCCGGGCCGCCGACCTCGAACTCCTGCTCCTGGCGCCGACCGTGGTGGTGAGCGGGCTGAACCGCGCCGCGCTCACCGAGCGCCTGCGCCAGCTGGGCTACCACCCGGTGCCGGAGAGCGGCGACGGCACGATGCGCCTCAACCGCCCCGAGGTACGCCGGGCCGAACCGGACCCCTCGTCCACCGTGGAGGGCGCTCCGACCCCCGAGCTCACCCGGGCCGCCGTGCGCGCCCTTCGGGCCGGGGACGAGGCCGCCAACGTCGCCCGCGTCCCGGTGGCCCTGCCGGAGGGGGCACCGCCGGGTCCCGGGCCTCGGCCGTCATGGAGGTGCTCTCGGAGGCCGCCGTGGCCGAGCGCCGTGTGTGGATCGGCTACACCGACACCGACGGCCGCCAGGTCAGTCGGATCGTCGAGCCCTCCAGCGTGGACGGCGGCTTCCTCACGGCCTACGACACGACCCGGGACGCCGTGCACCGCTTCGCCATCCACCGCATCACCGGGGTGGCCGAGCTGGCCCCCTCCGACTGACTCCCGGGGCGACGGTGGCCGATTGGCCGCCACTGGCCACAGCACGCGCAACTCCGCCGCCCCGAAGTGGGGAGGATGGGATGGTTGGGGTGGCCGGAGCCCCCTGCTGTGGAAGGAGGGAGGACGAGTGCGACCCGTCGGTCCGAACGACCCCCGACGGATCGGGCCGTACCGACTCACCCACCTGCTCGGTCAGGGCGGCATGGGCCAGGTCTTCCTCGGCCGTACCAGGGGTGGCTGGGACGTGGTCGTCAAGATCATCCGGCCCGACCGACTGCACGGCAGCGAGTCCAGGAGCCCCGAGTACCGCGCCCGGTTCGCCCGCGAGGCGCAGGCCGCCCGCAGTGTCGGCGGCTTCTACACCGCCCACGTCCTGGACGCCGACCCGCACGCGGAGCAGCCATGGATCGCCACCGCGTACATCCCCGGCCCGACGCTGTCACGGGCGGTGCGCGACCAGGGGCCGTTGACACCGCCTTCTGTTCGGAGGTTGGCCGCGCGCCTGGCCGAGGGCCTGTTGGCCATCCACACCCACGGGCTGATCCACCGCGACCTCAAGCCGGCGAACATCATCCTGTCCGACGACGGACCCAAGATCATCGACTTCGGCATCGCCCGCCCCCTGGACAACACGGCCATCAGCAGCACCGGTCGTGTCTTCGGCACGCTGTCCTTCATGTCTCCCGAGCAGGCCAGGGGTGAGGATCTCACCCCGGCCTCGGACGTGTTCTCGCTGGGGACGGTGCTGACCTTCGCCGCGACCGGGGTCAACCCGTTCCGGACGGACAGCGCACCCGCCACCCTGCTGCGCGTGGTCGCGGCCCCGCCCCTGCACGCCCTAGGGGAGTTGCCGCCGGATCTCAGGGAGGCGGTCACCGCATGTTGGAGCCACGCGCCCGAGGAGCGTCCCGCGCCCGACGACATCATCACCCTGCTCTACGGCGAGGGTTCCGATGTCGACGAGCCGGAGCCCCATCCGACGGCACCGCCGTTCTCGCCCCCACCGGAAGCGGCCCAGACGCTGGAACCGACCACCGAACCCGGCCCCAACGACGATCCCCCAGTACTCGATCCCGGCTCGACGACGGAACCCGTTCCGGAGGCGACGCCCGAGGCAGAGCCCGAGTTCACAGTTGTGCCCGAGACGGAGCCGACGGGGCCCCAGCCCCCGCCGGAGGCGGCCCTCACGCTGGAGCCGACGACCGCACCGGGCCCGGGCACCGATCCCCACTACCGCCCCGCCCCGGGCCTGAACCTGAGCCCGAGACAGAACGGGGCGCGCCGCCGAGACCCGAAACCGAACCCGCCTCTGGGACGGGCACGGGGCTGACCACCGCAGCGGAACCCGGCACCGACCCGTCAGCGACCCCAGAGCTAGGAGTCCACTTCGAGGACAGGACCGGTCCGGCGATCGAGATGGGGATACCGCTGGCATTCGAACCCCAGCTGCTCATTTTGGTCCCCGTCACCGAACCCGAACCCGTGGCAGAACCCGAGTCCGGCGCGGAACACGACGCGGAAACCGAACCCGTGGCGGACTCCCCACCAGCGCCGGCGACGGGGACCGAGCCCGGATCGGGCCCGGAGGTTCGGACCACCGAAGCAGGCAGCGGGATCGAACAGACGTCCCCGCCGGACCCGGACCCCGCGTCGGAAGAGGGAGCGTCGAGGGCGTCGAGGGCGTCGAGGGCGGAGCGCACGTCGCCGCCGCCCGGGATCGAACCGACCCTCCCCGGTCCCGTACCCGTTCGACGTCGGCCCGCGCTCCGGGTCCTCGGTGCCTCGGCGGCCGTACTCATCGCGGTCGCGGTCCTGGGCTCCCTCACGGCCCGGGACTCCGGAAGCGGTCCGGAACCGCTGACCTTCGACGGGCACCCGGGCCAGGTGGAGACAGCGGGGTTCGCCCCGGCCGGGTCCACTCTGGCGACAGCAGGTGGTGATTCCACCACGCGGGTCTGGGACACCGCGACCGGGCAGGAGCTCCACGTTCTCCAGGGGCATGTCCGCGCCGTCACCGCGATCGCCTACGCCCCCCACGGCGAAACCCTCGCCACAGCCAGCGAGGACCACTCCGCTCGCATCTGGGACGTCCGGAGCGGCGAGGAAGTCGGGCTCCTCGAAGGACACGAGAAGACCGTCACCTCGGTCGCGTACGCTCCGAACCGCCGGGGTTGGCCACCGGCAGCGCGGACCAGACCACACGGATCTGGTCGTCCCCGACCGACGACGCCCCCGGGTCCTCGGCGGACACGGCAACGTCGTCACCTCCGTGTCCTACTCCCCGGACAGTAGGACTCTCGCCACCACCAGCCGCGACACCACCACACGTCTGTGGAACACCGTCACGGGGGCGGAGAGCGAGGTCCTGGAGGGCCACGAGGCGGCGGTGGTCTCCGCGACCTTCTCCCCGAGCGGTGCCACGCTCACCACCACCAGCCACGACAACACGGCACGCGTCTGGGAGGTACGCGGCGGCGAGGAGCTCCACGTGCTCCGGGGACACGACCACTTCGTCACGTCCGCGGTCTACTCACCCGACGGCAGCACCGTCACCACCACCAGCACCGACCGCACCGCGCGCGTCTGGGATCCCGAGAGTGGCGAGGAGCTCCACACCCTTCGGGGCCACTCCGGCCCCGTCACCTCCGTCGTCTACTCACCCGACGGCAGCACCGTCACCACCACCAGCACCGACCGCACCGTCCGCGTCTGGGACTCCGAGAGCGGCGGGCAACTCCATGTCCTGGAGGGACACCGGGGGAAGGTGCTCTCCGGCGCCCACTCGCCCGAGGAGGGCACACTGACCACGGTCGGCAACGACGGCGCCATCCTCGTCTGGCGGCTCGGGTGACGCCCCGGCGCGGAGAACGCCGACGGGGTCGGCGGGCTAGAGTGGCGTAGGTCGATCACCGACACCGAGGGACACCCCATGAGCAACGCACCGCTGCCCCCGGAGCCTCCTCCCCCGTGATCGGGCGCGCGAGGACCGCGTCTCCGAGGGCCGGGACCGGGCGCCCGAGCGCGACGACGACCGGCACGCACCGGCCCCCTCGGGTTCGACGGGCGGCGCCAACAGCTCGACGATGGCGCTCATCCTGCACGCGGCGACCGCGCTGTGCTGCATGAACTGGATCTTCGGGATCGCCGGGATCACCTTCGCGGTGCGGGCCGCGCACGCCCGCGACCGGGGCCGCCCCGATCAGGCCGAGGTCCTGACCCGTTACTCCTGGTACTGCCTCGGGGCGGCGGGGGTGATGTTCTTCGTGATGCTCGTGCTGACCTTCGTGATGTTCACCCAGGCGGGCGGCTGGATCCAGCAGATCGTTCCCGTGGTCAACTTCTGACCCCGGTTTGGGGCAACGCGTACGGGTTCGTCCGCGTCCCACCCGAGTGGGGCGGGTATGCGACCACAGACACGGTGATCGGCGTGAGGGGGCACGGACCAGCGGTGAACGGTGACCGGAACGACCCCAGGGCCTTCTGGGAGCGGGGGCGGACCTCCGTCTCCGGGTCGGGCCTGCCCGCGAACAGCCCCGCCGCGCGCCCGTCAGCGCCACCGGACCGGGCGACCCCGACGCCCCCGCCGCCCCCGTCCGGCCCGGCCGCGTACCAGACCGTCGCTCCGGTACGCCGACCTCCGGCGGGACCCCCGCCCCCGTCCGGCCCGCCTCCCCGCGTGGGCGGCGCGGTCGCGGCCCTGCTCGTGGCGGTGAGCACACTGGTCGTCCAGGTCCTCGGTGTCGCCCTGGGCCTGTGGTTCTTCGTCCTCTTCGCCAACGTCCCCGGGATCGTCCTGGGCGTGATGGCCCTGACGAAGGTGCCCGACACGGACGCGGTGGAGCGGTACATCCGCTACACGTGGACGTGCACCTTCGCCTACACCGCGTTCTCGGTGGTGTTCCTGCTGCCGGTGATGGTGATCGCGTCCATGCTCCTCTACCTGGGGGCCTGACCGCGCCGGCCTCCGCCGGGGCGTTCCGTAACGAACCCCACCCCGGGACGGGCATGATCGGAGGGGTTCCCGTGTTGCACCTGGGGCCACCCTCGTCCCCGTGACCGTGCCCGTTCCCGCCGGAAGGCCCCGTGTGTCCTGCCTGATCGTCCAGTCCGACAAGACGCTCCTGCTAGAGATCGACCACGAACTCGCCCCGGAGTGCCGCCGATCCATCGCGCCGTTCGCCGAACTCGAACGCGCCCCCGAACACGTGCACACCTACCGGATCACGCCGCTGGCCCTGTGGAACGCGCGCGCCGCCGGGCACGACGCCGAGCAGGTCGTGGACTCGCTCATCCGCTTCTCCAAGTTCCCGGTGCCGCACTCGCTCCTCGTGGACATCGCGGAGACCATGGACCGCTACGGGCGGCTCCGACTGGTCGGTGACCCCGGCACGGCCTGGTCCTGGAGTCCTCGGACCGCGCCGTCCTGGAGGAGGTCGTCCGGGCGAAGAAGGTCAAGGGCATGCTGGGCGATCGGCTCAGCGAGGACTCGGTCTCCGTCCACCCCAGCGAGCGCGGCAACCTCAAGCAGGCCCTGCTGAAGATCGGCTGGCCCGCCGAGGACCTGGCCGGGTACGTGGACGGCGAGGCGCACGCCATCGACCTCGCGGACGGCGACTGGGAACTGCGCGGGTACCAGCGTGAGGCCGCCGAGAGCTTCCACGCGGGCGGCTCCGGCGTGGTCGTGCTGCCCTGCGGCGCGGGCAAGACCATCGTCGGCGCGGCCGCGATGGCGATGACCGGGGCGACGACGCTGATCCTGGTGACCAACACCGTGTCGGTGCACCAGTGGAAGACCGAGCTGCTGAAGCGGACGTCCCTGACCGAGGACGAGATCGGTGAGTACTCGGGGACCCGGAAGGAGATCCGGCCGGTCACCATCGCGACCTACCAGGTGATGGCGGCGCGCCGGAAGGGCGTGTACACGCACCTGGAGCTGTTCGACGCCAGGGACTGGGGCCTGGTCGTCTACGACGAGGTGCACCTGCTGCCCGCGCCGATCTTCCGGATGACCGCCGACCTCCAGGCCCGCCGCCGCCTCGGGCTGACCGCCACGCTGGTCCGGGAGGACGGCCGGGAGGGCGACGTGTTCTCGCTGATCGGGCCGAAGCGCTACGACGCCCCGTGGAAGGACATGGAGAACCAGGGGTGGATCGCCCCGGCGGACTGCGTGGAGGTCCGGGTGGACCTGACCGAGTCCGAGCGGCTGGCGTACGCGACCGCCGAGCCGGAGGACCGGTACCGGTTCTGCGCGTCCTCGGAGACCAAGACCACCGTGGTGCGCCAGATCGTGGAGCGTCACCCGGGGGAGCAGGTCCTGGTGATCGGGTCCTACATCGACCAGCTCGACGAACTCGGTGAGCGGCTGGGCGCCCCGGTGATCAAGGGCGAGACCCGCAACAAGGAGCGCGAGCGCCTCTTCGACGCCTTCCGCGCGGGTGAGCTGCGCACCCTGGTGGTGTCCAAGGTCGCCAACTTCTCGATCGACCTCCCCGAGGCGGGGGTGGCGGTCCAGGTGTCGGGGTCGTTCGGTTCCCGTCAGGAGGAGGCGCAGCGGCTGGGCCGTGTGCTGCGCCCGAAGGCGGACGGTCGGACCGCCCGCTTCTACGCGGTGGTCGCCCGGGACACCCTGGACCAGGACTACGCCGCGCACCGGCAGCGGTTCCTGGCCGAGCAGGGGTACGCGTACCGGATCGCGGACGCGGGCGACCTGCTCGCGGAGGAGGAGAACTGAGCGGGTGACACGCTCGGGTCAGAGCGAGGGCAGGACGCCGATCACGTAGGTACCGGCGGCGATGCCCCAGGCGATCAGGGAGTAGGTGAGGGTCCGGGTGCGCAGCAGGCGGTCGCCCCGGACCGAGGGCGCGGTGAAGGCGGCCAACAGCAGGGCGAGGCCGAGCAGCGCGGGGATCACCGAGGCCAGCGCGAAGAGCTGGGACTGGGCGGCGCACGCGGCGTAGCCGGAACTGCCGGGATCACCACAGAACACGTCGTCCCCCGATCGGATCGTTCATGCGGTCGTACTCCCTGACCGTACCGTTTCGGCGGGGCCGGATCGCCGGGTGCCACAGCCGGTATCGGGGCCGCCCGAGGGAGCCGAACCGGGTTCGCGATTCGGGTGACCCAGGACACTTCCAGGGCTTTACACGAACCCCTTCCGTGTCCAATCATGAGGGGCAGTACACCCGACGGAGGTACCCCTCATGACCGAGGCACCGGCCACCGAGCGCCGCGACGGCTTCCACTCCCTTCGCGGCGGCGGACTCAACTGGGACTCGCTCCCCTCCGGCTGTTCGCCAAGGGCAACGCGCGGTTCTGGAACCCGGCCGACATCGACCTCTCCCAGGACGCCGAGGACTGGCGGAGCCTCGACGAGGAGGCGCGCACCCGCGTCCTGCGGCTGTGCGCCCTCTTCGCAGCGGGCGAGGAAGCGGTCACCGAGGACCTCCAGCCCTTTCTGCGCGCCATGGCCGCCGAGGGCCGCCTGGGCGACGAGATGTACCTGACCCAGTTCGCCTTCGAGGAGGCCAGGCACGTCCAGGCCTTCCGGCTCTGGCTGGACGCCATCGGTGTCCGCGAGGACCTCCACGCGTACGTGGACACCAACCCCGGGTACCGCGCCCTGTTCTACGACGAGCTCCCCGCTCGCTGGACGCCCTCCTGGACGACCCCGGTCCCCGCAACCAGGTGCGCGCCTCGGTCACCTACAACCACGTCATCGAGGGGTCCCTCGCGCTGACCGGCTACTACGCCTGGAACCACGTGTGCACCGTCCGCGACATCTTCCCGGGCATGCGCCGGATCATCAGGCACATCGGTGACGACGAGCGCCGCCACATGGCCTGGGGCACCTTCACCTGTCGGCGCCACGTGGCCGCCGACGACCGCAACTGGGACGTGGTGAGCGAGCGCCTCGACGAGTTGCTGCCCCACGTCATGGGCACCGTCCGAGACGGCGACGTCCCGCCGAGCGACCCGGCCGCCCAGCGCTACGAGCTCCCCCGGGCGAGCTCCTGGAGTACGCGAGCGACCGCGCCCTACGGCGGTTGGGCGCCATCGAGTCCGCGCGCGGGGTGCCGCTCTCCCGGATCGACCTGGACGCCTCACCCGAGGAGCTGGAGGAGCGGTTCGGGGAGGAGGACCGCGCCGCGATGGCCCGCCTGGAGAACTAGGCCGGCCGGATCACTTTCCCTCACGCAGGACCAGGTCGATCGCGATCGCGGAGGCCACCACCAGGGTCCGCAACGGATCCGGGAGGGAGGGGTAACGGTGGTGCAGCGCGTAGCTGTCCGCGGCCGTGAGGATCTCTCCGAGGTCGGGCAGCCTGCGGTCGACCCGCGCCACCTCGTGCCCGTTGTGGTCGTTGATCCGGAAGTCCCGGCTGACGAAGTCGCCCTCGATCGCGCCGATCTGCCTCTTCCACGCGTCCATCAGCGTGAACGCGGCCCCGAAGAACTTCAGGTCCTGCTCGATGCTGCCCACCGGGTGGCCGTTGGGCAGGCTCACGCTGGTGGTCGCGGTCATCCAGGACCAGTGCTTCCGGATGACGAGCCGGACCGCCCCGTGAAGGTCGGTGACGTGCACCAGCCTCTCGAAGCCGCCGGTGTTGCGCGAGAGCTGCCGCAGCACCTGGACGCCGCCGCCCGCGCCCTGTTCCCGTGCCCAGGCGATCTGTCGTCCGAACTGGTCGTGGATCTCGTAGTCCGAGACGTCGACCATGAAGCGTTTCGGCTGGCGGACCAGGAGGGGGTTCGCGGAGAAGATGTCCATGGGGAGCGATCCTAGGGCGCGTCCTCCGAGCGCCAGAGCTCGCGTCTGCCCCTTTCGGCCTCCAGTGCGATCCGCCCGAAGGGTTCCGAGCGCCACGCGCCCCCGCGCTGGTGGTTGGCGTACAGGACCTCGCCCTCACGGGAGAGCACGTACACCGAGTCCGCGAGGTGGTGGGTCTCCAGGAACTCGATGGTGTTGGGCACGCCCAGGTAGAAGCGGTCGTGGTGGATCTCCGGGAGCCAGCGGCCGAATCCCTGGTCGCGGGTGGCGCGCTCGTGGCGGTCGACCATCGAGAACCGGCTGTTGGAGGCGTGCGTGGCCACGAAGCCGACCTCCACCCGGTACCCGGCCTCCCGGAAACCGTGGACCCACTGGGCGGCCCAGTCCGCGCGCCCCAGCGGGTGGCTGCACACGACGTCGTGTCGGCCCCGCCGCACGTGTTCCATGGCCCGCCGGTGCACCCCGCCGACCTGCGCGGACACCGAGGTGGAGGCGGCTCGGTCGTCCACAGTCATGGACCACTCGTAGTCGGGCGAGAGCGGCAGCAGGTCGTCACCGTCGTAGCTGACCGTCCCCGGCGGCAGGACCGGCAGGAGGAGTCGCTGGAGGGTGGACTTGCCGGAGCCGGGCTGGCCTCCGAGGAGCAGCAGCCGGGGGTGTTCCCGCGGGACCCCGGTGAGTCGGTCGCGCAGCGCGAGGTCGAAGAGGGCGTCCTGCTCGGCGTCGGTGAGCTCGCGGCCGAGGTCCTCCGGGGTGGCACCCGAGGGCCGCGGCGCGGGGTCGGCGCGGAGTTCACGGAGGGTCCGGGAGAGTTCGGCGTTGGCGCGGGCGACCTCGTCGGCCGTCATGAAGGGCAGGCGCGCCTCCTCGGAGAGCAGGAGCCGCGCCCGTTCGACCAGTGCGGGGTCCTTCTCCGCCCGCGCCAGGCAGGCGCCGATCGCCGCGCTGTGGAGGTTGTGGGCGCGTTCGCGCTCCTCGCGCTGCTCGGTGGTCTGGGGCGGCACACCGCCGCAGGAGCTCTCCGCGAGGAGGGGAGGACGTCCTCCTCGGATCGCGCGGCCGAGGGGTCGGGGCCCGTGCCGGGCCCGGTTCCGGAAGGGGAGGCTGCCATGTTCGTCCACTCTCGCCGTGGCCCGGCCGGTGCGGGCCGTGGGTGTACGCATGACGAGATTAGTGGCTCAGGTCACCACGGGGCGGCGGTTCGCCCTCACGCACCGCGACCTAAAGTGGCCACATGTCAGCGAACCCGCTCCCCTCAACGCCCCCGCCGTCATCGAGGCCCTGGCCTGGGCCCACGTCCGTGACGGCCGCCTGCTGTGCGTGCGCCCCGAGGACAGGGACCTCCTGTACGTCCCCGGCGGCAAGCGTGAGCCGGGCGAGACCGACGAGGAGGCGGTGGCCCGCGAGACCCTGGAGGAGGTCAGCGTGGTCCTGCGGCCCGGCACCTTCCGCCTGGTCGCGGAGATCGACCAGGAGGCGCACGCCCAGCCGCCCGGCACCCGTGTGCGGCTGGTCTGCTACTCCGCCGAGCACGACGGTGAGATCGTGCCGGACAACGAGATCGTGGAGGCGGTGTGGATCTCCCACGCCGAACGCGACCAGTGCGCCCCGGCCGTGCGCGACCTGGTCGAGCTCCTCCACCAGCGCGGCGAACTCCCCTAGGGCGCGGTCCGCTCCCCCGGGGCGAACACGGGGTCGGGAACCCGACCGGACCAGGTACCGGTGTCGCGCAGGAACAGCATGGTGACGGTGACCCCGAGCGCGAACGGCAGCAGGAAGACGGTGCCCATGACCGTGTCCAGGCCGCCGACCTCGAACAGGTCCCAGTTCAGCAGCCCCTGGGCCGCCACCTGGAAGGCCAGGTGGAAGCCCACGCAGGCCCAGACGTTCCCGGTGACCACGCGCAGACAGCCCAGCACCACGCCCATGCCGAGGAACAACGGCAGCCGCTCGGCGAGGACGTCCCACCCTCCGGTGAGGACCCACAGACCCGTCCCCCACAGGGTGAACAGCGCCGCCTGCGCGAACATCGCCACCCACGCCGACATCGCGGTGGTGAGGTTGCGGAACAGGTAGCCACGGAAGATCAGTTCCTCCGGGACCGCCTCGTAGAGCAGCACGAGGACGGTGAGGGCCGCCAGGGAGAGCACGATCTCCGTCAGGGGCACGGCCGGGGTGACCGACGCTCCGAGGGCGAGTGCCACCCCCAGGCCCACGGCCGCGGGCAGCAGCCAGGAGAGCGCGCCCACGAGGAACGGCCACCAGGCGTCGCGCGGGCCGGTCAGTCCCAGGCCGGACCACGGACGGCGGTCCAGGTACCGACGGGCCGCCCAGACCAGCGCGGTCCCGAGGACCGCGATGACCACGGCGTTGGCCCAGTGCGCGGCGTTGCCCCGACTCCCCGGTTCGGTGAGCAACAGGTCGTTGACCAGGAGCAGCCCGGACCACAGCAGGACGGCACCGGCGGTGACGGCCCCGATCCGCAGGGGAGGCCCGGCCGGGCGGAGGGGATGTCGTTCATGACACCAGCCTCACCTCCCGGCACCCCCGCGCACCATCCGGGAACACCCGGAGAATCCCCTGAGCCACCGCGGCGCGGGACGCGAGAAAACCAGTGGCCTCCTCCGGTCTCCCTGGTTAGGTTCGGTAATCGTGCGCGCACTTCCCCAGCCTCCGGGCGACCCGGACCACCGCTCCGCCGACCGCTTCCTCCTTTGGCTCGCCCGGACGGAGTGGCCCTCCCTGACCTGGGCCTCCCTGGTCGCCTCCGCGTACTACCTCTGCACGATCCTGGTGTCCTTCGTGCTCGGCGCCGCGCTCGACGCCGGGCTGGCCGAGGGCGGGTACGGCACCCTGCTGTACTGGTTCGCGCTCATCGGTCTGTGCGCCGTGGGAGGCGCGGCACTGACCCCCTGTACGAGCGGGCCAGCTGCTTCAACTGGTACGCCTGCGCCTACCGGACAATGCAGGTGATCACCCGCCGTTCCTCACGGCTGGGGCCGACGCTCACCCGGCGGCTGCCCACAGGCGAGGTGGTGGCGGTCGGCACCGACGACATCGACCGGATCGGTGAGGTCTACGAGCGCTCCAACCTGTTCGTCTCGTCGGTGGTCGCGGTCCTGGTGGTCGCCTTCCTCATGCTCACGTCGCACGTCACGTTCGGTCTGATCGTCCTGGTGGCGGTACCGCTGATCGTCGTCGGCATGGTCCCGCTGCTGCGTCCGCTCAACCACCGCACGCACGCCCACCGCGACCGCCAGGCCGAACTCACCACGCGGGCCACCGACCTCGTGGCCGGGCTGCGGGTCCTGCGCGGGGTGGGCGGTGAACGCTCGACCGGTGAGCGGTACCGGGCCGAGTCGCAGCGGGTCCGGGCCGCCGGCGTCCGGGTCGGATGGATGGACGCCGCGCTGGAGGCCGTCCGCACCCTGTACCCGGGCCTGCTCCTGGTGGGGATCGTCTGGTACGGAGCCCGGTTGGCGCTGGTCGGTGAGATCACCGTGGGACAGCTGGTCGCCTTCTACGGCTACACCGGCGCCCTGTCCACGGCCGTCCGCTACTTCATGCTCTTCTCCTCCGACGTGGTGACCGCCAGGGTCGCCGCCGCCCGCGTGGTGCGGGTCCTGGGGATGGAGCACGACCTCACCGAGCCCGCGGCCCCGGCGGAGGCCCCCGCCGGACCCCACGACCTGCACGACCCCACGAGCGGGGTGCTCCTGGCACACGGAAGGGTCACCGGCGTGGTCTGCGCGGACCAGACCGACGTGGCGCCCGTGGTCGAACGGCTGGGCCGCTACCGGGACGGCGGCGGCGCGGAGCTGTCCGGCGTCCGCCTGGACGCGCTGCCGTTGCGGGAGGTCCGTCGCCGCGTGCTGGTCGCCGCCAACGACGCCCACCTGTTCTCCGGTCGGTTGCGTGACGAGCTCGACCCCGGGGGCGCGGGCACCGACGAGCACGTCACCGCCATGCTCCGCGCCGCCTCGGCGGAGGACGTGCTCGCCCAGTCCCCCCTCGGGTTGGACGTCGAACTCACCGAACGCGCCCGCGAGTACTCCGGCGGCCAGCAGCAGCGCCTGCGACTGGCCCGCGCCCTGCTCCGGGACCCGGACGTGCTGATCCTCGTCGAACCGACCTCGGCCGTGGACGCGCATTCGGAGGCGGCCGTCGCGGAACGGCTCCGAGGGGTCCGCGCCGACCGCACCACCGGAGTGGTCACCACCAGCCCGCTCCTGCTGGACCGCACCGACCACGTCCAGTTCCTCGTGGAGGGCCGGGTGGCCGCCGAGGGCACCCACCGGGACCTGCTCCGCACCCACGACGCCTACGCCGCCACCGTCCTGCGCACGACCCTGGAGGAGGAGACGGTATGACCCGGACCGCCGAACCCCGGCCCCCGGCCCCCGGCCGACCCGCGGCGCCCTCCCTTCCCGGCGGACCGCCCACCGCCCCTGTGGATCCGACCGCCCTCCCGGTGGCGCCCACGCCCCTGGTGTGGCGCAGGCTCCGCCGCGCGGGCCGCGACCACGGACCGCTCCTGCTCCTGGTGGTCGTGCTGTACGCGCTGGCCACGGGGCCGCCCTGGTCGCCCCGTGGGTGCTCGGGATGATCATCGACGCCGTCCGCGACGGCGCCGCCCCGGCGCGTGTGGACGTCATGGCCCTCGCCATCGTGGCGGCGCTGCTGGTCAACGCCGCCCTGCTGTTGGCCGCCGTGGCCCAGTCCATCCGCTTCGGTGAGGGACTGCTGGCCGAACTGCGTGAGGAGTTCGTCCGGTCGGTCCTGCGGCTGCCCCTGGGCGCCGTGGAGCGCGCGGGCACCGGCGACCTGGTGTCACGGACCGGGCGCGACGTCAACTCCCTCAGTGTGATGGTCCGTGAGTCGCTCCCCGTGTTCGCCACGGGTGGGGCGACGGTGCTGGTCATCCTGGTGGCCCAGGTCTTCCTGCACCCGGCTCTCGCGCTCGCGTGGCTGCCGTCGGCACTGATCATCTGGGTGAGCACCCGTTGGTACGCCCGGCGGGCCCCGGAGGGCTACCTGGCCGAGATGGGCACCTACTCCCGGCTCACCCAGGGCGTCTCCGACACCGTGGAGGGGGCGCACACCCTGGAGGCGCTGGGCCGCCAGGAGTGGCAGGACCTGCGGACCGACGCCGACGTGCGCCGCGCGTACCTGGCCGAGCGGTACACGCTCTGGTTGCGCACCGTGTGGTACCCGCCCCTGGAGTTCTCGTACATGTTCACCTCGGCGACGACCTTCCTGGTCGCGGGGTTCCTGTACGTCCAGGGCGAGCTGTCCCTGGGGCAGATCGCCACGGCGGTGTTCCTGACGGTGCAGATGTCCAGGCCGCTGGAGCACATGATCGACCAGATCGACAACGTGATGGTGGGCTTCACCGGGATGCGGCGCCTGCTGGGGGTCCAGGGCACCGAGGAGACCCCGGGCACCGGCGCCGAACCCGAGACCGGGGAACCCGGAGCCGTGGCTGTCGAGGGCGTGCGGTTCGGATACGCGCCCGGAACCGAGGTGCTGCGCGGCGTCGACCTGGATCTGCGCCCCGGGGAGCGTCTGGCCATGGTCGGGCCGAGCGGCGCGGGGAAGTCCACCCTCGGCAAGCTCCTGGCCGGGGTGTACCTGCCCGGGGCCGGGACCGTCCGCGTCGGCGGCGTCGACCTGGCCGCACTCTCCCCGGAGGAACGCCGGGAACGGGTGATCCTGCTCAGCCAGGAGAGCCACGTGTTCCGGGGCACCCTCGCGGAGAACCTGGCCCTGGCGCTGGAGGACGACGGCGCGGACCGGGAACGGCTGTGGCTGGCGCTGGAGGCGGTGGATGCCGCCACCTGGGTGCGGTCGCTGCCGGAGGGGCTGGACACGCGGGTGGGCTCGGGGCAGGACGCCCTGGACCCGGCCCACGTGCAACAGCTGGCGCTCGCCCGGGTCGTGCTGGCCGACCCGCAGGTCCTGGTGCTGGACGAGGCGACCTCGATGATCGACCCGCGTTCGGCCCGCCGTCTGGAGGGTTCGCTCGCCGGCGTCCTGGCGGGCCGCACCGTCGTCGCGATCGCCCACCGGCTGTACACCGCGCACGACGCGGACCGGGTGGCCGTGGTGGACGGAGGCGAGATCGTCGAACTCGGCACCCACGACGAACTCCTCGCCCGGGGCGGCTCCTACGCGGAGCTGTGGAACGCCTGGCACGGGGAGGGCTGAGTCAGCGGGGTCCGGTGGGGAGCGGGCCCGGCCGGGGCTGAGGCGGGTCCGGGAGCGGGTCCGAGCCCGGGTCGGAGTGCGGGGCTCGGAGTCTGGCGCTCGGGGCTTGGGGCTTGGGGCTTGGCGCTCGGGACTCGGGGTTCGGGACTTGGAGCTTGGCGCTCGGGACTCGGGGCTTGGCGCTCGGGACTCGGGACTGATCGATACTCCACGCTCCACGGGGGCGCCCGCCCTCCCGCCCGGCTCCTCGGCGAAAACCGGTGGACGGCGCGGCTCCGCTCGGGTGATCATCCTCGGATGACCACCCCCGAGATTCCCCCATGTACCGCGACGTCGACTTCAACGGCCCGCTCGACGACGAGCGGGCCGTTCGGCTGATCCGCTCGCTCGGCCCCCTGGCCGGACGCCACGTGGTGGACGTCGGCTGCGGCTGGGCGGAGCTCCTGCTCCGCGCACTGGCCACCGAGCCCACCGCGACGGGGTTCGGCATCGACCTCAGCGAGGACTACGTCCGGCTCGGCCGGGCCAACGCCGAGGAGCGGGGGCTGGCCGACCGGGTCGAGCTCGTGGCCGGGGACGTCGGCGCGTGGCGGGGCGAGCCCTCGGACGTGGTGCTCAACATCGGTGCCAGCCACGTGTGGGGCGGCGAACCGGTGGCGCACACCGCCAACGCCCTGGCGGCGCTGGCCGACCTGACCCGGCCCGGGGGCGGGCGGCGTTCGCGGAGTGCTACTGGAGGCGGCCCCCGACCGACATCGAGATGGCGGCCATGCCGTTCATCCCGCGCGAGCAGTACCGCTCCCTGCCCGAGCTGGTGGACTTCGCCCTCGCGCACGGGTTCCGGCTGATCGCGCTGGCCGAGACCACCGTGGACCAGTGGGACGAGTTCGAGAACCTGCACTGCCTGGGCTGGGAGGACTGGCTCCTGGAGAATCCCGGATCGCCGGACTTCGAGGAGGTCCGCGACCGCGCCGACCGGCACCGTCACGCGCGCGTGCACGGCCAGCGGGAGACCCTGGGCTTCGCCTACCTCACCCTCCTCCGGGTCTGAGGCGGGGCGGCCTCCGGACCCGGGGCGGGGCGACGGTGCACTTCGTCGGGGCGGAGGTCATCGGGGCGTTCGTCCTCCGTCGACCGTCGACGTGCGTGCGCCCGACCGGGCTGCGGTGGTGTGGACACTCGGTGCTCACGGTCGGGGCACGGGCGGTGGGCGCCCGGGGACTCCGGGCGCGACGAAGGGAGGGGTTCAGAAGAAGCGCAGACGCTCCCGCTCATTGGTGTCCGGGTTCTCAACGAAGACGCGGTCGCCCTCGGCCATGACGGACTCGAGGTAGGCGTACACCTGGAGGGCGCGGTTGATGACGTCGGTCTGGGTGTCGCCCGTGGCGGCCACGGCCTGGTCCAGCGCCTTGGTGGAGCGCGACGTCAGGTTGACGGTGACACGCGCCGGGGACCCGGCGACTCGCCTCCCGGCGGACCGGCCCCGACCCTGGGAGGCGTCGGTCAGTTCAGTTCCTGTGCCCTTGGGTGACATGACACGACCTCGATCTCTGGCTTGACTGCGGTGGGCGTCCGCGAGGAGTCGCGGGAAACACGAGCTCGGAGCGTGCCGGAGACACCGCGCGGGGGACGGCGCGGGCGGCACGGGGAAACGACAGGGCTCGCACGGAGGGTCGGCCGCCTCGACACGGCGGCGGCTCCGGCAGCGGCACGGGCCGGGACACGTCCACGGGTTGATCCCGACCATCGGCGTTCCCCCACTTCCGCATCTTTGGTAAGGCTAACAAGATCCTAACAGGTGACAGGTGAGCATCGTCAATACATCATTCATCATCGCATCTGATGCGCTTTCATCGCCTCGATGATACGCTACTGAGCGTGGACACTCGGCGCTACGGCGTCACCGGTGCCGACCTGGACCTCCATCGACCCAGAGAGCGGCACCATCCCCCTGTACGCCAACGGCTGGAGGTTCGTTCATGGGAGACCCCGGGCACGGCTCCCACGGGAGCGGGAAACTCGGGAAGAACCAGAGGTGACGGAGCTCCGTCTTGACGAGGAGGCACCGCGCTCGCGGGCGGACGTCGACATCGACAGAACCCCCTTCACCTACGGGATGGAGGCGAGCCTCAGCGCCGAGGGAGTCTCGGCCCGCTTCAAGGGTCGGGCCCGCGCGGGCTCCCCGACGGAGCGGGCGTCGGCCGCGCTGCTCGCCCTGGGCGGAACCGTTCTTCCCCTCTCGCGCTCGGCGGCCTGGCCCACGTCGTCGGAGCACCCGCGACCGTCACGCTGATCGTGGCCGGAGTCGCGTGGATGCTCGCCACCCTGGTGGCCCTGCGCATCATCGGTCCCCGGTAGACCGTCGGGGCCGGCTCCGGTCCCCGCCGGAGCCGGTCCCGAGCCGGTCCCGCTGCTCTAGGTACGGTCCTCCCATGGAATCCACGGAACACACAACCTTCGCCGACCTCGCCGCACGGGCCCGCGCGCACGGGATCGACCGGTACTCGGCGGGCGCGATCGTGCACCGGGACTCCGGGCGGGAGATCCTGCTGCTGCGCCGCCGCGACGACGACACCTCCTTTCCCGGAGCGGAGAGCCTGCCCTCGGGAGGGGTCGACCCCGGCGAGTCGATCCTGGACGGGCTCGCACGGGAGGTGCGGGAGGAGATCGGCCGGGCACCCGGACCTCTCCCCCTGGAACCCTTCGTCACCTGGTTCGACCACGTGTCCCGGCACGGATACCGCAAGCGCCAGTTCACCTTCGCCCTCCCCACGACGGGGCGGACGTGGTGCTCTCCGAAGATCACACGAACTTCCGCTGGGTTCCTGCGGAGGAGTACGCGGACACCGACCTCACCCCGCAGGTGAAGGCGGCGGTCCGCGCCTGGCTCGACTCCCGGGGCGCGGCACCCTCTCCCCGTCCGTGAACCGGCGGCGCCCACGGCGCGGCGACCCACACCGCCGACCGACGGCATCCGAGAAGTGACGACGACCGCCCTCCCCTGTGAGTGGTGCGCCGGTCGGCGGCCCGCGGCGCGTGCGACGTCCTGGGCGTGGGTGCGACACCTGGTGGCTCACCCGCACTGATCCCCGCGCCGCCGCGCCGCCCCAGGGCTCCTGGACGCGGGGAGGAGCCCTCGCGCCGCCGCCCCGGATCGCCCCGGGTCACCCATTCTTGGCCCGCCCTTGGGCACGGCACCTCCCCGAACCGGGTACCTCCGCCAACGTGCGCGGCCCGCGCACCGGCCGCCGACGAGGGGACAGCATGACCACGGGACCCAACGCCGACACCCTGGTGATCTTCGGGGTGACCGGTGACCTCGCCAGGAAGTACCTCCTCCCCTCCCTCTACCACCTGGTGGAACGGGGGAGCTGCGCGCCCGGATCGTCGGGGTGGCCCTCTCGGACTGGGACACCGACGCGCTGCGGCGCCGGACCCGCGAGGCGGTCGCCGAGCACCTCGCGGAGACCGACGGGTCCACCCCCGTGGACGAGTCCGTCATGCGGGACCTGACCGACCGGATGACCATGGTCACCGGCGACCTCAACGACCCCCGCACCTACGCCGACCTGGCCGGGGTCCTGCCCGACGGCACCCACACCGCCCACTACCTGGCGGTCCCTCCGGCGCTGTTCACCATGGTGGCCCGCGCGTTGGCGGACGCCGGGCTCAACCGCGACGCCAGGTTGGTCGTGGAGAAGCCCTTCGGCCACGACCTCGCCTCGGCCCGCGAACTCCACCGGGCGCTCCTGGCCTGCTTCCCCTCGGAGAGCCTCTACCTGGTCGACCACTTCCTCGGTGAGGAACCCGTCCGGGGACTGCCGGTGACCCGGTTCGGCAACACCCTGCTGGAGCCCGTGTGGAACCGGGCGTTCGTGGACAACGTGCAGATCACCATGGCCGAGGACTTCGGGGTGGACGACCGGGGCTCCTTCTACGACGCGGCGGGCGCGGTCCGCGACGTGTTCCAGAACCATCTCCTCCAGCTGTTCGCCCTGCTCACCATGGACGCGCCGGTCTCCACCGACGCCTCGGTGGTCAAGGACGAGAAGCTGCGTCTGCTGCGCGCCGTGCGCACCCTCGAACCGGCGGACGCCGTCCGGGGCCGCTACGACGGCTACCTCGGCACGGAGGGGTACGGCCCGGCTCCACCACGGAGACCTTCTTCGCGTTGCGCATGTGGGTGGACAACCCTCGCTGGGCGGGCGTGCCGTTCTACGTGCGGTCGGGCAAGCACCTGCCCCTCACCTCGTGGGAGGTGGTGGCCGAGCTCAGACGCCCCGCCGCCGACCTCTACCCGGGACCGGCCAACCTGGTCCGGTTCCAGCTGGAGCCGTGGTCCGGGGTGACCTTCGAGATGCTGCTCAACGAACCCGGCGCGGAGAGCGAGTCGGCGGCGAACCTCGTGCTCGGGGCGGACGTGGAACGCCAGCTGGGGCGGGGGCACGAGGCCTACGACCACGTGCTCCACGGCGCCGTGGTGGGCAGTCCCGAGCAGTTCGTGCGCTTCGACGTGGTCGAGGAGTCGTGGCGGATCGTCGACCCGCTGATGGACCCGTCGACGGAGCCCGAACCCTACCCCCGGGGCTCCTACGGGCCGGAGTCGGCGCAGGTCCTGCCGGGGCCCCGGGGCTGGCATCCGCTGGCCGACGCGATCCGCCCGCCCGGGGGCTCCCCGGGCTGAGCCCCACGGGGCACCAGGCCCCGGAACGTGCGAAACCGGGCGGTCCCCTGGGGGACCGCCCGGTCGTCGCGGGCGAGGTCGCGTATCCGGACCTCAGGCGCCTACGGGCTCACGCCCGGTGTCACGGACCTGCTAGAAGTCCATGCCGCCCATGCCACCGGTCGGGTCGCCGGCGGGAGCCGCGGCCTTCTCCGGCTTGTCGGCGATGACGGCCTCGGTGGTCAGGAACAGACCAGCGATGGACGACGCGTTCTGCAGAGCGGAACGGGTGACCTTGGTCGGGTCGATGACGCCGTCCTTGAACAGGTCGGTGTACTCACCGGTGGCGGCGTTGAGGCCGAACCCGGGCTCCAGGTTCTTGACCTTGTCCGCCACGACGCCGCCTTCGAGACCGGCGTTGACCGCGATCATCTTGAGCGGCTCGGCGATGGCGCGACGCACGATGTCGGCGCCGATGGCCTCGTCACCGTCGAGGTCCAGCTTCTCGAACGCGGGGACGCTGGCCTGGAGCAGCGCGACGCCACCACCGGGCAGGATGCCCTCCTCGACCGCGGCCTTGGCGTTGCGGACGGCGTCCTCGATGCGGTGCTTGCGCTCCTTGAGCTCCACCTCGGTGGCGGCACCGGCCTTGATGACGGCCACGCCGCCGGCCAGACGCGCGAGGCGCTCCTGGAGCTTCTCGCGGTCGTAGTCGGAGTCGGTGCGCTCGATCTCGTTGCGGATCTCGTTCACGCGACCGGCGATGGCGGTGGCGTCACCGGCACCGTCGACGATGGTGGTCTCGTCCTTGGTGACGACGACCTTGCGGGCGCGGCCGAGCAGGTCGAGCTCGGTGCTCTCCAGCTTGAGGCCGACCTCCTCGGTGATGACCTGGCCGCCGGTCAGCACGGCGATGTCGCCGAGCTGGGCCTTGCGGCGGTCACCGAAGCCCGGAGCCTTGACGGCGACGGACTTGAAGGTGCCGCGGATCTTGTTGACCACGAGGGTCTGGAGGGCGCCGTCAGCGACGTCCTCGGCGATGACCATCAGCGGGCGGCCGGACTGGAGGACCTTCTCGACAACGGGCAGGAACTCGTTGTTGTTGGAGATCTTCGAGTTGACGATGAGGATGTAGGGGTCCTCGAGGACCGTCTCCATGCGCTCGAGGTCGGTGGCGAAGTAGGGCGAGATGTAGCCCTTGTCGAAGCGCATGCCCTCGGCGAGCTCCAGCTCGAGCCCGAAGGTCTGCCCCTCCTCGACGGTGATGACGCCTTCCTTGCCGACCTTGTCCATCGCCTCGGCGATGGTCTCACCGATCTGGGTGTCACCAGCGGAGATGGAGGCGGTGGAGGCGATCTGCTCCTTGGTCTCGACGTCCTTCGAGAGGTTGCCGAGCTCCTCGTTGATGCGGGCCACGGCGGCCTCGATGCCGCGCTTGAGGCCGATGGGGTTGGCGCCGGCGGCGACGTTGCGCAGCCCCTCGCGGACGAGGGCCTGGGCCAGGACGGTGGCGGTGGTCGTACCGTCACCGGCGACGTCGTCCGTCTTCTTGGCGACCTCCTTGACCAGCTCGGCCCCGATCTTCTCCCACGGGTCCTCGAGCTCGATCTCCTTGGCGATGGAGACACCGTCGTTGGTGATCGTGGGGGCGCCCCACTTCTTCTCCAGGACGACGTTGCGACCCTTCGGGCCGAGCGTGACCTTGACGGCGTCAGCGAGCTGGTTCATACCGCGCTCGAGGCCGCGACGGGCCTCCTCGTCGAACGCGATCAGTTTGGCTGCCATTGAGTTCTTGTCCTCCCGTGACCGGGCTGATACGCGATGGGACGAGGCGTGCGCCCGCGACGGACGACCGCTTCCTCTCCGGCAACCCTGCTGCCGAAGGTCCACGGTCTCGCAGCCTCGATCCGGTTAGCACTCGGCAAAGGTGAGTGCTAACCACTCCCTTTTAGCACTCGACCATGGAGAGTGCAAACGATGTGGTCACGATTTCCCCAGCTGCGAAAACAGCCCTGACCAGGCTGGACTTCCCACCCCACACCGGTTTGAGCGCTCGGCGAACAGAAAACGAACCCCCGGTTGACCTGGTGGCCAGGTACGCACCGGCCCCGTGACCAGGGCCCATCCCCGCAGCGCGGGGAGCAGGCCCCTGAGCGGCTCATGCAGATGACGGCCCGAGGACCATCCCCGCGTGCGCAGGGAGCAGACCAGACACTTCACGCCGGTGTCGTGGAACCCGGGACCATCCCCGCGTGCGCGGGGAGCAGGCCGCACCGGCTCCTACGAGGTGGCCCCGCAGGGGACCATCCCCGCGTGCGCGGGGAGCAGGTGACGCCGGGCGGTGCCCAGGTGTCGCCGTGGGGACCATCCCCGCGTGCGCGGGGAGCAGGGAGACGGAGCGCAAGAGCGATTCCCGCGAGTGGGACCATCCCCGCGTGCGCGGGGAGCAGTCGAACAGCGCTTGGAGCGCGGGCCGATCCTCGGGACCATCCCCGCGTGCGCGGGGAGCAGTCGCGCTTTGGCCGTGACATGGCGGGATGCGCCGGGACCATCCCCGCGTGCGCGGGGAGCAGGTCTCGGTGGAGCGGAGCAGCGTGGTGTTGTAGGGACCATCCCCGCGTGCGCGGGGAGCAGAGACGCCCACGTTTACCGGGGTGCCCCTGTGCCGGGACCATCCCCGCGTGCGCGGGGAGCAGCATTTCGTATTCCAAATGAAGATGCGTCAACTGGGACCATCCCCGCGTGCGCGGGGAGCAGAGCCGACGGACCACATCGAGCGGGTCGACACCGGGACCATCCCCGCGTGCGCGGGGAGCAGACTTCTTGAACAGGCAACTTACCAACGGCAAGGGCTTGTTTTTCCAACTTCTCGAAAGTTGGACACCGAGGACAAAAACCCCACGCGCCACACGGCTTCGCCTCCGAGTCACGGAACCTGACGTCGGTCCCACTCCACTTCGCCGCCCTCGTCCCCGAAAGAATCCTCCGCCCAGGTTACGAGGGTCCGCGCACAGGGACGGGGCGGGTGCCGTCCGGCACCCGCCCCGTCCCTGTGGTGCCTCGGGTCAGCAGCCCCCGGCGACGGCGGGGATGATCGAGATCTGCTGGCCGTCACGGACCTCGGTCTGGAGGCCCTTCTCGAAACGGACGTCCTCGTCACCGACGTAGACGTTGACGAAGCGGCGGACCTTGCCGTTGTCGTCCAGCACGCGGGCGCGGATACCAGGGTGGTTGGCCTCCAGGTCGTCGAGGACCTCGGCCAGGGTGCCGCCCTCGGCGGTCACCTCCGACACGTCGTTGGTGTAGGTGCGCAGGATGGTGGGCACGCGGACGCTGACGCTCATGGTGTTCGTACTCCTGGGACGTGGGTGGTGGGAGGGGACGCGCTTCAGGCCAGTCCCTCGGCCTTGAAGGCCTCCAGGGACGGCTTGATGGTGGCGGTGACCCCGGAGTCGACGGCGTTGAGGGTCTTGAGCCCGTCACCCGTGTTGACGATGACCGTCTCCGCCTCGGGGTCGAGCGTGCCCTCGCGGACGAGCTTGCGCAGGACGCCGGTGGTCACGCCGCCCGCGGTCTCCGCGAAAATGCCCTCCGTGCGGGCCAGCAGCTTGATGGCGTCCACGATCTCGTCGTCGCCCACGTGCTCGATCGCACCGCCCGTCCGGGTGGCGATGTCCAGCACGTACGGGCCGTCCGCCGGGTTGCCGATCGCCAGCGACTTGGCGATCGTGTCCGGCTTGACCGGCTGGATGACGTCATGCCCGTCGGCCCAGGCCCGGGCGACCGGCGAGCAGCCGGTGGCCTGCGCGCCGAACACCTTGTACGGCCGGTCCTCGACCAGCCCCACCCGGATCAGCTCCCGGAAGCCCTTGTCGATCTTGGTGAGCTGGGAGCCGGACGCGATCGGGATGACGATCTGCTCGGGCAGGCGCCAGCCGAGCTGTTCCGCGATCTCGTAGGCCAGCGTCTTGGAGCCCTCGGCGTAGTACGGCCGCAGGTTGACGTTGGTGAAGCCCCAGCTCTCGCCCGCCTCGTCCCCGATGAGCTCGGAGCAGAAGCGGTTGACGTCGTCGTAGTTGCCGTCGATGGCCACGACCTTGCCGCCGTACACGGCGGCCATCACGACCTTGCCCTCCTCCAGACCGGCCGGGATGAACACGCACGAGTCGAACCCGGCGCGGGCCGCGGCGGCGCCCACGGCTCCGGCGAGGTTGCCGGTGGAGGAGCAGGAGAGGGTGGTGAAGCCGAAGGTGCGGGCGGCCTCGACGGCGATCGCGACCACGCGGTCCTTGAAGGAGTGCGTGGGGTTGGCCGAGTCGTCCTTGACGTGCAGGGAGCGCAGGCCGAGCTCGGCGGCGAGGCGGTCGGCCCTGACCAGGGGGTGAGGCCGGGGTTCATGTTGGGCAGGTCGGCCACGTTGTCGGGGACCGGGAGGAGGGAGCGGTAGCGCCAGATGTTCTTGGGGCCGCTCTCGATCTGCTCGCGGGTGACGGTCCCGAAGTCGTAGGCGATCTCCAGGGGGCCGAAACAGAACTGGCAGGCGAAGATCGGGGCGAGGTCGTAGCGCTCACCGCACTCCCGACAGGACAGGGCGGTCCCGGGGCCGAAGGCGCGGACGGAGGTGGGTTCAGCGGCGGCAATCGCCATGGCGAGGCGTCTCCCCTCATCTTTCCTGGTGGCCACCTTGACCCCAGGCCGGAGTTGGCACCTGTCTCGACGGGCCGCGGTGATCGCGGTTCCACATGTCGAGATGGTTGCCGGGGCTTCGCAGGGCCGGTCCCTCCACCCCTCTGGATGAGCAATATGAAGTTGTGGCGGTTCTTCTCCGAGAACGCACCGTCACTGTAACTGAGGTGCTGACCGATTTTCCACGCCGGGTGATCCGGATTACACAATCCGGCTCGCATGGTGAGACGACACCGTCCACGTGGGGCGCGACCCGGGAGCGGCTCGCCCGCCCGTGTGACGGTGTCCACGGTTGACCCCGAGGGGGTTTGGGGCCGCTGCCCGCAGGCGAGACCTAGGGGAATGCGTGATCCCCGGACCATCCTTCGTCGAGAGGACGACCACGTGGACAAGGCTCAGATCCTCATAGCCTCCAACAGGGGCCCGGTCTCCTTCTCCACCGCCGACGACGGCTCCCTGTCACACCGTCGGGGCGGCGGCGGGCTGGTCTCGGGGATGATCTCCGTGGCCACCGAGATCGACGGGCTGTGGGTGTGCGCGGCCCTGTCCGAGGCCGACCGTCGGGCCGCCGACGAGGCGCCGGGGGCCCGTCTGGACCTCGCGCACGATCTCGACGGCATGCGTGTCCACATGCTGGAACTCCCTGAGACGACCTTCGCGGGCGCCTACAACGGAGTCGCCAACTCGACCCTGTGGTTCGTGCAGCACATGCTGTACGACACCCCGAACAGCCCCTCCTTCGGCTCGGAGTTCCGGAGCCTGTGGGAGGACTACGCGGCCTACAACAACGCCTTCGCGGAGGCGCTGGTCAGCGGTGCCGCCGAGAACGCGCGCGTGGCCGTGCAGGACTACCACCTGGCCCTGGTGCCGCGCATCCTCCGGGCCCGCCGCCCCGACCTGCGGATCGCGCACTTCTCGCACACCCCTGGGCCCCGCCCGAGTACTTTCGGATGCTGCCCGCCCAGATGGCGCGGGAACTGCTGGAGGGGATGCTCGGCGCGGACCGGCTGGGGTTCCTCAGCCCGCGCTGGGCCGACGCGTTCCTGCGCTGCTGCGCCGAGATCCTCCGTGCCGACGTCGACCTCGAACGCCGCACCGTGGAGTACGGCGGCCGGGTCGTCGAGGTGGGTGTGCACGCCCTGGGCGCGGACGAGGAGGACCTGCGGGAGAGCGCCTCGGAACCGGCGGTGGCGGACCGCCGGCGCACGCTGGGCGAGGCCGTGGGCGACACCCGGCTGATCGTCCGCGTGGACCGCACCGAGCTGTCCAAGAACATCGTGCGCGGGCTGGAGGCGTACCGGGAGCTGTTGACGGCGCACCCGGAGTGGCGGGGCCGGGTCACCCACCTGGCGTTCGCCTACCCGAGCCGTGGGGACGTACCCGAGTACCGGGAGTACACGGACGCGGTGCTGCGGACCGCCAAGGAGATCAACGAGGAGTTCGCCACCCCGGAGTGGACCCCGCTGGTGCTGGAGGTCAACGACGACTACCCGCGTTCGCTGGCGTCGTTCCAGATGGCCGACGTGCTGCTGGTGAACCCGATCCGGGACGGCATGAACCTGGTGGCCAAGGAGGGCCCGGTGCTCTCCGAGCGCGACTCGGTGCTGGTGCTCTCGCGTGAGGCGGGGGCGGCGGACGAGCTGGGCGACGACGCGCTGCTGGTCAACCCCTACGACACCGTGGAGACCGCCGAGGCGCTGCACCGGGCGCTGTCGATGTCCGAGGGCGAGCGCAAGGAGCGCCGGGAGCGGCTGGCCGAGGCCGCCGTGGCGCTGCCGCCGCGCCGCTGGTTCCAGGAGCAGCTGCGCGCCCTGGGCGCGCACGGCTAGGCCGTGTTTTTGTGGATGCTTTCGCCGGTGGCGGCGGAGCCGCCATCGATGCGAGCGGCCGTCTCCCCTACTGTGCCCTGCTTCGCAAGCTCCGCAGTGTCGCACAGCGGGGCCCGGCAATCCCTCGCAAGCCGTGGAGCGAAGCTGCCCCTACTGTGCGCTGCTACGCAAGCTCCGCAGCTTCGCACAGCGGGGGCCCGCCCGGGTTTGGCTGTCCGAGCTTCATCGGCGCAGCGAGAGGCAGCCTGGTGGTCGCGAGCGCGGAATGATCCAAAAACACGGCCTAGGCCGCCGGAACGACGCGAGGGCGTGTCCCGTGCTGGACACGCCCTTCGGCGGGGTCGCGTGGCGGTCGGACTCCGGTCATCCGGTTCGTCACCGGTCGTCCGGCCGGGTTCGGTCAGTCCTTCCGGGAGAGCGCCCTCCAGGCCTCGGCCTCCGCGAGGAGTTCCAGGACGATGTCGGACTTGGCGTCGGCGTAGTCCTGGATGCGCTTCCAGGTGCGCTCGGAGAGGTCGCGCTTGACGGCGGTGTAGTGTTCCCGGGCCCCGGCGTCCGCGGTGAGGTAGTCGCGGAAGAGCCGCATGCGGTCGACCTCCTCGCACCCCTCGCTGAAGACGTGCAGGTTGAGGTTGACGCTGGGGCCCTTGAGGACACGGTGTTCGAACCAGTCGGGTTCCGCGATGACCAGGGAGTATCCCGCCTTCTCCAGGTCGGGGAGGTAGGCGGGCTCGTCGGCGGAGTCCGCGACCACCATGAGCAGGTCCACGCAGGGTTTGGCGGCCAGACCCGGCACCGAGGTGGAGCCGACGTGGTCCAGGGAGAGCACGCGGTCCCCGAGGGCGCTCCGGACGCGGGACTCCTCCTGCCGGAACAGGTAGGGCCACTTGGGGTCGGGTTCGGAGAGGCGCACGCGACCGTTCACCAGGTTGCGTGCCATGGGGTCGGTGGCGACCCGCCTGTCTCCTCGTGAGGGCAGAGAGGGCGATTCGAGGGGCGACATTCCACAAAGCCTTGTCGTCCGGCGTACCCGCGTCAAGGCTTTCGACGTGCCTTACATATGCACGCGCATCCGGGCGCCACGGACCGTCGGAGCGGCATGACCGTACGCGACGGTCAGGGCCCGTTCGGTCCGTCGGGGGTGGAGACCACGAGGACGAGTGAGCCCCGCAACTCGGGCAGTGCGCGCAGGTGTCCGTGGCGCGCGTCCCACGTGCCGTCGCGCAGGTCGCGGGACAGGTCCTCGTGGAAGCGGGAGTGGGCCGCCTCGTCGACGAAGCTCCACGCCGAACAGGCCTGCCGGGCCCCGGGGTCGAGCAGCGCCTCGGGGCGGCCGTAGTAGGCCTCGTTGAAGCCGTCCGAGCAGTCGAGGGGGATCGGCACCCGGGTGACCGTGGTCGTGCCGCCCAGCCCCTCGGCCAGGGCCGACGGCGCCGGGTAGCGGCTCGCCTCGGTGTCGAGGACCTTCGGGCAGTACTCGTAGAGCCAGAAGTCGCGCACCAGGGCGGGGTCGCAGGTCAGCACCGCCACGGGCCCCGTGGTCACCCGCCGGACCTCGGCCAGGCCCCGGGAGAGGCCGGACCACTGGTGAACGCTGAAGGTGGTCATGGCGGCGTCGAAGGAGCCGTCGGGGAACGGCAGCGACTCGGCGGTGGCGTCGACCGCCGCGGGGAGGTGCGCGGGGCGCCGGGCCCGCATGCTGGCCGAGGGCTCCACGGGGGTGACGTCGCGGTCGGAGGGTTCGTAGGATCCGGCCCCGGCCCCGACGTTGAGCACCGTCCGGGCCCCGCCGAGGGCTGCGTGCAGCAGTGCGGCGATCCTCGGTTCCGGTTTCCGGTGGTCGGTGTACGTACGGGCGATCACCCCGTAGTCCGCGTCTCCCGCGCTTCCGTCCCGCATCCGAACCATGCCGTCTCCCGCCGTCGAGGTGTGTGCCGGGTCAAGGTGGTGCGGAAGGGACCCTAGCCAACGGAGGGCCGTGGCGTCACGGGACTTTCGTCCGATCCGCCACGGCCCTCGGTCCACGGCACGCGCGTCACCTAGCGCGACCTCGCGCGCAGACACGCGTCTACTTCTTGCGGCGGCGGCCGCCCTTCCTCCGGGAGGGGCGCTCCTCGGCGCGGGCCTGCTCGGCGCGCTCGGCGGCGATCCGCTGGTCCTCCTCCTGCCGCTCGGCGGCCACCCCGTAGGGGTCCTTGGTGGTCCGGCGCACCCACAGCACCAGCCCGATCACGATCAGCGCCAGCACCACGCCGACCAGGGCGAACCACATCCACACCGGCACGGCCGGGGAGTCGTCCTCCACGAGGTTGTCGTCGATGAGCGGGATGTCCTGCGCGTCCCCGGAGGCCTGCGCCACGGCCGAGGGCAGGTACAGGGAGGGCAGTCCCCGGTGCCCTGCTGGGAGCCCTCGATCAGCGCGGCCCGGAGCTGGTCCGTGCTGAGCTGCGGGTACTCGGAGGTCAGCAGCGCGGCGGAACCGGCGACCACGGCGGCGGCGTAGGGCGTGCCGGTCACGTCGGTCTGGCCCATGTCCGGACCGGCCGTGGACAGGGCGGCGCCGGGGGCGAGGAGTTCGATCGACGCGGACGGCGGCGAGTCGGGCAGGAGCACGCCCTCCTCGTCCACTCCGCCCACGGCCAGGACGTTCGGGTCCGCCTCCCCGCCCGCCGGAGCGACGACCAGGGTGCCGCTCCGCGCGGCAGAAGCGGTGGCCGCCTGGAGGTCCTCGTCCTGCTGCACCTCGTCGGGGAGCAGGACGACCTGGGCCCCTGGCCGAGGGCGTGGTCGATGGCCTCGGCCGGGCCGCCGTCGCCGGTGGGCAGGACCAGCAGTCCGGAGCGCGGGGCCACGCCCAGCACTCCGCCGTCCGCGTCCATGCCGTGTCCGTGACCGACGACCAGGGCGCCCAGCGCCGTGCCCGTGTCGGTGTCGCCTCCGTTGTCTCCGAACTCGGTGTCGACCACCAGGTTGTCCCGCAGGTCGGGGTGGTCCTCGTCCACGGAGACCCCCGGCAGGGCCACGGTGACGCCCTGTCCCTGGCTGGTGTCCCAGGCCTCCTGGGCTCCGATGGAGGCCAGGGCCCACTGGTCCGGCCGGAAGTCGGGGACGTCGTCGGCGGCGGCTGGAACCGCCGTCAGTCCCAGTGCGGCGAGCGCCGCGCAGGCGCCCGCCGTCGCGCCCAACACGTGGCGCTGGTGTGTCCTGCTACGGCTGTTGCCCCCGAGCACGTCAGGCTCCCTCGAACGTTGCGGTCGGTGCTGCGCCGGGCCTCCCCGGACCCTCGCGATTCTGTCATGTGCACAGGATTCAGGCTTGGACAAGACACCAGGGGTAGGGAACGTAACTGTATCCCTGGTGCCAGTCCTGGGTTCTCCGCTCCTCATCCGGCATGTCGAGTCGCTAGCATGAGTCGCGCCGATCCGGACAAACCAAAGACCCGTCCAGGGGGTGTCCCATGCCGAATATCGGTCCGTCCGACGACGGCCCGTCGGCCCTCGCCGAACGCGAACAGCGAATCCTCGCCTTCGAACGCCAGTGGTGGAAGTTCGAGGGATCCAAGGAACAGGCGATCCGTGACGAGTTCGGGTTCTCCGCGACCCGCTACTACCAACTGCTCAACGGCCTCGTCGAGCGCCCCGAGGCGCTCGCCTTCGACCCCATGACCGTCAAGCGCCTGCGCCGTCTGCGTGCCGACCGCAGACGTCAGCGCAACGCCCGTCAGCTGGGCATCCAGCTCTAGGGAGTGTTTTTGGATGCTTTCGCCGGTGGTGGCGGAGCCGCCGTCGATGCGAGCGGGCCGTCCAGGCCATCTCTCGCAAGACGAGGAGCGAAGGCCAGCCCGGGGTTGGCTGTCCGAGCTTCATCGGCGCGGCGAGAGGCAGCCAGGTGGTCGCGAGCGCGGAATGATCCACAAAACACGGCCTAGGACGGTCGGGGCCTCCGGGGACTCCGGAGGGCAGGCCACCGCCCGGGTGCCGCACCCGCCCGGGAAACACCACAGCGCAGCCGACACCGACAAGGTCCACGCATGCCCTCGTCCCCAGCAGACACCCTGCCCGTACCCACCACCGAGGCCGGGCGCGCCGCGCTCGCGGCACTGGTCTCGGACCCTTCGGGGGCTCTGGTCGCCTTCGACTTCGACGGCACACTGGCGCCCATCGTCGCCGACCCGCGTGACTCCGCGCCCCAGCCGGGGATCGTGGAGGCGCTCGCCGCGCTGGCGTCCCGCCTGGGGACCGTCGCGGTGATCACCGGCCGCCCAGCCGCCACCGTGGTGCGGCTCGGCGGCCTGGAGCGGGTGCCTGGGATCGTCGTGCTCGGCCACTACGGCGCCGAACGCTGGACGGACGGGCGCGTGGTCGCCGCCGACCCGCCACCCGGCGTGGCCCTGGTCCGCGAGGAGCTCCCCGCCCTCATCGACGCCTCCGGCGCGCCCTCGGGCACGTGGATCGAGGACAAGGGGCGTTCTCTGGCCGTGCACACCCGGCGCGCGGAGGACCCCGAGCGAGCCCTGGAACTGCTGTCCGGCCCCCTCTCCGCGCTCGCGGAGCGGGCCGACCTCCAGGTGGAGCCCGGTCGGCTGGTCATCGAGCTCCGTCCACAGGGTGTGGACAAGGGCGCGGCGCTCACCTCCCTGGTGGAGGAGAGGTCCGCCCGGAGTGTCCTGTTCGCCGGTGACGACCTGGGCGACCTGCCCGCCTTCGCCGCCGTCGCGGCCCTGCGCGGTCAGGGGGTCCCCGGACTCACCGTGTGCTCCTCCTCCGACGAGGTGACCGCGGTCGCGGACGCCGCCGACCTCGTCGTCCCCGGACCCGCCGGGTTGACCGACCTGCTCGGCCGACTCACGACGAGGATTCGTGGGCTTGCGGGGTGAGCGCCGAACGCGCGGCCGTGCGCAGGTCCACCAGGCCGGTCCGGTCGCGCCCGTAGTGCACCGCGTTGGTGAGCACGCCCACGTAGCGCCCGCTCTCGGGGTGCAGGAACAGGCTCGTGCCGGTGAACCCGTTGTGGTAGACCACTCCCTCCGGGGTGACCAGCCAGGCGAGCCCCCTGGACAGCCGCGCCCCCGCGTCGACCTGCGGTGACCAGCTCTCCCGGACGAACGACGCCGGGATGACCCCGCTCTCGCCGTCGTGCAGGCGCAGCACCTCCCGAGCGAAGGCTCCGAGGTCGATGGCGTTGCTGAACACCCCGGCGTGCCCGGAGACCCCGCCCATCAGCGCCGCCGCCTCGTCGTGCACCACGCCCCAGGAGGGCGCCGCGCCGACGAGGCGCCGTTCGGTCGGCGCCACGCTGGGCGACCTCGCGAGCGGTCCGTAGGTGGTGGAGCGCAGGCCGAGGTCGGCCCACAGGTCGTCGGCCAGCCGGTCCAGGGTGCTGCCGTACAGGCGCTCCAAGAGCAGGCCGAGCAGGATGAACCCGCGGTCGATGTACTGGTAGCCGGGCTCCTCCAGGGGGTCCGACAGGATCGCCTCGGCCAGGTCCTGGTCGGTGCCCACGTACCGTTCCATCCAGGCCACCTGGTTGAGGCGGCTCGTGTGCGTGAGGATCTGCCGGGTGGTCACCCAGGCCCCGGGGAGGTCCTCGCCGGGAAAGTATTCGGACATCGGGGCGTTGATGTCCAGAACCCCCTCCGCGATCGCCCTCCCGACCAGCGGCCAGGTCGCCATCACCTTCGTCAGGCTCGCCACGTCGTACGCGACGTCGGGCGCGGTGTCGTGCTCACCGTCGGTCCGGCCGACCGCCACGAACTCCCACATCCCACCGGTGCCGACCACGGCGGCCCCACCGGGCAACCAGTCCGCGTCCACCATCACCTTCAGGACGCCACGGATCCGCGCCCCAGTCTCCGTGAGCCAGTCACCATCACGCACAACACGCCTCCCCCGAGCGGTCTCCCCCACTTCTCGGCGGATACCCCGTTCACTCCGGCTTGTCACACCCGTGCCGTCTCCGAACAGTACGAAACCCCCGCAGGTCATGGCCGTAACCACACCGCTGTGGCGTGGCGTCGTCCCAGGCCACACGCACGGGCCGGAGCGGGCCCCGCGCACCGCTCCGGCCTCGGGCTCCGCGGGCGGGGCGAAGTAGGCTGGCGCCACGCAGTTCCGAGGAGGACGATGAGCAGCAAGACCCCCGTTCCCGCCGGTTTCGTCGGCGTGGCCGGAAACATCGGGATCAAGGACCCCCAGGACGACTTCTTCACGGTGGTCTCCCAGGTCCCCACGGCGGTCTCCGCCGTGTTCACGCAGTCCCGGTTCGCCGGGCCCAGCGTGCGGCTCAGCCGCGAGGCCGCCGCCGACGGCCGGGCCCGAGGCGTCACCGTGATCGCCCGCAACGCCAACGTGGCGACCGGCCAGATCGGCACCGCCGACGCGCGCGAGGTGCAGGAGGGCGTGGCCCGCGCGGCCGGGGTCGACCCCGACCAGATCCTGATCGCCTCCACCGGGGTCATCGGCCGCCCCTACCCCATGGACCGCGTCCGCTCCTACCTGGAGGAGCTCCCGACCGAGTTCCCCCCGGCCGACCTGGACCGCTCCGCCGCGGCCATGATGACCACGGACACGCACCCCAAGATCGCCAGCGCGACGGTCGGCGGCGCGACCCTGACCGGGATCGCCAAGGGTGTCGGCATGATCGAGCCCAACATGGCGACCATGCTGACCTGGTTCTTCACCGACGCCGCACTGGAGCAGCCGGTCCTGGACGCGGTCTTCCGCCGGGTGGTGGACCGGACCTTCAACGCCCTGAGCATCGACACGGACACCTCCACCAGCGACTCCGCCGCGATCTTCGCCAACGGGCTGGCCGGACCGGTGGACGTCGCCGAGTTCGAGGAGGCCCTGTACGGGGTCGCGCTGAGCCTGGTGCGGATGATCGCCTCCGACGGCGAGGGCGCGGGCAAGCTCATCGAGGTGCGGATCACCGGTGCGCGCGACGACGCCCAGGCGAAGCGGATCGGCAAGGCCGTGGTGAACTCGCCCCTGGTCAAGACGGCGGTGCACGGCGCGGACCCGAACTGGGGCCGGGTCGCCATGGCGGTGGGCAAGTGCTCGGACGAGACCGACGTGTTCCCGGAGAACGTGCGGATCGTGTTCGGGGACGTGGAGACCTTCCCGAAGCAGGCCACGGAGGAGACCCTGGAGCGCGCCGCCCGCCACATGAAGGGCGACGAGGTGGTGATCAGCGTCGACCTGGGCATCTCCGAGGGCGCCTTCACGGTCTACGGCTGCGACCTCACCGAGGGCTACATCCGGATCAACGCCGACTACACGACCTGAGTCGCGTCCCGGACACACGAAGGCCCTGGTGGGAGCTCCACCAGGGCCTTCACGCGTTCCGAGGGGCACACACGCGACTGGATCAGATGTGCACGGCGGGGCCGTCCGTCATCCGCCCCGCCCGCATGAACAGGGACAGCCCGGCGGCCACCAGCATGACCACGGCGGCGATCCCGAACGCCAGGTGCAGCCCGTCCAGGAAGGCGAGGTTGCTGGCCTGGGTGGCGCGGCGGCCGTGGCGGCGTCCGCGCCCTCGGGCAGGACCGCCCCACCCTGCGCGACGGTGCTCTGCATCCCGGAGAGGTCGCCGGAGGAGGGTTCTGCCAGACCGGCGTCGGCGTAGTGGCCGGGCAGCGTGGAGACGATGGTCGCGGACATCACCGCGCCCAGGACCGCCGTGCCCAGCGAGCCGCCGAGCTGCATGGCGGCCTGCTGGAGCGCGGCGGCGACCCCGCGTACCGCACCGGCGCGTTGCCGATGATCGCGGCGGTGGCCCCGGTCATCACCAGGCTCAGGCCCACGCCCAGCAGCACGAAGGCCACGGAGACGTAGGGGACGCCGGTGTCGGCCTCCAGCCGGGAGAGCAGGAACATGCCCGCCGACGCGGACAGCAGGCCCGCCGTGGTGGGCAGGCGGGCGCCGACCCGGTCCAGGAGGCGCCCCGCGATGGGCGAGGTGATCGCCATCATCGCGGTCATGGAGATGAGCTGGAGACCGGTCTGGGCGGGGCTGAGGCCGCGCACGCCCTGGAGGTAGAAGGTGATGAAGAACAGCGAGCCCATGAGGCCCAGCGCCATCGCCACGGTCAGGACCACACCGATCGAGAGTGAGGGGTGCGCGAAGAGGGCCAGCGGGACGAGCGGCTGTTCGGGGCGGCGTTCCCATACGAGGAAGGCGGCGAAGAAGAGGACCGCCGCGCCCAGGGAGGCCAGGGTGACGGGGTGCGCCCAGCCGATGCTGGGCGCCTCGACCAGCGCCCACACCAGGGCGAAGATCGCGACGCTCACCAGGACGATGCCGGGCACGTCCATGCGGGACCCGGCGTCGGTGGGACGGTTGGCGGCGAGCAGCCACAGGCCCAGGGCCAGAGCGACGGCGCCCACCGGGACGTTGATGTAGAACACGGCCTCCCAGCTGAGGGCGCCGACGAGGAGCCCGCCCAGGATCGGGCCGCCGGCGGTGGCCGCGCCGATCAGGCTGCCGAACACGCCGAAGGCGCGGCCGAGCTTGGAGGGAGGGAAGCTGGCCCGCAGGAGCCCCATGGCGGAGGGCAGCAGCAGGGCCCCGAAAATCCCCTGGACGATCCGGAACGCGATCAGCATGATGACACCGGACGACAGGGCGATCGCCACGGAGGAGACCACGAACCCGATCACGCCGACCAGGTAGGTGTTCCGGTAGCCGAAGCGGTCACCGATCTTGCCCGCCGTGATGAGGAAGACCGCGAGTCCGAGCAGGTAGCCGTGGGTGACCCACTGGAGCTCGGCCAGGGAGGCGCCCAGGCTGGCGCCGATCGCGGGGTTGGCGACGGCCACGATGGTGCCGTCGAGGGCGACCATCATGACGCCGAAGGCGATCGCGACGAGGGTGGCCCAGGGGCTCTCGGTGAAGCGGGGCTTCGCCTCGTTCGCGACCGGAGGGTGCTGGTCCCTCGGGTCTCGTGGACTCTGCTCGGCCTGGGTGGTCATGTGCGCCCCGTGTTCTCTTCCGACTTCCCGTACCAGGCGAGATTATGTCAGTCGCTGACATTAGACAATCGCTGACATTTGTCAGTGACTGACATCACTGCGGTCCGCGTGTATCCTCCAGGGACAGGAAGCAGGCGTCTCAGCCGGGAGTGGAGGCACGTCCATGAGCACGACGAGCCCCGAGAACGTCGGACTGCGTGAGCGCAAGAAGGCGGAGCTGCGCACCACCCTCATCGACTCCGGGCTGCGCCTCTTCCACGAGAAGGGGTACGAGGCGACCACCACGGAGGAGATCGCCGCCTGCGCGGGGGTCTCCCAGCGGACGTTCTTCCGGTACTTCGCCTCCAAGGAGAACGTGGTCCTGGAGGCGATCGAGGAGGTCGACGAGCTCCTCTGCTCGTTCGTGCGCGAACGTCCCGCCGACGAGCCGCCCTTCCGCGCGCTGCGCAACGCGATGCGCGACCACTGGGAGGTGCTGGAGCGCGAGGAGCTGCACCTCCAGGGGAGCGCGGCCAACTTCATCTCACGGAGCCCCGAGCTCATCGAGGTGAACATGCGCTACTGCGCCCGCCGCCAGTCCCGTCTCGCGCGCGTCATCGCCGAACGCGCCGGAGTGGACCCGGCCGACCACCGGCCCGCCCTGGTGGCGGCGGTCTTCTACGCGACGCTCAACAACGGATTCCAGGTCTGGGCGGACTCGGGGTGCGGCGACAACACCGACGGCCTGCTCCGGTGCTTCCTCGAACAGCTCGACCTCGTCCCCGAGGCCGTCTGCGGGAACTGGGGCCGGGATGGTGGCTGAGGAGGTCGTCCCCGTCCTGCGCGTAACCGACGCCGCCGTCGCGCTCCGCTGGTACCAGCGGCTCGGCTTCGCTCTGGAGTGGGAGCACCGCTTCGAGCCGGGCTTTCCGACCTTCATGGAGATCGGACGGGGGCCGATCCGGCTCTTCCTGTCCGAGCACACGGGCGACGCCCGCCCCGACACCTGCTCTACCTGCGGGTGCGGGACGTGGACGCCGTCGCCGCCGAGTTCGGCGCCGCCGTGGAGGAGGCTCCCTGGGCGCGCGAGACCGAACTCCGCGACCCGGACGGGAACCGCCTGCGCGTGGGCACCCCGAAGGCCTAGCTACGCCGCGCGCCCGCCGGTCCCCGGCGGACGCGCGAAGAGGCCCCGGGGAACCCGGGGCCTCTTCGAGGGCTACGGCGGTTCAGGAATCCGGACGATCCCTGAACCTCCCGCGATCAGAGGTCGGTGACCTCCGCGTGGGCCGCCTTCCGGACCGACTCGCGAGCGTGCGCGGGGGTCTCCGCGTTGAGAGCGAGACTGGCCAGCGCCCGGCACTCCTCCTCGGTGTGCCGCGCCAGGGCGAAGCGCACGGCGGGCAGTGCCGGGGGCGCGGCCGACAGGCTGGTCACGCCCAGACCCACCAGTACCAGCGCCAGCAGCGGGTCGGCGGCGGCCTCGCCGCACACCCCCACGGAGCGCTCCGCCCGCTGCCCGGCCGACCCCACCTGGCCGATCAGGCTCAGGAGCGCGGGCTGCCAGGGGTCCAGCAGGTCCGGCAGCGAACCCAGGGTGCGGTCGGCCGCCATCGTGTACTGCGCCAGGTCGTTGGTGCCGATGGACACGAAGTCCACCCGGGACAGCAGACGGTCCGCCAGCAGCGCGGCGGCGGGGACCTCCACCATCACGCCGACCTCGGTGATCCCGGCGGAGCGGGCGAGGGTGGCGAACTCCTCGGTCTCGGCGGGCGTGGACACCATCGGCGCCATCACCCGCACCCGGGTGCCCTCGCAGGCCTTCGTCGCCGCCGCGATGGCGGTGAGCTGGTCGGAGAGCAGGTTCGGGTGCACCCGCGCGGTGCGGAAACCGCGCACACCCAGCGCGGGGTTGTCCTCCTCGCCGGTGTCAGCGAAGGCCAGCGGCTTGTCCGAGCCCGCGTCCAGGGTCCGCACGGTCACCGTACGGCCCTCGAAGGCGCGGAACAGGTTGGTGTAGGACTCGGTCTGCTCGGCGACCGTCGGCGGCTCCGCCCGGTCGAGGAACAGGAACTCGGTGCGCAGCAGGCCGATGCCCTCACTGTCGTGCGCACCGGCCTCGTCCGGGTCGCCCTCGCCCGCGTTGAGCAGCAGGGACACGGCGACACCGTCGGCGGTGCGGCCGGGGCCGGAGCTCTCCGCCAGCACGGCGCGGCGCCGCTCGGCCCGCAGGCGCACCCGCTCGGCCACCTCCGGGTCCGGGTCCACCTCGACGGTGCCCTGGTCCCCGTCCACGGCCACGACGGTGCCATCGGTCAGGTCGGCGGCCCCCGGGCAGCCCACCACGGCGGGCAGGCCCAGGGAACGCGCGAGGATGACGGTGTGGCTGGTGGGCCCGCCGAGGCGGGTGACGATGGCCTTCACCTGGTCGGTGTCCAGACGCACGGTGTCGGCGGGCGCCAGGTCCTCGGCCACCAGGACGTGCGGGTGACCGGGGTCCGGCAGCCCGGGCATGGGCAGGCCCAGGAGGACGGAGACCGCCCGGTCCCGGATGTCGGCCAGGTCGGCGGCGCGCTCGGCCAGGTAGCCGCCGGCCGCGAGGAGCAGGTCCTGGTAGCGGCCGCAGGCCTCCCGTACCGCCCAGGCGGCGGCGCGGCCGCCCGCGACGCCCTCCTCGACCTGGCGCCGCAGCTCCGGGTCCCGGGCCATGAGCGCCTGGGCGTTGAGCACCGCGGCGGCCTCACCGTCGAGCCCGGCGGCGCGTCCCTCCAGGTCGGTGGCCACGCTCTCCAGCGCGTCACGCGCGGCCTCCTGCTCGGCCCCGACGTCGGCCACCTCGGGCTCGACGTCCGGGAGGGAGGGCGGGGCCGCCATCCTGGCCACCGGAGCGACGGCCCCACCCGGACCAGCCGCGATGCCTTCCAGTGCCCGGGTGGGGTTCGTCTGCTCCATGTGTGCTCTCCTGAGGGGGTCTGTTTTCGACTAGCCAACCCGGAAACGGCGTGCGACGCCAGGGTCGATCCGGGATCCGTGCGACGAGCGTCAGGGCTCGATGGTCACCTTGACGGCCGTGCCCGAGGCCACGGTCTCGATCGCCTTGTGGACGTCGGACAGCGGCATCCGCTCGGTGATGAGGTCCGAGACGGGGACGGCGCCCGTGGAGATCAGTTCGAGGGCGCGCTTGTTGTGCTCGGGGCTGGAGCCGTTCGCGCCGAAGATCGAGATCTCCTTGTAGTGCACGACGTTGGCGTCCAGCTGGATGACGGGCGCGTCCTTGGGCAGCCCGCCGAAGAAGCTGATGCGTCCGCTGCGCGCCACCATCTGGAGCGCGTCCTCCTGCGCCTTCCCGGAGGCGGCGGCGGTGATGACCACGTCCGCGCCGCGCTCGCCGGTGAGGCGGCGCACCTCCGCGACCGCGTCGGTCTCCTCGCCGCAGATCGAGGCGTCCGGCTCCACGAGGGCGGCGGACATGTCCAGGCGGCCCCGGTTCAGGTCCACCAGGTACACCTTGGCCGCGCCCTTGGCCCGGGCCAGCCGGACGTGCAGGCAGCCGATGGGACCGGCGCCCATGACCACGACCGTGTCGCCCTCGCCCACCCCGGCGATCTCCTGGCCGTTGAGCACGCAGGCCAGCGGCTCGGCCACGGAGGCCTCCGCGAGGTCCACGTTGTCGGGCACCCGGTTGACGCCGTCCACCGCGAGGACGGCCTCGGGGATGATCATGTACTCGGCGAAACCGCCGTCGTAGTGGTAGCCCATGGACTCCTGGTTGGAGCAGACCGTGAACCGGCCGTCGGAGCACTCCACGCACTTCCCGCACGGGATGGCCGCGATGACCTGGACCCGGTCGCCCTCGGCCCAGCCGTCGACGCCCTCGCCGACCTCGACGATCCGGCCCGCGATCTCGTGGCCGATGACCCGGGGCGGGCGGATGTGGTGGTGGCCGTGCTTGGAGATCTTCACGTCGGTGCCGCAGGTGGAGCAGTTGGCGACGGCGATCTTGAGCTGCCCCGGTCCGGGGGTGGGCTCGGGTGCCTGCTCCAGACGGATGTCACCTGGGGCGTAGAAGCGGGCGACGAGCATGTTCGGGCCTTTCTGGTGGGGCTTGGCCGGGGCGGGTCCTCCGCCCCGGCCGGTGGAGCGTGCTGTGGTGCGGGCTCAGCCCGCGGCGGGTGCGAGGAGTTCGAGGACGTCGTCCACGCTGGTGGCGGAGCGCAGGCGCGCCGCGCGCTCGGGGTCGGTGAGGACCCCGGCCAGCGAGGACAGCACCTTGAGGTGCTCGTCACCGGAGGCGGCGATGCCGATGGCGACGTGCACGGTGGGCCCGCCCCAGTCGACCCCCTCCGGGAACTGGATCACGGCCAGGGCCGTGTTCCTGACCATCGTCCGCGAGGCGTCGGTGCCGTGCGGGATGGCCACCCCTCCCCCACGAACGTGGGGATGGAGGCCTCGCGCTCGTGCATGGCGGGCACGTACCCGGGCTCGACGGCGCCGAGCTCCACGAGGAGGGCGCCGCACTGGTCGATGGCGTCCGCGCGGTCCTTGGCGGTCCCGCCCAGCCGCACCGACTCGGCGGTGAGGGTGAGGTCAGTCGGCAAGGGTGCCACCATCCCGGATGGCCGCCTCCACACGGGCGAAGGCGGGGTCGCCGAGGAACATCTGGAAGGGCACGACCACGGTGTCGGTGACGCGGTGGCGGGCGCGGTCGACCAGGCCGGTGTGGCACAGGACGAGGTCGGCGTCCTCGGGGATGCGGTCGACCGGCGAGTGCTCGACGCTGACGCCGTGGGGGGACAGGGTCTTCTTGAGCTGCGAGGTGAGCAGGACGCTGCTGCCCATCCCGGCGTCGCAGGCGACGACGACCTTCTTGATGTCCGAGCCTTCGATGGTGGCCATGAACGGTTCTCCCGGTTCGGTGGTGAGTGGGTTTCGGTGGGCTACTCGCCCTGGTCGGCCTTGGCCTTGTCCTTGTCGGCCTTGGCCTTCTCGGCCTCGGCGGCCTCGCGCTCCGCCTTGCGCTCGGCCCGGCCGAAGCCGAGGAGGAGCGAGGCGACGGCGAACGAGGCGAGCGTGCCGACCAGGACACCGGCCAGGACGCCGATGTGGTCGCCGCGCGGGGTGACCGCCATGAGCGCGAAGATGCTGCCGGGTGCCGGGGTGGCGAGCAGGCCGACGTCGAAGAGGAGGAACGTGGTGATGCCGGACATGCCGCCCGCGATGGCCGCGAGGATCAGCTTGGGCTGGGCGAGGATGTACGGGAAGTAGATCTCGTGGATGCCGCCGAAGAAGTGGATGATGATCGCACCGGGGGCGGTCGCCCTGCTCAGCTTCGGGCCGAAGAGCATGCAGGCCAGGAGGATGCCCAGACCGGGGCCGGGGCTGGTCTCGATGAGGAACTCGATGGCCTTGCCCTGGTCCGCGACCCGCACCACGCCGAGGGGTCCGAGGACACCGTGGTTGATGGCGTTGTTGAGGAACAGGACCTTGGCGGGCTCGATGATGATCGAGACCAGCGGCAGGACCGAGAGGTCGATCAGGAACTGCACGCCCTTGCCCAGCCCGGACGCGATGGCGGTGACCACCGGCCCGATGGCGTAGAGCCCCGTGATGGCCATGAGGCCACCGAGGATGCCCGCGCTGAAGTTGTTGACCAGCATCTCGAAGCCGCTGGGGGTCCGGGGCTGGAGGACCTTGTCGATCTGCTTGATCAGGTAGGCCGCGAGCGGACCGGCCAGCATGGCGCCGAGGAACATCGGGATGTCGGCGGAGACGATCACACCGATGGTCGCGATGGCGCCGACCACGCCGCCGCGCTTGTCGTAGATGAGGTGACCGCCGGTGTACCCGATCAGCAGCGGCAGCAGGAAGCCGATCATCGGGTCGACGAGCTGGGCCATGTGCTCGTTGGGCCACCAGCCGTCGGGGATGAACAGCGCCGTGATGAGGCCCCAGGCGATGAACGCGCCGATGTTGGGCATCACCATGCTCGCCAGGAATCCGCCGAAGCGCTGGACTCGGGAGCGCACGGCGACGAGTCTGCCTTGCTGGGTTGACATGGGGGAACCTCCTGGGAGGTCCGGCGGGCGGTCTGCCTCGGCCGGGAAGGGAATGGCTGTGGGGTGGTCAGGCTGTGGGGTCGTCAGACGGAGCGGACGGAGGGACCGGCCGTCTCCAGTTCGTCCGAGAGTCCGTCCGCGATTCCGTCGTCGGTGATGACGAGGTCGAGGTCCTCGACGGCGGCGAAGCGGGCGAAGTGGTCGTTGCCGACCTTGGTGTGGTCGGCGAGGAGCACGGAGCGCCGGGAGGAGGCGATCATGGCCCGCTTGACCTCGGCCTCGGCCGGGTCTGGGGTGGTCAGACCACGTTCGACGGACACTCCGTTGGTGGCCATGAAGGCCACGTCGACGAAGCACTCGGAGAGGGCCCGCAGGGCCCAGGCCTCGACGCTGGCCTGAGTCCTGGTGCGCAGGCGCCCACCGAGGAGCATGAGGTTGATGTTGGTTCGGGGAGTGAGGGTGAGGGCTATCGAGAGGGAGTTGGTGACGACGGTGAGCTCGCGGTCCGTGGGCAGCTGTTCGGCCAGGCGCCCCGTGGTGGATCCGGCGTCCAGGAGGATGGCGCCCTCGTCGGGGAGTTCGGCGAGCGCGGCCTTGGCGATCCGCTCCTTCTCCTGGGTCATGACGGAGTCGCGCACAGTGAGAGCGGGCTCGAAGCCCAGTCGCTCGACGGGGATCGCGCCACCGTGGACCCTGCGCAGGACCCCGTGCCGCTCCAGGGCGGTGAGGTCGCGGCGGACGGTCTCGTAGGTCACGTCGAACTCCGAGGCGAGCCCCGTGACGTCGACCCGGCCTTCGTGGCGGGCGCGTTCGAGGATCACCTTCTGGCGCTCTTCCGCGTACATGTTGGATCACCTGTGTTTCGGTGTGGTTTTCGGTGAGTTTAATGGTGTTGCATGGGACACACAAGGGGTATCTCCCCCAATATCCCAGCAACCCCACCGCGTTGCCAGGAGAGGGATCATCCGACCCTCGGGCGGTGTGACCAGGAGGCAGCAGGACCCCCACCCACCCCGGGTCGCCGAAGAGGACCCATCGGATCCGCGTCACACCATTGACACACACAGACAAACACACATAATCAAAGACAGAACCACATCACCATGGAGCCACCCCACAGCCAGCCGAACCCCCACCTCCTCGGGCGCACCCCTCCACCCCGGAGGCACCGGACCGGGCGCGTCACACCCCTCGAAGAGAGCACCCATGATCCTGACCCTCACCCCGAACCCGAGCGTCGACCACACCCTTGAGGTCGACCGCCTCGTCCGAGGCGAGGTCCTCCGCGTGCGCGCCACCCGCTCCCAGGCGGGCGGCAAGGGAGTGAACGTCTCCCGGGCCCTGTTCGGCAACGGGATCACCACCCGGGCGGTCCTCCCCGTCGGCGGTGGCGGCGGGGCCGAACTCGTCACCCTCCTCGACGACCTGCCCCGCGTCACCGTCCCCATCTCCGGGGAGACCCGCGCGAACGTCACCGTCACCGAGACCGACGGCACCACCACCAAGCTCAACGCCGCCGGCCCCACGATGTCCCCCGAGGAGATCGAGGCCCTGCTCGGCGCCCTGGAGGACGAGCTGACCCGCTCCCCCTCCTGGGTGGTGGCCAGCGGCAGCCTGCCCGCCGGGGTCCCCGAGGACCTGTACGTGCGGGTCGCGAGCCTGGCCGCCGCCCACGGCGTACCGCTGGCCCTGGACACCTCCGGAGCGCCCCTGACGGCCGCCGCCAAGGCGGGGTCGATCTCCCTGCTCAAGCCCAACCACGAGGAACTCGCGGCGCTGGTCGGCCGGGAGCTCCCCACCCTCGGAGACGTCACCGAGGCCGCCCGCGAGGTCCTCGCCTGGGGCAACGAGGCGGCCCTGGTCACCCTCGGCGGCCACGGCGCCCTGCTCGTCACGGAGCGGGACGCGCATTGGGCGCGCGGCCCCCGGGTACGCACCCTCAGTACCGTGGGCGCGGGCGACAGCGCGCTCGCGGGGTTCCTCGCCGGAGAGCACTCCCCCAGGAGCGCCTCCGTCAGGCCGTGGCCTGGGGACCGCGGCCGTCGCACTCCCCGGGACGACCGTCCCCCACCTCGACGACGTCGCCACCGACGCGGTCGGCCCGGCCACCGAGCCCGACCCGTCCTGGCGGATCGACCCGTCCTGACCGACCGTTCCACAGCCACAGCCCGCCGCGAACGGGGCCGGACCACCCGGCCCCGCCCGACACCCTCCAAGGACTGACATGCCCGAGCGCACCGTTGTCATCGGCTCCCTCCTCGGCCTGCACGCCCGGCCCGCGACCCTCTTCGTCCAGGCGGTCAACGAGACCGGCCTGCCCGTGACCGTCTCCCGCGCGGACCACAAGCCGGTGGACGCCCGCAGCGTCCTCGCGGTGATGGCGATGGGGGCCTCGCACGGCGAGACCGTCACGCTGACCTGTGAGGACGAGGGGTCGGACGCGGCCCTGGACGGGCTCGTGGAGATGCTGGGCAAGGAACTGGACCCGAAGTAGCCCGTACCGGGGCGGGCGGCCGTCCCCGCCCGCCCCTCAGATCAGCCCGGCGTCCAGCAGGCGCACGGCCTCCTCGCGCATCTCCACCTTGCGGACCTTGCCGGTGACCGTCATGGGGAACTCGTCCACGACGTGGACGTAACGCGGGATCTTGTAGTGCGCGATCCGGCCCTCGCAGAAGGCGCGCAGGGCGTCGGCGGTGAGGGGCTCGGCTCCGTCGCGCATGCGCACCCACACCATGAGCTCCTCGCCGTACCGGTGGTCGGGAACGCCGATGACCTGTGCGTCCAGCAGGTCAGGGTGGGTGTACAGCACCTCCTCCACCTCGCGCGGGTAGACGTTCTCGCCGCCGCGGATCACCATGTCCTTGATCCGACCGGTGATGCCCACGTAGCCGTCGTGGTCCATGACGGCGAGGTCGCCGGTGTGCATCCAGCGGCCCGCGTCGATCACCTCGGCGGTCCGGTCGGGCTCGTTCCAGTAGCCGAGCATCACCGAGTAGCCCCGGGTGCAGAGTTCGCCGGGGGTGCCGCGCGGGACCGTGACCCCGGAGTCGGGATCGACGACCTTCACCTCCAGGTGCGGGCCCACCCTCCCCACGGTGGACACCCGGCGCTCCACCGAGTCGTCGGTGCGGGTCTGGGTGCTCACCGGGGAGGTCTCCGTCATCCCGTAGCAGATCGACACCTCGGCCATCCCCATCCGGTCGATGACCTGGCGCATCACCTCGACCGGACACGGCGACCCGGCCATGATCCCGGTCCGGAGCGTGGAGAGGTCGTAGGAGTCGAAGTCGGGGAGGGCGAGCTCCGCGATGAACATGGCGGGCACGCCGTACAGCGAGGTGCAGCGTTCGGCCTGGACGGCGTCGAGCGCCGTGGCGGGGTCGAACCCGGGGCCGGGGATGACCATGCAGGCGCCGTGGGTGGTCGCCGCGAGGTTCCCCATCACCATGCCGAAGCAGTGGTAGAAGGGCACCGGGATGCAGACGCGGTCGGCCTCCGTGTATCCCAGCAGCTCACCGACCGAGAAGCCGTTGTTCAGGATGTTGTGGTGGGAGAGGGTCGCGCCCTTGGGGAACCCCGTCGTGCCGGAGGTGTACTGGATGTTGACCGGGTCGTCCGGGGAGAGCGTGGCCTCGATCCCGGCCAGTCTCCCGGGATCCCCGCCGTCACCGGCCGCGAGCAGGGCGTCCCACGCGGGACCGTCGAAGAGCACCGCCTCGCGCAGGTCGGGGCACTTCCCGCGCACCCGCTCGATCATCCCGGCGTAGTCGGAGGTCTTGAAGGAGGGGGCGGCGACCAGCACGGAGACGCCCGCCTGGTTGAGCACGTACTCCAGCTCGTGGGTCCGGTAGGCGGGGTTGATGTTCACCAGGACGGCGCCGATGCGGGCGGTCGCGTACTGCACGAGGACCCACTCGGACCGGTTGGGCGACCAGAGGCCGACCCGGTCTCCCTGGACCACACCGAGGTCGAGCAGGCCCAGCGCCACCCTCTGGACCTCCGCGCCGAACTCCGCGTAGGTGAGTCGGAGGCCGGAGGCGCGGTCCACCAGAGCGTCCCGGTCGGGGTGCGCGGCGACGGTCCGGGCCAGGTTCCCGCCGATGGTGTCACCGAGCAGCGGGGTGGTCGAGGTACCGGAGGCGTAACTGGGGAGGGCGGCGTTCAGACTCAAGTCCAGGCTCCTAGCCGTGCGGGACGGGTGACCCCACGGCTGGCGCAGCGCGGTTCCACTCCGCCAGCCATGTAATACGGGTCACACCCAATCACGCGTTCCGGCTCCCGGGAAGGCCCTCCCCGATCGCTCCCGGGCGTCGCCTACTCCCTGATGCGGTGAACCTTGTGCGCGGCCGCCTGGGCACGCGGACGCACCACGAGCAGATCGACGTTGACGTGCGGCGGGCGGGTGATCGCCCACACGATGGTGTCGGCCACGTCCTCGGCGCTCAGCGGGTCGGGAACCCCGGCGTAGACCGCCTCGGCCCGCTCGGAGTCCCCGCGCAGCCGGTTCAGGGAGAACTCCTCCGTCCTGACCATGCCGGGGGCCACCTCCAGGACCCGGACCGGCTCCCCGCACAGTTCCAGGCGGAGCGTGGCGGCCAGCGTGTGGGCGCCGTGCTTGGCGGCCACGTACCCGCCGCCGCCCTCGTAGACCCCGTGTCCGGCCACCGAGGAGACGACCAGGACGGTGCCGTCCCCGCTCGCGATGAGCTTGGGCAGCAGGGCCTGGGTCATGTTGAGCACGCCCAGGACGTTGACCTCGTACATACGACGCCAGTCGGCGGGGTCGCCGGTGGCGACGGTCTCGGTGCCGATCGCCCCGCCCGCGTTGTTGACCAGCACGTCGCAGGAGCCCAGGGCCTCCGCGAAGGCGTCCACCGCCGGGCGGTCCGTGACGTCGAGGACCTGGGCGCGCGCCGAGTGACCGGCTCCGGTGATCTCCTCGGCCAGGGCCGCGATCCGGTCGGCGCGGCGGGCCACGAGGACCACGTCGTAGCCCTCGGCGGCGAGGCCGCGCGCGGTGGCGGCACCGATCCCGCTGCTGGCTCCGGTGACGACCGCGGTCGCTGTCATGTGGTTCCTCCCAAGGTCAGGTGTCGCGCCGAGCGTATCGCGGGACCGTAGTCCCCGCCGCCTGGTGGGGCCACGGGGAAAACACCTGGAGGGGTGGGGGTGGGCGCTGTTAGCGTCGGCGAAACCCCCACCGGCCCGGTGCACGGGCCCGACGGAAGCGGGCCGCCCATGTCCCCCAGCACTTCCGACCCGACCCCCGGGGTCGCACCGGTTCCGGAGAGGAGCCGGTTCCCGCTCCTGGCCCGGCTCAGCGTCTTCACCCTGGTCAGCACCACGGCCGACTTCGCCTACGGCGCGGTCTTCGTCACCGTGATCCTCGCGCGCGGGGCCGACCCCTGGGCCGTGGGGCTCGTCCTGGCCGGGGGCCACCTCATCGGGTTGGTCATGGAGGCGCCCAGCGGCGCGTTGGGCGACCGGTACGGGCATCGGCGCCTGTTGACACTCGGCCTCCTGGTGTGGGGTTCGGGGCTCGTGGCCCTCGGTCTGGCGGACGGACTCGTGTTCACGGTGGTGGGCGTGTGCCTGGGCAACATCGGCATGTCCCTGAAGTCCGGCACCCTCGAAGCGATCCTGATCAACCGGACCGGCTCCCACGAGAGGAACGCGCGCATCACGAGGATCGTCCGGGTCGGCTCGGTGTCCACGCGCCTGGGTTCCGTGCTGGGAGCGGCCTCGGTGATGGTCGGGGGCACGTGGCTGTCGGCGGGCACGATGATCGCCGTGGGCGGCGCCCTCGTCCTCCTCCTGGGCGTGCTGGCCCCCGTGTGCTTCCCGCCGACGCTGGGACGGCGGGACCGCCGGATCGGCGCCATCGTCCTGGAGTCGGTGGTCCTGGTGGCCTCCCGCCGTTTCCTCCCGCCGATCGTGCTGGCCCTGTCCCTGATGGTCGCGACCATGCTGCTCGTGGTGTCCTGGCAGCCCATGCTGCTGGCCGAGTACGGCGACGACGTGCGCCTGAACGGGCTGGTCCTCCTGGTCATGAGCCTCTCCCTGGCCGCCGGGGCGGCCGCTGCCCGTTGGGTGCACCAGGACCGCCCGCACGTGTGGGGCCCGCTCCTGTCGATGGGGATCGGTCTCCCGCTGGTCCTGGCCGCCCACGGAGTGGTTCCGCTGGTGGCGGGACTGGTGGCGGCCGAGTTCCTCATCGGGCTCGCGGGGGTGCTCTCCGGGGCCTGGTGCCAGCTGATGTTCACCGACGCCAACCGGAACACGATGTTCTCGGCGGTGACGGTGGTGACCCTGCTCGGCAGCGCGCTCACGACCAGTTCGTTCGGCGGGCTGTGGGAGCTGTGGGGCATCGCCACGGCCGTTTCCGTCCTGGCGGGGTTCGCCCTGGTCCTGGCCGCCGCCGCGCTGGTCCTCACCCGGCTGCTGCCCGAGTCGGCGGACTTCACCTGGGCGGTGCGGCGGAACGAGGACGCGGCCCGGGGCTGATCCGGCGCGCCTGTTAGCCTGCGCGCAGGTCACGCGGGGAGCGTCCCGCACCGGATCCCGGAAGGCGGGAAGCATGGATCTGCACGAACTCCTCGGTGCGCGCCGCGTCCTCCAGGCCCCCATGGCCGGAGGCGCGTCCACCCCCGCCCTGGTCCACGCGGTGGACGGCGCGGGCGGTCTGGGTTCCCTGGCCGCCGGGTACCTGTCCGTGGAGGCGCTGGCCGAACGGATCAGCGGGGTACGCGGGCTGGGCACCGACGTGTTCGGCGTGAACGTGTTCGTCCCCTCCGGTGCACCGGCTCCGGTGTCCGTGCTCGACGGCTACCGGAGGGACCTCGCGGCGGAGTCCGTGCGGCACGGGGCCGAGGTGGGCCCGTCCACGTACGACGACGACGCCTGGGACGCCAAGATCGACCTGTTGGTGGGCTCCCCGTCAGCGTCGTGAGCTTCACCTTCGGCTGCCCCTCCACAAGGGTGCTGGAGCGGCTGCGCGACGCGGGTTCGGCCACGGTCGTCACCGCCACCACCGTCGAGGAGGCCCGGACCGCCGTGGCCCGGGGTGCCGACGGGGTGTGCGTCCAGGGAGTGGAGGCGGGCGGGCACCGCGCCACCTTCGACCCCGCCCGGGGCGACGACCGGCCCCTGCTCTCCCTGCTGCCCGAGGTGGTGGGCGCCGTCGAGGTGCCGGTGATCGCCGCCGGGGGATCATGACCGAGGAGGACGTCGCCGCCGCCCTGACCTCGGGAGCCACCGCCGTCCAGCTGGGCACGGCCTTCCTCCGGTGCCCGGAGAGCGGCGCGCAGCCCGCGCACAAGGCCGCGCTGGCCGACCCGTCCTTCACCGGGACCTCACTGACCCGGGCGTTCACCGGCCGCCCGGCGCGCGGCCTCACCAACCGGTTCATGACCGAGCACCCGGACGCGCCCGCGGCCTACCCCGAGGTGCACCACATGACGAAGCCGCTGCGCGCCGCCGCGGCGCGGGCCGGTGACACCGGGGGCATGGCCCTGTGGGCGGGGACCGGGTTCCGTCGGGCACGCGAGCTGCCCGCCGCGGACCTCGTCGCCGCGCTCCGCGAGGTCGTCTAGCGCGGCCAGTCGCCGGTGAGGGCCACGAGCGCGGCCGGCGGGTCCCGCCAGCAGGCCTGGTCGTGGCCGCGGTTGTACTCGAGCAGGGTCGCGAACCCGTCCTCGCGGCCCAGTTCCGTGCCCGGTCCAGCAGTGCCCGGTGCACGCGCCCGTTCGCGCCGAGCAGCGACCGCTCGCGCAGGCCCGCGCCCGGACGCCTGGCGCCGTGTGGTCCGAGTCACTGGGGCCCTATGCGTGGGGGGACGAGGTTCAGAGGGACTCCGCTCGCGGATTTGCGCTCCGGCCCATGAGTCTTCAGATGCAGCCTGACTTCCTCTTCTAGCTTCGGGGCTCCTCCCGGACGCTCGGGCATGCCCTCGGCCCAGGACACCCCGGGATGTACCTGGTGCCACTTGGGCCGACGCCCCTCAATCCTTTTCTTCCCTGGTGGATTGACGCCGAATCCTTCGAGAATCATGTTCCAAACGGGCTTGAGCTCCGAGATCATCAGCCTTTCAGCCATCGGGGTGAAGAGATCGTCTGCTGGCAGATAGCGAGCCTGGAAATCAATCAGGTCCAGGTTTTTCGCTGCTTCGATGGTTCGCGCGTGCTTATTGAGCCGATCCCGCAGACGGAACCCCCCAGGCCCGATGCACCTCTCCCCCTTTCGCGACCCCGAAGGGTCTGCTTTACCTACGTAAATCGGAACTTGGAGCTCCAGGGACGAGATGGGCTCGTAAAGTTCACTGTCACCCGTGTAATAGAGGGCGTAAATTCCGCAACCCGGAAATTGGGGAATATCACCCAACGGCACAGGATTCGAGGCGACGAGCGCCCATAGAACACTGCGGCCAAGATTTTCTCTCTTCAAAGGGTCGTACACCCACCCGGGCGTGGCTTTAGAGTCCACCTGACCCTCCGAGAAATTCTCACCCATTTTATTTCCGTTCTTTTGAAGCTCCGCCGGAATTTTCGTCCACAGGCCACTCGATCCGACTTTAGACGACTTAGATCACAATCGTGTGGACAATGAACAGTGAGGGACCATTCCGCGGTATGGTTTGACCATCACTGAGCTGCTGGGGGGACCGAACATGGACCGGAAGTCTGTAGAGCTGTTCGCAGGGGGCGGCGGGCTCGCGATGGCTGTGCATGGGGCCGGTTTCCGACCGCTTCTCGTCAACGAGTTCGCCAAGCGGGCCGTGGAGACGCTGACCGTCAACGGGGCGACGCTCCGGGAACCCTCGGACACCTCCGTTCCTGGTCCTGGCTCGGCGTACGGGTCTCGGGCGACGGGTTGGCCGTTGGTCCCGGGTGATGTGCGGGACATCCCTTCCTTCGAGTTCTTGGCTCCTGCCGGGGTCGACGTCCTCGCGGGCGGACCACCCTGTCAGCCCTTCAGCCTCGGGGGTGTGGCGAGGGGGGACGAGGACGAACGGAACATGTTCCCTGAGATGTTCCGGGCGATCCGCGAGATGCGCCCGAAGGCCGTCGTTTGTGAGAACGTTCGGGGCCTGCTCCGGACTACTTTCCGCCCTTATTTCGAGTACATCAAGCGGGAGATGAGTTTGCCGTTCGTGCGGCGGGCGGAGGGTGCCACTTGGGAGGAGCATGACGCCGTCCTACGGGATCGCCTCGCGAATGGCTCGGTGGACCCCACCGAGCGCTATCACGTGGTGCACGTTCCTGTGAACGCCGCGGACTACGGCGTGCCCCAGATTCGTCATCGCGTCATCATCGTCGCCTTCCGATCCGACCTGGGTGTGGACTGGGCTCGCCACCAGCCCGTCCCCGAGTACTCGGAGACCGCGCTGATCGAGTCCATGCACGATGGGACTTACTGGAAGCGACATGACGACGCGCCTGGTATCGACACGACGCGGGAGAGGGTGATGGCTGACCTGCGCCCTCCCGGTTTCATGTCGGATGGGCTGCGCCCTTGGCGGACGCTCAGGGACGCGATCAGGGGCGTCGATGAGAATGAGGGCGTGCCTCTGCCGCCCGTCCCGGAGGAGGCTGTGCGAGGGAAGCTGCTCGTCGACGGAGTCCCTGACCACGTTGGTTGGCCTGGGGCGCGAATCTACACCGGGCACACCCCCAACGAGCTGGATCGTCCCGCGAAGACGGTCAAGGCTGGTGTGCATGGGGTGCCGGGTGGTGAGTCAGTGATGCGCCTGGACGACCCCACGTTCGACGGGGCGGGCTACCGGTACATGACGGTGCGGGAGACTGCCAGGGTGATGACCTTCCCTGACGAATGGGAACTGGCCGGGCCCCGTGGTGAGAAGATGCGCCAACTGGGGAACGCCGTCCCGGTGCGACTTGGTCGGGTCTTCGCGGACGCTGTGAAGAACGCGCTCGAAGAAGCGGGGGCTTGAGCCTTGTCCACGGGACGTGCGCAACGAGGCTGGGGTGACCGCCCCCGCCTCCACGAGCCTGGCGACCTCGCCCGGGGATGACGCGCGCGGCTCGGTCGGCGGAACAGGATCGAGCGGTCGGAGGACGTGGTCGTCGTGTGGTCGTCGTCTCGGACGGGACTGAGGCGACCGGGTCGGTCGCTCTACGGGTGTATGACCGCACTCGTCGTATCCGCGCCTACTTGCGATGGTCGGAGAACGGACGAACCCGCGAACGCTACCTGGGAGAGGTCGATGCCGACACACGCGCCGCCAACTTGGCGCGGGCGTGGCACCTCGCCCGTGCGGCCGGATTGGTCAGGGACCGGGTCCTTCCGACCGACTCCACAGCGACTTCGGAGGCGGCACGCGCGAGTATGAGAGCGAACAAGGGACGTGACACCGGTCCTGAATTGCTCCTTCGATCACTCCTGCATGCGCGAGGCCTTCGTTACCGCGTCAACGCCCGACCGCTGCCGGAACTGGCGCGGACCGCCGATGTCGTTTTCCGAAAGGCGCGTGTCGCTGTCTTCGTGGACGGCTGCTACTGGCACGGGTGTCCCGAGCACCATCGCCCGGCCAAGCGGAGAGCGGAATTCTGGCGCGACAAGATCGAGGGAAATCAGGCGCGCGACACCGACACGAACGAAAAGCTGCGCGCCCAAGGGTGGACAGTCGTCCGAGTGTGGGAGCACGAGACACCGGAAACTGCTCTGGAGAGGGTCTTGACCGCGCTCGATGAAGGCTTGGAGGGATCCTCTCCTGGTTCCGGGGGATCTAACACCACCTGAGTCTTGTCGGTTGGAAGCCTGGTGTGTCTGGGCGGGCGAATCGACGACGAGGCTGATCCTCGGCTGACCCCGGCGGGGAAGGCACCGCTTCCGGGAGGGCGGGTCGACTGTCGGTACCGGCGCCTAGAGTGGCCGCTCCCCGGCCCACCCCTGGAGTCCCCGTGAACCCGACCGGTCGGCCCCGTTCCCCGTGGCGGTTCAGCCGTGACGAACGCACGCTCGTGCTGGGTTCGCTCCTCAACTCCATGGCCTTCTTCGCCGCGCTGCCCTTCGCCGCGCTCTACCTCGCGGACCGGACGGAGCTGTCCGCCGCGGGGATCGGCGCGGTGGTCGGCGGCATCCCGCTGATCGCCGCGTTCGGCGGTCTCCTCAGCGGCACGGCGGCCGACCGGTTCGGCGCGGTCCGGCTCATGCGGTGGGGACTGCTGTTGAACGTGGCGGTCTACTCGGCGCTGGCGCTGGCCTCCGCTCCCGCCGCCGTCGTGGTGCTCTTCCTCGGCCTGGGCGTGGCGCGCACGATGGTCGAGCCGAGCATGAAGAAGCTGCTCTCCCTGTCCGACACCGGCGACGGCCGGATCTTCCGGGTCCGCTACATCACCCTGTGCATCGGTGCGATCGTCGGACCGGCCGTGGGCGGGGTCCTGTTCCACGTGGGTCCCGCGGCGTTCTTCCTCGCCCCGGCGGCCTTCTTCGCGCTCTACCTGTCAGTGGTGATGGTGCGCGGCGCGGAGTTGGCGCGCTTGGAGACCTCCTCCAGGAGCACGACCCCGGTTCCGTGGACCGACGCCCTGCGTGACCGCCACCTGAGGGCCGCCATCGGCGCCGGAGCGGTGGTCTTCCTGGTCATGGCCCAGATGGACACGTCCATCCCGCTGTACATGAAGGGCGCCTACGGCGACCGGACGGAGTACCTGTTCGCCTCGTTGCTGGTGCTGAACGCCGCCCTGGCCCTGGCGGTGCAGCCCCCGGTGATCTGGCTGTCCGAGCGCCTCCCCGGGGGCCGTTGGTGACCCTGGGGTGCGTGTTCTTCGCGGTCGCCTTCGTCTGCGTGTGGCTGGGCACGACCGACGTGGTCCTTCTGTACGTGGCCATCGTGTTCTGGACCCTGGGCGAGGCGATCCTGCTGCCCCTGCCGGACGTGGCCGTGCACTCCCTGGCCACGGACGACCGCAAGGGCGCCTACTTCGGCCTGTCCGAACTCCGCTACCTCGGGTTCTTCGTCGGCCCCGTCCTGGGCGGAGCCCTCCTGGACCTGTCCGCCCCCGCCTACTTCGCCGCCATGGGAGCCGCCGTCTTCCTGTGCGTCCCCCTGCTCCTGCGCTCCTTCAAGGAGGACCCCGCGCCCCGGGCCTGAGTACGGGGAGGCACCCCGTGGTCCGGCGGCCACGGGGCGCGGGGGCGGGCTGTCGCGCTCCGCCTCCGCGCCCCGTGGGTCAGCGGGCGCTGATGAGCACGTAGCGGCGCAGGGCCAGCGGGGCGAAGACCGCGATGACCACGGCCGAGGACAGCACCGCGTACAGCACCGCGTTCTCGGCGGGCCACCCGGTCGGCTGTGCCAGTCCCGGCGGCGGGGCGTTGCCGAAGAGTTCCCTGGCGGCCGAGGCGACGGCGGTGACCGGGTTCCACTCCGCGACGACCCGCAGCGGAGCGGGCATGCCCTCGATGGAGACGAACGCGCCCGACACGAAGGCGACCGGGAACAGCCAGACCAGGCCCAGGCTCTGGGCCACCTCGACGCTGCGGGCGGTCAGCGCGATGAACACACCGATCCACGAGGTCGCGAAGGCGAAGAAGAGCAGGAGGGCCACGCCCAGGAGCACCTCACTCGCCCCCGTGGTGACCCGCCACCCGATCGCGAGCCCGCACGCGGCCGTGACCAGCAGCGACAGGGAGCTCGTCGCCAGGTCCGAGAGGGTCCGGCCCAGAATGACGGCGATCCGGGACATCGGCAGCGACCGGTAGCGGTCCACGATGCCCTGCTGGAGGTCGTTGGCCAGCCCGACCGCCGTGAAGGACGAGTTGAACAGCAGGGTCTGCGCGAAGATGCCCCCGATGAGGAACTCGCGGTACTGCGCGCCGCCCAGGCTGCCGCCGAAGACGAAGGCGAGCAGCAGGACGAACATCACCGGCTGGATGACCCCCGCGACCATGGATCCCGGGGTGCGCACGACATGGAGCAGGTTGCGGTGGGCGACGACGCCGCTGTCGCTCACCGATCTCGCCAGTACGTTCACCGGTGCCCTCCCACCAGGGAGGCGGGCTCGTCCCGGCCGGTGAGTTCGAGGAACACCTCGTCCAGGGTGGGGCGGCGCAGCGCCACCTCCACCACGGGGACGCCGCCGCGGCGCAGCGCGGCCAACGCCCCGGTCAGCGCCTCCTGTCCCTCGGAGGTGCCCACGGAGAGCCTCCGGGCTCCCGGGTCCGTCTCGGGCCGGCCGTTGCCGTGGTCCGCGACGATCCCGGCGGCCGACTCCAGGTCGGCCGCGTCCGCGAGGACGAAGTCCATCCGCGCCCCGCCCATGTGCTCCTTGAGCGCGTCCGCGCTGCCCCGGGCGATGACCGTTCCCCGGTCGATGACCACGATGGTGTCCGAGAGCTGGTCGGCCTCCTCCAGGTACTGCGTGGTCAGCAGGACCGTGGTCCCGTCCTCCACGAGGGTGGAGACGATCTCCCACGTGTCCAGGCGCCCGCGCGGGTCCAGGCCGGTCGTGGGTTCGTCGAGCACGACCACCTCGGGCCGGGCCACCAGGGCCCCGGCCAGGTCCAGGCGTCGCCGCATCCCGCCCGAGTAGGCGCCCGAACGCTGGTCCGCGACGTCCCAGAGCCGGAAGCGCCGCAGCAGTTCCCGGGCGCGCTCGGCCGCCTGCGCGCGGTTCATCCCGTACAGGCGCCCCACCATGCGCAGGTTCTCGAAGCCCGTGAGCTTCTCGTCCACGGCCGCGTACTGGCCGGAGAGCCCGATGCTGCGGCGGACCGCGCCGGGGTCGGCCACCACGTCGTGACCGGCGACCCGGACCCGGCCGCCGTCCGGCCGGAGCAGGGTGGTCAGCACACGGACGGTGGTGGTCTTGCCCGCCCCGTTGGGGCCGAGCAGCCCCAGGACGTGCCCGCGCGGCACGGCCAGGTCGATGCCCCGCAGCGCGCGGTGTCCCCCGAAGGACTTCGTCAGTCCCTCGACGTCGATGACATGGTCGTCCCCCACGTCACTCCCTTCGTGGTCGGGGCCCGGCCGCACGGCCGGGCCCGGGTATCTCAGGCGGCGTCGAGCTGGCGGACCCGGTGGGGTCGCATGTCCGTCCAGTGGGTGTCGATGTAGGTCAGGCACTCCTGGCGCTCGGCGGGGCCGTGGCGCACGACCCAGCCGGCGGGGACCGGGACGAAGGCGGGCCACAGGGAGTGCTGGTCCTCGGCGTTGACCAGGACCAGGAAGGAGGCGTCGGTGTCGTCGAACGGGTTCTGCATGGTGTGCCCTTCTGTCCGAGCGGCGCGCGATCGCGGGCCGCGGGTTGTCGGTGGTGCGTGGGGGTCAGCGGCGGTGCGCCAGGGAGCGGGCGATCCGGTCGGCGACGACCGGGCCGATCACTGACAGCGCCTCCGGTGTGGTCATGAGCGCGTGCGTGCAGGTCACGTCGTGGTCGTCGATCCGGCCCTCGACGTAGGGGCGCCAGGTCCGCGCGAGGTCGACTCCGGGGACGCCGTCGAGCGTCGCGGTGAAGAAGAGGAGGTCTCCGTCGAAGACGGGCGGCTCGCCCCGGCGCAGCAGGGAGACCTGCCGGTCGAAGCCGAGGAGCATGGCCTCGACCGCGTCCTCGGAGAGCTCTCCGAGGGGGTCGCCGTGGCGCCGGAACACGGCGATGGCGTCCCCGGTCGTCGGGGAGTCGCCCAGGCGGTCGGCGTCCTCGCCGTAGCCGATGGCCCGGAGCAGCGCGTCGAGGACCTGGGTGTCGTCGTCGAAGCCCGCGTCGGCGGACTGGCCGAACGGGTGCGAGTCCAGCAGGGCCAGGGTGGCCACCTCGTCACCGGTCTCCCGGAGGTGCCCGGCGAGCGCGTGCGCGATGTTGCCGCCGAAGGACCACCCGAGCAGGTGGTAGGGGCCCTCCGGCTGGATCTCGCGGATGCGCGCGGCGTAGTCCTCGGTGAGCGACCGCAGGTCGGTGGCGTGCTCGGTCCGGTCGCCGGGGCTGAGCCCGGGGGCCTGGAGTCCGTACACGGGGTGCTCGGCCCCGATGTGCCGTGCCAGCCCCGCGTAGGGCCAGGCGAGCCCTCCGGCGGGGTGCACGCAGAACAGCGGTGCGCCCTCGCCGGTGGGCCGGATCGGCAGGATCCGCCCGAGCCCCGTCCCGGTGGTCTCCCCGTCCGCCGCCTGGATGAGTCCGGCGACTGTGGGGTTCTGGAAGAGCATGGGCACCGTGACCTCCTGGCCCAGGGCCGCGCTGGCCCGTCGCACGAGGCGCGCGGCGAGCAGGGAGTGCCCGCCCAGCTCGAAGAACCCGTCGTGCACGCCGACCCTCGGTAGGTCCAGGACCTCAGCGAACAGCGCGCACATCCGGATCTCGCGCCGTGTCTGGGGAGCCCCGGTGACCTGGGGGCGTGCTCGGCGGGGTCGGGCAGGGCCGCGCCGTCGACCTTGCCGTTCACGGTCAGGGGCAGGGACTCCAGACGGACGAACACCGCCGGGACCATGTACTCGGGCAGCCGCGCGGCCAGGTGTCGCCGCAGCTCGGCGTCGGTGGGTCCGGGGTGGACGAGCGGTACCGGGTAGGCCACGAGCCTCGCGTCCCCGGCCGCCGTGCGGCGGACCAGCACGGCGGCCTCGGCCACGCCGGGGTGGTCCACCAGCGTCGCCCTGATCTCCCCGGGTTCGATCCGGAAGCCCCGGAGCTTGACCTGGTCGTCGGCGCGGCCGACGAACTCCAGCGTGCCGTCGGCGCGCCACCGGACCAGGTCCCCGGTCCGGTACATGCGTCCGCCGGCGGCGGCGAAGGGGTCGGCCACGAACCGCTCCCCCGTCATGCCGGGGCGGCTGCGGTACCCGCGCGCCAGCCCGGCCCCGGCGATGTAGAGCTCACCGAGGGCGCCCACGGGCGCGGGCTGGAGTCCGCCGTCGAGCACGTACACCCGGATGTTGCCCACCGGCCTGCCGATGGTCGGGCCGTCCTCCCCGCGGATACCCGCGATGACGGCGTCCACGGTGGTCTCGGTGGGACCGTAGAAGTTGTAGGCGCGCACGCCCGGGCGGCGGGTCAGGTCGTCCCAGAGGTCGGCGTCGACCGCCTCCCCGCCGAGCGCCACCACCGAGAGCGCGTCCGCGTGGTCGAGCACACCCTCGGCGATGAGCCTGCGGGCGTAGCTGGGGGTGGTCTCGACGGAGTCCACCCGGTGCCGTGTCAGGTAGTCGGAGAGCCCGGCCGGGTCCCGGCGCACCGCGTCCTCGACCACGTGCAGCTCGTGCCCGTCGACCAGCCAGAGGATCGGGTCCCAGGAGGCGTCGAAGGCCACCCCCGCCGTGTGCGCGACGCGGAGCTTGCGGCCCAGATCCTCGCTGACCGGGGTGAACAGCTCCTCCTGGTGGCTCAGGAAGAGGTTGACCAACGACCCGTGCTCGACCTCGACGCCCTTCGGCCTGCCGGTGGAGCCGGAGGTGTAGATGACGTACACGATGTCCGAGGCGGTGAGCGGGCGGACCCGTTCACGGTCGGTGAGCGCGCCCGCGGTGCCGCAGTGGCAGTCGCCGTGCTTGTCGGTGATGGCGTCCACGTCCCGCACCAGCGGGGCGTCGGGGACCCGGTGGGCGAGTGAGGAGTCGGTGAGCACCAGCCCCGGAGCGGCGTCCGCCAGCATGGTGGCCAACCGCTCGTCCGGGTGGTCCGGGTCGAGGGGCAGGTAGGCGGCGCCGCTCTTGAGCACGCCCAGGAGGCTCACCACCGTCTCCACCGAACGCTGGAGGAGGACGGCGACCACGTCGCCGGGGCCGTTCCCGAGCTTGACCAGCGAACGGGCCAGGCAGTTGGCGCGGCGTTCGAGCGCGGCGAAGCTGAGCCGTTCCTCCCCGCAGACCAGGGCGGTCGCGTCGGGGGTGCGCCGGACCTGCTCCTCGAACAGCTCCACGACGGTCTCGACCGGGAGCTCCCTGCGCAGGCCGTGGCCGTCCGCCAGGAGTCCCTCCCGCTCCTCGCCGGAGAGGATCTCCAGGCGGCCGAGGCGGGCCCCGGGTGTCCGGGTGGCCGCGTCGAGCAACCGGACGTAGCGCTCCACGAGGCGCCGTGCCGTTCCCGGGTCGAACATCGCGCTGTTGTACTCCAGCGTGCCGGTGACACCGGCGGCGCCGCCCAGCGGTCCGGCCTGTTCGGCCAGGTCGAAGGAGAGGTCGAACTTGGCGCCCAGCGCCGGGGCTCCCGGTTCGGGGCGCACGTCCAGCCCGGAGAGCTCCATGGTGGGCGTCTCGTTGTTCTGGAGGGTGAGGGCGGTCTGGAACAGGGGGTGCCGTCCGAGCGCGCGGGAGGGGTTGAGCCGCTCCACGATCTGTTCGAAGGGCACCTCCTGGTCGTCGAAGGCGTCGAGGTCGGCGTCGCGCACCCGCGCCAGCAGGTCGGTGAAGGTCGGGTTGCCGGAGGTGTCGGTGCGGAGCGGCAGCGTGTTGACGAAGAAGCCGACCAGGTCGTCCAGGGCGGGGTCGGTGCGCCCCGCGACCGGGCTTCCGATGACGATGTCGTCGCCCGCGCCCAGGCGGGTGTGCAGGGCGGCGAGCCCGGCCTGGAGGACCATGAACAGGCTCGTGGACGTGGACCGGGCCAACCGCAGCAGGCGTTCGTGCAGGTCCGCGCCGATCTCCACCCCGTGCTCGCGGAGGGCGGGGAGGCCGTGGCGGGACGGGGCCTGTCGGAGGGCAGCCGCACCTCGTCCGGGGCGCCGGACAGCCGCCGCTCCCAGGCGTCCAGGCTGTGCCGGATCGCGCTCTCGGGGTCGCCTTCGTCGCCCAGGACCTCGCGCTGCCAGAGCGTGTAGTCCGCGTACTGCACCGGCAGGTCGCGGGCGAGGGGCGCGGTGCCGTGCACACGGGCGGTGTAGGCCATGGAGAGGTCCCGCGCCAGGGGGCGGTCGACCATCCGTCCCCGGCGATGTGGTGCAGGACCAGCAGCAGGACGTGCTCACGCCCCACCCTGAACAGGTGGCCCCGCAGGGGTGTCTCGACGGCCAGGTCGAAGCCCCGCCCCGCCTCGCGGGCCAGGGCGCGTCGCAGTTCCTCCTCGGAGGCGACCTCGACGCACGCGCCGCCCGGGGTGACCGCCTCGGGGGCAATACGTGCTGGAGGGGCTCTCCGTCGATGTCGGGGAAGACCGTGCGCAGGCTCTCGTGGCGCGCGGAGACGTCGTCCAGGGCCCCGCGCAGCGCCTCGGTGTCCAGCTCACCGGTGATCCGCACGGCCATCGGCAGGTTGTAGAGGGCCGCCGAGGGGTCCAGCCGGTTGAGGAACCACAGCCTGCGCTGGGCGAAGGAGAGCGGGATCCGCGCGGGCCGGGGCGTCGGTCGCAGCGGGGGCCTGGACCGGCGTCCGGTGCCGAGCGCGGCGGCCAGACCCGCGACGGTCGGTGCCTCGAAGAGCGTGCGCACTGAGACCTCCGCGCCGACCGTGTGACGGATCCGGGCCACCAGGCGCACCGCGAGGAGCGAGTGGCCGCCGAGGGCGAAGAAGTCGTCGTCGATGCCGACCTCGGGCACCTCCAGGACCTTGGCGAACAGCTCGCACAGCACGGTCTCGTCGTGGTTGCGCGGTCCGCGTCCGCCGCCGGTGACGGCCTCGGGTTCGGGCAGCGCCGCCCGGTCCAGCTTGCCGTTGGGCGTCAGCGGGAGTTCGGGCAGCACCATCACCACCCCGGGCAGCATGGCGGCGGGAAGCCTGCGCGCCGCGTGGTCGCGGACCCCCGGGTGTCGGGGCGCCCGCCGGGGCGCGCGGTGACGAAGGCGGCCAGCCGCGCGTCCCCGTCGCGGGTGCGGGTGAGCACCACGGCCGCCTGGGCGACGTCGGGGTGTTCGGCCACGACGGCCTCGACCTCACCGAGTTCGATCCGGTGGCCGCGCACCTTGACCTGTCCGTCGGCGCGGCCGACGTAGCGCAGCGCCCCGTCGGACCGGCGGGTGACCAGGTCCCCGGTGCGGTACATGCGGCTTCCGTCGGCGGCGAACGGGTCCGCGACGAAGCGCTCGGCGGTCAGCCCCGGGCGGCCGAGGTAACCGCGCGCGACCCCGGCCCCGCTGAGGTAGAGCTCTCCGACGACCCCGCGGGGACCGGGCGGAGCCCGCCGTCCAGGACCCGGGCACCGGTGTTGGCGATGGGTCCGCCGATCACCGGCTCGGCCTCGTCGTCGGAGCGGGCGGTGACGCTGTCGACGGTGCACTCGGTCGGCCCGTACAGGTTGTGCGCGGTCAGGCCGGGGACCTCGCGCAGCTCGGCCCAGAGCCGGGCGTCGACGGGCTCGCCGCCCAGGGCGAGCACGCGCGGCCCGGTACCGCCGTCGAAGAGCCCCAGCGCCACGAGCTGCCGGGCGTAGGAGGGCGTCGTCTCGACGGCGTCCACCCCGCGTTCGCGCAGGAGCGCGACGAGTCGTTCGGCGTCCCCTCTCACGGGGTCCTGCACGATGTGGAGTTCGTGGCCGTCCACCATCCACAGGAACGGGTCCCACGAGGCGTCGAAGGACACCCCGGCCGTGTGCGCGACCCGCAGGGGTCGGCCCACGGCGGCGACGGCGGGGCCGAAGACGCGCTCCCGGTGCGAGTGGAGCAGGTTGGCGAGCGAGCGGTGCTCGACCACGACGCCCTTGGGGCGCCCGGTGGATCCGGAGGTGTAGACGACGTAGGCCGTGTCGCGGGGGCCGGGCCGGTCCGGCACCCGGAGCGTCGGTGTGTCCAGCGGCAGCGCGTCGACGTACAGCACGGTGCTGTCGGCGGGAACGCGCGTGCGGTGGCCCGTCGTCATGAGGACGTGCTCGGGCCGGGCGTCCGCGAACATGTGGTCGATCCGCTCGCGGGGGTAGGAGGTGTCGACGGGCAGGAGGGCGGCCCCGCTGCGGAGCACGCCCAGGAGCGCCACCGCGAGGTCGACGGAGCGCGGCAGCACCGTCGCCACGGTCGAGCCGGGTCCGGCGCCCCGGTCGGCCAGGAGGCGGGCCAGGCTCTCGGCGCGGGCGTCCAGCTCGGCGAAGGTCAGGGAGTGGTCGCCCGCGACCACGGCGGTCCGGTCGGGCGTGCACAGGACCTGGGCCTCGAAGGCCTCCAGGATCGAGTCCGCGGCCCCGGGGCGGTCCGGTCCCGCCGAACCCTCGTCCAGTTCCGCCCGCTCCCCCGGCAGGAGGAGCTCCGCGTCCTCGATGGCGCGCTCCGGAGCCTCGGCCAGGACCGCGAGGAGGTGCGTGAACCGGGCGGCGATGGAGCGGGCGGTGCCCTCGTCGAAGAGGTCGGCGTCGTACTCCAGGTCACCGAGGAGCCCGTCCGCGACTCCGCCGGAACCGAGGTGCTCCGTCAGGTTGAAGGTGAGGTCGAACTTGGCCTGCCGGGTGCCGACGCCGTCCATCACCGTGGTGTCGAGGTCGCCCAGGGACGCCCGCGCGGCCGGGAGGTTCTGGAGGGCGAGCATCACCTGGAAGAGCGGTGGCCGTGAGCCGAGGCGGGTCGGACGCAGCTCCTCGACGACGCGGTCGAAGGGGGCGTCCTGGTGGGCGAAGGCGGCGAGGCAGGCCTGCCTGGATCGGATGACCAGGTCATCGAAGGTCGGATTTCCGGACGTCCGCGTCCGGATGGCGACCGTGTTCACGAAGAAGCCGACGAGGTCGTCGAGCTCGGCCTCCGTGCGGCCCGCCGTGGGTGTGCCCACCGTGAGGTCGCTGCCCGCTCCCAGACGTGAGAGCAGTGCGGTGAGGCCCGCGTTGAGCACCATGAACAGGCTCGCGCCGTGCCGGTCCCCGAGAGCGCCGAGGCGCTCGTGGAGTTCGGATGACAGGCGCAGCGGGACCGAGCCGCCGCGCCCGCTGGACCGTTCCGGGCGGGCGCGGTCCACGGGCAGGACCGTCTCCTCCGGGGCCCCGCGCAGGGCCTCGCGCCAGTGGGCGAGCTGACGGGAGAGCTCGCTCCCCGGGTCGTCGTCCGCGCCGAGCACCTCGTTCCGCCAGAGCGTGTGGTCGGCGTACTGGACGGGGAGGGGCTCCCAGTCGGGGGCCCGCCCCCGCGAACGGGCGGAGTAGGCGTCGGACAGGTCCCGGGCGAGGGGTCCCAGCGACCATCCGTCACCGGCGATGTGGTGCAGGACCAGCAGCAGGACGTGGTCGCGGTCACCGACCCTCAGGAGCCGCACGCGCAGCGGCGTCTCCACGGAGGTGTCCAGGCCCCGGCCCGCCTCGGCCGCGATCACCCGCTCCAGGTCGTGCTCTGGGCACGCCACGGCGGCGAAGTCGAGGGGCTCTCGCCCGGAGCCAGGACGTGCTGGCGGGGCTCCTCCCCGTGCAGCGGGAACACGGTGCGGAGGGTCTCGTGGCGCTCCACCAGGTCGTCCAGCGCGGCACGCAGGGCCCCGGTGTCCAGCTCGCCGCGCAGCCGGAGCGCGGCCGGGATGTTGTAGGCGCCGGAGTCGGGTGCGTACCGGTTGAGGAACCAGAGTCCGCGCTGGGCGTGCGACAGCGGCACCACCTCGGGGCGCTCCCGCGCCTCCAGCCTCGGTGCGGTCCCGGCCCCGTCGGGGAGCACCCCGGCCAACCCGGCCACGGTCGGGTTCTCGAAGAGTTCACGGATGGTGGGGGCCGCGCCGAACTCGGCGCGGATCCGCCCGATCAGGCGGGTGGCCAGCAGGGAGTGGCCGCCCAGAGCGAAGAAGTCGTCGTCCACACCGACGCCCTCGACCCCGACCGCCTCGGCGAAGAGCGCGCAGAGCCTGCGCTCGCGCTCGTCGCGCGGCGCCCTGCGGGAGCCGGATCCGCCGGAGGGCAGGGGCAGGGCGGCGCGGTCGAGCTTGCCGCTGGGGGTCAGCGGCAGTTCGGGGACCCGGACGGTAGCGGAGGGCACCATGAACGCGGGCAGGCGTTCGGAGGCGTACGCGCGGACCGCGTCCGTGGCCGTGGCCGTGGCCGTGGCCGTGGCCGCGTCAGTGTCCGTGGCCGTGGCCGCGTCGGAGGGATCGTCCGTGACCACGTAGGCCACCAGTCGGGTGTCCGCGCCGTCGCCCACGACGATCACGGCGGCCCGCCGCACACCGGGGCACTCCCGGACCACGGCCTCGACCTCGGCCGGTTCGACGCGCACCCCGCGCACCTTGACCTGGTCGTCGGCGCGACCGAGGAACCGCAGGGCGTGGTCGGCCCCGGGTGAGACCAGGTCCCCGGTGCGGTACATGCGGCTTCCGTCGGCGGCGAACGGGTCCGCGACGAAGCGCTCGGCGGTCAGCCCCGGGCGGCCGAGGTAACCGCGCGCGACGGACGCTCCCGAGACGTACAGTTCGCCGGTGGCGCCGGGCGGGACGGGCCGCAGACCCGCGTCCAGGACGTACGCGCGGGAGTTGGCGACCGCCACCCCGATGTGCGGGTGGCGGTCCGGGGTGACGGGCGCGGTGAGGCTGTCGACCGTGGTCTCGGTGGGTCCGTAGAGGTTGAGGGCGGTGACGTGTTCGAGCGCCGCGAGCGTGTTCCACAGGTCGGCGTCCACCGCCTCCCCGCCCAGGGCGACGACGGTGGGGCCGCCGGGCTCCGCGAGCCCCTCGGCCAGCAGCGCGCGGACGAAGGAGGGTGTGGTCTCGACGGCTTCGAGACCGTGTTCACGCAGGTGGGCGACGAGTCTCTGGGGGTCGCGGCGGACCTCGTCCTCGACCAGGTGCAGCTCGTGTCCGTCGACCATCCACAGGAAGGGGTCCCAGGAGGCGTCGAACGAGAGCCCGGCGGTGTGGGCCACCCGCAGCGCCCGACCGTGGCGCTCACGGGCGGGGGTGAAGACGAGCGCGCGGTGTGAGTGCAGGAGGTTGAGCAGCGACCGGTGCTCCACGGCGACCCCTTGGGAGTGCCCGTGGAACCGGAGGTGTAGATGACGTACGCGAGGTCGGCCCCGGTGACGGGGCGGGGCCGCTCCGGGGCGGGCTGGCGCGGCCCGTCCTCGACGGCGGCCCTGGTGGCCGGGTCGTCCATCAGGACGGTCCGAGGGGCGTCCTCGGGGGCTCCCTCCTCGGACTCGGACAGGGTGTCGCCGTGCGCGAGCACGAGGTCCGGACGGGCGTCCCGCACCATCGCGGCCAGTCGGCCCCGGGGGTAGGAGGGGTCGAGCGGCAGGCAGACGGCACCGGCCTTGAGCACCGCCAGCTGGGCGACGGCGAGGTCGGTGTGGCGTCCCAGCCGGAGCCCCACCACGCGCCCGGGGGCGGCGCCGAGCGCGACGAGGTGGTCGGCCCAGCGGTCGGACCGGGCGTCCAGGTCCGCGAAGGTGAGGCGGCCGTCCGGCGCGACGACCGCGGTGCTCTCGGGGAACCGGGACGCGGTGATCGCGAACTCGTCCGCGACCGTCAGGTCGGGCAGTGCCCGCGCCGGGCCTTCGCTCACGCTCGGCCCGCGCCGCCGCTCCTCTGCGGTGCGGACCTCCAGGGCCCCCACCGGTGCGGAGGGGTCCTCGGCCATGGCGCGCATGACGGCGAACAGGCGGCGCTGGTGGTCGACCAGTTCGGCGCGCGTGTACAGGTCGGGGCTGCCGTCGAAGTCGACGCGGACGTCCTCCGTGGCGCCGAGGCCGTGGAAGATGACGGACAGGTCCTCGACGGGGCCGACCGAGAGGTTGTGCGTGGTGGCCGGGAGACCGGCGAAGACCAGCCGTCCCAGGGCCGGGATGATGTTCACCGACGGTCCGGTCAGGCGGCGGCCGAGGTTCGCACCGCGACGCAGGTCCTCGCTCCGGTAGCGCTGGTGCCGCAGCGCCAGCCGCGTCTCCACGGCCACCTCCCGCAGGAGTGCGGACACCGGCTGGTCGGGTCGGACCCGGATCCGCAGCGGAATGATGTTGGAGACCGTGGCCGGGACCGTACGGGCGTGCGACGTGCGGCGGGTGGTGACCGGCAGGCCCAGGACGACGTCCCGGGCGCCGGTGAAGCGGTGGAGGTGGATGGCGGTGGCCGTGAGGACCGCGGTGGGCAGGCTGGTGCGCTGGGCGCGCGCGGCGGCCTGGAGCCCCGCGGCGGTCTCGCGGGGAGGTCGTCAGTGACCCTGTACAGGCTGGTGGGCATGCGCACGGGTGCCCCGGCCAGTCCCACGGCGTCCGGGGCGTCGGCCATCCGCTCCGACCAGAAGCGGTGGTCGGCCTCCTCGGTGCCGTCCTCCCGGTAGTCGGCCTCCTCCTCCAGCAGCCGGCTCAACGAACCGAAGGGGCTGGGGCCCGGCTCGGTCCCGGCGGCCAGGGCGTCGTGGATCTCGGTGACCCGGCCCAGGACCAGCATGGCCCCGTAGCCGTCCAGGAGCAGGTGGTGGACGCGCTGGTAGACGAAGTGGTGTTCCGCGCCGAGGCGGAAGATCACCTCGGCGAACAGGGTCTCGCCCAGGACGTCCTGCGCTCGGGCGAGGTCGTCGCGCATCCAGCGGCGGGCCGCCTCCGCGGGGTCGGGCTCGGAGGTGAGGTCCACGACGGTGGGCCACCAGTCCTCGGGCCGACGGACCTCCTGCCAGGGCTCCCCGTCCTCCTCACCGAAGCGCAGGTGGAGCGACTCGGTCTCCAGCACCGCCTGGCGGAGGGCCGCGCCGAGGATCGCGACGTCCAGCGGTCCGTCCAGCTCCAGGTACTCCGCGATGGCGTACACCGGGTTTCCCGGGTCCATCTGCTGCGCGTACCAGAGCCCGCTCTGGGCGGCCGTGAGCGGCAGTCGGCGGGCTCGGCCGGTGTTCGTCATCGAGGACCTTCCAATCGCGTCGGCGCCCCTGCCGGAGCAGTGGCGGGCGCGGTTGCGGGGAATTGCGTGTCTGGGTCCGGGGCGCTCCGGGCGGGGAGCGGAGCACGCCAGCGGATCGGCCACCCCGTGGGGTGGGATGACCGCTTTCAATAGCTTGTCTGTGATCACTGGTGATTCGTGGGGAAAGTTCGGAAGGATTGCGTGATGCACATCACACATAGCAATCACATACTTACTAAAAGCCATATTCTGGACAGGACAAAGGGACCGGAGTGCACCACTCCGGCCTCTCTGAAAGGGATCGCTAGTTGTTGATCTGGTAGTTGCCGATGAAGACGGTCACCAGACCGCCGTCCCCGAACAGGCCCAGCCCGCCGAGCAGCCCACCCGAGGACGACGGGGCTCCGACGGCGGGGGTCGCGGCAGCCTGAGCAGGAGCGACGGCGAACCCGAGGACCGTGGAGGCGGTGAGCACGGAGAGCAGGAGCACGGAGACACGTCGACGAACTGACGTCATGGCGGGGGTTCCCTTCGATGGTCGGACGGGGTCTGTCGCCGGTTGGACGAATCGCCCCTCAGGGTCCATTCGTGGCCGAACGGCAGGGGTATTGGTCCGTTCCGCCACGGAATCCTCCGAGCACCACGACCGATCCGGGTCCGACCCCGGCGGCGCCCTCCACGCCCGGACACCGACACGTTCCCGCACCCGCGCGAGTTCACCCGCACAGCCAGGGGGAACAGAGTTTTCTACCACTTGGTAACAATTAAATAGACTGCGATCGATCCCTAGAACGCTCGCGGCGGCACACCCTAGTGTTCCGACATGGGTGTAATGCGGAAGCGTGTCCTTCTTCGTGTGTTTCTGGGGTTTGTCGCCACGGTCGCGTCACTCGCGCTGATCGCCTCGCTCCTGGGCGTCTGGGCGGTACGGAGGTCGTTCCCCACGGTCTCCGGGGAGCTGACGCTGTCCGAGCTCAGCTCCCCGGTGACCGTGCTGCGGGACGAGCACGGCGTGGCGCACGTGTACGCCGACGACGCCGAGGACCTGTTCGTCGCCCAGGGGTTCACCCACGCCCAGGACCGGTTCTGGGAGATGGACTTCCGCAGGCACGTCACGGCGGGCCGCACCGCCGAGCTCTTCGGCCCCGGCCAGGTGGAGACCGACGTCTACCTGCGCACCATGGGCTGGCGACGGGTGGCCGAGCAGGAGTACGACCTCCTGGAGGAGGACACCCGGCGCTACCTGGACGCCTACGCGGCCGGGGTGAACGCCTGGATCGAGGACAACCAGGGCCTCTCCGCCAGCCTGGAGTACGGCCTCCTCGGCATCACGGCGGACGACTACACCGTGGAGCCGTGGACCCCCACGGACAGCCTCGCCTGGCTCAAGGCCATGGCCTGGGACCTCGGCGGCAACCTCCAGGACGAGACGCGGCGCGCCCTGCTCCTCGCGGACGGCCTCGACGAGGAACTGATCGAGGAGCTCTACCCGGCGTACCCGACCGACAAGCACGCCACCATCACCGACACCGACGAGCACGCCGGGTCCGACTCCGAGGCCGACCTGGGCCGCGCCCCCGACCTCCCCGAGGAGGCCCTGGCGGCGCTCGGCGGCCTGTCCGACGTGCACGACGCCGTCCCGGACCTCCTCGGCCCCTCCGACGACCCCGACCTCGGATCCAACTCCTGGGTCGTGTCCGGCGAGCACACGGAGACCGGCTCCCCGCTCCTCACCAACGACCCGCACCTGGGCGCCTCGATGCCCTCCACCTGGTACCAGACAGGGCTGCACTGCACGGAGCTCACCGAGGAGTGCCCCTTCGACACCAGCGGGTTCAGCTTCGCGGGCCTGCCGGGCGTGGTCATCGGCCAGAACGAGTCCATCGCCTGGGGCTTCACCAACCTCAACCCGGACGTCATGGACCTCTACCTGGAGCGGGTCGAGGGCGACGAGTACGTGGTGGACGGGGAGCGGAGACCCCTGGAGATCATCGAGGAGACCATCGCGGTCTCCGGCGGGGAGGACCTCGAACTGACCATCCGGTCCACCCACCGGGGCCCGATCCTCTCCACCACCGCCGCGGGCTCCGACCTGCGCGAGATCGGGGAGAACCCCCGCGAGGGAGACGAGTCCCCCTACCAGGTGTCCCTGCGCTGGACCGCGCTTCAGCCGGGCACCACCGCCGACGCGATCTTCTCCCTGAACCGCGCCCGTGACTGGGAGACCTTCCGCGAGGCCGCGAGCAAGTTCGACGTGCCCTCGCAGAACCTCGTCTACGCGGACGACGAGGGCAACATCGGCTACCAGGCCCCCGGCCTGGTCCCGGTCCAGGGCGAGGGCGACGGCCGCTGGCCCGCCCCGGCTGGGACTCCGCGTACGACTGGGAGGAGGAGTTCCTGCCGTTCGACGAGCTGCCCAGCGTGTACAACCCGGAGTCCGGGGTGATCGTCACCGCCAACGAGGCGGTCGTGGACGAGGACTACGAGCACTTCCTGACCTCGGACTGGAACTACGGCTACCGGGGCCAGCGGATCAACGACCTCCTGGCCGAGGCGACGGCCGAGGGCCCCGTGGGCGTCGCGGACATGGAGCGGATCCTCGTGGACTCGCTCCACACCAGCGCGCTCGAGGTCACCCCGTACCTGCTGGACGTCCCGGTCGAGGGCGCGACGGCCGAGGCCCGGGACCTCCTCACCGACTGGGACCACCGCAACGAACCCGACTCCGCCGCCGCCGCGTTCTACAACGCGACCTGGCGCCAGCTCCTCCCCTGCTCTTCGACGAACTGGGGGAACACGACATGGACGGCCGCTCGCGCGGGATGCACGTGGTGTCCCGACTGCTGGCGGACCCCGACTCGACCTGGTGGGAGGGCGAGGAGGTCAGCGGACGCGACGCGGTGCTGGCCGCCGCGATGGACGCCGCCGTGGAGGAACTCACCGAGCTGCTGGGCGACACCCCCGCCGACTGGCGCTGGGGCGACCTGCACACCCTGACCGCCACCCACGACTCCTTCGGGACCTCGGGGATCGGGCCCGTGGAGTGGCTGTTCAACCGGGGTCCGGTGGAGAGCGCGGGCGGCTCGGACCTGGTCAACGCCACCGGGTGGAACACGGCGGAGGGCTACGGCATCACCACGGTTCCGTCCATGCGCATGGTCGTGGACCTGGCCGACCGGGACTCCTCCACCTGGATCCACCTGACCGGCAACTCCGGGCACGCCTTCCACCCGAACTACGACGACCAGCTGGAACCGTGGGCCCGGGGCGAGACACTGCCGTGGGCGGTGACCGAGGAGGCGGTCCGGGCGGCGCACACGGACGAACTCACCCTCGTGCCGTGACGCCGGACGGCCCCGGGGACGCGGCGTCCCCGGGGCCAGCGCGTCACAGCGGGAACGTGGTCCCGGTCCTCTCCTCGGACAGGTCCCACAGCCGCCGGGCCGCCTCGGTGTCCAGGGCCGCGCGGCTGCGGCTGGCGGGGCCGGGCGCGCCGTTCACGAACAGCCCGGTGGGACCGGCGAAGAACGCTCCGGGGACGTCCTGCGTGGCCGCGTAGACCGTGGGCAGCGCCCCGCTGGAGGCGCTCTGGGCGAAGATCCGGTTGCCGATCCGCAGGACGGCGTCGTGCAGGCGGTTCTCGCTGCGGCTCTGGAGGTTGGTGGCGGCGTACCCGGGGTGCGCCGCGGTGGCCAGCACCGGCGAGCCCACCTCGTCGAGCCTGCGCTGGAGCTCCAGGGTGAACAGCAGGTTGGCCAGCTTGGACTGCCCGTAGGCCCGGTAGGGGTGTAGCGGCCCTCCAGGTCGGGGTTGTCGAAGTCGATCCGGTTGACGGATCGGTGCAGGCCGGAGGAGACGGTGACCACGCGCCCGGTGACGTGTTCCAGGAGGAGGTTGGTGAGGGCGAAGTGGCCCAGGTGGTTCACCCCGAACTGGGTCTCGAAGCCGTCCACCGTGCGGGACTCGGGGATCGCCATGAGCCCGGCGTTGTTGATCAGGAGTGCGAGGTCGCCCTTCCACCCGGCGGCGAAGGCTCGGACCGAGGCGAGGTCGGCCAGGTCCAGACGCCGGACCTCGGTCGCACCCGGGATCTCGGCGGCGGCGCGCTCCCCTTGGCCGTGTCGCGGACGGCCAGCACCACACGGGCGCCGCGTCCGGCCAGGATCCTGGCGGTCTCCAGTCCCAGGCCGCTGTTGGCCCCGGTGACGACGGCGGTCCTTCCGGACAGGTCGGGCAGGTTCACGCTGGTTCGGCTCATATCGCCAACGTAGGCAGACCGTTTGAAGTTGTCAATGACAACAATGATGTCATTGCAAACATGCGACTATGCTGGAGGACATGCCTGACCGCCCCTACCACCACGGCGACCTCCGCTCCGTCCTGCTGAGCAGCGCCGAGCGCACCCTGGCCGAGCGCGGCCCCGGCGCCCTCTCGCTGCGCGAACTCGCGCGGGAGGCCGGTGTCAGCCACGCGGCGCCCGGTCGGCACTTCAAGGACAAGCAGGCGCTGCTCGACGCCCTCGCGCTCGACGGCTTCCAGCGGCTCCGGGCCTCCCTGGAGCACGCCAAGGAGACCCGGGACCGCTCGGAGACGGACACCCGCGCCTACCTTCTGGGGCTGGCCCGCGCCTACGTCGGCTTCGCCCTGTCCAACGCGGCCCTGCTGGACCTGATGTACGCGCGCAAGCACGACAGCGACGTCTCCGACCAGCTCGCGGCGGCCGTCGGAGACATGATCGCCATCGTCCTGAACACCATCTCCGAGGGTCAGCGCACAGGGGAGATCATCGAGGGCGACCCCATGACGATCGCCTTCGCCGTGGCCTCCACCCTGCACGGGTTCGCCTCGTTCAGCGCCAACGAGACCGTCGAGGACGTCGAGGAGAACCTGGACGCCGTGGTCCGGCTGCTGATGACCGGCCTGGAACCGCGCTGAACCGATCCGGCGCGGGGGCGCCGGCTCGGCTCGCGCCGCGGGATCAGGTGCCGTACTCGTCGCGCAGGCGCCACCACGCGTACGGCGCGCTCTGCGGGACGCCCTCGGGGCTGTCCTCCCAGAGTTCCTGTCGGCCCAGCGGGGTCAGGTCGAGGAGGCTCCAGCTGGTGCCCAGCTTCTCCACGCCCCGGCCCTGGGTGAAGTAGGTCCGGTACACGGCGTCCTCGTCCCGGATGAACACGCTCAGCCCGAAGTTCTCACCACCGTCCACGGTCACCCCCATGTCCTCGTTGAACCCGCTCCCGAAGGACGAGTACCAGGGCACCGTCCACCCCATCCGCTCACGCACGGCCGCGATCTCCGGGTACGGGGCCCGCGAGACCACGGCCAACGTGGTGTCCCGGGCGTTGAGGTGCTCCGGCTCGCCCAGGTTGTCCACGAACATCGAACAGCCCTCACACTGGTGCTCCGCACCGGGCGGGAGCATGAAGTGGTACACGATCAGCTGACGGCGCCCCTCGAACAGGTCCGCCAGGGAGAACTCCCCGCTGCCTCCCGTGAACACGTACTCCTCGGACATCCGGACCGCGGGCTGCCTCCGACGCTCGGCCGCGAGCCGGTCCTGGACCCGGGTCAGCTCCTTCTCCTTGGCCAGCAGCTCCTCGTGGGCCGCGTTCCACTCGGCGGGTGAGACGGTGTCGGGCACGTACATCGCTTCCTCCTCGGGCGGTTCGGCGGGGGCCGCCGCGGTGTGGAGGCCCGTCCACCGGAAGGTCCACAGTGCCACCGGAGTCCGACAGTCCACGGCAGGCTCCGCCGAGGACCGGTCGTGTCGGACCGCTGACGCCAGGCGGCCGGAGGGGCGAACCACGAGGGTACGGAACACGACGAAGGCCCACCGGGGTCTCCCGGTGGGCCTTCGGAACGTCGAGGGCCGGTGCGGCGGTCGCCTCACGGCGGGTGGCACAACAGGGCTCCTGACCACCACTGGGGTGCGGTATTCCCTGAAGGCTTTGTTTAGAGCCCGGGGGACACTTGAACCGCACCGACCCGCACCGTGTAACGACACCACCCCCGGGCCTATTCCGCACCACGCCACGGATCACGGAAATCCTCCACGACCCCGGTGAAGGCGGAACCGGCGCCGTCAGGCGCTGCTGACGGAGAGCTTGACGGCGAAGCCGAGGAACAGCGCGCCCGCCGCCGACGTGGCGCCCGCCGAGAGCCGCCTGCGCCGTCCGAAGGCCGCCGCCAGCCGCGTCCCGCTGAAGATCAGCACGGAGAGGTACAGCAGGCTGAACGCCTGGAGCAGCAGCCCCAGGACCAGGAACGACAGGGCCGGGTAGGCGTAGGCGGGATCCACGAACTGCACGAAGAAGGAGATCAGGAAGAGGATCATCTTCGGGTTGAACAGGGACACCACGAGCGCCCGGTGGAAGGGGCGCTCACCCGTGGTGGGCCCCACCGCGTCGGCCGCCCGCTGCTCCTCGGCGCGCTGGTGCCGCGAGGTCCAGATGGCGTGCGCGGAGCGCAGCATCCCGATCGCCATCCAGACCAGGTAGGCGGCTCCCGCGTACTTCACCACAGTGAAGAGCAGCGGGTTGGTCTGGAGCAGGGTCGCCGCACCGGCCGCCGCGAGCAGCATGAGGAGGGTGTCGCCGGTGAACACCCCGGCGGCGGCCCTGTAGCCCGTGCGGGTGCCGCCGCGCGCGGCGACGGAGAGCACGTAGAGGGAGTTCGGCCCCGGCAGGAGCACGATGAGGACGAGTCCCGCCAGGTAGGTCGGCAGGTCGGTGATACCGAGCATGGCCGCAGTGTTTCATCCGGCCGTCGGGCCCGCGCACCCCGGCCGCCGTTTGCCGACCCGTCCTACGCCGGCGACCGCCTCCCGGTGGCACCTCCCTGCCCCCACGTCCGCGCGGGAGGTCTTGGCGTACCCGGGACATGGCCCCGGCCACGACGGAAACACGCTCCCGGCGGACCCTCAGCGCGGGTCCGCCGACCCGTCGGTTCCGGACTCCGACGACCCGGTGCCGCCGGTCCCGGCGACCGTCTCGTCGAGGGTGACCAGGTCCAGGAGTTGGCGGGCCTCCGAGAGGGCCTCGGCCAGCTCGGCCTGACCGGTCTCGGACACCTCGAAGAACGCCTCCTCCATCCACCCCCGGGTGGTCGCCAGCCACGCGACCACGCGCTCGTCGCGGGCCCGGGGCGTGGTGTGCGCGACCTCGCCCACCAGCTCGACCAGGGTCCACAGTGCCTGCGGCGTACTCCGCCCCCACCACGACTCCAGGTAGGGGCCGGGGTCGTCGCCGGACTCCGTGAGCGTCCCCCACGACGTGTGCGCGCGCTCCTCCTCGGTGAGGCCGAGCTCCCACCAGACGGACAGGCAGGCGCGCAGTGACGCGCGTTCCTCCTCGGGCCAGTCGGTCCACCCGGCCTGACGGAGTTTGGCGAAGAGCCCGTGGAGGTCGGCGTCACCACGGAGGGAGAGTTCCAGCAGCCGGGGCAGGAAGTGGCGCAGGTCGTCCACGTCACCCCAGGTGTTCAGGGCCTTGTGGGAGTACCGGCGCAGCCGCTCGGCGTCCAGTTCCCGGAGCGGAGCCCCGAGCAGGTCACGGTGGTCGTCCTCGGTGACGCAGTGCTGGCACCCCTCCACCCTCACGGGTCGGGGGTAGCGCGCGAACACCCGGTACACGTCCTCGATCTCGCTCTGCACGACCCCAGCATGACCCAACGGCCCCGGCGACGCCACGGATCTCCGTGGCCGTGTCCGGTCGGAGGGGTCGTGTGCGCGCCGCCCCCGGTGCTCAGCCCACGCAGTCGCAGTGCGGGACGGCGACGTTCAACGCGGTGGCCAGGACCGTGAGCACCAAGGGCAGGATCACCACCAGCGCGGCGAGGACGTAGGCACCCGGTCCGGCGGTCACCCGGGCGGGCCGCACCTGGCGGCTCACCCGGCGCACCGGGCAGGCACCGGTCACCGAGAGCGCCGGTTCGGGCCCCCGGGCCCCGGCCATGATCCCGAGGGCGTGGGCCAGGGCGTGCGGGCCCGCCTCACGGGCCGCGTGGTCGTCGGCCACCCATTCCACGAGTTCGGGGACCTCCCGGGCCGCCGCGCGCAGCAGCGGGACCCCGGGGAAGGCGGTGTCCAGCAGCCTGGTCCAGGTGACCAGGAGGTGGTGGCGGCCGTTCAGGTGGGCCCGTTCGTGGGCGAGCACCGCGCGGAGTTCGGGCCCGGTCAGCCGGTCGAGCGCGCCCCTGGTGACCACGATCCCGAAGCGGCGGCCGGGCAGGCAGTAGGCGGCGGGCTCGGGGTCCTCCAGCAGCCAGACCCGGTTCAGGTGCAGGACGCGGCGGTCCCCGACCGAGGCGAGGGCCCGGCCGTGTTCCCGGGTCCAGGCGCGTCGGTCCCGGCCGCGGCGCACCGCCGTCCACCCGAGGCGGGCCAGACCGAGGGCGCCGAGCAGACCGGCGGCGGCCACCCCGCTCTCCGCCCCGTTCTGCTGGACCGCCTGGAACAGGTCCACGCACGCGGCGACGAAGGCCTTGACCCCCGGGCCCATCACCCGCGTGGCCAGGGTGGCGAGCAGGACCGCGCAGGCCAGCAGCCACGCGACCGTGGTGAGCGTCCAGAGCGCGAGCATGGCCCGGGCGCTGGCGCCCCGACGCTCCTGGAACGCGCGCAGGGCCCGGGGGCCCGCCGTGCTCCACAGCAGGACCGCCGTCAGGGCCGCCACGGACCAGGTCACGGGTCGTCCTCAGGCCGGGGGATGTCGGCGAGCAGGTCACGGAGGAGGTCGAGGTCGCGCGGGTCCATGCGGTCCACGAACCGCAGCAGGGCCACCTCGGAGTCTCCGCTGTCGTCCAGGGCCCCGTGCATGCGGTCGGCCGCGTACGATGCCCGGTCGCGCAGCGCGCGGTAGAACCACAGGCGGCCGGTGCGTTCCCGGTCGACCCAGTCCTTGCGGCGCAGGTTCTCCAGCACCGTGGAGATGGTGGTGTAGGCCGGTTCGCGGTCGGCCAGGCCGTCGACCACCTCGCGCACGCTCAGGGGGCGTCCGGCGGCCCACAGGACCGCCATCACCGCGGACTCCAGTGACCCGAGCCCCGGAACCGTGTTTCTCATGGTCCACCGTTCGTCATGCGCTTCTCCGTCCAAGAATAGGCAATCCCGGCCCCCGTTCAGCTGACGGGCAGTGCGGCGAGCGCACCGCCCCCGCCCTCGGGGACCTGGAGGAGGGCGGGACCGCCGGGGAGCGCGGCCACCGGGATCCGGTCCGCGACCTCCGTGGGGAGCTCGGCGGGGACGTCCCCGGTGGCGGCGTCGACCGCGCGACCGGTCCCGCCCTCGGGGACGTCCGTGTAGAGGGTGCCGCCGACCAGACCGGCGAGGCGTTCGCCCGGGCGGGCGGGCAGCTCCCAGACCGGCGCGGGCTCCGTGGCGGCCAGGCCGTACAGCCGGGCCTCCCCTCCTGCGGCCGGGGTGCCGAGGACCACCGTGCGGCCCCGGCCGTCTCCGAGCAGGCGGGGGCGGGTGCCGGGGTCGAGGGTCAGCAGGCGTGCGCCGGTCCGCAGGTGGTGCACCGTGTACAGCAGCGCGTCCCGGGCCTCGTCCCCGCCCTCGGCGGGGCCCGCCGTCCACTCCAGGACCACGGCGGAGCTGGAGTCGCTGGAGGGCCGGGGCCCGTACCCGACCGCGACCGGACGGTCGCCGAGCCGGTCCGGGACCGCGAGGTCGGCGTGGGTCCACAGTCCCTCCCCGCCGGGGCCGACGGCACGTAGCGCGCCGTCCCGGTGCAGCAGCAGCGTGCCGTGGTGTTCGTGCAGGACGGCGTCCCCGTCGTCCTCGTCCGCGACCACCTCCCCCGTGGTCGCCGCCAGCGCCGTCCTCGGGCCGGTCTCCTCGCTCATGACGCTGCCCGCCACGGCGGCGAACACCAGGCCGGGTCCGACCAGCGTCCCGGGCACCTCGGTCGGCCCCCACCGGAGTTCGCCGGTGTCGGGGTCGTGGGCGGAGGCGGTGGTCACGTGGGCGAGGACACCGCCGTCCGGGTCGGGTTCGCGGTCCAGCAGCACGACGAACTCGTCCCCGCCCTCCTCCGCCCGCGCGACCGTGAACCCGGTGCAGCTGGGGTCCCGTTCCGTGGCCCAGCGGGTGACTCCGTCCCGGTCCACGCCCAGGAAGTGCAGCGGGCCGCCGGCCCTCTCCTGGGACACCCCCACGAAGGAGGAGCCCGCCGCCCTGGGCTCGGAGGAGAAGGGCGCCGTCCACAGGGGCGGCCCCTCCACCGGGTGCGGGAGGGAGCCGGTGACGCTCGGCGGGGGCGCCGCCGGGGTGTCGCGCGGTTCCACGCCGGACGTTCCGCCCTGTCGGGGAGCGCAGGCCACCGCCAGGAGGAGGGCCGCCAGGGGTGCCGCGAGGGCGGCGGTCCGCATCGTGCGGGGCCGCGCACTACTCCGCACGCCCGGGCGCCCGTCCGGGGTTCGGGGAGTCGTGCCTCCCGGCTCCTGCCTCCCCGGCCCCGTGTTCCCCGTGTTTCCCGGCCGGGTGCTTCCCGGCTCCGACCTCTTCGGTGTCCTCCACCGCCGCGTTCCCGCCCCCGCCGGTCTCCTCCCCGTCGTGGTTCCGGTGCCGCGAACGGAGGGCGGCGACCGCGACCAGGGCGACCACCAGGGCCAGCGCCACCAGGGCGACCAGGTCGGTGCTGGTCCCGAGTCGTGCGAACTCCCCTTGGGCGCGGTCGGCGGTCTCCGCCATCCAGCCGGCACCGGGGAGGGTCATCGAGGCGGTGCCGTCGAAGGCCACGAACAGCACGCCGATCCCCACGAACAGGCCGCCGGACAGCAGCGCCGTCGTGTGCGTGCGGAGCGGGCCCAGTTCGACGACGCGGCCACGCAGCCAGCGCCGTCCGCCCAGGTCGAAGTGGTCCCAGAGCAGCGCCAGGAAGAACATCGGCAGAACCATGCCCAGCGCGTAGGCGGCCATCAGGAACATGCCCCGGACGGGGGTCCCGGTCGCCGCGACGGTGAGCACCGCGCCGAGGATCGGACCGGAACAGAACCCGGCCAGCCCGTAGACGGCGCCCAGCCCCAGGACGGACAGGTTGCCCCGGCCTCCGGCGAACCGGCTCTGCGCCCGCGCCAGGACGCCCCAGGTGAAGCCGAGCCCGAGGATCTGCGCGACGCCGAAGGCGATGATCAGGCCGCCCGCCACCGAGATGAGCAGGTCGCGGTGCCCGTGGAAGAGGACGCTCACCATGGCCGAACCCGCGCCGAGCGGCACCAGGGTCAGGCAGAGCCCCACGTAGAAGACGCCCGTGCGCAGCAGGAGCCGCCCGGTGTCCCGGAAGGCGTAGGCGAAGAACGAGGGCAGGAGCAGGGCGCTGCACGGGCTGAGCAGCGCCAGCAGCCCGCCGAGGATCGCGGCGACGAATCCGATGTCCACTGCGGTCACTCCCCGGCCGCGGCGAGCGCGGTGTCCACGCTCTTCACGAACACGTCCAGGGGCTGCGCGCCCATGATCGGGTCGCCGTTGACGATGAAGGCCGGGGTGGCGCTCACGCCGATCTGCTGGCCCTCCACGAAGTCGTGGCCGACCTCGATGCTGGTCCGCTCGGCGTCCAGGTCCTCCTGGAACCGGTCGGCGTCGAGCCCGAGGTCCGCGACGATGCCGTCGAGGATCGCGTCGGGGTCGTCGGCGGACTTGAGCTCGTCCTGCTGGGCGAACACGGCCTCCTGGTACTCCCAGAACGCCTCCTGCTTCCCGGCGGCGGCCGCCCCGAGGGAGAGGGTGGTGGACAGGTCGCCCAGGTAGGGGAACTCCCGCCACTCGATCCGCAGGTCACCGGAGTCCACGTAGCGCTCGACCAGTTCCGGCTGGGTCTCCTGTGCCCAGGAGGCGCAGTAGGGGCAGGCGAAGTCCGAGTAGGCGACCAGGACCACCGGAGCGTCCTCGCTGCCCAGGGCCATCGGGTCGTCGGCGTTGCGGCGGGCCAGGGCCTGCCCCCACTCGCGCTGTTCGGCGTCGACGTGGTCGACCGCCGAGGCCGCCTCTGGGGTCCCCTGATCCCCTTCACCGCCCTCCATGCGCAGTCCGATGACCACGGCGACCACCAGCGCGACCGTGACGGCCCCGCCGATGAGCAGCGGTGACATCCCGCCCCTGCCGGTCCCCTTGCGTGGGGCCGCTCCCCGGTCCCCGCGCCCCGCGGTCCGGGTCCTGTGGTTTCCTGGCGTCCTTCGGCATGCCGCCCCCCGTTTTCTATGGCAGATAGAGAGTACTCTATGCTCCATAGAAACCCCGTGGGGGCATGCCGGTACGCGCCTCCGCCCACTCTCCCGGAAGGACGGACCATGCGCGACTGGGGAATCCGCCAGTGGGCGACCGCCGCGGCCGGGACCGCGCTCACGCTGCTGGTCCTCGGCCTGCCCGCGGTGCTCATCCCCAACGGGATCTTCGCTCGTGAGATCGAACCCACCTGGTGGTCCCACCCCGTGTGGGTGGCCGCCTCCGTGCTGTCCGGTCTGCTCCTGGCCACGTACACCCGCCCGGTCCCGGAGGGCTCCGACGGACCGGGCGGCGGACGCGGCCTCGGCGGCGGGCTGCTCGCCTGGTTCGCGATCGGCTGCCCGGTCTGCAACAAGATCGTCCTGCTGGCGCTGGGTACCAGTGGCGCGATGGCCTGGTTCGCGCCGCTCCAGCCGTTCCTCGCCGCCGCCGGGATCGTCCTGCTGGTCGTGGCCCTGCGTGCCCGGCTCCGCGCGAACGCCTCCTGCCCGCTCCCGACCTCGGCCCGAGGTTCGCACGGGTCCGATTAGCCGGGGCCTCCAGCGGAAATGGAGGGGGACGTGGGAACGGAACCACACGCGCCGGAGCCGTGAGGCCGCCGGGGCGGGAGGTAGGAGGGACCATGACCGGCAACAGAGGAGTCGTCTACCAGGGCCCGGGCAGGGTCGAGGTCGAGGACATCGCGTACCCGGACTTCGTCCTGCGGGACGGACCCGGCGTCAACCCGGCGAACGTGGGGCGCGAGGTCCCCCATGGCGTGATCCTGAAGGTCGTCGCCACCAACATCTGCGGCAGTGACCAGCACATGGTCCGGGGCCGCACCACCGCGCCCCAGGGGCTGGTCCTGGGACACGAGATCACCGGCGAGGTGGTCGAGCGGGGCCCCGACGTCGAGTTCGTCCAGGTGGGCGACCTCGTCTCGGTCCCCTTCAACATCGCGTGCGGGCGCTGTGTGAACTGCAAGGCCCGGCACACGGAGATCTGTCTCAACGTCAACCCGGACCGCCCCGGCTCCGCCTACGGCTACGTCGACATGGGCGGCTGGGTCGGCGGACAGGCCCAGTACGCGCTCGTGCCCTACGCCGACTGGAACCTGCTGAGGTTTCCCGACCGCGACCAGGCCCTGGAGCGGATCATGGACCTCACGATGCTCTCGGACATCTTCCCGACCGGCTACCACGGGTGCGTGAGCGCCGGAGTGGGCGTGGGTTCCACGGTCTACGTGGCCGGAGCCGGACCCGTCGGGCTCGCGGCGGCGGCCTCGGCCCAGCTGCTGGGCGCGGCGGTGGTGATCGTCGGCGACCTCAACGAGGACCGGCTCGCCCAGGCGCGCGGGTTCGGCTGCGAGACCGTCAACGTCGCCGAGGGCGACCCCGGCGACCAGATCGAGCAGCTGCTCGGTGTTCCGGCCGTGGACTGCGCCGTGGACGCCGTCGGGTTCGAGGCGCACGGGACCGGCGACCAGGCCGCCAAGGAGGCACCCGCGAGCGTCCTGAACACAGCGATGGACGTCACCAAGGCGGGCGGCGCCATCGGCATCCCGGGCCTGTACGTGACGGGCGACCCGGGCGCCGCCGACGAGGCCGCGAAGGTCGGTTCGCTGTCGATCCGGTTCGGGCTCGGCTGGTCGAAGTCGCACGCCTTCTTCACCGGCCAGTGCCCGGTGATGAAGTACCACCGGGAACTGATGGCCGCGATCCTCAACGACCGCGTCCGGATCGCGGACGCCGTCAACGCCGTCGCCATCCCGCTGGAGGACGCGCCCGAGGGTACCAGTCCTTCGACAAGGGGGCCGCGAGCAAGTACGTGCTCGACCCGAACGGCTACCTGGGCACCGGCTGACCGCGCCGCGAACGGGTCGTGGGCCCGGCTCGCGGACCACCGCTCTCCGGTCGTCCACCGGAGAGCGGGACTACTCCCGGTGATCAGCCGGGACACGTAGAGCACCGCCCCGGCGGCGAGGGCGGCGACGCCCATCGAGGCCACGAGCGAGGCCAGGCCGAGGATCACCCCCTCCAGGGCGACCCAGGACTCCAGGAAGTCCCGGACGGGGGTCCGTGACAGCACGAACACACCCATGAAAACGACGAACGCGATGATCGGGGAGAGTTTGTCCACCCGTTCATTATGCGAGGGGCGCGCCGGTCCCCGCGCCCGGTCCGCCCTCACCCCCAAGTGTGACCTTTCACCCGAAAGCGACGGTGTCTTCCCAGGTGGACATGGTTCGTCCGGACTTGTGAGCGGGTACCACCCGACTGTGACCGGCCTGGGGAGGCCGGTCGTCGAACCGTCGGGAGTACGCATGCGCGCCACCATCGGAGACCAGCTGCACACTCACGGGGTCACCAGTTCCCGGGGGAGCACGAGGCGGAGATCATCGACGTCCTCGGGGCGGACGACGGTCCGCCCTACCTCGTCCGCTTCGCCGACGGTGAGGAGCGGGTGGTCTACCCGGGCCCCGGACCGTGGTGCACCCCGTACCCCGAGCGACTGACGAGGAGGACCCCTCCGGCCCGAGTGCAGGTCGGGCCGGAGGGGTCGGTACCGGGGCGGGAGGGGCGGGGCCGCCTACTCCCGGGTGACGGCCTCCTCGGTGGCGGCGGTGACCCGCCAGACCTTCCCGTTGGCCTTGGACAGCAGGTACAGGCCGCCTTCGGCGTCCTGCCCGAACCGCAGGTCCACCCGGGTGTCGCCCGCCAGTTCGCGCATGTCCGTGGGCTGACCGGCCGCGTCCACCAGACCCACCTCGTAGAACGGCGCCCGGTCACCGCCCCGGACCATCTCGGCCGTGTCCGCGAACCTGATCTCGCCGCTGACGATGTCACCGAAGAGGTACCGGCCCTCCAGGACCGGGTACGGACCGCCCCTCGGGACGAACCCGCCGACCAGTGACACCCCGGAGTTCCGTCCGAGGGAGACCACCGGATAGGTGTAGCCGTTCTCCGCGTCGTCCTCCGGCAGCGGGTAGACGTTGGACGGATCGGACCGGTCGAAGCGGAACCCGCCCTCCCGCTCGTTCCAGCCGAAGTCGTCACCCGGCCTGAGCTCGTAGACGGAGTCGATCGACTGCTCACCGATCATCCCGACGAACATGCGCCCGCCCTCCGGGTCCCAGGTGAACCGGTGCGGGTTGCGCATGCCGAGGCCGTGGACCTCACCCAGGGCGTCCGGGTCGCCCACGAACGGGTTGTCGGGTGGGATGCCGTAGGTGCCGCCGGGCCCGTCGTCCCCCTCGGGGTCGATCCGCAGGACCTTCCCCTGCGGCTGGCCGGGGTCCAGCGGGTTCGGGCGGAAGTCGGGCACCTCGTCCCCGTCACCGGAGGCGACGTAGAGCAGCCCGTGGTCGGGGTCGCCCGGCGCGGCGGTCGGGTCGAAGCCGATCTGCTGCATCCCGTGCAGGAACCGGCTGTACCCGATCCGCAGGACCTCACGACGTTCACCGGCGAAGACGTCGGCGGCCGGATCGTCGGCGGTCCACTCCGTGACCACACCGTGCACCCGTGTGTCCTCGGGCGGCTCGTGCGTGGGCGTCCGGGTCTCCAGGGCCCGACCGGCCTCGGTGTGCACCGTGTAGAAGCGGCCGTTGTCCGCGAACCCGGGGTGGAAGGCGACGAAGCCCAGCCCGGTGCCGAGGGAGGGCCGGATGACGAAGTCGGGGAACGCGTCACCGGCGTTGAGGTACTCGGTGGCCGCGCCGGTCTCCTCGTCCACCAGGTACAGCGGTCCGTTGAGGTCGGGAACGGCCAGACGCCCCGATCCCCGTCCGGCCCGGGAACCTCCGAGACGAAGTTGATCCGCGCGCCGCCGTCGCCGTCGGTCGCGGGCAGCCGGGTGAGCTCCTCCACCTGGAGCGTGACCCCGGAGGGCAGCGGTGTCTCGGGGATCGGGGTCTCCACCGGCCCCTCACCGTCGTCCACGACCTCGCAGTCACCCGCGTCGCCGCTGGGCACGCGCAGGTTCGCGCTGTGCCGGTCCACGGCGACGTCGTCCACGAGCAGGCGTCCGGCGCTGTCCGCCCCGTTGAGGGCGAGGAACCGGTCCAGACCGTCCTCGACCGAGGAGCGCAGGGCGAACTCGGCCTCCTCCCCCACCGGCAGCCGGGTGGTGGTGCGGTACGGGCCGCCCCTGCTGTAGGCGCGCACGGTGTCGGCGTCGTTGTCGACCACCATCCACACGCACTGCCACGTACCGGACGGCCAGGATCCGGCCTCGGCGAAGGAGTCGCCGTCCCGGACGTTGAGCACGTCGGAGTTCTGGATATTGGCCTGCGCCCGCATGTCGTCGAAGCCGCCGGGGGCGGCCACCTCGGTCAGACCCAGGGAGGTGTCGAGGTCGGCGTCCCGGTGCACGCGGAAGAACAGCGTTCCGGTCGCCCCGTCCGCGATCTCCGGCACCGCACGGTCGGCGGCCAGGCCGTCGCCGGTCATCTCCACGACCTGGCGGGGATCCGGCCCCGTGGGGTCCGCCACGACCCGCACGTCGGCGTCGGCGCGCCACCCGTCCTGACCGTCGAGCGCGGTCGCCTCGTAGGCGTCGAAGTCGACCACCTCGGCGTACTCAGGTGCGGGGTTGGCCGTGGAGTCCGCGTCCGGGGCCAGGTGGATGTTGTCGAGGTGGGTGTCGCCCGAGGGCGGCTCGTCGGCGTCGTTGAGCAGCAGGAACGTGCGGAGATCCGCCTCCCCGCGGTCCGGAAGGCGAACTCGGTGTCGCCGTCCGGGCCCCGGGCCGGTACGGGGTCGCCGCCCGCGACCGCGACGTGCACCCGGTAGGTGTCGGCCGCGTTGTCCACGACCAGCCACACCGCGTACCGCTCGCCGTCGGTGATCTCCGTGTCGAGGACCCGTTCCCCGGCCCCGTCCCGGGCCACGAGGCCCCGTTCGTCCAGGGTGACGTGCGGGCCGAAGTCGTCCGGGTCGAAGGGGTTGCCCGTGGTGTCGGCGCCCAGCCCGGGAGTGGGGTTGGCGCTCAGCCCGATGTCGAGCCCGGTGGCCGCGAGGTCGTCCGCGACGAACTCCCAGAAGACGGTGCCCGTGGCGTCCGCCTCCACGGCGAGGTCACCGAGTTCGGCGTAGGCGTTGCCCCGGTACCGGACCGGCTCGGGGCGTTCGGACAGCAGGACGCTCATGGCCTTGCCGGAGAGCGAGGCCGGTGCCTCCTCCGAGACGACCGCGCCGTCCGGGGCTCCGGGGGTGTTGACGTGCCAGGGACCCTGGCCGCGCAGGCTGCCGTTGGCGTAGTCGTCGAAGACCGCCAGGGGCCGGAAGCCGTCGGCCACCGCGTCGGGCGGACCGGCGAGGGTGCCCTCCGCCGCCGTGACGGGTGCCGCCGACATGAGCGAGGCGAGGAGTGCGCAGGCCGTGGTCGCCGCCGCGATCCTCGGTACGGGTGGCCTGGGTGGTCTCGGACGGGGGGACACGGGATCGGCGCCTCGCATCGTCGGTTCTCCTTCGGGGGTGACGGAGCGTGCTCGGCCGGGGTGCGGCGCCGGTCCGTGACGCCGGTGGGGGTGGGGGTCCGGTGCCGATCCCCGGGAGGTCGGCACCAGACGGGTCAGGCCCGCCCTGCGGGCGGGGTGAGGTGGGGGAGATGACCTCACCGAAGGCGCGGACGCAGTCCCGGACCACCTCCGCGAAGGGCGCGTCCCACACCCGCTGGTGGAACACCTCGATCTCGACGTCCCCGCGGTACCCGGTCGCCTCCACCGCGCGGGTCAGGGACGCGAAGTCGACATGGCCCTCTCCCGGCAGCCCCCGGCCCAGGAGCGCGCCCTCGGGAATCGGGGTGAGCCAGTCGCACACCTGGTAGGAGACGATCCGCCCCTCCGCCCCGGCCCGCGCGATCATCGGCAGCACCTGCGGGTCCCACCACACGTGGTAGGTGTCCACGACCACCCCGACCGTCTCCGGATCGAGGTCAGCGACCAGGTCGAGGGCCTGTCCGAGGGTGGAGACCACCGCGCGGTCGGCGCAGAACATGGGGTGCATGGGTTCGACGCCCAGCCGCACCCCGCGTGCCCGGGCCTCCGGCTCGAGGCGGCGCAGCGCCGCCCGTACCCGCTCCCGGGCCGCCGCGAGGTCCCGGTCCCCGGGCGGCAACCCGCCGAGGACCAGTACGAGCACCGGCGCCGAACCCGGGGCCCCGGCCTCGGCCAGCGCGGCGGTCTCGTCCAGCGCCCGCAGGTTCTCCTTCCACTGGTCGTCGGCCGTGCCGGGGTCCGTGACGAACCCGCCCCGGCACAGGCTGGAGAAGCGGAGCCCGGAGTCGGCCAGACGGGCGGCGGCCTCGGGCAGGCCCGCCTCCGCGACCCGGTCGCGCCACAGTCCCACCGCCCCGACCCCGGCGGCCACGGCGTGGTCGATCGTGGCCGCCAGGTCGGCCCGCTTGATGGTGGCCTGGTTGAGCGAGAACCGCTCGGTGTCCGTCCGCACGGCGCTCACGTCCGCCCCTTCCTCTCCTCGGTCACACCGTGTGTCAGCAGCAGGTTCCGCCACCTCCGCGCGGCGAGCGCGGGTCCGCGAGGGCGCCGCACGCGTCGGCCAGTTCGATCACTCGGGACAGGTGCGGCAGACTCCGGGCCGAGTGCAGCCCGCCCACCATCGACCACCCCGGCTGGAGCCCGTTGAGCCAGGCCAGGAAGGCCACCCCGGTCTTGTAGTACTGGGTGGGCGGCGCGAAGACCTGCCGGGACAGTTCCTCGGTGGGTCCGAGCACCCGCCGGTAGGCGGCGGTGTCACCGGCCTCCAGGGCGGTGAGCGCCGCCGACGCCTGGGGGTGACGGCGGCGAAGGCACCCAACAGGGCGTCGGAGTGGTGTTCGCCGTCTCCGAGGATCAGGTCCACGTAGTTGTAGTCGTCGCCGGTGTACATGCGGACCCCGTCCGGCAGCCGGGAGCGCAGCGAGCGCTCGGCCGCCGCGTCCAGCAGGGAGAGCTTGATCCCGGCGATGCGGTCGGCGTGGTCCTCGATGAGGTCCACCACGGTGTCCATGGCCTCGGCCGTGTCCCGTGACCCGAAGTACCCGGCGAGGCGGGCGTCGAAGGCCTCACCCAACCAGTGCAGGACCACCGGGGTCCGTGCTGCCCCGAGCACCTCGGCGTAGACCTTCGCGTAGTCGGCGGCGTCGCGGGCAGCCGCCGCTAGGTGCCTGCTGGCCATGAGCACGACCCCCGAACCGGTGGACTCCACGTGCTCGAGCTGGGACCGGTAAGCGCTTACCACCCGGTCGAGACTGACCTGGGTGTCCGGGAGCTGGTCGGTGTTGACGCCCGAGACGACGAGGTCCCGGGTGGGGACACCGTGCTCCCGGCCGAACTCCGTGGCGGCGCGGGCCGTGCGCTCCACCAGTTCACGGGTGGCGGCGTAGTCCAGCCCCATGTTCCGCTGGGCGGTGTCCATCGCCTCCGCGACCCCGAGGCCCAGGCCCCACACCCGTCGGCGGAACCCCAGGGTGGATTCCCAGTCCACCTCGGCGGGGGCACCGGGGACGTTGGCCCCCAGGGCACCGGCACCACGTGGGCGGCGGCGTACACCGACCGCACCCGGTGGTGTCCGCGCGGCGGGACCGGCTCCGGCGCGGCCGCGAGGTCCAGCTGGTCGACGCGGCCCGAGGCGCGCGGCAGCAGCACTCGTGGCGCGGTGGCGGGGTCGGCGGAATCCTCGGCCGCGTCCCCGGGGTGGCTCCCGTCATGACCGCGCCTCCGCGTTCGTGCCGAGGGCGATCCGCCGACCCGTGGCGGCGGATTCCAGGCCCCGCTCCGCGAGCAGCACCCCGCGCGCGGCCGACGCGAAGTCGAACCGGTGCGGCCGTCCAGCGACGAGGTCGCGCAGGTACTCCTCCCACTGCGCGCGGAACCCGTTGCCGAACTCCGCGTTGTCGGGCACCCGGCTCCAGTCCGCCCGGTAGTCGTGGGCGTCCGCGAGGTCGGGGTTCCACACCGGCCGGGGCGTCGTCTCGCGGGTCTGCACCCGCCCGTTGAACAGCCCCACCACCGCCGAGCCGTGCGTGCCGTCCACCTGGAACTCCACCAGTTCGTCGCGGTCCACCCGCACGCACCAGCTGGAGTTCATCTGCACCACGGTGCCCTCGCCCACCTCGAAGATCGCGTACGCGGCGTCGTCGGCGGTCGCGGCGTACGAGGCGCCGTGCTCGTCGACGCGCTCCGGGATGTGCGTGGCGGTGTGCGCGTACACCGAGCGCACCGGCCCGAAGAGGTGCTCGAAGACGTAGTTCCAGTGCGGGAACATGTCCACCACGATCCCGCCGCCGTCCTCCTTGCGGTAGTTCCAGCTGGGCCGCTGGGCGGGCTGCCACCCGCCCTCGAACACCCAGTAGCCGAACTCGCCGCGCACCGAGAGGACCCGCCCGAAGAAGCCGGAGTCGACCAGCCGCCTCAGCTTGAGCAGTCCCGGCAGGTAGAGCTTGTCGTGCACCACACCGTTGTGCAGGCCCGCGCGCTCGACCTCCCGGGCCAGTTCCTCGGCCTCCGCGTGGGTCTCGGCGGTCGGCTTCTCGCTGTAGATCGCCTTCCCCGCCGCGATGGCCCTGCGCAGGGCGGGGACCCTGGCGCTGGTGAGCAGGAAGTCCGCGTAGACGCCCAACCCGTCGTCGGACAGCGCCGCGTCGAGGTCGGTCGTGTACTCCTCGACGCCGTGCCGCAGGGCGATGCGGTCGAGCTTCTCCTTGTCGCGCCCCACGAGGACGGGGCGGATCGGCACCCGGGAGCCGTCGGGCAGGGCGAGCCCGCCCTCGTCCCGGATGGCCAGGATGGACCGCACCAGGTGCTGGCGGTAGCCCATGCGGCCGGTGACGCCGTTGAGGATGATCCCGATCGTCTGTGTCGTCATGTCGTGCAGGTCCTGTCCAGTTGCGGTCGGTCGACCGTGGCTCGGGGTCAGTCGGCGGTGGCGGTGGAGCCCAGGAGCTCGCGGATCCTGGCGGTCACGCGCTGGAACTCGGGGTTCTCCAGGGTGGGTTCGTACTCGCGGTGGCCGTGGATGGCGATGTCGAACTCCTCGATCACGCGGCCGGGGCGCGGCCCCATGACCACGGAGCGGGACGCCAGGTACACGGCCTCGGCCACCGAGTGCGTCACCAGGACCACCGTCATACCGGTGTCCTCCCAGATCCGGCGGAGTTCCACGTTCATGTTCTCCCTGGTCAACGCATCGAGAGCGCCGAAGGGCTCGTCCATGAGCAGCACGTCGGGTTCGTGCAGGAGGGCGCGGCACAGGGAGACCCGCTGCTGCATGCCGCCGGACAGCTCGAAGGGCATGGCCTTCTCGAAGCCGGTGAGGCCGGTCATCTCCATGAGCTCGTCGGTACGCCTGCGCGCCCACGCCTTGGGCAGCCCGCGCATCTCGGCCTGGAAGAGGATGTTGTCGCGGGCGTTGCGCCAGTCCAGGAGCGCGGCCCGCTGGAAGACGAACCCGACGTCGCGGCGGGGACCCTCCACGGGTGTCCCGCGCAGGGTCACCCCGCCCGCGCTGGTCGCGGTGAGCCCGGCGATCACCCGCAGCAGCGTGGACTTCCCGCAACCGGAGGGGCCCGCGATACTGAGGAACTCGCCGTGCTGGATGGTGAGGTCGATGCCGCTGAGCGCGTGCACCGTACGGTCTTTGGTCCGGAAGGTGACGTCGACCCCGTGGATGTCGACCATCGGTCCCTGCTCCGCGGGCGGCTCGGAACCGGCTCCGTCCCGGGCGCGGTCGGCTGTTCTGGCGAACATGCTCACTGCCCTTCCGTGGTGAAGGAGGCGTCGAAGTACGTGCTGGTCTCCTTGGCCTCGTTGATCAGCCCGGCCTCGGCGAGGACCTCGATGGTCCCCCGCCAGTCGTCCTCGGAGGTGTGGCCCGGCTCCAGGCCCTCGCTGTTCTCGGTGTGGAGCAGCTCGATGGTGCCCTGCCACTGCTCCAGGAGCACCTCGCCGCTGGGCATCTGCGGGTTCTGGCCCTCCATGGACGCGACCGCGTCCTCCGGCGACTCCTGTGCGGCGGTGAAGGCCGCCGTGGTCGCCGTGACCATGCGCTGGACCAGGTCGGGGTCGTCCGCGATCGTGGAGCTGTGGGCGAGCAGCCCGTTGCTGAAGAAGCTCAGCCCGGCGTCGGAGTAGCGCAGGTAGTTGACCTCCTTGCCGCTCTCGGCGGAGATCTTGGGGCCCTGGTCGTGGCCGAAGCCGATGAGCGCGTCCACCTGGCCGGAGATCAGCGCCGCGTTCTTGCCCGCCGAGTCGAGGTTCTGCTGCTCGACGTCGTCCTCGGACAGGCCCACGGCCTCCAGGTACAGGGGAAGGTGAGGGTGACCGCGTCACCGGCGGAGACCGCGATGGTCCTGCCCCGGAGGTCGTCCGGCCCCGAGATGTCGGTCTCGGCGAAGTACTGCACGGCGGCGGGGGTGGACTGGAGGTAGACGCCGACCGAGCGCACGTCCACGCCCTCGTCCACGTTGGCGAGCAGCGCGGGGGTGTCGGCCCAGCCGAAGTCGAAGTCCTGCTGGCCGACGGCCTGCACGGTCCGGGCGGAGCCCTGCCCCGCCTCGATGGTGAGGTCGATCCCGTGCTCCTCGAAGATCCCCTCCTCCACGCCGTAGTAGAAGGGCGCGTGTTCGCCGTAGGGGTACCAGTTGAGCTGCAACGTCACCGCGTCGGTGTCGCCGCTCCCGCCGGTCTCGCCGTCCCCGCCGCCGCAGGCGGCGAGGGCCAGGGCGCTCGCCCCGGCGACGAGGGCGGTCAGGGCCGGGCGTGAGGGGTGCCGTACCGCGCGGTGCGGGAGTTTCGAGAGGCCATGAGGGGTCCTTCGGGAGTTCCGGGTACTGCTGGGGAGGCACGGAGGCCAGGGTGGCCCGGGGTCCGGGCTTTCGGTGTTCGGAGAGGGGTGCGGGCCCGGGGTCCGCGCGAGGGGCGCGGACGCGGGGTCGGAGCGGCTCAGCCCCGGTTGCGGCGCGAGGCGTGCCAGGGGATGAGGAGCGTCTCCGCGACCTGGATGATCGCGAACAGCAGGACGCCCAGCGCGGACATGATGATCAGCGCGGCGAAGAGCATGGCGGTGTCGATGTTGCCGTTCGCCTGGAGGATCACGAAGCCCAGACCGGAGTTGGCTCCGACGAACTCGCCCACGACGGCGCCGGTGACAGCGAGGGTCGCGGCGACCTTGAGGCCGGACAGCAGTTCGGGCAGGGCCGCCGGGAAGCGGACCTTCCAGAAGGTCTTGATCCGGGACGCGCCCATGGTGGAGGTGAGTTCGAGGAGTTCGGGGTCGACCGACCGCAGGCCGCTGATCCCGGAGATGACCACCGGGAAGAAGGCCATGAGCACGGCCACGAGGACCTTCGGGCTGGCGCCGAAGCCGAGCCACACCACGAACAGCGGCGCGATCGCGATCTTCGGGATGACCTGGGCGAAGAGGATCAGCGGATAGAAGGTCTTCTCCAGTGTGGGCGAGTAGACCATCAGCACCGCGACGAGGACGCCGACCACCGCCGCGATGACGAACCCGGCGAGGGTCTCCCCCGTGGTGACGAGCGTGTGGCCCCACAGGTACTCGGGGTTGTCGGTAAACGCTTTCCACGTGTCGACGGGCGAGGGGATGATGTAGGGCTGGACCAGGCCCGTGGTCGTGACCGCGAACCAGGCCACCACCAGCAGCGCGAGGAACGTGGCGGGGTACAGGGCCACCGCCCCGAGCGAGGGGCGACGTCCACGCCGCGTCCCCGCGGTGGCCTGCGTGGGCGAGGGGGCTGGGGCGGGCTGAGTCTGTGGAGTCATACGGACCTCGTGTCGCACTTCGGGGGATGGCGGAAGAAGCCTCGGCTATGATGGAAAGCGCTTACCCAGATGATCCGGAAGCGGGATAGCGCTTTCCCGTTTCCGGAATATTAAGTTCGCGTAGGTGGGGTGTCAATGCCCCCACGAGGGACGGGACGGAAAATGCGCAAGACGAGGACCAGGGCATCCAGCGGAAACCCGACCCTCACCGACGTGGCCGCACGGGCCGGGGTGTCCCTGGCGACGGCCTCCCGGGTACTCAACGAGAGCGACCGCAAGGTCGGCCGCGAACACCGCGAGCGGGTCCTGAGCGCCGCCCGCGAACTCGACTACCGGACGGATCTGTCCGCGCAGGCCATGGCCCGGGGCAACGCTCCGGTGCTCGCCCTGCTCGTCAGCAGTATCGACGACCCGTACTTCTCCGCCCTGGCCGCCGGGGTCGCTGACTCCGCCCGCGACCACGGGGTGATCGTGACCATCGCCATCACGGCGCGCGACAGCGAGCGGGAGCTCACCTCCGTCCGGACGATCCGGGGGCAGCGGCCCCGGGCCATCCTCGTCGGCGGCAGCCGCATCGCGGGTAACCCCCACACGGACGCGCTGCTCGCGGAACTGCGGGGATTCGCGGACGGAGGCGGCCGAACCCTCTTCCTCAGCCAGCCGGTGGGCGGCCTCGGCGCGGTGCACCCCGCCAACACCGCCGGGGCCAGGGAGCTCGGGACCGCGATCGCCGGGATCGGGTACCGCGAGGCCGCGATGGTCACGGGCGCGGAATCCCTGGAGACCGTGGCGGAGCGGACGGAGGGCCTGCGGCAGGGGCTCGCGACCCGGGGCGGGGGATCTCCGTGGTCGAGAACGACTCCTTCGACCGCTCCGGCGGCTACCGCGCCACCCTCCGGCTCATCCGGTCGGGTCGGATCAGGGACGTCGACGTGTTGTGCGCGGGCAACGACTTCATGGCGGTCGGCGCGATGACCGCCCTGCGCGACAACGGCATCCAGCCGGGCCGGGACGTCGCCGTCACGGGGTTCAACGACATCGAGACCGCGGCCGACGTCACCCCCAGCTCACGACCGTGCGGTTCCCGCTCGCCGCGATAGGGCGCCGGGCCGCCGACCTCGCCCTGGACCCCGAGGCCCCGCTCACGGAGGACGTCTCCGTGCCGGGCCAGGTCATTCTGCGCGACTCCTGCCCGCCCCTCGGGGGTGAGCCCGCCCGGAGTCCCACCGCCCGGGGGCCTACCCGGGAGCCGGTCCGGAGGAGTCGCGGACGACCAGTTCGGTGCGCACGGTCAGGGCCCCACCGGGCGGATCCTCCCGGGCGCCGAGCGCGAGCAGGCCGCTGGTGCGACCCGCGTCGGCCAGCGGGATGCGCACGGTGGTCAGCGCGGGAACGGCGTCACGGCTGAACGGGAGGTCGTCGAACCCGGCCACCGAGACGTCCCCAGGCACGTCCAGTCCGCGCGAGCGGAGTTCCGCGAGGGCGCCGAGCGCCGCGTTGTCGTTGCCCGCTACCACCGCCGTGAGACCGGGTGCGCGGCGCAGGAGCTCCGCCACCCCGGCCCGCCCCGACTCCCGGTCGAAGTCGCAGGTCACCACGGGGCAGCTCTCCTCGGACAGGCCCGCGTCGGCCAAGGCCCGGAGGTGGCCGTCCAACCGCAGCCGCGAGGTGGTCCGGTGTTCCGGCCCGGTGAGGTAGCCGATCCCCGGTGCCCCGACGCGACCAAATGCGCGGTGAGCTCGCGGGCCCCCTCGCCGTTGTCGAAGTCGACCGCGACCACCCCCGGTAGCCGCGCGCCGTCGTGGCCGGTCAGGGGCGGTCGGCCGCACAGGACGACGCGGGATCCGGCGGACGTGAACTCGGTGACCTGGTCGAGGAGGGCGGCGCGGTGTCCGGGGTCGTTGACCGACCCCCGGTGAGCACCACGGCCCTGGCCCGCTGTCTGCGCAGGAGCCGGAGGTAGCGCAGCTCCCGTTCGGCGGAGCTGGCGGTGTTGCACACGACGGCCAGGACGTCGCCCTCGGCCATGGCGTCCTGGATACCGCTGGCGATCACCCCGAAGAACGGGTCCGCGACGTCGTGCACCAGGACACCGATCAGGTCGGAGCTGGCCGCCGCCAGGGCGCGGGCGTTGCCGTTGACCACGTAGTCCAGCTCGGCGACGGCCCGGTGGACCCGTTCCGCCGTCGCCCGGGCCACGGGGTAGTTGCCGTTGAGGACCCGGGACACCGTCGCCGGTGACACCCCGGCCCGCCGCGCCACGTCAGCGAGTGTGGTGGCCATCTCCGCCCTGCTCCCCCGTTCCCGGAACCTCCCGACCGCGCTGCCGCCAGCGCCGTCCGGGGAGGCGTTCCCAGCAGTATGGCGAAGTTCCCCGTCCGGTGCAGGCGGGAATCGAGTGCCCCTGGGGACCTTGACAGCCAACGGGGACCGAACGTACTTTCTCGGCATAGAAAGCGCTTTCCCCCACGCGTCCCGGGAGCCGCGGTGAACCCGTTTCCCCAGCCAGCCAGCACTGACGCACCGACACCCCCGCCACACGACCTCCCCGCGCTGCCCGGAGGGATCGGACTGTCCGGGCTGCGCGTCTACGACTGGCCCGCCGCGCCGGGGTCCGACGGCCTGTGCGGCGGCACCCCCACCTCCACCTGGCCTGCACCGAGGCGTACGCGGTCACCGGCGGTTCGGGGGCCGTGCAGACCCTGACCATGTCGGGCTTCGCGTCCACGCCGCTCACCGAGGGCGACCTCCTCTGGTTCACCCCCGGGACCGTGCACCGCCTGATCAACCACGGTGACCTGCGCATGATCGTCCTCATGCAGAACGCGGGCCTGCCCGAGGCCGGCGACGCCGTCCTCACCTTCCCCTCCGAGGTCCTGGCCGACCCGGCCGCCTACGCGAGGGCGGCGGCCCTCGACCCCGCCGACCCCGAGGGCTCGGCACGTGAGCGGCGCGAACTCGCCGTGTCCGGCTTCACCCGACTGCGGAACCGCCTGGAATCGGGCGACACCTCCGCGCTGACCGACCTCCACACCGCCGCCCTGCGCCTGGTCTCCGCCCGCCTGCCCGCCTGGCGGACCCGGTTCGAGCGCGGACCGGCCGCCGAGGTCGCCCGCACCGCCGCCCACCTCGACGCGCTCGCGGAGGGCGACGCCTCCCACCTGGCCTCGGCGTCCGTCCACCGGGGCGGAGCCGTCCCGGCCTGGGGCATGTGCGGGCGCCTCGACAAGTACGAGAGAACCGAGCGCACCGAGTGACGCGGGGGGACGACCGGCGGACCGGTCGTCCCCCGCCTCCGTTCCCGATCCCGCCCCGACTCCGTCCCCCACCCCGTCGAACCGCCAGGCAGGCGCGCCCTTCCCCGCGCACTTCGCCCTGCCCCGTTGTGCCCTCCGGGCCCCTCCCGCCCGGAGCCACGCCGAGTTCAGTACTCACCCGACCCGCACGAGGGAGTCTGTTCATGTTACTGAGACCACTCCGTTCACTGGCGACGACCCTGGGGTTCGCCCTGGTCGCCGGGGCCCTCCTCCCAGCCGCCCCGGCGCTGGCCCTCCCCACCGACCTCCCGCCACAGGAGCCCGGCGTCACCCTCCGGGTCTTCGACGTGGGCTTCGAGCCCGAGCGGATCTGCACCCTCGTCGAGGGCCAGACCCCGAACGTCGACGTCCTGCGCGAGACCGTCGACTACGAGACCACGGAGGAGTTCGGCGGCATCGCCAACAACTTCATGGCGCACGTGATCGGGAACCTCCACGTGCCCGCGGACGGGACCTACGACTTCCGCCTGATCAGCGACGACGGCTCCCGCCTGTACCTCGACGGCGAGCAGATCATCGAGAACGACCAGCGCCAACCGCCGACCGCCGTCGACGGAACGGCCGAGCTCACCGAGGGCGCGCACGCCCTGCGCATCGACTACTTCCAGGGCGCCTTCGACAAGGCGCTGCGGCTGGAGTGGAGACCCCCGGGTGAGGACGGGTTCACCCTCGTCCCCGAGGACGTCCTCACCACCGACGCGGACGTCACCCGGGTGACCGCGCCCGGGGTGAAGGTGTGCTCGGACGCCGACATGAGTCCCGGGGACGGGGCTCCCCTCGCGGGCGTCCACCCGAACTACACCGTGACCGACCTGCGCCCGGAGGGCTTCGAGCCCACCGTCACCGGCATGGACTGGTTCGAGGACGGGCGGATGGTCATCACGACCTGGGCCGGCCGCGAGAGCTTCGACGGCGCCGTGGAGATCGTCGACGGGACCGTGGGCGAGGACGCCGACCCCGACGACATCACGACCGAGGTGGTCGCGACGGACATGAACGAGCCCCAGGGGGTGCTGGTCGAGGACGGTGAGGTCATCGTCGCGGAGAAGCACCAGCTCAGCCGGTTGGTCGACGCCGACGGCGACGGTGTCTACGAGGACACCGAGCAGATCGCCACCTGGCCGAGCGGCGGCACCTACCACGAGTTCGGCTTCGGGCTCCTGGCCGACGACGACCACTACTACCTCAACCTCTCCGTGGCCATCACCCCCGGTGGCAGGACCACGGTCCCCCAACACGTGGAGAACCGGGGCACCTCCGTCAAGGTGGACAAGGAGACCGGCGAGGTGGAGTACGTCGCCGGTGGCCTGCGCACCCCCAACGGCATCGGTTGGGGGCCGAGGGCGAGATCCTCGTCGCCGACAACCAGGGCGACTGGCTGCCCGCCTCCAAGATCGTCGAGATCGAGGAGGGCGCGTTCTACAACCACTACACGACTCCGGCCGGGCCCTTCGACGACCAGCCGGTCACCCAGCCCGTCCTGTGGCTGCCGCACGACGAGATCTCCAACTCGCCCACCAACCCGGTGCTGGTGGAGTCGGGCGTCTTCGAGGGCAGATCCTCTTCGGTGACGTCACCTACGGAGGGCTCCAGCGCGGCTTCCTGGAGGAGGTCGAGGGACGTAAGCAGGGCGCCGTGTTCCGGATGACCCAGGGTCTGGAGTCCGGGGTCAGCAGGCTGGCCCTCGGCCCCGACGGAGACTTCTACGTGGGCGGTATCGGTGGCGGCGGCAACTGGGAGCAGCCCGGCAAGCTTCCCTACGGCCTCCAGAAGCTGACCCCGACCTCCGAGGACGCCATGGACATCCTGTCCATGGAGATCACGGAGACCGGGTTCGACCTCACCTACACCAAGCCGGTCTCCGAGGAGGTGGTCGCCGACGCCGCCGCGAGCTACGAGGTGGCCCAGTGGTCGTACAACCCGACCTCGCAGTACGGCGGCCCCAAGCGCAACCAGGAGTCCCTCTCCGTCACCGGCGCCTCCGTCTCCGAGGACGGGCACACGGTCAGCCTGGACGTCGGTGGCCTGCGTGAGGACCGGGTGGTGCACGTCCGCTCGCCCCGCCCGTTCGCGGCGGCCGACGGCACCGACCTGTGGAGCACCGAGGCCTGGTACACCGTCCACACCATCCCCGGCCACGAGGCGCCGCCCAACGAGATCGGCCTGTACGAGGCCGAGGACGGCTGGCTGCGCGGCGGAGCGGGTATCGCCAACGAACACCCGCACCACACCGGCGAGGGGTTCGTGGACGGCTTCAGCAACATCGGCGCCTCTCTGACCTGGGACGTCCACGTGGACGAGGCGGGGACCCACCCGGTGACGTTCCGCTACTCCAGCGGCCCCAACCCGTTCGTGGGACCCAAGACCATCTCGCTGGACGTCAACGGCGAGGACCTGGGGCAGATCACGGTCGAGACCACCGAGGTCTGGCAGGTCTGGGCCGACCACGTCGAGCAGCTCGACCTCCGGGAGGGGGCCAACACCATCACCGTCACCGCGGGTGAGGACGACGACCGGCACGTGAACTGGGACCACCTGCGCGTCCAGCAGGAACCCTGCGTCCCGGCGGAGCCCGACGAGGGGTACCGGATGCTGTTCGACGGCACCCCCGAGAGCCTGGCCGACTGGGAGATGGCCGGTCCCGGCGACTTCGTCTCCCAGGGCGACTGCACGATGCGTTCCGTCGGCGGTCTGGGCTTCACCAGCTATCCGGAGGAGTTCACCGACTACAGCCTGACCCTGGACTGGAAGATGGGCGGGGACGACAACTCGGGGGTGCACCTCGGGGTCGACGACCCGCAGGGCGACCCCGCCGCCCGCAACCGGGGCTTCGAGGTCCAGATCGACGCCACCGACGAGCCCCACCTGACCACGGGCGCCATCTACAACTTCCAGGGCGCCGACATCGAGGCCCGCGACGAGGCCCTCAACCCGCCGGGTGAGTGGAACACCTACGAGATCCTCGTCGAGGACCACCGGGTGCGGGTGTACCTCAACGACACGCTGATCAACGACTTCGACAGCGAGGGGGCCGACCCCGACCGGGACCTGACCGGCCGGATCGGCCTCCAGAACCACCACACCGGTTCCGACGTGTGGTTCCGCGACGTGCAGATCAAGGAGCTCGGCTGACCGGAGGGGCGGGGCGTGGGCCCCGCCCCTACCCCTCCTCCCCTCCAGGAGGAGGAGGGCCCGGCGCATGACGTCCCGCTGCGCCTCGTTGTAGAGGTCGGCCACGGACATCATCGCGGCCTTCTCGACCACGGCGCGGGGCATCGTCAGCCGCGAATCCGGATCGCTCAACCAGGGGTGGTTCCGCCGGTGCTCCTCCAGGATCGCCGCCACCCGCTCCGCCAGACGCTGGCGCGTGTCCGCGCTCGCGTCCGGCGGCAGGGTGTTCATCTCCTGGTCCATGTCGGTCGGCTCCGCGTCGATCATGGCGCGGAGGTCCGCGACCGCGCGTTCGTCGTAGAAGCGGCTGGAGATCGCGATGACCGCCCGGTCGGCGTCGCTCAGCCGTTCGGCGACGCCCTCGAATCCGGGTGGGACGTCCGTGGGCGTGCCCTCACGCAGCAGCGCCGCCACCTCCTCCCGCGCTCGGCGCAGACGCTCGATCCCGGCGGCGAGCTCGGCGTCCAGGGCCCGCAGGGCGTCCTCGGAGTCCGCGGGGCCCTCCCCCATCCGGTCCACGCGGGACAGTGGCACTCCCAGTTCGCGCAACCGGCGGATCTGGAGGACCCGCGCCAGGTGCCGCGCCTGGTACTGCTTGTAGCCGTTGCTCCGCCGTTCCGGCTGGTCGAGCAGGCCGACCCGGTGGTAGTGCCGGATGGTGTTCACCGTGGTCCCGGCCATCGCGGCGAGCTCACTCGTGCTCCAGCCCATGGACTCCCCCTCAGAGCGTGCAGGTCGCGTCCGGCTCGGGCACCTCCAGGTCGACCAGGTACCTGGCGGCGGCCTCGTCCACGCAGGCGTTGGTCCCCAGCGAGACGATCCCGTGCCCCTCGCCCTCGACGGTGAGCAGGGCGCTCCCGAGGGTGTCCGCGAGCTCGATCCCTCCCGCGTGCGGGGTGCTCGGGTCACCGGTGATCGACACTACAAGCGTGTCCGGCAGTCCCTCGACGTCCTGGGCGTGCGGGAAGCCGAGCTCGGGCTCGGCGGGCCAGGCCTCGCACCCGTCGCGCGCGCCCTCGGTCACGTCCACTCCCGGGTCCATGAAGGGTGCCTGGGCGTAGGTCGCCTCCCGCAGCTCACCACCCTGTTCCGGGGTCAGGCGATCCTCGTCCATGCAGTTGATCGCGTGGTTGGCCTCCAGCGAGTTCGGCCACCGCCCGTCGGGGCCGCGCAGACCGAAGTCGTAGATGAGCTGCATCAGGGCGTCGCCCCGGCCCTGTTCGACCTCGGCGATCCCCTCGGTGATCCGGGGCCAGCTCTGCGGGGAGTACAGCCCCGCGATGACACCGCCGACCGCCCCGTCGAAGTCCAGCTCGGAGCCCAACGCGGGCACGGGGTCCTCCCGCAGGGGACGCACGATCTCCTGGAACCGCTCGGTGGCCACCTCCGGATCCGCGCCCAGCGGGCAGTCCGCCTCGGCCGCGCACGCCACGGCCATCTCGTCGAACGCCGACTGGAACCCGGCGTACGCGTTGACCCGCCGCTCGAAGCTGCCCTCCAGCGGGCTCATCGCCCCGTCCAGCACCATCGCGCGCACCCGGTCGGGGAACTGCTCGGCGTAGACGGCGCCCAGGCGGGTGCCGTAGCTCTGCCCGAAGTAGGTCAGCTCCTCCTCGCCCAGGACCGCCCGCAGCACGTCCATGTCCCGCGCGGTGTCCCGGGTGCCCAGGTGTTCGAGGACCTCCACACCGCCGGTGCCCTCGGCGCACCGCTCCATGATCTCCCGGGTGTCGTCCTCGGTGAAGCTCACCGTGGTTCCCTGCGATCCCAGAGGAACGACGCCCCTGTCGGCCTCCTCGTCCGTGTAGCAGTCCACGGCGGGAGTGGTGGCGCCGACACCGCGCGGATCGAACCCGACCAGGTCGAAGCGTTCGGTGATCTCGCTCTCCGCGAGCCCGGCGAAGGCCAGGGCGGCGCCCACGACCCCGGAACCGCCCGGACCGCCGGGGTTGTACACCAGCGATCCCGTCGACTCACCCCGCGCGGGCACCCGTAGGACCGCCACCGACGCCCGTTCGCCCTCGGGGTCCTCGTAGTCGAGCGGCACCTCCATGCGGGCGCACTCCGCGCCCGGCGCCAGTTCCAGGAGCGCGGCCTCTCCCGCCGTGTCCGGGTAGTCGGCGCACTCCTCCCAGGCGAGTTCCTGCGCGTGGAAGGCCTCCAGATCGGACGCGGCCGTCTCCTCCGCCGCGCACCCGGCCAGGACCCCGGTCAGCGCCAGTACCCCGGCCCCGACCCGGATCCGTGTTCCTCCTCGTCGACGATGTTCCACGACCACTCCTTCGCTACGTCCAGCACGTCGGAGCCAAGCAGACACCGTGTTCCTGGAACAGGGTCAAGCCGCAGGATCCGCCCCCGTCGGGAGACCGGGGCATCATGAAGTTGATGCGTCATCTATCATCGGAGCACTCCGGCCCACCCGCGCGCCGCCGCCAGCGAGGCACGCGTCCCTCGCGGCTCCGGAGAGCGGCGACGTCCGACCCAGCGCGTCGACCACCCCGGTCGACACGGCGACCACAGGAGACGAGTGCGATGCAGTTCGGGATCTTCACCGTCGGTGACGTGACACGCGACCCCACCGACGGCCGGACGCCGACCGAACACGAGCGGATCAAGGCGTTGGTCACCATCGCGCGGAAGGCCGAGGAGGTCGGGCTGGACGTCTTCGCGACCGGCGAGCACCACAACCGGCCGTTCGTGCCCTCGTCCCCGACCACCATGCTCGGCTGGATCGCGGCCCGCACCGAGCGCATCATCCTGTCCACCTCCACCACCCTCATCACCACCAACGACCCGGTGAAGATCGCGGAGGACTACGCGATGCTCCAGCACCTGGCCGAGGGGCGCGTGGACCTGATGATGGGCCGGGGCAACACCGGCCCGGTCTACCCGTGGTTCGGACAGGACATCCGCCAGGGCATCCCGCTGGCGCTGGAGAACTACAACCTCCTGCACCGGCTCTGGCGCGAGGACGTCGTCAACTGGGAGGGCAAGTTCCGCACCCCGCTGCAGGGCTTCACGTCGACCCCGCGCCCGCTCGACGACGTGCCGCCGTTCGTCTGGCACGGCTCCATCCGCTCACCGGAGATCGCCGAACAGGCCGCCTTCTACGGCGACGGCTTCTTCGCCAACAACATCCTCTGGCCCAAGCGCCACTTCCAGAAGCTCGTCGGCCTCTATCGCAGGCGCTACGCCCACTACGGCCACGGCAGGGCCGAGCAGGCGATCGTCGGGCTCGGCGGCCACGTCTTCATGCGGCCCCGCTCCCAGGACGCCGTACGGGAGTTCCGCCCCTACTTCGACCACTCCCCCTGATGGGCGGCGGACCGTCACTGGAGCAGTACATGGAGGAGACCCCGCTGAGCGTCGGCAGCCCCCAGCAGGTCATCGACAAGACCCTCACCTTCCGTGAGAGCTTCGGCGACTACCAGCGGCAGCTGTTCAACGTCGACAGTGTCGGCATCCCCCTGAAGACCGTGCTGGAGCAGCTCGACATCCTCGGCGAGGAGGTCCTGCCGACCCTGAGGAGGGAGTTCGCCAGGGACCGGCCGACCGACGTGCCCGACGCCCCCACGCACGCCTCACTTCTCGCCGCCCGTGAGGCGGAGGGCACGGCCCCGCCCGCGAGGGCCTGAGACCGGACGACCGACGCGGGAGTCCGCCCCCGTTCCGGCCCCGGCAGTCCGCCTCGGCCGCACCCAGGCACCAGGAGAGGAACCACGATGACCACCACGGAGAACCACCCGGACGCCTTCGTGTGCGCCGAGGGGGCCTCCCCGGCCCCCGGGCCTCTTACGCGGGCGGAGCTCCGGTGGAGATCATCACCGCCCGCTCCGTGCCCCTGGGCGGGCCCCGCTCGATCGACGTGCGTCGCACCCTCCCGCAGAGGCAGCGTTCACTGATCGGCGCGTGGTGCTTCGTCGACCACTTCGGACCCCACGACACGGCGGCCACCGGAGGGATGGACGTGGCTCCGCACCCCCACACGGGCCTCCAGACGGTCACGTGGCTGTTCGACGGCGTGATCGCCCACCACGACTCCGGAGGGAACGCCGCGACCGTCGTTCCCGGACAGATGAACCTGATGACGGCGGGAGCGGGCATCTGCCACTCGGAGACCTCCACCCCGGAGGCGGAACGGCTCCACGGAGTGCAGCTCTGGGTCGCCCTTCCGGACGAGGTCCGGCACAGCCCGGACCGTGGCTTCGAACGCCACACCCCCGAGCGCGTCGAGTTCGCCTCGGGATCGGCGCTCGTGTTCCTCGGTTCCCTGCTCGGATCACGGTCGCCGGTGCGCACGTACACGCCCTTGGTGGGGGCCGAGCTCCGACTCGACCCCGGCGGCGTCCTCGAACTGCCCGTCGATCCCCGCTTCGAGCACGGACTGCTGGTCGACACGGGAGAGGACGTCACGCTCGAATCCGTGCACGTGCCCAGGGACGCGATGGGCTACACGGGTGTGGGTGTCCGGACCCTGCGGGTGGCAAACGACGGCGACCGACCGGCCCGACTCGCGCTCCTGGGCGGTACCCCTTCGGCGAGGAGGTCCTCATGTGGTGGAACTTCCTGGGCCGCTCGACCGAGGAGATCCGGCGCTACCGCGAGGAATGGCAGAACCACGGGGAGAGGTTCGGTCGCGTCGAGGGGTACGTGGGGCACGGCGGACCGGGCAGGAACCGCGAGGGAATGACGAGGATTCCGGCCCCCGACCTGCCGACGGTGCGGATGCGTCCCAGGAGGAATCCGCCGCCCCACCCCCAGCTCGACGGTCGGACGGCACCGCGTGAGTGACGCCCCAGGGCACGCGGGAACCCTCGGCCACACCACGATCGACCGGGACGAACCGCGTCCCGGCGGAGCAGCAGGAGAGGTATCCGACATGACCGAACAGCGAACGGACCGGACCGGCGCGCCCGTGTCCGTCGACCTCCGCCGGACGGGTGCCGTGGGCGCCTACACGGTGAGCGTGGACGACGGCACCCTCGCCGGACGCGCGGACTTCGTCGACACTCCACGGGCCACCGACGAGCGGGTCTTCTTCCACACCGAGGTGGACGCCGAGTTCGGCGGCCGGGGCCTGGCCGGACTGCTCGTCCGCGAGGCGTTGGCGGACAGCATCCGCAGGAACCTCACCGTCGTGCCCGTGTGCCCGCTCTTCGCCAGGCACCTGGAGAGGCACGGGGACGAGTACAGGGCCGAGGGCGGGAGGTTCCGCCGACCGAGACCCGCCGACCTCGCGCTCGTCGAGGAGACGGTCCGGAACGCGGGTGACGCGTGAACGCGGAGCGCCCCTACATCGACAAGGAGCACCCCAAGGTCTACGGGGCGATGCTCAGGGCCGCCGCGGCCTCCCGGGCCGCGTCCCACGAGGCCGGTCTGGGCGACGACCTCATCGAGTTGGTCAACATCCGGGTCTCCCAGATCAACGGGTGCGCGACCTGTCTGAGCATCCACCTCCCCAGGGCCCGCGAGGCCGGGATCGAGCAGAGCACCCTGGACGTGCTGCCCGCGTGGCGCGAGACGCGCCTGTTCACGGACGCGCAGAGGACCGCGCTCGAACTGGCGGAGTCCCTCACCGTGATCGACCCCGCCGTCGACCGGCGGGCCGTCAACGCCCGCGCGGCCGCCCACCTGACCACAGCCCAGATCTCCGCCGTGGAGTGGACGGCGACCCTGATCAACGCGTTCAACCGGGTCTCGATCGCCAGCGGGCACCCCGTGCTGCGGTAGGTCGGAGCCCGCCCAACCTGCGGGGAGACGGTCCTCGCGCGTCGCCGCCGTGTCGGCGGTGGTCGGGCGACGGATCCCTGATAGCTCATTCACCGACAGGCACGCGGCCACGTGCCCCGCGCAGCAACAGCACGGACCCACTTCCGGAAGGACACCCCTTGACCACCTCCGTCACCGAGCGGCCCGACTTCACCGGGCTGCGCGCGACCTACGTCAACTGCACCCTCAACCGTTCTCCGGAGCGCAGCCACACCCAGGGGGTGATCGACCGCAGCGTGGCGATCATGGAGGCGAACGGGGTCAGTGTGGACCAGTTCCGCGCCGTCGACCACGACATCGCCACCGGTGTCCGACCGGACATGACCGAGCACGGGTGGGAGACCGACGCGTGGCCGGCACTCCTGGAGCGGATCCTGGCCGCTGACATCCTGGTCATCGCCGGACCGATCTGGCTCGGCGACAACAGCTCCGTGACCCGCCGGGTGATCGAGCGGCTCTACGGCTACTCCGGAGTGCTCAACGACCAGGGTCAGTACGCCTACTACGGACGCGTCGGCGGCACCCTGCTCACCGGCAACGAGGACGGCCTCAAGCACTGTGCGATGAGCATCCTGTTCAGCCTGCAGCACATCGGCTTCACGATCCCGCCCCAGGCCGACGCGGGCTGGGTCGGTGAGGTCGGGCCCGGTCCGTCGTACCTGGACGAGGGCTCCGGCGGTCCGGAGAACGACTTCGCCAACCGCAACATCAGCTTCATGGCCCACAACCTGATGCACACGGCGTCGATGATCCGCCGGGCCGGGGGTTCCCGGCCTACGGCAACCAGCGCGCGGCGTGGGACGCGGGCTGCCGACCGGGGAACGCCAACCCCGAACACCGCTGACCACCCGGAACGACTCTGGCCCGGTCGGGTGACCGGGCCAGAGGAAGCATGAGAGCCGACGAGGGGACTTGAACCCCTAACCTATCGCTTACAAGGCGATTGCTCTGCCAATTGAGCTACGTCGGCCGACCGCCGGAGCGCCTGGCCCCGGTACGTCCCAGCAGAATCGTACCGGGTCCGGCGCCGCGTGGCCTACTCGGCACCGTGCCGGACTAGCCGGCGTCGGCTCCGCGGCGACGGGCCACCTCGTAGAGGGAGACCCCGGCGGCCACGGAGGCGTTCAGGGACTCGGCGCCGCTGATCGGGATGCTCGCGACCACGTCGCAGACCTCGCGGACCAGGCGGGAGAGGCCCTTGCCCTCGGAACCCACGACGATCACCAGCGGGCCGGTCGCCAGCTCCAGGTCGGGCAGCTGGGTGTCGCCACCCGCGTCCAGACCGGCGACGAACAGCCCCGCCTTCTTGTAGATCTCCAGCGTGCGGGTCAGGTTGGTGGCCTGGGCCACCGGCAGCTTGGCCAGGGTTCCGGCGGAGGTCTTCCACGCGGACATCGTCACGCTGGCGGTACGGCGCTCCGGGATGAGCAGGCCGTGCGCGCCGAAGGCGGCGGCCGAACGCGCGATGGCGCCCAGGTTGTGCGGGTCCGTGACCCCGTCCAGGGCGACGATCAGCGGCGGAGTGTCCGACGCCAGCGCCCTGTCGAGCAGCCCCTCGGCCGCCCAGTACTGGTACGGGCGGACCTGGAGGACGATGCCCTGGTGGGTGGCGCCCGGCAGGCCGTTGCTCTCACAGCGACGGTCGAGGTCGGTGCGGTTGACCTCCACCACGTCCACGCCCTGGGCGCCCGCGAGCTTGGCTGCCTCGTTCACGCGGTCGTCCGGGTCCAGGCTGTTGGCCAGGAACAGGCGGGTGGCGGGCATACCCGCGCGCAGGGCCTCCACCACGGGGTTACGGCCGATGAGGAGGTCGGAGTTGTCCGGCCGGTTGGGCGAGCGCTCCTTGCGGGGGCTGTCCGAGGCCGCCGGGCCGCCGGTCTGCGCGGCGCGCTTGTTGGCCTTGTGCCGCTGCTTGCCGTCGTACCAGTGCCGCTGCTCCGCGGGCAGGGTGCCGCTCTTGGCCTCCAGGGAACGCCGACCCTTGCCGCCGCTGCCCTTCGTGGGGCCCTTCTTACTCTTCTTCGCCGGCATGGTCGCCGCCTCCCGTTACGTGTCGCGAGCATGCCGGAAGGACTCTTCCGGCCGATGGGGTAGCCGCGGCGCCGAGGGGCGGCGGCAAACTCCCAGCCTAGTGCCGACCCGGCACCACACGCGTCGGTACCGGGGCCGGTTCCGCACGGCCCCGGTCACGGCGGAGCTCAGCCCTTGCGCAGGTCCCAGCGCGGGCCCTGCGGGGTGTCCTCCACCACCACACCGGCGTCGGCCAGCTGGTCGCGGATGGCGTCGGCGGCCGCGTAGTCCTTGCGCCCGCGCGCGGCCTGGCGCTGTTCGAGGGCGACGGCCACCAAAGCGTCCACGACCTCGGTCAGCCCCTGGTCCCCGCCGCCGCACCACTGCTCGCTCAGCGGGTCCAGGCCCAGCACGGAGAGCATGGTCCGCAGTTCGGCGGCGAGCTCCTGGGCCCGTTCCTTGTCACCGGCGGCGAGCGCGGTGTTGCCCTCGCGCACGTGGCCGTGGACGATCGCCAACCCCTGGGAGACGCCCAGGTCGTCGTTGAGCGCCTCGGTGAACGCGGGCGGGACGTCGGCGGCCGGGGTGATCGCGCCCAGCACCTCGACGGCACGGGTGAGGAAGCCCTCGATCCGCTGGTAGGCGGCGGCGGCCTCCTGGAGCGCGGCGTCGGAGTACTCGATGGTGGACCGGTAGTGGGCCTGGCCGAGGTAGTACCGCAGCTCGACCGGGCGCACCTTGCGCACCACCTGCGGGATGAGCAGCGAGTTCCCGATGGACTTGCTCATCTTCTCGCCGCCGATGGCCAGCATGCCGTTGTGCAGCCAGTACTGGGCGAAGCCGTCGCCCGCGGCGCGCGACTGCGCCTGCTCGTTCTCGTGGTGCGGGAAGATCAGGTCGATCCCGCCGCCGTGGATGTCGAAGCTGGGGCCCATGTACTTGGTGGCCATCGCGGAGCACTCCAGGTGCCAGCCCGGACGGCCGCGCCCCCAGGGGGTCTCCCAGCTGGGCTCGCCCGGCTTGGCGCCCTTCCACAGGGCGAAGTCGCGCGGGTCCCGCTTGTCCCGGTCCGGGTCGGAGTCGGCGGACTCCACGACCTGGTCGAGGCGCTGGTTGGAGAGCTCCCCGTACGCGGGGTGCGAGCGCACGTCGAAGTAGACGTCACCCGAACCGTCGTCGGCGGCGTAGGCGTGCCCGGCGTCGATCAGGCGGCGCATCAGCTCGATCATCTCCGGCACGTGGCCGGTCGCGCGCGGCTCGACGGTGGGCGGCAGGCAGCCCAGGGTGTCGTAGGCCCAGGTGAAGGCGCGCTGGTTGCGCTCGCTCACCTGCCACCACGGGACGCCCTCCTCGGCGGCGACCCGGATGATCTTGTCGTCGATGTCCGTGACGTTGCGGCAGAACGTCACCGCGTACCCGAGGTGGGTCAGCCAGCGGCGCAGGATGTCGAAGTTGACACCGGACCTGATGTGGCCGATGTGCGGAGGTGCCTGCACGGTGGCACCACACAGGTACAGGGAGGCACACCCCTCACGGATGGGGGTGAAGTCTCGGACCTGTCGGGCACTGGTGTCATAGAAGCGCAGACTCACGTTGTCAAGACTATCCGTTCTCCCCTGACCGGGGCATCACAAACCAGTAAGCACCACGGCTTTGGTACGGGGTTCTCCCCGAGACGCGGTCCGGATCTCTCCGGACAGCCCGGAGAACTCATATGGGGCGAGCCGTATCGGCCTCGGCCGGATGTGAGATGACCCGGTGTTCCGACCCCTCTCCGGAGGGGATCGCCCGGCACGCTCCGCCGACCGGGGCGGGTCGGCGGAGCCCACCCGTCGGCACCGGCGTCGGGAAGCAGCCGGAATCGGCCGGAATCTCGTGTTCGTGGCACCGCCTGGACTACGCTTCGGTGACGATGGCCCCTTTCAACAACGCCCCCGAGACAGGGACACGGAACGGTCGGACCGCGAATCGCGGCGCGGGAGCCGGTGCTCTCGTCGGTGGCGCCGTGTTCGTCAGTGTCATCGCCCTGTGCGCCCTAGTCATCGCCTACAACGGCATCTACCGGTTCGCCCTGATCGTGCATCACGAGGGCGGCTTCCTCCCGCACGTCTTCCCGCTGACCTTCGCCCTGCTGGTCCTCATGGCCTTCTGGGTGAGCTACGTGCTGCGCGCGGCGCCGCCGAGTGAGCGTCTCTGGGTGGACGTCGTCCTCATCCCCCTGCTGATCCTCGCCGCGGCCGTGCCGATGGTGCTGCACAGCATGGACATGGTGGACCGCATCGCGGCGAACCACGAGGGGATCGTCCAGGTGGTGGTGGCGGTGGCACCGCTGGCCGCCCTGCTGGTGGCGTTCCTGCTGTGGATCACCGTGCGCGCGCACGTCCGCAGGCGCAACAGCCGGGGTCGTCCACGCGCCAACCCGGCCGACGACCGCGCCACAGTGCTGCGCCCGCGTCCAGGGCCCGAAGACGCCCCGCCCCGCGACGAACGCGGGACGGAGACGCTCAAGACCCGGCTGCTGCGCCTGGGCTCGGACGACGAGGACGAGGACCCGGCGAACGGGCCCGAGGACGCGTCCCGAACGGCGCCGCTGCCCGCCCGCGTCTCCACTCTGCGCCGCGACCGTGAGGAGCGGGAGGAGAAGGAGCTCCTCGAACGCGAGGACCGGGAGCGCGAGGACCGGGAGCGCGCTGAACAGGAGGAGCGCGAACGGGAGAGCGGAGCGACCGTCGAGGTCGGCTCCGTGGGTCTCTCCGAGGACGGGGGCGTCCGTTCCGACGCCGACGACGCGGACTCCGCGACGGAACCGATCACCACTGTGGAGGCCGGGCACGAGGAACCCGGCGAGGCCTCCGTGCCCACGCTGCCGCTTCCTCGCCGTGCCCGTGACGGCGACAACCCGATCAGGCGCGCGGCCGCCGAGCCGCCGGTGGTGCCCGCCCCGACCCTCTCCCCCGAGTCCGAGTCCGACGCCGACGCCAAGGCCGAGTCCGGTCACGACGTCGGGCACGGGGCCGCGAACTCCGCTGACCTGGTCACGGACTCCGACCGCCTCGCTGACGAGGGGTTCGAGCACGACTCCCCGGTGGCCGACCCCAGCACGGACGAGGCGGAGGCACCGGTTCCCGCTCCGGTCGTCCCGGAGCCCGAACGGACACCGCAGCCCGAGCAGCGGCCGGACCCAGAACCGGCCGTCGCTGGGCCCGGCACCGGGGAGGGAACCGGTTCCGAGGCCGGGGAGCCCGGGAGGACCGTCGGGGAGACGGTCCCGTGGAGCTGTGGCCCGAGGGCGAGACCGGGTCCGGCGCCCTGCCCGAGATCGAGGATCTGCCCACCGTGGCGGAGGAGATGGCGGGAGCGGAGTCCGGGACCGTGGACGACCACGGAGGGCCGCCCCTCTGGGAACCGCCTTCCGAGCACACGGCCCCCTCTCCCCTGGCCGACTACGTGCCCCCGGTGTGGACCCCTCCCGAGGACGACACCCCGGCCGAGGCCGCTCCCCTGGTGGGACGGGCGACCGGTGGGGCCGAGGGGCCGACCCCGGCACTGGACCACGACACCGGCCCCGAGGTGCGGGCCGCCTTCCGGATGGGTTCGGTGCCGCCCGGTGCCGCCCGGCCCGAGCCGGAGCCGCTGCCCGAGCCCGAGCCGCTGCCGGACCACGAACCGGAGCCGGAGGCCGAGCCGGAGCACGACCCCGAGCCCGAGGCCGAGCCGGTGGCTCGGCCGGAGCCCGAGCGCGAACCCCTGACGGAGCGCGCGCCCCGCACCGGTCCTCGCTCGCTCAGGTCCCTAGAGAAGCGGCCGATGGTCCTCAAACCGAAGCGCCCGCCCCTGCCGGACTTCGCCTCGGGTCCGCCCTCACGCCGCGTGCGGAGTGAGCCGCTGCCCCCGAGGACCACTGAGCCGGACGGTCCGAAGCGAGGCCGCGAACACGGGACGTCGGCCCCGGAGCCCCTGGCTCCGGGGCCGACGTGTGTCCGGGGGCGTGGGAGCGGAGCAAAGGAGCCGGGGCCCGCATGAGTCGGAGCAGGTGAGCCTCAGGGCGCTGAGCCGAGCCGCATGGGTGCGGAGCAAGAGAGTTGGGGACCGCCGGTACGGAGCAAGCAAGCCTGCGGGCACGGCACACGGGCCACACCGGTAGGGAGCAAGCGAGCCCGTGGGCACGGCACCGGGCCGCAGGGCAAACGAGCCGGGGCGCGTCGGTGCGGAGCAGGCGAGCCTGAGGGCACCGCACCGGGCCGCGTGGGTGCGGGCAGCACGAGGCGGGCGGGAGCGGAGGATCCCCCAGAATCGACGCTACGCGTGCCGCAGGGGTTCACCAGGGCCGGTCCGCGCACCTGTGGACGACCACCGGCCGCGCCCCGTGGACAACACCGGAATCGCGCGCAAGGGACTGGGGAGGGCGGGTTTCGGCCCCCTGACCAGGCACTGCGTCACGGACCGGATACCGCCTCCCACGTCGCCGGAGCGAGGGCCCCGCCCACCCCGAGTGGCCGACGGTCAGCGCCCCTGCGCAGGGAACACCGTCAGGCGGTGCGCCACGCCCGACCTCCCCCACGCCACTGGGCGTGGGGGAGGTCGGGTGTCCCGTGGCCACTGCTCAACGCAGGGAGGGCGGTCCCGCGCCCGCGGGACCGCCCTCCGTGCGTGTGTCAGTCCCGGGGAGCGCAGAGGGCCGTGGCGACGGCCGCGATGCCCTCACCCCGGCCGGTGAGGCCCAGACCGTCGGTGGTGGTGGCCGACAGGCTCACCGGCGCACCCACGACCTCGGAGAGGGTCTTCTCCGCCTCGTCGCGCCTGGGAGCGAACTTGGGTCGGTTGCTGATGATCTGGACGGCCACGTTGCCGATCTCGAATCCGGCCGCGTGCACGCGAGCGACGGTCTCGGTGAGCAGGGCCGCGCCCGAGGCGCCCTTCCACCGGGGATCGGCGGTGCCGTAGTTGGAACCGAGATCCCCGAGTCCGCAGGCGGACAGCAGCGCGTCGCACGCCGCGTGGGCGGCGACATCACCGTCGGAATGGCCGCTGACACCCTCTTCACCCGGCCATTCCAAACCGGCGAGAAAAAGTGTTCGTCCAGGAGAAAACGGGTGGACGTCGGTACCGACGCCCACCCGAGGCATTTTCGTCATGAATTACGTGATTCCGCGAGTATCAGTTCGTCAGAACCTCGTCGAGGAGGGCTTCCGCCTTGTCCTCGTTGGTCTTTTCCGCGAGTGCGAGTTCGCTCACGAGAATCTGCCGGGCCTTGGCCAGCATCCTCTTCTCGCCCGCGGACAGGCCACGTTCCTTGTCCCGGCGCCACAGGTCCCGAACGACCTCGGCGACCTTGTTGACGTCGCCGGACGCCAACTTCTCCAGGTTCGCCTTGTAGCGCCTGGACCAGTTGGTGGGCTCTTCGGTGTGAGGTGCGCGCAGCACCTCGAAGACCTTGTCCAGGCCCTCCTGCCCCACCACGTCACGAACGCCGACATCCTCGGCGTTCGCGGCCAGCACACGCACCGTCAGATCGCCTTTGTCAACCCTCAGAACGAGGTAGGTTCTGTCCTCGCCCTTAATGGTGCGAGTCTCGATCGCTTCAATACGAGCAGCCCCATGATGGGGGTAGACAACAGTGTCGCCGACCTTGAAAGCCATGTGACAGGTACCCCTTCCGCTACCACAAGGATACCACGAATCTGTGACTTAACGTACCTATTAGGTTTGCGAACACGCAGGTCAGGCCACACATTTTAGGTCTTGACAAAGTGTACCCGAGGAGTCCCGGCCGCCCGGTCGGAGCGCCTCGGAGAGCCCTCCACCCCTGCTGGCCAGCCGAAGCGCGGCTTGACGCGGACGCGGATCGGGGTAGGGTTCGCCCCCGCCCGACCACCCTCCGCGAGCGCCCACAGCGACAAAGGTCACGATTTCGGATCGGGTTGGCCCACCCGTGACCCGTCCGGATCTCCGAGCCCGGCCAACCCGACCGCACCGCACGTCATGGTTCCGTCATCAGGCCTCGGGCTCGTAGTCCTCACGCTTCTCGCCCGTCACCATGTAGACCAGGTTGTCCGCCACGTGCACCGCGTGGTCACCGAAGCGTTCGTAGAACCGGCCGACCAGCGTCACGTCCATGGTGGCCTCCACCCCGTACTCCCAGCCCGGAGCGAGGATGCGCTGCAGCAGCTTGCGCCGCAGCCGGTCCATCTTGTCGTCGTCCTTGTCCAGCTCCAGAGCGGTGTCGGGGTCCCGCTCCATGATCACCTCACCGGCCTTGATCACCAGGAGCTCCGCCTGGTGCCCCATCTCCAGGACGATGGAGCGGACCGGCTTGGGGATAGCGGAGTCCGGGTGGCGGCGCCGGGCGATCTTGGCGAGGTGAACGGCGTGGTCACCCATCCGTTCGAGGTCCCCGCGCATCGACAGGGCGGTGATGATCGTCCGCAGGTCGGAGGCGACCGGCTGCTGTCGCGCCATCAGGCTGAAGGCGGTGTCCTCGATCTCCTGGTCGAGGCGGTTGAGCTCCTCGTCACCCGAGATCACCTCCTGGGCCGCGTTCAGGTCACTGTCCAGCAAGGCCGTGGTGGCCCGCGCGACGGCGTGCCTGGCGAGCCTCGTCATCTCGACAAGGCGTTCACTCAGGCTGTCTAGGTCCTCATGGTAGGTATCGCGCATGTCCTCAATGCTCCCAGTCTGTGTTTGAAGAATCGGCCAAGAGTTGGTGAACTGTGAAAGAACCTCGGTTGTGTCACATGCTCTGACCGGGTAAAGCCCCAGTCCGCACGTTTACGATCGAATCGTGCAAGGGGAACTTCTCGCCGCGGTCGTCGGCATCATCGGGCTCGTCGTGGGCGTCGCCATCGGCGTCGTCGCCGCCAGCCCTCTCTTCCGTACACGCACCACGGGAGAGGAAGCGCCGTCACCCCGCCACGACGGCAGCACCCTCCCGCAGGGGTGGCGGAGGTGCTGTCGGCGCTCCCCTCCTCCGCCGTGGTGCTCGACTCCGGCGACCGGGTGCTGCGCGCCTCCTCCGCCGCCAGGGCCTTCGGCCTCGTCCGAGGCGAGGAACTGGTCATAGGCGAACTCCTCACGCTGGCCCGCAAGGTGCGGCGTGACGGGGTGATCCGGGAGACCGACATCGAGGTGGCCGTCCGCAAGTTCGGCCCCGACGCCACGTCCTTCGCCGTGCGGGTCGCCCCGCTGGGCGGCACCGGCCTGGTGCTGGTCCTGGCCGAGGACCAGACCGAACACCGCAGGGTGGAGGCGGTCCGGCGCGACTTCGTGGCCAACATCTCGCACGAGTTGAAGACCCCCGTGGGCGCGCTGTCCCTCCTGGCGGAGACCGTACAGGACGCCAGCGACGACCCCGAGGCGGTGCGCCGCTTCACCGGTCGCATGCAGACCGAGGCGTCCCGGCTCACGGCGGTCATCCAGGACCTGATCACCCTCTCCCGTATCCAGGGCGCCGAGCCCATCGCGGAGCCCGCCCCGGTGGATCTCGGGTCGATCGTCGAGGAGGCGATCGATACCGTGCGCATGCCCGCCGACGCCAAGGGAATCGAGCTGGTCGGCAGCGGTGCCGAGGGGCTCACGGTCCTGGGTGACGAGGCGATGCTGGGGACCGCCCTGCGCAACCTCATCGCCAACGCCGTCGCCTACAGCCCGAAGAACACGAGGGTCGCGGTGTCCGTCGGGACCTCGCGGAGCAGCGTGGACATCAGCGTCGCCGACCAGGGGATCGGCATCCCCCAGCAGGACCTGGAGCGAATCTTCGAGCGGTTCTACCGTGTGGACGCCGCTCGGAGCCGGGCCACCGGTGGTACCGGTCTCGGTCTGGCCATCGTCAAGCACATCATGACCCACCACCGTGGAGAAGTGACCGTGTGGAGCAAGGAGGGGTCGGGTTCGACGTTCACACTGCGTCTGCCCCGACCCGAGAGCCGGGAGCTCGACGCGACCCGGAACGACAACCACCAGGAGACGGCACAGTGACGCGCGTACTCGTAGTAGAGGACGAGGAGTCCTACAGCGACGCCCTGTCGTACATGCTGCGCAAGGAGGGCTTCGAGGTCGCGGTCGCGCCCACAGGGACCGTCGCTCTGGAGACCTTCGACCGGACCGGCGCCGACCTGGTCCTGCTGGACCTCATGCTTCCCGGGCTCTCCGGCACCGAGGTGTGCCGGACCCTGCGGCAGAAGTCCAACGTCCCCGTCATCATGCTCACCGCCAAGGACTCCGAGATCGACAAGGTCGTCGGTCTGGAGCTGGGCGCCGACGACTACGTGACCAAGCCGTTCTCCTCCCGTGAGCTGGTGGCGCGCATCCGCGCGGTGCTGCGCCGCCGGGGTGAGGACGAGATCGTCCTGCCCGCCGCGCTGGAGGCCGGTCCCGTCCGGATGGACGTGGAGCGGCACGTCGTGACGGTGCGCGGAGACAGCGTGCAGCTCCCGCTGAAGGAGTTCGAGCTGTTGGAGGTGCTGCTGCGCAACGCCGGGCGGGTGCTCACCCGGATGCAGCTCATCGACCGCGTGTGGGGCGCCGACTACGTCGGTGACACCAAGACCCTCGACGTGCACGTCAAACGTCTGCGCGCGAAGATCGAGGAGGACCCGAGCAGCCCGCGGTACATCGTCACGGTGCGCGGCCTCGGCTACAAGTTCGAGCCCGTCACCGTCGAGGTCGAGTAGGGCGCGGGAGACCCTCCGGGTCCCTCTCCCCTTCCCTCCCCGATCTCCTTCCCCGTGTCCCGGGTCGCGGTCGCGCCGCGTCCCGGGACCTCCGGGACGACCGGTCACTCTCCGGGCCGGGGCCACCGCGCTCTCCGGCGTGGCGTTCCACGGCGCGGGCCAGGACCTCGCAGGCGCGGCGGAGTTCCGTGCCGCCCGCCGTCCCGTAGCCGATGACCAGGCCGTGCACGCTCGGGTCGCCGTGGCACGTACTGCTGGTGTCCTCCACCAGGACGCCCTCCTCAGCCGCCGCCGCGATCACCGGCGCCACCGCCTCCTCGGGCAGCGGGAGCAGCACGTGCAGCCCGGCGGTGTCCCCGCCGATCCTGGGGCCGAGGTGTTCCACGAGCACGGCGCGGCGGCGGGCGTACTCCAGGCGCATCCGGCGCAGGTGCCGGTCCAGGTCCCCGCGTTCCAGCAGGAGGGCCGTGGCGGCCTGGACGGGGCCGCTGGTGCGGTCGGACAGCTCGGCCCGTACCCGCGCGAGGCGGTGCAGCAGGTCGGGTTCGGCCACGACCCAACCGATGCCGAGGTCGGGGTCGAGGGTCTTGGAGAGGGTGCCGAGCAGGACGACCCGCTCGGGGTCGAGCCCGTACAGGGCGGGCAGGGGCGCCACGTCGTACCGGAACTCGGCGTCGTAGTCGTCCTCGATCACCACGGCGCCGGTTCGTCGGGCCCAGGCCAGGAGGCGTTCGCGACGAGGCAGGGGAGGCGTCCGCCCAGCGGGTACTGGTGGGCGGGGGTGGTGTAGACGAGCGCGAGGTCGTCGGACAGGTCGTCGGGGCGGATGCCGTCGTGGTCGACGGGGCAGGGAACGATCTCGGCTCCGCGTGCGGCCAGGATGGTCCGCGCCTTCCCGTAACCGGGCTCCTCCACCCCGGCGCGGAAGCGGGCCGTGGGGGCCGTCGCCGCGCCGGGCCAGCCCTCCCGGCTGGCGGTCAGGGCGCCGACCAGGTCGATCCCGTTGCCGGTCCCTCTGGTGACCAGGACGTTCTCGGGCCCCACCCGTACGCCCCGGGTGCGGCGCAGGTGTTCGGCCAGCAGGGCGCGCAGCCCGGGGTGTCCCCGGGGGTCGGGGTCGTCCGAGGGCGGGATCTCGGCGGCGTGCCGCCAGGCCCGGCGGAGCGCGGCGCGGTCGTGGTCGCGGACCCAGGCGGCGCCCGCGCGCAGGTCCACGACCCCGGCGCGGCGGACCTCGTCCCGTGAGGGGCGCCCCCGTACGGGTTCGGCGCCGTGTGCGGGTCGTGGTCGGGCGGGGGCCGACGGTCTCGGCAGGGGCCCGTGCTCGGCCACGAAGGTGCCGGAACCGTGGCGGCCGTCGAGCCAGCCCTCGGCGTAGAGCTGCTGGTAGGCGTCGGTGACCACCGTGCGGCTCACTCCGAGCTGCCCGGCCAGTGCCCGGCTGGAGGGCAGCCGTTCCCCGGCCCTGAGCGCCCCGGTGGCCATGGCCTCCCGCAGGGCGCCGGACAGCTGCGCGGTGAGCGGCGTGGGGTCGGCGCGGTCGAGGCGGACGGGCGGTTCGGTGAGGTGTCGGCGCACAGTGGTCTTTCACTTCCTGCCAGAAGTGGCCATGGTTCGGGTATCCACTTCTGCCTACCGTAGACCCATGCTCTCCACCACCGAACGCACACGGCTCAACCGCGCCAAGCACAAGACCCGGACCGACCGCGCCGAACTGTACGACCTCCTCGACGAGGGGTTGGTGTGCCACATGGGCGTGGTCGTCGACGGTGCGCCCCGGGTCGTTCCCACGGGGTACGGGCGGATCGACGACACCCTGTACCTGCACGGATCGACCGGTGCCCGGTCCCTGCGGACGGAGGGCGAGATGTGTGTGACCGTCACCCTGCTGGACGGGATCGTCCTGGCACGCTCGGGCTTCCACCACTCCGTGAACCACCGCTCCGCGATGGTCTTCGGAACACCGCGCGTGGTCACCGACGAACGGGAGCGCTGGGACGGGCTGCGGGCGATCACCGAGCAACTGGCTCCGGGGCGGTGGGACGCGGCCCGCCAGCCCGACGCCAAGGAGCTGGCCGCCACCAGGGTGCTGGCGCTGTCCCTGGAGGAGGCGTCGGTGAAGGTCCGCACCGGCCCGCCCGGCGACGACGAGGAGGACTACGCCCTGCCGATCTGGGCGGGCGTGCAGCCGGTCCGGACGGTCTTCGACCCGCCGGTCACCGACCCGGCCCTGGTCCACGACCTCCCTGTCCCGGAGCACGTCCTGGCCCGTGTGACGCGGTGACGTGTGACCCGGCGGGCGGCACGCCGCCCCGCCCCGGCCCCGCCCTCAGACCTCCACGATGACCGTGAAGGGACCCTCGTTGGTCAGGCCGACGGACATCTGGGCGCCGAACACCCCGGTGGCGACCTCGGCGCCCTGGTCACGCAGCTCCCGCACGACCGCGTCCACCAGGGGCTCGGCCACCGGTCCGGGCGCGGCCGCCTGCCAGGTGGGGCGGCGGCCCTTGCGCGCGTCGCCGTAGAGGGTGAACTGGCTGACCACCAGCAGCGGCGCCGCGACGTCGGAGCAGGACTTCTCGTCCTCCAGGATCCGCAGGGTCCAGAGCTTCCTGGCGACCTTGCGGGCCTCCTCCTCGGTGTCGGTGTGCGTGACCCCCACCAGGGCCATCAGGCCGGGACGGGTGATCTCTCCGACCACCTCGCCCTCCACCGTCACCGATGCGTGCGACACCCGCTGCACGACAGCGCGCATGGTCCTCCCCGCCCTCTCCACGTGTTCCCCGCCCTCGGTCGGGCGGTCCTACCTCGATCGTTGCAGCTGGTTGAGCAGCCGCACGCGCCGGGTGTTGGTGATCAGACCGGTGAGGGTGACCACGAACGTGCTGATCGAGTCCGCGAAGTCCTCGATCCGCCACTCGCGCGGCCCGGTGTACCAGTGCAGGCCGTCACCGTCGAGCTCCTCGGGGCTGAGGTCCGCGATCGCCGCCGCCGCGAGGATGTTGGCCCAGCGGTCGACGTCGTCGAAGATGACCGCGTAGGGCAGGTAGCGCGAGTACAGCTCCACCCGTTCTCCGGGCGGGGCGCTCTGGGCGCGCGGGCTGAGCAGGTAGTCGCGGAAGCCCATCGTGTGCGCGTAGACGGAACTGCCGAGCCTGGTCTTGGCGGGCATGTACTGCGCCCCCGCCGTGACGGCGGCCCCGGCGATGATCACGGCCAGTCCGGTGAAGGCCGCGTTCGTGAACACGGCGAGCACACCGGTCAGGACCACGCCGACGGCGGTGAGCGCCATGCCCACGGTGGTCCAGGTCCCCCGCACTCGGCTGGGTGAGCGGGAGAACCACTTGAGCCGGACCATGTCGCGGTACAGCTCCTCGCGGACCCGGTCCACACGCGCCGGGAAGTCGTCGGAGTGGCGGGGCGACCCGAGTTCGGACAGGCGCACGGAACGGCGCTCCCCGAAGAGGGCGTCCAGCAGGAGCCACTCGGAGGAGAGCAGGGTCTCCTCGGCCGGTCCGTCCAGGCGGACCAGCCTCCAGTCCACCGAGGTGAAGTGCTCGTGGGGCAGCTCCTCGACCCGGAGGTGACCGCGTACGGCCAGGTCGAGGACGGTTCCGGTGAGGTCCGCGATGTCCACGCGCTCGTCGACCAGTGTGCCGATCTGGCCCGGGTGGACGTCGTCCGGCGGGGCGAAGCGCATCTGGCCGTGCTCGCCACGGGCCACGGGTGCGTGGTCGCCCTCCGCCGCCTCGCTGCGCAGTGCGCGTTCGTCGCGTCCCCGGAGGCGGATGAGCGCGATCAGCCCGCCGACCAGGACCAACAGCAGGAGTCCGAACACGCTCGCGGTGGCCGGTGTCACCTGGAATGCGGACGCCAGCGACCATCGCCGGTTCAGGAGGGGTTCGCCCTCGGCGGTGCCGGGCGGGTAGTTCACGACGATGTCCAGCCGGTCGCTGGGGGTCATGTCGGCTTGGAGGAAGTGCGCGACGACCGCGTCCCCGCCCATGTCCGAGGCGGTGCAGTACATGGCGCTGCGGGGTTCGCCCGCCAGGCACGACAGTGCTTCGGGGGGCTGCGGGGCGGTCACGGTGACGTCGGTGGAGCGGACGTCGTGGCTGTAGGCGCCGACGGCGCGCCACTCCAGCTGGACGCCCTGGGCGACCTCGCCCACGGTGCCGCTCACCCGGTAGCTGAGCCGCACTCCGCGCGCGCCCTCGGTGGGGATGCGGACGAGGAGGGCTCCGTCGGTCTCCTCGGTCTCCACCTGGAGGGTGGAGCCGCCGGAGTCGACCGCCGTGACCCCGTTGATCTCGAACCGCCGGTCGTGGTCGGTGTCGTAGAGCATCGTGGCGGTGAGCGCCCGGGTGAAGGTCTCCGGCGCCGGACCTTCGAAGCGCAGGGACTCCTCGCCGTGCAGGATGCCCAGCTGGTCCAGTTCCAGGCGGATATCGTTGGTGATGACCGTGTCCGGGTCGGAATGCCGACCGCTGACCGCCGGTTCGTGCCCCGGTACTGTGGTTGCCGGTGCGGTCGCCGTCACCGCGTGCGCCGCTCCTCCCGGCCACCCCGCGGCGACCACCACGAACAGCGAGGAGAACACGAGAAGGGCCGTCGCCATCGCGACGGCCGGGCGCCAGGAGCCGACCCACCACATGACGCGAGAGCTTATCCGGTCCGCGAGCGGGCCGTATCCATCGGGCGCCCTCCCCGGCGTCGCCAACCGGACCCCGCTGGTGGCTCCGTCGATCCTTCCTCCGGCGTGGCCGGACCCTCCGCGCGGGACGGGGGCCCGGTCGCGTGCTGACCCGACGACGGAACCGACCCGAGTCCGACCCGTGGGCGGAGCGCCCCGGCTTCCTCCAGCGCATGGGGCTGGGGGTCTCGCTGTCCCTGGGGACGGGGCTCGCCGCCGTGGGGTTCACGGGCTTCCTGGCGTTCTCGGCGCTGCTGCCGACGGCGCAGCCGGCCTGGGGGAGCCCCTCGGACCGGACGCCACCCAGGTGCTGTCCGCCGAGTCGGCCTCGCCGGACACCGACGCCGTGCCGATCGAGGACCCCCTGGGGCAGAACCCGCTCTACGCCAACGGTGAACTCGGCGAGGTCACGTGTCGTCCGCCGCAGATGGACGCCGAGGACCCGGCTTCGGTGGAGACCTTCGTGCACGCGATCGCGGACTGCCTGGACGCGGCGTGGGGCACCTACTTCCACGAGGCGGGCATCCCGTTCTCCTCCCCCAACCGCGTGTACTGGTACGCGGCGGGCAACAGCCCGTGCGGGCCCTTCCCCAAGGAGGGGACGGCGGCCTTCTACTGCCAGGCCAACCAGGGGCTCTACCTGGGAGTGGAGGACATCGTGGCGGCCTCCGCCGGCAGTGACGAGGCCGAGGCGTACACGTTCCTGCTCAGCCACGAGTACGGGCACCACGTGCAGGGGCAGTCGATGATCCTGGCCGAGTTCCGCTCCCTGCGGGGCAACGCCGACGAGAAGACGGCGGACGAGCTCACCCGGCGCAACGAGCTCCAGGCCAACTGCCTGGGCGGGGTGTTCGTCGGCTCCGCTGAGGAGTCCCTCGGTTACGGGAAGTCGGAGCGAGCCAATATCCTCGACTCCGTCGGGCTCCGCTCCGACCACGCGGGCACGAGCACGCACGGATCGGTGGAGAACGGTCGTCTGTGGACCGCGCACGGTCTGGACCGTCTCGACCCGGCGGCCTGCAACACCTGGGAAGCCCGCGAGGAGCTGGTGCGGTGAGCGGTGACCACGGTCCGGGAGGCTCCGACGAGCCCGGCGGATCCGGACCCGGAGGTTCCGTGGGTTCCGATCCCGCCCTGTCCGCGGCGTTCACCCGGCTGGAGTACTCCCGCAGGGCGCACCGCACCAACCGCAGGGTGTTCAGTGCGGTGTGCGGTCTCCTCGTGGCCCTGCTCGCACTGTCGCTGCTCTCCTGGACCAGCGTCAACGAGGGCGAGTCCGCCATGGACACGGTCTCGGAGCGGGCGGACGGCGGAGGCGACGACAAGCCCGGCCAGCTTCCGAGCCCCACCGCCGAGGCACCCACCGGCCAGCTGGGGCTGCCCGGTCGCACCCTGCCCGACCGCCCCACCGGTCACAGCGCCCTGGTCGCCAACCCCTCTACGACACCGGGCGGCTCAGCCCGCTGCCGTGCCCGGTCCCCGAGCTCGACGTCGACGACCCCGGCTCCATGGAGCGGTTCCTGCACCTGGTCGCGGACTGTCTGGACGACGCGTGGAAGACCCAGTTCGACCGCGCGGGCATCCCGTTCGCCCCGCCGGACCGGGTGTTCTGGGACGAGCCCGGGGTGAGTCCCTGCCGTGCCTACCCGTCCCCGGCGGGCGCCTTCTACTGCCGTGCCAGCGGCGCGATCTACATCGGCACCTCGGACGTGGTGGAGAAGTGGAACGGCGCGGACGACAGCGTGGTGTACGCGTCCCTGCTGGCCCACGAGTACGGGCACCACGTGCAGGGCGAGTCCGGGCTCCTGGAGTACTACCACGAGCAGCGCCAGCTGGAGGAGGACGCCGCGGGCCGCAACTCCTGGACGCGGCGCAGCGAACTCCAGGCGAACTGCCTGTCGGCGGCGTTCCTGGGGTCGATCCGGGTGAGCTACCCGCTCTCGGAGGGGGACCTGTCCACACTCCTGGACGACGCCTCGGCCACCGCCGACCGTCCCGACGGCCCCGAGGAGGAGCGCACGCACGGTTCCTCGGACAACAGTGTGTGGTGGACACGGACCGGTTGGACCGAGCAGTCGGCGGGTGCCTGCAACACCTGGGACGTGAGTGACGAGGGAATGGTGAAGTAGCGCGCCTGGTCACGGGTTGTCCACAGGCTCCGGCTTTCCGTGTTTCATCGCGACTGTGCGTGGCAGGATGCTGACATGCCGGACACCCCCGAACCCTCCGGCTCGTACGAGCCCGAGCACCCTCGCCCCGCGTCACCCTCCCTCTCCGCCACCCGGGCCCCCGCCGTCAGACGCTCCCCCGTGGACACCGCGGTCACCACCGTCGTGCCCCCGGTCGCGCCCACCGCCGAGCCCCGGTCCGCTCCCGTCCGCAACTGCGTGGAGCTGCGCGTGCACGGGGTCAGCGGCGGCCAGGCCGAGGAGCTCCTGGACGTGGAGCCGGCCATGCGTGTGGGCGGCGACCGGCTCGCGGGCTTCTTCCGCTGGCGGCGTGAGCCGGACACGCAGAGCGTCCCGGGGGTGCGGCGCGAGATCTTCGCCTGGGGCAACCTGACCTCGGGCAGCTCCACGCGGGCGTTCTGGCTCCTGCTGCTGCCGTTCATGATGCTCAACGTGGCGTACTGGATGCGGCCGGGCCGGATGGACCGGGGCCAGACCGGGGTCCGCAGGGCGGCCAGCATCGCCTACGGGGCGGGGGTGCGGCTGCTGGCGCTGTCGCTGACCGTGCTCATCACCCTGGCCTCGGCCGGGATCGGAATGGACCTGGTGGGCTGGCAGTGCGCGGGGCTGGGTGAGACCTGCGTCCAGGCGCGTCCGTGGCTGGCCTTCCTGGCCGCACCCTCCTCCCCGCTGTCCGCGCCGGGGTGGGGCCTGCTGGTGGGGGCGGTGCTGCCCGCGGCGGTGATCGTGGTGCTGTGGCGGCTCTCCCGGAGAACGGCCGCCGACTACGAGGTGGTGACCGGCCCGGTGCCGCCGGACCACTCCGAGGACGCCCCGCTGAGCCACCCGGACTTCTGGCGCAACAGCGAGATCATGGCCCGGCTGAGGTCGGCGCACATCGCGCTGGCGGTGGGCACGGTCGCGGCCCTGCTGCTGGTGCCCGCGTTCCAGTACGACCTCTCGGCCCGGGGCGGGGGTCGGCCGCCGAGCCGGGTCTCTGGTGGCTTGGGACCCTGCTGGCGCTCCTGCTGGCGACCGTGGCGGCGGCGAGCACAGCGAGCGTCCTCGTGCCCGGGCTGGACCCCCGGTGGAACGCCCGGGCCGACCGGTTCTGCCGGGTGCTGCGGGACACCATGCTCGTCCTGGTGTTCGCCGTCGCGCTCTACACGGTCTGGCCGCGCCCCGGCTGGGTGGCCGAGGGACGGCTCCCGGGCAGCGGCACCATGCTGAACACGCTCTTCGCCATCCAGGGCGCACTGGTGCTGATGCTGCTGGTGGCGGCCCTGGTGCTGTTCGCGGTGGACCGCCCGCACGAGCGCACCGCCATGCGCGGGCTGGCCGGTCCGTCGACGGCGGCGCTCGGGACACTGCTCGGTGGCGGGTTCTCGGCCGCGCTGGTGTACCAGGGTTCCCTGTGGTTGAGCGGCTGCGGCCCCGTGAGCGCGCCCGAGGCCGGATGCCTGGCGCTGTCGCCGCCGACCGCCTACTCGTGGTTGCAGCTGGCGTTCGCCTTCGAGGCGGTGATCGTGCTGGCCGTGGTGGCGGTCCTCGCCCTGCGCCTGCGCGGGGCGGTGCGGGCGCAGCTGCCCGAGGTGACCTCGCTGTACTCGCGGAGTGTGCGGGACCGCCGGACCTGGGACATCGCCAGGGCCAGGGCGGCCGGTCGGATGACCGAGGTGCTGCCCACGGTGCTCGCCGCGCTGCTGCTCCCGGTGGTGCCCCTGGTGGGGCTGGCGCTCTACTCGATCATCAGCGGGAACCTGGTCGCCGGTCCGGTGGACGCGCCCATGGCCGTGGCCGGGGAGTTCCAGGGGGCGGTCCAGAGCGCGTTGGACGCCCTGGTGGGGGTGGGGTCGCTCCTCGGCGGGGTCAGCCTGGTGGCCCTCGTGTGGATCGGCCGGAGCGCCTACCGGGACCGCCCGACCCGGCAGGCGGTGGGCGCGGTGTGGGACGTGGGGACCTTCTGGCCGAGGGTCGCGCACCCGCTGGCCCCGCCCTCCTACGCCGAGCGCGCGGTGCCGCAGCTGACCGCGCGGGTGGCGAGGATGGCCGGGGAGGGCACGGACGTGGTGCTCTCCGGCCACTCGCAGGGGTCGGTGCTGGCCGCCGCGACCGTGTGGCAGCTGCCCCGGAGCTGCCGGTCCCGGGTCCGTCTGATCACCCACGGCTCACCGCTGGACCGGCTGTACGCGCGGTACTTCCCCGCCTACTTCGGACCGGCGTCCTTCGCGGACCTGACCGGGAGGGTGTCGGCCTGGCGCAACCTGTGGCGGGTCACCGACGCCATCGGCGGTCCGGTCAGACGCCGTGGCGCCGGTGCGGACGACGGCGGTGCCGAGGTGTCCCTGGAGGTGGTGGACCAGGCCGAACCGCTGCCCGACCCGCGCTCCTACGACGCCCCGCCCGGGGAGGCCAGACGCCCCGAGATCCTGGGGCACAGCCACTACACGAGCGATCCGGCCTACGCGGAGGCGCTGTCGGAGGTGCTGCCTCCGGTGCCCTCGGCCCGGCACGGCGGATGACCCCGCCCCCGGGAGCCGGGGACGGCGTTCACCCAGGGGCGGGTGCCACCGGAGGCCGGAGGGTTCCGCCGCTCCGGGTTACCAGGGCCCGTAGGGGCCGTTGTTCTGGTTGCCGCCCACGCCCTTCACGGCGGGACGGACGTCCAGCAGGAAGATGAGGGTGGCGACCAGACCCAGGATGACGAACATGCCGGTGCCGGTCAGGACGGCGAGCAGCGAGACGCCGGAGGCCACACCGGTGAGGATCACCCACAGCTTCTTGGTCTGCTTGTCCATGACCACGAAGGCCTGCTCGGGTGTCCTCAGGGCCTCGATGAACGCGTACAGGCTGGCCACGAACGTCACGAGGTAGATCAGCTGCCAGATCCAGAAGAACAAGACTCACTCCAGTCGCCACACGCGTCCGAACGGGGTTCCGCCCGCTCTCCACGTTAAACGGACCGGACGCGGGGATCGTGCCCGAGAGAGGGGAGATCACGGACCGGGTGCGCGCGAGGTGGTCCGGACCACCCGGCGCGGCGTGCGCGACGGTCAGATGGGGATGTGCCAGAGACAGGTCACGGTGGCCAGCAGGAAGGCCGAGGCACCCATGATCACGGCGCCCGCGTGGTACGGGAGCTCGTCGTCGGGACGCAGGAGCCGGTTGACCCGGCGCATGACGGTGGGTTCGGCGGCGTGCACGGCGGCCATCGCTCCGGCGGGCACGGGCGCGGGCCCGGCGGCGCCGAAGCGGAGCAGCGCCATGGCGAGTTCCCGTGAGGAGCTCCGGCGGCGGGCCTGGTCGTCGGCGCACATCTCGATGAGCAGCGCGACGCTCTCGTAGTAGGTCCGCACCAGGCGCACACGGGGGAAGGCCCGCTTGAGGGAGGAGAACGGGAGCAGGACGAGGTCGTGGCGTTCACGCAGGTGGGCGTGCTCGTGGGCGAGCACCGCGGCGAGCTCGCGGGTGTCGAGCACCTCCAGGGCCCCGGCGCTGATCACCACCTGGGAGCGCAGCACCCCGGGCAGGCAGTAGGCGGCGGCGGCCGGGTGGTCGACCACGCGCGCGCCCGGGACGTCGGGGTGTTCGCTGGCCACCAGTTCGAGCAGGTCGTGGTGGCGTCTGCGGACCCTGACCACCTGGACGAAGGAGGCGACGAGCCCGGAGAAGAGCACGAGGGTGAGCGCGGCCGCGAGCACGACGGCGGCGAGGTGGCTCAGGCCCTCGATCCCCTGCGAGAACTCGGAGACGATGAACTGGCCGGTGAGGAGGTCGGTGGCGGCGGCCAACAGGCCGCCGGCGGCGCCGAGCTCGTAGGAGGACAGGCCGTAGGCCAGCAACGCTCCGATGGTGGACACGCCCCAGGCAAGGCCGAGCGCCTGCCAGGCGATGACCGCCGTGTAGGGACCGCGGGAGGGCCACTTCGCCCGGTGGAGTGCTTCCATGGCGACGAGGCAGCTGACCGCGACGAGTGTGAGGAGGGCGGCACTGACCATAGGGGCTAGTTCCTTGGCTGCTCGATTTCCGCGAGTGCGCGACGAAGCGCTTCAGCCTCCCCACCGTCCATGGACTGGACGAAGGCGGCCAGGGCCGCGTCGCGGTCAACCGTCTGACCGAGCGCGTCGAACATCAGCTCCGACACGTAGTTCTCACGGCTGGCCGCTGGACGGTACCGCCACGCACGACCTTCGCGTGCCCGGTCGACGACCTTCTTCTTGGCCAGTCGGTCGAGCACCGTCATGACGGTCGTGTGGGCCAGGTCCCGATCAGCGAGAGCCTTTCCGACCTCACGAACCGTCATTGGTTCGTTGCGTGCCCACAGTACATCCATCACCGCGCGTTCAAGTTCGCCAAGCCGATTCATGTTCACAAGTCTACGACCAGTAGTACTACTCGTCGTGGCACCCCCACGTTAATTCGGGATGGCTTTCGGGGAAGGGGATCGGGACCCCGGGGAAGGCCCCGTCTACCGCGCCCCCGGGCGTCCGACGTACGCTCCGTTCCATGGGACACCGGCATCCGAGCAAGCTCAAGAACCCTGAGGTGAGTCACGCGCGTGCCCGCTGGCTGCTGCGCGCGGAACTCGCCGGGTGTGACGCCTGCCGCGCCGAGGGCGACGAGGACGCCCTGTCCGACCTCGCGTCGGGCGGTGTCTTCGACTCCCTGATCACGGGTTTCGTCCTGTCCCGCGTCCAACAGTGGCACTCCCCGAGCCGCCCGTCCCAGTACCCAGCCACGGTGTACCGCATCGCCCCCATCGACGAACGCGACTTCTGGCGGCCCCCGACCCAGCACTGCATGCGCGTGTGCACGGTGACGGGGGCCGGGGGCGACGGCGTGGACACCCTCCCCGCACTGCGGGAACTGCGTCTGATGTCGGCCCGGGACCGCTCCCTGGTCCTGGACGACGTCATCGACGGTCTGGCCGAAACGGAAGGTTGACCTTGAATCCCGTGCTCCGGCTCCCCTGCTGCCCGATCCCGGCACCCGCATGTCCCCCAAGCACGACAAGCCCATCGTCGGTCAGTGCGAGAGGTGCGGTGAGTACCTCAACGCGGGGGTGCGCACCTGCCCCAACTGCGGGCACTACAACGGCTGAGCCGTCCGCCCGGGGGTGTGTGCCCCCGGGCCCTCCCCGGGCCGTTCCGGCTCGGGTCACCGGCCGGGGTCCGCGATCGGCGCCGGGTAGCCCTCGACGCCCTCCCCGTCCCCCTCCGTCCAGGGGCGGTGCGCGCCCGCCCCCGACAGTTCGGCGAGCTCGGGGACGTACCGGCGCACGTAGACGCCCTCCGGGTCGAAGCGCCGCGCCTGACGGGAGGGGTTGAAGGCCCGGTTCAGCCGGGTGTCGTTGCCGGTCCCCGCCGTCCACTGCCAGTTCCCGTACTCGTTCGCGACGTCCCCGTCGGTGAGGTGCGCGTCGAAGTGCGCGGCCCCCTCGCGCCAGTGCACCGACAGCGTCCTGGTGAGGAAGGCGGCGGTGATCATGCGGGTGCGGTTGTGCATGAACCCCTCGCGGAGCAGCTGCAGCATGCCCGCGTCCACGATCGGCACGCCGGTCCGGCCCTCCTTCCAGGCGGCCAGCGCCTCCGGGTCACGTCGCCACTCGCGGTCCCGCGCCCGGTAGTCGCGGGTGTTGATCCACGGGAAGGCCGCCGTCACCTGGTGGTGGAAGTCACGCCAGGCGAGCTGGCGCACGTACGCGTCGCCCCCGGGCAGGTCCCGGGCGGCGGTGGCGACCTCCAGCGCGGAGAGGCAGCCGAACCTGAGGTCAGCGGAGAGACGGGAGGTGGCGGCGCCGGGGAGGTCGTCGTTCCGGTCCCCGTAGTCGGCCAGGCCGCCGTCCGTCCAGGAGCGCAGGCGTGCGCGCGCCCGGGTCCAGCCGCCCGCCTGCCGTTCCGGGGCCAGGGAGCCCGCCCCCGCGGAGTCGTCCGGGGTGAACGGGGCGCCCGGGTCGAGCCCCTCGGGCAGTTCCAGGCTCTCGGGCGCGGGCAGCACCGCGCGCCACGGTTCCGCCTCCCAGGCCCGCCAGTAGGGGGTGAAGACCTTGTAGTGGTCACCGCTGGCGGGGGTCACGTCGCCGGGTGGGACCACCGTCAGCCCGGGGTGGGTGCACACCTCCAGCCCGGTGGCGCGCAGGTCGTCCAGGCGCCGGGCCGCGAACCGGCTCACGCCCGCGCTGAGGTGGACGGCTCGGGCGCCGGTCTCCCGGGCCAGCTTCCCGACCTCGGTGGCGGTGTCTCCCCGGCGCAGGAGGAGGTCGCCCCTCTCTCCCGCAGGCCCGAGCGCAGGTCCGCGAGGGCCTCGCCCAGGTAGGCGCGGCGGTTGCGGGCGGCGCGCGCCAGGAGCCCGGGTTCGAGGACGAAGAGGGGGACGACCGGCCCGGGGGTGCGCAGGGCGGCGCTGAGCGCGGGGTGGTCGTGCGGGCGCAGATCCTGTGTGAACAGGACGATGACGGGGGTGCCCACGAAGGACTCCTTCACTTTGCGAGACCATCACACTACCGGGCGTGTTCCTTGGTGGTTACACGGCGTCGGAGGGGTAGGGCCCCACCATGAACCCGCCTCCCCGACCGGTCGTCGGCGTCTCCAGCTGCCTCATCGGGGCACCCGTGCGCTACAACGGCGGGCACTCGCGCTTCCGCTTCCTCACCGACGAGCTGGATCGGCACGTGGACTGGCTGCCGATCTGCCCGGAGGCGGAGATCGGGCTCGGTGTGCCGCGCCCCACCCTGCGGCTCCAGGAGCGGGCGGACTCACCCGGCGAGAACCGGGTGATCTCCAGCAAGGACGGCGCCGACCACACGGAGGACCTCGCCCGGGTGGCCGACCGACACCTGCGGGAACTGCGCCGTCTGGACGGCTACGTGCTCAAGAACAAGTCACCGAGCTGCGGCCTGTACGCCCTTCCGGTCTTCGACGACCACGGTGACCGGCAGCGGGGTACCGGCCGGGGCGCCTTCGCCGCCCGACTCACCGCGCTCCTGCCCCACCTGCCCGTCGAGGAGCAGGGCCGCCTCTCCGACCCCGTCCTTCGGGAGCACTTCGTGGAGCGGGTGTTCGCGCACGCACGGCTGCGGACCCTGTTGGAGGGCGCGTGGCGTCCGCGCGACCTGGTGGCGTTCCACACCCGGCACAAGCTCCAGTTGATGGCGCACTCACCGGACGGCTACCGCGAGACCGGCCGGATCGTGGCCCGGGCGGGAGGCGGCGACCCCGAGGAGGTCGCGTCCGCCTATGCGGAGGCCTTCCACCGGACCCTGGCCGTCAAGGGCAGCCGGGGCAAGCACGCCAACGTGCTCCACCACCTCTTCGGGATGATCAGCCCGATGCTGAACGACTCCCGCCGACACGACCTGCTGGCCGGGATCGAGGAGTACCGGGAGGGGCAGGCGCCGCTCAGCCTGCCGGTGGCGCTCCTCCGCCACCACTGCGCCGCCGAGGCCGTGACCTGGGCCAACGAGCAGACCTACCTGCGCCCCTACCCCGAGGCCCTGCGGCTGCGACACCCGGTGGCCGTCTGACAGCCGGAGCCGGACCGGGAGACGGTCCCGGGGGAAGGGGACGGATGGGGGGTTCGGGGGCGGCCCCGACAGTACGCCGCGAATTCCGAGCACAGTGAACACATTCGACTACAGTGGGTCACAGTTCTCGGCCGCGTGGTGCGCGGTTCCCGGTTGCCCCCGACCCCCAAGGTCCTCGACGTGTTCGTCACCATGCCCCGACGCGCCGCAGTGCTCGTCTCCTCCTGCGCCGTCGTGCTGCTCGCCACGTCGCTGGCCACCGCGCCCCCGGAACACCTGGTCGAGAGGATCGGCCACCACCTGTCCGCGCCCGAACCCGAACTGACCCACGGCCACGCGATCCTGCCCCAGGAACTCGCGCCCCCTCCCGCGCCCATCCCCCACCCCGGTCAGGTCGCCGTCTGCGAGGAACCCGGCCGCGACCAGGTCGTCCACCTGCCCGACACCGGAACTCCCGACGGCGAGGGGCGGCCCCTGTGGATCCGCCGCCCTCCCGGCCCCGACAGCACCGACCTGCCCGTCCTCTACCTGTTGCACGGGTCCGCCTCCTCCCACCGCACCCTGATGGACGCCGACCTGGGCGCCCACCTGGACCGGCAGATGTGCCGCTCGGGGGTCGAGTTCGTCGTCGCGGCCCCGTACGGCCAGGAGAGCGGGGGCTCCACCACCGAGTGGGGCGACGCCCACGACGGCCGCTTCGCACTGGAGAGCTTCGTCACGCGGGACACCGTAGACGCGGTCGAGGGAGAGCACCCGCGCCCCCGATCGCTGCGGGCGATCGGCGGCTTCTCCATGGGCGGCTACGGCGCGGCCGCCCTGGCGCTGCGCCACCCCGACCTCTACTCCCAGGTGGTCGGCTGGGCGGGCTACTACCGCGTGGACGACCCGCACGGGACCTTCGGGAAGGACACCGCCCCGCACTCCCCGACCTCCTCCTCGATGCGGAGGAGGTGCGCGACCTCCGGTTCATGCTGGTGGAGGGGCGCGCGGACCACACCCCGCTCCAAGAGGGGAGCATCCAGGGGAGGCCGCACGCTTCTCGGCACTCCTCACCGAACACGGTATGACGGTCGACACCCTTCGTCCCCGTGGCGGCCACGACCTGGAGACCTGGCGGAGCACCTTCCCCGAGACAGTGGACTTCCTGGTGTCCGGGTGGACGGCTACACCGTGATTCCCGCCGGGTCAACCCCGGCCCCCTCGGACGGTGCGGTGGGGAACAGTGTGTACCTTCGTCGCTGTTGACGACTACGGCTCGCACACTCGTTGCTGACACGACTCGGAGGAACCACCGGTGTCCGGACCCCTGCCGCTGGGACAGAAGACGGCGGTTCCCTCAAGGATCGCGACCGTCAGTCTGCACACCTCCCCGCTCGACCAGCCCGGCACCGGTGACGCGGGAGGCCTCAACGTGTACGTGGTCGAGGTGGCCCGGCGGATGGCCGAACGCGACGTGGCCGTGGACGTGTTCACCCGCGCGACCAGCGCCGACCTCCCCGGTCGTCGAGCTCGCACCGGGGGTGAACGTCCGGCACGTGCCCGCCGGACCGTACGGCCGCCTCGACAAGAACACCCTCGCGGACCACCTCTGCCCGTTCGTCTTCGGCATGCTGCGCGCCGAGGCCCAGGGCGACCCGGGCCACTACGACCTCGTCCACGGCCACTACTGGCTCTCCGGCAAGGCCGGGGTCATGGCCGCCCGCCGGTGGGGTGTGCCCATGGTGCAGTCCATGCACACCATGGCCCGCGTGAAGAACGCCGCGCTGGCCGAGGGCGACTCCCCGAGCCGGAGGCGCGGGTGCGGGGCGAGGACCAGCTGGTCCGCCAGGCCGACCGGCTCATCGCCAACACCGACGACGAGGCGCGTCAGCTCACCGGCTTCTACGGCGCCCGCAACGAGCAGATCAGCACGATCCCTCCGGGGGTCGACCTGGAGACCTTCACCCCCGGTGCGCGCACGGAGGCGCTGGAACGCATCGGATTGCCGCGCGACGCCGAACTCCTCCTGTTCGTGGGCCGCGTCCAGCGGCTCAAGGCCCCGGACGTCCTCATCCGCGCCGCCGCCGACCTGCTCGAACGCGACCCCTCCCTGCGCTCCCGCCTGGTGGTCGGCGTGGTCGGCGGGCTGTCCGGGGGCGGCCGGAACGAACCCGGGCTACTCACGGACCTCGCGCGTTCCCTGGGGGTCGCGGACGTGGTGCGGCTGGAGCCGCCGCAGGACCGGGCTCGCCTGGCCGACTACTACCGGGCCGCGACGGTGACCGTGGTCCCCTCCTACTCCGAGTCCTTCGGGCTGGTGGCCGTGGAGTCGCAGGCCTGCGGCACCCCCGTGCTGGCCGCCCGTGTCGGCGGCCTGACCACGGCGGTGGCCGACGGTGTCTCCGGGGTTCTCGTGGACGGGCACGACCCCGGCACTACGCCGCCGAACTGCACCGGATGATCACCGAACCGGCCTGGCGTGCCAAGCTGGCCGGAGCGGGGCGCGGCACGCCGCGACACTGGGGTGGTCGCGGACAGTGGACGAACTCCTGGAGGTGTACCGGGACACCCTCAACCCGCGCGGCCTCCGCCTGGCCGAGGCCCGTTGACGGGGGCGGGAGCGAAGTGACGAGAGGCGAGGACGTGGCAGCGGAAACAGAGCGCGAGAGCGCCGTCAGGGCGATCACCGAGGCCGTCACGGAGGCCGGACTGGAGGTCGAACGCCCCCGCGAGGGGTCGTTCCTGGTGACGATTCCCGGAACGGCCAAGCTCAGGACCATGGTGTGGCTGGAGGCCGGTCCGCACAGCCTCACCCTCACCTCGTTCTTCTGCCGCCAGCCCGACGAGAACCACGCGGCGTTCTACCAGTGGCTGACCCGGCGCAGCTCGGACATGTACGGGATGGCGTTCGTCTCGGACGACGTCGGGGACGTGTACGTCCGGGGACGCCTGCCGCTGGGCGGGGTGACCCCCGCCGAGGTGGACCGGCTGCTGGGCTGCGTGCTCACCTACTCCGACGAGAACTTCAACACCGCGCTGGAGCTGGGCTTCGCGACGGCGATCCGCAAGGAGTGGAAGTGGCGCCTCGCGCGCGGCCACGACACCCGCAACCTGAGCGCGTTCGCGCACCTGGCCGAGCCGGCCCCCGAACAGTAGGCCCCGCCGTGGGCGGCCACCCGGGCGGGATCGCTAGGCTGGCTCCCATGGGAACTCTGGTACTGCTTCGACACGGCGAGAGTGTCTGGAACGCGAAGGGGCTGTTCACCGGCTGGGTGGACGTGGACCTCTCCGCGCAGGGCGAGGAGGAGGCCCGCCGCGGCGGTGAGCTCCTCAAGGCCGCCGGGGTGACCCCGGACATCCTGCACACCTCTCTGCTCAAGCGCGCGATCCGCACCGCGAACCTCGCGCTGGAGACCGCCGACCTGCACTGGCTGCCGGTCGAGCGCTCCTGGCGCCTCAACGAGCGCCACTACGGTGCCCTCCAGGGCAAGGACAAGGCGCAGACCCGTGAGGAGTACGGCGACGACCAGTTCATGGTCTGGCGCCGCTCCTACGACACGCCCCCGCCGCCCATCGCCGACGACGACCCCTACTCGCAGGCCGGGGACGCGCGTTACGGGCTGCTCCCGCCGGAGCTGCTGCCGCGCACCGAGTGCCTGAAGGACGTCCTGGACCGCGCCCTGCCGTACTGGTACGACAGCATCGTCCCGGACCTGGCCGCGGGCCGGACCGTCCTGGTCACCGCGCACGGCAACTCGCTGCGCGCGCTGGTCAAGCACCTGGACGGCATCAGCGACGCCGACATCGCGGGGCTGAACATCCCCACCGGCATCCCGCTGGTCTACGAGCTGGACGACCAGTTCCAGCCGACCAACCCGGGTGGTACCTACCTCGACCCCGAGGCCGCCAAGTCCGCCATCGAGGCCGTGGCCAACCAGGGCAAGAAGTAGTCCGGACACCGACCCCCGTGCCCGCACCGCCGACCGGTGGTGCGGGCACCGTCGTGTCCGTGGTCAGTAGACCAGGGCCTGGGCGCCGTCCCGGAGGGTCTCCTCCACGAAGGTGGCCGCGCCCGCGATGCGCACGCCCTCCAGCAGGTCCCGCTGGGTGAGTTCCCTGCGGGCCGCGCACTGGGTGCACACCGTGACGGCACCGCCCGCGAGCACCCCCGCGAGCAGGTCCCGGAGCGGGGCGGCGTGGGGAAGGGCGAACTCCTCGGCCCGCCCGGGCACCGCGAACCACGAGGCCTCGCCGGTCAGCCAGAGCGACACGTCCACGCCGCTCGCGACCGCCGTCGCCGCGACGGTGAAGGCCTGGTTGCAGCGCTCCGGGGAGTCCTCACCGGCCGTGACCTTGATCACCAGGGAACGAGTCATGCGGTCAGCCTACTCAGAACGCGGCGGCGGTCACGACGGCGCCCGAGATCGCGCAGAGGGCGAAGGCGACCAGGAGCAGGATCGCCTCGCGGCGACGGGGTGAGACGCGGGCCGGCCCCTCCTCCACGCCGTGCTCGACGCTGAGCGGGGTGCCCTCGGAGGCGACCAGCACCACCCGGCCGTCGCGCACGTCGACCTCACCGGTGACGCGCACGCGCGCGCCCTGGCGGATGATCCACTCGCGGTACTCGAACTCGATGGTCTCGCCCCGGAAGACGCCGGAGATGCGGCCGCGCACGCGCGGCAGGAGGTCGTCGGCGGCGGCGGCGACCCCGGGCTGGGGGCGGCCGACCAGGCGCTTGAGGCAGAGCTCGGGGTCGCGCGGCTCCACGCCCGCGGGGTCGACGTAGACGCGCTCGACCGCCCCCGTGCGGTCCTCGGCCACCAGCCCGAAGAGCTCGTCGGAACCGTAGTCCGCGATCGAGTCGCAGGCCCGCTCGGTGACCGCGCCCTCGGCGCGGTCGCGGACCAGCGGACGGTAGTGGCGGAGCACCTCGTGGCCGTGCCACACGCACTCGGCGCCCGCCAGCCCGGACTCGATGGGACCGGAGGGCCCGGCGGTGGCCACACCCGTGAGCGTCACCCTCTGGCCCCTGAGGGGCACCAGGGCGCTGGGCAGGAGCTGGGCCAGCCCGCGCTGCCGCAGCCAGCGGCGCAGCCCGACGACGGTCAACGGCAGGAGGACCACCGCGACGGCGAGCAGCGCCACACCGATCACCATGAACACAGGCAGCCCCTTAGTAAGCGCGTCGGAGGTCAAGGACGACTGCGGGCGCCGAGCCCCAAGGACACACCGCGTCTGCTGACAATCTTTACCAGTTCTCCGGGAAAGCGGGGCCAATTGGGCATGTCCAGTCCAAGGCTCCTCGATGCCGCGGATCGCACACGGCCGGGGCGTCACCGGAGGGGTCCGGGCGCCGCCGAGCAGGGCGTGTGTCCGCCGAGCATGCCCTAGGCTCGTTGGCTATGGATGCTGAGGTACACCCCGATCTGGAGAAGCTGTCGTTCCTGTTCGGACGCTGGGAGGGCGTCGGCGTCGCCGGTTACGCCGACGAGGAGGAACTCCAGTTCGGTCAGGAGGTCGAGTTCGTCGTCAGGGACGGAGCTCCGTACCTGGACTACCGGAGCCGGGCCTGGCGGATGAAGGCCGACGGGACGCTCGGAGAGCTCATCACCGAGGAGTCCGGCTACTGGCGTGCCCTGTCCGAGGAGGACACGGCGCGCTACGCCAAGGACGACGAGAAGAACATCATCCACCTGGAAGTGCTGATCGCCCACAACGAGGGCTTCATCGAGTCCTACCTGGGCAACGTGTTCGCGAACCGGGTGGAGATGGCCACCAACGCGGTGGTGCACACCATCACCGGTCTGGAGGTGCAGGCCTCGCACCGCCTCTACGGGCTCTTCGGTGAGGACCGGGACACCCTCGGCTACGCCTGGGACCTGGCCGCGCGCGGGCACGACCTGCGCTCGTACATGTCGGCTCAGCTGAAGAAGACCGGAAGCAAGTAGCCGTACGCGGCCTTCGCGGTCGCGCTCCGACCCGTGGTCGGGGCATGGGCGAACCCCGGGCTCTGTCCCGCCTGTGCGGGGCCGGTCGGACCAGGTCCGGCAGCCCGGGGTTCGGGTGTCCGTCAGGTATTCGCGCGAACGACGTCGAGCGAACGCTCGGCGTCGCCCTAGCGGACGGCCACCTCGCCAGTCCTTGAATGAATCATCTCTCGGACCACCTCCTTTCCTGCGTGCTCCGAAGGTACGTCCCGTGGCCGGGGTGGGGCAAGTGATTTTCGGAGCTCCGTCCTCCCTGTTCAGAAGGGGTGCCGCGGGGCGTTTGGCGGGCCGGATAACCTCGGTTCCATGACTTCGCCGCTGCTGACCACACCGGGTGCCGTGAGCGCCGACAGCCCCGACTCCGACGTCGCCGCGCACTACGGCGACCCCTCCCACGAGGCCCGCGCGATGGAACGCTCCAGTGCCTGGGTCGACCGGAGCAACCGTGGCGTGGTGCGCGTGACCGGACCGGACCGCCTGAGCTGGCTCAACGACATCACCAGCCAGCTGACGCGGGAGCTCGCCCCCGGTGTCGCCACCGAGGCCCTGGTCCTGGACACCCGGGGCCACCTGCGCCACCACCTGTCCCTGGTGGACGACGGTGCGGCGACGTGGATCCACACCGAACCCGGCGGCGGCCCGGCGCTCGCGGAGTTCCTGGACTCGATGGTGTTCACGCTGCGCGTGGAGGTCGAGGACCTCTCCGACGCGTTCTCCGTGCTGACCGTGCTGGGCCCGGAGCGCTCCCGGGTGGCGGCCGTGGCCGAGGGCGTGCTGAACCGCGCCGCCGAGGACCAGATCGACCTCCTCGTGCCCTCCGGCGACCTCGTGGCCGTCGCGGAGGGGCTCACCGCCGCCGGGGCCCGACCGGCGGGCATGTGGCCCTACGAGGCGCACCGGATCGCCGCGCACCGCGCCCGTCCGGGGCTGGACTCGGACGAGCGGTCCATCCCGCACGAGATGGACTGGATCGGCTCCGCCGTGCACCTGGAGAAGGGGTGCTACCCGGGCCAGGAGACGGTGGCGCGCGTGCACAACCTGGGCCGCCCGCCGCGCCGCCTGGTCATGCTGCACCTGGACGGCACCGTCGAGCGGCTGCCGAAGCTGGGGAGCGACATCGAGCTGGACGGGCGCAGGGTGGGCCGGGTCGGGACCTCCTCGCGCCACCACGAGCTGGGCCCGATCGCCCTGGGCCTGGTCAAGCGCACCGTCCCCGTCGACGCCGACCTGGTCGTGGACGGGATCGCCGCGGGCCAGGAGGTCGTCGTGGACCCGGACACCGGCGCCAACGCCGACCTCAGTGACTTCCGGGGCAGGCCCAGGTAGTCGGACGGAGGGGCCGCGGACCGGTACCGGTCCGCGGCCCCTCCGGAGTCCGCGCGGTCCTCAGACCGTGAGGACGATCTTGCCCCGCGTGCGGCCGGTCTGGTTCAGGCGCCAGGCCTCGGCCGCCTCCGCCAGCGGGAACTCACGGTCGACGTGCACCTTGAGCGCGCCCCCGTCCGCCAGGGCGGAGAGTTCCACCAGGTCGTCGTGGTCGGGCCGGACCCACACGTACTGCCCGCCGTCGGCGAGGACCCCGGGGTCGGCGATCGAGACCACTCGGTCCCGGTGGTCCGTGACCGGCAGGGCTGCCACCCCGCCGCCGACGAAGTCCAGGACCGCGTCCACGCCCTCGGGCGCGAGCGCCCGCACGCGTTCGGTGAGTCCGTCCCCGTAGGTCACCGGTTCCGCGCCCAGCGCTCGGAGGTGGTCGTGGTTGCGCTCGCTCGCCGTACCGATGACCCTGGCGCCCCGGGCGACCGCGATCTGCACCCCGAACGCCCCCACGCCGCCAGCGGCGGCGTGCACCAGCACCGTGTCACCGGAGCCCACCGAAACGCGCTTGAGGGACTGGAGGGCGGTCAGCCCGGCCAGGGGTACCCCGGCCGCCTCCTGCCAGTTCAACGAGGCGGGCTTGGGAGCGATGAGGCGCACGCTCGCGGAGACCAGTTCGGCGTAGGTGCCGTTCTTCGCCCAGTCCTTGCGGAGGTACCCGTAGACCTCGTCCCCTACGGCGTACTCCCCCGCGTCGAACCCGACGGCCTCGACCACACCGGACACGTCCCACCCCGGTACGAGCGGGAAGCCCGCCTCCATGACGGGGTCCAGGCCGCCCGCCGCGAGCTTCCAGTCCACCGGGTTCACCCCGGCCGCGCGCACGCGGATCAGGACCTCCCCAGGGGCGACCTTGGGATCGGGCAGGTCCACCAGGGCGAGGTCGTCGGCGGATCCGTACTGCTGTAGTGCTATTGCCTTCATGTCGGGTGACAAGGCGGTGACCGGAGGATTCATTCCGTCCGCACGCGACCGGGCCCGGTGGGGATTCCCACCGGGCCCGGTCGTGTGCGGCGCCGTGCTCCCGGGTACTGGCGCGCCAGGTTACTAGCGGAGCGCGGCGGCCAGGCGCTCGTCGTGCAGGCGCTCGCCCCAGGCCGGGGGAGCGGGTTCAGCTGACCCACGCGCCAGCGCAGCAGGAGGTCGGCCAGCTGCGGGTTGCGCGGCAGTGCCGGGCCGTGCAGGTAGGTGCCCAGGATCTGGCCCTGGAAGGCGCCCTCGGTGTGGTCGTCGTTGCCGATCCCCTTCACCGTCGTGGACAACGGGCGGGCCTGCGGGCCGATCGCGGTGCGCCCCTGGTGGTTCTCGAAACCGGTGATCCGGCCGACGCCCAGTGCCGGGTCGACGTCGGCGACGATCTCCCCACCGCGCGGGTCTGGCCCCGGGTGCTGCGGATGTCGAGGATGCCCACGCCCGGAAGCGGGTTGGCCTCGTCGTCGCCGTAGCTCTCACCGATGATCTGGTAGCCGGCGCAGACCGCGAACACGCAGGCGCCGCGCGCGGCGGCCCTGGCCAGCCCGCCGTCGGCGCGGAGCCGGTCGGCGGCCAGGATCTGCGGGCGGTCCTCGCCGCCGCCGAGCAGGTAGATGTCGCCCTGCTCGGGCACCGCGTCACTGGAGTGGACGTGCACGATCTCGGTGGGGATGCCGCGCAGTTCCGCGCGGCGCTTGAGGATCAGGACGTTGCCCTGGTCCCCGTAGGTGCTGAGCAGGTCGGGGTAGATCCACACGATCCGCAGGGCGCTGCTGGTGTTCGACATGGGTGTCTGTCTCCTACTGGACGCGGCCGTACGCCGTGCGGATCTGCTGGAAGGCTGTGTAGTTGGCGATGACGTCGACCTTGGTGATGTCGGGGCGCTCGGCCTTGAGCTTGGCCAGCACCTCGTCCACGCGGTCGGCGACCTCGAAGGGCACCTCGTCGGTCTCCAGGCGCAGCGCGAGGTCCGTCCGGCGCTCGCCCATGACGAACACCCTGCGGTCGCGCAGCACCGTGTAGTCGACGTCCCAGAGCCAGGAGGTGTCCTTGCCGTCGGGGATCTGGGCGTTCACGGCGAGGATCACGGGGACGCGGGGCGGGTCCAGGACCGCGAAGGACTCCAGCCAACCGGCCGGGTTCTTGGAGAGCAGCAGGCGGACCTCGACACCCATGGTGACCACGGAGGTGTAGCGCCCGGCCACCGAGGTGACCTCGCGCAGCCGTTCGATGGTGCGCTCGGGGTGCATGCCGTAGCCGGCGGCCGTGGCGGCGGCGATCGCGGCGTTGGCGCGGTTCGCGTCACCGGGCAGGTTCATCCGGAGCTTGATCTGCTGACCGTCGGGGGCGACCAGCACGTCGTTGTCGTTGTCCACCGCCCAGGTGGCCCGGGGGCGCGACAGTCCGCACTCGGGGCACTCCCAGTGCGGGTCGACGTCGCGCTTGAGGTGACCGCCGCACTCGGGGCAGCACCAGGAGTCCTCCTTCCAGCGCTGCCCGGCCGACACCCAGGTGGCGTTCGGGGCGCCGAGCCCGGCCCAGGCCACGAGCGGGTCGTCGGCGTTGGCGATGACGTGGGTGTTGGTCTGCGCGAGGGCGGTCCGCCACTTCTTCGCGAGCAGGTTGATCTCGGAGGCGCGGTCCATCTGGTCGCGGCTCAGGTTCATCAGGACCACGAAGGAGGGGTTGGTGGCCTTGAGCACCTGCGGGAGGTACTTCTCGTCGACCTCCAGCACACCGTTGACCGCCGACTTGTTGTCGGACAGGGCGGTGATGTGCCCGGTGGGCATGTTCGCGCCGTACTCGTTGGTGGCGACGTCCCCGAACTCGCGCAGGGCCTGCGCGATGAGCCGGGTGGTGGTCGTCTTGCCGTTGGTGGCGCTGACCAGGGCCAGGCGACGTCCCTGGGCGAGCTTGGCGAGCAGGTCCGGCTCGACCTTGAGGGCGACGCGCCCACCGATGACGGAGCCGTCTCCGCGTCCGGTGGCCCTGGACAGGCTGGCTGCGCTCCTGCCCAGTACCGAGGCCAGTTGGGCGCGCAAGGGAAGCTCGCTCATCAATTCTCCACGATCGGTAGATCACCCGCACGAACGCGCTTCGGCGGCGGGCGATGTGTCGGGCCAAGCTTATTGTCCACCGAACCTCAGACCCGCCAGTCCAGACGCTCGGGCGGCGGCCCGAGGTTGGGCGGGACCTTCTCGGGGTCGGTGCCGCCCACGGTCCCGGCCGCCCCGACGGCGTCGTGGACGACGGATCCGCTGGTCGCCCCGGGGTGTCGTCCGGAACGGCGCGGTCCGGTCGGAGGGCGCCCTTCGGCGCCGCAGTGGCTCCGGACGGCGCGGCGCCGCCCGTTGGCGACTCCCGGAGATGGCCGTCCCCTGTGCCGCGTCGGGACACCGGCGCTCCCGTGGTGGCCCCGTCGCCACCACTCGGCTCAACGTTCCCGCTGGTCCCGGTGTTCCGGTTGTCGTCCACCGTGGCGAGGGTGGCCGTGGACAGGGTGAGGATACCCGGGTTGGTGTCGGCGAGGATCGGTCCGCCCGGCGTCAGGACGAGGGCCGCGGTGGACGGCAGCCCACGCAGGGACCGCGCGTCCAGTGCGAGGGGCGCGATCCCGGCCCCTCGTCCTCGTCGGGCCGCACCGGGGTGTCGATCTCGGCGGCCTGGCTGGTGACCCGACCCCACACCGTGGTCGATCTCACATGGCGGACCAGGTCGAGGGGGCGATCGCGGCCGTGGCGTTGCGGATCAGCGCCCCGGACTCGGTGTGCGGGGAGGGGAAGAGGAGGTCGTCGTCCTCCTCGTCCTCGGCCGGTTCCACCACCGTGCCGCCCACGGCCGCGCCGATCACCTCGGTGAGCCGGTGCACCTCCAGGTCCCGGGGGTCGGAGGCCGCGGCGGCCGCCGCCACCGCTCTCCCGACCTTCTCCGCGTCGCCGTCCAGGCCCATCACCACCGGAAGGCAGGCGGGGTCGGTGAAGCGCTCCAGGGCGGCGGGGACGGCGGTGCGGAAGAGCAGGACCACCTCCACCCCGCCCTCCGAGGCGGCGGCCAGGACCTGGTCCACCTCCTCGGCCGGGAGGGTCTCCGCTCCGCAGACGACCACGCTGCGGGTCCGTGACGGCCGGGCCCTCGGGCGGAGTCCGGTGACGGCGGGTTCCGGCGAGCGCGCCTCCAGGAGTTCGCTGAGCGCCGCCACGGCGTAGGTGCCGTAGACCCGGGCCGCGCCCTCCCCGAGGCCCGGTCCGTGGAGATGATCTTGACCTGGGCGTAGGCCCCGTCGTCGGCCCGGGTGCCCACGGCCTCGAAGGGGCTGAGCCGGTTCTCCAGCGTCCAGGCACGTTCGCGTACCCCCGGATCGTCGGCGCACCGCTCGCGCACCCGGGCCCGCTCCTCCTCGGAGAGCAGGGCCAGGGCGGCGTCGTCCTCGGCCGTGTCGTCCTCGGGGGTGACCAGGGCACGCAGTCCGCCGATGAGCCGGGCGACGCCCACGTCCGGGCCGAGCACCTCCAGCAGGCGCAGCAACAGGGTCTCGTCCGCGTCGGCGTCCTCCAGCCGCCCGGAGGCGGCGGCCGCCGCCGAGAGCACCCGGGCCCGCTGCCCGGCGTCCAGGTTGGTGCCCAGGGTCATCCTGGGCAGGTCGGCCGGGAGGACCCAGTGCCGGGGCCCCACCGCGCAGCGGCGGGCCAGCCGGACCAGTTCGCTGGTGACCGAACGCCCGGTGAGGTCCACGACGGTGAGGTCGCCGCCCTCGCGGAGCCGGGAGATCCCGACCGTGGTGAGCAGTGCCGACCATCCGGCGTCACCGCCGCCGACCACGAGGACCGACGACACGCCCGGGGGCACGGTCACGCCGTACCAGCGCGGTTGGGCCTCGTAGGCGCGTGCGGCGGCCTGCCACTCGGTGTACCGGCGCGCGTGGGCGCGCTGCTGGTCGTGCAGGGCCCGCTCCCGTGCGGCCCGTTCCTCCGCCAGGCGCGCCTGCGCGCGTTCGAGCCGGGTCGCCATCACCTGCCTGCTCTGGAGCAGCGCGAAGACCAGCGGCGCCGCGATCGCCGCGCAGGCGCACACCCCGCCCAGGGCCAGGCTTCCGGGAAGGATTCTCAGGGTCCACAGCAGCGGGCAGAGCAGGGCGAACAGCCCGAGCCCGGCCAGGGCGTAGTGGAGCGGCCGGTTGGTCTGGGCCTCGCTGTCGAACTGTCCGGCGACCCACGCCTGGCTCAGGGTCTCCGCGTCCCCGGGCGCGGGGCGGCGCGGGGCCGGTCCCGGCGGCGGCAGCACGACCCTGTGCCGCCAGCCGAGGTAGGTGCGTCCCGCCGCATCTCGGGGCGTGCTGGCCGCGGCCGCCGACGACCGTGGTGTGGGCACCGTCCGAACACCTCCTCACCGGCGGGGGAGTACCGCCGGGATTCCTTCACGCGGGGGTTCCGGCCAGGGGTCGGAGGTCGGGGCTGGGGGCCCGCGCCCGGCGTGCTTGCCACGGGCCGTGCGCCTTCGCGGGGGGACGTCGGGGGCGTCCGGACCCTCCGGAGAACACGAACCGTGACCTTCAGTGAATCAGGGCTGCCCACCGCTTTCCAGTCCCCGTCCCCACCTGTGGACAACCGCCACCGCCCCACTGGGAGGAACCCGCTCGAAGCGTCGCCCTACGCGAGGGGCGGATGTTTCCGACGCCAGGACGGGGCAGGGAACAGGGGGACCGAGGAACCAGCGATCGGTTCCGCACCAAGGAGGTGGCCCCCGTTCCGGAACAGCTCGCGGCTCCGCCTCCCCTGGCGTTCACGACGGCGACCGGCCTGCTACTCGCCTCTCTGGTCGCGTGCCTGGTCATGGCCCGCAGGTGGAGGCGGCGGCACCAACCGCCGTCCGAACGGGCATCCACCGACCGGGCCCTGACCTGCGAGGAGCGCCGTTCCGTCGCACCGTACCTCCGTTCCGGCCGGTCCGCACCCGACCCCGAACGGGCCCGGCGGACGGTCGCCGCCGCGCGGGAGCTCCGGAGGGGTGGGAGAACCCGTGGAACCAGTGCGGATTCCTCCTGTACCTCACCTGGTTGGCCCTGACCGTCGGGCACATGGTGTGGAGCGGGACCGCGTCCTCGGGAGCCCTGGCCGTCTTCCTTCCCGTGCTGGCGCTGCTGGCCGTGGTCTTCGTGGTGAGACGGCGCCGGGTCCTCGGTCGGACCCGCCAGTCGGAGCGGGCCAACGCGGCCCTCGCCGCCCTCGCGAAGGCCCCGGAGCGCCCACCCGGCGGGGACGGGCTCCGCAAGCCCTACTGACGAAGGTGGTCGAACGTGCCGGACACGCTGCTGAGGGCGTTACCCCTGGTCCTCGTCGTCGTCTTCCTGTCAGCGCTCCTGTACACCCTGGCGCGCTCACGTCGATGGCGACGCGAGCACGGGGCGTCGAAGCCGCCGCTCGTGGACCCCGAGCTGACCCGGTTCGGGACGCCCTTCTCCCCGACGCGGGTCCGGGCGGCCCGCCTGGTGCGGGAGGGGTGCGTCGCCGACGACCCCGCCACGGCGTACGTCGTCGTCCTGCTCGCGGAGCGGGAGCTCGGAACACCCGAGGACCCGTGGCGGTCACGCTCCCTGGCGCTGTTGCTCCTGGTTCAGCTCCAGCTGGTCCTCTCACAACTGATCAACCGGGGAGCCGGAACGCTCTTCATCCTTCTGGCCCTGGCCCTGCTCGTGGGGTGCACGGTGGCCTTGGGCTGGCTGGGCGAACGGAGCGCGCGGAGACGGCGGGAACGGGTCGAACGCGCGCTGCGCCTCAACCGCGCCCCGGCCCCCGGGTTCCACAGGGCCCGGAGGGCTCAGGGGGAGGAACCGACATAATGGTGGTGGCCTCGCGCCCGGGGTTCCGGGAGGGGCCGCCTGGGCCGCCCTCCCCACCCCCGTCACGCGCCCCGCCCAGGTGCTTCCGGGCGTGGCGGTCGACGAGGAGTCCCCATGGTCGGCCAGGCACTCGTCGTGCAGGTGATCGCGCTGGTGTTCCAGAGCGCCGGAGCGGTCTCACTGATCCTCGCCCTGCTCTGGAACCGCCGACGGGGACGGTTCGGCTGGAGCGAACGCGCTCGGGCCCGCCTGGCGCCCGGGCCGGCGGAGCGGCGCCGGGTCCGCCCCTTCCTTCGCGACGGGACGGCTGCCCCCGACCCCGAGCTGGCCCGTCTCACCGTGAGAGTGGCCGAACACCGTGTGCGTTCGCTGGAGAACCCGTGGCAGGTCCCGGGCACGAGCCTGTTCGCGATGGGGGCCGGACTCTTCGCGTTCGCCCAGTTCCATTCCGCCTACGGATTCGGCCCCCTCGCCTGGTGGGGGCTGGCCCTGTGCGCGCTCGCGGTCAACGGTCCCCTGGTCCGGCGCATCGCGCTCGACCGGGCGCGACGGGCCCTGGCGGCCAACCGGGAGCTGGCGGAGCCGCACGCGGACTCCGAGGAGCCCCCGGAGCACACCGGGGCCCGGGAGCGCTGAGGCGGGCGCGACGGCGCGGCGCCGGTGCCGGACGAGGTGAGTCGTCCGGCACCGGCGCCGCGCGCGGTGGTCCTGCTGTCAGGCCTCGACCTGGACGTCGATGACCTTGCCGACCTCGGCCGTCACCGTGTACTCGCCGGTGAAGCCCTGGGAGGCCAGGACCCGCAGCTTCCACTCGCCGTCGGCGGCGAAGAAGCGGAAGGTGCCCTCGTCACCGGTGGCGACCTCCCCGACGAAGTCGTCGGAGGAGTTCAGCAGACGGGCGTAGGCGCCACGCAGGGGCTGACCCTCACGGGTGACCGTGCCCTGGATGACCGCCTGGTTGCCCGCGTCGACGTCGGCCAGGGCCACGCCGCCCTCGGGTGCTCCGCAGCTGTCGCTCACTTGGCCTCAGCCTCTCCGAGCTCGACCGGGACGCCCACCAGGGAGCCGTACTCGGTCCAGGAGCCGTCGTAGTTCTTGACGTTCTCCAGTCCGACGATCTCGTGCAGGGCGAACCAGGTGTGCGAGGAGCGCTCGCCGATCCTGCAGTACGCGATGATGTCCTTGTCGAGGTCCACCCCGGCCTCGGTGTACAGCTCGCGCAGCTCGTCGGCGGTCTTGAAGGTGCCGTCCTCGTTGGCGGTCTTGGCCCACGGGATGTTGCGCGCGGTCGGGATGTGCCCCGGGCGCTGCGAGGTCTCCTGCGGCAGGTGCGCGGGGGCCAGCAGCTTGCCGGTGAACTCGTCGGGCGAGCGGACGTCGACCAGGTCCTTGGTACCGATGGCCTCGACGACCTCGTCGCGGAAGGCGCGGATCGAGGAGTCCTGCTCCTGGGCCTTGTACTCGGTGGCGGCCCGCTCCGGGACCTCCTCCACGAGCTCGCGGGAGTCGAGCTCCCACTTCTTGCGGCCGCCGTCGAGCAGGCGGACGTTGTCGTGGCCGTAGAGCTTGAAGTACCAGTACGCGTAGGCGGCGAACCAGTTGTTGTTGCCGCCGTACAGGATGACCTGGTCGTCGTTGCCGATGCCCTTGGCGGACAGCAGCTTCTCGAAGCCGGTGCGGTCCACGAAGTCGCGGCGGACCGGGTCCTGGAGGTCCGTCTTCCAGTCGATCTTGACAGCGCCGGGGATGTGGCCCTTGTCGTAGGCGGACGTGTCCTCGTCCACCTCGACCAGGACGACGTTGGCGTCGTCCAGGTGAGCCTCCACCCAAGCGGCGTCCACGAGGACGTCGGAGCGGCTCATGAGGAACCTCCTGTGCTTTCTGTGCGGTGTCGCGTGTGCGGTCGGTGCGTCGCGTTCCGGGGGCGCGGTGCCCGGAACAGGGGTTTCGGGGCGGCCTCCCCGCCCCCGACGGCCACCGAAACATCCACCGGTGGCGCGGAAGGGCGCGGGAGAGGCACTACGCGTGGGAAAGGGCGGTCGCGGCGGTGGCGAGCCGTTCCGGGTACGACGGAGGATGTTCCCGGGGTCACCGACGGTGGCGACGGAGGGGAGGGAACCGTCGGATGTGGTCGGGGTCCGGGGCGAACGACGGGTGAACGCCGTCGTTCCCAGCGCGTACGCGGAAGGGGCCGGTCGCACGGAGCGAGCGGGGGCTCGGAGGGCCCGTCCGCCCTAGGGACACGGACAGAGCGCGGCAGCGACGCGGCAGAAGTCCACCGCTCGTCGCTTCGTCAGATACGCGCTCGTCAAGGAAGTCACGTCCTAGACGCTACAGGCCGCACCGCGACCTTGTCACGGGTGTCCTGGATCACAGGACGGGCGTCCCAGGATGTGGGACGCCCGGAGCGGTGGCGGCGGCGTCGCGGGGGCGCCCGTCAGAGCACCGCCTCGCCCAGGGCGGCGATCACGTCGGCCTTGCGGGGCTGCCCCCGGCCCGGCGGACCACCCGGCCGCCGGTGTCCAGCACGAACACCGTGGGGGTCCCGTGGACCTCCAGCCGACGTACGAGGTCCAGCCGGGACTCGGCGTCGACCTCCACGTGCGCCACCCCTCGACCATGCCCGCCACGTCCTCCAGGACACGGCGGGTGGCGCGGCAGGGCTGGCAGAAGGCGCTGGAGAACTGCACGAGGGTGGCCCTCGCGCCCAGCTCGGCACCGAGATCGTCGGGGCCGAGCGTCTCCGCCGCCGGGGTCATCAGACGGCCTCGGAGCCCATCAGGGGAACGTCGTTGCCGGTGCCGGTGATCTTGAGGCCGTTGGAGGTGGCTTCCATCTCCTTGGCGGTCAGGCCGAAGGGCAGCTCGGGCACCTGCGCGCTGAAGGTCAGCATGGTCGAGACCATGGCGTCCACGTTGAGGGGACGTCCGCCACCTCGATGTCGACCGGGGTGACGTGCAGGGTGTCGCCGTCGACGCTGAACTCCCCGGCGCTGGAGACGGAGACGCTCCGGCCCAGCTCGGGCACGGCCAGCTCGCCGTTGATGCGGGGCTCGCCGTTCTCGGTGGTGATGGTCATGCCCTCGGGCAGGTACGGGTTGAAGTAGGCGTAGGGCACCACGAAGGAACCGTCCACCTGGCCCGCGGTCACCGTGGGCTGGTCCATGAGGTCGCTCAGGGGCGCCTCGACGTCGGAGGCGGTGGCCTCGATCTTCTCCACCGTCACGCCGCCCATCGTGGCGCTGTCGGCCTCGATGTTGACCTCGGTGTACGTGCCGCTGATCACCTGGGGAGGAAGGCCCACCCCTCGATGGACACGTCCGGGTCCTCGGACATCTCCATCTGGTCGGCCAGACGCCCGGCCAGGGTGCTCTGCGCGAACGAACGCGCTCCGACGTCCGCCACCACGACGAGCGCGGCGAGCAGGATCAGGAAGACGACAAGGAACTTACGCATCGGGGCTCCCAGCAACTTTCTTTGGCTCCGGCGCGGCTCTCGGCTGGGTCATCCGGCCGGTCTCGGTCACACGCCATCGGCGCCCGACGGGCACCGGTCATGAAAAACCTGTAGGGAAGGGTACTTCACCCGAGGTGGGACGCGGGGCGCCCGGAGTTGGTTGCGTCCGGGGCGTCGGCGCGGGCGGCACGGGGTCCCCCGGATCGTGCCGGAGGGATCGACGACGGCGTGGAACGCCTGGTCAGCGGGGCATCAGCAGCGCTGCGAGGCCGTCCGTGGCGGCGGCGCCCGAGAGGGAGAGCTCGATCACGTTGGTGGCCACCACGTGCCCGGAGAGGCGCCGTGTGAACTCCATGACGTGCGGCTGCTGCTCGTGCTCGGACTGGGCGAGTTCGTCCCGGTAGATCGCGTAGACGATGCGCTGCAGGGGTGCGCTGGGAACGGTGTGCGAGGCGAACAGCAGGGTGTCCGGTTCCCGTTTGGAGACCTCGGCCACGACGGCGTTGGCGAGCTGGTCGAACCCGCCGCCCTGGCCGTCGGCGAGCGTGTAGATCGTGATGACGCCGCGGAGCTTGCTGGGCGGGGTGGCGGGCGCGCCCTCGTAGAGGTCGTCGTAGTTCTCGGCGTTGCGGCGTTTGCGGCGCACGGGCTCCTCCTGGGGCTCGTCGTCGAGTTCGTCTTCGTCGTCGTACTCGTCGTCGTAGTAGTCGTCGTACTCGTCGTCGTAGGGGTCGCGGCGCGGCTTGGCGGCCAGCGCCCCGGCACCCCAGAGGGAGGAGACGGCACCGAGGACCAGCAGCGGACCGAGGACGCCCAGCCCCATGCGTCCGACCACGACGGAGAGGAGCACGGCGAGCGCGACCAGACCCAGCACGGCCAGGTCGCTCCGGCCGGGGCCCCGGAGTCCGCGGCGCGCCACGGCGACGACCGCGAGGACGAGGAGGACGGCGACGAAGCCCTGCACGCCGTTGACGAGCGCGCGAGGGATGAGGTCGTAGTGCTCTCCCAGCGGGGGAAGGCCGCGTCGAACCGGCCGCTGATGCGGTCGACGCTGAGCACCACCAGGGGAACGATGGTCAGGGCGGTGACGAAGAGGCGCGCGGCGAAGCGGCCGTTGGGTGAACGGACCGCGAACTCCAGGGCGCCCCAGGCCGCGTAGAGCGGGGCCAGGAGGCTGACACCGATGTGGAACAGACGGAAGGTGACCTGTCCGAAGTCGAAGAGCACCCCGATGACCGCCGCGCTGAGGCCGACCGTCACCCCCAGGGACGCGACCAGCCAGGCGATCGCGGAGACACTGGGACGGCGTTGGGCATACGCGGTCAGCGCGGCGGTGGCGCTCCAGCCCACCAACGCGCTGATGAATGTCAGTCCTACCGTGACCATCCCGACCATGATGCTGCACCGCAAAGGGTGGATGTGCACCGCGTGCACCTTCGGCGGCACGGTGACCGGGAAGATCCCGCAGAGTGGAGGCCAGAACCCCGATCTACACTGTGACCTTCATCACCAGGTTTGACGCCCTCGCCCTGTCGCGGCTCGGCACCCGTGGGTGGTCATAAGCTCGCAGTACGCGGGGAAGCGCCACCCCGGACATCCGGAGGGCTGCCTCCCCCACCACAGCCAGGAGAGAACCGTGTCACACGACGCCGTTTCCCCGAAACCGGTCGGCCCCGGAGCCGCGTTCTTCGACGTGGACAACACGCTCATGCGAGGCGCGTCGATCTACCACTTCGCCCGCGGCCTGGCCTCCAGGGACCTCTTCACCACCCGGGACCTCATGCGGTTCGCGTGGGGGCAGACGGTGTTCCGGGTGACCGGCAGCGAGCAGCCGGAACACATCAACGCCGCGCGCGAGGCGGCCCTGGCCTTCGTCGCCGGTCACGGGGTCGAGGACCTGGTCACCCTGTGCGAGGAGATCTACGACGACACCATGGCCGACCGCATCTGGGAGGGCACGCGCGCGCTCGTGCAGGAGCACCTGGACGCGGGCCGACCGGTGTGGCTGGTCACCGCGACCCCGGTGGAGCTGGCCCAGATCATCCGTCGCCGTCTGGGACTGACCGGGGCGCTGGGCACCGAGGCCGAGTGCGTCGACGGCGTCTACACGGGCCGGCTGAACGGCGATCTCATGCACGGCCCGGCCAAGGCCGTGGCGGTGCGCGCGCTGGCCGACAAGGAGGGGTGGGACCTGGCTGCCTGCTCGGCCTACAGCGACTCCTCGAACGACCTGCCGCTGTTGTCGTTGGTCGGCGACCCCCACGCGGTCAACCCGGACGGCGACCTGCGCCGTTACGCGCGCACCCACGAGTGGCCGGTGCACGACTTCCGCAAGCACCGGGCGGCGCTGAAGGTGGCCGTTCCCGCCGCCGTGGCGGGCGCCGTGGCCGGCGCGGTGGCCGTACGCGCCGTCAGACACCGCAGAGCGCTCAGTCTGCGCTGAGCACGCCGGAAGCCGGGTCCGTACCCCTGGGAGTGCGCTGGCACGCGACAGAGGCGCACGGGCGCTCACGGGCGCACCGCCGTCAGCGCCGTCGGTAGAACACGGGCAGGGCGCTCATGCCCTCGCCCCGCAGGGCCGCGCGGACCCTCGTGCGGAAGCTCGGCCTGACGAGCTGGGTGAGCAGGAAGCGCACCGGCCCGCCGGGCAGGCGTACGTGGTTGACGAGCGCGTAGGGCGACTCGTCCAGCGGCTGGAGCAGGGTGGAGTTGTCCACCCCCGCCTTGTCGACGTACCAGCGGGCCAGGTCCTCCCAGACCGCGACGGCCCGCTCGGGGTCCGGGGCCGTGAAGTGGTTGAGCAGGTACGTGGCCGAGGGGTCGTCGCCGGTGACACCGATACGGCGGATGTTGCGCGCGGTCATCAGCGGCTCGCCGTCCAGCTGGCGGTAGGCGTCGGAGCCCAGCACGTCCGCCAGCCGGTCGGGGGACGCCACCGTGACGAGCAGGACGACGTCGTGGCCCGGAGCGCCCTCCAGCGGCGGCATGAGCACGGCCTCGTAGACCGTGGTCGCGACCACCGCGGGCAGCTCCTCCAGCTCGTCGGCGAGCACCCGGAACCGCGCCAGCGCGCGTTCCCGCTCCTTGTCGCGCCGGACGAGGGCGCCGTGTGCGGGAGGCGCCACGCGCGCGCCGACGTACAGGTAACCGTAGGGATGGGGTTCGAGGAAATCCGTCCGGTCCGGCTCCGGGCTGTTCCTGGGCATGGCGCCTCTCCTCCGTCGGTCGGGGCGGGGAGCCCCGTCACGGTGCCTGCCACCGAGCCTAACCGCGACGTCGGTGGAGACCCTGGTGGCGGCGCGGGCCGCGCCGCTACGGCGCGCGACGGAACGACTGCCCGAGCGGGACCGTGCGGGGTTCGCGGCCGGGCCGCGGGCCTGGGCCGACGAGATGCGCGACCGGTGAGCCACGGGGCCGCCACCGGCCCGGGGTGACGCGGGGAGGCTACCGGCCCAGAGTGGCGCGGGCCAGGGCCAGCACGTGGATCGGACGGAGCCCGGATCCCCGGTGCGCACCGCCCCGGCTGTGCGCGTAGGACTCGAAGGCCTCGATGGAGCTGTAGGAGGGCACCCAGTCCAGGGCCCGGCACAGCGGCGCGGGGTCCAGGCGCGGGGCGTTCAGCCCCCGCGCACCGCGCGGGCGGAGCTGGAGCTGGCGTAGTCGATCCGGCCGTGCCTGGCGACACCGCGCAGCACCCTGAGGCCGCGTGCGGGGACCGGGAGGCGCTGGCCGCCGACGCGGCGCAGGCAGTCGGAGAGCGGGACCGTGTCGGCCCCGGAGACGTCGAAGAAGCCGGTCTCGTCGCTCAGCGCCATGCGGACGAGGGCCTCGGCTCCGTCGTCCTCGTGCAGGAACTGCACGCGCGGGTCGCGGCCCATGACGGTGGGCACGACACGGGAGTCCATGTAACGGGTGAGTGGGGTGTCCACGGAGGGACCGATGAGGTTGGCGAACCTCAGGACGGCCACGGACAGGTCCGGGCGGCGGCGCTGGAGGCCACGGGTGTGCCGTTCGACCTCGGCCGCGTCGTCGGCGTCCAGGGTGGCGCTGGAGCGCACCACCAGCCGCCGGACGGTGGAGGAGCGCTGGGCGGCGCCCAGGACCCGCATGGTCCCCAGGAGGTTGTCCTCGCGGTTGGGGTCGTTCGCGGTGTCCAGGCCCAGGTGCAGGACCAGTTCGGCGCCGGACTCGGCGACGATGCGGTCCAGGCTGCCGTCGTGCAGGTCGACGTGCTGGTACTCGACCCCCGTGGTGCCGCTCGGCGGAGGAGCGGAGTCCGCGCCGATCACCCGGTGCACACCGGGTCCCTGGCTCAGGGTCTGGGCGACCCCGGCAGCGAGGGGGCTGGAGACCCCGGTGACGAGTACGACACGAGCCATGGAGACACGTTCCTTGGAAGGAGACGGTGGTGGTCCGGATGGGCCACGAACCGCTCACCCCCGTCGGAGGCGAACCGGTGAGGATGACCCATGGGTCACAACAGTGGTACACCCGGAAAATTCCGTTCCCCGGCCGACGCCGGGCAAGGGAAGTGAAGTGTCTCCGCGTCCGGGGCGTGCCAACGGCCCGCCCGCGCCCGCGGAGAGACGACCTACGTCGCGAACGCTCCTACTTCTTGTTGCGACGCGCCACACGCGTGCGCTTGAGCAGCTTGCGGTGCTTCTTCTTCGCCATCCGCTTGCGGCGCTTCTTGATGACGGAACCCATGGGATCACCTTCTCGCTGACGAGTGAGTACGGACATGCCGAACCACTGGTGACGAACACCTGCTGGCTCGGATGCGGTTGCTGGGCTCGCCCGGGCACACGCGCGCGCAGCGCGGGTGGCCGGTGCGACCGGGGCGGGCCCCGGGGAGGACGACGGTCACTGGTACACACGTCTACCGCACCCGTGGGCCCAGCTTACCGCTACGGGCAACCCGGGCGGATCACGCCCCGGGAAGAGACGGACCCTCGCCGTAGAGGACGGCGGCCGGTTCGGCGTAGCTGACACTGGCCAGTCGCTGATCCGCGAAGGTCAGCGACGTGACACTGGCGAGGTTACATTCCCGCAGGTCCGGCCGGTGCCACAGGCGCCTGCCCTCGGCGGCCCGGCGGGACATCCAGATCGGGAGCTGGTGGCTGACGCACACGGCCTCACGTCCCCAGGCGGCCCGTCGGACGACCTTGATGACCTCGACCATCCGGTTGACGATGTCCTGGTACGGCTCGCCCCACGAGGGCCGGAAGGGGTTGTACAGGCGCCTGAGCACCTGCGGGTCGCGCGCCGACTTGGAGGACAGCGCCATCCCCTCGAACTTGTTGGCCGCCTCGATGAGCCGGTCGTCCAGGGTCACCGGGAGGTCGAACGCCTTCTGGAGCGGGACGGCGGTCTCCTGGGTACGGTCCAGCGGCGACGAGTACAGGGCGGCGATGTCGTGGCCCTCGAACCAGTCGGCGGCCATCTCCGCCATCCGCTGCCCCTGGTCGCTCAGGTGGTAGTCGGGGAGTCGGCCGTAGAGGACCTTCTCGGGGTTGTACACCTCACCGTGCCGGAGCAGGTGGACGACGGTGGTCGTGGTCATGGTGGAGGATCCTTCCGAGGTGCGGGTCGGGTCAGCCCTGGGACTGGGCCTGTGCCGCGGCCCGGGCGGCCGCGGGCAGGGCGTCGATCACCCTGCCGACGGCGGCCTCGTCGTGCGCGGAGGAGAAGAACCACGCCTCGAACGCGGCGGGCGGCAGGTAGACGCCCTGTTCGAGCATGGAGTGGAAGAACGCGGCGAACACCTTGGTGTCCGTCGTGCGGGCGCTGTCGAAGTCGGTGACCTCGCGGTCGGTGAAGAAGACCGTGAACAGGTTGCCGCCGCCCTGGATGCGGTGGGTCACGCCCTCGGCGGCGAGCGCCTTGGAGATCTCGCTCTCGACCTGGGCGGAGACCCGGTCGATGTGCGCGTAGACCTCGGGTGTGGCGCCCCGCAGCGTGGCCAGGCCCGCCGCCGTGGCCAGCGGGTTCCCGGAGAGCGTCCCCGCCTGGTACACGGGGCCGTTCGGGGCGAGGCGGTCCATGATCTCGGCGCGTCCGCCGAAGGCCGCGGCGGGCAGGCCGCCGCCCATGACCTTGCCGAAGGTCATGAGGTCGGGGGTCACGCCCTCCAGGCCGAACCAGCCGGAGGCGCTGACGCGGAAGCCGGTGAGGACCTCGTCGAGGACCAGCAGGGCCCCGTGGGCGTGCGCGATCTCCTTGAGGCGGGCGTTGAACCCGGCCCTGGGCGGGACCACGCCCATGTTGGCGGGGCAGGCCTCCGCGATGACGCAGGCGATCTCGTCGCCGTGCTCGGCGAAGGCCCGCTCCACGGCCTCGACGTCGTTGTAGGGGAGCACCAGGGTGTCGGCGGCGCTGGCTCCGGTGACCCCCGGGGAGTCCGGCAGGGCGAACGTGGCCAGGCCGGAACCGGCGGCGGCCAGGAGGGCGTCGACGTGGCCGTGGTAGTTGCCCGCGAACTTGATGATCTTGCTGCGCCCGGTGAACCCGCGCGCGAGGCGGATCGCGGACATGGTGGCCTCGGTCCCGGAGTTGACCAGGCGGACCTTCTCCACGGGGGTGCGCTCGACGATCAGCTCCGCGAGCTCGACCTCACCGGGGGTCGGGGCGCCGTAGGAGGTCCCGGCCGCGACGGCGCCGTGGAGGGCCTCGACCACGCTCGGGGCGGCGTGCCCGAGGACGAGCGGCCCCCACGAGCAGACGAGGTCGACGTACTGGCGACCGTCGGAGTCCGTGAGGTAGGGGCCTTCGCCCTTGACGAAGAACGGCGGGGTGCCGCCGACCGCCCCGAAGGCGCGCACGGGCGAGTTCACGCCGCCGGGAACGACGGCGGCCGCCCGCTGGAAGAGCTCTGCTGAAGTCTGTTGAGTACCCACCTCACCAGTGTGTCAGCTGCGCTCTCCCCCGTGACCGTGACCCGCCCCGCAACGCTCGCGGCCCCCTCCGGTACCGGTCGTGGCACGCCCTCAGTCCCGCAGGAGCACCCGCACCAGCCGGTGGACGCCGGTCCCCCACGCCGAGGGCGGCCACCGTTGAGAGGGGTCTCACCCGCCGTCCGGCCCGATTCCACCCCGGACGCACGTGTGCCCCGCCGGGGGGACGGGGCACACGTGGAGGGGAGGAAGGGTCAGGCGTCGCTGTGGGCGTTCTCGCGGGTCCGCTCGGCCTGGGGGCCGTGGGCCGCGTCCTCGGTGAGCAGCAGGGGGCGCAGGTGGTCGTTCTGGGCCAGTTTGTCGACGACGGCGGTCATCGGGCGGGCGGCCAGCAGGGAGACCAGGGTGGCGACGAGGGCGCCGACCAGGAGGCCCACGGTCACGTCGTGGGGGTAGTGGGCGCCGACGAAGACCCGGGAGAAGGCCTCCAGGACGGCGAAGACGGCCGCGACGACGGCGAAGCGGCGCCAGGCGACGATCACGGCGGCGGCCGCGGCACCGGCGATGGCGGCGTGGTTGCTCGGGAAGGACCAGTCACCGATCGGGTCGCACGTGGCGATGGTGTTCAGGTCCGTCATGGCCTGGCAGGGGCGCAGCTGTTCGAAGAACGACTTGATGGTCCGGCTGACCGCGTAGGCGATGACCGTGGCGACCGGCGCGAAGAGGGCCAGGCCGACCAGGCGCGAGCTGACGGACCGCGCGCGCCACCAGGCCATGAGGAAGAGGATCGCGAACACACCGAGGAACAGGTCGGTGCCCCATTCCGCGGCCGTCTGCATCCAGGGGTCGAGCCCGTCGGCGAACTCGATCACGGACCGTGACCAGGAAGCGCTGACGGCGAAGATGTCGGAGACCATCTCTCTCCAGGGGTCGTACGGGGAGGAGAGTCGCCCTGACGGCAGGGGAAGACGGGGCGACGGCCCGGTGACGGGACTCCCACGAGCGAATGACGGGAAGGTCCTTATCCTGTCATCCGTCGAACCCCCTTGAGACCGTGGAAGCCCGAAACCGACGAAAGAGACACGGTCCACCCACCAAAGACCCCGGTCGGGACCCGGCGCTCTACCAGCAAGTAACTTGGGGCCCGTCCACTCACACCTCACGGACCGGAGCTGTCATGGCCACGAGCTTCACCACGGCGGACCTCATCGACGACCACGGCGACACCCTGCGCAGCTGTTCCACGCAGTTCCGGCAGTACGGGGGCACGAGGTGTTCTCCGGTCCGATCCGCACCGTGCGCTGCCACGAGGACAACGGGCTGGTCAAGCGAATCCTCCACTCCCCCGGTGCGGGGGCCGTCCTGGTGGTGGACGGCAACGGCTCCCTGCGCACCGCCCTGATGGGCGACATGATCGCGGAGGCCGCCGTACACAACGGCTGGGCCGGGGTCGTCATCAACGGCGCCGTCCGCGACACCGTCGCCCTCGGCGGGCTGGAGCTCGGGGTGAAGGCCCTCGGCTCCAACCCCCGCAAGTCCCTCAAGGACGCCGCCGGACGCGAGGACGTGCCGGTCACCTTCGGGGACGTCACCTTCAAACCGGGAGAGTGGCTCTACAGCGACCACGACGGGATCGTGGTCAACACCACCGCGCTCTAGGCGGCCGGCTTCCGCCACGCCTGGTTCCCGACGAACGGCGCCGCGCACCCCAGCAGGATCGCGGGCATCAGCAGCACCCCCGTGAGCGCCGCCCACCGGGGGTCCGGGGCGAGCACGCAGGCGACTCCCGTGACCACCCCGACCGCCGTCACGCCTCCGCCCACGAACCAGCGCGCCCGGTTCCACCAGCGGACGGCGGGGGTGTCGTGACCCCTGCGGGTGCGCAGCACCAGGGCCAGCAGGCCGAGGGCGACCAGGAAGGCCGCCAGGAACAGGCCCACCAGACGGTCGCTGGACACCGGCAGCGCACGCCCGGCCTCCGAGTACAGCATGACCACGTGGACGGCCGTCAGGAACGCCGCCAGCGCGGCCAGGTGCAGGTTCAGCAGTCTGCCCAGCGAACGCCCGGACCAGAACACCGGCATCCGCAGGGCCCGCTGGAACCCGGCGCCCAGGCGGGCTCCGACGGTCAGGACCGCGACCAGCAGCAGGATCACCCCGGGCATCGCGCTGGCGAACAGCCAGCGGGAGGTCATCGTGGGCTCGCCGTCGAGCCCCACCTTCCCGCTGGGGACCACCTGCGGGAGCTCCGACCACAGTGTCGCCGTCACCCCCACCGCGACCAGAGCCATGAGCGAGGCGAACACCGCCCCCACCCACGGAACGGGCACGGCTTCCCTTTCGACGACGGATTCCTCCTGGTTCGCCACCATGTGACTCCCACCTTTCGACGTACTCGATTCCTTGGTGGGAGAAACGTTAGGAATTCCGCGCCGCCGACACATCGGGCCCGGGGCACGCTCCGGTCATGTGCCTGGTCGGGGGTGGGACATGCCGGAGGTCATGGTCGGAACATGCCCGCATTCGTGACCCTTCGGGCCATTCCGGGAACCCTCTCGCGGCTATTCTCGAAGAATGTGGAAGAAGGACTCCCTGCCCGACCTCTCCTCGTGGGTGGCGCTGCGCGCCGACCGCCCTCCCCGGGTCCTGAACCTGCTGTTCTGGGCCGCCGTGATCTCCACCGGGCTGACCTACGGGTTCGTGTTCCTCGTCGATCGGGACCTGTTCCCCTCGGGCGACCCGGTGGTCGACGTGGTGATCCTGGTGATCATCGGGTGCCTGGCGGTCTCCTGCGGGTTGTGGCCGTTCCTGGCCTGGTCACCCTCGGCCGACTGGGTGCACCGCGCGGCCACCGTCCTGTTCCTGGTCGTCTCCGTGTTCTCGCTGGCCTCGAACAACTACACCGTGCTGGTCCTGGTGTGCCTGGCCACCATGAACGCGATCGCGGTGTTCGGGATCGCCGGGGCCTGCGGCTACGCCGCCTTCCTGGGCGCGGTGAACCTCCTGCTCGTCCTGGTGGTCCCCGGCGACCCGCTGCTGATCGGCCTCGTGACGACCGGCAGCGCCCTGGTCCTGGTGCTGGCCTCCGGTCTGGTCTACGTCGCCCTGCTCGTGGCCTCCCAACGGGCCGAGCGCACCCGGGAGCTGCTGGCCGAGCTGGAGGAGGCCCACGCGGAGCTGCGCCGCCACGCGGAGCGGGTGCGCGAGCTGACGGTCGCGGAGGAGCGGGCTCGCATGTCGCGGGAGATGCACGACAGCACCGGGCACTACCTGACCGCCCTGGCCATGACCCTCTCGAACGCCCTGCGCTTCCGCACCGCCCGCCCCGAGGACGCCTGGGAGGAGGTGGAGCAGGCCCGGGAGCTCGCCCGGGACGCCCTCACCGACACCCGCCGCTGGGTGCGCGCCCTGCGCCCCTCCAACTGGAGGGACACGCGGGCACGGCGGCCATGCGGGCGATGGCCGAGTCCTTCGACGGCGGCGGCGCGCGGATCGTCTTCACCGACTCCGGGGCCTGGCCCCAGCTGTCCCAGGAGGCGGAACTGGTCTGCTACCGGGCGCTCCAGGAGGGGCTGACCAACGCGATGCGCCACTCGGGCAGCGATCGGATCGAGGTGGAGGTGGGCGGCCTGGCGGAGGACGCGCGCCTGTCGGTGACCGACAACGGGACCGGCGCCGAGGAGGGCGCCGCCCGCGACGGCTTCGGGCTGCGCGGTCTGCGTGAGCGGGTGGCCTCCGTGGACGGCTCCGTGAGCACGGAGAACCTGCCGGGAGGAGGGTTCCGGCTCCTGGTGACCGTGCCCGCCGAGCGGACCGCCGCCCCCGCCGTGGTCGGGAGCGGCGGATGAGGCCGGTCTCGGTGCTGATCGTGGACGACCAGGTCCTGCTGCGGCAGGGGCTGCGCAAGCTGCTGGAGATCGAGGAGGGGGTCGAGGTCGTCGGCGACGCGGCCGACGGGCTGGAGGCGTTGGAGTTCCTCGCCTCGGCGCCGCCCCCGGACGTGGCCCTCGTGGACGCCCGCATGCCGCGCATGGACGGGATCGAGCTCATCACCAGGATGCGCGCCGAGTACCCGGGGGTGCCCGCCGTCATCCTCACCACGTTCGACGACGACGCGCTCGTCTTCGGCGGGCTGCGCGCGGGCGCCCGGGGCTACCTGCTCAAGGACGTCCCCCCGGACGAGCTGGTGCTGGCCATCCGTCAGGCGGCGCGCGGCGAGACCGTCCTGGGCGGTCCGGCCGCCGACCACCTGGTCGCCGCCCTCACCGCTCCCCGGCGCCCGCGCCCTCCCCGTGCGACCCGCCGCGCTGTCCGAGCGCGAGTGGGAGGTGGCGCGCATGGTGGGCACGGGGGCGACCAACCGGGAGCTCGCCCGTGCCCTGTTCATCACCGAGGGCACGGCCAAGAACCACGTGACGAGCATCCTGCGCAAGCTGGACCTGCGCGACCGCACGGCGCTGGCCCTGTGGGTCGGCGAGCGCCGCGCCTGATCGGCACCGCACGGAGCCGCCCGCGTGGCGGGGGCGCTCGGCCACCCGCCGTGCCAAGGGCGGTCAGGCACCGCCGTGCCAAGGGTCACTCGGCCACCTCCGTACCGGGGGCATAGGGCCACCCGCCCTGCCAAGGGTCGCTCGGCCACCTCCGTACCGGAGGGCGTGGGGCCACCCGCCTGCCAAGGGCGGTCAGGCGCCCGGGGCGGCGAACTCCTCGCTGGCGTCGCTGAGGATGTCCAGGACCGCGATCGGGTCCGGCAGGACCACGGCGCCCTCCACGTCGCGGGGGTGCGGATCCAGGTCACGCGCCCGCCCGAGGGCAGGGCGGACGGGGCGCCCATGACGAAGCTGTCCCGGCAGTGCCAGCGCAGGCCCGGCATCGCCTCGACGGCCTCGGGGACGCAGTCCAGATGGCACGACCACCACTCGTCCTCGTCCATCGGGGAACGGGTGGCGACGAAGAACATGTAGCGCGAGTCCTGGGCCGCGACCGGGCCCGCGGGCACGCCCGCGCGGCCCATGCGGGCCAGGGCCATGACTCCGGCCTCGCGGGGGACGTCCAGGACGTCGAAGACCCGACCGGTCGGGAGCACGACGTTCGCCTGCGGGCTGGCCGTCCACCACCGCCGGATGGTCGCGGTCTCGGTACTGGCCTCCACGCCCCAGGCGGCGGTGACCGGGTGCGCGGCCGGGTCCGGACAGCCCATCCGGTCGCACGTACACGCGCGGTCCTCGCCGGGGGCCGTGCCCCGCGCCACGGGCCAGCCCAGTTCGGCGAAGCGCAGCGCCGAATCCAGCATGCTGTCCGTTGCGTGGCGTCGTTTACGTCGGTACAACACGTCGGCCATCTGGGGCTCCCCGGTCGTGATCGGTGCGGGCGCGGCCGGTGGAGGGGGCCGGCGCCCGGCGGCCGCGACCGGGGCGTGGGCCTCGACGGGTCAGCGCAGCAGGCGGGCCGCCTCGGTGGCCCAGTACGTGAGGATCTGTTCGGCCCCCGCGCGCCGGTAGGAGGTCAGCGTCTCCAGGATCGCCCGCTCACGGTCGAGCCAGCCCTTCTCGGCCGCCGCCTCGATCATCGCGTACTCGCCGCTGACCTGGTACGCGGACACGGGCACCGGAGAGGACTCCGCGACCTTGGCGACCACGTCCAGGTAGGCCAGTCCCGGCTTCACCATGACCATGTCGGCGCCCTCCGCGACGTCCAGGGCCACCTCGCGCAGGGACTCGCGGACGTTGGCCGGATCCTGCTGGTAGCCGGAGCGGTCCCCGAACTGCGGAGCCCCCTCGGCAGCCTCACGGAAGGGCCCGTAGAACACGGAGGCGTACTTGGCCGCGTAGGCCAGGATCGGCACGTGCGGGAAACCGGCCCGGTCCAGTCCGTCGCGGATCGCGCCGACCTGGCCGTCCATCATTCCGCTGGGCGCGACCACGGCGGCCCCGGCCTCGGCCTGGGCGGCGGCGATGGACGCGTACCGCTCCAGGGTGAGGTCGTTGTTGACGTGCCCGTCCTGCTCCAGCGGGCCGCAGTGGCCGTGGTCGGTGTACTCGCACAGGCAGAGGTCGGCCATCACCACGATGTCGTCGCCGACCTCGGCCGCGAGGTCGCGCAGTGCCACCTGGACCACCCCGTCGGGGTCGTCCGCCTGCGACCCCACGGCGTCCTTGTGCTCGGGGATGCCGAACAGCATGAGGCCGCCGACCCCGGCCTCGACCGCCTCCCGGGCGGCCTTGCGCAGGCTGTCGCGGGTGTGCTGCACCTGGCCGGGCATCGAGGAGATCGCCACCGGTTCGGTGAGCCCCTCCTTGACGAACATCGGCAGGATCAGGTTCTCCGGGAGCACCCGGGTCTCCGCGACCAGGCGACGCAGCGCCGGGCCTCGGCGCAGTCGGCGCGGCCGGGCGACGGGGAACTCTGCGTCATGGCTGGCGGCGGTCATGGGTACTCCCGGATGGGCTGGGTGGTGGTCGGGAACCGAGGGGACGGTTCGGGGTCACTGCTCAGAGCTTGCGGCGGCGACCGCGGCGCTTCTGGCTCGGCTTGAGGATCGGCTTGCCCGCGTCGATCGCCTCCTGGCGCTTGGCCGCACCGTACTCCGAAAGCGCCTCCGCGAGGGCGGAAACCGAGGCTTTCGGCGCGACCACGTCCACACGCAGGCCGAACTCGATGGCCGTCTTCTCGGTCTCCGGGCCGATCACGGCGATCGCGGTGGTGTTGTGCGGCTTCCCCGCGATCCCGACGAGGTTGCGAACCGTGGAGGAGGACGTGAAGAGCACGGCGTCGAAGCCGCCGCCCTTGATCGCCTCGCGGACCGGCTGGGGCGGGGGCGCCGCCCGGACGGTCCGGTAGGCGGTGACGTCGTCGATCTCCCAGCCGAGGTCGGTGAGTCCGGCGGCGAGGGTCTCGGTGGCGATGTCCGCGCGGGGCAGCAGGACCCGCTCCATGGGGTCGATCTCGGCGTCGTAGGGCGGCCAGACCTCGACCAGACCCTTGCTGGACTGGGCGTCCTCGGCGGGCTCCAGGTCGGGCTGGATGCCGAAGTCGCGGACGGCCTGGGCGGTGGCCTCTCCCACGACGGCGACCTTGACCCCGGCGAAGGCGCGGGCGTCCAGGCCGTACGACTCCAGCCGCTCACGGATGGCGCGGACCGCGTTGACGGAGGTGAAGGCCACCCACTGGTAGCGGCCGGTCACCAGGCCGCGCACGGCGCGCTCCATCTGCTGCGGGGTGCGCGGGGGCTCCACGGAGATGGTGGGCACCTCCTCGGGCACCGCGCCGTAGCCGCGCAGCTGGTCGGAGAGGGCCACGGCCTGCTCCTTGGTGCGGGGCACCAGGACGCGCCACCCGAACAGCGGCCGGGTCTCGTACCAGGACTGCTCGGCCTGGCGGGCCACCGGAGCGCCGACGATCATCAGCGCGGGCGCGGTGACGTGGTGGTTCTTGGCGTCGGTGGACTTGAGCTCCGCCACCAGGCGGCCCAGCGTCGAGGTGACGGTGGTCTGCCGGGTGGTGCCCCCGGCGCGCACGACCGCGACCGGGGTGGTGGTGGGGCGGCCACCGGCGATGAGCGCCTTGCAGACGACGTCGAAGCCGGGCCCCCGGTGCTCGGGCGCCTCCTCCGGCGGGGCGTCGGCGCCCAGGATGACCAGCGGGGCGTCGCTGGCGGCGGCCTCCTGCCAGTCGACCTCCCTGTCGCCGTGCGGGCGGGCGTGCAGGACCCGCAGCTCGACCTGGTCGTCCCCGAGCAGGGAGACGCCGCCGAAGGTCGGCACCGAGGTGATCGAGGAGACCCCGGGGGCGACCTCGACCTCGATCCCGGCCTCGCGGCAGGCGGCGACCAGGGCGGCGCCCCGGCAGCCGAAGAACGGGTCGCCCGAGTACAGGCGCACGACCCGCTGGCCCTCGCGGGCGTGGGTGACGGCGAGCGTGTTGACGTCGCCGCCGCACTCGGCGGCCTGGACCACCGTGACGTCCTCGGAGCAGTGCGCCAACAGCTCCTCACGGAAACCGGAGAGCTCCTCGGCGGCGGGTTCCCGGAGGGTGATGACCACGTCCGCCCGGCTCAGCAGCTCGGCGCCGCGCAGCGTCAGCAGGTCGGCGCCTCCCGGGCCGGCACCGACCAGGGCGACGTGACCGGACCCGCGCTCGCGGCGACGCGGTTCCTCCGGCTGGGGGCTGGCGTTGGCGTTCACGTACTGGCTCCTCGTGTGTGGGTCGCCCGCGCCCCGGGGTGCGGATCCCGGGGCGGTGACAGGGAGGTGGTGGTGCGGTGGTGGCCGGACCCTCTCTCGCGGGCGACGGGCGGCGGTGCCCCTGCCGCGCCCCGCTCCGCCGCCTCGCACGGCGGAGGCCCGCCCGGGGCGGGCCGTCCGTCCGGGCCGGTGAGCGGAGTGCGCGGCGGGCGCGGTCCGGGGAACACGGTCTAGGGGGCGTCCCGCTCGGCGAAGGCCTCGGCGACGATGCGGTCGGCGCCCTCGGCGATCATCTGGCGGGCCAGGTCGCGGCCGAGCCCGACGGCGGTGTCGAGGTCGTCCGGCGACGCCAGGTCGATGGTGCGCTCACGGCGTACGGCGGTGGCGCCGTTGGTGGCGACCACGGCGGCGCGCAGACGCAGGGACCCCTCGGAGTACTCCGCGAAGGCGCCGACCGGGGCTGCGCACCCGGCCTCCAGTTCGGACAGCACGGTGCGCTCCGCGACGACCTCGGCGCGGGTGGCCGGGTGGTCGACGGCGCCCAGGTAGGCGAGGTCGGACCCGGCGCGCTCGGTCCGGCACTCGACGGCCAGGGCGCCCTGTCCGGGAGCGGGCAGCATCTGCTCGGGCTCGAAGACGTCGGTGACGTCGTCGCGGCGCCCGACGCGGCCAAGCCCGGCGTGGGCCAGGACCACGGCGTCGAGTTCGCCGGAGGTCACCTTGCCCAGGCGGGTCTCGGCGTTGCCCCGGATGGGGACGTAGACGAGGTCGGGGCGGAGCGCGGACAACTGGGCGACGCGGCGCGGGGAGCCCGTGCCGACCTTGGCCCCGGCGGGGAGGTCCGCGAACTTCAGCCCGTCGCGGGCGCACAGGGCGTCGCGCGGGTCGTCCCGCTCGGGGATGGCCGCCAGGACCAGCCCCTCGGCGGGCGTGGTCGGCAGGTCCTTCAGGGAGTGCACCGCGAAGTCGATGGTCCCGGCGACCAGCTCGTCGCGCAGGGCGTTGACGAACACGCCGGTGCCGCCGAGCTGGGTCAGGTGGGCCTTGGTGACGTCACCGAAGCTCGTGATGAGCTCCAGCTCGATCGCCTGGCCGGTCCGCTCGGTGATCGTGTCGGCGACCCCCTGCGACTGGGTGGTGGCCATGGTGCTGCGGCGGGTGCCGAGCCTGGCGGGTACGGAGGTCGTGCCTTCTGCGGTCATGCCTTCTCCTGTGCGGGCCGCACGGCGGGGCTGCGGCGTCCGGGACAGGTCTCCCCGTCCGGGGTCTTCGGGATCTGGAGGTCGAGGTCGAACAGCTGGCGCAGGGCGGCCTCGTAGGACTCGCCGTCCGGGGCCGCGGCCAGTTCCTTCACACGCACGGTCGGTCTGTGCAGCAGTTTGTCCGCGACGCGGCGCATGGCGCGGCCGATCTCCTCGCGGGTGCGCTCGTCGAGGTCGTCGGGGAGTCGGCCGTGGAGGCGGGACAGCTCGGACTCCACCACACCGCGGGCCTGGGCGCGCAGGGCGACGACGGTGGGGGCGACCTCGTTGGCGCGGCGGATCGCGCGGAACTCGTCGACCTCCTCGTCAACGATCCCGCGCACGAGCGGGAGCGCGTTGGAGCGGCCGGGGTCGTGGTCGGTTCCGGCGGCGACGGCCTGGCGCAGGTCCTCGATGTCCACGAGGTGGACCCCGGGGAGCTCGCGCACGCCGGGGTCGATGTCGCGGGGCAGGGCCAGGTCGAGGAAGACCAGCGGGCGGGTGCGGCCCTCGGTGGCGGCGGCCACGGCGTCGGCGGTGAGCACGAGGCCCTGGGCACCGGTGCAGGAGATGACGAGGTCGACGTCGGTGAGGGAGGCGGCCGCGTCGGGGAAGGGGACGGAGCCGGCCCGCACGGTGTCGTAGGCCTCGTTGAGGCACTCGGCCAGCCGCGCCGCGCGTTCGGGCGTGCGGTTGGCGACGACGACCGTCCCGGCGCCCTGGCGGGCGACGGTGTTGGCGGACAGGGCGCTCATGGATCCCGCTCCGAGGACCAGCACGCGGGAGCCGGTGAGCGGGCCGGAGGGGAGGGCCGCGCCGAGGGTGCGGGGCTCGGTCCGCTCCGCGGGCAGGGGCCCCTGGCCGGACATGGGGCAGCCCGCGGGCGGGGTGACCTCGGCTGCGGGCAGCGACGGGTCCGGGGTGACCGCGAGGTTCCTGGTGGCGATGGTGAGGCCGAAGCTGACCATGTCGGCGCCCGCGTGGTCCAGGTGGGTCTCGGTGTGGGCGCGCTTGCCCACGCGCAGGGCGCGCTGGCCGAGGTCGTTGAGGACCCGGCCGACGGAACCGGTCTCCTGGCCCTCCTTGAGGGCGTCGCGGACCTGGCCGAGGATCTGGCCCTCACCGACGACCATGGAGTCGAGGCCGCAGGTGACGGAGAACAGGTGCTGGACGGCGTTGTCGTCGAAGTGCGCGTAGAGGTGCTCGTTGAGCTCCCCGAGGGTGACGCCCGTGTGCCAGGAGAGGAGTTCGGTGATGGCCGCGACCCCGCCGTGGGGGTTCTCGACGTCGGCGTAGACCTCGGTGCGGTTGCAGGTGGAGACCACCATGACCTCGTTGACCGCGTCGGAGCCCACCATCTCCCCGATCGCCCTGGTGCGCGTCTCGCCGTTCAACGCGACACGTTCGAGCAGCGCCACCGGCGAACTCCGATGGCTCAACCCCACGGCCAGGACACTCATCCGCACTCCTATGCAGGCACTATGTCTCTCCATGTTCGGGCACGGACGCGGACCACCGCCGCCAACCCCCGAAACGCGACGTACGCTCGCTCATCGCCGCCGCTCGGGCCTGGGACCCCTGCCCCAGGACCCGGTCCGTCTCATGTCACTTCCAGCCCCGACCTGTGCGTCTGACCGTCGCCGTCGGCCCTGCGCTGCGCGTGGAAGGCGAGGATCTGGAGTTCGATGGACAAGTCGACCTTACGCACATCGACCCCGTCCGGCACATTCAGCACGACGGGGGCGAAGTTGAGGATGCTGGTCACTCCCGCTTCCACGAAGCGGCTGGCGACGCCCTGCGCGGAACCGGCCGGGGTGGCGATCACGCCGATCGACACGCCCTTCGTACGGACAACCTCCTCCAGGCTGTCAATATGCCTCACGTCCAGCGACGCGACGGACCGGCCGACCACCTCCGGGTCCGCGTCGAGCAGGGCCGCTATCCGGAACCCCCGGGTGCCGAAACCCCCGTAGTTGGCCAGTGCGCGCCCCAGGTTGCCGATACCGACGATGGCCACCGACCAGTCCTGGGTGAGACCAAGCTCACGCGAGATCTGGTAGATGAGGTACTCGACCTCGTAACCCACGCCTCTCGTCCCGTAGGAGCCCAGATGGGAGAGGTCCTTGCGGAGCTTCGCCGAGTTCACTCCGGCGGCACCGGCCAGCGCCTCGGAGGAGACGGTGGCGGTGCCACGGTCCTGGAGGGCCTGGAGGGCCCGGAGGTAGACCGGCAGCCGGGCGACGGTGGCCTCCGGGATTCCCCTCTCCCGGGGCCGAGGCGGACGTGTTGTCACAGGGTGGCGCTCCTGGGGGCGGTCGGTTCGGGCGGGTGCGGGGTGGTGGGCGCGCGATTCCGGCGCCGTCGGCCCGGACACGCGTCTCCCCGCCCTACGGGTCGTGGGATCCCCAGATTACGTGCTTGTGAAAGCACGCACAAAGTGGGGTCCGGTGTGACGCCCCACGGGCGAGTTCCCACAAATGCACCCCTGGGGACCCGGCGAGGAACACGAGATCACATCGCACGCATTCCGGGCACGGGAGCCGAGCACGCGGGGCGCCGGGGAGGAAGTCGCGGGACGCTCCGGACCACCCGCCGAAGGATCACGGAACGGGCGGGGAGGCCCCGTGGAAGCGGCGACGGAAATGGCGCCGCCGCGTATTGGCGGTGCCCCCGCCACCGACGCGACGGCGCCATTTCCCCTTCCGTTCCGGCCCCCGGGGGATCCCGCCGAAGGGCCCTCAGGAGGAGAGGGCGGAACGCAGCCGCTCCTCGGACACCCGCCAGAAATCGTGCCGCCGACCGTCCACGAACGTCACCGGGATCTTGTCCCAGTACTCCTCGCGGTCGGCCTCCGAAACCTCGGCCAGGTCCTGTTCCGCCCGGTTCACCCCGAGGCCGTCCGTCACACGCTCGATGACCGACCACGCGTCCTCGCACAGGTGGCACCCGGCCCTGCCGAGCATGACCACGCGCGCCTTCCCCGTCCACTGCTGGGTTTCCGTCATGTTTCGCTCCGATTCCGCCACGTCGTCGGCCCCCTCACCCGCCCGCGAAGGGCGGTAGGACCTCGATCACAGTCCCGTCCGTGACCACGACCTCACCGTGCGCCCGCCGCCCCACGGGACGCTCGTCCACCAGGAGCGACGAAGCCCCGAGCACACGCTGGAAACGGTCGTCGGTGTGCAGGAGACACGCCGCTTCGAGGGCGGCCGCGAGGGTGTCGGCTTCGACCGTCTCCTCAGCCGTTCCGGCCGCTTCCTTCGCGGAAGCCCAGTACCGGATAGTGCACTTCGCCATCAGTTGATTATCCTTGGTGTTGCTCGGAGGCGACGTATTCGACAAATCTTCACCGGGGGCAATGGCGCCTTCGATCGCCCGACACAAGCGGGCCGACGAGAAGAGACGCATGAGCCATCTGCTGTTACTCACGAACTCGAACGATCCGTCCGACCACGTTCTTCCCGCTCTCGGACTCCTCCTGCACTCGGTGCGGGTGGCACCCGCCGAGGCCGGGGCCCTGCTGGCCTCCGGGGCCGGCGGGAACCCGAGCGCCCCGGTTGACGCCATTCTGGTCGATGCCCGAACGGACCTGGCGGCGGCCCGCAACTTCTGTCGGCTGCTGGACACCACGGGCCTCGACTGCCCTCTGATGGTGATCCTCACGGAGGGCGGCGTCGCGGCGCTGACACCGGACTGGCAGGCCGACGACTTCATCCTGGTCACGGCTGGTCCCGCCGAGGTGGAGGCCCGGCTGCGCCTGGCGGTCGGGGCGGCCGAGGCGGGATCCGGCGACCCGGACGAGATCCGCCGGGGCGACCTGGTGATCGACGAGGCCACCTACATCGCCCGTCTGCGCGGCCGCATCCTCGACCTCACCTTCAAGGAGTTCGAACTGCTCAAGTTCCTGGCGCAGCACCCCGGCCGGGTCTTCACCCGGGCGCAGCTGCTCCAGGAGGTGTGGGGCTACGACTACTACGGCGGTACCAGGACCATCGACGTCCACGTGCGCCGCCTGCGCGCCAAGCTGGGCTCGGAGTACGAGTCGCTGATCGGCACCGTGCGCAACGTGGGCTACCGCTTCGTGCCGGACCCGGTCACGAAGTCCGGGACGGCCCAGAAGCCCTCCTCGGAGGCGGAGGAAACGGCGGAGGCCGTACCCGCGACCCGTTCCTCCGGGGCCTCGTAGGGCCCCGGCCCCGCACGACCCGACCGTTCCGGGGCGCCCGCGCGGGCGCCCCGGTGCCGTGTCCGGGTCCGCCCGATTGGAACGGCGCGCACCCTCGTGCTCGGCGCCCCCACACCCTAAGATCGGTGGGGCACCCGACGGACGGGGCTTGGCAGGCGTGGCGGAGACCCGTCGCCGGGTGCGGCCCGAGCCGCTGACGGCGCGCCCCCGGAGGAGTGAGATCGCACCGATGCCGACCCCCGCTACCCACGCCCCCCACAGACCCCGTCTCAGCAGCGTCCTCGGCGCGGCCTTCGTCGGTTCCACGTTGATCGCCGTGATGTCGCCGGCGCACGCCGACCCCGCCGCGTCCGCCGTCATCACCTTCGACCGTGAGGACGACTCCGTCGTGCTGGGCCAGGAGGCCCCGCCCAACACGCTCTCGGTCGCCAACACCGGGACCGTCCCGATCTGCCTGCTCGACCTGTGGACCGACGCCTCCGAGTTCCCGGCGGGCGCCCCCACCGCGTCGGTGATCGCGCCCGAGGTGACCACCCAGAGCACCGTCTCGGGCGCGCCCCGGCAGGACACCACCGTGACCGCGACCCTGCGCTACGCGCCCGCCCCCGAGGCGGGCTGCCAGGGCGTGGACGAGAGCCAGGTGAAGGAGGTCGAGTCGAACCCGTGGACGGTGACCGTCACCGACCCCGAGCCCTCGCCCACGGAGGAGCCCTCGGAGGAGCCCACGGAGAGCCCCACGGAGGAACCCAGCGAGGAGCCGTCCGAGGAACCCTCCCGGACCCCGAGCCCGTCGCCGACGCCCTCCCCCACGAACTCCGCCAGCCCCACGCCGACCCCGTCCCCGTCCGGCACGCCCACGCCCTCCCCGTCCGCCAGTGAGAGCGCCGGAGGCGGTTCCGGCAACGAACGCGGCCCGGCCAGGACCCCCGACCGGCCCCCGCGCTCGACGGTGAGCACCGCCCCCACCAGCGACGCGACCATCCCCACGCTCCCCCGCAGCGAGGCGGACCTGCCCGACCTCGCCCCGGGGAGGCCGAGGACCTGGCCGAGCTGCCGCTGGTCACACCCTCCTCCGACGAGGACACCGAGACCGAAATCGCCGCCGACCACTCGGACATGGGCCCCTCGATCGCACCGGCCGTCCTGCTCGCCGCGTTCCTGCTCGCCCTGCTGCTGGCCACCCCGCTGGCACCCACCCGCCGGGTCCGCCTCGGCGCCGGATACCAGGGCAAACGACGCAAGGGCTGACACACCTCCGTGGGGCTCCGGGGTTCCGGCCCCGGGCCCACGGGTCGGCTCGGTCGTTCGGGCACCAGTTCGGGCGTCGACGTGGGGAATTCGGCCGACACGATCTAGGATTCTGGCTCATGAGTACCCCGCTAGTCACTGACAACCTCGCACCGGAGCTGGCCGGGCCCGTACTGGCCCTGGCCGAGGCCGCGCGTGCACGGGACGGGGCCGCCCCCTGTCCGAGCACACCCTGCTCCGGATCAGACACGGAGCCCCTCCGGCAGCAGCCGCTTCCACGTGGTCACCCGTGACGAACGCGTCGTGGGATTCGCGTTCGTGGAGAGGGGCCAGGACGAGCCGGACTCCGGCGAGGTCGTCGTGCACCCCGAGCACCGAGGGAGCGGACACGGTTCCGCGCTGTTGCGCTCGGTCCGGGAGGACGCGGGCCCCCACGGGGTGCGGGTGTGGGCGCACGGGCGCACGCCCGGCGCGGTCTCGGTCGCGGAGTCCGAGGGCTGGACGCCGGTCCGCGAACTCCACAAGATGCGCATGCCCCTGCGCGACCTGGGACCCGAGGTTCCGGACGGCCCGTGGACCGCGCCCGAACTGCCCGAGCCGGTCCTTCGGCCCGAGGTCGCGGACAAGGTGCGCATCCGACCGTTCGTGGTCGGCCAGGACGAGGAGGCCTGGCTGCGGGCCAACGCGCTCGCCTTCGCGGACCACCCCGAGCAGGGCTCCCTCACCCTGGACGACCTGCTCCAGCGCGAGGTCGAGGACTGGTTCGACCCCGGGGATTCCTGGTCGCGTCCACCAACAGCGGCGCGATCGCCGCCTACCACTGGACCAAGACGCACGCGGACGGCGCCGGGCTCAGCGACGACGAGGCCGTCGGTGAGGTCTACGTGGTGGGGGTCGACCCCGCCTGGCAGGGCACCGGGCTGGGCCGCGCGCTGACCCTGGCCGGTCTCGTGCACCTGCGCGACGCCGGACTGCCCTGGGTGCACCTGTACGTGGACGGCGACAACGAGGCCGCGGTGCGCCTGTACGAGTCCCTCGGTTTCTCCATGTGGGACACGGACGTGATGTACGCCCCCTCGGACCCACGGAGCTGAGTGCCGTCGCGGGCCGCCCCCGGGGCCCGCTCGACGTGCGTCTCGTCACATTCACCGGGCGAACCCTTGTGCGCCACAGGAGTGCGACGCCGCGTTCACCTTCCGTTCATCTTCTCTGGGACAACTGGTCACTTCCTGCGCCTACCTTCGCATTCGGCGCGGTTCGGCTGTTTTCCGCGCGTTGACCGTGGCACCACGGTCGGGTCTCGCGCGGTTCACCGCCGTCCCGCTGGGACGCGGACCGATGACCAGCCCCGCAAACCTTTCCGAACCGGAGAATCCATGACGACCACGGACGCGCCCAAGGCGGCACCGCCGCCCACGGGCAAGCGCCGGATCGGCGATGTCGTTTTCGCCGGGCTCGCCCGAGGATCGGGGATCCTGATCCTGCTGATCCTCGCGGGTGTGGCCGCCTTCCTCCTGGTCCAGGCCTGGCCGTCGCTGCTGGCCAACACCTCGAACTTCCTGACCGACCAGTCATGGAACGCCAACGTCCGGGAGAACCCGTCGTTCGGTGTGGCCGCACTGGCCTTCGGCACCGTCATGGCCGCCGCGATCGCGCTCCTGCTGGCCACGCCGGTGGCGATCGGTATCGCGCTGTTCATCGTCTACTACGCGCCCCGGCGGCTCGCGACCACGCTCGGCTACCTGGTCGACCTGCTCGCCGCCATCCCCAGCGTGGTCTACGGCCTGTGGGGCATGATGGTCCTGGCCCCGCAGCTGGTCCCGATCTACGAGGGGATGACGACGTACCTCGGCTGGATCCCCCTCTTCGCGGGCCCCGCCTCCACCTCCGCCCGCACACTGCTCACCGCGGGCGTCGTCCTGGCGGTCATGATCCTGCCGATCATCACGGCCATGTCCCGCGACGTGTTCCACCAGGTCCCGCAGGGCCACCGTGAGGCCGCACTGGCCATGGGGGCCACCCGCTGGGAGATGATCCGTCTCGCGGTCCTGCCCTTCGGCAAGTCCGGGATCGTCGGCGGCGCCATGCTCGGCATGGGGCGCGCGCTGGGCGAGACCATGGCGGTCGCCATGATCCTCTCCCCGTCCCTGGCGATCTCCTTCAACCTGCTCCAGAGCGGCAACCAGACCATCGCCGCGCACATCGCCCTCCAGTACCCGGAGGCCACCGGCTACGGCGTGTCCGCTCTGATCGCTGCGGGCCTGGTGCTGTTCGCGATCACCCTGGCCGTCAACATGGGCGCCCGCTACGTCGTGGCCCGGGGCAACAAGGAGTCCGCATGAGCATGACGACGACGCAGCCTCCTGCCCCCGACGCGGGATCGCCCGAGAACGACCTCCGTTCCGGTGCCCTCCCCCACCGTTTCCCGCTGGTCCTGCTGGTCGCCTGCGGCATGGTGGTCGCGGGGGTGCTGGCCGCCTTCTCGTCCTTCGGCATCGTCCTGTGGGCCCTGCTCACCGCCGTCTCCTACGTCGTCATCGTGGTGACCGCCTCGGCGCGGATCGAGGGCGGCCGCAAGGCCAAGGACCGCCTGGTCACCTCGTTGGTCTACTCGGCGTTCCTGCTCGCGATGGCGCCCCTGGTGTCGCTGCTGTACACGGTGGTCGGCTACGGGCTCGCCCGCTTCGACGGCTACTTCCTGACCGTGTCGATGAACGGTGTGCTGCCGAGCATGGACGCGGGCGGCGTCTACCACGCGATCGTCGGCACCCTGGCGATCACCGGCATGGCGACGCTCATCTCGGTGCCGATCGGCGTTCTCACCGCCGTCTACCTGGTCGAGTACGCCCAGGGCCGCCTGAAGAAGGTCATCACGTTCTTCGTGGACGTCATGACCGGCATCCCCTCCATCGTCGCCGGCCTCTTCGTGGTGGCGCTGTGGATGATGCTCTTCGGCCCCGGCAACACCAACGGCGCGGCGGGCGCGATCTCCCTCGCCGTGCTGATGATCCCGGTCGTGGTCCGGTCCAGCGAGGAGATGCTCCGCCTGGTCCCCCGCGACCTGCGCGAGGCCTCCTACGCCCTGGGCGTGCCCAAGTGGCGCACGATCACCAAGGTGGTGCTGCCCACCTCCGCCGCCGGTCTGACCACCGGAATCATGCTCGCCATCGCGCGCGTTATCGGAGAGACGGCGCCGCTGGTCCTCACCGCCGGATCGTCGGCGGTGTCCATCAACTGGAACCTGTTCGACGGGCAGATGATGAGCCTGCCGGTGTTCATCTACTCGCAGTTCCGCATGGGTGGGGCCGTCAACTACGAGAGGGCCTGGGCCGCCGCGCTGACGCTGGTCCTGACGGTCATGCTGCTGTTCGTCCTGGCCCGCGTGATCGGCCGCCTCTTCGCACCCAAGACCCGCTAAGACGAGGAACACCCTGTGGCGAAACGAATCGACGTCTCCGGACTGCACGTCTACTACGGCGACTTCCTCGCGGTCGAGGACGTGTCCATGACCATCGAGCCCCGCTCCGTGACGGCGTTCATCGGCTCCTCCGGATGCGGCAAGTCGACCTTCCTGCGCACCCTGAACCGGATGCACGAGGTCACCCCCGGCGCCCGCGCCGAGGGCAAGGTCCTCCTGGACGACCTCGACATCTACGGGCGCGAGGTCGACCCGGTGATGGTGCGGAGCGAGATCGGCATGGTCTTCCAGAAGGCCAACCCGTTCCCCACGATGTCGATCTACGACAACGTGATCGCGGGGGCCCGGCTCAACAACAAGCGGATGAGCAAGTCCGAGGCGGACGGGCTGGTCGAGGAGTCGCTGCGCGGCGCCAACCTCTGGGAGGAGGTCAAGGACCGCCTGCACAAGCCCGGTTCGGGCCTGTCCGGCGGCCAGCAGCAGCGCCTGTGCATCGCCCGCGCCACGGCCGTGAAGCCGTCCGTGCTGCTCATGGACGAGCCCTGCTCCGCCCTGGACCCCATCTCGACGCTGGCGATCGAGGACCTCATTCACAAGCTGAAGGAGGACTACACGATCGTGATCGTCACCCACAACATGCAGCAGGCCGCCCGCGTCTCCGACCGGACCGCCTTCTTCAACCTGTCGGCCCCGGGCAAGCCCGGCAAGCTGATCGAGATGGGCGAGACCAACCAGATCTTCACCCGCCCGGAGAAGAAGGAGACCGAGAACTACATCACCGGCCGGTTCGGGTGATGGCCGTTCCCCTGGTGATCGACACCGACACGGCGCAGGACGACTGCGTGGCCCTGCTGGTGGGGTTGCTGGACCCCGTGGCCGACCTGCGGGCGGTGACGATGGTCGCCGGGAACGTGGGCTTCGACCAGCAGGTCCGCAACGCCCACCTGACGCTGAACGTCGCGGGAGGGCGCTCCGACGTGCCCGTGTACCTGGGCTGTCGGCGTCCCCTGGTGCGCGAGTGGGTGAGCGCCGAGAACGTCCACGGGGACGGCTCCGGCGGGCTCTCCATGGACCAGGACGGCCTGGAGCCCCGTGCCGAGCACGCCGTGGACGCCCTGGTGCGGATGGCCGCCGAGAACCCCGGTGAACTGTCGATCGTGGCGATCGGTCCGCTCACCAACATCGCCGCCGCCGTGGTCCGCGACCCGGACTTCGCGCGGAACGTGAGGTCGCTGTACGTCATGGGCGGGTCCAACAACGGGCGGGGCAACATCACGGCCGCCGCCGAGTTCAACTTCTACGTGGACCCCGAGGCCGCCAAGGCGGTGTTCGCCGCGGGGTTCGACGTCACCGTGGTCCCGTGGGACCCGCTCACGCTGCGGCAGGCGGTGTTCGGGCAGGACCGGCTGGACCGGATCGCGGCCCTGGACACCCCGCTGTCCCGGTTCTTCACGCGGATCTGCGCCGCCACCCTGGACTTCGACCGCCGGGTGGGCATCGACGGCACCACCCACCCGGACTCGCTGACCGCGGCGGTGCTCCTCCATCCGGAGCTCGTGCGCTCGGTCTCGCCGTACCACGTGGACGTGGAGACCGCCGGGGAGCTCACCCGCGGCTACTCCGCCATGTCCTGGGGCGTCCACGGCCTGGAGCCGAACGCGCGGGTCGTGGAGGAGATCGACGCGGACGGCTTCTTCGAGTACCTGCTGTCGCTGTTGTCCCGCGACATCCGGCCTCCGAGGGACGTCATCGGTCTGTGAGCACGATGGTGCCCTGCGCGGCCGCCACGGTCCTCTCGGTGTCGTCGACCATCACGAGGTCGCAGCGGCACACGGCCCGGCGGCGGGTGGACTCGACGACGTGCGCGCGGGCGCTGAGCAGGGTTCCCGTCGCAGGACGCAGGTACTCGATGGAGAACCCGCTGGTGAGCACGGAGGCGCCCAGCACCGTGCCCCCGCGAAGGTGAGCGCGTTGTCCGCCGCGTAGGCGAGCACGCCCCCGTGCAGGAAGCCGTTCTGCTGGCGGAGCTCGTCGCGGACGTCGACCTCCAGCACGGCCCTGCCGGGTTCGAAGACGGCGATCCGGGCCCGGACCAGTCGACTGAAGGGCTGGGCGGCCAGGACGCGGTCCGCGAGCTCCGGGGTGATCTCCTCGGCCATGGGGCTCCTTCCTGGGGGCGGGTACCGCCACCCTAGGTGTCCGGGGCGGGGCCGGTCCCGATGTGAGCGGCCCCGCCTCCGGACTCAGGGAACCTCGGCGGCCTCCGAGCCGTAGGGGACGGCGCGCACCAGACTCACCCTGAGTGTCCGCCCGTTGGGTGCCGTGTAGGTGCGCTCCTCCCCTGCTCGGCGCCGAGGATGGCCCGGCCCAGGGGTGACTCCGGGGAGCAGACCGGCACTCCGTCGGAGTCGGCCCGGTCGCGCACCCCCAGGAGGAAGGTCTCGGGTTCGGGGTCGGTGCCGTAGCGGACGGTGACGACCATCCCGGGCTCCGCGATGCCGTCGTCCGGAGGGGCCTCACCGATGACCGCGTCCCGGAGGATCTCCTGGATGCGGTTGACGCGGGCCTCACGGGCGTCCTTGTCCTCGATGAGGGGGAAGCCCCCGTTCCGGGAGCGGCGGTGCCGGTGAGGACCGCCAGCTCGTCTGTGAGGCGTTGGTGGGTGCCCGGGGTCAGCCAGGACATGGGGTCTCCTTGTACGAAGGCGCCCCGCCGGGGTTCGACGGGGCGCGGACGGGTTCCTGCCGGGTCAGCGGGTGGGGTCGAAGGGGCGCAGCGCCGGGGACGGTGTCCCGGTGGCGACGGCGCGGGCCAGGAGGCGTCCGGTGATCGGCCCGTGGGTGAGTCCCCACATGCCGTGTCCGCCCGCCACGAAGAGCCCGGGGACGTCGGTCCGGCCGATCAGCGGCAGGCCGTCGGAGGTGACGGGTCTGGAGCCCACCCACTCGTCGGTGCGCTTGCCCAGGTCCACGCCGTCCAGGTAGGGAGCGGCGGAGTCCGTGATCGCCCGGACCCGTTCGGCCCGCAGGGGGCGTCGATGGCGCGGAACTCCATGGTCCCGGCCACGCGCAGGCCCTCGCCGTGCGGTGTGCAGGCCACACGGACCTCGGGCAGGTAGACCGGGCCGGGCACGACCCGCTCCGTGGGGACCATGAAGCTGTAGCCGCGTCCGGCGCGCAGGGGCACGTTGACGCCCCAGGGGCGGGCCTGGCGGCCGAGCCACGCGCCCGTGGCCACCACGACGGCGTCGCCGGTCTCGGTCTCACCGTGCGCGGAGTGCAGTCGGAACCCTCCGTCGCGGGCGGCCTCCACCTTGGTGACCCGGAACTCCTCGACCACGCTGCCGCCGCGTTCGCGCACGGCGTCCGCGAGCGCGTGGGTGTACACGCCGGGGTTGACGTACCGCTGCCCGTCGATGCGCACACCCGCGTTCACCTGCCGCGAGGCGAGTGGGTGACCGGCTCGGGCGGCCTCGCCGTCGAGCGCCGCGTAGGTGAGCGGCAGGCCCGCCTCGCGGGCGGTGTCGAGCTCCATGAGCAGCCGGGCGGCGTGCTTCCTGGAGCTGAACAGCGCGGTGATCGGGGACGACTCGACCCGGGCCCGCACACCGCCCTCGGAGAGCTCCTCGAAGGCGTCCAGGCAGGCCGAGCTGAGCGGCACGTTGCCGCGCAGCGCCCGCTCCCAGGTCGACTGTCTGCTGTTGAGGGCGAACGAGGCCAGGAAGTGCAGGAGGCCGGTGTCGGTGGTGGGCGGGATCGACAGCGGGGCCGCGGGGTCGAGCAGTGCCCTGAGCCCGGTGCCGAGCACGCCCGGCTCGTTCAGCGGGATGGCCAGACCGGGTGAGATCCAGCCCGCGTTGCCCCAGGACGAGCCCGAGGCCACCGTGTCGCGTTCGACCACGGTGACTCCGACCCCGTACTTCTGGAGGAACCAGGCGGTCGAGAGACCGACGATCCCGGCCCCGACGACGATGACGGTACGCGGTGCGCCCGCGCCCTTCCCGGACATGGCGAGTTCTCCTGTGCTGGACGGCGGGTGCGAAGCCGCACCCGACCAGAGTCTCTCCCGGAAGCCCATCGCGCCCCTTGTCCACGGGGAACAATCTCGGCGTACGCTCATGTGAAGATCACACAACGTGTCCAAGGGAGTGACATCGATGGTGTTGCTGGACCGGCTGGTCACCATCCTCGGCACGTACGGCACCCGGCTGGTGGGGCCCCGCCCCGCCCCGGACACGGTGCTGCGCGGGGTGGCGGTGCACGATCCGGCCGACCCCGGCCCGGAGGAGGCGGACGTCCTGCTCGCCGTGGGCGTCCAGGACCCGCTCCACGCCGTCGACCTGGCTGACCGGTCCCGGTCCCTGGCCGTGGTGGTGCGGATCGCACGGGAGGGCGGGGTGGACCCGCGCGGGGAGGCCGCCGTCCGGGCCCGGGACCTGGGGATCGCCCTGCTGACCGTGGACCCGTCGGTCTCCTGGGGCCAGGTCGCCGGGGTCGTCTACGGGCTGGTGCTGGAGGGCGGCGAGACCGAGGCGGGGCGCGGCCCCGCCGACCTGCCCGCCCTGGCGGACACGATCGCCGCGCGGGTCGGCGGACCGGTCACCATCGAGGACCCGCGCCTGCGCGTCCTCGCGTACTCGAACCGCCAGTCCGAGGCCGACCAGGCCCGTTGGGACACCATCCTGGGGCGCGGGGTCCCCGAGGCGCTCCAGCGGCATCTGGAGGCCACCGGGGTCATCGCGCACCTGGCCTCGTCCACCGATCCGGTGTTCCTCCCGCCGGAGCCCCGGCTGGGGCTGGGCGGCCGTACGGCGGTGGCCGTGCGGGTGGGCCGGGAGTTCCTGGGGTCGCTCTGGGCGGCCTGCGCGGGACCACTGGACGCCGAGCGCTCGGCGCTGCTGTCCGAGGGCGCCCGCACGGTGGCACTGCACCTGCTACGCACCAGGGTGAGCGCGGACCTGGAACGCCAGGTGGAGTCGGACCTGGTCAGCCGCTTGCTGGAGGGTGCCATGGACCCGACCGAGGCCGCAGGGCGGCTGGGACTGGCCGACACCCCGCACCGGGTGGTCGCCCTCCAGGCGCACACACCCGACGAACGGCACTCCGCCACCCTCATGACCTTCGAGCGGGCCACCACCGGTTTCGGCTGGTCACGGCAGGGGCGGAGCACCGTGTTCGGGAGCACGGTCTACACGGTCCTGCCCTGCGGGGCCGACCCCGCCCCGGCCCGGGCGTGGGTGGCGGAGACCACCCGGGGGCTGCCCGCCCACGTGGTGGTGAACGCCGGGATCGGTGCCCCCGCCGACCTCGCCGGGCTGGTGGCGAGCCGCCGGGAGGCGGACGAGAGCCTCACCCTGCACGCCGCCCGCCCCGAGGGCGCGGCGGTGGCCTACGACGAGTCCTGGGGCGACGTGCTCATCCACCGCCTGCGGATGGCCTCGGCGTCCGGGCGCCGACCCGCCGACGGCCCGGTGGCCGTCCTGACCCGGCACGACGCCGAGCACGGCTCGGAGTACGCGCGCACCCTGCGCGCCTGGCTCCGGGCCCAGGGCGACCCCAACGCGGCGGCCGGGGAGCTGGGCGTGCACCCCAACACCGTCCGGCACCGGATGCGGAGGATGGCCGAGGTGACCCCGCTCGGCCTGGACCAGCCCGACATGCGGCTGGCTCTGGCCATCGCCCTGGAGGCCCACGCCCCGGGGAAGTGAGGATCGACAGGGGTGGGGGTGTCCGGGGACCGGTGCGGGGTCCGGGGGCATCCGGGGGTCAGGGTCATCCGGGGGTCGGGGACGGCCTTCCTAGCCGTTCTTCACCACGATGGTCTCGACCGTGTTGGCCACGTGCTCGAAGGCGTCGGCGGCGGTCTCCAGCTCCTCGATGACGTCCTTGAGCTTGAGGACCGTCAGCGCGTCGTACTCACCGCTGAAGAGCTTCGCCAGGAGCTTGCGGTAGATGCGGTCGGCCTGGTTCTCCAGCTGGTTGATCTCGATCCAGTAGCGGGTGAGGTCCTTCATGGACCGCAGACGGGGCATGGCCTCGGCGGTGAGTTCGGCCGCTCTCTCCAGCACCTCGATCTGGTCGATGATGCCCTTGGGCAGCTGTTCCAGCCCGTACAGGTTGATGAGGTCGACGGCCGCCTCCATCGAGTCGATGACGTCGTCGAGGTTGGAGGCCAGGCGGTAGATGTCCTCCCGGTGCAGGGGAGGGGCCGAGCTCTTGTTGAGTCGGCGCATGATCGCGTGGGTGGCGTCGTCACCCGCGTGCTCGCAGGCACGCATCTTCTCGGTGATGGCCTCCCGGTCGGCCCCGTCGCTCATCAGCTCCACCAGCAGGCGGGCTCCGATGACCAGGTTGTTCGCCGAGTCGGTGAACATCTCGTAGTAACTGTCATCACGCGGGCGCAAGCGCAGGCGCACGTCGTTCTCCCGATGGTGCGGTGGTCTTCCTTGGTGGATGTTAAGGGCGCTGACCAGCTGCTTCAGCGCGACAGTCAGGGACGAGCACGTCCGGACCCCGATTGGGGGAGGCGGGTCCGGGTGCGGTCACCCCTTGTTCATCTGCCTGTGTCGACGCGTGGAACGCCACCAGCGCGGGTCCCCTCGCAATCCTCCCAATCTCGGACGACACCGGGACGGTTCGGGACGCTACCGTGTCCCGCTCCCCCTGGCCAGCGGGGCACTGAGACACGAATCACTCGATCGCTCGGAGACCGGCGAACAGCTCCCACCGAATCCCCCTATGTCCACCTTCGGTCCATTACCTCGCAATGACAAGCACCCCCGGCGTCAACCCTTCCCCACAACCCGAGGCCAGGGCCCTGACCTCGAAGAACCCGGCTCGGTCGGCGCCGCGCCCTAGGATCTCGTGCATGCCTTCAGCCCTGACTCCGAGCTCCGTGCGCCGGTTGCGCTCCGCCCTGGACGAACAGCTCTCCGCCCTGGGCGAACCGGCCTTCACGGGCACCGACGAGGAGGCCGTCGCGACGGCCGCGCGGGCGGTCCTGCGCACCCGGGTGCCGCTCCGCCCGGCGGTGAAGGCCGCCGTGCGGTGCAGCCTGGCCGTGCTGGCGGACCGCGTCCCGGGCCGCAGCCTGGAGGTCCGCGTCCCCCCGTACGGCGCGGTCCAGGTGATCGAGGGACCCACGCACACCCGGGGCACCCCGCCGGGGGTGGTGGAGACCGACCCCCTCACCTGGCTGCGGCTGGCCGTGGGCGAGACCGACTGGGACGGAGCCGTGCACGACCACGGGGTGCGGGCCAGCGGCGTGCGCTCCGACCTGTCCCCCCACCTGCCGCTGTGGTCGGACGGCGGGACGGGTCCCGGTCCTTCCGCCCCCGAGTGACCCCCGGCGCCGGGCAGCGGCTAAGCTGTGCGTGTGTCGTACTCCGACGGCCGGCTCTCCATGGACCTCGATCCGCTCGAACGCGGCCCGCAGGACGCCTGCGGCGTTTTCGGGGTCTGGGCACCCGGCGAAGAAGTCAGCAAGCTCACCTACTTCGGCCTCTACGCTCTCCAGCACCGCGGGCAGGAATCCGCGGGCATCGCCACGAGCGACGGGGAACGGATCGTCGTCTACAAGGACATGGGACTCGTCTCCCAGGTCTTCAACGAGGCGACGCTCGACTCCCTGAAGGGCCACCTCGCGATCGGCCACTGCCGTTACTCCACCACCGGTTCACCGGTGTGGGAGAACGCCCAGCCGACCTTCTACACCGCGCGTGAGGGAGGTCTGGCACTCGGCCACAACGGCAACCTCATCAACACCCCGGAACTGGCCGCGATGCTGCCCGACCAGCGCCGGGGCGCGACCACCGACACCGAGGTGCTCACCAACCTCCTCGCGGCCCGCGCCAGGGAGGGCCACACCCTGGAGGACGCGGCCCTGGAGCTGCTGCCCCAGGTGCGGGGCGCCTTCTCCCTCGTCTTCATGGACGAGGACACCCTCTTCGCCGCGCGCGACCCCCAGGGCATCCGTCCGTTCGTCCTGGGCCGCCTCGGGGAGAACTCGGGCTCCGGCGGCTGGGTGGTGGCCAGTGAGACCGCCGCCCTGGACATCGTGGGCGCCACGGTCGTCCGCGAGATCGAACCCGGCGAACTCCTGGTGATCGACGGCGACGGGGTCCGCTCCCGCCGCTTCGCCCCCACCCAGCGCAAGGGCTGCCTGTTCGAGTACGTCTACCTGGCGCGACCGGACACCACCATCAACGGGCGCAACGTGAACTCCACCCGGGTGGAGGTGGGCCGCCGCCTGGCGAAGGAGCACCCGGTCGAGGCCGACCTCGTGATCCCGGTGCCCGAGTCCGGCACCCCCGCCGCGGTGGGCTACGCGGAGGCCAGCGGCATCCCGTTCGCCCAGGGCCTGGTGAAGAACTCCTACGTGGGGCGCACGTTCATCCAGCCCAGTCAGACCCTGCGCCAGCTGGGCATCCGACTCAAGCTGAACCCCCTGCGTGAGGTCATCGAGGGCCGCCGCCTGGTGGTCGTGGACGACTCGATCGTGCGCGGCAACACCCAGCGGGCGCTGGTCCGGATGCTGCGTGACGCCGGGGCCGCCGAGGTGCACGTGCGCATCTCCAGCCCGCCCGTGCTCTGGCCCTGTTACTACGGCATCGACTTCGCCACCCGCGCCGAGCTCATCGCCGCGAACCTGTCGGTGGAGGAGATCGCGGAGTCCGTCAACGCGGACTCGCTGGCCTACGTGGACCTGGAGGAGCTCATCGCCGCCTCCGAGCAGCCCAGGGAACAGCTGTGCCGGGCCTGCTTCGACGGGGTGTACCCGCTGGAGGTCGACTCCGACGCGCAGGGCAAGTACCTGCTGGAGAAGGCCTGCGGCACCCCCGAGGGCTCCACCCTGGCCACCAGCCACAAGTAACGCGCGCGGCGGGCCGGGGCCCGCCGCGTCCGGCGGGACACCCCTTCCGGACCCTCCGGCGTGCCCTGGTACGGGGCCCGGAGGCTCGCTCAACAGCGAACACCCGCACACCACCGAACACGAGGAGAACTCGCGTGGCAGCCGACAGCACAGGGGCGACGGGCGCGTACGCGGCCGCGGGCGTCGACATCGCCGCCGGTGAGCGCGCCGTCGACCTGATGAAGCGTCACGTCGCGCGCACCCGCCGACCCGAGCAGGTCACCGACGCCAGTGGATTCGCCGGCCTGTTCCGCCTGGACACGGCCAGGTACCGGGACCCGGTCCTGGCCACGTCCACGGACGGCGTGGGCACCAAGGTGATGCTCGCCCAGCAGATGGACAAGCACGACACCATCGGCATCGACCTGGTGGGGATGGTCGTCGACGACCTGGTCGTCAGTGGCGCCGAGCCCTCTTCATGACCGACTACATCGCGACCGGCGCCGTGGTGCCCGAGCGGGTGGCCGAGATCGTCGGCGGTATCGCCGAGGGCTGCCACCAGGCGGGGTGCGCGCTGATCGGCGGCGAGACCGCCGAGCACCCGGGCGCCATGGCCCCCGAGGAGTACGACCTGGCCGGGGCCGGGACGGGTGTGGTCGAGGGCGACGCGATCCTGGGTCCGGACCGGGTGCGCGAGGGCGACGTCGTGATCGCGATGGCCTCCTCCGGACCGCACTCCAACGGCTACTCGCTGATCCGCCACATCGTGGACCAGGCGGACCTGGACCTGTACTCCGAGGTCCCCGAGCTGGGCGGGGTCCTGGGTGAGGTGCTGCTCACCCCGACCCGTGTCTACGCGAAGGACTGCGTGGCGCTGACCGCCGAGGTCGAGGTGCACGCGTACTCGCACATCACCGGTGGCGGTCTGGCCGCCAACCTGTCCCGGTCGCTGCCGGAGGCGCTGGACGCCGAACTGGACCGCTCCACGTGGGCGCCGTCGCCGGTCTTCGCCTACCTGGCGGAGAGGGGCGGGGTCAGCCGGGAGGACATGGAGGCCACGTTCAACATGGGTGTGGGCATGGTGGCCGTCGTCGCCGAGGACGACGCCGATCGCGCGTTGGGCGTGCTCGCCGGGCGCGGCGTGGAGGCCTGGCGCCTGGGAGTGGTGAAGGGCGGCTCCGGACGGGCCGTGCTGAACGGCGAGTACCGGAGCGCCTAGGTGGTGCCGTTCGCGACCGAAGGACGCGAACATAGCCGGTGCGAACCACCGCAGTGGTTCGCACCGGCTATATCCACCTGTCCGCGACGGCCCCCGGACGGGGACCGTGACCGCTACAGGTCAGCGGTTGTTGTCCGAGCGACCCGAAAGACTCGACCGGTTCCGACGTCTACTTGTCGGAGTCCGAGTACTTGTCGGCTAGATCCGCGTAGCGGTCGATCAGGTCGTCCTGAGGTTCCGTGTAGGAATCGTCCGGACCCGACGGCCCGGAGGGAGACCCCTCGTCCTCAGCGACACCCAGCTCCGACCGCAGCCGCTCAAGGTCGGTCCCACCGGAGCTGTACTTGAGCTTCCGGGCGACCTTCTGCTGCTTGGCCTTGGCTCGGCCGCGCCCCATTGGCTCGACCCCTCAACGATTGGGTTCCGACGAACCCCAGATCACTTACTAACCCGCACTACCAGGCTGACGGCCGTCAAACGCGACTGACGTCTGGCGCCAGCTTACGTACACATACAACCGTACCTGGTCGGACCCCACCGTGCCTACGCCACCCGGGTGTGACGGATGTGGTGTGCGCACGGAACCCCTCCCCGCCTGGTCGTTCTCACGGTGAGTGCCAGACGGAACGATCTGTGCCACGATGCGATCGTGCTGCCCTACACCGCGTATCTGCGCGTCTACCAGCCGATCACGGCCTTCTCCCCTCGTGACCGTCGGTACTGGGAGGGGTACGCGGAGTCCCCGGACCGACCCAAACGTGTGAACGCCCTGGCGGCGGAGCACACGGAGAGTCTGGGCAGGACCATCGCGACCCCACCGGTGGTCGCGCCCTCCGACGAGAGCGGCGACGCCTACCTGCGGCGGGTCAACGACCGGTTGTACGTGTGCCCGTGGCAGACGCGCCTGCGTTCCTGGCGCGCGTTCGGGGAGTTCACGGAGTCCATGCCCCGCTCGATGGTGGAGGCGTTCGTCCCCGCCAGGGAGGCCGACCGCGCCGAGACGGGGTACCGGCAGTGGCGCGACTCGGGCGCGTTGGCGGAGCCGGGCATCCTGTCCAGCAACTGGACGATCCCGATCCCGTGGTTCGTCGCCTTCGAGCCGCAGGAACGCTGCCTCGTGCTGTCCGCGGGCCCCACCAGGACCCTGTTGTACCTGACCAGGACCGCGCTGGCCCGGCGCCGCCTCGACCACACCGCCGCGGTGCTGCGCGAACGCGTCGGAGAGCACGCGGTGTCCTCCTCGGCGGAGGCGCTCACGGAGTGGCTGGCCACGACCGCGCACCCCGAGTCCCTGCTCGAACTGGACTACGGGGACTGCCGCACCTGCTCAGTGACGAGCACCTGAGCGAGGACCACTCGGTGGCCGAGGTGGCCGAGGCCGTGGAGGCGCTCGCCAAGGGCGAGGGCTCACGGGTGAAGGAGCTGCGCGGGCGGCTCACTCGGCGCTGGAGGTCGGTGCGAGCCCTGGAGCACGCCAACTGACCGTCATGTTCCGGTCGATCTTTCGTGGACACCCCGGGCGCCCTGTCGTCATCCCGGTCGGCACGCGAGCCGGGACGGGGAGGCGCCACGCCGTACCCCAACCTGGTACACCAGGTTTCTCAGTCGCACGAAACCGTCTTTTCGCACGTGACGGCCGTGCGCGCGACCACCCCGCGAGAACGCCCCACCAAGCGCCGTGAAACTGGGCATAACGCCCGATAGGGATCAGCGTAGACTGTAGCGAGTCGACCACAGAGAGCACTCAGAGTAACCGGGAAACCCCTGCCACAACGAGGATCCACGTGGCCCGACCCCCTGCCGCAGCGCGACCGGCCCCCGGCCGCCACCCCACCCCACGCCACCCCGAACCGCGACTGACCAGGGCCCGCGCCCTCCTCCCCCAGAGCCGGCCCCCGGGTTTCGGTCAGCTCCGCCCTAGCACTTCGGGTTCTCCGGATCGAGAAAAACGAGGCCCGAGAACGAAGTTTTGACCGAATACGCCACATGCCACTAAACGTGTCGCTAGAATCACTTAGCGTGACGCGGCCACGGGCGGCTTTCAATGGCCTCCCACGTGCAAAGTTGCTTGGAGTGGTCGCGCAAACACCTCGGGTGATATCAATAGGACTCAAGTGGGACTATTGGACATCCGGGCCAAGTGCCAGGAATCAGGCTCAAGGATCGGCACACAGATCCAGGAGGAGAGGCCGTACACATGTCGACTCGCACGCCCGAGGCGGAGCCCCTGTTGACCCCCGCCGAGGTTGCCACCATGTTCCGCGTTGACCCCAAGACCGTGACACGCTGGGCCAAGGCGGGCAAGCTGACCTCGATCCGCACCTTGGGTGGCCACCGCCGCTACCGCGAGACTGAGGTCCGCGCCCTGCTGGCCGGAATCCCCAGCCAGCGCACGGAGTGATCTCCCCGGTCTGTGCCGATTCCGGGGGAACGGCTGGACACGTTCCGGCTGCTGACAGATTTCTCAGGGCGGGCCACCCAGACGGGGTGGCCCGCCCTCCTCACGCACCACCCGGGCACGGGTCCCCGCCCGGGCCCCCGACCGGGGCGGACCGACCACCGTCAGTCCTCGATCTGGTCGTCCATGGCGGTGGTCCGCTTGCGCGCCAGGAAGGTCGCCGCGGCACCGCCGCCGACCGCCACCACCGCCGCGGTCACCAGCGCCACGAGGGAGCTCCCCGTGGTGGCCAACCGCTGGCTCGCGGCCGGCGTCTCCCGTTCCCCTCGCCGCGCTCCCCTCACCGGGCGCGTCCGCCGCGATGTGGGTGGAACCGATCGCCCAGGAGTCGGCGAAGTCCACGGTGAAGCCCTGGCCCAGTGCGGGGTCTCCGACCCGGACCGAGACGGAGAACGAGGAGCGCACGCCCTCACCCTCCCAGTCCTCGTCCACGTCGTCGAAGGTGTCGGCGCTGGTCACGAAGCGGACGCTGACGGGCACCTCGACCAGCGTCCGGCCCCTCTCGTCGAGGACCTCCAGGGTCTCCTCCGCCAGGTGGTCGCCGTCGAAGCCGGTCACGGGCTCACCGAAGGCGGTCAGCTCCCCGTACTCGAAGGTCGTCTCCGTGGCGCCGTCGTAGGCCGCCGCCGCGCTGGTCCGCACGTCCGTGAGGGAGAACTCGACCGCGTTGGAGTCCACGGAGACGGTCTCGGTCTCCTCCTCGTCCAGAACCACCACGTCCTCCTCGGAGGGCGTGGCGCCGGGGTCCTCCGAGGGGTCCTGGAAGGGGGTGTCCGGAGTGGGCCGGTCCGACCACCGCGGCCCCTGGTCACCGGCCTCCCCTCCTCGGACGGGCCCTCGTCCCCGTCGGGTGGCGCGGTGCCCCCTCGGGTTCCGCCGTGGGGTCTCCCCCGCCTCCCCGGGCGCGCCCTCGACCGGGTCGATCATGCCGAGACCGATGAGGTCGTCGACCCCGATCCGGACCGTCGCCCGCTCCACGACCGACTGGGCCAGCGCGCCCCTGTCGTTGACCAGCGTGCGGCTCTCCCCTCGACCCGCGCGAACGGCGCGAGGGCGCCCACGACGGGATCGGCCCCGGCCTCGTCCTGGGTCGCACCGCCGAAGCTGATCGCGGTGGAGTACCCCGAGACGAGGTCACCGTCACCGACCCAGGCCTGCGCGTTGGCCCAGACCAGCTGGTCGGCCGACGCGGGGAACGCGGACACGACCCCGAGCGCGCCGAGGGCGGTGAAGAGGGTGCCGCCCACCAGGAGGCGGCGAACGGACGTTCTGGCGGGAGTCACCACGACACTCCTGTTGCATCTGGGGGATGACCGGCCCGGGGCCGGTCCCGACCCGACGCCGTGGCGTCGGAGCGGGGTGATCCGGCCAGCCTGGCGGGCCGGGGGCGGTGTTTTCCGGGGAGGGTGCGCACACCCCGTACCCGGTCGTAGACGAGTTCGGCGCGGAGTGCCGTGTGCGGGGCGCTCCACACGGCGAGCCTAGTCGCTTGATCACGAAACGGAAACCGTTCCGTCGCCGGGGGACGGCGTTTCACCGCCCTCGGAGTGTCACCGGCGCACGGTTGTGAGCTGATGGAACGCGGAACCGAACGGAACAGCGCACCAGAGGGGGAGGCTGGTGAGGGGCGGTGGAGGCCCGTGGCGCCCCCTCGAACGCCGAGCGCCCCGCCCCGTCCTCGGAGTCCCGCCGCCCCGGAGCCGAGCCCCGCCGCCGCCGGTCGGAGTGGGTGATCCCACCGGTTCCGGGTCCGGCCCGGGGGCGCGACGGGGCGCCGGGGACGCCCTCCGCCAGGCGGGGCGCGCCGGACGTCAGGCGCGACGTGAGCCCTTCGTCCGTGTTTGTACGGGTACGACGGGGTCTCGGACAACGGCTAGGTTTGAGGCATGCTCGTCTGCGCACCCACAGGGCGCCGGAGCCGCGCCGTCCGCTCCCTGGCCCTGCTCACGCTCGCCGTCGTCTGGACCGCGGGCTGCTCGTCCCCGGCGGGCGGAGCTCCCGGGACCGGCCCCACGGCGGCGCCTCCGCTCCCCGGTCCGGAGGACGGGTCCGGCGCCTCCACCGACGACGACGAGGCGCCACCCCCGGCGAGGGGCCCCTCGGTGACCGTGTCGTGGTCATCGACCCCGGACACAACGGGGGCAACGCCGACGCCCCGAGCGAGATCAACGCGCTGGTACCCGCCGGGCCCGGCGAGAAGGCCTGTGACACGGTCGGCGCCGAGAGCGTCAACGGCTACCCCGAACACGAGTTCAACTGGGAGTTGTCCCTGCTCGTCCGGGAACGGCTGGAGGCGGACGGCGCCACGGTGGTCCTCACGCGCGAGGACAACGAGGGCGTGGGGCCGTGCGTCGACGAACGCGCCGAGATCGGCAACGAGAACGAGGCGGACGTCGCGCTGTCCATCCACGCGGACGGCGGCCCGGGTTCGGGGCGGGGCTTCCACGTCATCACCCCGGGCGAGGTGAGCGGCTTCACCGAGGAGATCGTCGAGCCCTCCGCGCTGCTCGCGGAGGACCTCCGCCGCGAGTACCTGGAGGGGAGCGATATCCCCTACGCCGACTACCTGGCCGAGGACGGGCTGGACGAACGCACGGACCTGGGCGGGCTGAACATGTCCACGGTCCCGAAGGTGTTCCTGGAGGCGGGCAACATGCGCAACGCCGAGGACGCGGAGCTCCTGGAGGACCCCGAGTGGCGTGAGCGCGCCGCCGACGCCATTGCGCGCGGCCTGGCCACCTACCTCCTGCGCGGATAGGCGCCACCCGGACACACACGGAGGCGGGCCCCGGGGAGAGATCCCCGGGGCCCGCCCGCGTCAGTCACCCCGCGCCTGCCGGGCCGGTCACCTCACTCGGCCGGAGGGCCGGGGCCGGAGGGCGCGGGAGCGGACTAGCCCTCGTTGGTCGCGGGGGCCTCTTCGCCGCTCTTCTTCCTGCGACGCGCCAGGTAGGCGGCGACGCCACCACCGGCGGCGATCGCCGCACCGGCCGCGATCAGGCCGGCGAGCGGAGAACCGGTCTGGGCCAGGGGCTGGGCGTCCTTGGCCTCCGTCTTCGGGACGGTGTCCGAGTCGCGCTCCTTGACCGGCGGGTTCTTGGCGTCGTCGTCGCCACCGTCGTCGCCACCACCGTCGACCGTGCCGGTGGTGATGCCCGCGGCGCTCTCGGCGATCAGGAAACCGGAGACGATCTCGTCGCCGACGCTGAAGGTGATGTACATGTCGGTGATGGCGTCGTTCCAGACGAACCCGGCGTCCTCGGTCTCGTGGACCGCGCTGACGGGCTCCAGCGACACCACGAGGTCGACGGTCTCGCCCTCGACGTCGGCCTGGAGGGTGGAGGCGCCGAGGACCCCGGCGTCGAAGCCGTGGTTGACGGCCCCGTCCCAGCCCTGGCTGGTGGAGACGCTGGCACCGTGGATGGTGGCCTCGAGCAGGACGTCGCTGCCGGCGTCGACCAGCTCGGAGTTCTCCTCGTCGAGTTCGATGACGTCGGCGGAGGCCGTCGTGTTCTCCGCGTCCTCGTCGTCACCGGCCTCGGCCGGGTCGGAGGGCTCCTCGGTCGGCTGCGTGGTGGGCTCCTCGGTCGGCTCCTCCGAGGGCTGGTCGGTGCCGCTGTCGTCCGGGACGTCGGTGCCACCCTCGTCGTCACCGTCCTCGGGGGTCTCCTCGCCCTCGGGAGCGTCGTCGCCCTCGGTCGCGTCGTCCTCGGCGTCGTCCTCGTCGTCGTCCGGGGTCTCCTCGTCCTCGTCCTCGTCCTCCTCGGGGTCGAGGATGCCGGGGAGGTCGGCCTCGGTGATGACGATGCGCGCGGTGTCGACCACGGCGGTGCCGGTGGCCCCGCTGGAGTTCACGGTGGCCGTGGTGGTGCCCTCGACGGTCAGCCACTCACCGATGGCGCCACTGAAGGAGTCCGAGACCGTCTGGTCCTTGGTGATGTAGGTCTGCGTGGGCGAGGAGGCGCCCAGGGCCGAGGCGTAGCCCCACCCGTAGGTGTCGGCGTGGGCGGGCGAGGCGGCGCCCAGGGTGAGGGCGCCCAGCGCGGCGAAGGCGACACCGCCCTGGAGCACGCGGCGTGCGGAGATTCGAGAAGCGTTCTTCAAGATCAATCCTCGTGTGGATCGTCCAGGCCCACATGGGTCGGGGCCAGGCCTGGTCTGGGCTTCCACCGCCGGAACACAAAGGCGGGAAGTCTCGGAACGCGGAATCACGGACCAGGGTCGAATGGGGGACGGCCAAGGCACACAGAAGCCTATGACCTGCGAAAATAGAGAGCTTGCGCGGTTTCGGCCCGCAGAGGGCAAGAGCCGGAAGAACCGGCCGAGTTGCTTTCCATTCCCTACGATGACAATACAGTCCAGCCAAAGATCAAATGCATGATCACTGATCTCGAAAACATCACAATGAACCTTTGAATGCACTGAGTAACCGCGCTCGATAATTCTGGTTATTCTTTTGGATTCAGGTAAACCTTCTCCCGGCCGGAGCGTCTTACAAGGAAGACGTCGGCCGTGAGGACACCCGACCGGCGCCCGTTCCGCGTCCGCACCGGCCGGAACCACCGGCCGGTGTGGCACGGGTCACCTCCTCTCGGCATAATGCGAACCATGAGTTCCCCCTGCCTTCCCGTGTCCGCCCTCCGCGTGTGCGTCCGCCCGGCCGGGGACGGCCCCGGCACCGTCCGACGGACGACCGGAGCACCCGGGACGCACACGCGAACGCGCGATAGCGCACCTACGAACCTCGTGAACTGCACAATGGGGACCATGCCTCTGACACCGGCGGACATCCGCAACAAGAAGTTCCACACGGTGCGTCTGCGCCCGGGTTACAACGAGGAGGACGTGGACGCGCTCCTCGACCGGATCGAGGCGACGCTGGTCGCGCTGGAGGGCGGGCCGCGCACCGGACCGCTGCTCACCGCGGACGAGATCCGCAACTCCCGGTTCCGCACCACCCGGATGAGCCCCGGCTACCGCGAGGACGAGGTTGACGACTTCCTCGACCTCGTCGTCGCCGACCTCGCCGGACGCGGCCTGGGCCAGCCCGCCGCGCCGCCGCCCCTGCCTCCGCGCCCGGGCCAGGACGGGCCCCGCCCGCCCCACCCCGGCCAGGGGACGGGGTACGCGGACCCGCGCCGTCCCGGCCCGCCGCCCGGCACCCCGGCGGACGGCCCCCGGATGGCGCCCCAGGACATCAGGGAGAAGCGCTTCGCCACCACCCGACTGACCACCGGCTACAACGAGCAGGAGGTGGACGAGTTCCTGGACCGCGCCGAGTACACCCTGGAGGTCCTTCTCCAAGGGAGGCCGGACCGCGCCACGCTCAGCTCCGCCGAGGTGGAGCGCGTCCAGTTCGCCACCACCCGGGCCCGCCCGGGATACGACCCGGCCCAGGTCGACCACTTCCTCGACGAGCTCGCGGAGGAGTTCCGCCGGTACGAACATCCCTGAGCCCGGACACGCCGCCTCCGCCACACCACACGAAGGGAAGCGGAAAGTAATATTTAGGCACAGGGAGTAGTCATTCCCTGACACGGGCGGCCCGAGGGGAGCAGTATGCGACATTCCATGCCGTCTTGGGGGACCTCACCGACCAGCGCGGTCCACGGGGTCCCCGGCTGCACCGCCGCCCCCGGACCGAGGTCGGCGCACCAGCCCTCCCCACAGGCGAGCGAACCGTACCCCGCCGACTCCGACGAGGAGGTCGTCCCGGCCTCGGCTCACCCCTGGGAGAGACCGTTGCTGGCCCTGGCCGTGACGGTGACGCTGGCGCTGACCGCGGTGCTGCTGCGCCTGGTGTGGTCGGTGTCGGGTTCGCTGCTGTGGACGGCGCTGGCACTGGTCACGGTGCCGTTGGTCTGCTGGTCGGCGCGCGGCCTGCGGTACGCCCGCGAACGCGCCGAGTCGGTCCGGATCTCTCCGACCCAGTTCCCCGAGGCGTACCGGGTGGTGGGTTCGTTGGCGCGGGACATGGGGCTGGCCCGGCGCCCGGAAGCCTACGTCCGGCCGGGGCCGGTCTCGGTGCGCGCGGACGCCGCCGCGCACGGACTCCGGCGCTACCTGGTGCTGCCCGACGCGGTCTTCGACGACCACGGCCTCCCCGGGACCGGGAGGCCCTCGCCTTCCTCGTCGCGCACCAGGTGGGCCACCTCGCCGCCGGTCACACGGGCTACTGGCGGCGGGTGGCCACCCTCGGCGCCGACCTGGTCCCCGGCCTCGGCTCGGCGCTGTCCCGGGCCTGCGAGTACACCGCCGACAACCACGCCCACGCGCACGTGCCCGAGGGCGCGCACGGGGTGCGGCTCTACGCCGGAGGCCCGACCCTGTACCGGCGGGTGAACCTGGGCGAGATGGCCGCCCGGGCCCACACGGACCGGGGCTGCTCGCTGCTGCTCTATCACCTGCTCTCCCGACACCCCGGCAACACCCGCCGCATGGCCGCCCTGCGCGACCGCGACCGCCGGGGCCGGGTGTTCCTGTAGCCCGCCAGCCCCGGCATCCACCGCTGCGACCAGGAGCTTCTCCACGAAGCGCGACCCGCGCCACCCTCAGGAGACTTGACGTGTTCGAACAGGTGTTCGATAGACTGTCCCTCGTGAGTCTCCTGAACGACCAGATCAACGTCCGTTCCACCGACCGTGGTCACCCGGTCCGGTTCACCTGGCGCGGCCACACCTTCCGTGTGCGTCGGATCATCGGTGACTGGCCCGCGCGGCCCGGCGCCCCGGGCGTACCCGCCACGCACATCCACCTGCTCCGGGTCGCGGCCGAGTCCGAGACCGGCCAGCCCAGCATCATCGACATCTCCCGTGACGCCGCCTCGGACCGCTGGACCATGCGCCGCCAGTGGAGCTGACGGACGTGTCCCGCACGCCGCTCGGCTGCCCGGACGTACTCCTCCAGGGCGTGGCGCTCGGTGGCGCCGTTCAGCAGCGAGCAGGGCGGTCCGGAACCGATCAGCGGACGTAGTACGGCTCGCCCTCGTCGCGGCGGGCCCAGCGGATGCGTTCGAGGACGCGCTCGGCCATGGGCGGCGTCTCGGACTCCGTGAACCAGTCCACGTCCAGGCTCTCGTCGCCGTCGATCCTGGGTTCGCCTCCGACGGGGCGGCAGCGGAAGGCGAGGTCGAGGAACTGCACCCGGTCGCCGTTGGGATAGGTGTGCGGCTCCTGAGCGACCACGCTCACCAGGCGGTCCACCTCGACCCGTACGCCTGTCTCCTCCCACACCTCGCGGACCACCGCCTGGGCGGGCTGCTCCCCCGGTTCGAGGATGCCGCCGGGGGTGGCCCAGCGTCCGTCGTCGGAACGCTGGTGCAGCAGCACCCGGCCGTCATCGTCGAGCACCACTCCGGTCACCCCCACCAGGGGAGGAGGGAGTGGCCGACGTGCTCGCGCATCTGGGTGACGAAGTCCGGGACGGGCATGCACACGACACTAACGCCGTCCCCCGTGCCTCCCCTCGATCAGCCACGCCCACGGCGGAGTTCGGCGTACTCGTGGTCCAGGATCGACATCAGGACCGCGTCGTGCCAGGCGCCGTCCCAGCGCAGGTGCTGGCGCCACACGCCCTCGCGGACAAACCCCGACCTGGCGTAGGAGCGTTCGGCGTTGGGGTTGAAGGCGAACACCTCCAGGGCCACCCGGTGCAGCCCGGCTGTCGCGAAGGCGTACTCCAGGACCAGGTCGGTGGCCTCGGTGCCGTAGCCCCGGCCGGTCCACGCCATGGAGTTGAGCGCGATCCGGTAGTGCGCCTCGGCGTTGTCCGGGTCGAGGTCGAGCAGCGCGCAGTCTCCGACGGCCGTGCCGTCCGGGGCGCGGATCAGCCAGTCGGCCCGGTCGTGCCGGTGCTCCCGCTCCGTGAACACGCGGCGCAGCTGTTCGGGGGTGAACTCCTGGTGGGTGCCGGTGAGCCTGCGCACCTGCGGATCCATGTCCACGAGGGCGGGGATGACCTCGTCCGCGTTGGCCGCGCCGAGCGGTTCCAACCGCACCCGTTCCCCCACGAGGACGGGTTGGTCTCGGAAGACGTCTGCAGGCACCATGATGGGAATCCAACCAGCGCCCCGCAGACGGGGGCAACGGGATTTCGAGGGGGCGCGGTGGCGGCCGGTACCGGCACGGCGGGTCTGCACACCATCCGTGAGAACAACCTCCGCGCGGTGCTGCGGACCGTCCGGGCCCTCTCCCCGTGCTCGCGTGCCGCCGTCGCCACGGCCACCGGACTGAACAAGACCACCGTGTCCAGCCTGGTCAGCGACCTCATGGAGCGCGGTCTGGTCCGGGAGACCGGGCAGACCCCGCAGCGCCGGGTGGGCCGACCCGGTGTCCTTCTGGACCTGGACGACCGTTCCGTGGCCGCCGTCGGCGTGGAGGTCAACGTCGACTACCTCTCGGTGGTCGCCGTGGACCTGGCCCACCGGGATCTGGTGGTGCGGCACGTGCCGCTGGACGCCCGCTCAGTGGGGGCGGTGGCCTGCGCGGCCCGGATCGCGACGGTGCTGCGGGAGGTGACCGGCGAGCCCGTGCTGGAGGGCCGCGCGGTGGTCGGGGTGAGCGTGGCGGTTCCCGGGCTGATCGACTCCCCCACCGGCACGGTCACGCGGGCGCCCAACCTGGACTGGCGGGACGTGCCTCTGCGCGACCTCCTCCGCTCGGAGCTGGCGGGTTCCGCCCTCGCCGGCGCGACCGTCCTGGTCGACAACGACGCCAACCTCGGCGCCATGGCCGAGTACCGGTTCGGCTCCCTGGCCGGACTCACGGACCTGGTGTACGTGACCGGCGAGGTGGGGATCGGCGCGGGGGTGCTCACCGGCGGTGAGCTGCTGCGCGGCGCCGCCGGTTCCGCCGGGGAGATCGGCCACCTGGAACTGGCCGCCGACGGCCCGGAGTGCTCGTGCGGGCGGCGGGGCTGTCTGGAGGCGCTGGCCGGGATCGGGGCGATCCTGCGTGCCGCCCTGCCGGACCGGGTCGCGGACCGTCCCCTGGAGAGCCGGGACGTCGCCGCCCTGGTCGACCTCGTGGTCGAGCGCGCGTCTGCGGGTGACGGTCCGGCCGTCGCCGCCCTGGAACGCGCCGGAACCTGGCTGGGACGCGGGGTGGCGACCCTGGTCAACGTGGTCAACCCCGGGGCCGTGGTGGTGGGCGGGTACTTCGTGCCGCTGGCCCCGTGGCTGCTCCCCAGCTGTCGCGCGGCGGCCGGGGCGCACTCCTTCGCCCCCGAGGCGGGCGGGTGCCGGGTGGAGCCCTCCGCCCTCGGCATGAGCGCCGCGTCCCGTGGCGGCGCCGCCGTGATGATCCACGGCCTGGACTCGGGTGCCCTGCCGCTGCCGTAGTCGGAAACGTGGTGGCCTCGGTCGAGTACGAACTCACCCGTGCGGTGTGGGATGAGCGGGAGCGGGCGTGACCACCGCCCGGATCGGGGTGGCGGAGACCGTTGACAATTAGTTGGGACTCTATACAAACTGGCGGGGTCCGACGCCCTCCACGGACCGACCCCCGGGAGCACACATGTCCGACCTCCGCCCCACCCCTGAGGACCGCTTCAGCTTCGGCCTGTGGACCGTGGGCTGGCGCGGCGTCAACACCTTCGGCGACCCGGTCCGTCCGGTGCTCGACCCGGTGGACGCCGTGCACCGCCTCGCGGACCTCGGCGCGTACGGCGTCACCTTCCACGACGACGACCTGATCCCGCCGGGCAGCACCCCCGCCGAGCGGGAGGCGATCCTCCGGCGCTTCCGAGGCGCCCTCGACGCGACCGGCGTGCGGGTGCCCATGGTCACCACCAACCTGTTCAGCCACCCGGTCTTCCGGGACGGCGGGTTCACCTCCAACAGCCGGGACGTGCGCCGCTACGCACTGCGCAAGGTCGTCCGCAACATCGACCTCGCGGTCTCACTGGGGGCCCGGACCTTCGTGTGCTGGGGCGGCCAGGACGGCGCCGAGACCGAGGCGGGCAAGGACCAGCAGGCCGCTCTGGACCGTCTGCGTGAGGCCTTCGACCTGCTGTGCGCGTACGTGCTCGACCAGGGGTACGACCTGCGCTTCGCCATCGAGCCCAAGCCCAACGAACCGCGCGGCGACGTCCTGCTGCCCACGGTCGGCCACGCCCTGGCCTTCATCGAGCGGCTGGCCCACCCCGATATGGTGGGGGTCAACCCGGAGGTCGGCCACGAGCAGATGGCCGGGCTGAACTTCGCGCACGGCGTGGCCCAGGCCCTGTGGGCGGGCAAGCTCCTCCACATCGACCTCAACGGGCAGCGCGGCGTCAAGTACGACCAGGACCTGCGCTTCGGCGCGGGGGACCTCAAGGAGGCGTTCTTCCTGGTCGACCTGCTGGAGCGCTCCGGGTACGAGGGTCCCCGGCACTTCGACTTCAAGCCGCCGCGCACCGAGGACGTGTCCGGGGTGTGGGAGTCCGCGGCGGGCTGCATGCGCAACTACCTCCTCCTGAAGGAGCGGGCCGCCGCCTTCCGCGCCGACCCGGAGGTGGTCACCGCCCTGGCCGAGGCCCGGGTGCCCGAGCTGTCCGAACCCACGCTCTCCCCGGGTGAGGGAGTCGCGGACCTGCTCGGGGAGGAGTTGGACCTGGAGGAGGCGGGGCGGCGCGGATACCACTTCGAGCGGCTGGACCAGCTCGCCCTGGAGCACCTGCTCGGCGCCCGCTGACAGGGGCGCCCCCGGCGGACGGGGGACGTTCGCCGGGGGCGCGGGGGCTCGGAGTCATCCGAGCGGTCTCTGGTCAGTGGACGAGGGCGTCCGGAGCGCGTTCCCGGGCGGCCTCCGGAGGGCGCTCCCGAGCGGTCTCGCGCTCGTCGTAGAGTCTCGCGAACTCCCGGGCGCGCTGCCGGTAGCGCCTGGTCCAGGGGCCGAGGAAGAGCAGGTACGCCAGGAACAGCAGCGTGAACGTCGCGGTGAGGCGGAAGTCGGAACCCGCTCCGTCGAGCAGGTAGCTCATGGTCGCGAGCGCACCGAACAGCAGTGCGCCGACCACGCTCACGACGTTGACGGTCCTCGGGGAGTTGATCCTCGCCTCCGCCTGGGCGGCGAGGACCCGGGCGACCCGGTTGACCTCGTCCCGTTCGTGGAGGCCGCCGCGGCGCAGCTGGCGCTTGGCCTCCAGCAGGTCCACCGGATCGGTGTCCGGCCGCAGCGTCGAGGTGCCCAGCGTCCGGCGCAGGAACGCGGGCATCAGCCACACCATGAGGGCGCCCATGATCACGACGGGGGCCGCCGCGCCGAGCAGGACCGGGACGGCGGACGCCCAGTCGTCGAGCAGGATCACGCAGAGGACGAATGGCGGGAGCAGCCCCACGAGAAGGGCGACTGACACGGCCCTGACGGCGTAGGCACGCGGGTGGTTCTGCGCGTAGACCTGCATCCGGCCGAACAGGGCCCTGGGATGTCGGCGAGCGGACCGGGGGTGTGTCGTGGGCTCGTTCATGCCGAACCCACTACCCGGAAATCCCGTTACCAATCCGAGACTCTCGGTGGGGATGTCGATGACCGGCTTCTCGCCCGGGCGTCGTAGGCCTCGGCCACGGCGCGTGCCCCGCGTCTGGACCGGAGGTCCGAGGGGACGGCCACGACCACTATCACCACGAAGACAAGGCCCGTCGCCAGGAAGAACACGGACGTCCCGCTCCACGCACCGTCCGAGGTGTACCGGTTGAGCGCGTTGAACAGGTTCAGCACGCCGAAACCGCACAGCAGCAGCACCGACAGCCACAGCCGCTGTCTCAGGACCTGCGCGGCCAGGATCCGGGCGACCCTGTCCGCCTCGGGCAGGCCGGTCAGCTCTCCCGACCGGAGCGCCCTTCTCGCGGCGCGCAGGTCGGCGGGACGGGTCCCGGCGGGGAGCCGGACCCCGGGCGGTGCCGGGTTCACCAGCACGGCGAGCAGCACCAGGAAGAGGGGAGGCCCAGGGCCGCTCCCACCAGGACCAGGAGGAAGCGCGCGGCGGCGGAGAGGTCGAGGGTGAGGAGGAAGGCGAGGAGCGCGGTCAGGACGAGGAGCAGCACGGAGGCGACTCCCGCGACACGGCGCGCGTGGCGGGGGTCGTTCTGGATGCGGACCTGGAACCGGAGCAGGGGGTCGAGGAGGCGGCGGGGGGACCGGGGGAGGGGGTGATGTCGTCGATGGACCCATTGTCCCCGAAGGAGGGAGACCCCGCGGGTTGTCCACAGGGGACGACCGCCCCGCTTCGGGGCGGTCCGGCCGGGCGACACCCGATCCTCTCCGGGCAGGGCACCGCGCCTGCCGGAGGAGGGCACGGGAGAGGAGGGGTGTCAGCGGCGGTCACGGTCCCGGGAGGGGGCCCGGAACCCTGGTTCGGGCTAGCCGGCCTGGCGTTTGGCCTCCAGGGCCTCCATCGCCGCGACGGCGGTGGCGACGGTCTGGTGAACGGGAACCTGACGGTGCAGGCCGACCAGTCGGACGACCTTGGTGACGCGTTCGTTCAGTGCCGCCAGTGACAGGGAACCGTCCCGCTCACGGACGTTCCGATAGGCGTTGATGATGACGTTCAGCCCGCTGGAGTCCATGAAGTCCAGGGCGGACAGGTCCAGGATCAGCCACGGACCGTGGTCCTCGATCGCGGTCCTGATGTGTTCCTGGAGGTCGGCGGCGGTCGCGATGTCGAGCTCTCCCTCGATCGCGACGATGACGCTGCGGCTCTCGAACCGCGTGCTCAGTCCAAGCCTGTGCACGTTCACTCCTCCCGGCCCCACGTTCCGATGGTGAGGGGTCCCTCGCTTAACCATACGCAGCCCGACCGGGAACGACTACCGGACCCGGCTCCACTCCCACAGAGCCGGTCCGGTGAGGGGAGACACTTGCGCGCCCGAGCGGCCTGGTAAGTCGTTGGACACACACGGTATAAGCGAACCGCTTCCACGGGAATGGCATCGGGCAAGAAATTTTCGCCTCATGGGCGAGAACCCCCTCCCCCGGGTCGGTACCTCCCGTTCACCCTGGGTCATTTCACGACATGACACCCGGTGTTGCTTCGTGCCCCTCAGGCACCCCCACCGTCACTGTCGGCCCGGTCACGGCCCGTTCGGCCCTCCGCGTCACCGTCACCCTGAGTGAACGAGTCCAGCAGGGCACGCGCGGCCAGGGTGGCGGTGGTCTCACCCGATCGCACCCGTGCCTCCATCGTCGGGATGGCGTCGGCCACACCCGCGTCCCGCAGGAACGAGTCCAGGAGCTGGTCCCGCACCTGGTCCCACATCCAGCTCACGCCCTGGGCGCTGCGCCGGTCGGCGAGGGCCCCGTCGCGCTCCAGCACCCGCCGGTGGTCGAGCACCGTGTCCCAGACCTCGTCCAGCCCGTCACCGGTCAGACCGCTGCACGTCAGCACCGGCGGCCGCCACTCGGGGTGGACCGGCTGGAGCAGGCGCAGGGCACGGGAGAGCTCCCGGGCGGCCTTGCGGGCGTCGTCGGCGTGCGGGCCGTCGGCCTTGTTCACGGCGACCACGTCCACGAGTTCCAGGACGCCCTTCTTGATGCCCTGGAGCTGGTCTCCGGTCCGGGCCAGGGTGAGGAACAGGAAGCAGTCCACCATGGCGGCGACGGTGACCTCGGACTGGCCCACCCCCACGGTCTCCACCAGGACCACGTCGAACCCGGCCGCCTCCATGAGCAGCATGGTCTCCCGGGTCGCGCGGGCCACCCCGCCGAGGGTGCCGGCCGTGGGCGAGGGCCGGATGAACGCGTCGGGGTCCACCGCGAGGTCGGCCATGCGCGTCTTGTCGCCCAGGATGCTGCCACCGGTGCGGGTGGAGGAGGGGTCGACCGCGAGCACGGCCACCCGGTGGCCGCGCGAGGTCAGCCGGGTGCCGAGCGCGTCGATGAAGGTCGACTTGCCCACGCCGGGCACCCCGGTGATCCCCACCCGCTGGGCCCCGCCGGTGTGCGGGAGCAGCCGCACCAGCAGTTCCTGGGCGGAGCGCGTGTGGTCCGGGCGGCGCGACTCCACGAGGGTGATCGCCCTGGCCAGGGTCGGCCGGTGCCCGGACAGCACCCCTCGGCCAGGGCGTCCACGTCCACCGGACGCCTCCCGCGCACCGCCACGTCCACTCCCCTCCCGGCCGGAATCCGGCCGTCACCTCCGGTCGGGCCGGTCCGGCCCGCCGCGCCGAACGGTCACGCCCGCTGCTCCGTGCCCTCCGGGTCCAGCCGCTCCTCCAACTGGTCGAGCAGGTCGATCGCGGCCTCCGCGATCACCGTCCCCGGCGGGAAGATGGCCGACGCCCCGGCGGCGCGGAGCTCGTCGAAGTCACCCGGCGGGATCACCCCGCCCACCACGATCATGATGTCCTCGCGGTCGAGTCGGGCCAGTTCCTCGCGCAGCGCGGGCACCAGGGTCAGGTGTCCGGCGGCCAGGGAGGACACCCCGACCACGTGCACGTCGGCCTCCACGGCCTGGACGGCGACCTCGGCCGGGGTCTGGAACAGCGGGCCCACGTCCACGTCGAACCCGAGGTCGGCGAAGGCGGTCGCGATCACCTTCTGTCCCCGGTCGTGTCCGTCCTGGCCCATCTTCGCCACGAGGATGCGGGGACGGCGCCCCTCGGCCTCCGCGAACGCGTCGACCCGGGCGGTCACCCGGTCCATCAGTCCGGCCGCGTCGGAGCTCCCGGCCGCCTCGTTCCTGTACACACCCTGAATCGTACGGATCTGGCCGGAGTGGCGGTGGAAGACCTTCTCCATGGCGTCGGAGATCTCCCCGACCGTCGCCTTGGCCCGGGCGGCGTCGACGGCCGCGGCGAGCAGGTTGTTGGTGAGGGACGCGTCGGCCCTGGACTCCCGCCCGGCGGCCTCGGTGAGGGCGTCGAGGGCGGCGCGCACCCGGTCGTCGTCACGCTCCTCGCGCAGGCGGCGGAGCTTGTCCAGCTGTTCGGAGCGGACCCTGGAGTTCTCGACCTTGAGGACGTCGATCTCGTCGGCGGAGTCGGGCCGGTACTTGTTGACCCCGATCACCGGCTGCCGCCCGGAGTCGATGCGCGCCTGGGTGCGGGCGGCCGCCTCCTCGATGCGCATCTTGGGCAGCCCGGCGTCGATCGCGGCGGCCATGCCCCCGGCCTTCTCAACCTCCTGGATGTGCGCCCACGCCTTCTCGGCCAGCTGCTGCGTGAGGCTCTCCACGTAGTAGCTGCCGCCCCAGGGGTCGACCACGCGGGTGGTGCCGGACTCCTGCTGCAACAGCAGCTGGGTGTTGCGGGCGATGCGCGCGGAGAAGTCCGTGGGCAGGGCGAGCGCCTCGTCCAGGGCGTTGGTGTGCAGCGACTGGGTGTGGCCCTGGGTCGCGGCCATCGCCTCCACGCAGGTGCGCGCCACGTTGTTGAACACGTCCTGCGCGGTGAGGGACCAGCCGGAGGTCTGGGAGTGGGTGCGCAGGCTGAGCGACTTGTCCTTGACCGCGCCGAGGTCCTTGACCAGGCGGGCCCACAGCAGGCGGGCCGCACGCAGCTTGGCGACCTCCATGAAGAAGTTCATCCCGATCGCCCAGAAGAACGACAGTCGGGGCGCGAAGGCGTCCACGTCCAGGCCGGACCTCTGACCGGCGCGAATGTACTCCACGCCGTCCGCGAGGGTGTAGGCCAGCTCCAGGTCGGCCGTGGCCCCGGCCTCCTGCATGTGGTAGCCGGAGATGGAGATGGAGTTGAAGCGCGGCATCCGCTGCGAGGTGAAGGCGAAGATGTCGGAGATGATCCGCATGGACGGCCGCGGCGGGTAGATGTAGGTGTTGCGGACCATGAACTCCTTGAGGATGTCGTTCTGGATGGTCCCCGACAGCTTCTCGGGCGGCACCCCTGTTCCTCGGCCGCCACGATGTACAGCGCCAGGACGGGCAGCACCGCGCCGTTCATGGTCATGGACACGCTCATCCGGTCCAACGGGATCCCGTCGAACAGCTGGCGCATGTCGTAGATGGAGTCGATGGCCACGCCCGCCATGCCGACGTCACCGGCGACCCTCGGGTGGTCGGAGTCGTAGCCCCGGTGGGTGGCCAGGTCGAAGGCGACCGAGAGGCCCTTCTGGCCGGCGGCGAGGTTGCGGCGGTAGAAGGCGTTGGACTCCTCGGCGGTGGAGAAGCCCGCGTACTGCCGGATGGTCCACGGCTGGTTCACGTACATGGTCGGGTAGGGCCCGCGCAGGTACGGCGGGATGCCCGGCAGGCCGTCCACGAAGTCCAGGCCCGCGCGGTCGGCGGGCGTGTAGAGCGGCTTGACGCCGATCCCCTCGGGGGTCTCCCACTCCAGGGCGTCGGCTGCCTTCCCGGTGGAGTCCTCCAGGGCGCGCCGCCAGTCGGCCTCGCCCCGGTCGGCGCCGGTGAAGGCCGGGAAGCACGGGTCGACGGCGGAGAAGTCGGGGATCATACGGTCTCCCCCTGCGTGGAGTCGGTCGCGGTGGTCGGGGGATCGGTGAGGATCACGTCGACCAGGTCGGTCAGCAGGGCGACGGCGTCGCAGCCCCTGTGGACGAAGGAGTCCACCCCGGCCTCCCGGTAGGCGTCCCGGGGCGCTCCGGCGAGCAGGACGCGGCGGGCCCCGGCGCCCTTGAGGGCCCGGGCGACGTCCTCCGCGTGCTCGTCGTAGAGCCGGTCCGAGGAGCAGATCACCGCGACCCGGCTGCCGGACTCCGCGAAGGCCCGCGCGGCGGACGGCGCGTCGTCGATCGGCCCCGGGTCGTCGGCCTCGATCCCCCGGCCGCGAGGAGGTTGGTTGCGAAGGAGGCCCGGGCGGTGTGCGCGGCGACCGGGCCCAGGGTGACCAGGAAGGCACCGGGCCGGTGGCCGGTCGCGGCGGTGTGGGCGTCCGAGCGGTCCCGCAGGGCCTCGTAGTCCTGGGCGTAGCGTCGGGCCGGGAAGCCGCCCGGGACCGGCCGCCGACGGGCGGGGTCGGGCTCGCGGACCAGGGGTTTCTCGTGCGGATCCGGGAACTCGCTGACCCCGGTGAGCGGGGCGGTGCGGCGGGCGAGGTCGTGGCGGCGGCGCTCCCACACGCGGTCCACCGCGGCGCGGAGCTCACCGTGCTCGATCGCCGCTCCGATGCCCCCGGTGCGCTCCGTCTCCTGGAAGAAGGCCCAGCCCGCGCCGTAGAGGTCCCGGGTGAGGGCCTCGACGTAGAACGATCCCCCGGCCGGGTCGATGACCTGGGCCAGGTGGGACTCCTCGATGAGGAGCGACTGGGTGTTGCGGGCGATCCGGCGGGCGAAGTCGTCGGGCAGCCCCACGGCGGAGTCGAAGGGCGCCACGGTGACCGCGTCGGCGCCGCCCACCCCGGCGGCGAAGCAGGCCACGGTGGCGCGGAGCATGTTCACGTGCGGGTCGCGTCGGGTGAGCATCGCGTCCGAGGTGGTGGCGTGCAGGCTCATGCCGCGCTGGTCCGCCGGGACCCCGCAGGCCTCCAGCACCTGGTTCCACATGGCGCGGACGGCGCGGAGCTTCGCGATGACGGAGAACTGGTCGGCGTTGGCGGCGAGCCGGAACTCGATCCTGCGAGCGGCGTCGGCCGGTTCGATCCCGGCGTCCGCGAGGGCACGCAGGTAGGCGGTCCCGGCGGCGACGGCGGAGCCGATCTCCTGGGCCTCGGAGCCGCCAGCGTCGTGCACGAGAGTGCCGTCCGCGACGAACAGCCCCAGCCTGGGATGGCGGGCGGCGTGTTCGGCGGCGAAGCGGGCCGCGTCCGCCACGTCGGGGCGCTCCCCTGCCCGTGCCGCCGCGCTGAGCGGGTCCAGGCCCAGGTGGGAGATGACGCGGCCGTCGGGGACGTCGGCGTCGGCGTGCGCCCGGAGCAGGGCCCTCGCGGCGTCGAGGGCGTGGGGGCCGGGTGCGGACAGCACCACGGGGGCGAGGTCGAGGTAGACGTCGGTGAGGGCCTCGCCCAGGCGGGAGAGGGGACCCCGTCGGGTGTGGCGGTGTCGGCGCCCACGGCCACCCACAGCGAGCTCACGCCGTTCATGAGGTCGTCTTGGACGCGGCGGCGCAGCACGGCGGGGTCGGCGTCGGTGTGCCGGGCACGGATGTCCCAGCCTCCGGCCACTCCTCCGCCGGGCCGGTGGCCGCGCGTGAAGGGGGCCAGCCCGGGATAGCCGGGGTCGGCGGCGGGCGGGTCGGCGGTGTAGAGGGGGCGATGTCGAACCCGTCGTAGCCGTGCGTGGCCAGAACGGACTCCGGGGTGTCCGCGAGCCGTTCCTCGGCGACACCGCTCTTGCGCAGCACCCCGGCGACGAGGGCGCGCCACCGCTCACGTGTGGCCGCCGGGAAGCCCTCGGCCAGGTTGGGGGCCGCGGTACCGGCGGCCCCGCTCTCAGGGACGTCCATACTTCGAGATGGTAGAGAACCGCGTTCGGTTCCGTTGAGTCGGGGTGTGGTGCTCGGCACAGGATCGCCCTCCACTGCCCGGACCAGCGCATTGGCCACGCCGGGCACACGGGCCACGCCCTCCCCAGGATATGACATGGGTCACACACTTGCCCGACTCGAAACCAGAAGCCCCGGTCAGGGACCTCAGCGGTGACCCCAACCGTTCTCCTGACAGGAGGCCCCATGCTGAACCCCACCCGCCGACACCGTGTCGCCCTCGGAGTGGTCGCCGCCGGATCCGCCCTCGCGCTCGCCGCCTGTGGCGGTGAGGACCCCGAGCCCACCCAGCCCGACACGGCCGCGGTCGAGGAGGTCGAGGACGAGCCGGCCGAGGTGGACACCTCCTCGTTCCACCAGGGACCCATCCCCGACGAGGCCCCCGAGATCGACCCGGAGGCGGACCTGCCCGCCGAACCGGACTCCGCCGCGCCCCTGGGGGACCGCATCGCCTGGGAGGCACTGGAGCGGGTCTCCACCTTCGCTTCGGTGACCGACCCCGACGCCACCTCCTCCTGCCCGGAGATCGCCGGTGAGGAGGGGGAGTCCGTCACCTGCACGGTGACCTTCCTGGACGAGGAGTTCGAGTACTCGATCGACATCAGTTCCTCGGGCATCCTCATCAACTACGACTGGGATCTGCCCGAGGGCCCGCTCGTGCGCGAGGTCGTCGAGGACAGCCTTCGGGTGAGCGCCGAGTCCGAGCTCGTGCTCTGTGACATGGACTCCGACGTCGAGCGCGGCGAGACCGGTGGAGAGGCGCCCTTCCTGTGCCAGAGCCTGGACGAGGAGACCGGAGACGTCACCGAATGGGAGATCAGCATCTCCCAGTACGGCTCCTTCTCGTTCTACAGGGTCTGATCCACCCGCGCCTCCGCCCGTGTCGCCGTACTCCGCCCGGGAGGCCCAGAGCAGCGGAAGGCCCCGCCGAACACCTGGTTCGGCGGGGCCCGTCGCGCTCCCGGGCCGCGCGGGTCAGCCGCAGTTGGTGCCGTTGCGCACGACCCACGCGCCGCCGATCGATCCGCCCCAGTCCACGCACTGGCCCGCCGCGTCCAGGTAGACGGGACCGGCGTAGGTCGTGAAGCTGCCCGGGTCGGTCTTCCAGGAGGTGGAGTCGGAGCGCTTGAGGGCGGCGTCCATGTCCATCGCGGATCCGGGGTTGGACCGCGTCACGACCACGCAGTTCCTGCCGTTGGAGTTGTTGTAGGTCAGATGGACCGTGCCCCCGGAGACGGAGGCCGAGTTGACCACCCCGTACCCGCTCCCGCACTCCCCGTTGTAGGAGTCGGCGGAGGCCGGGGCGGGGCCGGCGAGGGCCGCGACCAGGACGACGGTCAGCCCGCAGGAGATCCGGCGGGTGAGTGACTTCAGCACTTCTGCTCCTCCTACCAGGGCGGGGTTCCGCTACCGCTGGTCTTGTGGTGCTCCACGAGTCGGGTGATGGTGACGGTGCCGCCGCTCTCGGTGTAGGTGACCTCCGCCGAGACGGTGCGGCTGCCGGAGTTGACGTAGCCGGTCAGGGCTCCGGGGCTGGAGGAGACCGATCCGGCGGCGCCGTCGGCCACGCCGCCGCCCTGTTCCTGGCAGAAGCTCCACGCGCACACCACGGTGGCGCCGTCGAGCACCGCGTACTGGCCGGAGCCGCCCTGGGGCTGGAAGGCGACCACGTGGTCACCGGCGGGGCGTTCGCCCGACGCGCTCACCCCGGCGCCGACGGTGGCCATGGCGGTGGTCGTGCCACCGTCCTCCTCGCCCTCGTCGTCCTCGGGGTCGTCCTCGTCCTCGGCCTGCTCCGAGGGCTCGTCCGACGGGGAGGCCTCCTCGGTGGGCTCCTTGCCGACCGGCCCCGGACGGCGCTGTTCCTCGGTGGAACCCTCCTTCTCGGCGTCCCCGCCCGGCTCGTCCTCGTCTCCGGAGAACCACGAGGCGATGGGCAGCGCGTCCCAGTTGCTGGCCAGGGCCACGCCGCCGAAGCCGAGTCCGGCGATCAGCAGGAGGGCCCCCAGGCCCGCGCCGAGCAGGGTCAGGACCCTGCCCGCGCCCGCACGTCGGGGGCCGTCACCGCGAACTCGCGTTCGGGCGCGGTCTGCACGCCGTGCCAGTTGTTGTCGACCAGGGCACCCATCACGCTCCCGGCCGCGGCGGCCGAGGAGACCGGGGCGAAGGCCCTCCCGGGATGGGTCACGGTGACCATCTCCGAGACCAGCTCGAGTGCCGTGGGCCGCTGCGCGCCCTCCTTCTGGAGCGCGCGCCGCGCGAGGTCGGCCAGCGGACCGGTGAACCCCTCGGTGTCCGGTTCGCCGCTGATGACCCTGTGGGCGATCGCGGCCGGGTCACCGCTGCCGAAGGGCGGTCGCCCGGTGGCCGCGTAGGTCACCAGGGCGCCCCAGGCGAAGATGTCGTCGGTGGTGCTGGCGGGCTTGCCCTGGTAGTGGTCTGGGCTGATCCACCCGGGCGAACCCATGACCGATCCGGTCCGGGTGAGCGCCGTCTGGTCCACCGCCCGGGCCACTCCGAAGTCGAGGACCCGGGGACCCTCGGGTGACAGGACGATGTTGGCGGGCTTGAGGTCGCGGTGCGCGATGCCCGCCTCGTGGATCTGGGCGAGCGCCTCGGCCACACCGGCGGCCAGACCGATCAGCAGCTGCTCCTCCAGCGCGCCGTGCTTGCGCATGTAGGCGCTGAGCGTCATGCCCCGCACCAGCGGGGTGACGAGCCAGGGGCGGTCGGCGTCCGTGTCGGCGTCCAGCAGGGGCACCGCGCACGCGCCGCCCACTCTGCGGAGCAGCTCGACCTCGCGGGTGAAGCGCGCCCGGAACTCCTCGTCCGCCGCGTACTCGGGGTGGATGAGCTTGACCGCGACGAGCTCGCCCCCTGCGGCGTGGGCCGCGTACACGACGCCCATGCCGCCCGCGCCCAGGCGTTTGAGGGTCTGGTAGGGGCCGATCCTCGTGGGATCGGTCGAGGTCAGGTCGGTGGCGGTGACGGGGAGGGAGACGGCTGACGGGGTTGGGTTCACGGGGAACAGATCCTGATCGGCATACGGGTGGGACGGTTGGAAGCGGGGTCGGGCGCCCACCGAGAACAGGGGTGGCGAAGGGGGATGAAGGGGAGCAAGTGGATCCTAGCGCCTTGAACCTCGCGCACAAGGTACCCGTGCTCCCTCCCGGCTCCGGTGGTCACGGCATGGGCACCCTCACCTGCTGGACCCTGCCGTCACCCAGGTGCAGGTAGGCGGTGCCCGGGGTGAGCCTCGGACTGGACACGCCCTTGGGCAGGCGCAGCCCCAGGACCTCGCCGTCGGCCTGGCTCTGCGGGGACAGCAGCGCACCGATCCGGTTCCGCTTGAGGTGGACGTGCCATCCGTTGAAGCCGCCCTGGAGCGCCTCGTTGGTGCCCGCCGCGACGATGCCCCAGCCCGCGCCCACCATGCCGCGCGCGATCCGCGTGAACTCCTTGCCGAGGTCGCTCTGGAGCAGCAGCTCGGCGTCGTCGATCACCACGACCGCCGTGTCCGCCTCGAACCGCCCGAGCGCCTCGTGCAGCTGCGAGAGCCTCGGTTCGGCGGCGTCGATGACGGCCCGCACCCCGCGCTCGTTCCGCAGGTCGGCCAGGCGTGATCCGCGCGGCGTGACCAGCAGCAGCTCCGTCCCGCCCTCCAGCAGGGACGCCGCCATGGTCGTGAGCATGCTGGACCGCCCCGACTGGGGTGGTCCGCTCACGAGGAAGGTCGGGATCCGCGACAGGTCGGCGGTGACGGCGGTGAGCTCGTTCCCGCCGACACCGATCAGGGCGTGCAGCGGGCGGGGAGGCTGGGTGCGGTAGCGGGACATGTCCGCGAAGCTCAGCCGGTCCGGCAGGACGTCGACGCGGAACGGCCTCGGTCCGCCGTCGGGCCGCGGGCGCTGGGAGACGAACTCCGCGATGCGCGCGAGCTCGGCTCCCTGGGCCGCGCCCTGCGGGTTCCTGGTCAGGAGCGCGATCTGGACCTCCAGCGCGTCACCCGCGCGGAAGGCCCGGCCGTCCGGGACCTCCTCCGGCAGCGCTCGGGCCTGGAGCCCGGCCGAACTGTAGTCTCCGCTGTCGTTGCAGCGCAGGACCAGCAGGTCCTCCGTGGTGGAGGAGTACTTCGTGCGCGTCAGCAGGCGGTCGCCGGTGGCGACCACGTGCACGCCCACGCCCGCACCGTCCCGCATCAGGGTGGTGACGTCCTCGACCAGCGCGCCGTAGTTGTACTCCCCGAAGGCCTGCTCGAAGGCGTCCAGGCGGTCGATGAAGAGCACGAGGTGGGCCGGCCGCTCCGGGGCGGGCAGCTTGGCCCTGAGCTCCTCCAGGTCGGCGCAGCCGTGCGCCGCGAGCAGCTTCTGCCTGCGGTCCAGCTCCTCCCCGAGCAGCCCCAGCAGTCGCACGACGCGGTCGCCCTGGGTGCGCTGGGCGACCGCGCCGCAGTGCGGCAGCCGCTCCATCGGCAGCAGGGCCCCGTTGCCGCAGTCCAGGCCGTACATGTGGACGTCGTCCGGGTGGTGGCCCAGGGCGAGCGAGGCGGCGAGCGTGCGCAGCGTCTGGGACCGGCCGGTCCGACCCGACCCCATGACGTGCAGGTGTCCGGTTCTGGCCAGGTCGAACGTGTACGGCATCTGACGTTGCTGGGCGGGGACGTCGATGAGCCCGATCGGGACCGGACGCACCGTCCCGGGCTCCGGCTGCGGGGGCCGCCCCCGCAACAGCGTGGACAGGGTCAGTGACGTGGGCAGCGCCTCCAGCCAGGGGCTCGGCTGCCGCCGGGCGCCGACCTGTTCCGTGGCCTCGCGCACGGCGGCGACCAGTGCCGTGAGGTCGGTGGCCTCCACGTCGCCGCTCTGCTTGCTCTCCTTGGCAGCGATCGGGGCGGGCAGCGCCAGGTCCGACCACTTCACCGGGTGGGCGACGGGGGCGGAGGCGTTCTCGACGGCCACGATGCGGCGACCGCCCACCCGGCCCGACTGGAACGGCAGCAGCGACGCGTGCCCGAGCCTGGCGTAGGCGCGTCCGGGGGTGTCGATCCCGATGTGGGCCGACTCGGCGGCGTCGATGACGTCGCGGCTCTCGGTCTCGTCGGTCATCCGCAGCGCGATCCGCAGGTTGGTGTTGGCGCGGATGTCGTTGGTGACCACGCCGCCGGGCCGCTGCGTGGCCAGCACCAGGTGGATGCCGAGGGAGCGACCGCGCTGGGCGATGTTGACCAGGCCCTTGACGAAGTCCGGCAGCTCACGTGCCATGGACGCGAACTCGTCGATGACCAGCATCAGCCGCGGCATCTGGGGCATGCGCGGGTCGCGGTCCAGGAGTTCGAGGTAGTCCTCGATGTCCTTCGCCCCGGCCTTCGCCAGGATGTGCTCGCGGCGGTGCAGCTCGGCGCCGAGCGAGACCAGGGCCCGGCCCACCAGGTGGGTGTCCAGGTCGGTGACCATGCCGACGGTGTGCGGCAGGTCCACGCAGTCCTTGAACGCGCTGCCGCCCTTGTAGTCGACCAGCACGAACGACATGGACTCGGGGCGGTTCACCGCCGCGAGCGACGCCACCAGCGTCTGGAGGAGTTCGGACTTGCCGGAACCCGTGGTGCCCGCGATGAGCGCGTGGGGGCCGTCCCTGCGGATGTCGACGGCGAAGGCGCCGTCCAGGCCGACCCCGAGGGTGGCGACCGTGCTGCGGCCGCCGCTCGCCCAGTGGGCCGCGATCGCTTCACCGTTCGGCGGCTCCAGCCCGATCACGTCGAGCAGGCGCGCGCTGCGCGGCAGGGAACCGCCGGACTCCCCCACGCTGCTGTCGCGCAGGGGCGCCAGGGCCCGGCCGAGACGGTCCGCCCAGGCCGCGGAGGGGACGTCGGCGCGTACGTCCTCGACGTTGTCGAAGGAGGTCCGGCGCAGGCGCATGCCGTGCGGGGTGATGCTGACGACCGCCCGGCACTCCTCGGGCAGCAGCCGCTCCTCGGCGTCCAGGCACACGACGTAGATGCCCACGTCGGGGCCCTCACGCAGCAGCTGCACGACCCCGGGGAGCGAGCGGATCCGGCGGGCTCCGTCGAGGACGACCACGATCGCGGGCTCGTCGTCCACGGCCCCGCGCGCGGCCTGGGCACGGGCCTCCAGGATCATCAGCAGTTCGGAGACGCGGCGGGCGCAGGTCGTGGCGTCGATCCCGATCCGGTTCAGCGAGAGCTGGGGCAGGTCCCCGCGCAGGTGCGGCACGTAGCGGGTCCACCGCCAGCGGGTGTGGTCCCCCTCCATGGACAGCAGGTACAGCTGGAGCTCGGCGGGGCTGTGCAGGGCGACGAGCTGGGCGACCAGCCAGCGCTCCAGGGCGTGGGCGCCCTCGCCGGTCCCGGCCACACCCACGACGCCGTTGTCCTTGACCGACACGCTCACCGGCACGTCCCGCATGTCCCAGGTGACCTCCTTGCGGTGGTCGTCCTTGGTGGGGTCCATGAGGACCACCTCTGAGGGGATGCTGCCGGTGCCCACGCGCAGCTGGGTGAAGTCCTCGTCGATCTTGCGGCGCTCCCACAGCCGGGAGCGGGGCCCGGTGGACAGCAGCAGGACGGCGGCGGGGTCGGGGCAGGTGTCGCGCAGACGGCGCTGCGCGGCGACGAGGGCGTCGCGGGCGTCCCTGGTGACCCGCTCCGTCTTCTCCTCGAACTCGCGCAGCTGCTTCTCGTAGCGGGCCTTGGTGGTCCTGCGCTGCATGAGCTGCATGAACAGCACCGAGATCGGCGCCAGCAGGCCGATGAGGAGCATCTGCGGGCGGTTCATGATGAGCGCGCCACCGACCGCCATGGTGATCGGCATGAGGATCATCATGAGCAGCTGGGCGATCGGCTTGTCCGGCGGCTCGGGCGGGGTGGGCAGTTTGAACTTGGTCTTGGTGGGCGCGGGGTGCAACCGGGGCGGACGGTTGTAGTCCAGTCCGGTGCCGTCCTCGGAGGTGACGACGGAGGCGTCGGGCCGGTGGTTGGGCCAGGCCTCGAAAAGGGTGCCGCCCAGGGTGAGCTGCTCCCCCTGGGGCCAGTCGGTGTCCGGGGCGACCTCGTCGCGCTCCAGGTACGCGCCCTGTCCGGTGCTGGTCGCCCGGAGGGTGACGGTGCCGTCGGGGGACACGCGGATCCGCGCCCAGTGGCCGTCGGCGTCCACGACGAGCACCGCGCTCTCGTGGTCACCGACCACGTAGTCGCCCGGGTCGAGCCGGACGACGCGTCCCGCGTCGGGGCCGGAGACCACCCGGACCTCCACCACGCCCGGGGGTTCCGCCTTGACCTCGGCGGGACCGCCCACACCGATGACCGACCCGTCCAGGATCCCGGCGTCCGCCAGGGACACGGACGGATCGACCCGCCGGTCACCGACGTAGAGGGGCACCTCCTGGCCGTTGACGCGCGGCACCGTGCGGACCACCGGGTCCACGACCTCGGTGAGCTGACGCACGGTGGCGCTGGGGTCGGCGTCGACGAGCATGTCCAGACGCAGGGGCGAGGAGGCGACGGGGCCGGAGCCGTTGGGCCCGTCCACGGACGGACCGGTGGCTGGAGTCGCGGTGAAGAGAAGGCGCACGGTGAGGACTGCTTCCGGGTCTCTGCCCTCGGGGGCGGGTCGCGTTGGTCGACGCGGCGGTCGGTGGGGGCCGCGCGTCCGCCCCGGGCCCGCGCGGGAGCCGGGAGGTGGAGAGGGGCCCGGCGCGGGCGGTCGGGGCGGGGCTGCTCTGTTCGGGGCGGGTGCCCGCGAGGAGCGCGGGGTTCGGCTGTGGCTCGGGGCCGTCAGCCCTTGAGGCCCTCGCCCAGCTTCTCGTCGGTCTCGCTGAAGGTGGTGCCGACCTGCTTGAGGTACTTGGCGATGCCGTCGAGGCCCTTGTTGACGTCCTCGAAGCCGCTGTTGAAGTCCTCGAAGAACGGACGGAAGTGCTTCTCCGCAGCAGGGGTGCTGTAGCCGTCCGAGATCAGCGCGTCGACCTTGTTCTTGATCGACTGGAGGCGCTCGGTGAACTCGTTGAACTCCTGGGTGAGGGAGCCGGAGGTCTCCTCGGTCTTGTCACTGTCGACGTTGTACGCGGGCATGTGTCTCTCCTCGTGTGTGTGCTCCCGGGGCGGCCGAGCCCGGCCGAGGGGCCGGGAGCCCTTCTGTGCTCATTGTGGCTGATACCTGCTCAGGGGTGATGGTTCACCCCTGATGCCACCGGATGCCGTCGGCCCACGCCGTTGGGGGTCAGTCCCCCTCGTCGACGGGGACGTCGCGCTCCCAGAAGCGCGCCGACGCGGTGATCGCGTCGAAGAGGTCCAGGACCTCGTCGACCTCGCGGGAGTTGGGGCTGGTGCAGCTGACCAGGATCCGCTTGTCCAGGCCGGGGTACTCCAGTGCCGTGTGCATGGCCACCGTGCGCAGGATCGCCTCGTCGGTGTCATGGTCCGTGACGCCCTCGATGCGACCGCACTGGCCCAGCCCGGACTCGGTCAGGTCCACGACGGTCTTCTTCAGCCAGGTGCCCTCACGCGCCGTGGCCGAGTCCTGGTAGACGTAGTCGACCAGGCGCAGGGGTCGATGGTGTGCTCGCCCCGGCCCGCCGGGAAGGCGAAGACGCAGACGGTCGCCATGAAGAACCCGTCGTCGTACTCCTCGAAGGTCCCGGCGGCCGAGATCAGCCCGGACCCGGTCGCCTCGTCGGTCACCCTGGCCATGTCGGCGATGAGCTCGTTGAGCGCCTCCGCCTCCTCCGGCCGGTTCCCGTACGCCTCCAGCACCTTGGCGCGCATCTCCGCGAGCGAGTCGCCGGACAGGTCGTACTGCTTCCAGCCTTCCGGAAGCGCGTAGTCGAACAGGATGTCCCGTTGCGGGAGGTCCTCCTCGAACAGGTAGGGCATGGCGGTGGTTCTCCTCGTGCGGCCGGGTGGGGCCCGGTGCGGTCGCGGCCCGTGCGGGCGGTGGGGCTAGACGGCGGCCTGGTTGGGGTGCCCGGGAGGCGGCGGCGGTCCGCCCTGCTCCTGGTCGGTCAGGCTCTTGCCCATCTCCTCGTCCGCCTCCTGGAAGGTCTCGATCACGGGGGTGAGCGCCTGGAGCAGGGCTCCGAGGTCCTCGGCCTGCCGCTCGTAGTTCTTCTTGCAGTCCTTGCCGTAGTCCTTGGCCTTGTCGACCAGGTTGCCCGGACCGATGTCCTCGGCCCGGTCCTCGGGGCTCCGGTAGGATTCGCCCTCGGCTTCGGCGAAGGCGCTCTGGATCCTGTTGAGCGACCCCCGCATGTCGATCAGGGCGTCCGTGTCGATACTGACGATGGTGGCCATCAGGTGCTCCTTTCGTGGCCGCTGGTCCCGGGGGTCCTGGTCCGGCTCACTCCTCGACGTCCTTCCTCAGGCCCCTGATGTGGTCGAGGTCCATGTCGTACAGCTCCGCGAGTCTGCCCTCGACCGCCACCAGTTCCCGCTCGGCGGCGGCGACGAAGCTGTCCAGCCACCGCGCCTCGTCGGGCGGCAGGCCCTCCCGGGATCGCTCGATTTCGGCCCTGGCCGCGTCGGAGAGCAGACCGTCGAGCACCGCGCGCTGCTTCTCGAGCTCCTGGCCGTCCAGGAAGTCCTCCTCGCGCTCTTCCAGGTACGCGTCGCGGAGGTTGTTGCGCATGGCCTGGTGGCTCAGCTCCAGCGGGAGATTGGGGAGGCCGTCGGCGCCCCCGTACCTGCCCTCGGCCGCCGCCTTGGGGATCGCCGTGCCGAGCTGCATGAAGGACTGCACGACGTAGCTGGGGTTGGGCATGCCGTCGGGTCCGAAGGCGATGCCGTCCGAGATCCAGTCCCAGCCCGTCGCCTCGGCCGCGAAGTGGCGGGCGAAGTCGAAGCCCGTCCCGGTGGCCACGTTGAGGATGTTCTTCAGCAGCTCCAAGGGGATCGCTTCGAGGGCCGCCCTCCGGGTGTCCCGGAGCGTGGTGACCGGATCGGAGCCCGGACGTTCCGGCCCCTGGGAGTCACGCCTGTCCCCTCCGCCGGAGGCGGTGTCGTCGCCGTCCCGCTGGGGGCGCCGTTACCGTCGTCCCGCTGACCGGGAGCGTCGCCGTCCCGCTGGGGGCGCCGTTACCGTCGTCCGTCCTCGGAGCGGTGCGCGCGCCGTCCCGGTCAGGGCGGGCCGGGCCGCCGTCGGGCCCGGAACCCGGGATGTCCACCCGGTGCTGTACCCCGTCCGGTGCCGTGACGCGGACGTGTCCCTCGGTGACGCGCAGCTCGGGGCCGCCGCCGGAGTCGACACGCACCCCGCCCCGGGCGTCCCTGACCGTGGTTCCGCTGGAGACGTCGGTGACCTCGGCGCGGCCGGAGGCCGACCGGGTGCCCGAGACGTTCCCGCCGGACTCGAACCGGATCTGGTCGGGCGAGACCAACGGGTCACGCAGCCGGGGCCACCGGCCGTTCCCCGTGTGGATCGGATTCTGCACACCGGGCCCACCGGGCCTGGCCGTCACCTCGATGCTCTGTTCACCGTTGCTGCCGCGCGTTCCCTCGGGGCCGGTCGACACCTCCCACGCGTCGGAGTCGCGACCGGTGCCCCGCGCCGTCAGGCCGTCGGAGCCGACCTCCACGGTCCGGTCGCCGGAGCTCACGGTGCCGGGTTCCCGGCCCGGGCGCATCGTCGTGTGGACCCCGTCGCCCCCGGCCCGGACGCTCGTCCCCTCGCTCGTGGAGACGGAGGACTCGTGCGTGGTGCTCTCCCCGAACGGGGGTCGTTGTTCGCTGTCGCTCCTGGTCTCGGCCACCCTCTCGCCCGGGACGGCGCTGCCCTCGTCCGTGCGCGCGGTCGTGGTGGCCTCTCCGTCGGTCACCCGCACCCGGTCGCCGTCGGTGTCGCCCCTGAGCCCCTCGGGCCCGGAGACGCTGAGCCGTCCGCCGCCGTTGTCGGCCCGGTGGCTCCCGTCCCTGGTGTTCACCGCCACGGAGCCGTCACCTCGACGCGTCACCTCCAGGGAGTTCTCCCTTCCCCGGGTGCCGCCACGCTCACGTCTCCGTCCTGGGAGGCACGCGCCGACCAGCCGTAGGGGTTCTCGACGCGCAACGCGGGGGCCGCTCCAGGGCCGTCGCCGCCGCGTCCCGGTTCGATCGTCACGCTGGTGAGCGTGCGGCCGTCCGGGGAGCCGATCACCAGGGAGGGTGTGCCGGTGGCCGGGTTCAGGGGCAGACTCGGGTACGTCTCGCCCTGGACGGGCCTTCCGTCCATGTCGTAGGTCCGCTGTCGGCCGCCGTCGACCACCCGAATCGCACTCGTTCCCTGGTGGTCCACGATCTGGACCCGGGAGCCGTGGTCGAAGCTGACCTGCCCGGGCTCCGCGGTGACGTTCCCGGACCTGAACACGGGGCGGGTGCCGCCCTGGCCGTCGTCCACCTGCCGGAGGGTGGCGTCGTTCCCCTCCCCGAACGTGGACGACCGGAGGTCGATGCCGCCGTCCGCGCGGATCTCGGCGCTGGAGGGGCCGCCCCTGACGCTGCCGGTGCCGTCCTGGCGTAGCGCGAAGTCCACGCCCCGGTCCGCGTGGGACAGGTGTGCCGAGTCGGGCCGGACCTCGGCGCGGGCTCCACCCGACGTGACGCGGACCGTCCCGTCGGCGCGGTCGAAGCCGTGCGAGCCGCCGCCGGGGACGTCGACCCGGTAGCCGTCGACCCCGACCTCGGCGCTTCTGCCCGTGGTCGGATCCGTCGCGTGGGAACGCGGAGGACGTCCCGTGCTGTCGGCGGCGCCCCGGGTGACGTCGGGTCCGCTGCCGTTGGTTCGCAGGTCAGCGGGGCCGTCGCCGGTGTGGCTGACCCGCAGGCCGTCCGCGTCCCGGCGGACGGTGAGGCCGTCCCCGGTGCGGACCTCGCTGCCGTTCGGGTCCCGGGAGACGGAGACGTCCCCGTCGCTCGTGGAGACCGTCAGCTCACCGTCCCGGTAGGAGGCACGCCCCCTGCCGCCGGGGCCGGTCACCTCCAGGTCGCCCACGCGGATCGTGCCGTCCCGTTGGGCACGGACCGACGAGCCGTCCGCCGAGGACATGTCGAACCCGCGCCCGGTGCTCCGCACGCTGGTGCCGTTGACGTCGACACCGTCACGGGTCACGTTCATGGTGAAGTCCGAGCCGCCCTCGCGGGTGGCCGGGTAGCGGTAGGCGGTGTTCTGCTCCCCGTCGGCTCCGCGCGTCGTGGTGAACTCGCCCTGGCCGTTGGTGCGGGTGTGGGTGACGACCGGGCCGCCCTGCGGGGAGGCACCGGAACCGTCACCTCGTGGGGCGTCGGGGGCTGGAGTGTCCTCACCGCGCTGGCGGGGCTCGGCCTCGCCGGGCGCCCGTTCCGGGGTCCGCTGCTCCGCCGTGTTCGCGTGCTGGTCGCCGTCGCGCGGCGCGGGGTGCGACTCGTGCGACCCCGGGGTCCTCGGGGCGCCTTCGTCGGGGCGCGCCCCTGCCGGAGTGGAGGTGCCGGGTTGACCGTCGCGGTTCCCGGGCGCCAGGTTCACTTCGCCCGGCTCCTCGATCCGGGCCCGAGGGGAGGCGGGCGGCTGGGGCGTGTTCGCGCCGCCACGGGACGGGGGCACCGGAGCGAACTCCTCCCTGGGTTCGCTGCTGGGGCCTCGCCCGGCCTGGCTCTCTCCGGAGTCACGCGGGGCCGGTCCGTCGCTGTCGGCCGGGGTCTCGCTCGCGTCGCCCGTGTTGGACGGCCTTCCGTCCGGACCGTCCGGGACCGCGGAGGCGTTCGTGGAACCGGCTTCCGGCCCCACGGGACCGGGCGCTGTTTCCGGATCATGGGAGCGGGTCGAGGCGGCGCCCACGTCCTCGTTCCCCGACAGGACCGAAGCACCGTCGCCCCCGCCCGCGTTGCTCAGGGGAGCCGGACCGCCCTCCCCCAGGCCACCGTTCACCTCCGGGGCGCGGGACTCCGATACCCCGGCGGGAGCGGGACCACCGTCCCCGTTCGGACCGCCCTCCCCCAGGCCACCGTTCACCTCCGGGGCACGAGACTCCGATACCCCACCCGGAGCGGGACCACCGTCCCCATTCGGACCGCCCTCCCCAGGCCACCGTTCACCTCCGGGGCACGAGACTCCGATACCCCACCCGGAGCGGGACCACCGTCCCCATTCGGACCGCTGTTGTGGACCGCCGCCGGGTTCTGGGCACCCTCGCCGCCACCACCGCCCACGGCACCGGGAGCGGATACGACGTCCGCCTCCGGCGACGCCTCTCCGGTACGGCCCTCGCCGGTGGCGGGGCCGCTCTCACCGCCGTCGCCGCCCGCCCCGCCGGAGCCCTGGGTCCCGGCCGGGTCCGCCCCACCGGCCCCTGTCGCCGGGTCGGGCCCCCGCCGTCGGAGCCCCCGCTCCCGGAACCGCCACCGAGGAAGTTGGGCAGCGAGCCGTTGTCCGCGAGCACCCCGACGGTGGAACCGGCGGCGCTGGTCCCGACAGCGGTCAGGGCCTCATTGGTCCAGTTGATGTCGCTGAGGCTCTTGCCCTCACCCGCGACCTGCACCGTGACCGACGAGGCCATGCTGGCCGCGCTGTCCTTGGTGATACTCGTCGCGATCTTCCCGCCCGTGGTGTTGGCCGCCCGTTTCACCGTGGCGGGAACCGCACGGCTGGCGCCGCTGCGGACCGAGGAGGCGGCCCGGCTCACGCCACCCGCCACACGACCGGGAACGCGGGTGGCCGTCGCACCGGCCACCCTGCTGACCGCGCGTCCACCGCGCAGCAGGGCACCGCCGGGGATCAGGGAGATCGCGTCCATGCCCAGGGTGAACAGCGACTCCCGGTTGAAGCCGAGCTTGCCCTCCTTGTGCAGCGATGCGGCGCTGATCGCGAGGACGGTCAGGGCCAGGGCGATACCGAGTCCGGGAATGAAGATGGCCGCCAGACCCGCGACGACCATGGCCACCGCGTACAGCAGCGGGTTGTCCTCGACCCACGTGACGATCTTGTCCAGCCAGCCCCACAGCTTGCGCGGACTGCCCTGTTTGGCCTCTTCCAGGGCGTCGGCGCACTCCCGGGCGGCCTCGTCCATGTCGTTGAGGACACTCGTGAGCCTGGTGATGAACGCGTCCCGCTCGGGGTCCTCACCGTCGACCTTCTTCTTCCAGGCGTCCGTGTCCTCCAGCGCGTTGTAGGCCGCGGCTGCCTGGCGAACGATGGCCGCGCTGTCCTGGCGGGCCGTTCCGAGGGAGATCTCCCACTTGTCGAGGGCCTTGTAACCCTTCTCGTAGGCCTCCTGGGCCTTGTCGAGGTGTTTGGGCAGCTCGTTGACGAGCTCCTTGAGAGCCGAGACGGTGTCGCCCTCGCCCAGTGAGTCACCTTCGAGGCGCCGCATGTCGGCCGCGGCCTGTTCGGCCGCGTCCGACAGCTTCTCGTAGAACTTGCTCAGGGAGCTGACATCACTCGTTCGCCACGGAACGGGGTCCTCGGGGCGGTCGAGCAGGTCCCACTGGAGGTACTCACGAGGTTGTTTGGCCACGTCCCGAGGTACTCGCTTTCCAGGTCCGACAGGGCACCGTCGTGTTCACCGCACGGGCAGGGGCACGAACATCCGGGTGTTCACAGGGCTCGGGGGCGTTGGGCACCGCGCGAGTCCGACATCATAGACTCCCACCCCCATGAGTTAACAGATGCACCGGAAGCCCTCCGAGTTCCCGCGAACCGGGAGGAGACTTTCCGCATCATCTCCTCCGGGCGAACCACCAGTGATGACGGCAACGGGAGAGAGCGAGTGAACCTGACAGCGGCGGCACGACCCCTCGAAGCACGGTCGGCGGCGACGCGGACGGTCCGCACCGCCTCCACCCTCGTCGTCGGTACCTCCCTGGTCGCGGTCCTCCTGTCCGCGCTGGGCGCGGCCCCGGCCGGAGCGGACACCACGGGCACCTACGACATGTGCCCGCAGGTCTACTACTACGTGGTGCCGGAGGGCTCCCCGGGCTGGAGGCGATCGCCGACCTCATCCTGGACGACCCGGAACGCGCCGACGAGATCCACGAACTCAACGTGGGCCGCACCCAGTCGGACGGCCAGGCCCTGGGCGAGGACCGCGCGGTCCAGACGGACTGGCGACTGGTGGTCCCCTTCGACTCCGGCGGTGACGGCGTCTACGAGGGCCGCGACCCCCTGTGCGTGGTCGCGGTGGACCAGGCCAACGCCCAGGGCGTGGCCCCGCCGAGTCCGCACCCGGCGCCTCCCGCCTACTCCCCGCCGCCCGAGGAGGAACCGTCGGCGCAGGAGGGTGAGGTCACCGACGTCACCCCGCAGGACGACAAGCCCAAGATCGACCCGCGCCTCCTCGCGGCCGGTGCGGCGGGACTCATCCTGCTGACCCTGCTGACGCTGTTCTGGCAGCCGATCGGCCGGGCCGTCGCCTGGCCGTTCCGGAAGATCGCCGCGCTCCCCTGGCGCAGGCCCCGCAAGCCCCGCTCGGCTCGGATCGCCGCCGCGACGCGTCGGCGCCGGGCCGCGACCGAGCGCGTCACGGCCGATCCCGACGCGGTCCACCGCGCGGGAGGCGCCCACGCGGACCTCCTCGGAGCGCCCGCCGAGATCCCCGCCCGGCCCGTGGCGATCCTGACCACGCCCGGGGAGACGACCGCGATCGTCCCCGCCGGGGCGACCCCTCCCGCCACCTCGTGGCGGGTCGTGGACACCACGACCTGGCGCTACGCGCGCGGTGCGGGGTCCTCGGGCCCGCTCAACTTCGCCGCGTCCACCCACACGATGGTCCGCCCCGTGGTCAACGGGGTCCTGGCGTGCCTGGGCACCCTGGAGGACGGGGACGCGCTGGTCCACGTCGACCTCACCCGGGTCCGCGGCCTGCTGGCGGTGGGCGGCGATCGCACGGTCGCCGCCGACGCGGTGCGCGTGGTCGCGGACGCGCTCCACGCCAAGGGCCTGACGATGCGGGTCCTGAAGTCGGGTCAGCCGCTGCACACCGTGGTCCCCGCCGCGCTGCCGGACCTGACCGTCCCGGATCCCGTCCAGGGCCTGGAGCACAGCCCCGAGCACCCGCTCGTGGTGGTCGTGCCGCGTCCGCTGGGGACGTCGGACGAACACGTGCTCGCCAACATCCCTCCGAACACCCTCGTGGTGGGGACCGGGGAGTCGGTGCACGCGCGCTGGCAGTGGGAGGCCCACGAGGACGGCACCCTCGACACCGGGGCGCTCGGTCTCCGAGTGGTCCTGCGGATGCCCGAACGCCGCCAGTGAACGGGCCCCGTCAGCCCGGATCCGTGGTGCGCTCCTCGCGCCGGACCTCCCGGACGCGGCCGTAGCGGACGGCCTCGAAGGGGAAGGGGACGCGTGTCGCCCCCGGGTCCATGCCCTCGGCGAGCAGCGCCCGGACGAGTGCGTCGGGGGTGTCGGTGCGGGCGGTGACGTACCGGCCGTCCCGGCAGACGATCTCGACGCCGTCCCCCGCGCGGGCGTTGGTCAGGTTGAACCGGCTCGGGCGCCACACGTGGCGGCCCTCGAGGCGGGCCCAGCCGACGTAGGCGATCTCGTCGGTCCGGAGCCCGACGCCGCGACGGCCCGCGTGGATCTCCAGCACTCCGCTCGCGACCCTCATGCGGACGCTGGAGACGTACACGAGCGCCCCGCCGATGACGGCCGCGAGGAACAGCACCGCGAGGAGGGGCCACCAGAACGGCCCCTCGTCCACGACGAGGACGCCGGTGCCGACCACCGCGATCGCGGGGCCGACCACCATGCCCGCGATCCGCAGCACCGGGTTGGTGACGACGCTCCGCTCGTACCCGGGGCGGGCGTCGGGTGTGCGGTCGTCCACCGGATCAGCTGGCCTCGTCGGACGGGGCGGGTGACTCGGCGTCCTCCGGGTCCTCTGGAGGTTCGGACCCCTCCGCGTCCTCGTCCGCCTCGGGGTCCTCTGGTTCCGGGCCGACGACGAAGCGCTGCCGGTCCTGGACGAGGATGGCGTGGCCGGTGTCGGTGATCGCCTCCACGTAGGCGGAGAGCTCGTCCCCGACCACGTCCATGGTCTGCGCGTCCAGCACCAGCTGGAGGTCGCCGTCCTCGTTGGAGCGTGAGTCCCCGTAGACCAGGCCGCCGTGGGCGAAGGCCGGCGAGATCGAACCGTCGTCCTCCTCCAGGCCCCAGCGGACCTCACCGCGGACCAGGTCGACCGCGACCATGGTGGCCTCACCGCTGGCCTGCGACAACAGGAGGGTTCCGGTGGCGGAGTCGTACAGGAGCCCGGGGACGCCCGCTTCGTCGAAGTGCTGCGAGACCGGGTTGGTGCCCGCCTCCTCCAGGGTCCACAGCGGCTCGCCGTCCACGGTGTCGTGGGCGGAGAGCACCGAGGGCGCCTCGGGCTGGGCCCAGCGCAGCAGTATCGTCGCCGGGACGTCCTCGTCCGCCCGGTCCTCCTCGTCCTCGTCCTCGTCCTCGTTCTCCGCGCCCTCGTCCTCCGCGCCGTCCTCGGGCTCCGGGGCGGGGAACACCCCGAGGATCTGCGGGAGGGGGACGGGTGCGGTGGCGGGCAGTCCCAGCTCCTCGTCGCTGGCCGCCACCGACCACAGGAGTTCGCCCGCGTCCTCGGGATCGAGCGAGTGGGCGCGCAGGACGGAGTCCCCGGAGTCCAGCAGGACGGTGTCGTCCCAGGCGGCCACCGGGACGCCCAGGCGTTCCGGGTCGTCCGCGCTGGCCTCGGTGTCCTCCGGAGCGGTCTCGTCGTCCTCGTCCGTCTCGGCGTCCTCGGGTTCGGTGTCCTCCGGTTCGGGCTCGAAGGTGTAGGACCACAGTTCCGCGCCCTCGGCGTCCAGCACCGAGAAGTCGCCGTGGGGCTCCTCCGAGCTCCACTCGGCCGGGCGGCGCACCGCGACGCCGTCCAGGTAGAGGTCGCCCTCCCCGCCGGTTCCCAGAGCCGCTGCCCTTCGGCGTCCAGGACGAAGGGGGTGTCGTCCGTGTCGGTCATGAGCAGGACGGTCTCGCCCCCGGAGTCGGTGTCGAACCCCCGGAAGCGCGCCTCGCCCTCCCAGAGGGTGTCGCCGGTGGCGGCGTCCTGGAGCAGGTGCCGGTCCTCACCGCCGGAGCTGATCAGGAAGGCAGCGCCGACCGGGCTGATCCGCACGCCCAGGGGGTCGTCGAGGATGTCGTGGGAGCCCGCGTCCTCACCGTGCAGGGGGCGCAGGACCTCGCCCTCGATGCCGGGGGCAGCTCTCCCTCGAACTCCGTGGGGATCGGAGGGGCTCCTCCTCCGGTGCGGGGGCGGGCGGCTCCGGATCACCGGTGCAACCCGCGACCAGCAGCGCCGCAAGGCCACAGGTCAGCGCCTGAAGCACCCGTGAGCTGCGCATTGACGGTATCTCCCCACGAAACGATGACGTTTACGGCAAATCCTAAGCCGGGGAGCGGCCAGGTGGATACACGGTGCCGACCACTCGTTACGGGCCTGTGAGCGCGCCGCTCCCGGGCTCAGGAGCCGGGTTCGGGCTCCACCTCGATGGTGGTGACACCCCTCACCTCGAACTCGGCCCGGCCTCCGGTCAGCTCCGCGAGGCGGACCTCGAAGCCGGGCAGGTCGGCCTCCGGCAGTGCCACCTGGATCCGGACCCGGTCCTCGTAGGCGACCTCCCGGACGGTGGTCGAGGAGTCGCGCAGGTCGCTCTCCAGCCGCCCGCCGAGGACGTAGTCGGCGAACACGTCCACCACCAGGAGCTGGCGCCGCTCCAGCAGACCGAACTCCTCGACGGCGGCGGACACCGCGTTGCCGTAGGCCCGGATGAGCCCGCCAGCGCCCAGCTTGGTGCCGCCGAAGTACCGGGTGACCACCGCGACGGTGTCGGTGATCCGCCGATGGCGGAGCACCTCCAGCATGGGCACCCCGGCGGTGCCGCCCGGCTCGCCGTCGTCGCTGGACCGCTGGACCCCACCGTCGTCACCCAGGACGTAGGCGGTGCAGTTGTGGTTCGCGCTCCAGTGCTGCTTACGGCGTTCGGCGATGAACGCGCGGGCGGCGTCCTCGTCGTCCACCCTGGCCATGGCGCAGATGAACCGGGACTTCCTGATCTCGATCTCGTGTTCGCCGCCGCGCTTGATCGTTCTCATGTCGCCTGTTCAGAAGGGTTCGTGGTGGGACGCACCAGTCTGCCATCCCCGAAGGGGCCGACCTTCCCCGCCCGCACTGCTGGTACGGTCCCCTCACCGGAGGGGCCCAGGAGCGCGCCGGGAGCCCCACAGGGGCGTCGGGCGCGCGGTCGCGCCCTCACGGGGGCGGCGCCGACCCTCCGAGCACACCACAGTTGCCGCACTCGGCGTTATCTGACATGCACTTTGGGTAACGTTGCGGACAGCCACAGCACTGATCACCGGGGAGTCCCGACATGCGCACCACGCCACCCTCCGTCGGTCTGGTCCTGACCGCCCTTCTCGTCACCGGGTGCGCCCAGGGCGCCCCTCCACCAGTGACGGAGCGGCCGCCACGGACAACCCCGCCGCCCAGCCGACCACCTCCCCGAGCGTGACCGCCTCGATCTTCCTCCCGCCGGGCGAGAGCGCCGGGGCGATCACCTACGACGAGACCGCGGTCCCCGAGGGGGCCACCGCGGACGTCCAGGTCCGCGTCCAGGACGGTTCCACGTTCGTGCAGTTCACCGGGACCGGCCTGGAGGCGGACCGGGACTTCGGCGCCCACGTGCACACCCGCCCGTGCGGTGACGAACCCGCCGACGCCGGTCCGCACTACCAGAACGAGGTGGACCCGGCGGCGACCGAGGACGAGCCCTCCACCGACCCCGACTACGCCAACCACGAGAACGAGGTCTGGCTGGACATGACCACCGACGGCAGCGGCAACGCCTTCGTCACCTCGACGGTGGACTGGGAGTTCCGCGAGGGCGAGGCGCACTCCCTGGTGCTGCACGACGAGCACACCTCCACCCACGAGGGGCACGCGGGCACCGCCGGGGACCGCCTCGCCTGCGTGACCGTCGAGTTCTGACGGCCGGGGGCGGCCCCGGGGGCGGGGGTCAGTCCGGCAGCACCCTGCGCAGCACCACCTTCTCCGCGAGCGCCCAGGCCGTGGAGGCGAACAGGTAGATCCCGGCGGCCAGGGGCACGAACGCCGCGATGACCACGGTCGTGAACTGCATGTACGACAGTGCCGCCAACATCGGGGGCTGCGCGGGGTTGTCCCGCATCATCGGCAACACCACGTAGCGGCGGTTGGCCCAGGCCACCAGGGCCAGGAGCACCAGCAGCGCGGCGAAGACCGGGGGGACGAGGACCCCCTCGAGACTGGTGACCAGGGTGGAGCCGAGTTCGATCCCGCCGAAGGTGTGCGCGAGCAGCGGCTCCTCCCCTGGTCCGGCTCCGATGAACAGCCCGTACAGGGCCACGACCAAAGGGATCTGCACGAGGCCGGGCAGGCAGCCCGCCAACGGCGAGGTACCCGCCTCGGTGTAGACCTTGCGCTGTTCCGCGAGCATCCGCTCGGGGTTCTTCCCGTGGCGCTTGGTGATCTCCGCGAGCCGGGGCGCGATCCGGGCGCGCTGCTTCTCCGCGCGTACCTGGGCCACCCCCAGCGGCAGGAGCAGGAGGCGCACGGCGACGGTCAGGCCGACGATCGCCAGTCCGGCGGCCGTGGCCCCGGCGAGCGGGGTGAGTGTGGTGGTGAGGGCGGCGAGGACCGCCGAGAGCATGCTGATGACGGCCGCGATCGGCCCGAAGGTGTACAAGGTCGGGACCCTTCGTCTGGGTGGGAAGTTCAGACGTCAGGCCGCTCGGAGCCGAGCCACGGCGGTACGCGCGCGGGGGCGCGTCCGGGCGCGGGTCAGCGAACGGCCGGAAGGGCCGCGCCGGGGGCTCGGGGACGCGGTCTGCCCGCCGCGTCGGGGTCGCACAGGGTGAGGACGGGGAGCTTCCTGGCTCTGCGACGCATCGCGTGCGCCGTCCCGGTGGCGGTGTCGCCCACCGGCCACAGGGCCGTGCCGCGCAGGGCCAGCCAGGTCAGGGCCGCGCCGACCGCCACTACCAGCAGGGTCAGGGCACCGCTCTCCCCACCGGGGAGCGGGAGGTCGACCGGGAGGAAGCCGAGGGCGAGGAACTCGAAGAACGGCAGCAGGTACTGCACGCGCGCCCTCCCTTCCCGTCCGTTGCCCCCATCCTATCCAGCCCTCCACCAGGTCGACAGGGGCCCGTTCACCCTGTGGAGAAATCCGCCGACACTCCGCCGTGGCTCCCCACCTTTCGCGTGATCCTGTAGCTAAATGACACAGAGTAACCATCTCCGCACTCGGCAGCGCCCTTCGGTGCCCGTCCGCGTCTCCAGTACCTGTGCCTCAAGGGCTCGCGCGAGCCCGGTGAAAAGGGGAATCCCGTGCCGATCCGCCCTGCCAACCTCGCCACCATGTCCGCGACCATCGCCGGAGCCATCTCCGGGATGGCCAGCAAGGAGGAGACCGCCCCGGTGCGGGTCACCTTCGAGTCCGGCCACGAGCAGAACGTGGAGAACGGCGGCTGCCGTGTCCTGGAGACCGGCCAGGGCGGGGTGGTCGAGATCGAGGGCGAGTCCCGGTTCGCACTCTTCGCGGGCACCAGCTGCCAGGGCAGCCGCACCCTGGCCTCCGGCCAGGGCTCCGTCCGCTTCGGCACCCCGGTCCTGGCCGGGGCCATCGTGATCGGCTAGCCGTCCGACGCGCGGATGCGGGCGACCTCGTCCGGGACCCGTTCGAGGGTGTCGCCGCGGGAGCGCAGCACCTCCCCCGCCGTGACGTGTCCCAGGCTCAGCCGACGCTCCGGGGGAGTCCGTCGAGCAGGCCCGACAGGTAACCGGCGGCGAAGGCGTCACCGGCGCCGACCTCCTCCACCACCTCCACGGACGGGGCGGGCACGAACACCGTGTCCGCCCCGTCGAAGCTCGTCGCCCCGTGTTCGGCGTCCTTGACCACCAGGGTCGGCACCTCCGGGAGGACCGCCCGGACGTCCTCCACGGCCGGGGTGCCCCACAGGCGTTCGGCCTCGTCACGGCCGACGAACACCACGTCGGCGCGACGGGCCAGGTCCAGCAGCACCGGCCCGGCCTCCCGGGCGTCCCAGAGGGCGGGCCGGTGGTTGACGTCGAAGCAGCGCAGCGCGCCGTTGCCGGACCGCCGGTCGAGGAGGTCCCGGACCAGCGCGGCGGCGCGTGAGGACAGCGCGGGGGTGATCCCGGACAGGTGCACCAGCCGGGGCCCCCGGGACCACACCTTCTCCCCGTCCACCACGGACATCATCGACGCGGCCGAACCCCTCCGGTAGTAGAGGACCCCCGCGCCGCCGGGAGCGGTGTCCTTCACGTAGAGGCCGGTGGGCAGGTCCGGGTCCACCTCGACTCCGCGCACGTCCACCCCGCAGCGGGCGACGGCGTCGGTGACCATCCGCCCGAAGGGGTCCGCGCCCACCCGGCTCACCCAGGCGGCGCGGTGGCCGAGCCGGGCCAGCGCCATCGCCACGTTGGACTCGGCGCCGCCGGTGCCCACCGTCAGGCGGGCGTCCTCGGCCAGGGCCTCGGGTGAGGTGAGCACAGCCATGGTCTCCCCCACGCAGACCGCGTCGATCCGGGTCATCGGGCGTTCCTCCGAACGGATCGGCCGGGGAGGCGGTCGGTGCGGCGCCCGTCCCGGACGGTGAACTCTCCGGCGATCAGGACGTGCTCGATGCCCACGGGGGTCTGCCGGGGTTCCTCGTAGGTGGCGGGTGAGTTCACGGTGTCGGGGTCGAACACGGCGAGGTCCGCCAGGGCGCCGACCTGGATGAACCCCCGGTCGGTGAGGCCGAGCCGCTGGGCGGGACGTGAGGTGAGGTGGCGGACGCACTCCTCCAGGCTGAGCAGGCCCAGTTCCCGCACGTAGTGGCCGAGGTAGCGGGGGAAGGTGCCCCAGCCGCGCGGGTGGGGCCGTTCCCCGACGAGGATGCCGTCGCTGCCCGCCGTGTGCGCGCCGTGGCGCATGATCGTGCGGATGTTCTCCTCGTTCCCGACCTGGAGCAGGCACCCGCTGCGCAGCTCGTCCGCGATCAGCAGGTCGACGAAGACCTTCCCCGGAGCCTCGTCTCGGTCCCGGGCGAGGTCCGAGACGGAGGAACCCACCGCCCAGGACAGCGCGGGGTCGGCGGTCCCGGTGACCACGAGGGCGGTCCAGTCCATGGGGACGCCGTGGTTGCCGTCCGTGCCCACCTCCTCCACCTCACGCAGGATCCGGTTCCGGGTGGCGGGGTCGCGCAGGCGGGCGAGCGTGGCGGCGGTCCCGCCCTCCTGTGCCCAGGAGGGCAGCGGCGCCGCGAGGTAGGTGGCGCTGGCCCGGTAGGGGTAGGTGTCGAGGGTGACGTCCAGGCCGTAGCGGACGGTGGCCTCGTCGATGGCGTCGAGCACCTCGGGGCGCGGCCCCGGTTCTGCGGAAAGTTCACGTGGCAGTGAGCGAGGTGGAGGGGCACGTGGGCGCGGCGGGCCACCTCCAGGCACTCCTGGTAGGACTCCACCACGCGCGACCCGTAGTTGCGGTGGTGGGGGCAGTAGTAGCCGCCCGCCGCGCGGACGGGTTCGAGGAGGGCGACGATCTCGTCGTCGCTGGCGTACATGCCGGGGGTGTAGGTGAGTCCGGCGGAGAGCCCGTGCGCCCCCTGGGCCATGCCCCGGGCCACCATCGCGCGCATGCGGTCGATCTCGGCCTCGGTGGCGGGCCGGTCGTCGTCGCCCACGACCGCCATGCGGACGTTGCCCTGCGGGACCAGGTAGGCGGCGTTGGTCGGGGACCCGCGGTCGATCAGGTCGAGGTACTCACCGACCCCGCGCCAGGAGTGGTCGAGGTCGGGCGTCCCGTTCCAGGCGGCGATCCGCTCGCGGATGGGGTCGACGGTGGCGTCGGTGACGGGCGCGTAGCCGAGCCCGTCCTGGCCGAGCACCTCCAGGGTGACGCCCTGGAGGACCTTGGCCTCGTGGGCCGGGTCCGCGAGCAGGGCGAGGTCGGAGTGGGCGTGCATGTCCACGAACCCCGGAGAGACGGCGAGGCCGGACACGTCGACGACCTCACCGGTGGTCCTGGCGCTCCCGGGTGGGACGATGTGGGTGACGCGGCCGTCGCTCAGGACCAGGTCCGCGAGGCGGGAGGGCCCGCCGGAGCCGTCGATCACCCGACCTCCGGCGAGTACGGTCTCGGGCTGCACTGTTCCTCCGTTCGGGGTCCCCGACACCCGTTCGGCGGTTCCGCCGTCGGAGGGTCGGTGTGGCCCAAGATACGCTTCAGGAAAGAGAATTGGTAACTTTGTTGCCAATAAATGTGTTCGCGGGCCGCCCGCGTGACCGCACGATCCCGGGCGCGCACGGGAGCACGCGAGACCCGACCGAAGGAGACGCATGTCCAAGAAGGCGGTCCAGACCGACAAGGCCCCCGTTCCCGCCGGTGCCTACAGCCAGGGCGTCGTGGCGGGCGGTTTCCTGTACACGGCCGGGTTCGGCCCGCAGGACCCCGCGACCGGCCGGGTGGCGCCGACCGTGGGCGAGCAGACCGCGCAGGTGCTCGCCAACGTCGCCGCCGTGCTCGCGGAGCACGGGCTGACACTGGACGACGTCGTGAAGTCCACGGTCCACCTGGAGAACCTCAAGGCGGACTTCCCGGAGTTCAACGCGGTCTACGAAGAGCACTTCACCGCCCCCTACCCGGTCCGCACCACCGTGGGATCGGACCTGGCCAACATCCTGGTCGAGATCGACGTCGTCGCCAAGCTCCGCGACTGACCGGCCCGGCTCGGGCCGCTTCCCGGTCGTGTCCCGAGCGCGTCCCGGCCCCGCCCGCCGTGGCCCGTGGCCCGGCGGGCGCTCCTGGGCACGCACCAGGCCGACCGGCCGCCCCCGACATCGGCTCCCCGGGGGCGGCCGGTCCCCCTCCCGCCCCCGGCCAGCCCGGACCGGCACCGGTCCGCCCCGGGCGGACGAGCTCCGAGCGGCCCTGGGGAGCGGCGTCGTGGACGTTCTCGACGGAAGAGACGGAGCCGCCACCCAGGCGAGCGGCCGTCTCCCCTACTGTGCGCCGCTTCACGGGCTCCGCGGCCTCGCACGGCGGCGGCGCGGCCGGGTTCCGCTGTCCGATCCTCATCGGCGCGGTGAGAGGCGGCCTGGTGTCGCGGGCGCGGGACGATCCAGGAGACACGATCTAGGCCCGGCGGCGCGCCCGCACCACGAGGTCGTGGACGACGTAGATGGTCCCGTCGATGGCCTGTTCCGAGGGACGCGCCTCGTTGACGAGCACGTCCCACTCCCCTCGGTGAGCGCTGCGGTCACCGCGTCACCCTCGTAGAACAGCTCCGGGTACGGCGGACGCGGCACCCCCGTCTCCAGGTCACTGGGGTGGTGGGCCACCACCAGGAGCTCCCCGCCGGGCGCCACCGCGGCCGCCAGGTCCGCGAACAACAGCGCCCGGGGGTTCGGGTAGAGGTGCATGTACTGGACCGTGACCAGCTCGTACTGGGGGGACGGCGGGGCCCAGCGGGTCACGTCCGCGCGCAGCCAGGTGATCCGCTCCGCCACTCCCGCGCCCGCCTCCGCGGCGTGTGCCGCCGCGCGGTCCAGCGCCACCGACGAGATGTCGACCGCGGTCACCCGCCAGCCACGGGCCGCCAGCCACAGGGCGTCCGCGCCCTCACCGGCCCCGACGTCCAGCGCCCTCCCGGGCCTGGCCCCCTCGATCTCGGTGACCAGGTGCCGGTTGGGCCGCCCGCTCCAGATCCGTTCGCTGGAGCGGTAGCGCTCGTTCCAGAACTCCTCGTCCATCTCCTCGGACAGGGAACCGTACTCGTCGGCCATGTGTCGACCACCTCCGTACCCAACTCTGCTCAGCCGGACGCGGTGAAGCGAGTTGCCTTGCCGAACCGGCAACGGAGTCCTCGAAAGGGGTGGAGAAGCCGGGCCGCAATTTCACATAAACCACAGAACTCGGCCCGCTTCTCATGAATCCCACCGACCGTCCGCCAACCCCCGGTGGTACCCGTGCCACCGGCCCGGACGCGCCCCCGCTCCTCCTCTGCCTGGGAGGACGGGGGCGCCTCGAGGGCGGCGCGACTCGGGGCGAGGGCGGCTTGGAGGCGGGGCGGCGCGGCCCCAACCAATCAGGAGCCCTCGGGCTCCGGTTCGTCGAAGTCCTTCAGGCAGAGCTCCAGCAGGGCCAGGACCCGCTCCTTGAGCTGTTCGCGGTCGTGGGCTCTCAGCGCCGTCGCCCCCTCCACACGGCGCACCCTGCCCACTCCCAGCAGGACGGCCGCGACCAGCGAGGCGTGCACGCGGGCGTCCGGTCCGCCCAGGTAGACCGCGAGCGGGTCGATCAGCGCGCTCTTGAGACGCCCCTGGTAGACGGACTGGAGGTCGGGGTCCCCGGCGGAGTCGTCCAGTGACAGCTGCAACGGGGTGCCCTCACCGTGCAGGCGGCCGACGGAGTGTTCGGCCAGCCGCACCGTCAGGTCCTCCGGGGCGCCCTCCTCGATGAGCCGGGGAAGACGCCGTCCTCACGCAGGATCTCGGTGAGGAGACCGGCCTTGGAGCCGAAGTAGCGGTTGATGAGGGCGACGTTCACCCCCGCGTGCGAGGCGATCTTGCGCGAGGAGACCGCACCGTACCCCTCACTGGTGAACAGTGTCTTGGCGCTGGCGAGAATGCGCTCCCGGGTCGCCTCACGGCCACGCGTCGGCGCCTCCGCGCCGGTTCCGGTCTCTTCCGGACGCTCCATCTGCACACCCCTTGGTGGCCGCGAATCTGGCTTTCAGTACTCCAGGTTGACACCTGGGTACACCCCACGCATACCGGAAGCATTGGAGAGATACCGATTTGACAGGTCAACAGCGTTTACATATACCTGACGTGGATGCTTGCCCCCGGTGTGCTTGCCGTGGGGCTTTCGTGCGTCCGGAATCGGGGGCCTCATGGAACAGTCAGCACAAGGGACATCCACCGTCCGGGGCTCCTCCCCGGAACCGCCGCCCAGGACCTCCCGGCCGCCCCCGGACCCCTTCCCGAACCCGCGACCGAGTACCCCCGCGCCAGGTCGTGCGGCGCATCATGGTCGGCCTGGTCCTGGCGATGCTCACCTCGATGCTCACCAACTCGATCATCGGCACCGCGCTGCCCACGATCATGGGCGAACTCGGCGGGCAGGACCGGCTGGCCTGGGTGGCGACCGCCGCCCTGCTGACCATGACCGCCTCCACCCCCGTGTGGGGCAAGCTCTCGGACATCTGGGGGCGCAAGCTCCTCTTCCAGATCGCCCTCGGCGTCTTCATCGTCGCCTCGCTCGCGGCCGGGTTCGCGCAGGACATCAACTGGCTGATCGCCGCCCGGGCGCTCCAGGGCCTCGGGGTCGGAGGTCTGGCCACGCTGCCCAACATCATCCTCGGCGACGTCGTCTCGCCCCGTGAGCGCGGCCGCTACAGCGGCCTGATCGGCATGGTGTTCGGCGTCTCCACCGTGCTCGGACCGCTGGTCGGCGGCTTCCTGGTGGACAGCCCCTCGGCTGGCGCTGGTGCTTCCTCATCACCGTCCCGCTCGCCGTGGTGGCCTTCGGCGTCATCCAGTTCATGTTCCGCATGCCCTTCACCCCGCGCCACCGGCCCACCGTGGACTGGTTGGGCGCGGGGCTGATCTTCAGCGCCGCCAGCACGGTGATCGTCCTGCTCAGCCTGGGCGGCACCCAGATCCCCTGGAACTCCGTGCCCGCGTACGCCATGGGCGCCGCCTCGGTGCTGCTGACCGTCGCCGCCGTCCTGGTCGAGCGCCGCGCCAAGGAGCCGATCATCCCCACCCGCCTGTTCCGCGACCGCACGTTCGTGCTGGCCTCGGCGGGCTCCGTCACCGTGGGCATGATGATGTTCGGCCTCATCATCTACATGCCGCAGTTCCTCCAGATGGTGCACGGCATGTCCCCGACCGTCTCCGGGCTGATGACCCTGCCGCTGGTGGGCTCGTTCCTGCTCACCTCGATCGGCTCCGGCTTCGCGATCAGCGGGACCGGCCGGTGGAAGGCCTACACCGTCGTCGGCATGGCGCTGTGCGTGGTCGGGTTCACGGTGCTGAGCCTGAACCAGTTCGACACCGGTCTGACCACGGTGGTCGTGGGGCAGATGCTGGTGGGCCTCGGGTTCGGCCTCAACATGCAGATCCTGCTGCTGGCCACCCAGAGCTCGCTGCCGGTGAAGGACCTGGCCTCCGGGACGGCCTCGGTCACCTTCTTCCGCAACCTGGGCGGAGCCATGGGCGTGGCCGCCTTCGGCGCGGTCATGGTGAGCCGCCTCAACGCGGAACTCGCCTCGGCCGCGACCGCCGCGCAGGAGGCGCTGGCCCTGGACACCGCCAACGGCACCGACTCGGGCGCCCTGGATCTGACGGTGGGTCTGGAGCAGGCGGCCGAGTCCGCGCAGGGCTCACCCGAGCTGGTGCACTCGCTGCCCGGCCCCGTGCGCGACGTGGTCGTGGGCGCCTTCGACCACGCCATGCAGGGCGTGTTCGTGGCCGGTATCCCCATCGCCGCGCTGGGTCTGCTCGCGGTCTCGTTCATGAAGGGCGTGCCGCTGCGCGGCGGCGGGCCGAAGCGGGCCGCCCGGCGCTCGGAGGCCGCCGAAGGGTAGCGAGCCGGGGTCACGGGGCACGGGGTCACGGGCCGGGGTCACGGGGGTAGAAACCGGGGTCACGGGCCGGGTTCGGCGCCGGAGCTCAGAGGTAGCGGCGGAAACCCGCGGCGGAGCTGTCGAAGCCCAGGGCGGCGTAGAAGCGGTGCGCTCCCTGGCGGCTCTCGTGCGAGAGCAGCTCGATCTTGTAGCAGCTCGCGTGCGCGGCGCGATCCACCGCGTCCTCCATGAGCGCCCGGCCGATGCCCTGGAGTCTGGTGTCGGGGTCGACGACGAGGTTGTCCACCACCGCCCAGGGCTGGGCGTCATGGGTCAGGTTGGCCACCACCAACAGGTCCAGGGTCCCGATGATCTGGCCCCGGCGCTCCGCCACCAGCACGGTGCGGTCGGGGTCGTTCTCCATACGGGTCCAGGCGCGTACGGCGGCGGAGGACATGCGAACATGAGCGCTCTGCGTGTGGGCGGTGTCACCGAGTTCGCGCAGGAGACGCAGGATCGCACCGAGGTCGGACCGTATGGCCGCGCGGATAATCATGGCTGTCGGCATCGTAGCCGACAGCCTGCGACAAGGCGGACGTCACCCTACAACTGACCACAAAACACCAAGGGCGGGACTGGCTGGTCCCGCCCTCGTGACGCACCCTCCGAGCACCCGAAGGGAACCCGGTCCGGTGCGGAGTCAGGGCTTGCGGATGACCCGCACGCCCTCGTCGTTCACGGGCGGCTGCTGCGCGCCCTCGGGGCGACGGTACACGCCGGTGATCCCCGGGTCACCCCCGGCGTCGGCGGGGGAGCCGCCGGAGCCTGCTGTGGACCGCTCGACTGGTGCGGCTGCCCCGGGGCCGGGGCGTCGAAGCGGGCACCCTGCGGGGGCTGCGGAGCGGCCGGCCTGGGCTCACCGCCCTTGCCCTCGTCCTGCTTCGGAGCCTGCTGCGCCTCGGGCCTGGGAGCGTCCTGCTGACCCTGATCGGGCTTCGGGAGCGGCTGGATGCGCACGGTGGCCTGGTCCGGCTCCTGCTGGAGCGGGGGAAGCTTGGTGGTGGCCTCCTCCTTGTGCTCCGGCTTGGCGGCGGGCTTGGGCGCCTCGGGAGCCTTGCCCTCCGCAGCCTTGGCCTCGGGGGCCTTCGCCTCCGCGGCCTTGGCGGCCTCCGAGGCCTTGCCCTCGGGAGCCCGGTTCTCGGGCTTGACGGCCGGCTTCGGCCGCACGGGGTTCTGCTGGCCCTGGTTCTGCTGGCCCTGGGGAGCCTCGGCCGGAGCGGACACCATCTCCTCGCGGGACAGACCGGTCTCCAGGGCACCCGCCTTGTCCTCGGCCGTGACCAGGTCGGCCAGCGTGGAGTGCATGTCCTTCAGTCGGCGCAGCGCCTCGGCGTGCGTGGCCGTCAGCGTGGCCAGGCGGCGGTCGGCCGTGTCGTGGATCTTCTTGGCGCGGGCCTCGGCCTCGCTCAGGCGGCGGTCACCCTCCTGCTTGGCCTGCTCACGGAGCTGGTCCGCCTCCTTCTTGGCCCCGCCCACCATCTCGTTGGCCTCGGAACGCGCGGCGGAGACGATCCGCTCGGCGTGCTCCTCGGAGTCCTTGCGGTGCTTGGCGACCTCTTCCTGGGCCTTCTTCTGGGCCTCCTTCACCTCGGTCTCGACCCGGGAGCGACGCTCCTTGGCCTCCTCCTCGGCGATGCGGAGGATCTCCGCCATGCGCTCGCTGATCTGCTCGTGCTCAGGCTTGACCTGGGCCTTCTCGCGGGCGATCGCGAGGTCGCGCTTGTACTGCTCCAGCTCGTCGTCCATACGCTGGAGACGTTCGCGGAGGTCCTTGAACTGATTGTCCATTCGGACGTAGTAGTCGTCGACGTGCGCCTTGTCGTAGCCACCCTTGCGCACCGTCGGAAACCGGTCTTGTTGCAGTCCGCCGCCCGGCAACATATCGCTCATGTGCCTTTCATGTCCTTGTACACCGTTGCTGCGCGTCGCAGATGGTGAGAGATGGTGAGAGTCGCCCGTACCCGTGTGACGCCGGAGCACCCGTCGGACCGTTCGGTCTGGCTCGCCCGCGGATGCCCCCGTGGAGCTCCGGCTCGGCCCGATGAGGGGCACCGGCCGAGAGCGGAGCGTGACGCCGTGGGCACCGTCCAAACGACCAAGGTAGGCACGCGCTGCGCCACGGCGTCAAGAGCCGTGACAGGCACATCGCCGTGCGGACCCTGGTCACGTTCTTACTAAGGTATGCGCGATCATCCCCGTACGGGGGCGTAGCGGTCAACTTCCTGCCCTCCGACCCCAGAGGACCCCAGCGAGAGGACCCACGTATGGACAGCGCGACCGACGGACCCGCCATGGAACCGCGCCCGGAGGCCAGGATCGGCAGTGCTCCCTTCGGTGAGCCGGAGATCCATCCCACAGCCTGGATCGCCCCGGGAGCCGTGGTGGTGGGACGTGTTCGGCTGGGTGCCGAGAGCAGTGTCTGGTACGGGTCGGTCCTGCGTGCCGACACCGAGGACATCGTGGTCGGTGAGCGGGTCAACATCCAGGACCAGTGCGGACTCCACTCCGACCCGGGCCAGCCCGCCGTCCTGCACGACGACGTCAGCCTGGGGCACAAGGCGATGGTGCACGGCGCCGTCGTGGAGGAGGGGCGCTCATCGGCATCGGCGCCATCGTCCTCGGCGGGGCGAGGGTCGGCCGGGGGCGCTGGTCGCCGCCGGGTCGCTGGTCGCGCCGGGCAAGGTCGTCCCGCCGAACACCCTGTGGGCCGGACTCCCCGGCAAGGTCGTCCGGGAGCTGAACGACGACGACCGCCTCGTGCTGGAGCACACTCCCACCGCCTACGCCGCCTACGCCGTCCAGCACCAGGACGTCATCTGGCGCTGACTCACGACGGGCCCGGAGCGGGACGTGCCTCCTCACCATGGGCCCGGGCGGCGGGAGGTACCGCCTCACCATGGGCCCCGGCAGACGCGGGGCACCGACACCCCAGCGGTCCGCGACGCGTCTCACGGATCGACGGGCCCGGGGCGGGACGTGCCTCCTCGCCATGGGCCCGGGCGGTGGGAGGTGCCACTCACGACGGAGCTCACGGCCCGTGGCGGGGCCCGGCACGTGCGAGTGCCGCGTACCGGGCCCCGGTTCCACACGTGAGGAGGCCGCCGGAGCGGCGGTCGGCACCCCGGCCGACCGTGACTCGCATGGGGGAGGCCCCCGCTTCCCCTCCCCCAAGGGGATGTGGGTCACTGGCTAACCCGGATGAGCCCGCCACTGGCCCACAAGAGTCATGCGCTCCGGGGTCCGACGGCCGTAGCCTGGAACTCCTCTCTCCTTGTGGGATCGGTTCCGTCGCGCCGCGCCCGCATCGCCCCGGCGCGCGGGGCGAACGTCCTGTCCTGCGACCACGGGTGTGCCCGGGAGGTGAGTGGTGGTGAACGGCCTGGGTCTGGAAGACCGGCTCCACGACCACGTCGCGCTGGACGAGATCGAGCTGTACGCGGAGGTCCTCATCGCGGTGGCCGACACCGACCGCCAGCTCAGTCCCGCCGAGATCGACCGCGCGCTGGGCCTGACCCGGACTCCCCTGGCCAGCGGCACCGTGGCCCCGCCACCCGATGGCGACGGCGTCCGTGAGACCGATGACGCCGGGAACCCTCCGGTCTCGACGTCCGAAACCACCTCACCCGACGGGAGCCACCCGCAGGGGGCTCCGAGTCCCCGCGAACCCGCTCCCAGCAGGACGAAACGACCGTGTGGCGGGGACGCCCCGGACACACCGTCCGAAACCAGGTACGCGGGACCGGTACCTCCGGCCCGTGACGGCCATCGCCCGCCCACCTTCGTCCTCCCCGTCCACGGCGCGGTCCCGGACGGTGCGTCGGCCTCGCGTCCGCTGTGCGACGTGGTCCTGCCGCACTTCGTGCCCTGGCGCGCCTGGCACCTCTGAGTTCACACCCGCCCCCGAAGCACCACTCGTCTCCGTTTCGGAAACCGAACCGTCCAGAATCGGCCTGATCTGGCCACGTTCATCCCGCTCCGCGCCGACTCGTACTGGGTACTGCCCCTGTTGGGCCCCTCAGCCCACAGAACGGCCAGCAGCCCCTCAGGAGCCGAGATGCACGCAGGACCCGACAGGCCGGAACGCGAGGTCGAGCGCTCGGACCCACGCGCCCCCGCGGACCGCCCTCCTCGCCGTGTCGAGCGCGAACCCGACAACGCGCGCCGCGTCACCCTCACCATCGCGCTCGTGGTGACCTTCCTGTTCCTCCTGGTCACGGCCGGAGGCATCGGGTGGTTCCTGTCCGGCGCCGACGGGGACGGCTCGGGAACCCGGGACGACGCCGCCTCCGACGACACCGCCGAGGAGTCGGAACCGACCACCGGATCCGGTCCGCCGCCCGGCGGGGAGGGCTCCGTCACCGACTCCAGGTCGGGACTGGCCTACGTCCTGCCCGGTGAGGGGTGGGCCCGGCTCGGAGACGACCAGGTTCCGGCGGAGTACTCCTCGTACACCGTGTTCGGATCCGAGGACGATCCGGACGCCATGATCGTCACCGGCACCGAGGAGCTCGGCCCGCTGGAGCCCATCGCGGCCACCGGGCTGTCCCTGGCCACGGAGATGGCCGGGGAACTGGTCACCGGGGGCGCGGACCTGCGGATCGAGCCCTCCGAGGAGACCACCCTGGACGACCGTCCCGCCTTCGGCGCCACCCTGGGCGATCCCTCCGACGGGAACGGCTACGGCCGGTTCCTGGTGGTCCAGGTGACCGACGACCGGGGCGCGTTCATGCTCGGACTCAACACCAGCGGCGACGAGGAGGCCACGGCGGGGATCGACGCCGCCTTCGACACCCTGGGCACCGTCTGACCCCACGCCCCCGGACGTTCCGCGGCGCCCCGGTCCAGGGCGCCGCGGGACAGGGGAACCGCGAGAGGAGGCCACTGAGCAGGGGATCCGCGCGGGACCGGTGACCCCGCTGAACCGGGTCACCCACGCGGGACACGGGACCGGGACCGCGAGACACGGCGACCCAGGAGGCAGGCAACCGGCGAGGCGACCGCGAGGCACGGGGATCCGTGCGGACGGTCAGAACGGGATCACGGCGCGGAGCAGGAATCCGCCGTCCCTGGTCCTGGCCCTGGACAGGGTTCCGCCGACCAGGGCGACCCGCTCGGAGAGCCCCGCCAGCCCGCTGCCGTCGCCTCCCCCGGACGTCTCGTCCTTCGCGCTGTCGTTGTGCACCTCCACCACCAGGCCCCGTGACACGTTCGTTCCGTCCCGCGTGATCCGGAAGCTGATCTGGCACTCCTCCGCGTCGCTGTGCCGCATCACGTTCGTGCCGCCTTCGCGGACCACCCAGGCGGCCAGACCGGCGACCTTCGGCGGCAGCTCCAGCCCTTCCAGGCCGGTGACCACGGTCCGCGTCCCGCCCGAGTCCAGGACCGCGCCGACCGCCGCCACCTCACCCTCCAGGTCCGCCTCCCGGTCACCGCTCACCGCGGAACGCATCTGCTGGAGCGCCTGGACGGCCAGCCCCTGGACCTCGGTCATCTCACTGACGGCGCGGTCCGGGGCCCGGTCCACGAGTCGTCCGGCCAGCTGCGCCTTGACCGCCAGCGCGGAGAGGCTGTGTCCCAGCAGGTCGTGCATGTCCCGGGCGAAGCGGAGCCGCTCCTGGGTGACCGCCAGCTGGGCACTGGCCCGCTGCCCGGCCACCGCCTCGCGGCTGATGTCCCACAGCCAGATGGTGCCGAAGGTGCTCAGGGCGAGGCCGACGGCCACGATGACCGCGACGAACCAGAGCAGCCCGTAGACGAACGGGTTGACTCCGTTCGGCGCGAAGAAGGGGCCGAAGGTCGGGATCAGCAGCAGGGGCGAGAGCAGCAGCAGCGCGCTGACCACCGCGCCGGGCCAACGGGTGGTGAAGAAGATCCCGGTGCCCCACCAGGCTCCGATCATGATCAGCACCACGGGCGGGTTGTTCAGGAACACCGCGCTCAGTAGGAGCAGCCCCACGGAGATCCACCAGAGTCGCGGGCTGGGCCGCCGGTTGCCGTCGACCCGCTCCCGGAGCAGCCGGATGAGCAGGCACGCGACCACCACGGTGAGCAGCCCGCCGACGACCGAGCTCCAGAGCGGCAGGCCGAACTCGGAGCTCAGGCGCAGGTCCATGAGGGCCAGTCCCACGATCATCACGCTGTTGAACCCGATCAGGCCCATGATGATGCGTCGGGAGAACCGGACCCTCCGGTCGTTGGCCATGTCGCTGAGCAGCTCCGGGTCGTCCACCGGGGACGGAGCTCCGTCCGTGCCGGAGGCCTCCGGCACGGACGCCACCGGCACCCGCCCGGCGGCGACCGGTGTGAGCGGGTCCGCGCCGTTCCCACCCGCGCCGTTCCCTCCCGCACCGGTCGCTTCGCGGACCGGTTCCGCGAGGGGCAGAGCCGCGCGGAGCAGGAAACCGCCGTCGTCCGTCCGCGCCGCCGTCAGCGTTCCCCCGGCCCCGGCGATCCGTTCGGCGAGTCCGGCCAGCCCGCTGTCGGACCCGACCCCGCCCGGGACGGACTCCCGCGCCCGGTCGTTGGCCAGTTCCACGACCAGTCCCCCGTGGCCCGGCCCGGGCACCACGGTGAAGGTGATCCGGCACCGCTGGGCACGGCTGTGCCGCAGGACGTTGGTGCCGCCCTCCCGCACCACCCACGCGGCCAGGGCGGACGTGTCCGCCGGAAGACGGAGGTCGGCAAGCCCGGAGACCGTCGTGAAGGTGCCGTTGGCCTCCAGGACGGCGCGGACCGAACCCACCTCCGCGTCGAGATCGATGTCCCGGTAGCCGCGGACCACCGAGCGCACCTGTCTCAGCGTGGCCCGCGCCAGCTCGTGGACCTGGCCGATCTCCCGCTTCGCCGTCTCCGGGTCGCTCCGGACGTTCCGCACGGCGCCCCCGGCACCGAGTCGCAGGGCGTCGAGCCGGTGCCGGAGCAGCTCCCGGATCTCGTTGGTGAAGCGCAGCCGCTCCCCGTCCACCGCCAGCCGCGCGCGGGCCTGCTGGCCCTCCGTCACCTGCCGGATGCCGTCCCACAACCAGACCGTGTAAAGACAACCGAGCCACAGGAACCCCGCCCAGAGGAGCATGAGCAGGCCGTGCCCCAGGAGACTGGAGGAGAAGCCCAGGTACCCGGTGAGGCCGTCCGAGCCCGGGAGCAGAGGGGTCCTGATCGGGCTGATCAGAGCGCCCACCGCCGTCACCACGAGGGCCCCCGCCAGGAGGCGCAGCAGGTCCCTCCGCGAGGTCAGGAAGGCGACCAGCACCCCGGCCGAGGCACCCACCGCGAGGGCGCTCGGGGTGTGCCACAGGAAGAGGCACAGGACCAGGAGCAGCGCGACGGTGTTCCGGAACAGGTTCCGGTCGGGCCTTGGTCTGCCGTCCAGTCGGTCCCGGATCATCCGGATCATCGCCAGGGCGCACAGCACCGAGGCGACGAACAGGGCGACGATCCGGACCACGGCCAGCACCAGGACGTACGTGGGCTGCCCGGAGAGGATGTCGCTGGCGTGGGCGAGGTCCACCACGAGCCCGCTCCCGGCCCAGAAGGGGACCAGGAACGGGAACGCCGCCATGCTCCACAGGCAGTACAGCCGGGCTCTGCGGATCCTCCGGGCGAAACCCGGGCTCATCCCCGACGACCCGGGCGCCTCCGCGCCCCGCACCGGGGACGCCGTGGCGGCTCCGGGCCCCGCCACGGACGCCACGCGCCCGCTCCGTTCCACCACGTCCGCCTCCCCGCGTCTGGCACCGGCTTCCAACGTAAGGCCGACACGACCCCCGAAGCCGTTGTCCACAGGCCGGATCCCCTCCGCCGCCCGACCAGCCCCGCACGACGGAGCCGGGAGGTCCCGTCCCGGCCTCCCGGATCCGTGTCCTCGGCGCTGCCCGGCCCCGGGTCGCGTTTCCGGATCGCTTCCCGGCGCCCGCCACCACCGGCGAGAGCATCACCACACTCCCTAGGGCTGGCGCGGGTCCCACCTGAAGTAGCGGCGGACCAGCAGGGACAGCACCACGATCCAGACCAGCATCACGCCGACCGACGGCAGCGCGCTGCCCCACAGGGCGGCGGTGCCCAGCGCCTCCGCTCCCTCGTACCCGCCGAACACGTCGTAGCCGGTGAAGGCGGCCTGGGCCATCTCGGCGGCCGGGGCGACCGGAAGGAACTGCACGACCATGCGGACGGGCTCCGGCAGCAGTTCGAGCGGGAGGAACACCCCGCTGGTGATCAGGAGGCCCATCATGGGCACCACCGAGAACATCTGCGCCGACTCGGCGCTGCGCACCAGCGGCGTGATGAGCAGACCCACGAGGGTCATCGCGACGGAGCTCAGCACCACCGCCGCCACCAGCATCACGGGGTCGGCGGGCAGGTTGCCGCCGAGAGCGGCGACCGCGCCGAGGACCAGGGCCGTCATCGCCAGGGAGAACAGGACGACGACCACCGTCACGCCGCCGAAGATCGCCGTCTGCGGGACACCGCTCACCCGGAGCCGCTTGAGGACCAGCGACTCACGGCGTGCGGCGAACACGTTGGAGGGGTGGCCGATCCCCAGCATCAGCCCGATGCCGATGACGGCCGACGCGAGCGTCAGTTCGTGGGTGGTGAAGCCCCCGAAGACCGGTGTGCTGGGCGTCGACAGCAGCGGTACGAAGAGGACCAGCGGCAGCACCAGGTACATCAGCGCGGTCTTGTACCGGACGAAGAGGGTGAACTCGGTGCGTGCCAGGCGCAGGGTCTGCTTCAGCGTGCTGGGCGCGGCCCGTCCGGCCGCCGGGGCCGGGGGCCGGGTGGTGGTCGTGCTCATGGTGTCTCTCCTGGTTCTGGTGCCGGGGTCGCGCCACGGCGCGTGGTACCGGTGACGGGGTGGGGTGGGGTGGGAGGGCCTCGGGTGGCCCCGGGCCGCGCTGGACGAGGTCGGCGCACCGTCCGCAGCCCGAAGAGCGCGAAGAGCATCGGATGCCTCCCGGCCGCGCGGCGTGATCGGGGCCGTGTCCTCAGGTCACGAGGTCGGCGGCACCGTCCGCGACCTGGAGGAAGACGTCCTCCAGGGAGGCTCCGCGCACCTGGAGGTGCTGGAGGACGACCCCTGTTCGGCCGACCACGCGATCAGCGCGGCGACGGCGCGGTGGGCGCGCTCGGCCACGTCCCCGCCGGTGACCGTGTACGTGGCCCACAGTTCCTGGTCCCGGGTCTCGACCTCGATCGTGGCCCCGGCCACGTCGGGCAGGTCGGAGGTGCGCACTTCGCCGGGGAGCAGGAAGCTCACCCGGTCGCCCCACCCCGCGAGCACCCCGGCCAGGGTGCCCTCCACCCGGATCTCCCCCGGTGCATGATCGCGAGCCGGTCGGCGAGGCGTTCGGCCTCCTCCAGGTAGTGCGTGGTGAGCAGGACCGCCACCCCGCTCTCCTTGAGGTCGTTGATGACCCGCCAGGTCTCGTGCCGCGCCTCGGGGTCCATGCCGGTCGTGGGTTCGTCGAGGTAGAGGACCTCGGGTCGGGTCAGCAGCGCCGAGCCGAGGTCCAGGCGGCGCTTCTGCCCGCCGGAGAGCTGGCGGACGCGGAGGGAGCGCTTGTCCGTGAGGTTGACCAGCTGGAGGATCTCCTCGACGTCGCGGGGGAGGCGGCGAGGTCGCTGGTGAGCCGGAGGCTCTCGTCGACGCTCAGATCCTCCATGAGCCCGCTGCCCTGGAGGACGGCGTCGACCCGCTCGCGCACCCCGGCGGGCTGGCCGAAGGGGTCCTGCCCGAAGACCCGGACCGTTCCGGAGCTGGGTCGGCGGAAGCCCTCCAGCGTCTCGATGGTGGTGGTCTTCCCCGCGCCGTTGGTGCCGAGCAGGGCGAAGAGCTCGCCGGGGCGGATCTCGAAGGAGACCCCTCTGACCGCCTCGAAGTCGCCGTAGTGCTGGTGGAGGTCGCTGACGACCACCGAGGGTCCCGTGGTCGACGTGGGGTCCTGGGTGGCGGCGGTCGCTCCGGCGTGCTCTGTCGTCGTCATGGATCCAGAGTCCCGCGAGCCGGGCCCCGGCAGACAGACGTCGCTGTCACCCGTCCCTGATGACAGTTCATCCGCCCCCGTCGCTGACAAATGTCATCCCGGGGCCCGTCCGCGTTCCGTCCCCTTGGTCCGGCCCCTCCGCCGGGCCACGGGAACACGGCCGCACCCGTACGTGCCCTTCGTGAACCCACCTACGGGCGCGGCCAACGCCGCCGGACGAAGCCGCGCCCGTCCCCTCACAACACGATGTCGGGCGCGACCCCTCGGCGGTCCACCAACGTTCTACACGACTCCGATCGGGCGCGTCCGTGGAATGCGGCAATTTCCAACGGGGATTCCGAACTCCCGGAGATTGGTTACCTTCTTCTTGGGAAACATCGTCCCGAGGGTCCCATCTCCGGGGCGGGCGCGGGACGAACGTCGGTGCGAATGGCAGCTCCGCCAGGGCACCACGAATGCCGCACTGATCAGGGAGGACGGAAATCGTCGCCGCCGCCGTGGAATGGAGACCACCGCGTGCCCACCCGATCCGGAAAACGTTTTACCGACATCTGCGGGAAATTCCGTCACTTCGACGAAGGCGCTGGTCAGGACCGCCCAGGGAAGGGACGAAGCCGCCCGCGACCTCCTTCCGGGACCTAGGGCACCAATCGTTCCCCGTCCGTTTCCCGCCCCGGCCAGAACACCCGTCCACGCCCCGGCCCCGTGTCCGCGGCAGCGCGAGGGACGCCCGGTTCAGCCGGTGACCAGACGGACCGCCGACTCGATCGCCGCGCGCTGCCGGGAGAGGTCGGCGCCCTCCGGGAGGCGTGCGCAGGTGAGCCACAGGCCGTCCAGGATGACCATCAGCAGCTCCGCCGCGGCCTCCGGGTCCTGCCCCGACGCGAGCTCGCCCTGGTCCCGCGCGTACTCCAGGGCGGCGCGGAGGTTCGTCCGGGCCTGGGCGTCCAGTTCGGCCAGGACTCCGGCGAAGACCGGATCCACGGCCGCGCGGGCGTAGAAGGCGGCCCAGATCCGCGTCTGGGCCCAGCGCCGCTCGTCGGTGGGCAGCAGGTCCAGGAGCACCAGCCGCAGCCCCTCGGCGACGGTCAGCTTCTCCGGGCCGACCCGGAACCGGCCGAAGCGCGCGGACACCTCCTCGACGGAGGCGCGCAGCGCGAAGTGCAGGAGCTCGTCCTTGGTGGCGAACTCCCGCTGTACCGCCCCCGCGGAGAGTCCGGCCTCGGCGGCGACCACCCGGACGCTGACGCCCTCCAGGCCGTCCCGGGCGGCGATGCGGTGGATCGCCTCGGCGACCCGAGCCCGCCGGGTTTCCCTGTCTACGACCTTAGGCACGGGCTCATTCTGGCACAGGCCCGCCACATCCGATCCCACGTATCGGTACGGCCGTATCGACACGCGCCTCCCCGCCCCCGCACACGCGGGAGGGGGTGCGCTCCCACCCAGGGATTCATGACCGCCACTCCCGGCCCCGGACACCCGCGAGGGTGTGCGCTCCGCTCCGGAACTCATGTCCGCCATCTCCGGCCCCGCCCCCCACACGCGGGAGGGGGCGGGGTGCACGTGGCACCCCGCCCCTCGGCGACGCGGTTCGCGGCCCCGCCCCGGGCTTCACCCCGGCGCGGCACGGCTACGCGGTACGGCTACGGGGCGTCGGCGGTCTCCTTCTCCTCGCCGCCCGCGGCCGGGTTCTCACCCTTGACCGAACGGAGCAGCAGCTGGGAGACGTCGACGACCTCCAGCGACTCCTTGGCCTCGCCCGCCGACTTCTTCTCGTTGATCGCGTCACCGAGCATGACCTGGCAGAACGGGCAGGCGGTGGAGACGGTGTCCGGGTTGGTGGTCAGCGCCTCGTCGACCCGCTCGGTGTTGATGCGCTTGCCGATCCGCTCTTCCATCCACATGCGGGCACCACCGGCGCCACAGCAGAAGCCCCGCTCCTTGTGGCGGTGCATCTCCTGCGTCTTGACGCCGGGCACCTGCGCCATGATGTCGCGGGGCGGCGTGTACACCTTGTTGTGGCGGCCCAGGAAGCACGGGTCGTGGTAGGTGATGTTCTCGTCGATCGAGTTCACCGGGGTGAGCTGCCCCTCCTCGACCAGCTTGGCCAGCAGCTGGCTGTGGTGGATGACCTCGTAGGTCCCACCGAGCTGCGGGTACTCCTTGGCCAGCGTGTTGAAGCAGTGCGGGCAGCTGGCCACGATCTTCGTGACCCCCGCCTCGTTGAGCGTCTCCACGTTCTGCTGGGCCAGCATCTGGAAGACGTACTCCATGCCGAGGCGGCGCGCCGGGTCACCGGTGCAGGCCTCCATGCCGCCCAGGACCGCGAACTTCACGCCCGCGATGTCCAGCAGCTCCGCGATGGCCTTCGTGGTCTTCTTCGCGCGGTCCTCCAGGGCACCGGCGCAGCCGACCCAGAACAGGTACTCCGTGCCCTCGGGGAGCTTGTCCTCGACGACCGGGACCTCGACCGGGTTCTCCTGGGAGGCGAGCTCCTCGATCCAGTCCATGCGCCGGTCCTCGGCCATGCCCCACGGGTTGCCCTTGTTCTCCAGGTTCTTGAGCAGGGTGTTGGCCTCGGACGGGAAGTTGGACTCGACCATGACCTGGTACCGGCGCATGTCCAGGATGTGGTCGATGTGCTCGATGTCGACCGGGCACTGCTCCACGCACGCACCGCAGTTGGTGCAGGACCACAGCTCGTCGGGGTGGATGACGCCACCCTCCTCCTCGGTGCCGACCAGCGGCTTGTTGAGGAGGGCGAGGACGTCGACGCCCGCGTGGCTCTCGTCGGGGGCTTCGGCGAGGGTCTCCTCGGTGATGCCCTTGAGGAGGTACGGGGCCTTCTCGTAGGTGTGCTTCTGGAGGTCGAGGATGACCTTCTTCGGGGAGAGGGGCTTGCCGGTGTTCCAGGCGGGGCACTGGGACTGGCAGCGGCCGCACTCGGTGCAGCTGGTGAAGTCGAGGAGGCCCTTCCAGGTGAAGTCCTCCAGCTTGCCCGCGCCGAACGGGTCCTCGTCCGGGTCGGCCTCCTCGAAGTCGAGGGGCTTGGTGCCGGACTTGTCCATCATCTGCTTGGCGGCGCCGAGAGTCGGGGTGCCGTCGGCGTTGCGCTTGAAGTAGATGTTGAACGGCGCGATGAAGCGGTGCCAACCGATGCCCATGGTGAGCTTGAAGTACAGCACCGCGAAGAACAGGTAGCTGATGATCAGCTTGAACGCGGCGACGAGGGCGATCGCGGGTTCGGCCACGGCGGCGCCGGTCGGCATGACCGCGCCGACGGCGTGGGAGATCGGGGTGGCCCAGACCGGGAAGGGGAAGTCACCGATGGCGACCTTGAGACCGCGGATCACGAAGATCGAGATCAGCAGGGCCCAGAGGTAGGACTCGACGTAGTACGCGGTCCACGTCCTGGAGTTGTAGAAGCGGGAGTCCCGGCCCTTGCGCTTCGGCCCGTTGAACAGGCGGTAGATCGTCAGGCCGATGATGCTGACGAGGCTGGCCCCGGCGATGATCTCGATGGCCAGACCGTAGAGGGTCCAGTCGTGGATCAGCGGCAGCTTGAAGTGCGGGTCGAAGACCTCGCCCTGCGCCTCGATCACCGTGAAGACCAGCAGCGGGAAGGAGACCATCACGAACCAGTGGGCCACGCCGACCCACGGCCGCTTGAGCATCCTCGTGTGTCCGAGGATCTCGATGAGCGTCATCGTGAACCGTTGTCCGAACGGTCCCTTCCGCTCCGGCTCCACCGTTCGGCCGACACCCACGGTTCGCACGATCTGGCGAAGGGCCAGACCGAACAAGGTGAACGCGACCACGGCGAAGACCGAGGTGATGACGCCCAGTGTCAAGTACAGAGGATGCATCGTCCGTGGCCTCCCATCCTGCTTCTGTCACCGGTGCGCCACACACCGGTGGTCCCTGTTGATGTTACTAGCGAGTAATAGCACGGCGGCCACCGGCCCCGGGTCCGGCCACGCGGCGGCGGGTGCCACCGTAGCCACTCGCGACGCGACTTCCGCCACGCGGGTGCGCCCGAGCCTCCCGAACACACCGCGCACCCCCATCAAAGCGGACCGGGAGCAGGGCCCGGGCCACCCGACCCCGGAACTCCGCCCCGACCGCGTCGCGACACCCGCAATCGGGCCGCGTCCGCGCCACGGCCCCGAATCCGACACCGGCCGTGTCGCGACACCCGAAACCGGACCGCGACCCCGCCGCGACCCCCGACTCCCCGCGCCGCCCCGGAGGGCGACCCCGAGACGCCCCCGGGGTCCCTGGTTTCCAGGTCAAGGATGTCCCCGAGTTGTCCCGGGGTTCACCCATTCCCCTCGTGAAATCACCCCTGGTCGGGAACATCCCCGCCGGGCCGCCCGTTGTCAGGGCGTAGGAAGTAACTTGAGTGGGGTCGACTCAACTGACTTGACAGCCCCAACCCGACGAAGCAAACTTACGCCTGAACGACTCAACTTTGACGGAGGAAACAACCATGGCACGTGCGGTCGGAATCGACCTCGGTACGACGAACTCGTGTGTCGCGGTCCTTGAGGGTGGCGAGCCGACGGTCATCACCAACGCCGAGGGCTCCCGCACCACCCCTTCGGTCGTGGCCTTCGCCAAGAACGGTGAGGTGCTCGTCGGCGAGGTGGCCAAGCGTCAGGCCGTCACCAACGTCGACCGGACCATCCGCTCGGTGAAGCGTCACATCGGCACCGACTGGTCGGTGCAGATCGACGACAAGACGTTCAACCCGCAGCAGATCAGCGCCTTCATCCTCCAGAAGCTCAAGCGCGACGCCGAGGCCTACCTGGGCGAGGACGTGACCGACGCGGTCATCACCGTCCCGGCCTACTTCAGCGACTCGCAGCGCCAGGCCACCAAGGAGGCCGGCACGATCGCGGGCCTCAACGTCCTGCGCATCATCAACGAGCCCACCTCGGCCGCGCTCGCCTACCACCTGGAGAAGGAGGACGAGGCGACGATCCTCGTCTACGACCTCGGTGGCGGCACCTTCGACGTCTCCTCCTGGAGGTCGGTGACGGCGTCGTGGAGGTCAAGGCGACCAACGGCGACAACCACCTCGGTGGCGACGACTGGGACCAGGCGATCGTCGACTGGCTGGTGGAGAAGTTCAAGAACTCCAACGGCGTCGACCTCGCCAAGGACAAGATGGCGCTCCAGCGCCTGCGCGAGGCCGCGGAGAAGGCCAAGATCGAGCTCTCCAGCTCCAGCGAGACGCAGATCAACCTGCCCTACATCACGGCCTCCGCCGAGGGCCCGCTGCACCTGGACGAGAAGCTCACCCGCGCCGAGTTCCAGCGGCTGACCTCCGACCTGGTCGAGCGGACCAAGACCCCGTTCCAGCAGGTCATCAAGGACGCCGGGATCAACCTGGACCAGATCGACCACGTCGTTCTGGTCGGTGGCTCGACCCGTATGCCCGCCATCGCGGAGCTGGTCAAGGAGATGACCGGCGGCCAGGACCCCAACAAGGGCGTCAACCCGGACGAGGTCGTGGCCATCGGTGCCGCGCTCCAGGCCGGTGTGCTCAAGGGCGAGGTCAAGGACGTCCTGCTGCTGGACGTCACCCCGCTCTCCCTGGGCATCGAGACCAAGGGCGGCGTCTTCACCAAGCTCATCGAGCGCAACACGACCATCCCGACCAAGCGCTCCGAGATCTTCACGACGGCCGACGACAACCAGCCGTCCGTGCAGATCCAGGTGTACCAGGGCGAGCGTGACATCGCCCAGTACAACAAGAAGCTGGGCGTCTTCGACCTGACCGGTCTGCCCCCGGCGCCGCGCGGCGTCCCGCAGATCGAGGTCGCCTTCGACATCGACGCCAACGGCATCGTCAGCGTCACCGCGAAGGACCTGGGCACCGGCAAGGAGCAGTCCGTCACCATCTCCGGTGGTTCGGCCATGTCCAAGGACGACATCGACCAGATGGTCCGCGACGCCGAGCAGTACGCCGAGGAGGACCGCAAGCGCCGCGAGGAGGCCGAGGTCCGCAACAACGCCGAGTCCCTCGTCTACCAGACCGAGAAGGTCATCAAGGACAACGAGGACAAGGTCCCGGCGGACGTCCGCTCCGAGACCGAGGCCGCCGTCGCCGAGCTGAAGACCGCTCTGGAGGGCACCGACACCGAGGCCATCCGCTCCGCGAGCGAGAAGGTCGCGCTGGCCAGCCAGAAGATCGGTTCCGCGATCTACAGCCAGGGCCAGCAGGGTGAGGGCGCCGCCCAGCCCGGTTCCGAGAACGCCGACTCCTCCACCGAGGACGCCGACGTGGTCGACGCCGAGATCGTCGACGAGGACAACGGCAAGGGCAACCAGGGTTCCTGAACCGCGACGTGCCGGTGACGGCTGAGGAAGGAGGGAGCGTCGGACATGGCTCCGTCGGACAAGAACAACCCGGAGACGGGTGACGAGGACCAGGGTCCGGTGATCCGCGACAACCGCAGGATCGACCCCGAGACCGGCGAGGTCCGCACGCCCGAGGGCGGGTCGGCCGAGGAGGCCGCGGCCTCCGAGGAGGAGCCCGAGGTCGTGGAGGTCGAGATCGACGACGTCCCCGAGGTTCCGGACACCCCGGAGTCCGTGGTGACCGAGGCGATCAACGCGGACGAGCGGGTCATCGAGCTCACCAACGACATCAAGCGGGTGCAGGCGGAGTACGCCAACTACCGCAAGCGTGTCGAGCGCGACCGCGTGGCCGTCCGCGAGACGGCCACCGCCCAGGTCGTCGGTGAACTCCTGCCGATCCTGGACGACATCGGTCGGGCCCGTGAGCACGAGGAGCTCAACGGCGGGTTCAAGGCGGTGGGTGAGGCCCTGGAGGCCACGGCCACCAAGCTGGGCCTGGAGCGCTACGCCGAGCAGGGCGACGAGTTCGACCCGAACGTCCACGAGGCGCTCACCCTGGTTCCGGTTCCGAACATCTCCGTCCAGACGGTGATCGAGGTGTTCCAGCCTGGGTACCGCATGGGTGAGCGGGTTCTGCGCCCCGCCCGCGTGGTGGTCGGTGAGCCGATGGAGGGCGCGGGGGACGACGAGTCCGCCGACACGTCCTCGGACGCCGACGACTCCACCGCCGAGAAGGGCGAGGACAAGCAGTAGCCCGACCCGGGCCGACGCGACAGCGCAAGGCCCGGGGCGGACGTGACCCGGCCGTGGCCGACGTGAGAACGTCGGTCACGGCTCCGGGTCGCCCCCGGCACCCCAGCGGTACGGGGCCACGTGGAAACATCGGACGCAACCGGCACCAGCGGGAGAAGGCACCAGTCGATGAGCACCAAGGACTACCTGGAGAAGGACTACTACAAGGTCCTGGGAGTCTCAAAGACGGCCTCCAAGGACGAGATCAAGTCGTCCTACCGCAAGCTGGCCCGGGAGAACCACCCGGACGCGAACACCGACGACCCCCGGGCCGAGGACCGCTTCAAGGAGATCTCCGAGGCGTACAACGTCCTCTCGGACGAGAAGCGCCGTAAGGAGTACGACGAGGCGCGCTCCATGTTCGGCGGGTCGTACCGGCCGGGCGGCGCCGGTCCCGGCGGGTTCGACATGAGCGACATCTTCGGTCAGAGCACCGGCGGAGGCGGGGCCGCGGGCGGGGAACGCCTGAGCGACCTCTTCGGCGGACTGTTCGGCAACCGCGGGCGGGGCGGCACCGCCACCCGCAGCAGGCGCGGATCCGACATCGAGACCGAGACCACACTGAGCTTCCGCGAGGCCGCGGACGGGGTGACCCGTTCGTTCCAGCTGAGCAGCGAGGCCCCGTGCCCCACCTGCAAGGGCACGGGAGCGCGCGCCGGCACGGCCCCGCGTATGTGCCCCAAGTGCAGCGGCACCGGGCACGACAGCACCAACCTGGGCGGCTTCTCGCTGTCCGAGCCGTGCAGCGAGTGCAAGGGACGCGGCCTGGTGGTCGACGACCCCTGCCCGACCTGCACCGGCAGCGGACGCGGCAAGAGCACCCGCACCATCCAGACCCGCATTCCGGCCGGGGTCAGCGACGGCCAGCGCATTCGTATCAAGGGCAAGGGCGCTCCCGGCGAGCACGGCGGCCCCAACGGTGACCTCTACGTCGTCGTCCACGTGAAGGGACACCCGGTGTTCGGCAGGAGCGGCGACAACGTCACCATCACGGTTCCGGTGACCTTCCCCGAGGCGGCGCTGGGCGCCGAGGTCCGGGTGCCCACGCTCAGCGGCTTCCCGGTGACCGTGAAGGTGCCGCCGGGTACCCAGAACGGGCACACGCTGCGGGTCCGCGGCAAGGGCGCCACCCGTAAGGACGGCACCGCGGGCAACATGCTCGTCACCTTCGAGGTGGACGTGCCCAGGACGCTCAACGGCGACGCCCGCGAGGCCCTGGAGAAGTTCCGCGCGGCCACCTCCGACTACGACCCGCGCGACGGGCTCGAAGCGCGGGCGAAGGGCGCGTGAACAACGTGAACGATCCTGCCTTCGGCGCCGACGCACCGGTCTACGTGATCTCGGTGGCCGCTGAGCTGGCCGGGATGCATCCGCAGACGCTGCGGCAGTACGACCGGCTCGGGATCGTCTCTCCGGGCCGCACGTCCGGTCGGGGCCGTCGCTACTCCATGCGCGACGTGCGGACGCTGCGCGAGGTGCAGCGCCTGTCGCAGGAGGAGGGCATCAACCTCGCCGGGATCAAGCGGATCCTGGAGTTGCAGCACGAGGTGGAGCAGCTGCGCGAGCAGGCGTTCCACCTGGCCAACGAGCTTGAGGCGGCCCGCCGGGCGGTGTCCCGGCGGGGCCGTCCGGCCCGTCCCGAGGGCGGGCCGGTGCGCGGGGAGCTGGTGCGCCGCACCCGCGTCACGATCTTCAACACCGCCGAGCCCGAGGACCCCGACCAGGGCCGTCAGGGCGGCGGCCAGCCCGGCCCCGGTGGACAGGGGCCGGGGGCCAGGGCGGTTCCGGTGGTCAGGGGCAGGGCGGCCCGACGGGCGGCCAGGGCTCCGGGGGCCGGGTGGTCAGGCCGGCGGGCCGGGTGGTCCCGGCGGTCGGACCGGTCGGGACGAGCCCGGCCGGGGCGGTCCGGGCCGGGGCTGACGGACCCGGGGGCCACCGTTCGGGGAACGGTCTCAGGCGCCCTCGCATGATCACTCTGAGTAACAGATTCTGTGGAAGGGGTAACCGGACATGAACTACAAGCTCACGCGGAAGAGCCAGGAGGCCCTGGCCGCCGCGATCCGCGAGGCCACCGCCGACGGCAGCCCGCAGACCGAACCGCTGCACCTGCTGAACGCCCTGCTCGACCAGGCGGAGGGCATCACCCGTCCGCTGCTCAAGGAGGGCGGCGCCAACCCCGACCAGCTCAAGGACAAGGTCGAGGCCGCGATCAGCGCCCTGCCCAAGGCGGCCGGATCGACGGTCAGTTCGCCGTCCTCCTCGCGCCAGCTCATCGTCTCCATCAACACCGCCGCCCAGCGCGCGCAGCAGATGGAGGACGAGTACGTCTCCACGGAGCACCTGCTGGTCGGCCTGGCCACCGACGGCGGTGAGGCGGCCCGGCTGCTCAACGAGGCCGGTGCCGCCCCGGAGACGCTGCTGGAGGCCTTCGAGCGGGTGCGCGGCACCGGGAAGGTCACCTCGGAGAACCCGGAGGACACCTACCAGTCGCTGGAGAAGTTCGGTGTGGACCTCACCGAGCGCGCCCGCGAGGGCAAGGTGGACCCGGTCATCGGCCGGGACGGCGAGATCCGCCGGGTGATCCAGGTCCTGAGCCGACGCACCAAGAACAACCCGGTGCTCATCGGTGAGCCCGGCGTGGGCAAGACCGCCGTGGTCGAGGGGCTGGCCCAGCGCATCGTGGCGGGTGACGTGCCGCAGTCGCTGCTCGGCAAGCGCCTGATCAGCCTCGACCTGTCCGCGATGGTGGCGGGCGCCAAGTACCGGGGTGAGTTCGAGGAGCGGCTGAAGGCGGTGCTCTCGGAGATCAAGGAGTCCGAGGGCCAGGTCATCACGTTCATCGACGAGCTCCACACCATGGTGGGGGCGGGCGCGGCCGAGGGCGCCATGGACGCGGGCAACATGCTCAAGCCGATGCTGGCCCGGGGCGAGCTGCGCATGGTGGGCGCGACCACCCTGAACGAGTACCGGGAGAAGATCGAGAAGGACCCCGCGCTGGAGCGCCGCTTCCAGCAGGTCATGGTGGGCGAGCCGTCTGCCGCGGACACCATCGCGATCCTGCGCGGCCTCAAGGGTCGCTACGAGGCACACCACAAGGTGCAGATCTCGGACTCCGCGCTGGTGGCCGCCGCGACGCTGTCCGACCGCTACATCACCGCGCGGTTCCTGCCCGACAAGGCGATCGACCTCATCGACGAGGCGGCGTCCCGGCTGCGCATGGAGATCGACTCCAGCCCGGTGGAGATCGACGAGCTGCGCCGCACGGTGGACCGCCTCAAGATGGAGGAGATGGCGCTCGACAAGGAGTCCGACCCCGCGAGTCAGCAGCGGCTGGAGCGGCTGCGCGCCGACCTCGCGGACCGCCAGGAGCACCTCAACGGCCTGGTGGCGCGCTGGGAGCAGGAGAAGGCGGGGCTGAACCGGGTCGGTGACCTCAAGGGCCAGCTGGACGAGATGCGTACGAAGGCGGAGCTGGCCGAGCGCGAGGGCCGCTTCGAGGAGGCGTCCCGGCTGATGTACGGGGAGATCCCGCAACTGGAGAAGCAGGTCGAGGAGGCGTCCAAGGCCGAGGAGAGGGCCGAGGCCAGCGCCGGGGACACCATGGTCAAGGACGAGGTGGGCGCCGACGAGATCGCGGACGTCGTCTCCTCCTGGACCGGTATCCCCGTCGGGCGGCTCATGGAGGGCGAGACCTCCAAGCTGCTGCGCATGGAGGACGAGCTGGGACAGCGGCTGATCGGGCAGAGGGACGCCGTCCAGGCGGTGTCCGACGCGGTGCGCCGCGCCCGCGCGGGGATCTCGGACCCGGACCGTCCCACGGGGTCGTTCCTGTTCCTCGGTCCGACCGGTGTGGGCAAGACCGAGCTGGCCAAGGCGCTGGCCGAGTTCCTGTTCGACGACGAGCGCGCGATCGTGCGCATCGACATGAGCGAGTACTCGGAGAAGCACTCGGTGTCGCGGCTGGTGGGCGCGCCTCCCGGGTACGTGGGTTACGAGGAGGGCGGCCAGCTCACCGAGGCGGTGCGGCGTCGCCCGTACACGGTGGTGCTGCTGGACGAGGTGGAGAAGGCGCACCTGGAGGTGTTCGACACCCTGCTCCAGGTGCTGGACGACGGGCGCCTCACCGACGGCCAGGGACGCCAGGTGGACTTCCGCAACACCATCCTCATCCTCACCTCCAACCTCGGTTCCCCGTTCCTGGTGGACCAGTCGTTGGAGGAGGCCACGCGCAGGGAACGCGTGATGGACGTCGTGCGGGCCACGTTCAAGCCGGAGTTCCTCAACCGGCTGGACGACGTGATCATGTTCGACGCGCTCTCCACCGAGGACCTGACCCGGATCGTCGACCTCCAGGTGGACAAGCTGGCTCGGCGTCTGGCCGACCGTCAGCTGACCCTGAGCGTCACCCCGGCGGCCCGCGAGTGGTTGGCCCTGACCGGTTACGACCCGAACTACGGTGCCCGGCCACTGCGCCGTCTGGTGCAGTCCAGCATCGGTGACCCGCTCGCCCGTGAGCTGCTCTCGGGTGAGTTGACCGAGGGGACACCATCCGGGTGGACGTGGACGACTCCCTGGACCGGCTGTCCGTGACGACCGGCGGGGCGGACCAACCGGCCTGAGCGACGGCGAGGGGCCGTACCGGCACCGGTACGGCCCCTCGCCGTGTGTACGGGTTGTCGCCGTGCCGGTTCAGAGGATCAGGAGGATGCCCAGCCCGCTCAGCACGAGGCCGATGACGATCGCCGTCCAGGCGTAGCCGGTGAAGCGGGCCCGCTCCTCCTCGTCCTCCTTGCCCATGGCCACCGCCGCGAAGGCGATACCGACGACGCCGCCGATCAGGTTGCAGCACACGAGCGTGAGGATGGCGACGGCGAGGGCGGTTCCGGGACTGCTCTCGCCGGAGGACGTGTAGGCCATGGGGGCTCCAGGGTCGGGGGGATGTCACCCCGTGGGATGCCCTCCGGGGCTCGGTGGTTTGCGCGGTTCGACCACCTCCTCGCGAGAATCGGACACGGACAACATCGGCCCCTTCGTTCGAGCGCTGTCCCCGAAACACATCACCCATCAGGCCGAATAGGGCATGGCCGGTATTCACTCCTGCCCGCCCCGATCAGGGCCGAGCACGAGAACTCAGCGCAGTGGTTTCAGAAGTCTGAACTCGTTTCCCGAAGGGTCGGCCAGCAGGTGCCAGGGGGCCTCGTCCTCGGTTTCCACACGAACCGCGCCCGCGTGCACCAACAGTTCCAGGGCGTCGGTCTCGCGTTCGTGCTCTTCGAGACGCAGGGCCGGGCCCATGAGGTTCGGTTCGTTCGCGGGCTTGGGTCCGAGCTCGTCGCAGAACGCCAGGCGGATGCCGGGGCCGTGCGGGGGCCGCAGCTCCGGGTGGCCCTTCTCGGTGGGTGTCCAGCCGGTGATCCGCGCCCAGAAGTCCCGGTCGGCCCGAGGGCGCGCGGAGTCCACGGGCAGTGATCCCAGTCCGGGTCCGGCCTCCTCGTAGCGATCGCCGGGCATCACACAGAAGAGGTTTCCCTCGACGTCGGCCAGCACCTCCCACGGCACGTCGCCCTGCCCCACGTCGCGGGGGAGGCGCCCAGTGAGCACAGGGTTCGGGCCCAGGAGCGGTGGTCGCTCCCGCCGCTGAGGTCGAGGTGCAGCCGCGTGATGGCCGGTTCCGACCGAGAGGTGGAGGGGGCCGGGATGAGGCGTAGCGGCACGCCCGGAGTCGCGAGCAGCAGCCCGGCGGGCTCTCCCCGCACGATCGGCACCCTCAGGGCCTCCGACCAGAAGCGGGCCAGGGTGGGGGGATCGTCGGCTTGGAGGGTGATCGAGTCCACGAGCATGGCGTGGAGGGTAGCGCGGGGGTACGACGCTCGGAGATGGCTTCCTTCTCCGTGTGCCTTCCGGCTGTGTCCAGGGTGGCTGACGAGGTTCGGGCCGTGGCCTTCCTCGCCGGGTGGAAGCCACGGCCCGCGCTACCTGCTGCGGACTCTCGTGGAAACGGGACTCCGTCGCCTGACGCCCTTCGGGGCGTCGACCGCCCCATGGGCGAAGTCCACGGACCGGGTTGGTCCGATCCGCCTTCCTCGTGGCGGGTGGAAGGGCCTAGGAGCGCGGCAGCACGCCCAGGAGCATCGAAGTGAAGGCGACGCGTAGAGCATCACGCAGTTCCATGTGGAGCGCACCGAGGGCAGGTTCGTCCGCATAGGCGGCGAGGAGGCTGGGCGACGGTGGGGTGTAGGACGCTAGGGCGCCCGCCGAGATGAGGCTCGTCAGGCAGAACAGTTGAGCGTCGTCGCCGAGCTCGGGCACGTGGCGGCGCACGAGCTCGGACATGGTCGCGAGCCTGGCGAGGGAGGATCGCTTGTGCCGCTTGACCACCTCGACCGAGACGTTGTGCTCCAGGACGCCGCCCTGCGCACCGAAGAGGTCGCACAGCACCCCCGGTTCGCCAGTGACCGGCTGAGGACCTCAGCCAGCTGGGCCGCCCGCAGTTCTGGTGCCGCGTGTGCCTCGATGCCCGCGGCCAGCTCCTCCGCCAGCTCGGCGAGCCAGTCACCCAGGAAATCGTCCAGCAGTTCGAGCAGCACGGCCTCACGCGAGTCGAAGTACCGCAGGACGTTCGACTTGGCCAGACCCACCCGTCGGCTGAGCTCGTTGAGGCTCACCTCGGCCACAGGCATCTCGTCGAGCATCGCCGCCGCCGTGTCCAGGATCGCTCGGCGGCGGATCTGGCGTTGCTCCTCGCTTCGCGCCCGCTGGAATGTCATGCCCCCAACCTAGCTTGAAGACCGCCGGTCTCTTGACATCAGACCACCGGTTCTTTAGGTTGGTCTCAATAATAGACCACCAGTCTTTTAGGAGCGCGCCATGAGCGGCGACTGGACCGAGGAACACGTCCCCGATCAGCACGGCCGGGTGGCGATCCTGACCGGAGCCAACACCGGGCTGGGTTTCGAGACCGCTCGGATGCTCGCCGAGCACGGGGCGGCTGTGGTCCTGGCCGTCCGAGACGTCGAGAAGGGCAGACAGGCAGCCTCTCGCATCACCGGCGACGTCACCGTCCAGGCCCTCGACCTGGCCTCCCTGGACTCGATCCGCTCCGCCGCGGTCGACCTGCGCGCCAACCATCCGCGCATCGACCTTCTGATCAACAACGCCGGCGTGATGTACACCCCGAAGCAGACCACCGCCGACGGCTTCGAGCTGCAGTTCGGCACCAATCACCTCGGCCACTTCGCCCTCACCGGACTGCTGCTGGACCGGCTCCTGCCTGTTCCCGGGTCCCGCGTCGTGACGGTCAGCAGCACCGGCCACCGCATCCGCGCCGCCATCCACTTCGACGACCTGCAGTGGGAGAACTCGTACAGCCGGGTCGGCGCCTATGGCCAGGCCAAACTCGCCAACCTGATGTTCACGTACGAGTTGCAGCGCCGGATCGAACGGCACGGCACCACGATCGCGGTGGCCGCCCACCCCGGCATGTCCAACACCGAGCTCCTGCGCAACACACCCGCCGCACTTCGGCTGCCCGTCACCTGGTTGGCGCCGGTGCTCACCCAGAGGCCAGAGATGGGCGCCCTGCCCACACTGCGGGCCGCCACCGACCCGGACGTGCTCGGCGGGCAGTACTACGGTCCCGGCAACCGGGGCGAGATCCGGGGTACCCCAAGCTGGTCACCTCCAGCCCCGACTCCCACGACCAGGCCACCCAACAACGTCTGTGGACCGTCTCGGAGGAGCTCACCGGAGTGACGTTCCCCGCTGGGTGAAACGGTGGTTCCACACGGGAGGGGTCTCAACCCTCCATAGCGCCAGATATGAAGGGTTGACTGCGCCCTCATCCGCGCCCCACGGGGATGGTCTCCCCCGTGTCACCGGCCGGGCGGGGCCAGTTCCTCCAGGAGCTCCTCCACCAGGACGCGGACGCGGTCACGGATCGGCCGCACCGCCTCCACGCCCTGTCCCGCCGGGTCGGGCAGGCTCCAGTCCAGGTAGCGCTTGCCCGGGAAGAACGGACACGCGTCTCCGCAGCCCATGGTGATCACCACGTCCGAAGCGCGGACCGCGTCCGTGGTGAGGACCTTCGGCACGTTGGCGGCGATGTCGACGCCGACCTCGGCCATGGCCCGCACGACGGCGGGGTTGACGGTGTCGGCGGGGGCCGAACCGGCCGACCGCACCCGCACCCTCCCCGCGCCCAGGTGCTGGAGGAAGGCGGCGGCCATCTGGGAGCGTCCGGCGTTGTGCACGCACACGAACAGCACCTGCGGGATCTCAGCGCCGGACACCGCGCACCTCCTCGTGGGGAAGAACCGTCGCGACCACAGCGCGACGTGGACCAGGGCGATCAGGACGGGAACCTCGATGAGGGGCCCCACCACCCCGGCCAGGGCCTGTCCCGAGGCGGCGCCGAAGGATGCGATGGCCACGGCGATCGCCAGCTCGAAGTTGTTGCCCGCCGCCGTGAAGGCCAGCGTGACCGATCGGGGGTGGGTGAAGCCCAGCAGGCGCCCCAGGATCAGGGTCCCGGCCCACATGAGCACGAAGTACACGAGCAGCGGGGCCGCGATACGGACCACGTCCCAGGGCTGGGAGGTGATCGCCTCGCCTTGGAGGGCGAACAGCGCCACGATGGTGAACAGGAGCCCGTACAGCCCCCACGGGCCCAGCTTCGGGAGCAGCCGGTTCTCGTACCAGTCGCGGCCGCGCGCCCGCTCGCCCAGGCGGCGGGTGAGGTATCCGGCGAGGAGCGGAACGCCGAGGAAGACCAGGACGGAGACGGAGATGTCGACGAAGGACACCTCAAGCACGGCCTGTTCCCAGCCCAGCCACCCCGGCAGGGCCACCAGGTAGAACCAGCCCAGCGCGCCGAAGGCGACCACCTGGAACACGGAGTTGAGCGCGACCAGGACGGCGGCGGCCTCGCGGTCGCCGCAGGCGAGGTCGTTCCAGATGATGACCATCGCGATGCAGCGGGCGAGTCCGACGATGATCAGGCCGGTGCGGTACTCGGGGAGGTCGGCCAGGAACAGCCAGGCCAGGGCGAACATCACCGCCGGACCGACGATCCAGTTCACCGCCAGCGAGGTGACGAGCAGGCGCCGGTCGCCGGTGACCGTTCCCAGGCGGTCGTAGCGGACCTTGGCCAGCGGCGGGTACATCATCACCAGCAGTCCGAGGGCGATGGGCACCGACACCCCGGCCACGCCCATCCCGGCCAGGGCCTGCCCCAGACCGGGGACCGTTCTGCCCAGGGCCAGGCCCGCGGCCATGGCGATCAGGATCCACACCGTCAGGTAGCGGTCCAGGACCGGAAGGCGCACCACACCCGTCTCGGTACTCGGCTGGACGGGGGCGCTCACGCTCCGGCCGCCGTCGCGGTGCGGCGGGTGAGGACCGCGGCCAGGCGGTCCGTGGCGGCGGGCACGAGCCGGTAGTAGACCCAGGTGCCGCGCCGCTCGGCGGTGATGAGTCCGGCCTCGCGCAGCAGTTTGAGGTGGTGGGAGATGGTGGGCTGGGAGAGGTCGAAGGCGGGCGTCAGGTCGCACACGCACACCTCGCCGCCGTCCGGGGTGGCGATCATCGACAGCAGTCGGAGCCGCACGGGGTCACCGAGGGCCTTGAAGACCCTGGCGAGTTCCGAAGCCTCGCCCTCGTCCAGCGGGGTGGTCAGCAGGCCGGGGCAGCAGTCCGCGACCGTGCCGGGGACCGAAGCGGGAGCATCGGCCGTGCGCTCTTGATTCGACATGCGTCTATGTTGACAAACTTCGAAACAACCCGCAACCTTGCATCGACGGATTTCGATACAAGGCCTGTGGAGGTCCCCCGTGTCCCGTGTGCAGCTCGCCCTCAACGTCGCCGACCTCGAAGCATCGGTGGTCTTCTACACGCAGCTCTTCGGCGTCGAACCCGCCAAGCGCCGCCCCGGGTATGCCAACTTCGCCGTCTCCGAGCCCCCGCTCAAGCTGGTCCTCATCGAAGGCGAGCCCGGACAGGAGACCCGACTGGACCACCTGGGGGTGGAGGTCGAGGACTCGGCTCAGGTCGACGCCGCCACCGAGCGGCTCAAGGAAGCGGGCCTGGCCACCTTCGAGGAGAACGACACGTCGTGCTGCTACGCGGTCCAGGACAAGGTGTGGGTGCACGGCCCCGGCAGGGAGCCGTGGGAGGTGTACGTGGTGAAGGCCGACAGTGACCAGCGCGGCAGGGCCGAGGACGTCCCGAACCCGGCCCAGCCCGCCCAGAGCCCGGTTCCGAGCCCGGCGTCGGGGTCGGGGTGCTGCGGCGGCTGAGCACTGGCGTTGGTTCACGCCCGTTCGTGATCACGCTGACGCGTGAGAGGGAGAGGGTCCGCGCGTCCAGCGGAGCGGGCCCTCTCCCCGGAGAGCGCGAATTCATGGAGCTCACCGCTGCGGGGTGGTGGGGCCCGGCGACTTCGCCGCCGGGCCCCGGTCCTGTGTCGGCTAGGTCAGGAAGCTGATCTGGTGGGTGAGGTTCTGGCCCACGATGTCCAGGGCGTTGAGGCCCAGGAGCAGGGTGGAGCTGATGGCTGTGGCGGGCCATACCCACCAGGGGCGGGGCGCGCGGTGGCGGCCCCGGGGCGGAACCGGTTCCGGCTCGGATTCGGCGTGGGACGCGGCTTCGGCCGCTTCTTGTGCGGCTTGTTCGCGGTGGTGGCGGGCCACCTTGACCCAGTGCGGGAGGGGCCCGTGTTCGAGCATGTACGCCACTCGGGGGTTGTCGCCCATCTGACGGAGCAGGCGTTCCTGTCGGTCCTGGTGGGTCTCGGTCCAGGCGGACGCTGATTCCAGGGCCGGGACTCCTGGCTGGGGTGGGCGTGTGTTCGTCCGGGGAAGCGGTGGCCTCGGGGTGCGGTCAGGACCGACCGAATCTCCGGGCTGACCTGAACACTGCCGGTCATCGCACACCACCACAGGTGCCCCCACCAGAGACCAGGGCGGGGTGGGTGAACTCGGCCCAGATCACAGTGCCCAACCCAGCACAGAATGGGAAGTCCAGCACCGGCCGGAACCCCCACCGCGTAGCGAGGTGGTCGAGGATGAGCAGGCCGCGTCCGCGTTCGGCGCGTTCCCTCTGCTGGCGGGTGCGCCTACGCGGGACCTTCGGAACGGTGTCCGTGGTGGAGCTGGTGCGGGTGCCGTCATCGATGATCGAGACCCGCACAGCGCCCGGCCGGGGCAGGTCGAGGGTGCGGACCACCCTGCCGTCGGGGTCCTGTCCGGATCGGGAGTGTTCGCAGGCGTTGGCGAACATCTCACTCAGACACAACACCATCTCCTCCCTCGCCTCGACCGGAAGGTTGGTCATCCGGTCCAGGTCCACGGTGAGGTCGGCGCGGACCCGGCTGATCTGGGAGAGCTGTCCGGGGTAGACGCGGCACTCCCACCGGGGCGCGTTCTCGGGAGGGCTGTTCGTGTGGTCGAGGGCAGGGGTGTGCGGCACAATGGCCATGTCGGCAATCGCTTTCTCTAAGCAGGTGGTTGTTGTCGGCCTGCTCTGGGGGTGTTGTCGCACCCGCCAGAGCTTTTTCATGGACTGGCTTCGGGGCCTCTCAGGCAGCGGGCGGAGGTTCCGGGTCACTCCTGTGAACACCGAGGTGGCGGTGGGCGAGCAGCCTCAGGAGTTCGGTGCGGTTGGGTGCGGTAATCCGCTCGTAGGGGTCGCCGTCACCGGACCATCCGAGGGGGCGGCGGGCCACGAAGGTCTCGTTGGGGACCTGGCCCTCCACGGTCATGTTCCAGTGCTTGTGCAGCAGCGCGCAGAGCACGTGCTCAGGGATCGGCAGCGACTCTGCGTAGGCGTTGTTCAGCTTCGGAACCGTCCTCGCCACGGGCCGGTTGCCGGGTACCCGGGTGGGTGCGGGGTGGTCGTGGATGGCCTGGTCGATCAGCTGCATCGCTCGTTGCGCGTCGCTCTCCTCCCGCGCGATCCGCAGGGCTTCCAGGACCAGGGGGAGGCGGTTGCGCAGGGTGTGGTTGTGCCACACGTCCTCCTGCGCCGGAGTCAGATGAGTGGGGGCGGTCAGGGCGTCCTCGGCCACCGCCAGCAGGTCCCTGGTGTCGATGTCCAGCATCACTGCTCTCCCTCGATCTGGGTCCATGGGTTGTGGGTGAGGTCGTAGGACAGGTGGAACCAGACCTGCCGGAACTTCGGGTTGCCGTTGTCCCCCACCGATCCGCCAACGCGTTGACCAACCCCAACCCGATCCCCTGCCCCATGCCCGGACCCGCGTCAGGCTGGAGCGCGACGAGATCGGTGGCAGTGAGCGGTCCTGAAGCCATGGGGTGCCGGGTGCCCTGGTCCTGACAGGTCAACGTCATCCCCGTCGCACCCCGGTCCACGGTGAGTGAGTAGGTCTGTCCGTGCTCACTCGACAGCGAGTGCGCGATGGCGTTGTTCGCCAACTCCGACCCGAGCAGCGTGAACAGGAACCGGAAGTCGGGGGAGCGTTCGGCGGCGCTGGTGTCCAGGAACGCGCGGACCAGGGGCATGAGGCTGGGGAGTCCGGCGAAGGCGTACTTGCGTTTGCGGAATGGGGTGCCCACGGTCCGGGAGAAGTAGTGGGCGTGGAAGGGCTTGATGAAGCTGGCCAGAGGGACTGTGGCCTCGCGGGAGGTCAGTTCGGGGAGAACACGCTCACGTGGCCACCGCCAACCGTCGAAGCCCGGACAGGACGACCTCCAGGACCTGCAAGGGGACGGAATCGATCGGCCTCCTGGGCGCAGGGATCAACGGACGACGAGAGCAAGACGTGGTGGTGCGGCGGGGAGGGTTGGCGGCGAAGGCACGCACACGCGCAGCCTGCCGGGGACGACGGCGATGGAACGCCACGGACGCGAGATGGCACACACATGCCAGCGCGGAGAGTGTCAGGGAACGGGGCGCCACGGCGCACACCTCCGGTACGGGATGCCGGATGGGAGGTCCAGCGACTGTTCAGGTAGTCACATGCTGCCTGAGTGCAGTCGAAAATGCAATATTCACTATGAAGCAAGTGACACAATCTCTAGGGGATACATCAGACGACTGTGAATGGTGCGAAGAATGTCGCATAAAATACCTCGGCGCGTAGAATCTCGATCCCAAAGGACCTCTCCATCGAGGAGCGACGACTTGGCCGCCAGTCCCACGCTTCGCCGCCGACGTCTTGCGCGCCAGCTGCTCACCCTGCGCGCGAACCGGGGCATGACCGTCGACGCAGTCGCGAAGGAAGCAAAGAAGCGCAGGCCAGAACGCCCTTGGTCTGCCGCAAAGATCACGCGCATCGAGAACCGGAAGGTCCAACGGGTTCGAGAGGTAGACCTACTGACCCTGCTCGATGTCTACGGGGTCACCGACACTGAGCAACGGTCCGCCTTCGTCACACTGGCCGCCGAAGCATCACAGACTGGATGGTGGTTCGGTTACAAGGCCGAGTTCGGGACCGCTGCTTACATCGACCTTGAAACCGAGGCCAACGAGATGCGGAGCTTCCAACTCGGCGTCATCCCTGGCCTACTCCAGACCCCCGGGTACGCGGAAGCCGTCATCCGGGGAGTGGGGTCACTGATGCCGGAGAGGTTGCCCGGCGAGTGGACGCTCGAATGATGAGAAGGTCCATCTTGGATCGATCGGATGCCCCTAGGCTGACCGTCCTCGTCGATGAGGCAGCGTTCCACAAGGTCACCGGCGAGGTCTTGAAGGAGCAGATCCGCCATCTCTTGGCCCCGAAGCCGCCGGTACAGGTTCAGATCATTACGGATGACGCTGGCCCACACCCGGCTCTGTCTGGTTCGTTCGTAGTGATGGTCTTCCCTAACGACCCCTCGATCGTGTACTTGGAACAGTCTCTGAGCGGGCTATTCCTTGAGGACGAGGAGGAGGTTGACCATTATGAGCGCCTGTTCACGGCTGCCCAAGCAGTAGCACTTACCACCGAGGAGACGGTGGCATTCTTGGAGAACAAGCTGAGCACCCAGTAGAAGAGGCAAGATGCCTGAGCGTTCCCACCTCATCTTCCGCAAGTCGTCCTACAGCACCGGCCGAGGACAAGACTGCGTGGAGGTCGCTGACCTCCCCACCGGCGCGGCAGTGCGCGACACTCAGAATCGTGAGCTAGGTCACCTGACGTTCGCAAGTCCGGAGTGGGTGGCTCTACTCAACGGAGTTCGTACTAATTCATAGAAGAAGATGATGAAGGCCCCCGGCTCTGCCGGGGGCCTTCATCTGCTGTACCTGAACAGCGTTCCCGGAATGACTGTACCCCGCTGCTCTGCGGGCGCGAAGCACGCTCATGTGTCCGCTGCTGGTCAGCGATTCTGAACGATTCCTCCGCCACGAGGTGTATCAGCGAGCAGAACCGTGCATGAGTCAGTCACTGCCCCCACCCCCCAGCGGAGGTTCCGACGATGCACCCCGACACCACCGAACTCACCTTCCACAAGTCCAGCTATAGCAACCCTCAGAACTGCGTCGAGGTCGCCCGCTACCGCAAGTCCTCACACAGTGCGAACGCCAGCGACTGCGTCGAGGTCGCGGACCTCCCCACCGGCGCCGCCGTCCGCGACACCCAGAACAGGGAACGCGGTCACCTGGCGTTCGCGTCGCCCGAGTGGCGCGCGTTCCTCGCCGGAGTTCGACTCAACTGACCCGAGGCTTTCCGCAGGACCCCGGATCTCACCTGGGGTCCTGCCTGAACTCCGCCCTGCCACGCCAACCCGAGGGCCAGCTTCGAGGAACCTCACAACCCCCAGGACGCGGGCCTCGACCTCCGGGTCCAGGCCCACCCTGGGACGGGCTCGCAGCCACCGCTGACGACGGCACGCTCGTGCTCCCGTGGCCTGGTGCGGTCCAGCATCGACGCCCCGCTCACCCGCGAGTTTCCGTCCGGTGAGCCGACCGAGGGGCTTCCCTCCGGGCGGACGTGGACGACAACCGGAGCGGCTCACCGTGACCACCCGTCACGCGGACGAACCGGACCCGGCGGCCTGACCGGATCCGGCCAGGGGGAACCGAAGAGGAGAACATCACCGCAGGTGGGGGCCGTGTCCGAGGGGACACGGCCCCCACTCGTACGCCATCCGAAGCCGGAGGAAAGCGGGTTCGAAGTCGGCTCGAAGCCGCGGCTGCCACCATCCCTCCCGAGCCCGTTCGTCGCGGGCTCGGGAACACAAGGAGCGAACACCCACATGATCAAGAACCTCCGGTCGGTCATGCTGCTCTCGGCGGCCCTCACGCTGGGGTCCGCGGCCATGGCGACGCCAGCCACCGCCGCAGACTCCCCCATCGTGGCCTACAACGGCGTCTGCGGCAGCGGCTACAACGTTGTCAACCACGCCAACATCGGAAACAAGGGCACCGTCTTCCTGACCTACAACTCCTCCAACGGCAACAACTGCGCCGTCACCGTACGCAAGGGAACGGGCTCGGCCATTCAGATGGTCGTCGGACTGAAGCGGACCAGCGACTCCCCGAGCCAGGCCGTCCAGGACGAGGGCAACTACACCAGCTACGCCGGACCGGTCTACCGCCAGGCAGCCGGGCAGTGCGTCGACTGGTACGGGAACATCACCGGCACCAACGTGAACCGCAACGGCACCAACTGCGGCTGATCCACGCCCCCGCGCCGCGACGGGCGGCGCACGGACGCACGACGGGAAGAGCCATAATGCACGTTCTGAAGAAGGCCACCGCGGTCGCCGCCGCTGCCTGCATCGCCGCCGCGAGCATGGTCGCCACCGCGACCCCCGCATCCGCCGCCACCTACGGCGCCCAGTGCGGCAGTGGCTACACGGTCATCAACAAGATCGAGTTCCCGAACAACCGCGGGACGACGTTCCTCACCTACAACTCCTCCAACGGCAACAACTGCGTCGTGACCGTGCGCACCACACCGGGCGCCGCCGCTCCCATGGACGCGTTCATCAAACTGTCCTCCTCCTCCACGTGGAAGCGGGACAAGGGCAACTACACCACCTACGCGGGACCCGTCTACGTGTCGGCTCCCGCCACGTGCATCGACTGGGGCGGCACCATCGGCACGGCGACGATCGAGAGCCCGGACCACCACTGCGGCTGAACCTCGATCCTCCTCACCTTTCCCGTACTCACCGAGACACCAGGGGAGATCCATGAAGAACGCCCTCAGGAAGACCGCAGCTGTCGCACTGGCGTTGGGAATCAGCGTCAGCGGAGTTTTCGCCACCGCCGCCCCGGCCTCCGCCGCCTCCGCCATCGCCACCTACGGAAACGAGTGCGGCAGCGGCTACAAGGTCGTCAACCACAGGAACATCGGCAGCAAGGGCACGGTCTTTCTGACCTACAACTCCTCCAACGGCAACAACTGCGTCGTGACGAAGCGGGTCAGCACCGGCACCGCCGTCCTCATGGAGGCGGGCCTGAAGATCGGCTCGTCGGGCAACCACTACGACAAGTACGAGGCCGGGCACTTCACCAGCTACGCCGGACCGATCTACCTGAGCGCGGCCGGCAAGTGCGTGAGCTGGATGGGGCGCATCTCGGGCACCGAGGGCAAGGCCACGGACACCAACTGCGGCTGATCCACACGGGGGCGGGCGGCACGGGGAACGTTCACCGCGCCGCCCTTTTCCTGGGCTGACTCGTACATATCATCTGAAATAGATGCCAAAGTTTCAGAATGTGATTCACGCGCCCTGGCCAATCTCGGACAATACCCTTCTTCATCCGAATATCCCTGGACTCGTTGATTCGCCTGACCTAAGCTCCGCTGTGACCGAAGGCAGAAATCTGCGGTCAAGGGAGGCAATCGGTTGGAAAGCAACCTTTCCAGCATCCGGTATCGGCTGCTGGGCCCGGTAGAGGTCCTCATCGGGGAAGGAAACGTGGACATCGGCGGGCGAAAGCGCCGTACGGTGCTCGCGGCCCTGCTACTCCAGCCGAACACCGTGGTGCCCGACGAACGGCTCATCGACCTGGTCTGGGGCGAGGATCCGCCGCGCAGCGCGCGTTCCCAGATCCACGGTCACGTGCACGAGCTACGCAAACGCCTGGGAGCGGACACCATCGTCCGCGAGAGCTTCGGATACCGCATCCTCGTCGGGGCGGAGACGGTCGACGTGGATCTGTTCGAACGCCTCCTCGACCAGGCCAGGGCGAGCCACGCCTCGGGACGGCTCGACGACGCGGCCCGGGCCCTGCGCGCGGCGGTCTCACTCTGGACCGCGCCCGCGCTCAGCGGTGTCGAGCCGGCACTGGTCACCCACGCGCGACCCGCGTTGGAGGAGGAACGCCTGAACGCGATCGAGGAGCTGTACGAGGTGGAGGTCGAGCGGGGCCGCACCCTCGACGCCCTACCCAAACTGCGCGGTCTGTGCGCGGAACACCCGACCAGGGAACGTTTCGCGGGGCTGCTCATGTCCGCTCTGCACTCCTGCGGCCGCGTGGGAGAGGCCCTGGAGGTCTACGCGGACCTACGCGACCTGCTCCGGGTCCGCATGGGGATCGAACCCGGCGCGCCGATCCAACGCCTCCACAGGGAACTCACCGCGACCAGAGGCGCGGTGACCAGTCGCGCGGAGGACCCCCGGGCCAACGCGCCGGGACCCCGACCCGAGTACGACCCGCCGAACTGCCCCGCTGCGCCCACGGCATCGTGGGCCGGGCCTCGGAACTCGGCGCGCTCAACGCCGAACTGAACGGAGGCCCCTCCCCCTCCTCCTCGTCACCGGGGTCGCCGGGGTCGGAAAGACCACGCTCGCCGCCCACTGGGGCCACGAGACCCGGGACCAGTTCCCCGACGGACAGCTGTACGTGGACCTGGACGGATCCGGCCGCCGCGGAGGGCCGGTCGACCCCGACGACGCGCTCCGTCAGCTCCTGCGCAGCCTGGGTACCGACCCCCACCATCTGCCCGGCGGCTCTCCTGACCTCGCCAACCTCTTCCGCTCGATCACCGCGGACCTGCGCCTGTTGGTCCTCCTCGACGACGCCGCCTCCGCCGAACAGGTCTCGCCGTTACTACCGGGCGGCCGGAGCAGCACCGTCCTCGTGACCAGCCGACACGAACTGGTGTCGATGGTCGCGCTGTTCGACGCCCGCCGTGTCCACCTCAACGTGCTGTCGGAGAAGTCGTCCATCGAGCTGCTCCGGCTCGTCGCGGGCCCGGAGAGACTGGCCGCGGAACGCGAGTCGAACGAAGGCATCGTCGACCACTGCGGGCGACTGCCCCTCGCCCTACGCATGGCGGCCGCCCGCATGGGCTCCGCCTGAGGGGTCGGGTCAGCGGCTGAGGACGCGGGCCTCGACCTCCGGGTCCAGGCCCACCCGGGGACGGTCCGGGCGCTGCTCCGCCTTCCCGCCCACGGACTCCAGCCACGCCCACGTGTCCGCGACGGTCTCCTCCACCGGCCGACAGCGCAGCCCCGTCGCGAGCGCGCGATCGACGTTCCCCTGGTGCAGGAACCCGTGCAGCTCCCCCGGCGGCAGCCACATCGGCAACTCCCGCCACGGGGCGATCCCCGCGTCCGCGATGACCTCGGGCGAGGTCCACCGGAACTCCGCGTCCGACCCCGTCACCTCCCTGCACGCCGACAGGAAACGCTCCATGGTCGTGTGACCGATCGGGCTGACCATGTTGTACGGCCCGTTCAGCCCCTTCTCCGCCGCGTCCAGGGTCCAGGCGGCCAGGTCACGCGCGTCCACGTACTGGAGCGAAAGATCCCTCGGCCCGGGAGCCAGCACCGGCCCGCCCCGGGCGACCCGGTTCAGCCACCACGGCAGCCGACCGATGTTCTCGTACGGCCCCAGGATCAGCCCCGCGCGGACGAACAGCGACCGGTCACCGAACACCGCCTCCGCCGCCAGCTCACCGCCGCGCTTGGCCCGCGCGTAGTCGGTCCCGTCGTCGTCGACGGAGGCCTCCACCACGGGAGCGGTCTCATCGGCCCCGGGCTCAGCGGGCGAGACGTACACGGAACGGCTGGAGACGTAGGAGTAGTGTCCGACCCTGCCGTGCAGCAGGCGGGCCGCCTCGGCCACCGCCACGGGAGCCTTGGCCCAGGTGTCGACCACCAGGTCCCACTCCCCTCCGCCAGCGCGGCGAGCCCGCCCTCCTGCGTGCGGTCACCGTGCCGCACCTCGGCCCCGGCGGGGACGCGCGCGTCCCCCGGTGGAAGACGGTGACCTCCCACCCCCGCGCGATCGCCTCCTCCGCGACCGCACGCCCCACGAACTCCGTACCGCCCAGAACCAGAAGTCTCGTCATGCCGCCAGTCTTCCGGGGACGCACCGCCCGCGCCAGACCCTCCTGCCCACGGCAGAAGGCTCACTTTCGCGCGCGTTCCAACAGAAGGTCGCGTTCGCGTGCGTTGCGGGTGAGCCCGGCCGCCCGCGCGAACTCCGCGCGGGCCTCCTCCGCGCGGCCCAGGCGTTCCAGCAGGTCGCCCCGGACGGCGGGCAACAGGTGGTAGCCGTCCAAGGCCCCCGACGCACGGAGCGCGTCGACGATCCCGAGCGCCTCCTCCGGCCCCAGCGCCATGGACACGGCCACGGCGCGATTGAGTTCCACGACGGGAGAGCCGGTCCGCCGGACCAGCTCCTCGTACAGGACGGCGATCCCGTTCCAGTCAGTGTCCTCCGGCCGAACGGCGACCGCGTGCAGTGCGGCGATCCCCGCCTGGAGCGAGTAGACGCCCCGGGGCTCGGCGGGGTCCGGGGGCACCGAACGCCCCAGGGCCCGCACCCCCGGCCGATGAGCAACCGGTCCCAACGGGAACGGTCCTGCTCCGCGAGCGGCACCGCCTCCCCTCCGGGGCCGCCCCGGGCCCGGAACCGGGAGGCCTGGAGCTCCATGAGCGCCAGCAGCCCGTGCACCTCGGGCTCCCGGGGTAACAACTCAGCGAGGACCCGGCCCAGGCGCATGGCCTCCTCGCACAACTCGGGGCGCAGCCAGCGCTCCCCCGAGGTCGCCGTGTAGCCCTCGTTGAACACCAGGTAGAGGACTTCGAGTACGTCCGAGAGCCGGGCGTCGCGGTCCGGCCCGCTCGGCACCTCGAACCGGACCCTCCTCCGGGCGAGCGTGCGCTTGGCGCGCACCACGCGCTGCGCGACGGTGGCCTCGGGAACCAGGAAGGCGCGGGCGATCTCGTCGGTGGTGAGGCCGCCGAGCAGCCTCAGGGTGAGGGCGATCCGCGCGGGTGTGGGCAGCACCGGATGACAACAGACGAACATCAGGCGGAGCAGGTCGTCGCCGTAGTCCTCCTCCAGGACGGCGTCGAAGTCGGACTGCCCGTCGTGCTCGGTGAACTCCCGGCCCAGCTCCACCATGTGCGACCGGAAACGCTCGTCCCGCCGCCAGCGGTCGACCACGCGGCGCCGCGCGACGGTCGTCAACCAGGCCCCCGGTTTGCGGGGCACCCCCTCCTCCGGCCACTTCTCCAGGGCGGAGACCAGGGCGTCCTGGGCGAACTCCTCCGCGAGCCCGACCTCCCCGACCATCCCGGTGAGCGTGGCGACGAGGCGGGCCGACTCGATGCGCCAGACCGCCTCCACCTCGCGTTCGACGCCGGTGTGGCCCATGGGTCCATCACAGCACCACGGGCCACACCGGTGCAACGGGTCACGAGCCCGCTCACGACACCTCGAAGGGCGGGGCTCAGCCCTGCTGGCCCTCCTCGGCACGACGCTCGCGCTCGTGCTCCTTGACCTCCTCGGGCATGTCCTCCAGATCCTCCAGCTCAGCGATCCGGCGGAGCTGGAGCTTGAGCTCGCCCGGCTCGCCCTTGGCGGGGTGCGGGCACCTCCTGGCCCACTCCAGCGCCTCGGCGTGCGAGGACACCTGGAGCACCCAGTACCCCGCGATGAACTCCTTCGCCTCGGTGAAGGGACCGTCCAGCACGGTGGCCTCACCGTCGCGGAAGATGACCTCGGCCCCGGCGGAGGTGGGCGCCAGCCCCTCGCCGGTGAGCATGACCCCGGCCCGGAGCATCTCCTCGTTGTACTTGCCCATCTCCTCGTAGACCTCGGGACCGACCTCGTAGTCGGCGGCCTCGGACTCGGGGGTGCTCATGATCGACATCAGGTAGCGCATGGTGCTCTCCGCTCTTCGGGTGCGGAACGGGGTCCGTCCCCCGCTCTCACCAGTACGTCGAACGGGCCGGGCCGGAATCGACACCCTCCTCGGAATTCTCCCTACTTTTTCTCCTGCCCGGCTTCCTGCTCATGTTCACCCAGGTCAGCCGCTTTTCCCGAGGCTTCGGCCCCTGATGCTTCGGCCCCTGACGCTTCGGCCACCGCGGCAGTCTCGTGTTCGTCCGCCTGGGCGGTGACCCGGCGCAGCGCGGACGCGGACAGGAGCAGTCCGGCGAAGACCACCACGCCCGCCGCGACCGGCACGTAGGAGAGCTCGACCCGGCCGAGCGCCCCGCCCAGCAGGGCGCCGATGGGGGAGAAGCCCGCACCGGACACCTGGACGCAGGACATCACCCGCCCCATCTGGGCACCGGGGACGATGAGCTGGATGGCGCTGATCATCACGATGTTGGAGGAGGTCATGGCGAACCCGATCACCGTCCACGCCACGGCGGCCGCGTAGGCGTTGGGGGCGAGGCCGAAGGCGACACAGGACACGGACGCCAGGGTGAAAAGCGCCATCTCCGTGCGGAACCGGCCGAGACGGCCCACGATCCGGCTCACCGTGGTCGCGCCCAGCAGCGCGCCCACCGCGGAGGCGCCCAGGAAGACCCCGTACAGGGCGGCGGGCACCCCGAAGTGGTCCCGGACCAGGAGCACCATCACCGCGGACTGGCCGACGAAGGCCATGTTCATGACCACGTTGAACGCCAGGATCGGGCCCAGGGAGCTGCCACGGAAGACGAAGGCCAGCCCCTCACCGATGTCGTCGAGGACCGAACGCACCGCTCCCTTCCCGCTTCTCTCCCCGGTACCGCCCTCCGGTCGGCGGGGGCGGCGCACCGCCAACGGCAGGCCGAGCAGCACCAGGGCACCCAGGACGTAGGCCCCGGCGTTGACGGCCAGCGGCAGGAACGCCGCCACGGCGAACAGGAACCCGGCCAGAGGCCCGCCCGCGAACTGCTGGGTGACCGTCTGACCCCCACCAGTCGGCTGTTGGCCCGGTCCAGCGCACCGGCCGGAGCGATGTCCGGCAGCATCGCCTGCCCGGCGAGGTCGTAGAAGACCTCGCAGACCATCACCGTGAACATGACCGCGTACAGCACCCAGATCGAGGCGTGACCGGTGACGATCAGCAGGGACAGGGCCACGAGCGCACCGCCCCGGCCGAGGTTGGTCAGGACCATCAGGCGCACCCGGTCGACCCGGTCCACCACCACGCCCGCGAACAGGCCGACCAGCAGCCAGGGCAGGAAGCGGACCGCCGTCAGCCCGGCCACCAGCAGGGGGTCGATGGTCAGCATGGCCGCCACCAGCGGCAACGCGACGAGCATCATCCCGTCGCCGAGGTTGCTGGACAGGCTTCCCGCCCAGAAGCGGTGGAAGTCCCGGCCCATCGGTGGTTTCGTCTTCGTCCCGGGGAGGTCCCGGGCGGGGGATGCGCTGTTCACTGGGGGACGCCTTTCAGGGGTGTGGGCCAGGTGCGGCCGGGTCCAGACTTCCCGGCAGCGGTCAACTCCCGGTCACGGCGACCCGTCGTTCACGTCCCACCGAGGCGCCCGACCGCGCCCGGACACCGCTCCGCCCTGTTCACGCGTGCTCCCACGGAGTGAGCGACCACCCCGTGGCCGGATCAGGACAGGGCCCGAACGTGACCACAAGCGGTCAGGAACGGCCCCTGAGGCCGTCCTGAACTGGGGCGTTCGGTAGAGTTCCGGGACGGTTCGAACGGTGGGGGCGGGGGCACGGGTGGGCGTTTTCCTGAGTGCCGCGTTCGGATTCCCCACCGTCCTGTTCACACCGATGCTCGTCGTCGTGCTGGGCTACTGGATCCTCGTGATCGTCGGCGCCTCCGACACCGAACTGCTCGACAGCGTGGACTCCGAGGGCGACGCCGTCGGCCTGAGCGCGTTCCTCCGCAGGGCGGGCCTCGGCCGGGTTCCGGTGACGGTGGCCCTGAGCCTGCTGATCTGTGTCGCCTGGTTCGTGAGCATGATGGGAAGCATCTTGACCACCCTCATCGAGACCACCTCCACCCCTTGGTGTACGCCCTCGGCGCCGTGGTGCTGCTCATCGCACTGGTCGCCGCCTGGGCGGTCACCAGCGGCGTGGTCATGGGCCTCCAACGCTTCCTGCCCCAGCGCCGCCGCGACTCCAAGCACGAGCTGGTCGGCCGCACCTGTGTGATCCGGATCGGTGAGGCCCGCGAGGACTTCGGCCAGGCCGAGATCACCACGGCGGGCGGCGCCGCCATCTCCATCCCCGTACGCACCACCAGCGGTGAGGTCCTGTCCCTGGGCAGCACCGCGCTGATCTTCGACCACAGCCCGGACGACGACGTCTTCCTGGTGACCGCCTTCGACGCCGCCCTGGACCCCGGGCAGTCCTGACCGCCCGACCGGGCACCACCCACCGCACCGCCGTGCTCCCGGCTCGCCCGTGAGCAGGGACGATCTTCCCCGACCGTGGAACCGTTCGCGCCACGGTCGCGTCCCACACCATGACGAACGCTTCTCACCCCAGGTCGCCGCACCGCCAGCCCCGCGTCGCTCCCCCGGTGCCGGACCGACCACCTTCACCTCGCAGAAAGAGACCCCCACGTGTTGCTGAGCGCATCCTCCACCGGCGGCCAGGAGGCGGCTGACGCGGCCTTCCTGACCTTCGGAGTGGCCCTGGCCATCGGCCTCGTCGTCCTCATCGCCCTCCTGATCATGGTCACGCGCCTCTTCCGGAAGGTCGAGCAGGGCAAGGCCCTGATCATCTCCAAGGTCAGGGACGTCCACGTCACCTTCACCGGCTCCATCGTCCTCCCGGTCCTGCACAAGGCCGAGATCATGGACATCTCCCTCAAGAGCCTGACCCTGGAGCGCGGCGGCCGTGACGGCCTGACCTGCAAGGACAACATCCGCGCGGACATCAAGGTCTTCTTCTACGTCCGCGTGAACGAGACCGCCGAGGACGTCAAGAAGGTCGCGAAGGCGATCGGCACCGCGCGCGCCAGCGACCAGGACACCCTCCAGGAGCTCTTCAACTCCAAGTTCTCCGAGGCGCTCAAGACCGTCGGCAAGCAGTTCGACTTCGAGGAGCTCTTCACCCACCGCGAGCAGTTCCGCCACGCGATCGTGTCGCTGATCGGCACCGACCTCAACGGCTACATCCTGGAGGACGTGGCCATCGACGAGCTGGAGCAGACCCCGCTGCACCAGCACGACGCCAACAACATCCTCGACGCGCAGGGCATCTCGAAGATCACGGAGCGCACCGCCAAGGAGCACAAGCGCACCAACGAGTTCGAGAACGACCGCAAGAAGGAGATCGACCGCCAGAACACGGAGACCGCCGAGACCCTCGCCGAGCTGGAGAAGCGTCGCGAGGAGGCGGCCGCCAAGGCCAAGCGCGAGATCGAGATCATCCGCGCGCAGGAGGAGGCCGAGACCGCCCGGGTCCAGGCCGAGGAGCGGCTCAAGTCCGAGACCGCCAACCTGCGCACCTCCGAGTCGCTGGGTGTCCAGCACCAGAACCAGCAGCGTGAGATCGCGGTCGCGGAGAAGAACCGCGAGCGCGTCATCGCCATCGAGACCGAGCGGATCGAGAAGGACCGCCTCCTGGAGGTCATCGGCCGCGAGCGCGAGACCGAGCTGAGCCGCATCGCGAAGGAGAAGGAGGTCGAGGCCGAGAAGCGCGAGGTCGCCGACGTCGTCCGCGAGCGCGTGGCCGTCGACCGCACCGTCGCGGAGCAGGAGGAGGCGATCAAGAAGCTCCGGGCCGTGGAGGAGGCCGAGCGCCAGCGCCAGGCCATCATCATCCACGCCGAGGCCGAGGCCCAGGAGAACCTGGTCAAGGACATCAAGGCCGCCGAGGCCGCGGAGGCCGCCGCCAAGCACCGGGCCCAGGAGGAGCTCACGCTCGCGGAAGCCCGCCAGCAGGCCGCCGAGCTGGACACCCGCGCCAAGATCCGCCTGGCCGAGGGCATCCAGGCCGAGGCCGCCGCCGCTGGCCTGGCCGACGTCCAGGTGCGCGAGCAGGACGCCGCCGCCGTCGAGAAGCTCGGCCGCGCCGAGGCCGTCGTCGCCCGCGAGAAGGCCGACGTCGAGGCCGACGCGGTGGAGAAGAAGCTGCGCGCCGAGGCCGCCGGTCTGACCGACAAGGCCGCCGCCATGGCCGCCCTGGACCAGGTCAGCCGCGAGCACGAGGAGTACCGCCTGCGCCTGGACGCCGAGAAGGAGGTCCGTCTGGCCGGGATCGACGTGCACCGTCAGGTCGCGGAGGCCCAGGCCGCGGCGATGGCCGCCGGTCTGGAGAGCGCCGACATCAACATCGTCGGCGGCGACGGCGCCTTCTTCGACCGCATGGTCAACTCCATCGGCATGGGCAAGGCCGTGGACGGCTTCGTGGGCAGCTCCGACACCTTGCAGGCGCTGGGCAGCGGCTGGCTGAGCGGCGAGGGCAACTTCGCCGAGGACGTCAGGCGGGTCCTGGCTCAGGCCGACACGGAGGACGTCAAGAACCTGACCGTCTCCGCCCTGCTGCTGAAGCTGATCGCCTCGGGCGGCCCCGAGTCGGGCAAGCTGGACAACCTGCTGAGCACGGCCCGCTCCCTGGGCCTCGACCAGCTCCCCGTGAACGCCCTCGCCCCCGTGAAGCAGTGAGGTAGTCCTCCGTGACCGAGGCCCACTCCCAGGAGACCGAAGGCCCCGGACCCGACACCGAGGACGCGCGGACGCTGGACGCGGGCACCTACGAGGTGCTCCGCGCCCGGCTCCGCGAACAGACCGGTGAGCTGGCCCGGCGGACCGAGGAACTCAACGACCGCCGCCTTGGGGTGTTCGGCGGCACCGAGCTCTCCCTGCGCGGTACCGAGCGCATCCGCACCGAACACAACTGCGTGCCGCGCGACATCGTCAGCGTGGGGCGCTCCGTCGGGGACGACGCCGACGGGGACCTGATCCTCTTCGGCTACAACGTCTACATCGGCATGCAGAGCCAGACGCACGTCTCCGACGTGTTCTCCCTGCACCGGTACGAGCACGACGGTGACTCCTTCGAGTTCACCGACACCGCCGAGGACGCCGTTCCCGGCCTCCTCGCGGACGAGCGGTTCCGCCAGGAGTTCACCCAGCTCTACCGCTACTACCGCGACGCCCGCCTGCTCCAGCTGCGCCGGGTCGAGGACCGGCTGCTCGCCGTCTTCCAGACCGGCCCGCGCACCGAGGACGTGCGGGTGCTGCGGTGGTCGGCCGCGCCCACCGGCGAGCTCTCCTACCTCGACGACCGGGGCGAACGCGACCACGTGTTCCCGCCCTCGCACGACTTCACGTGGACGGAGGCCACCCGCGAGGACCACGTGCAGGGGCGGCACCCGCACATCTCGATCCGCGACGAGCTGTTCGTGGAGACGGTCGGCGGCGACCTCACCATCAAGGTGGAGAACAACACCGAGGTCGGGGAGGGCGTCTACAGCGAGCCCGTGGACGAGCCGTTGCAGAGCCTGGCCGACGCGTCGGTGTTCCACGCGCAGGTCGGCGCGCTGGTCCTGCTGAAGGTCCAGCCGTACAACGAGACGGTCTGGCGCCACCTGGTCTTCAACACGCGCACCAAGGGGGTCGAACGCCTCGACGGGATCGGCCAGTCCTGCCAGCGTCTGCCCGACGACCAGGGGCTCATCTTCCCCGGCGGCTACTACCTGTCCACCGGGGTCGCCCGAACCTTCGACACCGACGTCACGGACCTGGAGTTCGAGCGGGTGGTGCGCTCGCCCAACGGTGAGGACGTGCTGTACGTCTTCCACTCGCGGGCGGACGGCCGTAGCCTGCTGCTGTCGTACAACACCATCCGCAAGGAGGTCGCCAACCCGATCGTCTGCCACGGCTACTCGCTGTTCGACGACGGGACCATGACGGTCTTCCGCGACACCTCCGGTGAACCCACGCGGGTGCACCCCATGCAGGTGTGGCAGACCCCGTACGTGTCCGACGTGTACGCGGCCGCGCAGCCGGTCGGCACCGGGCCGCTGGAGCGGATCGGCAACGCCGAACTGGTCCAGGGCGTGTCCGAGTGCCTGTCGGTGGCGCGGATCTCCGAGGACATGCGGCCCTCCTCCGAGGTGTTCGAGGCGCTCATCGCGTCCTGCCGCCGGGTCTTGGACCGGTTCCACTGGCTGGGCGACGAGGCGCTGGGCGACCTCGCCACCCCGCTCAGCGAGGTGCGGTCCACGGCCGAGCGGGTCCTGGACGAGTTCGAGACCGTCCAGGAACTCACCCGGCAGGCAGACCAGAGCCTCACCGAGACCGAGGAGAGGGTCACCGCGCTCATCCGCCGGTCGCGGGGCGAGACCCCGCGCTCGGCCGAGGGCTGGGTCACCCGGCTGACCGACCTGCGCCGCGCCCAGGGGCAGGCCGCCACGCTGCGCGAGACGCGCTACGCGGACACCAGCCGGATCGACACGGTGGAGGAGGCCCTGGGCGAGGAGATCGCCTCCGCCGGGCGCCGCACCGTCGCCTTCCTCGAACAGGACGACGCCTTCGACGGCTACCACTCCGAGGTGGAGCGGCTCGTCGGGGAGGCCGAGGCGCTGGAGGCGGTCAGCGCCGCCACCGCCGTGGGCGAGCGCATCGCGGAACAGACCGAGGGCCTCCAGGTCGTCACCGAGGTGATCGGCTCCCTCGACATCGGCGACGCCCAGGTGCGCACGCGCATCCTGGAGCGGATCAGCGAGGTGATGGCCGGGGTCAACCGGGCCCGCGCCACGCTGGAGTCGCGCCGGAGGGAACTGCTCGCCCTGGAGGGCCGGGCCGAGTTCGCCGCCGAGTTCGCCCTGCTGGGACAGGCCATCACCGGGGCGATCGCCGCGGCGGACACCCCGGACCGCTGCGACGAGCAGCTGGGCCGAATCATGCTCCAACTGGAGAACCTGGAGTCCCGCTTCGCGGAGTTCGACGACTTCCTCCAGGAGTTGGCGGACAAGCGCGAGGACGTCTACGAGGCGTTCTCCACCCGCAAGCAGGCGCTGGTGGACGAGCGCTCCCGCCGGGCCGACCGGTTGGCGTCCTCCGCCGCCCGGGTCCTGGAGGGCGTGCACCGGCGGGTCGCGGCCCTGACCACGCTGGAGGACATCAACACCTACTTCGCCTCGGACGCGATGGTGACGCGGCTGCGCCGCACCGCCGAGGAGATGCGCGCGCTCGGGGACACCGTGCGCGCCGAGGAGCTGGAGGGCCGGATCCTGGCCGCCCGCCAGGAGGCGGGGCGGGCGCTCCAAGACCGCACCGACCTGTTCGAGGGCGGCGCCGGCGGGGAGACCATCCGGCTGGGCAGGCACCGCTTCGCGGTCAACACCCAGCCCGTCGACCTCACCCTCACGCCGCACGACGGTCACATGTCGGTGGCGGTCACCGGCACCGACTTCCGGTCGCCGGTCCGGGACGAGGCCTTCCAGGAGACCAGCCACCTGTGGGACCGGCTGCTGGTCTCGGAGAGCCCCGAGGTGTACCGGGCCGAGTACCTGGCCACGTCGATCCTGAGCGCGGCCGAGGAGGGGACCGGCGGGTTCACGCTGGAGGCCCTCAGCGAGGCCGACCTCCACCCCGAGAACGGGGACTCCCTGGAGTCCCTGGTGCGCGGGGCGGCGGAGTCCCGCTACGACGAGGGCTACGAGCGGGGCGTGCACGACCACGACGCCACCCGGATCCTCTCCGCGCTGCTGCGGCTCCGCGCCGGAGCAGGTCTCCTGCGCTATCCGGGTCAGGTCAGAGCCGTGGCCCAGCTGTTCTGGGCGTACGGCGCGGACCAGGAGCGGCGCGGTGCCTGGCGGACGCGGGCGACCTCGCTCGCGCGGGCCCGGAGCGTGTTCGGGGCGCGCGGGTCGGCCGCGATCGACGCGTTGCGCGCCGAACTGGCCGGGGGCGTGGACGCCTTCCTCACCGACACCGGCCTGTACCAGGACGCCGACCTGGAGCTGGTGGGCGACTACCTCTTCGAGGAGCTGGCCCTGGACGGTCCCGCCGAGCGCGGGTTCGTCTCGGGTGCGGGCGCCCGTCAGCTGCTGGACCGGTTCCACCGGGCGCTGGGCAGCACCCGGGAGACCACCCGCAAGGCCTTCGAGGAGGACCTGCGGGGGCTCGGCGACGACCTGGCCGCCCGGCACCAGCTGGTGACGGCGTGGCTGGAGGCGTACGCGACCACCCTGGAGGAGCCGCCCGCCCCGGGCGACCTGCCCGAGGCCGCCGCGATCGCGCTGTCCGAGGTGGACCGGTACGAGTCGTCGGCGGCGGTCGGTGAACGCGTCACCGGGCTGCTGGGGTCGCACCCGAGGATCAGCGAGCGGTCGCTGGAGGTGCGGCTGGACGAGATCCTGCCGCGCACCCGGCGGTTCCGCACGGTGGAGGTGCCCGCCTACCGGGACTTCCAGCGGCGCCGGAACGCGCTGGTGGCGACCGAGCGCGAGCGCCTGCGGCTGGAGGAGTACAGGCCGAAGGTGATGAGCGGGTTCGTGCGCAACCGGCTGCTGGACGAGTCGTACCTTCCGCTGATCGGCGACAACCTCGCCAAGCAGCTGGGCGCGGCCGGGGACGACAAGCGCACGGACCAGAGCGGTCTGCTGCTGCTCATCTCCCCGCCCGGGTACGGCAAGACCACGCTGATGGAGTACGTGGCGAGCCGTCTCGGGCTGGTGTTCGTCAAGGTCAACGGCCCCGCCCTGGGGCACGCGGTCACCTCGTTGGACCCGGCCGAGGCCCCGGACGCCACCTCCCGGCAGGAGATCGAGAAGATCTCCCTGGCGCTGGAGATGGGCAGCAACACGATGCTGTACCTGGACGACATCCAGCACACCAACCCGGAGCTCCTCCAGAAGTTCATCTCGCTCTGCGACGGCCAGCGCCGGATGGAGGGCGTGTGGGAGGGGCGGACGCGCACCTACGACCTGCGCGGGAAGCGGTTCGCCGTCTGCATGGCCGGTAATCCGTACACCGAGCAGGGCAAGCGGTTCCGCGTCCCGGACATGCTGGCCAACCGCGCCGACGTGTACAACCTGGGTGACGTGCTCTCGGGCAAGGAGGAGCTGTTCGCGCTCAGCTACATCGAGAACGCGCTCACCTCCAACCCGACCCTGGCGCCGCTGTCCACCCGGGACCGCGAGGACGTGTACACGTTCGTGCGGATGGCCCAGGGCGACGACTCGGTCGGCACGGACCGGTTGAAGCACCCGTACTCGGCAGCGGAGGTGGACCGGATCGTCTCCGTGCTCCAGAAGATGCTCCGGGTGCAGGAGGTGGTGCTGGCCAACAACCAGGCCTACATCGCCTCGGCCGCGCAGTCGGAGGACGCCCGCACGGAGCCGCCGTTCCAGCTCCAGGGCTCGTACCGGAACATGAACCGGCTGTCGGAGAAGATCGTGCCGGTCATGAACGAGGCCGAGGTGGAGGCCGTCATCGACGACCACTACCTGGGCGAGGCGCAGACCCTCACGTCCGGCGCGGAGGCCAACCTGCTCAAGCTGGCCGAACTGCGCGGGGTGATGACCCCCGAGCAGGAGGAGCGCTGGCGCGAGGTCAAGGCGGGCTTCCGTCGCGGCCGCGCGCTGGGCGGGTCCGACGACGACCCGATGACCAGGGCCATCGGCGCGATGGGTCTGCTGGCCGACCGCGTGGGTGAGATCGGCACCGCCCTCGGACGCACCCCCGAGGGGTAGCCGCCCACCCGAAGGCCGAGGAGGGGCCGCCGACCCGCGAGGTCGGCGGCCCCCTTTCGTGTGTCACGGTCCGACGGCTCCCACGTACGCCACGGCCCTGGGGTGTCCGGCGCCCCCGCACGAGCCCGACATCGGATGAGCCATCCCGGGCCTGTGGAAAAGTCGTCCCTCGCCCCGTGCGTGGCCGTTGGGCTCCTCTAGAGTGGTCCAGGCATAGTGAAGCCAAGCCAGCCCAGGGGGCGCCGCACCAACCGGGGAGCCGAGAGCATGCTGCTGAGTTTTCGGGTGGAGAACCACCGGTCACTGCGCGACGAGCAGGAACTCATCCTCCTCCCCTCGGAGCAGAGCGAGAGCGGCTTCCCTGTACCTGACGAGATCACCCCTCTCCGGGTCACCGGCATCTTCGGTGCCAACGCCTCCGGAAAGTCCGCGCTGGTCAAGGCGCTCCAGTTCATGCGCCGCACCATGATCTACGGTTCCGTTCCCGGCTTCGGCGGGCCCCGCTCGAACTTCGGCACGGAGGACGACGACGAGGACCGCATCCCCGGGAGCCCTTCCTCCTGGACGAGGACTCCGCCGCCAGGACCTCGGGGTTCGCCGTGGAGCTGCTGCTCCAGGGCATACGGCACTCCTACGGCTTCACGGTCAACGACTCGGAGGTCGCGGAGGAGTGGCTGCACCTCCAGACCGGGGACGGCGAAGAACACGTCGTGTTCGAGCGGGAGGGCCTCGCCTTCACCTACGGCGATCGCGACCCGGACGCGCCGGAACTGACCGACCTGCTCAATCTCGCCCCCAGCGCGCTCCTCATCTCGGTCCTGGCCAACGCCAGTCCGAACATGTTCCACTCCGAGACGGTCCGCGCGCTGAGCCGGGTCAGGAACTGGTTCCGCAGTTCGCTGCGGCTTCGGCAAGGGGACATGATGCGGGGAGGGACAGGCATGCGACGGGCCCCTCGGACCGCCTCGACCGCCTCGACCGCCTCGCCCTGCTGGCCCAGGCGGTGGACACCGGTATCCGGGGCTACAGCGTCGAGGAGAACCCCCTCACCGAGGAGGAACGCGGGCGGATCGAGGAGACGGTCGGCAAGAAGCGGGCGTCCTCCTTCATCCGACAGCGCGAACGCGGCCGGGTGTCGTTCCACCACCGGGGAACCGGGCAGGACCGGCCCCTGGACTACGCGGAGGAGTCCTCCGGGACCCAGGCCCTCCTCGCTCTGGGGACGGTCATCATGGGCCTTCTGGAGCGCGGCGGCACCCTGGTCGTCGACGAGATCGACACGAGCCTGCACACCCTGCTCTCGGGGAGCCTCATCTCGTTGTTCAAGGACCCGGAGAACAACCCCCACGGCGCCCAGCTGATCTTCACCAGCCATGACACCAGCCTGCTCGGCAGGGTGCACGGGCGGGAGGTGCTCACCGAGGACGAGATCTGGCTGACGGAGAAGGACACCGAGGGGGCCACCTCCCTGTTCCCGATGTCCAGCTACGAGAGCGCCGGAGAGGAGAACCGCGACCGGCGCTACCTCGTCGGCCGCTACGGCGCTGTCCCCTTCGTGGACGAGGACCTCCTGATCCGGGCCCTCCGTCCGCGCACTGACGCACTGGAGAACGACGGCTCCGGAGAGGAATCCCCCATGAGGAAGGGCCGTAGTCAGGGACGGCGACCGGGTCCGAGGCGCGAGCACGCCAAGGTGCTCATCCTGGGCGAGGGAGAGACGGAGCGCGAGTACTTCACCGGGCTGCGGCGGCACTTCAAGGAGCTCTCGGCGGGCGCCCCCGTCGGCCAGGGGCACGTGCCCGAACCCGTGTCGGTGGAGATCGCCGCCAGGACGGCGGCCAGCCTGATCGTGAAGGAGGCGCTGGACCGCCGGAGCGAGGGCTACTCCGAGATCTGGGCCGTCTTCGACACCGAGGGCGAGAACGTCCACCAGCTGAGGGCCCGGGTTCGGGACACCAAGTGCTCGAACGCCGAGGCGACGGTGCGCACCGCTGTATCCCATCCCGCGTTCGAGGTGTGGCTGCTGTTCCACCATCTGAACCCCGGTGCCCTGAGCGGCTGCCATCAGCCCAAGGACGCGGAGAGACTCCTGAGGAAGACCGTGCCGCAGTGGGCCAAGGGCCAGGTCAGGCGAGGCAAGACCGGTACGGCGTTCTCCGACTTCGGCAGTGGCCTGAACCGGGCTCGGACACGCGCCGCCAGCACGCGGGTCGACCACTACGACGGCCGTCCCTGGTCCGACGTCCACCAGGTCGTGGACGCGATCGAGCGCCAGTACCGCGAGGGGTCCGGCTGACCATCCGGGGTGCCTTTCCGAGTTGGAAGGCCGTTCGGGTGTTCTCCTCCTGACCACTCAGCCTGTGGAGTCTGGGAGGCGGCGTTCGAGTTCGGGGGCCAGGGTGCGCATGTAGGTGGCGGTGATGTGGCTGGAGTCCCAGTACACGAGGACGTTGCCGACCACCGGGACGCACAGGTCGGGCTCGCACAGCAGGTCGGTCAGGTCCAGCGGCGTCACGTTGGCGGGGAGCTCCGCCCCTTCCAGGGGCGACTCCTCGACCAGGGAGTCCGCGGGGCTGACCGCGCACCCCTCGGGGTCGGACTCCGCGAGGCACTCGGGGGCGTCGAAGGGCAGGCGCGGGGTGTCGCGGACCGCGACGACGTCGATGCCCAGGTCCTCCAGCTCCCGCCACCGGTCCACGTAGCCGTCCACCAGCACCTCCTTCCCGAAGCCCGCGCTGATGTCCCGGCTCGTGGTGGTGCCTGTGGTGAACACCGCGTCCGGGCGCAGCGACCGGAGTTCGTCCATGACGTTGGCGTTCCACTCGGCGCACGCGGTGTAGGGCTCCCCTTGTACAGCTGGGGCGCGTCAGTGAACAGACAGGCGCCCTTGGTGATGTTGACCAGCCGCCAGTCGCGGCGCTGCGCGATCTCCGCCAGGGCGGGGAACCAGTGGGCGGCGTGCGAACCGCCGACCAGGGCGACCGTACGGTCGGGGTCCGGAGGTCCGTAGGCGCAGGTGAGCGCCTCGGTTCCGGACGTGGACTGGTTGCAGCCGTCGTCGTAGGTGACCGGGAGGTCCAGGGCGGCGGAGGCCGGGGGCGGGTGGACCGGGTCGGGGTACGCTCCCGGGTCGTCGTGGGTCAGCGCCACCGCCCCGGGGTAGCGGGCCGGGTCCGCGAGCAGCTCCTCCAGACGGCGCTGGTCGGCGTCCATGCGGGCCGTCCACGCGCCCGTGGCCAGCAGGACGGGGACCAGGCAGGCGGCGGCGACCACCGGAGGACGCCACCGGGCCCCCGCCCGGCCGAACGCGACGATCCGGTCGGCCAGCGGAGTCGTCACCGCCGCAAGGGCGACCGACAGGGCGAGGACGAGGAAGCCGTCGAGCGGACCGGCGAGGTTCCGGCCGGTGGTCTCCAGGTGGAGGACCAGTATCGGCCAGTGCCACAGGTACAGGGCGTAGGAGAGCGAGCCCAGGTACAGCACCGGGCGGAGGGTGAGCCAGCGGTCCGCGCCCCAGGGGGAACCGGTGGCCCCGGCCACGATGACCGCCGCGGCGGCGAGGGTCGGCCACAGGGCCGCGTGGCCGGGGAAGACCGTGGACACCTGGAGGAGCACGCCGCACAGGACGAGCGCGGCCAGACCGAGCCAACCGAGGAGGATCCGCAGGGCTCGGGGCGGGTTCAGATGCGGCAGGAGGAGGGCGAGCAGCCCCCGAGCGCGAACTCCCACAGCCGCGCGCCGGTGTCGAAGTAGGCCCACGGCTGGTCTGCGCGGGTCATCAGCACCGAGTAGGCCAGGGAGAGCGCGAACACCACGCCCAGGACGGCGAGGAGCGTTCGGCGGGCGGACCGGCCGCGAAGGGTCGCCCACCACGCGGCCACGCCGATCACCACCGGCCACACCAGGTAGAACTGGCCCTGGATCGACAGCGACCAGAAGTGCTGGAAGACGCTCGTGGTGTCGTCGCGGGCCAGGTAGTCGACGGAACCGAGCGCCAGGTGCCAGTTCATGTGGTGGAACGCGGCGGCCACGGCCTCCGCGACGCTGCCCCGCCAGCGGACCTCGGGCAGCAGCAGCCGGGCTCCCAGCAGGGACACCGCGATCACCAGGGCCGCCGTGGGCACCAGCCGCACGGCGAGCCTCCCGAGGAAGGCGCCGCAGCGGAACCCGCCGCGTTCGGCCGCGCGCACCAGGGATCCGGTGACGAGGAAACCCGTGAGCAGCAAGAAGACGTCCACGCCGCCGGAGACCCGGCCGAACCACACGTGGTACGCGGCCACGAGCAGGACGGCGACGGCGCGCAGGCCGTCGATCTCCGGCCGGTGTCCGGGCTGCGGGGGAGGCGGGGCGTGTTCACGGGAACCCCAGGCTCGCGAGCCGGGGTGACCGCGCGGGGTACGCGGGTCGGCCCCCACGGGAACCCGTGGGGAAGGGCGTTCTAGAGGCGGATGGTCTCGCGGGCGGGGTCGGTGATCATCTTGGGGTCGCGGTCGCGGAGCAGCGCCATGATCGGGGCGATCGTGTCGGCCTCCTGGGCGTACGCGCCCTCGTCGGCCTTGAGCCCCACGACCTGGAAGAACAGCACCAGGCCGTTGTCGGTGTCCAGGATGCGCATGTCGGCGTCGGGCACGATCGCGAGCGAGGTCATGTCGCCGTTGGCGCTCTCGCCGCCGAGCGGGGAGCGGGTGATGATCCAGTGACCCACGTCGAGCTGTGCCCCGGCGACGTACTGGTCGGCCAGCGCGTGCAGGACCCGGAGAATCCACGCGGGCACGGTCTCGTCGCCGTCCGCTCGCGGGATGCGGCAGGTGAACTCGAACCCGGCGCCGGAGACCCGCTTCTCCTCGCTGGTCTTCTCCCCCAGCTCGGTGAGGCCGAAGGTGACCAGCAGCCAGTGGCCCTCCATGGGGTAGGCGAGCACCCCGTCGATCCCCTGCTCGGACTCGCGGGCGGGGAACTGGATGGTCAGCGGGTGCACGTCCGGGTAGTGCTGCGCCCACCCCTCGTAGATCTGGGTGAGTCCGGGCAGCAGTTCCAGCATCGTGTGCTCTCCAGGTTCGTGATCGGTGCACCTCAGAGAATATGCGGCCGGGACTCAGCACCGTCCGGGGGCGAGGCGGGGGCGGCGGCGTGGTGGCGCCGCCCCCGCCCTGAGGTCAGACCCCCGCCAGCGCCCGACCGGTGTCGCGCGCGGCGTCGAGGGCCCTGGCTCGCTCCCGCTCCGCGAGGTCCCTCAGCCCCTCCATCCCGGGAGTGGTGGCTGCGAGGGTGAGCTCGCACTTGATCAGGGTGAGGTCGGCCTGCCAGAGGTCGCCGACGACCCGCTCCAGGTAGGGAGTGGAGTGGTCCCAGCCCTCGCGGGGGTGCCGGGACCGTATCCGCCTCCGGCGGTGGTGACCAGCGCGGTGGGGGTTCCCTTCAGTACCGGGTTGGTGGGCCCGGCACCAGCGATGACCAGGTCGACCCAGGTCTTGAAGTGCTGGGAGACGCCGTAGTTGTACATCGGGACGGCCAGGATCACGGCGTCCGCGCTCTCCAGTTCCCCGGAGAGTCGGGCTGCCAGGGCCAGTGCCTCGATCTGGGCCGGGGTGCGCTCGGGCTCGGGGGTGGCGGAGCCCACGGTGGCCTGGACCCAGGCGTCGGCGGGCAGGGGGTCGGTCCCCAGGTGGCGGCGGTTCACGACGCCGCCCGGGTGCGCCGTCGCCCACTCGGTCTCGGCGCGGTCCGCGATCTCGGCGCTGGAGGACACGGACGGGAAGATGCTGGCGTCCAGTCGGAACAGGTGCATGATGCCTACTTCTCCCATGGGTTCGGTGTGCCGCTGGCCGGACGTGTGCCCGGGTCTCGCGGTGTGACGACAGCTTAAACGGACTATCCCCCGCTTAGTATTCCCGGGGTAGATTGACTCCGTGGATGTGCCAGTGGTCCCCTTCGGAAAGCCGCGCCCCGAACGGGCCGACGCGGCCCGCAACCGCGAGCACCTGCTGCGGACGGTCCGCGCGATGATCGACGAACTGGGGCCGGAGAACGTGACCATGGACGGCCTCGCGGAGCGCGCCGGGCTGGGCAAGGGGACGGTCTTCCGACGCTTCGGCACCCGAGCGGGCATCTTCCAGGCCGTGATGCACGACGACGAGCTGCGGTTCCAGGAGTCGGTGCTGTTCGGCCCGCCGCCGCTGGGGCCCGGCGCCGAGCCCGGGGAACGCCTGATCGCCTACGGCCTGGCCCGCTTCGAGATGCTCAGGACCAACCACGCCGTCATCCGCGAGGGCCTGGACCGATCCGCGCCGACCCCCGCCACCGTGAGCATGACCCCTCCGCACTTCCGGATGCTGCTCCGCCAGGTCAGGCCGTCACTCCCCCACCCGGAGGGTCTGGCACTCCAGCTCTCTGCCGCCCTGGAGGGACCGTTCCTGCTGTACCTGGGCACGGACGACCTCACCGGCCCGGCCGGGGAGGAGGGCTGCGAGCACCTGGCCGACAGCTGGCGGACCCTTGTCGAGCGGGTCCTCGGCGGCTGAGACCGCCCGCCCCGGGGCCGACCGACCGGGGCGTTCCGCCGTGCACACCCCCTTGCCCCGATGCGGCCGGAGAAAGTGATCCGTCTTTACGCGGAGCGTCGCCCCCGGCGCCTAACGTTCTGTTCCACCCTTCTCAAAGGGACCGTGAACAGGAGCAACGAGTGAACGCCAATCTCGCCCTCGCGGCGGCCGAACCCACGGACGGATTCGTCGGGTGGGTCGTCGGACTGATGGAGGTCCTCGGCGGACCGGGAGTCGGTCTGGCCATCGCGCTGGAGAACCTCTTCCCGCCCATTCCGAGCGAGGCGATCCTGCCGACCGCCGGTTTCGCCGCGTCCCGGGGCGAGTTGGGCCTCGTGGAGGTCCTGGTCTGGGCCACCGTCGGCTCCGTGGTCGGCGCGCTCGCGTTGTACGGCCTCGGCGCCTGGCTGGGCCGGGAACGCTTCAGGGCGGTGGCGAGCCGCGTCCCCCTCGTCAAGCTCAGTGACATCGACCGGACCGAGGCCTGGTTCGAACGGCACGGGCCGAAGGCGGTCCTCATCGGCCGACTCATCCCCGTGTTCCGCAGCTTCATCTCCGTCCCGGCCGGGATCGAGCGCATGTCCCTGCCGCTCTTCCTGGGGCTCACCACCCTGGGCAGCGCCGTGTGGAACACCATCTTCGTCCTGGTCGGATACCACCTGGGCGAGCAGTGGCACGTGGTGGAGGAGTACGTCAGCGCGGGGTCCAAGGTGGTCCTGGCCGTGGTCGCGGTGGCCTGCGTGTGGTTCGTCGTCGCCCGGGTCCGGGAGCGCCGACGGGCCCGCAGGACGACCGGGACGGCCAGCCCGGACGACGAGGAGGACTCCTACTCCCGGCGCTGAACGTCCGGAGCGGTCGGGGAGGGGCCCTTGTCCGAACCGGGGCCGGGAGGTAACTTTCCTCCGAGTCAGACATCCACGTTGGAAACCACCGACAGTGACCCGGCCGGTGAGCCCCCTCCCCTCGAACCCGCTCCAGAGGTGGACACGTGAAGACCCCCGACCGCCGTTCCGACGGCGTGCCCTGACCACCCTCACCGCCCTCGCCGCCGCCGCGCTGCTCTGCACCCCGCAGACGGCCCTGGCCGCGCCCGACGACCCCGTGGCGTTCGTCCCCACACCGGCCGACACCCCCGCCGAACGCGCCGAGGCGGACCGGGAGGCGGTGGAGGAGAAGCTCGCCAACGCCGCGATCCCGCCCGGACCGCTGAGCTTCGGCGCCGAACCCCTCGCCGCCGCCCGGAACGCCGCCGAGGGCGCGGCCGCCGGGGCCTCCTGCGCGATCACGGCGGAGTCCGCCACCGCGCTGGCCCTGGCCCCCGTCTGGCCCGAGGTCTCCGCGAGCTCGTCCCTGCCCCCGTCACCGATGACCCTGTCGAGGTACGACAACCAGTCCGGCCTGTACGACCCGGCCGGACGCGACGGCCTGTTCTTCAACCCGGGCGTCGGCCTGTGGCAGATGGACTCCGCCGGACTCGGGACCAACAACACGGCGGGCGAGGCGATCGACTCCGTCTGGGTCTCCGACTTCGTGGTGCCCTACATCGTGGACAAGTACTGCGCGGCCATCGAGCGAGGCTCCGCGGCGCCCGCCGCGCGCGCCACCGCGTGGGCCGACTGGAACGCCTGCGCCGGCGGCGACTGTGACACCGTGTACTGGCGGGCGATGAACACCGGGATCGGATCGGACCCGAGCGTGGGCCGCCACGGCGGAGCGCAGCCGCGCACCTGCGAGTTCGAGGGCGCCTCGTACGACTGCCTGTTCGTGGACGTCGCGGACGCCCAGGGAGCCGACTGGTGGACCCGACCGGAGAGCGGCCGCTCCCCGGTGCCGTCACCGTTCTACGTGCTCAGAGCCGGTTCGGGCGACGGCGTCCGGGAGGTGCGCGTGTGGCTCGCCGCCGACTCCGGGCACGGGGTCGACGTGACCGTCACCCGTCCGTTCGGCGGCAACGCGCGGGACTCGCTCTCCTGGACCGACGGTCTGGGACTGTGCGACACCACCACCGGGCGCGGCTCCTGCTGATCACGTTGAGTGTCGAATGAATTCGGGCTCTGGTTCCTCATGGGACCAGAGTCCGTTTCCTTTTCCGGTGTTCCCGCCGTGAAGCACAGAAGAACCAGCGGCCACACCAGGGAAAAGGATCAATACAACCTCTATCTACCCGCCGAAACGCATGTTACTTTCTTACCCGCCCGGGGGATCCGCTAGGAAGATTCAAACGAAGAGGCCACAATGCCCCATTCGACGGCACCCGAGATCGACCTGCCCGAGCTGGACTTCGACGACATGGAGGTGATGAGCGTCCGCGAGGCGGTCGCCGTCCCGGAGACCGGCGCCACCAGTGGCTCCAGCTCCTGCACCTCCACCTCGTGCTGCGGCTCCAGCAGCTGCTGCTCCGGTGGCTCCTGCGGCTGACGGAGTACTCCGGGAAGGCCCCCGCCACCGGAACGCGTGACCGCAGGAACAATGCGTGAATTCGGCAGGGGCGAGCTCCAACGTTTCACGTCAACATCCCCCTCACATCCAGAAGAAGGTGTCCGATGGCGTCGCAGGAAACCCCCACGATCGACCTGCCCGACCTCAACTTCGACGACATGGAGGTGATGAGCGTCCGCGAGGCGGTCGCCGTCCCGGAGACCGGCGCCACCAGTGGCTCCAGCTCCTGCACCTCCACCTCGTGCTGCGGCTCCAGCAGCTGCTGCTCCTCGGGTTCGTGCGGCTGACCCGCTGAACCGGGGCGGCCTCTCGCGGGGTCGCCCCTCCCTCCGCCCCCGAACCCCCCAGAAGAAGCACGACGAGGGCCGCACGTGTACGCGATCGACGCCACGGACATCACCAAGGACTACGGGAAGGGAGAGGTGCTCCACGGCATCTCCTACCAAGTGCCCACCGGACAGATCGCCGCACTGCTCGGCCCCAACGGGGCGGGCAAGACGACGCTGATCGAGATCCTGGAGGGGCACCGGGGACGCACCTCGGGCCGGGTGGAGGTGCTCGGCCTCGACCCCGGGAACCGCCGTGACTTCGCCCAGCTCCGCACGCGCATGAGCGTGGTGCTGCAACAGACCATGCTGGAACCGGGGCTGTCGGTCCGCGACATCCTGCGCCGCCACGCCTCCTACTACCCGGACCCGCTCGACGTGGACGACGCCCTCGCCCAGGTGGAGCTCACCGAGAAGCGGTCCGCCCTGGTCAAGTCCCTCTCCGACGGCCAGCGCCGCCGTCTCGACCTCGCCCTGGCACTGACCGGCCGTCCGGAACTGCTCTTCCTCGACGAACCCACCACGGGGCTGGACCCCGTCTCGCGCCGCCGCATCCGCGGCCTGGTCGCGGGGCTGCGCGAGAGCGGCACGACCGTGGTGCTGACCTCCCACGACCTCACCGAGGTCCAGGAGCTCGCGGACCGCGTGGACGTCATCCGCGACGGCTCCTTCATCGCCTCCGGGAGCCCCGACGACCTCGTCCGGGGCTCGGCGGCGTACACGGTGGTGGAGTTCGCCCGCCCCGAGGGGACGGACGACCGCCTGCCCGAGGGCGCCGAACTGGTCAACGGCAGGGTGCGCATCCTCACCGACGACCAGGACGCGGTGGTGGAGCGCGTGCAGGCATGGGCCCGGGACGAGGGGACGCGGATCAGCGGCCTCACGATCGTGCCGCCCAGCCTGGACGACGCGTACGTGGCGATGTTGGACAACGGCGTGCTGGAAGCGGAGAAGAGCGAATGAGCGTCACGGGAACCGAACGCGCGCGGAGCACCCGCCGCCCCTCCTCCTTCTGGCTGCACGTGGACGGTGAGCTCAAGGAGTTCTGGCGCTCCCCCATCACCCTGGCGTTCATCGTGCTCATGCCGGTGATGTTCTACGTGGGCTTCGGGCTGGCCTTCCGCTCCCAGGCGGACGAGATCCGCCTCGTGGGCGAACACGAGGTCACCCAGGCCAACCTCAGCTTCGGCGGCATCCTCGGGTTCGCGCTGATGTCGGTGGCCTTCGCCAACGTCGCCATCGGACTGGCGATCCGCCGTCACCACGGCCTGTTCAAGCGCTTCCGCACCACCCCGGTCAGCCCGGCCACGGTGATGGGCGCCTACCTGGTGAACACACTGCTCACCGCCGTGATCGTGCTGGGCGTGGTGACCGCGATCGGCCTGCTCGGCATGGGCGTGACCATCGATCCGGCACGCCTGCCCCAGCTGCTGGCCGCCCTGGTGCTCGGCTTCCTGTGCATGGCCCCGCTGGGCGCCGCCGCGTCACTCCTGCCGCCGAACGCCGACGCCGCCGTGCCCATGGTGAACGGCATCTTCTTCCCGACCGCCTTCCTCGCGGGCGGGTTCGTCATCCTCCCGCTGGGCGACACCGTGGGCGCCGTCGTCGACCTCCTCCCCGGGCGACCGCTGACACTCCTCGTCCAGGGGGCCCTGTCCGAGTCCGGTCCCGTGTGGGACTGGTCCGCGGTGGCGCTGCTGCTGGCGTGGTCGCTGCTGGGCACCGTGGCCGCGCTGCGCTGGTTCCGGTGGGCCTCCGAGCGGGAGCCGCGCGGGTTCGGCTCGTCCCGGCGCAAGGGCGAGGACGAGGCCCCGAAGCCCGAGGAGACCGGGGCTTGAACACTTCCGACGAACCCTCACGGTCCTTCGAGGTCGTGGAGGGTCCCTACCTGGTCTCCCGGGTCAACCCCCACCCCCATCGGCAGCTGCGCGGCACGACGCCGACCGCGCCCCTGCTGCGCTCCCTCGCCCGGCTCGAACTCCAGCGCGAGGACCTGCGTGAAGGACTGCTGGACGCCCTGCACCGGGCCGCGCCCGAGCTGGGCGCCCACCGGAACGCGGCGCTGGCCGCCAAGCGCGCCGTGTTCAACCGCCGCCCTCCCCGGGAGGACCTGTACGACCACCCGGTCACCCGGGAGATCCCCCTGCTCGGCGCCTGGGCGGACCTCTGGCGGGAGTCGCGTGCCACGGCGGCGCTGGTGGACGCCGAACACGAGCCCGCGCTCCGGGCCGAGCGCGCGGCACTGACGGCGTGGGCCCGCGACCCCGGGGTGGACCGGGCCACCGCGCTGTCCAGCCCGGACCTGCACCGGGCGGTCGCCGCCCGCGCGGCCACGGACCGGGACCCCGACAAGCGGATGCGCAAGGCCGAGGCCGCCCTGGTCCGGTACTTCTCGCGCTCCACGGTGAAGGTCAGCCCGTACTCGCTCTACACCGCCGTGCACTTCTCGCCCCTGGAGGCCGAGGTGGCGGAGGACGCCGAGCGCCCCCTGGAGCTCACCTCCCACGCCGCGCTCCGCCGTCTGCTCCCCGGCAGGCGGCGCGGGCCCTGGCCGCCGACCCCGAGGCGCGCCTGGGCCTGGAGTGGGTGCTCACCGGCGGGGCCCGACGCGAGGTGACCGACCAGGGGGAACGCCTGGTCGTGCGCCGTCGCGTGTGGGCGCCCCCTCCCCCGGTCTGCGCGCGGAGGCCTTCGGTGAGGAGGAGGTCCGCCTGCCCATGACCGGGAGCTGGGACCGCCTCGTCACGGTGCTGGAGAAGCGCGCGAGCACACCCGTGCGGCTGGCCGCCCTTCGCGACGCGGTCGCGGCCGACCTCGGCTGCGGCGCGGACCGGGCGCTGGGCGTGCTGGACCAGCTCATCGGGGTGGGTGTCCTGGTGCCGTGGTCGCCCGTGCCCGAGCAGTCCCCCGACTTCACCCGGCACTGGCACCGGCTGGCGCGCGCCCTGCCCGGCGAGGCGGCGGCCCGGGTGGCGACGGCCTTCGCGGAGACCGAGACGGTGCTGGCCGGGTTCGCCGACGCCGACGGGGCCGGTCGCTCCGGTGACGTGCTGCGGCTGCAACACCTGTGGTCGGCGGCGGTCGGCGTGGAGGGTTCGGCCACCTCGCCCGTGGTGGAGGACTGCCTGGTCTCCCGGGGCGTCCCCGTGGATCGGGCCCGCACCCGCGCGTGGTCGGCCGACCTCGGACGGCTCATGCCGTTGTTGTTCGCCCTGGACGACCAGCGGGTGCTCTCGGGCGCCCTGGAGCAGGTGTTCGTGTCCCGCTACGGCCGGGGCGGGCGCTGCTCCGACCTGGAGGGGTTCGCCCAGCACGCGCGGGCCGCCTTCCCCCTGACCCAGGAGCTCATGGGCGGCGCACCCGCCGCCCTGGCCGGGGCCGACCCGGAACTCACCCGGGTGCTGTCCGCGCGTCGGCGCGCGGTGGACCACCTGGTGGAGCTCGGCCGTTCCGGCGGGGACCGGGTGGAGGTCGACCCGGCGGTGGTGGACGAGGTCGCGGCGATGCTGCCGGACCGGGAGTTCGCGGCCCGCCGCTCCTTCGCGGTGTTCGGGCAGGCCGTCCCGGACGGCCTGGTGGTGAACCACCTCTACGGCGGCCGGGCCCGCTACTTCAGCCGGTTCCTCGGCCACCTGCCGGAGGAGGTCCGGGAGCGGGTCGCCGCGCACGTGCGGCGGCTGGGCCCGGCGGCGGCCGACACCGTGCACATGCGGTCGGCGCTGGGGTTCAACGCGAACCTGTCACCGGCGCTGGCCGACGAGGAACTGGCCCTGCGCGACGAACCCACCCTGGAGCCGGGGCCCTCCACCCTGGACCTCACCCTGGTGCACACTCCGCACGGGCTGCGGCTGGTCCGGGACGACGGCCGCGAGATCGACCCCGTCTACACCGGCTTCCTCGTGCCGCACGCGCTGCCCTACGACGAGATGCTCGTGGCGATGGTCGCGGACTCGCCGTTCTTCTCCTTCGCGGACCTCACCATCGACCTCCACGAACGCTGGACCCGGCACGGGTTCCAGGGCGGGACGCCCCGGATCGGGTTCGGCGCCCTCACCCTGTTCCGCCGCAGGTGGGGCATGGACACCGCCGACCTCTCCCTCCGTCCGGAGGAGTCCGCCGCCCAGCTGCACCGGCGGCTGAACGTGGACCGCGAGGTCCGGGGCATCCCCGAGCAGGTGTTCGTCCGCCCGCTCCAGGGCGGCAGGCTCGGTCCGCTGGAGCGCGCCATGGCGCCCAAGCCCCAGCACGTGGACTTCTTGAGCAGGCTGCACACCGGCACCGCCGCCAAGCGCCTGGCCCACCTGGGCCCGGCGCTCCTGGTGGAGGAGATGTTCCCCGGCCCGGACCACCACCGGGTGCGCGGCCCGGACGGCGCGCACGCCAGCGAGCTGTTCCTCGAACTCTCCACGGTGCCGCGCGCCGCGGGCACCGTCCCCGCTCCCCCTTCCCATCCCCCAGGCGAAGCGAGGCTGACCCCTTGACCGTCGGACTCAGAGTCAACTACCACGACAGCGACAAGAGCGCCCTGCTCGGAGACTGCCTCGTGCCAGCGGCCCGCACGGCCGCCGACCGCGAGGGCGTCACCGCCGCGTGGCTGCACCTGCACTGGCGGCTCGGTCCGCACTGCGTGCTCTACGCGGACGGCGACCCGACCGCGGTGGAGGCCGCCGTGGCCGAGGCCGAGGTGCGGGTCCGCGCCTTCCTGGGCGGCCACCCCTCGCGGCGCGGGCTGGACCCCGTCCGGTACGAGGCGTTCTCCCAGCGCATGGGACGCCTGGAGCTGGTGGAGGGCCCCTACGCGCCGATCGAGCCGGACAACAGCACGCGGCGGCTGGCGGGCGACCCGGTGGACACGTTCCTTCGCGGCCCCGAGGCGGTCGCGCTCAAGGGGCGGGTCCTCACCGACGGCCTGTCCCGGGTGGCCGACCAGGCGGGCGGGCGCGGCGGCGAGCGGGCGGTCTCAGCGAACGTCTTCGCCGGAATGAGCGCGATCGCCACGCGCTACCCCGAGTGGGGTCTGCGCTCCGGCTACCAGGCCTTCCTGTCGCACTGGAAGGAGTACTTCCACTGGTCCGACCCGCAGGGGGCGGCGCAGGAACGGCTGGCGACCGCCTACCGGGCGCAGCGCGAGGGGCTCGTGGAGTCGCTGCGCGCGGTGCACGAGGGAGCCGGAACGGAACCGTACGCCCTGGCCTGGGGCGCGTGGGCCGACCGGTGGCTGCCCGAGGCGATCGCCCTGGCCCGCCAGGAGCACATCCTGCCGTTCCCGCATCCGGAGCGGCAGGAGCAGGCGGCGAAGTTCGGTGACGACGTGCGGGTGCGCTGGAGCGGCTCCGACGACCGCTCGTACAGCGACTTCCACCGCGAGTTCCGCAAGCTCGACTTCACCCGGCTCGGTGACGGGTACGGGTTCGCGGCGTTCCGGTTCCTCATCAACTGCTTCTTCGACCTGCTGCCGCTGATGGGGTCGCCCCCGTCCAGCGGTACTCGGTGGCGTACCTGTTCACCGAGGCCGCGCAGGAGGTGGTGGGCGAGGGCTGGGAGGAGACCGTCCGCCGGGTCGTCGACCACCAGAGCGCGGACCCGGAGCTGCGGCCGACCCTTCCGTGGGTGGGCGATGCCTGACACCACCGCGACCACCCCGGCGGTGCGGCTCAAGAGCGCCGTCCGCGCCCGATCGCTCGCGTCGGAGGGGGTGGCGCTCAGCATGGGCGCCACCGCCGTCGTCGTCCGGGGTTCCCGGGCCGACACCGTCTGGCGGGCCCTGGAACCGGCCCTGCGCGCCGGGTTCCACCGCAGCGAACTACTGGGACGCTTCCCCGAGGCGGGGCGTCCGTTCCTGGCGGGGATCCTCGACCAGCTGGAGGAGCACCGGTTCCTCCGCGACCTCGAACCCGAGCCCGCGTCCCTCACGGAGGCCGAACGGGCCGCCTACCCGCACCTGGAGTCGGTGACCCACCGCCCCTACGCCGCGCTGGCCGCGCTGCGCACGAGCGTGGTCCGGGTCCGGTCCTCGTGCCCGCTGCTGGAGGCACGGGTGCGGCGGGCGCTGGCCCGGGCGGGGTTCGGGGAGGTGCACGCGGACACCGGGCCCGTGCCCGAGGCCCCGGTCCTGCTGACCGCCCGGCTGTCCCCCTCCGGCGACGCGGTCGGTGCCGAGGTGCACGCGGACACCGGGCCCGTGCCCGAGGCCCCGGTCCCGCTGACCGCCCGGCCGTCCCTCCCCGGGGACGCGGCCAATGCCGGGTCCGAACACGTCGTCGCCGCTGGCGACGGCCTCTGGCTGACCGGGCCGCGCGACCGTCCGGGCACCCCGGACCTGTCGGGGCGGTTGCGCGCCTGGTTCGCCGGGAGGGAGGAATCCGGCCCGGACCGCCCGGAGCCGGACGCCGAGGCGCTGGGGGTCACCCGCAGCCTGGTCGCCGCCCAGCTCACCCTGGCCCTGGTGGCCCAGGTGGCGCGCGGTGTGTCCGCGCCCGGGTCGGCTCCGGTGCCGGGGCCGGGCCCCGAGTTCATGGTGACCACGGACGAGTTGGTGAGCGAACCCCACACCCTGCTCGTCGCGGACCCCTTGGACCCGCGCGGGACCCGGCCGCTGCCCAGGACCGCACCGGAGGAGTTCGCCCCGGCGGAGCCGCTGGAGGTCCCCGACCGCCTGGACGCCGTCACCCACCTGTGGGACCGCGTGTTCGGCCCGGTCGGCGAGCCAGCACCGGGGGACCTGTCGCAGCTGCCCGTGGGACTGGCTCGGTCGGGACGACTCGCCGGGTACGGGCTGACCACCGCGCTCGCCCGCGAGAACGCCCTGGTCAACGCCCTGAACGCGGTCGTGTGGGACACCCACGAAACCACTGGCCCCGCCGACGGTGGAACCGACCCCGAGACTCTGGGAACGACCGACGGAACGACCACGACGGGCTCCGCCACGGGCGGTTGGGGACACCGTGCCGACGGGGTCGATCTCCGGGCCGGACACGGGTCGACCACCGTGCCCGCCCGCGAGGACGACCGGCACGAGGCCGTGTGGGCGGGGGCGGGGGCGGGCTCGGGTGGTCCCGACGCGGGACGCTCCCCGAGCGGTTCAGCATCCACCCCCGGCCTCGGGATCGGACTGACCCAGGCCGCCGCGATCGGCGCGGCCGTGGGCGACCTCGTCCTGCGCGCACCCGACACCCGGTGGAAGGACGTGGACCCCCCGTCCCCCTCCCCCACCGCCCGCCGTCTGTGGGCCGCGCTCACCCTGCGGTTCGGGGTGTCGGCCGAGCTCACCCTCCAGGAGCTCGACGGCACCGGTGTGTGGCGGGCCCGCGTGACCTCGGAGGGACGGCCGCTCAGCACGGGCGCCGCACCCGACCCCGTCACCTGTGTGGAGACGGCCCTCCTCCAGGCGGTCGCGCGCGTGCGCCTCGCGGAGGAGGCACCCGACGCGGTCCTTCCGCCCTTCGCCACCGGAGCACCGGGACTGGCGCGATGGGCCCTGGACACGGGTGCCGTGCGGGTGGGGGCGCCCGGCGGGGCCGACAGCTGGCGCGCCCTCGGGGTGCACTCGGCGGTGGCCGCGTGGACCTGATCCCCGACCTCGACGCCCCCTCCCCGCTGGTGCCACCCTCGACCGGCCGCACACCGTGCGCGTCGCGGGCGGGCTCCTGCACTCCGCGATGAGCGGCGCCCTGGCGGTCCTCGGCCCGTGGACCCCGGACGGCGCCGCGGGCTGCGCGCGGTGCGCCGGGCTCTGGCGCTCGGACGTGCAGGGCGAGACGGCCGACGCACCCTCGCCCTCGGACGGCCTCCTCACCCTGTGGGCCGACGCGTTCGCCGCGCTGGCCGCCACCACCGACCCGGCCGACCTGCGCCTGCGCGTGGTCGCGCTGGACTGCCGCACCGGGGAGGTGACCCGGCACGGCCTGGTCCCCCACCCCTCCTGCGGCCACTGCTTCCCGGACGGCCGGGGCCTCGGGGTCACGGAACCGGGTGACACCCTCGACCTCGCCGACCCGCTGCCCGTCGTGGGCGACGCCCTGCGCACCCGTGCCATGGACCGCGCCGCCCTCCGCGACCGGCTGCTGGACTTCCGGTTCGGACCGGTCGCGCACGTCTACCGGGACGAGGAGTCGCCCCTGGCCCTTGTGACCTGCGAGACCGTCGCCCCCGGGCACGCGTCCCGCGAGGGCGGATACGGCCGCTCCACCCGCTTCACCGCCAGCGAGGTGCCCGCCTTCCTCGAAGGGGTGGAACGGGTGACCGGCGGGCGGCGGCTGAACGGCGCCGCCACCGTCCACGGGTCCTACGCGGACGTCGCCGACGACGCCGTCGACCCCGCGCGCCTCGGCCTGCACGAACCCGAGTGGTACGGGCACCCCGCGTTCGAGCCGGTCCCGTACACCCCCGACACCCCCACCACCTGGGTGTGGGGCTGGTCCACCCGGGAACGGCGCCGGGTCCTGGTCCCCGAACACGTGGCGTACTGGCACGCGGGCCGCGCCGAGGAACGGTTCCTGTACGAGTCGTCCAACGGCTGCGCCGTGGGCGGGACGTTCGCGGAGGCCGTCCTGTACGGGTTGTTCGAGGTGGTGGAGCGGGACGCGTTCCTGCTCGCCTGGTACTCGCGCACCCGGCTGCGGCTGATCGAGGGCGCCGACGACCCCGACCTCGCGCACCTCACGGACCTGCTCACCGAGCGCGGCCTCACCCCGCGCCTGTTCGACCTCACCTCCGACCTGGGGATACCGACCGTCCTGGCGACGGTCACCGCCCCGGAGGAGGCGGTCCGCGAAGGCCGGGCTCCCGCGCTCAGCCTGGCCACCGGCACCCACCTCGACCCGCGCCGCGCGCTCATGGCGGCGGTGGAGGAGACCGCGACCAACGCGCTGATGTACCCGAAGTGGGTGCGGATGCGCCCGTCCGTCTCGGTGGAGCGGTGTCGGCCCATGCTCGACGACCCGACGCTCGTCCGCACCCTGGAGGACCACACCGGCCTGCACGGGCTGTGGGAGGCCCGACCGATGTGGGAGTTCCTGGAACACCCCAGCGGCGGCGTGCCCCTGGACCGGCTCACCGCCGGGCGGCCCCCTCGTTCGCCGGAACCGACCTCGCCTCGGTGCTGCGGGACCGGCTCGCGGCCGTGCACGGACTCGGCCTGGACGTGGTGGTCGTGGACCAGAGCAGCGCCCCGTACGCGGCGGCGTCCGGAACCCGGGCGGTCAAGGTGATCGTGCCCGGGGCCCTGCCGATGACCTTCGGCCACACACACCGCCGGACCCGCTCCCTGGAGCGGCTGGCCCGAGCGTCGACGCTGTTCGAGGGAGGGGTTCCATGGGAAGCGCCCGGAAGGACGTACCCGGTTCCGCACCCGTTCCCCTGAGGACCGGGTTCGAGGACGCGCTCGCGCACTTCCACGCGCAGTCCCATGAGAAGGACGTGTCCCAGGTGGCGACGCTGTTCTTCGGCGCCGAGCCCTCGAACGGCCTGGCCCGGCCGGTCCCGGGGCAGGTGCGGACTCCGTTGCCCGCGCTGGGGCCGCTGCGCGACCTCGACGCCGCGACGCCCGCGCTGGGCGGCGGCTGGTCGCCGGTGGAGCGTCTGCTCGCCGCGTGCGTGGAGGCCGTGCGGGTCCGCCGGATCTCGGCGGCCGACCGGTATCCGGTGCACCGCGCCTATCCCTCTCCCCGGGGCCTGTTCGGGGCGGACCTCTTCCTCGTGGCTCCCGGGGACCCCACACCCGGCGGGGGTCCCACATCTCCCGGAGGTCCCACCACGCATGGAGTTCCCACGACACCCGGGGATCCCACGGGACCCAGCGACCCCACCACTCCCAGCGGTCCCACAAAGCCCGGGGACCCAAAAGAACTTGGGGACCCCAAAAGCCCGGGAGACCCACACCCCCGGGAGCCCCACCACGCCCGACAACCCCACGACACCCGGCGGTCCTACAGAGCCCGGGGACCCCACCACGCCCGGAGACCCCACACCCCCGACAGCCCCACGTGGTGCCTGCGGGTCGACCCGCAGTCGCACGCCCTGCAACCGGTCGGGGGTCCGGCGGCCCCCTCGAACCTGGAGGGGCCCGCCTGGTCGTGGCGGTGGACCAGCACCGGTACCCGCCCGAGTACGGTCGGCTCCGCCCCTCCCTGGCCCGCTTGGAAGCCGGGCACCTCCTGGCCACCCTCGGCCTGACCCTCACCCGGGCCGGTCTACGACCCCGCACCCACCCCGACCCGGCGCACCCGGCCTGCACTGCGGCGGCCCCGCTCCTCCCTCCGGGCATGACCCCCATCGCCGCCGTGACCCTGGACGTGGGCGACCCGGGCGCCACCGAGACCACTGCCCACCCGGGCACCTGCGCTCCCTCCGTCACCAGCGGAACCAGCCTCCCCGGCGGCTCCGATGTCACCCACAACCCCGGTGGCACCGCCACCCACTCGGGCATCGATGTCTCCTCCGGCGCTGCCGCCACACGCTCCCCGCACCTCACGCCCGGCTCCGAGAACGGGGACGGGAGCGCGAACGGAGACGGCCCCGGCGATGGGGTGACCCTCTCCCCCGAGGCCACCGCCCGCGTCGCGGCCTCCGTCGCCCCGGCGGGCCGCACCCTGCGGCGCTGGCTGGACGAGCGGACCAGCGGGGTCTCCACGGCCAACCTGGTGACCAGCGCGTACGTCAGCCCGGAGCAGGGAGCCACGATCACCTCCGGCCTGGTGCACGCGCTCGCCGCCGTCCACGAGGCCCTCCCCCGCAGCCAGTCCCTACGGCTCTACCAGCACACGCTGGAGGACGACCGGGTGGACGACCGCGTCGTGCGCGAACTTCCCCGGACGGACCCCCGGGACCCGCGCGCCCCGTCCCCCGCACCGGCGAGACCAACTTCTCCGCCACCCTCGGCCACACCCTCGCCGTGGACTTCCCCGCCTGGGCGCGTGCCCTGGGCCCGGACCACGCGGAGACGGTCCTGCACACCCTCCTCGGGTGGATCGCCCAGTGGGGGTGCCTCGGCGCCGCCGCCACCGACCTGTGCGTCCGCCCCATGCGCAACTACGCGGAGGCCGACTGGGCCGCCGCCCTCGGCCTGGACCCCGACCAGACCCCCGCCTACCAGCTGTGGGTGCGCGCGGAACGCGGCACCTACCTGGACACCCCCGTCGACGCCGCCCCGGAGACCCCATGACCCGCACCTGGTCCGCCGTGTACGTGTACCTGCACCGCAGCCGCGCCGACATCGACACCTTCCTCCTGGACCACCTGGCCCCCGAGGCGGAGCGGCTGGTCTCCTCGGGGCGCGCCGCCGCCTGGTTCTTCCTCCGCTACTGGGACGGCGGTCCGCACCTTCGGGTCCGGTTCCTGGACGCCGACCCGGACGCCGTGGCGGAGTTCGCCGAGCGTGTGCGGGCGCTGGCCAAGGAGACCTCGGCGGCCGCCCTGGACCTGGACAGCGAGGCCTACTACGCCGACCTCCCCAGGCCGACCCCGCCCGCTGGTACGCCGACGGCGACGTCACGGAGGCGGTGTACGAGCCCGAGACCGAGCGGTACGGCGGCCCGCGCGCCCTGGAGGCGTGCGAGGACTTCTTCGTCGTGAGCACGCGCATCGCCCTGGCCGTGCTGCGGTCGGCGCCCCACCAGCACCAGCGGCAGGTCGTGGCGGTCGACCTCACCTCCCTGGCCTTCGGGGTGCTGGGCTTCGACGACGTGACGGCGGTCCGGCAGGCGCGCGGGTACTACGCCACCTGGGACTACTCGGCCGAGGTCGCGCGCGGCGGCACCCAGGCGCGGGCCGAGGCGGAGCGGCTGTTCCACTCGGCGCCCGCCCGGTGGTTGCAGCGGCGTCCGCAGGTGGCGCGGCTGGTGTCCGGTGACGGGTCCTCCACCCACCACCTGTGGCACCGGGGGCTGCGGGAGACCGTCGCGCGTCTGCGCCGGATCGACGCCGAGGAGGGGCTGGCGAACGGGCTGGACCGGATCGTCTGGTCGCTGCTGCACATGACGCACAACCGGCTCGGGCTGGACATCGACGACGAGCGCCGGATCGCCTGGCTGCTCTCCCTGGCCTACCCGCGTTGGGAGCCGCCGGGCGACTACTTCGACCCGGGCGTGGGCTCCCCGGACCGCACCTACCTGGAGGCCAGCAAGTACCTCCCGGACACCATGGCCGGGGACCACCTCCCCGCGAGGTGCCGCCGGAGGGGTACGCGAGGGGCCTCGTTGGCGCCCACGGTCCCGCTCCCCGCGCCCGCCCCGCTCAGCGCGTCCCTCGGTCGGGTGCTGGCAGAGCGCAACAGCGACCACGGTGACTACGGCTCCCACCTGGAGCTGGCCGCCCTCTCCGCGCTCCTCGGGCACGGAGCCGGGATCAGCCGCGTCCGCGCGGACCAGCCGGGCCGCCACGCGCCGCCGCGGACCCACCCCTCACCGGGGGCGGCCTACGCCACGGAGGTCTGGGTCGTGGCGCGGCACGTGGCCGACCTCGAACCGGGGGTCTACCGCTACCAGCCCGAGGGCCACCGGCTGCTGAGGGCGGACGGGGTCCCGGAGACCGACCGGCTGACCGAGCTCTCCCCGTTCCTCCGCGAGCACGCCGACGGCCGTCCCGGGGTCGAGGCGTCCACGACGGGCGCGCTGGTGTTCCTGGTGGGCGACCTGGGCCGGCTCCGCGAGGGGTACGGACAGCGTGCGCTACGGCTGCTGCTCCAGGAGTGCGGCCACGTGGCGCAGAACCTGTCCCTGTGCGCCGCCGCCCTGGGTCTGCGCTCGCTCGTGGTCTCCGGGTTCGCCGACGACGCGGCCAACGCGCTGCTGCACCTGGACGGGGTGGATCGGACGGTGCTGACCCTGCTCCCGGTGGGCACCTGAGTCACTCGAACCACTCGCGAACTGCGCGGACGTTCGCTTTACCTGACCGTGGGGTGACAAGTGCCCACCCTCACTGGCATCTTGTTCTACTGGGTAGTAACATTGACTTGTTACTAGTCGGTAGATCCGCGTGTACAGACACCGCGGCCAGGGACACAGCGGAGCTGTCCATGACGCATTACAAGAGCAACCTGCGCGACATCGAGTTCAACCTCTTCGAGCTGTTCCGACGCCAGGACGTACTGGGCGACGGCCCCTTCGAGGAGCTGGACGAGGAGACCGCGCGCACCATCCTGGACGAGATCAACCGTCTCGCCACCGGTGTCATCGCGGAGTCCTTCGAGGACGCCGACCGCAACCCGCCGGTCTTCGACCCCAAGACCAACAGCGTCGCCCTCCCCGAGAGCCTGAAGAAGTCCTACCAGGCCTACATGGACGCCGGCTGGTACAACCTCGACCTCCCCAGGAACTCGGCGGCCTCGGCGCCCCCGCTCCCTGGTGTGGTCGGCCGCCGAGCTGATCCTGGGCTCGAACCCGTCCGTCCACATGTACTCCGCCGGTCCCGGCTTCGCCAGCATCCTGCACTCCGAGGGCAACGAGGCGCAGAAGAAGTTCGCGGAGCAGGCCATCGAGAACGGCTGGGGCGCCACCATGGTGCTCACCGAGCCGGACGCCGGTTCGGACGTCGGCGCGGGCCGCACCAAGGCCACGGACCAGGGTGACGGCACCTGGCACATCGAGGGCGTGAAGCGCTTCATCACCTCGGCCGAGCAGGACATGACCGAGAACATCTTCCACCTGGTGCTGGCCCGCCCCGAGGGCGCCGGCCCCGGCACCAAGGGCCTCTCGCTCTACCTCGTGCCCAAGTACCTGGTGAACGAGGACGGTTCGCTCGGTGAGCGCAACGGCGCCTACGTCACCAACGTCGAGCACAAGATGGGCCTCAAGGCCTCCACCACCTGTGAACTGACCTTCGGCGACAAGCACCCCGCCATCGGTTACCTCGTCGGTGACAAGCACGACGGCATCCGCCAGATGTTCCTCGTCATCGAGTACGCGCGCATGATGGTCGGCACGAAGGCCATCGCCACCCTGTCCACGGGTTACCTGAACGCCCTGGAGTACGCGAAGAACCGCGTGCAGGGCAACGACCTCGCCGGGTCCAAGGACTCCCCGAAGGTCACCATCACGCACCACCCGGACGTGCGCCGCAGCCTCATGACGCAGAAGGCGTACGTGGAGGCCATGCGTTCGCTGGTCATCTTCACCGCCACCCAGCAGGACTCCATCCAGATCGCCCACTCCAAGGGCGAGGACGCCTCCCAGCTGGAGGCCATGAACGACCTCCTGCTACCCATCGTCAAGGGTGTGGGCTCGGAGCGCTCCTACGCGCTGCTCGCGGAGTCCCTCCAGACCCTCGGCGGCTCCGGGTTCCTCCAGGAGTACCCGATCGAGCAGTACATCCGTGACGCGAAGATCGACACGCTGTACGAGGGCACCACGGCCATCCAGGCCCAGGACTTCTTCTTCCGCAAGATCGTGAAGAACGGCGGCCAGGCCATCGGCACGCTGTCCGCCGAGATCAGGGCGTTCGCGGAGAGCGACGCGGGCAACGGTCAGCTCAAGGAGGAGCGCAGGCTCCTGCTGTCCGCCCTGGGCCAGGTCGAGAAGATCGTCGAGCTCATGGTCGGCCACGCGATGGGCTCCGCCGAGGACAGCCGCGAGCTGTACAAGGTCGGCCTCAACTCCGTGCGTCTGCTCTTCGCCTTCGGTGACGTGGTCCTCGCCTGGCTGCTGCTCCGCCAGGCCGAGATCGCGCTCGCCAGCATCGACGGCGCCAGCGACGACGACCGGAACTTCTACACCGGCAAGATCGCCGCCGCGCGCTTCTTCGCCGAGCAGTTCCTGCCGCGCGTGGAGTCCGAGCTGAAGATCGCCCAGACCGTGAACCTGGGCGTCATGGAGGTCCCCGAGGAGGCCTTCTAGCCTTCCGGAGGGTCATCAGCGCCTGAGGGGCGGGACGAGCGATCGTCCCGCCCCTTCGCCGTATCCCAGGCCCTGTTCCCCGGAGATGACTGCCGCTGTTGCGGTGAAATGCGCGACCGGCCTCGACACGAAGACCGGTCAGCGAAGGCCTGGAGGAGGCAGGGCCCTTGCCCCTAGGCTCACTCGTGTCAGCAACGACGAAGGCGGATGCCGGTTTTGTCTGTTTATCGAAAAGTTGGAAAAACGGCCGCTTGCCACTGGTAAGTTCGCAGGTGAATGAGTCTGCTCCCCGCGCACGCGGGGATGGTCCCGCAAATGGGTGCTGAGGGCGCGCGGGTGGTCGCTGCTCCCCGCGCACGCGGGGATGGTCCCCCTTGGATGGGTCCAATTAAGCCACGCAGTCCTGCTCCCCGCGCACGCGGGGATGGTCCCGTCCGGGTCACCCTCGGAGTCGGGCCCACCCTGCTCCCCGCGCACGCGGGGATGGTCCCCCTGACACGCCCAGGCGGGCCGCACCTCGCGGCTGCTCCCCGCGCACGCGGGGATGGTCCCCTGGACTGGGCCGAGCGGACTTTGCGTCTTCCCTGCTCCCCGCGCACGCGGGGATGGTCCCCGCAAGGGGTTGACGTAGGTCATTGGGGGAGCTGCTCCCCGCGCACGCGGGGATGGTCCCGCTCGAGCCAGCAGGCCAAGGCCGAGCTGTTCCTGCTCCCCGCGCCCGCGGGCTGCTCGCCGCGCACCGGCACTCCGGGTCCTCGCTGCTCCCCGCTCACGCGGGGCTTCCCCTACTGGGAGGTGGCCGCACGGGCCCGACGGCGGACGAACACGACCAGCACGCAGGTGGCGAGGAAGGTGGCGACGGCCATCGGGGTGAAGGCCCACTGGTAGGCGGTCGGCCCCTCCGGCAGGGCCTGGAGGATGGCCCCCGCCGCGACAGTGCAGATCACGGCCGTGGTGAAGCCGCTCATGTTGACCAGACCGGAGGCGACGCCGGTACGGCTGGCGGGGATGCCGTCGCGGGCGAAGTCGAAGGAGACCGTGGGTGCCATGACCTGCCCGAGGGCGCTCACGGCCAGCACGGCGACGCCCACGGCCACGGGAGCGCCGCCGGGCCACGCCACCAGGAGCAGCCAGCCCAGTGTCAGGGTGCCGCTCAGGGCCAGGGCGAAGTACACCCGCACGCCCGGCCAGCGGCCGACGAGCGCGCCCGCGAGCGGGGCCAGCCACAGCGCCCCGGCGGCCAGACCGGTGAGGGTGAGGGCCGCGGTGCCCTCGGACAGCCCCAGGCCTCCCACGAGGAACGGGTAGCCCCACAGCACCATCATCATCGTGAACGGCGCCATGACGGCCGCGTGGTGGGCCATCCCGATCCGGGGGCCGTCCGCCCTCAGCGCCTCCCTGAGCGCCTCCCAGACGGAGATGGGGTCCGCGACCGTGGACCGTCCCGCCGCGCCGACGGGGCGGTCCCGCACCACCAGGAGGACCATCAGGGCCATGAGCACAGTGACCCCGGTGGTGGCGAGGAAGGCCGCCTCCCAGCCGACGCCGTCCAGCGCCCAGGCGAGCGGGGCCGCACTGGCCACCTGGCCCGTACCGCCGACCACCCCGGTCAGGCCGCTGACCAGGGCGTAGCGCGAGCGCGGGAACCACAGGGCGGCGAGCCGGATGACGTTGAGGAACACGAGTGCGTCACCGAGGCCGATGAGGAACCGACCGGCCACGGCCAGTTCGATCCCCGGCGCCAGAGCGAACAGGCAGGAGCCGACGGCCATCGCGATCATCCCCATGCCCAGCGTGTACCGGGGGCCGAGCCGGTCGGCCAGGAGCCCGGCGGGCACCTGGAGGACGACGTACACCAGGAGCTGGAGCATCGGCAGGAGGGAGAGGAGCGCCGGCCCGACGTCGAACCGGCTCTGCGCCTCCAGAGCCGCCACGCCGAGCCCGTTGCGGTGCAGCATGGCGAGGAAGTAGCCGGCGACCGCGACACCCCATACCAGCCAGGCCCGCGCACCACCCACCGGCTCCATGGAAACTCGTCCTGTTACGGATGTCCTGTCACCGGATGTCTGGATTCGCGTCACTTGGCTGCTTCTCTCCTCGTTTACACCGCCTTCCAGTGTCCTCCAGGCCGTCGAGCGCTCATTACACCGGGGGTGACCAGGCGCGCAACCCGGGCGGGAACAGCCCGCGAGGGCGGGGATGCGGAAGTCGGCAAGGAACGGCAAAGACCCGGCAACGCACGCGTTGTCACCCTGGGTGACACGGAGTGCGCCAAGGGTTCCCAAAAGGGGTGAGACCCACGACAACCAGGACGGGACTACGGCCTCTTCTCCGCAAAATCACCACAGGTACAGCAGTCCGAAAAACCCCTTCCGAACTGCACGTTTCTGCTTTAAACAGGTCCATACGCAGTTGTTAACTGTGAGATGCGTCACTTGAGGAAGCCTCGACTACGAGGGGTCAGTTACTGCTAGCATCCGGAGCGCGAAGAATAACTACGAGGTAACGACACCGTTCGGGCCTCGCCAACTTCGCGGAGGGATGTCACCAACTCCGGACGACGGTGCGGTGAACGGAACTCACGCCGCGGCGACGTGGCCGCCACACGCAGCACACACGGTCAGTACACCCGCGGTTCCCGACACACACTGGAGACGACCTTGAGTCACTGGCGCCTGAACAATCCCCGGGCCTCCCGGGCGAAGTCGGCCCTCGCCAGACGAATCAAGCACAAGCCCCGTCACGCGTTCTGCGCCGAGCGCGCGATCACGGCTCTGCTGAGCGAGCTCGCCTCGGTCGCCTCCCGTCCCCTCTACTGGTCCGGCACCTCCGAAATGGCCGTCGCCTCCGTGATGCGCGACGTCAACGTCTGGTGCCGCGACGGCCGCTTCTTCTGGAACGACCTCTTCCAGGGCGGCACGATCTCGCACCCCGCGAGCGACCCCGTCGGTGCCGCCGCCCTCCTGAACCCGTTCGCCCAGGTTCCGGAGCCCGCGCACTACTACACGCACCGCCAGCCGGTCGCCGCCTGACGCCAGCCGCGTCCCTCTCCGCGCGCGACGCACGCGCGCCCTCCTTGGACACCGCCGACGGCGGCGCCCCACGCGTGCCCGCGCCGCTGCGCCGGCGCCGTCGTCCACACCGCACCCCACACGCACCCGTGTCCACAGGAGTGACCGCACGCCCGCACGCCTCCGTGGTCACGGCAGTGACCACACCCTGACGCGTGCCCACACGGCTGCCCCGGCGCCGCCCCACACCGCACCCCCGCGCACCCGTGGCCACGGCGGTGCCCCCACCTCTGACTGGTTCCCCTCCACTGCTCCGCACGATCGCCTCCACCACACCTCACGCACCCCGAGGTCGCGACGGTTCACCGTGCGAGCGACCGGTTCGGGCCACACGCCTGGGTGCTTTGTCGTGAACCGGCTACATTGGCGGAGTACACCGACTCCTGGGCCGCCCCCGGACCTGCCGTGACACGGACTCCAACGCGGCAGTCGCACGCAGTTAGGACCCCGCCGCGGTGCAACCCTCTCCTCCGACGACCCGAACGCCATCGGCCCCCACCGGCTGCTCGCCCGCCTCGGCGCGGGCGGCATGGGCCGGGTGTACCTCGCGCGCACCCCCGACGGTCACCTGTGCGCCCTCAAGGTGGTCAAGGAGGACCTGGCCCACGACGCCCAGTTCCGCGCCCGCTTCGCCCGCGAGGTCCGCACCGCCCAACGCGTGCGCGGCCCCTTCACCCCGGCGGTGGTCGACGCCGACCCCGAGGCGCCCGCGCCGTGGATGGCCACCGAGTACGTGCCCGGTCCCACCCTCAAGGAGGCGGTCCGCGAGAACGGCCCCTTCCCCGAGGAGTCGCTGCGGGTCCTCGTCCTGGGCCTGGCCCGCGCGCTGTCCACCCTCCACGCGGCGGGGCTCATGCACCGCGACCTCAAGCCGAGCAACATCCTGCTCTCGCCGCGCGGCCCCCAGGTGATCGACTTCGGCATCGCCCGCGCCGTCGAGGGCACCGTCCTCACCCGCACCGGCCAGACCTTCGGCACCCCCTCCTACACGTCCCCGGAGCAGATCACCGGCCGGAACGTGACCCCCGCCGCCGACGTCTTCTCCCTGGCGGGCGCCGTGGTGTTCGCCGCGAGCGGCGCGCCGCCGTTCGGTTCGGGCAGTCCGGTCAGCACCCTCACCCGGGTCATGAAGGGCGAACCGCACCTGGAGGCCGTTCCCGAGGGCCCGCTGCGGGACCTGATGGCCCGCTGCTTCGCGAAGGACCCGGCGGGGCGCCCGAACGCCGACACCGTCCTGCGGGAGATCTCCGGCCTCCCGCTCCCGTCCGCCGAGCACGGCTGGCTGCCCCCGCAGGTCAACCAGCAGATCAACGCCAAGGCGAGTGAGACCCAGCGGGCCCAGGGGGCGGAGCGACCGCCGACGCCCGCCCCGGAGAAGGGGAGGAGGCGTGGCCGGTCCGCCCTGGCCGTGGGAGCGGGCGCCGCGGCCCTGGTGCTCCTCAGCGGCGGCGCCCTGGCGCTGAACGCCCTCCCCTCGACTCGGAGGACCCCGCCGAGGAGGCCGCCGAGGCGCCTTCCGGAGAGGCCGAGGACGCGGCGGCCCAGGGCGAGTGGAGCGAACTCGACGCGATCGCCCTCCAGGGGTTCCTCTACGACATCGACTTCTCCGCGGACGGCGAGCTGATGCACGTCTTCGGCTCCAACACGCTCTCCAGCTGGGACTGGCGGGAGGGGGTGGGGGTCGACCACTACACCCCCACGCCGACCGGTGCCATGATCACGCCCCACGGGTTCGCGGCGGGCACCACCAGCGACTACGTCGCGGTGTGGGACGGCGGCAGCGACAACCGGGTCGCGGTGCTCGGCAACGACGAGGACGAGGTGCGGGGGCAGTTCGACATGCCCGCGCTCACCTCCGACGGCACCCGTGTCGCCACACTCAGCTCCGACGACGGCACCGTGGAGGGCGCGCCGCACATCCAGGTGTGGGAGGTCGGCGCCGGAGAGATCGTCAGCGAGTTCCCGATCGGGGGCCTGCTGACCGACCTCTTCTACACGCCGGACGACGCGTCCCTGGTCGGTGTGGTCGCCGAACCCGGCTACGCGACCCACGTCGGCGTGTTCGTCTGGGACCCCGAGACCGGTGAGGAACTCCAGCGGTTCGACGACGCCGACTACTACCAGGTCTCCCTGGCCGCGGACGGCCGGACGCTGGCCATGGCCACGGACAACGCCCGCGCCCACGTCGCGGACATCCAGACGGGAGAGGTCCGCGACCTGGAGGACCCCGACCTGGAGTACAGCGAACTCCACGAGGTCCAGATCTCCGTCGACGGCTCCCTCGTCTACGGCGCCACCTCGGAGTTCAGCGACGAACCGGGGTTCGTCTGGGACGCCCGCGACGGCGACCTCGTGACCCCTGACAACCTGGTCCTCAACCCTCCCCTCGGGGTCCACCCCGACGGTGAGCTCATCGCCACCCCTCCGCCCCCGAGGGCGGCGTCTACACCATCCTCATCCTGGACGCCGACTTCAACGTCGTCGCCGAGGTGAGCTGACCTCCCGGAAGGCACCATGGAGCACCCCGCCCCCCACGACCCCGGACGGGTCGGCCACTACCGAGTCGTCGCCCTGCTCGGCTCCGGTGGCATGGGACGCGTCTACCTCGGCCTGGACCCCTCCGGTTCCCCCGCCGCGGTGAAGGTCGTCCGGGCCGAGTACGCCTACGACCCCGGCTTCCGGGAGCGGTTCGCCCGCGAGCTCGAACTCGCCCAGCGCGTGCACGGCAACTACACGCCGCGGGTGCTCGCCGCCGACACCTCGGGCCAGACCCCGTGGCTGGCCACCGAGTACGTCATGGGCCCCTCCCTCCAGGACCTGGTCCAGGACACCGGCCCGCTGCCCGAACACGCGGTGCGGTTCATGGGGCGCGGCATCGCCCAGGCCCTGGAACGCGTGCACGCCACGGGCCTGGTCCACCGCGACCTCAAGCCCGGCAACGTCATGGTCTCCCCTCCGGTCCCCAGGTGATCGACTTCGGCATCGCCCGCGCGCTGGAGGACGCGCGGAGCGGCGAGGAGGAGAGGATCACCGGCACCCCGGGGTACATGGCCCCCGAGACGGTGGAGGGCCGGGAGAGCGGGGCGGCGGCCGACGTCTTCGCGCTCGGCGGGCTCCTGGTCCACGCCCTCACCGGCCACGGACCCTTCGGCGACGGCCACCCCTCGGCGGTGCTCTACCGGATCGCCAACCTGGAACCCGACCTCGACGGCGTCCCCGCTTCCCTGCGCGGCGTCGTCACGGCGTGTCTGGAGAAGGACCCCTCCCGCAGGCCCAACGCGGCCCAGGTGCTCCAGGCCCTCGGCGGGCCCACCGCCCCGGCGGCGTCGTCCGACGTCTGGCTGCCCCCGGCCGCCGCCGCCCGGGTCGACGGCGTCGCCCACGAGTACGGGAACGTGGTCCGCTCGGCGGGCGCGGGCAGCACGGGCGGGACGGTCGGGCGCCGCCTGTTGATCGTCGGAGCCGCCTCCCTGGCCCTGACCATGGTCGGCGGCCTGGGCGTGTGGGCGGCGCGGGACGCCGGTCTGCTCGGATCCGGGTCGGACGCGGCCGCCGGGGAGGAGTCGGGTGTGCCGGACCGAGAGGTCTGTTCGCCCTCCGAGCACCTGGCCCCCGCGTACACCGAGGCGGCCAACGACGAGATGACCGTGCCCAACCAGGGCGACAGCGGCCTCTTCCACACGAGCTTCTCCCACGACGGCGAGGTGCTCGCGGTCGCGGCGACCGGCGGGGTGGCGCTGTGGGACTGGCGGAACCAGGAGGAGCTCGCCCTCATCGAGGCCGAGATCGCGTCCGGGTTCGGCCACCCGGTGTTCAGCCCCGACGACTGCGCGCTCGCCTACGCCTCCGACGACGGCGCGTACGTGTACTCGCTGGAGAGCGGGGAGGTGACGGTCCTCTCCGAGGGGTACGAGGTGGGCGCGGTCGCCTTCACCCCGGACAACGCGCGCCTGGTCGTCGGCAACGGGGACTACGGGGTGGACTCCGGGGTCGTGGAGTACGACCTGGGGACCGGGGAGCTGGCCACCGTCTACGGCGACATCGGGAACACCGTCACGTCGGTCGCCGTCTCCCCCGACGGCGGGTACGTCGCCGCCCAGGACATCCTCGAACGCACGACGGTCTGGGACGCCGCGACCGGTGAGAGCGTCGCCACGGGTGAGGAGATCCCGGGCACCGACCCCTCGGCCCTGAGCTTCGCCGACGAGGAGACCCTGGTCCACACCGACGCGCAGGGAGCGCGCGCCCAGAGCGTGGTCTCCGATGAGAGCGTCCCGTTCCTCACCGAGGAGCTGGACGAGGACCTGTCGCTGCACCAGGTCGCGTACAGCGTGGCGGCCGACCGCGTGTACGCCACCTTCGTCCCGTCGGACTACGACCCCGAGCACGCGGAGATGAGGATCTGGGAGTACTCCACGGGCGAGGAGCTGACCTCCGAGTCCGGCGAGGGCTTCCTGTGGGAGATCAGCGCGCACCCCGGGGGCGAGGTCATCATCGGCGTCCCCTCCTCCGGCAACGGGATGTGGGTCGTGGACCCCCGGGAGATGCGCATCATCGACCGCTTCTAGGGAGTGTCCCGGACCGTCCCGTCCGTCGCCCGCCACCGCTCCTCGACGCGGATTCCAGGGCACAGCGGCGGGCGGGCGCCCACGGACGTCGGCGGAGGCGGGCGGACGACCACCCGCACGCCACACCAGGCCACCCCACCAACCCCGCCATGCCCACGTCCCCCTCGCCCCTGTCCTCTGGTCACCCCCCGCCCCGCACGCCACCCCACGACCCGGAAGGGCCCATGTTCCCCCTCCATCCGCACGACCCGCCCTCCGTCGGGCCGCACCGTCTGTACGCCCGTCTGGGCGAGGACGCCTACGCGCGCGTCTACCTGGGCGCCGTGCGCGCGGAGGACCCCGTCGCGGTGAAGGTGGTCCGCCCGGAGTACGCCACCGACCCCGCCTTCCGCTCCTCCTTCACCCACCAGGTGACGTCGGCGGCGGGACTCGCCAGCGCGCACGTGTGCGCGGTCCGCGACGCCGACCTGCGCGGCGCGGTGCCCTGGGTCGCGGTGTCGCGCCCCCTCGGCCCGAGCCTGGCCGAGCTCGTCGCCGCGAACGGCCCGCTCCCGGCGGACGCCCTGCACCCGCTCGCACTGGCCCTCGCCCAGGGGTTGGACGACCTCCATACCTCGCACCGGGCGCACGGTTCCCTGTGGCCGGACGGCGTGCTCCTGTCACCCCTTACCGCCCTGCTGGCCGACCCCGGCCTGGAGTGGGCGACCAGCGACACCGAACGGCGCGCGCCGCACCCGGCCTTCGCCGCACCCGAGGGCGGGGCCACCCCGGCCACGGACGTGTTCTCGTGGGCCTCCACCCTGTGCTTCGCGGCCAGCGGCGTGGAGGGGCCCGACGGGCTGGCCCGGGTGCCCCTGCAGCTGCGCGGCCTGATCGACGCCTGCCTCAAACACGACCCCCGGCTGCGCCCCAGCGCCGACGACCTCGTACGGATGCTCGGCGGCCCGGCGGAGCCCGCCGCCTGGCCTCCCCAGTGCGGGCGGCGATCGACACGGTCGCCGACGCGCAGAGGGCGATGCTGACACCCACCGGCGACGCGCCCGCCCCCGGAGACGGGGCCGCGCCCTGGCGCTCGGCGCCGGGGCCCTGGCCCTCGTGGTGCTGGCGGGGGCGGGGGCGGTGTACGCGCGGTTCGGCGGCGAGGCGGCGCCGGAACCCCGGGCCCCCGAAGCCCCGGCCCTGGTCACCGGGGCGGGCTGCCTCGACGGCCCCTGGCTCCCCGCGCCCGAGGAGCCCCTGCCCGACGACACCACGTTCTGGGGCCCCGTCTTCTCCCCCGACGGGGCCGTGCTCGCCGCGACCTCCACCGCCGGGCTCACGGTCTGGGACTGGGACGCCGGAGAGCTGGTCGCACAGCCGACGACGCGCTCGACCTACGGTGTCGAACCGAGGTTCTCCCCGTCCGGCTGCACCGTGACCTCCGCCCAGCCGGTCGAGTACGAGGGCCGTGAGCACCCGGTGAGGATCGGGTACACCCACGACCTGTCCGCGGGCACCACCACCGAGCACCTGGGCGCACAGGAGGGCCCGGACGGCAACGGCCGCTGGCTCCTCAAGCCGAGGGACGTGGAGGCCATGGACTTCTCACCGGACGGCGGCCTGCTGGCGGTGACCCTCAGCGGCACGAGCGGCGAGGACGGCACCGTGGTGATCGACACCGCCACCGGTGCGGCGGGCGAGCCCATGGCCCCCGGCACGCAGTACGGCACGGTGTTCGTGGACGACCGGCACTTCGCCACCAACAGCGGCGGCGAGATCCACGTCTGGGACGCCGAGACCGGCGAGGAGGTCCACGTCGTCGTCGGTGCCTCGAACACCCGGCTCGCCGCGGTCCGTGGTGAGACCCAGGTGGCCTACCTCGACGACGACAGCATCGTCGTCAGCGACTACACCACCGGGGCCGAGGTCACCTCCTTCACCCGGGAGGAGTTCGAGACGGACGACGATCCCTTCCTCACCCGGCTCCTGGTGGACGGTGGACGGGACCGCGTGTACGCGACCTGGCAGGTGGGCACCGGGCCCGGGGCGTGGCGGTTCCACACGTACGTGTGGGACCTGACCAGCGGCGCGGACCTCGCTGAGGGCAGGGAGGCCATCGGTGCCTACAGCGCCCTGGTCCCCCACCCGGACGGCGGGGTCCTCGCCGCCGTCACCGCCGTCGAGGGCGCACTGGTCCTGGTCGACCCCGACACCTTCGAGGTGGTGGAGGAGCTGAGCTGACCGGCCAGGAGAACCCGCCGACCCGTATCCGTCCCCCAGGAGCTGACCACCCCGTGCGTCCCCCGAACCCCACCGACCCCTCTCACACCGGCCCTTCCCCCACCGGTCCCTCCCACATCGGCCCTCACCGCGTCCTCGCCCCCTGGGCGCGGGCGGCATGGGCGAGGTCCTCCTCGCCCGCACCCCCGAGGGCCGCCTGGCCGCGGTCAAGGTGGTCAAGGAGGACCTCGCCGGGGACCAGGAGTTCCGTTCCCGCTTCGCCCGCGAGGTGCGCACCGCCCAGCGCGTGCGCGGCCCGTACACCCCGGCGGTGCTCAGCGCCGATACCGACGCGGACCCGCCGTGGATGGCCACCGAGTACGTCCCGGGCCCCACGCTCAAGGAGGCGGTCCGCGAGAACGGCCCCTTCCCCGAACCCTCGCTGCGGGTCCTGGCCCTCGGCCTGGCCGGCGCCGTCCAGGCGATCCACGCCGCCGGGCTCATGCACCGGGACCTCAAGCCGAGCAACGTGCTGCTGTCCCCGCGCGGCCCGCAGGTGATCGACTTCGGCATCGCCCGCGCCGTCGAGGGCACCGTCCTCACCCGGACCGGCCAGAGCTTCGGCACCCCCACGTACACCTCACCCGAGCAGGTCAGGGGGCGGGGGACCTCTCCGGCCAGCGACGTCTTCTCCCTCGCCGGCGTGGTGGTCCTCGCCGCCACCGGCCGACCGCCCTTCGGCACCGGCCGCGCGGCCGACGTCCTCCCCGGGTGGTCGGCGCGGCCCCCGACCTGGACGGCGTTCCGGAGGCCCTGCGCCCGCTCCTGGCCCGGTGCCTGGCGAAGGACCCCGCCGAGCGCCCCACGGCCGACGCCCTCGTGCGCGAGCTCTCCGCAGGGCCCCTGCCGTCCGCCGAACACGGCTGGCTGCCCCCTCGGGTCAGCGAGGCCGTCAGCGCCCACGAGTCGCGGGCGCGCGCCGTGGTCGCCCCGCCGACGCCCGTCTCCCCGGTGCCCGTCACCCCGCCGCGAGGCCGACGGGCCCGCACCGCCCTCGTCGTCGGGGCCGCCGTGGTGGCCGTCGTGGTGATGGCGGCGACCCTCGGCCTCCTGTCCACCGCCCCCTGGCGGAGCGAGGCCGCCCCGGAGGCCGAGGGAGTCCGGGAGACGCCTCCGGAACCCTCCGAGGTCTTCGGGGACCGGCTGCTGGGCGTCGGCTTCGCCCCCGAAGGGGAGAGCCTGTACGTCTCGGGCACGGAGCACCTGGTCGAGGTGGACTGGCGGACCGGGGAGGAGCTCCGCCGGTTCGAGCAGCGCCCCAACCACCTGGCCGTGGGCGCGGACGGCACCGTCGTGGGGACCGTCCTCGACGCCGCCCTGGTCTGGGACCCCGGAGCGGACCGGGCCCGGCACCTGTTCGACGAGGAACTCGGCGAGTGGAACCGGTCCGTGCCGACCGCCGACGGGACACGGCTGGCGGCCTCGGTCAACGACGCCGAGGGCGCGCCCCTGGTCCAGGTGTGGGACCTGGCGGCCGCGGAGGTGGAGTTCGAGATCGGGACCGACTCCCACGCCCGGGACCTGCACTTCAACGCGGACGGTTCCCTGCTGGTCGTCAGCGACTATTCGGGGACCGGCACCTCTCTCGTGTGGGACCTGGACGCCCGGCAGACCGTCCTGGAGCTCCCCAACGAGGACTTCCCCGCCGTGCCCGACGACACGGGGCACCACCTCAAGCACCTGGCCTTCCACCCGACAGATCCCTCGCTGCTCGCCGTCACCACCGGTCCCGAGGACACCGCGCTGTACGACCTCGACAGCGGCGCGACCACGCCCCTGGAAGCGCCCGGGACCAACGGCCACCCGCTGTACGAGATCCACTTCTCCTCGGACGGGTCGCGGCTGGTCGCCAGCGGCGACGACGGCGCCTCGGAGCGGGGAGGGCGCGTGTGGGACACGGCCACCGGGGAGCTGCTGACCGAGGGCGGGGCACCGCTCTACTCGCAGCTGGGCTTCCACCCGGAGGGCACGGTGATGGCGACCGTCACCCCCGACGGGGAACGGCTCCTCATCGTGGACGCCGAGAGCTTCGAGGTCCTGCACGGATTCCCCGAATAGCCCCGCGAAGCCAGTCACCCCACCGACGCGGGAACCGGGAATGCCCCCGCCCCGGCACCGTTCCCGTCACGCCGCCGAGGAGTCGACGGGTGATCGTCCACTCCCCTCCGAGAGCGGAATGGAAAGCGGAAAGGTGCGAACACCCGGGCGAATTCCTCGAGAAATCAACGCACCGGGATCAGTTGGCTCCGGTCATACCGGCCACGAACTCGAACAGGCCCATTCCCCAGGCGAACATCACGCACATCGCCATGATGACGAGGATCTCGGTCCAGTTGAGGACCCTCCTCAGCGAGGCCCTGGGGACGTCGTTCAGCTTCACCCAGCTCAGGACACTGAGGAGGATGCCTCCGAGGAGCACGGCCACCGGGAGCCAGGGGCCGAACACCGGATACTGCGTGACCACCGCGACTCCCGCCGCGCCCAGGCCCACGACCCCGGCCAGCCGCAGCGGCAGCACGTGCCGAATGCGGTCGAACAGGCGGGAGCGCATCACCAGCAGCACACCGAGGAGAGCGCACAGCAGCAGGTCGGGGATGCTCGAACCGAAGTAGGCGAGGAGGACGGTGACGGCGCCGCCCGCGACGGCGGTGCCCATGACGATCCCCAACAGCAGGCGGTCGCTGTTGGTGAAGGTCTCCTCGAAGCGTTCCGTGGCCACCTGGCCCGACCGCCCGACCTCGTAGTCGAGCCCGGAGAGGCCGCCCATCACCATCGCCACACGCGGCAGGGCGCCCACGCACAGGGTCAGCGCGATACCCATCGCCCGCACCCCCTGTGTCGGATCCACGAAGATCCCGACCAGCACCAGCACACCGGCGGCGAGGGCCACCACCGTGAGCCCCGCGATGTAGGAGAGCCCGGTCTCGTGCAGTGACCAGCCGATCAACGCCACGAGCAGCCCGCCGGACAGCGCGATCCCGGCCATGGTGAGGGGTGACGCGTTGACCACGAGCTGCGCGGTGAGGACCGCCGTGGCGCCTCCCCACACGCAGGCCGTCGCGAAGAGGACGTTCGCGACGACGGGCAGGGGACGGCGGGCGGCCAGCAGCATCGTCCCGACCGTCAGGAGCGTGCCGAAGGCCGCCACTCCCAGATATCCCACCGAGGGGCGCAGCCACATCATGAGGAACAGCATCAGCAGCGGGCCGATACCGCCCACGAGCAGGCCGAACGACAGCGTGGTCGTCGGGTTCCAGATCCACGCGGTCTCGTCCACGCTGTCCTCGACCGCGCCGCGTACGTCGTCGACGTGCGCGGGGCGGCTCGGAGCCACCACGCGGTCGAGGAGGAGGACGTCCCCGTCGTAGACTCCGGCGCCCTCCAGCGGCTCGTCGGACCGCACCGGGTTCCCGTCGACCGTCGTGAGGGACCAGGAGGCCGGGTCGGAGGGCTCATCCTCGGGGACGCACACCTCGATGATGCGCGGCATGAGCGCGGCGACCGGCACGCTCCCCGGTAGCGCCAGATCGGCCCAGTTCTGGGGTCCGGTGATCGTGACCCTGCAGTATCCGCTCACCCGAGACCCTCTTTGTCAATGTGTGTGCTTTTTTCCATGGCTAAGGGCTGTGCCAGACGCGAATTAGGTGATTCGCGATGTTCACGAGATCATCTATAGCGTAGTCACCCAGACTCGAGACCTCACAGGTGGACGGAGAAGGGACCCCCGTGGCGACGAGACCAGTTCCCCGCCCCGCCCGCGACACCCCGCCAGCTCCCGGGAACTCTCCCCTGGTCATCGCGACTCCGCCACAGATGCCGGAGAACGCCCCGGCGGGCAGCTCGGGCGCGATGATCATCATGCCCATCATCACCGGCTCCGGCTCCCTCCTGATGTCCATCACCATGGGACACCGGCCGTTGATGATGGTCGCGGGCGTGATGATCATGATCGCCAGCGTGATCGTCGGCATCATCATGTTCGTCGCCCAGCACAACGGCCCCCGTAAACGCATTCGGGAGCAGCGGGAACGCTACGTCGACTACCTGGACCAGCTGCGCGAGATCGTGCGCGAGGTCGCCGCCACACAACGTTCCGACAACGCCTTCCGGCACCCGCCACCCGACCTTCTCACGGAACCGGCGCGGTCCCGGGCGCGGCGGTGGGAGCGCAGAGCGTCCGACCCCGACTTCCTCGACGTCCGTGTGGGCTCGGGGACCCGCCCGCTCGCCCGACGGCTCAAACTCAAGGTGGACACCTCCTCCCCCTGATCGTCTACGACCCCGTCTGCCAGGGGGCCGCCGACCAGCTCATCGAGCTCTACGGTGACGTGCCGGAGATGCCGCTGGTCGTCTCCCTGCGCAAGTACGGCGTGATCGCGATCAACGGCGACCGCGCGGCCGGGCGCGGGCTCGCCCGGTCGATGATCGCCCAGCTGTCGGTCTTCCACTCCCCGCACGACCTCCGCGTCGGCGTGGTCCGTGACCAGAAGCTCCGGGACCGGTGGGAGTGGCTGAAGTGGCTGCCCCACAACACCTTCGACGACGCCATGGACGGGCCGATGCCCGCCCGGTTCGTCTCGGGGAACACCGTGCAGATCGCGGAGCTGCTCTCGGACGAGATCGAGCGCCGCACCGTCGACCTGCAACGCCGTCGCGGCAAGCCCCCGGGCCCGGGGACGCAACGGCTCGTGGTGGTCCTGGACGGTGAGTACCAGTCGACCCTGTCCGGTCTGCACGCCGAACCGCCGGTCTCGAACCTGGCCGACCTCGGCATCCACGTCATCACCCTCGTGTCGGACCGCAGGGAGGAGCCCGAGGGCGTGCAGCTCCGGCTGCGGATCGAGGCCGACGGAACCCTCAAGGAGGACACCGAGGGCACCGGGACCGACGACGACCCGACGCACGTCCCCCTGGAGGGCAGGGCGGACCGCTCCGACGTCGCGCGGCTGACGACCCTCGCCCGGGTCCTCGCCCCCTACGGCATCGCGGTGACCGACGGCGACGACGCCATGCACGAGACGGTGGGGCTCCCGGAGATCCTCGGGGTGTCCGACGTGGCCGAACTGGACACGCGCCGTACCTGGCGCAAGCGCAGCACCGGCGACTACCTTCGTGTGCCCATCGGCGTGGGGCCGGGCGGCAACACGGTCCTGCTGGACCTCAAGGAGTCGGCGTTCGGCGGCATGGGGCCCCACGGCCTCGTGGTCGGCGCGACGGGCTCCGGCAAGTCGGAGATGCTGCGCACCATGGTGGCGTCCCTGGTCATCAACCACTCACCGGAGAACCTGGCGCTCCTGCTGGTGGACTTCAAGGGCGGCGCGACCTTCGCCGACACCGACCGCCTGCCGCACAGTGCCGGGCTCATCACCAACCTCGCGGACGACGACGGCCTGGTGGTCCGCTTCCGGGAGGCGACCTTCGGTGAGCTGCTGCGACGCCAGCAGATCCTGAAGAACGCGGGCAACCTGCCCAACCTGCACGCCTACGAGGCGGCCCGGGAGACCAACCCCGAGCTGGAGCCGCTGCCGCACCTGCTCATCATCATCGACGAGTTCTCCGAGCTGCTCACCGCGCACCCGGACTTCGCGGAGCTGTTCGTGGCGATCGGCCGCATCGGCCGGTCCATCGGCGTACACCTGCTGCTCGCCACCCAGCGCCTGGAGTCCGGCAAGATCAAGGGGCTGGAGTCCCACCTGTCCTACCGGGTGGGCCTGCGGACCTTCTCCGAGGCGGAGAGCCGGGAGGCGATCGGTGTCGGAGACGCCTACCACCTGCCGCCGGAACCCGGTTCGGGCTACCTGAAGGTCGACACGTCCGTCTTCGAACGGTTCAAGGCCGCCATGGTCTCCCAGCCCTACGAGCCGCCGGTCAAGGAGGAGAAAACCGAGCACGACCCGGTCCTGCCGCTGCTGTCCTACAACGGGCTGAACAAGGTGACCGGGACCGGTTCGCTGGTGGAGTCCCTCGTGGACTCCATCAGGGCGAAGGCGGAGGAGAAGCCCAAGCAGCAGAAGCGGACCACCCTCCAGGTGACCGTGGACCGGCTGGTGGCCTCGGGTGCCGACCCGGTGCGCCCCGTCTGGCTGCCGCCGATGCCCGAGATGCTGACCTTCGACAGCGTCCTCACCGACCTCGGAGAGGGCGAGGACCTCGAGGGCGAGGGCACCGAACCGGACGCGGCGGAGGCGAAGGCTGTCTTCGGCCTGACCGACATCCCGCGTGAACAGCGCGTGGTCCCCGCCGAACTGGACTTCACCGGCGGCGAGGGCAACATCGTCGTCCTGGGCGGTCCCCAGTCCGGCAAGTCCACCCTGCTGAGGACGGTCATCACGAGCCTGGCCTGGCGGTACCCGCCCGGCCGGGTGGCGGTCTACGCGATCGACTTCGGCGGCGGAGCGCTCCAGGCGATGGACGAGCTCCCGCACGTGGCCGGCGTGGCCGGGCGCTCCGATCCGGAGAGGGTGCAGCGCATCCTCACGGACGTCTCCGGGCACCTGGACCGTCGCCAGCGCGTCTTCCGCAAGCACAAGCTCGACTCCCCCGCCGCCCTGCGCCAAGCCCGGGCGGAGGGCAGGGTGCCGTCCGACGTCGTGGGCGACCTGTTCCTGATGATCGACGGGTGGTCGGCGGTCCGCGACTCCTTCGACGCGGCCGACGACTTCCTGATGGACATCGCGACGCGGGGACCCTCCCTGGGCGTGCACACGATCCTGACGGGCGCGGCGTCGTCCCAGGTCCGGTCCCGGTTGCAGGCGCTCTTCGGCGGGCGGTTCGAGCTGCGCCTGAGCGACCCGATGGACTCGGGGATCGGCCGCAAGATCGCGGAGGACATCCCGAAGGACTCCCCGGGCCGTGGTCTGACGTCGGAGGAGTACCACGCCCAGGTGGCGCTGCCCCGTGTGGACGGTGTCGCGAGCGACGAGGACCTGACCGACGGCATCCAGGACCTGATCAAGCGGGTCCGGGAACGCTGGCCGCAGGCGGCCGTCCAGGGTGTGCGGACGCTGCCCGCCCGCGTGGAACTGGACGACCTGCTCAAGGGCCGCAAGTCCGGCCGCACCCGGTCCCGCGAGCTCGTGCTGGGCATGGCGGAGAGCTCGCTCGCCCCGGCCGTCACGAACCTGGACCGAGACCCGCACCTGGTGGTCTTCGGGGACCCGCAGACCGGCAAGTCCACGCTCATCCGAGGGCTGGTCAAGCAGATCGTGAAGCGCCCGGCGAAGGAGCTGGGCATCGTGATGGTCGACTTCCGCCGGTCCCACCTGGAGCTGGTGCCGGAGGACCACCTGCTCGCCTACTGCACGACGGCGGAGCAGACCAAGGCCGTCGCGGACAACCTCGCCGGTTCGCTCCAGCAGCGCCTGCCCGGTCCGGACGTGACCCCCAAGCAGCTGCGGGAACGCAGCTGGTGGAAGGGGCTCGACCTGTACGTGATCGTGGACGACATGGACATGCTCGCCTCCCGCAGCAACCCGCTGGCGTCCCTGGCGAAGTTCATCCCCCAGGGCGCGGACCTGGGCCTGCACATCATCGCCGCCCGCCGTACCGGCGGCACGGCGCGGGCGATGTTCGAGCCGGTCCTCCAGTCGCTGAGCGACATGGCCACCCCGGGTGTGCTGTTCTCCGGTGACCGGATGGAGGGCCGCCTGGCCAACGGCGCGGCCTCGAAGCAGCTGCCGCAGGGCCGGGCCCAGCTGGCCCTGCGCGGCAAGCGCCCCGACCTGGTCCAGGTCGGCTGGAGCGAACCCCCGCGTAGGAGTCGGGGCGGTGCCGCGGAAGCACGGCACCGCCCCGCCCACAGCGCCCCCGCACAAGGAAGTCGTCCCTAGAAGCATGCAGCGTCGTTCACTGGCCATCGCCACGGGTGTCGCCGTTCTGACTCTTCTTATTGCCGTGCCCGCGCTGTGGCCTCGGCCGAATACTCCCGAGATCGAACACGTCACCTCTGCCGACCTCGGGATCCGTGCTCCTGGCACGCTTGACGAGACTGGAGAGTTCGAGGATCTCCAGGTAGATCCCGACCTACGAGCGACCGACCTGCTCCACACCCAGGGTCGTGTCCTGGCCTCGGTCCCAGGAGGCGTCGCCGCTATCCAACATCCCGAGGGCACCCAGCGCTGGAGCTACCAGGTAGCTGACACCGAACCTGACGTGGGAGTCACTCCCCAAGGCGACGCGGTGGTGATCACCTACCCAGTGCCCACTCGGTGGGGACGGGAACGCCTGCAGGAGGTCGTCCTAGACATGGACACCGGCGAGCGGCTACACAGTGAGCTCCTGGCTCCCGGTACGTCCGTCGCCGTGAACCTCGGACACGCCGACACCCGTGTCCTCGTCGAGGAGACCATCCAAGGCCAGGATCGGGAGAGTGGTGAGACCCTCTGGGAGATCGATCCGCACTCCTGGTGCGTTGATGCCCAGACTCCGGTCCGTGACCTCAGTCTGGTCGCAGACGGCGACCAGACGTACCTGTCGGTCGTCTGCGACGACCCCGACGAAGCCCATCTGGCCGCGCTCTCCGGCGACCGCGTCGAGTGGGAGTTGGAGTTCACCGCCGCCAACGGCACCGCACCCGAACTGCTGGTGATCGGTGACGAGCTACGTCGAGGCATCGACCACGACCCGGTCGCCCGCGCCGTCAAGGGGGACTTCGGCACCGCGCACCGGTACGTGGAGCTCCGCCACGGCCGTTCGGCGTTCCCACCAGAGCTGGAGTCGTCCGCCTTGGAGGAGTACGTCCACAGGCCCTCCGAGGTCCCGTCCGAGCCCGTGGAGGTGTTCGTGATGGGATCCCTTGACGTCGTTGAATCCCACGTGCTCCACCAGACCGTTCGTTCCCAGCTCGATCAACAGGTCCTGTCCCGAGAGGACCTGAGTAGCGACCTCTTCGTGACCGGAGACGACGAAGACCGACTTCTCAGACCGCACGACACTCTGAGGTACTACTCCGACCTCGCACGCATCAATCTGCGTGAGGCGCTGGAAGGAATCGAAAGGTGAGCCCCGGAGGTCCGAGTGCGACGGCGGCGCACTCGTCCTCCAGAGGGGCTTCTTCCTTCCGGACCGGTCCTCATGTGAACCAACCCGTGCGATCCCGGCCTGACCGATCACAGCGCATACGGAGGATGACCGTGGAGCTGAAGAGAGACCTGACTGTGATCGCGCTGCTTCCCTTGCTCTCGTCCTGTTCGTTGGCGCCTGAGGGCTGGCAGGAGGGCGAGATCGAGCACGTGGTGTTCCAAGGAACCGCCGAGCCGCTGGAGGTCCCTCGGAGCCTGTCCTCCGTGGGGTGGGACTGGGAGGCCCCCGAGGAGACCGGCATCGTGGAGGTGCGCTCCTTCCCTCTCGGTGTGGTCGTGACCGTCTCGGACGGGGTGGTGGCCCTGCGAGGCGACACAGGCGAGGAACTCTGGCGGTACCGCCGCGTGGGCGAGGCGATGACGGACGCGAACGTCACGACGAGCGGAGAACGTGTAGCCCTCGCCTACCCCGTCGAAGAGGACACCGATGCCGCGCTTGTGCCGCACGACGTCGTCCTCTTCGACTCCGCCACGGGCGAGGAGCTGAGCTCCCACGTGGAGGACTTCACCGCCGAGGACGCCCTGCCCGGGAACGTCATGACGCTCTCCCCGACGCCTGAGCACTTGGGGTTGCTCTCCGACTCGTCCCGGATCGTCTATCGCAAACTGGACGACCAGAGGACCGGGGTGTACGCACTCGACCTGGAGACCGGCGACGAGTCCTGGAGCCTCACCGATCTCCAAGGAGAGGGTCAGGAAGGCCGGGACTTCCATCCCAAGGGAGTGGTCACCTCGGGCGACGTGGTCGTCCTTTCGGGCAACTTCATGGACGAGGACATCGAGTCGCTTCCCGAAACCTCGGAAGAGCAGGAGCACACGGTCGTTCTCCTGGGACTCGACGCCGATTCAGGAGAAGAGCTCTGGCGCCATGAGATCGACAGGAACGCTCCCATCGATCTCCACCCGATCAGATTGGGTGTTCAGCAGACTTCAGGTGCGGTGATCGCCGAGGCCCGCGGCGAGGAGGGCGTGGAGGAGTGGGTCTTCGACCCAGCCTCGGGAGAACGCCTGACGGAGGAGGAGTTCTTCTCGGGGCGAGAGGGCCGTGTCAGCGGTGTTCTGGAGAACTCAGTGGTGACCGAGCTTTCTCTGGAAGATGACGATGCGTTCGAGTACGCGTACACCGACTTCTCCGGGAACACCCACACGACGATCCGCGCCGACGCCCCGTCGGAGCGTATGACTCAGGCGTTCGTCCTACCCCTGGAGGGCGCGATCGCGTGGCTCGACGTGAACCAGACCAACACTTCCCTGGGCCCCGAGGAAGCCGCCTGGGACGAGGCACGCCTGGTGGTCGATGAGAAAGGCGAGTCCCGAGTGATCGACCTCGGTGTCCGGGTCGAACGGGACTACGCCCAGGACGGGAGCGAAGCTCAGCGCTCTTCGACCCCCAGCCCGCCCGACATGACCGTCGCCCCGGGGGCTCTGGTGGTCAAGGAAGAAGTCCCGGGAGGCGCGCGCCGTCTGGTGGGCGTGGTCCCGTAGACCGTCGACGGCGCGGGCACGCGGCCCGGCCCCCGTGCCCGCGCCGCGTGCGGTACCGGGTCCCACCTGGGTGAACGATGAGTCTCGTTACCTACTTGTTCCCTTTGGTATGAAACCCTCGTTGCCTCGTCGTCGTCGCACCAGTCGATCCTGATCTCATCTCTCCCCCACCGGAGAGAGCGCAAGCCGGTTCGTCGGGCCGGTGCGCACCCTCTTCCGAAAGGAGTGCCCCCATGACGGAATCGGGCGCCAATCCGATCGAGGCCATGGAGGGTGGCGAGTACGCGGAGACCCTCGCCGCCGCGATGGCCGGGCTGGCCGACGCCTTCGACATCCTCATGGGCGACGCGGCGACCGCCAGCGGCCACGAGGACCTGCGGGCCGGGTTCACCAAGTTCCGCGAGGAGGCCGACCAGGCCCTCATCGACCTCCAGGAGCACGGCCTCGCCCTGGCCAACAACATCCAGGCCGGAGCGGGCGAGATCGTCAAGAACGACCAGGAGAGCTCGGAGGACTTCCACCCCTGGTCGTCCCACCGCGAACTCAACTTCTGACCCCCGCGACGCGCCGGACCCCCGCGTCCCCCTCACCACCCCGCTCGATCCCCACCCCTGAGGATGTCCGTGGCCACCATCGCCCTCGCCTTCGCCCCCCGTGAATTCTCCGGCAAGCCCGACACCATGTACGAGTGCGCCGCGGACCTGGAGATCCTCAACGCCCGCGTGCTCGGCCGGGCCGACGACCTCGGGGGCGGCTTCGACGCGGCCGCGCAGCAGTTCACCGACATCATCGCCTGGGACATCCGGGGGCAGTCCGAGGAGGACGTCCAGAAGTGGCGAGACGCCGCCGTCACCGTCAGCTACGCGGCCTCGGTGGCGGAGATGTGGGCGGACGCCGTCCAGGCCTTCCAGGACGAGCGCGACGCCCAGGAGTCCGACTGGCGGATCAGCAAGAGCGAGAAGGAGGGGGCCGTCCCCGCCGCCTACCAGGGCGACCGGATCACGGAGTCCCATCCCCAGGCGGACGGCTTCCTCTGGACGGACTGGGGCGCCGGGGACGAGAAGAGGTGCCGCGAGCTGTACGACGAGCTCTCGACCGTCCGCGAGGGCCTCGTCACCCGTGAGCAGACCAACTGGGACAAACTCCAGGAGGTCGCGGAGGACGCCCGGAGGATGCTGGAGGAGGGACCCACCCCCGACAACGTCTCCAAGCTCATCGAGGCGGGCAACGCCAGCTGGGGTTTCCTCAGCCTCGACCCCTCCCGTTACTCCTCGCTGATCGGCGACGACATCGAGATCACGCCCGAGAACGCCGAGGAGTACGCGAACGACCTCGCGGCCTACTGGTCCGGCGACCGGCCCGTCGACGACCGGTACCACGAGCTCATGCTCGTGATGTCCATGCTGGGGACGAGCGCCAAGCAGCACCAGCAGAACGGGACCGAGTTCAGCGCCGACGAGGTCGGGTTCCTGGAGGAGTTCTACAAGCAGCTGGAGGACCCCTACCTCCGCGACGGCGTCGGCGGCGGCCTCATGGTCTATCCCGAGCTCATGGCCGAGTCCGGGATGTCCGACGAGGAGCGCGAGCGGGCCCTCGGGGTGCTCGGAGACGGTCTCTTGGCCCTCTCGGACCCGCGGATCGGCGGCGGCTACGACAGCCTGCCCCAGAGCTTCCGGTACGCGGTCGAGGGCCCGTGGATCAACCCCGACGCGGAGGGCAAGCTGCCCGGAACCCCCGTCTCCCTGGGGATGGACATGAAGGCGCTCTCCGCCTTCATGGAGCACACGGACGACGGCCTGGAGGCCGGGTACGGCCTGTCCACCAACCTCCACCTGTCCACCGGGGCGTTCCTGGACGCGTGGGGCGACGAGGTCCACGACTCGAGCGGGGTGCTGCCCGACTCCGAGCAGGTCTCGCACATGATCGACGTGGCCTCCCGGAACAAGGACTCCAACTACTACATCCTGACCGGCGAGCACCTCAACGAGGAGCCGGGCGTCCCCTACGGAGACGCCGACCTGCGCAAGCAGGCGCTGGAGGGGACCCTCACCTTCGAGTGGCACGACCACGGGCACACGGCGAGGCAGCTCACCGACTGGCTCGCGGAGGACGTCCACAGCGAGGACCCGGAGGAGAGCCAGCGCGCGGGCGACGCCTTCGCCGGGTTCATGCGGACCCTCACCGACCCCGACATGCACGAGGCGCTCATCAACACGGGCGTGGACGTCACGGAGGGGGACAACGAGTACTCGGACGCCTCGTTCACCCAGTTCAACGGCGCGCTGGCGGACAGCCTGGCCGACATCTTCGACGCGCACATCTACAGCTTCGCGGACAGCGACATCTTCGACGGGAGGGACCCGGTCACGGGGGTGGAGGACTTCGACCCGGAGACGAACTTCGTGCGTATGGGCCCGGAGGAGCGGGCGATGTACATGCAGTTCCTCGCGGGCAATGACGAGAGCGCCGCGAACGTGGCCACCTCGATCGACATCTACCAGCAGATCGAGGCGGCCTCGTACTTCGAGCACGGCCAGGACGAGCAGGCGGCGCGCGGTTCCGGCCAGCTCCAGGCCCTCTTCGAGGAGGGGCTGAAGAGGGACTCGGCCGACCGGTCGGCCGATCTCGACGAGCAGATCAAGCGCGAGGAGCAGCTCGCGGGCTTCGCGGTGACCGAGGCCAGCAACCTGTCCCAGAAGATCCCCGTCATCGGCCAGGGCATCTCGAAGGGGATGTCGCTGGCGAAGGACGACATCGTGAGCGCGATCGTGGACGGCGAGTACGACGTCTCCCCGCGTCACCCGACCTTCACCGGGGCGGAGTTCATCGAGCGCAACTACCGGCTCGAGGGGCTCGACTACCTCGCGCAGCAGTCCCCCGAGACGCTCAACAGCGTCGTCACCCCCGAGGAGTTCCGCACCCTGATCAACGGTGAGGCCATCACCATCGAGCGGGACGGTACCCCGCTCACCGCCGACGACCTCGACGATGACTTCGTCTTCGACGACTCCGTCACCGTCGACGTCGAGAAGAACCCCCAGAACTGGAAGGACAACCAGAACAGGGACCTTGACCGGATGGACTCCGCGGTCAGCAACATCATGGACGACGTGGAGATCACCACCTCCGACGGCCGGACCCACACGGGTGACAAGCGCGTCGACGACGTCATCACCCAGTACAACAACGCGTACAACGACACACGGGGCTACTTCGCGGACAGCAAGGAGAACTGACGCCCGGCCACCCGTGAACGATCCCGACAGCACTTGGAGAGCCGTTGATCCGCCGTGAGGGCCGTGTGCCCGCCTTCCTGGTCGTCGCCGTGTCCGCCGGTCTGGTCCTGACCGGTTGCTCGGACCCCGGCTCCGAGACCGCGGCCGAACCGGACGTCGAGGAAACTGCGGACCACGTCTCGGCGTTCTGGGTGGAACGTGAGGTGCGGGTGCGCACGCTGGACCGGATGTTGACCGAGGGCGACTCCAACGAGGTCGTCGAGAACACCGGTGAGCTGCGGGATCGGTTGTTCGAGTCCCGCATCGTCCGGGAGGAGGGCGACGGCTACGTCGTCGAGCTCGATGAGGACCAGTGGGACACATCGATCAACCTGTCCCGGATCGACGGCGCGTTGAACGACGCCATGTACCACAACGAGGTCACCTGGTGCGGGGGCCCCGTGAGCGGCGAGGAGTTCGTCGACGCGTACCTGGACGAGTTCGACGGGAACCTCGACAGCCACGAGGCCTACGAGGAGAGCATCGTGGACTACGTCGACTGCGGGACCGGTGCCCCGTGACGCCGACCGGCACCGCCTCGTCCCGTCCCGGGATTCTCGTGAAGGCCCTTCCTCGTCGCCGGACGACCGGCCTGACCGCCCTCGCCCTCACCGCAGGGCTGGTGCTGTCCGGTTGTTCCGCCTCCGATCCTGAACCCGAGCCCACGTCAGGGCTGCCGGAGGACTACGTCTCCGTGCAGTGGGTCGAACGAGAGGTGCGGGTCCACACCCTGGACCGGATGTTCACCGAGGAGGACTCGACGGAGGTCGTCGAGAACACGGGCGCCGCTCGTGACCACCTCCTGGATTGGGGGTCGTGTCCGAGGAGGGGACGGCTACGCCGTCCAGTTGGACAAGGGCTCCTGGGACGACGACATCCACCTGGCGAAGGTCGACGGGGCCCTCGGCGCCGCGATGAACCAGAACGAGGTCGCGTGGTGCGGAGAGGCCGTCAGTGGCAAGGACTTCGTCGACTCGTACATGGACGAGTACGAGGACTCCTTCGACACTCAGGACGAGTACACGGCGAGCGTCGTCGACTACGTGGACTGCGGGACCGGTGCTCCGTGACCGGTATCGGCCACCCCGTTCGCGGAGCCTCGACGCCCTCACCCCGAACTCCGGAGGCGCCCGGGACGGCGCGGAATGCCCACCCGATGCGCCCCGTCGCAAAAGGCCCACGCACATTGACCGAAAGGTCTTACCCTTACTAATCTCCCTAGCGCCGTACCTCCCGTGTTCGTCGAGCAGCCAACGAACACCCTGCCCATGGGGGACAGGCCCACGAACTCACCCATCACCGATTCCTCGAAAGGGTACGGATGTCCAATCACGCCGGTCTTGAAAACGTCAATAGTCTGTCGCAGGGAGGCGAACAGCTCGGCCAGGAGTCCGACGGCCTCCGCACGCAGATGAACCAGCTCATCAACGACATGAGCGGCGACGCCGACTCCCTCCAGGGGCAGGCGCTCCACGACTTCCGTGAGGCCCGGAACAGCCTCACCGAGCGCTTCGACGAGCTCATGACCTGGTGCAGCCAGAACGGCATCAAGCTGAACGAGGGCCAGCAGCAGTTCAACCTCACCGACAGCGAGGCGAGCGACGACTTCGCGGCGTCCGGTCAGGACCTCGGCGGCCTCTCCCGCCCGGTCAACGCCTGATCCGCCCTCCCTACCCGTTCCACCTCCAGGAAAGGCACTCTCATGGGTTCCCAGTTCGACGTCTACGGAAATGTCGGCGGTCTCCAGACGCTGGCCTCCGACCAGCAGGCGCACCTCGGTCGTTTCACCGCGATCATGAGCCAGATCAACGAGCAGTCCGAAAGCACCGTCAGCCAGTGGGAGGGCTCCGGAAGCCAGCAGTTCCAGTCCAAGGCCCAGGAGTTCGACACCCACTTCTCCGAGGTCAACTCCGCGTTCGCGAAGATGATCGACGCCACCAGTGACACCGCCGACAAGTACGGCAAGCTCACCCGGTACCTGGACGGACTGTTCTAGTAGGCTGACCTCCGATGTCCTCCCCACCTTCGCCGCCCTCCACCGACCCCGATCCGCAGCTTCCCGAGGCGTTCCACTACACGCCCGACGAGGAGAAGTACGTCCTCGAGGCGGACGCCCTCCGGCACCGGCAGCTCCGGTCGGCGTTGCTGTACGGGTCCAGTCGCTACTGGCGACGGCGCCAGCGGGTGTGGCCGGCCGTGATCGGCGGGGCCATCCTCATCGCGCTCATCTGTGGGGTCATCGCCCTGGTGGGGGCCTTCGGCCGCCAGCAGGAGATCAACGAGGAACGAGGGTGGGGAGCCAACCGCCAGGTCGGGAGCGCCATGATCGACCTGCCGGCCCCGTCGGACCGTCCCTGACCGCACACGCCATCCCCCGCTCCGTCTGACCGGGCGGGCCTCCACCACGAAGGGGGCGATCTCGCATGTCTGGTTCCGCTCCCCTGCCCGCCTGGGCCCCGGGATACGAGACCTCCACGCAGCTGCGTCAGGGACGCCGTGCCCGGATCTTCCGCGCGGTCCGTGTGACCAGCGGCGCCGAGGTGGTGCTCAAGGTGCTGCCGATGGAGGCGGGGCAGTCCGAGCTCGGGCACCTGCGCACCCTCGACGGGGTGCCCGGTGTGGTGCCCCTGCTGGACGCCGGGTCCACGGCGGACGGTGCGTTCTTCGTGGTCACGCCGTTCTACCCGGACGGTTCGTTCGGGGAGATGCTGGCGCGGAAGGGGCCCGCTCCCATCCAGGAGGCGGCGGCGGTCGCCCGCAGTGTCGCGGGGGCGCTGGGAGCCCTGCACGCTCGGGGACTGCTGCACAACGACATCAGTCCCGGCAACGTCCTGCGTGCCGGTCGGACCCCGGTGCTCACGGGCTTCGGTGCGATCTGCCGGATCGGTGAGGCGCTGTCCCCGCCGCCCGCCCAGATGGAGTCGTTCCTCCACTCGCCACCGGAGTCGCTGCGCGGAGAACCCCGCACGGCGGCGTCGGACGTCTACCAGCTCGCCTCGACGGTCTGGACGATGCTCACGGGCCGGGCGCCGTTCTCCACCACGGACGGTTCCCCCTTCGATCCCCGGGCCTACGCCCAGCGGGTGCTCAGCGAGGAGATCGCGCCGGTACCGCGTCAGGACGTGTCCCGTTCCCTGCGCGGGGTCCTCACCCGTGCCCTGGCGAAGGACCCGGCCACCCGCCACGCGAGCCCGGCGGAGTTCGCGGCGGCCTTCGAGAAGGCGCGCTCCGGGCGTCCCGGCACGGCTCCCAGCGGTGCGCAGACCTCGATGCTCGGTGCCCCGGTGGACGCCTCCACCGGTCCTCGCCCCGCGGCCTCCGGGCCCCAGGAACCGCTCGCGCACAGCGGGCCGCAGACACCGCCCGTCTCTCCGGAGACCTGGACCTCGGCGGCCCCTTCGGGGGCACAGGCGCCCTTCCCGTCAGCTTCGGGACCCCAAGCACCCTTCGCCGCGCCGTCAGGACCACAGGCGGCCTTCACCACGCCTTCGGGCCCCCAGGCCCCCATCGCTCCTCCCTCCGGTCCCCAAACAGCCTTCCCGGTTCACCCGTCCGGGGCACAGACGCCCTTCGCCGCACCCTCCGGGGCACAGGCCCCCATCGCGCCCCCGTCCGGACCCCAGGCCCCCATCGCGCCCCCGTCCGGACCCCAGGCCCCCATCGCGCCCCCGTCCGGTCCGCAGACGCCCTTCGCCGCGCCGTCGGGTCCCCAGATCTCGCACCCGTCCTCGCCGTCGGGGCCGCACACCCCACCGCCCCCACCGCCTCCCTCTCCCCGGCCGCCGCACGCGCCCCCGTGGAGACGGGTCCCGCCCAACCGCCCTCGGCCCCGCCGGAGGACAGGTCCCGTCTGGCGAGCGCGTCGAGTCTGCGCCCGCCCCAGCGCGCCCTGCCCACTCCGGAGGAGCGGGAGCGCCACGGCGCGGTCCCCGAGGCGTCCCCGCACAGCACCGCCGACCTGATGATGGCCAAGCTGCGCGGCGAGGAGGTCTCCCCGCTGCGCGCCTGGGCCCGGCTGGAGGGATGGAAAGGGGACGCGGAGTCCGCGTACCTGCCCGCCGACGAGATCGTCGAGGAACGTTCCTCGGACCCGGAGTGGGACTCGCTCTCCACGCCCCTCGAACCGCCTCGGTGGCGCAAGCAGATGCACATCGGCGTGACAGTCTGCGGGGTCCTCCTGGTCACCGTCGTGGGCAGTGCCTTCGCCGCCAGGACCCCCTCCCAGCCCGTGGTCGAGACCGTGGCCAGCGAGGAGGCCGAGGCGACGAAGGACGAGGAGACGGCCGCGGAGCCGGTGGCGGCGCCCTCACCCCTGCCCGAGGGGAGCCCTCCGTCCGAGGTCAGGCTGGACGACACCCTCAGCGCCGTCACCCTGTCCTGGACCGACCACACGGGCGGCACCGGTTCGTACTTCGTGGTCGGCGGCCCGCAGGGACACGCCCCGGTGACCCTGGCCAGAACCGGCCCCGGCGCGGTGACCGCGCAGGTCCCCACGGACGACACCCAGGCCGAGTACTGCTTCGTCGTCGTCGCGGTCGACGGGGGCGCGGCCCCCGCCGAGGAGGTCTGCACGACCCGTGCCGCGGAGCGTGCCGCCGAGGCGGAACGCCTGGCCGAGGAGGAGGCCGCTGCGGAGGAGGAAGAGGAGGAGGAAGAGGAACCCGATCCCTCGCCGTCCCCCTCCCCCAACGCCGACGAGTAGCGACCTCGGGGTGCCCAGGCACGTGGAGAGTCGGGCATTCCTTTCGACGGCACACCACCAAGGGAATGGTCCGGACCTTCGCACGCCCCTCCCCCGCATTTCCTTGTCGAAGGGTGAAGGAACGGTGGCCGCCCGCTCAGACCCCTTCTGCCGCGGAACGAAACGGGCGGGCGCGATGACCCCTCGCGATCAGGAAATGGACCGGTTGAGCCTCTTCGGAGTCCGGGCCCCTCTCGACCGGGCCCTCGGATAACGTGAGGTTCGGGGAGAACCGTGACGTGTCGCCGGGGATCCCACACTCTGGAACCACCCGCTCCTCCTTCGTCCCCCGAAAGGCGATCCATGCGGCGTTCACTCGCCTTGGCCTCCGCTGTGTGCCTCCTCGCCGTGACCGCGTGCGAGTCCTCCTCCGGGTCGTCCTCGGACGACGCTCCGGAGACGGTCGAGGAGCTCACCGAGGGCGGCCTGGTGGGTCTGGCCCTGGTGCACCGGGGGTTCGAGGGCGGTGACCCGGAGACCCAGCAGGTCCTGGTCTTCCACGACCCCGCGACCGGGGCGCCCCTCCAGCGAATCGACCTCCCCGACGGGGCCGTCGACCCGATGGCGCCCGCGGTCCCGGTGCACAAGAGGTTCTCGGAGGACTGGCAGTACTTCGCCTTCGTCACCAACGAGCCCAACGCCGTGCACCTGGCGGGTCTGAGCGACCCCGAGGACGCCGAGGAGGAGGGCGAGGAGTTCTCGTACCAGCCGGTCGAGACCATCCAGGCCTCGGGGGACGAGAAGCTCTCGGACCCGGTGATCCACGGGGAGCGGCTCTGGTACGTCTCCGCGCAGGGCCAGGGGCAGCCGCCGCAGGTCAAGTCGGTACCGCTGGAGGCGCCCGCGGGCACCCCCAACCAGGAGGGCAGTCTGGCCCTCGGGGAGGGGCAACGGCCCAGCGACTGGACGATCACTCCGGACGGTTCCCTGCACATCCGCAACAGCGTCCCCACCCAGCAGGTCGCCGGGGGCGAGGGCAACCTCGTGGTGCGATCGACCAACGGCACCGTCGTGAACGCGACCCTCACCACCGGGGGCGAGCAGTGGCAGACCTTCGACGACGCGCCGGTCTGGGGCGGTGAGCAGGCCCTGCTCCGCCCGGACGGCGGCGGTGAGGGGGTCACGGGCGCTCACCTGCTCACAGTCGAGGGCCAGAGCTACGGCACGACCCCTCTGCTGGAGGACGCCTCCAGCCCGGTCGTGCAGTACACGCTGGCGCCCGAGCGCGACGCGATCCTGCTCCAGACCGAGGAGGCGTGGTTCCGGGTGGACCTGGAGGAGGGGGCGGTGACGGAGACCGAGGAGACGTTCCCGCGCTACCACGACACCTCCATGGACGGCTGGCCCCTGGTGGTGCGGTGGTCCCAGGAGCCGCCGCCGGACGCCCCCTCGGAAAGCCCCACCGCCTGACACACCCGCGAGGTGCTCCTCATCGCGTTCGTGGAGAACCCCTATAGCGTGAAATCCCGCGACCCCAGGGAGAGGACACCTCGGATGCCCAGGAAACGGAACCAGCGCGGCACCATGGCCGCGCTGACCTCGCTGCTCGACAACACCCGCGCCGTGGCCGGGACCGCCACGGCCTTCGGCTCCCCGGTGAGTTCGGGAGCGACCACAGTGGTCCCCGTCGCCAGGGTCAGCACCCTGAGCACCATGGGCGGCGGCACCGGCAACCTCCCGTTCTTCGGCGGGGACGGCGCCGGGGGCATCGGCCTCACCCGGGTCCGTCCCTCGGGCTACCTGGTGGTGGGCCCCGACGGCGCGAACTACCGGCCCATCCGGCAGCCGGCCACCGCGCTGGCCCTCCCCTGGCGGTGATCACCGCCGTCGCGGTCACCCGCATCGTCTCGGTGTCGGTCCGGGAGGCCCGCCGCCGCAGGATGGTGGACGCCCTCCAGGCCCGGCAGGAGTGCGACCCGGAGCACTGATCGGTCACTTTCCGTGGTGTGACGTGGGCCGTTTCGCTTTGTGACGGACTCCGTTAGCCTCGGCGGGTCGCGGCCGCACGGTTGTTCGGAGGGCGCTCCTTGTCCGGGGTCATCGTCGGGTTCGGGGTCATCGCCAGCATTGTCGTCATCGGCTACATGCTCGGGCGCATACCCCTGCTCGGTCCGGGGGCCAGAGAGGTCCTCAGCAAGCTGGCGTTCTTCGTCGCCAGCCCCGCTCTGTTGTTCACGATCCTCGCCCGGACGGACCTGTCCATCCTGGTCTCGGGGCCGGTCCTCGTGAGCGTGCTGGCCGTGGTCATCGCGGCGCTCGCCTTCCTCGTGGTGGGCGTGGTCCGCCGCTGGGGCGTCGGCCGCACCACCGTCGGCGTGCTGGGCTCCTCGTACGTGAACGCGGGCAACCTGGGCATCCCGATCTCGGTGTACGTCCTCGGGGACGCCTCCCTGGTCGCCCCGATCCTGCTGTTCCAGCTGCTGGTGCTGGCCCCCGTCTCCCTGACCGTCCTGGACCTGGCCAACGGCACCGCGCGCGGGTTCTGGCCGGTCCTCCGGCGCTCCCTGGGCACCCCTGTGCGCAACCCGGTGGTGATCGCCTCCATCGCCGGGGTCGCACTCTCCGCCTCCGGCTGGGTCCCGCCCGCTCCCCTGATGGAACCGTTCGAGCTGATCGGCGGCATGGCCGTCCCGGCGATGCTCCTGGCCTTCGGGATCTCCCTGCACGGCAGCTCCCTGCCGGGTCGCGCCGGACCGGACCAGGTCCCGATCCTGTTGGCGGTGCTCCTGAAGTCGGTGGGGCTGCCGGTGATCGCCTGGGCGCTGGGGTCCCTGGTGTTCGGCCTGGACGGCGCCGCCCTGTTCTCCGTGGTGGTCCTCGCGGCCCTGCCGACGGCGCAGAACGTGTTCAACTACGCCACCCTGTACCGGACCGGCGAGACCCTCACGCGCGAGGTGATCCTGCTGACCACCTTCCTCACGGTGCCGGTGCTGTTCGCCATCACCTTCCTGCTGGGCTGACCGCCGGGGCCACGGGCGGTCGGGGGTGGTCCCCGGTCATCGGGGGTGGTCCCCGGTCACGTGAAGGGGACGTCCTCGATCTCCCCGAAGGGGCCCGCGCGCAGGGTCAGCGTCTCCACGCTCGCGGGCGGGGCCGCGAAGACCGCGATGAGCTGGTACGCGTTGTCCGGCTGCATCTCGTGGACCTCCTCCGCGAAGCCCGAGAAGCTCTGTCCGCCGAAGTTCAGCAGGGTCACGTAGCGGACAAGATCGGTGCCGGGCTCCAGGAGCTGGAAGCCGCCGAGCGCCCCCTGGCTGAACTCGGTCGGGCCTCCCGGGGAGGCCGCGTCCTCGCCGCCCATGTCGGGCGAGGCCGGTGCGTCGCCGGTGTTGGTGAGCGTCACCGTGCTGATCACGTAGGCGCCGTCGCGGCGCAGCGGATGCACGTCCAGCTGGATGTCGCCGTCGGTGACGGTGTCCACGACCTCGGCGGTGTCGTCCTCGACGAACGGGGCGGGCGGGTACACGTGCCGCTCGCTGGAGCCGAGACCGCCCTCCTCGGCGTCGCCGCCGGAGGCCCCGTTCCGGTCCACGCGGTACGAGAACTCCACCCGACGGTTGCGCGCCTCGGCCTCCCCGGTGTCGGATCCGCCCTCCTCGGCCACGGGTTCGGCGGCGCCCCGCCCCTCCACGGTGAGGGTGAGGTCCTCCTCCAGTTCCTCCTCCAGCACGTCGCGGACGGTCGCGGCGCGCTCCTCCGAGAGGGTCTGGTTGTAGTCGTCGGTGCCCTTGCCGTCGGTGTGGCCGATCACGGTCACCTCGGGGTCGTCCGGGTCGATGTTGCGCTCCAGGGACGCGGCGGCCTCGCGGACGATCCCCTCGGCCTCGGAGGTGAGTGCGGCGGAGTCGAAGTCGAACATGACGTCGGCCTTCAGGGCGACCGTCTCGGTGTCGCCGTCGCGGGTGGTGGAGGAGACGTCGGAGTCGACGAAGCTCTCCATCTCACCGATCCACTCCTCCCAGCCGGGCGCGGGGCGCTCGTTCTCGAACGCGACCGTCTCGCCCGCCTCGGGGCCGGTCCGGGTGGTCATGCCCGCGCCGTCGGGGTCCACGGGGTCGGCCTGTTCCTCGTCCACGTCCACGACGGGGACGCCGGTCATCGCGCCGAGTCCGCTGCCGACGTGGGTGACCTGCTCGACCTCGTCGGGCAGGCGGGGGAAGTAGGCCCGGTACTGGTTGGTGGCGCCCACCCCGACCGGGAAGACCCCGTCGTCGGGGGGCACGGATCCGTAGGGGTAGCCGTCCGCGTCGGTGAGTTCGGCGTAGGCGCGTCCGCTGACCGGGTCGACCAGGGTGGCGGGCATCGCCAGGTTGCTGACGATGCCCTGGAAGTGGTCGACGTAGGTCTCTTCGTAGTGGAGGACGGTGTACTCGTCGGTGCGCTCCAGACCGGTGATCGAGAAGCGCAGGGTGGAGTCCTGGCCGGTGTCCTGGAAGATCGTGCCCTCACGGGTGTAGGGGAAGTCGGGGTCGACCTCGGGACTCTCCTCCTCGGGCTCGATGACCTCGGTGAGGGGTTCGGGTTCGTCGCCGGACCGGAGGTCACGGACGACGCCGCAGCCGGTCAGGGCCAGTGCGACGGCGGCGGTCAGCGCGGTCGCGGTCAGTACGCGGGTCCGTCGTGTGGGCATGGGGGGTGCTCCTCGGCTCGATTCTCCAACACTCTCTAGGACTCGACCAACGCTGTGTTGGTTTTTGCCGGTTCGGGGTTTCTTCCGGGGCGTACTACAGCTGGCCGTACCCGGAGGAGGGTCGCGGGCTCCAGTGCCTCCGAGGGGCCGGATTCCTAGCGTGGGGAGTGACATCGGAACACCTCTTGGAGTCACCAGTTGCCCGCGCCATCCCTGCCCTCCCTCCGCCTCCTCACCGCCCCTCTCGGCCTCGCCCTGGCGGCCGCCCTGGTCCTTCCGGCCGCCGCGAGCGCCGCGCCCGTGGCTCCCCCACCTCCCTCTCCCGGACTCACCGAGGAGACCGCACGGGAGTTCGTCGACCAACGCGTCCCCGAGCTGCTGGCCGAACACGGCGCCCCCGGCGTGGTGGTGTCTGTCGTCGGGGACGGCGCTCCGCTGGCCTCCGCCGCGCACGGGGAGGCCGACCTCGCCACCGGTACGCCGCTGGACCCGGAGGCCCACGGGCTCCCCACCGCGTCCGTCGCCAAGTCCTTCACCGCCCTGGCCGTCCTCCAGCTGGTCGAGCGCGGCGAGGTGGACCTGGACGAGGACGTCAACACCTACCTGCCCGAGGACCTCCGGGTCCCGGACACCCACGAGGGACGGCCCGTCACCCTCCACCACCTGCTCACCCACAGCGCCGGGTTCGACGAGCGCACCGAGATGGACGACCCTGACGACCCGGCGGGCCAGCGCGGCCTGGAGGAGTTCCTGCGGGACAACACCCCCGAGCGGCTGTTCCCGCCCGGCCGGTTCACGGCCTACTCCAACTACGGGACCGGGCTGGCCGGGTTCGTGGTCCAGGAGGTGAGCGGGGTGCCGTTCGAGGAGTACGTGGAGCGGAACGTGTTCGCCCCGCTGGGTATGGACGGCAGCCGGTTCCGGCAGCTCCACGAGGAGGACGGCCTCGTCACCGCCCACCGGTCGGACGGCTCCCCGGTTCCCTACCCCCACATCCCGCTGGCCCCGGCCGGGGCCGCCGTGACCACGGGCGACGACATGGCCCGGTTCATGCTGGCGCTGCTCGGCGGGGGTGAGCTGGACGGCGAACGCGTGCTCGGCACGGAGTGGGCCGAGGCCATGCTCGACCGGCGGTTCGAGGTCCACCCGGAGGCCACCGCGATGGGCTACGGGACGTACGAGTTCAGGTCCGGACCGTCCCGGGCCGTGGGCCACGGCGGCGACCTCGACGGCGTCCACACCGGCTACGTGCTCGTGCCCGGGATCGACGCCGGGGTGTTCGTGGCCGTCAACGGGGACGACTCCGGTCCCGACGCGGGCGCCGACCCCCTCCGGGACCTGCGCTTCACCGTGCTGAACGCCTTCGTCGACACCTTCGCCACGGAGGGGAGACGGACGGGACGGTCGCCGTGGGCCCGGACGCGGCGCGTACGGAAGGCACGGACGAAGCGGACACCGAGGGCACGGACGCGACCGAGGCGGGCGCGTACACCGGCTCCTACGTCACCACCCGGCGCCCCGGCTCGGGGAGCGGGCGGATCGTCACGCTGTTCGACAACGTCACCGTGCGGGACGCGGGCGACGGAGCCCTGAGCGTGCGCGGCGGCCTGGTGCCGGACGACCGCTGGGTCCCGGTGGGCCACGACGTGTTCGAGGCCGGGGAGAGCGGCGACCGGCTGGCGTTCGTCATGGAGGACGGCGAGGCCGTCGCCGTGTACCTGGACGCCAACCCCACCAGCGGCTACGACCGCGTCCCGGCGTGGGGTCCCCCGCCGCGCACCTGGCGACGGTCGCCGTCTCCCTGCTGCTCCTGATCGGCGGGGCCGTCCGTCTCCGCCGCCCGGGAGGAGCGGCCCGGACCGCCGCCGCGGTGTCGTCCGGGCTGACCGCCCTGGCGTGCCTGACCGGGGTGGGACTGGTCGTCTACGCGGTGCTGGACCTCAACCGGCTCCAGGAGTGGCTGCTCGACGGCTCGGCGGCGCTCTCCCTCCCGTTGGGCCTCGCGGTCCCGCTCGCCCTGGTCACCGCCGGGTTCGCGGTCGCCGCCTGGGTGCGCGGATGGTGGGGGCCGGTCCGCCGGGTCCACTACTCGCTGCTCCCGGTGGCCGCCCTGGCCGTCGTCGCCGTGGGCGCCCAGTACGGTCTGGTCTGGCCGTTCGCCTGACCGACGCCGCGTGCCCCCATGTGCTCCGGAAAAAGCGGGGGTCAAGGGTTGGTCACGCCCCCGTTGCGGGAACACCTCTGAGTAGGACCCGCCCCCACCCCTTGGGGCGGGTCCGTCCACACGTGAGGGCCGGTGCGGCCGGGGTCTCCCCGGCCGTACCGGCCCCTCGAACTTCGACTACCCCCAGGCCAGGGCGGTCAGCTCCGGGTCCTCCAGCGCGGTGCCGACGTCGCGCAGCACCTTGGAGCCCAGTTCACCGTCGACCAGACGGTGGTCGAAGGAGAGCGACAGGGTCGTCACCTTCCGGATCCTCAGCTCGCCCTTGTGGACCCACGGCATGTCGCGGATCTGCCCGAACGCGAGGATGGCGGCCTCACCCGGGTTGATGATCGGCGTACCGGCGTCCACACCGAACACGCCGACGTTGGTGATGGTGATGGTCCCGCCGGACATGTCGGCCGGGGTGGTCTTCCCCGAACGCGCCGTGTCGGTGAGCGCCTTCAGGGACGCCGCCAGCTCCGGGAGGGTCTGGGAGTCGGCGTCCTTGATGTTGGGCACCACCAGACCGCGCTCGGTGGCGGCCGCGATCCCCAGGTTCACGTAGTCCTTGACCACGATCTCCTGGGCCTCCTCGTCCCACGAGGAGTTGACCTCCGGGTGGCGGCGCACCGCCATGAGCAGGGCCTTGGCCACCAGCAGGAGCGGCGACACCCGGACGTCGGCGAAGTCGCGGCGCTCGCGCAGCCGGGACACCGCCTTCATCGTCCTCGTGACGTCCACCTGGAGGAACTCGGTGACGTGCGGCGCCGTGAACGCGCTGTTCACCATGGCGGCGGCGGTGTGCTTGCGCACGCCCTTGATCGGGACGCGCCGCTCACGCGCGGTGCGGTCCGTCGCGGGCGCGGCCTCCGTGACCGTCTCGGCGGCCACCGGAGCGGGCGCGGAGTCGCCCCCGACGGCCGCGTGGACGTCCTCACGGGTCACGATCCCGCCCTTGCCGCTGGGCGCGACCGTGCTGAGGTCCACCCCGAGGTCCTTGGCCAGCTTGCGGACCGGGGGCTTGGCCAGCGGCCGCCCCGGCGCGGGCACGGCCTCGACCGCGGGTGCGGCCTCGGCGGGCCTGGGCACGGGCGGGGACACCGGGCCGGACGGGCTCGGGCGGCGGCGGGCGCGACGCTGGGTGGCGGCGGCCTTCTCCCCGTAGCCCACGAGGGGCTTCTCCCGGGCCTCCTCGGCCTCCCCGGCCTTCTCGGGCCGGGCCGCCCCGGACGTGTCCGGGGCGGCGGCACCGGAACCGCCGGTGCCGTCGTCCACGGTGATGATCACCGAGCCGACCTCCACCGTCTCGCCCTCGGCGGCCAGCAGCTCCCGGACCGTCCCGGAGAACGGGCAGGGAAGCTCCACGACGGCCTTGGCGGTCTCGATCTCACAGATCATCTGACCGTCGGCCACGGTGTCGCCCGGCTTGACGTACCAGGTGAGGAGCTCGGCCTCGACCAGGCCCTCACCGACGTCGGGCAGTGTGAACGCGTGCACGCCGTCGACCGCGGGCGTGCTCTTCTGAATCGCCATGTCTTGCGGTATCCCCGATCTAGTACGCGAACGCCCGGTCAACGCCGTCCAGGACCCGGTCCAGGTCCGGCAGGTAGTGCTCCTCCAGCCTGGACTGCGGGTACGGGGTGTCGAACGCGGCCACGCGGATGACCGGCGACTCCAGGTGGTAGAAGCACTCCTCCGTGACCCGGGCGGCGATCTCCGCGCCGGGGCCGCCGGTGAGGGTCGCCTCGTGCGCCACGACCAGGCGCCCCGTGCGCTTCACCGACGCGGTGATGGTCGGGTAGTCGACCGGCGACAGCGAGCGCACGTCGATGACCTCGATCGAGTGGTCGGTGTCGGCCTCGGCGGCCTGGAGGGCGGTCTTGACCATCGGCCCGTAGGCCAGCAGCGTGCAGTCGGTGCCGGGGCGCGCGACGCGCGCCGACCCCAGCGGGGTGACCTCGTGGATGGAGGCCTCCGTGTCGACCTCGGTCTTCTCGTAGTAGCGCCGCTTGGGCTCCAGGAAGATGACCGGGTCGTCGGAGCGGATGGCCTGCTGGATCATCCAGTAGGCGTCCTCCGGGTTGGCGACGGTGACCACGCGCAGCCCCGCGGTGTGCTGGAAGTAGGCCTCGGGGGACTCGCTGTGGTGCTCCACCGCGCCGATGCCGCCGCCGTACGGGATGCGCATGACGACGGGCATGGCGAGCTTGCCCGCCGAGCGGCGGCGCATCTTGGCGAGCTGGGTGAAGGTCTGGTTCGCGGCGGGGAAGAAGAAGCCGTCGAACTGGATCTCCACGACGGGGCGGTAGCCGCGCATGGCCATACCGATGGCGGTACCGACGATGCCGGACTCGGCCAACGGGGTGTCGATGACCCGGTCGGCGCCGAAGTCCTTGTACAGGCCGTCGGTGACCCGGAAGACGCCGCCGAGCCTGCCGACGTCCTCGCCCATCATCAGGACCTTGGGGTCGTGCTCCATGGCGGCGCGCAGGCCGGCGTTGATGGCCTTGCCGATAGTGAGGTTGGTTCCCATGGCCTAGCGGCCCCCTTCCGCGCCCGCACCCTCGAAGGAGGACAGGTAGTCGGCGAACTCGGCCCGCTGCTGGTCGATGTGGACGTTGGGTTCGGCGTAGACCTCGTGGAAGATGTCCAGCGGCTCGGGGTCGGGCATGGAGCGGCACTGGGTCCGCACCGTCTCACCGACCCTGTCGGACTCCTCGTCCACGGCGGTGAAGAAGGCCTCGTCCGCGAGGCCGTTGGCCTCCAGGTAGCGGCGCACGCGCAGGATCGGGTCCTTGGCCTTCCACTCGTCGAGCTCGGCCTTGTCCCGGTAGCGGGTGGGGTCGTCGTTGGTGGTGTGGGCGCCCATCCGGTAGGTGAACGCCTCGACCAGCGTGGGGCCGTTGCCGGTCCGCGCGTTGTCCAGGGCGGCGCGGGTGACCGCGAGGCAGGCGAGGACGTCGTTGCCGTCCACACGGACGCCCGGGAAGCCGAAACCGGCCGCGCGCCGGTAGATCGGCACGCGGGACTGGCGCTCCAACGGCTCGGAGATGGCCCACTGGTTGTTCTGGCAGAAGAAGACCACGGGGGCGTTGTTCACCGAGGCGAAGTTGAACGCCTCGTTGGTGTCGCCCTGGCTCGTGGCCCCGTCGCCGAAGTAGGAGATGACGGCGGTGCCGTCCTCACCGACCGCGCCGTCGCGCTGGACGCCCATGGCGTAGCCGGTGGCGTGCAGCGCCTGGCTGCCGATGACGATCGTGTACAGGTGGAAGCCGTGCTCGTGCGGGTCCCAGCCACCGTTGCTCGCGCCGCGGAACATGCTGAGCAGTTCCTTGGGCTGGATACCGCGGCACCAGGCGACGCCGTGCTCGCGGTAGGAGGGAAAGGCCATGTCACGGTCGCGCAGTGCGCGCCCGGAGCCGATCTGCGCGGCTTCCTGACCCAGGAGCGAGACCCACAGGCCCAGTTCGCCCTGGCGCTGGAGGGTGATCGCCTCGCTGTCGACCCGGCGCACCAGCACCAGGTCCCGGTAGAGCGCGCGGATCTCCTCCGCGCTGATGTCCAGGGGTAGTCGGGGTGCTCGGTCAGCTCCCCTTCCGGTGTCAGGAGCTGAATGAGCTCCGGTTCCTCGTGCGCGGCGATGTGCGACACGTCGCTCCTCGGGTTCTCGGGGCCGACTTCGCGTGGGTGAACGCTGATCGGCCGGATCACGGTCCGTCCACCCGGGGTGTTGGGTGGGTGCGGACAGCCCTCCCCATATCGTGACAGAACTCACTATGGAGAGCGCAAGCCCCCAGCGACACCTTTTCCCCTGTCCGACCCATGATCCCGAACCCTGGCGACAGCGCAACTACCAGGGCTTCCTAGCTTTTACAAGGTCTTCCAACTACTTTGTGGCAACGTGTCCGCGCCCCTACGGACGCCGCTGGTCCGAGGGGCCGTGGCACCGCCGCACGGGATGACAGCTGTCATACGACCGGCCGTGTGATTCGCAGCGAAAACGCGTGATTCCGGAGACTGCCGTGTGCGGGGCGGCCGGGCCTAGGTTCGAACCATGCACCCCGAAGACGACCACACACCGGCGCACCCCGCTCCGGCACCCGCCCCCGCCGCACCCCAGGGGCCCGGCGCACCCCACGGCGTGCCGCCGGGCCCGGCTCCACGACGGCGACGCGGCCCCCGTCCGGTTCCCCGGGACGGGAGTACCACCGGGTCCTGACCACGGAGAAGCGCCAGGTCTGGCGCGGGATCGCCGCGCTCGCGCTCCTCATGGGCGGGATGGTGGTCCTCAGTTTCGGGTTCGCGATCCTCGGCATGCTCATCGACCTGATCCTCGGCCGGGACAGCCTGCTGACCGGCGGCGACGAGTACACGCCGGTGCTCCACGCCGCGACCCTGCTCGGCCTCGCCCTGCTCCTCCCGTGGAGCATGCTGATCCAGCGGTGGCTGTACGGCGTGCGCGGCGCCTCACTGCACTCCGTGCTGTCGGCCTTCCGCATGGAGGTCTTCGGACGGGCGCTCCTGGTGATCCTGCCGCTCTGGACGGTCTACATGGCCGTCCTCACCGTGATGGGACCGGCCGCCCCCGAGGCGGACTACCCGTTCCGGGACCTCGTCGCGCTCTTCGCCCTCACGCTCCTGCTGGCGCCGATCCAGTCGGCCGGTGAGGAGTACGGGTTCCGTGGCCTGGCCTTCCGGGTGGCCGCGAGCTGGGGCCGGGGGCCGCGCACGGCGCTGGCGCTGGGCGTCGTGGTGTCGAGCCTGCTGTTCATGACGGCGCACCTCGCGCTCGACCCCTGGCTCAACCTGTACTACTTCACGATGGGCGTGGCCCTGAGCCTCGTCACGTGGCGCACGGGGGTCTGGAGATCGCGGTGGTCATCCACGCGGTGAACAACACGATCGCCTTCCTGCTGTCGACCGTCCTGCGCAGCGACTTCGCCGAGGGGTTCGACCGCTCCTCGGGAGCCGGGTCGGCGGTGATGCTGGTGCCGTGCGTGCTGCTGGTGGCGATCACGGCCGTGGTCTGGTTCCGCACCCGGCGGACGGGGCCGGAGCTGACCCCGGAGGAGCGGGCACCTCACCCCTCGGTCGCGGGCGGACCGGCTCCGGGGACGTCGGGAACGGCGGGGGTTCCGGAATCGGGGCGGGCGACGGAGAACGGTCCCTGGGGCCCCTGAACCGTCCACTGGCCCGAACGCGGAGAATGCACCGGTGTCGACCCCGGGCCGCTGCCGGTGCGTTTTCCGTCAGGAGTCCGGTGGGTGGCCGAAGGCGGACGGTCCCACCCGTTTCCGCGCTTCGCCCAGGTCTGTTCCGTATTCACCGGGAGCACTTCTCGGCGCGTGCTCGAAAGCCGTTACCGGGTGCGCCCCACGGCCCCGGCGGCGCAGGCCTCCGGACCTTTTCGGGCCCCGGTTTCCGGCCACGGGCGCGGCCGGAGGCGGACGGTCACTCGGACGCGGTCCGCGCTTCCTGGGCGGGGACCCGCATTCCGCGCTCGCGCCCGTAGTCGGCGAGCATCTCGCGGAGCTGGCGCCGGGCCCGGTGCAGGCGGGACATCACCGTGCCCAGGGGCGTGCCCATGCGCGCGGCGACCTCCTTGTAGGCGTACCCCTCGATGTCCACGAGGTAGATGACCTCCTGGAACTCCTCGGGAAGGCGGGCCAGGGCCTGCTTGATGTCGGAGTCGGGCAGGTGGTCCAGGACCTCGGTCTCGGCCGAGCGCATCCCCGACGAGGTGTGCGTCTCGGCGGCGGCCAGCTGCCAGTCCTTGATCTCGTCAGTGGTCTCCTGGCGCGGTTCCCGCTGCTTCTTGCGATAGCTGTTGATAAAGGTGTTGGTCAGGATCCGGTAAAGCCAGGCCCGCAGGTTGGTTCCGGCACGGAACTGGTGGAAATTCGCGAAGGCCTTGGCGAACGTCTCCTGGACCAGGTCCTCGGCGTCGGCCGGATTGCGCGTCATGCGCAGGGCCGTCGGGTACAGCTGGTCGGCGAACGGTGTCACCGCGGTGGCGAAGTCCAGTGTCTGCGCCTCGTCACGGGCCCCACCGGTCGTGGAGATCTGATCCTTTTCGAGAGTCGTCAAGATTCCCCCTCGGGACGACCGAATGATCACTTCCACCCTGTAAGACGCCGCCACACGCTCCCAATGATGACAGCAATTGTGGTGATACGGGTCACGAACGAGTCGAATCCGTCACCTGTCCCGGCAAGGACCCGGCAAAGGTCCGTGTGGCCCCTGGCCAGGACGCGTGCGCGTCCCCGGGTGTCATACGCTGGCGTCGCCCGCCAGGCGCGTCCGGACGAGGCGCCCTACAGAACGGCGGACCAGTGGCATACCCATTTTTCCTGTGGAGGACCTGTGGCCCGCGTCGTGGTTGACGTCATGCTCAAGCCCGAGATCCTGGACCCGCAGGGCCAGGCCATCGCCGGCGCCTGCCCCCGCCTCGGTTTCGAGGGGATCGAACAGGTCCGCCAGGGCAAGCGCTTCGAGGTCGAGGTCGAGGGCGAGGTGGACGAGGCGAAGCTCGCCGACGTGCGCCGTCTGGCCGAGACCCTGCTCGCCAACACCGTGATCGAGGACTTCGAGGTCCGCCCCGCCTGATCCCGGTTCCCAGGGGCACCGGGGGCCACGGGGTGGGAGCGGCGCACGGCTGGGAAACGGTCGTCGCCAACCGCGTCCCCAGGTCCCCCGAGTGTCGGAAGTGTCCCGGATGTTCAGCCGCGTCCCTTCGAGGGCGCGGCTGTTCGTTTTACCCGCGGCGGCCTCGGGAAGGGTTCCTACCGTGCCGAGCTGGTAACCGACACGGAGCACGAGAGGTACACGGATGGACACCGTTTTCTCGATCTCCCTCCCCAGGCAGGCGTACACGGTCGCCGTCGTACGCGACGTCCTCGGCGCGCTGCTTCGCCGATCGGGCCTGTGCGCCGGGTGTGTCGACGACATACTCCTGGCCGCCTCCGAGGCCTGTTCCAACGCCGTCGAACACGGGGAGACATCCCCCGACTACGAGGTGAGCGTGGAGCTCGCCACCCACTGGTGCGAACTCCAGATCTCCCAGCCCGGGAGGGCCCCTGAGAGCGGGGCGCTCGTCCGGAGATTCGCCTCGGAACACACGCCCCTCCCGGGCCTGACATCGGAATCGGGCAGGGGCATCTCACTGATGCGGTACCTCATGGACGAGGTCGACCTGCGTCCCGAACCCCACACCACTGTCATCCTGCGCAAACGCGTCACCACCTGCGACCCCGCCCATCGGGGGCCTCGGAACGGGGCCAGCCCTCGACGCGCTTCGCGCTCCTGTAGACCGACCCCGGACCCGGGTCCCCGCCCGTCCCCGCGCGCCGTCCGCGCGGGACGCGGCGTGCGCGGGGTCACCCCCGCCCAGTGACGTACGCCTCGCGGACTGTCGAGTCGCACACCCGCACCCCCTCCAGACGGGCCTTCCCTGGGAGGATCACACAGGACGAACCCCCTCGAAGGGGGTGAGGGTCGTACCCGAGCACAGGTGAGCGGGTACGCTGCGGATGTGGGGCGTGTTCCGTGGAATCCTCCGCGCTCGCGTCGCCAGGCTGTCTTCCGCCGTCCCGGCGACGGGCCAGCCGCCGACTCCTCCCCGTCGAACAAACAAACTCGGAGTGTGCTCATGACAGCCCGTGTGGGCGTCGTCACCTTCCCAGGCTCCCTTGACGACAAGGACGCCGCTCGCGCGGTCTCCCTGGCGGGTGCCGAACCCGTCGCGCTCTGGCACGCGGACCCCGACCTCAAGGGGGTCGACGCGGTGGTCCTGCCCGGCGGCTTCTCCTACGGGGACTACCTCCGCTGCGGCGCCATCGCCCGGTTCGCCCCGCTGATGTCCGAGCTGGTCCCGGCGGCGCGTTCGGGCGCCCTGCCGGTCCTGGGCATCTGCAACGGCTTCCAGATCCTCTGCGAGAGCCACCTGCTCCCCGGTGCCCTCACCCGCAACTCCTCGCTGCGGTTCGTCAACCGCGACCAGGTCCTGCGGATGGAGAACACCCGGACCGCGTGGACCAACGGCTACGACGAGGGCCAGGAGATCCTCGTCGTCCTCAAGAGCGGCGAGGGAAGCTACGTCGCCGACGAGGAGACCCTGGACCAGCTGGAGTCCGAGGGCCGGGTCGTCGCCCGCTACGTCGGGGGCAACCCCAACGGTTCGCGGCGCGACATCGCGGGCGTCACCAACGCACACGGCAACGTGGTCGGGCTGATGCCGCACCCCGAGCACGCGGTCGAGGCGCTGACCGGACCCTCCACCGAGGGGCTGGGCTTCTTCACCTCGATCCTCGGCCACCTGGCCGCCCCGGCCCAGGCCTGACCCACCACCGAACCGACGCACCCCGACAGGGAGACGATCCTCGCGATGATGGCGCTGCTGCGCTCCCGGAGACTGCTGTACGTACTCGTGGGGCTGGTCGTGGTCGGCCTCGTGGTCTCCGGGGCCATCGGCCTCTTCCAGTCGTTCAACTCGCCCCCGGTGGTCTCCCCGGGTGCCGGCCAGGAGCAGCAGGCCCCCGGGCAGCAGGGCGAGCAGGGCTCTCCCCGCCGGAGGTCGGTGCGCTGGGCAGCCCGCCGTCCGGGTTCACCTACGTCGACCAGGACGAGGCCCACTGCTCCCAGGGGCAGTGCTTCCGCCTCATCGTGATCGCGGGTGAGGAGGGCGAGGAGTTCGACGGCGAGTCCCAGGAGGCGGTCCGTGCGGTGTACGAGCACCTGCTCGCCAACGGCTGGCGCCAGGAGCTCCCGCAGGGCGTCGAGTCCGAGGACGACGTCGACCTCGTGGACACCGTGCTCTCCGACGACACGACCCTGGTCGCGAACTCCACCGGCGCCGACCCCGACGCCCAGCCGCTGCTGATGCTCGGCAACGCGGGCACGCCCGCAGACTGATCCGGTGCCGGGCGGCGGACACAGCCAAGGCTCGGCCTCCACCCTCCGCGCAACCCCGCGACACCCGAACGGAAGCACCGCATGTCTGAAGCACCCGGTCTCGACACCGTCGCCACCGCGACAGCCAGTCCGGACACTCCGCAGCCGTACGCCGAACTGGGCATGCCCAGGGACGAGTACGAGCGGGTCCGCGAGATCCTGGGCCGCCGCCCCACCGCCGCCGAGCTGGCCATCTACTCGGTGATGTGGAGCGAGCACTGCTCCTACAAGTCCTCCAAGGTGCACCTGCGCCAGTTCGGTGAGAAGGCCCCGGAGAACGACGCCCTGCTCGTGGGCATGGGCGAGAACGCGGGGGTCGTGGACGTCGGCGACGGCAACGCGGTCACGTTCAAGATCGAGTCGCACAACAGCCCCTCCTTCGTCGAGCCCCACCAGGGCGCGGCCACCGGTGTGGGCGGCATCGTCCGCGACATCCTCACCATGGGCGCCCGCCCCGTGGCCGTGATGGACGCCCTGCGCTTCGGCCCCGCCGACGCCGACGACACCAAGCGGATGCTGCCCGGCGTGACCTCCGGCATCTCCTTCTACGGCAACTGCCTCGGTCTGCCCAACATCGGCGGCGAGATCGGCTTCGACCGCAGCTACCTCGGCAACCCGCTGGTGAACGCCCTGTGCGTGGGCGTGCTCAAACACGAGGACATCAAGCTCGCCCAGGCGCCCGGTCCGGGCAACAAGGTGGTCCTGTTCGGTTCCACCACCGGCCCCGACGGCATCGGCGGCGCCTCGGTGCTGGCCAGCGCCTCCTTCGACGAGGAACTGGAGTCCAAGCGGCCCAGCGTCCAGGTCGGCGACCCGTTCATGGAGAAGCTCCTCATCGAGTGCAGCCTGGAGCTGTACGCCCAGGACATGGTCGTCGGCATCCAGGACCTCGGCGCCGCGGGTGTCTCCTGTGCCACCACCGAGCTCGCCGCTGGCGGCACCGGGGGCATGAACATCCAGCTGGACCGGGTACCGCTGCGCGACCACCGGCTCACGCCTGAGGAGATCCTCATGAGCGAGTCGCAGGAGCGCATGATGGCGATCGTCGAGCCCGCCAAGATGCCCGACTTCCTCGCGGTCTGCGACAAGTGGGGCATCCTCGCCGCCGAGATCGGCGAGGTCACCGAGGTCACCCCCGAGGAGGCCGAGCGCGGCGGCCGCCTGGTGATGACCTGGCACGGCGAGACCGTCGTGGACATGCCGCCCCGGACCGCCTCCGACGAGGGCCCGGTCTACCAGCGCCCCTTCGCCCGCCCGGAGAGCCAGGACGCCCTCCAGGCCGACGACGCCGCGAAGCTGCCCCGCCCCGAGGGCGACGCCGAACTCCGCGAGCAGCTCCTGCGGGTGCTGGGCGCGCCGGGCGTGTGCGACCCGACCTGGGTCACCCAGCAGTACGACAGCTACGTGCGCGGCGACACCGTGGTGTCCACCCCGCACGACTCCGGCATGATCCGGATCTCCGACGACTCCGACCGCGGCGTGGCTCTGGCCACCGACGGCAACGGCCGGTACACCCTCCTGGACCCCTACGTCGGCACCCAGCTGGCCTACGCGGAGGCCTTCCGGAACGTCTCCGCCACGGGCGCGCGCCCGCTGGCGGTGACCAACTGCCTCAACTTCGGTTCGCCGGAGGACTCCGGGGTCATGTGGCAGTTCGCGGAGACCACGCGCGGCCTGGCGGACGCCTGCCAGCAGCTGGGCACCCCGGTGACCGGCGGCAACGTCAGTTTCTACAACCAGACCGGTGACGTGGCGATCAACCCGACCCCGGTGATCGGTGTGCTCGGGGTGATCGACGACGTCAACGCCCGGCTGCGCTCCGGGTTCGACACCGACGGCGCCCGCGTGTTCCTGCTGGGTGAGACCCGCGCCGAGTTCGGCGGGTCCGCCTGGGCAGACGTCGTCCACGATCACCTGGGCGGGCTGCCGCCGCAGGTGGACCTGCCCGCCGAGGCGGCCCTCGGTGAGGTGCTGGCCTCCTCCGCCGAGCAGGGCCTGGCCGCGGCGGCGCACGACCTCTCGGACGGCGGTCTGGCCGTCGCCCTCGCGGAGGCCGCCCTGCGCGGCCGCAGGGGTCTGCGGGTCGAGGTGGACGGCGACGCCTTCACGTCCCTGTTCAGCGAGTCCGCCGCCCGCGCGATCGTCGCCGTGAAGCCGGGCCGGGAGGAGGCCTTCGTGGCCCTGGCCGCCCAGCACGGCGTTCCCGTCACGCAGATCGGCACCGTCGGCGGCGAGAGCCTGTCGGTGAGCCACCCGGGCGGCGTGGTGGAGATCGGCCTGGACGAGCTCCGCGCCACCTACGAGGAGACCCTGCCCACCCTGATGAACGGCGTGTAGGCACCCGAGACGACGAGGGGCACTCCCGTGTGGGAGTGCCCCATTCGTATCTAGAGCTCCAAGCAGCCCTTTCTGCTCGCGTTCCGCCCTTCTGCTACTGTGCCCCGGGCACCCCTATTCGGTGCTCGCAGCCCCGGCGGGAGGCCCATATCCCAGTCCGCTAGCAAGATCCGCATGCTCGCAACCCCCATCGAAAGGCGATCATATGGGACAGGGGACCGGAGCCAACACCGAGGAAGCGTATTCCGGAGGCCGTCAGGCCGAACTCGCGGCCCAGCGCATTCTTGGAACCTCGGTCGACTTCGAAGATGCCATCGCAGCAGCGAAAAAGGCTGCGGGCAAGATTCCCGGCGTTACCGGCTGGAACGGGTACTCGGAGCAGCATGCCGACAGTATCCGCGATGTCGAAGATCAGTGCATCACGATCGCAGGGAACACACAATCGGGAGCTGAAGAGATCTCACTCACAGATCGGGAGTCCGGAGGGAGTTCTCCACCAGCAACGTCGAACTCCCTCGTCCGGTCAATGTCGAGCTCTACTGATTCGCAGGATCAAGAATGAGTTTTCACTACACCGAGGACGACGCCGACCTATCCGGGCTCATATCCGCCAAGTTGGATCTGGACCGCATCTTCACAAAACTGCGCGGAGATACCGTGCAATACAACGACATCGTCGACACCACCGCCACCGAGTTCTCCGATCTCGTCAGCGATTCGATTCGCACCGTCGCTACGGAGAACCAAGATTCCTGGCAGAGCGCGATGATGGCCTGTATTTGTGCGCACGGGGTGATCGATCAATGGATTTCTGATATTCGCTGGTATCGGGACCGGATCGACGAGATTCAGGCTGATTTCAGCTCCTCAGTCACCGAAGTCGACGACTTCACCGAGTACAGCGCGATCGAGTCCTCGCACATCAGTCAGGCCCAGAACGCCTACGAGCAGCTGGAGATCAAATCCGACTCCTGTTCGGACATGCTCGCTGCCGGTCCGACTCCCGAGACCGTGCGCCAACTGATCGAGGCGGGCCACTTGGGCATGGCCCCCTTCGCGGTAACGGGCGACTACGTCTACTACCCCTATGACGAGTCTTCCGCCGAAGACCTCGCCGAGCGAATCAGGACCGGCGACTTCGGCGGAAACTACGACGACCTGCATGAGGCCGCAGCGCCTGCGGCTCTCTGAGAGAGCCGCAGGCGCTGCGGCGAACGGTCAGAGACTCTCCGAGAGCGAGCTCGATTTCCTTGAGGCCCTGCTTCACGGAACCGACGACGTCTTGTTGGACCTGCACAACGACGGATTGCGGGGCGACCCCAGCACTCCCCAGCAGCAGGAGATCGCAGCCATGCTCGGCATGTCGATCGTGGCCTTGTCCCATACCTCAGCTGGCGGAGGGCACGACCGGCTTCCGGAAAGCATACGAACCGTGTCCAATGGGGTCAGGGAGGGCACCGGGTACTTTCTCGGTGGCCCCGGAAACTCCAACGCTGGCTATGGCAAGTGGCTGGAGGACGCGGAGGGTCTCACCTATCTACTCGATCAGGCACGCCACCCCAATGGCACACCGATACAACTGGGCGAGGAGACGTCACTCAAAATCACCGCCGCAGTGAGCGAGGTGGCGGGTGCCATTCCCACTGAGCACAACCGCTATGACACCTCAATCACCTATCGTCCTGACGAGGGCGAACAGACCACGATGTCACGGCTCCTTGGGTTTTCCACAGCCAACGAGGACGCGAATCACACCCTTCTCACCAATGCTTCGGAACCCAATGGGCGAGACGCCGAACAGATCCTCACCGACCTGTACACGTTCGACTGGAACGACGATGGTCGCGCAGTGTCCGGTCTCACCGACTGGATCGCCAACGGTGAGACCAGCGCCGACCCCCAAGAACCCGATCGCTCCCGCGAAGCCTTGGTCGGCCTGATGGACATCGTGAGTAGCGAGATCATGCAGGAGAAGCTGGAGCAGACTGGCCAAGAGGTCGACGACACGATGACCGTCATGGACGCTGAAGGCGAGACCAGCACCGAAGAGTTCAGCTGGAAGGACGTTTCCATTGGCCATCTCAACCCAGAGCTGGCTGGGGGGTTTCGCTGACATCTTTGACTCGCATATCGATGTATTCGCCAGTCTAGACGGTATGGACAAGGGAGAACCCATCCCGGGCTTCGAGAACGTGTACGAGGATGGGCAGGTCATGTTGAGTCGAGATGCTCGGGAGGCGTTCACTCAAATCATCGCGGGCTCCGAAGACGCAGCGGGCCAGATGTTCAACTCCACGGTCGAGTACAACGAAGCCAGCTTGGAGGAGTATATGTCGAAGTTCGATGGAAAATCGAATTCGAATATTCCTCAACAGGCAGGGAACCTGTGGAACTTGGTCGACAATGCCGTGATCAATGAGGCCGAGACTCGAGTAGCGAACCACGATGGCCAGGTCGACGAGGAAAACAAGCGGAACGAGTTCATTCTGAGCCTGGCCAACTCCTATAACCCACACCCCCAGGCCAACGCAGCCGTCGGCTTCCTCGGCCAGGAACTCCTCAACCAGGATCACATCGACCAAGAGAACACACAGCGTGACGAGGAACTTCCGTCCAACGTCTGGTTGTACGAACGAGCTCAGGTCCATGCGATCAACGGACTCGCAGAACGGGGGAGGGTTATGAGGACCTCGTTGATCCGCGCATGACACCCAACAACGGCCGTGTCAGCCTCAATGAGGACAGCTGGGTCAAGCTCAGCGAGGACCGCGAGGATGTTTTCGAACAAGAGAGTCGCATGGACCCACGCGAAAATCCGTTGGTGAATTCGTGGGACAACGTCCGCAACTTGGAATGGCCGGACGACCGACTCCCGGAGGAGAAGCCGGAGTTGCCAGAGGCAGCCCAGGAGAGAGACCAGGCCTTCGACACGCCTCGGAGCCGAGCCCACGACTACGTCACTGAGTTCGACCTGTACGCGATGAACTGACTGGACCGGGACCGTGGACGGTGGGGACGCCAGACACGGACCGCGCGGGGTTCGGTCGTTGGAACGGGACAGAAGAGGCAGTATGTCCAAGACACAGAGCAACGGCGACGCTTCTCCTTCGAGGAGACGCCCGTGGCTGATCGTCGGTGCGTCCGGAGCGGCATTGAGCATGATCGCCGCTGGCGGCCTGGTGTGGTGGAAGGCTCAGGGGCCCGAACATCTGACCACCGAGCCGCTCAGCGAACACGCCATCGCTCAGACCGCGTCCGACACCGCTTGGGAGTGGGACCCGCCCGAGGGTGCCGAGGTCTTCACCGTCCGTCCGATCCCTTCGGGTGTGGCCGTCCAACTCGATGACGGGGTCGTCGCTCTGGACGGCGTCACCGGGGAGCCCACCTGGCGGTACCGCCGCGCGGACGCGAGCCTGTCGGCCGCCTCCACGACCCCGGACACGAGACTGCTGGCCCTGGCCTTCGAGAAGGAGCAACAGGAGGAACAGGACCGATCGGACCCCGCGCTGGAGGACCTTCTGGTGCTGGACACCTCGACCGGGGAGATCGTCGGGCAACAGGAGATCGGGGAGGCCCGCCCCCACCGGATCGTCAACAGCCCGGTCCCAGGGCCGAGGGGTGCGACCCAGCACCTGCCCGCCTCGGGGATCCACCAGGTCACGAACGACGCCCGAATCGAACTCGGGGCCCGGGGATTCGTCGCGTACTCCCTGACCGAGGACTCCGAACTGTGGGAGAACGGGACCGCCTTCCCCGGGTCTCCGAGGACGATGCGATCTCGGACTCCTACACAGGCCAGACCGCGGTCTCGGGGGACACCGTTGTCTCCAGCCGATTGACGGTGAACAGCGAAAGCCGCCACGACTGGACCTACGAAGTCGTCGCTCTCGACGCACGGACCGGCGAGGTGCGCTGGGAGGGGGTGGTCCATAGGTGACGGTCGGGGCCACCCCGATCCCACCTTCACCCTCGGACCGGACTCCTTGGCGCTGCGCCTGTATCCCGAGGAAGAGGGTCTGCTCCTTGACCTGGAGAGTGGTGAGGAGATCGTCTCCGGCCTCTGGCCGGAAGAGGGGGACCTGATCGCCCTGACGGGCGAAGGATACGTCTCGGTGAACCGGACCGGTGACGATCGGGGCGTGCTCTACTTCGGGCGCGACGGGGAGGTCGAACACCAACTGGAGCCGAACGGAGTCAGCGAGGACCTCGACCGGACCCTGGTCCTGCCGACCACGGAAGCCTTCATCGCTCTGGGTCCCGACCCCGACGATCCCGACCGAGGGGTGCTCACCGTCGACGACTGGGCATCCGGCACCAGACAGGCGACCCTCGACGCCGGCTGGGTTCCAGGCGACCAGGAGGCCCTGGGGCCGTCCATCGGGTGGTCAGCCGAGCCCACGCCCTTCCTACGACAGGTCCCTGGCGCGATCGTCGCCCTCAACCCCGCCACCGGCGGCATCACGGCGTTCACGCCCTGATGAACGGCGTGTAGGCACCCGAGACGACGAGGGGCACTCCCGCACGGGGGTGCCCCTTCCGCGTTCCGGAAGGCGCGCGAGCCCGGGAGTCCTCAGAGCCTCCCGGTCCCGCAGTCGACGTAGTCGACGACGCTCTCCTCGTAGGCCTCGTGGCTGTCGAGGGTCCCCGCGAACTCGTCCATGTAGTCCTCGACGAACTCCTCGGCCTCGACGGCCTCGCCGCACCAGGTGACCTCGTTCTGGCGCATGGTGCCCCCAGGGCACCGTCGATCCGGTTCAGGTTGAGCGAGGTGTCCCACGTGTCCTTGTCGAGTTCGACGGCGTACCCGTCGCCCTCTTCGTGGACGACCCCGGCGTCGAACAGCACGTCCCTGGTGGGACCCGTGTTCGCGATGACCTCGTGGGAGTCGCCCCCGGTGAACATGCGGTCCAGGGTGCGCACCCGCACCTCACGTTCCACCCAGAACACCGGGATGTGGGACGTGGTCTCCTCGGGCTCCGCTTCGGCTTCGGTGTCGGGGGTGGAACAGCCGTTCAGGAGCAGGACCAGCGGCAGGGCGACGACCAGGAAGGCGGGCACGCGGCCCTCACGGTGGGACAACCTTCTCCTTCGGACGACGGGGCGGAGTCCTCCGCCCATTCTCCCGGTCTCGGGACCCGTCGGGACGGCACCCCGAAACGTGCGTCCGGCTCCACTGGGGTAGGACTGTTCACAGGGAGGTGTCAACGACATGGAACGTGCCAGACGCGGCAGGTTGAAGGGGGCCCTGGGGACCCACGACCGCCCGGCGAGCGCGCTGGGCTTCCGGCTGGTCCTGGCGGTGTTCGGGGCGCTGGTCCTGCTCCTCGGAACGGCGGCGGCCATCGTGCTGACCCACCAGGCCTGGCTCGTGGTCGTCCTCGGGGTCGGGTTCGTCGCCGCGTGCGTGAACGTCTACTGGGTGAGCCGCCGACTCCGCTACGAGCGGCCCGGCCACTGAGCGCGCGGTGAACGCGAAGGAGCGGGGCCCTCCCGGACCCCGCCCCTCCGGTCACCCGCGGTTCTCGTAACCCTCGGGCAGCCACTTCTCCCACACGTCACGGTTCGCGTTGACCCAGATCTCGGCCGCCTCGGGCGGGGAGATCCCCTGGTCGGCGATCATCTGCGCGACCTCGTTCTGCTGGGAGTTGGTCCACTTCCAGTTGTGGAGGAAGCGGTACGCGTAGTCGTCCTCCTCCACGAAACCGGTCCTGAAGATCTTGTTCAGGTCGTAGACCGGGTAGTCGCAGGGAACGTCGTCCAGGTTGGCGTCACAACCCTCGTGGTAGTCGGGGAAGTCGACCTTGACCAGGTCCACCTCCTCCTGGAACCACTGCGGGTCGTAGAAGTAGAAGAGCACCGGCTCCTGGTTGGCGTACCTGCGCCGCACCTCGGTGATCTGCGCCGCCTCCGACCCGGCGTAGACGATCTCCAGGTCCAGGTCGAAGGCGTTGATCATCCCCTGGTCCTGGCTGACGAACCCGGGAGCCCCCGCCAGGAACTCGCCCCGCTCGCCCGTCTGCGCCGTCCGGAACAGGTCGGTGTTGGCCTTCAGTCCCTCCAGGGTGGTGATCTCCGGGATCTCCTCCGCCAGGTAGGCGGGGACGTACCAGCCGATCACGCCCTCGTTGCCGTTGGGGCCGCCGTCCACGGCCGTGCCGTTGCCGTCGGGACCATAGAGCTCGAACAGGTCCTCGTGACCCCAGTTCTCCACGATCACGTCCATGACGCCCTGGTCGAGGGCCTGCCACGAGGGCTGCTCGTCCACGCGGACGAGCTGGACCTCGTAGCCCATCTCCTCGCGCAGGATGTTGGCCAGCACCTCGGCGCTCGCCTCGTAGCCCACCCAGCCGTTCACGGCGATCCGCACGGTGTTCGGGTCGCGGGCGATCTGGTCGGTGCGCACCGCGCAGGAGCTCACCATCACCAGGGCCAGCCCCGCCGCGAACAGCCGGAGCAGGGCACTCCTCCTCAGAAACCTAGGCACGGGGTGCCCTCCTTCCCTGCGTCACCCGGTCCAGGAACAGACCCAGGGACACGATCGCCAGACCCGAGGCGATACCCAGCCCCAGTTCGTTCTGGGCCAGGCCGAGCACCACGTCGTTGCCGAGCGCGCCCGCGCCGACCAGCGCGCCCATGACCACCATGGACAGCACCAGGATGATGCCCTGGTTGACCGCCAGCAGAAGGGAGCCGCGCGCCATGGGCAGCTCCACCTTCGTGAGCAGCTGCCACTTCGTCGAACCCTGCGACGTCGCTGCCTCGACGGTGCCCACTGGCACCCCTCGGATGCCGTCGTTCACCAGCCGGATCACCGGCGGCAGGGCGAAGATGACCGCGGCCGCCAGGGCGGGGACGGGCCCCAGCCCGAGCAGCGCCACCGCCGGGATCAGGTACACGAACGGTGGCAGGGTCTGCATGAAGTCGAGCACCGGCCGGAGCACCAGGGCGAACACGTCGCTGCGTGACATCAGGACGCCGACGACCACGCCCAGCGCGATGGTGACCACCGTGGCCACCAGCACCTGGGAGAGCGTGTCCATGGCGTTGTCCCACACGCCCAGCAGCCCGATCGCCAGGAAGCACAGGGCGGAGACCAGCGCGACCCGCTTCCCGGCGAAGATCAGCCCGAACGCGGCGGCGGCGAGCGTCACCAGCCACCACGGCGATCCGCTCAGCAGGTTGTCGAGCGGGCCCAGGATCCAGCTCTGCGTCCAGGATCCCAGTGCGGCGGCGGCCGGACCGATCGCGGACTCGATCGCCTTGTCGGCGGCGTTGACCGGGATGTCGAGCCGGATCGACAGGTCGCGCGGCCAGCCGCCCAGTCCGAAGAGGCGCCCCACGGCGGCGGCCGCGACCGCGACCGCGAGCATCCCGCCGAGGAGGGGCATCCTGTACCGTGGCTCGATCCTCGGGGTGTGCGCTCCGTGGCCGACCGCGCCGGTGACGCGGTCCATCGCGATCGCCAGCATGACGATCGCCAGGCCCGCCTGGAACGCCTGGCCCACGTTGATCTTGGACAGGGCCTGGTAGATGGCGTCACCGAGGCCGCCCGCGCCGATCACCGACGCGATCACGACCATGGAGACCGCGAGCATGATGGTCTGGTTGACGCCCAGCAGGATGGTGCGCTTGGCCAGCGGAAGCTGCACCTTGGTGAGGATCTGGCCCGGGGTGGAGCCCAGCGAGGCGGCCGCCTCGATCGCGCCCTTGTTCACCTCGCGGATGCCCAGCGCGGTGATCCGCACGACCGGCGGGAGCGCGTAGACGGCCGTCACGACGGCGGCCGACGCGTTCCCGATGCCGAAGAGCAGCACGAACGGCAGCAGGTAGGCGAAGGCCGGCATGATCTGCATGAAGTCCAGCACCGGGCGGATGGCCCGGTAGAAGCCCTCGCTCCGCCCGGCGAGGATGCCGAGCGGGATGCCGAACAGCAGGGCGATGAACACCGAGGTGATGATGAGCGACAGCGTCGTCATCGACTCGTTCCACAGCCCCGTCAGCGCGAACACCGCGAAGGTCGCCAGGACCAGCAGGGCCACCCGCCACCCGGCGACCCGCCAGGACGCGACCACCCCGATGACGGTCACGCCGAGCCAGGTGAGCCCGTTCAGGAACTGGTTGATCAGCACGACGGCCGACCCCAGCCCCACCGAGATGTAGTTGAAGAAGTAGAGGAACAGCGGGCTGTCGTTGCGGTTCGCGACGATCCAGGCGTAGACCCCGTCGAGCCAGGCCATGAAACCGTTGCCGATGGCACCGGGGAAGCCGCTGGCCCAGGGGGCGAGCCCGCCAGACGGGTCAGCTGGTAGCCGACGACGAGGACCACGACCACCAGCAGGGCCTGGAACCAGCTCCTGCGCAGGAGGCCTTCGTCACCCCCGCGCCACGCGTGCCGGAGTCCGTGGCTCCGGCGGGTTCGGTCACCGTGGCCATGTCACCCACCGTTCCCCGTCGCGTCGGCGCCGCCGTGGTCGACGGCGTCGTCGGAGATCTCCTCCACCGCCTCCTCGACCATCGCGTCGACCTGTTCGGCGCCCTCCAACTGGTCCTCGGCGATGGCGCGCAGCACGTCGTCGCGGCCCACGTAGCCGAGGAGGGTGTCGCCCTCCACGACCCGGACCGGCGCGGTGCTCGCGGCGAGCATCGGCAGGACCTCCGCGAGGACGGTGCCGGGCTCGGTGGTCGGGCCGTCGGTGCGCTCGTCCGGGTAGGCGTCGCGGACCAGCCACCGGGCTGTGAGCACGGTGGTGCGGGCGACGTCGGAGGTGAAGTCCGCGACGTAGGAGTTGACCGGCCGACCGACGACCTCCTCCGGGGTGCCCACCTGGACGAGCTCGCCGTCGCGCATGATCGCGATGCGGTCGCCCAGCTTGAGGGCCTCCTGGAGGTCGTGGGTGATGAAGACCGAGGTCTTGTTCAGCTCCTGCTGGAGCCGGATGACCTCGTTCTGCATGTCGCGGCGGATGAGCGGGTCCAGGGCGCTGAACGGCTCGTCGAACAGCAGCACCTGCGGGTCGACGGCCAGGGCGCGGGCCAGGCCCACGCGCTGCTGCATGCCGCCGGAGAGCTCGCCGGGGCGGGACCTCTCGTACCCGGACAGCCCCACCATCTCGATCATCTCCTGGGCCCGTTCGTAGCGTTCGGCGCGCGGCATCCCGCGCACCTCCAGGCCGTAGGCGACGTTGTCGATGATCCTGCGGTTCGGCAGCAGGCCGAAGTGCTGGAAGACCATCGCCATCTTGTGGCGGCGCAGCTCGCGCAGGCGCTGTTCGGTGGCGTCCCCGATGTCCTCGCCGTCGAGCAGGACCGACCCCGAGGTGGGCTCGATCAGGCGGGTGAGGCAGCGGATGAGCGTCGACTTGCCGGACCCGGACAGGCCCATGACCACGAACGTCTCGCCGGGGCGCACGTCGAAGGACACGTCGCGCACCGCGACGGTGCAGCCGGTCTCCTCCTTGATGCGGTCGCGGTCGGCCCGCTCCAGTTCGGTGCCGATGACGTCGTCGGCGTTCTTCCCGAAGATCTTCCACAGGTTGCGGACGGAGAAGGTGACGTCGGTGGGGCCGGTCGCGGGGGCCGCTTCGGCGGCCGGGGCGCTCATCGGGCCTCCCCTCGGTGGCGGCCCGATCCTCGCGGATGAGGTCGGCGGCGCGCTCACCGAGGGCGAGCACCATCACCATGGGGTTGGGGGTGGGCAGGGTCGGGAACACCGAAGCGTCCGCGACCCGCAGGCCGCGCAGCCCGCGCACCCTCAGGCGGGGGTCGACCACGGCGTGCTCGTCGTCGGCGGCGCCCATCCGGCACGTGCCCGCCGGGTGGTACACGGTGTGCGCGGCGCGACGGCCGTACTCGGACAGCTCCTCGTCCGTCCGGACCTGCGGGCCGGGGGCGACCTCGCGCTTGATCCAGGAGCGGAACGGCTCGGTCGCGGCGACGTCGCGGGCGATCTTCAGCCCGTCCACGATGGTCTTCTCGTCGTACCCGTCGGGGTCGGTGAAGTACCGGAAGTCCAGGGCGGGCTTGGCGGCCGGGTCGGCGCTGGTGAGGTAGAGCTTGCCGCGCGAGCGCGAGCGCGGGATGTTCGGGGTCATGCAGACCGCCCAGCCGTCCTCGGGCGAGTCGTAGCCCAGCCGCTTCGTGTTGTCGTCGAAGGGGATCTGGTAGATGTGGAACATCAGGTCGGGGCGGGGATCCTCGTCGCCGCCGTCCCCCGCCGCACGAACAGCGCCGCGTCGGAGTGCATCACGGTGTTCTCGGGGACCCGCTTCGTGGTCTCCCACATGATGATCGACTCCGGGTGGTCCTGGAGGTTCTCCCCCACGCCGGGCAGGTGGTGCCGGCTCTCGATGCCGAGCGCGCCCAGTTCCTCGGCGTTCCCGACACCGGACAGCATGAGCAGGCGGGGGCTGTCCACGGCGCCCGCCGCGACGATGACCTCCTGTCGGGCGTTGACGGTGATCCGCTCGCCGTCCTTCGTGGTGGCGCTGACGCCGGTGGCGCGGTCCCCGTCGAACAGGACCCTGCCGACCCACGTCTCCAGGAGCACGGTGAGGTTCTCCCGCACGTCCATGACGGGGTGCAGGTAGGCCACCGAGGCCGAGGAACGGTAGCCGGTGTAGGGGTCGTAGGCGATGGACAGGAACCCGGCGCCGTCGGAGAAGCCGCCGCCGTGGGAGGTCAGGGCGTTGAAGTCCTCGACGACCGGGACGTCCGCCGCCTGGGAGGCCGAGGACACCCAGTCCTTGACCATCGTGTTCCGGTCCTTCTCCGCGATGGGGACGATGTTGCACTTGATGCGGTCGGCGTAGGACTGCACGGTGGCGTTGTCCCAGCCCTCGGCGCCCGCCGCCACCCAGTCGTCCAGGTCCTGGGCGAAGGGCCGGAAGCTGATGAGCGTGTTGTGCGAGGAGCAGCCGCCCAGCACCCGGGCGCGCGAGTGCAGGATGTGCGAGTTGCCGTGGGGCTGCTCGGTGGTGGTGTACCCGTAGTCGAGTTCACTGTCGAGGACGCTCAGCCAGTCGCGGAGCCGGAGCACGTGCTCCAGGTCGCGGTCGTCCGGCCCGCCCTCGATGACGCAGACGGTGGTGCCGGGGTCCTCGGTGAGCCGGTTGGCGATCACCGACCCCGCCGTTCCTCCGCCGACGATGACGTAGTCGTAGGTGGTTTCGTTCGTGGACACGGGCCGAATCCTCTCGTTCGTGTGGCTCAGGGGGATGCCGGGGAAACCGACCTGTGTGTACTCGGTCTGGCTCGCGGTGCCACGGCGTTCGCGGCACCGGGTGAGGAGGGCACCCGCCGACACGGAGGACGGAACCGCGTCGGCGGGTGGCCTGCGGGTCCGGGCGTTCCCGACGCCCGGACCCCGGGGAACGGTGCGCCTAGCCGAACCAGCGCTGGGGCTCGGGCGACAGGTTCCGGTAGACGTGCTTGGCCTCGCGGTACTCGTCGAGTCCGGCCAGGCCGAGCTCGCGGCCGACGCCGCTGCGGCCGAAGCCGCCCCACTCGGCGCCGGGGAAGTAGGGGCCGTAGTCGTTGATCCACACCGTGCCGTGGCGCAGGGCCGCGGCCACGCGCTCGCCACGGGCGGTGTCGTCGGTCCACACGCCGCCGGAGAGCCCGTAGTCGGTGTCGTTGCCGAGCTCGATCGCCTGGGCCTCGGTCTCGAACCGCTCGACGGTCACGACGGGGCCGAACACCTCGGTCTGGACGATGTCCATGGAGCGGTCGCAGTCCACGAACACGGTGGGCCGGTAGAAGTAGCCGTCCCGGAGGTCGGCGTCCTCGGGGCGCCGGCCGCCCGCGATGATCCGGGCGCCCTCCTCGACGCCGCGCGCCACTGCCTTCTCGACCTTCGCGCGGTGCTCGGCGGAGACCAAGGGGCCACAGCGCACGCCCTCGTTCTGGCCCCGGCCGATGCGGATGGCCTCGGCCCGGCGGGCGAGTTCGGTGGTGAAGGCGTCGTGGATGTCGTTGTGCACGATGAGCCGCGCACCGGCCGAGCACACCTGGCCGGAGTGGAAGAACGCGGCGCTGAGCGCGTAGTCCACGGCGGTGTCCAGGTCGACGTCGGGGAAGATGATGTTGGGGTTCTTGCCGCCCAGTTCCAGGGCGATCTTCTTGACCGTCTCGGCGGCCGACGCCATGATCCGGCGCCCGGTGACGAGGCCTCCGGTGAAGGAGACGAGGTCGACGTCGGGGTGTTCGGAGAGGGGGCTCCGGCGTCGGGGCCGCTGCCCAGGACGAGGTTGACCACACCGGCGGGGACGCCCGCCTCGGTGGTGAGCTCGACCAGCTTGGCGGTGGTCACCGGGGTGACCTCGCTGGGCTTGACGACCATGGTGTTGCCCGCCGCGATGGCCGGGGCCATCTTCCAGGCGAGCTGGAGCAGCGGGTAGTTCCAGGGCGTGATCATGCCGCAGACTCCGACGGGCTCGTACACGACCTTGCTGTGGACGCCCTCGGGGGCGGACACGAGGCGTCCCGCGTCCTTGTCGGCGAGCCCGGCGTAGTAGCGGAAGACGTTGGTGACGTCGTCGACGTCGATCCCGCCCTCCTCGATGGTCTTGCCGGTGTCCAGCGACTCCATGACCGCGATCTCCTCGCGGTCGCGCTGGAGCAGGTCGGCGATCCGTTCGAGGACGCGGCCCCGCTCGTCGGCGGAGGTGCGGCGCCACTCGCCGTGGTCGAAGGCGCGTCGCGCGGCGGCGATGGCGGCTTCGGTGTCGTCCCTGCCGCCCTCGCTGACGATGGTCAGCACGGAGGCGTCGGCCGGGTCCAGGATCTCCCGGACGCGTCCGTTGCGGGCCGCTCTCCACTCGCCGTCGATGTACAGGCTGGTGGCGGAGGACGCTCCGGGTTCGGACAGGTACGGCACGGTCGGCAGGGTTACATGGGTCTGGTTCACGGACCCTCTCTGCCCAGGATCGCTAGTCACAAACAGCCTCGTCTCGTAGGTCACATACGCCACAACGTTCCCATAATCCCCACTGATCAGGGCAGACAGCGCGTTACGGGACGTCTCGGCCGTGGCTCATATCACCAGCCCACCTGGACAGACCTATGCCCCGGCCCTCCCCTCGGACGGGTGGACACACCACCCTGGGGAAGACCGGGACGAGTTCTTTGACGTGCGTTTGTGTGGAACTCGGATGGTTCCGGACGTTCGGCGCGGGGCCGGGTTCAGGCGGCGGCCTCGTCGGTCACGCGGAGGATGGCCTCGACCGCGACGTCGGGCTGGTCCACGTGGATGTAGTGCCCGCTCTCCTCGGCGGTGCTGAGCCGGCTGCGGTCGGAGAGCGCCAGCCACTGCTCCTGGCCCTCGGTCCACACCCGCTCCAGGTCGTCGCCGTACTCCGCGATCTCACCGAGGTAGCGGACCCCGTGCTGGATGACCTCCACCGGGATGTCACCGGCCGGGCGGACCTCCGGGTCGCTGTCGATCACGATGCCCTCCGGGTTCTCACCCTGGAAGATGGCCAGGTTCTGCGCCCGCACCTCGGCGCCCTCCCCGGTGGCCGACTCCGGGATCACGCCGGTGATGTCGTCGATCATCGTCGGGGACGTGGCGTCCAGCAGCACCAGCCCGCTGACGCGGTCCTGGTGGTCGGGGGCGTAGCGCGCGGCGATCAGGCCGCCCAGTGAGTGACCGGCCAGGACCACGGGACCGTCACCGGCGACGTCCTCCAGGACGGCGGTCAGCGTCACCCCGGCGTCGTCGATGCTCTGCTGCCCCTCGGGCTGGTCGCTCTCCCCTCGCCGAGCCGGTCGTAGGAGCAGACCCGCTCGTCCTCGGCCAGGGTCTCCTGCACGTCGGCCAGGGTGTCCAGGCCGTCACCCATCCCGGCCATCAGCACGATGACCGGCCTGCCGTCCGAGGGCGTGCCGGAGCAGGAGACCTGGACGGAGGCGCCGTCGACGTCCAGCGTCTTGGTCCCGGTGAACAGCTGCCCCTCGGTGAGCACCTCGTTGGCGGCGTCCTCCAGGTCCGACTGCACCTCGTCGGCGGCCGACCCCAGTTCGGTGCCCACCTCGGAGAGCACGCCGCACCCGACCAGACCGGGGACCGCCGCGGCGCAGCACAGGGCGGTCAGGGCGGTCGTCCGGAAGGAGCGGAACATGGGGTGCCTCCAGGCAGCGGGTCCGGCCGCGCGGTGCGGCCGGAAGGGGACGTCGGTATGAGGAGAACGCTACGGAAACCGGGGCTCCGGGTCGTCACCGCTGAGTGGACACCCGCACGTAGCTCGCATGGGGGACAAAGGGCGCGTCGCCGTGGCTCCGCGCGACTACACTGCGTCCGTGACCTGGTTCCGACGTCTCCCCCTCCTGTGGCGGCGGCTCGACGTCACCGTTCGAGACCTGCCCCTGGCACTCCTCCTCCTGTCCGTCTCCTGCGTCCCCGACCTGCACGGATACGGCACCCAGGTCGGCGGTGTGCCGGACCGCCCCCTCGACGCCCTGGGCGTGGTCGCGCTCGCCCTCCAGTGCCTGCCCCTGGCCGGTCGACGGCGGTGGCCCGCGCTGACCCTGGCTCTGGTGGCGGTCGGCTTCGCCCTCGACCAGCTGAGCGGCTACCACCTGATCGCCGGGACCGCGATGCCCATCGCGCTCATGAGCGCGGGCGTCCACCTCGACCGGTACCGGCGCACCACCCTGCTGGCGGGCACGGTGGGGTTCGTGGCGCTGGCGCTGGCCCTGACCCGGCTGGGCGAGGGGAGACCCCGGCCGAGTGGGTCATCTTCTACTTCGCGCACGGCCTGGCCTGGGGGATCGGCTCGTGGGTGCGGTCGACCCGGGTGGCCGAGGCCGAGCGGCGCCGCCGTCTCGCGGCCGACACCCTGGCCGCCGAACGCGCCCGCATCGCGCGGGAACTCCACGACGTCGTCACCCACCACGTCACCGCGATGGTCGTGCAGACCGAGGCCGCGCGCTACCTGACCGCCGCGCCCGAACACCTCGACCGGACCCTGGGCACGGTCACCGACACCGGCCGCCAGGCCATCACCGACCTGCGGCAGCTCCTGGACGTGCTCGACCCCGCCAACCCCGCGCCCGCCAACGACGAAGGGATGCTCGACGTGGTGGAACGGACCCGCCGGGCCGGGCAGCCCGTGGTGTTCAGCGAGGAGGGCGCCCCGGCCGAGGCCGGGAACGGCGCCGAACTCGTCGCGCACCGGGTCGTGCGCGAGGCGCTGACCAACGCCCTCAAGTACGCGCACGGGAGCCCCACCACGGTGCGCGTGCGTCACCGTCCCGAGGAGATCACAGTGAACGTCGACACCGAGCGCCCCGGACCCCCGGGGTCTCCCCGGCGGCAGCGGACGGGGCCTGGTCGGGCTGCGCGAGCGCGTCGAGGTCATGGGCGGCGAGTTCTCCGCCGGACCCCGCGGTGAGGGGTTCACCGTGCACGCCCGCATCCCCGCGCGGCCATGAGCATCCGGGTGCTGGTCTGCGACGACCAGGTGCTGATCCGCACGGGGCTGGTGACGATCATCGGCGTGCAGCCGGACATGGAGGTCGTCGGTGAGTGCGGTGACGGCCGCGCCGCCGTGGAGCTCGCGGGGCGCCTGCGGCCGGACGTCGTGGTGATGGACGTGCGGATGCCCGAGCTCGACGGGATCGAGGCGACCCGGCTGCTGGCCGGATCGGAGGTGGAGCACCCGGTGAAGGTCCTGGTGGTCACCACCTTCAGCCTCGACGAGTACGTCTACGAGGCGCTGCGCGCGGGCGCGAGCGGGTTCCTGCTCAAGGACGCTCCCCGGACCAGCTGCTGCACGGCATCCGCACCGTGGCCTCCGGCGCCGCGCTGCTGGACCCCGAGGTCACCCGCCAGCTGGTGGGCCGCTTCGCCGCCCGGATCCGGCCCACCCACGCCCCCGAGACGGACCTCCCCCTCACCCCCGCGAACGGGAGGTGCTGGGGCTGATCGCCAACGGGCTCTCCAACGGCGAGATCGCCACGAGCCTGTTCATCAGCCAGGAGACCGTGAAGACGTTCGTCTCGCGCATCCTGACCAAGCTCGACCTGCGCGACCGCGTCCAGGCGGTGGTGTACGCCTACCGGCACGGCCTGGTGGCGTAGGCGGGGAAGACATATCGGACGCCATCACGTACATTAGGTGTACCTAAGTCGGTTGGTCCGAGTCCCCCCGGGGACCGCTGACCGCACACCCCACCGAGGATCGTATGCAGCTGGAACAGGAACGTCGCGACGTCTGCCTGACCGCCCGCGCCATCGCCCAGCACCCCGGGACGGCGCCCGGCGAGGCCGGGACCGTCAGTGTCCGCAGCGGCGACCTGGTGGTCGTCACCCCGCACGGGGTGCCCCTGGACCAGATCCAGCCGATCGACTGCCCGGTGATGTCGCTGGACGACCGGATGCTGGAGGGTCGGCGCGACCCCGCCGCCGAGACCACGCTCCACATGGCGGTGCACCGCCACGCCGCCGAACAGGGCCGGGAGGCCCTCGCCGTGGTCAACGCGTTCACCGCGGACACCGTCGCGGTCTCCTCGGTGTTCCCCGAGCTTCCCCCGATCCACCACCGCGCCGCCGGTCTGGGCGGCGCCGTCAGCGTGACCCCGTACATGCCCTACGGCACCGGCGACATCGCCGACCAGGCGGTCAAGGCCCTCAAGGGCCGCGACGCCGCCCTGCTCGCCAACCACGGCGGGCTGGCCCTCGGGCGCGGCCTGGAGCAGGCCCTGGCGAACTTCCGGCTGCTCGACTGGCTCTGTGCCGCCTACCTGCGCGCCCGCCAGGTCGGAGAGCCCCGTGTCCTGAGCGAGGACGAGCTCGCCGAGGCGCGCCAGCGCGACACCCACGGCTGGGCGGGCCCCGACCCCTTCCTGTAGGCCACCGGGCGTCGTCGAGCTGCTCGTCGGGCTGGGGAGGGGCGACACGGGTGGCCGGATCCGGCCATGCGTCATCCGGGTACGGATACTCAGGTGTACGGCATGCTCGGACCCGAGAATGGTGCCGACCACCCAGCCCGCACGGCAGGAGGCCCCCATGCGCTGTAGCTACATCCGGCTCCTCGTGAACGACTACGAGGCCTGCTTCCGTTTCTACGCCGACGTCCTCAAGCTCCCCGTCCTGTGGGGCGACGAGGTGAGCCGCTACGCCGAGTTCGACGTGCGCTCGGGGACGCGACTGGCCCTCAACCAGCGCGAGGTGATGGCCGAGGCCCTGGAGACGGACACCGCCGATCCCGCCCTCCCCCACCAGGACCGGCTCGCGGTGATCTTCGAGGTGGACGACGTGGACGAGACGGCCGCCGGACTGGTGGCGAGCGGCGCCCGCCTCGTGATGGAGCCCCGCGACTGGACGGCGTGGGGCATCCGCGCCGCGCACTTCCGCGACCCGGACGGCTACCTGCTGGAGGTCAACAGCCCCCTGGTCCCGCTGGTCTGACTCAGGCCGCGACGTGCTCCGCGAGCAGTCGGTTGACCCGGTCGGCGCGTTCCACACCGAGCAGGTGCGCGGCGCCGGGGACCACCTCGAACCGCGCCTGGGAGATCCCGTCGGCCAGGCGCCGCCCGTGCCCCGGGGGCAGCAGGGGATCGTGCGCGGCGGAGGCGACCAGGGTCGGCACACGCACGCCGGAGACCAGGTTGCGCTGGTCCATGGCGGCCAGGGCGTCGCAGATCGAGGCGTAGGCGTGCGGGTCGACGGAGCCGAAGTCCTCCGTGAACCGGGCCGCCACCTCCGGGCGGTCGTCGGTCAGGTCGGGGGTGAACCAGGGCAGGACCACCTCGGCGGTCACCGCGTCCATGCCGCCCTCGCGGACCTCGGAGGCGATCCGGTCCCAGCGGTGCGTGGGCGGGGTCCGGGACGTTCCGGCCAGGAGCACCAGCCGCTCCAGCGTGCGCGGTGAGTTGGCGGCGATCCACAGCAGGAGGGCGCCGCCGAGGCCGCCGCCGACCGCCGAGACCCGCGTGAACCCCCGGTCCTCCAGGAGTCCGAGGACGTCCAGCGCCAGGTCCTCGACCGTGTAGGGGCCCTCGGGCGCCGGTGAGAAGCCGTGGCCCCGGTGGTTGATCCGCAGCACCTGGCGGTTCCGGGTGAGCTCGGGCATCTGGGGTTCCCAGACCGACATCTTCGTACCGAACGGCGGAACGAGGAGCACGACGGGCGCGTGCCTGGGGCCGTCGAGCCGGTACTGGAGCGGAATCAGGGCCATGGAACCTCCGGGTCGCCAGACCGCCAGGCTATCCGCAGAGCTTTCAAGGAAGCCAGAAAACCCGGTCATGCCCGGTACATGGAGGACAGTGGATGACCGCCTCGCTCCCTAGGGTCGAGACATCCGAACGGACCGACGTAGGAGTTTCCATGGGCGCGACGAACAACCAGGTCAACGCCGAGCGTGAGTCGCTGCTGACCTTCCTGGCCCAGCAGCGCGCGTTCCTGCTCACCACCCTCCGGGGGTTGGACCAGGAGGAGGCCACCCGGCGCACCACCAGGAGCGAGCTGTGTCTGGCCGGGATCGTCAAGCACGTGACCCAGATGGAGGAGGGGTGGGTCAGGTTCATCGAGGAGGGCCCGCAGGAGGTCGACTACGAGTCCCAGGAGACCCTGGACCATCACGAGAACAGCTTCCGGCTGATCGGTGAGGAGACCCTGGAGGGGACGCTCGCCGCCTACGAGCGGCAGGCCGAGGCGACCGACGCGTACGTCCGCGGCCTGCCGGACCTGGAGGTCAGCCAGAAGCTCCCGGCCGCGCCGTGGTTCCCGGAGGACACGTCCTGGACCGCCCGTGACGTGGTCATCCACCTGATCCGCGAGACCGCGCAGCACTGCGGGCACGCCGACATCATCCGGGAGTCCCTCGACGGCCAGAAGACGATGGGCTGACCGACACCACCCTCGGTAGTGCGCGCGCCACCCTCCGCATGCGGGACGATGGGCCCCGACCCCATCCCGAGCGGCGAGGAGCGCGGAGTGAGCCCGACCTGGATCGACATCGACGACGAGGCCCTGCGGGAGGCCATGCGTTTCTCGGGCGCGCGCACCAGGGACGACGCGGTCAACCTGGCACTGCGCGTGTACGCGGCGCGCCACCGGAGCCGCACGGAGGCCTCGGGGAGCGCCGCCGGACCGAGCCGGGGAACCCCGGAGCCAGCGGTCGTGAAACGACGACGGGGACGTTTCCACTGAACAGTGGAAACGTCCCCGTCTACGAGGTGGCGAGGGTCGCCTCCGCATCCCCCTCAAAGTACGGAGGCAACCCTCGCTCTGGGAAGCGGCCTGCGACTCCTCCCCCTGGAGTCGCGGCCTGAAGGTCTGCCACGTGGAAGCGATCTTGTCGTTCCGCGTTGGTAGAGACACTACCCACCACACCCACGAATAACAACCCTGTGTCACGAGAAACTACTTAAAGTGATCGTCATTCCTGGGCCGTGGCCCGGCCAAGCGGGGTGTGGGCATCGTCAACACGGGGTCATGAGTGGGCGCTCCGAGGGCGGACATAGCCTGGTCGGGTGAGATCTCCGCTCTTCAGCCCACGCTGGCTCGGTCTGCACCTGCTGGCCGTCCTGGTGGTCGCCGTGTGCGTCGCGGGCACCTACTGGCAGGGCACCAGTGCCTTCGAGCCCGACCGCGACGTCATCACCAACCCGGTCGAGGACCTGGCCGACGCCATCCCCGTCTCCGATCTCGGTGAACCCGGCGAGTTCCTGCACCCCAACCTCACGACCAACACGGCGGTCGAGGTGTCCGGGCGCTACGACGCCGAGGCGCAGCTCCTCGTGCCCCGACGCCTGGACGGGGTCGACGGGTACGTGCTGGTCCTCCCCCTCGTCACCGAGGACGGGGCGGCCATGACCGTGAGCCGCGGCTGGACGGAGGACGGCACCGGGCTCCCGGCCGTCCCCGAGGGGGACGTCACCGTCACCGGGTGGCTCCAGCCGCCCCAGGACGCCGCGGAGGGGTTCGTCCCGATGGGCTCCCCGAGGTCGGAACGGTCGAGCGGATCGCCCCGTCCGTGCTGGTCGGTGAGTGGGACCACCGCCTCTACGCGGCCTACGTCACCCTGCCCGAGAGTGAGCCCGCCGTCGACGGGCTCACACCGGTGCCTCCGCCCGAGCCGCCCACGGAGTTCACGGTCAACTGGCGCAGCCTCAGCTACGCCGTGCAGTGGGCCATGTTCGGGGTCTCCGCCGTGATCTTCTGGATCATCCTCGTGCGCCGTGAACTGGCGGAGGGATCCCGGGAGCATCAGCCCGTGGCGGCGGGTTCCTGAGGCTGGTCGGCGGCGATCTCCTTCGCCTGCTCGGACCGGACCACGCGGTGCTCGACCACGAAGCCCAGGACCGGGACGGTGCCCGCGAGCACGACGCCCAGGGTGCGGCCCGCCCCCAGCGGCGGTCCAGGGACACCCACAGGACGACCAGCACGTAGGCCATGTAGATGTAGCCGTGCGGCATGACGACGTAGAGCATCAGCGGCGACTCGGGGCCGAACCAGTGCTCCCACCCCTCGGGGGCGCCGACCAGGTGGAACATCGAGTCCTCGCCCACCAGGTACTTCGCGGGCATGGCCAGGAAGGTCAGACCCAACAGGAAGACTCCCGTGATGTACGCGAGCACCCGGTACAACGCGAACGACACACGCCTCTTGTCCACTGCGACTTCACCCATTCAACGACTGCGCCCCGAGGAGGGTCGGGTCCCCTCCATCGAGGCTAAGCGGTGTCCGGCACGGCGGGCCCCTGGGGTGGTCATGCTCGGAGAATCTCACATTTCCGCAGGTCGAAGCGGCTACCCGGGGTCCCGCCGGGAGACCCGGGTGGGGCTGCTCCACCGGCCGTCGGACCTGGCGGTCCAGGCCTTGGGGATCATCCGCAGGGCCAGGTAGGAGTCCACGATCCGGATCGGGAAGAAGAACAGCCCGTAGAACAGGTACGAGGGCCGCCGCCGCACCATGGTCATGACGCAGGTGAGCACGTAGTCCGGCACGAGCAGGCCGATGGCCAGGGCCGTCAGTGGCAGGAACGCCGTGACCGCCGTGAACCCCTCGGAGAGGAACGGCACCCCGGTCAGCGCCTCCCCGGCGAACGTGCCCAGGAGCACGAACAGCGCGATCGCCACGGTCACCAGGAACAGCGCCGAGACCAGCACGACCTCGACGATGTACAGGGCCAGGGCCACCCAGAAGAAACTCGGCCAGACCCTGTGCCGCCGCACCGTCTGCCAGAAGCCGAGGGTCCAACGACCCACCTGCTTGCGGTAGTCCCGGAACGTGAACGGATCCTGGCTGTAGGCCTTGGTGTCCGGCCGCATGGAGACCCGCCCGAGGCGCTTGTGGTGCACCTCGAAGGTCATGTTGAAGTCCTCGATCACCAGCCCCGGGGGTTGACGGTGATCTCCCTCAGCGCCCGGCTGCGGTACACGCTCGCGAACCCCGGCACGATGAAGGCCACGTTGGTGCGCTTCCAGGTCTGCCCGAAACGCATGAGGTACTGGAGCATGAAGTACAGGCGGTCCCGGTAGGCCGAGATGACCCGTCCGACCAGGCCCCGCTCCGCGGGCTTCCACTCCGAGACGACGAAGCCCGCGACGGCCGCCACCTCCGGGTCCCTGAGCTGCCGTCTGGCACCCTCGACGTACCCCGGGTCGAGCTCCGTGTCCGCGTCCAGGATCAGTACACCGTCGTAGTTCTCGGTCAGCGAGAACTCCTCGATGACCGCCTCGATGGCCCCCGCCTTGCCCCGGTTGGTGAGGAGTTCGAGGACGTTCACGCCGGTCCGCGCCGCGATGTCGGCGGTCGCGTCCCCGGACGAGTCGGAGACGACGTAGACGTCCCAGCGGTCGAACAGGCCCAGGGCGGAGGAGATCGCGGCGCCGATCACGGGCTCCTCGTTGTGGGCCGGGATGATGACGGCGAGGGTGGCGTCCCCGGGGGTCTCCGCCACCAGCGGGCCGCCGCCCGGGGTCACGGTGTCGACCGTTCCCCCTCGGCGGACCCGGCCGTCTCGCCGCCGGTCAGCGCCTCGGCGTTCCCGGGGCCGCCCGCGCCGACGAGGAGGGGTCGCCGTTCACGGTTCCCGGCGACGCTCGCGCGCCGGCCCTCGGGGCGTCGGCGCAGCGCCGCGCGCGCCCCGTCCTCGGCCAGCCTGAGCAGGCCGACCACGGTCCACAGCAGCAGGTTCAGGCCGAAGGCCATCCACAGGAAGACGTACCCGAGGGCGCCGAGTCCGGCGGCCGCGGCCATGGACGACGCGAAGTCGAACCAGTAGACGAAGAGGGCGACGGCCAGCACCAGGGCGATGAGCCCGGTGAGCAGCCCACCGATGAAACGCACGATACGCACAGCCCTGGGACCCTTCGAATGTCCTCGGTTTCGGACCGACATGAAACCACAAAGTCGGCGTTGGGTTGACGCCTTACGCGGACGACGGGTTCACCCGGGTTCGCGTCCTATGTAGGCCACGCAAATCGTATACATGGGCTTGCGTGAGGTGGTACCCATTAGAAGATATTTGCGACGAGGTGCCCGGGGGTGACCGCCACCCCCGGTTGAGGGGACGCATGGGGTTTCGGTAAATCCCCGTCGTCCGTCCGACGAGCTAAGGAGAACGCCCGGCGTGATCGGCGAGCCACGATCCCCCGCGCCAGATCCCGCGCACGGCGACCCGGGATCCGCCCCCGGAGGGACCGCCCTGACCAGTGACGACGACGCGCGCGTGCGCGTGGCCGTCCACCAGCCGCACTACTGGCCCTGGCTGGGGCTGATCGACAAGATCGACCGTTCCGACCGTTTCATCATGCTTGACACGGTTCAGTTCGAACGTCGGGGTTGGCAGAACCGAAACTACGTCGCGGGGCACGGTGATCCTGTGCTGCTTACCGTGCCCGTCGCCCAAGGGAGCCGCGACGAGCTCATCCGCGACAAGAAAATAGACAAATCACAGAAATGGCGCAGCAAGCACTTCAGAGCACTCTCTGAACACTGTTACCGCAAGGCACCCTTCTGGGCCGATTACCGGGAGGAAATCGCCCGACTCTACGAAACGGAGTGGGACGACCTCGCGGACCTCGCCATCGCCACCACGCGCCTGCTGACACGCGGATTCGGCATCGACACACCCGTCCTGCGCGCGAGCGAGCTCGGGGACTTCCCCGGGCACAAGAGCGAGCTGTTGGCCCAGATCTGCGCCAAGGCGGGAGCGGACACCCTGCTCTCGGGCGACGGCGCGCGGGGCTACCTGGACCCCGCGGTCCTGGGCCGCTACGGAGTCGCCGTCGAGTGGCAGGAGTTCCGCCATCCGGTGTACCGGCAGCACACGCGCGGCACCTCCGACGACTTCGTGCCGCGCCTGTCGGCGATCGACCTCCTGCTCAACGCCGGACCGGACGCGCTGGGCGTGCTCCGTCAGGCGCGAGCCCGCGACTGACACCGATCAGCGAGCGCGGGCACCGTCCACCCGAGCCAGCGGGCGCGGTGGGCCCGGCGGCCCGGGCGGCGACAGATCGCCCCACTTCGGCAAAGAACGGGAAACCCGCATGACGACGGACTGGTCCCAGGAGCGCCTCCTGGTCTACTCCCCCACCCCGACGACGAGACCCTCGGCTGCGGCGGCCTGATGCACAAGGCCAAGCGCGCGGGCGCGGAGGTCTTCGTGCAGTTCCTGACGGTCGGCGACACCGCCGACCAGTCACCGAAGGGCTTCTCCACGGCCGAGGAGCGCCACACCGAGATCAAGAAGGTCGCGGAGCACTTCCGCTGGGACGACTGGCACATGGCGCTGCCCGGCGACGAGCACCACCTGCGGCTGGACACGCTCCCCGGGTGGACCTGACGCGGCTGATCGAGCGGGAGAGCCCGCTCTCGATCGCGCTCCTGCGGCCCACCGTGGTGCTCGTGCCGCACCGCACGAGCTACAACCAGGACCACCAGGCCGTGGCGGAGGCGGTGCACACCGCCCTGCGCCCCTCGAACACCGGTCTGCGCCACCACCCCGCCCTGGTGCTCTCCTACGAGGAGGCCGCCGACCAGTGGCGGTCCGAGCCCGTGGACTCCCCCAACCTCATCGTCGAGCTCTCCGACGCGGACCTGGAGGCCAAGCTCCAGGCCATGGAGCTGTACGGCTCCCAGAGCCACGAGCACCCCCACACGCGTTCGGAACTCACCCTGCGCAGCCTCGCGGTCCTCCGGGGCATGCAGGCCGGGGTGGCCCTGGGAGAGGGCTACCACGTCCTGCGGCACCTGGCCTGACCGGACGCACGGCGCGAACTCACCGCTCCCCCACCCGTCACACGAAACCCACCCCCGTGAAGTGCGGAACGCCCGCACCACCCGTAGTGGAGGGAAAACCATGAAGGCCGTCATCACCGGTGGAGCCGGGTTCATCGGCTCCCACCTGTGCGACCACCTGGTCGCCCGGGGACACGAGGTCACCGTCCTGGACGACCTCTCGACAGGGTCGCTGTCCAACCTGTCCCAGTTGAAGGGTTCTCCCGCCTTCCGGTTCGTCCAGGGGGACATCCTCGACCGGGACCTGGTGGACCGGCTCGTCTCGGAGGCGGACACCGTGTTCCACCTGGCCGCCGCCGTGGGCGTCTACAACATCGTCGACAACCCGCTCCGCTCGCTGCGGATCAACCTGCACGGCACCGAGAACGTCGTGGAGGCCGCGGTCCGGCACCGCGTCCCGTACATGGTCGCCTCGACCAGCGAGGTCTACGGCAAGAACGACGCGGACGGCATCAGGGAGGACGCCGACCGGATCTACGGCTCGGCCACCAAGAGCCGCTGGTCCTACGCCGCCGCCAAGGGGCTGGACGAGCTGGTCGCCTACGTCCACGGCGCGGAGTCCGGCGTGCCCTGCGTCATCACCCGCTTCTTCAACGTGGTGGGCCCACGGCAGACCGGCAGATACGGGATGGTCGTGCCCCGGTTCGTCGACCAGGCGCTGTCCGGCGAGCCCGTCACCGTCTACGGGACGGGCGACCAGCGCCGCTGCTTCGGTTCGGTGTTCGACGTGGTGCCCGCGATGACCCGGCTGATGGACACCCCCGAGGCCCACAACCAGGCGGTCAACCTGGGCGGGCACGAGGAGGTGTCGATCCGGGGCCTGGCCGACCGGGTCGTGGGCCTGACCGGCTCGGGCAGCGCGGTCACCTACATGGAGTACGAGGAGGCCTACGGCGAGGGCTACGAGGACATGCAGCGCCGGTACCCGGACACCTCGCTGGCCCGGCGGCTGATCGGTTACGAGCCCACGCGCGACCTCGACGCCATCATCGGGTCCATCATCGAGCACCGCCGCTCGGACCGACCGGTCCCGGCACCCGCCCCGGCCTAGGGGCGCGCCAGCGGGACCGCGGTCCCGCGACGGCCGCGACAACCACTGACGGGAGGTCGTCCCCCGGGTGCCCCGCCGCCCGGCCCCTCCCGTCCGTCTCCCCTCCGTGCGGGGACGGGTCCCGACGGAGGTCGCGACGACGCCGACGAGGCCCCGCCCCCGCCTCACGGAGAACAGCGCGACTCCGGCGGCGCGCTCACGGCAGGAGCACGGTCGCCACCACGACCAGGGTCAGGACGAGGACGCCCGCGCTGAGCAGGACCATCGCCCACGGGCGGGCCACACTCAGCGGCGCCCGCCCCGTCCCCGGTTCCCGGAGCCCGTACTCGGTGCGCCGCCACCGCAGCCACAGGTGCAGCCCGAGGCCGGTGCCCAGCAGCAGGGTGAAGGCCATGACGGCCGCCCGGAGCGCGGGCGCCACCTCCGGGACGACGCCGGAGGCGGGGTCGAGCGGCCCCCGCAGGTAGACCAGGCCCACCACGGCGAGCAGGATGAGCGCCCGCTGCCAGGACAGCAGGGTGCGTTCGGGCTGGAGGCCGGGGTCCCGACGGACCTCCCGGGGTCTCACAGCAGGTTCCCCAGCAGGACCAGGAGGCACACCGCCGCCACGGCGAACGTGGTGACCAGCGGGAGCAGGCTCATCGGGAGGGGTTCGCCCCGGCTCATCACCCGCTGCACGCGGTACCAGCGCAGCGGCGCGTACACGGTGACGATCCCGGCGAGGACGGCCAGCAGCAGTCCCACCAGGGTGCGCGGCGCCTCGTCCCAGCCCAGGGGCAGCAGGTGGAGGACGGCGACCGCACCCGCGAGCAACGCCAACGCGGTCCGGATCCACGCCAGGAAGGTACGTTCGTTGGCGAGGGTGAAGCGGTAGTCCACGCCCTGTTCGTCCCCCGGCGCCTCGGAGCTCATCGGTCCCCCCGGTTTTCGGCGTTCGACCCACAACGGAAGCTCTGGTCACGACAATGAACCCGTGCCCCGCAGGCCGACACTAACCGTGTTCGCCCTTTCCTCCCAAACAGGTCGACAACACGCGTTGTGTCGGAAACCACCGGTCGGCGGCGCGTGCGCGCACCGCCTCCGAGGCATGTGGAACAAACGAGTGGGCACGACCGCTGTAGCACCCAAGAGGATGGCAGTTGGCCACCGGTCGACACCAACAACGAACGAAGAGCAGGAGACCACGTGTCCACCGTCGAACTCACCAAAGACAACTTCGCGGAAACGCTGAAGGACAACAGCTTCGTCCTGATCGACTTCTGGGCTGACTGGTGCGGTCCCTGCCGCCAGTTCGCCCCCGTGTTCGACAAGTCCTCGGAGAAGCACACGGACATCGTGCACGCCAAGGTCGACACCGAGGCCCAGCGGGAGCTCGCCTTCGAGTTCAAGATCCAGTCGATCCCGACGCTGATGATCGTGCGCGACCAGACGGTCATCTACAACGAGCCGGGTGCCCTCCCTCCGAGGCCCTGGAGAGCCTGATCACCCAGGCCCGGGAGCTGGACATGAACGAGGTCAAGCAGAAGATCTCCGAGCAGGGCGAGGGCTCCGCCCAGTAGCGGACCCTCCCAGCGTCGACCGCCCCGACGACCGTGCCACGACCGGCACGGGCGTCGGGGCGTTCGTGTGCGGGGGCGGTCCGGGGCCCGTGACCGCTCCGACCGGGGAGGACACCCGAACGTCACCGGGGGCTTCCTACTCCACCGCCCACGTTCATCTTGGCCACGGGGTTCGTTCACCCTGGCTTCACGCGGACATATTTGCATGGGAATCGACCGCACTCCGCGGGTTTCATCCCCTCACGCACACCGAGCTCCGTCCGAACCGGAAGTGGCCCCATGTCTGTCAGCAACACCGCGACCCCGCGAGGCACCGAGTCCGGCCGCGGCATCGCCCCCGACACCGTCCGGTACAACCGCGAGGTCCCCGGCCTGGGCGACCCCGTCTTCGACATCAGCGACCTGTCGATCCACTACGGGTCCAACAAGGCCGTGCGCGACGTGGACATGAAGGTGGGCCCGCGCCAGATCACCGCGATGATCGGCCCCTCCGGCTGCGGCAAGAGCACGGTCCTGCGCACGCTCAACCGGATGAACGACCTCATCCCGGGCGCGCGGGTCGAGGGCCGGGTGACCTACCACGGTGAGGACCTGTACGCCTCCGACGTGGACCCGATCGAGGTACGCCGCCGGATCGGGATGGTCTTCCAGAAGCCCAACCCGTTCCCCAAGTCCATCTACGACAACGTCGCCTACGGCCCCCGGATCAACGGGACGCGCGGCAACATGGACGACCTGGTCGAGGAGACCCTCACCAAGGCCGCCCTGTGGGACGAGGTCAAGGACAAGCTCAAGGAGAGCGCCTTCGCCCTCTCCGGCGGTCAGCAGCAGCGCCTGTGCATCGCCCGCACCATCGCGGTGAACCCCGAGGTCATCCTCATGGACGAGCCCTGCTCGGCGCTCGACCCGATCGCCACCCTCAAGATCGAGGACCTCATGTACGAGCTGGCGGCCGAGTACACGATCGTCATCGTCACCCACAACATGCAGCAGGCGGCGCGCGTCTCGGACCGCACGGCCTTCTTCACCGCCAGCGTGGACGACGCGGGCGACCGCTACGGCAGCCTCGTGGAGTACGACGAGACCGCGACGATCTTCAGCAAGCCCTCCGACCAGCGCACCGAGGACTACATCTCGGGCCGCTTCGGGTAGACCGGCCGGTCGAGCTCCACCCGCCCCCGTAGCTCTCGACGAACTGGACCCGCCCATGCCCGCGCTCACCCGCTCCGCACCGGTCCCCCCGCCCACCGGCGCGCCGGACGACGAGACGACGCGGCGCACGGAGGGTCCGTTGAGAGTCCTGCTGGTGGAGCCCGAGTCCGAGCAGTCGCACCAGCTGGTGCTCTCGCTGAGCGGACACGACGTGGACATCACGGTGTGCGTGGACGGCGCCGAGGCCCTGCTCCGGGTGGGGATGGTGCGGCCGGACACCCTGCTGACCAACGCGGCCCCGCCCGAGGTGGACCTGGAGACGCTGGTGCGGGTGACGCGCCGGGCCATGGACATCCCGATCCTGATCGGGGTGGGCGCGGGCGACTCGCAGCGGGCGATGCGGGCCCTCTCGGCGGGGGCCACAGCCTGTGTGAACCGCCCCTACCGCATCCCCGAGCTCGCGGCGCTGCTGCGCGGTTCGCTTCCGGGGAGCGAGACCGCCCCGTCATCCGCCCCCGGCGGACCGGTGGCACTGCGCTCGGGCGACCTGGAGCTGGACGCGCTGGGGCACCGGCTGTTCGTGGACGGCCAGCCGGTCAATCTGGCGCTGCGGGAGTTCGGGATCATGGACTTCCTGCTCCGGCACAGCGGCCGGGTGGTCAGCAGGGAGGAGCTGTGGACCGAGGTCTGGCGCAAGCCGCTCCCGCCGGTGAACAACACGATCGCCGTGCACATCCGGCGCCTGCGTCACAAGCTGGGTGACTCGGAGGCCCAGCCCCGGTTCATCCACACGGTCCGGGGCATCGGCTACCGGCTGGACACCACGAGCGCCGGGTAGGCGGACAAAGGAGATCGCGCACTTTTTCGAGGCCTCTCCGGCCGACGCCGGAGTGGCCCGACGTTCATGTGCGCGTCACCTTTTACCGAAGCCCACGAAACGGTGACGTCCGAAGAATGCGAAGTTGTCTCCCCCTGCATCACCGACACCGACAGCACTCTCGGAAACAATCCCATCACAGCAGGTCAGAGCGGACACGAGCGGACCTCCGAGGAACGCCCACACCACCGCGCACACCCCCGCACGCAGCGCCCGTTATCAAACAGTAACCCCCATTCACCTGGCATTCACTGTTCTTCTACCCAACCGCCTCTATTTCGATGACACCGCGACTTTCTACGCGCCTAGTGTCGTTTCACGTCAGCCCCGACAGCGGTCATTCAACGAGGAGAACCACGACATGCGCAACGGGCGTTCCAAGCTCGCCGTCCTGGCGGCCATCCCCCTGCTCGCCACGGCGTGCGGCAGCGGCTCCGACGGCGCGGACGACTCCGCCTCCGGCGGGGACCTCAGCGCCTCGCTGACCGGTGCCGGGGCCAGCTTCCCCGACCCGCTCTTCCAGGACTGGATGCACACCTACAGCCAGGAGGTGCAGCCCGGCGTCAGCATCAACTACCAGAGCGTGGGCTCCGGCGCCGGCATCGAGCAGTTCCTGGAGCAGACGGTCAACTTCGGCTCCTCCGAGCGCTACCTGACCGACGAGGACCTGGCCACCGCCGCCGACGGCCGCGGCTGCGAGGCCCTCCAGTTCCCGGTCGTGTTCGGCTCGGTCGTCATCGCCTTCGACAACCCCGACCTCGACGGTCTGGTCCTGGACGCCGAGACCATCGCCGGCATCTACTCCGGCGACATCACCTCGTACACCGACCCGGCCATCGCGGACCTCAACCCGGACATGGACCTGCCGGACGACGAGATCATCCCGGTCCACCGTTCGGACAGCTCCGGCACCACCGAGGTCTTCACCCACTACCTCTCCACCGAGGTGGACTCGTGGGCCGACGAGTACGGCTCGGGCGGCGAGATCGACTGGGCCCCCGGCCTGGTCGGCGGCCAGGGCAACGACGGTGTCGCCCAGGGCATCAGCCAGAACCCGGGCGGCGTGGGCTACGTGAACCAGGCCTTCGCGCAGGAGGCCGGTCTGGCCTCCGCCCACGTCATCAACGCGGACGGCGAGCCCATCGCGCCGACCCTGGAGTCCACCACGGCCGCCTCGGAGGAGGCGGAGATCCCCGAGGACTTCCGGTTCAGCATCGACGGCATCGGCGGCGCGGGCTACCCGATCGCCGGTACCAACTGGATCTTCACCTACACCTGCGGCTACGAGCAGGCCGAGGCCGACGCGATCATCGACTTCTGGACCTGGGCCCTGACCGACGAGGGCGCCAACGAGATCGTCGCGGAGCTGGGCTACGCCCCGCTGGGTGACGAGCTCAAGGAGCGCGTGCTCGCCGAGATCGAGCGCACCAACTCCGAGAACGAGGGCGGCGGCGACACCGAGGCCGACGCCGACGCGAACGCCGAGGACGACTCCCAGGAGTAGCCCTCACCGGGGCCGGGGCCGGAGCGCCCCGGCCCCGCCCCTCTGCCCCCACCGGGGCGCCACCGCATCTCCCACTCCCACGAAAGCCATCAAGAGGAGAAGCACCATGTCCACTGAGGCCCCAGAGGCCCCGGCCCCGGAGGATCCCCGGCGGGGCACGACGCTGAGGTCGAGCAAGGGGAGGATGGCCGACCCCCTCTTCAAGTGGGCCGTCGCGTCCTGCGGCACCATCGTCCTGGTCATCCTGGCCCTGATGGTCCTGCGCACCACCACCGAGGCCTGGCCCGTCTTCGCGAAGGAGGGCTTCTTCGGCTTCCTCACGGGGGAGCAGTGGCAGTCGGGCAACTCGCGGTCCGAGATCACCGGCACCTACGGCGCCTGGCCGTTCATCTACGGCACCCTGGTGACCGCGACCATCGCCATCGTCATCGCGCTCCCGCTGGCGATCATGGTGTCCTTCTACCTCACCCACATGGCGCCGCGTCGGATCGCCAAGCCGCTCTCCTACACGGTGGAGCTGCTCGCCGCGGTCCCCAGCGTCATCTTCGGCCTGTGGGGCCTGCACTGGTTCCTGCCGAACGTGCTGCGGCCGTTCTTCGAGTTCCTGGAGGGCGTCCTCGGCTGGTTCTTCCTCTTCGAGGGCCCGATCCGCGGGGTGGGCTACCTGTCCGCCGGGATCGTGCTGGCCATCATGATCCTGCCCATCATGACCGCCATCATCCGCGAGGTCATCGCGGTGCACCCGGTCGAGCAGCGGATGGCGGCGTACGCGCTGGGCTCCACCCGCTGGGAGGTCCTGCGCAACGTGGTCCTGCCCGCCAGCTTCTCCGGGATCGTGGCCGCCGCCATGCTCGGCCTGGGCCGCGCGCTGGGCGAGACCATCGCCGTTCTCATGCTGATCGGCGGATCCCAGTCCTGGGGCGCGAGCCTGTTCGGGACGGGCAGCAGCATGGCCTCGCACATCGCCGCGACCTTCGGCGAGGCCACCCCCGAGTCCAGGACCGCCCTGATGGCCATCGGTGTGGCCCTGTTCCTGGTCACGATGATCGTCAACATCCTCGCCCGCGTCATCGTCTGGCGTCTGGGACGCATGACGGGAGACGCCGCCGTATGAGCACCCTGACCTCGACACCCCCCAGCAGGCACGCCCCCTGAGCCAGCGCCCCCGGGCTCCTCCTTCCGGCGCTTCAAGGACCGGAGCGCCACCGTCGTCCTGACCGCCGCCATGGTCGTCGCGATGATCCCGCTGGTCCTCATCGTCTTCGAGGTGACCCGTCGCGGCATCGGCGTGGTCAACCTGGACTTCGTCACGCAGGTCGAGCCCCCGCCCCGGCGCGAGGGCGGCGGCTACGCGGCCGGGTTCTTCGGAACGCTGTACATCATGGCGCTGGCCGTCCTGATGTCGATCCCGTTCGGCATCGCCACAGCCGTGTACATCGTGGAGTACGGGCCCAACCGCCTGACCTCGGCGATCCGCTTCTTCACCGACGTGATGACCGGCATCCCCTCGATCTTCGTGGGCCTGTTCGTGTACGGCCTGCTGGTGATCGGCTGGGGCGGCATGGGCTTCGGCACCTTCGTGGGCGCGGTGGCCATCGCGGTGATGATGCTGCCCATCGTGACCCGGTCCTCGGAGGAGATGCTGCGGCTGGTCCCCAACGAGATGCGCAACGCCAGCTACGGCCTGGGCGCGCGCAAGTGGCAGACGATCGTGCACACGGTGCTGCCCGCCGCCGCGCCGGGTCTGACCACCGGTTCGATGCTGGCGATCGCGCGCGGCATCGGTGAGACGGCGCCGCTGCTGCTCACCGCCTTCGGCACGGGCCTGGTCGTGACGACCTTCCAGGGCGACCCGCAGGGCGCGGTCCCGATGCAGCTGTACCGGGGCGCCACGCAGCCCTTCGAGGCCGGGATCGACCGGGCCTGGGGCGCCGCACTGTGCCTGTTCGTCCTGGTCCTGGCCTTCACCGTGGTCGCCCGCTGGGTCGGCTCGAAGGCCTCCACGAACGCACACTGATCCCCGGAACGGCCCCTGGGAGGGGCCGTGTCCCGCCCGGTGGGCGGGCGCGGCCCCTCGCGCGTGTTCCGGGTCGGGGACCTGCCGGTGGCCCCGCGCGGCGTCCGTCGGTAGCCTGGCGCGAGCCCTTTCCCCAGCAGGAACCGGAGAGCCCCCGATGGCCGACACCACCGAGTACGCCGCCACCTTCACCCTCGTGGACACCGACAACGACGGCCTCATCTCCGCCCAGGAGCTGGCCGCTCTGATGCGCAACCTCGGTGACCAGACCACCGACGAGCAGGCCGCCGAGGTCGTGCGCGCGATGGACGGAGACGGGGACCAGCGGATCTCCCTGGAGGAGTTCGCCCGTTACATGTCCCGCAACCAGGGCTGACCGCACCTCAGAGGGGGTCGGAGGCCAGGTAGACCATGTCCGGGACGCCCCGGGCCACCACCACCTCCACGGCCTCCACCGTGGCGAAGCGACCCCGCAGCAGGGCCTCGAAGCTGTCCACGGCGTTGGCGCTCCAGAACGAGAGCACCCCGCCGGGGGTGAGCAGCCGGGTCAGCTGTTCGAGCCCGGCCGCCTCGTACAGGCGGTTGTTGTTCTCGACCACGGTCCAGTCCGGTCCGTTGTCGGTGTCCAGGCAGATGACGTCGAAGCGGCCGGGCTGGTCGGCGGCGGAGGCCTCCGCGATCCAGGCGACGATGTCGGCGTTGTGGATACGGCAGCGGGGGTCGCGGTGGACGTACTCGGCGGCCTCACCGAGCTCGTCCTCGTGCCAGGCGATCACCTGCGGTTCGAGCTCCACCACGTCCACTCGGGAGACGCGGGGGTTGTCGAGCGCCTCGCGGGCGGAGAAGCCCACGCCCAGCCCGCCGACCAGCACACGGGCGTGCGAACGGCCCGGGGAAGCGCGGCCAGGCTGGCGCGCACCATCTCCCGCTCCGACGTGCCGTCGCGGGTGTCCATGAGGAAGAGTCCGTTGGAGTAGATCTCGTAGTGCGCGCCCACCCGGCGCAGCACCAGGTCACCGCCGGTCTCACCCGTCACTCTGGCCAGGGTGACGGAGTCAGCCTCGACTTCGGGGTCTCGCGTTGGCTGGTTCATGACCCACATTGTGCCCGTTCCCCGCGCGTCGGGCCGGTGGAATCCGGTTCGGCGGGCCGGTGGGGGCCGCTGCCTGACTCACGAGTAGGTTGGGTTCCGGCGCGTCACGTGAGGAGTGTGTATGTCCATGGGTGAACGCCTGGAGAAGCTGCGCGGAGCGGCCCCGCTCGCTCTGGGAGCGATGTTCGTGGGTTCGGGGGTGCTGCACTTCGCGGCCCCACGGCCGTTCGAGGCGATCATGCCGCGTCGGCTGCCCGCGCACCGCGCGTTCGTGTACGGCAGCGGCGTGGCCGAGCTGGTCTGCGGCGCCGGACTGCTGACTCGCCGGAGGTGGGCCGGACCGGCCAGCGCGGCGCTGCTGCTGGCCGTGTGGCCCGCCAACGTCCAGATGGCGCTCGACTCCGGTTCCGGACGCCTGCCCTCCGTGGCGGACAACCGGGCCGTCGCCTGGGGCCGCGTCCCGCTCCAGGTGCCCCTGATCTGGGCCGCCCTCCAGTCCCGCCCCAGGCAGGAGAAGCCCGGAGCCTGAGCGCCGACGGGAGGGTCAGACTCCCGGTGACGGGTCCTCGGATGTTCCATGCCCCCGGTGGGCCGCCATCGCCTCGGCCGCCCGCCGCCGGGGAACCGCCGTCTCGTAGACCGCGTACGCCGCCAGGAGGAGGGCTGGCACCCCCGCGAGTGTCCCGAGGTCGGGATCGGTGGCGAAGGCGGCGCCGACCAGGGACAGGGCCAGCATCGCGACGGTCAGGGAACCGATCCCGCGCGGCTGCCAGGGGTTGAACGTGTACCAGTGGCGTTCCCACGCCAGCAGGTAGACGACCCGGCCCAGCTCCGGATCGCTCACTCGTTCGCCCGCACGGATCGCGCGGGCCGCCCTTCGGCGGCGCTCGGAGAAGAACGGCGCCATGCCGAGCAGGCGTTCGCGGTGGGCCTGCCCCCGGGCGTAACCGCTCTCGGGGGCGACCCGCGTGCGTACGGCGAACGTCACCAGGGCGGTGGTCGCCACGACGAGGACCCAGGGGGCCCAGGCGGGAAGGAAGCTCGGATCGGGGTTCAACCGAGGACCTGCTCTCCGTGGGGGACGAGAGGGGTTGATCCCCCGACGGACACGGTCGAACCCTCCCCGGGTCCGGGACCGGCCCCCACGGGCGGAGGCGTCCGACCGCCTCGCCCCTAGTGCGTGACGGCCTCCGGGCGGGTGAGTCGGTGGGTCAGGGCCGCCGGTACGGCGCACACCCATCCCAGGCAGACCGCCCACAGCAGGCCCGTCAGGGCTCCGGCGAGGGCGTAGGAGAACAGGGCCGCCGGGCCCGCGCCCACGGCCAGGACGGCGGCGGACGCGCGCAGGGCGTTGGCCAGTGCCAGCCCCAGGGCCACTCCGGACCAGGCGGACAACAGGGTCCGCCAGGCGTTCGCCCCGGGGCGGGCCCGGCGTGCCCGGTGGACCCGCCGGGCGGTGACGGCGGCCAGGACCGCGACGGCGAGGAGTTCGGTCGCCAGGTGCCAGCCCGGCTGGCCCACGAGGGTGGTGAGGCTGAGCCTCGGGAAGGCGAAGGGGACGCCCAGTGACGTGGGCAGCGTCAGCCAGGCGGCGCGGGACCCCAGCCAGGTGAGGAAGGCGGCGTTCCCGAAGAGCAGGCAGGGGACGAGGGTCGCGGCCCCGGCGACGCCGGGGACGAGGAGGGGGCGGGGGCCGGGGGGCTGTTGCGAATAACATTCACCTTTTGCATGATAGTGACCCAGGTCTCATCGCACACCTCCCGGAGTCACCCTCCCCCCAGGAGCGAGATTGCACCGCAGGCTCGTCACCGCCGCCCTGGCCGCGCTCGTGCTGGCGGCCGGTGGCCTCACCGCCGCCGCCACCGCGCACGAACCGGGGCCCACCCGGTACCTCACCGACGACCAGGGCAGGGCGCTCTTCCTCCACGGCCTGAACACGTCGGGGTCGGCCAAGGGCGACCCGGACCGGCTGCCGTGGATCACGGAGGACGACGTCCAGGCCGAGTACGACGCCATGGGCACCAACTTCGTCCGCTTCCTCATCCAGTGGCAGGCGCTGGAACCCGAGGAGGGCGTCTACGACGAGGAGTACCTGGACGCCGTCGCCGAGCGCGTGGAGTGGTACGCCGACCGCGGGTACCACGTGCTGCTCGACATGCACCAGGACCTGTACGGCCGCCACACCAGCCCCGAGGAGCACTCCGGCAACGGCGCCCCCGAGTGGGCCACCCACGACGACGGGCTGCGGGTGGAGAGCCGGGAGATGTGGGAGCTGGTCTACCTGGAGCCCGGGGTCGTGCGCTCCTTCGACCACTTCTGGGGCACCACCGGGGAGCACCCGGGACTGATGGACGCCTACGCCGACGCCTGGGGCCACGTGGCCGAGCGCTTCTCCGGCCACCCGGCGGTGATCGGCTACGACCTCATGAACGAACCCTTCGGCGGCAGCCTCCAGGGCGCCGACTTCGAGGCCGGGCCCCTCGCGGAGCTCTACCGCCGGTCCGTCGCGCGCGTCCGGGAGGTCGACCCGGACACGTGGATCTTCGTGGAGGGCCAGGCCGTGGGCGTGAACTGGGGCCTGCCCTCGTTCCTGCCCCGGATCGAGGACCCCGCGAGGGCGAGCCGAGGATCGTCTACGCCCCGCACATGTACGCCCTGCCCATGGACCTGGGCCAGCCCTACGCGGGCGGGGCCCGGGAGCGGATCGACGCCAGCGTGGACCTGTGGTCCCGCAACGTCCGGGTGGTGGGCGAACGCCTGGAGGCACCGATCGTGCTGGGCGAGTTCGGCCTGGACATGTCCGGCGCGGGCGCTCCGGAGTTCGTCGGCCGGATGCTGGAGGAGACCGAGGCGATGGCGGCCGGGCGCGCCTACTGGTCCAACGACCACGACGGGTGGGGTCCCTGGGAGGACCGGGCCGAGGGTGACGAACTCACCCCCGGCCCCTTGGCCCACGTCATGAACCGGGCCTACCCGCGCGCGGTGGCGGGCCAGCCCCGGGAACTGCGGCACGACGACGCCACCGGGGCCCTGACGGTGCGCTACGCCGGGAACGGGGCGTCGGGGTCCACCGAGCTGTACCTGCCCGAGGACGTCTTCGGCGCCGGGTACGAGCTGACCGTGGACACCCCGGCCGGGGACGACGGCTGGACGTCGCGCTGGGACGAAACCCGGCGGATCCTGCACGTCACCGTCCCGGACGCCGCCGACGGCGACGAGACCCTGCTGACCGTCGCCCCCGGCTGAGCGGGGTCGCGCTCAGAGGCGGCAGGCGTAGATGTCGGTGACCAGGATGGCGCGGGCGCCGAGCTGCCAGAGGTCGTCCATGATCCGCTGGGCCTCCTTGCGCGGCACCATCGAACGGACCGCGACCCAGCCCTCACGGTGCAGCGGGGAGACCGTCGGTCCCTCCATGCCCGGGGTGAGGGCGACCGCCGCCTCCAGGTTCTCGGCGTGCACGTCGTAGTCCATCATCACGTAGTCGCGGGCCACGAGGACGCCGCGCAGACGGCGCAGCAGCTGGTCGATCTGCCGGTCCTCGGGGGCGTCCGTGGGCCGGATGACGACGGCCTCGGAGACCAGGATCGGGTCGCCGAAGGTCTCCATCCCCGCGTTGCGCAGCGTGGTGCCGGTGGAGACGACGTCGGCCACCGCGTCGGCCACCCCGAGCTGCACGGAGCTCTCCACGGCGCCGTCCAGGTGGATGACGCGCGCGTCGATGCCGCGCTCCTCCAGGTAGGCGCGGAGCAGGCCGTCGAAGGAGGTGGCGACGCGCTTGCCGTCGAGGTCGGAGACCTTCATCGTGCCGCCGCCGGGCGCCGCGAAGCGGAAGGTGGAGCCGCCGAAGCCCAGCGGCAGGACCTCGTCCACCGGGGCGCCGGAGTCCAGCAGCATGTCGCGGCCGGTGATCCCCGCCTGGAGGATCCCCTCTCCGACGTAGACGGCGATGTCCTTGGGGCGCAGGAAGAAGAACTCGGTGTTGTTGTCGGGGTCGACCAGCACGAGGTCGCGGCTGCTCTTGCGCTGCCGGTACCCGGCCTCGCCCAGCATCTGGACGGCGGGTTCGGACAGCTGGCCCTTGTTGGGCACGGCGATGCGGAGCATGTCGGGCATGACGGGTTCCTTGTCAGTTCTGGCGTGGTTCGGGGACGTCCGGTGGGCCGGTCCGCGCACGCGCCCGGTGAGGGGCGCGGGGTTCCGGCCTACAGATGCTTGTAGACGTCCTCGAGGCGCAGGCCACGGGCCAGCATCAGAACCTGGAGGTGGTAGAGGAGCTGCGAGATCTCTTCGGCGGCCTCGTCGTCCGACTGGTACTCGGCGGCCATCCAGACCTCAGCGGCCTCCTCGACGACCTTCTTGCCGATGGCATGGACGCCGGCGTCGAGTTGGGCGACGGTCCCGGACCCCTCGGGGCGGGAGCGTGCCTTCTCTGACAGCTCGGCGAACAGCTCTTCGAAGGTCTTCATGGTCTCTTTCCTCGACCGGCAGTGCGGTACCAGGGTAGGCGCAACCGACGGCCCGTGACCAACCGGGGACCGAATGTCTCAGAATGTGGGAGACCCAGGTCAGGCCATCCGGCGGGCGACGGCGCGGACGAGGGGCGGGGCAGGAGGCGCAGGATGCCGTCCGCGGCCTTGTACTGGGCCCCGGGGATGACCGCCGGGCGCCCGGCGGACCAGGCGGCCAGGGAGTCGCGGACGATGTGTTCCTTGGGGACGAAGGCGAAGGCGGGCATCCCCTGTTCCTGGACGCCCCGGGTCATGTCGGTGCGCACGAAGCCGGGCAGGACCACGGTGACCTGGACGCCGTGCCTGCGCACCTCGGCGGCGACGCTCTCGCTCCACAGGGTCACGAACTTCTTGCCCGCGCCGTACACCGATCCGCCCGGGTTGGCGGGGATCTCCCCGGCCATCGAGGCCACGTTCACCACGCCCAGCGGTTCCGTGTACCCGTGCGCGCGGCGGGCGATCTGCACCGGCAGGACCGCGCGGGCCAGGTGGAGGACGGCACGGACGTTGAGGTCGATCATGGCGTCGATCTCGGCGGGGTCCTGGTCCGTGAAGGTCCCCCGTCGCCGCGCCCGGCGTTGTTGACCAGCAGGTCCACCGGCGCGAGCTCACCGGTGCCGTCCTCGGTGAGGCGGGCGGCGACGGCGGCGACGCCCTCGGAGGTGCCGAGGTCGGCGGGCAGGACCTCGACGGAGGTTCCGTACCGCTCCCGGACCTGCTCCGCGAGCTCGTCCAGGAGGTCGTGGCGGCGCGCGGCCACGACGAGGGCGTAGCCGCGCTGGGCGAGGCGCCGGGCGTACTCCTCCCCGATCCCGCCGGAGGCCCCGGTGACCAGTGCGGTCCGGGGATGGGAGGGTCCGGGGGTCGTGGCGGCGTCGCTCATGCCCTCAGGGTAGGCCGTGGCGCCTTGCCCGGTCGGCTCAGGCGCCCCCGGTTCCCGTCCCGGTGGTGGTGATGGCCACGCGGTGTTTCCGGGACAAACGGCCGCGCGGTCTCCCCTGGGACACACCGACGCGTTAGCGTTCAGTCATGTCCGAGACCCAGAGCCCCACCGGACCCCTGGCCGCCCTCAGGCTGGAGGAACGTCTGCGTGACACCAGACTCTTCTTCAGCCAGGCGTTGCGCACCTTCCATGCGACGGGTTCCATCGTGCCCAGCAGCAGCGCCCTGGCCCACGCCATGGCCGAGCACATCCGCCACCGACCCGATCCCGACGAGCCGTTGCGCATCCTGGAGGCGGGTGCCGGAACCGGCGCCATCAGCCGCGGGATCGCGGCGGCCATGCGTCCGGGTGACACCGTGGACTTCGTGGAGGCCAACCCGGAGTTCGCCGCCTACGTGGAGCACCTGCTGGAGACCGATCCGGTGATGTCACCGATCGCGGACAGCGCGGAGGTGCACGCCTGTCTCGTGGACGAGATGGGCACCGACCGCACCTACGACGTGATCGTCTCCGGCCTGCCGTTCGCCAACTTCACCGCCGACACCGTGCGCGGCATCCTCGACTACTACTTCACCGTGCTCCGCCCCGGCGGGACGCTCTCCTTCTACGGGTACCTGTACACGAAGGAGGTCAAGGCGGTGATCGCCCGCCGCGAGGACTACCTCCGCCAGGCGCGGACCAGCTGGGTGGTGCAGGACTGGCTGGACCGTTACGGAATCGGCTCGGAGAAGGTGTTCGCCAACATCCCGCCCGCGTGGGTCCACCACCTCCGCAAGCCGGAATGGGAGTCGTCGAGCTCCTGACCGGCGCTTCGGCGCACCCCCGATCACTCCCCGTCCTCCGCGCACCCCGTCCACCGGCCGTGGACCCCGTTCCACGGCCCGGGGGCGGGGTTCGACGTGTCCGACCCCCTCACCTATGCGTGATCTGCATCACTCCCTTCACGTGCACGCGCACGTGTAGGTCGCAGGTAGTCTCGCGTTGACTTCTGAGGCACCTGATCTTTTACAGAACAGCACGGATGACCGTTTTATCCGTATTGAATGCCAAATGTTCTTTAGGTCTACTCAAAGGCCCGCGAAGTTCATCCCGCGCCATGCCCACCTGGTCTACGTTCTCCCTACGAGACCCGGGTGATCCGGACACATGCGCGCGGAGTCCTACATCTCACCTATTTCCCAGGTCGGTAATGGACCAGTGGAGGAGGCAACGTGACGCTCACCCAGGTGGTCAGAGCGACTCCGGCGGTCCCGCAGGGACCAACCGACACGACCCTGGAGACCATGCCCCTCGACGTCCGGCAGCGCGTCTCCGCGTTGGCCCGCACCTCACGCCTGCTCGTGGCCTGCGACTACGACGGCGCCCTGGCCCCGGTCGACTCCACCCACCGGGGCCCGCTCCCCGAGGCCGTCCGCGCCCTGCGCGACCTCGCGGACCTGCCCGGCACCGTATGCGCGGTGATCTCCGCGCGCCCCCTGCGTGACCTGGCCGCCCTCTCCCGGCTGCCCGCCGAGGTCCGCCTCGTGGGCGCCTACGGCACCGAGTTCGACACCGACCTCACCATCGACCCCGGACACCCCGGCACCGGCCCCGACGCGCCGCCCGCCGACAAGTCCGCCGCCCTCGAACTCCTCCGCGAGCAGGTCGAGGCCACCGCGATCCTCTACATCGGCGGCGGCGAGGGCGAGGAGTCGGTGTTCGTGAACCTGCACGCCGGGGCCGACGCGGGCGTGCGGGTCGGTGAGGAGACCACCGAGGCCGCGCACAGCGTCCCGGACACCCCCACCGCCGCGTCCCTGCTCTCCCTCCTGGCCACCGAGCGCCGCTCCTGGGTGTTCGGGGAGCGCCCCACGCCCATCGAGCGCATGTCGATGCTGTCCAACCAGGCGTCCGTCGCCCTGGTCGGCCCGGACGCGCGTCTGCTCTGGTTCTGCCACCCCGAGCCGGACTCCCACGCCCTGTTCGCGGAGGTCCTGGGCGGCCGCCAGGCGGGCGTCTTCGCGATCTCGCCCGCCCACGGCGGGCTCCCCTCGGCCAGCGCTACCTGCCGGGCACGATGACCGTGCGCACCCGCTGGTCCCGCCTGGAGGTCACCGACTACCTCGCCCACGACACCGAGCCCGGCCGCACCGACCTCGTCCGCGTGATCGGCGGCGTCACCCCCGCCACCGTCGAGTTCGCCCCGCGCCCCGACTTCGGCCGCGCGCCCATCCGCATCACCGTCGAGCCCGAGGGCCTGCGCGTGCAGGGCGCCGACTTCCCCATGGTCCTGCGCTCTCCCGGCGTGGAGTGGCGCGTGGACCACGACGGCACCGACGACGTCGCCCGCGCCACCGTCCACCCGAGGTCGGAACGGCCCGTGGTGCTGGAACTGCGCTGCGGCACCGACTCCCTCGCCGCCGAGGAGCGCACCGAGGCGGAGCGCCAGGAGCAGGCGGCCCTCCACTGGTCCTCGTGGGTGCGGGACCTGGACCTTCCGCGCACGGAGAACGTCCTCGCCGCCCGTTCGGCGTTGACGTTGCGTGGGTTGTGCACCCCCACCGGCGGGGTCATGGCCGCCGCGACCACCTCCCTGCCCGAGGAGATCGGCGGGGTCCGTAACTGGGACTACCGGTACTGCTGGCTACGCGACGGAGCCCTGACCGTCCAGGCGCTGGTCACCCTGGGCTCCACCACCGAGGCCGAGGCGTTCCTGGACTGGGTCCACCGCGTCGTGGACTCCCTGCCCTCACCCGAACTCCTGCGCCCCCTCTACTCCCTGCGCGGCACCGACCTGCGCCCCGAAGAGGTCATCGAGTCCCTGTCCGGCTACGCCGGATCACGCCCCGTCCGCATCGGCAACCTCGCCGACCACCAGGTCCAACTCGACGTGTTCGGCCCCGTCGTCGAACTCATCACCCACCTCTCCCACGCCCGCCAACAGCTCACCGACCGCGACTGGGACCTGGTCCGCTCCATGGCCCAGGCCGTGGCCCGCCGCTGGCACGAGGCCGACCACGGCATCTGGGAGGAACGCGACGAACCCCGCCAACGCGTCTACTCCAAGGTCATGTGCTGGCTCACCCTGGACCGCGCCCTCACCCTGGCCGAGCGGTACGGGCGCACCCCCGACCCCACCTGGGCCGACCTGCGCACCGACATCGCCCAGGAGGTACTGGAGAAGGGCTGGAACGAGCAGGCCCAGGCCTACACCACCGCCTACGACGGCACCGACCTGGACGCCGCGTCCCTGCACATCGGCCTGTCCGGGCTCATCGACCCCGCCGACGAACGCTTCCAGGCCACCGTCACCGCCGTGGAGGCCGAGCTGCGCTCGGGGCCCACGGTGTACCGGTACCACCGCGACGACGGCCTCCCGGGCGGCGAGGGCGGCTTCCACCTGTGCACCACCTGGCTCATCGAGGCCTACCTCCTCACCGGGAGGAGGGCCGAGGCCGAGGAACTGTTCAAGCACCTGGTGGACAGCGCCGGACCCACCGGGCTCATCCCCGAGGAGTTCGACCCGGTCACCGAACGCGCTCTGGGCAACCACCCCCAGGCCTACTCCCACCTGGGCCTGATCCGCTGCGCCCAACTCCTCGACCACCACTGAGCCGCGGAACACACACGCGGAAGGGGGTGTCCCACCCGGGGCACCCCTTCCGCGCGTCCACGGGCGGAGGCACCGCTTTCGGTCCGCTCACCACCACGCCCGGGTCGGGACCGCACCGGGTACGGCGTGGATCTCCCGGTTCCGTCCGAGGTGAGAGGTAGGGTGCCCGCACGTTCCGCACACCGGAAGGGGCCCAGCATGGTCACGACCCTCACCCGACGCGAGCTCAACCGCGCCACCCTGGAGCGCCAGTTCCTGCTGGGCCGGGTGGAGCGTCCGGCCACGGAGGTGCTGACCCGCCTGGCGGGGCTCCAGGCGCAGACCACGCACACCTGGTACGTGGGCTTCCAGAGCCGTATGGAGGACTTCGACCCGCACGAGGTGGGTCGCCTGCTCACCGACGGGGCCCTGGTCCGCATGTCCCTCATGCGCTCCACCCTGCACCTGGTCTCCGCCGAGGACGCCGCCTGGATGCGCCCGACGACCCAGGAGGTCATGGAGCGGGACCTCTCCCACGGCTCCCACGGGAAGGCCACCGCCGGGGTGGACCTGGAGGCGGTGGTGACCCTGGGCCGGAAGATCCTGGAGGAGCGCCCGCTCTCCCCCACGGAACTGGGAGACCAGATCAGCGCGCACTGGGAGGGCGTGGACGGCGCCGACCTGGCGTACGTGGTCCGCTGCCTGCTGCCGGTGGTGCAGCTCCCGCCTCGCGGCGTGTGGGGCGCCTCCGGGCAGCCGGTGCTCGCCCCCGCCGACACGTGGACCGGTCTGCCGATGGCGCCCGGACCCGACCGCGAGACGCTGGTCCTGAGGTACCTGGCGGCCTTCGGCCCGGCCAGCGTGCGGGACGTGCAGGCCTGGTCCGGGCTGACCCGGCTCAAGGAGGTGGTGGAGGGCCTGCGCGAGCGGCTGGTGTCCTTCCGGGACCCGTCGGGGACCGAGCTCTTCGACCTGCCCGACGCCCCGCGCCCGTCGGCGGACGTTCCGGCGCCGGTCCGCTTCCTCTACGACTTCGACAACCTGCTGCGCGGGCACGCCGACCGGAGCCGGGTGATCTCCGACGACCACCTGCGGGGGCTCTCCTCGCGTAACGGCATGCCGCCCGCGACGGTGCTGGTGGACGGCACGGTGGCCGCTTCCTGGAGGGTGGACCGGAGCCGCAGCACGCCCTCGCTCGACGTCACGCCCTTCCGCGCGCTCGGCCACGCGGAGATCGAGGAGATCACCGCCGAGGGCACCCGACTCCTCGCCTTTCTCCACCCGGACGAGGAGAGCGCGCGCCTCCGTTTCACGGACCCGGCCTGAAACACCGCCCACCCGGGGTTCGACCGTTTTGTGCACGTGCGTCCTGACCACGGATGGCACAGACGGGTATGACAGGATTCTGGGGTGACTGAAGAGTTCCGTGCCGCGTTCCAACGCGTGCTCGACACCGCCGCCAGCCAGGCACCCGGCTTCCCCGAGGCCGTGCACGACGTGTTCCGGCTCTCCTCCCAGGTACCCCGGGAGGAGTTGGCCATCGCGCTGGAGGCGCTGACTCCGGTCCTGGGTGACTGCGAACCCCACGCGGGGGTCGCCGCCGACCTGTCGGTCCTGGCCGGCGCCCTCGTCGAGTCCGGCGCGCCCGCCGGACAGGTGGGCCTGGAGGTGCTGCGCCAGCTCGGCAGCTACGGACAGGCGGCAGTGGCCTTCATCCACGCGTGGGAGAAGACCGGCGGCGGTCCGCTGCCCGCCCCGAACGACGCGGGCGAGGCCGAGGAGCAGCGGGTGGAGCAGGTCCTCGGGGACAACGCCCCGCTGGCCACCGTCGGCTGGTGGACCTCGCTCCGCTACGGCCTCGCGGCCAAGGCCATGCTCGGTGACTCCGGCGTGCGCGCCGCCGTGCGCGCCGACCCGGGCGCGCTGCACGAGCTGGGCCAGATCGTGCAGGCGCTCTCCACGCGGCTGAACGAGTTCGGTGAGGTGGGCGAGCTCCTCCGGATGTCCGAGGCGGACCGGCTCATCGTCCTGGACCGCGCCTCCCGGAGGGGGTTCCGGGTCGCCTTCGACGGGGTGAGCGACAACTTCCAGCTCCACACCCTGCTCGCCGACGCGCTGATCGGCAAGGAGGGGCACCGCCTGCCCGGCACGCGCCCGGACCCGCGCTGGGTCGCGGCCTCGCTGGACGGCCCGGTGGATCCGATGGCCGACGTCGTACGCGGCGAATGGGACCTGGTCGGCGGGGACGGCACCTGGGTGGGGAACGAGGCCTGCCCCGGGGACGTCCCGGTGGTGGACGGAGAGCGGGTCCTGGTCCTGGAACCGCAGTCGCTGCTGCACTCCTGGCGGGCCGGGCGCCGTCACCCGCACATCACCGGTTCCCTCACGGTGCTGGAGGAACTGCGCCCGGACCAGGCGACGGCCTGGTGGGCGCGCACGCATCCGGCCGGAACGGTCCGCCACCCGCAGGCTCCGCCGCTGGAGAACGACGACACCGGGGCGCACGGGCGCCCGCCCCGGCACTTCGGGGAGGCCGCGCACTTCGCGGAGGTGGACTCCGGGCCGATGTCGGCGCCGTTCGCCGCTCTGGACCCGGACGCTGACGCCCCCGGCGGCGGTCTGTCGTCGTCCTTCGAGGACGTCACCATCAACCCCGGGGCGGCCCCGGTGTTCCCCGACACCCCGGCCTCGCTGTTCGACCCACCGGCACGTCCGCCCAAGGAGGACGAGGACGACGAGGACGAGCTCGACGACTTCACCGTCCCCGCCGCCTGGTCCGGCGCGCTCTCCCCGGTCCGGGTCTCGACGACCCCCTCGGCTCCCCCTCGACGAGCCCGAGTGGCGCGAACCCCGCTCCCTCTCCGATCCGGGCCCCTTCGAGGACCCGGCCCCGGGCACCCCCGCCGCCGACCCTCCCCCTCCGACGACCGGCCGCCCGGCGCCCGGCTGCTGCCGCCGATGCCCCCGGAGTCTCGGACAGCAGCACCTGGGCCCCGCACTGGAAGTGGCCCATGGGACCGCCCGGACGCTGAACCGGCCCCCGCGCGCTCCCCGCCCCGCGCGGGCGCGGAACCCGACCGACACGCACCCCGCCCCCACCCTCCTCGGGCGCGCGGGCAGCGGGTACGTGACAACTGTCATCCCCTCGCACCGCGCCCCTCACACGATGCCGGTGATGGCTGGGACTGTGGGCCGGGCGTCGGCCCACGGAATCATGGAGGACATGATGACGACGAGGGACACCCCCAGGACCACGGTCGCCCGGACGGCGACGGTGACTCCCCACGGCCCACCCGTGAGGAGGCGCTCACGGAGGCGGGCCGGGCCTGGGACGAGGAGGAGACGCTCAGGGCCAAGGAGCAGTGGCGGAACCAGCGCCCCTGGCCCAGCACGATGACACGGCAGGACAGGGTCCTGGCCTGGATGCTCGTCGGCATCCCGGCGTTCTTCCTCCTCACCATGCCGCTGCGTCCGCTCTTCATCGCGGACCACGCCATCCCCTCGCCTTCGTCACCGGCAGCCACGCGGCCGTCGGCGCCGCCGCGGCCTTCGCCAGCATCGGTGAGGCGCCGCTGTGGCTCGTGATCGTCGCGGGCGTGGTCGGCAAGGTGAAGATCGACTGGCTGTTCTGGTGGGTGGGCCGCCGCTGGGGGCAGGGCATGATCACCTTCCTGATCCCGAGCGAGCGCGGTCGACGGTTCGCCGCGCGCCTCCAGACCATGAACCCGTGGGTGATGCGGCTCCTGATCCCGCTGAGCTACCTGCCGGGCGTTCCCGCGGGCATCCCCAACATCGTGGCCGGGGTGAACGGGATGCGTCTGAGCACCTACATGCTGCTGGACGCCCTCGGCGCCCTGATGATCACCTCCGTCGTGGCGGCCGTCGGGTACGGCTCGGGGCAGGCGGGGGTGGACGTGGTCCTGCTCGTCGACAGCTACGCGATGTGGCTGACGCTCGCGCTCATCTTCGGCATGGCGGCGATCCCCACCTACGGCGCCATCAGGGACCAGCGGGCACGCAGGGCCCAGGCGCTCGCCGACGCCGCCGAGGCCTACGACGCCGAGACGGCCCGCATCGCCGCCGGGGAGGAGCCCGCCGCCGGGACCACCGAGAAGCCGGTCCGGGATGTTCCCACCACCCCCAAGCCTCCCAACAGCGACGACGCCTGAAAGTCATCACCCCGTCGCACAGGGTCGCGCGCGGAGACGGGCTCCTTGGCTAGGCTGGCGTTCGGCAATCCGACACCCCGGGCAAGCCGGCTGCGCTGGGTGCGTCACAAACACACTCAAGGAGATCCCGTCATGGGACAGCAACACTTCGATCTGGTCGTCCTCGGCGCCGGGCCCGGCGGCTACGTCGCCGCGATCCGCGCGGCCCAGCTGGGCCTCAGGGCGGCCGTCATCGAGGAGAAGTACTGGGGCGGCGTCTGCCTCAACGTGGGCTGCATCCCCTCCAAGGCCCTGCTGCGCAACGCCGAGCTCGCCCACCTGTTCAACAACGAGGCCGACGACTTCGGCATCAAGGTGAACGGGACCGTGGAGTTCGACTACGGCAAGGCGTTCAGCCGCAGCCGCCAGGTGGCGGACGGCCGGGTCAAGGGCGTCCACTTCCTGATGAAGAAGAACAAGATCACCGAGCTCGACGGGCGCGGCACCTTCGTCGACGACCACACGATCGAGGTGCGCGGCGAGGACGGCTCGACCGAGACCGTCACCTTCGACAACGCGGTGATCGCGGCGGGCTCCTCCACCAAGCTGATCCCGGGCACCTCGCTGTCCGAGCGGGTCGTCACCTACGAGGAGCAGATCCTCAGCGAGGAGCTCCCCGGCAGCATCATCATCGCGGGCGCGGGCGCCATCGGCGTCGAGTTCGCCTACGTCATGCGCAACTACGGCGTCGACGTCACCATCGTGGAGTTCCTCGACCGCGTCGTGCCGATGGAGGACGAGGAGGTCTCCAAGGAGATCGCCCGCGCCTACAAGAAGCTCGGCGTGAAGGTCCTGACCTCCACCAGGGTGGAGACGGTCGAGGACACCGGCGAGGGCGTGAGGGTCACCGTCACCGGCGCGGACGGGAAGAAGCAGACGCTGGAGGCGGACAAGCTCCTCCAGGCGATCGGGTTCGCGCCCAACGTCGAGGGCTACGGCCTGGAGAAGACCGGCGTGAAGCTGACCGAACGGCGCGCGATCGAGATCGACGGCCGGGGCCGCACCAACGTCCCGCACATCTTCGCGATCGGCGACGTGACCGCCAAGCTCATGCTGGCGCACACGGCCGAGGCGATGGGGATCGTGGCGGTGGAGACCATCGCGGACGCCGAGACCCAGGAGATCGACTACCGCTTCATCCCGCGCGCCACCTACTGCCAGCCGCAGATCGCCAGCTTCGGCTACAGCGAGACGGAGGCGCGGGAGGCGGGGTACGACGTCCAGGTCGCCAAGTTCCCGTTCATGGCCAACGGCAAGGCGCACGGCCTGGGTGACACCCGGGGCTTCGTGAAGATCATCTCGGACGGGAAGTACGGGGAGTTCCTGGGCGCCCACATGGTCGGCCCGGACGTCACCGAGCTGCTGCCCGAGCTGACCCTGGCCCAGCAGTGGGACCTGACCGTGCACGAGGTGGCCCGCAACATCCACGCGCACCCGACCCTCAGCGAGGCGGTCAAGGAAGCGGTGCACGGCCTGGCCGGGCACATGATCAACTACTGATCCCGCGCGCGCCCGTGACGCGGACGGGGCCGGTCCCCGGTCGGGGACCGGCCCCGTCGTTCGTGCGTCGCGGCCGTCTCAACCGTGCCGGAGCAGGGGTTGCGTGCTGCACCGGAAGGCGCCGCCCAGGGAACGGGTGGCCCGGAGGTCGACGTACTCGACACGGACCCCGAGGGCCTCCAGTCGCTCACCGACGTCCGTGAACTCGGGGTCCGTGACGTAGGTGTCCGGGCTCAGCGGGAGTCCGTTGGTGGCGAGCGCGGTGGCCTGGTCGAAGCTCACCGGGACCGACCGCCACGACCGGAGGGACTCCGGCACCCCGTCGAGGAGGGCCTCCTCGCACACGATCATCAGCCCCTCGCGCACCAGGCCCAGCGCGCAGTCCAGGTGCAGCATCCTCGGGTGGAGCCGGACCGTCTCCACCGTGTATCCGTGGGGCGCGAGGAACTTCCGCAGCCAGGACACCCCGGCGGTGTTGGTGGCCAGACCGGAGACCCCCACCAGGATCCGCCGTCCCAGCACGAGGACGTCACCGCCCTCGAGGAAGGGGCCCTCCCCCAACGACGCGTCCCCCGGTTCGGGGACCTCCGGAGCGGGGACGGCCACGTGCACGGAGTCCGCGGGGTCCACCCGTTCCCGCAGGAGGTCGCGCACCGGAAGGACCTCGCCCCGCCGGTAGGGGAACCTCAGCGACCCCTCGATCACCAGGTTGCCGATGGTGACGAGCGGGTCGCGGACGAAGAAGTTGGCGTAGCCGCGCCCCTGGGCGGCCTCCTTCTCGTGCGCCGTGAGCGGGCGGGGGTGGAGCACCTCGACGCCGTGGGACTCCAGGAGCGCGGACAGCTCCCCGCGTTCGCGTCTCAGGGCCCGGGCGAGGTCCGGCAGGTCCCGGTCCAGGTCCGCGCCGGGGGTGGCCGCACGGGCCACGTCGGGCCCGAGGAAGTCCGTGTCCCAGGTCTCGGGAGGGGTGTCGGGCAGCCCGAGCTCGGAGCGGGACACGATGACCGTCCTCAGGGTGGCGAACTCGTCGTCGACTCTCACCTCGGGCACGCGCCCTCCTTCGTGGGCGATCGGACGGCGCGGGTTCCCGGCGACGGTGCCCGCGCCCTTGGCCTCCTCATTCTGCCCACGGACCGGGGCGCTGCCCCGGCCCGACGGGAGCCGTGGCGTGTCCGCGTGCCCGCCGAGGCGCCGCACGCACGAGGACGGGGCCGGTCCCCCGCCGTCCGGGGGCCGGCCCCGTCAGGGGATCACGCTCGCGTGCCGTCCGCGTCAGCGGATGAGCGACTCCACGTAGCCGTCCAGGCCCACGGAGGCGTAGTGGGCGCGGGCCATCTCGATCTTGGTGAAGACGTCCTCGTACCCGGTCTGGGTGCCGTCCTCGTCCACGTACACCATCGCGCCGCTGATGTTGAAGAAGGTGACCATGTGGTCGCAGTCCTCGGGGACGGCGAGGGTGTGGATCTCGCCCGGCGGCTCGTAGACGAAGTGACCGGCCTCGGCCACCCAGTCGTGCTCGTAGTAGTGCCAGCGGCCCTCGATCACGTAGCCGAAGACCGCGCCGGGGTGGCGGTGCCGGGAGACGATCCCGGACGCGGTGACCTTGAGCAGGTTGCACCACTGACCGGTGACGGTGTTGAGCATCAGCGGCCGGAACCACACGTTCGGGCCTGCGGCACCCACATGCGCGGGTCCTCGGGGACGGCCGGGATCGCGATCTCGTCGGGGATCCCGGCGGAGGGGTTGATGACGGGAGCTCGGTTCGGTGACACGGTTCCTCCAGGTGGACGGGGTGGGACGGAACGGGGGAGAGCCGGGAGGGGCGGGGGTCAGGCGGCCAGGTAGCCGCCGTCGACCGGGAGGACCGCCCCCGTGACGAACCCGGCGTCCGGGCCGCACAGGAACTCGACCGCCCCGGCGACCTCGGCCGGGTCGCCCCAGCGGGCCATCGGGGTGCGGCCCAGGATGCGGGCCTCGGCCTCCCCGTCGGCGCGCACCCCTCGGTGAGCTCGGTGCGGATCCAGCCGGGCGCGACCGCGTTCACCCGGATGCCCTGGGACGCCCAGGCGACCGCGAGCGACCTCGTGAGCTGGGTGACGCCGCCCTTGCTGGCGCTGTAGGCGGGGACCAGGGGACCGCCGAAGAAGCTGAGCATCGAGGCGACGTTGACGATGCTGCCCCCGGCCGCCGCCAGGGCGGGCCGGGCGGCGACGCACGCCCGCATGGCGCAGGTCAGGTTGATCTCCACGACCCTCGCGAACACCGCCGGATCGAACTCCTCGTGCCTGCGGATGATCCCGGCAGCGTTGACCAGCGCGTCCACGCGTGAGAAGGAGGAGAGGTACTCCTCCAGCGCGTTCTCGCCGGTGACGTCGAGCTCGGTGACCTCGGCCCGTTCCCGGAGCCCGGCCGGGGCGCGCTCGGCGCCCAGGCCGCAGACGGCGACGCGGCGGCCCCGGTCGGCGAAGCGGGCGGCGACCGCCGCACCGATGCCGCTGGTGCCCCCGACGACCACGACGGTCCCGTCATCGGACCTGGGTTCGGGGACGTCCCCCGGTGCTGTCTCCATGCGCTGCTCCTTCTAGGCGTCGGAATCCGGGACGGCGAGGGACTCGATCCAGTACTCGCGGGCGAGTGCGTCGACCCCGGCCGGTGACACCCCTCTGAGGTGGACGGTGGTGTCGGTGGTCCCGGCGACCCGTCCGTGGTCCTGGAGCCGGAGGAAGTGGTAACGCTCCGGCTGGAAGCCGAGGACCACGTCCACGTCGAAGCGGCCCCGCTCGTCGGGGGCGCCCGCGAGACCGGGCTCGGCCTTGCCGACCGCCTGGACCCCCAGCCACACCTGGTAGAGGAGGACGAGGAGCAGCACCAGCGCGATCCGCCGCAGGGTGGCGCTGCGGACCGCCCGCGACCCGAGGGACCTAGCGGACATCTGCGGCGCTCCCGTCACTCTCCTGGTCGCCGGCGCCGTCCCGGTCCCGGACGGCGTCGACCGCCAGGAGCCCGTTGATCCGGGCGACGGTCTCCCGGAAGCCGGGGTGGTCGACCGCCGCCTTCCAGGTGCGCGGGCGGGGCAGGTCCACGGTGACGATCTCCTGGACCGTGCTGGGCCGTGGGGACAGCACCACCACGCGGTCGGAGAGGAAGACCGCCTCGTCGATGTCGTGGGTCACGAAGAACACCGTGGGTCGGCGCTCCTCGAAGATCCGGGTGAGGTCCTCCTGGAGCCGGCGCCGGGTCTGCGCGTCGATGCTCGCGAAGGGTTCGTCCATGAGCATCACGGCGGGTTCGTTGGCCAGCACGCGGGCGACGCCCAGCCGCTGGCGCATGCCACCGGACAGCTCGTGCGGGTAGCGGTTCTCGAACCCGGCCAACCCCACGAGCTCCAGGAACTCGCGGCCGCGCTCCTCGCGTTCGCGCCGCTTCACGCCCTTCATGCGCAGCCCGAAGACCACGTTGCCGAGCACGGTCTTCCACGGGAACAGCGCGTGCCCCTGGAACACCACGCCCCGGTCGGGGCCGGGTCCGCTGACCTCGCGGCCGTCCACCGACACCGTCCCCGAGGTGGGGTCGGCGAAGCCCGCCACGGTGTTGAGGACGGTGGTCTTGCCGCAGCCGCTCGGTCCGAGGACCGACACGAACTCGCCCCGTTCCACCGTGAAGGAGACGTCGCCGATCGCGACGACCTCGTCCCCGCTGTAGGAGTCGGTGTAGACCTTCTCCAGGTGCTCGATCACCAACGCGGTCATCTGTCGTCCTCCATGCTTCGCACCAACCCCCACCGCTCCACGGTGGCCCGCTCGAACGGAGCGAGCACCAGCGCGTCGAGCATGTACCAGAGCACCCCGAGCACGACCATGCCGAGGAACACCTGACTGACGTCGCCCACCCGGCGGGCGTCGAACATCATGAATCCGATCCCGCTGGTGCCGACGATGATCTCCGCCGCCACCAGCGCCCGCCAGCCGTAACCGAGGCCGGTGCGCACACCGGTGGCCACGGACGGCAGCGCGCCCGGCAGGATCACCTCGAAGAACACCCGGACCCGACCGGCGCCGAGGCTGCGCGCGGCCCGGATCAGCTCCTTGGGCACCTGCTCGACCCCGGAGACCACGCTCAGCATGAGCGGGAAGACGATCGTGTAGACGATGACGAACGTGACGGCGGTCAGGCTGAACCCGAACCACACGATGACGATCGGCAGCCACGCGATGTCCGCGATCGCCTGGAAGAACAGCAGGATCGGCCACACGGCCTTGCGCAGCCGCCAGAACAGGGCGGTGAGGAAGCCCATCGGGAGACCGATGAGCAGACCGAAACCGACCCCGTAGGCCAGGCGCTCCAGGGAGTCGCCCAGGTAGCCGACGAGGATGCCCTTGCGGAGCAGCTCGACGAACTCCAGCACCACCCGGTCGGGGCCCACGAAGAACGCCTGCGGGAAGAGCCCGCTCTCCGCCAGGACCCACCACAGGGCGATCACCGGCACGAACGGGCCCAGCGTGCGGAAGGCCGGGCTGCGGGTGAGCCGGAGCCACACCCTCCTGTGCAGCGGGGCCCTGCGTCGGACCGCCCGTGCGGGCGCGGCCCCCGAGGGGAGCCGCCGCCCGCCGCAGCGGTCCCGGCGGGTCGGACGGTCCCGCCGGAAATCTCACCGAACGACCGCATCAGCGACCACCCCCGTCATGCCCCACCGCTCCACGGTGTTCCGCTCCAGCGGAGCGAGCAGGAGGCGGTCCATCAACAGCCACAGGACACCGATGATCACCATCGAGGCGATGATGACGTCGGTGGAGAACGAGGTCTGGGCCAGGAACAGCGCGTAGCCCAGACCGGCGCTGGTCGCGATGATCTCCGCCGCCACCAGGCCGCGCCAGCCGTAGCCGAGGCCGATCCGCAGGCCGCTGACCACGCTCGGCAGGGCGCCGGGGAGCAGGACCTCCCAGAACAGCCGCCACGGTCCGGCCCCCAGCGAACGCGCCGACCTCAGCAGCTCACCGGGGATGCTGCGCACGCCCAGCATGGTGTTGTAGGCCAGCGCGAAGAACATCGCGTTCCACACGATGAAGATGACCGCGCCGTCGCCGTAGCCGAGCCACAGCGTCGCCACGGGGATCCAGGCGATCCCGGCGAGTGCCACGGAGAAGCGCAGCAGCGGGGTGAAGAAGGCGGAGAGGATCCGGCTGGCGCCGAGGGCGATCCCGAACGGGATCGCGGTGACGATCGCGATGACCGCGCCCACCAGCACCCGGTACAGGCTCGCGCTCAGGTGCCGGACCAGCTCTCCGCTGACCGCCATGGACCACAGGGCCTCGGCGACATCGGTGACCTGCGGGAAGACCCGCTTCGGCACCCCGGTCACGGCCACCGCGGCCGCCCAGGCTCCCACCAGGGCGACCAACGGCAGCACGAACCAGAGGAAACCGGCGGCCCGGTCTCCGGTACGGCCGCGGCGTGGGGCGGCCGTACCGGATCGCGCGGTGCGTCCGGAACCACGCGTCGGGCCGTGCGTCATACGGCGCACGCCTCCTGGTCGACCTCACGGATGAACGTGTGGTCGGCCTCGATCTCGGCCGTGTTGGGAACCTCGGGGAGATCGTCGAACAGCTCCGGGTTGTTCTCCTCGACGGAGAGGATCGGGCCCGGGACGAACAGGTCGTTGATGTCGGTCTCGTACTCCAGCTGGCCCTGCTCCTCCAGCAGGAGCGCGACGGTGTCCAGCGCCAGGTAGTTGCAGGCGGAGAAGCGGCCGTCGAGCTGGGCGATGTTGTACTCCATGGCGGCCTGGGCGACATCCGGCTCGGTGCCGGTCAGCCAGCGCGCGGCGGAGTCGGCGGCGTCCTCGGGGTTCTGCCGGATCCACTGGTCGGTGGCGGCGCGGGCGGTGAGGAAGGCCTCGACCATCTCACCGTTCTCCTCCAGGTACTCCGGAGTGGTGATGATGTACCCGATGAAGGGGATGTAGCCGCCGCCTCGGAGGATCTCCTCGGAGCCCTCGACCTGGTCCGTGATGGTGATCGGCCACGGGTCCCAGATGACGGCGGCGTCGATGCCGCCGGTCTCCAGGGCGACGGGCATGTCCGGCGGCGCGGTGTTGACCATCTCGACGTCGTCCGGGTCGATCCGCAGGTCCTTGAGGAGGCCCAGCAGGTACAGGTGGTTGATGGAGCCGAAGGTCGTGCCGATCTTGGCGTCCTCCAGCGTGGTGAGGTCCTTCGGGTCGATGCCGGAGTCCTCGGCGGCGACGATCGCGGCCGTCTCGTCGATGCTGCGCTGGACGGCCGAGCCGGTGTAGTTGCCGACCAGGGCCAGGTCCACGCCCTCGCCCGCCGCGGCCAGGGCCGGGACGCCGACCTGGATGATGTCGACCTCACCCGCCTCCAGCGCGTTGATCGCGTCGACGCCCGTGGGGAACGGGTCGGCCAGGGTCACGTCCAGGCCGTGGTCCTCGAAGTACCCGATCTCGGTACCGACAGGGAGGCCGATCTGGTCGATCGCGGACACGTATCCGGCGTTGAGGGAGCCGCTGACGGAGCCGCTGGCTCCCTCCACGTCCTCGTCGACGGTGGACCCGCCGCCGCACGCTGTGGCGAGCAGCGCGACGGAACAGACAAGGGAAAGGGGCGTGAGCGGAAATCGCTGCATGAGGTTCTTCCGGTACGGGGTGTGCGCCCTCACACGAACGCTTGCACGTGCCGTTTCCACTGGTGGAAGACGCACCTGGAACCCGCCCGCGCGGCGGTGAGGGAATGGGGTTGGAGGGCGTGCGAAGCTCCGGAGGACGAGGAGTCGTCCGGAACTTTCATGCTTTCGCTTGCCGACCGTATCGGGATATCGGCCCAACCGTGAAGTTCCATTCGCTTATACCCTTATTAGGAAAGCGAATACTGCCCGGTCCGCGTGGCCTACTCCTCGCCGCGTTCTGCGTTCCGCACCCGCGTCGGCAGTGTTCCCGCAGGTCGGGGCGCTTCGGTTACAGCCTGGAGAATTCTCCGCGCCGCAGGGGTGAGCGCCCGGGTGGAGTCCCAGCAGACGGCCACGCGGCGCCGGGGGCGCCTTCGAGGGGCGCACCCGGACCCCTTGGTGTCGGCGCTCCAGGCGGCCAGCCAGTTGGTGACGCCGACCCCGATCCCGTGCGCGACCAGCGACACGAGCGTCTGCGGCTGGTTGGTGGCCTGGACGGGGGTGATGGTCAGACCGTGTTCCTGGAAGACGCGGTAGGACTCGAACTCCGCGGTCTCGGGGGCGTCGAGGCGGCCTATGACCACGATGGGGTGCGCGGCGACGGCGGCCATGGGGACGGGGTCGGGGACGTCGGAGAGCGGGTGGTCCTCGGCGTGCACGACGACCAGGGGCTCGGCCCACAGGGGCCTGCTGACCACGGAGGGGAGGCGGGCTCGGGGGTCATGGGCCTGAGGTAGAGGTCGATGCCGCCTCCCGCGAGGGCCTCGTCCAGTTCGAGGGTGGCGTGCTCGGTGAGTACCACCTTGATGTCCGGGTCACTGTCGGCCAGGGACTGGAGGAGCCCGGGTACGAAGGCCGCGCTGGCGCTGGGGTAGGAGCCCAGGGAGACGATGCCGCGCGTGCCGCCGCGCCAGGGCGCCATCGCGGACTCGGCCCGCTCCAGTGCGCGCAGGACGTTGCGGGCCTGGACGGCCAGCGCGCCGCCCGCCTCGGTGAGCTGGACCGGTCGTTTCTTCCGGTCGAAGAGCGGTTGGCCGATCTCCCGTTCGAGCGCGGCGACGTGTTGGCTGACTCGCGGCTGTGACCTGCGAGTGGACTCCGCCGCGGCGACGAAACTCCCGGTGTCGACCACCGCCAGAAACGAGACGAACCACTCGAGGCGAATGTCCGTGTCGAGCATGTCGGGGGGCACTCCGGAGGGGTTGTGGGGAAGGGGGTCACACGATACCGAAAAGGGATACCAGGCGCGAAACCGGTCATAAATCACACTCGCACCTGAGGCCCCTTCCATTTCAGACTATTACCGATACTGATTCTGACATTCCAGGAACCGGACACTGAGGCCGGATCGTCCCGTCCCGCCCCCGCCCCGTGCGGGGGACCTCCCCGGCGCCCCGGACTTGCTAGGTTTCCCTGTGTCCCCCGCCGGAGCCGCCTCCGCCCGGCGCACCCCCGAACCGAAAGCCACCCATGCGCCTGATCCCGTCCTCACCCCTCTCGTGCCTGGGCACGGCCGTCGCCGCAGTCGTGATCGGCGGTGTCGTCCTCGTCGGCTGCGACGTGGTCGACCTCGACCTGGACCTGAGCATGTCGTCAGGCGGCGCGGACTCCCCCGAGGAGGAGGCGAGCGCCAGCCCGAGCCCCGACGAGGACCAGCCGGAGGAGGAGACCTCCGCCTACGGCCTCCCCGCGTCCTGTGAGGCGGCCGGTGCCGCGCAGATCGTCGGGGACCTGGCACCGGGCCAGGTACTGACCGAGGAGAGCGGGGAGATCGAGGGGATCGAGGACGCCGAACAGCTCTCCTGCACGTTCAGCGACGGCGGCACGGAGCCCGGGACCCCGTCGTTCACGCTCGTGTTCACCTCGGGCGCCGACCCGAGCGCCAATCCGGACGTCGTCCGGGTCCCCGGTGCCGAGGCGGAGATGAACTGGGAGGTCGACGTCGACGTGGACGTGGACACCTACCACACGGAGGACTCCGACGACCTGGGCGGCGACCTGGAGTACGTCGGCACGGTGGACGGCTCCAGCCGCCACCTGTACCTCCAGCTGCCCGGCGACTTCCACGTGACCGCGATCGCCTACTTCGAGGACGTCGAGCGCGGCGACCTGGAGCGGGTGGTCCTCCAGGCCGCGGGGCAGATCCGCGACTAGGAGCCCGACCGACCCCGACGTGAGGGGCCGCCGACCGGTGTCGGCGGCCCCTCACGCGTCTCCGGGTGAACCGGGTGGCCCGGTTCACCCCCGCCCGACCAGGCAAAAGCACCGTCGGCGGACGTACCCGCCCCCGGGCCGACCCGGATTCCGCATCACCTCACCGACGCGCTCAGAGGTTCCTTGCCACCGCCCCCACCTGCTGGGATTCTTCCCGCAGCTCCGCAGCGAGCCTGGTCCCGCACGTCGTGGCCCGATCCCCCTCCGCCCGCCCCGTGTCAAGCGGCCCCGTGCCGCCCGGAAGGAACCTCCCGTGACCGACGTACACACCACACCGGACCTCGCCAGCCAGTCGGGGACCTTCGCCATCGGCGGCGACCTCCCCGTGCACCGCCTCGGCTTCGGCGCCATGCAGCTGGCCGGTCCCGGCGCGTGGGGAGAGCCCGGGGACCGCGACGAGGCCGTGGCCGTGCTGCGGCGCGCGGTCGAGCTGGGCGTCACCCTCATCGACACCGCCGACTCCTACGGCCCCGAGGTGAACGAGCGACTCATCCGCGAGGCCCTGCACCCCTACCCCGCCGACCTCCTCGTCACCACCAAGGCGGGGATGACGCACCCCGGCCCCGGGGAGTGGGAGGCCAACGGACGGCCCGAGCACCTCAAGCGACAGGTGGAGTCGAGCCTGCGCAACCTGGGTCTGGAGCGCGTCGACCTGCTCCAGCTCCACTGGATCGACCCGGAGGTGCCGCTGTCCGAGCAGCTGGGCGCCCTCGTGGAACTGCGCGAGGAGGGCAAGATCCACCACATCGGTCTGACCGGTGTGACGCGGGAGCAGCTCCGGACCGCCCGCAAGACCACGCCCATCGCCTCCGTGCAGAACGAGTACAGCCCCCTCCAGCGCCGCTGTGAGGACGTCCTGGAGCGGTGCGAGCAGGACGGGATCGCCTTCCTGCCCTGGTCCCCGATCGGGCGCGGGGTGCTGGCGGGCCCGGACTCCCCCTGGCCCCGATGGCGGCCGAGCGCGGGGTGACCCCGGCCCAGCTCGCGCTGGCCTGGCTGCTGCACCGCTCACCGGTGATGCTGCCGATCCCGGGCACCTCGCGGGTCGAGCACCTGGAGGAGAACATGGTGGCCGCCTCGCTGAAGCTCACCGAGGAGGAGAGCGACAGCGTCCGGCGGCTCCTCGCCGTCTGACCCGTGGAACGGGTGGCTGACGCGGAACGGCCCCGGTCGGCGCACGTGCGCCGACCGGGGCCGTTCCCGGCCGCGTGGACTCAGGTGATGTCGGTGGTGATGCTCTGCCCGAGACCGAACATCTCGTCCATCTCGACGGAGGCGACGTCGACGTCGTCACCGACCACCGCGATCTGGCCCTCGACGCGCTGGCCGGGGCTCAGGGTGACGGCGGAGAGCGGGTTGATGTCCGCGAAGATCGCGTCCGCCCAGTCCGACCGGACGGTCCCGTCGGCCAGGATCACGTTGAAGTAGATCGGGTTGACCTCCAGCGGCTCGTCGCCGTTGTTCTCGACGGTGACGTCGATGACGGTGTACACGGTGTCGTCGATCGTGTCACCGGCCGTGCCCGCGTGGGAGGCGGTCAGGACGATGTCGGAGACCTCCTCGGCGGGCTCCTCCTCGGCGGCCTCCTCGGACTCCTCGCCCTCCTCGACCGCGGCCTCCTCGGTGTCCGAGGAGCTGGCACCCGTGGAGGAGGAGGTGTCCTCGTCCCCGCTCAGCGCGACCACGCAGCCGACCATGAGCAGCAGGATCAGGATGACGCCGAGGCACCCACCGCACCCGAGACCGATCTTCTTGCCCGTCGACATGCCGGACTTCGGCGGCACCGGCGGGGCGCCGTAGGGCGGCTGCCCGCCGTACGGCTGGTTCGGGTCGTACGGGGCCTGGTTGGGGTCATAGGGGCCCTGGTTGGGGTCGTACGGACCCTGCTGCGCCCCGTACGGCTGCTGGTTGGGGTCGTACGGGGGCTGCTGGCCGTACGGCTGGTTGGGGTCGTACGGAGGGGCTGGTTCGGGTCGTACGGCGGCTGCTGGCCGTAAGGCTGCTCGGAGCCGTAGGGCTGGTTCGGGTCGTGGGGGTGGGACATGGGGCTCCCTCTCTGGGGACAGGGCGGCGGAGCGGGAGCCCGCCGGGGGACGTGTACGTCGTTCAGACGTGCGGGCCCGGTCGCGGGTTCCCGCTCACGGCGCGTCTGGGGACCGACGTTAACCGGCTTCGGCGACACTTCGTCACGAAATCGGGACCAGTTCGGTCACAGGGGGCGAAGCCGGTCGAACGCGGGTCGACTCGTGGACCGGCCCGGAACGTGAGAGGGGCCGCCGACCCGTGGTCGGCGGCCCCCGTCGGTCCCGGGTCAGTACTCGACCGGGATCTCCTCGAACTCACCGAACGGACCCGCGCGCAGGGTCAGTTCCTCCACGTCCACGGGGGCGCGGGGTAGACCGCGACCAGCTCGTGGGTGTTGCCGGGCTGGATCATGTGGACCTCCTCGGCGAAGCTGCTGTAGCGCCCGTCCCCGAAGTCCATCTGGGCCACGTAGCGGACCAGGCCGTTCTCCGGCTCGAAGAGCTGGAAGCCGCCGAGGGTTCCCTTGTTGAACTGCTCGGGTCCGCCCGCGACCGTCTCGGAGCCCCCGAGTTCGGGGGTGAGCGGCTCGTCCGTGGTGTTGGTCATCGCCACCGTGCCGATGACGTACGCACCGTCGCGGCGGAGCGCGTGGATCTCCAGGCGGATGCCGTCCTTCTCCCCCTCGGCGACCACGGAGCCCGGGTCGTCGCTGTACGGCGCGGGCCACGTGACGTTGCGCTGGGCCACGCCCAGGCCGTCGTCGTCGTACTCCTCGTCCTCGGTGGCCTCGACGGTGGGGTTGAAGACGTACGAGAACTCGACGCGGCGGTTGCGGGCGCGGGCCTCCTCGTCGTCGGGACCGCCCTCACGGGCGATCGGCTCGCGCTTGCCCCGGCCCTCGACCTCCAACTGGTAGTCGGTGCCGAGTTCCTCCGCGAGGAGGTTGCGCACGGTCTCGGCGCGCTCCACGGACAGGTTGTCGTTGTACGAGGCGTCCCCGATGCCGTCGGTGTGGCCGATGACGGTGATGGTGGGGTCGTCGGGGTCGACGTTGTTGGCCAGCGTGGTCGCGGCCCGGCGCACGACGTCGGCGGCGGTGTCGGTCAGGTCCGAGCGGTCGAACTCGAACATGACGTCCGAGTGCAGCGAGATGATCTCGCGGTCGCCGTCACGCGTGGTGGAGGCGATCTCGGAGTCCACGAAGCTCTGCACCCAGCCCTCGTCGGCCACCGCGTCCTCGTCGGGACGGCGGTTGGCGAAGGTCAGGTTCTCGCCGCGCCCGGGCGGGTCGTCGAGGCTGAGGTGGTCCGGCCCGTTCGGGTTCTCGGGGTCCGCCCTCTCCTCGTCCACGTCCTGGACGGGGATGCCGGTCATCGCGCCCAGACCGCTGCCGACGAAGGTCACCTGGGACACCTCGTCGGGGATCCGGGGAAGTACCGGGTGTACTCGTTGGTCACACCGTCGTGCACGGGGTAGAGGCCGTCCTCGTTCGGGCTCTCGGATCCGTACTTGAGTCCCCCCTCGTCGAGGAACTGCCGGTACACGCGACCGGTCAGGGGGTCGACGAGCGTGTGGGCCATGCTCAGGTTCCGGTTGGGTCCGGCGAAGTCGTCCAGGTAGGTGACCTCGTAGTGCATGACCGTGTACTCGTCGGTGCGCTCCAGGCCGGTGATCGAGAAGCGCATCTCGGCGTCCTGCCCGGTGTCCTGGAAGATCCGGCCCTCGCGGACGTAGGGGAACTCCTCCTTCACCTCCGGCGGGCCCGACGCGTCGCCGAAGGTCTCCGACCACCAGTCGGACACGGGGGTACAGCCGCTGAGCAGGAGGCTGCCAGAGACCATGAGCGCGACCACGGTGAGGGGCGTCTTCCGCGCCATGTGGGGGAACTCCGATCGTTGAGGAGACGTACGGGCAACATCCTCCAGCACTCACGGGGTCGAACCGACCACTGCGTCCCCCTAGGGGCGCCGTCAACCTCCCTGGCCAGGGGTGACCCGTATGGGGGATTCTTCCGCCGTGGCACCGGGCCGCCGCCTCCACCGGGGTGGTCCGCCGGGCGGAGGCGCGGTGTGTTCGTGCCCGTGGAGCGTGAGTCGGGGGCCTCTCGACAACCTACCGACACGTAGCGTCGTATCTCGGTGACGGAAGGGCATCATTCGAAGGAGTGACGCATGCTCAGTTCCACTCTCGCCGCGACGACGACCGCCGTGGCGCTCACCCTCACCCTGGGAGCCTGTGGCTCCGGGGGCGACGACGAGGAGCCCCGGGCGGAGCGGGAGACCGGGAGGGGCACGGCCGGTGTCGGGAGCGCGGCCGAGCACTTCGGCCCCGGATGCTCCGACTTCCCCTCCAAGGGCGGGGCCAGCCTCGACGCGATGGCCGACCAGCCCTTCGCCACCGCCATCACCGGAAGTCCGGTGCTGGGCCGCCTGTCCGACGCCCTGAAGCGGGCCGGACTCGACGGGGAACTGGACGCGGTGGAGGACATGACCGTGTTCGCCCCCACCAACGAGGCCTTCGACATGTACCCGGACCAGGAGATCGACGACCTCCTGGCCAACCCCGACGGCCTGGCGTACCTGCTCACCTACCACGTCGTCGCGGGCAGGGTGGGCAGCGCGGAGCTGGAGGAGGCGTGTTCGACGCCCTCAACGGCGGCCGGGTGCGCACCTCCGGCACGACCGGCGAGTACACAGTGGACGACTACTCGCCCGTGGTCTGCGCGGACGTGCGGACCGCCAACGCCACCGTGCACGTGGTGGACATGCTCCTCCTGCCCTCCTGACCGGGGCTGGCCGGGGGAGCGCACCGGGAGCACGGAGAACGCACCGGGGGCGCGGAGAAGAGGTCCCGAAAAACCCGCCCGTCGACCAATCCGGTTCCCTACCGGCCCCGAATGCCCCATGTGACTACCGGGACACGCGGGGAACAGCCCCCGCCACACGACGGGCGGCGCCGGGGCGCCGGGGCGGCTCTCGGCCTGCTCGTCGTGGGGGCCGCGCTCGGCTTCGGCGAACTCGCCGCCGGGCTCCTTCGCGTGACCTCCCCGGTGGTGACGGTCGGCGACGCGCTCGTCGACAACAGTCCCCCGTTCCTCATGTCATGGGCGATCGCGCTCTTCGGCACGGCCGACAAGGCCGTGCTGGTCACCGGAGTGCTGCTCGTGCTGGTCCTGTCCGGGGCGGCCCTGGGTGTCGTGGCTTCGCGCCGCCCCGTGGCGGGATACGTGGGACTGGGGCTGTTCACGGCGGCGGGGCTGACCGCCGTGGCCCTGCGCCGCGCCGACGACCTGGGGGCGGCCGCGGCCGTGGTCGTCGGCGGGGTCGCGGGTGCCGTCGCCCTCGCCCTGCTGCTGCGGCGCCTGGACCCGGCTCCGTCCCGTGCGCAGGGACCGGCCGCCGAGCCGGAGCACGGGACGGACGCCGAGCGGGCGCCCGCAGAGGGCGCTGAGGTCGACGATCAGGACCGGGAGCCGCACGGGAGGGATGACGCCCCCGGCGTCCCCCAGGCGGGTCCCGACCGGGGACCGGGCCGGAGGGGCTTCGTGCTCACCGCGGCCGGGGTCCTGGCCGCCTCCGGCACCGCCGGTGCCCTCGGACGCGCGCTGCCGACCCTCCTGGGAGGCTCGGGCTCGGGACCCCAGCTGTCCCTGCCCGCCCCGGCCGCCCCGCTGCCCGCCCTGCCGTCCGGCGCCGACCTCGGCGTTCCGGGACTGGCACCCTTCACCACCCCCAACACGGACTTCTACCGGATCGACACCGCCCTGACGGTCCCCCGGCCGGACCCCGCCCAGTGGACGCTGCGCGTGCACGGCAGGGTGGACCGCCCGTTCGAGATCACCATGGACGAGCTGCTCTCCCGCGACCTCGTCGAGGCCGACATCACCCTGGCGTGCGTGTCCAACCAGGTCGGCGGGGACCTGGTCGGCAACGCCCGCTGGCTCGGCTTCCCCTGGCCGACCTCCTGCGCGAGGCCGGGGTGCACTCGGGAGCGGACCAGATCCTCAGCACCTCCAGCGACGGCTGGACCTGCGGCACCCCCACCGAGGTGGTCATGGACAGCCGCGACGCCCTCCTGGCCGTGGGCATGAACGGGGAGCCGCTCCCCCACGAACACGGCCACCCCGCCCGCCTGGTGGTCCCCGGCCTGTACGGGTTCGTCAGCGCCACCAAGTGGGTCACCGACATCCGGCTGACCCGCTTCGCCGACGACGAGGCCTACTGGGCCCGGCGCGGCTGGGGCGTGCGGGCTCCGATCAAGACCATGTCCCGGATCGACGTGCCCGCCCCGCTGGGCCGGGTCGGGTCCGGCGAGGTGGTGCTGGCCGGGGTCGCCTGGGCCCAGCACACCGGGATCGCCGGAGTGGAGGTGCGCGTGGACGACGGCGACTGGTGGGAGGCCGAGCTCGCCGCCGTCCCCGGGATCGACACCTGGGTCCAGTGGGTCACCGAGACCACCGTCGACCCCGGCACCCACTCGGTGGAGGTCAGGGCCACCGACGCCACCGGCTTCACCCAACCCTCCGAACGCGTGGACCCGATCCCCGACGGTGCCACCGGCTGGCACCGGATCCGGTTCACGGCCACCTGAGGCGAACGGCTCCGAGCCGCCGCCCCCGCAGACCGACGTCCCTCCGACCGACAAGAACGCAGTCACCGACAAGGGAGTTCACGATGAACCGCATGACCGCCACCGCCCGCAGGAACACGCTCGCCGCCACCGCCGCGGCCGCCGCGCTCGCCTTCGGCCTGTCCGCCTGTGGCGGCATGGACGACTCCGGTGAGAACACGGACGCCGGGGCGGCCGAGGAGACCGAGGGCACCGGCATGGAGGAGGAGACGGACGAGGGCACCGCCACCGCCGGGGAGAACTTCGGTCCGGGCTGCGCCGAGGTCCCCGAGGACGGCGACGGCAGCTTCGAGGGCATGGCTCAGGACCCGGTCGCCACTGCCGCGTCCAACAACCCGCTGCTGTCCACCCTGGTCACGGCGGTGGGCGAGGCCGACCTCGTCGACACGCTCAACTCGGCTGAGGACATCACCGTGTTCGCGCCCACCAACGAGGCCTTCGACAAGATCCCCGAGGAGGACCTCAACGCCCTGCTGGACGACCAGGAGCAGCTCACCGAGGTGCTGACCTACCACGTGGTCGAGGGCGAGCAGGCTCCCGAGGCCCTGGAGGACGGTACCTTCACCTCGCTCCAGGGCGACGACGTCACCGCCGAGGGCTCCGGCGAGGACTTCACCGTCAACGGCGACTCGCGCGTGGTCTGCGGCAACGTGCAGACCTCCAACGCGACCGTCTACATCGTCGACACGGTGCTGATGCCCTCCTGATGAGAGGCTTTCCCGAAGGACACCCGGGCGGTCCGCGCGTTGAGGCCGGGCCGTCCGGGTCCCACGGGGGACCCGACCGGGCCTCCTCCCGGAGCCCGGTCGAGCAGTGAACGAGCACCACATCCCCGAGACGAGAAGGGTCCGGATGGACAGGGCAGCCGCTGTACCGCACGACGCGGCGCACGACGCCGACCCGCCCGGGTTGGAGGAGCTGCTGGGCCTCGTGGCGCGCGGCGACGAGCAGGCCTTCGGCCGGGTCTACGACCTCATCAGCCCCACCGTGTACGGGCTGGTGCGGCGCATCCTGCGTGATCCCGCCCAGTCGGAGGAGGTCACGCAGGAGGTGCTCGTGGAGGTGTGGCGCAGCGCCTGCCGCTACGACGCCCGCCGGGGCAGCCCCCAGGCCTGGGTGATGACCCTCGCCCACCGCAGGGCCGTGGACCGGGTGCGGTCCGAGCAGGCCAGCAGCGACCGGGAGGCCCGTGCGGCGGCGGCCGACACCCAGCGGCCCTACGACGAGGTGGCCGAGGAGGCCACCGACCGGCTCGAACGAGAACGGGTGCGCCGGTGTCTGGACACTCTGACCGAGCTCCAGGAGCAGTCGGTGCGGCTGGCCTTCTACGGTGGCTACTCCTACCGTGAGGTGGCCGGGCTGCTGTCGGCGCCCCTGGGCACCATCAAGACGCGCATGCGCGACGGGCTGATCAGGCTCAGGGACTGTCTGGGGGTGGACTGGTGAGGGGAACGATGGGTCAGGACACGCACACGTTGACGGGGGCCTACGCCCTCAACGCCCTCTCCCCGACCGAGAGCGTCCGGTTCGAGGACCATCTGGCCGACTGCGACTCCTGCGTCCAGGAGGTGCGGGGATTCGCCGAGACCTCCGCAAGGCTGGCCGCCGCGACCGTGCAGGCCCCGCCCGCCGAGCTCAGGGCACGGGTGCTGGAGGAGGTCGCCCGGACCCGGCAGCTCGCCCCGGCGCCCGAACGCCTCCCCGAGCCGCGTGCCCGTCGGACCTGGCCGTGGCTGCTGGGGCTGGCCCTGGCGGCGTGCGTGGCCACGATCATCGCGCTGGGCGCGGTGGTGCTGGACCAGGGCCGCCAGGTGGACGAGCTCCACGCCAACGAGCAGCGGATCGCCGCGGTGATCTCGGCTCCGGACGCGGTCTCCACCAGCGCCGAGCCCATGGAGGGCGTGAGCGTGACGGTGGTGAGCTCCGAGACCCTGGGTGACCTGGTGTTCAGTGCGCACGGCCTGGAGGACCTGCACGAGGAGGACTACCAGCTCTGGCTGACCCGCGACGACGGCAGCGTGTACTCGGCGGGCGTGCTCTCCGTGGACGAGGCAGGGTTCGTGCTGCCGGTCCTGGCGGAGCCGGACGAGGGCACCGAGGGTGTGGCGGTGACCGTCGAGCCTGAGGGCGGTTCGGACCAGCCCACGTCCGATCCGGTGATGGCGATGCCGGTCACCGGCTGACCGGAGTGGCCCCGCCGCCGTGCGGGGTCCGGAGACCGCGGCCCCCGTCCCCCCGGCGGGGGCCGCACCGTGCCCGGGGAGCGTCGCGGCGTGCGGGCGCCCTGCGCGGCGGCCGGGAGCCCACACCGGACAGCCTCCACGGGCGGGCAGGACACGCACGGCGGGGGCCGAGCGTGCACTGTCCGGTCCCGGGGAGCGGGCCGAGGACCTCACCACCGGGCGACGTCCTCCGGGCGGGGCAGGTCGCGCATGGTCGGGCCGAGCGTGAACAGGGCGGCCAGCGCCGACACCACCGCCATCATCAGGAACACCAGGGTGGGTCCGGCGAGGTCGAAGAGCAGCCCGACCATGAGGATCCCGATCGGCTGGGAGAGCAGCGACATGAACGTCACCGCGCCCAGGGCCCGCCCCTGGTAGCGGTCGGGGACCGACGTCGCGACGTAGCTGTAGAACACGGCGTTCACACAGGGCACGGCGGCGAACACGCACCCCACGATCAGTCCGAGCGGCAGCACCCCCGGGGCGACCAGGAGCGCGAGCGCGCACACGGGGGCCGCCCACGCCGTGCAGAGGAAGATCGTGCTGGGCCGCACCTGGCGCACGACCACCCCGGCGGCCAGGGCGCCGAGCAGCCCGCCGGTGCCCGCGAGCGAGACGGTGAGGCCGACCACCAGGTGCGAGGCGCCCCGGTCGTCGGCGGTGGCGATCAGCGCCAGGAACGCTCCCGTCTGTGTGAAGGCGAGGTTGAAGCAGACGATCCACGCGAGCATCGGCCGCAGGATCGGGTGCCGGGCGAGCAGCACGAAACCCAGCACCGCGCCGCGCGGGCTCATCCGCTCGGTCCCCTCGTGGCGGGCCTGCATGGGGCGCCGGATGCGCAGGATCAGCGCCCCCGACACCAGGTACAGGAGCGCCTCCGCCAGGAAGGGGTAGGCGCGGCCCAGGCTGAACAGGAACCCGGCGAGGGGCGCTCCCAGGGCGGTCGTGGTGAAGAAGCGGATCTGGTTCTGCGCGGCGGCGTCGGCCATCTGGGCGGGCGGCACCAGCTGTTTGATCGCGGCCATGGCGACCGGGTTGGACACACCCATGAACGCCGACGACACCACCGCCGTGCCGATCACCGTCGGCGCCGTGGCGTGCCCGCTGAGCAGGGTTCCGGCGAAGGCGAGCAGGAGCAGCAGGCGGCCGAGGTCGCACACCAACAGCACGGCGCGGCGGTTGACGCGGTCGGCGAGGGAGCCCCGACGACCGCCGCGACCATGGTGGTGGCCACCTGCGCGGCGCCGACGAGCCCGGCCTCGGCGGCCGAACCGGCCAGCGTCAGCATGAGCAGGGGGTAGGCGACCTCGCCGCTCTCCTTGCCCAGCCCGGCGAGGAACCGGCTGGACCACAGGGACTGGAAGTCCTGGTTGCGCAGGAGCGGGGTCGTCGCGGCCGGGCCCGCCACTGCCGTGTCCGGGGGCAGGAGGGGGCGCCGGTGTTCGATCGTCATGGTGTCGGACCACCCGTCGTGATACCCGGTGGGTCCCGGGATGCCCCGAGGCCCCGCTCCGAGCGTCGCCTCGGGCACCCCCGTCGCGGAGTGCGTGCGGGTCGCGGGCGTCAGGAGGGGAAGGCGGGGATCACGAAGGAGGGTCTTTCGGGGGTGGGTTGCTCAGATCGACATTATGCCCCCGTTGGGGGCATTGCGAGCTTCTGAGGCACATCAGTCACATATCCGACTATGTGGCCACTACCGGCCGCACCGCTCACGCGTGGACGCGCGGGAGAGCGGACGGCGCGACCGGGCCCTGACGCTGGGCCGCAGCCTCGATCGTCCAGGGGTGCGTTCCACGTAGGCGACCACGAGGGCCACCGCCAGCGAACCGCCCGCGATCACCGCGTAGGAGAGGGTCCAGCCGCCGGTCAGCTCGTTGAACAGGCCGAACAGCAGCGGGCCGCCCAGGGCGATCCCGCTGCCCGCGCCCTGCACGAAGCCGGACAGGGCCGCCGCGCCCTGCGGTGTGGAGCTGCGGGCGTTGATCATGGTCATGACGACCACGAACAGGCTGGTGCCGAGCCCGAGGAAGAGCACCCACAGCACGGCGTACCCGGGGGCCACGGCCACGCCGAGGTACCCCACGCCGTAGCCGGCCAGCCCGAGGGCGACGATCGGGAAGGTGTTGGCCGCGCGCAGGGTGACGACCGGCGCGACCAGGCCGAACATCAGGCTGGCGCCGACCATCAGGGAGACCAGGCTCCCGGCCAGGGCGGGGCTGTGACCGGCGTCGTCCAGCAGGGCGGGCAGCCACGTGAACAGCGTGAAGACGTTCCAGGTCACCATGCCGAACAGCAGCGCCATCCGCCAGGCCATGCCCACGCGCCAGATCGGGCGGGCCAGAGCGGGCCCTCCGGAGGGCACCACGGCGCGCGGGGCGCCGCCGGAGCGCCGCCACTGGACGGTCCACAGGAGCGCGGCGACCAGGGCCAGGACGGACCAGGTGCCGAGGGCCACCCGCCATCCGGCGACCTCGGCCAGGGGGATGGCGACCAGCGGCGGGAAGAGGGCGCCCAGGTGGATGGCGACCATCTGCACGGTGCTGAGGGCGGCGAGGCGGTCCGGGAAGTACTGCTTGATCAGCGGCGGCACCACGACGTTGCCCAGGGCGGCGCCGACGAGCGCGACCCCGGTGAGCGCCAGCAGGGTTCCGGTGTCGGGCGCGAAGGAGCGCATCACCTGGCCCGCTCCGGCGAGCAGCATGCTGAGCGCGGCCGTGGCCTCGGGGCCCAGACGGCGCATGACGGCCGGGGTGATCAGGCCGAACACGGCGAAGGCGACCAGCGGCAGGGTGCCGAAGACCCCCACGACAGTGGCGGTGAAGCCGAACTCCGCGCCGATGGTGGTCAGGAGCGGGGAGAGCGCGGTGACCACGAGGCGCAGGTTGAGCGCCGCGCAGACGATGGCGAGCAGGGCCAGGGTGCGGCCCCGCGCTTGCGGGCCCACCGACGGTCGGTCGGTGACGGCCACGACGGAGGAAGGTCTCACGGTGACGGACGTCCCTTGTGTTGCGGTGGTGCGACGGTGCACCAGTGCTGGGCCGACCGGCGGGCGACACTGCCGACCGGGAAAGGATCACTTCCCGGCGAGCCAAATACGACCTTTTCGCTCAGATGTTACGCATGCTCCGGAGTCAAACACAACAACCCGTATTAAGTACGGGTAAACTCCGGTCATGGCTGATCTTGACGAACTAGATACGGCGATCCTGGCCGAACTCCAGTCAGACGCACGAAAAACCAACCGGGACGTGGCCGCGGCGGTCGGCGCGTCGCCCACGACGACGCTGGATCGGACCCGCGCGCTGCGAGAAAGGGGTGTGATTCGTGGCTCACTGCTGGACGTGGACCTCGAACTCATCGGCCGCCCCGTCCAGGCGCTCATCACCGTCAGCGTCGTGAAGCCCTCGCGCCACAACATCGAGGCCTTCCGCGACTGGGTGCGTGCACTGCCGGACACCCTGTCGGTCTTCGTCACCTCGGGGAACGAGGACTTCCTGGTGCACGTGGCGCTGCCGGACAACAACAGCCTGTACGCCTTCGTGGTGGACAAGCTGACCGAACGCCCGGAGGTGGCCGACGTGCGCGCGTCGATCGTCTACGAGCACCTGCGCAACAGCCGCATCGCCCCGACCAACGTCCGGGCGGACCGCCCCTGACCTCCGACGCCGCGCACAGGTGAGGGCAGGGGTGACCTGCCCGACCGAGCGGGGGTCGGGGCACCCCGACCCCGGCGCCGCGTCCTGACCGCAACGGGACCACCGCCCCGACCTTCGGCGCGGCGAACGGGTGGGGCCAGGGGCGCCCCCGACCGCCGGAGGGGTGGGGCTAGCCTTGCGGGGTTCCCCATCCCCTCTCCGAGACATCCAATGACCACACCTATCGTCGTCGCGGTGCTGGTGGCGGCCCTGCTGCACGCGGTGTGGAACGCGATCGCGCACGCGATCACCGACCGCCTGCTCGGCTTCGCGCTCATCGGGCTCGGCGGGATGTTCGTGACCCTCCCGCTGCTGCTCGTGGTCGGGATGCCCCCGCCCGAGGCCTGGCCCCTCCTCCTGGGCTCCCTGGCCACCCACCTGCTCTACCTGACCCTGCTGATGGTGTCCTACCGGACCGGCGACTTCGGTCAGGTCTACCCCCTCGCGCGCGGCACCGCCCCTGGGTGGTCGCCCTCATCGGGGCGCTCCTGCTCGGTGAGCACCTACCACCCCGGGAACTCGTCGGGGTCCTGGTCATCTCGGCCGGGCTGATGATCCTGGTGTTCGCGGGCGGCCTGCCGAAGCGGCACCACGTGCCCGCGCTCCTGGCCGCCTTCGCGACCGGCCTGGCGATCGCCTCCTACACCGTGGTGGACGCCTACGGCGTGCGCCTGACCCAGGACCCGCTCGGGTACATCACGTGGATCATGATGCTCCAGGGGCCCGTGTTCTTCCTCGTGGCCCTGGCCACCCGGCGGGGAGGCTGGTCGAGCAGCTGCGGCCGATCTGGAAGGTCGGCCTGTTCGGCGGCGCGGTCAGCGCGGGCGCCTACGGGTTGGTCCTGTGGGCCCAGCTGTCCGGCGCGGTCGCCGGGATCGCCGCCCTGCGGGAGACCAGCATCGTCTTCGCGGCGCTGATCGGGCTGGTGTTCTTCAAGGAGCGCGTGGGACCGATCCGGATCGTCGCCTCGACGGTGGTCGTGGCGGGCGTCCTCCTCCTGACCCTCTGACACTCCCCTACGGCGGCCCCGACCAGTGGGCCCGCCCCGGTCCCGAGCCCGGTTCGGATCGGTCGTAGGCTGGCGGATGTGACTGGAATCTCACCGCCCTCCGAGGGCGACGAGGAGGCCGAGCTCCGCCGGATCCTGGGCGGGCTCGGGCTCCCCGGCCTCGTGGACGTGCACACCCACTTCATGCCGGACAACGTGCTGCGCAAGGTCCAGGCCTACTTCGACGCCCTGGGCCCGGGGGTCTGGCCCCTGCACCCCCGTTACCGGGTGTCCGAGGAGGAACGGGTCGCCCTCCTGCGCGGGTTCGGCGTCCTGGCCTTCACCGCGCTCTCCTACCCCCACCGTCCGGCCATGGCCACCTGGCTCAACGGGTGGGCGGCCGACTTCGCGGAGCGGCACCCCGACTCCCTGCGCAGTTCCACGTTCTTCGCCGAGCCCGAGGCGGCCGAGTACGTGGCCGAAGCGATCCGTTCCGGCGCCCGCGTCTTCAAGGCCCACCTCCAGGTCGGCGCCTACGACCCGCGCGACCCCCTGCTCTCCGGCGTCTGGGGTGCCCTCGCGGACTCCGGGACACCCGTGGTCGTCCACTGCGGCTCCGGCCCGACACCCGGGAACTTCACCGGGCCCGGGCCGTTCTCCGACGTGCTCCGCCAGCACCCGCGACTCACCGCCGTGATCGCCCACGCGGGCGCACCCGAGTACACGGCCTTCCTGGACCTCGTCGAACGGTACGAGCGCGTCCACCTGGACACCACCATGACGTTCACCCCGTTCACGGAGCGGCAGTCGCCCTTCCCCCGCGCCGAACTGCCGCGCCTCCGGGAGTTCGGACACCGCGTGCTCCTGGGTACCGACTTCCCGAACATCCCGTACCGCTACCTCGACCAGATCCGGAGTCTGGTCGGGCTGGACCTGGGCGACGACTGGCTGCGCGGGGTGCTGCACGACAACGCGGCCGCGCTGTTCGGCCTCCGCACCGGTTCCGACCAGGCCCCCGTCACCAGGCAGCACCACACAGAGAGGGCACGATGGAACTCACCCTGACTCCCCTGGAGTTCGCCCGCCGGACCCGCAGACTGCACCCGCACCGGGAGGCGGTGGTCGACCGGGAGCTCCGGCTCACCCACGAGCAGTTCTTCGACCGCTGCGACCGCTGGTCGACCGCGCTCCAGGGCATGGGGGTGGAGCAGGGCGACCGGGTCGCCTACATCGCGCCCAACACCCACGCGCAGCTGGAGTCCTTCTACGCCGTCCCGCAGCTGGGCGCGGTCCTGGTCCCGGTGAACTTCCGGCTGACCGCCGAGGACTTCGTGTACATCGTCAACCACTCCGGCGCCAGGGTGCTGTGCGTGCACGCCGACCAGCTCGACGCCGTCGACGGGGTGCGCGACCGCATGCCCGGCGTGGAGCGGTTCGTGGCCCTGGAGGGCGCCCGCGACGGGTGGGAGGACTACGAGTCCCTGGTCGCGGCCTCGTCCCCCGACTTCGCGCGCCCGGAGATCGCGGAGACGGACCTGCTCACGATCAACTACACCTCCGGGACCACCGCGCGCCCCAAGGGGGTGATGATCACCCACCGCAACGCGTACATGAACTCGGTGGGCACCCTGCTGCACCTGCGGATCGGGCTCGGTGAGCGGTACCTGTGGACGCTGCCGATGTTCCACGCCAACGGCTGGACCTACACGTGGACGGTCACGGCGGCCGGGGGCACCCACGTGTGCCTGCCCGCCATGGACCCCGAGCGGGTGTTCGAGCTCATCCGCACCGAGGAGGTCACCTGGCTGTGCGCGGCACCCACGGTGCTGATCATGCTCTCCAACACGCCCGAGGCCGTGCGCGGGGCGGTCCCGCCGGGGGTGCACGTGGTCACGGCCGGGGCCTCTCCCGCCGCCGAGACCATCGAGCGGCTGGAGGAGGACTTCGGCTGGACCGTCACGCACGTCTACGGCCTGACCGAGACCACGCCCTTCATCACGGTCTGCGAGCCCCGGCCCGAGCACCGGGACCTGTCCGTGCGTGAACGGGGCGCCCTCAAGGCCCGCCAGGGGGTCGAGCTCATCACCTCCGGCGAACTGCGGGTGGTCGACGCGACCGGCGCCGAGGTGCCCTGGGACGGGGCCACCGTCGGGCAGATCACCGTGCGCGGCAACGTGGTGATGAAGGGCTACTACAACGACCCCGAGGCCACCGAACAGGCCATGGGCGACGGCTGGTTCCGGACCGGGGACGCCGCCGTCACCCACCCGGACGGCTACGTGGAGATCCAGGACCGCATCAAGGACGTGATCATCTCCGGCGGCGAGAACATCTCCTCCGTCGAGGTGGAGGGGGTGCTGCTCCGGCATCCGGCCGTGCTGGAGGTGGCGATCGTGGGTGTGCCGCACGAGCGCTGGGGCGAGACGCCGCGCGCCTCCGTGGTGCTGCGGGAAGGGGCCTCCGCCACCGAGGAGGAGATCATCGCCTTCGCCCGCGAGCACCTGGCGCACTTCAAGGCGCCGACCCAGGTGGAGTTCGTGGAGCAGCTGCCCAAGACCGCCACCGGCAAGATCCAGAAGTTCGTGCTGCGCGGCGGGGCCTCGGCCGTCTCACGCCAGTAGGAGCCGGTCCCCGCTCCGTGTGCCCCACGGAGCGGGGGCGGGGCCTACCCCGGGTTCGGGGTGAGCAGCACGTACCCGGCGCCGAACGGGTCGGCGCCCACGGCCAGGCGTCCCACGCCCGGGACGTCGTCCGGACCCATGTGGATGTGGCCGCCGGCGGCGGTCATATCCGCCACGGTCGCGTCGCAGTCGGTGACGTGGAAGACGGGGTGCCAGTCGGCCGCGCCACGGGTGGCGGGCAGGTCGGCGGCGTCGACCCCCATGATCCCGCCGAAGGCGCGGTCGTCCCCAGGCCCGCCGGGCGGGCCACGGAGTACACACCCGTGTCGCCGGGGAGCTCGAAGGCCTCGAACTCCCACCCGAAGAGGCCGCTGTAGAAGTCCCTGGCGCCCTGTGCCGAGGGGTCCACAGTTCCGCCCACACGAGGGTGTTCGGGTCGTCGGTGCGTTCCATGCCCGGGAGGGTTCCGGCCTCCCAGAGCGAGACCGAGCCGCCCTGCGGGTCGGCCACGTAGGCCATCCTGCCCAGGCCCATGACGTCCGTGGGTTCCACGTAGGGTGTGGCGCCCAGTTCCCGCGCGCGGTTGAACGTCGCGTCCAGGTCAGGGGTGTTGAAGTAGAGGGACCAGCTGACGGGCTGGTCCTCGGACATCTTCGGCCCGAGGCCGCCGATCAGGGATCCTTCGTATCTGATCAGCATGTAGCCGCCGGTGTCCGGGCCCGCGGACTCCGTCGTCCAGCCGAACACTCGACCGTAGAAGTCGGTCGCACGGTCCACGTCGGAGGTGGTCAGTTCGATCCAGCAGGGCGAACCGATCACGTAGTCGGTGGTGATCATGATGCCTCCCGTCGTGACTCCACGTTCGAGTCTGCTCCCGGGCGCTGCCATACCGGGGCTGAGCAGGGCAAAGTCTTGACAACAAGCCGAAGAAGGGGCCCAGGAATGAGCGTTCGCCTGCACCATGTGGGACCGGTGATCGTGGATGTCGTCATGACCGTCGACCACCTGCCGGAGCGGGGTGGGGGTGTGCTCGCCAGCAGTGCGCGCCGCGTTCCCGGTGGGGGTTCAACGTGATCGCGGCGGCGACGCGGGCCGGGATGGAGGTCGTGTACGGGGGTGCGCACGGGACGGGTCCGCACGGTGACCTGGTCCGGGCCGCGCTGAGCGATGCGGGGGTCGCGTGCGCGCACCCGCCTCGTCCCGAGGACACGGGTTTCTGTGTGGCGCTGGTGGACGCCTCCGCTGAACGGAGCTTCGTCACGAACCTGGGTGCCGAGATGGATCTTCCCTTGGAGGATCTGCGTGCCCTGCGCCCGGAGCCGGGGGACTTCGTCTACACGGTGGGGTACTCGCTGTTGCCAGGGCCGCGCGCGGAGGAGCTGGTCACCTGGATCGGTGAGCTTCCTCTCGGGGTGCGGCTGGTGCTGGACCCGGCGCCGGTGGTGGGCGATGTTCCGGCTGAGACGCTCGCGACGGTGCTGGCACGGACGGACGTGCTCAGCCTGAGTGCGGCGGAGGCCGTCACGGTCACCGGGACTGCCGACCTGCGGGCCGCTGCCGCGATGCTGGTGGAGCGTGTGGCCCCCGGTGGTGTGGTGGTGCTGCGTGATTCCGCCGAGGGATGCCTGGTCGCCACGGGGGAATCTGGGCACCGCCGGGTCCCGGGGTTCGCGGTGACCGCTGTGGACACCACCGGCGCGGGCGACGCGCACGTCGGGGTGTTCATCGCCGCTCTGGCCTCGGGGAGTTCGGTGTGGGAGGCCGCCCGCCGAGCCAACGCGGCTGCGGCGCTCGCCGTCACCCGCCCCGGCCCCGCGACTTCTCCCGATCAGGAGGAGTTGGAGAAGTTCCTCAGTGCTCGCGAGTGAGGAAGGCCCCGGCCACCAGGGTCGGGGCCTTCGGTACCTGGCTACCTGGAGACACGAAGCAGCGCGGACCATTCGTGGGAGGGGAAGGTCAGCGTGCCGAGTTCCCTGTTCTGGGTGTCGCGGACAGCGGCGCCGGTGGGCAGGTCAGCAACCTCGACACAGTCGTTCTGGGTCGCGCTATAGCTGGACTTGCGGAAGCGGGCGACTTCCACACAGTTGTTACGGTCGCTGTAACTGGACTTGTCGAAGACGAGTTCGTCGGTGTGGGGATGCAGCATCTGAGGACCTCCGCTAGGGGGTGAGGGCACTGACTGACTCATGCACGGTCCTGCCCCCGGCTACACCTCGTGTTCAGAGGAAGACTTCGCGAACTCCTGTCCAGCTGTGGACACGGATGCTTCCTGGCCGTAGGACAGCCGGATTCAGTGTTCGCGGGATTGCATCAGGTAGTGCAACGGACAGGCCCCGACTGGGTTCAGTCGGGGCCTGTGTGCGTGTGACCTACACGGTGGCGCGAACCCCTACCAGGAGCGCGGTCCACTCCTCGGTGGGGAAGGCAAGGTATCCGTCTTCGCGGTACTGCGTGTCGCGCACGGCCGACCCCTGAGGGAAGTCAGCGACCTCGACACAGTTGTCGGTGCGGCCTCCGCTGTAGCTGGACTTGCGGAAGTTCAGGGTCGAGTGGGATTGCATGATCGGGTCCTTAGCTGATCAAGCTCTCCAGGAGCTGAACAGACTCCTGGATGCCGAGGGCTGATGCGCTCACGTATGAGTACACCTGGTCGAACGCTTCGACGTCCTCTTCATCATCGTGCACGCGCTGACTGGCCGCGCTTTCGGTGTAGGCGAGTCCAGAGTCTTCCGCGAAGTCGAGAAGAGTAAAGCCGCCTGCAATCGCCGCATGCAAGCCAGCCGAATCAGGAAGGACCTGGATGCGCAGGTCAGGGCGCTGAATCTCTAGGAGATGCCGGATCTGTTGATCTCGCATCTCGGCAGGGACCTTGCGGAGCGCCGACTCATCAAGGATGCACCAGTACTTCGGGCCTTCCGCTGCCGGAGCCAAGATCTGCTGCCGCAGCATCCTGGCTTCCACACGTCGATCAATCTCCTCAGCATCAACGATGCCAGCCCCCACGATGACTGCTCGCGCGTAGGGGCGCGTCTGGAGAAGCCCAGGGATCACGGCCAAGGCAACGTCACGGATGCGTGAAGCTCCCGGTTCCAGGCCGATGAGAGTGCTCTCGATGACGTCGTCATAGTTGCGCCACCAGGTCTTACGCCTGGCTTCCTTCGCCAGACGAAAGTACTCGTCTCGCGCCGCCAGGTCTTTGATGTCGTAGACGTCGAGTAGTAGCTCTACGACTTCAAGCTTCGGGCGCACCCACTCATCACGCTCGATCCTCGTGATGGTCGAAGCGGACACCTTGTTGGCGCCGAGCTCGCGCGCCTTCTCGTTCACCTGGTCGGCTGTCAGACCGGACGCTTCCCTGCTCTCACGCAGCATGCGCGACAAGCGCAGCTTGCTGAGCGGCGGTGATGAAGCCACGAACGGTGTCTCCTCACTGGAGGCCTGCTGGGTATGCCCTGATCCTAGGCCTGATTCTTGGTTTCCGGACATTTCACTCATCACCAACCTCAAAGTAGGGGAACCACTTGGGATTCTCTCACTAATTCAAAAGTTGGTCTTGCGTTTTTCGGTTGGTCGCGTGAACATGGGGGCTACCTGGTCAATCTCGCCGGGTTTCCCACCCGGCACTGTCCGTACCGGAGGTGTGCGCCCATGGCGCCCCGTTCCCTGAAGCTCTCCGCGCTGGCATGCATGTGCCATCTCGCGTCCGTGGCGTTCCATCGCCGTCGCCCCAGGCAGGCCTCGCGCGTGCGAGCCTTCGCCGCCAACCCCCGCACCACCACGTCTCGTTCCCGGGGTCCGTTGATCCCCGCACCCCGAAGGCCGATCGACTCCGCACCCATGCAGGTCCTGGAAGTCGTCCTGTCCGGGCTACGACGGTTGGCGGTGGCCACGTGAGCGTGTTCTCCCCGAACTGACCCACCGCGAGGCGACGGTTCCTCTGGCCAGCTTCATCAAGCCCTTCCATGCCCACTACTTCTCCCGGACCGTGGGCACCCCGTTCCGTAAGCGCAAGTACGCCTTCGCCGGACTCCCCAGCCTGATGCCCCTGGTGCGGGCGTTTCTGGACACCAGCGCCGCCGAACGCTCCACCGATTTCCGATACCTGTTCACACTGCTGGGATCGGAGTTGGCCAACAACTCGATCGCTCACTCTCTGTCGAGTGAACACGGCAGCACCTACTCACTCACCGTGGACCGAGGCGCGAATGGCATGACGTTGACCTGCCAGGACCAGGGCACCCGGCACCCCATGGCCCCCGGGCCCCTCACCGCTACCGACCTCGCCACCTTGGCCCCCGACGCGGGTCCGGGCAGCGGCCGAGGCCTCGGGCTGGTCAACGCGCTGGCGGACCGATGGGGAGACAACGGCAACCCGAAGTTCCGCCAGGTCTGGTTCCACCTGTCCTACGACCTCACTGACAACCCATGGACCCAGATCGAGGGAGAGCAGTGATGTTGGACATCGGCACCCGGGACCTGCTCGCGACCGCCGAGGACGCCTTGACCGCCCCCGCCCATCTGACTCCCGCTCAGGTGGACGTGTGGCACAACCACACCCTCCGCAACCGCCTCCCGGTGATCCTGGAAGCCCTGCGGATCGCGCGGGAGGAGAGCGACGGGGAACTGGCGGTCCGGTTGATCGACCAGGCCATCCACGACCACCCCGCACCCACACGAGTCCCCGGCAACAGGCCAGTAGCGGGGACAGTCCCGAATCAGAACAAACCGGAGTCACTGCCGATCCCTGAACACGTGCTCTGCACCCTGCTCCACAAGCACTGGAACATGACCGTCGAAGGACAAGTCCCCAACGAAACCTTCGTGGCCCGACGCCCACTGGGGTGGACCGGCGACGGGGACCCCTATGAGCGCATCACCGCACCCAACCGCACCGAACTCCTGCGGCTCCTCGCCCACCGCCACCTGGGTGTTCACAGGAGTGACCCGGAACCTCCGCCCGCTGCCTGAGCCCCTGAAGCCAGTCCATGAAAAAGCTCTGGCGGGTGCGACAACACCCCCAGAGCAGGCCGACACCCCAACCCGTTCAAGAGAAGAGATTGCCGACATGGCCATTGTGCCGCACACCCCTGCCCTCGACCACACGAACAGCCCACCCGACAACGAGTCTCGGTGGGAGTGCCGCGTCTACCCCGGCCAGCTCTCCCAGACCAGCCAGGTCCGCACCGACCTCACCTGCGACCTCGACCGGATGACCAGCCTCCCGGTCGAAGCTCAGGAGGAGATGGTCCTGTGTCTGAGTGAGATGTTCGCCAACGCCTGCGAACACTCCCGCTCCGGAGAAGACCCTGACGGACGCGTGGTCCGCACCCTGGACCTGCCACGGCCGGGAACGGTGCGGATCTCGATCATCGACGACGGCACCCCCGCCGACGCCGTTACCGATACCTCTCCGAGGATGCCCCGCAGGCGCACGAAGTGGGACTGCGAGCGCACCGAACGCGGACGCGGCCTGCTCATGGTGGGCGAGCTGGCATCCCGATGGGGATTCCGCCCGGTGCTGGACTTCCCGTTCTGCGCCGGGCTCGGCACCGTGATCTGGGCCGAGTTCACCCACCCCACTCTGATCGATGCTGGGAACTCCTGTGGTGGTGCCCGATGACCGGCAGTGCCCAGGTCAGGGAGGAGATCCGGTCCGTCCTGACCGCGCCCCGAGGCCACCGCTTCCCCGGACGAACACACGCTCACCCCGGCCAGGCGTTCCGGCCCTGGAATCAGCGTCTGCCTGGACCGAGACACACCAGGCCAGGCAGGAACGCCTGCTCCGCCAGATGCAGGGCAACCCCCGGGTGGCGTACATGCTCGAACACGGACCCCTCCCGCACTGGGTCAAGGTGGCCCGCCAACACCGCGAACAAGCCGCACAAGAAGCGACCGAGGCCGCGCCCCACATCGAACCCGAACCGGTTCCGCCCCGGGGCCGTCACCGGGCGCCCCGCCCCTGGTGGGGATGGCCAGCCACCGCCATCAGCTCCACCCTGCTCCTGGGCCTCAACGCCCTGGACATCGTGGGCCAGAACCTCACCCACCCCATCAGCTTCCTGACCTGAACCAACAGAGACCGGGGCCCGGCGGCGGCTTCGCCCCCGGGCCCCGACCATCCCCGCATGCGCGGGGAGCAGTCGATCTCCATGCCTCCCCCGTCGACAAGATCTCCGGTTTTCGACCCTACGCCGCGAAACGCCGTGAGGGGAGGGGTGGCCTTATGAGGACGGCAGAACCCCGGGCGCGGACTCGCGGGTGGGTGTCGGCAAGGACCTTCGGCCCGTTCGCGTGTGCACCGTTCCGCTACGATTCTCCCGCTGATAGGGCGGATAAGAGGATCATTCGGACTCCGTAGGACCCTCCGGGCTGGTGTTCACCGGCCGAGTCGCCTGATCGATCGTGAATCTGGAGGATGGTCTCTCGTGTTCGATGTCGCCGGTGGAGATGGGCTGAGCCGTGATCAAAGGCGCAAGAACAATGCGAGGCGGAATCAGTGGAAACGGGTGCGCGGGTACCTCTACGTTTCCGGTGGTGTGGTGGGCGGGACCGTCTACCGCGAACACGCCCCCAGGCTGTGGACCACCCTCGTCCTCACGGTCTACGTGCTCGGGGTCGGCGCCATGTTCGTCGACTCCGCACCGGACGATTACGGGGCCGTCCTCTTCCTCAGCGGACTGTTCCTGGTGATGCCGGTGGCGCTCTTGCTCATCGCGCCGTTCCTGAAGTTCCTCGGCAACAGGATCCGCCTCACCGATCAGGCGCTGAAGGTGGGCCGGAACGTGGTGCCCGTGGAGCGCCTCGCCGTGGAGACCGCCGAGGTCGACCGAGGGCCGCAAACGCCTGAACGGATCGGGTCCAGGACCCCGCTGAACCGCAACCCGAACACCCCCTTCGGCTACACCCCGGTCGTCCTTTACACGCGCAACGGTGACCCCGTGGCCATCGACTCCCGTAAACCCGACAAACTCGTGCGGGCCCTGCACAGCCTCGCCCCGCGGTGGCGGTAAGGCGCGGTAAGGCACTGAGACCGGGTCTGAGGTACACCGATCCGGAACTAAGAGCTCATCTCATCTGGCGAGTCTACGGAAACAAATCAACGTACAGGCGATGCCAGCGAAGGCGAGGAAGTGCTCGGCTTTGCGTTCGTAACGGCGGTGGAGTCGACGGCATCCGGCCAGCCAGGTCTCCTGCGACCTCGCCTGGACCTGATGGGTGCAATCGCGCGAATCAGCGGTTGTAGAGCTTGGCTGTCGTGCAGGTTCGCACCCGAGATCGCCATGGAGATCGGAAGCCCGGTCCGATCGGTGATCAAGTGGATCTTCGACCCTTTCTTTCCCCGATCGACATGATTCGGACCCGTCAGCTCCCCCTTTGAGAGCACGCATGTTGACCGAGTCGATCGGGCACCTCGACCAGTCCAGCTCACCACGGGAACCGAGTTCGTCCAAGACCAGGCGGTGCAGCTTCGTCCACACCCGGGCCCGGCTCCACTCGGTGAAACGCCGGTGCGCGGTGGGACCGGAGGGGCCGAAGACCGGTGGGAGCTGGGCCCAGGTGCAGCCGGTGGTCGCCACGAAGATGATCGCGGCCAACACCTCACGGTCCCCGTGTCTGCGCCGCCCACCGCCTTGAGGCCGGGTGGCTGCTTCGGGCACCACCTCAACGGACATGCGCCGGGTCGTCGGATGGTTGTCCGGCCTCCTGGGCAGTCTCGGCCACCACACCGGTTACGTCCCCGCGTCGCTCATCCACTTCGGAACCGCCGCGAGAGTCGGTGAGGAACTGGGAGAACGCCGCCTGGCCGCGTGGGCGCTCGGCGCCCAGTCCATGGTCACCATGTCCCAGGACCGTCACACCGAAGCCCTGGAGCTCGCCCACCAGGCGGAGGCGTTCGCTGACGACGACCTCCAGCGTGCTCAGATCACCGCGTGGTGCCGACTGCGGCCGTTGGCTGCCCTCGGGGATCGAGCACGGCTCGACGACGCGATCACCACGGCGCGGCGGCACATGGACGCAGCCGACCGCGAAGAGCCAGGACGGTTCGGATTCGACCGCGCCGAGTTCCACCAACACCTGGCCGAGACCCTCCTCGACCATGACTCCAGCGACTCCGCCCGACACGCCGAGACGTCGATCCGGTTGAAACGTGTGGGCTCGCCGGGGTGGGCGGCGGCCACGGCGATCCTCGCCCGCACCTACGCGACCAGGAGGGACCCGCGCAACGCCTCCGTTCTGGGGATGAGTGTCCTGGAGACGGTCCCGGCCGGGTCCCTGCGGGCGAACACACGCGCCCGGCTGGTCCACCTCGTGGATGACCTCGGCGGACACCCCGCCGCAGGGGACCTCGCTGAAGCGCTGGGAGCCTGAGGAACCGGACGCGATCCCCGCCGTATCCGGATCGAGGCTGGCACTGATGCGAACTCCGCCCCACCCCGGGTCCTCCTGGGGCGGGCCTCAGGTGGCGGGCGAGCCCTGGAAGGACAGTTCCAAGGCCAGTTCCATGCAGCGTTGGCGGGCCGGGGAGAAGTCGTAGGGCATCTTGCCGACAGCTTCGACCGCACTCATGGAGCCTTCCTCCCGCCTGCCCGAGCCGGGGTCGTCCTCGTCCTCGCCGTCGTGAGCCGGATCGGGGTGCAGAGCGTCCCAGGCGTCGAAGAGGGCATCGTCGTCCTCGTCCAGGCCGGACTCCTCGATGACGGCGTGCAGGGCGCTTTCGAAGGCGTGCCGTTCGGCCGCCACCCGAGCCACCCGTGGATCATCGACGGCGACCCCGTCGTCGAGCGCCTCCTCGGCGGCGTCGACGCGGTCGGAGTCCTCCCGCAGAGGGGGATGCGTGGCCAGGGCGATGAAGCGGGTGGCCTGGACGGCCGCGCCGAGCGGGCCGAAGATCCGCTCCGTGACCAGCAGAGCGTCCAGGTCCGCCTGCCGCAGAGTGCCCTCGGGCAGGTTCCTGAGACGATCAGTGACGAAGTCGGAGAGCAGGCCCATCCGGCTGCCCTCGGTGCGCATCCGCTCCACAGCGGCCCGCTGCCGCCGCAGTTCGGCCTCCCGCTCGGTGAGGGTCTCCTCCAACCGCTCCAGAACGTCCGCGACCCCGCCGCCACCCTCGGCGCCGCCGGAGGTCGTACCGGTCTGGAAGGAGTCGCGGATGTCCTCCAGGGCGATCCCGGCGTCGGCCATCCTGCGAATCCACAGCAGGCGGATCATGTCCTCGTACCCGTAGCGGCGGCGGCCGTCGACGCCCCGCTCGGGCTCGGGGAGCAGGCCGATCTCGTGGTAGTGACGGATCGCCCGTGGAGTGGTGCCGACGAAGGCCGCCGCATCACCGATCCTGACCTGACGGGGTGGCACGAAGGACGCGTGCATGAGCGGGGACCTTTCTCCAGGGGTCGGGGCGTGAATCCACCAGACCACATGCCGCTACGGAAGGTGCAACCCCCTGCTCACCGCCGACTTGGTCCGGTTGGCCGCTCCGTTGGACCTCTCAGTGCTTGAAGTGGACGAACAGGCGACCGAAGTTCTTCGAGTCCTTCTCGACGCGGTGGTAACGAGCCTTGACGTCCTTGCGGTCGAGGAAGCGCAGCACCCGCTTCTTCAACTGTCCCGAGCCCTTGCCCGGGATGATCTCGATGGTCTTGGCCCGCTTCCGTTCGGCCTCGTCCATGATGTCGTTCAGGGCCTTGTCGATGCTCGTGCCCTTGTTGAAGATGTCGTGCAAATCGAGCTTGAGTCGCACTCCCGCCCCTTCTCCGCCAGCCCGGATGACGTGCGGGGAGACGGCTGTCCTGCCTACGCCGACTCCCACGCACATCGCCACCTTCACCAAGCAGCCGGAAATCGTCAAGGCCCCGCTCCCGAAGCGCGGCGCCCCCTGTGGCGGCACGACCCCGGGCCTAGAGCTGGAGCGCGAAGCACACCCGGTCGTCGCCGGGGCCGTCGTAGTCCGCGAACGGGCCGGTCACCGCGAACCCGAGCGACCGGTGGAACGCGATCGAGCGCTCGTTGGACGGCGAGGTGACCGCGCGCACCAGGGAACGCCCCTCGGCCAGGGCGGCGTCGGTGAACAGGCGGTACATCTCCCGGCCGAGCCCCGAGCGCCGGTGCCTCGGGGCCACCCCGGTGAAGTGCACGTAGGCCTCCTCCGCCCGGTCGGGGCTGCGGAACCCCATCAGGAAGGCCGCGATCCCCTCGTCGTCCTCGACGGCCAGGGACGTCCCGCCGAAGTGGTCGAGGAACAGCCGGGGCAGGATGTGCGCGACCGGCCTCCCCACCAGTCGTCGCACACGGCGATGATCCGCCCGTGGTCGTCGGGCACCGCGTTCCGCACCGTGACCCCGCCGGGTCCACGGCTCTCGAAGTCACCGCTCCATGCGTTCATCGAAGGCCTCCTCGAAGGGTCTGCGTACCCCGGGGTCCCGGTCCAACACCGCGAAGACCACCTGATCGAACACCCCCGCGAAGTCCCCCTCAGGTGCTTGGCGAAAGCGGCGGCCACCGCCTCGGGACGGTTGCCGAACACCCCGCAGCCCCACGCGCCCAGCACGAGCCGGGTGGTGCCGTGGTGGGCGGCCACGGCCAGCACCGCGCGGGCCCGTACGTCCAGGGCGGGCGGCACCAGCGGCAGGAGCTCGGGCTGGTTGCGCTGGACCATGCGCCGGTTGGGCGCGGCCGCGGTGAGGAAGTCCACCAGCACCGGCTCCGGCAGCCACCCCGCGCGGTCGTCGCGGAACACCGGCACGCTCGGTGACCAGATCACCCGGTCGCTGTAGAGCAGACTCCGCTCCGCCACATGGTGGTCGTAGTACTCGGGGCAGCGGATCAGCGAGTCGTAGAGCGCGCTGGACCGGGCCAGGCTCTCCTCCTGGGCCTTCGCACCGTTGGCCACCCCGCCCCCGGGCCTGCGGGCCGAGGCGAAGTTCAGCGCCGCCACCCGGCCCGGCTCCGCCGCGACCAGCCTGCGCGCCGCCGCCAGGGTGCTCTCCCCGGTGACCTCGAAGCGGGTGTCACGCCCCGCCGCCGGGACGGGCAGCTCCGCGACCTCCTCGGGCAGGTGGAGCCGCGTGCCCGCGCGCATCGCAGCCAGGGGCCCGGACAGATCCACCCGAGCGCCGTCGACCCGGTAGTCCTCCCGCTCGTAGGCGGCCCGGGTCTGGTTCCACACCTCACGCAGTCGCTGGGACACACGGCTCCTCTCGTAGGGTCCCGAAGCTACCGCCCGGTCCCGGCCGCTCCCAAGGGGTTTTGGGACTCGGCACTCCCTCTCTCGCCCCGTCGAGCGCGCGCACCGAAGCCCTGAAGCCCACGTGAGGGAGCTCCGCGTCCGGGTTCCTCTCGCCGGTCCCGCGCCCACGCCCCCGCCCGAGGAGGGATCGGCCTCGACCCACAGCCAGTCCGAGGTCGAGACCCTTCGTGGTCGTTCCCCAGCCCCACCGCGACACGGGAAATGCGATTGCGCACCCCTGCCCTGGGCCCAGGATGGTCCGGTGAGAATTCGGGAGATCACACTCGACCTCGGCGGGGACACCCTGGCCGGGCTGGACTTCGGCGGCGCGGGCACACCGGTGCTCCTGGTGCACGGCAGCGGGCACAACGCGGCGGCCTGGACCGACGTCGCCGCGCGTCTGACCGACCACTGTCGCGTCGTCGCCGTGGACCTGCGCGGGCACGGACGCACCGCTGTCGACTCCCGAAACGCCGAACAGTACTGGCGCGACCTGGCCGACGTCGCTCGGGCCCTGGGCTGGGAGAACCCCGTCCTGGTCGGGCACTCCCTGGGCGGTTACGCCGTCACCGCCGTGGCCGCCTCGGGGTTGCTCCGGCCCGCCGCCGTGTGCGTGGTCGACGGCCTCGTGCTGAACACCCGCGAACAGGCCGTGGCGGAGCAGGCGCACTGGACCACCCCGAGGCGGGCGAGGCGCTGCGCACACGGTTCCGCTACGGATGGTCCGCCACCCCCGACGAGGCGTACGCGTACATCGAGCATTGCGTGCGAGACGCGCCGCACGACGATCTGAACCGGGGCTCCCGCCCCGGCCTAGTGCGCGACGTGCTGGAGCGCTCCTTCACCCACGGGACCCGCACCCGGCTGCGACGGCCCACACCCGAACAGATCGCGGTGATGAGCGCGGTCGCACCGGAGGCCGCCATCCACCCCAGCGTGGACGTCTACGAACGCGTCACCTGCCCGCTCACGATCGTGCTCCCCGACGAGGGGTTCTACGCGGGACGCCGCGAGGAAGTGCGGGCCGTCGTCGCCGCCCGCCCGGAGCGGAGGCTCGTGGAGATGCGCGGGCACCACAACGTGACCATGGCCGGGCCCGAGCGACTCGCCCGCGTCATCCTGGACCTCGTGCACCCCCTGCCCGCCCCGGAATCCGGAGAGCCCACGTGACCGACAGCCCTCAGCGACACTCGGTGCGCGAACACCCGCTGGCCGAGCCCGGCGCGGGTCCCTACGGCATCGCCGCCGACACCGACGGCTCCCTGTGGGTGACCCTCGTCCACCAGGGCCGGGTCGCCCACAGGACGCCGAACGGTTCCGTGACCCTCCACCCGTTGGACTCCCCCGTGAGCGGGCCCTCGGTCATCACCGTGGGACCGGACCGCGCGGCCTGGTTCACCCGTGCTCGGGACCATCGAATCGGCCGGATCACGTCCGACGGCGGGACGGACTCCTTCGCGCTGCCGACACCGGACGCCAGCCCCTTCGGTATCACCACCGGGCCCGACGGGGCACTGTGGTTCACGGAAACGAAGGCCGACCGGATCGGCCGTGTGACCACGGGCGGGGAGGTCATCGAGTTCCCACTGCCGACGCGGGGAGGGTTCCCCTCGTTCATCACCTCGGGCCCCGACGGTGCCCTGTACTTCACCCTCAACCAGGCCAACGCCATCGGGCGCATCACCACCGGCGGGAACGTGGACCTGCACCCCTCCCGACCGCCGACGCGGGCCCGGTCGGCATCACCGGTGGCTCCGACGGGGCACTGTGGTTCGTGGAGATCACCGCGGGCCAGATCGGCCGACTCACACCGGACGGTGAGATCCGGGAGTTCCCCCTGCCTCGACGCGACGCACGCCCGCACGCGATCACCGCGGACCCCGTGGGCGGATGCTGGTTCACCGAGTGGGGGCGAACCGGATCGGCCACATCACGCCGGAGGGTGACATCTCCTCGTTCGACCTGCCCACCCCCGCGAGCGAGCCCCACGGCATCACGCTCGCCCCCGACGGCACGGTGTGGACGGCCCTGGAGATCGGAGCCGTCGCCTCTCTCCGCCGCTGAGCCCCGAGCGCCCCCGGGCCCCACGGGCTCCGTCCCGAGCCGACCCGACCCCCGTCGGACACGGCCAAGGACTCCGGGTCCGTCGGGCCCGCGTACCCGCGCGGCTGAACGCGGGCGCGGCTACCCCGGCTTGACCGCCGAGAAGATCGCCGTCCCGGGGATCATCCGGCCGCGCTCCGGCCCCCAGCCGCCCCACACCTGGTCGTTCTCCTCCGGCCACTCCGGCTCGACCATGTCCCGGAGCTCCAGCCCGGCCGCCACGATCCCCCGCAGCCAGTCCCCCACGGTGTGGTGGTGCTCCACGTAGACCGCCCGGCCCTCGTCGTCCTCCTCCACGTAGGCGCGGCGGTCGAAGTAGGACTGCCGGACCGTCATCCCGTGCACGGTGGGGTCGTCCGGGAAGCACCACCGGATCGGGTGCGTCACCGAGAACACGAACCGCCCGCCGGGCCTGAGCACCCGCGCGGCCTCGGCCAGCGCGGTCTCGGCGGCGGGCACGAACGGGAACGCCCCGAACGAGGAGAAGACGACGTCGAAGGAGTCCGCGGCGAACGGCATGCGCTGCGCGTCGGCCTGCACGGCGGGCAGCCGGTACCCGGTCTGCTCGTCGATCCTCCGGGAGTGCTGGAGCTGCCGCCAGGCCAGGTCGAACCCCACGACCTCGCGCACGCCCCGGGCCCGCAGCCACCGGCCGCACTGCCCGGCGCCGCAACCGATCTCCAGGACCCGCTCGCCGTCCAGGTCCCCGAGCAGCCGCACATCGGCCTCGTCCACGCCCTCGGGCGACCAGACGAACCCCACGTCACGCAGGAAGTCACCGTGTTCGGCCTGGTAGGCGTCGGCGGCGCCGTCCCACCAGAGCCGACCGGCCCGGGCGCTCTCGTCGCCCCGCACCGTGCGCCGCTCCACCCAGCCGGGAGCCGGGTAGTCCCTCTGATCGTCCACGTCGCTCCTCGGGCCGCTGTCGGGGCTCAGGTCCGGGACGGCCGACCGCTCTGGGCCGGTGCGACCGGGTCGCGGGGCCCCTCCGGGTCCTGGGCGCTTGCGTCACCAGTCTCCCCGTTCCCCGGGCCCCTCGCGTCGGCCTCGCGGGCGTCGCGCAGCTCACGGCGGATCAGGACGACCCACCCCACCACCGCGACGACGCTGAACACCCACCACTGGAAGGCGTAGGACGCGCTCATCCCGGTGTTCTCCTCGCGCAGGGCGATCCGCTCGGGGGCCACCTCGGGCACCGGGTCCTGGTCGGTGAGCTCCACGTACCCGCCGTAGATCGGGTACGGCAGCTCCTCGGCCAACCGGTCCACGTCCACGAACATGATCTGGCCCTCGGGCATGCCGCCGCGCTCGCGCAGCCCGGTGTTCTCCTCGGTCTCCCCGAACTGGAGGCGACCGGTCACGTGGACCTCGCCCTCGGGGACGGCGGGCGCCTCGGGGTGTCCTGGGCGTTCTCGCCGCGCTCGATCCACCCCCGGTTGACCAGGACGGCCGTGCCGTCCCCGGTGACCAGCGGGGTGAGGACGTGGAAGCCGACCCCCTGGGAGCCGTCCCGGTTGCGGAGCAGGAGCTCGTGCTCCTGGTCCCAGGTTCCGGTGGCCTCGACGGTGCGCCAGCGGTCCTCGGGTGGGACGTCCGCGCCCACGGAGGTGAGCTGGTCCACGGCCACGGGCTCGGCGGCGACGTTGTCCCGTTGGAGGTTGACCGCGGCGCTGCGGGTCTCGGCCCGGTCCAGCTGCCAGAACCCCAGCCAGACGAAGGCGGGCACCAGGACCACGACCAGCGCGTGGAAGGCCAGCATGCGTGAGGAGAACAGGACTTTGAGCACGTCTTCGAGGTTATGAGACGTTCCCGGCCGCCCCGCACCGGCCCCGCCCACGCGGACGGGGCCGCCTCAGGGCGGTCCACCCGTCCCGCCTCGTCCCCTCCGGCCCGCCCACGCGGACGGGGCCGCCGGTCTCCCGGCGACCCCGTGGGTCGGGCGCTGGATGCGCGCCCCCGGCCCGGTGCTCCGGCCCGGTGCTCGGAGCAGGTGCTCCGGCGGGTGGGCCTACTCGTCGTCGGCGGCGGCGGTGGCCTTGCGCCTGCGGGCGAAGTACAGACCGGCGCCACCGGCGCCGATCGCGGCCACAGCGGCGGCGACGAGACCACCCAGGGCACCGCCGGTCACCGCCAGCTCCTCACCGGCCTCCTGCTGGGGAGCGGGCTTCTCGTCCGTCTCCTCGTTCTTCTCCGGGACCTTGGGCTTCTCCGACTCCTCGGGGGTCTTCGGCTCCTCGGGCTTCTCCGACTCCTCCGGCTCCTTCGGCTCCTCGGGCTTCTCCGACTCCTCCGGCTCCTTCGGCTCCTCGGGCTTCTCGGAGATGGTCTCCACGCAGGAGGCCTCCGCGATGCCGAGCACGGACACCGCGTTGCCGCAGATGTCGACGGCCGCGTTGACCGGGACCGAGACCTGGTTGCCGCTGGCCACGCCGCCGGAACCGCTCGTGGCGGGCCCGGTGGAGGCGCCCTCGTTGTCCGGGGAGGCGTGGATGATGTTGATGATCGTGGTGCACTGCGCGCTGGAGGCGCCCAGGACGGCGATGGAGTTGCCGCAGATCTCGATGGCCGTGTCCACCGGGACGGTGATCTGGTTGCCGCTGGCCACGCCGCCGGAGCCGTCGGTGTTCATCGTGCTGGGCGCGTCCTCGGACTCCTTCTCCAGGACCTCGACCACCTCCACGCACTCGGCCTCGGAGATCCCGGCCACGGCGACGGAGTTGCCGCAGGCGTCCACGGCGGCGTCCACCGGGAGGACGATCTGGTTGCCGCTGGCCACACCACCGGAACCGTCGGTGGCGGCGCCCTGGCCGCTGCTCTCGTAGAGGACCTCGGAGACCTTGGTGCAGGTGGCCTGGGAGATGCCGAGCACCGCGAGCGAGTTGCCGCACAGGTTGGCCTCGACGTCGACGGGGACGACGACCTGGTTGCCGCTGAGCACACCGCCGGAGCCGTCGGTGGAGGTGTCGGCGAAGGCGGCGCTGAAGGGCGCCAGGACCAGCCCCGCGGTCAGTGCGGTGGCGAAGGAGTAACGGAACGTGTTTCGCATGGTGCGGCTTGGACCCTTTCACGAGGTGCTGCCAGGGGTTGCGCCGAGCGGCGCGTTGCCGTGAGCCCGAACCGGGCGGCCGTCGTCGCGGTCGCCCCGGGTCACACGGCCGGCGGACCCGTCCACGAAGACGTCGGGACGGCGGGGTGGCCCGCTTGCTCAAGACATGGGTGGCGGCCCGGTTATCACGGAGTTCTTTCCGACCGGAACTGCCAACGGACCGAAACGTTAGCAGCCGAAGAGGCCGCGCAGGCCTATTCCGGAAATGTTGCCGCGAATCATGAACACCCTACGCCCATAGGATATTACGTAGAGTCATTATGCCTGTTCAGAGATGCTTGTTCCAACACGCGGAGCGCAAACTCGATCACCATGCGCACCACATCTCCCAAGGAAGAACACGCGGAACCGCCCCGCAAAAGGGAACTAACCGACTTCGTAGATTCGTTTACGGACATCCATCCAACGCCGCATACCCTGCGCACCCAGATACGCAGTTCGCACTTTATGACCGAATAGTCCCGCCTTTTCGCGACCCTCCCGGAGACCCAGGGATCAGCTCACGTGCACCACGGGTCGGCGGTCGGCGTCCGGCTCGTTCTCCCGCAGGATCTCCCGCGTGAACCCGGCGGTGCCACCCGCGCCCAGCACCAGGAAGTGGAGGAACGCCCGCATCGGCGAGTACTCCGACCAGGCGAAGTAGCAGTGCGGAATGCTCCCCGTGGCGTCACGCACGCACAGGAGCACCGCCGCCAGCGCGTTGGGCACCGCCGGACTGCTCACCCTGAGCACGCGGTGCCCGTGGATCCAGGTCCCGTGCACGCCGAGCGTCCCCTCGAAGTCCGAGGGGTGGTGCACACGCACCTCCACGAACAGGGGGAGACCCGCAGCGACACCGGGTTGAGCCGGTGCTGCTCCGCCTCGGTCGCCGCGTACTCGTCCGCCTCCCCGAACGCGGCCGGTTCGCGAACATCAGGATCTTGCCGTGGCGGGCCGCCTCCCGGACGAACCGGAGCGCGGTCGGGTCCAGGTCCACCGAGTGCGCGCGCAGCTCGGTGCTGCGCAGGGTCCGGGAGACCAGCGACACCACGATGATCGCCAACACGAACAACAGGGCGATGGCCAGCCCGTCGGGGCGGCTCACGACGTTGTCCACCAGGGCGAAGCCGAACACGGCGGTCAGCACCGCGAACCCGGTCGTCGCCAGCCACGCCCGCCTGCGGTGCACGATGATGGTCACCGCCACGGCGGAGGTCACCAGCATCGCCAGGATGCCCGTGGCGTACGCACCGGCCTGCGAGTCGACGCTCGCGCCGAAGGCGACCGTGATCACCATCGTCACGACCGTGTACACCAGGACCACCGGCCGGACGGCGGTGCCCCAGGCCGGGGCCATCCCGAACCGGGGCAGGTAGCGCGGCACGATGTTGATCAGCCCGGCCATCGCGGAGGCCCCCGCGAACCAGAGGATGAGGATCGTGGAGACGTCGTAGACGGTGCCGAACCCCTGGCCCAGCAGGTCGTGCGCCAGGTAGGCCATCACCCGGTCGGCGGCCGGACCGCCGACCTCCACGTCCTCGCGGGGGACCAGCACGCCGGTGACGAACGTCGTCGCCAGCAGGTAGAAGCTCATGATGATGGCGGCGGTGGTGAGGAGCCTGCGGGTGCTGGCGACGCGCGAGCGCATCCGCTCCTCGGCCGTCTCCCCTCCGAACGCACCAGCGGCATCATGCTCACACCGGTCTCGAACCCCGACAGCCCGAGGACCAGCAGCGGGAAGGCGAGCAGCACCACGGTGGTGGTCGGCCAGAAGCCGTCCCCGACCACGGACACCTCCCACTGGGCCAGGGTCTCCGGGTGCGCGGCGATGTGGGACAGAGCCGCCACCACGACCACCAGGTTCAACAGGAGGAACATCAGGACCAGGGGGATCGCCAGCCGGACCGCCTCCTTGAACCCCGCGAGGAACACCGCCCCCAGCAGCGCCAGGAGCACCAACGTGACCAGCACCGGGTGGTCGGCCAGCACCCGGGGCGTGTAGGGGTTGGCCCCCAGGTGCGCGGTGGCGTCGGCGGTGGACAGGGTGATGGTGACGATCCACGAGGTCGCCACGAAACCCAGGAGGCACAGGATCAGGAACTTGCCCCGCCACTCCGGCAGCAGGTGTGCCAGCATCGCCACCGAACCCTGGCCGTGCGGGCTGCGCTCGGCCACCCGACGATAGATGGGCAGCATGCCGAACAGGGTGAGCAGCACGATCAGCAGCGTGGCGACCGGCGACAGCGCCCCGGCCGCGAGGATGGCGATGCTGGGGAGGTAGCTCAGGGTGGAGAAGTAGTCCACGCCGGTCAGACACATCACCTGCCACCAGTGGTGCTGGCGTTCGGTGCGCGGACGGGACCCGGGACCGCCCACGTCGTCCACCTGGTGGGCCGTCATCCACCGCCCGAGGGACGCCGGCCAGCGCCCGCGCCGACGCCCCCGGCAGGGGACCTCCCAGTGGTAACCGTCCCGCGTGGCGTCCTGCTCCAACACGCCTCCCCCGACCGCACGTTCACCGCACAAGTCTGCGGGGGTGGACGGTCGAAGAGGGTCAGGTCACGGGTGTGTCGGACGGTCCGGACCAGCCCGGTTCGGGTTCGGGTCACGGGTGTGTCGGACGCTCGGACCAGCCCGGACGGTTCAGGTCGCGTCGGTACCCTCGATCCAGGGGGCGAGGCCGTCCAGGAGGCGCCGCATCCCGGACTCGAACATGCAGTCGACGTCGGGTGGACCGGAGACGCTCAACATGGTGGGGTAGCGCCCTCCTCGGCGAACCGCTGGAACAGCGGCCCCCGGGAACGCCACCAGTGCTCGGCGTCCATGTCGTGTTCGTGCTCCTCCAGTGCCACCCGCGTGGCCTGGAGCGCCATGCCGGAGTTGTAGGCGGACACGATGGTGAGGATCTCCAGAGCCTCGTCGGGGGTGCGGCCCTGGGCGACGATCACCCGCATCATCCACTCCCCGCTCCGCAGGAGCGCCGGGGTGACGACCCCGCCCGCCATCACTGTCAGCCGGGCGACCCAGGAGTGCCTGCGGTAGACCTCCCACTCGGCCACGAGGGCGACCTCCAGGGCCTCCCGCCAGTCCTCGGGCGGCGGTTCGGCCAGGGCGTGGACCGTGTAGAGGTGGTCGACCATCTCGGTGAGCAGCTCGCCCTTGCTCGCGACGTGCCGGTACAGGGCCATGGTGCTCACCCCGAGCTCGACCGAGACCCGGCGCATGGACAGGCCTTCGAGCCCCTCGGCGTCGGCCACGGCGATCGCGGCCAGGACGATGCCCTCGCGGGTCAGCGCCGACTCGGGCTGGGCCCGGCGTTCCACGGCGGGGGTGGGCCGGGGGTGGTCGCGCGTGCCGGACTCCGACGCGGGTTCGGACGCCGGGTCGGGGTCAGGACCCGGTCCCCGCTCGGTCCTGGGCTCTGCGGCGGGAGCGGGCCCGGCGCCCCGCTCGGCACCTCGATCGACGCCCCGCCCGGCGGTGGGTGCGGACCCCGGGTCGGGCTCGGGCCCGAGGCCCCGGCCGCGCTCGGGCTCGGGCTCGGGTCCGTCGGGCCTCCGGACGATGGTGCCGACTCCGCGCACCACCTCCACCCGTCCCTCCCCGCGCAGTGTCGAGAGCGCCTTGGTGGCGGTGGCCATGGCCACGCCCCACTGCTGGGTGATCTCCCGGGTGGAGGGCACCCGGCTCCCCGGCGCGAGCTCGCCGGAATCGATGCACGCGCTGATGTCGGCGACGATCCGCCGGTAGGGCGCGAGCCCGTCTCCTGTGTCCATCGTCATCCTCTCCGAACCGGGCCAGGGGCGACCCAAGTGTACTAGTGCACCATCGCGACGAAGACGCCGCAGCCCACGGTGCACCAACGGCCGACACGCCTTCCACCACACCCAGGTGCACTAGTGCATCGTTGCCTTATTCCCTGACCAGTGGGGGTTTTGACAGATCGGCTTTCTTGTTTATTGTGTACGCACGGGTGCACTACCCACCGATCCCCACACCCTCCCACCCCGGCGTGTACATCGTCCACATGAACGTGACGCCCCACCCCACCGGAGACCACCATGGCCCAGCCGTCCACGTCCGCCCCTCCCGCCCCGGACACCTCCGACCGCCCGCTGCCGCCGGACCGGCGCTCGCTGGCCCCGGACCTGGCGCGCGGGATCATGCTCCTGCTCATCGCGCTCGCCCACGCGCACCTGTTCACCCTGTTCATCGGTGGCACCGAGGTCACCACGACCCTGCTCGACCGGATCGCCACCGGCGGCACGGTCATGTTCGTGGACCTGCGCGCGTACCCGATGTTCGCGGCGCTGTTCGGCTACGGCCTCGCCCAGATCCACCGCCGACGGACCGAACAGGGCCACGAGTGGCGCCTCACACGGGGCCTGCTGCGCCGACGCGGTCTCTGGCTGGTCGTCTTCGGGGTGGCCCACGCCGCGCTGCTCTTCTTCGGGGACATCCTGGGCGTCTACGGGATCGTGGCGCTGCTCTTCGTCGGGGTGCTGCGGTTCCGGGACCGGACCCTGGTGATCCTGGCCCTGGTCTGGCTGCCGCTGGCCGCCGCCGCCCACGCCCTGCTGGCCGCCGGGGACGCCGTCACCGGGCAGAGCACCCTCCTGATGCCCGACGGCTTCGTGAACGAGCTCCTCTTCCGGCTGACCTTCTACTCCGTGCTCGTCGTGCTGATGTTCCTCAGCACCGTGGTCCCGTTCCTGGTCGGCGTCCTCGCCGCCCGGCACCGCGTCCTGGAGAGGCCGCAGGAGCACCTGCGCCTGCTCCGCGCGACCGCGTTCGTCGGCGTCCCGCTCGCCGTGCTGGGCGGGCTCCCCCTCGCCCTCACGAAGGTCGGCGTGTGGACCGACCCCACTCCGCTGGACGTCCTGATCATCTCGCCCCTGCACCAGGTGACCGGCTACGCGGGAGGCCTGGGCTACGCGGCGCTCATCGCACTGATCGCCACCCGCCTCAACGCCAGCCGCGGACCGGTGACCAACGCCCTGTCCGCCCTGGGCCAGCGCTCCATGACCTTCTACCTGGCGCAGTCGGTGGCGTGGACGGTGCTGTTCTCCTCGTACACCCTGCACCTCCAGCTCACGTCCCCGGCCGTCGCCGTCGGCATCGCCGTGGCCGTGTGGGCCGTCACCGTGGTCCTCGCGGACCTCATGCGCCGTCGGGGCCGGCGCGGCCCGGCCGAGACGGTACTGCGCCGCCTCACCTACGGCCCCACCCGCTGAGGGAGGTCCGGGCCCGGGAGCTCCCCGGGCCCGGACGCGGCTCAGGCCACCCCGTGCCGCTCGGCCACCGTGTCGATCTCCGCCAGCAGCGCGTGCCTGCGGGCCGCGCCCAGGTAGGAGGCGTGCACGCCGTTGCGGGCCAACCGCAGCAGCCCCTCGGCGCCCACCAGGTCGTGCGCGATCTCGTACTCACCGCTCAGGTCGCTGCCGAACAGGGTGGGGTCGTCGCTGTTGAGGGTCACCAGCAGGCCCGCGTCGAGCATGGCGGGCAGCGGGTGCTCCTCGATCCGGTCCACGACGCGGGTGCGGACGTTGGAGGTCGGGCTCACGTCCACCGGGATCTGGGCGTCCACCATCCGCTCCACGAGCGCCGGGTCCTTCATCGCGTCGATGCCGTGTCCGATCCGCTCGGCGCCCAGCAGGTCCAGCGCCTCCCGGACCCGCTCCGGACCTGCCTGCTCACCGGCGTGCGGAAGGCTGGCCAGACCGGCCGCGCGGGCCCGCCCGAACACGTCCGCGAACGGGCCGAGCGGGCCCTCCACACCGCCGACCCCGAACCCCACCACGCTGGGCGGCCCCTCCCTGAGCACCGCGTCCAGGGTGCGCTCCGCCGACTCCACCCCGAAGTCCACCGGGAAGTCCGGGATCCACCGCAGCCGGATGCCGTGCTCGCGTTCCGCCCGCGTCCGCGCGTGCTCGATCCCGTCGAACACCACCTTCGCCGGGACACCGCGCATGAGGTGCGTGTACAGGCTCACGTGCACCTCCGCGTAGCGGACGTTCTGCGCGGCCAGGCGCTCGGCCACCACCGACGCCAGCAGGTCGAAGTCGGCCTCCTCGCGCAGGGTGCGCACCGAGGCGAGGTACACCTCGATGAAGTGCGGGAAGTCGGTGAAGACGTACCACTCCCGGAGCTCCTCCAGGGTGGCCGGGAGGTCCTCCACCCGGTGTCTCCCGGCGAGCTCGAAAAGGGTCTCGGCGGGCATGGAACCCTCAAGGTGGACGTGCAGCTCGACCTTGGGCAGATCGCGGACGAGCGGTCGGAGGCGTGACGCGGAGTTCTGGTCCATGGCGCCAACCTAGGAGCCCGGCGCGACCAGTCGCCACCGGAGGCCGACAACCTGACGAAAGTTGGGGAACTCCACCTCCGAAGCCTGACCAAAGAGCATGGTGCCACCCGCCGCCACCTGCGTAGATTCTGGGACGCCACCCCGCAGCCCAGAAGGAGCAGACGATGAACGCGCGGCCCCCGGCCCTTCCCCGACCCACCGCCGCCCAGGTCCTCGGCGCCCGTGTCCGTATCCATGCCGCGCACCATCCGGCCGCCTTCGCGGGCGGCGGCGGACTCGTCGCCGGGGCCTTCGTCGCCCTCCTGGCCCTGCTCTCCGCCGCCCCCGGCCTGACCGACCCGACCGGCGCGCCGGGCTGGCTGCTGGCCGGGGTCGCGGGCGCGATGCTCGTGGGCGCCCTGGTGGTCGCCCTCCTCCTCGGCCTCTACGCCCGGAGCCTCCCGAAGGTGGCCGAGACCGACCCGGTCCGCTACGCCACGGCCCGGATCCAGGCGGCCTCGGGAGAGCTGGGGCCCGACCCGGAGACCAACCGCCTGGCCCACCGGATGTCCACCCACACGGGGTACGGGAGCGACCCCCGTCACCACCTCGCCCCGATGCTGGTGATCCTGGCCTTCGTGACGGTCCGGCCCCTCGCGGAGATCATCGGGCCGGACTTCGCGCCCTCGATGCTGTTCCAGCTCACACCCGCCGTCCTGCTGGTGCTGCTGGTGGTCCCCGCACACCGCCGCGCCATGGCCCGGTACTCCCGGATCACGGCCTTCCGCGACAGGTACGAGTCCGCCCACTCCTGACGTCCGGCGCGAGAGCAGGGGCGTCGCTCCCGAGCGTGACGTGCGGCCGAGCACCCGGGCGCCGCTCACGAACGGAAGCAGGGACGTCGCTCCTGACGGACCTGCGGCGCGCGAGCCGGGGGCCGCTCTCGAACAGACCTGGGCGCGGCACTCGGGGCGTCGCTCCCGAACGGGCGTGCCGCCCACCACCCGGGAGCGCCGCCCGGCACGTTCACCTGAGGGCGGGGGCGCTCACTCCGTCGGCAGAGCGCCGTTCACCCTCCGGGGGACGGACCTCGGGTTGCCGTCCCTCAGCTCCGGGGGCAGCAGCGGCTGCGGCACCGACTGGTAGGTGACCGGCCGCAGGAACCTGCGGATCGCGGTGCTGCCCACCGAGGTGTGCGCGGAGGCGGTCGTGGCCGGGTAGGGGCCGCCGTGGGTCATCGCGTGGGTGACCGCCACCCCGGTGGGCCAGCCGTTCCAGATCACCCGCCCGGCGACGGAGGCGCCCAGCGCCAGGAGCGCCGGCGCCATCGGATCGTCCTCCTCACCGTGGACGGTGACGGTGAGCTGGCCGTGCAGGGCCCCGCCCACCTCCAGCAGACGCCGTTCGTCGGGGTAGGTGACCACGAGGGTGGCGGGCCCGAAGCACTCGGTCAGAAGGTCCTCGGAGTGCTCCAGCAAGGAGTCCAGCCCGGTGCGCAGCAGCGTCGGGGACCATCCCTCGGCGCCCTCCCGGCCCCGGACCAGCACCTCCGTCGCCGGATGGGCGGACAGGGCGTCCACACCCCGCGCGAACCCCTCGGCCACCCGGTCGTTGAGCAGCGGGGCCGCGGCCCGGCCCTCGAAGTCGGCGACCAGGGCGCCCAGGTCGGCCCCCTCGGGGACGAACACCACCCCCGGCTTCGTGCAGAACTGGCCCGCGCCCAGCGTGGCCGAACCCGCGTACCCGTCGAGGATCTCCGCACCGCGGGCGGCCATCGCCGCGCGGGTCACGAAGACCGGGTTGACGCTGCCGAGCTCCCCGTAGAAGGGGATGGGCTCAGGACGTGAGACGGCGAGGTCGTACAGGGCGCGCCCGCCCGGGATGGACCCGGTGAAGCCGACCGCCCGCGTGAGCGGGTGCGTGACCGCGCGCCTGCCCGCCTCGAACCCGTTCACCAGGGCGAACACCCCCTCCGGCACCTCGGACTCGGCCAGCGCCGCCACGACCAGCTCCGTCGTGAGCCGGGCCAGCTCCGGGTGGCCGGGGTGCGCCTTGACCACCACCGGGCACCCGGCCGCCAGCGCGGAGGCGGTGTCGCCCCCGGCCGTGGAGAAGGCGAAGGGGAAGTTGCTGGCCCCGAACACCACCACCGGACCCAGCGGCACCAGCAGGCGCCGCACGTCCGGCCGGGGCGTGCCCCAGTCCGGGTCGGCCGGGTCGATCATCGCCTCCAGGTACTCGCCCTCCTCCAGGACGTCCGCGAACAGGCGGAGCTGGAAGGTGGTCCGGCCCAGCTCACCCCGGCAGCGTGCCTCGGGGTAGTGGGCCTCGGCCATCGCGACGGGGACCAGGGTGTCGGCCGCGCCGTCCAGGGCGTCGGCCACGGCCCGCAGAGCGCGGGCCCGTTCGGAGGCGGGCAGGGCGGCGAGGAGCGGTGCGGCGGCGGCCGCGCGCTCCAGCACGGCGTCGAGTTCCTCGGGCGTGGTGTCGGGGGCTGCGGTGGTCATGGCCAGAACCTCCTGGAGGGGTGCGTGCGCGGCGTCGGGCACGGGCCCCACGATGCCATGGGCGCCCGCGCGGGGCACGGCGGCGCCATTCGGGACGCGACAACCCGACTACCCAAAGCGACATCCGGGAACACAACCGACCAATGGGGCAACTCGGATCCCAGCTCCGCCCACCCGCCCCCACCTGGGAGGACACCGTCCCCACGACCCACCCGCACCCCCGCGCCAGGTTCCTCCGAACGAAACTGGAATTTCCCCGGAACCAGGTGATTCCGGAAAGGCATCATAGGTTTCGTGACGACTAATTCCCGAAGCTCAACGCCCCCTCGCGCACGGCGGGCTCCCGGTGCGACCAACGGGACCGCCGCGACGCGGAGGGCCGTGGGCCCTCCAGCGTCGCCAACGACGAACTCGCGTTCGCGCAGGCACCCCTGCGCAGGCTCCCGGCCCAACAGCGCAGCATGGTCCGGGTCCAGCGCATGCTCGACTGCTGCGCCGACCTCCTCGACGAGGTCGGATACGACAACCTCTCCACCACCCGGATCGCCGAACGCGCCGGAGTGGCCATCGGCTCCGTCTACCAGTTCTTCCCGGACAAGAAGGCCATCACCCAGGCACTCGGGCTCCGCTTCCTCGACCAGTTCGGCGCCCGGGTCACCGAACGCCTGGCCGACACCTCGTTCACCCACTGGACCATCGCCGTCGACGCCATCATCGACGAGTACATCGACATGCACCGCAACGTGCCGGGCTTCCGCAGCCTGCACTTCGGTGACATCGTCGACCCCCGGCTCCTCAGCGGCGGCAGCGACAACAACCGCGTGATCTCGGTGCGCCTGCGCCGGATCATCGTCTCCGTCACCGGCATCCCCGACGACACCGAGCTCGACCGCGCCATCCACGTGGCCGTCGAGGCCGCCGACGCCGTCCTCAAGCTCGCCTTCCGCGACAACCCCGACGGCGACCCCGCCCTGGTCCACGAGGCCAAGCGCCTGGTCAGCAGCTACCTGTCCCACTTCTCCGAACCGGACGGAGGCAACCGTTCTTGGTAGTCGACACCACGACCGCACCCGTCACCGGCACCGTCGCGGGTGTCCCCTTCCTGGCCCTGCCCCCGGCCTGCGCCGCCCAGGCACCGGCCCCCTCGTGGTCGGCCTGCACGCCTTCGAGCCGCCGCGCAGCCAGGCCGCCCTGGCCGGAGCGATCCCCATGGCGCCGCTCCCCGCCTGGCGGATCCACCTCGGGCTCCCCGAGTTCGGCGCCCGCCTGCCCGAGGGCGGCGTCGCGGAGATCAACCGGCGCGGTGAACAGGACTACCTCCTCGAACTCTTCGGCCCCATCGTGGAGGAGGCCGCCGCCGAACTGCCCCGCGTCACCGACGAACTCAGGGCCGTCTTCCCGGTGGCGGACACCCCCGTGGGCCTGGTCGGCGTGGGCGCCGGAGCGACCGCCGCCCTCCTGGCCCTGGCCGAGAGCCGCCTCCCGGTGGGCGCCGCCGCGGTCATCAACCCCATCGTGGACCCCGCGCACCTGGTCGCCGCCCGCGAACACCGCACCGGCGTCCCCTACCACTGGAGCGCCCAGGCCCACCAGGCCCGCGGCTGGCTGGACCTGACCGCGCACGCCGAGACGCTCTCCCGCACCGGCGTCCCCGTCCTCATCGTCAACGGGGGCCTGGACGACGTCTCGCCGCCCGAGCACGGCCGCGCCCTGCACGACGCCCTCGCCCGTTCGGGCACCGACCGCGCCCCCGAACATGCGCTCCGTCACATCGTGGTCCCCGACCTCGCCCACGCGATCGGCCCCGAGCCCGGCCTCGAACCGGGCCCGCTCACCCCCGCCGGGGTCCTCACCGACCGCGCCCTCACCGAGTGGTTCCACCTGCACCTGACCGCTCCACGGCAGGTCCAGGCACCCACGCGCCCCTGACCGGGACCGACCCGCCCCCGGCCACACCCGTACGCACACGGTGACGGACGGCGTTCACCCGCACCACCCCGCGACCTTCCCCCGCGTCCGTCTCCCGGACGCCGCCGCGACAGTCGGTACGCGTTCCATGGGATCATCCAGTGGCGACCGCGTCCGCGGTCCCACCTGATCCGTTTCGACTCATCCATCAGGAGGGCGAACCACGTGACGGAACCGGCACCGGTCATGGCCAGCGGGGTCGACAACGAGCGGTTGAACGCGCAGCTGCGCTTCATCCTCGAAGTGGACAAACTCAAGCGCGTCCTGCGGCAGAACCTGCTGGTGGACGGGTCCCGGCGGGAGAACTCCGCAGAGCACTCCTGGCACCTGGCCCTGTCCGCCCGAACCTTCGCCGAGTACGCTCCCGAGGGCACCGACATCGACCGCGCCGCCGAGATGCTCCTCATCCACGACATCGTGGAGATCGACGCGGGCGACACCTTCCTCTTCGACCCGGTCAACACCGAGACGCAGGACGAGCGCGAACGCGCCGCCGCCGACCGTCTCTTCCCGCTCCTCCCCGAGGACCAGGCCGCGCGCGCCCGCGAACTGTGGGACGAGTTCGAGGCCCGCCTCACCCCGGAGGCGCGGTTCGCCCGCGCCGTCGACCGCCTGGCCCCCATGCTCGCCAACTGGCACAACGAGGGCGGCGCCTGGGTGCGCTTCGGCGTCACCAAGGCCCAGGTCCTGGAGAAGGTGAAGCTGGTCTCCGAGGGCTCCGAGGCCCTGGGCGCCTACGCCACCGCGCTGATCGACGACGCCGACCGGCGCGGCTACTTCAAGGGCTGAGCCACCTCAGGGGCCGACCGGCGTCGGAGGGCGCCCGGCCGGGATCAGATCCGGCCCATGAGCAGCTGGACGGCGGCCGTCAGGCCGACCACGACCAGAACCATCCGCAGCGCGGTCGGGCTGAGCTTCCGGCCCCAGTTGGCACCCAGGTAGCCGCCGACGATCGTCCCGGCCGCGATCAGGCCCACCACGGGCCAGGCGGGCGAGGCGAGGACGATGTAGAAGACCGCCGCCGTGCAGTTCGCGATGGTGGCGAGGGCGTTCTTCAGCGCGTTCAGCCGCTGGAGGTCGTCGTCCAGGGTCGCACCGAGCAGGCTGACCAGGATGATGCCCTGCGCGGCGGCGAAGTAGCCACCGTAGGTACCGGCCCCGTAGGCGCCCAGCGGCATGAGGACGCCGCCGTTCTTGGAGGCGGGCCTGCGGGCCCGGACCCACTTGGTGATCCGGGGCTGGAGGATGATCAGCACGCAGGCGCCGCCGATCATGAACGGCACCACGGACTCGAACACGCCCGAGGGCAGGTAGATGAGCAGCATCGCGCCGGTCATCGCGCCGAAGAAGGACATGGTGCCGAACCGGATCAGCCGCGACTTCTGCCCCGCCAGCTCGCGCCGGTAGGCGATGGTGCCGCTGAGCGTCCCGGGGGCCAGGCCGATGCTGTTGGACACGGTCGCGGTGATCGGCGGGTAGCCGAGCGCGAGCAGCACCGGGAACGTGAAGAGCGTCCCCGAACCCGCGATGGCGTTGATCCCGCCGGCGGCGACACCGGCGAGCAGGATGGCCAGTGCCTCCCAGAGTTCCATCGCGGCGTCCCCCGATCCGTCGCTCCCCGACCGTCGAGGGCCAGAACAGACTACGAGACCCCGTCGGACGGCCTTCGGACCGGGGCTGGAGAGCCGGGGTGACCGGGAACACACGCGGGCCCCGCCGAACGTGCGTCGGCGGGGCCCGCGTGGTCCGAACGGCTCAGTTCGGGAGCTTCACGACCTCGTTCTGGATGCGGTCGAAGGCGGTGCTGACGCCCTGGAGCGCCTTGCCCATCTCCGCCGGGACCACCCACACCTTGTTGGCGTCGCCCTTGGCGATCTCCGGGAGCTTCTGGAGGTACTGGTAGGCGAGCACGTCCGGGTCGACCCGGCTGGTGTGCAGCGCCTTGAACACCATGTGGATGGCGTCGGCCTCACCCCGGGCACGCAGGGTCTGCGCGTCCGCGTCGGCCTTGGCGGTGAGCATCTGCGCCTCGGCGCTACCCTGCGCCCGCAGCACGGACGAGGAGCGCTCACCCTCGGCCCGCAGGACGGCGGCCTGCTTCTCACCCTCGGCGCTGAGCAGCTGGGCGCGCTTCTCGCGATCGGCGCGCATCTGCATCTCCATCGCCTCCTGGACGGAGGACGGCGGCTCGATGCCCTTGAGCTCGATCCGGCTGATCTCGATGCCCCAGTCGCGCGTGGCCTCGTCCAGGACGGACTTGAGCTCGCGGTTGATCTGGTCCCGGGAGGTGAGCGTGCCCTCCAGGTTCATGCCACCGATCACGTTGCGCAGGGTCGCGAGCGTGAGCTGCTCGACGGCCTGGATGAAGTTGGCGACCTCGTAGGTGGCGCGGTAGGCGTCGACGACCCGGATGTAGACCGCGGAGTCGACCTCGACCGCGAGGTTGTCCTCGGTGATGGCGGACTGCGGCGGGAAGCTGACCACCTGGACTCGGCGGTCGATCCGTTCGCGGACCTGGTCCACACCGGGAATCACGATGTTGAAGCCGGAACTGAGCGTTCGGTGGAACTTACCGAAGCGCTCGACGACGTCCTCCATCGAGTGCGGCACGATACGCACGCTTCGCCAGAAGATGATCAGAAGTACGGCGACGAAGAGTACGACGATGATGATCGGGGCCATGGGTTAACCCACCCTCCCGACGTCGAACCGGGTAATGGTGTTCAACAGCGGCATCTGCGGCAGCTCCGGATCTCCTGACGGGGGTGGCAGGCAGCGTGGGAGCGGACCGCCGCACCCTCGCGGCTCGCCCCGGGGGAAGCTCCAAGCGCGCCGAAATAGAGCGATCCGCTCACTGAACGTTGACGCTACCCCATACCCCTCCGGGCCGACCACATCCGGACGGAAATAGGTTTTACGGACAATACATTCCGCGCATATAAACGTCCCCTATTTCCTAGGCGGCCTTCGCCGTCCACCGGTCGCCGTCCCGCTCCACCTTCAACGGCAGCCCGAAGGTCTCGCTCAGGTTCTCCGCGCTCATGACCTCATCCAACGGACCGGCCTGCACGACCCGTCCGTCACGGAGCAGCAGCCCGTGCGTGAAGCTCGGCGGGATCTCCTCGACATGGTGGGAGACCACCACCAGCGCGGGCGCCGTCTCGTTGGCCGCCAGCTTGCTCAGCCGACGCACCAGGTCCTCACGGCCGCCCAGGTCCAGACCGGCCGCGGGCTCGTCCAGGAGCAGCAGCTCCGGGTCGGCCATCAGCGCCCGGGCGATCAGCACCCGTTTGCGCTCCCCCTCGGAGAGGGTGTGGAAGTCCCGTTCGGCCAGGTCGGCCACACCCCAGTGGCCGAGCAGGGCGCGCGCCCGCCCGTAGTCGGGGGTCCCGTACTCCTCACGGAACCGACCCAGGTAGCCGTAGGCGGCACTGACGACCAGATCCAGGACCGGCGTCCCCCGCTCGATCCGGCCGGACACGGAGGCCCCCGCGTAGCCGATCAGCGGACGCAGCTCGAACACGTCCACCCCACCGAGGCGCTCCCCCAGGATCTCCACCCGGCCCTCGGTGGGGAACAGCTGGCTGGAGGCCACGTTCAGCAGGGTGGTCTTGCCCGCGCCGTTCGGGCCGAGCACCACCCAGCGCTCGCCCTCCAGCACCGACCAGTCGACGCCCTCGATGAGGCTCTCGCCGCCCCGTCGTACCGTGACCCCGTTCAGGCCCAGAACACGCCCGTCCATCATCCTCCTATCGTCACGTCCCACGCCGGTGCACGGGCCGCCCTACCCTGAAGTAATGCATCTGACGTCCGCACCGCTCGTCGCCTGGGGCAACGCCTGGCTGTCCGGCCACGTCGGGTTGGACGACGCCGTCGACGCCGTCGAGCGCCGGAGCGGCCCCAACCTGATCGGGACAGTACCCCCAGGCGACCTGCCGTTCGACGGCGGCGTACCGCTCCGGACGACACTGGTCCACCTGCGTGGACTGGGACTGTCCGGGTTCCGGCTGGCGCTGCCCACCTGGGGTGACCCGTTCGGTCTGGTGGGACCGGCCGAACTCAACCGGGCCGCCATCGAGGCACAGGAGGGGGTGCTGGTGCGGCTCGCCGAACGCCAGGTGGGACTGGTGCCCACCATCGATCGGCGTGGTTCATCCTACGTGGGGGTCTCGTGGACCCCGTATCCGGCGAACGCGACCGATCCCCAGGTACCCGGCCTGGCCGAGGCCGAGCAGCAGATGAAGCTGACCCTGCTCCGGGTCGTCCAGGAGATGGAGTCCGTGGACGACGTGGTCGGGTTCTCGCCCACCGTGCACGGGGAGCTGGGCGACACGGGAGCCCCGCTCCTCGCCCACGGCTACCCGGCGCGGGCGCACCGGGTCGCCGCGCAGGCGGTACGGCTCTCGAAGATCGTGGAACTGGCCGAGCCGGGATCGGGGCGCGGCCTCAACGCCCACCAGGCCGACGCACGGGCCCGTGCCCTGCGCGACCTCGACGCCGCGGCCCGCCGCGCACTCGTGGCCGCCCACGCCGCCCTCGACCACGGGCGGGGCCGACCGTAGACGGGCCGTGCCGGAAGACACGCGCCAGGCCCCGGCGGATGGACCCTGGGGGTGCGCCGGGTTTTCTCGGGGTGAAGCCAGGGGATTCACCTGATCCACCGCGGGACCGTTCGGACCGATACTGGAGGGGAGAGGCCGTTCGTGGCCGACCCACCGAGGAGGAGAGCCGTCATCATGCAACCCGAGCACATCCGAGCTTCGGACGCGGACCGGGACCAGGTTGCCGAACGGCTCCGCGAGGCCCTCGCCGAGGGGCGGCTCTCGCCCGTGGAACACGAGGAACGGCTGGACACCCTGTACCGGGCCAAGACCATCGGGGAGCTGGCCCCGATCACCTCCGACCTGCCCGGACCCGGAGGCGTCGCCCACCCCGGCTTCACCTCCATGGACCGCAGCGACCCGGACAGCGGCATGGAGATCCTCGGCAGCGAGGCCCGCGACCTGGCCGGACAGAGCAAGGGCTCGGAGAACCTCGTGGCGGTCTTCGGCGGCTGCGAGCGACGCGGCCGGTGGCTGGTGGAGCCCCGGACCAACGTGTCGGTGCTCTGCGGCGGGGTGGAACTGGACCTGCGCGAGGCGGTGCTGAGCCAGCACGAGGTCACCATCCAGGTCGCCGTCATCATGGGCGGAGTGGACATCACGGTGCCCCACGGGGTCCGGGTGATCAACAACACCTCAGCGATCCTGGGCGGCACGGACCTCCACGGAACGGACCAGGTGACGGATCCGAACGCGCCGGTCGTGCGTCTGACCGGGACCTGCATGCTCGGCGGGGTGGACGTGAAGGCCAAGAAGGTCAAGAAGAAGCGCAAGGGCCGCCGCGACAAGTGAGCGCGGGGTGTCCACATAGTGAACTAGCTGCGAAAACCCCGGACCCTGCCCGTCACTTCCGCCCCACGGCCGAGTACCGTGGGTGGTGCCATGAGTGATGAATCCACGTTGTTGGTCACGATGACCGGGCGCGATCGCCCTGGCATCAGCGCACGCCTTCTGAGCACCCTCTCCGTCTTTCCCGTCACCCTCGTCGACCTGGAGCAGGTCGTCCTGGGCGGCCGCCTCGTCCTGGGTGCGGTCCTGGAGGTCGACCAACGGGTCGCCCCCGGGGTCAGCGGACAGCGGGTCTTCGAGGAGATCCGCTCCGCCCTGGACAAGACCGCGATCGACCTCGACATGGAGGTCGAGTACGGCGGCGGCAACGGGCGCGTGAACGAGTTCGCCTCGGAGCGGCTCCACGTCACCGTACTCGCCGCGCCCCTGCGCCCCGGGGCCCTCGGCGCCATCACCTCGTGCGTGGCCCGGTCCGGCGCCAACATCGACCGGATCGAACGGCTCTCCGGGTACCCGGTGACCTCCGTGGAGATGGAGATCTCCGGAGGCAACCCGGACCAGCTCCGCGCGGAGCTGGCCATGGAGTCCGCCACCCAGGGCGTGGACGTCGCCGTGCAGTCCAGCGGGCTGCACCGCCGCGGCAAGCACCTCATCGTCATGGACGTCGACTCGACCCTCATCCAGGGCGAGGTCATCGAGCTCCTCGCGGCCCACGCCGGCTGTGAGGAGGAGGTGGCCCGGGTGACGGAGGAGGCGATGCGCGGAGAGCTCGACTTCGAGGAGTCGCTCCGCCGCCGCGTGGCCCTCCTCAAGGGGCTGGACGCCTCCGCCATCGACCTGGTCCGGGACGAGATCCAGCTGACCCCGGGTGCCCGCACCCTGGTCCGGACCCTGAAGCGCCTCGGCTACGAGTGCGGCATCGTGAGCGGCGGCTTCACCCAGATCACAGACGTGCTGGTGGAACGGCTCGGCCTGGACTACTCGGCCGCCAACACCCTGGAGATCGTCGACGGCGAGCTCACCGGCGAACTGCTCGGCCCCATCATCGACCGCAAGGGCAAGGCCACCACGCTCCAGCGCTTCGCCGAGGAGGCGGGCGTCCCCCTGGAGCAGACCGTCGCCGTGGGCGACGGCGCCAACGACCTGGACATGCTCCAGACCGCCGGTCTGGGCGTGGCCTTCAACGCGAAGCCGGTGGTGCGCCAGCAGGCGGACACCTCGGTGAACGTGCCCTATCTGGACACCATCGCCTTCATCCTGGGCATCACACGCGAGGAGATCGAGGCCGCCGACCTCCACGGCTGACCTCTGCAAGGACCCCCGGGACGCCCGACCAAGGGCCCCGGGGGTCCTTGATCCCCAGAGCAACCCCACCGCACCGCCACAACCCCGGTGCTTGAGGTCCTCCCACCTGGAGGCAGGGCTTCGCGCACACCCCAGCGCGCTCGTCAAGCCGCGCGAACGCTCAGACTCCCGGGCCAGGTGTCGAGTTGTCCACAGGCCCCGTGGCCGCCCCTGACAGCCCCCACCCCAAGCGCCTAACCTCAATACCGGGGGAACTCACGCCTGCGCCCACACAGGGCTGCCCACACCAACATTCACAAACGCACAAACCCAGGCAACAAAAAGAGGGAAGAGGAAGAACCCACCAAGTGGACCCTTCCCCTTCCCTCTTCAAGAAAAACCGTGGCGGCGACCTACTCTCCCACCCCATCACAGGGCAGTACCATCAGCGCAAGGAGACTTAACGACCGGGTTCGGAATGAGACCGGGTGTGACCCTCCTGCCAAAACCACCACGGAAACCAACACCCACAACCACCACTCAACCCCGCAAGGGAATGACAGTCACGAGCAAGCTCCGTGAAAAAGTGTGCGCGAACATCCAATTATCTGCAGCGGACAAGCCCTCGACCTATTAGTACCGGTCAGCTCCACCCCTCACAAGGCTTCCACACCCGGCCTATCAACCCTGTCGTCTACAGGGAGTCTTACCCTCTCAAGGAGGCAGGAGACCTCATCTCGAAGCAAGCTTCCCGCTTAGATGCTTTCAGCGGTTATCTCTCCCGAACGTAGCCAACCAGCCATGCCCTTGGCAGGACAACTGGCACACCAGAGGTTCGTCCGTCCCGGTCCTCTCGTACTAGGGACAGCCCTTCTCAAGTCTCCAACGCGCACAGCGGATAGGGACCGAACTGTCTCACGACGTTCTAAACCCAGCTCGCGTGCCGCTTTAATGGGCGAACAGCCCAACCCTTGGGACCAACTCCAGCCCCAGGATGCGACGAGCCGACATCGAGGTGCCAAACCATCCCGTCGATATGGACTCTTGGGGAAGATCAGCCTGTTATCCCCGGGGTACCTTTTAGCCGTTGAGCGACACCGCTTCCACACGCCGGTGCCGGATCACTAGTCCCAGCTTTCGCTCCTGCTCGACACGTCCGTCTCACAGTCAAGCTCCCTTGTGCACTTACACTCAACACCTGATTACCAACCAGGCTGAGGGAACCTTTGGGCGCCTCCGTTACTCTTTGGGAGGCAACCGCCCCAGTTAAACTACCCACCAGACACTGTCCCCGAACCGGATCACGGTCCAAAGTTAGATGCCCGAAACAGTCAGAGTGGTATTTCACCAACGCCTCCACCGCCACTAGCGTGACAGTCTCACAGGCTCCCACCTATCCTACACAAACCATCCCAAACACCAATGTCAAGCTATAGTGAAGGTCCCGGGGTCTTTCCGTCCTGCTGCGCGAAACGAGCATCTTTACTCGTAGTGCAATTTCACCGGGCCCATGGTTGAGACAGTGGGGAAGTCGTTACGCCATTCGTGCAGGTCGGAACTTACCCGACAAGGAATTTCGCTACCTTAGGATGGTTATAGTTACCACCGCCGTTTACTGGCGCTTAGATTCCTAGCTTCGCAGGCCGAAACCCACTAACCAGTCCTCTTAACGTTCCAGCACCGGGCAGGCGTCAGTCCGTATACAGCGTCTTACGACTTCGCACGGACCTGTGTTTTTAATAAACAGTCGCTTCCCCCGCTATCTGCGACCCCACCCAGCTCAGGCCGTAAAGACCGTCACCAGACAGGGCTCCCCTTCTCCCAAAGTTACGGGGACAATTTGCCGAGTTCCTTAACCATGGTTCACCCGAACGCCTCGGTATTCTCTACCTGACCACCTGCGTCGGTTTAGGGTACTGGCCACACACGAACTCGCTAGAGGCTTTTCTCGACAGCATGGGATCACTCACTTCACCAAAAACGGCTCGGCATCACGTCTCAACCTTCATGAGAGGCGGATTTGCCTACCCCTCGGCCTACACGCTTACCCCCGGACAACCACCGCCGGGTAGAGCTACCCTCCTGCGTCACCCCATCACTTACCTACTACAAGCTCGGGTCCCAGACCAGTTCAGAGGCACTCCCCGAAGGGACCACCAAGAACCAGCGTGGTTAGCATCACCTGATTCGATACTGGACGCTCGTGCACGGGTACGGGAATATCAACCCGTTATCCATCGACTACGCCTGTCGGCCTCGCCTTAGGTCCAGACTCACCCTGGGCGGATTAACCTGCCCCAGGAACCCTTAGTCAATCGGCGGCAACGTTTCTCACGTTGCTTTCGCTACTCATGCCTGCATTCTCACTCGCACACCCTCCACCACTCGATCACTCGGCAGCTTCACTGGATGCACGACGCTCCCCTACCAACCCAGCCTTAGCGACTGGACTTCACAGCTTCGGCGGTGTACTTAAGCCCCGCTACATTATCGGCGCAGAACCACTTGACCAGTGAGCTATTACGCACTCTTTAAAGGATGGCTGCTTCTAAGCCAACCTCCTGGTTGTCTCAGCAACTCCACAACCTTTCCCACTTAGCACACGCTTAGGGGCCTTAGCTGATGATCTGGGCTGTTTCCCTCTCGACTACGAAGCTTATCCCCCGCAGTCTCACTGCCGCGCTTCACTTAACCGGCATTCGGAGTTTGTCTGACGTCAGTAACCTTGTAGGGCCCATCAGCCAAACAGTAGCTCTACCTCCAGCAAGAAACACGCGACGCTGCACCTAAATGCATTTCGGGGAGAACCAGCTATCACGGAGTTTGATTGGCCTTTCACCCCTACCCACACCTCATCCCCCAGATTTTCAACTCTGGTGGGTTCGGGCCTCCACGAGGTCTTACCCCCGCTTCACCCTGGACATGGGTAGATCACTCCGCTTCGGGTCCACAGCATGCGACTCAAACGCCCTATTCAGACTCGGTTTCCCTACGGCTACCCCACCCGGGTTAACCTCGCCACACACCATGACTCGCAGGCTCATTCTTCAAAAGGCACGCCATCACCAGGTACAAGACCCAGCTCTGACGGCTTGACAGCACACGGTTTCAGGTACTATTTCACGACCCCTCACCGGGGCACTTTTCACCTTTCCCTCACGGTACTAGTGCACTATCGGTCATCAGGACGTATTTTGGCTTAGCAGGTGGTCCTGCCAGATTCACACGGAATTTCTCGGGCTCCGCGCTACTCGGGAGAACATCAACACCTAGACTCTTCCTTCACCTACGGGACTCTCACCCACTCCGGTACCGCTTCCCAACGGATTCAGCTAGAAAAATCATCAGCGCTCCAGGCCGACAGACCTGAAAAGATGCATCCCACAACCCCGCACACGCAACGACTGTCGTCTATCACACGCGCACGGTTTAGCCTCTTCCCCGTTCGCTCACCACTACTAGGAGAATCACTGTTGTTTACTCTTCCTACGGGTACTGAGATGTTTCACTTCCCCGCGTCACCACCAACTACCCTATACATTCAGGTAGCGGCAACCCGACACAACTCGGGCTAGGTTTCCCCATTCGGACACCCGCGGATCAAAGCTCGGTTGACAGCTCCCGCGGCCTATCGTGGCCTCCCACGTCCTTCATCGGCGCCTGATGCCAAGGCATCCACCGTGTGCCACTATCACTTGGCCACTACAGATAATAAGATGCTCGCGCACACTATTCACAAATCAAAACACCAACCACAAACCCCGATACCTCACACCAGACCAGCTGGGAGTTCTCAGAGGTGGTAGCGGGAACCAACTCGGCCACCCACCCCCAAAAGAGAGCCGATGGCCGCGATTGCTTCCTCAGATACCCAACAGCGCGCCCCCCGACGCTTCTAGTCGCCGGGAGCAAAGTCCAATTTTCTTCAGCCACTCCCCACCACCCCGAAGGGTGTGAGGTCCACTTTCGAGTCCGACCAACGATAGAAAGGTGTTGGTCTTCAAAGACTCCTTAGAAAGGAGGTGATCCAGCCGCACCTTCCGGTACGGCTACCTTGTTACGACTTCGTCCCAATCGCCAGCCCCACCTTCACTCATTCCCTCCCCGAAGGGTTAGGCCACAAGTTTCGGGTGTTGCCGACTTTCATGACGTGACGGGCGGTGTGTACAAGGCCCGGGAACGTATTCACCGCGGCGTTGCTGATCCGCGATTACTAGCGACTCCACCTTCATGGGGTCGAGTTGCAGACCCCAATCCGAACTGAGACCGGCTTTAAGGGATTCGCTCCACCTTACGGTATCGCACGCCCATTGTACCGGCCATTGTAGCATGTTTGCAGCCCAAGACATAAGGGGCATGATGACTTGACGTCGTCCCCACCTTCCTCCGAGTTGACCCCGGCAGTCTCCCATGAGTCCCCACCATTACGTGCTGGCAACATGGAACAAGGGTTGCGCTCGTTGCGGGACTTAACCCAACATCTCACGACACGAGCTGACGACAGCCATGCACCACCTGTCACCCACCAACTAAATGACCCTGTATCTCTACAGGTCCACGGGTGATGTCAAACCTTGGTAAGGTTCTTCGCGTTGCGTCGAATTAAGCAACATGCTCCGCCGCTTGTGCGGGCCCCCGTCAATTCCTTTGAGTTTTAGCCTTGCGGCCGTACTCCCCAGGCGGGGCGCTTAATGCGTTAGCTACGGCGCGGAAACCGTGGAAAGTCCCCACACCTAGCGCCCAACGTTTACGGCATGGACTACCAGGGTATCTAATCCTGTTCGCTCCCCATGCTTTCGCTCCTCAGCGTCAGGTAAGGCCCAGAGACCCGCCTTCGCCACCGGTGTTCCTCCTGATATCTGCGCATTTCACCGCTACACCAGGAATTCCAGTCTCCCCTACCTACCTCTAGCATGCCCGTATCCACTGCAGAACCGGAGTTAAGCCCCGGTCTTTCACAGCAGACGCGACATGCCGCCTACGAGCTCTTTACGCCCAATAATTCCGGACAACGCTCGGACCCTACGTATTACCGCGGCTGCTGGCACGTAGTTAGCCGGTCCTTATTCCCCACCTACCGTCAACCCCACGAGAACGTGGAGCCTGCGTTGGTGGTAAAAGAGGTTTACAACCCGAAGGCCGTCATCCCCCACGCGGCGTCGCTGCATCAGGCTTTCGCCCATTGTGCAATATTCCCCACTGCTGCCTCCCGCAGGAGTCTGGGCCGTGTCTCAGTCCCAGTGTGGCCGGTCGCCCTCTCAGGCCGGCTACCCGTAATCGCCTTGGTAGGCCGTTACCCCACCAACAAGCTGATAGGCCGCGAGCCCATCCCTGACCGATAAAACTTTCCACCCTCCACCATGAGGTGGTGGGTCGTATCCGGTATTAGACGGCGTTTCCACCGCTTATCCCAGAGTCAGGGGCAGGTTGCTCACGTGTTACTCACCCGTTCGCCGCTCGTGTACCCCGAAGGGCCTTACCGCTCGACTTGCATGTGTTAAGCACGCCGCCAGCGTTCGTCCTGAGCCAGGATCAAACTCTCCATAAAGGTCAAACAACCCGTCTCGGCGACCTCGCGGTCAGCCTGGGGCGAGTAAACCTAGAAGAAATCCTGACCAACCAACTCGCGTTGGTTAATCAAAGGAACCCTACGCACCGAAGTGCGTCGGGGCCAAAACAAACATGGCTTAAAGAAAATCAAACACGCGCTGTTGAGTTCTCAAGAAACAATCGCTCTTCCCGTACAAGCGCCAGAGTCCGAGACTCTGTCTGCTCTTCCGGAGAAGGCCTCTGCGTTTCCGCTTTGTTGTGTCTTTACTTTATCAGGTGTTCCGCGCCCCGCCAAATCGGCGGTTTGTGGCAGCGTTTCCGCTAAACACGAGATCGGGGTAAAGCCCGTTTGCTCCGTTTGGTTCCGAGTTGCTGCCTTGCGGCTTTTGCTCGTTTCCTTGAAGCGACTCTCCGAGTTTACATGGCCCGAGCAGTGCTCGAACCGCTGTGTTTCGGAGATTGTCTGACTCGAAGATCTGATCACGCCCACGGAGAGCCCGTGTTCGTTTCGACCGAGAGGATCCTGGTCCCTCCTTGCGACCTTGGGCCGGTCGGAGGCGACTCGGAGAACATTACCCCTCGGGTCGGAGCGGCGCAAACGGTTCCGCGCATGACGTGGGTCACATCAGGTGAGGACCCGTCCGTCTCCCGTTCCCGGGGCGGCGTACAGCCACTCCACCTCCAGTGACACGGCCGCCACGGTCGCCGGGGAGAACGCCGTCAGGGCCTCGGGGCCGACGAACGACGCGGCCACCTGGGCGATGGTCGGGTTGTGACCCACCACCAGGACGGTGTCGGCGTCGGCGTCGACCTGGTTGACCAGTTCCATCAACTCGTCCACCCCGGCCAGGTACGCGGACCGGGAATAGTCGACGGCCACATCCGCCCCCGTGTTCGGGTCCATGGCACCCAGGACCCCGTCCAGCGTCTGGCGGGTCCGCTCGGCGGTCGAGCAGATCACGTGGTCGGGGACGTGACCGAGCTCGGTCAGGACCCGCCCCACCCGTGCGGCCTGTTCCCTGCCCCTGCCCGTGAGGGAGCGATCGTGGTCGATCACCCCGTGACCGTCCTCCGCCTGCGCGTGGCGCATGAGCAACAGTGTGCGACTCATGACGCGAGCGCCGTCGCGACGATGGCGAGCAGGGCCATGAAGCCCAGCATCGCCCCCACGATGACCATCAAACCCTTCATCCCGGACAAGGCCCACTCCCTCGCTCTGGCTGTCCCCGCTGTCTGACCGCTCCGCCGGGTCCCGCACGGACGCGTCCACCCAGGTTAGGTGTGCCCCTGATGTCCGGTACCGCGCCCTCACCACACGCGGCGCGGCCGCCCGGTCGGTTCCGGACGGCCGCGCCACCTGTTCGTTCCGGCCCGGTGGCCCGGACCGGGCCTCAGGCCTGGTCGGTCACCGCGGACCGGGGCTTCGGGCGTCGCCGCCCTCGTCACCCGTGGTTCGGGTCAGCCCTGGTTGGCCTCCCCGGCGCGGGCCTCCTCCCTGCGCTCGCCGTCCTCCTTCGCCGGAGCGGCGGCGTCCCCGCCCGCGACGTCGGTGTCCTGGTCCCCGCCTCCGGTGACCGCACCACCGTCACCTGCCTCCGGGGCGTCCTTGGGCGCGGACGCACCGCTGGTCTCCGCCAGGTCCGTCTCGGTACCCGACCCACGGTTCTTCGACCACAGGACGGCGCCGACCAGCACACCGACCGCGACCACGGTCACCCCGACCCGCAGGGCGACGTTGTCCGCGTAGATCACCACGCTGGGCGCGACGATCAGGGCGACGAGGTTCATCACCTTGAGCAGCGGGTTGATGGCCGGTCCGGCGGTGTCCTTGAAGGGGTCACCGACCGTGTCACCGATGACGGTCGCCTCGTGGGCGGCGGAACCCTTGCCGCCGTGGTTACCGTCCTCCACCAGCTTCTTGGCGTTGTCCCAGGCGCCGCCGGAGTTGGAGAGGAACACGGCCATGAGCACGCCCGCGGCGATCGCGCCGCCCAGGAAGGCGCCGAGCGGGGCGTACCCGAAGGCGAAGCCGACCGCGATGGGCGCCAGGACCGCGAGAAGACCGGGGGTGACCAGCTCCCGCAGCGAGTCCTTGGTGCAGATGTCGACCACCCGCGCGTACTCCGGCTTCTCCGTGCCGTCCATGATCCCCGGACGAGTGCGGAACTGGTTGCGCACCTCCAGGACCACGCGCTGCGCGGCCCGGCCGACGGCCATGATCGCCAGGCCGGAGAAGAAGAACACGACGCTGGCGCCGATGATGACGCCGACGAGCACGTCGGGCTGGTCCAGGGAGAGGAGAAGACGTCGGTGCCTCCGAGCCGCTCCTGGACCGAGGTGCGGAAGGCGCCGAAGAGGGCGGTGGCGGCCAGGACCGCCGTGGCGATCGCGATGCCCTTGGTGATCGCCTTGGTGGTGTTGCCGACCGCGTCGAGCCCGGTGAGGATGTCCGCGCCCTTGCCCTCGACGTCCCCGGACATCTCCGCGATGCCCTGGGCGTTGTCGGAGACCGGGCCGAACGTGTCCATCGCGACGATGATGCCGACCGTGGTCAGCAGGCCCGTTCCGGCGAGGGCGACGGCGAACAGGCTCAGGGTGATGGACCCGCCCCCGAGGAGGAAGGCCGCGTACACGGCACCCGCGATGAGCAGGGCCGAGTAGACCGCCGACTCCAGGCCGACGGAGATGCCGGACAGGATGACGGTGGCGGCACCGGTCTGCGAGCTCTCCCCGATGTCCCGGACCGGACGCTTGTCGGTCTCGGTGAAGTAGCCGGTGAGCAGCTGGATGGCCGCAGCGAGCACCAGGCCGATGAGGACCGCCGCGATCGCGATGAACCTGGGGTCGGGGTTGGTCCCTGCGTCCGCGATCTCCTGGAGGACGGTGTCGCTGACCCCGGACATCTGCTCGAAGCTGCTGGGCAGGTACCAGAAGGCCGTGACGGTGACCAGGACGGCGGAGATCGCGGCGGAGATGAAGAAGCCCCGGTTGATCGCGGTCATCGCGCTGCGGTCCCGGGTCCTGGGCGCCACGATGAAGATGCCGATGATCGCGGTGAGGACACCGATCATCGGGACCAGCAGCGGGAAGACCAGGCCCTCGGTACCGAAGGCGACGCGGCCGAGGATGAGCGAGGCGACGAGCACCACGGCGTAGGACTCGAAGAGGTCCGCGGCCATGCCCGCGCAGTCGCCCACGTTGTCACCGACGTTGTCCGCGATGGTGGCGGCGTTGCGCGGGTCGTCCTCGGGGATGCCCTGTTCGACCTTGCCGACGAGGTCGGCGCCGACGTCGGCGGCCTTGGTGAAGATGCCGCCGCCGACACGCATGAACATCGCGAGGAGGGCGGCGCCGAAGCCGAAGCCCTCCAGGACGATGGGGGCGTCGCCCCGGTAGAGGAGCACGACGAGGGCGGCGCCGAACAGGCCGAGGCCCACGGTGATCATGCCCGCGACGCCGCCGGTGCGGAAGGCGATCCGCATGGCGGTGTGGTTGTCGCTCTCCGTGCCTCCCCGGGCGGCGGCGGCCACGCGGACGTTGCCGCGTACCGCGAGCCACATGCCGATGAACCCGGTGGCGGCCGAGAGCAGCGCGCCGAGCGCGAAGAAGACCGACCGGCCGATGGCGATGGCCCATGTGTCGGCCGGGAGCAGCAGAAGGAGAAGGGGAATGGCGACGACGAAGACCGCGAGGGTGCGGAACTGTCGTTTCAGATAGGCCGCGGCTCCTTCCTGTACCGCGACCGCGATGTTGCGCATTCGCTCGGTGCCCTGGCCGGCGGCGAGTACCTCACGAACCAGCATCCCCGCGACGGCGAGCGCGAGGAGCGCGACCACCATGACGAGGATGACGAGGGTGAGGTCCCGGCCCTCCAGTGCCAGTGCCATGCCACTTCCCGTGGCGAGGTTGAGCCCAGACAATCCGTCCTCCTTGAGACGGGCACGTCCTTTTCGGCCCCTGGTCGGAGGTGCGCGGGCGATCGGCCACGTGGGCTCCGGTGCCGCGCACCGCCGTGGACGTACCGCCGTCCGAAGGCTCCTGAACTGGATCGACGGCACGCTTGCCGGGGTCGAAGCGGTGCCACCTTCCTGTGTGGTGAACGCCGCCCGCAGTCACGCACGCGCGGACGGTGATCCCGGGATTCTACGCACGGAACCGAATAAAGCAGAGGGTCGATTCGGCATTTGTCCAAGAGAGATGAAAGATGTGATCTCACGGTGATCCTGGGAATCGGATAAATGCCTTCAGTGGCATTGTTGAGCTCGCATAGGCTCGCATAATGCGTTAACTCGATGTTAACGTTAAAGTACGCATAAAGCCTGGAACATGGAAGTTGCCCCTTTGGCCTCATCCAACACACGGGACCCAGGCGCAACATCCGAACCGCGCCCGCCCCGGTACACCACGAGGTTCCACACCGCTACGCGCTGGTCCGCCCCGATCCACGGCACGGGGTGGGGCCCTCCCCGGAATCGAGAGGCGAAGGGACCGGTTGTCGGACCGTACGGAACTACGCTCGACGCAGCCGCATCCCGGAGGGGTCGATCCCGTCCCCCGAGGTCGCCACACCGGAGTCGAGGTCGTCGGCCAGTCCCCGCGCGAACGCCGCCACTCCGGCCACGTCCACCCCGTGGGGTGCGTCCGGCCCGAAGGTCTCGACCCGGTCCGCGCCACGTCTGAGCAGCCGGGCCGCGCCCACCCGGTTGCCGCGCTGGGCATGGGTGACGCCGACCGCCGTCTGCGCGAGGCCCCGCCACAGCTCCCGCTCCGGGTCCGGAACCGACTTCCAGACGGCTTCGAGCACCTCGTGCGCGGTGAAGGCGAAACCGCCGTCGAGCAGGCGCTGCGCCTCCGCGATGCCCTCCTCCACGGTGAACACCGCGTCGTCGGGCACCCGGTCGACCTCACCGACACCGCCGTGCGGCATCGGACGGCCGTAGCGGTCACGCGGGCGCTGGTTCTGAGCCTGGCCGGACTCGTTGCGATCGCGGACGCCGTCCGCCCCGGGCCGGGGTTCCCTGGTCATACGTTCCTCACCGCCGTTCGCCGTCGGCGCCCCGGTCACCCGTGACACCGAGTCCACCGTCGACTTCCCGCAACCACCCTACGAGAGCGCGCTCCACCTCGCGCGGGCGCTCCTCGTGCGGGAAGTGTCCGGCGCCCGGCACCTCCACCCACCGGTAGGGGCCGCGCACGAACCCGCGGGACGCGCGGGCCACCCCGGGCGGACACACCCGGTCCAGTGCCCCGTGGACCTGGAGGACGGGCACACCCACCGGGTGCCGCATGCTCATCCCGTACCTGAACCCGTCCGCGCGGAACCGCGACCGGAAGATCCAGCGGTGGTACTCCAGCGAGCAGTGCGAGACCTTCGGGATGGCGAACGCGAGGCGGTAGCGCTCCGCCGTCTCCGGGTCCGGCCATCCGGGAGCTGACCACGAGTCCAGGAGCTCGCCCACCCGGACACAGCCGTCGGTGAGGAGTCGGTGCTCGGGCAGGACCGGCACCTGGGCACGGAGCAGGTGCGGGGTGCCCGGTCCCCCGGAGAACAGGACACGGGCGGCCCGGCGGGGGTGGGGCGCTGACACGGCGGCCAGGGCGCGTACCACCCCGGGGTGGTGGGCGGTCATGGTCCAGCCGACCAGTCCGCCGACCCCGTGGCCGACGACGACGGCGTCCGCCGCGCCGAGCGCGCGGACCAGGCTCGCCATGTCCTGGGCCAGTCCCACGAGGTCGTAACCGCGCGGGGTCTTGTCGCTGGCGCCGTAGCCGCGCAGGTCGACCGCGACGGCGCGGTATCCGGCCTCGGCCAGGCCGGTCAGCTGGGCGCGCCACGCCCACCAGAACTGGGGGAATCCGTGCAGGAGGAGGACGAGCGGGCCCTCACCGAGTTCGGCCGCGTGGAACCGGGCACCGGCGGCGCTGACCGTCCGGTGGGTCCAGGGGCCGTCGACGTAGGCGGCCGAGTCGTCCAGCACCGGGAGCTATCGGCTGGCGGGTTCGGATGTCTCGCTGTCCGCGACGGTCTCGACCGCACCGTCCCTGGGCGGGCGGATGTCGCCGCGCAGGATGCCCATGAGCCGGGAGGCGGTGACCGCCGTGCGGGCCAACCCCTGGCGGCGGCGGAGGTTGATCACGGCGACCAGGATGAGGACGGCGGCGATCAGCAGGTAGAAGCCGGTGACGGTCAGGAAGGAGAGCCAGAAGGCCCACCCGACCACCTCGGCGAGGAAGAGCCCCACGGTGACCGAGAACAGGATCAGGACGAGGTGGAGGACGAAGGCCGCGGCCCCGAACTCACCGACGCTCTTGCCGATCCTGGTGGCATCGGCCTTGGCCTCGAGCTTGGCGAGCCTGATCTCCAGCCGAACGATGCGGGAGAGGTTGTCGGTGGCGTCGGAGACCAGCTCACCGATGGAACGGTCGGAGTCGCTGGCAGTGCCAGGTCGGCCGGTACCCGGCTTGTCCACCATCGTGGGGGTTCCCTTCTCTCGGTCCGTACACGTGGATGATCCTCCGCATCCTCGCACATGCCCTCCCTCCCGTGTCTCTCACGGCACGCAAAACCGGAGGCTTCGGTTTCGTCACGTGGGTGAGCGGGAACGGCGCCCCGTCCCTTCGGAAGGGGCGGGGCGCCGTGGTGTCCGGGCCGATCGGTGGCCGGGAACGCCGCGCGGGGTCGCGCGGTCGGACCGGTCAGTCGCCCTTCCTGGCGGAGGGCAGCTGCTTGGCGATCACGTCCATGATCGACGAGTCGGTCAGGGTCGAGGTGTCACCGACCTCCCGCTCCTCCGCGATGTCGCGCAGCAGGCGCCGCATGATCTTGCCGGACCGGGTCTTGGGCAGCTCGGGAACGGCGAGCAGCCGCGCGGGCTTGGCGATGGGGCCGAGCGACGTGCCGACGTGGTTGCGCAGCTCCTGGACCAGGTCCGCGGGGACCTCCTCGGCACCGCCGCGCAGGATGACGAAGCCGACGATGGCCTGACCGGTCACCTTGTCGACGGCCCCCACGACGGCCGCCTCCGCGACCTTCGGGTGGGAGACCAGCGCGGACTCCACCTCGGTGGTGGAGATGTTGTGGCCGGAGACCAGCATGACGTCGTCCACGCGGCCGAGCAGCCACAGGTCGCCGTCCTCGTCCTTCTTGGCCCCGTCACCCGGGAAGTAGAGGCCCTCGAAGCGCGACCAGTAGGTGTCCTTGTAGCGCTGGTCGTCGCCCCAGATGCCGCGCAGCATGGACGGCCACGGCTCGCGGATCACGATGAAGCCGCCCTCGCCGTCCGGGACGGACTTGCCCTCCTCGTCCACCACGTCCGCGACGACGCCCGGGATGGCGCGCATCGCGGCGCCGGGCTTGCCCGAGGTGACTCCGGGCAGCGGGCTGACCATGATCGCGCCGGTCTCGGTCTGCCACCAGGTGTCCACCACCGGGGTCTTCCCGCCGCCGATGTTCTTCCGGTACCACATGTAGGCCTCGGGGTTGATGGGCTCACCGACCGAGCCGATCACCCGCAGGCTGGAGAGGTCGTACTCGGCGGGGATCTCGTCGCCCCACTTCATGAAGGTGCGGATCGCCGTGGGCGCCATGTAGGCGATGGTGACCTTGTACTTCTCGATGAGCTCCCAGAAGCGGCCCTTGTGCGGGGTGTCCGGGGTGCCCTCGTACATGACGACGGTGGCCGCGTTGGAGAGCGGGCCGTAGACGATGTAGGAGTGGCCGGTCACCCAGCCGATGTCGGCGGCGCACCAGTAGACGTCGGTCTCCGGCTTGAGGTCGAAGACCGCCCAGTGGGTGTAGGAGGCCTGCGTGAGGTAGCCGCCGGTGGTGTGCAGGATGCCCTTGGGCTTGGCCGTGGTGCCGCTCGTGTACATGATGTACAGCGGGTGCTCGGCGTCGTGGGCCTCGGGGGTGTGCTCGGTGCTGGCGGTCTCCACGACGTCGTGCCACCACACGTCGCGCTCGTTCCACTCGACGTCCTGACCGGTGCGGCGCACGACGAGGACGTTCTCGACGGCCGGGCGGTCCGCGACGGCGCCGTCGACGGCGGGCTTGAGGGCGCTGGGCTTGCCGCGCCGGTAGCCGCCGTCCGCCGTGATGACCAGCTTGGCCTGGCTGTCGTCCAGGCGCTGGCCGAGGGCGTCCACGGAGAAGCCGCCGAAGACGACCATGTGCACGGCGCCGATGCGGGCGCAGGCGAGCATGGCGACGACGGTCTCGGGGATCATCGGCATGTAGATGGCGACGCGGTCGCCCTTGGTCACGCCCAGCGAGGTGAGGGCGTTGGCCGCCTGGCAGACCTGATCCTTGAGTTCGGCGTAGGTGATCGCGCGGCTGTCGCCGGGCTCCCCTCCCACTGGAGGGCGACGCGGTCACCGATACCGGCGTCGACGTGCCGGTCCACACAGTTGACGGAGGCGTTGATCTGGCCCCCGACGAACCACTGGGCGTAGGGCGGCTGCCAGTCCAGGACGGTGTCCCAGGTCCGCTCCCACTGGAGCCTCCGGGCCTGCTCCTCCCAGAAACCCAGGCGGTCACCGTTGGCCGTGTCGTAGGCGTCGGCCTTGACGTTGGCGTTCTCCGCGAGATCCGCGGGCGGCGGGAAGCTCCTGGTCTCGTGGAGAAGGTTGGACAGTGTCTCCTGGCTCGGGGGAGTGCTGTCGGCCACTGTGATTCTCCTTACGTCGGCTGTGCGTCCAGCCTAATCATGTGGTCCATACCGGGGGAACAGCCGGGTCGGCGTACAGCGACCGCGTGGCGCGGGCGCGCGACGAACGGTCGGTGAACGGTCGCCGGTCCGCGACGAGCGGTTCCCGTGGAGCCCGCCCGGGCCGTGGAGCGCTCGGTGTTACCGACGCGTAGTGTTGGTTTTCGTGAGCGAATCGACTTCTGCATCCCCGTCCGACCCACTGTCCCGGATCGCCGGTCTTCCGGGGGTGAGCGACGCGGTGAACGAGACGCGGACCCTGGTCGACAGGCTGCTGGGGCACCGCGTCCTACGCCGTCGGAGCAGTGACGTGTCCATGGAGTCCTCCCTGCGGGGCGCGTGCGCGTCGGCCGCCTTGGAGGGCGCCGAGGTCTCGATGGAGGAGATCCGCGAGGGGCACGTGTACGACACCCGGATCAAGGGCGCGCTCCGTGTCGGCGGCGAGCTGGGCACGATGGTGGACACCTGGCCCCAGGCCCCCGGCAGGCGCTGGCGCGGCTGCACACCCTGGCGGCGGCCGACGCGGTCTCCGAGGACGCCCTGGGCCGCCCCCGGCTGGAGGGTGAGCGGGTCGAGGACCCGCTGGACCTGGGTCCGGCCCCGAGCGCGGCGGAGGCCGCCGCCCGGCTGGAGGGCCTGTACGCGCTGCTCGGCGCGCGGACGAAGGTTCCCGCCCTGGTGACGTCGGCGCTGGTGCACGGCGAGCTGATGGCGATCCGTCCGTTCGGCTGGGGGGACGGGCTGGTGGCGCGCGCCGCCGAGAGGCTGACGCTGGTGGAGCGCGGCCTGGACCCGAAGTCGCTGGTCACGTCGGAGCTGGGTCACCAGACCCTGAGGGACGAGTACGCCCCCGCGTTGCGCGCGTACATGTCCGGCACCGCCGACGGTGTCGCGGAGTGGGTCGTGTACTGCTGCCGCGCGGTGCGGGCCGGCGCCCAGGACTCCCTCGCCACGTGTGAGGCGCTCAAGCGCGGTTGATCCGAGCGGAACCGAACAGCGTTCGACGAACCGTGTTCGGGCTCTCGGATAATCGCCAGTTCACTCCACTCGGTGTTTTGCCGACAGGCAATGCCGCGAACGCGTCTCATTTCGATCACGCTTGACCGTGCGCGAATGTTTCCTGATTGCTCGCGCACATGCACGTGCATGTGAACGGCACTCCAGAAGACCGTCCGGGGTGCCGTTCACGGTAGGCGGGATCGTGTTAGCAGATGCCACCGCATATAGTCCGACCTGGAGAAACTCGTCTTTCCCAACCTCGCCCCAGCCCCGGGGATCGGGGGTCACGCGGCTTCTCGACCCACACGTGGGAGCCCCCTCAGGGACCGTCTCCTTTGTTTGTGGCCCGGGAACCCTTCTTCCAAAAGGTGGCGGGGCGAAGTTTTTCTGTTGGATTCCCGAACCCATACTCAGGGTCTCGTGATAGCGTCTGTTCTGGAGTCGCGCGAAGGGTCGACAGCGACGGGCCAAAACTCCGGGCTACTCGTCCTAAAGGACACAAGCCGCCAATACGGACATTGCGCCCGCGAATCATCGTCGTTCCTCGCGAGAAGTACGAACACCGGAACCCGCACGGGGTTCCGCGCGTACGGACCACGCTCCGATGGACCCTTCCCCGGAGAGCGGGCCCCGGCCTGTCCCCCCGAGGCCGGAACCGAGTGGCCCCCAGTTCCCCCTGTGGAGTCCGCTCGACGACGTCCGCTCCGTCTCACCTGACGGGCCGGGACGCACGACAGCCCCCGTACGTGCGTCCCGCCCGCCGGGTGGGGCCACCGGTCCCCGACGCCCCTCCCCGCCATCGGTCACCGCGCGGGGTCATCCACGGACATCGCCCCGGGTTATCCACAGGCGCGCACGTGTGGCTTCCGCCGCGCCCCCGCTTCGGCGAAGGTCGAAGGGACAGGTTCCCGCCCTTCCCGGAAGGTCCGATGGACGCCCCGCAGCGCACCCTGATCGCCACCGCAGACCCCGACCTCCTCGACGACCTCCTCCGGCTGGCGGCGGCCGCCGCCACCGAGGTCACCGTCGCCCCCGACCCCGAACAGGCCCTGCGCGCGTGGAGCGGCTCCCCGCTCGTCGTGGTCGGCCACGACCTGGACCCCGCCCTGCGCGCGGCCGGACCCCCGCCCCACCCACGGGTCGCGGTGGTCGCCCACGACACCGAAGGCACCCGTCAGGAGGGCGTCCACCTGCTACCGAGGGACGAGTCGGCCCTCGTCGACCTGTTCTCCTCCGTCTCCGACCGCTCCCCGGCACCCGTGGTCTCGGTGGTCGGCGGTCGCGGCGGCGCGGGGGCCAGCCTCCTCTCCGCCGCCCTGTCCCTGGCCGGGGAGAGGGCCGGACTGGCCACGGCCCTGCTCGACGCCGATCCGCTCGGCTGCGGACCCGACGTCTATCTGGGGTGCGACCACAGCGACCCACAGACCCGCACCGGCTGGGCCGACCTGCTCCGCCAGCGCGGCCGCGTGCCCTGGCGGACCCTGCGGGACGGTCTGCCCCGGGTCGGCCGGGTGGACGTGCTCACCTGGGCCCGGCGCGACGGCGGCGAACAGGGGCACCCGCTCCCCGTGGGTGCGGCACGGGCCGCGCTGGACTCCGCCCGTCGGGGCACCGACCTGGTGGTGACGGACCTCCCCCGCTGTTTCGACCCGGGGACCACAGTCTTCCTCAACCACTCCACCCTCGTTCTCGTCGTGGTCCCCGCCGACGTGTACTCAGTGGTCTCCGCCGCGCGGATGACCCACCGCCTGCGGCAGGAGACCGCACGGGTGCGGGCGGTGGTGCGCGGGGCAGGGGGCGGCCTGTCCACGGGGGTGGTCACCGCGGCTCTGGGAGTGGAGCTCGGCGCCGACCTGCCCCCGGAACCGGGGCTGTCCCGCACCCTGCGCGTGGGCGAGGTCCCCGCCCGGCACCCCCGCTCGCCGCTGGCCCGCTACGCGGACCAGGTCGTGGGTTCCCTCGTCCACGACCGGGTGGCTCGGTGAACGCCGTCTGGGACCGCCTGACCCACCGGGCGCCCGCCCGGACGACGGAGCCCCCGGCCGAGGACTCCGTGCTGGAACGGGTCCGCGACCGGTTCGTGGCCTCCGGCGCGCCGGTCACCCCGGCCAACGTCGCCACCGCGATCCGCTCTGCGGGCGGCGCCCTGGGCGACCGGGAACTGCTGGCGATGACAAGGCGGCTGGCCGCCGACCTGTCCGGGGCCGGGCCGCTGGAGGAACTGCTCACCTCCGACGTCACCGACGTGCTGGTCAACGGCCCGGACCAGGTCTGGGTCGACTCCGGGGAGGGGCTGCGCCGGGTCCGCGACGTGCGCTTCGCCTCCGAGGACGAGGTCCGCAGGCTCGCCCAGCGGCTCGCCTTCCAGGCGGGACGCCGCCTCGACGCGGCCGCTCCCTACGTGGACGCCCGCCTTCCCGGCGGCGCCCGGCTGCACGCGGTACTGCCGCCGATCGCCCCCGAGGGTGCCTGCCTGTCCCTGCGGATCCCGCCACGGAGGGTGTTCGGACTCGGGGCGCTGACCGCCAGCGGCACCCTGACCGCCTCGGGCGCGGACCTGCTCCGCGCCCTCGTCTCCCGGCGCGAACCCTTCCTGGTCAGCGGCGGGACCGGAACGGGGAAGACCACGCTGCTCTCCTCACTGCTGTCCCTGGTGGCCCCCGAGGAACGGATCGTGCTCGCGGAGGACTCCCCCGAGCTCCGCCCCGAGCACCCGCACGTGGTGCGCCTCCAGACCCGCCCCGCCAATATCGAGGGCAGTGGGGAGGTGTCCCTGGAGACGCTGGTCCGTCAGGGCCTGCGGATGCGACCGGACCGGCTCGTGGTCGGTGAGGCGCGCGGCCCGGAGATCGTGTCGTTGCTGGGTGCCCTCAACACGGGGCACCGAGGTGGCGCCGGAACCCTGCACGCGAACGGGGCGGAGGAGGTGCCCGCCCGGGTGGAGGCCATGGGGTGCGCCGCCGGGCTCAGCCGTGGCGCGGTGCACAGCCAGCTCGCCGCCACCGGGGTCCTGGTGGTTCACCTGGTCCGGGACCACGGAGGGCGCCGCCTGTCCGAGATCCGGGTCCTCCGCCAGGGTGACTCCGGCCTGGTGCGGGCCGAGCCGGCGGTCTCCTTCACTGCGGACGGGCGCAGACACGACCATCCCGGCGCCGAGGAGGTGGCGGCCCGCCTGGGGCGGGGGTGGCGACGGTGACCCTCCTGGTGGTGTGCGCGCTGGCCGCCGCTCTGGCCTGGTCCGCGCCCACGGGCTGGTACCGGATCGCGGCCCTGGTGCCCGCGCGCCCGCGCCCGGTTCTCCGGTTCCCCCGGCTCCGCCCGACATCGCCGCTCATCCGCCGCGCCCTGGCGGCGGAACGACGGTGGGCGGTGGTCCAGCTCTGCCGGGTGATGGCGGTCGAGCTCCGCTCCGGGCAGCCCCCGGAGACGGCGCTGCGGGTCGCGGTCCTGGAGACCGGCCCGGTGGTCGGCGCGGTGTCGGACGTGGCCTCACTCCGCAGAGCCGCCGAACGGGAGGAGGGCCTGTGGGCGCTCGCCTACCTCGCCGCCTGCTGGGAGGTGGCGGCGGAGACCGGTGCCGGGCTGGCCGGGGTGGTGGACGAGTTGGCGGAGAGCCTGACCGAACGCGAGGAGCAGCGCGGCGAGGTGTGGGCCAGAACCGCCGGTCCGCGCACCACCGCACTGGTCCTGGCCGGGTTGCCGCTGGTGGGGATGGCGATGTCGGCGGGGCTGGGCGGTTCACCACTGGTGTTCCTGTTCACCACACCCGTGGGCCTGCTCTGTCTGGGGGCCGGGGTGCTGCTGGACCTCCTGGGCGCCTGGTGGACCCTGCGCATGGTCCGGGGAGCGGTGGCGTGAAGCCGGTCCGGCGAGGAAGAACGCGGAAGGAGGAGGCATGTTCTTCGAGGTGATGGCGGTGCTGTTCGCGGCGGGCTCGGTGTGGGTCCTGTGCGGTTCGGACCGTCCACGGGTGCTCCGGGAGGTCCTCGGCGCCCGCGTGCGCCCCGAGGGCGACCACGGACGAGGCACCGGGCTCGGGCACGGAGCGGGGCCGTGGCTGCGGCTCGTCGCCCTCGTCGGAGGCGCGACGCTGCTGGTCGCGCTCCTCGGATGGACGGGCGTGCTGGTCGCGCTGGGGGTCGGCGCCCACCTGTGGTGGCGCTCCCGTCGGGGCCGACGCCGGTCCGCGCGGCTGCCGGTCACCGACGACCTCCCCGTGCTCATCGGACTGCTCGCGTCGGGAGTCCGGGCCGGGGCCACGCTCCCGGCGTGTCTGGGCGCGGTGGCCGGAGCGGCACGCGGCGACCTCGGCACGGAGCTGTTCGCGGTCCGGGACCAGCTGAGACTGGGTGCGGAGCCCGCCCTCGCGTGGGAGCGCTCGGCGCTGCCCGCGCCCCTGGTGGCCGTCGGCGCGGACCTGGCCCGGGCCGCCGAGACCGGCGCCCCCGTGGCGGACCTGCTCGACCGGCACGTGCGGGACCTCCGGCGCCGGGCGAGGTCGGCGGCCACCGCCCGCGTGGAACGGCTGGGGGTTCTGGTGGTCGCCCCGCTGGGCCTGTGCTTCCTGCCCGCCTTCGTCCTGATCGGCATCGTGCCCATGGCGGCCGAACTCCTGTCGGCCGCCCTCTCCCACTGAGGAGACGGGGGCGGTGGACCCCGGTCCACCGCCCCCGCGTCGGGTCAGGGGCGCTGACCGATCTCGCTGACCCAGCCCGACCACACGAAGCCGACCTGCTCGGTGAGGAGCGGGTACTCCAGCCCGAAGTCGGCGGCGTCGCCGTAGTCGGGGTCCTGCTCCAGCACGGTGGTGTCGCGGTAGAGCAGCGCGCCGTCCTCGGCGTCGTACATGTACCGGACCTCGGACACGCGTCCCTCGTCCTCGACAGTGAAGGAGAACAGCTCGCCCTCACGGTTCAGGGTGTCGGTGGCGGTGCCCAGATAGGTCACGTCCGCGACCTCCGCGAGCACCCGCTGGACCGCCGCCTCCTCCGCGCCGGACAGCGGGCGTGACTCGTAGAGTCTGTCCGCCGCGTTGGCCACTGCGGGCAGGGTCTCGTCGAGCGGTCCCTCACCGAAGTCCGCGAGCACCTCCAGCATGCCGTCCGTGTCGGTGGGCAGTTCTGCGGGCCAGACCAGGCTCTCGTGCAGGGTGTCCTCGTGTGACTCGCTCCCCTGCTCCAGGAACCACTCGTGGTCGGCCTCCTCGCCCCCGGTCTCCAGCGGGGGCTTCGGCTCGGTGTCCAGGCGGGTGTTGCCCTTCGGGTCCTCCCAGCCGGTCCAGTCATAGGGGACGAACCGGTAGCCGTACGTCTCGTCGGGGTCCTCGTCACCGGCGTTGGCGGTGAGCAGGTGGAGCTGCGTGCCGGTGGTGGACACGAAGGCGACGTCGCCCTCACCCGGAGCCGCGCCGCGCGCCTCGGTGACATCGGCCAGTGCGGTCAGCGGTTCGGTGCCGTCGACCGGCGCGCCTCCGTTCACCTCGATGGGTTCGGGCTGCGCGGCGTAGGCGAGGGGATGCCCGTGGGGTCGTCGCCGGGCAGGATGATCACTCCGGCGCCGACGGCGAGGGCGGCGGTGGCCGCACCGGCGGCCAGGACGGGGACGCGCTTCCACAGGGGACGGGCCATGGTCTTCTCTTCCTCCAGTTTCGCGATGGCGTCGAGACGCGCCCGCTGTCGGGACTCGGGGGTGGGGCGCGCGTCCTTGGCGGGGTCGGTGCCCTCGAACGCGTTGCGCAGGGCGGTCAGGTCGTCCACGGGGCCTCCTTCAGGACGCGGACCCGAGCGGGTGCGGGGGCGTCTTCCTTCATGTACGCGGTGAGTTTCCTTCGAGCCCGGTGCAGACGCCCGCGAGCGGTGACGTGGGTGCAGCCGACGACCTTCGCCGCCTGGCGGCAGTCGAGCCCCTCCCAGGTCACGAGCATCACGAGTTCGCGTTCGACCTCCGTCAGCCGGGCCAGTGCCACGAGGGCACCGGCACGGTCGAGGAACTGGTCGGCGTCGTCGTGGTGGGGCGCGCCGGACTCACGCCCGAGCGATTCGGCGATCAGCCCCTGCCGTCGCGCCGTGCGCATGTGGGCGAGCCCGATCCGGCGGGCGCAGGCGTAGAGCCAGGGCAGTTCCTGCCCCGGGGGCACGCGCCCCCGACGCCGCCAGGCCACGACGAATGCCTCCGAGGCGACGTCATCGGCCTGGTCGGGCCCCACACGCCGTCGCGCGTAGCGGTAGACCGCGTCGTAGTGCTCTTCGAACATGTCGTTGAAGTCGCGTCGGTCGGAGTGTTCGTCTCCGGCCCGGCCTTCTCGCATCGGCGTTCCTCCCGTTCTCTCACCCGTCTATGTCTGTGGAGGGGTGTGTGTTCGGTCGGGAGGAGACTTTTCTTGCGGACCCGTACATGACCCGGGTCACAGGAGGCCTGCCCGTCACCGGAGGGTTGCCCATCACCGGAAGCCCGCCCCGTCACTGGAGGGCTATCCATCACTGGAGTCCCGCCCTTCACTGGCGGTGGAAGGGTACCCGTCGGGACCCGCCCACCTGGGAGGTTGGGGCCGCGCGCACCACGAGCTCCCCCGGGACCGACAGGACCGACGGGACCTGGAGCGGCCCCGTCCCCCGCCGAAGGCCCGGGACGGAGGAACCGGCCTCGCCCTGAGCCCTCGGGCGAGGCCGGGCATCGAACCGGGCGCCGGCCCGGTCACCGAAGTCACGTCCAGGCCGGACCCGATCACCCGGCGGGGCCCGAGCCCTCCCACCTCGACCGTGACGACCGCGCACACCCGTCCCCCGCCGGGGCGTGGTGAGCCGACTTCACGGGGGCAGGACCACACCTGCCCCACCGGCGGCGGTCGCGTCACTCGGGGACGGGTCCGGCTCGGGACGGGCGGCGAGCCCTAAGGACCGGCCCGGCGGGCGGTCGGCTCACTCGGGACGGTGGACGGGTCAGCTCGGAAACGGGCGGCGAGCCCTAAGGACCGGCCCGGCGGTCGGCTCACTCGGGATGGTGGACGGGTCCGGCTCGGGAACGGGCGATGACCTCGTGGGGCAGGGACGAGGCGGTGCGGGACACCGTCACCTCGACGGTGAGGCCGTCCAGGTCACAGGTGTCGAGATCCGCCCCGTTGGCCTCGGCGGTCCGTCGGGCCACCGCGCAGGCGGCGTCCGCTCCCTCGTGCACGCGGGCCGCCGCCGCGAGGGCGGCGAGGTCGGCGGCGGTCGCCGCCCGGCCCCGGTCCAGGCGTGCCGTCGAGGTGAGCAGCACGGCGTGGACCAGGAACCAGAGGACGAGACTGAGCGAGATCCACCAGACCGTCGCGGAGCCCGCGTCCGCCGAACCCGGCGCCCCCGGTCCCCGTCCGCGCGGAGCAGGCCCCGGGGCGGGCGAACGTCCCATCGGGCCGGGAACCTCCGGGGCCGCCGCGGGACCCCGGCTCACCGCCCGTGCGCTTCCAGGGGGACCGCGGCGTCGGCGCCGACGCTGATCGGCGGGGCTCGGAGCGGACCGATCCGGAGTTCGGCTCTGACGGTGACCCGGGCCGTGCCGTCTCCTTCGGAGAACTCCACGCCGGCCCCCTCCGGCGCGGCCGACAGGGCCAGGGACCGGGCCCGTTCGGGCGGTTCCCCACGGGCCAGGGCCCGGGCCCCGATCCGGGCCGCGTCGGCACAGGAGAGTCGGGCCTCGGCGGCGGCGATCCCGCCGAGGGCGACGGCCAGCACGAGCATGAGGGTGGGAAGCAGCATGGCGGCCTCCATCGTCACGGAGCCGCGGTCAGTGGCGGGGCTGGAGGGCATCGACGAACACCGTGGTGAGCGCGGCCGAGACGGGTTCGCTGGTGGCGATGAGGTAGAGCACCCCCGCGATGGCGACGGCGGCGATCGTGCCGACCGCGTACTCGGCGGTGCTCATGCCGCGGTCGAGGGTGGACGTCGGAAAAGAGAACATCGGGCCTCCCGGGTGGTCCGGGAGGAGTGGGTTCCGCCCGGTCCTTCCAGAGTGCGGTGCCGTCCGGCGGAGGGGAAGGCGTCGTCCCCGGCCTGTGGACAACTCAGCTCCCGGCGCCCAGGACCTCGTCGAGGAGGCGGAGGGCCCCGGACTTGCTCAGGGGCTCGTTACCGGTCCCGCACTTCGGCGACTGGATGCACGAGGGGCAGCCCTGTTCGCACTCGCAGTCCGCGATCGCCGCGCGGGTGGCGGTGAGCCACTCGCGGGCCGCCGCGTGGCCGCGTTCCGCGAACCCGGCGCCGCCCTCGTAGCCGTCGTAGACGAAGACCGTCAGCTTCCCCGTGTCCGCGTGCACGGCGGTGGACACCCCGCCGATGTCCCAACGGTCGCAGGTGGCGAGCAGGGGCAGCAGGCCGATCGCCGCGTGCTCGGCGGCGTGCGCGGCGCCGAGGAGGGGGACGTCCTCCCCGCGCAGCCGGTCCTCGCCCTCGCGGGGCAGCGTCCACCACACCGCGCGGGTCTGGAGGGTGCGCTCGGGCATCTCCAGGGACTGCTCCCCCAGGACCGAGCCGGTGCGCACGTCCCGTTTGAGGAAGCCCACCACCTGCCGGACCACCTCGACCTCCCCGAAGCAGACCGACGCCCCGCTGGGCCAGGTCTCCTCGCGGAGCACCGACCGCACGGAGATGTCCGTGGTGTCCCGCGCCCAGGTGCTGTAGGGCGGTTCGGCGGCGTGCACCAGGGCCACGCCCTCGTCCAGGTCGAGGTCGTCGACCAGGTAGGTGGCGCCCCGGTGGAGGTAGACCGCCCCCGTGTGGACGGTGCCGTGCGCGGCCGCCTCGTCGATCTCCCCGAGCAGCAGCCCGCTGGCGGTGTCGACGATCTGGACCGGCGGCCCGCCCGCGCCCCGAATATCGGCCAGGTCACTTGCCCGTTCGTGACTCGTCCAGAACCAGCCCCTGGGGCGCTTCCTCAGCAGTCCCCGGTCCACGAGTTCCGCGAGTTGGCCCTCGGTGGACTCACCGAACAGGGCGAGGTCCTCCCGCGTGATCGGGAGCTCCTGGGCGGCCGCGCACAGGTGCGGGCCGAGGATGTGCGGGTTTTCCGGATCGAGGACGGTGGCCTCCACCGAACGGCCGAAAATGGCCTCCGGGTGGTGGGCCAGGTAGGTGTCCAGGGGGTCGTCCCGCGCGATGAAGACCGCCAGGGCGTCCTCACCGCGCCGTCCGGCCCGGCCCGCCTGCTGCCACAGGGACGCGAGCGTGCCCGGCCAACCGGCGATGAGCACGGCGTCCAGCCCGCTGATGTCCACACCCAGTTCCAGGGCGTTCGTGCTGGCCAGACCGAGGAGCTCCCCGTGCGCAGGGCCTCCTCCAGTTCACGCCGCTCGCTCGCCAGGTACCCGCCCCGGTACGCCGCGACCCGCCCTGCCAGATCGTGCTCGCCGTTCTCGGTGAGCATCCGCTGGGCGTTCATCGCGACCACCTCGGCCCCCTGGCGCGAACGCACGAAGACCAGCGTCCTGACTCCGTCCCGGACCAGGTCGACCAGCATCTCGGCGGCCTGGGAGGGCGCGGTGCGGCGCACCGGGGCTCCGTTCTCGCCGGTGAGGTCGGTGAGCTCGGGCTCGACCAGGGCCACGGACATCCCGGGCCGGGGCGAGCCGTCCTCGCTCACGGCGGTGACCGGGACCCCGGTCAGCCGGGTCGCGCTCTCGGCGGGTGAGCCCGAGGTGGCCGAGGCCAGCACGAACACCGGCTCCGAACGGTAGCGGGCGCACACCCTGCGCAGACGCCGCAGGATCTGGGCCACGTGCGAGCCGAAGACCCCCGGTACCGGTGCGCCTCGTCGATCACCACGTAGCGGAGCCGCCGCAGGAACCTTGACCACGCCCCGTGCCGGGGCAGGATGCCGTGGTGGAGCATGTCCGGATTGGTCAGGACGTAGTTCCCGTGCTCGCGCACCCAGGAGCGTTCCTCGGGTGTGGTGTCGCCGTCGTAGACGGCCGCGCGCATGGCCGAAAGTCCCAGGTCCGTAATCCATCTGAGCTGGTCCTGGGAAAGCGCTTTCGTAGGAGAGAGGTAGAGCACTGTCCCGCCTGAGTCAATCGCGTCCACAGCGGGCATAAGGAAGCCAAGCGACTTCCCCGAGGCTGTACCCGTGGCTATGATCACATCACGGCCCGAGCGTGCGAGGTCGGCGGCGGCTGCCTGGTGGGACCACGGACCCGTGATCCCCCGTTCGGCCAGTCGTTCGACCAGGTGGGGGCCTGTCCAGTCCGGCCAGTCCCCACTCACTCCCGCGTTGCGGGCCACATGCTCGATATGGGTGACCTGCGGGTATCGGGTGTCGTCACGCCACACACCGGGGAGCGCGGGCTCCGATCGCCTCATCGAGTCCCCTCCTCACTGGACACGTTCACGAGTCGTGGGCCCTCGTTCCGAGACGCGGGGCACCGCTCGACGTCGGTTTCAGTGTGACATCCGGGGTAGGAGTGGCGCGGGGTCGCCGTTTTTCCGTGCATGACGGACGGACATTCGCGACACCCGTGGTTGAATGCGTGCTGGTGGGGTAACGCCCGGCAGAGATACTTCGCGATATTTCGCGGTTCGGCGCTGGAGGACTTGTGGATTTGAAGCTTGATCACTACACCGAGGGCGACACCGAGATCGTCGTCGTTGAGGGTGAGATCGATGTCTATACCGCGCCCCGGCTCCGCGAGCTGCTGATCGACCTGGTCAACAAGGGCAACTTCCACCTCGTGGTGAACATGGAGAAGGTGGAGTTCCTGGACTCGACGGGCCTCGGTGTGCTTGTGGGCGGGTTGAAGCGGGTCCGTGCCCACGACGGGACGCTGGACCTGGTCTGCACCCAGGAGCGGATTCTGAAGATCTTCCGGATCACCGGACTGACCAAGGTGTTCGGTATCCACAGCTCGGTGCAGGAAGCCATCGACAAGCGTTCGTCGAAGTAACCCAGAGCGAGCGATGGCAACCATCACGCTCACGATCAGCGCGCTCCCGGCCCACGTGCGCACGGCCCGGCTCATGGCCGCGACCGTCGCACGTCGGGCGGGTATCGCCGCCTCCGCGATCGACGAGATCAGGCTGGCGGTCGGTGAGGCCTGTTCACGGGCGGTCGCGGCGCACAAGCTGCACTGCCCCACAGAGCCGATCCTGCTCCAGCTGATCGACGGCAGCGGACCCGATCCGGTGACGGACCCCCGGGCCGACGCCCCGAACCCGACGCCGCACTCCAACGGGAGCGCGACACGACGGTTCGAGGTGGTCGTCTCCGACCGTGCCCCCGCGAAGGACACCGAGGAGACGACCCACCTGGAGCCGTTGCTCGACGGCCTCTTCCTCGACGGAGAGGACACCCCTCCCGGCGGGATCTCCGGTTTCTCCCCGGCCTCGGCCTGGCGGTGATCACCGGCCTCGCTGACGAGGTCAGCATCGAACCCGAGGAGTCGGGCACGGTGGTCCGGATGAGCTGGCCGATCCAGACGGACCAGACCCAGAACCCGAGCTCGAACTAGACGTCAACGTCACGAGGGGCGCCTCCCGCACGGGAGGCGCCCCCTCGTCGTTCCCAGGTCTGGGACCGGTGGCCCCGGGGCCCGGGACCGGTGATCAGTCGTCCGGTCCCGGGTGCCCCGTGGCTCAGTCGCAGGTCTGGGAGGAGACCTCCGCGGTGGCGGTCAGCCCCTCCTCCGCGTTGGCCGCGACCTCGTCCGCGGTCAGCACGTACCCGGTCTCGTCCTCGTTGGTGGCCGCGGCGAACACCACGCCGTACACGGTGCCGTCGGGCGCCAGCAGCGGGCCGCCGGAGTTGCCCGGGCGCACCACCGCGCGCACCTGGTAGATCTCCCGGCTCACCTGCTGGGAGTGGTAGAAGTCCGAGCCCTGCGCGGTCTGCTTGGCGCGGATGCGGGCGGGGACGGCGGTGAACCCGCTGTTGCGCGGGAACCCGGCCACGACCGCGTCGTCGCCCTGGGCCGCCTCACCGTTGAAGTCCAGGGGCTCCAGGTCCATCCCTGGCACGTGCAGCACGGCCAGGTCCTGCTGGGCGTCGAAGAGCACCAGGGTGGCCTCCAGCTGGTGCCCGTCGCGGGTGACCACGCGCAGGTCCTCGGTGACCCCGGCGACCACGTGGGCGTTGGTCATGATGCGGTCCTGACCGTAGGCGAAGCCGGTGCCCTCCACCCTCCGCTGGCACGAGGGGGCGGTGCCCAGCACCTTGACCACGCTGCGGCTGGACTCGATGAGCTCCGGGGTCGTGAGGACGTCGGGGTCCGGCGGTTCCACCTCCGCGAGCTCACCGGTGCCCAGACCGCTGAACACCTGCGGGAAGGCGCTCTGGTCCACCACCCGCCGGAAGGTCGAGAAGCCCTGGTGGGCGGCGTCCGGCATCAGCGCGTCCACCGACTGGAGGATGCGCGACTCCTTGACCTGCTGCGACACGTACGGCAGGGCGGAGTTGGCCACCGTGCTGCCGATGAACCAGGCGACCAGGAGCACCGAGATCCCGCTGACCACGGCGCCGCCGAGCGCGTCCACGACGCGTGCCGAGTCCCAGGTGACCTTGTTGCGCACCATGGTGCCCAGGTAGGACGCGAGGAACTGGCCCAGGGCGGCGGACAGGAACACCACGGCGATGGCCAGCAGCGCCTGCCGACCGGGGTCGGCCACCCAGTCCTGGATGAGCCCCGGAGCGGTGAGCGCCGCGACGATCCCCCCGCCGATGAAGCCGACGAAGCTGAAGACGCCGACGATGAATCCCTGCCGGTACCCCGTCACCGCGAAGAGCAGCAACAGGATGACCAGAACCGCGTCGAGCACGGATGCCCTCCAAGAAGTGAGCGTTACCCGACCGGGCGCAGGCCCTGCGGGGTGGCTTCGAACTCGTCAGTGAGACCCCGGTCGCGCCAGGGAAGTTCCCATCCGCCGAGCACGAGGAGGCTGTCGATGATCGCTCCCGTGAATCCCCAGACGAGCATGCCGTCCACACGGAAGCCCGGACCCCACATGGGGCCTCCCCGTAGCGGACCTTGACCCTGTTGGCGGGCTCGGCCAGGTCCGCGACGGGGACCCGTGCCACGGCCGCGACCTCCCCGACGTCGGCGGCGCGCACCTCGGAGGGTTCGCGCCACCAGCCGAGGATGGGGGCGACCCGGAAGTCGCTGAAGCTCAGGTAGAGCTCGGGGAGGCGGCCGACCACGTCGATCCCGTCCGGCACGGCCCCGGTCTCCTCCTCCGCCTCGCGCAGGGCGGCCGCCTCGGGGGAGGCGTCGGTGGGCTCGATCCGTCCGCCGGGGAAGGCGGGTTGGCCCGCGTGGCGGCGCAGCCCGGCGTTGCGCTGGATGAGCAGCAGGTCGGGGCCCAGGTCGGTCTCTCCGAAGAGGATGAGGACCGCCGACTCCCGCCCTCCCCGCTCCGGCGGGCGCATCGGCTTGGGTACCGGCATCGTCCGGGCGGCGTCCGCGAGAGCGGACAGCCAGAGCGGGGTCGAGTTCATACGCAGGGAACCTGTTCCGGGGTTGTCGCGCCGACGTCTGTGCGGGTGCGGACGCCTCGGGAGCCGGTGTGCGCGCACTCACGTGCTTCAGGGTACAAACCGCGGCGACCCGCGCCCGCGTCCCAGGGCGCGCGGCGGTCAGGCGAACGAGCGCATGCGGAGCAGCTTGGTGGCGGTGGCGGCGTCCGTGGGGCCCTCCCCGAAGGACGGGCACCAGCGGGCCACCCCGCACGCGCCGCAGGCGGGCCTGCGGGCGTGGCAGACGCGGCGGCCGTGCCACACCACGCGGTGGGAGAGCATCGTCCAGTCCTTGGGCGGGAAGAGCTCCCCGATCGCGTGCTCGACCCTGACCGGGTCCTCCTCGTCGGTCCACCCGAAGCGCCTGACCAGGCGACCGAAGTGGGTGTCCACGGTGATCCCCGGCACATCGAAGGCGTTTCCGAGCAGTACGTTTGCGGTTTTTCGCCCTACACCGGGTAGTTTGACCAGGTCGGTGAGGTTTCCAGGGACCTCGCCGCCGTGTCGTTCGCACAGGGCCTGGCCCAGCCCCAACAGGCTGTTGGCCTTGGCCCGGAAGAACCCCGTCGAACGAATCATCTCCTCCAGCTCCTCGCGGCTGGCCGACGCGTAGGCCTCGGCGTCCGGGTAGCGCGCGAAGAGCGCCGGAGTGACCAGGTTGACCCGCTTGTCCGTGCACTGCGCGGACAGGATCGTCGCGACCAGGAGCTCCAGCGGGGTGGTGAAGTTCAGTTCGGCGTGGGCGTCCGGGTACAGCTCCGAGAGCTCCCGGTACATCTTCCGGGCGCGGCGGACCAGCGCGAGTCGGCTCTCACCGGTGGGCGTGGCGTTCTCCGGCACGGCCGCGTCCTCTTCGGACGCGGTGTGGCGGAACTCTGGAGTGTGGGACATCGTCACAGGGTAGGCGTCCGGTCGTGGGGCACGTCCGGGTCGACTCACCCCGGCGCCGGGATTCCACCCCGCGCCGACGTTTCGGCTGGTGACCGAGATTATGTAACCAATGTCCGGTCACCCGGCGCGGACAAGCCCTGACCCAAGTCGACAACGACTAGGATCACATGGGCTGACGTCGGCTGTTGTGGGCACGTTGTCTCCCGGCGGACAAGCCGTGGTAACGAACTGGTTTCCCACCCGGTTGCGATATACGTCACACTGTTGACGGTCAGGTTTTAGGAGGACGTGTGGACGAGATCAACGAGGTGCTCCGGAAGGCCCCTCTGTTCGAGGCGCTGGACGAGGAGGACACGGCCGCGCTCCGCTCCTCGGTGAACGAGGTGCGTCTCGGTCGCGGTCAGACCCTGTTCAACGAGGGTGACGAGGGCGACCGCCTGTACGTGATCCTCAGCGGGAAGGTCAAGCTGACCCGCACGGCCGTCGACGGCCGCGAGAACCTGCTGGGCGTGCTCGGCCCCAGCGAAATGTTCGGTGAACTGTCGCTGTTCGACCCGCGCCCGCGCACCGCGAGCGCCGTGGCCGTCACCGACTCCGTGCTCGCCGGGCTCGGCCACGACGACCTGCGGCCCTTCCTGTCCAGTCGCCCGCAGGTGGGGCTCCAGCTGCTGAAGTCGCTGGCCGCCCGACTGCGCCGGACCAACGACGTGATGGCCGACCTGGTCTTCACCGACGTGCCCGGCCGCGTGGCCAAGGCGCTGCTCGAACTCGCCGACAAGTTCGGCAAGGAGGGCGACGACGGCCTGCACGTGCACCACGACCTCACCCAGGAGGAGCTGGCCCAACTGGTGGGCGCCTCCCGCGAGACGGTCAACAAGGCCCTGGCCGAGTTCGCCCTGCGCGGCTGGCTGCGGATCGAGGCCAAGGCCGTGGTCCTGCTGGACGTCGAGCGCATGCGCCGCCGCGCCCGCTGAACGACCCCAGCCGAACCACAGACGCTGTGCGGCCGTCACCCTCCGGGGTGGCGGCCGCAGCGCTGTCAGGGGCCTCTCAGGCGCTCTCCGGGCCGTGTGGGGCCGTGGCGACGGCCCTATTCCACGAAGCCCTCGGGGAGCTCGCCCCTGGTCGCGAGGTAGCGCAGCTGCGCCCGGACCGAGGAGGCCGCGGCCGGACGGATGCTCTCGACCACGTCCGGGTAGACGCGGTCGATGATCGCCCCGACCCCCTCCGCCCCGGCAGCCACGGCGTCGCGGACCTGCGCCAGACGCGCCTCGCGGTGGTCGATGTAGGAGGTCAGCGCCGCCGACGGCGATGTCAGAACTGGTCCGTGCCCGGGGAGGAGCGTCCGCACCTGGTACTCCTCCACCAGGTCCCGGAGCCGGTACAGCGAGTCCAGGTAGGGGGCCAGTCCGTCGTCCCCGTCGATCACCGTGGTGCCGTGGCCGAGGATCGTGTCCCCGGTCAGGATGGCGCCGTCGGCCTCCACCAGCAGGCTGATCGAGTCATCGGTGTGCCCCGGCGTGGCGATGACCCGGACCTCCAGGCCGTCCACGTCCAACAGCTGACCGTCCTCCAGCCCCGCACCGCCCACCCGTACCTCCGGGTCCACCGCGTGCACCGGGGCCCCCGTCAGCTCGGAGAGGTACCGGGAGCCCTCGGCGTGGTCGAAGTGCCGGTGCGTCACCACGGCCATCTGGACCTGGGCGCCCTGTTCCTGCACGATCCGCGCCACCCGCTCCAGGTGCCGTTCGTCGTGCGGACCGGGATCGACGACCAGCACCCCGCGGGCACCCGGCTCACGCAGGATCCAGGTGTTGGTCCCCTCCAACGTCATCGGGCCTGGGTTGGGGCAGAGCACGCAGGCGGCGCGCAGTGTCCCGGAACCGTCGATCCTCATCGCACCTCGCTTCGATCGGGCGACCCGGACCCGTCCGGCGGGACCCGCTGGGGGCCGCTCGGCGACGGGGAGCCGCGCACCGCCGGGGGCGGACGCTCACTGTGCCGCGCCGGGCCCCGGAAGGGGAAGTCGCCGCCGTCCGGCGCCACGACACGGATCTGACCGTCTATCTCCCGAACGTCCGGTTCGATGGGAACGATATCCCGTCGGGCCTCCCGCACCCCTGGAGGGTCCGCCGGTCGGCCAGCTCGGCACAGGCGATCACGGTCGGCGGCAGCATGGGCATCCGCCCGGCGCTCCACTCGTCCGCGACCACGGCCGGGTCGGTCCACCGCGTGAGGTCCGCCTCCCCGCCGACGTCGCGCGACTCCTGCCCCGGAGGGAGTTCGGCGGTGAAGAACCAGGTGTCGAACCGGCGCGGCTGGCTCCTGGGGGTGATCCACCTCGCCCACGCGCGCAGCCACTCCGAGCGCAGCACCAGACCGCGCCGCCGCAGCACCTCCGTGAAGGAGTGGGTGCGGTCGATCAGGCCGAGCCGGTCCCGCTCCCAGTCGTCGGTCGCGGTGTCAAGGGTGATCGCCTCCTGGTCGGCCCGCTCCGGTTCGCTGGCGAGCAGCACACCGGTCTCCTCGAAGGTCTCCCGTACGGCCGCGCACACCAGGGCCCGGGCCCGGGGCACGTCCGTTCCCAGGATCCCGGCCCACTCCTCCGGGGAGGGACCGGTCCAGGGCAGGTCGCCGTCGGAGTCCCGCTCGTCCACGCGGCCGCCCGGGAAGACGTAGGCGCCCGGGGCGAACCCCATGGAGGGCACCCTGCGCATGAGCAGGACCTCCATGGGGCGTTCGGCCCGCGCGGCGTCGGAGCCCGCCGCCGGACGCAGCAGCATCACGGTGGCGGCGGGGCGGGGTCGGGCCACACCGTCGTCCTCGGTCATCGACACACTCCCGTCGTTCACGAGGGCCCGCGCCGTGGCCCGGTCGTCCCCGGGTCCGGTCAGCGGACCTCGACGATCATGTCAACCTCGACCGGCGAGTCCAGCGGCAGGGAGGCCACACCGACGGCGGCCCGGGCGTGCACCCCGGCCGGGCCGAAGACCTCGCCCAGCAGCTCGCTGGCCCCGTTGATCACACCGGGGTGCCCGGTGAACTCGGGCGCGCTGGCCACGAAGCCGCCCACCTTCACGATCCGCACCACGTCCGACAGGTCTCCGACCTCGGCCCGCACCGCCGCGATGGCGTTCAGCGCGCACACGGCGGCCAGTTCCTTGGCGGTCTCGGGGCTGACCTCGGCACCGACCTTCCCGGTCGCCGGAAGGGCGCCGTCCACGAACGGCAGCTGGCCGGAGACGTAGACGTGGGCACCGCTGCGGACGGTCGGCTGGTAGGCCGCGACCGGGGGGACCACCTCGGGCAGGGTGAGCCCCAGCTCCGCGATGCGCTCCTCGGGGGTCGCCATCTACTTGGCCCGCTTCATGTAGGCGACGTACTGCTGGTTGCGCGGGTCGGTGCCCTCGGGCAGCGGCGCGGGCACGACGGAGACCAGCTCCCAGCCGTCCTCGCCCCAGTTGTCCAGGATCTGCTTGGTGGCGTGCGACAGCAGAGCCACGCTCTGGTACTCCCACTTGGTCATCGTCCATACCCCTCTCGGTCACCGGCGGCCCTTGGGACCGCCCCTCAACGCCGCTCACCTTACTCACCCGCGCCCACCCGGGAGGTCAGGCGGACCCGGGCGCACCCGCGTCCGCCGCCCGACGGGGCGCGCACATAGACTCCGTCGGGTGAGCGATCGTGAACAGGGACCGCGCGGAGACGACCGGGGAGCGGCGTTCGCCGGTGCCCGACTGCACATCGTGACCGGCAAGGGCGGCACGGGGAAGACGACGGCCGCCACCGCCCTGGCGCTCTCCCTGGCGTCCCGGGGCGGGCGCGTGCTCCTGGTCGAGGTGGAGGGCCGCCAGGGCGTGGCCTCCCTGCTCGGGAGCCCCGCCCTGCCCTACGAGGAGCGCGAGATGATCTCCGCGCCGGGCGGCGGTTCCGTCCACGTGCTGGCGGCGGACGCCGAGGCCGCGCTGCTCGAGTACCTGGAGCTGTTCTACGGCATGCGCCGGGCCGGGCAGGCCCTCACCCGGATGGGCGCCGTCGACTTCGCCACCACCATCGCGCCCGGACTCCGCGACGTCCTGCTCACCGGCAAGGCCACCGAGGCGGTCCGACGGCGCGCGGGCGCCCGGGGCCGGTCCTCCGACGCCCCCGCCGGAGCCCCCTTCCACTACGAGGCCGTGGTCATGGACGCGCCGCCCACCGGGAGGATCGGGCGGTTCCTGAACGTCAACTCCGAAGTGGCGGGGCTGGCCCGGGTGGGACCGGTCCGCAACCACGCCGACCGGGTCATGGAGGTGATCCGCTCCGACCGCACCCGCGTGCACGTCGTGACCCTCCTGGAGGAGATGCCCGCGCAGGAGACCCGGGACGGGATCGCGGAACTCCGTGACCTGGGGCTGCGCCCGGGGGCCGTCATCGTGAACATGGTCGCCCCGCCGCTGCTGGAGGCGACCGACCTCGCCGCCGCCGTCGCGGGCGAGACGGACACCGCCGCGATCGCGTCGGGGCTCGGCGCCGCCGGCCTGGACCCGGCCCTTCTGGGGGCGCACGGGGAGCTGGCCGCCGACCTCGCGGGCGAGGTGCGCGCGCACGCGCTGCGCCGACTCCTGGAGGAACGGGTCCGCGGCGAGCTGGAGGAACTGGGCCCGCCGCTGGTGGAGCTGCCCCGGGTGGAGGGCGGGGTGGACCGCGCCGCGCTGGGCGACCTGGCCCGGTGCCTGACCGATCAGGGGTGGGACGGTGACCGAGGGCCCGAGAACGGGAGGACCGGGAGCGGGAGGACCGGGAGCGGGAGGACCGGGAGCGGGAGGTCCGGGAGCGCGGGGCGCGCGCGAGGGCGCGCCGCTGGACGTGGACGCCCTACTGGACGACCCCCACCGGAGGATCGTCGTGTGCTGTGGTTCGGGCGGGGTCGGCAAGACCACCACCGCCGCCGCGCTGGCGCTCCGGGCCGCCGAACGGGGGCGGCGCACCGTGGTGATCACCGTGGACCCGGCCCGGCGCCTGGCACAGTCGATGGGTCTGGTCGAGCTGGACAACACCCCGCGCCCGGTGCCGCTCCCCGAGACGGCCCGGGGCAGCCTGCACGCCATGATGCTCGACATGAAGCGGACCTTCGACGAGGTCGTCAGGGAGCACGCCGACCCCGAACGGGCCCGCCAGATCCTGGCCAACCCCTTCTACCAGACCCTCTCCACGAGCTTCTCCGGCACGCAGGAGTACATGGCGATGGAGAAGCTGGGACAGCTGCGCCAGTCCGGTGAGTGGGACCTGATCGTGGTGGACACCCCGCCCAGCCGGTCCGCGCTGGACTTCCTGGACGCCCCCAAGCGGCTCGGCCGGTTCCTGGACGGCAGGCTCATCCGCTTCCTCAGCCCCCGGCCAACGGAGCGTTCCGGCTGCTGGGCGCCGGGGTCAACGTGGTGGGGTCGGTGGTGGGAAAGATCGTCGGCGCCCAGTTCCTGGCCGACCTGCGCTCGTTCGTCTCAGCCTTCGACACCGTGTTCGGCGGGTTCCAGAAACGCGCCGAACGCACGTACCGGCTGCTCCGGACACCGGGGACGGCGTTCGTCGTGGTGGCGGTCCCGGACACGGACGCCCTGCGCGAGGCCTCCTACTTCATGGACCGTCTGGCGACGGAGTCCATGCCGCTCGCGGGGCTGGTGGTCAACCGGACGCACCCGCTGCCGCCCGGCCCCGGCTCCCGTCTGGGCGCCGACGAGGCGCTGGCGGCCGCCGCCTCACTGACGGAGGCCGGGACCCACCCGATCGCGGCGGCGGCGCTGCGCCTGCACGCGCAACGGGTCCGGACGCACGAACGCGAGGAGCGGCTGCGCTCCCGGATGCTGGCGGCGCACCGGGGCGCGCGGGTGGTCGAGGTACCGGCGCGGCCCGAGGACGTGCACGACCTCGCGGGGCTGCGGGAGATCGGCGTCGCGCTCGCCGGGGGCGTGCGGGGATCGGCGGACACCGAAGGGACCACGGAGCCCAGAGGGTCCGGGGAGTCCGGGGGACGGCACCGGAGGCCTGAGGCCGTGCCGCACCGGGCCGACGCGTCAGGCGGGCGTGTCCCGCAGGGTGCGCGCGATGCGGGAGAGATCGTCCTCACCCTCGCGGCGCGCCTCCTCCAGCAGGGGCGCCCAGTCGGTGATGTCGGGGTGTTTGCGCAGCAGGGAACGGCGTTCGCGCTCGGTCATTCCGCCCCACACGCCGAACTCCACCCGGTGGTCCAGGGCGTCGGCGAGGCACTCGACCCGCACGGGACAGCCGTGACAGAAGAGCTTCGCACGGTTCTGCGCGGCGCCCTGGACGAACAGGGCATCGGGGTCGATCTGACGGCACAGGGCCTCGGTCGTCCACTGATTGGTCCACATGTGGCCCACTTCCCAGACGTGTGCTAGCGCTCGTGGTCAAAGGTGGTTGGTGTGCTCTGGTTGAGTGGAGGTGAACACGGTGGCCTCCCGCTACCGCGTGGGGCGCGGCGTGCACGTACCGTCACGGCGCCCCCGTATCTCGAAAGTACGGTTCGGATCGCCGCGCCAACAGAACCCACTCGACCCACTTTCCGTCTCACGGATATGGCCCGAGCGGGCCATTGCGCGACCGGCCGACCACCCTCCCCGACCGGGGCAGGGGCGCGTGTCGGCCGAACCGCTCCCGGGGCTCCCCGCGTTAATCGTGGAAGGATGGTCCGGGGTACGGCTCGTGCGTAGTCATGGGGCGATTCGGCGTGAGAACGCACCGTCCGTTACCGATCGCACCGCTTCTGAGCGTTCGTGGTCACTTAGTCTGATGGGGTGGGTCAGGGGACATTGCTTCAAAGAATCAGCCAACTGGTCGTCGTCGGTGTGATCGCCGGCCTCCTCGTCGCCGCACTCGCCCTTCCGGCGGTCGGCGGCATGGGGATCACCGCCCGCAACATCGCCAGCGGCTTCCTGGACATGCCCAGCCAACTCGAGACACCTCCGCCTCCTCAGCGATCGACCATCTACGACCGCGAGGGCGGCGTGATCGCCGAGATCTTCGACCAGAACCGTGAGCTCGTCGACATCGACGACGTCTCCCCGGTCATGATCGACGCGATCCTGGCCATGGAGGACTCCCGCTTCTACGACCACGGCGGTCTGGACGTCTCCGGCACCCTGCGTGCCGCGCTCCGGACCGTGGGAGGCAACACCGAGGGTGCCTCCTCCATCACCCAGCAGTACGTGAAGAACGTGCAGATCGAGGCCGCCACCTCCCAGGAGGAACTGGAGGAGGCCCGCGAGGAGACCATCGCCCGCAAGATCCGGGAGCTGCGCTACGCCGTCGCCCTGGAACAGCGGATGTCCAAGGACGAGATCCTTGAGGGCTACCTCAACATCGCCTACTTCAGCGACGGCGCCTACGGCGTCGAGTCCGCCGCGCAGCACTTCTTCCAGGTGCCCGCGAGCGAGCTGGAGCTGCACCAGGCGGCGACCATCGCCGGTCTCGTCCGCTACCCGTACCTGTACAACCCGCGCTTCTTCCCCGAGCAGACCACCGACCGGCGCAACGTCGTCCTGGACCGCATGGTCGCCACCGGGTCCATCACCGAGGAGGAGGCCGAGGAGGCCAAGGCCGAGGACATGGACCTGGATCTGGACACCCCGCCCAACGGGTGCGTCCCCAGCGACCAGCCCTTCTTCTGCGACTACGTCGTGCAGGAGATCGAGCAGGACGAGCGGTTCGGCCCCAACGAGACCGAGCGCGCGCGCTGGCTGCGCACCGCCGGCCTGGAGATCCACACGACCCTGGACCCGCAGGCCCAGGAGTCGGGGCAGAAGGCCGTGGACAAGTGGGTGCCGCGCGAGAACGACTCCCGTAAGGTCGCCGCGCAGGCGATCGTGGAGCCGGGCACCGGCCACATCCTCGGCATGATGCAGAGCCGCAACTACGGTCCCGACGAGAGCAAGCTCGGCGAGACCTCCATCAACTTCACCACCGACTCGGACCGGGGCGGCAGCAGCGGCTTCCAGGCCGGGTCGACGTTCAAGGCGATCACCCTGGCCGCGGCGCTGGAACAGGGGCTGCCCTTCGGCACCTCCTTCAACTCACCGAGCTCCACCACGGTGAGCGGCCAGACCTCCTGCAACGGGGGAGGCTGGAGTCGTGGTCGCTGAGCAACGCCGGTGACAGCAACGCGGGCAACCACAACATGATCTCCGGCACGAAGGCCTCGTCCAACACCTACTTCGCGCAGCTCCAGGCCCGCGCGGGCCTGTGCAACACGATGAAGATGGCCGAGAAGATCGGGCTGAAGCGCGCCGACGGCACTCTGTTCACGGAGAACGACAACTCGCTCGCCAACAGCAGCTTCACGCTGGGCAGCGAGGAGGTCTCCCCGCTGCGGGTGTCGAACGCCTACGCGACCTTCGCCTCCGGTGGCATGTACTGCGAGCCGCAGGCCATCACGAAGATCGAGGACCGCCAGGCGGGCACCACGATCGACATCGAGCCCGAGTGCGAGCGCGTGATGGACGAGGAGGTCGCGGACGGCACCAGCTACCTGCTGTCGCAGACCTTCAACGGCGGCACCGCCGCCAGCCTGGGCATCGGCCGTCCGGCGGCGGGCAAGACGGGAACCACCGACGGTTCCGCCGCGGCCTGGTTCGCAGGGTTCACCCCGCAGATGGCCAGCAGCGTGTTCGTCGGTGACCCGCGCGGTCCCCAGCAGTACCCGCTGCGCAACGTGCGGATCGGTGACCGGTACTTCGGCACCGTGTACGGGGCGACCATCCCGGGCCCGATCTGGCAGGAGACCATGCGCGGCGCTCACGAGGGCCTGGACTCCGAGCGGCTGGCGTCCGCGCCCGGCAAGTTCGGCTCCACCTCGGAGCCGCGCGCTCCACGGGATGACGACGACGGGGACGAGGAGGCCAGTCCGGCCAGCGACGACGGCGGCGTCCCGAACGTCGTCGGGCTGAGCGAGTCGGACGCGGTGGCCGCCCTGGAGTCCGCCGGCTACACGGCGAACGTGTCCGGCACGACGGTCCGCTCCGCCGAGAGCGAGGGTTCGGTGGCCGCGGTCAACCCGAACCCGGGCACCCGTCTCCCCGAGGGCGCGACGGTCAACGTGTTCCTGAGCAGCGGCGGCGGCCGGGCCAACGCGGACGACGACCGGGGCCGCAACGGCTGGTTCCCGGTGACGCCGGCGACCCAGCCCGGCCGGGGCGACTGATCCCGTGACACCCGCGAGGGGGCGGTGGTGACCTGGTCACCACCGCCCCCTCGTCGTTGCGCTAGGCCAGCTGGCGCTTGACCTCGGCGGCCACGCGGGCGCCGTCGGCGCGCCCGGCGATCTGGGCGTTGACGATCTTCATGACCTTGCCCATCTCCTTCATCCCGGAGGCGCCGGTCTCGGTGACCGCGGCCGTCACCAGCTGGGAGAGCTCGTCGTCGGTGAGGGGCTTGGGCAGGTAGTCCGACAGGACCTCGCTCTCGGCCCGCTCGTTGGCGGCGGCCTCCGGGCGGTCGCCCTTGTCGAAGGCCTCGGCGGCCTCACGACGCTTCTTGGCCTCGCGGATGAGGAGCTTGGTGACCTCGTCGTCGTTGAGCGCCCGCTGCGAGGAGCCCGCGGACTCCTCGGTGGCGATGGTGGTGAGCACCATGCGCAGGGTCGCGGTGCGGACCTTGTCCTTCGCCTTCATGGCGGTGGTCAGGTCGGACTTGAGGCGGGCTTTGAGTTCGGACATGGCCCGATCCTATGGCCGCCCCGGCGGGGCCCACCAACGGTTTGCGCGCGGGGCACCCCGAATCTGAGACGATCGGTACCCGACGAAGGAGGGCCGGATGGGCGCCGAGAACAGACCACTGCTGCGCCGGATCGGGCGCGCGGCCGCGATCACCGGGGCGGTCGGTGTGGCCGGGCTGGGGTACGCCTCGGTCATCGAACGCAACTGGTTCCGGCTCCGCCGGTACGAGCTGCCGCTGCTGCCCCCGGCAGCCCCCGCCTGCGGGTGCTGCACCTGTCCGACGCGCACCTGACGCCCGGGCGGAGGATGCTCATCGACTGGATCCGGGGGCTGGAGGCCTACGAGCCGGACCTGGTGATCAACACCGGGGACTCGCTGGCCCACCCCGACGCGGTGGAGCCCTTCATCGGCGCCCTGGGACCGCTCCTGGACCGGCCGGGCGCGTTCGTGTACGGATCCAACGACCTGTTCTCGCCCCAGCTGAAGAACCCGGCGCGCTACCTGTGGCGGACCAGCAAGACGGACTACCGCAAGCGCCGGGTGCCGGACCTGCCCTGGCGGGAGCTGGGCGCGTCGATGTCGGCGTCGGGCTGGTTGGACCTGAACAACCACAAGGGCTCCCTCAAGGCCAACGGCCTCGACGTCGCCCTGGCCGGTGTGCACGACTCGCACATCAAGCTGGACCGCTACGACGACGTCGCCGGTCCCGCCGACCCCCTGGCCGACGTCAGGCTGGGTGTGCTGCACTCGCCGGAGCCCGCCAACCTGGACCGGTTCGAGGCCGACGGGTACCAGCTGCTGCTCGCCGGTCACACGCACGGCGGCCAGCTGTGCCTGCCCTACTACGGGACGCTGGTCACCAACTGCGGGATCGACCGCCGCCGCGCCTGGGGGCTCAACGAGTGGGGCGACGCCTGGCTGCACGTCTCCGGTGGTCTGGGCACGTCCCCGTACGCCCCGGTGCGGTTCTGCTGCCGCCCGGAGGCCTCGCTCCTGGACCTGGTCGCCCGTCCCTGACCGGCGGGTTCGATCCGTACGGAATCGAGGTGCACAAGCACTCCCCGAGTCCGCTAGACTTGGGGACGTTGCTTCGGGGTGTAGCGCAGCTTGGCAGCGCGCTTCGTTCGGGACGAAGAGGTCGTGGGTTCAAATCCCGCCACCCCGACAGAGCACGAAGGCCGGTCCCACGGGACCGGCCTTCGTCGTGTCCGGGGTCGGTGCCGGTCGGTCAGCCCCGTGGGTCGGTGCCGAGGTAGGCCAGGATCGCGGCGACGGCGGCGCGCGTGCCGGTCGCCAGCGCCGGTCCCATGGCGGGCGCGAAGTCCGGGGAGTGGTTGACCGGGGCCTCCTCGCCCGGTGCGAGGTCGAACCCCCGAACATCCAGAAGACCGAGGGGACTCCGACGGCCTCGCCCAGGAGGCCGAAGTCCTCGCTGCCCATCACCGGCTCGGCCACGGAGACGTTCCCCTCCCCCAGGCCGTCCCTGAGCGCCGACTCCACGCGCGCCGCCTGGACGGGGTCGTTGTGGCAGCGCGGGAACGAGTAGATCTCCTCCACCAGCGGTTCCGGGGCTCCGGAGACGGCCGCCTCACCGGAGACGATCCGGCGGACGGCGGCGAGGACCCGCTCGCGGACCTCGGGCTCGAACGTGCGGATGTTCAGGGTGAACTCCGCGCGGTCCGGGATGATGTTCTCCTTCAGGCCCGCGTGGAAGGTGCCGGAGGTGACCACGGCGGGGGTGCGCGGGTCGAGTTCGCGGGAGACGATCGTCTGCAACCGGGCGATCACGTGCGCCCCGAGCACGATCGGGTCGATCGAGGACTGCGGTCGCGAACCGTGGGACTGCTTCCCGTACACCGTCACCCGCAGCGCGTCGGCCATGGCCATCGCGACGCCGTGGGAGATGTCGACCGTCCCGGACCGGAGCGGCATCACGTGTTGGCCCAGGACGACCTCGGGGAGCGGGGCGCGTTCCCACAGGCCGTCGTCGACCATCGCCCGCGCACCGGCCGCGACCTCCTCACCGGGTTGGAAGACCAGCACCAGGGTCCCGGACCAGGTGTCCGGGTGGGACGTGAGAGCGCGGGCCGCGCTGAGCAGGGACGTGACGTGGGTGTCGTGTCCGCAGCCGTGCATGACCGGGACCACGGTGCCGTCCTCCAGCGTCCCGGTGGCCGTGCTCGCGTACTCCAGGCCGGTGTCCTCCGCGATGGGCAGCCCGTCCGTGTCGGCCCGGAAGGCGACCACCGGCCCGTCCCCGTTGCGGATCACGCCGACCACACCGGTGCCGCCGCAGCGGAAGTGCCCGATGCCCAGCTCCTCCAGCTCGGCCGCGACGAGGTCGGCGGTGGCGTGCTCCTGCATGGAGAGCTCGGGGTGCGCGTGCAGGTGCCGGTAGATCCGGTGCGCGCGGTCGGTGTCGAGGTCGGACAGGACGGTGTCGGTCGGGCTGGTCATACGGCCTTCCTTCGCGGTCGGGGGCGGGAGGGACCCCTGTGGGTCGTTTCCCGAAAAACCGGGGCGAACCCACCGAGGGGAGGTTCCGGAACGCGCGGTCCCGGCGGAGACTGGGGCCACCATGAACGAGATCCAGCAGATGTCCGCGACCGCCCTGGTGGCGGCGATCCGACGCCGTGAGGTCTCCGCGCGAGAGGCCCTGGACGCGCACCTGGAACGGATCGAGCAGGTGAACCCGGAGATCAACGCCGTGGTCACCCTCGACCCGGAGCGGGCGCTGGCCGACGCCGAGGCCGCCGACCGGCGCACCGTGTCCGGGGCCACCCTGCCGCCGCTGCACGGGCTGCCCATGACCCACAAGGACACCCACGCGGTGGCCGGGACGCGCTCCACCAGCGGCTCCCGGATCTTCGCTGACCACGTGCCCGTCCAGGACGACGCGATCATCGCCCGGCTGCGGCGCGCGGGGGTGGTCTCCACGGGGAAGAGCAACGTCCCGGAGTTCGGCGCCGGGTCGCACACCTTCAACGACGTCTTCGGCACCACCACCAACCCGTACGCGCCCCGACTGAGCGCTGGCGGCTCGTCCGGCGGCCTGGCGGCGGCGGTCGCCAGCGGGATCCAGCCCCTGGGCGAGGGGTCGGACATGGGCGGATCGCTGCGCATCCCGGCGTCGTTCTGCGGCGTGGTGGGGTTCCGGCCGTCCCACGGGGTGATCCCCACGCCGCCGCCGGGCGACGACTGGGCGTGGCTGACCCGTACCGGACCGATGGCCCGCGAGGTCTCCGACGTCGCCCTGTTCATGTTCGCCGTCGCCGGGCCCTCACCGAGGGTGCGGCCCCCGGCACCGGTCACCGGGTCCGACTTCACCGGCCCGCTCCTCGGTGACCTGCGCGGGGTTCGGGTGGCCTGGAGCCCGGACCTCGGGCTCGGCCTCCCCGTGGAGCCGGAGGTGCTGGCGGTCCTGGAGGGGCGTCTGCGTGTCTTCGAGGAGGCCGGGGCGATCGTGGAGGAGGCGACCCCGGACCTCACCGACGCGGAGGAGGTGTTCCGGACCACCCGCGCCCTCGACTTCGCCGCCGCGCTGGGGCCGTTGGTGCGCGAACACCGGGACCTGGTCAAACCCGAGGTGGTCGGGAACGTGGAGGCCGGGTGGGCGCTGAGCGCCCGGGAGATCGTCGCCGCGACCGGCGCGCGGACCCGGCTGGCCGCCGCGCTCCGCGCCTTCCACGCGCGTTACGACCTCCTGGTCAGCCCCGCCGCGCAGGTGCTGCCCTTCGACGCCCGGCTGCGCTACCCGGCGGCGGTCGACGGCGTCGAGGGCACGGGCTACCTGGACTGGATGCGCTCGGCCTGCGCGCTCTCCGCGACGGGGCTCCCCGTCCTGGCGCTCCCGGCCGGGTTCACCGGCTCGGGGCTGCCCGTGGGCTTCCAGCTCTCCGTGGACCACTACCGGGACGCGGATCTGCTGCGTCTGGGGAAGGCGTTCGAGGACCGCACGCGCTGCGTCGACCGCCGTCCGGAGATCCGAGCGGGAACGGGGCAGCGCGTGCGTCCGGTGACGACGGTGGCCGCGCGGTAGACGGCCGCCGCGAGCCGGCGTCACCCCAGGCGGCTCAGGGCGCGTTCGGCGATCGAGATGATCACCTCCTCGCCGACGGTGAAGTCGACCCGGCCGCTCCTGTCCTCCCCGGTCTCCAGGACCCTGATCTCGACCAGGTACTCCGCCTTCCGGACGAGCACCGTCGCGTTGCTGCCCTGCCCGTCAGTTCCCGCGAGGTAGTGGGAGACGAAGGACTCGTCTCCCAGGTCGAGGTCACGCCCTTCCAGGATCTCGATGCCCCGGGGGCCGTCCGTGCCGTCGATCAGCTTGCCCCGCTCCTCCGCGAATCGGCTGGCGGTGTCGGACGCGTCGTGGGTCCTCTCGCCCTCCTCGTTCGCGGGGACGCTGTAGGTGACCCGGAGCGACCCCGGGGACCCGTTCGCGAACTCCGTGACCCACCAACACGCCGTGCCCGCCTCGGAGTACGAGGCGGAGGCCAGGACGGCGTTGAGAGAACGCAGGTCCGAGCTGCCGGGCGCCGCGCACGGGTCCAGGTCCAGACCTTCGAGCGAAGGACCCGCGTGGTGGGAGCCCGACGAGGACGTCACCGCCCACACGCCTCCGACGACCAGGCCGTAGACCGCGAGTGTCACCGCCGCGGTGATCGCGATGACGCGCCCGGTGCCGCGCCGTCCCGGGACTGGTCCCGAAGCCGGGGGCGCGTGCCGGGGGTGGCCCTCCGGGTCCCTGCGCTCGGGGGCCTGGCCGGGGGTTCCGGGCCCGCCGTGCTGTGGGGGGAACTGCTGTGGGGGCCGTTGTACACGGCGGACCTCCTGTTGGTGTGCGACGCCCGAGCGCCTCTGGGGGAAGGGATCAGCCGAAGACGTCGGCCGCGACGTCGGCGAGAAGCTCCTCGGCCTCGTTCAGATCGATGTCGTCGATGGTGGAGCCCAGGTTGAGGGTGACCTCGCTGACGAGGCGTCCCTCCAGGACGACCAGCGTCACCACCTGCTCGTGGGGGTCGCCGGAACCGGTGGGGAAGTCGGCGAGGACCAACGTGCTCTCGTCACCGAACCTCAGCGGTCGGTCCCGCGACTGCGCGGCCTCGCTCCGCGGGCGCTCGGAGGCCGCTTCGACGGTCGCCTCGTAGAGCTCCTGGGCGTCAGTGGGCAGATCCTCCCCCTGCGTGTCATGTTCTTGGAGCAGGGCCGCGTCCGCCGCGGAGAACGGCACGGCACGACGGAAGTAGAGGGAGATGCTCTCCTCTCCCAACAGCGTGACGCTCCAGTCGCAGCCGCTGGAGTAGCTACTGGCTCCCCCGTATCTGGCCTCAGCGTTCATCGACGCGAGGGTTCGGTCACTCAGGACCGCGCAGGGGTCGTCGGTCGGCAGGCCGCTCGCGGGGCTGATCCGTGCGGAGGAGGCGGTGGCGGAGGAGACCACCCAGGTGAGGGAACCGGCGACCGCCAGGGTGACGGCGGCGGTGAGTGTCACCGTGAGCGCGGTCCGGGGTCGGCGCCGGGGCGCCGGGGGCTGGTCAGGAACGCCCTGGGAGCCGGGCTGGCCGGGAGGTCCGGGCGGGCCGCAGGGCGGGGGCGGGTTCGGTCCAGGCGCCCCGGGGTGACCGGGCGGGTGGGGGTAGGGCGGCTGGAGCGGCGGCTGACCCGGTGGGCCCTGGTGGCCGAACGGGGGCTGCCCCTGGTGGCCGGAGTGGCCTGGTGGGGTCGGCTGGAGGGGGTGTCCCATGCGAGGGTCCATCCACGAGTACGTGTGTCCTGACCCGTCGCATGTTCCCATGGCCACCCCGACGAATCCGGGCACGAGCACCGTCCGGGGGAAAACGGCCACCTCCGGCCAACCGGAACCCGGTCCCGTGAACGGGGACGCCCCGGGCCGGCGCTGGGCCGGTCCGGGCGTGGGCCGTGACGCCCGGGGGTGGGGCGTCACGGCGTACGGAGGGGGAGCCTCCGGGTGTCTACGCGGCGCCGACGTTGAGGTCGACGCAGACGTAGAAGGCCATCGGGGTGTCGGCCACGTTCCAGCGGGCCAGCACCGTCTGCTCACCGCTGTAGCCGGAGAGGTCGACGGTGTGGGAGAAGTTCGCCGGCGGCTGGGCGCCACCGTCGTCGATGCTCTCGATCTGCTGACCGTCGATGAAGTATTCCCACGTGCTGGTCGAGTGCCGGGCGGTGATCGTCCAGTCGAAGGTGACGGAGTTGCCGACCGGGGTGACGTCCCAGCCGTAGTTGTCGTCGTCCAGCTCGGAGAAGGCGGCGTTGCCTCCGGAACAGCTCATCAGGCCCTTGGGGCCCTCGACGCTCTGCGGCTCGTACTGGATCGGTCCGCAGGAGACCGTCCCGGCGGCGCACTGGGCCTGGCGGCTGGGCGGGTTGTTGATGTAGCCGTGGGCGCTGGCAGTGCCCGCGGGCATCAACGTGAAGGCGAGCGCGGTGGCGGCGCCGACGGCCGCGGTCGAGCGGAGCTTGGTGCTGATACTCATGAGGGAGCCCTTCTTCTGGGTCACGACCCTGGGGGGCCGTAGCGGGGTGACCCGGACCGTCTCCGGACCAGGGCGGGTGGAACGCGCTCACGGCCGGTTATTTCCGCGAGCCCGGGCAGGGGTCGCCCGGGAGTTCCCGTGGGTTTCGGGAACCTCCGTCCACCCAGTACCGAGGACGGTAAAGAGCTTGTCACCCCCGTCAAGATCCCTGTTACCCATGGGTGTGGAGTGACACCCGTACCAGTGGAACGGCCCAGTGCCGGTTCCTCGGGCACTGGTACTGGTGGACGAGCGGCGGGGCGGGCACCCCGAACAGGACCGATGCCGATCGGTTGCCGGAACCGGTCTGCCGTTCCGGGAGTGGACCAAGAGGTCGACCCCGCCGACGTTCCACCAGACCTCACCAAATGGTGACAATCACCTTCCCCTCCTCCGTGTGAACACGGGGGATGGCCGTTGGAAAAGCCATGGACAGAGCTCGCGACGGGTGACAGAACGGACCCGAGGCGGAGGCCCCGCGGTGTCGAGGCGACCGCGCGTCAAGGTGCGGGGGCGCCCCCGCACGGCCACCAGGACGGAGTGATCACGGATGTCCCATCAGGCACGTCCACCAGACCCACCTCGGAAAACCCAGGACTCCCAGGCGACACCACGGCCTCCGGAGCCTCAGGACATGTCACAGCCACCGCTCTCGCGAGGCCCACGGGAACCCAAGTCCGCACCACAACCACCTGGACCTCAGGAACCCCAGGCCGCACATCATCGACCTATCCCTCGGGAAGCCCAGGACTCCCACGACCCCCAGAACCCCCACTGCCCCTCGCGGAGTCGGGTTGGTTCGGAACGTGGCCCGAGCCGTGGTCGGACCGGGCTCGGAACAGGTGCCGCACGTGTCTCCGAAGGACCGGAGACCGGGCGGGGAGCCGCGCCAGACGAACGCGGAGGAAGCCCCATAAACCAGGGTGGGCGCGTCACCTGCGACGAAGCTGGGCGCTGCCCTACGATCCAGACATGGACCTATCCCACGCCCCGCCGGTTCTCCGGCGGCTCAACACCGAGGCCAGCATCCTGGCCGGGGCCGGCTACGCGATCCTGCTCCAGATCGCCCACCCGAGCGTCGCCCGGGGGTCGCCGAGCACAGCGAGTTCGCCGCACGCCCCTCGACCGGCTGCGCGGCACGATGTACTACGTCTACGGAACCGCCCTGGGCACCCCGGAGGAGAGCGAACGCGTACAGGCCATCGTGCGCGCCATGCACCGCAGGGTCCGGGGTCCGGGCTACGACGCCCTCGACCCCGAGCTGCTGCTGTGGGTCGGCGCGACGCTGTACCACAGCGCGGTGCGTCTGTACGAGCTGACCGTGGCCGACCTGACCGAGGAGGAACGAGCCGAGTTCCTTCGTGAGACCTCGGTGTACGCCACTGCCCTCGGCCTACCCCGGGAGCGGTGGCCCCAAAGCACCGAGGAGTTCTCAGACTACTGGGAACACGCCTGTGCCCGTCTGGAAGTCGGCCCGCATGCCGTCGGTCTGTCCCAGTCACTGTTCCGTCCGGACAACCGGCTGCTGTGGCCGCTGACCCTCACGCAACGGTTCCTGAGCGGTGGCCTGTTGGGCCCGGAGCTGCGGAGGCAGTACGGAATCCCCTGGTCGGAGGCGCGTCAGCGCCGCTTCGACCGCCTGATGCGCGTGACCCGGACGGTGTACCCGCGTCTTCCGAAGGGTGTCCGGAGACTGCCCTCCGCGCTGTACCTGAGGTCGATGCGGAAGAACGGCGGCTGGAAGCCGTCGAAGGCGTCGAGATCCTCGAATCGCTGAGGGGTGACCGCCGGGGAGTTCAGAGGTCCTTGAGTGCTTCCCGGGCCCGGTCGGCGTCGGGCAGGCCCAGTTCCTCGAAGGTCCGGAGGGCGTCGGTGAGCAGGCCCCGAGCGCGCTCGGCGTCCACCACCGGTGCGGGCAGCCCCCGAGCGCCAGCGAGGCCCTGGCCGCGACGTACCGCTCGCCCCGCTCGTGCGCCATGGCCAGTGCCTTCTCGAGGGTCCGCGCGGCCTCCGCGTGCCGACCGGCGGCGGAGTAGGTCGCCCCCAGGTCTGTCAGGACCTCCGCGTCCGCGCTGCGGTTGCCGTTCCGGTCCGCCAGTTCCAAGGCCGTCCGGTGTTCTGTGACCGCCTCGTCGAACCTCCCGCCCGCCCTGTAGGCGACGCCCAGGGAGTTGTGGGCGTACATCTCCTTCGTGCTCTTGTCCTTGGACAGCGCGACGGCGATCCGCAGGGCCTCGTAGGCGCCCTCCAGGTCCCCGAGGGCCGTCCGGGCCTCACCGGCGATGAGCGCCGCCTGGGTCCGGCTGCTGTCCAGGCTCTCGTCCGCGCCCAGGGCCAGGACCCCCTCGCTGAGGGCCAGTGCCTCCTGGTACCGACCCAGGTTCATGTACAGCACCGCCAGGTTGGCCCGCTGCATCACCTCGAGCTGCTTGTCCCCCTGGGACACCGCGTAGGAGATGACCCTCTCGACGCACTCGGAGCACTCCCGGAACCGTCCCGTGCGCTCGTGGACCATGCTGAGGTTGGCCAGGGCACGGATGATGCCGCGTTCGTCGCCCAGTTCCTCCAGGAGAACGAGGGCCTCCTGGAGGTAGGAGAGCGAGGTGTCGAACCGTCCGGAGAGGCAGTGCGCGATCCCCATCCCGATGAGGGTGACCGCGCGGCCCCGTTGGCTGCCGCGCCGCTCGCTGGCGCGCAGGGCCTTCTCCTGCGAGGTGAGCAGGAGACCCATCTTGCCGCGCTGCGCGTAGAACCTCCACACCGCGTCGGCCATCCGCCACGCCTCATCGACACTCTCCCCATCGCTGTAGAAGTCGATGACGTCGGCGACGTTGTCCTGGTGACGGTCGAACCAGGCCTCCGCCTCGGCCCGGTCGAGGAGTTCGGCCCGGTACCGCGAGCCCCCGCCTCGTCCGAGCCGCCGTGCGCGCGCGGGCCCAACAGGTCCGCCGCGCGCTGGGAGACGTGCATGTACTGCCGGGCCAGCCGCCCCCGGGCCTCCTCGGCCTCCGTCGGCTCCAGGTCGGACGAACCCCGGTAGCGCGAGAAGTCACCGATGAGGTCGTGCAGGCGGTACACGTCGCCGTCCGGCTCCTCCAGCAGGCAGACGCCCACGAGCCCCTGGAGGAGGTCGTCCGCGTCCATGGGGTCCATGTCCAGCAGCGCCGCCGCGCCGTGGAGGTCCACGGTGGTGCCGACCAGCACCCCGAGCAGGAGGAAGGCGCGCCGCTGTTCGCCGTTGAGGCTCTGGTAGGAGAGGTCGATCGCCGCCTCGACGTTCTGCCCGTCCATCTGGAGCTCGCGGAAGCGGCGGCTCTGCTCGCTCAACCGGCGCTCGACGTGGCCGAAGGTCCACTTCGGTCTGCTGAGCATGCGTCCGGCGACCACCCGCAGTGCCAGGGGAGCCCGCCGCAGATCCGCACCACCCTCAGGGCCTGGTCCCGTTCCCGGACGACCCGGTCCTCCCCCAGGACCTTGCCGAGGAGTTCCAGGGCCGACTCCTCCCCCAGCATGCTGAGGGAGACGTAGTCGGTACCGCTGAGCCCGGCCAGGTCGTTCCTGGTGGTGATCAGGGTGAGCGTGCCCTCGGCGGAGGGCAGGATCGGGTTGACCTGCGCGTAGCTGACCGCGTTGTCCAGGACCACGAGCAGGCGCCTGCCCCGGAGGGTCGCCCGCCAGAGCGCGGAGCGTTCGTCCACCGAGTCGGGCAGTTCCTCGAAGGGCACGCCGACCGCGCGCAGGAGGGCGCCCAGTGCCGCCCCCTCGTCCAGGGGCTTCTTCTCGGCCGTGTACCCGTACAGGTCGATGAACAGCTGCCCGTCGGGGAAGTGGTGCACCAGTTCGTGCCCGGCCCGCACGGCGAGCGTGGTCTTCCCGGAACCGCCGCTGCCCGAGATCACGCAGACCCGGGCCCGATCGTCCTTGGACGTCCCCACACCGATCAGGTGCTCCAGGGTCTCCCGCCGCCCGGCGAAGTCCGGGATGTCCCGAGGGAGGTCGTTCCGGACGACGAAGTGGTCCTTCACCACGGGGAAGGGCGAGGTCAGCCCCTTGGCCGGGGTCTGCTCGGAGGTGTCCGCCCGCAGTATCTGGGTGTGCAGCGCGATGAGGTCGGGGTCGGGGTCGACGCCCAGTTCGTCCGCCAGGCGGGAGCGAATCTCCTCGTAGGCGGAGAGCGCCGCCGCCCGTTCGCCGGTGTGCCAGAGGGCGGTGATGAAGTGGTGGTGCAACCGTTCCCGGAGCGGCTCCTGCCGGACAATCGGCGTGAGGTAGGAGACCACCTCGTTCGCGCGCCCCAGCGAGAGCCCGTAGGAGGCCCAGTCGGCCACGGCGGCCCAGCGCTCCTCCAGGAGCGGGGACACCAGCGAGTAGTAGAGGTGTTCGGACCCGACCCCGGAGAACGGGACTCCGCGCCAGCACTCCAGCGCCTCGGAGAGCCGCGCGTGGGCGGTCTCCGGATCGGCGGGGTCGGCTCCGTCGCGCAGACCCCGGAACCGGTGCAGGTCGACGCGGCCGGGGTCGACGTCGGCCAGGTACCCGCCGGAGGTGGTGCTGATGATTCCCGGGAACGCCCGGCGCAGGTGGGAGACCTGGACCTGGATGACCGAGCGCGCCGTGCGCGGGGGTCGTCGCTCCACAGGAAGTGGATCAGCTGGTCGAAGGTGACCTCTCGACCGGCGTACACCAAGAGAGCGCCCAGAACACACCGCTGGCGTGGTCCACCGACCGGAAGGGGTCGTCCCTCGGACCACGCGGCAATGGGACCAAGCACGCCGAATTCCACAAGGAGCAACCCTAGCAAGGCCACCTTGTGGAATTCGGAATGCGTCCGAGTCCGTCCCCGCCGAGTGCCCCCTCTTCACCAGCACTCGGAGCGGCGGCTCCTCAAAGACGCCCGTCTACTTGTCTTCCGTCTTCTTCTCCTCCGGCTTGTCCTCGCGCTCGGCGGGAACACTCTCCCTGGGAGTGGGCTCCTGGAAGGGGTCGAACTTGGCTTCCGGCGTCACGCCGGAGACGATCGCGTCGAACCGCTCGTCCACTGTCAGCATCTTCGGCACTCGTACTCCTTTGCGTACAGCACTCGTGTAGAGCCGTAACGTCGCCCTACGTCTACGAAGCATCATGCGGCCACCGTCTTCCGGCGGATCCGCCATCCGTGGCGCTTCCGCCTCAGTTACGCCACGGATGGCATGTGTCCGACAGCCGTCGGACCACAGGGAGCTGCGAGCCGTCCTCACGCAGCTACCGATCCGACGACACCCTTGACGCTAGAGAGGTCCTCTTCCGCTCCGCTTTCAACCGGCTTTCAGTCTGAGCGGGAAAACCCAAGGTCACAAAGGCGCTACGCGTTGTTCACTTCCCGTGCCGAGGGGGATTCCGGCGTTCCCCACCGTTTCCCCGGTCGGAAAGATCGAACACGAATGACCGCGTTCCCACGTTCTCGCGGAGAGGACCACGGAAGCGGACGCCCCGTGTCACCGGAAGAGCGTACGACCGCGGGCGAACGCCGGACACTTGGGAGCACGGTTACCCCTCCTACCCCGTGGACGCGCAGGCGAACGTCTCCCGCGCTCCAGGCCCGCCCGCACCCCCGGTTCCTCCGCCGAACCGGGTAACGGAACCCGTCCTGCGCTGGGCGAATCCGAGGTGTCCTCTTCCGGCCAGGTTCGGGCGGGCACGGGGGTGTCCAGGGGGTTCGGCACCCTTTGGCCCTACACTTGCGCCTCGTGGTGCACCATGTCCTCGCGACCGACGCCCCCGTCGGTCCCCCTCCCCGGAACCCGCTCGCCCGCCTCGCCCTCGTCTCGCTGGCCGGGGCGGTCGGATCCGTCGGCCTGCTCGGCGTTGCCGTGTTCGGCGGGCTGGAGCGGGCCGACGCCGTGTCCGAGCCCTCGGCGGCCGGGACCGAGGTGGAGAACTCCCTGATCCGGATCTCCCCGCACGAGGCCAGGGTCGTCACCGGCGAGCTCGGAGACCAGCTCCAACTGCGGGCGGACATCGAGATGCACGGCTCCGAGAGGCCGGTCTCCGTCTTCGACGCGGTCAAGGCCGTGGTCGTGAACATCGAGCCAGCGGGGAAGCGGACCGAGCACCCGACCGTCCTCTTCCAGCGCATGCCGGACGGCATCGTCTCCCACCTGCAACCGCACATGCCGGAGAAGGACGCGATCATTTCCTGGGACCTTCCCGACGGCGTCGACCCCGACACGATCGAGGACCTGGTCGTCACGGTGCACGAGGTCGAGAGGCTGGAGGCCCGTGGCGGTGGAGGCGTCCTGTGGCCGTCCGACAAGAAGCTCGCGGGCGCGGTCACCGTCCCCCTGGAGGGGAGCGGCCGGTGAACCGCGCGCTCTCCATCCTGACCTGCGCCTGCCTGGTGGTCCTCATCGCGGTCCTCCAACGCTTCGTGGTGGGCAAGGAGGACATGGTCGACCCGATCACCACGGCCGGTGACACCGACGCGGCCGTGACCACCGACGACTTCACCGTCCGGGTGACCGAGGTGGACCTCGCCACGTCACTGGAGGCCCCCGGCGACGCGGACGGCGGTACGCACACCGTCGAGGCCAACGGCGCCTGGGTCCTGGTCTGGGCCGACGTGACCGCCACCCGAGAGACCATCGAGAACCTCCCGTCCGAGCTGCGGATGAGGGACGGCTCCGTCTACGTCGAGCGCGGCTGGTTCCGCGACAGTCTCGACCACCAGACGTTCTCCCCCGGCCTGCCGGTGCACGGCGCGTTCGTGTTCGAGGTCCCGACGGACCGGATCGAGAAGCCCGCGCTGGTCGTGACCCACGCCTTCGGCTACGACAGCCGCCTGGGCGCCCAGGCGAAGGTCGACCTCGGCCTGGAGAACCCCGAACCCACCGACCGACCCGCGACCCTCCTCCCGGCGGAGCTCCGGGCCGACGGCGCGGAGACCGGGGAGGACGACCATGCGTCCACATGACCCGCACTGGCGCTCCGGGCCCGGCTGGCCGCGCCCGGACAACACCCCCTACGGCCACCCGGGACGACCCGGGCAGCCCCCGACCGGACCCACCGGTCCACCTCCGGGCCCCCAAGGGCCTCCCCAACCCCAGGGGCCTCCTCCACCTCCGGCCCCCCAGGCCCCGCAGGGACCCCAGAGACGGTTCCCGCCCCAGCCCGGCCCAGGACACCCGGGCCAGCCCCCGCGCCCCCAGGACCACCCCAGGGCCCCCCAAGGGCACCGGCGCCGCCCGCCTCGCGCCCCGGACCGCCTCAGCCGCCCCAGAGCCCTCAGGGGCCCCAGGGGCATCGGTACCAGCGACCCGACCAGCCGTGGCAGCACCCTCCCCGGGAGCACCCCTGGAACGGTGACCGCCCCACCCGTCCCACCCACCCCGCCCGCCACGGGGGAGGACGCGTGTCGGCCGGTCCCGTCCGGCACGCCCGCCCCCTGTGGAAACGCCTGCACCTGCCGTACCTTGGCGCTTTGGTCGTGCTCCTGCCCTGTGTCCTGGTCTGGCCCTACCTGACCGAACTCGACGCCGCACGCGAACAGGGCCTGGTCCGCCCCGACGCCGCACCCGTCTCCGGGCGGACCGCCGACCTCGCAGGGAGCGAGTGGGGGTCCGTCGGCTACGTCACCGGCTTCCTCGACACCCTGCCCGCCCCTCCTGAGGGGACCGAGATCGTCGACGTCGGTTTCAAAGTCACCCCGGAGACGGGGAGGCGAGCACACGGCTGGCGGACTACTGCCGGTTCCGCGCACTCGACGGGGAGGGCCGCGCCTGGCAGCCGACCAACGAGTTCAGCCTGCGCAACCTCGCGGAGGACCCCGGCCGGGTCATGGGCGGGTGCACCGGCGGCGACTGGGAACCGATCCCGGCGGGCACCACGCAGTCCCTGGTCGTCACGTACCTGGTCCCGGCCGAGGTCGCGGACGACCTGCGGTTCGAGGTCACCGTGGCCACCTCCGCCGACAAGGCCGCTCCGCGCCCCGAGGCGCTGCTGTTCGAGCCGGAGCTCCTCGACTGACTCCGACGACGGCTCAGCGGACGGCGTGCCCGGCGACCCGGCGCACACGGCGGCCCACGCTGGTCTCCTCGGCCCTGCGCAGGGCGATCTCGAAGGCTGCGGCCAGCAGGCACAGGCGGAACAGCATGTGCAGCGCGTCGACGGCGAAGTCGACCGGCTGGAGCCACGGCCACAGCTCGCCCCGGAAGTCACCCGGCCCCAACAGGACGAACAGGCCCCGGTTCAGCTGGCTGAAGGCCACGTCCAGGAGCACGAAGTACAGACAGAAGGTCAGGTAGAAGACCGGACCGGCGCCCAGCACGAAGCGGACGGCGTTCAGGCAGGGACTGAACTTCTCCCGGAAGTCCGAGGAGGCGGCCCGGCCGAACACACGGCCCATCCGCGCGGCCCGGTTGACCACGGCGCCGAACTCACCGCCACCCCGGCGCTCCTCGAAGAGCGCGTCGTGATCGTCGATCTGGGCCCGGTAGACCACCGCCGTGATGGTCAGCCAGAGCATCGGGCCCAGGAATCCCTCCTTGAGCACGGACCACGTGCTCGCGACGGCGGAGGCCACCCCCGCGGAGAGCGAGGGGACGTCGATCCGCTGACCGATCCCGTCGAGCAGGCCGGTCACACCGGTCTCCAGGCCCACCCAGACCACACGGTTCGACATCCACTCCTGGCAGAGGCTGAGGAACACCCCGACGGAGAAGACCGCGAGGAACATCCACACGCCCTCGAAGAGGGCCGTGAGCACGCCCAGCACCGGGTTGCGGTTGGCCTCGTAGAAGCGGCCGCACACCCGGCGCAGCACCCAGGCGGTCACGGCGACGACCAGGGGCAGGCCGAACCAGGAGAGCTCGGTGGGCGCCGCGAAGGCCTCCAGGCCACCCGTGTTGAGCAGACTGACGCTGTAGGTGTCGTACTGTTCCCCGATCAGTCCCCAGGCCCCGTAGAAGAGCAGGAAGGGGAAGATGGCGAGCGCCACCCCGTCGACCACCCTCCGCTCGCTCTCGGCGAACCCGTTCCGGCGGCGCCGGACGACCTGGGCGCCCAGTTCGGAGTCGATCATCGGCAGGCCCGGCCTGAGCAGCTGGAACATGACGACGAAGGTGATCAGGGTGACGAGGAGGGTGAGACCGAGCCCCGCGAGGGAAAGGGTGGGGTTGACGTCGTTCAGCGCCACCAGCCCCCGCATGAGCAGCGTGTGGGTCAGCATCCCCGCGGTGTAGGCACACAGCAGGGGGACCCCGTGGCTTCGGACGAGGCCGAGGGCGTACACGGGCAGAGCGGCTGCGGAAGAGGTCAGGCGGGCCATAGGTTCAAGAGGTTAGCGGGAACGGTCTCCGTGGATTCCCCTGGTCCACTGCTCACGGACCGGGGAACCCCTGATCGCGGGACACGAGGAACGGCTCTGGTTGGAGGGCTTTGATGCAGGAGGGCGACGGAAACGGCTGGGTCGACCTGGCCGACGGATCCCGCAGGTGGGGCCGGTACGGCGCCGCCGGGCTGCTGTTGTACGCCACCGACGTGGCCGGTTCCGGTCACGTCCTGCTCCAGCACCGCGCGGGCTGGACGCACATGGGCGGCACCTGGGGCATCCCCGGCGGAGCCCGGAACCGGGACGAGACCCCGTTGGAGGCGGCCGTGCGGGAGTTCCGGGAGGAGGTCGCGGGCGACCTCGAGGACTACACGGTCCTGGGCCGCCACGAGCAGGACCTGTCCGTGTGGCGCTACGACACGTTCCTGCTCCGTGTGCCGACCCTCACCCCCTTCCGCCCCGGGAACTCGGAGAGCAAGGAGATCCGGTGGGTCTCGGTGGACGCCGCCGAGGAGCTGCCCCTGCTCCCCGCCTTCCGTACCGCCTGGCCGCACCTGAGCGCCGACCTGCGCTCGGCCACGGCGTAGTCCACGTTCTGCGCCCGGACGCGGCGGTGTCGGCCACGAACCCCTCGGGGCGGGCACTTTCGCGCCCCGCCGATCGTTGGACTCGCGAGAGGCGGCGACCCCACCGTTCTGGGATGATTCGTGTCTGCTTTCCTCCGCGGCCAGGTGCCAAGGCACCGCCTCGGGGGTAAGTCAGGGACGGGCCCTGATGTGCGGTCCGCCCCTGGCCCCGCATCCTGAGGGGGACGGCCCTGCGAAGAGTGGGCGCCACGCGATTCGACTGGAGCTGTGAACATGACGCTGGAGCGCGGTAACGCATTCACTCCCGTCGCCTCGGCGACGATGATCTGGCCTTGGGGGCGTCCGTCGTCGGCGGCACAGTGGCCGGTGCCCTCTCCTTCATTGCCAACTTCGGTCTGGCCGGTATCCCGGCCGCCGTGACCACCGGCATCTTCTTCTTCGCCCTGATCGGCGGGGTCGGCGGCGTGCTGAGCAAGAAGGGCGACCGCCGTGGTCGCCGCTGGGCCGCCACCTACCCGTTCCGCTACGCGAGCGCCCCGGCCATCCTCGGCGGTGGCGCCACCGCCGTGGTGAGCTACGTCGTGTCCGTGATCACCGACTTCGCCATCATCGGCGGCCTGTTCGGCGGCCTCTGGGCCGGTCTCGGTGTGGGCCTCGCCCTGTGGCTCATCATCGGCGTGGTGGCCATGGTCGCCGGCGACAAGAAGTAGGGGTGGTCGGGCGCCGCCGTGATGGTGGCGGGGAACAGAAGGGCCTAGGCTCGATGTTTTCCGCCAAGGAGCGGATGCACCACACCTCACCTACGGGAGACAACCGGCGCCGATGACTGAAGCTGCTCGTCAGAAGATGGTCGAGCGGGTCCGCGGGCTCCTTCGCATGGCGGAGGACCCCGCGGTCACTGATGCCGAGAGCCAGGCGTTCACCGCCAAGGCCGCCGAGCTGATGACCCGCCACGCGATCGCCGAGGCCGAGGCCCGCGCCGAGAGGGGCGAGGAACCGGACGCGATCAGCCGTATGGACTACACCGTCCCCGGAGTGGGTGGCCACGGCAAGGCCAGGGTCAGAGCCCTGGCCGACATCGCCGCCGCGTACGGATGCCAGTCCGCGGTGCGCGGGAACAACTCCGAGAACACCGACCGGACCATCATCCTGGTGGGGACGGTCAGTGCCCTGGACGCGCTGCGGATGCTGATGCCGTCGATCTCCATGCAGATGGAGGCCTCGGCCAGGTTCATGAGTTCCTCGCACGTGGCCGACATCCGGGAACTGCGCAACTACACCCGCTCCGAACTGGAGACCGAACGCAAGCGCTACTACCGGTCGTTCGTGCGCGCCTACGGTCAGGCCGTGGCCGAACGCATTCGGGAGTTCAGGACGCGACTCCAGGAAATGGCCGCTCAGGACGCGGAGTCGGGCGTCACTGAGGGTAACGGTGAGAACGGTTCGGCTCGCGGCGCGGAGTTGGTTCTGCGGGACGATCCGAACCGGGTGAACGAAGAGTTCCACAAGCAATTCCCACAGTTGCGCAAACACCGTCCCGAGCGGACCCACAGCGCGGCCGGGTACCGCGCCGGATACCGCCGTGGGCGCCAGGCGGAGCTGGGGCTGGACACCCCGGTGACCAGCGGACGGACGTCCACTCTGGCCGAGGGCGAATAGCCCCTCACCCCGAGTTATCCACAGGCTGTGCAGGAAATCCACAGGCGCCCCGTTTTCCCATGTCACACAGGAAATACGGGCCGATTCGAGAGGCCGTTCGAGCCCCGAGAGGGCCGATCACCCGGGGTTATCCACAGGCTGAGGAAGCAGCCTGTGGATAACCTGTGGAGAACTTTCCCAAGAACAGCAAAACACCTGGTCAACTAACCCGGAGGGGTTGAACGAGGTAGCGGAACGAGGGTTCCTCTGTCGCGTCGGTGAACACGGCGGGTTTGGTCGGCTCGGTGAAGTTCAGGTGGGCGGTGTCGGTCTCCACCCCGGTCAGCCCGTCCGCCAGGTAGTCGGGCCGGAACGCCAGTCGGATCGGGGCACCCTCGTAGCCGACCTCCAGGGCCTCCACGGCCTGGGCGTCGTCCCCGGATCCGGCCTCCAGCACAACCTCACCCTCCGTGAAGGCGAGCCGGAGCGGCGTGTTTCGGTCCGCCACCAAGGCGACCCGCTTGACCGCTTCCAGCAGCGGCCCCACGGGGACCTCGGCCCGCGCCGAGAACTCCGTCGGGAACCAGGAGGCGTACTTGACGAAGTCGCTGTCGATCAGCCGGGTGGTGGTCGCGCGCTCGCCGTTCTCGAATCCGATCATGCCCTCGCCCCCGAGGGCGACGTTCACGTTGCTCTGGTTGATCAGGCCCCGCACCGTGTTGGCCAGGGTGCGCGCGGGCACCAGGGCATCGGCGTCGATCCCCGGATCCTCCGGCTTCCACCAGAGTTCGCGGACCGCGATGCGGTAGCGGTCCGTGGCCACCACACTCAACCGGTCGCCGGTGAAGTCCAGGTAGGCACCCGTGAGCATCGGCAGGGTGTCGTCCCTGCTGGCCGCCGGGGTCACCTGGCGGACCGCCGCCGTGAGCGCGTCCGCCGGCACGGAGCCGATCCGCCCGGGCATCCCGGGCAGGCTGGGGTAGTCCTCCAGCGGCATGGTGATCAGAGTGAACCTGGCCGCGCCGGCGCTGACGCGCACCCGGGAACCGTCGGTCTCGATCCGCACCGTGCCCGAGGGCAGGTTGTTGACGATCTCCGCCAGCAGCCTCCCGGGCACCAGCGCGGCCCCGGACTCCTCCGCGAGGACCTCCACCGAGGCCCGGGTGGAGACCTCGTAGTCGAAGCCGGACAGGTGCAGGGAGCTCCCGTCCGGGGAGACCTCCAGGCGCATCCCGGCGAGTACGGGGACCGCGTGCCGCGTCGGCAGGGCCCTGGCGGTCCACGCGACCGCCTCCGCGAACGCGTCGCGGTCCACACGTAGTCTCACTGCGCCTCCCGGTCGTTGCCTCCGGTCAACGTACCCAGCGATACCGACAGTCTGGGGCTACTTGCGGTTGGGACGCAGCGTCCACAGCACGGTCATCCGGCCCGTGACGGTGCCGTCGTCGGTGCGCAGCTCGATCTCCACGGGGAACTCCGGGCGCCTGCCCTCGTCCAGCTCCGCGACGACCTCGTCCCTCGACCGGCCCAGCGTGGCCTCGGCGGTCACGTCGCCCATGGCGAGCTTGAGGTACGTGATCTCGGCGCTGACGGCCAAGGGAACGGCACGCTCCAGCTGGTCGCCGAAGGTGCCGATCACGATGGCACCCGAGGCCGACTCGGCCAGGGTGAACATGGCGCCCGCGTGCGGGCCGCCCACGTGGTTGTGGTGGTCGGCGTCGTCGGGCAGCCGCATGACGGCGCGACCGTGGTCCAGTTCGCTGAAGGTCACACCCAGCGTGCGCGCGAAGGGAACCGCGGCCAGGAACCCGGACTTGACCATCTCCGCCGTCTCGGCGTCCATTTTCTGCATACCCCCAAGGTTACTCACGAGTAACCCGGAAGCGCCACCCCCGGACGACACCGAGCACTCCCGCGAACCCGCCTCCGCCGTGGGCTACCATGTCTGGCGGAGAGGGCTCCTCTCCCCGGGAGGGTTCGCATAGCGGCCGAGTGCAGTGCTCTTGAAAAGCACCAAGTCCTTGACGGGGCTTCATGGGTTCAAATCCCATACCCTCCGCAGACGAAGGCCGGTGGCCTGGTCCCCAGGGACCAGGCCACCGGCCTTCGTCGTTCCAGCAGCAGCCTCGTCCCGCGACCACGGCCGGTTTGACCGGGTTCGAGGGGTGGGTAGACCCCCGGTCGGCGTTCTCCCCCAACCGTCGGGAACACTCATGGCAGCCCTCCCCCGCTGGCTCACCTCTCCCGCGGCGTCGATGGTGCTTCTCATGGCGGCGGCCGTCGCCCTCAGCGTCCTCGTCCACTGGATGTTCGACGCGCCGTCGTGGGTCGTGGGAACGGTCGTCGGCCTCGTGTGCGGTGTCGGTGCCCCCTGATCGTCAAGAGAGCGATCTCCCCGCCGAGCGGGAGACGGACGCCCGGTGACAGGAGGGTGGGTGGACCTGTCGCTTTGTCGACGAATCGCCACGGGAGGGTTTGGCGGGCCTTTGGTTCGGTATGCCGGAGGGTGACCGGTTCGACACCGGCGACGCACACGGAAGTACGGGGTGAGGACGATCGGAAGAGGCAGACAGAAGGTCCTGTGGGTCACCCTCGGGGTGGTCTTCACGGCCGGTGCCCTGGCCGTGCTGGTACCCAGCCTGGGCGGGTCCTGGACCACCTACTTCTTCATGCTGGCGCCGTTCGTGGTCAGCGGTGTCTGGGTCCTGGCCAGCGGCGCCTCCCGCGGCAGGTCGGAGCTGGAGAGCTAGGGCGTGTTTTTGTGGATGCTTTCGCCGGTGGCGGCGGAGCCGCCATCGATGCGAGCGGCCGCCAGGCCATCTCTCGCAAGACGATGAGCGAAGGCCAGCCCGGGTTTGGCTGTCCGAGCTTCATCGGCGCGGCGAGAGGCAGCCTGGCAACGCGAGCGCGGAATGATCCAAAAGCACGACCTAGAAAGGGGGCGGCCCCTGGGCCGCCCCTCCCTAGTCCTCGTCGGCGTGCTTGGGGAGCACCACGACGGGGATCTTCGCGTGGTGCAGCACGCCCTGGCTCACCGAGCCCAGCAGCAGCCCCCGGATGGTGCCCCGACCACGGGAACCCACCACGATGGCGTCGGCGCCCTCGGCGGCCTCCAGGATCGCGTCGACCGGGCCGGACTGGGTCCGCACCACGGTGACCTCGATGTTCACGTCGTCGCGCTGCTCGTCCATGGCCTCGGCCAGGAGTTCGGCGACGAGCTCCTCGGACTGCCGCTCGAAGATGTTCTCCTGCGGCTGGTGCCCGGCCGCCGTCATCGCGATCGGGTCGTACGGGTAGGGGACCTCCCAGCTGTTGACCACGACCAGCTCGCCGTCGGTCTCGGCGGCCAGGTCCACCGCCAGTCCCAGGGCGCGCCGGGAGGGGTTCGACCCGTCGACACCCACGACGATCCGGTCCAGCTTCGTGGTGGCCGGCCTGCCCTTGGGGCCGGTGGGGACCACGACCACGGGGCACGGGGCCTGCGCGGACACCCGGACGCTCACGGACCCGACGAACATCGAGGCGAAGGCTCCCAGTCCACGGGTGCCCAGCACGATGAGGTCGTGCGGGTGACTGTCCCGGATCAACGCCAGCGGCGGCTCCTCCAGGGCGGTGAACGTCTCCACCCGGACGGACGGGTGGTCCTTCCGGACCAGTTCGATCGCCTCGGAGAGGATCGTGGTGGCCTGCCCCGAGATCTCGTCGGAGGGCTCGAAGCGGGTCGGTCCGCCGTAGGCGGACACGATCAGCGGCATCCCCAGCGCGTACACGACGTGCAGTTCGACGTCACGGCGCGCGGCCTCGGCGGCCGCCCATACGAGGGCCGCCCGCGAGTGGTCCGATCCGTCCGCGCCCACGACCACCCTGCTGGGACGTTGTCGTTCGCTTGACATGGTTCCCCCTTGAGAAGAGTTCCCTCTGTTCACCATCATCACCGAGTGGGGCACGAACACACGTGAACGGCACAGGGAATCCGTCAGTCGTCGGAGTGCGGCGGCAGCACCGCGACCGGGCCGTGCGCCCGGCTCAGGACGCCCTGGCTGGTGGAGCCCATGACCAGCCCCCGGACCCCGCCGCGCCCCCGGGAGCCCACCACGATCAGGTCCGCGCCCTCCCCCGCCTCGAGCAGGGCGTCCACCGGGTCGGCCTGCATCCGGACCGCGCTGATCTCCAGGGCCTGGGTCCGGTCGTCGATCACCTCCGCGAGCACCCCGGCGACCACCTCCTCGGACTGGCGGTCGAACATCTCCTCGTGCGGGGACGGCCCGTCGGTGGGGTCCTCCGGGAGCGGCACCTCCCAGCTGTTGACCACCACCACCTCCGCGTCCGTGGCCAGAGCGTGCTCCAGGGCGAAGCGCAGTGCCCTGCGTGAGGACTCCGAGCCGTCCACCCCCACCACGAGTCTGCCCCTCGGCTCCGGGGCCGCCTCGGGGACGACCACCACCGGGCAGGGGGCGTGGGAGGAGGTGCGCAGGCTGACGGAGCCGAGCATGATCGCCCGCACCGCGCCCAGCCCTCGGGAGCCGACGACGATGACGTCACCGTGGCGGGCCTCGTCGAGCAGGACCTCCGGGGCGTCCTCCGAGGCCAGCACGGTGGCCACGTCCAGCTCGGGGTGGGAGGCACGGACGTGCTCGGCGCTCTCGGAGAGCAGCGCGTGCCCGGCCTCCCGGACCTCGTCGCCGGGCTGGTACCGCTCCGACGAGGGAGGGTCCCCATCACCGCGGGCAGGCCGAGGCCGTGCACGATCCTGAGCTGCCGCCCGTACCGGGCGGCGGTGTCCGCCGCCCAGGCCAGCGCCGCTCCGGCGATGGGTGAGCCGTCCACCCCCGCGATGACCGCTGGCGGGCGTTCCTGTGCGTTCATGTCCACCTCTTCCCCTCACCTCCATTGTCGGGACCGGGTGCCGGGAAACCGGCGAGGGCGGGCCCGCGCGTCCTCTCAGCGCGCGAAGGCCTCCCCCACGTTCGCGGCCAGCTGCAGGTAGGCGTCCCTGGTCGCGGGGGCGAGCTGTTCCAGGTCGACCTCCGCGCCCTCCTCCAGGTGCCCGTCCCAGGGCACCCGCACCACGGACCGGCAGCGCCCCGCGAAGTGCTCCTCCAACCGGTTGAGGTCCACGCTGCTCTTGCTGTTCGAGCGCACCATGGACAGCACCACGGCGGCGCCGCGCACCAGCCCCCGTGCCCGTGGGCGTCCAGCCAGTCGAGGGTGGCGCTGGCGCTGCGCGCCCCGTCCACGGAGGCCGAGCTCACCAGCACCACCTGGTCGGCCAGCCCGAGCACCCCGCGCATGGCCGCGTGCAGGAGCCCCGTGCCGCAGTCGGTGATGCAGATGGAGTAGAAGTGCTCGACGATCCGGGCCACCTCGCGGTAGTCGGCGTCGCTGAACGCCTCCGAGACCGCCGGGTCGCGGTCGGAGGCGAGGATCTCCAGGCGGCTGGGCGACTGGGAGGTGAAGCCCCGGATGTCCGCGTACCGCGACACCAGGTGGCGTTCGTTGAGCAGGTCACGGATGGTGGCGGCGGTCTCCAGGCGCACCTTGTCCGAGAGCGTGCCCCGGTCGGGGTTGGCGTCGACGGCGAGGACCCGGTCCCCGCGCAGCGAGGCCAGGGTGGCGCCCAGGGCGACCGTGGTGGTGGTCTTGCCGACCCCGCCCTTGAGGCTGAGGACCGCCACCCTGTGGTGCCCGGCGGCGACCGGTGTGCTCGCGCGGGCCACCAGCTCGCGTTCGCGCAGCACCCTGGGGGACTCGCCCGGGTTGATCAGGCCGAGGCTGGCGCTGTGCACGGCGCGGCGCCAGCCGCCCGTGGGCCCGTAGCGGCGGTTGCGGACGAGCGTGGCCGCGCTGAGGGAGTCGGAGGTCTCCCCGTGGTCGGTGGGGGGCGACGGAGGGCGTGCCGGGGCCTGGCTGCCACTCCAGGGCTGGCTTCCAAGGCCGGTGTCACGGGGGCGGTGTCGCGCGGGCCCGCGTCCCGGGGGCCGGTGTCGCGGGGACCGGTCAGGGAGGGCGGAGGGGACGGGGGTTCCGGGGTCGTCCAGAGGCCCGGAGGGCCCAGCGGGGGCCGCGTGTTCCCCGCCGGGGCGGGACCGGCCCAGGGCCCCGAGGGCCCCTGCTCCAGCGGTGCCGCCCGATCGGGCTCCACCGGTTCGGCGCGCTCGGCCTCCAGCGGCGGCAGCTGCTCGGGTTCGGGCACGTCGGAGTCGCCGGGGGTGCCGCGCGGCGCCAACGGGTCCCGTTCCTCCGCCTGACCCCCGAGGCGCTGGGGTCGCTGGGGGCGGCGTTCCTCCTGCCACGGACCGGAGGGCCGGGGCCTCCGGTCGCGGGCACCCGGGAACAGCCGGACCGTACCGTCCGCCTCCTCCTCGGGTTCGTCCGGCACGTCGTCCTCCGGCGCCGGTGCCCGGAAGGCCGTGCCGGGCGTCGGCGGCGGCGTGTCCTCGGGCAGGCGCGCGTACGGCGGCGGGGGCGGGGCCGCCCCTCGAACCCGCCGAACCACTGCTCCCTGGGAGTGGGCGCGGGCGAGCCCGGTGCTTCCTCGACCTCCGCCGAGTCGTCGGTTCCGTGCCAGCCCGACCGCTCGTGCGGCTCCGACTCGGCTGCCGACCCGTTCTGTTCCTGCTGTGCCACCGGGGCTCTCCTGCGTCGAGGGGTGTGTCTGTGGAGGAAGGGTCCCGCCGGGTTGCGGGGGTGGGGCCCTCGGGGTTCTCATACCCGTGCTGCACCAGAAAAGCATCCTCAGCGGCACCGTGAACAGAGTGATCCCCCGAACCCTCCTCCCCTTCGGTCCCGAGTCTGGGTACTGTCGGCCCCATGCACGCGATCAGAATCACCGAACCGGGCGGCCCCGAGGTCCTGGCCTGGTCCGAGGTCCCCGATCCCGTCGTCCGGGAGGGCGAGGTCCTGGTGGACGTGGCGGCCACCGCGGTCAACCGCGCGGACGTGTCCCAACGCCAGGGCTTCTACCCCCTCCCCGGGCGGCTCCGAGTACCCGGGTCTGGAGTGCTCGGGCACCATCGCCGAGCTGGGACCCGGCACCGACGGCACCGGCTGGTCCGTCGGGGACCGGGTGTGCGCCCTGCTGACCGGCGGCGGATACGCGGAACGGGTGGCGGTCCCGGTCGGCCAGCTCCTGCCGGTACCGCGCGGGGTCAGCCTGACCGACGCGGCTGCGCTGCCCGAGGTGGCCTGCACCGTGTGGTCCAACCTCGTGATGGTCGGCGGCCTGCGTGCCGGGCAGACCGTCCTCGTCCACGGCGGCGGCAGCGGGGTCGGCACGTTCGCCGTCCAGTTCGCGAAGGCGCTGGGCGCCCGCGTCGCGGTCACCGCGGGCAGCGAGGAGAAGCTCGCGCGCTGCCGTGACCTGGGCGCCGAGATCACCGTGAACTACCGGACCCAGGACTTCACCGAGGTCCTGCGGGCCGAGGGCGGCGCGGACCTGATCCTGGACATCATGGGCGGCTCCTACCTGGAGGGGAACCTGCGCTCGCTGGCCACCAACGGGCGCCTGGTGATCATCGGTCTGATGGGAGGGGGCGCCGCCGAGATCGACCTCGGCCGCATGCTGGTCAAACGCCTCTCGGTCCAGGCGACCACGCTGCGCTCCCGTCCGGCCCAGGAGAAGGCGACCATCGTCTCGGGAGTACTGGAGCAGGTCTGGCCGTTGGTAGAGGAGGGAACCATCCGCCCCGTCGTGGACCGCGCACTGTCCATCGAGGACGCGGCGGAGGCGCACCGCGTGATGGAATCGAGCGCGCACACAGGCAAGATCCTTCTCACCCGTTGACAGCGTGCCGGACACAGCCGAACTAGGGGATCGATGAGCAACGCAGACGACCAGAAGGAACCGCAGGTCCTGGTGGTCGGTACCGACGACCGCCACGGAAACGGCGACGACGACGGCTCCGACGAGCCGCGCACCCTCGCGGACATGGTGGAGCAGCCCGCCAAGGTGATGCGGATCGGCAGCATGATCCGTCAGCTCCTGGACGAGGTGAAGGCGGCCCCGCTCGACGAGGCGAGCCGCGCCCGGCTGAAGGAGATCCACACCTCCTCGATCAAGGAGCTGGAGGACGGGCTCGCCCCGGAGCTCATCGAGGAGCTGGAGCGGCTGACCCTGCCCTTCGCGGAGGGTGCCGCGCCCAGCGACGCGGAGCTGAGGATCGCCCAGGCCCAGCTGGTGGGATGGCTGGAGGGCCTGTTCCACGGCATCCAGACCACCCTGTTCGCCCAGCAGATGGCGGCCCGGGCGCAGCTGGAGAACATGCGCAAGGCGCTTCCCCGGGTGTGTCCGGGCTCCAGGCCCAGGGCGGCCCCGGCGCCGAGCCGCAGGAGGACCACCCCCACATGGGGTCGGGCCCCTACCTGTAGAGCGGGCACGAGTGGGACCACTCCCCTGTGGGACCACGCACGACGGAGCCCGCCCCTCACGCGAGGGGCGGGCTCCGTCGTCAGTGCCTACTTCCTGCTCCTGGGAGCCTGGACGGGTTCGAGGACGTCCTTGCCCAGGAACGGCCGCAGGGCCTCCGGCACCACCACGGAACCGTCCGCGCGCTGGTGGTTCTCCAGGATCGCGACGATCCACCGGGTGGTGGCCAGCGTGCCGTTCAGGGTGGCGGCGAAGCGCGGCTTGCCGTCCTCGTCCCGGTAGCGCACGTTGAGGCGGCGGGCCTGGAACTCGGTGCAGTTCGAGGTGGAGGTCAGCTCTCGGTAGGTCTCCTGGGTGGGGACCCACGCCTCGCAGTCGTACTTGCGGGCGGCGCTGGTGCCCAGGTCCCCGCCGGCGATGTCGACCACGCGGTAGGGCAGTTCGAGCTTGTCCAGCATCTCCCGCTCCCAGGCGAGGAGCCGCGCGTGCTCCTCGTGCGCCTGCTCCGGGCGGGTGTAGACGAACATCTCCACCTTGTTGAACTGGTGGACCCGGATGATGCCCCGGGTGTCCTTGCCGTAGGAACCGGCCTCGCGGCGGAAGCAGGACGACCAGCCCACGTACCGGTGGGGGAGTGCGTCGGCGGGCAGGATCTCGCCGCCGTGGTACCCGGCCAGCGCCACCTCGGAGGTGCCCACCAGGTACTGGTCGTCCGCGGGCAGGTGGTAGACCTCGTCGGAGTGCTCACCGAGGAACCCGGTGCCCTCCATGGTCTCGGGCTTGACCAGCACCGGCGGGATCATGGCGGTGAACCCGGCACCGATGGCCTGGTTCATCGCCATGTTGAGCAGGGCCAGCTCCAGCTGGGCTCCCACACCGGTGAGGAAGTAGAAGCGGGAGCCGGAGACCTTGGCGCCGCGCTCCATGTCGATGGCGCCGAGCATCTCGCCCAGCTCCAGGTGGTCGCGCGGGGTGAAGTCGAACGCGCGGGGCTCGCCCACGGTCTCCAGTACCACGAAGTCGTCCACGCCGCCCTCGGGGGCGCCCTCCTCGACGAGGTTGGGCACGCGCGCCAGCACGGCGTCGAGCTCGTCTCCGAGCCGTCCGGCCTCGGCCTCGGCCTCCTTGACCTCCACCGAGAGGCCCTTGGCCCGGGCCAGGAGTTCCTCGCGCTCCTCCGGAGAGGCCTTCGAGACGGACTTGCCCACGCTCTTCTGCTCGGCGCGCAGGGTCTCGAACCGGGTCAGCGCCGAGCGCCGACTGGAGTCCAGTTCGAGCAGCCGGTCGGCCACGGCGGGGTCCTCACCGCGGGCCCGCTGCGATGCACGAAGTCGTTCGGGGTCTTCTCGAAGTGCGCGAAGGTCGATCACGTCTTGCAGGTTACCGCCCGCCCCACCCCGGCCCCACATCTTTTGCCGACAGTCACGTCATGAAGCGGCGCCGGCCCCGTCTCTCCATCGAAGGACCGAACGGGGAGCGTGAGCCCCCGAGCGGCACGCCGACCGTGGGGGAGAAGTCGTGAAACCGCTGGGTGAGATGACCACCGAGGAACTCTCCGATGCCCTGGAGGCCCTGGACGACGCGCGCCCGGAGGACACCGCGCTCAGGCTGGCCCTGTATCTGGAGCTGCGCCGGGCCGCCGCCGAGGAGTGGCTCTTCGAGGAGGGGTCCGGCTCCCCGTGGAGGCCACCTGACCGCGCCTGGCTAGGCCGTCTCGCCCGCGCGGACCCGGGCGAGCCAGAGTTCGGCCTCCGCGAAGTCCGCGTCGGTGGTCGGGCGGGGACGCATCGCGGGGTCGTCCCGGTGTCCCGGCCGCCGCGCGGATAGCTGCCCAGGAAGCGCACGTCGCGGCAGACCCGGCGGATGCCCATGAGCGCCTCGCCCACGCGGGCCTCGGAGACGTGGCCCTCGGCGTCGATGCAGAAGCAGTAGTTGCCGAGGCCGTCGCCGGTGGGGCGCGACTCCAGCCGGGTGAGGTTCACGCCGCGCACCGCGAACTGGTTGAGCACCTCGATCAGCGCGCCGGGCTGGTCGTCGGAGATGAAGGCGACCAGGGAGGTCCGGTCCGCGCCGGTGGGCGCCGGGAGGTCCCCGGCCCGGGAGAGGTAGATGAAGCGCGTGGCCGCGTCGGAGCGGTCGCCCACCCCGGTGGCCAGGGCGTGCAGCCCGTACCGCTCCCCGCGATGACCGCGCAGATCGCGGCGTCGTAGGGGGCTCCCGGCTCCGCGACGGCACGCGCGGCGGCTGCCGTGGAGGAGACGGTGTGGGTGTCGGCGTCGGGAAGGTGACGGGAGAGCCAGCCCCGGCACTGCGCGAGGGCGTGCGGATGCGTGGCGACCCGCTTGACGTCCTCCAGCGCGGTCCCGGGCCGGACGAAGAGGGCGAACTCGACGGGCACGGCGGTCTCGCCGGTGATGAGCAGCGGTTCGCCGTTGATGAGCTCCGCGATGGTCGCGGTGACCCCGCCCTCCACGGAGTTCTCCAGCGGGACGACCCCGCCGTCGACGTCCCCGGCGCGGACCGCGTCGAAGACCGCCGCCACACCGTCACAGGGGACGCGGGCTTCGTCGGTGGCTTCGGGGCGCAGATCGCGCAGGGCGGCTTCGGTGAAGGTGCCCTCGGGGCCGAGGTAGGCGTAGCGGTTGGGCATGCTGTTCAGGCTATACGCAGCCGGTGGGCCGGGGTGGTCACTTCTCCGGTCGGGGCGCCGGGGGCACCTGGGTCCCCTCGGGTGACCGAGGCTGGTCGGCGTCCTCCTCGGCCTCGTCCTCCGACGCCTCGGGCCCCTGGACCACCGTGACCAGGGCCTCCGTGCCCTCGTCGGGCGCGTCGGCCGCCGGACCTCCCGAGGGCGACGCGGGGTCGGGCAGCGTGGCCCCGATCCCGTTGCCCAGGCGTGCCGACCGGATCACCCGGTACTCCTCCGGGCTGAGCAGGTGGTCGGCCTCGCCCCGGGTGATGGCCTTGGCGTAGGTGCGGGTCTCGGTGCGGCCGTTGATGGACGTGACGACCACGCCGTCGCCGTGGCTGTTGAGCATGGCCAGGGAGAAGGAGCGGGCACCCGACATCTCCTCCAGGGCGTCGTAGTGCAGGACGGCCACGTCGCGGACGGCGCGTGGGTCCGCCCCCGAGGTGTTGACCGCGAGGGCTCGTTGGGCCAGGACCTGGTACTCACCGCGGACCTGAGCGGTCCTGAACAGCGCGTACACACCGAGGGCGAGCCCGGCCAGCCCGGCGAACAGTGCGATGGAAGCGATGGTGGTAGTGAACACAGCGCGAGCGTATCCCCACGCATCGCAGCCGTGGGGTCACTCTTGGCGATTTTTGCGAGTAATGTGCCCGGTTTTTCGGGGCTGTTCACGCCCGCCGCCACCCTTGCCCGCCGTCACGCCCCGCCACGTCCGGCGCAGCGCGGGCCGCAGCTCACGGGCGGTCAGGGCTCGGGCGACGTCGACGAACTGGTGCGCCCGGTGCAGCTGGGCCCGCAGGTCCGTGCCGGTGGCGCGGTGCTCCAGCGGGACCTCGACCTCCATGACCCGGAAACCCCCGTGCAGGACGTCGATGGTCAGCCCGGTCTCCACTCCGAACCCCGGTGCCAGGGGCCGGGCCGCCTCGAAGGCGGCGCGGCTCAGGCAGCGCTGACCGTTCAGCGGCTGCTCGGGCTCCCAGCCGGTCGACCTGCGCACGCCCTCCCGTGCCAGGCGGACCACGAAACCGTGCCCGCCCAGGCGCAGCCGGGTGGCGGGGAACAGCGCGATCGTCATGTCCGCCGTGCCCGCGAGTACCGGCTCGACCAGGGGCGCCGCGTCCTTGGCGGTCTCCCCGAGGTCGGCGTCGAGGAAGAGCAGATGGCGCGGGACACGGGTCGTGCCTCCGTCCGCCTCGCGGACCTCCGCGCGACGCACACCCTCGGCACCGGTCTGCATGGCCGCGCCCTTGCCGCGGTTGCGGCCGTGCCTGAGCACCCGGGCCCCCGCTCGCAGGGCGAAGTCCGCGGTGCGGTCGGTGGAACCGTCGTCGACCACCACGACCAGGTCGACCCCGGGCAGCGTGTGGGCCGCCTCGACGGTGGCGCCGATGCGGTCGTCCTCGTTCTTGGCGGCGATCACCACGGCGACCGCCGCGTCCGTGGGCCCCTGGGGCCCTCCTCGTGCCACGCTCACCCGGCTACTGCGCCGTGCCGGTTCCCGCGGCCACCGGCGACGCGTCGATGTCCGGGTGGATCACGAAGACCTCGTCCAGACCGGTGACCTGGAGGACCTTCATGACCGCCGGCTTGGGCGCCACGAGCTCCAGGTCCCCGCCCCGGTCACGGGAGCGCTTCATCGCGGAGAGCAGGACGCTGATCCCGGTGGAGTCGCAGAACTCCGCCCTCGACATGTCGATGACCAGGCGCCGTGCCCCCAGCTCCAGGGACTCGACGAGCTCGGAGCGCAACTGGGGTGCCGTGTACAGATCGATCTCACCGCCCACGGTTACCACTGCGACGTCATCTTGAGATCGGCTTGATATCTTCAACTCCACAGTCGTGACTGTAGCGTCCACGCCAGGGCCAGGCCACCTCGTTGGCGGCGTTTCGCTACATCGGTCACGTTCCTCCGCCCGGAACCACGAAAAGCCCAGCTCAAAGCGGATCAGACCGGCACACACCGACTCAGGGCAGGACACTCCAGGCGGGCTGGCCCTCCACCGTTCCCAGGTCGAGTTCCACGACGTCGGCCGCGTACGCGCGGACGGGCCCCGCCTCCGAGGAGGCGGGAAGGTCGTCGGCGGTCTCGGCCCGTTCGACGTCGATCTCCAACACCGCCCAGACCGTGGTCGTGGTGGCGTCCATCTCGGTGCCCCAGCGGCCCGCCAGGGACTGCACGATGCCCAGGCCGCGTCCGCCCAGACCGGACAGTGAGGGCCGGGACACCCGCGGCATGGTGGTGGAGCCGCCGTCGCGCACCGAGATCTCCAGCCAGTGCGCGGCCGGGGCCTCCGGATCGGCGTCCGCGCGCCAGCACACGCCCACGGTGTCGTCCGGCAGGGGGCTGGCGTGCCTGAGGGCGTTGCTGACCAGTTCGCTGAGGATCAGGGCCGCGTCGTCGATCCGGTCCACCCTGACGCCCAGGGCGCGCAGGTCGGCGCAGAGTGCCCGTCTCGCGCCGGTGACGCTCTCGGGAACGTAGGGAAGGACGACGCTTCGCTCGACCTTCCGGGGCGCGCCGTGGCCCCCGTCGTCGTGTGCGGCGTTGTCTCCTGACACAGCTTTCGTCCCCGCGAGTTCGTACTTCTCGGTCGGCCCGGAACTCGCCCGAAGTGTGCCAGCGAATTCCACCAGGGGTGGAAATGCCCCGATCCCCGGCAGGGGAAACCAGCATGTGGGCGAATCCACGGGGACGGACCCCTCCGCGACCGCGTACACCTCCGATGTGACAGGGCTTGAGGGTCCGTTGAGGTTTTTGTGGTTTTCCGTGTGTCGGCGTGTCCGTTCTACGCCTGCGCGGGGAGCACCTCAGGCTCCTCCCCGCCCTGCGGTGTTTCGGACACCAGGGCGCCGATCTCGGCGTCCTCGCCCCGGTGCCGGGGCAGCGTGACCCGCATGCGGGTGCCGGTCCCCATCCGGTGCGCGGTCACCTCGCCGCCCTGCTCCCGCACCAGTTGGCGCACGATGTACAGACCGATCCCGAGCCCGCTGTACCCCCGGCGGTCGCCCCGCTCGCCGCTCTGGAAGAACCGCTCGAAGATGCGCTCCTCGTCGCCGGGGTCGATCCCGATGCCCTCGTCGTCCACGTGGATGGTGACGACGTCCTCGTCCTCCTGCACCGTGACCCGCACGGTTCCGCCGCTCGGAGAGAACTTCAGCGAGTTCTCCAGCAGCTGGTCGATGACCATCCCCGTGACCAGCGGGTCCCCCACGGTCCACAGGGTCCCGCCGGAGTCCAGGATCAGCTCCTGGCGCTCGGCCAGCGGGCGGAAGGCCGCCACGGACTGGCCCAGCAGCTCCACGAGGTCGAACGGCACCCGGTCCACGGTCATCTCGCCGCTGGCCACGTCCGACCCCAACCGCAGCCGCTCCACCAGCTTGGCCAGCGAGCGGGCACGGTCCAGGATGATCTCGCTCGCCTCCTGGCGGCCCTCCGGGCCCAGCCGCTCACCCTTGCGGGACAGCAGCGCCGCGTACCCCTGGATCACCGTGACCGGGGTGCGCAGCTCGTGCCCCGTGCTGGCCAGGAAGAACTCCCGCTCCTCCTCCAGGGCCTTCTGCGCGGTGATGTCGCGGAAGTCCACCACCCACTCGTGGGTGTCGGGGATGCGCGCCATGAGGATCTCCAGCCAGCGGCCGCCCTCGTTCTTGTGCTTGACGGGCTCACCGTGCGCGGCCGGTATCGGGAACGGCGGATGCCGTCCCTCCATCTCCTCGAACGAGTAGCCGGTCAGCTCGGCCGCCGACCGGTTCCACTTGCGGACCTTGCCGGTGGAGTCCAGCACCGCGATGCCGTCGGCGCTGGAGTCCGACACCGCCTGTTCCCTGGCCCGCTGGAGCTTGAGCTCCTCGTAGGCCATCGCGTTCCCTATCGCCACCCCGGCGTGCTCGGCCAGGAGTTCGAGGAGCTCCAGCTCCACGTGGCCCACCCGGCGCTCGCTGTACAGCGCGTACAGGGCGCCGTAGGGGCGGCCCTGCACGTTGGACACGCACAGGGCGATGGTGTGCAGCCCGGGCAGGTCGGCCCAGACCAGGTCGTCCAGGCTGCGGGTGGCGCTGTTGGCCAGCAGCACGGACTTGCCGCTGCGCAGCAGCTCACCGAACAGGCTGGACTCCAGGGGCGCGCTGACCCCGTGCAGCTCCTCCGACAGGTGGGTGAGGCTGACCAGCTCCACCCGGTTCTCGTTGAGCAGGACGAAGCCGCCCGCGTCGGCGCCGGTGAGTTCGGTGAGGCTGCTGATGATGCGGTCCAGGACCGACTTCAGACTGAGGTCGGCGTTGATGTCCGCCACCACGTCGGTCAGCCGCCGGACCAGGCGGGCGCGCTCCATGGCGGAGGCCTGCGCCTGGACCTCCTTCTCGCCCGGGTAGAGCACCAGCACCCACCCGGCGTGCTCACCGTTCCCGCCGCGCACACAGCCGGTGCTGACCCGCACGTCGACGGCGGTGCCGTCCCTGCGCGTGCGGCGGGTGAAGATCGTCAACGGGGTGCCGTTGCGCACCTGCTCCAGCACCGCGCCGTGCTCGGGACGCAGTTCCTTGGGGACGATCGGCAGCTCGCCGCCGATCACCTCGGCGGCGGGCCAGCCGAACATCCGCTCGGCCGCGGGGTTCCAGACGGTGACCCGCAGCGTGTCGTCGATACCGATGACCGCGTCCGCCGAGGACGACAGCACGGCTTCGGCACTGAGGGGCGCGCGGTCGGAACTCACGACGTCATAGTGCCATTCGTGGGGCCCCACGTGGCGGGGCTTCGCACAATCCGACCAAATTCGACGACTCCCACGTCACAGCGTTACCGCTAGATCACTGTGGGCTCACTTTCCCCCTCCGACGCCATGTCGAACGCGGCCTGGTGCCAGGCGCGCATGCCCCCGGCGACGTTGACCGCGTCCCAACCGGCCTGGTTGAGCGCCATCGTCGCCTGGGCCGAGCGCCCGCCCGACCGGCAGACGACGTAGACCCTCTGGTCCTTGGGCACCTCGCCCGCGCGCTCCCCCAGCGTCCGCAACGGGATGTGCACGGCGCCGGGCGCGTGCCCGGCCCCCACTCGTCGTCCTCCCGGACGTCGAGAAGGTAGGCGCCCTCGGGCACATCGTTGACGACGACCTCGGCGACCTGCTCACCGAACATGTTGGTGACCCCCTGTGTCAGGCGTGTTCTGAAAATCGAAGATCGGTGGAACCCGGGAACCGGGCCCTCCGTCCAACCAGTATGCGTAAGCACACCTTCGCAACGGCCCTGCCGGCCCGCCTCGCCGCACTCGCAGCTCTTGGCCTGCTCCTCACGGCCTGCGGCAACGAGCCCACCGAGGTGAACGCACCGGCCCCCGACGAGACCGCCCCCACCGAGACGACCCCCGACGAGTCCGCCGAAGTGGAACTCGTGATCGAACGCTCCCTGTCCGACGAGGACGCCCTGACCCCGGAGGAGGGGTTCGAGGAGGGCGAGTGGACGCTCACCTGCGCCCCCGTCGGCGGAGACCACCCCGACCCCGAGGCGGCCTGCGCCGAGATCGAGGAGGTCGGGTCCGAACCCTTCACCCTCGACACCAGCGACTCCATGTGCACGTTGCAGATCGGCGGCCCCGAGGTCGCCCGTGTCACCGGGCACGTGAACGGCACCGAGATCGACACCGAGTTCAACAAGCGTGACGGTTGCGAGATCGAGCGCTTCGACGAGGTCCACTCGGTCCTCAACCCGTAGACCGCGGAACCGGGGTCAGGAGGGGCGGACCCGGGTCCGCCCCTCCTCCTCGTCTACGTGTGAGGGGTGTCCCAGAAGGCCACCTCGTGGCGCATGCCCTCCAGGAAGAAGCGCTCCGCCCTCGCGGGGTCGGGCTCCGCCTCCTCCAGCATGCGCCCGTACCTCCTGGTCAGGTCCGTGAAGGCCGGGTCGGCGTAGGTGTCGATCCACCGCTGGTACCGGGGTCCTCGGGCCTGGCCTCAGCCAGTTCGAGCCCCAGGGTGTTGTAGCCCCACATGCAGGGGTAGACGGCGGCCAGCCCGTCCCGGTAGTCGGCCGCCGCGTCCAGGAGCCAGGACGTGTACGCCTCGCAGGCGGCGCCCTTCTCCCTGGTGCTGAGGTCGGCGCCGAACTCCCCGGACAGGGAGCGGTGCAGCTCCAGCTCCTCCGTCAGGGTGCTGTGCGCGATCGCGACCAGGTCCGCGAGGTGTCCGTCCGGTGCCTGCCAGGCCAGCCGGGAGAAGGCCCGCGCGTAGTCCAGCAGGTACAGGTGGTCCTGCTCCAGCCAGTACCGGAAGGCCCGGTCGTCGAGGTCGCCCCGGGCGATCCCGGCGACCGTCGGGTGCGCGAGCTGCTCGGCGACCAGCGGACGCCCGATCTCATGAAGTCTCTCGATGATTCCCACGCCCGGAGTGTCCCATTCGCGTGGACGTCGCCGCCTTCGGTGTCCGTATCCGGCCCCGACCTAACGATCGAAGATCGTTAGTGGGCCCTCCACGGCCGCTTGGGGCAATCCGAATCCCATCGCCCGCGCCAACCGAAAGCCCCGCCACGCCCGGGATTCCGACGGAATCGGGGGAACGGAGGACGACGCGACGCAGTGCCGACAGCGACGAACGCGGGAGCGGGGCCGGACGACCCCGGGGCGGAGCGGCGCCCGGGGAACGCGGGGGCGCCCTCACGAGGCGGAACGACGACGGCGTCGGGAGGAAGGACGGCCTCCGACCAGGGCAGTCCCGAGCAGCACCCCGAGGCACGGGGATCCCACGAGGCGCGACGAAGACGATCCCCGAAGCATGCGCACGAGCGCGAGCGCGGCCCGTGACCAGGGGCGTCCGGACAACACCGGGGTGTGGGGACCCCTCCCGCGGGGCAGAACGAGAACGACCCCGGTCGCAAGCTCTGCTTGCTCCCGGGGTCGTCCCTCACAGGGTGCGCGAGGAGGGATTTGAACCCTCACATCCTTTCGGACACACGGACCTGAACCGTGCGCGTCTACCGTTCCGCCACCCGCGCTGGTGGTGCTGCATGAAGTTGTGTTGCCAGGTGATTCGGGCGTTTTGCCTGTTCCCCCTGGCGACATGAACAAGGCTAGCACGGCTTGAAGGCGGGTTGCACACCGTTTGTGGCGGACCCGGATCCGGGCCCCCGGAGGGCCCTGACGGGGGTGCGCCTGAAACCAGGGGCACCCGGGCCCGGTTACGATCGTCTACACATACGGAGTGGAGTACAAGGGAGGTACCTCGTGGGAGTGCTCCAACGCTTCGAGCGCAGGCTTGAGGGCATGATCGAAGGCACCTTCGCGATGGCCTTCAAGTCTGAGCTCCAGCCGGTCGAGGTCGCGAGCGCGGTCCAACGTGAGATGGACGAGCGCGCCGCGATCGTGGCCCAGGGACGCACACTGGTTCCGAACGACTTCATCGTCGAGCTCTCGGCCAGTGACAAGGAGCGCCTGGAAGTCTACGCCGACAGCCTCGGCCAGGAACTGTCCAAGCTGGCACGTGACTACGCGACCGAACAGGGCTACTCGTTCGTCGGTCCGGTGCGGGTCCAGTTCAGGTCGGACGAGGGTCTGAAGACGGGGCGCTTCCGCATCCGTTCGGGCGTCGTCCGCGGAACGATGGTCAAGGACGGAGAGGTCCGCCAGCCCGTCGGCGACCCGGGTCCGGGCGGGGGACCGCGCCAGACCGGCCGCCCCCGACTGCTGATCTCCCCGGCGGCGCGACCGCCGAGGGCAACATCGCCAGCCAGGGCATGCAGCAGTCCTTCGAACTGACCACACCGGTCACGCTGCTGGGCCGCGGCACCGACTGCGACCTGCGCCTGGTCGACAACGGTGTCTCTCGTCACCACGTGGAGATCCGGGTCGACGGCGAAGAGGTCGTCCTGGAGGACAAGGGGTCCACGAACGGGACCTTCGTCAACGGACAGCAGGTCAGGCAGGCCAGGCTGGTGGACGGGACCCGGATCAGCCTGGGCCGTACCACGATGACCTTCCGCCGGGACTGACCGCCCGGCCCCGAGCAGTCGGACGATCTGGCCGAACCGGACCGCAACCAACCGCCCCGATTCGGCGTCTGAAAGGGCGATGTCCGAGTCAGGCCTGGTATGGACCTGTGTCGGAACTCCGGCCGGGAGGGTAGTCTCCGCGATGACCTGACCGATCGGGCAGAATGTCCGCGGCCGGCTGGGCCGCGGACCAGCGACCCAGACTCACCGACTCGAAGGTGGGGCAGAAACGGTGGCGGCGCCGATGACCGCCACCCCGGCCGAAGCACGACAGGGGCTGAAGAGCAGTTCGATGTCCAACTTGACCCTCATATTGATCAAGATCGCGTACCTCGCGGTGCTTTGGCTGTTCGTCCTCATGGCGGTCGGCGTCATCCGCACGGACCTCTTCGGTCAGTCGAAGAAGAAGGCTCGGAAGAAGCCTCGCCCCTCCGCACCGCGTCCGGCCCAGCGCCGCGCGCCGTCGTCGACCCAGGCCCGACCCCAGCGTCCCCGCCGCAACGAGCCCACCGTCCTGGCCGTGACCCAGGGCCCGTTGACGGGAACCACGGTCGACCTGGCCTCACAGCCCATCCTCATCGGCCGCGCCCCCGACTCGACACTGGTCATCACCGATGACTACGCCTCGGGCCGCCACGCGCGCGTCTACTCCGAAAACGGCCGCTGGTTCGTCGAGGACCTGAACTCCACCAACGGCACCTACCTCGGCCAGCAGAAGCTGAACCGCCCCCAGCCCATCACGGTGGGTCAGCCCATCCGTATCGGCAAAACCGTCCTGGAACTGCGCAAATGACAATCGCTCTCCGATACGCGGCGTACTCCGACGTTGGATGCCTCCGCGAAGGCAACGAAGACTCCGGCTACGCCGGCCAACACCTCCTCGCGGTAGCCGACGGCATGGGCGGTTACGCGGGCGGTGAGGTGGCCAGCTCCATCGCCATCTCGTCCATCCGCCAACTCGACACCCAGGACGACCCCCGGGCCGAGGAGATGGCCGAGGTCCTCCAGCGCGCGGTCGAGCGCGCCAACGAGTCGCTGGCCATCCGCATCCGGCAGGAACCGCAGCTCGAGAACATGGGCACGACCCTGACCGCCATGCTGTGGTCGGGTTCGCAGGTCGCCCTGATCCACATCGGTGACTCGCGCGCCTACCTGCTGCGCGGACCGCGCTTCGAACAGATCACCCACGACCACACCCTGGTGCAGACCCTCGTCGACGAGGGCAAGATCACCGAGGAGGAGGTCGCCACCCACCCGCAGAGGTCGCTGATCCTGCGCGCGCTGGACGGCAAGACCCCGGTCGACCCGGACATCTCCATCAGCAAGGCGAAGGTCGGCGACCGCTACCTGCTCTGCTCCGACGGCCTGTCCGGTGTGGTGAGCAAGAAGACCATCCACGAGACCCTCGTCGCGGAGACCGACCCGCGCGGGGCCGCCAAGAAGCTCATCGAGCTGGCGATCCGCGGCGGTGGCCCGGACAACATCACCGCGGTCGTCGCGGACGTCATCGAGACGGACACCGACCGCGAGGGTCCGACCGGCGCCTCCCAGACGGTGGGCGCGGCCGACCAGCGCGACGAGTCGACCGGGCCGAACGAGACCAGCCCGGCCAGACGGGCCCAGGAACTGCGCGGCACCGGCGGCGACACCGCCGAACTCGACCCGGTCCGCGAGGACCTCCCACAGCAGGAGCCCGGCCAGGCCTACGGCGCACCCCACGAGGAGCGCCCCCACGACACCCGCGACGACTACGACGCGCCGCCCTCGCGCGGCGGGGACGCGGAACCCGAGTACCGCACCCGCAGCTGGTGGCCGATCGTCGTGGTCTTCGTCGTGGTGGTGGCCCTGGTCGCGGGCGGCGGGTACTACTTCGGCCGCCAGTACGTGGAGAGCCAGTTCTACGTGGGGCTGTCCCCGAACGGGGAGACGGTCAGCGTCTACCAGGGCATCGACACCGACATCGCGGGCATCAGCCTCTCCGACGAGGTCGAGACCACCGACCTCCAGGTGTCGTCCCTCTCCGACGCCGACCAGGAGCTGCTCCGGAACACCATCACGGTGGACGACCGCGACGACGCCACACGCGTCGTCGGGGAACTGGAGGAGGCCGCCGACGGCGGTGCCTCGAACGAGTCCACGACGGGCGGCGCCGACAGGGGGACCGAGACCGGGGAATCGGGGTGACCCTGTGAGTACCACCGCGCCCGAGGCGCCCACGGCACTCCCCCGGTCCAGCGCCGCAACGCGGAGCTGGTCCTGATCGGCATCACCATCGTCATCACCATGGGTGCGATGGCGATGTCCGGTCTGAACCTCAACGGCCAGGTCCCCGGAGCCATGTGGGGCTACGGCCTCATCTTCGGCGCCCTGGCGCTCGCCACGCACGTGGCGCTGCGCTTCATCGCCCCCTACGCCGACCCCTGATCCTTCCGTGCGCGCTGTTCCTCAACGGCATCGGCGTCGCGATGATCTGGCGTCTGGACGCCGCCGACTCCGGCGAGATCGAGCACGCCGGCGTCGGCATGCAGCTGATCTGGACCGCGGTCGGCATGGTCATGTGCATGCTCCTGCTGTTCTTCCTCAAGGAACCGCGGGTCCTCCAGCGCTACACCTACATCAGCGCCCTGGCCGCCCTGATCCTCATCGCGCTGCCGATGGTCCCGGGTCTGGGCGTCTCCGAGTACGGCGCCCGGCGGTGGATCGGCATCGCGGGCCGCACCCTCCAGCCCTCCGAGTTCGCCAAGATCGCCCTGGTGATCTTCCTGGCGTCCTACCTGGTCACCAAACGGCAGGTGCTGTCGTTGGCGGCGAAGCAGGTGAAGATCGGCCGGTTCAAGATCATGGACCTGCCGCGCGCCCGCGACTTCATGCCGATGGTCGTCGGCTGGGTCGCCGCCATCGGCCTGCTGGTCATCACCAAGGACCTCGGCACCTCGCTGCTGCTCTTCGGCACGTTCCTGGCGATGCTGTACGTCGCCACGCAGCGCTCCTCCTGGGTGATCATCGGCCTGACCGTGTTCGTGGGGGCGGCCGCGCTCGCCTTCCAGCTCTTCTGGCACTTCCGCCAGCGCGTCGACATCTGGTTCCACGCGTTCGACCAGGAGGTCTACGACCGTCTGGGCGGCAGCATGCAGCTGGTCCAGGGGCAGATCGGCATGGCCTACGGGGGCCTGTTCGGCACCGGCATGGGCGGCGGTCAGGCCCACCACATCTTCGCCGCGGACAGCGACTTCATCCTGGCCTCCCTCTCGGAGGACCTGGGGCTGACCGGCGTCATGGCGATCCTCGCCGTCATCTTCATCCTGGTGGAGCGGGGCATGCGGATCGCCCTGGCCTCCCGTGAGCTCTTCGTCAAGATGCTCGCGAGCGGCCTGGCCTTCGTCATGTGCTTCCAGGTGTTCGTGGTGCTCGGTGGCCTGACCCGGCTCATTCCGCTGACCGGTATGACCACGCCCTTCATGGCCGCGGGCGGTTCCGCCCTCATGGCCAGCTGGCTGATGATCGGTCTGTTGCTCCGGATGAGCGACAACGCGCGGCGCCCGGCGCCGCAGGCCATCCAGGACGAGGGGGCCACCCAGGTGATCCGACGATGAACACACCCATCCGACGCCTCAGCGTCTTCTCGATGATCCTGTTCGGCGCCCTGATGCTCCAGCTCACCTACATCCAGGGGTTCCAGGCCGAGGCGATCCGCGAGGACCCGCTGAACGCCCGCCAGTACACCGAGCGCCTCAGCGAGCAGCGCGGGCCGATCGTCATCGGTGACGAGAACGTCGCCTCCTCCACGAACATCTCGGAGGAGGGCGACCCGCCGCGGTACCAGCGCGAGTACGCCGGCGGCACCATGTACACGCCGGTCGTGGGATCCTTCCGCCGGTTCGGCGCCTCGGGGATCGAGTACTACGAGAACGCCCTGCTGGACGGCAGCGACGACCGCCTCGCCGTGCGCAACTTCCGCGACGTCATCACGGGCCGCGAGCCCGAGGGCGCGCGCGTGGAGCTGACCATCGACCCCGCGGTCCAGGAGGCCGGTTTCCGGGGCTTCGAGTCGCTGGGCAAGAACGGCTCCGCCGTCGCGCTGGACCCGACCACCGGGGCCATCCTCGGTTCGATCTCCTACCCGTCCTACGACGGCAACGACGTCTCCAGCATCACCGACGTCACCGAGGCCAACGAGAACTACGTGGCCCTGGAGAACGACCCCAACCAGCCGCTGCTCAACCGGGCGCTGCGCGAGCGCTACCCCCGGGTTCGACGTTCAAGATCGTGACGGCCGCCGCCGCCATCGAGCACCTGGACGCCGGCCCGGACAGCACCATGGACGCCCCGAACGTCCTGGAGCTGGGGCACCCGCTCCCCAACGCGACCCCCGGCGGCACCTGCAACAACGGGCAGCCGGACACCCTGGCCCACTCCATCCAGATCTCCTGCAACACCTCGATGGCCAACTGGGCGATCGAGATGGGCGGCGAGGCCCTGGCGGAGCAGGCGCACGCGTTCGGCTTCTCCCGGACGGCCGACGAGCGCGACCCCCTGGAGGTGCCGCTGGAGGCCGTGCCGAGCCTGGCGCCGGTCGAGGACGACCGCAACATCCTGGGCCGCGCGGGCATCGGGCAGTCCAACGTCGAGGCGACGCCGCTCCAGATGGCCATGGTCGCCGCCGGTGTGGCCAACTCCGGCGAGGTCATGCATCCGTACCTGGTCGACTCGGTGCGCGACGCCGACCGTTCGGTGGTCACCCAGACCAGCCCCGAGGTCTACAGCCAGGCCATGAGCGCGAGCACCGCGTCCACGCTCACCGACATGATGGTCCTGGTGACCGGCCCGGACGGGTCCGGCACCAACGGAGCCATCTCCGGCATGGACGTGGCGGGAAAGACCGGTACCGCCGAGACCGGCGGGGAGAGCGGGACCCACAACTGGTTCATCGGCTTCGCGCCGGCCGACGACCCGCAGATCGCGGTCGCCGTGGTGATCGAGCACGGCGGAGGCAGCGGTGGCGAGCTCGCCGCGCCGATCGCCCGCCAGATGATGGAGGCAGTGGTCCAGTAGTGAGCGCCTACGAGCCGTCTTCGCAGAACGGCCCCGGTGGACTGGCCGGGGCCGTTCTGAGCAACCGTTACCGCCTGGAGGAGCAGATCGGCTCCGGCGGTATGGGCACCGTGTGGCGGGCGACCGACACACTGCTCAACCGTTCAGTCGCGGTGAAACTGCTGCACCCGGCCCAGATGGCCGAGCCGACGGCACGCGAGCGCTTCCGGACGGAGGGCAGGATCACCGCCGGCCTGTCCCACCCCGGGATCGCCCAGGTCTTCGACTACGGCGAGGAGGACGGCCGCGCGTTCCTGATCATGGAACTCGTGGTCAGTGAGCCGCTCTCGCAGGTCCTGCGCGAGCAGGGCCCGCTCAGCTCCGACCAGACCCTCGACTTCGTGTGCCAGGCCGCCAAGGCGCTCGCCGCCGCGCACGCGCGCGGTGTGGTGCACCGGGACATCAAGCCCGGGAACCTGCTGGTGACCGAGGACGGCCAGCTCAAGCTGACGGACTTCGGCATCGCCCGGGGCGACACGTCGGTCACCCTGACGCAGACCGGCATGGTCATGGGCACCGCGCAGTACATCTCACCCGAGCAGGCGTCGGGGCGGCCAGCGAGCGCCGCGTCCGACCTGTACGCGCTCGGCGTGGTGGCCTACGAGTGCCTGGCGGGAACACCTCCGTTCACCGGGGACAGCCCCGTGGCCCTGGCCCTCGCGCACACCCGCGACGACCCGCCCGAGCTCCCCGAGTACGTCCCCGCCGACATCGACGACCTGGTCTTCTCGTTGTTGCAGAAGGACCCGGAGGACCGTCCCTCCTCGGCGGGCGAGGTCGCGCACCTGGCCGCCGTGATCCGCTCCAACGCGGGCACCGGACCGCCCACGCCCTCGACGGGCTTCCACGGCATGGCCCAGACGGCGGTGGTCGGCTCCATCCCGGACGGGCCGCGTACCGGACCGTCCGGAACCGTACGGCGAACCGCCGGACAGTCGGCCGTAACCCCTGTTCAGGGAGGCGACTCGGCTAGTCTGGCCGAGGGTTCGGGTCACGAGCGACGCATCCGGACCCCCGTGGTGTTGGCCGCGGTGGCGGCGACCATCCTGATCGTGGCCGCGGCCGTGGCGGGGTTCGTGTTCAGCCCGGACCGCGACACCCAGAACGTCAACGACAGCACGAAGCCCCCGACCTCCGAGGTCTCGCCGTCCCCCACCCCCAGCGAGGACGACGACCCGGACGAGGAGATCGAGGCTCCGCCGCCGGTGGAGGACACACCGCACTGGACCCCCGATCCCGGAGGCTGGGAGGAGACGGAGAGCCCCCTACCCGACGAGGGCGAGGAGGAGCCGACCGTTCCCGAGGACGACGAGAACGACGGGTCCGAGGAGGAGCCCGGAACCGAGGACCCGGGCGGCACGGACCCGGAGACGCCTCCCGAGGGTGGCGACAATCCTCCCAATCCCGGCCAGGACAACCCCGGCAACGCTCCGTGAACAGGTAATGAGCCAGAGACGATCAGGGTAGGCGGCGGCCCGCGGGCGGCTTCCGGATGACACGAGGATGAGTGCACGACATGTCCCAGCCCCGGCTCCTCGGTGGCCGCTACGAACTCGACACGGTGGTCGGGCGCGGCGGCATGGCCGAGGTACACCGCGCACGCGACCTCCGGCTCGACCGGCTCGTCGCCATCAAGACGCTCCGGCACGACCTGGCACGCGACCACGTCTTCCAGGCGCGGTTCCGCAGGGAGGCGCAGTCCGCGGCGTCCCTGAACCACCCGGCGATCATCGCGGTGTACGACACCGGCGAGGACATGATCGACGGGGTCTCCATCCCGTACATCGTCATGGAGTTCGTCGACGGTCGCACGCTCAAGGAGCTCCTGGACGACGACCGCAAGCTGCTGCCGGAGCGTTCGGCTGAGCTGGTGGACGGCATCCTCAAGGCCCTGGAGTACAGCCACGACAACGGGATCGTCCACCGGGACATCAAGCCCGCCAACGTGATGCTGACCAAGAACGCCGAAGTCAAGGTGATGGACTTCGGCATCGCCCGGTCGATGGACGACAACCAGGCGACGATGACCCAGACCTCGCAGGTCATCGGCACCGCGCAGTACCTCTCCCCGAGCAGGCTCGCGGTGAGCGGGTGGATCCGCGCAGCGACATCTACTCCACCGGCTGTGTGCTCTACGAGCTGCTGACCAACCGTCCGCCGTTCACTGGCGACTCCCCGGTCTCGATCGCCTACCAGCACGTCCGCGAGGACCCGGTGCCGCCGTCCGAGGTGGACGGGCAGATCCCGGAGTGGCTGGAGGACGTCACCCTCCGCGCGATGACCAAGGACCGCGAGGAGCGGTACCAGAACGCCGCCGAGATGCGCGCGGACATCCAGCGGGGCCTGGCCGGGATGCCCACCCAGGCGGGCACCATGGCGATGGCCGCGGCCGGGGCGACCACGGCGCTGCCGCCCGCCGACGACCGCGGGTACGACGACTACGACGATGACTACGACGACTACCGGGACGAGAAGAAGGGCGGCGCGGGCAAGGCGATCCTGTGGACGCTGCTGGGACTGGGCGTGATCGCCTCGATCATCCTCGTCTTCTTCCTGATGAACCAGGGCGGCGGTGACGACGTCGAGACGTTGGCCGTGCCCGAGCTGGCCGGGAGCACGCTGCCCGAGGCCGAGGCCCAGCTCACCGAGGAGGGGTTCGAGAACCACCGCTCCGAGGAGAGGTCCGACGACGAGGTCGAGGAGGGGACGGTCATCGAGACCGACCCGACGGCCGGTTCGGAGATCGAGGCCACCACCTCCATCGTCATCTACGTCTCCTCGGGCCCCGGTGAGCTGGAGGTCCCGAACGTGGAGAACCAGTCGGAGTCCGACGCGATCTCCACGCTCAACGACGTGGGCTTCGAGAACGTCACCACGGACCGCAGGGCGAACGAGTCCGTGGCCGAGGGCTACGCGGTGGGCACCGAGCCCGGTTCCGGCACGGACGCCGACCCCGCGGACGAGATCACGTTGATCATCTCCTCCGGCCCCGACCAGGTGGGGGTGCCCGACCTCCAGAGGATGACCCGTGAGCAGGCGGAGAACGCGCTCAGCTCGGCGGGGCTCAGCGGCGACTTCCAGGAGCAGGAGAACGGCGACGCCCCGGAGGGCACCGTCATCAACCAGTCGCCCGCCGCAGGGCAGTCGGTGAACACCGGCACCTCGGTGACCGTCACGCTCGCCGTGGCCCCGGCCGAGCCCACGGAGCCGGAGCAGCCCACCGACCCGGAGGAGCCGACCGACCCGGAGGAACCGGGCGAACCGAGCTTCCCGGGCTGGCCGCCGCCGGGGACGGACGACTTCGTCTTCCGCAGGGGCTAGGCCCACACCGGCGAAGGCCGGACACGACCCAGGACGATCACGACGGCGGGCGGGTGCTCACGGGAGCCCCGCCCGCCGTCGTGTGCGTGCCAGGACCCCTGGGGCCGTTGGGGTATTGGAACCTTTCCTCCAGTGACGCGCGCCCCACCCGACGCGTAGACTGAGTGCGTTCCGAACCTCCGCACAACCTTGGAGCAACGACCGTGCCCAAGTCCCGCAGCGACCGCAAGAAGAAGGCTGTCTACACGCCGCCTCCTTCCAAAGAGAAGCCGAAGGTCAGTCCGCGTTGGCTCGTGCCGACGATGCTGGGCTTCTTCATCCTGGGCATTCTCTGGATCGCGGTCTACTACATCGCGGGTTCCCAGGTGCCCTACATGCAGGACTGGCACAACTGGAACCTGCTGATCGGCTTCAGCGGGATCATCGTGGCCGTCATCCTGTCCACGCGCTGGCACTGACCGCCCCCGCCGCGCACGTGCGCGGCGCCCCTGACCCGAGCGGGGTCCGACAACGGCACCAACGTCCCCCCGTGGGCGTTCGACCAGCCTTGATCAGGTTTTCCACAGGGTTATCCACAGGCTGTGGGTAGCTCTGTTCGCATGCCCGGAAGCAGGCCTTCACGCGGCAACGGAAAGGCCCCCGGAGCACACGCTCCGGGGGCCTCCGTACGACTCAGACGGGCAGCACGGCGAACCAGAGCCGGGGCGCCAGGAACAACAGCACGAACAGCAGGGCCACGAAGGCCGCCACGAGAAGCCCGTGCGTCAGGGTCCGCCGGTCCTCCCTCCCCTTGCGGGTCGGCAGGTAGGCGAAGACCGCCCCGAGGGCCAGGCCCGCCACGAGACCGCCGATGTGCGCCGTCCAGGAGATGCCGGGGACCAGGAACGTGATGCCCAGGTTGAGCGCCAGCAGGACCAGGATCATCCGCATGTCCAGCCGCAGGCGCCGGCCGAGCACGAACACCGCCCCGAAGAGGGCGAAGATCGCGCCGGAGGCGCCCACCGAGAGCTGGCCGGGCACGAAGAGCGCACTCGTCACGGACCCGGCCAGGGCCCCCGCCACCCACAGCGCGAGGAACCGGCCGTGCCCGAGCCAGCGCTCCAGCTGCTGCCCCAGGAGGTACATCGCGTACCCGTTGAACAGCAGGTGCATCACACCGCCGTGCAGGAAGGCCGCGGTGATCAGCCGGTACCACTCGTGTTGCAGGATCGCGGCGAAGCCGTGCATCCCGAACTCGACGACCAGCGGCGACCGCCCGGCCTGGCCGACCGGGTCGGAGGTACCCAGCTGGGCGAGGAAGCCCACCGCCATCAGGGCCAGGATCGTCCAGGTCACGTACGGCTTCTGGACGATCCTGCCGCCGAAGGTGGTCCGCGCGGAGCGCACCCTCCGGTTTCCCTCCGCCACGCACTCGGGGCACTGGAACCCCACCGACGCCTCGACCATGCAGTCCGGGCAGATCGGCCGCGAGCACCGGGTGCAGCTGACGCCGGTCTCCCGACCGGAGTGTCGGTAGCAGGTACGGGGCGTTCCCGGCTCGGAGCCGGACTCGGACGGGGTTCCTGGCGGAGGGGGTACGCGGTCATGGGTGGGTCGTCACTCCTCTGGGTCTCACCACTGTGGTGCCGAGCTAGCGGGTGATCTCGACGCTGTTGATCACCACGTCCTCGCGGGGACGGTCCTGCGCGTCGGTGTCGACCTTGGTGATCGCGGTGACGACGTCACTGCCCTCGACGACCTCGCCGAAGATGGTGTGACGGCCGTTGAGCCAGTACGGCTCACCGACGGTGATGAAGAACTGCGAGCCGTTGGTGCCCGGACCCGCGTTGGCCATGGCCAGCAGGAAGGGGCGGTCGAAGGTCAGGTCGGGGTGGAACTCGTCCCCGAACTTGTAGCCGGGGCCGCCGCGGCCGTTGCCGAGCGGGTCCCCGCCCTGGATCATGAAGCCGTCGATGACACGGTGGAAGATCGTGCCGTCGTAGAGGCTGCTGTTGGAGGGCTTGCCCGTGGTGGGGTCCATCCACTGCTTGGAACCGTCGGCCAGCCCGATGAAGTTGGCGACCGTGTCCGGCGCCTGCTCCTCGAAGAGCTTGACGACGATGGTTCCCTTGGAGGTGTTCAGCCGCGCGGTGGGCTGACCCGTGGAGTCCGACACCTCAGTGCCTTTCGATCGAGCGAGATTTACGTGCTCACGTTACCCGTCCGTCCACCGCGTTTCGCCTGAACCCGATCCACGCTCGACGGTGTCGAAACGTAGATCACAGACGCAGAGGACGTATGTTGAGATAACACCCGGATAACGGGGAAGGACGACGGGAAGCCCGAGTGGGCCGCACACGTCGGCACCGCCGGGTGGCAACGAACCCTGAGATCGATCGAAGGAGCTGACGACGTGCCCATCACTGCCAAGCGTCGCAAGGCCCGCAAGGAGGCCGAGGCGAGTCTCGCCCGCCTACAGGACCTGGCCAAGGAGCAGGCCGACCGGTTCGGCCCCTACGCCGACCAGGCGCGGGACCAGGCAGCCCTCAGACTCCTCCAGGCGCGTGGATGGACCGCTCCCCGGCTGGAGACGGCCGCGCAGCGAGTCGAGGACACCGTGGCGCCCCGGGTGGCCGGGCTGCTGACCACGGCCGCGCAGCGGATCGACCCGAAGCCGAGCCGCCGTGGGCTGCGCCTGCTCCGGCGCGGGAACCGTCGCGTTCCCCGGGGGCCCTGATCGGTGGCGCCGCCGTGGTCGGCGGCGTGATCGTGTACTCGCTCATCCGCATGCGCCAGGCCTCGCAGGACGCCGAGTGGCAGGAGCACCTGGACCAGGCCCGCGAGCAGGTCCGTGAGACCCGCGAGCACCTGGAGGAGAAGGCGACGGACACCGCCAAGGCCACCAAGGCCAAGGCGAAGGAGACCGTACGCGCCGCCAAGGACGACTGAAGTCCCGGACCCGACATCCCCTCCCGGTGAGGGCGGAGCCCCTCCGAGAGGGGCCCGCCGACCGGTGTGTCCTGAGAGCCGCGTCGAGGCTTCGACGCGGCCTCAGTTCTCCTTGATCAGGCGGTAGACCAGCGGGTACCGCCAGTCCCGGCCCATCAGGACTCCGGCGGCGGCGATGATCGGCAGGATGAACCAGCCGAGGAAGACGCCGACGAGGACCAGGGCCGGAAGCACCAGCCACACGAGCAGGACGCTCACGATCGCGCTCACCAGGCAGAAGAGCTGGAAGTTGAGTGCTTCCATGGCCTGCCGCCGCAGGTAGGGCGACAGCTCGCCGCCGACCAGCAGCAGGACCAGCGGGGCGAGGAAGGGAAGGAAGAACGCGGACAGGTGTCCGGCGGCCGCCCCGACCTTCTCCATCGGGTTCTCGGTGGTCAGCTTGCGATCCGTCCGCCCGCCCTCGGTCCTGGGCGCCTGTCCGGCACCACCCGGCGAGACACTGACCCCCAGGTCGGACGTGAGCGGCACCAGGTCTCCGCTGATCTTGGCCCGCATGGCCCGGTCGAGCCGGTCACCGAACTCGTCCTCGTCCAGCTGCCCCTGCGAGTAGGCCTCACGGAGCACCTCGGCCACGGCGTCGCGGTCGGCGTGGGTCAGCCGGATCTGCGGCTCCGGCACGGCCGGCTCCCACGGATTCCGTCTCTGAGGGTTCTGCACGGCCATCCCCACTCCCAGTGTGCTCCGACGAGCACGGCCGTACGACGATGACCGCGCCCCCTCCATGATGCGGCATCACACGCGGTGCGGGTATGGGGGCGTCCCTGATCCTCCCTGATCCGCTCCTCCCCCTGGGGGAGGATGCGGGCATCGACTTTGGTCGGAACGCCGCGCCCCACACCGTCATCCGTCCGGGCTCCCCTCCCAGACGGGTCTCAGCTCACTGTCGCGCGGTGGCGTGCACCCCGGTCCGCGCGGGCTCCTGCTCGGTCCGCTCCTCCTCGTAGCGCCGCTCGGCGCTGGTGAGCAGGTCGAACCAGCTGGTCACGTCCTTGCGTCGACGCAGCAGCGCACGACGCTCGCGTTCGGTCATGCCTCCCCAGACACCGAACTCGATCCGACTGTCCAACGCCTCGGCAAGGCACTGGGTACGCACCGGGCAACCCCGGCAGATGAGCTTCGCGCGGTTCTGCGCGGCGCCCTGAACGAACAGGGCGTCCGGGTCGATCTCACGGCACTTGGCTCGGGCCGCCATCTTCTCGTTCCACATGTTGCCCCACTCCCAAGATCAGCATGTGTGGTGATCGAAACCCACCGGGCGGCACGGCCGCCGGTGGACGAGGAACAGTGGGCCGGTACGAGGACGGTGTACGAGGCCGGGCGGGGGGCCGCACGGCTCACTCACCTTCGGGGGTCTCTCGTTTCGGCGCACTGTGTTTCTCGTTGTCGTTGGTGTCGAAACTACGGATTGCCGGAGTTCACCAACAGGCCCCAAGAGGCCTATTTCTCATATGGCCCACTAGGACCATTGCCTCTCCAGGAAGTGTCATCATACACACACGGAGAGTCACCACATGTGATACGGGCACCCCCGTGCAACCACAATGAAAGGTCACTCTCAGACCATTCCTTCAAAACCGTGATGACCTGCGACTTCGCACCATCCCACGTGCGACTCGCCCCACTGCGACAGGGATGCCGCAACAGGACAGGCTGTCACCGACCCCACCCGATCGGGCTATGCGGACCCCCGGACAGACGGGCCGGGCAACCACACAGGCCCCCCAATTCACTCCCACACGAACGCATACAGAACTACCGTTTAGTAACTTGGAAGGGTATTTCGTGCGCCCCTTCTGGGACTCCCCGACCAATCCGATGAATGGTGCCAGCGGTCCCGGCAGCGTGATTTCGGCACCACATGGGTTCCCGACACGACGAAGCGGCCCTGTGCAGAGCACAGGACCGCTTCAAGGGTGGAGCCAAGGGGAGTCGAACCCCTGACCTCCGGTATGCAAAACCGGCGCTCTGCCAGCTGAGCTATGGCCCCATCGGACCCGGGAACCCAGGTCACCTGGAGAGCATACCCGCATCGGAGCCCCGGTCACGCCGGGAGGACCCGGACCCTGGGGCTACGCAGCACAAAGCCGTGGGTCGCACCACGGGTCGTCGGCCCACCCACGTCTTCGTGTCACATGGAAAGCTCTCGGATCAGCTCTCGCTGGCCGCGGTGGCTTCCGTCCACAGGTCGAGCTCGGCGCGGTCCGCCTGGATCTTGCGGTAGACGGCGAAAGCCCCGAGGGCCACCAGCGCCAGAACGATGATCTTCTTCACTGTCCGGACCCTTTCTCTGTTGGAAAACCGGTCGTACGCACGGGCTCCCGCATGAGCGGGGCCCCGTGGGCAACTTTATGAGGTTGTCACCTAGCAGACTAGCAAGCCATGGCGGGCGGTCCCTGCCATGGTGGACCGATTCACACCGTCTTCTTCCTCTGATCCGCACTGAGGGGTTCCGTACGGTCAGGTCAGCAGGGCCATCCGCCCCAGAATCCCCACCGTGGCCTCCGGCGAGGCGGCGATTCGGGTGAGTTCGTCCCACACCCGCCGACACGACCGGAGCGCGTCCTCGGACTCGACGATCCCTCCGCCCTGGGTCGCCTCGACGTACGCGAGGTCGGCCTCGTCCTCCTCGAACTCCAGGATGGAGAACGGCCCGGCCAACCCCGGGTGGGGACCGGCGGACGTCGGCAGCAGCTGGACCGTCACGTGCTCGGACCCGGTGGCCAGCTCGACGATCCGCCTCGTCTGTCCCCGCAGCAGACCCAGGTCACCGGAGACACGTTGCAGGGCGTCCTCCTCGACGACCGCGTGGTAGTGCCCCAGGGACCCTGAGTCGAGGATCTCCTGACGTTTGAGGTAGGCCGCGACCATCCGCTCGGCCGCGTGCTCCCCGTGCCCCAGCCGCCGGGCCAGGGCCGCAGTGTAGTCGGGGGTCTGCAACAGGTCCGGCACCAGGATCCCCGCGTAGGACCGCAACGAGACGGCACCGGCCTCGTTGCCCACGTACGCGGAGGAGAGCACGTCCTCGTACTCCGTCCACCACGGACGCAGACGCGACTCACGCACCAGCGTCAGAACGGCCTCCCGCTGGCCTCCGGTGACGCCGTACAGGCGCAGCAGCGCGGAGATCTCCATGACCGAGGGCCACTTGCGGATCCCGGTCTCGATGTGGCCCAGCTTGGCCGGAGACCACTCCAGCTCCTCGGCCACGTCGTTGAGGGTCATGCCCGCCTGGACACGGCGACGTCGAAGTTCGGCGGACAGCCTCCGCCGGCGAACAGTGGGGCTCGTCATAGCACTGATCCAATGACGCAGAGTGTCGGGTCTATCAGCGAAACACGACACCTAGCATCTAGCAATGTGTTTCTAGAAAAGAGCGACCGATTCGATGCATTACGAGGCGGTCCGCAAAGCCAAAACTTCCCGTTTGTTACGATAAGTAGCCACATCCACCACACACGAACCCACAGTTGGATAGCGCGTACGATGCTTGAGGGCGTACCCGCACACATAGAGGAAACCCATGAGCTACCCGCTTGACGACGCAGAGCAGTTGATCGCGAACGCGGAGGCCCAGATGCCTCCGAGCACACGGTCACGCCTGATCGCGAAACTCCGCATGGGTAAGCACATCGACGACGCCGCCAAGGAGCTGGACATCAGCCCCAAGCAGGTCTTCTCGACGGCGCGCGTCCTCAAGCCCTTCGGTGAGCAGCTCGACGCCACGCTCACCAGCCAGCGGGACCCGTCCCTCCCCCACGGCAGTGTCACCGGCTACAACAAGCGCTGCCGTTGCCCCGAGTGCCGTGGGGCCCTCCAGCAGCGGGTCTGATCGAGTGCGGGACTGACGGGGTGCCGTACCGACCGACGTTCGGCCTGACGAGGTGCGGTACCGATCAGGTGCGGGTCCCGCACGTGCGGACCTCCTCCGGTTGCGCCGTCCACTCGCGGTGTCCTCTCCTCTTCCCCTGTGGCGTCCTCTTCCGGTCACCTCTCCCACCTGCGCCAACTCGCCGTTAACCCAGACTTCCCGAACCAATACGCCACACAGAGGCTTACGGACGGAGAAGTTGGGGAAACCGCTGAACATGAACGAGCACGTGGACTGGTCTGGGATGAGCGAGGACGACTTCGTTGCGCTGCTGCGGCAGCTCATCGACGCACCAGAAGCCGACGAGGATTGACCTCCAGGAGCACGGTGCAGACCCCCTCGGACCCAGGGGGTCCCCACCTGTCCCAGGCCCCGTGTTCTGATCCCCGACCCGAGTTCCGAGCCCCCGCTCCCGCGCGGTCGCGGCTCGCCCTGCGGCATTCACTCCAGGCCCTGGAGGTCGAGGAGCCGGTCAGGCCGCCGGGGTGCGCGGCCCATCCCTCCACCCACACCATCGAAGACCCCGGGGCCCATTCCGCGCCCGGGGGTCTCGTGTTTGTCCAGGGGGCTTCGGTTGTCCACAGCCCCCGTGGCCGCCCCTGACAGCCCCCACCCAGAAGGCCTAACGTCGATACCGGGGGAACCCACGCCTGCGCCCACAGACGGCTGACCACACCATCATTCACAAACGCACAAACCCAGGCAACAAAAAGAGGGAAGAGGAAGAACCCACCAAGTGGACCCTTCCCCTTCCCTCTTCAAGAAAAACCGTGGCGGCGACCTACTCTCCCACCCCATCACAGGGCAGTACCATCAGCGCAAGGAGACTTAACGACCGGGTTCGGAATGAGACCGGGTGTGACCCTCCTGCCAAAACCACCACGGAAACCAACACCACACAAGCTCAACCCCGAAAGGGAACCTGCACGGCAAGAAATCCGTGAAAAAGTGTGCGCGAACATCCAATTATCTGCAGCGGACAAGCCCTCGACCTATTAGTACCGGTCAGCTCCACCCCTCACAAGGCTTCCACACCCGGCCTATCAACCCTGTCGTCTACAGGGAGTCTTACCCTCTCAAGGAGGCAGGAGACCTCATCTCGAAGCAAGCTTCCCGCTTAGATGCTTTCAGCGGTTATCTCTCCCGAACGTAGCCAACCAGCCATGCCCTTGGCAGGACAACTGGCACACCAGAGGTTCGTCCGTCCCGGTCCTCTCGTACTAGGGACAGCCCTTCTCAAGTCTCCAACGCGCACAGCGGATAGGGACCGAACTGTCTCACGACGTTCTAAACCCAGCTCGCGTGCCGCTTTAATGGGCGAACAGCCCAACCCTTGGGACCAACTCCAGCCCCAGGATGCGACGAGCCGACATCGAGGTGCCAAACCATCCCGTCGATATGGACTCTTGGGGAAGATCAGCCTGTTATCCCCGGGGTACCTTTTAGCCGTTGAGCGACACCGCTTCCACACGCCGGTGCCGGATCACTAGTCCCAGCTTTCGCTCCTGCTCGACACGTCCGTCTCACAGTCAAGCTCCCTTGTGCACTTACACTCAACACCTGATTACCAACCAGGCTGAGGGAACCTTTGGGCGCCTCCGTTACTCTTTGGGAGGCAACCGCCCCAGTTAAACTACCCACCAGACACTGTCCCCGAACCGGATCACGGTCCAAAGTTAGATGCCCGAAACAGTCAGAGTGGTATTTCACCAACGCCTCCACCGCCACTAGCGTGACAGTCTCACAGGCTCCCACCTATCCTACACAAACCATCCCAAACACCAATGTCAAGCTATAGTGAAGGTCCCGGGGTCTTTCCGTCCTGCTGCGCGAAACGAGCATCTTTACTCGTAGTGCAATTTCACCGGGCCCATGGTTGAGACAGTGGGGAAGTCGTTACGCCATTCGTGCAGGTCGGAACTTACCCGACAAGGAATTTCGCTACCTTAGGATGGTTATAGTTACCACCGCCGTTTACTGGCGCTTAGATTCCTAGCTTCGCAGGCCGAAACCCACTAACCAGTCCTCTTAACGTTCCAGCACCGGGCAGGCGTCAGTCCGTATACAGCGTCTTACGACTTCGCACGGACCTGTGTTTTTAATAAACAGTCGCTTCCCCCGCTATCTGCGACCCCACCCAGCTCAGGCCGTAAAGACCGTCACCAGACAGGGCTCCCCTTCTCCCAAAGTTACGGGGACAATTTGCCGAGTTCCTTAACCATGGTTCACCCGAACGCCTCGGTATTCTCTACCTGACCACCTGCGTCGGTTTAGGGTACTGGCCACACACGAACTCGCTAGAGGCTTTTCTCGACAGCATGGGATCACTCACTTCACCAAAAACGGCTCGGCATCACGTCTCAACCTTCATGAGAGGCGGATTTGCCTACCCCTCGGCCTACACGCTTACCCCCGGACAACCACCGCCGGGTAGAGCTACCCTCCTGCGTCACCCCATCACTTACCTACTACAAGCTCGGGTCCCAGACCAGTTCAGAGGCACTCCCCGAAGGGACCACCAAGAACCAGCGTGGTTAGCATCACCTGATTCGATACTGGACGCTCGTGCACGGGTACGGGAATATCAACCCGTTATCCATCGACTACGCCTGTCGGCCTCGCCTTAGGTCCAGACTCACCCTGGGCGGATTAACCTGCCCCAGGAACCCTTAGTCAATCGGCGGCAACGTTTCTCACGTTGCTTTCGCTACTCATGCCTGCATTCTCACTCGCACACCCTCCACCACTCGATCACTCGGCAGCTTCACTGGATGCACGACGCTCCCCTACCAACCCAGCCTTAGCGACTGGACTTCACAGCTTCGGCGGTGTACTTAAGCCCCGCTACATTATCGGCGCAGAACCACTTGACCAGTGAGCTATTACGCACTCTTTAAAGGATGGCTGCTTCTAAGCCAACCTCCTGGTTGTCTCAGCAACTCCACAACCTTTCCCACTTAGCACACGCTTAGGGGCCTTAGCTGATGATCTGGGCTGTTTCCCTCTCGACTACGAAGCTTATCCCCCGCAGTCTCACTGCCACGCTTCACTTAACCGGCATTCGGAGTTTGTCTGACGTCAGTAACCTTGTAGGGCCCATCAGCCAAACAGTAGCTCTACCTCCAGCAAGAAACACGCGACGCTGCACCTAAATGCATTTCGGGGAGAACCAGCTATCACGGAGTTTGATTGGCCTTTCACCCCTACCCACACCTCATCCCCCAGATTTTCAACTCTGGTGGGTTCGGGCCTCCACGAGGTCTTACCCCCGCTTCACCCTGGACATGGGTAGATCACTCCGCTTCGGGTCCACAGCATGCGACTCAAACGCCCTATTCAGACTCGGTTTCCCTACGGCTACCCCACCCGGGTTAACCTCGCCACACACCATGACTCGCAGGCTCATTCTTCAAAAGGCACGCCATCACCAGGTACAAGACCCAGCTCTGACGGCTTGACAGCACACGGTTTCAGGTACTATTTCACGACCCCTCACCGGGGCACTTTTCACCTTTCCCTCACGGTACTAGTGCACTATCGGTCATCAGGACGTATTTTGGCTTAGCAGGTGGTCCTGCCAGATTCACACGGAATTTCTCGGGCTCCGCGCTACTCGGGAGAACATCAACACCTAGACTCTTCCTTCACCTACGGGACTCTCACCCACTCCGGTACCGCTTCCCAACGGATTCAGCTAGAAAAATCATCAGCGCTCCAGGCCGACAGACCTGAAAAGATGCATCCCACAACCCCGCACACGCAACGACTGTCGTCTATCACACGCGCACGGTTTAGCCTCTTCCCCGTTCGCTCACCACTACTAGGAGAATCACTGTTGTTTACTCTTCCTACGGGTACTGAGATGTTTCACTTCCCCGCGTCACCACCAACTACCCTATACATTCAGGTAGCGGCAACCCGACACAACTCGGGCTAGGTTTCCCCATTCGGACACCCGCGGATCAAAGCTCGGTTGACAGCTCCCCGCGGCCTATCGTGGCCTCCCACGTCCTTCATCGGCGCCTGATGCCAAGGCATCCACCGTGTGCCACTATCACTTGGCCACTACAGATAATAAGATGCTCGCGCACACTATTCACAAATCAAAACACCAACCACAAACTCCCCTACCTCAAACCACAAACCCAAACCCCGAAAGGGCTCAGATCGTGGGAGTTACTGGAGGTGGTAGCAGGAACCAACCACAAGGATTGCTTCCTCAGATACCCAACAGCGCGCCCCCGACGCTTCTAGTCGCCGGGAGCAAAGTCCAATTTTCTTCAGCCACTCCCCACCACCCCGAAGGGTGTGAGGTCCACTTTCGAGTCCGACCAACGATAGAAAGGTGTTGGTCTTCAAAGACTCCTTAGAAAGGAGGTGATCCAGCCGCACCTTCCGGTACGGCTACCTTGTTACGACTTCGTCCCAATCGCCAGCCCCACCTTCACTCATTCCCTCCCCGAAGGGTTAGGCCACAAGTTTCGGGTGTTGCCGACTTTCATGACGTGACGGGCGGTGTGTACAAGGCCCGGGAACGTATTCACCGCGGCGTTGCTGATCCGCGATTACTAGCGACTCCACCTTCATGGGGTCGAGTTGCAGACCCCAATCCGAACTGAGACCGGCTTTAAGGGATTCGCTCCACCTTACGGTATCGCACGCCCATTGTACCGGCCATTGTAGCATGTTTGCAGCCCAAGACATAAGGGGCATGATGACTTGACGTCGTCCCCACCTTCCTCCGAGTTGACCCCGGCAGTCTCCCATGAGTCCCCACCATTACGTGCTGGCAACATGGAACAAGGGTTGCGCTCGTTGCGGGACTTAACCCAACATCTCACGACACGAGCTGACGACAGCCATGCACCACCTGTCACCCACCAACTAAATGACCCTGTATCTCTACAGGTCCACGGGTGATGTCAAACCTTGGTAAGGTTCTTCGCGTTGCGTCGAATTAAGCAACATGCTCCGCCGCTTGTGCGGGCCCCCGTCAATTCCTTTGAGTTTTAGCCTTGCGGCCGTACTCCCCAGGCGGGGCGCTTAATGCGTTAGCTACGGCGCGGAAACCGTGGAAAGTCCCCACACCTAGCGCCCAACGTTTACGGCATGGACTACCAGGGTATCTAATCCTGTTCGCTCCCCATGCTTTCGCTCCTCAGCGTCAGGTAAGGCCCAGAGACCCGCCTTCGCCACCGGTGTTCCTCCTGATATCTGCGCATTTCACCGCTACACCAGGAATTCCAGTCTCCCCTACCTACCTCTAGCATGCCCGTATCCACTGCAGAACCGGAGTTAAGCCCCGGTCTTTCACAGCAGACGCGACATGCCGCCTACGAGCTCTTTACGCCCAATAATTCCGGACAACGCTCGGACCCTACGTATTACCGCGGCTGCTGGCACGTAGTTAGCCGGTCCTTATTCCCCACCTACCGTCAACCCCACGAGAACGTGGAGCCTGCGTTGGTGGTAAAAGAGGTTTACAACCCGAAGGCCGTCATCCCCCACGCGGCGTCGCTGCATCAGGCTTTCGCCCATTGTGCAATATTCCCCACTGCTGCCTCCCGCAGGAGTCTGGGCCGTGTCTCAGTCCCAGTGTGGCCGGTCGCCCTCTCAGGCCGGCTACCCGTAATCGCCTTGGTAGGCCGTTACCCCACCAACAAGCTGATAGGCCGCGAGCCCATCCCTGACCGATAAAACTTTCCACCCTCCACCATGAGGTGGTGGGTCGTATCCGGTATTAGACGGCGTTTCCACCGCTTATCCCAGAGTCAGGGGCAGGTTGCTCACGTGTTACTCACCCGTTCGCCGCTCGTGTACCCCGAAGGGCCTTACCGCTCGACTTGCATGTGTTAAGCACGCCGCCAGCGTTCGTCCTGAGCCAGGATCAAACTCTCCATAAAGGTCAAACAACCCGTCCCGGCGACCTCGCGGTCAGCCTGGGGCGAGTAAACCTAGAAGAAATCCTGACCAACCAACTCGCGTTGGTTAATCAAAGGAACCCTACGCACCGAAGTGCGTCGGGGCCAAAACAAACATGGCTTAAAGAAAATCAAACACGCGCTGTTGAGTTCTCAAGAAACAATCGCTCTTCCCGTACAAGCGCCAGAACCTCAGGTTCCGTCTGCTCTTCCGGAGAAGGCCTCTGCGTTTCCGCTTTGTTGTGTCTTTACTTTATCAGGTGTTCCGCGCCCCGCCAAATCG